>NZ_BJCL01000001.1 GCF_005403045.1 Pseudaquabacterium pictum
CGGCTTGACCTCCTCGATGATCTTCGTCTCGATCGGGGCCTTGATCACCTCGACGATCTTGTGGCCCAACCCGTTGACCAGGGCATAACCCAGGACCACGTGACCCACGACCACCACGATCAGACCGACGGGGTGTTTGCCCGGGTTCCGTTGCTGGGAAGCGTAATCCACTGTGTTGACCTCCAGACGACGCTGTGTGTTGGTGCAGCGCCGCTGTGACTTGTGTTCATGAGGCAGCCTCGTGGGCCGCTGGCCGCCTTGCTTGTTGCGGCGGTCGGGAATATAGCGTGAAACATTACTACATCCGCTTGGTACAACACCCTAAGCGGGGTGGCGGCCGTCTGCGGTGCGTGCTGGTGCTTCCGCAGGAAGCAAGCCTGATGCCTGGTGTGGCGTCATCCGCGCAGGATGCGAGCGATGCGGTGACCGCCCTGAACCAAAACTACGCGCAACCCATGGCGGAGTCGGTCACCGGGGCCGGCAGTATCATCGATCGGCACCCTGAGGGCCGAACGGTTCCAGGCCCGCCCACCCAACCTGGTCCCCCAGCATGCGCGGTTTTGCCCTGTTCATCGGCGACCACCTGGCGCGCAGCGTGCGCGGCCGGCCGGGCGCGCCGCCGCGTTGACGACATGGTTTCCGGCGCCCGCATGCGCCCCCACAGTCTGCTTCGTCAACGCCAACAGGAGACCTGTCATGGCTGATCTGTTCGAGAACCCCATGGGCCTCATGGGGTTCGAATTCGTCGAGTTCGCCTCGCCCACCGCCAACCTGCTGGAGCCGCTGTTCGAGCGCATGGGCTTCAGCCTCGTCGCCCGCCACCGCTCCAAGGATGTGGTGCTGTACCGCCAGGGCGGCATCAACTTCATCGTCAACCGCGAGCCGCGCAGCATCGCGGCCTATTTCGCGGCCGAGCATGGCCCGTCGGCCTGCGGCCTGGCCTTCCGGGTGCGTGATGCCCACCAGGCCTACCGGCGTGCGCTGGAACTGGGTGCCCAGCCGATCGACATTCCCACCGGGCCGATGGAACTGCGCCTGCCGGCCATCAAGGGCATTGGCGGCGCGCCGCTGTACCTGATCGACCGCTTCGAGGAAGGCCGCTCGATCTACGACATCGACTTCGACTTCATCGACGGCGTCGACCGCCATCCGGTGGGCCATGGCCTGAAACTGGTGGACCACCTGACGCACAACGTCTACAGAGGCCGCATGGCCTACTGGGCCGGTTACTACGAGAAGCTGTTCAACTTCCGCGAGATCCGCTACTTCGACATCCAGGGCGAGTACACCGGCCTGACCAGCAAGGCGATGACCGCGCCCGACGGCAGGATCCGCATCCCGCTGAACGAGGAATCGTCGCGCGGCGCCGGCCAGATCGAGGAGTTCCTGATGCAGTTCAACGGCGAGGGCATCCAGCATGTGGCGCTGCTCACCGACGACCTGCTGGCCACCATCGACAGCCTGCAGCTGGCCGGCGTGCCGTTGATGACCGCGCCCAATGCCGCCTACTACGAGATGCTGGAAGAGCGCCTGCCCGGCCACGGCCAACCGGTGGCCGAACTGCAGACCCGCGGCATCCTGATGGACGGCAGCACCGATGGTGCGGGCAAGGGCGGTCAGCCGCGGCTGCTGCTGCAGATCTTCTCGCAGACGGTGCTGGGCCCCGTGTTCTTCGAGTTCATCCAGCGCAAGGGCGATGACGGCTTTGGCGAGGGCAATTTCAAGGCCCTGTTCGAGTCGCTGGAACGCGACCAGATCCGCCGCGGGGCACTGGCTGTCGAGGGTTGACCCGGGGTGGCCGGCCGGCCACCCACCCAGCGATGCAAGGCGGCCAACATGCCGCCTTTTTTTCGCCTGTCGGCCGGCCTTGTACATCCGGTTCATCCCGAGTGTGGACACGCCTCGTCGGCGCTTCCCCTGGTGCGCGCACCCCGTGCAAGTTAGGGGGTGGCGCATCGCAAATGCCCGATCCCACAATGAATGCACAGGGTCGGGCTTGACACACCGCGGACCTGCCAATCAATACAGGCTCCCAATCGATGATCGGCGACGTGCTCAGCCTGCTGCGAGACCAGCTGGACAGCTTTCTGCGCACGGCCGCGCCTGCCCTGGACGAAGGCGCCGGCGATGCCCGCGTGCAACTGCCCGATGGCGCCAAGGCCGACCCGATCGAGTTCCGCCTCAATGCCATCACGCTGCTGCTGGTCAACATCGAGCAGGAGACAGGCTTGCGCTCGGCTGACCCGTACCTGCGCATGCCCGGCGATGCCGGCCTGCGCAAGCTGCAGCCCGAGATCCAGCTCAACCTGAAGCTGCTGGCGGTGGCGCGCTTCAAGGTCTACGAGCAGGGCCTGAACCAGCTCGGCCATGTGATCCGCTTCCTGCAGCAGCACCGGTCGATCGAACCGGCCAGCCGGCCGGGCTGGCCGCCCCAGCTGGACCGGCTGGTGCTGGAACTTGTCACCTTGCCGCAGGCCGAGCAGAACGAGATCTGGAGCGCGCTGCGCGTGAGCTACCAGCCCTCGGCGCTGTTCCGCGTGCGCATGGTGGTCTTCCGCGACACCGACGGCGCAGCCGTGCCGCAGATCGTCCAGAGCCGGGTGCGGGTCGTGCAGCAGCACACCTGAGTGCCCCCTGTCTTCCCACAGCCCACGTCAGCCACGAACGGAGTGCATCCCATGCCCGTCTACAAGACCCCCGGTGTGTATGTCGAAGAGATCTCGACCCTGCCACCGTCCGTGGCCGAGGTGGCCACCGCCGTGCCGGCCTTCGTCGGCTACACCGAGCTGGGCCCGGCCGAGACGGCCGAGCCCAAGGTCGTGCGGGTGGCCACGCTGCTGGAGTTCACCACCGTGTTCGGCGGGCCGGCCTGGCAGAAGTTCAGCCTCACGCCCGGCAGCGGCGGCGGGGCGCCGGTGCTGGCCAGTGCCGGGCCTGCCACGGCTTATGCGCTGTACCACGCGGTCAGCCACTACTTCAAGAACGGCGGCGGGCCGTGCTGGATCGCGTCGGTCGGCAACTACAGGTCCAGCCCCTCCAAGACCCACTTCAGCGCCGGCCTGGCCGCGCTGGAGAAGGAGGACGAGCCCACGCTGCTGGTGCTGACCGATGCCACCTGCACCCTGGCCGCGGCAGCCTACTACGAGCTGTGCGGTGAGGCCCTGGCGCAGTGCGCCAAGCTGGGCGACCGCTTCACCATCATCGACGTGCACGGCGGTGACCCGGCTGCGCTGCGCAACGACAGCAACCTGTCGGCCAAGCTGATGTACGGCGCGGCCTACCACCCCTATCTGCAGACATCGCTGCCGGTGGCCTGGCGCGGCGAGGACGTGGACATCAACCGCGCCGGCGGTGCCGCGGTCAATGTCACCGGCACGCTGGGCATCGGCGGCGCCAGCGGCATCGTCGTGAGCCACACCGGCGTGCCCGCCAGCACGCCGGGCGTGGTCATCACCGCCGGTGCCAAGTCCCGCGCGGCCAGCTTCACCGTCGTCGGCAACCTGCTGACGCTGGTCGATGCCAACGGCAAGACCGGCAACGACATCGTCACCGCCTGGACGGCCTTCAAGGCCGCCAACCCCACCGGCGGCTTCGACATCACCCGCGCCGGCGAGGGCACCGGCGCCGTGGCCGCCGCGGCCGATGTGCCGCGGGCCGCCATCGTGATGCCGCAGCCGCCCGGCGAAACCCTGGCCAGCGTGGCACGCAGCGAGACCGGCCTGTACAACGCCGCGCGCAGCCTGCTGGAGGCCCAGCGCGTGGTGCTGCCGCCCAGCGCCGCGGTGGCCGGCATCTATGCCCGCACCGACCGCGAGCAGGGCGTGTGGAAGGCGCCGGCCAATGCCGGTGTGATGGCGGTGTTCGGCCCGGTCAGCAAGGTCACCGACGATGAGCAGGACCGGCTGAACGTGGACGCCACCGCCGGCAAGTCGATCAACGCCATCCGCGCCTTCACCGGCAAGGGCACGCTGGTGTGGGGCGCGCGCACCCTGGCTGGCAACGACAACGAATGGCGCTACGTCTCGGTGCGCCGGCTGTTCATCACCATCGAGGAATCGGCCCGCAAGGCCACGGCCTTCGCGGTGTTCGAGCCCAACGACGCCACCACCTGGCTGAAGGTGAAGGCGATGATCGAGAGCTACCTCTACGGCCTGTGGGAGCGCGGTGCGCTGGCCGGCGCCAAGCCCGAGGCCGCGTACTTCGTGCGGGTGGGCCTGGGCACCACGATGACCGCACAGGACGTGCTGGAAGGCCGCATGGTGGTGGAGGTGGGCGTGGCTGCGGTGCGTCCGGCCGAATTCATCATCCTGCGCTTCTCGCACAAGCTGCAGACCGAGTGAGCGTGGCCCGCCGCCCGTCCACCATCCCCTGACACCGTCACTGCAAGGCGCACACCATCATGGCAATGACCAAGGACCAGATCAAGGCCGCCTATCCGCTGCCGGTCTACAACTTCCGGGTTGAGATCAACGGCGAGGCGATCGGCTTCAGCGAAGTGTCGGGGCTGAACATCGCCTACGACACCATCACCCACATCGAGAGCGGCACCCGCGGGCCGGGCCCGCGCATCATGTACATGCCGGGCAAGCCCAAGATCACCACGCTGACCCTGAAGAAGGGCGTGGTGGCGGGCGTCAGCATCAAGGTGCTGTACGACTGGATCAACACCGTGGCGCTGAACCGGGTGGAGAAACGCGACATCATGATCCGCCTGTGCGACGAGAACGGCGTGGCCGTGATCACCTGGAAGGTGCTCAATGCCTTCCCCACGCAGCTGGACGCGCCCAGCTTCAGCGCCAGCGCCAACGATGTCGCCATCGAGTCGATGCAACTCACCGCCGACGCGGTGCTGATCGAAGAGAGCTGAGCGGTCCGCCGCTGCCCATGGCGCACAGCTTCACGGTCCAGGCGGCCAGCTATCCGCTGGCGGCCTACAACTTCCGCGTCACCGTGGGCACGGTGGCCATGGGCTTTGCCGAGGTGACGGGCCTGACGCGCCAGTTCGAGACGCTGACCTACCGCCATGGCCTGAGCTTTGCCGAAGGCGAGCAGATCGTGCGCTGGCGCATCGACCAGTACAGCGACATGACGCTGCGCCGCGGCGTGGTGCAGGGCATGCCCGAGCTGCGCGCCTGGCTGGAGAGCGGCGAACAGCGGCCGGTCACCGTCAGCCTGTGCGACGCCGAGGGCACGCCGGTGGTCAGTTGGCGGGTGCAGAAGGCACTGCCGGTGCAACTGGACGCACCCACGCTGCAGGCCGATGCCGACGGCGCCGCGATCGAAACCCTGGCGCTGAAGGTGGCCGGCATTTCGGTGGAGACGCATTGATGGCCACGCCCATCCTCGGCATGCGCTTCTCGGTGCTGTTCATGGTGGGCGGCGCCGTGCCCAACCCGATCGACCTGCGCTTTGCCAAGGTGTCGGGCCTGGAGATGACGGTGGAGACCGAGACGGTGGTCGAAGGTGGACAGAACCTCTACACCCAGCAGCTGCCGCAGCGGATCAGCCACGGCAACCTGACGCTGGAGCGCGGCATGGTGGTCGGCTCGCCGCTGAACCTGGAGTTCAACGCCACGTTCAGCGCGTTCAAGTTCGCGCCCTGCAACGTGCTGGTCAGCCTGCTCGCCGAAGACCGCGCGCCGTTGGCGGCCTGGCTGTTCATGAAGGCCTGGCCGGTGCGCTGGGCCACCTCCGACCTGGACGCCGGCCAGCCGGCGCTGGTCATCGACACCATGGAACTGGCCTATGGCCGCATGCAGATCCTGCGGGTCTGAGCCAGCCTGGAAGCAGCCGACATGCCCATCCAGATCCAAGAGCTGGTGATCCGCGCCACGGTGCAGGACGGGGCCACCATGTCCAGCTCCGGCCCCGGCAGCGACGGCAGCGGCGGTGCGCCGGCGGCCCTGAGCCAGGCGCAGTACGAGCAGCTGCTGCAGGACTGCGTGCGCCAGGTGCTGCTGGTCCTGGCCCGTGAGCGCGAGCGCTGAGCCACCGCCATGTCCCTGGTCAACCTGTTCAAGCTGGAGAAGATGCGCATCGAGGGCTACCTCGACGAGCGCCGCCGCCGCCCGACCAGCCCGGCCGAGATCCAGCTGATGTTCAACCCGGCGAGCTACCAGCGCAGCCATGCCGTGGTCTACAACGACGCCCGGTTGCAGCCGCTCAACACCGAGGGCCGGCCGGCGCGCTATGCACTCACCGAGCCCGGCACGCTGGCGTTGCAGCTGGTGATCGACGGCACCGGCGTGCACCAGTTCGGCGCCGAGCAGCTGCTGGGCCCGCCCAGCGTGAAGAAGCGGGTGGCCGAGCTGGAGAAGATGTGCCTGCGCATGAACGGCGACATCCACCAGCCCAACTTCCTGGTGGTGCGCTGGGGCGACTTCAGCTTCCAGGGTCGGCTGCAGACGCTGGACATCACCTACAAGCTGTTCGATGAATCGGGTGATCCGCTGCGCGCCGAGGTGGATGTCAGCTTCATCGAGGACCGCGCCACCGAGACGGCTGCCCGCGCCGCGGCCAAGAGCTCGCCCGACCTGACCCATGTGCGCACCGTGCAGGCCGGTGACACGCTGCCGCTGCTGTGCGTGTCGATCTACGGCAGCGCCCGGCACTACCTGCTGGTGGCCCGCCACAACGGGCTGGATGACTTCCGCCAGCTGCAGCCCGGCCAGCAGATCCAGTTTCCGCCGCTGGACGCGGCGGGTGGGCTGCCGACATGAGCGTCGTCACCGTCACCATCCGCTGCGATGGCAGCACCATTGCGGCGGACATCCCGGTGGTGTCGATCGACGTGCGGCGTGCGCTGAACCGCGTGCCCAGCGCCAGTGTGCTGCTGCAGGACGGTGACGCGACAAGCGGCCAGTTCGCCATCTGCGACAGCGGCCTGTTCAAGCTGGGAACGGAGGTCAGCATCGCGGCCCGCTACGAAGGCGGCGACGGCGACCAGACGCTGTTCAGCGGCCTGGTGGTGCGCCAGGGCATCGAGGCCGGGCGGGGCGGCGCCTGCCTGCGGGTGGAACTGCGCGACAAGGCCTTCCGCATGACCCGGCCGCGCCGCAGCCAGGTGTTTGCCGATGCCAAGGACAGCGACGTGTTCGCCAAGCTGGCCAAGGCCGCCGGCCTGACCTGCTCGGCCCAGGCCACGACGGTGACCCATGCCAGCCTGGTGCAGTTCGACTGCAGTGACTGGGACTGGTTGCTCACCCGGGCCGACGCGGTGGGCATGGTGGTCAGCGTCACCGACGGCGCGCTGCGCATGGCCAAGCCCGAGCTCACCGGCTCTCCGGCGCTGACGGTGACCTGGGGCCAGGACCTGCTGGACCTGGACCTCGCCTGCGATGCGCTGGGGCAGGATGCGTCGATCGAAGCCTGGAACTGGGACATCGGCACCCAGAAGCTGGTCAAGTCCTCGGCCAGGAAGCCGCCCGCGTTGAAGCAGGGCAGCGTCAGCAGCGCCAAGGCGGCCGATGCCCTGGGCCTGGGCGCAGCCACCCTGTTGCACCGCGCGCCGCTGCTGACCGCCGAGGCCAAGGACTGGGCCGATGCCATCGCCGTTCGCAACCAGCTGGGCCTGCAGCGCGGCCGCCTGCGGGTGCAGGGCACCGCCAGAGCCAAGCTGCTGGATGGCGTCAAGATCCAGGGCGTGGGCAAGGCCTTCGAGGGCGAGGTGCTGGTCACCGGCCTGTGCCACCGCATCGCCGACGGCGACTGGACGACCGACCTGCAGTTCGGCCTCGATCCCACGCCCCACCACCGCCGGCCCGACATCGCCAGCGCCCCGGCCGCCGGCCTGCTGCCACCGGCCAGCGGCCTGCAGATCGGCATCGTCGACAGCGTCGCCGACGATCCGCTGAAGGAGCACCGCATCAAGGTGATGGTGCCCAGCCTGGGCGACGGCGTCACCGGCCTCTGGGCGCGGGTGGCCGCGCCCGATGCCGGCAAGGAGCGCGGCATCTGCTTCCGCCCCGAGCCGGGTGACGAGGTGGTGCTCGGATTCTTCAACGACGACCCGCGCCAGCCGGTGGTGCTGGGCGCGCTGTTCAGCAGCAAGAACACGCCGCCGGCTGCGGTGCTGGACAGCAGCAACAAGAACAACCTGCGCGGCCTGGTCACGCGCAGCGGCCTGACCCTGGCCATGGACGACGACAAGAAGCAACTGAGCCTGCAGACACCGTCGGGCGCCAAGCTGCTGATGGATGACGAGGGCGAGGCCATTGTCATCAGCGACAAGCACGGCAACAAGATCACCCTCGACAAGAACGGCATCGCCATCGAATCGGCCAAGGACCTGCAGGCCAAGGCCAGCGGCGACGTGGTCGTCAAGGGCAGCAAGATCGACCTGAACTAGCCACCGGCATCCGCCATGACATCCAGCACCTCCCCCACACGGCCCGCCCAGGGCACCCCCATGCCCGACATCCAGCTGCGCCTGACCCTCGATGAACTCAACCTGGTGCTCGAAGGCATCGGCGGCCTGCCGTTCGCCCGGGTGTTCGCCCTGGTCGGCAAGATCCAGGCGCAGGCCGGCGAGCAGTTGAACGCCCAGGCCCCCACCGGGCCCAAGGAGGGCTGAGCATGGCGGCAGGCGCGGGCTTCCTCGGCACCGGCTGGGCCTTCCCGCCGCGCTTCGAGGCGGGCGGTGCGGGCGTCGCCATGGTCAGCGGCCATGACGACATCGCCCAGAGCCTGGCCATCCTGCTGGCCACGCGGCGTGGCGAGCGGGTGCTGCGCGAGGACTTCGGCTGCGAGCTGAGCGCCTTCCTGTTCGGCGAGATCAGCCAGCGCATGGTCGGCCAGGTGCGCGATCTGGTCAGCGATGCCATCCTGCACCACGAGCCGCGCATCCGGCTCGACGAGGTGCAGGTCTCGGCCGAACGCGCCGGCGAGGGCGTGCTCCTGGTCACCATCGACTACACGGTGCGTGCCACCAACTCGCGCTTCAACCTGGTCTATCCGTTCTACCTGCGCGAAGCCAGCACACCGGGAGGGGCCTGATGGGCGACAAGGTGCTGACCGACGGCGACATGGTGGTGTTCATGCCGATGTTCTCGCCGGCCATCGTGATGGTGCAGCCCGGCCGCATCCCGGGCAGCGGACCGGCGTCCATCGGCGGCCGCAAGGTCTGCGTCGACGGCGACGAGGCCCAGGTGTCGGTGCCCGGCTGCACCTACTTCACGCCCAGCCACCCGATTCCCGGTGTCGGCACGCTCAAGATCGCCAGCCTGGCCGCCAACCAGAAGGCCAGCACCACCCAGACCGGCGGCAAGAAGGTGCTGCTCAAGGGCGGCATGTTCACCGCCAAGTTCGAGGTGCAGAGCCCGGCCCAGCAACCCACCGCCGCCGGCCCGGTGCCCGATGCCTCGCCGCAGTACAGCGGGCAGGGCCAGTTCATGCCGGTCAACCAGCAGGTCAGCGCCAGCTGAGCAACATGGACATCCCCCTGCACGACGGCAGCAGCCAGGCCGCCCGCCTGCGGCCCGCGCTCGACCCAGCCCATGCGGTGCTGGACAGCTGGAGCCTGGCCGATGCCCTGGCCTTCGCCCGCGCCTACGCCGCCGGCCTGGTGGCGGTGGACGACAGCGGCGCCGACCAGGGCCACTGGCAGGCGCTGTTCCCGCCCGTCGACGGCCTGGTCGATGCGGCCGACGCCACCCAGCGTGCCGCCACCGACACCGCCGCGCCCGATGCCTGGCCGCAGGGCGCCGATGCAGTGGTCGCCCGGCCGCCGCTGGCCCTGCTGCTGGCCTGCCTGGACCTGATCGGCCTGACCCGCAGCCAGCTCAACCAGTTCAGCGGCCGCCACCTGGACTACTTCTACCGCGACGTGCTGCGCATGGTGGCGCAGCCGGCGGTGGCCGACCGGGTGCACCTGCTGGCGCAGCCCGACAGCCGCCTGGCGCGCGTGCGCGTGCCGGCCGGCACCCTGCTGCGCGCCGGGCAGGATGCCGCCGGCCAGCCGCGGCTGTTCAGCACCCGCGACGACCTGGTCGCCAGCCAGGTGCGGGTCGCGGCGCTGTGCTCGCTGCGGGTGCACATCCGCGAGACCGGCATTGCCCAGGCCAGCCGGCAGTATCTGCAGGGCGGCACCCGGCAGCAGGCCTTCCTGGCGATGCTGCGCATCGCGCTGGGCGCGCCCAATCCCGGTGATCCGCTGCCGCTGCCCATCTTTCCCGGCCTGCCGGCCGACCCGGCGCCCGGCCAGCCGCCGGCCGAGATCGATTTCGACACCCTGGTGCAGGCCCAGCAGGTGGTGGACTTCGTCGCCACCGGCCTGGGCATGCCGTTGTTCGACGATTTCCGCCGCCTGATGCAGCTGCGCGCCCAGCGCGTGGCCAGCGACCGGGCCGACTGGGCCGCCATCAACGCCCTGCTGGCCGAGGCCGGCCGCCGGCGTGATGCGGCCTACCAGCCGCCGGCGGCCGCGCCCGACGACTTCCACGCCAACCTGCGCGCCGCGCTGGGCCTGGACGAGCGTGCCTATGCCCGGCTGTACGACCAACTGCCCGAGGTCGCCCGCATCGAGGATGTGCACACCCTGCTGACCGACCGGCCCGAGGTGCAGGCCTTCGTCACCGACACGCTGCGCCTGACCCTGCCCGAGTTCCGCAGCCTGATGCAGACCAAGCTGCGGGTGGACGGCCAGTGGCGCGAGATCGTCAGCCTGCTGGAAGCCGCCGGCCGCCGCCTGCAGCCGGCGCTGGCGCTGACGGCAGCGCAGCGCGGCCTGCGGGATGTCGATGCGCTGCTGGCCCTCACCCACGGCCGGCCGGCCTGGCCGTTGCCGGCGGTGGCCTCGCTGCAGCACCTGCACCAGAGCTTCATCGCCATCGAGCAGTACTTCGGACTGTCGGCCGAGGCCTTCCGCTTCATGATGGTGGTGGCCCGCCGCAGCCTGGCGCTGCCGCCGACGGTGCTGGCCAACACGCCGGCCGACGATGCCGACTGGGCGCGGGTGCACGCGCTGCTGACCGAGGCCTTCACCACGGTGCAGGTGCGCCGCCGCCAGCAGGCCTTGCTGGCTGCCGCCGAGCCGCGGCTGCGCGCCCGCGCACCGCTGCAGGCCCTGGCAGCCATGGTGGCGCTGGCCACCGGCGCGCCGCTGCCGCTGGAGGCCGCCTGGTCACGCCTGACGGCGCTGGGCATGGCCGCGGCCGACCTGGCCTGGCTGCAGGCCCTGGCCGAGGCCGCCGAGGCCGGCACCGCACCCGCGGCGGCCGACTGGACCCAGGCCGCGCTGCTGCTGGAGCAGCCCCAGCGCCAGCGCCCGGGTGGCGCCCTCGGCGAGCCGGTGCAGCGCATCTGGCACCACGCCTATCCGGCTGGCGACGCCCGCGCCGTGCAGCCGCTGGCCCCGGTGGCCGAGGGCGCGGCACCGCGCTGGCAGCCCTTCGGCAACCTGGCCACGGCCCGTCAGCGCCAGCCTGCGGTGGCACCGGTGCTGGGCCTGGCGTTCGCCTCGCCGCTGCTGGCCCTGGCCGAAGGCCAGCGGCAGATCACCCTGGTGCTGGGCTTCGACGGCGACGCTGCCAGCTTCGATGCCCGCGCACTGCGGGCGCTGCTGGCCCCCGCCGATGCCGCGCCACTGGTGGCCGGCTTCAACCCGTTCGAGGTGCAGCTCAGCGGGCCGGAGGGCTGGCTGGCGCCGGCCGATCTGCAGCTGGCCTGGCTGCGCCCGGGCTTCGACGGCTACCCGGCGGTGGCCGGCATCGAGACCGGCAGCCTGCGGGCGCTGGTGCTGCGCTGCAGCCTGGGCGAGCAGCAACCGGCGGTGCAGCCGCCCAGCCTGGCGGTGCACGGCCTGCAGGCCGCCGCGCCGGTGCTGCGGCTGATGCTGCGGCCAGCCTGGCATGCCGGCTTCGCCTGCCACCACAGTGACTACCAGGCGCTGGCCGGTCTGCAGCTGCGGCGGCTGTGGCTGCAGGTGCGGGTGACCGGCCTGGCCGGCCTGCTGCTGCAGAACGACCAGCAGGTGCTGGATCCGAAGAAGCCGTTCGAGCCCTTCGGCATGCAGCCGGCCAGCGGCGCCCGGCTGTCCATCGCCCACCCCGAGCTGGTCGGCAAGGCGCTGGACAGCATCAGCTTCCGCGGCAGCTGGATGGGTGCGCCGGTATCGCTGAAGACGCACTACGCCAACTACCCGCGTGCGCTGTCCGCCGCCGATTTCACCGTGCGGGTCGGCCTGCGCGATGGCGCCGTCTTCAACACCACCAAGGACCCGTTGCCGCTGTTCGGCGACGGCGACAGCCCCAAGGCCCTGCTGCTGCAACCGGCGGGCGTGGCCGAGCCCGGCCGCCTGCAGACCGAGCCGCCGGCGCCGGCGGTGGCCGCCCAGGCCGCCGACTGGCGCCGCGCCTGGGTGTGGGAGCTGGCCGGTGATCTGCAGCACGCCGCCTACCCGGCGCAGGCGCTGCGGCTGTCGGCCCAGCTGGCGTCGGCCATGGCGGCCGGCAGCAAGCCGGTGGCCGAGAACTTCGTCGTCAACCCACCCTACACCCCCAAGCTCAAGAGCCTCGTCGCCGACTACACCGCCAGCTGCGAGCAGGCGGCCGTGCCGCCGCCCTTCGTGCCCGCCGGCGCGGCCCAGCCGCCGGCCCAGCTGCACCATGTGCTGCCGTTTGGTCAGGTGGCGCTGGGCCCGGATTCGGGTGCCGAGCCGGGCAGCGCCGTGCCGCTGCTGCCCGATCTGCCGGCCCAGGGCGAGCTCTACATCGGCCTCGCCGGCGTGCAGGCGCCGCAGCGCCTGAGCCTGCTGGTGCAGGTGGCGGAGGGCAGCGCCGACCCCGAGGCGCCGCCTGAGCCGGTGCACTGGTCGGTGCTGGACGGCGGCCGCTGGCGCTCGCTGCAGCAGGGTGCGCTGGAAGGCAGCCTGCTGGCCGACGGCACACGCCAGCTGGTCAATGCCGGCATCGTCGAGCTGCAGCTGCCGGCGGTGGCGCCGGGCCTGCAGATGGCGGTGGCGCCGCTGCTCGATGACCAGCCGCCCCCGCCCGGTGGCCTGCTGTGGCTGCGCCTGCGGCGGCAGCGGGCGGTGGAGGGCGTCTGTGATCTGGTCGGCCTGCATCCCAACGCGGTGCTGGCCGAACGGGTGGATGCGGCCTTGACCGGCGACGACCTGGGCCGCGCCTTGCCGCCGGGCCAGGTCACCGGGCCGCTGGAGCCGGTGCCCGGCCTCGCCGCGCTGGCCCAGCCGTACAGCAGCTTCGGCGGCCGGCCGGCCGAGCAGGGCGCGCTGTTCAACACCCGGGTGGCCGAGCGCCTGCGCCACCGCCAGCGCGCGCTGACGCCCTGGGATTACGAGCACCTGGTGCTGGGGCAGTTTCCGCAGCTCTACAAGGTGAAGTGCCTGCGTGCCGATGCCCGCTGGCAGCCCGAGCCCGGTGCGGTCGACCTGATCGTGGTGCCCGACATCACCCAGCGCCAGCCCTTCGACCCATTCGCTCCACGCGCCAGCGCCGAACTGATCGCCGACATCACCGCCTTCCTGGCCGACAAGCTGCCCGCGTCGGCCCGGCTGCGGGTGCGCAATGCGCACTTCATCCCGGTGAAGGTGCGCTGCGGCGTGCGCTTCATGCCGGGCACCGACGAAGGTTGGTGCCGCCAGCAGCTCAACGACGACCTGAACCGCTTCCTGTCGCCCTGGGCCTATGCCGACGGTGCCGACCTGGTCATCGGCGGCAGCCTGTATGCCAACAGCATCCTGCACTACATCGAGACGCGGCCCTATGTCGACTACATCGCCGGGCTGCGCCTGTTCACCGGCGACCAGGGCCGTTTCACCCTGGTGCCCGACCAGCCGGTGCATGCCATCACGCCGCAGCGCGCCGATGCCGTGCTGGTGGCCGCCGACCAGCATGAGTTCGACGTGATCGCCGCGAATGACCAGCGTGTGCAGGGCTTCGAAGGCATCGGCAGCATGCGCATCGAACTTGACTTTTCCATCGCCTGACCCGCGGAACCCAGACCAGGAGCACCGCCATGAAGATCGACAAGACCGGCCGCGAGACGCTGAAGTCCTACTTCGTCAAGAACGCCGTGCCCACGGCCAGCAACTTCGAGGAGCTGATCGGCGCCGCGCTGAACCAGCGCGACGACGGCCTGGCCAAGCCGCCCGGCGAGCCGCTGAGCCTGCAGGCCGACGGCGACGACAGCAGCCAGAAGAAGCTGCTGAACCTGTACCGCAACTTCAACGACGCCAAGCCCGCCTTCGGCCTGGCGCTGAGCCCGCGGGCCGACCCGCGCAACCCGGCCACCGCCCGTGCCGGCCTGGGCGTCACCGACGGCGACGGCAACCCGCGGCTGTTCATCGACCAGACCACCGGCCAGGTGGGCGTGGGCACGGTGACGCCTGGGGCGCAGCTGCACGTCAACGGCGCGCTGCGCCTGGTGGGCAACCTGGGCATCACGCCCGACCCGGATTCGCGCATGGCCAACAGCGGGCAGTTGCAGATCAAGGGCAACGCGCCGCAGATCGACTTCATCGATACCGAGCACGGCGACTGGTCCATCCATGTCAACAGCGGCCGGATGTACTTCATCCGCGAACCCTGGAACCACACCGATCTGGTGCTCGACGGCAAGGGCAATCTCGGCATCGGCACGCCGGATCCGCGCGCCAAGCTGGAGATCCGCGACGGCGCGCTGATGGTCAGCGCCGGCAACAGCGCCGACCGCGGCATCGTGTTCCCGCCCGACCCGGGCGGCGGTGGCGGCGACAGCGCCTGGATCCGCTACTACCCGCGGGTGGGCGAGTCCACCACGCTGGAGATCGGCACCTCCAACGACGGCGATGACCACATCGCACTGATGCCCGGCCTGGGCAACGTGGGCATCGGCACCACCGCGCCGGCGGGCAAGCTGCATGTGCAGACCGGCGGCGCCGGCACCTGGGATCGCTTCATCGTCAACACCACCCAGTTCTGGGGCGACAAGGGCAGCGAGTACGTCACCATCGGTGCCGGCGGCGCTGCCGGCATCATGTTCTTCAACCCGCACGTGGTCTGGTACGAGGCGGAGAAGCGTGCGTCGATCCGCATGGGCCGCAGCGGTGGCGTGGGCGGCGGCCACTGGTGGGACATCGGCGTGCGCGCCGGCAATGACTTCTCGATCATCGACGGCCACAACGGCCGCTTCGGGCTGGGTATCAACGAGGCTGGCGTGGTCAAGGTCAATGTGCTGCAGCTGGGCGAAAAGTGGCGCTTCTCCGGCGTCGGTGACTGGGGTGGCAACGACGAATGGCTGCGCATGTCCACCATCACCAACGGCGGCTACAGCGGTGGCTTTGCAGCGGGCAAGTTCTGGTCGGCCAGCAACTACCAAGGCTCGGACGCCAGGACCAAGCGTGACGTGCAGCCGCTGGCCTCGGCGCTGGATGCCGTGCGCCGGCTGCGTGGCGTGCGCTTCCACTGGAACGCCGACGCCGACGACAGCAACCCGGCCGTTGGCCTGATCGCCCAGGAGGTGGAGGCCGTCTACCCCGAGGCGGTGTCCGTCGGCCCGGAAGGCCTGAAGGGCGTGAACTATGCGGTGCTGGTGGCGCCGCTGATCGAGGCAGTCAAGCAGCAGCAGGCGCAGATCGAGGCGCTGGCGGCGCGTCTGGCTGCGGTCACCGCCCAACCGGCCGGCTGAGCGTCCACGGCCTGTCCACGCCATGGCTGCCGACCCCGCCCAGACCGCGCAGGATTTTGACGCCCTGCGTGCGCGTGCCATCGGCACGCTGCAGCGCCTGGCCGGGCAGACCTGGACGGACCACAACAGCCACGACCCCGGCATCACCGTGCTGGAGGCGGTGTGCTACGCCATCACCGACCTGGCCTACCGCAGCGCGCATCCGGTGCCCGACCTGCTGGCCAGCCTGCCGGTGGCCGAAGGCGCCGCACCGTCGGCCACCCAGGGCCTGTTCACGCCGGCCCAGGTGCTGCCCAGCGGGCCGGTCACCGCCGACGACCTGCGCCGCCTGGTGATCGACCTGCCCGGCGTGCGCAACGCCTGGGTGGAGCCGGTGGAGGCGGTGCTGGCCAGCCACGATGCCGCCCAGGCCCTGCTGGCCCCGGCCGGCGATGCCGAGGCGGTGCGCCGCAGCCCCAATGTCAGCCTGCTGCGCCCGCGCGGCCTGCTGCGGGTGTCGATCGAGAAATCCGGCCTCGACGAGGATGTCGACGGCAGCGCCCTGGTGCAGCAGGCTGCGCGGTTGCTGCAGCAGTGGCGCGCGCTGGGTGAGGATGTGGCCGAGGTGCGTCTGCTCGACCGCCTGCCAGTGGCGCTGGACGGCAGCATCGAGCTGGCGCCGGGCGCCGATGGCACCGAGACCCTGGCCGCGGTGAGCCTGGCCATCGCCCAGCACCTGGCACCGCCGCTGCCCTTCCGCAGCCTGCGCGAGATGCTGGCCCGCGGCTGGCGCATGGACCAGATCTTCGAAGGCCCGCTGCTGCGGCGCGGCTTCCTCGACCCCGCCGAATGGGCCGCCGCCGGCCAGCGGCGCACGGCGGTGCGGGTGTCCGACCTGATCCAGGTGGTGATGGCCGTGCCCGGCGTGGCAGCGATCAAGCGCCTGGGTTTCCTGCGCGATGGCAAGCCCAGCGCCGACTGGCTGCTGCCGGTGCCGGCCGACCGCTGCGCCAGCTTCGACATGCCCGGCTCGCGCCTGCAGCTGGAGCGCGGCGGCTTGCGCATCGACCATCCGGCCCTGCGTGCCCAGGCCCGCCGGCTGATGGAGGCACGGCTGCGCCGCAGCACCCAGCCGACCGCGCTGGTCGATGATGCGCTGGCGCCACCGCCGGCGCGCCCGCGCCAGGTGGCGCGCCACCTGTCGGTGCAGCACCACATGCCGCAGGTCTATGGCGTCGGGCCGGCGGGTCTGTCGGGGCAGGAGCCGCCCGAGCGCCATGCGCTGGCCCGCCAGCTCAAGGCCTACCTGATGCTGTTCGACCAGCTGCTGGCCAACCAGTTCGCCCAGCTGGCGCAGGTCGGCCGGCTGCTGTCGTTCACCGACCAGGGTGAGGATCTGCGCTTCAGCCAGCCGGTGCCCGACGAGGGCGGTGCCCTGCAGCTGGCCAGCGTGCGTCGCCTGCCGCTGGACGACCATGCCGCCTGGCTGGCTCGCATCACCGACAACCCCTGGGCCGACCCCGAGGCCGATGCAGACGATGCCCGCCTTGCCCAGCGCCACCGCATCACCGACCACCTGCTGGCCCGCCTGGGCGAGCACTGGGGCGAGGTGCGTCCGGTGTTCACCAGCACAGCCGACGCTGACGCTGCCGACACCCCCCGCCGCCGCGCCCTGCGCGACAAGCAGGCCTACCTGCAGGACTACCCCCGCCTGGCCCTGCGCCGTGGCCTGGGCGCCGATGCCCTGGCCGCCCCGGATGACCCGCAGGCCGCCCCGGCCGGCCTGCAGCAGCGCCTGGCGCGCCTGCTGGGGCTGACCGACAGCGCGCTGCCGCTGCAACTGGTCGAGCACATCCTGCTGCGCCCGCTGCCCGCCGACAACCGCCAGCAGGGGCCGCTGATGCGCCAGGCGCTGTCGGCCGATCCGTTTTCGCTGCAGCTGAGCCTGGTGCTGCCCGGTGACGACCCCGGCTGGACCGATGCCGACCTGCGCCAGCGCCTGGCCCATGCGGTGGCGCAGGAGACGCCGGCCCACCTGGCCGTGCGCCTGCTGTGGCTGGACACCGATGCCCTGGCCGCCTGCCATGCCGCGCTGGCCCGCTGGCAGGCGCTGCGCGCGGCGGCGCTGCACCAGATCCTGGCAGGCGGCGAGGCTGGCGACGCGGCGGCCCGCCAGGTGCCGCTGCGCAGCGCCCGCAACCGGGTGATCGACGCGCTGGGCCTGGGCGACACCTACCCGCTGACCGATCTGCGCGTGGCCGATGGCATCGCCGCCACCGGCCCCGGTGCCGGGCTGAAGGTGGCCCACGGCCGCAGCGCCCGCATCGCCATCGACGATGCCGAAGCCGGCGTGCTCTACAGCCTGCGCGCGCCCGATGGCGGCCCGCTGCGTGATGGCGGCGGCCAGCCGCTGGCCGTGGACGAGGTGGAAGGGCAGGGTGGCCGGCTGTTGCTCGAGTCCCCCCCGGTCAGCGAGGACATCCGCTACCGCGTGCAGGCGCGCAAGCTGCGCAGTGCCGCAGGCCTTCCGCCGCAGCCGCCGGTGCTGCTGGACCAGCCCGCCCCGGTGCGCGTGGGCCTGGACAGCACCCTGGCCGTGTTGCTGCCCGATCTGCCGTTGCTCGATGCCCAGCTGGCCAACCCGCTGCCCGGTGACGTGCGCCTGTGTGCCCACGGCCAGGCGGTGCGGGTGCAGGTGCAGGCCAGCCAGGAAGGCGTGGCCTACACCGTGGTGGTCGATGGCCAGCCGCGGGGCCCGGCGGTGATCGGCGACCTCGACACCATCACCCTGACCACGCCGCCGCTCACCGAGGACTGCGTGCTGGCCGTGCAGGCGGTGAAGCGCCTGAGCGCCAGCGACGGTGGCGCGCCCGAAACCACGCTGCTCGATGCCCGCGCGCCGGTGGCCGTGCGGGCCGATGCCGGCCGGCCGGTGGTGGCGGTGCCGGGCCCGGTGGTCGGCTTCCGGCAGGGCGGCGCGGCATTGCGGGTGCAGGCCAGCCAGGCCAGCGCCAGCTACCAGCTGTGGGTGCGCCGGGTGCGCGATGCCGAGTGGCAACCGCCCGGCGGTCCGGTGGTCGATGCCACGCTGCTGCAGGCCGGCCCGCAACAGCCCGGCGTGGCGCCGCCGGCATGGCCCGCCGGCGACCAGCCGCCGCCCGGCTTCAGCCCGCTGGGCGCGCCGGTGGCCGGCACCGGCGCCGACCTGCTGCTGCCGCTGCCCGAACCCGCTGATGACCTGGTGTGCGTGGTGCAGGCCCGCAAGCAGCACCGCAGCCGCGGCGACGAGACCGTGGCCACCTCCACCGGCCTGGTCCAGGCAGTGCTGTTGCTGGTGCGCCCCGATGTCCAGCCGTCGCTGCAGCTCGACCTGGTGGTTCCGGCCGCCGGCCCGCAGCAGCTGCGGGTGCAGGGCGGCCAGCCCGGCGTGGCCTACCGGCCCACACCGCAGCCCGATGGCAAGCCGCTGGACCAGGCCGCCTACATGCACCAGCGCAGCGACGCCGACGCCAGCCGCAACAAGGGCCTGGGCCAGCTGGTCATGGGCGTGGACCTGGTGGTGGCCACCGATGCCGGCAGCGCCGCCACGCTGCCGGCTGACGAGCAGCCGCCCGCCGCCCCGCTGCTGGACTTGCCAGTGCTGCCGGCCGGCACCGCGCTGGCCTGGCAGGCCACCAAGGTGCACACCGGCCTGGCCGTCGAACTGCCGCTGCAGGCGCGGTTGCCGGCGCTGCCGGCCGTCCGCCTGCTGGCCGACTGGCAGGTGCCCGGCAGCCCGGCCCGGGTGCAGGTGGTCGACAGCCTGGCCGGCACCAGCTACCAGCTGCGCCAGCCCGGCCAGGATGGGTCGGCGCCGGTGCCGGGCCATGGCGCAGCGCTGGTGCTCGACAGTGAACCGATGCCTGTGGATGACGGCGCGCCGCTGGACCGCTGGCTGTTGCTGCGCAGCACCACGCCCGCCGCCGACGGCCAGCTGCCGGTGGCGACCGAGCAGTGGCTGCGCCTGCGGCTGCTGCCGCGGGCGGATCTGCCGTTGGCGGCCGATCCGCCCAGCGTGGCGGCCGGCGCCGAGTGCCGCATCGTGCTGGACAGCACCCAGCCCGGCGTGCTGTACCAGGTGCAGCAGCGGGTGGGCGACGAGCTGCAGCCGGTGGGCGAGGCGCGGCGCGGCGACGGCGGGCCGCTGTCACTGTCCACCGGCCCCGTGCCTGCCGAGGCGCGCTTTCAGGTGCTGGCCCAGCGCGCCGACGACCCCGCCGGCCGCCAGTTGCTGGCGGCCGAGGTGCTGGTCACCATCCAGCCACCGCCGGGCGGCTGACCGCGCACGATGCCCGCCTCCGCGCCGCCGCACCGGGTGCAGCGCCTGCTGGTCGATCTGGTCGGCATGCCGCGCGACCAGGCGCCGGCGCTGCAGGCCGCGGCCCAGCGCCAGCTGCAGCAGCACCTGCTGCCGGCGCTGGAGCGGCTGTGCGACCAGCTGGGCGATGCCCGCCTGGCCCAGCGCATCGACCGCCTGACCATCGACCTCGGCGCCTGGCCCGCCGCCGCCTGGCAGGGCGACGATGCTGCAGCCACCCAGGCCTTGCAGGCCGCCTTCGTGGCCGAGGTGACGCAGCAGTTGCGCCAGGCCCTGCCTGCTGCCGCAGCGGTGCAGACCGACGCCGAACTGGTGGCCAGCTGCCTGCACACCGGCCAGCTGCCCTGGTGGGCTGACAGCGCCGACCGCGGCCTGCTGCAGCGGGCGCTGGCCACGCTGCTGGCCGGCCCGCTGCGGCCCGGCCTGTCCTGGCTGCCGCCCGCCGATGCCGACGCGCCGGCGCTGCAGCGCCTGGTGGCGGCGCTGGACGATGCCGCGCTGGCCCGCCTGGTCAGCCTGTTGCACGGCGAACCTGCCGCGCCGGCACCGGACTGGGACCGCCTCTGGCCAGCCATGGCCGCACCGCTGGGCCGCCCGCGCGGCCGCCTGCGCCAGGCCTGGTGGCGCGAGGCGCTGGCCGCCGCACTGCGCCCCGGTGGGCAGGCCAGTCCGTGGGCCCGGGCCTTGCAGCGGCTGCCCGGCCGCCTGGGTCTGGCCAGCGCCGTGCTGGCACCGGCCTGGCGCCGGGCGCTGGACCAGGCCGCGCCGGGCGACGACCCCGCCACGGTGGCAACGCTGTGGCAGGCGCTGGACCAGGCCTGGCCCGCCGGCCACCCGGTCGATCTGCCGCAGGACGCCGACGACGCGCTGGCGGCCCTGGCGCGCCTGGCGGCTGCCCTGGCCAGCCGGCCCGCCGGCGATGCGGACCGTGCCTGGCTGCCCTGGCTGGACCAGCTGCGCCGCCACCCGCAGCCGGCTGCCTCCGGCCGCCTGGCCCAGGCGCTGGCCAGCGCCCGCCCGCACGCCAGCGATCTGGCCGCCATCAGCGCGGCGCTGCAAGCCTGGCTGGCCACCATTGCGCCGCCACCCGGTGCCGATGGGCCGGCGCCACCGGCTGGCACCGTGTCTCCGGCGTCAACCACCGCCGCTGCGGCGCTGGCGGCACTTCTCGACGAAGCAGCCAGGCAGCCCGGCGCTGCACCCACCGTGGCACCGAGCCCGGCGCCTTCCCTGGCCACTGCCGATGCGCTGTACCCCGCCAATGCCGGCCTGGTGCTGCTGTGGCCGTTTCTGCAGCGCTTTGCCGACCGGCTGGGCCTGCTGCAGGCGCGGCAGTTCCGCAGCCCGGCGCATGCGGTGCGGCTGGCGGTCCTGCTGCAGTGCCTGGCCACCGGCGACGCCGATCCGCCCGAGTACCAGCTGCCGTTGAACAAGCTGCTGTGCGGCCTGCCGCTGGATGCGCCCATCCTGCTCGACGACCCAATCACCGCCGACGAGCAGGATGAGTGCACCGCACTGCTGGCCGCCGTGGTGCAGGCCGCGCCGGTGCTGCGGCAAATGTCGCCCGACGGGCTGCGCCAGGCCTTCCTGCAGCGGCCGGGCCAGCTGCGCACCCAGGACGGCCACTGGCTGCTGCAGGTGGAACGCGCCACGCATGATGTGGTGATGGACCGCTTTCCCTGGAGCCCGGCCATCGTGCGGCTGCCGTGGATGCCGCGGCTGCTGCAAGTGCAGTGGTGATGGCCGCGCCCGATCTGCAGGCCGCCGCCCGGGTGCTGGGTGCGGAGCTGGACTGGCTGGTGCAGGTGATCGGCTGGCGCTTCCAGGCCTACTTCCACAACGGCGTCCACAACAGCGTCCACAACGGGGGCCAGGCTGGCGAGCCCGGCCCCGGCCTGCCCGCGGCGCCACCGCTGCAGGCCGCCGCCAGTGCCTGGTCAGACCTGCTGCTGCGCCAGCAGGCCACGCCGGCCGAGCGGCTGGCCCTGGCGCTGGCCCTGGCGCCGCACCTGCGGCCGCAGGCGCTGGATGTGTTCTTCACCCGCAACCAGACCTTCGACAAGCCGTTTGCCGAGTTTGGTGGCACGGCGACGGGCGAGGGCGCCGGCACGGCGGCCTGCTTCCAACCCAGCGGCCAGACCCTGGCCTTCCTGCTGGCGGGTGACGACCTGGCGGCACGGCTGGCGCTGCTGCCGCTGTTCGGCCCCGGCCACTGGCTGGCCCGGCAGGACCTGCTGCGCCTGGCGCCGGCCGAGCCCGGCGCACCGGTGCTGCGCGGCGCGCTGCAGCTGCAGCCGGCGGCGCTGGCCTTGCTGGGCGCGGGGGCCGGTGCGGCGCCAGCGCTGGGCGCGGCCTTTCCCGCGCGGCAGGTGCACACCACGCTGGGTTGGGACGACCTGGTGCTGCACCCCGGCACCGCGGCGCAGCTCGACGAGATCCAGAGCTGGCTGCGCCACGGCCACACACTGCTGCATGACTGGGGCATGGCGGCCAAGCTGCGGCCCGGGCTGCGGGCGCTGTTCCACGGCCCGCCGGGCACCGGCAAGACGCTGACGGCTGCGCTGCTGGGCCAGGCCGCGGGGCGGGCGGTGTGGCAGATCGATCTGTCGCTGGTGGTCAGCAAGTACATCGGCGAGACCGAGAAGAACCTGTCCCGGGTGTTCGACGTGGCCGAGCAGCACGGCTGGCTGCTGTTCTTCGACGAAGCCGATGCGTTGTTCGGCAAGCGCAGCGACACCCGTGACGCGCACGACCGCTATGCCAACCAGGAGGTGGCCTGGCTGCTGCAGCGCATCGAGGGCTTCAGCGGCATCGCCATCCTGGCGTCGAACCAGAAGGACAACCTCGACCCGGCCTTCACCCGCCGTTTCGAGGCGGTGGTGCACTTCCCGCTGCCGCGGGCCGACGAGCGGCTGCGGCTGTGGCAGCAGAGCCTGCCGGCCGCGGTGCAGCTGGATGCCGCCATTTCCCTGCCGCAGATCGCCGCCCGCCACGCCCTGGCCGGCGCCGAGATCGTGAACTGCGTGCGCGCGGCCTGCCTGCTGGCGCTGGAGGCTGGGGGGAACCGGATCACCGAGGCGATGCTGCAGCGGGCCATCCGGCGGGAG
This sequence comes from Pseudaquabacterium pictum, assembly GCF_005403045.1. Taxonomy (GTDB): domain Bacteria; phylum Pseudomonadota; class Gammaproteobacteria; order Burkholderiales; family Burkholderiaceae_C; genus Pseudaquabacterium; species Pseudaquabacterium pictum. The sequence continues at coordinate 23,068 of NZ_BJCL01000001.1, forward strand.
CTGGCCAAGGACGGGCGGGAGCATTGAGCCGGGTGGCGCTGACGGCGCCTCCCGCCGTGTGTGCGCCGATGGCGCCCGCCAGCCCGGTCAGCCGCGCCGGCGTCGGGCGGCTGCCCCGACCAAGGAGAGGCCCAGCAGCATCAGCACATACACCTGCGGCTCCGGCACCGCCGCGGTCATCGAGAAATCGATCGCATTCGACACCAGCTGCTGGGTATCGGCGTTCAGTTCGCCATCGCTCGGAAACAGGTTCAGCCCGACGACCTTCGAGTGGGACAACTGGTTGAATGCGATCGCCTTGCGGTCCGAGGTCCAGTCGGCCACCAGGGTCGCACCCGCATCGAGGCCCACGTTGGCCTGGTACTGGGTCGAGATGTTGGCCACCGTCAGGCCGTTGAACAACGGGCTGGCAGCATCGTAGATCGTGCCCAACGAACTGCCGATGTTGTAGGAACTGCTGCTGGCATCGTTCACGAACGGGTTGTAGCCAGGCGAATTGATGCCGCCCGAAATGGCCCACTGGCCTTGGAAGACGAACTGTCCCAGCACGACACCACCGCCAGCGTCGGCAAAGGATTTCACCTCGTCGCCGACCAGTGTGACGTCGCTGAACGTGCTGTTCGACGACACCACCACGGCGTCGAAGCCCGCCAGAAAGCCCGCTGTGGTGGGATTGGTGATCTGCGTCACCGTGTGGCCGTAGAAGTTCAGGTAGTCGCCGCTGGAACCTGCGCCGACATAGGCCACGTTCGCTGCCGTGGCACCGAACGACTGCACAACGAATGCGGCGGCGATGGCCACCTTCCTGAGAAACACTGAATCTGCCACGTCGATTGCTCCGTCGATGGATCGTGTTGCACGGGTGCTGGCGCACCTGCGGCGGCCGCTGCATCCCTGATGGCGTCCGCGAACAAGCCGGAGCACGATTTGCGCCACAGCGTATTTGCCTGTGAAATCAACGCCATGGACACGGCGTCCGGTGGCACCGGCGCGGTGCTGTCACTTTTTCCGACACCGGCGTTCGCTGGCGAGCCGCGCGGCCGCAGCCCGCCTCGAGATTTCCAAGGATCCACATGACCAGCGACGGGTCACTCGCCACATCCCACGCAGACTGGTGCGGCTCGGATGCGGCCGGTCTGCGGTTCACGGGCCCTGACGAAGCCGCCGGCCCCGAATGCGAGCGCATCCTGCGCAGCCTGCCGGCCTGGTTCGGCATCGAGCAGGCGCTGCAGGACTACGTGGCCGACGCCGATCGCTACGCCACGTTCTTCGCCGTGGCAACGGCGCCGGTGGCCTTCATCACGGCGCGGCAGCACGGTCCGCAGGCGTGGGAGGTGCATTGCATGGCCGTGCATGCCGCATGCCGCGGCAACGGCATCGGGCGGCGGCTGCATGCGCATGTGGAGGCCTGGCTGCAGGCCCGGGGCGCGCTGGTGCTGCAGGTCAAGACGCTGGCGTCGTCCCATCCCAGCCCGGACTATGCCCAGACCCGGGGCTTCTACAGCCGGCTGGGCTACCTGCCGCTGGAGGTGTTTCCCCAGCTGTGGGGCCCGCACCTGCCGGTGCTGCAACTGGTCAAGTGGCTCGGTGGTGTACCCGCAGCTGCGGCTCCGGGCGACCGGCCGGGCCTATGATCCCCGGACCGCTGCACCCGCCACACCGCACCATGGATGCCACCCGATTCCCGTTCTGCCCGGCCGGCGAGGACGGCAGCCCGGGCAAGTTCGGCCGGCCGCTGCCGGACGGCGACACGCCGTGACGCGACCCGGCGACCGGGCTGCCCGCTGAGCACGATGCCGCAGCCCGCGCCCCTGCCCGACGGCGCCTTCCTGGCTGACTATGCCCGGCGGGGCGCCTACACCGATTGCTTTGCCACCACCCTGCCGGGCCGCCTCGGCCTGGCGGCGCTGGTCGAGGCGGTCTACACCAGCCCGCTGTTCAAGCTGGAACGCTGGGTGCTGGCCACGCTGCTGCGCCTGCCGTCCACCGATGCCCAGGCCCGCCAGGTGGCGCTGGGCCATGCCGAGCGGTTTGCCGCCTGGCGGGTGGAGCGCAGGTCAGACACCCAGATCCTGCTGGATGCCGGCCAGACCCGGTTGTGGCTGGCGGTGGCCGCCGGGCCGGCGGGCGCGGCGTCCACCACCTTGCTGTTCGGCTCGGCCGTGCTGCCGCGGCGGCCCGGTGGCCGGTTCGGCTGGCTGTTCCATGCCCTGGTGGGGGCGCACCGGGTCTATTCCCGGCAGTTGCTGGCGGCGGCGGCGCGGCGCATCGGCGCCGTGGGCCTGGCGCAGCAGACGACCTAGCGCAGGCCGCAGCCCCGTGTCCATCGCCCTGTACCCCGCGCTGGTGTTCACCGTGGCGCTGCTGGTGACCACCGCCTACTTCCTGCTGGGCGGGCTGCCGCTGCTGGTGCTGGACCACGACACGCCGCTGGATGCGCGCTTCATCCGCGGCTTCTTCAACCTGTACTACAAGGCGGCCTTCATCACCGCGGTGGGCACCGCGCTCAGCTATGCCGCATGGGGAAGGCCGGGCTTTGCAGTGGGCGCAGCGGGCCTGGCGCTGGCGGCCGTGCTGCTGCGCCGCCGGCTCACCGCGGCGATGGACCAGCTCGCCAGCCGGATCCAGGCGAGCGAGCCGCTGGCCATCCAGCGCTTCCGTCGCGTCCACCTGCAGGCGCTGCTGGTCAACCTGCTGCAGCTGGTGCTGCTGGTGTGGGCGCTGACCCGGCTGGCGCTGTGAGCCGCCCATCCCACCCGGCAATGGACCTTGTCCGATGACATCCGACAGCATGCCCGAGGGACCGGCTACCTGTTTCCCGGCGATCGGGAAGACGGACGGCCAGCCGATCAGCCGCCGCCCAGTTCGCGCAGCCGCGCCTGCAGGCCGGCGTTGCGCTGGCTGCTGGCCTGCACCGCTGCGGCCAGCACATCGGCACCGGCGGCCAGCTGCACCCGCTGCCGGGCGCGGGTGATGCCGGTGTAGAGCAGCTCCCGGCTCAGCACCCGGCTGCGCTGGGCCGGTAACAGCACCAGCACGGCATCGAACTCCGAGCCCTGGGACTTGTGCACCGTCATCGCCCAGGCGGTCTCGTGCGCCGGCAGGCGGGCCGGCGGGATGGCGCGCCAGCTGGCGCTGCCGTCGCCCCCGGCCGGGAACACCACCCGCAGCGCACCATCCGGCCCCGGCAGGGCGATGCCGATGTCGCCGTTGAACAGCTTCAGCGCCGGATTGTTGCGCAGCACCATCACCGGCCGGCCGGCAAACCAGGGGTGGCGGGCATCGCCCACCTCGCCGGTGATGGCCTGGCGCAGGCGGCGGCTGGTGCCGTCGTTGACCGCGGCCACGCCGCGCGGCCCCTCGCGCAGCGCGCACAGCACGCGGAAGCGGTTGAACGCGGTGTGCAGTGCGGCGGCGGCGTCATCGCCGGCCCCGGTGCCGGCGGCCAGCACCTGCCGGCAGACCTGCACATAGGCCGCATAGCCGTCGCCGATGGCCGCCAGCGTGGCGGCAGCGGGCTGGGCGCCGGCGTCGTCCAGCCACTGCAGCGCGCCGCCGCCGGCATCGCCGTCGCGCAGCGTGGCCAGCACCGCCGCCGGCTGGCCGGCCAGGGTGTCGGCGGCCAGACGGCCGATGCCGGAGTCGCGCCCGAAGCGGAAGTTGCGCTGGAACCAGGCCACGCTGTCCGGCAAGGCGCTGGGCGGCGCGCCGGCAGGCCGGCGTGGTGGCGGCTGGATCCTGGCCGCCGGCAAGCCGCACAGCCGTGCCAGGTGGGCGGTGGCGGCGGGGCTGAGCGTGGGGTCGGCGCTGAGTTCGGCAAACACCGCGCCCGATTCGACGGCCGCCAGCTGGTCCTTGTCGCCCAGCAGCACGATGCGGGCCTGCGGCGGCACCGCCTCCAGCAGCCGGGTGGCCAGGGCCAGGTCCAGCATCGAGGCTTCGTCCAGCACCAGCAGGTCCAGCGCCAGTGGATGGTCGGCGCCGTGCTCGAAGGCCTGTTCTCCCGCCCCGGCCACGCCGCCGCGGCCGGGGCGCACACCCAGCAGGCGGTGCACCGTGGTGGCGATGGTGGGCAGGCGGGCCTGCAGGTCGGCGGGCAGGTGTGCGGCACGCTGGCGCAGTGCCTCGGCCAGCCGGGCTGCGGCCTTGCCGGTGGGCGCGGCCAGCACCACCCGGGCATCGGGCGTGCGGGCCAGCAGACAGGCCAGCAGGTTGACCACGGTGGTGGTCTTGCCGGTGCCGGGGCCGCCGCTCACCACGGTGAGCCGGCCGCGCAGGGCCAACGCGGCGGCCAGCATCTGCCAGTCGGGCTCCGTCGCCTGCGCGCCGTCGTGGCGGAACAGCCGGGCCAGCTGGTCGGCGGTGGCGGCATCGGCGGTTTCGTCGACCGGCAGCGGCGCGGCGCTCTGCAGCAGGCGCCGGGCCAGCCGGCGTTCCAGGTCGAAGTGGCGGTGCAGGTAGAGCCGGCCGTCGTCGTCCAGCACCAGCGGCTGGTTGTCGGGCGCGGCGGGGCTGCCGACCACGCGGCTGGCCACCAGGGCGGCGCGCCAGGTGGAGGCATCGCCCGGCAGCGGCGGGTGGGTGCGTTGGTCGGCCGTCAGCGCGGGCAGGTCGGCCAGCCACACGCAGACATGGCCCAGTCCGGTGGCCAGGCTCAGTGCCTGAGCGGCGCTGGCGGCCGCCTGGGCGGCGCCGGCCGGCGCGCCACGGCCGGCTGCCCAGCGCTGCACATGGGCGGCCAGGCCGCGGGCCAGGGCGTCGGCGGCGTCGAAGCCACTGCTCATGCGGTTTCTCCATCCAGCAGGGCCGACAGGTCGGCCAGCAGCGCGGCGCTGGGGCGCAGCAGCTGCACGCCGGTGGGCATGCCGTCGGCCTGCCGCCAACCCGGCCGCAGGCCGCGCACGAACAGGTACAGCGCGCCGCCGAAGTGCTGGTCGTGCCGGTAGCCGGGCAGCCGGTGCTGCAGCCAGCGCTGCAACGCCAGGCTGTACAGCAGGGCCTGCAGCGGGTAGTGGTGGTCGGCCATCGCGGCCTGCAGGGCGGCGTCGGCATAGTCGGCCGGGCGGTCGCCCAGGTGGTTGCTCTTCCAGTCGAGCACGAACCAGCGGCCGTCGTGCTGCAGCACCAGGTCGATGAAGCCTTTCAGGTACCCGTGCAGCTGGCCGAAGCCCAGCCGCGGCGCCGGCCAGCCGTGGGCGGCCAGTGTGCGGGCCAGCGCGGCAGCGCTGAGCCGTGGCGCGGGCAGGTGGAACTCCAGTTCGACCAGACGCTGGCGGTTGCCGATGGCCTGCAACTGCAGCGGGCGCGCCGTGCCCACCGGCAGCGGCGTGGTCAGCACATCGGCCAGCATGCCCTGCAGCATGGCGGCCAGCGCGGCGGGCTCGGCGCCGGCCGGCTGCGGCGGATGGCGTTGCAGCGCCTGCGTGGCGGCGGCGGGCCAGGTGCGCGGATCGCTGAAATCGGCCAGCTCGAAGGCGGTGTGCACGCACACGCCGGCCTCGGTGCCGCGCGGGAAGCGCAGCACGTCCTGCGCGGGCAGGGCGGTGGCGGGTGCGTCCGGCTCGGCCGGGGCCACGGTGCTGTCGTGGTCGGCGCCCGCGCGGGGCTGCAACGGGCTGTCGGGCTCGGGTGGCGTGGCGGCTTCTGCATCGGCGCTGGCGGCCAGCTGGCTGAAGCTGCCGATCCACCAGCCGCGCGGCAGTGGGGCCGGCGGCCGCAGGGCCTGCAGCGGCGCGTCACCATCGCTGGCCGGGGGCAGCGCCAGCGCGGGCAGCGCCGGCAACGGGGACACATCCACCACGCTGGGCGCGGCCAGCCGGGTCCAGGCAGCGTCCAGCTCCGACGGTGTGGCCACCTTGCGCTTGGGGTTGAACCAGTCGGCGGCCTGCAGGCCATCGCCGAGCAGCAGCCAGTTCAGCAGGCTGCGGGCGCTTTCGGTGGTGCTGACATGGCCGAAGGACTGCATGCTGTAGCTGCCGGCCAGCAGGTAGCAGCGGTGCACGGCGCGGGTCAGTGCCACGTAGACCAGGCGCAGTGTCTCGGCGGCCGCCTCGGCCTTGGCCTGGGCCTTGGCGGCGGCGGGGTCGAAGCCGGCGTCCAGCCCGGCACGGAAGTCCAGCACCGCCTGGCCGTCGTCGTCATGGCCGGGGACGCCATCCAGGCCGTCGCCGCCGGGTGCGAGGCGGCCGTCCCACAGGAAGGGGCAGAAGACGATCGGGTACTCCAGCCCCTTGCTCTTGTGGATGGTGACGATCTGCACCAGGTGCTGGTCGCTCTCCAGCCGCAGCTGGGTGGCCTCGTCGCCGCGGGCGCTGTCGCGCTGGGCCTGCAGCCAGCGCAGCAGGGCTTCGGGCGAGGGCAGGGTGGCGCTGGCCTGGTGCAGCAGCTCGCCCAGGTGCAGCAGGTTGGTGAGCCGGCGCGCGCCGTCGGGCGCGGCCAGCAGGCGCTGGGCCACCTGCTCGGACTGCCGCCACTGCTGCAGCACCACGCCCACACCACGCTGGCGCCATTGGCTGCCATGGCGGGCGTAGCGCTGCACCAGGTCCAGCCAGGCGGCTTCGTCGCCGGCCAGGGCGTCGATGGCATGGGCTTCCAGGCCGTGCCAGCGGGTGGCCAGCGCGGCCTTCAGCAGGCCGTCGCGGCCGGGCTGCAGCATCGCGGCCAGCACCCGCTCCAGCTCTTCCGCATCGGGGCCGTGGAAGACGCTGGCCTGCGACAGCTCCACGCTGCCCACGCCCAGCGTGGCCAGGGCCTGGCGCATCGCGCTGCCTTGAGAATGGCTGCGCACCAGCACGGCGATGTGGCCGGCGGCCAGCGGCCGGCCGGCCAGCGTGATGCGGCCGGCGCGGGCCTCCGTCAGCAGGCGGGCGATCTCGGCGGCACAGGTGGCCGCCGCGCGCTGGCGGGCCTGCAGCTTCGGCAGCGGGCCGCTGCGGCTGCGCGGCAGCGTCCACACCTGCAGCGCAGCGCGGGGTTCCGTGGCATCGACCAGCGGCGGCTTGGGCTTGGCGCCTTCGGTCACCGGGTGGTAGCGCAGGCCGGGCTGCAGGAAGGCGTTGCCGTGCCGGGTGAACAGCGTGTTCAGCGCGCTGATCAGCGGGCCGACGGCGCGCTGGTTCTCGCCCAGGGTGTAAGTGGCCAGCGCCTCGCTGCGGGCCTGCAGGTAGGTGTGCAGGTCGGCATGGCGGAAGCTGTAGATCGCCTGCTTCGGATCACCCACCAGGAACAGCGGCGGCCCGGCCTCGCCTTGGGGCGGATCGGCATAGATGCGGCGGAACACGGCCCACTGCAGCGGATCGGTGTCCTGGAACTCGTCGATCAGCGCGGCCGGGAAGCGCTGGCGCAGTGCGGCGGCCAGGCCGGGCGCACCGTAGTCATGCAGGCGCTGGTGCAGGTTGGCCAGCATGTCGTCGAAGGCCACCACCCGCTGGGCGCGCTTGGCGGCGCGCTGCTGTTCGGCGCCATCGTGCAGCAGCCGGCGCAGCAGGCGCAGGCGGGCCAGTTGCAGGGCCTGGGTGCTGGCGGTGGCGGCGTCCAGCAGGGCTTGGGCGAGGCCGAAGAACGGGTGTTCGGGCGGTGTCTGGCCCTTCTTGGTCCGCAGGTCCAGCGTGTCGGTCGCCAGCAGCGCCAGGTTGGCGGGCAGGACGGCGGGCGGACTGGCGTCGGTCAGCACGGCATCCCAGTCGGCCACCGCGGCCTGCACCAGCGCGGGCTTGTAGTAGGCGGCGTGCAGCCGGGGCAGGCTGTCGAGCAGCAGGGCCAGCACCGCCTCCCGCTGGGCGGGCCAGGCGGCGCGGGCGGCGGCGAGTGCGTCGGCCAGCCGGGCATCGCGCGCAGCGCGGTCGTCGGGGCCGTCGATGCCGTCAGGCCACAGCAGGCGGGCCAGCGGCCGGGCCAGCTGGCGCTGCAGCAGCTGCAGCCAGCGGGCCGGGCTGTCGCCAAGCTCCAGCAGATGGGCGGTCAGCACCGGGTCGGCTTCGGGGCCGGCCACATGGCGGCGCCAGAAGTCATGCACCGCCTCGGCCAGCAGGGCGCTGTCGTCGGCCAGCAGGTCCTGCACCAGCGGCATCTGCGCGGCCAGCGGGGTGTCGGCCAGCGCCCGCTGGCAGAAGCCGTGGATGGTGAAGATGGCCGCCTCGTCGAAGCTGAGCAGCGCCGCGCGCAGGCGGGCGGCCAGGTCGGCCGGCTCGGCACCCTGGGCCTGCAGGCTGGCCAGCAGCCGGGGCACGAAGGGATCGGCGCCGGTGGTGGCGGGCGCTTCCAGCCCGGCCAGGGTGTCGACCAGGCGCTGGCGTAGCCGTTCACGCAGCTCGGCGGTGGCGGCGTTGGTGAAGGTGACGACCAGGATCTGCTGCACCGTGCAGTGACGCTCCAGCAGCAGGCGCAGGTACAGGCCGCAGATCGCCCAGGTCTTGCCGGTGCCGGCCGAGGCCTCGATCAGCCGCACGCCGCCCAGCGGCACGCCGAAGACATCCAGTGCCTGCGGTGCCGTCATGCCGCGGCTCCGTCGTCCAGATGCGCGAACAGCGGTTCCAGCACCAGGGCACTGACGGCCTCGAAGTCGGCCAGGCCGCCGTCCAGCGGATCGGGCCGGCCGCGCCACACCAGCCGGTGGGCGGGATCGGCCTGCTCGGCAAACGGCCGGCGGGCGCTGGCCATCCAGGTGGCGCGGGCGGCGCCCAGGCTGCGGCCGCCGGCCATCCAGGCCCAGGCGGTCTTGGGCAGGAAGGGCAGCGGCTGCCGCTGGCCCTGGGCCCACAGGTCCAGCAGTTGCTGCAGCAGCAGCAGCGGGTCGTCGACCGTGCGGAAGCCGAAGCGTGCGCCACGCCCCAGCCAGCGGGTGCGCCCGGCCACGCCGGCCGGCGCGCTGGCGCACAGCGCCAGGTGGGCCAGCCAGGCCTGCAGGTGGTCGGCGGCGCGGGGGTCGTCGTAGCGGTGCAGCAGCAGGCCGTCGGCGCGCAGGCCGGTCAGCGTGATGTCCAGCGGCCAGGGCTGATCCACCCCGCCGATGGGGATGGTGAACGGCAGGCTGGCGCTGTGCGGCGGCAGCACCTGCGCGCGGCCGGCATCGGCCAGGGCCTGGGCATGGGCACGCAGCAGCGGCAGCTCGGCATCGACCACCTGGCGGCCCACCGGCCCGCCGGGCAGCCGGGTGCCGGCCTGGGCCAGCGTGGCCAGTGTGGTGTCGTCGACGGTGGTGCCAAGTTCGGCGGCCTGCAGCAGCGGCGGCAGCAGGCGGTCGGCCAGGTCTTGCCGGGCCGGGAAGTCGGCCAGGAAGGGTTCGTCGTCACCCAGCGTCTCGTCGGGCTGGCGCAGGGTGAGGCCCAGGCGCTGCAGCAGGGCCCGGGCGGGGTGGCGGAAGAAGCGTTGCAGCTGCTGCAGCGACAGGGGCGCCGGCGTGGGGGCTGGCAGCGGCTGGGTGAAGAAGGCGGTGATGGAGCCGGCGTCGGTCTCGTCGGTGTCGGCTTCTTCGGAGCTGTCGTCGCCCGCACCGTCGGTGGCCGGGTCATCGTCGCCACCCGCATCGGGCCCGGTTGCCGCGGGCACCTGGGTTGGCGCTGCCGCCTGCCCGGCTGCCAGCGCGGCCGCGTACTCGCCGTGGAAGCTGCGCAGCCGCGCATCGCCGCCTGGCTGGAAGCCCCGTGGGTCGAAGGCCTGCAGCGGGTGGTCGACCACCAGATGGGCCAGCACGGCGGCCCGCGGCGCGTCGATGGCCGGCACCAGCACATCCAGCAGCTCCGACACCAGCACGGACGGCGGCAGGTGGCTGTTGTCGCGCACGCTGCGGCCGGTGTGGCTCAGGTACAGCCGCTCGCGGGCGGCCAGCAGCAGGTCGAGGAACAGGTTGCGCTCGTCCTGCCGGCGCTGGCGGTCGCCGGGGCGTGGATGCCGGGCGATCAGGTCGAACTCGGCCGGGCGGTTGGCGCTGGGGAAGGCGCCGTCGTTCAGCCCCAGCACGCAGACCATGCGGTAGGGCAGGCTGCGCAGGCTGGGCAGGGCCGAGAAGGTGATGCGGCCGGTGGGCACGCCGCCGCGCGCAGGGTCGTCCAGCGCCTGGGTGAGGGCCTGGCGCACGACATCCAGCGCCAGCGGCAGCGTGGGCGCGCCGTCTGCCCACACGCCCGCCCAGAGGTCGGCCAGGCCCTGGATGGCGGCGCGCAGGTCGGCCAGCGCGTCGGCGCCGGCGGTGTCGGGATGCAGCAGACCGTCGGCCAGCGCCAGCAGCAGCGGCGGCCAGTCGGGCGCCGGCAGCGGGTGGGCGGTGCGCAGGCGCAGCGTGTCGATGGTCTGCAGGAAGGCCCACAGCGCGCCCAGGGGCAGCGCAGCGCTGCCCTCGGGCTCGCCAGCGGGCAGGCGCCCGTCGAACGGGCCGGCGCCCCCGGGCAGGGCATGGCCGAGGAACAGGCGGTCCAGGCCGTCGGCCCAGCTGTGGCGGGCATCGTCACCCAGCCCCAGGCCCTGCCGCTGGGCACCGTCGAAGGCCCAGTGCACGCCGGCATCGAGCACCCAGCCGTGGATGCGGGCCAGGTCCTCGTCGTCCAGCCCGAAGCGCGTGGCCACCACCGGCTGCTGCAGCAGGCCGAACACCGCGCTGGCGGTGCCGCGCGCTGCGGCCAGGGCCAGGGCGTCCAGCAGCGCGCGGGCGGCCGGGTTCACCTGGCTTTGCGCCCGGCCGGTGATGGTGAAGGGCAGCGCCAGCGCCGGTGGCGCGGTGCCGAACACGCTGTCGATCACCGGCGCGGCGGCTTCCAGGTCGGGCAGCACCACCAGGATGTCGCCGGGTGCAGGCGGGTCGGGCTCGGCGAAGCGGGCCAGCAGCGTGTCGTGCAGCACCTCCAGCTCGCGGGTGAGGCTGTGGCAGACATGCAGTTCGATGCTGCGGTCGGCGCGGTCCAGCGGCAGGCTGGCAGGCGCCAGGTCCTGCAGATCCAGGATCGCGTTCTGCAGCGTGGCCAGCAGGCTGCTGCCGGGCGCGGGGTCGAAATGGTCGTCGTCGACCACGCCGTCGCCGCAGGCGTCGACCAGGGCGGCCAGCTGGGCCTGCGTCTGCTGGCCCCAGGCGGCCAGCAGGCGGTGGCCGGTTTCCAGGTGCTGCGCCTTGCCAGCGGCGGCCAGGCGGGCCAGGCGGCGCGGCTGGACCACGTCGAACCAGTACTCGGCGCAAGGGTTCAGCGCGTGGATGTGCAGGTCCATCCACCGTGCCAGCTGCTGCAGCAGTGCCAGGTGCACCGGCGCGATGGTGGGCAGGCAGAACACATGGGCCGAAGCCGGCAGACCCGACTGCTGCAGCCGGGCGCGGGTGGCCGGGCTGTCGCCCACCTGGGCCAGTGCGGCGGCCAGGCTGTGGGCGGCGGTGGGGTCGACGGCGGCGCCGTCGGCGGTGTCGGCAATCTCGGCCTGCAGCCGGCGCCACAGCGCGGCCTGCCAGCTTTCGTCGTCGGTACCGGGCGGCAGGACGAGGCGGCCGCCCGACCAAGCCGCCAGCCAGTCGGGCCGGTAGGTGATGTGCTGGTCGACCTGGGCGGCCACGCGCTGGGCCAGGTCGAGCCTTGTGACGGCATCGGCCTGTGCCAGGTAGCGAGCCAGCCGGGGGTGGCCGGCCACCCAGGCGTCATCGTGGAAGGCGGCCAGCACCCGCCAGGCCAGCTGCGCCGGCTGCCAGGGCGCCTGGGCGCTGTCGGCGGTGCGCACCGGCAGTGGCGTGCCCGGTGCGGCGGCGGCCAGCGCCACCGTGCCCTGGGCCCACAGCCAGGGCGCCAGGAAGCTGAAGCGCACATTGGCGCAGATGCCGAAGCGCTGCGCGAGCTGCAGCGTGACCGCGCGGGCCACCGCCTTGCTGGGCACCACCACCTCGGCTGCGGCGAACAGGTCGCCGCCGGTCTGGCCGAGTGCGGTGGTCAGCAGGTCGACCAGGGTCTCCTGGCGGTTGGCGAAGTGCAGGGTGAGCATGCGCGGCGCATTGTCGTCGCGCCGCGGCAGCCAGGCCCGGACGGGCCCGCTGCATCGAAGGTCAGAACGACGCCCAGTCGTCCGCGTCGGCGTTGCTGGTGGCCGGCGCGGCGGCGCGCGGGCTGGCTGCCGGTGCCGCGGGTGCCGGCTTGGCGGCCGTGCGGGGCGGGGTGGCGGCCTTGTGGACCGTGCGGGCGGTGGCCGCCGGCGCGGACGGCATGGCAGCGAACCCCGCCGACTGGCCGGCCAGCTTGAACACCGCCACCGCCTGCACCAGCTGCTGGGCCTGGCTGCGCAGGCTCTCGGCGGCGGCCGCGCTCTCCTCCACCAGGGCTGCGTTCTGCTGCGTGGCCTGGTCCATCTGGCTGACCGCCTGGCCGACCTGCTGCACGCCCGCGCTCTGCTCGGCGCTGGCCGAGGTGATCTCGGCCACGATGTCGCTGACGCGCTGGATGGCACCGACGATCTCGCCCATGGTCTTGCCGGCGTGGTCGACCAGCCCGGTGCCCTGCTCGACCTGCTCGACGCTGCGGCCGATCAGGGTCTTGATCTCCTTGGCCGCCTCGGCACTGCGCTGCGCCAGGCTGCGCACCTCGCTGGCCACCACGGCGAAGCCGCGGCCCTGCTCCCCGGCCCGTGCCGCCTCCACCGCCGCGTTCAGCGCCAGGATGTTGGTCTGGAAGGCGATGCCATCGATGACGCTGATGATGTCGCCGATCTTGCGGCTGCTGTCGTGGATGCCCTGCATGGTGGTCACCACCTTGCCGACCACCTCGCCACCCTGGGCGGCCACCGCCGATGCGCCCTGCGCCAGTTCATTGGCCTGGCGGGCGCTGTCGGCGTTGTGGCGCACCGTGGTGCCCAGCTCCTCCATCGTGGCGGCGGTCTGCTGCAGCGCGCTGGCCTGCTGCTCGGTGCGGCCGGACAGATCCTGGTTGCCCTGGGCGATCTGGGCGCTGGCCGTGGCCACGCTCTCGGAATTGCTGCGCACGCCGGCCACCACCTGGGACAGGCTGGTCTGCATGCGGGCCAGGTTGGCCATCAGGCTGTTGGTGTCGCCGGGCTGCAGGACCACCGGCACGCTCAGGTCGCCGCGTGCCACCCGCTCGGCCACGGCGGCGGCCTCGGTGGGCTCGGCGCCGAGCTGGCCGAACACGCTGCGCGCCAGCAGCACGCCCAGCAGGGCCGTCACCAGGCACAGGCCGATGCCGCCCAGCACCAGGGTGGTCTGCGTGGTCGACGCGGTGGAGGCCAATGCCGCCTCACGGGTTTCCAGCAGATCGGCTTCGGCCTTGGCGAAGGCGGCGACGTTGGCGCGGAAGGCGTCCATCGCCGCCTTGTCCTTGGCAGCGCCGAACTCCTTCTGCAGCACCTCCAGCGGCGACTTGCCCGCCGTGACATCGCGGCGCACCGTGGCCAGGTTGTCGGCCACCGCCATGAAGGCCTTGTGGTCGGCCATCATCTTGTCGAGCCGGTCCTGCTGCGCCGGGTTGTCGGCGGTGAGCGTCTTGGCCTTGTCGAAATGCGCGCTGAAGTCTTGCCGGCCCTGCTTGAACGGTTCCAGGAACCGCTCGTCACCGCTGGCGACGAAGCCGCGCAGGCCGGTCTCGATGTTAACCATGCTGAGCAGCAGTTTCTCGGACTCGGTCAGCACCTTGTGGGTGTGGGTGTTCCAGCGCACCGTCTCCAGCAGCTTGCCGGTGTTGACTAGCGCCAAGCCCATCAGCAGGCCAGCGATGGTGAGCACGGCGGCAAAGGTCAGGACGAGCTTCTTCTTCAGGGTCCACTGGTTGAGCATGTCGGCAGTCTTCTGGAGGTGGAGGAGGTCGGCGGCCGCTCAACCCCACGGCCACAGCTGGTCATCGGCAGCCCAGGCCGGTGGCTTGAGGCCGGATTCCTCCCATTCACCGCGCTGCCCGTCGTCCGTGGTGGTGGCGCGCTGGCGCGGAACGGCCCGGGTCTCGCGCATCCAGACCGGCACAGTGGCCACCGGCGGGTGGCCGGGTGACTGCTGCCGCCTCCACACCGGCGCGCCGGGGCGTCCCCACCCGCAGCCTGGCGCACGCGCCGCGGCGCGTGGGGGCTTGCGGTGGGCCGTCAGGCGGTCGGGTCAGAGCGTGGCCCAGTCATACATGACACGCTGCGGGGTGGCCCCGGCACCGGTGGTCAGCGCGAAGAAGTCGCCAGCGATGCTGGCGTTGTTCCCGCTCACCTGACCACGGTAGAACTGGAACGGCTGCGTGCCGAGCATGCGCAGGAGCACCAGCGAACCCGTCAGGTGCGCATAGTGTCCGAAGAAGCTGCCGCCATCGAGGGTGCCGGTCAGGTCGGCGCTGACGCAACTGAACCAGGATTGTGTGAAGTTCAGTGGCACCAGCCAGTTCTGGCCAAACTCGGCCGGGCGGTTCTTCACCTGGTAGCTCGGCGGCAGGCATGCGCGGTTGGCACTGCCCAGGGTGATGGCTGGTGTGCCGGTCGGCGCCGACAGCGGATAGCGGCTCGCCAGGAAGCTGAAGGCGTTTCGGCCGTGCGTCGCTCCCCAGGCCTGCGACAGCGCGTAGAAGGTGCCGCTGATGACCAGGCCCTGCCGGAACACCTGACCGATGAAGACCTGGCCGATGTTTCCGCCAACCTGCCGGACCAGCACCAGCTGCTGGGATGCGGCGCAGTAGTAGCCGCTCAGGACGTTGTTGTTGTCGTACATCCTGCCGGCCATGAAGCCGTTGGCCAGGTTTTGCAGAGACATCCGGCCCGCATGTCCGTTGGCCAGGATGTCCCAGTCGCCTGCCAGGTCCGGCAGCACGCTCTGGGCGCCAGCAGGCAGGCTGGGTGCCAGCAGGCTGGCAAGACCGGCCGTCAGCACGGCTCGACGTTGCAGGCCGTGACCAGGGGCGGGATGGACGGAACTGAACATGGCGGACTCCTCGCGGTGCAGAGCAGCGATGCGCTCTGGGTTGCAGTCGGCAGCGCCGACCGGGACGGGACAGGTGGCGATTGCAGAGTAGGCTTCCCTGCGTCACGCCAGCGTCACGCGTCCCGCGTCCACACGCCCCGATCGGGGCGCAATGGATGCACCTGCCAGGACGGCATCCACCATCTGGAGGACGCCCCGTTGAAGGGGCACGCATGCGGCGCCTTGGTCCGGCTGCGGCGCCTCCCGCCGCGCAGTTCCCGCGCGTCAGCGCCGCTGTCAGACCACGTTCTGCGCCCGCAGCGTGGCGATCGCATCGGCGCTGTAGCCCAGTTCGCCCAGCACCGCGTCGGTGTGCTCGCCGATGGTGGGCGCACGCTGGCGCGGCACGGCCTGGGTCTCGCTCAGCCAGATCGGCACGTTGGCCACCGGCGCCGGCACCCGCAGGCCGGGGTACATCACCGGCTGCATCAGGCCCAGCGCCTGCACCTGCGGATGGTCCAGCGCCTGCTGCGGGCTGAGCACCGGCGCGGCAGGGATCATCGCCGCGCCCAGGGTGTTGACCACGGTGTCGGTGTCGCGCGGGCGGCACCAGCGGGCCATGCGCTCGCTGAGGATGTCGCGGTGGATGCCGCGGGATTCATCGGTGGCGAAGCGCGGGTCGGTCAGCCAGTCGGGGTCGCCGGCTTCGGCGGTGGCGGGGTCGGCCGCCATCAGCTTGGCCCAGCGGCGGTACAGCGGGTTGCCGGTGACGGCCAGCAGGATGAAGCCGTCGGTCACCTCGAACACGTCCACCGGGGCCGAGGTCTGGCCGCGGTTGCCGGTGGGAACGCGGTTGACCTGGGCCACATGCTGCTCGATCAGCGTGCCGTTGGTCACCGCCAGGGCCGTGGCGAGCAGGGCGCCGGTCACCATCTGGCCGCGGCCGGTCTTGGCGCGCTCCATCAGCGCGGCCATGGTGCCGAAGGCGCAGTGCAGCGCGGTGCCGAAATCCACCCAGTTGGCGGCGGCGCGGGTGGGCCTGCCCGGGTCGCCGGTCATGTACATCGCGCCGCTCATCGCCTGGCCGATGGTGTCGAAGCCGACGTTCTGGCTCATCGGCCCCACCGGGCCGTAGGCGGTGTTGGTGACGAAGATGATGTCCTCGCGGTAGCCCTTGAGCGTGGCGTAGTCCAGGCCCATCTGCTTCAGCGTGGCCGCCGGCAGGTTGGCGATGACGATGTCGGCGCCCTTGACCATCTTCGCTACCACCTCGCGGCCGCCGGGGCTGGCCGGATCGAGCGTGATGCTGCGCTTGTTGCGGTTCATCTGCAGGAACAGCGAGCCGGCGCCCTCGGCCAGCGGGGCAGTGAAGCGGTCTTCGCTGCCGTCGCGTTTCTCGATGCGGATCACGTCCGCGCCATACTCGGCGAGCATCGCCGCGCAGTAGGGCCCGGCGATGTAGCGCCCGAAATCGAGCACGCGGATGCCTTGCAGGAGTGGAGCCATCGTGACAGTGCCTGGTGGGTTGCGGTGCTGAAATCATCGGATCAATGGGCCCCGCGCCCTGCCACCCCGGAGACAAGCTTGACGACATCCGCCACTGCGTCCGCCACCCAGCAGGGCATGTGCCCGACCCGCCTGGCCCGCATCGACAGCTTCCTGCAGAGCCGCTACATCGACACCGGCAAGCTGCCGCATGCCCACCTGGTGGTGGCCCGCGGCGGCCAGGTGGTGCACCGCAGCCTGCTGGGCCAGGCCCGGCTGGCCACGGCCGACGCGCCAGCGCTGCCGATCGCCGAGGACAGCCTGACCCGCATCTACTCGATGACCAAGCCGATCACCAGCGTGGCCTTCATGATGCTGGTGGAAGAGGGCAAGGTGGCGCTGGAAGACCCGGTGCACCGCTTCATCCCGGGCTGGAAGAACCTGGGGGTGTATGTCAGCGGCGCGCCGGGCATGTGGATGACGAAGCCGACCGAGGCGCCGATGCGCATGGTCGACCTGCTGCGCCACACCGCCGGCCTGACCTACGGCTTCCAGAACCGCACCAACGTGGATGCCGCCTACCGCAGCGGCAAGGTGGAGCCGTTTGCGCAGAAGGAGGGCCTGCAGGGCTTCATCGACGCGCTGGGCAAGGTGCCGCTGGAGTTCTCGCCGGGCACGGCCTGGAATTACTCGGTGGCCACCGACGTGCTGGGCTACTTGGTCGAGGTGATCTCGGGCCAGAAGTTCGAGGATTTCCTGCAGCAGCGCATCTTCGGGCCGCTGGGCATGGTGGACACCGCCTTCCATGTCAGCGAGGACAAGCTACACCGCTTCACCGAGTGCTACACCATCGGCGGTGACGGCAAGCTGGCCGCCGCGGTGCAGGGCTGGCCCACCTTCAAGACCGCGCCGGCGGCGCCCTCGGGCGGCGGCGGCCTGGTGTCGACCATGGCCGACTACCTGCGCTTCTGCGAACTGCTGCGCCGCGGCGGTGAACTGGACGGCGTGCGCCTGCTGGGCCCCAAGACGCTGCGGCTGATGCGCAGCAACCACCTGCCGGGGCAGAAGGACCTGAACGACGTCTCGGTGTCGATGTTCGCCGAATCGATCTACGCTGGCGTGGGCTTCGGTCTGGGCTTCGCGATGACCACCGATGTCGCCAAGACCGGCCTGGCCGGCAGCCTGGGCGAATACTGGTGGGGCGGCATGGCCAGCACCGCCTTCTGGATCGACCCGGTGGAAGACCTCAGCGTGGTGTTCTTCACCCAGCTGATCCCGTCCAGCTTGTACCCGATCCGCCGGGAGCTGCGCACCCTGGTGAACGCGGCCATCGTCGACAGCAAGGCTTGAGCGCCGTGCCCCTGGCCGGTGCCGTGGCCGATCCGCGCACCCACGCCCTGGCCCTGGCGGCGGCCGCGCTGGCGGCCGCCTGCTTCATCGGCATGGACAGCACCGCCAAGCTGCTGGGCGAGCGCTATGGCACCACGCAGGTGACGTTTCTGCGCTTTGCCATGGGTGCGCTGTATGCCGTGCCGTTGTGGCTGTGGCGGCGCACGCCGCTGCCGGCGCGGCCGCAGTGGCGCTGGCATCTGCTGCGCAGCGGCCTGCTGATGGTGGCGCTGCTGACCTGGTTCTATGCGCTCAAGCAACTGCCGCTGGTGCAGGCGGTGGGCGTGGGCTACACCGCGCCGCTGTTCATCGCGCTCCTGGCGATGTGGGTGCTGCGCGAGCGGCCATCGCGCTGGATCTGGGCCGCGCTGGCCGTCGGCGCGCTGGGCGTGGGCGTGGCACTGTGGCCCGAGCTGTCGGCCACCGATGCGCCGGGCAGCGAGGCCCGGCTGTGGGGCATGGCCGCGGCCGGCGTGTCGGCCATCACCTATGCCGGGGTGGTGGTGGTGGCCCGCCACCAGGCCCAGCATGACGCGCTGTGGACCATCCTGCTGGTGCAGAACCTGCTGCCGGTGCTGGTACTTGCGGTGCCGATGGCCTGGCTGTGGCAGCCGATGCTGGCCAGCGACATCCCCATCCTGCTGCTGATGGGCGCGCTGGCCACCGGCGGCCTGCTGTGCATCACCTGGGCCTTCTCCCACATCGAGGCCAGCCGCGCCGCGCCGGTGGAGTACACCGGCCTGGTGTGGGCGGCGCTGCTGGGCTTTGCGGTGTTCGGCGAGGTGCCGACGGTGTGGAGCCTGAGCTCGGCCGCGCTGATCACCCTGGGCTGCCTGCTGCTGGTGAGACGGTAAACCTTTGAATCCGGAGACGTTCAACATGACCCATCTGCACTTCGAGAGCGCCACCCGCCTGGCCCAGCGCATCCGCGCGCGCGAGACCAGCGCGCGCGACCTGCTGGAACACTTCCTGGCCCGGGTCGACCGGCTGAACCCGGCGCTGAACGCGGTGGTGGTGCAGGACCGCGCTGGCGCCCGTGCTGCGGCCGACGCGGCCGATGCCGCCCAGGCCCGCGGCGATGCGCTGGGCCCGCTGCACGGCGTGCCGATGACGGTCAAAGAGAGCTACGACCTGGCTGGCACGCCCACCACCTGGGGCATCCCCGAACTGCGCGACAACACCGTCCACACCGACGCACTGGCCATCCAGCGCCTGAAGGCGGCCGGCGCGGTGGTGTTCGGCAAGACCAATGTGCCGATCCGGCTGGCCGATTTCCAGAGCTACAACGCGATCTACGGCACGACGCAGAACCCGTGGAAGCACGGCGCCACGCCAGGTGGATCTTCCGGCGGCAGCGCGGCGGCGCTGGCGGCCGGCCTCACCGGCCTGGAGATCGGCAGCGACATCGGCGGCAGCATCCGCAACCCGGCGCACTACTGCGGCGTGTTCGGCCTCAAGCCCACCTGGAACCTGGTGCCGATGCGCGGCCATGCGCTGGGCGGCGTGCTGACGCCCACCGACATCTCGGTGATCGGACCGTTGGCCCGCTCGGCGCACGACCTGGAACTGGCGCTGCACCTGCTGTTGCCGCCCGACGTGATCGAAGCCCGCGGCCTGCGGGTCGATCTGCCCGGCCTGACCGAGCCCACCCGCGCGCTGCGGGTGGCGGTGTGGCGCACCGATGCGCTGTGCCCGGTGTCGGCCGCGGTGCAGGCGCGGGTGGACGCGGTGGCCCGGGCGCTGGCCGGGCAGGGCGCCCAGGTGGACGATGCCGCCCGTCCCGGTTTCGAGGCGGCGCACAGCCATGCGGTGTTCCAGGGCCTGCTGCAGGCGGCGATGAGCGTGCGCTTCCCCGATGCCGACTTCGCCCAGCTGGTGGCCGAGGCGGCCGCGCTCGATCCGGCCGACCAGGGCCCTGCAGCCCAGGTGCTGCGCGCCCAGACCATGCGCGCCCGCGACTGGCAGCGCCTCAACGAGGCCCGCACCCAGATCCGCTGGGCCTGGCACCGCTTCTTCCAGCAGTGGGATGTGGTGGTGGCGCCGGTGATGTCGACCACGGCCTTTCCGCAGGACGAGCGGCCGTTCGGTCAGCGCAGCATCGGTGTGGACGGCCAGAGCCTGCCGTACTTCAGCCAGATCTTCTGGGCTGGCCTGGCCGGTGTGGCCCAGCTGCCGGCGGTGGTGGTGCCCGGCGGCGCGGCGCCTGACGGCCTGCCAGTGGGCGTGCAGCTGATCGGTCCGGCCTACGGTGACCTGCGGATGGTGCAGCTGGCCCAGCGGCTGGAGGCATTGGGCTTCGCCTTTACGCCACCGCCCGGCATGGCCTGATCCGTCTGCTGCGATCGCGCCGGGGGCAGCCGCCCCTGGCCTTGTACTCGAGTGTCTAGGTGTACTATAGTAGTGGTACACATAGACACCCGATGGACGACGATTTCGCCTTCAGCATCCAGACTGGGTCGGCCGAGCCGATCTACCGGCAGCTGATCGACCATGTCCGCCGCCGGGTGGCAAGCGGCCAGATCAAGGCGGGCGACGAGATCCCCTCGGTGCGTGAGCTGGCCCAGCGCCTGGCCGTGCACCCGATGACCATCAGCAAGGCCTACAGCCTGCTGGAGGCCGAAGGCCTGCTGGAGCGCCGCCGCGGCCTGGCCATGCGGGTGGCCGCCCAGCACCAGGCCGCCCGGTCGACCGATGAGCGCATCACCTTGCTGCGCCCGGCGCTGGCTCGCGCCGCTGCCGAGGCGCGGCAACTGCAACTGCCGCGGCACACCGTGCTGCAGCTCTTCCAGGACATCCTCGACGAGGACGACACGCCATGAATGCTCACCTCCTGGCCACCACCACGCCCACGGCCGATCTGCGCGGCCTGCAACTGGCCTACACCGGCAGCGCGCCGGTGCTCGACCAGCTGGACTGGCAGCTGCTGCCCGGCCAGGTGGTGGGTCTGCTCGGCCGCAACGGCGCCGGCAAGACCACCTTGCTGGAGACCCTGCTGGGCCTGCGCACGCCGCAGGCCGGCGCGGTGCAGCTGTTCGGCCAGCCGGCGGGGCAACTGGACGATGCCGGCCGCGCCCGCATCGGCTATGTGCCACAGCACAGCGACCTGTTCGAGGCCTTCACGTCGGCTCAGCTGCTGGACTACTTCCGCAGCTTCTACCCGCGCTGGAACACGGCCAAGGTGGAGGGTCTGCTGTCGCGCTGGGACATCGACCGCCACCGCCGCATCAGCAAGCTCAGCGGCGGTCAGCAGCAGCGGCTGTCGATCATCCGCGCGCTGGCGCACGACCCCGACCTGCTGGTGCTGGACGAGCCGGTGGCCAGCCTCGACCCCGCCGGCCGCCGCGACTTCCTGCGCGAGTTGGTGGAGCAGGTGCTGGAGCGCGGCACCACGGTGGTGTTCTCCACCCACATCCTGTCCGACCTGGAGCGGGTGGCCTTCCACATGGCGTTCCTGCGCGGCGGACGCATCGCGCTGCAGGCGCCGCTGGACGAACTGCTGGACGAGGTGCGCCAGCTCACCGGCCCCACCGCCGAGGTGCAGGCCCTGCTGCAGCGGCTGGGTGCCAGCACCTTGAAGCGCACCGCGCTGGCGGCCGGGCAGGAACGGGTGCTGGCCCGGCTGCCGGCCGGTGCCCAGCTGCCCGCCGGCACACGCGCCGAGGTGGTGACGCTGGAAGACCTGTTCATGGAGCTGACATGACGCCGACCGCCTGGCAGCAACAGGCTGTGCGGCTGCTGCAGGCGCCCTGGCAGTGGCGTCGCAACGATGGCCGGCTGTGGGCCCTGGGCTTCTACGGCCTGGTGCTGGGCCTGCTGCTGGTGCTGCCGGCGCTGGCGGCCCTGGTGTGGCTGCCGCGGCCAACGGACTGGGCCGCGGTGGCCGGCCTGGCCTGCCTGGCCCTGCTGCTGCTGTTCGGCGTGCAGTTCGGCGCGCTGCTGCGGCTGGACCATCCCCATGCCGCCCGCCTGGTGCCGGGCCACCCCGCTGCGCTGCGTTGCACCGCCGTCGGCCTGTGGCTGGGGCTGGTGCTGATGGCGGGCTGCGCCACGGCCACGGGCGCGTTGCTGCTGGACCGGCCGGCAGCGGTCTTTGGCGTGGGCGTGGGCCTGGCGCTGTCGACGGCCATGCTGTTCGTCGCCCTGGCCGTGCGCTGGTGGTGGGCCTGGCTGGCGCTGTCGGTGGCCGGTGGCCTGGGCGGCTGGCAGCCGTGGTCGGGGCTGGTCGCCCAGGCCCTGCGCGGGCTGCAACAGGCCTGGCTGGCCCAGCCGCTGGCGGTGACGGTGGGCGTGCTGCTGCTGCAGGGCCTGTTGCTGTGCAGCCTGTTCGGCCGCGGTGATGCCCGCCATGTCCGAGCCCACGGCCAGCGTGAACGCATGCGCCGGATCATGGTCGCCGGCGCGGTTGGTCAGAAGCCCACGCTGGCCGCCTATGGCCGCTGGGGCGAGTGGCTGGGCAGCCCGGCGCAGCGGGTCGCCGATGCCTGGCTGGCCCATGTCTGCCGGGTGGCGCAGCCGCGCACCGGCAGCGTGATGGCGCGTGCCGAGATCGTGCTGCACGGTGCCCAGCACTGGGTGCGCCAGGTGGGCACCGTGCTGCTGGTGCAGGGGGCGCTGTTGCTGTGTCTGGCCCTGGTGGTGCGGCACACCGGGGTGGCGCCGGTGCAGTTACTGGAGCACGGGCAGGTCGGCATCGCCATCGGCATGGCCAGCATGGCGATGACGGCGGTCGTCAGCCTGCCCGGCGCGCTGTGGACGTCACGGCGCGAGCAGGCGCTGCTGATGCTGCTGCCCGGCATGCCGCAGGGCCGGGCGCTGAACCGTGCGCTGGGCTGGCGCCAGCTGCGCCATGCCCTGGCGCTGTGGGCGGCGCTGCTGCCGCTGGTGCTGTTGGCGGCCTGGGTCGGGCAACTGCTGCCGGTGCTGGCCTTCCTGGCCATGGTGCCGCCGCTCAGCGCCTGGCTGTGGCGCGATGCCGCGCGCCTGCGTGCCGCGTCGCCCACCGCGGCCATGCTGCCGATGGGGCTGTGCCTGGCGGGCGGCGTGGCCTCGCATGTGCTGCTGCGTTCGGTGCCAGAGGCCTTGCTCCCATGGGCTCTGGCCATGGCGTCGTTGACGGCCGGCCTGATGGGCTGGCGCTGGCGGCTGCTGCTGCGCCTGCCGCAGGCACTGCCAGCCGGCCGCCTGGCCTGAGCCACCGCGCCGGCCCGGGTCCGCCGGTCCGCCGGTGAGGGGACGGCTCCACCGCGTTGCGGATCGTGCGCGGCGCAGGCGCTGCCTAGAGTGGTTGCACCCACTCCAGGAGACGCCCCATGCCCACCATCGACACCCTCGCCACCGGCCTGGCCGGTGCCATCGGCAGCCACTACCACGGTGCCAGCAACCGGCTGTACTTCGTCGAGTACGGCGGCAAGCTGTCGTGCCACGACTTCGTGCGCCAGAGCGCCGCGCTGCTGGTCAGCAATGCCACCCGCACCTTGAAGGGCACCTGGCTGATGGACCTGGACACCGGCGCGATGGTGGCCGGCGTGGCCCCGGCCGACATCTGGTGGGAGCAGATCGACGGCGTGCGCCGCCGCATGGTGCCGCGCAACGGCGCGCGCATCGCCTTCCTGGGCGTGATGAGCACCACCCAGTTCAACGCCCTCACCGCCACCCAGCTGCAGGCGCTGAGCTACGGCACCACGCCCATCGTCGGCGACAACAACGCCGCCAACCAGCTGGTGCCCGGCGCGGTGTTCGCCGTCACCACCAACGGCGGCAATGTCAGCAAGGTCCGGGTCACGGCCTACGGCTATGACATCAAGCTGCGCATCACCACCTGGCGGTTGAATCCCGCCTACCGGGTGCTGGGCACCGGCTACCTGGAGCCCGAGGATGTGAAGGTCAGCGCCGACGGCCGCTGGGCCTGGATCACCGAGCGCGGCGGCCGGCTGCTGAAGGTGGCGCTGATCGGCGCGGCGCCGCCCCACCGAGCCATGGCCACCGAGGTGGCCGGCGGCCTGTCCATGCCGCACCAGATCTCGCTGCACGAGGACCGCGGCATCGCCTACGTGGTGGAGTTCGGCAACCCCGGCCACCTGGTGCGCATCGACCTGGCCAGCGGCACCAAGACCAACATCGGTTTCGGCCTGGAGCGGGCCATCGGCCTGCTGATCACCAGCGACCACAAGCATGCCTATGTCAGCGAGCAGGCGGCCAGCGGCGGCCGGGTGCGCCGCATCAGCCTGGACAGCGGCACCGCCGAGGCGGTGGCCAGCGGCTTCACCGCGCCGTTCATGATGGCCTTCAACGATGCGTCGGAAAGCGCCATCCTGCTGGCCGATCGCGACCCGGCCAACCGCGTGGCGCTGATCGACCTGAGCGTTCGGCCGGTGGTTTCGCGGGTGGTGGCCAACCCGGTGCCGGCGCGGCCGTCCAGCGTGGCGGTGGTGGCCGGCAGCAAGCTGCTGATCTGCAGCGACACGGTGCTCAGCAGCACCGAGCTGGCCGCCGGCCTGCTGACCGGCACCGGCCCGCTGCTGCTGGGCGTGGGCCATGTGCCGGTGGACCGCATCGTCGGCGGCTATGCCGACACCACCGGCGACCCCGGCTACTTCTTCCAGGTGCGGCATGCGCCGTTCGGTGGCGCACTGCCGCTGATGTTCAACCACCAGCGCGCCCGCGCGCTGGGCGCCACGCTGTACAAGGTGCTGATCGACGGCGTGGAAACCCACGCGCCCTGGGGTGACTACCGCTGGTCGGCGGCGCTGAACCGCTTCGACTACGTGCCGATCACACCGAACGCCGGCGGCTTCTACCCGGTGCGGGCAGCCGGCGAGCTTTGGTACAACGCCTGGCTGGGCCTGGTGCGCGACACCGGGGATCTGCCCGACGGCAACCACACCATCGAGTTCCGGCTGTTCAATGCGCTGTCTTTGCCCATCGCCACGACGGGGCTCACCAGCAGCGTGGTGCTGCGCATCGACAACGCCGTGCCCACCGCCACCATCCACACCATCAGCCAGGCCGGCACGCCGGTGGGCAACTGCGGCATCGTCACCAGCGGGCCCGACAGCTTCCGCTTCGAGATCACTGCGTTCGATCTGCAGCAGCACCTGCTGAGCTGGAGCCTGGTGGCCAAGTGGGGCGACAACCAGAGCAAGCTGGTGGCGCAGGACAGCTATGCCAACCATGTGTCGCCCAGCAAGCTGTGGGGCGGGCTGTCGGTGGCGATGGTGCCGGCCGCCGGCTGGGCCTCGTTCGTGCCGGGCGACCCGACCAGCAAGCGCTGTGCCCACACCTTCGAGCTGACGGTCTGGGACCGGGTGATCAACGGCTGGGGCTACATCCACCAGAGCGGCGCGCACCGGTCGATCACCATCATGCTGCCCTGAGCGGAAGCGCGGCCGGTCAGCGCACGCAGCGGAAGCCGATGTACACCACCGTGGTGTCGGCCGGCTTCGATTGCAGGTGGTCGGCGCGCATCTGGGCTGCGCCGTACCACCAGCTGCCGCCGCGGGTGCGGCGCTCGGCGCTGCCAGCGCTCTGGCCGGGCGCGCCGGGCGGCTCGTCCACCCATTCCCAGGCATTGGCGCCCATGTCGTGCAGGCCGTTGACGCCGGCCGGCGTGCTGCCCGCCCGCACATGGCCGTGGCCGCGTGACAGCGCCGCGCCATGGGCGATGGCGCGTGCCTGCGCGGCCGGGCCGCAATCGGCCAGGCACTGCGCGCCGGCCGGGCTGGTGCCGGTGGGATAGGGGTAAGTGGTGCCAGTGGTGAACGGTGGCGGCGGCGCTGCGCGCTGCTCGGTGTAGGCGGCGCGTTGCCACTCCGCGTCGGTCGGCAGCCGTCCGCCGGCCCAGCGGCAGAAGGCCTGGGCTTCGTCGAAGGTCAGGTGCACCGCGGGTTCGTCGGCCGCGGCATCGCGCGGGCCGCCGAACGGCCGGCGCCAGGTCCAGCCGGGCTTCTGCACCCAGCCGGCCTCGTAAACCTGACCGCCGCCGGCACGCTCGGCCGCGCTGGTGAAACCGGTGGCCTGGGCAAAGCGGGTCAGCTGGCCCACGGTGGCTTCGGTGCGGGCGATCTGCAGGCCGGGCAGGACCTGCCAGTCGATGCCGGCGGGGTTGGGCTGCGCCGCGGCCGTGCCTGCCAGCAGCGCCAGGACCAGCGCACGCACCAGGTGGACTGGCGTCATGGGCCGGCGTCCAGCGCCGGTGGCTGGGTCAGGTCGGCGTCGACGTTCATCAGCACGCTGGCCAATGACAACGTGCGCCACAGCGGCTCGGGCATCGCCAGGATGGCCTCGGGTGTGCGTGCACGACGCACCCAGTCGGCGATGTCGGCATGCTGCTGCCGGGTGAGCAGGCGGCGGGTCAGCATTTCGTCCAGCGTGTTCATGCCAGCAGTCTCCGCGATGACAGGCCCGGATCAGGCTGGCTTGCATCATGCCAGCGCCCCCGGCGGCCGGCAGCGCGCGCCGCAACAACCCCAAGGAGACACGCATGCGAGACCTCACGAACAAGGTGGCCTGGATCACCGGCGCCGGCAGCGGCATCGGCGCCGGCACGGCGCTGGCCTATGCACGCGCCGGCATGCGGCTGGTGTTGTCTGGCCGCCGCGCCGCCGAACTGCAGGCGGTGGCCGACCAGGTGGCGGCCATCGGCCGCGAGTCGGGCAATGGCGCCAGCGCCCGCGTGGCGCCGCTGGACGTGGCCGATGTGGCTGCCGTGCAGGCGGTGGCCGCCGGCATCGCCGCGCAGGAGGGCCGCATCGACGTGCTGGTCAACAGCGCCGGCCTGAATGTGCGCGAGCGCAACTGGAAGCACCTGTCCACCGCCGGCTGGGACCAGGTCGTGCGCATCGACCTGGATGGCACCTTCTACTGCTGCCACGCGGTGCTGCCGATGATGCGGGCGCAGAAGGACGGGCTGATCGTCAATGTGTCCAGCTGGGCCGGGCGCTTTGTCGGCACCATGACCGGGCCGGCCTACAGCGCGGCCAAGTTCGGCGTCAACGCGATGACCGAGAGCCTGAACATGGAAGAGTGCATCCACGGCATCCGCGCCACCGCGGTGTGCCCGGGCGAGGTGGCCACGCCCATCCTGGACAAGCGGCCGATCCCGGTCAGCGCCGAGGACAAGGCGAAGATGGTGCAGTCCGAGGACTGCGGCGAGCTGATGCTGTTCCTGGCCCGCATGCCGGCCCATGTGTGCCTGAACGAGGTGACGATCAGCCCGACCTGGAACCGCATGTTCGTGGCCCAGGCCGCCAACATCCCCTGAGGACAGCCATGGCCATACCGTTGCGTCTGCGCCAGGTCTGCCTGGCCGCCCCCCGGCTGGAGCCGGTGCTCGACGATCTGCAGGCGATCCTGGGCCTGCAGGTCTGCCACCGCGACCCCGGCCTGATCGCCTACGGCCTGGAGAACGCGCTGCTGCCGGTGGGCACCGATTTTCTGGAAGTGGTGGCGCCGGTACAGGCCGACACCGCGGCTGGCCGCTTCATCCACCGCACGCGCGGGCATGGCGGCTACATGGCGATCTTCCAGTGCGACGACCCGAAAGCAGGCCAGGCCCGCGCCGCGGCGCTGGGCGTGCGCACCGCGCACGAGATCGACCGGCCGGGCCATTACCTCAGCGTGCAGCTGCACCCGCGGGATTGCCGCGCTGCCTTCATCGAGCTGGGCCACAGCCCGGGCGGCGACGACCGCCAGACCGGCACCTGGTGGCCGGCCGGCCCGCACTGGCAGGCCGGCCAGCGCACCGATGTGACCCGCCGGCTGCTGGGCATCGTGCTCGAAAGCCCCGAACCGGCGGCGCTGCAGGCGCACTGGGCGCGGATCCTGGGTCTGCCGGACGACGGCCAGCCGCTGCAGGCGGACGGCACGCAGATCCACGCCGAGCCCGGCCCCGCCGATGCGCTGGGCGCGGTGGTGCTGGCGGTGGCCGATGTGCCGTCCGCGCTGGCCCGCGCCGTCGACCGCGGCCTGTGGGTGCAGGACAGCAGCTTCCACCTGGCCGGCGTGCACGTCCGGTTGCAGCATGGCGACTGACCCCACGCCTGGCCCCGCCACCCAGGCGCCGATGGCCGGCCTGCGGGTGGTCGACCTCAGCACCGTCGTCTTCGGCCCCTACTGCACCCAGACCCTGGCCGACCTGGGTGCCGACGTGGTCAAGATCGAGCCGCCCGAGGGCGACATGGTGCGGCTGATCGGCACGCCGGCGCACACGCCGGGCATGGGCCCGGTGTTCCTGCGGCTGAACCGCGGCAAGCGCTCGGTGGTGTGGGACATGAAGACCGACGCCGGCCGCAGCGCGCTGCAGGCGCTGATCGCCACCGCCGACGTGCTGCTGCACAACATCCGCCCCGAGGCGGTGGACCGGCTGGGCCTGGGCTACGACGCGGTGCGCGCGCTGCGGCCCGACATCGTCTATGTGCACTGCACCGGCTTCGGGCTGGACGGGCCGTATGCCGGCCTGCAGGCCTACGACGACGTGATCCAGGCCAGCACCGGCGCCGCCTCGCTGCTGCCGCGGGTGGACGGCAACCCGGCGCCGCGCTACCTGCCGATGCTGTTCGCCGACAAGGTGTCGGGCCTGCATGCCACCTACGCGGTGCTGGCCGCGCTGCTGCACCGCCAGCGCACAGGGGCGGGCCAGTTCGTCGAGGTGCCGATGTTCGAGGCGCTGGCCAGCTTCAACAGCCTGGAGCACCTGTGCAACCAGGCCATGCTGCCGCCCACCGGCGGCTGGGGTTACGCCCGCCAGCTCGACCCCGACCGCCAGCCGATGGCCACGTCCGATGGCTGGATCTCGGTGGCGCCGTATGTCGATGCCCGCTGGCAGCGCTTTTTCGACGCGGTGAACCGCCCCGATGTGTTCCAGCGCCCCACGCTGGCCGACAAGGACCTGCGCCGCACCAACATGGCCGAGATGTACCGCGAGATGGCGGCCATCCTGCCCAGCCGCACCACCGCCGACTGGCTGGCGCTGTTCAAGCGCATCGAGGTGCCGGCGATGGCGGTGCAGACGGTGGGCGACCTGCCGGCCGACCCGCACCTGCAGGCGGTGGGCCTGTTCCAGCCGCGCCAGCATCCCACCGAGGGCGGCTACCTGGGCGTGCGCCAGCCGGTGCGCTTCGGTACCAGCCAGCTGCCCACGCCGGGCGATGCGCCGAACCTGGGCCAGCACAGCGACGAGCTGCTGCGCGAACTGGGGCTGACCCCAGCGGAGCCGCCGCCCACTTGACGCAAGACGGGCCGGGGCGCCGCCACCACCATGGCGCCAACAGGAGACGATGCATGCCGGGCACCACCTTCAACACCATCGTGCAGCAGCAGGCGCGGGCCCAACCCGACGGCCTGGCCTACCGCTGCGGCGACCAGCGCTGGACCTTCTCCGACGTCGACCGCAGCACCAACCGCATCGCCAACGCGCTGGCTGTTGCGGGCGTGGCGGCCGGCGACCGGGTGGCGGTGCTGACCAAGTTCCACATCGAATCCACGCTGCTGACCCTGGCTGCCGCCAAGCTGGGCGCGGTGTGCATGCCGGTGAACTGGCGCCTGGCGCCGGGCGAGGTGCAGTACATCGTCGACCACGGCATGGCCAAGCTGATGCTGGCTGACAAGGCCTTCCTGCCGCTGGTCGACCGCGCCGCCATGCCGACGCTGCAGCAGGTGCTGGTGACCGACGGTGCCCACGATGGCCACCCCGGCTTCCACGACTGGTACGCCGGCGCGTCCGACCAGTTCCAGGCGGTCGACGCCAAGCCCGACGACCCGATGCTGCAGCTGTATTCCAGCGGCACCACCGGCCTGCCCAAGGGCGTGGTGCTGTCGCATGCCGGGCTGATCTTCAACTGCCAGCTCGGCACCCTGGTGTGGGATGTGACGGCCGATGCGGTGGTGGGCAATGCGCTGCCCACCTTCCACATCGCCGGCGCCAACATGGGGCTGTTCCCGCTGTATGCCGGCGCCACCGGCAGCAGCTACCCCGATTTCGACCCCGCCGGCTTCATCGACGCCATCGGCCGCCACGGCATCACCCACAGCTTCCTGGTGCCGGCGATGATCCTGTTCATGCTGCAGTCACCCAAGGTGAAGCAGGGCGACTACCGCACGCTGCAGCTGATCTCCTACGGCGGCTCGCCGATCAGCGACCGGGTGCTGACCGAGGCCATGGCCACCTTCCAGTGCAGCTTCATGCAGGTCTACGGCCTGACCGAGATCGCCGGCTCGGCCACCTTCCTGCTGCCTGAAGACCATGCGCCCGAGGGCCCGAAGGCCAAGCTGCTGCGTTCCGCCGGCAAACCGGTGCCCGGTGCGCGGGTGCGCATCGTCGACCCGGTGACCCTGGCCGACCTGCCGGAGGGCCAGACCGGCGAGGTGCTGATCGAGTCCCCCGGCAACATGCTGGGCTACTGGCGCAACCCCGAGGCCACGGCGGCCGCCTTCCCGGAGGGGCGCAATGCCAACGGCGGCTGGTTCCGCTCGGGCGACGGTGGCTACATGGTCGATGGCTATGTCTACATCAACGACCGCATCAAGGACATGATCATCTCGGGCGGCGAGAACATCTACCCGGCCGAGATCGAGAACGTGCTGATGAAGCACCCGTCGGTGGCCGACGGCGCAGTGATCGGCGTGCCCGACGACAAGTGGGGCGAGAGCGTCAAGGCCTGCGTGATCCTGCGGCCTGGCGAGCAGACCGGCCCGGCCACCGAGCGCGCCATCATCGACTGGATGCGCGAACGGCTGGCGCACTACAAGTGCCCCAAGAGCATCGACTTCGTCGAGGCGCTGCCGCGCAACCCCAGCGGCAAGCTGCTCAAGCGCCTGCTGCGGGCGCCGTACTGGGAAGGCAAGGCGCGCAGCGTGAACTGAGCGCCCGCGCCGGCGCTCAATCGGGCGCCGTGTGCGTGAAGTGGTTGCCGCCGACGTGGTAGACCATGAGCGGGGCGCCGGTGCCGTCGAAGTCCTCCGGCGGTGTCAGGCCCTCGTACATGACGGTGATCGCGTTGTCGATCTGCAGTGCGTCGCGGATGGCGTCGATCACCAGCGGGCTGGCCAGCAGCATCTCGCCGTAGTTGTTCAGCGCGCCGCGGATGGCAATCAGTTCCTCCAGCGTGGCCGTGCGGCCGAGTGCCGCCATGGCCACCGCATTGATCAGGCAGTTGTTCACGCCCAGCAGCAGCTGGGCCTCGGCCTCGACCGGGTTGCCCTTGTCAGGCAGACGGCTGACCTCGGTGCCGACGCTGCGCAGCACGGCCTGTTCAACCAGCGCCATGAACTTGGTGGCCGTGTCGCCGCCGCCGATGCCGATGCTGAAGCCGGCCTCGCCCTCGGACTCCGACTTGATGCCGATGGCACTGGGCGAGGTGCCTTCGGCGGTGTTGCACAGCGGGAAATCGGCATTGCCCATGGCCTTGGCCATGGTCTTCAGTTTGGGCGTGCGCTCGTCGGTGGCCGGCAGCGCCAGGCGAGGCCCGAACAGGCGCAGCTCGGCGCCGGGTTGGAGCTGGAACTCCACCATCACCTTGGCGTCGGCGCTCTTGCCCAGGAAGTACTTCAGCGCTTGCTTGAAGTCGCCGATGTGGCCACCCACCAGCACGCTGTGATCGCCCTGGTCCAGCTTCTTCCAGTCGGCCACCGACATGGTGCGGTACAGCTTGAGCTGCTGCTTGTCCGGCAGCTTGGGGCGCGGTGCGTTGGCGGCGCGCTTCCAGCCGTACTCGGTCATGAAGTGTTCCTGCAGCGTCAGTGGCTGGTCGGATGTCGACTTGGTCTCCAGGTCGTAGGCCAGCTCGATCAGGAACTGCGTCAGGTCCGCGAAGTCCTCGCCGCTGGCGGAGAACAGCTGGCTGGCCAGGGCCTCCACCCGCTTCGCGCCATGGACCTGGATGTAGGGTGCCAGGGCTTCCGTGAACTCCTTGTTCCGCTTGGCTGCCGGCAGGTTGCCGATCCTCTGCTTGCCCAGCCGCAGATCCCGCAGTTGGATGGGCGCCTCCACTCCCGGGGGCTGCGGCCAGCTCGGCTGGCGCATGCCGCGGGCCGGTGCCAGCGGGCCACTGCTGGCCAGGGCGCCCATCAGGTCGGCCTCGGCCTCGAGGCTGGCGTCGCGCTGCGGCCCCGATGCCGGGGCCGTTACCCGGCCCTGGGCCTGCTGCACCACATGCCAGGCCTCATGCGGCAGCTGCTGCGCCTGGCCCGGGGCCAGGTGGATCTCCGGGCCCTGGGCGAAGGCCTGTGCCGCCAGCGCAGCGGGCTGCTTCGAATCACGGTGCACCCGCACCGCCTGAAGGGACAGGCCCGACAGGGCCTCCAGGCCCGCCCGCAGGCCGGGCGGCAAGCCGGGTGCCGGCAGCGCTGCCGCGGGCGGCCGCTCCGGGGATCGACGTGGCCCGGCGCCATGGCGCGGCGGGCTGGCCAGAGGCATCTTCTGCGACATGGAATCCCTCCTGCGGCCGAATGGTACCTGCCGGTCAGCCTTCCAGCGGCACCTTGGCCTGCTTGATGGCCTGACCGAAGGCGCCCAGCTGCTGCTGGATCAAGCGGCTGAAGTCCTCGGCCGGGCCGGGCCGCAGGGCCAGGCCGGCCTTGTCGGCCGGGCCGCGCAGGTCAGGATGGCCGATACCCTCGCGCAGCGCGCGGGCCACCGCGGCCGACAGCTCGGGCGGCGTGCTCGACGGCACCACGAAGCCACCCCAGGGCACCACGTTGACCAGCGGCATGCCGGCCTCGGCGATGGTGGGCACATCGGGGTAGGCCGCGCTGCGTTCGGACAGCAGCACCGCCAGCGGGCGGAACTTGCCATCCTTCAGCAGCGCCGGCATCACCGCGGGTGAGGCCCACATCATGTGCACTCGGCCGCCCACCATGTCGACCACCGCCTGCGACTCGCCCTTGTAGGGCGCATGCACCAGGTCCACCCCGGCCGAGGTGGCCAGCTGCGCTGCCGCCAGCAGCGCGGTGGAATTGCCCGAGCCGTAGCTGTAGGTGGCCGGGCGTGATTTCACATGGGCCAGCACCTCGGCCAGCGTCTTGCCGGGCAGGCTCTCGTGCACCATCAGGTAGAAGCTGAAGGTCATGAACTGCGTCAGCGGGGTGAAGTCCTTCAGCGCGTCGTAGCCGGGGTTGCGCCGCACATTCGGCACGTAGCTCAGCGCCGAGGCCGTGGCCAGGTACAGCGTGTGGCCGTCGGGCGCGCTGCGCAGCAGCTCCTGCGCCGCCAGGGCGCCATCGGCACCGGGCTTGGGCTCCACATTGAACGGCTGCTTGTGGGTGGCCTGCAGTATGGCCGCCAGGTTGCGGGCGATCACATCGGTGGCGCCGCCGGCGGTGAACGGCGTGAGGATGCGCACCGGCTTGGTCGGCCAGGCCGGCTGTGCGGCCGACAGGCCGGGCAGCAGCAGGGCGGAGGCGCCCAGCAGCAGCTGGCGGCGGGAGGGGACGGGCAGGGTGTGGGGCATGGCAGACGCGGGGGGTGGTGGAACGGTGGGTCAGTGGATCAGAGGAACTGCAGGCTGCCGTCGTCCAGATCGGCCTGCGGCAGGGTGTGGCGTTCGCTGGCGTAGTCCTGGGTGTGCAGCCAGGGCGCGCGGTCGCCCTGCTGCGGCAGCAGGGCCACACCGCGCTGCATGTAGCCGGCGCTGAAGTTGTCGGCGGTGATCCAGGGCAGGCGGGCCATGTCGGCATCCTGCGGGCGCAGCACCGGCTGCACCACGCTGGCGCCGCGGGCGTCCATCTGCTGCAGCAGGCGGCACACCAGGTCGCCCATCAGGTCGGCGCGCAGCGTCCAGCTGGCGCGCAGGTAGCCGAACACCCAGGCCAGATTGGGCACGCCGGTGAACAGCGCACCGTTCCAGGCCACGGTCTGCGCAAAGTCCAGCGGCCGGCCATCGATGCTGAACTGGATGTCGCCCAGCACGTTGAGGTGGAAGCCGGTGGCGGTGACCACCACGTCGGCCTGCAGCAGCGCGCCCGACTGCAGCTGGAGGCCGTCGGACGTGAAGGTCTCGATCTGGTCGGTGACCACCGCCGCCTGGCCGCTGCGCACCGCCTTGAACAGGTCGGCATCGGGCACGAAGGCGATGCGCTGCTGCCAGGGCCGGTAGCGGGGGTTGAAGTGCTGGTCCACCAGGTGCGCGTGCGCCGGGCCCAACGCGGCGCGCACGCCGGCCAGCAGTTCCTGCCGCACCACCTCGGGCTCGGCCTGGCAGCGGCGGATGAAGTTGGCCTGGTCGAACAGCACCTTGCGGCGCACGATCTCGTGGGTCCAGGCGTCGGGGATCTCCAGCTGGCGCAGCGTGTCGGCCAGCTCGTTGGCATTGCGGCCGGTGATGAAGAAGGTCGGGCTGCGCTGCAGCATGGTGACATGGGCGCACCGGTCGGCGATCGCCGGGATCAGCGTGGCCGCGGTGGCACCGGAGCCGATCACCACCACGCGTTTCCCCGTCAGGTCCAGGTCGTCGGGCCAGGTCTGCGGGTGCACCACCCGGCCCTGGTAGCGGTCCATGCCCGGCCAGGACGGCGTGTAGCCCTCGCCGTGGCGGTAGTAGCCCTGGCACATCCACAGGAAGCGGGCGCGGACCTGCACCGTCTCGCTGCCGGCGCCATCGGCTGCGGGCCGGGTGGCCGTCACCGTCCAGCGCTTGGCCGTGCTGTCCCAGGCCGCCGACTGGATGCCGTGGCGGTATTGGATGTGGGGCGCCAGGCCGTGTTCGTCGATCACCTCGCCCAGGTAGGCCAGGATCTCGGCCGCGGTGGCGATCGGCTTGCCCATCCACGGCTTGAAGCGGTAGCCGAAGGTGAACAGGTCGCTGTCGCTGCGGATGCCGGGGTAGCGGTGGGTGCGCCAGGTGCCGCCGAAGCCGTCCTGGCTCTCCAGGATGGCCCAGGTCTTGCCGGGGCACTGCTGCTGCAGGTGCACCGCGGCGCCGATGCCGGAGATGCCGGCACCGACGATCAGCACATCGAGGTCTTGCACGGGCGACGCCATCGCCATCACTTGAACTCGGGTTCGTCCCACCAGGGGAAGAAGTCGGGCATGTCGGTGCTGACCTTGTTGGGATAGACCGGCGTGCGCTTCTCCAGGAAGCTGCTGACGCCCTCGCGCGCATCGGCCGACTGGCCCCGCGCCTGGATGGCGCGGCTGTCGACCTGGTGGGCCTTCATCGGGTGGTCCTGCCCGGCCATGTGCCACAGCATCTGGCGGGTCAGCGCCACCGACACCGGCGCCGTGTTGTCGGCGATCTCGCGGGCCAGCGCGCGGGCGGCCGGCAGCAGTTCATCGGGCGCGTGCAGGCTGCGCACCAGGCCGCGGTCCTTGGCTTCCTGGGCATCGAAGACGCGGCCGGTGAAGCACCACTCCAGCGCCGTCTGCATGCCCACCAGCCGGCCCAGGAACCAGGTGGACGCTGCCTCGGGCGTGATGCCGCGCCGGGCGAACACGAAGCCGAAGCGCGCGGTGGTGCTGGCCATGCGGATGTCCATCGGCAGCTGCATCGTCATGCCGATGCCCACGGCCGCGCCGTTGATCGCGCCGATCACCGGCTTGAGGCTCTTGAAGATGCGCAGCGTGGCGATGCCGCCGCCGTCGCGGTAGATGCCGTTGACCTTGTACTTGTCGCGCGCCGATTCACCGCGCGAGTCGTAGTCGAAGGTCTTGCCGCCAGCCGACAGGTCGGCCCCGGCGCAGAAGGCCCGGCCGGCGCCGGTGATGATGACCACGCGCACATCGTCGTTGCGGTCGGTCTCGTCGAACACCGCCACCAGGTCGTCGCGCATCTGGGTGGTGAAGGCGTTCATCTTCTCGGGCCGGTGCAGGGTGACGGTGGCGATGCCGTCTTGCACGTCGTACAGCAGGGTCTCGTAGGTGGGCAGGGCCATGGGGTGGTTTCTCCAGTGTGCGTGGGAAGGGAAGTCAGGCGGCCTGCAGGTGCTTCGGCCGGCGCAGATGCGGCGCCAGCCCGGCGCCCATCAGGTCGATGAAGTTGTCGGCATAGAAGCGCCGGCGGTCGGCCTCGGGCGTGCGGGCCAGCGATTCGTCGAAGCGCTTGAGCGGCGCGCGGCCGCCTTCCACATGCGGGTAGTCCGACGAGAACAGCGCCACCTCGGGGCCGCTGTTGGCGATGATCCAGCCGGCGTCCTCGTGCGGATAGGGCGTGACCCGCAATTGCCGGCGCACGATCTCGCTGGGCAGGGCGCTGAGTTGCTGCAGCCGCGTCTCGTTGCGGCGGAAGGCATGGGCGGCGCTGTCCATGGCCCGCATCCAGCCCGGCACCCAGGCCGCGCCCAGCTCGATGGCGCCCCACTTCTGCCGGGGGAAGCGGTCGAACACGCCGTCGAAGATCAGCGTGGCCAGGGTCTGCATCACCGCGCTTGGGATGGGCATGTAGCTGACCGAGGTGAAGTTGTCGTCGCCACCGTGGAAATCGGGCACCGGCGGGCCGCCGTTGCGCTTGTAGACCGGGTTCATCTTCTCCTCGCCGCCCACATGGAACAGCACCGGGATGCCGGCCTCCTGCGCCTGGGCCCACACCGGGTGCAGGCCAACGTGGCTGGGGCTGTGCCGCTGCGGGCAGGCGCTGGGCACCATCAGCGCCTTGGCGCCCAGGCGGATGGCCAGGGCTGCGGTGGCGGCGGCGCGGTCGAAGTCTTCCAGCGGCACGTAAGCGGTGGCCAACAGGCGCTCGTCGACGCTGCAGAAGTCGGTGAGCATGCGGTTGTGGGCATCGGCGGCGGCGTAGCACAGCGCCATGTCGTCGCCCTGGTCCAGCCCGAAGTTGCTGAGGCAGAAGGTGGTGAACACCAGCTGGCTGGCGAAGCCCAGCAGGTCCAGCGCCTCGGGCCGATCAGCCCGCAGGAAGGCGCCGTGCGCCTCGTGGTTCTTGCGCAGCATGATGTTCGGCGCCACCGCGGCGCGGAAGGCCGGGTCGGCATGCGCCTGGGGCGAGCGGCCGGGGCGCAGGCCGCGCGCCAGCTGGGCCTGGTAGCCGGCGCTGGCGTGGTAGCGGGCCAGCAGGGCGGTGTCGAAATAGGCATCCAGGCAGTCGTCCAGCTCCATCAGGTGGCTGTCGGCATCGTGGATCAGGCGGCCGTTGGCATAGGTCATCGTGTGTCTCCGGTCACTGCACCACGCCGCTGTGCAGCAGGTGGGCGATCTGTGCATCGTCGTAGCCGGCCTCGGCCAGCAGCGTGCGGCTGTGTTCGCCCAGGCCCGGCGCCGGGCCGGGCGGGCGTGGGGTGCTGCCGTGCAGCAGGATCGGCGCGGCCACCGTGGTGCCCGCACGGTGGCCGTAGGGCACCAGGGCGCCGGCGGCGCGCATCTGTTCGTCGTCGTCCATGTCGGCCAGCGTGCCGACCACGCCGAAGGTGATGCCGGCTGCATCCAGCTTGCGCCGCCAGGTTGCCAGGTCGTGGCGGGCGAAGGCGGCGTCGAACTGCGCGACGATGTCCGGCCCGTGCGCCTCGCGGCTGGCGGCCGTGGCCAGGCGCGGGTCGTCCTGCAGGTGGTCCAGATCCAAGGTGTGCAGCAGCGGCCCCAGCTGGCGCGGCTCGTTCAGGATCACCATGCTCAGCCAGCGGCCGCAGCCGGCCTGGTAGATGTTGGACAAGGGGTTGGTGGCATGGCTGCGCGGCAGCCGCTGCGGATAGCGGGCCCCGGCCAGCTGCGCCTGCACCTGGATGGCGTTGGACCACAGGCCGTTGGCCATCAGCGAGGTGCTGACCAGGCCGCCGCGGCCGGTGCGCTCGCGCCGGTACAGCGCGGTGGTGATGGCGGCGAACAGCGTCACCGCGCTGGGGTGGTCGCCCATGCCGGGCACGGGCCGTGTGGGCGGTGCGGTGTGGTCGGCGCGCACCAGGTCCATCAGGCCGGCGCGGGCCCAGTAGGCGGTGACGTCGAAGCCGCTCTTGGGGGCTTCGGGCCCGGTCTCGCCGTAGGCCGTCATCGATGCCACGACCAGCCGCGGGTTCAGCGCCAGCAGGGTGTCGGCATCGATGGCCAGCCGTGCGCGCACCGGCAGCGGCAGGTTGGTGATGAACACGTCGGCCTGTTGCGCCATCCGGTGCAGCACCGCCTGGCCGGCAGGCTGCTTCAAATCGAGGACGATGCTGCGCTTGTGGCGGCTGTTCAGGTCCCAGACGAAGTTGTTGTCGGCCGCCACCGAATCCGCCAGGCAGCCCACCCGCTGGGACAGGGTGCGGTGCGGGTCGCCGCCGGGCGGCTCGACCTTGACCACGTCGGCACCCAGGTCGGCCAGCAGGGTGGCGGCTACCGGCGCGGCGATGAAACTGGCGCAGTCGATCACCTTCAACCCCTGGAAGGGAAGGGGCTCGTCGGTGCTGGCGGCTGCGGTCACATCGGCTCCTGCGCGGTGCGCCCAAGCTAGGGCCGCACCGGCATGGTGTCAATCGGGAGCGGCAGCGGGCGTCACCCGCCGGACACCCGGCGCCGGCCGGCACGGTGTCACCCGAACGACTGCGGCTGTTCGGCATCGCCCGCACAGTCGGCATTGCACCCTGCACCGCACACCGGAGACCCCCATGGACCAAGCCGTCAAGACCGCCTCGCCCTTCCTGCTCAGCCCCGACGATCCGCTGAACGACCTGCGGATGTCGGCCAAGGCCATGCCGCTGTACGAGCATGTGAAGCGCTTCATCGTCGAGGTGGTGAACCCGATGAGCGCCAAGTACGAGGAACTGGGCAAGAACCGCCATGGCGCCGACCGCTGGCAGTACGCCCCCGGCCAGCTGGACCTGCTGGAAGGCGCCAAGGCCGAAGCCAAGAAGCAGGGCCTGTGGAACTTCTTCCTGCCCGACGCCGAGACCGGCGAGGGCCTGTCGAACCTGGATTACGCCTACATCGCCAGCGAGCTGGGCAAGAACCCGATGGCCAGCGAGTGCATGAACTGCTCGGCCCCCGACACCGGCAACATGGAAGTGCTGGAGCGCGTGGGCACGCCGGCGCAGAAGGAGCGCTGGCTCAAGCCGCTGCTGAACGGCGAGATCCGCTCGGCCTATGCGATGACCGAACTGCACCATGCCTCGTCGGACGCCAAGAACGTGGCCACCAAGGCCGAGCTGATCGGCGACGAGTGGGTGATCAACGGCGAGAAGCACTACATCTCGGGCGCCGGCTCGCCGCGCTGCAAGATCCTGATCACCATGGTGCGCACCAGCCCCGACGCCCCGCCGCACAAGCAGCAGAGCATGATCCTGGTGCCCAAGGACACCCCGGGGGTCGAGATCGTCGGCGCCCAGCATGTGTTCGCCGAAGACCATGCGCCGCACGGCCACATGCACATCCGCTTCAACAACGTGCGGGTGCCCAAGGACAACATGTTGCTGGGCGAAGGCCGCGGCTTCGAGATCAGCCAGGTGCGCCTGGGCCCCGGCCGCATCCACCACTGCATGCGCTCCATCGGCGCGGCAGAGAAGGCGCTGGACCTGATGGTCAAGCGTGGCGTCAGCCGCGAGGCCTTCGGCAAGAAGCTCGCCTGGCTGGGCGGCAACGTGGAGATCATCTCCCGCGCCCGCATCGAGATCGAGGCCATGCGCCTGATGGTGCTGAAGGCCGCCAAGGCGATGGACGTGCTGGGCAACCGCGAGGCCCGCATCTGGGTGCACATGGTCAAGGCCATGATTCCCGAGCAGGTGTGCAAGATCATCGACCAGGCCATCCAGATGCACGGCGCCCTGGGCGTGAGCCAGCACACCCCGCTGGCCCACATGTACGCCCAGCAGCGCACGCTGCGCCTGGCCGACGGCCCGGATGAGGTGCACCACCTGGTGGTGGGCCGCAGCGAGATCCAGCGCATGGAAGGCAACATGGACGACGCCAGCATGTTGCAGGTCTTCCGGAACTGATGGCGCAGCCGACCGCAGCCTCGCCCGGCGGCGGCCTGGCGTCCGGCGAAGCGCT
Organism: Pseudaquabacterium pictum; assembly: GCF_005403045.1. Lineage (GTDB taxonomy): Bacteria > Pseudomonadota > Gammaproteobacteria > Burkholderiales > Burkholderiaceae_C > Pseudaquabacterium > Pseudaquabacterium pictum. Next base: position 62,682 of record NZ_BJCL01000001.1, read on the forward strand.
GCACGCCGGTCTGGACGACGGCTGGGTGCTGCCGGAACCGGCGGCACGCCAGGCTGTGCAGACGCGCAGCATGGTGTTCCGTAGTTTCCGGCGCGACGATGGCCTGATCGACATCGACGCCCGCTTCGCCGACACCCGGCCGTTCGCCTACGACAACGCCTTCCGCGGTGCGTGCGAGGCCGGGTCGGCCCTGCACCACATGCAGCTGCGGGTGACGCTGGACCGCAAGCGCACCATCGTGGCGCTGGTTTCCGCCATGCCCAGCACGCCGTACACCACCTGCACCAGCGTGCAGCCCAACTTCCAGCAGGTGGTGGGGCTGAACATGGGCCGCGGCTTCCGCAAGGCGCTGCGCGAGCGCCTGGGCGGCACCGAAGGCTGCACCCACATCGTGATGCTGCTCGACATGATGGCCGCCGCCGCGGTGCAGGCCTTTGCCAGCGACAACTACCGCCCGCGGGACCCTGGCGAGGCCGAACCGGTGCGGGTCTGGCGTGTCGATGAACTGGTCGACACCTGCTGGTCGTACAAGGCCGACGGGCCGGTGATGACCCGCATGCGGGCGATGAACCAGGGCCGCTGAGACCCTGGCAGGCGGCTCAGCGCCGCTCCAGCCGCTCCACCGCCGCCTCGGCCTGCGCCAGCGACTGCAGGATGCCGCGCTTCAGCCCGGCCATGTCCACGCCGTCGGTGCTCTTCTTGCCTTCCATGTAGCGGGCATAGACGCCGTGCACGATGCAGGCCGATTTCCAGCGGTTGAAGCCGATGTAGAAATCCAGCTTGGACAGATCCCGCCCGGTGCGGGCGGCGTAGCGGTCGGCCAGCTCGGCGCGGCTGGCAAAGCCGGGCTGGGCGGTGGGCGGGTTGCCGCGCACCGCCGGCGGATCGTCAGGCTGGGCCCACTGGTTCAGCGCATAGGCCAGGTCGGCCAGCGGGTCGCCCAGGGTGCTGATCTCCCAGTCGACCACCGCGGCAATGCGGCCGTCGGCGCCCACCAGGGTGTTGTGCAGGCCGTAGTCGCCATGCACCACCCGGGCGGGGCCCTGGTCGGGCGTGTGGGCCAGGAAGTAGGCCTGCAGCGCATGGGCGCGCGGGTCATCGAGCTGGGCGCCTTCGATCGACGCATTCCAGCTGCGGTACCAGGTCTTGAGCTGGCGCTCGATGTACGCGTCCTTCTTGCCCAGGTCACTCAGCCCCACCGCGTCGGGATCGACCGCATGCAGGTCGGCCAGCACGTCGATGAAGCTGTGCGACAGCGTCATGCGCAGCGGCGGCGGCGCCCAGCGGCGGGCATCGTCGGCGTTGTAGAGCGGATGGCCGTCGATGTGGCCCATCACGTAGAAGTGCGCGCCGGTGACCGCCGGGTCGTCGCAGAAGCCCAGCGCAGCCGGCACCGGCACCGGCGTGGGACCCAGCGCGCTGATCAGCGCCCACTCACGGCCCATGTCGTGGGCCTTGGGCAGCAGGTCGCCCATCGGCGGGCGGCGGATCACCGCGCGCTGGCCGTCGGCGTCTTCCAGCAGGTAGGTGAGGTTGCTGTGGCCACCTTCCAGGCGTGTCCAGCGCAGCGGCTGGCGCAGCGCAGGCACATGGGCGGCCAGCCAGGCTTCGACGGCCTCGCGCCGGTAGCCGACCGGGTCGGCGGTGGGGGTGGCGGGCGCGCTCATGTCAGGCGCCCTTGAACTGCGCCTTGCGCTTTTCCAGGAAGGCCATGCCGCCTTCGCGCGCGTCGGCCGAGTCGGCGCACTGCGCCTGGTGGGCGGCCTCGGTGGCCAGCCCTTCCTCGTAAGTCTGCGCCATCGCGCGGATCAGGCCCTGGCGCATCAGGCTGTAGGCGCGGGTCGGGCCGTTGGCCAGCCGTTCGGCCAGCGCGCCGGCGCGGGCCATCAGTTCGGCATCGTCCACCGCCGCGTGGATCAGGCCCCAGGCTTCGGCCTTCTCGGCCGGGATGCGCTCGCCCAGCATCATCATCTCGGTGGCGCGGGCCTTGCCGATCTGGCGCGCCAGCATCCAGGTGGTGCCGCCGTCGGGCACCAGGCCGATGTTGACGAAGGCCTCCAGGAAGTAGGCCGACCTGGCCGCCACAGTGAAATCCGCCGCCAGCGCCAGGCTGCAGCCGATGCCGGCGGCCACGCCGTTGACCGCGGTGACCACCGGCATGTCCAGCTTGGCCAGCGCCAGCATGGTGGGGTTGTAGTGCTGGGTGAGCGCGCGGAAGGTGCCGGCGCCGCGGCCGGTGGCCGGTGCATCCCCACGGCCCGCCAGGTCGGCGCCGCTGCAGAAGGCGCGGCCCTCCCCGGTGATCAGCAGCGCACGGGCGCCCAGGCCGGGCAACTGCTGCAGTGCGGCACGGATCTCGTCGAACATCTGCGGCGGCGCGGCATTGAGCCGCTGCGGCCGGTTCAGCGTCAGCGTGGCCACGCCGCCCTGCAGCGCCAGGCGGATGGTCTCGAAGGTGGGCAGGGCGTCGGTGGTCATGGCGGGCTCGGGTGGTGGGAAGAGGATGGCCGGCAGGGTAGGCGGGGCGACAGTCGGCATCTGTCACCAGATGGACTGTGATCGCCTGGGGCGCATGCCCACAATCGGCGCCTTCCCTCACCACCGCCGGAGATTGGCCATGACCGAAGCCCTCATCATCGACGCCTGCCGCACCCCCCGCGGCATCGGCAAGCAGGGCAAGGGCGCCCTGGCCGACATGCACCCGCAGCACCTCGCCGCCAGCGTGCTGAAGGCCCTGGCCGAGCGCAACAACCTGAAGACCGCCGAGGTCGACGACATCATCTGGGGCACCAGCACCCAGAAGGGTGCCCAGGGCAACGACATGGGCCGCATGGCCGCGCTGGATGCCGGCTACGACGTCAAGGCCAGCGGCATGACGCTGGACCGCTTCTGCGGCAGCGGCATCACCACGGTGAACCTGGCCACCGCGTCCATCATGTCCGGCATGGAAGACCTGGTGATCGCCGGCGGCTGCGAGATGATGAGCCTGACGGCCACGATGCGCGACGGCCCGGGCTTCATGGACGCCGGCAACACCCGCCTGCGCGCCAAGCACCCGCAAAGCCACCAGGGCGTGTGCGCCGATGCCATCGCCACGCTGGAGGGCATCCCGCGCGAGGCGCTGGACGACCTGGCCCTGGTCAGCCAGCAGCGCGCGGCCGCGGCGATTGCCGGCGGCCACTTCAAGAAGAGCGTGGTGCCGGTCTACAAGGCCGATGGCTCGCTGGCGCTGGACCGCGAGGAGTTTCCCCGCCCGCAGACCACCCGCGAAGGCCTGGCCGGCCTGAAGCCCGCCTTCACCACCATGGCCGATGTGGACCTGGACGGCCAGGGCACCACCTACCGCCGGCTGATCACCGCCAAGTACCCGGATCTGGACATCAACTTCGTGCACCACGCCGGCAACTCGTCGGGCGTGGTCGACGGCTCGGGCGCGCTGCTGCTGGCCTCGCCGGCCTATGCCAAGAAGAACGGCATGAAGGCCCGCGCCAAGGTCATCGCCTATGCCAACGTGGGCGACAGCCCGACGCTGATGCTGAACGCGCCGGTGCCCGCCGCCCGCAAGGTGCTGGCCAAGGCCGGCCTGACGGTCGACGACATCGATCTGTGGGAGATCAACGAGGCCTTCGCCGTGGTGGCCGAGAAGTTCATCCGCGACCTGCGCCTGAACCGCGACAAGGTCAACGTCAACGGCGGCGCCATGGCGCTGGGCCATCCGATCGGCGCCACCGGTTCGATCCTGATCGGCACCCTGCTGGATGAGCTGGAGCGCCGTGACCTCAAGCGTGGCCTGGTGACGATGTGCGCCGCCGGCGGCATGGCTCCGGCCATCATCATCGAACGCGTCTGATCCCCATCCTGCCGGAGACCCGCCATGGACCTGAGCTATTCGGCCGAAGAACTGGCCTTCCGCAACGAGGTGCGCAGCTGGCTGGCTGCCAACCTGCCTGAGGACATCCGCCAGAAGGTGGTGGGCTACCAGGGGCTGAGCAAGGACGACATCATCCGCTGGCACAAAATCCTGGCCGCCAAGGGCTGGAGCGTGCCGCACTGGCCGGTGGAATGGGGTGGCACCGGCTGGAACATCACCCAGCGCTACATCTACGAGGAAGAGTTCGGCCTGATCGGCGCGCCGGCGCTGCCCAGCTTCGGCCCGTCGATGTGCGCCAGCGTGCTGCTGAAGTTCGGCTCGCCCGAGCAGAAGGCGCGCTACCTGCCGCGCATCCGCGAGGGCGACGATTTCTGGGTCCAGGGCTACTCCGAGCCGGGCTCGGGCTCCGACCTGGCATCGCTGAAGACCAGATGTGAACGGCAGGGCGACAAGTACATCGTCAACGGCCAGAAGATCTGGACCACGCTGGGCCACTACGGCGACTGGATCTTCTGCCTGGTGCGCACCGACAACACCGGCAAGCGCCAGGAAGGCATCAGCTTCATCCTGATCGACATGAAGACCCCGGGCATCACCGTGCGTCCGCTGATCCTGATGGACGGCGGGCATGAGGTGAACGAGGTGTTCTTCGACAACGTCGAGGTGCCGGTCGAGAACCTGGTCCATGAGGAAGGCAAGGGCTGGACGGTGGCCAAGTACCTGCTCGGCCATGAGCGCATGGGCTCGGGCAACGTGGGCGGCAGCAAGCGCGAGCTGGTCACGCTGAAGGCGCTGGCCAAGCGCGAGCTGAAGAACGGCAAGCCCTTGATCGACGACCCGCGCTTCCGCGACAAGCTCTCACGCGTGGAGATCGAGCTGGACGCGCTCGAAGTCACCTCGATGCGTTTCCTCGACAAGATGCGCCGCACCGGCCAGCCGCCGGGGGCCGACGTCAGCATGCTGAAGATCCGCGGCACCGAGGTGCAGCAGATGATCACCGAGCTGATGATGCAGGCCGCCGGCCCCATGGCCCAGCCCTTCAAGGCGGTGGACAACGGCGCCATTGATTTCTTCACCAGCCGCCTGGCGCCGCGCTACTTCAACTACCGCAAGGCCAGCATCTACGCCGGGTCCAACGAGATCCAGCGCAACATCATCGCCAAGGCGAGCCTGGGCCTGTGAGGACGACCCCATGAACTTCGACTACAGCGACGAGCAGCAGCAGCTGGCCGACAGCCTGCAGAAATACCTGACGCAGAACTACAGCTTCGAGCAGCGCAAGGCCATCCTGAACTCGGCCACCGGCACCAGCGACGCGGTGTGGACCACCTTCGCCGAAATGGGCCTGACCTCGATCGCCTTGCCCGAGGCCGACGGTGGCTTCGGCGGCGGCGCGGTCGACCTGATGGCCGCGATGGAAGCCTGCGGCGAGGCCCTGGTGGTCGAGCCGCTGCTCGACACCGTCGGCCTGGCCGGCCGGCTGCTGGCGCGCTGCGGCTCGGCCGCACAGCGGGCGGCCTGGATGCCGGGGCTGATCGACGGCGCGGTGAAGCTGGCCTTTGCCGGCCTGGAGCCCGGACGCCGATACGACCTGGCGCCCGCCACCACCACCGCCACGCCCGAGGGCCCTGGCTGGGTGCTGTCGGGCACCAAGTGCGTGGTGGTCGGTGCGCCCACGGCCACAAGGCTGATCGTGTCGGCCGCGGCACCGCAGGGCGCGAGCCTGTTCCTGGTCGACCCGGCGGCTGCCGGCGTGGCCCTGAACCCGAGCCGCACGGTGGACGGTCTGCGGGTGGCTGACATCACCTTCACCGGCGTGGTGGTGGGCGCCGATGCGCTGCTCGGCGCCGCCGGTGGCGCGCAGGCGGCCATTGACGAGGCACACGACTTCGCCACCGCGCTGCTGTGCGCCGATGCCGTGGGTGCGATGAAGAGCGCCTGCGACGCCACGCTGGACTACATCAAGCAGCGCAAGCAGTTCGGCGTGGCCATCGGCAGCTTCCAGGTGCTGCAGCACCGCATGGTGGAGATGGTGATCTGCACCGAGCAGGCCCGGTCGCTGGCCATCAAGGCTGCGAGCACCGTCGACCATGCCAGCGACCCGGCCGAGCGCGCCCGTGTGGTGTCGGCCGCCAAGGTCAAGGTGGCCGATGCGGCCCGCCAGGTCAGCCAGGAGGCGGTGCAGCTGCACGGCGGCATGGGCATGACCGAGGAGCTGAAGGTCTCGCACACCTTCCGCCGCCTGACCATGGCCCAGCAGCGCTTCGGCGATGCCGACCACCATCTGGAACGCTACGCCAGCTTGACCTGACCGGAGCCCGCCATGGGAGACAGACTGCAAGGCAAGGTGGCCATCATCACCGGGGCTGGCTCGGGCATCGGCCGCGCCTCGGCGCTGCTGTTCGCGGCCGAAGGCGCGAAGCTGGTGCTGGGCGACAAGACGGATGCGGTGCGCGATGTGGCGAAAGCCATCGTGGCCAGCGGCGGCCAGGCCACCGCGTTCCAGATGGACGCTGGCGTGGAAGCCGATGTGGCCCACCTGGTGGCGGCCGCGCAGGCGGCCTACGGCCGGCTGGATGTGGCCTTCGCCAACGCCGGCATCGCCGGTGGCATGGCCAGCATCTTCGAGGCCACGCCCGAGCTGTGGACCGAGGTGCTGCGCGTCAACCTGATCGGCCCCTGGCTGATGGTCAAGCATGCCGGCAAGGCCATGGCCGATGCGGGCCACGGCGGTTCCATCATCTGCACCGCCAGCGTGGCCGGCATCCGCTCCGGCGCCGGCGGGCCGGCGTACTCGGCCAGCAAGGCCGGCGTGATCAACCTGGCGATGGTGTCGGCCCAGCAGCTGTGCGAGACCGGTGTGCGCGTCAACGCCCTCTGCCCGGGGCTGACCGAGACCGGCATGACCGCGCCCACCTTCAACTACGCCAAGGACAAGGGCGTGACCCACAAGCTGGGCCGCCTGAACCCGCTGCGCCGCGCCGCCCAGCCCGAGGAACTGGCCAACGTGGCCCTGTTCCTGGCCAGCGACCAGAGCAGCTATGTCAACGGCCAGGCCATCGCGGTGGACGGCGGGCTCAGCAGCTCGCACCCGGTCACCCGGCAGCTGCCCGGCCAGACAGCGGTCTGACACCGACACCACAACAACCAGGAGACAGCCATGTACCAACCCTTCGACCTGAGCGGCCGCGGCGTCGTCGTCACCGGCGGCAATGGCGGCATCGGCCTGGGCATGGCCCGGGCGCTGCTGGCCTCCGGCGCCAAGGTGTCGATCTGGGGCAACCGGGCCGAGAAGACCGAGGCCGCCCGCGCCCAGCTGGCCGCCGAGTGTGGTGATGCCAGCCGGGTGCATGCGCTGGTGTGCGACGTGGGCGACGAGGCCCAGGTCGACATCGCGTTTGCGCAGTCGGTGGCGGCGATCGGCAACGTGCATGCCTGCTTCGCCAATGCCGGCGTGTCCGGCAAGGGCAACATGGTGATGGACATGACGCTCGACGAGTTCCGCCGGGTGCAGCGCATCAACGTGGAGGGGGTGTTCCTGACCTTCCGCGCGGCTGCGCGCCACATGGCTGCGCACGGCCAGGGCGGATCGCTGGTGGCGACCGCCAGCACCGCGGCGGTGGAGGGCGCCGCCCGCAACAGCCACTATGGCGCCAGCAAGGGCGCGGTGACGGCCTTCGTGCGCGCGCTGGCGGTGGAACTGGCGCGCCACAAGATCCGGGTCAACAGCATCCTGCCGGGCTGGATCGTGACCGAGATGACCGAGAAGTCGGTGGGCAACGACAAGTTCGCCGGCGCGGTGATGCCGCGCATTCCGGCCCGCCGCTGGGGCGAGATCGATGACTTCGGCGGCATCGCCGTCTACCTCGCCAGCAACGCGGCCGCCTACACCACCGGCGAGCAGTTCATCATCGACGGCGGCTACACCAAGTTCTGAGCGGCCGGCCGGCAGGCCGCCGCCCCCGGCGGGTGCAGAATCGTGACCGAGTCCACCGGCCTGCCGGTGGCCCGACGGCATGCGGCCCGCCGCTCCAGGGCCTGCGGATCGATCAAGGAGAAAGCAATGACGGGATGGAAGACCGCGGCGGCACTGTCGCTCTGCCTGGGCATGGCGCTGTCGGCCCACGCCGCCAACGAGCCGGCCAAGAAGGCCGACGCGCCCAAGGCTGAAAGCACCTGGGACAACGTCAAGGACTTCTCCCACAAGGAGAAGGAGAAGGCCGTGGCCGCCGGCAAGAAGCTGATTGCCGAGACCGACAAGAAGATCGCCGCGCTGGCCAAGGACACCAAGAACGCCACCGCCGAGACCAAGGCGGCCCATGAGGCGAACATGAAGGAACTGCAGGAGAAGAAGAAGGCCGCCCAGGCTGAACTCGACAAGCTGGGCAAGGCCAGCGGCGAGGCCTGGGATGCCACCAAGACCGGCTTCTCCGACGCCGGCAAGGCGCTGGCCGCCGCGTACGACAAGGCCGCTGCCGCCATCAAGAAGTAAGCAGCCTGCCCGGTCGCCCGGGTGACTGTCCCGTGAAGCCCCGGCCTGCAGAGTCCGGGGCTTCCGCACTTCTGAAGCACACCATGGGCATCCAACTCGGCAAGCCGTCGATCGACCTGGGCATCGTCACCACCAACGGCGAGGCCATGCTGGCCTTCTACCGTGATGTGATCGGCCTGAAGGTGCAGGGCCAGATGCCCATGCCCGGCGGCGGCACCATGCACCGCCTGCTCAGCGGCGACAGCCTGATCAAGCTGGTGGTGGTGCCCAGCACGCCCGCCGCGGCGGCGCCCGGTGGCATCCAGGGCGGTGCCGGCTACCGCTACTGGACGATCACCGTGACCAACCTGACCGAGATGGTGGCGACCTGCTCCGAGGCCGGCGCGGCCGTGGTGTGGATCGAGCGCGAGATCCGGCCCGGCGTGCGCATCGCCATGGTGGCCGATCCGGACGGCAACTGGGTGGAGTTCCTGCAGATCGGTTGACCTGTGGCAGGCAGACCGGTGCGGTGGCCGGTCCCCCAAGCGGCAGCTCGGGAACTCAGGCCAGCGCCTGGGTGGTGTGACGGGCGATCGGCGGCAGGCCGCCGACGGTGCGCAGCAGATCGCTGACGCTGCGCGCACCCGTCTTGGCGCGCACCGCGCTGATCTGTGACCGCACGGTGCACACCGCCACGCCGCCGGCCAGGGCGATCTGCGCGGGCTTCAGGCCGGCGCAGAGGGCATCCAGCACCGCGGCCTCGGCCGGGGTGAGGCCACTGTTCTGGCTGAAGAACTGCAGGGCCAGCCGGCTCGGGCGGCCGTCGCTGCCCAGCAGCAGCGCAGCGGTGGCGCCGCCGCCGATGCCGCTGTTGCTGCCGAGGGGCACCACGGCCACGGCCTGCGTCCGGCTGCCGCGGCGCAGCGACAACATCGACCATTGGCCCCGCTGTGCCGCCAGCAGGGCGGTGTCGACCCGCTGCTGGGTCTGCGGGTTGCCATGGAGCTGGCCCTGGCACAGGGCCAGCGGTGCACCTTCCTGGCAGGCCAGCCGCGCAGCCGGGTTGGCGTACAGCAGCCGCGCCGCCACGTCGACCAGCAGCACGCCGATGTCCACGACATCGAGCAACTGCAGCGGCAACCCGAGCGCCGCAGGATGGACCTGCTGCGTTGGCGGCTGCAACTGCGGTGCCGGCGCGGCCGCGCGCAGGGCCTGCCAGTTGACCGGTTGTGCAAAGGTGGCGGTGTCGGTCTCGGTGTACATGCTGTCCTCCGTCTGTTGGAGGAATCATCGTGCTTTGTGCACTTGCGCGGACCTACGCAGCCGGGTAGGAGCTGCCGTGACGCCGGTGATGCCGTGCGGGCCGCCACGGGTGCCGTGCTGGGCGGGCGGCGCATATCATCAGTGTGAAGGAGGTGCACGCAGACAGCCGACGCACGTCGATCCGCTGTGCGGCACCAGGGGGAACATGGTGGACACAAGCTCGGACGGACCCGCGGTCTCGCGCCGGCGCCCAACGCTGCTGTACACGGACCTGGTCGGGTCCACAGCGCTCGGCGCGGCGATGGAGCCCGAGGACTACCGGGCGCTGCTGCAGGCCTTGCGGGCCATCTGGCACGAGGTGGCGCAGGCGCTGCAGGCCCGAGTGGTGCTGACGCAGGGCGACGGGGCGCTGATCGCGTTCGGCATCCCGCTGGCCGGCGAGCAGGATGGCCGCCACGCGGTGGACGCCGCATTGCGGGTGCATGCACGGGTGGCCGCGCTGCGGCCGGCCGGCGTGCCGGCGGCGCGGCTGCCGTTGCGCATGCACTCGGCCGTGCATGCGGGTACGCTGCTGCTGGCCGCGGGCGACATCGAGCAGGGGGTGTTCGACCTGTCCGGCGGTGTGCTCAACACCACGGTGCAGCTGGTGCGCACTGCCCGGCCTGGCGAGGTGCTGGCCACGTCGGCGGCGCTGGGTCCGAACGCGATGTTCTTCGAGCTGGGCGACCCGCCGCCGGCAGCACTGGCGGTGCTGCAGGGCGGCGTGGCCACCTGGCATGCGGCCGCGCCACCACCGGTGCAGTCGGTGCTGGGGCGCAGCAGCGCTGCGCGGCGCTTCGATGCCACCGCCCGCCGCGGGCTCACGCCGTTCATCGGCCGCGGCATGCTGCATGGGCGGCTGCTGGCGTTCCTGCAGCAAGCGGTGCCGACCGATGGCCGCTGCCTGGTGCTGCAGGGCACTGCCGGCCTGGGCAAGACCCGGCTGCTGGAAGAGGTGCTGGCCGAGGCCGAGGCCGGCGACAACGCGCCGCTGCTGCTGCGCGGCAGCTGCGAGAGCGATCTCGGCGCCGAAGTGCTGCAGCCCTTCCTGCAGATGCTGCGGTCGTGGCTGGCGGCGCGTGCCGACCTGCCGCTGGCGCCGTCGCTGCCGGCCGACGATGCGGCCGCCTTGCGTGCCGTGGCCGGTGCGCCTGCCGCATCGGCGCTGCCGGGCGATCTGGCCGGTGGTGCTGTCGGGCTGCTGCAGCGCGCTTTTGTCGCGCTGGCCAGGCAGCAGCCCTGCGTGCTGGTGATCGACGACTGGCAGTGGGCCGACGATGCCAGCCGCCAGCTGCTGCAGGGCCTGCTGGGCCAGGTCGACGGGCCGCGGCTGCTGCTGGCGGCCCGTCCGCGCGAGGGCGGCGCGCCCTGGCTGGCCGATGTGGCGCATGCCGATCTGCAGCCCTTCACGCCGGCCGAAACCGATGCCGCGGTGCAGCGTCTGCTGCCGCGGCCCGACCCGTTCCTGATCGCCCGCATCCACGACGACGCCGGCGGCGTGCCGCTGTTCATCGAGGAGCTGTGCCACTCGGTGTCGGCCGACCACCTGCTGACGGCGATCGGCGGGCGCGGCGGTTCACAGGGCTGGCTGGCCACGCTGGTGGTCGCACGGTTGCAGCGCCTGCCCGACGACCAGGCGGCCGTGGTGCGCGCGGCCGCCGTGGTCGGCAATCTGGTGCCGCTGCACTGGCTGGCCGTGGCCTGCGGCGGCTTGCCCGCACCCGCGTTGCTGCAGGCCCTGGCGGACGCCGACTTTCTGCGCCCTGAGGCTGGTGGCCGGGCGCTGCGCTTCAAGCACGGCATCACCCGCGACGCGGTGTACGAGTCGATCGGGCGTGACGCGCGGGTGGCGCTGCATCGGCGCCTGCAGGATGCGATGCAGCGCGAGGCCGGTGAAGCCGGCAGCGACGGCCTGGAAGCCCTGGCCCGCCACAGCCACGGCGCCGCCGACTGGGCCGCAGCCACCCTGCATGCCGAGCAGGCCGGCGACCGGGCGATGGGCATGTTCGCGCTCGACAGCGCACGGCGCATGTACCTGGCCGCCATGACCGCCCTGGAGCGGCAGGGCGCGCTGGAGGGCGACGCCGCCCGGCGCTGGTGCCTGCTGTCGAACAAGCTCGGCATGACCTGCATCTTCGACACGCTGGCGCTGCCCGATGCCTTGCAGCTGTTCCGCCGCGCCGTGGACCTGGCCGATGCGCTGGGCGACGCGGGCGTGCGTGCGCGGGCCGACTACTGGATGGGCTACCTGTGCTACGGCCACGGCCACCCGCGGCAGGCCGAGGCCCATTGCCGGCGGGGGCTGCAGCTGGCCGGTCTGGCGGGCGATGCCCGGCTCGCCGCCCAGCTGCGGGCCACGCTCGGCCAGGTGCTGGCCGCCCTGGGCCGCTACGACGACGCCATGGGCCTGATGTCGGATGCCCTGGTGGCCAAGCGCGGCAGCGTGCGTGCCGGCAGCAACCTGGCCATCGGCTCGGCATTCACCCTGGCCTGCCAGGCCAGCGTGCTGGGCGACCGTGGCCGGTTCGCGCAGGCCCATGCGGCGTTCGACGAGGCCCACGCGCTGGTGGGCGATTCAGCCCATCCGGTGGCCAACTCGGTGCGCAGCTGGGCGGTGATGGTGCTGCTGTGGCAGGGACGCTGGGACGACGCGCAGGCGGTGGCCGATGAAAGCATCTGGCTGGCGCAGCGCTCGTCGGCGCTGCTGCAGATGACGATCGCCCGCGCCGCCAAGGGCTGCGCCCTGTGGATGCGGGACCAGGCCGACGACGGCTTCGCGATGATCGAGGAAGCGGTGCAGTGGATGGCGCAGCGGCAGGTGCACTTCTACACCACGCTGTACCACGGCTGGCTGGTGGAGGCCCTGGTCGACCAGGGGCAGGCCGCACTGGCCCGGCGCTCTGCCGCCCGGCTGTTTGCCCGGGCGCGGGCCGGCGAGCTGCTCGGCCTGGCAGGCGGGTGCCGGGCGCTGGCGTTGGCCGATGCTGCGGCCGGCGACGCACGCCGGGCATGGCGGCGCATGGCGCTGGCGGACAGCGTGGCGCTGCGGCGCGGCTCCCAGCGCGAGCAGGCGCTCAATCGCCTGTGCAGCGCCCGGCTGCATGCGGCGCTGGGCGATGCGGGCGCGGCGGCCCGCGATGGCGCCGCCGCCTGCACCGACCTGCTGTCGCTGGAGATGCACTGGCATGCCGGTGCGGCGCAGCGGTGGCTGCAGGCGATGCGCTGAGGCCCGCGGCTGCCGGCCCCGGCTGCGGTGCCCTCACGACGTGGGTGCGGGCGTGGGTGCGGGCGGTGGTGGAATGAAGGTCACCAGCTTCGCCGCCAGGGCGGCGAAGCCCGCGACGGTCGGGTGCAGTTCATCGCCCCAGTCCAGGGTGTGGTCGGGCGATGTCAGCGTGCCGGTCAGGTTCGCCGCATGGACGTTGGACTGGCTGAATTCGCCCACGACGGTGGCGATCTGGCCGTTCAGCTCGGTGATCAGCGCCTCCATGATCTGCCGGCCCTCGGCCACGCTGTAGCCCCGCGCGCTGATGGGCGGTTGCAGCGGGGCTTTCTTGATCGAGAGGGCGGGCCGGCCGTCGGGGATCGGATGGTCGTAGCCCGTCACCAGCACCGGGATGGCCCCTTTGGTCGCACCGACCAGCAGCCCCAGTGCAGCGCGCAGATCGCCGGCCAGGCGGCCCTGGATGAACTGGTCCTTCTGGCCGTTGAAGAACGGCGTGCCGACAGCCTTCGGGTTGAGCATCTCGAACAGCGGGATGCGCCCGTTGCCGTCTTCGCGGTGCACATCGTTGCCGCCGCCGCTGACGATCACCGCCAAGGGCAGCGGCCTGGGTTGGACCGGATCGCTGGCGGCGAGCAGCGCCTGCCGGATGTGGCGCCAGATGGGCCCGGGGAAGGGGGCCTTCGGGTTCTCCTTCGCCATGCTGGACAGCAGCGTGCCGAAGGAAAACGGCGTGCCCATGCCGCTGGTGTCGTAGCCCATGGCCTCCAGCGCATCGTGCAGATTGCGTCCCTGGGCGAGCGGGTTGTTGATCCAGGAATCGCCCCAGCCGAGCAGCCGGCCCTTGGTGCCGGGCGCGAACAGCGCGGCCACCGGATCGGCGGTGCCGGTGAGCGGCAGCTTCAGGGCCGCGCTGAAGGTCTTCAGCGTTTCCGTCTGCACGGTGGTGGACCTGGACGTGCCGCCAGCTGCTGCCGGGTCGCCGGGCGCCGCTGCCGGCATCGGGCCATCGAAGTACAGCACGCCGCTGGCCGCCCCGCTGCGCAGGGTGTCCTGCCGCGCCGCCACCGCGGCCAGCACGCCGACGATCACGCCCATGGCGGCCAGGTAGCCAGGGCAGGCATGGGTGGGCGATGTCGGCATGTCGCGCCGCCCGCCGAAGATCGGCATCACATCGCCGCCGCCCCGCGCCAGTGCCTGCTGGGTGGCGGAGACGAGCGCCAGCACCACGGTGTCGCCGGCCTCGACGCTGCAGGCCGGTTCACTGCCGTCCTGCAGCACATGGGCGCGCCGCGCCGTGCGCCAGATCAGCTCGGGCACCGGCCGTGCCTGCATGGTCTCGCGCAGGCGTGCATGCATGCGCTGGCGGGCATCGGCCGGCACGTTCCAGCCCGCCGCGGCGGGATGGCTGGCGCGCAGCGCGGCCAGCGTGCCGTCCTGCAGCCATTCGGCCAGGATGCGGCGCAGGCTGCCGCTGGTCGTCGGCAGAAAGCCCATCAGCGCGCCGGCGATGGTGCGGCCGGCCAGGTCCAGGTCGGGCTGGCCGCCCGGCCCGGCCCGGGTGATCACGTCGTCCAGCACCGCGCGGGTCACCGGCGCGGTGGTGGCCATGTTGGCCGCAAGAAAGGCCTGCATCGCCCGACGCACCGCCTGGCCGTGGTTGCGGGACAGGCGGCGCGCCAGGTCGCCCGGCGCCGGCTGGAACGTGGCCCGCGATGCGGCGGTGAAATGGCCGGGGTAGCGGGGTGTCATGCCGCAGTCCGCGCCGTCCGCCGGCCAGCTGCTGCCGCCGCGGACGAAGTGCCCACCCAGTTCGGACAGGCCGAACCAGTTCTCGCACAGCGCGGCCAGCACCGCGTCGATCAGTTCGCGGGCATCCAGCGCCAGGTCCCAGCGGCTGCTGCGGTCATCGGCCGCGCGGTCCTGCGCATCCTGGACGAAGGCGGCCAGTGCGTCGCGGGCCGCTTCGAATGCGGGGGTGAACCCGTGGTCGAAGTCCAGCGCCATGATCGCCCGGTTGCAGGCCGCCGATTGCTGCTGGTAGGCCGAGCCGTCATCCAGGCCGAGGTAGATCTCGCCGATGCTGTCGCGCAGCCGCTGCTGGTAGCCGTCCACGGTGACATGGCCATGGGCATTGCGCAGCACCTCGTTGACCAGCGTTTCGCTGGCCACCAGCACGCCGTACGGCGTGCGCAGGGCGCCGCCGTGGAACTGGCGGATCGCCGCCCAGACCGACGCGCTGCGCCAGTCGGCCACGGCCTCGGGGTCTTCCAGCGCGGCCTTCCAGGCCAGCGCGGCGCGCTCGGCACCGGCGTCCTGCTCCAGCTGCAGCAGCTGCCGGATCGTGCGCGCGCCGTCGGCGGCGTCCCAGGGCACCGGGGGGGCCGTCGGGCTGGCCTGGCGCGCCTGCTGCGCCAGCCATTGCAGGCCGCTGCGCGCCGGCGCGAAGAGGTACAGGCCCCATTGCAGCCGGGTGATGCTGCGCACCGGCGCATCGACTGCGGCGCTGCCGTCCAGCGGCATGCGCACCACCTTGCCCTGGTGCTCGAAGCGGAACATCCGCGCATGGCCCTGGCGCGGCACCGCGGTGAACGGATCGGCATGGGCCGACGCGATGCCGGTGCTGTTGCCGCCACTGAGCCAGCGCTGCACCACCTCGAACTGTTCGGCGATGCTGGCGTTGTAGGCCATGAACACCAGGCCGCGGTCCTGCCCGTCGTCCAGCGGGCCGCCACTGCCAGGGCTCGGCCAATCCGGCGCCTTCGGGCCGAAGGGCAGGCCGGTGCGCACCATGCGCGGAGGCCGGCCGCCGGGAGTCTCGGTGAGGCTGCCCGCATCGTCCGCCTCGGTGGACACCGACCTGCGCGGGTTGGCCAGCCGGATGTGCGCGGCAAACGGGCAGCCCTGGCCCAGTGCGTCATCGGCATAGTCGAAGTCATTCGGCGTGGCCGGGTCCGCCGCCACCATCGGGTGCCCAGGGTACGCGCTGCCTTGGGGCCAGCGTCCCATCATCTTGCCCAGGACAAGCTGGCGGTCCAGCTTGTTGGCCTCGGCCGCGCTGTCGACGGCCTGGCGGTAGGTGGCCGTGTCCAGGCCCAGCTTGCGCACCACCAGGTAGCTGCCGTCACGCAGCCATGCCCGGGCCGGATCGCGGTTCTCGGGCAGGTCGGCGGCATGGTCGGCAGCGTTGTCGTGGCCCACCAGCACCTCGCCCGGCGCAACCTGGTTCGGGAAGATGGTGCCGGCCGATGCCCGGTCATAGACGGGCTGCGACTGCCCGTCGGCGAAGCCGAAGTGGTCGAGCCGCCGGCCCTGATCATCCACCCGCGACATCCACTGCACCGACAGCAGGCGCACGCCGTCCAGCCCTGCCAGCAGGTGGCGGGCGGCGTCGGCCAGCGCCCTGGTGGGCGTGGTCGTGTCGGCCACCGCGGTGTCGGACGGATCCTGCGCCGCGATCCAGCGCCATTGCAGCAGCACATGCACCAGTTCGGTCGGCACGACCGGGGTGGTGGGCGTGGCCTTCCAGGCCGGATCGAGCCCGGCTTCCCCGTTCAGCGGCGGCAGCGTCCAGCGGCGCGGGTGGTTGTGGCGCAGATCGCCCAGCAAGCCGCAGCGGTTGGCCATGCCCTGGCGGAACTCATGCGGCAGCCCCGCCAGGCTGCGCTCGTCGAGACCGCAGGCCCGCAGGCCTTCGGCGGTGAAGGCGATGTTCAGCACCACGCTGTGGAGCGCGGGGACCTGGTCGCCGCTGCCCAGCAGGGGCAGGGCCTTCTCGATCAGGGCGGCGCCGCCGGCGGGCAGGTCCAGTGCCACCAGGCAGAGCAGGCCGTGGCTGACGTTCGGAAACGGCGCCAGCACGCCGCCCTGCACATTGGCCAGCGGCAGCACCGGGGCGTCGGCCAGTGGCGGCGGCACCCGCAGGGCCGGGCGCGGGTTGGTCTGGCGGAACCAGGCCAGCTGATCGCGGAAGCGGGTGGCGGCCTTGTCGGTGGCCTCGGCAAAGGCGTCGATGTGCTGCAGCCGCGCAAACTCCGGCAGCAGCTCATGCGCGGCATCGAGCAGCACCTGTCCGTCGGCCGTACCGGGTGGGTACAGGTCGGCCAGGCGGTACAGGCCCGCCAGGCTCTGCAGGCCCTGGCGGATTGCCGCGCGGGGGCCGGACAGCGTGTCCTCCGGCGGACCTTCACCTCCGGGCTCGGTCGTCGTCAGCACCAGATCCCAGGCGATCTGCTCGGCCTCCGGAACGGCCAGCCGGGCCAGCGCCAGGTCGTCCGGGCTGCGCCGCTGCAGGCGCTCATGCACGGCCAAGTACTGGCCGTCCTGGTAGGTCTGGCCGGGCAGGGCGTAGAAGAACGGCGTGTCCACGCGGACGGACTCGAGCCAGTCGCGCCAGACCGAATGGCTGCTGCGCCAGCCCAGGGGATAGTTCTGCGTGTTGCAGAAGATCAGGTCCAGCAGCCGCGACGCCTTCTGCCAGATCACCCGCACGTACGCCTCGAACGGGCCGTCGAAGTTGACCGACAGCATCACCTCGCCCTGCGGCTCGAGCACCGCCACCCGCACCGAATGGATGGCGCCGACCCGCTCGACCGCGTCGGACATCGCCCGGAACAGCTGGTACTCGTGCGAACCGCGGCGCCCCGCATGCAGCAGGCGCAGCAGGGCCTGCGTGCGGCTGCGGTAGGTCACCGATTCCAGCGACGGCACCATGCCCTGGCGCAGCGGCGCGCGGACCACCAGTTCCGTCCCGCCGGCCAGGCTGGGGTTCTCGGTCTTGAGTTGCTTGCGCACGGTCTGTCCTCCCTGGAAGCGGGGTTGTGTCCACCCCTGGGCGCGCTCAGTGCGCCATTTGTCCTGCGGCCGCCGCCAGCACCTTGCCGATGGCGCTGCGCTCGTGTACTTCCAGGCGTTCGAACACGCGCTTGGCGTGGTAGCTGGCGGTGTTCACGGTGATGCCCAGTTCGCCGGCGATTTCCTGGTTGCTCAGGCCCCGGGCCAGCAGCAGGGCCACCTCGCGCTGCTGCGGCGACAGGCCCAGCGCCGCGGCGCCCTGGGCCAGCCGCAACGGCTGTGCCGCCAGGCGGGACAACAGCAGCGCCACTGCGGTGCTGCTGCCGTCGCCCGATGTCAGCGCATGGCGGCGAAACGCGAACTGGCCCCAGGCCGTGCGCACCATGTGCACCGCGTTGGGCGCGCTGACCACCGCCGCCAGCACCGCCGCCACAAAGCGCGGAAGGGTTTCGTGCTCGGTGCGGGCCAGGGCGGGGTTGATGGCATTGCCGTGGGCCAGCCGCACCAGGCGCGGCCAGTGGGCGTCGGCGTACAGCACGCGGCCGGTGCCTTCCTCCAGCAGGGCCAGGCCTTCCTCCACCACCTGGTCCTGCAGCCCGCGCAACGCGGGCGGTGACGGCTCGGCCACGGCCATGCCCAGGTAGTGCAGCACACCGGCCAGCGCCTGTTCGTCGTGCTCGTCGAACGGCGTGCTGCCAGCGCCGCGGTACAGGCTCAGCTGCCCGAGCGCCCGGCCTTCATGGCGCACGATGGCATACAGGAAATGCTCGACATCCAGCGCCGCCAGCACGTCGCGGTAGTAGGCGGTCTCGCGTTCCTCCGGCGTGACCGAGCGGCGGCTCAGCGGGTTGGCGGCCGCGCAGCGGGCCAGGTACTGGCGGCGGAACTGCGCGCTGTCATGCTGGGCGTGGTAGCCGGCCATGCGCTCGGGCTCGAGCATACGCTCGGCATACATGTTCGTGATGTTGCCGCGGTCGTCGCAGAAGAAGAAGCCGGCGTGGGATGCCGGCACGACCTGGCGCAGCACAGGCAGCAGCGACGGCAGCAGCACCGGCCCGGGCATTTCCAGGCGGCACAGCTGCCGCAGCGTGACGCGGGCGGATCCGGCGGCGCTCATGCGGGCACCGGCAGCATGCTGGTTGGCATGGGCTGGACGATCTGGAACATCGGGAGGCTCCTGGACTGCTGGTGCCGACGTGCGGCCTGCGCCAAGTGTCGACTGGCCGGCCACCCTCGAGCAAGGGGCGCCGGCAGAGCGTAGTCGCTGCGCTGCAGTGGCATTCCCACCTGTGCATGTGGGATCACCAGCAAGGCGGTCGGTCTTCAAGGCACCTCTGGCGGCGCCCCGGGTGCCACCCGGTGCCCCGACATCTCCGCCCCCGCATCCGCCGCCAGTTGCCGGTACCACCAGATCGAGGCCAGCGACAGCAGGCCCACCGCGGCAAACGCACGGTTGAAATCCACCGCCACCAGCGCCTGCCGGCCATCGACCAGGCGCGAGGCGTCCAGCAGCATCGCGGCCACCGCCACGCCGGCGGCCAGGCTCAGTTGCTGGGCCACGGCCACCAGGGCGGTGGCACGGCTCATGCGCGCCTGCGCCACATCGGCATACCCCAGGGTGTTGAGGCTGGTGAACTGCAGCGAGCGGAAGAACCCGCCGACCAGCAGCACCGCCATGATCACCGGCCCCGGCGTGGCGGCGGTGAACAGCGCCAGCGCAGCCATCATCGCGCTGCTGATCCAGGCGTTGGCCAGCAGCACCCGCCGGAAGCCCCAGCGCCGCAGGATGGGCGCGGCGGTCAGCTTCATCGTCACCGCGCCCACCGCGGCGCTGAAGGTCAGCAGGCCGGATTCGAAGGCGCTCATGCCGAAACCCAGCTGCAGCATCAGCGGCAGCAGAAAGGGCAGGGCGCCCACCGCCAGGCGGAACAGGTTGCCGCCCATGATCGAGATGCGCAGGCTGGCGCTGTGCAGCAGGGTCAGGTCGAGGATGGGGTGCGGCGTGCGGCGCGCGTGTTGCACATAGGCCCACAGCAGCGCGGCGCCGGCGGCCATCATCGTCAGCGCCGGGCCAGGGTGGGCGGACCGGCTGC
The DNA here is from genome assembly GCF_005403045.1 of Pseudaquabacterium pictum. Taxonomy (GTDB): domain Bacteria; phylum Pseudomonadota; class Gammaproteobacteria; order Burkholderiales; family Burkholderiaceae_C; genus Pseudaquabacterium; species Pseudaquabacterium pictum. Next base: position 82,436 of record NZ_BJCL01000001.1, read on the forward strand.
CCAGCAGCGTGAAGCCGAAGATCGCCAGCGACAGGCCGCTGCCGGTGAGCGCGAAGCCGCGCCAATCCAGTGGCGGCGCGTCGGCCGCGCGCACCTGTGGCACGAACCACAGCGCCAGCGCCAGGCCCAGCAGGCCCACCGGCACGTTCAGCCAGAAGATGCCGCGCCAGTGGTGGTAGGTGGTGATGAAGCCACCCACCGGCGGCCCCAGGATGGGTGCGAACAGCGTGGGAATGCCCAGCCAGGCCATGGCCGACACCATCTCGGCCTTGGGGATGGCGCGCAGCAGGATCAGCCGGCCCACCGGCAGCATCATCGCCCCGCCCAGGCCCTGGCAGAACCGGCCCACCACCAGGCTGGACAAGTTCCAGGCCAGCGCGCAGCCGATGGACGACAGCGTGAACACGCCAATGGCGGCGGCGAACACCGTCTTGGCGCCGAAGCGGTCGGCGCACCAGCCGCTGATCGGAATGAAGATCGCCAGCGCCACGAAGTAGGCGGTGAAGGCCAGCTTCAGCGTCAGCGGATCCACCTGCAGGTCGGCCGCGATGGGCGCCAGCGAGGTCGCGATCACCGTGCTGGTCAGGCTCTCCATGAACAGCGCCGCCGCCACCACCAGGGTGAGCGTCCTGGTGGTGGGGGCGCCAGCGGCTGTCATGTCAGGGCGATGGGAAGGCGGCCAGTTCGGCCTCGATCAGCGTGGCCATGCCGGCCGGGTCTTCCATCGGCAGGAAGTGGGTGCGGTCGGGGCGGAACAGGTCGCGTCCCTGCGGGAATTCTGCCGCCAGCCCGGGCCAGGTGGGCGAGCCCAGCGGATCCCAGGGTTGGATGGCCGGGTCCATCGTGCGGGCACGCACCACCAGCACCGGGATGTCCAGCGCCCGCACCAGGTCGTAGGTGCCGGGGAAGTTGCGCGCCAGCGGGTAGACCTGGCCCTCGTGCTGCGGTGCGCAGCACAGCTGGAAGCCGCTGCCGCTGTCGGCAGGGCGCAGGCCGTGCTGGCAGTAGTCCATCAATGCAGCGCGGTCGAACACCGCATAGGGCGGCCGGTCGGCGAAGCGGTCGAACATCGCCTGCGGCGAATCGAACTGGTTCTTGCGCTGGGCGGCGGGATGCAGCTGGCCCAGCGGCACCGGCGGTTGCTGGTAGGCCTCCGGGGCGGACATCACCGGATCGACCAGGATCAGCCGGCGGAAGGCACCCGGCCGCTGCGAGGCCGCCTGCACCAGCGCATGCGCGCCCATGCTGTGGCCCACGCCCAGCGCACCCTGCAGGCCCAGTGCGTCGATCTGGGCAACCTGGTCGTGGCCGAAATGGCGCCAGTTGTCGAACGGCACCGCATCGCTGCGGCCATGGCAGCGCTGCTCGATGGCGATGACATGGCGCTGCTCAGGCAGGCGGCGCACCGCCTGGTCCCACACCCGGCCGTGGAAGCCGGTGGCATGCACCAGCCACAACGTCGGGCCGTGGCCACGGCGGTCGGCCTGCCATTCAAAGTGGGCCAGGCGGATGCCGGGGGCGTCGGTGAAGTGCAGGGTGGGCTGGTCCATCAGACTTCCGCGGCCATGCGGCTGGCCTGGTCGATGGCACGCTTGGCGTCCAGCTCGGCCGATTCAAACGCACCGCCCACCAGGCTGGTGTTCACGCCCAGCGCCTGCAGTTCGTCGTACAGCGTGCGCAGCGGCGTCTGGCCGGCGCAGACGATCACCGTGTCCACCTCGAACAGCCGCGGCTCGCCGTTGACCAGGGTGTGCAGGCCGGCGTCGTCGATCTTCAGGTAGTCCACGCCGCCCACCATCTGCACACCGCGGCGGTTGAGCACCATGCGGTGGGTCCAGCCGGTGGTGCGGCCCAGGGTCTTGCCCAGGGCGTCGGCCTTGCGCTGCATCAGGATCACCTCGCGCTCGCTCCTGGCCACCTGCGGCACCACACCGGTCACGCCGCCGCGGGGGTGGTTCTTGAAGTCGATGCCCCACTCCTTGGCGAACACGTCGATGTCCGTGGCGCCTGACGGCCCGGCATGGGTGATCAGCTCGGCCACGTCGAAGCCGATGCCACCGGCGCCCATGATGGCCACCCGCTTGCCGATGGGTTGTCGGCCCAGGATGGCGTCGATGTAGGGCACCACCTTGGGATGGTCGATGCCGGGGATGGCCGGCGTGCGCGGCTGGATGCCGGTGGCCACCACCACCTGGTCGAAGCCCTCGGCCTTCAATGCCTGCGCCTCGGCGCGGGTGTTCAGCCGCAGCGTGATGCCGAGCTTGGCGATCATGGTGCGGTAGTAGCGCAGCGTCTCGTGGAACTCTTCCTTGCCCGGCACGCGCTTGGCCAGGTTGAACTGGCCGCCGATCTCGCTGCCGGCATCGATCAGCGTGACCGCATGGCCGCGCTGCGCCGCCACCGTGGCATAGGCCAGGCCGGCCGGGCCGGCGCCCACCACGGCGATGCGCTTGGCCCGCACCGTGGGGTGGTAGTTCAGCAGCGTCTCGTTGCAGGCGCGCGGGTTCACCAGGCAGCTGACCTGCTTGTTGCCGCCGAAGGTGTGGTCCAGGCAGGCCTGGTTGCAGCCGATGCAGGTGTTGATCTCGTCCTCGCGGCCCTGTGCCGCCTTGTTCACCAGGTCCGGGTCGGCCAGCATCGGCCGGGCCATCGACACCAGATCGGCATCGCCACGGGCCAGCACATCCTCGGCCACCTGCGGCATGTTGATGCGGTTGCTGGTGATCATCGGCACGGTCAGGTGCTTGCGCAGCCGGCCGGTGACGCTGGCAAAGGCCGCACGCGGCACCATGGTGGCGATGGTGGGCACCGGCGCCTCGTGCCAGCAGAAATGGGTGCTGACGATGTTGACGCCGGCGGCTTCCACCGCTTGACCCAGCGAGACGATCTCGTCCCAGGCCAGGCCGCCTTCGAGCATGTCCATCGCCGAGATGCGGAAGATCACGATGAAGTTCGGCCCCACGGCCGCCCGCACCCGGCGGATCACCTCCACCGGGAAGCGCATGCGGTTCTCCCACGGGCCGCCCCACTGGTCGGTGCGCAGGTTGGTCTTCTGCACCAGGAAGGTCGACAGCAGGTAGCCGGCCGAGCCGATGATCTCCACGCCGTCGTAGCCCGCCAGCTTGGCCATCGCGGCGCAGTTGGCGAAGTCGTTCAGCTGCTTCTGAATGCCGTCTTCGGTCAGCTCGTTCGGTGTGTGGCTGCCGATGCGGCTCTTCACCGGCGACGGCGCCACGCAGTCGGGCGTGCGGGCCAGCGGGCCGGTGTGCAGGATCTGCATCACGATCTTCACGTCGGGGTCGGCGGCGTGCACCGCGGTGGTGATCTTGCGGTGCTGGTCGGCCTCGGCCCGGGTGGACAGCTTGCTGCCGCGGCCGGCCTCGGTGTTGGGGTAGATGCCACCGGTGATGACCATGCCCACGCCGCCGCGGGCGCGCTCGGCGTAGTAGGCGGCCATGCGCTCGAAGCCGTCGGGCGCCTCTTCCAGCCCGGTGTGCATCGACCCCATCAGGATGCGGTTCTTCAGCCGGGTGAAGCCCAGGTCGAGCGGGTTGAAGATGTGCGGATAGCGGGTGGAGCCGGTCATGGAGGCCTCGGAATGGGGTCGTGACAAAACCGCCGCGGCGGGCAGCCCGGCGATGGTGACCCAGGCTGCCCGCCCGAGGGTATCGTCGGAAGTGACGAATCGTCGCAGCTTGCCGCCAACCCCGATGGACGCCTGGGCCTGGGCTGGATAAGTTCCAGCCACCACAGAATCCCGAGAGCACCCGCATGAACGCCGACGAACTGCGCGCCATCCAGGCCCCGCTGAAGGCCCGCTACCGCGAGCAACCCGACACCGCGGTGTTCACCGTGCGCGCCGAGGGCCAACTGGGCGAGGGCATCACCTGCCGGCTGGGCACGCCGCGTGGCGATGTCACCGCCGGCCTGCACCCGGTGGCCGGCGGCACCGGCATGGAAGCCTGCTCGGGCGACATGCTGATGGAGGCGCTGGTGGCCTGCGCCGGCGTCACGATGAAGGCGGTGGCCACGTCGCTGGGCATCACCCTGCGGGATGCCACGGTGCATGCCGAGGGCGACATCGACAGCCGCGGTACGCTGGGCGTGGCCAAGGATGCGGCGGTGGGCTTCCGCAACATCCGCCTGCGCTTCGACCTGGACACCGACGCCTCGGACGAGCAGGTGGCCACGCTGGTGAAGCTGACCGAGCGCTACTGCGTGATCTTCCAGACCCTGGCCCAGCCGCCGGCGTTGTCGGCCAGCCACCGGCGCAGCCCGTCCATCGGTTGACCGACGCGGGGCGCCGCCGCGGCATTGACGGCCGCAGGCCGTGGTGCTGAACTGCGGCTGCGGTCCGGGGATGTCGTCGCCATGGTGCGGATGCACGGCCGGGCCGCCGGGAGGCGGCCATGCGCGTGAAGATCTTCGTCAGCCACAGCAGCAAGTACCGCGACCTGGCCGCCAGCCTGAAACTGGCACTGGAAGCGCTGGAATCCGACCAGGCGCTGGAGATCCGCGTCAGCGAACAGATGGCCGGGGCCACCGACTGGCGCCAGTGGATCGACCACAACGTGCGCACGGCCGACATCTTCCTGCTGCTCTATCCGCATGCCGGCATGGAGATGGGTTGGTGCAACTACGAGCTGGGCCGCTTCTACGAGCAGGACAGCCGGCGGCCGGTGGTCTGCATCAAGAACACCGACATCCCCCAGCCGCCGCCGGCCTTCCAGCCGTACCAGGCCTACGACGCCGACACCGACGGGCTGATGAAGTTCCTGCGCGAGCTGTTTGCCACCGGTGCGCTCACCGGCGGCCGGGTGCTGAATGCGGGCGTGGACAAGGTCACGTCCAAGTTCCAGGCGCGCGCCGGCGAGGTGGCGGCCGAGCTGGCCAAGCAGTTTGCCGACGCCCGGGTGCGTGAGCACCTCTACGAGCGCCGTCTGGTGGTCAGCGTGGTGCACGACGACCAGGGTCGCCTGGATGCCGACGCCTCGACCATCCATGGCAATGCCGAAGGCCTGCACCTGCTGGGGCTGAGCGCCGCGGTGCCGACGCGCTGGTCGGCACTGCAGGCCCGGCTGGGCGAGCACGGCGCCTGGCTGCTGGACCTGGCGCAGGCCGCGGTCAGCGTGCCCACCGGTGCGCTGCCGCCGGCGCTGAGCCCGTTCCGCACGCCCGATGGCATCTACATCCCGCTGGTGATCAAGGCCGAGAGCGCCGATGGCCAGGTGCGGCAGCTGGTGCTGATCTTCGTGCCGGCCCATGCCGAGCGCCTGGTGCCGATGCTGGGCTGGAGCTTCCCGCGCGGCATGCCCGACCCGGTGAAGTACCTGCTGCACCTGGTGCGCATGATGTTCCGCGCCCGCTGGGACATCCTGGAGCCGCGCTACCAGGAGGCCCGCTACAAGGCGCCGGCGCCGGCCCGCTGCCTGGAGCTGGCGCGCCTGGTGGTGGCCGACTACGACCAGATGCAGCGGCAGTCGGAGGCCGATGGCCAGTCCGGGCTGGATCGTTTCTTTGCCACCTTCCACAAGGACCTGCGCGGCGAGGTGACAGCCTGCGCCGACGACTGGATGCGCGGCACCGCCAAGCTCCGCGATGCCACCGCCTTGCAGGCCGATGAGCTGGCCATGTTGCTGAAAGACCTGCTGGACAACAACAGCCACTGGCTGGGCCTGGCCAGCAGGCAGTTCATGCACGCGGTGCAGGATCTCGGCTGATCAATCGAGCCCGGCCGCGGCATCCTGCGCCGCACTGCGGCGGCCGGCCACCGCATATTGCGCCCAGGCCACGCCGGCCAGGGTGAGCAGGGCGCCGCCGATCTTCAGGCCGGTGAAGCGCTCGCCGGTGGCCCACCAGGCCACCACGCCGGCCACCAGCGGCATCAGGTACTGCAGCGGCGCGGTGCGTGCCACGCCGCGGGTCTCGTTGACCCAGCCCCACACCAGCCAGCCCAGGAAGGCCGACACCAGGCTGGCCCACAGCAGCAGGCCCCAGTGGTACGCGCCCATCTGCGCCCAGGGTGCGTCCAGCGCCGCCGGGAGGCCGCCCAGCACGATCAGCGGGCTGCCGGCCAGCAGGCAGTGGGCCATCACCGCCTTGCCGCCGTGGCGCTGGATCAGCGGCTTGCTCATCACCGTGTAGTAGCTGAAGAAGGACGCGGCCAGCAGCATCATCAGGTCGCCACCGGTGGCGGCGAAGTTGCCGCCCAGCAGCTTGTCCGACAGGAAGATCAGCACCCCCGCGCAGGCCAGCGCCACGCCGGCCACCTGGCCGCGGCTGAGCGCCTCGATGCCGGCCCAGTGCAGGATCAGCAGGGTGAACACCGGCGAGCAGGCCATGATCAGCGCGCTGGAGAAGGCCGTGCTCCAGTGGATGCCGAAGGTGACCATGCTGACATGCAGGGTGTGGCCGAGGATGCCCAGCCAGGCCAGCTGCACCAGGTCACGCCGCGGCAGGCGTGGCCAGCGCCAGCCGTTGGCATGCAGCAGCAGCAGCGCGCCGGCCAGCGGCATCAGCAGGTAGCGGGCGAACAGGAAGGCGCCAGGCGGCAGCAGGCCGAACAGCGCCTTCTGCACCGCGAAGTTGGCGCCCCACACGGCCACCACGGCCAGGCCGGCCAGCAGCGCCAGCTGTTGGTGGCTGGGTTGGTGGCTGGTCGCCGGGTGATCGGTTGGCGTGCTCAAGCCGCGGCGGTGTCCAGCAGCAGGCCGGCCAGCATGCGCCGGTGGTGGCCGGCATCGCCGAACCAGGGCTGCAGCCACAGCGCCCGGCGCAGGTAGAGCTGGGCATCGCAATCCCAGGTGAAGCCGAAGCCGCCGTGGAACTGCACCGCCCGGTCGCCGGCCTGCACTGCGGCATCACCCGCCTCGGCCTTGGCCATGCGCAGGGCGATCTCGGCATCCCGGCCGTCGGCCAGCAGCGTGGCCGCGTGGTAGACGTGGGAGCGCACCCGCTCCAGCTGGCACAGGATGTCGGCGCAGCCATGCTTGAGCGCCTGGTAGCTGCCGATCTTGCGGCCGAAGGCGTTGCGGGTGTTCAGGTAGTCGACGGTGACGGCCAGTGCACCGGCGATGCCGCCCGCGGCCTCGGCTGCCGCCAGCAGCCAGGCGGCCTGGCGGATGGCCGGCAGCGCGCGCGCGGCAGCGTCGCCGGTGATCAACCGGTCGGCCGGCACCGTCAGGCCGTCCAGGGTCAGGCCGAAGCTGCGGCGGGTCTCGTCGATCACCGTCTCCCGCTGCAGGCGACCGGCCACGTCGGCCCGGGTCAGCAGCGCCAGCGCGGGGGCGCCGTTCAGTTGCACGCTGGCCAGCACCAGGTCGGCCACGGCGGCATCGGCCACCAGGGTCTTGCGGCCGCTGAGGGTGGCGGTGCCGCCCGCCAGCCGGGCCTGGCTCTGCAGCGCGGCCAGGTCCCAGTCGCCGTCGTCCTCGAACAGCGCCACCGAGCCCACCGCGCCGGTGGCCAGGCGCGGCAGCCAGTCGGCCTGCTGCGCGGTGCTGCCGCCAGCCAGCAGGCCCTGGATGGCCAGTTGGGTGGCGACAAACGGGGTGTGAAACAGGTGCCGGCCCAGCGGCTCGGCCAGCACCGCACAGGCGGCGATGCCCAGACCGCTGCCGCCATGGGTCTCGGGCACGGCGATGCCCAGCCAGCCCATGTCGACCATGGCCTGCCAGTGGGCGGGGTCGAAGCCCGTGCTGTCGTCATGTGGGTTGCCGAAACGGGCGCGCACCGCGCTGCTGGGTGACTGGTCGCGGCAGAAGCTGGTGGCGGCTTCGAGGAGCATGGCCTGCTCGTCGCTGAAGGTGATGCGGGCGTTCAGGGTGGCGCTCATCACATCAATCCTTGGGCAAGCCGAGCACCCGCTCGCCGACGATGTTGGCCTGGATCTGGCTGGGCCCGCCGCCGATGGTGGCGGCAAACGCGTTGAAGTAGCTGCGCTGCCACAGGCCGCCGTCCACCGCGGTGGCATCGCCCACCCAGCGGCCGGCGTTGGCGCCCTGCAGGCTGATGGCGAACTGCAGCAGCCGGCGGCTGTGTTCCGTCCAGCGCAGCTTCATCGACAGCGGAATGGCGTCGGGCCGCTCGCTGCACAGCGCCGGGATGTGGCCACGCGCGGCAGTGAGCTTGTCGCCCTGCGCCTCCGTGAGGAAGCGCACCAGCTGCTCACGCACCTGCGGGTCCTCGATGGCCGGGCGGCCGTCGCGCCGGGTGCGGCGGGCCAGTTCCACCACGTCGTCCACCCCCAGGTGCATGCGCGCCAGCCCACCGGCCTGGCCGCCGGCGGCGCCGCGCTCGAAGGTCAGCGTCTTCATCGCCACCGACCAGCCTTCGCCCTCGCGGCCCATCAGGCCGTCGGCCGGCACGCGGGCGTTGTCGAAGAAGGTCTGGGTGAAGCCGTACTCGCCGGTGAGCTTGCGGATGGGCACGGTGCGGATGCCCGGCGCGTCCATCGGGATCAGGAAGAACGACAGGCCCGCATGCCGTTTGCTGCCGGGGTCGGTCCGCGCCAGCAGGATCATGTACTTGGCATAGCTGCCCAGGCTGGTCCAGATCTTGGCGCCGTTCAGGATGTAGTGGTCACCATCGCGCACGGCCTTGGTGGCGGTGGCGGCCAGGTCGCTGCCGTTGTCGGGCTCGGAGAAGCCCTGGCACCAGACATCGTCGCAGCTGAGCATGCCCCGGATGTAGCGCTGCTTCTGCTCTTCGGTGCCGATGGCCAGGATCAGCGGGCCGGCCCAGTTCAGGCCGATGGTGTTGGGCACGAACGGGCACTTCTGCCGCGCCAGCTCGGCATTGACGATGTCCTGGTAGGCCTGCGGCCGTCCACCGCCCCCGTAGGCCTCGGGCCAGGCCATGCCCAGGTAGCCGGCCTCGTACAGCTTCTTCTGCCAGGCGCGCAGGTACTGGAACTGGGCATCGGTACCCACCTCCATGAAGCTCTCGGGCAGCAGGAAGTCGGGCTTGGGCGGGGTGTTGGCCTGCAGCCAGTTGGCCACCTGCTGGCGGAAGTCGTCCAGGTCGGTCGTCATGGTGTGGTGCCTCAGGGCTTGATCCAGTTCGGCTTGCGCTTCTCCCGGAAGGCGGCCATGCCTTCGGCGGCCTCGGGGCTGCGGAACATGCGGGCGCTCCACTCGCTGGCCTCGGCGAAGGCGGTGTCGCGGTCCAGCGTGGGGATGCGGCGCACCAGCTTCTTGCACTCGCCCACGGCGATCGGACCGCCGGCGGCCAGTGTTGCCACCAGGGCATCCACCGTGGCCTGCAACTGTGCGGCCGGCACGGCCTGGTGCGCCAGGCCGTAGCCCACCGCCTCGGTGCCGGAGAAGCGCTCGCCGGTCAGGAACAGCTTCATGCCGTGCAGCGGCCCCAGCTTGGGCAGGCACACCACCGAAATCACGGCCGGGATCACGCCGATCTTGACCTCGCTGAAGCTGTAAGGCGCCTCGTCGACGGTGATCACCAGGTCACAGGCGCCCACCAGGCCCAGGCCGCCGGCAAAGGCGGCGCCGTTGATGGCACCGATCACCGGCTTGGTGCAGTCCTGCATCAGCGCCAGCACCGTGGCCAGCGACACGCTTTGCTGGCCGTCGACCACCTGGCCGGGCGGGCTCTTCAGATCGGCACCGGCGCAGAAGGCGCTTCCGGCGCCGGTGAGCACGATGGCGCGCACCGCGTCGTCGGCCAGCGCGGCCTGCAGGTGGGCATGCAGTTCATTGACCAGCGCGGCCGACAGCGCATTGCGCTGCTCGGGGCGGTTCAGCGTGATCCAGGCGGCGCCCTGGCGGACGGTGTAGAGCGTGGCAGTGGTGGCGGTCATCGGGTCGGGCAGGGCAGGGTGGACGGGCCGGTTGGCCCCCGCATCATCTTCCATGGCACGCGCCCGGGCAGGTGTCACAGCCGGAACAGTCGGCCCCCGGGCCTGCCCTGACACTGGCAGGCCCCGCCGCTTTCCTGGTCCACCGTGCCCGCTGACACCCTGCATCCCACCGCGCAAACCCCAGGCCTCGCCTCGATCGACGCCGTCACCGCGTCGCTGGCCAGCGTGGGCTACATCGCCACCCGGCCCATCGCCACCGCGGTGTACCTGGCCCACCACCTGCGCAAGCCGGTGCTGATCGAAGGCCCCGCCGGCGTGGGCAAGACCGACCTGGCGGTGTCGATCGCCAAGTCGCTGCAGCACGCGCTGATCCGCCTGCAGTGCTACGAGGGCCTGGACGACAGCCGCGCGCTGTATGAGTGGAAGTACGGCAAGCAGCTGCTCTACACCCAGATCCTGAAGGAAAAGATCGGCCACCTGATCGGCGACAGCGACACGCTGGACGGTGCCTTCACCAAGCTGGCCGGCTTCCAGGACCTGTTCTTCAGCCGCGAGTTCCTGCAACCGCGCCCGCTGCTGCAGGCGATGGAGCAGCCCGGCGGCAGCGTGCTGCTGATCGACGAGATCGACAAGAGCGAAGAATCCTTCGAGGCCCTGCTGCTGGAGGTGCTGGCCGACTACCAGGTGACCATCCCCGAGATCGGCACCATCAGCGCCCAGGTGCCGCCGCTGGTCATCCTCACGTCCAACAACACCCGCGAGCTGGGCGATGCGCTCAAGCGCCGCTGCCTGCACCTGCACATCGGCTACCCCGACGCGGTGCTGGAGCAGCGGGTGCTGCGCGCCCGTGTGCCCGGCCTGCCGGAGCAGCTGCTGGGCCAGCTGGTGGCCTTCATCCAGCTGCTGCGGCTGCAGAACATCCGCAAGCCGCCGTCGATGGCCGAATCGGTGGACTGGGCCCGCACCCTGCTGCTGCTGCATGCCGACGCGCTGGACGAAGCCCTGGTGCGCGACACGCTGAACGTGCTGCTCAAGCGCGAGACCGACATCCAGGAAGTGCAGGGCACGCTGGGCCAGCTGGCCCAGGCGGCTGTGCAGGCCGCCGCCCAACCCGCGGCCCGGGCACCGGCCTGACCGTGGCCCGCGAACTGGGCCTGCAGGGCATCGACCACCAGCTGGCCGGCTTCGTGCGCGCGCTGCGCGCCGCCGGTGCCGAGGCCTCGGTGGCCGAGGCCATCGACGCCGCCCGCGCCGTGGCCCTGGTGGGCTATGCCGACCGCGAGACGCTGAAGTCCAGCCTGTCGGTGGCGCTGGCCAAGTCGGAAGAAGAGAAGGCCATCTGCGACGAAGTGTTCGAGCTGTATTTCCGCGTGCCCGAACGCGGCCAGGATGCCGAACAGTCTGCCGATGGCGACGGGTCTGACGGCGAGCAGCCGCCCGCGCCGCGCACCGGCGATGCCGAGGTTGACGCACTGCTCGACCTGGCCGAACAGCAGGCCGCCGGCGACCCCGGCGCCATGGCGGCCGCGCTGCAGCGCGCCGGCCAGAAGGCGGGCGTGGACGACATCCGCTTCCAGTCGCAGACCGCCTTCCTGACCCGCCAGCTGCTGGAGGCCATGGGCATCCGCAAGCTGGAGCAGCAACAGCAGCAGCTGGAAGCCGGCGCTGAAGGCGAAGAGGGCGAGCAAGGCGAAGCCGGCACCGCGCTGCGCCAGACCCTGGCCGCCGCCCGTGCCCGGCTGCAGCGCCAGGCCCGCGCCCATGTGGAGCAGCGCTTCGCCTTGTTCGGCAAGCCGGCCACCGAGGCCTTCATGGCCGAGGTGGCGGTGCAGCGGCCGCTGGGCCGCATGAGCCCGGCCGACATGGACCGCATGAAGACGGCGGTGGCCCGCATGGCCAAGCGCCTGGCCCAGCGCCACAGCCACCGCCGCCGCATCACCCTGCGCGGCCAGCTGGACCTGCGCCGCACCATCCGCGCCAACGCCGGCCATGACGGCGTGCCGGTCAAGCTGCACTTCAAGCACAAGCGGGTCGACAAGCCGCGCATCGTGGCGGTGTGCGATGTGTCGGGCTCGGTGGCGGCGCATGTGCGCTTCCTGCTGCTGTTTTTGTATGCGCTGCAGGGCACGGTGGCCGATCTCCGGGCCTTCGCCTTCAGCAACCGGCTGCGCGACGTGGGCCCGCCGCTGGAGACGCTGCCCTTCGACGACGCCATGGCCCTGATCCTGAAGGAAGTGGGCGGTGGCAGCACCGACTACGGCCAGGCCTGGCAGGACCTGTACGACCAGCATTGGCAGCTCATCGACGGCCGCACCACGGTGCTGGTGCTGGGCGATGGCCGCAGCAACATGACCAACCCGCGGCTCGACCTGTTCGGCGAGCTGGCCGCCCGCGCCAAGCGGGTGGTGTGGCTCAGCCCCGAGGGCGAGGGCCGCTGGGGCACCGGCGACAGCGCGCTGCTGCAGTACCGGCCGTTCTGCACCCATTTGGGCCATGCAGCGACGGCGGCCGATCTGGAGCGGGCGATCGACGAGGCGCTCTCCGCCTACGGCTGACCGCGACACGACAACAACGACCCGGAGACAACGACGATGGCAACCTTCAACCCCCGCGCCATCCTGGCCGGCAACGAGCCCGGCGCCTGGAGCGCGCCGGTGCCGATCACCTACGACCAGCGCGATGTGCTGCTGTACGCGGTGGGCATCGGCTGCAGCGACCTGCGCTTCACCTACGAAGGGCATCCCCAGTTCGCGGTCTTCCCCAGCTTCGCCATCCGCTGGGGCAGCGCTGGCCTGCAGATCGACCGCACGGCGGTGCCGTCGTCGCCCGGGCCGCTGATGATCGACGCCGAGCGCTGCATCGAGCAGCTTGCGCCGTTGCCCGTGCCCGTGGGGATCGGCGCCGACAAGGCCACGACCGTGCAGGTGCGCAGCCGCTTGCTGGCGGTGCACCCCCGCGGCAAGGGCGGCGCCTTCACCGAGTTCGAGACCGAGGTGCTGGATGGCGCCGGCACCGTGTGCATGCGCATCACCACCGGCCTGTTCCAGCGTGGCGTCGCGGCGCTGGGCGACATCGCGCCGTTCGAGGGCGCGGGCACCACCCGCTCGGTGAAGACCGAGGTGCCGCAGCGCCCGGCCGACGTGACCGCCAGCATCCGCATCGCCGACAACCAGGCGGCGCTGTACCGGCTGTCGGGCGACTACAACCCGCTGCACATCGACCCCGAATCGGCGAAGTTCGGCGGCTTTCCGGCGCCCATCCTGCACGGGCTGTGCACCTATGGACACACCGCCCAGTTGCTGACGGCCACCGTCTGCGGCGGCGACCCGGCACGCTTCGGCGCGCTGCGCGGGCGCTTCTCGGCGCCGGTGTATCCCGGCGACACCCTGCAGGTGCTGGGCTGGCAGGACCGGCCCGGCCGCCTGACCATCGAGGCGCGGGTGCAGGGCGGCGTCGCGGGCGACCGCACCGTCTTCAACAACGCCTTCTTCGAACACCGCTGAACACCGCTGAGGAGACACGCATGGCCCAAGACATCGACACCGGCACGCAAGACCTGCTGGCCACGCTGGACACCGGCGTGCTGACGCTGACGCTGAACCGCCCCGACGCGCGCAACGCGATGTCCAAGGCGATGAACCAGGCGCTGCAGGAGCAACTGGCTGCCGCGGAGTTCAACCACGATGTGAAGTGCATCGTGCTGACCGGCGCCGGCAAGGGCTTCTGTGCCGGCGGCGACGTCAAGGGCATGGCGGCCAGCGGCGACGGCACGGTGGGCGCACAGACCATCGACCAGGCCATCCACCGCCAGCGGGTCAACCAGCGCGCCACCGCCGGCAAGCTGTTCAAGATGCCCAAGCCCACGCTGGCGGCGCTGCCCGGCGCGGCCGCTGGCGCCGGCCTGGCACTGGCCCTGGCCTGTGACCTGCGCATCATGGCCAGCAGCGCGATCATGACCACCGCGTTTGCCAAGGTCGGTTTCTCGGGCGACTACGGCGGCACCTACTTCCTCACCCAGCTGGTGGGTTCGGCCAAGGCGCGGGAGATGTACTACCTCAGCGACCGCATCGGCGCCGACGAGGCGCTGCGCCTGGGCCTGACCAACTGGGTCTGCGCGCCCGAGGACCTGGCCGCCAAAACCCGCGAGATCGCGCTGCGCCTGGCCAACGGCCCCAGCGTGGCCTACCGCTACATGAAGGAGAACCTGAACCGCGCCATGGCGGGTGACGTGGACGACTGCCTGGACCTGGAGGCCACCCACCACATCCACTGCGGCCAGACCGAAGACCACCGCGAGGCCACCAAGGCCTTCGTCGAAAAACGCGAACCCGTGTTCAAGGGACGTTGAGCGATGAACCCCGTCCGCGCCCAGGCCATCGCCGAACTGACCGCCCCCGGCCAGCCCTACGAACTGCGCGAGCAGGTGCTCAACGGCCGCCGGCTGCGCACCTTCGTCAACGCACCGGCTTCACTGCGGGTGCTGTTCGAAAGCACCACCAGCGAGCTGTCCTGCATCACCTACCTGGACGAACACTTCAGCTTCGCCCAGGCCTGGGCGGCGGCCGCGCGCATCGGCCATGTGCTGGTGCATGACTGCGGCGTGCGGCCCGGCGACCGGGTGGCGATCTCGATGCGCAACTACCCCGAATGGATGCTGGCCTTCAACGCCGCCACGTCCATCGGCGCGGTGGCGGTGGCGATGAATGCCCACTGGCAGGCCGACGAGATGGCTTACGGCCTGCAGGACAGCGGCGCCAAGGTGCTGATCGCCGACCAGGAGCGGCTGGACCGGGTGGCGGCCTGCGGCGACCTGCCCGGGCTGCGGGTGCTGGCCGTGCGGCCGAGCAAGCCGCTGGCCGCCGGCGTGCGCAACCTGGCCGACCTGACCGCGGCAGCCGGCGAGGTGCCGATGCCGCCGGTGGACATCCAGCCCGACGACCCGGCCACCATCCTCTACACCTCGGGCTCGACCGGCCACCCCAAGGGCGTGCTCAGCAGCCACCGCAACATCGTCAGCGCGCTGATGTCCTGGGAGCTGGACCGGTTCATCGGCGAGAAGGTGACCGGCATCGTGCCGCCGGCGCCTGCCGTGCAGCCGGGCACGCTGCTGGCGGTGCCGTTGTTCCATGTCACCGGCCTGCATGCCAGCTACCTGGCCGGGTTTCGCGCCCAGCGGCGGCTGGTGGCCATGTACCGCTGGGATGTGGAGGAGGCCGCCCGCCTGATCGACCACCACCAGCTCAGCTCGATGATCGGTCCGGCGGCCGTGACAGGCGATCTGCTGCGCCTGGCGCAAGCCGGCAAGTACAGCCTCGCCAGCCTGCAGATCGTGGGCGGCGGTGGTGCGCCGCGCGCGCCCGAGCAGGTGCGCCAGATCGGCAAGAGCTTCACCCAGGCCCTGCCCGGCACCGGCTGGGGCATGACCGAGACCAATGCCATCGGCTGCGGCATCGGCGGGCAGGATTACCTGGACCGGCCGGCCAGCTCGGGCCGCAGCGCGGTGGTGCTGGACCTCCGGGTGATCGACGACGCCGGCCAGCCACTGCCGGCCGGCGAGCGCGGTGAACTGCTGGTGCGCGGCGCGTCGCTGTTCCAGGGCTACTGGAACCGGCCCGATGCCAATGCCCAGGTCTTCATCCCCGATGCCGACGGCGCCTGGTTCCGCACCGGCGACGTGGCCTATTTCGACGACGAGGGCTTCATCTTCATCGTCGACCGCATCAAGGACCTGATCATCCGCGGCGGCGAGAACATCGGCTGCGGCCAGGTGGAAGCTGCATTGCTGATGCATCCGCAGGTGCATGAAGCCGCGGTGTATGCGGTGCCCGACGAGCGCCTGGGCGAGGAAGTCGGCGCCACGGTGCATGGTGACCCGGCGCTGGATGTGGATGCGCTGCGCGACTTCCTGGCCCAGCACCTGGCCAAGTTCGAGCTGCCGCGCTACATCCTGAAGTCCGACGAGCCGCTGCCGCGCACGCCCTCGGGCAAGGTGCTGAAGCGGCAGATCCGCCAGGCGGCGCTGGCGCAGCTGCAGCCGGGCGCGCCCGGCGGCGCGTGACGCTGGTGACCGACATCGGCGCGTGACCGCCTCGCAGTCCTACGCCGCCGCCGGCCGCTTCACCAGCGGTCCGATCGCGCCCACGCTGGCGCGGTTTGCACTGCCGCTGCTGGTCACCAACCTGCTGCATTCGCTGACCGGCACCTGGGGTGCGATCTGGGTCGGCCGCAGCCTGGGGGCCGATGCGCTGACCGCGGTGGCCACCGCCACCGTGCTGATGTACATGGTGATGGGCTCGGCCATGGGCATCGGCACCGCCGCCGGCGTGGCCATCGGCCAGAGCCTGGGCGCCCGCGACATGACGGCGGTGAAGCGGGTGGTGGGCTGCGCCATCGCCTTCGTCGGCGGCTTGTCGCTGGTGCTGGCGGGGCTGGGCTGGGCGCTGACGCCGGCCATCGTCGACGGCATGGCGGTGCCGGCGGCATCCCGCGGCTTCGCCATCACCCACCTGCGCATGACCTGCCTGACCATGCCGGGCATCTTCACCTACATGGTGATGATGATGATGCTGCGCAGCTCGGGCGATGCGCGCACGCCGTTCCGCTTCACCCTGGTATGGATCGTCGGCGCGGTGCTGCTGACGCCGCTGCTGGTCTCGGGCATCGGCGCCTGGAGCGGTTTCGGCATGGCCGGGCTGGGGCTGGCGCACCTGCTGTCCAGCGGCCTGGCGCTGGCGCTGATCGTCGTCTACGTCTACCTGAAGCGCTCGCCGATCGCCCTGCATGGTGAAGACCTGCGCCACCTGCAGCCCGACCCGGTCCTGCTGGTGCTGCTGGTCAAGCGTGGCCTGCCGATGGCGGCCGAATCCGTCATCGTTCAGGGCGCTTACTTCACGCTGCTGGCGATGGTCAACACCTACGGCGCGGCCACCGCGGCGGCCTATGCGGCGTCGGCCCAGCTGTGGGGCTTCGTGCAGCTGCCCAGCAATGCACTGGCCGCGGCCATGTCGGCGATGGCGGCGATGAACATCGGCGCCGGCCGCTGGGACCGGGTCGACCAGATCGCCCGCCGCGGCTGCCTGCTGAGCTTCGGCATTTCCAGTGCCGTCACCGTGGCCATGCTGGCCGCCGGCACGCTGCCGCTGCAGCTGTTCGTGCCGCGCGATGCGGCGGTGCTGGCCGAGGCGCTGCACATCAACCATGTGGTGCTGTGGGGCTGGATCGCACTGTCGGTGACCATGGGCCTGTTTGCGATGATGCGGGCCAACGGCGCCATGCTGGCGCCCACGCTGATCTTCGCCGCCACCATGTGGGCCGGGCGGGTGCCCTTCGCCCATGCGCTGCAGCCCTGGCTGGGCGCCGATGCGATCTGGTGGAGCTTTCCATTCGGCAGCCTGCTGTCGGCGCTGGTGGCCTGGGCCTGGTACCGGCGCGGCAGCTGGCGGCGCAACCGGCCGATGCTGGCGTCGCTGGACAGCCAGTACGAGGAGGGCCACCTCGGGGAGTGACAACCCCGGTGACCACGCCACGCAAGTTTTCCGTCCGGCGGGCCGCTAAGCTCCCGCCATTGCTTCGATCCTGCCCCTGCATCCATCCCCACAGGAGACCGCCATGAAGACCCGCATCACCGAACTGTTCGGCATCCAGCACCCCATCATCCAGGGCGGCATGCACTATGTCGGCTTCGCCGAGATGGCCGCGGCCGTGTCCAACGCCGGCGGTCTGGGCCTGATCACCGGCCTGACGCAGAAGACGCCCGAGCTGCTGGCCAACGAGATCCGCCGCTGCCGCGAGATGACCGACAAGCCGTTCGGCGTCAACCTGACCTTCCTGCCCACCGTCAGCAGCCCGGATTACCCCGGCTACATCCGCGCCATCCTCGACGGCGGCGTCAAGGCGGTGGAAACCGCCGGCAACAATCCGCAGAAGTGGCTGCCGATGCTGCACGAGGCCGGCGTGAAGGTGATCCACAAGTGCACCAGCGTGCGCCACTCGCTGAAGGCGCAGTCCATCGGCTGCGATGCGGTCAGCGTCGATGGCTTCGAGTGCGGCGGCCATCCGGGCGAGGACGACATCCCCAACTTCATCCTGCTGCCGCGCGCGGCCGACGAGCTGAAGATCCCGTTCGTGGCCTCCGGCGGCATGGCCGACGGCCGCAGCCTGGTGGCCGCGCTGGCCCTGGGCGCCGAGGGCATGAACATGGGCACCCGCTTCATCGCCACCAAGGAGGCGCCGGTGCACCAGAACGTGAAGGACGCCATCGTCGCCGCCAGCGAGCTGGACACCCGGCTGGTGATGCGCCCGCTGCGCAACACCGAGCGGGTGCTGCGCAATGCCGCGGTCGACCGCCTGCTGGAGAAGGAGAAGGCCCTGGGCGCCAGCATCAAGTTCGAGGACATCATCGACGAGGTGGCCGGCGTCTACCCGAAGATCATGACCACCGGCGACATGGAAGCCGGCGCCTGGAGCTGCGGCATGGTGGCCGGCCTGATCCACGACATCCCCACCGTCCAGGAGCTGATCGACCGCATCATGGCCGAGGCCGAGGCCATCATCAGCCAGCGGCTGGCGCGTTTCGCCGCCTCCTGAGGCGCTCAGGACAACCGGCAGGCCCCGGCGTGCGTTGAACACCGATGATGTTCACACGCACCTGCCGGGCCCTGCTGACTGTCCTGCTGGCCGCGCTGGCAGCTGCCGCCGCGGCCCAGGCGGCGGAACCCACGCCACAGGACCGGCGCGCCGCCCAGTGCGTGGCCGCCCTGGAAGCCAGCGCCGATGACCTGGTGCGCCAGGTCAAGGCCGGCAAGGAGACGGCCCGCAAGCCGCTGCTGGACCGGCTGACGCAAGGCGCTGCCTTCGTGGGCGACAGCTACCTGCACGGCAATGCCAATGAAGACCAGGCCCGCGCCCTGGTCGACCAGGCCGAGGCGGCCCAGCGCGCCCTGAGCCCGGCCGAACTGGCCGCCCGCCAGACCGCCTGCGCCGGCGAGGCCAACCGCCTGCTGGCCAATGCCAACGCGCTGCAGCGGGCCGTGATCAAGCGGCTGGCGCGCAAGCGCATGGACAAGCTGCTGGGCGCCTGAGCCCGCCCACCGAGGACATGCCATGACCGACAAGAAAGCCATCCTGGTGATCGGCGCCGGTGACGCCACCGGCGGCGCCATCGCCCGCCGCTTTGCGCGCGAAGGCTACATCGCCTGCGTCACCCGCCGCAGCGCCGACAAGCTGCAGCCGCTGCTCGCGCAGATCCGCGCCGACGGCGGCGAGGCCCATGGCTTCGGCAGCGACGCCCGCAAGGAAGACGAGATGGTCGACCTGGTGGCGCGCATCGAGCGCGACATCGCGCCCATCGAGGTGGCGGTGTTCAACATCGGTGCCAATGTGCGTTTCCCGATCACCGAGACCACCGCCCGGGTGTACACCAAGGTCTGGGAAATGGGCTGCTTCGCCGGCTTCCTGATGGGCCGCGAGTGCGCCAAGGTGATGCTGCCGCGCGGGCGGGGCACCATCCTGTTCACCGGCGCCACCGCATCGCTGCGCGGCCGCGAGGGCTTCTCGGCCTTCGCCGGCGCCAAGGCCGCGCTGCGCGCGCTGGCGCAGAGCATGGCGCGTGAACTGTGGCCCCGAGGCATCCACGTGGCCCACCCGGTGATCGATGGTGCCATCGACACCGAGTTCATCCGCAGCAACTTCCCCGAGCGCTATGCACTGAAGGACCAGCAGGGCATCCTCGACCCTGACAGCATCGCCGAGACCTACTGGCAGATCCACCAGCAGCCGCGCAATGCCTGGACGCACGAGACCGAACTGCGGCCCTGGCTGGAGAGCTGGTAGCCGCGCCCGTCAGGCGGCCGCGCAGGCCGCCACGGCCGCGCGCAACTGCTGGTGCGCAGGGCCTTGCAAGTCGGCCGGCAACTGGTGGCGGGCCTGCAGGTAGTGGTGGGTGAAGACATCCAGCCAGGCGTCCAGCACCGCCGCGGCGTGGTGCTCGCCCGCCAGTTGCAGGCACAGCGACGCCACCTCGCTGGTGCAGAAGTGGTCGTTGCGCCGGCTGCGCCGCAGGCGGTAGGCCGAGATCTGGTCGGGCTGCAGGTGCAGCACCGGCAGCGCATCCAGCAGCGGCGTCTTGCGGAACATCTTGCGGGCCTCGGCCCAGGTACCGTCCAGCAGGATGAACAGCGGTCGGCGGGCCGGTGTACGGTCGTCGTCAGCGGGAGAGGGCAGTTGCTGCACCACCCGCTCCGGCGCTGCGTACTCCTGCGGAAACACCACCAGCGGCTGCCACTGCGGATCGGCCAGCAGGGCGGCCAGCCCGGGGTCGGTGGCGGTGCGGGCCCAGCCGAAGGCGGCGGTGTCCGGCACCACATCGGCCACCAGCCAGCCGGTGTTGCTGGGCTTCAGCGGCTCGGTGTCGGCCATCAGCAGGCAGATGCCCGCCTGCGTGGGCACGCGCGGCTGCCAGGCGCACAGGCAGTGGCTGGTTGGCAGGCGGCAGCCGCCGCAGCGCGCGCCCTTGGGCCCGCCACGGGCCAGGAAGGGCTTGGTGCTGCGGGCCAGGCGGTCGGCCCGCAGGCGGGCCACCGCATGCGGCACCGGGTGCGTGTGGTCGGTCAACTGGCCAGCAGCGCGCGCACGTGGCCTTCGATGAAGGCGCGGTCCTCGGGCTGGCTGACCGGGTTGCCGGCGCGGTGGCCCCACACCGACGGGATCGGGTGCAGCGCACCGTGGCGCAAGTGCGGCAGCTCCAGCCGGTTGTCGTCGACCTGGAAGTACAGGTCGTGGTCGCCGGGCATCAGCAGCACCTTGGCTTCGATGGCGGCCAGCGCGCGGGGCAGGTCGCCACCGTACAGCGCATTGGCGCTGATGTCGCCGTGCTGCCAGGTCCAGAACTGGGCCAGCAGGTCGGCCGGATCGCGCCGCGAGAAGTTCGCTTCCCAAGACGACACCAGGTAGTCCTCCAGCGAGCTGGCGCCCAGGCCGCGCCACAGCTCCTGGCGGTAGAAGGTCTGCGACAGGGCCCAGCCGGCGTAGATGCGCCCCATGGCGCGGAAGCCGCGCACCGGCCGGCCGGTGAAGGCGCCGTCCTGGTAGGTCGGGTCGGCCATCAGCGCGGCCTTCACGCCCTCGATGAACACCTGGTTGTGCGGCGCGCAGCGGGCGGCGCCGCACACCACGGCGATGCGTTCCACCGCCTGCGGGAACAGCGCCGCCCAGTGGTAGGCCTGCATCGCGCCCATCGACCAGCCGTACACCATCGCCAGCCGGTCGATGCCCCACACGGTCTGCAGCATGCGGCGCTGCACATGCACCGCGTCGAAGCAGGTCACATCCGGGTAGCGGCTGCCGGTGTCGGGCCAGGGCGTGTTCGACGGCGAACTGGACAGCCCGTTGCCGAACAGGTTGGCGATGATGATGAAGTGCCGCGACGGGTCGAGCGCGCCGCCGGTGCGCACCATGTGCGCGATGTCGTCATGCTGGGCCGCGTAGGACGTGGGGTAGAGGATGGCGTTGGACTTGTCGGCATTCAGCGTGCCGAAGGTCTTGTAGACCAGGCGCATGTGGCGGAAGGTGCGTCCGGACTGCAGCACCACATGCCCGGCGTCGAAGCTGCCTTCGGTGCCGGTGGCGGGATCGACGGGCGTGGAGGTGGTCATGGCAGGCCTGGCAGGAGAGTCGGGCGATTCTCGCCCGCGTGCCGGTCAGGGGTGCAGGCGTCGCCGAGGCGACACCGGCCGCCGGTTGCGGGATGGTCCCGGGGCCGCCGGCGGCCCCCCGTCGCTAGAGTGGGCCATCCCCATCCGACCGGTGCACCCGCCATGGACACGCCTGAACTGCTGACCATCGATGCCTTCATCCGCCACTGGGCTGCGGACCGGCCGCAGCGCCCGGCCATGGTGGGCGAGCGGCGCATCCACTTCGCCGAACTCGACGCCAGCACCCACCGGGTGGCCACCGCGCTGCTGGCCGCCGGCTTGAAGAAGGGCGACCGCATCGCCTGGCTGGGCAAGAACGCGGTGCTGTACTTCACCCTGCTGTTCGGCGCGGCGCGCATCGGCGTGGTGATGGCACCGGTGGGCTGGCGGCTGGCCGCGCCGGAGCGGCGTTACATCGTGCACGACACCGAGAGCAAGCTGCTGTTTGCCGGCGAGGGCTTCGCCGACGACGCCCGCGCGATGGCGCCGCAGCTGCCGCTGGTGCAGCGCATCTTCTCGGCCGACGAGGCCTGGGCCTGGATCGATGGCACCACGCCGGCCCCGTTTGTCGCCAGCGGGCCGGAAGACGCCATCCTGCAGCTCTACACCTCGGGCACCACCGGCAACCCCAAGGGCGTGGAGCTGTGCAACCGCAACCTGTTCGGCCTGCGCCGCCAGGCCCAGCAGGCCGGCCTGCCCTGGGCCGCCTGGGACGACGACGAGGTGGTGATGGTGGCCATGCCCTGCGCCCACATCGGCGGCACCGGCCTGGGCTTCATGGCCCTGGCCGGCGGGGTGAGCGGCTGCGTGATGGCCGAATTCACGCCCGACGGCTGCTTCGACGCCATCGAGAAGGAGGGCGTGACCCGCTTCTTCGCGGTGCCGGCGGCGCTGCAGATGCTGGTGAACCACCCGCGCTGCGCCAAGACCGACTTCAGCCGGCTGAAGTACATCTTCTACGGCGCCGCGCCCATCCCGCTGGCCCTGCTGCAGCAGTGCGTGCAGGCCTTCGGCTGCCAGTTCCTGCAGGCCTACGGCATGACCGAGACCACCGGCACCGTGGTCACCCTGCCGCCGGAAGACCATGATCCCAAGGGCAGCCCGCGCATGCGCGCCGCCGGCAAGCCGGTGCCGGGCGTGGAGGTGAAGATCGTCGGCCCCGACGGCCAGACCGTGCCCACCGGCGAGGTGGGCGAGATCGTCACCCGCTCCAGCAACAACATGCTGGGCTACTGGAAGCAGCCCGAGGCCACCGCCCGCACCAAGACGGCCGACAACTGGGTGCACACCGGCGACGCCGGCTACATGGATGCCGACGGCTATGTCTACATCCACGACCGGGTGAAGGACATGATCATCAGCGGCGGCGAGAACGTCTACCCGGCCGAGGTGGAGAACGCCATCTACGGCCACCCCGACGTGGCCGACGTGGCGGTGATCGGCGTGCCCGACCCCACCTGGGGCGAGGCGGTGAAGGCGGTGGTGGTGCCGCGCCCCGGCCACACCGTGGACCCGGCGGCGGTGATCGCCTGGGCGCGTGAACGCATCGCCGGCTTCAAGGTGCCCAAGACGGTGGACGTGATCCCCGAGCTGCCGCGCAACCCCACCGGCAAGATCCTGCGCCGGGCGCTGCGGGCGCCATATTGGGAAGGGCGCGACCGCCAGGTGAACTGACCGGCGCGCTGCCCTAGACTGGCGCCGCGCCGGCGCAGTGCCGGCACCGATCTTCAGGATGCAGGCGACATGACATTGGCGATGGGGTGGGACGAATGGGTGGCGCATGACGCCGTGGCCCTGGCCGAACGGGTGCGCCGCGGCGACCTGACGCCCGCCGAACTGGCCGCCCAAACCGCCGCCGGCGTGGCCCGGGTCAACCCGCAGCTCAGCGCGGTGGTCGAATTGTTCGACGACGCGGTGGCCGATCCGCTGGCTGCCGGCGCGAAATCCGACGGCTTCTTCGCCGGTGTGCCCTTCCTGATGAAGGACCTGGGCCCGACCATGGCCGGCCGGCTGCAGGAGATGGGCTCGCTGTTCATGCGCGGCAACCGTGCCACCGAGGATGCCTTCCTCACCGGCCAGATGCGCCGCGCCGGCTTGAATCTGATCGGCCGCACCACCACGCCGGAGTTCGGCGTCTGCTCGTCGGCCGAGAACCCGGCGGTCTACATCACCCGCAACCCCTGGGACACCGCTTACACCACGCTGGGTAGCAGTGCCGGCACGGCGGCGGCGGTGGCGTCGGGCGTGCTGCCGCTGTCGCATGCGACGGACGGCGGCGGCTCGATCCGCATCCCCGCCGGCGCCAACGGCAACATCGGCCTGAAGCCGTCGCGCGGCGTGTTCTCGATCGCGCCCAAGCTGTCGGACCTGACCGGCCTGGTCTCCACCCAGGGCTGCCAGAGCCGCACGGTGCGCGACACCGCTGCCTTCATCGACCACTGCCGCGGCGGCGCACCGGGCGAGTTCATGCCGTACTGGATGCCGGCCGAGCCCTGCCTGCAACTGATCGCGCGCGACCCGAAGCCGCTGCGCATCGCGCTGTCGCATGCGTGGGGTGGCTACAGCGCCACGCCGCACTTCGTCGATGAGCTGAAGCGTGTCGGCCGCTTGCTCGAAGGCCTGGGCCACCAGGTCGATTGGGCGCTGCCCGCGGTGGACCTGCGCGCCGCCTTCGCCGCCCAGACCACCTGCTACATCAGCAACTTCGCGCAGACGATTGCCAACCTGCTGGCCGCACGCGGGCTGTCCGAGCCGCCGCCTGGGATGATTGAGCCGATCAACATCCGCATCTGGCAGGCCGGCATCGGCACCAGCTTCAGTGAGCGGGCGCAGATGCAGGCGGTGTTCAACACCACCGCCCGCGGCTTCGGCGCCTTCTTCGAGGACTGGGACATCATCCTCACGCCGATCACCGCGCTGCCCACGCCGGCCATCGGCACCACCGAGTACCTGACGACCAGCACCAACCCGTCGGTGCTGGACTGGTTCGACAACCTCTGGCAAAGCTTCGCCTACACGCCGCTGTCTAACCTGTGCGGCATTCCGGGGGTGTCGCTGCCGCTGGGTTGGCAGGCCAACGGCCTGCCGCTGGGCATGCACTTCCAGGCGAAGCAGGCCAACGACGGCCTGCTGCTGCAGCTGGCCGCGCAGGTCGAGCGGGCGCTGGGCGGCCGCTGGAACGACGGCCGCGTGCCGGCGGTGCACGTCACCCGGGGCTGAGTGCCGTGGCGCCAGAGCCGCCCAGCCCCAAGCGCAGCCGCCGCGGCAGTGGCGCCGTCACCCTGCACGACGTGGCGCGCCTGGCCGGCGTGGCGCCGATCACCGCTTCGCGCGCGCTGAAGACACCGCAGCAGGTGTCCGAGGCGGTGCGCCAGAAGGTGGCCGATGCGGTGGCCCGCACCGGCTATGTGCCCAACCTGCTGGCCGGCGGCCTGGCCTCCACCCGCAGCCGGCTGGTGGCGGCGGTGGTGCCCACGATCTCGGGCATGGTGTTCCTGGAAACGGTGCAGTCGCTCACCGAGGCGTTGGCCGCGCACGGCTACCAGCTGATGCTGGGCCAGGCCGGCTACAGCGGCAACCGCGAAGACGCGCTGCTCGAAGCCATCATCGGCCGCCGGCCCGACGGCATCGTGCTCACCGGCATCATGCATTCGGCCGAAGGCCGCAGGCGGCTGCAGGCCGCGGGCATCCCGGTGGTCGAGACCTGGGACCTGACGCCCACGCCGATCGACATGCTGGTGGGCTTCTCGCACAGCGAGGTGGGCAGGGCGGTGGCGCTGTACCTGCATGCCAAGGGCCGCCAGCGCCTGGGCGTGGTGACCGGCGACGACGAGCGCGCCCGCCGGCGCAGTGCCGCCTTCCAGGCCGCCGCGCACACACTGGGATTGCCGGAGGTGCCCATCGTGCAGGTGGCCACGCCGACCACGCTGCAGCGCGGCCGGGATGGCCTGGCGCAGCTGCTGGCGCAGCAGCCGAGGGTGGATGCGGTGTTCTGCAGCTCGGACCTGCTGGCCCTGGGCGTGATGACCGAGGCCCGCACCCGTGGATTGGGCGTGCCGGACGATCTGGCGGTGGTGGGCTTCGGCGATCTGGAGTTCGCCGCTGCGCTGGCGCCGTCGCTGACGACCGTGCACATCAAGGGCGCGGCCATCGGCCGGCAGGCGGCGCAGTGCATCGTCGACCGGGCCGAGGGCCGCACCGTGGCCACGCCGGTGGTCGACATCGGCTTCTCCATCGTGCCGCGGCAGAGCGCCTGATCCGGGTTTGACCTGAGCTGCAGCGCCTTGTCGCGCAGCATCGGTAGCGCTACCATTCGGCGGATTTGGTAGCGCTACCTTGCGCCTGCCGCACACAGGAGACTGCACGATGACCCGCCTGACCACCGCCCTGGCCGCACTGGCCCTGGCTTGCGCGCCACTGGGCGCCGCCTGGGCCGACACCTGGCCCAGCAAGCCGGTGACCCTGCTGGTGCCGTTCCCGCCCGGCGGGTCCACCGACATGATCGCCCGCACCTTGGGGCCGAAGCTGCAGGAGAAGCTGGGCGGCACCTTCGTCGTGGCCAACCAGGCGGGTGCCGGCGGCACCGTGGGTGCGGCGGCGGCCAAGCGTGCGGCGCCCGATGGCTACACCATCTTCGTCTCGTCGCTGGGCCCGTTCGTCATCGGGCCGCACCTGGTCAAGGGCGTGGCCTACGACCCGCTGAAGGACTTCGACTACCTCACCGTGGCGGTGCAGGCGCCGAATGTGCTGGCGGTGCCGGCCGCGTCGCCGCACAAGAGCCTGGCCGACGTGCTGGCCTTCCACAAGGCCAACCCGGGCAAGATGAGCTTTGCCTCGGCCGGCAACGGCACCAGCGACCACCTGACGGCCGAGCTGTTCTGGCAGGAGACCAGGACCACCGGCCTGCACATCCCCTACAAGGGCGGCGCGCCGGCGATGAGCGACCTGCTGGGCGGCCAGGTGGACGCCAGCTTCATGAACATCAACACCGGCCTGGCCAACATCAAGGGCGGCAAACTGCGGGCGCTGGCCATCACCAGTGCCAAGCGCTCGCCGCTGCTGCCCGATGTGCCGACCATGGACGAGCTGGGCTACAAGGGCGTCACCGTCACCTCCTGGCAGGCATTTACAGCGCCCAAAGGCCTGCCGGCCGACATCAAGGCCAAGCTGCACGAGGCCCTGCTGGCCGGCCTGGCCGACCCGGCCATCAAGACCAAGCTGCTGGACCTGGGCTTCGAGATCGTGGGCAACACGCCCGAGCAGTTCACCGCCTTCCAGGCCGCCGAGTTCGCGCGCTGGAAGAAGGTGATCGAGACCGGCAAGATCACGGCGGATTGATGGTGTCCACCCCCGTCATCACTGCGCTGCGCGCCATCCCGGTGGCAGGGCGCGACAGCATGCTGCTCAACCTGAGCGGCGCGCACGGCCCGTTCTTCACCCGCAACCTGCTGATCCTGACCGACAGCGCCGGCCGCACCGGCATCGGCGAAGTGCCCGGCGGCGAGAAGATCCGCCAGACGCTGGAGGATGCCGCCGCGCTGCTGATCGGCCAGCCCATCGGTGCCCACCTGCAGCTGCTGCAGCGGGTGCAGCAGACCTTTGCCGACCGCGACAGTGGCGGCCGTGGCCTGCAGACCTTCGATCTGCGCACCACCATCCATGCGGTCACCGCCATCGAGTCGGCCCTGCTCGACCTGCTGGGCCAGCACCTGGGCGTGCCGGTGGCCGCCCTGCTGGGCGAGGGCCAGCAGCGCGATGCAGTGCAGATGCTCGGCTACCTGTTCTACGTGGGTGACCGGCGCCGCACCGATCTGCCGTATGTCGCTGACGACGACAGCAACGACTGGCTGAGCCTGCGCCACCGCACCGCGCTGACACCCGAGGCCATCGTGCGCCAGGCCGAGGCGGCGCAGGCGCGCTACGGCTTCCAGGATTTCAAGCTCAAGGGCGGCGTGGTGGCCGGCGAGGAAGAGGTGGCCGCCGTCACCGCGCTGCACCAGCGCTTCCCGCAGGCCCGCATCACGCTGGACCCGAACGGCGCCTGGTCGCTGAAGGACGCGGTGCGCCTGATGCGTGATCTGCACGGCGTGGTGGCCTATGCCGAAGACCCCTGCGGTGCCGAAGGTGGCTTCAGCGGCCGCGAGGTGATGGCCGAGTTCCGCCGCGCCACCGGCCTGCCCACGGCCACCAACATGGTGGCCACCGACTGGCGCCAGCTGGCCCATGCGCTGGCGCTGCAGAGCGTGGACATCCCGCTGGCCGATCCGCATTTCTGGACCATGGCCGGCAGCGTGCGGGTGGCCCAGACCTGCCGCGACTGGGGCCTGACCTGGGGCAGCCACTCCAACAACCACTTCGATGTGTCGCTGGCGATGTTCACCCATGTGGGCGCGGCCGCGCCCGGCAAGGTGACGGCCATCGACACCCACTGGATCTGGCAGGACGGCCAGTTCCTGACGGAAGCGCCGCTGCAGATCGTCGGCGGCATGGTGCAGGTGCCGCAGGCGCCTGGCCTGGGCGTGACGCTGGACATGGGCGCGGTGGAACGCGCCCACCAGCTCTACCTGCAGCACGGCCTGGGTGCACGCGACGATGCCGTGGCGATGCAGCACCTGATTCCCGGCTGGCGCTTCGATCCCAAGCGGCCGGCCCTGCTGCGCTGACAACTTTCCCAGGAGACCCCATGCATCCCACCACCACCCGCCGCACCTTGATCGCCGCCCTGGCGCTGGCCGCCTGCACCGCTGCCCAGGCCCAGGCCTGGCCCAGCAAGACGCTGCGCATCGTGGTGCCGTACCCGCCCGGCGGCTCGTCGGACATCATTGCCCGGGCCATCGCCCCGGCCCTGGGCGAGGCCTTCGGCCAGACCGTGGTGGTGGAGAACAAGCCCGGCGCCAACGGCAACACCGGCACCGATTTCGTGGCCAAGAGCAACGACGGCCACACCCTGCTGCTGTGTGACGTGGGCGCGCTGGCCATCACCGCCTCGGTCTACAAGCAGCTGCCGTTCGACCCGGGCAAGGACCTGCGCGGCGTCACCATGCTGGCCTATTCGCCGCACCTGCTGGTGGTGCACCCGTCGGTGCCGGCCAACAACCTGGCCGAGCTGGTGGCGCTGTCGAAGAAGCAGAAGCTGAACTTCGCCGTCACCGCCATCGGCAGCGCGCCGCACATGGCCGGCGTGGCGGTGGAGAAGGCCACCGGCGCCGAATGGGCCTACATCCCCTACAAGGGCGGCGCCCAGGCCATCGGCGACACCGTCGCCGGCCAGACCCAGGTGCTGATGAACGGCATGCTGGCCACGCTGCCGCAGGTGCAGGCCGGCAAGCTGAAGGTGCTGGGCGTGAGCAAGGCGACCCGCATGCCGTTGCTGGGCAATGTGCCCACCATCGCCGAGCAGGGCGTCAAGGGCTTCGAGAGCGGCACCTGGCAGGGCCTGTTGGTGCCCGCAGCCACGCCGCCGGCGGTGCTGGCCAGGCTGTCGGCCGAGGTCACCCGCATCATCCGCAGCCCGGCGGTGCGCGAGCGCCTGGTGTCGCAGGGTGCCGAGGTGCACACCATGAGCCCGGCCGAGTTCACCGCCTTCTTCGAGCGCGAGCGCAAGCAGTGGGCCGGCACGGTCGCACAAAGCGGTGTCAAGATCGACTGATCCCTCACTTCACCCAAGGACGTTCCCATGCGGACCAACAACCTGCGCACGATCTGGCAAGCCGGCGGCGCCGCCGTCAACGGCTGGCTGGCCGTGCCCAACAGCTTCTCCGCCGAAGTCATGGCCCACCAGGGCTGGGACACGCTCACCATCGACCTGCAGCACGGCGTGGTCGACTACCAGGCGATGGTGACCATGCTGCAGGCCATCAGCACCACGCCCACCGTGCCGGTGGTGCGCGTGCCCTGGCTGGAGCCCGGCATCCTGATGAAGGCGCTGGACGCCGGCGCCTACGCGGTGATCTGCCCGATGGTCAGCACCCGGGAAGAAGCGCAGAAGCTGGTGGCCTGGACCACCTATGCGCCCAAGGGCACCCGCAGCTTCGGCCCGGTGCGGGCGCTGTACTACGGCGGCGCCGATTACCCGGCCCATGCCGACAAGACGGTGGTGCGCTTCGCGATGATCGAGACGGCCGCGGCGCTGGACAACCTCGACGACATCCTGTCGGTCGAAGGGCTGGATGCGGTCTACATCGGCCCGTCCGATCTGTCGCTGGCCCTGGGCTGCAAGCCCAGCATGGACGACCTGGAGCCCAAGGCCCAGCAGGCGGTGGAGCACATCCTGGCCCGCGCCAAGCACCACGGCGTGGTGGCCGGCATCCACAACGCCGGGCCGGCGTCGGCACTGCGGCGCATCGGCATGGGCTTCCAGTTCGTCACCGTCAGCTCGGACGCCAAGCTGATCGCCGAAGGCTCGCAGCAGATCATGGCCGCGATGCGTGCCGGCCAGCCGGCCAAGCCGTCCAGCGGCTACTGATTCCACCCCATCAACCAAGGACCACATTCCCATGAACGTCGGATTCATCGGCCTGGGCATCATGGGCACGCCGATGGCGTTGCACCTGCTCAACGCCGGCCACCAGCTCTTCGTCACCACCCGCAGCAAGCTGCCCGAGGCGGTGGCGGCCACCAGCGCCGTGCGCTGTGCCAATGCCGCCGAGGTGGCGCGCCAGGCCGAGGTGGTGTTCCTGATGGTGCCGGACACGCCGGATGTGGAGCAGGTGCTGTTCGGTGCTGGCGGCGTGGCCGAGGCGCTTCCGTGCGCCGGCGCCCGCAAGGTGGTGGTCGACATGAGCAGCATCTCGCCGATGGCCACCAAGGCCTTCGCCGCGAAGATCAATGCGCTGGGTGCCGACTACATCGACGCGCCGGTCTCCGGTGGAGAGGTGGGCGCCAAGGCCGCCAGCCTGACCGTCATGTGCGGTGGTGACCAGGTCGTTTTCGACCGCGTGCTGCCGCTGCTGCAGCTGATGGGCAAGAACATCACCCTGGTGGGTGGCAATGGCGATGGCCAGACCACCAAGGTGGCCAACCAGATCATCGTGGCACTGAACATCGCCGCCGTCGGCGAGGCCCTGCTGTTCGCCAGCAAGGCCGGCGCTGACCCGGCCAAGGTGCGCCAGGCACTGATGGGCGGCTTCGCCAGCAGCCGCATCCTGGAAGTGCATGGCGAGCGCATGATCAAGCGCACCTTCAACCCCGGCTTCCGCATCAAGCTGCACCAGAAGGACCTGAACCTGGCGCTGCAGGGCGCGCGCGAGATCGGCGTGGCGCTGCCGCAGACCGCCGGTGCCGCCCAGCTGATGCAGGTGTGCGCGGCCAACGGCATGGGCGACCTCGACCATTCGGCGCTGGTGAAGGCGCTGGAGCGCATGGCCGACCACCCCGTCGCCGAGGGTTGAGCTTGGACCGCATCGCCCACATCCGCCTGTCCAGCGTCATCCTGCCGCTGGCCAATCCGATCAGCGATGCCAAGGTGCTGACCGGCCGGCAGAAGCCGATGACCGAAATCGCGATGCTGTTTGCCGAGCTGCAGACGGCCGACGGCCACACCGGCCTGGGCCTGAGCTACAGCAAGCGCGCCGGTGGCCCGGGTCAGTTCGCCCATGCGCGGGAGCTGGCGCCCACGCTGATCGGCGAAGACCCGAACGACATCGCCCGGCTGTGGAACAAGCTGTGCTGGGCCGGCGCGTCGGTGGGCCGCAGCGGCCTGGCGGTGCAGGCCATCGGCGCTTTCGACGTGGCGCTGTACGACCTGAAGGCGCGCCGCGCCAGTCTGCCGCTGGCCAAGCTGCTGGGCGCCTGGCGCGACAGCGTGGCCTGCTACAACACCTCGGGCGGCTTTCTGCACACGCCGCTGGAGCAGTTGCTGGTCAATGCCCAGGCCTCGCGCGAGCGTGGCATCGGCGGCATCAAGCTCAAGGTGGGCCAGCCCGACCGGGCGCTGGACTTGCGCCGCGTGGAAGCCGTGCGCAAGCACCTGGGCGATGACGCGCCGATCATGGTCGACGCCAACCAGCAATGGGACCGGCCCACCGCCCAGCGCATGTGCCGCGCCTTCGAGGATTTCAACCTCGTCTGGATCGAGGAGCCGCTGGACGCCGACGACCACGCTGGCCATGCCGCGCTGGCCGCGCAGTTCGACACGCCGATCGCCACCGGCGAGATGCTGACCAGCGTGGCCGACCATGCCAGCCTGATCCGCCACGGCGCGGCGGACTACCTGATGCCGGACGCGCCGCGGGTGGGCGGCATCACGCCCTTCCTGAAGATTGCGGCCCAGGCCGAGGCCGCCGGCGTGATGCTGGCGCCGCACTTCGCGATGGAACTGCATGTGCACCTGGCCGCGGCCTACCCGACCGAGCCCTGGGTGGAGCACTTCGACTGGCTGGAACCGCTGTTCAACGAGCGGCTGGCCATCGCCAACGGGCGGATGCTGGTGCCGACACGACCAGGCCTGGGCCTCAGCCTGAGCGACCAGGCCCGTGCCTGGACCCGGCAGACCGCCGAGTTCGGTGTCCGCCCCTGAATTGCAAGCCACCGCCATGAACGCTGTTCCGCACACCATCCGCATGCATGCGGCCGACAACGTGGCCATCGTCGGCAACGATGGCGGGCTGGATGCCGGCACCGCCCTGGTCAACGAGCCCGGTGCCGGCCTGGTGCTGAAGGACCGTGTCCCGCAAGGCCACAAGGTTGCTCTGGTCGACATCCCCGCCGGCGCGCCGGTGCTGCGCTACGGCATCCCCATCGGCCATGCGCTGAAAGACATCGAAGCCGGCCGCTGGGTGCATGAGCGGCTGCTGCAGATGCCCGACGCGCGCGGCCTGGTCGACCTGCCGATGGCCACCGCCACGCCGCCCGATCTACCGCCGCTGACCGGCCACACCTTCGAGGGCTACCGCAATGCCGACGGCTCGGTGGGCACGCGCAATCTCCTGGCCATCACCCAGACGGTGCAGTGCGTGGCCGGCGTGGTCGACTTTGCGGTGCAGCGCATCCGGGCCGAGCTGTTGCCGCGCTACCCGAACGTCGACGGCGTGGTGGCGCTGGAACATGGCTACGGCTGCGGCGTGGCCATCGATGCGCCCGATGCCAAGGTGCCGATCCGCACGCTGCGCCACATCAGCCTGAACCCCAACTTCGGCGGTGAGGTGATGGTGGTGAGCCTGGGCTGCGAGAAGCTGCAGCCCGAGCGGCTGCTGCCGCCCGGCAGTTTTGCGATCCGCGATGAGCGGGCCGCCGACGATTCCCAACTGGACGTGGTCTGCCTGCAGGACAACGCCCATGTCGGCTTCCTGTCGATGGTCGACAGCATCGTGCGCCAGGCCGATGCACACCTGCAGCGCCTGAACGCCCGCCGCCGCGAGACCGTGCCCGCCAGCGAACTGGTGGTGGGCGTGCAGTGCGGCGGCAGCGATGCCTTCAGCGGCGTCACCGCCAACCCGGCGGTGGGCTTCTGCACCGATCTGCTGGTGCGTGCCGGCGCCAGCGTGCTGTTCAGCGAGACCACCGAGGTGCGCGACGGCATCGCCCAGCTGACCGCCCGCGCCGCGACGCCCGCCGTGGCCGACGCCCTGGTGCGCGAGATGGCCTGGTACGACGCCTACCTGCAGCGCGGCGGCGCCGACCGCAGCGCCAACACCACGCCGGGCAACAAGGCCGGCGGGCTGAGCAACATCGTCGAGAAGGCGATGGGCTCGATCGTCAAGAGCGGCAGCGCGCCGATCCGGCAGGTGCTGGCGCCCGGCGAGAAGCTGCAGGGCAGGGGGCTGACCTACTGCGCCACGCCGGCCAGTGATTTCATTTGCGGCACGCTGCAGCTGGCCGCCGGCATGAACCTGCATGTCTTCACCACCGGCCGCGGCACGCCCTACGGCCTGGCCGAGTGCCCGGTGATCAAGGTGGCCACCCGCACAGATCTGGCGCGCCGATGGCACGACCTGATGGACGTGAATGCTGGCACGATCGCCGACGGCACCCAGACCATCGAGCAGGTGGGCTGGCAGCTGTTCCAGCTGATGCTGGACGTGGCCAGCGGCCGCAAGAAGACCTGGGCCGAGCAGTGGAAGCTGCACAACGCGCTGGTGCTGTTCAATCCTGCGCCGGTGACCTGAGTCTGGCCTTCACGTCGACCACCCTCGTGAAGCCGCCGAAGATCATGCGCTTGCCGTCGAACGGCATGGGCGGGTTGCCGGGCGTGGCAGGATCCATGCGCGGGTCTTCCATCATCTTCTTCATCCCGGCGTCGCGGGTGGCCTTGTCAGGCCATTCGACCCAGGCGAAGGCGACGGTCTCCTCGGGCGTGGCCTGCACGGCGCGGCGGAAGTCGGTGAGCTTGCCGTCGGGCACGTCGTCGCCCCAGGCCTCGACCACGCGGAGGGCACCCAGCTCGAGGAACAGCGGGTCGAAATGACTGGCATGCGCGATGAATGCCTGCCGGTTGGCGGTGGGAACCGCGATCACGAAACCATCGATGTAGGACATTGCTTCACTCCTTGTGGGTGGACAGGGCGGCGCACCCGCCTGTGGGCGCGCGCAAGCCTTGGTCGAACGGCAACGGGCCAAATCGACAGGGCCCACCGCCAGGCCTGCCGCCTGGGCGACAGCCCAATGCTGCACGCTGGCCATACTGCCCCATGGCCGCGTCTCCTGTTCCTTCCTCCAATCCCCTCCTCACCGCCCCCGTCCTGCCCACCCTCTGCCGCCTGGCCGTGCCCAACATCATCGCGATGGTCGGCAGCGCGCTGGCGGCGATTGCCGAGACGGCCTACATCGGCCAGCTGGGCGTGCCGGCGCTGGCCGGCATGGCGCTGGTCTTTCCGCTGCTGATGCTGCAGCAGATGTTCTCCGGCGGGGCCATGGGCGGCGGCATCGCCTCGCTGGTGTCGCGCGCGCTGGGCGCCGGCAACACCGCGCGGGCCGAGGCGCTGGTGGTGCATGCGCTGGGCATCGCGGTGGTGGCCGGGCTGGTGACCACGGTGGTGATGCTCACCCTGTCGGATGCGGTGTTCGGGCTGCTGGGCGGCCGCGGCGAGCCGCTGGCCCAGGCCGTGGCCTATGCGCATGTGGCCTTTCTCGGCTCCACCGGCGTGTGGCTGCTCAACACCCTGTCGGCGGTGCTGCGGGCCACCGGCAACATGCTGGTGCCTTCGGCCGTGCTGATCGCGGTGGGGCTGACCCAGGTGGCGCTGGCCGGCGTGTTCGGCCTGGGCGCCGGGCCGATTCCGCGGCTGGGCATGCCCGGCATCGCGATGGGCCAGGTGCTGGCCTATGCCGGCGGCACCGCGGTGCTGGCCTGGTACCTGGCCGCCGGCAAGGCGCGCATCCGGCTGCGCCTGCGCGGCATTCCCTGGCAGCCTGGGTTGGCGCGTGACCTGCTGCAGCTGGGCGCCAAGGCCTGCGCCTCGCCGGTGCAGACCATCGGCACCATGATGATCCTGACCTGGCTGGTGGCCCGCAGCGGCCCGCAGGCGCTGGCCGGCTTCGGCATCGGCACCCGGCTGGAATACCTGCTGGTGCCGCTGGCCTTCAGCTTCGGCGCCGCGTCGGTGCCGCTGATCGGCATGGCCATCGGCGCCGGCCAGGTGGCGCGGGCACGCCAGGTGGGCTGGACGGCCGCCGGCATGGCCGGCCTGCTGCTGGGCAGCGCCGGCCTGGTGCTGGCCATCGTGCCGCAGCTGTGGACCGACCACTTCACCCACGATCCGGCGGTGCTGGCCGCGGCCGACACCTACTTCCACTGGGCCGGGCCGTTCTATGCGCTCTACGGTGCGGGCCTGAGCCTGTATTCGTCGGCCATCGCCGCCAACCGGGTGGGCGGCCAGGTGCTGGCCGGCACGCTGCGCCTGCTGCTGGTGGCCGGCGGTGGTGCCGCCCTGGTGGCGGCGCAGGCGCCGGCCTGGTCGATCTTTGCGCTGGTGGCGCTGGGCATGGCGGCCTACGGCACCGCGTCGATCCTGCTGGTGCGCTACACGCCCTGGGAGCCGGCGGCGCGGCCGGCGCCGGCCTGAGCGCGGGCCGCGCACCTGCACCACCACTGCGCTGGAGGACACGCCATGTGCCGCAACATCCGCACGCTGTTCAACTTCGAGCCGCCGGCCACCGAGCTGGAGATCCGCGATGCGTCGCTGCAGTTCGTGCGCAAGCTCAGCGGCTTCAACGTGCCGTCGCAGGCCAATGCGGCGGCGTTCGACCAGGCGGTGGACGAGGTGGCCGCCGTGGCCCGGCGGCTGATGGCCAGCCTCGTCACGCACGCACCGCCGAAGAACCGCGAGGCCGAGGCGGCCAAGGCCCGGGCCTTGTCGGCCCGGCGGTTCGGCAACTGACCGTCAGCGGATGAAGCGCTGCACGTGGTCGGCGCCCAGGCCGATCGCCTCGTAGTGCTTGCGGGCGTGGCCGATCTTGCTGAACACGTCCTCGTAGCCGACCGGGTTGCCATCGGCATCGATGTAGACATAGCCGCCGGTGGCGTGGAACAGGGTGATCATCTCCGGCACGTCGGGTGGCACGTACAGGGTGTGGATCTCGCCGGGGGGCTCGAAGGCATAGCTGCCTTCCTCGGCCACCCAGTCGTGCTCCAGGTAGTACCAGCGGCCCTTCAGCACGAAGGCATGCACCGGCCCGGTGTGCCGGTGGCAGGACAGCACACCGGCCTTGCGCACCCGCAGCAGGTTGACGAAGTAGCCCTGGCTGACATTGAGCATCAGCGGCTTGAACCACACGCCTTCGCTCTGCGGCACCCACAGCGCGTCGTCCTGCAGGGCGTTCGACAAGGCGCCGCCGTGCACCATCTCCGGCACCAGGCCGAAGGGCTGGCCCCCGGCAAAGCCGGCCGGGGCGTGGGGGTCGCGCAGGGGTGGGGTGGTCGGGTCCATGGGCGGTGTGGTCTCGGTCGGGTGATGGGTGCAACGATGCTAGCCAGCCCTGTGCTGGCGCGCTGTCACGCGCGCGTGCCGGCGCTCCGTGCATCGGCGCAGAGTCGCCCAGGCGCCACCGCGCCGTGCAGGTGCTTGCCCAGAATGGTCCGGCAAGCTGCACATCGGCGGCGGGCCACCCTTCCAGGAGACAGTTCATGACCCATGACATCGTGATCCGCGGCGGCCTGGTGGTCGACGGCACCGGCCGCGCCGCCTTCCCCGGCGATGTGGCCATCGACGGCGACCGCATCAGTGCGGTGGGCCATGTGGACGGGGCAGGGCGGCGGGAGATCGACGCCGGCGGCCACGCCGTCAGCCCCGGCTTCATCGACCTGCACACCCACCTGGACGCCCAGGTCGGCTGGGACCCGGACTGCACGCCGGTCAGCTGGCATGGCGTGACCACGGCGCTGATGGGCAACTGCGGCGTCACCTTTGCGCCCTGCAAGCCGGCCGACCGGCCGCTGCTGGCGGCGATGATGGAGACGGTGGAGGACATCCCGCGCGAGGCGATCCTGGGTGGCCTGCCCTGGGATTGGGAAGACTACGGCGGCTACCTCGACAGCATCGCCCGCCTGCAGCCGGGCATCAACCTGTGCGGCCTGGTGGGCCACAGCGCGCTGCGCTTCTACGTGATGGGCGAGCGGGCGGTGGAGGAGCAGGCCACGCCCGACGAGCGTGCGCGCATGGCGCAGATCGCCGGTGCGGCGGTGGATGCCGGGGCGATGGGCTGCTCGCTGAACCGCTTCGCCGCGCACAAGCTGCCCGACGGCCGCGCCATTCCCGGCACCTTCGCCGACGAGGGCGAGTGCGTGGACATCGCACGTGCGGTGGCCCGCCGTGGTGCGCTGATGCAGGCGGTGGGCGCCGAGTTCAGCCTGCTGCGGGCACTGGCCGATGCCGGCGGCAGCCGCGTGCTGTTCAGCTACGGCGTGGGCCCCGACGGCACGCTGGCGGCGCAGCGCCGCCGCGATCTGGAGGCGCTGTGCCAGGGCCGCGATGTCACCGCGGTGGCCCAGGTGCGCAGCTCGGGCTTTGTCTTCGGCCTGCAGTCGGCCATGCCGATCGCCACCCGCGCCGACGGCTGGCGACAGCTCAAGCGCATGAGCCTGGACCAGCGGCTGGCGGTGCTGGCCGATCCGCAGCGGCGGCAGGCCCTGGTGGCCGAGGCCCAGCGCGACGGCTTTCCGCAGCTGCTGGGCGCCGGCATCGAGCGTGTCTTCTACATGGGCGACGGCGCCACGCCCGACTACGCCGCCGGCCAGGAACGGCAGCTGCTGGCCATGGCCGCGGCCGCCGGCGAGCACTGGGCGCAGACCTTCCTGCGCCTGTCGCTCGAAACACAGGGCCGGGCGCTGTTCACCCTGCGCATGTTCAACCCCGACATGGAGGCGCTGGCCCACCTGATCGGCAGCCCGAACGTGTTGCCAGGGCTGGGCGATGCCGGCGCCCATGTGTCGCAGGTGATGGATGCCGGCTGGGCCAGCTTCGTGCTGGCGCACTGGGTGCGCGCCCGTGGCCTGTACAGCCTGGAGGAGGGCGTGCGCAGGCTCACATCGGCTCCCGCCGCGGTGCTGGGACTCGCCGACCGCGGCCGGCTGGCCGTGGGGCAGCGGGCCGACATCAACGTGTTCGACCCCGACCGGGTGGGCGAGCAGCAGCCGCGCATGGTGCATGACTTCCCGGGCGGCGCGGCGCGCTACATCCAGCGCGCCACCGGCTACCGCGCCACCCTGGTCAACGGCCGCTTCAACCTGCTCGATGGCGAACTGACCGGCGAGCGCGCCGGCCGGGTGCTGCGGCACCGCGTTGGGGCGTGAGCGTGTGTCGCCTGGCGACCAGGCAAGAAAAAAGCACCCAGACCGTTGGACCTGGGTGCTTCATTCATTTCGGTTTTTTGTGGCTCCCCGACCTGGGCTCGAACCAGGGACCTACGGATTAACAGACCACTCTCAGGCACCGCAGAGCGCGAATCTACACCGATTTGCACCGGGCTGGAATCCCGATTTCCAACGGACTGACGCTACCCGTAGCGAGTGCGGGCGCACGGTCCGACAGCACGCTGCAGCGCAATGCCTCGACCAGGTGCTGGCGCAGGCACTGGCGGGCCTGGCGCGGGCGCTGCATGGCAGTGCCTCGACCAGGTGCTGGCGCGGGCGCTGACGGGCCTGGTGCTGGCGCTGCATGGGCAGTGCCTCGACCAGGTGCTGGCGCAGGCGCTGGCCGGCCTGGCGCTAGCGTCGGCCTCTAGATCGCACCAGCGAACGCATGGTGGCGAGTGATGGTGATGGAATTCCGGGCCATCTGCGCCACGATCAAATCGCCGCCCACGGGATCGCCTGCCGCTGCGCCTTGCCAGTTTTCGACCTGATATCGCGCCGCGCTGATGGCGTGATCGGCAGTGTCGGGGTCAGGCATCCAGTCCGGCATGTCGCCGGGCGCAAAAATGCAGTCGCCCGCGTCCAAGTCGTCGACAACCAACAGGCTCTCTCCGGCGGCCTTACAGAAGGTGGCAGCAGCCATGCGGCCCAAGTTCTGCGACCAACCGACCAACAGCAGCTCCTGCCGGCCGTCAATGACCATCTGGGCCGCCGACCCTTGCTCGCTGGCCATGCGCTGGAACATCGCGAGAAGTTCTGCGAAACCACGCTCGACGCCCTCCCGGGCCTGCTCGAAGGACTGGGCGACTCCAACAGCACCAATCACCATGCTCACCAGGAAGCCTGCTGCGCCTCGCGCTGCAATTACAGCCCCGATGTGAGGAACGCTGTAGAGCTTAGTTGTGTGTCCATAGCTGCCATCGATGAAGCGGCAGGCAGTGTCAACAGCCACCAGCGCCCGGTCGGGCTGTAGATGCGCGATCAGCAGACTCATGGGCGCACCGCAGGCCTGCGCGCCAGGCACCCGCACGAACTGACCGCAGCAAAGTTCACCAAGGCGGCATTCGTTGAGATGAACGCCGCGATGTTGAAGGCCACTGCTGACTCGCCCGCCATCGCGATGGCGAAAAGGGCCGTTGAGATCGGCTCAGCCATGATTGATCGCTTTCATTTCCAGTTTGAGAGAACTCGGCCCAGGTCAGCGGCTGGGCATGTGCCGTCGACTTGACGGCATAGCCCATAGACCGGCACGGGGCGCTTCACACCGACAACCCGCACAGCGGGCAGCTTCTCCACCTCTCCAGCGCTGACCATGTTGTCGAGTGTTCGCATACACGCCGCGAAACCTACTCCGCTACGTGCGGCCAACTCCCTGGAGGTGCCGCTGCCGGCCTCCAGGGCATCGTGAAGAACCGTGCGAATCTCGCCGCGAGGTCGTGCCATGTGGGGGATGGACGGGTTGCACCGTCCGGCCGTAGCCGTCGAGGTGCCTCGCGCTGCTGATGCAGCGCCGATGCCAGGCCATGACCTGGAAACCAGCCGCCCGCCTTGCAAGAGGCTCGCGGCACGGCATCACTCTATGGCCTGGCTGGCTCGCGTGATGCCGCTGTTCGGCTCGCCATCACGGCGCCTTCGGGATCGCCTCCATCACCGCCCCAGCATCCCGAACGATGGGCAGGATGCCGATTTCCGCGCGGATGGTCTGCATGTTCTGCACGAACTGGCCGTCGACCGTGCCGATGTCGACCTTGAACGCATCGGCAATGCCGAGTTCGACGAAGTTTTCGTCGATCAAAAGCGCGCGGCCGATCGCGATCTCGGAACTGAAGCACACGCTCATGCCGTGGAGAACCAGCGGGATCTCACCCATGTACTGGCCGGTCAGGTACTCGCCGGTGGTCGACTTGGCCAGCGCGATCCCAAGGTAGGACATCGGATTCATCACCACGATGGTCGGCTGATAGCCGCCCCAGCGCATGTGCGAAGCCACCTCGACCACGGTATCGGCCAGACCGGTGTAGACCGTGCTGACGTAGTCGGCAGCGATGGACTTCAAACCAGGGAAAGACCAGCCGACAGCCGTTGTGCCAGCAACCAGCGTCACATCGGCCGCGATCATGACTTCACGCATCAGAACCTGGTTGACGATGGCCTGCAGCTCACCTTCGGCATTCAGGCTCTGGTTCGAAACCGGGCAATAGCCGGCGACGGTCACGGCGGTTTGAGCGATGGCATCGAAGATCGGGCGAACTTCGTTCTTGTTGGCGCCTTCCTCGGCTTGCACCGCGGCGCCTTGGCCGTTTGCCAGCGCGACACGGCGGCGCCCGTAGTGCAGCGTTGTGGTGCCGAGAAGCGCCCGATTGCGCATCCGGCTCACCAACAGCGTGGGCGACAGCCCGGGACCGCCGGTGCCGCTGATGCTGCGGTGCGTGCCTAGCACGGTGGCGAAGTTGCCCGGGTTGGCCTTGACCTCCAGGCTGATGCTCTTGGTGCGGGCGAACAATTCCTTGTTCTTGGTGAACTGTTCGGCCACATCGGCGCCGAAGCTGCGTGCCGTTGGGCCAGGGCCGCCGGTGGGCTGAAACTGCTTCTGCTCCAGCGACTGCAGCCGGTCGGCGAGTTCGAGTTGCTGCGCGGCCAGCTCGGGCAGCTTCTGAAGCCGGGTCTCGATCGCGTCGAGCCCCTTCATGATCAGGCCCATGTCGACCGCGCCAGCGGCCATGGCAAGCATGAGGCCCCCACTGGGTTCGCTGCTGAACAGCGCCAGGATGGGGTCGGCGAAGCCGCCAGCGAAGGCAGCGAAGGAGGCCAGTGCGGCCGCGGCCAGGATGGCCAGGGTACGGGTGTGTTTCATGGTGTAGTCCTCATTGGGTTGAAGTGGCGCATGGCGCCGTGGTCCTGCCTGGGTCCGATGAGTCTGTACCGGGATCCCCCCAGCAAACGCCGTCGCACAACCCATCAGGCTCGGCGGTGGCCTGGCAGCCGTCCTTGCTGCATCCCGCAGCCCGGTCGCCCGCTGGTTCCTCCGCCGCCGCTCGCCGCGTCTGGCTTGCCAGCGCGTCGAGCATCAAAGAAAAGCGATCAACTGCCTGCAGCATGCCCTCGACGCGCTGCAGCGCCAAATTTCGTTCGTTCTGCAGGCTGGCCCGGCGCAACCGGCGGGCGCGCACCAGGCGGCCGTCGCGGAAGCGCCGCGTCATCACCGCACGGGCTCCCGATTCAACGAGACAGCGGCCAGGGCATGCCTGGCACCTTCGCGCTCGATCAGCACCAGCTGCAGCCGTTCGAAGGCGGGCAGCGGCCCGAACTCCAGCGCCAGCCGGGCGCCGGCTTGGATCGCGCCGTCCACACCATGCTGCTGTTCGGCGGTCAGTGTGCCCAGCATGGATGCGCCGATCTGCAGGCCCGCCAGGGCGAAGGCTCGGAACTCCTCGGCTACGTCGCCGCCGCTGGTCTGGTTCGTGGTGGTCGTGATGCTCATGGGTTAGGTCTTTCGTGTTCAGGGGATCAGGCGGGCGACTCGCAGTGCCTGGCGCCGGCTCATGAATCGGCGAAGGGCGCGCTCTGCAGCGCGGCGCCTGGCCCAGCGGTGCCGCAGGGGCTGCAGGCGGGCAAGTAGGGTGTGCAGAGCCATGGCGCAACCCCTCACCGCCGGTCGCCGGCGCCGAAACGCTGGGCCTCGGCGCGGAAGTGTTCGAGCATGTCGGCTTGGCCGGCCGCATCCAGCTGCAGGCACTCGGCCAGCAGCGCTGCGCGGTTTGATTCGTTGTCGCCGCGCGCAGCGCAGGCGGCGCCGATGGCCTCGGCCAGGGCTCGGCTCAGGCTGTCTGGCGAGCCGAGAGGCTGCGGAGCCCCATAGCCAATGCCGATTGCGTCATGTGTTGCCATCGGATAGCCCCCCCCCTGAGTTTTGCCACGTTGCGAACGGAGGTAACGGACCGGTCTGCGGCAGTGCCCGCTTGGACTTTCTTGCCCCCCCCTCCAAGGGCTGCCGCCCTACAGATGGCAGGTCTAGATACGCTGCGCGGCGCGTAGCAGGCGCAGCGCATTTCAGCCCCCAACAGCTACGCAGCGCATATCTGGAATTGATGGCTCTGCTACTTGCCGCGTAGCTGTAGCCAGCGCTTCTGCTACGTGCCGCGTAGCAGGCTGCGCACTCTTCACCCGGGATGGCCGCACATACGGCACGGGGCGCATGTATGCGCGCCTGTGCAAGGTCTCGTAGCTTCGAGGGCTGAAGTCCAAGCCATCCGACTGATCGAGGGCAAGCCACGTCAGCGCATGCCATGCCGCGCGATTCGGGAATCCGCCCTTGCGGACCTCCGCCAACAGGCCGCACGCGATCAGCTCTTGGCGCGCCTGCCCGATCACAGCAGGGCTCTTCCAGCCTTGCCGGCTCAGGTGATCCAGCGTGGCCACCAAGCGCCCGTTGTTGCGCCCGGTGTACTGGCAGGCAATGTCGATCAACAGGGACCGTGCGGTGTGGCCTGCCTGAGCCCAGCCCGGGCTCTGTAGCACCACATGTGGCAGGGCTAGAAATTGCCCGCCGTCGCGCGCGGATCGACTGGACTGCTTGGCCATTCATCGGCACCCACCTGCGGTTGCAGCAGGCCCGGCTGGCATGTCTTCCCACGGTGGGACCAGGCTCGCTGCGCTGCGCATGGTGGCTGCTGGCGTCGGTGTGGCCGGTCGCACCGTGGTCACTTCACCCGGTAGGTGCTCCCATGGCGGCACTTCCAATGGTGCAGGCCGGCTGATGACAGGCGCTGCGCCCGGCTCGTACTCCCACGGCGGCACGGTCCATGCAGCTCGAGCTGCGGTGTCGGTTCGCTCTGCCAACGATGGACCCCGGCGCCACCGATGCCCCGGGGCCATCATGCCGCCCCGCGGTTCTGCCTGGCGGTTGCCATGCGCTTGCCGATCTCGACCACAGCACGGTCAAACGCCGCCGGGTCGACCAGCTTGCGGCCGTTCGGCATCAGGACGGCGCCGCACTCGATCAGCTCGGCGCGGTGCTGGCGCTCGAACCATCGCAGGGACTCGACGCCAGGGAAAATCTGCGACCGCTTGGCGACGTAGTCCGCCGGGGTCATCAGGTCGAGAGGTTGAATGGTGTTCATCGGTGTTGCTCCGGTGCGTTGACGGTCCCGCCAGGAACCTTGCACCGATTGCACCGCTCAACACCTAATCACACCATGCGCCTATGCGCGCCTAGATCACCCAAGAAAGCCCAGGTAAAGCCCGGTGTCTGAGGGGTGGCTTTGCCGCCAGTTCGCCAGCGCCTGCAGCAGCGAGCGCACGTCCGAGCGGGCCAGCCCGCCCGCCTGCAGAAACACCGCGAACGCCGCGCCCATCTTCGAGTCGGCCGACCGTGCATCCTTGATGCCGCACGCCATCAGGGCCAGGCGGAACACATCGCAGGCGACTGCGTGGCGGTCATCCAGCTGACGGCCTGGCGGTACAGGCATAGCGCCCAAGCGCAGCGCTGCGGCCTGCAGCTGGTAGAGGCTCACCACCAAATCACTCAACGACAGCCGCTCATCATCAAAGGGCGGCGGAAGAACAGAGTTTTCAGCAGCCGCCTGCTCTATGAGGAACTGAAGCATCGAGTCAGTGTGCGACTTGTGGCTGATGGCCCCCAGTGCCGCCAGCAACTCGCCCGACGCGGCCTCGACGCGCCGGAATCGGTGCTTGCGATCCCTCGCGCTGAATGCCTCCAGGCCGCCCCCTTCCAGCAGATCGGCCAGCAGGTACTCCGCCCAGCCGATCAGCCACGCCGCCCGCTCCGCATCCCCGACCAGCGCGGCAAGCTCACGCCGGGCCAGGACAGGCAGGCGCCAGCCGCTAGGAACGACTGGCGCAGCTCTCACCGCAGATCGCCCAACACGCGATTAACCAGGGCCGTGCGGTGCCCGGCGGCCAGGTGGCTGTAGCGCTTCGTCATGGCGATCTGACGATGGCCCAGCAGGTCGCCAATCTCCAGCAACGTGGCGCCGTTCTGGGCCAGCAGGCTGG
The DNA here is from genome assembly GCF_005403045.1 of Pseudaquabacterium pictum. GTDB lineage: Bacteria > Pseudomonadota > Gammaproteobacteria > Burkholderiales > Burkholderiaceae_C > Pseudaquabacterium > Pseudaquabacterium pictum. Next base: position 126,744 of record NZ_BJCL01000001.1, read on the forward strand.
CGCAGGAATGCCGCAGGGCATGGAAGCAGAAATCCCGCAGCTTCGCCGCCCGCATGGCTTCGTGCCACCGCCCCTCGAAGGCATAGGGCAGGGTGGGCGCCTTCGCCTTGCCGAACACCAGCTCAGGCCCCTGCCGCTCGGGCTTGAAGCGCTCCAGCTCGGCCACCACCGCCGGCACCAGCGGCAAGGCCTTGGGGTCGCCGTTCTTCGTGCGCCCGACGTGCACCAGCTGGCGCGCCAGGTCGACATCGCACCAGCGCAGCCCCAGCAGCTCACCTTTGCGCGCGCCGGTGGTCAGCGCCAGCAGCACGATCAGGTACAGGCGCGGCCACTTCGACGCCTTGCAGGCGGCCAGCAGGCGCACCCGTTCGTCGTCGCTCAGGAACCGGGTGCGGTCGTTGTTCTCAGGCTTGCGCTCGATACGCCGGCCCGGGTGGTCCCAGCCCTTTGGCGCCACGCGCTTGCGGATCGACCAGGTGAACACCGCCGAGATGGACGCGGCGTAGCGGTTGACGGTGGCAGGCGCCATCGGCTTGCGCTTGGCCCGGTAGATCGGCTGGCCGTCGGCATCCTTGCCGGCGTAGTAGCGGGCGGATCGGTCGGCCAGGGTCTCCAGCGCGATGTGCAGGTGGTCGTCGGTCACCTCATCGAGCCGGTGGGCGCCGATCTGCCGGGCCCACCAGCCCAGGCGCTGCACCCGGGTGCAGTCGCGCCCGGCGTACTGCGCCATGTAGTGGTCGATCAGCGCTGCGATGGTGATGGAGCCATCGCGCATCGGCAGGGCCGCCGTGGCGCCGTCGTTCGTCGTGGTGGTCACCGGCTCAGCCATGGGTGGCTCCCTGCTCTGCGCCGTTCGGGGCGGTCAACCAAGCCGGCCAGTGCGCAGCATCACCGTGCACCACCTCGGCCAGCTCCTGCACGGCTGGATCATCGCCACCCAGGACACCCAAGACGGCGTCGTTGAGGGTGTTCGCCCGCTCGACGATGCTGCGCCACACCGGCAGCGCTTCGTCGCGCTGGGCGTCGACGCGCAGTGACCGCGCCAGGTAACACAGCAACTCGCTCAGCTCACACGATGCCCCATGCGCCAGCCGCGTGCGCAGCTCGGCCGGCCGCAGGATGTCGGCGGGCCGGCTCACAGGGCACCGCCTGCGGCCTGGGCTGCTGCTGTGCGCTTGGCCAGCTTTGCGCGCTGCATGCGGTCGGTGAAGACGGCCTTGCGCGTGGCCTCCTGCACCTGCCAGCGGCCGCGCCGCTGCCTGGCGTCAGCCAGGGCAACGTCGGCCATCTGCTCATGGTCGACCGCGCCAGCCCCGGCGCGCAGCATGTCGACGGCCAGGCGCAGGAAAGCGACGGCAGCGCCGCGCCGGCCGCTGGTGTCGTCGCGGTCGGCGGCAATGGCGCCGGCCTCGACGATGACGTCCAGCACGACATCACGACGGCCAGCCTGCAGCGTGGCATTGCCCTGGGCATCGGCCAGGAACCGCATGCATTGCCGGAAGACCTCGCCGCCGGTGACGTGGCCGTCTTCGTAGGTCTGCGCCTGCAGATCGAAGTGACAACGCCACGGCGCCCGACCATCTTGGTCGGTGACAAACGGCAGGCACGGGAAGGGCAGCACCTTGGGGCCAAGGGCTGGCTGCGCTTTGCGCGTGGTTTTCGGCGCGGTGGCAGTGCTGGCGGACACTGCCGGGCGAAAACCGGGGGACTGGATAGCTTGGGACATCTCGGTAACCTCCTAGACCGTCCGCCTGAAATCACCGGCGGACTAAGTGAGGGGTACCTGAGGGACCGTCAACGCATGGAGCTTTGCTGAGGGGTGACAAGCACTTGCGTGCTTGTCACCGTCAGACTTTGGCTCCCCGACCTGGGCTCGAACCAGGGACCTACGGATTAACAGTCCGGCGCTCTACCGACTGAGCTATCGGGGAACAGAGCCTCGCAGTATAGCCAGAAAAATCAGTCCCCGTCAAAAAGACAGCTGCGCCGAGGCGTGCAAAGTGCGCGGCGCCAGGGGGTACAGGTAGGCATGGTCGTATTGGTAGGGCGCTTCCTGCCAGGCGCGGCGGTTGGCCAGGTTGTCGATGCCGGCGCGCCACACCACGGTGCGGCCGGCCAGGCGCTGGGTGTAGCGCGCGCCGACGTCCAGGCGGGTCCAGCCCGGCGTGGCCACGCTGTTGTCGGGCAGCACCTGGCGGTCGCCTTCATGGGTGATGAAGGCCAGCAGGGCCAGGCCAGGCACCTGGCCCAGGTTGTACGCGGCCTGCAGCTTCAGGCTGCGCGCCGGCACGTTGGTCGGGCGCAGGCCGTTCAGGCTGGCATCGGTCGAGCCCTCGCGCCTGGCCTTCAGCAGCATGGCGCTGCCACGCAGGTTGAGCGGCCCGATGCGCCAGTCGGCCTCGGCCTCGATGCCGCGGTGGCGCGCCGCACCGTCGATCTGCCGGGTGCAGCTGCCGGCCGTGCTGCCGCAACTCCCCACATCGCGCCATGCCGGGCGGCGGATGTCGAAGGCCGCCACGCGCCAGTCCAGCGACGGGCCGCTGTGCTTGTAGCCCAGCTCGACCTGCCGGCTCTTCAGGGCCGGCAGGGCCTCGCCCGGGCCGTTGTAGCGGCTGCGGTTGGGCACCACCTCCGACTCGATGCCCTGGCCCCAGCTCAGGTAGGCCTGGCCCTCCGCGGTCAGCGCATGGCTCAGCGCCAGCCAGGGCGTGGTGAACGATTGGCTGTAGCCGGTCTGGCGCGAGCCATCGGTGCGCACGCTCTCCCGGTGCAGGCGGGTGTGGCGCAGGCCTGCCCACAGGCTCCATTGCGGCGAGAGCGTCACCGCGTCCTGCAGGTGCAGTTCGGTGGTGCGTTCGTCGCGGTTGGTGTTCTCGTCGGTCAGGCGGGGGTCGGCTGGCAGCTGGACGCTGCCGTCCACCTGGCCATTGCCCACCCAGTTGTAGGCCTGGCGGTTGAAGCGGGCCTGGTAGCGTGTGGCCATCAACCCGGCGCTGTAGCGGTGCCGGGTGCCGGCCAAGGTGGCCTGGCCGCTGACGGCCAGGTCGATGGCGCTGCTGGTGCGGCGCTCGCCCTCGCTGCGGAAGTCGTAGAGGTCGAAGCTGCCGTCGCTGCAGTAGGTGTAGGGTGGGATGAAGTCGGGGTTCTCGGCGCCGCAGGCGAAGGGGAAGGCGATGCGGTCGTCGCTGTGCAGGCGCTGCTGCATGGCATGGGCCACCAGCTGGGTGTCGCGGTCCAGGTCCTGCGTGTAGCGCAGTGACGCGGTGCGGCCGCTCATCACCACCGGCAGGCTCCAGGCCTGGTTGTTCAGGCTCAGACGCGGGTCGACGCTGCTGGCGTCCGGCAGGCGCCTGCCCAGCAGGCTGAAGCCGGGCGTGCTGGGCTGTGATTGCCGGCTCAGTTCCACCTCGGCCTCCAGCAGGCTGCCACGGCTGGGCTGCGCCTCCACCGCCAGGGCCAGCATGCGGCGCTGGCCGTCGGCATGGCGGGTGAGCGGGTCCAGGTGCTCGATGTCGGCGTTCAGGCGCCAGCCGAAGCCGTCGGCACGCCGGCCCAGGTCCACCGCCACGCCGAGGCTGTTGCGCTCGGTCCATGCCAGCGTGGCCGTGCCCACGTTGTCCTTGGGCCGCTTGACGACGAGGTTGACCAACCCGCCCGGCGCGCTGGTGCCGGCCTGCAGGCCGCTGGTGCCTTTGAGGATCTCGATCGCCTGCTTGTTGCCGTTGGCGATCACCGTCTCGGCATTGATCGGCAGCCCGTCGCGGCGGTAGTTGAAGCGGTTGTCCAGCGTGAAGCCGCGCACCGCCAGCTGTCCCCAGTAGCCGGGCGCGTTGTAGGCGTCGGTGGTGCCGGCGTCCAGCCGGGTCAGGTCGGCGATGCCGGTGATGCCGGCATCCTGCAGCGCATTCGCGTTGAGCACGGTGGCCGAGAACGGTGACTTCGACAGTGGCACGTCGCCGAAGCCGGCCACGCTGGCGGGGCCGGCGCTGCGGCCGCTCACGGTGACGGTTTGCACGGCGGGATCGGCCGTCTGGGCCTGGGTCGCCGCGCTGCAGGCCAGCAGCGCGGCACAGGCCAGGCGGTGGAGCTGGTGCGTGGATGAAACGGAAACGGAACGGAATGCCATCGTGGTGCTTTCAAGGCGATGGCAGGTGGGCAAACGCTGGACGACGCGCACGGAGAACCCGTGGCCGGATCACGCTGCTTCCCTGCGCGAGGATTACCTCAATCAGGTTCAAAGGGACTGTCTCAGTCGCCCGGCTTGCGCCGTGCAACACCCCTAGCGAAGTGCCGCGGCCCGGGGGCCGCAGCGGCGCGATGATAGTGCAAGCCGCCGGCCGGTCGCCGGGGCTGGGGCAGCCGCCCCGTCAGCCGCGCGGCGGCGTGGCCACGCCCAGGCGCTGGTGCAGGCGCGGGCTGGTGGTGGTGTACTGCAGCAGCTGCGGCTCGTCGGGCCGCAGCAGGGCCACGGCCGCAAAGGTGGCCAGCGTCGCCTCGTGGAAGCCGCAGAGGATCAGCTTCTTCTTGCCCGGGTAGGTGATGACATCGCCCACCGCAAACAGCCCGGGCAGGCTGGTTTCGAAACGGGCAGCGTCCACCACCAGCTGGCGCCGCTCCATGGCCAGGCCCCACTGGCTGATCGGGCCCAGCTTGGGGCTGATGCCCAGTTGCACCAGCAGGGCATCCACGGCCAGGTCCAGGGTCTGGCCAGCGGCATCGGCCACCTGCACGGCCACCGCGCCTGCGGCCTGCTGCACCGACAGCACCTGGCCAACCTGGAACACCACGCGGCCGCTGTCGATGCAGGCCTGCAGGCGGGCCAGCAATGCGGGCTCGGCGGTCAGCGTGGCGCGGCGGTGCAGCAGGGTGATGGCCGCGGGCGCTTCCATGTCAGGCGCATCGGCCAGTGCCAGGGCCGACTGCACGGCCGCATCTTCGCCACCGACCACCAGCACCCGCCGGCCAGCCAGGGTGCCTGCGGGCGGCAGGCGGTAGAGCAGTTGCGCGGGCGCCAGGGTGTCGATGCCCTCGGCCGGCAGCGTGCGCGGCTGGAAGGCGCCCACGCCGGCAGCGATGAACACCGTGCGGGCGATGAAGGCCTGGCCGGTGGAGGTGGCCACATCGAAGCCGCCGTTGGCGCGTGGCTGCAGTTGCGTGACCTGCTGGCCCAGGTGCCAGCGCGGCGCGAAGGGGCGGATCTGCAGCAGCAGCCGCTCCACCAGCTCGCGCCCGGTGCACACCGGCACCGCGGGGATGTCGTAAATCGGCTTGTCGGGATAGAGCTCGTTGCACTGGCCGCCGGGCTCGGGCAGCGCATCCACCACCTCGGCCGCGATGCCCTGCAGGCCCAGCTGGAACACCTGGAACAGGCCGACCGGCCCGGCGCCGATGACCAGCGCGTCGCAGGTGGTGGGCACGGCGGCTGCCGCGCCGGCGGCAGCGTCAGCCCCGGGCATGGCGTCAGCGGATCAGCTCGGACAGCTTGTCCTTGCGGTCCTTCCAGTCGTCCGCATCGGGCAGCGGCGACTTGCGCTTGGTGATGCTGGGCCAGTTCTTGGCCAGGTCGGCATTCAGCTTGATGAAGGCCACCTGGTCGGCGGGCACGTCTTCCTCGGGCAGGATGGCGTTGACCGGGCACTCGGGGATGCACACCGCGCAGTCGATGCACTCGTCGGGGTCGATGGTCAGGAAGTTCGGACCTTCGCGGAAGCAATCGACCGGGCACACGTCGACGCAGTCGGTGTACTTGCAGCGGATGCACGATTCGAGGACGACGTGGGTCATGGCGCGTTGGTGTTGTGGGGGAGAGGTGAAGGGGCGGCAGCCGGCCTGCCGCTGAGGAGTGTGTCGATTTTATGCGGGGCGCCACCGTCCCCAGGCAGGAGGGTGGGCATGCTCAAGGGTCTTGCACGGTGGCCGGGCCCGCCACCGGCCGGGCGCCGGCGCCCACCGTCACCACCGCGGGGCGGTCGGCATGGGGTGCGGTGGCGTCGGCCAGCGTGGCCACGGTGTGGTCGGTGGTCAGGGCATCGGGCCAGCCGGCGCGCGAGACCACGTAGGCCGGCGTGGTGCCGGGCCAGCCGGCTTCCATCAGATGCGCGGCCAGCGCGCCCAGCTGGCGGCCGGCCATGTAGAACACCTCGGTGTCGGCGGTGCGGGTGGCCTGCAGCGTGCCCAGGTGGGTCATGGCGGTGGTCAGGCTGACGCTGCGGCCGGCGCCGCGGCGGGTCAGCGGCCGCTGGGTGCCGGCCGCGGCTGCCAGCGCGGCGCTGACGCCAGGCACCACTTCAAACGCCACGCCGGCCTGCTGCAGCGCAGCCATCTCCTCTTCCAGCCGGCCGAAGACGCTGGGATCGCCACCCTTGAGCCGCACCACCCGCGCATGGGCCTGGGCGGCCTGCACCAGCAGCGCGTTGATGGCCGCTTGGCCGGTGGCATGGCCGAAGCCGCGCTTGCCCACATCCAGCCAGCGGGCCTGCGGCGCCAGGCGCTGCAGCGCCGGGTCGGTCAGGGCGTCGAACAGCACCACCTCGGCCTGGGCCAGGCGCTGGGCGCCACGCACGGTGATCAGGTCGGCCGCGCCGGGCCCGGCGCCGATGAAGGCCACCCGCGCCCCGGGCGGGGCGGCGGCAACGTCGGGCAGGACAGCAGGCCAGGTCACCCGGCCGAGCGTACCAGCAGGGCTCCGCTGGTGCGGTTGCTGGCGGGGTCGACGACGATCAGCGCGCCGCCCACCCGGTTGCTGGCGTAGGGCTCCACCGGCAGCGGCTGCTGCAGCTCGATGGTGACGTCGCCGATCTCGTTGACCTGCAGGGTCTCGGCACCGACCGGCTGCAGGTTGTGGATGTCCAGCCGGTGGGCGATGGCGCCGATGCGCGCCTGCACCCAGCGGTTGCCGTGGCGCACCCAGTACTTGCGGCCGACCACCGCGGGCTCGGTGTCCAGCCAGGCCAGCGTGGCTGTGAAGCGCTGCGCCGGCTGCAGACCACCGGGGCTGGCGATCCAGTCGCCGCGGGAGATGTCCAGTTGCCGGTCCAGCACGATGCCCGCCGACTCACCCGCCTGGGCGCTGGCCACGGTGCTGCCGGCGCGGCGCACTGCGGCGACCACCGCGGTCTCGCCGCTGGGGAAGACCTGCACCGCATCACCGGCCTGCACGCTGCCATGGGCGATGCGGCCCCAGAACACACGCGGCTGGTGGCCGGCGCCCTGGGCCGACTGGCCGGCCTCGGCCTCGTCACGCGCCACGTACTGCACCGGCTGCAGCAGCGAGCCTTCGGTGCGCTCCTGCGTGGTGGGCAGGCGTTCCAGCAGCTGCAGCAGACTGGGGCCGCGGTACCAGGGCGCATCCAGCGGCACGGTGACGTTGTCGCCGCGCAGTGCGCTCACCGGGATGGTGGCCGCCACGGTGGTGATGCCGGCTTCGGCCGCAAAGGCCTGCAGCGCGGCCTCCGTGGCGCGGAAGGCGCGCGCGGGGTCGTCCACCGCATCGAGCTTGTTGACCGCGAACACGATGCTGGGCACCCGCAGCAGGTGGGCCAGCAGCGCATGGCGGCGGGTCTGCGGCAGCAGCTGCACCGGCGCACCGGACTTCCAGTCGATCTTGGTGATGTCGACCAGCACCACCGCGGCATCGCTGCCGGCGGCGGCGGTCACCATGTTGCGGGTGTACTGCTCATGGCCGGGGGCGTCGGCGATGATGAACTTGCGGCTGCGGGTGGCGAAGTACCGGTAGGCCACGTCGATGGTGATGCCCTGTTCCCGCTCGGCCTCCAGGCCGTCGGTCAGCAGGCTCAGGTCGACCGGCGCGCCGGCGGCCCGCTTCTCCAGGTTCTGCAGTTGGTCGGCCAGGATGGCCTGGCTGTCGAACAGCAGGCGGCCGATCAGCGTGCTCTTGCCATCGTCCACGCTGCCGGCAGTCAGGAAGCGCAGGGCCCGGTGGTCGGCCACTTGCTCGGTGGGTTGCAGCACGGCGCTCATCAGAAATACCCTTCCTTCTTGCGGCGCTCCATGCTGGCGTCGCTGGTGCGGTCGTCCATGCGGGTGGCGCCACGTTCGCTCACCGTCACGGTGAGGGTCTCGGCCACGATGTCGGCGGCGGTCTCGGCGCCGCTTTCCACCGGGCAGGTGCAGGTCATGTCGCCCACGGTGCGGAAGCGCACGGTGGCAGTCTCCACCGTCTCGCCGGCCTCGGGCGGCGTCACGTCGGTCAGCGGCACCAGCAGGCCCTTGCGGCGGATGACTTCCCGCTGGTGGGCGTAGTACAGGCCGGGCAGCGGGATGTTCTCGCGGGCGATGTAGAGCCACACGTCCAGCTCGGTCCAGTTGCTGATCGGGAAGCTGCGGAAGTGCTCACCGGGGCGGTGCCGGGTGTTGAACAGCGTCCACAGCTCGGGCCGCTGCTCCTTGGGCTGCCACTGGCCGAAGCTGTCGCGGTGGCTGAAGATGCGCTCCTTGGCGCGGGCCTTCTCCTCGTCGCGCCGGGCGCCGCCGATCAGGCAGTCGAAGCGGTGCTCCTCGATGGCTTCCAGCAGCGTCACCGTCTGGTGGCCGTTGCGCGACTCCAGCGGGTGCGCCAGGCGCACCGTGCCGCGCTTCATGCTGTCTTCCAGGTGGCCGACCACCAGGCGCTCGCCCATCTCGGCCACGCGCTGATCACGGAAGCTGATGACTTCCGGGAAGTTGTGGCCGGTGTCCACATGCAGCAGCGGGAAGGGCAGCTTGCCCTTGAAGTCATTGCCGCTGATCCGTGTCTTGAACGCCTTCTCGGCCAGGCGCAACACCACACAGCTGTCCTTGCCACCGGAAAACAGCAGGGCAGGGCGCTCGAAGGTGGCTGCCACCTCGCGCAGGATGAAGATGGCTTCCTCTTCCAGCCAGTCCAGGTGCCGGTGGTCCAGCTCGGGCAGCAGGGTGTCGAGGTTCACGCGGGCGTTCATGCCTTCTCTCCGATCATCGAGACAGCGGCGTCCTGCTTCACATGCAGGCCGCATTCCTTCAGGGATTCGTCCTCCCACCACCAGCGGCCGGCGCGGAAGGGCTCGCCCACCGCGATGGCGCGGGTGCAGGGCGCGCAGCCGATGCTGGGCATGAACTGGTCATGCAGCGGGTTGGTGGGAACGTCGTGCAGCTGGATGTAGTGCCACACATCGGCCCAGCTCCAGTCGGCCAGCACGTTGAGCTTGGCGCGGCCGGCATCGTCGGTGTCCGCGAACGGCACCTCGCCGCGGGCATTGCTCTGCTCGCGGCGCAGGCCGGTCACCCAGGCCGTCTGGCCGGCCAGCATGCGGCCCAGCGGCTCCATCTTGCGGATGCCGCAGCAGGCCTTGCGCAGGTCCAGGCTCTCGTACATGGCCTTGTCGCCATGGGTGCGCACGAACTGCACCACCGCCTCGGCCTGCGGCCGGAACACCGCCACCGGCACGCCGTAGCGCTGGGTGATGGTGCCGATCAGCGCCACCGTTTCGGCATGCAGCGCGCCGGTCTCCAGCGTGGCGATGGTGATCGGCAGCCGGTGGCGTGCGATCAGGTCGGTCACCACCATGTCCTCGGCACCCAGGCTGGTGGACTGCACGACGTGGCCGGCATGTGCCGCGGCGGCGTCCCGCAGGCGCTGCAGCGTGGCGGCCACCCGGTCATCGAAGCCGGCGGTGGCGCGGGCGTAGAGGGCGATGGCGCTCATGGCGGGGTCCTTCAGATGCCCTGGCCGGCATGCAGCTCGGCGCGGGCACGTTCTGCGGCGGGGCCGGCTTCCTGGCTCAGGTCACGGGCGAAGGCCGGCTTGGGCTGCAGCACATCGCCCTGGTAGTGGCCGGCGAAGAAGCCCAGCGCGCGCTGGGCCACGTCCACCTTCTGGTCGGCACGCAGCTGCGCCTGGCTGAAGCCGGTGCGGGCCAGCAGCGGCACCATGTCGACCAGCACATCCCCAGTGGCGCGCACTTCGCCACGGAAGCGGTAGCGGGCGCGCATCAGCCGGGCCTGGGAGTAGGCGCGGCCGTCGACCCACTTCGGGAAGTGCAGCACCACCAGGCCGAAGCGCGGCAGGTCGCCGGCCAGGGCCTCGATGTCGACGGTGTTGGCGAGCTGGATGCCGGCCGGCACGGTGGCCGGCCAGTCCTCGCGCACCGCATGCCACTGTTCCAGCGTCAGCAGGCTGTGGGCGCGCACCGGCGGGTGCGGCTGGGGGCCGTCTTCGCCGGTGTCGGCGTGCCAGGGGTCTTGCGAGGCGTGGGTGATGAATTGCATGGTGGTCACGCGGATGGATGGGTCGCCGTCAATGGGACGCGGTCAGGTGGCGCTGGGCATCGGCGGCGGCCTTGAACGGCGGCAGGCCGATGCGGCGCACGGTGTCGATGAAGCGCTCGCCGGCCTGGCGCTGGGCGCGGAAGGTCTCGATCACCGCCTCGATGACGTCGGGCACCTCTTCAGCGGCGAACGACGGGCCGATCACCTTGCCGGCGGTGGCGGCGCCGCTGATCGTGCTGCCATCGCTGCCGCCCAGCGAGACCTGGTACCACTCGCTGCCGTCCTTGTCGACGCCGAGGATGCCGATGTGGCCGCTGTGGTGGTGGCCGCAGCTGTTGATGCAGCCGCTGATGTGCAGGTCGATGTCGCCGATGTCGTAGACCTCGTCCAGGTCGGCGAAGCGCTCGGTGATGGCCGCGGCCACCGGGATGCTGCGGGCATTGGCCAAGGCGCAGAAATCGCCGCCGGGGCAGTTGATCATGTCGGTGAGCAAGCCGATGTTGGGCGTGGCGAAGCCGGCGGCGCGGGCCGCTTCGAACAGCGCCGGCAGGTCGGCCTGGCGCACCCAGGGCAGCACCAGGTTCTGGTCATGGCTGACCCGCAGCTCGCCCTGGCTGTAGCGCTCGGACAGGGCCGCGGCGGCATCCATCTGGTCGGCGGTGGCGTCGCCCGGCGGCAGGCCGGCACGTTTCAGCGACAGCGTCACCGCCTTGTAGCCCGGCACCTGGTGGGCATGCACATTGCGCTGCAGCCAGCGCTGGTAGGGCTGGGGCGCATCGGCCGGTGTCGGCAGGTCGGCCGCGGGCACCACGCCAGCCGGGCGGGCAAAGCTGGCGGCGATGCGGTCGAACTCGGCTTGCGGGATCAGCTGCAGGCCGGCGCCCACGTCCTCGGCCAGGATGCGGCTGAACTCGGCCTCCACCGCGTCGAAGTACTTCTGGCCCTCGGCCTTGACCAGGATCTTGATGCGCGCCTTGTAGGCGTTGTCACGCCGGCCGTAGCGGTTGTAGACCCGGACGATGGCTTCCAGGTAGCAGAGGATCTGGTCCCAGGGCAGGAAGCTGCGGATCTCGGTGCCGATGATCGGCGTGCGGCCCATGCCGCCACCCACCAGCACCTGGAAGCCGATGTCGCCGGCGGCGTTCTTCTTCAGCTGCAGGCCCACGTCGTGCCAGCCGATGGCGGCACGGTCTTCGGCGGCGCCGCTGACGGCGATCTTGAACTTGCGCGGCAGGAAGGCGAACTCGGGGTGCAGCGTGCTCCACTGGCGCATCACCTCGCAGTAGGGCCGCGGGTCGACGAGTTCGTCGGCAGCCACACCGGCCAGGGCGTCGCTGGTGATGTTGCGGATGCAGTTGCCGCTGGTCTGGATGCCGTGCATGTCCACCGCGGCCAGCTTGTCCATCACGTCGGCGGCCTGGGTCAGCGGGATCCAGTTGTATTGCAGGTTCTGCCGGGTGGTGAAGTGGCCGTAGTCGCGGTCATGCACCCGGGCGATGTCGGCCAGGGTGTGCAGCTGCTTGGCGCTCAGCGCGCCGTAGGGCACGGCCACGCGCAGCATCGGCGCATGGCGCTGCACATACCAGCCGTTCTGCAGCCGCAGGGCGCGGAAGTCTTCATCGGGCAGCTCGCCGGCCAGGTGGCGCTGCAGCTGGTCACGGAATTGTGCGGCACGGGCGTGCACGAACTGGCGGTCGAAATCGGTGTAGGCGTACATCGTCGGGGCAGGGTCAATGGATCACTTTGAGGCCGGCGGTCACCAGCGACACACACAGCAGTCCGCGCACCAGCCGCTCGGGCATGGACTTGGTGAGCTGCGCACCCAGCCAGATGCCGGGCAGGCTGCCCACCAGCAGGGCGGCCAGCAACCCCCATTCCACATGGCCCAGGGTGGCGTGGCCGATGCCGGCCACCAGGGTGAGCGGCACCGCATGCGCGATGTCGGTGCCCACCAGCCGGTGCGCGGGCAGTCGAGGGTACAGCAAGAGGATCAGCGTCGCACCCAGTGCCCCCGCGCCGATCGAGCTCAGGCTCACCAGCACCCCCAGCAGCAGGCCGGCGGCCACCGTGAATCCGGCCTTGCGGCGCGCGGGCAGCCAGCGCTCCAGCTTCAGGCCCAGGGCCTGCCAGGCCTGGCGGTAGGCCACCACCACGGCAGTGACCAGCAGGGCGATGCCCAGCGAGAAGGTCAGCGCCTGCGCCCAGCCCTTGGTGACGCCGGTGAAGTGCATCAGCCCGATGGTGGCCAGCGCCGCGGGGATGCTGCCGGCCAGCATCAGCCCGGTGATGCGGTAGTCGACATGGCCATGGCGCTGGTGCGCCCAGGCGCCGCCGCTCTTGGTGATGGCGGCAAACCACAGGTCGGTGCCGATGGCCACCGCCGGGTTCAGCTTGAACACGCTGATCAGCAGCGGCGTCATCAGCGAGCCGCCGCCCACGCCGGTCATGCCGACGATGGCGCCGATGCCGAAGCCGCTGGCCACTGCGATCCAATCCATGCCCATGCGTTGTCCGGGGTGTGGCCGCCAGGCCCCATGCCACGGCGGAGAGGCGCGACTGTACCGACGCTTCTAATCACCGAAAACGATTGATTTGTTGGTTGCTCATGTCCGATTGAATATAAAGCCAGCGGTGTGGCTTCCTACAATCACGCCATGAACCGCCGAGATGCCTGCCGCCGCCTGCTGGCACTGACGGCCACCGCCGGCCTGGCGGCCTGCCAGACTGCGCCGGTGGCCCCGCCGCCGGCGGCGCCGGTTGTGCCGCCGGTGCCGCCGCCGGTTCCCAAGCCACCCCGCCCGCCGCGCATCGGCCTGGCCCTGGGCGGCGGTGCGGCGCGCGGCTTCGCCCACATCGGCGTGATCCAGGTGCTGGAGGAAGCCGGCATCAAGGTGGACCTGGTGGCCGGCACCTCGGCCGGCAGCCTGGTGGCCGCGCTGTATGCCGCCGGCCGCAACGGCGCCACCCTGGCCCGGCTGGCGCTGGCAATGGATGAATCGGCCATCACCGACTGGGCGTTTCCCGGGCGCGGGCTGATCCGCGGCGAGGCACTGGCGCGCTATGTGCGCGAGCAGACTGGCGGCAAGACCATCGAGCAGCTGCCGATGCCGCTGGGCATCGTCGCGACCGATCTGGACAACGGCCAGGGCATGCTGTTCCAGCGCGGGGATGTGGGCGCGGCGGTGCGTGCCTCCAGCGCCGTGCCGGCGATCTTCCAGCCGGTAAAGATCGGCACGCGGGAATATGTGGACGGCGGCCTGGTGTCGCCGGTGCCGGTGCGCTTCGCCCGCCAGATGGGCGCCGAGCTGGTGATCGCCGTCGACATCTCCAGCCCGCCCGACGGCAACCCCACCAGCGACCCGTTCAAGCTGCTGCTGCAGACCTTCGCCATCATGGGCCGCAGCATCAACCAGCTCGAGCTGAAGGATGCCGACGTGGTGCTGCGGCCGCAGCTGACGGGTGTCTCCAGCGCTGACTTCACCGCGCGCCAGCGGGCCATCGACGCCGGGCGCGCGGCCGCCCTGGCGGCCTTGCCAGCGCTGCGCCAGCGGCTGGCAGCAACGGCCCTCTGACCAGCCGACCGCCCATGAAAAAGGCCCAACGGCAGAAGCCGCTGGGCCGAAGGGTCCCCAGAACCGAGTTCGAGGGGACCGAGGAGACAATCCTCGTGGGTGCCGCCAGGCGGCACCCGGCGGTGATCAGGCGGCGCGCTTGGCCGACTTGGCGGCGGCCTGGCTGGCCTTGACCGCGGTGTTGGTCACGGCGGTGAAGTTGGCTTCGGCGATGTCGGCGGCCTGCTTGGCGGCCTTGTGCACGCTTTCGTAGGCGTTGTTGGCGGCGGTCATGGCCGACTTCACCAGGGTCACGGCCTGCTCGCTGCCGGCGGGGGCGTTCTTCAGGGCACCGTCCACCATGCCGGCGAAGCTCTTCTGCAGCTCGGCCATCTGGGCTTCGGCGGTCTTGGTGAATTCGCCGGTGGTGCTGGTGGCGATGTCGTACAGGTGGCGGCTGTAGGCAGCGGCCTTCTCGGCCGAGGGCTGCAGCATGCTGGCCTGCAGGGCCAGCAGTTCCTGGGCGTCCTTCACCGACAGGGCGGCCTTGGCGTTCTCGGCGCTCTCGGCCAGGGTGGCCTTGGCCACTTGCAGGTTCAGCTCGACCAGCTTCTCCACGCCTTCGAACGCCTTGTGGGTCAGGCCGAACAGGGTTTCGAGGTTGGCCTTGTTGGCGGCGGCGAATTGGTCAGCGGTCATGAAGTTCATGGTGTGCTCCAGAGGTTGAATGGGACAGGGGACAGATTCGGGGTGCAGGGGGTGCCTCTGCTTTCGCCAGGCATGCTGCACTGCAACATGAAACCAAGTATAGGCACCAGATCGGGGATTGCAAGCAGTTTTTGTTGCGCTGCAGCAAATTAGGGGTGCCGGCCCAGAAACCCGCCACTGGGCAGAATCGGCCGATGCATGTCTTCAGCAACGCCCGCTTCTCGATGGACCTGCCGCCGGGCCACCGTTTCCCGATGCCCAAGTACCAGCTGCTGCGCGACCGGGTGGAAGCCGAATGTCCGGCGCTGACCGTCACCGAGTCGCCGGCGGCCACCGAGGGCGAGCTGGCGCTGGCCCACACGCCCGACTACATCGGCGCGGTGCTGCAGGGCACGCTGAGTGCGGCGGCGCAGCGCGAGATCGGCTTTCCCTGGAGCGAGCGCATGGTGGCGCGCAGCCTGCGCTCGGTGGGCGCCACCATCGCCGCGGCGCGGGCGGCGCTGGCGGCGCCCGGTGGCGGCGTGGCCCTGCACCTGGCCGGCGGCACCCACCACGCCTATGCCGACAAGGGCTCGGGCTATTGCGTGTTCAACGACGTGGTGGTGGCCGCGCGCCTGATGCAGGCCGAGGTGTTCCGCCACCAGCGCCAGGGCCTGCGGGTGTGGGTGATCGACCTGGACGTGCACCAGGGCAACGGCACGGCGGCCATCCTGCGTGACGACCCGTCGGTCTTCACCCTGTCGCTGCATGGCGCCAGGAACTTCCCGTTCCGCAAGGAGGCCAGCGACCTGGACGTGGACCTGCCCGATGGCTGCACCGATGGCCCCTACCTCGACGCGCTGGATGCCGCCCTGGCCCGGGCCTGGCAGCGCCAGCTGGATGCCGGCGGCCCGCCCGGCCTGGCCTTCTACCTGGCCGGCGCCGACCCGCACGAGGGCGACCGCCTGGGCCGGCTGAAGCTCACCGACGCCGGCCTGGCCGCGCGCGACCAGCGCGTCTTCGACTGGCTGCAGCGCCACCGCGTGCCGGTGGCCGTCACCATGGCCGGCGGCTACGGCCACGACATCCACACCACGGTGGCGGTGCAGCTGCGCACGGTGCAGCTGGCGCATGCCGCCTGGCAGGCCTGGCAGGCGGTGGCAGCGCGGTGACAGCGCCGGCGCGGGCCGGCTGGAACAATCCCGCCGATGACTGCCCCGCTCCAGCCAAAACCCCAGCCCGATTCCCGTGACCGCTATGCCCACCTGTCGTCCATCAGCACCCGCTGGATGGACAACGATGTCTACGGCCACGTCAACAATGTCCAGTACTACAGCTTCTTCGACACCGCGGTGAACCGCTACCTGATCGCCGCCGGTGCGCTGGACATCCATGCCGGCGCGGTGATCGGCCTGGTGGTCGAGACGCACTGCAACTACTTCGCGCCGCTGGCCTTTCCGCAGGATGTGGAAGCCGGGCTGCGGGTGGCGCAGGTGGGCCGCAGCAGCGTGCGCTACGAGGTCGGCCTGTTCGCGCCCGGCCAGCCGCTGGCCGCGGCGATGGGCCACTTCGTGCATGTGTACGTCGACCGGGACACCCGCCGCCCGGTGCAACTGCCCGACGCACTGCTGGCCGCGCTGGCGCCGCTGCGCACCGCGGCTGCCGGCTGACCGGCACCGGACGGCCCGCCGCCCTCCCTAGAATCGCGCCGCCTTGCCGGCAACCACAACAACATCTGGAGATCCCATGCGCCCTGGCCGTCTGTTTGTCCTGCTCGGCCTTTGCGCCGCATCCGGCCTGGCCAGCGCGGCCGAGATCGACGGCGCGGCACTCACCGCCTGGTGGGGTCTGCCGTTCGCCGGCATGCTGCTGTCGATCGCGCTGATGCCGCTGCTGGTGCCGGAGTTCTGGCACCACCACTTCGGCAAGGTGGCGGCGGGCTGGGCCCTGGCCATGCTGCTGCCGTTCGCGGCGCTGTTCGGCATCGGCAGCGCGGCGCAGGCGCTGGTGCACACCCTGCTGGCCGAGTACCTGCCGTTCATCATCCTGCTGACCGCGCTGTTCACCGTCTCCGGCGGCATCTACATCCGCGGCAATCTGCACGGCAGCCCGCTGACCAACACCACCATCCTGGCCCTGGGGGCGGTGCTGGCGAGCCTCATGGGCACCACCGGTGCCTCGATGCTGCTGATCCGGCCGCTGATCCGCGCCAACGACAACCGCAAGCACACGGTGCATGTGTTCGTGTTCTTCATCTTCATCGTCAGCAACATCGGCGGCTCGCTCACGCCGCTGGGCGATCCGCCGCTGTTCCTGGGCTTCCTGAAGGGCGTCAGCTTCTTCTGGACGGCCCAGTACCTGTGGCCCGAGACGCTGTTCATGCTGGCCTCGCTGCTGGTGATCTTCTACCTGCTGGACAGCTACTGGTACCGGCGTGAAGGCGTGCTGCCGGTCGACCCGACACCCGACACCACCAAGCCCTTCGGCGCCGAAGGCGGCGTCAACGTCGTGCTGCTGGGCGCGGTGGTGCTGCTGGTGCTGATGAGCGGCACCTGGAAGCCCGGCATCGCCTTCGACATCGCCGGCACGCCGGTGGAACTGCAGAACCTGGTGCGCGATGTGGCGCTGATCGGCGTCACCCTGCTGTCACTGCGGCTCACGCCGGTGAGCGTGCGGCGCGACAACCAGTTCGGCTGGGCGCCGATGCAGGAAGTGGCCAAGCTGTTCATCGGCATCTTTATCACCATGCTGCCGGTGCTGGCCATCCTGAAGGCCGGCGAGGCCGGGTCGTTCGCCGCGGTGGCGCGCGCCGTCACAGGGCCGGATGGCCAGCCGCTGCCCTGGGCCTACTTCTGGTTCTCCGGCATGCTGTCGTCCTTCCTGGACAACGCGCCCACCTACCTGGTGTTCTTCAACCTTGCCGGGGGCGATCCGGCCACGCTGATGGGCCCGCTGGCGGCCACGCTGGCGGCCATCTCGGCCGGGTCGGTGTTCATGGGCGCCAACAGCTACATCGGCAACGCGCCCAACTTCATGGTCAAGGCCATCGTCGAGGACCGCGGCCTGCGCATGCCCAGCTTCTTCGGCTACATGGCCTGGTCGTTCGGCATCCTGGTGCCACTGTTCGTGGTCCTCACCTTCATCTGGATGCGCTGACATGACGATGTCCCACAAGCCGAGGGTGCTGGTCACCATCCCGATGTTTGCCGAGGTGCTGACGGCGCTGGCCGAGCGGTTCGAGGTCGATGCCCCCTGCGGCACCGCCACCCCCATCGACTGGACGGCCGACAGCCTGGCCGCCCGCGCCCAGGGCGCTGCCGGCCTGCTGGTGGCCGGCAGCCCGCGCATCGATGCGGCCCTGCTGGCCGCCGCGCCCAGCCTGCGGGCGGTGTGCAGCATGGCGGTGGGCCACAACAACATCGACCTGCCGGCCTGCACGGCCGCCGGCGTGCTGGTGAGCAACGCGCCCGACGTGCTGACCGAGACCACCGCCGACTTCGGCTTCGCGCTGATGATGGCCACCGCCCGGCGCATCGCCGAGAGCGAGCATTTCCTGCGCGCCGGCCGCTGGACCCACTGGGCCTACGACATGTTCGCCGGTGCCGACGTGCACGGCGCAACGCTGGGCGTGCTGGGCATGGGCCGCATCGGCCAGGCGATCGCGCGCCGCGGCGCGCTGGGCTTCGGCATGCCGGTGATCTACCACAACCGCAGCCGGCTCGATGGCGCCATCGAGCAGCAACTGGGCGCCCGCTGGGTGGACAAGGCCACGCTGCTGCGCGAGGCCGACCACCTGGTGATCGTGGTGCCGTACAGCCCCGCATCCCACCACCTGGTGGCCGCGGCCGACCTGGCGCTGATGAAGCCCAGCGCCACGCTGACCAACATCGCCCGTGGCGGCGTGGTCGACGATGCGGCGCTGGCCCAGGCCCTGCGGGCACGCACGATCGCAGCGGCCGGGCTGGACGTGTTCGAAGGCGAGCCGTCCGTCCATCCCGACCTGCTGACCGTGCCCAACGTGGTGATGACACCGCACATCGCCAGCGCCAGCCTGCGCACCCGGCGCGCCATGGCCGATCTGGCCGCGGCCAACCTGGCGGCCGCGCTGAGCGGCCAGCAGCCGCCCACGGCGCTGAACCCGCAGGTGCTGCCGTTGCGGCCGGCCTGATCCAGCCCGGCGCAGTGCCGCCGCGCAACGGCGCGGGTTTGTCCTCTCGTGGCGCCTCCCCGTCGGGTAGCACCATCGTTGCGCGCTTGAGGCGCATCAAATTCGACGAGGAGACCCCATGACCACTGCATTCAAGATCAACGGCAAGCCCGTGAAGGCCACTTCCGAGCCTGACACCCCGCTGCTGTGGGTCATCCGGGACGAGATCGGCCTGACCGGCACCAAGTTCGGCTGCGGCGCCAGCCTGTGCGGTGCCTGCACCGTGCATGTGGATGGCACGGCGGTGCGTTCCTGCTCGACGCCGCTGGCGCAGGTGGCCAACAAGCTGGTGTCCACCGTGGAAAGCCTGTCGCGCAACAACAGCCACCCGCTGCAGAAGGCCTGGATCCAGCACGACGTGCCGCAATGCGGTTATTGCCAGAGCGGCCAGCTGATGAGCGCCGCGGCCCTGCTGGCCCGCAACAAGAATCCCAGCGACGAAGAGATCGACGGCGCAATGGCCGGCAACATCTGCCGCTGCGGCACCTACACCCGCGTGCACGCGGCCATCAAGACGGCGGCCGCCGAAATGCGCGGCGCCAAGGCCTGAGGAGCGCTGCGATGACCAAGACCACCACCCGACTCAACACCAGCCGCCGCGGCTTCCTGCAGTCCTCGGCCGCCTTCAGCGGCGGCCTGATGGTCGGCGTCACCCTGCCGGTCTCCGGGCCGGCCCAGGCCGCTGCCACGCTGCACACGCCCAGCGCCTGGGTGCACATCGCCGACGACAACACCATCACCCTGATCTCGGCCCGCGCCGAGATGGGGCAGGGCGTGTACACCAGCATGCCGATGCTGATCGCCGAAGAGCTGAACATCGACATCCAGAAGGTCAAGGTGGCCTTTGCGCCACCGGGCAAGGTGTACGGCAATGCGCTGATCTTCGGCCTGCAGCTCACCGGCGGCTCCACCTCGGTGCGCGAGGGCTACGACAAGCTGCGCCTGGCCGGCGCCCAGGTGCGCGAGATGCTCGTGGCCGCGGCCGCCGACCAGTGGAAGGTCGACGCCAGCACGCTGAAGGCCGAGAACGGCATGGTCACCGGCCCTGGCGGCAAGAAGGCCAGCTACGGCCAGTTGGCCGCGGCAGCGGCCAAGATGCCGGTGCCCGAGAAGCCGGCGATGAAGGACCCGTCGCAGTTCCGCATCGTCGGCAAGCCCACCACCCGGCTCGACACGCCGGCCAAGGTCAATGGCACGGCCCGCTTCGGCATCGACGTGAAGCTGCCGGGCATGGTGTACGCCAGCATCGCGATGTCGCCGGTGCAGGGCGGCAAGGTGAAGAGCTTCGACGGCGCCAAGGCCAAGGCGGCCAAGGGCGTGCTCGACGTGGTGCAGATCCCCGACGGCATCGCCGTGGTGGCCGACACCTACTGGCATGCAGTGAAGGCGCGCCAGCTGCTGCAGATCGACTGGGACGAGGGCGCGAACGCCAACCTCAGCACCGCAGCCATGTTCGCCGGCACCCAGGCCGCGCTGGCCTCGGGCAAGCCCATCCCGCACAAGAAGGTGGGCGACGCCGATGCCGCCGTGGCCGCCGCCGCCAAGGTGGTGCGTGCCGAGTACCGCACGCAGAACCTGAGCCATGCGCCGATGGAGCCGATGAACTACACCGCCCATTTCCAGGGCGATCGCATCCACCTGGTCGGCCCCACCCAATGGCCCGATGCGGTGCAGGGCGCGGTGGCCAAGATGCTGAACCTGAAGGTCGAGAACGTGGCGGTGGAGAACACCTTCCTCGGCGGGGCCTTCGGTCGGCGCATCGATTTCGACTACATCCTGCAGGCCGCCCAGATCGCCAAGGCCGTGCCGGGCAAGCCGGTCAAGCTGGTCTGGAGCCGCGAGGACGACATGCAGCATGACTTCTACCGCCCGCTGGCGGTGCACCAGCTGGCCGCGGCCCTGGGTGCCGACGGCAAGCCGGCGGCGCTGACCTGGCGGGTGGCCTCGCAATCGGTCACCGCCCGGGCCTTCGGCCTGCCGCCGGAGGCACCGGACGGCCTGATGACCGAGGCGGCCACGCCGCTGTATGCCATCCCCGCCATCCGGCAGGACGTGGTCAAGCACGATGCCGGCATCCGGGTGGGCTACTGGCGCGCGGTCAGCCACAACATGAACGCCTTCGCCAACGAAAGCTTCATCGACGAATGCGCCGCCGCCGCCGGGCAGGATCCGGTGGCCTACCGCCTGGCCATGCTGGACGGCCAGCCACGCATGGCCAACGTGCTGAAGCAGGCCGCCGCCAAGGCCGGCTGGGGCACGCCGGCTGCGGCCGGGCGCTTCCGCGGCGTCAGCCTGATGGAGGGCTACGACACCTACATGGCCCAGGTGGCCGAGGTGTCGATCCAGGGTGGCGCGCCGGTGGTGCACAAGGTCACCGTGGTGGCCGACCTGGGCGCGATGGTCAACCCCGACACGGTGCTGGCGCAGATCCAGTCCAGCGTGATCTTCGGCCTGTCGGGTGTGCTGTGGAGCGAGATCACCGTCGACAAGGGCCGGGTGCAGCAGGCCAACTTCGACCGCTTCCGGGTGATGCGCAACAACGAGGCGCCGCAGATCGACATCGTGCTGGTGCCCAGCGGCGAAAAGCCTGGCGGCATCGGCGAGCCGGCCACGGCGCTGGTCGGCCCGGCGGTGGCCAACGCGGTGTTCGCCGCCACCGGCAAGCGGGTGCGCAAGATGCCGCTGACGGCCGAAGCCCTGGCCCAGGCCTGACCACCTGCGCACCCTGCCACGGGGTCTGCGGCTGCACAGCCGCAGGCCCCGTCTGCATGGGCCGTCCGGCCGGCCTGAGACAATGGCGTGATGACGGATTGGGTGCTGCCCGCCCTGCTGGGCCTGGGCCTGTTGAACCTGCTGGGCCTGCTGTGGCTGGCCAGCCGGCGGGTGGACCCGGCAGCGGCCGCCGAGCCGGTGCGCCAGGCGGTGCAGGCCGCCGCCGATGTGCAGCGCCAGCAGGCTGAGCAAGCGGCGCGCGACCTGCGTGCCGAGCTGCAGGACAGTGCCCGCGCCAGCCGCACCGAGCTGCAGGGCACGCTGGCCACCTTCCAGCAGACGTTGCTGGCGCAAAGCGGCGATGTCGCCCGCACCCAGAACGAGCAGATCGACACCTTCCGCACCCAGCTGGCCACCTTGCAGCAGCAGGTGGTGGCGGCGCTGGTCCAGGCCGGCAGCCAGCTGGCCACGCAAGGCCTGGCCGCCCGCGAGGCGCAGGATGGCGCGCTGCAGCGCCTGTCGGCCACGCTGACCGAGCAGCTGAAGGCGCTGAGCGAATCGAATGCCCTGCGCCTGGCCGAGCTGCGCCAGGCGGTGGAGGGCCGCCTCACCCAGCTGCAGCAGGGCAACGAGGCCAAGCTGGAGCAGATGCGCGCCACGGTCGACGAGAAGTTGCACGCCACGCTGGAACAGCGCCTGGGCGAGAGCTTCAAGCAGGTGGCCGAGCGGCTGGAGCAGGTGCACAAGGGCCTGGGCGAGATGCAGACCCTGGCGCGCGATGTCGGCTCGCTCAACCGCGTGCTGACCAATGTGAAGAGCCGCGGCATCTACGGCGAGGTGCAGCTGGCCGGCCTGCTGGAGCAGGTGTTCACCCCCGAGCAGTACGCCGCCAACGTGGCCACGCTGCCGGGCAGCAATGAGCGGGTGGAATTCGCCATCCGCCTGCCCGGCCAGCGCAGCGACGGCGTGCCGCTGTGGCTGCCGATTGACGCCAAGTTCCCGCGCGAGGACTACGAGCGCCTGCTCGACGCCCAGGACCGCGCCGACCCGGTGGCCGCCGAGGCCGCCGGCAAGGGCATCGAGACCCAGCTGAAGCTGGAGGCGCGCACCATCCGCGCCAAGTACATCGCGCCGCCGCACACCACCGATTTCGGCATCCTGTTCGTGCCCACCGAGGGCCTGTATGCCGAGGCGCTGCGCCGCCCCGGCCTGATGGAGGCGCTGCAGCGCGAGCACAAGGTGATGCTGGCCGGCCCCACCACGCTGCTGGCCACACTCAGCAGCCTGCAGATGGGCTTCCGCACGCTGGCGCTGGAAAAGCGCAGCGCCGAGGTCTGGGAGGTGCTGGGCGCGGTGAAGACCGAGTTCGGCAAGTTCGGCGATGTGCTGGCCAAGACGAAGAAGAAGCTGGCCGAGGCCAGCAAGACCATCGACGATGCCGAGGTGCGCACCCGGGCGATGACCCGCCAGCTGCGCGGCGTGGAGCAGCTGCCCGAGCACCGGGCCCAGCAGCTGCTGCCGGGCCTGCTCGCTGACGAGGCTGACAACGGCGCCGACGACGCGGGGAGCAACACCCCCGCATGACCGCACCAGCGCCCATCCCCGCCAGTGCGCCGGCCGGCACCCGGATGCTGGTTCTGCTGATGGTGGGCCAGATCGCGCTGCATGCGGCCATGGCCGGCCAGCGCATGGCCGCCCCGCTGCAGGCGCTGGAAGCCGGCCACAGCGCCTGGACGGTGGGCGTGCTGCTGGCGTTGTTCGCCGCGCTGCCGGTGCTGATCGCGATGCCCGCCGGCCGCATGGCCGACCGCCATGGCTACCACCGGCCGCAGGGGCTGGCGGTGGGCTTGAGCCTGTTCGGCGTGGCCTGTGCGCTGGCGGCCTGCTTCCTGTCGGGCTGGTGGCAGTTCGGTCTGCAGTGTCTGGGCGCGGCGGCCTCGGGCGCCGGCACCAACGTCGGCGTGATCGTGGTGCTGCGCGCCGCCGGCCTGCTGGCCACCGACAGCACCGAGCGCATGCGGGTGTTCAGCTGGCTGGGCATGGCGTTTTCCGGCGCCAATGTGCTGGGGCCGGTGACAGCGGGCTTCCTGATCGACCTGGGCGGCTTTGCGGCGGCGTATGGCGTGCTGCTGGCGATGCCGCTGGTCTCGGTCTGGGTGATGCGCCGGGTGCCGGCGCAGCCGCCAGCCGCTGTCGTCGCCCGGCCGGCCGGCAGCAGCCGCTGGGCGCTGCTGGCCACGCCGGGGCTCAAGCGGCTGCTGTTCATCAACTGGCTGCTGTCGGCCAGCTGGGATGTGCACAGCTTCGCCGTGCCGGTGCTGGGCCATGCCCGCGGCTACAACGCCACCACCATCGGCCTGGTGCTGGGCATCTTCACCGCGGCCGTCACCGTGGTGCGCTTCGTGATCCCGCTGCTGGCCCACCGGCTGCAGGAGGTGACGGTGCTGCGCGCGGCGATGGTGATGACGGCCGGCGTCTTCGCCATCTACCCGTTTGCCGGCACGCCTTGGCTGATGGCCGGCTGCGCCACCCTGCTGGGCCTGGCGCTGGGGGCGGTGCAGCCGATGATCATGAGCACGCTGCACCAGATGACACCGCCCGACCGCCATGGCGAGGCCATCGCCATCCGCTCGATGACCATCAACTTCAGCAGCAGCGTGATGCCGCTGGCCTTCGGCCTGGCCGGCACGGCGCTGGGGCCGGGTGCGCTGTTCTGGCTGATGGGCGCCGCGGTGGGCGGCGGCAGCTGGGCGGTGAACGGGCTGCGGCGGGTGTTCGCGCCGCCGGCCTGAGTGGCGACTGCCTAGAAGCGGATGCCGCCGCTGGCCGGCGCTGGCTCGGCGGGCGCCGGCGCAGCGGCTGCGGGCGGCCGTGCGGCGGGGGCGTCGGGCGCCGGTGCCCGCGCCACCAGCGGCGTGGCCGGCCCGGCCGACCAGCCGCGCGGCAGCTTCGATTCCTTCGGGTAGCCGGCCAGGTCCAGCGTGGACTGCCAGTCGGCATCGAGGAAACCACGCAGTGCCTGGCCGCCGACCGTCAGCGCCGGCACGGTGCGGCCGTTGGTGATGCGCTGCAGCGCGGCGGTGTCGTCGTCGCTGCTGACCAGCCGCTCGGTGAACGGGATGCCGCGCTGCTGCAGCATGGCGCGGCCGCTGTCGCAGGGCGGGCAGTCGGCGCTGGTGTAGAGGGTGACCGGGAAGCGCTCGGCCACGCCGCGCAGCTCCAGCGGCAGCGGCGCCCGGGCAGCGGCCGCGGCGGCCACCGCGGCGCGCAGCGGCTGCACCTGGCCACCGGCCGGCGCGACGACCGGGCGGTCGGTGTAGGTGACCTTGCCATCCGGGCCCACCACCTTGTACTGGGCATGTGCGGGGAAGACCGCAGCAATGGTCAACGCAATGAGAAGTGCAAGTTGCAGGCGCATGGCCTCGAATCTAGCGCATGCCTGCCTGCATGTGGTGGTGGCCAAGCAGACGTCGCGGAACCGGCTCCGCCGGGCCGCTGACGGCGCCCCCCTGGGGGGGAGCGCCACAGGCGCTTCGGGGGGGGTCAGTCCGCCATGCCCTGGTGGCGCAGCAAGGCATCGATGCTGGGCTCGCGGCCGCGGAAGGCCTTGAAGCTGTCCATCGCCGGGCGGCTGCCGCCGGCCTCCAGGATCTCGCGGCGGAAGCGCTGGCCGACCTCGGGGTTGAACACGCCCTGCTCCTCGAAGGCGGCGAAGGCGTCGGCCGACAGCACCTCGGCCCACTTGTAGCTGTAGTAGCCGGCCGAGTAGCCGCCCGCGAAGATGTGCGAGAAGCTGTGCTGGAAGCGGTTGAAGTCCGGCGGCGGGTTGACCGACACCTCGGCACGCACGCCGTCCACCACCGCCTGCACCTGGCCGGGCGCATCGGCCTCGTGGTGCAGGCGCATGTCGATCAGCGCGAACTCGATCTGCCGCAGCGTCTGCAGCCCGCTCTGGAAGTTCTTGGCCGCCAGCATGCGGTCGAACAGGTCGCGCGGCAGCGCCTCGCCGGTGTCGACGTGGGACGTCATCCGCGACAGCACCGCCCATTCCCAGCAGAAGTTCTCCATGAACTGGCTGGGCAGCTCCACCGCATCCCATTCCACGCCAGAGATGCCGGCCACCGCCAGCTCATCGACCTGGGTCAGCATGTGGTGCAGGCCGTGGCCGAACTCATGGAACAGCGTGATCACGTCGTCGTGGGTCAGCAGCGCGGGCTTGTCGCCCACCGGCGCGGCGAAGTTGCACACCAGCTGCGCCACCGGCGTCTGCAGGCCCTGGCCGTCGGGCCGCAGCCAGCGGCCACGCACGCCGTCCATCCAGGCGCCGGGCCGCTTGCCGGGGCGGGCGTAGGGGTCGAGGTAGAACTGGCCGACCAGCTGCGGCGCGGCATCCCCGGTGCCCGGCCGCTCGATGCGGTAGAAGCGCACGCTGGGGTGCCAAACCTCGGCCGTGTCGGGCCGGATGCGCACGTCGAACAGCGTCTCGATGATGTGGAACAGGCCTTCCAGCACCTTGGGTTCGGTGAAGTACTGCTTCACCGCCTGCTCGCTGAAGGCGTAGCGGGCCTCCTTCAGCTTCTCGGACGCGTAGGCATGGTCCCAGGCCTGCAGCGCGGGCAGGCCCAGGTGCTCGGCGGCGAAGGCCTGCAGTTCGGCCAGATCACGCTCGGCATGCGGGCGCGCGCGCTGCGACAGGTCGCGCAGGAAGCCCAGCACCTGCGCGGGCGATTCGGCCATCTTCGGCACCAGCGACAGATCGGCATAGCTGGCCTGGCCCAGCAGCGCGGCCTCTTCCTGGCGCAGCTGCAGCAGTTCGGTCATCAGCGTGGTGTTGTCCTGCGCGGCCGGGCCCAGGTCGCTGGCGCGGGTGGCATAGGCGCGGTAGAGCTGCTCGCGCAGCGCGCGGTCGGTGGCGTACTGCATCACCGGCATGTAGACCGGCATGTGCAGGCTGAGCTTGTGGCCGGTTTCGCCAGCAGCCTGGGCGGCCTCAGCGGTGTGCTGCTGCACGTCGGCCGGCACGCCGTCCATGCGTTCACTGGGAACCGTGAGGCTGTAGCCGTCGGTGGCGTCGAGCACATGCTCGCTGAACTGCTGGGCCACCTCGGCGCTGCGCTCCTGGATGGCGGCAAAGCGCTGGCGGGCATCGCCCTGCAGTTCGGCACCCGACAGCACGAAGTCGCGGATGGCATGGGCCAATGCCTGCTGGCGCGCCGGGTTCAGGTGGCTGCCGCTGGCGGTCAATGCCTTGTACTTGGCATACAGCCGCTCGTCGGCGCCCAGCCGGGTGTGGAACTCGGTCACCCGCGCCAGGTTGGCGTTGTAGGCCTCGCGCAGCGCCGGCGTGTTGGCCACGGCGTTGAGGTGGTTGACCGCCGACCAGGCGCGCGACAAGCGCTCCAGCGGCACGTCCAGCACCGCGGACAGGGCGTCGTAGTCGGCCGGCACCGCATCGCTGACGGCGCGCTCGAGCGCGGCATCCGCGGCCGGCAGCAGCACGTCCAGCGCGGGCGTCAGGTGCTCGGGCTGGATGGCGGCAAATTCAGGCAGCGGAGCGGTGGAGAGCAGGGGGTTGTGCATGGGAGTTGTCCTCGGGCGCCAGCAAGTCTGCTGCCACCACTGTAGTGCGGCCGGGCTGCCCATGTGGGGCCGCGGGCGGTCAACGGGTCACGCGTTCGGCGGATTCGAGCGTGTTGACCAGCAGCATGGTGATGGTCATCGGCCCGACGCCGCCGGGCACCGGGGTGATCCAGCCGGCCACCGGGCTGACGCCGGCGAAGTCCAAATCGCCGCAGAGCTTGCCCTCGTCGTTGCGGTTCATGCCCACGTCGATGACGATGGCGCCGGGTTTCACCATGTCGGCGGTGACGGTGTTGCGCCGGCCCACGGCGGCCACCACCACGTCGGCCTGGCGGGTGTGCAGGCCCAGGTCGGGCGTGCCGCTGTGGCAGATGGTGACGGTGGCATTGGCCTGCAGCAGCAGCAGGGCCATCGGCTTGCCCACGGTGTTGCTGCGGCCGATCACCACCGCATGCTTGCCGCGCAGGTCGACGCCGGTGCTCTCGATCAGCTTCATGCAGCCGTAGGGCGTGCAGGGGCGGAAGCCGGGCAGGCCGGCCATCAGGTCGCCGGCGCTCTGCACCGAGTAGCCGTCCACATCCTTGGCGGTGCTGATGGTCTCGATCACCCGCTGCGGGTTGATGTGCTTCGGCAGCGGCATCTGCACCAGGATGCCGTGGATGGCCGGATCGGCATTCAGTGCCTCGATGCGGGCCAGCAGGTCGGCCTCGGACAGGCTGGCGTCGTACTTCTCCAGCACCGAGTGCAAACCGGCCTCGCCGCAGGCCTTGACCTTGTTGCGCACATAGACGGCCGAGGCCGGGTCCTCGCCCACCAGGATGACGGCCAGGCCGGGCTTGACGCCGCGGGCGGTGAGGGCGGCGGTGCGCCGGGCCACGTCGGCGCGGATCTGCTGCGACAGGGCGGTGCCGTTGATCAATTGGGCGGGCATGGATGCGGTCCTTCAGAAACAACGCAGGCCGCTGGGTGGCAGCGGCCTGGCGGGGGAAACAGGGCTGGCGGCGGTGCCGTGGATCAGGCCTTGGCGGCGCTGCCGGCCGCGCTGTTGGCGCCCAGGGCGATCTTCAGCAGATCGGCCACGGTGTTGGCGTTCAGCTTCTCCATGATGTTGGCGCGGTGCGCCTCCACCGTCTTGATGCTGATGCCCAGGTCGTCGGCGATCTGCTTGTTCAGCCGGCCGGCGACGATGCGCTCGAGCACCTGGGCCTCGCGGGTGGTCAGGCGGCTCAACAGGGCGTCGCGGCTGGCCTGTTCCTGGTGCTGGCTGAAGGCGCTGCGCGCCTGGTCCAGCATGCGCTCGACCAGGCCGATCAGCTCGTCTTCCTTGAAGGGCTTCTCGATGAAGTCCATCGCGCCCTTCTTCATCGTGGTCACGGCCATCGGCACATCGCCATGGCCGGTGATGAAGACCACCGGCAGCGGGCTCTTGCGCTCGAGCAGGCGGTCTTGCAACTCGAGGCCGCTCATCCCGTCCATGCGGATGTCGGCGATCAGGCAGGCCACCTCGCGCGGATCGAAGCGCGACAGGAAGGATTCCGCCGAATCGAAGCACTTGACGCGGTAGTCCTTGCCTTCCAGCAACCACTGCAGGGAGTCACGAACGGCCTCGTCGTCATCAACGACGTAGACCGTGCCCTTCTTGGGAATCAGGCTCATGGGGGGGTTCTGGCTGCTGCCGGTTTGTCGACGGAAGGATCGGCCGGGGCTGCGACGGTTGGCGCTGTGTCATCAGAGGGATGGGACAGCGTTGTCTCCTCGTGCCGCGCGGTGGTTTCGACGGGCAGGGTGAAGGCGAACCGGCACCCTGTCACAACCGTGCCATTGTAGAGGTTTTGCGCTTTGATCCGGCCCCGGTGGCTCTCCACGATCGACCGGCACAGCGACAGGCCGATGCCCATGCCCTCGGCCTTGGTGGAGAAGAAGGCCTCGTACAGCCGGGCGATCACTTCCTCGGGCAGGCCGGGGCCCTGGTCGGTGACGGCGAACTCGATCACGCCGCCCTCGTCGGGCGTGTGGCGGGGGATCACCCGCAGCTCGATGTGGCGGCGCGATGCCGGCATCTTGGCCGAGTCGATGGCCTCGGCGGCGTTCTTCAGCAGATTCAGCAGCACCTGCTCGATCAGGATCGGGTCGCACTGCAGGTCGGGCAGGCGCTGGGCCACGTAGTGGTGGATGGCCACGTTGCGGCGGCGCAGCTCGATGCTGGCCAGTTCCACCGCCTCCTCGACGATGGCCTTGGCCTGGGCGGTCTGGCGCTGCGGCTCGCTCTTCTTTACGAAGGCGCGGATGCGGTGGATGATCTGACCGGCGCGCTCGGCCTGGCGCGCCGTCTTGCCCAGGGCGGCGATCAGTGCGTCGCGGTCGATGGTGTCGGCCTTGACCCGGCTGACCATGCCGTTGCAGTAGTTGGTGATGGCGGTCAGCGGCTGGTTCAGCTCATGGGCCACCGAGCTGGCCATCTCGCCCATGGTGATCAGCCGGCTGCTGACCTGGGCTTTTTCGGCCTGCTGGGCGGCCTGTTCCTCGGCCCGGCGGCGGGCGGTCACGTCGGTGGCGATCAGCATCTGCGCCAGGCGGCCATCGGTCCACTGCAGATAGCGGGCGCGCACGTCGAACCACTTGTCCAGCTGGGCGGCATAGACCTCGCGCGGATTGGCGCCCTGGCCGGCCAGCTCCTGCGTCGGGATGCCGGACAGGCCGTCCTCGTCGTCATGGCCGGTCAGGTCGGTGGGCAGGTTGGGCACGGCACCGCTGGCCAGCAGCGCATGGCCGCGGGC
This sequence comes from Pseudaquabacterium pictum, assembly GCF_005403045.1. Classification (GTDB taxonomy): domain Bacteria; phylum Pseudomonadota; class Gammaproteobacteria; order Burkholderiales; family Burkholderiaceae_C; genus Pseudaquabacterium; species Pseudaquabacterium pictum. Next base: position 156,503 of record NZ_BJCL01000001.1, read on the forward strand.
GTCGGCGCCGAACCACAGCCGGTAGCTGCGGTTGGCGAACAGCAGCTCGCCCTGCTGCACGCTGAGCACCGACACCGCCGCCTCCAGGCCTTCCAGCACGGTGGTGAAGCGCTCGTGGCTGGCCGAGAGCTGGTCGCGGATGCGCTTGGCCTCGGTGATGTTGGTCATGCTGGTCATCCAGCCGGTCTGGTGGCCGCGGGCATCGACCAGCGGCGAGACGTACATGCGCGCATCGAACAGCGTGCCGTTCTTGCGCATCACTTTCACCTCGATGCCGCCGGCCGGGCTGCGGCCCTGCAGCTCCTGCTGCAGCAGGCGGCTGTTCTCCTCGATGCGGTCGGGCGGCCAGTAGGGGTAGGGCGGCAGGCGGCCGATCAGCTCATGCTCGGTGAAGCCGGTCATCGCGCAGAAGGCCGGGTTCACGTAGCTGACCCGGCCCTCGATGTCCATCGCCCGCATGCCGGTGAGCATGGAGTTCTCCATCGCCCGGCGGAAGTTGGTCTCCTGCACCAGCGCGCCCTGGATCTGGCCGCGCCGGCGCACATGGCGGAAGGTGCCCAGCAGCATCCACAGCGTCAGCACCGACAGCGCCACCACCATCCAGAACAGGGTGTTGCCGATCAGGCCGACGGAGGTGCGGTAGCCGCTGCCGCGCAGCACCAGGCCGTTGGCGGCAGGCGCCAGCGGCACGTCGTGCAGGATCGCGGCGCGCTGCTGCGCCTCGCCGGGCATCTGCAGCACGCTGCTGGCGATGACCTGCTCGCGGTCGTCGACCACCGCCACCGCGTGGCGGCGGGTCACCTCGGTGGGCACGAAGTGGCGCAGCAGCACGTCGATGCTGTAGTCGGCCACCAGGGCGCCGTTGAACTGGCCGCGGGCCAGCATCGGCACATGCACCTGGAACACCAGGCCGCCGTGGCGGTCCTTGAAGGCGCGGCTGTAGATCGGCTGGCGCAGGTCGCGCGCGGCGATGAAGGCCCATTCCGATTCGGTGCGTCCCGGCGCCTTCAGTGCCTGCGGCGCATCGGCGGCGGTTTGTTCCTCGCGGTCGGCCTGGGCGGAATGGCGGGCGCGGGTGCTCTGGTCGGCGGCCAGCCAGAGGAACTGGGTGATCTCCGGCCGGTCGTTCATGAAGGCGGCGGCCTGGGGCGTGAACTCGCTGGCGTCCAGTTCGCGGGTGACCAGCTCGCGCGCCATGCGCACCAGCTGTTCCTGGTTCTCGATCAGCCGCAGGCGGATCTGCTGCTGGGCGATCTCGGTGTCGCGCTTGACCGATTCGGTCTCGCGGTCGAACTCCTCGTTGCGCAGGTACCAGAAGGCCGAAATGATCGCCGCCAGGAACAGCAGCACGCTGGCCAGCGGGCCCAGGGTGGCGAAGCGGTCCTGCCGGGCCGGCGACTGCCGGCGCCACCAGCGGCCCAGCAGGCGGCGCTGGCCCTGGGCGCCGGAAAGCTGGTTGGGCGGAGTGGGCGGCGGCGCAGGCATGGGCGGGATTATCCCGAGCGCGCGGGCACCCGGGCTCACGCACGCTGCACACCGGTTGCGCGTTGTGGTTTGCCACAATACGAAATCAACTCGCACGATTTGAAAATGGTCGGGCTTTGTGCAACACTGCGCGCCGTTCGAGACCGCCACCGACCCACCACAGCCCCGGAACGAGGAGACAAGCGATGTCCGCCATCCCCAACAACCCGAGCGCCTCCAGCGCCCTGGACACCGACGCCCAGGAAACCCGTGAATGGCTGGAGGCGCTGGACGCCGTCATCAGCGCCGAGGGCCCGGAGCGTGCCCACTTCCTGCTGGAAAAGCTGATCGAGGAAGCCCGCCACAACGGCATCGACCGGCCGTTCTCGGCCACCACGCCCTACATCAACACCATCGAGCCGGTGGACGAGGAGCGCAGCCCCGGCAACCTGGAGATCGAGGGCCGGCTGCGCGCCTACATGCGCTGGAACGCGATGGCCATGGTCGTCAAGGCCAACCGGCATGACCCGGCCGACGGTGGCGACCTGGGCGGCCACATCAGCTCGTTCCAGTCGGTGGCGCACCTGTTCGCCGCTGGCTTCAACCACTTCTGGCATGCCGACGACACCGACAAGGGCGGCAGCCACGGCGGTGACCTGCTCTACATCCAGGGCCACAGCGCGCCCGGCATCTATGCCCGCGCCTTCATGGAAGGCCGGTTGAGCGAGGAGCAGCTGCTGAACTTCCGCCAGGAAGTCGACGGCAAGGGCCTGTCGAGCTATCCGCACCCCAAGCTGATGCCGGAGTTCTGGCAGTTCCCCACCGTCAGCATGGGCCTGGGGCCGATCATGGCCATCTACCAGGCGCGCTTCCTGAAGTACCTGCATGCCCGCGGCATCGCCGACACCGCCAAGCGCAAGGTGTGGGTGTTCTGCGGCGACGGCGAGATGGACGAGCCCGAGAGCCTGGGAGCGATCGGCCTGGCCGCGCGCGAGAAGCTGGACAACCTGGTCTTCGTCGTCAACTGCAACCTGCAGCGGCTGGACGGCCCAGTGCGTGGCAACGGCAAGATCATCCAGGAGCTGGAGGGCGAGTTCCGCGGCTCGGGCTGGAACGTGATCAAGCTGCTGTGGGGCAAGCAGTGGGACGAGCTGCTGGCGCGCGACAAGGACGGCGCGCTGCGCAAGATCATGCTCGACACGCTGGACGGCGACTACCAGGCCTTCAAGGCCAATGACGGCGCCTTCGTGCGCAAGCACTTCTTCGGTCGTGATCCGCGCACGCTGGAGATGGTGGCCAAGATGAGCGACGAGCAGGTGTGGAACCTGCGCCGCGGCGGCCACGATGCCAGCAAGGTGTACGCCGCCTTCCATGCCGCCAACAACAACACCCAGGGCCAGCCCACGGTGCTGCTGGTCAAGACGGTCAAGGGCTACGGCATGGGCCGCGCCGGCGAAGGCAAGAACACCGCCCACCAGACCAAGAAGCTGACGGACGACGACATCCGCTACTTCCGCGACCGCTTCAACATCCCCATCCCCGACAGCGAGCTGCCGAAGATCCCGTTCTACAAGCCGGCCGACGACACGCCGGAGATGAAGTACCTGCACGAGCGCCGGCAGAAGCTGGGCGGCTACCTGCCGCACCGCCGCGCCAAGGCCGACGAGAGCTTCACCGTGCCCTCGCTCGACACCTTCAAGGCCGTGCTCGACGCCACGCCGGACGGCCGCGAGATCAGCACCACCCAAGCCTATGTGCGCTTCCTGACCCAGCTGCTGCGCGACAAGGCGCTGGGCCCGCGCGTGGTGCCCATCCTGGTGGACGAGGCCCGCACCTTTGGCATGGAAGGCCTGTTCCGCCAGATCGGCATCTACAACCCGCTGGGCCAGAACTACACGCCGGTCGACAAGGACCAGGTGATGTACTACCGCGAGGCCACCGACGGCCAGATCCTGCAGGAAGGCATCAACGAGGCCGGCGGCATGTGCAGCTGGATCGCCGCGGCCACGAGCTACAGCACGAACAACCGCATCATGGTGCCGTTCTACGTCTACTACTCGATGTTCGGCTTCCAGCGCATCGGCGACCTGGCCTGGGCCGCCGGCGACATGCAGGCGCGGGGCTTCCTGCTGGGCGGCACCAGCGGCCGCACCACGCTGAACGGCGAAGGCCTGCAGCACGAGGACGGCCACAGCCACATCCTGGCCGGCACCATCCCGAACTGCATCTCCTATGACCCGACCTATGCGCACGAGGTGGGCGTGATCATCCACCACGGCCTGAAGCGCATGGTGGAGAAGCAGGAGAACGTCTACTACTACATCACCCTGCTCAACGAGAACTACCCGATGCCCGGCCTCAAGCCCGGCACCGAGGAACAGATCATCAAGGGCATGTACCTGCTGGAGGACGCGCCCGCCGCGGCCGGCCAGCCGGTGGTGAACCTGATGGGCTCGGGCACCATCCTGCGTGAGTCGATCGCCGCCCGCCAGCTGCTGGCGGTGGACTGGGGCGTGGCCGCCAAGGTCTGGAGCTGCCCCAGCTTCAACGAGCTGGCCCGCGACGGCCAGGACTGCGAGCGCTGGAACCTGCTGCACCCGACCGAGACGCCGCGCGTGCCGTTCGTGGCCCAGCAGCTGGCCGGCCATGCCGGCCCGGTGATCTGCTCGACCGACTACATCAAGGTCTACGGCGAGCAGATCCGCGCCTACATCCCCCAGGGCACCACCTACAAGGTGCTGGGCACCGACGGCTTCGGCCGCAGCGATTTCCGCAGCAAGCTGCGTGAGCACTTCGAGGTGAACCGCCACTACATCGTGGTGGCTGCGCTCAAGACGCTGGCCGACGAGGGCAAGCTGCCCGCCGCCAAGGTGGCCGACGCGATCAGGAAGTACGGCCTGAACGCCGACAAGATCAACCCGCTGTACGCCTGACGCACCATCCACGGAGACAAGAACATGGCATTGGTCAACGTCAAGGTCCCGGACATCGGCGACTTCAAGGATGTGGCGGTCATCGAGCTGATGGTGAAGGTGGGTGACACCATCACCGTCGATCAGAGCCTGGTGACGGTGGAGAGCGACAAGGCATCGATGGAGATCCCGTCGAGCCACGCCGGCGTCGTCAAGGAGATCAAGGTCGCCATCGGCGACACGGTGAACGAGGGGTCGCTGCTGGTGGTGGTGGAGGCAGCCGGCGAGGCTGCCGCCGCACCGGCACCGGCTGCGGCGGCGCCTGCCGCAGCGGCCCCGGTGGCCGCCGCGCCGGCGCCCGCAGCGCCGGCCGCCCCGGCGGCCACCGGCCTGATCGAGGTGCGTGTGCCCGACATCGGCGACTTCGCCGAGGTGGCCGTCATCGAGGTGATGGTCAAGCCCGGCGATGCGATCAAGGTCGAGCAGAGCCTGATCACGGTGGAGAGCGACAAGGCCTCGATGGAGATCCCGTCGTCGCATGCCGGCGTGGTGAAGGAGGTGAAGGTCCAGCTCCGCGACAAGGTGGCGATGGGCTCGCTGGTCGTGGTGCTGGAAGGCGCGGTGGGCGCTGCTGCGGTGCCAATGGCTGCCCCGGCACCCGCACCTGCCGCACCGTCGGCCGCGCCTGCCGCAGCCGCGGCCCCGGCGCCCGCCCCCGTGGCGGCGCCTGGCCCGGCCGCGCTGCCGGCGCACGAGCCGACAGTGGCCAAGGCCGGCCTGCCGCATGCCTCGCCCACCATCCGCCGCCTGGCGCGCGAGCTGGGCGTGCCGCTGGCCGAGGTGGCCGGCTCCGGCCCGAAGGGCCGCATCCTGCAGGCCGACGTGCAGGGCTTCGTCAAGCAGGTGATGGCTGGCGCGGTGCAGACCGCGGCGCAGAAGGCCAAGGCGCCGGCGCCGGCTGCCGCGGCCGGCGGTGGCGGCGGTGGCCTGGACCTGCTGCCCTGGCCCAAGGTCGACTTCAGCAAGTTCGGCCCCGTCGAACGCAAGGACCTGTCGCGCATCCAGAAGATCAGCGGCGCCAACCTGCACCGCAACTGGGTGGTGATCCCGCATGTCACCAACCACGACGATGCCGACATCACCGAGCTGGAGGCCTTCCGCGTCCAGCTGAACAAGGAGAACGAGAAGTCGGGCATCAAGGTCACGATGCTGGCCTTCATGATCAAGGCCGCGGTGGCGGCGCTGAAGAAGTTCCCGCAGTTCAACGCCAGCCTGGACGGTGACCAGCTGGTGCTGAAGAACTACTTCCACATCGGCTTCGCCGCCGACACGCCCAACGGCCTGGTGGTGCCGGTGATCAAGGATGCCGACAAGAAGGGCATCTTCCAGATCGGCACCGAGATGGGCGAGCTGGCCAAGAAGGCCCGCGACGGCAAGCTGGCCCCGGCCGACATGTCGGGCGGCTGCTTCTCGATCAGCAGCCTGGGCGGCATCGGCGGGCGCTACTTCACGCCGATCATCAACGCGCCCGAGGTGGCCATCATGGGCGTGTGCAAGAGCAGCATGGAGCCGCGCTGGGATGGCAAGCAGTTCGCCCCACGCCTGATCCTGCCGCTGAGCCTGAGCTGGGACCACCGGGTGATCGATGGCGCCGCCGCCGCACGCTTCAACGTCTACTTTGCCAGCCTGCTGGCCGACTTCCGCCGCATCGTGCTGTGACGGACGCCGCAACCCACAGGAGACAGACATGGCAGTGATCGACGTGCTGGTGCCCGACATCGGCGATTTCAAGGACGTGGCGGTGATCGAGCTGCTGGTGAAGCCCGGCGACACCATCGCGGTGGACCAGAGCCTGGTCACGGTGGAGAGCGACAAGGCTTCGATGGAGATCCCCTCCAGCCATGCCGGCGTGGTGAAGGAGCTGAAGCTCGCCATCGGTGACAAGGTCAACCAGGGCAGCCTGGTGCTGACGCTGGAGGCCGCCGGTGCCGCTGCGGCGGCGCCAGCAGCCGCAGCACCGGCGCCCGCCGCCGCACCGGCGGCGACTGCGGCGCCCGCGCCGCAGGCGGCCAGCTACGCCGGCGGCGCCGACCTGGAATGCGACCTGCTGGTGCTGGGTGCCGGCCCGGGCGGCTATTCCGCCGCCTTCCGTGGCGCCGACCTGGGCCTGAAGACGGTGCTGGTCGAGCGCTTCCCCACGCTGGGCGGCGTCTGCCTGAACGTGGGCTGCATCCCGTCGAAGGCGCTGCTGCACGTGGCCGCGGTGATGGACGAGGTCAAGCACTTTGCCGATCTGGGCGTGGAGTTCGCTGCGCCGAAGGTGGACTTGTCCAAGCTGCTGGCCCACAAGAACAAGGTGGTGGGCAAGCTCACCGGCGGCCTGGCTGCGATGGCCAAGATGCGCAAGGTGACGGTGGTGCAGGGCGATGGCCGCTTTGCCGACCCGCACCACCTGGCCGTCACCATGGCCGACGGCAAGACCCAGACGATCAAGTTCAAGCAGGCGATCATCGCCGCCGGGTCCGAGGCGGTGAAGCTGCCCTTCCTGCCACAGGACGACCGCATCGTCACCAGCACCGGCGCGCTGCAGCTGCGCCAGCAGCCGAAGTCGATGCTGGTGATCGGCGGCGGCATCATCGGCCTGGAGATGGGCACGGTCTATTCCACGTTGGGCGCCCGGCTCGATGTGGTGGAGATGCTCGACGGCCTGATGCAGGGCGCCGACCGCGATCTGGTCAAGGTGTGGCAGAAGATGAACGCCCACCGCTTCGACAAGCTGATGCTCAAGACCAAGACGGTGGGTGCCGAGGCCACGGCCGACGGCATCCGGGTGCTGTTCGAGGGCCTGGACGGCACGAAGAGCGAGGGTGTGTACGACCTGGTGCTGCAGGCCGTGGGCCGCACGCCCAACGGCAAGAAGATCGGCGCCGACGCCGCCGGCGTGGTCGTCGGCGACCGCGGCTTCATCCCTGTGGACGTGCAGATGCGCACCAACGTGCCGCACATCTTCGCCATCGGCGACATCGTCGGCCAGCCGATGCTGGCGCACAAGGCGGTGCACGAGGCCCATGTGGCGGCCGAGGTGGCGGCCGGTGACACCAAGGCGCAGTTCGACGCCCGCGTCATCCCCAGCGTGGCCTACACCGACCCCGAGGTGGCCTGGGTGGGCCTGACCGAGGACGAGGCCAAGGCCCAGGGCATCCGGGTCAAGAAGGGCCTGTTCCCGTGGTCGGCCAGCGGCCGGGCGATTGCCAACGGCCGCGACGAAGGCTTCACCAAGCTGCTGTTCGACGACAGCCCCGAGGCCCACGGCCACGGCCGCATCCTGGGCGGCGGCATCGTCGGGACGCACGCCGGCGACATGATCGGCGAGGTGGCCCTGGCCATCGAGATGGGCGCCGACGCCGTCGACATCGGCAAGACCATCCACCCGCATCCCACGCTGGGCGAAAGCATCGGCATGGCGGCGGAAGTGGCCCACGGCAGCTGCACCGACCTGCCGCCGGCGCGCAAGTAGCCGCGGCGCGCGGCGGGTCAAGTTCGGCCGGCGCGGGCCGACAACAACGTCAGAGGGTGATCCAGCGGCCTGCGCGGGTGGCAGGCGGCTGGGTGCTCGCCTGCCCCCGTTGCTGTCTGCCATGCCTCGCGGCATGCGCCCCGCCCGATGCTTGCGTCCGCGCCTGTTCCTGCTGCCCGTCGCCCCACGCTGTCCTCCGGGCAGTGGGCCGCCTTGCTGGCCTGCGCCGGCCTGGCCGGCTGGGCGTTGCTGGCGGACCGCGCGTTGCTGGCCGTGTTGCCCGGCGTGGGCATCGGCCTGGTCCTGGGCACCTGGGTGGGCCGGCGTGCCGTGGCCCGTGCAGCGGCCGAGTTGGTCCAGGCGCCGCCCACGCCTGCCGATGCGACAGACGATGACGGCGCGGCCCTGCCCATGGCCCGCCATGCGATGGCGACGCCGCCCGAGCTGGCGCCATTGGCGGACGGCATCCGCGCCCTGGTGGGCCGGCAGCAGGCGCTGTATGCGGTGCAGGCCGAGCAACTGGAAGCGTTGCGCCGCCAGGCCCACAGTGATCCGTTGACCGGCCTGGCCAACCGCCGCCACTTCATGGCCATGCTGGATTCGGTGCTGGGCGCCGGCCAGGCGCCGGCCGAGGCTGGCCTGCTGCTGCTGCGCATGCGGGACCTGCAGGGCCTGAACCAGCGGGTGGGCCATGCCGCCACCGACCGCGCCCTGCTGGCCGTGGCCGGTGCGCTGCAGGCCTACACCGACCGCATCGGCCGCTGCTTTGCCGGCCGCCTGAACGGCGCCGACTTCGCCCTGCTGCTGCCGGTGGGCGGCATGGTGCAGGAGACCGCCGCCGCGCTGACCCAGGCGATGCGGCTGCCGCTGCTGGCCATCGATCCGCAGGCGCGGGTGTTCGCCGGCGCGGTGGAGCTGGACCGGCCGATGAACGCCACCCAGGCCCTGGCCCTGGCCGACGCCGCGCTGGCCCGGGCCGAAGCCGGCCTGGTGCTGCCGCCTGCGCTGCCGGCGGCCGACCTGCCGCCGCTGGATGCTGGCATGGCGCAGGGGGAATCCTCCTGGCAGCGGCGCATCAGCCGGGCGCTGGTGCAGGGCAGGGTGGCGCTGGCTGCCTACCCGGTGCGCACGCCCGACGGCCGCCAGCTGCACCTGGACTGCCCGTTGCGGGTGCAGTTGCAGGCCGATGGCCCGCTGGAGCCGGCCAGCCGCTGGCTGTCACTGGCCACCCGCAGCCGGCTGTGTGCCGAGGTCGACGAGAAGGCCGTGGCGCTGGCCTTGGCCGCCATCGACAGCGACGGCCAGGCCCGCTGCATCAACGTGGCGGCGCAGTCGGTGGGCTCGGCCGAGTTCGTGGCCGCGGTTGCACGCCGGCTGGAGCATGCGCCCGAGGCGGCCTGCCGGTTGTGGGTGGATCTGCCCGAGGCGCTGGCGCTGGACCGGCCGCTGCTGGTGCGCGAGGTGTCGCGCCGCTGGCGGCCGCTGGGCGTGATGCTGGGGCTGGAGCATGCCGGCGAGGGCCTGGCCCGCATCCCGCGGCTGATCGACCTGGGGCTGGACTGCGTGCGCATCGACGCCCGCTTCGTGCAGGGCATCAGTGGCGATGGCGCAGGGGACGCGCGCCGTCACCTGCAGGGCCTGGTCAAGCTGGTGCAGGCGGTGGGTCTGCAGGTGACAGCCGAAGGCGTGCGCAGCGCCGACGATCTGGAGATGCTGTGGCAGCTGGGCTTTGATGCCGCCACCGGCCCGGCACTGGTGGCCGAGCCTGCGCCGGTGCCAGCGCCCGTCACCGTCAGCTGAACGGCAACGGGTTCAGATGCTGCTGCACTGCAGCGGGTAACTGCCCGCGCGGCGGCAGGCGAAGTAGTGCTGCAGCGTCTCCTTCACCGTGCGGAAGGCGATCTGGTCCCACGGCACCTCATGCTCGTGGAACAGCCGGGCTTCCAGCGTCTCGGGCCCGGGGTCCAGCGTGGTGTCGGTCATGCGGGCGCGGTAGAACAGGTGCACCTGGCCCACCCGCACCACGCTGATCATGGTGAACAGGTCCTGCAACTCGATGTTGGCGCCGGCTTCCTCCACCGTCTCGCGGCGGGCACCGTCTTCCACCGTTTCGCCCAGTTCCATGAAGCCGGCCGGCAGCGTCCAGAAGCCGTGGCGCGGCTCGATGGCGCGCCTGCACAGCAGCACCTGCTCGCCCCACACCGGCACCGTGCCCACCACGTTCAGAGGGTTCTCGTAGTGGATCAGGCCGCAGGCCGGGCAGACGGCGCGCTCGCGGTTGTCGTCGTCGGGCACCTTGTAGCCCACGGGGGTGCCACAGGCACGGCAATGCTTGATGCGACGCAACTCAATCATCGGGAAAGTGTAGCGGCGGGCCGTGGCATGATGATTCTTCGCCCTCTGAACAACCCTGATCAACCCCTTCTCCGGACCCGCCGCCATGTCCTACGTCATCCCCGCTCCCGCCGTACCGTCCGTTCCCGTGGCGGGTGGCGGGCTGTTTCCGGTGCACCGCGTCTACTGCGTCGGCCGCAACTATGCCGAGCATGCCCAGGAGATGGGCTTCACCGGCCGCGAGCCGCCGTTCTTCTTCCTGAAGCCCGCCGATGCGGTGGTGCCGGTGGCCGATGGCGCGGTGGGCACCATCCCCTACCCGACGCTGACCGGCAACCTGCACCACGAGATCGAGCTGGTGGTGGCCATCGGCACCGGCGGCCGCGACATCGCCGCGGCCGATGCCGCCAAGCACATCTGGGGTTATGCCATCGGCCTGGACATGACCCGGCGCGACCTGCAGAACGAGATGAAGAAGCAGGGCCGCCCCTGGTGCATCGGCAAGGCCTTCGACGCCTCGGCGCCGATCGGCCCGCTGCACCCCATCGCCAAGACCGGCGAGCTGACCCGCGGCGCCATCACCCTGGCGGTCAACGGCGTGCAGAAGCAGAAGGGCGACCTGTCCGAGCTGATCTGGAACGTGGCCGAGACCATCGAGACGCTGTCCAAGGCCTGGACCCTGCAGCCGGGCGACCTGATCTACACCGGCACGCCCGCTGGCGTGGGCGCGGTGGTGGCGGGGGATGTGATGGAAGGCGCCATTGCCGGCCTGGGCACGCTGCAGGTGCGGGTGCAGCAGGGCTGAAGCCGCCGCCGGAGTCGCCATGCAGCTCTACAACTACTTCCGCTCGTCGGCGTCGTACCGGGTGCGCATCGCGCTGGCGCTGAAGGGGCTGGACTACGACTACATCCCGGTCCACCTGGTCAAGCGCGAGCACCTGGACGACGGCTACACCGCCGTGTCCACCTCGCGCCTGGTGCCCACGCTGCAGGATGGCGACGCGCTGGTGAGCCAGTCGCTGGCCATCATCGAATACCTGGAGGAGACCCACCCGAAGCCGCCGCTGCTGCCGGCCGACGCGCTGGGCCGCGCCCGCGTGCGGGCCATCGCCCAGGACATCGCCTGCGAGATCCACCCGTTGAACAACCTGCGGGTGTTGCGCTACCTGACGCACGACCTCAAGCTCAGCGAGGACGACAAGAACCGCTGGTACCGGCATTGGGTCGAGACCGGCCTGGAGGCGGTGGAGCGGCAACTGGCTGCGCAGCCGGCGCGCTTCTGCCACGGCGATGCGCCGACGCTGGCCGACCTGACCCTGGTGCCGCAGATCTTCAATGCCCAGCGCTTCCACTGCCGCACCGAGCATGTGCCGCAGGTGATGCGGGTGTTCGAGGCCTGCATGCAGCTCGACGCCTTCCGCCAGACCCAGCCGTCGGCCTGCCCGGATGCCGGCTGAGCCAGAGGCCGTGCTGCTGCCGGATGCAATCCGGCCCGGCTGGCCGGCGCCCCCGGCCATCACCGCGCTGATGAGCACCCGTGTCGGCGGGGTCAGTGTGTCGCCGTTCGACAGCCTGAACTTGCGGCCGCCCGCACTGGGTGGCGAGGGCGTCGATGCAGCGGATGCGGTGCTGGAGAACCAGCGGCGCTTCGCCCAGGCACTGGGTGCACAGCCGGTCTGGCTGAACCAGGTGCATGGCGCCGATGTGCTGCGGCTGACGCCCGACCACCTGGCGCCCGGTGCGCCCTTGCTGCGCGCCGATGCCAGCATCTGCACCACGCCGGGCATCGCCTGCACCGTGCTGGTGGCCGATTGCCTGCCGGTGCTGTTCTGCAGTGCCGACGGCCGGGCGGTGGGCGCCGCCCACGCCGGCTGGCGCGGCCTGGCCGGCGGCGTGCTGGACCACACCGTGGCCGCGCTGTGCGCGGCGGCGGGCTGCGCGCCCGACAAGTTGCTGGCCTGGCTGGGTCCCTGCATCGGGCCCGATGCTTTCGAGGTGGGCGCCGACGTGCTGCAGGCCTTCGGCGCCGACCCGCAGACACTGGCGCCGGCCGACGCGGCGCTGTTCCGCTTCAGCCCGCGGCCGGATGGCAGCACGCGCTGGCGGGCTGATCTGCCGGGCCTGGCGCGCCGGCGGCTGGCTGCACTGGGACTGACCCAGGTGCATGGCGGCCACTGGTGCACCGTGGCGCATGGCTCACGGTTCTTTTCGTTCCGGCGTCAGCCCCGCACCGGGCGCCTGGCCGCCGCCATTGCCATCCGCGGGGCCGGCTGAGGCCGCCGCCTGTTCTGCTGCCTCGGCCAGCTGGCGGGCGCGCTTGCGCCCGGGCGTGCCCAGCACATAAAGCACGATCGACAGCGGCAGGGCGCCGTACAGCAGCAGCGTGAAGAACGCGCCCAGCACGGTGCCCTGGGTCGACGTGGCCTCCGCCACCGCCATCAGCACCACGACGAACATCCAGGCAATGGCAACGATGTGCATTTCAGATTGCGGTACGTAATATCGCGTATCGAAAAATCAAGTCATCATCGGGTAAGCTAGAACCCGTACAACGTGCGAAGTGACACAGCATCGCACAAGGGCACGCGGCTTGCGTTGCCCGGCAAAGGTGGAGACAACAATGACTCAGAAGCCGGTCCCAGCCGTCGACGCTCTTGGCCAGGCCGCCCAGGCCACCCAGGCGCAAGTTCAGGCCAATGTGCAAGCCTTCAGCACCGCCATGACCGACATGTGGAAGACCATGTCCGGCCTGAGCCTGCCGATGGACGCCATGGCCAAGCTGCAGGGCGACTACATCAGCCAGGCCACGGCGATGTGGAACAACACCCTCACCGCCTTCCAGAAGGACGGCACGCCGGCCGCGCCGCTGGGCGACAAGCGCTTCTCCGCCGAAGCCTGGGCCAAGAACCCGGCCGCCGCGCTGTATGCCCAGGCCTACCTGCTGAACGCCCGCACCCTGCTGCAGATGGCCGAAAGCGTGCAGGGCGATGCCAAGACCAAGGCCCGCATCCGCTTTGCGGTGCAGCAGTGGGTGGACGCCGCCAGTCCGGCCAACTACCTGGCCACCAACCCCGAGGCGCTGGCCAAGGCCATCGAGACCAAGGGCGAGAGCATCACCCAGGGCCTGCAGCTGCTGTGGAAGGACATCGAGCAGGGCCACATGTCGCAGACCGACGAGACGGTCTTCGAGGTGGGCCGCAACGTGGCCACCAGCGAAGGCGCGGTGGTGTTCGAGAACGAGCTGTTCCAGCTGATCGAGTACAAGCCGCTCACCACCAAGGTGCATGCGCGGCCGATGCTGTTCGTGCCGCCGTGCATCAACAAGTACTACATCCTCGATCTGCAGCCCGAGAACTCGGTGATCCGCTACACCGTCGAGAACGGCCACCGGGTGTTCGTCGTCAGCTGGCGCAACCCCGATGCCAGTCTGGCCGCCAAGACCTGGGACGACTACATCGAGCAAGGCCCGATCGCCGCCATCGCCCAGGTGCAGGACATCACCGGCAGCGAGCAGATCAACACCCTGGGTTTCTGCGTGGGCGGCACCATCCTGGCCACCGCGCTGGCGGTGCTGGCCGCGCGCGGCGAGCAGCCGGCCGCGTCGATGACGCTGCTGACCACGCTGCTCGACTTCAGCGAGACCGGCATCCTGGATGTGTTCGTCGACGAGGCCAGCGTCAAGCTGCGCGAGGTCACCATCGGCACCCAGGCGCCCGGCGGCCCCGGCCTGCTCAAGGGCAAGGAATTGGCCACCACCTTCAGCTTCCTACGGCCGAACGACCTGGTCTGGAACTACGTGGTCGGCAACTACCTGAAGGGCGAGGCGCCGCCGCCGTTCGACCTGCTGTACTGGAACGGCGACTCCACCAACCTGCCGGGCCCGATGTACTGCTGGTACCTGCGCCACACCTACCTGGACAACGCGCTGCGCCAGCCCGGCGCGCTCACCGTCTGCGGCGTGCCGCTGGACCTGACCAAGGTCACCTGCCCGGTGTTCATCTACGGCTCGCGCGAAGACCACATCGTTCCCTGGCAGGCCGCCTACAAGAGCACCGGCGTGCTGGCCGGCAGCAAGGACAAGACCTTCGTGCTGGGCGCGTCGGGCCACATCGCCGGCGTCATCAACCCGGCCAGCAAGAACAAGCGCAGCCACTGGATCAACAGCAAGCTGCCGGCCGCCGCCGACGACTGGTTCAAGACCGCCACCGAGACACCCGGCAGCTGGTGGCCGGTGTGGTCGGGCTGGCTGGGCCAGCATGGCGGCAAGCAGGTGCCCGCCCCCAAGGCCTACGGCAACCGCAGCCACAAGGTGATCGAGGCCGCTCCCGGCCGCTATGTGAAACAAAAGGCCTGAGATCCGGTCTGATCCCCGTCCACCCCATCTGGAGACCCCACCCATGAGCACCGACATCGTCATCGTCGCCGCCGCCCGCACCGCGGTCGGCAAGTTCGGCGGCACCCTGGCCAAGACCCCGGCCCCCGAACTGGGCGCCACAGTCATCAAGGCCCTGCTGGAGCGCAGCGGCCTGACTGGCGCGCAGATCAACGAGGTGATCCTGGGCCAGGTGCTCACCGCCGGCTCGGGCCAGAACGCCGCCCGCCAGGCCGTGGTCAAGGCCGGCCTGCCGCTGGAAGTGCCGGCCTTCACCATCAACAAGGTCTGCGGTTCGGGCCTGAAGGCGGTGATGCTGGCGGCCCAGGCCATCCGCGACGGCGACAGCGAGATCGTCATCGCCGGTGGCCAGGAGAACATGAGCGCCTCCCCGCATGTGCTGATGAACAGCCGCGACGGCCAGCGCATGGGCGACTGGAAGATGGTCGACAGCATGATCACCGACGGCCTGTGGGATGTGTACAACCAGTACCACATGGGCATCACCGCCGAGAACGTGGCCAAGCAGTACGGCATCAGCCGCGAGCAGCAGGACGAGCTGGCCCTGGCCAGCCAGATGAAGGCTGCCGCCGCCCAGGAAGCCGGCCGCTTCAAGGACGAGATCACCGCGGTCTCCATCGCCCAGAAGAAGGGCGACCCGATCCTGTTCAACAGCGACGAGTTCATCAACAAGAAGACCAGCGCCGACGCCCTGGCCGGCCTGCGCCCCGCCTTCGACAAGGCCGGTTCGGTCACCGCCGGCAACGCCAGCGGGCTGAACGACGGCGCCGCCGGCGTGGTGCTGATGACGGCCGCCAAGGCCGCCGCCCTGGGCCTGAAGCCGCTGGGCCGCATCGCCAGCTACGCCAGCGCCGGCCTCGACCCCAAGGTGATGGGCATGGGCCCGGTGCCGGCCGCCCGCAAGGCGCTGCAGCGTGCCGGCTGGAACCCGGCCGACCTGGACCTGCTGGAGATCAACGAGGCCTTCGCCGCCCAGGCCTGTGCGGTGCACAAGGAGATGGGCTGGGACACCAGCAAGGTCAACGTCAACGGCGGTGCCATCGCCATCGGCCACCCGATCGGCGCCTCCGGCTGCCGCATCCTGGTGACGCTGCTGCACGAGATGCAGAAGCGGGACGCGAAGAAGGGCATCGCCAGCCTCTGCATCGGCGGTGGCATGGGCGTGGCCCTGACCATCGAGCGCTGACCCCAGCGCACACCACACCACCACGCACACCAACCAGGAGAGAGAGACCATGGCCAACAACAAAGTCGCATACGTCACCGGCGGCATGGGCGGCATCGGCACCGCCATCTGCCAGCGCCTGCACAAGGACGGATTCAAGGTCATCGCCGGCTGCGGCCCCAGCCGCGACTTCACCAAGTGGCTCGACGAGCAGAAGGCCCTGGGCTACAGCTTCTACGCCTCGGTGGGCAACGTGGCCGATTGGGACAGCACCGTCGAGGCCTTCAGCAAGGCCGTGGCCGAGCACGGCAGCATCGACGTGCTGGTCAACAACGCCGGCATCACCCGCGACCGCATGTTCCTGAAGATGACGCCCGAGGACTGGAAGGCGGTGATCGACACCAACCTCAACAGCATGTTCAACGTCACCAAGCAGGTGGTGCCGGGCATGGTGGAAAAGGGCTGGGGCCGCATCATCCAGATCAGCTCGGTCAACGGCGAGAAGGGCCAGGCCGGCCAGACCAACTACTCGGCCGCCAAGGCCGGCATGCACGGCTTCACCATGGCCCTGGCCCAGGAAATGGCCGCCAAGGGCGTGACGGTGAACACCGTCAGCCCGGGCTACATCGGCACCGACATGGTCCGTGCCATCAAGCCCGAGGTGCTGGAGAAGATCGTCGCCACCATCCCGGTCAAGCGCCTGGGCACGCCGGATGAAATCGGCTCGATCTGCGCCTGGCTGGCGGGTGAGGATTCCGGCTTCACCACCGGCGCCGACTTCAGCTGCAACGGCGGCCTGCACATGGGTTGACGGCAGACAGCTGCCCGAACGCCGGCCCCGGTGTGCTGCGTCGAACGACGCGGTGCACCGGGGCCGGCGCGCTTTTTGCGGCCTGCGGGGAACTTCTGCGCCCCACGGGGTCAGTGCGGCGGGAGCCACCAACCGCCAACGGAGCCACTGCCCATGCCCGCCGCCCCTGCCGTCCTGCCTGTCCACCACCCCGTGCGCCGCCGGCGCGCCGGTGCCGTCGCCCTGCTGCTGGCCGGCCTGCTGGCCGCCGCGGCCACGCCCAGCCAGGCGCAGCCGGCCAAGCGGGTGCTGAACATCAACAACTGGGCCGACTACATCGGCCCCGACGTGATCCAGAACTTCCAGAAGGAAACCGGCATCCAGGTGCGCTACGACGCCACCGTGGAGAGCAACGAGACCCTGCATGCCCGCCTGGTGGCCGGCAAGACCGGCTACGACATCGTCGTGCCAGGCGCCCACTTCGCCGCCAAGCAGATCAAGGGCGGCCTGCTGCAGCCGCTGAACCGCGACCTGCTGCCGAACTGGAAGAACCTGGATCCGGCCATCCTGGAGAAACTGGCCCAGTCCGACCCCGGCAACCGCCACCTGGTGAACTGGATGTGGGGCTTTGTCACCGTCGGCATCAACGAGCAGAAGGTGCGCGAGGTGCTGAGCAGCACGCCGCTGCCGGCCAACCCGCTGGACCTGGTCTTCAAGCCCGAATACGCCAGCAAGCTGAAGAACTGCGGCATCCATGTGCTGGATTCGGCCAGCGAGGTGGTGCCGGTGGCGATGCTCTATGCCGGCAAGGACGGCTTCAGCGCCACGGCCAAGGACTACGACGCCGCCCGGCAGGTGCTGGCGGCGGCGCGGCCGAACGTCACCCGCATCTTCTCGCCCGGCCCGATCAACGACCTGGCATCCGGTGCACTGTGCGTGTCACTGGGTTACTCGGGCGACTTCAACATCGCCAACCAGCGCGCCCGCGAGGCCGGCAAGACGTTCACCATCAAGCCGCTGATCCCGCCGCGCGGCGCCACCATGTTCCTCGACAGCATGGCCATCCCCAAGGATGCGAAGAACGTGGCCGAGGCCCATGCCTTCATCAACTACATCCTGCGGCCCGAGGTGCATGCCACGCTGACCAACGCCGTGTTCTACGGCAACCCGAATGCGGCATCGAAGGCGCATGTGAAGCCCGAGCTGGCCGCCAACCCGACGATCTTCCCGCCGGCGGCCGACATCGCCAAGCTGGCGGTGATGCGCGACCTGCCGAACGACGTGCGCCGGGTGCAGACCCGGGTGTTCACCGACTTCAAGGCCAACCGCCAGTGAGGCGGCGGCGCCGGCGTCACTCCACCACGCCGGCCAGGA
This sequence comes from Pseudaquabacterium pictum, assembly GCF_005403045.1. Classification (GTDB taxonomy): domain Bacteria; phylum Pseudomonadota; class Gammaproteobacteria; order Burkholderiales; family Burkholderiaceae_C; genus Pseudaquabacterium; species Pseudaquabacterium pictum. Next base: position 174,452 of record NZ_BJCL01000001.1, read on the forward strand.
AGTACTTGATCACGCCCTTGGCCGCAAAGCCCAGCAGGCCGAAGCCCAGTGCCAGGAACAGCACGAAGGTGCCCAGCCGGCCTGCCTTGGATTCACGCGCCAGCTGGAAGATGATGAACACCATGTAGAGCATGAAGGCACCGACCCCGAAGGTCAGGCCGAAGGTGGCGATCTGCTCCTCGGTCAGGCCGAACATGCTCAGGGACGCTCTTCCAGCCCGCTGGTGCTGATCAGGTCGCGGTAGGCATGCCAGCTGGCATGGGCCAGCCAGGGTGCGATGACCACCAGGCCCACCAGCGCGGTGGCCATGCCCAGCACCGTCAGCGCCATCAGCAGTGCGGCCCACAGCGCCATCGGCAGCGGGTGGGCCTGCACCACGCGCCAGCTGGTCAGCACCGCGGCCAGCACGCTGACCTGGCGGTCGAGCAGCAGCGGGATGGCCACCACGCTGCTGGCGAACACCGGCGCGGCCAGGAAGGCGCCCATCAGCAGCCAGATCTGGAACAGCGGCGAGTGGTCGTTGAGCACCACCACCTTCAGGAAGTCCAGCGGCGTGGTCACCGGCGCAGCGGCGAAGCCGGTCACCAGGGAGGCCGAGGTCAGCACCCAGCCGGTGCCTGCAAAGGCCAGCAGCAGGCCGAACACCATCAGCCGACCCTCGGGTTTCCAGGCTGCCAGGGCCACCGACAGGTCGGCCCGCTGGCCTTTCTCGAGCGCCCGGCTCACTGCATACAGTCCGGTGGCCAGCACCGGCGCCACCAGCAGGAAGCCGGTGAAGGCGCCGGACAGCAGCCAGAAGTGGTCATGCGCCAGCACAGCCAGCGCCGCGCCGAACAACGCCAGCGCCAGGCCGTGCAGCAGGCCGGGCAGGGGACAGCGCACCAGGTCACGCCAGCCGCGGGCCAGCCAGCCCAGCGGGCGCAGCAGCGGGATGTGGCGCACGCCGAAGGCGCGCGACTCGATCAGGGCCGGGCTCTCACGCATGCGCGGCGGGCATCAGGGGCGCTGGGTCAGCAGCGCGCGGGCAGCGGTGTCCAGCGCCGGCGCGCTGCCGTCGGCCAACTGAACCGGCCGGGCCTGGGCATAGCTGGCGTAGTGGCGGTCCATCGAGCGGTTGTACAGCGGATCGTAGTGCTGGAGCATCATGTCGCTGAACACCGCGGCCCAGTCGCCGGCGCGGGCCTGGGCCTGCCAGCGGGCCACCGTCTCCTTGCCACGCAGCGCCACCAGGCCATCCAGCAGCTGGCAGAAGCGCTCGACATCCTGGGCGAAGAAGCCGTAGTCCTCCAGCAGCAGCTGCACCCGGGCGTCGTCGGGCATCTGCACCCGCAGCACCTCGCCCTGGGCATGCATCTGGCCGATCAGCGCCTCGGGCACCTGCAGGCGGCCGATCTTCTTGCTCTCGCTCTCCACGTAGACCGGGCGGGCGGGGTCGAGCGCGCGCAGGGCCTGCCACAGCCGGTTGTCGAAGGCCTTCTGCGTGGGCTGCGGCTGGCCGGGCAGGCCGCCCAGGATGGAACCGCGGTGGGCGGCGAGGCCCTCCAGGTCCAGCACCTGGGCGCCGGCGGCGGCCAGGGCCTGCAGCAGGCGCGTCTTGCCGCTGCCGGTGCGGCCGGCCAGCACGCGGAACTGGAAGCGCGCCGGCCAGGCCTCCAGGTCCTGCCGCACCACGGCGCGGAAGCCTTTGTAGCCACCGGCCAGCTTGGCGGTTCTGAAGCCGATCTGGTCGAGGAACCAGGCCAGCGAGCCCGAACGCTGGCCGCCGCGCCAGCAGTAGACCAGCGGCTGCCAGTCGCGCGGCTTGTCGGCGATCCAGCGGTCCAGATGGTCGGCGATGTTGCGCGCCACCATGGTGGCGCCCAGCTTGCGCGCCTCCAATGCCGAGGTCTGCACGTACAGCGTGCCGACGATGCGGCGCTGCTCGTCGTCCAGCACCGGCCAGTTGACGGCGCCGGGCAGGTGGTCTTCGGCGAACTCGGCCGGCGAGCGGGCGTCGAGGATGGCGTCGAAGCCGCCGAGGTCGGCCGCGGCTTCGGCCGGCGTGAGGGAGCGCAGGGGCATGGTGGATTCAGCGCACCGGCGCCAGGGCGTCGAGCAGCTCGCTTTCGATCTGCAGCTGGGCGCGGGTCTGCTGCAGCGCCGGACCGTTGACCAGGAAGGTGTCCTCCACCCGCTCGCCCAGCGTGCTGACCTTGGCCAGCTGCAGGTTGATGCCGTGGCGCGCCAGCACGCGGGCGATGCCGTAGAGCAGGCCCGAGCGGTCGCTGGTGCTGACCGACAGCAGCCAGCGCTGGGCCCGCTCATCCGGCTGCAGCGACACCCGCGGCGTGACCGGGAAGGACTTGACCCGCCGCGACACCCGGCCGCGGCTGGGCTCGGGCAGCGGCGCGTCGCTGTCCATGGCCTGGGCCAGCTGGGTCTCCACCAGCGAGATCAGGTCGCGGTAGCCGCTCTGGTCATTCGCCTCGAACTGCGGGTGCACCACCTGGAAGGTGTCGAGTGCAAAGCCGGTGCGGCTGGTGTGCACCTTGGCATCCTGGATGGAGAAGCCGGCGCCGTCGAAGTAGCCGCAGATCCGCACGAAGAGATCAGGCCGGTCGGGCGCATGCACCAGCACCTGCAGGCCGTCGCCGATGGGGCTGGGGCGGGCGCACACCACCGCCTGCGGCGGGTCGAGGTGGCGCCACAGGGCGCGGGCGTGCCAGGCGATCTCGCTGGCGTCATGGCGGGCGAAGTAGCTCAGCTCCAGCGTCTTCCACAGCGGCACCTCGGTGCCGGGCAGGGCGCTGTGCAGGGCCAGGATCTGCCTCGCCTCCTGCTTGCGCGCTTCCAGGTCGGCGTCCAGGTTGGGCTTGGCGCCGCCCAGGGCCCGCAGCGTGCTGCGGTACAGGTCTTCCAGCAGCTTGGCCTTCCAGGCATTCCACACCTTGGGGCTGGTGCCGCGGATGTCGGCCACCGTCAGCAGGTACAGCGCGGTCAGCCGGCGCACGTCGCCCACCTTGTCGGCAAAGGCGCGGATCACGTCGGCGTCGGACAGGTCTTCCTTCTGCGCGGTGTGGCTCATCGTCAGGTGGTGCTTGACGAGGAACTCGGCCAGCGCGGTGTCTTCCTTGCCGATGCCGTGGTCGCGGCAGAAACGGCGCACCTCCACCGTGCCCAGCAGGCTGTGATCGCCGCCGCGGCCCTTGGCCACGTCGTGGAACAGCGCGGCCACGTACAGCAGCCAGGGCTTGTCCCATTCGCTGGCCAGCTGGCTGCAGAACGGGTACTCGTGCGCATGCTCGGGGATGAAGAAGCGCCGCATGTTGCGCAGCACCATCAGGATGTGCTGGTCCACGGTGTAGACGTGGAACAGGTCGTGCTGCATGCGTCCGACGATGCGGCGGAACACCCACAGGTAGCGGCCCAGCACCGAGGTCTGGTTGAGCAGCCGGAAGGCATGCGTGGTGCCGGTGGGCTGCCGCAGGATGTCCATGAACAGCTCGCGGTTCATCGGATCGTGCCGGAAGCTGCTGTCCATCACCTCGCGGGCGTTGTACAGCGCGCGCAGGGTGCGGGCCGACAGGCCCTTGATGCCCGGCGTCTGCTGGAAGACGAGGAAGGTCTCCAGGATGGCGTGCGGATTCTCCAGGTACAGGTTGTCCTCGGCCACCTCCAGCATGCCGGCGCGGTCGAGGAAGCGGGCATTGATCTGCCGCATCGGCGCGGCCTCGCTGCCGTTGATGCGCTCCTCGATGTTGAGCATCAGGATCTGGTTGAGCTGGGTCACCGCCTTGGCCGCCCAGTAGTAGCGGTGCATCAGCACTTCCGACGAGCGCTGCACCTTGCTGCTGGTGTAGCCGAAGCTCTCGGCCACGGCAGTCTGCAGGTCGAAGACCAGCCGGTCTTCGCGCCGGCCGGCCACCGCATGCAGGCGGGCGCGGATCAGCTTCAGCAGCCCCTCGTTGCGCTGCAGCTGCTTCACCTCGAACGGCGTGATCAGGCCGTTGGCCGCCAGCTCGGCCCAGCTGCGGCCCAGGCCGGCGGCACGGGCCACCCACATCACCACCTGCAGGTCGCGCAGGCCGCCGGGGCTTTCCTTGCAGTTCGGTTCTAGCGCGTAGGGCGTGTTGTCGAACTTGGTGTGGCGCTGGTGCATCTCCAGCGTCTTGGCGCGCAGGAAGGCCTTGGGGTCCATCAGCGCGGCGGTTTCGCGCTGGAACTGGGTGTTGAGCTTGCGTGCGCCGCAGACCAGGCGGCTCTCCAGCAGCGAGGTCTGCACCGTCTGGTCTGCGCGGGCTTCCAGCACGCATTCGGCCACGTTGCGCACCGACGAGCCGATCTCCAGCCCGATGTCCCAGCAGGCGGTGATGAAGGACTCCACCGTGTCCTTCAGCGGGCTGCCGGTCAGCACCGAGGCGTCGTCGGGCAGCAGCAGCAGCACGTCCACATCGCTGTGCGGCAGCAGCTCGCCGCGGCCATAGCCGCCCACGGCCAGCAGCGCCGCATTGGCGGGCAGGCCGCATTGCTGCCACAGCTCGGCCAGCGTGGCATCGACATGCCGGGTCAGCGCCTTGATCAGGCGGGTGGCGGCCGGGGCGGTGGCCCGGGCCTGCATGAAGTGGTCGATCAGCGCCCGCTTGCCTTCACGGAAGCGCGCCCGCAGGGCAGGCAGGTCTAGCGGCGGTGTGGGGGGTGGCAAGGCCACCGGGTCTCGCGGGTTCACGCGCCGGGCAGCCTGGGGTCAGGCGGCGCTGGTGACGTTGGCGGCCACCGGCGTGACGAAGGCCGGCGGCGGCGGCGAGCCGGCCGACAGCGTCAGCACCTCGTAGCCGGTCTCGGTGACCAGCACGGTGTGCTCCCACTGGGCCGACAGCGAGCGGTCCTTGGTGACGATGGTCCAGCCGTCGCCCAGCTCGCGGATCTCGCGGCGGCCGGCGTTGATCATCGGCTCGATGGTGAAGATCATGCCGGCCACCAGCTCTTCCAGCGTGCCGGGGCGGCCGTAGTGCAGCACCTGCGGCTCTTCATGGAACTTGCTGCCGATGCCGTGGCCGCAGAACTCGCGCACGATGGAGAAGCCCTGGTGCTCGGCGAAGGTCTGGATCGCATGGCCGATGTCGCCCAGGCGGGCGCCCGGCTTGACCTTGGCAATGCCCTTCCACATCGCGTCATAGGTGATGGCGCACAGCCGCCTGGCGGCGATGCTGCCGTCGCCCACCACGAACATGCGGCTGGTGTCGCCGTGCCAGCCGTCCTTGATGACGGTGACGTCGATGTTGACGATGTCGCCGTTCTTCAGCGGCTTGTCGTTCGGGATGCCGTGGCAGACCTGGTGGTTGACCGAGGTGCAGATCGACTTGGGGTAGGGCACGTAGCCGGGCGGGGCGTAGTTCAGCGGCGCCGGGATGCCGCCCTGCACATGGACGATGTGGTCGTGGGCCAGCTTGTCCAGCGCCTCGGTGGTGATGCCGGGCACGACGTGGGGGGTCAGCATGTCCAGCACTTCCGAGGCCAGCCGGCCGGCGGTGCGCATGCCGGCGATCTCGGCGGGGGTGGTCTTGAGGGTGATGGCCATCCGGGAATTATCCCACCGCCACTTAGAATGCCGGGTTTTCACGGGCATGGGCCCGCCAGGGCCCCAGCGCGCGGCACTGCGGTGTTCCCACACCCGGCAACTCCACCGGTCCGCCATGCCGCAAGCTCCCCTGAACGCCGTCCAGCCCCTGTGTTTCGAGGGCGGCAACGCGCTCTCGGCCTTCCGTGCCCAGGCCCTGCTGCCACAGCTGCAGGCGGTGTGCGAGCGCATCACCGGCGTGGTGGCCCGCCATGTGCACTGGGTGCTGCCCGAACCTGGCCAGGCCCTGGACACCGACAAGCTGGCCGGCCTGCTGCGCTACGGCGATGCCTACACCGGCGGCGATGACGGCACCCTGGTGCTGGTGATGCCGCGCCTGGGCACGCTGTCGCCCTGGGCCAGCAAGGCCACCGACATCGCCCGCAACTGCGGCCTGGTGCTGCACCGGGTGGAGCGGGTGACCGAATTCCGCCTGCAGCTGAAGAAGCCGCTGCTGGGCAGCGCCAAGCCGCTGTCGGCCGACGACCTGCAGGCCTGCGCCGCACTGCTGCACGACCGCATGACCGAGAGTGTGGCCTTCAGCCGCGATGGCGCGCGCCATCTGTTCGATGCGCGCGCCGCCGAGCCGCTGGCCCATGTGGACGTGCTGGGCGCCGGCCCGAACGGGGGCAGGGCGGCGCTGGTGGCCGCAAACACCACATTCGGCCTGGCGCTGAGCGCCGACGAGATCGACTACCTGGTCGACGCCTTCACCACGTTGGGCCGCAACCCCAGCGACGTGGAGCTGATGATGTTCGCCCAGGCCAACAGCGAGCATTGCCGCCACAAGATCTTCAACGCCGACTTCAGCATCGACGGCGCCCTTCAGCCGCTGAGCATGTTCGGCATGATCCGCAACACCGAGAAGCTGAACCCGCAGCACAGCGTGGTGGCCTACAGCGACAACTCGGCGGTGATGGAGGGCGGGCCGGTGCAGCGCTGGCTGCCGCAGGGGTTCACGAACGCCCCGGCCTATGGCCCGCGCGAGGAAATCGCCCACGTGCTGATGAAGGTGGAGACCCACAACCACCCCACGGCCATCAGCCCGTTCCCGGGCGCGGCCACCGGCGCCGGCGGCGAGATCCGCGACGAAGGCGCCACCGGCCGCGGCGCCCGGCCCAAGGCGGGGCTGACCGGCTTCTCGGTCGGCCACCTGCACCTGCCCGGCCTGGCCGAGCCCTGGGAGGCGCACCCGGTCGGTAAGCCGTCGCACATCGCCAGTGCGCTGCAGATCATGGTCGACGGCCCGCTGGGCGGCGCGGCCTTCAACAACGAGTTCGGCCGGCCCAACCTGGCGGGCTACTTCCGCGTCTTCGAGCAGCCGGTGGCCGGCGTGCAGCGCGGTTACCACAAGCCCATCATGATCGCCGGCGGCCTGGGCACGATCAGCGCCGGCCAGACCCACAAGCGCCCGTTCGGCGCCGGCACCCTGCTGGTGCAACTGGGCGGGCCGGGCATGCGCATCGGCATGGGCGGCGGCGCGGCCAGCAGCATGGCCGCCGGCACCAACACCGCGGCGCTGGATTTCGATAGCGTCCAGCGCGGCAACCCCGAGATCCAGCGCCGGGCGCAGGAGGTCATCAACCACTGCTGGGCGCTGGGCGAGGGCAATCCCATCCTGGCCATCCACGATGTGGGCGCCGGCGGCATCAGCAATGCCTTTCCCGAACTGGTGGACGGCGCCGGCAAGGGCGCCACCTTCGATCTGCGGAAAGTGCCGCTGGAGGAGACCGGCCTGGCGCCGAAGGAAATCTGGTGCAACGAGAGCCAGGAGCGCTACACCCTGGCTGTCGACCCTGACCTGCTGCCGCTGTTTGAACAGATGTGCGCCCGCGAGCGCTGCCCCTTCGCGGTGGTGGGCGTGGCCACCGATGCGCCCGACCTGGTGCTGGAAGACGGCCCCGGCGGCGAGCGGGTGATCGACATGCCGATGCAGGTGCTGCTGGGCAAGCCGCCCAAGATGCACCGCGATGTGCAGCGTGTGGTCCGGTCAGAGAAGCCGCTCGATCTCACCGGCGTCAAGCTGGAAGACGTGGCCTTCAGCGTGCTGCGCCACCCCACGGTGGCCAGCAAGCGCTTCCTGATCACCATCGGCGACCGCACCGTGGGCGGCCTGAGCCACCGTGACCCGATGGTCGGCCCCTGGCAGGTGCCGGTGGCCGATTGCGCGGTGACCCTGGCCGACTACGCCGGCTTCCGCGGCGAGGTCATGGCCATGGGCGAGCGCACGCCGCTGGCGGCTCTGCACGCCCCGGCCAGCGGCCGCATGGCGGTGGCCGAGGCCATCACCAACCTGCTGGCCGCGCCGATCAGCCTGCCGCGCGTCAAGCTCAGCGCCAACTGGATGGCCGCCTGCGGCGAGCCGGGCGAAGATGCTGCGCTGTACGACACGGTGAAGGCCGTGGGCATGAACCTATGCCCGGCCCTGGGCATCGGCATCCCGGTGGGCAAGGACAGCCTGTCGATGCGCACCAAGTGGCACGACGATGGCGTCGACAAGCAGGTGACCGCGCCGGTCAGCCTGATCATCACCGCCTTCGCCACGCTGGACGATGTGCGCGGCACGCTGACGCCGCAACTGCAGCCCGGCGACACCACGCTGATCCTCGTCGACCTGGGCAGCGGCCAGAACCGCATGGCCGGCAGCATGCTGGCGCAGGTGACCGGCCAGTTCGGTGATGTGGTGCCGGATGTGGACGATCCGGCGCAGCTGAAGGCTCTGGTGGCCGCCATCAACCAGCTGCGCAGCGAAGGCAAGCTGCTGGCCTACCACGACCGCAGCGACGGCGGCCTCTGGGCGGCGGCCTGCGAGATGGCCTTTGCCGGCCAGCTGGGCCTGAGCCTGAATGTCGACCTGCTGGTGACCGAGGGCGACGGCATCACCGACAGCCGCGCCGAGATGGGCGATTCCAAGAACTGGGCCACCCAGATCAGCGCCCGCCGCAACGAGCTGACGCTGAAGGCCTTGTTCAACGAGGAACTGGGCGTGCTGATCCAGGTGCCGCGCGCCGAGCGCGACGCGGTGATGGGCGTGCTGCGCACCCATGGCCTGTCACGCCACAGCCATGTGGTGGGCAAGCCCAACGACCGGGGCGTGGTGGAGGTCTGGCGCGATGCCAAGCTGCAGTTCAGCGCCCCGCTGCGCGATCTGCAGCAGGCCTGGGATGCGGTGAGCTGGCAGATCGCCCGCCTGCGCGACAACCCGGCCTGCGCCGATGCCGAGCATGCCGCCGCCGGCGCGGTGGGCGACCCGGGGCTGCACCAGCACCTCACGTTTGATGTGGCCGCCAACCCGGCCGCGCCGTTCCTGCAGCGGGCGAAGCCCAAGGTGGCCATCCTGCGCGAGCAGGGCGTCAACTCGCATGTCGAGATGAGCTATGCGATGGCCGAGGCCGGCTTCGAGGCCTTCGACGTGCACATGACCGATCTGCAGTCGGGCAGGGCACGGCTGGACCAGTTCCAGGCCCTGGTGGCCTGCGGCGGCTTCAGCTACGGCGACACCCTGGGCGCCGGCGAGGGCTGGGCCCGCAGCATCCTGTTCAACCCCGCGCTGGCCGAGCAGTTCGCCGCCTTCTTCCAGCGGCCCGACACCCTGGCCCTGGGCGTGTGCAACGGCTGCCAGATGATGGCCGCACTCGCCTCCATCATCCCCGGCACCGCCGCCTGGCCGCGCTTCACCCGCAACAAGAGCGAGCAGTTCGAGGCCCGGCTGAGCCTGGTGGAGGTGCTGGACAGCCCGTCGCTGTTCTTCACCGGCATGGCCGGCAGCCGGCTGCCGATCGCGGTGGCCCATGGCGAGGGTTTCGCCGATTTCTCCCAGCGGGGCAACGCCCAGCAGGTGCGCCCGGCGATGCGCTTCGTCGACCACCACGGTGCGGCCACCGAGGCCTACCCGTTCAACCCGAACGGCAGCCCGGGCGGCCTGACCTCGGTCACCACCGACGACGGCCGCTTCACCGTGCTGATGCCGCACCCCGAGCGGGTGTTCCGCAACGCCCAGATGAGCTTTGCGGCTGGCGGCGACGTGTCGGCCCGCAGCCCCTGGATGCGGATGTTCCAGAACGCGCGCCGCGCCCTGGGCTGAACGGCCGGCCGGCCGCAGTGGAAGCAGCCGGCGGAACCACCGCAGTTCGGTCGATCAGGCGGCCGGCCGCTGCCTAGCATGCAGGGTTTCCACCCTGTCTGCGGGGAGCATCCATGCTGGGTCTCGTGTTCACCGAATTCGTCGAGCTGGTCGAGGAGAAGTTCTCGCCGGAGACGGCGGATGCCGTGCTGACCGAGGTGGCGTCACCCCACGGCGGGGCCTACACCGCGGTGGGCAACTACCCGCATGAAGAGATGGTGGCCATGGTGGGCGCACTGTCGCGCCACACCGGCGTGCCCGCGGGGGATCTGGTCAAGACCTTCGGCGGCCACCTGTTGCACAAGTTCGCGGCCGCCCATGGCGACATGTTCGCCCGCCAGGCCAACCTGTTCGACTTCGTGGCGTCGATCCATGGCGAGATCCATGTCGAGGTGCACAAGCTCTACGACCAGGCCACGCTGCCACGCTTTGCCGTGCTGCGCCGGGATGCGCAGACGCTGCACCTGCTCTACCAGTCGCCCCGCCGGATGGAGCAGCTGGCCCAGGGGCTGCTGGAGCAGGCGGCCGTGCACTACGGCGAGCCCTGCGACATCCGCCATGCGCCGTATGACGGCCCCGAGGGCCCGGGCGTGCTGTTCACGCTGGTCAAGCGCCTGTCTTGAACTTCGCCGAGCCTCCGAACGGCGTGCCCGGCGGTGAGCCTGCCGCACCCGACCCGGCGGCCGCTGCAGCCCTGGCGCAGCGCCGGCTGGAGCGTGAGCGCCAGGCGCGCAAGGCCGCCGAGCAGTTGCTGAACGAGAAGAGCCGCGCGCTGTTCTCGGCGCTGCAGGACGCCAAGCGGTCCGAGCGGCGGCTGAACCTGGCCCTGTGGGCCACCGGCGAAGGCATCTGGGAATGGGAGCCGGCGGCCGGCACGGTGACCATCAGCGGCCTGGTGCTGGGTGGCACGCCGCTGCCCGATGGCCCGGTGACCATGGCCGCACTGCTGGCGCGGGTGCACCCGGCCGATGCCGACGCCGTGCGCGACGCGCTGGAACAGCATGCCGCCGGTGATGCCACGCCGATCGACCTGCAGTTCCGCGTGTCGCCGACACCGACGCCAGGCGCGGCCTGGTGCTGGCTGCGGGCGCGGGGCCGGGCGCTGCAGCGCGATGCGCAGCAGCGCGCCCTGCAGGTCACCGGCACCATCCGCGATGTGTCGGCCCAGCATGACGCGGAACAGCTGGCGCAGATGCTGGCGCATGCCTTTGCCAGCACCATGGACGCCCTGGTGGTGCTGGACACCGGCTGGACGGTGGTGCAGGGCAATGCCGCCGCGGCGGCCCTGCTCGGCTGTGCCAACGTGGCGATGGACGGGCAGGACCTGTCGCAGCTGCTGCAATTCAGGCCGGCACTGGCCCGGCCCCGGCCCTGGCGCGGCGAGGCCAGCCTGCGTGCTGCGGCCGACCCGGCCGGCGCCGACCCCGCGCCGGTGTTCGAGGTGGCGATCACCCGGATCGCCAGCCTGCGCGGCCAGGCGCCGCAGCATCTGGTGGCGCTGCGGGACGTGAGCGAGCAGCGCCGTGCCGAGCTGGCCCTGCAGCGCATGGCGCTGTTCGACACGCTCACCGGGCTGGCCAACCGCGCATCGATCAACCAGCATCTGTCCGACCGGCTGGCCAAGCCCGACGCGCAGCCGTTCTCGCTGATGTTCATCGACCTGGACGGGTTCAAGGGCGTCAACGACTCGTTCGGCCACCGTGCTGGCGACCAGCTGCTGCAGCAGGCCTCCGAGCGGCTGCGCCAGGTGCTGCCGGATGCATTCATCGGCCGCTGGGGCGGCGATGAATTCGTGGTGGCCCTGCCTGATGGTGCCGACGACTACCTGCTGCGCGAAAGCGCCCAGCTGATCATCGCCACGCTGGGCCAGCCCTTCCTGGTGGACAGCCACCGCCTGTCGGTCACGCCCAGCATCGGTGCCGTCAACCACCCCGAGCACGGGCGTGATGCGCAACTGCTGCTGCGCCGCGCCGATGCCGCGATGTACGGCGCCAAGTCACAGGGCCGCAACTGCCTGGTGCTGTATGCGCCGCAGATGGACGACGGCGTGGAGCGCCGCAGCCGGCTGCAGGGTCTGATCCGCGCCGATGCCGAGCGCAATGCCTTCCAGTTCGTGGTGCAGCCCATGGTGGACAGCCAGGGCCGCAGCACCGGGGCCGAGCTGCTGATGCGCTGGACCACGGCCGAGTTCGGCCCGGTGTCGCCGGCCGAGTTCATCCCGATCGCCGAGCAGATCGGCGTGATCCCGCTGATGGGCCGCCATGCGCTGCATGCCGCTGCCCGCATCGCCCGGGCGGTGGGCGACCTGGGCAGCGCGGCCACGGTGGCCGTCAACCTGAGCCCGCGCCAGCTGTTGCGCCCCGACCTGGAGCGCACCGTGCTGCATGCCTGCGAGCACCACGGCATCCAGCCGGCGCAGCTGGAGCTGGAGATGACCGAGTCGGCCCTGGTGTCGGACATTGCCATCGTGGCCCGCCTGCTGGCGCGGCTGCGGCGGCATGGCTTCCGGTTGTCGCTGGACGACTTCGGCACCGGCTACTCGTCGCTGAGCCACCTGCGCGACCTGCCGTTCCACAAGGTGAAGATCGACCGCAGCTTCGTCTGCGACCTGGACCGCTCGCAGGCGTCGCGGGTGATGCTGCAGGGCGTGGTGCACCTGTGCAGCAACCTGGGCCTGGTGACCGTGGCCGAAGGGGTGGAGACCGAGGCGCAGTTCCACGCCCTGCGCAGCATGGGCGTGGACGAGTTCCAGGGCTATCTGTTCGCCCGTCCGCAGGACCACACCGATTGGCTGACCATGCTGCAGCAGCAAGCCGTGCGGCGCTGACCGCCGGTGGATGCGGCGCCTGCTGTCAGAGCTGGCGGCCCACCTCGGCCAGCAGCTCGTAGCTGTGCAGCCGGGCGGTGTGGCTGTGGATGGCGCCGGCGGCGATCAGTTCGTTCGCGCCGGTCTGGTCGACGATGGCCTGCAGCTGCCGGCGCACCGCCGCCGGCCCGCCCACCGCGCTGGCCACCAGCATGCGCTGCACGCCGGCCTTCTCGCGCGGGTTCCACAGCGCTTCCATCGCCGCCGGGTCGATCGGCCGCGGCAGCGGGCCGCGCACGCCGCGCTGCATGCCCAGGAAGCGCTGCTGGATCGAGGTGAACAGCACGGCGGCCTCGTCGTCGGTGTCGGCCGCCACCACGTTGACCGCCACCATCGCATGGGGCTTCGGCCAGTCGGCGCTGGGCCGGTAGCTGCTGCGGTAGATGTCCAGCGCCTGCATCAGGTAGTCGGGCGCAAAGTGCGAGGCAAAGGCGAAGGGCAGGCCCAGGTAGGCGGCCAGCTGGGCGCTGTACAAGCTGCTGCCCAGCAGCCAGATCGGCACCTTGGTGCCCATGCCGGGGATGGCGCGCACCGCCTGGCCGGGCTGCGCATCGCCCAGGTAGGCCTGCAGTTCCACCACGTCCTGCGGGAAGGCGTCTTCGTCGCGCACCAGGTTCTGGCGCAGCGCGCGGGCGGTCATCTGGTCGGTGCCGGGCGCGCGGCCCAGGCCCAGGTCGATGCGGCCCGGGTACAGCGTGGCCAGGGTGCCGAACTGCTCGGCGATGACCAGCGGCGCATGGTTGGGCAGCATCACACCGCCCGAGCCGACACGGATGCTCTTGGTGCCGCCGGCCACATGGCCCACCAGCACCGCGGTGGCGCTGCAGGCCACGCCGTCCATGTTGTGGTGCTCGGCCAGCCAGTAGCGCTTGAAGCCCCAGCCCTCGGCATGGCGGGCCAGGTCGAGCGCGCGGTGCAGGCTTTCGGCGGCATTGCTGCCTTCGACGATGGGGGCGAGATCGAGGACGGAAAGGGCAGTCATGGCCAACATCATGCCTGCCGCGTCGGCCGGTGTGCAGCCCGGGGCCTTGCGCGGCGGCAATGCGGCCGCAACCTGCATGCGGCACCATCCGGCCAAGGCCGCATCCGCGGCGCGGAGACCGCCATGCCCCCATCCCTTGCCCGCCCCGGGCACTGCCGCCCCAGCCGCTGGCCGGCGGGCCTGTTGCTGGCCGCCATGCTGGTGGCCTGCCAGGCCCAGACCCTGGCGTCCGGCAGCGCGCCGTCCGGCGCCGCCGCCGAGGCGGCGCTGCTGCAGCGCATCCATGCCGAGGTGGGCAGCGCCGCCTGCAGCAGCCAGGCCGACTGCCGCACGCTGCCGATGGGCAGCAAGGCCTGCGGCGGGCCGGCCGGCTGGCTGGCCTGGTCGGCCAGCGCCAGCCAGGGCGACCGGCTGCAGACGCTTGCGGCAGAGTTGGCGGCCCGGCAGCAGCAACGGCAGGCGGCTGAAGGCATGATGTCGACTTGCAGCGTCGTGCCTGATCCGGGCGCCCGCTGCGAGGCCGGGCGCTGCATCCTCAACCGCCCCGCCAGCCAGCGCTGACCGAACCGATCACCATGCCCCAAGCCCTGCCACTGCCCGACCCCGCCAGCCCGCCCTTGGTCGTGCGCCGCCTGCTGGTGGATCTGCGTGTGCCGCTGGCGCGGCACTGGCTGGGCGGCGATGCGTTCCGCACCGCGCTGTTCAACGCGCTGTCGATGAGCTTCCCGGTCGGCGAGCAGTTCTTCATCGATTCGGTGCGCGCTGGCGTGGCGCGGCTGCCGGCCGACCAGCAGGCCCGGTTCCAGGACGAGGTGCGCGGCTTCATCGGCCAGGAAGCCACCCACCGCCATGTGCACGACCGCTTCAACGCCCACCTGCAGAAACAGGGCCTGGTCGACCATTGGTCGCCGCGCATCACGCGCCGGCTGACGCGGCTGAAGACCTACGACGTGCGCGCCTGGCTGGCGGTCACTGCCGCCACCGAGCACTTCACCGCCATCCTGGCGGAGCACCTGCTGCGCCACCCCGACCAGCTGGCCGGCGCCGAGCCGCGGCTGCAGACGATGTGGCTGTGGCATGCCAGCGAGGAGGCCGAGCACCGCAGCACCGCCTTCGACCTGTACCGCGCGCTGGGTGGCAACGAGCGCTGGCGCCTGCGGCTGTTCTACGTCGTCACCTTCCACTTCTGCACCGACCTGCTGCGCCAGACGCTGCACAACCTGTGGCGCGACGGCACCTGGTGGCAGCCCCGCACCTGGGCCCAGGGCTGGCGCTACCTGTTCGGCCGCCAGGGCCTGGTGCCGGCGCTGTGGGCGCCCTGGCACGACTACCGCCGCGCCGACTTCCACCCCGCCCAGCGCGACAACGCCGAGGCCGTGCAGTGGCTGGCGCGGCACACCGACGCCTGGTCGCCGGTGCGGCAACCGGCGGTCTAAGGCGTTGGTTCCGCGCTGCGCTCAGGCCGGGCGGCTGCGGTAGAAGGTCAGCGGCTCTGCCGCCAGCTGCTTGAGCACGTTCTTGCGCATGCTGCCCACCACATGCATCTCGCAGGGCTTGCAGTCGAAGCGCAGGGTCAGCGTGTCGTTGCCATGCTTCAGCACCAGCGGCTCGGCGCGGATCGTGCCCTGCACGCCGGTCACGCCCTTGGCCTGCTTGGGGCACAGGCTCAGGCTGTAGCGCACGCAGTGCTTGGTGATCATCAGGCTGGCTTCGCCCAGCTCCTCGTGGCTCTCGTAGGCGGCGCCGATCACCTGCACGCCGTGGCGGGCGTAGAAATCCCGCGCGGCATGGTTGTAGACATTGGCCAGGTAGGTCAGGGTGTCGTCGGGGTAGGGCACCGGCGGCTCCACCGGCACGGCCCGCGGCAGGCGCTGGCGGTTGGCAGCACGCTCGGCGGCCAGCGCCGCCACGGCGTCGCGGCGCAGCTGGTTCAGCGCCGATGCCGGCACGAACCAGGGCTGGCTCAGCGCCAGGTCCACCTCGGTGGCGCGGAAGTCGGTGCCGCCCAGCTTGGCCAGGCCGTCGCGCAGCGCCTGCTCGGCCCGGGCGGCATCGCGGGCCGGCTGCAGCGCCATCGGCTGCTCCACCTGGGCGGTGTGGCCGTCTTCGTCGGAGATGGTCAGCAGCAGGCCGCTGCCGGTCTCGTCCAGCCGCAGCTGCACGCCGATGTGGCGCTCGGCCGAGGGCCGGTCGAGCTGGCGGTCCCAGGCCATGTCGCGGTTGCGGAACAGCGCGGTGTGCTTGCGCAGATCCTTCAGGCCCGCCATGGGCTCGTTGGGCCACAGCCGCCAGCGCAGCGGGTCGCCCGCATCCAGCTGCCTGGCCACATTGATCGGCACGCCGTTCAGCTCGCCCTGCAGGTCCCACCAGGTCAGGCCGTCGCCGTTGTGCAGCGCGCCGGCTTCCGGGGTGATCTGCACGTCGAAATGGTCGGGGCCCACCCGCAGCACCTCGCCCAGCGGGATGCCGGCATGCTTGGGGCTGTCGAAGGCGCCGATGTCGTCTTGGCGGCCGTTGACGAAGTAGTCGGTGGCGCTGCGGTTGAAGTTCTGCGCGGGGTCGGGCCGGAAGAAGTGCACGCTGCGGCCGGATGAACTGCGCTGCAGGCCGCGGTCGCCGTCCAGGATGGCATCCAGCAACTGCCGGTAGTGGGCCGTCACGTTCTTCACGTAGCCCATGTCCTTGTAGCGGCCCTCGATCTTGAAGCTGCCGATGCCGGCGTCGATCAGCGCACGCAGGTTGGCGCTCTGGTCGTTGTCCTTCAGGCTCAGCACATGCTTGTCGTGGGCAATGATGTGCCCGGCCGCATCGGTCACGGTGTAGGGCAGCCGGCATTCCTGGCTGCAGTTGCCGCGGTTGGCGCTGCGCCCGGTGTGGGCATGGCTGATGAAGCACTGGCCTGAGTAGGCCACGCACAGCGCCCCGTGGATGAAGAACTCCAGCGTGGCCTGCTGCACCTGCGCGCGGATGGCGCGGATCTGCTTCAGGTCCAGTTCACGCGCCAGCACCATCTGGCTGAAGCCCACGTCCTGCAGGAAGCGGGCCTTCTCCGGCGTGCGGATGTCGGTCTGGGTGCTGGCATGCAGCTGGATCGGCGGCAGGTCCTGCGCCAGCAGGCCCATGTCCTGCACGATCAGCGCGTCGGCGCCGGCCTGGTGCAGCTGCCACACCAGTCGGCGGGCGGGTTCCAGCTCGTCGTCGCGCAGGATGGTGTTCAGCGTGACGAAGATGCGGGCGTTGAAGCGGTGGGCATGGGCGCAGAGCCGTTCGATGTCGGCCACGGTGTTGCCGGCGTTCGCGCGGGCGCCGAAATCCGGCCCGCCGATGTAGACCGCATCGGCGCCGTGGGTGATGGCGGCGATGCCGATGTCGGCATCGCGTGCCGGTGCCAGCAGTTCGATCGGGCGCTGTCGTGCCGCCATGGCCGGTCTTTCAGGGGGTGCTCAGGCCGCCAGCAGGCGCGCCGCCGCGCCGTCGATGCTGGCCTTCAGCTCGGCATAGCTGCGGTTCACCGGGTACTGCGGAAACTGCGCCACGATGCTCTCGGGCGGGTGGATGAAAAAGCCGGCATCGGCCGCGCCCAGCATGCCGGTGTCGTTGTAGCTGTCGCCGGCGGCGATCACCTGGTAGTTCAGGCCCTTCAGCGCATTGACGGCATGGAACTTCTGGTTCGGCTGGCGCAGCTTGTAATCCGCCACGAAGCCCTCGCCATCAACCACCAGCTTGTGGCAGAAGAGGGTGGGCCGGCCCAGCTGGCGCATCATCGGATCGGCGAACTCGTAGAAGGTGTCCGACAGGATGATCACCTGGTAGCGGCTGCGCAGGTCGTCGAGGAAGTCCTTGGCGCCGTCCATCGGCGCCATGCCGGCGATCACCGCCTGGATGTCGGCCAGCTTCAGGCCATGCTGGCGCAGCAGGCCCAGGCGCCAGCGCATCAGCTTGTCGTAGTCGGGTTCGTCGCGGGTGGTGCGGCGGAACTCGGCGATGCCGGTGCGCTCGGCAAAGGCGATCCAGATCTCGGGAATCAGCACGCCTTCGAGGTCGAGGCAGACGACTTGCATGGTGGGGAACCGGTGGGTTGGAAGCGGCCGCGATGCTACCCGACAGGCCGGCTCAGTCCGACGATCCCAGCACCACCGGCACCTTGCGGCCGCGGCCGGCGCGCGACAGGCTCAGCGTCACCTGGTCGCCGGGCTGGCGCTTCTCCAGCAGCGTGAGCATGTCGTCCAGGCTGGCCACCGGCTCGTCGTTGATGGCCACGATGATGTCGCCGGCCACGATGCTGCCGTCGCGTGCCCGGCTGAACGGCTGCAGCCCGGCCTTGGCCGCCGGCCCGTTGGGGCTGACCTGCACCAGCGCCACGCCATCGGGCAGGCGCAGCGCGCGGTGGATCTGCTCGCTGGCCGCACTGATGCCGAGCGCCGGCCGGGTGATGCGGCCATCGCGGATCAGCCGCGGCACCACGCGGTTCACCTCGTCGACGGGAATCGCGAAGCCGATGCCGGCGCTGGCGCCGCTGGGGCTGGCGATCTGGGTGTTCACGCCGATCAGCCGGCCGGCGGAATCGAGCAGCGGCCCGCCGGAGTTGCCGGGGTTGATGGCCGCGTCGGTCTGCACCACGCCGCGGATGGTGCGGCTGTTGAAGCTCTCGATCTCGCGGTTGAGCGCGCTGACGATGCCGGTGGTCAGCGTCTGGTCCAGCCCGAACGGGTTGCCGATGGCGTAGACCTTCTGGCCCACCTGCAGATCGCGGCTGGTGCCGATGGGAATCGGCGGCAGCTTCTCGCGCGGCGCGTCGATCTTCAGCACCGCCAGGTCGCGGTCGGGGAAGGCGCCCACCAGCTTGGCCGGCCAGGTGGTCTGGTCGAGCAGGGTGACGCGGGCGCCGCTGCCGTCCTGGATGACGTGGAAGTTGGTGACGATGTGGCCGCCGGCATCCCACACGAAGCCGGTGCCGGTGCCGCGCGGCACCTGCTGCACCGCACGGTTGAAGAAATCCCGCTCGGTGGCCAGGGTGGTGATGTGCACCACGCTGGGCGCGATGCGCTTGAACACGTCGATGTTGGCCAGCTCGTCGGCGGCCAGGGCGCCGCGGGGCGTCACCGCGCGGGGGGCCGCCTCGCCTTTCTGGGACCGGCTCTCGAAGCAGGCCGTGCTCAGCAGCAGGGGCAATGCCAGCAGCAGGGGCCGGCGGCGGATCGGATCGAGGGGCGAGGACATGGCGCGGCGGGCGGGAAGTTGCAGCCGGAATGATAGGCAGGCCGGCGCTATGCTCGGGCGATGACCGCTGCCCCCCCACCGCCGCGCCGCGATGCGGCCGAGCAGGCCCGGCTGGACGCCGAGCTGACCGACCTGATCGAGCACCGCATCGTCTTCAACCAGGTGCTGGGCCTGAAGGTGCAGCAGCTGCTGCCGCAACTGCTGCTGCGCTTCGACATGCGGCCCGAGCTGGTCGGCCATGCCCACTACGGCCGGCTGCACGGCGGCGTGATCTCGGCCGCGCTTGACGGCCTGGGCGGCGGCGCCATCATGGTCGGCCTGGGCGAGCGCCATCCCCACGAGACGGCCGAGCAGGTGATGCACCGCTTCCTGCGCATCGGCACCATCGACCTGCGGGTGGACTTCCTGCGGCCGGGCCTGGGCAGGCACTTCATCGCCAGCGCCGAAGTCACCCGCCTCGGCGGCCGGGTGGGCTCCACCCAGATGCGGCTGCACAACGATGACGGCGAGCTGATCGCCACCGCCGCCGCGGCCTACATCGTGAGTTGATGCCGGCCCCGGGCGGCCAGGCCTCAAGATTGGCCGCCGGCCGCCGAAAGGGCTGGCATGCCCGTGCCCGCCTCACCGCCGCCCAGCGCCACTGCCTGCGCGCTCTTGCCTGACCGACAACCGGGAGACTGGCCATGCTGAGGCTGCTGGTGGCCCTGGGCATGGGGGGTGCCAGCAGCGCCTGCGCGCTGGCCGCGGTGGGTTGGACGCTGTATGCCGGCCACCCGCAGGCGACCTGGGTGGCACAGTGCTTCGCAGCCTGGGGCTTCCTGGCCGGCCTGGCCTGCGGTGGCCTGCACCTGCACTTCCACGGCCGGCCTGCGCCGGCGCCCGCGGCCCTGCCGCCCGAGGCGCTGGCCGGCTTGGTGCGTGCCACGCTGGCCCGCGCCGCCGCCGAGCGCGATGCCCGGCCCGGCAGCGCTGCCGACCGCCGGCCGGCGCCCGCGCCGGTGGTGTCCGCTCCGGTCCCGGTGGCCGATGTGGCCGAGGCCAGCACACCATGATCCATGTGCAGATCGCCAGCCAGCTGACTGCGCAGGGTGTCAGCGGCGTGCGCTGGGTGCTGATGGAGCCGGTTGACCTGGGACAGACGGCGGCCGCACCCGCCGCGGTGCTGGCCGACATGGCCAGTGCGTCGGCCGCACAGCCACCCGCGCAGCCGGTGGGCAGTGCCACGGCCGGCACCCTGCGCCTGGGTGCGCTGAAGCTGCTGGTCGTCGGCCTGGGGCTGGGTGCCGCGTTGTGGACGGCCCATGTGCAGGTCGGGCCGCCCGGCGCGGCGGCCGACCTGCCGCCGGCCACCACCCCGGCCATGCCGGCGCTGGCCGCACCACGGCACCCCGGCGCCACACCGATTGCACCACCCAGCCCCGAGACCCGCGTGCTGCCGACCGCGCCGGGTGCGGCCACGCCGGCCTCCGGGGCCAGCGCCGCCCTGCCGCCACGCCTGACTGCCGCCCTCTGACCCCGGCCCGCCGATGACCCCCACGCCCTCCGAGCCCTTGCCCTGGCACGACGAAGCCGATGTGCTGGGCGTGCGTGTGCGCGCCTTCTTCTTCGACCCGGCCGACGTCGACGCCCGCCCCGACTTCGTCGCCCGCCAGCTGCCCATCCTGCGACACCAGCCGCCGCGCCTGCTGGCGCCCGAGGGCCAGCGCCGCAGCTACCGGGCCGGTGGGCTGCTGGCCCAGCCGGATGCGGTGCTGGCGCATGGCGACGGCCTGCTGTGCCTGGCCTACAAGGGCGGCGACAACCGCCTGCTGGAGCCGGCGCACTGGCGCGCCCAGTGGCGGGTCGACGTGATGCTGCAGAGCATCGCCAGCGCGATGGCGGTGGCTGGCGACTGCCAGCAGCCGACCGCGGCGCTGTGGCGTGGCGTCAACGTGCTGTGCCAGTTCGACCCCGGCGTGGCCGTGCTGGAATGCCTGGCCACCCACGTCGGCGCCGCCCGGCATTACTGGCGTGAGCTGCAGTCGGTCAGCCCGGCGCAGCTGGCGGCCTTCTGCGAGCCGCGCCTGCGGGCGCTGCCCGGCCTGGCCACCAGCGCCGGCGGCACGCCGGCTGCGGTGGCCTGAGCAGCCGCCGGCCGGCGCCCCGCCACCAAAGGGGACTGTCGGCGCACGCCGTCGGCCTGCGCCGGCGCGGCCAGCGCCCAGCCGTCGGTGGCGGCATCGGCG
Source organism: Pseudaquabacterium pictum (assembly GCF_005403045.1). Taxonomy (GTDB): domain Bacteria; phylum Pseudomonadota; class Gammaproteobacteria; order Burkholderiales; family Burkholderiaceae_C; genus Pseudaquabacterium; species Pseudaquabacterium pictum. The sequence continues at coordinate 195,464 of NZ_BJCL01000001.1, forward strand.
CTCAACCAGCGGCCACCACCCACCACCAGGCCGCGCTGGCTGGCGCGCTGCAGCAGCAATTCGCAATCCGCCGCACCCAGGCGGCTGGCCAGGCGCTGCCAGCGCCGCTGCACCAGCACATCACCCCAGGTGTCCTCCATGGCCTGGCGCAGCTGCTGTGGCGTCGGCTGCGGCCCCACCGCCAGCCGGCGCGCCAGCAGGGTGTGCATGAAGATCTGGAAGGCCTGGCGGGCCTCGCTGCCCGGCACCAGGGCCGACAGCCCGAGCAGGCGGCGGGCATAGCCGGCCTGGCTGAATTGCAGCGTCAGCATCACCTGCAGCGCCTGCACCGGGTTGATCACCCGCACCCGGTTCGGTGGCAGCACCCGCAGCGGCAGCAGCGCCGCCTGGGCATGCGGCAGCGGCGTGGCAAAGCTGGCCAGCACCACCAGGCGCTGCCAGGCGGCGGCATCCAGTCCCAGGTGGCGGCCGCCGCTGTCGGCCAGTGCCACGGCCTGGGCCTGGGCCGCCGCCCAGTCGCCCGGGCCCCAGGCCTGCGCCGCCTGCTGGCTGAGCACCGCCAGGTTGCCGGCGGCATAGGCGGCGGCGGTGTTCAGCCGCACCACGGTGGCGTCGTCGCTGCCGCCGGTGGCCAGCAGCAGCGGCGCGCGGGTGACCGGGCACTGCGGCACGTCGATGCGGGCCAGGAAGGCCGGGTTGACCTGCTGGTCCTCGAACACCGCGCCGTCCTGCCAGGCCCGCAGCCGCAGCGCCAGCCACTGGCGCACTGCCGCGGTGGTGCGCAGCCGCCGCTCGCCGAAGGCCGCGCGGCCGGCCGCCCAGCCCTGGCCCACCGGGTTGTGGTCGTTCAGATGGGCCAGCGGCGGCGTGACGCGGTGGTGGGCATGGTCCCAGCCGATGGCGAAGCCGCAGGCATCCAGCGTGGCCGTGGCGGCTGCGGCGGGGGTGGTGCCGGGCAGGGCGGCGGGCAGGGCCGTGGGCACCAGGGGGCTGAACTCGAAGGCGGCTTGGGCCATGGGGTCTCCAGGAAGTGGCGCCAGGACATTCCGGCCAACACAGTCTCTGCGACCACTGGCTCACAGCATGAGCCAGTCAAACGGATGCCGGCACAGCCCCGCACCTGCGGGATGGCTCACGCCGTGAGCCACCGACGTGGCAGACTGCCGCCTCCCACGCCCACCCCGCGCCGATGACCAAGACCGCACGCCTGTACAAGATCGAGCAGCTGATCCGCCACCGCGGCAGCGTCAGCTTCGCGCAGATGCTGGAATCGCTGGAGGTGTCGCCCGCCACCCTGAAGCGTGACCTGGAATACCTGCGCGACCAGCTCGGCGCCCCCATCGTCTACGACCGCGACAGCAACGGCTACCGCTTCGACATGCCGGCCGGCGGGGCCAGCGGCACCCCGGCCTGGCGCGGCGAGAAGCATGAGCTGCCCGGCCTGTGGTTCAGCGAGCGCGAGCTGTACTCGCTGCTGATGGCCCACCAGCTGCTGGCCGGGCTGGATGCCGACGGCACCCTCAGCCGCCATCTGCAGCCGCTGCTCGACCGCATCCACGAGCTGCTGGGCCCGGGCGGCGACAGCGATGCGCAGGCGCTGATGAAGCGGGTGAAGATCGTCAGCGCGCTGCGCCGGCCGGTGCCGCCCGACTGTTTCGAGCGCATGGGTGAAGCCCTGCTGCGCCGCCGCCGCCTGCACATGCGCTACCTCACCCGCGCCCGCGGCGAGGTGGGCGAGCGCGAGGTCTCGCCGCAGCGCCTGGTGCACTACCGCAACACCTGGTACCTGGATGCCTGGTGCCACAGCCGCGACCGGCTGCTGCGTTTTGCGCTCGATGCCGTGCAGGAAGCCCGCGTGCTGCCCGCCCGCGCCAAGGATGTCGCGCTGCGCCAGGTGCAGGCCGAGATGGACGGCGGCTACGGCATCTTTGCCGGCGGCACGCCGAAGCAGGCGCTGCTGCGCTTCAGCCCGCAGGCGGCGCCCTGGATCAGCCGCGAGGAATGGCACCCCGACCAGCAGGGCCGCTGGCTGGACGACGGCAGCTGGGAGCTGCGCCTGCCCTACGTCGACGAGACCGAGCTGGTGATGGACCTGCTGCGCCAGGGCGAGCAGGTGCAGGTGCTGGCGCCCGACAGCCTGTGCGCGGCGGTGCAGCAGCGGCTGGCCGCGGCGCTGGCCGTCTACCGCGGCGCCGCGCCGGCAGCCTGACCGCACCGGCGCCGGCTGGCCGACAATGCCGGCGTGTCATGCCGCCGCGTGGTCGTCCCCACATGAACAAACGCAGTCTTCTGGTGGGTGCCGCGCTGGCGGGGGCGGGCTGGTGCCTGGGCGCCGGCGGGGTGGCGGCCCAGCCGCTGCGCCTGCGCTACGGCGGCGACGCGGCTTTCGCGCCCTTCGAGTCGCTGGACGCCGACGGCCAGCCACAGGGCTTCCAGACCGCGCTGCTGGCGGCGCTGGGCCCGCTGGCCGGCGTCGAGTTCGACATCCGCCTGGCGCCCTGGGCGCAGACCGAGCGGGCCTTCCGCACGGGCCAGGTCGACGTGGTCGGCATGGTCGACACCAGCGAACGGCGCGCCTGGGCGCTGTTCACCCGCGGCCATGCCACGCCGGCGCTGGCGGTGTACCGGCGCAGCGGTCAGCCCGATCCGCAGGGCCTCACCGGCCTGGCCAACCTGCGCGTCGCGGTGCCGGACAGCGAGCCGATGCGCCACACCCTGCGCACCTGGCTGGCTGGCCTGCCGGGCCCGTTCCTGCTGCAGGCCGATGCCGCCGCCGCGCTGGCCGCACTGCAGCAAGGCATGGCCGACGTGGCCCTGCTGCCACGTGCCTATGCCGACCCGCTGCTGGCCGCCGGTGCCGCGCCCGATGTCGTCGCCAGTGCGCTGAACCTGCCCTTGCAGACCTATGCGCTGGCGGTGGCGCCGGGCCGCGCCGACCTGCAGGCGCGGCTGCAGCAGGGCCTGGATGCGCTGGAGGCCGACGGCCGACTGGAGGCCCTGCGCACCCGCTGGCTGAGCAGCCACCAGGCGCTGGCCGAGCGCCAGCTGCTCAGCCGCGGCCTGGCGACGCAGCGCAGCCGCACCTGGCAGGTGGCCGCCGCCGGTGCTGGTGCAGCCCTGGTGCTGGGTGCCGGCCTGTGGTGGCGCGGGCGCCGGGTGGCCACCGAGCGCCAGGGCCGCCAGGCGGCCGAGGCTGCGCTGCAGCAGGCCGAGCGCCTGCTGCTGCACAGCTTTGCCCAGCATCCGGATGCCATGCTGCTGGTCGAGCGCGACAGCGGCGTGGTGCGCGATGCCAACGCCGCCCTGCTGGACCTGCTGGGCCTGCCGGCCGACACGCTGATCGGCCGGCCGCTGGATGCGCTGGACGGCGTGGTCGATGCGGCGGCGCTGCGCCAGCTGGTGCAGCGCCTGACCGACGACGGGCGGCTGGACGCGGCACCGCTGCGCCTGCGGCGTGCCGACGGCTCGCCGCGCGATGCGCTGGTCAGCGCCGATGTGCTGCCGGTGGGCGACCGGCCGCATGTGTTCTGCCTGCTGCGCGACATCACCGAGCAGCTGGCCCGCGATGCGCTGCTGCGCCAGGGCTATGACAGCCTGGCCGGTCAGCTGAACCTGGCCCGCCATGAACTGCAGGCCGCCCAGGTGCGCCAGACCGAGGCCGAGGACCGGCTGCAGACCTTCACCCGCGCGGTCTCGCACGATCTGAAGACGCCGCTGAATGCGGTGCAGGGCTACCTGGGCCTGCTGCAGCAGCGGCTGCGCGCAGGCCATGTGCAGGAGGCGATGGTGCATGCCCAGCGCATGGCCGCGGCGGCCCGGCGCATGACGGCGATGATCGACGCGCTGGGCCGCCTGGCCCGGGTGGACCAGCAACCGCTGCAGCGCCAGCCGCTGGACATGGTGCGCCTGGCCGAGGACACCTGGGCCCTGCTGCAGCCCCAGCTGGCCGACCGGCGGATGGAGTTCCGTGTCGACGTGCTGCCGCCGGCCCAGGGCGACCCCGATCTGGTGGCCCAGGTCTGGCAGAACCTGCTGGGCAATGCCGCCAAGTACAGCGACGGGCGGGATCCGGCCAAGGTGGCCGTCAGCAGCCACCAGGATGACCGCGGCACCTGGTACCGGGTGGCGGACAACGGCGTGGGCTTCGACATGGCCGCTGCCGGCAGGCTGTTCACCCCCTTCCAGCGCCTGCACGAAGGCAGCCGGTTCGAGGGCAGCGGCGTGGGCCTGAGCCTGGTGCGCCGCATCGTCGAGCACCATGGCGGCGCTGTGCGCCTGCGCAGCGCGCCCGGCGTGGGCACGGTGGCCGAGTTCACGCTGGACCCGGCGCCGGCCTGAGCGGCGGCGCCATGCCCGCCGCGCCGGCCGCTCACTTCGGCCACCGGCTGCTGTCCGACCAGAACAGCACCCGCTCCTCCAGCCAGCCGCTGTCGCGCTGCAGCGCCAGCCAGGTGTTCAGGAAGGCCAGGAAGTCCGGGTCGCCCTTGCGCACCGCCATCGCCGCGGCCGTGCTGGCCAGCGGCGTGTTGCGCGGCAGGTAGAGCTGGCCGGGGGCCGCCTGCAGCAGCGCCTGCGGCGACAGCGTGGGCGCCAGCGCGGCCTGGGCCTGGCCCTGCAGCACCAGCTGCAGCGGGTCGTCGCTGGTGGCGATCAGCCGGGACTTGGGCAGCAGCTTGCGCGCCAGCGCCTCCTGCGGCGTGCCGGCATACACCGCCACCGCCATCCCGGGCTGGTCGAAATCGGCCAGCGCCGTCTTGCCCGGTGCCTTGGCCTGGCTGGCGACGAGGTAGACGCCGTCGTGCACCGTGGGGGTGGTGAAGTTGACGGCCATGGCGCGGGTCACCGTCATCCACAGGCCGCTGGCGATCAGGTCGCAGGCCCGGTCGACCAGGTCGCTGACCACCAGGCCCCAGGACGAGGGCACGAACTCGATCTCCAGGCCCAGGTCCTGCGCCAGCTTGCGCGACAGGTCGACGCTGTAGCCGGCGAAGCCGCCCTTGCCGTCGTTCATCACCATCGGGTCGACCGGCACCACGCACACCCGCAGCAGGCCGCGCTGGCGCACGGTGGCCAGGGTGTCGACCGCCGGGCCGCGCCAGACCAGGCCGGCTTCCGGTGGCGGCGCGCGCAGTGCGGGGCGGGACGGGTCGGCGAAGCCGCTGCCCGGCGATGCGGGCGTGGCCGGGGTCTGGGCCCAGCCGGGTGCGGCCAGGCCGGTGGCCAGCACGGCGGCCAGCAGGCTGGAACGGAGGGTGCGCATGGGGTGTTGGATCGGGTTGCGCATCAGTAGCCTCCGCCGTCGTAGTGGCGCTCGTAGCTGCGCTGGAAGACGACGCGGTGGCCCGAGTCGCGCTCGTCCACGGCGACGAAGCCGCTGCCCGAGCGGGAAATGCGGAACTGCTGGCGGCCAGCCTGCAGCCGGTTGCCGTCCAGGCTGCCGGAGAACTCGTTGCGGCCGGCGCGGCCGGAGACCGCACCGCCGGGCAGGATGCGTAGCGTCACGTCGACACCCTCGCGCTCGTCGTAGCCGCTGAAGCTGCCGACCGACCAGGCGCCGACATCCTCCTGCGCATGCTTGTTCTGGTTGTTGGCAGCCGCCGCGATGGCGGCCAGTCCGATCAGGCCGACCACCGCCGCGGCAGCGGCCTTGTCGTTGCTGCCCGAGCCGCGGCCGACGCGGAAATCCGCCCCGCAGCCGCGGTTGACCCACACGCCGGAGCGCGAGTAGCCCCAGTTGCGGTTCTCCCGGCAGTCGGTGTTGGAGATCTGGCGCACCAGTTCCACCCGGTTGTCGGTGTTGGCCGAGCAGAAGTTGTAGCCGTTGTTGTAGCTCTCGCAGCGGATGGTCTGGTTCGCATTGGCGGGCAAGGGCCCGGCCACCAGGGCCAGACAGATCAGCGGCGCCACGGCGCGCGACAGCGGTCGAGGTTGCATGGAGGACTCCGTCGAAGGTCGGTCGGCAGCCGCACCGCGGCGCGGCAGTTGCAACGCTAACACTCTTGCGGCGCGGTCACGGTTGCTGCAGCGCAGATGCCGCCGCCATGCCCGGCCGACGTGGTGACGATGGCCCTTAAGCTGCCGGCCATGACCCCCGTCCGCCGCGCCACGCAATGCCAATTCGCCCGCCATGCCGGCGTCACCCGATGGCACGACCAGAGATTGCCCCTGCAGATCCAGCCTGACCCGCGGCACCACCAAGCCGCCGCCCGGCAGTGAGCCGTCCGGGTGCGTCGCCCTGGCCGCTGGTCGGGCTGCTGTACCTGTGCGGCCTGCTGGCTGCGGCGCAGCTGGGCAAGCTGTCGGCGCTGGCGCCGCTGGTGGCCGCGGCGCTGGGCCTGGGCCTGCCGCTGGTGGCGCTGGCCATCTCGTTGATCGAGCTGGGCGGTGCCACGCTGGGCACGGTGGCCGGCCTGCTGGCCCAGCGGCTGGGGCTGGCGCGCTGCCTGCGCTGGGGCGTGGGCGCGCTGGCGCTGGCCGGCCTGGGTGGCGCGCTGGCGCAGGGCGCCGTCGGCCTGTTCGGCTGGCGGTTGCTGGAGGCCGTGGGCTACCTGGGCGTGATCGTCAGCGCGCCGGTGCTCATCGCGCGCCATGCCGCCCGCACCGGCGGTGCCGCCGGCGCCCGCACCCAGGGACTGGCGCTGACGCTGTGGAGCACCTTCGTGCCGGTGGGCATGGCCCTGGGTGCCTGGGGCAGTGCGGGCGCTGCCGTCTGGCTGGGCTGGCGCGGTGCCGTGGCGCTGGGCGGCGGGGTGGCGCTGCTGCTGTGGGCCGTGCTCTGGCGATCACGCCTGCCAGCCGATGGCGGCAGCGTGACCGCCGATCCGCCGCCCGCATCGCCGCCCGCGCTGACGCCGGCACTCTGGTGCCTGGCCCTGGCCTTCGGCGGTTTTGCCCTGTTCGAGGTGGGCATGCTCGGCCTGCTGCCCACGCTGCTGGTGCAGCAGGCCGGGCTCAGCGCCGCGGCAGCTGGCCAGTGGACCGGCCTGGCGGCGCTGGCGGCAGTGGGCGGCAGCGCGTCGGCGGCGCTGTTGCTGCGCCATGGCACGGGGCTGCGCGGGCCGGTGCTGCTGTCGCTGGGCCTGCCGCCGCTGCTGCTGTTCGGCGTGTTCACCAATGCGCCGCAGCCGGCGCTGGCCATCGGCCTGGCGGTGCTGCTGAACATGCTGGGCGGCGTGTTCGCCAGCCTCACCTTTGCGCTGCTGCCGCGGCTGGCGGCCGGCCCCGGCCAGCTGGTGCGGGCCAATGGCCTGCTGGCGCAGTGCGGTGCCTCGGGCTCGCTGCTGGGACCGCCGGCCATGGCGGCCTGCGTGCAGCTGGGTGGCTGGCCGGCTGCTGCCGGCCTGGGGCTGCTGGTGTCGCTGGCGGCGCTGCCGCTGGCCTGGCGGGCGCTGCGGGCGGCCTGAGCCGCAAGCCGGGCCCGGTGCCGCGGATCAGGGCACGGCTTGCCCGCTGGCCGCCGACCAGATCTGCCACCAGGTGGCCGCCTCCAGCTGCAAGGGCAGGGCGGCCAGGGCCTGCTGCGCCACCACGATGCGGCGCGAGCCCAGGATGGGCAGCGGCCGGCTGGGGTGGTGCAGCAGCCAGGCGATCACCAGCGTGGTGACGGCGATGCCCAGCGCCGCGGCCTGCGTCGCCAGCACGGCGCGCAGCCGGCAGGCGTCGGCATCCTGGCCGGTGAAGATGCGGCCGCCGGCCAGCGGCGCCCAGAGCATCGGCCGCAGCCCCAGCTGCAGGCACTGGTCGAGCAGGCCGTCGTCCAGGGCGCGGCGCTGCAGCGGCGACAGCGCCACCTGGTGGGTGGCCAGCGGCAGCCGGGCGTGCAGCGCCGCCACCTGCGGCGCGGTGGCGTTGGCCAGCCCGGCGTGGCGCAGCTTGCCGGCCTGGCGCAGGCCGGCCACCGCTGCGGCCAGCAGGTCCGGGTCGGGCAGGGTGGCCGCTGGCTGGATCAGCAGCAGGTCCAGGTGGTCGGTCTGCAGGGCCCGCAGCATGGCGTCGACCGCCGCGCGCAGGTCGGCCGCGGCAGTGGCGGCTGCACCCAGGTGGCAGGTGCCCACCAGTTGCACGCGCTGGCGCAGGCCCGGCCGCAGGGCCAGGGCTTCGCCGAGCAGCCGGGCCACGCTGTGGCTGCCATCGGCATCCGCATGGTCGAAGCTGGTCACGCCGATGTCGAGGTTGGCCTCGATCCAGGCCAGGCGCTGCTCGGCCGTCCACTGCCACTCGGCCAGCCGCCAGGCCCCGGCGATGACCGGCGACAGCCCGGCCGGGTTGGGCAGCGCAGCCGCGGGCACCGGCGCTCAGGCCTTGGGCGGCCGGGGCTGGCGCCCCATCAGGAAGAACTCGTCATTCGGCCGCATGCCGGTCAGGTTGGCCATGCGGTTGCTGAGGCCGAAGAAGGCGGTGATGGCGCCGATGTCCCAGATGTCCTCGTCGTCGAAGCCGTGGGCGCGCAGGGCGGCGAAGTCGGCCTCGTCGATTTCGGCCGACCGCAGGCAGACCTTCATCGCGAAGTCGAGCATCGCCCGCTGGCGCGGCGTGGTGTCGGCCTTGCGGTAGTTGGTGGCCAGCTGGTCGGCGATCAGCGGCTTCTTCTCGTAGATGCGCAGGATGGCGCCGTGCGCCACCACGCAGTACAGGCACTGGTTGGCCGCCGAGGTGGCGACGATGATCATCTCCCGCTCGCCCTTGGTGAGGTTGCCGGTCTCTTTCAGCAGCAGGGCGTCGTGGTAGGCCATGAAGGCGCGCCACTCGGCCGGCCGGTGGGCCAGCGCCAGGAACACGTTGGGCACGAAGCCGGCCTTCTCCTGCACCGCGAGGATGCGCTCGCGCAGGTCGTCGGGCAGGTTGGCGAGCTCGGGCACGGGGTAGCGGCTGATGGTGGGGGTGGTCATGGTGCGTCTCCTTCAGGTGCGGAATTGCATGGCGTGCAGGCGTGCATACAGCCCGCCGGCGGCCAGCAGGGCGGCATGCGTGCCCTGCTCGGCGACATGGCCGCCCTCCATCACCACGATGCGGTCGGCATGCTCGATGGTGGACAGCCGGTGGGCGATGATCAGCGTGGTGCGGCCGCGCATCAGCGCGTCCAGCGCAGTCTGCACCGCGCGCTCGCTCTCGCTGTCCAGCGCCGAGGTGGCCTCGTCCAGGATCAGGATCGGCGCGTCCTTGTACAGCGCGCGGGCGATGGCCAGGCGCTGGCGCTGGCCACCCGAGAGCTGGTTGCCGTTGTGGCCGATCACCGTGTCGGCGCCCTGCGGCAGGCCGTCGACGAACTCCAGCAGGTTGGCGCCGGCCAGCGCCGCGCGCACCCGGGCGGCATCCACGTCCGTGCCCAGGGCCACGTTGGCGGTGATGCTGTCGTTGAACATCACCACGTCCTGGCTGACCAGGGCGAACTGGCGGCGCAGCGCGTCGATCTGCCAGTCGTCCAGGGCCACGCCATCCAGCGTGATGCGGCCGCTGGTCGGTGCCACGAAGCGCGGCAGCAGGTTGATCAGCGACGACTTGCCGGCACCCGACGGCCCCACCAGGGCCACCGTCTCGCCGGCGGCCACGTCCAGCGTCAGGCCGTCCAGCGCCGGGGCCTGGTCGCCGGCATAGCGCAGCACCACGTCCTGCAGCTGCAGGTGGCCGCGGGCGCGGGTGGCGGTGGCGCCGGCCTGGTGGCTGCCGCCCACCTCGGCCGGGCTGGTGTCGAGCAGCTCCATGCCGCGCTCGATGGCGGCCAGGCCGCGCGTGATGGGCGCCATCACGTCGGCCAGGTGCTTGACCGGCGCCACCAGCATCAGCATGGCGGTGATGAAGGCGACGAAGCCGCCCACGGTGCTGCCGGTGCTGCTGCTCTGCCACAGCGCCACCACGATCACCGCCGACAGCGCCACCGCGGTGAACAGCTGGGTCAGCGGCGTCATCACGCCGGCCGAGGCAGCGGCCTTCAGCAGCACCCGGCGCAGCGTCAGCGCATGCTGCTCGAAGCGGCTGGCCTGGGCCGGTGCGGCGCCGTGCAGCCGCACGATGCGCCAGGCCAGCACGTTCTCCTCGACCACGTAGGCCAGGCCGTCGGTGGCGTCCTGGCCCTCGCGGGCCAGGCGGCGCAGGCGGCGGCTGACGCCGCGCATCAGCAGCGCCACCGCCGGAAACAGCACGCCGACGAACAGCGTCAGCTTCCAGTTCAGCCACAGCAGGTAGCCCAGCAGGGCCACCAGGGTCAGCGAATCCTTCAGCAGCACCAGCACCGACTGCACCAGCTGCAGCGCGCCGTTCTGCACCTCGTAGACCAGGGTGTTGGTCAGGCTGCTGGCCGAATGGCGGGCGAACATCGCCGGCTGGGCGGTGAGGATGCGCTGGAACAGCGCCTCGCGCAGATCCTGCACGCCGCGGTGGGCGGCCCAGGCCAGGGCGTACTGCGCCACGAAGCCGGCCGCACCCCGCACCGCGAACACGCCGATGATGGCCACCGGCACCAGCCACAGCGGCAGCGCGCCGGCGGTGAAGCCCTGGTCGAGCAGGGGCTTGAGCATGGCCGGGATCAGCGGCTCGGTCAGCGCCCCCACCAGCGACGCCAGGAAGGCCACGCCCACGGCCAGGCGGCTGTGGCGGAAGTAGGGGGTGATGCGGGCGAAGCGCTGCAGCAGGCTGGGCATGGGGCGGTGGGGCCGGCGGTGCGCCAGGAAGGTGCGCGCCGCGGGGGTGGCGGATTATCAGGGCCTGCACCGTGCAGTCTGGCGCTTGCCGACAACACTGTATGAACGTACAGTTCTGCCGTGAACCTGTCGCTGCCCCTGTTCGATTTCGACGACGACCTGCAGGACGCTGCCCCGGCAGCGCCCGCCGGGGCGGTGCCGCTGGCTGCGCCGCCGGCACCGCAGGCGCCGGGGTCGGCGGTGCCGCTGCGCGGCCTGGGCCTGCTGCCCGACGAGGCCAGCCAGGAGCCGCCCGGCCTCGATCTGGCGCTGCATCCGGCCGTGTGGCGGGCCAGCCAGCTGGGTGGCGGCGCCCAGGCCACCAGCCCCAGCGGCTTTGCCGGCCTGGATGCCGAGCTGCCTGGCGGCGGCTGGCCGCATGGCGTGCTGACCGAGCTGCTGCTGCCGCAGCCCGGCATCGGCGAGCTGCGCCTGCTGGCACCGGCCCTGGCGGCGCTGTCGCCGCTGCGTGCGGCGCCGGCGCCGGCTGCGGCCAGCCCGGCACCGCGGTCGGGCCGGGCCGCGCGCCAGCCTGCGCCGGCCGAGGCGGCCCGCTGCGTGATGCTGTTCGACCCGCCGGCGGCGCTGAGCGCCTGGGCGCTGGCCCAATGCGGGCTGGACAGCCGGCACTGGCTGGTGGTGCGTTCACGCCCCGGCAGCCAGGGCCGCCCCGGGGCGCCGTCGGCGGCGCCGCTGGCCTGGCAGCCGGACGTGGCGCCCGGCGTGCCGCGTGGCGCCAGCCGGCTGGCGCCGCTGCTGCCGGGGGCCGATGTGCTGTGGGCGCTGGAGCAGGCGCTCAAGAGCGGCCAGGTGGGCGCGGTGCTGGCCTGGCTGCCGGTCAACCTGCGGGCCGATGCGCTGCGCCGGCTGCAGCTGGCTGCCCAGGCCCAGGCCGGGCCGGTGTTCCTGTTCCGCGATGCCCTGGCCCGCGGCCGGCCCAGCCCGGCGCCGCTGCGCCTGCTGCTGCAGCCCGCCGGCGCCGACCACCTGACGCTGCGCCTGCTCAAGCGCCGCGGCCCGCAGGCCACCCAGCCGCTGCGCCTGGCGCTGCCGCCGGTGCTGCCAGCGCATCTGCAGGCCCAGCTGCAGGCGCAGGCCGAGGCGCAGCAGCTCAGCCAGGGCCTGGCATCGATCCCGCGCTAGCGTGCCGATCGGATCCGTCGTTCACCATGCTGTGGGTGGCCCTGCACCTGCCGGCGCTTTCGCTGGAATCATGGCGAGCCGGCGCGCCGGCCGATGCCCGCCCGGCCGTGCTGATCGCCGACCACCGGGTGCAGCATGCCGATGCCGCCGCGCTGGCGCGGGGCGTGCAGGTGGGCATGCAGCGCGCCACCGCGCTGGCGCTGGCGCCCGATCTGCAGCTGGGCCAGGCCGATGCCCGGCGCGATGCCCGTGCGCTGCGCGCGGTGGCCGATGTGGCGCTGGGCTTCAGCCCGTCGGTGGCCTGGCTGCCGGCCGCCAACGACGACACCCCCGCCGCGCTGGTGGGCGTGCGGCTGGAGGTGCAGAGCTGCCTGCGCTACTGGGGCGGCCTGCCGCGGCTCTTGGAGACGCTGCGCGCGGCGCTGGCGCCGCTGGGCCACCAGCTGCGCATCGCCTGCGCGCCCACCGCGCTGGGCGCGGCCCTGCTGGCCGGCTGGCGCAGCGGGCTGGAGCAGGGCACGCATGTGCAGGGCCGCGAAGCCCTGCAGCACCTGCTCGACCGCCTGCCGCTGCACCTGCTGGTCGCCGACGCCGGCCAGCTGCAGGCCCTGGCCGGCATGGGCCTGCACCGCCTGGCCGACCTGCGCCGCCTGCCGCGTGATGGCCTGGCGCGCCGCTTCGGCGCCGGCCTGCTCGCGCGCATCGACCAGGCCCGCGGGCATCTGCCCGAGGCCCATGCCTGGCTGACGCTGCCGCCGCGCTTTGCCAGCCGGCTGGAGCTGATGCACCGCGCCGACACCAGCGCCCAGGTGCTGGCCGGTGCCCAGGTGCTGCTGGCGCGGCTGGTGGCCTGGGTGCAGGCCAGCCAGGGCTGCGTGGCGCACTTCCGGCTGGTGATGCACCATGAACCGCGCCACCGCAGCGACAGCACCAGCCCCACCCACACGCCGCTGGAGATCGCCCCGGCGCTGCCGTCGGCCGATGCCGCGCACCTGCACAGCCTGCTGGCCGAGCGCCTGGGCAGGCTGCCGCTGCCGGCGCCGGCGCTGGAACTCAGCCTGCACTGCGATGCGCGGGTGGATGCCGCGCCGCCGAATGCCGAGCTGTTCGGCGCCCAGTTCGCCAGCCCCGACAGCCAGCGCGACGGTCTGGCCCGGCTGGTCGAGCGGCTGCAGGCCCGGCTGGGCACCGCCCAGGTGCAGTGCCTGTCGCCGGTGGCCGACTACCGGCCCGAACGCGGCACCTGCTGGCAGCCGGCCGACCCGGCCCGGCTGGGCGCTGCGCTGCCCGGTGGTGTGGATGTGCAGGCCGGCGTGCACACGCTGGGCACCCAGCCGCTGTGGCTGCTGCCCCAGCCCCAGGTGCTGTGCGAGCGCGACAGCCTGCCGTTGCTGGATGGTCGGCCGCTGCAACTGCTGGCCGGGCCCGAGCGGCTGGAATGCGGCTGGTGGGACGGCGACCTGGTGCTGCGCGACTACTTCATCGCCCAGGCCGCCGACGGCGCCCTGGTGTGGATCTATCGCAGCCGGCTGCCGGTGGCGGCCGGTGAGCCCGGGTGGTTCCTGCAGGGGCTGTTTGCCTGAGCATCTGTCTGATGTGGGCTCTTGGCGGACGTTTGGTTCTGCGCGATCGCGCCGGGCCGGGAGGGCCTGTTTTGCTCCATGTCCCCCGTTCTACACGCCGCAAGCGGCGAATAGGACTCCGCCTCTACCTCCGCAAAACAGGCCCTCCCGGCCCGGCGCTCAGGCGCCACCGAGATACGCGCTGCATGCGGTGATGGTGGCTGGACGAGGACAGTGGGTGACTGGCCGACGCAGGTAAGAGGAAGGAGGGCCGGCAGGCCCGGGGGGACACGGAGTCGGCCAGTTGCCCGCTGGCCTCGGCCTCGCGCAGATCAATGGATGTCCGCAGAGAGCCCCAACCCGACCATCACCCCTCCAGCACCCGCGCCTTCACCTTCTTGCCCTTCACCTTGCCCTCGTTCAGCGCCTTCAGCGCCTTGGTCGCAATCGCACGGTCCACCGCCACGTAGGTGGAGAAGTCGTTGATGTCGATCTTGCCGATGGCCGCTGCCGGCAGCCCGCCGTCGCCGGTCAGCGCGCCCAGCACATCGCCGCGGCGGATCTTCTCCTTGCGGCCGCCCAGGATCTGCAGCGTCACCATCGGCGCGCGCAGCGGGCCGCTGCCGGTGGGCGTCAGGCCGTCCAGCGGAAACCACTCGAAGGCCCGGCCCTGCAGCTGCTCGATGCGACCGACCCGGCCCATCTCGTCCAGGCTGGCCAGGCTGAAGGCCCAGCCGTCGGCATCGGCCCGGCCGGTGCGGCCCACCCGGTGCACATGCTGCTCGGCATCGGGCGTCACCTCCACGTTGATCACCGCCTCCAGGCCGACGATGTCCAGCCCGCGGGCGGCCACGTCAGTGGCCACCAGCACCGGGCAGCTGCGGTTGGCGAACTGGATCAGCACCTGGTCGCGGTCGCGCTGCTCCAGGTCGCCGTGCAGCGCCAGCGCGGCCACGCCCTGGGCCTGCAGCACCGCCACCAGGTCGCGGCACTGCACCTTGGTGTTGCAGAAGGCCAGCGTGCGCTCGGGCCGCCAGTGGTTCAGCAGCAGGCCCACGGCGTGCAGGCGCTGGTCCTCGGTCACCTCGTAGAAGCGCTGGCGGATCTTGCTGGCGCTGGGCTGGGCCGCCAGCGTCACCTCCTGCGGGTCGCGCAGGAAACGGCGGCTGATCTGCGCCAGGCCCTCGGGGTAGGTGGCCGAGAACAGCAGCGTCTGGCGCGCCTTCGGGCAGCGGCTGCCGATGGTGGCGATGTCCTCGGCGAAGCCCATGTCCAGCATGCGGTCGGCCTCGTCCAGCACCAGCGTGGCCAGGCCGTCCAGCAGCAGGCTGCCGCGCGCCAGGTGGTCGACGATGCGCCCGGGCGTGCCCACCACGATGTGCGCACCATGCGCCAGGCTGTCGGACTGCGGCTTGATCGGCGTGCCGCCGCACAGCGTCAGCACCTTGGTGTTGCCGTCGGCGCGGGCCAGGCGGCGGATCTCCTGCGCCACCTGGTCGGCCAGCTCGCGGGTGGGGCACAGCACCAGGGCCTGCACCTCCGGGCGGGCGATGTCCAGCCGGTGCAGCAGCGCCAGGGCGAAGGCGGCGGTCTTGCCGCTGCCGGTGGCGGCCTGCGCGACCAGGTCGTGGCCGGTCAGGGCCAGTGGCAGGGCGGCGGCCTGGATCGGCGTCATTGCCAGGTAGCCCAGGGCCTGCAGGTTGGCCAGCATGGCCGGCGACAGCGGCAGCTGGGCGAAGGCCGGCCCGGTCGGGCCGGCGGGGGAAGCGGAATCGGTCATGCACGATTGTCGGCCATGGCCACTGCAGGCCTGCCCAGGCGGGCTGCACCAGCACGGGGCGCCCACCCGCGTTAACCCGCAGCACAGGCTGGCGCGCAACTCGCTATGGTCTGCGGCAGGCCGCCCGCATCGGCGGGCAGGCCATTCCACAACAAGGAGTTCTGCATGGGTCGATTCGAGGGTTGGCGCGCCGCGTCGCTGACAGTCTGGGTGAGCGCGCTGGCGCTGCTGGCCGCCGGTTGCGGTGGTGGCGTGGCCGAGGAAGAACAGCTGGCTGCCTGCCAGACCACCACCGCCGATGGCTCGGTGGTGGTGGGCTCGGGCGCGGCGGGCGATCCGGCCGCGCCGGAGCCGTCGTCGGGCTACCGCACCGGCAAGACGGTGGTGCAGACCAAGAGCTACATGGTCGTCACCGCCAACCCGCTGGCCAGCAAGGCCGGCTGCGAGGTGCTGAAGAACGGCGGCAGCGCGGTGGATGCCGCGGTGGCGGTGCAGATGGTGCTGGGCCTGGTCGAACCGCAGAGCAGCGGCCTGGGCGGCGGCGCCTTCATGCTCCACTATGACGCCGCCAGCAAGACCGTGGTCAGCTACGACGGCCGCGAGACCGCGCCGGCCGGCGCCACCGAGGACTACCTGCGCTGGATCAGCAGCGACACGCGCACCACGCCGCTGCCCAGCGCGCGTGCCAGCGGCCGCTCCATCGGCACGCCCGGCGCGGTGCGCATGCTGGCCCTGGCCCATGACGCACATGGCAAGCTGCCCTGGGCCGGCCTGTTCCAGCCCGGCATCGACCTGGCCACCAACGGCTTCAAGATCAGCGGCCGCATGGCCGATGCCATCGCCGGCGCCGGTGCCAACTTCCAGCGCGATGCCGACGCGATGGCCGCGTACTTCAATGCCGACGGCACGCCCAAGGCCCTGGGCACCACCTTCACGCTGCCGGCCTATGCCGACACGCTGCGCGCCATCGCTGCCGGCGGGGCCGATGCGTTCTACACCGGTCCCATCGCCCAGGACATCGTCGCCGAGATCAATGCCACCACCGGTGCCAATGGCGCGGCCCTGACCCCGGGCGCCACCACCCTGGCCGACCTGGCCGGCTACCAGGCCAAGCAGCGCCCGGCGGTGTGCACCACCTACCGGGCCCATGTGGTCTGCGGCATGGGCCCGCCGTCGTCGGGCGGCATCACGGTCGCCCAGACCCTGGGCATCCTGGAGAACTTCGATCTGGCGCAGCACCGGCCCACCGCCATCGACATCTACGGTGGCAAGCCGACGGTGCTGGGCGTGCACCTGGTGGCCGAGGCCAACCGCCTGGCCTATGCCGACCGCAACAAGTACATCGCCGACACCGATTTCGTGGCGCTGCCCGGTGGCAGCTGGGACGCGATGCTGGCCAAGCCCTACCTGCGCAGCCGGGCCGACCTGATCAGCTTCAACAGCAGCCTGGGCACGGCCCAGCCTGGCAACCTGGGCCCGGTGCCGCTGGGCACCGGCGTGCAGCCGGTCGAGGCGGGCACCACCCACATGACCATCGTCGACAAGTGGGGCAACGTGGTCAGCATGACGACCACGGTGGAGTCGGGCTTCGGCGCCTGGCGCATGGTGCGCGGCTTCATCCTCAACAACCAGCTGACCGACTTCAACGCCGCGCCGGCCGACGGTGCCGGCGTGCCCATCGCCAACCGGGTGCAGCCGGGCAAGCGGCCGCGCAGCTCGATGGCGCCCACGCTGGTGTTCAAGCAGGCAGCCGACGGCTCGGCCGGCGACCTGGTGATGGCCACCGGATCGCCGGGCGGCGGCAACATCATCCAGTACGTCGCCAAGACCATCATCGGCGTGCTCGACTGGGGGCTGGACGCCCAGCAGGCCACGTCGATGATGAATTTCGGCTCCAGCAACGGGCCCACCACCGGCCTGGGCGGCGAGCATCCGAACCTCAACACCGCCAACAGCGGCAACGACGACGCCCTGGTGACCGGCCTGCGCGCGCTGGGCCACACCGTCAGCGTGGTGGCGCAGAGCAGCGGCACCAGCACCATCGTGCGCACCAGCCGCGACAACGGCCTGCCGGCCTGGGCCGGCGGCGCCGATCCGCGGCGCGAGGGTCTGGTGCTCGGCGACGGCTACTGACCGCGCCCCGCGCGCGCCACCGGCCTCCAGCCGGGTGGCGCGCCGGCGGCCGCTGGGACCAGGCCCGCAACGACGCGGTGCAGCGCATCGGCGAACGGCAGCAGGAACAGGCCGCCTGGCACCCGGCTGATCCGGGGATGCCGCAGCGTGGTCCTCCACAGAATCCGACGGGTCGATCTGACATCGTCGGGATCCCCTGTGCCATTGAGACTGCCGCGCGTCCTCGCACGACTCCAGCATGCCTGCCGACAGGCTGCACCGGCCGCTGCGGCCTGGGTGCGGCTGCGCGCCGGCCGACTGCGTGCGGTCCGGTGGCAGGGCCGCGACCGTGCCATCCGCGTGCACGACCTGTTCGAAGGCCACCCGCAGCCGATGTGGTACTACGACCCGCAGACGCTGGCCTTCCTGCAGGTGAACGACGCGGCCGTGCGGCTGTACGGCTACAGCCAGGCCGAGTTCCTGCAGATGCAGGTGCCTGATCTGCGCCACCCGGCCGAGCGCGCGGACCTGGTCGAGCGGCTGCGCCAGCGCGCCCCCGGTGCCAGCGTGGTGCACTGCACCCGCCACCGCTGCAAGACCGGCGGCTGGCTGGACATCCAGATCAGCGCCAAGGAGGCCCGCTACGGCGGCCGCACGGCCATCCTGGTGCTGGCGGTGGACATCAGCGCCCAGGTGGCGGCACAGCAGGCCCTGCAGCGCCAGGAGCAGCAGTTCCGCGCGCTGCACGCCAGCCTGTCGGAGGTGCTGTGGCTGGCCACCCCGGATGGCCGCGCGCTGCTCTACCTCAGCCCGGCGTTCGAGCAGGTCTACGGCCTGGCGGCCGAGGACTTCCGGCGCGACCCGTCGCTGTGGCTGGCCCATGTGCATGCCGACGACCGCAGCGCCGCGCACCGCTCGGGCCAGCAGCTGTTCAGCAGTGGCAGCGCCGAGATGCAGTACCGCATCTGCCGCGCCGACGGCGAGCTGCGCTGGATCTCCGACCGCCGCACCCTGGTGCGCGACGAGCAGGGCGAGGTGGCGATGATCGCCGGCATCGCCGAGGACATCACCGCCCGCCGGGTGGACCAGGACACGCTGCGCCGCAACAGCCAGGAGCTGGCCGACCGCTATGCCGAGCTGGCGCGTTTCAACCGCGCCGCGGTCGACCGCGAGATGGACATGATCGCGCTGAAGGCGCAGATCAACCTGCTGTCGCAGGCCCAGCAGCTGCCGCCGCCGTATCGGCTGGCGTTTGCGGCCACGCCCGGCGACCAGGTGGCCGTGCCATGACGGCCGCCGCCGCCACCCTGCTGCGGGGCTGGCTGCAGCGCGGCCACGGTGCGCAGCCGGTGTCGCTGCACTGGTTCTTCACCCGGCTGTTCTGGCTGGGGCTGACGCCGCTGGTGCTGCTGGCTGCCGGCCTGGCCTGGGAGCGGGTGCAGACGGTGCAGGAGCGGCAGGCCACCCTGGCCGCCGAGATGGCCTCGGAGGTGGCGGCGCGCATCGACCAGAACCTGGCGGGGCGGCTGGCCGGGCTGCGGGTGCTGGCCGCCTCGCCGGCACTGGACGACCCGGCGCAGTGGACGGCGGTGCGGCCGCTGGTGCTGGCCTACCGGCGCTCCAGCGGCCACGACGTGGTGCTGGCCGATGCCGACCTGCAGCCACGCATCGACACCAGCCAGCCGGCCGATGCCGTGCTGGCGCCGCTGCAGGGCGCGGCGCTGCGGGCGGCGGCGCTGCGCGCCATCGAGACGGGTGCGCCTGCCGTCAGCGATCTCGACGCCCAGCCGCCACCGGCCGCACCGCGGGCCGCGCTGGTGGTGCCGGTGCTGCGCCCCGGGTTGGCGCCGCGCCTGCTGGTGATCCTGATCGGCACCGAAGAAGTGCAGCGCCGGCTGGAGAAGCGCAACCTGCCGGCAGGCTGGGGCATCACCCTGCGCGACACCCGCGGCGCCCAGCTGGCCCACCACGGGTGGCAGCCCGATCCCCAGGCAGCCCGGGACCATGGTGGCCTGGTGCAGGTGGTGCGCTCGGCCGTCAGCGGCCACAGCATCATCGTGGCGCTGGCGCCGCAGGTGCACCTGACGCCGGTGCTGGCCGCAGCCCTGGTGATGGCGGCCGCGGTGCTGTCGGCCAGCCTGCTGGGCCTGGCCGGCGCCCACCTGGCCAGCCGGCGGCTGGGCCGCATGCTGTCGCAGCTGCTGACGCCGCATGCCGCCGACGGCGCCGCGCTGGGCATCCGCGAGATCGCCGCGATCCGCGACACGCTGGTCGATGCCGCCCGCCGCCGTGCCGATGGCGAGGCCACGCTGCTGGCCAGCGAGGCGCGCTTCCGCCAGCTGTTCCACCATGCGCCGGTGCCGCAGGCCCTGGTCGACGAGTCCGGCCGCGTGGTCGACCTGAATCAGCGCTTCAGCCAGGCCTTCGGCTACACGCTGGCCGACCTGGCGACGCTGGAGGACTGGTCGGCCCAGGCCTACCCCGATCCGGCCTACCGGGCCACCGTGGTGGCGCGCCGGCGCCTGGCCCAGCAGCAGGCCCGCGGCGGCGACGTGGTGGACGCCGGCGAATACCGCCTGCGCTGCAAGGACGGCATCGACCGCCTGGTGGAGGTGCACCTGGTGATGATCGGCGACCAGATGCTGACCAGCTGGCAGGACGTGACCGCCGACCGTGCCGAGGCCGCCCGCCAGCGCGATGCCCAGGCCGCCGCCGCCGAGGAGCAGCGCCGCGCCCGCCTGGCCTCGCTGAACCTGATCGAGGATGCGCTGGCCGCCCGCCACCGGCTGGAGGCCGCCAACGCCGCGCTGCAGGACCTGTCGCAGGCGCTGGAGCAGAGCGCGCAGGCGGTGGTCATCACCGATGCCGGCGGCCGCATCGAGTACGTCAACGAATCCTTCCTGCGCCAGACCGGCCATGCCCGGGCCGACGTGGTGGGCCAGCCGGTGGGCTGCCTGCGCTCGGGCCACACGCCGCCGGCCACCGACGCTGCGCTGAAGGCCGCGCTGGCCCGCGGCGAGACCTGGCGTGGCGAGTTCATCAACCGCCGGCGTGATGGCCGCCTGGCGGTGGACGCGGCCGTGATCACCCCGCTGCGCGGCCGCGAGGGCGGCGCCGTCACCCGCTACCTGGCGCTGCTGGAGGACGTGACCGCGCAGCGCCGCCAGGGCGAGGAGCTGGCCCGCCACCGCCACCACCTGGAAGAGCTGGTGGCCAGCCGCACCGCCGAGCTGGAATCGGCCCGCGCCGCGTCCGATGCCGCCAACCTGGCCAAGAGCGCCTTCCTGGCCAACATGAGCCACGAGATCCGCACGCCGCTCAATGCGGTGATCGGCCTCACCCACCTGCAGCGGCTGGAGCCGCTGAGCCCCGGCCAGCGCAGCCGGCTGGACAAGATCGATGCCGCCGCACAGCACCTGCTGGCCATCATCAGCGACATCCTCGACCTGTCGAAGATCGAGGCCGGCCAGATGCAGCTGGAGCAGGTGGACTTCGCCCTGCCGGCGCTGCTGGAGGGCGTGCGTGCCATGGTGGCCGGCAGCGCCGCCGCCAAGGGCCTGGCGCTGCAGCTGGAGGCCGACGCCATGCCGCTGTGGCTGCGCGGCGACCCGACCCGCCTGCGCCAGGCGCTGCTCAACTTCAGCGGCAATGCCGTCAAGTTCACCCAGCAGGGCCAGGTGACGCTGCGGGCGCGGCTGCTGGGCAGCAGCGACAACGGCGTTCGGCTGCGCTTCGAGGTGCAGGACACCGGCATCGGCATCGCCGCGGCGCAGCTGCCGCAGCTGTTCCAGCCCTTCGCCCAGGCCGATGTGTCGACCACCCGGCGCTTCGGTGGCACCGGCCTGGGCCTGGCCATCACCCGCCGCCTGGTCGAGCTGATGGGTGGCACCGTGGGTGTGGACAGCCAGCTGGGGCAGGGCAGCACCTTCTGGTTCACCACCACGCTGGCGCTGGGCCAGGGCCAGCCGCCCAGCCACAGCCGCCGCCAGGGCGATGACCCGCAGGCCCTGCTGCGCCAGCGCCATGCCGGTGCCACGGTGCTGGTGGTGGAGGACAACCCGATCAACCGCGAGGTGGCCGAGGCCCTGCTGCAGGCTGCCGGCCTGCAGACCGACAGCGCCGAGCATGGCCGCGCCGCGCTGGACCGGCTGCGCCAGCGCCGCTACGACCTGGTGCTGATGGACATGCAGCTGCCGGAGATGGACGGCCTGGAGGCCAGCCGTGCGATCCGGCGCGATCCGGCGCTGGCCTGCATGCCGATCCTGGCGATGTCGGCCAACGCCTTTGTCGAAGACCGCCAGGCCTGCCTGGCCGCCGGCATGAGCGACTTCGTCGCCAAGCCGGTCAACCCGCCCGACCTGTATGCCGCACTGCTGCTGTGCCTGGACAGCGCGCCAAGGGCTGTCACCCCGGCGCTGCCGCCGCCTGCGCAGGCGCCGCTGCTGGCGATGCCGCCGGCGTCGGCCGACCCGCTGGCACCGCTGACCGCGCTGCTGGGCGATGCCGTGCCCGCAGCGCTGGCCCGCGTGCGCGGCGACCTGCCGCGCTACCAGCGGCTGTTGCAGCAGTTCATTGCCCAGCAGCAGCAGGATCCGGCGCGCATCCTGGCCCTGCTGGCGCTGCAGGAGCCGGCCGAGGCCGGCCGCCTGGCGCATGAGCTCAAGGGTACCGGTGCCACCCTCGGTGCCACACGCTTGGCCATGCTGGCCGCGGCGGTGCAGCAGGGGGTGGCCCGTGATGCGACGCCGGCGCAGCGCAGCGCCGTGCCGGACCAGGCCCAGGCCCTGGCCGACGAGATGGCCCGGCTGGCCGCCGGCCTGCAGACCTGCGCCGAGCCGGTGCCGGGCTGATCAGCCGGGGCTTGCGCGGCCCAGCTTGCGGTAGAGGGTGTTGCGGCTGATGCCCAGCCGGCGCGCAGCCTCCGACAGGTTGCCGTGGCACACCTCCACCATGCGCGCCACGCTGTGGGCCTGCTGCAGGCGCAGGTCGGCCTCCTCGTCGGCCAGCTGCTCGGGCGGGCGGCGGGCGCGCGCGGCCTGCAGGTCGGCGGCCAGGTCGTCGGGCAGCTGGGCCCAGCCGATCTGCAGCTCGCCATCACCCAGCAGCGCCACCGCGGTGCGCAGCGCGTTGTGCAGCTGGCGCAGGTTGCCGGGCCAGCGGTAGGCGGCCAGGGCCTGGGTCAGCGGCGCGTCCAGCACCAGCGGCCGGTCGGGCGCGATGTCGGCCAGCATCTGCGCCACGAGGCCCATCAGGTCACCGCGCTCGCGCAGCGGCGGCAGGTGCAGGGTCAGGCCGTTCAGCCGGTAGTACAGGTCGGCGCGGAAGCGGCCGGCGTCCAGCTCGCTGCGCAGGGTGCGGTGGGTCGCGCACATCAGCGCAAAGTCCACCGCCACCGGCTTGCCGCCACCCAGCGGCACCACCGTGCGTTCCTGCAGCACCCGCAGCAGCCGGGCCTGCATGGCCAGCGGCATGTCGCCGATCTCGTCGAGGAACAGGGTGCCGCCATGGGCCTCGCGGATGCGGCCGGGCGCACCCTCGCGCCGGGCACCGGTGAAGGCGCCGCCCTGGTAGCCGAACAGCTCGGCCTCGATCAGCGTCTCGGGCAGGGCCGCGCAGTTCACCGCCACGAACGGGCCCGCCCGGCGCGGCCCGCTGGCATGCACCGCGCGGGCGAACACCTCCTTGCCCACGCCCGACTCGCCCTGCAGCAGCAGCGCGATCGGCTTGTCGACCACCCGCCGGGCGCGCTGCACCGCGGCGGCCATGGCCGGGTCACCGGTGTCCAGCGCAGCCAGGGCATCGCTGCGCGCGGGCGGTGCGTCGATGGCTGGTGTGGCATCCGCTGCGGCCGGCCGGCGCGGGGCCATCGTGGCGCCGCCTTGCACACGCGACCAGAGCGGCGCGCCGTCCAGCCGGTGCAGCACCCGCGGCGGGGTGTGGCTGCTGCGGCTGGCCTGCAGCGCCCAGTCCAACAGGCTGTCCAGCGTGGTCTGCAGGCACTGCGCCAGCTGCAGCGTTCCGATGGCGCTTCGACCCAGGCCCAGCGCGGCCAGGCCGGCAGCATTGGCACCGATCAGCAGGCCCTCGCCCGACCAGGCCAGCAGGCCTTCGCCCAGCGTGCCCAGGCCCTCGGCCTGCGGGTGCAGGCGCAGGCGCAGGCTGCCGGCATGCCAGGTGTCGAACAGCCGGTGCTCGACCATGCGCGCCGCCGAGCGCGCCAGCCCCAGCGTGTGGCCCAGGCTGGACGGGTGGTGGGCGCGCTGCTCGCCGGAGATGTCGAAGGCACCCATCAGCCGGCCGGCGGGGTCGATGATCGGCGCGGCGGCACAGGTGAGGAAGCCGTTGCGCTCCAGGTAGTGCTGGCCGCCGTGCACCACCACCGGCGCCTCCTGAGCCAGTGCCGTGCCGATGGCATTGGTGCCGCGCCAGGCCTCGGCCCAGTGGGCACCCGGGCGCAGCGCCACCCGCTCGGCACGGCCGGCCACGTCGGCATCGCCCTGGGTGCGCAGCAGCATGCCCTGGGCATCGGCCAGGATCAGCAGGCTGGGCGTGCCAGCCACCTGCTGGGCCATGTAGTCCAGCACCGGCTGGGCATGCGACAGCAGTTCGTACTGCCGCTGCATCGCCCGCGCCAGCTGGGCCGCCGAAGCATGCGGCGCACCGTGCCGCCGCCCTTGCGGCGCCAGGCCGGCCTGGGCACTGCGCTGCCAGCTGCGGGCCAGCACCTCGCCCAGCAAGGGCGTCAGCGCCGGCAGCAGGTCATCGGCCGGGCCGTCGGCCTGTGCGGCCAGGCAGCGGCGCGCATCACGCAGGCGGGTGGCTATGCACGGCTGTGCATGGGGGTTGACCCGGGGGGTGTCGGGACGGGGGGGACAGTTCAGCGGCATGGCGGGCCTCGGGTGTGCTGCTTTTGAACAGCCTGTGCACTGCACAGGCCGATGGCACAGCACAGCGCAGGAAACAGGCCCGGTTTCCACCGGATCCGCCGGTGTTGGCGCGAAATCAAGCCTGGCACGGCGGGTGCAAAGGCGGCTGCCCTGCGGTGGCGGGCCACGGGGTTTCGCCACCGGCGCTTCCACCCGCTCCATCCACCTGTTCAACCCGTCAGGAGACAACCATGACCGTCTACGCCGCCCCCGGCACCCCTGGTGCCAAGCTCGTCTACAAGACCCGCTACGACAACTTCATCAACGGCCAGTTCGTGCCGCCGGTCGAAGGCCAGTACTTCGACGTGATCACCCCGATCACCGGCCAGGTCTACACCCAGGCTGCCCGTTCCGGCGCTGCGGACATCGAGCGTGCGCTGGACGCCGCCCACGCCGCCAAGGACGCCTGGGCCGCCACGCCGGCCGCGGCGCGGGCCAACATCCTGCTGCAGATCGCCGACCGCATCGACGCCAACCTGGAGCTGCTGGCCTATGCCGAGACGGTGGACAACGGCAAGGCCATCCGCGAGACGCTGAACGCCGACATCCCGCTGTCTGCCGACCACTTCCGCTACTTCGCCGGCTGCCTGCGCGCGCAGGAAGGATCGCTGACCGAGGTGGACGGCAACACCATCGCCTACCACTTCCACGAGCCGCTGGGCGTGGTGGGCCAGATCATCCCGTGGAACTTCCCGATCCTGATGGCCGCCTGGAAGCTGGCGCCGGCGCTGGGCGCGGGCAACTGCGTGGTGCTGAAGCCGGCCGAGAGCACGCCGGTCAGCATCCTGGTGCTGATGGAGCTGATTGCCGACCTGCTGCCCCCGGGCGTGCTGAACATTGTCAACGGCTACGGCCGCGAGGCCGGCATGCCGCTGGCCACCAGCAAGCGCATCGCCAAGATCGCCTTCACCGGCAGCACCGCCACCGGCCGCGTGATCGCCCAGGCCGCGGCCACCAACCTGATCCCGGCCACGCTGGAGCTGGGTGGCAAGAGCCCCAACATCTTCTTCGAGGACATCGCCAGCGCCGACGACGACTTCTTCGACAAGGCCGTGGAAGGCCTGGTGCTGTTCGCCTTCAACCAGGGCGAGGTCTGCACCTGCCCCAGCCGCGCGCTGATCCAGGAATCGATCTACGACAGGTTCATGGACCGCGCGCTCGAGCGCGTGGCCGCCATCAAGCAGGGCAGCCCGCTGGACACCGACAGCATGATGGGCGCGCAGGCCTCTGCGCTGCAGATGGACAAGATCCTGTCGTACCTGGAAGTGGGCAAGGCCGAAGGCGCGCAGGTGCTGATCGGCGGCGGCAAGGCCGAGCTGGGTGGTGACCTGGCCGGCGGCTACTACATCCAGCCCACGCTGTTCAAGGGCCACAACAACATGCGGGTGTTCCGCGAGGAGATCTTCGGCCCGGTGCTGGCCGTCACCACCTTCAAGGATGAAGCCGAGGCGCTGCAGATTGCCAACGACACGCCCTACGGCCTGGGCGCCGGTGTGTGGAGCCGCGACGGCAGCCGCGCCTACCGCATGGGCCGCGCCATCCAGGCCGGCCGGGTGTGGACCAACTGCTACCACGCCTACCCGGCGGGGGCGGCCTTCGGCGGCTACAAGGAATCGGGCATCGGCCGCGAGACCCACAAGGCCATGCTCGACCACTACCAGCAGACCAAGAACCTGCTGGTGAGCTACTCGCCGAAGGCGTTGGGCTTCTTCTGACGGCCTTGCTGGCCACACCGGGCGCCGGGAGGCGCCCGGCTGCGCTCAGTGCTTGTGGTGGCCGTGGCCGCCGGCTTCGGCCATGGCCTTGACCGGTGCCTTCACCGCGACGGTCTCCTTCTTGCCGTCCTTGCCTTCGACGGTGAGCGTGATGTCGACCGACTCGCCGGTCTTCAGCGGCGCCTTCAGGTCCATCAGCATCACGTGGTAGCCACCGGGCTTGAGCTCCACCGCCTTGCCGGCGGGCAGCGCCAGGCCCTTGGGCAGGGCGCGCATCTTCATCGTGCTGCCCTCCATCGACATCTCGTGGATCTCGACCACGCCGGCCACCGGCGAGCTGGCCGAGACCAGGGTTCCGCCCGTGGCGTTGGTGATCTGGAAAAAGGCGCCGGTGGCCTTCTGCTGGGCCACGGTGCCGCGCACCCAGGGGTCCTTCACGGTGGTCTGGGCCAGGGCGGGCAGGTTCAGCAGAGCGAGGGTCAGGGCGGCAATGCGCAGGGTGTGGGTCATGGTGGGTCCGTTCAAGGGTGGTGGGTGAGGAAACTGGGGGCGCAGCCACCGGCCTGCAGTGTGCCGCGCCTGGGTGGGTCAATGCTGGTGGCCGGCCGGCTGGGCTGGCTGCACCTGCAGCAGGGCGGCCGGGGCCTTCAGGCCCTGGGTGCTGGTGCCGCTGGCTGGCACCTCGGTCCAGTCGAGCTGGCCTGTCTCGCACAGCTGCTGCACGCGGAACCACAGCGGCCCAGGCTGGGCCGGCAACTGGCCGCGCAGGTGGAAGGTGTCGAACCAGGCGTCGTCCAGCCAGGCCGCGCGGCTGGCGGCCTGCCAGCGCACTTCGACCACGTCCTCGGTCACGGTGCGGCCGTGGCTGGTGTAGGGCTGGGCCAGTGGCGCCTTGCGCACGCTCAGCGTCCAGCCCGGCTTGGGCTGGGGCTTGGCGCCGCGCAGACCGGCAGGCACCTGCACCGTGACGGTGTGGGTGGGGCTGCCGTCGCAGCCATGGCCCACCCGCAGGCTGGCGGTGTAGGCGCTGCCGGCGCTTGCCTGCGGCTGGTCGAGCACCACATGGGCGGCGGCCGCCAGGCAGGTGGCGGAAAGGACGAGGGGAAGGGTGTGCTTCAAGGTCTGCATGGGGTTCACAGGTCGAATTTCAGTTCCGCAGTCCAGGTGCGTTGCGGGTAGGGGTGGAAGTTCCAGTACTGGTAGTTGTTCAGGTTGTCGATGCCCACGGCCACCTGCCACTGGCGGTCGAACTTCCAGCGCAACCGCACGTCGGTGGTGAAGTACTTGCTGGCGCCCTGGTAGGCGAAGCCGTTGGGGTCGCTGTTGTCCAGCGTGCTGAACTGCCGGCCGCTGTAGCGCGCGCCCAGGCTGGCCGACAGCTGCGGCGTGGCCTGCCAGACCGCCAGCGCAGTGGCCCGCCAGCGCGGCACCCGCGGCTGCCACTTTCCGATGGTGTCGCCCGGCGTGGCGACGAAGCCACTGTTGGCCACGGTGCGTGAATCGGCACAGGTCAGGCTGCCCTGCAGATCGAGGCCCCGCAGTAGCCAGTCGGTCCAGCGGCCGCCGGCGCGGGCCGCCAGCTCCAGCCCGGTGGTGCGGATGCGGTCGACGTTCTGCACCGTGTTGGCATTGGTGGCGGTGTTCAGCTGGCTGTACAGCGCATCGCGTGTGTCCTCGTGGAACAGCGTGGCGCGGGCGCTGGCGCCCACCGCCGTCCATTCGGCGCTGAGCTCGCTGGTCCAGCTGCGCTCGGGCCGCAGGTCGGGGTTGTTGTTGATGGCCTGGCCGGCGGCATTGACGCCGCCCTGGTACAGCTCGCTGACCGTGGGGTAGCGCACCGCGCGGCCGGTGCTGGCCTTCAGCACCCAGGCGTCGCTGAGCTGGTGCGACAGCGCCGCCTTGGGCGACAGGTGGCTGGCGCTGCGGGCAGGATGGCTGAGCAGGCAGCGGCCGCTGGCCACGCTGCAGATGCCCCGGTCGGCCGTGCCGGTGAAGGCTGATTCGGTGGCGCCGTCCCAGGCGGCCCAGCGCTCGGCACGCAGGCCCAGCACCGTGGCCCAGTCCTCGGCGACGATCCAGGTGTTCTGCACGAACAGGCTGCGGGTGCGGGTGTTGCCGTCGAAGCGGGAGGCGAAGGCGCCGGCCGCGCCGGTCTGCCAGTCGGGCGTGGTGTGCACCCTGTTGCGCAACTGGTCGGTGTCCTGGCCCAGGCCCAGGTCCACCGTGTGGGCACCGTTGGCACCGTCGGGCCGCCAGGTGGCCTTGGCCGCCAGCGTCTGCCAGCCGGTGCCGGCCTGGTCGGTGATGCGGCCGGCCTGCGGTGCGGCGGCACCGGTGGGTGCGTAGGCGCGGGCCTGGTCACGGCCATAGTCGTACACGCTGGCGGCCAGTTCCCAGTCGAACACGCCGCGGGTGCGCGACTTCAGGTTCAGCGCATGCATCTGGTGCTGCAGCGATTCGCGGCTGCGCGGAAAGTCGCTGGCGGCCAGCGTGTAGCGCTGCCCGCCGATGGCCACCGGCTGGCTGATGCCACCGCCGCTGGTGTTGTCGACCACCGCGCTGCTGGCATCGCGCAGCCAACTGGCCGAACTGTTGTCCGACTGGTTGTGCCAGAAGCCGCCCAGGTAGCTGGCCCGCAGCACGGGCGTGATGTCCCAGGCCAGCTTGAGCTTCAGGTGGTCCTGCACCGTGTCGTACTGGGTGCCGCCGCTGATCAGCCACCAGGCCTGGTTGCTGCGGTCGAGCCCGGCCACCGCACCGGTGGTGGCCGTCTCGCCGCCGCGCAGCGCGGTGCCGGCTGACAGCAGCCGTGTCGCCAACGTCAGTGGCTGGCCCTGGCTGTCCAGCCGGTTGAGGTTGATCCACCAGCTGAAGGGGCCCGCGCGGTTGCCCAGCGAGGCGCTGGCCTGCCAGGCGCTGAAGCTACGGCGCTGGCCAGGTTGGTCGTTGGGCTGGTGGCTCACGCCCAGCTTGGCATGGGCCTCGAAGGCCTGCGGCATGCGGGTGATGTAGTCGACCACCGCCCCCACCGCATTGCCGGGGTAGGCCGCGGAGAACGGGCCGTAGAGCACGTCCACCCGGGCGATCTCCTCGGGCGTGACCATGCCCCAGCGCGGGGTGAAGGTGGCGCCGTTGCCCAGCAGGTTGGACAGCAGCACGCCGTCGGCATAGACCAGCGAGCGGGCGCTGTTGCCGGTGCCCGACGCGCGGGTGGACAGCACCGCGTGGTTGTAGTCGCCGATGTAGCGCTTGCGCACCAGCAGGCTGGGCAGGTACTTCAGCGCGTCTTCGCTGTCGGTGGCGTTGATGCTGCGGTCGATCTCGGCGGCGGTGGTGCCCTCGATGGTGGTGGGGATGCGGGTGGGCAGCGAACTGGGCTGCAGGCCGGTGATGACCACCACGCCGGCGCGGCGGGTGGGATCAGGCGCGTTGTCGTCGGCCAGGGCCGCCACGGCCTGGCTAGCCGCCAGCGCCGCCAGGGCGAGGGGACGGATCGGGAACGTCATGGCATGGGTGCGGAAGGCACACCCCGGAGCCGGCCGCTGCGATGGCGGCGCGCCGGACACCGGAATGGCTGGATGACAGGGCGCCCGGCACCAGCGCGCGGCAAGGCGCGGCCCGGTGGCGGGCAAGGGGTTGCCGGCTGGCGCCGGCAGGGGTCATCCAGCCAGGGCGGGCGGAGCGCGGGCCTGGGCGGAGGCCCAGATCGGCAGCGGCTGCGGCGCGTGCAGGAACAGCGCCGGCATCAGGTGCTGCAGCATCGGACCGTGCAGCTGCGGCAGCACCGGCGGTGGCGCCCAGTGCGCCTGTTGCAGCTGGCACCAGGCGCATTGCTCCAGCCGGTGGCTGGGGTCGCCGGCCGGTGTCATCGGTGTCCCGGCCGGCGCCGTGCACACCACCGACCAAGGCGCCAGGGTGCCCTGCGCAAAGGCCAGTGCACGCGACACCGTCGGCGCCATGGCCGCCAGCACCAGGGCGCAGAGCAGCACCCAGTGGAGCGGACGGCGGCGGGACAGCGGCATGGGCGCGCAGTGTAGCGGCCCCCCTCGGACCGGGGCCGCGCAAACGGGTGTGCCGCTGCGCGGCGCGCAGGCCCGCCGTGGCCGGGTGGGCGACTTACACTCCCTGGCTGTTCAGCCCGCCGCGGCCCGCCATGGATCTGGTCTACAGCTACGTCGCCTTCTTCATTGCCTACCTGATCGGCTCGATCTCGTTCGCCGTCGTCATCAGCAAGCTGATGGGGCTGGGTGACCCGCGCACCTACGGCTCGAAGAACCCCGGCGCCACCAACGTGCTGCGCTCGGGTAACAAGGTCGCCGCGGTGCTGACGTTGCTGCTGGATGCGCTGAAGGGCTACCTGCCGACCGCCCTGGTGCAGCATTACGCGTTCGAGCTGGGCTTCGAGGACACCACCATCGCCTTCGTCGGCGTGGCGGCCTTCATCGGCCACCTCTTCCCGGTGTTCTTCAAGTTCCAGGGCGGCAAGGGCGTGGCCACCGCGGCCGGCGTGCTGCTGGCCTACGACCCGCTGCTGGGTGGCCTGACCCTGCTGTGCTGGGTGGTGGTGGCGGCGATCTTCCGCTACTCCTCGCTGGCCTCGCTGATCGCCGCGGCCTTCGCGCCGTTCTTCACCCTGCTGTTCGTCGACCGGCCCAGCGTGGCGCTGGCCGTGACGGTGATGAGCCTGCTGCTGGTGTGGCGCCACTGGCGCAACATCGTCAAGCTGATGCAGGGCAAGGAATCTCGCCTGGGCGAGAAGGCCAGCCCCGAATCCGACCCGTCGCAGCCGCGGCGCCGTCGGCGCCGCGTGCGGCGCCTGCAGGACGGCAACGCCCCCGGCATCGATTCCCGATCCTCCCGTTCCAAAGGAAACTGACACCATGGTTCAGCGTTACGACGTCGGCGCCCGCATGTCCGAGATGGCCGTGCACAACGGCGTGTGCTACCTGGCCGGCCAGGTGGCCGTGGGCGGCGCGCCCGACATCGCCGGCCAGACCCGCGAAGTGCTGGCCGCCGTCGATGCGCTGCTGGCCAAGGCCGGCACCGACAAGACCCGCATCCTGCGGGCGCAGATCTACCTGGCCGACATGGCCGACTTCCCCGGCATGAACACGGTGTGGGACAGCTGGGTGGTGGCCGGCCACACGCCGCCGCGCGCCACGGTGCAGGCCGCGCTGGCCAAGCCGGAGTGGAAGGTCGAGATCGTCGTCACCGCCGCGCTGTGACAGCTGCTGCGCCCGGGCGCGTGCCCTGGCGCAGCTTGGCCGGCCTGGCGGTGGTGGTGGCCCTGGCGAGTGGCGCCAGCCAGTGGTGGCGCAGCCACCTGGCCGGCAGCCTGGGCGAGCAGCTGGTGGCGCTGGCCCGGCCGGGCGACATCCAGATGCTCTCGTCCACCACCTGTGTCTACTGCACTGCGGCCCGGCGCTGGCTGACCGACCAGCAGGTGCCGTTCGGCGAATGCTTCATCGAGCGCGACGCCGATTGCGCGGCGCGCTACCAGGCCATGGGCGCGCGCGGCACGCCCACGCTGCTGGTGCGTGGCCAGGTGCAGCTGGGCTTCAGCCCGCAGCAGGTGCTGGACGGGCTGCAGGCCCGCCGCTGATCACAAGCCGAGACGCGCCAGGTCCCCGCGGCCCTTGCGCACCAGCACCGGCGTGTCGCCGCTCAGGTCGATCACCGTGGTCGGCGCCATCGGGCAGGCGCCGGCATCCACCACGCCGGCGATCAGCTTCTGGTAGCGCACCAGGATGTCCTCGGCATCGTTCATCGGCTCGGTCTCGCCCGGGGCGATCAGCGTGGTGGCCAGCAGCGGCTGGCCCAGCTCTTCCAGCAGCGCCTGCGCCACCTTGTGCGCCGGCACCCGCAGGCCGATGGTGCGCCGCGACGGGTGCGACAGCCGGCGCGGCACCTCCTTGGTGGCCTCCAGGATGAAGGTGTAGGGCCCGGGCGTGCCCAGCTTCAGCAGCCGGTACTGGCGGTTGTCGACCCGGGCGTAGTTGGCCAGCTCCGACAGATCCCGGCACAGCAGGGTGAGGTGGTGCTTGTCGTCGACCTGGCGGATGCGGCGCAGCGACTCGGCGGCGGCCTTGTCGTCGAGGTGGCAGACAAGGGCATAGCTGCTGTCGGTGGGCACGGCGCAGACGCCGCCCTGGTGCAGCAGCTGCGCCGCCTGCTTCAGCAGCCGCGGCTGGGGGTTGTCGGGGTGGACTTCGAAGAACTGCGACATGCGCGGCCAGAGGGCGGGCGGTGGACGGGAAAGACTGGGCAACCCCGGGACTCTACGCCGTGTGCGGCCGCTGCCGCATGCATCTGATCAAACCTGCAGGCTGGCAGCGGCTGCCCAGGCGTTGCCGGGCCGCGCCAGCGCCTGCCACACCGGCTGCAGCACGCCAGGCAGGTCGGGCAGGGTGCCCAGGTCGGTGCGGCTTTCCTCGGGCGAATGGAAATCGCTGCCGCGCGAGGCGAACAAGCCGAACTCCTGCGCCATCGCGGTGTACTTCGCGGTGTCGGCCTGGCCGTGGCTGCCGGTCAGCACTTCCACGCCCTGGCCGCCGTGGGCCTTGAACTCGGAGAACAGCGCGTACTCCTCGTTGACGGTCAACTTGTAGCGGCCCGGATGGGCGATCACGGCCACGCCACCGGCCTGGGTGATCCAGCGCACCGCCTCGCCCAGGCCAGCCCACTCATGAGGCACGAAACCGGGCTTGCCCTCGGTGAGGAAGCGGCGGAACACCGCGCCGGTGTCGGTGCAGGTGCCGGTCTCCACCAGCCAGCGGGCAAAGTGGGTGCGTGAGACCAGGGCCGGGTTGCCCACGTAGCGCAGCGCCCCTTCGAAGGCACCCTTCAGCCCCACCTGGGCCAGGCCGTCGGCCATGGCCTGGGCACGGGCCAGGCGGCCGCCGCGGGTGCGGGCCAGGCCGGCCAACAGGGCGGGATTGGAGGCGTCGAAGCCGAGGCCGACGATGTGCACCGTCTCCTTGGCAAAGCTGACCGAGATCTCGACGCCGTTGACGAAGCCCATGCCCAGGGCGGAAGCGGCCGCGGCGGCCTCGGCCAGGCCGCTGACCTCGTCATGGTCGGTCAGGGCCCAGAGCTCGACGCCGTTGTCATGGGCACGCCGGGCCAGCGCGGTGGGGCTCAGGGTGCCGTCGGAAAAACGGGAGTGGCAATGCAGGTCGGCGTTGAGAAGGTGCACCTGGGTATTTTCGCAGCTTGGCCGGGTGGCGTGCTGGCGCGCACGCGACGACCCTGTGCATTGCTGCGCAGGCGCCGCCCAAGGCGCCGGGTGCGCCTCAACCGGCCACCACCCGCACCGGTGCGGGCTGGGCCTCGGGCTCGGCGTCGAAACGCTCGAAGCCGGTGTAGCAGAGGAAGTGGCGGTTGGCGGCGCGGCCGAACAGCGTCATGCCCAGCTGCTCGGCCAGCCCATGGCCCATGGCGGTGACACCATTGCGCGAGACGATGATCGGCACGCCCATCTGGGCCGACTTCATCACCATCTCGCTGGTCAGCCGGCCGGTGGTGTAGAAGGTCTTGTCCGCGCCGGTGACGCCGTGCATCGCCATCCAGCCGGCGATGGTGTCGATGGCGTTGTGGCGGCCCACGTCTTCCACCGCCACCAGCATCTGGCTGCCTGTGAACAGCGCGCAGCCATGCACCGAGCCGGCCTTGCGGTGGATGCTGTGGCGCTGGCGCATCTGCTCCAGCAGCGCATTCAGCGTGCCCTGGCGGATGCGGGCGCTGGCGGCATCGGGCAGGCGGATGCCGCCCAGCTGGTCCATCGCGTCGCCGAACACCGTGCCCTGGCCGCAGCCGGTGGTGACGACACGGTGCGCCGTCTTGCCGGCCAGGTCGGCGATGCCGGTCTGTGTTTGCACCGCAGCGGCCCCGACATCCCAGTCGACGGTGATGGAGGCCACTTCGGCCACATCGGCGATCAGCCGCTGGTTCAGCAGCCAGCCCAGCACCAGCAGCTCGGGGCAGGCGCCCAGGGTCATCAGCGTGACCAGCTCGCGCTTGTCGACGAAGACCGTCAGCGGGCGCTCGGCCGGGATGTGCAGCAGGCGGCGGGCGCCATGCTCGTCCTGCACCGTGATCTCGCGCAGCAGCGTGCCCTGGGCGGTGGTGAGCCGCGGCGCGCCGGGCACCAGGGGCGGCTGCACCGGGGCCTCGAAGGCGCGGGGCTCGCCAGTGTCTGCAGCCCGCGCCGGCGTGGCCGTGGTCTGGGCGTGGCGCCGCTGCAGGGCCATCAGCGGGACATCACTTCTTGGCGGGCGCGGCGGGTGCCGCGGCCATGGCCGGCGCGGGGGCCGCGGCCGCCGCTGGCGCGGCCCCAGGCAGCGTGGAGACGAACGGTCCGGGGTCGGCACAGGCCGGCGTCTCGGTGGGCGCCGGCGCGGGCTTGCCGGCCTTCTTGGCGCTGGCCTGGTAGCTGGCCGCCACCTTGTCCATCGCCAGGCAGAGCTTGTAGTTGTCGACCTTGCCGGCATGGGCCGTCTTGGCCGCGGTTTCGGCCGCCTTGGCCTTGGCCTCGTCGCTGGGCGCGGGCAGCTTGGCCAGGGTGGTGCCGGCCAAGGTCGCCAGCAACAGGGCGGTGAGGGTGGTGCGCATCGTCATCCTGGATTCTCCTGCAGCTTCAGGCCTGCGGTGCGGCATCGCCCACCGGGCGGCTGCCGCCTGGCGGGGTGGAACGCTGCACCGGGATCTTGCCGGCCTTCACGTCGTCCAGCCACAGCGCATGGTGTTCGCGGGCCCAGCCTTCGTTCACATAGCCGGTGCGCATGGCCTTGTAGGCGCCGCGGGTGCCGATGGTGCCCATGTAGATGTGACCGAGCAGGAAGGTCATCATCAGGATCGACGCCACCGCATGGATCATGTGGGCCACCTGCATGTCGCCGCGCAGGTAGTCCAGCCCGGGCAGCAGCTTGTCCAGCACCAGGCCGGAGCCGACGACAAAGATGCCCGGCACGCAGATGCCCCACCAGAACATGCCCTTCTCGGCGGGGTTGAAGCGGTGCGACGGGATCTCTTCCTTGCCGAACAGACCACCGCCTCGCACCAGCCACTTGAAATCCCACACCGTGGCGATGTTGTCCTTGACGAAGGTGACCAGCACGATCACCAGCGACACCGCGAACAGCGGCCCGACGAAGTTGTGCGCCGTCTTCAGCGCATAGGTGAGCCAGCCGAACAGGCTGCTGCCGATGACCGGCAGCAGGAAGAACTTGCCGAAGGCCATCACGATGCCCGAGATGGCCAGCGTGACGAAGGCGATGGCGTTGGTCCAGTGGGCGGCGCGCTCCAGCGGCGTGAAGCGCTCGATCACCAGGCCGGCATCGGCATGGTCATGCCCCAGCGGGCCCCTGCGCCAGTAGAACAGGCCCAGGGCCACCACCACGATCAGCAGCAGCGAGCCGCCATAGGGCAGCAGCCACTGGTTGCGCACCTGGCGCCAGGCTTCGCCGGCGTTGGTGAAACGCGCGCCGGGGTACTGCACGAAGGGCTGGATCAGCACACCCTGCTCGGCGCCGGGCAGGTTGCTGGTGCCGGGCTGCACGCCGGAATCGCGCACCGCGCGCCACATCGGCGCGTTGTTGCCGGGCTGGCTGCGCATGCGCTCGGCATTGCTCTCGCCCGGCTTGGGGTCGGCCGGGGCGACGAAGCCGGCCGGCGGGCCCTTGGGCACCGCATCGGCGGGGGCTGCCGTGGCCTGCGCGAGGCTGGCGCCGGCGGCCAGCGTCAGTGTGGCGGCGGCCAGAAGGTGACGGAGGATGGAATGCATGGCAGCTCCTGCGGCCGGCTCAGGGCTGGGCCGGCGCCCGGGTGTACTCGTTCTGGCCACGCTGGGCACGGGTGCGCAGCTGCTCTTCCCACGCGGCCTTGTCGCCCGCCTTGAAGCCGGCATCGGCACGCTGGCCGGCGGCCGGGCCCTTCCAGGGCTGGGTGTCGTGCTGCCTGGTGGCGGCCGACTGCGGCTTCTCGGCACAGGCGGCCAGCAGGGCGGCGGCGGCCAGCAGGCCCGCCAGGTGCAGGCGCCTCATGACTTGGTGGCCTTCGGCTGGGCGGGTGCGGCGGCGCCGGCCACCGGCTTGCCGTAGGCCGTGCCCCAGCCCCAGACCTCGCTGCCCTTGCCGCGGGTGAGCACCCGGGTGCGGAAGATGTCGGCCACCACGTCGCCGTCGCCGCCGATCAGGGCCTTGGTGCTGCACATCTCGGCGCAGGCCGGCAGCTTGCCTTCGGCCAGGCGGTTGCGACCATACTTCTCGTACTCGGCCTCGCTGCCGTTGGCCTCGGGGCCGCCGGCGCAGAAGGTGCACTTGTCCATCTTGCCGCGCAGGCCGAAGGTGCCGTTGGTGGGGAACTGCGGCGCGCCGAAGGGGCAGGCATAGCTGCAGTAGCCGCAGCCGATGCACACGTCCTTGTCGTGCAGCACCACGCCTTCGTCGGTGCGGTAGAAGCAGTCGACCGGGCAGACCGACATGCAGGGTGCGTCGCTGCAGTGCATGCAGGCCACCGAGATGCTCTTCTCGCCGGGCACGCCGTCGTTGAGGGTGACGACCCGGCGGCGGTTCACGCCCCAGGGTACTTCGTGTTCCGCCTTGCAGGCGGTGACGCAACCGTTGCACTCGATGCAGCGCTCCGAGTCGCAGATGAACTTCATGCGGGCCATGCTGGTGTCTCCTGCTGCGGCCTCAGGCCGTGGCTTTCTCAATCTGGCAGACCGTGGTCTTGGTCTCTTGCATCATCGTGACGCTGTCGTAGCCGTAGGTGGTGGCGGTGTTGATCGATTCACCGCGGATCACCGGCATGGCGCCGTCGGGGTAGTAGGGCGACATGTCCACGCCGCCCCAGCGGCCGCTGAAGTGGAAGGGCATCCACACCGTCTCGGCGTCCACCCGCTCGGTGACCAGGGCCTTGAGCCGCAGACCCTTGAAGTCGGGCACGGCGGCCATCGGCGGTGTCTTCACCCACACCCAGTCGCCGTGGCGGATGCCGCGGTCGTTGGCGGCCTTGGGGTTGATCTCGACGAACATCTCCTGCTGCAGCTCGGCCAGCCAGGGGTTGCTGCGGGTCTCCTCGCCGCCGCCCTCGTACTCGACCAGGCGGCCGCTGGACATGATCAGCGGGAAGGTCTTGCCGACGTCCTTGTTCTGCTCCTGCACCGTCTTGAACAGCGTGGGCAGGCGCCAGAAAGCCTTGCGGTCGTCGTGCGTCGGGTACTTGGCGACCAGGTCGGGCCGGGTGCTGTAGAGCGGCTCGCGGTGCTGCGGCACCGGGTCGGGGAAGTTCCAGACCACGGCGCGCGCCTTGGCATTGCCGAAGGGGTGGCAGCCGTGCACCTGCATGGCCACGCGGATGATGCCGCCCGACGGATCGGTCTTCCAGTTCTTGCCCTCGGCGGCCTTCTGCTCGGCCTCGGTGAGATCTGCCCACCAGCCCAGCTTCTTCAGCAGCAGGTGGTCGAACTCGGGGTAGCCGGTGGTGAGATCCGCGCCCAGGCTGTGCGAGCCGTCGCCGGCCAGCAGGCTCTGGCCGTCCCGCTCGACACCGAAATTGGCGCGGAAGTTGCCGCCGCCGTCCATCACATGGCGGCTGGTGTCGTACAGGTTGGGCGATCCGGGGTGCTTGAGCGCCGGCGTGCCGTAGCACGGCCAGGGCAGGCCGAAATAGTCGCCATCGAGCTTGTAGCCGGTCTCCTTGTCGATGCCGCCCTTGGCGCGCAGCGTCTTCACGTCGAAGACGTTCATGTTGCGCATGTGGGCCTTCAGCCGCTCGGGGCTCTGGCCGGTGTAGCCGATGGTCCAGACGCTCTTGTTGATCTCGCGCAGGATGGATTCGGTCTCGGGCTCGATGCCGCCCTTGCCCTGCACCATCTTGTAGTTCTTGACCAGTTCC
Organism: Pseudaquabacterium pictum; assembly: GCF_005403045.1. GTDB lineage: Bacteria > Pseudomonadota > Gammaproteobacteria > Burkholderiales > Burkholderiaceae_C > Pseudaquabacterium > Pseudaquabacterium pictum. Next base: position 233,273 of record NZ_BJCL01000001.1, read on the forward strand.
TTGGCGAAGCCCAGCTTTTCGGCGAGCTGGAACATGATCATGTGGTCGGTGCGGCTCTCCCACAGCGGCTCGATCACCTTTTCGCGCCACTGGATGCTGCGGTTGCTGGCGGTGCAGGAGCCGCTGGTCTCGAACTGGGTGGTGGTGGGCAGCAGGTAGACCGCGCGGTTGGGGTTCTGGTCTTCCGGCTTGCCGGGCATCGCGGCCATGGCCGCGGTGGCGCTGGGGAAGGGATCGACGACGACCAGCAGGTCGAGCTTGTCCATCGCCTTCTTCATCTCCAGCCCGCGGGTCTGGCTGTTGGGCGCGTGGCCCCAGAAGAACAGGCCGCGCAGGTTGCTCTCCTGGTCGATCAGCTCGTTCTTCTCGAGCACGCCGTCGACCCAGCGCGAGACCGTCATGCCCGGCTTGGTCATCATGCCGGGGGCGTACTGCTTCTTGATCCACTCGAAGTCGACATCCCAGACCTTGGCGAAGTGCTTCCAGGCGCCGTCGGCGAGGCCATAGTAGCCGGGCAGGCTGTCGGGGTTGGGTCCGACATCGGTGGCGCCCTGCACGTTGTCATGGCCGCGGAAGATGTTGGTGCCGCCGCCGCTCTTGCCCACGTTGCCCAGCGCCAGCTGCAGCAGGCAGCTGGCCCGCACGATGGCATTGCCGATGGTGTGCTGGGTCTGGCCCATGCACCAGACGATGGTGCCAGGGCGGTTCTCGTTCAGGATGGTGGCCACCTTCAGCGTGGTCGCCTCGTCCACGCCGCAGGCCTCGAACACCTTGTCGGGTGTCCACTTGCTCAGGCATTCCTCGCGCACCTTGTCCATGCCCCAGACGCGGTCGGCGATGTACTGCTTGTCTTCCCAGCCGTTCTTGAAGATGTGGTGCATCACGCCGAACAGGAACGGGATGTCCGAACCCGAGCGGATGCGCACGTATTCGTCGGCCTTGGCCGCGGTGCGGGTGAAGCGCGGGTCGACCACGATCACCTTGCAGCCGTTTTCCTTGGCATGCAGCATGTGCAGCATCGACACCGGGTGCGCCTCGGCGGCGTTGCTGCCAATGTAGATCGCCGCCTTGGCGTTCTGCATGTCGTTGTAGCTGTTGGTCATCGCGCCATACCCCCAGGTATTCGCGACGCCGGCCACCGTGGTGCTGTGGCAGATGCGGGCCTGGTGGTCGGTGTTGTTGCTGCCCCAGAAGCTGATCCACTTGCGCAGCAGGTAGGCCTGCTCGTTGTTGTGCTTGCTGGAGCCGACCACGAAGATCGAATCCGGTCCGCTCTGCTTGCGCAGGTCAAGCATCCTGGCGCTGATCTCGTTGAGCGCCTGGTCCCAGGAGATGCGCTGGTACTTGCCGCCCACCAGCTTCATCGGGTACTTCAGGCGGTACTCGCCATGGCCGTGCTCACGCAGCGCGGCGCCCTTGGCGCAGTGCGCACCCAGGTTGATCGGCGAATCGAACACCGGCTCCTGCCGCACCCAGACGCCGTTTTCCACCACAGCGTCCACCGCGCAGCCCACCGAGCAGTGGCCGCAGACCGTGCGCCGGACTTCCACCTTCTTGGCCACGCCGTCGGCAGCCTTGGCGGCATCGGTGGCCTCGGCCTTCTTCACCAGCACCAGCTGCGAGGCGGCGATGCCGGCGCCCACGCCCAGGCCGGAGCGGCGCAGGAAGGCCCGCCGGTCCATCGTGGGGATGGCGCGCGACACGCCGCGCGCCAGGCTGGCCACCAGGCCGGAGGAGGGGGCGCCTGCCGAGGGGGCGCCGGGCTTGCGGGTCAACAGCATCGGGATGGCCTCCGGCGTCAGACCTTGGCGGTCCGGTAGTAGTGCTGCACGTGGGCGGTGAGCTGGTAGCCGCCGCCGGCTTCGGGCGCGGCCTGGGGTTGGGCCTCGGCCACCGGCTCGGGCGTGCGCGACAGCGGCAGCACGGTGGCGGCAGCGGCGAGGGCACCGGCGGTGCCGGCACCGGCAAACAGCCGGCGGCGTGACACCGGGCTGGGCGAGGTTTCGGGGGACTTGCGCATCGGGGCCTCCTGGCGGATCGACGGAATGCAGCCCTTGCACGGCACTGCATATCCACGCCAGGATTAGGGATCAGGGCTAACCCTGCGGCAATTCGGGCCGGCCCGGGTGGGCGATGGACAACTTGTCGCACGCTGTCCAGTCGGCTGGACAAACTGTCGGCGGTCGCGGGCTTCCTACAATCCGCTGCCCGCGACACCACCATGCCCGACACCGCCGATCCCAGCCTGCAGCCCGCCACCGCCCCGCGCGAACACTGGCCGCTGGCCGCGGTGCTGGTGGTCGACGATGAGCCCGGCATGCGCCACTTCCTGGAGAAGACGCTGCAGCCGCGGGTGGGCCAGGTGCACAGCGCCGCCTCGGCCGAAGCGGCGGACGACCTGGTGCGCCGCCACCGCTACGACCTGGTGGTGCTGGACATCGCCTTGCCAGGCATCAGCGGCATCAGCTGGCTGAAGGCACTGCGCGAGCGCGGCTTCGATGGCGAGGTGGTGCTGATCACCGCCTTCGCCGACCTGGACACCGCCATCGAGGCGCTGCGCGCCGGCGCCAGCGACTTCATCCTCAAGCCCTTCCGGGTGACGCAGATCCTCAATGCGCTGCGCCAGGGCCTGGAGCGGGCCGGCCTGCGGCGCGAGAACTGGGTGCTGCGCCGGGCGCTGCACCAGGCCACGCCCGCGGCCGATGGCCTGGTGGGTGACTCCATCGCCATCAAGGGCCTGCAGGCCGCGCTGCAGCGGGTGGCGGCGGTCGACAGCATCGTGCTGCTGACCGGTGAATCGGGCACCGGCAAGGAACTGGCCGCACTGGCCCTGCACCACAACAGCCCGCGCGCGGCCGGGCCCTTCGTGCCGGTGAACTGCGCCACGCTGTCGCCCGAGCTGATCGACAGCGAGCTGTTCGGCCAGGCGCAGATCACCGGCAGCACGCCCGGCAGCGGTCGGCCGGGGCGCGACGGCCTGTTCGTCTATGCCCAGGGCGGCACGCTGTTCCTCGACGAGATCGGCGAGCTGCCGCCGGCCCAGCAGGCCACGCTGCTGCGGGTGCTGGAGGAGCGGCGCATCCGCCCGGTGGGCAGCGAGCAGGAGATCCCGGTGGATGTGCGCATCGTCGCCGCCACCCACCGCAAGCTGGCCGACGAGGTGGAGGCCGGCCGCTTCCGCAAGGACCTGTACTACCGCCTGCAGGTGGTCGAGATCAACCTGCCGCCGCTGCGCGCGCACAAGGAGGACATGGCCGCGCTGGTGGCGCATTTCATCGCCACGCTGGCACCGCGCCTGGGCGTGCCGCCGATCACCGTGACCGACGACGAGCTGCGCTACCTGCAGCAGTACGACTGGCCCGGCAATGTGCGCGAGCTGCGCAACCTGATCGAGCGCTCGCTGATCCTGGGGGCGCTGAATGTGTCGGCGCTGTACCAGGGCCTGGCCCGGCAGGACCGCCGGCAGGAGGCCGGCGCGCCGCGCACGGCAGCTGCTGCCGGCACCACCGCGCTGCCCGCCACCACCGACCTGCACACGCTGGAGAAGCAGCACATCCTGGCGGTGCTCGACAGCGTGGGCGGCGACAAGACCCGCGCTGCGCAGCTGCTGGGCATCTCCCGCCGCACGCTGGAGCGCCGCGTGGCCGAGTGGGGCCAGGGCGGGTGAACAGCCACCGTGGCCCGCCGGCGGGGGCCCGCTTCGCGCAGTGGCCCATCCGCCGCAAGCTGCTGGCGATGGTGCTGCTGCCGCTGCTGGGCGTGCTGCCGCTGCTGGGTGTGGTGCTGCTGGTCTGGGGCAATGCGGCGCTGGACCGGTTGCTGATCACCAAGGTGCGCTCCGATCTGGCCGTGGCCCACGGCTACTTCGAGCGGGTGCAGGGCGAGGTGGCGGCCAGCACCCGGGCGGTGGCCGATTCCCAGGCCCTGCATGCCGCGCTGAACGGCCCGGGCGCGCTGGACGCGGCGCAGCTGCGCCCGCTGCTGCTGCGCTTCCAGCAACGCGAGGGGCTGGACTTCATCAACCTGCGCAGCGCCGACGGCCGCCTGCTGGCCGCCGACGTGGACGGCGCCACGCTGGCCGCTGGCGTGGCAGCGCCGCTGCCGGTGGCGCACGCGGCGGACGGCCGCCGCGCCGTGGCCACCGTGGCCGTGCTGTCCCCGGCGCAGCAGGGCCTGCTGGCACCGGCACTGCGGGCGCGGGTGGCCGTGCCCCTGGTGGCCACCCGCAATGCCCAGCCCACGCAGCGCAGCCATGAGGACCGGGCCATGGTGCTGCAGGCCAGCGCGCCGGTGCACGATGCCGCCGGCCGCCTGCTGGCCTGGGTGCAGGCCGGCGTGCTGCTGAACCAGAACCTGCCGTTCATCGACCACATCAACGCCATCGTCTACCCCGACGGCGCACTGCCCTTCGGCAGCCGCGGCACGGCCACGCTGTTCCTCGACGATGTGCGCATCTCCACCAACGTGCGGCTGTTCGATGCGGAGGGCGCCGCCGCCGGCGGCCAGCGCGCCATCGGCACCCGGGTGTCGATGGCGGTGCGCGACGCGGTGCTGGGCCGCGGCAGCACCTGGCTGGACCGCGCCTTCGTCGTCAACGACTGGTATGTCTCGGCCTATGCCCCACTGGCCGATGCCGGCGGCCAGCGGGTGGGCATGCTCTACGTCGGCTACCTGGAGCGGCCCTTCACCTGGCTGAAGTACGGCGTGCTGGCCGGCATCGGCGCGGTGTTCTTCGCGGTGATGATCGCCGCGGCGCTGTGGTCGGCCCGCTGGGCGCGGCAGATCTTCCGGCCGCTGGAGCAGATGGCCCAGACCATGGCCGACGTGGAGGGCGGCGCGCTGCAGGCGCGGGTGGGCCCGGTGCCGGGCGGCGACGAGATCGGTGCGCTGGCCGGCCACCTGGACCACCTGCTCGACACCATCGCCGACAAGACCGCCGCGCTGCAGCGCTGGAATGCCGAGCTGGACGCCAAGGTGGCCCAGCGCACCGAGGCACTGGAAGGCCGCACCCGCGAGCTGCAGGCCGCGCAGAGCCAGCTGCTGCGCGCCGAGAAGATGGCTGCCGTGGGCCAGCTCACCGCCAGCATCGCCCACGAGGTGAACAACCCGATCGCGGTGATCCAGGGCAACCTCGACCTGGTGCGTGAACTGCTGGGTGCGCATGCACGGCCGGTGGCCGACGAGCTGAACCTGGTCGACCAGCAGATCGAGCGCATGCGGCTGATCGTCACCCAGCTGCTGCAGTTCGCCCGGCCGAACGAATACGCCGGCTATGTCGAGGTGGTGGACCCGCAGCGCACGCTGGAGGATTGCCTGGTGCTCACCGGCCACCTGCTGGCGCGCAGCAGCATCACCATCGACCGCCGCTACCAGGCCAGCCGCGCCGCCGGCATCAACCGCCAGGAGCTGCAGCAGGTGCTGGTGAACCTGATGGTCAACGCCATCCACGCCATGCCCGGGGGCGGCACGCTGACGCTGGCCACGCAGGACTGGACCGATGCCCAAGGCCGGCCCGGCGTCGCCATCGCCGTGGCCGACACCGGCCCCGGCCTGGCCGACGAGCTGCTGCGCGAGCTGTTCCAGCCCTTCGTCACCCGCAAGAAGGACGGCACCGGCCTGGGCCTGTGGATCAGCCGCAGCCTGGTGGAGCGCTATGGCGGTGACATCACCGCCGGCAACCGCCCGGCCGCCGAGGGCGCCGGCGCGGTGCTGACGGTGCTGCTGCTGACCGAGCCCGAGCCGGCGGCCGGCAGCTCCTGACAAACCCTGGGGCATGGCCTCCGGCGGCCGGATGCGACAACCTGTCGCACCCCCCGCCGCTAGACTCGCGCCGCGATGCAGCCCACAACGTTTTGCCCCGTGGCGGTGGTGATCGAACGCCAGAAGGCCCCCAATGCCTGGGAGGACTGGCGCTTCCGCATTGCCGAGGTGCTGGTGGACGAAGGCGGGCTGGGCGCCGGTCCGCGCACCCTGCGCGATGACGGCCGCACCGCCCAGGTGCTGCACACCGGCCTGGGCGTCACCCTGCACCGCGACGAGGCCGAAGGCTACTACCTGAACCTGAGCACCGGCACGCCGGTGTGGTTCGTGATGTGGCGGGTGGACGAGGATGACCCATCGCGCGCCTGGCCCGAGCTGGTCACGCTGTCGTACAACGAGGCCGGCCGCCTGATGGACGCGCAGGAGCGGGTGGACAACCTGCCGCTGCCCGATCCGCTGTGCGGCTGGCTGCAGGCCTTCGTCGACGAACACCACCGGCCCGAGCCCAAGCAGCGGCGGCGGCCGGCGTCGTTCAAGGCGCCGGGCGAGCGCTGAGCCCCGCCATGGCCGACGCCCCGCCTGACGACAGCGGCTTCCTGTCGCGCTGGTCACGCCGCAAGGCGCTGGTGCGCCAGGGTGTGGCGCCGGTCGAGCCGGTGCCGGCGGCGGTGGCGCAACCGGTCAGCCCGACGCCCGTGCCGCCCGCGCCGGTGGCCGCCGCCGAGCCGGTGTCCGCGGTGCCGGAAGCGCCACCCCCGCCCACGCTGGCCGACGTGGCCCTGCTCACCCGCGACAGCGACTACACCCGCTTCGTCGCCCCCGGCGTCGACACGGGCGTCAAGAACGCTGCGCTGAAGCAGCTGTTCACCGACCCGCACTTCAACCTGATGGACGGGCTGGACACCTACATCGACGACTACGGCATTCCCGATCCGCTGCCGGCCGGCATGCTGCGGCAGATGGTGCAGTCACAGGCCCTCGGCCTGTTCGCCGACGAACCACCCACCCCCGATGCCGCGGCTGACGCGGCACCCAACCCCACTCCACTGGCCCAGGCCACTCCCGATGAAGATGCTGCTTTGCGACTGCAACCGCACGATGCCGCTGGACCGGCCAGCGCTGGCCAAGGCCCTGGCCCAGACGCCGGGCGCCAGTGCTGAGGGCATCGACACCCCGCTGAGCGGCCTGTGCCGGCGCGAGGCCGGCCAGTTCCAGCGCGCCGCCGTGGCCACCGCCGGCCAGGCCGAGCCGCTGCTGGTGGCCTGCACCCAGGAAAGCCGGCTGTTCACCGAGCTGAATGCCGCCACCGAAGGCAGCGCCGGGCCGGATGTGCGGCCCATCCACTTCGTCAACCTGCGCGAGACCGGCGGCTGGTCGCGTGATGCCGCGCAGGCCACGCCCAAGCTGGCCGCGCTGATCGCCGCCGCCCAGCTGCCCGATGCCGAGCCGGTGGGCACCGTCGGCTACCACAGCGCCGGCCGCTGCCTGGTGATCGGCGGGGCCGAGGCGGCCGAGCGCGCCGCCGCGCTGCTGGCCGACAAGCTGCAGGTCAGCCTGCTGGTCACCCAGCCCGGCGGCGCGCTGGCGCAGCAGCACCAGCATGCGGTGCACAGCGGCCAGCTCACCGGCCTGACCGGGCACCTGGGCCGCTTCGAAGCCAGCTGGACCACGTCCAACCCGATCGACCTGGACCTGTGCACCCGCTGCAATGCCTGCGTCGATGCCTGCCCAGAAGGCGCGATCGACTTCAGTTACCAGGTCGACCTGGCGCTGTGCAAGAACCACCGCGACTGCGTGCGCGTCTGCGAAGCCGCCGGCGCCATCGACTTCCAGCGCGAGCCGGTCACCGTCAGCGAGACCTTCGACCTGGTGCTGGACCTGCGGCCGCAGCCGCACTTCACCCAGCACCAGCCGCCGCAGGGCTACCTCCATGCCGGTGGCGACGAGCGCCGGTTGATGGCCGCGGTGCTGGACCTGCGCGAGCGGGTGGGTGATTTCGAGAAGCCGCGCTTCTTCCAGTACCGCCAGAGCCTGTGCGCGCACAGCCGCAACCAGCAGACCGGCTGCACCGCCTGCATCGACGTGTGCTCGGCCCGCGCCATCCGCAGCGATGCCAGCCTGAAGGGCAAGCGCACCGGCAAGAGCCGCGGCCCGGTGCCCGGCGCACCGGCACCCGGCGCACCGGCGGGGCAGGGCGGCGGCGTGGTGGTCGACCCGCACCTGTGCGTCGGCTGCGGCGCCTGCAGCACGGTGTGCCCCAGCGGCGCCATGTCCTTCGCCTATCCCGGCCCGGTGGACCAGGGCAGGCGGCTGCGCACCCTGCTGCAGACCTATGCCCGCGCCGGTGGCCGCGATGCGGCCTTGCTGCTGCACAGCGAAGGCGCCGGCGCCCGCCTGATCGACGAGCTGGGCCGCGCGGCCCGCAGCGACCGCCGTGCCACCCTGGCCCAGGGCGGCCTGCACGGCGTGCCGGCGCGGGTGCTGCCGGTGGCGCTGTGGCACACCGCCAGCGTGGGCCTGGACCTGTGGCTGGCCGCCAAGGCCCAGGGCGCCAGCCAGGTGTGGGTGCTGCTCACTGACGAGGAGGCGCCCGAGTACCGCGACGCCCTGGCCGCCCAGATGGCCGTGGCCAATGCCGTGCTGACCGGCCTGGGCTATGCCGGCGAGCACCTGCGGCTGATCGAAGCCCGCGATGCGCGTGACCTGGCCGCGCTGGATGCCGCGCTGCGCGCCGCCCCGGCGAAGACCGTCGCCCGCCCCGCCAGCTTCGCTGCCCAGGGCGACAAGCGCGGCACGCTGGACCTGGCGCTGGACCACCTGCTCGCCCAGGCGCCGGTGCCGGCCGAGACCATCCCGCTGCCCGCCGCTGGCGCACCCTTCGGCAGCCTGCAGGTCGACACCGCCGCCTGCACCCTGTGCCTGAGCTGTGTCGGCGCCTGCCCGGCCGGCGCGCTGGCCGACAACCCCGACAAGCCGCAACTGCGCTTCATCGAGAAGAACTGCGTGCAGTGCGGCCTGTGTGCCACCACCTGCCCCGAATCGGCCATCACCCTGCAGCCGCGGCTGTGGCTGGCCGATGGCGGCAAGGCACGCGCCGCCGCCCGGGTGCTGCACGAGGTGGAACCGTTTGCCTGCGTGCGCTGCGGCAAGCCCTTCGGCACGCTGCGCGCCATCGAGGGCATGATCGCCAAGCTGGGCGGCCATCCGGCCTTCCAGGGCGCTGCGGCCCAGCGGCTGAAGATGTGCGGTGACTGCCGGGTGATCGACATCCACACCAATCCGAACGAAGTGAAGATCACCGACCTGTGAGCGGCCCAACCATGTCCGACCCCCACCTGCGGGCCTTGAGCTTCGCCACCGCCGACGACAGCGAGGAACTGGCCCGCGCCGAGCTCTACGGCCTGCTGGCCAGCCTGTGGCTGACGCCACCCGATGCCGCGCTGCTGCAGCAGTTCGAGGTGGCCGTCACCCAGGCACCGCAGCCTGGTGGCCACCTGGAGGCACCCTGGGGCGATCTGGTGGCGGCGATGCGCGCCACCACCGTCGATGCGGCCGCCGCCGAGCACGCCGCGTTGTTCCACGGCGTCGGCAAACCCGAGGTGTTGGCCTACGGCTCGTTCTACCTGACCGGTTACCTGAACGAGAAGCCGCTGGCCACGCTGCGCAGCGACCTCGCCGCACTGGGCCTGGCGCGCGACGGTGACCGGCTGGAGACCGAGGACCACATCGCCTTCGTGCTGGAGGTGATGCGCTACCTGATCGCCGGCGACGATATCGCGGTGTGCAACCTGGAGCAGCAGCGCCGCTTCTTCCGCCAGCACCTGCAGCCCTGGGCGGCGCAGCTGTGCGATGCGACGGCCGCGCATCCGCGCGCCCAGGTGTGGCGGGCGGTGGCCGGCTTCACCGCGGCCTTCATCGAGGTCGAGACCCAGGCCTTCGACCTGCTGGAGACCTGAATGTCCGCCATCCCGACCGAGCAGATCACCGGCCTGATCCTGGCCGGCGGCCGCGGCAGCCGCATGGGCGGTGTCGACAAGGGCCTGCAGAACCACCTGGGCCTGCCGCTGGCGATGCAGGCGCTGCTGCGACTGCAGCCGCAGGTGGGAGCACTGATGATCAACGCCAACCGCAACCTGGCGGCCTATGAATCGATGGGCGTGCCGGTGTGGCCCGATGCGCTGGCCGACTACCCGGGCCCGCTGGCCGGCTTCCTGGCCGGGCTGGAGCGCTGCGAGACGCCCTACCTGGTCACCGTGCCCTGCGACACGCCGAACTTTCCCGTCGATCTGGTCGAGCGCCTGGCCGCCGCCCTGGTGGCCGAGGACGCCGAGATCGCGATGGCCGCCACACGGGAAGACGGCCAGTTGCAGGTGCAGCCGGTGTTCTGCCTGATGGCCACCACGCTGCTGGAAAGCCTGGTCGCCTTCACCCAGGGCGGGCAGCGCAAGATCGACCGCTGGACCGGCCAGCACCGCTGCGCCACCGTGGTGTTCGACGACGCCGACGCCTTCTTCAACGCCAACACGCTGGACGAACTGCAGCGCCTGCAGCCGCGCTGAGCGGCCGCGGGCCCCAGCCCTCGTCAGCGCTTCTTGGGGTGCGGCAGCGGCGCGCTGCGGCCAGACGGCAGCACGCCGGCCACGGCCTCGGGCACCGGCGCTGCCGGCACGGCCTTGGGTTTCTTCGCTTCCTTGTTGCCGCGTTGGCCTTTGGACATGGGTGCTTTCGGGGTGGGGAAATCGGGGGTCAGGTGCGGCCAGGCGACTGGTGCGCCAGGGCGCGGCGGCAGGCGCGCTTCTCCAGCCCGTCGGGCCGGGCTTCGCAGCGGGCCACGGCATCGCTCAGGCCGCCGGCGGATGCGGCGGGCGCTGGTGCCACCGCGGCCGAGGCTGGCGGGCCCACGGGTCGGGGCTGCGCCCAGGTGGGGCCGGCCGCGCAGGCCAGCAGGGCCGGGACGGCCAGGTGCAGCACGGTGCGGACGCGGTGGTGGGCAGGCATGCCCGCAGCTTGCGCCCTGCGCAGGCGCCGGGCTGTAGGACAGGGCCGCGCCTGCGCGCGCTGCGTCAGTCCACCTTGGCGCCCGAGGCCTTCACCACCGGCCCGTATTTGGCCAGCTCGGCCTTGACGAAGGCGCTGAACTGCTCGGGCGTGGTGGGCGACGGCTCGGCCATCAGCTGGGCCATGCGGGCCTTGACCTCGGGCGCGCCCAGCGCCTCGCTGAAGGCCTTGTGCAGCCGCACCAGCACCTCTGGCGGCAGGCCGGCCGGGCCGAAGAGGCCGAACCAGGTGCCCACGTCGAACTGGCCCAGCCCCAGGCTGCGCCCGGCCTCGGCCACCGTGGGCAGGGCGGGCATGGCGCTGGCGCGGGCGGCGGTGGTCACCGCCAGCGCCTTCAGCTTGCCGGCCTGGATGTTGGCGGCAGCACTCGCCAGGTTGTCGAAGTTCAGATCCACCTGGCCCGACAGCAGGCCCAGCTGCGCCGGGTTGCCGCCGGCATAGGGGATGTGCACGATGAACAGCCCGGCCTGGGTCTTGAACATCTCGCCGGCCAGGTGGCCGGCGCTGCCGTTGCCGCCGGAGCCGTAGTTCAGCCTGCCCGGGTTGGCGCGGGCATGGGCCACCAGGTCGGCCAGGTTGCCGATCTTCAGACGGTCGGCCGCGGCGGCATTCATCACCAGCACGTTGGGCACCATGGCCACGCGGGTGATGGGCGTGAAGTCGCGCACCGGGTCGTAGGGCAGCTTGCTGAACAGCCAGGGGTTGATGGCATGGGTGGCCACGGCGCCCATCACGATGGTCAGGCCATCGGGCGCGGCCTTGGCGGCCAGGTCGGCGCCCAGGTTGCCACCGGCACCGGGCTTGTTGTCGACCACCACCGTTCCCAGGCTGTCCTTCACCGCGTTGGCCAGCAGGCGGGCCACCACGTCCAGCGGGCCGCCGGGCGGGTAGGGCACGATCAGGCGGATGGGGCGGGACGGCTGGGCCGCGGCCCAGCCCGGCAGCAGGGCCAGGCTGGTGGCGGCCAGCAGCTGGCGGCGGGTGGGGTTGGTGGGGGTCTGGGGCATGGTGGCGGCAGAGGAGCTGAAGGGTCAGGGCTGCGCGGCCTCGGCCTGCCAGGCGGCGCAATCCTGCAGCGGGATTGTCGCGCCGGGCTGGGTGGCCATGGCTGCGGCCGTCTGGTCCAGCCAGCGCCACAGCTGCTGCAGCCGGTCGGCGCCGGGCTCGCGCAGTTCATGGTCGGTGCGGGGGAAGCGGATGTCGCAGAACGGTGCCGGACGCCGCCGCGCCAGGTCAGCAAAGCGCTGGTAGGCGGTGGCCGGCATCAGCGCATCGGCGCCGCCCCAGGCGCGCAGCAGCGGGCGCGCATCGGCCAGCAGCGGCGCCTGCAACGGCCAGCGCTGCAGCACCTGCCAGTAGCGCCAGTGGCGGCCCTGCAGCAGGGCATCGTCGTCGCGCGCGCCACGGGTCTCGGCCATCAGCGTCCACCAGGCGGCGGATTGACCCTGGCGCGCCGCCTGCAGCGCGCCGGCCTCGGCCGGGTCCAGCCCGGCATGCCCGACCAGCACCAGCGCGGCGACCGCCGCACGCGCCGCGGCCAGGCCGGGCAGCAGTTCGGCGCCTTCGGACAGGCCCACCAGCACCAGCGGCAGCTGGGCATCGGTGCTGGCCAGACCCTGCGCGGCCAGGCGCAGGGCGCGCTGCTGCCAGTCGGCCAGGTTGTCGGCCTGCAGGTGCGCGCGGCTGCAGGGCTGGCCGGGCGGCGACAGCGCCGGCTTCTGCAGCAGCACCACCTGGGCCTGCCGCAGGCCGCGGGCCAGCCGGTCGGCCGATGGCGCCAGGCTGGCGCAGCCCGAGCCGGGCACGATCAGCACCCGCCAGCGCGCCGGGGCGCGCAGCGCCGGCCGGACCAGCACGGCGCCATCGTCCGGCTCGGTGGCCAGTGCCGCAAAACGTGCGTCGGGGCCTGCCGGCGGCAATGGCTGGGCGCCAGCGGCGGCGGCCAGCAGCGCGGCAGCGCCCAGAACGACAAAGCCGCGCCAGAACCCTGGCGCGGCCGTGTGGGGGTGGACCACCCGGCGCGGTCAGCGCAGCGTGGTCACCGATTCGGTGCGGGCCGGCGGCGCGGCCGGCGATTGCACGTCGCGGCTGCCGGCGGTCGGCCGGATCTGCCGCGCCATGCCGGTCTCGGCCATGCTGATCTGGTCGCTGAACTGCTCGAACACATTGCCGGCCAGCGTCTTGCTCGTGTCGCGGATCACCTTGCCGCGGTTGGGCGGCAGCACATCGCCGCGGTTGGACAGCAGCTTGGTCTCCGACCCTTCACCCTGGGCCGAGAACGACGCCTTGATCTCGTAGGTCTTGGTGCTGATCAGCGAGAAATCGGCCACCAGGTCGAGGCTGAAGATGTGGCTGGCGTTGGTGGTGCCCTGGATGGTGGACACGGTGTCGCGGAACTGCAGGCTGGTCAGGGTGCCGAACAGCACATAGTCGGCGCCCGGGAACTCGCCCTTCTTGATGCGGGCGATGATGTCGTGCACCTGGGGCTGGGCCACCGGCTTGGCCATCTTGCCGCCCTGCAGCTGGTTGAGCACCTGCTCGGCCTTGGTGGGCTGCGGCGCGCCGGCGTCGAACATCTTGCCCTGCACCAGGCGGAAGTTCGTGCCCTTGAGCAGCGCGCCCTTGATGTCGTTGGTGAACGAGCCCAGCTCACGCTGCTCCACATAGCTGTAGCGGCCGGCCACATAGGTGCCGCTGGCCTGGTGGCTGGCCGACAGGCTGTTGCGGTTGGCGTTCAGCGTGGACTGCTCCTTCATCGTGGCGGCTTCGAAGTACTCGGCCACGGCCTGGGTGTAGGCCAGGTCGGTCACGGCGATGCGCGGCTGCGCGAACACCGCGGTGCAGGCCAGCCCCAGCAGGGCCGTCGTCAACAGTTGCTTCATGGTTGGCTCCCCGTGGCTCACTTCTTGGTGGTCTTGCGGATTTCTTTCTCGTCCTGCCATTCGATGGTGCCCTCGGACACATCGAACAGCTTGAGCGTGAACTTGTAGTACACGTCCTTGGTCTGGCTGTTCTGCTTGACGATGCTGGTGAGCTCGCCTTCGACGCTGAACTTGGCCGCCGTCATGTTGCCCACCTTGGCGGTGGTGCCCTGCTTGTACAGGCCGCTCTGGTTCTGCCGGGTGAGCTCATCGACACCGGCCTGCATCTCCTGGATGCTGCGGGTGAAGCGCACCTTGCCCGACTTGACCAGCGCGGTCTGGATCGAGTTCATCACGTTGGTGGTGTCGATGTACTCGCTGGTCTTGTTCTTGACCGTCGAGATCGTCACCGTCGGCCGGCCCTGGAAGATGCCGGTCTCGAGCAGGCTGCCGGTCATCTTCTCGGCGATCATCTGCAGGTCGGTGGAGCCGAACTCGTTGGTGACCAGTTCGACGCCCTTGGCGTCACCGTAGTTGGTGGTCTGGCGGTCGAAGCGGATGACCGGCGACGAGACCTTGTTGGTCTCGCAGCCCGTGGCCAGCACGGCCAGGCCGGCCAGGCAGAGCAGGGAGATGCGGCGGGTGGGTTGCATGGAGAGGGGCTCCGGGTTCTGTTGCAGGGTGCAGTTGGTGCTGGCGTGGCGCGGCGTCATTCGACGTTGAACTCGAGGCGGAAGTCCTCGCCCCGTGCATTCGGCGCCACGGCCTTGACGGTCTGGACCTGCTGGCCCATCACCTTGAGCTGCTTCCAGCTCTCGCCGTCGCCGACCTGCATGCCGCCGCCGTCCATCCACTTGAAGCGGTAGTAGACGAAGCGGTCGTCGTTCAGGGTGTTGCTGATGTCGGCCTCGACCACCAGCACGTCGTTGCGGCGCACCATGCGCATCTCGTAGACGCGGATGCCCTTGAGTTCGCCGCGGGTGGCCAGCTTGCCGGCCACGGCCGGCGGGCTGGGTGGGGCGTTGTCGGCCGGGCGGAACAACTGGGCAGAAGCCGTTTGCGACAGCAGCAACGCGGCACACAGTGCGCCAGTGCGGAGGAGGGTGTTCATCGGTGTCGGTCCTTCCTGCGTGGTCTTGTGGTTGCTCAGGGCTTGGTGACGGCGCCGGTGGCGGCAGCCGGCTTCGCGGTGGGCTTGGGCGCCGCCGGTTGTGCAGCAGGCTTGGCCGCAGGCCTGGCGGCCGGCTTGGCCGGTGCGGCGGTGGAAGCGGGCGTGACCAGGTTGCTGGGCACCGATGTGGCGGCCGACGGCGCGGCAGCCGGCGCGCCAGCGGCCAGCTGACCGAAGCTGGTGGCCTGGCCCACGGTGACAGCGGCGCCGAGCAGCTGCACCGGCACCAGCATGTACTGGCCGGCGACCGTGACCACCTGGCCGGTGTCGCGGCCGTCGACCAGCAGGCGGTGTTCGCCAGCCGGCAGATAGCCCCGCGCCACCGACACCACGCCCGGCAGCGTGCGCCAGATGCGGTCGTCGGCCTGCTCGGTGGCGATGGCCGCGGCCGCGCCGATCAAGCCGCCCAGCGGGCCGGCGGCCTTGTTCAGCTCGTTCTGCACCACGCCCTTGGCGACGGCGCGCACCACGCCACGCATCATCATGCCGGGCATCTCGTCCTTCAGGGCCCGGCGCGCCATCACGTTCAGGTCGGCCACCACGGCCGGCTGCAGCGTCACGTCTCCCAGGGTCAGCCGCGACGGACCCGGCTGCACGCTGGGCTCGATCACCGGGTAGGAGATGCTGACGGAATTCAAGCGGCCCGCGACGGGCACCGGGATGGTGAAGTTCCTGGGCTTGCGCGCCGGTGCGGTGCCGGATTCCAGCACGAACAGCACATCGGTCATGCGCTGCTTGCGGCGGTGGGTGAAGCTGGTGCGGTCGTCCAGCCCACGCAGGCCTTCCATCAGCACCGGCGTGTCGGGCTTGAGCTCGATCGCCTTGCGGTAGCCCGGCGCGGCCAGGCCGCCTTCGTTCAGAACCTCGTAGAGGAAGCCGGCCAGGTAGTGGCTGAGGGCGTTCTGGTAGCCGTTCTTGAGCTTCAGCACCTCGGGATCGTTCAGGCTCTCGACCGGGTAGCCGTTGATCTCCTTGTTGGTGACCTGGGCGCCCTTGGCCTTGGCCTCCTGCTCGGCGGCCAGCGTCTCCTTGGAGCGCAGCTCGGCGATCACGGCCTCGCGCTCATGGGTGCGCTTGATGTCGACGCGGGCGTTGTCCCAGTCGTTCTCGGCGATGCGGTTCAGCGCCAGTCGGGTGGTCAGCCAGACCTTCTCGTAGTCCTGGCCCTCATAGGGCTTCAGGCGCTCGCTGATCAGCGTGGCCCCGACCATGCCGAACAGCTTGTTCGGATCGGTCTTGGCCGTGTTTTCCCACTCGTTGACCTTGGCATCGGCGACCAGCCAGGCGGCGGTGCTGTCCTTGTACTGCCTGTTCTGGCGCAGCAACTCGCCACGCTCCAGGTTGAACAGCAGCGCCTTGCGGGCGTCGTCGGTGGTGGCCGAGGCCTCCAGCTGCTTCAGCGCGGCGGCCGGGCCACCGGCGGTGTTGGCCGCCTGCACCTGGGTGGCCAGCTTGTCGTGGCTCTCCATGTTGGCGCAACCGGTCAAGACGACCACGGCCACCACCACGGCCCGCTGGGCCAACTGCCTAGAAAGCATCGCTTCTCCCTGATCTGGATGTTCTGATCCGAGGAGGCGCACGGTCAGTCGCCGCGGCTCGTCCTCGCCTCGAACCACTTTATCAAAGTGTTTCCAGACTGTTGCGCGAAGTTGCCCCCCTGCATCCAGGGTCCGTGCACAAGTTCAACGAAGCTTGTCCGCCTCGGAGGTGAAGGCATCGGCGATGAAGTCGTCAGCCGCCAGGTTGCGGTGCGCGATCAGGTCGGTCTGCGCTGCGTCCACCATGGCCGGCGTGCCGCAGGCATAGACCTGGTGGCCGGACAGGTCGGGCCAGTCGGCCATCACCGCCTGGTGCACCAGGCCGATGCGCCCGCGCCAGGCATCACCGGCCGGTGCGTCCGACAGCACCGGGATGTAGCGCAGCTGGGGCCAGTCGGCAGCGGTCTGCAGCGCCCAGTCATGCAGGTACAGGTCGCGGCGGGTGCGGCAGCCCCAGTACAGCCAGGCCGGGCGTGTGTCACCGGTGTCGCGCAACTGCTCGATCAGCGCCTTCACCGGCGCCAGGCCGGTGCCCGAGGCCAGCAGGATGATGGGCTTGGCCGACTCCCGCAGGAAAAAGCTGCCGAACGGCCCTTCCATGCGCAGGATGTCCTTCTCCTTCAGGGTGCTGAACACCTGGTCGGTGAACAGTCCGCCGGGCAGGTGGCGGATGTGCAGCTCGATGGAGGGTGGGTTGTCCAGCCGCGAGGGCGCATTGGCCATCGAGTAGCTGCGGCGGGCACCGTCGCGCAGGATGAACTCGATGTACTGGCCGGCGTGGTACTGGAAGCGCTGGTTGGCCGGCAGTTGCAGCCGCAGCACCGCCACATCGGGCGCCGGGCGGTGGATCGCCAGCACGCGGGTGGGCATCTTCAGCACCGGGTACTCGCCAGCGCCAGGCACGCTGCGGGCCTCCAGCGTGCAGTCGGTCTGCGGCGTGGCGCAGCAGGTCAGCACCAGGCCGGCTTCCTCCTCGGTCGCGGTCAGGGCCTTCAGCTGGTGGGCGCCATGCAGCACCCGGCCGTCGAGCAGCCGGCTCTTGCAGGAACCGCAGGCGCCATCCTTGCAGCCGTAAGGCAAGCCCACGCCCTGACGGATGGCCGCAGCCAGCAGGGTTTCGTCACGCTGCACCTGGAAGACCAGGCCCGAGGGTTGGAGGGTGATGCGCAGGGTCATGCCGGGCAGGGCGGTGCGGACCGCGGAAGAAAAGGGTGGAACAGTGCGCCAGGGGGCAGGGAAGCCGGCACGTAAACTCGTTGCAATTGTGCCCCGCGCCCCTTGTCGACCATGCCCGCCGCCGCCATGACCCGCCAGCCCAGCCTGCTGGTGGTGGGCTGCGGTGATGTCGGCTTGCGGGTGCTGCGGCTGCTGCGCGGCCGCTGGCGGCTGCTGGCGTTGACCTCGTCACCCGAGCGCCAGGCCACGCTGCGTGCCGCCGGCGCCGTGCCGGTGCTGGGCAACCTGGACGATGCCGCCAGCCTGGCCCGCATCGGCAGCCTGGCCGACCGGGTGCTGCACCTGGCACCGCCGCCGTCGCACGGCCGCACCGACACCCGCACCGCGCACCTGCTGCAGGCCCTGGCCCGCGGTGGCCGGGTGCAGCGGCTGGTCTACGGCAGCACCACCGGGGTCTATGGCGATGCCCAGGGCGCGAAGTTCGACGAGACCCGCGCCGTGGCACCGGGCACCGACCGCGCCTGGCGCCGGGTGGATGCCGAAGCCCGGCTGCGCGCCTTTGGCCTGGCCACCGGCGCGGCGGTGACCCTGCTGCGCATCCCGGGCATCTATGCCGGTGACCGGCCCGGCGGCCACCCGCGTGAACGGCTGGCCCGCGGCACGCCGGCGCTGCGCGCCGAGGACGACGTCTACACCAACCACATCCATGCCGACGATCTGGCGCGGGCCTGCGTGGCAGCGCTGTGGCGTGGCGGCCGGCAACGGGTGGTCAACGTCTGCGACGACACCGACCTGCGCATGGGCGACTACTTCGACCTGGCCGCCGACCTCTGCGGCCTGCCGCGGCCGCCGCGCCTGTCGCGCGCCGAGGCGGCGGCCGTGTTGTCGCCAATGCAGCTGAGCTTCATGGGTGAATCCCGCCGGCTGCTGAACCGGCGGCTGAAGCAGGAATTGCGCTTGCGCCTGCGCCACCCGACGGTGGCCACCGGCCTGCTGGCCTGATCCGGCCAGGCCGCCTCAGATGCCCTGGGCGCGCCGCAGCGTCTTCATGCGATCGACGCTGTGGACCTTCAGCGTCTGCTGGCCGTCGGCCCGCTCGATCATCAGGCTGATCTCGCGCTCGGGCGCGCCGCCGGCCCACAGTGCCTGCCACAGGCCGGCCAGCGTCTGCACCTCGGTGCCGTCGATGCGCAGGATGCGGTCGCCCACCGCCAGGCCGGCCACATCGGCCGGGCTGTCGTCGCTGACCCGCACCACGCGGATGCGGCCCTCGACCTCGGCGCAGTTCAGCCCCAGCCAGGCCCGCCGGCTGGCCGCGCCGAACCCCTGCTGTCGCAAATCGGCCAGGATGGGCGTGACGAGATCCACCGGCACGAACATGTTGCCGCTGCGCCGTGGCGCTGGCGTCGGGCCGGCTGCGGCACCGGTGGCATCGGCCACCACCAGCGAGCCGATGCCCACCAGCTCACCGGCGGTGTTGAACAGGCCGGCGCCGCTGTGGTCGCGCCGCGGCGGTGCGGTGAACAGCGCGCCGTCGATGTGGTACTCCCAGTAGCCCGAGAACGGCCGGCGGGCCACCAGCTCGGCCACGCTGACCGCACCATCGTCCCCGCCGCTGGCCACCATCAGCGGCTGCTCCGCAACCAGCCGGTCGGCGCGGCCCAGCGGCGCGGGCTCCAGGCCCAGTGGCGCCAGCGCCTGCAGCAGGCCGAAGCCGGTGGCCACGTCATAGCCCACCACCCGCGCCGGCACGCGGCGGCCGTCGTCACGCAGCAGTTCCACCCGCTCGGCCTCCAACACCAGGTAGCCGATGGTCAGCACCAGACCGTCCTGGCTGATCAGCACACCGGAGCCCTGCCGCGCCTTGCCCAGTGTGTTGGCGGACCGCGCCTCATCCACCGCCACGGTTTCCACGCCGAGCACGGACTGCTGCGCGCGCTGCAGGGCGCGCGACTGGTCGCTCAACGGGGCATCGGCCGCCTGCGCCTCCGGCATCAACAGCAGAACGGCAGCCAGCACGGCCAGCAGCATGGTCCAGGCGACAGTGGAACCCTGGGACAGACGACGCTTCATCGCAGCACTCCCGACGTGGTGGGCCAGGCTGCAAGCATGAACCGTTCCGCTGACCCCTGTCCACACGGGGGGATGCAGCGGCAGTCGCCGGTCAGGGCCGGCGTGGTGGGCTCAGCGCCGGCGTGGCGGGCCGCCGAAGGGCAGGCGGCCGCGCCACCAGCTGAGCATCAGCCAGGCGCCCAGCATGCCGCCCAGGTGGGCGAAGTGGGCGACGCCGCTCGGCCCCCACAGGCCCGACAGCAGCTCGATCGCGCCGAACACCAGCACGAAGGTGCGCGCCTTCATCGGGATGGGCGGAATCAGCGGCACGATCACCCGGTTGGGGAACAGCATGCCGAAGGACAGCAGCAAACCGTACAGACCGCCCGAGGCGCCCACCGTGGGCGCGCCCGAGCCGGTGAGCATGGTGAACACCAGCTGCACCAGGGCCGCCGCCACCACGCTGGCGGCCAGCAACTGCAGGTAGCGGCGCGGGCCCCACAGGCGCTCGAGCTCGCTGCCGAACATCCACATGCCCAGCATGTTGAAGAACAGGTGCATGAAATCGCCGTGCAGGAAGGCGTAGGTCAGCACCTGCCAGGGCCAGAAGCCGCCGCTGCCCAGCGGCCACAGCGCGAACAGCGGTTCCAGCGGCAGGAAGCGCAGCAGCGTCTGTGCAAAGAACACTGCAGAGCAGATGATCATCAACGCCTGGGTGACCGGGGGCAGAGGCGGCATGGAGGAGCGTTGGGCAGCTGGGGCGGCGCAAGCCGGGGGAGGGGTGTGGTGCCCGCGGCCAGACTCGAACTGGCACGCCTTGCGGCGGCGGATTTTGAATCCGCTACGTCTACCGATTTCGTCACGCGGGCAGGCCGCAGCGAGGAGCTTGCCGCGGTCTGCGATTATGTCACGCGTGTTCAGCGGGCCCAGGCGGCGGCTGACACAATCCGGGCAGGAGGTGTCACTTGTCGCGCAATCCCTATCCCACCATCGAAGACGTGATCGGCCAGACGCCGGTCGTGCGCCTGCAACGCCTGCCCGGGCCCACCAGCGACAGCCGCGGCAACGTGGTGCTGGGCAAGCTGGAGGGCAACAATCCGGCCGGCTCGGTGAAGGACCGGCCGGCGATGAGCATGATCCGCCGTGCCGAGGAGCGCGGTGACATCCGCCCCGGCGACACCCTGATCGAGGCCACATCGGGCAACACCGGCATCGCGCTGGCCATGGCCGCCGCCATCCGCGGCTACCACATGGTGCTGATCATGCCGGAGGACCTGTCCATCGAGCGGGCCCAGACGATGAAGGCCTATGGCGCCGAACTGATCCTCACGCCCCGCTCTGGCGGCATGGAGTACGCCCGCGACCTGGCCGAGCAGATGCAGCGCGACGGCAAGGGCCGCGTGCTCGACCAGTTCGCCAACGGCGACAACCCGCGCATCCACTTCGAGACCACCGGCCCGGAGATCTGGCAGCAGACCGGTGGGCGGGTGACGCACTTCGTCAGCGCGATGGGCACCACCGGCACCATCACCGGGGTGGGGCGGTACCTGAAGCAGCAGAACCCGAACGTGCGCATCGTCGGCGCCCAGCCGGCCGAGGGCTCGCGCATCCCCGGCATCCGCAAGTGGCCCGAGGCCTACCTGCCGAAGATCTACGACCCCGCGCAGGTGGACGAACTGGTGCTTGTCAGCCAGGCCGATGCCGAGGACATGGCACGCCGCCTGGCGCGGCAGGAAGGGCTGTTTGCCGGCATCTCGGCCGCTGGCGCCGCCTGGGTGGCGCTGCAGCTGGCCCAGCAGCTGACCGAGGCCACCATCGTCTTCATCGTCTGCGACCGTGGCGAGCGCTACCTGTCGACCGGCGTGTTTCCGGCCTGACCGCAAGGATTGCCATGGCCCACGCCTTCCGCTTCTGCCCATCCTGCAGCACCGAGCTGCAGCCCACCGAAAGCCTGGAGGACGGCGGCCTCAAGACCCGCCTGCGCTGCCCGGCCTGCCAGTGGACGCACTGGAACAACCCGACGCCGGTGCTGGCTGCCATCATCGAATGCGCCGACCAGGGCGGCCGGGTGCTGCTGGCCCGCAACGCGGCCTGGTCGGGTCGCATGTTCGCGCTGATCACCGGCTTCATGGAGGCCGGCGAGACGCCCGAGGAAGGCATCACCCGCGAGGTGGCCGAGGAGACCAACCTGGAGGTGCTGTCGCTGGACCTGATCGGCGTCTACGACTTCCAGCGCATGAACCAGGTCATCATCGCCTACCACGCACTGGCCCGCGGCGAGGTGCGGCTGTCACCCGAGCTGGCCGAGTACAAGCTGTACGCGCCCGAGGACCTGGTCTGCTGGCCCGCCGGCACCGGCTATGCGCTGGCCGCCTGGCTGCGCCGGCGCGGCATCGAGCCGCGCTTCATGGACCTGCCGCGCCGCGGCTGACCACCCTGCCAACCACCACCGACCACCATGGACGCCACCCAAGAACTCGACACCCGCGGCCTGAACTGCCCGCTGCCCATCCTGAAGGCCAAGAAGGCACTGGCCGCACTGCAGAGCGGCGAGGTGCTGAAGGTGGTGTCGACCGACCCGGGCTCGTTGCGCGATTTCCAGGCCTTCGCGCGGCAGACTGGCCACGAACTGGTCGAGCAGACCAGCATCGGCAACGAGTTCGTGCACCTGATGCGCCGACGCTGAGCCGGCGCCGGGCCTCAGAGGTGCAGGCCCTGCAGATAGGCGCGGAAGCTGGCGCCGACCTCGGGGTGGTTGAGCGCCAGCTCGACGTTGGCCTGCAGGAAGCCTTCCTTGCTGCCGCAGTCGTAGCGCTGCCCTTCGTAGCGGAAGGCGAACACCTTCTCGCGGCGCAACAGCGAGGCGATGCCGTCGGTCAGCTGGATCTCGCCACCCACGCCGCGCGGCTGGCTCGCGATCTCGTGGAACACGCCAGGCGTCAGGATGTAGCGCCCGGCCACGCCCAGGCGCGAGGGTGCGTCTTCGGGCGCCGGCTTCTCGACGATGCGGTTGACATCGACCAGCCGGTCGTTGACGCGGATGCCGTCGACGATGCCATAGCGCCGGGTGTGCTCCAGCGGCACCTCCTGCACCGCCAGGATGGAGGCGCGCCACTCGTTGAACTGCTCGACCATCTGCTTGAGCACTGGCGGGCTGCCGACCATCAGGTCGTCGGCCAGCAGCACCGCGAAGGGCTCGTTGCCCACCAGGCGCTGGCCGCACAGCACCGCATGGCCCAGGCCCAGTGCCTGCGCCTGGCGCACGTAGATGCATTCCATGTCATGCGGCTTCACACTGCGTACCACATGCAAGAGCTCTTCCTTGCCCGCCTGTTCCAGGGCTACCTCCAACTCGAAGGTCATGTCAAAGTGATCTTCGATCGGTCGTTTGTGGCGACCTGTCACAAAGATCATCTCCCGCACGCCCGCGGCATACGCTTCTTCCACCGCATACTGGATGAGGGGTTTGTCCACCACCGGCAGCATCTCCTTCGGCTGCGCCTTGGTCGCAGGCAGGAAACGGGTGCCGAGGCCGGCCACCGGGAAAATCGCCTTCTTGACAAACATTGGATGACTCGTCGTTGTGAGGGAGCAAGTTGATTCTGGCATGCAGATGTGGCGCCAGGACGTGAGGGCTGCGTGGTGGTCCTGATCGTCGAGCCGCTTGATCCGGAGGTGATGCAGTGGCTGGTGGCACGGCATGCGGTGCGCTACGCGCCCGATCTGGCCCGTGACCCGCGCGGCCTGCGCCAGGCGTTGCGCAGTGTGCAGGCGCTGATCATTCCGCCCACGGTGGCGCTTGATGCGGATGCGCTGTCGCGTGCGCCGCAGCTGCGGGCGGTGGGCCGGCTGTCGGCCGGTGCCGAGAACATCGACTTCGAGGCCTGCGCCCGTGCGGGTGTCGAAGTGGTGCGGCCCAGTGACGCCACCGCCCAGGCCGAGGCCGAGTTCATGATCGGTGCGCTGCTGCAGATGCTGCGGCGCGTGCCCGTGGTCAACCCCGAGGGTCTGCTGGTGGGCCGCGAGCTGGGCAGTGCCACCGTCGGCCTGATCGGCATGAGCCCGGCGGCCCAGCCCACCGCGCAGCTGCTGCAGGCCTTCGGCACACGGGTGATCGGCTACGACCCGACGCTGCATGCCAGCGATCCGCTGTGGGCGCGCTGGCTGGTGGAGCCGGTGAGCCTGCGCGAGCTGATGGAGCAGAGCGACGCCGTCTGCGTGATGCTGACCTACTTCACCCGCTACCAGGGCCTGCTGGGCGAGCGCTACCTGGGCTTCTGCAAGCCCAACCAGGTGCTGGTGAGCCTGGCCTCGACCAGCCTGTTCGACGAGAACGCGTTGGCCGATGTGCTGGGCTCGGGCCGCATGGCGGCTGCCTGGTTCGACAGCGTGGAGCCCGGCCTGCTGGGGCCGGGGCGCCTGCTGCACCAGATCGACACCCTGCAGGTGACGCCGCGGGTGGCCAGCACCACGCTGGAATCGCGGGTGCGGGCAGCCTGGGATGTGGCCCGCCGCATCGACGACCTGCTGCAGCCGGGCACCGACATGGTGCCGGTCAGCTGAGCGTCGCGTCCACGGCCTCGCAGAGCTCGGCCGCTTCGCCAGGCACCAACCGTCCTCAGGACGGTTGGTGTCCGGGCTCAGCCACCGGCAGGCGGGCCAGCTGTTCCTTCAACCGCAGCAGCGTCTGGCTGAAGCCGGCAATGCGCTCGCGCTCCTGCGCCACCACCGTGGCCGGCGCCCGCGCCACGAAGCTCTCATTGCCCAGCTTGGCCTCGGCCTTGGCCACTTCGCCCGCAAGCCGGGTGATCTCCTTGCCCAGGCGGGCGCGTTCCGCCGCCACGTCCACCTGCACCTGCAGCGCCAGGCGCAGGCCGGCCTGCACCACCACCGGTGAGCTGGCGCTCTCGGCCGCGAAGACGGCCTCGTCGTCGATGCGGCGCACGCCCGACAGCTTGGCGAGCGCCTGCAGCAGCGGGCCGGCCGCGTCGATGAAGGCGGCATCGTCGGCGCTGTGTCCGCGCACCAGCATCGGCACCCGTTCGGCCGGCGACAGGCCCATCTCGCTGCGCAGGCTGCGGCTGGCCGCCACCACTGTCTTCAGGCGCTCCATCCAGGCGTCCGAGGCCGGGTCGATCTTGTCCAGCTGGGCCTGCGGATAGGGCGCGCTGGCAATGGTGTCGGCGCTGCCGGCGGCCTTGCGGCCGGCCACCACCGCCACCGTGTCCCACAGCTCGGCGGTGACGAACGGTGCCACCGGATGCAGCAGGCGCAGCACCGTCTCCAGCGTGCGGATGAGTGTGCGGCGGGTGGCCCGCTGCTGGGCAGCATCGCCGTTCTGGATCTGCACCTTGGCGATCTCCAGGTACCAGTCGCAGTAGGCATCCCAGACGAACTGGTAGATGCCGTTGGCCACGTTGTCCAGCCGGTAGCTGGCGAAGCCCTCGGCCACCGCCGCCTCCACACGCTGCAGCTCGCTGCTGATCCACTTGTCGGCCGCGCTGAAGCGCATGTAGCCGTGCGCCGGGCCGCCGGGCTGGCATTCGGCCTTGGTGTGCTCCTTCAGGCCGCAGTCCTGGCCTTCGCAGTGCATCAGCACGAAGCGGGTGGCGTTCCACAGCTTGTTGCAGAAGTTGCGGTAGCCCTCGCAGCGCTTGGTGTCGAAGTTGACGGTGCGGCCCAGCGTGGCCATGGCGGCGAAGGTGAAGCGCAGCGCATCGGCGCCATAGGCGGGGATGCCCTCGGGAAACTCCTTCTCGGTGGCCTTGCGCACCTTGGGCGCGGTCTCGGGCTTGCGCAGGCCGGTGGTGCGCTTGTCCAGCAGCGGTGCCAGGGCGATGCCGTCGATCAGGTCGACCGGATCGAGCACATTGCCCTCGCTCTTGCTCATCTTCTTGCCTTGCGCATCCAGCACCAGGCCGTGGATGTAGACGTGGCGGAAGGGCACCTTGCCGGTGAAGTGCTTCGTCATCATGATCATCCGGGCGACCCAGAAGAAGATGATGTCGTGGCCGGTCACCAGCACGCTGCTGGGCAGGAACAGGTCCTGCTCGATGGTCTGGGCCGGCCAGCCCAGGGTGGAGAAGGGCACCAGGGCACTGGAGTACCAGGTGTCCAGCACGTCGGGGTCGCGCTGGAGCGGGCCGGTGTAGCCGGCCGCCGTGGCCTGGGCGCGGGCGCTGTCTTCATCCCGCGCCACGAACAGCTCGCCACCATCGCCGTACCAGGCCGGGATCTGGTGGCCCCACCACAGCTGGCGGCTGATGCACCAGTCCTGGATGTTCTTCATCCACTGGTTGTAGGTGTTCACCCATTGCTCGGGCACGAACTGCACCTCGCCCGAGGCCACCACGTCGATGGCCTGCTGGGCGATGCTCTTGCCACCGGCGCCGGGCTTGGTCATCGCGACGAACCACTGGTCGGTCAGCATCGGCTCGATCACCTGGCCGGTGCGGGCGCAGCGTGGCACCGGCAGGCGGTGCTTCTTGGTCTCGACCAGCAGGCCTTCGGCGTCCAGCTGGGCGACGATCTGCTTGCGGGCGACGAAGCGGTCGAGGCCGCGGTAGGCCTCGGGTGCGCCGTCCCACACCTTGGCGTCCAGGGTGAAGATGGTCAGCATCTCCAGGTTGTGCCGCAGGCCGACCTGGTAGTCATTCGTGTCGTGCGCCGGCGTCACCTTCACCACGCCGGTGCCGAAGGCCTTGTCGACATAGGCATCGGCGATCACCGGCACCAGACGGCCGGTGATCGGCAGCTTCACCTGCTTGCCGATGAACCCGGTGTAGCGCTCGTCCTCCGGGTGCACCATCACCGCGGTGTCGCCCAGCATGGTCTCGGGGCGGGTGGTGGCCACCACCAGGCTGCCGCTGCCGTCAGCCAGGGGATAGCGGATGTGCCAGAGGAAGCCGTCTTCCTCCTCGCTCTCCACCTCCAGGTCGGACACCGCGCTCTTGAGCACCGGATCCCAGCTGACCAGGCGCTTGCCACGGTAGATCAGGCCTTCCTCGTACAGCCGCACGAAGGTCTCGGTCACTGTCTGCGACAGCTGCGGGTCCATCGTGAAGTACTCACGGTCCCAGCTCACGCTGTCGCCCATGCGGCGCATCTGCCGGGTGATGGTGGCGCCGCTCTGGGCCTTCCAGTCCCACACCTTGGCGGTGAAGGCCTCCCGGCCCAGGTCATGCCGGCTGACGCCCTGTTCCTGCAGCTGCCGCTCCACCACGATCTGCGTGGCAATGCCGGCATGGTCGGTGCCCGGCACCCACAGGGTGTTGAAGCCGCCCATGCGGTGGTAGCGGGTCAGCGCGTCCATGATGGTCTGGTTGAACGCGTGGCCCATGTGCAGCGTGCCGGTGACGTTGGGCGGCGGCAGCTGGATGCAGAACGAGGGCTTCGCCGGGTCCAGCGACGGCGCGTAGACCCCGCTCTGCTCCCACAGCGGCGCCCAGCGGGCTTCGATGGCGGCGGGTTCGAAGGATTTGGCGAGTTCGGTCATGGGAGCAGCAAGGCGCCCGGCCCGCGGTGTGCACCGGTGGCGTCAGGCAGGTCAGAGGGGATGACCGATTGTAGAAGCCGGCCCCCGGCCGGGCGGCGCGGAGGCTGGGCGCGGCCTCAGCGGCAGGTGTTGGCCACCGTGTAGTCGGTCACCTTCAGCCGGCCGGCCACGATGGCGGCACGCGCCGTCTCGGCGGCCTGGCGCATGGCTGGGGTCAGCAGCTTGTCGTTGTGCTGGTCGACCGCATAGTCGACGCCGCCTTCCTTCAGTCCCAGCGTGGTGATGCCGGGCTGCACGCCGCGGAAGGCCTGCTCCACCGCGCGGTCGACCCGCTTGACCATCGAGGTGAGCATGGTGCCGGGGTGCAGGTGGTTCTGGTTGCTGTCGACACCGATGGCCAGGATGCCGCCATCCCTGGCCGCCTGCATGATGCCCAGGCCGGTGGTGCCGGCGGCGGCGAACACCACATCCACGCCCTGGGCGATCTGGGTCTTGGTCAGTTCGGCGCCGCGGGCCGGATCGGTCCAGGCGGCCGGTGTGCTGCCCGACATGGCGGACAGCACCTGCACCTTGGGGTTGGCGTGGCGGGCGCCCTGCTCATAGCCGCAGAGGAACTTGCGCACCAGCGGAATGTCCTGCCCGCCGACGAAGCCGATCTTGCCGCTCTTGCTGGCCATGGCCGCGAGCAGGCCGACCAGGAAGGCGCCTTCGTGCTCGCGGTAGATGACGCTTTGCACATTCGGCAGATCCACCACCGCATCGATGATGGCGAACGGCGTCTGCGGAAACTCCTTGGCCACCGTGGCGACGGCCGAGGCCTGCGGAAAGCCGATGGCCACCACCGGCGCCGCGCCGCGCTGGGCGAAGCGGCGCGCCGCCTGCTCACGCTGGGCCGACTGCGCCACCTCGAACTCCAGGTAGCGGCCGCCGGTGGCCTGGCGCCAGCGTTCGGCGCCTTCAAACGCAGCCTGGTTGAACGAACGGTCGGCCTTGCCGCCGAGTTCGTAGATGACAGCGGGCTGGGCCAGTGCGTTGCCGGCCAGCGCAGCGCCCAGCAGCGCCAGCCCCAACGCCCGCCGCATCGTCAGAACTGGGCCTTGAACTGCAGGCCCCAGGTGCGCGGCTCGTTGATGAAGCCGGTGAGGTTGTTGAAGTCGATGCCGCCCACCACCCGGATCTGGTTGGTGATGTTGCGGCCGAAGGCGGCCACGTCGTACTTGCCGTTGCCCCAGGTGTAGCCGACCCGCAGACCGCCCTCGGTCACCGGCTTGCTGGTGAACTCGGTGCTCTCGTACAGGAAGAAGTTCACCTTGCTGCGGTACACCCAGTCGGTGTAGGCGTACAGCTCACCACCGTTGGCCATCGGCTGGCTGTACTTCAGGGTGAAATTGATCGTGGTCTTGGGGGCCTGCGGCAGCGGGTTGCCGTTGATCAGGGCCTTGCCGTTGACATCGACCGGATCCAGTACCGTGCAAGCGGCGCACGGCGACACAGCCAGGCCGGCGTCCTTGATCTTGGTGTCGTTGTAGCCCACACCCAGGGTGGCCAGCAGGTTGTCGGTGACAAAGGCCTGCAGATCCATTTCGAAGCCCTGGCCCGTCGCCTTCTTGGCCGACACCAGCACGTTGGCATTGCCGGTGGCGCCGCCCACGGCGGTGAGCTGCAGGTCCTTCACGTTGTAGTGGAAGACGCCGAAGTTCAGCCGTGCCCGCTTGTTGAACAGGTCGGCCTTGACGCCGGCCTCGTACGAGGTGTTGGTCTCCGGTCCGGCCACAGACTTGCCGTTGAAGGCGCCAGCGCCTTGCACGCTGCTGCCGCGGAAGCCGGTGGCCACGCGGGCGTACAGGTTGGTGTCCCTGTTCAGCGCATAGGTGCCGCTGACGTCCCAGCTGGCTTTGCTGTCCTTGGGCGATGCCGACAGGTCACCATCGGGCTCCAGGCCGGCAAGTTGGGTGATGTTGCACTTCAGGGGCCCGGACCCCGGGATGCCCAGCGTCGGCCCGATGCAAGGCGCAAAGCCACTCTGCTCGTAAGCTTCGACGGTGAACTTCTTCTTGTCCTGGGTGTAGCGCAGGCCGCCGCGCAGCTTCAGTGCCGGGCTCACGTCGTAATTGATGGCGCCGAAGATCGCGTAGGCGTCATTCTTCTGGCGCACCCGCTGGTAGCCGTCCTGCGCGCTGGCGCTGGTCGAGTCGTAGCTGAAGCTCTCGATCTTGTAGTCTTCCTTGAACAGGTAGACGCCTGCCTGCCATCCCAGCGGCCCGCTGCCCAGCGATTCCAGCCGGAACTCCTGGGTGAACTGCGAATGCTTGGGCATGCCGTCGGCCGTCTCCGACGCAAACGGCAGTTCGGCGGTGAAGTAGGGCCCGGCGCTGCCGTCGATGTCGCCGCGGCTGAACGTCTTCACCTGCTCGAAGCCGGTGATCGAGTTCAGCGCCATGCCGCCCAGGTTCCAGCGCAGGCGCAGGTTGGCGCCGTAGTTCTGCACACTGCTCTCGTTGGCGCCGTCGTAGGCCACCTTGTCGGGCGTGAAGCCGGCGACCAGGTCGTTGCTGCCCTTCCTGATGATGTTGGCGCGGAAGAGGCGGGCCGAGCCGTCGTAGTCACGCACATGCACATTGGCCAGGGCGCTGAACTGCTTGTTCGGCTCGTACAGGGCCTGCACCCGCAGGGCGCTGTCGCGGTAGCCTTCCAGATCCTTGGTCAGCGGGTTCGGGTGGGTGTTGTCCACCCAGTCGCTGCGGGTCTGGTTCAGCGCCGAGATGCGGATGGCCATGTCCGACGACACCGGCAGGTTCACCGCGGCCTCGGCGTTGATGGTCTTGTAGGTGCCGACGGACAGGCTGGCATAGCCGTCCATCTTCTTCGTCGACGGCTTGACCGATTCGAACTTCACCACGCCGGCCGGCGTGTTGCGGCCGAACAGCGTGCCCTGCGGGCCGCGCAGCACCTCGATGCGGTCGAGGTCGAAGGCCGGGAAGCCCTTCAGGATCGGGTTCTCCTGCACCACGTCGTCATAGACCAGCGACACCGGCTGCGAGGCATTCAGCCGGAAATCGGTGTTGCCGTAGCCGCGCAGGTAGAAGCGCGGAAAGGCCCGGCCGAACGAGGATTCGATGTTCAGGCTGGGCACGCGGCCGGCCAGCATGCGCAGGTCCTGGCCGCTGGTGTTGAGGCTGTCCAGCAGCTCGCTGTTGAGCACCGAGATCGAGCTGGGCACATCGCGCACGTTCTCCACCCGGCGCTCGGCCGTCACGGTGACGGTCTGCAGCTGGCCGGGCGTGGATTGGGCGGCAGCGGGCGCGCCCAAGGCCACCAGCACGGCGGCGACCAGGGGCGACAGGACGGGGGCGGAAGCGACGGTGTGGCGCGGCATCGTGGGACCTCGGCAGGGTGAACGTGGGGAAAACGCGGAATGGTCAGATTCTGCGGTTCAACCCACCGGTGGCCGATGACGGCCCCGGCCAGTGTGACGCCAGTGTTGCGCCGATGTAACGTCGCCGTGTCACCGCTCAGGCTGCCGGCGTGTCCGGGCTGCCGCCGAACGTGTCGGCGAAGCTGAACCACAGCGATGCATAGAACGCCGCCGAGAACGCCAGGCCGATCGGCAGCGTCATCAGCCCCAGCAGCTGGCTTGCGCCGGTGACGGCCGCGAGCAGCGAGAACAACACGCCGGCCACCAGCATCACGCCCATCCAGCCCACCAGGTACAGCAGGAAGGCACCGCGGGTGCGCCACAACGCCAGCGTGCTGCTGAACAGCGCCTGCAGTGCGCCCTGACCGCCCCAGTGCACCAGGGCCGGCGCATGCCAGAACGGCACCGACAGCAGGCCAGCCAGGCCGATGCGCACCAGCATGCCCTGCACCAGGCGCGGATCGGCCAGGATCGCATCCAGCTTGGCCGAGGGTTTGCCGTCGGCGCCAGCGGCGGCCATTTCGCGCTGCAGGTCTTCGAAGGTGCCGGCATCCACCCAGTCCGCCAAGGTGATCACCAGCATGGTGCCCAGCGCATAGGCGCCACACAGCAGCCACTGCGCCTTGCGCTGGCTGGGCACCGGGTGGCGCAGGCCCTCGGCCAGCTGGCCGATGTGCACCGGGCCGCCTGCCAGCGCGCTCTTGCTGGCGATCATGAAACCCAGGCTCAGCATCGGCAGCAGCGCCATGCCCAGCGGACCGCCCAGGAACGGCACCAGCGCCATCAGCAGCAGCACGGTGAACAGGAAGAAGACGAACAGGCCGACGAAGGACAGCGGCCGCTGCAGCCACAGCTGCAGGCCTTGGCGCAGCCAGCGCCAGCCTTGCGCCGGGGCGACCGGTTGGAGTCGAAGTCCCATGGGTGGGCGTGGTCTCGGGTGGGGGTTGGAAGGCTTTGCGGCGCGTCAGCGCACGGCGTGCCAGGGCTGGGCGATGCGGGCGCGCAGCACGCGCTCGAAGTGCCCCGGATCCTTGGGCTGGAGCAGGGCGGCGGGGCGCGGCAGGTGCCAGTCGCCCAGGCGCGACAGCCAGAAACGCAGCGCCGCGGCCCGCAGCAGCGCCGGCAGCAGCCGGTGCTCGCCGGCGGACAGCGGGCGGTGAACCTCGTAGGCCTGCACCAGCGCCTGGGCGCGGGCCTCGTCCAGGCTGGCGTCGTCGGCGTTCAGGCACCAGTCGTTCAGGCACACCGCCAGGTCGTAGCCGAAGCTGTCGGTGCCGGCAAAGTAGAAATCGAAGGCGCCGGTCAGCTTCTCGTGGCCGGGCAGGCCGTCGAACAGCACGTTGTCGCAGAACAGGTCGGCATGCACCGCGCCCTGCGGCAGTGCCGCAAACGCGGGTGATGCGGCCACCTGTTGCTGGAAGGCGAGCTCGTCGTCCAGCAACTGCTGCTGCGCCGGCGGCAGGTGCGGCCGCACCTGGGGGGCAATCAGCGGCCACCAGTCGCGCCCACGCAGATTGGGTTGCTGCAGCGGGAAGTCGGCCACGGCCAGGTGCATGCGCGCCAGCAGGCTGCCCAGCTGGGCGCAGTGGTGCAGACCGGGCGCCAGCTGGTGGTGGCCGGGCAGGCGGTTGACCAGGGCCGCCGGCTTGCCCGCCAGCTGGTGCAGGATCTGGCCGTCGGCATCGGCCCGTGGCGCGGGCACCGGCAGGCCGCGTTGGGCCAGGTGCTGCATCAGCTGCAGGTAGTAGGGCAGCTGCGCGGCCGTCAGGCGCTCGAACAGCGTCAGCACCCAGTCGCCCTGGGTGGTGGTGACGAAGAAGTTGCTGTTCTCGATGCCCGCGCCGATGCCCTGCAGGCGCTGCAGCGTGCCGGCGCCCAGGCGCTCGGTCAGCGCGCCGGCCTGGGCCGGCGTGACATCGGTGAACACGGCCATGGGGATGCGGCTAGAAGCTCAGCACGGTCCAGACCCGCTGGCCGGCGCCGGTCTTGGCGGCCGACGGGTCGCTGCCGGCGGCCTGGGGCGTGATCTGGTAGGCCGGCGCGGCGCTGTCCTTGTTGTCGACGCTGATGCGCTGGGTCTGGCCGCGCACCCGCAGCTCGGTGATGCGGACCTGGTCGTCCTCGCTGACCAGTTGCTGCACGGCGGCATCGACAGCCGGCCGTGGTGCCAGGCCGGCGCAGGCCGTCAGCGTGGCACACCAGCACAGCAGCAGGGTCGTCTTCATGCCCGGATTCTAGGTGGCGGCTGCCCGGTCGGCAGGTGGGCCGGCAGCCACCACAATCCGGGCATGAGCGATGCCAACACCCCCCTGCCCACGCTGCTGCTGGTTGACGGATCCAGCTACCTGTACCGGGCGTACCACGCCATGCCCGACCTGCGCAGCCCGGACGGCTTTCCCACCGGCGCCATCCACGGCCTGGTGGCGATGATGAAGCGCCTGCGCGACCAGATCATCGGCAGCGGCCCCGGCGGCCATGCGGCCTGCGTGTTCGACGCCTCCGGCCCCACCTTCCGCGATGCCTGGTACGACCAGTACAAAGCCCAGCGTGCGCCCATGCCCGACGACCTGCGCACCCAGATCGCGCCCATCCACGAGGTGGTGCGCCTGCTGGGCTGGCCGGTGCTGGAGGTGCCCGGCATCGAGGCCGACGACGCCATCGGCACGCTGGCCCGGGTGGGCGCGGCCGCCGGCCACCAGGTGGTGATCTCCACCGGCGACAAGGACCTGGCCCAGCTGGTGAACGAGCGCGTCACGCTGATCAACACCATGAGCAACGAGCGGCTGGACATCGCCGGCGTGGTCGCCAAGTTCGGCGTGGCGCCGGACCGGATCATCGACTACCTGACCTTGATCGGCGACACGGTGGACAACGTGCCGGGCGTCGACAAGGTCGGTCCCAAGACAGCGGTGAAATGGCTGGCCGAACACGGCAGCCTCGATGGTGTGATGGCCGCGGCCAACGGCATCAAGGGCGTGGCCGGCGAGAACCTGCGCAAGGCCCTGGACTGGCTGCCCCAGGGCCGCCGCCTGGTGACGGTGGTGACCGACTGCGACCTGTCGGCCCACATCGCTGGCTGGCCGGCGGTGGAGGCGCTGGCGCTGCAGCCGGTCAACCGCGAGGGCCTGCTCGATTTCTACCAGCGCTATGGTTTCAAGGCCTGGCGCAAGGAGCTGGAAGCCGAGCTGGGCGTGGGCGGCAGCGTGGCGGTGACCACGCCGGGTCTGTTCGACGCCGACGGCACCGGCGCCGAGCCTGCCAAGCCCGACAACAGCACGCTGGCGCGCAGTTACGAGACGGTGCTGGACGCCGACCGCCTGGCCGCCTGGCTGGAACGGCTGCAGGCCGCGCCGCTGGCCGCGCTGGACACCGAGACCGACAGCCTGGACCCGATGCGCGCCCGCATCGTCGGCATCAGCTTCGCGGTGCAGCCGGGCGAGGCGGCCTATGTGCCGGTGGCGCACGACTACGCCGGCGCGCCCGACCAGCTGCCGCTGGACGCCGTGCTGGCCACGCTGAGGCCCTGGCTGGAGGATGCCGCCGCGCCCAAGGTGGGCCAGAACATCAAGTACGACACCCATGTGCTGGCGAACCACGGCATCAGCGTGCGCGGCTGGCAGCACGACACCCTGCTGGAAAGCTATGTGTTCGAGGCCCACCTGACGCACAGCCTGGAGAAGCTGGCCGAGCGCCACCTGGGCCGCCGGGGCCTGAGCTACGAAGACCTGTGCGGCAAGGGCGTCAACCAGATTCCATTCAGCCAGGTCGACATCGAACGCGCCACCACCTACAGCGGCGAGGACAGCGAGATGACGCTCCAGGTGCACCAGGTGCTGCACCCGCGGGTGGCCGCGGTGCCCGGGCTGCTGCATGTCTACCGCGCCATCGAGATGCCGGTCTCGCTGATCCTGCAGCGCATCGAGCGCCATGGCGTGCTGGTGGATGCCGGCGTGCTGGCCCAGCAGAGCCACCAGCTGGCCGAGCGCATGATGCAGCTGGAGCAGCAGGCCTACGAGATCGCCGGCCAGCCGTTCAACCTGGGCAGCCCGAAGCAGATCGGCGAGATCCTGTTCAACCGCCTGGGCCTGCCGGTCAAGAAGAAGACCGCCTCCGGCGCGCCCAGCACCGATGAAGAGGTGCTGCAGGAATTGGCGGCCGACTACCCGCTGCCGGCCCGCATCCTGGAGCACCGCAGCCTGGCCAAGTTGAAGGGCACCTACACCGACAAGTTGCCGCTGATGGTGAACCCCGCCACCGGCCGGGTGCACACCAACTATGCGCAGGCGGTGGCGATCACCGGGCGGCTGTCCAGCAACGATCCCAACCTGCAGAACATCCCCATCCGCACGGCCGAGGGCCGGCGGGTGCGCGAGGCCTTCATCGCGCCGCCGGGCCATGTGATCGTGTCGGCCGACTACAGCCAGATCGAACTGCGCATCATGGCCCACATCAGCGGCGACCCCGGTCTGACACGTGCCTTCGCCGAGGGGCTGGACGTGCACAAGGCCACCGCCGCCGAGGTGTTCAACACCACGGTGGACGCGGTGACCAGCGAGCAGCGGCGCTACGCCAAGACCATCAACTTCGGCCTGATCTACGGCATGGGCGCCTTCGGCCTGGCGCAAAGCCTGGGCATCGACCAGAAGATGGCGCGCGATTTCATCGACCGCTACTTCGCCCGCTTTGCCGGCGTGAAGCGCTACATGGACGAAACCAAGGCCAGTGCGGCCGACAAGGGCTATGTGGAGACGCTGTTCGGCCGCCGCATCGAGCTGCCGGAGATCCGCGGCGGCAACGGCCCGCGCCGCTCCGGCGCCGAGCGCCAGGCCATCAACGCGCCGATGCAGGGCACGGCGGCCGACCTGATCAAGCTGGCGATGATCGCGGTGCAGGGCGCGCTGGACGCCGCCGGCAAGCGCACCGCGATGGTGATGCAGGTGCACGACGAACTGGTGTTCGAGGTGCCCGACGACGAGCTGCCCTGGGTGCGGGAGCAGGTGCCGGCACTGATGGCCGGCGTGGCGCAACTCAGCGTGCCGCTGCTGGCCGAAGTCGGAATTGGCCCGAACTGGGAGCAGGCCCACTAGAGCCGTTAACCCCCGAAGCGCCTTCGGCGCTCACCCTCAAGGGGGCGGCCCCAGCGGCCCGGCCAAGCCGGTTCCGCGGCGCCCGCTTGGTTCGTTCAGTTCAGCGCCCGAGTGTGGCGCGTACCCGGTGCGGGCGGCGTCTCCGGCCCGCCGGCAAAGCACTGGGCCTTGGACATCCAGTCGGTGGCCACCGGGCCTGTCACCTTCAGGCTGGTGTCGGCCACGTTGCGGACCTGGGTGACGACCTGGCAGAACGCGTCGGCAGGGCCTTCGATGCGCTCGGTCTCGCTGGGCTCGCCGTAGGTCCACACCGCGCCCGACGGGGCGGTCAGCACCAGGTGCGGCATCGGCCCCGGGGGCGTCTGCTGGCGGGTGGCGTAGGTCCAGCCGAAGGTGTTGACGCCCAGCATCACGATGTTCTGCACTCGGTCGGCGTTCTGGCGCACCACGCCCAGGTGGTCATAGACCTCCTGGCCATGGGCCCAGGTCTCCATCAGCCGGGCAGTGATCGACGAGCGGGCGCTCATGTCGGGGCCGGGCCACTTCAGCCGGGCCTTGGGGTCGGCCTGGGCGAAGGCGTCGGCCGTGGCCTGGAAGCCCTGGTGCCAGGCGTCGAGCAGCGGCCGGCCCGACAGCCCGTTGAAATGGCTGTTCTCGAACGCGCGCATGCCGCCCTGGTGGCTCTTGACGGCGGCGATGCGCTGCAGCAGCAGCGGCTCGTCGGTCAGCTGCAGGCCGGCCATCTGGTTCCAGAAGTGCAGATGCTGCAGCACCGCGTTGATGGTCCAGCCCTTGAACAGCGTGGGCTCGCTGAACACCGCGGCATCGGCACCGTCGAGCAGGTTGAACAAGGCCTGGCTCTCGGCGCGGAAGTCGTCTGCTTGCTGCATGCGCTTGTCTCCTGGGGGCCGGCGGGCGCCGGCCAGGTCACTTCAGTTCATCGATCAGCTTGCCGACGATGGTACGGGCCTGCGGGCTGTTGTCGGGGTTGCCGTCGGCCGTCTGCACCGTCACCTGCGACTTGGCGCCACTGGCCTTGACCAGCACCCGCACGCGCTGCGGCCGCGCGGCTTCCTTGTCGCCGCCGAACAGCTTGGAGAAGAAGCCCGGCTCGTCCTTGCCGGCCAGCTTGGGATCGACGTAGCGCACGAAGTAGATGCCGGCGCTGCGGTCGCGGTCTTCCACGGTGAAGCCGCTGCGGTCCAGCGCCAGGCCCACCTGGCGCCAGGCGCGGTCGAAGCCCTCGTCGATCTCCATCGCGGCGGTGGCCGGTATCGTGGTCACGCGGGCCTTGGCCGGTGCGGCCGGCGCGGCGGCCACCGTGGGCCGGGCGGTCTCTTCCTTGGCGCCCAGCTTGACCATCAGGCGCGACAGGAACTCGACTTCCAGCTCCGGGTCGCTGGGCCGGGGCTGCCACACCGTGGCGTCCTTCAGCTCGCTGGTGTAGATCTCCTGCACGCCGCGGTGGCTGATGTAGACCTCGCTGCCGTTGGCGGTGCGCTCGATGCGGGTGCGGAAGCGGTCGCGCTCGGGGGTGGAGTACAGGTTCTCGATGACCCGGCCCAGGGTGCGGCGCAGCACGTCCTGCGGGATCTTGGCGCGGTTCTCGGCCCAGTCGGTCTCCATCAGGCCGATCTCGGGGTTGTCGACCGCCAGCGAGAAGCCGCGCTCCTGCCAGAAGCTGCGGATCAGCGGGTACAGCTTCTCGGGCGGCAGGCTGCTCACCAGCCAGCGGGTGTTGCCCTGGCGCTCGATGCGCATGTCGGCCACCGTGTTCGGCGCTACCACCGTCGGGGCGGCCTGCTGCGGCGCGTTCGGCTGGCGCAGGGTGGTCGCGCTGACCACGCCGGTCTGCGGCTGGTAGCGGCCTTCGCGGGCCAGCTGGCTCAGGTCGGGCGGCACCTCCAGCGGCGCCGTCTTCTGCGAACCGCCACGGTAGTCCACCTTGTCACCCGACATCAGGTTCTCGAACGACGAGCAACCGGCCAGCGACAGCGCCAGGCAGAGCGCCAGCAGCGGTGTGGTGGCCCGCAGGCGGGTGGGGGCGATGGGGGCATTCACGTGGCGGGTCTCCGGAAGGGGCGCGGGGGCATGGTGGCCCGCTGCAGGCAGCGGGCGGATGCAGGCTGGAAATCTCAGGCGGGAGTGTGGCGCAAGTCGGTACGGCGCTCAGAGCAGGCCGGCGTCGCGCAGCGCGGCGTCCACCAGCTGCTGGCCGGCCGGCGTCAGCGGCGTGATCGGCAAGCGCACATCGGGGCGGCCGCGGCCCAGGCGCGACAGGGCCCACTTGGCGGGGGCCGGGCTGGGCTCGCAGAACAGCTGCTTGTGCAGCGCCAGCAGGCGCAGGTGGATGGCGCGGGCCGTGGCCACATCGCCGGCGATGGCGGCCATGCACAGCTCGTGCATCAGCCGCGGCGCCACGTTGGCGGTGACGCTGACGTTGCCATGCCCGCCCAGCAGCATCAGCGCCACGGCGGTGCCGTCGTCGCCGGAGTAGATCTTGAAACTGTCGGGCGCGTGCTTGATCAGCTGGGCCGCCCGCTCGATGTTGCCGGTGGCTTCCTTGATGCCGACCACGCCGGGCACCTGGGCCAGGCGCAGGGCGGTCTCGGGCTGCATGTCGGCCACGGTGCGGCCGGGCACGTTGTACAGCACCACCGGCAGGTCCACCGCCTCGGCGATGGCCTTGAAGTGCTGGTAGATGCCCTCCTGCGAGGGCTTGTTGTAGTAGGGCACCACCTGCAGCGAGCAGTCGGCGCCGACTTCCTTGCTGAACTTGGTGAGCTCGATCGCCTCGCGGGTGCTGTTGGCGCCGGCGCCGGCCATGATCGGCACCCGGCCCTTCGCATGCTCGACCGCCACGCGGATGATCTCGCAGTGCTCGTCGACGCTGACGGTGGGCGATTCACCGGTGGTGCCCACCACGCCAATGCAGTCGGTGCCCTCGGCGATGTGCCAGTCGATCAGGGCGCGCAGGCCGGGGTAGTCGACGCTGCCGTCCTCGTGCATCGGCGTGACCAGGGCGACGATGCTGCCAACAATGGGTTTCATGCGGGTTCCTTGCGAATCGGCGATTTTAGCCGGCGCCGTGGGGGCGGCCGGCGGGCGCGTCAGCCACCGCCAGCTGGCTGCAGGTGGTGGCGTGCCGGTCCTGCGCCGGCCTCCGCAGGCCGCACTGCCACCACCCGCTGCAGGAAACGCGGCGGGGCGTCGAGAAAGCCGTCCTCGTACGCGACGATGCGCAGGCTGGCGCAGCGGCTGAGCAGTTCTCCGGGCTGCAGCAGGAAATCCGGCCGCGACGGCTTGCCCACCGTCTGGTTGCCGTCTGCGAAGGTTTCGTAGATCAGCACACCGCCCGGCGCCAGGCTGGCCAGGATCTGCGGCCACAGCGGCCGCCACAGGTAGTGGGTGACGACCACCGCCGCGAACTGCTGCCCGGGCAGGGGCCAGGGGCCCTGCTCGACATCGGCTTGCACCAGGGTGGCCGCGCCGGCCTGGGCCAGATCGGATGACGCGGCCAGGGCCGCCGGATCGCGGTCGATGCCGGTGGGGTGCAGGCCCAGGCCGGCCAGCCAGCGCAGGTGGCGGCCGCTGCCGCAGGCCAGGTCCAGCGCCGTGCCGCCGGCTGGCAGCAGGTGGGCCCAGCGCTGCAGCCAGAGAGAGGGCGCGCCGCTGCCGTGCATCATCAGAAGCAGGCCCACACCCGGTTGGCCAGGTCGACCACCAAGTGCGGGCTGAGGTAGGCGCTGAACACCAGTGCCAGCGCGGCCAGCACCCCGGCCCAGGCCGCCAGGCGCACGGCAGGCTTCATGCCGCGGCCACCGCCGGCTGGCCGCGCGGGATGGGTTCTTCCCGCACCGGCAGGTTGGCCAGCGCGGCGAACACGCCCAGGGCGATGGCGATGCCCCAGACCATGTCGTAGTTCCCGGTCAGGTCGTACAGCTTGCCTCCCATCCAGGCGCCCAGGAACGAGCCCACCTGGTGGCTGAAGAAGACGAAGCCACCCAGCATCGACATGTACTGCACACCGAAGATCTGCGCGATCACCGCATT
The DNA here is from genome assembly GCF_005403045.1 of Pseudaquabacterium pictum. Classification (GTDB taxonomy): domain Bacteria; phylum Pseudomonadota; class Gammaproteobacteria; order Burkholderiales; family Burkholderiaceae_C; genus Pseudaquabacterium; species Pseudaquabacterium pictum. The sequence goes on from NZ_BJCL01000001.1 coordinate 272,939, forward strand.
GGTGGGTGGCACGGTCGACAACCACAGGAAGCCCATGGTGGCGGCGAAGATGTAGACGCTCATCGGCGTCAGCGGCGCCAGCAGGAACAGGCTGATCACCACCGCCCGCAGGGCATAGATGCCCGACAGGATGTAGCGCTTGGGCATGCGCCCGCCCAGCCAGCCGGCGGTGTAGGTGCCGAACACGTTGAACAGGCCGATGAGCGCCAGCGCGGTGGTGGCCACGCCCGGGGCCATGCCGTGGTCCTTCAGGTAGCTGGGCATGTGCACGCCGATGAACACCACCTGGAAGCCGCAGACGAAGTAGCCCGCCATCAGCCACTGGAAGCTGCGGTGGGCGAAGGCCTCGCGCACGGCCGAGCCCACGCTCTGCTGGAAGCCGGTGGCCGCCGCCTGTGCCGGCTCCTTCAACCCCACGGCCAGCGGCACGATGGCCAGCGCCAGGCAGCCCAGCACGAACAGCGCGTTCTGCCAGCCCCAGGTGCTGATCAGCCAGGTCTCCACCGGCACCATCAGGAACTGGCCGAACGAACCCGCCGCCGCGGCCACGCCCATCGCCCAGCTGCGCTTCTCAGCCGCCACGTTGCGGCCGATCACGCCGTAGACCACCGCATAGGTGGTGCCCGACTGCGCCATGCCCAGCAGCAGACCGGCCGAGCCGGTGAAGGCCAGGCCCGAGGTGGACAGCGCCATCAGCACCAGGCCCAGGCTGTAGAGCAGGGCGCCGACCACCAGCACCCGGTAGGCGCCGTAGCGGTCGGCCAGCATGCCGGCCACCGGCCCGGCGATGCCCCAGGCGATGTTCTGCACCGCGATGGCGAAGGCGAAGGTCTCGCGCGTCCAGCCGCGGTCCATGGTGACGGGCTGCAGCCACAGGCCGAAGCCGTGGCGGATGCCCATGCTGAGGGTGACGATGAACGCGCCGCAGACCAGCACCTGGGTCATCGACAGGCGTGGCACAGGTGTTGGGGCGGGCGTGGACATGGCGCGCATGCTACCCAAGCCACCCGGCGGCCCGGCTGCGCCGCTGCAGGTGGACTTTGCGTGCGTCGTCTGCCAGGATCCCGCACACCATGGCCAACGTCACTGTCACCGACCTGTGCCAGGTGCCGGCACACCGCGCCGCAGCTGCCGCACTGATCCACGGCGAGTTCTGGACCGAGGTGCCCGGCGCCAGCGCCGAGGGCATGGCCCGCCGCCTGCTGCAGGCCGACCGGCCCGACCGCATCCCGCTGTGCCTGGTGGCGTTGCAGGGCGGCCAGCTGGTGGGCGTGGTCAACCTGGTCGACAACGACGATGAAGACCACCCGGACTGGCACCCGTGGTTGGCCGGCATGGTGGTGGCGGCGCCCTGGCGGGGGCAGGGCATCGGCAGCCTGCTGGTGCGCACGCTGCTGCAGCGCGCACAGGCATTGGGCGTGCGGCGGGTCTACTTCGGCACCGATGGTCCGGGCTTCTACACCCGGCTGGGTGCGGTGCTGCACCAGCCGGTGCGGGCGGATTTCTGCTTCATGCGCTTCGACCTGCCGCCCCAGGGCGCCCCGGAGGCCGGCTCCTAGAATCGCCGCCCATGGCGACCCCCCCCTCCAGTTCCACCAAGCCCGCCGGCAGCTACGGCGAAGCCTCGATCCGCGTTCTCAAGGGCCTGGAGCCGGTCAAGCAGCGGCCGGGCATGTACACCCGCACCGACAACCCGCTGCATGTCATCCAGGAAGTGATCGACAACGCGGCCGATGAGGCGCTGGCCGGCTTCGGCAAGCGCATCGCCGTCACCTTGCACACCGACGGCTCGGTGTCGGTGGACGACGACGGCCGCGGCATCCCCTTCGGCCTGCACCCGGAAGAGCAGGTGCCGGTGGTCGAGATCGTCTACACCCGGCTGCATGCCGGCGGCAAGTTCGACAAGGGCGCCGGCGGCGCCTACAGCTTCTCGGGCGGCCTGCACGGCGTGGGCGTGAGCGTGACCAACGCGTTGGCCAAGCGCCTGCAGGTGACGGTGTGGCGCGAGGGCCAGTGCGCCAGCCTGGCCTTCAGCGGCGGCGACGTGGTCGAGCCGCTGGTGGTGCGCCCGGCCGAGCGCGGCGAGCGCAAGCAGGGCACCAGCGTGCGCGCCTGGCCGGATGCCAAGTATTTCGAATCGACCGAGCTGCCGCGCGCCGAGCTGATGCACCTGCTGCGCAGCAAGGCGGTGCTGATGCCCGGCGTGACGGTGACGCTGACGACCGAGAAGACCGGCGACACCCAGACCTGGCTTTACAAGGGCGGCCTGCGCGACTACCTGAGCCAGGGCCTGGCGGCCGACCCGCTGGTGCCGCTGTTCGAGGGCGAGGGCTATGCCAGCGGCAGCGAGAGCGAGAACTTCGCCGAAGGCGAGGGCGTGGCCTGGGTGCTGGCCTTCACCGAGGAAGGCAATGTGCTGCGCGAGAGCTATGTCAACCTGATCCCCACGGTGGCCGGCGGCACCCACGAGAGTGGCCTGAAGGACGGTCTGTTCGGCGCCGTCAAGAGCTTCATCGACCTGCACAGCCTGCTGCCCAAGGGCGTGAAGCTGATGCCCGAGGACGTGTTCTCGCGCGCCAGCTTTGTGCTCAGCGCCAAGGTGCTGGACCCGCAGTTCCAGGGCCAGACCAAGGAGCGGCTGAACAGCCGGGATGCGCTGCGCCTGGTCAGCCAGTTCACCCGGCCGCCGCTGGAGCTGTGGCTGAACCAGCATGTGGACTTCGGCAAGAAGCTGGCCGAGCTGGTCATCAAGCAGGCCCAGACCCGCCAGCGCGCCAGCCAGAAGGTGGAGAAGCGCAAGGGCAGCGGCGTGGCCGTGCTGCCGGGCAAGCTGACGGATTGCGAAAGTCGCGACCTGCAACTCAACGAGGTGTTCCTGGTCGAGGGCGATTCCGCTGGCGGCAGCGCCAAGATGGGCCGCGACAAGGAGACCCAGGCCATCCTGCCGCTGCGCGGCAAGGTGCTGAACGCCTGGGAGGTGGAGCGCGACCGGCTGTTCGCCAACAACGAGATCCACGACATCTCGGTGGCCATCGGCGTCGACCCGCACGGGCCCAACGACAGCCCTGACTTTTCAGGCCTGCGCTACGGCAAGGTCTGCATCCTGAGTGATGCCGACGTGGACGGCTCGCACATCCAGGTGCTGCTGCTCACGCTGTTCTTCCGCCACTTTCCCAAGCTGATCGAGCGCGGCCATGTCTACATCGCCAAGCCACCGCTGTTCCGGGTGGATGCGCCGGCGCGCGGCAAGAAGCCCGCGGCCAAGATCTATGCGCTGGACCAGGGCGAGCTCGACGCCACGCTGGACAAGCTGCGCAAGGAAGGCGCGAAGGAAAGCGCCTGGAGCATCAGCCGCTTCAAGGGGCTGGGCGAAATGAGCGCCGAGCAGCTGTGGGAAACCACGCTGAACCCCGAGACCCGCCGCCTGCTGCCGGTGGCCTGGGGGCTGCTGACGTTCGACGAGACCGTGGGCTCGTTCACCAAGCTGATGGGCAAGGGCGAGGCGGCATCCCGCCGCGAGCTGATGGAGCTGCATGGCGACTCGGTCGACGTCGATGTCTGAGCCGGGTGGCGTCCAGGTGGAGCGGGTGCACCTGCGGCCCACGCTGCTCAGCGACCTGGACTTCGTGATCCAGGTAGAGACCGACAGCCACAACCTGCCGTTCATCACGCCCTGGGAGCGGCCGCAGCATGAAGGCGCGGTGCGCTTCCCCGACTTCCGCCACTTCATCATCGAAACCGGGCCGGCCTACACACCCACCGGCTTCGTCATCCTGCAGGGCTGCCGCAACCCGCACCGCAGCGTGGAGCTGAAACGCCTGGTGCTGCGCCACGACGGTCAGGGCCAGGGCCTGGGCCGGGCCACGGTGCGCCTGCTCAAGCAGATGGCCTTCCGTGACCTGCATGCCCACCGCTTCTGGCTGGATGTGAAGCTGCTCAACACCCGGGCGCAGACGCTGTACCTGAGCGAGGGCTTTATCGAGGAAGGCCGGCTGCGCGAGAGCGTGCGCCTGACCGGCAATGCCGCGGACGGCTACGACAGCCTGGTCGTCATGAGCCTGCTCGACCGCGAGTACCAGGCCCGGGTGGCGCTGGGGCTGGAAGCCGCCTGAAACGCCGCTGGCCGGGGGACACCCGGCCAGCGGCTTGGTGGTGCGGCAGCGATCAGGCCTGCTGCTTCAGGCGGGCGATGCGCTCTTCCATCGGCGGGTGGCTGGAGAACAGCGCCATCAGGCCGCTGGGGCGGGCGCTGATGCCCATCGCCTGCATGGCCTTGGGCATCTCGCCGGGGTCCAGGCCGCCCAGACGGGCCAGGGCGTTGATCATCGGCTGCTTGCGGCCCATCAGGGTGGCGGCGTCGGCGTCGGCGCGGAATTCACGCTGCCGCGAGAACCAGGCCACGATGATGGCGGCGACCACGCCCAGCAGGATGTCGAGCACGATGGTGGTGATGTAGTAGCCCATGCCCGGGCCGTCGTTCGTGTTGCGCAGCACCACCTTGTCGACGAAGTAGCCGATCACCCGCGACAGGAAGACCACGAAGGTGTTCATCACGCCCTGGATCAGCGCCATGGTCACCATGTCGCCGTTGGCGACGTGGGCCACCTCGTGGCCGATCACCGCCTCGACCTCTTCCTTGGTCATCGACTGCAGCAGGCCGGTGGACACCGCCACCAGCGCCGAGTTCTTGAACGCGCCGGTGGCGAAGGCGTTGGGTGCGCCCTCGTAGATGCCGACCTCGGGCGTCTTGATGCCGGCCTTCTGCGCAAAGCGCTCGGTCGTCTGCACCAGCCAGCGGTGGGTGGGATCGGGCGAGTCGTTGACCAGCTGCAGCCGTGTGGTCCACTTGGCCATCGGCTTGCTGATCAGCAGCGAGATGAAGGCGCCGCCGAAGCCCATCACCAGGGCAAAGCCGAGCAGCGAGGTGAGGTTCAGGCCGTTGGCGGTGAGGAAGCTGTTCAGGCCCAGCAGGTTGACGGCCAGGCCGAGCACCAGCATGACACCGAGGTTGGTCAGCAGGAACAGGGCAATGCGTTTCATGGTGGCAGGCGCAGGGTGGGCGCAGGATGCAGATGGGCTGCATTCTGGCCGGACCAGCTGCCTAGAAAAACCAGCCAGAGGCTGCTGGATGTTTCGGTTTTTCCTGAGCTTCAGTAGCTTTTGGGCAGGCCCAGCACCTTCTCGGCGATGAAGCACAGGATCAGCTGCGGGCTGACCGGCGCCAGCCGCGGGATCCAGGCCTCGCGCAGGTAGCGCTCGACGTGGTACTCCTTGGCATAGCCCATGCCGCCATGGGTGAACATGGCCGATTCGCAGGCCCGGAAGCAGGCCTCGGCGCCCAGGAACTTGGCGGCGTTGGCCTCGGCCGCGCAGGGCTGGCCGGCGTCGTACAGCGTGGCGGCCTTGTGCACCATCAGGTGGGCGGCTTCCAGCTCCATCCAGTTGCGCGCCAGCGGATGGGCGATGCCCTGGTTCTGGCCGATCGGGCGGTTGAACACCACCCGTTCCTTGGCATAGTCGGCCGCCCGGGCCAGCGCGGCACGGCCCAGGCCGATGGCCTCGGCGCCGATCAGGATGCGCTCGGGGTTCAGGCCGTGCAGGATGTAGTGGAAGCCCTTGCCTTCCTCGCCGATGCGGTCTTCGACCGGGATGCGCAGGTCGTCGATGAACAGCTGGTTGCTGTCGACTGCCTTGCGGCCCATCTTCGGGATCTCGTGCACCGCGATGGACGTGCGGTCGAGCGCGGTGTAGAACAGGCTCAGGCCCTCGGTGCCCTTGCACTCGTCCTGCGGTGTGGTGCGGGCCAGCAGCAGGATGCGGTTGGCCACCTGGGCGCTGCTGATCCACAGCTTCTGGCCATTGACGCGGTAGTGGTCGCCGTGGCGGACGGCCCGCGTCTTCAGGCCCAGGGTGTTCAGGCCGCTGTCCGGCTCGGTGACGCCGAAGCAGGCCTTGTCCTGCCCGGCGATCAGCGGCGGCAGCCAGCGGGCCTTCTGTTCGTCGGTGCCGAACACCACCGCCGGGTGCAGGCCGAAGATGTTCATGTGCACGGCCGACGCGCCCGACAGCCCGGCGCCGGTGGCGGCGATGGTGTGCATCATCAGCGCCGCCTCGGTGATGCCCAGGCCGGCCCCGCCGTAGGCCGGCGGCATCGCGATGCCCAGCCAGCCGGCCTGCGCCAGGGCCTGGTGGAAGTCATGCGGGAAGCCGCCGTCGGTGTCCTTCTGCAGCCAGTAGTCGGCGTCGAAGGGTTGGCACAGGCGCCCGATGGCGTCCACGATCTGCTGCTGCTCGTCGCTGAGGTTGAAGTCCATGGCACGAGGGTAGGGCGCTGCAGGCGGCCCGCTTGACACGCAAGCGACGGCTGCGGGGCGGTGTTTTCACGCATCATCCCCGCCCATTCCCAGCCTGCCCCGGAGACCGCCCATGCAAGCCACGATGATGAATGTGCCGCTGTCCATCCTGCATTTCATGGACCGTGCCGGCACGCTGTTCCAGCGCAACACCATCGTCTCGCGACTGCCCGACAAGAGCCTGGTCACCCACACCTACGGCCAGTGGCACCAGCGCACGCTGCAGCTGGCCGCGGCGCTGAAGGCCGCCGGCCTGCAGAAGGGCGACCGCGTGGCCACACTCTGCTGGAACCACCATGCCCACCTGGAGGCCTACTTCGGCATCCCGGCCGCCGGCGGCGTGATGCACACGCTGAATCTGCGGCTGTCGGCCGAGGAGATCGGCTGGATTGCCGCCGACTGCAAGGACCGCTTCATCATCGTCGACGACGTGCTGTTGCCGCTGTTCCGCCAGGTGCTGCCGCTGCATGCCTTCGAGAAGGTGATCGTCTTTCCGTTCAGCGGCGCGCCGGTGCCGGCCGAGTTCACCGACTACGAGGCCTTCCTCGCCGGTGCGGACGCCGCCAGCTTCAAGACCGAGCCGCACGACGAGAACGACCCCATCGCCATCTGCTACACCAGCGGCACCACCGGCCGGCCCAAGGGCGTGGCCTACTCCCACCGCAGCACCGTGCTGCACACGCTGGTCGGCAGCCTGGGCGACCACTGGGGCCTGAAGGGCACCGACGTGGTGATGCCCGTCACGCCGATGTTCCATGCCAACAGCTGGGGCATGCCCTACGGCGCGGTGATGGTCGGCGCCAAGCTGGTGTTCCCCGGCCCGCACCTGCACCCCGATGACCTGCTGGACCTGATGCAGCTGCACCCGCCCACGCTGAGCCTGGGCGTGCCGACGATCTGGATGAGCCTGATCCAGATCTTCGACCGGGCGCAGACCGAGACGCCGGGCCGCTGGAAGCTGCCGGCCGGCATGCGCAGCCTGGTGGGCGGCGCGGCGGTGCCGGAATCGCTGATCCGCGCCTTCGACAAGCATGGCATCTGGATCATGCAGGGCTGGGGCATGACCGAGACCAGCCCGATCGCGACCATCAGCTACCCCCGCGCCGAACTGGCGGGCGCCAGCGCCGACGAGCGCTACCGCCGCGCGGCCATGGCCGGCACGGTGGCACCGCTGGTGGAACTGCGCCTGAAGACCGACGAGGGCACCATCGCGCCCTGGGACGGCAAGACCATGGGCGAGATCCAGGTGCGCGGCCCGTTCATCACCGGCCGCTACCACGAGGTGCCGGTGACGGAAGACAAGTTCACCGCCGATGGCTGGCTGCGCACCGGCGACGTGGCCACCCAGGACGACCTGGGCTATGTCCGCATCACCGACCGCACGAAGGACCTGATCAAGAGCGGTGGCGAGTGGATCAGCAGCGTGGATGTGGAGAACGTGCTGATGAGCCACCCGGCGGTGGCCGAGGCGGCGGTGGTCGCCATCCCCGACGAGAAGTGGAGCGAGCGGCCGCTGGCCTGCGTGGTCTTCAAGCCCGGCCAGTCGGCCACGCCGGCCGAGCTGAACGCGCTGATGCTGGAGCGCGGCTTCGTGAAGTGGCAGCTGCCGGAGCGCTACGAGGTGATCGCCGCCATCCCGCGCACCAGCACCGGCAAGTTCTGGAAGCTGAAGCTGCGGGAGATGTTCCCGCGCTGACCCGCGCCCGGGCGCTGGCCCGGGCATGGTCGGATATACAGTACCGGGTTGCCCGGCAGCTGCCGCGGCGCCCGTGACCCTGCTCCCATGCCCGACCAACTCGATCTGCTGACCCCGCCGCCGCCCGAGAACCCCGACGCCATCACCCTGGCGCACTACGCCGAGCGCGCCTACCTGGAATACGCGCTCAGCGTCGTCAAGGGCCGGGCGCTGCCCGATGTGTGCGACGGCGCCAAGCCGGTGCAGCGGCGCATCCTCTACAGCATGCAGCGCATGGGCCTGGGCCACACCGGGCCGGGCGCGGCGGGCATCCCCAAGCCGGTGAAGAGCGCCCGCGTGGTGGGCGATGTGCTGGGCCGCTTCCACCCGCACGGCGACCAGGCCGCCTACGACGCCCTGGTGCGCATGGCGCAGGATTTCGCGCTGCGCTACCCGCTGATCGACGGCCAGGGCAACTTCGGCAGCCGCGACGGCGACGGCGCAGCGGCGATGCGCTACACCGAGGCGCGGCTGTCGCCGATCGCCCGGCTGCTGATGGACGATATCGACGAAGGCACGGTCGACTTCATCCCCAACTACGATGGCAGCACCGAAGAGCCGAAGCAGCTGCCCGCCCGGCTGCCGTTTGCGCTGCTCAACGGCGCCTCGGGCATCGCCGTGGGCCTGGCCACCGAGATCCCCAGCCACAACCTGCGCGAGGTGGCCGCCGCCGCCGTGGCGCTGATCCGCAACGAGCACCTGAGCGACGACGAGCTCCACGCCCTGGTGCCCGGCCCCGACTACCCCGGCGGCGGCCAGATCATCAGCAGCCCGGCCGACATCCGCGATGCCTACGCCACCGGCCGCGGCAGCCTGAAGGTGCGCGCCCGCTGGAAGATCGAGGACCTGGCGCGTGGCCAGTGGCAGCTGGTGGTGACCGAGCTGCCGCCGGGCGTCAGCAGCCAGCGGGTGCTGGAAGAGATCGAGGAGCTGACCAACCCCAAGGTCAAGGCCGGCAAGAAGGCGCTCTCGGCCGACCAGGTGCAGCTGAAAGCCAGCCTGCTGAGCGTGCTGGACACGGTGCGCGATGAATCCGGCAAGCAGGATGCCGTGCGCCTGGTCTTCGAGCCGAAGAGCCGCACCGTGGCGCAGGATGAACTCATCACCCAGCTGCTGGCCCACACCAGCCTGGAGACCAGCGCGCCGATCAACCTGACCATGGTGGGCCGCGACGGCCGCCCGACGCAGAAAAGCCTGCGCCAGATGTTCAGCGAGTGGATCGATTTCCGCCAGGTGACGGTGGCGCGCCGCAGCCAGCACCGGCTGGACAAGGTGCTGGCCCGCATCCATGTGCTGGAAGGCCGCCAGCTGGTGCTGCTGAACATCGACGAGGTGATCCGCATCATCCGCGAGAGCGACGAGCCCAAGCCGGCGCTGATCGCCCGCTTCAACCTGAGCGACCGCCAGGCCGAGGACATCCTCGAGATCCGCCTGCGCCAGCTGGCGCGGCTGGAGGCCATCAAGATCGAGCAGGAGCTGAAGACGCTGCGCGAGGAGCAGGGCAGGCTGGAAGAGATCCTGGGCAGCCCGTCGGCGCTGAAGCGCCTGCTGATCAAGGAGATCGAGGCCGATGCCAAGGCCCATGGCGACGACCGCCGCACGCTGATCCAGGCCGAGAAGCGGGCGGTGGCCGAGATCAAGGTGGTCGACGAACCGGTCACCGTGGTGGTCAGCCAGAAGGGCTGGGTGCGGGCGCTCAAGGGCCATGAGGTCGATGCGTCAGCGCTGCAGTTCAAGGCGGGTGATGGCCTGCTGGCCACGTTCAACTGCCGCAGCGTGGAGACGCTGCTGGTCTTCGGCAGCGCGGCCAAGGGCAGCGGGCGGGTGTACTCGGTGGCCGTCAGCAGCCTGCCGGGCGGGCGGGGCGACGGCGTGCCGGTCACCAGCCTGATCGACCTGGAGCCCGGCACCCAGCCGGCGCACTACTTCGCCGGTGCCGCCGATGCCACGCTGCTGCTTGCCAGCAGCGCCGGCTTCGGACTGATGGCCAAGGCCGGCGACATGCATGGCCGCAACAAGGGCGGCAAGGCCTTCCTGACGGTGGACGAGGGCGCCAGCCTGCTGCCACCGCGGCTGGTGCTGCCCGGCCACCACCAGGTGGCCTGCCTGGCCGCCGATGGCCGGCTGCTGGTGTTTGCGCTGGACGAGCTGAAGCTGCAGCCCGGCGGCGGCAAGGGCCTGACGCTGATGGAGGTGGATGCCAAGACGCCGCTGCTGTCGGTGGCGCCGCTGGCCGACAGCGTCACGGTCATCGGCACCGGGCGCGGTGACAAGCCCAGGGAGGAGCTGCTGAAGAACAGTGCGCTGGCGGGCCACGTCGGCAAGCGGGCGCGCAAGGGCAAGGTGGTCGAAGGGTTCAAGAAGGCGCTGCGCCTGGCATGACGACACCCGCCTTGCCGCCGCTGTGGCGGCAACGCGAATACATGCTGCTGTGGACCGGCCAGGTGGCGGCCACGCTGGGTGGCAGCGCCTCGGGCATCGTGGTGCCGCTGCTGGTGCTGGCGATGACCGGCTCGGCCACCGCGGCAGGCTTCGCGTCGGCGCTGGGCATCGTGCCCTACATCCTGCTCAGCCTGCCGGTGGGCGTGCTGGTCGACCGCTGGAACCGCCAGCGGGTGATGGTGGTCTGCGACATCGGGCGTGCCCTGGCCACGCTGAGCCTGGTGGTGGCCCTGCTGCTGGACGCGCTGACGCTGACCCAGCTCTACACCGTGGCGGTGCTGCAGGGCATCTGCATGGTGTTCTTCAACCTGGCCGAGGTGGCGGCCCTGCCCAAGGTGGTGGACAAGGGGCAGCTGACGCAGGCCATCGCCCAGAACCAGGCCGGCCACTCGGGCGCCGCCATCGCCGGCCCGGCGCTGGGCACCTGGCTGCTGCAGGTCGGCGGGCAAAGTGGCGGCCGGGCGTTGCCCTTCGGTGTCGATGTGCTGGGCCACCTGGCCTCGGCCTGGTGTGTCTGGAAGCTGCGCACGCCGCTGGCCGCCGCGCCGGTGGACCCGGCGGCCGGCCCGCGCAGCCTGCGCAAGGAGATGGCCGTGGGCCTGCGCTGGCTGTGGCAGCAGCCGTTGGTGCGGCGCATCGCCGGGCTGACCTGTTTGTCGAACTTCGTGATGGCAGCGGTGCCGCTGCTGGTCATCGTGCTGGCCAAGGGGCAGGGCGCCACCGAGGCGCAGATCGGCCTGGCCTTCAGCGCCAGCGGCGCCGGCGGCCTGCTGGGCGCGCTGGCCGGCGGCTGGTTCGCGCGGCGCTTCAGCTTCGGCCAGGTGATCGTCGGCACGCTGGCGGTGCAGGCGGCCATGCTGCCGCTGCTGGCCTGGGCGCCGGGGCCATGGACGCTGGGCGCGGCGTTTGCGGTGCTGATGTTCTGCGGCCCGGTCTACAACGTGGTGCAGTTGAGCCGCCGGCTGGCGATGATTCCCGACGGGCTGCAGGGCCGCGTCAACAGCGCCTTCCGCTTCGCGGCCAACGTGCTGTATCCGGTGGGCGCGGTGGTGTGCGGTGCGCTGGCCGAGCGGGTGGGCGCCACCGCCACCGCGCTGGCGTTTGCCGCGGTGATGGCGGCCCTGGCGCTGGCCGCCGCCAGCAGCCGCGTGGTGCGGCTGGAGGGGCTGGGCACCCCGCCACGCTGATGCGGCGCCACCGCGCCAAGGCATGGGTCAACCCCAGCTTGCGGCGCGCCGAGGGCCGCGGCTACCGTGCGCGCTCCGGTGGTGGGGGTTGGCCTGCACCCCGGCCCCCAACCCCTGGAGACCCACGATGGCAAATTTCGTCCTGGTGCACGGCGCCTGGCATGGTGGCTGGTGCTACCGCGACACCGCCCGCGCGCTGCGCGCCGCCGGCCACACGGTGCACACGCCCACCCACAGCGGCGTGGGTGAGCGTGCCCACCAGTCGGCCGAGCACATCACGCTGGAAACCCACATCCGCGATGTCTGCGGCTGCATCGAGGCCGAGGAACTGCAGGACGTGATCCTGTGCGGCCACTCCTACGGCGGCATGGTGATCACCGGCGTGGCCGACCGCATGGCCGGCCGCATCAAGGCGCTGGTGTACCTGGACGCCTTCGTGCCCGAGCACGGCCAGTCGCTCACCGACCTGCTGCGCATCGCCTTGCCGGCCGAGGTGGCGGCGGTGTTCCTGGGCTCGTTCCACACCACGGCACTGCAAAACAACAGCGGCCTGATGGCGCCGATCCCGGCCGAGATGTTCGGCATCAAGCCCGAGAACCGCGCCTGGGTCGACCGCCGCTGCGTCGGCCAGCCGCTGGCCACCTTCGAGGTGCCGCTGCTGCTGACCGGCGCCGGCGCCGCCGTGCCGCAGCGCCTGTACATCCTGGCCGACGGCTGGGATCCGAGCCCGTTCCGGCACTTCGCCGCCAAGTTCGATGGCCAGCCGGGCTGGCGCGTCGCCAAGATGGCCAGCAGCCACGACGTCATGGTCGACATGCCGGCCGAACTGGCGGCCGAATTGATGACGCTGGCCTGAGCCAGCCCGGACGCTCATCCGTTGGCCAGCGCATACGGGCCGCCGCGCTCCAGCGCGCGGCGGTAGGCCGGCCGGGCCTGCAGGCGGCGCACCCAGGCGTCCATCGCCGGGTACTGCACCCGCAGGTCGCGCGCGGCCTCGCCGACGAAGCTCATCTGGATGTCGGCGCCGGTCAGCTCGCTGCCCAGCAGGTAGTCGCGGCCTTCCAGGCTGCGGTTCACATAGCCCAGGTGGTTGGCCAGTTCGCTGTCGATGCGCGGCTTCAGCGGCGCGGCGGCCTCACCCAGGCGCCCGGTGTACAGCCGCAGCATCAGCGGCAGCATGCCCGAGCCTTCGGCGTAGTGCAGCCACTGGTTGTAGACCTCGTACTCGCGCGAGCCGGCCGCCGGCTGCAGCCGGCCACCGCCATGGCGCCGGAGGATGTAGTCGACGATGGCGCCGGATTCGATGACCGTCAGGCCGTCGTCCTCGATCACCGGGCTCTTGCCCAGCGGGTGCACCGCCATCAGCTCGGGCGGCGCCAGCCGGGTGGTGGCGTTGCGCGCGTAGTGGCGGATCTCGTAGGGCGTGCCCAGTTCCTCCAGCAGCCACAGCACACGTTGCGAGCGGGAATCATTGAGGTGGTGGACGGTCAGCATGGCGGGCCTTGTCGATGGAAGGGGGTCTGGGGGGTTGCACGGGGTGCGCCGACACGGCGCGCTGCGTATCCTGCCCGGAACGCCCGGCCCGAGGCGAAACCCAGGAGACACCCATGGCCTTGCCAACCGCCCTGCAAGTGACCCCGCAAGACGCGCCCTGCGGCGCGCTGGTGCGCGGCTTGAACCTGTCGCAACCGCTGGATGCCGCCACCACGCAGGCCATCCGCGCCGCCTGGCTGCAGCACCAGGTGCTGGCCTTCGTCGACCAGTCGATGACGCTGGAGGACCTGGAGCGGTTCGCGCTCACCATCGGTCCATACGGGCAGGATCCGTATTTCGAGTCGGTGCCCGGCCATCCGCATGTGGCCCAGGTCAAGCGCGAGGCCGACGAGACCAGCACCCTGTTTGCCGACAACTTCCACTCCGACTGGAGCTTCCTGGCCAGCCCGCCGGCGGCCACGATGCTGTACGGAGACGTGATCCCGCCGATGGGCGGCGACACGCTGTTCGCCAACCAGTACGCTGCCTGGGACGCGCTGTCCCCGGCGATGCAGGCGCTGCTGCAGGGCAGGCAGGGCGTGCACTCGGCCCGCCGCGGCTATGCCAAGGACGGCCGCTATGGTGCGGGCGACAAGGGCCGCTCGATGGCCATCCGCTACGACGATTCGGCCCTGGCCACGCAGCTGCAGCCGATCGCCCGGGTGCACCCCGAGACCGGCCGCACCGCGCTGTTCGTCAGCCCGGGCTACACCATCGGCATCGACGGCATGCCCGACGACGAGGCCGGGCCGCTGCTGAAGGAGTTGTTCCAGCACCAGGCGCGGCCCGAGTTCGTCTACCGCCATGTCTGGCAGCAGGGCACGCTGCTGCTGTGGGACAACCGCTGCCTGGTGCATGCCGCCACTGGCGGCTACGACGGCCACCGCCGGTTGCTGCACCGCATCACCGTCGGCGAGCGGTGAGGTGGTTCAGACCGGCCGCGCCACCACCCGCAGCGCGGCCGCGGCCAGCACGATGAACAGGCCCAGGCTCCAGAATTCATAAGGCAGCCCGAACAGGTCCACCTTGGCATCGGCGCACGAGGCATAGGCCGCGAACACCTCGGGGAATCGGCTGTCCAGGCCGGTGAAGCCCATCAGCCGGTCGGCCAGGGACATCGCGCAGGAGGCGGATGCATTCGCCACGAAGTGCTGCCACAGCGCGGCGGTGATGCCGCCCAGTGCGGCCAGCAGCGCCAGCAGCGCGGCGGCGCGGCGCAGGGCCAGCCGAGGCATCAACAAGGCCAGCAGACTGGCCAGCGACAGCACCACGAAGCACAGCCGCTGCAGCACGCACCAGGCGCAGGGCATCATGTCCATGCGGTACTGGGTGTACAGCGCGGCGGCCACCGCCAGCAGCGGCAGCACAACCATGCCGCCCAGCAGCAGGCGGGCAGGGGATCGCATCAGCGCACCAACCTCAGGCCACCTCGGCGATCAGCTCGATCTCGACACAGGCGCCCATCGGGATCTGCGCCACGCCGAAGGCGCTGCGTGCATGGGCGCCGGCCGGGCCGAACAGCTCGCCGATCAGTTCCGACGCGCCATTGACCACCAGGTGGTGCTCGGTGAAGGTGGGCGCGCTGTTGACCAGGCCCAGCAGCTTGACGATGCGGGTCACCTTGTTCAGGTCGCCAACGGCGGCATGCAGCGTGCCCAGCAGGTCGATGGCGATGGCGCGCGCGGCGGTCTTGCCATCGGCGGTGACCATGTCGGTGCCCAACTGGCCCACCCAGGGCTTGCCCTCGCGCCTGGCGATGTGGCCCGACAGGAACACCAGGTTGCCGGTGCGCACGAAGGGCACATAGGCGGCAGCGGGCGTGGCCACGGGGGGCAGGCTGATGCCCAGGGCGGTGAGCTTGTCGTAGACGGACATGGCAGGTGTGCGGGGTTGGTTCAGGGGTGGGCGGCGATCCTACACTGGCCCCATGGCAGCCGGCAGCATCGGGCACAGGGGCTGGCCGACCGGCCTGCAGGCCACCGGCTGGCTGGCCGTGGCCGCCGGCCTGGGCTGGCTGCTGGGTCTGGCGTGGCAGCTGCAGCAAACGGTGCTGTGGCCGCTGGCCACCTACCAGGGCTTGGTGGCGGTGGCGTTGCTGCTGGCGCTGGTGGCACTGCGCTGGCAGCCTTGGCTGTGGCCGCTGGCGCTGGCGCTGCTGGCCCTGGGCAGCACCGGCTGGCGTGCCGATCAGCGGCTGGCCGAGCGCCTGCCCGCGGCGCTGGAGGGGCAGGATCTGCTGGTCACCGGCGTGGTGGCCAGCCTGCCGCAGACCGGGCCGGCCGGCACCCGCTTCCTGTTCGATGTCGAATCGGCCACCCGGCGCGGCCAGGCGGTGGCCTTGCCGCCCCGGCTGAGCCTGGGCTGGTACACCCAGTACAACGACGAGGCCTGGCTGGACGACCCGCGCGACGAGCTGCGTGCCGGCCAGCGCTGGCGCCTGCCGCTGCGGCTGAAGCGGCCGCAGGGCGGGCTCAATCCGCATGGCTTCGATGTCGAGCTGATGTGGTTCGAGCAGGGCGTGGGCGCCATCGGCTATGTGCGGGTGGTGCGCGGCTGGCAGCCGGCGCAGCTGCTGGCGGCCGATGCCGGCCACCCGGTCGACCGCCTGCGCCAGACCCTGCGCGACCAGTTGCAGCGCGCGGTGGCCGATCCGCGCAGCGCCGGCATGCTGGCCGCGCTGACGGTGGGCGACCAGGCCGCGATCGAGCGCGACGACTGGGAGCTGTTCCGCACCACCGGCATCGCCCATCTTGTCTCGATCAGCGGCGTGCATGTGACCATGTTCGCCTGGCTGGCCGCCGCGGTGGCCGGCTGGGCTTGGCGCCGCAGCCCGCGCGCGATGGCCTGGCTGCCGACGCCCACCGCCGGCCGCTGGATCGGCCTGGCCGCGGCCACCGGCTATGCGCTGCTGGCCGGCTGGGGCGTGCCGGCCCAGCGCACGGTGCTGATGCTGGCGGTGGCCGTGGCCCTGCGCAGCGCCGGCTGGCGCTGGCCCTGGGCGCTGGTGCTGCTGGCCGCGGCGGTGGTGGTGACCGCGGTCGACCCCTGGGCGCTGCTGCAGCCGGGCTTCTGGCTGTCGTTCGCCGCGGTGGCACTGCTGATGGCCAGCGAGCCGATGGCCGGCGGGCCGGTGCCGGGCCGTGGCGCGGGCGGGCTGCTGGCTGGCCACCTGCGTGCCCAGGCGGTGGCCACGCTGGGGTTGGCGCCGCTGTCGCTGGTGTTCTTCCAGCAGTTCAGCCTGGTGGGGGTGCTGGCCAACCTGGTGGCCATTCCGTTGGTGACGCTGCTGATCACGCCGCTGGCCTTGCTGGGCATGCTGGTGCCGGGCCTGTGGTGGCTGGCCGCCGCCCTGGTGCAGGCGCTGCTGTGGGGCCTGGGCTGGCTGGCGCAGTGGCCGCTGGCGGTGTGGCAGGTGCCGGCTGCACCCGGATGGCTGGTGGCTGCCGCAGCCCTGGGCGCGGTGCTGGCGGTGCTGCCGGCGCCCTGGGCGCTGCGCTGGCTGGCCTTGCCGCTGGTGCTGCCGCTGCTGTGGCCGCCGCTGGACCGGCCGGCGCCGGGCCGCTTCAGCGTGCTGGCCGCCGATGTGGGGCAGGGCACGGCGCTGCTGTTGCGCACCCGCC
The DNA here is from genome assembly GCF_005403045.1 of Pseudaquabacterium pictum. Lineage (GTDB taxonomy): Bacteria > Pseudomonadota > Gammaproteobacteria > Burkholderiales > Burkholderiaceae_C > Pseudaquabacterium > Pseudaquabacterium pictum. Next base: position 289,809 of record NZ_BJCL01000001.1, read on the forward strand.
ACCACCTGCTGGTCTACGACACCGGGCCGCAGTATTCCCGCGAGAGCGATGCCGCCCAGCGGGTGCTGCTGCCGCTGCTGCGCGCCCGTGGCGAGGGTCCGATCGACCTGCTGGTGCTGAGCCACCGCGACATGGACCATGTCGGTGGCGCCGCCAGCCTGCTGGCGTCCCACCCGGTGAAGGCGCTCAACAGCTCGCTGGAGCCGGGCCATCCGCTGCTGGACCGCGGCGTGCCGCACACCCCTTGCCGCGCCGGCCAGTCCTGGGACTGGGACGGCGTGCAGTTCCGCATGCTGCACCCTACGCCCGACGACGTGGCCTTTGCTGCCAAGCCGAATGCCGTGTCCTGCGTGCTGCGGGTGCAGGACGCGCTGGGCCGCAGCCTGCTGATCACCGGCGACATCGAGGCACCGCAGGAGGCCGCGCTGCTGCGGCGCACCGGCGCGGCGCTGGCCAGCACCATGCTGGTGGTGCCCCACCATGGCAGCCGCACCTCGTCGACCGCCGACTTCCTGGATGCGGTGCAGCCGCAGCTGGCGGTGGTGCAGGCCGCCTACCGCAGCCGCTTCGGCCATCCGGCGCCTGATGTGCTGGCGCGTTATGCCGAGCGCCGCATTGATGTGGTGCGTACGGATGGTTGCGGTGCATGGCTGTGGCACGATGGTGCGGCCGCATGCACCCGCGATGTGCGCCGCCGCTACTGGCACGCGGCCGCGCCCGTGGGTGGTGCGATTGTTGCTAACTCGTCAGGGCCAGGAGCCCCTTCCCCATGAAACCTTCCTTTGACGAAATGCAGGCCGGTGCTGGCGCGGTCCGGCCGCACTACAGCGGCTTCGACCGCTGGCTGCAGCAGCAACCGCGTGAACTGATGGCCGCCCGCCGCGACGAGGCAGAAATGATCTTCCGCCGCGTCGGCATCACCTTCGCCGTCTACGGCGCCAAGGATGAGGACGGCGCCGGCACCGAGCGGCTGATTCCGTTCGATGTGATCCCGCGCATCATCCCCAGCGACGAGTGGGCCCGCATGCAGCAGGGCCTGGCCCAGCGGGTGGCGGCGCTCAACCGCTTCCTGCACGACGTGTACCACGACCAGGAGATCCTGAAGGCCGGCATCGTGCCCGCCGAGCAGGTGCTGAAGAACGCCCAGTTCCGGCCCGAGATGATGGGCGTGGACCTGCCGGGCCAGATCTATTCGCACATTGCCGGCATCGACATCGTGCGCGCCGCGCAACCTGACGGCAGCGGCACCTACTACGTGCTGGAAGACAACCTGCGCGTGCCCAGCGGCGTGAGCTACATGCTCGAGAACCGCAAGATGATGATGCGGCTGTTCCCCGAGCTGTTCGCCCAGCACCGGGTGGCGCCGGTGGCGCATTACCCCGACCTGCTGCTGGAAACCCTGCGCGACGTGGCGCCGGCCGGCGTCAACGACCCGACCGTGGTGGTGCTGACGCCGGGCATGTACAACAGCGCCTACTTCGAGCATGCCTTCCTGGCCCAGCAGATGGGCGTGGAGCTGGTCGAGGGGCAGGACCTGTTCGTCAAGGACAACTTCGTCTACATGCGCACCACCCAGGGCCCACGCCGGGTGGATGTGGTCTACCGCCGGGTGGACGACGACTTCCTCGACCCCAAGGCCTTCCGGCCCGACAGCACGCTGGGCTGCGCCGGCCTGCTGGATGTCTACCGCAAGGGCAACATCAGCCTGTGCAACGCCATCGGCACGGGCGTGGCCGACGACAAGTCGATCTACCCGTATGTGCCGAAGATGGTGGAGTTCTACCTCGGCGAGAAGCCGATCCTGGAGAACGTGCCCACCTACCTGTGCCGCGAGAAGGACGATCTGCAGTACGTGCTGGACCACCTGCCCGAGCTGGTGGTGAAGGAAGTGCACGGCGCCGGCGGCTACGGCATGCTGGTGGGCCCGGCCAGCACCAAGGCCGAGATCGCCGAGTTCCGCGAGGTGCTGCTGGCCCGACCCAGCAACTACATCGCCCAGCCCACGCTGGCACTCAGCACCACGCCCACCTTCGTGGAAAGCGGCGTGGCGCCGCGCCACATCGACCTGCGGCCCTTCGTGCTGACGGGCAAGAACGTGCAGATGGTGCCGGGCGGCCTGACCCGGGTGGCTTTGAAGGAGGGCTCGCTGGTGGTCAACAGCAGCCAGGGCGGTGGCACCAAGGACACCTGGGTGCTGGAAGCCTGACAACGAGGGAACACGACAACATGCTTTCGCGAACCGCTGACCACCTGTTCTGGATGAGCCGCTACATGGAGCGGGCCGAGAACACCGCCCGCATGCTGGATGTGAACTACCAGACCTCGCTGCTGCCGCAGTCGGCCGACCGGGCCGAAGAAGGCTGGGCCGGCGTGCTGGGCATCTCGGAGCTGACCTGGTCGTTCAACCAGAAGCACGACGCGGTGACCGCCGCCAATGTCATGGATTTCATGGTGCGCGACGCCAGCAACCCGTCGTCCATCGTCTCCTGCCTGCATGCGGCGCGCGAGAACGCCCGCGCGGTGCGCGGCACCCTGACCACCGAGCTGTTCGAGACCACCAACCAGACCTGGCTGGAGTTCAACCGCATGCTCAAGGGCGACGACTTCGAGCGCGACCCGGCGGCGCTGTTCGAATGGGTGAAGTTCCGCTCTCACCTGAGCCGCGGCGTCAGCGTGGGCACGATGCTGCAGGATGAATCGCTGCACTTCATCCGCATCGGCACCTTCCTGGAGCGGGCCGACAACACCGCCCGCCTGCTGGACGTGAAGTTCCATGCCCTGGCCGGCGACTACTTCGGCACCTGGGCCGACGACAGCGCGCCCGAGGTCGACTTCTACCACTGGAGCGCGATCCTCCGATCGGTCTCCGGCTTCGAGATCTACCGCAAGGTCTACCGCAACGTGATCCGGCCCGACAAGGTGGCCGAGCTGCTGATCCTGCGGCCCGACATGCCGCGCTCGCTGGCCGCCTGCATGAACGAGGTGATGGCCAATCTCGACCTGGTGGCCAACGAGCAGAGCGCCGAGACCCGCCGCCGCGCCGGCCGCCTGCGCAGTGACCTGCAGTTCGGCCGCATCGACGAGATCCTGGCCACCGGCCTGCATGCCTTCCTCACCCAGTTCCTGGACCGCGTCAACGACATCGGCGCCGGCATCAGCCGCGATTTCCTCGTCCCGGCCTGAATCCTGTCTCGCAGGCGACAATGCTGCAACGCAGCATCGCAAGCCATTGAAAGCACACCGTGTCGATCCACGTCGCCCTGAACCACGTCACCCACTACAAGTACGACCGCCGGGTGAGCATGTCGCCGCACATCGTGCGCTTGCGTCCGGCGCCGCACTGCCGCAGCAACATCCTGAGCTACAGCCTGAAGGTCGAGCCCGAGGGCCACTTCATCAACTGGCAGCAGGATGCCTTCGCCAACTACCTGGCGCGGCTGGTGTTCCCCGAGCCGGCCACCGAGTTCAAGGTGACGGTGGACCTGGTGACCGAGATGTCGGTCTACAACCCCTTCGACTTCTTCCTGGAGCCGGAGGCGGAGAACTTCCCGTTCGCCTACGACGAACCCACCAAGCTGGAGCTGCAGCCCTACCTGGTGACCGAGCCGGCCACGCCGGCGTTTGCCAAGTTCCTGGCCACGATCGACCGGAAAGAACAGCGCACCATCGATTTCCTGGTCGCCATCAACCAGCGGCTGCAGGGCGACATCCGCTACCTGATCCGCATGGAGCCGGGCGTGCAGACGCCGGAGCAGACGCTGACCCTGGGCAGCGGCAGCTGCCGTGACAGCGGCTGGCTGCTGGTGCAGACGCTGCGCCACATGGGCCTAGCGGCGCGCTTCGTCTCCGGCTACCTGATCCAGCTGAAGAGCGATGTGAAGGCGCTGGACGGTCCCAGCGGCACCGAGGTCGACTTCACCGACCTGCACGCCTGGTGCGAGGTGTTCCTGCCCGGTGCCGGCTGGATCGGGCTGGATCCCACCTCCGGCCTGCTGGCCGGCGAGGGCCACATCCCCGTGGCCTGCACGCCCACGCCCGGCAGCGCGGCGCCGATCAGCGGCGCCATCGACGAGTGCGAGGTGGCGTTCTCCCACCACATGCAGATCAGCCGCATCTGGGAATCGCCGCGCGTCACCAAGCCCTACACCGATGCGCAGTGGCAGCAGGTGCTGACCCTGGGCGAGCAGGTCGATGCGCAGCTGGATGCTGGCGATGTGCGGCTGACCATGGGCGGCGAGCCCACCTTCGTCAGCGTGGACGACCGCGACGGCGCCGAGTGGAACACCGATGCCCTGGGCCCGACCAAGCGGCTGTTCGCCACTGACCTGACCAACCGCCTGCGCGAGCACTATGCCCAGGGCGGCTTCCTGCACTTCGGCCAGGGCAAGTGGTACCCGGGCGAGCAGCTGCCGCGCTGGGCGCTCAGCATCTGCTGGCGCGCCGATGGTGAACCCTGCTGGCACGATCCCAAGCTGTTCACCGACGAGCGCTACCCCACCCACTACACCAGCGCCGATGCCAAGGCCTTCATGTCGGCCCTGTGCGCCCGCCTGGGCGTGACCGACACCCATGTGCAGACCGGCTACGAGGACACCTGGTACCACCTGTGGCGCGAGCGCCGGCTGCCGGTCAACGTCGATCCGTTCGAATCCAAGCTCGAGGACGAGATGGAGCGCATCCGCCTGCGCCGCGTCTTCGACCAGGGGCTGGAGTACCCGGTGGGCTATGCGCTGCCGCTCAAGCGCAGCGATGGGCTGGATGGCGTGCCGGCCCTGGAAGGCAGCCGCTGGCAGACCGGCCCGTGGTTCTTCCGCGACGAGCGCATGTACCTGCACCCCGGTGATTCACCGATGGGTTACCGCCTGCCGCTGGACAGCCTGCCCTGGGTGAAGACCACCGAGTACCCGTACCACATCGAGAGCGACCCCTTCGCGCCGCGCGATGCCCTGCCGGCCGCCGCGGCCATCCGCAGCCAGTACGCCGCGCATGTGATCGGCGGCGGCTTCGCCGAGGGTGGCGTGGTGGCGCTGCAGGCCAAGGGCGGCAGTGCTGGCGGTGATGCAGGCGACGGCATCCTGGGCGCCGGTGGCGCCATGGCCGGTCTGGCCGGGCGGGGTGCTGCCGCCGGCAAGGGCAGCGGTGCCAGCATCAGCACGCTGGACCCGACCCGCAGCCCCAGCCGCGGTGAATCCGCACACTGGATCACCCGCACCGCCCTGGTGGTGGAAGTGCGCGACCCGCGCCGCGCCAACGGCCCCAAGGCCGAGGCCGTGGGCAGCCCCAGCGGCGTGATGTACGTCTTCATGCCGCCGCTCAAGCAACTGGAAGACTACCTGGAGCTGCTGGCCGCGGTGGAAGCCACGGCCGCCGCCCAGGGTGTGACCATCGTGCTGGAAGGCTATCCGCCACCGCGCGACCCGCGGCTGAAGGTGCTGGCCATCACCCCCGACCCCGGCGTCATCGAGGTCAACATCCACCCCGCCAGCAACTGGACCGAGCTGGTCGAGCACACCGAATTCCTCTACGACGCGGCCTGGCTGTCCCGCCTGTCCACCGAGAAGTTCATGCTCGACGGCCGCCACACCGGCACCGGCGGCGGCAACCACTTCGTGATGGGCGGCGCGCGCCCAGCCGACAGCCCCTTCCTGCGCCGGCCCGACGTGCTGGGCAGCCTGCTGGCCTACTGGCACAACCACCCCAGCCTGAGCTATTTGTTCAGCGGCCTGTTCATCGGCCCCACCAGCCAGGCGCCGCGGGTCGATGAAGCGCGCAACGACCAGCTCTACGAGCTGGAGATCGCCCTCGGCGAGATCGAGAAGAACAAGGCGGTCTACGGCCAGCAGATGCCGCCCTGGCTGGTCGACCGCACGCTGCGCAACATCCTGGTCGACATCACCGGCAACACCCACCGCAGCGAGTTCTGCATCGACAAGCTGTACTCGCCCGACAGCGCCACCGGCCGCCTGGGCCTGCTGGAGCTGCGCGCCTTCGAGATGCCGCCGCATGCGCGCATGTCCATCGTGCAGCAGCTGCTGCTGCGGGCGCTGGTGGCCCGCTTCTGGAACGAGCCGTACCGACACGAACTGGTGCGCTGGGGCACCGAGCTGCATGACCGCTTCCTGCTGCCGCATTTCGTCTGGCAGGACTTCGGCCATGTGATGGAGGAAATGGGCGAGGCCGGTTTCGGCTTCGACGCCGCCTGGTTCGCGCCGCACTTCGAATTCCGCTTCCCCAAGGTGGGCGAGCTCACTGCCGAGGGCGTGCACCTGCAGCTGCGCAGCGCGCTCGAGCCCTGGCATGTGATGGGCGAGGAAGGATCGAGCGGCGGCACGGTGCGCTATGTCGATTCATCGGTCGAGCGCATCGAGGTCCTGGTCAGCGGCCTGGTCAACCCACGCCATGTGCTCACCTGCAACGGCGTGCCCGTGCCGCTGCAGCCCACCGGCCGCACCGGCGAGTTCGTCGCCGGCGTGCGCTACCGCGCCTGGCTGCCGCCCAGCGCGCTGCACCCGTCCATCGGCATCGACGCGCCGCTCACCTTCGACCTGGTCGACACCTGGATGCAGCGCAGCCTGGGTGGCTGCCAGTACCACGTCACCCATCCGGGCGGCCGCAGCTACGAGACCTTCCCGATCAACGCCTTCGAGGCCGAGAGCCGGCGGCTGGCGCGCTTCTTCACCATCGGCCACACGCCCGGCAAGATGGTGGTCGGCAAGCCGGTGCGCAGCCTGGAGTTCCCGTTCACGCTGGACCTGCGCACGGCCTGACGGCCGTGTCCAGCCGCTGCTGACCCGCGTTCACAGGGGATGGGCCCAAGCGAAAAGCCCCCGCTTCCCGGGCATGATGGCGGGATGCAAAGCAGTCTGCTGGCCGACGACGATCTGCCCGACGCCGCCAGCCTGGTGGCGTCGGTGGCGCAGCGCGCCACGCCTGGCCATTTCGATGAGTGGTGCGCCTCGGTCTCGGGCACGGCCAGCGCGGCCGGCCACCTGCCGGCGCCGCACTGGCGGCAGTTCTTCGACACCCTGGGCACCGAAGGCTGGGCCGACCTGGGCGCCCGTGCGCAACGGGTGCAGGCCCGGGTGCGCGAAGACGGCGCCACCTACAACATCTATGCCGAGGGGGTGGATGCGCCACGCGCCTGGCCGCTGGAGCTGCTGCCGTTCATCGTGCCGGCCGATGAGTGGGCGCAGATCGAGGCCGGCGTCACCCAGCGCGCCCGGTTGATGGCCGCCACGCTGGCCGACATCTACGGCCCGCAGACCCTGCTGCGCGATGCACTGCTGCCGGCCAGCCTGATCTTTGCCCATCCGCACTACCTGCGGCCGGCCTGCGGCCTGTGGCCGGCCGAGCGCTGCGGCCTGCACATCGCCGCCTTCGACCTGGCGCGCACGCCCGAGGGCGGCTTCCGGGTGCTGTCGCAGCGGCTGCAGGCGCCGTCGGGCCTGGGCTACCTGCTGGAGAACCGGCTGATCATCGGCCCGCAGTTCCACGACCAGTTTGCCGACCTGCGGGTGCAGCGCCTGGCCGGCACCTTCCGCAGCCTGCTCGACGGACTGGTGCGCGCCAGCCCGGCCGGCGAGCGCAGCCGCATCGTGCTGCTGACGCCTGGCCCGCTGAACGAAACCTACTTCGAGCAGGTGTTCCTGGCCCGCTACCTGGGGGTCACTCTGGTCGAGGGCAGCGACCTGACGGTGCGCGGCAAGAAGCTGTTCCTCAAGACCCTGCACGGCCTGGAGCAGGTGCATGTGCTGCTGCGCCGGGTGGACGATGAATTCCTCGATCCGCTGGAGCTGCGGCCCGACAGCCAGCTGGGCGTGCCCGGCCTGCTGCAGGCGCTGCGCGCCGGCGAGGTGGTGATGGCCAACGCCCCCGGCGCCGGCGTGCTGGAAAGCCCCGGCCTGGCCGCCTTCTGGCCCGGTGTGGCCGAGCGCCTGCTGGGCGAGGACCTGCTGTTGCCGGCCTCCACCAGCTGGTGGTGCGGCGAATCCGCCGTGTGGAGCCGCCAGCGTGACGACCTGGCCAGCTTCGTGGTGGCGCCCACCTTCCCCGACAGCGGCTTCGGCCCGCGGGTGGCCGCGCTGATGGGCGAGGCCGAGCGCCGCGCGCTGCGCGACCGCATCGACGCCGACCCCGCCGCCTACACCCTGCAGGCCCGGGTGCGGCCCAGCGAGACGCCGGTGTGGGGCCATGGCAGCGCCGACAGCGCCAGCCCCGGCGGCCAGCTGCACCCGCGGGCCGCGGTCATGCGGGTGTTTGCGCTGGCCGACGGGCAGGGTGGCTGGCAGGTGCTGCCTGGCGCGCTGACCCGCGTGGCCAACCGCAGCGGCCAGCAGCCCGGCAGCGCGCACGACCCCTGGCTGAGCATGCAGCACGGCAGCGCCAGCGTCGACACCTGGGTGATCGCCAGCGGCGCGGTCGACAAGAGCACGCTGCTGCCCAAGCCGCTGACCGCCGATGAACTGGGCGGCGTGCACCGGGCGGTGAGCAGCCGCGCCGCCGAGAACCTGTTCTGGCTGGGCCGCTACACCGAGCGGGCCGAGAACTCGGTGCGCCTGGTGCGGCTGATGCTGGAGATGCTGCGCGAGGGCAGCGAGCCGGTGTTGCGCCTGCTCGACCGGCTGGCCCGCTTCCACGGCCTGGTGGGCGCCGGCGTGCCGGGCGTGCTGAAGGCGCCGCGGGTGTTCGAGCGGGCGTTGATCCACGGCCTGCTGCCGCGCGGCCACGGCGCGCCGGTGGATGCCAGCATCGGCGGGCCGATGTACGGCCCCACAACCAGCGTGGCCCACAACCTGCGCAGTCTGCGCCAGTGCGCCCAGGCCCTGCGCGAGCGGCTGTCGCCCGAGCACTGGAAATTGATCCACGAGGTGGGCGACCATTTCGAGCAGCACCTGGGCGTGGTGCTGTCGCTGGGCGAGGGCCATGCGCCGGTGCCCGATGTGCTGGGCGTGCTGGGCCGCGCCACCACCCACCTGGCGGCCATCACCGGCGCCCAGACCGACCGCATGACCCGCGACGACGGCTGGCGCCTGCTCAGCGTGGGCCGGCAGATCGAACGGCTGGACATGCTGTCGCATGCGCTGGGCCTGGGCTTCGAGCTGAAGGTGCACGAGGCCGACGACGGCTTCCACCTGCTGCTGGGCATGTTCGACAGCGTGATCACCTACCGCGCCCAGTTCCAGGGCCGGCGCGAGGTGCTGCCGCTGCTGCACCTGCTGGCCATGGACACCGACAACCCGCGCAGCCTGGCCTGGGTGGCCCGCACCATGCGCGACCGCCTGCGCAAGCTGGCCCGGCATGACCCGCTGTGGGTGCACCAGGTCACCCGCGACCTGCCCATGCCCGAGGACTGGCTGCTGGCCCGCATGGCGCGTGCCGACGACAAGGGCCGCCACACCGAGCTGATCGAGGCCCTGCGTGCCTGCAGCACGGCCGCGCGTGGCCTGTCGGACCAGATCAGCCGCCACCTCTTCGCGCATGTGGAATCGCGCGACCGCACGGTGTGGCAATGAGCGATCAAGCGCCCGCCGCTGCACCTGCGCACGCCCAGTCGCAGAGCCAGGGCCCGGCGCCGCTGCCGCCGGCCCAGCGGCGCCCGCCGGCGCCCGGCCACCGCCTGCTGCAGGTGACCCACGAGACCTGCTACGACTACGACGCGGCGGTGGAGGTGGCCCACCACAGCGCCTGGCTGCGCCCGCGCGACACCGAGGTGCAGAAGGTGCAGCGCTGGGACCTGGAGATCGACCCGCTGCCCGAAAGCGCGGTGCAGGAGAGCAAGGACGCCTTCGGCAACTGGCGCCATGGCTTCAGCCATTCCCGGGTGCATGACCGGCTCACCGTCACCAGCCGCTTCCAGGTGCTGATGACCGCGCCGCCCGCGCTGGACGACGCCCACAGTCCGCCCTGGGAAGAGGCTGCGGCGGCACTGCGCTACCGCGCCGGCGTCACCCAGCCCGAGGCGGTGGAATTCGTGTTGCCCAGCCAGTTTGCGCAGCATGCGCCCGAGCTGGCGGCCTATGCCCGCGACCTGTTCACCCCCGGCCGGCCGCTGCTGCAGGGCGCGCAGGCGCTGATGGCCCGGGTCTACGAGCGCATGCAGTACAAGCCCCACAGCACCGATGTGGCCACCAGCGCGCTGCAGGCGCTGGCCCAGGGGCAGGGCGTCTGCCAGGACTTCGCCCACCTGATGATCGCCGCGCTGCGCAGCCTGGGCCTGGCCGCGCGTTATGTCAGCGGCTACCTGCTGACGCACCCGCCCGAAGGCCAGCCCCGCCTGGTGGGCGCCGATGCCAGCCATGCCTGGGTGGCGGTGTGGTGCCCGCTGCACCGCTGGGTGGCGCTGGACCCGACCAACAACGTCCGCGTGGGGCAGGACCATGTCACCCTGGCCTGGGGCCGCGACTATGCCGACGTGGCACCGCTGCGCGGCGTGATCCGTGGCGGCGGCACGGCGCCGCCGTCGGTGGGCGTGACGGTGGAGCCGGTCTAGCAGCATGCCTGGCCTGGTCACGTTCGGCCTGCACCCGGCCCGCCGGCTGGCAGCGCTGCTGGGGGGGTCTTGGCGGATGTCTGTCCTGCTGCCGTTGCTGGTGCCGGGCCTGGCCACCGCCGGACCGGCCACCGCGCCCGCCGAGCGCCTGGGCAACACCATCACCGGCACCTGGGCCAGCACCACCAGCGCCGAGCGGCTGGTCTTCCTGCCTGGCGGCTACTTCCGCAGCTGCTTCGCCAACGGACGGATCGGCAATGCGTCGATGGGCCGCTGGAAGCGGCAGGCACCTGGCCGCTACACGGTGGAGTTCACCCACACCGCCACGCCGGCCTGCAACGCGCCGCCGCAGACCATCCGCCAGCACCCGGCCAGCATCCTGGGCCAGGTGCTGGTGCAGAAGGGCGAGCTGTCGCTGTATGTCTCCGGCGAGTTCCCGCCCGACGTCTACCGGCCGGTGCTGCCGGCACGCTGAGTTGCAACGCCCGGGCAACCGGCGTCGCGCTTGTCGGTGACGCCTGCACACCGCAGCTTGCTGGCCCGCGCCAAGGCCTGGGCAGGCGGCCTCAAGCGGGACGTGGTCGCCATCTGGCATGCGGCGCGCGACCCGCGCACGCCGTGGCTGCCGCGGCTGCTGGCGCTGCTGGTGGCGGCCTATGCACTGAGCCCGATCGACCTGATCCCCGACTTCGTGCCGGTGCTCGGCTACCTGGACGACCTGGTGCTGGTGCCGCTGGGCCTGCTGCTGGTCATCCGCCTGCTGCCGGCCGACGTGCTGGCCGATGCCCGCCGCCAGGCCGCGCTGACCCTGGCGCGCCCGCGCAGCCGGGCGGCGGCGGTGGCCATTGTGCTGCTGTGGCTGGCCGCCGCTGCGCTGGCCCTGTGGTGGTGGCTGCGGCCCTGATCCGGGGGGCAGCGACCGGGGGCTTTCCCGGGGCTGGACGCCTTGCCGGGGCTGGCAGCATCTAGGCACAAGACAACCGCCGGTGCCGCGCCTAGCCTGCGCGACGTTCGAGGCGGTTGCCTCCCCCACCACCACCCGTCAACCAACGGCCATCCGGCCGCTGCAGGAGACCTGTTTGGCCATCGTGCAACTGTTGATCTCGGGCATCTCGCTCGGGTGCATCTATGCGCTGATCGCGCTGGGCTTCGTGCTCATCTACAAGGCCACCGAGACCGTCAACTTCGCCCAGGGCGAGCTGATGATGCTGGGTGCCTTCGGCGGCCTGGTGATGATGACCATCTTCGGCTGGTCGTTCTGGCTGGCCGCGCCGCTGGCGGTGGTGCTGATGTTCTTCATGGGCATCGGCCTGGAGCGGGCGGTCATCCGGCCCATCCTGGGCCAGCCGCAGTTCACCGTGGTGATGCTGACCATCGGCGTGGGCTACACCGCCCGCGGCCTGATCTCGATGATCCCGGAGATCGGCACCGAGACCCACACCCTGCCGGTGCCCTACGCCGGCCAGGTACTCAACGTCGGCGGCGCGGTGATCAGCCTGGAGCAGGTGGCCGTGATCGGCATGACGGCGGTGCTGTGCCTGGTGCTGTACCTGATGTTCCGGTACACCAAGCTGGGCATTGCCATGCAGGCGGCCTCGCAGAACCAGCTGGCGGCCTACTACATGGGCATCCCGGTGCGGCGCATCAACGGCCTGGTGTGGGGCCTGTCGGCGGCGGTGGCGGCCATTGCCGGCCTGCTGCTGGCGCCGGTCACCTTCGTGCACGCCAACATGGGCTTCATCGGCCTGAAGGCCTTTCCGGCGGCGGTGGTGGGCGGCTTCGGCAGCCTGCCGGGCGCCATCGTCGGCGGCCTGGTGATCGGCCTGGTGGAGGCCTTCGCCGGGTTCTACCTGCCCGAGGGCTTCAAGGACATCGCCGCCTACGTGGTGGTGCTGATCATGCTGGTGGTCAAGCCGAACGGCCTGTTCGGCGGCGCGATGCGCAAGAAGGTCTGAGCCATGCGATTCATCTTCAAGACCGACTACGCGCAAGACCTGCAGATCGTCAAGCACAGCGGCCAGGCCTTCTGGTACGGGCTGCTGATGGCCGCCATGCTGGCTGCGCCGCTGTGGGCCGGCGACTACTGGCTGTCGCAGATCAGCTTCGTGCTGATCTATGCGGTGGCCGGCCTGGGGCTGATGGTGCTCTCGGGCTTCACCGGCCTGGCCTCCATCGGCCACGCCGCCTTCCTGGGCGTGGGCGCCTATGTGCAGGCAGTGCTGTCGGCCAAGGGCTGGCCGTTCCCGGTCACCATGGCCATGGCCGCCGGCCTGAGCGCCGCGGTGGGCGTGGTGGTGGGCCTGCCGGCACTGCGGGTCAAGGGGATCTACCTGGCGATTGCCACGCTGAGCTTCGGCTTCATCGTCGAGGAAGTTCTGGCCCGCTGGGAAAGCGTGACCAAGGGCAATGCCGGCATGAGCGTCACATCGCCGCAGTTCTTCGGTGCCGATCTGGCCAGCAGCGAGGCCTTCTACTACATCGCCCTGGGCACCACGGTGCTCGTCACCCTGGGCGTGCTGAACCTGCTGCGCAGCGCCACCGGCCGTGCCTTCATCGCCATCCGCGACAGCGAGATCTCGGCCCAGAGCATGGGCATCCACCTGGCGGGCTACAAGACGCTGGCGTTTGCGTTGAGCGCGGCCATCGTCGGCCTGGCGGGCGCCCTGTATGCCCACAAGCTGCGCTTCATCTCGCCCGACCAGTTCGGCATCGTGCAGAGCGTGGACCTGCTGCTGCTGGTGGTGGTGGGCGGCGTGGGCAGCGTGCACGGCGCCTTCCTGGGCGCGATCTTCCTGATCACCATGCCGCAGCTGATCGCTCTGGGCAAGGACTACCTGCCGCCGGCCATCGGCCAGGCCGCCGGCCTGCAGGCGGTGGTGTACGGCGTGGTGCTGATGGCCTTCGTGCTGTTCGAGCCGCATGGCCTGTACGGCCGCTGGCTGAAGGTGCGCACCTGGCTGCAGCTGTTCCCGTTCTACCGCAAGGGCATGTTCAAGCGGCAGAAGTCGTATGCCAAGTCTGAACGCCTGAAGTGATGCCGACCATGAGCGACACCAACTCCACCCCCTTGCTCAGCGCCCGCGACCTGAGCGTGCGCTTCGGCGGCGTGCTGGCCGTCAACAAGGTCAGCTTCGACGTGCAGCGCGGCGAGGTCTTCACCCTGATCGGCCCCAACGGCGCGGGCAAGACCACGGTGTTCAACCTGATCAGCCGCATCTACACGCCCACCACCGGCACGCTGCACTTCGAGGGCCAGCTGCTCTCTGACAAACCGCCGCACGACATCGCCGCGCTGGGCATCGCCCGCACCTTCCAGAACATCGAGCTGTTCGAGAACGCCACGGTGCTGCAGAACCTGCTGATCGGCCACCACATCCACCGCGGCGCCGGCTTCTGGAGCAACCTGTTCTTCACCAAGGCGACGCGCCAGGCCGAGCTGGCCGCCCGGTTGCGGGCCGAGCAGGTGATCGAGCTGCTGGACCTGCAGCACTACCGCGACACCTTCGTCGCCGGCCTGCCATACGGGAAGCGGAAGGTCGTCGAACTGGCCAGAGCGCTGTGCACCGGCCCCAAGCTGCTGCTGCTGGACGAGCCCTCATCGGGCCTGAACGTGGAGGAAACCTCGGACATGGCCTGGTGGATCCACGACATCAAGAACGAGCTGGGCATCACCGTGTTGATGGTCGAACACGACATGAGCCTGGTCTCGCGCGTGTCCGACCGGGTGCTGGCCATGAACCAGGGCGAGGTGCTGGCCCTGGGCACGCCGGCCGAGGTGCAGAGCCACCCGGGCGTGATCGAGGCCTACCTGGGCTCGGTGGACGATGTGTCGAGCCTGCGGAGGAAGGCAGCATGAGCACCGCCGAAGCCGACGTGCTGCTGTCCGTCGCCAACATCGAGAGCGCCTACGGCCCGATCAAGGCCATCCGCGGCGTCAGCCTGAAGGTGCGCAAGGGCGAGATCGGCACCGTGCTTGGCAGCAATGGCGCGGGCAAGAGCACCATCCTGAAGACCATCTCCGGCGTGCTCGATCCCACCCGCGGCACCGTCATGTTCAAGGGCGCCGACATCACCGGCAAGGACCCGGCCGAGATCGTGCGCGGCGGCCTGGCCCATGTGCCCGAGGGGCGCGAGGTGTTCCCGCTGCTGTCGGTGCGCGACAACCTGCTGATGGGCGCCTACACCCGCCATGACAAGGACGGCGTGGCCCGTGACATGGAGCAGGTCTACACCTACTTCCCGATCCTGCGCGAGCGCCAGGCCCAGGATGCCGGCCTGCTGTCGGGCGGCCAGCAGCAGATGCTGTCGATCAGCCGCGCGCTGATGGCCCAGCCCGACCTGATCCTGCTGGATGAACCCAGCCTGGGTCTGTCGCCGAAGCTGACCAAGGAGATCTTCGAGATCGTGGTGCGCATCAACCGCGAGCGCGGCACCACCATCCTGCTGGTCGAGCAGAACGCCAACATGGCGCTCAATGCCGCCGACTACGGCTATGTGCTGGAGAACGGCCGCATCGTGATGGAAGACCGCTGCGAGGTGCTGCGCGAGAAGGAAGACATCCGCGAGTTCTACCTTGGCATGAAGGAAACCGGCGTGCGCGGTGAACGCCGCTGGAAGAAGAAGAAGACGTGGCGCTGACCCAGGAGCAACACCGATGAACACCACCACGCAAGAACGCCCGGCACCTGCCGCACAGAAGCGCGACCCGCACCGCATCGTCACCACCACCGACCGGCCCGGCTGGGTGCTGGAGCAGTTGCCCTTCGAGACCATCGCCCAGATGTTCTGGCTGCGGGTCCAGGAGCACGGTCCGAAGGTGATGATGCGGCAGAAGGACCTGGGCATCTGGAAGACCTACACCTGGGCCGAGGTGGGCCAGATCGTCAGCGAGATCGGCGCCGGCATGGTGCGCCTGGGCTTCGAGCCCGGCGAGGTGGTCTCGGTGCTGGCCAACACCCGGCGGGAATGGGTGTGGGCCGACCTGGCGGCGCAGACCATGGGTGGCGTGGTCAGCGGTGTCTACCCCACCGACGCGGCCAGCCAGCTGCAGTACCTGGCGGCCGATTCCGGCAGCGTCTACCTGTTCGTCGAGGACGAGGAGCAGCTCGACAAGTGGCTGGAAGTGCGCGACCAGCTGCCGCAGGTGCGCCACGTGTTCGTCATCGACATGGAAGGCCTGGCCCAGTTCAATGACCCACAGGTGATGAGCCTGGACGCGCTGCGTGCCTTGGGCCGCGAGGAACTGCAGCGCCAGCCGCAGTTGGTGGAACAGCGGCTCAAGCGCCGTGGCGCGGACGACCTGGCCGTGCTGGTCTACACCAGCGGCACCACCGGCCGGCCCAAGGGCGCGATGATGAAGAACGCCAACCTCTGCGCCACGCTGTCGGGCGTCAACGGTGGGTTGTTCGAGGGCCTGCCGGGCGACGAGGAGCGGGTGGCCTTCCTGCCGCTGTGCCACATCGCCGAACGGCTGATCGGCGAGTACGTGCCGATCTTCCGCGCCTCTGTCGTCAACTATGTCGAGAACCCGGAGACGGTGTTCGAGAACGTGCGCGAGGTGCAGCCGCATGTGTTCTTCGCGGTGCCGCGGGTGTGGGAGAAGATGTACTCCACCGTGATGATCACGCTGAAGGAGGCCAGCGCCAGCCAGCGCGCCGCCTACGGCTGGGCCATCGGCATCGGCCAGCAGGTGGCGAGGCTGGCCGAATCCGGCCAGAAGCCCGCTGGGGCGCTGGCCATGCAGTACAGCCTGGCCCGGCTGCTGGTGCTGAACAACGTGCGTCGAGCGCTGGGCCTGAACCGGGTGCACATGGCGCTGACCGGCGCGGCGCCGATCTCGCCCGAACTGATCCGCTGGTACCTGGCACTCGGCATCCCGTTGCGTGAAGGCTGGGGCATGACCGAGACCACCGGCGGCGGCACCATCACGCCGGTGGACGCCCTGCGCCCCGGCAGCATCGGCAAGCCCGGCCCGGGCGTGGAGATGCGCATCGCCCCGGTGACCAACGAGATCCTGCTGCGCGGTGGCAACTGCTTTGCCGGCTACCTGAACCTGCCCGAGAAGACCGCCGAGGCCATCGACAGCGAGGGCTGGCTGCACACCGGCGATGTGGGCTGGGTCGACGACGACGGCTACTTCTACATCACCGACCGGATGAAGGACATCATCATCACGGCCGGCGGCAAGAACATCACGCCCAGCGAATGGGAGAACCAGCTGAAGTTCAGCCCCTACGTGACCGACGCGGTGGTGATCGGCGACAAGCGCGCCTACCTCAGCTGCCTGGTGATGATCGACGAGGACAACGTGGCCCAGTGGGCGCAGGACCGCGACGTGCAGTTCAGCGATTTCAAGAGCCTGTGCCGCAGTGCCGAGGTGCAGGCGCTGATCGAGGAAGAGATCGCCAAGGTCAACAAGCAGTTCGCCCGTGTCGAGCAGATCAAGCAGTTCCGGCTGATCGAGCAGCGCCTGACCGCCGAAGACGAGGAGCTGACGCCGACGATGAAGCTCAAGCGCTCGCTGATCAACAAGAAGTACGCCGACATGATCGAGGGCATGTACAGCGGCAAGTCGGCCGGCTGATCACACCGGCACGCCGTTGGTGAAGGTGGTGGGTCAGGCTGCGCAGCGGTGCCGACACCGGCATGCCGCCCCGGACTGGAGCCGCTGCACCATGTTGGCGATGGCCCTGGCCGCTGCTTCAGGCGGCAGGTGGGCTGTGACCAGCGTTGCCAGGTCCGCGAAGGCTTGTGCCAGCGCGGCAAGGTGGCTCAGCGGATGCCAGGTGGGATGCCGCCGGCGCCGCCGGGTTCCGCCAGCTGTGGCAGCCGTGTCAGCAGTTCCGACAGGTGACCGAGCAGGGCCAGATCGGCCGCCGTGGCCGGCATGTCCCCGCGGTCCAGCACGGCCTGCAGGCTGTGGCGCTTCTGGGTGACGGTCTCCAGCAGGGCAGGCAGGCAGGTGATGGGCGGCGCGTCCTCGTGCAGGGCGGTGCATTGCTGCAAGGCGGCGTGCAGGTGGGCGGGCACGGTGGGCAGCAGCGTCTGCAGCCAGGCGTCGGTGGCGGCCTGCGCCTGCACGCGCTGGCGATAGGCGGCACTGGCCGGCACCGGTTCACCGGTGCGCACCGCCTCGGCGGGCAGGCCCTCCCGCAGGTTGGCCAGCACGCGGCGCAGGGTCGGCACGAAGGCCATCAGGCGTTCTCCACCCAGTGGCGGATGGCCAGACCGTCGGTCACCACCACCGGCGGGCCCAGTGACTCCACCAGGTCCGCCGGCAGGTGCGGGACGGTGTCGGCCACGCCGATCAGCGGCGGCACCTCGCCCGGCACCACCAGCACGCGGCCGGTGTGCTGCAGCGCGCTGAACAAGGCCCGCCACAGCGCCGGATCCCGCACCGGCCGATTGAGCGTGAAGCCGGTCGCGGTGGCGGCGGTGGTGTCGATGAACAGCAGGCTCTCCTGGTCGCCGGGCAGGCCCAGCACCAGGCAGCCCGGCTCGGTGCGGAGCACCAGCGGATCGAAGGGCGCGCGCAGCCCGGCGGTCGGCGCCGGGTGCGGCTCGCCATGGCAGAAGCAGGAAACCCACAGGTCCAGGCTCATGCCACCACCTTCGGTCGCTCAAGCGGCGGCTTGCGCGCCCCCGGCACGCCACTGCGCCAGCAGCCGGTCCCACTTCGGCTTGACCGCGGCCAGGTGCCGTGCCTTGACATGGCCATAGCCGCGGATGTCCTCCGGCAGGCGGGCGATCTCCAGCGCTGCCTCCAGGTTGGCGGCGGTCAGGCCACGCAGCAGCTCCTCGATGGTGCTGCGGTAGGTGCCGATCAGCGCCCGCTCGGTGCGGCGCTCCTCGGTCTTGCCGAAGAGGTCCAGCGGGCCACCGCGCAGACCCTTCAGTTTGGCCAACACACCGAAGGCGCTGCGCATCCAGGGGCCGAAGGCCTGCTTGACCGGCTGGCCCTGCGCGTCCACCTTGCCCAGGATCGGCGGGGCCAGGTGGTGCACCAGCTTGTACTCGCCTTCGAACATGCCGGCGATCTTGGCAGTGAAGGCCGCATCGGTGTGCAGCCGGGCCACCTCGTACTCGTCCTTGTAGGCCATCAGCTTGAACAGGTAGCGGGCCACGGCCTCGGTGAGTCGGGTGCTGTTCAGCCCCGCCTCGGCCTGCCGCACCTGGGCCACGAAGGCCGCGTACTGGCCGGCATAGGCGGCGTCCTGGTAGCCGGTGAGGAAGTCGACCCGCTTGGCGATCATCTCGTCCAGCGACGGCTTCTTGACGAACTGGATGACCTGTGCCGCCTTGAACAGCGCTTGCACCGACGCCAGGTCATGCGCGCAGCGGCGGCCCCATTCGAAGGCGGCCTGGTTGTTCTCGATCTGGGTGCCGTTCAGCTCGATGGCGCGCAGCAGCGCAGCGCGGCCCAGCGGCACGCGGCCCTGCTGCCAGGCGTAGCCCAGCAGCAGCGGGTTGGCATAGATGCTGTCGCCCAGCAGTTGCACCGCCACCTGCTCTGCGTCCAGCAGCCCCAGCTGGCTGCGGCCCACGGCACCCACCAGCGCGGCCTCGCAGCCGGCGGTGGGCGCCTGCCAGTCGGCGCTCTTCACAAACGCAGCGGTGGGCGTGGCGTGGCTGTTCATCGCCACGTAGGTGGTGCCCTCGCGCATCAGCGCCAGCGTGGCCTTGCCGGCAGCCACGATGTTGTCGCAGGCGATCACGAGATCCGCCTTGGCGGTGTCGACCTTGGTGGTGTGGATGGCCTCGGGCGTGGCGGCGATCTGGATGTGGCTCCAGGTGGCGCCACCCTTCTGCGCCAGGCCGGCGGAATCCTGCGTGACCACACCCTTGCCTTCCAGATGCGCGGCCATCCCTAGCAGCTGGCCGATGGTGATGACGCCGGTGCCGCCCACACCGGCCACCACGATGCCCCAGGCCCGGTCGCGGCCCTGGCCGTCCAGCGGCAGCGGCAGCGTGGGCTCGGGGATGGCGGGCAGGGTGGCCGGGTCGGGCCGGGTGGCCTTCTTCGGCTTCTTCAGCTGGCCGCCTTCCACCGTGACGAAGCTGGGGCAGAAGCCCTTGGTGCAGGAGTAGTCCTTGTTGCAGCTGTTCTGGTTGATCTGGCGCTTGCGGCCGAACTCGGTTTCCAGCGGCTCCACGCTCAGGCAGTTGCTTTGCACGCCGCAATCGCCGCAGCCTTCGCACACCAGCTCGTTGATCACCACCCGCTTGGCCGGATCGACCATCTTGCCGCGCTTGCGGCGCCGGCGCTTCTCGGTGGCGCAGGTCTGGTCGTAGATCAGGATGCTGCAGCCGGGCACCTCGCGCAGCTCACGCTGCACCTGGTCGAGCTGGTCGCGGTGGCGCACCGTCACGCCGGGCGCCAGCTGCAGCGCGCCGTTGTACTTGCCCGGGTCGTCGGTCACGATGACGATGGTCTTGGCGCCCTCGGCCTCCAGCACCCGGGTCATCTGCGGCACGGTCAGGATGCCGTCCACCGGCTGGCCGCCGGTCATCGCCACCGCGTCGTTGTAGAGGATCTTGTAGGTGATGTTGATGCCCGCGGCGATGCTCTGACGCACCGCCAGGCTGCCCGAGTGGTAGAACGTGCCGTCGCCCAGGTTGGCGAACATGTGCGGCCGCTTGCTGAAGTGGGCCTGGCCCACCCAGGGCACGCCTTCGCCGCCCATCTGGGTGAAGCCGATGGTCTCGCGGTCCATCCAGGTGGCCATGAAGTGGCAGCCGATGCCGCCCATCGCGCGCGAGCCGTCGGGCAGCTTGGTGCTGGTGTTGTGCGGGCAGCCGCTGCAGAACCAGGGTTGCCGGTCGGCGCCACCGGTGGTGCCGGCGGCCATGGCGCGTTCCTTGGCGTCCAGCACGCCGAGGCGGGCGTCCATGCGCGCGACGATGTCGGCCGGCACGCCGAGTTTCTTCAGCCGTTTGGCGATGGCCTGGGCAATGATCGCCGGGGTCAGGTCGGCATTGGCCCGCAGCAGCCAGTTGCCGCTGGGGTTGGCCTGGCTCCATTCGCCGCCGGAGCTGTCGCCCTCCACTTCGTCGAACTTGCCCAGCACATTGGGCCGCACATCCGGCCGCCAGTTGTACAGCTCTTCCTTCAGCTGGTACTCGATGACCTGGCGCTTCTCCTCCACCACCAGGATCTCCTGCAGTCCCAGGGCGAAGTCACGGGTGATGGTGGCTTCCAGCGGCCACACCACGTTCACCTTGTGCAGGCGAATGCCCAGCTGGCGGCAGGTGGCGTCGTCCAGGCCCAGGTCGGCCAGGGCCTGGCGGGTGTCATTGAAGGCCTTGCCGCTGGCGATGATGCCGAAGCGGTCGTGCGGGCCGGCAACCACGTTGTGGTTCAGCTTGTTGGCCCGCACATAGGCCAACGCCGCGTACCACTTGTAGTCGAACAGCCGCGCTTCCTGCACCAGCGCCACGTCGGGCCAGCGGATGTGCACGCCGCCGGGCGGCATCTGGAAGTCCTCGGGCAGGAGGATGTTCACCCGGTCGGGCGAGACATCGATGCTGGCCGAGCTCTCCACCACCTCCTGGATGGTCTTCATCGAGGTCCACACCCCGGCGAAACGGCTCATCGCGAAGGCGTGCAGGCCCAGGTCCAGGATCTCCTGCGCGCTGCTGGGGAAGAACACCGGCAGGCCGCAGGCCTTGAAGATGTGGTCGCTCTGGTGCGCGGCGGTGCTGCTCTTGGCCACATGGTCGTCGCCGGCCAGGGCGATCACGCCGCCGTGCGGCGCGGTGCCGGCCATGTTGGCGTGCTTGAACACATCGCTGCAGCGGTCCACACCCGGGCCCTTGCCGTACCAGATGCCGAACACGCCGTCGTGCTTCTTGTTGGCGGCGTCGAATTCCAGCTGCTGCGTGCCCCACACCGCGGTGGCCGCCAGTTCCTCGTTCACGCCGGGCTGGAACACGATGTTCTGCGCGGCCAGGTGCTGCTTGGCCTGCCACAGCGCCTGGTCATAGCCGCCCAGCGGGCTGCCGCGGTAGCCGCTGATGAAGCCGGCGGTGTTCAGCCCGGCGGCGGCATCGCGCTGGCGCTGCAGCATCGGCAGGCGCACCAGGGCCTGGATGCCCGACATGAAGGCCCGGCCGGCCGGCAAGGTGTACTTGTCGTCGAGCGTCACGCGCTCCAGGGCCAGGCGGATGGACTCGGGCAGCGGGGCGTTCATGGCATCTGGCTCCAGGCCGAAGAAGATGCCAGAGTGTAGGAAGTGCCGCCGGTGAAGTCTTTTCTTTGTTGGTCGCGATTTCCAGCTTCAGCGCAATGAAACCTGCGATTGAATCGACTTCAGAGAAAGGATCAGGCGCGAGCAGTCGATCTCCGGGAAAACACGGAGTGCCGCTGCCGCCAGCCCAGCACGGCCAGGCCCAGCGCCAGCAGGGCGGCCGGGCCGGGCTCGGGCACCGGGGCCAGCTGGAAGTTCGCGCCCAGCCAGCCACCCGGCGTGCCGTCGCTCATGCCGGGGTGACTCAGGCTGAAGAAGCCGTCGCCAAAGCGGTCGCCCAGCACGGTGACACGCGGGTCGATGCTGGCGGCGCCGGTGTCCGCGATGCCGAACGACGAGGCCACGCCGGCGTCGAGGTAGGCGGCGACCACATACACCCGGCCGGGCTGCAGCCGCAGCGCCGTCACCGGCGCAAACCGGAACAGCCCGTCCAGCGCGGCCTCGGTGCCGGCGGGCACCACGGTCTGCAGCCGTGCGGCCGTGCTGTCGCCTTCCCACAGGCCCACCTCGGCGGCGGCCTCCAGCCCATCGGCCAGGTGGTCGTACACGCCCAGGCTGACCAGGTGCACATCGGCTTCCACGCGGAAGGCGAATCCCAGGGTGTAGGGCGCACTTTCGAAGGTCGGGCCCGGCTCGGTCAGCGTGATGGCTGACACCTGCGCCTGCACGGCCGGGGTGGTGGCCAGCACCAGCAGGCTGGCGGCGCAGGAACGCAGGCGACGGGACATGGTGCATCTCCGGACAGGTGGCGGCCCAGCCAGTCTAGGAGCGGCCCGCCGCGGCGCTGGAGATGCGGTTGAAGTTTGACAGCCGGTTTCCCTTGTTCAGGGGGCGCCGTGCGGCGCAGGGCGGCGTCCAATCTTTCACGGCGCCCGGTGCGGTCTGCACGCACCACGGCGACCCGCCCGAACCACCCCACACAAGGAGCATCCATGCCTGTCCTGCCGACGTTCCGCCGCCTGCTGGCGGCTTGGTGCCTGCTGGCGCTGCCCGCGCTGGTGGCCGCCCAGCCCAGTACCGCCTTCGTCAAGCGCCTGTCCGATGTCGAGGCGCTGGCGGCCAACCTGGCGACGGCCGTCAACGACCTGCGCAACCAGAATGCCGCGCTGGTGTTCCAGGTGAACACGCTGGCCACGGACGTCAAGCAGCTGACCGCCCGGTCGCAGGCGATGGGCACACAGCTGAACACCCAGTCGGCCACGATCGCCAGCCTGCAGGCGGCACTCGACCAGAAGATCGCCGAGACCCGCAGCCATGCCGACAATGCCGCCAACCTGGCGCGGGCCAGTGCCAATGCGTACTCGGACAGCCGCCTGGCGCCCGTCAGCGACAAGCTGGTGCATGTCAGCCGCAGCGGCAACAACCTGCTGATCAACGGCGCCAACGTCTTCATCCGCAACGGCCTCGGCAGCACCTACAGCACCGGCAATGGCCTGGGCAACCTGATCCTGGGCTACAACGAATCCCGCAACCAGGGCGCCGCCAACCCGGATGTGCGCACCGGCTCCCACAACCTGATCGCCGGCTCCGGCGCCAACTTCACCCGCAACGGTGCCTACATCACCGGCATCAACAACACCAGCAATGGCCACCACGCGTCGGTCCTGGGCGGCACCGGCAACATCGCCACCGGCACCTACTCGGTGGTGGTGGGCGGCTTCAACAACCAGACCACCGGCAACTGGGCGACGATCCTGGGTGGCCGCGACCGCACCGCGGCCCAGCAGCTCGACCACCTGCCCTGAGCAGGCCGGGCCCCGCCGCTGGCGGCCAGCCGTGCGGTGGCCGGCGCAGGCCGTCGCCCGCCATGGGCGACACTGCAGCCTGCACGCCGCCCCGCCATGCCGATCCGCGACAAGAAGCCCATGCCCGCCAGGCCGACCGCTGCTGCAGCGTCGGCCGACGCCACCGCCCGACCGAACGGCGACCAGCTCGACCGCTACGACATCGCCATCCTCGGCGAACTGCAGCGCGATGCCCGCCTGTCCAACGCCGAGCTGGCCACCCGCATCGGCCTGTCGGCGGCGCCCACCTGGCGGCGTGTGAAGTGGCTGGAGGCCCAGGGCATCATCACCGGCTACCGCGCCGAGATCGACCGCCGCAAGATCGGCCTGGGCGCACTGGCCTTCGTGCGGGTGGATGCCGAGCGCAACAACGCCGAGGCCACCCAGGCGCTGGAAGACGCCATCCGTGCGCTGCCCGAGGTGGTGAGCTGCCACTACATCAGCGGCGCCGGCACCTTCGAGCTGCAGGTGCTGACCACCGACCTCGACGCCTACAGCCGCTGGGCGATGGACACGCTGTTCAAGCTGCCCAACGTCAAGGACATCCACACCAGCTTCTCGCTGGGCGAGGTGAAGTCGGGCGCGGCCCTGCCGCTGGGCCACCTGCGCGCCCCCGGCCGCCTGCCGCCCGCATGACGGCTGCCGACGACCATGCCGCGCTGCTGGCCCAGCTGCGCCGCCCCGGTGCCTGTGGCGGCCACCCCGATGGCGCCGGCCTGGTGCAGACCCACATCTCGTCGTTGCTGCTGTGCGGCGGCCAGGTCTACAAGCTGATGCGGCCGGTGGCGCTGCCGTTTGTCGATTTCTCCAGCCTCGACAAGCGCCGCGCGGCCTGCGACGAGGCCCTGCGGCTGAACCGCCGCACCGCGCCGCACTGGTACCAGGCGGTGGTGCCGGTGATCGGCGCCGCCGGTGGCGCCTGCATCCCGGCCGCCGGCCGGCCGCGTCCCGACGGCCCGCTGCTGGACTGGGCCCTGCAGATGCGCCGCTTCGACGACCGCCTGCTGTTCAGCCGCCTGGCTGCCCGCGGTGAACTGGCGCCGCTGCACATCGACGCCCTGGCCGGCGTGCTGGCCGCCTTCCACAACAGCCTGCCACCGTCGCCGCCGGCCTTCGGCGACCCCGCCGCACTGCAGGCCGCGGCGGCGCTGAACCTGCAGGAGCTGGCCACGCTGCTGGCCAGCCCGCGCTGGCAAGGCCTGCCGGGTGCCGCCGAAGCCGCCGCCAGCGTGGTGCAGGTGCAGGCCTGGGTGGCCCGCCGCGGTGCCGAGCTGGCTGACCGCATGCAGCAGCGCCGTGCCGCCGGCCAGGTGCGCGAAGGCCACGGCGACCTGCACCTGGCCAACCTGGTGTGGTCCGACGGCGCGCCGGTGCTGTTCGATGCGCTGGAATTCGACCCCGCGCTGCGCCACATCGACCTGGTCGGCGACCTGGCCTTCGCCTGCATGGACCTGCTGGCGGCCGGCCTGCCGGCGTTGGCCTGGCGCCTGGCCAGCGCTTGGCTGGAAGCCACCGGCCAGCATGACGGCCTGCCGTTGCTGGCCTGGTGGCTGGTGCACCGCGCCGCGGTGCGGGCCAAGGTGGCGCTGCTGTCGGCGCCTGGGGACGCCGCAGGCGCCGGCCTGCCCGATGGCCTGCAGCGCTACCTGGCGGTGGCCGCTGCACTGTCGGCGCCATCCGCATCACCGCCCTGGCTGGTGCTTACCTGCGGTCTGTCGGGCTCCGGCAAGACCGTGGTGGCCGGAGCGCTGGCCGAGCG
The DNA here is from genome assembly GCF_005403045.1 of Pseudaquabacterium pictum. Classification (GTDB taxonomy): domain Bacteria; phylum Pseudomonadota; class Gammaproteobacteria; order Burkholderiales; family Burkholderiaceae_C; genus Pseudaquabacterium; species Pseudaquabacterium pictum. The sequence continues at coordinate 315,087 of NZ_BJCL01000001.1, forward strand.
CCTGGGCGGCATCCGGCTGCGCAGCGATGTGGAACGCAAGCTCCTGGCTGGCCTGCCACCCACGGTCCGCGGCGGGCCGGATCTCTACACGCCGCAGGCCGGCGCCGCCACCTATGCCCGGCTGCAGCAGTTGGCGGGCGATGCGCTGGCCGCCGGCGTGCCGGTGGTGGTGGATGCCGCCAGCCTGCAGGCCGCCGAGCGCCAGGCCATGCAGGCGGTGGCGCAGCGCAGCGGCGCCGGCTTCCGCGTGCTGGTGTGCAATGCGCCACTGCCGGTGCTGGCCGAGCGGGTGCGGGCGCGCCTGGCCGCTGGCACCGATGCCTCGGACGCCACGCCCGCCCTGCTGGACCAGCAGGCCACCTGGGCGCAGTGGCCGGGGCCCGACGATGCCGCCCACACCCGGTGGCTGGACACCGATGCGCCGCTGTCCGAGGTGCTGGCGCGCGTGCAATCCCTGGCACTCTGAGCCGGCCGCTGCCGCCGCACGGCGGCCGGCGTGGCAAATCACCACCGGCTGTGAGCCGTTTGCGGCCAGCATGTTGCGTTGGCAGGCAGAGGGTCTCGCCCCGAGGCCCGCCATGCCCACCGGCAGGAGTGCCCACCATGTCCATCCAACGTCCCCGTCGCCTGGCCCGCCTGGCCGCCTGCCTGGTGCTCACCGCGCTGGCCACTGCAGCCCAGGCCCAGCCCGCCGCCGACACCCACCTCGACTGCGCCCAGCTGCATGCCGAGCTGACGGCGCTGGCTGCCGGCCAGCCCGCCGCGGCGGCCGACAACAACGCCACCGCCGGCGCCCAGCTGCTGGGCGCGCTGGCGCAGCAGGCCGCGGCCCGCAGCGGCCGGTCGGCCGGCGGCCTGGGCAGCATGCTGGGTGGCCTGGTGGGCGGCGGTGCGCCAGTAGCGCCGGCCGCCCAGGGCACGGCCGGCCAGGTGCTGCAGCTGGTGCAGGTGGCCCAGGCGGTGCAGGGCGCACCGTCGGGTGACACGGCCCAGGCGTCATCCCAGGCCCAGGCGCAGGCCGCCGCCGTGGCCCAGGTGGCCACGCTGCAGGCCCTGGCCCAGCAGCGTGGCCTCGGCCGTGGCCAGGCCGAGGCCAGCGGCGTGCTGAGCATGCTGGGCGGGGTGCTCAGCGCCGCCCAGGCCGCGCAGCCGGTGGCCACGCCCGGCGGCGGTGCGCTTCAGCAACTGGCCGGCTCGCGCCAGGAGCAGCTGGGCGGCCTGTACCTCGCCAAGGGCTGCAAGGCGCCTGGCTGAGCCCGGACATCCAGCGTCCTGAGGACGCTGGGTGCCTGGCGAAGCGGCCGGGCATGCAAGCCCGGCCGTGGGTTCAGCAGCGCTGCAGGATGGTGACGGCGCAGGCCGCTTCGTCGAAGCCCATCACGCCGCCACCGTTCTCCGCCAGGCCGATGTGGGCGCCAGGATGCTGGCGCTCGCCGGCCTCGCCGCGCAGCTGCAGCGCCAGTTCGTGGACCATCGACAGACCGGTGGCGCCCACCGGGTGGCCCTTGCTGACCAGCCCGCCCGACAGGTTGATCGGCTGCACGCCGCCGAAGCTGGTGGCGCCGCTTGCCACCCAGGCGCCACCCTGGCCCATCGGGCAAAAACCCATCATCTCGGCCTGGTAGAGCTCGCAGAAGCTGGTGGCATCGTGCACCTCGGCCACGCTGACCTGCTGCGGCGTGATGCCGGCCATCGCATAGGCGCGCCGGGCCGCCAGGTGGCTCAGCCCGGGCTCGTCCAGCCGCCGGTACTTGCCGCCGGTGAGCACCGCCGCCGGGATGCGCAGCGCGCGCTCGCGCACCGCTGCGGGCAGGGTCTTCAGGAAGGCCTCGGAGCACACCAGCGCCGCGGCGGCGCCGTCGCCGATGGGCGCGCACATCGACCTGGTCAGCGGCCAGCTCACCATGCGGTCGGCCAGCACCTGTTCCGGGCTGACCTCGAAGCGGTACTGCGCCAGCGGGTTCTTCGCGCCCATCGCGTGGTTCTTGCTAGCGCCGATGGCGATCTGCGCGGGGGTGCTGCCGTGGTGCTTGATGTGCCAGGCCGCCTGCATCGCATAGGTGTCCATGAACAGCGTGCCGCCGCCGTCCTTGGGCAGGAAGGGCTTGCCGGCTTCCTCGCCGGCCGCGGCGTAGTAGGCCATCCAGTCGGCCGGGTCGAGCTGGTCGATGCCGTTGTCGAAGATGGCCTGCTGCTTGGCCGCCGCGTCCGGCACGGTCTCGGGCACGTAGGTCTTCTCCACGCCCATGGCCAGGCTCAGGTCGGCGGTGCCCGACAGCACATCCTTCCAGGCGCCGTGCAGCGCCATGCTGGCGGTGGCGCAGCCGCCTTCGACATTGGTCATGCCCACCCGCTCGGGGAACAGGCCCTCGCGCACCAGCGGCGTGAAGCAGACCTGGCCGCGGATGTTGCCCTGGCCCCACTGGGCCATGCCGCAGTTGCCGAACCAGGCATTGGCGATCTGGTCGCCGCTGTCCAGGCCGGCATCGGCCAGCACGGCCAGGTAGGCCTGGCGGGTCAGGTCCTTGAAACTGGCGCCGGGCTGCTTGCCGAAGCGGGTGCAGCTGGTGCCGATCAGGTAGGCGTCGGGCATGGTGGATTCCTCCGTTCAGGCGCTCAGTTCAGGATGACCGGCAGGGTGGACACGCCGCGCATGGCCAGCGCGTCGACCCAGTCGGTCTCGCCGGGCGCGCGCCGGATGCTGGCAAACCGCTGCACCAGCGCGCCGATGCAGCGCTGGCCTTCCAGCCGGGCCAGCGGCGCGCCCATGCAGAAATGCGTGCCGAAGCCGAAGGTGAGGTGGCGGTTCGGCGTGCGACCCAGGTCCAGGCCCTGCGGGTCGCTGAAGGCACGCGGGTCGCGGTTGGCGGCATTGGCGAAGCCGAACACCCGGTCGCCGGCGCGCAGGGTCTTGCCGTCGATCTGGTGGTCCACCTTCACCACCCGGGCCAGGGCGTTACTGGGGCCGTCGTAGCGCAGGAATTCCTCGACCGCGCTCTGGATCAGCGCCGGATCCTCGCGCAGCCGCTGTAGCTGGCCGGGGTGGTCGAGCAGGGCGTTCACCGCATTGCCCAGCAGGTGGGTGGTGGTCTCGTGGCCGGCAAACAGCACCAGCATGCAGGTGGCCACCAGCTCGTCTTCCGTCAGCCGGCCCTCGTCGTCGCGGGCCGCGATCATGCGGCTGACGAAATCCGTGCCCGGGTCGGCCCGGCGTTGGGCGATCAGGTCGCGGAAGAACCTGGCCAGCCGCTCGGCACCCCGGCGGGCCACGGCATAGCGGTCGCCGTCGGCGCGGGCGCCGCCGATGAAGGCACGCAGCTCGTCGGATGCCTCCTTCAGCTCCGGAAAGTCGCTGTACGGGATCGCCAGCATGTCCATGATCACGTAGGCCGGCAGCGGCGCCGCCACCTGACGGGCCCAGTCGACGGGCTGGCCAGTCGGCAGCTGGTCGAGCAGGTGGTCGACCACCCGGGACACCGGGCCGTCCAGCGCCTCCAGCGCCTTCAGGTTGAACACCGTGCCGACCAGGCGGCGCAGCCGGGTGTGCTCGGGCGGATCGCGGAACACCATCCACAGCGCCATGTAGCGCATCACCTCGGCCAGGGTGTCGCGCCGCTCGCCCTGCAGCTGGGCATAGAACGGCCGCAGCCGGTCGGGCGACATCTGGTCGGTCAGCAGCATCTGGCGCACGTCGTCGTAGCGGGTCAGCACCCAGGCCTTCAGCGCCGGGCTCCAGTGCACCGGGTCGTCGTCCTGCAGCCGGGCGTACAGCGGGAACGGGTTGCGCCGCACGGCGGGGTCGGCAGGGTCGTAGGCCAGGGCTGTCATGCGGCGCACCCTAGCGCAGCGCGGGCGCCGTTGCTGGCCTGCAGGTGACACGGCCGGGCGGCGCGGCCTGCAGGCTTTCCCGGCTGGTGCGGCGCGGTGGGCCTGCTAGGCTGACGCGAGGCCGACTTCTGTCCGACAACCCGACCACAGCAGCTGCATGGACACCCTCGACGACACCAGTGTGCTGATCCCCGACGTGTTCGAGGTGCATGCCCGCACCCACCCCGACAAGGAGGCGGTGGTGTGCGGCCCGGTGCGCCGCAGCTGGGGCGACTTCGCTGCCAACATCAACCGGGTGGCGAACGCGCTGAATGCCCGCGGCATCGGCCCCGGCTGCCAGGTGGCGGTGCTGATGGGCAATTCGGTCGAGATCCTGGAAGTCATGTTCGGCGTGGTGCGCGCCGGCGCCTGCGTGGTGCCGCTGTCGGGCCTGCTGACCGGCGAGCAGCTGGCAACCTTGATCGACGACAGCGACGCCGTGGCCCTGTTCGCCACAGCTGATTTCATCGACCGGCTGGGTGCACACCGCAGCCGCTGCCCGAAGCTGCGGGCCGACGGCCTGGTCAGCGTGTTCTGCGACTCACCCGGCTGGCAGGGCTTTGCGGCGTTCCTGGGCGATGCGCCCACCACGCCGCCGCCGGCCAGCTGCCATGCCGCGCTGCCGTTCAACATCATCTACAGCTCGGGCACCACCGGCCTGCCCAAGGGCATCGTGCAGACCCACCGCACGCGCACCCACTGGGCGATGTTCAATGCCATCGAGCAGGGGTTTTCCGAGCGCAGCCGGGCGCTGACCACCACGGCGCTGTACTCCAACGGCACCTGGCTGACCATGCTGCCGTCGCTGTTCGTCGGCGCCACCTGCGTGGTGATGCCGGCCTTCGACGCGCGCGACTTCCTGGCCACGCTGGTGCGCGAGCAGATCACCCACACCTTCATGGTGCCAGCGCAGTTCCTGATGGTGCTGGCCCATCCCGAGTTCGACAGCTTCGACACCAGCAGCCTGCAAACCCTGCTGTGCGCCGGCAGCCCGCTGCGGCGCGACACCAAGCGCGAGGTGCTCAAGCGCTTCGGCAACAAGCTGATCGAGCTCTACGGCTTCTCCGAGGGCTTCGGCGCGATGCTCAAGCCCGACCAGCATGCCCACCGCTTCGACAGCGTCGGCCGGCCGGTGATCGGCTGCGAGGTCTGCATCCTCGATGACGAGGGCAACGTGCTGCCGCCCGGCGAGGTGGGCGAGATCGCCGGCCACGGCGCCGGCATGATGGCGCGCTACCACCGGCGCGACGAGCAGACCGCCGCGCTGATCTGGCGCGACGCCCGCGGCCGCAGCTGGATCCGCTCGGGCGATGTCGGCAAGCTGGATGCGCAGGGCTTCATCACCTTGGTTGACCGCAAGAAGGACATGATCATCTCGGGCGGCTTCAATGTCTTCCCGACCGACATCGAGGCCATCGTCGGTGGCCATCCGGACGTGCTGGATGTCACCGTGATCGGCATCCCGCACGACAAATGGGGCGAGACGGTGCTGGCGCTGGTGATCCCCAAGGCCGGTGTGCAGCCAGACGCAGCGGCCATCGTCGGCTGGGCGAATGAGCGGCTGGCGCGCCACCAGCGGCTGGCCGCGGTGGAGTTCCGCGCCGAGTTTCCGCGCAACGCGCTCGGCAAGGTGCTCAAGCGCATCCTGCGCGAGCCCTACTGGGCCGGAACCGGAACCGCGATCTGACATGCCAGCAGCCCTGCACACGCTCCAAGGCATCCGCATCCGGCCGCCGGCCGATGACCTGCCGCTGTCCGACCGCCGCAACCGCGTGATGTGGTTGAACAACGACCGGGTGTTCTACGCCGGCTTGCTGGGCGCGGTGAGCACCCGCACCATGGGCGGCTGGCTGGTCTATGCGTCGCTGGGCGCGCCGCTGCGCATCGCACTGGAAGAGGCCGACGCCGGCATCACCGCCGCCGACGCTCCCTGGCAGGCGGCCCAGCTGGCCGTGGTGCCGCCCTGGGTGCCGCACCGCGTGGCCTGCGACGAGCGGCTGATCTGCAGCATCACCATCGAGCCCGAAACGGTCGACGAAACCGCCTTGCCGGCCTGGGTGCGCCTGCATCCCGGCCCGGTGCCGGCCAGCCACCCCGATGCGCTGCCGATGCTGCAGCGGGTGCGCGCCGCCCACACCTGGCTGCGCACCCAGGGCCGCCAGGTGGCCTGGCAGACCGCCTGCTTCGACCAGGCGCTGTTCGGCCAGCCGCTGGCGCCGCGGCAGATCGATGCCCGCATCGCCCAGGTGCTCGACAGCATGCGCGACGACCCGGCCCAGCTGACCACCGCCCAGGACTGCGCCGCCCGGGTGGGGTTGTCGTTCTCCCGCTTCCTGCACCTGTTCAAGGCCGAGGTGGGCACGCCGTTCCGCAGCCTGCGCACCTGGAAGCGCGCGCGCAGCCTGCTGCACCATGTCACCCGCGACACCAACCTGGTGCATGTGGCGCTGGACACCGGCTACCCCGATTCCACCCACTTCAGCCACAGCATCCGTCAGGTCTACGGCCTGAAGCCACGTGACCTGTTCGCCGGCTCGCGCCAGCTCACCGTGCTGGGCGACAGCCCGGCCGCCCGGGCCGCCGCGCGCGCCGAAGCCTGGCGCTGACAGCGGCCGGCCAGGCCGGCGGGTTGATCCAGCACAAACCGGAGACAGCCGAAGCGGGGTTGTCTGCGCAATCCGCCACGCCGGATCGGTGCATTTAGCTGACCAAGTTGGTCGGGCATCAAGCCATGACCGCCGGCGCCGACATCCGCTGGGTCTCTCCACCCACCATCTGGATGCCCCCATGCGTCAGAACCTGCCCGTCACCCAACGCGAATTCGACTTCCCCGCCGATGCCACGCTGATGTCGAGCACCGACACCAGCAGCCACATCACCTACGCGAACGAAGCCTTCATCCAGGTCAGTGGCTTCGAGCGTGACGAGATCCTGGGCAGCCCGCACAACATGGTGCGCCACCCCGACATGCCGCGCGAGGCCTTCGCCGACATGTGGGAGACGCTGAAGTCCGGCCAGTCCTGGACGGCGCTGGTGAAGAACCGCCGCAAGGACGGCGACCATTACTGGGTGCGTGCCAATGCCACGCCGGTGGTGCGTGGTGGCAGCGTGGTGGGCTACATGTCGGTGCGCACCAAGCCCTGCCCGCTGGAGGTGCAGGAAGCCGAGACCCTGTACCGCGACTTCCGCGAAGGCCGCGCCGGCAGCCGCGCCTTCCACCGCGGCCTGGTGGTGCACAAGGGCCTGATGGCCTGGCGCTCGGTCGGACAGACCCTGCCGATCACCTGGCGCCTGGCCCTGCCGCTGGTGGTGAATGCGGTGCTGGCGCTGGCCACGGCCCACTGGCTGGGCCTGGACGGCGACGGCTTCGGTGGCCTGGCCGCACTGGGCGGCGTGCTGGCGGTGGCCACGCTGCTGGCCTACTGGCTGCTGCAGGCGCAGATCGTGCAACCGCTCAAGCAGGTGCTGGCGCAGGCGCAGAGCGTGGCCGCCGGCCAGGCCGGGCAGAACCTGCACTTCGACCGCGTCGACGAGATCGGCATGCTGATGCGGGCGGTCAACCAGTCGGGGCTGAACCTGAAGTCGCTGGTCGACGACGTGGCCCAGCAGGTCAGCGGCGTGCGCCAGGCCAGCGACACCATCGCCAGCGGCAACAGCGACCTGAGCCAGCGCACCGACCAGGCCGCATCGCAGCTGCAGCAGACCGCCTCGTCGATGGCAGAGATGACGGCCACGGTGCGCACCAACACCGAGACCGCCCAGACCGCCACCAGCCTGGCCGGCGAGGCCAGCGCAGCCGCCAGCCGCGGGGGCGACGTGGTGGGCCGGGTGGTGGGCACCATGTCGGAGATCAGTGCCAGCTCGCGCCGCATCGCCGACATCATCGGCACCATCGACGGCATCGCCTTCCAGACCAACATCCTGGCGCTGAACGCGGCGGTGGAAGCCGCCCGCGCCGGCGAGCAGGGCCGCGGCTTCGCGGTGGTGGCCAGCGAGGTGCGCAGCCTGGCCCGCCGCTCGGCCGATGCGGCCCGCGAGATCAAGCAGCTGATCCAGGCCAGCGTGCAGACGGTGGAGGCCGGCAGCAGCCTGGTCGACGACGCCGGCCGCGCGATGGGCGACATCGTCAACAAGGTGAGCCAGGTCACCCAGCTGATCGACCACATCAGCCAGGCCTCGGCCGAGCAGATCCAGGGCATCGACCAGGTCAACACCGCCGTCAGCCAGCTCGACGACGCCACCCGCCGCAATGCCGGCCTGGTGCAGGACAGCACCCAGTCCGCCGCCCGGCTGCAAGACCAGGCCGAGCGCCTGGCCGAGGCCATCGGCGTGTTCAATTCCCGGACCCGCTGAGTGCCTCCTGGCCGCGGTGGTCTGGGGGCGGCTCCCCATTTGATGCAGTGCACGCATGCTCCAATGCGCGGGCGCTGCAGGGCAGGGCGTTGATCTGACGCAGACCCGGCAGCCCGACGCTGCGCCTCAATGGCGGCACGCGGGCCCCGGTGCTGCCATGCCGGCTCCACCGGCCCGCTCTGGAGACCGCCCTTGCGCCGATACCCCACCACCAGCCCCGTGGCCGATGCCCGGGGCGGCCTGCGCCTGCTGGTCGACGGCACCCGCCATGTCACCGGCCTGGTCGAGGCGCTGCACGGCCAGGTGCAGCGCCTGGCGCCGCCGCTGCGCCGGCGCGACTGGCTCGACGCCGACCTGGGCGGTCCGGCCGCCCAGGACGACCTGCCACCCACCCGCGGACTCACCGGGCTGGTCTACCGCAGCATCCAGGGCACCACCCGCCTGGTGGGCGACGGGCTCGACGGCCTGCTGGCCCCGTTCGACCGGGCGCTGGCCGTGCCAGCCACGCCGTCGCCCCGGCGCGATGCCCTGGTGGCGGCGCTCAACGGCGTGCTGGGCGACCACCTGCTGCGCAGCGGCAACCCGCTGGCGCTGCCGTTCCAGCTGCGCCAGGGCGGCCAGCCGCTGGATGCCGCCACGCTGGGGCCGCAGGCCCCGGGCCGGGTGCTGCTGCTGGTGCACGGCCTGTGCATGAGCGACGGGGGCTGGTGCCGCAACGGCCATGACCATGGCCAGGCCCTGGCGCCGGCGCTGGGCGCCGCGCCGGTCTACGCCTTCTACAACAGCGGCCTGCACATCAGCCAGAACGGCAGGGCCTTGTCGCAGGCGCTGGAGTCGCTGCTGCAACGCTGGCCCACGCCGCTGACCCGGCTGGACATCGTGGGCCACAGCATGGGCGGCCTGGTGGCCCGCAGCGCGCTGGCGCAGGCGGCCGCGGCCGGCCACACCTGGCCGGCGCGGCTGCAATCGCTGGTGTTCCTGGGCACGCCGCACAATGGCGCGCCGCTGGAGCGGGCCGGCAACTGGCTGCACCGGGTGATGGACCTGAGCCCCTACGTGGCGCCGTTCACCCGGCTGTCGCGGCTGCGCAGCCAGGGCATCACCGACCTGCGCCACGGCAACCTGCTCGATGCCGACTGGCAGGGCCACAACCGCTACGACAGCGCCGACCACCGCACGCCGGTGCCGCTGCCGGCCGGTGTGCAGGCCTGGGCCATCGCCAGCACGGTGGGCGGCCCGGGCCAGCGCGGCTCGCTGGTCAGCGACGGCCTGGTGACGGTGGACAGCGCCCTGGGCCACCACCGCCGCCCGGCCATGCGGCTGGGCCTGCCGGCCGGCCACACCTGGGTGGGCCATGGCATCCACCACCTCGATCTGCTGAGCGACCCGCTGGTCTACCGCAAGCTCCTGTCCTGGATGGGCTGAGCCACCGCTGCCGACGTGACACGGGCGCGCAGCGCCCGCCGGCACAATCGGCGGCATGTCCGATGCCCCCACCTCCGACGGCCGCCCGGATGGCGCCACCCCCGATGCCGCCGACGGTGCCGGGCTTCCTGCCTCCGCCCTGGTCTACCCCTGCGGTGAGCCACCGGCCCCCGGCGCGGTCAAGGAAGTGGCGCCCGGCGTGCTGTGGCTGCGCATGCCGCTGCCGTTCGCGCTGAACCACATCAACCTGTGGGCGATTGCCGACGAAGATGAACAAGGGCCCGGCTGGGCCATCGTCGACACCGGCACGAAGACGCCCGATGTGCTGGCCGCCTGGCGCCAACTGATCGCCGACGACGGCCCGCTGGCGGCCACGGCCCAGGGCGCACGCATCACCCGCATCTTCTGCACCCACATGCACCCCGACCATGTCGGCATGGCCGGCTGGCTGACGCGCAAGGCCCAGTGCCGGCTGTGGATGACGCGGCTGGAGTACCTGACCTGCCGCACCCTGGCCGCCGACACCGGCCGCGAGGCACCCGACGACGCGATCCGCTTCTACCGCCAGACCGGCTGGCCCGAGGAGGCGCTGGATGTCTACCGCGCCCGCTTCGGCGGCTTCAGCCGCTACCTGCATGCACTGCCCGACAGCTTCCGCCGCATCTCTGACAACGAGCAACTCCGCATCGGCAAGCACACCTGGCGGGTGATCGTCGGCCGCGGCCACTCGCCGGAACATGCCTGCCTGGTCTGCGACGACCTCGGTGTGCTGGTCTCGGGCGACCAGGTGCTGCCGAAGATCTCGTCGAACGTCAGCGTCTTCCCGACCGAGCCGGATGCCGACCCGTTGGGCGACTGGATCGCCTCGCTGACCCACCTGCGCGCCACGCTGGGCGACCAGCTGCTGGTGCTGCCGGCCCATGGCGAGCCGTTCCGCGGCCTGCATGCCCGGCTGGACCGGCTGTCCGCCGGCCACCAGCGCGGCCTGACCCGCCTGCGCCGCAGCCTGGCCGATGCGCCCAAGCGCGCCATCGACGTGTTCGGCGCGCTGTTCGCCCGGCCGATCGACAGCAAGGGCGAGCTGCTGGGCATGGCCACCGGCGAGAGCCTGGCCCACATCAACCACCTGGTGGCCCGCGGCGAGGCGGTGGCCGAGCTGGGCGCCGACGGCGTGCGGCGCTACAGGGCGGTCACGGCGGGCGGCTGAGCCGCCGCCTCGGCGCGCAGCCGCTGCACCAGCGCCTCGGCCGGCATCGGCCGGGCATGCAGCCAGCCCTGCTGCTGGCGGCAGCCCAGGCGCAGCAGCGCTTCTGCCTGCGCGGCGGTCTCCACACCTTCGGCCACCACCCGCAGGCCGAACTCGCGCCCCAGCGCGATGACCGACGCGGCGATCGCGCTGTGACGGCCGCCCAGGGCCACGTCGGTGATGAAGCTGCGGTCGATCTTCAGCTCGTCCAGCGGAAAGCGGTTCAGGTAGTTCAGCGATGAGTAGCCGGTGCCGAAGTCGTCCAGCGCGATCGCGAAGCCCTGGGCCCGCAGCGCACCCAGGCGCTTCACCGCGCGGTCGACATCGGTCATCAGCAGCGATTCGGTCACCTCCAGCACCAGGCTGCCGGGCGGCAGCTGGTGGCGCGCCAGCACCGCCAGCAGCTGGTCGGGCAGGCCGGGGTCGGCAAAGCTGGGCGCGGCCAGGTTCACCGCCACCGGCAGCAGCGGCAGGCCGGCGTCCAGGCGCTGGCGGCTGTCGTGGCAGGCGGCCTCCAGCACCCAGTCGGTGAGCGGCTTGATCAGACCGCACTCTTCGGCCAGCGGGATGAACTGCACCGGGGGTACCAGTCCCTGCACCGGATGCTGCCAGCGCACCAGCGCCTCGACCCCGCTGGTGGCGCCGGTGGCCGCGTCGACCTTGGGCTGGTAGTGCAGCCGCAGCTGGCCATGGCCGATGGCATGGCGCAGGTCGCTCTCGCGCGCCAGGCGGGCGCTGGCGGCCTGGTTCATCGCCTCGTCGAAGAAGCGGTGCTGGCCGCGGCCGGCGGCCTTGGCGCTGTACAGCGCCTGCTCGGCGCAGCGCACCAGGCCATCGGCATCGGTGGCGTCGCGCGGGAACAGCGCGATGCCCAGGCTGGCAGTCAGCACCAGCTCGCGGCCGTCCAGCAGGATGGGCGCCGACAGCGTCCGCAACACCCGCTCGGCCACGCTGGTGGCGGCCTGTGCCTGGTCGACATCGACCAGCAGCAGGTTGAAACTGTTGGCGCCGACCCGGGCCACCACCGATTCACGCAGCGAGCGGCTGCTGACCACCAGGTCGCTGGCGCGGATCGAGGCCATCAGCCGCTCGGCCACCTGGCGCAGCACCGCATCGCCCTCGGCATGGCCGACGGCATCGTTCACCGCCTTGAAGCGGTCGATGTCCAGTTGCAGCAGTGCGCAGCTGCGGTGCAGCCGGGCCGAGCGCTCCAGCGCCGGGGTGCACAGTTCGCGGAAGAAGCGGCCGTTGGGCAGGCCGGTCAGGCTGTCGAAGTGCGCCAGCTGGGTGATGCGGCGCTCGGCCTCGATGCGGTCGGTGATGTCCTGGGTGATGCCTTCCAGCCGCTCGGGCGCGCCGCTGGCATCGCGCAGCACCACCACCTGCTCGAAGACGGTGCGCACCGCGCCGTCGAAGCGCTGCACCTCGAAGCTCATCTGGTAGGGCTGGCCACCCAGGGCCGCGGCCTTGCGGGCCGACAGCACGCGCTGCCGGTCGCCCGGGCAGACACGGCCGGCGAAGCTGCGCGCGGTGGCCGTGGCCACCGCCTCCGGCGGCGCCGCATACACCTGGGCCAGCCCGGGCGAGCAGTGGAACTGCTGGTTGGCCACCACCAGCTCCCAGTGGCCCATGTGGGCGATCTGCTGCGCCCGCTCCAGCCGCTCGCGGGTGCGCTGCGCGCTGGTGATGGCGGCGCTGGCACGCAGTGCATAGCGCACCCGGTGCGACAGCAGCGTCCAGTGGATGGGCTTGGCGATGAAGTCGCTGGCGCCGGCCTCGTAGGCGGCGTCGATCGACACGGTGTCGTTCAGGCCGGTCAGCACCAGCACCGGCAGCAGCGCCCCCTGGGGCAGGGCGCGGATGCGGCGGCAGACCTCGTAGCCGTCGAGGCCGGGCATCACCAGATCGAGCAGCACCAGGTCGATGCCGCCAGCGGCCAGCATGGCCAGCGCAGTGCCGCCGTCATCGGCCTCGGCCACGTCGAAACCGGCCTGGCGCAGGGTGTGCGTGGCCATGGCCCGCATCACCTCGTCGTCGTCGACGATCAGCAGCCGTGCGGTGGCGGCCACGGTGTCGCCGTGCGGGGAGGAATCAGCGCTCAGCATGCAGGGGCGTGGGGCGGCGGAGACAGCGGTTGGGGGGGCCGGCGGGCGGGCTCTGTCCGGCATGTCGGCCCCAGGCTTGCAGGCTTGAGCACCATGCAACGGACTGCGGGGAGGTGCGTGCAGAAACGCACTGCACGTGCCCGCTGATCATCCCTCAGCCTTCGGCCAGCACGCAGCGGTCGACCGGACGCAGCGGGCACGGGCCCAGCCAGCGCAGGCGGCCACCGGCGGCATCGGCCGGCAGCGGAATCCGCCAGACCACCGGCCGCGGCTGGCCGGCCGACAGGCTGTCGAGCAGGCGCCACTGGCTGCTGCCGGCCGGCTGCAGCTGCACCTGGTAGGTGGTGAGCCGGCGCAGCGACCGGGTGCGCACGACCAGCACATCACCCTCGACCGTGGCGGCGGGCGTGTGGGCCCAGGGCCGGGCCAGCGGATCGCCGACGAACAGGCCCTGGCCCGGCCAGGCCACGGACTTCCAGTAGGCCTCCAGCACGGTGGCGCCGCGCAGGTAGTGCTCGATCAGCACCGAGGCGCGGGGGAACTTGTCCGGGTGGTTGCAGGGCTCCTCCACCGTGCCGTAGCTGGCGGTGGCGCCGGCAGCCAGCCAGGCGGTGGCGGTCATCTGGCCCTTGCCGCCGGGCAGGAAGCCGCCGAAGGAGGTGAGGTGGTCGGCCACCGCCCCGGGCAGGAAGCGGTTGCTCGCCAGCTGCGCCAGCCGCGCCGCACCGGTGAAGTAGAACAGCAGGTCGGCCTGGCCGGTCACCTCCTGCGGGCTGGTGGCGGCGCTGGCGTCCAGGTAGCGCAGGGACAGGCCCGGCACGGCGGACCACTGGCTTGGCAGGGCAGGGTAGTCGGTCCAGCGCACGCTGCGGGCGGCATCGGCGGTGCGCACCAGCCAGCCGGTGCCGGTGGGCACGCTGCCCTCGGCGGCCAGGCCGCGCGCGATCAGCGCCTGGGCCTGTTCCAGCGTGGCCGCGCCCAGCATCATGGCCGGGCGCAGGCGCAGGTCGGTCCAGGGCCGGGTGGTGTCGGTGTCGAAATAAGCCGAGGCCTGGGTGCGTGCGCAGCCACCGCACAGCACCGGGTTGTAGCCGAAGGCCAGGGCGCTGGTGATGCCCATGGCGCAGCCGGCGCCCTGCACCCTGGAAGGCTGGGTCCAGGTGACCAGGCTGGCCTGCACGCCGGCGGGCATCTGGGCGTCGATGGCGGTCTTCAGCGTGGCGAAGTCGCTGTCGCTGATGCTGTCGCTGCCGGTGGGCACCGGCACGCGGATGATGTTGGCCGCCGGGATGCCGCGCGCCTGCTGGTAGGCCAGGGCCACGGCCTCGCTCAGCGCATCGCCCTCGGCCACCAGCACCGCCAGGTCGACGGCCTGCAGGCTGGCGCGTGGCAGGGTCAGTGTCAGCAGCGCCGTGCCTGCCGCGTCCGCGACCGGCGACAGGGTGCCCAGCAGCGCGGCGGCCAGCGCCGACCACCAGGGACGGTCACGCGCGGTGCGGCGGCGGCAGGCGGCAACAGGGGGCATGCCCTGGTTGTACACCGCGCACCACCAGCCCCCGGGACGCGGGATACCGGCACAGCCCCGACCCGCGAATACTGTCACGAGGTAAAGTGTGGGAGTGCATGATGGTGAAGATGTTTGGGCGGTGGCTGGTGGCCGGTGCCGTCTTGTCGTCCGTCTCGATGGCGGTGCAGGCCGGCACGCAGACCTTCGAGGTCAAGGCAAACGCCAACAGCCTGGCGACGACCGCGCGCGATGCCGTGCCGCTGAACACCGGGATCACGCTGAACCTCGGCGACGCGCTGGCCATCTCAGCCACCGGCCTGTGGGATGGCGGCGGCTGCGGGATCTTCGATGCCAATGGCACCACCTGCTACGGCAACGACCCGATCACGGGCATCAACTACTTCTCGCTCATCGGCAAGATCGGCGCTGACGCCTTGGCCGACAACACCTGGTTCAAGGTGGGCACCAGCTACAGCGGCGTGGCAGCCAGCGCCGGCACCCTCTACCTGGCCTTTCTGGACACGGATTCGTTCAACAACAGTGGCTTCGTGACGGCGTCGGTGACGGCCGTGCCGGAGGCGGCCAGCTGGGCGCTGATGCTGGCCGGCCTGGCTGGCGTGACGGCCGTGCGCCAGGTGCGCCGGCGCCAGCGCGCCTGAGGCCGCAGCCCGCGCAGCGCAGGCTGCGCCGCAGCGGTGTCGCCGCGGATCGTACGATCCGGGCATGGCCACACCGCAACTCTGCCGATCACCGCCGCACCTGCGGCCCGCTGGGCCATGACCCAGCACACCGTCGCCATCCAGCAGGTGCGCCTGATCCTGCAGGGCGCACGCCACCAGGGCCGGCCGGTTGCGCCGCTGCTGCAGCGCGCGGGCATTCCTCCGGCGCTGCTGGAGTCGCCGCTGGCCCGCGTCTCGCAGGCGCAGTACGCGCTGCTGATCCGGGTGCTGCGCCGCCAGCTGCGTGACGAGCTGTGGGGCCTGTGCAGCCAGCCGCTGCCGGTGGGCAGCTTCGGCCACTGCGCCAGCCAGCTGGTGCGCTGCCAGACGCTGGACGAGGCGCTGCGCCTGGGTTTTCGCCGCTACCACGGCCTGCTGGCCGACTTCGTGCCGCGGCTGGTGGTGCAGGGCGACACCGCCCGGGTGCAGCTGCTGCGCCGCCTGCCCTGGAACCCGCGGCTGGACTATGCGCAGAAGGCCTTTCTGCTGTTCGCCTTCGGCCTGGCCTGCTGGTTGGTGGCGCGCCGGGTGCCGGTGCTGCGGGTCGACTACACCGAGACAGCGCCGCGCAGCGACAGCTCGCGTGTCTACCAGGCACCGATCCGACCCGACCAGGCCCATGTCGGCCTGCATTTCGAATCCCGCTGGCTGGAGCTGCCGGTGGTGCAGAACCCGCAGAGCCTGCGGGAGTTCCTGGCCGGGTCGCCCGCCAACCTGCTGATCAAGTACCGCGACGCGGCCAGCCTGTCCGAGCGCATCCGCCGGCTGCTGCACCGCCGGCTGGATGCCGCCGACCTGTCGCTGGAAGCGGTGGGCGAGGCGATCGCCGTGTCGCCGCAGACCCTGCGACGCCGGCTGCGCGAGGAGGGCCACGGCTTCCAGGCGCTGAAGGACGCGCTGCGCCGCGACGCCGCCATCGCCCACCTGGCCCGGCCCGAGCTGACGCTGCCCGAGATCGCCCAGCGGCTGGGCTTCTCCGAGGCCAGCACCTTCCACCGCGCTTTCAAGAAATGGACCGGCGTGGCGCCCGGTGAGTACCGCCTGACCCGCATGGCCGCCGCCGCCCCCTCGCCCGGCAGCCCGCCACCGCCTGCCCCCGCCACCACCGGATCCCCATGAAAAGCGCCCTGTTCGTCGACTTCGACAATGTCTTCACCCAGCTGCGGGCGCTGCAGCCGGCTGCCGCCGAACGCTTTGCCCGCCAGCCGGTGGAATGGATGCGCTGGCTGGCCGAGCGGCTGGAGATCCCCGACGGCCATGCCGACCCCGCCGCGCGGCGGCGGGTGCTGGTGCGCCGCTGCTACCTCAACCCCAACTGGTACCAGCAGTACCGCCATGCCTTCCTGCGTGCGGGGTTCGAGATCGTCGACTGCCCGCCGGTGACCAGCCAGGGCAAGACCAGCACCGACATCCACATGGTGCTCGACATCATCGAGCTGCTGCAGCACGAGACCCGCTACGACGAGTTCATCGTGCTGTCGGCCGATGCCGACTTCACCCCGGTGCTGCGCAAGCTGCGCCGCTACGACCGCCGCACCTCGGTGCTGGCCATCGGCTTCCCGTCGGCGGCCTACCAGGCCAGCGCCGACCTGCTGATCGACGAGCGGCAGTTCATCGAGCAGGCCCTGGGTCTGGCCGCCGAGGGTGCGGACCACGGCGAGCACACCGAGACCGCACCCACGCCCGGCACGCCGCAGGCCGCCGTGGCCCATGCCGCGGCGCCGGCCGAGCCCGCGGCACCACCGCCGCCACCGCTGGCGCCGGCGCAGCTGGCCGACATCGCCCGGCGCATCGAGGCGGCGGTGGCGCAGTCGGCACACCCGGTGCCGGCCGGGCCGCTGGCGCTGCGGCTGCGCCAGGTCCACGGCCCGGCGCTGGACAACTGGAACGGCCATGGCCTGTTCAAGCCCTTCTTCCGCTCGCTGGGGCTGGACCGGCTGGTGTGGCTCAGCGGCTCGGGCGGGCGCATTGCCGACCCCGACCGCCATGCCAGCGGCCTGGCCGCACCGGCCGAAGCCGAGGCACCGGCTGCCGAGGCCCTGGCCGCGCCGCCTGGTCCCCATGACGCGGCCGACACCGTGGCCGACACGGCCGACACCGTGCCCGCCGCGCTGGCCGACGGGCCTGATGCCGCTGCGCCGGCCGACCCTGCGTGGGCCGGGCATGCGCTGCTGCTGCCGCTGGCGCGCGAGATCAGCCAGCTCACCGGCGCGCCGCTGCTGCCGCCGCCGGTGGTGCGCGCGGTGCTGGATGCCCTGTGCGCCGACCTGGCCCAGCGGCCCTACGAGCCCACCGAGACCGCCCGCCGGGTGCGCAGCGCCTGCCTGGCGCGCACGCCGGCCATCGACGTGTCGCTGCGCGACGTGGTCTTCCTGCTGCGCGGCATGCAGCTCAATGGCCATGTCTTCGGCCGCGGGCTGGACGATGTGGCCACGCTGGCCCAGCGGCTGACCAACCAGATGCTGTTCCTGTGCCAGCGTGAACAGCTGCCGCTGCCGCCCGACGGCCTCGCCCTGCTGCGGCAGTGGATGGCGGCTGACGGCTGATGGACCACGAACTCACGCTGATCACCACCGTGGCCGCCGGCTTCGGCCTGGCGCTGGTCTTCGGCGTGCTGGCCGAGCGGCTGCGGGTGCCCGCTCTGGTGGGCTATCTGCTGGCCGGCATCGCCATCGGCCCGGCCACGCCGGGTTTCGTGGCCGACATCGACATCGCCTCGCAGCTGGCCGAGATCGGCGTGATGCTGCTGATGTTCGGCGTCGGCCTGCACTTCTCGCTGGCCGACCTGATGGCGGTCAAGCGCATCGCCGTGCCCGGGGCGGTGGTGCAGATGGGCATCGCCACCGGCCTGGGCATGGCGCTGGCCTGGGCCTGGGGCTGGGGCGGCGGCGCGGGGCTGGTGTTCGGGCTGTCGCTGTCGTGTGCCAGCACCGTGGTGCTGCTCAAGGCACTGGAGAGCCGCCGCCTGCTGGAGACGATGAATGGCCGCATCGCCGTGGGCTGGCTGGTGGTGGAAGACCTGGCCACGGTGGTGATGCTGGTGCTGCTGCCGCCGCTGGCCGGCGTGCTGGGCGGCACCGCCGTGGCCAACCCCGAGGGCCACCCACTGTGGCGCACCATCGCCCAGACGCTGCTGCAGGTGGGCGCCTTCGTGGCCATCATGCTGGTGGCCGGCCGCCGGGTGCTGCCCTGGCTGCTGTGGCAGGTGGCACGCACCGGCTCGCGCGAGCTGTTCACGCTGGGCGTGGTGGCCGCGGCAATCGGCATCGCCTACGGTGCATCGGCGCTGTTCGGCGTCTCGTTCGCGCTGGGCGCCTTCTTCGCCGGCATGGTGATGCGGGAATCGGCCTACAGCCAGCGGGCGGCCGAGGAGTCGCTGCCGCTGCGCGATGCCTTCGCGGTGCTGTTCTTCGTCTCGGTGGGCATGCTGTTCGAGCCGGTGGTGCTGGTCGATGCGCCGCTGCGGGTGCTGGCGGTGGTGGCCATCGTCGTGGTGGGCAAGAGCCTGGCCGCGGCCGGCCTGGTGCTGCTGCTGCGCTACCCGCTGAACACCGCGCTGACGGTGGCCGCCAGCCTGGGCCAGATCGGCGAGTTCTCCTTCATCCTGGCCGGCATGGGCCTGGCGCTGGGGCTGCTGCCGCCGGAGGGCATGAGCCTGGTGCTGGCCGGCGCCCTGATCTCGATCGCCATCAACCCGCTGGTGTTCACCGCGGTGGCACCGTTCAGCCGATGGGTGCTGCGGCATTCGGCGGCCGCGCGCCGGCTGGAGCAGCGCGACGACCCGTTGGCCGCGCTGCCGATGGACACCGGCCGGCAGTACCTGCAGGGCCAGGTGGTGCTGGTGGGCCATGGCCGGGTGGGCGCACGCATCGCGCGGGCGCTGCAGCGGCGCGGCATCCCGCATGTGGTGGTCGACCAGAACCGCGAGCTGGTGGACAGTCTGCGCCGCAGCGGGCAGGCCGCCGTCAGCGGCGACGCGACCGACCCCACGGTGCTGGTGCAGGCCCACATCGCCCATGCTGCGCTGCTGGTGGTGGCCACCGGCGACAGCCTGGGCCTGCGCCAGATGGTGGACACCGCCCGCACGCTGAACCCCGCCATCGAGGTGGTGCTGCGGGCCCACAGCGATGCCGAATGCGACCTGCTGCGGCAGGCGATCCCGGGCACGGTGTTCTTCGGCGAGGATGAGCTCGCCAAGGGCATGGCCGGCCATGTGCTGGCCCGCTTCAACCGGCCGGCGGCGGACGCGGAGGCCGCGGCTTGAGCCTGCAGCGCCTGGGGTTGGCAGTGCAGACGGCGTGGCACGTCAGCGACCGGCGGCTGAATGGCGCGCTGGTCGTGTCGCTGCTGCTGCATGGGCTGCTGCTGGGCCTGGTGGTGGACGGCGACGGCACCGGCCTGCCGGGCTTCAGCCTGCCCTGGCAGGAGCGCCGGGGCGAACTGCCGGACCTGCGGGTGGCGCTGCGGCCGGCACCGGCCGCTGCGGCCGACCCGACAGGGCCGGTGGCCGCGGACCGGGCCGTCGGGACGATCCCGGCGCCCGTCCCGGTGTTCATCCCGGAGGTCACGCCGACGCCGCCACCCGAGGCGGCCCCAGCGGCCGCCACGCCCGAGACGCCGGAGCCTGTCGCGACCGCCACAGCCGCCGCGCCACCGCCCGAGGCCGCCGGGACACCGCAGACCGCGCCGGCCGCACCGCCACCCGCCATGGCGGTGGTGGAACTGCCGGCCGAACCCGCCACAGCCCCACCGGCCACACCGGCAGCGGAACCCGCGCCGGTGGTGATCGCGATGCCTCCGCCGCGGGACGACCTGCCCGCACTGCCGGTGGTGGCCGCCTCGGCGCCGACCTTGGCGGCATCGGCAGCGCCGGCCGCCGACACCGCGGCGCAGGCCCTGGCGGCCGCCGAGGCCCGCGCGGCCGCGGAGGCGCAGGCGCGCCAGGCCGCACGCGAGGCTGCACTGGAGGCCGCGCGCGAAGAAGCGGCGCGTGCCGAAGCCGCCAGGGTGGAAGCGGCGAAGGTCGAGGCAGCCCGGGCCGAGGCTGCGCGCCTGGAGGCAGCGCGGGCGGAGGCGACACGCGTGGAAGCTGCGCGCCAGGAAGCCGCGCGCGCCGAAGCGGCCCGGCAGGACGCTGCACGCGCCGAAGCCAGCCGGCTGGAGCGCGAGCGCGCTGCAGCCGCGCAGCAGGCCCGCGAACGGCTGGCGGCCGAACAGGCCGAGCGGCAGCGGCTGGAGGCAGAGCGCGCACGCCTGGAGGCCGAACGCACAGCCGCCGCCGCGCGCGCCGCGGCGGCCAGCCAGGCCGCGGCACGGCAGCAGGCCGAGCGTCTGGAAGCCGAACGCCTGGCGTCGCAGCGCGCTGAGGTGGCCCGGCTGGAAGCAGCCCGCATCGAGGCCGAGCGGCTGGCCGCAGCGCAGGACACGGCGCGCGCTGCGGCGGCCATGGCGCAGGCCGCCCAGGCTGCACAAGCAGCACAAGCAGCACAAGCAGTACAACAGGCGCAATCCGCGCAGGCAGCCCAAGCAGCCCAAGCAGCCCAAGCAGCACGCGCCGCGTCGGCCGCCGAGGCCGAGGCCCGGCGCGAGGCGCGGCTGCGCGCCATCGGGCGCCAGCTGGACGAAGAAGCGGCCCGGCGCGATGCCGCGGCCGCCGCCACGGCGCTGCCATCACGCGGGCCGCCGTCGGCCAGCAGCTTGCGCCGTGGCCGCCTGTTCGGCCGCGTCGATGCCAACACCGAACTGGTGCACTATGCGGAGGCCTGGGCCCGCCGCATCCAGCTGAACCAGAACTTCGAGCCACTGCGCGAGCTGGTGCGGCGTCGGCACACCCAGCCGATGGTGACGGTGGCCATCCGGGCCGACGGTTCGGTGGAATCGGTGCGCTTCGTCACCTCCAGCGGCGTGCCCGAGCTGGACCAGGCGGTGCAGCGCATCGTCGAGGGCCTGGCGCCCTACCAGCCGTTCCAGCCGGCACTGGCGCGCGAGTTCGACGTGGTCGAGATCCGCCGCACCTGGCACTTCGACGGCGCGGTGCGGCTGTACTGAGCTGGCGGCCGGTCAGGCGGTGAAGGCGGCCGACACCCGGCCCAGCAGGCCGAAATCCGCCCACACGCGGTCGCCGGGCGCGATGGCCAGCGGCGGCATGCAGGTGCCGGTGGTGACGAACTGGCCAGCCGCCAGGCCCAGGCCGCGCTGGCGCAGGTCGTTGACCAGCCAGGCCAGCGCCAGCCGCGGATCGCCCAGCACCGCGGCGCCGCTGCCCTCGCGCAGCAGCTGCTGCCCACCGGCCTGGTCGACGGTGGCCTGCACCGCATGGCGGCTCAGGTCCAGCGCCCGCCAGTCGGCCGCCGTGGCGGGGCCCAGCACGAACTGGTGGGCGCAGGCATCGTCGGCCAGCAGCTGTGCCTCACCGGCGGTGACGAAGTCGGTGAAGCGGGAGTCCGGCACCTCGATGCCGGTGTGCAGCGCGGCCACGGCGGTCAGCACGTCATCCACGGTGTAGGGCTCGCCGCGTGGCGGCAGGTCCGCGCCGAACCGGAACACGAACTCCGGCTCGGCCACCCGCATGCCGTTGCCGGTGAGCGACCAGCTGGCGCCGTCCCCCGCCACGGTGGCCGCCAGTAGCCGGCCGGCCAGCGGCCCGCCGACGCCGATGTGGACCTGGCCGGCGCTGCTGGTGGCGGCGATCTTCCAGCCGGCCACGGCATCCCCAGCCACCACCGGCAGCTGCGCCTGGATCGCGTGGCCGGCGTCGGCATCGGCCGGCCGCAGCCCAGCGGGCAGGGCAGTCAGCTTGCTGCCGGCCTGGCGGTGCTGCCACAGCAGCGCGGCGGCCTGGGCGGCGGTGGCGGGCGCCATGCTGGACGCCATCAGCGCGCCACCATGCCGCCGTCCACCGCCAGCGCCTGGCCGGTGACGAAACTGGCTGCCGGCGAGCACAGCCAGACCGCGGTGGCGGCGATCTCGGCCGGTTCGGCGATGCGGCCCATTGGATGCAGGTTGTCGATGAAGGCGGCGCGCTCGGGCCGCTGCGCCACGGCGCGTTCGGTCATCGCCGTGCGCACCACGCCCGGGCAGACGGCGTTGACGCGGATGTTGCGCTTGGCATATTCCAGCGCCGCGGCCTTGGTCAGGCCCACCACGCCGTGCTTGCTGGCGGTGTAGGCCGGCATTGTGGCCGCACCCACCAGGCCGGCCACCGAGGCGGTGTTGACGATGGCGCCGCCATCGCCCTGGGCCAGCATCTGGCGGATCTGGTGCTTCATGCACAGGAACACGCCGCGCAGGTTGACGGCGATGGTGCGGTCGAACAGGTCCTCATCGGCATCGGCCGTGGCCACGCCTTCCAGCTCGACGCCGGCGTTGTTGAACGCCGCATCCAGCCGACCGAACTGGGCCACCGCCGCGGCCACCATGGCCTGCACGCTGGCGCTGTCGGTCACGTCGACCTGCACGCCCACCGCCTGGGCACCGGCAGCCCGGGCGGCTGCCGCCGCGGCTTCAGCGCCTGCGCCGTCCAGATCGGCTGCCACCACCCGCGCGCCGGCCTGCGCAAAGGCCAGCACCGCCGCACCGCCAATGCCACCGGCCGCGCCGGTGACGATCACCACCGGGCCGGCCATCAGCGCACCGGCTTGATGCGGTAGAGGCCATTGTTGCGGTCGGCGCTCAGGTAGATGCTGCCATCCGCCCCCACGGCCACGCCGGTGGGCACGTAGGGCGGCGGCAGGCCGGGGCCGGCGCTCAGGCCGATGGGCAGGTTCTCGGCGATGGTGCGGCGCTGGTTGGCGGCCAGGTCCAGCTCGGTCAGCCGGCCGGCGGCGGCTTCAGCGACCACCAGCGTGCCCCAGGGGGTGAAGGCCAGGCCCTCGGGCAGGGCCAGGCCGGTGGCCACCTGGGTCTTGGCGCCGGTCTTGGGATCGATGCGCTGGATGCTGCCGGCTGCCTCGGTCACATACAGCTGGCCATCGGGCCCCAGCACCATCTGCACCGGGCCGCCCAGGCCGCTGGCCAGCGGCGTGCGGTCGACGAAGTTGGCGCCGCTGGCGCGGGTGATGCTGCCGGTGGCGATCTCGGCCACCAGCAGGCTGCCGTCGTCCATCGGGATGGCGTCGTACGGCGCCTTGAAGCCATGCAGCATGGCCATGGTCTTGCCGCTGGCGCGGTCGATCAGCTGCACCGTGCCGGTGAACCACGACGACAAGGCCATGGTCTTGCTGCCCAGCCCCACGGCGAACGGGTATTCCATGTCGCCGTCGACGGCGTGCATGCGCTTGACATCGGTCACCGCGCCGCTGCCCAGGTCGACCTTGCGCAAGGTGAAGATGTCGGCCACCCACAGGCTGTTGCCGTCCACCTTGATGCCACCGGGCACCGCCAGCGCGCCGCGGGTGAGCTGGCGCACCGCGCCGGTGGCCGGGTTGACGGCCTGGATGCCGTTGTCGGCCATGTTCGACACGTAGACCGTGCCGTCGGGCGCGATGGCCAGGTTGTCCAGGGCACTCGACAACCTGGCCACGGTCTGGCGGGCGCCGCTGTCCAGCGCCACCTTGGACAGCTCGCCGGTGGCGGTGTCGATCACCCAGACATTGCCCTTGCCGTCCAGGTTGGCCGCGGCCGGCGTCTCGAAGCTGGCGCTGATCACGCTGACCGCGCCGTCCTTGGGATCGACCCGCACCACGCTGCGCTTGAACCACAGCGGGCCGTAGATCATGCCGTCGGGGCCGACTTCGAAGCCGTTCAGGCCACCCAGGTCCTTGGCGATCAGGCGTGGCGGCTGGGCGCCGCTCGGGTCCAGCTCCCACAGCGCATCGCCCAGGAACACCTGGGTGGCGTAGAGCTTGCCGTTGCGCGGGTCGAAGTTCAGCGAATTGAGGCCCGGCAGACCCGAGGCGATGACCCGCGCTGGCTGCTGGTCGTTGTCGCGGATGCGCACCGATCCCTGCAAGTAGTTGGTCCAGGCCATGGCGCCGTTCGGGGCGATGGCGATGTCGTCGGCCTGGCCATCGGGCCCGCCGACCAGGATCTTGGCCGCGCCGGTGTTGCGGTCGACCTCCCAGATCGCATTGCCCACCACGCTGCCGGCCAGCAGCCGGCCCTGCTTGTCGACCGCCAGGCCATGCACGCCGGTGAAGCTGGACGGCGCCACCAATGGCTGCGGCGCAGCCCAACTGGCCGGCTTGCCGGGGCCCATGCCGGCACAGGCCGACAGCAGCAGGGCGGTGGCGGCGGCCAGGGTGGTGAGCAGGCGGCGCGGCGCAGGGGAGGTGGGCAGCGGCATGGCGGTCTCCTTCAGGCTTGTTGGTGTTGGGACCGGTCACTCTAGGCGGCCCGCCGGGCGGCTGGTGTCGCCGCCTTGACCTGCGGGCCCGGCATCCGGGCAAACCCTGGCTGATCGGTTTGGCCAATGACAAAGTGCGGCTTGGCCATTGGCCAGGCGCCGGCACGCGCCGATGCTGCACCCTCTCGCGCTGATCCACCGCCCCGATGCCGCTGCCCGAACCCACCCCCGCCCCGTACGACGGCCGTGCACGGGTGATCCCGTTCCTGGTGATGATCGGCGCCCGCATCACGCATGAGGCCGACGGCGTGGCCGTGGTGCAGCTGGCGCTGCGGCCCGACCTGCTGAACAACCACGGCGGCGGCCACGGCGGCGTGGTGATGAGCCTGCTCGACAGCGCCATGGCCAATGCCGCGCTCAGCCGCGTCGACTACCTGCGCGAGGTGGTCACCATCGACATGCACATCGCCTTCATGAAGCCGGCGGTGGGCGACCTGACCGCCACCGGCCGCGCCACCGGCGGCGGCAAGAGCGTGTGCTTCTGCGAGGCCGAGATCACCGATGCCGAAGGCACGGTGACGGCCAAGGCCATGGGCACCTTCCGCTACCGCACGCCGGGCCCGTCCAAGGCCGGTGAGTGATGGACCAACCGCAACCCGACAGGAGACCGCGATGACACAGGCCGTGCATGTGGTGGGCGTGGGCATGATCCCGTTCACCAAACCCGGGGCCAGCGAGGCCTATGACGTGATGGGCAGCCGCGCCGCCAAGCTGGCGCTGGACGATGCCCGCATCGACTACGCGCTGGTGCAGCAGGCCTACGTGGGCTATGTGTTCGGCGACAGCACGGCTGGCCAGGCGGCGATCTACGGCGTCGGGCTGTCGGGCATCCCGGTGGTCAATGTCAACAACAACTGCGCCACCGGCAGCACTGCCTTGTGGCTGGCGCGGCAGGCGGTGGCCTCGGGCATGGTCGACTGCGTGCTGGCGCTGGGCTTCGAGCAGATGGTGCCCGGGCCGCTGAAGGGCGTGTGGGCCGATCGGCCGTCGCCGCTGGGCCGCTTCATCGACACGCTGGAGGCCCACCAGGGCTTCGACCCCGCGGTGCCGCGGGCGGCGCAGTTCTTCGGTGGCGCGGCGCGCGACTACATCGCCGAGCACGGCATCGCGCCCAGCACCTTCGCCCGCATCTCGGTGAAGGCGCGCCAGCATGCGGCGCGCAACCCGCTGGCGGTGTTCCGCCAGACGGTGACGCTGGACGAGGTGCTGGCCTCGCCCAGCGTGTTCGACCCGCTGACCCGCCTGCAGTGCTGCCCGCCCACCTGCGGCGCCGCCGCCGCGGTGGTGTGCAGCGCCGACTTCGCCCGCCGGCATGGGCTGGATGGCCGGGTGCGCATCGCCGCCCAGGCGATGACCACCGACGGCCCGTCCACCTTCGGCAGCAACGATGTGCGCAAGCTGGTGGGCGCCGACATGGCGCGCGCGGCATCGGCCAAGGTGTATGCCGAGGCCGGCATCGGCCCCGAGGATGTGGACGTGGTGGAACTGCACGACTGCTTCACCGCCAACGAGCTGATCACCTACGAGAGCCTGGGCCTGACGCCCGAGGGCACGGCCGAGCAATTCATCCTGGATGGCGACAACACCTACGGCGGCCGGGTGGTCACCAACCCGTCGGGCGGGCTGCTCAGCAAGGGCCACCCGCTGGGCGCCACCGGCCTGGCCCAGTGCGCCGAACTGACCTGGCAGCTGCGTGGCCAGGCCCAGCAGCGCCAGGTGGAAGGTGCCCGGCTGGCGCTGCAGCACAACCTGGGCCTGGGCGGCGCCTGCGTCGTCACCCTCTACGAGAAGGTGGGCGCATGATCGACACCCGCCACATCGGCCACACCTTCCCGCCGTTCAGCGTGGACGTGGAGAAGGACCGGCTGAAGTTCTTCGCCAAGGCCATCGGCCAGACCGACCCGGTCTACACCGACGATGCCGCCGCCAGGGCCGCCGGCCACCCGGCGCTGCCGGTGCCGCCCACCTTCCTGTTCTGCCTGGAGATGGACGCGCCCAACCCCGGCGCCATCCGTGACCTGCTGGACCTGCCGGTGCCCAAGGTGCTGCACGGCGAGCAGCGCTTCAGCTACCACGCCATGGCCTTTGCCGGCGACACGCTGACCTTTGCGCAGCGCATCGCCGACATCTATGCCAAGAAGGGCGGGCTGCTGGAGTTCGTGGTGCGCGAGACCCGCGTCACCAACCAGCATGGTCAACACATCGCCGACTTGCACGGCATCACGGTGGTGAGACATGGTTGAACTGTCGCAACTGAAAGCCGGTGACGCGCTGCCCGCCTTCACCACCCCGCCTGTGACCCGGCTGACGCTGGCGCTGTACTGCGGTGCCTCGGGCGACCACAACCCGATGCATGTGGACACCGACTACGCGAAGGCCGGTGGCTCGCCCGACGTGTTTGCCCACGGCATGCTGAGCATGGGCTACCTGGGCAGGCTGCTGACCAACTGGGTGCCGCAGCGCCGCATCCGCGAATACGGTGTGCGCTTCGTCGCCATCACCCAGGTGGGCGAGGCCATCACCTGCAGCGGCACGGTGACCGAACTGTTCGAGGTCAACGGCGAGCGCCGCGCCCGCCTGGCCCTGCAGACCACCAACCAGCACGGCCACGTCAAGCTGACCGGCGATGCCGTGATCGCCATCGCCTGAACACTTCCAAGAAGGACACGACCATGATCACCAATCCCACCCCCGCCTGGATGGACAGCGACCTGGAGATGCTGGCCGACACCGGCAACAAGTTCTTCGACCGCGAATGCCTGCCCAACGACGCCCGCTGGCGCGAACAGCGCCGCGCCGACCGCGACCTGTGGACCAAGGCCGGCGCCGCCGGCCTGCTGTGCGCCAGCATCCCGGAGGCGTACGGCGGCGGCGGCGGCGACTTCCGCCACGAGGTGGTGCTGACCCAGAGCCATGCCTACAAGATGGCCGGCGGCTTCAGCAACAGCGTGCACTCGGCCATCGTGGCCCACTACATCCTGCGTTACGCCACCGAGTGGCAGAAGAAGAAGTGGCTGCCGAAGATGGCCAGCGGCGAGATGGTGGCCGCCATCGCCATGACCGAGCCCGGCGCCGGCACCGACCTGCAGGCCATCCGCACCAGCGCGAAGAAGGACGGTGACTTCTACGTCATCAACGGCGCCAAGACCTTCATCACCAACGGCTACCACGCCAACCTGATCTGCATCGTGGCCCGCACCGGGGCCGAGCAGGGCGGCAAGGGCATCAGCCTGATCATGGCCGAGGTGGACGGTCTGGAAGGCTTCCGCCGCGGCAAGCTGCTGGACAAGGTGGGCCAGCACACCATCGACACCGCCGAGCTGTTCTTCGACGACATGCGGGTGCCGGTGAGCAACCTGCTGGGCACCGAGGAGGGCCGCGGCTTCGTGCAGCTGATGGAGCAGCTGCCGCGTGAACGGCTGATCATCGGCATCGGCGGCGTGGCCACGATGCAGCGCGCCATCGACGAGACGCTGGCCTATGTGCAGCAGCGCCAGGTCTTCGGCAAGCCGCTGATGGCGATGCAGAACACCCGTTTCAAGCTGGCCGAATGCCAGACCAAGCTGACGATTGCCCGCAGCTTCATCAACGACTGCATCCAGCGCAGCCTGGACGACACGCTGGACGTGGCCACCGCGTCGATGAGCAAGTGGTGGGTCAGCGAGATGGTCGGCCAGGTGGTCGACGAATGCGTGCAGCTGCACGGCGGCTACGGCTACATGAACGACTACCCGATCGCCCGGCTGTATGCCGACACCCGCGTGGGCAGAATCTACGGCGGCAGCAACGAGGTGATGAAGGAACTGATCGCCCGCCAGATGGACAGCGCCAAGCGCTGACCCTGCAACCCCATTCGCAACTGAGGAGAACAACCATGCCCCAAGGAACCATGCTCGAAGGAAAGGTCGTCGTCGTCACCGGCGCCGGCGGCGGCATCGGCCGTGACATCGCCCTGCAATGCGCCGCGCAAGGCGCCCGGGTGGTGGTCAACGACATCGGCGCCAGCGTGTCGGGCGAGGGCGGCGACGCCGGCCCGGCGCAGAAGGTGGTGGCCGAGATCGTGGCCGCCGGCGGCCAGGCGGTGGCCAACACCGACAGCGTGAGCGAGGTGGCCGCGGCCGGCCGCATCATCCAGACCGCGATGGACACGTACGGCCGAATTGATGGCGTGGTGAACAACGCCGGCATCCTGCGCGACCGCTTCTTCCACAAGATGAGCCTGGACGAGTGGGACGCGGTGATCAAGGTGCACCTGTACGGCGCCTACTACGTCAGCCGGGCGGCCGCCAACCACTTCAAGGAGCAGGGCAGCGGCGCCTATGTGCACATGACCAGCACCTCGGGCCTGATCGGCAACTTCGGCCAGGCCAACTATGCGGCGGCCAAGCTGGGCATCGCGGCGCTGAGCAAGAGCATCGCGCTGGACATGATGAAGTTCAACGTGCGCAGCAACTGCATCGCGCCGTTCGCCTGGAGCCGCATGATCGGCAGCATCCCGACCGACACGCCGGAGCAGCAGGCCCGGGTGGCCAAGATCCAGCAGATGACCCCGGCCAAGATCGCGCCGATCGCCGTCTACCTGGCCAGCGATGCAGCCAAGGACGTCAACGGCCAGATCTTCGCCGTGCGCAACAACGAGATCTTCCTGATGAGCCAGCCGCGCCCCGAGCGCAGCGTGCACCGCAGCGAAGGCTGGACCGCCGAGACCGTGGCCTCGCACGCCATGCCGGCGCTCAAGAGCGGCTTCTACGGCTTGGACCGCTCAGGCGACGTGTTCACCTGGGATCCGATCTGAGGTTCCGGTTCGGGCTCGAAGCGGTCGCTGTGTTTGAGCGATCGCGCCGGGCCGGGAGGCCCTGCGCTCAGGCACGACCGAGGCGTTCGCCCTCGCGCTGATGATGGCGAACCGGCAAGTTCCGCTTCGAGCCCGCAGCCGACAGCCTCAGGCAGCCAGCCCATGTGAGCGCCGCGATTTCGCCACCAACGTCTCGATCAGTTCCTGCTTCATCGCATCGGCCGTCTCGTTCGGACCCTGGCAGGTGCCCGCGGCATGGTGGCCGCCACCGCCATGCTCCAGCATCAGCGCGCCCACATCCATCGGGTTGCCGCGGTCGAAGATCGACTTGCCCACGGTGTAGACCGTGTTCTGCTTCTCTCGGCCCCACATCACGTGCATCGACAGATCGCACTGCGGGAACATCGCGTAGACCACGAAGCGGTTGCCGGCATAGATGGTCTCCTCGTTGCGCAGGTCCAGCACCACCAGTTTCTCGTGCACCTTGGCAATGCGGCTGATCTGGGTGCGGAACAGCGCATGCTGGGTGAAGAACAGGCTCACCCGCTCCTTCACGTCCGGCATGGCCAGGATCTCGTCGATGCTCATCGCCCGGCAGCAGTCGATCAGCATCATCATCAGCTGGTAGTTCGACACCCGGAACTCGCGGAAGCGGCCCAGGCCGGTGCGGGCATCCATCAGGAAGGACAGCAGCTCCCAGCCCTTGGGATGCAGCACATCGTCCTTGCTGAAACCGGCGGAGTCGGCCTTGTCCACCGCGTCCATCATGTCGTCGCTGATGCGGTCGCCGAAGCGTGCCTTGCCGCCGAAGTGGTTGTAGACCACACGGGCGGCCGACTTGGCATCGGGCTCGAGGATGTAGCCGGGCGTGTCCTTGCCGCCGTTGCGCAGCGCCTCGCTGGCATGGTGGTCGAAGCACATGCCGCAGCCGGGCACGTAGGGCAGGTTGGTCAGGATGTCGCGCTCGGTGACCGGCACCTTGCCGTCCTGCACATCCTTCGGGTGGTGGAAGACGATCTCGCCGAGGATGCCCAGTTCCTTCAGCAGAACGGCGCACACCAGGCCGTCCATGTCGCTGCGGGTGAGGAGGCGGTAGGTCGTCTTGGTGTCGGTCATCAGCGGGGCTCCGTGTCTGCAGGGCGGGCGACGCGCGTGACGCGCGTTCTCGCCTTTCCTATCGGCCGCCCGGCGCCCGGCTTGAGCCGGCTCAGTCGATTTCGATGCCCTTGGTCACCGTGCCCCACATCGCCCGCTCCTTGGTGGCCTGGGCCACCAGCTCGGCCGCCGGACCGGGCCAGGGCGTGTAGCCCAGCGCCGCCAGCCTTTGCTGGAAGTCGGCCGTGGCCAGCACCTTGCGGGTGGCGTCGGCCATGCGCTCGGTGGCCGCGGCGGGCAGCTTCGGCGGGCCGTACAGCGCCATCCAGCCCACCACCTCGTAGCCGGGCAGACCGGCCTCGCGCATCGTCGGCACCTCGGGCAGCATCGGGTTGCGCGCGGCCGAGGTCACCGCCAGCGCCCGCACCTGGCCACCGGTGATGAACTTCTGCGCACCGCCGACGATGTCGAACATCATCTGCAGCTGGCCGCCGATCACGTCGTTCATCGCCGGGGCGTTGCCCTTGTAGGGCACATGGGTCAGCTGCACGCCGGCCTGGTGGGCCAGCAGCTCGCCACTGAGGTGGTTGGACGCGCCCACCCCGGCCGAGCCGTAGAACACCTTGCCCGGGCTGGCCTTGGCCTGGGCCAGCAGGTCGGCCACCGTCTTCAGCGGGCTGGCCTGCGGCACCACCAGCACGTTGGCATAGGTCAACAGCGGCGCCACCGGCGTCAGGTCGCGCATTGCGTCGAACTTCAGCTTCTTCTGGATGTTCGGCACGATGGTGACGGTGGGGCTGGCGGCGAACCAGAAGGTGGTGCCGTCGGCCGCCGCGGTGCTGGTCATCTCGCCGGCCAGCGCGCCGCTGGCACCAGGCTTGTTCTCGACGATCACGCTGGCGCCCAGCTCCCTGGCCAGCGCCGGCGCGAAGATGCGCGCCATCGCATCCACCGGTCCGCCGGCGGCATAGCCCACCAGCAGGCGCACGTTGGCGGCCGGGGCCTGGGCCTGGGCGAGCGGGGCGATGGCGGCCAGGGCCAGGCTGGCCAGGAGGGTGCGGCGGCAAACACGGGGCATGGTGAAGCTCGGCAGTGGGACAGGCCCACAGCTTGGCGCCGCTCGGCCCTGGCGGCAATTCGCAAAACCCAAGGCCGGGGTTTGCACCAAGGCCCCGCGCGCTTCGCGCCCGGGTGTGGGGCCCCTTCGGCAAAACCGAATGGCGCTGGGGCGGCAGCTTGGGCAGACTGCGGTCATTCCCCCGTTCCGCGCTTGCGCGCCCCGACATGACCCAACCCCAGCAAGGCATCCAGGCCCGGCACCAGCAGGCGCTGGACCAGGGCCGTTTCCTGATCCAGCACTGCGCTGCCTGCGGCAAGCACGTGTATTTCCCCCGCGCCGTCTGCCCGCACTGCGGCGCCGACGAGCCAGCTCTGGTGCCGCCGGCCGGCACCGGCACGGTGGCCGCCGTCACCACCATCGGCCGCAAGCCCGACCAGGGCGGCAACTACCACGTCTGCCTGGTTGACCTGGACGAAGGCGTGCGCCTGCTCAGCCGGGTGGAGGGCCTGGCGCCCGACGCCGTGCAGATCGGCCTGCGGGTGCGCGCCCGGGTGCAGCTGACCGATGGCAAGGGCCTGGTGGTGTTCGATCCGGAGGTGGCGGCATGAGCACGTTTCCCCGCCCCATGCCAATGACGCCGCAGCTCAAGGCCCTGCGCGGCGCCACCGCCATCAGCGGCATCGGCCTGTTCGGCAATGGCGAAACCCCCGGCTACACCGACATGGAGCTGCTGGCCGAGGCCGCCAAGCGCGCGGTGGCCGACGCCGGCCTGACGATGCAGGACATCGACGGCCTGTGCACCGCCAGCGTGCTGAGCACCATGTGGCCGATGCCGGTGATCGAGTACCTGGGCATCAACCCGCGCTTCGTCGACGGCACCATGCTCGGCGGCAGCAGCTTCATCGCCCACCTGATGCCGGCGATGCTGGCGCTGCAGGCCGGCCAGTGCGACAACGTGCTGGTCTGCTATGGCAGCACCCAGCGCAGCGGCACGATGAACCGCGCCGCCGTGGCCGCCGCCCGCCGGCAGATGGACCCGCAGCCCTACGAGATGCCCTACGACCCGGTGTTCCCGGTGTCGGCCTATGCGCTGGCCACGGCGGCCCACATGGCCAGGTACGGCACCACGCGGCGCCAGCTGGCGCAGGTGGCGGTGTCGGCCCGCGCCTGGGCGCAGAAGAACCCCGATGCCTTCGAGCGCGGCCCGCTGACGGTGGACGATGTGCTGAAGGCCCGCATGGTGGCCAGCCCGCTGACGGTGCGCGACTGCTGCCTGGTGACCGATGGCGCCGGCGCCTTCGTGCTGCAGCGGGCCGATGCCGCCAAGGCCGGCCCCAAGGCGCCCGCCTATGTGCTGGGCACCGCCACCGCCTGCTGGAACCGCCAGATCAGCAGCATGCCCGACCTGACGGTGACCGCCGCCAGCCAGAGCGGCGCCGGCGCCTTCGCGATGGCCGGTCTCACACCCAAGGATGTGCAGGTGGCCGAGCTGTACGACGCCTTCACCATCAACACCCTGCTGTTCCTGGAGGACCTGGGCTTCGTCGCCAAGGGCGAGGCCGGCGCCTTCGTGGAGAGCGGCGCCATCGGCCCCGGCGGCAGCCTGCCGGTCAACACCAACGGCGGCGGGCTGTCCTGCACGCACCCGGGCATGTACGGCATCTTCGCGCTGATCGAGGCGGTGCAGCAGCTGCGCGGCGAGGGCGGCGAGCGCCAGGTGCCCGGCGTGCATGTGGCCCTGGCCCATGGCAACGGCGGCACGCTCAGCAGCCAGGCCACCGCCATCCTCGGCGCGGCCAGCGCGCTGTGAGGGCCGCCCCATGATCCGCGACGAGGAAACCATTCAGGCCCTGGTGGCCACGGTCGAGCGCTTCGTGACCGAGCGGCTGCGGCCGCTGGAAGCCGAGGTGTCGGAGACCGACCAGATTCCGCCCGACGTGGTGCAGGACATGCGGGAGATGGGCCTGTTCGGCCTGACCATCCCCGAGGAATTCGGCGGCCTGGGCCTGACGATGGAAGAGGAGGTGCGGGTGATGATGGCCCTGGGCCGCACCTCGCCGTCGTTCCGCTCGGTGATCGGCACCACGGTGGGCATCGGCTCGCAGGGCATCGTGTTCGACGGCACGCCCGAACAGAAGGCCCAGTGGCTGCCCCAACTGGCCACCGGCGAGCTCATCGCCAGCTTCGCGCTGACCGAGCCGGGCAGCGGGTCGGACGCGGCCTCGCTGCGCACCACGGCGATCAAGGACGGCGACCACTACGTCGTCAACGGCAGCAAGCGCTACATCACCAACGCGCCGCAGGCCGGCGTGTTCACGCTGATGGCGCGCACCAACCCGGGCGACAAGGGTGCCGGTGGCGTGTCGGCCTTCATCCTGGACGCCAAGACGCCGGGCATCAGCCTCGGCAAGCCCGACAAGAAGATGGGCCAGCGCGGTGCCCACACCTGCGACGTGATCTTCGACAACGTGCGGGTGCCGGCGGCCAACCTGATCGGCGGCCGGGAAGGGCAGGGCTTCAAGATGGCGATGCGCGTGCTGGACAAGGGCCGCATCCACATCGCCGCGGTCTGCGTGGGCGTGGCCCGCCGCATGCTGGCCGACGCGCTGGCCTACGCGGCCGAGCGCCAGCAGTTCGGCCAGGCGATCGGCGACTTCCAGCTGGTGCAGGCCATGCTGGCCGACAGCGAAACCGAGATCTACGCCGCCGAATGCATGGTGATGGACGCCGCCCGCCGCCGCGACGACGGCCGCCCGGTCAGCACCGAAGCCGCCTGCTGCAAGCTGTTTGCCAGCGAGATGTGCGGCCGGGTCGCCGACCGCGCGGTGCAGATCTTCGGCGGCGCCGGCTACATGGCCGAGTACGGCATCGAGCGCTTCTACCGGGACGTGCGCATCTTCCGGCTGTACGAAGGCACGAGCCAGATCATGCAGCTGGTGATCGGCCGCAACCTGATGAAGCAGCAGCGCGGCTGACGCGGCCGCGCTGCACCGCTCACACCCGGAACTGCCCGACCACCGCCACCAGGCTGGTGGCCTGCTGGCGCAGGCTGTCCGCAGCCGCGGCGCTTTCCTCCACCAGGGCCGAGTTCTGCTGCGTGGCCTGGTCCAGCTGGCCGACGGTGCCGCTGACCTGGGCGATGCCCGCCGTCTGTTGCGCCGTGGCGGTGCCGATCTCGCCGACCAGGGTGCTGACCTGCTGCACCTGCTGCACGATGGCCTGCATCGTCTGCTGGGCCTGGCCCACCAGCGCGGTGCCGGCCTGCACCGTCTCCACGCTGCCCTGGATCAGCGTCTTGATCTCGCGCGCCGCGGCAGCGCTGCGCTGGGCCAGGGCCCGCACCTCGCTGGCCACCACCGCAAAGCCGCGGCCTTGCTCGCCGGCACGGGCGGCTTCCACCGCCGCATTCAGGGCCAGGATGTTGGTCTGGAACGCGATGCCGTCGATCACGCCGATGATGTCGACGATCTTGTCCGAGCGCTGGCTGATCGCCTGCATGGTCTCCACCACCCGGCCCACCAGCGCGCCGCCCTCGGCCGCCACCTGCTGCGACTGGCCGGCCAGCGCGGCGGCCTGGTGCGCCGATTCGGCGTTGTGCCGCACCGTGGCATGCAGCTGCTCCATCGCCGAGGCGGCATGCTGCAGGTTGGCCGACGTCTGCTCGGTGCGCGCGCTCAGGTCGGCATTGCCGGCGGCGATCTGCGCCGACGCCGTGCCCACCGACTCGCCGGTGGTCTTGATCTCCCGCACCAGGCCCGCCAGCCGGTCCATGGCGCCCGCCAGCGTGCCCGCCATGCGGCCGAGTTCGTCCTGTGCACCGGTGGCCACGGGGTGGGTGAGATCGCCGCGGGCCAGCGCCTCGGCCGCCGCCTGGGCGCCGGCCAGCGTGCCCAGGATGCCGCGCACCAGCGTGAGGATGAAGGCCGCCGACAGCGCGCCGATCACCAGCAGGGCGACAGCCACCGCCGCCAGCTGGCGCTGCTGCGCCTGCAGCCGATCCGCCAGGTGGACGTCGAGGTTGGCGAAGCTGGCATCGGTCAGCTTGAACAGCGCGTCGATGTACCCGGTCAGCGCATTGAAATAGACCACGGCTTCGCCTGCCGGCGCGGGCGCATCGACCAGCTGGCGCTGCACCAGCGCGGCGGCGGCGACCACGGCCTCCTCGGCCGCGCGGCGCGGCGCGGCGATGGTGGCCGCCAATTGCGGATCGGCCTGGGCGGCGTTGCTAAAGTAGCGCTCCAGCTCGGTGCGGCGCTGGGCCAGCTGGGCCAGCGTCATCACCAGGCGCTCGCGCTCGGCCGGGGTGATGGCCTGGCGGGTCAGGTAGAGCGAGCCCAGCGCCCGGGTCTGGCCCAGCAGTTCGCTCATCTTCGGCAGGGTGTCAACCACCGCCACCAGCAGGTAGTAGGTGCCGGCTTCCGGGTCGAGCACCAGGCCCGAGCGGTCGGCCACGTCGCCCAGCAGCTGCAGCTGGGTGGCGATCAGCGCGGTGTGGCGGGCAAAGGCGGTCGGACCGTCGATGCGGCGCGCCGACACATCGTCACGCAGCGCGGCCCAGGCCTGCTGCACCGCGCTGCGGCGCTCGGCCAGCCGGCCGCCGGGGTAGATCGCGGTGTCGGCCTGCATGGTCGCCAGGGTGGCGTCCAGTTCGGTGGCCTGGGCCTCGCGGCGGGCTTTCAGGCCGTCATTGCCACCCAGCCAGCCGGTGCTGGCGCCGCGGTGCACCTGCGTCTGCCGCACCAGCTTCAGCAGCGTGCCGACCGGCTGCACGCCGGCACGCTCGGCCTGGGTGGTGCGGATGTCGTCGAAGGCCTCCACGGTCAGCAGCACCGTCGGCGGCGTGCACAGCAGCACCATCAGCGCGGCCAGCAGGGCGAACTTCAGACGCAACGGCAAATCTCGGACGAAGGACATGGCACTGCCTGGAATGGACGAAGCCATGCCGATCGGCCGCCAGGCCACAGGCCTGAAGTGGGGAGACCATGATGCGGTGCAGCAAGAACACCGCCAACGCGTCAGGCGGTGCGCCTCAGCGTGCGGTGTTGACCACGGTGCGGCCGCGCACCGTGCCGGCCAGCAGCCGCGGCGCGTAGTCGATCACCTCGGTCAGGCCGA
This sequence comes from Pseudaquabacterium pictum, assembly GCF_005403045.1. Taxonomy (GTDB): domain Bacteria; phylum Pseudomonadota; class Gammaproteobacteria; order Burkholderiales; family Burkholderiaceae_C; genus Pseudaquabacterium; species Pseudaquabacterium pictum. The sequence continues at coordinate 351,717 of NZ_BJCL01000001.1, forward strand.
TCTCGGTGGTCAGGCTGTCGAGCAGGCCGGCATCCAGGTGCGCGGCCATCAGTGCCCAGGCCTGCGCACGTTGGTCGTTGGGCACGAACACGCTGTTGATGCCGTACAGCGTGACGCCGCGCAGGATGAACGGCATCACCGTGGTGGGGAAATCGCCGCCCTGGGCCAGGCCGCAGGCGGCCACGGCGCCGTTGAAGCGGGTGGCGGCGCAGGCATTGGCCAGGGTGTGGCTGCCCACGGTGTCGACGACGCCGGCCCAGGTCTCCTTCTGCAGCGGCTTGCCCGGCGCGGTGTAGGCCTGGCGGTCGACGATGCGGGCGGCGCCCAGGCGGGTCAGGTAGTCGGCCTCCTGCGGCCGGCCGGTGGAGGCCACCACGGTGTAGCCCAGCTTGCCCAGCAGGGCCACGGCGATTGATCCCACGCCGCCGGCGGCGCCGGTCACCAGCACCTCGCCGTCGCCCGGCTTCAGGCCGTGCTTCTGCAGCGCCATCACGCACAACGCGGCGGTGAAGCCGGCGGTGGCGATGACCATCGCGCTGCGCGGCGTGAACGGCGCCGGGATCTTCAGCAGCCAGCCGGCCTGCACCCGCTGGCGCTGGGTGAGGCCGCCCCAGAAGTTCTCGCCCATGCCCCAGCCGGTGACCACGACGGGGTCGCCCTTCTGCCAGGCGGGATCGCGGCTCTCGGCCACCGTGCCGGCCAGGTCGATGCCGGGCACCAGCGGCCAGTTGCGCACCACCGCGCCCTTGCCGGTGATGGCCAGCGCGTCCTTGAAGTTCAGCGTGCTCCAGGCCACGTCCACCGTCACCGCATGGGTGGCCGCGTCGGGCAGGGCGCTGTCGTCCTGGTCGACCAGTGCGGCGCGGGTCTTCTTGTCGTCGGTCTGCTGCAGCAGGATGGCCTTGAACATCGTGTCTCCTCGGGGGGGTGGAAGGGGGTCGGGCAGGATGATCGCAGGCGCTGCCGGCCGGGGCTGTCACCCGTGGCGCAGCGCCCATCCGGCGATGATGGCGTGCAGCCGGTCCAGGCCGTCGGTCAGCGCCGCCGGGCCGGGCTGCAGGATCAGCGGCGACTTCACCTCGTGCAGTTCGCCGTCGCGCACCGCCGGGATGCCTGCCCAGCCCGGCCGCGCCGCCACCTGCTCGGGCCGGAACTTCTTGCCGCACCAGCTGCCGATGATGATGTCGGGCGCGGCGGCCACCACCTCGGCGCCGTCGGCCACGATGCGGTCGCGCCCCAGCGAGGCCACCGCCCGCTGCGGAAAGATGTCGTCGCCTCCGGCCACGCCCACCAGCTCGCTGACCCAGCGGATGGCACTGATCGCCGGCACATCCCATTCCTCGAAGTACACCCTCGGCCGGCGCGGCAGGCGGGCAGCGGCCGCGCGCACCGCGTCCACCCGGGCCTGCAGGCCGTCGGCATAGCGCTCGGCGTCGGCCGTGCTGCCCACCAGGGCGCCCAGCCGGCGCACATAGCCCAGGATGCCGTCGATGCTGCGGTGGTTGCTGATCCACACCTCCACCCCGGCCTTGATCAGCGCCGCAGCGATGTCGGCCTGCATGTCGGAGAAACCGATGGCCAGGTCGGGCTGCAGTGCCAGGATCTTGTCGATCTTGGCGCTGGTGAAGGCGCTGACGCGGGGCTTCTCATGCCGCGCCTGCGGCGGGCGCACGGTGTAGCCCGAGATGCCGGCGATGCGCGCCTGCTGGCCCAGGGCATAGAGCACCTCGGTGGGTTCCTCGGTCAGGCAGACGATGCGTTCGGGCAGGGTGTGGGGCATGGCAGCGATTGTCCGGCGGCTTGACGAGCGGCAGGAAAGCGGTGTTTCCTCGGCGTATGGACGCATCTGCTGCGTGATACAAACGTCTGCATCGTGACTTGCAGTCCGCCACGTCCTGTCGTACCGTGCCACCGCCCCTGGTCTTGATCGTTGACGACAACCCCGAGAACCTGAGCGTGGTGGGCGAACTGCTGTTGCCCCGGCATGCGGTGCGGGTGGCCAACAGCGGTGCCCGTGCGCTGCAGCTGGCGCGGATGGCGCCGCGTCCCGACCTGATCCTGCTCGACGTCATGATGCCCGGCATGGACGGCTTCGACGTGCTGCGTGCCCTGCGCGACAACCCCGAGACCGCCGACATCCCGGTGGTGCTGCTCACCGCGCTCGACAGCGCCGAGGACGAGGAGCGCGGTCTGGTGCTGGGTGCAGCCGACTACCTGACCAAGCCGGTGCGCCCGGCGGTGCTGCTGGCGCGCGTGGCACGCCTGCTGGCGCAGCGCAGCGACAGCCGGCGCCAGCATGCCGACATGCAGCAGCTGGCGGCCGACCTGCAGCAGCAGCAGGCCGAACTGCTCGCGGCACGCGACGACACCCTGCAGGCCCTGCTGCAGATGCAGGACGTGCGCGACCCCGATGCCGCCCGCCACCGGCTGCGCAGCCAGGCCTACCTGCGCAGCCTGTGCAAGGTGTTGCGCCGCAACCCGCGCTTCGCCGGTTTGATGGATGAGCGCGAGGTGCAGCTGGTGCTGCGCGCCGCGCCCTTGCATGACATCGGCCTGCTGGCCGTGCCCGACCGGGTGCTGGACAAGCCGGGCCCGCTGGATGCCAGCGAGCGTCAGCTGGTGCAGCGCCATGCCCAGCTGGGTGCCGACGTGCTGGCGCGGCTGGCGCCGGCGCCCTGGCTGCCCTGGGCCCGTGCGATCGCCCACGGCCACCATGAGCGCTGGGACGGGGCCGGCTACCCTGGCGGCCTGGCTGGCGATGCCATCCCCTGGCCAGTGCGGCTGATGGCGGTGGTCGACACCTACGATGCACTCACCGTGCGGCGTCCGCACCGCCAGGCCCTGCCGCATGCCGATGCCCGGGCCGTGGTGGCATCCGAACGCGAGCGGCAGTTCGACCCCGACGTGGTCGACGCCTTCCTCGAGGTCTGTGACGACTGGCCGGCCATCGGCCTGCGCCATGGCTGACACGCCGCCGCCCGCGGGCAGCATGCCGCAGCATGACCTGGCCTGGCGCCGCCTGCTGTTCGCCCAGGCGCCCGATGCGCTGTTCGCGCTGGACGTGGACGGCCGGGTGTGCGAGGCCAACGACGCCTTCGCCCGCCTGCTGGGCCGCAGTGCCGCCGAGGTGCTGACGCTGCGGCTGTGGGACTGGGACATCGACCACCCGGAGCCCCGCGCGCGCGCGCTGCTGCGGCAGGATGCACCCGAAGCCGTCAGCTGCGAATCCCGATGGCGGCGTGCCGACGGCACGCTGCGGCTGGTGGAGACCCGCCTCCACAGCGTGCCCGACGGCACCGGCCGGCTGATCGTCGGCAGCAGCCGCGACATCACCGACCGCCGCCAGGACGAGCAGGCCCTGCGCGCCACCGAGCAGCGGCTGAAACTGGTGATGGCCAATGCCGGCATGGGCGCCTGGGACTGGGACATCCGCGCCCAGCGGCTGACCGCCTCGCCCGAGGTGTGGGCGCTGCTGGGCCGGCAGCCTGACGACAACGCCGGCGCGGCGTCCGGCAGGTCCGGGCTGTTCCAGTCGCTGCACCCGGATGACGTGGCGCCGGTGCGCGAGGCCGCGCGTCGCGCGCTCGACGACGTGCAGCCGATGGCGGTGGAGTTCCGCTACCTGCGGCAGGGCGGCCAGGTGATGTGGCTGTCGGCCACCGGTGTGCTGCAGCACGACGACGCCGGTCAGCCGCTGCGCCTGCTGGGCGCATTGCAGGACGTGACCCAGCGCCGCCAGGCCGAGGCCGCGCTGCGCGCCAGCGAAGCCCGCCTGGGCATGGCGCTGAAGGCCAGCGGGGCGGGCGTCTGGGACTGGGACCTGGACCGCAGCGACGTGCACTTCAGTGCCGAATTGCACGAGATGATCGGCCTGCCTGCCGTCGGCCCCGCCGGCGCGCCGGTGTCCTTCGGCCAGCTGGCCGACCGCCTGACGCCCGAGAGCCTGGAGCGGCTGATGGACGCCACCCGCCGCGCGGCGCTGCAGGATGGCGAGTTCGCCGTCGAGCTGCAGGTGGTCAACCACCCGCGCGGCACCCGCTGGCTGGAGGACCGGGGCCGCCTGGTGCTGGACAGCAGCGGCCTGCCGCGGCGCATGGTGGGCACCGTGCGCGACATCACCGCCCAGCGCGCGGCCCAGGCCCTGCTGGCCCGCGAGGCCGCGCGCCGGCGCGAGCTGTTCGAGCAGTCGCGCGATGGCATCCTGGTGCTGGGCGCCAACGGCGAGGTGCTGGAGGCCAACCCGGCCATGGCGGCCATGCTGGGCCGGCCGCTGGCCACGCTGCCCGGCACGGCGGTGCAGGCCCTGGGCGTGGCCTTGCCCGACGCCGATCTGATGGGCCAGCTGTGCAAGTCGCCGGGTCAGCGCATCAGCTTCGACGTGGCCATCGCCGGACCGGATGGCCAGGCCCTGCAGCTGGAGGTCAGCGCCAGCCAGGTGCTGGCCGACGGGCAGCAACTGGTCTTCGCGGTCTGCCGCGACATCACCCAGCGCAAGCAGGCCGAGGCCGCGCTGCGCGAGAGCGAGGCGCGCCACCGTGCCACCTTCGAGAACTCGGCCGTGGGCATGGCCGAGCATGGCCTGGACGGGCGCTGGCTCACCGTCAACCGGCGGCTGTGCGAGATCACCGGCTACAGCCGCCAGGCGCTGATGTCGCTGGACTACCGCACGCTGTTCCACCCGGTGGACCGCCAGGAGGAGTGGCCGCAGCTGCAGCGCCTGCTGCGCGGGGAGCTGGCCTCGGCCCGGCGCGAGCTGCGCTACCAGCGGCAGGACGGCAGCACCATCTGGGTGGCGGTGAGCTGCAGCGTGGTGCGCGATGCCGCGCACAACCCCAGCTACCTGGTGTCGGTCACCGAGGACATCACCGAGCGGGTGCAGGTGGCCGCCGAGCTGGCGCAGCACCGCCAGCACCTGGAGGCCGAGGTGGCCGAGCGCACCCGGGCCATGCAGCAGGCGGTGCGCGCCCGCAGCGAGGGCGAGCATTTCCTGCGCTCCATCGCCGACAACATCCCCGACATGGTGGGCTACTGGGATGCCGACGGCGTGCTGCGCTTCGCCAACCGCACCTACCGCGACTGGTTCGCCCCGGGCCGGGATCCGGTGGGAGGCACCCGGCTGGACCTGTTCGGTCCGCCGGAACGCGACGACGATGCCGCCGAGCGCGCCTTCCACGCGGCCCTGGCGGGCCAGACGCAGCGCTTCGAGTACACCCTCACCAATCCGCTGGGCGAGGTGCGCTACGCCTGGATCCACTACATCCCCGACCGGCAGGGCGACCGCGTGGCCGGCGTGTTCGTGCTGGTTGCCGACATCTCCGATGTCAAGCAGGCCGAACTGCGGCTGCAGGCCCTGAACGAGCAACTGGTGGCCGCGCGCGACCGCGCCGAGGCAGCCAACCGCGCCAAGAGCGCCTTCCTGGCCAACATCAGCCACGAGATCCGCACGCCGATGAACGCCATCATCGGCCTGACCCACCTGATGCAGCGCGACGCCGGCAGCGGCCCGGTGGCCGAACGCCTGGGCAAGGTGAGCGACGCCGCCCACCACCTGCTGGACGTGATCAACGACGTGCTCGACCTGAGCAAGATCGAATCCGGCAAGCTGCACCTGGAGCAGACGGATTTCCCGATCGACGCGGTGCTGTCGCGCACCTGCGGCCTGGTGGCCGACCGGGCGCGCGCCAAGGGGCTGGAGCTGGTGCTCAAGTCCGAGGGTGTGCCCAGCCTGCTGCGCGGCGACCCGACCCGGGTCTCGCAGGCGCTGCTCAACCTGATGAGCAATGCGGTGAAGTTCACCGATCACGGGTCCATCGTGCTGCGCTGCGAGCTGATGGGCGCCGATGCCGACATGCTGCGGCTGCGCTTCTCGGTGCGCGACACCGGCGTGGGCGTGCCGGCCGACAAGATCGTCGACCTGTTCAACGCCTTCGAGCAGGCCGACACCTCCACCACCCGGCGTTTCGGCGGCACCGGCCTGGGCCTGGCCATCACCCGCCGGCTGGCCCTGCTGATGGGCGGCGATGTGGGCGTGCACACGGTGCAGGGGCATGGCAGCTGCTTCTGGTTCACCGCCAATTTCGAGCGCGCCACCCAACCAGCCCTGGCGGACACGGCCCGCCTGCCCGGGCGGCGGGTGCTGGTGGCCGACGATCTGCCCGAGGCCCGTGCCGCGCTGGCCGACATGCTGCGCCGCATGGGCATGCAGGTCGAGAGCGTGGACAGCGGCGAGGCGGCGGTGCATGCCACGCTGCAGGCCGAGCAGCGCCGCCGGCCCTATGAGCTGTTGCTGCTGGACGCCGGCATGCCCGGCACCGGTGGCGTGGCAGCGCTGCAGCAATTGCATGCGCGGCTGGGCGAAGGCAGCACGCCGCCCTGCATCCTCATCGTCGATGACGAGCGCGGCACCGGCCACCTGCCGTTGCCTGGCGGCACGGCCGTGGTGAGCCTGGTCAAGCCGGTGATGCAGTCGGCGCTGTCGGCCTGCATCGACCGGCTGGACCAGCAGCCCTGGCAGCGCGCCGAGCCTGACCGCGCCACCGCACAACCGCATGAACGGGCGCTGCTGCAGCGTGCCGCCGGCCAGCGGGTGCTGCTGGCCGAGGACAACCCCATCAACCAGGAAGTGGCCAGCGAATTGCTCCAAGCCGTGGGCATCGAGGTCAGCCTCGCAGCAGACGGGCGCCAGGCCATGGCACTGGCCATGGCCCACCACTACGACCTGATCCTGATGGACATGCAGATGCCGGTGATGGACGGGCTGGCCGCCACCCGGGCGCTGCGCGCCACCGCCCGCCATGCCCGCACGCCCATCCTGGCGATGACCGCCAACGCCTTCGGCGACGACCGCCGCGCCTGCCTGGACGCCGGCATGGACGACCACATCGCCAAGCCGGTCGATCCGGAACTGCTGTACGCGCTGCTGGGCCGCTGGCTGCCGGCGCGGGTGGTCGACAGTGAACCGCCGCCGGAGCCAGCCGCCGCACGGGTCCCGGACGCCAAGGCCGCCGCGCCAGCCGCAGCGCCGGCCCCGCCTGCCGAGCCGGGCGTGGTGCCGCCGGCTGTGCCCGCAGCTGCGGCGGCGCCGGCGGGCCAGCCGGACTTCTCCGGCATCCCGGGCCTGACGATGTCGCGTGCGCTGCTGTACCTGCCGGGGCGCGATGCGGTGTATGCCCGGGTGCTGCGCCAGTTCTGCGACAACTACGGCCAGGGCGTGCCCGGGCTGGACGCCGCGCTGCAGGCGGCCGACTGGCCGGCCGCGCAGCGCCAGCTGCATGCGTTGCGCGGCGCCTGCGGCGCGGTGGGCGCCACCGCGCTGCAGGCCGAGGCCCAGGGCCTGGAGCTGCAGCTGAAGGCCCTGGGCGCCGCCGGCACGCCAGCGCAGACTGCGCCGGATGGCGCGGCGCTGCAAGCCAGCCTGGCCAGCCTGATCGCAGCGGTGCGGCAACGCCTGGACACCGATGCACCGCCGTTCGCTTCAGCAGACAGCCCGCCACCCGCTGCGCTGGCCAACAGCCTGCAGCAGCTGGCCGGCCTGTTGCGTCAGGCCGATTTCCAGGCCGGCGATGCCTTCCGCCGGTTGGAGCCCGGCCTGCGCGCCAGCCTGGGTCCGGCCGCTGCCGCACGCCTGGCCCGCCCGCTGCGCCAGCACGACCACGAGGCTGCGCTGGTCGAGGCCGAGGCCCTGCTGGCCACGCTGTCGGCGCCGCGGGCCGAGGCGGCCGCGCCTCAGTAGCGGTAGACGCCGCGGCCGGTCTTGCGGCCCAGCCAGCCGGCCGCCACCATTTCCTTCAGCAGCGGGGCAGGGCGGTACTTGCTGTCGGCGTATTCCTCGACGTAGACGTTCATCACCGCCAAGCACACATCGAGGCCGATCATGTCGGCCAGGGCCAGCGGGCCGATCGGCTGGTTGGTGCCCAGCTTCATGCCGGCGTCGATGTCCTCGGCGCTGGCCAGGCCCTCGGCCAGCACGAAGAAGGCCTCGTTGATCATCGGGATCAGGATGCGGTTGACGACGAAGCCGGGCGCGTTCTTCACCGTGATCGGCGTCTTGCCCAGCTTCTGCGCCATGGCAAACACGGCGTCGTGCGTCGCGTCGCTGGTCTGCAGACCACGGATCACCTCCACCAGCGCCATCATCGGCACCGGGTTGAAGAAGTGCATGCCGATGAAGCGGTCCGGCCGCTGCGTGGCGGCGGCCAGCTTGGTGATCGAGATGCTGCTGGTGTTGGTGGCCACCAGGGTCTCGGCGGGCAGCGTGGCATCGAGCTGGGCCAGGATCTTGCGCTTGAGGCCTTCGTTTTCGGTGGCCGCTTCGATGACCAGCTGCGCCGGCTTCAGCGCAGCGTAGTCGGTGCTGCCCTGGATGCGGGCCATGGCCGCGGCCTTGGCCTCGGCACTGAGCTTGTCCTTCTTCACCAGCCGGTCGAGGCTGGACGACACGGTGGCCAGGCCACGCTGCACCGCGGCGTCGTCGATGTCGACCATCACCACGTCGAGGCCGCTGACCGCGCAGGCCTGCGCGATGCCGTTGCCCATGGTGCCGGCGCCGATCACGCCGATGGTCTGGATGTTCATGTGGGTCTCCTGCGGACGGTTGGAATGTTGCGATGCAGCAGCTTAACCGCTGCGCTGGGGCCGGCACCGATGGCGGCCACCTGCGGTGGCTGGGCATCATGGCCGCCACTGTCCACAGCCGAAAGCCGCCATGCCCCAGCCCCCGTTCCGTGCCGACCAGGTCGGCAGCCTGCTGCGCCCCGCCGCGCTGGCCGATGCCCGCGCCCGCCACCGTGCCGGGGCCATCGATGCCGCCACCTTGCAGGCCGCGGAAGACACCGCCATCACCGAGGCCGTGCGCCGCCAGCGCGCCTGCGGCCTGCAGTCGATCACCGACGGCGAATTCCGCCGCGACTGGTGGCACCTCGACTTCCTGGCGCAGCTGGACGGCGTGACGCTGGTCGACAACAGTGGCCAGAAGTTCAGGATCGCTGGGCAGAGCGAGCAGCCGCCGATCGCCTCGGTCACCGGCCGGGTGGCCTGCAGCGGGCCGATCATGGCCGAGCACTTCCGCTTCCTGGCCGGCGTGGTCGCGCGGGAGGGCGGTCCCGGTGCGGTGGCCAAGATGACCATCCCGTCGCCGTCGATGCTGCACCTGCGCGGCGGGCGGGCCGCAATCTCCCGCGCCGCCTACCCCGACCTGGACGCCTTCTGGGACGACGTGGCCACAGCCTACCGCGTGGCCATCGGCCACCTGGCCGATGCGGGCTGCAAATACCTGCAGCTTGACGACATCACGTTCGCCTACCTGTGCGATCCGAAGATCCGCGACAACTGCCGCGCCAACGGTGACGATCCCGATGCCCTGCCGCGCCGCTATGCCCAGGTGATCAACGCCGCGCTGGCCGGCCGGCCGGCCGACATGGCGGTGACCATCCACACCTGCCGCGGCAACTTCAAGAGCGCCTGGGTGGCCGAGGGTGGCTACGACCCGGTGGTGGAGGCCATGTTCAGCACCGATGTCGACGGCTGGTTCATGGAGTTCGACAACGCCCGCGCCGGCGGCTTCGAGCCGCTGCGCCACCTGCCGGCCGGCAAGCAGGTGGTGCTGGGCCTGGTGACCACCAAGCTGGGCGAGTTGGAGAGCGCTGACGACCTGGTCCGCCGCATCGACGAGGCGGCCAAGGTGGTGCCGCTGGACCAGCTGTGCCTGTCGCCACAGTGCGGCTTCTCCAGCACCCACCACGGCAATGCGCTGTCGCAGGACGACCAGTGGCGCAAGCTGGAGCGGGTGGTGGAAGTGGCACGGCGCGTCTGGTCCTGAAATCCCCAAGCCGGAGGACGCGGCAGCGGCTCGCCCCCAGTGCAGCGCTTGCGGCCCGGCAGGCGGCGGCGCAGCATGCGGCGCATCCCACCACAGGAGACCGCCATGGCCACCCGCAGCCGCACCAAGCCCTCCCCCTTCATCCTGAACTGCCTGCCGTCGCCCAAGCCCGAGAAGAACTGGACGCTGGAGACGGCCGCCGCCGCCGGCATCACCAGCGCCAGCACGCCGAAGTCGGCCGCCGCCGCGGCCGCCAACATCGACCTGCGGGAAGCCTGGTGGGCCGTCGGCGACCAGGGCAACACCGGCAGCTGCGTGGGCTGGGGCACGGCCGACGCGGTGTTGCGCTGGCACTTCGTGAAGGCCGGTCGCCTGGCCAAGACCGAGAAGCTCTCGGTGCGCTACATCTGGATGGCGTCGAAGGAGACCGATCAATACACCACCCGGCCGACCAGCTTCGTCGAAAGCGACGGCACCTGGCTGACGGCGGCGCTGGGCATCGCGCAGAAGTTCGGCGTGGTGACCGACAAGGTGCTGCCGTTCAAGCTGGGCGGCCAGTCGCAGATGTACACCGGCAGCGCGAACACCTTCTACGCGCTGGCGGCGCAGCGGCGCATCGCGTCCTATTTCAACCTGGGGCGCAACCTGTCGGCCTGGCGCAACTGGCTGGCCACCAAGGGCCCGATCCTGACCCGGCTGGACGTGGACAACGCCTTCATGCAGGCCACTGCCAGCAAGGGCAAGCTCGACACCTACACGCCCAACAGCGGGCTGGGCGGGCACTGCGTGGCGCTGGTGGGCTATGTCAACGGCCGCTTCATCGTGCGCAACAGCTGGGGCACCGACTGGGGCGACAAGGGCTTCGCCCATGCTGCCGACAGCTACGCCCAGCCGGCGTTCACCGAGGCGTTTGGCGTGGTGCTTTAGACGCCTCCGGGCTCGACGCGATCTGAGGTTCTGCGCGATCGTGCCGGGCCGGGAGGGCCTGCTTTGCTCCATGTCCCCCGTCCTACACGCCGCAAGCGGCGCATAGGACTCCGCCTTCACTTCCGCAAAGCAGGCCCTCCCGGCCCGGCGCTCAGCCACCACCGTGGCACGCGCCGCATGCGGCGATGGTGGCTGGACGAGGACAGTGGGTGACTGGCCGACGCAGGTAAGAGGAAGGAGGGCCAGCAGGCCCGGGGGGACACGGAGTCGGCCAGTTGCCCACTGGCCTCGGCCTCGCGCAGATCAATGCATGTCCGCAGAGAGCTGCCCTAAGCGGCCCGAAGCTCAGCAGCGCTCGAAGATCGCAGCGATGCCCTGGCCGCCACCGATGCACATCGTCACCAGCGCGTAGCGGCCGCCGGTGCGGTGCAGTTCGTAGATGGCCTTGGTGGTGATGATGGCGCCGGTGGCGCCGATCGGGTGGCCAAGTGAGATGCCCGAGCCGTTGGGGTTGACCTTGGCCGGGTCGAGCTGCAGTTCCTTCACCACCGCGCAGGCCTGGGCGGCGAAGGCTTCGTTGGATTCGATCACGTCCAGATCGGACACCTTCAGACCGACCTTGGCCAGCACCTTGCGCGTGGCCGACACCGGACCGATGCCCATGATGGTGGGCTCCACGCCGGTGTGGGCATAGCCCACCAGGCGGGCCAGCGGCTTCAGGTTCTGGGCCTTGACCGCATCGCCGGCGGCCAGCACCACCGCGCTGGCGGCGTCGTTGATGCCCGAGGCATTGCCTGCCGTCACGCTGCCGTCCTTCTTGAAGGCCGGGCGCATCTTGCCCAGCGTCTCCATCGTGGTGTCGGCCTTCACATGCTCGTCGGTGTCGAAGGCCACATCGCCCTTGCGGGACTTGATCATCACCGGGACGATCTGGTCCTTGAAGCGGCCGGCGGCGATGGCCGCAGCGGCGCGGCGGTGGCTCTCGGTCGCCAGCTCGTCCATCATGCTGCGGCTGATGCCGAACTGCTCGGCCACGTTCTCGGCGGTGATGCCCATGTGGATCTTGTGGAACGGGTCGTGCAGTGCACCGACCATCAGGTCGAGCATCTGCGCGTCGCCCATGCGCTGACCGAAGCGGGCGCTGGGCAGCAGGTAGGCGCCGCGCGACATCACCTCGCAGCCGGCACCCACGGCCACGTCGCAGTCACCCAGCAGGATGGACTGCGCCGCCGAGACGATGGCCTGCAGGCCCGAGCCGCAGAGGCGGTTGACGTTGAAGGCCGGCGTCTCCTTCGGCAGACCGGCATGCATGGCCGCCACGCGGCTGAGGTAGACATCACGCGGCTCGGTCAGCACCACGGTGCCCATGGCCAGGTGGCCCACGCTGTCAGGGGCGGCGCCGCTGCGCTCCAGCGCGGCCTTCACCGCCACGGTGGCCAGGTCGGCCGGGGTGGTGTCCTTCAGCGTGCCGCCGAAGGTGCCGATGGCGGTGCGGGCGGCGCTGACGACGTAGACATCACGGGCTGTGGACATGGCGGAATCTCCTTGGTGTGGGGTGTGCGGATCGCAGGATAGGCCCCGAATTTTGCAGCGGGCTGACGCTGCGCAAGCGCATGCACCGGCGGCCGGGGCCACGTCGCCAAGGCGACCGCCCGGCCTGGGGCCCGGTGGTTGAATCCGCCCGCATTGACACCTGCCACCCAACCATTGCCATGTTTGCCGAACCCTCTGCCCGCACCCAGGACCTGCTCGACCGCATGCGGGCCTTCTACGACGCGCACATCTACCCGAACGAGGCGCGCCACCACGAAGAGCTGCACCACCGCCGCCGGGCCGACACTCAGTGGGAGCCGCTGGACCTGATCGAGGAACTCAAGCCCAAGGCCCGCGCCGCCGGCCTGTGGAACCTGTTCCTGCCGCACAGCCACCGCGCACCCGAGGGCCTGTCGAACCTGGACTACGCGCCGCTGTGCGAGCAGATGGGCCGGGTGATGTGGTCGTCCGAGGTCTTCAACTGCAATGCGCCGGACACCGGCAACATGGAGACCATCGAGCGCTACGGCACCGAGGCCCAGAAGGACCAGTGGCTGGAGCCGCTGCTGCGCGGCGAGATCCGCTCGGCCTTCCTGATGACCGAGCCGGCGGTGGCCTCGTCGGACGCCACCAACATCCAGTGCAGCATCCGCCGGGAGGGCGACGAATACGTCATCAACGGCCGCAAGTGGTGGTCGTCCGGCGCCGGCGTCAGCAACTGCGCGATCTTCATCCTGATGGGCAAGACCGACCCGGACGGCCCGCGCCACAGCCAGCAGAGCATGGTGCTGGTGCCGCGCAACACCCCGGGCGTGACGGTGCTGCGGCCGATGCATGTGTTCGGCTACGACGACGCGCCGCACGGCCACATGGAGATCGTGCTGGAGAACGTGCGGGTGCCGGCCAGCAACATCCTGCTGGGCGAGGGCCGTGGCTTCGAAATCGCACAGGGCCGCCTCGGCCCCGGCCGCATCCACCACTGCATGCGCAGCATCGGCGCCGCAGAGCGGGCGCTGGAGCTGATGTGCAAGCGTCTCTCGGGCCGCATCGCCTTCGGCAAGCCGCTGTCGCAGCAGAGCGTGTGGGCCGAGCGCATTGCCGAGAGCCGCTGCATGATCGACCAGGCCCGGCTGCTGACGCTGAACGCCGCCCACCGCATGGACGTGGTGGGCAACAAGGTGGCCAAGGCCGACATCGCGATGATCAAGGTGGTGGCGCCCAACATGAGCTGCAAGGTGGTGGACTGGGCCATCCAGGCCCACGGCGCCGCCGGCGTGAGCCAGGACACCTGGCTGGCCGAGGCCTATGCCCACCAGCGCACCGTGCGCATCGTCGACGGCCCGGACGAGGTGCACCGCAATGCGATTGCCAAGATCGAACTCGGCAAGTACGCCCCGGCGAAGTGAAGCGCCGCGGCCGGTTTAGAACAGGCTGGCCGCCAGGTTGATGGCCAGCGCCAGCACCGCGGTGTTGAAGGCGAACGACAGCAGCGCCTGCGCCAGCACCAGCAGGCGCATCCCGGGCGTGGTGATGGCCACGTCCGAGGTCTGCGCCGTGGCGCCGATGGTGAAGGACAGGTACAGGAAGTCGGCATAGCCGGGTTCGAACCGGTCGTCGGCACCCGGAAACTGCAGCCCGCCGCCGCCCGGCCTGTGGAAGTGGCTGGCGTAGCTGAGCGCAAACACCGTGGGCAGCAGCAGCCAGCCGCCCACCACGGTGCTGGCCGCCAGCAGCACATGCGGCAGGGCGTGGGCCCCGCCCGGTGCCTTCGCCGCGGCCAGTTCCACCACCGTGCCCACCAGGCTCACCACCGTCGCCAAGATCACCAGCACCAGCACCGTGCGGGCACTGTCGGCCTGCTGGTCGACCACCCGGCGCAGGTGGCCGCTGCCGGCGCGGTGCATCATCCAGGCCACCAGGGCCAGATAGAGCCAGACCGCCAGGTTCCAGCCGGCCAGGGCGCGTTGCAGGCCGCCCCAGTCGGCGGGCAGCAGCAGGGCGACACCGGCACCCACCGCCACCGCCGTGGCCAGCCGCACATGGGCGCGCAGGTGGCGCTGCAGCGGGTGGCGCGGCACGGGTTGGCGGGCAGGAATCAGCGGTAGACGCCGTCCCAGGGCCCGGGCTGCACGTCTGCACGCTGGCCATCGGCGCTGGCCGTCGGCCGGTTCAGCGTGAACATCGATTCGGGGCTGACGACCGCATAGTCCATGTAGCCCAGCCGGGCCAGCGGCCGCATTGCGCCGGTGTCGACGATGCCGTTGCGGATGTACTGGTCATCGATGTAGACCGCCACCACCTCGCCGATCACCATGGTGTAGGGTACACCGCCCTTGCCCTCGGGCAGGGGCAGTTCGATCGTCTTCCACAGCCGGCATTCGAAGGCGGCCGGCGCCTGGGCCACCCGCGGCGGCTTGACCAGCATCGACGGCGCCGCGTCCAGCCCGGCCAGGCCGAATTCGCTGACGCCCGGCGCCACCGGCGCCGAGCTGAGGTTCATCGCATCGGTCAGCGCCTGGTTGGCGATGGAGCAGGTGAACTCGCCATTGGCCAGGATGTTGCGCAGCGAATCCTTGGTGCCACCGGAGCTGAACATCACCATCGGCGGCCGGTCGCTGATGGCATTGAAGAAGCTGTAGGGGGCCAGGTTGGGCACGCCGGCGGCATCGACGGTGCCGATCCAGCCGATCGGCCGCGGCACGGCCAGGGCCTTGAACGGATCATGGGCCAGGCCCGGGGCGCGGGCGGAGGTGGGGTAGTGCATGGTGGGGCTGGGCAGGTGGCAACGGCGCAGTATCGGCCGGCGCCGGCCGGGGTGGCGTCCGCTGCCGGACAATCCCGGGCAACGCACCGGCCGCCATGAACTTCAAGCAACTCGAATCCTTCGTGCATGTGGCCGAGCTGGGCAGCTTCAGCAAGGCCGCGCTGGTGCTCGACATCGCCCAGCCGGCGCTCAGCCGCCAGGTGCGCGCGCTGGAGACCGACCTGCGCGAGACCCTGCTGCTGCGCAACGGCCGCGGCGTGGTGCTGACCGAGGCCGGCCAGCGGCTGTACGAGCATGGCCGCAACCTGCTGCAGGCCCTGGCCCAGGCCGAGGCCGACATGGGCGGCGCGCGCGATGAGCCGCTGGGCCGCATCACCATCGGCCTGCCGCCCAGCGTGGGCCGCCAGCTGACGCTGCCGCTGATCGATGGCTTCCAGCGCCGCTGCCCGCGGGCACGGCTGGCCATCGTCGAGGGCCTGTCCAGCCACATCACCGAATGGATCAGCACCGGCCGGGTGGACGCCGGCCTTCTCTACAACCCCGAGCCGCAGCCGGCACTGGAAATCACGCCGGTGATCGAGGAGGCGCTGTGCCTGGTCTCGCCAATGGGACTGGGAGGGCAGGGGGGGCACGGCGCCAGCAGTGCCGCACTGCCGCTGGCCGATCTGCCGAATCACCCGCTGATCGTGCCCGAGCGCAGCCACGCCATCCGCAAGCTGCTGGAGACCCGGGCGCTGCTGGCCGGGCTGAAGCTGGACATCGCCTGGGAGGTGAGCAGCATCGCCGCCATCATCGACCTGGTGTGTGCCGGCTACGGCCATGCGGTGCTGCATGCCAGCGCGGTGTCGGCCTCCGGCCGGGCCGACGCCTTGCGGGTACGCCCGCTGGTGCAGCCCAGCCTGCACAGCATGCTGTGCCTGGCGGTGTCGGCCCGGCAGCGGCCCAGCCCGCTGGTGCGCGCCACCACCGCCTTGCTGACCGAGCTGGTGCGGGCGCTGCCGCAGGGCGCGGCGGCCGCGTCGCAGCCGGGGTGAAGCGGCCTGGGCGACGATGCGGGCTGGTCCACCCGCTGCGCCACGCCCATGCCGCCATCACCCCCGCCCCCTGACTGGCTGCAGGCCGCCCGTGACGCCTGGGCTTGGCGCGGTCAGCAGCGGCCGCCGTTCGCCGTGGTGCCCGGGCCGGGCCAGGTGTCGGTGTGGGACTTTCCACGGCCGCCCCGGCTGGCGCCGGACACCCGCGAGGTGGTGCTGCGCTGGGGCACGCTGGAGGTGGCGCGCACGCGCCGCGCCCTCTGTGTCCTGGAAACCGCCCACCCGCCCAGCTTCTACCTGCCCTGGGCCGATGTCGCGCGGCACTTGCTGCAGCCGGCGGGCGGCGGCTCGTATTGCGAGTGGAAGGGCCCGGCACGGTACTGGAACCTGGTCGACGGCGGCCGTCAGCTGCCCGGCGTGGCCTGGAGTTACCCGCAGCCGCTGGCCGGCGCCGAGGCACTGGCCGACCGGGTGGCGTTCTACCTCGGCGCCTTGTCCGGGACCATCGACGGCCAACCGTTGCGACCGCAGCCAGGCGGTTTCTACGGCGGCTGGATCACGCCCGAGCTGGTCGGCCCGTTCAAGGGCGCGCCGGGCAGCGAAGGCTGGTGACGGGGCACTGGCTTCAAGCCATGCCACAAAGGCATAGCAGCTAGAGCCAGCAATGCCTGGGTGGTTGGTGCGCCCGCGCCCAGAATCGGCGCAGCGCACCCATCCCCAACGCATGCCATGGCCCAGACCCCGCCCGCCCCGCTGAACGGCATCTCATCGATGGCCACCCGCCAGCTGCTGGCCGAGCTGCTGGCGCAGTGGCAGGCGCAGGGCGGGCAGCCGGTGGCGATGACCTCGGTGGGCGGCGTGGATGCCGCCAAGCGGGTGGCGGCGGGCGAGGCCTTCGATGTGGTGGTGCTGGCATCCGACGCCATTGACACCCTGCTGGCGGCGGGCCACCTGTTGCCCGGCAGCCGGGTCGATCTGGTGCAGTCGGCCGTGGCCGTGGCGGTGCCGGCCGGCGCGCCGCAGCCCGACATCGGCAGTGAAGCCGCGCTGCGCGCCGCCGTGCTGGCCGCGCCGACCATCGGCTACTCCACCGGGCCCAGCGGCACCCAGCTGCTGAAGCTGTTCGAACGCTGGGGCCTCACCGACCATCTGCAGGGCCGGCTGGTGCAGGCCCGCGCCGGCGTGCCGGTGGGCAGCCTGGTGGCCAGCGGCGAAGTGGCGCTGGGCTTCCAGCAGCGCAGCGAGCTGATCGGCCTGGCCGGCATCCAGCTGCTGGGCGACCTGCCGGCGCCGGTGCAGATCGACACCATCTTCTCAGGCGCCGTAGCCGCCACCAGCCAGCAGGCCGACGCCGTGCGCGCGCTGCTGGCCTGGCTGGCGTCACCCGACACCGCGGCTGCCAAGCAGCGCCACGGCATGGCCGCCGCCTGACCCCCATCCAACGTCACAGGAGACCAAGATGATCATCGACGTGCACGGCCACTACACCACCGCGCCCAAGGCGCTGGAGACCTGGCGCAATGCGCAGATCGCCGGCATCGCCGACCCCGTGAAGATGCCCAAGGCCGCCGACCTGAAGATCAGCGACGACGAGCTGCGCGAGACCATCGAGCTGAACCAGCTGGCCAAGATGCGCGAGCGCGGAAGCGACCTCACCATCTTCAGCCCGCGCGCCAGCTTCATGGCCCACCACATCGGTGACTTCCAGGTCAGCAGCACCTGGGCGGCGATCTGCAACGAGCTGTGCTACCGGGTGAGCCAGCTGTTCCCCGACCACTTCGTGCCCGCCGCCATGCTGCCGCAGAGCCCCGGCGTGGACCCCGCCACCTGCATCCCCGAGCTGGTGAAGTGCGTGGAGCAATACGGCAACGTCGGCATCAACCTGAACCCGGATCCGTCGGGCGGCCACTGGACCAGCCCGCCACTGAGCGACCGCAGCTGGTACCCCATCTACGAGAAGATGGTCGAGTACGACATCCCGGCGATGATCCATGTCAGCACCAGCTGCAACGCCTGCTTCCACACCACCGGGGCGCATTACCTGAATGCCGACACCACGGCCTTCATGCAGTGCCTGACCAGCGACCTGTTCAAGGACTTCCCGACGCTGAAGTTCCTGATTCCCCATGGTGGCGGTGCCGTGCCTTACCACTGGGGCCGCTTCCGCGGCCTGGCGCAGGAGCTGAAGAAGCCCCTGCTGACCGAGCACCTGCTGAAGAACATCTTCTTCGACACCTGCGTGTACCACCAGCCCGGCATCGACCTGCTGACCAAGGTGATCCCGGTGGAGAACATCCTGTTTGCCAGCGAGATGATCGGCGCGGTGCGCGGCATCGACCCCGAGACCGGCTTCTACTACGACGACACCAAGCGGTACATCGAAGCGAGCACGCAACTCAGTGCCGCGCAGAAGCAGCTGGTCTACGAAGGCAATGCCCGCCGCGTGTTCGGCCGGCTCAACAAGCAGCTCAAGGCCAAGGGCCTTTGAGTTCTCCATCCCACGCAGGAGCACCCACCATGTACGAACTCGGCGTCGTCTACCGCAACATCACCCGCACCGACGCGGCCACCGCCGACGCACTGGCGTCGCTGGGCAGCGCCACGGTGCACGAGGCCATGGGCCGCGTCGGCCTGCTCAAGCCCTACATGCGGCCGATCTATGCCGGCGCACAGGTCAGTGGCACGGCGGTCACCGTGCTGCTGCACCCCGGTGACAACTGGATGATGCATGTGGTGGCCGAGCAGATCCGCCCCGGCGACATCGTGGTGGCCGCCATCACCGCCGAATGCACCGACGGCTACTTCGGTGACCTGCTCGCCACCAGCTTCATCGCCCGTGGCGCCCGTGCCCTGGTCATCGATGCCGGCGTGCGCGATGTCAAGACGCTGACCGAGATGCGCTTCCCGGTGTGGAGCAAGGCGATCAGCAGCAAGGGCACGATCAAGGCGACCATCGGCTCGGTCAACATCCCGGTGGTGTGCGCCGGCATGCTGGTGACACCGGGCGACGTGGTCGTGGCCGACGACGACGGCGTGGTCTGCGTGCCGCGCGCCCTGGCCGCCAAGACGCTGCAGGCCGCCCAGGCCCGCGAGGCCAATGAAGGCGCCAAGCGCGACCAGCTCGCCCAGGGCGTGCTGGGCCTGGACATGTACAAGATGCGCGAGCCGCTGGCCGCCGCGGGCCTGAAGTACATCGACTGATCCACCTCCACCGCCAGAGACACCATGCGACGTTCCTTCCTCATCGCGGCCACTGCTTCGGCCAGCCTGCTGGCGCTGGGCACTGCGGCCCAGGCCCAGGCCCACGCCACCGACTGGCCGACCAAGACGGTGCGCATCACCACCCCGTTCCCGGCCGGCGCCGGCCCCGATGCCGCGCTGCGCGTGCTGGCCGAAAAGCTGCAGAAGCGCTGGGGCAAGCCGGTGGTGGTGGAGAACAAGCCCGGCGCCAACGGCTTCATCGCCATCGACGGCTTCAAGCGCGCCACGCCCGACGGGCATGAGCTGATCCAGCTCGACAACTCCCACCTCGTGGCCTACCCGCACCTCTTCAAGAAGCTGCCCTACGACCCGGTGAAGGACTTCGAGCAGGTGGCGCCGCTGTTCCGCACCTACTTCTTCGTGGCCGTGGGCGCGGGCAGCAAGTACAAGACGGTGGGCGAGATCATGGCCGACGCCAAGGCCAACCCGGGCAAGCTGAACTACGGCAGCTGGAGCGTGGGCAACCCGGTGCACCTGGGCTCGGCCCTGCTGGAGGCCATGACCGGCACCGAGATGCAGCACGTCATCTACAAGGAGACGTCGATGCTCTACACCGCCGTGGCCACCGGCGAGATGAACTGGTCGCTGGGCTCGCTGGCCACCGCCGGCGCGCTGCAGAAGGGCGGCAAGATCAAGTTCATCGCGGTCACCGCACCCAAGCGCCATCCGGCCTTCCCCGACGTGCCCACGGTGGCCGAATCGGGCGGACCGGCCGGCTACGAGATGACCGGCTGGACCACCCTGGCCACGCCGCCGGGCCTGCCCAAGGCAGTGGCCGAGAAGATCCAGAAGGATGTCGACGCCGCACTGGCCGAGCCCGACATGGCGCAGCGCTTCGCCGCCTTCGGCTACGAGGCCTTCCCGGTCACCCGCGAGCAGTTCAAGGC
This sequence comes from Pseudaquabacterium pictum, assembly GCF_005403045.1. GTDB lineage: Bacteria > Pseudomonadota > Gammaproteobacteria > Burkholderiales > Burkholderiaceae_C > Pseudaquabacterium > Pseudaquabacterium pictum. The sequence continues at coordinate 371,940 of NZ_BJCL01000001.1, forward strand.
CTTCATCGGCGCCGAGTCGGTCAAGTACGCCGACGTGATCAAGCGCGCCAAGGCCAGCCTCGACTGATGGCGGTTGCAGCGATGACCCACGCCGCCACCACCGAGCCCCAGCGCTGGCAGGTCGGCCTCGTCGGCTATGGCGAGGTGGGCCACATCCTGGCCGAGGACCTGCGCGCCCAGGGCGTGGCCGTGGCCGCCTGGGACCTGAAGCTGGCCAGCCCGGCCAGTGCCGCGCCGCTACGGGCGCACGCCGGCGCCCACGGCGTGCAGCTGGCCACATCCGCCGCGGCCTTGGCCGCCGGGGTCGACCTGATCGTCAGTGCCGTCACCGCCAGCCAGGCCGTGCCGGTGGCGGCCGATTGCGCACCTGCGATCCAGCCCGGCGCCTTCTTCCTCGACTTCAACTCCGCCTCGCCAGGCGCCAAGCAGCGCGCCGCCGCGCTGGTCGACGGGGCAGGGGGCCGGTACGTGGAAGGCGCGGTGATGACCAGCATCCCGCCCTACCGCATCCGCGTGCCCCTGCTGCTGGGAGGCGGCCTGGCCGCCACGCTGGCACCACTGCTCAACGCCCTGGGTTTCGATGCGAAGGTCGCGAGTGACCGCCTCGGCGTGGCCAGCGCCACCAAGATGTGCCGCAGCGTGATGATCAAGGGCCTGGAGGCCATGGTCATCGAGAGCTTCACCACCGCGCGCTTCTACGGTGTGGAGGACGCCGTGCTGGCCAGCCTGCACGAGACCTTCCCGGGCATCGATTGGGAGAAGCAGGGCGCCTATTTCTTCCAGCGGGTGATCGAGCACGGCCGCCGGCGCAGCGAGGAAGTGCGCGAGGTGGCCGAGACGGTGCGCGAGGCCGGCCTCGTGCCGCACAGCGCCACTGGCACCGCCGAGCGCCAGGCCCACATCGCCGACCTGGCCGACGCCGGCGTGTTCGGAACCAAGGGCGCACCGGGCTTCGCCCGCAGCGCCGACTGGCGCATAGAGGCCGACCGCATCCTGGAGGCTGCGGTTGCCGACCGCCTGCTGGCGGCCACCCGCAATAAGGACTGACCGATGAGCAAACCCACCACGGGCGATTTCACCAAGACCAGCGGCTGGCTGGACTGGTACACCGGCCCCAGCAAGCCGGCCTTCCAGCTGCCACCCGGCAGCGTTGACGCCCACTGCCATGTCTTCGGCCCGGGCGCCGAGTTTCCCTATGCGCCCGAGCGCAAGTACACCCCCTGCGATGCCAGCAAGCAGCAGCTGTTCGCGCTGCGCGACCACCTGGGCTTCACCCGCAACGTGATCGTGCAGGCCACCTGCCACGGCGCCGACAACCGCGCCCTGGTCGATGCCTGCCGCGCCAGCGTTGGCAGGGCGCGCGGGGTGGCCACCGTCAGGCGGAGCATCAGCGATGCCGAGCTGCAGGACCTGCATGCCGCCGGCGTGCGCGGCGTGCGCTTCAACTTCGTCAAGCGCCTGGTCGACTTCACGCCCAAGGACGAACTGCTGGAAATCGCCGGCCGCATCGCCCAGCTGGGCTGGCACGTCGTCATCTACTTCGAGGCGGTCGACCTGCCCGAGCTGTGGGATTTCTTCACCGCGCTGCCCACCACCGTGGTGGTCGACCACATGGGCCGGCCCGATGTCAGCCTGCCGGTGGACGGCCCGCAGTTCGCGCTGTTCGAGCGCTTCATGCGCGAGCACGGCAATGTGTGGAGCAAGGTCAGCTGCCCCGAGCGGCTGTCGGTGACCGGCCCGAAGGCGCTGCACGGCGAGCGCCATGCCTACCAGGACGTGATCCCGTTCGCCCGCCGCATCGTCCAGCAGTTCCCCGACCGCGTGCTCTGGGGCACCGACTGGCCCCATCCCAACCTGAAGGACCACATGCCCGACGACGGCCTGCTGGTCGACTTCATCCCGCACATCGCGCCCACCGCCGACCTGCAGCAGAAGCTGCTGGTGGACAACCCGATGCGTCTCTACTGGCCCGAGGAGGCATGACCATGGCCCTGGACAAACCCTATCTGGACGTGCCCGGCACGACCATCTTCGACGCCGACCAGTCCCGCAAGGGCTACCACCTCAACCAGTTCTGCATGAGCCTGATGAAGGCCGCGAACCGGGAGGCCTTCAAGCGCGATGAGCGGGCCTACCTGGACCAGTGGCCGATGACCGAGGAGCAGAAGCAGGCCGTGCTGGCCCGCGACCTGAACCGCTGCATCGCCGCCGGCGGCAACATCTATTTCCTGGCCAAGATCGGCGCCACCGATGGCAAGAGCTTTCAGTACATGGCCGCCAGCATGACCGGCATGACCCAGGAACAGTATGCGGCGATGATGCTGGCCGGCGGCCGCTCGCCCGAAGGCAACCGCTACATCGGGGAGAAGAACTGATGGCCCGCATCACCGCCAGCGTCTACACCTCGCACGTGCCGGCCATCGGCGCTGCGCTCGACCTCGGCAAGAGCCAGGAGCCCTATTGGCAGCCGCTGTTCAAGGGCTACGAGCCCAGCAAGCAGTGGATGGCCGACAACACGCCCGACGTGATCTTCCTGGTCTACAACGACCACGCCACCGCCTTCAGCCTGGAGATGATCCCCACCTTCGCCATCGGCACGGCGGCCAGCTTCACCCCCGCCGATGAGGGCTGGGGCCCGCGCCCGGTGCCGCAGGTGATCGGCCACCCCGAGCTGGCCGCCCACATCGCGCAGAGCGTGATCCAGGACGACTTCGACCTGACCATCGTGAACAAGATGGACGTCGACCACGGCCTGACCGTGCCCATGAGCCTGATGTTCGGCCAGCCCGGTGGCCCCAACCCCGCCTGGCCCTGCCCGGTGATCCCCTTCGCCGTCAACGTGGTGCAGTACCCGGTGCCCAGCGGCAAGCGCTGCTTCATGCTGGGCCAGGCCATCCGCCGTGCCATCGAATCCTTCGACCAGCCGCTGAAGGTGCAGATCTGGGGCACCGGCGGCATGAGCCACCAGCTGCAGGGCCCACGCGCCGGCCTGATCAACCAGCCCTTCGACAACGCCTTCCTCGACCGGCTGATTGCCGACCCCGCCGGCCAGGCCGCCGTGCCGCACATCGACTATGTGCGCGAGGCCGGCAGCGAGGGCATCGAGCTGGTGATGTGGCTGATCGCCCGCGGTGCGATGGCCGATGTGGCCGGCGGCCCGGCGCCGACGGTCAGGCACCGCTTCTACCATGTGCCCGCCAGCAACACCGCGGTGGGCCACCTGATCCTGGAGAACAACTGACATGGCCAAGACAATCAAGGTGGCGCTGGCCGGTGCGGGCGCCTTCGGCATCAAGCACCTCGATGGCATCCGGAACATCGACGGCGTGGAGGTGGTCTCGGTCATTGGCCGCGAGCTGGACAAGACCAAGGAGGTGGCGGCCAAGTACGGCATCGCCCATGTCACCACCGACCTGGCCGACAGCCTGGCCCTGTCCGAGGTGGACGCGGTGATCCTCTGCACCCCCACCCAGATGCATGCCAGCCAGACCCTGGCCTGCCTGCGCGCCGGCAAGCATGTGCAGGTGGAGATTCCGCTGTGCGACGTGCTGGCCGACGGCGAGGAGGCCGTGCGCGTGGCCGAGGCCAGCGGCCTGGTGGCGATGTGCGGCCACACCCGCCGCTTCAACCCCAGCCACCAGTGGGTGCACAACAGGATCACCGCCGGCCAGTTCCACATCCAGCAGATGGATGTGCAGACCTATTTCTTCCGCCGCACCAACATGAACGCGCTGGGCCAGGCCCGCAGTTGGACCGACCACCTGCTGTGGCACCACGCGGCGCACACCGTCGACCTGTTCGCCTACCAGGCGGGCAGCCCGATCGTGCAGGCCAACGCCATCCAGGGCCCGATCCACCCGACGCTGGGCATCGCGATGGACATGAGCATCCAGCTCAAGGCTGCCAACGGCGCGATCTGCACGCTGAGCCTGTCGTTCAACAACGACGGTCCGCTGGGCACCTTCTTCCGCTACATCGGCGACACCGGCACCTACATCGCCCGCTACGACGACCTGTTCAACGGCAAGGACGAGAAGATCGACGTCAGCCAGGTGGCGGTCAGCATCAACGGCATCGAGCTGCAGGATCGCGAGTTCTTTGCGGCCATCCGCGAAGGCCGCCAGCCCAACAGCAGCCTGGCCCAGGTGCTGCCCTGCTACCAGGTGCTGCACAAGCTGGAACAGCAGCTGAACGCCGCCGGTTGACGCGATGAGCCTGCCGCAGCGCCGCATCGGCCCCTTCACCGTCTCGGCCATCGGGCTGGGCTGCATGAACCTGAGCCATGCCTACGGCGCGCCGCCGCCAGTGGCCGATGCCGATGCCGAGCGGCTGCTGCTGCAGGCGCTGGATGCCGGCATCACGCTGTTCGACACCGCCGCGCTGTACGGTTTCGGTGCCAACGAGACGCTGGTGGGCCGGGTGCTGAAGCCGCACCGCCAGCGCATCACGCTGTGCAGCAAGGGTGGCATGAGCGGCCAGCCCGTGGGGCAGGGCGGGGCGCTGCAGCGGGTGATCGACGGCCGGCCCGAGGCCATCCGCCGCGATGTCGAGGCCAGCCTGCAGCGCCTGGGCACCGACGTCATCGATCTGTACTACCTGCACCGCTGGCACAAGGCCGTGCCCATCGAAGACTCGGTGGGAGAAATGGCCAGGCTGCAAGCCGAAGGCAAGCTGCGCGCGCTGGGCTTGAGCGAGGTATCCGCCACCACGCTTCGCCGCGCACACGCCGTGGCGCCGATCACCGCGGTGCAGAGCGAATACTCGTTGTGGAGCCGCAACGCCGAGATCGCGGTGCTGGCGGAATGCCACCGCATCGGCGCAGCCTTCGTGGCCTTCAGCCCGGTGGCCCGTGCCTACCTGACCGGCACCCTGCGTGATGTGTCGGCCTTCGACGCCAAGGACATCCGCCGCGCGATGCCGCGCTTTGCGCCGGCCACCTATGCCGCCAACCTGGTGCTGCTGGAACCGTACGCGGCCATCGCGCAGCAGGCCGGCTGCAGCCAGGCGCAACTCGCGTTGGCCTGGCTGCTGGCCCAGGGCGAGCACATCGTGCCCATCCCCGGCACGGTGAATCCAGACCACTTGGCCGAGAACCTGGGCGCCGCCACGGTGCAACTGTCACCGCAGGTGCTGGCACAGCTGGACGCGCTTTTCCAGCCGCAGGTCATCCATGGCCCGCGCTACAACGCCCAGAACCAGGCCGAGATCGACACCGAAGACTTTCCAGGCACCGCCCACGGTGGCTGACGGGCTGGACGGCAACAACACAACCCGGCCTGCGTGGAACGCTGCCAGGGCTTTCTGAATCCCAGTCAGACCAAACCGGGCGCGAACCCGGCCATCGCCATCAGGGCTTGCTGCCGCCTTCGGCGTCGGCTTCCTTGCAGCTGGGCGAGCAGACGAACTGCGCCTTGCCCAGCAACCGCCGGCTCTTCAGCTGGCTGCGCGGCCGGTGTTTGCCGCAGAGGAAGCAGGACATCGTGGCAGCGCCGAAAGCGCCAGCCGCGGTGAATGGAGAACCAGGAGTCTTGCTGCGATAACGCAGGCCGTCGGAATCGATGGAGGTCTTGGTATCGGCTTTGGCCATGGGTGTGCGCGGGGCGGGCGTTGAAGTGGCTGTGCAGGGACCTGCACGTCACTGCGGCTGAATACTGAAGATCCGGCCCAGATGCATGCATTATGCCACAGGTCGTTTATTTGACATAATATACATCGTCGCGGTTTTGGACAAGGTGAGGTGCATGCCCTGAGCGCAGCCACACCGCCTGCCAGTCCATCTGACTGGCCATCTCCGACACCAGCAGCGTTGCCGCCCGCCCGGGCCTCACCACTCCGGGTTCACCGGCCCGATGGGCAAACCGGCCGTCCACTCCGCTGCGGGTGCGGCCGCCGGCGGCGCCACCGGCGCGGGTGCCACGGCAGCCTGCAGCCGGCTGCGATCGCCGGGTTCACGGCACAAGACCACCAGTTGCGCGGGACGCCGCGGCGGCTCGACCCAGGCGGCCAGCGTCTTCATGGTGCTGCGCCAGCGCCCGGCCTCGGCCTCCGGCGGCAGGCTGTGGCCGGCTTCGCGCACGATCTCGCCGCCCAGCGGACAGAGGCGTTGAGCCTCGCGCCGCAATCGGTGCACGTCGCCACCATTCAATTCGTAGGCCGAGACGTCGCTTCGGCCGGTGGCCAGTTGCCGCACATCGGACTGGGTGGCGCAGCCGGCCAGCCCCAGTGCCAGCACCGACAGCAGACAGGCGCCAGCAGCGCGCGGCCGATCAGATGCCATCGTCGGGCTCGCCGGCGTCAGCACTCTGGTCGGCGGCATCGTCGCCACCGTCCGGCGCACCACCGAGCAGCGGCTTGTCCAGCGGGCGGCAGACACGGCGGTGCAAGCGCTCCAGCCGGTCCGACGCCTCGATCTGCGCCAGCACGGCCTGCGGGTCGATCATCAGCGCAAAGGGATTGACGTTGCGGCGCAGCGGTTGCATGGTGGATCCTGGGTGGTCACGGCGGTTTGCCTGTGAATCCACTGTAGGACGCCACCCTTGTCAGCTGAAGTCGGTCCAGCGACATGCCGCGTGTCAGCGTTTGGATGACAGCCGCGTCAGCGCGGCCGGGCCCGTGCCTGGCGGTCAGCGGGCGCTGGCGGCCAGGCGTGCGGCCAACGACTCGCGGGCGGCGCGCTGTGCAAAGTCTGCCGGGCCCAGGTTGAGGTCGTTGCGCAGGCGCACATCAGCGCCCTGCTTCAGCAGCGCCGTCACGGCATCCTCCGGCCCGTACTGCGCCGCCATCATCAGCGGCGTGGTGCCGTTCGGCGAGCGTGCGTCGACGCGCGCACCACGGGTCAGGAGCACGGCGAGTGCCTTGCTGCCCGGCGCGGCCGCTGCGTAATGCAGCGGCGTCCAGCCCGCCTGGCCGCCTTCGGCCAGGCCTTCGATGCGGGCGCCCTTGTCCAGCAGCCGCGTCACCCAGGCATCGTGGTCGCGCAGGGCGGCCATCATCAGCGCGGTCTCGCCGGCATTGTTGGGCAGATCGAGGCGGATCTGCGGATGGTCGACCAGCACCTGGGCGACCTTGAAGGCGCCGTCGCGCTGGCTCAGGTACAGCAGATTCTGGCCCTTTTCATCCCGGCTGTTGGGGTCGAACCCGCGGGCCAGCAAGTCGGCGACCGTGTGCGCATCGTCGTTGATGACGGACTTGAAGAAGTCCTCGTAAGCCCCTGCCCAGCTTGAAGAAACGCCGATTGTCAAAACAAGTTGGGCGAGAAATCGAAGGTAACGCTTGAACATGCTCAGGTCTCCGTGGCGGGCGCAGGCAGCTGGAACAGGGCTTCGAAATTGCGGCTGGTGGCAGCCGCCACCACCTCCACCGGCACGCCTTTGATGCGCGCCAGTTCCGCCGCCACATGCGGCACCCAGGCCGGGCTGTTGGTCTTGCCGCGGTGCGGCACCGGCGCCAGGTAGGGGCTGTCGGTCTCGATCAGGCAGCGGTCCAGCGGCACGAAAGCGGCCACGTCGCGCAAGGCCTGGGCGGTCTTGAAGGTCAGGATGCCGGAGAACGAAATCATGAAACCCAGGTCCAGGGCAGCGCGCGCCACCTCGGCGGTCTCGGTGAAGCAGTGGAACACGCCGGTCAACGCGCCGCGGGCGCCGGCCTGGGCGCTGCGCAGCATGGCCACGGTGTCGTCCGATGCGCTGCGGGTGTGGATCACCAGCGGCTTGGCCACCGCCTGCGCCACCGCGATGTGCACCGCAAAGCGCGCCCGCTGCCAGGCCATGTCGTCCACACTGCGGCCGTTCAGGCGGTAGTAGTCCAGGCCCGTCTCGCCAACGCCCACCACCCTGGGCAACTCGGCCAAGGCCCGCAGCCCGCCGATGTCGGGCTCGGCCACGCCCTCGTTGTCGGGATGCACACCGGCGGTGCACCAGAAGTTGTCATGCGCCAGGGCCAGCGCATGCACGGTGGCGAACTCTTCCAATGTGGTGCAGATGACCAGGGCGCGGTCGACGCGGGCGGCGGCCATGTCGGCGCGCACCGCATCGATGCGGCCGTGCAGGTCCGGGAAGCTGAGGTGGCAGTGGGAGTCGACGAACATGGGATGGGGCCGCACCGGCGCCGCGCTGCAGCGGCGGCCAGGCTCAGACGGTCTGCGTCGGCCGGGACGAGGAGATCTGCGTGCCCAGGATCTCCTCGATCTTGAGCTTCAACAGGCGGGTCTTGTCGTCGGCGGGGAAGCGCACGCCCACGCCCTGGGTGCGACCGCCCGAGGCGTTGGCCGGCGTGATCCAGGCCACCTTGCCGGCCACCGGGTAGCGCTGCGGATCGTCGGGCAGCGACAACAGCAGGTAGATATCTTCGCCCAACCGGTAGGGCTTCTGCGTGGGCACGAACAGGCCGCCGTCGTTGAGCAGTGGAATGTAGGCGGCATACAGCGCGCCCTTCTCGCGGAACACCAGCTGGATGACGCTGGGCCGGGCGCCCGCGGCCGCCGCGCCATTGGCATTGGTGGCCACGCCGCCCGCGCCGGCGGACGCCAGGCCGCTGCTCGCACCGAAGGGGGCGGAATCGCTCATCGCGCCGAGTGTAGCGAAGCGCCGCGGGCTGGCGCGGGTGCCGGCCACACGGCCGCTGCCTGCGACACCAGCGACTCCACCAACAGCGCCGCGCTCCAGGGGTGCTCGTCATGCCGGGCCACCCTGAGCAGCGCCTGCTGCCAGGTGCGCAGTGCCGCCAGATCGGTGCCACCCGGCAGGCCGGCGGCGGCGAAGAAGCGCGGTGCGCCGCCGGCGGCCTGCACCTGGGCGTCATGCGCCAGCTTCAGCAGCAGTTCCACCACCCGCGGGATCGGCCGGCCTTGCAGCGCTGCGGCATCGCCCGCCGCCACCCGGCGTGGCAGACCCGACAGCAGCGCCGGCGTGAAACCCTCCTGCACCCAGGCCAAGGCCTCCAGTGGGCTGCCGCCAGCCAGGGCCAGCAGGGCCTCGGGCGCGTCCAGCCCCTGCCCCAGCAACCAGGCGCGGGCCTGGTCCACCGGCGGCAGGGCGATGCGCAGGCGCTGGCAGCGGCTGCGCACGGTGGGCAGCAGGTGCTCGGGGTCGGCACTGGTCAGCAGCACCCGCATCTGGCCGGGCGGCTCTTCCAACGTCTTCAGCAGCGCATTGGCCGCCGACAGGTTGAGCGCATCGGCCGGGTGCAGCAGAAGCACCTTGGCGCGGCCGCGGCCGCTGGTCTGCTGGGCCCAGTCGATGGCGGCGCGCACCTGGTCGATGCGCAGCTCGCGGCTGGGCTTGGCCTCGCCCTTGGGTGCGATGTAGTCGTCCTCGTCGGTCCAGCCGCGCTGCACCCGCAGCGCGGCTGGCAGCACCAGGCGCAGGTCCGGATGCGCACGTGTGGCCACCAGGTGGCAGCTGGCGCAGCGTCCGCAGGCGCGGGCCGCGGCGGTTCCGGCGGGCACCGATTCACACAGCAGCGTCTGCGCCAGCAGCACCGCCATGTCGAAGTGGCCGGCGCCGGCCGGGCCGTGGATCAGCAGCGCGTGGGCGCCGGCCAGTTGCCGGGCGGCGGCCAGGCCATCGGCCAGCCAGGGCAGCGGCAACTGCCCGTCGGGCTGCACGCCCAGCGGCGCGGCCGGGCCGTCGCGCAGCGCGGCATCGGCCTTGGCCATCAGCCGCCCTGCCCTGCAGCCAGCGGCCGGCCGAAGACCGCCTGGTGCACCGCCGCCCACACCACGTCACGCGGCTGGTCGGCATCGATGCGCACGAAGCGCTGCGCGTCGGCCTCGGCGCGGCGGGCATAGCCGGCGCGCACCCGGTCGAAGAAGGCCAGGTCTTCGCGCTCCAGGCGGTCGGCGTCGCGTGCGGCGGCGCGGCGCTGCGCGGCCACCGCCGGCGGCAGGTCGAACCAGACGGTGAGGTCGGGCTGCACCAGGCCACCGGCGCCATCGGCCTGCACCCAGGTTTCCAGCTGGGCCAGCACCGTGGCATCGAACCCGCGGCCGCCGCCCTGGTAGGCGAAGGTGGCGTCGGTGAAGCGGTCGCACAGCACCACCTGGCCGGCGGCCAGCGCCGGCTGGATGACCGTGCGCAGGTGGTCGCGCCGGCCGGCGAAGACCAGCAGCGCCTCGGTCAGCGCATCCATGGGCTGCTGCAGGAACAGGCTGCGCAGCTGCTCGGCCAGCGGCGTGCCGCCGGGCTCGCGGGTCAGCAGCACGGTGTGGCCCTGGGCGCGCAGCGCCGCGGCCAGCGCGTCGATGTGCGAGGACTTGCCGGCACCGTCGATGCCTTCGAAGCTGATGAAGCGGCCACCGCTCATGGCTTGGCCGCGGCTGGAGGGATGCCGCGCTGGTACTGGTTCACCGCACGATTGTGCGCTGCCAGGTCGGCGCTGAAGACGCTGCTGCCGTCGCCCCGCGCCACGAAGTACAGCGCCGGCGTGGCCGCGGGCTGCACCGCCGCGCGCAGCGAAGCCAGCCCCGGCATGGCGATCGGCGTGGGCGGCAGGCCGCGGCGGGTGTAGGTGTTGTAGGGCGTGTCGGCGAGCAGGTCGCGCTTGCGCAGGTTGCCATCGAACGCCTCGCCCAAGCCGTAAATCACCGTCGGGTCGGTCTGCAGCGGCATGCCGATGCGCAGCCGGTTGATGAAGACACCGGCCACCAGGCCGCGGTCGGCCGGCCGGCCGGTCTCCTTCTCGACGATGGAGGCCAGCACCAGCGCCTGCTCCGGCGTCTGCAGCGGCAGGTCGGGCGCGCGGGCGGCCCACACCTCGGCCAGGCGCCGGGTCTGCATCGCGGCGGCGCGCTTGAGCACCGTCAGGTCGCTGACGCCGCGGCTGTACAGGTAGGTGTCGGGGAAGAAGCGGCCCTCGGCCGGCACGCCGGGCAGGCCGATGGCGGTCATCAGATCGGCCTCGGACAGCGCCGCGCCCTGCTGCTTCAGGTGCGGTGCCGCGGCCAGCGCAGCGCGGAACTGGCGGAAGGTCCAGCCTTCGATCAGCCGCACCCGCTCGAAGGCCTCGTCACCCTGCACCATGCGCGCCAGCAGGCTGCGCGGCGTGGCGCCGGGCTCGATCTCGTAGCTGCCGGCGCGGATGCGACGGGCATCGCCGCTGAAGCGGAACCAGGCGTAGAGCCAGTCGGCCTCGGTCTGCACGCCGGCGCGCACCCAGGCGGCGGCCACCTCGCGCGGTGGCGTGCCGGGTTCGATCGACAGCTCCACCGCCGGCGTGGCCAGCGTCAGCGGGTGGTCCAGCCACCAGCGCACCGCGCCGGCCGCCGCCAGGGCGGCCAGCAGCAGGACGAGCAGGGACCAACGGATCAGGCGCCAGAGCATCTTGCAGGGCGGAACCGGTGGCCGCAGCGCCGGCAGGGTGGAGGGGGCGTGATGATAATGGGACGCATGACTGCCACCACTGCTCTCCAGGGCGCGCTGCGCCTGACCGACTGGGGCCTGATCCGCGCCCAGGGCCCCGATGCCGCCAGCTTCCTGCATGGCCAGCTGACGCAGGACACCAACAGCCTGCGCGAAGGCACGGCCCGGCTGGCCGGCTACTGCTCGGCCAAGGGCCGGCTGATGGCCAGCTTCATCGTCTGGCGCGGCGATGCCGACACGCTGTACCTGGCCTGCAGCGCCGACCTGCTGGCGCCCACGCTGAAGCGGCTGTCGATGTTCGTGCTGCGCGCCAAGTGCAAGCTCAGCGATGCCAGCGCCGACCTGCCGCTGTACGGCCTGGCCGGCACCGAGGCCGCCGCCTGGCTGGGCGATGCCGCGCCAACCACCCTCTGGGCCAGCGCCAACCTGGGCACCGGCCAGGTGATCCGCCTGCCGGATGTGGATGGCACGCCGCGCTGGCTGCTGGCCCAGCCGGCCGAGGTACCCGCGCCCACCCTGCCTGCGCTGGCCGCCAACGACTGGGCCGCGCTGGAAGTGCGCAGCGGCGTGGTGCGCATCACCGCCGCCACGGTGGAGCAGTTCGTGCCGCAGATGGTGAACCTGGAACTGGTGGGTGGCGTCAACTTCCAGAAGGGCTGCTACCCGGGCCAGGAGATCGTGGCGCGCAGCCAGTACCGCGGCACGCTGAAGCGCCGCAGCCTGGTGTTTCACAGCGCCGCGCCGCTGGCCATCGGTCAGGAGGTGTTCCACAGCGACGACCCGGCCCAGCCCGCCGGCCTGGTGGCGCTGGCCGCCTCGCGGCCCGACGGCGGCAGCAGCGCGCTGGTGGAGATCAAGCTGTCGGCGCTGGACGGTGGCAGCCTGCATGCCGGCGCGGCCGACGGCCCGCTGCTGCAGCGCGGCAACCTCCCCTATCCCATTCCGGCCGACCAAGGCTGAATGGCACGGCGGCTGTACGTCTACTACCGCGTGCCGCAGGCGCTGCTGGCCGCCACCGTGGCGGCGGTGCGGCAAGTGCAGACCGCGCTGGCAGCCGCGCATCCCGGCCTGCAGACCGAACTGCTGCGCCGGCCCGAGCTGCGCGACGGCGAGGTCACCTTGATGGAGACCTACGCCGGCCCGCTGAGCGAGGCGGTGTTCGCAGCGATCACCCAGGCGACAAGCGCCCTGCCTCAGCCGCGCCACAGTGAGTGGTTTCAGCCGCTGGAGTGAACGACATGCGCCCTGATGACTTCCGCGCCCTGCTGCAACGCTTCTGTGCCGCGGCCGAGGCGGGCGACGGCGATGCCTTCGCCGCCTGCTTCACGCCCGATGGTGTCTACCACGACTACATCTACGGCGACCACACCGGCCGCGCCAGCATCGCCCACATGCTGACCGACCTGTTCCGCCGCGATGCCGGGCCCGACTACCGCTGGCAGATGTTCGATCCGGTGTGCGACGGCCAGCTGGGCTATGCCTGGTCGCTGTCGAGCTTCACCTCGCAGATCCCCGAGTTCGCCGGCCGCTTCGTGGTCATCGACGGCATGAGCCGGTTCGAACTGCACGACGGCCTGATCGCCGACTACCGGGAATCGGTGAACGGCGGCGTGGCCATGGCCCAGCTGGGCGTGGCGGCGCCGCGCATCGAGAAGGTGCTGGCGCGCTGGGGCCGGCAGTTGCGGGATCTGCCCGCCACCCAGGCCTGGCTGGCCGAGGGCAAACAGCCGCGCTGATCGCCGAGGCGGCCGCAGCCGGCCGCCGGGGCCGTCAAAGCGCCTGGCGCATCGCCAGGTGCGGGATGCCGGCTTCCTCGAACGGCTCACCTTCCACGCTGTAGCCGGCGCGCAGGTAGAACGGCGCGGCCGAAGCCTGGGCATGCAGCAGCACGCTGGCATCGCCGCGGGCCTTGGCAGCGGCCATCAGCGCGTCCAGCACCTGCCGGCCGACGCGGCTGCCACGCTGGCTGGGCAGCACCGCCATGCGGCCGATCTTGGCCACGCCGGGCTGGTACGCCAGCAGCCGGCCGGTGGCCAGCGCCAGGCCCAGGCGGTTGCGGGCCACCGCATGCACGCAGCCGGCGTCGCCCGCATCCCATTCCAGTTCGGCCGGAATGCCCTGCTCGTCGACGAACACCGCCTTGCGGATGGCTGCGGCCTCGGTGCCCAGCGTGGCCCAGTCGCCCACCTGCACCGTCACCATGGTCTCGCCCGCCTCGAAGGCGCCCACCACGTCGCGGAAGGCCTGCGGGATGGGCTGGCTGGTCTGGGTGGCCGGGTCGGCGAACACATAGACCAGCTCGCCGCTGACCAGCAGCGCATCGCCGCGGAACACGGCGCACTGCAGCAGCATCGAGGAGTTGCCGAAGCGCGCCATCCGCACGCCGACGTCGATCAAATCGTCCAGCCGGGCCGAGGCGTGGTACTCCAGGCTGGACTTCTTGACGTAGAAGTCGCCCTGCAGCGTGGCCATCGTCGCTGCATACGGCAAGGCCATCGCCCGCCACCAGCCACTGATGGCGGTGTCGAAGTACATCAGGTAATGGCCGTTGAAGACGATCTGCTGGGCGTCGATCTCGGCCCAGCGCACACGCAGGCGCTCGAAGTGGCGGAATTGGGAACGGGCGATGGTCATGGCGTCATTGTCCAGGCTGCGCGCAGCGCATCGGCCGCGGCCTGCTGGGCCTGGCCAGCCTCCTTCAGCGCGCGGCCCATCTTGATGAAGTCATGCGTCATGCCGCGCACCAGTTCCAGGTCGACCGGCACGCCGGCCATGCGCAGCCGGTCGGCATAGGCGATGCCTTCGTCCACCAGCGGGTCGCATTCGGCCAGCAGCAGCCAGGCCGGCGCCACGCCGTCCAGGTCGTCGGCCAGCAGCGGGGCAAAGCGCCAATCCGTGCGGTGGTGGTGGTCGATGTAGTGGTCGAAGAACCAGCTGACATTGGCCGCATCCAGCAGGAAGCCATTGGCGAACAGCCGGTGCGACGGCGTGTCCTGGTGGGCGGTGGTGCCGGGGGTGATCAGCAGTTGCAGCGCCAGTGGCAGGCCGCAGTCGCGGGCATGCAGGGCGGCCACCGCGGCCAGCGTGCCGCCGGCGCTGTCGCCGCCCACGGCCAGGCGGCTGCCGTCCAGGCCCAGCGCCGCCGCGCCGGGCCCGGCCAGCCAGTGCAGCGCCGCCCAGGTATCGTCCACCGCGGTGGGAAAGCGGTGCGCGGGCGCCAGCCGGTAGTCCAGCGCCAGCACCGCGCCGCCCGAGCGCAGCGCCAGCTGCCGGCACAGGCTGTCGTGGGTCTCCAGCCCGCCGATGACAAAGCCGCCGCCGTGCAGGTACAGCAGCACCGGCAGCCGGTCATGGTTGGGCGCATAGAGCCGGGCCGGCAGCGGCGTGCCATCGGCGGCGGGCACGGTGATGTCCTGCACACGTGCCAGCGGCGCGCGCGGCGGCTCCAGCACCTCGGCGGCCTTGTCGTAGGCGGTGCGGGCCTCGGCCGGCGTCATCGCATGGAAGGGCACCCGCTGGGCGCGGCGGATGCGGTCGAGCAGGCCGGCCATGGCCGGGGTCAGCAGGGTGGAGGCAGTCACCGGCAGCACAGTCTTGGGGCGGGGCCGCAAGCATACTTGCGGGTTTCCAGACACACCGCCGGAGACGCCCGCATGGCCCGCATCCTGTACCTGACCCAGATCGAGATCGACCACGGCGCCCGCCGCTGCCTGCCCGAAGAGTGCCAGCGCGTGGGCATGAAGAAGCCGCTGGTCGTCACCGACCCCGGCGTGCGCGCGGCCGGCGTGCTGGACATGGCCCTGGCCGCGCTGGGCGACCTGCCGCATGCGGTGTTCGACCAGACGCCCAGCAACCCGACCGAAGCCGGCGTGCGCGCAGCACTGGCCATCTACCGGGCCCAGGGCTGCGACGGCCTGATCGCCGTGGGCGGCGGCTCCAGCATCGACCTGGCCAAGGGCCTGGCCATCCTGGCTGCGCACCAGGGTCCGGTGGATGGAGCGCTGAAGACCTACGCCACCATCGAAGGCGGCAGCCCGAGGATCCCCGACACCGTGCCGCCGCTGATCGCCGTGCCCACCACCGCCGGCACCGGCAGCGAGGTGGCGCGCGGCGCCATCGTCATCGTCGACGACGGCCGCAAGCTGGGCTTCCACAGCTGGCACCTGATGCCCAAGGCCGCCATCCTCGACCCCGAGCTGACCCTGGGCCTGCCCGCCTGGCTGACGGCGGCCACCGGCATGGACGCCATCGCCCACTGCCTGGAGACCTTCATGGCACCGGCGGTCAACCCGCCGGCCGACGGCATCGCGCTGGACGGCCTGGCCCGCGGCTGGGCCCACATCGAGCGCGCCACCACCCACGGTGGCGACCGCGATGCCCGCTGGGCCATGATGAGCGCCAGCATGCAGGGCGCCATGGCCTTCCAGAAGGGCCTGGGCTGCGTGCACAGCCTCAGCCACAGCCTGGGCGGCGTGAACCCCAAGCTGCACCACGGCACGCTCAACGCCATGTTCCTGCCGGCGGTGGTGCTGTTCAACGCCCCGGCCGAAGCCATCCAGAAAGAACAGCGCCTGCAGCGCATGGCGCATGCCATCGGCATCGGCAGCTGCGATGCCAAGGGCACCGAGCTGGCCGAGGCCATCCGTGCGCTGAACGCCCGCCTGGGCCTGCCCAGCGGCCTGCGCGCGATGGGCGTGACCGAGGACCTGTTCGAGCGGGTGATCGACGGCGCCATGGCCGACCACTGCCACAAGACCAACCCCCGCATCGCCACGCGGGACGACTACCGGGCGATGCTGGCCACGTCGATGTGATCAGTCTTTCCAGAACTGGGGGGTGAACAGCACGAGGAGGCCCAAGAGCTCCAGCCGGCCCAGCAGCATGCCGAAGCTGCAGACCCAGGTCTGGAAGTCGGTCAGCCCGCCGTAGTTGCCCGCCGGCCCCACCTCGCCCAGTCCGGGGCCGATGTTGTTGACGCAGGCCACCACGGCGGTGAAGGCGGTCACCACATCCATGTCGGTGAACACCAGCAGCATGGTCAGGCTGACCAGGGTGGCGCCATAGATCATCATGTAGGCGATCACGTTCTGCATCACCTTGGGCGGCACCACGTTGCCGCCCAGCACCACCGGGTTGACCACGTTGGGATGCACGATGCGCACGAGCTCGCGCTGGGCCTGCTTCAGCAGGAGCAGCATGCGCACCATCTTGATGCCGCCGCCGGTGGACCCGGCGCAGGTGGCGAAGCAGCCCAGCAGGATCATCAGCAGCGGTGCAAACACCGGCCAGGCGCCGTAGTCCACCGACGCATAGCCGGTGGTGGTGGCCACCGAGATCACGTTGAAGGCCGCATGGCGCAGCGCCTCGCCGAAGCCATAGACGCCGTGGGCGGTGAGGAACAGCGCCACCAGCGCCACCGCCAGAACCAGCACCAGCAGGAAGCCGCGCAGCTCGATGTCGCGCCACAGCACCACCGGTGAACGCAGCCGCCAGGCGGCAAAGTACAGCGTGAAGCTGACGCCGGCCAACAGCATGAAGACGATGGCCACCGCCTCGATCAGCGGCGACTGGAAGTGGCCAATGCTGGCGTCGTACGGCGAGAAGCCGCCCAGGCCCATGGTGGTGCACATGTGCATGAAGGCATCGGCCCAGCCCATGCCGGCGGCCCGGTAGGCCAGGAAGCAGGCGCCCGAGAACAGGAAGTACACCGTCCACAGGCCACGTGCCGTCTCGGCCATGCGCGGTGTCAGCTTGTGGTCCTTCAGCGGGCCGGCGGTCTCGGCCTTGAACAGCTGCGATGCGCCCACGCCCAGCAGCGGCAGCACCGCCACCGCCAGCACGATGATGCCCAGCCCGCCGATCAGCACCATGAAGCAGCGCCAGACGTTCACGCTCATCGGCAGCTTGTCCAGCCCGGTGAGCACGGTGCCGCCGCTGGCCGTCAGGCCCGACATGGCCTCGAAGTAGGCATCGGTGGCGCTGAGCCCGGGGATGGCCAGCCACAGCGGCAGCGCGGCGAAGGCCGGCAGCAGCGTCCAGGTCAGGCCCACCAGCACGAAGCCGTCGCGCGGCTGCAGCTCGCGGCGGTAGCGGCGGGTCACCAGGCTCAGGCCCAGGCCGGCGGCCAGGGTGATGATGGTGGCGCTGGCAAACGGCTGCACGCCGCTGTCGCGCTGCACCAGTGCAAAGACCAGCGGCACCAGCAGCATGGCAGCGAACAGCACCACCATGCGGCCCACCAGGGCGACGACAGCCAGCGGGGAATGCATCGCGGCGGCCTCAGAACAAGAAGGTGGCGCCGACCTGGAACAGCTTCTCCACCTCGCGCACCTGGCGCTTGCGCGGCACGAAGACGATCACATGGTCGTCGCGCGCGATCACCGTGTCGTGGTGGGGAATGATCACCTGCGGCGGCTGCGGCTGGCCGTCCGGTCCGGCGGCCTCGGTGCCGCGCACGATGGCGCCGATCTCCGCCCCCGGCGGCAGCGGAATCTGGTCGATGCGCCGACCCACCACCTTGCTGGTCTTGCGGTCGCCGCGGGCCACGGCCTCCAGCGCCTCGGCGGCGCCGCGGCGCAGGCTGTAGACGGCCTCCACGTCGCCGCGGCGCACATGGGCCAGCAGCTCGCCGATCACCGTCTGCGCCGGGCTCAGCGCCACGTCGATCTGGGTGCCCTGCACCAGCTCGGCATAGGCGCGGCGGTTGATCAGCGCCACCACCCGGCCCGCGCCCATGCGCTTGGCCAGCAGGCAGGACATGATGTTGTCTTCGTCGTCGTTGGTCACGGCGATGAACAGGTCGGTGTCCTGCACCTGCTCCTGCTCCAGCAGGTCTTCGTCGGTGGCGTCGCCGCACAGCACCAGCACCTCGCTGCCCAGTTGGGTGCTCAGGTACTCGCAGCGCTCGCGGTTCGGCTCGATCAGCTTGATGCGGTACTGGCCCTGGATGTGCCGCGCCAGCCGCAGGCCCACGCGGCCGCCGCCGGCGATCATCACCCGCCGCACCGGCGCATCGCGCAGCCGCAAGGTGTCCAGCACGCGGCGGATGTCGGCGGTGGCGGCCAGCACGAAGACCTCGTCACCCGGCTCGATGCGGGTGTTGCCGTCACACACCACCCGCTGGTCGTTGCCATGGGCGTCCTGGCGGTAGATGGCGACGAAGCGCATCGCCACGTCAGGCACCAGCTGCGGCAGCTCGGAGATCACGTGGCGCACCATCGGCCCGCCCCCCACCACCCGCACCGCCAGCATGCTGACGGCACCGCCGGCGAACTCCAGCACCTGCAGCGCTTCCGGGTATTCGATCAGCTTGCGGATGGTGGCGGTGACCGATTCCTCCGGGCACAGCACCGCGTCCACTGCAAAGCCTTCCACCGCCAGCAGCGGGCTGCCCTGCTGCAGCTCGGCCGAGCGCAGCCGGGCGATGCGGGTGGGGATCCCGAACTGGCTGTGTGCCACCTTGCAGGCCACCAGGTTGGTCTCGTCGGCCGATGCGCAGGCGATCAGCATGTCGGCATCGCGGGCGCCGGCGGCCTCCAGCACCGAGGGCTGGATGCCGTTGCCGGCCACACCCCGCAGATCCAGCCGCTCCTGCAGGCCGCGCAGGCGCTCGGGGCTGGTGTCGATGACGGTGATGTCGTTCTTCTCGCTCACCAGGCTCTCGGCCACGCTCTCGCCCACGCGGCCGGCGCCCAGGATGATGATGTTCATGGGCGCGCATGATACGAACAGGTGCAACTGGTCGGCCGCTGGCGCAGCCCGTCGCACGCCGCTTGGGCATCGGAGCGTGCAGGCGATATGGTGTGCTACATCAGCAACACACCGGATGCCTGCATGCAGCCCTGGCACCAGCAACTGCCCATCTACCAGCAACTCGCCGACCAGCTGGCCGCCCGCCTGCTGGACGGCGAACTCACCGAGGGCGAGCCCATGCCCTCGGTGCGCGCGCTGGCCAGCCGCTACCTGCTGAACCCGCTGACCGTCAGCCGCGCGCTGCAGGCGCTGGACGAGGACGGCCTGCTGGAGAACCGCCGCGGCCTGGGCCTGTACGTGCGGCCGGGTGCCCGCGAGCGGCTGCGCGAGGCCGCGCGCGAGCGCTTCCTGGCCAGCGAATGGCCGGCGCTGCGCGCCCGGCTGCAACGCCTGGGCATCACCCCCCACGACCTCGACTGGAACCCCTGACATGACTGCGCTGATCGAGGCCCAAGGCCTGACACTGCACTACGGCCGCAAGCAGGCCCTGGACGACCTCGCCTTCACCGTGCAGCCCGGCCGGGTGGTGGGCCTGCTGGGCCACAACGGCGCCGGCAAGACCTCGCTGATGAAGGCCCTGGTGGGCCTGCATGCCGCCGAAGGCCGGCTGCAGGTGCTGGGCCGCGACCCCTACCGCGACCGCGTGGCCCTGCTCGACGACCTGGCCTACATCCCCGACGTGGCCATCCTGCCGCGCTGGGCCAAGGTGTCGCAGCTGGTCACGCTGATGGCCGGCCTGCACCCGAGGTTCTCGGCCGAGCGGGCGCGCACCCTGCTGCGCCGCACCAGCGTGGGCCTGGGCGACACGGTGAAGAACCTCAGCAAGGGCATGGTGGTGCAGGTGCACCTGGCCCTGGTGGCGGCCATCGACGCGAAGCTGATGATCCTGGACGAGCCCACGTTGGGGCTGGATGTGCTGTCACGCAAGGCCTTCTACGAGATGCTGATCGACGAGTGGTGCGACGGCCAGCGCAGCGTGCTGATCTCCACCCACCAGGTCGAGGAGATCGAGACCCTGCTGTCGGACGTGCTGATGCTCAACGAGGGCAAGCTGGTGCTGTCGCTGAGTCTGGAGGACATCGACCGCCGCTTCGTCGCCCTGGGCCATGACCCGGCGGTGGCCGACACCATGGCCGCCGCCCACCCGCTGCTGCGCTACCGGGTGCAGGGCGGCAACGCCGCACTGTTCGACGGCGCGCCGCCGCCCGAGGTGGCGGCGCTGGGCCAGCGGCTGCGGCCCAGCCTGGTCGACCTGTTCGTGGCGCTGACCCGCCGTCCCGAGATCAACCCCAGTCAACCCCAGTGAGCACCGCCGCCATGGACCGATTCACCCGCTTCCGCACCCTGCTGCTGCGTGAATGGATGCAGCACCGCACCGGCTGGCTGGTGCTGATGGCCCTGCCCAGCCTGGTGATGCTGGGCCTGGGCCTGCTCGACCGCGAGGCGGTGCAGATCGGCTCGGTCGACGCCGGCGAACTGCAGACGCTGCCGCTGGTGCTGCAGGCGCTGGTCTGGACCGTGGCCACGCTGGCCCTGGCCGGGCTGCTGGTGGCGCTGACGCTGCTGGCCCAGCTGCCCGGGCTGGCCCGGCGCGACCAGCAGGACCGGTCGATCGAGTTCTGGCGCTCGCTGCCGGTCAGCCATGTGCAGGGCGTGGGCGCCACCGTGCTGATGCACCTGCTGCTGCTGCCGGCGGCCGCGCTGTTGGCGGGCCTGGTGGGTGCCCAACTGGTGGTGCTGGTGACGGTGGTGCTGCACCACGGCCCCCTGGCCTGGCTGCAGCTGCCCTGGGGCCTGCTGCTGCCCAGCTATGGCCTGGGCGCGCTGCGCCTGGTGCTGGGCCTGCTGCTGGGCGTGCTGTGGCTGTCGCCGTTGCTGCTGCTGACCATGGCGGCATCCGCCTGGCTCAAGCGCTGGGCGGTGCCGGTGGTGTCGGCCGCCAGCCTGCTGGGGGTGTACTGGCTGGATGCGCGCCTGCCGGTGCCGCTGGTCGGGCCCGCGTTCCGCCGCATCGGCACCGAGGCGCTGTACGCGCTGGTGGCGCCCGATCTGTTCGACGGGCCGAACCGGTTGGCGCAGAGCGGCCTGGCCGATGCCGTCGCCGGCCTGCCGATGGCGCTGCTGCAGGACACCGGCCGTGTGCTGGCCGGTGCCGCGACACCGGCCTTCGGGCTGGCCCTGGCCGGCGGTGTGCTGGGCTTCGCCCTGCTGGTGCTGCGGCGCCAGCGCGCAGTCTGACCGCTGGCGCAGCCTCAGGATCGGCCGGCCGCGGCCGAAAACACAGGCATGCAGCACGCTGCGCGCATGCGCGACCGGCCCGGTGACCAACTGGCCGCCAGGGGCGGCCGGCTGCTGGCGCGCGCCGTGCTGGCGCTGGCGGCCTCGGGCCTGCTGACGCCCTGGGTCGGCAACGCCCGCGCCGCCGACCGCCCGGCCTGGCAGGCCGAGGTCGACGCTGCGATGCAGGACGACCCGCGCACCACCATGGCCGACCTGCAGGCGCGCCTGCAAGCCACCCAAGCTGCGTCCGACCGCTTCTGGACCCTGCTGGCCCTGGCACGCACGCAGAACCAGCTGGAACAGAGCGCCGACGCCGTGGCCACCACCCAGCAGGCCGCCGAGGCGCTGCGCGCCGACACCAGCGCCAGCGCCAGCCAGCGGCTGTGGCTGGAACTGGCGCAGCTGCAGGTCGGCTGGACCCTGGCAACCCCGGCCGATGCACAGGCCCGCCTGCGCGCACTGCAGCCGCGGGTGGCAGCGCAGACCGATCCGCATCTGCGCTGCGAATTCACCGAGCTGGAGCTGGCCCTGCTGCTGGACATCCAGAGCCTGGACGAAGCCTGGCTGGCCGCCGAGGCGGTGGAACGCTGCGGCCGTGCCACCGGTTCGGTCGAACGCGAGGCCGGCGGCATCCTGTCGCTGGGCCAGCTGGTGCGCAAGGGCCGCGGCAGCAACCTGGGCGAGGCCGACACCTTGTTCCAGCGTGCCGAGCAGGTGCTGGGCAACCGGCCGGCACGGCAGCTGCGCAGCATCATCGCCTGGGACCACGGCATCACCCTGGGCCAGGGACAGCGCTGGGACGCTGCGCTCGCGCGCCTGCGCGAAGCACAAAGCCTGTCGCGCGACATCGGCGACAGCGCCGGCGTGGCCGCGGCCAGCACCGAGATGGCCCAGCTGCACCTGCAGCGCGACCAGCCGGCGTTGGCCCTGCCGCTGCTGGCCGAATCCCGCCGCCTGCTGGCCGACACCGATGGCGGCTACCGCCTGCCCACGGTGGCACGCGCCGAGCTGCAGGCCCTGGCGCGCCTGAAGCGGCCGGAGGCGCTGGCCGCCATCGACCGCGCCCGCCGCTGGGACACCGACACCCTGCCCGCCCAGGAACGTGCCCGGCTGGTGCGGGCGATGGCCGAGGCCTATGCCTCGCAGGGGCGCTTTGCCCAGGCCTGGGCCGAGGTGCAGCGCAGCGATGCCCTGCTGGAGGCCGGCCGTCGACAGGCCACCGATGTGCAGGTCAACCGCCTGCAGGCCCGCTATGCCACCGCCCAGCGCGAGGCCGAGAACGCCGCCCTGCGCCACCGCAGCGAGACGGCCCAGCTGGCACTGGAAGCGCAGAGCGCCCGCCAGCGGGCGCTGTGGGCGGCCATCGGCACGCTGGGTCTGGGCCTGGCGGCGGTGCTGGCCTGGGGATGGCGGGCCTTCGCGCAACGCCGCCAGCTGGCCGACCTGGCCCTGCGCGACGAGCTCACCGGCCAGCCCAACCGCCGTGCTGTGACGGCCTATGCCCAGGCGCAGTTCGGCCAGGCGCGCAAGCTGGGCGTGCCGCTGTCGGTGGCGATGATCGATCTCGACCACTTCAAGCAGGTCAACGACAGCCTCGGTCATGCCGGCGGCGACGCGGTGCTGCGCGCCCTGGTGGCCGCCGCCCGCAGCGTGCTGCGCGGCCAGGACCGCCTGGGCCGCTGGGGTGGCGAGGAATGGCTGCTGGTGATGCCCGGCACCTCGGTCGCCGAGCTGCCGGCGGTGTTCGAACGGCTGCGGGCTCAGTTTGCGGCCACGCCGGCCGTGGGCGTGACCGGCCCGCACGGCTGCAGCTTCTCGATGGGCGGCGCCGAGATGCGGGCCGACACACCCAGCCTGGACGCGCTGGTGGCCGAGGCCGACCGCCAGCTCTACCAGGCCAAGGCCGACGGCCGCGACTGCCTGCGCAGCTGACGGACCGGACGTCGACCCATCAAGCAAAACGGCGTTGCCCGGAGGGGGCAACGCCGCAGTGCTTGTCTCCCCACCCCATGCCGGGGCGGGTGCCCCGGCCGGCAGGTTGTTGGCGGATCAGCCGTCGATCAACCGTGTTTCTGGTCGAAGAACTGCTCGTCCTCGGTCGAGCCCTTCAGCGCGGCGGTCGAGGCATTGGCTTCGATCGTGGTGGTCACCGCGTCGAAGTAGCCGGTGCCCACCTCGCGCTGGTGCTTCACCGCGGTGAAGCCACGCTCGGCGGCGGCGAATTCCTTCTGCTGCAGCTCGACGAAGGCCGTCATGTTGTTGCGGGCGTAGCCGTAGGCCAGGTCGAACATGCCGTAGTTCAGGCTGTGGAAGCCGGCCAGGGTGATGAACTGGAACTTGTAGCCCATCGCGCCCAGCTCGCGCTGGAACTTGGCGATGGTGGCGTCGTCCAGGTTCTTCTTCCAGTTGAAGCTGGGCGAGCAGTTGTAGGCCAGCAGCTTGCCCGGGAACTTGGCGTGGATGGCGTCGGCGAACTTCTTGGCGAAGGCCAGGTCCGGCGTGCCGGTCTCGCACCAGATCAGGTCGGCGTACTCGGCATAGGCCAGACCGCGGCTGATCGCCTGCTCGATGCCGTTCTTGCTGCGGTAGAAGCCTTCGACGGTGCGCTCGCCGGTGAAGAACGGCTTGTCGTTGTCGTCGACGTCGCTGGTCACCAGATCGGCAGCTTCGGCATCGGTGCGGGCCAGCAGGATGGTGGGCGTGCCCATCACGTCGGCGGCCAGGCGGGCGGCCACCAGCTTGCTCACCGCGTCACGGGTGCTGACCAGCACCTTGCCGCCCATGTGGCCGCACTTCTTGGCGGCGGCCAGCTGGTCCTCGAAGTGCACGCCGGCAGCGCCGGCTTCGATCATGGCCTTCATCAGCTCGAAGGCGTTCAGCACGCCGCCGAAGCCGGCTTCCGCATCGGCCACGATGGGCGCGAAGAAGTCGATGTCGTTCTTGCCTTCGCTCCACTGGATCTCGTCGGCGCGCTTGAAGGTGGCGTTGATCTTGCGCACGACCTTGGGCACCGAGTCCACCGAGTACAGCGACTGGTCGGGGTACATCTCGCCATTGCTGTTGGCGTCACCGGCCACTTGCCAGCCGCTCAGGTAGATGGCCTTCAGGCCGGCCTTGACCTGCTGCATGGCCTGGTTGCCGGTGAGCGCGCCGAGGCTGTTGACGAAGGGCTCGGTGTTGATCAGGTTCCACAGCTTCTCGGCACCGCGCTTGGCCAGGGTGTGCTCGATGGGCAGGCTGCCGCGCAGGCGCACCACGTCGGCGGCGCTGTAGCCGCGCTTGATGCCCTTCCAGCGGGGGTTCTCGGCCCAATCCTTTTCGAGGGCGGCAATCTGTTGTTCGCGGGTGAGATTGGTCATGGAAGCTCCTGGGAGTGACAAGTTGGAAACAAGGGAACCGGCTGAACCGATGGCTCTAGCGTAACGGCGGTGCGGCCAGCTGCCAAGACTTATGTCTTATAGAAGACTAAATTGTTGTTCCATTGAAATCAACGACTTACACGCCGTTTTCCATGATGCGGAACGCAATTCTTGATGATGGAAAGTTCTGCTGCGGCGCAGCATGGCTTGATTTCACATCATGAAAGCGGGATTTCCCGATGTGAAAGATGATGTGCCGACACGGCCGGCGCTGGCCGACAGACTCGCCGCTACACCGGCAAGGCGGTGGTCTTCTTCACCGTGCGCAGCACCAGCATCGAATTGCTGCGCTCGACGCCAGGCAGGCGCATCAGCACCTGGGTGTGGAAGCGCTCCAGGTCCTCGGCATCGCGGTAGCTGAAGCGGATCAGGTAGTCGTTGCTGCCGGCCACATAGAAGCAGTCCAGGACCTCCGGCTCGTCGCGCACCGCCTGTTCGAAGCCCTTGAGCACGCCGTCGCTCATGGTCTGCAGGTTGATGATCGAGAAACAGGTGCCGTGCTGGCCCAGCGCCTTGGGATTGAGCAGGGCCACGTACTGGCCGATCACCCCGCTCTCCTCCAGCTGCTTCACCCGCCGCAGGCAGGCCGAGGGCGACAGATGCACCCGTTCGGCCAGTTGCACATTCGACAGCCGGCCATCGTGCTGCAGGGCGTCGAGAATCTGGCGGTCGATCGCATCGAGTTGCGGCTTGCTGGCAGTGGATCGCATTTTCTGCAGTTCATGGGTTGATTGGCGCAATTATATGCGGCGACCTGCGTTGGCGGACCTGCATTGCGCATGCACATTGCGCATGAGCCTGTCTAGACTGCATGATGTTGCGCGGCGTCGCGCACGCCCGCCGCCCACACCCCAGCCAGGAGCCCGACGATGAGCACCACCGACCTCGAAGCACCGGACGACACCCAACACAACGCCGCCGCCAACCCGCTGGCGCAGTTCGTCCAGGGCCCGCGTGGCGCCGCGCTGGATGCCTACTGGATGCCCTTCACCGCCAACCGCCAGTTCAAGAAGAACCCGCGGCTGTTCGTCAAGGCCCAGGGCATGCACTACTGGACCGACGAAGGCCGCCAGGTGCTCGACGCCGTGGCCGGACTGTGGTGCGTGAACGCCGGCCACAACCGGCCGAAGATCGTGCAGGCCATCCAGCAGCAAGCGGCCGAGATGGACTACGCGCCGCCGTTCCAGATGGCCCACCCCAAGGCCTTCGAGCTGGCCGACAAAGTGGCCAAGCTCACGCCCGCCGGGCTGAACAAGGTGTTCTTCACCAACTCGGGTTCCGAGTCGGTCGAGACCGCGCTGAAGATGGCGCTGGCCTACCACAAGGTGCGCGGCGAAGGCACCCGCACCCGGCTGATCGGCCGCGAGCGTGGTTACCACGGCGTCAACTTCGGCGGCATCTCGGTGGGCGGCATGGTCGCCAACCGCAAGCAGTTCGGCGCCATGGTGTCCGGTGTCGACCACATCGTCCACACCCATGACCCGAAGCGCAACGCCTTCAGCATGGGCCAGCCCGAGCATGGTGCGGAACTGGCGGACGACCTGGAGCGCCTGGTGGCCCTGCATGACGCGTCGACCATCGCCGCGGTGATCGTCGAGCCGGTGGCCGGCTCCACCGGCGTGCTGGTGCCGCCCAAGGGCTACCTGAACCGCCTGCGCGAGATCTGCGACAAGCACGGCATCCTGCTGATCTTCGACGAGGTGATCACCGGCTGGGGCCGCACCGGCAACCCGTTCGGCGCCCAGACCTTCGGCGTCACGCCGGACATCATCGTGATGGCCAAGGGCCTGAGCAACGGCGCGGTGCCGATGGGCGGCGTGGCCGTCAAGCAGCACATCCACGATGCCTTCATGAACGGGCCCGAGCACCTGATCGAGTTCTTCCACGGCTACACCTACTCCAGCCACCCGCTGGCCTGCGCCGCGGCACTGGGCACACTGGAAACCTACGCCGATGAAGGCCTGCTGACCCGCGCCGGCGAGCTGTCGGCCTACTTCGCCCAGGCGGTGCACGGCCTGCGCGGCGAGCCGAACGTGATCGACATCCGCAACATCGGCCTGGTGGCGGGCATCGAGTTGTCGCCCATCGCCGGCAGCCCGGCCAAGCGCGCCTTCGACATCTTCCTGGACTGCTACGAGAAGGGTGTGCTGATCCGCACCACCGGCGACACGCTGGCCCTGAGCCCGCCGCTGATCATCGAGCGCAGCCACATCGACCAGATCATCGACACCGTGCGCGGCGCGATCCGCCGGCACGCCGCCTGATCTGACCCGACCGCCTGCACCCGCCAACCGTCACAAGGACACTGCCTAGCGCGCACCGTATGCATTTCCTCAGCGTCGATCGTGAACTCACGCGCCACTCGTACTACGCCGACACGGCGGTGCGGGCGGCACGGCATCCGGCGCTGCAGGGCGATGCAGACTGCGATGTGGCCATCGTCGGCGGCGGGCTGGCGGGGCTGTCTGCTGCCATCGAGCTGGCCGACCGCGGCTTCTCGGTGCGGGTGCTGGAAGCGCGCGAGGTCGGCTTCGGCGCCAGCGGCCGCAACGGCGGCCAAGCCATCCACGGCCTGGCCTGTGACCAGGACGAGATCGAACGGCAGCTCGGCCTGGACGAAGCGCGCCGCGTCTTCGCCATGTCGATCGAGGCGCTGGAGGTGATCCGCCAGCGCTGCGCCCGCTTCCAGATCGACTGCGACTGGCGCGACGGCTACCTGGGCGTGGCCACCAGCGCCGGCAAGGCGCGTGACCTGCTGGCTGGCGCCGACCATCTCGAGACGGCCTACAGCTACCCGCTGCGGCGCATCGCCCAGTCCGACCTGCCGCAGTGGATCGACAGCCCGCGCTACCGAGCGGCGGTGCACGACCCGCGCTCGGGCCACCTGCATCCGCTGAAGTACACGCTGGGCCTGGCCCGGGCTGCCGCCGGGCTGGGCGTGACCATCCACGAAGGCACGGCCGTCACCGCCCTGACCCCGGGCGACCGGCCGGTGCTGCACACCGCCAACGGCCGCGTCACCGCCCGCCAGGTGCTGCTGGCCGGCAATGTCTACCTGCAGGGCATCGCGGCGGCGCTGGAGCCGCGCATCATGCCGGTGGGTACCTACATCGTGGCCAGCGCGCCGGTGGACCCGGCGCTGGCGCAGACGCTGATCCCCTGCGGCGCAGCGGTGTGCGACAACAACTTCGTGCTCGACTACTTCCGCTTCAGCGCCGACCACCGCATGGTCTACGGCGGCCGCGTCAGCTACAGCACCGCCACGCCGATGAACCTGGCCGAATCCATGCGCCAGCGCATGGTCGGCACCTTCCCGGCGCTGGCCGGCACGCCGGTCACCCATGCCTGGGGCGGCTTCGTCGACATCTCGATGAACCGCGCGCCGGATTTCGGCCGCCTGCCCAATTGCCCGCAGGTCTACTACTTGCAAGGCTTCTCCGGCCACGGCCTGGCGCTGACCGGCCTGGCCGGCCGGGTGGTGGCCGAGGCCATGGCCGGCGATGCCACCCGTTTCGACACCTTTGCCCGCCTGCGCCACCGGCCCTTCCCCGGCGGCCGGCTGCTGCGCATGCCGGCCCTCGTGCTGGGCATGGCCTGGTACCGACTGAAAGACGCTCTCGCATGACCGCCCTCCTGCCCAAGCCCCTGGTGCTGGTGCCCGCCTGCAACCGCCCACTGGGCGACCATCCGTTCCACATCGCCGGCCAGAAGTATGTGGATGCGGTGCGCCTGGCCGGCTGCACGCCGCTGATTGTGCCCACGGCCGAGGCGGACGAGATTCCCGGCCTGCTGGCACTGGCCGACGGCGTGCTGCTGACCGGCTCGCCATCGAATGTGCACCCCAGCCACTTCGGCGAGGAGGTGCACGACCCCAGCCTGCCGCTGGACCCGGCGCGCGACGCCTGGACCCTGCCGCTGATCCGCCAGGCGCTGGCCATCGGCCTGCCGCTGTTCGCCATCTGCCGGGGCACGCAGGAGACGAATGTGGCGCTGGGCGGATCGCTGCACCAGGCGGTGCAGGAGGTCGGCCCGTTCCAGGACCACCGCGCGCCCGGCGGTCAGCCAGCCGATGTGCAGTACGCCGACACCCACCCGGTGCAGGTGCTGCCGGGCGGCCGGCTGGCGCAGATCGTCGACCGCGACAGCTTCCAGGTGAATTCGCTGCACGGCCAGGCGGTCAACCGCCTGGCACCTGGGCTGCGGGTGGAGGCGGTGGCGCCGGACGGCATCGTCGAGGCCTTTTCGGTGGAGACGGCGCCCGGCTTCAACCTCTGCCTGCAGTGGCACCCCGAATGGCGGGCGGCCGGCAACCCGGTGTCGATGCAGTTGCTGAGCGCCTTCGGCGATGCGGCACGCGCCTGGCGGGCGCAGCGGCAGACGCCGCACCGCAACCCGATTCCGTAGTGTCGATCTGCCACGGCGCCCACCCGCGCCGCCCCCGGTGCCGCGCCACAAGCGCCGGCACCCGACCCCGCAACCCGACCCAAGGTGTTCCATGGTGAACCGAGAAAACTTCAGCTTCAGCGACCTCGAAAACTGGCTCAACGAGCAGCGCGTGACCGAGATCGAGTGCCTGGTGCCCGACCTGACCGGCGTGGCCCGCGGCAAGATCCTGCCCCGATTGAAATTCACCGAGGACCGCGGCATGCGCCTGCCGCAGGCGGTGGTGGCGATGGGCGTGACCGGCGAGTTCCCCGAGGAGGGGCCGTACTACGACGTCATCAGCCCCACCGACATGGACATGCACCTGCGGCCCGACCCGACCACGGCGCGCATCGTGCCCTGGGCGATCGACCCCACCGCGCAGGTCATCCACGACTGCTACGACAAGGACGGCCAGCTCGTGCCCTTCGCCCCGCGCAGCGTGCTGCGCCGGGTGTGCGACCTGTACGCCGCCAAGGGCTGGAACCCGGTGGTGGCGCCGGAACTGGAGTTCTACCTGGTGGCCCGCAACACCGACCCCGACATGCCGCTGAAGCCGCCGATCGGCCGCAGCGGCCGGGCCGAGACCAGCCGCCAGGCCTACAGCATCGACGCCGTCAACGAGTTCGACCCGCTGTTCGAGGATGTCTACGCCTACTGCGAGACCATGGGCCTGAACGTCGACACCTTGATCCACGAGGTGGGCGCCGGGCAGATGGAGATCAACTTCTTCCATGCCCACCCGCTGGGGCTGGCCGACGAAGTGTTCATGTTCAAGCGCACCGTGCGCGAAGCCGCGCTGCGCCACGACATGTACGCCACCTTCATGGCCAAGCCGATCGCCGGCGAGCCCGGCAGCGCCATGCACGTGCACCAGAGCGTGGTCGACAAGGACGGCAGGAACATCTTCAGCAACCCCGACGGCACGGCCAGCAAGGAGTTCTACTGGTTCATCGGCGGGCTGCAGAAGTACATCCCGGCGGCCATGGCGCTGTTCGCGCCCTATGTCAACAGCTACCGCCGGCTGGTGCGCAGCAATGCCGCACCGATCAACATCCAGTGGGGCACCGACAACCGCACCGTGGGCATCCGCAGCCCGCTGGCCAGCCCGCAGGCCCGGCGCATCGAGAACCGGGTGATCGGCGCCGACGCCAACCCCTACGTGGCCCTGGCCGCCACCCTGGCCTGCGGCTACATCGGCATCGAGCAGCAGATCGAGCCCACGCCCGAGTGCAAGGGCGATGCCTACCTGGGTGACTTCCAGCTGCCGCGCAGCCTGGGCGAGGCGCTGGAACTGCTGCGCCACGAGAAGGACCTGCAACAGGTGCTGGGCGCCAGCTTCGTCACCGTCTACAGCGAGGTCAAGGAGATCGAGTACGCCGAGTTCATGAAAGTGATCTCGCCCTGGGAACGCGAGCACCTGCTCCTGCACGTTTGAAGGAACCACCATGACCGGCACCACACAGCGCACCACCCAAGATTGGCAGGCGGCCGACTCGGCCCACTTCCTGCACCCCTTCACCGACTTCCAGGGCCTGGCCCGCAAGGGCGCGCGCATCATCACCGAGGCCGACAACATCTACCTGCGCGATTCCGACGGCCACCGCATCCTGGACGCGATGAGCGGCCTGTGGTGCGTGAACGTCGGCTACGGCCAGCGGGCGCTGGTGGACGCGGCGGCCACGCAGATGCAGCAGCTGCCGTTCTACAACGCCTTCTTCCAGACGGCCACGCCGCCGGCCATCGCCCTGGCCGAGAAGCTGGCCGAGGTGACGCCGCCGCAGTTCCAGCATGTGTTCTTCTCCGGCTCGGGCTCCGAAGGCAACGACACCGTGGTGCGCATGGTGCGGCGCTACTGGGACGTGCTGGGCCAGCCGGCCAGGCAGGTGATCATCAGCCGCCACAACGCCTACCACGGCAGCACCATGGCCGGCGCCTCGCTGGGCGGCATGAGCGGCATGCATGCCCAGGGCGGCCTGCCGATCCCCAACATCACCCACATCGACCAACCCTATTGGGTGGAGCACAAGCTGCCCGGCGAGACCATGGACGCCTTCGGCATCCGCGCCGCCGGCTGGCTGGAGGCCAAGATCCTGGCCATCGGTGCCGACAAGGTCGCCGCCTTCATCGGCGAGCCGGTGCAGGGTGCGGGCGGCGTGATCATCCCGCCGGCCACCTACTGGCCCGAGATCCAGCGCATCTGCGACCGGCACGGCATCCTGCTGGTGTCGGACGAGGTGATCTGCGGCTTCGGCCGCACCGGGCACTGGTTCGGCTGCGAGACCATGGGTTTCCGGCCCGACCTGATGACCTTCGCCAAGGGCGTGACCAGCGGCTACATCCCGCTGGGCGGCGTGATGGTCGGCGACCGCGTGGCCAAGGTGCTGATCGAGCAGGGCGGCGAGTTCGAGCACGGCTACACCTACTCGGGCCACCCGGTGGCCTGTGCAGTGGCGCTGGCCAACATCAAGATCATCCAGGACCAGAACCTGGTGGGCCATGTGCATGACGACGTGGGCCCGTATCTTGCTGAAGCCTTTGCGCTGCTGGGCGAGCATCCGCTGGTGGGTGCTGCCGAAACCTGCGGCCTGATGGGAGCATTGCTGTTGGTCCAGGACAAAGCCACGCTCAAGCCGTTCGACGCCGCCGTGGGCATCGGCATGGTCTGCCGCGGCCACTGCTTTGCCAACGGGCTGATCATGCGGGCCGTGGGCAACCGCATGATCATCGCGCCGCCGCTGGTCATCACCCGCGCCCAGATCGACGAGATGGCGGCCCTGATCCGCCGCTGCCTGGATCTGACGCTGGCCGACGTACGGCGCCACGGCTGGCTGTGACGCGCGCATGCACCAACCTGGGCATCCCCTGATGAGCCGCAGCCGGCAGCCTGCCTAGACTCCCCCCATTTCTGCCACCCTTGCATTTCCCACATCCCTCGGAGGTTGCTTCATGACTCGGAAGTCCCGGCTCTCGATGGCCACGCTCGGTGCGCTGGCGCTGGCGGCTCTGCTGCCGCTGGGGGCGGCGCAGGCCCAGGAGGAGGAGAAAGTCCTCAACATCTACAACTGGTCCGACTACATCGCCGAAGACACGCTGAAGAACTTCGAGAAGGAAACCGGCATCAAGGTCCGGTACGACAACTTCGACAACAACGAGATCGTCCACGCCAAGCTGGTGGCCGGCAAGACCGGCTACGACATCGTGGTGCCCTCGTCGAACTGGGCCAAGCTGCAGATCGACGGCGGTCTGCTGGCCAAGATCGACAAGAGCAAGATCCCGAACCTGAAGTACCTGGATCCCGCGGTGCAGGCGCAGCTGGCCCGCATGGACCCGGGCAACGAGCACATGGTGAACTGGCTGTGGGGGTTCACCACGGTGGGCATCAATGTCGACAAGGTGAAGGCGGCGCTGGGCAGCACGCCGATGCCGGCCAATGTGTGGGACCTGGTCTTCAACCCCGAGTACATCAGCAAGCTCAAGGGCTGCGGCGTCTCGTTCCTGGATTCGGCCACCGAGGTCATCCCCGCCGCGCTGCACTACCTGGGCAAGCCCTCGTTCAGCAAGGTGCCGGCCGACTACACCGCCGCGGCGGCGCTGCTCAAGAGCATCCGGCCGCATGTCACGCTGTTCAGCAGCTCGGGCTACATCAATGACATGGCCAACGGCAGCATCTGCGTGGCGCTGGGCTGGTCGGGCGACATCAACATCGCCCGCCAGCGCGCCATCGACGGCAAGACCGGCCAGAAGATCGAGGCCCAGATCCCCAGCACCGGTGGCCTGCTGTTCTTCGACGTGATGGTGATTCCGGTGGACGCCGCCCGGCCGGGCAATGCCCACAAGTTCATCAACTACCTGCTGCGCCCCGAGGTGCATGCCGCGTTGACGAACAAGGTGTTCTACGCCAACCCGAACCTGGAGTCGAAGAAGTTCGTCAAGCCCGAGGTGGCCAGCAACCCGTCGGTCTTCCTGAGCCCCGAGAACCTGGCCAAGATGAAGGCGCCGGATGCGCTGAACAACGACCTGCGCCGCCTGATGACGCGCACCTACACCGCCTTCAAGACGGGGTTGTAAACCACCATGGCAGGCAGTCCAGCGCGCGGCGATGCCGCCTACCTGTCCATCCAGGACGTGGTCAAGGATTTCGGCGGCTACAAGGCCGTCAACCACGTCAGCCTGGACATCGCCAAGGGCGAGATCTTCGCGCTGCTGGGCTCGTCGGGCTGCGGCAAGACCACGCTGCTGCGCATGCTGGCCGGCTTCGAGTCGCCGACCAGCGGCCGCATCGTGCTCAACGGCCAGGACATGGCCGGCCTGCCGCCCTACGAGCGGCCGATCAACATGATGTTCCAGAGCTACGCGCTCTTCCCGCACCTCACCGTGTGGCAGAACATCGCCTTCGGCCTGCAGCGTGAGGGTCTGCCGAAAGACCAGATCGCCCAGCGGGTGGAGGCCATGCTCAAGCTGGTGCAGCTGGGCAAGTTCGCCCAGCGCAAGCCGCACCAGCTGTCGGGCGGCCAGCAGCAGCGGGTGGCGCTGGCCCGCAGCCTGGCCAAGCAGCCGCAGATGCTGCTGCTGGACGAGCCGCTGGGCGCGCTCGACAAGAAGCTGCGCGAGGAAACCCAGATCGAGCTGGTCAACATCATCGAGCAGGTGGGCGTCACCTGCGTGATGGTGACGCACGACCAGGAAGAGGCCATGACCATGGCCAGCCGCATCGCCATCATGAGCGAGGGCCGCTTCCTGCAAGTGGGCGCGCCGGCCGACATCTACGAGACGCCAGCCACCAAGTTCGTGGCCGACTTCATCGGCAACGTGAACCTGATGCCCGGCACGGTGGAGGTCGACGAGGTCGACCATGTGGTGATCGGCAGCCCCGACTGCAAGCACTATGTCGGCCACGGCATCACCGGCACCCAGGGCATGGCGGTCACCGTGGCGCTGCGGCCCGAGAAGATCCACGTCTCGCGCCACAAGCCGGCCGACGACTTCAACACCGCCCACGGCACCATCAAGGAGCTGTCGTATTTCGGCAGCTTCACCGTCTACCACGTCGAGCTGGCCAGCGGCGCACGGCTCAAGATCAGCCAGGCCAACACCGCCCGCCACAAGGACGACGAGCTGACCTGGGGCGACGCGGTGTGGGCGCACTGGTCGCGCTCGGCCCATGTGGTGCTGACACAGTAAACCGCGCCATGGCCAGCACCTCCATGCCCTGGTTCCGCCGGCTGTTCAGCGGCCGTTCGGCCGTGATCGGCATCCCCTATGGCTGGCTGCTGCTGTTCTTCCTGCTGCCGTTCCTGATCCTGGCCAAGATCAGCGTCTCCGAAATGGAGAACGTGGTCTTCAAGGACCTGATCACCTACCAGGACGGCCTGCTGCAGCTGCAGCTCAAGCTGGGCAACTATCTCTTCATCACCCAGGATGCGCTGTACGTCAAGACGTACATCGCCAGCCTGCAGTACGCCGCGGCCACCACGGTGCTGTGCCTGTTGATCGGCTACCCGTTCGCCTACTTCATGGCGCGCGCCAAGCCCGAGCGCCAGCCCCTGCTGCTGCTGCTGGTGATGCTGCCGTTCTGGACCAGCTTCCTGCTGCGCGTCTATGCCTGGAAGGGCCTGCTCAGCGAGCATGGCTGGGCGCATGACGCCATCGTCGGCCTGGGGCTGGACCAGCTGCTGCTGGCCGCCGGGGTGATCAGCGCGCCGGGCAAGCTGATGAACACGCCGTTCTCGCTGGTGCTGGGCATGACCTACACCTACCTGCCTTTCATGATCCTGCCGCTGTTCGGCAACCTGGCCAAGCTGGATCTGCGCCTGCTCGAAGCCGCCGCCGACCTGGGCGCCACGCCCTGGGTGGCGTTCTGGAAGGTGACGGTGCCGCTGTCCAAGGCCGGCATCATCGCCGGCAGCATGCTGGTGTTCATCCCCTGCGTCGGCGAGTTCGTCATCCCCGAGCTGCTGGGCGGGCCCGAGACGCTGATGATCGGCCGCGTGGTCTGGGACGAGTTCTTCAGCAACAACGACTGGCCGATGGCCAGCGCGGTGGCGGTGGTGATGGTGCTGCTGATCATCGTGCCGCTGGCCCTGTTCAACAAGTACCAGGCCGAGGCGCAGGAGGCCGGACGATGAACACGGCGGCCTTCAACAAGCTGTTCGCCCGCGGCTGGCTCAGCCTGGGCTATGCCTTCCTGTACCTGCCGATCCTGGCGCTGATCGTCT
Organism: Pseudaquabacterium pictum; assembly: GCF_005403045.1. GTDB lineage: Bacteria > Pseudomonadota > Gammaproteobacteria > Burkholderiales > Burkholderiaceae_C > Pseudaquabacterium > Pseudaquabacterium pictum. The sequence continues at coordinate 407,388 of NZ_BJCL01000001.1, forward strand.
TCTCGTTCAACGACTCGCCGCTGCCGAACGTGTGGCGCGGCTTCACGCTGAAGTGGTACGCCAACCTGCCGAACGACCGCGAGATGCTGGCCGGCCTGTGGCTGAGCCTGCGCATTGCGTTCTTCACCGCCTGCGGCTCGGTGGTGCTGGGCACGCTGGCGGCCTTCACCCTGGTCAAGTACCGGCGCTTCACTGGCCGCACCGCGTTCTCGGGCATGGTCAGCGCGCCGCTGGTGATGCCCGAGGTGGTGGTCGGCCTGTCGCTGCTGCTGATGCTGGTGTCCATCCAGCGCGCGATCGGTTTCCCCGAGCGCGGCCTGCTCACCATCTGGCTGGGCCACCTGCTGCTGGGCATGGCCTATGCCACCGTGGTGATCCAGGCCCGGCTGCAGGACCTGAACCCGCAGCTGTCCGAGGCGGCCATGGACCTGGGCGCCAGGCCCTGGCAGGTGTTCACCCTGGTCACGCTGCCGATGATCGCCCAGAGCCTGGCCTCGGCCTGGCTGCTGACCTTCACCATCTCGCTCGACGACGTGGTGCTGTCGGCCTTCCTGTCCGGCCCGGGGGCCACCACCATGCCGCTGGTGATCTTCTCGCGCGCCCGGCTGGGGCTGGATCCCAGCGTCAATGCCGTGGCCACATTGATCGTGCTGGTGGTGGCCATCGGCGTGGTGCTGGCCAGCTACATGATTGCCCGCGCCGAACGACGGCGCGCCCGGGAACTGGCCGCTGCCGGCCATGCCTGACCTCGACAACAACCGCCTGAGGAGCCCCTCGATGAAGCTGTTTCCCACGACCGCCCTGGCCCTGGCCCTGGCTGCGGCCTTCCCGGTCCAGGCCCAGAGCAATGCCGACATCCTGAAGGAGCTGCAGGCGCTGAAGGACAAGGTCGCCGAGCTGGAAGGCAAGCTCAAGGCCCAGGAGGCCAAGCTGCCGCCGGCCGCCGGCCAGTGGGGCATGACGCCCGACCAGGCCAGGGAACTCAACCGCGCCACGCTGAAGGCCGAGGCCACCGAGGACGCGATCGAATCGCAGGGCCTGAAGATGCTGAAGATCAGCGGCTTCATGGACCCGGTGTGGCTGTACAACCAGCGCCAGAACCGCGCCGGCTTCCAGTTCCTGAACCCGGTGTCGCTGGGCGGCTACAACTACGACAACAGCTACTTCGGCGGCGTCACCCTCGATTTCCAGAAGGAGATGGAAGGCGGCATCAAGTGGCGTCTGACCCTGGTGCCCAACCGTGGCACCGGCAGCGTCATCGGCGACGGCTCCATCGTGCAGGAGGCGTCGGTCTCGGTGCCGCTGGGTGACCTGCAGACCCGCATCATCGCCGGCCAGATTCCCGACTGGTCGGGCTATGAATACCAGCAGAGCACGCTGAACAAGCTGATCACCCACAACCTGCTCTACGACTTCACCCTGCCCACGCTGTACACCGGCGTCGGCATGGAGTACGTGCGCGGCAAGTGGTGGAGCCGCTGGATGGTGGCCAACGTGAACACCAGCAACCGCAATGCTGGCGAGCGCGCCCCGGCCTTCGTCTACCGCGTCGACTACTCGCGCGGCGAATTCCAGGGCTTCGGCTTCGCCGGCCTGCACGGCAAGGGCGCCAACTTCCGCTCCGACGACGTCAACCCGTTCACGCTGGACCCGTACAAGACCGCCGACACCCGCCTCGACCTGTTCGAGGTCGATGGCTACTTTGTCCGCGGCGACTGGACGGTGCAGGGCCAGCTGAGCTACGGCCAGCAGAAGCACGCCGCCATCACCGCCGACCCGGTGACCGGCGAGATGCGCGATGCCCGCTGGTGGGGTGCGTCGGGCCTGGTGGCCTACAAGTTCGACCCGCGGCTCGAAGGCATCGTGCGGCTGGACTACCTGAACAACCGCAAGAACGGCGGCGGCCTGCTGGGCTACACCTTCGCCGACGACCGCAACGGCATCGGCCCCGACCAGGCCGGCGACCCGGAGCGTGGCGCCAACCGCATGGCCCTGTCGCTGGGCGCCAGTTACCGCTACAACCTCAGCACCACCTTCAAGGCCGAGGCCCGCTTCGACCGCGCCGACCTGCCGGTGTTCCTGGACGTGAAGACCGGCAGCTACCGCAAGACCAATGCGGTGTTCGGCACCTCGGTGGTCGTCGCCTTCTGAACCGCAGCGCCCGGACACGTGCCGGGTGGCCCACCCGGCACCGCACTGGAGCGCCCGATGAAAGACCTGCGTGAACGCCTCGCCGCCCAGGGCGTGCACACCCTGATCGCGCAGTTCACCGACCTGCATGGCGTGGCCCGCGGCAAGTTTGTGCCGCTGGCCCACCTGGACGACCTGCTGACCGACGGCGTCGGCTTCTCCGGTCCGTCGATCGCCGGCAGCGGCCTGCCGCGCTGCGGGCCGCGCAGCGAGTATTGGGGCCGGGGCGCCGCCAGCACCGCCACCGCCCTGCCCTGGCTGCCCGGTTATGCCCGCGTGGTGTGTGACGGCTTCGTCGCCGGTGAACCGTTCGACGCCTGCCCGCGCCAGGTGCTGCGCCGCCAGGTGGCGCGGCTGGCGGCCCAGGGCTGGCACCTGCGCACCGGCGTCGAGCCCGAGTTCTTCCTGCTGCGCCAGAGCAACGGCCGCTGGCTGCCCGCGGACGACGCCGACCGCCTCGACAAACCCAGCTACGACCTGAAGAGCCTGCCGCGCCAACGCGGCTTCCTGCAGGGTCTGCAGCAGGCGCTGGAAGGCTGCGGGCTGGATGTGCTGCAGATCGACCATGAGGACGCCCGGGGCCAGTACGAGGTCAACTTCGGCCACGACGAGGTGCTGGCCAGCGCCGACCACCTGATGCTCTTCAAGATGGCCGCGCATGCGCTGGCCGAGGCGCAGGGCATGGTGTTCTCGATGATGCCCAAGCCCTTCGCCAACCAGCCGGGCAGCGGCATGCACTTCCATGTGTCGCTGTGGAACGGGCCGGTGCACGACCGCCATGGCAATGCACGCAATCTGTGCGTGCCGCACCACCCGGATGGTGCCGTCGACAGCCGCGGCCTGCTGTCGCCGCTGGGCCGGCAGTTCGCCGCCGGTGTGCTGGCGCATTCCGCTGGCCTGTGCGCGCTGGCGGCGCCCACGGTCAACAGCTACAAGCGGCTGACCGTGGGCACCTCGCTGTCGGGCACCACCTGGGCGCCGGCCTACATCGCCCAGGGGCCGAACAACCGCACCGCCCTGGTGCGCACCCTGCACGGCCGCATCGAATGGCGGCTGCCCGATGCCAGCGCCAACCCCTACCTCGCCAGCGCCGGACTGATTGCCGCCGGCCTGGACGGCATCGCCCGCCAGCTGGAGCTGCCCGCCGCGGTGGACGACGACCTGTTCGCGCTGCGCCTGGACCAGGTGCGCGAGCGCGGCATCGCCCTGCTGCCCCAGCACCTGGGCGAGGCGCTGGACGCACTGGCGGCCGACCCGGTGCTGTGCGGCGCCCTGGGCGAGACGCTGACGGCGCAGTTCATCGCCCTCAAGCGCGACGAGCATGTGCAGCACGCCCGCCATGTCAGCGACTGGGAGCTGGACCGTTATGCCACGATGTTCTGACGGCCGCGGCCGGCATGCGGCCGGATGACGACCGCCCGACCGCCGCTGCTGGCCTATGCCTGCCTGGCCGCCAGCATGGCGCTGGTGGGCAGCTATGTGGGCGCGTCGCGTCTGCTGGTGGCGGTGCTGCCGGTGTTCCTGCTGGCCTGGCTGCGCTTCGGCATCGCGGCGGTGGCCATGGCGCACTGGGTGCGCCGCCGGCCGGGTGAGCTGCCCCTGTCAGCGCAGGATCGCCGGCTGCTGTTCTGGGAGAGCTTTCTCGGCAACTTCCTGTTCTCGGTGTGCATGCTCTACGGCGTGCTGCTCACCTCGGCGGTGTCGGCCGGCGTGGTGATGGCCGCCATCCCGGCGGCGGTGGCCCTGCTCAGCCGCTGGTGGCTGGGCGAGCGCATCAACCGCCGCACCCAGCTGGCCATCGCCTGCGCGGCGGTGGGCATCGCGGTGCTGGCACTGGCGCGTGCGCCGGCGGGCAGCCCGCAGGCTGCGCCATCGGCCGCGCCGGCGCTGCCCGGCGGCGCGCTGCTGGGCCATGCGCTGCTGCTGGCCGCGGTGTTCTGCGAGGCGTCCTACGTGGTCATCGGCAAGCGCCTGACAGGCCGGGTGTCACCCCGGCGCATCAGCGCGCTGATCAACCTGTGGGGCCTGGCCCTGGTCACGCCGCTGGGCCTGTGGCAGGCGCTGCAGTTCGACTTCGGCAGCCTGCGCGCGGACACCTGGGTGCTGCTGGTGTTCTATGCGCTGGCCGCCAGCATGGCCACGGTGTGGCTGTGGATGCGCGGCCTGGCCCAGGTGCCGGCGCCGCAGGCCGGCGTGTTCACCGTGATGCTGCCGATCACCGCCGCCGCGGTGGGCGTGGTCTTTCTCGGCGAGCCCTTCGGCACAGGCCACCTGGTGGCGCTGGTGATGGCGCTGGCCGGGCTGCTGCTGGCCACCTGGCCAGCCAGGGCCGATCAGCGCTCGACGCCCCAGGAGGTCATGCGCACCGCCAGCACGGTGGACAAGCCATAGGCCGCCATCGCGAAGGCCACCAGTGCATAGATGGTCCACGGCGGCGTCTGCGCCCAGGCCAGCGCGGCGCCGCCCACGGCCACCAGCACCAGGCGCACGGTGCCGGCCATCACCGGGCCGAACGCCTTGCCGGCGCCCAGCGACGAAAAATAAAGGCTGAGCCCCAGGCCGAACAGGCCGTAGCAGGGCCCGGCCCAGTGGAAGTACAGCGCGGCGGCGGCCAGCACCTCGGGGTCGGTGGTGAAGTGCTGGGTCCACAGCTGCGGCGCCACCGCCAGCACCAGGCCCAGCACGCCCAGCAGGCCGGTGGCCAGCAGCGCGGCTGTCCAGGCGGCACGGCGGGCGCGCGCCACCTTGCCGGCGCCGATCGCCATGCCCACCAGCGGCACCGAGGCCACGCCGATGGCAAACGCGATCGGCACCAGCAGGAATTCCAGCCGCGTGCCGATGCCGTAGCCGGCCAGCGCATTGGTGCCGAAGTGGGCCACCAGGCGGGTGAGGATCAGGATGGTCAGCACCGTCTGCAGCGGTGAGAGGCAGGCCACCGCGCCCACCCGCAGGATGTCGCGCGCCAGCGGCCACTGCAGCGGCGTGCTGCGCACCCGCAGCTGCACCTTGGCCCGGCCGCTGGCCAGGTAGGACAGCAGGAAGGCCGCGCCCAGGAAGTTGGCCACCACCTGGCCCGCGGCCACGCCCGCCATGCCCAGCCGCGGCAGCGGGCCCCAGCCCAGGCCCAGGGCGCCGCCGATCAGCACCTGCGCCACCGCCACGATCAGCAGCGTGGCCGACGGCACCTTCATGTTGCCCGAGCCGCGGATCACCGACGAGAAGGTGTTGACCAGCCAGATGAACACCGAGCCGAGGAAGGCCACATTGGCATAGGCCACCGCCTGGGACAGCGCCTCGCCCTGCCCGCCCAGCGCGGCAAACAGCGCCGGGCCGAAGACCAGCATCAGCACCATGTAGACGCTGCCGGCGGCCACGCCGATCCACATCGCATGCACCGCCAGCGCGCTGGCGCGTGCCGGGTCACCGGCGCCGAAGGCCCGGCTCACGGCCGACGACACGCCGCCGCCCATGGCGCCGGCCGACAGCATGTTCTGCAGCATCACCAGCGGAAACACCAGCGCCATGCCGGCCAGCGAGGCCACGCCGAAGCTGCCCACATAGGCCGTCTCGGCGATGGCCGCCAGTGCCGTGGCCACCATCGCCAGCATGTTGGGCAGCGCAAACCGCAGCAGCGTGGGCAGCAGTGGCGCGCTCAGCAGCGGATCGGGCGGGCGCGCGGCGGGCGCGGCAGGGTTCGGGTTCAGGGCGGCAGCGGTCACGGTGGTATCCTGCGGATCAATCGACTGCACATGCAATCATTGCACCTACAAGTGTGACATGGAACGCGACACTGCACAGCCCCAGGGCTGCACCAACTTCAAGCTGCGGCAGCTGCTGCGCAGCGTCTCGCGGCTGTACGACGCCGAGATGGCGCAGGCCGGGCTGAAGACCACGCAGTTCTCGCTGCTGTCGCATGTGCTGTCGCTGGGGCCGATCGCCCCGTCGGCGCTGGCCGAGCGCATGGGCATGGACGCCTCCACCCTCACCCGCAACCTGCGCCCGCTGGTCGACAAGGGTTGGGTGCTGCAGGGCCCGGGGGCCGACGCCCGCAGCCGGCTGATCACCATCACGCCCACGGGCACGGCGAAGCAGGCCGAGGCCCGCCAGCACTGGAAGCGCGCCCAGCTGGCGCTGAATGCCCGCCTGGGCACGGCCCAGGTGGCGCAGCTGCACCAGCTGATGGACGACGTGCAGCACAGCCTGCAGGACCTGCCGGTCCCGATCACGGAAGACGCCGGCGCCTAGGCGGTGGCGGCCAGCGCCTCGGCGGTGGCGGCCAGCACGCCGCGCTCGGTGATCAGCCCGGTCACCAGCCGCGCCGGCGTCACGTCGAAGGCCGGGTTCAGCGCCGGGCTGCCATCGGGCACCAGTTGCACTTCCACCAGGGCACCCGCCGCATCCTGGCCGGTGATGTGCGTCACTTCACGCGGGCTGCGGTGCTCGATCGGGATCTCGGCCACGCCGTCGTGCACCCTGCGGTCCAGCGTCGACAGCGGCATCGCCACATAGAACGGCACGCCGTTGTCGTGGGCGGCCAGCGCCTTCAGGTAGGTGCCGATCTTGTTGCAGACATCGCCGCGGGCCGTCACCCGGTCGGCACCGACGATGACGATGTCGACCTGGCCATGCTGCATCAGGTGGCCGCCGGTGTTGTCGGCGATCACGGTGTGCGGCACGCCCTGCTGGCCCAGCTCCCAGGCGGTGAGGCTGGCGCCCTGGTTGCGTGGCCGGGTCTCGTCCACCCACACATGCACCGCCAGGCCGGCGGCCTGCGCGGCGTACACCGGAGCCAGCGCCGTGCCCCAGTCCACCGTGGCCAGCGCGCCGGCATTGCAGTGGGTCAGCAGGTTCAGCGGCCGGCCGGGGTGCCGCGCGGCCAGCGCCTGCAGCAGGCCCAGGCCATGGCGGCCGATGGCGGCATTGGTGGCCACGTCCTCATCGGCCAGCGCGCCGGCCAGCTGCCAGGCGGCGGCGGCTCGGGCGTCCACCGGCAGCGGCTGCAACGCAACCACCATGCGCTGGGTGGCCCAGGCCAGGTTCACAGCGGTGGGGCGGGCGCTGTCCAGCCAGGCCTGGGTGGCGGCCAGGCTGGCGTCGTCGGCGGCCACCCGGCACTGGAGCGCGATGCCGTAAGCGGCGGCGGCGCCGATCAGCGGCGCGCCACGCACCCACATGTCGACGATGGCGGTGCGCACCGCGGCCACGCTGTCCAGCCGTTCCACCACCAGCCGGTGCGGCAGCTGGCGCTGGTCGATCACCAGCAGCGCATCGCCTTCGGGCGTGGTCCAGAGGCTGCGGCGCTGCGCTGCTGTGCCGGTCACAGCACCCGTCCGGCCACGCTGCGCAGGCGTTCCACCAGCGCGGCGTCCCGCGCCGCCGGGGCGGTGATCAGCGCATGCTCCAGCGCATGCCGGCAGGTGCAGGCGGGGCCGTGGCTGTCGTGGGTGACGGCGCCGGCGGCTTGGGCCACCAGGCTGCGGCCGGTCTCGGCATTGCGCAGCAGCACGCCGACGATGGCCTCGACCGTCACGTCGTCATGGTGCGGGTGCCAGCAGTCGAAGTCGGTGACCATGGCCACGGTGGCGTAGCACAGCTCGGCCTCGCGGGCCAGCTTGGCCTCGGGCATGTTGGTCATGCCGATCACGTCGCAGTTCCAGCTGCGGTAGAGGCGGCTCTCGGCCAGGGTGCTGAACTGCGGCCCCTCCATCGCCAGGTAGGTGCCACCACGCACATGCGGCACGCCCAGGCCGGCCAGCGCGGCCTGCAGGTGGTCACCCAGGCGCGGGCACACCGGATGGGCCATCGACACATGGGCCACGCAGCCGGCGCCGAAGAAGCTTTTCTCGCGGGCGAAAGTGCGGTCGATGAACTGGTCGACGATGACGAAGCTGCCCGGCGGCAGATCGGCCCGCAGGCCGCCCACCGCGCTGAGCGACAGCACATCGGTGGCGCCCAACTGCTTCAGGGCCGCGATGTTGGCGCGGTAGTTCAGGTCGCTCGGCGTCAGACGGTGGCCGCGGCCGTGGCGCGGCAGGAAGGCCAGCCGCGCCGGGCCGGCCGGCGTGGCCAGCGTGCCGGTGAGGATCTGGTCGGACGGCGCGCCCCAGGGGGTGTCGACCGTGACCCAGGCGGTGTCGGCCAGGCCGGGCAGCTCGTACAGGCCGCTGCCGCCGATGATGGCCAGCAGGCCGTTGGCTGAAGAGATTGTCATGGCAGGTGCTCCAGGAATTGCCGCGGATTCTGCCGTCGTCGGTTCAGGCGCCGGCCAGCGTGGCGGTGCCGCAGCGCGCGGCATGGGCCTGCTGCGCCACCTGGCGCACCGGCAGTGCCTTCAGGCGGTGGTCGCTCCACACCTGGCGCCAGCGGCGCGCGCCGGGCTGGCCGTTCCACAGGCCCAGCATGTGGCGGGTGATGTGCGCGAACGGCGTGCCGCGGGCGGCCTGCTCGGCTTCGATGTAGGCCAGCATGCGGTCCTCGATGGCCAGGCGCCAGGCATCGTCCACCACCGGCAGCGTGCCATCGCCCCAGAAGCGCGCGTCCCAGTCGGCCATCACCACCGGCTCGTGGTACGCGGCGCGGCCCACCATCACGCCGTCCACCGCGGCCAGGTGTTCGGCCACCTGGTCACTGCTGGTGATGCCGCCGTTGATGGCGATGGTCAGGTGCGGGAAGTCGCGCTTCAGCTGGTGCACCAGCGCATGGCGCAGCGGCGGGATCTCGCGGTTCTCCTTCGGACTCAGGCCCTGCAGCCAGGCATTGCGGGCATGCACGATGAACACGGTGCAGCCGGCCTCGGCCACGGTGCCGATGAAGTCGCGCGCGAAGTCGTACCGCTCGATCCGGTCGATGCCGATGCGGTGCTTCACCGTCACCGGCAGGTCGTTGCCCAGCACATCGCGCATGGCCTGCACGCCATCGCGCACCAGCTGCGGCTCGGCCATCAGGCAGGCGCCGAAGGCGCCGCGCTGCACCCGCTCGCTGGGGCAGCCGCAGTTGATGTTGATCTCGTCGTAGCCCCACTGCCGGGCCAGGCGGGCGGCCTGGGCCAGGTCGGCCGGCTCGCTACCGCCCACCTGCAGGGCCAGGGGGTGTTCTTCCGGGTTGAAGTCCAGGTGGCGCGGCAGGTCGCCGTGCAGCAAGGCGCCGGTGGTCACCATCTCGGTGTAGAGCAGGGTGTGGCGGGTGACCAGGCGGTGGAAGAAGCGGCAGTGCCGGTCGGTCCAGTCCATCATCGGCGCGACCGACAGGCGCCAGGGGCTCAGCGGTGCGGTCACGGAGCGGGCTCCAGGTTGGCCCGCACCCGCTGCAGCAGGGCCAGCAGCTGCAGCCGCTCGGCATCGCTGAGGCCGGCCACCGCAGTGGCGGCCACCGCGCGGGCCTGGCGCTGCGCCGCCTGCTGCACGGCCTGCGCCGTGGCGGTGGGATGCAGGCGCAGGTTGCGGCGGTCGGCGGGGTCGGGCTGGGCGTCGAGCAGGCCGCGGGCGCGCAGGCCGGCGATCAGCCGCGCCAGCTGGCTCTTGTCGCGGCCGGCATGGCTGGCCAGGTCGCTCTGCGTGGCGCCGGGGTGGCGGCAGAAGAAGCCCAGCACCTTGTGCTCCATGTGGGTCAGCTCGGCAGCGTCGGGCATGGCGCTGCGGTGGCGCGGCGAGCGGTACAGGTGCATCACCGCATGGATGGCTTCGAACACCTCGTCGCCGTCGGCGGTGTCGGGATCGGAAGCCGATTGGTTGACATGGTCAACTGTTTTGGACATGATGGATGACATTATCAACCATTTGTCCGGCTCTCCATGTCCACCACCGCCCCCGCCCAGCGCCGCGTGCACCGCGTGCGCCACGAGATCCACCGCCGCACCACCACCGTCGTCCGGGTCGACCGGCCCACCCCGGGCTTCGTGCGGGTGACCCTGGCCGACCCATCGCTCGCCGGCTTTGTCTCCGACGGGTTCGACGACCACCTCAAGCTCATCCTGCCCGGTGACGACGGCCAGCCGGTGATGCGCGACTTCACACCCGCCGCCTTCGACCGCCAGGCCGCCACGCTGACGCTGGAGTTCGCGCTGCACACCAGCGGTGTGGCGTCGGACTGGGCGCGCCAGGCCCGGCCCGGGCAGACGGTGGTGGTGGCCGGGCCACGCGGCTCGATGGTGGAGCCCACCGACTTCGACTGGCACCTGCTGGCCGGCGATGCCAGCGCCCTGCCCGCCATCCAGCGCCGCCTGGCCGAGCTGCCGGCCGATGCGCAGGCCATCGTGATCGTGCAAGCCGATGCGGCCGACCAGCGCCTGCTGCCCACCGCCGCGCACCGCACGCTGCAGTGGGTGCCCGACACGGCGGCCCTGGCGTCGGCCATCGATGCACTGGACCTGCCGCCCGGCGAAGGCTTTGCCTGGTGCGCCGGCGAGGCCGGCGCCATGGCGCGGCTGCGCGACCTGCTGCTGGCCAAGGGCCAGCCCAAGGAGGCGATGCGGGTGTCGGCCTACTGGAAGCGCGGTGCCGCCAGCTTCCACGACGAGCTGGCGATCTGACCGCCCCCGCCGGTGCTCAGTCCGCCGCCGGCTTGTGCCAGCGCGGGAAGAAGGTCGCCACCTGGGGACCATCGGCCTTCAGCGCATGGCAGCCGTCGATGGCGAAGGGGCGCTGCTCGGGGTCGCGCGGCATCGCGTCCCACAGCGCCTGCATCGCGGCGCTGCCCATGGCGCTGGCCAGCTCGTTCATGTGGGTGCAGCCTGCGGTGCGGCCGAACAGGCGGCGGATCGCGTCCTTGTAGCCGCGTGCCACCTGCACGCCCACCAGCTGGCTGTAGTCGGGCGCAATCGCGCCGCAGACGGGGCCGTAGGGGCCGGCATCCCCCACCGCCTGCACTGCCACGATGGTGGCGGTGCGGTCGACCGTGAGCCGCAGCCACATGTCGTGCATCGGCTTGCCGGCCTCCAGCATGCCGCCGGCACAAGGCACCGGCGCAGGCCAGACATCGGTCAGATGCCCCTCCAGATCCCACAAGCCGTCGCTGCGGGCGTAGGCTTGGATGGTGATGGTGCGGCAATGGGCCGCTTCGCGGGCGCAATCGGGCGTGGGCAGAGGCATGGAGACGGACGACAACCAGGGTCAGACGGGCGGGATCGCCGGCGCGCAGCCTACACCGGCGCGGCGCCCGCGGCTGCCCATGGTGGACACCCGGCGCTGCACCGGCTGCGGCCGCTGCGTCGGCGCCTGCGCCCCGCAATTGCTGAGCCTCGACGTGCAGCACTGGAAGAAGCACGCCGTGCTGCAGGGCGCCGAGCGCTGCACCGGCTGCAGCCTGTGCGCGCTGCGCTGCCCGTTCGATGCGATCCGGATGGTGCGGCCGACGGGCTGACGCAGGCTCAGCCGGCGGCTGGCGGCGCGTCGAAGTCGCTGGCGTCGTGGCGCTCGGCCAGCTGCTCGGCCGCATCGCCCCACACCCGGTTGACGCGGCGGCCGCGCTGCACCGCCGGCCGGGCGGCGATGGCCGCCGTCCAGCGCTGCACATGGGTGTAGTCCTGCACCTGCAGGAATTCGCCGGCGTTGTAGAGCAGGCCCTGGGCCAGCGCGCCGTACCAGGGCCAGACGGCGATGTCGGCGATGGTGTAGTCGTCACCGGCCAGGTAGGCGCTTTCGGCCAGGCGGCGGTCCAGCACGTCGAGCTGGCGCTTGGTCTCCATCGCGAAGCGGTCGATGGGGTATTCCATCTTCGTCGGCGCGTAGGCGTAGAAGTGGCCGAAGCCGCCGCCCAGGTAGGGTGCGCTGCCCATCTGCCAGAACAGCCAGGCCAGGCACTCGGCCCGCGCCGGCTGGGTGGTGGGCAGGAAGGCGCCGAACTTCTCGGCCAGGTGCAGCAGGATGGCGCCGGATTCGAACACCCGGATCGGCTGCGGCCCGCTGCGGTCGACCAGCACCGGGATCTTGCTGTTGGGGTTGGCCGCCACGAAGCCGCTGCCGAACTGGTGGCCCTCGTTGATGCGGATCAGCCAGGCGTCGTACTCGGCGCCGCTGTGGCCCAGGGCCAGCAGTTCTTCCAGCATCACCGTGGCCTTCACGCCGTTGGGCGTGGCCAGCGAATACAGCTGCAGCGGGTGCCTGCCCACCGGCAGGTCCTTGTCATGCGTGGGGCCGGCCACCGGCCGGTTGATGTTGGCGAACTGGCCGCCGTTGGCCTTGTTCCACACCCAGACCTTGGGCGGAACGTAGGCGGTTGCATCGGTCATCGGTGTCTCCTTGTCAGCCCGGCCACTGTACGGGAAGCGCCCGTGGCCGTTGGCCGGCAGGGCTTGACGCGGTCCTTCATTTCCATAATGATCGAAATATCAACCGGAGACACCGATGAAGCGCTTCCATGTGCACGTGCATGTCGATGACCTCGCCAAGAGCATCGGCTTCTATTCCCAGCTGTTTGCCGCCCAGCCGGCACGGCAGGAAGACGACTACGCCAAGTGGATGCTGGACGACCCGCCGGTCAACTTCGCCATCTCCACCCGCGGGCAACAGGCCGGCATCGACCACCTAGGCATCCAGACCGATGACGCCACCGAACTGGCGGCGCTGAAGGCCCGCGCCGACGCCGCCGACATGGCGCTGCTGGACGAAGGCACGACCACCTGCTGCTATGCCCGCAGCGAGAAGCACTGGGTGACCGACCCGCAGGGCATCGCCTGGGAGCATTTCCATACCCTGGGCAACATCCCGGTGTTCCATGAGGCCCCGGTGACCGCCGCCGCCGAACCGGCTGCCTGCTGCACGCCGGCCGCGCCGCGCGGCAAGCCGCTGTCCATCCCGGTCAGGGCGGCCGGCAGCTGCTGCTGAACTGGCCTCAGGCCACGCCGGCAACGGCGAAGTCCAGCTCCACCCGGGCCCCGTTGGGGCAGTGGCAGAACAGCTGCCACAGGCCGCCGCCGGGCAGTTCCCGCAGGTCGTACGGCACGCCGGCCGCGTCCAGCCGGGCCTTCACGCCCGGCAGGTCGGTGGCGGTGAAGGCCATGTGGTCGATCACCCCGGTGCGCGGCGTCGGCAGCGGCCGGCCGAAGACGATGTGCAGCACCGCCTGGGTGCCGCCGGGCGCGTACAGCCAGGCGCCGGGAAAGTCGAACGGCGGCCGTGGGCCGTCCACCAGTCCGAGCAGGCCGCAGTAGAAGGCCAGCGTCGCCTCGCGGTCGTCGGCGACGATGGTGAAGTGGTTCATGCCGTGGATCATCGCGGGGCTCCTGGGTGGTGCCGATGGGCTGGCGCGGATTGTGCGGCCGCCGTGTCGGGCAGGTGACGGCAGCGCCGGGCCTGCGGTCTAGCATGCCCGCTTTCAAGGAGACACGCATGCAACCCGACGTCCGCGCCGCGATCGAGCAGACCATCCAGACCTACTTCGACGGCCTGTACGAGGGCAACGCCGACAAGCTGGCCAGCGTGTTCCACCCCGGCAGCGCCCTCACCTACGACAACGCCGGCACGGTACTGGTGTGGCCGCTGGCCGACTGGCTGAAGGCGGTGCGCGAGCGGCCCTCGCCCCAGGCCAGGGGCCTGGCCCGCGACGACGCCATCCTGCTGATCGACCAGAGCGGCCCGACCACGGCGCTGGTCAAGGTCAAGTGCCAGATCCCGCCGCGCTACTTCACCGATTACCTCAACCTGCTGTGCATCGGCGGCCAGTGGAAGGTGGCGCAGAAGGTGTTTGCCACCGAGGTGCGCAATTGACGGCCGCCAACACCCGGGCCGATTTCAACCAGCCGCTGTACCAGGGCGCCAATGTCGGCGACCTGGTCGCCAGCGCCATCGCCCGTGGCGGCGAGCGTGTGGCCTTCATCAGCGACGACACCCGGTGGACCTACCGCGAGCTCGGCGCCAAGGTCAGCCAGGTGGTGCAGGCCCTGGCCGCGCGCGGCCTGCGGCGCGGCGATGCGGTGGCCACGCTGTCGGCCAACCGGCCCGAGGCCTTCCTGATCACCGCCGCGGCCTACCTGATGGGCCTGCGGCTGACCTGGATGAACCCCACCTCGTCGGAGGACGACCACGCCTACATCCTGGAAGACTCGGGCGTGACCACGCTGTTCTTCTGCCCGAAGACCTTCGGCGACCGCACCCGGGTGCTGCGCCAGCGGGTGCCGGGCGTGCAGCGGGCCATGTCCTTCGGCGACAGCGGCGGGTTGGGCGAGGACCTGCTGGCTGCCGCCGCCACCCACACCCCGGGGCCGCTGCTGCCACAGGCCGAACCCGAGGACGTGTGCGTGCTGATCTACACCGGCGGCACCACCGGCCGGCCCAAGGGCGTGGCGCACACCCACCGGGTGCATGTCACGATGATCCTCACCGAGATGGCCGACTGGGACTGGCCGCGCGAGATCCGCTTCCTGGCGCTGACGCCGATCACCCATGCCTCGGGCGCGATGATCATGCCGGTGCTGCTCAAGAGCGGCACCTACGCCATGACCCAGGGCTTCACACCCGAGAAGTTCATCCGCCTGGTCGAGCAGCACCGCATCACCGCCACCTTCCTGGTGCCGACCATGGTCTACGTGCTGCTGGACAGCCCGGCCCGCGCAGGCGCCGACCTGTCCAGCCTGCAGCTGATCATCTACGGCGCGTCGCCGATGTCGCCGGCCCGGCTGACCGAGGGCATCCGGGAGTTCGGTCCGGTGTTCATGCAGCTGTATGCGCAGAGCGAGGCGCCCAACACCGTCACCGTGCTGCACCAGCACGAGCATGACCCGGTGCACCACCCCGAACGCCTGGCCAGCTGCGGCACACCCTGCGTCGGCACCCAGGTGCGCCTGCTCGATGACGATGGCCGCGAGGTGCCGCGTGGCGAGGTGGGCGAGATCTGCGTGCGCGGCCCGCTGGTGATGCAGGGCTACTGGAACAAGCCCGAGGAAACCGCCAAGGCCCTGCGCCACGGCTGGCTCTACACCGGCGACATGGCCCGGCAGGATGCCGACGGGTTCCTGTACATCGTCGACCGCAGCAAGGACATGATCATCAGCGGCGGCTTCAACGTCTACCCGCGCGAGGTGGAAGACGCGCTGAGCCAGCACCCCGCCGTGGCCGCCGCTGCGGTGGTGGGCGTGCCCGATGCCAAGTGGGGCGAGGCGGTGCGCGCCCTGGTGGTGCTGCGGCCCGGCGCCAGCGTGGCGGCAGAAAAGCTGATGGCCGAATTGATGGCCTTCGTGCGCGACAAGAAGGGCGCCGTCTACACGCCCAAGGCCATCGACTTCGTCGATGCACTGCCAGTGACCGGGCTTGGCAAGCTCGACAAGAAGGCCATTCGGGCGCAGTTCTGGCACGGCCAGGGCCGCGCCGTACATTGACTGGATGTTGCAGCGTCGCCACCTCCTTGCCGCCCCGCTCGTCCTGCCCGCCCTGCTGACGGGCGCGCAGGCCGCACCGCTGGACCTGCTGCGCGAGGGCGGCCTGGTGCTGGCCCTGCGCCACGCGCTGGCACCGGGCACCTTCGATCCGCCAGAATTCAAGCTGGGCGTCTGCAGCACCCAGCGCAACCTCAACGATGTGGGGCGCCAGCAGGCGCGTGACATCGGCGCCTGGTTCCAGGCCCAGCGGCTGAAGCCGGCGCGGGTGCGGTCCAGCCCCTGGTGCCGCTGTGTCGACACGGCGCAGCTGGCCTTCGGCACCCACGAGGCCTGGCCCGCACTGGGCTCGCCGCGCGGCGCCACCGAGGCCACCAATGCCGAGAGCCTGGAAGCGCTGCGCGCGGCCATCCGCAGCGCCAGCGCCCAGCGCGGGCGCTTCGAGGTGTGGGTGACCCACATGTTTGTGCTTGCCGACCTGGTCGGCCAGAACACCGGCGTGAGCGAAGGCCTGCTGCTGCGGGCCGGCGCCGACGGCGCGCCCCAGGTGCTGGGGCGCTGGTCGCTGGGCTGAAGCGCCCGGCGGGTTACTTGGCCGTCACCGCCTCGGCAATCCCGGCCAGGGCCTTCTGCAGGTTGGGCACCACCGGGCAGGCCGCGGCGCCGTGGCGCTGGGCCAGCCAGGCCGGATCGTTGTAGCCCAGCCAGACCTGGGCCTGGGCGTCTTCCCACACCAGGGCCTTCAGCGGCAGGTCGATGCCGGCGCCCTGGGCGCATTCCATCAGCGGCGTGCCACCCTGCGGGTTGCCGAAGATCAGCAGCTCGGTCGGGCGCAGCGTCTTGCCCACCTTGGCGGCGCCGGCGGCATGGTCGATGCGCGCGAACACGTTCAGGCCGCGCTGCTTCACCTGGGCTTCCAGGCGGTTCATGGTCTCGGCGGCGGTGTGCGGGCTCTTCACGGCCACCAGGCCGTCAGCGGCCAGGGCCGGGGTGGCGGCCAGGTTGGCCAGGGTCAGCAGGCCGGCGGTGGCCAGGGTACGCAGGAATTGCATGTCGTCCTCGGGAGGGATGGTGGCGTGCAGGGCAGTGCGGCCCTGCCGGGCCGTCAAGCGCGGCCGGGCGTGACTGTATGCCACGCCACCCACTGCCACTGCCGTCAGGCAGCCGGCAGCACGCGGAAGTGGTGGGTCCCGTCGCGGCCCAGCTGCGCGACCAGACCGAACTCCCAATCGAGGTAGCCCTGCATGGCCTCGCGCGGCGCATCGGTGCCCTCGTAGGGCCGGCGGTAGCGGTCGATGCGCAGGCTCAGCAGGTTGGCCTCGCCCGGCTCCAGCGGCGCCCCGGCGGCCACCCAGGCGGCGGTGCCACCGGCCAGCGCATGGGCCGGGCGGCCGGTCAGGCGGGTGAAGTCAGCAGCGGCCAGCCGGGCCAGCCGGCCATCGCCGCAGGTGAAGACCAGCTGGTCGACCACCGGCAGCTCGGGCGCGATGGTGCGCAGGTCGGTGCGCAGCAGCCAGTGCGCGCCGGGCACATGGCCCTTCACATGGGCGGCGCTGGTGCCCACATCCAGCAGCAGCGTGCGGCCGGCGTCGCGCCAGGCAGCGAGCGTCGGCACATCGACCTGCGGCACGTCCGGCAATGGCGCGTGCGGCGGCTGCCAGGGGCCGTGGGCGGTGTGCTGCTCGGGCGTGGTGGCGCTGGGTTGGTCGGTCAGCCAGCCCACCTCCCAGCCCATCTGGGCCAGCCAGTGGGCCGTCATCGCGGCACGCACACCGTCGCTGGCCGGGCCGCCATCGGCCAGGGCAATGCGGGCCCCACGCACCGCGGCGCACACATCGGTCTCCTGCACCAGCTGGCCGCCGGGCGCGCTGCCGAAGCCGGGCAGGTGGCCGGCGGCGTATTCCTCGGGTGTGCGCACATCCCAGCGGTACAGGGTGCGGCGGGTGTCGGCTTCCCAGGCGGCCAGGCTGGCAGCGGTCAGGCGCACGGCGCCCGCGCGGTCGGCCAGGGCCTGGGCCGATGCCCGCGCCGCCGCCAGGTTGGCCGGGCTGACGCCCCCGAAGCGCCGCTGCGCACCATGGTCCAGCACCTGGCCGGCCAGCAGCCAGCCGATGGTGCCGTTGCGCAGCGCCGCCACCGGGTTGGGGATGCCGGCGTTCACCAGGCTCTGGGTGCCGATGATGCTGCGGGTGCGGCCGGCGCAGTTGACGATCACCCGGGTGTTGGGATTGGGCGCCAGGTCGCGCACCCGCAGCGCCAGCTCGGCGCCGGGCACGCTGGTGCCACCGGGGATGCTCATCGTGGCGTATTCATCGAAGCGGCGGGCATCCAGCACCACCACATCGGCCTTCGCATCCAGCAGGGCCTTCACCTCCTCGGCCGGCAGGCTGGGCGTGTGGCGCTCATGCTCGACCAGTTCACCAAAGCTCTTGCTGGGCACGTTGACATCGCGGAACAGCTCGCCGCCGGCATCGCGCCAGCCGGCCAGGCCGCCGTCCAGCACATGCACCCGGGTGTAGCCCAGGGCCTGCAGCTCCAGCGCGGCAGGCGCGGCCAGGCCTTCGCCGTTGTCGTAGACGGCGATGGTCACGTCGCGCCGCGGCAGGCGCCAGGGTGCGTCCAGCGCGATGCGGCCGGCGCCGATCTGCACCGCCCACAGCGGATGGGCCTGGGCGAACGGGTCTTCCTCGCGCACGTCGACCAGGGCGAGCTCCTGCCGGTCCAGCAGCAGCTGCCGCACCTGGGCGGGCGTCATCACGGGCAGATCGGGCGTGCTCATGCGCCCTCCTTCGAACGGTCCCACAGGTTGGGCAGCATGGTGTTGCTGTAGCCGGAGATGAAGGGCTTGCGCGTGCCGTCGGCCGCATACACCCAGCGCTGCACCGCGCCGATGTTGCCGCCGTAGACATGGATGCTGATCGACACCTGGCCGGGCACCGCGTTGCGCACCAGGTGCACATCGCCCAGCGTGGGCGACACCGCCTCCACCTGGCCGGGCACCAGCCGCGTGGGTGCGCCCTGCGGCACCATGGCGCCGCCGGCATCGGGCGCGTAGGGCTGGGATTCCTCCTGCCCGCGCAGCATGCCGATCAGGCCCCACACCGTGTGGTCGTGCACCGGCGTCTGCTGGCCCGGGCCCCAGACGAAGCTGACGACCGAGAAGCGCTCCAGCGGATCGCAGTGCAGCAGGTACTGGCGGTAGAACTGCGGGTGCGGCTGGGCCAGCTCGTCGGGCAGCCAGTCGTCGCGCGACACCAGCGTGGCCAGGCGGCCCCGCAGATCGGCCAGCAGGTCGGCCTCGGGCCGGGGCAGCGCCACGGCCTCGGTGGCGGCGCGCACGAAGTCGCGCAAGGGGCGGAGATCGGTCATGCCGGCATTGTGGGCTGGCGCCCTCGCTAGACTTGTCCCATGAACGACGCGCCCACCGACACCGCAGAGCCCATCCACGAACCTCGCCTCTGGCGCGACAACGGCTGGACGGCCCGGGTGATCAAGAACGAGGACGACGAGGGCTGGGCCGTGGCCATGGTCAAGGACGGCGAGCCCGAGCCCGCCCTGGTGGGCCCCTGGACCATGGGCCGCGACAAGAAGAACCCGAAGCCGCTGGACACCAATGCCTTCAACACCCTGGTGAAGACCGCCAGCGAGGTGATCCGCCGGCATGAGCAGAGCCTGCAGGCCACGCTGCACAAGGAGATCGCCATCAGCTACGTGGCCGGCCGCATCACCGTGGCGCTGGACATCGTGCCCGATGACGACGATCCGCATGCACTGCTGAGCGCCGCCGACGAGGCCGGCGCCGAGCTGGCACGGGTGAAGGTGTCGGCCGGCTTCCGGTTGAACCGCGCCAGCGCCACGGCCTGGGCAGACGGCGGCTTCGGTCGGCCCTGATGCACCATCCCGCCGCACCGGCCAGGCGATCGCCCGCGGCGTGCGGCGGCGCTGAACCGGCATGGCCGACTCGCGGGCTGCGGCAAAGCCTGGCGCAGCTGGCCCTGCTGCTGAGCCTGCTGGTGCTGTGGCTGCCGGGCGCCCGGGCCGAGGCCGGCGCCACCGTGCAGACCGCCGCGGGCCGGCTGCAGGGCCGCGTGGTCGACGGCCTGGCCGTGTTCCGCGGCATCCCCTATGCCCGGGCGCCGGTGGGTGCGCTGCGCTGGCAACCGCCGCAGGCCCTGCCGCCCTGGCGTGGCGTGCGCGAGGCCGGCACCAACGGCGCCGCCTGCACCCAGACGCCGGGGCCCTCGCTGGAAGGCGGCGGCGACCCCGGCCCCCTCAGCGAGGACTGTCTCTTCCTCAACATCTGGGCGCCGGCCGACGCGGCAGCAGCGCCGGGTCCCCGCCCGGTGCTGGTCTGGCTGCATGGCGGTGCCCTGGTGCTGGGCGCCGGTGGCCTCGACATCTACGACGGCGCCGCGCTGGCACGCCAGGGCCTGGTGGTGGTGACCCTGAACTACCGCCTGGGCCCGCTGGGCTACTTCAACCACCCGGCGCTTGAGGCCCGGTCACCCGACGGTGCCATGAACTTCGGTCTGCTCGACCAGATCGCCGCGCTGCGCTGGGTGCAGCGCCACATCGCCGCCTTCGGCGGCGACCCGCGGCAGATCACGGTGGCCGGCCAGTCGGCCGGTGCGCAGAGCGTGCTCGCGCTGCTGGCTGCGCCACCCGCGCGCGGGCTGGTCCAGCGCGCCATCGTGCAGAGCGCCTACGGCATCCCCAGCCACAGCCGGGCGCAGGCCCGCGCGGCTGGCGTGCGGCTGGCGAGTGCGGTGGGCTTGCCAGGCGCCCGCGCCAGCCTGACGCAGCTGCGCCGGGTGCCGGCGGCGCAGCTGGTGGCCCAGGCGGGCCCGGGCCGCAGCCTGGCACCCAGCCTGATCGTCGGCGACGCGGCAATGCCGCAGGCGCTGCTGCCCGCCTTCCAGGCCGGCCGCCAGGCCGCCGTGCCGCTGCTGATCGGCAGCACCAGCCATGAGGCCAGCGTGGCCCTGGCCTTCGGCCTGCAGCCGGCGGTGCTGGTGCAGCAACTGGGTGCGGCGCGCATCCTGCTCGCGCCGCTGTACCCGGGCGTGACCGACGAGGCCGAGCTGGGCCGCCAGGTGGTGCGTGACGTGGCCTTCACGGCCTTTGCCCGCCGCATCGCGGTGCTGCAGTCGCGCCGGGCACCGGTGTGGCGCTACCACTTCGACCGCCTGCCCGAGGCTGCCCGCGGCACGCAGCCCGGCGTGGCGCATGGCGGCGAGGTGCCGGCGGTGTTCGGCACCGGCGACCTGTGCCGGTGCCTGGCCGTGCCGCTGAGCGATGCCGACCGCCAGGCCTGGCAGCGCGTCTCGGCGCGCTGGGCCGCCTTTGCCCGCGGCGGCCCGCCCGACACCGCCGCCGGCCCGGCCTGGCCGCGCGACAGCCGCTGGCAACCGGTGGTGCTGGAGTTCGGCGAGACCGAGGCGGTGGTGCCCGACTTCATGCGCCAGCGCCTGGACACCCTGGTGGCCGGCCTCGCCCTGGCCGGCTGGTTCGCCGGCAGCCGTTGACACCACGACCCGCGCCCGCCCATGCCCCTGCCCACCTCCGCCTTCCCGAGCCTGCCGGTGTTGCTGGCCGCTGCCTGCCTGACTGCCGCCGGCCCCGCCCGTGCCGACAGCGCGGCCGCACTGTGCGAGTTGCTGCCCAGGGGCGGCAGCCAGCCCACGGCCGTGCGGGCCTGCGTGTTCTCGCAGCGGCAAGGCTTCATCGGCATCCAGCTGGCCGGCGGCCAACGGCATGACTTCAGCCCGCAGGACAGCGGCCCCGGCCGCTTCACCGATGCGCAAGGCCAGCCGGTGCTTCGCCAGGCCAGCCTGGGGAAACGTGGCCAGCAGTTCCGCCTGGCCGACGGCCGCACGCTGCGGGTGCTGTGGGGCAGCGGGCCGCTGAAGACCACGCTGGCGCTGCAGGGCATCCGCTTCACGCTGGCCAGTGCCAACCAGGGCTCGCAGAACACCTTGCTGGTCGCGCCCGCCGGTCTGACCATCGACAACAGCCCGCAGCGGCAGGAAATCGACGGCACCGTCAGCAGCGCCGAGGTGGCTGACCTGGACGGCGACGGCTCGCCCGAGCTGTACGTCGGCATCACCAGCGCCGGCTCGGGCTCGGCCGGCAGCCTGCTGGGCTGGGCGGTGAACAAGCGCAAGAGCCTGAGCGGCGTGTTCCTGCCGCCGCTGGACCCGGCATCGCCCCAGGCCCAGGGTTACCAGGGGCATGACAGCTTCCAGGTCGAGGGCCGGCACCTGGTGCAGCGCTTCCCGGTCTACAAGCCGGGCGATGCCAATGCCAGCCCCAGCGGCGGCGTGCGGGCGCTCTACCACCGCCTGGTGCCCGGCGAGGCCGGCTGGCTGTTGCAGCTGGACAAATCCATCGACAGCCAGAAGCCGTAGTCTGGCGCGCAGGGCAGGCGCAAGGCAGACTCCAGGGCTGGGATTTCTTTCACGAGGAAAGCAAACAATGACCTGGCTGAACGACTCCATCATGCGCCGGCGCGGTGTGGCCCAGGGCCGCACGCCCACGCTGCACCACCTGACCGAGGCACTGCAAGGAAAATTCCACTACACCATCGGCCCCTATTCCGACCCGGTGCTGACCATCCGGCCCGGCGACCGGGTGCTGGTGGACACACGCGATGCCTTCGAGGGCAAGGTCAAGACCGAGCAGGACCTGCCGTCCAAGGTGCTGACCATGCCCTTCGTCAACCCGCAGAACGGGCCGATCATGGTGGAAGGTGCCGAGAAGGGCGATGTGCTGGCGGTCTACATCGAGCGCATGGACCCGCGCGGCCCCAACCCCCGCGGCACCTGCGCGATGATTCCGCAGTTCGGTGCGCTCAGCGGCACCAGCCTGACCGCCCTGCTGGCCGACGACCTGCCCGAGATCGTGCGCAAGATCGACGTCGACGAAAACGGCGTGTACTGGAGCAAGCGCGTCACCCTGCCCTACCGGCCGCACATCGGCACGCTGAGCTGCAGCCCGGAGATCGACTCGATCAACACCCTGACGCCCGACAGCCACGGCGGCAACATGGACCTGCCCGACATGGGCCCGGGCAGCATCACCTACCTGCCGGTGCGCACCGCCGGCGGCCGGCTGTTCATCGGCGATGCCCATGCCTGCCAGGGCGACGGCGAGGTCTGCGGCACCGCGGTGGAGTTCCAAAGCGCCACCACCATCCAGGTCGACCTGATCAAGGGCTGGCAGCTGGAATGGCCGCGGCTGGAGACCGAGACACGGCTGATGTGCATCGGCAGCGCCCGGCCGCTGGAAGACGCCACCCGCATCGCCTACAAGGAACTGGTGCTGTGGATGGAGGCCGAGTTCGGCTACGACCGCTGGGACGCCTACATGATGCTCAGCCAGTGCGGCCAGGTGCGGCTGGGCAACTTCGTCGACCCGAAGTACACCGTCGGCGCGGCCATCGACAAGAAGTACCTGGCGCCGGCGGCGGCCTGAGTCCCGTCCCAATACCCCCCCAAGACACACACCAAGGAGTCAACATGGATCTCGGATTGAAGGGCCTGCGGGCCGTGGTCACCGGCGGCACCAAGGGCATCGGCCGTTCGATCGCCGACACCCTGGCGGCCGAGGGCACGCATGTGGCCTTCTGCGCCCGCAACGCGGAGGAAGTGGCGGCCACCGAAGCTGCCCTGAAGGCCAAGGGCGTGACCGCCGTCGGCCGGGTGGTCGATGTGTCGGACGGTGCGGCGCTGGCCGCCTTCGTCGATGAAGCCGCCGCCGCGATGGGCGGGCTGGACATCATCGTGGCCAACGTCAGCGCGCTGGCGATCCCGAACGACGAGGCCGGCTGGAAGGCCGGCTTCGAGACCGACATGATGGGCACGGTGCGCCTGGTCAATGCCGCGCTGCCGCACCTGCAGAAGAGCAGCGCCGCGGCCATCGTCACCATCAGCAGCGTGTCGGGCCGCGAGATCGACTTCGCCGCCGGGCCCTACGGCGCCTTCAAGGCGGCCATCATCCACTACACGCAAGGTCTGGCCTACCACCTGGCGGGGCAGAAGATCCGCGCCAACACCGTGTCGCCCGGCAACACCTACTTCCCCGGCGGCGTGTGGGAGAAGATCCAGCATGGCAACCCCGATCTGTACAACATGGCGCTGGGCCTGAACCCCACCGGCCGCATGGGCACGCCGCAGGAAATGGCGAACGCGGCCGTCTTCCTGGCCAGCCCGGCGGCCAGCTTCATCACCGGCACCAACCTGGTGGTCGACGGCGCGCTGACCAAGGGGGTCCAGCTCTGAGCCTGGGCAACACCGGCGGCGCGGCCCCATGCAACCGCTGACCCACCACCAGATCGTGGCGCTGGTGGCGCCATTCAGCCGTGCCGGTCTGCAGGTGGATCTGGCGGCCAGCCAGCGGCTGGAACGCCAACTCGCCTTCCGGCCGGTGCAGCACCCGGCGGTCGACGGCACCCATCCGGCGTTGACCGAAACGCTGTGGCTGCTGGCCCCCGAGGGCGAGCCATTCACTTTGCGGCGCGTGCTCGCAGCCAGCGACGGTCTCGAAGCCGAACTGGAGGCCACCGGCAGCGATGCCGGCGCCCTGCTCGCCCGCCTGGCCGCCGTGCCCGTGCAGCGCCAGTGGCGGCAGGGCCCGGGCTGGGTGATGGCCCTCAGCCACCGGGTGACCGGCAGCACCGACGCAGCCGGCGGCGGCCTGCAGCCCACCCGGGTGGCGGTGCAGCTGCCCGGCTTCCGCCTGCGCTGGACGCCGCCGCCGGTGCACAGCCGCCTGGGCGAGCTGCGCCTGGCCGCCGCCGATCCGCAGGCCCGCCTGCCGGAAGATCTTCTGGCCGTGCTGGGCTACCCCTGGACCCGCCTGGTGGCGATGGACGGCGCCTGGATCGCCCACCTGCGCCAGCGCGGCAACGGCCTGGGCGCCTTCGCCCAGGTGGAGCAGCGCCTGGTGCGCACCGCCGATCACCTGGCCGCCACCTTCACCGCGCCACCGGCCTTGTTCCACCGCCGACACTGGGGCGCCCGCTGGCGGGTGACCGGTCGCCGGTCCATCCCCGCGCTGCTGAGCCTGGGCCTGGTGGCCGCCGCCGCCGCGGTGCCGCAGCTCACGCTGGCGCCGGAGTCGGTGCTGCGCATGCTGATCCTGAACGCGCCGCCGCTGCTGCTGATCGGCTTCTTCTGCCTGCGTGAGGTTCCGCGCATCGAGATCCCGCCGTTGCCGCGCCCGCTGCGCCAGGCGGCCTGGCAGGCCGCAGGCGACACTGCCGCACCCACCACCCACGCCACGCTGTCCACCTGAGCCGCCCCGCATGCTTGCCAACCCGATGAACATCCCGCCGCTGTCGATCGCGGCGGCCAAGGCCGCGCTGGCGGCGCAGTTTGCCGATCCGGTGCTGCGCCGGCGCGCCACCATGCTGTGGGGCACGCGGGGCGTGGGCAAGTCATCGATCGTGCGCCAGGTGGCCGAGCAATTCCGCGTGCCGCTGATCGACCTGCGGCTGACCACCATCGAGCCGGTGGACATCCGTGGCGCCATTTATGCCGACGAGGTGCAGGGCAAGACGGTGTGGTTCCCGCCCGAGTTCCTGCCCGGGCCGGAGCAGCCGGCCGGCATCCTGTTCCTGGACGAGCTGACCGCGGCCGACCAGCGGCTGCAGATCTCGGCCTACTCGCTGATCCTCGACCGCAAGGTGGGCCACTACCGCCTGCCCGACGGCTGGCAGGTGGTGGCCGCCGGCAACGCCAGCTTCCACGGCGCGGTCAGCCACGACATGGGCACGGCGCTGGCCGACCGCATGTTCCATTTCCATGTGCAGGCGGTGGTCGATGCCTTCCTGGAGTACGGCATCGCCCAGGGCCTGGCGCCCGAGGTGCTGGCCTACCTGAAGGTGCGGCCCGACAAGCTGGACGACACCCAGGCCCAGCTGGCGCAGGACCACCTGGTGGGCGCCAGCCCGCGCGGCTGGGAGGATGTGTCGCGGGTGCTGCAGTCGGGCCTGGGCGAGACGGCACGCCAGCACTTCGTGCAGGGGCGCATCGGCGCCGCCAACGCGGCCGAGTTCTTCGGCGTGCTGCGCGAGATCCAGGCCGGCGTCGATGTGGTCAAGCTGCTGGCCGCCAAGCCGGGTGCCGACACCGTGGCCCTGCTGCCGCGCACCCTGGACGGCCTGTACGGCATGCTCTACGGCCTGCTGGCTGCCTGCACCAGCGCGCCGGTGCTGACCCGCGCGCTGGAGGTGGTGGAACAGCTGCCCGAAGCCAAGGGCAACGTGCCGCTGCCGCTGCGCGAGGCGCAGACCCTGGCGATGGAGCTGATGATGCAGAAGGCCCTGGAGCGCGGGCTGGAAGGCGCCATCCTCGACAGCCCGGCCTACGCCCGCTACAGCGCGCAGCGCCAGAAAGACGGTCTGGGTGGCTGAACTGCGCCACCGCGGCACGCGGGCGATCCAGCACCTGGTGGAGTTCGCCCCGGCCACTGGCGGGCTGGCGCTGTGGGTGCACCACCGCGACCTGGACGACCCCGCCGCGCCGGTGGTGGCCACCGACGGCCACACCCTGTTCTACGGCCCGGCCTTTGCCGGGCTGCCGCTGCCGCGCCAGGCCGGCCTGGTGGCGCACCAGGTGCTGCACATCGCGCTGCGGCATCCGGCGCGTTATCTCGATCTGCAAGGCCTGGTCGGCCCGGTCGACCTGCAGCTGTTCAACATCTGCGCGGATGCCATCGTCAACAGCAGCATGGCCGAGCTGGACTGGCTGCAGCTGCCACCTGGCGCCATCACCCTGCCCCGCCTGCTGCTGGCCACGCTGGACCAGACCACCACCGCCGAGGCTGCCCTGTTGGCCTGGGACGTGGAGGCGCTGTACCGCGCGGTCGACGACCGCCCGCCGCGCGACCGCAGCGGCAAGCAGTCCGACAAGCGCGCCGGACAACAAGGCAGCAGCGCCCAGCCCCGCCCGGATGGACAGCGTGCAGCCAAGGCACGCGCCCTCGGCGCCGAACAGGCCCGCGATCTGCTGCCCGACCCGGCCAGCGCCGGCCCGCCCGAGGCCGCCGCCGAAGCCACCCGCGAATGGCGGGAACGCCTGCTGCGCGCCCATGCGGGTGATGGCGTGTTCTCGCTGCTGCGCACCCTGGGCGCCGATCTGCCGGCGGTGCGCACACCGTGGGAGCAGGTGCTGCGCACCCAGGCCGCCCGGGCGCTGGCGCCGCAGCGCGCGCTGTCGTGGAGCCGGCCGGCACGCTCCTACATCGCCCGCCAGGGCCGCAGCAGCCCCACCCGCCGCCTGCCGTGGGAGCCCGGCTTCAGCGGCAGCCGCCAGGTGCCGCGGCTGGTGCTGGTGGTGGATGTGTCGGGCTCGATCGCCGACGACCTGCTCGACCGCTTCGCCCGCGAGGTGGAGGCCCTGACCCGCCGCCTGGGCGCCGGCCTGGTGCTGGTGGTGGGCGACGAGCGGGTGCAGTCGGTCAGCCGCTTCGAGCCCGGCCGCAGCGACCTGCGCGACGTGCGCTTCACCGGCGGCGGCGGCACCGATTTCACCCCGCTGCTGGAAGAGGCCAGCCGCCATGCGCCCGACCTGGTGGTGGTGCTGACCGACCTGCAGGGCCCGGCCCTGCACCGCCCGGCCTGCCCGGTGGTGTGGGCCGTGCCCGAGGCCTTCGAGCGCAGCGACGCCCCGTTCGGCCGGGTGCTGGGCCTGCGCTGATGGCGGCGGCCAGTCGATGGGTGCGGCTGAATGGGAGCGGTAGCCGCTAAGCTGCCGGCCTTGTCCACCTCGGCCGCACCATGTCCGCCCTTCCCGCCTTTGAAGTCCTGCCCCGCGACCTGTCGGCCTACCGCGCCGGCAACACCGGCGTGCCGTATGTGCACCGTTTCGACAGCGGCGAGCCCGGCCCGCATCTGCTGGTCAACGCGCTGACCCACGGCAACGAGTTCTGCGGCATGGTGGCCGCCTGCCACCTGCTGGATGCCGGCGTGCGGCCGCTGCGGGGCACGCTGACCATCAGCTTCGCCAACGTGGCGGCCTACGAGAGCTTCTCCATCGACAAGCCCTTCGACAGCCGGCAGCTGGTGCACAACCTCAACCGCATCTGGAGCGACGCCTGGCTGGATGGCGCCGAGCTGAGCCCCGAGCTGGCCCGTGCGCGGGAGATGCGCCCGGTGGTGGCCGCGGCCGACCACATCCTCGACATCCACAGCACCAGCCAGCCGGTGCAGCCGTTCTGGGTGTACCCCGACCGGCCGGCCAATGCCGCGGCCGCGCTGGCCATCGGCGAACCGGCGGTGCACCTGGTGATGCCCCAGGGCCTGGGCAGCGGCACGCCGCTGATCCAGCATGGCCGCCACGGCGAGGCGGGCTTCCACGGCGTGGGCCTGGTGGCCGAATGCGGCCAGCACTTCCAGCAGGCCAGCGCCGACAGGGCCATCCGCATCGCCCGCCGTTTCCTGGCGCATTTCGGGCTGATTGCGCCCGACGACTGGGCGCCGCCCGCGCCCGCCCAGCGCTACCAGCTGCTGCAGACGGTGGTGATCCAGACGCCCGAGTTCCGCTTCACCCGGCCGCTGATCGGCTTCGAGACCTTCGGCCCGGGCGAACTGATCGCCACCGACGGCCCCACGCAGATCCACGCGCCCGACGACGGCTGCACCGTGCTGATGCCGGCGCGGACCGCCATCGTCGGCCGCGAGGGCGTCTACCTGGCCCGTGCCCTGGCGGCTTGAAGCCCGCGCGACGCGCCCCACATCCCCAGACCATTCCCCAGGACCTCCATGGAAAAACTCTTGTCCAGCGTCGGATCGCTGCTCTACGGCATGCGGTTCACGATGCTCTTCTTCTACGTCGGGCTGGTCACCATCATTATCGGCATCCTCGGCAAGTTCGTGGTCGAGACCTGGAAGCTGATGCACAGCCTGATGCTGGGCGACATGGCCAAGATCGACCTGATCATCAAGGTGCTGGAACTGGTCGACATGACCATGGTGGCCCAGCTGGTGTGGGTGGTGGCGCTGGCCGGCGTGTCGCTGTTCGTCACCACCGGGCACTTCGACACCAAGGACATGAAAAAGCCCGACTGGCTGGACCATGTCAACACCTACAACCTGAAGCTGAAGCTGGCCTTCGCGATCATCTCGATCTCGGGCGTGCATGCGCTCAAGACCTACCTCAGCGGCGACCTGTCGCTCGAGAACATCCAGATCGTGGCGGTGGTGGCGGTGATCCACTTCACCTTCGTGCTGTCGGCCATCGGCATCTCGTTCGCCGAGCGGCTGACGCGCGAGCAGCACTGAAGGCGGCCGGCGGCGTCTACTCCGGCTCGATGCCCGCGGCCTTCAGCGTGGCGCGGTAGCTGTCGAGCTGCTCCCGCATGAAGGCGCCCAGGCGGGCCGGTGACGAGCCGGTGAGCGCAAAGGCCTGGCGCTCTGCGACGGTGAGCACCTCGGGCCTGGCCATGGCGGCGGTGAACTCGCGGTTCAGGCGCTCGACCACCTCGGCCGGCATGCGTGCCGGCCCCACCACCGCTGCCCAGGAGGTGATGCTGAACTGCGGCAGGCCGGCCTCGGCCATGGTGGGCACCTGCGGCAGCGCAGCGCTGCGCACCGGCAGGGTGACGGCCAGCGGCCGCAGCTTGCCCTCGCGGATGTGCGGCACCGACGGGCCGGCCGACACCACCATCAGCTGCAGCCGGCCGGCCAGCAGGTCGGTCAGCGCCTGCGGCTCGCCCTTGTAGGGCACATGCGTCATGCGGGTGCCGGACAACGCCGCGAACTGGGCCATCGCCACCTGGCCGGTGGTGTTGCCGGTGCCGTAGTTCAGCGTGCCCTGGTGGGCCTTGGCATGGGCGATGAACTCCGCCAGCGTGTTGGCCGGCACCGACGGGTGCACCACCAGGAAGAAGGTGTAGCGGCCGATGTCGATGACCGGCGTGAAGTCGGTCAGCGGATCGTAGGGCGGTGTCTTCTTCATCGCGGGCGCCACGGCCAGCGGGCTGTTGGTGCCGAACAGCAGCGTGTGGCCATCGGCCGGTGCGCGCAGCACCTCCTGCCCGGCCAGGGCGCCATCGGCGCCGGCCTTGTTGTCGACCAGCACCGGCTGGCCCAGCGCCGGCGCCAGCACCTGGGCAAAGGCCCGGGCCACGGTGTCGGTGGCCGAGCCCGGCGGAAACGGCACCACCAGGCGCACCGGCTTGGACGGAAACGGCTGCGCCGCCACGGGCAGCACGCACAGACCCGCCGCCAGGCCGGCCAGGCCCGCCACACACAGGCGGCGCAGGGGATGGAGTCGCAGGGTCATCGCGTTCAACAGACGGTGGTGGGGATGCACCATCCTGGCGCCGGCGCCGCCGGTTGCACAGAGTCGATACCCTGAGGCCGCCGCGGGCTGCACCCTGCAGCGCCGGTCAGCGCACCGCGCCGCGCTGGTCGCGCTGGCGCAGCCGGCGGCACAGTGCCTGGATCACGCTGCGGGCCAGCGCGGTGTCGGCGGCCATCAAGGCCTCCAGCTCGGCCGCGCCGATGCGCAGCAGCTGGCTGGTTTCCAGCGCGGTGACGGTGGCCGACCGCGGCTGCGGGTCGAGCACCGCCATCTCGCCCACCACCTCGTGGTCGCCCAGGGTGTTGATGCGCCGGCCCTGCACCGACACCGCCAGCGCGCCCTGCAGCAACACGTACAGCGCATCACCCGCATCGCCCTCGGCGAACAGCGTCTGGCCCGCGGCCAGCGCCACCGGCCGGGCCGAGGCGGCCACCGCGGTGAGCTCGCCATCACGCACCGCGGCGAACAGCGGCACGTTGCGCAGGGCCAGCATCTTCTCGATCGTCAGCATGGTCTCGGGCTCCAGCTCAGGGGTGGCGCCGTGCTGCCGGGCCAGCAGCCAGACGGCGGTGGCGCGCAGCACCGGGGGATGGGCATCGCGGGCCAGGGCGGCCAGCGCGGCGGTGGGGTCGGTGGTGCTGCCAGCGGGCGCCAGCGCGCGGGCGGCCTGGGCCGGGTCGTCCAGTTCCAGCAGGGGCAGCACCCGCCGCTGCAGCGGCGCAGGCAGGCTGTTGTCCAGCAGCTCGATCACATAGGCGCGCCGGGCCGGGCCGCCGTGCCGGTAGTGCGACCAGGCGGTGTGCAGGTCCAGCCCCGGGTGCAGCAGCGCCAGCCAGGCGAACAGCGCCTGCCGGTGCTGCTGCACCTGGTCGGCAAGCAGCCGTTGCAGCAGCTGCTGCAACGGATCGGCCTCGCCGCCGAGCACGGCGCCGGCCTGCAACGCGGCCGCGGCGGCATCCACCTCGGCCAGGGCGGCGGTCTGCAATGCGGGCTGCTGTTCGGCCGTGCCGGCCAGGCGGCGCTGCCAGCAGGCCTGCAGCAGCAGGCCGCGCAGCGCCGGCGGCGTGGCCGGCGCCAGCAGCGCGGCCAGCAGGCGCTGGTCGGCCGCCGGGCAGGCCAGGGCCTGCAGCAGCGCCACGGCGGCCGGCTGGGCGTCGGCCAGCGCCTGGCGCAACCTGGGTTCCAGCACAGGCAGCGCGGCGGCGCCCAGCGGCGCCAGGGCCTGGCGGGTGGCGCTGGCCACCGCCGGATCGGGGTCGGTGACCAGCGGTGCCAGGGCCTCGGCCCAGGCCAGTGCACCGGCCTGCCCCAGCACCTGCACGGCGGCCAGCCGCCGCAGCGCATCGGCAGCGGCCAGATCGGCCTGCAGCGCGGGTTCCACCGCCGCCTGCCCTGCCCCGCCGCCATGGCGCAGCAAGGCCACCTGCGCACCCTGGCGCAGCAGCGGGTCGGCATCGGCCAGCCACGGACCCAGCGCGGCCACCGGATCGGGTGCCGCGGCCGCCAGGGCTGCCAGCAATGCGGCCTGCACTGGTGGGTGCCGCTCGGCCTGCACGGCCTGCTGCAGCGCATCCAGGTCCAACCGCGCGGCATCCAGCCGCTGGGCCGCCGCCAGGCGCACCTCGGGCGCCGGGTGGCGCAACAGCGCACGCGCCTCGTCGGCCGTGGGCGCCTGGCCCAGACCGTCCAGCAGCGTCAGGCCGTACAGCACCTCGGCCGGGCGGGGGCTGGCCAGGGCACTGCGCAGCACCGCCTGCGAGGCGGCATCCGTCAGCACCAGCTGCTGCGGCACCAGCGCCCGGCTGGCCAGGGCGCGCCGCAGTGCCCCCAGGTAGCCGCGGTACTGCACGGCCACCAGCCCGGCCCAGGTGCAGGCCACCGCCGCGATGACGGCGGTGATGCCCACCGCCCCCAGGCCCAGGCCCTGCATCATCACGAACAGCAGCAGGCCGGCCACGCCGCCGGCCAGCGGCTCCACCGCACTCTCCAACCCGGCCTGAAGCCGCAGGCGCTGGCCCGGCGGCAGCGGCTGGAACAGGGTGACGACCGTGGTCTTGTCCAGGGTGTAACGGAAGGCCTGGTCGATGATCTTGTTGCCGACCACCAGGTAGAACACCCATTCCGCCGGCCCGCCGGCGGCCGCCACCGCCACCGTGCCCAGCGCGCCCAGCGCCAGCAGACCCGGCAGCGCCAGCAGCCCGGCGCGCACGCCCCAGCGGCGCAACAGCCAGGACGCCAGCAGCACGCTGCAGACCAGACTCACACCCCCCATCGCCGCCGAGTACAGGCCGAGGAAGGCCGCCATGTCGGCTTCGTCGGGGTAGCGCCGGCCCGCCTCGAGGTAGAACGCGCTGTCGACGAAGAAGTAGGCCATCTGTCCCACGGCGACCAGTCCCACCAGCGTGAGCACGTAACGGTGCCGCCACCAGGAGGCCGGTGCCGCGTTGGCATCCGGGCTGGCGGCGGGCGCATCCTCTCGCTCCTCCACCGGCGCATGGTGGCGCAGGATGTGCACCACCAGCAACATGCCCAGCACGGCGCCAGCGGCCGACAGCAGGAACAGATCGGCCGCCGACAGGCCGCGCAGCAGCAGCGGCAGCGTGACGCCGCACAGGATGATGGCCACCGGCTCGCCGGCGCTGATGTAGCCGAACAGCCGCTTGCCCTGCCGCAGCGTCATCAGCTGGTTGGCCAGGCCCCACAGCAGCAGCGACGACAGGACGAACTCGATCTCGAAGTAGACGATGCTGGCGCCGGCCACCAGCGGCCAGCCGGCCGCGATGCCGACGCGGAACAGCACCAGCGCCACGATCTGCGCGGCCAGCGTGCCCAGCAGCAGGCCCCGCAGCGAGGCCACCCGCTCGAAGCGCAGGTAGGCATAGCCGGCCAGCGGCACGCACAGCGCCTCGGCCAGGTAGGCCCAGGGCATGGCCTGCGCGCCGTAAGCCTGGATGAACAGGGTGTGTGCCGCTGTCTGGGTGTAGACCCGCGGCAGGCCGGAGATGCAGAACGACAGCGCGAACAGCAGCCCGGTGAGCCGCCATTCGACCGGGACGGCCGCCAGCCGGCCGGCCAGCCTCACGCCGCAGGAGCCCGGCCGGCGACCCGGCAACTGGCGGTCATGGCGACGGGCCAGGCATGCCAGGGCGGGATCCGGAGGGACTGCATGGGCGGGGCGGGACGTGTGGCGGTCATGTTAATCAATGCCACGGCCGCGCCGGGGCTGAGGCACCCGGCGCATCATCACGGCCATGTTTGCACACCGACACCCCACCCGCCGTGCAAGCCTGGGCCTGCTGACCGGGCTGGCCGCCTGGCCCGCGGCGGCCCAGGCACCGGCCGCCGCGCCTGCCCCGGCGCTGCTGACCCGGTCCATCCCGCGCAGCGGCGAGGCCCTGCCGCTGGTGGGCCTGGGCAGCTGGATCACCTTCAACGTGGGCACCGATCCGGCCGGCCAGGAGGCCAGCTACCAGGTGGTGCGGGCCTTCTTCGAGGCCGGTGGTCGGCTGATCGACAGCAGCCCCATGTACGGCTCGTCGCAGCCGGTGATCGGCCAGGCGCTGGCGCGGCTGCGGCACCCGGCGGCCCTGTTCTCGGCCGAGAAGGTGTGGACCGGCGACGCCGCACGCGGGCCGGCGCAGATCGAGGCCTCCCGCCAGCACTGGGGCGTGCCACGCTTCGACCTGCTGCAGGTGCACAACCTGCTGGCCTGGGAGCAGCATCTGCCACGCCTGCGGGCCATGCGGGACGCTGGCCAGCTGCGTTACCTGGGCATCACCACCAGCGAAGGCCGGCGCCATGCCGAACTGGAGCAGCTGATGCGCAGCCAGCTGCTGGACTTCGTGCAGCTGAGCTACAACCTGCTGGACCGCGAGGCCGAGCAGCGCCTGCTGCCGCTGGCGGCCGAGCGCGGCATCGCGGTGCTGGTGAACCGGCCGTTCCGCGAGGGTGCACTGCTGCGCCAGCTGGCCCGCCACCCACTGCCGGGCTGGGCGCGCGAGATCGGCTGCAGCCACTGGGCCCAGGTGGCGCTGAAGTTCGTGATCAGCCACCCGGCGGTGACCTGCGCCATCCCGGCCACCAGCCAGGTGGCCCACCTGCGGCAGAACATGGCGGCTGCACTGGGGCCGCTGCCCGATGCCGCGCTGCGCCGGCGCATGGCGGCCGACGTCGCCGCGCTGTGAACGGCCCGGCGCAGGAGGTCCGATGGGTGACTGGTGGAGCTACCGGCCGTCGGACTTCCTGATGTTCTCGCCGCGGGTGTACGGACGGCTGTTCGAGCTGGTGAACGCCACCTGGTGGCCGCTGCAAGGGCTGCTGCTGGGCGCCGGCCTGGCCGGCCTGCTGGCACTGGTCCGCGGCCGCGGCTGGCGCGCCACTGGCCTGGGCCTCGGCGCGGCATGGCTGCTGTGCGCGCTGGTGTTCGTGCACCAGCGCTACCTGCCAATCCTCTGGGCCGTGGCCGCACTGCTGCCGGCGCTGGTGGGCCTGGGTGGGCTGCTGCCGCTGCTGGGCTGGCGGGCGGCGGCCGATCCCGCCAGCACACCACCGGGCCGCTGGGCCCGGCCGGCGGCGCTGGCCCTGGGCGTGTGGGCGGTGGGGCTGCACCCGCTGCTGGCGCCGCTGAGTGGCCACGGCTGGGCTCAGGCCGAGGTGCTGGGCCTGGCGCCCGACGCCACGGCCATCGCCACCCTGGCCTGGCTGGTGGCCTTGCCCCGCCCGGCCCACCGCGGCTGGCAGGCCATGGCCTGGCTGGCCTGGGGGCTGGTGCTGGCCTGGTGCCTGTTCAACGGATTCATGCTGGCGACCATGGAACGCGCGCAGGTGGGGGCGCTGGGGGTGGCGGTGGTGGTGGCCGCCGTCGGACGGTGGCGGCGGTGAGATGGTCGGCGACGGTCGGGCGCCAAACCCGCCACGGTCCACACGGACCCGCGGCGCGTCAGGCAGACGTCGGCGGGGTGCCGGTCTGGACGCTGCGGTCGGGTTGGCCGGCGCGCATGTCGCGTGCCGCGCAGCCAAAGCGGCTGCGGAACGCGCGGCTGAAGTGCGCGGCATCGCTGAAGCCCCAGCCGAAGGCGATCTCGCTGATGCTGCGTGCACGCAGCGCCGGATCGCACAGGTCGCGCCGGGCCGCATCCAGGCGGCGGGCCCAGATCCAGTCGGCGATCGAGCAGGCCTCGCCGGCCCAGGCCCGGTGCAAGGTGCTGGGCGACAGCCGCAGCTGCGCGGCCAGGCTGGCCACACTGAGCGCCGGGTCGCGCAGCCGCGCCATCGCCGCGGCCTTGGTCTGCTGGCGGTGGTAGGCGGCCAGCTGTGAGACGGGCGCCTGCCGCGCGGCCGGCAGGCCCGACAGGCCGGCGATCAGGATCTGGGTGACGCTTTCCGCCACCGCATGGGCCGATTCGGGCGCCAGCGTGTCGATGTCGGCCGCCAGCGTGCGGATCATGCCGATCATCAGATGCCCGGCGCCGCGCTGGCCGCTGACCGTGCTGGCGGTCAGCGACGGCGTGTGCCGCAGCGCGGTGCGCAGCGTGGGCCCGGGCAGGCGCAGCACGTACTGCTGGAACGGGCCGTCGAAGCGCAGTTCGTACGGCCGGGTGCTGTCGTACAGCGCGAAGTCGCCGGGCCGCAGGTGGGCCACCCGGTCGTCCTGCAGGATCAGGCCCTCGCCCTGGCTCTGGATGCTGACCAGGAAGTAGTCTTCGCTGGCGCGGGCGATCTGCGCCGGCGTGCGGCGCACATGCTGCGCGGTGGCGGTGACGCACGACAGCTGCAGTGACGCCAGTGTGGCCGCCGCGATGTCGCCCTCGATGCTGGCTGCACCGGCCGCGGCATCGCAGTCCAGCTGCACATAGGTGTTGCACACGCTGTCGGTCCAGAAGGCCAGGCGTTGTGCCGGCTCCACCTGCTGGGTGCTGAGCATCTGCTGCATCGCAGCGAGCTTATCGCCCGGTGCGGCAGGCCGCAATGCGCAGCCGCCCCTGCGGCCCAGGCGCGACCGGGGCTTGAGACGTGCGAACAAGTGCCACGCCACGCCCAGGCAAGCCGCTTGGGATGCTGCTGACTACGATGCCTTCGGCCCGGCCGGCATCGACTGTCTGCCGCGCAACCCGCCCCGTTTGCCTCAACCCTCTCACCGCTGAAGCAGGAATCCACGACATGGCCATCACCCACCCCAAGTACCGTGTCGCCGCCGTGCAGGCCGCGCCCGCCTTCCTCGACCTGGACGCCGGCATCGACAAGGCCATCGGCCTGATCCGCGAAGCCGCCGCCCAGGGCGCGCAGTTGATCGCCTTTCCCGAGACCTGGCTGCCGGGCTACCCGTGGTTCATCTGGCTGGATTCACCGGCCTGGGGCATGCAGTTCATCCAGCGCTACCACGACCATTCGCTGGTCTACGGCTCGCCGCAGGCCGATCGCCTGGCCCAGGCGGCCAAGGACAACGCCATCATGGTGGTGATGGGCCACAGCGAGAAGTCGGGCGGCAGCCTGTACATGGGCCAGTGGATCATCGGCCCCGACGGCAACACCGTGGCCCAGCGCCGCAAGCTCAAGCCCACGCATGTGGAGCGCACCGTGTTTGGCGAGGGCGACGGCAGCGACCTCTCGGTCTACGACACGCCGCTGGGCCGGGTGGGTGCGCTGTGCTGCTGGGAGCACCTGCAGCCGCTGTCCAAGTACGCGATGTATGCGCAGAACGAGCAGGTGCACATCGCCGCCTGGCCCAGTTTCTCGCTGTACCGCGGCGGCGCCTATGCGCTGGGCGCCGAGGTCAACAATGCCGCCAGCCGCATCTACGCGGTTGAAGGCCAGTGCTTCGTGCTGGCGCCCTGTGCCACGGTGTCGGCCGAGATGATCCAACTGCTGTGCGGCGACGATCCGATGAAGCGCCAGCTGCTGCTGGAAGGCGGCGGCTTCACCGGCATCTACGCGCCCGACGGGCAGTTGATCAGCCAGCCCTTGCCCGAGGGCCAGGAAGGCCTGGTCTATGCCGACATCGACCTCGGCATGATCTCGCTGGCCAAGGCGGCGGCCGATCCGGCAGGCCACTATTCGCGGCCTGACGTCACCCGCCTGCTGCTGGACAAGACCCCCGGTGACCGCCTGGTGCTGCGCCAGCGCGCAGCGGCCGATGCCGACGCCGGCGAACCCGATCCCGCGCTGCGCGATGCCAGCGTCGGTACCACCACCAGCGCCACCCGCCGCACCACCGGAGCCCCGGGATGAGCGGCTTTGCCTACACCGACGAGGCGCTGGCCCTGCAGCGCCGCTTCGACACAGAGGCCCTGGCCGCCGCCGAGCTGCAGGTGATCGTGCACGACAGCCTGTCGCCGCAGGACCGCACCTTCATCGCCCAGGCGGAGATGTTCTGGCTGGCCAGCGTCGACCCACAGGGCTCGCCCACGGTCAGCTTCAAGGGCGGCGCGCCGGGCTTCGTCAGGATGCCCGATGACCAGACCCTGCTGTTCCCGTGCTTCGACGGCAACGGCATGTTCTTCTCGATGGGCAACATCGCGGCCACTTCGCATGTCGGCCTGCTGTTCATGGACTTCGTCACCCCCAGCCGTCTGCGGGTGCAGGGCGATGCGGTGCTGACCGACGACCCGGACACCGTCGGCCTGTGGCCCGGTGCGCAGTTTGCCGTCCGGGTGGCGATCACCGCGCTGATCACCAACTGCCCGCGCTACATCCCCCGCATGCAGCGCGTGGCGCCGTCACGCTACGTGCCCCACCCGACCACCGGCCACCAGCCGATCCCGGGCTGGAAGCGGATCGACGCGATCCAGGGCGTGCTGCCACAGCGCGACCAGGGCAAGGCCGACCAGGCCGGCGGCCTGATCAGCATGGACCAATGGGGTGCGATGGTGGGCCAGGGCGACCCGCTGGCCTGAGCCAGCGCGCTGCAGGACGCCGGTCGTCAGCGAAGTCGGGCTTCGATGTAATAATTCACTTACCTCGAACGCGCACTGCGGACCACGGCTGCGTCGGGCAAGCCAGTGCGGAACAGCCGCGCGCCGGCTGATGCGGGCCGGCTGACCTGGACCAAGCGCTGACATGACGACGATTGAAGCCTCCCTTGCTGCGATGGGCCTGGAACTGCCCCCGCCTCCCCGACCGATCGCCGCCTTCGTCCCGTTCACCCGGGATGGCAACACGGTCTACCTCGCCGGACAGGTGAACGAACTCGGCGGGGTGCCGACACTGCGTGGCAAGGTGCCCCGCGACCATTCGATCGAGGCAGCGACCGAAGCCGCCCAAGTCTGCGCACTCA
Source organism: Pseudaquabacterium pictum (assembly GCF_005403045.1). Lineage (GTDB taxonomy): Bacteria > Pseudomonadota > Gammaproteobacteria > Burkholderiales > Burkholderiaceae_C > Pseudaquabacterium > Pseudaquabacterium pictum. Next base: position 445,462 of record NZ_BJCL01000001.1, read on the forward strand.
ACCTGCTGGCCTGCCTGAAGCTGGCCTGCGGCGGAGATCTGGACAAGGTGGAGCGTTGCCTGTCGGTGCGTGGCTTCGTGAATGCCTCGGACGGTTTCGCGCAGGTGCCGATGGTGATCAACGGTGCCTCGAACCTGTTCCTGGCGCTCTGGGGCGAACAGGGACGCCACGCACGCACGGCGGTGGGCGTCGCCGCGCTGCCGCAGGATGCCGTGGTCGAAGTGGACGCCATCTTCCGGGTGCGGGCATGACGGTGTTGCGACCGGTCGGGCCGGCACTCGCGGCCATCGACGCGCAGGACGCGGAGGTCCGGGCGTGGGCCGTGGTGGACCGGGTCGGCGCGCGGATTCCACCAGCGCCCGGGCCCATCAGCGGCTGGACGCTCGGCGTCAAGGACGTGCTGGACGTTGCCGGGCTGCCCACCCGAGCCGGCAGCCCGACACGTGCCGAGGTGGCGCCGGCCACCGCCGACGCACCGGCCGTGGCCCTGCTGCGGGCAGCAGGCGCGGTGGTGCTGGGCAAGACCGTGACGACCGAGTTCGCGACGATGGACCCCGCAGCCACGGCCAATCCTGCAGCCCCCGGGCACACGCCCGGCGGATCCTCCAGCGGCTCGGCCGCGGCTGTCGCGGCAGGCATGGCCGACCTGGCCATCGGGACACAGACCGCCGGCTCCCTGTGCCGCCCGGCGGCCTACTGTGGTGTGGCCGCCTTCAAGCCCACACGCGGCCGCGTGCCCACCACCGGCATGGTGCCGCTGGCGCCGAGCTTCGACACCATCGGGCTGATGGCCGGCGACGTGGCCCGCCTGGCCGTCGCACTGCGGTGCTGGGGCATCCCGGATGCAGCCGCACCGACCGCGCCAGTCATCGGGGTACCGATGCCCGACTGTCATCCCGACCTCGATGCCGCCGGCGCCTGGGCGATCGCACAGGTGTCGGCGCGGTTGCGAACCATGGGCGCCCGGATCGTGCCGGTCCGGCTGCCCTTCGAGACGCCCCATGTCGTGGCGCTGCACCGCCGCGTGATGGCCGCAGAGGCCTTCGCAGCGCATGGCCGCTTGGAGGCTGACGGCCGGGTCGGTCCCCGCTTCCGGGAACTGCTTGGCGAGGGTGCGGTCCTGGGCGCGGCCGAGGTCACGGATGCGCGCAGCCTGCTGCAGGAACTGGGACACAGCTGCTGGGCAGGTTTCGCCGATCTGCACGGCCTGTTGTTGCCGCCCGCGCCGGGGCCCGCGCCCGCCGGCTTGGGAGCAACGGGACCCGCCCATTACCAGATCCCCTGGACGGCGTTCGGCGGCCCGCTCGCGGCGCTGCCCTGCGGCCAGACCCGGGACCGTTTGCCGCTGGGCACCATGCTGGCGGCGCGGCCCGGCGACGACGCCAGCCTGGTCAGCCTCGCGCTCGCGCTCGAGCGCGCCCTGGGGGTGGGCGACGCGTGAGCGCGACACCCCGCCAACGCGCCGCGCAGCCGCCGCGGGATGGCCAGGCGACACGGGCGCGCATCCTCGAGGCCGCGACACAGGAGTTCGCTGCGCACGGATTCTCCGGCGCACGCGTGGAACGCATCGTCGAGGAAGCGCGCTGCAACATGCGCATGATCTACCACCACTTCGGCAGCAAGGAGGCGCTCTACATCGCCGTGCTGGAGGCGGTCTACGAGGATCTGCGGAGCCAGGAGCGCGACCTGGACCTCGATGCGCTGGACCCGAAGGCGGCGATGGAACGGCTGATCCTGTTCACCTTCGACCACTTCCGGACCCATCCGACCTTCGTCCGCCTGACCAGCCTGGAGAACACCAACCATGGGCTCTTCATCCGGAAGTCGTCGATCATCCAGCGCACCGCCTCGCCGCTGATCAACGCGATCAAGGTGGCCCTCACGCGCGGTGCGGCCACAGGCGTGTTCCGCACGGGCATCGACCCGCTGCAGTTCTATGTGTCCATCGCCGCGTTGGCCTGTCACCACATCAACAACGCGCACACGCTGTCCTTCGCCTTCGGCACCGACCTCGCGCAGCCCGACTGGATCGAGGCGCGGCGTGCGCATGTCCTGCAGATCCTCCTGGGCGGTTTGCTGACGCCCCGCGGTTCGACGACCTGAGCGGCGGTCGGGCTTCGGGCGGGTGACGCGCCAAGGGAGCCTCAGCTGGCATGGGACATGCATGGTAAGTAAGAAGATGCTTACCAATGCTGTACTTGCCATGAATCCGTCCTGCATCCCTGCCCCAGACGCTGCACCGTGGTGCGCCAGATCGCATCCCGGAGCGCCGATGCACCACTGCCGTGCCCCGCTGCCCAGGCGGTGCGCCTGAACAGGGCTGCGCGCCCGATCCGCTTCGTCAACCTCGCCAAAGGACTCCGATGACTGCCCTCCGCATGCCCACATCCCGTCTTGCCTGTCTGGCCCGCCAGCTGGTTGCCGCCGCGGTGGTGGCGGGTGCCAGCGTGGCCGCCCACGCGGCCGACCTGCGCCTGCTCTCCAGCTTCAACAGCACGCAGAAGCCCACCTATGCGGTGCTCGAGCGTTATCTGGCCAACGTCAAGGCACTCAGCAATGGCGGCATCCGCATCAGCGTTGCCGGTCCCGAGGTGGTGCCCATCTTCGAGCAGCTGCAGCCGGTGACCAGCGGCACCTTCGACATGCTCTACACCCACCCGGTGTTCCATGCCGGCAATGGCTCGCTGGCACTCACCGTCGATGCCATGGCGGTGGACCCGGCATTGCGGCGCAGCAGCGGCGTGTGGGACGCCATCGATGCCTTCTACCAGAGGAAGCACAAGCTCAAGCTGGTGGCGATGATGTCGGTGAGCAACGAGGGCTACCACCTCTTCACCAAGCAGCCGCTCAGCCCGGCCGGCGACCTGGCCGGCCGCAAGATCCGCGGCACGCCCACCTACTTTGGCGTGATCGAGGCCCTGGGCGCGCAGCCGGTGGTGCTGCCCGGGTCCGAGATCTATTCAGCCCTGCAGACGGGCGTGATCGACGGTGCCGGCTGGCCGGCCGCAGGCATGGTCAGCATGCGCCACTACGAGGTGGCCAAGTACCGCCTGCGCCCAACCTTCGGCGCCGCCACCCAGCCCGTGTTCGTGAATCTGGACCGCTGGAACAAGCTGGATGCCAAGACCCAGCAAGTGCTGCTGGAGGCCGGCAAGAAGACCGAGCTGGAGATGCCCGCACTGGGCGACGCCATCCAGGACGAGGAAGATGCGGAGCTGAACAAGCGGGGCGTCCAGGTCATCCAGATGAGCCCGGCCACCGCTGCCAAGGTGCGCAAGGCCTTCGTCGACAGCATCTGGAAGCTGGGCGCCGACTGCTGCCGCGATGAGGCCGCCGCCCTGCGTGCGATGGCGATCAAGGCCGGGCTGACGCAGTGAGCGGCACCGCGGCGGCTGGCATGCCCGCATCCCGGAACCTGGCTGCCCTGCTCCGGTTGCACGACCGCCTGACCGAGTGGGGCGTGCTGGCCGCCATGGCGGCCTTGGCGTTGATCGTGGCTGCATTCACCCTGGAGGTGGTGGCGCGCTATGGTTTCAACACGCCCACACGCTGGACGGCCGACCTGGTGTCGTACCTGTTGCTGTTCGTGACGTTCATGGCCATGCCACATGTCACCGCCACGGGCGGGCACGTGGCCGTCACGGCCCTGCTCGAAACCTTGCCGGCTGCAGACCAGCGCCGTGCCGGTCAGGTGATCGCGCTCGTCGGCGCTGCCGTGTGCGCGCTGCTGACCTGGATCACCTTCGGTGAGACCCTGCGGCAGGCCACCAGTGGCGTGCGCATGATGGCGGCCTACCCGGTGCCCAAGGCCTGGATCTCGCTGTGGATCGTCTACGGCTTGGCGAGCTCGGCACTGTACTTCCTGCGGCTGGCCCTGTGGCCGCCCGCGCAGGCGGATTGAGATGGACGGCATCCTGATGATGGGTGGGGCCATGGCCCTGCTGTTGCTGCTGTTCGCCCTGGGCGTGCCCGTCTTCCTGGCGTTCCTGGCCATCAACACCGCGGGTGTCGCGCTGTTCCTCGGCCCACAGGCGTTCGGGCTGGTGGCCAACTCCTTGTTCACCACCGCCAGCACCAGCAGCCTGACGGCGATCGGCCTGTTCGTGCTGATGGGCGAGATCCTGTTCCGATCCGGCACCAGCGAGGTGCTGTTCGAGGCGGTCGACCGCTTCGTCGGCAGGCTGCTCGGGCGGCAGTTCGTGCTGGCGGGCCTGCTGGCAACGGTGTTCGGCGCGCTGTCGGGCTCCAACATGGCGGTCTCGGCCATGATGGCCAAGAGCGTGTTCCCCGGCATGGCAGCGCGCGGCTATGACCGCAAGCTGTCGATCGGCATGATCCTGGGCGGCGCGAGCCTGGCGCCGGTCATCCCCCCGAGCGTGCTCACCATCATCATCGCCACGCTGGCCAATGTGTCGGTCGCCGGCTTGCTGCTGGCCGGCGTCGTGCCGGGTTTGCTGCTTGGTGGCGTGTTCATCGCCTACGCACTCATCCGGGTTCGATGGAATCCCAGGCTCGCGCCGGGGCGTGCCGAAGAGGGCGACACCGCGGCGGCGGATCGCCCCGGTCTGGCCCTGGCGGCGCTGCGTTGTCTACCCTTCACGTTGATCATCGCGGCGGTCATGGGCCTGATCCTGGCGGGCATTGCCACGCCCTCGGAAAGTGCCGCCACCGGCGTGCTGGGCGCCATGGCCACGGCGGCGGTCTTCGGCAACCTGCGCCTGGGCATGCTGAAGGATGCGCTGCGCGGCAGCGTGCTGATCACCGCGATGATCCTGGTCATCATGGCCTCGTCCACGCTGTTCAGCCAGTTGCTGGCGCTCAGCGGCGCCACGGGGCAACTCACCGAGTGGGTGACCCACCTGGATTGGGACCCGGTGTGGATGCTGCTGGCGATGATGGCCCTGGTGTTCGTCTTCTGCATGTTCATCGACCAGGTGGCGGTGATGCTGGTGATCATTCCGATCTACCTGCCACTGGTCGGCGTGCTGGGCTTCGATCCGCTGTGGTTCTGGCTGCTGATGCTGCTGAACGTGACGGTGGGCGGCATCACGCCGCCCTTCGGCTACGCCATGTTCGCCTTCAAGGGCGCCCGCAACGACGTGTCGATGACGGAACTCTTCGCAGCCGCCTGGCCCTTCGTCGGGCTGTTCCTCCTGGGCATGCTTGTCGTCGGCATCTTCCCGTCGCTGGCGACCTGGCTGCCAGGCTTGCTCTGAGGTCCGGCGGGCAACCGCTGCGCGCGAAAGATCCAGGCTAACCCGCCCGCAACCGGAACCGCTGCAGCTTGCCGGTCTCGGTGCGCGGCAGGCTGTCGACGAAGTCCACTGCGCGCGGGTACTTGTAGGGCGCGATGTTGGCCTTCACGAAGTCCTGCAGCGCCTGCACGCAGGCCGCGTCGCCCGCCATGCCGGGCTTCAGCACCACCCAGGCCTTGACGATCTGGCCGCGTTCATCATCGGGCACGCCGGCCACGCCGCATTCGGCCACCGCGGGGTGGCGCAGCAGGCAATCCTCCACCTCGGGGCCGGCGATGTTGTAGCCGGCGCTGATGATCATGTCGTCGGTGCGGCTCTGGTAGTGGAAGTAGCCGTCGGCGTCCTGCACATAGGCGTCGCCGGTCAGGTTCCAGCCGCCCTGCACATAGCTGGCCTGGCGGGCATCGTCCAGGTAGCGGCAGCCGGTGGGGCCTTGCACCGCCAAGCGGCCCACGGTGCCCGGCGGCACCGGCTGCAGGTTGGCATCGACCACGCAGGCCCGGTAGCCGGGGATGGCCTTGCCGGTGGCGCCGGGCCGGGCCTGCGTCTCGTCGGCCGAGATGAAGATGTGCAGCAGTTCGGTGGCGCCGATGCCGTCGATCAGCGTGATGCCCGTGGCCTGCTGCCACAGCGCCCGCGTGGCCGCAGGCAGGGCCTCGCCGGCCGAGACGCACTTGCGCAGCGTGCCGCCCTGCCCCACCGCCAGCCGGCGCTGGCCGGCGGCCTCGGCCATCGCCCGGTACGATGTGGGCGCGGTGAACAGCACCGTGGCGCCGTGGCGCGGAACCGCCTCCAGCAGCTCGTTCGGCCCGGCCTTGGGCAGCAGCACCGTGGCGGCGCCCACGCTCAGCGGAAACAGCAGCAGACCACCCAGGCCGAAGGTGAAGGCGAGCGGCGGGCTGCCGATGAACACATCGTCGGCCACCGGCCGCAGCACATGCGGCGGAAAGCAGGCGCAGGCGGCCATCACGTCGCGGTGGACATGCATCGTGGCCTTGGGCAGGCCGGTGGTGCCACTGGTGAAGGCCAGCAGGCAGACATCGTCGGCGGCGGTGTCGACGGTGGCGAAGGCATCACTTTGGCGGGCGGCGCGGGCTTCCAGACCGCATTCGGCGGCCACACCGAAGTGCAGCACCTCGCGCAGCACCGGATGGGCGGCGGCGGCCAGGGCCAGTTCGTCGGCCAGCGCCGCGTCGCACAGTGCGTGGCTGACCTGGGCCTTGGCAAGGATCTGGCCCAGCTCCTTGGCGCGCAGCATCGGCATGGTGCCCACCGCAATGCCGCCCGCCTTCATCACCGCACACCAGCAAGCAGCCAGCATGGGGCTGTTGGGCGCCCGCAGCAGCACCCGGTTGCCAGGCACCAGGCCCATGTCCTGCACCAGCACATGGGCGATGCGGTTGGCCTGGGCCTGCAGCTCGGCATAGGTCCACACCGTGCCGTCGGCCCCGATCACGCAGCGCCGCCCGCCCCAGCCCCTGGCCACCGCATCGTCCAGCAGCATCGCGGCGCAGTTCAGCCGCGGCGGAAACTGCAGTGCGGGCAACTCGAACAGGAACGCCGGCTGGTCAGCCGGTGCCGGCAGCCGGTCCCGGGCGAAAGTGTCGACGTGGGCACTGGGCTGCATGGCGGGGGCTCCTGGCTTGTCAGTCCGGGATGACGGCGGTGGCCTCGATCTCCACCTTGGCGCGGTCTTCGATCAGCGCCACCACCTGCACCGCGGTCATCGCGATGTCGAAGTGGCCGATCAGTTCCTTGAAGGCCTGGCCCACCGCGCGACCGGCGGCCAGGTACTCGCGCTTGTCGGTCACGTACCAGGTCATGCGGGTGATGTGCTGCGGCCGGCCGCCGGCCTCGGCCAGCACCGCCACGATGTGGGCCAGCGCCTGGCGGGCCTGGTCGGCAAAGTCGTCGCTCTGGAACTGGCCCTGGGCATCCCAGCCGATCATGCCGGCGATGAACACCTGGCGGCCGCGGGCCGACACGCCATTGGCATAGCCTTTGGGACGGGGCCAGCCGGCGGGCAGCAGGGCTTGGTGGGGCTTGTCCATGGGGGCTCCGATGCTCAATCGCCTTGGAAGACCGGCTTCTGCTTGGCCACGAAGGCGTGGTACGCCCGGTGGAAGTCCTGCGTCAGCATGCACAGCGCCTGGGCCTGGGCCTCGGCCTCGATGGCCTGCTCGATGGTCATCGCCCATTCCTGCTGCAGCATGGTCTTGGTGATGCCGTTGGCAAAGGTGGGCCCGGCCACCAGGTCGGCGGCCAGGGCCTGGGCATCGGCCAGCACCGCCTCGGGCGCGCAGAGGCGGTTGAAGAAGCCCCAGCGCTCGCCCTCCTCGCCGCCCAGGCTGCGGCCGGTGTACAGCAGCTCACTGGCCCGGCCCTGGCCGACGATGCGCGGCAGCATGGCGCAGGCGCCCATGTCGCAGCCGGCCAGGCCGACCTTGTTGAACAGGAAGGCCACCTTGGCCTTGGCCGTGCCCAGGCGCATGTCCGAGGCCATCGCGATGATGGCGCCGGCGCCGGCGCACACGCCGTCGATGGCGGCGATCACCGGCTGCGGGCAGCCACGCATGTGCTTGACCAGGTCACCGGTCATGCGGGTGAAGGCCAGCAGCTCGGGCGCGGTCAGCCGGATCAGCGGGCCGATGATCTCGTGCACATCGCCGCCGGAGCAGAAGTTGCCACCGGCACCGGTGACCACCACCGCATGGACATCGTCGGCCAGGCGCAGGCTGTTGAACAGATCGCGCAGCTCGGCATAGGCGCTGAAGGTGAGCGGGTTCTTGCGCTCGGGCCGGTGCAGCGTGATGGTGCCCACGCCGCCCTGCACCTGCCACTGGAAGTGGGTGGCCTGGTAAGACGCCATGGGGCGGCGGTTGCCGGCCAGCAGGGCGGGATCGACGCGCGGGGTGTCGGTGGTGTTGTCGTTCAAGCCTCGTCTCCTGTCAGTGTGTTCTGTTGCAAACGGGTGAGGTGCACGCGCAGCACGCCCAGCTGGGCATGCAGCTGCTGCACCGCCTTGGCATCGAGCCCTGCGAACAGCTCCAGCACCCACTGCTCGTGCTCGGCCGCCATGGCCTCGAAGCCGCTGCGGCCGGCGGGTGTCAACCGCACGATCCAGCTGCGGCGGTCGGTGGGGCTGTCGCTGCGCTCGACCAGGCCTTCGCGCTCCAGTTCGTCGGTCAGGCCGGTGACGTTGCCGCCGGTCACCATCAGCTGGCGCGACAGGTCCTTCATCTTCAGGCCGTCGGGCGCGCGGTGCAGCTGGGCCAGGTAGTCGAAGCGCGGCAGGCTGATGCCGAAGCGCTCACGCAGGCGGCGGCGGATCTCGGTCTCGATCTGGGTGCTGGTGGCCAGCAGGCGCAACCACAGCTTCAGCGCCGCATGGTCGCCGCCGGTGGCGCGGGCCTCGTGGCCGAGCTGGTCGGCCTGCTGCAGCGTGGCGCGGCTGGCGTCGTTCTTCATGATTCCACCTTGGCCGGTGCCTGGGCCGCGGCTGCGCGCGCAAAGCCCGCCTCCAGCTGCGATTTGCCGGAACGGTACGGCGCCGGCCAGGGCTGAGGCGTGTAACCGATGCGCGCGGCCTCGGTCAGCGTCCAGGCCGGGTTGGCCAGGTGCGGCCGGGCGATGGCGCAGAGATCGGCCCGGCCAGCGGCGATGATGCTGTTGACATGGTCGGCCTCGGAGATCGCCCCCACAGCGATCGTGGCGACGCCGGCCTCCTGGCGGATGCGGTCGGCAAACGGCACCTGGTACATGCGGCCGTAGCTGGGCTTCTGGTCGGCACTGACCTGGCCCGACGAGCAATCGACCATGTCGGCGCCGGCGACCTTGAAGGCGCGGGCCATGGCCACCGCATCGTCGGGCGTGGTGCCGCCGTCCACCCAATCGACCGCCGAGATGCGCACCGACATCGGCTTGTGCGCCGGCCAGGCAGCACGCACTGCGGCAAACACCTCCAGCGGGTAGCGCAGCCGGTTGGCCAGGCTGCCGCCATAGGCATCGTCGCGCCGGTTGGTCAGCGGCGACAGGAAGGCCGACAGCAGGTAGCCGTGGGCGCAGTGCAGTTCCAGCCAGTCGAAGCCGGCCGCGGCGGCGCGGCGGGTGGCGGCGACGAAGTCGTCACGCACCCGGTCCATGTCGGCGCGGGTCATCGCGCGCGGCACCTGCCCGTCCGGCAGGTACGGCACGGCCGAGGCCGACAGCAGCGGCCAGTTGCCTTCGGCCAGCGGCTGGTCGGCACCCGCGCCATCCCACGGGGCGTTGGTCGAGCCCTTGGGCCCGGCATGGCCGATCTGCATGCCGATGGCGGCATCGCTGTTCGCATGCACGAAGTCGACGATGCGCGCCCACGCCGCTCCTTGTTCGTCGGTCCACAGGCCCGGGCAGCCCGGGGTGATGCGGGCATCGGCCGATGTGCAGGTCATCTCGGCCATCACCAGGCCGGCGCCGCCCAGGGCGCGGGCACCCAGGTGCATCAGATGCCAGTCGCCGGGGATGCCGTCCACCGCCTTGTACTGCGCCATCGGCGAGACGACGACGCGGTTCTTCAGCGTCAGCCCGCGCACGGTGTGGGGCGTGAACATCGGCGGCGGCGCCGGCCGGTCCGCGGGCACCTGCAGGCCGGCCTGCTGCGCAAACCAGCGCTCGAAGCCGCCCAGCCACTGCGCATCGCGCAGGCGCAGGTTCTCGTGGCTGATGCGCTGGCTGCGGGTGAGCATGCTGTACATGAACTGCGGGCCGGGCAGCTGGTCGCAGTAGCGCTCGCCGCAGACCTCGAACCAGGCCATCGCGTTCCAGGCGGCGTTCTGCAGGCGCAGCACATCGACATTTCGCACCGCCTGGTAGCGCTGCAGCACCGCCGGCAGCGCAGCGGCGCCGTGGCCGGCGTCGTGCAGCAGGCCGGCCAGCTCGATCGCATCCTCGATCGCCAGCTTGGTGCCCGAGCCGATGGCGAAGTGTGCGGTGTGCACCGCATCGCCCATCAGCACCACCTGGCTGTGGCCGTTGTGCAGCGACCATTGCGCGCATGTGATGCGCTGGAAATTCAGCCAGGCCGAGCCGCGCAGGTGCCGCGCATTGCTCAGCAGCGGCGCGCCCTGCAGGTTGGCGGCGAACAGCCGCTCGCAGAAGGCGATGGATTCATCGGTGGTGGCCTTGTCCAGCCCGTGGGCCAGCCAGACATGCTCGGGGCACTCGATGATGAAGGTGGAGGTCTGAGCGTCGAACTTGTAGACATGGGCCTGGAACCAGCCGTGTTCGGTCTTCTCGAACAGGAAGGTGAAGGCGTCGTACAGCCGCGGCGTGCCCAGCCAGATGTAGCGGTTGGGCCGGGTGACGATGTCGGGGCGGAAGACGGCGGCATGGGCCGTGCGCACGCGGCTGTTGATGCCGTCGCTGGCGATCACCAGGTCGGCATCGGGGTAGTCGGCGTCGGACGTGGCTTCGCACTCGAACACCAGTTCCACACCCAGCGCCTCGCAGCGCGCCTGCAGGATGTTCAGCAGCCGCTTGCGGCCGATGCCGACGAAGCCGTGGCCGCCCGAGCGGAACACCTCGCCCTTGAAGTGCAGCTCGATGTCGTCCCAGTGGTTGAAGGCCTGCTGGATCTCGGCGGCGCTGACCGGGTCGCAGCGGCGCATGTTGTCCATGGTGGCATCGGAGAACACCACGCCCCAGCCGAAGGTGTCGTAGGGCTTGTTGCGCTCGACCACGGTGATCTGGTGCGCCGGGTGGCGCAGCTTCATCAGCAGCCCGAAGTACAGGCCGGCGGGGCCGCCGCCGATGCAGACGATCTTCATGGGGTGCCGGCCTGGGCCGTGAGTCGATCAGATCTGAATAGTTTAGACATCAAGCACTTGATGTCAAGGCGGGCCGGCCATGGGTCGGCGGCTCGGCTGGCGCCTTGGCAGCAAAATGCCGCGGCAGGCACGTGCAAACCGGATCGCATCGACATGACCATCACCCACATCTTCATCCGCCCGCCCGCAGGCGGCCCGCTGCAGGCCCTGACGCAGGCCGACGTGGTGGCCGGCAGCGGCATTGAAGGCGACCGCTACTTCGGCCGGCAGGACGAACCCGGTCAAAACCTCACCCTGGTGGAGGCCGAGGTGATCGAGGCCTTTGCACAGGCCCACCAGCGCCCGCTGGACATGGCCATCACCGGGCGCAACCTGGTGACACGCGGTGTGCAACTGAACGCCCTGGTGGGCCAGGAATTCACCATCGGCGGCCTGCGCTGCCGCGGCGTGGAATTGTGCGAGCCCTGCCTGGGCCTGGGCGATGCGCTGCAGGGCCCCGACCTGACGCCAGCGCAGGTGGTGCGCTGGTGGGCACACCGCGGCGGCCTGCGCGCCGACGTGCTGGTGGGCGGCGCCCTGGCCGTGGGCGCACCGGTGCTGGCGGTGCATGGCTGAGCCGGCCGTGCGCCGCGGCTGGCAGGCGCTGCTGGCAGCGGCCTGCCAGGTGGTGATGGCCAGCGCTGCCGCCGCGCAGGACACCGATGCGCTGGTGATCCACCAACCCGGCACCCTGCCGCTGGTGCTGACCGTGCCGCACGACGGCGACCAGCCGGTCGGCTTCACGCCAGTGCGGCGCCAGGGCACGGCGGTGCGCGACATCGGCACCCGGCCGGTCGCCGAGCAGGTGGCCGACCTCCTGGCGCAGCAGCTGGGCCAGCGGCCCTGCGTGGTGATCGCCCGCTTCAGCCGGCGCTTCATCGATGCCAACCGCAGCGAGGCCGAGGCCCTGGAGAGCGACAGCGCCCTGCCCGCCTACCGCGCCTACCATGCGGCGGTGGCCGGCTGCGTGGCCCAGGCGCGGGCGCAGCACCCGCAGGGCGCACTGCTGGTGGATGTGCACGGCCAGGGGCAGGAGCCCACGGTGCTGTTCCGCGGAACCCGCGCCGGGCTGACCACGCGGGCGCTGCTGCAACGCCTGGGCCCCACCGCGCTGCAGGGCCCCGACAGCCTGATCGGCCGGCTGGCCGCCAGGGGCTACGCCGTGCACCCGCCCATCGGCAGCGACAACCTGCGCGAAGACCCGCGCTTTGCCGGCGGGTACACCGTGGCCACCTACGGCAGCCACCAGCCCGACGGCATCGACGCCATCCAGCTCGAACTGGGGCGCGAGCAGCGCCAGAACCCGCAGCTGCCGAAAGACCTGGCCGACGCGCTGGCAACCGTCCTGCGCCAGCAGGGGTATCTGGCCGGGCGCTAAGCTTCGTGCCAGCATGTTCAAGCTCGACGATGTGAAGGCCGCGCTGCTGCGCTGGCGCGCCGCGCGCCGGCGCGAGGCTGCGACCCCGCCCGATGAAGCCGGCCGCAGCGAGGCCCGGCTGCAGGTGCAGGTGCTGGCCCGCCGCCGCGGGGGTGCCGGGCCGTCGCCGCGGCAGGTGGACGACGAGATCGCCCGCCAGATCGCCGAGGCCGAGAAGCGCGGCGACCTGCGCGGCGCCGAGGGCTACGGCAAGCCGCTGACCGAGGACGACGGCTGGCAGCAGACGCCCGACGAGGTGCGCATGCCGTTCAAGATGCTCAAGAGCGCCGGCATCGTGCCGCACGAGGTGGAGCTGATCCGCGAACGGGCGGCGCTGCGCCAGCGCCTGGCCGCCGCCACCACCGAGGCCGAGACCCGCGCCGCGCAGCAGGCGCTGGCGCAGGTGGAGCTGACACTGGCGCTGCGGATGGAATCGCTGCGCCGCTGACCGGGGCCTCAGCCCTTCTTGGCCACCAGCGTCAGGATGTCGTAGCTGGCCACCAGTTCACCGCGCTGGTTGCGCACTTCCACGTCCCAGGCCACCACGCCCTGGCCCTGGCCCTTGGCATCCTTCTTCGCCTTGTCGATCTTGCGCTTGCAGGTCAGCCGCGCCTGGATGGTGTCGCCGATCAGCACCGGCTTGACGAAGCGCAGCGTGTCCAGCCCGTAGTTGGCGAGCACCGGCCCCGGCGCCGGCGACACGAACAGCCCGGCCGCCGCCGACAGCACGAAGTAGCCGTGGGCGATGCGCGCGCCGAAGGGGCTGGCCTTGGCCGCCTCCTCGTCGAAGTGCATGTAGAAGTAGTCGCCCGAGATGCCGCCAAAGTTGACCAGATCGGCCTCACCGACGGTGCGGCGGTGGGTCAGCAGGCTCTCGCCGATCTGCAGCTCCTCGAAGTGGCGGCGGAACGGATGCACGCCGGTGTCGAGGGGCGGCGCGCCGCGCACGAACTCGCCGGTCACCGCCGTCAGCATCGCCGGCGAGCCCTGCACCGCGGCGCGCTGCAGGTAGTGGGTGACGGCGCGCAGGCCGCCCAGCTCTTCACCACCGCCGGCCCGGCCGGGGCCGCCGTGCTTCAGCAGCGGCAGCGGCGATCCGTGGCCGGTGGATTCGGGCGCGGCCTGGGCATCCAGGATGTGCAGCCGGCCATGCAGCATCGCCAGCTGCGGGATGGCGCGGGCGGCCACCTGCGGATCACGGGTGACCAGGCTGGCCACCAGGCTGCCCTGGCCCTTGGCCGCCAGGGCGATGGCTTCATCGAGGCCTTCATAGGCCATCAGCGTGCTGACCGGGCCGAAAGCCTCGATCTCATGCACGGCGTGGTTGTGCATCGGGTCGTTGCACAGCAGCAGCGTGGGCGCGAAGAAGGCGCCATGCGCGGTGCCGGCGCCCAGCGGCACGGCGCCCTCGCCGCCGCACACCAGCTCGGCGTTGTGGTTGTGGCGCAGCTGGGCCACGCAGGCGTTCACATCGGCCAGTTGGGCATGGCTGGCCAGGGCGCCCATGGTGACGCCCTCCACCGCCGGGTCACCCACCACCACCTTGGCCAGGCGGGCGCGCAGCGCCTGCGCCACCGCATCCAGGTGCTGCCGCGGCACGATGGCGCGGCGGATGGCGGTGCACTTCTGGCCGGCCTTGACCGTCATCTCGCGTGCCACTTCCTTGACGAACAACGCGAACTCGGCCGTGTCGGGTGTGCACTCGGGCGCCAGGATGGCGCAGTTCAAGGAATCGGCCTCGGCATTGAACGGAATGCTGTGGCGCACGATGTTCGGGTGCACCCGCAGCAGGGCCGCGGTGTCGGCGCTGCCGGTGAAGGTGACCACGTCCTGGCCGTTCAGCTGGTCGAGCAAGTCACCAGTGCTGCCGATCACCAGCTGCAGCGCGCCCTCGGGCACCAGGCCCGACGACAGCAGCAGGCGCACCGCGGCTTCGGTCAGGTAGCTGGTGGCGGTGGCCGGCTTGGCGATGCAGGGCATGCCGGCCAGGAAGCTGGGCGCAAACTTCTCCAGCAGCCCCCACACCGGGAAGTTGAAGGCATTGATGTGCACCGCCACGCCGCCGCGCGGCACCAGGATGTGGGTCCCGGCGAACTGGTTGGTCTTGCCCAGCGCCAGGGCCGGGCCTTCATGCACCAGGTTGCCCGACGGCAGCTCGTTGGCGCCCACGCCGGCATAGGCGAACAGCGTGCCGCTGCCACCCTCGATGTCGATCCAGCTGTCGGCGCGGGTGGCACCGGTGTGGGCCGAGACGGCGTAGAGCTGTTCCTTGTGCTCGTTGAGGAACTTGGCCATGGCCTTCAGCCGCTCGGCCCGCTGCTGGAAGTCGAGCGCCAGCAGGTTGGGCAGGCCCACGTGGCGGGCGTGGTGCACGGCCTCGGCGAAGTCGATGGCCTCGGCATGGGTGTGGGCCACCGTCTGGCCGTTGATGGCGCTGCGCAGCGCGGTGGCGGCATGGCTGCCGATCCAGCGGCCGGCGATGTGGCTTTGCAGGGTGTGGCTCATCGTGGGGTCACCTCGGCAGTGGGGTTGGAGGGTGGAATCGCAGGCACATGGCCAGCCGCCAGGGCTGGCAGCCCGCCGAGAAACAGGTTGGCCACCATCGGGGCCAGCGCATCATGGTCCAGTTCTCCGCCGGGCCGCACCCAGGTGAACATCCAGTTGATCATGCCGAACAGCAGCATGGTGACCGGCTTGGCCAGCGCGGCTTGCGCCAGCCCGGGCTGCAGCGCGCCCACCGCCTCGGCAAAGCCGGCCACCACCGCCCGCTCCATGCCCAGCACACGTTGGCGGTCATCGTCCTGCAGAAAGCGCACATCCTCGGTCAGCACCCGGTGGGCGTTCTGGGCATCGGCGTATTCGGCCACGATGCGGTGGATCAGCAGGCGCAGCCGGGCCTCGGGCGCCAGGCCCTGGGCCGCCACGTCGTCCACCAGCGCCTTCAGCCGGGTGACATGGCCTTCGGCGATGGCGACCAGCATCGCGTCCTTGTCGCGGTAGTAGTGGTACAGCGTGGCCTTGCTCAGGCCGCAGGCCTCGGCCACCTGGTTCATCGACGTGGCCGGGTAGCCGTGGCGGGCGAACAGCGCCGCCGCCTGCTGCAGGATGGCCTCCCGCTGGGCGTCGTAGCCGGAGGCGCGGCCCCTTGCCATCAGCGGTCGTCGAAGGAGAGAACCACCCGCTCGGTCAGCGGATGCGCCTGGCAGCACAGCACGAAGCCGGCCGCCACCTCGGCCTTGTCGAGCGCGAAGTTGCGCTCCATGCGCACCTCGCCTTCCACCACCTTGGCGCGGCAGGTGCCGCAGACGCCGCTGGTGCAGGAGAACGGCACCTCCAGCCCGGCGGCGGCGGCCGCATCCAGGATGCTGGGCTGCTGTTTGCGGAAGGTGATCTCGCGGCGCAGACCGTCGCGCAGGATGACGATGCGGGCTTCCTCGGCATCGCCGGGCAAGGCCTCATGGACAACGGCGCCCACCGCGGCGCCCGCCTGCGGCGCCACGCCGAAGCGTTCGATGTGCACCCGGTCTTCCGGCACGCCGGCGGCCAGCAGCGCGGCCTCGGCCTCGTCGTTCATCTGGAATGGGCCGCAGATGTAGGCATGGGCGATGCCGTCGGCCGGCACCACGCTGCGCAGGAACTCGCCGAGCTTGTCGCGGTTCATCAGGCCCATGTTCAGCGGCGAATCGGTGGGCTCGTCGCTGAACACATGGTGCAGCACCAGGCGCTGCATGTGCCTGTTCTTGAGGTCTTCCAGCTCCTCCTTGAACATGGTGCTCTGCAGGCTGCGGTTGCCATAGACCAGGGTGAAGCGCGACAGCGGCTCGCGCTGCAGCACGGTTTTCATGATCGACAGGATCGGCGTGATGCCGCTGCCCCCGGCGATGCCGACGTGGTGCCTGCGGGCGGCCGGATCCAGCGGCACGAAGAACCGGCCCTGCGGCGCCATCACCTGCAAGGTGTCACCGGGCTGCAGCGTGCTGTTGATCCAGTTGCTGAACACCCCGCCGCGCACCTTGCGCACGCCCACCCGCAGCTCGCCATCGTCCACGCCGGCGCAGATGCTGTAGCTGCGGCGCAGGTCCTGGCCATCGATGGTGTGGCGCAGCGTCAGGTACTGGCCCTGGGTGAAGCCGAAGGTGGCGCGCAGGTCGGCCGGCACCTCGAAGCTGACGATCACCGCCTCGGCGGTGTCGGGCTCGATGCGGCGCACCGTCAGGGGGTGGAAGAGCGTGCTCATAGGGGCTTGAAGTGTTCAAACGGTTCGCGGCAGGCCAGGCAGCGGTACAGCGCCTTGCAGGCGGTCGATCCGAAGGCCGACAGCCGCTCGGTCTGCAGGCTGTCGCAACGCGGGCAGGCGATGGCGGGGGCCGCACGGCGGCCGACCAGGCGGATCGGCACGCCGGCAGCGGCATCCACCGGCCCGGGCGGGGCGATGCCGTACGCGCGCAGCTTGCGGCGGCCGTCGTCGCTGATCCAGTCGGTGGTCCAGGCCGGGGCGCGCTGCAGCGTCACCGTCACCGGGCCCAGGCCGGCGGCGGCGATGGCATCGACCACGCTCTGGGTGATGACCTCGGTGGCTGGGCAGCCGGAATAGGTGGGCGTCAGCACCACCTCCAGCGCCGCACCGCCATCGCGCACATCGCGCACGATGCCCAGGTCACGCAGGCTGAGCGCCGGCACCTCGGGGTCGAGCACGGTGGCGAGCACGGCCCAGGCGCGCTGGGTGCGTGTGCCCGCCGCCACCGGGGCCTGGCTCACCAGACGCCCCCGGGGTAGCTGCGCTGCAACTGCTGCAGCTCGGCCAGCATCGGGCCCATGTGCTCGCTGTGCACGCCGCGCTTGCCGGTGCTGCGGAAGGCCGATGCGGCCGGTGGCGTCAGGCCGGCCTCGGCCAGCACCGCGCCCACCTCGGCCTGCCAGTCGGCCTGCACATCGGCCCAACGCGGGCCCAGGCCGGTGGCGGCGGCCGCCTCGTCCACCGCGTCGGCCTCGAACAGCTCGGGCACGTAGCGCCACAGCTGGGCCAGCGCGGCCTGGCTGCGGCGCCGGCTCTCGTCGGTGCCGTCACCCAGGCGCACCACCCAGTCGGCGGCATGCTGCTGGTGGTAGCGCGCCTCCTTCACCGCCTTGCCGGCGATGGCGGCCAGCTCGGCGTCGCTGGACTCGGCCAGCTTCTGCCACAGCAGCTTCAGCAGCGTGGCCACCAGCAGGTTGCGCTGCACGGTGAAGGCGAAGTCGCCGCGCGGCAGCTCCACCAGCGTGGGGTTGCGGTAGTCGCGCTCGTCGCGCAGGAAGGCCAGCTGGTCCTCGTCGAAGGCCCGGCCCTCGGTCTGGCCGGCGCGGGTCAGCAGGGCGCGGGCCTGGCCGATCAGGTCGAGCGCCATGTTGGCCAGCGCGATGTCTTCTTCCAGCACCGGGCCGTGGCCGGTCCATTCGCCCAGGCGCTGGCCCAGGATCAGGCAGGTGTCGCCCAGGCGCAGCAGGTACTGCAGCTGGGGTGTGTGGTGCAGTTGGATCGAGGCGGTCATCTCGGGCCACTCACATGTGGTCGACTTCGGACGGCAGCTTGTAGAACGTGGGGTGGCGGTACACCTTGTCCTCGGCCGGGTCGAAGTACATGGCCTTGTCGCCGGGGTCGCTGGCGGTGATGGCGGCGCTGGGCACCACCCACACGCTGCAGCCTTCCTGCCGGCGGGTGTAGACATCACGCGCCAGCTGGATGGCCATCTGGGCATCGGCCGCATGCAGGCTGCCGCAGTGCTTGTGGTCCAGGCCGGCGCGGCTGCGCACGAACACTTCCCACAGCGGCCATTCGGATTGGGTGTTGGGTTCAGTCATCTTGGTCTCCCTCAGGCCGCTTGCTGCTTGGTCGCCTGCTTGCGCGCATGCGCCAGCGCAGCCTCGCGCACCCAGGCGCCGTCGTCCCAGGCCTGCACCCGCTGGGCCAGGCGCTCCTGGTTGCAGGGGCCGTCACCGGCCACCACACGGAAGAACTCGGCCCAGTCGATGGCGCCGAAGTCCCAATGGCCGCGTTCTTCGTTCCACTTCAAGTCGGGGTCGGGCAGGGTCACGCCCAGCAGCTTGGCCTGGTCCACCGTCGCATCGACGAACTTCTGGCGCAGCGTGTCATTGCTGACCCGCTTGATGCCCCAGCGCATGCCCTGGGCGCTGTTCGGGCTCTGGTCGTCCGGCGGGCCGAACATCATCAGGCAAGGCCACCACCAGCGGTTGACCGCGTCCTGCACCATGGCACGCTGGGCGTCGGTGCCGTCCTTCATCATCACCAGCAGGCTGTCGAAGCCCTGGCGCTGGTGGAAGCTCTCTTCGCGGCAGATGCGGATCATCGCCCGGGCATAGGGCGCATAGCTGCAGCGGCAGATCGGCACCTGGTTCATGATGGCCGCGCCATCGACCAGCCAGCCGATGGTGCCCACATCGGCCCAGGTCAGCGTGGGGTAGTTGAAGATGCTGCTGTACTTGGCCTTGCCGGTGTGCAGCGCGTTCACCATCTGGTCGCGGCTGGTGCCCAGGGTCTCGGCAGCGGCATACAGGTACAGGCCATGGCCGCCTTCGTCCTGCACCTTGGCCAGCAGGATGGCCTTGCGCTTGAGCGTGGGCGCGCGGCTGATCCAGTGGCCCTCGGGCAGCATGCCGACGATCTCCGAATGTGCATGCTGGCTGATCTGGCGCAGCAGCGTCTTGCGGTAGTTGTCGGGCATCCAGTCCTTGGCCTCGATGAAGTCGCCGGCGTCGATGCGGGCGTCGAAGCGTTCCTGCAGCGCCAGTTCATCGGCCGAGCGCAGCGTCTTCGGCGCCTCGCCCAATTCCTTGGGCATGGTGTCCATTGCCTGGGTGTACATGGGAGCCTTTCGTGGGATCGGATTCAGTTCTTGCGCAGGTCCTGCACGCGGCGGGCCTTGCCGGTCAGGGTGCGCTCGATGCTGTCGGGCGGCAGCACCTCGATGGTGGTGCTCACGCCCACCAGTGTCTTGATGCGGTGCTGCAGCCAGCGTTTCAGTTCGTCGATCTCGGCCGCCGGCGTCTGCAGGCTGGCGATGTTCAGTTCGGTGCGCACCTGCAGCGTGTCCAGCGGGCCGTCGCGGCCCACCACCAGCTGGTACTGGCCCGACAGCTTCGGGCTCTGCAGCACGATCTCCTCGATCTGCGTCGGGAACACGTTGACGCCGCGGATGATCAGCATGTCGTCCGAGCGGCCGACGATCTTGCCCATGCGGCGGAAGCTGCGCGCGGTGGGCGGCAGCAGGCGGGTGAGATCGCGCGTGCGGTAGCGGATGATCGGCAGCGCTTCCTTGGTCAGGCTGGTGAAGACCAGTTCGCCCTCGCTGCCGTCGGGCAGCACCGCGCCGGTCTCGGGATCGATGATCTCGGGGTAGAAGTGGTCTTCCCACACCACCGGGCCGTCCTGCGTCTCCACGCATTCGCTGGCCACGCCGGGGCCCATCACTTCGCTCAGGCCGTAGATGTCGACCGCCTTGATGCCGGCATCGGCCTGGATCTGGGTGCGCATGGCCTCGGTCCACGGCTCGGCGCCGAAGATGCCCACGCTCACCGACATCGCCGCCGGGTCCAGCCCCTGGCGGCGGAACTCCTCGATCAGCACCTGCATGTAGCTGGGCGTGACCATGATGATGTCGGGTTGGAAATCGGTGATCAGCTGCACCTGCTTCTCGGTCTGGCCACCCGACATCGGCACCACGGTGCAGCCCAGCTTCTCCGCGCCATAGTGCGCGCCCAGGCCGCCAGTGAACAGGCCGTAGCCGTAGGCCACATGCACCATGTCGCCGCGCCGGCCGCCGGCCGCGCGGATGCTGCGCGCCACCAGGTGCGCCCAGGTGTCGATGTCGTTCTGGGTGTAGCCGACGACGGTCGGCTTGCCGGTGGTGCCGCTGCTGGCGTGGATGCGCACCACCTGCTCGCGCGGCACGGCGAACAGGCCGAACGGGTAGTGGTCGCGCAGGTCCTTCTTGCCGGTGAACGGAAACTTTGCCAAGTCGGCCAGCGACTTGCAGTCCGACGGATGCACACCGGCCTGGTCGAAGGCGTTGCGGTAGTGCGGCACGTTGTCGTAGGCGCGCTGCAGCGTGGCCTGCAGGCGCTGCAGCTGCAACGCGGTGATCTCATCGCGGCTGGCGGTCTCGATCGGCTCCAGGTCGCCGGGGGCGGGGGTGCGCACGGGCATCGGTTGTCTCCGGATGGGTCTGGTCTGGTCGGTTCAGGCAGCGGGAATGACCGGCTTGCCGAATCAGGAAGCGGCAAGCACGGGCTTGCCGCGTGCCGTGTAACTGCGGCCGCGGAACACGGCGATGCGCTCGCCGCGCTGGTTGGTCACCGTGACGTCGTAGACGCCGGTGCGGCCGGCCTTGCTCACCTCGGTGCAGGTGGCGGTCAGCACATCGCCCAGGCGGCCGGGGGCCATCAGGTCGACGGTGAAGCCCGAGGCCACCGTCAGCTCGTTGTAGCTGTTGCAGGCAAAGGCGAAGCTGGAGTCGGCCAGCGTGGTGATCAGTCCGCCATGGCAGATGGCGTGGCCGTTGAGCATGTCCTGCCGCACCGTCATTTCGATGGTGGCGCGGCCCGGGCCGACGCTGGTGATCTGCATGCCCAGCATCTTGGTCGCGTGGTCGCCCACCCACATCGCATCACGCACCTGCTCGGCCAGGGCCTGGGCGGCAGCGGCGGCATCGGAGGAGGAGACTGAGGACATCGTGCGGCACTCCGGCGGTGGATTGGCCAGTGGTGGAATTACTTTCGACCAACCGGTCGGTCAATGTTACGGGTGGCGGTCGGCTGACGCAAGTCAAGGCACCCCGTGTTTACCCGATGCTGCAGGGCTGCCATCGCCAACGGCATGGCTGCGCCGGGCCGGCACCAGCCAGGCGCGACCAGGATGGCGATACTCACGCTCCGACGCGTCCCACCATCAGGAGCCCCGATGACCGCACCCAGCTTCGCGCAGTTCAAGACCACCCAGCTGGCCCAGGGCTTCGACGAGGTGCTGGAGCGGCCGTGGGCACCGAACACGGTGGTCGGCACCCACAGCCACCCGTTCGCGGTCAGCGCCCTGGTGGTGCAGGGCGAGATGTGGCTGACGGTGGCCGACGACACCCGCCACCTGCAGGCCGGCGACCGCTTCACCCTCGACCGGGACGTGCCGCATGCCGAGCGCTATGGCGCCGAGGGCGCCACCTTCTGGGTGGCCCGCCGCAACGCGGCCTGATCACGTGGCGGCCAAGCCGCCGCGCCGGGCGACAATGCGCGATTGACCCAGCACTGCCGCCCAGCGGCGCCGCCATGCCCGATCCGACCGACCTGCCCGTCCCGCCCCTGCCTGAAGATGCAGCGCCCGCCGCTGCCCCCGCCGAGCCGGTCGAGGCCGAGGACCATGGCGATGCCCCAGAAGCCGATGCAGACGCCGCGCATGAGGCCACCGCGCCTGATGTCACCGCGCCTGGCACCAGCGCACCCGCCCTGCCCCTGCTGACCCCCGCCGCCACGGCGGAGCTGCTGCGCCAGCATTTCCCGGCACTGTTCAGCGGCCCGGCCAAGCCGTTCAAGCTGCGCATCCAGCAGGACATCCAGGCCCGTGTGCCGGGTGTGTTCAGCAAGGCCTCGCTGTCGGCCTACTTCCGCCGCCACACCGGCAGCACCGCCTACCTGATCGGCCTGAGCAAGGCCAGCCAGCGCTTCGACCTGGACGGCCAGCCCGCCGGCGAACTGAGCGACGAGCACAAGCAGGCCGCCGTGGCCGAGCTGGCCCGCCGCCGCCAGCTCACCCGTGAGCGGGAACAGCAGGCCCATGCCCAGCAGCGTGAACAGCAGCGCGAAGCCCAGCGCGCCGAGATGGCGCAGCAGGCCGAGCAGCAGCAGGCCCGCCTGGCGCGTGCCGCGCTGCTGCGCGACTTCCAGCGCACCACGCTGACGATGGCCAATTTCTGCGCGCTCAAGGGCATGACGCCCGAGGTGCTGAACCCGCTGCTGGAACAGGCGAAGAAGGAAGCGGCCGAAGCGCCACCCACGCCGCCGCGCGGCTTTGACGACCGCCGTGGCCCGCGGCCCGAGGGTCGGCCAGACAACCGGCGCGATGCCGGTGCGCCGCGCGGCCCTGGCGCCCCCGGCGGCCCGCGCCCTGACCACCGCGGTCCGCGCCGCGACGACCGCCGACCGGCCCGCCCCGGCGGCACAGCCGGCCCCCGTGGCCCGCGTGGGCCGGCGGGTCAGTCGTAGACGATGTAGCGGTGGGCGTCGGTGTCGGGCGTGCCGTCCAGCACCGCGCCCGGGTCGGCGCCCGGCTGCCAGCACAGCACCTGCTCGATCTTGGCGGCCAGCGCCAGGTCCTTGGCAGTGATGCCGCCGGCATCGTGGGTGTTCAGCGCAATCGCCACCGTGGCGTAGCTGACCTGCAACTCCGGGTGGTGCCATGCCACCTCGGCCAGGTGGCCGATGGTGTTGACGGCCATCAGCGTGCCCTTCCAGCCGCCGGTGCGCAGCGTGCGGCGGATGGCGCCGTCAGACACCGTCCAGCGTGGCAGGTGGGCCTGCAGGTGGGCCTGCACCTCGGCCAGGGGCAACACGGCTTGGGCCGCAACGGTCATGGCAATGCCTCCTCACAACAACAAGTCGCCAAGGCTAGCAGCGCCCGCCTGACCCTGCGGCCGGCGGGCTGATCGGCCCCGCCCGGTTCAGCGCGGCGCCGGCAGGGCCACCACCCGCAGCTCCACCCGGCGGTTGGGCAGCAGGCATTCCTGCAGCTCGGCCGGCGAGGCGAACTTGCCGCTGCAGTCCTGCACCTGGCGGCTGTCGCCGGCGGCTTCCTGCGACACCGTGGCGGTGTAGATGCCGGGCAGGCCCAGCTGCTGCAGCATGGCCCGCACGGTGGCCGCACGCTTCTCCGACAAAGCGCGGTTGTAGTCGGCGTTGCCGGTGCTGTTCAGCCGGTCGGCATGGCCGATCAGCACCAGCTGGCGCGCCACCAGGCCACGCTCCTTGACCTGGGCCACCAGGCTCTGCAGCTGCTGCAGGCTGAAGGCCCGCACATCGGCCGGAGTGTGGCGGTCGAAGTTGAAGACCACGCTGGCGCCCAGCTCCACAGGAGCCGGCGGCGGCGGTGCGGGGGGCGGCGGTGGGACAGGCACCACCACCGGCGGCGGCGGTGGCGGGGGCGGAGGATCGCAGCGGGCGGCCAGGTCCTGGGCCTCGCCGAGCAGGTCTTCGGCGATCTGCACGTACGGCTTGGCCTGGCGCCAACCGACCTGCACCTGCTCATGGCCGGCATGCACCAGCTCCACCTCGGCGCAGGCCGCCTTGGCCTGGGCGCAGCGCCAGCCACGCTGGTTGCGCAGGCCGGTGGCCAGGGCCCACAGGTCGGGGCGCAGGCGCTCGGCGCCGGCCAACAGCGGGGTGTCCATGCCCAGCGGGGGTTGGCCCGTCTCCATGCCGCGCGCCAGGACGTCGGCCTCGGTCAGCGCCGCCTGCGGGAAGGCGCTGCGGTCGTTGCGGGTGTACTCGTGGAAGCTGACGTCCAGCCAGCACTGGGCCTTGGCCAGGTGGTAGTCGCGCAGTGGCCGGCCGGCGGCGTTGATGGCGCGCAGGCGGGCCTGCACGGCCTCGTAAGTCTGCTGGTCGGCGGCGATGGCGCGGTCGCTGATGCGCTGGTCGGGTGCGGTCAGCACGGGCTGGGCCAGGGCGCCAGCCGCAGCGGCCGCCAGAGTAGCGGCCAGCAGCGTGGCGCGGATGCGGTGTGGGCGTGTCATCGGGTTCTCGCTCATGGGCTGCCTCAGCGGTCCAGGCTGCGGTTGATCTGCGGGTCGCGGGTGCGCCAGAGGGTCTCGTCGAACTTGAAGCGCAGCCGCAGGTAGGCGCCCTGCTGGGTGTACTCGTAGCCGGTCAGGTCGGCATCACCGCGGAAGCCGCTGTGGTTGTAGCCGGCCGACAGCCACAGGTTCTGCTGCACCAGGTAACCGGCCTCGACGCCCAGCGCATGCTGGCGGGCGCCACGCTGGCCCAGCTGCACAGCCGCCATGGCACCGATGTCCCAGCGCTCGG
The DNA here is from genome assembly GCF_005403045.1 of Pseudaquabacterium pictum. GTDB lineage: Bacteria > Pseudomonadota > Gammaproteobacteria > Burkholderiales > Burkholderiaceae_C > Pseudaquabacterium > Pseudaquabacterium pictum. The sequence goes on from NZ_BJCL01000001.1 coordinate 470,040, forward strand.
TGATGTCGTAGACCACCCGCCCGGCCAGCAGCTGGGCGTTGAAGCGGCTGCGCACGCCGGCTTCCAGGGTGTCGGTCTGCCACTTGCCGGCGACGCGGCCAGTCAGCCACCAGGGCCGCGACGGGTGCCAGTCGGCATGCGTCGACAGGATCCAGGCGCGGCTCTGCAACTCGCCCGACGCGGCATGGCTGGCGTCCTTCTCCAGCTTGTGCTCGATCTTGCCCAGCGCGTTGAAGCGGTTGTGGTCCACCGGCCGCCAGGCCAGGCCGAGCTGCGCGCGGTTCTGCAGCACGTCGCCGCGGGCGGCGTAGTCGGTCTGCAGGAAGTAGTTGCGGGCCAGCAAGGTCCAGTCGCGGTCGAGCTTGCGGGCGGCCATCACCTGCCACAGCGTGGTGATGAAGCGCTCGTCGGTGGCGGTGTCGGCGATGTCGCCGCTGCGCCGCAGCTCCAGCCGGGTGCTGCCCTTCCACAGCGGATCGGCGGTGTAGTCCAGCCCCAGCGCGATGGCCTGGGCCTTGGCGGTGTTGCCGTTGAGCACCTGGATCTGCTCGTAGGCCGCGGTGGCGCGCAGGCCGTCGGCCAGGTCGAAGCCCTGGCGGATGCCCGAGGCCAGCTGGGTGTCGCGGCCGCTGATGGCGTCACGCAGGCGGTACTCGCTGAACACCTGGGTGTCGCGCAGCACGCTGGCATCGACACCGAACACCAGCGCATTGGCGCGGGTGCCGGTCTCGGTGACGCCGGCCAGGCTGACCCAGCCGCTCTGCCGCTCGTAGCGGCCGTACAGCCGGGTGCGTTCGCCCAGCCGGTAATCGCCACCCAGCGCGATGCGGCGACGGCGGTCGCCCGACACATCACCCTCCACCTCGGCGCCCAGGCTGAAGCGCTCGGTGGCGCGCCAGCCTGCCCCCAGGCGCACGGTGTCGCTGCGCAGCTGCGTGCCCACCGGCAGGCTGCTGACCGCCGTGGCCAAGCCGCCCTGGCCGATGACTGGCAGGCCGGTGGCGGTGTCGATGGTCTGGTTGCCGTAGCCCAGCGCGCCGCCGGCCGCGCCGGTGACGATGCTGCCGGACAGGCCGCTGGTGTCGCCGAACGGCACGGTCGACCAGCCATTGGCCTGGGTGCCCACCGTCTCGCGGCGGGTGCGCAGGCCGGCCTCCAGCGTCAGGCGGTCGCTGGCAAGCCACTGCAGGCCCAGGCCGGCGGCCTTGCGGGTGCCGCCACCGGTGTTGCGGTCTTCGCTGGCCAGGGCATCGGCCTGCAGCTTCCAGCTGTCGGCGAAGCGCCAGCTGGCCTGGGCCTGGGCCTCGCCGCGGCCGCCGTTCAGCGGTGCGGCGGTGTTGTTGAAGCTGGGGTCGGAGCGGCCGACGAACAGCCGTGCATCGAGCTGCTCGCCCTCATGCGCCAGTTCCACCCGCCAGGCGTTGCCCGACACCTCGCCGGTGCGGCCGGCCAGGCCGGGCGAGGTGACCTGGTTGGTCGGGTTGGTGTTGACCGTGCTCTGGCTGCGCGCCAGCTCGGCCACCAGCGCGGTGCGCGGGCCCAGGCGCAGCGTGGCATTGGCACTGGCCAGGTCGTAGGGCGCCAGCGCGTTGCGGTCCTGCACGAGGCTGCCGCCGATTTCCACCTGCGGCGTGATGCGCCACTGCGCATCGCCGCCCAGCACCCAGAAGGCGTCGCCGCCCTGGTCGACCTCGTAGCTGACACGCAGCGTGACCGGGTTCAGCTGGTCGTCGACCGACGGCAGGAACTGGTTCAGGAGGATGCGGCCGGAGAACGGCTCGAAGCTGTAGTCGACCAGCCGCGCCAGCGCCCGCACGCTGACGATGCGCGCCGGCTGCTGGCGGTCGCGCACCACGACCTCCACCTTCTCGCTGCCCTCGACCACCGCGTTGTTGCGCAGGCCGTACGGGCCGCTGCCCTGGCTGGCGAACTCCTGCACCACCTGGCGCAGGCTGTCGTGGAAGGCGAAGACATTGCCGGTGAGGCCGTCCTTCTCATGGTGCAGGCGCACACCGGTGGCGGTGCGGTTGTACTGGCCCAGGCTGCGCTGCTTCAGGCTGGCGCTGTTGCCCTGCCCTGCCTGCTGGGTGAAACCGTCGCCGGTGACGAAGTCACCGAACAGCGCATAGCTCTTGTCCTTGTCGACCCGCACGAACAGCTTGCTGCCCGAACGGGCATCGACAGTGCGCAGTGAGGAGTCGCCGTAGACCGGGTACACCTCGTCGGGCCGGATGTCGCGCAGCAGGCGGGCGCGGGTGTCCTTGTCGCTGTCGTAGGCGGCGGTCAGCAGCAGGTCGCCGCGCACCGTGCCCTTCAGGTAGAAGGCGGTGCGCACGCCGACGTTGGCCTTGCCGCTGTTGAAGCTGCGGCTCCAGGCCTGGATCTCGCGCTCGAACACATCGCCCTGCTGCACGGCCTGCAGCGCACCGCGGCGCAGGTTCACCACGCCTTCGATCAGGCCGGCGGCCACCATCGGCCGCAGCTCGGGGATGAAGCTGACGACGCCGGCGGCCTCCTGGCTGCCAGCGGACACGCGCACGCGCACGTCCTGCGCCTGGTCGGGCGCCAGCAGCGTGAAGCGCGCGGTGCCGCCGTCCACCTTCAGCTGCACGCCCGGGGTGGCGCGGTCGGCATCGCGGCCGCGGGGGCCGAATTCATCCGTGCGGCCGCCGGGCAGCAGGATGCGCCCGCCCGAGTGCTCGATGGTGACGAAGGCGCTGGTCTTCAGCGGCTGGCCATCGCGGCCGTAGAGCTTCAGCACCAGCTGCACCGGGCTCTGACCATCGGCCGGCACGGCATTGCGGTCGACCTCGACGACGATACGGGCCACCGCGGCGTTGGCCGCAAACGGTGTGTCGCCCAGCAGCACCTGGCTGGGCTCGGCATCGGTGCCCGGAATGCGCGGGTACAGCAGCGGTGCCTCGCCGGCCACCGGCGTGTAACGCACATCGGTGGGCGAGCCCGCAGGCGGGGCCGACGTGGCCGCCATCTGGGCACCCGCGGTGCCCGACAGCAGCGCGGCCAGCGCCAGCGCGGTGCGGCGGAACAACGGGCGGCGGTCAGCGCTTCGCATCGCGGCCTCCGTTGTCGGCGTCAGGCGCCTGGCTGGTGGATCGCCCGGAGGGCGGAGGTCGGTTCATCGGCAAGGCGGGGGTGGGCTGGTTCTGTTCGGTGCCATCGGCGGCGCCGCGGGCGGGCGGTGCATCGGTGGCACGCGGCTTGGGGGCCTGCTGGTTGGCGCCGTCGGTGCCCTGGGCCGGGCTGCTGAAGGCGTCCAGGCCGTGGGCCTTGCTGTCGAAGCGCAGCGCCGGCTGGCCAGCCCGCTCGGTCTCGGGCGCGCGCACCTCGCCCTGGGCGCGGCGGGCCTTGACCTGGTCGAGCACGGTGTTGCTGCAGTTGCCTTCGATGAAGTCGGCACGGTGCAGCTCGCCGTTCTTCAGGTCCAGCCACAGGCTGCCGGCCTCGCCCAGGTTGCGGTTGCTGCTGGTCGTCAACCGGCTGCCGCGCGGCAGGGTGTGCGGGTCGATGCGCAGCACATGGCTGCGCGGCGGCAGGCCGCAGACGCTGTACTTGCCCTCGCTGTCGCTGATCAGGTGGGTGCCGTCGGTCAGCAGCAGGCGCACGCCGGGGATGCCCAGCTCTTCCCGGTCCTGCACATGGTTGCCGTTGCAGTCGACGAACACCTTGCCCAGCACGCAGGCCTCGGTGGCGAAGACGCCGCCGGTGACCTGCACCCGGTGCTGGCCCTCGTTGGTGGCCACGCTGGAGGCGATCGGCGTGCGGCCGTCCGGCCCCACGCAGCCGGCGGGCACGCCGCAGGCATGGGCGCGGGCCCGGTTGATGCCGTCGCCCTGCTGGCTGCCCACGCCCAGGCGCACCCGGTACTGCAGCACCAGGCGGTTGGTGGCGGGCATCGGCCCCAGGTTGAAGGCCAGCACGGGACCCACGCCACCCACCGGATCGGCAATCCGCACACCATCGACCATCGCCGTGCCGGCGATGTAGGTGAAGCCGGCCGGCAGGCGGTCGATCACCGTGGTCTGGCGCGGCCGGGCGCCGCTGGTCAGCTGCACGGTGATGCTGTAACGCACCGTGTCGCCCACCTCGGCCACCGCACGGTCGCCGGTCTTCTGCAGGCTGATGCCGCCGGGCAGCACCGGATCCAGCGGGATGTGGTTGTTGACGACGCCCGGCCCGCGCGAGCCCGACAGCACCGTGGTGTACCAGGTGGTGCTGGCACCGGCCGGCGGCGGCGCCGGCTGGGGCTGCACCGCGAAGATGCCCGGGCCTTCCGGCAGCACCAGCGGCGTGGTGCTGCCCGGGATCAGCGCCGACGGCGCGGTGTAGCCCGCCGGCGGGTTGACCGTGATGTCGAAGCTGCAGCGGCCCGGCGCGCTGGCCAGGAACAGGAACTGGTACAGGCCGTCGCTGCCCACCGGCATCGAGATGCCATTGCCGCTGATGGTGTAGCCGCCCATGGTGGCCCCAGCCACCTGGGTGCGCGGATCCCAGCCGGTGCACACCGTGCCCGGCGTGGGGGCCAGCGTCACCACGCCGCCGCCCACCGGCGTGCGGGTGCCGGCGTCGTACAGCACGCCACTCGGGTCCACGCCCAACGGCAGGCTCTGCTGCGGCAGCCGCTGGCCCGGGGCCAGCACCACATCCAGCACCGGCTGTCCGCGGGTGTGGGCGCAGCTGCTGGCGATGCCCTTGGCCGCGGCATCCGGTTCGCAGGTGGCGCCTGACGAGCCGGGGCCGGTGTCGCCATTGACCGGGTAGCCGAAGGCCACGCCGGTTTCGGGATGGCGGAAGCGCACCTGCAAGGGCACACCCGGCTGCAGATCGGCCTGCTGCCAGGTGCCATCGGCCCCGGTGGTGGTGGTGGCCACCACCGCGCCGGTGGCGTCGACGATCTCCACCGTCCAGCCGGCCCGCCGGGTGTCGCCGGCATCCAGCTGGCGCGGCGTGCTGCCGCCGTCGAACCAGACCGTGCCGGCGATCGACGCGCTGGCCTGCACCACCGCCGGATCGCGGCAGACGTTGTGCAGGATGGCGGCGTCGCACAGCGGCAGCGCGTCGGCCGTGCCGGCGTTGAAGGCGGCGCGGTCGGCATCGCTGGGCGCGCGGGCCGGCAGTTCGCCGCCGCCCTCCACCAGCACCAGGTTCTGCAGCGGCGACTTGGCCAGCGCATCGGCCGTCACCCGCAGCGGGGCGGTGATCGGCGCGGCGTTGGCGCCCGCGGCCAGCACGGTGCTGCTGGTGCAGCTGAAGGCCGTGGAGCCGGCGGCGCCGGTGCAGGTCCAGCCGGTGCCGGCGGGCGTGCCATCCAGCACCATGCCGGCCAGCAGCTTGTCGCTGACGATGTAGGCGCCGGTGGTGGCCACCTCGCCGGCATTGCGCACCGCCAGCGTGGCGGTGAAGCGGTTGTTCACCGTCACCGTGGCCGGGCTGTGCGACTTGGCCACCCGCAGGTCGGGCGAATTGCCGATCTCGCCGAAGTTGTTGGCCGTGCTCTGGCCGCCCGGCGGCAGGGTGATGCCGCTGATGGCCGACGGCGCCACCGCCGGTGCGGTGGCGGCACCGCCCAGCGTGCCGGGCGTGGTGCGGCCGTTGACCGTGCCGGCGGGCTGGGTCGGCTCGGTCACCGCGTAGCTGCCCGGGCGCAGGTTGTCGAAGGCATAACTGCCATCGGCGCCGGTGGTGGTGCTGCGGGTGACCGGTGTGCCGGTGTCGTCGGTGCCGGTGAGGGTGATCACCACACCCGCCAGGCCGGACTCGGTCGCGTCGATGCTGCCGTTGTCGTTGTTGTCGGCATACACCCGGCCGGCCACCTGGGCGGGCGGCAGCTCGCCGAAGTTGTTGTCGGCCGAGGTCTGCGACAGCCCCAGCACGATGCCGGTGATGGCGCTGGGCGTGGTGCCCGGTGCCGTGGCGGTGCCGGTGCTACTGCCGCCGATGTTGCCGGGCACCGTGCGGCCGTTCAGCGTGCCGGCCGGCTGGGTCGGCTCGCGCACGGCATAGGTGCCGGGCGGCAGGGCCTCGAAACTGTAGTTGCCGCTGGCATCGGTGGTGGTGCTGCGGGTGACGGTGTTGCCGGCGATGTCGGTGCCGCTCAGCTCGACCACCACGCCGGCGATGCCGGCCTCGCTGCCATTGACGGTGCCGCCGTTGTCGGCATCCAGCCACACCTTGCCGGCGATCACGCTGTTGCTGGCGATCTCGCCGAAGTGGTTGCCGGACGAGCCGGCCACCGGCAGGTTGGCGATGGTGATGGCGTTGGCGCTGCTGGTGTTGCCGGCGCCGGGGTTCTCGCCACCCTGCAGATAGCCGGCCGGCTGCACCTGGCAGATGGTGTAGGTCAGCCCCACGGCGGCGCCGCTGAAGCTGTAGTTGCCGGCGGCATCGGTCACCGTGGTGGCCACCGGGGTGGCGCTGCAGTCGGTGCCGCGCACCAGGTTCAGCGTCACGCCGGGAATGCGGCCATCGGTGGGTGCCGGATCGAGCGTGGTGTTGCGGTTGAGGTCGATGTAGACCGTGCCGCTGATCGGCGCGATGCCCAGCTCGCCGAACAGGTAGCCGGTGGCCTGCTGGCCGGCGGCCAGCGGGATGGCGCTGATGCGGTCGTTCACCGCCGAGGCGTTGCCGCCGGCGGTGCCCGCCGTCTCGCGGCCGTCGAGGAAGCTGCCCGACGCCGGCGGGATGCTGCCCTCGACCACGGTGTAGCCGCTGGCGTCGGCGGCCAGCAGGCCGTCGATGCGCCAGTTGCCGCTGGCGTCCGTCGTGGTGCTGCGGCTCACCGGGTTGCCCAGCACATCGGTGCCGGTCACGGTGATCGGCACATTGGCGATGCCCACCTCGCCCGCATCCTTGACGCCGTTGTCGGCCTGCGCGGCCACGCCGGTACCGTTGTCCTGGTAGACGGTGCCGGCCAGCGATGCGGTCACTTCGCCGAACAGGTTGTTGCTAGAGCCGCCCGCGGCCAGCGCCGGGATGCTGATGCTGTTGCTGGCGGCCGTGCCATTGGCATTGCCGTTGCCGTAGGCGGCCGGCTGCGTCTGGCACACCAGGTAGGCCGCGCCGGCGACGACGTTGTCGAAGCGGTAGCTGCCGTCGGCCGCTGTGCTGGTGGTCTGCAGCGTGGTGCCGCTGGCGCAATCGGCGCCCTGCACCAGGCGCACCACCACGCCGGGGATGCGGCCGGTGTCGCCGCCGCCCAGCGCGTTGTTGCGGTCGGTGTCGACATAGACCAGGCCGCTGATGCTGGCCAGCTGCCGTTCACCGAAGTTGAACTGCGTGCCGTCCAGGCCGCCGCCCAGGTCGATGTTGGTGATGCGGTCGGTGCCGGCGGCCGGGGTGTCGGCCTGCGCGGTGCAGCCGCTGGTGCAGGCCGCGCCGTTGACCAGGCCCGGGTTGACCGGGCCATTGGCCAGATTGGCCGGGCTGGACGGCAGCGGCTCCTCCAGCGTGTAGAGCACGCCCGGGTCCAGGGTGCCGAAGCTGTAGGCACCGCTGGCATCGGTGGTGGTGGTGGCCACCACGGCACCGGTGCCGGCGTTCAGCAGGCGCACCGTGGCATTGGCGATGGCCACGTCGCTGCCGGCGTCACGCACGCCGTTCAGGTTGCTGTCGACATAGACGAAGCCCGACAGCGAAGGCTGCCGCACCTCGGGGAAGTTGTACTGCGTGGCAGCGGTGCTGCCCGCCAGCACCACGCCGGAATAGCTGCTGTTGCCACTGCCGCCACCGGCGCTGTAGCTGCCGCCAGCAGAAGGCGCCAGGCCGCCGCTGGTGGGCGGCGATGCCGGGCTGTTGCCCAGGCCGGCGGGCTGTGTCTGGCTGACGGTGTAGCCGGTACCGTCGGACGGTGGCAGGTTGTCGAAGCTGTAGCTGCCGTCGGCCGCGGTGGTGGTGCTGCGGTCGATGGGGTTGCCGAAGGCGTCGGTGCCGGTCAGGCGCACGGCCACGCCGGCGACGCGCGGCTCGGTGCCGGCGGCCTGCGGCGTGCCGGCATTGCTGCCGGCGCGGTCGGTGTCCTGGAACACCAGGCCGGCCAGCGAGGCGGCCGTCACGTTCACCGTGTGGGTGCCGGTGTTGTTGCCGCCGGGGGTGTCGATGCCGCCTGTCTTGGCGGGGTCGACATCGACGGTGGCGGTGTTGGTGCCGGCGCCGCCGGCGGGCACGCTGGTGAAGCGCGCCGGCACGGTGACGGTGGCCACGCCCGTGGCATTGAGCAGGCCCAGGCTGCAGCTGATGGTGCGGCCGCTGACGCTGCAGGTGCCGCTGCCAGCCGGCGAGCTGCGGGTGAAGGTCACCGCGCCGGTCAGCTCGACGCCGACCGGCAAGGTGTCGGTCAGGTCGGTCTGCAGGCTGTTGCCGGGACCGCGGTTCTCGGTGGTGATGGTCCAGGTGAACGGCTGGTTGAGCGCCGCGGTGGGCAGGCTGCCGGTCTTGGTGACGCGCAGGTCCACCCGCTGGCGGGTGGTGGTGGGCTCGCTGGCGCTGTCGTTGGTGCTGTTGCTGTCGGGCTCGTTGGCGCTGGCCGTGGCCACGTTGCGGAACACGTCACCGGCGGGCGCCGGCTGGTCCAATGCCTCGAAGCGCAGGAAGATCGGCTTGGACTGGCCGGAGGCGAGGTCGCCGCGGCCCACGCCGGTGGTGGCATTGCCGGCCGGCACATCGCAGGTGAAGGTGGGCAGCGCGGTGCCGGCTGCCGAGTCGACGTTGCTCACCGTGCACAGCGGCGGCGCGTTGCAGGTGCTGCCGCCGTAGGTGGTGGTGTCGCAGATGAAGCGCACGCGGCGGCCGGCCGGCGGCGTCATCACCTCGGAGATCTTCACGCCGGTGCCGTAGGACGGCCCGGTGTTGCTGACCGTGACGCGGTAGCTCAGGAAGGTGCCGCCGCTGGGCCCCTCGCCGGGCAGGTAGAAGGGCACCGGGTCGACCTGGTCGGTCTTGTTGGTCAGCAGGTTCAGCAGCGCCGGGTTGATGGTCAGCGTCGCGTTGCGGGCGTTGTTGCCGTTGTTGCCACCGGCCGGGTTCTCGACGCTGGTGGTGGTGATGGTGGCGGTGTTGGTGACCGTTCGCGCCGGGTTGCCGGCCATGAAGTTGGGCCGCAGCACCACGGTCACGCTGTGGGTGTCGCCATTGGCCAGGGTGCCGATGGTGCAGCTGAAGTCCGGCGCGGCCGGCGTGACCTGCGCGCCAGCGGCCAAGCTGCAGGTCGAGCCGGCGCGGGTGGAACTGATCGACACCACGGTGAAGCCGGTGTCGCCAGCACCGAAGCTGAAGCTGTCGGTCACCACCACGCCCTGGGCCAGCGACGGCCCGTTGTTGCGGTAGGACAGCACGTAGGTGACGTTCTCGCCAGCGCGCACGCTGCCGGGCGTCACCGACTTGCCGGTCATCTCCACATCGGCGATGGGCGCGATCACCACGGTGTCCTGCGCCGTGTTGTTGGCGCGGTCGGGATCGCCCTCGACGGTATTGGTGACGGTGGCGGTGTTGGTGAAGCTGCCATCGGCCAGAGGCCGGATGACCACCACCGGAACGGTGACGGTCTCGCCCGGCGCCAGGGTGCCGCCGGTCTGCGCGCAGGTGACGGTGCCGCTGGCGCTGGCGCTGCAGCTGAAGGTGGCCGTGCCGGCCGACACCACCGGGGTGAAGGCGCCGAAGGTGGTGCGCCCGGTGAGGAAGCCGGGCACGCTGTCGGTGAACCGCACGCCGGTGGCGCCGTCGCTGCCCGGGCTCTGGTTACTGACCACCAGGGTGTAGGTCACCCGGTCCTCGGTGGTGTCGACCGTCTTGTCGCCGCCCGTCGGGGTGGAGGTCGACTTGGCGATGGCCAGGTCGGGCCGGATGGTGGTGGACGTGGCGCTGACCGTGGCGCAGTCGTTGCCGGGGTTGGGATCGCCATCGACAGGCGGGCTGGCCTGCCCGGCCGGGCCGCCGGCCGGCAGCGACGCGCCGGTGCAGGCCTCGTTGCGCGCCGCACCCGCCACCGTGGCGGTGGTGGTGATGGACAGCACTGGCAGGGACGCGTTGACCGCCAGGTTGGCGGTGTTCGGGTGCTCGCACACCACCGCGCCGCTGACCAGGCTGCAGGACCAACCGGTGCCGGTGGCGCTGACGAAGGTCTCGCCGGACAGCACTTCGACCACCCGCAGCGGACCCCTGGCCACGCGCGGGCCACCGTTGGTCACGGTGATGGACGACACCATGTCGGAGCCCAGGGCCACCGGGTTGGGCGTCTTGGTCTTGGACAGGCGCAGGTCGGAGCCGTCCGGGCGCACCGGCACATTCACCGAGTCGCTGTTGTTGCCGGTGTTGCCATCGGGCGTGTCGCTGGCGATGCTGGCCGTGTTGGTGAAGTCGGTGCCGCCGGGCGCCACCGTGGCCGGCGCCGTGGCCACCACGGTGATGTTGTCGGTGTTGCCGACCGGGAAGCTGGCGCGGGTGCAGCGCACCACCTGGCCGGTGGCGCCGCAGATCCAGCCGTTGCCGGTGGCCGAGACGTAGGTCCATCCGGTCGGCAGGGGGTCGGTGACGACGGCATTCACCGCCGCCGACGGTCCGCCATTGCGCGGCTGGATCTGGAACGTGACATTGCTGCCGGCGGTGGCCGGCAAGGTCGAGGTGACGGACTTCTGCGCGATGCGCACGTCGGCGCCGGGGATCACCGGCGTGTCCACCGTGGCCACGTTGTTGCTGGACACGGGATCGAGCACACCGCCGACGGCCGGCTCCACCGAGGCCGTGTTGGTGATGGTGCCGCCTGCAGCCGTCACCCGGCCGGTGACGGTGACCGGCGGCGCGGAGGCACCCACGGCCAGCGTGCCGCTGCGGTTGCAGGTGACGACGCCGGCGCTGTGGCTGCAGGTCCAGCCGCTGCCCGAAGCCGACAGGAAACCCACCGACGGCGGCAGGGTGTCGGTGATGACCATGGCGCCGCCGGCGTTCGGGCCGGCGTTGCTGGCGGTCAGGGTGTAGGTGATGACGGCGCCGCCGGGCACCGGGCTGGGGCTGCCGGTCTTGGTCAGCGCCAGGTTGCCGCCCTCGACGACGGTGGTGGAGTCGGTCTGGGTGTTGTTGGCGCTGTTGGTGTCGTTGTCGGCGCTGATGGTGGCGCTGGCATTGATGACCGACGGCCCGGCCACCACGGCACGCCAGGTCAGCACGACCGTGCGCACGTCCGCGCCCGAGGCCCCGACCGTGCCCAGGTTGCACTGCACCGTGGTGGCGCTGGTGGGCGCGCAGTTGGCGCCGGCCGGGCTGGCCGAGACGAAGCTGGCGCCGCTGGGCACCGTGAAGGTCAGGCGGGTGTTGGTGGCGGCGTCGACGGCGTTGTTGTCGATGCGCATGGTGTAGCTGTAGGTGCCGCCGGCGGCCACCGGGTCGGGGCTGTCGACCAGTGCGGCCACCTGCGGGTCGGCCGCCAGGGCCAGCGCGGGCAGCAGCCCGGCGGCCAGTGCCAGCCACCGCTGGCCGGCCATGCGCCAGGCACGCCGTGCCCAGCCCGCCACCTGCCCGCCCTGCCCCGCGTCAGCCGCAGTGGTCCACCCGGCTTGCGCCGTGCCGTTGCCTGTTCCCAAGAGATCCCCTCGACGCGCCCTGTCTGCGCTGTGCACCTCGGCGGGCCCTTGCAGCCCGCACTGGATGATGATTCACCCGTCACAAATGATAAATGCAGCAGGGAGATCTTGATGGCTTGCGGGGAGGTCTGGATCGCTTTAGCCTGAATTCTGCGAAATGCTGGGCAGTTTGTGCGTTCTTCCGCCGATCGGCCGCTCAGCCGCGGTGCAGGGTCCGGGCCAGCGCCCAGGCCTGTTCGGCCAGCGGCTTCGCCCGCTTGCCGGATTCCAGCGCCGCCGCGTTGCTGGCATTGCCCTGCAGCGCCCGCCCCAGGATGCCCTGCAGGATGCCGGCCAGGCGGAACATGTTGAAGACGATGTAGTAACCCCAGACATCGGCACTGATCTGCCGGCCGCCCTGCCCGGTGGCCTGCAGGTAGGTCTGCAGGTAGGCCGGCTCGGCCGGGATGCCCAGCGCCGCCAGGTCGGCCCCGGCCAGGCCGCGGCTGGTGGGGCCGTTGGTCATGTGCCAGGTCATGCAGTGGTAGGCGAAGTCGACCAGCGGATCGCCCAGCGTGGACAGCTCCCAGTCCAGCACCGCCAGGATGCGCGGCTCGGTGGGGTGGAACATGACGTTGTCCAGCCGGTAGTCGCCATGCACGATGCGCACCGGCCCCTCGGGCGGCAGGTGCTGCGGCAGCCAGTCGATCAGCGCTTCCATCGCCGGGATGGTCTCGGTCTCGGCGGCGCGGTACTGCTGGGTCCAGCGGCGCACCTGGCGCGCCAGGTAGGCCTCGGGCTTGCCGTAGCCGGCCAGGCCGATGGCCAGCGGGTCGACCCGGTGCAGCGCGGCGATCACCCGGTTCAGCTCGGCATAGATGGCGCTGCGCTCGGCGGGGGTCATGCCGGGCAGGGTCGGGTCCCACAGCACGCGGCCGTCGACGCAGTCCATCACATAGAAGGCGGTGCCGATCACGTCCGGGTCTTCGCACAGCACATGGGTGCGGGCCACCGGCACGTCGGTCTGCGCCAGCGCGCTGATGACGCGGAACTCGCGGTCCACCGCATGCGCCGAGGGCAGCAGCACACCCGGCGGCTTGCGCCGCATCACATAGCGCTGGCCATCGTCGGCGGTGAGCATGAAGGTGGGGTTGCTCTGCCCGCCCTTGAACTGCGCCACCTGCAGCGGGCCGGCGGCCAGCGCCGGCATGTGGGCATGCAGATGGGCAGCCAGCTTGTCGACATCGAAGGCGTGCTGCGGCGCCACCGGGCGGGTGCCGGTGAACTGGGCGAAGTTGTGGTGGTTGGTGTCGGTTGCGGTCATGGGGTTTCCAGGGGCGGGGCCAGCAGGCCCATCAGCAGGGGGCGGGCCAGCAGGGGCTGCAGCGCGGGTGGGCCGTCGCCAGGCAGCCAGTGCTCCACCTCGGACAAGGCGTTGATCAAGCCGGCGATCAGCTGCGCGGCCACGGCCGGATCGACCAGGCGGATGCTGCCGTCGGCCTGGCCGGCCACCACCATCGCGGCAAAGCGCTCGCCCAGGCGGTTCATCGTGATGTACTTCTGCCAGCGCAACGCGCCGGGCAACTCGGTCCAGGCGGTCAGGCGCAGCAGCGGGCCCTGGGGCGAGGTGTGCAGCGCCATCAGCGGCAGGGTGGCGGCCAGCAGGGTCTGCCAGCCGTTGGCGCTGCGCACCGCGGCCTCGCCCAGCGCGGCCCACTGCACGCCGCGGATCAGCGCGAAGCTGCGCTCGAAGCAGTCGTCGATCAGCTCGTGCTTGGTGTCGTGGTGGTGGTAGAACGAGCCCTTGGTCAGTTCCAGCGTGGCCGCGATGCGCTCCACCGATGCGCCACCCACGCCGTGGTCGTTGACCAGCCGGGTGGCGGTGCGCAGGTAGGCCTCGCGGGTGGCGTTGTCGCTGTCGGGGGCATCGGCCGGCGGCAGGTCGGGCGCCGGCAGCGGCGCGGCAGGCCAGGCCTGGTCGGGCGCGGCCAGGCCGTGCAGCAGCAGGTCGGCCATGGCCGTGGCAACACGGGGGTAGTCGCTGGTCTCGTAGCGGCCCAGCCAGGCCCTCGCCCACAGCAGCTGCGACAGCAGGCCATGGCAGCGGGCATTGAGCGCCCGCCGCGCCGCGCTGCCCACGACCGGCAAGGCCACGTCGGCACCCGCTCCGCCGGCATGCAGCAGGCCGCGCAGGCGGCGGAACATCGCCACATAGGCGGCAAAGGCCGGCTCGGCCTGCGGCTGCGGCAGCGCCCGCATGTCGCCGAAGAAGATGAGCGCCGGGCGCAGGCGGTCCTCGATGGCCGCCAGCATGGCCACATAGCCCTGCACCAGCGCCCGCACCCGGCCGGCCAGGTCACCTGGCGGCACGCGGGCATCGACATCGGCGATGACGCCGTCCAGCGCGGCGATGCTGCGCATCAGGCAGGCGACGACCAGGTCTTCCTTCTTGCGGTAGTAATAGGTCAGGCTGTTGGTGGCCAGGCCCACGCTGGCCGCCACCTCGGACAGGGTGCCGGCCTTGATGCCGCGGCGGTTGAACAGCCGTGCCGCGCCATCGAGGATCAGCTCGCGCTTCTCGGCGAAGCGCAGGGTGCTTCCGGATGTCATGCCGCAGGCACCAGTTCAGCCAGCAGCTCGGCAAACGCCAGCGGCTGGTCGACCATCACATGGTGGTCGGCATCGGGCACCTCCCGCAGCGGCGTGCCGGCCGGCGCATGCTGCAGGGCCAGCTGCATCAGCTCGGGCGTGACCAGGCGCGAGCGGCCGCCGCGCACCAGGGTGACCGGGCACTGGGCGGCGCGCAGCTCCTTCAGCGGCCGGCCGAAGGCGAAGTGGCGGAACAGGAACGGGTCGAAGCGCCACACCCAGCCCGGCCGGCCATCGGGACCGGTGGTCTGCTTCAGGCCGCGGCGGGCGATCAGGTCGGCGATGAACGGGTGCGCGCAGCCCTGCGGCGGCAGCAGGCGAAAGCGCTGCAGTGCCTCCGCCTCGCTGGCGTACACCTTGGCCGAGCGCAGCAGCTCGGGCCGGCTGCGCCGCGCCTCGGCCCGCGCCGGCGGCCGCAGCGGCGTGTCGACGATCACCGCCCGGCCCAGCCGCTGGCCATGGCGCGATGCCAGGTTCATCAGCACGAAGCCGCCGAAGGAGTGCGCGGCCACCACCGGCGGCACCGGGCTGTCGAACAGGCCGGTGGACTCGGCCACCGCCAGGGCTTCGTCGGCCCACTGGGCCACGCTGTACTGGGTGCGCCAGCCCGAGCCACCCATGCCGGAGAAGCTCATCGCCACCACCCGCCGGCCGGCCCGCAGCAGCGGCGCGACGAAGCTGTACCAGTCGGCATGGGCGCTGTTGCCGTGCAGCAGCAGCAGGCCCGGCGCGCCGGTGGCGCCCCAGGCCAGCACCTCGATCGGCGCGCCCTGCACCGTGACGAAGCGGCGCTCGGGTGCATCGGCCAGCGCCTGCTGGAACCAGCTGGGCGCCGGCGGCACGGCACCGGCAAACGGCGCCAGCGGCGGCGGGAATTGCGGCGGATGCGCGCGGTGGGCGTTCATGACCGGCGGCCGCGCCTCAGCGGCGCGCCGCCATCGCCTGCGTGACCTCGTTCTGGCCCTGCGCGGCGCCGCTGGCCGGCACCTGGCTGCCGCTGCGATCACTGACCTGGGCCCAGGCGGCGGCCAGCTGCTCCGGCGTGTCGGGCCCGCTGCCCAGGTGCAGACCGGTGGTCAGCGTGATGTGGGCTGCCTCGAAGGTGCCGGCGCCGGCGCAGGCGATGGTGCGGTTGGGGGCATCCTGCGAGGCCAGCACCAGCAGGGCCGGCACCACCGCCTCGGGCGTCAGCACCGCCAGCACCGGCGGCGGCAGCAGGCCTTCGGTCATGCGGGTGGCGGCGGTGGGGGCGAGGCAGTTGACGCGGATGTCGCTCTTGGCGCCCTCGATCGACAGCGTCTGCATCAGGCCCACCAGGGCCATCTTGGCGGCGCCGTAGTTGGCCTGGCCGAAGTTGCCGAACAGGCCGGACGACGAGGTCGTCATCACGATGCGGCCGTACTTCTGCGCCACCATGTGCGGCCACACCGCCTGGCAGCAGTGCACCGCGCCCATCAGGTGCACGTCGATGACCGCGCGAAAATCCTCCAGCGGCATCTTCGCAAAGCTCTTGTCGCGCAGGATGCCGGCGTTGTTGACCAGGATGTCGACCCGGCCCCAGGCGTCGATGGCCTGCTGCACCATCGCCGCCACGGCCGCGGGGTCGGTGACCGAAGCGCCGTTGGCCAGCGCCTGGCCGCCGGCGGCGACGATCTGATCGACCACCGCCTGCGCCGCGGTGGGCGAGCCGCCGTCGCCGGCCGTGGTGCCGCCCAGGTCATTGACCAGCACCTTGGCGCCGCGCGCCGCCAGGGCCAGGGCATGGGCGCGACCCAGGCCGCCGCCCGCGCCAGTGACGATGGCCACGCGGCCGCTGAACTCGAGGGTCATGGAATTTTGGTGTTTGGGTATGGAACGGCCGCCGGTTATACCGTAAGTACCGATGGCGGCTTGGACCAACCCTTGGAAAGATCGGTGTGGCAAACCCTAATCCACCCACCCCGAGGAATCCCCATGAATCTCTTCAACCTGCAAGGCCAGGTGGCCCTGATCACCGGCTCGTCCCGCGGCATCGGCCGGGCCATTGCCGAGCGCATGGCCGAGCATGGCGCCAAGGTGGTGATCTCCTCGCGCAAGCAGGAGGCCTGCGACGAGGTGGCCAAGGTCATCAACGACCGCCACGGCGCCGGCACCGCCATCGCCCATGCCGCCAGCATCAGCAACAAGGCGGCGCTGCAGGGCCTGGTCGACAAGACGCTGTCCACCTGGGGCCGCATCGACACCCTGGTGTGCAATGCCGCCAGCAACCCCTACTACGGCTCGCAGCTGGAGATCGGCGACGAGCCCTTCCGCAAGATCCTGGACAACAACATCGTCGCCAACAACTGGCTGGTGCAGATGGTGGCGCCGCAGATGCGCGCCCGGCGCGAGGGCAGCATCGTCATCGTGTCGTCGATCGGCGGCCTGCGCGGCTCCACCGTGATTGGCGCCTACTGCATCAGCAAGGCCGCCGACATGCAGCTGGCCCGCAACCTCGCCTGCGAGCTGGGGCCGGACAACATCCGCGTCAACTGCATCGCCCCCGGCCTGATCAAGACCGACTTCGCCAAGGCCCTGTGGGACAACCCCGAGCAGCTGGCCGCCCGCAATGCCGAGACGCCGCTGCGCCGCATCGGCGACCCGGACGAAATCGCCGGCGCCGCGGTCTACCTGGCCGCGCCGGCCAGCCGCTTCATGACCGGCCAGAGCCTGGTCATCGACGGTGGCGTGACCATCTAGGTACGATGCCGGCCACATGGCCGGCAACTCCCTCATCTGGATCGACGACCGCAGCCCGCTGCCGCCCACGGCGATGGCGCTGGGCGAGAGCAGCGAGGCGCCCGGCCTGCTGGCCGCCGGCGGCAGCGTCACCCCGCAACGGCTGGAAGAGGCCTACCGGCGGGGCATCTTTCCCTGGTTCAGCCCGGGCGACCCGCCGCTGTGGTGGGCGCCCGACCCGCGCATGGTGCTGCCGGTGGCCGAGTTCAGGCTGTCGCACTCGCTGCGCAAGACGCTGCGGCGCTTCATCCGCACGACCGGCTGCGAGATCCGCATCGACAGCGCCTTCCGCCAGGTCATGCAGGCCTGCGCCGCCACTCCGCGCGAGGGCCAGGACGGCACCTGGATCGTCGACGACATCCTCGACGCCTACACCGCCTGGCACCAACTGGGGCGGGCGCACAGCGTGGAGACCTGGATCGACGGCCAGCTGGTGGGCGGGCTCTACGGCGTGGGCATCGGCCGGATGTTCTTCGGCGAATCGATGTTCGCCCACCGCACCGATGCCAGCAAGATCGCGCTGGCCGCGCTGGTGGCCTTCTGCCGCGCCCACGGCATCATGCTGATCGACTGCCAGCAGCACACCCGGCATCTGGCCAGCTTCGGTGCCCGGCAGATCCCCAGAACCGAATTTGAAGCGCATTTGTCCCGCACGCTGGGGGGCAGCCCGCCTGGGGCCTGGGCCTATCATCCGGGGCTGTGGGCGCAGCTGGATCTGGGCCCGCCGGCCGACGGCGACGCCGCGCCGCCCACCACCCCCACCACCCTCCCCACCCCGCCCGCGTGACCCACCCGAAGGAGCTCCCGCTATCGTCGTTGCAGTTCTATGCAACGGCACCGTATCCGTGCAGCTACCTGCCGGACCGGATGGCGCGCTCGCAGGTGGCCACGCCCAGCCACCTGATCCACGCCGATGCCTATTCCGGCCTGGTGGCCAATGGCTTCCGGCGCAGCGGCATGTTCACCTACCGGCCCTATTGCGACAGCTGCCGCGCCTGCGTGCCGCTGCGCGTGCCGGTGGCCACCTTCGTGCCCACCCGCAGCCAGCGCCGCGCGCTCAAGGCCCACGGCCACCTGAAGACCCGGGTGCTGCGCCTGTGCTTCGTGCCCGAGCACTACCAGCTCTACCTGCGCTACCAGTCCGGCCGCCATGCCGGTGGCGGCATGGACCACGACAGCATCGACCAGTACACCCAGTTCCTGCTGCAGAGCAGGGTCAATTCCCGCCTGGTCGAGTTCCGTGACCCCGCGCCCGAGGGCAGCACCACCCCCGGCACGCTGCGCATGGTGTCGATCGTCGATGTGCTCAATGACGGCATCTCGGCCGTCTACACCTTCTACGACCCCGATCTGAAGGGCAGCCTGGGCACCTATGGCGTGATGTGGCAGATCGACCAGATCCGCCTGCTGAAGCTGCCGCACCTGTACCTGGGCTACTGGATCGCTGAGAGCGACAAGATGGCCTACAAGGCCGGCTTCGGGCCGCACCAGTTGCTGACCGAGCGCGGCTGGGAGTGGCCTGAGCCGCAACCGCCCAGCCAGTCCCCGGACTGACCCCGGCCATGCCCGGCGGTGGCCAGCCTCGCCACACCCGCCCGCCTACAATCGAGGGATGGCACTTTCCCCTGTTCCCGAACTCGTGGCCGAGCTGGCCGCCGGCCGCATGGTCATCCTCGTCGACGAGGAAGACCGCGAGAACGAAGGTGATCTGGTGCTCGCCGCCGACCATGTGTCGGCCGAGACCATCAACTTCATGGCCAAGCATGGCCGCGGCCTGATCTGCCTGACGCTGACCAAGGAGCGCTGCGAGCGCCTGCAGCTGCCGCCGATGGCCACCCGCAACGGCACGGTGCACGGCACGGCCTTCACCGTCTCGATCGAGGCGGCCACCGGCGTCACCACTGGCATCAGCGCGGCCGACCGCGCCCGCACGGTGCAGGCCGCGGTGGCCAAGGACGCCCAGCCCACCGACCTGGTGCAGCCCGGCCACATCTTCCCGCTGCAGGCGCAGGACGGCGGCGTGCTGATGCGCGCCGGCCACACCGAGGCCGGTTGTGATCTGGCCGCCATGGCCGGCTGCACGCCCGCGGCGGTGATCTGCGAGATCATGAACGACGACGGCACCATGGCCCGGCTGCCCGAGCTGCAGGTGTTCGCGCAGCAGCACGGCCTGAAGATCGGCACCATCGCCGACCTGATCGCCTACCGCTCGCACAACGAGACGCTGATCGAATGCCTGGGCGAACGCGGCCTGATGACCGCCCAGGGCAATTTCATCTGCCAGGCCTTCCGCGACCATTCCGGCGGCCTGCACATCGCCCTGCGCAAGGGCACCTGGCAGCCTGACGACGAGGTGCTGGTGCGGGTGCATGAGCCCTTCACCGCGATGGACCTGCTCGATGTGGGCCGCAGCGCCCACAGCTGGCCGCTGCCCACCGCGCTGGCGGCCATCCAGGCGGCGCCGGCCGGCGTGGCGGTGCTGCTGAACTGCGGCACCGACATCGCCACGCTGATGCCGCAGGTGCTGCCGCAGCAGGCCAGCCGCCCGCCGCGGCCGATGCAGATGGACCTGCGTACCTACGGCGTGGGCGCACAGATCCTGCGCCAGCTGGGTGTGCGCAAGATGAAGCTGCTGGGCAGCCCGCGGCGCATGCCCAGCATGGCCGGCTATGGACTGGAAGTCACCAGCTTCCAGGCCGCCGACCGCTGACCCTTCCCCGAAAGCATCCATGCAACACGCCAACCAAGGCGAGGCCGTCAACCTGGACGGCAGCGGCCTGTCGGTCGCCATCGTGCAGGCCCGCTTCAATGCCGACATCACCGGCAAGCTGGCCGAGGCCTGCCTGGCCGAACTGGCCGCGCTGGGCGTGCCGGCCGCCAACATCCGCCATGTCACCGTGCCCGGCGCGCTGGAGGTGCCGGTGGCCCTGCAGGCGCTGGCCGACACCGAAGACTTCGACGCGCTGATCGCGCTGGGCTGCATCATCCGCGGCGAGACCTACCACTTCGAGCTGGTGGCCAATGAAAGCGGCGCCGGCGTCAGCCGGGTGTCGCTGGATGCCAGCCTGCCGGTGGCCAATGCCATCCTCACGGTCGAGAACGAGGCCCAGGCCTGGGCCCGCGCCGAAGACAAGGGCCGCGACGCCGCCCGTGTGGCCGTCGAGATGGCCAACCTTCTGAATGACCTGGGCTGAAGACGCACCGTGACCGACTCTGCCCCTCCTGACCTGCCGGCACCGGCGCCCGCCAAGAAGGCCGCCCGCAAGCCGCAAGGCACCTCCGCCCGCCGCCGTTCACGTGAACTGGCGCTGCAGGGCCTGTACCAGTGGCTGATCAGCGGTGCCGATGGCGCCGAGATCGAGGCCCACCTGGCCGAGCACGACGGCTTCGACAAGTTCGACCGCATGCACTTCGACGCCCTGCTGCACGGCGGCATCGCCGAGGCCGCGGCGCTGGATGCGGCGCTGGCCAAGCATGTGGACCGGCGCACGAAGGATCTGTCGCCAGTCGAGCATGGCGTGCTGATGATCGGCGTCTACGAGCTGACCCACTGCATCGACATCCCCTACCGCGTGGTGATCAACGAGGCGGTGGAACTGGCCAAGGCCTTCGGCGGCACCGATGGCCACAAGTACGTCAACGGCGTGCTCGACAAGTGCGCCGCCGACCTGCGGCCGGTGGAAGTGGCTGCGCGCCAGGCGGCGCGCCGGGGCGCATGAAGCTCGCCGGCCGGCTCGGGCACATCGAGCCGTTCTACGTGATGGAGTGCGCCAAGGCGGCGCAGCGCATCGCCGCCAGCCCGGCCTGTGATCCGGCCCGCGGCGGCGAGCGCATGCTGTTCCTGAACATCGGCGAGCCCGACTTCACCGCACCGCCGCTGGTGCAGCAAGCCGCTGAGCGCGCCATCCGCGACGGGCGCAGCCAGTACACCGACGCCCTGGGCCTGCCGGCCCTGCGCGAGGCCATCAGCGGCTGGTATGCACAACGCTTCGGCCTGCAGATCAGCGCCGAGCGCATCATGGTCACGGCCGGCGCCTCAGCTGCGCTGCAGCTGGCCTGCCTGGCACTGTTCGAGGCGGGTGACGAGGTGCTGATGCCCGACCCCAGCTACCCCTGCAACCGGCACTTCGTGGCGGCGGCCGATGCGGTGGCGCGGCTGCTGCCCACCACCGCGGCCCAGCGCTTCCAGCTGGATGCGGCGGCGGTGGCCCAGGCCTGGACGCCGGCCACCTGCGGCGTGCTGCTGGCCAGCCCGTCCAACCCCACCGGCACGTCCATCCACCCCGATGAGCTGCGGCGCATCGACACGGTGGTGCGCGGCCAGGGCGGCGTGACCATCGTCGACGAGATCTACCTGGGCCTGAGCTACGACGACACCTTCGGCCACAGTGCGCTGCAGCTGGGCGAGCACATCGTCAGCGTCAACAGCTTCAGCAAATACTTCAACATGACCGGCTGGCGCCTGGGCTGGCTGGTGCTGCCGCCGGCCATGGTGGCACCGATGGAACGGCTGGCGCAGAACCTGTTCATCTGCGCCAGCACCATCGCCCAGCATGCGGCGCTGGCCTGCTTCCAGGCCGAATCGATCGCCGAGTACGAACGCCGCCGCGCCGAGTTCCGCGCCCGGCGCGACAAGGTGGTGCCGGCGCTCAACGCCCTGGGCCTGCGCGTGCCGGTGGAGCCCGACGGCGCGTTCTACGCCTACATCGACTGCAGCGCCCACCACGCCGACAGCTGGGACTTCGCCTTCGGGTTGATGGACAGCGCCCATGTGGCGCTGACGCCGGGCCGCGACTTCGGCCGCGCCGACCCGCAGCGCTGGCTGCGGCTGTCCTTCGCCAGCAGCCAGGACAAGCTGGACGAGGCACTGCACCGCCTGCGGCGGGTGCTGGCATGACGGCACCGGCCTTCCAGCACACCGTGCGGGTGTACTGGGAAGACACCGACGCGGGCGGCGTGGTGTTCTATGCCAACTACCTGAAGTTCTTCGAGCGTGCCCGCACCGAATGGCTGCGTGCCCTGGGCCTGGGCCAGCAGGCGCTGCGCGAGGCCACCGGCGCCATCTTCATCGTCAGCGACACGGCGCTGCGCTACTTGGCACCGGCCCGGCTGGACGACCTGCTGACGGTGACGGTGCAACCGGTGGACACCGGCCGTGCCTCGATGACATTGCAGCAACATGCCTGGCGCCACAATGCCGGCGATGCCGCACCCGTGCTGCTGTGCGAGGGCCGCATCCGCATCGGCTGTGTCGATGCGCAGAGTTTCCGCCCGCGCCGCTTTCCCGAACCCGTGACCCAGGTCTTGCCACGATGAACCAGGATTTTTCGATCATCACCCTGGTGATGCAGGCCGGCCTGGTGGTGCAGCTGGTGATGGCCGGGCTGCTGCTCACCTCGCTGGCCAGCTGGACGGTGATCTTCGGCAAGGTGTTCAGCCTGCGCAGCCTGCGCCGCGGCAACGACGATTTCGAACGCGAGTTCTGGTCGGGCAAGAACCTCAACGACCTCTACAGCGCCGCCAGCGGCAAGGCCGACAGCGCGCCGATGGAGCGCATCTTCGCCAGCGGCATGCGCGAGTTCCTGAAGCTGCGCGAGCGCCGGCAGGAAGCCAGCGCCCAGCTCGACGGCGCCCGCCGCGCCATGCGCGCCAGCCTGCAGCGCGAGCTGGACGTGATCGAGGGCAACGTCGGCTTCCTGGCCAGCGTGGGCTCGGTCAGCCCGTACGTGGGCCTGTTCGGCACGGTGTGGGGAATCATGCATGCCTTCGTGGGCCTGGCCAATGTGCAGCAGGTGACGCTGGCGACGGTGGCGCCGGGCATCGCCGAGGCGCTGGTGGCCACCGCCATCGGCCTGTTTGCCGCCATCCCGGCGGTGGTGGCCTACAACCGCTTCGCCCGCGACATCGACCGCATCGCCATCCAGCTGGAGAGCTTCATCGAGGAGTTCTCCAACATCCTGCAGCGCAATGCCGGCCAGCCGCCGGCGCCGGGGCGCTAGGCCATGCCGGGCGTCGTCTCCCGTGGCGGCCGGCGCAGCCGGCGCGTGATGGCCGAGATGAACATGGTGCCGTTCATCGATGTGATGCTGGTGCTGCTGATCATCTTCATGGTCACCGCGCCGATGATCAGCGTCGGCGTCGTCGACCTGCCCACCGTGGGTAAGGCCGCCCAGCGGCCCGACAGCGTGGTGGAGGTGATCGTGGGCAGCGACGAGAAGCTGCGCCTGCGCCTGGACGGCGCCGACCCCAAGCCCACCAGCCTGCGCAGCCTGGCCAGCGACGTGAAGGCCCTGCAGGCCGGCAATGCCAAGGTGCCGGTGGTGATCTCCGCCGAGAAGTCGGTGAAGTACGAGGCCGTGGTGCGCGCCATGGATGTGCTGCAGCGCAGCGGCGTTCAGCGGGTGGGCCTCACTGTCAAGCAAGGCGGCTGATGGGCGCTTGGGCCGCCAGCCACGACGCCCTGCTGCCGCGGCAGGACAACCGCCTGGGCCTGGGCGCCGGCCTCGCCCTGCTGGCCCACGGCGGCCTGATCGGCGCGCTGGCCCTGGGCCTGAACTGGCGCCTGCCGACTGCCGATGTGGCGGTCAGCGCCGAGCTGTGGGCGGCGGTGCCGCAAGTGGCCGCCCCGGCCCCGGCCGAGGTGGCACCACCACCCCCTGCCCCGGCCCCAGCGCCTGCCCCACCACCGCCCGCACCCGCACCGCCCCCCGGTCCCACCGCCGCCGAGCGCCTGGCCGCCCGCGATGCCGAGATCGCGCTGGAGAAGGCCCAGGCCCAGCAACGCCTGCGCGACGAGGAGGAGGCCCGCCGGCTGAAGCAGCGGCTGGAGGCCAAACGCCTGGAGGAAGCCCAGGAGGCGAAACGCCAGCAGGACGCGAAGCGGGCGGAACAGGTCAAGGCCGAGCAGGCGCGCGAGGCCAAACGCCAGCAGGACCTGGCCGCGCAGAAGGAACGCGACAAGGCGGAACGCGAGAAGGCGGTCGCCGCCAAGGCCAAGGCGGATGCCGAGGCCAAGGCCCAGGCCGAGCAGATCGCCAAGCTGCGCGAGGAGAACCTCAAGCGCATGATGGGCCAGGTGGGCGCCACCGGCGCAGCCAACGCCACCGGCAGCGCCAAGGCCGATGCGGCGCCGTCGGCCGGCTACGGCGGCCGCATCAAGGCGGCCATCCTGCCCAACATCGTGCAGCCCGACAAGGAACGCGGCAACCCGGTCACCGAGGTGGAAGTGCGCTGCGCGCCCGACGGCAGCATCGTCGGCCGCCGCATCACCAAGCCCAGCGGCAACCCGGCCTGGGACGAGACCGTGCTGCGCGCCATCGACAAGACCCGCCAGCTGCCGCTGGACAACGGCCGCATCCCGGCCACGATGACGCTGGTGTTCTCCCAGAACGAGACACGCTGAGCCGGGCGCGGCCGCTCACCGGGCGCGCCACTTGCCGGCATCCATCAGCAGGTCGGCATGGCCGCCCAGGTGCTCGACACAGAAGTCCACGAAGGCACGCACCCGTGCCGGCAACTGTCTGCGGTTGGGGTAGTGGATGAACAGCTGCCAGCCATCGATCTGGTGGTCATGCAGCAGCACCTGCAGCTGCCCGGCCTGCAGCGCCGGCAGGGCCATGGGCTGCGGCAGCTGGGCCACGCCCAGGCCGTCGATGCACGCCTGCTGCAGGCTGCGGAAGTCGTTGCAGACCAGACGCCCGGGAAGCTGCACCAGCTGCACATTGCGCGCCCCGTCGCTGCGCTGCTGCAGCACCAGCGGCTGGGTGTGCTCCCGCCCCGTGATGCGCAACATCAACGCGTCGTGCTGCTGCAGTGCCTCGATGCTGCGCGGCACGCCACGCGCCTGCAGATAGCTGGGCGCCGCGCACAGCAGCAGGCGGATCGGACCCAGCGGCCGGGCAACGAAGGCGGCGTCGTCCAGGCTGCCCACCCGGATGCCCACGTCCATGCGCTTGGGGATCAACGGCGTGGAGTCCTCGCTCAGCTCCAAGTCCAGCTGGATCTGCGGGTGCCGCTGGTAGAACTTGGGAAGCAGCGGCACCAGGTACTGGAAAGCCAGCGGCGAGACCACGCTGGCCCGCACCCGGCCGCTGGCCGCGCGGGCATCGCTGCTGGCTTCGCGGCAGGCCGCATCCAGCTGGGCCAGCGGCTCGCGGCACTGCTCCAGGAAGGCCTGCCCTTCGGCGGTGACCGTCAGCGCCCGGGTGCTGCGGGCCAGCAGACGCACGCCCAGGCGCTCTTCAAGCCGGCTGACGTTCTGGCTGACGGCCACCGCCGAGATGCCCAGCTCGCGCGCGGCGGCGGTGAAGCTGCCCAGCTCGGCGGTGCGGGTGAAATTGAGGATGCCACGCAGCGTCTGCATCGCTGGATGGTAGGCCAGCACCGGTCAATTGCAAAGATTGCATTTGGAATCTATTCACCATTGCCTGCGTTGTGCGTTGCTTTCCGGTTTCCTAAAGTGGCTTCACCTTGCAGCGACAAGGCCCACCAACCCGAAGGACACAACCATGAAATTCCTGCTGCTCTGCCAGATCCAGCCCGCCGCCTTTGCCACTGTCTCGGCCGAAGACGAGCAACAGATGATGGAGGCCATGATGGCCTTCAACCAGCAGCTGACCCAGGCCGGCGTGCTGATCGCGGCCGGCCAGCTGGCGATGCCCGACACCGCCCAGAAGGTGTACGGCGACAACGGCCACATCCGCACCCGGAGCGGCCCGGCCCTGGCCGGTGACACCCAGATCGGCGGCTACTACGTGGTCGACGTGCCGGGCGAGGCCGCGGCCACCGGCTGGGCGGCCAAGTGCCCGATCGCGATGTTCGGTGCGATCGAGGTGCGCGAGATCGTCTACGCGGCGGCCTGAGCCGACTGCGGCCACACATCCTTCACGCCCGCTCGCCTCCACCACCCGCCACAGCCTTGCTGATCAGAAGCCCCGCCATGCAGATCGAATCCACCATCCTGATCCACGCCCCTGCAGCCAGCGTCTTCGCGCTCTACGCCGACGTCGCCAACTGGACCGACTGGGATCCAGACGTCAAGTCGGCCTCGATCAACGGCGCCTTCGCCAGCGGCAGCACCGGCGTGATCGTGCCCAACGGTGGCCCGAAGTCGACCGTGGTGTTCAACCAGGTGGTGCCCAACCGCGGCTTCCATGTGCTGTGCAAGCTGCCGCTGTGCCGCATGCGTTTCGAGCATGAATTGGTGCCCGCCGGCCAGGCCACCAAAGCCACCCACCGGGTGGTGTTCGAGGGGCTGCTGGCGCCGCTGTTCGGCCGCTTGATCGGCGCAGGCATGCGCCAATCCCAGCCGCACGCGCTGCAGTCGCTCAAGCGGGTGGCGGAGGAGCGGCTTTCAGCGCATGCGACGCCGCGCCGCACCCAGGCCGACGGCGACCAGCCCGGCCAGCCACAGCGCCGTTGAAGCGGGCTCCGGAACGGCACTGACGCTGAAGCCCGCCGAGAACGGCGTGTCGGCCGACCCATTGAAGCGGTCGCCTTCGTTGGTCAGGGCCTTGAAGTAGACCTGCAGGCGGTGCTGGCCCGCGCTGGCACCGGCCAGGAAGTTCACCTGCCCGCCGACCAGGCGCCAGCTCTGGTCTTCGCCGCCGCCGGTGGTGCTGGCGGTGCCTGGAATGGTCAGCGGCACATTGCTGCCCCAGTTCAGGGTCAGTTCCTGCCAGGCACCGCTGTCCACGCGCCAGTAGGCACGTGCGCCGGTCACGTCACCGCCGCTGTTCTTCCAGACGAACAGGTCGGCGCCGGTGAGCCAGGCACTGCTGCCCTGCGTGAAGCTGCCCAGGTTGGCGTTGGCGAAGTCCGGCAGCAGATCGGTCGCCCACGCCGAGGTGTCGTACCACTGGGTGGCATCCGGGCCGTCCGCGTCGGCATCGACGCCGACGAAGCTGGCCCAGGTGCCCGTGGCGGCACTGGCGGGGCCGAGCAGTCCGCACAGGGCCAGGCCCGCCAGCAGCGAGGTCGGTGATTTCATGACGTGCTCCTTGGTGCCCGCAGCTGGGGCGATGGGGGTTGACGACGGCGCACGGCGGCGAGGGCCACCAACGCCACACCGCCCAAGGCCAGGCCGGCAGTGGCCGGCTCGGGCACGGGGCTGATCTCGAAGCGCAGCGTGCCCGACAGCCATTGGCCGTCTGCCACGCCGGCGGCTGCGTCCTTGTAGGCCTCGCTGAACTCGATGCGCAGCACGCCATCCGCGCCGGCGGCCAGGCCGAGGTCGCGCAGGTCCACCGTGCCGGTGTAGTCGCCGATGCCGCTGAACCCGTCGGCTGCGGCCGGCGCCAAGGTCACCACATCCAGGCCGGTGCTGTTGCCGAAGCTGACCTGCAGTTCAGCCAGGGTGCTGGGCGCGAAGGCCTCCAACCGCACCGACCAATCCAGCGCATTCAGCCGGGTGAACGCGCCGATGTCGATCTGCAGCACGGTGTTGCCCTCGTCGCCGAGCAGACCGTGGCTGCTGATCCCGGTGGTGTGGACGTCCACGGCGGCCTGCGCCGCGCCGGCCAGGGACAAGGCGATCAGGCCGGTGCCCAGCCACCGGATGGCTGGGGGCAGGAAGGCACGGGGACATTGCATGACAGAACCTTTCACTTGGACAGCGCGCTGCGCGCCACAAACACCACGGCAGTCCGCGCCGGCAGGCTGAAGCGGCCAGTGGCACGGTCGAAGCCAGCCAGCGCGGCGCGGCGGTCCGCGGCACCGGCGGCGGTGTGCACCGGGTGCAGCTCCAGCGGTCGGCCGGCCAGCGCCGGCAGCGTGAGCTGCTTGTCGGTCTTGTCGACGTTGATCAGGTAGACCAGCTCGTCGAAGTTGGCGCCGGGGTAGCCCACGCCGTGGAGCCGGCCGACCAGCACGGTGGGCTCCTGGCCGGAGCCGGTGTTGAGGAAGCTCAGCCGCGCCTTGATGTCCTCGGCCGTGCGCAGGCGCAGCAGGGTGCTGCTCTGGCGGATGCGCAGCAGGTCGCGGAAGGCATCGCGGGTCCAGGCGATCTCGGCGGCGCCCGGCTTGATCAGCGGATTGGCCAGCAGCGGGCGCGCCAGCGGCCAGTTGTCGGCGTTGTCCCGGGCGGGCGGCAGGCCGACGCCGAAGTTGTTGTCGGCATGGGTCCAGTCCAGGCGGTTGAACCAGTCGCCGCTGTCGTAGCTGTTGCGGTCCAGCGACTTGCTGCGCAAGGTGTCGGTGCCGGCATGGAAGTACAGCACCCCCTGGCTGAAGGTGTTGATGGCGTTCGCCAGGATCTGCACGCGGGCACGGTCCTCGCGGCTGGTGCCGGTGGGCAGGCGGTAGGCGTTGTTGTCGAACAGGGTCAGGTTGTCGTGGTTCTCCACGTAGTTCACCACCTCGCCCGGTTCCAGCACCCAGCCGGCGGGGATGCCGCCCACGTCGATCTGGTCCAGCCGCAGCATCGCGTCCCAGCTGGTCTGCATCTGGAAGCTGCGGATCGAGCCGGCCAGCGAGGCCTTGATGCGGTCCGCCTGCCACATCAGTTCGCCGCGCGTCTGGCCCGCCGCGCTGCCGTTGGGGTCGTAGAAGAACCCGTTCACATAGCCCTGGTTGGCCACCAGCGCGTTGCCCGAATCGCAGCAGCCGCCGCCGCGCACCGCGTCGCGGATCAGCGGGTTGAAGCTGCCGATGCCCGAGCCGTTGAGCGACAGCATCTCGGCCTGGACGAAGCGCGCGCCGTTGGCCACCTCGCCGAAGTTCCAGCCCTCGCCGACGATCTGCACCTCGCGGCCGGCGGCGGCCTTGACGCGGGCCTTGAGTGCCTCCATCACCGCGCGCGGGTGGTGGCCCATGATGTCGAAGCGCAGCGAGCTGATGCGGTAGTCACGCGTCCAGGTGACGGCCGAGTCGATCATCAGCTTGGCCATCATCCGGTTCTCGGCGGCAGTGTTCTCGCAGCAGGTGGAGCGCTCGACGCCGCCGCTGCCGTTGAGCCGGTGGTAGTAGCCAGGCACCACCTTGTCCAGCACCGAGGTGCTGTTCTGGCCCGAGGCGGTGGTGTGGTTGTAGACCATGTCCATGCCCACCCGCAGGCCCACGCCATGCAGCGCCTGCACCATGCGCCGGAACTCGACGATGCGGGCCAGCGGGTCGGCCACGCTGCTGGCGTAACTGCCATCGGGCGTGGTGAAGTGGTGCGGGTCGTAGCCCCAGTTGAAGCAGTCGGTGCCGGCGGTGGCGGCCACCGTCGCCTGCTGGCTGGTGCCGTCGGGCGTGCCACTGGGCGCGGGCGTGGTGCAGCCCTTCTCGCTGACGCTGGCGATGTCGAAGACCGGCAGCAGGTGCACGTCGGTCAGGCCCGCCTGGGCCAGCGCGGCCAGATGGCGCATGCCGTTGGACTGGGTCTCGGTGAAGGCCAGGTACTTGCCACGGCGGGCGGTGGGCACGCTGGCATCGTTGACCGAGAAGTCGCGCACATGCAGTTCGTAGATGCTCAGGTCGGCCGGGGCGGCCACGGTGGCCGGGGGCGAGGCGCCATCCCAGCCAGGTGGCTTGGTGGCCGGTGATTGCAGGTCGACCACCACGCTCTGCTGGCCGCCCTGGGTCAGACCCAGCGAGTACGGGTCGGTCACCAGGTTGCGCACCAGGCCGACGCCGCGAACGAACACCTGCACCTGGTAGCGGTAGCTGGCGCCCTGCAGGTTGCCGGGCTTGCTGAGCTGCCAGACACCGGTGGCGGCATCGCGGGTCATCGGCTCGGTGGTGGTGCGGGTCAGCAGCGTGGAACCGCTGACCGGCGTGGTGAGCACCACCGACACGGCCTGCGCGGTGGGCGCCCACAGCTTGAAGCGGGTGCTGCCACCGGCCACCACCGCGCCCAGGTCGGGCACAGCCTCGGCGGCGGTGTACAGGTCGTCCAGCGCGCCGGCGATCTGGGCCGTCGTCGCGTTCTGCACGCGCCCTGCGGCGTCCTCCTGCACCAGCACCAGCTGCTGCTGGTGCAGCGCCGGCAGGCGTGGCAGGTCGGCCGGGCGCACCTGGAACACGGCACCGCTGGCCACCCACTTGAAGCGCTGCGCCTCGGCCGCCGGCACGCTGCCGGTGAAGGCGTCGAGCGTGATGAAGCCGTCGGCGCCCTGCACCGGCTGGTCCAGGCCCAGGCGGATCTGCCCGGTGGCCGAGTGGTACAGGCGCACGCTGCCGCTGGCGGCCAGCCGCGGCCACTTGACCAGCTGGCGGTTCAGCCAGACGGCGCGGGCGTCGGTGGTGGACACCTGGCGAAGATCCGGCGCAGCGGTGTAGACCTGGGTGTCGCGCTCGACCAGCCAGATGTGGCCCACCTGGTTGCGCACCGTCAGCGAGGCATAGGGAACGCGGATGTTGGCGTCACGGCCGTCCTTGTCGTTCTCCTGCGGCGGCATGCCGTGGATGATGAATTCCAGCGCGCTGCGGCTCACGTCACCCTGCGGGTTCAGCACCGGGATGTCGAACACCACCTCGCCGTCGCCGGCCGCGTGGCCCGGCATGGCGCTCAGCGGCACCGGCTGGTTCCAGCGGTCGATCTGCAGGCCGGCGGGCAGCGCGGCCACATCCAGGCCGCTGCCGTTCCACAGGTGCAGGCCCCAGGCGCTGTAGGCACCGTCGAAGCGCTTGTAGTGGACCCGCACCGTCTTGATGTCGGGCACCGGCAGCAGGCGCGGGTTGCTGGTGTAGTTGGTGCTGTCGCCTTCCAGACGCCAGATTTCATTGGCGCCGGACTGCAGCACGTGGCTCTGGTCGGCACCACCGTTGTCCTTGGTGTCACCCAGGTGGAAGAGGAAGCCCACCGTGCCACTGCCAGCGGCCAGCGGCACGTCGTAGTAGACGCCGAAGTCGTCACTGCCCGAGGCGTTCCAGCCGGCGTTCCAGTTCGGGCTCTGCGCCGCGTTCCAGGTGTGGATCTGCCAGCCCGCATGGTTGCCATCGGCGCGGCGGTAGTGCACCCGCAGCGAGGTGGCCGGCGCCGCCGGCGTGGCGACGGCGGCGATGCGCTGGTCGGGCAACGCCGACGCGCCCGCCGGCACGCCAGCCAGCAAGGCCACGCTGACGTCCGTGGTGGCGGCCAACCCGCCATCGACTGCCTGGGCCTGTGCACCGGCGTCACCACCACCACCGCCGCAGGCGGCGATCAAGCCGCACAACCCCAGCACCAGCGCGGTGGTCGCGCGCCGTGCCTGGCACCCCAGCCAGCGTCCCCATGTCGCCATCGTCTCAGCCCCCGTTGTTTGGCGGGATGCTAATGAAGTAAAACTACAACCGAAACCCAGTGAAATCCCGATCAAGGGTCAATCTCTAGGCCAGGGCTGGGTGAGGCGCTGACGACCGTTGGGCTCCATGCGACGATGCAGCAGATCGATGGTGTAGTTTTACTCCCAACACCGGCGAATGGACGCCAGCGGCGGGCACGCGCCAGCCTGCCGGGACGGCGTCTTTATGCGGGAAACGGGGGATCCCGCGCCGGGTCACCGGCCGCGGGCGGGCGCAGCGCTCAGTGGTTCTCGCGCGCGTGGTTGATCGTGTACTTCGGGATCTCGACCACCAGGTCGGCATCGGCGACGATGGCCTGGCAGCCCAGGCGCGAGTCGGGCTCCAGGCCCCAGGCGCGGTCGAGCAGGTCTTCCTCGCCCTCTTCCATCGCATTGAGCGAGCGGAAGCCCTGGCGCACGATCACATGGCAGGTGGTGCAGGCGCAGCTCATGTCGCAGGCATGCTCCAGCGCGATGCCGTTGTCCAGCAGGGCCTCGCAGATCGAGGTACCGCGGGGCGCCTTCACCTCCGCACCCTGGGGGCAGAGTTCGGCATGGGGCAGGATCTTGATGACGGGCATGGTGGTGGCGGGAGTCGCAGATTCAGATGTCGGCCAGCTTGCGGCCGGTCAGGGCCTGCTGGATGCCGCGGTTCATGCGGGCGGCGGCGAAGCCCTCGGTGCCTTCGGCCAGGCGTTCCACCGCGGTGTCGATGGCGGCGTGGTCGTCGCCGGCGGCGGTGGTGGCCAGGTCGGCCAGCAGGGCCTCGATGGCCTGGCGTTCGGCCTCGTCCAGCAGTTCGCCGTCAGCGGCCAGCGCGGCGCGGGTGGCCAGGGTCAAGCGCTCGGCCTCCACACGGCTTTCGCGCAGCGAGCGGGCGGCCATGTCGGCCTCGGCGCTGGCGAAGCCGTCCTTCAGCATGTTGGCGATCTGGTCGTCGGCCAGGCCGTAGCTGGGCTTGACCACCACCGAGGCCTGCACGCCCGAGCCCAGCTCCTGCGCGGCCACGCTGAGCAGGCCGTCGGCATCGACCTGGAAGGTGACGCGGATGCGCGCCGCACCCGCCACCATCGGCGGGATGCCACGCAGCTCGAAGCGGGCCAGGCTGCGGTTGTCGGCCACCAGCTCACGCTCGCCCTGCAGCACATGGATGGCCATCGCGGTCTGGCCGTCCTTGAAGGTGGTGAAGTCCTGCGCCTTGGCCACCGGGATGGTGGTGTTGCGCTCGATCACCCGCTCGACCAGGCCGCCCATGGTCTCCAGGCCCAGGCTCAGCGGGATCACGTCCAGCAGCAGCAGCTCACCATCCTTGGCGTTGCCGGCCAGGGCATTGGCCTGGATGGCGGCGCCCACGGCCACCACCTCGTCGGGGTTCAGGTTGGTCAGCGGCGGGCGGCCGAAGAGTTCACCCACCGCGGCCTGCACCGCCGGCATGCGGGTGGAGCCGCCGACCATCACCACGCCGGCCACGTCATCGCGCTTCAGCTTCGCATCGCGCAGCACCTTGCGCACGGCCGTCAGCGTGCGGTCGACCAGCGGCCGGGTGATGGCGTCGAACTGCGCGCGGCTCACCGGCACCGTCAGCGGCTGGCCGGCCAGATCGGCCTGCAGCACGGTGGCCTCGGCATCGGTCAGCGCTTCCTTGGCGGCGCGGGCGGCCACCAGCACGGCGCGCTTGTCATGCGCGCTGTCGGCGCTGCGGCCGGCCTGGGCCAGCGCCCAGTCGGCCAGGGCCTGGTCGAAGTCGTCACCACCCAGGGCGGCGTCGCCGCCGGTGGCCACCACTTCGAACACGCCCTTCTGCAGGCGCAGCAGGCTGATGTCGAAGGTGCCGCCGCCCAGGTCGTAGACGGCGTAGAGGCCCTCGCTGGCGTTGTCCAGCCCGTAGGCCACCGCCGCGGCGGTGGGCTCGTTGATCAGGCGCAGCACGTTCAGGCCGGCCAGCTGGGCGGCGTCCTTGGTGGCCTGGCGCTGGGCGTCGTCGAAGTAGGCCGGCACGGTGATCACCACGCCGAACAGGTCGTCGTTGAAGGTGTCCTCGGCACGGTAGCGCAAGGTGGCCAGGATCTCGGCCGACACCTCCACCGGCGTCTTGATGCCGGCGCGGGTGTCGATGGCCACCATGCCCGGCTGGTCGACGAAGCGGTAGGGCAGCCGGCCGGCGTCGGCCACATCGGCCAGCCGCCGGCCCATGAAGCGCTTGACGCTGGCGATGGTGTTCTCGGGGTCGTCGGCCTGGGTGGCGCGGGCGTCGAAGCCGATCTGGCGGCGGTTGCCGTCCAGGTAGCGCACCACCGACGGCAGGATGGCGCGGCCCTCGCCGTCGGGCAAGCATTCGGCCACGCCGTGGCGCACGGCGGCCACCAGGCTGTGGGTGGTGCCCAGGTCGATGCCCACGGCGATGCGGCGGGCGTGCGGGTCGGGCGTCTGGCCGGGTTCGGAAATCTGCAGCAGGGCCATGTTGTTGGTCTTGTGGGTCGGCGGAAACGGGATTGGGGTCGGCGCGCTCAGCGGTCGAGTGCACTCAACCGGCGGGCCATGTCGTCGCGGAAGCGGGCCACGAACATCAGCGCCCGCACCTGCTGGGCGGCGGCTGCGGTGTCGCCCTGCCCGTCCAGCGCCTCGGTCAGCTGGGCCAGCATTCTGCGCTCCTGCGCGGCCACGCTGTCGTCCAGCGCCTCCACCGCGTCGGCATCGGCGGCGTCGTCCAACGCCTCGCGCCATGCCATCTGCTGCATCAGGAAGGCGCCGGGCATGGCGGTGTTGTGCTCGGCGTTGATCGGCACGCCGCGCAGCTCACACAGGTAGGCGCCGCGCCGGAGCGGATCTTTCAGCCGCTGGTAGGCCTCGTTCACCCGCACGGCCCACTGCATGGCCAGGCGCTGGGCGGCCGCGCCCTCGCTGGCGAAGCGGTCGGGGTGCACCTGGGATTGCAGCGCGCGCCACTGGTCGGCCAGCGCGGCGGCGTCCAGCGCATGCCGCTGCGGCAGGCCGAACAGGGTGAAGTCGTCGTCGGAGAGTTGCATCGTCGGGGCCATGGGGCGCTCACAGGGCCTTGGCCATGAACACCGACAGGCCGTTGTCGGGGTAGCCACCGAACGGACCGCGCACCGCGTAGCCGGCGCGGCGGTACAGCCGCAGGGCCTCGGCCTGGTCGCCGCCGGTCTCCAGCAAAGCCTGCGGGATGCCGTCGCTGCGCAGGCCGGCCTCCAGCTGGGCCAGCATGGCTTCGGCGATGCGCTGGCCACGTTGGGCGGGCGCCACGAACATGCGCTTGATCTCGCCGTAGGCCATGCCGCCGGTGTCGGGCTCGGCCGGCATGCGCCGCGCCGCGCCGCAACCCACCGCCGCACCACCCCGCCGTGCCACCAGGAACAGCACGTCTTCGGCCAGCAGCTGCTGCACACCCAGGATGTGGTTGTCCTCGGGCGCGTACAGGCCGGCCAGGTAGGTGTCCAGCGCGTCCAGCAGCGCCAGCACCTCGGGTTGGTCAGGCCGCTCGGAGCGGATCACAAGCTCTGCATGCATGGCATTCCAGACAGGACAAAGGCGCGGGATGCAGCCTCCGCGCCTTGTTGCAAGCCGGGTGCCAGACCCGGCTGGTGAGGCTCACACGCGGAAGGATTCTCCGCAGCCGCAACGGTCCTTCTCGCGCGGGTTGTGGAACTTGAAGCCTTCGTTCAGGCCCTCGCGCACGAAGTCCAGCTCGGTGCCGTCCAGGTAGGGCAGGCTCTTGGGGTCGATCAGCACCTTGATGCCGTGGGCCTCGAAGATGTGGTCTTCGGGGGCCACATCGTCGGCATATTCCAGCTTGTAGGCCAGGCCGGAGCAGCCGGTGGTCTTGACGCCCAGGCGCACGCCCACGCCCTTGCCGCGCTTGCTGATGTAGCGCGTGACGTGGCGGGCCGCGGCTTCTGACAGGGTGACAGCCATGGCGTTCAGGCGGCCTGCGTGCTGCCGGCTTGGGCCGCCACGTCGCCGTGCTTGGCCTTGTAGTCGCTGACGGCCGCCTTGATGGCGTCTTCAGCCAGGATCGAGCAGTGGATCTTCACCGGCGGCAGCGCCAGTTCCTCGGCGATGTTGGTGTTCTTGATCTCCAGCGCCTGGTCCAGCGTCTTGCCCTTGACCCACTCGGTCACCAGCGAGCTGCTGGCAATCGCCGAGCCGCAGCCGTAGGTCTTGAAGCGCGCGTCCTCGATCAAGCCGGTGGCCGGGTTCACCTTGATCTGCAGCTTCATCACGTCGCCGCAGGCCGGCGCACCCACCATGCCGGTGCCCACGTCGGCGTCGCCCTTGTCGAAGCCGCCCACGTTGCGGGGGTTCTCGTAGTGGTCGATGACCTTGTCGCTGTATGCCATGTCAGTCCTCCAAACAGTCTTAATGTGCAGCCCACTGGATGCTGCTGATGTCGATGCCGTCGCGGTACATGTCCCACAGCGGTGACAGCTCGCGCAGTTTCGCCACGCGGTCCTTCAGGGTGCTGACGGCGTAGTCGATCTCGGCCTCGGTGGTGAAGCGGCCGATGGTCATGCGCAGGCTGCTGTGGGCCAGCTCGTCGCTGCGGCCCAGGGCGCGGAGCACATAGCTGGGCTCCAGGCTGGCCGACGTGCAGGCCGAGCCGGAGCTCACCGCGATGCCCTTCACACCCATGATCAGCGACTCACCCTCGACATAGTTGAACGAGATGTTCAGGTTGTGCGGCACGCGGTGCTGCATGTCGCCGTTGATGAACACCTGCTCGATGTCGGTGAGGCCGCTGACCAGCTTGGTGTGAAGCGCGCGGATGCGTTCGCCCTCGGTCGCCATCTCCTGGCGGGCGATGTCGAAGGCCGTGCCCATGCCGACGCACTGGTGCGTGGGCAGCGTGCCCGAGCGCATGCCGCGCTCATGGCCGCCACCGTGCATCTGGGCTTCCAGCCGCACGCGGGGCTTGCGCCGCACGTACAGCGCGCCGATGCCCTTGGGCCCGTAGGTCTTGTGCGAAGCCAGGCTCATCAGGTCGACCGGCAGCGTGGCCAGGTCGATCACCACCTTGCCGGTGGCCTGGGCGGCGTCGACATGGAAGATGATGCCGCGCTCACGGCACAGGTTGCCGATGGTCGGGATGTCCTGGATGACGCCGATCTCGTTGTTGACCAGCATCACCGACACCAGGATGGTGTCGGGCCGCAGCGCGTCCTTGAACTTGTCCAGGTCGAGCAGGCCGTTGGGCTCGACATCGAGGTAGGTGGCCTCGAAGCCCTGGCGCTCCAGCTCGCGCACCGTGTCCAGCACCGCCTTGTGCTCGGTCTTGACAGTGATGATGTGCTTGCCGCGGCCCTTGTAGAACTGCGCCGCGCCCTTGATGGCGAGGTTGATGCTCTCGGTGGCGCCGCTGGTCCAGACGATCTCGCGCGGGTCGGCATTGACCAGCGCGGCCACCTGCTCGCGGCTCTTCTCGACGATGGCCTCGGCCTCCCAGCCCCAGGCATGGCTGCGGCTGGCCGGGTTGCCGAAGTGCTCGCGCAGCCAGGGAATCATCGCGTCGACGACACGCGGGTCCACCGGCGTGGTGGCGCCGTAGTCGAGGTAGATGGGGAAATGCGGGGTCATGGTGTGGGGAGCAGGATTGGGCGCTGGCTCACTTCGACAGCGCGCTGCCGAGGGCGAAGACGGAATTCGGGGCGGTGATCTTGATCGGCTTGACCACCGGCACGGTGGAGATGGCGCGCTTGATCGGCGCCTCCTCGATGGACACGCCCTTGGCCAGCTGGTCTTCCACCAGCTTCTTCAGCGAGATGGAATCCAGGTACTCGATCATCTTCTGGTTCAGGCTGGCCCACAGGTCGTGCGTCATGCAGCGGCCGGCGTCGTCGCCCATGCAGTTTTCCTTGCCGGCGCAGCCGGTGGCGTCGATGGGTTCGTCGACTGCGACGATGATGTCGGCCACGGTGATCTCGTCGCTCTTGCGGCCGAGGGAATAGCCGCCGCCCGGGCCGCGGGTGGATTCCACCAGCTCATGCCGGCGCAGCTTGCCGAACAGCTGCTCCAGGTAGGACAGCGAAATCTGCTGCCGCTGGCTGATCGCCGCCAGCGCGACCGGCCCGTTGTTCGAGCGCAGCGCCAGGTCGATCATCGCCGTGACGGCAAAACGGCCTTTGGTGGTCAATCGCATGAGGATTCTCCTGAGGGTCACCAGTGGTACGCAGGCTGGCCCGGGGGGACCAGCGGGTACCCGACTGATGTGCTCAAGTATAGCGGAAGCCGACTGTTTTGGTCGGCATTGCGCGCCGGGTGCCGCTCAGGCCGGCGTGGACAAACGGCGTCGAATCTCGGTCAGCAGACCCTCACAGGCTGGCTCGATCAGATCCAGCGCATGGTCGAAGGCGGCCACCGAGCTGTAGTACGGGTCGGGCACTTCGTCAGCGCCCAGCTGCGGCGCGTGGGCCAGCAGCAACTGCAGGCGGTGCTGCTCGTCGGGCGGGCAGCGCTTGTGCAGCGTGGCCAGGTTGTCGTGGTCCATGGCCAGCAGCAGGTCGAAGCGGCTGAAATCCGCCGCCACCACCGGGCGGCTGACCAGGTCGTCGAGCCGGTACCCCCGGCGCGCGGCCTGGGCCACCGCCCGCGGATCGGCCGGCGTGCCCTTGTGGAAACCATGCGTGCCGGCCGAGTCCACCGCCACCGCGTTGGCCAGACCGCTGCGCTGCAGCTTGGCCCGCAGCACCGCCTCGGCCATGGGCGAGCGGCAGATGTTGCCGGTGCAGACCATCAGCAGGCGCACACGGGCCGGGTCTGGGCGGCGGAACCAGCGGGACAGCATGGCACGCAGGATAGCCCAGCGGTGAGCGGTCCCGGACAGAGAGGACTCCCCACAACCACGGCCCAGCGCACCCGACAGCCAGGCCATGCACAGGCGCGGTGCGGCGCCGATATCCCAGGAAGACACGTCGACCAGACGACGAGACTTCGAGGAACCAAGAAAGATGCGCAACAACGGCCCTGTCACCCAGCGTGAATATCTGCTGCCGCCCGGCACGACCCTGGTGTCGACGACCGACCTGCAGAGCCACATCACCTACTGCAACCCGGCCTTCGTCGAGGTGAGCGGCTTCGAGCGCGACGAGCTGATCGGCCAGCCGCACAACCTGGTGCGCCACCCCGACATGCCGGCCGAGGCCTACCGCGACATGTGGGACACGCTGAAGGCCGGCCAGCCCTGGACCGCCCTGGTGAAGAACCGCCGCAAGAACGGCGACCACTACTGGGTGCGGGCCAACGTCACGCCGGTGGTCGAGGGCGGCCGCACCTGCGGCTACATGTCGGTGCGCACCGCGCCGGGCCGCGACGAGGTGGCTACGGCCGAGGCGCTGTACGCCCGCATGCGCGACGAGGCCACCGCCGGCCGCCTGCTGCACACCCTGCACCAGGGCGATGTCCACATCGCCGGCCTGGGGGCCGCGGTCGGCCGCCTGCTGCGGCCCGGCATCGGCGCCCGGCTGAGCGCCCTCACGATGGCCGGCACCCTGGCGGTGGGCCTGTCGGCCGGGCTGCTGGCGCAGTGGGGCCTGGGCGCCGCGGTGGTGGTCAGCCTGCTGGTGGGGGCCGGCGTGTCGGTCTGGCTGCGCCAACTGGCCCTGGCACCGCTGCGCCAGGCGGTGGCCGTGGCCCGGCGCATGTCGGCCGGCGACCTGTCGGCGGTGCTGCAGGCCGACCGGCAGGACGAGGTGGGCCAGCTGTTCCGCGGAATGACCCAGCTGAACGTCAACCTGCAGGCCATCGTGGGTGACGTGCGGCGCGAGGTGGAGGGCATCACCCTGGCCTCCAGCGAGATCGCCAAGGGCAACCACGACCTCGGCCAGCGCACCGAGTCACAGGCCAGCAACCTGCAGCAGACGGCCGCGTCGATGGAGCAGATCACCGGCACCATCCGCCAGACGGCCGACACCGCCAGCACCGCCGCCGCGATGGCCGGCGAGGCCGCCGAGGTGGCCGCGCGCAGCGGCCAGGCCGCCAATGACGTGGCCCAGCGCATGGGCGAGATCCGACAGTCGTCGCAGCGCATTGCCGAGATCATCGGCACCATCGACGGCATCTCGTTCCAGACCAACATCCTGGCGCTGAACGCCGCGGTGGAAGCCGCCCGCGCCGGCGAGGCCGGCCGCGGCTTTGCGGTGGTGGCGGCCGAGGTGCGGGCCCTGGCCCAGCGCACCAGCAGCGCCGCGCGCGAGATCAAGGTGCTGATCGAGGATTCATCGACCAAGGTGGAAGCCGGCACCCGCCTGGCCGAGGCCACCGGCGACACCACCCGCCAGACGCAGGACGTGGTGCGCCGGGTGCATGCGCTGATCAGCGAGATCAGCACGGCCGCGGCCGAGCAGAGCAAGGGTGTCTCGCAGGTCAACGCCGGCATCACCGAGCTGGACGGCATCACCCAGCAGAACGCGGCGATGGTCGAAGAGCTGTCGGCCGCCGCGTCATCACTGCATGTGCAGGCCGAGGTGGTGAGCCAGGCGGTGCGGATCTTCCGGACCGCAGGCTGAAGTCGCGTCAGCGGGTGCCGGTCAGCGGCACCACGTTGCTGTCGTGCCCGGCGGCGCCGAAGGCCTGCTCGCGCAGCAGGGCCAGCTGGTCGCGCACCCGGGCGGCCTTCTCGAACTCCAGGTTCTTGGCATGCTCGAGCATCTGCTTCTCCAGCAGCTTGATGCGCTTGGCCAGGTCCTTCTCGCTCATCGCCTCGACTTCGGCGGCTTCCACCAGGCCGCGCACCTTGCTCTTGTCGTCCTGGGCGCTGACGACGCCGTCGATCAGTTCCTTGACCTCCTTCTTCACGCTGCGCGGCGTGATGCCCATGGCCAGGTTGTGGGCGATCTGCTTCTCGCGCCGGCGCTCGGTCTCGCCGATGGCCTTCTTCATCGAGTCGGTCATCTTGTCGGCATAGAGGATGGCGCGGCCGTTGAGGTTGCGCGCCGCCCGGCCGATGGTCTGGATCAGGCTGCGCTCGGCCCGCAGGAAGCCTTCCTTGTCGGCATCCAGGATGGCGACCAGCGACACCTCGGGGATGTCCAGGCCCTCGCGCAGCAGGTTGATGCCCACCAGCACGTCGAAGGTGCCCAGCCGCAGGTCGCGCAGGATCTCCACCCGCTCCACCGTGTCCACGTCGCTGTGCAGGTAGCGCACCTTGACGCCGTTGTCGGTCAGGTAGTCGGTCAGCTGCTCGGCCATGCGCTTGGTCAGCGTGGTGATCAGCACCCGCTCATGCAGGTCGACGCGGATGCGGATCTCCTGCAGCACGTCGTCCACCTGGTGGCCGGCGGGGCGCACCTCCACCATCGGGTCGACCAGGCCGGTGGGCCGCACCAGCTGCTCCACCACCGCGCCGGCATGGGCGTTCTCCCAGGCGGCGGGCGTGGCCGAGACGAAGACGGCCTGGCGCATCTTGCGCTCGAACTCGTCGAACTTCAGCGGCCGGTTGTCCATCGCACTGGGCAGGCGGAAGCCATATTCCACCAGCGTGGTCTTGCGCGCCCGGTCGCCGTTGTACATGCCACCCAGCTGGCCGATCAGCACATGGCTCTCATCCAGGAACATCAGCGCGTCGGGCGGCAGGTAGTCCACCAGGGTGGCCGGCGGCTCGCCGGGCGCGGCGCCCGAGAGATGCCGGCTGTAGTTCTCGATGCCCTTGCAGTGACCCACCTCCTGCATCATTTCCACGTCGAAGCGGGTGCGCTGCTCCAGGCGCTGGGCCTCGACCAGCTTGCCGTCCTTGACGAACTGCGCCACCCGTTCGCGCAGCTCGATCTTGATGGTCTCCACCGCCGCCAGCACCCGCTCGCGCGGGGTCACGTAGTGGCTCTTGGGGTAGATCACGAAGCGCGGGATCTTCTGCCGCACCTTGCCGGTCAGCGGGTCCAGCAGGCTGAGCGTCTCGATCTCGTCGTCGAACAGCTCCACCCGCAGCGCCAGCTCGCTGTGCTCGGCCGGGAAGATGTCGATGGTGTCGCCGCGCACCCGGAAGCTGCCGCGGCTGAAATCCACATCGTTGCGGCTGTACTGCATGCGGATCAGCTGGGCGATCACATCGCGCTGGCCGATCTTGTCGCCCACCCGCACGATGAAGCGCATCTGGGTGTAGTCCTCGGGCTTGCCGATGCCGTAGATGGCGCTGACCGTGGCGACGATCACCGTGTCGCGCCGCTCCAGCACGCTCTTGGTGGCCGACAGCCGCATCTGCTCGATGTGCTCGTTGATCGAGCTGTCCTTCTCGATGAACAGGTCGCGCTGCGGCACATAGGCCTCGGGCTGGTAGTAGTCGTAGTAGCTGACGAAATACTCCACCGCATTGCGCGGGAAGAACTCGCGGAACTCGGCATACAGCTGCGCCGCCAGCGTCTTGTTGGGCGCAAACACGATGGCCGGCCGGCCCATGCGGGCGATGACGTTGGCCATGGTGAAGGTCTTGCCCGAGCCGGTCACGCCGAGCAGGGTCTGGTAGGCCAGGCCGTCGTCGATGCCCTCGCACAGCAGGCGGATGGCCTCTGGCTGGTCGCCGGCCGGCGGATAGGGCTGGAACAGCTGAAAGGGTGAATCGGGGAAGCTGACGAACTCGCCCTGCGCCGGCACGGGCAGGTCATCGGCTGGCTGTTCCGACAGCGGGGGCAAGGCGGCGAGGTCGGTCATCGGCAAATCCTTCAGCATGCGGCCAGCGGTGGGGGCTGGCCCTAAAATCGCGGGTTTCCACGCAAGCGGCGCCGCCGACAGGCACAGCCGCAAGCAACCCGACAGCGTAGCGCAGCCGGCCGGTTTCAGCTGGCAGCCGCGTCCGCCGCCCGCCCCGCCCGGGGCTCTTCTGCTGACACCGTCCCTTCAGGATTGCACCTCATGTCGCTCTTCTCCGCCGTCGAACTCGCCCCGCGTGACCCCATCCTGGGCCTGAACGAGCAGTTCAACGCCGACCCCAACCCGGCCAAGGTGAACCTGGGCGTGGGCGTGTACTTCGACGA
The DNA here is from genome assembly GCF_005403045.1 of Pseudaquabacterium pictum. GTDB lineage: Bacteria > Pseudomonadota > Gammaproteobacteria > Burkholderiales > Burkholderiaceae_C > Pseudaquabacterium > Pseudaquabacterium pictum. Next base: position 512,235 of record NZ_BJCL01000001.1, read on the forward strand.
CGCCGGCAAACTGCCGCTGCTGGCCTGCGTGAAGGCGGCCGAGCAGCAGCTGACCGACGCCGCCAAGCCGCGCGGCTACCTGCCGATCGACGGCATCGCCGCCTACGACAAGGCGGTGCAGGGCCTGGTGTTCGGCAGCTTTGCCGACGGCCAGGCCGCGCTGGCGGCCGGCCGCGTGGCCACGGTGCAGGCCCTGGGCGGCACCGGCGGCCTGAAGGTGGGCGCCGATTTCCTGAAGAAGCTGAACCCGGGCGCCAAGGTGCTGATCAGCGATCCGAGCTGGGAGAACCACCGCGCGCTGTTCACCAACGCCGGCTTCCCGGTCGAGACCTATGCCTACTACGACGCCGCCAACCGTGGCTTGAACTTCGCCGGCATGCTGGCCGATCTGCAGGCCGCCGCCGCCGGCACCATCGTGGTGCTGCATGCCTGCTGCCACAACCCCACCGGCTACGACATCACCCCCAGCCAGTGGGACGAGGTCATCGCGGTGCTGAAGGCCCGCGGCCTGGTGCCCTTCCTCGACATGGCCTACCAGGGCTTCGGTGACGGCATCGCCGAGGACGGCGCGGTGATCCGCCAGTTCCTGGCCGCGGGCGTGGAGAGCTTCTTCGTCGCCACCTCGTTCTCCAAGAGCTTCAGCCTGTACGGCGAGCGGGTCGGCGCGCTCAGCGTGGTCTGCGCCAGCAAGGACGAGGCGGCGCGTGTGCTGTCGCAGCTGAAGATCACCATCCGCACCAACTACAGCAACCCGCCCACCCACGGCGCCCAGGTGGTGGCCACGGTGCTGGACACGCCCGCCCTGCGCGCCCAGTGGGAAGACGAACTGGCCGGCATGCGGGTGCGCATCAAGCAGATGCGCCAGCTGCTGGCCGACAAGCTGGTGGCCGCGGGCGTCAAGCAGGATTTCAGCTTCATCACCCGCCAGCGCGGCATGTTCAGCTACTCGGGCCTGAACAAGGCGCAGATGGAGCGGCTGCGCAGCGAGTTCGGCGTGTACGGCGTGGATTCAGGCCGCATCTGCGTGGCCGCGCTGAACACCCGCAACATCGACGGTGTGGTGGCCGCCATCGCCAAGGTGGTCTGAGCCCGCCCTGCCCCAAGCCTGCAGCCCGGCCACGCCGGGCTGTTTTCATGGTGGCATCCGCCGTGTCGCTCCAGCGACAGGCCGATGATTTGCAGCCACTGATTGCGTGTTTTCACGGACTCTGACAGCTCGGCGTGCATGCAACATGCCCTCATTGCGCGCATAATTGCTGCACTGCACAATATTTCAACCGATTGTCAGCTGCGATTCAGCGCCGACGCCACATGATCGCCCACGCGGTCAGACCCCGCGCCCACCCACGGAGCCCAGACGCCCATGCTTTACCAGCTGTATGAAACCCAACGCGCGCTGATGGCGCCGTTCTCCGAGTTCGCCAGCGCCACGGCCAAGCTCTACAACCATCCGCTGTCGCCGTTCAGCCAGATGCCGATGGCCCAGCGCGTGTCGGCCGGCTTCGACCTGGCGCACCGCCTGGCCAAGGAATACGAGAAGCCCGAGTTCGGCATCCGCACGGTGCCGGTCAATGGCGTGGAAGTGGCGGTGCAGGAGCAGGTGCCGATCACCAAGCCGTTTTGCCGGCTGCTGCGCTTCAAGCGCTTCTCCGACGACGCCGCGGTGCTGGACGTGATGAAGAACCAGCCCACGGTGCTGGTGGTGGCGCCGCTGTCGGGCCACCACAGCACCCTGCTGCGCGACACCGTGCGCACCCTGCTGCGCGACCACAAGGTGCTGATCACCGACTGGACCGACGCCCGCACCGTGCCGGTGGAAGCCGGCCCCTTCCACCTGCACGACTACATCGAATACGTGCAGGAGTTCATCCGCTTCGTCGGCCCCGAGGTGAACGTGATCTCGGTCTGCCAGCCCACGGTGCCGGTGCTGGCGGCCGTGTCGCTGCTGGCCACGCACGGCGAGTTCACGCCCCGCACGCTGACGATGATGGGCGGCCCGATCGACGCCCGCAAGTCGCCCACGGCGGTGAACAACCTGGCGATGAACAAGAGCTTCGAGTGGTTCGAGAACAACGTGATCTACCGCGTGCCGAGCAACTTCCCCGGCGCCGGCCGCCGCGTCTACCCGGGCTTCCTGCAGCACACCGGCTTCGTGGCGATGAACCCCGACCGGCACATGACCGCGCACTACGACTACTTCCTCGACCTGATCCGCGGGGATGACGACTCCACCGAGCAGCACCGCCAGTTCTATGACGAGTACAACGCGGTGCTCGACATGCCGGCCGAGTATTACCTGGAGACCATCAAGACGGTGTTCCAGGAATTCGCCCTGGTCAACGGCACCTGGAACGTCAAGGGCACGCTGGTGCGGCCGCAGGACATCACCAGCAGCGCGCTGCTGACGGTGGAGGGCGAGCTCGACGACATCTCCGGCTCGGGCCAGACCCGCGCCGCCCATGATCTGTGCACCGGCATCCCGGAGAACCGCCGCTTCCACTATGACGTGCAGGGCGCGGGCCACTACGGCATCTTCTCGGGCCGCCGCTGGCGCGACATGGCCTACCCGCAGGTGCGCGACTTCATCCGCCGCTACAACCCGGTGGCGGTGACGCCCGAGCCGGTCATCCCGGCACTGGCCAGTGCCAGCGCACTGGCGCCCCAGGCCGACACCGCCCGCACGGCGACCAAGCCGCGCCCCGCCAGGAAGACGGCGGCCCAGGCCGAACCGGCTGCTGCGCCCAAGGCGGCGCGCACCGCGCCGGCCAAGCCGGCCGCAGCGCGCAAGACCAGCCGCCGCGGCTGAGTCCGGCCCGCGACGCAGGCCGCCCTGCGCGTCAGGGCATCAGCGCGGCGGCGGCCTTGATGGCCGCGCGCACCCGGCCGTAGGTGCCGCAGCGGCACACGTTCTCGATGGCGTCGATGTCGGCGTCGGTCGGCGTGCGGGTGCGGCGCAGCAGATCCACCGCCGCCATGATCTGGCCGGGCTGGCAGAAGCCGCACTGGGCCACGTCCATGTCCAGCCACACCTTCTGCACGATGTGCAGCCCGTCCACCGCGCGGCCGGCCGCCACGGCGGTGTCGGCCAGGCCCTCGATGGTGGTGATGGACTGGCCGCGCACCGACGCGACCGGGATCGAGCAGACCGTGGCGGCCTTGCCGTTGATGTGGCAGGTGCAGGCCTTGCAGACGTTGATGCCGCAACCGTACTTGGGCCCGGTGATGCCGAGCTTGTCGCGCAGCACCCACAACGTGGCCATGTCGTCCGGCGCGTCGACGCTGACAGGCTGGCCGTTGACGGTGAAATTCTGGGCAGGCATGGGGCGTTTCCTCAGACCGGGATGGGGTTGATGACGGGGTCGGGCAGCTTGCCCGGCGGGAAGGGCGTGAAGTCCACCGGGAAGTACAGCGGGAACTTGCGCGGCTTCTGACCGGTGGCACGCGCCCAGGCATTGGCGATGGCGCCGCTGCAGGCGGCCATGCCCACCTCGCCCAGGCCGCCGATGGCGTTGCCCTGGTTGGGCGTGATGATCACGTTGACGTTCCTGGGGTAGTGCTTGTTGCGGCCATAGCGGTACTGCGAGTAGCTGCCCTCCAGCGGCAGGCCGTTGCGCACATGCAGGCCGGCCATCAGCACGATGGAGATCGACTCGGCCAGCGCGCCCTCCACCTGGGCCTCGATGCCGCTGGGGTTGATGGCCTTGCCCACGTCGATGGCGATGGTCGCGCGGGTCACCAGCGCCGGCCCGGTGCCGGCGATCTGGGCACGGCCGTCGACCTCCACGCACACGGCGATGTAGGAGCGTGTCTCCTGGTGCACCGCGATGCCCTGGCCGAAGCCCTTGGGCATCACCTTGCCCCAGCCGGCGGCCGCGGCCACCGTCTGCAGCACCGCCTTGGCACGCGCCTGGCGCAGGTTGGCCAGGCGGAAGGCCACGGCATCCTGGCCCAGCCGGGCCGCCATCTCGTCGACCAGGATCTCCTCGACCAGGCGGGTGGGCTGGATGTGCACCGACCGGTAGGAGCCGGTGTTCATCGCAATGGGCGCGGGCTGCAGCGTGCGGGTGTTGACGCCGAAGTTGTAGGGCGCCGAAACCATGGTCTTGAACAGCGCCTCTTCCACCGCCAGGTTGCCCAGGCTCTGCTGCACCGTGGCCGGCGCCGAGGCGGCCACCGCCGTCAGCGCTTCGCCGAAGCCGTGGCGGGTGTCCATGCGCGGGCTGGCGATGCGGTGCTCGAAGGCCGTCACCTGGCCCAGCAGCAGGGTGGCGCGGGCACGGTGGTACTGCTGCGGCCGGCCGCGGCCGTGGCGCATGTCGTCGGCACGGTGGTACATCAGCTTGGCCGGCCGGCCGGTGAGCTTGCTGATCTGCACCGCCTGCTGCACCGGGTCCCAGAACAGCCGGCGGCCGAAGCTGCCGCCCGACGAGATCACGTGCACCTTCACGGCGCTGAGCGGCAGGCCCAGCGTGGCGGCCATGTCCTGCTGGGTGATGATCGGGCTCTGCAGGCCGGCCCAGATCTCGCAGCCGGTGACAACGCCTGAGGCGTCGCGCCGCACATCGGCGATGGCGCAGTCGGTCTCCATCGGCGCGTGGCTGAGCGGCGCCATCTCGAACTCGCCTTCCACCGTCAGCGCGCCCAGCGGCGGCAGCGCGAACGGCAGCACCGAGGCCTTCAGCTTGCTGTGGATCGTGGCATTGCTCTCGGCGTCGATGGTGCCCTTGCCCCAGGTCACGTCCAGCGCGTTCACCGCGGTCCAGGCCTGGCCGAAGGTCTCGGCCATCACCGCCACGCCCGGCGGCGTGGGCGTGATGTTGCCGCCGGCCGGCAGGGCCACCACCGCCAGCACGCCCGGCATCGCCAGCACCGCGGCGCGGTTGTTGATCGACACCACCGTGCCCAGGATGGTGGGCGGGCGCCGCACCATGGCCGGCTTGGCGCCGGGCACGGCCAGGTCCATCGTGAACTTCTTCTGGCCGGTGACGATGGCACGTGCGTCGATGCGGCCCAGCCGCTGACCGACCACGGTGTTCTGCGACACCGGTTTGGGCAGCACGCCGCTGGGGATGGGCAGGGCCGCGGCCAGTGCCGTGAGCGAGCCGTAGGACAGCGTGCGGCCCAGGGTGTCGACCACCATGCCGCCGCGCGCCACCAGGCCGCTGGTGCTGATGCCCCAGGTCTTCGCCGCCGCGGCGATCAGCCGCAGCCGCAGCGCGGCGGCCATCACCGGCAGGGAGGCGTCGAACACCCGCACGTTGGTGGAGCCGCCGGTGAGCTGGTTGAAGACCAGCTCCGGCCGGGCGTCCGACAGGGTCACGTCGACCTGGGACAGCGCCACGCTCAGTTCCTCCGCCACCATCATGCCGGCGGCGGTGTCGAAGCCCTGGCCCGACTCCAGGCGCGGCAGTTCCAGCTTGACGCGGCCGTCGGTGCCCACCGACAGCCGCACCAGCGGCATGGTCGGCAGCGATGTCTGCAACACCGCGTCGCCGAGGTCGTAGTAGTCGACGGTGTCGGGCGGTGTCAGCGGCAGGGCCGCGGCCGTGCCGGTCAGCGCCAGGTTGGTGCCGAAGCCGGCGGCCACCGTGGCCACCGGGGCCGAGACGGCATAGGCCAACAAGCTGCGCCGGCGCAGGCCCCCGGCCGGGGTGGCGGCATCGCCGGTGTCGTCTGGGCGTGCTGTCGGATCGCTCATCCGTGTCTCCTGTGGTTGCGGACCGCGGCGATCGTGCCGACTCGCCCGGTCCGGGGTTGTCGTCGCAACGACAAGCGCGGTCGGGGTTTCCGGCTGCATCCGGTCCGCCCGGCGCTGCGTAGCGCTTCGCAGGACCAACCATGACCAAACTCGAAACCATGCTCCGCGGCAGCCTCTGGGCCGCCAGTCTCGAACCCGATGCATTCGACGTGGTGCTGCGCCATGCCTTCGAGCGCTGGGTGCCCGCCGGCGGCTATGCGGTACGCCGCGGCGAACCGGCTGACTGCTGGATCGGCGTGATCGAGGGGCTGGTCAAGATGTCGGTCTCGCAGCCCGATGGACGGGTGTCCAGCTTCACCGGCGTCACCCGTGGCGGCTGGGCCGGCGAGGGCTCGCTGCTCAAGCCCGGCGCCTGGCGCTACGACGGCGTGGCGGTGCGCGACACCCACCTGGCCTGCGTGCCGCGCCATGCCTTCGAACACCTGGTCGACACCAGCCTGGGCTTCAACCGTTTCCTGCTGTCGCACCTGAATGCCAGGCTCAGCCTGTTCGTGGGCCTGGTGGAATACGACCGGCTGCTGGGGCCCGATGCCCGGGTGGCACGCTGTCTGGCCAGCCTGTTCGACCCCGACCTGTACCCCCACGCCGGCCAGACGGTGCAGCTCAGCCAGGAAGAAATCGGCCTGCTGTCGGCCGTCTCGCGGCAGCGCACCAACCAGGCCCTGCATGCGCTGGAACGCGCCGGCCTGTTGCGGGTGGCGTTCGGCAGCGTCACCGTGCTCGACCTGCCCGGCCTGCGCTGCTACAGCGGCGAACTGGAGAGCAGCCCGCGCCGATAATCCGGCCGTGCCCCATTTGCCCACCCTGGCCGAGCGCATCGACGCCGCCCTGCCCCAGACGCAGTGCACCCGCTGCGGCTACCCCGACTGCCGCGCCTATGCCGAGGCCATCGCCGCGGGCCAGGCCGCCATCAACCGCTGCCCGCCCGGCGGTGCCGAGGGCATCGTGCGGCTGGCCGCCCTCACCGGCCTGCCGGTGCAGCCGCTGGATGCCGACTGCGGCACCGAAGCACCGCGCGGCGTGGCGTTGATCGATGAAGCCTGGTGCATCGGCTGCACCCTGTGCCTGGACGCCTGCCCGGTCGATGCCATCCTGGGCGCGCACAAGCGCATGCACACGGTCATCACCGACGCCTGCAACGGCTGTGAACTCTGCCTGCCGGCCTGCCCGGTGGACTGCATCAGCATGCAACCGGTCAGCGGCAGCGCCACCGGCTGGCAGGCCTGGAGCGCCGCACAGGCGGCCGATTCGCTGGCCCGCTACCGCTTCCACCAGCAGCGCGTGGCCCGCACCACGCGTGACCATGAGGCCCGCCAGGCCGCCAAGGCCGAGGCCAAGCTGGCCGACCTGGCCGCCCACAGCCAGCACACCGACCCCGCGGTGCTGTACCGCAAGCGCGCGGTGATCGAAGCCGCGCTGGCCCGCGCCCGCGCCCGGGCCGCGGCCGACGATTCCGGCGCATGACCCGCCTGCAAGCCAACGCCCTGCTGCTGCTGACCGCGCTGATCTGGGGCTCGGCCTTCGTGGCCCAGGTCTGGGGCATGGACAGCGTGGGGCCGCTCACCTTCACCGGCAGCCGCTTCGCGCTGGGCGCGCTGGTGGTGGCGCCGCTGGCCTGGCGGGAATGGCGCCAGCTGGCCCGCCAGGGCCGGGCGCCAGGCCGCGCCGCGCTGGGCTGGATCGGCCTGCTGGGCGCCCTGCTGTGCGCCGGCGTGGCCATGCAGCAGATCGGCCTGCAGACCACCAGCGTCACCAACGCCGGCTTCCTGACCGCGCTGTATGTGCCATTGGTGCCGCTGCTGGCCTGGGCGCTGCAGCGCCAGCGGCCGGGCTGGGCGGTGGCGCTGGCCATGCCGCTGTGCCTGGCCGGCACCGCGCTGCTGACCGGCGCCCGCTACGGGCAGGCCTTGCAGCCGGGCGACCTGTGGATGCTGGGTTGCGCAGCCGCTTGTGCCGCCCATGTGCTGCTGGTGGGCCAAGTGGCCAACCGGCTGGGTGGCGCCTACCTGCTGTCCTGCGGGCAGTTTGCGGTGTGCGCCTTGCTGAGCGGTGCGCTGGGCCTGGCCACCGAGCCGATCACCCTCGATGGCCTGGCCACCGCCGCCGGCGCCATCGCCTACACCGGCGTGCTGTCGGTGGGCATCGCCTTCACGCTGCAGGTGGTGGGCCAGCGCCATGCGCCGCCGGCCGATGCCGCCATCGTGCTGTCGGCGGAGACGGTGTTCGCCGCGCTGTTCGGCGCCTGGCTGATGGGCGACCGGCTGGGCCCGGGCGGCCTGGCCGGCTGCGCGCTGATCCTGGGCGGTATCCTGCTGGTGCAGTGCTGGCCGATGTTGGCGCAGCGCCTGCGTTCAACGCCCACGGAGCCCGCTTGAGCCCCTCTACCGCCCTGGTCCCCCGCATGAAGCCGGCCGACATCGCCAGCTTCTTCGCCACGCTGCGCGCGGCCAACCCGCAGCCGGCCAGCGAGCTGGAATACACCACGGTGTTCGAGCTGCTGGCCGCGGTGCTGCTGTCGGCCCAGGCCACCGATGTCAGCGTCAACAAGGCCACGCGGCGGCTGTTCCTGGTGGCCAACACGCCACAGCAGTTGCTCGATTTGGGCGAGGCCAAGGTGGCCGATCACATCAAGACCATCGGCCTGTACCGCAACAAGGCCAAGCACCTGCTGCAGACCTGCCGCATCCTGGTCGACCAGCATGGAGGCCAGGTGCCGCGCAGCCGCGATGCGCTGGAAGCCCTGCCCGGCGTGGGCCGCAAGACCGCCAACGTGGTGCTGAACGTGGCCTTCGGCGAGCCCACCAACGCGGTGGACACCCATGTGTTCCGCGTCAGCAACCGCACCGGCCTGGCGCCGGGCAGGACCACGCTGGCGGTGGAGCAGCAGCTGGACACCCGCGTGCCGCCGGCCTACCGGCAGGATGCCCACCACTGGCTGATCCTGCACGGCCGCTACGTGTGCACCGCCCGGTCGCCGAAATGTGGCGACTGCACCGTGCGGCTGCAGTGCAGCACCGGCCGCAAGCTGAAGCTGGATTGACCCCCGGTGTCCGGCCAGTTCAGGCCGGCACGAAGATCGCGTGCAGGCCCAGCGGCATCGGCCGGTCCAGCGTGCCCTGGGCCAGCGGACCGGCGGCCAGGTTCCTGGCGTCGAACACCGAACACAGCATCTGCTGCTTGGCCAGGTCCAGCGCCGTGCCCAACAGCCAGCCGTCGCCCTCGCGGGTGCTGCCGGGGCGCGGCACGAAGACATGCTCCTCCACCATCACGCCAGGGCCGTAGCGGTAGCTGTCGGTGCGGCCTGAATCCAGGTCCAGGCGTTGCACTGCATCCCAGCCCGGGCGGTCGCCCGGGGCCTGGCGCGCGGCCACGAACAGCTGGCGGTGCCGGCGGCCCACCACCCGCGGGTCCACCCGCGGAAACTCGGCCACCAGCGGCAGCAGGGTCTGGTGGGCGCGGCCGCTGCGGGTGTCCAGCCGCAGCAGCGTGATGGTGGCGACGTCGCGCTCCTCGTGCACGCCGCGCATCAGCAGTTTCAGGCCCTCGTTGGCATGCCAGGCACTGGGGCTGCGGATGTAGTCCAGCGTGATCACGCCGGCCGCGTCCTCCCAGGCATTGCCCAGGTGGAAGACGAAGCCGGCCGGCAGCTCGAACCACTGCGGCTTGTCCAGCTGGTCCTTCGGCAGCACCAGCACCCGCATGCCCAGCTCGGGCCGCCAGACATGGGCATCCAGGAAGCTGCTGCCGCTGCGCGCCCGCGCCAGGTCGAACACCAGCGGCGGCAGCAGGAAGACGAGGTGGCGCTCGGTGACGGCGAAGTCATGCACCATCGCGATGTCCTTGACCGGCAGCGTCACCGCCTGCGCCAGCGCGCCCTGGGCATCGATGCGGTAGACCGACAGCAGGCCGCGGAAGCTGGTGACGCCGAAGTTCCAGAGCGTGCCGTCGGGCTCGATCTTCGGATGGGCCGAGAAGGCCACGCCGGCATAGGTCGGCGACCAGGCCACCGGCCCGCGGGTGGCCAGGGTCTGCGGGTCCAACGCGTAGGCCGAGCCGCCCTCCCACAGCGCCATCACCCTGCCGCCATGCTGCACCACGCTGGTGTTGGCCACGTTCAGGTCGTCGGGGCTGGTCACCGGCTCGCTGTCGGGCGGCACGGTGCCGAAGGCCTGGCGCACCGGGCGGCCGGCGGCGCTGTCGGCTTCGAACTTGGCGGTGCGCACGAAGCGGCCCTCGTGCACGATGCCGCGCGCACCCAGGGTGTAGCGCTGCAGCATGCCGTCGCCGTCGAACCAGTGGTGGTAGCGCTGGCCGCCCAGGCTGTGGCGGGCCGGGCCGTTGCGCAGCAGGCTGCCCTGCAGCCCGGCCGGCAGGCGGCCGTGCAGGCGCAGTGGCATGGGTGCGGCATCGGCCTGCAGGCCGGCAAAGGCCAGCGTCCAGGGCGTGCTGGCGCGCTGGGCGTCGAACGCGGCCTGCACGGCATCGGGCCGGCCCTGGGCACGGGCGCCGGTGGCGGCCAGGGCGGCGGCCGACAGCGCGGCGCGGAGGACATCTCGGCGTTGCATGGCGGTGCTCACTTCAGGGTGATGCGGATGGTGGTGTCGGCCTGCAGGTCGACGGCCGCATCGGCAAAGCCGGGCGGGCCCATGCTGGCGCGGGCGTCGCGGCTGAAGCCGTAGCGCTCGATCGGCAGGCCGATCACGGTGGTGTCCATCACGCCGTTGCCGTTCTCGTCATGGAACAGCGAGATGGCATGCAGACCCGGGCGCAGGTTGCGGAACACCAGCACCGTGGTCTCGGCCACCGGCACACGCTGGGCCGCTGCCGCCTTGCTGGCCTGCAGCCAGCCGTCGTTGCCGGCATAGAGCGCGGCCAGGATGGTGCCCTGGTGCGCCTTGGGGTTGACGACCTCGACGGTGAGGTCCAGGGCCTGGGCGCTGCCGGTGGCGGCCAGGGCCAGCGCCAGGGCGGCGGCGCGCAGGGGGTGGGCTGGGAAGTGGGCCATCGGTGGCTCCGGTTGGTGGGGATGGGCCGCACTCTAGGAACGCCCTGTGCCCACCGACAGCCGGCTGCGACAACCCGCCGCCCGGCGCCGCAAAATGCCGCCGGCGCGGCGCGAGATGCGAGCGCCTACGGCCCGCTGCGCCGCAGTAGCGCGCCGTGCCGCGGCGCAGGTGGCCAGGCGCTGGCGCGCAGGCCATCGGCACTGCCCAGGCCGCTGGCCTGCATCCAGCCGGCATGGGCCACCAGCAGCAGCGGCGTGGCGCCGCCCTGCTCGGCGATGAACTGCCGGCAGCGCGCCACCAGCGCGGCCAGCGCTTCACCACCGCCCGGGGCGTGGTGGGCGAAGTCGGCTTCCCAGGCCGCCACGTCGGCGTGGGCGATGGCCGTCCAGGGCTGGCCGTCCCAGCGGCCGAAATCCAGCTCCAGCAGACGGGCATCGGTGCGGTGCTGCCAGCCCCAGCGCGCCAGCCAGCGGCCCACATCGGCGCAGCGCTGCAGCGGCGATGTCCACACCACCCGCGGCAGGCCCTGCTGGCGCGCAGTGCGGCGGATGCGGTGGGCCAGGCGCTTGGCGCGGCGGCGGTCCACCGGCAGATCCGTCCGGCCGATGCAGCGGCCGGCGGCGCCCTGGGCGCGGGGGTGGCGCCACAGCCAGAGCCCGGCCACGCCGGGCGAATCGGCACGCTGTTCAGCCATGGCCGGCGGCCAGCGCCAGGTAGACGGCCAGCTCGCACCACTGCTGGGTGGCGCCCAGGCCGTCACCGGTGAAGCCACCCAGCCGCCGGCGCAGCCAGCGGCCGCACCACAGCGCCACCGCGGCAGCGGCCAGCGCCGCCTGCACCAGGCGGGCAGGCTGCAGACCGGCCAACGCGGCGGCGGCGCCATCCAGCCACGGCGCCAGCCCGGCCAGCAGCGCCGGCACCGCCCAGGCCAGCAGCGCACACCAGGCCAGGGCCGCGGCCAGCGACGCCGGGCCGATGTGCTGGGCCAGCGGCTTGGCCTTGGCATGTTCGGCATCACCTGCATACGGCAGCCAGGCCAGCAGGGCCACCGCGCCGGTGCGGCTCCAGGCATGGGCCAGCACCAGGGCGGCGGCGGCCAGCAGCGGCTGGCGCTGGGCCAGCACCGTCAGCACCGTCGCCTTGGTGCCCAGCGTCAGCACCAGGCCCAGCGCGCCATAGCTGCCCAGGCGCGAATCCTTCATGATCACCAGCGCCCGCGCCCGGTCGACCGCGCCGCCCAGGCCATCGCAGGTGTCAGCCAGGCCGTCTTCATGGAAGCCGCCGGTCAGCCAGACGGTGGTGGCCATGGCCAGCGCCACCGCCACCACCGGCGGCCAGGCCTGCACCGCCACCAGCAGCACCACGGCGCCGAAGGCACCCACGCCCGCGCCCACCAGCGGAAAGTGCCGGGTGCAGTCCTGCAGCCACTGCGGATCGAAGCGGTTGAACCGCACCGGCACCCGGGTCAGGAACTGCAGCGCCACCGCCGCCAGGCGGACTTCATGCCCCAGCTGGCGAATCGGGTTCATGCCGGGCGGTCGCTGACGCCGGCGCTGTCGAAACTGGCCATCTGGTCCAGCAGCAGCAGGCTGGACTGCACCAGCGGCCAGGCCAGGGCCGCGCCCGAGCCTTCGCCCAGGCGCAGGCCCAGGCCCAGCAGCGGCTGCGCGCCCAGCGCCGCCAGCAGCGCGGCATGGCCGGCCTCGGCGCCGTGGTGGGCGAAGACGCAGGCATCCAACACCGCCGGCGCCAGGCGCGCGGCCAGCAGCAGGGCCGCGCCGACGATGAAGCCGTCCACCACGATCAACCGCCGCTCGGCCGCGGCCTGCAGCATGGCGCCGGCGATCATGCCGATCTCGAAGCCGCCGAACTCGGCCAGCACGGCCAGAGGCGTGCTGGCTTGCGGCGCCCGCGCCAGGCAGCGCGCCAGCACCGCCTGCTTGTGCGCCAGGCCGGCATCGTCCAGCCCGGTGCCGCGGCCGGTGGCCTGGGCCAGCGGCACGCCGGCCAGCCGGGCCAGCAGCAGGCTGGCGCTGGCGGTGTTGGCAATGCCCATCTCGCCGAACAGCACGGCGTTGCCCGGCCGCGCGGCCAGCAGGCGGGCGCCGGTGCGCAGGGCCTCGGCGGCGGTGTCAGGCGCCATCGCCGGGCCGCTGCTGGCATCCGCCGTGCCCCAGCCCAGCTTGGCCGACACCAGGCCGTCAGCGGCGCCGAAGTCATGCGCCACGCCGGCATCCACCAAGGTCAGCGCCAGGCCATGCTGGCGCGCCAGCACGTTGACGGCGGCGCCGCCGGCGCGCATGTTGGCCACCATCTGCCAGGTCACCTCCTGCGGGTAGGCCGACACCCCCTGGCGCGCCAGGCCGTGGTCGGCGGCAAACACCATCAGCTGCGGCTGCTGCAGCTGCGGGCGGTCGGTGCCCTGCAGCAGGCCGATCTGCAGCGCCAGCGCCTCCAGCCGGCCCAGCGCGCCGGTGGGCTTGGTCAGGCGGTCCAGGCGGTGCTGCAGGCGCTGGGCCAGGGCGCTGTCGGCGCGGGGTTGCACACGGGCGATGAGGGCCAGCAGGTCGTCGGGCAGGGTGTCGGTCATGGGGGATTCGAAGGTCGAAGAAGGTCCATCAGATGCCGCTCGCCCAGGTGGGCATCGACCGCATCGGCCAGGCGGTCGAACACATCGGCCAGCGCCGGCAGGTGGCGGCCGAACAGGGCCTGCACCACCGCCGGGTTCTCGAACAGGCCGTGCAGGTACAGCGCCAGCACCGGGCCGTGCTGCCAGCCCAGGCCGGGGCTGTGGGCGAAGGCCGGCAGCGGCGCCGTGCCGGGCAGCGGCGTGGTCTGGCCGAGGTGGATCTCGTAGCCCTGCACATCCAGCCCGGCCAGTGGCGCCCAGGGGCCCTGCAGAGCGCCCAGGCGGTGGGTGGCCTGGGCCAGCTGCTTGGCCGGGGCGAAGCGGGTGGTCAACGGCAGCAGGCCCAGGCCGGCGGTGCGGCCGGGCACAGCGCCTTCCAGGCCCAGCGGGTCGTCGATGGCCGCGCCCAGCCACTGCAGCGCGCCACACACCGCCAGCAGCGGCTTGCCGGCGTCGATGTGGGCGGCGATCACCGGCGCCAGGCCCTGGGCCTGCACCCAGTCGGCATCGGCGCGGCTGTGCTTGCTGCCGGGCAGCACCAGCCAGGTGGCCTGGGCCAGCTCGGCCGGGCTGCGGGCGTAATGCACCGGCACGCCGGCGCGGGCCAGGGGCTCGAACTCGTCCAGGTTGCTGGCATGCGGCGTGGCCAGCACCACCACGCCAGCACCGCCGCCGCCCTGCCCCATCGGCACGGCATCCTCTTCGGGCAGGCCGTGGCCGCGCAGCATCGGCAGCACGCCCAGCAGCGGCACGCCGGTGCGGTCCTGCAGCATCTGCGGGCCCGGCGCGAGCAGCGCCGCATCGCCGCGGAAGCGGTTCAGCACGAAGCCGCGCACCTGGGCGCGCACCCGGTCGTCCATCAGCGCATGGGTGCCGAACAGGTGGGCGAAGGCGCCGCCGCGGTCGATGTCGGCCACCAGGATCGCAGCGGCCTCAGCGTCCAGCGTGGTGAAGGTGTTCACATAGTCGTTGGCCGCCAGGTTGATCTCGGCCGGCGAGCCGGCGCCTTCGATCACCAGCACCTCGCAGTCCTGCCGCAGGCTCAGCAGCGCCTGCTGGGCCACCGGCCACAGCAGCGCGCTGCGCTCGCGCCAGGGCATGGCCGCCAGATCGCGCCGCACCTGGCCCATCAGCACCACCTGGCTGCGGGTGTCGGCCTCGGGCTTGAGCAGCACCGGGTTCATGCGCGGCTCCGGCACCGCGCCGGCGGCCAGGGCCTGGAAATACTGGGCGCTGCCGATCTCGCCCATGCGGCCGTCGGCATCGGCCACCACGCGGGCGTGGTTGCTCATGTTCTGCGCCTTGAACGGCTTGACCACCAGGCCGCGGCGGGCGTACCAGCGGCACAGCGCAGTGGCCAGCCAGCTCTTGCCGGCGCCGCTGGTGCAGCCCAGCACGGCAACCGCGCGGGCGTTGGTTGAATCCCTTGCGGTCATCGGGCGGGCTCCGGCGTGGCGGATCGGGCGTGGTCGACCACGTGCAGCAGCGCGGCCTGGGCCGGCGGTGGCAGGGCATTGAGCCGCACCCAGCCGGGCAGGCCGAACGATGCGGCATCACGCACCGCCACGCCATGCCGGCGCAGCGCCTGGGCGTCCAGCTGCAACAGGGCGCCGAAGAACGGCGTCACGCTGTCGGCCAGCACCACGCCGCGGTCGGCCAGCTGCTGGCGCAGGCTGTCGCGCCATGCGCGCAGCTGCGGGCGGCTCTGGTCCAGCCACTGCTGCACAGCGGGATGGCACCAGGCTTGCAGCAGCGCCACGCCCTGCCCGCCCAGCGGCCACGACGGCTCGGCCGCCAGCAGCGCGTGGCGCCAGGCGGCCACATCCCAGGCCACTGCATCGGCGGCCGGCAACAGCGCATAGGCTGCCCGCACGCCCAGCAGGCCCAGCGCCTTGCCGGGGCTGTGCAGGGTGATGGCGGCGGCGCGGTCGGCGTCGGTCCAACGGCCGGTGCTGTCCAGCCGCAGCGGCGCGTAGACGCAGTCCAGCACCGTGGGGCAGGCACCGGGCGCCGCAGGCGGCGCAGCATCGCGGCCCAGCGGGCTGGACGGCTCGGCCCACCAGCGCAGCGTGGGCGCCGGCCCGTCGACCGCGGTCACCACCGTGCGGCCATGCGCCCGCGCCGCCAGCGCGTAGTCGCCATAAGCGGTGGGCGGCACCTGCACGGGGCCCGGCGCCAGGCGGGCGCCGATGGCGCTGATGCGCTGGATGAACTCACTGCCGCTGGCGGCAATCAGCACCTGGTCGGGGTCGACACCGTGGAAGGCACCCAGCGCCGCCCGCAGTGCCTGGTGGCTGGGGTCGGGATAGCGGCAAGGGTCTGCTGCCTGCACCGCGGCCAGGGCATCGGGGCACGGCCCGGCCGGGTGGCCGTTGCTGGAGAAGTCCCAGCGCGCCGGCCCGTCCGGTCCGGGGCCGCCATGCAACCGCAGCGCCGTCATGGCACCCCCTGCCAGGCAGCCAGCGCCAGCAGGGCCAGGCCGGCCAGCAGCACCGCTGCCCAGGCCGCCTGCCGGCCGTGCCGCAGCGCCTGCTGCACCTGTGGCGCCTGCGGTGGCGGCGCGTCGGCATTCAGCATGTAGACACCCGGCTTGTGCAGGCGCACGCCCAGGTGCAGGGCCATCGCCGCCATCGGCCAGCCGCCGTTGGGCGACGGTGTGCGCCGGGCCTCGGCGCGCAGCCGGATCCAGGCCACGCCCGGCCGCCACAGCAGGACCGCGGTGATGCGGGCGGGCAGCCAGGCCAGCAGGTCGTCGGCCCGCGCCGCCACCTTGCCGGCCCATTCCCAGCGGCCGCGGTAGCCCCACATCGCATCCAGGGTGTTGGCGGTGCGCCAGGCCCAGGCGCCGGGCAGGCCGGCGACGACGAACCAGAACAGCGGCGCCACCAGCGAATCGTTCAGGTTCTCGGCCAGGGTCTCGATGGCAGTCTCGCGCACGGTGGCCGCATCCAGCTGCTGCACATCGCGGCTGCACAGCCAGGCCAGGCGGGCACGCCCTTCGGCCAGGCCTTGCGACAGGGCGGCATCGACCGCATGCACTTCGTCGGCCAGCATGCGCCAGGCGAAGCTGGGCTTGAGCGCCAGGGCCAGCAGCGGCACGGCCAGCCAGGCCGGCGCATCGGCCAAGGCCTGCTGCAACCACCAGGCTGCAGCCGCCGCCGCGCCAACCAGCGCACACCAGCCGAAGGCACCTGCACCCAAGGCCCATGCAGGACGCAGCGACCGGGCCCAGTGCCCCACCGGCGCGGCGGCACGGCCGAACCAGGCCACCGGATGCCAGGCCGAACGCGGCTCGCCGAAGGCCGCGTCGGCCAGCCAGGCCAGCCACAGGGCCAGCACGGCGGTCACGCGTCGCCAGGCCCCGCCGCACGGGCGGCGGGGCTGCGGTCAATGGATTGCTTCAACGCCATGGCGCGTCTCCCGCGGGCGCGTCAGGTGGGCAGATCGCCATCGGCGGCCCCATGCACCAGCGGCGGCAGCCGCACCAGCAGGCCCTGGCGCAGGCGTTGCGGGCGCTCCGCCCAGGCCAGCATGCCGTCGGTGCTGGCGGCATGCTGGCCTGCCACGTCCAGCACGGCCTGCAGGCTGTCGTCGTCCGCCGCCAGGCCGCCGAACACATAGCAGGCCTTGCCCGACGCCTGCAGCGCCACGGTGCAGCTGCGCGAACAGGCGGCCAGGCAGGCGATGCCGCGCAGGCGCGGGGCGGCTGCTGCGGCGCCATCGGCGGGTTGGTCGAACGCCAGCGCCGCCTCGATCTGGTCGAACAAGGCCTGCCCGGCAGGCGGCCCGTCGCGGGGCGCATCGGCCGGGCGGCAGGTGGTGCAAACCAACAGTTCGGTCCGGGGCGTGGTGGGGTTGGCGGTCATGGGTCTCAGTCTTCGATGCCCCGCTGCGCCGGCACGCCGGCCTGGAAGTGGTGCTTGACCAGCGCCATCTCGGTCACCGTGTCCGCCAGGGCCACCAATTCCTCGGGCGCGTTGCGGCCGGTCAGCACCACATGCACATGCGGCGGCCGTTCGCGCAGGCAGGCCAGCACCGGCGCCAGCGGCACCCAGCCGTAGCGCAGCGGGTACATCACCTCGTCCAGCACCACCAGGAAGTGCTCGCCGGCGCGGATGGTGGCCTCGGCCCGGGCCCAGCCGTCGCGGGCCAGCTGGGCGCTGTGCTCCAGGTCCTGGCTCTTCCAGCTGAAGCCGTCGCCCAGGCCCTCGATCGGCACGCCCAGCTGGGCGAAGACCCGGTGCTCGCCGAAGCGCGCGCTGGGCACCTTCATGAACTGGTAGATCTTGACCGCCTTGCCACGGCCGTGGGCACGCAATGCCAGGCCGAAGGCGGCGGTGCTCTTGCCCTTGCCGTTGCCGGTGTGCACCAGCACCAGGCCGCGGCGCTCGCCGTCGGGCCGCGGGCTGGGTGCTGTGGGTGGGGTGACGATGTCCATGGGGCGTCCTGTTCAATCAATCGAGCACCAGCTCCACCCGCGGCACGCCGCCGGTGGCCAGCAGCCGCACCGCACCACCGAACACCGCCGCCAGCGCCTGCTGCAGCGCTGGCTGGGTGGCGGGGCCGTCGGCCACCAGGGCGCCGTCGCGCAGCAGCAGCAGGCGGTCGGCATGCACGGCGATCGGCAGGTCGTGCAGCACCGTCACCACGGTGTGGCTGGACGCCAGCCGGCGGAACAGCCGGGCCAGGGCCACCTGGTGCGGCGCGTCGAGGTGGGTGGTGGGTTCGTCGAGCAGCAGCACCGGCGCGCCGGTGGCCAGGGCGCGGGCCAGCAGCACCCGCTGGCGCTCGCCGCCGCTCAGGGCCTGCAGCCGGCGATCGGCCCAGGCGCTGCATTCGGTCTGGTTCATCGCGGCATCGACCGCGGCCTGGTCGGCCGGGCCCTGCGTGCCCAGCAGGCCCAGGTGGGCGATGCGGCCCAGGGCCACGGTCTCGCGCACCGTCAGGTCGCCGCTGGTCTCGCCCTGCTGGGCCAGCCAGGCGATCTGCCGGGCCCGCAATGCCGGCGGCACCGCGGCCAGCGGCTGGTCGCCCAGCCACACCGTGCCGGCCTGCGGCGGCAGCAGGCCGGCCAGCGCCCGCAGCAGGGTGGACTTGCCGGCGCCGTTGGGTCCGACGATGGCCGTCCAGCCCGGCTGCAGGCCGACCGACACGCCACGCAGCACCGGGCGGCCGCCGAGGTCGATGCGCAGGCTGTCGGTGCGCAGGCTGGGTGCCGCCGTCATGACAAGCCCCGCCGCCGCAGCAGCACGAACAGGTAGATCCCGCCCAGCACCGCGGTGACCACGCCCACCGGCAGCTCCTGCGGGGGGATCAGCGCGCGCGAGACCACATCGGCCACGCCCAGCAGCACGGCCCCCATGGCGGCGCTGGCGCCCAGCAGCCAGGCATGGGCACCGGGCGCGTGGCGGCGCACCAGGTGCGGCGCCACCAGGCCGACAAAGGCCACCAGCCCGGCCTGCGACACCGCCAGCGCCGTGCTGGCGGCCAGCAGCAGCACCAGCAGCAAGCGGACCCGGCCCAAGTGCAGGCCCAGGCTGGCGGCGCTGTCCTCGCCCAGTGTCAGCGCGTCCAGCGCGCGGGCATGGCGCAGCGCCAGCGCCAGCAGCACCACCAGGCCGCCGGCCATCATGGCCAGCGCCGGCCAGCCCAGAAAGCTGGTGCTGCCCAGCATGAAGGCCTGCTTGCCGCGCAGCGCATCGGGCGAGACCACGGTGACCAGGTCGGACACCGCGCCCAGCAGCACCGACACCACCACGCCGGCCAGCAGCAGGCGCAGGGTCTGCACCGCGCCCTGGGCCAGCGTCAGCGTCAGCAGCACGCCGGCCAGCGCGCCGGCAAAGGCCGCCACCACCAGGCCCAGCCGCTCCAGCCAGGCGGCGGTGGCCAGGCTGATGGCCAGGCCGCCGACACTGGCGCCGGCCAGCACCAGCACCACCGCCAGGCCGGCGCCGGCCGCGCTGCCCAGCAGGTACGGGTCGGCCAGCGGATTGCGGAACAGGCCCTGGGCCAGCGCCCCGCCCAGGCCCAGCAGCGCGCCCACCAGCAGCGCGCCCAGGGTGCGCGGGGCGCGGATCTGGCCGAGGATCAGGCCGGCCTGGTCGCCCTGCAGCTCGGCCCAGGTGGCCAGCGGCGCCACGCCGTTGCTGCCGGTCACCAGGCCGGCCAGCAGCGCCAGCAGGCCGGCGGCCAGCAGCAGCCAGGCCAGGCGGCGGCGGCGTTGGTGGTCGGTGGACGCGGCAGGCATGGCGGGGCGGGCGGCTGCAGCTGCAATGCTGCCGCAGTCCCCGACGGCACTGGCGCCCTCCCCGGCCGGTGGCTGCACCGCGCTCACTTCGCGGCCCCCAGCTTCTGCAAGCAGTCGGCGATCTGGCCTGCAGCCAGGCCCAGGCGCGGGCCGGGGCGGATCATCGCCTCGTAGCTGTCGGTGTCGAAGCCGCAGCGCCGGCCGCGCTGCAATGCCGTCAGCGCCGACCAGCCCGAGCGGCCGCCCATGGCCTGCGCCTCCTTGGCGGCGCCCATCAGGATGTCGGGCTGGGCGCGCAGCACGAACTCGGGGTTCAGCTTGGGGAACGGCCCCAGGCTGGCCGGCACGATGTTGGCCATCCCCAGGCGCTGCAGCGTCTCGCCAATGAACGAGCTGATGCCGGCCGCATACGGCCCGCCGCCGATCTCGAAGTACACCCGCTGGCCGCGCAGCGCCGGCGGCACGCGCGCGGCGGCCGCCGCCAGCTCGCCCTCGATGCGGGCCCATGCACGGGCGCCCTGCGCCGGCGTGCCCAGCAAGCCGGCCAGCAACTGCAACGTGCGCTGCACGTCGGCATGGGTTTCCGAGCGCAGACGGACCACCCGCAGGCCCAGCGCATCGAGCCGGTCGAGCGCCCGCGACGACGTGGAGGCCAGCACCACATCCGGCTTGAGCTGCACGATGGCCTCGATCAGCGCATCGTCCATGCCGCCCAGGCGCGGCAGCTGGTTGACCTGGGCCGGCCAGTTGCTCCAGCGGTCCACGCCCACCAGGCGGTTGCAGGCTTCCAGCGCGCAGATGCTCTCGGTCAGCGACGGCAGCAGGCTGATGATGCGCTGCGGCGGCGCGGCGAAGCGGTGGCTGCTGCCGCGGTCGTCCTGCACCACCAGCGGCTGGGCCCACGACGGCGCGGCGGCCAGGGCCCACGCCGCCATCCACCAGACCAGAAGGCGGCGGATCATGGCTGTCCCTTCACGGTGAGCGGAATGCCGGCCACCATCAGCTGCACCCGGCCGCAATGCGCACCGATCTGCTGGTGCAGCAGGCCCAGCGCGTCGAGAAAGCGGCGCACCTCGCGGCCCAGCGGGCTGACGCCCAGGCCGATCTCGTTGGACACCCAGACCACCGGCCCCGGCGCCTGCTGCAGCGCGGCCAGCAGACGCGCCGACTCAGCGGCCAGTGCGGCATCGTCCAGGCCGTCGCCGTGCAGCGGCATCAGCCGCTGGGTGAGCCACAGTGTCAGGCAGTCGATCACCAGCATGTGGTTGGATGCACCGTGCCGCTGCAGCACGCCGGCCAGGTCGGCCGGTTCCTCCAGCGTGGCGAGGCCCGGCACGCGGGCGGCACGGTCGGCCTGGTGGCGGGCGATGCGCGCAGCCATCTCGGCATCACCGGCCTGCGCCGTGGCCACCAGGGTGGCACGGTGGCCAGGCGCGGCGGCCAGCCAGGCAGCCGCCTGTTGCTCGGCCAGGCGGGATTTGCCGCTCTTCTGGCCGCCCAGGATGAGGCCGTGCTGGGGTGGTGTCAGCATGGCACGTGCTCGGTGGGTGCCGGCAGCGCGGCGGGCGACAGCAGTGCCGCGGCCAGCGCCGGGTTCGACGGGAACCAGGCGTGGACATAGCTGGCCCGCACCGGGCCGCGCACATACAGCGCCTCGCCCAGGCCCAGCGCGCCACCGCGCACCGCCTGGGCATGGGCCCACGGCGGCAGCGGCGTCGCGCAGGTGGAATGGTGAAAGGTGTGGCCGCGCAGCGCCTGGCCACCCAGCACCAGCTGCTGCGGCCCCAGCGCGGCCAGCCGCCGGCCCTGGGTGACGGTACCGGGCAGCAGGCCCCACATCCGATGGTGCTGGCCGTCGGCATCGACCAGCACATCGAACAGCACCAGCATGCCGCCGCACTCGGCCCACAGCGGCCGGCCGGCGGCCACATGGGCCCGCAGCTGGTCGCGCAGCGGCACGCAGGCTGCCAACGTCGCGGCATGCAGCTCGGGGTAGCCACCGGGCAGCCAGACGGCGTCGCAGGTCGGCAAGGCGTCGCCAGCCAGCGGCGAGAAGAACTGCAGCTGCGCACCCAGCGCCTGCAGCGTGGCCAGGTTGGCGGGGTAGATGAACTGGAAGGCAGCATCCTGCGCCACCGCGATGCGGCGGCCGGCCAGCAGCGGCTGGATGCTGTCCGCCGGTGTGGCCGGTGGCGCCGACCAATGCGGCCAGTCGGCCAGCGCGCGCCGGCCCAGCGGCGTGGTGGCCAGCGCATCGGCAGCGGCGTCCAGCCGGGCCACGGCATCGGACAGCTCGGCCGCCTGCACCAGACCCAGGTGGCGCTCGGGCAGCGCCCAGGCGTCGCTGCGGGGCAGCGCGCCGCACCAGTCGCCCGGCGTGGCCAGGCTGTCCTGCAGCATCTGCGCATGGCGCGCGCCGGCCACCCGGTTGGCCAGCACGCCCAGCCAGGGCAGGCCCGGCCGGTAATGCTGCAGGCCGTGGGCCAATGCGCCGAAGGTGCCGGCCATGGCGCCGGCATCCACCACCGCCAGCACCGGCAGGCCGAAGCGGCGGGCCAGGTCGGCGGCGCTGGGCGTGCCGTCGAACAGGCCCATCACGCCTTCCACCACCACCAGGTCGGCCTCGGCTGCCGCGGCGGCCAGACGGGCGGCGCAGTCGGCCTCGCCATTGATCCACAGGTCCAGGCTGTGCACCGGTCCGCCGCTGGCCAGGGCCAGCCACTGCGGATCGAGGAAATCCGGCCCGCACTTGAAGGCCCGCACCCGCCGGCCCGCACGGGCATGCAGCCGCGCCAGCGCGCAGGCCACGGTGGTCTTGCCCTGGCCCGAGGCCGGCGCGGCCACCAGCACCGCGGCGGCCTGGCCCGTCGCCTGGCTCACTGCAGCGCCCAGCGCAGGCCCAGCTGCGCGGTGCGGCCGTCGGTGGCGTAGGTGCGGGCCAGCGTGTAGGCCTTGTCGGTGGCGTTGTCGATGCGGGCTTCCAGCGTCAGCCCCGGCAGCAGCGCGCGCTCCAGCCGCAGGTCGACCAGCACATAGCCGCCCAGGCGCTGGTTGTTGGCGGCATCGTCGAAGCGGCCGCCGCTGCCGCGCACCGCCACGCCCCAGCCCCAGCCGCCCCACTGCCCGTCGGCCCCCAGCGTGGCCAGCACGCGGGCGCGCCGGCGCAGCTGGCGGTCCAGGTCGAGGTTGCGCGGCTCCTGGTAGGTGGCCGACGCCTGCAGCGCCACGCCGGCCCAGCGGGTGCTGCCGGCGAAGGTGATGCCTTCGTAGCGCGCCCGGCCGACGTTGTCGTAGCAACCATCGGTGGACGCGCAGGGTCCGGGCACGTCGAAGTCGATCAGGTTGCGCACCCGGTTGCGCCAGGCGGTGGCCGACGCGGTGCTGTCGCCGGCCGACCAGCGCAGCGCCAGCTCCAGGTTGCTGCTGCGCTCGGCCTCCAGCGCCGGGTTGCCGTACTCGCTGAAGCGCTGGTAGAGCGTGGGCGCGCGGAACGCGGTGCCGGCGGAGGCCACCAGCCGCCAGGCCGGCAGCAGCTGCCAGCCCCAGGCCAGGCTGCCGGTGGGCTGGCTGCCGAACTCGCTGTCGCGGTCATGCCGAACGTTGGCCTGCAGGCCGTGGTTGCCGATGTCCATGCGCCAGCCCAGGCTGATGCCGTCCTGGTGACGCGCGCCGCGCAGCGTGGCCGCGTAGGTGGTCGCGGGGTTGCGCAGCTTGTCTTCGCGGCGCTCCAGCGCCAGGTCGAGGTGGTGCGCACCCAGCTGCAGGCCATGCTGCAGCAGGACCGTGCGCAGCGTGGTCTCGGTGCGGTAGAAGAACGGCCGGGCTTCGTAGGTGCTGGCCGACTGGCCGAGCTGCAGCCGGGTGTTGCTGCTGGCCGACCAGGCGCCCTCCCACTGCAGGTTCACCCCCCGCAGGGTGTGGTGGTTGGTGTCATCGGCCGCCGGACTGCTGTCGTACTGGGAGCGCAGGTTGGCGCCCAGCCACGACAGGTCGACCCGGTGCCCGGGCGCCAGCTGGGTGCCGATGCGGGCGGTGGCGCCGCTGCGCCGCCAGCCGTCATCGTCGGGGTTGGCGGTGGCGGTGGTGCGGGCGTTGAAACCGTCGCTGCGGCCGTGCGAGGCCGACAGCGCATAGTCCACCGGACCCGCCGTGCCGCTGGCCGAAGCCCGCGCCTGCACCGTGGCATGGCTGCCGTAGGACAGCGACGCGCCGGCCTGCAGCGGGCCGCCACCGCGGCGGGTGAACAGCTGCACCACGCCGTTGATCGCATCGGACCCGTACAGCGCCGCCGCCGGGCCGCGCAGCACCTCGATGCGGTCGACCTCCTCGATCGGCAGCATCTCCCAGGCCGCGCCGCCGGTGGATTGGGACTCGACCCGCAGGCCGTCGATGTAGACCGCCACATGGCGGCTCTCGCCGCCGCGGATGAACACGCTGGTGGTGTTGCCCGGCCCGCCGTTGCGCGACATCTCGATGCCGGGCAGCTGCACCAGCAGGTCGGCCAGGCTGGTGGCGCCGCTGCGCTCGATGGCAGTGCGGTCAACCACCGACACATCGGCCAGCACCTGAGACAACGGCTGGGCGCGGCGGGCGGCGGTCACCACCACGGGGTCGGCCATGGCCACCAGCACGGTCGCGGGCTGTGCAGCGGGTTGGGATTGGGACAACGCCGGCACGCAGGCCAGCAGAGAAAGCGAAGCGGCCACGGCAGGCGCACGCCGACGGGCGCGGAGGCCGGAAGAAGGAAACGTCATTGGAAGCAGGAACCCAGGATCGTGGCCCGCTGCTTCCCCGCAACCGGCCACCGCACGGCGCACGCCCGGGGGCGCACACCACCTCGTTGGCCGGTATCCGGGCTGGCGGAGACAACCCCTGTGGCCTTCCCGAGCGCTTGCGCGACCAGTGGCGTCAGACACAGGAGCGGTGGCCCCACCCCGAGGGGATCGGCCACGTCCGCTTACCGTTGCGGGGGCAGCGCAGGTTGGGTGATGGCCCGTGGGGCCCTCGCCTTCCTGCTTCCCGTTTAACCTGGCCGTCACGACGGGCGGCCAGAGCACCAACGACGGGCATCCTAACCCAGCACCCCTGACACCAGGCTGGCACCTGGCGGACAGCGCGGCCCCCGGTGCGCAGGATGGGCAGCCAGCCCCCGGCACCTACAATCCTCGCCTTCAACAGGAGGCGGCGCCAGCCCATGTCAAGACTCGATGACCTTGCCGAGCGGATCGAACGGCTGGTGCTGCGCCACGAGGAACTGCAGCGCACCAATGCCCTGCTGCAGACCCAGCTGGGCCTGGTGACCGGCGAGCGCGACAGCCTGCGCTCGCGCCTTGCCGCCGCCCGCGCCCGCATCGACGCCCTGCTCGACCGCCTGCCGGCCGAACCGGTGGCCGCCGCCACGCCCGCCGTGGCCCGCAAGACCGACGCCGCATGAAGCAGATCGAAGCCACCATCCTGGGCCAGAGCTACATGCTGGCCTGCCCGCCCGACGGCGAGGCCCTGCTGCGCGAGGCCGTGGCCATCGTCGACCGCGAGATGAGCGCCATCCGCGATGCCGGCAAGGTGAAGGCGCGTGAACGCATCGCCGTGCTGACCGCGCTGAACCTGGCCTACCAGCGGGCCGAGCAGGCCCAGGTCGCCGCACGAACCCCCGCCCCGGTGCCCGCGCCGGCACTGGCCGTGGCTGACGGCGAGATCGACGTCGAGCACCTGATCCGGCGCATCGATGGCGTGCTGGGCCAGGACGGCCAGCTGCTGTGAGAAATGACACGCCACCAGGGCCATCGGTCGTGCCTAGAATGGACCCGTCCGTTGCGTGCTGTGGGCTTTATATTTCCTTGATCCGATGCTCATTGAGCCAGGGCTTGGAACATCGCGAAGCTGGTGTGATCGTCTCGCGTCAGATGAACCCGAAGCCTCGCTGACCTCGCCCACCTGATCTCCCCCTTGGGATCAGGAATGCGGTCCACGGTTCTGCAACGGACACCCCCTCATGTTCTGGTTGATGAAGAGCGAGCCGGCCGAGTGCTCGATCGACGACCTCGCCGCCGCGCCCCAGGCCACCGTGCCCTGGGTGGGCGTGCGCAACTACCAGGCGCGCAATTTCATGCGTGACGCGATGCGGGTGGGCGATGGCGTGCTGTTCTACCACTCGTCCTGCGCCGAGCCTGGCGTGGCCGGCTTGGCCCGTGTGGCCAGCACCGCCTACCCCGACCCCACCCAGTTCGACCCCGCCAGCCCCTACTTCGACGCCAAGGCCACCCGCGAGACGCCGCGCTGGCTGCTGGTCGACGTGGCCCTGGTGCAGAAGACACCGCTGCTGCCGCTGCGCACCATGCGTGAACGGCCCGAACTCGCCACCATGGGCCTGCTGCAGCGCGGCAGCCGGCTGTCGATCACGCCGGTCAGCCGCCCCGAGTGGGATGCGGTGCTGCGGCTGCTGGGCGTGCCAGGCTGATGGGGCTGCTCGACACCACCCTGGTCCTGGAACTGCTGCTGCTGGGCTGCTGCACCGGCTTCCTGGCCGGGCTGCTGGGCATCGGCGGCGGCATGCTGATGGTGCCCTTCCTCACGGTGATCTTCAGCAACCGCGGCGTCGAGGCCGGCCTGGCGCTGAAGATGGCGGTGGCCACCGCGATGGCGACGATCCTGTTCACCTCCATCAGCAGCGTGCGCGCCCACCATGCCCGCGGCGCGGTGCGATGGGACCTGGTGAAGACGCTGGCGCCGGGCATCGTGCTGGGCGGTCTGCTGTCGGGCGCGGGGCTGTTCGCGCTGATCAAGGGCCACGCGCTGGGCCTGCTGTTCGCCGGCTTCGTCGGCTTCTCGGCCACCCAGATGCTGCTGGACCGCAAGCCCAAGCCAGGCCGCCAGATGCCCGGCCCGGTGGGCGCCACCGCCGCGGGCGGCCTGATCGGCCTGGTCTCGGGCCTGGTGGGCGCCGGCGGCGCCTTCATCTCGGTGCCGTTCATGGCCTGGTGCAACGTGGCCATCCACCACGCGGTGGCCACCAGCGCGGCGCTGGGCTTCCCGATCGCACTGGCCAACACCACCGGCTACGTGATTGCCGGCTGGGGCCTGCCACCGCCGCTGCCGGGCACGCTGGGCTACCTGTCGTTGCCGGCGCTGGGTGTGCTGGCGCTGGCCAGCGTGGCGATGGCGCCCCTGGGCGCGCGCACCGCCCACCGGCTGGACACCAAGCCGCTGAAGAAGGTGTTTGCGGTGCTGCTGTACGGCCTGGCCGGCTTCATGGTCTGGCGCATGCTGCGCGGCTGACCGCGCCTGCGCCAAGAACGCTCAGGCGCTTTCGAAGCGGATGCTGGCCAGGGCCACGGTGTTGCCGCCGCGGCGCTTGGCCTCGGCCAATGCGGCCGAGCAGGCGGCGATCAGCTCGTCATGCCCGTGGGCGGTGTGCGGGAAGCTGGCCACGCCCATGGCCACGGTGAAGCCGAGTTCCTCGCCGTCGAGCATCACGATCTGGGTGGCGCACTGGCGGCGCAGGCCTTCCATGCGGCTGTGGGCGGTGGCCAGGCCCACCCCCGACAGCAGCACCGCGAAGTGGCGGTCGTCCATGCGGCAGCTGGCATCCATCGCCCGGGTGTTGCCGCGCAGCAGCCGGCCCATGGCCTCGCAGATGCGCTCCTGCGCGCGGGCGCCCAAGGCGCCGGCCTTGTCGTTGAATGGGTCCAGCGCCATGTAGACCAGGGCGAACTCGCGGTGCTCGCGGGTGGACAGGTCCAGCTCGCGGCGCATCTGGTCGTCAAAATGGGCGCGGCTGTTCAGACCGCTGGCCTGGTCCCGCAGGCCTTGTTCGGACAGTTCCTGGCGCAGGGCGTCGTTGGCCTTCTGCTGCTGCTCCAGCTGGTCGAGCGCGACGCGCAGCTGCGCCTCGCGCTGGCGCTGCGGCGCCAGGTCCTGCCAGATGCAGCACAGCAGCCGCCGGTCGCCCTGGGTGGTGGCCACGCGCAGCACCTTGAACTCGCGCCGTTCGCCGCGCCAATCGAAGCGGTGCTCGCTGGCCAGCGCCGCGCCCTGGGCCAGCGCGGTGTGGTCGGCAGCGCGCAGCAAGGCGGCGGTGGCCGTGTCCAGCCAGTCGGCATCGGTGCGGCCGACCAGGCTGGCCGGGTCGGTGCCCAGCAGGCTGGTGAAGGCCGGGCTGGCCTGCAGATAACGGCCGTCGTCCACGGCCTTGACCGCGACCGCCAGCCCTTGCTGCTCCGCAAGCGCCAGCAGGGCCTGGGCGAGCAGTGCGACGGGCGGCAAGTCCGGCGGCGCAACATCGACCCGGGTCGTGGCGATGGTGCTGCGCTCGGTGGCGATGGGCATGGTCATGGAGGTTGTGGGGTCGGCCGGGCCGGGTGTCGCCATGGCTTGATTCTGGGCAGCCCCCCCTGGATCGGCAAGCTGAACCAGGGCGCACTCCCTAGATTCGATGATATCCAGCACGGGCGGCCCCACCGGGCACGAATCACCGGAACAGCGGCAGGGTGGTGGCGTTGTTCAACCCAGCAAAACCTGCATGCTGTGCTCGTACAGCGAGGTCAGCTCGTCGAAGCTGGTGACCAGGGCCTCGCTCTCGCGGGCCAGGGTGGCGCGGGCAGCGCTGGCGTCGGGGCCGTCGCTGCGGCGCAGGCCGTCGAGCAGCCGCTGCCACTGGCCACGCGCCTGGGCCAGTGCGGCACGGATGGCGTCACTGGCCAGCGGCGCGCGTTCCAGGGTGGCCAGCGCAGTCTCGAACTCGCGCACCGTGCGGGCGGCAGCCTGGGCCTGCATGCCGGCCTGCGGCGCCGGCAGCAGCCCGGCCAGCAAGGCCTGCTTGGCCAGGCGCTGCGCCAGCATGCGCTGGCGGCCGCTCAAATTGACCACCTGCAAGTGGCGGCGGCCGCTGGTGGCCTCCAGCGCGCCGGTCAGCGCATCGGCGCGCTCCAGCAGCTGCTCGGCCAGGGCGTCGGTCTCGGCCAGCAGCGCCGGCCAGGCGAGGCCGGCCCGCGGCGCACCGGGTGCGGCGCCCGGTCCGGCGGTGTGCTGCAGGTCGGCCCAGGCGCTGCGGGTGGCAGCCAGCAGCGCGGCCACGGCCGGCGGCAGCGGCAGGCGCTCCAGCCAGTCCAGGTGGCGCTGCAGCCGCTGCGCCGTCTCGGCCAGCGTGTCCTCCACCCGGCCGCGGGCCACCGCGCGCAGGGCCAGCGCCTTGACATGGCGCTGCGACAGCATGCGCAGCTGGCCGGCACGGTTGATGGCCTCGGCCGCCTGGGCGGCCTCGATCAGGCTGCGCGAGACCTCGCCCACCCGCAGATTGGCCTGCATCGACGCGGTGCGCAACAGGGCGAAGGCATCGTCCTCGCTGAGCTGCTGGGCACGCATCAGCACGCCCTTGGCGCGGTCGACCCACTTGCGCTCGTCCAGCCGGGCCAGGGCGCCGGCCAGGGCCTGTTGCTGGGCCTGGTCGCGGGCGAAGCGGGCGCGGGCCAGCGGCAAGGCCGCGGCCACGGCGGCGGGATCGGGCGGCGCCGGCAGCCAGGCCACCAGGTTCAGGTCCAGCCAGGGCTGAAGATCGGCCGGCGGCGCTGCGGCCGTGGCCAGCAGCACGGGCTTGGCGGCGCTGCCGGCCAGCAGGGTCAGCGTCTGCTGCACGGGTTCGCCCAGCGCCGGCGCCAGCAGAAGGACCGCTTCCGGTGCGACGCGAACCACCTCACGCACCAACATGTGGCAGGGCACCGGACCGGCCACCAGCACACCGGCGGCCTGCAGGCGGCCGGCCAGGGCCTGGGCCTCGGTCAGGTCGGCGGGCGCATCGGGGCAGGCGATCAGCAGGGGCATCGGGTGACGGGCAACAGGTGGCAGGGCAAGGCGGGCGGCGGCGGGCCGGCGGATCGTTCCGGGCCGACCGCAGGCAGCGACCATGCCAGCCCGCTGGCACGGATGCTGCATTGCACCACGCGTCGGGTGTGACGATGCACCCGGGCCGGTCACGCCGGCCGCCTGCCCCGCCCGGGGCGGTGCACCTCGCCAGGGGCCGCGCGCCGCGCTGCCCGCCCCGGCAGGCCCAGGGCCTCTCCATCTGCGCCCACGCGCGCTCCCACGCCCCGCCTGCTGCGCCCCAGCTGCCCCGCCACACGACCTGCCGCGCCGTGGCCCGCAGCCCACCTGTCCGCAGGAGCCTGAGCATGAAGAAGATGAAACTGGTGTTGATCGGCAACGGCATGGCCGGCGTGCGCACGCTGGAAGAGCTGCTGAAGATCGCCCCCGACCTGTACGACATCACCGTGTTCGGCGCCGAGCCGCACCCGAACTACAACCGCATCCTGTTGAGCCCGGTGCTGGCCGGCGAGCAGACCATCGACCAGATCATCCTCAACCCGCTGAGCTGGTATGCCGAGCACGGCATCACCCTGCACCTGGGCAAGACGGTGACCCAGGTGGACCGCACCCGGCGGCTGGTGATCGCCGACGATGGCACGACGGCAGAGTACGACCGCCTGCTGGTCGCCACCGGCAGCCTGCCCTTCATCCTGCCGGTGCCGGGCAAGGACCTGGCCGGCGTGATCGCCTACCGCGACATCGCCGACACCGAGACCATGATCGCCACTGCGCAGACGCACCGGCATGCGGTGGTCATCGGCGGCGGCCTGCTGGGGCTGGAAGCCGCCAACGGCCTGATGCTGCGCGGCATGCAGGTGACGGTGGTGCACATCGCCCCCTGGCTGATGGAGCGCCAGCTCGACGATGTGGCCGGCGGCCTGCTGCGCCAATCGCTGGAGCAGCGCGGCCTGAAGTTCCTGATCGGCGCGCAGACCCAGGCGCTGATCGGCGACGCAGACAGTGGCCAAGGCGGCCGCGTGATGGCCGTGCAGTTCAAGGACGGCAGCGAGATCCCGGCCGACCTGGTGGTGATGGCCGCCGGCATCCGCCCCAACACCCGATTGGCAGAGGCGATGGGCCTGCACTGCCAGCGTGGGATCGTCGTCAGCGACACGCTGCAGACGGTGACCGACCCGCGCATCTACGCCGTGGGCGAATGTGCCGCCCACCGCGGCATCGCCTACGGCCTGGTGGCGCCGCTGTTCGAGCAGGGCAAGGTCTGCGCCACCCACCTGGCGCAGTTCGGCATCGGCCGCTACACCGGCAGCCAGACCAGCACCAAGCTCAAGGTCACCGGCATCGACCTGTTCAGTGCCGGCAACTTCATGGGCGGCGCCGGCACCGAGGAGATCGTGATGAGCGACCCCTTCGGCGGCGTCTACAAGAAGCTGGTGATCCAGGACGACAAGCTGGTCGGCGCCTGCCTGTACGGCGACACCGTGGACGGCAGCTGGTACTTCAAGCTGCTGCGCGACGGCCGCTCGGTCGCCGACATCCGCGACAAGCTGATGTTCGGCGAGAGCAACATCGGCGACGTGGGCCACCAGGGCCACAACAAGGCGGCGGCGATGGCCGACTCGGACGAAGTCTGCGGCTGCAACGGCGTCACCAAGGGCAGCATCTGCAAGGCCATCAAGGACAAGGGCCTGTTCACCCTCGAAGAGGTGCGCAAGCACACCAAGGCCAGCGCCAGCTGCGGCAGCTGCACCGGTCTGGTGGAACAGCTGCTGATGTTCACCGCCGGCGGCGACTACTCGGCCGCGCCGAAGAAGAAGGCCATGTGCGGCTGCACCGACACCAGCCACCAGGAGGCCCGCGAGGCCATCCGCCGCGACAAGCTGCTGACCATCGATGGCGTCTACAAGGCCCTGGGCTGGCGCACGCCCAACGGCTGCAGCAGCTGC
Source organism: Pseudaquabacterium pictum (assembly GCF_005403045.1). Lineage (GTDB taxonomy): Bacteria > Pseudomonadota > Gammaproteobacteria > Burkholderiales > Burkholderiaceae_C > Pseudaquabacterium > Pseudaquabacterium pictum. The sequence continues at coordinate 543,637 of NZ_BJCL01000001.1, forward strand.
CGGCCGGCCATCAACTACTACCTGATCAGCACCTGGCCCAAGGAGGCGCAGGACGATCCGCAGAGCCGCTACATCAACGAGCGCAGCCACGCCAACATCCAGAAGGACGGCAGCTACAGCGTGATTCCGCGCATGTGGGGCGGCGAGACCACCGCCGACGAGTTGCGCCGCATCGCCGACGCGGTGGACAAGTACAAGATCCCCACCGTCAAGGTCACCGGTGGCCAGCGCATCGACCTGCTGGGCGTGAAGAAGGAAGACCTGCCGGGCGTGTGGAAGGACATCGGCATGCCCAGCGGCCATGCCTATGCCAAGGCGCTGCGCACGGTGAAGACCTGCGTGGGCAGCGAGTGGTGCCGCTTCGGCACGCAGGACAGCACGCAGATGGGCAAGGACCTGGAACGCGCCATGTGGCGCATGTATGCGCCGCACAAGGTGAAGTTCGCGGTCAGCGGCTGCCCGCGCAACTGCGCCGAGGCCGGCATCAAGGACGTGGGCATCATCGGCGTGGACTCGGGCTGGGAGATGTACGTGGCCGGCAACGGCGGCATCAAGACCGAGGTGGCGCAGTTCTTCACCAAGTTGAAGACGCCCGAGGAGGTGCTGGAGTACACCGGCGCCTTCTGCCAGCTCTACCGCGAAGAAGGCTGGTACCTGGAGCGCACGGTGCACTATGTGCATCGGGTCGGTTTGGACCACGTGAAGAAGAAGATCCTCGACGACCACGAGGGCCGGCGTGCCCTGTGGGCCAAGCTGCAGTTCAGCCTGGATGGCGAGCCCGATCCCTGGTTCGAGCATGCCAAGGCCCAGGTCGACCTGCGGCAGTTCAGCGCCATCACCCCCAGTCTGCCGGTGAGCGCCTGATGCACCGCGAGAACCTGCCCATGACCCCCGCTGCCCCTGGCTGGACCGCTGTCTGCGCGGTCGACGACATCCCCCCGCTCGGCGCCCGCCGCGTGGCCCGCCCGCAGGGCATGCCGGTGGCGGTGTTCCGCACCGCCGACGACCGGGTCTTCGCCCTGCTCGACCGCTGCCCGCACAAGGGCGGGCCGCTGAGCCAGGGCATCGTGCATGGCGATGCGGTGGCCTGCCCGCTGCACAACTGGACCATCGCGCTGGTGGACGGCAACGCCCGCGCGCCGGACGAAGGCTGCACCCCCGCCTTCGCCTGCCGGGTGCACGACGGCCAGGTGTGGCTGGATGCGCAGGAACTGGCCACCAAGGCGCTGGACCTGCCCGCGCCGGTGGCGGGGCCCTGCCGCCAGCAGGCCAGCTGCGCCTGAACCGTCCACCGCCATGGCCGAGACCAAGAGCACCTGCCCCTACTGCGGCGTCGGCTGCGGCGTGGTGATCGAGAGCGAGGGCGCGCAGATCACCGGCGTGCGCGGCGATCCCGACCATCCGGCCAACTTCGGCCGCCTGTGCAGCAAGGGCAGCACCCTGCACCTGACGGCCAGCGCCGCCATCACCCGCCAGGCGCGGCTGCTGCAGCCGATGCAGCGGCTGCAGCGCGGCCAGGGGCCGCAGGCCAGCAGCTGGGATGCGGCGCTGCCGGCCATCACCAACCAGTTGGCCGACATCATCGAACACCACGGCCCGGATGCGGTGGGGCTGTACGTCTCCGGCCAGCTGCTGACCGAGGACTACTACGTCTTCAACAAGCTGGCCAAGGGCCTGATCGGCACCAACAACATCGACACCAACAGCCGCCTGTGCATGAGCAGCGCGGTGGCCGGCTACAAGGCCACGCTAGGGGCCGACGCGCCGCCGGCCTGTTACGACGACTTCAACGATGCCGCCACTGTCTGGGTGACCGGCGCCAACCCGGCCTGGGCCCATCCGGTGCTGGTGCGCCGGCTGGAAGACGCCCGCCGCGCCAACCCGCAGCAGAAGCTGGTGGTGGTCGACCCGCGCCGCACCGAGACTGCGGCCATGGCCGATCTGCACCTGCAGATCCTGCCCGGCACCGACATCGCGCTGTGCCACGGCCTGCTGCACCTGATGCTGTGGGAGGGCTGGACCGACAACGCCTACATCGCCGCCCACACCAGCGGCTTCGAGGCGCTGAAGGCCCGGGTGCGCGAGTACACGCCCAAGGAAACCGCCCGCATGACCGGCCTGCAGGAAGCCGACATCCTGCAGGCGGCGCGCTGGTTCGCCAATGTGGATGCGGCCACCGGCCAGCGGCTGCCCACCCTCAGCCTGTACTGCCAGGGCCTGAACCAGAGCCGCAGCGGCACCGCCCGCAATGCCGCGCTGATCAACCTGCACCTGGCCTGCGGCCAGATCGGCCAACCCGGCGCCGGGCCGCTGTCGCTGACCGGCCAGCCCAATGCCATGGGCGGGCGCGAGGCGGGCGGCCTGGCCAATCTGCTCAGCGCCCACCGCGACCTGGCCAACCCGGCCCACCGGGCCGAGGTGGCCGCGCTGTGGGGCCTGCCGTCGGTGCCGGACAAGCCCGGCAAGACGGCCGTGGAGATGTTCCAGGCCGCCGCCGATGGCGAGATCAAGGCGCTGTGGATCACCTGCACCAACCCCGCCCAGAGCCTGCCCGACCAGGCCATGGTGCAGCGCGCGCTGCAGCGCGCCGAGTTGGTGGTGGTGCAGGAGGCCTTCGCCACCACCGCCACCGCGAAGTACGCCGACTGGCTGCTGCCTGCCACCACCTGGGGCGAAAAGGACGGCACCGTCACCAACAGCGAGCGGCGCATCAGCCGTGTGCGCCCGGCCATCCCGCCGGCCGGTGCCGCGCGCCACGACTGGGCCATCGCGCTGGACATCGCCCGCCGGCTGGAGGCGCGGCTGCGCCCCGGCGCGCCCACGCTGTTCGGCTTCGACAGCCCCGAGGCGATCTGGAACGAGCACCGCGCCACCACCCGCGGGCGGGATCTCGACATCACCGGCCTGAGCTACCCCATCCTGGATTCACAGGGCCCGCAGCAATGGCCGATGCCGGCTGGCGCCGCCAGCGGCCGCGCCCGGCTGTACGAAGACGGCCGCTTCGAGACACCCGACGGCCGCGCACGCTTCTTCGACACCGCAGCGCTGCCGCTGGCCGAGCCGCGTGATGCCCGCTTTCCGTTCAGCCTGACCACCGGCCGGCTGCGTGACCAGTGGCATGGCGGCAGCCGCACAGGCACCCTGGGCCGGCTGTTCGGCCACCAGGCCGAGCCCAGCATCGATCTGCATGTGCAGGACATGGCCCGCCTGCGGCTGCAGGACGGCGACCTGGTGCAGGTGCACAGCCGCCGCGGCGATCTGGTGCTGCCGGCGGTCACCAGCGACAGCGTGGCGCCCACGCAGGCCCATGTGGCGATGCACTGGGGCGGCGAGGTGCTGGGGGCCGGGGGGGCGGGCGGCATCAACACGCTGACGAATCCGGCGTTCTGCCCGCTGTCGAAGCAGCCCGAGCTGAAGCACACCGCCGTGCGGCTGCAGAAGGCGATGCTGCCCTGGCGCCTGCTGGCTGCCGCCTGGCTGCCGGAGGACGATGCGCTGGACCTGCGCCAGAATTTGCAGCCGCTGATGGCCGGCTTCGGCTACGCCAGCGCCGTGCCCTTCGGCCACACCCGGCATGGGGTGCTGCTGCGGCTGGCGGCCGCCGAGCCGGCGTCGGCCGAGACCATCGCCACGATCGAGAACCTGTTCGGCCTGGGCCCGACCCGCCGGGATGCGCTGCGTTACGCCGATGCCCGCCGCGGCCAGCGCCGCGCCATCGGGCTGGAGATCGCGGGCAGCGACACCCGGCTGCAATCCTTTGTGCTGGCCGGCGACATCCGGGCCGAGGCCTGGATCAAGGACTTGCTGCAACAGCAGCTGCCGGCCCAGGCCTTCGGCCGCCAGCTGCTGCGGCCCGATGCCACCGCGCCGGTGGCGCTGCAGCCGGCCGGCCGCCAGGTGTGCACCTGCCTGAACGTGGCCGAGCCGGCCATCGTCGGCGTGCTGGCAGGCTGCAGTGGCAGCGACGGCCAGCGCCTGCAGCAGCTGCAGCAGCGGCTGGGTTGCGGCACGCAATGTGGATCCTGCCTGCCAACGCTGCAGCGCCTGGTCGCGGCCACGCCGCAACCGCTGGCCAGCCAGGCGGCTTGAAACATTTCGTGTGCCATCGCCAGTGCTGTGGCCGAATCGGCCCGAAACTTGCGATCGGCTGACGCAACACACGCAAGGGTTTCGCCATGGGCATTGCGCAGTACATCAAGGAGATCGGCCGCGGCCATGAAGGCGCGCGGTCCCTGGGCATCGACGCGGCCGCGGATCTGATGGGCCAGGTGCTGGACGGCCAGGTCACCGACCTCGAGGTGGGCGCGTTTGCGCTGGCCATGCGCATCAAGGGCGAGACGGTCGACGAGCTGCTGGGCTTTGCCCAGGCCACCCAGACCCGCTGCCTGGCGCTGCACAGCGACAAGCCGGTGATCGTGATCCCCAGCTACAACGGCGCCCGCCGCCTGCCCAACCTGACGCCGCTGCTGGCGCTGCGCCTGGCGCAGGAAGGCGCCCGGGTGCTGGTGCACGGCCCGCGGCACGACCCGGCCCGCGTCAACACCGCCGACATCTTCCAGGCCCTGGCCCTGCCCCCGGCCGAGGATGTGGCCACGGTGCAGGAGCGCTGGCAGCGCCGCGAGCCGGCCTTCATCGCCACCGACACCCTGAGCCCTGCGCTGCAGCGCCTGCTGGACGTGCGCTGGGTGGTCGGTCTGCGCAATTCCGGCCACACCGTGGCCAAGCTGCTGCAGCCGGTGGTCGATGCGCCGGCCTTGCGCCTGGCCAGCCACACCCACCCCGAATTCGGCATCCTGATGGCCGACCTGGCCCAGCGCAGCGCCGCCGACCTGATGCTGCTGCGCGGCACCGAGGGCGAACCGGTCGCCGACCCGCGCCGCTGCCCCAAGCTCGACACCTGGCTGGGCGGCATCTGGCAGGCCGACCTGTCCTGCCCGGTGCAGGAAGGCGTGCTGGCCGAGCTGCCGCTGCTGCCGCGCCAGATCGACGCGGCCACTGTGGCGGTCTACATCCAGGGCGTGCTGGCCGGCGAGAAGCCGGGCCCGGCGCCGCTGGACCGCCAGGTGGAACTGCTGCTGGCCGCACTGGCGCGCCTGGGCAGCAGCACGCCGCAGGTCAAGCGCGCCTGATCGGCGGGCCAGGGCCCGCCTATCATCGCGCGCCGTGCCCACCGCCCTGCCCCCATCCCCGCTCCACTTCGACGCCGCGATCCTGGGCGCCGGTGCGGCCGGGCTGTTCTGCGCCGGCATCGCCGGCCAGCGCGGCCTGAAGGTGCTGGTGATCGACCACGCCGAGAAACTGGCCGAGAAGATCCGCATCTCCGGCGGCGGCCGCTGCAACTTCACCAACCGCGATGCGACGCCGGCGCAGTTCCTGTCGGCCAACCCGCATTTTTGCCGGTCTGCCCTGGCCCGCTACACGCCGGCCGACTTCATCGCCCTGGTCAGGCGCCACGGCATCGGCTTCCATGAGAAGCACAAGGGCCAGCTGTTCTGCGATGACTCGGCCGAGCAGATCATCGACCTGCTGGTGGCCGAGTGCGAGGCCGGCGGCGTGCAGCGCTGGCAGCCCTGCAGCCTGGCCGCCGCGCGGGCGGTCGAAGGCGGCTTCGAGCTCGACACCAGCGCCGGCCCGGTGCGCTGCACGCAATTCGTGGTGGCCAGCGGCGGGCTGTCGATTCCGAAGATCGGCGCCACCGACATCGGCCACCGGCTGGCGCGCCAGTACGGCCATGCCATCGTGCCGCCACGCCCGGCCTTGGTGCCGCTCACTTTCGATGCCAGCTTGTGGGCACCGTTCGTGCCACTGGCCGGTGCATCGCTGCCGGTGCAGGTGGCCACCGGCAGCGGCAAGGCGGCTGGCCGGTTCGACGAAGACCTGCTGTTCACCCACCGCGGGCTCAGCGGCCCGGCGGTGCTGCAGATCTCCAGCTTCTGGCAGCCCGGCCAGCCGCTGCGGCTGAACCTGCTGCCGGCCGACGACATCGCCGAGCAGCTGCGCCAGGCCAAGGCCGGCTCGCGTCGGCAGCTCGGCAATGCCCTGGCCGGCCTGCTGCCGCAGCGCCTGGCCGATGCCTGGCTGGCCCGGCTGGACCTGGACGCCACCCGCCCGCTGCCCGAGGTGCGCGACAAAGACCTGCAGCGCCTGGCCGACAGCCTGGCGCGCTGGGAGATCACGCCCACCGGCACCGAGGGCTGGCGCAAGGCGGAAGTGACCGCCGGCGGCGTCGACACCCGCGAGCTGGACAGCCGCAGCATGGCCAGCCAGCGCCAGCCGGGGCTCTACTTCATCGGCGAGGTGGTCGACGTGACCGGCTGGCTGGGCGGCTACAACTTCCAGTGGGCCTGGGCCAGTGCGGCGGCCTGCGCGCAATCGTTGGCAATGGCGCCAGCACCAGCCTGAAAACCGATGCAACGGGAATCTTGCCGATATCCCTGTTTTCGAAGTAGAATCCCCGCTTTGCTGGCAAACCGCGCGGCGGCATGGAACCGGCAATTCCGGAATGTTGGATGGATCAGTCTCAGGGCGGGTGCCCGGGGGTGGAGAAGCCAGCAGCCGGTCCAGAACCACGCCGTGCACACCAACCCTGGGATTTTTGGATTACATGACCACGATTCGCGTCAAGGAAAACGAGCCGTTCGACGTTGCACTGCGCCGCTTCAAGCGCACCATAGAGAAGCTGGGCCTGCTCACCGATCTTCGCGCCCGCGAGTTCTACGAGAAGCCCACCGCCGAGCGCAAGCGCAAGAAGGCCGCCGCGGTCAAGCGTCACTACAAGCGCGTGCGCAGCATGCAGCTCCCCAAGAAGCTGTACTGAGCTTCCCCGCTTGAAGAAACGCCCGCGCGGGACGCCGCAGCGGGCGTTTTTCATGGTTCCACCGATTGCAACTGCCCGAGGCCCGCATGCCCCTGAAAGACCAGATCTCCGACGACATGAAGACGGCCATGCGCGCCAAGGACAGTGCGCGCCTGGGCACCATCCGCCTGCTGATGGCCGCCATCAAGCAGCGCGAGGTGGACGAGCGCATCACGCTCGATGACGCCGCCATCGTCGGCGTGGTCGACAAGCTGATCAAGCAGCGCAAGGATTCGATCACCGCCTTCCAGAGCGCCGGCCGCACCGACCTGGTCGACCAGGAAAGCGCCGAACTGGCCGTGCTGCAGGCCTACCTGCCGGCGCGGCTGTCGGCCGAGGAAGTGGCTGCGGCGGTCGGCGCGATCGTGTCGGCGCTGGGGGCCAGCGGCCCCGGTGACATGGGCAAGGTGATGGCCGCCGTCAAGGCCCAGCTGGCCGGCAAGGCCGACATGGGCGCGGTATCGGCGGCGGTGAAGGCCGCCCTGGCGAAGTAAGCTGCGCGCCATGAGCACCAACCTGCCCCTGCGCCAGATCGCCGACACCGTGTGTGTGGCCCCGCAACTCGCGCCCGAGGCGATGGCCGAGCTGGCCCGCCTGGGCTTCAAGAGCGTGGTCAACAACCGACCGGACTTCGAGCACGGTCCCGACCAGCCGACCAGCGCCGCCATCGAGGCTGCCGCGGTGGCCGCGGGCCTGGAATACCGCCACCTGCCGGTGGACGGCGGCTGGCAATCGCCCGAGCAGATCGCCGCCTTTGCCGACCTGCTGAAGACCCTGCCGCAGCCGATGCTGGCTTTCTGCCGCTCGGGCGCCCGCTCGACCCGGCTCTTCCAGCAGGCCACCGCCGGCTGACCCTTGATCCGGGCGGCCGCGGCCGCCTGCCCGCCATGCCGACACCCGAGCCCGCCGCCCCGGCGGACGACAGCACCGCCACGCCGGTGACACATCCCCACCGCCACCGCCCGGTGCGCAGCTTCGTGCTGCGGGCCGGCCGCCTGGGCACCGGTCAGGCGCGTGCGTTGGCCGAACTGGGGCCGCAGTACATGCTGCCCTTCCAGCCGGCCGTGCCCGACTGGGATGCGGTCTTCGGCCGCAGCGCGCCGCGGGTGCTGGAGATCGGCTTCGGCATGGGCCAGGCCACGGCGGCCATCGCCGCGGCGCGGCCCGACCTGGATTTCATCGGTGTGGAAGTGCACCAGCCCGGCGTGGGCGCGCTGCTGCGCGAGATCGGCGAACGCGGGCTGACCAACATCCGCATCCTGCAGCACGACGCGGTCGAGGTGCTGCGCCAGATGGTGGCGCCGGCTTCACTGGCCGGCGTGCATGTGTACTTTCCCGACCCCTGGCACAAGAAGCGCCACCACAAGCGCCGGCTGATCCAGCCGCCGCTGGTCGATCTGCTGACCGGCCGGCTGGCCCACGGCGGCTGGCTGCACTGCGCCACCGACTGGGAAGACTACGCCCAGCAGATGCTGCAGGTGCTGGGCGACTGTCCGGCCCTGGCCAACACCGCCGAGGGCTACGCGCCGCGGCCGGCGATGCGCCCGCTGACCAAGTTCGAGGCCCGCGGCCTCAAGCTGGGCCACGGGGTGTGGGACCTGCTGTTCACCCGCCGCACCTGACGTTGCGGGCAGTCACGCCGCCCAGGTGACCCAGCCGGTGTAGGACGTCAGCAGCACCAGGCAGCCGAAGACGATGCGGTACCAGGCGAAGACGGTGAAGTCGTGCGTCGACACATAGCGGATCAGCCAGCGGATGCACAGCAGCGCGCTGAAGAAGGCCATCACCGTGCCCACCGCGAACACCGGCACGTCCTGCAGGCTCAACAGATCGCGCTGCTTCCACACCGAATAGGCGCCGGCGCCCATCAGCGTGGGAATGCCCAGGAAGAAGCTGAACTCGGCCGCCGCCTTGCGGGAGAAGCCCAGCACGAGCGCGCCCATGATGGTGGCGCCCGAGCGGCTGGTGCCCGGCACCAGGGCCAGGCACTGCAGCAGGCCCACCTTCAGCGCATCGGCCACGGTCATGTCGTCCACCGTCTCCACCCGTGCACGCCGGCCGCCCTGCAGGTCCATGGCGCCGTACAGGCGCTTGTGGCGCGCCTCGATCCACAGGATCAGCACGCCGCCCACGATGAAGGCCATGGCCACCGGCACCGGGGCGAACAGGTGCTTCTTGATGACGCTGCCCAGCGCCAGACCGAACACCACCGCCGGCAGAAAGGCCACCAGCACATTCAGCGCAAAGCGCTGGGCCTTGGCCTGGCTGGTGATGCCGGCCACCGTCTCGCCCAGCCGCTGGCGGTATTCCCACACCACGGCCAGCATGGCACCGGTCTGGATCGCGATCTCGAAGACCTTGACCATGTCGCCGGTGAAGTTCAGCAGCGACCCCGCGAGGATCAGGTGGCCGGTGGACGAGATCGGCAGGAACTCGGTGAGCCCCTCCACCACGCCCATGACGGCCGCCTTCAGCAACAGCACAAGGTCCACGCACGCTCTCCAGCCAAAGCCGCAGATGATAGCCGCGCAACATGGCGGGTCTTTCGGCAACGGCTGTGCCGGGTTGCCCCGGCTTGCCCCGGCGCGGTGCGGCGGCTACATTACTGACCAGTCAGTCATTAAATGCCACACACCGACACCGCCCACCGGCGACGCCGCAAGGAGGCCCGCCCCCAGGAACTGCTCGATGCCGCGCTGGCGCTGTTCGTGCAGAAGGGCTTTGCCGCCACCCGCGCCGAGGAAGTGGCCGCGCTGGCCGGCGTGTCCAAGGGCACGCTCTACCTCTACTACCCCAGCAAGGAAGAGCTGCTGAAGGCGGTGATCGCGCACTACCTGTCGGCCCGGATCGCCGCCGGCGCCGCCCAGGCGGCCGAGCATTCCGGCACCGCCACCGCCCTGCTGCAGGGCATCCTGATCGACTGGTGGACCCAGCTGTACGACAGCCCCGCCTCGGGCGTGTTCAAGCTGGTGATCACCGAGGTGCGCAACTTCCCCGAAATCGCCGAGTTCTACCACCGCGAGGTGGTGGAACGCGCCCACGATCTGCTGGGCCGCGTGGTCAGCCAGGGCATCGCCCAAGGCGAGTTCCGCCCGGTCGATGTCGACCATGCAGTGCACTCGCTGGTGTTGCCGCTGGTGATGATCTGCCTGCACCGCCACTCCTTCGGCGCCTGCACGCCGGCCGACTGGCACCTCGATGGGCGCGCCTTCATCGCCCAGCATGTGCAGCTGGTGCTGGCCGGCCTGTGCGTGCGTCCACCCGAACCGGCGCCGGCTGCGCGCCCCACCGCCTGATGTCCGACACCCCGAAGAAGAAACCTTGGCTGCGCTGGTTGCTGGCCGCGCTGGTGCTGCTCGCCGTGCTGCTGGCCGGCCGGCAGTGGCTGGCCAACCGCAGCGCTGCACCCAAGCCTGCCATGGGCGCCGCCAGCGCCCCGCAGCCCCAGCTGGAATTGGGCCCGCAGGACCTGCTGACGGTGCAGCCCACCACGCTGAGCCGCCGGCTGGAGGTCTCGGGCAGCCTGAAGGCGGTGAACACCGCCTTCGTCAAGGCCCGCGTGGCGGCCGAGCTGAAGACGCTGACGGTGCGCGAGGGCGATGCGGTGCGCGCCGGCCAGGTGATCGGCCAGCTCGACGCCACCGAGTTCGACCTGCGTCTGCGCCAGGCCGAGCAGCAGGGCGCCGCCGCCCGCGCGCAGTTGGAGATCGCCCAGCGCCAGCTGGCCAACAACAAGGCGCTGGTGGCCCAGGGCTTCATCTCGCCCACTGCGCTGGACACCTCGGCCAGCAACGAGGCCGGTGCCCAGGCCACGCTGCAGGCGGCGCTGGCCGCTGTGGAGCTGGCGCGCAAGAGCCGTGGCGATGCCACCCTGGTGGCGCCGATCAGCGGCCTGGTGGCCCAGCGCCTGGCCCAGCCCGGCGAGCGGGTGCCGGTGGACGGGCGCATCGTCGAGATCGTCGACCTGTCGCGCATCGAGCTGGAAGCCGCCGTGGCGCCGCAGGACCTGCCGGCGCTGCAGGTGGGTGCGCCGGCCAGCCTGCTGCTGGACGGCAGCGGCGCCCAGGTGGCCGCCCGCGTGGTGCGCATCAACCCCAGCGCTACCGCCGGGGCCCGCACCGTGGCGGCCTACCTGGCGGTGGACCCGCACCCGGGCCTGCGCCACGGCCTGTTCGCCCGCGGCAGCGTGGAACTGGGCCAGACCACGGCGCTGGCGATCCCGCTGTCGGCGGTGCGCATGGACCAGGCCCAGCCCTACGCCATCCGTCTGCGCGACGGCCGTGCCGAACGCCGGGTGCTGACCCTGGGCGCCCAGGGCCGGGCGCCGCAGGCCACGGCCGGCAGCGGCGACTGGGTGGAAGTGCGCAGCGGTCTGGCGACCGGCGACCAGGTGCTGACCGCTACCGCCGGCCTGGTGGCCGACGGCGTGCGGCTGAAGGCGCCGGCCGCGGCCCTGGCCGCTTCCGCCGCCTCGCGCTGACCGGCTGCTGCCATGTGGTTCACCCGCGTCTCCATCGCCAACCCGGTCATGGCCGTGATGGTCATGCTGGCCTTCGTGGTGCTGGGGCTGTTCTCCTACCAGCGGCTGAAGGTCGACCAGTTCCCCGACATCGACTTCCCCACCGTGGTGGTGCAGACCGAGTACCCCGGTGCCGCGCCCGAGGTGGTGGAGAGCGAGGTCACCAAGAAGATCGAGGAGACGGTCAACACCATCGCCGGCATCAACCAGCTGTACTCGCGCAGCTACGAGGGTGCGTCGGTCGTCATCATCCAGTTCAACCTGGACATGGATGGCCGGCGCGCCGCCGACGATGTGCGCGAGAAGCTGGCGCTGATCAAGCCCACGCTGCGCGACGAGGTGAAGGATTCGCGCATCTCCCGCTTCGACCCCGCCAGCGTGCCGATCTTCTCGCTGGCCGTCACCTCGCCCGACGGCAGCGTCAGCGTGCAGGCGCTGACCACCTGGGCCGACCAGGTGGCCAAGAAGCGGCTGGAGAACGTGCGCGGCGTCGGCTCGGTGGCGCTGGTCGGCGGTGTCAAGCGCGAGATCAACGTGTACCTCAAGCCCGCGGCGCTGGAGGCCTTCGGCGTCGGTGTGGACAGCGTGATGGGCGCGGTGCGCACCGAGAACCAGGACCTGCCGGCCGGCAGCCTGCGCTCGGCCGAGGCCGAGCGCACGGTGCAGATCGACGGCCGGGTGAAGCGGCCCGACGAGCTGAACCAGGTGGTGGTGGCCCGCCGGGGCGGCCAGCCCGTCAAGCTGCAGCAGGTGGCGCAGGTCGTCGACGGACCCGAGGAAGTGGAGACCCTGGCGCTCTACAACGGCAAGCGCATGCTGGCGCTGGAGGTGAAGAAGAGCCAGGGCGAGAACACCATCGACGTGGTCGACGGCCTGCTGCAGGCGGCCGAACAGCTCAAGCCGCGGCTGCCGCCCGGCGTGGCGCTGGAGGTGGTGCGCGATGGCTCGCGGCCGATCCGCGTCTCGGTGGCCAATGTCAAGCGCACGCTGATCGAGGGTGCGGTGCTGACGGTGGGCATCGTCTTCCTGTTCCTCAACAGCTGGCGCTCCACCGTCATCACCGGGCTGACGCTGCCGATCGCGCTGATCGGCACCTTCCTGTTCATGGACATGTTCGGCTTCTCGATCAACATGATCACGCTGATGGCGATGAGCCTGTGCGTGGGCCTGCTGATCGACGATGCCATCGTGGTGCGCGAGAACATCGTGCGCCATGTGCAGATGGGCAAGGGCGCCAGGGATGCGTCACTGGCCGGCACCAACGAGATCGGCCTGGCGGTGCTGGCCACCACGCTGAGCATCGTGGCCGTGTTCCTGCCGATCGGCTTCATGAGCGGCATCATCGGCAAGTTCTTCCACGAGTTCGGCATCACCATCGTGGCGGCGGTGCTGATCTCGATGTTCGTCAGCTTCACGCTCGACCCGATGCTCAGCTCGGTCTGGCATGACCCGGCGATCGACCGCGAAGGGCAGCCGTTCCAGCCCAAGGGCTTCTACGACCACACGCTGGGCCGGTTGACGCACTGGGTGGACCGCGCCTCGCACAAGCTGGGCGATGTGTACGTGGCGGCATTGCGCTGGTCGCTGGTGCACAAGGGCATCACCGTGCTGATCGCGCTGGCCTCGCTGGTGGCGGCGCTGGTGCTGGTGCCGCGGCTGGGCACCGAGTTCGTGCCCAAGGCCGATTTCAGCGAGACCAGCATCCAGTTCTACACGCCAGTGGGCAGCAGCCTGGCCACCACCGAGGCGCGGGCGCGGCAGGTCGACGCCATCCTGCGCGAGATGCCCGAGGTGCGCTACACGCTCACCACCATCAACAGCGGCAATGCAGCGGGCCGCAACTACGCCAGCGTGTTCGTGCGTCTGGTCGACCGGAAAGACCGCAGCCGCAGCGTCGACCAGATGTCCGTGCCGCTGCGCGAGCGGCTGCGCCAGGTGGCCGGCATCACCGTCACCCACGTGGGCCTGCTCGATGCCATCGGCGGCAACAAGCCGATCTCGCTGTCGATCCAGGGCAGCGACATCGCCGAGCTGCAGCGCCTGACCGCCACGCTGATGGCCAGGATGGCCACCGTGCCCGGCCTGGTGGACCTGGACACCAGCATGAAGCCGCCCAAGCCCACGGTGGTGGTGGACGTGAAGCGCGACGCCGCCAGCGACCTGGGCCTGAGCGTGGGCAGCATCACCAGCACGCTGCGCGCCCTGGTGGCCGGCCAGACGGTGGGCGACTGGCGCGCCGCCAATGACCAGACCTACGACGTCAAGGTGCGGCTGACGCCCGAGGCCCGCGACAACCCCGACGACCTGGCCCGCCTGGGCCTGGTGCTGGGCGCGAACACGGACGGCAGCATGCGCACCGTGCGTCTGGGCCAGGTGGCCGATGTGCGCGCTGGCCTGGGGCCCACACAGATCAACCGCCGCGACCTCAACCGCGAAAGCGAGATCACCGCCAACACCAGCGGCCGGGCGCTGGGCGAGGTGTCGGCCGAGATCCGCCAGATCCTGGCCGACACACCGCTGCCGCCAGGCTACACCTACCGCTTCGGCGGCAGCACCAAGGACATGCAGGACAGCTTCGGCTACGCCATCTCGGCCCTGGTGATGGGCGTGGTCTTCATCTACATGATCCTGGCCAGCCAGTTCCGCAGCTTCCTGCAGCCGCTGGCGCTGATGAGCTCGCTGCCGCTCACGCTGATCGGCGTGGTGGGCGCGCTGCTGCTGTGGCGCAGCACGCTGAACATGTTCTCGGTGATCGGCGTGATCATGCTGATGGGCCTGGTGACCAAGAACGCCATCCTGCTGGTGGATTTCGCGATCCGCGCGCGCGATGAAGGCATGGAGCGCAGCGCCGCCCTGCTGATGGCCGCCAAGGTGCGGCTGCGGCCGATCCTGATGACCACGCTGGCCATGGTCTTCGGCATGCTGCCGCTGGCCCTGGCGCTGACCGAAGGCTCGGAGCAGCGCGCGCCCATGGGCCAGGCGGTGATCGGCGGCGTCATCACCTCGTCGCTGCTGACGCTGGTGGTGGTGCCGGTCATCTACTGCTGGCTGGACGACCTGGGTGCCTGGGCATCACGCCGGCTGTTCGGCCAGCCGCCGGCTGCGCCACGTCAGCCTGCCGCCATCCCCCCGAAATAGAATCCTGGGTTAACCCGCAATCACCGCCGCCCTGCTCCACGGAACGCCCATGAACATCGAACAAGCCCGCTTCAACATGATCGAGCAGCAGATCCGCCCCTGGGATGTGCTGGACCTGAACGTGCTGGACCTGCTGGCCCGCGTGCGCCGCGAAGACTTCGTGCCGCCGGCCTACCAGGCCCTGGCCTTCGTCGATGCCGAGGTGCCGCTGGGCCATGGCCAGGTGATGCTGGCGCCCAAGGTCGAGGCCCGCCTGCTGCAGGAGGCCCAGGTGCAGCGCCATGAGCGGGTGCTGGAAGTCGGCGCCGGCTCGGGCTTCATGACCGCGCTGCTGGCCCACCGGGCGCAGTCGGTGATCGCGCTGGAGCGCATCGGCGCGCTGGCCGCCATGGCCACCGCCAACCTGCGCCGCGGCGGCGTGCTCAATGCCAGCGTGCGCGACATGGACGGCCAGGCCGGCCTGCCTGGCGACGGCCCGTTCGACGTGATCATGCTGTCGGGCTCGGTGGCCGAGGTGCCGCAGGCCCTGCTCGACCAGCTGAAGATCGGTGGCCGGCTGCTGACCATCGTCGGCCAGGAGCCGGTGATGCGCGCGGTGCGCATCACCCGGCTGTCGGCCACGGCGCTGCAATCGCAGGACCTGTTCGACACCGTGGCGCCGCGGCTGGCCGGCTTCGGCGAGCCCACCCGCTTCCACTTCTGACGGCACCGATGACGCTGCCCCAGATCGCCGTGCAGGACCTGGCCGCCTTCGTGGCCGGCCACACCGCGCCGGCGCCGCTGCTGCTGGATGTGCGGGAAGACTGGGAACTGCAGACCGCCCGGCTCGACCTGCCCGGCGCCACCACGGTGCACATCCCGATGCACAGCCTGCCGGCGCGCCGCGGCGAATTGCCGCCGACGCAGCCTGTCCTGGTTTTGTGCCATCACGGCGCACGCAGCCTGCAGTGCGTCGCATTCCTGCAGCAGCAGGGCCACACCGCCGTGTACAACGTCGCCGGCGGCATCGATGCCTGGTCCCGCGAGGTGGATGCCGCGGTGCCGCGCTACTGAATCCGCCCTGTCGCTCATCCGCCATTTCAGCCCCCACCCGAGGATCACTGTCCATGTCCAGCCCGACCCCGCGCTTCCTGCCTTCGCGCCTGCGGTGCGCCAGCCTGCTGGCGCTGCTGCTGGCCAGCGGCGCGGCATCGGCGCAGAACCTGAACACGGTCTACGAAGCCGCCCGCGCCTACGACGCCACCTACCTGGCCGCGCGCAGCCTGGCCGAATCCGCCGAATTCAAGGCCGCCCAGGCCGATGCGCTGCGCCTGCCCAGCGCCAGCCTCAGCGGATCGGCCTCGGCGGCCGAGGTCAGCACCGTCACCGGTGCCAATGTCGGCAGCCGCACCGCCACGCTGGGCGTGCAGGGCCGCCAGCCGCTGTTCAACCGCGGCAACACCGCCACCATCGAGCAGGCCAAGCGGGCGCTGGAGGTCTCCAAGGCCGACCTGGCCGCGGCCGAGCAGGACCTGATCGTGCGCGTGGCCCAAGCCTACTTCGACGTGCTGGCCGCGCAGGATGCGCTGTCGGCGGCCCAGGCCTTCAAGAAGGCGGTGGCCGAGCAGCTGGCCTCGGCCAAGCGCAACTTCGAGGTGGGCACCGCCACCATCACCGATTCACGCGAGGCCCAGGCCCGCTTCGACCTGGCCACCGCCCGCGAGCTGGTGGCCGACAACGACCTGCGCACCAAGCGCACCGTGCTCGACCAGCTGGTCGGCCGCCAGGCCGTGGCGCCCAGGGGCCTGGCCCTGCCGGTGGCCCTGCCGCCGGTGCTGCCGGCCGACATGGACGCCTGGGTGGCCACGGCCGAGGCCCAGCACCCCACCATCCGCAAGGCCCTGCTGGGCCAGGACGTGGCCCGGCTGGAGACCGAGAAGGCCCGCGCCGGCGCGCTGCCCACGGTCGACCTGGTCGGCGCGGTCAGCACCAGCAAGGCCAGCGGCTCGGGCACCACCGTCAACGCCAACCGCGGCACCGCCACCACCGGCAGCGTGGGCGTGCAGCTGAACTTGCCGCTGTACACCGGCGGCGCGGTGCAGAACCGCATCAAGGAAACCGTGGTGCTGGAAGAAAAGGCCCGCCAGGACCTGGAAGCCGCCCGCCGCGGCGTCACGCTGGGCACGCGCAGCGCCTTCCTGGGCGTGCAGTCGGGCCTGGGCCAGGTGAAGGCGCTGGAGGCCGCCGAGGCCTCCACCAAGCTGGCGCTGGAGGCCACCGAGCTGGGCTACAAGGTGGGCGTGCGCGTCAACCTGGATGTCCTGAATGCCCAGAGCCAGCTGTTCGACACCCGGCGCGACCTGTCCAAGGCCCGCTACGACGTCATCGTCAACGGCCTGAAGCTGCGCCAGGCCTCGGGCCAGCTGCAGCCGCAGGATGTGCGCAACGTTGACGCGCTGCTGGCGCCCTGACGGCGCGCCGACCGCGACCGGCCGGCGCTACTTCGTCAGCTTCAGCACCTGCTGCGAGATCAGCGCTGCCGCACCGCGGTGGGCGTTGGCAAAGCCCAGCGCACGCTGCACCCAGGCATTGCGGTCGGGGTCGGTCGCCAGCTGGGTGGCCACCTTCACGCCGGCCTGGATGTCGTCGACGCGCTGGGCCGCCCGCGCCAGCAGCGCCTGCTTGCTGGCCTGGGCGAAGTTGAAGGTGTGCGGGCCCATCACCACCGGGCAGCCGCAGGCGGCCGCCTCGATCAGGTTCTGCCCGCCCAGCGGCGCAAAGCTGCCGCCCAGCAGGGCCACGTCGGCGCAGGCGTAGTACAGCGGCATCTCGCCCATGGTGTCGCCGACCCAGACGTCGGCCATCGCGGCCTCCAGCGGTGGCTCGTCGTCCCATTCGGTGCGGCAGTGCAGCGTCAGGCCCTGCATGCGGGCCAGCGCCGCCACTTCCTGGAAGCGCTGCGGATGCCGCGGCACCACCAGCAGCAGCGGCCGCGGCACCGGCAGCTTGGCCCAGGCGGCCAGCAGCGGGCCTTCCTCACCTTCGCGTGTGCTGGCGGCCAGCACCACCGGCCGGTGCAGGCCCTGGCGCCACTGCAGGCCCAGGGCGGTGAGCCGCGGCGAGGGTGTCATGTCGAACTTCAGGTTGCCGCTGACCATCACCCGCGGCGCACCGGCCTCGCGCAGGCGGCGGGCGTCGTCCACCGTCTGCGCCAGCACCATCGACAGCCGCGCCGCCGCCGGGTGCAGCAACGCGGACAGCCGCTGGCCCTTGGCCGCGCTGCGCTCGCTGAGTCGGGCGTTGGCCATCACCATCGGCACGCCGTGGCGCTGGGCCTCGCGCATCATCGTGGGCCACAGCTCGGTCTCCATCAGGATGCCGACGCTGGGCTGGAAGTGGCGCAGGAAGCGCCGCGCAGCGCCCGGCGTGTCGTAGGGCAGCCAGACCTGACCGTCGCCTTCCTGCATCAGCTTGCGGCCGGCGGTGCGGCCGGTGGCGGTGCCGTGGGTCAGCAGCAGGCGGATGTCGGGCTGGGCGCGGCGCAGCGCCTCCACCAGCGGCAGGGCGGCACGGGTCTCGCCCAGCGAGACGGCATGCAGCCAGATGGCGCCAGGCAGCGGCGGCCGGCCCGGGTAGAAACCCAGGCGCTCCAGAAGGCGGAAGCGGTAGCCGGCCTCGGCTTTGCCGCGGCGCCACAGCCGCAGCAGGTACAGCGGCGTGGCCAGCCGCAGTGCGCTGGTGTAGGCCCCCAACACCAGGCCCTGCCACAGCCGCGCCGGCAGCGCGGGCCGCGGCGCGCCGGTGTCAATGTGCGGCCTGGGCGACCTGCGCATCGGGCTTGACCACGCGCAGCGCAGCCATGAAGTCGTGCTCGATGCGGGCCAGGGCCTCGGGCGTGTGGCCTTCGAAGCGCATCACCAGCACCGGCGTGGTGTTGGAGGCGCGGATCAGGCCGAAGCCGTCGTCGTAGTCGGCCCGCAGGCCGTCGATGGTGTTGACCTCGGCGCCCGGGAACTTGGCGGTGGCCTGCAGTTCGGCCACCAGCTTGTGCGGCTCGCCCTCGGCGCAGGCCACGTTCAGCTCGGGGGTGGAGAACGAGGTGGGCAGCGCATCCAGCACCGCGCTGGGGTCGGCGCTGCGCGACAGGATCTCCAGCACCCGGGCGCAGGTGTACATCGCGTCGTCGAAGCCGTACCAGCGCTCGCCCAGGAAGATGTGGCCGCTCATCTCGCCGGCGATCGGCGCCTTCATCTCCTTCATCTTCGCCTTGATCAGCGAGTGGCCGGTCTTGTACATCATCGGCACGCCGCCGGCCTCGCGGATGACCACCGGCAGCCGCTGCGAGCATTTCACGTCGAAGATCACCGTGCCGCCCGGGTTGCGCGAGAGCACATCGCGCACCAGCAGCATCAGCTGCCGGTCGGGGTAGATGATGTTGCCGCCCTTGGTGACCAGGCCCAGCCGGTCGCCGTCGCCGTCGAAGGCGATGCCCAGCTCGGCATCGGTGGCATGCACCACCTTGATCAGGTCGGCCAGGTTCTCGGGCTTGCTGGGGTCGGGGTGGTGGTTGGGAAAGTCGCCGTCGACCTTGGAGTACAGGTCGATCACCTCGCAGCCCAGTGCGCGCAGGATGGCCGGCGCGGTGGCACCCGGGATGCCGTTGCCGGAATCGACCACGATCTTCATCGGCCGGGCCAGCTTGGCGTCGTTGACGATGCGGGCGGTGTACTCGGGCACGATGTCCATCGTGGCGCTGCGGCCCTTGCCGCGGGCATAGGTCTCGCTCTGCATGCGCTGGCGCAGGCGCTGGATGTCCTCGCCGTAGATGGCGCGGCCGGCCATCACCATCTTGAAGCCGTTGTAGTCCTTGGGGTTGTGGCTGCCGGTGACCTGGATGCCGGAGTTGCAGCCATGGGCGCCGCGGGTGGCGGCCACGTAGTACAGCATCGGCGTGGTGACGGCGCCGATGTCCACCACGTCCAGCCCGGTCGACTTCAGCCCGCGGATCAGGCCGGCCACCAGGCCGGGGCCCGACAGGCGGCCGTCGCGGCCCACCACCACCGCCTTCTGGCCGGTGAGCCGGGCTTCGCTGCCGAAGGCGCGGCCCAGGTGCTCGGCGAAGTTCTCGTCGATGCCCTTGCCGACGATGCCGCGGATGTCATAGGCCTTGAACGCAGAGGCAGGAACTTGCATGGGTGGGGTGGAACCTGTGGTGGAGGTGGACGACCGAAGGATTGCAAAGCATTGTAGGCAGCGCCTGCACGGCGACGGGGTGCCTGCCGGCGCCGGCGGACCCAGCCGGCAGGCACAGGTCCGAAAACGGCCAGTCGGCTGGCGGCGGCTGCCTATCATGCGCCCATGTCCAGCCCCGACGCCCTGCACGACGACGCCGCCTACCAGGCGCTGCGGGCGCATGACGCGCGCTTCGACGGCCGGCTGTTCATCGGCGTCACCTCCACCGGCATCTACTGCCGGCCGGTGTGCCGGGTGAAGCCGCCGCGGCGGGAGAACTGCCGCTTCTTCCCGAATGCCGCGCAAGCCGAGACCCAGGGCTTCCGCCCCTGCCTGCGCTGCCGGCCCGAGCTGGCGCCGGGGCTGTCGCTGGCCGATTCGTCAGACGTGCTGGCCGACCAGGCGGCGCGCTGGCTGGCCCAGGCCGCGCATGAAGGGCAGGATCCACCGCTGCCGGCCATCGCCGCCCGCCTGGGCGTGACCGACCGGCACCTGCGCCGCATCTTCGCCCGCCGCCATGGCGTCACGCCGCTGGCCTGGCTAACCACCCAGCGCCTGCTGCTGGCCAAGCAGCTGTTGACCGACACCGCGCTGCCGGTCACCCAGGTGGCGCTGAGCACCGGCTTCGGCAGCCTGCGGCGCTTCAACGCCGCGTTTGCCGAGCGCTACCGGCTCAGCCCCAGCGCGCTGCGGCGCGAAGGCGCGGCCGAACCCGGTGCGCTGCGGCTGGCCTGGCGACCGCCATATGACCTGGACGGCCTGCTGGGCTTCACCGCCCGCCGCGCCGTGCCCGGGCAGGAACAGGTGGATGGGCAGGTGCTGCGCCGCACGCTGGCCGTGCCGCACCAGGGCCAGGTGCTGACCGGCTGGATCGAAGCCCGCTTCCTGCCGCAGCGGTGCGAGCTGCATCTGGCCGCCGCCCCCGGCCTGCGCCCGGCGCTGGGCGCGCTGCTGCAGCGCGCCCGCCACGCCTTCGACCTGGACGCCGACCCGGCCGTCATCGACCCGGTGCTGGCCAGCGTGCCCGGCCCGGCACGGCCCGGACTGCGCCTGCCCGGCAGCTGGGACGGCTTCGAGACCGCGGTGCGGGTGGTGCTGGGCCAGCAGGTCAGCGTGGCCGCGGCGCGCACGCTGTGCCAGCGCCTGGTGCAGCGCTTCGGTGCGCCAATCGACACGCCCTTTCCCGGGCTCGACCGGCTGTTTCCCAGCGCCGCGGTGCTCGCCGCGGCCGATCCGGCCGACATCGGCACCCTGGGCATCGTGCGGCAGCGGGTGCGCGCGCTGCAGGCCCTGGCCCAGGCGGTGGCAGCGGGCCGGCTGACGCTGCAGCCCGGTGACGACGTCGCGGCGACGCTCGCCACGCTGACCAGCCTGCCCGGCATCGGCGACTGGAGCGCGCAGCTGATCGCCCTGCGCACCCTGGGCTGGCCCGATGCCTGGCCGGCCGCCGACATCGCGCTGCTGAAGGCACTGGGCCAGACCGCCGCCACCCGCGATCCTGCCGCCGGCACCGCCATCGCCGAAGCCTGGCGGCCCTGGCGCGGCTATGCCGTGTTCAAACTCTGGCTGTCCCTGGAAACCCCATGACCATCCACCCCCACCTGCAGGCCCAGGCCCGCCTCGCCACCCCGCTGGGCACCATGACCGCCGCTGCCACCGCCGCCGGCCTGGCCGGCCTGTGGTTCGACGGCCAGGCCCACCACCCCGGCCCGCTGCCGGTGCCCGACGACGCTGGCCATCCGCAACTCCAGGCAGCCGCCCGGGCATTGCAGGCCTACTTCGACGGCGCCGCCGAGCCGCTGCAGTCCGTGCCGCTGGACATGCACGGCACGGCGTTCCAGCAGGCGGTGTGGCGGGCGCTGATCGCCCTGCCGCGCGGCGCCACCAGCACCTACGGGCAGATCGCCAGTGCCGCCGGCTCACCTGCCGCGGTGCGCGCGGCGGGTGCCGCCATCGGCCGCAACCCGGTGTCGGTGCTGGTGCCCTGCCACCGGGTGCTGGGGCGGGACGGATCGCTGACCGGCTACGCCGGCGGCCTGCACCGCAAGACGGCGCTGCTGCAGGCCGAAGGCGTCTTGCTGGCATGAAGCCACGCGATCTGACCGACCTGCTGCTGCTGGCCGCGATCTGGGGCGCGTCCTTCCTGTTCATGCGCATGGCGGTGCCGGCCTTCGGACCGGTGGCACTGGCCTTCGTGCGGGTGGCGGGGGCGGCGCTGTTCCTGCTGCCGATGCTGCTGCTGCGCGGCGAGGCACCGGTGCTGCGCCAGCGCTGGCGGGCCCTGCTGGTGCTGGGGCTGACCAACTCGGCCCTGCCGTTCCTGCTGTTCGGCTACGCGGTCTACACCCTGCCGGCGGCGCTGGCGGCCATCTTCAATGCCGCCACGCCGCTGTGCACCGCGCTGATCGCCTGGGCCTGGCTGGGCGACCCGCTGAACCGCTGGCGCAGCCTGGGCCTGGCGCTGGGCTTTGCCGGCGTGGCGGGGCTGGCGCTGGTGAAGTCGCTGACCACGCCGGCCGGCGCCGGCCTGGCGGCGCTGCGCTTCGACGGCCCCACGCTGCTGGCCATCGGCGCCTGCCTGCTGGGCACGCTGCTGTATGGCTATGCCGGCAACCATGCCAAGCGCCACCTGACCGGCGTGCCCGCCATGGCCATGGCCGCCGGTACCCAGCTGGCCGCGGCGCTGGCGCTGGCCGTGCCGGCGGCACTGCTGTGGCCGGTGCAGCCACCGGGCCTGCGGGACTGGCTGGCAGCCGCCGGCCTGGCGGTGCTGGCCTCGGGCCTGGCCTACATCCTGTACTTCCGGCTGATCACCCGGGTCGGGCCCACCGGGGCCGCGTCGGTCACCTTCCTGGTGCCGGTGTTCGCCGCGCTGTGGGGCGGCCTCTTCCTGGCCGAGGTGCCCACGCTGCCGATGCTGGCCGGCGGCGCGGTGATCCTGGCCGGCACGGCGCTGGTGCTGGGCCTGTGGCCTCGGCGGCCAGCACTCCGGGACAAGATCGCCAGCACCTAAAATGCGCGGTTTTCCCCGCAGAGAGACCAAGCACCGTGGCCGCCAACATCCTTCAACGTCTTCCCGTCGGCGAACGTGTCGGCATCGCCTTCTCCGGCGGCCTGGACACCAGCGCAGCGGTGCTGTGGATGCGCAGCAAGGGCGCCGTGCCCTGCGCGTACACCGCCAACCTGGGCCAGCCTGACGAGAGCGACTACGACGAGATCCCGCGCAAGGCACTGGCCTACGGCGCCGACAAGGCCCGCCTGATCGATTGCCGCCCCCAGCTGGTGGCCGAAGGCATCGCCGCCATCCAGTGCGGCGCCTTCCACATCAGCACCGGTGGCGCCACCTACTTCAACACCACGCCGCTGGGCCGTGCCGTCACCGGCACCGCCCTGGTGGTGGCGATGCGTGAAGACGACGTGCACATCTGGGGCGACGGCAGCACCTACAAGGGCAATGACATCGAGCGTTTCTACCGCTACGGTCTGCTGGCCAACCCGGCGCTGCGCATCTACAAGCCCTGGCTGGACCAGACCTTCATCGACGAGCTGGGCGGCCGCAAGGAGATGAGCGAGTTCCTCATCACCCACGGCTTCGACTACAAGATGAGCGTGGAGAAGGCCTACAGCACCGACAGCAACATGCTGGGCGCCACCCACGAGGCCAAGGACCTGGAGTTCCTGAACGCCGGCATGCACATCGTCAACCCGATCATGGGCGTGGCCTTCTGGCGCGACGACGTGGTGGTCAAGGCCGAGGAGGTGACGGTGCGCTTCGAGGAAGGCCAGCCGGTGGCGCTGAACGGCCGCAGCTTCGAAAGCCCGGTGGCGCTGTTCGAGGAAGCCAACCGCATCGGCGGCCGCCATGGCCTGGGCATGTGCGACCAGATCGAGAACCGCATCATCGAGGCCAAGAGCCGCGGCATCTACGAGGCCCCGGGCATGGCGCTGCTGCACATCGCCTACGAGCGCCTGGTCACCGGCATCCACAACGAGGACACCATCGAGCAGTACCGCAACAACGGCCGCCGCCTGGGCCGCCTGCTGTACCAGGGCCGCTGGTTCGACCCGCAGTGCCTGATGCTGCGCGAGACCGCCCAGCGCTGGGTGGCACGCGCCATCACCGGCGAGGTGACGCTGCAGCTGCGCCGCGGCAACGACTACTCCATCATGGACACCACCAGCCCCAACCTGACCTACCAGCCCGAACGGCTGAGCATGGAGAAGGTGGAAGGCGCCTTCACGCCGGCCGACCGCATCGGCCAGCTGACCATGCGCAACCTGGACATCCAGGACACCCGCCAGAAACTGGGCATCTACAGCAGCGTGGGTCTGCTGGGCGCCAGCTCCGATGGCGCCATCCCGCTGCTGGCGGGCCCGGCAGGCGAGTGAAGCTTGAAGCTGAGCCGGTCGTCTGCTAACTGCAGACCCGGTCGCGGCCTTCGTGCTTGGCCTGGTAGAGGCGCCGGTCGGCGGCGTCCAGCAGGTCCGATGCATCCAGCATCGCGCTGGTCCATTCGGCCACACCCAGCGAGATGGTCTGCCGGTGGGCCACCAGCGGCCGGCTGTCGGCCAGGCCGGCCGGCAGCACGAAGGTGTGGCCAGCCACGGCAGCACGCAGGCGCTCGGCCAGCGCCCGCGCCACCGGCAGGGTGGCCCCGGGCATCAGCACCAGGAATTCCTCGCCACCCAGCCGGCCCAGCGTGGGCGAACCCGGCCCGCCCGCGCCCACCACGCCACTGACCACCACTGCGCACTCCCGCAGCACCAGATCGCCCGCCGCATGGCCGTGGGTGTCGTTGACCGACTTGAAGCGGTCCAGATCGAAGCTGATCACCGCCATCGGCCGGCCGCCCTGGCGGGTCTGCCGCAATTCGCGGCGCAGGGTCTCGTGCAGGTAGCGGCGGTTGTACAGGCCGGTGCCGGCATCGACCATCGCCATGCGGTAGACACGGTCGTGCAGCGCGGCGTCCACGCTCTGGTGCTCGTAGAACTTCAGCAGCACGCTGCCCAGGCGCACGCGGTCGCCATCGCGCAGCGGGCGCGGGCCGGTCAGGCGCACATCCTGCACATAGCTGCCATTGGCCGAGCCCAGGTCCCGCAGCAGCACCTGGGTGCCGTCGACCACCACCTCGGCATGCAGGCGGCTCATGCCCGGGCCGTCGATCTGCAGGCTGGCGGCCGCCGAGCGGCCGATGGAGCTGGTGCCCTCGGGCAGTGTGATCTGCCGGCCGGTGTCGCCACCGCTGTAGACCACCAGGCTGCAGCGGCGGGCTTCTTCGCTGTCCAGTCCCTGCAGCAGCGTGAGCTGGCTGGGGTCGATGGCGATGGTGGACGGGTCCCAGTTGGACATCGGCGGCGGGGCAATCGGGCAACAGGAAGCCCTGGGTTGTACCGCAGCCGGCGCCCCACCGGCGAGGCCGCCTGGCCCCGGCTGCGCAGTTGTGCGCAGCCCGGCCGGTGGCGTGCGCGCGGGCTCAGCGCAGCGTGGCCAGCGCCTGGGCCAGGTCGGCCTGCAGATCGGCCACCGCCTCCAGCCCGATGGAGAAACGCACCAGGTGCCCGGGCAGCGCCGAGCGGTCGGTGCGCATGGCGCTCAGGTCGTAGGGCACGACCAGGCTGACCGGGCCACCCCAGGAATAGCCGATCTTGAACAGCCGCAGCGCGTCGACGAAGCCGTCCACCTGCGCCGGTGTCAGCGCCGGGTCCAGCATCACCGAGAACAGCCCAGCCGCCGCGGTGCAGGTGGCCGCCCAGTGGGCATGGCCGGGCGAACCGGGCAGCGCCGGGTGCAGCACCTGGCGCACCGCCGGCTGGGTGCCCAGCCAGGCGGCCAGCTGGCGGGCCGCGGCATCGTGCGCGTGGTAGCGAAGCGCGATGGTGGGCAGGCCCTTGAGGATGAATTCCGCATCGTTGGCGGCCACGCCGATGCCCAGCTGGCCGTGCAGCTTCAGCAGCTTCTGGTGCAGCGCCTCGTCGCGGGTCACGACCGAGCCCATCAGCACGTCGGCACCGCCGGACGGGTACTTGGTCAGGGCCTGCATCACGATGTCGATGCCAAGATCAAACGCCCGGAAGGCCAGGCCGGCGCCCCAGGTGTTGTCCAGCGCCACCAGCACCCCGCGCGCCTTGGCCGCGGCCACCAGGGCCGGCAGATCCGGGAACTCCATCGTCACCGAGCCTGGCGCCTCCACCCACACCAGCCGGGTGGCCGGGCCGATCCTGGCGGACAGGTCGGCCGGGTCCATGGGGTCGTAGAACTGGTGCGTGATGCCCCAGCGCGACAGCACGTTCACCGCCATGTCGTTGGACGGGCCGTAGACATTGGCCGGCAGCAGCAGTTCGTCACCCTGGCGCAGCAGGCCCAGGTTGACGTTGGTGATGGCCGCCAGCCCGCTGGGCGACAGGATGCAGAAACGCCCGCCTTCCAGCGCGGCCAGGCGCTCTTCCAGTGTGTAGGTGGTGGGCGTGCCGCGCAGGCCGTAGGTGTAGCCGGTCTTGGCGGTGTAGGTGCGGCTGCGCAGCGCGTGGGTGTCGGGAAAGATCACCGTCGACGCCTTGAACACGCCGGGCGGCACGGCATCCCAGGTGTCGGGCGGCTGGTAGGGGTGGTGCAGCAGGTGGGTGACCAGGTCCTGCGGGGTGTCGGAAGGCGTACTCATGGCGATCTCTGCAGTGAAATGCGGGCGTCAGATCGGCTGACCGACCAGGTCATGGCCGTCGGTGGCCACGATGCGGGCGCGGGTGAATTCACCGGCCTTCAGCGTCTTGCTGGCCTTCTCGGGCGGCAGCAGGCGCACGGTGCCGTCGATCTCGGGCGCATCGGCATAGCTGCGGCCGGTGCCGCCCTTGCGGCCCAAGGCCGGTGCATGGTCGACCAGCACCTGCATGGTGGCGCCCACACGGCGCTGCAGCCGGGCGATGGACACCTCTTCGGCCACCGCCATGAAGCGGGCGCGGCGCTCCTCGCGCAGTTCGGCCGGCAGCGCGCCGGGCAGCTCGTTGGCGGCGGCGCCGTTGACCGGCGAGTAGGCGAAGCAGCCGGCCCGGTCGATCTGCGCCTCGCGCACGAAGTCCAGCAGGTGCTGGAACTCGGCCTCGGTCTCGCCCGGGAAGCCGGCGATGAAGGTGGAGCGGATCACCAGCTCGGGGCAGGCAGCGCGCCACTGCAGCAGGCGGTCGAGGTTCTTCTCGCCGCTGGCCGGGCGCTTCATGCGGCGCAGCATATCGGGGTGGCTGTGCTGGAACGGCACGTCCAGGTAGGGCAGCACCGCGCCGGTGGCCATCAGCGGCAGCAGCTCGTCCACATGCGGATAAGGATAGACATAGTGCAGCCGCACCCAGGCGCCGTGCGGCTTGGCCAGCTCGGCCAGCGCGGCGCACAGCTCGGTCATGCGGGTCTTGACCGGCCGGCCGTCGAAGAAGCCGGTGCGGTACTTCACATCCACGCCGTAGGCCGAGGTGTCCTGGCTGACCACCAGCAGTTCCTTGACGCCGGATTCGAACAGCGCGCGCGCTTCGGCCAGCACATCGCCCACCGGGCGCGAGACCAGATCACCGCGCATGCTGGGGATGATGCAGAAGGTGCAGCGGTGGTTGCAGCCCTCGCTGATCTTGAGATACGCGTAGTGGCGCGGCGTCAGCTTGATGCCCGCCTCGCCGCGGAACTGGCTGCGCACCTCGGGCACCAGGTCGACGAAGGGATCATGCGGCTTGGGCACATGCAGGTGCACCGCGTCCATCACCTCCTGCGTCGCATGCGGGCCGGTGACGGCCAGCACACTGGGGTGCATGCTGCGCACCAGGTTGCCGCCGCCGTCGGCCTCTCGGGCGCCCAGGCAGCCGGTCACGATCACCCGGCCGTTGGCGGCCAGTGCCTCGCCGATGGTGTCCAGGCTTTCCTTGACCGCGTCGTCGATGAAGCCGCAGGTGTTGACGATGACCAGATCGGCGCCCTCGTAGCGCTTGCTGGTCTGGTAGCCCTCGGCGCTGAGCTGGGTGAGGATCAGTTCGGAATCGGTCAGCGCCTTGGGGCAGCCCAGCGAGACGAAGCCGATCTTGGGGGCTGCAGCGGCAGCCGTGGTGGTGGTGTCAGACATGCCGCGATTGTCCGCGACAACGCCCGCGCCTCACTTCTTGGGCATCAGCCCCGGAATGCCGGGAAACAGCGCGCCGGCCTGCATCTGCTCCTGCACCTTCTCCTGCATCTGCACGAACAGGTTCTTGCTCTGCTCCAGGTAGTTGCCCATCAGGCCCTGCATCAGCGGTGCCTGGCCGGTCATGAACTGGCTCCACATCTCGGGTGTGAAGCTCTTCGGGTCGTACAAGCCCTTGCTCTGCTCGGCAAACCGACCCTGCAGGTCGACGAAGGTCTGCAGGTTCTTCTCCAGGTACGAACCCATCATGCCCTGCATGGCATGGCCGTAGAAGCGGATCACCTGGGCCAGCATCTGGGTGGTGAACATCGGCATGCCGCCGGTTTCCTCCTCCAGGATGATCTGCAGCAGGATGCTGCGGGTGATCTCCTCGCCGGTCTTGGCGTCGCGCACCTCGAAGGTCTCGCCCTCGAGCACCATCTGCTTGACGTCGGTCAGCGTGATGTAGCTGCTGGTGCGGGTGTCGTACAGCCGCCGGTTGGGGTACTTCTTGAGCACCCGCATGGCGCCAGCAGCTGCGGCTTCAGGGGCCGGCTTGGCAGCACTGCGGCGTTGGGATGGCATCGAGAGCGGCTCCTGGGGGCGGAAGGCCCATTCTAGGGAGCGCCCCCGCCGCCGCCGACAGGAGTTTCCCGTTGCGGTTTCCCCTTGCTGGCCGGTCGCCAGGCTCAGGTGGCCGATTCGTCGATGAACTGCTTCAGCAGCTTCTTCAGCTGCTCGACCTTGCGCGGGCCCATGGCCTCGGCCACCGCGCCGTGGTGGGCGTCGACATTGACCTTGAGCCGCTGCACCACTTCCAGGCCCAAGTCGCTGATGTAGACCAGCACCTTGCGGTTGTCCTGGGCATCGGCGGCCCGCTGCACCAGGCCGCGGCTGACCAGGCGGTCGATGTTCTTGGTCAGCGCGGGGTGGTTCATCAGCACCCGCTCGGCCAGTTCGCCCATCGAGCGGCCCTGCTCGTCGGACAGCACCTGCAGCACCCGCCAATGCTCCTCGGTCACCTCCTCGGGCGCGATCGACTGCGCCAGGCCCAGGTGCATGCGGCGGTTGGCCGACGCCAGCAGGTAGGCGAGGTACTCGGAAATGTCTTGGTCGGCGGGCATGGTCAGTGCAATCACGGTCACAGTCGCGAGCGAAGTCTACGCAAAATCACTTTCCAGGGAAACCACCGTGGTGCGGGCTGCGCAAAGCTCGAACACCCGAATCCAACTTGGTGCATCACCAGGAGTACGTCTGATGGCCTCATCAAGTCCGGGTTCCCTGGCCACGCCGGGTGACAGCCACCTGCACGCGCCACTGCTGCGACCGCGCCTGCGGCCGGGCCAGCGGCACCAGCCCCTGCCCGACCAGCGCGAGATCACGGTGGCGCTGTGCGTGCCGCTGGGCGGCTCGGCCGGCATCTGGGGGCCGTCGGGCCTGGCCTGCGCCCGGCTGGCGGTGGCCGAGCTCAACCGCGGCGCCGGCATCAGCGGTCAGAGCTGCCGGCTGATCACGGTGAACGCGTCGGACGACGCACCCGACATCGAATCGGTGCTGGTCGAGCTGGTGGAGAGCAGCAGCGTCGATGCGCTGATCGGCATGCACACCAGCGCGGTGCGCCACCGCATCCTGCGCGCCGTGGGCGGCCACATTCCGTTCGTCTACACGCCGCTGTACGAGGGCGGTGAATCGACGCCCGGGGTGTTCGCCATCGGCGAGGTCACGGCCAACCAGCTGGCGCCGGCCATCCGCTGGCTGGGCGCACACCGGCGGCCGAAGCGCTGGTTCGCCGTGGGCAACGACTACGTCTGGCCGCATGTGTCGCACCGCCAGGCCCGCAGCTACATCGCCGAGGCCGGCGCCGAGATGGTGGCCGAGGCCTACCTGCCCTTCGGCACCACCGATTTCAGCGCGGTGCTCGACCAGATCCGCCGCTTCCGGGCCGATGCGGTGCTGGTGTCGCTGGTGGGACAGGATTCGGTCGAGTTCAACCGCGCCTTCGGCCGCGCCGGCCTGTCGCGCGGCATCCTGCGGCTTTCAGGTGCGCTGGGCGAGAACGAGCTGCTGGGCATCGGCGCCGACAACGCCGACGACCTGTTCGTCTCCAGCGGCTACTTCGCCACGCTGGACACCGACGAGAACCTGGCCTTCAAGGCGCGCTACCGCAGCCACTTCGGCGAACGCGCGCCCACGCTCAACACCTTCGGCCAGTCCACCTACGAGGGCGTGCACTTCCTGGCGGCGCTGTTCAACCAGGCGCTGCGCTCCCACCACGACTGGGACACCATGGGCCGGGCGCCGCTGCACTACCAGAGCGCACGGGCCGCGCACTATGCCGGCGGCGGCGTCAGCGACACCCCCATCTACCTGGCCCGGGCCGAGGGCCATGTGTTCAAGGTGATCACCCGCCTGTAGCGCCCGGGCGGTGGCCCGCAGTCGGGCCAATCATTTTCCAAGGCAATCTTTTTGCTTGACTTGGAAAATACCGATGCCCAGAATCCGGAGGCATCGGCAGCGTGACGTGTTGCACGGAACGCCGCCGATGCAGGCAGCGCCGCGCCGGGCGGGAGACCCCGGCCAGGCGGCGCAGGATCCACCCCCCTCCGGAGTCAACATGGCCATCAAGCGCCCCACCCTCGACCAGCTGCAAGACGTGGCCCTGAGCCTGGGCATCCACCTGTCGCCCGAGCAGGCCGGTGTGTACAACACCCTGCTGCAGGCGAACTTCGATGCCTACGACGTGGTCGACGCCCTGCCCGACTACCTGCCGCGCGTCACCTACCCGCGCACGCCCGGCTACTTTCCGGCCGGCGAGGAAAACAAGTACGGCGCCTGGTACGTCAAGTCCACGATCAAGGGCAAGCCCGAGGGCAAGCTGGCCGGCAAGACCGTGGTGCTGAAGGACAACGTCTGCGTGGCCGGCGTGGCCATGATGAACGGCGCCTCCACGCTGGAAGGCTATGTGCCGAACGTCGACGCCACCATCGTCACCCGCCTGCTCGATGCCGGCGCCACCGTGGTGGGCAAGGCCACCTGCGAATACTTCTGCTTCTCCGGCGGATCACACACCAGTTCGCCCGCGCCGGTGCACAACCCCTGGCGCATGGGTTACTCGGCCGGTGGTTCTTCGTCCGGCAGCGCGGCCCTGGTGGCCGCCGGCGAGGTCGATCTGGCCATCGGCGGCGACCAGGGCGGCTCGATCCGCATGCCGGCGTCCTACTGCGGCATCGTCGGCATGAAGCCCACGCACGGCCTGGTGCCCTACACCGGCGTGATGCCCATCGAGCTGACCATCGACCACACCGGCCCGATGACGGCCAACGTGAGCGACAACGCGCTGATGCTGGAGGTGCTGGCCGGCCCCGACGGGCTGGACCCGCGCCAACATGCCGGCCAGGGCCCCAAGCCCTATGCCGATCTGATGAAGCAGGGTGTGGCCGGTCTCAAGATCGGCATCGTCAAGGAGGGCTTCGGCTGGCCGCAGAGCCTGGCCGACAGCGATGCCAAGGTGAAGAAGGCGGCGGCGGTATTCACCGCGCTGGGTGCCAAGGTGTCGGAGGTGTCGGTGCCGATGCACCTGGTCGGCCCGGCCATCTGGCTGCCGATCGCCGCGGAGGGCGCCACCCAGCAGATGATGAAGGACAACGGCCACGGCTTCAACTGGAAGGGCCTGTACGTCACCAGCATGGTCGACTTCCACGCCGGCTGGAAGGCCCGGGCCGACGAGCTGAGCGAGACGCTGAAGCTGACCATGGTGCTGGGCGAATACTTCATCCAGCACTACCGCGGCCACTTCTACGCCAAGTCGCAGAACCTGGCGCGCCAGCTGAAGGACGCCTACGACGCCACGCTGGCCGACTTCGACCTGCTGCTGATGCCCACGCTGCCGATGGTGGCCACGCCCATCCCCAAGCCCGGCGCGCCGGTCGAGGAAGTGGTGGCCCGCGCCTTCGAGATGCTGCCCAACACCTGCCCGTTCGACATCACCGGTCACCCGGCGATCAGCATCCCCTGCGGCCTGGTCGACGGCCTGCCGGTGGGAATGATGCTGGTGGGCAAGCACTACGACGAAGCCACCATCTACCGCGCCGCCTACGCCTTCGAACAGTCTGGCGACTGGAAGACCATCTGAGCCTCTCTCCCGCACTCCACACAACAGGAACCAACATGGACCGTCGCAGATTCATCCAGTCATCGGGCGCTGCCGCACTGGCGGGCAGCTCCGTCGTCCTGCCCCTGTCGGCGCTGGCCGCCGACGAGATCGGCGTGGGCAGCATCCACGACCTGTCCGGCGGGCTCGACATCTACGGCAAGCCGATGCTCGACGCACTGACCCTGGCCATCGAGGAGCAGAACAAGGCCGGCGGCCTGCTGGGCAAGAAGCTCAAGCTGGTCAGCTACGACCCGCAGAGCAACATGCAGATGTACGCGCAGTTCGCGCAGCAGGCCGCGCTGAAGGACAAGGTGGCGGTGGTGCATGGCGGCATCACCTCCGCCTCGCGCGAGGTGATCCGCCCGGTGCTCAACCGCAGCAAGACGCTGTACTTCTACAACACGCAGTACGAGGGCGGCGTCTGTGACCGCGGCACCTTCTGCACCGGCGTGACGCCGGCGCAGACCGTGGCCAAGCTGGTGCCCTATGCGATGAACAAGTGGGGCAAGAAGGTCTACGTGATCGCCGCCGACTACAACTACGGCCAGATCACCTCGCAATGGGTGAAGAAGTTCACCCTGGAGAACGGCGGCTCGGTGGCAGCCATCGACTTCTTCCCGCTGGACGTGACCGCCTTCGGCCCGACCATCGCCAAGATCGAGGCGGCCAAGCCCGACATGGTGGTCTCGGCCCTGGTGGGCGGCGCCCACATGTCGTTCTACCGCCAATGGGCGGCGGCGGGCCTGACCAAGAAGATCCCGCTGGCCTCCACCACCTTTGCCGGCGGCAACGAGCATGTGGTGCTGTCGGCCGCCGAGACCGACGGCTTCCTGGTCTGCTACAACTATTTCCAGAACCTGGACACGCCGGCGAACAAGGCCTTCAAGGAGCGGTTCTACGCCCGCTTCGGCAAGGACTACCCCAACATCACCGAGCTGGCGATGGGCACCTACCAAGGCTTCAAGCTGTGGGCCGAGGGGGTGAAGAAGGCCGGCTCGGTGGACATCGCCAAGGTGACCACCGCGCTGGAGTCGGGCATCAGCATCGACGGGCCCAGCGGCAAGGTCAGCATCGACCCCGCCACCCACCACTGCGTGCTCAACGTCAGCATCGCCGAGACGCGCAACAAGCAGCTCAACATCGTGCAGACCTTCCAGCAGCAGGCGCCCACCGACACCAGCGCGGTGTGCAACCTGCAGAAGAACCCGCGCGACAACCAGCAATATGTGATCAAGGTCTGACCCCGCCAGGCGCCCCGACATGGACCTTGCTGCTGTTGTCCTGATCCAGGTGCTGTACGCGGTGGCCAGCCTGGTCATCGCGTCGGCCGGGCTGGCTGTCATCTTCGGCATGATGAAGGTGATCAACCTGGCGCATGGCGAGTTCATGATGCTGGGCGCCTACGCCACCATCACCGCCCACGGCCTGGGCCTGAACCTCTGGCTGGCGATGTTCATCGTGGCGCCGGTGGTGGTGGGCGGGATCGGCGTGGTGCTGGAGCGGCTGGTGATCCGCCGGCTCTACGGCCGCATGGTCGACACCATGCTGGCCACCTGGGGCCTGTCGCTGCTGCTGGTGGGCATCGTCACCTCGGTGGCGGGCAACACCACGGCGGGTGTGTCGGCGCCGCTGGGCAGTTTCCGCATCGGCGCCTATTCGGTCAGCGGGTACACGCTGGTGATCATCGGCGTGGCGGTGGTGCTGGCGCTGGCCATCCGCTGGGTGCTGCTGCGCACCAGCTGGGGCCTGATCGCCCGCGGCACCATGCAGAAGCCGGAGATGGCCGACGCGCTGGGCATAAGCCCGGGCAAGGTGTACTCGGTCACCTTCGCCGCCGGTGCGGCACTGTCGGGCCTGGCCGGCGCGTTGCTGGCGCCGCTGACCGGCGTGGTGCCCACCATGGGCGGCGCCTTCATCGCCAAGGCCTTCATCACCGTCATCGGCGGCGGGCCGGCCATCCTGGCCGGGCTGGTGGGCGCCTCATCGCTGTTCGGCGCCATCAACCAGGTGGCCACCTTCCTCACCACGCCAGTGTTCGGCGAGGTGGCGCTGCTGTTCGCGGCCATCGTGATGCTGCGCCTGCTGCCGCAGGGCATCACCGGCCGCTTCTTCAAGGGTTCGCTGTGAAGCGCTTCGTCAACTCCTGGCACAGCGCGGCGCTGACGCTGGCCATCGGCACCGCCCTACTCTTCCTGCTTCCCGGGCTGGTCGATGACTTCACCCTGATCCAGCTGACCATCTATGTGGTGATGGCCATCCTGGGTGTCAGCCTGGGTTTCATCTGGGGCTTCGGCGGCATCCTGTGCTTCGGCCAGGCCGCCTTCTTCGGCCTGGGGGCGTACACCTACGCCATTGCGGTGATCAACCTCGGCGACAGCACGGTTCCGTTCCTGCTGGCCATCGTGGTGCCGGCGCTGTTTGCCGCGCTGCTGGGCTATGTGATCTTCTACGGCCGCCTGTCCGATGTGTACATGGGCGTGATCACGCTGACCGTCACGCTGATCCTGTTCAACCTGGTCAACAGCACGGCCGGGCCGGAGTGGAAGATCGGCAATGCGCCGCTGGGCGGCTTCAACGGCATCCCGGGCATCCCGACGCTGAACCTGCCCGGCAACGTGGACGAGGTGCTCAGCCAGCAGGCGCTGTTCTCGATCGCCATGGTCTGCCTGCTGGTGGTGTATGCCGGCCTGCGCTGGCTGATCGCCTCCAAGATCGGCCGGGTGATCATCGCCGCGAAAGAGAACGAGCAGCGCGTGCTGCTGCTGGGCTACGACGCCCGTGCCTACAAGCTGGGCTGCTTCACCCTGGGCGGCGCCATCGCCGGGCTGGCGGGTTGCCTGTTCGCCAACTGGGGCGCCTTCACCAGCCCCACCATCTTCGGCCTGGCAATGTCGGCGCAGATCATCATCTGGGTGATCGTGGGTGGCCTGGGTACGCTGGTGGGCCCGGTGGTGGGCTGCATCGCCATCCAGTGGTTGACCACCAGCATCGGCACCCAGCAGACCTTCAATTCCAACCTGGTGCTGGGCGCCATCCTGGTGGTCTTCGTGCTGCTGGTGCCACGGGGCATCGTGCCCAGCCTGGGCGATCTGATCGAGGCGGTCTGGCGGCGCCGCCAGCCAGCGGCGGACTCGCTGCCGCCAGCGCCGCTGCCGCAGACGGAGAACGCCCGGTGAGCACGCCCGTCCCCCTGCTCGAGACCCGCATGCTCAACGTGCGCTTCGGCGGCGTGCATGCCACGCGCGATGTCAACTTCAGCCTGGCCGAGGCGGAGCTGCGCTGCGTCATCGGCCCCAACGGCGCCGGCAAGAGCACCTTCTTCAAGCTGCTGACCGGCCAGACCAAGCCCAGCTCGGGCCAGATCCTGTTCCGCGGGCAGGACATCTCCAACATGCAGCCGCACCAGCCCGGCCGGCTGGGCATCGGCATCAAGACCCAGGTGCCCAGCCTGTTCAACGGCCTGAGCGTGTGGGAGAACGTGTGGCTCTCGGCCCGCCGCACCAACAGTGCCCAGCAGGCCGAGCGCATCACCCGCGACACGCTGGAGCGGGTGGGCATGCTGGCCTACAAGGACAACCTGGCCGGCCTGCTGGCCCACGGCCTGCGGCAGTGGGTGGAGATTGCGGTGGTGATCGCCGCCGACCCGCCGCTGATCCTGCTGGACGAGCCCGCCGCCGGCATGAGCGACGCCGAGGTGGCCCGCACCGCCGAACTGATCCTGGAGATCAACCGCCAGCATGCGCTGGTGGTGGTGGAGCACGACATGAACTTCATCCG
Source organism: Pseudaquabacterium pictum (assembly GCF_005403045.1). GTDB lineage: Bacteria > Pseudomonadota > Gammaproteobacteria > Burkholderiales > Burkholderiaceae_C > Pseudaquabacterium > Pseudaquabacterium pictum. Next base: position 579,423 of record NZ_BJCL01000001.1, read on the forward strand.
CATGATCGCCAAGAAGGTGACGGTGCTGCACCAGGGCGCCATCCTGCGCGAGGACACGCCCGACCGCATCATGAGCGACCCGCTGGTGCAGCAGATCTACCTCGGGAAAAAGGCCCACTGATGGCCATGCTGGAAGCCAACGGCCTGTGCGCCAGCTACGGCGCCATTCCGGTGCTGCGCGACATCACGCTGTCCATTGCGCCGGGTGAATCGGTGGGCATCCTGGGCCACAACGGCATGGGCAAGACCACGCTGCTGCGCACGCTGATCGGCGCACTGCGGGCCACGGCCGGCACGGTGACACTCAACGGTGCCGACATCACCCGTGCCGCACCGCATGCCCGGGCCCGCCTGGGCATGGCCTATGTGCCGCAGGGCCGCGAGATCTTCCCGGCGCTGAGCGTGCTGGACAACCTGCGCATGGGCCTGGTCAAGACCGGCCAGCCCGGCATCGACGGCGTTGACCGGCTGCTGGCCGACTTCCCGCGGCTGAAGCCCCTGCTCGACCGTGCCGGCGGCTCGCTGTCGGGCGGCGAGCAGCAGCTGCTGGCCCTGGCCCGCGCCCTGGCCGGCCAGCCCAGCCTGCTGCTGCTGGACGAGCCCACCGAAGGCATCCAGCCGTCGATCATCGAAGAGATCGCCGAGACCCTGGCCGCGCTGCGCGACCGCATGCAGCTGACCATCGTGCTGGTGGAGCAGAACCTGGAGTTCATCGCCGCGGTGTCGCAACGGGTGCTGGTGATCAAGCGCGGCCAACTGGGCGAGGAGATCCCGCGGGCGCACCTGGGCGACCTGGCGATCATGAGCGAGTACACCGGCGTGCACGGCTGATCGCCGGCCATGGCGCCTCAACCGCGCAGGTGGTGGCGGCTGCCGTCGAAGCGGGTGATGCCGGCGCGGTCCAGGAACTCGATCACCTGCACCGTCAGGTTGCGCCCGATGCCGCTGCGGTCCCGGTAGGCCGCGGCGTCGTAGGCGCCGTCGGGGCTGGCGGCGGCCAGCTCACGGGCCACGGCGGCAAGCTGCTGCACCGTCTGCGGCAGGTACCAGCGGTTGGGTGCCACCCGCACCAGCAGGCCACGCGCGGTCAGCCGCGCCAGGCCGTCCAGCAGAACAGGCAAGGTCAGGTCCAGCTGCTGCGCCAGGTCACCGACGATCGGCGGCCGCAGGCCGGCGGGCTGCAACTGGGCGGCCACCCGCTGCAGCAGGTCGGCCTCGTCGGTGGGCAGCACCGGCTGGTGGTCGGGGCGCCGGATACAGAGGCCATCGCGCACCAGCGCGCCGCTGGCCAGCGTGGCACCCACGCTGGCACGCAGCAGCGCCGCATCGGTGTCCAGCGCCTGCCGCAGCGCCTGCTCATCCGGTCCCAGGCTGTCGGGCCGGGCCGCATGCCAGGCATCCACCGCCTGCAGCAGCCGCTGCTGCCAATGCTGCCACTGCGCGGCAGTCAGTCCCAGCAGGCCCCGCGGCCTTGGGACGCAGTGCAGGCTCAGCAGGCGATGCAGCGCATCGGCCTGCGCCGCCGGCAGGCTGCGGGCCTGGCGGAAGTGGTCCAGGTCGACGCCGTCGGGCGACTGCCCGGCCAATGCCGACAGCGCCGCGGCCGGATCGGCCAGCGCCAGCGCTGCCAGCTGCGCCAGCCGCTGCGGCTGGCTGCGTCCGCGCGACGGCCCGAAGGCGTCGACCACCCAGCCGCCGGCCAGGCTCCGGTGCGCAGCAGCCTCACGCAGGATGAAGCGGTCGCCCCAGGCCGCGCTGACCGGCTGCGCCAGCGTCAACCGCGCCCAGCCGCTGCCGCCGGCCTGGGGTGCCACATCGCCCAGCGGTGACCAACGCGCCGGCACCGCCGCCGCGCCGATGTGCAGCAGCAGCTGCGCCCGCGGCACCGGCGGGGGGCCGGCAGCCGGCAACCACTGCAACTGCACATCCAGCTGGCTGCTGGGCGGCGGTGCGTTGCTGGCGGCCAGCCAGTCGCCCCGCGCCGGCGCCGCCCGCTTCAGGTCGGCGCCGGCCAGGTTGACGGCACAGCGCTGGCCGGCCCGCGCCGACTGCACCGCCTTGCCCAGCACCTGCAGCCCGCGCACCCGCAGCGCCGTGCCCTGCGGCAGCAACTGCACCGCATCGCCCACCTGCACCTGGCCGGCCAGCACCGCGCCGGTGACCACCCGCCCAGCGCCATCCACCGCAAAGCTGCGGTCGATGGTCAGGCGGAAGTGGCCGTCCGCCGGCCGCGTGGCCACCGCCCGGGCGGCGCCCGCCAGGTGTTCGCGCAGCGCGGCCACGCCCTGGCCAGTGGGCGCCACCACGTCCAGCACCGGCGCGCCGGCATGCGGTCCGGCCTGCAGCAGCGCCGCCACCTCGGCCCGGGCGGCGGCCAGCCGCGCCGCATCCACCCGGTCGGCCTTGGTCAGCGCCACCACCAGCTGCGGCACGCCCAGCAGGGCCAGGATGTCCAGGTGCTCGCGGGTCTGCGGCATCGGGCCGTCGTCGGCGGCCACCACCAGTAGCGCCAGGTCGATGGCAGCCACGCCGGCCAGCATGTTGCGCACCAGGCGCTCATGGCCCGGCACGTCGATGAAGCCCACCCGCAGGCCGGGCGCCAGGTCGGCCTGGGCAAAGCCCAGGTCGATGGTCATGCCACGGGCCTGTTCTTCTGGCAGCCGGTCGGTGTCAACGCCGGTGAGCGCCTTCACCAACGTGGTCTTGCCATGGTCCACATGGCCGGCGGTGGCGATGATCACGCCACGCCGGCCGGGCTGCGGCTATCCAGTGGCCTGCGCGGCCACCAGGCGCGCCACGATGCCGGGCAAGGCGGCATCGGCCAGGGCGCGCATTTCGTCGTCGCTGCGGTCCTGGATCGGATGGGCGACGAACACCATCGCCGGGTCGAAGCCCAGCGATTGCGCCTGCGCCGCTGCCGCCTGCACGAATTCACTCGACGCCACTCCCACACCGGGCAGCCCGCGCGACTCCAGATCTGCGATGTCATGCATACAGCACGACGTGCACGATCCTCAGTCGGCCAGGCCTTCGATGACGAGCTGGTTCTCGGCCGCGATCTGCTGGCGCAGTGCGGTCGGTGCCGGCCGGGTGAAGGTGGGCTTGCGGTAGCGGTTGACGGTGACGCCCTGCGCCGCCAGCAACTCGGCCACGCGGTCGAGGAACACATTGCCGCGGGCCTTGGAAATGTCGAGCACCGCGACGGCCAGGCCGTGCAGGGACGGCGGCCGCACCGCCAGCGCCCGGGCGACGGGTGATCGCTCCGAGGTGGGGTCCAGCAACACCAGAGAGGCAGTCATGCCGTGATCTCCTTCGTGACAGGAATGGAACCGACCGGGCCTGAGGCGGCCCAGCCGGCGATGATGGCCGAGAACAGGCCGGCGCCACCGCCGGCCCGCACGATCAGCAGGCCGCCGGGGCGGAACTTGGGGATGGGCTTGCCGGCCAACGCGGCCGGGATGCCCTCGGCAATGCCGTCGGCACCGGCCACCAGCTGCTCACCCGGCACGGTGAGCAGGCGGGTCAGTTCATCGAGCAGCCGGGCCTTGGACCAGCCGGCCTCCAGGAACACCCGGCAGTGGTCGGGCGAGACGACCAGGATCGCGTCGCCGGCCATCGCCAGCTTCGGGTGGTCGACCACCCGCAGGCAGGCGGCAAAACTCTTGGCCAGCGATTCGGGCGTGCGGCTCTTCTGGTCGACCACGCCCTGCACACCCTCGCCCGCAAACAGCGTGACGGTGGACGCCTCGCGCGCAAAGCCGCGCTGCACATGCAATGGCTCCCACTCGGGGATCTCGGCCTCGGCGAAGCAGAAGCTGTACTTGCCCGGCGTGCCCAGCGTCGCGCGGTCCACCTCGCCGGGCCGGCCGCCGCCCACGTTGCGGATGACCAGCTGCAGCGCCCGGCCGATGCTGGCGTTGGCCCGGTGGCCCTGGCCCAGCGCGTTGACGCCGGAATTGACGCCCACCGCCCGGCCCATCGGCCCGTTCACCACCACCAGCGGACCGCAGAACATGGTGGTGCACAGGATGCCGTGCATGCCGAACTCGTCGATCAGCGCCGCCTCCACCGCGGCCAGCACCAGCGGCATGTACTCGGGCTTGCAGCCGGCCATCACCGCGTTGATGGCGACCTTTTCCACCGTGCAGGGCGCCAGGTCGGGCGGCACCAGGCCCAGCACCTCGCCCGGCGCGCGCGGGGTGCCGGCCAGCATGCGCAGCACCCGCTCGGGCGTGGGCGGCACCACCGGCAGGCCGTCGGTCCAGCCACGGTCGTGACAGGCCTCCACCGGATCCTCGGCATCGCCCAGGGTGACGTTGCGTGCCGTCAGGCCGGTGCTGCCATAGCGCAGCTGCAGCGCCTCGGCGATGCCCGGGTCCAGGGTCTTGCTGGCGCAGCCGGGGCGCAACGGCGGCAGGTCGGCGCCCAGGTCGGGCTGGCCGCTGATCTCCTGCCAATCGCCGCGGTGCCAGCCATGGGTGCGGGCCACCTCGCGGCCGCCCGCCATGCGGATCAGCGTGGGCACGAACTCGATGCCCAGGCGGAAGCTCTGCTCCAGCGTGCTGTCGAACACCGCGCCGGGCACGCCGGCGGCGTAGGCCGGGTCGTCCTGCACCAGCACGGTCAGGGGCGCGCCACCGGCGGCCAGGCGGGCCAGCAGTGGCTCCACCAGGGTGCAGGTGGGGCATTCACGCTTGGCAATCACGATCAGGCCATCGGGCAAGGCCATGGGCAGGGTCTCGGTGGCTGGAGCAACCGGCATCGTGGCATTGCGGCCCCATGGCGGTTTGTCCCGGCTGCGACAAGGCGGCGCGCATAGACTGGCTGGATGGCACTGCACACTTGGCTGCTCTACTTGGCCGCGGCCATCGGCCTGTCGCTGACACCCGGCCCCAACAGCCTGCTGGTGCTGACCCACGGCGCGCTGCATGGCCACCGCCGCACGCTGTTCACCGTGGCCGGCGGCGCCGCCGGCTTCACGCTGCTGATCGGCCTGTCGATGCTGGGCATCGGCGCGCTGCTGCAGGCCTCGGCCAGCGCGCTGACGCTGCTGAAGTGGCTGGGCGGCGCCTACCTGGTGTGGCTGGGCGTGCAGCTGTGGCGGGCGCCGGCGATCACGCTGGTGGCCGATGCGGGCGCGCCGCAGGCCGCTGGCAGCGCCCTGTTCCGCCAGGGGCTGCTCACAGCGGTCTCCAACCCCAAGGCACTGCTGTTCTACGGCGCCTTCCTGCCGCAGTTCATCGACCCCGCGCGCGACCTGCTGACCCAGTTCCTCATCATGGCCACGGTCTTCGTGGTGGTGGAGATCGGCGTGGAATGGGCGCTGGCGCTGATGGCCCACCGGGTGCGTGGCTGGCTGCAGCGGCTGGGCAAGCGCTTCAACCGGGCCTGCGGCGGCATGTTCGTGGCCATGGGCGTGGCCCTGCCGCTGACGCGCTGATCCCGCCGCTGAGATTGCTGCACTGCGGGGTCACGCAGGCGACTTCAGGCCGCCGCACCCCGGGCGCAGACTGCGCCGCACCCTGGCAGCGAAAGGATCCGGACCATGCGCCATGACCTCGTCATCCGCGGCGGTGAACTGGCCGACGGCCACGGCGGCCCACTGCGCCATGCCGATGTGGCGGTGGACCAGGGCCGCATCACCGCGGTCGGCCGCGTGCCCGGCACCGGCCGCGAGGAGATCGACGCCCGCGGCAAGCTGGTGACGCCCGGCTTCGTCGACATCCACACCCACTACGACGGCCAGGCCAGCTGGGATGCCCGCATGCAGCCCAGCAGCTGGCACGGCGTGACGACCGCCGTGATGGGCAACTGCGGCGTCGGCTTCGCGCCCGTGCATGCCCACCACCGCCAGCGCCTGGTGGAGCTGATGGAGGGCGTGGAAGACATCCCCGGCACCGCGCTGCACGAGGGCCTGAGCTGGCAGTGGGAGAGCTTCGGCGACTATCTGGATGCGCTGGCCGGCCAGCCGCGCGACATCGACATCGCCGCCCAGCTGCCGCATGGCGCGCTGCGCGTCTACGTGATGGGCGAGCGTGGCGCCCGGCTGGAAGCCGCCACCGCCGACGACTGCGCGGCGATGCGCCGCCTGGCCACCGCCGCCATCCAGGCCGGGGCGATCGGCTTCTCGACCTCGCGCTCGGTCAACCACCGCTCGGTCAAGGGCGAGCCCACGCCCAGCCTGCGCGCGACGGAGGCCGAGCTGCAGGCCATCGCCGCCGGCCTGAAGGATGCCGGCCGCGGCGTGCTGCAGTTCATCTCCGACTTCAACATGCCGTCGCTGGAGGAAGAGTTCGCGATGCTGACCCGGCTGGTGCGCGATTCGGGCCGGCCGCTGTCGTTCTCGCTGGGCCAGCGCCACAGTGCACCCGAGGGCTGGCGCCAGCTGCTGGCGCTGACGACCGATGCCAACGCCCAGGGCCTGGCGATGGCCGCCCAGGTGGCGCCGCGGCCCATCGGCGTGCTGCTGGGCCTGCAGGGCAGCCGCAACCCGTTCTCCAGCTGCCCGGGCATGCAGGCCATCGCCCACCTGAGCCTGGACCAGCGTGTGGCCCTGCTGCGCCAGCCAGCCACCCGTGCACGCATCCTGGCCGAGCTGCAGCAGCTGGATGGCCGGCCGGCCGACCCGCTGCTGCCGCGCTTTGCCGACTTCAGCCGCGTCTATGCCTTCGGCGACCCGCCCGACTACGAGCCGCCGCCGGAGATGGCCGTCACCGCCCTCGCCCAGCAACGTGGCCAGACACCGGCCGAAACCGCCTACGACCTGCTGCTGGCCGACAACGGCCGGGCCTTCCTGTTCGCGCCCTTCGCCAACTATGCCCACGGCCACCTGGATGCCTGCCACGACATGCTGGCCCATCCGCACACCGTGCCCGGCCTGGGCGATGGTGGGGCGCATGTCAGCGTGATCAGCGATGGCAGTTTTCCCACCTACCTGTTGAGCCATTGGGGGCGTGACCGCACCCGGGGCCGCTTCGACCTGGGCTGGCTGGTCAAGCGTCAGACTGCTGACACCGCCCGCACCGTGGGCCTGCTGGACCGCGGCCTGGTGGCCCCGGGCTACCGCGCCGACCTGAACGTGATCGACATGGACCGGCTGCGGGTGCGCGCGCCGGTGATGGCCGACGACCTGCCGGCCGGCGGACAGCGCCTGCTGCAGCGCGCCGATGGCTATGTCGCCACGGTGGTGGCGGGTGCCGTCACCTACCGCGATGGCGAGGCCACAGGCGCCCTGCCCGGCCGGCTGGTGCGCGGGCCGCAAACCATGCCGGCGGGCTGAGCGGACTCAGCGCGCCAGCAGTGTCACCAGTTCGGGCATCAGCGCGCCCGGCGCGGCCTGGGCCAACGCACCGTCCAGCGTGCCCAGCACCGCGGCGGCCACGGCGCGCTGGGCCTGGGCATCACCCGCCATGGCGTTGTAGTAGCCCAGGTCCTTGGCGGCATTGGCGATGGAAAAGCGCAGGCCCGACGGATCGCCGGCCAGCAGCATGGGCTTGAGCCGCTCCAGCGCCGTGCCGCCGCCGCCGCCCTTGGCCAGCACATCGGCAAACACGTCCAGTGCCACGCCGTTGCGCTGGGCGCAGGCGGCGGCCTCGGCCAGCAGCGTGACCATGCCCAGCGACACATAGTTGTGCAGCAGCTTCATGCTGTGCCCGGCGCCCACCGGGCCGGCATGGCTGATGTTCTCGGCAAAGCACTGCAGCACCGGCCGGCAGCGTTCCAGCAGGTCGGCATCGCCGCCCACCAGCAGGTTCAAGCGGCCTTCGGCGGCCTCCTTGGGCGTGCGGGTCATCGGCGCATCCAGGAAGCGGCTGCCGGCGGCCTGCACCGCGGCGGCCATGCGCAGCGTGGATGCCGGAATGGCGGTGGAGCAGTCGATCACCACGCTGCCCGGGCGCAGGCCCTGCAGGACGCCATCCGGGCCGGTGAGCACCGTCTCCACCTGCGGCGACCCGGTCAGCACCAGGATCACCACCTCCGAGCGCGCCGCCAGCGCCGCGGCGCTGGTGAAGGCCTGGGCACCGGCGGCCTTCAGGCCGTCCAGCGGCTGGTTGCCGGGGTGCTCCAGCACCGCCAGTGCATGGCCGCGCTTCACCAGGTTGGTGGCGATGCCGTGGCCCATGAGGCCGATGCCCACCATGCCGATGTTCATGCCGAGGTTCATGCTGAGTTGCTCCTGAAAGGTGGAAGGGGTCGGGCCGCGCCGCAGGCCGCCCGGATACGGTGTTAGGCTGGTGAACCTTGCACCACGAAAGCGCCAGACACGCCATGCAGCACTACGACATCACCACCATCGACGGCGACGGCATCGGCCCGGAGGTCTGCCAGGCCACGGTGGCAGTGCTGCACGAGGCCTGCGGCAGCCGGCTGCGCTTCACCGCCCATGACGGCGGTGCCGCGCACTACGCGCGCAGCGGCGCGGTGCTGCCCGCCGACACCGAAGCCGCCTGCCGCGGCGCGCATGCCATCCTGCATGGCGCAGCCGGGCTGCCGGGCATCACCTACCCGGACGGCACCGAGGTCGGCAACGATCTGCACCTGCAGCTGCGCTTCCGGCTCGACCTGTTCGCCAACGTGCGGCCGATCAAGCTGTACCGGGGCGTGCAGTCGCCGCTGCGCGGCTGGCAGCCGGGCCAGATTGACTACGTGATCGTGCGCGAGAACACCGAGGGCCTGTATGCCAGCCGCGGCGCGGGCATCAACCTGCGCGGCGAGCTGGCCACCGACACCCTGGTGGTCACCCGCAAGGGCGTGGAACGGGTGGCGCGCTTCGCCTTCGCGCTGGCGCGCCAGCGCAGCGGTGCGCCGCGCGACAGCCAGCGCCGCGTCACCTGTTGCGACAAGGCCAACATCCTGCGCAGCTATGCCTTCTTCCGCGCGGTGTTCGACGAGGTCGGCGCGGCCTACCCCGATGTGCAGCGAGACCATGCCTATGCCGACGCCATCACCGTGCACATGCTGAAGAAGCCCGACTTCTACGATGTCATCGTGGCCGAGAACATGTTCGGCGACATCCTGTCCGACCTGGGCGCCGGAACGGTGGGTGGCCTGGGCATCGCCGCGTCGGCCGAACTGGGCGAACACCACGGCCTGTTCCAGGGCGCCCATGGTTCGGCGCCCGACATCGCCGGCCAGAACCTGGCCAGCCCGGTGGCCACCATCCTGTCGGGTGCGCTGATGCTGCGCTGGCTGGGCGAGCGCCATGCCGATGCCGACCTGCTGACGGCCGCCAGCCGGGTGGAACGCGCGGTGGAAGCGGTGCTGGCCGCCGGCGAGACGGTGCCGCGCGACCTGGGCGGCACCGCCAGCTGCACCGACATGACCGCGGCCATCTGCCGCCAGCTGGGCTGAGGCCAGGTCAGGACGGGCGATCTTGCGCCTCCTCGATGCGCCGGTACAGCGCATTCGACCGCGCCAGGTGGGCCCGCATTGCCGCCGCCGCCGCGTCGGCGTCACCGGCGGCGATGGCATCGACCACCCGGCTGTGCTCCTCCAGCGTCAGCAGTTCGGCGCCCGGCGCCCGCACCAGCGGCCGGTAGTCGGCGCTGGCCCACTGGAAGATGGCTTCGACGATGGCCGGGAAGATCGGGTTGCCGCTGATGCGGGCCAGCGCGCGGTGGAAGGCCATGTCGTGCGCCAGGAACTCGTCCAGCCGCGGCAAGGAGTCGCGGTGGGCCTGGATGTTGGCGCGCAGCGCGGCCACGTCGGTTGCGGTGGCGCGCTGTGCCGCCATGCGGGCCGTGCCCTCCTCCAGGAAGATGCGCGCCTGCCGCAGGTGCTCCAGCGTCTCGGGCTGCATCTGCAGCAGGTGGCGCGCACCACCGGCGATCTGCTGGATCAGGCTGTGGGCGCTGGGCACCACCACCCGCGCCCGCTCGCCGTGGGAGATCTCGACGATGCCCGAACGCTCCAGCGCCTGCAGCGCTTCGCGCACCGCCGGGCGGCCGACGCCGTAGACCTCCATCAGCTCGCGCTCGGGCGGCAGCTGCTCGCCGGGCGCGATCTCGCCGGTCTGGATGCGCTGCATCAGGCGGTCCTGCACCTCCTGGTAGAGCTTGCGTTTCTGGATGGGCTGGTCGGTGTTCATGCGCAGGGCGGCTGCAAAGGCATCAGCATGCCAGAGCGCCGCCGCCAACGCCGTCGCGCACCCGGCCGAAGAAGTCGTCGCCGCCCATCTGGCCGCCCTTGAGCACGATCTCCAGGCCGTCACGCCCGGGCCGTGCCGACCAGGCCCGGCACAGCGGTGCGCCGGGCACCAGGCTGGCCTGCTGGGTCAGGGCCAGCACGTCCAGCGCGGCAGCCACCGCGCCCGAGCTGTCGCCGCCGGCCACCGCCACCCGCCGCAGCGCGGGCACACGGTCGAGCAGCGCGCACAGCACGGTGGCCAGGGCCTGGCCGGTGCGCTCGGCGGCCTGCTGGCGGTCCAGCCCGGCGGCCGCGGCCACCGCATCGAAGCCCTGCACGGCCGGATCGTCCGGTCCGGCCGCGGTGTAGACCAGCGGGCTGCGGCCGGCTGCCAGCGCCGCCACGGCCGCATCCACCAGCCGGTCGGTCTCGGCCGCGCCGCCCTGCAGCAGGGCCGGCAGGTCCAGCCGCAGCGTGGCGAAGCCATGGTCCGCCGCCCAGGCGATCTGCGCCGCGGTGCCTGGCGAGCAGCTGCCGCTGACGGCGGCGATGGCCGGCACCGCGGCCGCCGGCGGCAGGCTGGCCGGGCCGGCGACCACGCCGGTGGCCTGCCAGTGCGCCGCCAGCGCGTCCTGCAGGCCCGAGGACGAGGCGGTGAACAGCCCGGCACCCCGCTGCGACCACACCAGCGCGCCGGCGGCGCGCAGAGTCTCGTCGTCGAGCACATCGATCAGCACCACCGGCCGGTCATCGGCGTCGTTGGGGCTGCCTGCGCAGATGGCCTCCAGCCGGGCTGCGCCGGCGCCGGCCTTGAGCTGAGTGAAATCGATGAGTGCGCGGCGCAGCGTGGTCTGTTCGCCCAGGTGGCGCTGCAGGTCGGATTCGTGCATCGGCGTGACCGGATGCCGCGCCATGGTCGGATGGCGGTCGAGCCGGTGGCCCACGCCCTGGGCCACGGCGAACAGGTGGCCGAAGGCCTGGTAGCGGCCCAGCCGCGGCGCACCCACCACCATCGGCGACCAGCGGCCGGCCACCAGCGGCAGGCCCAGCTCGATGGCGCAGCCGATCGAGCCGATCTGCGGCGAGGAATCGAAGGTGGAGCAGACCTTGTAGTGCAGGATCGGCGCGCCCAGCGCGGCCAGGGCCTGCAGCGCCGGCGCCAGGTGCGCGCGCATCCAGGCCGGCGACCGGCCACGGGCCTGGCCGGCCATGCCCACTGCCCGCACACCGGGAAAGCGCTGCAGCAGCGCCGGCGTGGGCGTCTGCAGGAACAGCACGGTGGGCACGCCGGCGCTGGTCAGGGCCTCCAGCGCGTCGGTGGAGCCGGTGAAGTCGTCGCCGTAGTAGGCCAGCAGCAGCGGGCTGGCTGGCGGCTGCGCCGGGCTCACCATGTCTGCAGCGCCTGGGCCAGGGCCGGGTGCTGGCGGGCATGGTCGGCCAGCGGCACGCCGGCCTCGGCCGCCACCCAGGCCTCGCGCATGGCCGACACGCCGGCAGCGATGCCACCGGGGTGGCCCAGGATGCCGCCGCCGGCGGCATGGATCAGGTCGGTGCAGCCCAGCGCCGCATGGGTGGGCGCGGCCTGCAGGCCGGTCTGGCCCGAGCTGAACACCGGCATGGCCACCATCGGATGGGCCGCATCCAGCGGCCGCAGCACCGCGCGGGCGGCGGCGATGACGCTGTCGTCGGCCTCGCTGAACTTGTTGGCCAGGCCGTTGACATGCAGGTGGTCGGCGCCCGCCAGACGCCACAGCGCCTGCCAGGGCGCGTAGTCCCAGCCCAGCGCCGGGTGGCGGCTCAGGTAACCCCAGCCGCAACGGTGGGCATGGATCGGCAGCTGGCTGTGGCGGCGCAGTGCCAGCAGGCCGGCCAGGCCCACGCTGTTGAGGCTGACCATCACGCAGGTGCCGCCCAGGGCCAGCACCTGGTCGTGGCGGCGGCGCATCTCGTCCACCTCGCCGGTGATGTTGAAGGCCACCATGGCCTGCTTGCCCTGAGCCTGCGCGGCAGCATGCACCGCCTGCATCACGGCGGCGGCGCGCTGGTCGAACGGGCAATGCGGGCCGTCGGCCTGCAGTTCGTCGTCCTTGATGAAATCGATGCCGCCGGCCAGCAGCTGGCGCACGGTGTCGGCCGTCTCCTGCGGCGACAGGCCGACGCTGGGCTTGATGATGGTGCCGATCAGCGGCCCGGTGGCCACGCCAGCCAGGCGGCGCGTGCCGGCGATGCCGAAGGCCGGGCCAGGGCAGGCAGCGGCAAACGCGGTGGGCACGGCCAGGTCGAGCAGGCGCAGGCCCGAGACCTGGCGCAGCTCGAACAGGTTGCCGGCCACCGTGGCCATCAGGTTGGGCAGCGACGGACCGAAGTTTGCCAGCGGCCACGACAGCTCCAGCAGGCAGCGCTGGTAGCGCGGCGCCACCAGGATGCCGGGCAGGCTGGGCTGGCTGACCACATCCAGCAGCTGCAGCTGCTCGACCACCGCGCCCGAGCGGGCCTTCAGCGCCGGGGTTTCGCCGGGCACGGCGGTGAAGGTGCCGCTGGATTGCTCGCCGGCGATCACCTCGGCGGCCCGCTGCGGGTCGTCGCCGGTTTCCAGCCAGTAGCGGGCATGGACACGGCCGTCGGCCGCCGACAGGGGCGGCAGATCGGGCAAGGTGGACGGCGTCATGCGGTGGCTGGCAGCGAGGTCGCCGTCACTTCACGGCCTGGATGGCGGCGATCCGGTCGGCGCCGAATTCCTTGGCGAACTCGGCATAGGCCGGTGCCACGGCCTTGCGGAAGCTCTCGCCGTCCGGCTTCTCCACCACCTGCATGCCGTCCTTCTTCAGCTGCGCGATGCCGTTGGCCTCGTCGTCGTTGACCCGCTTGCGCTGGGCCGCCGCGGCCGCCACCGCGGCGCTGGTGAACACCTTCTTGTCGGCGTCCGACAGCTGGGTCCAGACCTTCGGCGTGATCAGGATGACCGCGGGCGAATAGACATGGCCGGTCAGCGACAGGTGCTTCTGCACCTGCGAGAACTTCGCCGACAGGATCACCGGGATCGGGTTCTCCTGGCCGTCGACCGTGCCCTGCTGCAGCGCGGTGAACAGCTCGGGGAAGGCCATCGGCGTGGGCAGGATGCCGAAGGTCTTGTAGCCGGCCATGTGCACCTTGTTCTCCATGGTGCGCATCTTCAGGCCCGCGGCGTCGCCCGCCTGGTTGATGGCCCGCTTGTTGTTGGTCATGTGGCGGAACCCGTTCTCACCCCAGGCCAGGCCGATCAGGCCCTTGGCCTGCATCTTCTTCAGCAGGTCCTGGCCGATGGCGCCATCGAGCACCTTGCGCGCATGGTCGTAGTCGCGGAACAGGAACGGGATGTCGACGACCTTGACCTCGGGCACGAAGTTGCCCAGGGCGCCGGTGGAGACGTTGGTCAGGTCCTGGGTGCCGAGTTGCACCGCCTCGATCTGTTCGCGCTCGCCGCCCAGGGCCGAGTTGGGGAAGTGCTGGCAGCTGTAGCGGTTGGCCGTGCCCTTGGCGATCTCGTCGCAGAACACGTTGGCGCCCACGCCGTAGTGCGAATCCCGCACGGGCGTGTAGCCGATCTTGAGCACGGTCTGCGCGGCGACCGGTGCCAGCGTGGTCGCGGCCAGCAGGGCCAGGGTGGACAGACGGGCGACGGTGGTTTGGGGCATGGCTTGTCTCCAGGGGGTGGTGGGGCGCGCGCTGCGGCGGTCGGCGGCGCGTCGTTGGAATGCGGGGAAAGGCGGCTGCGGTTGCGGCCGATGGCGGCTGTTCAGGTGATGCGGCGGATGCTCTCGGCGATCTCGTCGCGCTGGAACACCTGCTTCCAGTCGTCGCGCATCAGCCGCGGCTTGCCGTTGACGATGGCCTTGTTGCAGGCATCGGAGAACTGGCCGGGGATCTGCTTGAAGATCACCGCGGCCAGGATGGTCATGTGGCCCAGCAGGAAGTCGCGCGCGCAGTCGGCCGGCACGCCGCGGGCCACCACCTCGTCCATGGCCTCGCGCATCACGTCCAGCAGGGTGGCGCAGACCGTCTCCGACAGGCCGGGCTCCAGCAGCGCCATCTGCTCCACCGTCACCCGGTAGGAGCGCAGCACCGGCTGGTAGATGGTCTTGGCGATGGCCTCGCCCAGGGCAAAGGCCTCGTCCGGGCCCTGCATCAGCGCGCTGACGATGGACTGCGGCGCGGTGGCCCCGCCGAAGTAGTCGGTGGCGCCGGGGGTGTGCACCTCGGGGCTGAAGATGGTGGGATGGCAGGGATGGGCGACGAAGTACACCAGGTCGGGCCGCTGCGGCAGGTGTCCGGCAAACGGCGCGGCAGCATCCAGCGTGATCACCATCGTGCCGGCGGGCAGCTGCGGCGCGATCTCGGCCGCCAGCTTGCCGATCAGGGTGTCGGGGACGGCCAGGATGACCACGTCGACGCCATCCAGCGCGGCGGCGACCGGCACGCAGGTGATGCCCAGCTCGTCCTGCAGGCGGCGCCGGCCGACCTCGCCCGGCTCCACGTGCCGCACCTGGTAGGCCGACCCCTGCAGGTTCTTCGACAGGCGCACGCCCATCTTGCCGCCCGCGCCGAACAGCGCAATCTTGCTCGTCATCGTCTCGCCTTCCAAAGCCGTTGTATGGTGGCGTGATGGTATGACGAGTTGATGAGTCGACAGGCCAGGGTCAACCCCAGCGCATGCCGCCGGGGCCCTGCTGGCCCTAGGGGCGCCGAGCCTCCGGCAGGAAGCGCACGCCGGCGCGGGCGAAGCCGCCGCCCACACCGATCGGCGTGCCATCGGCCCGCCAGCAGGCCGCGCCTTCCATGTCGCCATTGGCATGGAACTGGATGCCGCCCATGCCGCCGCCGACGTTGGGCACCCGCTCGATGGCGTGGCCGCGCGCCGCCAGGCCGTCGGCCACGCCATCCGGGAAGTGCGGCTCCAGTTCCAGGCCGAAGCCCTGCGTCCACACCCGCGGCGCCTCCACCGCCTCCTGCAGCGACATGCCGTGGTCGATCAGGTTCAGCACCGCCTGCAGCGCCGACGGGAAGATGCGCAGGCCCCCCGGCAGGCCCAGCGCAAAGCGTGGCTGGCCGTCCTTCAGCACGATCAGCGGCGCCATCGACGAGGTGACCCGCTTGCCCGGCGCCAGCGAGTTGGCCAGCCCGGGGCGCGGGTTGAACACGTAGAGGTAATTGTTCGGGATCGCGCCGAAGCCCGGCACCATGTAGCGGGCACCGAACAGCGAGTTGATGGTCTGGGTGGCGCAGACGATGCGGCCGTCGCGGTCGGCCACCGTCAGGTGGGTGGTGTTGGCGCTTTCAATGCCGCCGGCGGCGCGCAGCGGCCCGGCCTCGACGCCAGCCGTCCAGGCCTGGCTGCGCGCGGGGTCGATGGCCGCGCGGCGGCGGGCCGCATAGGCGCGGTCGAGCAGCGCGTCCACCGGCACCGGCACGAAGTCAGGGTCGGCGGTGCAGGCGGCGCGGTCGGCGAAGGCGATGCGCAGCACCTCGGCCAGGCGGTGCACGCCATCCACCGTGCCGAAGCCGGTGCCCGCCGTGTCGACGCCTTCCAGGATGTTCAGCATCTGGGCGATGTGCAGCGGCCCGGCGCAAGGGGGCGGCGGGCCGGTGATCTCGAAGCCGCGGTAGCTGCTGCGCAGCACCGCCATGTCGTTGGTGCGGTAGCCGCGCAGGTCGTCCAGCGACAGGTAGGCACCGTGGCGCTGCATGTCGTCGGCCAGCGCCTGGCCCAGCGCGCCGCCGTACAGCAGGCCGGGGCCTTCGCGCACGATGGCGCGCAGGGTGTCGGCATAGGCGCCATTGACCACCCGCTGGCCGGCCTGCAGCCGCTGGCCGCCGGGCAGGAAGACGCGGGCGATCTCCGGGTCCAGCGCCAGATCGGCGGCGCAGTCGGCCACGCAGTCGGCCAAGTAGGCGGTGGCGGCGTAGCCACGCTCGGCATGGCGGATGGCGGGCTCCACCACATCGGCCAGCGGCAGGCTGCCGTGGCGCTGCAGCAGCTGGCACCACGCCATCAGGTTGCCGGGCACGGCCACCGCAGCGCGGCCCACGCTGTTGCGGCGGCCCACCGCGTCCAGCACGCCGGGGCCGGCGGCGGGGTCGGGCGTGAAGGTGGTGGGCCCCACGCCCTGCGGGCAGCGGCCCTGGCCTTCCAGGATGGTCTGCGTGCCGTCGGCCAGCCGCAGGTTGGCAAAGCCGCCGCCCAGGATGCCGACCATCATCGGCTCGACCACCGTCAGCGTGAACAGCGCGGCCACCGCCGCATCCACCGCGTTGCCGCCGGCAGCCAGCATCTCGGCGCCGGCGGCCGAGGCCAGCGGGTGGTTGGTGACCACCATGCCGCGGCTGCCGGTGGCCGGGCGCTTCTCGGTGGTGAACGGGGTGGCAGCCAGGGCGCGCCAGGTGGACATGGTGGGTCTCCGTCGTTGTGCGGTGTCGCGGCGCCCATGGTGCCGCAGCCCGGGCCGCGTCCGGCGTCACCCGCGGGTCAGCACCGCCGCCACCGCCCCCCGCTACGCCGGCGGCATCGCCATGTAGCAGGTGCTGCCATCGACATCGCAGCCGACCGGGTATACCTTGCGCGGGTATTCGCCCTTGTCTTCCTGGATGTCGCGCTCGCTGCCGAACATGCGCTGGAACACCTTCTTCGCCGCCTTGGGCAGCTTGTCCCCCGGCTTGCTGACGAAGTAGCCATGCCCGCCCCAGCCGACTTGGGCATTGCTGAAGCTCACATAGCGCACCCGCGGATCGACCAGACGCTGGCCCGGTTCGGCACCCAGCTTGGTCTGGCTGCCATCGGCGATGTAGGCACCGAACAGCACCAGATCGGCCTTGTTGTAGGTGATGAACACCTGCCCCTTGGGTGTGAGCTTGCGCACCCAGGACCCATGGCCGTCGGCACGGCAGCAGGCAGCCAGCAAGGCGATGTTGTGCGCCGCGGCCAGCGACTCGGCCGCGCCTTCGGTCTCGATCGTGTACTGCAGGTAGTGGCAGCCCAGGCTGTGGGCGGCGATGCTCAGCCGCTGCCCGTTGGCATACAGGCGTGCCGCCGCCAGCAGCCTGAGGAACCGGGCCAGGGCATCGCTGGACTCCTGGGCGTTGGTCTTGGCCTGCCGATAGCGGCGGATCTTGCGCTCGGCCCAGCCGTCCTTGCGGTTGCCGGCGGTGATGTCGGCCAGGCCGTCGCCATCGTCGCCATCGTCGGTGTGGCCAGTCGCCGGTGCGGGCAGGTTGGGCAGCGCGTTCCCCGACGAGAGGTAGCCCTCGGACGGCCAGGAGAAGCCGACGACCTCCAGGCCGTAGATTTCCTCCAGCCGCGCGCAGCGCTCGAAGCAGGCGGCCGGCGGATTGTTGTTGCCGTGCAGGTACAGCACCACCGGCCTGCTGGCCTGGAACAGCGGCACCAGCAGTTGCATGGCTGCGGCATCGTCGAGGGACGCCTGGGCACCACCCACCTGGAAGCCCGCACCACTGCGCACCGCCTGCACCACGCCGATGGCATCTGATCCTGGCTGGAACTGGCGCGTCAGCGCCGACGGGTCGGTGCCCGGCTGGATCACCCGGTTCGTGAAGATCAACATGTGCACTCCCTGTGGCGTTGTGGACGGCCGCGCGGGCCGCGCAGGCGTGGCCGATGATGGTCGGCGGCGTGCGGCAGCAGCACAGGGAAAGCCCCCGCGTGTCCTACGACTGCAGGATGGACCCGCCAGCGCAGGCAGCCACCGACCGCCTGTAGGATGCCGCGGCGGGCCATCCGGCACCCCACCCACCCGACAAGAACAGCCACCGAGGACGACCTTGAAACTCGCCACCTGGAATGTCAACTCCCTCGCCGTGCGCCTGCCGCAGCTGCTCGACTGGCTGGGCCAGCAGCAGCCCGATGTGCTGGTGCTGCAGGAAACCAAGCTCACCGACGACAAGTTCCCGCAGGCCGAGATCACGGCCGCCGGCTGGCACAGCGTGTGGTTCGGCCAGAAGACCTACAACGGCGTGGCGCTGCTGTCCCGCACGCCGGCGGCCGACGTGGTGCACAACATCCCCGGCTTCGACGATCCGCAGGCCCGGGTGATCGCCGCCACGGTGGGCGGGCTGCGGGTGGTCGGCGCCTACTTTCCCAACGGTCAGGCGCCGGGCAGCGACAAGTTCGCCTACAAGATGGCCTGGCTGCAGGCGCTGCAGGACTGGCTGCGCGCCGAGCTGGCTGCGCACCCGCAGCTGGTGCTGATGGGCGACTTCAACATCGCGCCGGACGACCGCGACGTGTTCGATCCGGTGGCCTGGGCCGGCCAGATCCACTGCACGCCAGAGGAGCGCGCCCACTTCCAGGCGCTGTGCGGCCTGGGCCTCGTCGACGCCTTCCGCCTGTTCGACCAACCGCCGCGCACCTGGAGCTGGTGGGACTACCGCAACCTGGCCTTCCGCAAGAACCAGGGACTGCGCATCGACCACATCCTGGTCAGCCAGGCGTTGCAGCCGCAGGTGTCGGCCTGCACCGTCGACAAGCTGCCGCGCAAGAACGAGCGGCCCAGCGACCACGCACCCGTGCTGGCCACCTTGGCCGGCTGAGCCGGTGTGGCATCATCGACGCCGCTCATGACGGGCACCAGCGTCCAGCAGAGACGACCGCCCGGTGGAATCGGTACAGCAGGCGGGGGATCCCATGGGACGATCAACGGAACGCGCGCAGGACAGCCAGCTGTCCGTCTGGACGTTCGAGGCGGCCGAGCAGGCGCCGGCGCCCAGCACGGGCTGGCTGGCATCGCTGACGGCATGGCCGCGCTGGCCCGTGGCGCCCAAGCCGCGCCGGCCCGATCCGCAGCTGCGCGCCGATCCCGCGGTGGCCGAAGCCACCACCCTGCCTGAAGCCGGCCGCGGCCAGGCCCTGCGCCTGGCCCACCGTGCACTGCGCGACCGCATGCGCGCCCAGCGTGCGTTGCGCCGGGTGCTGCCCCACCTGTACTACATCGAGCGCGCGCTGTCCCGCCAAGGCTCGGCCGCGCTGCTGGACATGCCGGTGTGGGTGCTGCAGCGCGGCCTGCAGCAGCTGTCGCGCCTGCCGGCCGACAACCTGGGCGAGCGGGTGCAGTTCAGCGTGCTGCAGCAGCGCCTGGTCGAGGCCATCCAGCAGCGCAGCGCACCCCCGGCCCAGCGCCCGCCGAAGCAGGAGTCGCCCGACAGCTTCATGGGCGGCCTGGACAGCCAGATCGGTGGCCGCAGCACGACGCACAGCGGCCACGGCGGTCTCGAGGTCACCGAGCTGCCGGATTCGGCCTACGACGACCTGGTGCAGGGCAGCCTGCCCGCCCAGGACGGCGCCGCCAACACCTCAGGCTGGTACCGCAGCTGAACCGCCGCCGGGCGGCGGCTGTCGCTCAATCGTCCAGGCCCAGTTCCTGGATCTTGCGGGTGATGGTGTTGCGGCCGATGCCGAGCTTGTGCGCAGCCTCGATGCGGCGGCCGCGGGTGATCTCCAGCGCGGTGTGGATCAGCTGGCCCTCGAACTGCCGGGTCAGCGTGTCCCAGACCTCCGGGTCGCCTGATTCCAGCAGGCGGCGGGCCTCGCGCTGCAGGTCGAGCAGCCAGCCGCTGGGCAGCCCGCCCACCACCATGCCGGCCGGCGGCAGACTGGCATGGGCCGCGGGCGCGCCCAGTGCTGGCGGCGCGGCGGCAAGCGCCAGCGCCTCGGGCGCCGCGGCGGCATGCACCGGCGCAGGCGCTGGCTGGCGTGCCACGTCACCGGCCATCAGCTCGGGCGGCAGGTCCTTGGGCTCGATGACCTGGGCCGGCGCCATCACCGTCAGCCAGTGGCAGATGTTCTCCAGCTGGCGCACGTTGCCGGGGAAGTCGAAGGCCATCAGCCGCTCGACCGCCGGCTCGGTGATGCGCTTGGCTTCCACGCCCAGCTCCTTGGCGCTCTTGGCCAGGAAGAAGCGGGTCAGCGACGGCACATCCTCGCGCCGCTCGCGCAGCGCCGGCAGGCGCAGGCGGATGACGTTGAGGCGGTGGAACAAATCCTCGCGGAACGCACCTTCGCGCACCCGCTGTTCCAGGTTCTGGTGGGTGGCAGCGATCACCCGCACATTGGCCTTCAGCGGCTGGTGGCCACCGACACGGTAGAACTGGCCGTCGCTCAGCACCCGCAGCAGGCGGGTCTGCAGGTCGAACGGCATGTCGCCGATTTCATCGAGGAACAGCGTGCCGCCGTCGGCTTGTTCGAAGCGGCCGCGGCGCATGGTCTGCGCGCCGGTGAAGGCGCCACGCTCATGGCCGAACAGCTCGCTCTCCAGCAGGTCCTTCGGGATGGCGGCGGTGTTGATCGCGATGAACGGGCCGTTGCTGCCGGCATCACCCCGCGGGCTGTGCTTGTGCAGCGCGCGCGCCACCAGCTCCTTGCCGGAGCCGCTCTCGCCGGTGATCAGCACGGTGACGTTGCTCTGGCTCAGCCGTCCGATGGCGCGGAAGACATCCTGCATCGCCGGCGCCTGGCCCAGCATCTCGGGCATCTCGGCATGGCCGAGGTCGCGCACTTCCTCGCGCAGGCTTTCTTCCACCGCCCGGCGGATCAGCTCCACCGCGCGGGTCAGGTCGAAGGGCTTGGGCAGGTACTCGAAGGCGCCGCCCTGGAAGGCCGAGACGGCCGAGTCCAGGTCGGAGTAGGCGGTCATGATGATGACCGGCAGGCCCGGCAGCCGAGCCTTCACCTTGCCCAGCAGATCGATGCCCGAGCCGCCGGGCATGCGGATGTCGGAGACCAGCACCTGCGGCTCGTCATCGTCCAGCGCGGCCAGCACGTCGCGGGGGTTGCTGAAGCTGCGGGTGGCGAACTGCTCGCGCGCCAGCGCCTTCTCCAGCACGAATCGGATGGATTGGTCGTCGTCTACGATCCAGATGGGTTTCATGCGGCGGCGGCCTGTTTCCTGAGATTGCGAGCTGCGCGACTACGGCAGCGGGATGACGATGCGGAACACGGTCTGGCCCGGCGTGCTGTCGCATTCGATCGTGCCCTGGTGTTGCTGCACGAAGGTCTGCGCCAGGGTGAGCCCGAGTCCCGAGCCGCCATCGCGCCCCGACACCAGGGGGTAGAAGATGCGGTCTCGGATGTCCTCGGGCACGCCGGGCCCGTTGTCTTCGATATGCAATTCCAGTGCCAGTCGAAAACGGCGCTTGCCGATCGTCACCTGGCGGACCACCCGGGTGCGCAGCACCAGCAGCGCATCGCCGGCGGCGATGCGCTCGGCCAGGGCCTGGGCCGCGTTGTGGGCGATGTTGAGCACCGCCTGGATCAGCTGCTCGCGGTCACCGCGGAAATCGGGGATGGAGATGTCGTAGTCGCGGTGCACGGTCAGCCCACGCGGAAACTCCGCCAGGATCAGCGAGCGCACCCGCTCGCACACCTCGTGGATGTTGACGTCGCTGACCACGTGCGGCTTGCGGTGCGGCGCCAGCAGCCGGTCGACCAGGGCCTGCAGGCGGTCGGCCTCGTGGATGATGACGTTGGTGTACTCCGACAGCTCGCGGCTGTTGATCTCCATCGCCAGCAGCTGGGCCGCGCCGCGGATGCCGCCCAGCGGGTTCTTGATCTCGTGCGCCAGGTTGCGGATCAGCTCCTTGTTGGCCTGCACCTGGCCCAGGGCGCGCTCCTCGCGGTCCTGCCGCGTCTGCTGCTCGATCTCAAGCAGCTCCACCACCACGGCGTCGCCGCCCTGGTCGATCTGGGTGACGATCACATGCACCGGCAGCTGCTCGTGGGCCGACACCGGCGCGCGTTTCATCACGCCGTCGAAGCGGCCGGTGGCGATCTCGTTGCGGGCCACCGCGGCCAGGGTCTCGGCCAGCGGATGCTGGTCGACGAACCAGTCGCCCAGCCGGGTGCGCATCAGCGTGCGGCGCGAGATGCCGGCCACGTTCTCGAACATGGCGTTGACGAACAGCAGGCCGCCATCGGGCCGCACCACGGCCACCATGGTGGCCAGCATGTCGAAGGCGTCGTAGCGGGAGGGTTCAGGCCGGGGGCTCATGGCGTTCGCTCAGGATCAGGGTCAGGGAGGCAGCTTGCTCAGCTCGCGCTTGAGGGCTGCCACGTCGCTCTCACTGCGCAGGATGCCGGCCTTCATCTGGGCCACGCGGTCGAGGTAGTTCTGGTAGTTGCGCTCGTCGCCGCGCCGCTCGGGTTCGCCGTTGTTGTACTCGCGCTTGAGCACGGCCAGGCGCTCTTCCTCGCGCTTCAGTTCGGCTTCGAGGATGCGGCGGGCGTCGGTGTCGCGCTGGCGCTGGGCGGCGGGGTCGACCTTGGGATCGCCCGGCCGGGCCGCGCTGGTGGCGGGCGCCGGTGCCGAGGTGGCATTGGCCGGCGGCCGCGGCCGCGGCGTCTGCACGATGGTGATGGGCGCGCCCTCGATGGTGCGGCAGCCGCGGTCGCGGGCCTCCTCGGCCGTCAGGGCGTCGGTGTAGAGCACCGGCGGCCCGGGGCAGCGGTAGACCGACACACCCTGGGCCAGCACAGCGGCCGGATGCAGCAGGCCGGGCAACGCGGCGCAGGCCACGAGCAGGAGACGGAAGGAGCGCGACATCGGATCTCGGGCAGCGGCGCACGGCCGGAAGCCGGCATTGTGGCGCAGGGCCTGCAATGAAAAAGGGCGGCTCGCGCCGCCCTTGCTGCTGCGTGGCACCGGGCCACGCCACCCCATCACAGGGTGTAGTACATGTCGAATTCCACCGGGTGGGTGGCCATGCGGAAGCGGGTGACTTCCTGCATCTTCAGGTCGATGTAGGCGTCGATGTAGCTGTCGGTGAACACACCACCCTTGGTCAGGAAGGCGCGGCCCTTGTCCAGGTACTCCAGCGCTTGCTCGAGGCTGGCGCAGACGGTCGGGATCTTCGCGTCTTCTTCCGGCGGCAGGTGGTACAGGTCCTTGGTGGCGGCTTCGCCCGGGTGGATCTTGTTCTCCACGCCGTCCAGGCCGGCCATCAGCAGCGCGGCAAAGCCCAGGTACGGGTTCATCAGGGGATCGGGGAAGCGGGCTTCCACGCGACGGCCCTTGGGGTTGGCCACGTACGGGATGCGGATCGAGGCCGAGCGGTTCTTGGCCGAGTAGGCCAGCTTCACCGGGGCTTCGAAGCCGGGGACCAGGCGCTTGTAGCTGTTGGTGCCGGGGTTGGTGATGGCGTTCAGTGCACGGGCATGCTTGATGATGCCGCCGATGTAGTACAGCGCGAAGTCGCTCAGGCCGGCGTAGCCGTCACCGGCGAACAGGTTCTTGCCGTCCTTCCAGACCGACTGGTGCACGTGCATGCCGCTGCCGTTGTCGCCGACGATGGGCTTGGGCATGAACGTGGCGGTCTTGCCGTAGGCGGCGGCCACGTTGTGGATCACGTACTTCTGCAGCTGCACCCAGTCGGCGCGCTGGATCAGCGTGCTGAACTTGGTGCCGATCTCCATCTGGCCGGCGTTGGCCACCTCGTGGTGGTGCACCTCGACCGGGATGCCCAGGCTTTCGAGGATCAGGCACATCTCCGAGCGCAGGTCCTGGCCGCTGTCGACCGGCGGCACCGGGAAGTAGCCACCCTTGACCGCGGGACGGAAGCCGCTGTTGCCGTGCTCGTATTCCTTGCCGGTGTTCCAGGCGGCTTCTTCGCTCTCGATCTTCGAGAAGCAGCCCGACATGTCCACGCCCCAGCGGACGCTGTCGAACACGAAGAATTCGGGCTCCGGGCCGAAGTAGGCGGTGTCGCCCAGGCCGGTGCTCTTCATGTAGGCCTCGGCGCGCTTGGCCAGGCTGCGGGGGTCGCGCTCGTAGGGCTTGCCGTCGGCGGGGTCGACCACGTCGCAGGTCAGGATCAGCGTCGGCTCTTCAAAAAACGGGTCGATGTTGGCCGTGTTCGGGTCGGGCATGAGTTGCATGTCCGACGCTTCGATGCCCTTCCAGCCGGCGATCGAGGAGCCGTCGAAGGCGTGGCCCGACGTGAACTTGTCTTCATCGAAATGCGAGACGGGAACGGAAACGTGCTGTTCCTTGCCGCGGGTGTCGGTGAAACGGAAATCAACGAACTTGATCTCGTTTTCCTTCACCATGGCCATCACATCGGCGACGGTCTTTGCCATCAGGAATCTCCTAGCGGGACGCTAATTGCAGGGGGGGGGGGATTAGGGGCGTTGTGCAGGCCGCAACGGGCTGTGGAGCCTGCCGGGCGCACAAGAATGTAGCAGAAACCATGCCACCGACCGGGGTGCCAGACCGGCTGCCAACCGGCAGCTGCCCCGGGGAGCCAGGGCGCTGACGCCCGCTGATGCGCACCTTATGGGTGCAAATGCGGGATCCTGTTTGGTGCGCCCTCAGCGCACCATTTCGGGGCCGAGCTGCGCGCCAAAGTCGCGCAGGCCGGTCAGCAGCGCCGCATAGGCCGGCACCGTGGCATCGGGCCGGCCCTTGACGCCCAGTTCGATGTGGCGCCCGTAGGTCGGGTGGTCGACGCTGGGCAGGCTGAACACCTTGATGCCGGCAAAGCGCGACTCGATGGCTTCCATCAGCGGCGTCAGCGCCGCCTCCATCGCGCCCATCACGATCACCGAGCGCTCGGTCTGCACGTGGCTGCCGTGCAGCGCGCGGTAGGGGCCGTCGAGCAGCGCCTCGATCATCGGGTGCGCCATCACCGGGAAACCGGGCACGAAGTGAACGTCGCCGACGCTGAAGCCCGGGATCTTGTTGTACGGGTTGGCGATGATGGCCGCGCCTTCGGGGAAGGTGCCCATGTTCAGCCGGTGCAGGTTGTCGGGGCGGTCGGGCTCGTAGGGCGTGCCCTGCTCGCGGGCGACATCCTGCATGCGCTCGCGGATCAGCACGGCCGCATCGGGATGCAGCGCCAGCGGCCGGCCCAGGGCGGCAGCGGCGCACTGGCGGGTGTGGTCGTCGGGCGTAGCGCCGATGCCGCCGCAGCTGAAGACGATGTCGCCGCTGGCAAAGGCATGCTGCAGCGCGGCGGTGATGTTGGCGCGGTCGTCGCCCACGTAGCGGGCCCAGGCCAGGCTGAGGCCACGCTCGCCCAACATGGCGATGACCTTGGCCATGTGCTTGTCCTGGCGTTTGCCGGAGAGGATCTCGTCGCCGACGATGATGAGGCCGAAATTTCGCATGGGGAACGTGCTCAGGGTGCAGGTGGCGGCAGCGCCGCGGTGGGTGCCGGCGGCGGCGCCGCGGCAGGGATGTCGATGATCTCGCCGGGTGGTGCCGGCTCGCGGTCGACCTGGGCGGCCTGGCCGCGCAACTCGGCCAGGGCGCGCAGCCCGAAGTGGGTGAACCACAGCGCCGAGAAGCCGAACACCAGGGTGTAGAGCCACACCGACACCACGATCAGCAGCGGCGCGAACACCAGCGTCAGCGCACTGGCGGCCCACAGCAGCGACGGCGCCGCGCCGAGGAAGCCCGAGACCACGCCGATGCCCAGCAGCGGTAGGCGCTGGCGCTGCATGATCTGGCGGCGCTCGTCGGCGCTGGCATGGTCGGCCAGCACGTCGAAGGCCATCACCCGGTAGTTGAGCCAGCCCCAGATCATCGGCGGCACCACCAGCACCAGTGGCGGAATGAACCACAGCGGAATGCTGATCACCAACGCCAGCAGGGCCAGCACGGTGCAGCCCAGCGACCAGAGGATGCTGCTGGCGATGCCCGCGCCGCGCTTGCGCTCCAGCGCCGGAAAGCGCCGCGCAGCCACCAGGTTGACGATGGCCGGCGTCATCAGCCAGGCCACCAGCAGCACCGACAGCACCACGATCATCGGCGCGGCCAGCGCGACCACGATCAGCGGCGCCAACACGGTGCGGAAGCTGCTGCCGACCAGCGATTCCACCCACTTCAGCGCCGCATCCACCAGCGACCAGGTCTCCAGCGTGGCGCGCACGCCGGCCACCGCGGCCTCCCAGTAGAACCAGCCCAGTCCCAGCGCGATGGCGATGCCGATCAGCAGCGGCAGCAACGACAGGCCGATCACCTTGGGATGCAGACAGTAGGCGCCGGCGCGCCAGAAGGAATCGAGCAGGTGTCTCATGGGATGGCGTTCATCTGGCGACGAGGATAGCCCAGCGCCGCCGGGCGCTGCCGGTGGCGGGCTTCGGACGGCGTTCAGGCGCGCCCGGCCAGGCGCTTGAGCCCCAGCCACTGCTGGGCCCAGAAGCCGCGACCGTAGTCGCGGCCCTCCAGCTGGTCGCGGATGCCGGTGGGCTGCAGCGGATCATCGAAACGGGCGCTGCGGAACAGGAGGTCCCAGACCGGGAACAGCACTGCGAAGTTGTGGCCACCCAGGCTGCCCTGCCCGGCCGACTCGTGCCCCAGGCCCACGGCATGGTGCAGGCGATGGAACTGCG
This sequence comes from Pseudaquabacterium pictum, assembly GCF_005403045.1. Taxonomy (GTDB): domain Bacteria; phylum Pseudomonadota; class Gammaproteobacteria; order Burkholderiales; family Burkholderiaceae_C; genus Pseudaquabacterium; species Pseudaquabacterium pictum. The sequence goes on from NZ_BJCL01000001.1 coordinate 605,920, forward strand.
GGCTGACCAGCAGCCAGCGCAGCGGCCCGAAGTGCAGCCGCACATTGGCATGCGACAGGCTCTCCACCAGCTGGGTGATGGCCACGATGGCGACGAACTGCCCCGGCGCCACGCCCACCGCCAGCGCCAGCAGCACGAACACGCTGTCGCGCAGCAGGTCGTCGAGCAGGTGGTTGCGGTTGTCGCTCCACAGCGTCATCTGCCGCTGGCTGTGGTGCACCGCATGCAGCTGCCACCACCAGCCCACGCTGTGCTGCAGCCGGTGGTAGCCGTAGTCCACCAGGTCGAACAGCAGCAGGTACAGCCCGAAGCTGACCCAGGCCAGGTCGGTGACGCCGGGCCACAGGCCGTCGAGCTGGAAGCCGTGCAGCCCGCCCAGGCGCAGCTGGCCGGTCAGCGCATCCCACAGCGGATCGATGGTCAGGAACAGCACCACCCGGAACAGGCCCAGCCGGTGGACCAGGGTGTAGACGATGTCGGTGCGCACCGCGGCCCGGTCGGTCACCGGCTCGACCGGACGCCAGCGCTCCAGCGCCCGCATCAGCGTCAGCATCAGCACGATCTGCAGCAGGCCCACCAGCAGCCAGCCGGTGGCGCGGTAGCCCTCGGCCAGCAGGTTGCCCAGGCCCAGGTGGAACATCAGCGGCTGCAGCAGGCCCTCGAACAGCCACTGCTGGGCCAGGCCGAAGGCATCGGTCAGTGCATCCACCGCCTGGACCTCACTTCACACCCAGATGCGCCCGGTAGGCCGGGTGCTCGCGCAGCGTGGCGAAACAGAGGCCGCGCGCCTTCAGCCCGGTCACCAGCGGTTTCAGCACTGCCGGCGCCCACGGGTCCTGGCGCGACCAGATGCCCAGGTGGGCCACCAGCACGTCGCCGGCGCGGATGCCGGCCAGCGCCTTCTTCAGCAACTGGTCGTTGGGGTACTTGTCGCTGGGCAGCTCGTCGCCCAGGAAGCCGGCCGGCGCCCAGCCCACATGCTGCCAGCCACAGGCCTGGGCGGCCTGCAGCAGCGCCGGCGAGGTCTTGCCGCCGGGCGCGCGGAACAGCGGCAGCAAGGCCTGGCCGGTCATGGCCCGGAAGCGGTCGGCCGGGCGCTGCAGCTCGGCGCAATACTGCGCGGCGCTCAGCACCTGGCGCTGGCCGGCCTGCGGGCCCATCGAAGGCCGGGTGTCGAAACCGCCGTCGGGCCGGTCGGCCAGCCAGCTGTGGTGGTCCCAGGTGTGCGAGCCGAAGGCGTGGCCCAGGGGTGATGCGGCCAGCTCCCGCCACCAGGGCGCCCACTGGTCGTCCAGGCTCCAGCCGCCAGTGCGGGTGCGCTCGTTGGCCAGGAAGAAGGTGGCCGGGACCTGTTCGTCCTGCAGCACCTGGGCCACCAGCGGCGCCACGCCCATGTGGCCGGTGTCGAAGGTCAGGTACACCGGCTTGCTGCAGGCCGCGGGTGCGGCCGCGGCAGCACCCGCTGCAGCCGCCACCACGGCGGCCAGCAGGTGGCGGCGGGCGCGATCAGCGCGGCGCATGGTCCAGTGTCCACACCCCGTGTGGCGACTTGCCCACCGGCACCTGGCGCAGCAGCTTGCGGCTGTCGATGTCGATGAAGCTCAGCTTGCGCGCCCAGCGCGAGCTGACCAGCAGGGTCTTGCCATCGGCCAGCACCTCCATGCAGTCCGGCCCGCTGGGGCCGGGCAGCTCGGCCACCACGGTCATGGCCTGGATGTCGAGCATGCTGATGGTGTTGGCCACCCTGTTGCTGACGAACAGGTGCCTGCCGTCGCCGCGGGCGCGGAAGGCATGGGCACCCATGCCGGTGGCGATGCGCTGCAGCAGCTTCGGGGCCGCACCCGACACGTCGTACACCTCGACGAAGCGGTCACCGGTCAGGCCGACGAACAGGCGCTTGTCATCGCGGCTGAGGAACACGTCGGCCGGCATCTTGCCCACCGGGATCTTCCAGCGCGGCGCCTGGGTGGCCAGGTCGATGGCCAGCAGCTCGTCGCTGTCCTGCAGCGACACATAGACCACGGTGCTGCGGCTGTCGATGTAGAGGTGGCTGGGCGTCTTGGGCGCGGCGATGCGCTTGACCAGCTTCAGCGGCTGGGCCGCATCCTTGGGCTGCCAGTGGTAAAGGTCGACATGGTCCAGCCGGTTGGCCGCGGTGACGAACCACTTCATGTCGGGCGAGAAGCGCAGGTGGTACGGGTCGATGATGTCGCTGAGCACCCGCTGCACCTCGGCCGTCACCGGATCGATGAAGGTCAGCGAGTTGCCCAGCGCATTGGCCACCACCAGGCTCTTCTCGTCCGGCGTCAGGTAGAGGTGGTGCGGCTCCTTGCCGGTGGGGATGCGCTTGATCTCGCTGAAGCGCACCGGGTCGATCACGCTGACCGTGGCGTCCAGCGAGTTGAGCACGAAGATCGGCCGCGGCCCGGCCGTGGCACGGGCCGCAGTGGGCAGCATGCCGGCGAGAAAGGACGGGACCGGTAGCGCGGCCAGCGGGGCAAGCAGAGCGCGGCGGCGCGGAATCGACGGCATGGAGGCGTGGGGGCACCCGGCTGGGCACTGCAGAAAGGCCAAAGCCCGTCAGTGTAGGCGCTGGCGATGGCGCGCCGGACGACGCAGGTCAAGGCCGGACCGGGGCATCGGGCTGCAGATGCCGGCGCAGGAAGCGCTCCAGCTTCTGCGCCATGTCCAGGCGGTTCTCGCCGCGGGCAAAGCCGTGGGCCTCGTCCGGGTAGACGATCCATTCCGGTGGTCGGCCGGCCGCCTTCAGCGCATCACGCAGGCGCTCGCCATGCACGATGGGCACGCGCAAGTCCTGGCCACCCCAGATCAGCTGCAGCGGCGCCTGGATGCGCGCCGCCTGGGCCAGCGGCGAATTCGCCAGCAGCATGGCCCGGTCCTTCTCCGGATCGCCCACCATCACCGGGAGGCTGTGCCGGCGGGCGGAGCCGCTGATGTCGTCGCGCACCCACCACGACCCCTCCAGGAACAGGAACGGGTCGGTCACCGCCACCCAGGCCGACGCGCAGCGGTAGAGCTCGGGATGACGCACCAGCCCCATCAGCGCGCTGTAGCCGCCGTAGCTGGCGCCGGCGATGCAGGCGCGGTCATTGGCCAGGCCTTGCGCCCGCGCCCACAGCAGCGCGTCGGCCACGTCGTCCTGCATGGCCTGGCCCCACTGGCGAAAGCCGGCGTCCAGGTGCGCCCGGCCGTACCCGTCGCTGCCGCGGAACTCGGGCTCGATCACCAGCCAGCCGCGGGAGGCCAGGAACTGCGCCATCGGCTCCCAGCGCCAGTGGCCCTGGCGCACCCAGGGCCCGCCATGCACCAGCACCACCGCCGGCCGTGCGTCGCCCTGGTCACGCATGCCCGCGGGCTTGGTCAGCCACACCGGCAGGTCGCGGCCGTCGCGGGCGCGGATGCGTTCCAGCTCCACCCGGCCCATGCGCTCGGGATCGATGCCGGGCATCTGCAGGGCCACGCGCTGCCAGCCGCCCTTGCCGCCGTTGTCGGTCTGGCGCCACAGCAGCAGTTCGCCTGGCAGGCGGTCGGCGAACGAGCGCACCAGCACCACCGCGTCGTCGCTGCCGCAGCGGCGGCAGGTGATGCGGTTCACCCCGCCTGGCAGGCTCTTGTCCACCCGCTCCTGCACCGCCTTGTGCGCGGCACTGAACCAGACTGTCTGCTCGGCATCGGCGTCGACGCGCACGCCCTGCAGGCGCTCGCCGGTGCGGTCGCCAAGCAGCTGGCCGCTGAAATCGAAGCCCGGCGCGTTGACCAGGGTCTCGCCAGGCTGGCCGGTGGCGAAGTTGAACGGCGCCACCACCGCCTCGCCGGCCGGGCCACGCGGCAGGCGCACGTACAGCCGATCACCCTGCCCCACCCACAGCGGCAGGAACGGGAGCCCGTGCAGCGGCCCCTGCGCAAGCTGGCGCCACTGGCCACGGGTGCCGCCGGCCGGCGGTGTGTACCAGTGCAAGGCCTCGCGCCCGTCCTCGCGGGTGCGCACCAGCCGCGGAACGCCCTGCGGTGTGAACCACCACTGCAATGCGCCAGCGGGCTCGGCATCCACCCACAGGTCGCGGGTGGCGCCGGTGCGGGTGTTCAGCCACTTCGGCTGCACATGGACCAGCTCACTCCGGCGGAAGGTCATCGCACCGACGATGACCTCGTCAGCCTGCGCGCCGTCCGCCTGGTCCGACGGCACCGGCACATGCAGCAGACGGTGGTTCCAGGGCAGCGTGCGGTTGCGCTCGCCGCTGCTGAAGAACGCACGGCCCTGCCGCTCGACCAGGTGGCGAAGCTCCTTGCCGTCGAAACGCACCGCAAACAGGCCGGGTGCCATGTCCCGGTCTTCGCCCAGACCGACCTGCAGGTCGGTCACGCTGAACACCAGGCGCTGGTCATCCACCCAGTCGAAGTCGGGCACGTCCGCATCGTCGAACAGCGCGGCACGCGTGGCCGGCATGCCGGCCTGCTGCAGATCGAACACGAAGACGCCCACCCGCTTGTTGGGCGCCTGCACGCTCAGGGCCAGGCGCCGTCCGCTGGGCGACAGGGCGATGTCCAGCACCTGGGGCGGCTGGAAGAACAGCTGCGCCGGCAGGTCCGGCTGCGCCCGCGCCACCGGCGCGAGACCGAGCAGGAAAAGTGCCGCCGCCAGGGCGGCCAGCCAGGTGCGGGCCCAGAACCTCGGCCCGGCCAACTCAGTCCTCGTCGCCACCACCCAGGATGCCGCCCAGCAGGCCGCCGCCGGCAATGCCGCCCAGCACCGAGCCCTGCTCGCGCGAGCCGCCGTTCTGCGGCGCTGCGGCAAACACCCGGCTGGCCAGGCGGCTGAACGGCAGGCTCTGCAGCCACACCGTGCCCGGGCCGGACAGCTTGGCGAAGAACAGGCCCTCGCCGCCGAACAGCGCGGTCTTGATCTTGCCGACGTACTGGATCTCGAAGTTCACGTTGGGCGTGAAGGCCACCACGCAGCCGGTGTCCACCATCAGCGTCTGGCCGGGTTGCAGCTCGCGCTTGACCACGGTGCCGCCGGCATGCACGAAGGCCAGGCCGTCGCCCTCGAGCTTCTGCATGATGAAGCCTTCGCCGCCGAAGAAGCCGACCGACAGCTTCTGCTGGAAGTAGATGCCCAGCGACACGCCGCGCGCGGCGCACAGGAAGCTGTCCTTCTGGCAGACCAGCATGCCGCCGAGGTGGCGCAGGTCCATCGGCAGGATCTTGCCCGGGTACGGCGCGCCGAAGGCCACCCGCTGCTTCTGCGGCGCGTTGTTGGTGTAGACGGTGGTGAACAGCGATTCGCCGGTCACCAGCCGCTTGCCGGCGCCCAGCAGCTTGCCGAAGAAGCCGCCGCCACCGCCGCCCGAGCCATCGCCGAAGACGGTGTCCATGCCGATGCCGGCGTCCATGAAGAACAGGCTGCCGGCCTCGCCCACCGCGGCTTCACCCGGGTCGAGCTCCACCTCGACGAACTGCATCTCCGAGCCCTTGATTTCATAGTCGACCACGTCCATCGCCATGGGTGCTGCTCCTGTCTGGTTGTCGGCCTGTGCAAGCCTGATTGCGAACGCCCGCGATGGTACCCAATCCACCCCCGGCGCCATGGCAGTGAAAAGCGCTCAAGTCGCCGCTCAGACGGCCGACAACCCGGCAGACGACGACGCGCGTTCCGCCGGCAGGTGGCGCCATCCACCGCAAACCGGCGACAGGCTTGCATGCAGAACAACAATTCCAGATCCGCGCCGCCCGCCCCCCCGCCCGGGCGGCTGCATGCCTTGCTGATGCCGGACTACAACCGACGCGCCGCCGCGTTCTGGTGGACGGTGGTGGCGCTGGGCGCGCTGGCCCTGGCCTGGGCGCTGGCCGACCTGGCCACGCTGGACGCCGCCGCCGGCTGGCAGGTGGCCACCGGCGTGGCCATCACCGTGCTGGCGGGCAGCTTTCCGGTGCGCATTCCGCGCTCGGTGCACTCGGTCACCGCCGGCGAGATCTTCATCTTCCTGCTGCTGCTGCTGCACGGCCCGGCCGCCGCCACGCTGGCCGCCAGCGCCGACGCGCTGGCCGGCTCCTGGCGCAGCTCACGCCGCTGGACCAGCCGCATCGCCAGCCCGGCGATGGCGGCCCTGGCGATGACCGCCGCCGGCCACGCGCTGCAGGCGCTGCTGGCGGTGCTGCAGCAGCGGGGCTGGCACAACCCGGGCCTGCTGGTGCTGGCGAGCATCGGTTTCGCGCTGCTGTACTTCGGCTGCAATGCCGGGCTGATGGCGGCGCTGCCGCGGCTCAAGCGCGCCGAGCGGCTGCGCGCGGCCGATGTGTTCGGCCCGTTCGGCTGGATCGCCACCGCCTACGCGGCCAGCGCCACCGTGGCAGCGCTGCTGTACCTGAGCTACCGGCAGTCGGGCATCGGCGTGCTGGTGGCCGTGGTGCCGCTGATCGCGATGATGCTGGCCACGCTGCACTACTTCTTCCGCCAGCAGGAGGCCGACGCCGCCACCCGCCGCACCGCCGAGGAAGCCGCCACCCGCGAGGCCACGCTGGCCGCGCGCCACCTGCAGGAACTGCAGCACATCGCATTCCACGACGGCCTGACAGGCCTGCCCAACCGCCGCAGCTTCCAGGCCCGGCTGGCGGAGACGGTGGGCCGCGCGGTTGCGGCGCCGCAGGCCCACGGCTTTGCAGTGCTGTTCCTGGATTTCGACCGCTTCAAGCTGGTCAACGACAGCCTGGGCCATGCCGCCGGCGACGACTTCCTGGTGCAGGTGGCGCAGCGCCTGCAGACCGAGCTGGCCGATGGCGACCTGCTGGCCCGGCTGGGCGGCGACGAGTTCGCGGTGCTGATGGTGGACCCGGCGCTGCCCGACGCGCCCATCACCCTGGCCGGGCGGCTGCAGGAGGCGCTGCGGGCGCCATTGCGGGTCAGCGGCACCGAGCTGGCCACCAGCGCCAGCATCGGCATCACCTCCAGCGCCCTGCCCTACGACCGGCCCGAGGATGTGCTGCGCGACGCCGACATCGCGATGTACCGCGCCAAGGCCAACGGCAAGGCCCGCCACGCCGTCTTCGATGCCGAGCTGCATGCCCAGGTGCTGCAGCGCCTGCGGCTGGAGACCGACCTGCGCCGCGCGGTGCAGGGCGACCAGATCGGCCTGGTCTACCAGCCGATCTTCGATCTGGGCAGCGGCAAGGTCACCGGCTTCGAGGCCCTGGCCCGCTGGACGCATGCCGACCTGGGCCCGGTGTCACCGGGCGCCTTCGTGGCCATCGCCGCCGAGGCCGGCCTGGTCACCGAGCTGACCGACCGCCTGGTGGGCCGCGCCTGCCGCCAGCTGCGCCACTGGCAGACCACGCTGGGCGGCACCGACGGCCTGGCCATGCACGTCAACATCACCGGCCGCGACCTGGTGCACAGCGGCCTGGCCGAGCGCCTGCTGCTGGCGCTGCAGGCCAGCGGCCTGCAGCCGCACCACCTGCGGCTGGAGCTGGACGAGGACACGCTGATGCAGCACATCACCGCCGCGATGCCGGTGCTGGCGATGCTGCGCGCCGCCGGCATCGGCCTGAGCCTGGACGACTTCGGCTCGGGCTACTCGTCGCTGAAGCACCTGCACAGCCTGCCGATCGACAGCCTGAAGATCGACCCGTCCTTCGTGCAGGCGCTGCAGGCCAGCCAGGGTGCGGGCGCCGATGCGGCGGTGGTGCGGGCGGTGGTGGAACTGGGCCGCTCGCTGGGCAAGGGCGTGATCGCCGAGGGCATCGAGACGGCCAGCCAGCTGGCCCTGCTGCGTGCGATGGGCTGCCTGCAGGGCCAGGGCTACCACCTGGCGCCACCGCTGGCTGCCGAGGCCGTGCCGGCGCTGCTGGCGCAGACCGGGCTGGTGGAGCCGCCGACCGCCACCACGCTGCCGATGGCGTTGCAGGCGGTGTCGGCACTGCGGCACTGAGCCTGCCGCGGGCGGTGGCTCAGACGGTGTCTTCGTCCTTGGTGCCGAAGATCTTGTCGCCCGCATCGCCCAGCCCGGGGATGATGTAGCCGATCTCGTTGAGGTGGCTGTCCACCGCGGCCGTCCAGCAGCGCACGTCGGGGTGGGCGGCGTCCAGCGCGGCGATGCCCTCGGGCGCGGCCACCAGCACCAGGGCGCGGATGTCGCGGCAGCCACGGGCCTTGAGCAGATCGATGGTGGCGATCATCGAGCCGGCGGTGGCCAGCATCGGGTCGACGATGATCGCGGTGCGTTCGCTCAGGTGGCCGACGAACTTCTCGAAGTAGTGCACCGGCTGCAGCGTCTCATGGTCACGGGCCAGGCCGACCACGCTGATCTTGGCATTGGGAACCAGGTCGAGCACACCGTCCAGCATGCCCAGGCCGGCGCGCAGGATCGGCACGATGGTGACCTTGCGGCCGGCGATCTGGTCGATCTCGACCGGCCCGCTCCAGCACTGGATGGTGGTCTTCTCCAGCGGGAAATCGGCCGTGGCCTCGTAGGCCAGCAGGCGCGCCAGTTCATGGGTGAGCTCGCGGAATTTCTTGGTGGAGATCTGGTCTTCGCGCAGCAGGCCGATCTTGTGGCGGACCAGGGGATGGGCGACGGCGATCACGGGCATGGCAAGCAACCTTCAGGGGGATGCGCGCCAGTGTAGCCAGCGCTGCCGGGCGGCTTCAGCCCGCGGCGGCCGCCGCGCGTCGCTGGCGCAGCGCCTCGAACAGGCAGACGCCGGCAGCCACCGAGACGTTCAGGCTTTCCACCGCGCCGGCCATCGGGATGCGCACCAGCACATCGCAGGTCTTCTTGGTCAGCGCGCGCATGCCGGGCCCCTCGGCGCCCAGCACCAGGGCCACCGGGCCGGTGAAGTCGATGTCGTAGAGCGTCTGCTCGGCATCCTCGGCCGTGCCCACCACCTGGATGCCGCGGTCCTTCAACTCGTTCAGGCTGCGCGCCAGGTTGGTCACCATCAGGTAGGGCACGGTCTCGGCCGCACCGCTGGCCACCTTGGCCACGGTGGCATTCAGGCCCACGGCATGGTCCTTGGGCGCCACCACCGCATGGGCGCCGGCGCCGTCGGCCACCCGCAGGCAGGCGCCCAGGTTGTGCGGGTCGGTCACGCCGTCGAGCACCAGCACCAGCGGCTCGCCGGCCACCGCGTCGAGCACGTCGTCCAGCGAATGCACCGCCGCCAGCGCCTCCACCTTGGCCACCACACCCTGGTGGCGCGGGCTGCCGGCCAGGCGGATCAGGCGCTGGTCGTCGCTGTCGACCAGCTTGGCGCCGGCCTCCTTGGCGCGCTCGACGAACTGGCGCATGCGGGCATCACGCCGGGTGGCATCGACATGCACCTCGAGGACGGAGGCGGGCGCGGTCTTCAACCGCACGGTGACGGCGTGGAAGCCGAACAGGATCTTGGTGCTCATGCCGCATTGTCGCCGCTGGGCCTCAGCGCAGGGCCTGCACCGCCGTCAACGCGCCGATCAGCAGCGGCTGGTGCAGCATGTAGACCAGCAGCGGCCAGCGGCCCAGCCAGGCGAGGCGCCGCCCCAGCGCCGGCCACGGCAGCGGGCCTGACAGCACGGCGCGGCGGTGCGCCAGCAGCCACTGGCCGGCCGCCAGGCCCCACAGCAGCACGCCCAGCCAGGGCAGCAGCGGCACATAGTCCTCGGTCACCGGCTTGCGGGTGACCAGGCCCACCCAGTTGGTGAGCCGGCTGTCGAAGAACGGGTGCTGCACCCAGTGCGGCAAGGCCACCAGCAGCGCCCCCAGCGGCCACAGGCCGGCACGCAGCGGCGCCAGCAGGCGGGCGGCCACCAGCATCAGCGCAATGCCGTGCAGCACGCCGAAGCTGATCCAGCTGCGCGGGAACATCAGCGCCGAGCCGGCCGACACCAGCACCGCGCAGCCCGCCACCTGCGCCCAGCGCCGCCAGAAGCGCGGCCAGCCCATGCCCGCGTGCAGCGCCACCGCCTGGCCGGCGCCGGCGCACAGCAGGAACAGGCTGACGATCAGCGTGCGCTGCGTCGTCCACAGCGGATCCTGGGTGAAGCGCTGCGGCGGCTGCAGCCAGCCGAAGTGGTTCAGGTCGAAGGCGAAGTGGAAGGCCACCATCCAGACGATGGCCAGGCCGCGCAGCGCATCCAGGCGGTCGAAGCGCTCGGCGGTCAGCGGCATGCCGGGCGTGGACGGGTTGAGGGAGGTGAAGAGACCATGGCAGGCGCGGCACAGGCGATGTGCGGCGGATCGTAATGCAGCGGCTGCACCGCAGGCCCCGGGGGCCGCACTCCTAGAATCGTGGCATCTGCCCGTAGCTCAACTGGATAGAGCAGCTGCCTTCTAAGCAGCAGGTCGGGGGTTCGAGTCCCTCCGGGCAGGCCAGGCGCGTCTGCGCCGCCACGCCCGGCGGCAGCACTTCACGCCCGCGCCGTCTGCGTGCAGCCCGGCGGCCGAAGACGCCCCCACGCATGCCCGGGCTTGGCTAAGGTGCCGGTACCGCGGGCCAGGCGCCCGCAGCTACGGCCGCCGCCGGCCCATCCGCCATGTTCCGCACTGCCCTTGCCGCGGCGCTCGCCGCCCTGTCGTTCCAAGCCACCGCAGGCCTGGTCTCCGGCACCGATGTCGCCATCCGCATCGACCGCTTCTCCAACGGCCACGCCGCGGTGGACGTCACCCTCGACAGGTTTGGCACGGTCGGTGCCGGCCAGTTCCAGGGCAGCTACGACGGCACCTCGTTCCTGACCTACTGCACCGACCTGTTCCAGAGCTTCCACTGGGGCCGGAACTACACCTACACGCTGGTGGCCAATGGCAGCACCCACGGCTTCAGCAGCACCCAGGCCGACCGGCTGGGCAAGCTCTACACCGCCGCTGGCGGCGCAGCGACCAACACCACCGACAGCGTGGCGTTCCAGCTGGCGGTCTGGGAGCTGCTGTATGACACCAGGCCGGGCACCGTGACTGGTGGCGACTTCCACCTGATCAGCGGCGCCAGCAACGCCCAGCGCAACCGTGCCGATGCCTGGCTGACGGCGGTGCTGGCCCCCGGTGCCAGCCGGTCGTTCGACGCCCAGCGGCTCTACAGCAGCGTGGCACAGGACTTTGTCGTCTTCACACCCGTGCCGCCGCCCGCCAGCCGTGTGCCCGAACCAGCAGGCCTGGGCCTGGTGCTGATGGCACTGGGCCTGCTGGCGCTGGGCCGGCGCCTGGCCTGAGGCCCGCCCCGACGACGGGGCGGCCCAAACGACAAGGGCCGTGCATGCTGCACGGCCCTGTGGCGGTCTGGAACCGGAATCCTGGTCGGGGTGACACGATTCGAACGTGCGACCCTCTGCTCCCAAAGCAGATGCGCTACCAGACTGCGCTACACCCCGAAGACTTAGATTCTAGCCCGCGGCCGGTGGCGGTGCCGGCAGCAGCAGCTGGCGGGCCACCGCCTCGCACTGGCGGATGTGCTGTTCGCACACATAGTGCAGCGCCGAGTAGGTCAGCGCGGCCGAGGCCACCTGCCCGGCGATCGGCAGGTACTTGGCGGCCTGCTGGGCACTCAGGCGCACGCCCACCGTCTTCAGCAGCATCAACACCAGCTCGCGGGTGACCAGCTTGCCCAGCACCACGCTGCCGCCGGCAGAGATGGCCTTGTAGACGACGATGCGGCGGTCCGGTGCCAGCCGTTCCACCTGCTGCGGGCTCAGACCGAAGGCGGCGCTGATCTCGGGCAGCAGCTGGACCAGCACGCCCACGTCGGTCACCCAATCGATGCCCGGCACCGGCACCATGGCCACGCCGGCGGCCATCAGCGCACGCTGGCGCACCCGCTGCCGGCAGCGCTGCGCCACCTTGGCCAGCGCGTCGCCAGTCTCGGGCAACGGATTGGCTGGGGCGGCCGGCTGGCGCACCCGCGCGAAGGCGCCCCGCAGTCGCTCCGTCGCACTCATGCCGACGGCCGCTCGGCCAGCACCACGATGCCGTCGGCATCGGCCACCAGCCAGTCGCCCGGGCGCACCACCACGCCCTGCAGCCGCACCGGCACCTCCACCAGGCCAGCGTGTCGGCGCTCGGTGGGCAGCGGCATCAGACCGAGGGCGCGGATGCCCAGGTCGGTGGCGGCCAGTTCGGCCACGTCGCGCACGCAGCCGTCGACCACCACGCCCACCCAGCCGTTGCGCGCCGCCGCTGCCGCCAGGTTGCCGCCCACCAGCGCATGGCGCAGCGAGCCGCCGCCGTCGACCACCAGCACCCGGCCGTGGCCGGGCGACTCGACCATCGCCTTCACCGAGGTGTTGTCCTCATGGCACTTGACCGTGGCCACCGGCCCGGCGAACGCGGCCTTGCCGCCATAGGCCTGGAACACCGGCGGCAGCACCCGGAAGGCGCCGCTGGTGTCGTGCTTGTGCAGGTCGCAGAGGTCGCAGGTCAGCGGTGTCGTCATGGGTTCAGGCTCCAGGGATCGGTGGCAACGATGATAGGCGGCGGCCTGTGGCGGGAATGCTTTGTGCATCGCAGCATGCATGCGGCGCGGTTGCCGCGCGGAGTGCACCATGCTGGACACGGTCAAGGCGCCCACACCCACCCTCTTCTCGCATGTGAAGCCGGGCGACACGCCCTTCAAGGGCGACGGCCTGCGCGATTTCTTCCTTTACCGCGATCTGGGCGTGGCCGCGGCCACCGGCGGCAAGGTGATGGCGCAGTTGGTCATCGCCCACAACGCACCGGAGAAAGGCACCGGCTGGCACCGGCATGACGCCGACTTCCACATCGTCATCATGCTGCGCGGCTGGGCGCGTTTCATGTACGAGGACCGGGAAACCCTGGTCAGCGCCGGCGATTGCGTGCACCAGCGGCCGGGCATCCCGCACTACCTGTTCGACTACTCGCCGGACATGGAGTACCTGGAGATCGTCGGCCCGGCCGATTTCGGCACGGTGGATGTGCCGGCGCCGTGCGACGTGCCGGCGTCGAAGGGCTGGGGGCTGTAGCGCCGGGCCGGCCCGAGGACGACCGTCAGAACTCGACCTCGAGCTCGTCGATGGCCTCGGGCTCCAGCAGCGCAGCCGCGGTCCATTCCTGCATCTCGGGCAGGGCCAGGATGCGGTCGCACCATGCACGGCTGGCCGGATCGGGCACGGCCACGTCGTAGGTGCGGAAGCGGGTGACGACCGGTGCATACATCGCGTCGGCCATCGAGCGCTGCTGGCCGAACAGCCAGGGCCCGCCGTAGGTGGCCAGGCATTCCTGCCAGATCGCCAGCACCCGCTGGATGTCACCCTGGGCACGGCTCCACACCTTGTAGTCGGGGTAGTGGCCCTTCAGGTTCATCGGCAGCGCCGAGCGCAGCGAGACGAAGCCGGAGTGCATCTCGCCGCAGATCGCACGGCAGTGGGCGCGCGCCGCGCGCTCGGCTGGCAGCAGGCCGGCCTTGGGCTTGACCTCGGCCAGGTACTCGGCAATGGCCAACGTGTCCCAGACCTTCACGCCCTGGTGGCGCAGGCAAGGCACCAGGATCGACGGCGCCAGCAGCAGCATCTCGGCGCGGGCATCGGCATCGTCGGTGGCGACCATTTCCTCCTCGAAGTCCAGGCCGGCGAAGCGCGCCAGCAGCCAGCCGCGCAGCGACCAGGACGAGTAGTTCTTGCTGCTGAGGGTGAGCGTGGTCTTGGGCATGGGCGGCTCCGGTGGGTACCGGCGGATGCGCAAGCGCTGTGCCAAGCACGCCATGGTGGCGCTGTCCGCCGCGGTGGCCTGCAACTTGCCTGATCGACAGCGGTGCCCCGGCCATCCACGGCCCTTGTGCCGCAACGATGCTCTACAACGCCTACCAGGCCCAGATCGACTGGCTCAGCCCCCTGCAGGACAGCGCCCGCTCAGCGGCCGGCTGGCTGGACCAGGCGGTGCCCGCCGCATCCGCCTGGCGGCCGTTGCTGCAGCCGCTGGGCGCCGCCTGGGACGTGTTCTCCCGACTGCGACTGACCCACCAGCGGCCGGCCTACGGCATCACTTCGGTGCAGGCGGACACGCCAGCGGGCCGGCAACTGGTGCAGGTGCAGGAGAAGGCGGTGCACCGCACCCCCTTCGGCACGCTGCTGCACTTTGAACGTGCCGACCTGCCGGCGGCTGACCAGCCGCCGCGCCCACGGGTGCTGATCGTCGCCCCGCTGTCGGGCCACTTCGCCACGCTGCTGGCCGACACCGTGCGCACCATGCTGGCCGACCACGATGTCTACATCACCGACTGGCACAACGCCCGCGACGTGCCGCTGCAGCACGGCCGTTTCGGCCTGGACGAGTATGTGCAGCATGTGATCGACTTCCTGGCCGTGCTGGGCCCGCGCACCCACCTGCTGGCGGTCTGCCAGCCCTGCGTGCCGGCGCTGGCCGCGGTGGCGCTGATGGCGATGGACAACCATCCGGCGCAGCCGCGCTCGATGACGCTGATGGCCGGGCCGGTCGACTGCCGGATCAACCCGACCCAGGTCAACCACCTGGCCACCGGCAAGCCGATCGAATGGTTCGAGCAACACCTGATCAGCCGCGTGCCAGCACGCCATCCCGGCGGCGGGCGCCGGGTGTACCCGGGCTTCCTGCAGCTGACCGCGTTCATGAGCATGAACACCACCCGGCATGCCAAGGCCTTCGCCAGCCTGTACGAAGACCTGGCCACCGGCGACAGCGAGGCCGCGCAGCGCACCTGCGCGTTCTATGACGAATACTTCGCGGTCAACGACCTGGCCGCCGAGTTCTACCTGGAGACGGTGGCCCAGGTGTTCCAGCGCTATGCACTGGCGAAGGGAGAGCTGCAGGTGGGCGGGCGCCGGGTGGACACCGGCGCCATCCGCCGCACGGCGCTGTTCACCGTGGAGGGCGAACGCGACGACATCTGCGCCATCGGCCAGACAGTGGCCGCGCATGACCTCTGCCCGGGCATCCGCCCCTACATGAAGACCCACCATGTCCAGCTCGGCGTGGGCCACTACGGCGTGTTCAGCGGCCGGCGCTGGCAGACGCAGATCTATCCGCGTGTGCGGGAGATGATCCAGAGCTTCCACTGACACTGCCAGCGCGTCATCAGCCGGGCCTTGTGGGCGCTGATCGGCGGCTTGGCCGTCAGGCGCTGCGCCACCATGGCCGCACCATGCGCGAAGACACCGCAGTCGAACTCCACCTGCTGCCAGGCAACCGCCTGGTGCTGTTCCTGGTGCGGGTGGACCAGGCACGTTCGGTGGTGGCTGTGGCCGCGTCGGCCTTCCTGGACGGTCTGCGCGCTGCCGAGGCGCTGCTGTCGTTCTCGGGCCTGCACCAGGAAGAGCTGCCGCTGGAAGACCTGCTGCCCTGGGCCGGCAGCGTGTAGCCGGCCACGCGCGGAGCCGCGTTGCACGCCGGGGCGGCCGAAGGCGTATGGTCGGCGGTTTCTCCAGCCGAAAGTCCCGCATGCCCCAACCCGCCTTCTGGCACGACGACTCCGGCAGCGTGCGCTTCTGGGTGATGGTCGACGGCAACGCCGTCGGCGCCTCGGTCAGCCGCCAGACCCTGCACCACCGCTTCATGCCCGGCCGCACCGACGACGACCAGCCGCTGGCCACCTACACCGCCCATGCCGACCTGCTGCACGATGCCGTGCGCCGGCGCGTGGCAACGGGTTCGATCGAGCCGGTGATGCTGCGCGAGCACGACCTGCCGCAGCCACCACGCTGAAGCCGGCGCACCAAGCAAAACGCCCCGGGTGGCCGGGGCGTTGAACAGGTTCCTTGGAGGCGCGATCCGGAGTCGAACCGGACTAGACGGATTTGCAAGGGCCCCGACGCAAGCTGCGACAACAGCTTGCAGCGCCGCCACCTGTAACCGCACAGGCGCAGCGGCTGAGCCAGCAGCGCCCTACCCTTGAGCCATGCGCACCATCATCCTGCACCGCTGGCTGGTCACCGGCCGCGACGGCCGCCGCCGGCCTACCCGCCACCTGATGACCGAGGCCGACGCCCTGGCCACCGATCCCACCGCACAGCTGATCCCGGGCACCGACGAGGTGCGGCATGCCATCGAACAGGGCCATGCCTGCATTGCCGGGCCGAGCGTACAGTCAGGCGCCGGGGCTGGTGCAGTCGCGGCACACCAGGCGCGCGCTGGGTGCGGGCGGGTTGACCCGGCATAGCAGCCGGGCGACCGCGCCAGCCCTACCCCGACAGCGTGTCGCGCATGGCCTGCAGCAGCAGGATCAGCCGGTCGCAGCCGGCCCGGTCCAACTGCACCCGCGCCAAGTTGCAGCGGTCCCGGTCCTGCGCCCACAGGTCCACGGTTGGCACCCTTGGGTGGGTCATGCCCCAGGATACGCTGCCATCGGTGCCGCGCACCTCGCCCTCCAGGATGTGCGGGACGTGGGCGGCCGGGGCCAGCATCACATCTGCCGGTCGCCGCGCTGCAGGTCAGCCGGCACGCCGTGCCGCCAGCGCGGCGCCGACAGCGCAAGGAAAGCGACGATCCCCAGCGTGATAGCCGCCTTGCCGGCCAGCGGCGGCACCACCAACGAGACGGCCAGGCCGGCGAACAGCGCCGCGTGCTGGTGGCGCACCGCGGCCGGCGTGTCGCGGGTCATCCGCCCGGCGCGGCAGATCAGCACCACCATGGCCATGATGGTCGCCACCCCCTGGATCGCCAGCAACAACTCGGGCTTCATTGGCCGCTCCCATCGACGCGCCGCTCGATCCGGCGCTTGACCAGCCCACCCAGCCAGGCGCCCACCTCGGGCCAGTCCGGGCCGACCCAGGCGATGCCGCAGGCAATCGGCACCAGCAGGTAGTGCGCACCGGCCTCGATGCCCACCTTCGACAGCGCGGCAGCCGCCACCACAGACGCGGCACCGGTGGCGACAACCGCGAGGGCGGTCATGGCGACCACGAAGCCCAGGCTGCGCCAGACGGTGTACTCGGGCCGGCGCTGCAGGGCAAAGTACGACCCGACCAGGGCCGCCACGATGATGACCAGGTAGGGCCCGGCATAGCGGGCGATCTCGCCGCCAGCCATCGCCGTGATGAGGACGACCGCGACGGTCACTATGTCAAGCTGGGTGTGATCTGGCGGCGTCATCGCGCAGGCTCCACGGTTGCGCGGTGCACCACCCAGGCCAGGACTGCACCAAGACTCAGCCCCGCCAGGCTCAGCGGCACGCCGACGAGCGTGCTGCATTGGTTCTCTCCGCTCTCCAGCGGCCATGGGCTGACCATCCACCAGACGCCGCAGCCGACCACCTGCAGATCCTCGACCGCCCACCACAAGGCCGCAGCGGTGACCGGCGCGCTGCGGTAGGCCAGCACCACCAGGCCCAGCAGCAGCAGCCGGCCCAGCGCGCCGCCGATGTTCCACAGCTCAGCCCACAGGCGCGGCGCGGCGAACTCGTAGGCGTAGAAGGTCACCCAGGCGCCGATCAGCAGCAGCGCCCCGACGACGTGGTGGGGCTGCTGGCGCCACCACTGCAGGCGGCCTAGCAGCCAGCGGCCGACCGCGGCGCTCATTGCTGCGGCGGGATTGGGCGCGGCCCACCGCCTCCCAGGACATTGATCAGCCGGCCGGCCATGTCAGCCGGCGCAGCGACCACGGCAAGGCGCACCAGGGCGCGGGCGATCAAGGTTCGGACTCCGAAGATTGTCGGCATGTGGGCTCCAGTGATTATTCAGGTTGCGCAGGCCACAGCACGGTGGCGGGGAAGCCTGGCTGGTCAGGCACGGCGCGCAGCGCGGCGCGGTAGGTCGCCCACTCAGCTGGCAGCGGCTGGGCCAGTTCCAGGGCGCGCAGCAGCACCCAATCGCACGCAGCCAGGCGCTGGTCTCGGGTGCGGCGCACCTCGGCGGCCAGCGCCGCGGTGGTGGGCACGGGCAGCCAGCGGCGGGCCGCGGCATCCCACCGCCAGGTCTGCAGCGCAGTGTCGGCCGGCTGTGGAGGCTGCCAATCCATCAGGGCGCCGGAGGCCAAGTCCACACGCTGGGCCTGCCAGTCGCTCACGCCGGCCACCGCAGCGCAGTCGGGCGGCGTGTTGGCCTGCAGCAGGGCCTCGTCGCTGTCGTCCAGAGTGACGGCGCGGCCGGTCAGGATGCCGTCGGCCAGGCGGTAGAAGTGCCAGGTGCGGATCGTCATCGCCGGATCTCCTCGATGCGCAGGGTTGCGTCGACGGTGCAAGTCGTGGCCACCACGTACTGCTGGCCTTGCAGTACCACCGTGTAGCTGACGCCGCCGATAGCTGTGAACCGCTGCGCCCGCGCGAAGCCACAGGATGCCTGCTTGCTGAAGCCGATCTGCTGGTCGATGGCGTAGTTGCGCAGCGCTCCCTGCTGGGTGCCGTTGACCGTGAGCCTGGTCGACAACATGGCGTAGTCGCCCAGCGTGCCACTGGCCGCGGTGGAAATGGAGCCCGTGCCCTCGGCGGTGATCAGCACCTCGCAGTCATGTGGCGGGGTGAAGGTGTAGGTCACCAGGTCGGTGAATGTGCCCGTGGGCACGCCCTTCTCACCGGTGACACTCACGCTCGAAGCGCTGGCCGTGTGCACCTTGGTGGCGGCGTTCTCTCGCAACTCATCGACGTTGATCAGGCTCGCCTCGTCCACCGTGATGCTGATCGCGGCATCGCTGGCCGACTCGTTGCCGCTGCTGTCGAACCACTTCGCGCGCACGGTATAGGTGCCCAGCGCCGGCCACGGCCAAACCCACCTATCCACGGGCCCGCGGAAGATCCGCAGCCCGCCGGCCCAGCTGGCGCCAACGCGGATCTCCAGCGCACCGCCGGCCCGCACGTCCAGCTCCGTGCTCGGCGTCACGGTGATGGCCACGCCGCCGGGCTGCAATGTGGCGGCCAGGCCTGCAACGTTGTCAGGCGCCTGGGTCTTGCCCACGACCGTGTGCACCTTGGTGTCGGATGCGCCGCGGAAGCCCCCGCTGTTGACTGCCCAGGCCTCGATGACCACGCGGTCGCCGTCTTGCACGCCCAGCAGGTAGACGCCGAAGTCCGATGCATCGGCCTGAACCTCGCGCCAGTCTGTATCGGGGCCCACCCGGCGCCAGCGCACAACCACCCTGCCCTGGCCGTCCTTCAAGTACGCGCCGGTCAGTGTCGACCACGACACCCACACGCGCGGGCTGATGGTGCCGTCGTTGGCCCGCAGAAGGTGGTCGGTGCCGCTCTCCGGCGTGGCCAGCGCGATGGTCTCGACCAGCCAGGGCGATGGCAGATCGGTGTTCGGCGTCGGGTCGGCCAAGGCTGCGTCGTTCGTGTCGTAGGCGTCGGCCGCATCCTCCTGCAGCGCCAGGGTGACGGGTGATGCCAGGCCGAACTGCCAGTCGGTGACGCGGTAGGTCTTCGGCGTGGTGATGCCGTACTCCGCGCTGGTGACGGTCACCCGGTCACCGATCTGCAGCGGCCAGGCGCGCAGCTTGGCCGGGTACTGGATGACCTGGCTGTTGCGGCCCCGCTCCACCAGCACGCGGGCGATGTTCTTGGCGTGGATCTTGGTGTTGGTGAACGGCAGGCCCACGTCCTGCCACAAGGCCTCGCCGTCGGCCGTCACGAAAGTGGTGTTCTGGTACGGGTCGAAGTCGGTGGGGCTGGCGCTGTCGATGCCGATGTAGGTGCCGCGCACGCCGTTGAACAGCTCGTCGATGCCGGCACCGGCCTGGATCACCTCGATCTGCCCGTCCAAGTCGTCATCGGTCAGGGCCATCACCGGCGCTGTCCAGGCGCCGGCCAGGATCTGCCACTGGGCGCCGTAGATGGCGAAGCCGGCCATGCTGTCGGCCAGCTTGTCCAGCACCGCCTCGCGGCCATCCTCGGTGGTAGCCACACCGTTGCAGCGGTAGGTGGGCTGCGTGAAGCCGGTGATGCCGATGTTGAAGCTGAAGGTCACGTCGCAGGCGTTGGCCGCGACGATGGTGAAGCTGTCGATGATGTCGGCGTTGTCGCTGGCCATGCCGTACTCGCCGACGATCCAGTCTCGCGTGCACAGCGCCGGGTTGTCGCTCCACTCCCAGGTGCTGGGCGTGGCGTAGCGGTGGCTGCCGCTGCCACCGTTGGTGCTGTCCTTGCGCGGGTCGTAGAGCTTCTTGCCCTTCACCCTGCAGGTGAGGTTGGGCGGGCCGCCCTGGAAGCGCGGGTCTTCCAGATCCAGCGTCACTACCAGGTAGGCGCAGCCGCGCAGCCGGTGGCTGCTGTCCCACTCGGTGGGCTTCAAGCCGCTGAGGTAGGTATTGACGGTCTGGCTGTCGCTGCCCAGGTGCTTCTGCACCCTGATGACTGCGGGGTTGACGCCGGCCTTGTAGACCACGGTCACCAGGTCGCTGCCCAAGCCATCGGTTACGGTGAGCGTCAGCCCGCCGCCGCTGATCGCCACTGTGCGGTCGATGTTCCAGGGGCCGCCCTCGTTCACGCCGGCGGTGGTGGCGCTGACGATCTCGATGGCCGCAGCGCTCAGCGTGGTGGTGGTGCTGAAGGTGACGGTGACCAGCCGCTGTGATGTGCCGGTGGTCCAGTCGCTGGCCGTGCTGTAGCCGCTGCTGTCCAGCGTGCCCAGGCTCACGCCGTCGATGAAGCACTCGCCCAGGGCCTGGACCTCGTGCGAGGCCATCAGGATGACAAGGTGCTTGAGGCCGTCGGGCTTGACGGATGCGATGCCGCGGCTGCTCACAGTGGTCTTGTCGCTGGTGAACATGGCCACCACGCTGCCGCCGGTGATGCACTCGCCGTAGACGATGCGCCATGGTGGCGTGCCCTGCAGCAGCGAGACGCTGCGGTCGGTGACGCTGGCGTTGTACCGGCGCGTGGCATCGCGCTGGGCCGCCTTGGCGCGGCGGCGCGCGTCGATGCCGCCGTAGATCTGCAGGCCAAGCAGCGCGTAGCCGCCGTAGGCCGAGATGGCGCCAGCCACCAGCGCGGCCGTGCCCGTGAAGCCCAGGTTGGCGCCAATGGCGATCAGGCTGATCGGGTCGGCCTGGGCCGCGGGCGGCGCCAGCAGGGCCACCGCAGCCGCAGCGGCCACCACCGTGGGGCGAAGCGCGCAGCGGCCGGGCTTCATGCCTGCACCGCCCAGCACTGCACGGCAGCCGCCATGTCCACGTGGGCCACGCCAGCCGGCGTGATCAGCGCGGCCGTGCGCCCGGCGCAAATGCCCAACGCTTGGCCGCCCTGCGGCGCGGGCACCTGCACCAGGTCGCCCACCCGGGCCTGGGCGGCGGGCAGCGGTTGCCGGCCCAGCACGCGGGTGGTGGCGTCAGCCAGGTCAGTGCCCAGGCGCCAGATGGCACGCATGGCGGGCACCGGGCCGGCCACGGCCGGCAGGTTGGGCGCCGCACCCTCCACCTGCTGGAGCCAGCCAGCGGCAAAGTGGGTGCAGTTGTGCGCCGCCCAGTCAAACGGCGGGCAGGCGCCCAGGTAGTCGGTCAGGCGGGATGCAATGCTTTGGGGCATGGGTGGATGGGCAGTTGGTGCTCAGCGTTGCAGGAAGGCCTTGCTCACCCAGAGCGCAGGCTTGTCGATCAACGTCTGCAGGTACTCAAACCCGTTGTCGCCCGGGAAGCGCTGGATGTGCTGCGCGTGCGTGTGCCGCAGGCCGGTGGCAGCGCGCGACCTGTTGGCCCCAGCACGGCTGCAGACCATCTCGATGCTGCCCGAGCTGCTGCCGGCTTTGCTGCTGCTGCGCTTGATTCGCACCTTGTTCATATAGCCGGACCAGCGCGCCACCGGCGCGCCCACCGGCTGGAAGTTGGGCCCGATCAGCTGCAGCGACAGCCGCGCCGAACGGTTGCGGTAGTTCTCCACGCTGCCGATGGCGGCGGCCAGCATGGCCGTGCTGACAACCGACAGGCCCAGCGTCACATCGCCCGGTGAACCGTCTTCAGATTCGCGCAGGTCGTTCACCGTCACCAGCTGGCCAAAGCCTTGCCAGGTGTAGCCGCCAGAGATGATGTCCACAGCGTGAGTGGTGTAGCGCACCATGCCGCTGGCGAAGTCCAGCGCGACGAGCCACTGCACGCCGCGGACGTTGGCGTCGATCTGGGTCTGCGCCGAGGTGTCAAGCGTGAGCATCAGGCGTTCCAGTCCTCGATCAGCTCCATGGCAAACCCGCCCACATCCGTGCCGCCCGGCACGGCGTCCCAGGCCACGGCGTCGGCCATCTGCTTGAAGTGGCAGACCGGCTTGTCCCAGATGACGGCTGTGCCACCACCGATAGCGGCCCGGGTCGGCGGCTCGAAACTGACGGTGATCTGCCCTGCCCCGTTGGCCGTGGCATCGGCGGTCAACATGCAGTAGTGCGAGCCGACGCCAGACCCGATCTGCAACCAATCGCCCGCCAGTAACGTCGGCAGCACCCAGGTGGTGGTCGTGCCCTCGGCGATCAGCACCCGGTCGATGCGGATCTCCGGCGAGGCGCCGGTACCGCTGTGCATGTAGATCCACAGCTGCACATCCACCGCGCCAGCTGGTGCGGTGACGGTGATGCTGCGCCGGTCGTAGCCCAGACCGGCGCCCAACCAGTCGGCAAAGCTCACGCTGCCCACCAGGCCGCCGCCGGAGTTGTAGAAAGCGCACTCGATGCGCTGGGTGGAGTTGAACCCCAGGATGTCAGCCGAGATGGTGTAGACCTGCCCGGCCGTGATGGCCTGGCGGGCAGCCAGCGCAATGCCCGCTGCCGACGAAGACGTGCCACCGATGCTGGTGGCGGCCACGCGCTGAGCGAAACCATCAGGGCCGCCTGGCCGGCTGAATGCCACGCCCGAAGTCGTGCCGGCGGTGTAGCTGATCCAGCCGTTGCTGATGCCGTCGGCGTTGCTGTCGATGTCCATGCCACCGAACAGCGTGAGGTTGACGCCGCGGGCGCCTTCCAGCGCGGCGCTGATCGCCCCGGCGGACAACGCCGAGCCGGTGGTGATGGCGCCCCGCGCGGTGCCGCGGGGCTGCGGGTTGGTCACATCCCACAGCGCCAGGTGGTTGATCCGGCCGCGCAGGCCCAGCTGCAGCGCCTTCCAGCGGGCGGCATCAGCTTGCAGCAGCGCGGGCACGCTGCGCAAGCTGACGCGCCAGCGCGGCGGCGCGCCTACCCGGGTGGCAGTGTGGCCGTTGCCATCGCTCTGCTCGGTGTAGTCAAACCGCTGCTGGCCCAGCGAGTAGGCCGCGAGCTGCAGGGCACAGGCATCGGGGAAGGTCAGCACTGTCATGCCAGCACTCCCAGGCGCTGCAGCTCGGCCATCTGCCGGCGGCTGCCGTCGGCCACGATCTGCGCCACATCCTGCTGCACCGCGGCGCGGTCGGCCCGGCTGTCGACGTTGATGTTGTAGACAGGCGCATAGTTCAGCGCCTGGCGCCCCGCACTGCCGCCGCCGGCCGCTGGGTTGAATGCCTTGGGCACCACGGCCTCCCCTTCATGCAGCAGCGCGGGGAAGTTGTCGCGCGGCACGTAGTTGGTGCCGGTGGCCAGCGGGGTGGCCATGCGGTCAAACCGGGCGAAGTCACCGGTGGCGCCGGTGCCATCGCCGAACGGCACGCCACCACCCAGCAAGCTGCCCAGGCCGCTGAGCACGCTGCCAAACAGGCCGCCGGCGCCACTGCTGCCCACCAGCTGGATGGCCATCGCATCGGCCAGCCGGCTGGTGACGCGGCTGAAGATGGCGTTGCCCAGGCCCTCGGCGAATGCCTTGACGGGGTTCTTGGTGTCGCGGAAAGCTGCGGCCAGCGCATCGCGCACCTCGGTGTAGGTCTCATTGCCCAGCGGCTTGGCGGCGCCCTCCAGGCCGCGCCGCTCGTTCAGCAGGCCGGCCTGCTCGCGCACCAGGGCGGCTTGCTTGCGCAGCTCGTCGCTGTTGGTGCTGGTGGTGGCAATGGATTCCAGCTCATCAGCGCGGGCGCGCAAGCGGGCCTGCTGCAGCTGAGCGTAGGCATCGGCGCCCAGGGCCAGCGCCAGGTTCTGCTCGCGCTGAGTGCTCACGGCCTCAGCCAGGCGGGCGGTCTCGGCGGCCAGGTCGGCCTCGATCTGCTGGCGGTCGGTCAGCATGTCGGCCTGCAGCTGGGCCTCGGCTTTCTGGATGGCGATGTGGCGCTCTTGCTGGTCGATCAGCTCGATCTGGCTGGCCAGGCGCAGCTGCTGGGCCTCGGTCAGCTTCAGCGTGCCATCACGCAGCTTGACCATGATGTCCAGCGCTTCCTTCTGCGACTGGGTGAGCTGCTGGCCGCCCTGCAGCTCGGCCGCCTGCTCAGCGCCGCGCACGCCCAGGCGCTCGAACAGCTTGTCCAGCTCGGCGCGCTGCTCCTGCACGGCCTTCTTGGTCTTCTCGGCCGCAGCGGCGTACTGCAGCTGGCCCTTGGCGGCACGGCCGGTAGCCTCGTCCATGCGGGCCAGCTCGCGCGCGTCGTCTGCCCGGCTGGTGCCGCCGTTGCGCAGCGCGGAGCGGGCCTGTAGGGCGCGGTCGGTGGCGCCCAACACCTTCTTCTCGAACGCATCCAGCGCGGCGCGGTTGGCTTGGCCGTCGTCGGTGGCGGCGGCCAGGATCTGCCGCGCCCCGGCGAAGTTCCACTTCTGCATCTCGACGAAGGCTGCCGCGCTGGCGCCGATGTCGCGGCCCATCTGCTTGAAGACGAAGCCCACGTTGGCGCCCAGCACCAGCATGGTCTCCAGCACAGTGCCCACCCCGCCCAGGGCCAGGGCCAGCACATCGGCCTGGCCGCTGGCCGCCTTGGCATCGCCGGTCAGGTACTCGCCCAGGGCCTTGCCCAGGCCGATGGTCAGGTCGTGCAGGTCCACCATCGTGGGTAGCAAGCCCATGGCCAGATCGCGCTTGAGCGCATCCACCCGCATGCGGGTGGCTTCCACGCTGTCGTTGTACCGGTCGGCCATGGCGGCCTGCTCGGCGGTGACGGTGGCCACCAGCTCGCCGCTGCTTGCCAAGTCTTTCATGAAGGGCAGCAGCTTGGCACCTTCCTTGCCCAGCAGGGCCTGGGCAGCAGCGCTCTTGCCGCTGCCGTCGGCAAACCGGTCCATGGCCTGGGCCAGCGTGAGCAGCTGCTGGTCGCCCTGCATGCGCTTGAACTCGTCGAAGTTGATGCCCAGCGCCTTCACGGCCTGGGCGGCGCCGCGGCTCTCCTCGGTGCTGCCGGCCATGTTCTTGGCCAGGCGGCCCACCGCGCTGCCGATGGTGTCCAGCGTGGTGCCGGTGGTGCGGCCCACCTCGGTCAGCGCGCTCAGGTTCTCCACCGACACGCCAGTGACGATGGCCATGTCGTTCAGCGCCTCAGCCGCGTCGATGCTGTCCTGCACCATCTGCTTCAGCGCCCCCAGCGAGAGGCCCACGCCAATGGCGCCCAGCGCGGTCTTGGTGATGTCGGCATAGCGCTGCATCTCGGCCGTGGCGCTGCCCACCATGCCCTTGGCCTGGTCCATGTCCTTCTTCAGCCTGGCCAGATCGGCCAGCATCTGGATCTCGATGGCGCCTGCGATGGTCATTGCGGTCGGGCCTTGCGTTGCAGTTCTTCAGCCACCGCGCGGGCCGCGGCATCCATGGCGGTGATGCACTCCACCTCCCACCCCGTGAGGCGCACGCCGTGCAGGCGTTGCCATGCTTCCACCTCACCCAGCGGGATGGGGCCGCCTGGGGGGCGCAGGGCGCTCAGCTCACAGAACGTGGCCCACACCTGCCGGCCGGCCGCAGGGGCCCGGCGCAGCAGCAGTGGGTCGGCCCGGCCGGCAGACTTGGCCGCGCGCTGCAGGTGCACGCGCAGCGTGGCGCCATCGGGCTGGGGGTGAGACAGGCGCACCTGGTGCTCCGCGTGTGCGATCAGCCCGGCACGCAGCTGCGCGTAAAAAACTGGCGGTCTTTCAGCCCCCGCTGCACCTGGTCGCGCAGCCAGCGTCGGCGCGGGTCGTTGAACGCATCACGCGCCGCGGCGGGGCTGTAGGGCTGCGCCGCGCCACGCCAGCCCAGGGTGCAGGCCACCAGCAGCTCCAGCTCGTCCAGCTCGTCTTCCTCGGGGTCGGTCACCTGCAGCTCGCCCGTCTGCGCCAGCTGGGCCCGCATGCGGCGCTGGCGGGCCAGCACGATGCGGCGGCGCACCGGGTGCTCAGGCCCGGCCAGCTGCACCACCATGGTGGTGGGCGCGCCGGTGATGGGGTGCTTGATGCGCAGATCAGCCGCCTCGGCATCCTCGAACGCCAGGATGTCGAAAGGCTCGGCCGCTGCGTCGGTACTGGGTTGGGTTGTGGGGTTGCTGGCCATGGGTGGGTGCGGTTGGTGGGTTGGTTGCGTTGGTGGGCCGCTGGGTGGGCGCGATCAGGGCGCGGCCGAGTCCTGCACGACGACGGTGCTCAGCTCGTTGGCCACGCCCGAGCCGCCGGTCAGCGGCAGCAGCGCGGTGAAGGGCAGCGTCTGCACGATGCCCTGCTCCCCGTCGCTCTTGCTGGCGCCGCCCAGCTTCACCCGCGGCAGGGTGATGCCCACGAAGTCGCTGGCCGCGGAGTTGTCCGAGGTCAGCACCACGATCAGCTCCACCTCGGTCTCGTTGATGAAGGCATCGCGCAGCGTGGCGTCTTCGAAGTAGGCGGTGGCCTGACCGCTGGCGGTGATGCGGCCCGGGAAGCGCGTGGGAATGGTGTTGCTGCCCACCACCGGGTCACCGCTGCGCGGGCTGTCGATGCTGATGGACAGGCCGGTCAGCAGGGCCACCGCCACGCCGCCCAGCAGCACCACGCCATTGACGGCCGCGCAGATGCCGGTGGTGCTGGCCGCGCTGGGGCTCGTGAAGTAGCGGCTGGTGGCGGTGGTGACGTTCTGCCCCACCACCGGGATGCTGATGGTGGCCATGCCGGTGGGCGGCAGGCCGATATCCACCTTGGTGGGCTGCACGCCGGTGAACAGCTCGTTCTGCGTCACGTCGGCAAACCAGTGCTCCAGGCTGTAGCTGACGTTGGTGTGGCCGGTGGTGGGCGCAAACGTGTCTTTGCCTACCACGGTGCAGGTGGAGCTGGCGATGGGGCCTTCAGCCGCCAAGGCGCTGCCGTTCAGCACGCGCACGGTCAGCACGGTGGCGGTCATCGACTGGATCAGCAGGTTCTTCGCCGTGTTGGCCACGTTCAAGCCGCCGCCCGAGAGGCGCACCACCTTGCCGCGCTTGAAGCCGTCGGCCAGCCAGTCGCCGGCCGCACGGGTGATGGTGTAGGTGGGGCCGCTGCCGGCAATGGTGAGGCTCAGGCTGCTGGCGGTAGCGCCTGCAGTGAAGTCCCGACGCAGCACGGCCGAGATCTCATCGGCATAGGTGCCGGGCGACAGCTCGCCGCTGAGCGTGCCTTCCACGCTGCGCACGCCGTGGCGGAAGTCGGCCACCTGCTGGTCAGGCCGGATCTCGTTGCTCTGGTACGTCTGCTTGGTCAGCGACACATCGGAGGTGACGCGCCGCAGCAGCTTGGCGCCGCTGGCGCCGGCTGCCGTGCCGTAGGTGGTTTCGCGCTTGCGGGCCAGCTGCTTGAAGACGCCGGATGCTTGGGGCATGGTGGGCTCCTGATCGGATGGGGGTGGTGGTGGGCGGTGGGGCTACGACTCGTGCACCACCAGAAAGTCCAGCGGCTGGTGAATCAGGCCCATGCCGGGGTCCACCAGGTCGGGGCCTGCCACATCGGGCAGGATGGCAATGACGGCACCGCCGCCGATGGCGCCGCGCTGGAACTGCAGCGCCGCGGTGACTGCATCGCGCAGCGCCTTCACCATCGGGTAAGTGGCGGCCTGCACGTTGACCTGGATGCGGCTTTGCGTGGGGTGCGTGGCGGCCTGCGCATCCAGCCGGCCCAGGCGCACGCTGCTGATGTGCTCGATGGTCAGCGCCGGCAGCGGCTGCCCCTCTGGCAGCTGGCCTGGGAAGATGCGCGTGCCCACCAGCGCGGTGACGGCAGGCGCGGCGGCCAGCAGGCTGTACACGGCGGCCTCGGCGCTCATTCGTCACCGTCCTGCAGCGGTGCGGGCACGGTGAGCCCGTGGCGGCTGGCCAGGCGCTGCCGGATGTACTCGGCCGTGGCTTGCACAGCTTCCTGCGCCTTGGCGTCCAGCGCCGGTCGCATGAAGGGGCGCGCCTTGGCGCCCGGGTGGTGCACCTTGCTCACGCCGATGGCCAGCAGCTTGCCCTGGCGCGCGCGGATGATGTGGGCCTTGGTGCCGTACTCCACCAGGCGGGCGTACCACGGGCGCTTGTCGCGCTTGCTGGGGCCGGCCTTCACGGCTGCGGTGACCGTGCCGCGCCTCACGCTGGTACTGATGCGGATGCTGGCCCGCAGGGCGCCGGTGGCGTCGGCGAAGGCCGCCGTGCCTTGCGCCTCGGCCAGCAGCACCTTGGCGCCGTTGCGCAGCGCAGCGCGCATGATGTTGCGCTCGATTTGCGCGGGCAGCTGGTCCAGCGCGGCCTGCAGCTCGGCCAGGCCCTTGACCTTGGTGGTGTCACTGCTCATGGGCCCACTCCTGGCAAGACAGTTCCAGGAACTCCCTGCGGCCCAGCTCGGCCACGCCGGTGATCTGCAGCAGCCGGGCCCCATGGCGCACGCGGTGGCGGGTGGTCACGTCGCCGCGCCAGCGCATGCGCACCTTGGTGGGCCGCACATAGGCGGCCACCGCGGCGGTCTGGCCGGGGTTGCTGCCGGGCTCGGCGCTGCTTTCCAGCACCTGGGCCCACACGGTGGCCAGGGTGGCCCAGGTCAGCACCTGGGCGCCGAAGGTGCCGTCCTTGCTGGCGGTGGCGGCCTCAATCACGACCTGGCGGTCAAGCTGGCCGGCGCTGAGCTGCAATGCCATGGCTCAGGCCCACACTTTCTCTGCATCCAGCAGGCGGTCGACAAAGCGGCCCGGCAGCACGGCCACCCGGCCGCTGGCGTCCAGCGCCTCACGCTGCGAGTACAGCGCGGCCAGCGTCACCAGCAGCCACTGGCGTACCGCCGCAGGCACGCTGGCTGCCGTGGCGCCATAACCTGCGGTGAAGCGGATGCGCACCGCATTCACCACGCTGGCGGTGGCTGGCCAGCTGGTGTCGGCAGCCGGCAGCAGCCAGCCGGGCAAGGTCGCAGCATCCAGCGTGTAGGCGCCGGGGTCCAGGGTCTGCAGCGCACCGGCCACGTCCAGGTACTTGACACTGGTAATGGCCAGCGCTTTGCCACGGCCCAGGCTGATCTCGCCGGCCGGGAAGGCATCCAGCGTCAGCTCCCAGGCCTGCTCCAGCAGGGCGCGGCCCAGCTCGTGTTCAGCCGCTTCGCGCGCGGCTTGGATGTACAGGTTCAGCAGCGCATCTTCGGTCGTGTCGCCGGCGGTGATGCGGCACTGCAGCCGCGCCTCTTCCAGGCTGATGGGCTCGGTGGTGGGCGGTGTGATCAGTGTGAGTGTCATGGTCGTACCGTCATTGCGCCGGGCGGCGGCCGGTCGCGGTGGTGGGACGCGCACCGGCAGCGAGTGCCGCCGGTCGATCAGCCAGGTGGGCCAACGGTCGTGTGTGCTGCGCCTGCTGAGCTGGGCGGATGTCAGCCTGCCGCGCGGGCTTGCTGCGCGCCGACAGACTGCCGAACACCACCGCGGCACCGGTTTGGATCTGCAGGGCGCCCAAACCAGGGGCGGCCTGCACGGCCGGCACCAGGATCTGCGCGCCACCGGCCGCTGCCAGCAAGCCGACCGTGGGCGATGCTGCGCAGCCTGGCAGGGCGATCACTGCGGCCGATCCAGTCAGCGCCTGCAGCACGCCCACGGCAGGCTCTGCTGCAGCACCGACCAGCAGCCGCGCTGCACCGGCACCGCCTGCCACCACCCCAACGGCGGCGGTGGCCAGCAGGCCGGGCACGAGGATCTGCGCTGCGCCTGTGGCTTGCAAAGCACCAGCGGCTGGAGAGGCCGGGACGCCGGCCAGGGTCGCCACCGCCATGCCGCCACCCTCGGCAGCCAGCGCGCCGACTGCAGGCGCAGCCGCAGCGCCGACCAGGCTGGCGACAGCTGACGCGTCTGCCGGGGCGAACAGCAGATCGCCGGCCACAGCCGGCCCGGCGCTAGCTGGGCCAGCCGGCACCAGCGGCACCTGCCCACGGTAGCGGGGCCGGCGAAGCAGGCTGGTGATGGCGTTGACCTGGCCGTTGATGGGCATGCTCAGCCTTGCGTGTAGACCAGACTGCCGGTGATCTGGCCCGCAGCCGTCGTCTGCGGGATGAACAGCAGGAACGGCACGGTGTTGTCGTACAGCCTGGGCAGCCCCGCAGTCAGCGCATCGACCGCGTTTGGCACGCCGGATGCGGACAGCTCAAGCGCAGCCAGCACCCGGTACGCGACCAGGGAGACGCTGCCGCTGGTCATCGAAACGCCGAGCGTCACGGACTGGATGCTTTGCACGCCGACATCACCAGCCTGAAGGCCGAGGCGGTAGAACATGCCCAGCGCCGAGCTGGCCGCGTAGGCGTCAACGGTGGTGCTTGTCTTGCCAGACACGCCTGCGCTGTTCGTGTAAGAAATGCTGGGTGTTGCAGCGCCCACACCCGTGGCGGCTGAGATCTCCAGGCCGATGAGCACGCCGTCGCCATCGATGGCGCCGTTCTTGTCCCGAGCCGGCCAGGCCACGCTGTTGACGGTCTGCGCCGTTGTCGTCGTGACGCTGATGCCGCTGTTGTGCCACAGCCGGTCGCACAGCAGCAGCATGCCGGACTGCGACGAGCAGGCGCCGCTGAAGCGCGCCAGGTGCGTGTTGCCGCTGGCTGCAGGAAACGGGATCTGGCCGGCGTAGCTGGTCAGCGCGGCGCCGGCAATGCCTGGCGCAGGCGCAACGGCCGCGCCGGGATAGCCGCCCAGGTAGAACGGGCTGAAGGGGCGCCCAGCCGCCAGCGTCGGGCTGGTGCCCTTGGCAAAGAATTCGGGCGGCCGCATGCCAGCCAGAGCGCCGTCCAGTGTGGTGATCGCCACGACGTCAGACCCTGATCAGGCCAGCTGCAGCCGTGGCTGCCGGCAGGTTGATGTCGAACGGGCCTGCAGTGCTGGTGATGGTGCCGCCGAAGCTGAACACCGCCACCGCGCGATTGCTGCGGCTGCTGTTGTAGAGGATCGCGCCGTCGGCGCTGATCGTGGTGCCGGTCAGCGCGGCGGGTTCGGTGAAGGTCAGCACCGCGGTGCCGCTGTCCAGGGTGACCGTGAAGCCCGCCAGCGTGATGCCGTTGACCGAGTTGTAGTCGCCACTCACCGCCACCGCATCGGTGCCCAAGTTGCTGGTGCTGGGCGTGCCGGTGCCTGGCGTGCCCACGTTGGTGGTGCTTGCCCCGTAGTTGCCGGCGTGCCCTGCCTTGATCAGCACCAGCCGGTAGGCATCGGCAGCGGTGTGCGGAGACATCGCCAGCAGCTCCTGGCGGAAGCTGGCGCACATTGCGGTGGTGACGGCCATTTAGGAGGGGCTTTCTTGGGTGTACCGGCAGGGGATGGGATCAGGCCATCGCAGCGTACACAGCAGCCGCGCCCGCTGCCGTGCCAGCCTCGTTGATATGCACACCGTCGCCGCTGTCATAGGCCGCCGCGATGTAGCCGGTTGTGTCACACACAATGCCAGCAAAGTCGGCCACCAGCAGTTGCCCGCGCAAAGCAAGGATGCGGTTGTTCTGCGCCTGGAGGATTGCCAGTTCTGCGCCACTGTAGGAGTCACGCGGCGGCACCGTCAGCAGCACGGGGGTGACGTTGTTGCGCCGGCAATGCTCCACCAGCGCCATACAGCGGGCGAAGCTCGCCTGCATGTTTGCCGCCGTCATCGAGTCATTGACCGATAGAGCTGGGATCAGCAGGTAAGTGGGTTGCAATGCCGTCACCAGCGCGAGGCCAGTTTGATAACTGGCATCGTGGCCTTGGCCGGTCACTGCGGTGGAAATTGGCGTCCAGCGCAGGCCGGCAGCGCGGGCCAGTGCAGACACACGCTCGGCTTGCGACCGATAACCAGTGGTCGTGGTGCTGCTGATCTGGCCACGGATGCGGGAATCGCCGATGTCCGCAACCACCGTCCACGTTTGTTCATACAGAAACTGCACTCCGTAGGGGATCAACGAAGTGCCAGCAGGCAAGGGCTGCGATGCGCTCACCGTTGTGACTTCATCGCCCGGCCGCTGCCGCCCGCCCACCCGATAGCCCGGCGCCGCCAGCAGTTCCGTCGCCATCGTGGCGCTGGTCAGCATCTGCGTGTAGGTGCCCGCGTAATGGGTCAGCGTCTGCAAAAGTGGCTGCTCAGTCGGGAAATCGGTGCGCGCCACGGAAGGCTGCATGATCCAGTCCGACAGCGTGAAAGCCGGCACACCATCGGCCGCTGCCCCGCTGCCGGCCGCTTCAACAACCGTTGTTGCGCCGCCGAAGGTCACGCTGGCAACGCTGCCCAGGGTGTTTGAAACCTGCTGGTCGGTCGCCGCGCCGCCAGCCTTTGCCAGCGTGATCGTTTGGGCGATACCCTTGTTGGCGTACACCAGCCTGTACCCGTAGTACGGGCCGAGCGCCTGATGCTGCCGGATCAGGGTCTGGTTGCTTGTGCTGCCGTTTGCCGATGCGCCCAGCCCAAACGCGCCCGCAGCCGTTGCCAGTGATTGATTCCGAGCCCCTGACACCAGGGCTTGGGTTTGCTCCACCTGCGCCTCAGTCAGCGTCGCCGGCTGCGGGTTGTCGACCGGCACAATCCAGTTGGCCGCAGCCGCTGTCGCAATGGCCTGCTTTGCAGCGATCAGCCCCGCCTCGGTTGCCGCGTCAAACAGCCCGACAACCACCCCGGCAGGGATGGTGTATCGGCCCAGCGAGTACGGGGTCAGCATCTGGATGGTCATGGCGGGGCTTTCGTCAGGCTGTCAGCGCGCTGTGGCGCCGTTGATGTCGGTGGGGCTGGTGCGCTGGTCAGGCGCTGGGCGGCGCCGCGTCCTCAGCGGCCTGTGCAGCGGCTGCTTCAGCTTCGGCGCGCAGCTCGCTGGCAGGCCGCTGCACCTTGGCTTGCTGACTCAGCGCATAGGTCACGGCCGCCTCGTGGTCGTCCACGATGCCCTGGCCCTTCAGCGTGCCGATCAGATCAGGCGCCGCCTGCACCAGGTGACCGGCCAGCAGGTCTTCGCCTGGCATGTCGCACAGCACCAGGGCCATGGCCAGGCCCGCCATCTGCAGCTGCGCCGCGTTCTTCTTGCTCATGGGTTGCTTCTCCAGTGGTCTGTGAAGGGGCCGCTGCTGCATTGACAGGCGCCGGCACCAGGCCAGGCGCCTATCTCAACAGCAGTTCGCGTCAGGTCGCCGAGTTGGCGTAGTACTTGACGGTGGCGCCGCTCACGTCGACCAGATTGCCGCCCATGCGCTGGAAGGCCACGAAGCCCACCTGGCCGGCGCGGGTGAACGCGCTGTCGGTCATGCGGAAGATGGTCAGGTCCATCACGCGGCGGATCTTGTACTTCTTGAAGGCGCCGAATGCGATGCTCTTGGCGTTGGCCGCCATGCTGGCCATGTCCTGGTTGATGAAGATGGCCCGGTTCAGCAACCGGTCAGGCGCGCCGCCAGGGTTGCCCTGCTCGTAGCCGGGCACGAAGATCGGCCGGCCATTGCTGTCCTTGATCTTGCGCACCACCTTCAGGCTGCTGTCGTTCATCATGAAACCGACGCCAGGCAGCGCGCGGTAGGCCGGGTCGACAGAGTGCTCCAGATCGATCAGGTCGTCGTAGGTGACCGTCAGCGTCTGGCCGGTGGTACCGGTCTTGCCCAGCGCCGCCGCAGGAATGACGCCGCGCGGCTGGCCCGTTCCAGTGCCCACGGTGGCGTGCGTGTTCAGGATGCGACCCAGACGCGTGGCCAGCAGCTCCTGGATGAACGCTTCGATGTCCAGAAACGAGTCCTGGATCAGCTCCCACGGGATGGCGATGTCGTTGCTGGTGTACTTGTAGGCATCGACCGCCACGTTGCCAAACACGGTGTCGACACGGCTGACCGTGGTGTTCTGGCCGACGATGGCGCCCACTTCGCTGGTGGCATCGCTGGTGGGAAAGTTCATCGTCGCACCGCTGGCGGTGTTGATGATGTCGGCCGCCTGCAGCATGCCGCCGTAGGCCTTCATGGCCTGCTCCAGCGCACGGTTGTACTCGGTGGCAACGGTGAAGCCGCCTTCCGTGGTGGTGGTGGTGCTCATCGCGGCGCGGATGTCGGGCGTGACGCGGGCGTTGTGTTCCGCCAGCTGCTCCGGGCTCAGGCCCTGCAGGCCGCCGCGGAAGTAGGCCTTCAGGGCATGCGCGTGCTCGCTGTGCTTGGCGGGGTCGCGGGTGGCGCCTTCACGCACACGGTCCAGCAGGTTGTCGGTCTGCTCGGCGGCGAGCTTGGCCATGCGCGCCTCGCGGGCAATGTCGTTGTCGATGGCCTCGATCTCAGCCAGCAGCGCGTCGAGCGCTGATGCTTCAGCAGCGGGCATGCGCTGGTCAGCCGGGAAGCGGGCGTTCAGGGCGTTGGCTTCTTGGGCCTTGGCGGTGCGACGCTCGCGCAGTTGAGCGAGTTTGCTCATGGTGTTTCCTTTTCAGGTGGTGGTGGTTGGCCGCTCAGGCGGCGGCCGGGCTCGGTTGCGCGAGGGCGCTACGCGATTCGGTGAGCGCCAGCACCTGCAGACGCTGCTGCTGGCGGGCGCGGTGGTCGGTGGTGGCCGTGGGCTGCGGTGCCGGTGCAGCAGCGGGCGGCGTCTGCTCTGCCGCCGGCGCCGGGGCAGAGCCTTTGCCGGGCGCATGGGCGTAGGCGCTTAGGTTCCAGGCGGCCTTGGCTGACTGGTCGGCCTTGTCAGCTTCCGCCAGGCGGTCGGCAAAGCCTGCGGCCACCGCCTCGTCAGCGGTGAACCAGGTTTCAGCCGCCATCCAGCTCGCTACCTGCTCAGGCTTCTGCTTGGTGCGGTCGGCATAGGTCTGCACCAGCGTGCCGTCGATCTTGTCCAGCAGGTCGGCCGTGGCCTTCAGATCGGCTGCGTTGCCGTAGGCAAACGTCCAGGCGTTGTGGATCATGAACAGCGCGCCCTTGGCCATCACGATCTCATCGCCGGCCATGGAAATGAACGTGGCTGCGCTGGCCGCCAGGCCGTCGATGTGCACCACGATTCGGGCGCTGTGCTCACGCAGCGCCTGCTCAATGGCACGGGCCGCAAACACGCTGCCGCCGGGGCTGTTGATGCGCAGGTGGATGGTGCTGGCAGTGATGCCGCGCAGCTCCTGGATGAACCCCAGCGGTGCCACGCCCCCCCAGTACTCAGCCTCCAGCTGGTCGTCGACGATGGCGTCATACAGCAGGATCTCGGCCTCGTCATCGGCCAGCGCACGCACGGCGAACTGGCGCAACGGGGCTTGCCGGTTGTCGGCCAGCAGCTTAAGCAGTCGGTGTGGCATCGCTGCCTCCCAGGTTGATGGTGTCGCCGCCGTCGATCGGCGGTTGGTTGTCGATGCGGCGCACCTCGTTGGGCGTCATCCAGCCGGGCTCACCAGCGCGGCCCAGGGCGATGCGGAACGACTCGTACCGGCTCTTCAGGTCGCCGCGCACCAGCGCGTCGGTGATGTGCTCGACAAAGTAGCGCTGGCGAACCGGCCACAACTTGCGGTTGAACTCTTGCGCCAGCGGCGTCAGGTGCCGCTGCAGCGTGTACCGCACGAACCCGATGCCCTGCTGCTCGATGCCGGTGCCCCAGCTGGTGCTCTTGTCGGTGTGGCCCACCATGTGCGGCGGCACGCCAAAGATGCGGCAGATCTCTTCCACGCTGAACAGCCGCGTGGCCAGGATCTCGGCGTCTTTCGAGTTGACGCTGAGCTGCGCAGGCTGTAAGCCGCCAGTCAGGATCAGCGGCCCACGGGCGTTACCTTGCAGCCGCGCGCGCAGACTGTCCTTCAGATCGTCCAGCTGATCCTTGTTCAGCTTGCCTTCGGTCTTCAGCGCGTAGTCGAACGTGGCGCCCTGGCTGAAGAACCGGGCGCTGTACTGCTCGGCAGCAATGCTGGTGCCGATGGCCTCGCGGGCGGCGTAGGTGATCGGGCTGGGGCTGTTCAGCCCGTCGAAGCCCAGACTGGGCAGGTGCACCACATCGGCGGCGTCCAGCACCAGCTGCGGGCCCTTGCTGGGCTGGTACCGGTAGTACACCGTACCTTCGGTGTCTTCAAACGGTTGCACGCGCATCGGGTGCAGCGGCTCCCAGCCGATGACGCGGCTGCTGGCAAAGCCCGGCCGCAGCAGGCGGGCGAAGCCGTCGCCATAGAACAGCTTGCCACTGATCAGCGCTTCCCACGCACTGGCGCTGGTGGCCTTGTCGTGGGCCTGCTCATTCAGCATCCACCAGTAGTCGTGCTGCGCGCGCTTGCGGGTGTCGCCGTCGCGTTCAAACACCGCAAACGGCAGCGTGCTGATGGTGCCCGCCAGCAGGCTGACGCAGGCGTACACCGTGGCCACGCGCATAG
This sequence comes from Pseudaquabacterium pictum, assembly GCF_005403045.1. Classification (GTDB taxonomy): domain Bacteria; phylum Pseudomonadota; class Gammaproteobacteria; order Burkholderiales; family Burkholderiaceae_C; genus Pseudaquabacterium; species Pseudaquabacterium pictum. The sequence continues at coordinate 642,326 of NZ_BJCL01000001.1, forward strand.
CGGTGTCGGGGGTCACCGCCACGCCCGATGCAGTCAGGTTCACCAGGCCCAGCACCGACGACAGCTCGTTTGCCGTCAGGTTGGTGGTGGTGGCGTTCTCAGCCCGCGGGGCCGAAATCAAGCCGGCTCGCTGGGCGGCGCCGTCACGCGACGCCAGCCAGCTCATCAGGGTGCCGGCTTCGTGCCGCCGCGCGTTCAGGTCAAGAAGCTGTGCGCTCATGCCAGGTCCAGTGTGATGATCTGAGGCACAACGTCCTCGTCAGCCCCAGCGCTGGCCATGGCTCGGCCTACGGCCAGGATGGTTGCCACCGCGGCGTCGATCTTCTTTTCGGCGCTGGCCTTGCGCGGGAAGATGTTGTCGTTGCGGTCGGGCTGCACTTCCACGTTGCTGAACATCCACACCGTGGCCAGGTTGCCGTCGTGGTGGAAACGACCGTCCTCGATCAGGGCGTTGATCTCCTTCATCGGCTCGGACAGGTGGCGCACTGTCATGGGCACATCCACCACGGTGAAGCCTTCGGCCTGCAGCTGCGGCGCGATCTCGCGGGAGCCCCAGGCGTCCATGCCGATCTCAGCCACCACATGCAGCTCGGCGTCAGCCAAGATGCTGTCGCTGATGTGGCCAAGGTCGATCATGTTGCCGCTGGTCTCGGTCAACATGCCCTGCACCACCCAGCCCTTGTAGTGGCCGTTCTCAGGCCTTTGCACACAGGCCTGCGGCAGGTAGTTGCGCGTGAACAGGTAGGTGTGAACGCGTCCGTCGTCCAGGCGGCGGCGAAAGATCTTGGCCTTGGTGGCAATGTCGGTCTTGCTGGCCAGGTCGGTGCCGATCCAGCAGGTCTCGCCGCGGAAGTCTTCCTCACGCAGCGTGGTGTCGCCGCAGGCCTGCAGCTTGGCGATGTCCACCCACGGGTTGCCGCTGTTGACCCACACGTTCAGGTGCTTGGTTTTGAAGATGGCCTGCTTGCGCGGGTCGTTGATCGCCTCGCGCTGGGCTGCCTCCAGGAACTCGCCGCTGACGCTGACGCCGAAGTTGGGGTTGGCCTTGCGCAGCACCGCTGGGTCGGTCCAGTCGTCCTCGGCGTCGATGCCGAAGATGATCCCCCAGCGGGTCTCGTCGACGGTCACGCCCTGCAAGATCTTCTGCAGCTCCACCTGGTGCGTGTACGCCGGCCCGCCAATGTTGTTGCCGGCGGTCGTGATCACCAGCAGCAGCGGCTGGCTGCGCGCGCCCATGCCGGTCCACATGGTGTCGTACAGCTCGCTGGTGGCGTGCTCGTGGTACTCGTCGACGATCGCGCAGCTGGGCGACGCACCATCGCCAGGCTTGCCGATCAGCGGCTCGAAGCGGCTGTTGGTCTCGATGACCGCCAGGTTGCTGGCGTTGGCCAGCACGCCGTAGTGGCTGCGGAAAGCTGCGTTCATCTTTGCCATCAGCTGCGCCGGGCGGAACACCTCGTGCGCCTGGTCGCGGCTGGTCGCACCGCTGTAGACCTCAGCGCCGTGTTCCCCGTCGGCGGCAAGCATGAAGTTGCCGATGCCAGCGGCCTTGGTCGACTTGGCGTTCTTGCGCGGCACGTACAGGTCGGCCTTCAAGAACCGGCGCTTCAGCGTGCCTTGCTTGATCCAGCCGAAGATGCTGCCCACCACAAAGACCTGCCACGGCTCCAGCCTCACCAGCTCTTTGCGCGCCGCCCAGTCGCCCTTGATGTGCGGCATCAGCTCAATGAACCCGCAGGCGCGGTCGGCGGGACGGTAGGTCTTGCCCTTCGTGTCCTTCAGCTCGGGGTTCCACAGGTACGGGAAGTCAGGCGTGCCAGCGCGCGCCAGGTCGCGCATGTGGCGCTGGGCAGCCAGCTGCACCCACTTGCACGCAGGGATGCGGCCATCCAGCACGTCCTGCGCGTACCGGGTGGCGATGGCGGCGTAGTCCTTCATGGCCTTACAGCGCACCAAAGCCTTGCGGCTTCTGGTCGTCGTCCGCGCCGTGGCCAACCCAGTCGGCCTGGCGGTTGTTGCTCATTGACACCCGGCCCCGGTGCACCGGGCTCAGCCCGAACTCGGCCGCGAACTGCTTGACCTGCTCCATTGCCTTGTTGCGGATCACCCAGTGCGGGCTGTAGATCACGTGGCCATTGGGCGAGGGGTAGGTGTACCCGTCGCCGCCCACCCAGGGCTTGCCTTCGGCCTCAGCAGCGGCCCGGCCGGCCGCAGCCGCAGCCACAGCCAGCTGCAGTTGCTTGTCGGCCCACACCCAGGTGGCGTAGGCCTGGCAGTACAGCGCCAGGGCGGCGCGGTCCAGCTTGCTGATCAGCCCGTACCGCTCCAGCTCGGGGGTGATGCGCCGCCACTCGGCCTTGGCCTCAGGCAGCAGGTGCCCCGGGCAGTTGGGGATCTCGACAACCGGCTGCAGCTCGTCCATCAGCTGCGACAGGGGCAGCTTCGACGGGTTGCCCCGCAGGGCATGCACGTTCGAAGGCAACGACTTGGGCCCGCGCGTGCCGGTCATGATCGACCCCCAACCGCAACTGGGGGTACCCCCCCGGTCAAAACTCCCGCGCGAAAAAATTTGGCTACCTGGTCGGTCCTGTCGGGGATCGGGCCAGAGATCTGACCCCCCCCGGGGGTGCCGCGCGTCTCTGCCTGGGTCTTGGCACGGTGCGCTGCCTTGCAGATGGTCTGCAGGTTGTCCAGGTCGTCGGTGCCGCCTTGCGCCTTGGGCAGCCGGTGGTCGACCTCGGTGCCCTGGTGCACAGCGCCTGACAGCTTCAGGCAGTGCTGGCAGATGCCGGCATCGCGGCGCAGCACTTGCACACGCAGGCGATCCCAGGCGGCGCCATAGCCACGCTCGTGGCGGGTGCCCCGGGTGCGGTCGCCGAAGCTGCCACGCCGGGCCTTGTGGTCCTGGCAGCGCGTGCCGCCGCCCACCACAAGGGCGCGGCATCCGGGTTCACTGCAGGGCTTGGGGCAGGCCAGGGGCATAAAGACGAAAACCCCGGTGGCTTGCGCCAACGGGGTTTCACAGTGGATGGCCGCTGTTCAGGCGGCCGGTGTTTTGCAGACATCGCGATTCTATGAATCACGCGGAGATATTCAATGCCACCAAGCACATTCCCCAACCACTCTCTTTCTTTCCTCGGTGAAGGGTGAGGGGGGGAATGGGCGCGCGCGTGCGTTACGGGTGTGTCCCGCGGTTGTCCCGCGCTAAGTGCTTGTCGTTACTTGTGTTCCGCCTGTTACGGGGTTTCGCGCATACGGGAAGCACTATCCACCGTGGAGGCGGTGGTTACTGTGTCTGTGCACGGTATGTGCGCACGCACGGGAGAATGGCGGAACAGGCGGAACACAAGTAACCACAACAACTTAGCGCGGAATATCGGCGGGATATGGGCGCAACAGCCCGGCAGATGCGTGGTCATTGCGCGTCGTCGTCCAGGCCACCAGGCCGGCGGCAGAAGCGGTGCAGGTCAGCCTCGAAGGTCTTCACCGCATCGCAGGCCCACTCGCCCTCGCTCACGCCGTTCAACGGTCCGGTGCCGTCAGGCAGCCAGCAGCGCACTGTCTTGCGAGTCAGGGTGACGGCATCCTTCAACGCCACCTGCTTGTAGTGCAGCTTGGGCTGGCCCAGCTTGCCCTCGGCGTTGCGCCTCACCCGCTCATTGACGAAGCGCTTCACCTCGCTGGTGAAGCCGGCCTGGTCAGGCGGCCACTTGGCGCCGGTCAGGTCGCACCAGCGGCGGAAGGCACGGTACAGCTGCTCGGCGCTGCACACGCGCACAGGCAGCTCCAGCAGGCCCTCCATCCACTCGTACACGAAGCGCACGGCGGGCTTCCACCCGGCCTCGATCAAGTCTTCCTTGGCCCGCGTCATCAGCGGCTTGGCATGGGCGTCGAAGTCGCCCACCGGGTAGTGCTGCAGGTAGTACAGCCACTTGGCCAGGCCGCCATTGCGCTTGAAGTCGCGCACTGCCTCGTACAGCGCAGCGTCGGCCTCCAGCGGGGTGTACACCACCAGGAAGCGCCGGTCGCGTTCCTCCAGCGCCAGGGGCTGCGACTCGTTGGACAGGAACACCACGTTGGCGTGGTTGCTCTCCCACCGCGTGGCCTGCTGGATGTCGCGGATGGGGAACTTGTCCTGCTGGGTGACGACCATCTTGAGCCGGTTCTTGTTGTGGTACATCTCCTGGCGGGAGACAACTTCGTCACCAAGGATAGCCATCTTGCGGCTGATCCAGCCGTTGAACTTGTCTTCCAGCTCGGTCTGCCCCACGGTCACGCCGTAGTCGCCGAACAGATCGCGCCACATGTCCCAGTACAGGTTCTTGCCTGTGCCCTGGGCCCCGTGCATCACGATGGCGGTCTGCATCTTGGTGCCCAGGCGCTGCAGCGGCACCGCCTGCCAGCACAGCACCCAGTGCATCACCGCGTCCACATCATCGGCCGGCGTCTGGCTCTCGCTGCACAGATGGCGCAGCAGCCGCAGCATGGGCTGCACGTCAGCGTCCGTGCACTCCACGGGCTCCAGCTCCAGCCCGGCGAACATGTTGATCTGCGGCTCGGGCACCTTGACGCCGGGCTCGAACACCAGATCCACCGGCCGCACCATCTGCCGCACCGGCGCCGGCCGGCTGAGCCACAGGTTCACCGCCGTCTTGCCGAAGGCCAGGCGCATGGCCGCGATCTTCACCAGCATCAGCTCCACGCGGTCCCAGGCCGTGTCGGTGCTGTAGATCAGCACGAAGCGCTGGCACATCACCTCCACCAGCTCCCAGGTCTCGGGCGGGATCTTGCGGCCCGGCCGGCCGCCGCCATCACCACCGCCATCCCCGCCGGCATCGTCGTCCGCCGTGCCGGCGGGTGCTTGATCGGTGGCGCCCTCCCCCGGGCCGTGCGCGCGGGGGCGCGCCGCTTGAACAGGCAGGGGAACCACGTTGCCGCCATGCTGCGCCTCATCGGGCAGCGGCGGGTCATCGCCCAGCGGGCCGGGCTTGGCCTGGTCGACATCGCCCGGCTGATCAGGCCCAGCCGGCGGGGCACCGTGGGGGGCGGGGGTGGGTGGGGGTGGGGGTGGGGGCGCGACCGATGGTGCTGCAGCCGCCGGCCGCGGGGCCCGGCGGGTAGCCAGCGGCGCCAGCTCCACGCCCACGGCGCGGGCCAGCCAGTGCAACGCATCCTTGGGCGCGGCCATCCCGGGCAGCCACTGCAGCACCACGTCGATGGGGCTCTTGGCCTCTTCCTCGCCGAAGTCATAGATGCCGCTGGGCAGCAGCTGCAGATCCTCCTGCAGATCACGCCCCAGCGCCTTGCTGGTGACGCGGTAGCCATCGGCCCAGGCCCGCGCGCCGGGCAGCGCACTGGGCACCCAGCGCGCCAGGGCCTGCAGCGCCGCATCGTTGACCAGGCGGAAGTCATCACGCGCAGATCCGCCTGCAGGTGCAGGCGCAGGTGTACGCCGCGGGGCCGGCGGGGCCGCAGCGCGGGCTGCCGCGCGGGCCGCCTCACGCGCGGCATCACGCTCGATCTTCTCGGCCTCGTTGGCTGCCTCCACCAGCTGGCGCATGCGCTCCAGCACCTCGGGCTTGGCATCGGCCACCGGCAGGCGCTCGCCCACCGGGCGGCCCGTGCACGTGAAGTACTGGCTGCCGCAGTACACCTCCAGCCCGATGCGGTCTGACTTGAACTTGGGCGTGGCGCCACGCAGGATGATGTGCACCCCGGTGCCGCTCACGCTGGTCTCGGCGTAGCTGGCGCAGCTGGCCAGCAGCTCGGCGCACAGCGCCGACATCTCGCCCGTGTCACGATCGACAGCGCCGTCAATGTCCACACCGATCAGCCCATCACCCGGCAGGAAGGCGAAGCCCACGCCGGCCCAGGCCGGGCTGCTGTTGAACACCTGCAGCGCCTGCTGCAGCGGCACCAGGTGCGCACGGTCCAGCTCGGCGCCCTGCTCCACCTGCGGCTGCTCAGCCGTGGGCACGCCGTCCTTCGGCTTGCCATGCGGCCAGCCCCGCAGCTTGCCGCTGGCGTAGAACGGCACCTTGGCCGGCTTGGCCGCGCCGGGCTTGTCCACCAGCTTCCACAGCAGCCACTGCGGCTGATCGGCCATGTCGGCCGGCATGGCCTGCAGGCGCTGCACCAGATCCGCCCGCTCTGCCAGCACCGCGGCACGCAGCGCGGCACTGCTGGGCTTGGCCGGCGCCGTCAACGCATTCCCCCCGGTGCCCTGCCCTGGCGGCGCAGCGTGGACAGCCGGCGCTCATGGTCGGCACGGCAGTCTTCGTCGCAGTACTTGGCCGTGGGCAGGCAGCGCGCCTGGCAGTTGCCGCACACGCCAGCCGGTGCCGTGTGCACCGGGCGGCGGGCAGCGGCCAGCGCGGCAGCGGTGAACTGGGCTTCACGCGCAGTGGCCATGTCGTCGGCGCTCAGCCGCTCACCGTGGCTGATAGCTTCATCCGACAACGCATCGGGGGCGGCTGTTGAATCAGCCCGGTCGGTGCCGGGCTGTGGGGTGAGTGTCGAAGGTGTCACGGTGGGCAAAAGGCATGCGCGCAGGCGCAGCCGGTTTGATCAGTTGAGTGGATTCACGCGCCGGCCTAACAGGCGCAAGCTGCGGCCATGCACACCACCGCCGCCCATGAAAAAGCCGCCCAGGCTTTCACCCGGGCGGCGAACACGTGCACCGTGCACGTGGGAGACAAAGGGTGGCCGCCCGGCCTGCGGCTGTACGCTTGGGTTTCCACACACCAAACGCCACAGGAGGGCGACCATGGACAAACTACCTGTCAACGCGCAGACGCTGAACGCCATGTTCAACGTGATGGCCGGGATCGTCTTCGCCACTGTGCGCCAGCTGCCCGCGGACAGGCAGGCAGCCTTTGCGCAAGACCTGGCCGGCTTAGCCAAGAACGCCGAAAAGCGCGGCGAGACGACAGAAGAGATGTTCTTCATCGATCTGCATGCGCTGGCTCGGGTGGCGCCAGATCGTCCGCAAACCTGAAGCGCCGCGACACCATCGCATCCCAACAGGCCAGCATGTGCTGGCGGTCCCGCTGGGCGCGCAGTCCATGGCCCCAGCCGTGGAAGTCAGGCGCCCGCTTGGCAATTGCCTCGCGCCGCTTGCGGCACAACACGTGGTTCACGCTACTACGCAGCATCTTTCGTCTCCTGGGGGTTGGGCTGGCGGGTCACATCGATCAGCGGGCGGCCGGCGGGGTGCCAGGGCCAGTCGGGGTCGGGCACGCGATGCCAGGCGACATCGGGGCGCAGCTGCTCGCAGGTGGCCTTGCCCTCGCTGCCGCGCTCGATGGCCGCGCAACGCTCAGACGGGATGCCGCGCTTGCGCCAGCCCGTGACAGACGGCGGCGCCACACCCGCCATGCGGGCCACGGCCACCGTGCCGCCGATCTGGTCTATGTCGTAGGTCATGCGAACACTTTAACGCAAGCGAAAGTGTTTATGCAACCATCGCTAAATTAGTGCGGCCTAAAGTCTCGCCATGGACATCCGCGAAATTCGCCGCCAGAACCTCCATCGCTTGGTGGGCGAGTTCGACATGAAAAAGAGCTTGGCCAAGCGAATCCACAAGGCCCCCTCTCAAGTTAGTCAATGGCTTAAGGGGTATCGCAGCATCGAAGAAGACAGCGCGCGCCACATTGAGCAAATGCTGCGCAAACCGGAGCGCTGGATGGACGTTCAGCACCTGGATGCCGCCACAGCACTGGTCGAAAGCACACCCGCCGAGGCCGGGGGTATAGCTCACAAACTGAGCCTGCCAACCGAAACAGTCGCTCCCACTGTCCCATGGGAGCAACTGAAGATGGAACCCCGACAACTTCCGGCCGAGTTCTACGTGGTCTTGCCAGACGATGCGATGGCACCCGTAGCACCGGCCGGCACCAAGGTGAAGTTCGACACCCGCCGCAAGGCTCAGCCCGGTGATGCCGTGCTGGTGGCTGGCCCGCAGGGTGAGCCGTTCTTCCGAGAGATGCGGGCGCTGCTGGGCGGTGCCTGGGAAGCGCACCCCAGCAACAAGGCCTACCCCGTGCTGCACAGCGAGCAGCACGCGCTGGTGGTGCTGGGCGTGTTCGTGGGCATTGACCGGCCCTGGTCAGCCCTTGCACGTTGACACCGCGCGCCCGGCGCTACCGGGCACCGACCGGAGAGCCCCAATGCAGTCAGAGCCCAGCAACCCCGGCGGCGCGCCTCACCAAGAGGCCGTCAGCCTCCAGTGTCTTCAGTGCGGAGGCACACAGTTCACTCACCCCGCCAACGTCAAAGACGACGACCAGCTTTCCTGCACCGCCTGCGGTGCCGTCGCCACCATAGCGCAGCTTCGAGACCATGCCATCAGCGAGCGTGCGCGCCAGCTTGCCGCCGGCCTCTTCACTGAGGGGCTCAAAGGCGTCAAGGGCTGGAAGAAGCTCCCGTAGCGCCTCGCCAATTGCGCGCTGCAGATCGCTGCAGTCCAAGACCAGAGTGATGCGGCCAACCTGCGGCGCTTGCTGGTGTAGATCCACCATCCCCAACCCCACTTGCCCGATCAGCGGGCCACTGCGCCGCGACATGCGGCTGGCGGATTCTGCAAGAAATTTAGCGGTCGCTATTGCCGTTGACTTTCGCTTACGTTAAAGTCTTCCTCACACCCCCCGAACAACGGCAACCGCCGGGGGTGCTGAGGCAACCGTGGCATCTGGCATCGACCTCGGCGGCGACAGGCCGCCCAACATCGTGTACCTCAGCGGGGAGGCCAACCCGCTGAACCTGGCGCCGCACGACCGGCGCTTCTGGGTGGCCGCACCGGACATGCCGGTGCCCGCGCCAGCCAACTGGCCGGCCCGCCCCACCGACAAGCCGGTGCTGCGCAACGAGCTGTGGGAAGCCTTCCGCAACCACGCGCGCGGCACCTGGACGGTGGCGGTGTATCCGCACCAGGGCAGCACCGCGTCCCTGGCCATGCAGGACTATGTGGTCGACGACTTCGGCAACCTGCGTGAGCTGGGCGCCGCAGCAGCCCAGGCCAACACCGACTGGTACGCCAGCCTCTACACCATCGACCAGGCCGCTTGCGAGTGGATGGACCAGTTCAGCGCCCCGGTGCGCCCCGGCAGCGCCCTGCATGCCATGCACCAGACGGCCCAGGCCAGCAAGCCCGACGATGACGTGCAGGCCATCCGCCTGCCCGAGCCGTACTACACCGGCCACGCGGCCACCCTGCTGGTGCAGGACGACCCGCACTGGCGCAGCCGTGATCCGCTGTACAGCGTGCTGCTCGAGCACGACGAAGACCGCCTGGTGCTCACCCGTCGCCAGGTGCGCGCCCTGGTGGCCGGCCTCACCGCGCTGCTGCTGACCGCCTGCGGCGGTGGCGACCCCGAAGACGGCCCGCCCGATGTGCCCACGCCCAGCGTGGTGTGCACCGCCAGCGCACCCGGGTGCGCACGATGAGCGCCGCTGTGTCTGATGACGACAGCCTGGGCGCTGAGGCGGGCCAGGTGCATTTGGCCAACGGCGCCACGGTGCAACCCGGCACCGCGCAGCACCAGGCCCAGCAAGCCCGGCCTTGGCTGCTGGAGGTGGTGGAGCGCCGCGCTTACCGCGCCGGCTGGTGGTGGGGCTTCAGCAGCGGGCTGATCTGTGGCTGCGGCAGCACGGCGCTGCTGATGGTGCTGGCGTACACCGTGTGGCAGGCCGTGCAATGCCCCGGGTGCTGATCCCATCGGCTGAGCAGCTGGTCGCGGCCTGGCAGCGCTGCAAGCGGCGCACCTGGCCCGCCACCTTCGATGCCGCCATGGCTGACCCGCTGTACAGCCGGCTGGTGAACATGACCGCGCTGCAGACCATGTTGCGCGATGCCCGCGCGGCCAAGCGCGCGCAGCTGCAGGCGGCACAGCCCAGCCCGCACCGCACGCCCTGGCCGCCCCGCCGGCCCTCAGCCACCACCAGCCCGCTGCCCAGCCCTCCTGACCGCAAGCGCCTGGCCGCAGGCGACACCGACGATGACGACTGACTGCACCACCACCGCGCCGGCCCTCATCGGTGGTGCCGCCGCTGCCGCTGACAACCTGCCAGGCTTTGCTGAGCGCGGCAGCCCAGGCCGCATGGCTGTGCTTCAGCTGCTGGCACAGCACCCGGCCGGCGTTCGCACGTCGGTGGTGCGGGCCGTGATGCGCCGGGCTGACCCGCGCATCTTCGACGAAGAGCGCGCCCGCTACGTGCTGCAGCGCCTGCGTGCCGCTGGCCTGGCCAGCACTGAGCGCGATGCCGAACTGCAGCTGGTGTGGTTCAGCCCTGGCGTGCGCCGCACGCAGCAACTGCGGGGCGGCTGGCAGCCCGACACCAGCCCCGCCACCGGCCCCACCACGGCCGCCGATTGACCCTCACCACCATCACCATGACCGACACCACCCTGGCCGCCCCGGCCGCCGTGCAGCCGCTGGAAGGCGCGCTGCGCATCCCCGTGGGGCTGATCACCCCCAGCCCGCTGAACCCGCGCAAGACCTGGAAGCCCGAGAAGGTGGCCGCCATGGCCGCCGACATGGCCGTCAACGCGCAGATCCAGCCCATCCGCGTGCGGCCCAACCCGCTGCATACCCCCAGCAACGGCCGCCCGCCGTATGAGATCGTGGTGGGTGAAACCCGCTGGCGCGCCGCACCCCAGGCTGGCCTGGACGCGCTGGACGCGGTGCTGCGTGACTGCACCGACCAGGAGCTGATCAAGCTGGCCCTGGCCGAGAACACCAAGCGCCAGGACCTGCACCCGCTGGAAGAGGCCGACGGCTTTGCCGCCCTGCTGCGCGCTGACGACGGCCTGCAGGGCTATGCCAGCAAGGAAGACCTGGCCGCCGCCGTGGGCGTGAGCCCCAGCTACGTGTACCAGCGCCTGAAGCTGCGCAACCTGTGCAAGCCCGCGCGTGATGCCTTCCTGGCCGGCACCATCGACGCCAGCGTGGCGCTGCTGATCGCCCGCATGCCTGACCAGACCGAGCAGGCCCGCGCCACGGCGCGCATCGTCAGCGGCTTCGGTGGTGAGCCGTACAGCTACCGCCAGGCCAGTGAGTTCCTGAAGCGCGAGTTCATGCTGGCGCTGACGCTGGCGCGCTTCGACACCACCGCCACCTACAACGTGGCCGGCCCTTGCAGCGCCTGCCCCAAGCGCAGCGGCGCCGCGCCTGACCTGTTTGCAGATGTGGCCGGCGGTGGCGACCTGTGCCAGGACGCCCGCTGCTACCAGGCCAAGGCCGAAGAGGCGCACCAGCAGCTGCTGCAGGCCGCGCGCGATGCCGGCCGCACCGTGCTGCAGGGCGCCGCCGCCCGCAAGGTGCTGCCCCGGCCTGATGCCGAGCCCATCGGCCACTACCGGCTGGATGCCCCCTGCCCGGCGCTGACCGACAGCCAGCGCCCGCTGCGCGCCCTGCTGGGCAGCGGCTTCGCCGGCAGCATCGTGGTGGTGGACGTGCCCGGCAGCGCCCCGCTGGAGCTGGTGACGGCCGACGCCGCACAGCGCGCCATCAAGGCCCGCGGGCTGCTGCGTTCGCAGACGGTGAAGGCTGCGCCGGCTAAGGCCGCCCCGGCTGCAGCGCCGGCCCAGCCGCTGTTCAAGCCCAAGGCCACCGACAGCGGCGCCGGTGTATGCAGCGCACCCGCCGCAGAGCCCGCAACCACTGGCGAAGCCCCTCCACCGCGGGGGGAGGGGGCGGCGGTGGCGAAGGATGCCGGCACCGGTGGTGCCGGCATGGAAGACAACACCCCCGCGCCGGGCCGCGGTGTGGCGGTGACGGTGAATGACGCGGCCACGGCCGAAGCGCTGGAGCGTGCCAAGTTCGGCGAGCTGCTGCTGGCCGAGCTGGAGGAAGCGCTGGCCGAAGGCGGCGAGCCGCCGCTGCTGATCTTGCGGCTGGCGATCACTGCCATGTGGGATGAAGCCAGTGCCGAAGAGTGCAGCCTGCTCTACACCGTGATGGGCTGGACGCTGGACGGCGCTTATAGCGAAGACTTCGCCCGCCGCGTGCGCGTGGCCGATGGCGCGGCGCTGGCCGGGCTGCTGATGCTGGTGCTGGCCGCGCGTGACTGCGCTGACGAGCTGGTGCCCGCAGCCACCATGCACGTGCGGCCGGCCGGTGTGCTGGCCAAGCACTTCGGCATCCCGCTCGACCGGGTGCTGCGCGATGCGCGCATCGCCGTGCGGGGCGCCCCAGTGCAAGACGCCACGGCCGCATTCGTGGCGGCCCACCGCCCCGCAAGCGGGGCGGATGAAGTGTCCGACGAGGCATCGGCCCCCAGGCGTGAGCCCGTCACCGACCCCAACTGGGAATTCCCCAAGGGTCACATCTGAGGGGGCCGATGCCCCACTGCCACCAGCAACACACAGGAGAAGCACCGTGCACCCCACCGACCCCAGCGCTGGCCACCAGGTGGCCAGCCCGCCGCAGCAGCCGGCAGCCGCTGCTGCCCAGCCCACCCCGCAGATCCCGCAGATGTGGGCCATCGTTGAACTGATGGGCCACCAGCGCGTGGCCGGCACCATCAGCCATGACTTGACCTTCGGCGCGCCGCTGATGCGCGTGGACGTGCCCGAGGTGGTGTACCTCGACAGCGTGTGGCGCAACGGCGCGTTCGTGGACGTGGAGCGCCGCATCCCTGCGCACAGCCGCAGCGTGGGCCACCCGGCCGTGTTCACCATCCACTGGGTGGACGAAGCCACCGCCCGCCTGGCCGCGGTGCAGATCAAGGCCAGCCCGCTGAAGCTGATCAGCCTGCACAGCGCGCTGGACTCGGTGCCCGAGGCTGAGCGCCAGGCCCTGCTGCAGCTGACGCGCAGCAGCGCGCTGATCGCGGCCGATGACGCGGGAGACAACGATGGCCCTCTCTGACCATAAGACCGCAGCGCTGGCCATGAAGCCGGACATCCTGACCGTCAGCGGGCACTACTTCGATTTCCTGCAACCCGAGGAAAGCTACTTCGGCATCGGCGACATCGCACATGCGCTGTCCCACATCTGCCGCTTCACTGGCCACAGCCGCAGCTTCTACTCGGTGGCACAGCACAGCGTGCTGGTGTCGCGCATCGTGCCGCCCGAGCACGCGCTGGCCGGGTTGCTGCATGACGCGGCCGAGGCATTCATTGGCGATGTGGCCAAGCCGCTGAAGCAGTTGCTGCCCGACTACAAAGCAATCGAGAAGCGCGTCGAAGCGGCAGTGTTCAGCCGCTTTGGACTACCGGCTGACTTGCCGCTGTGCGTGAAAGAGGCCGATCTGGTGATGTTGGCCACTGAGAAGCGTGACTTGATGCCAGGCGACCGTCACACCTGGGAGTGCATTGCCGGCCTGCACCCCTTGGTCGATCGCATTGACCCCTGGCCCTGCGAAGAGGCGTGCCTGATGTTCCTGAGCCGATTCAACAAGCTGACTGGGGCGTAAGCATGAGCAAGTGCATCACCGACTACGCCCAGGCCACCGCCGATCTGGCCGCAATGACGGCCCGCAAGGATGCCGCGTACCTGGAGCGCAACTGCTGCGTGGCGCTGATCGCCCGCATGGCGCTGGCCATGGGCTGGACGGCCGGCACCGCGCGCACGGCCATCGAAGGCTGGAGCGAAGACTGGCACGGCTGCGTCTACATCGACTTGCCCACCGGCCAGGCCAGCTGGCACTACCACGACAGCCAGGCGCACCTGTTCAGCGATTTGCCGGCCTACACCGGCGCGTGGGATGGGCACGACACGCCCGAGAAGTACCGCCGCGTGGCCATGGCGTTTGAAGGCGGCCGGCCCAGCTTTCTGGTGAACCAGCTGCAGCGGCTGGAGATGCAGGCCGGCGACGTGGCGGTGCTGCAGTGCGACCGGCTGCTGACCGGCGACCAGCGCCGCATGCTGAAAGACGTCGCCACCCTCGCCTTCGGCCCTGACGTGAAGGCGATGGTGCTGGACGCGGGGCTGCGCCTGGGCGTTGTGACGCCGCCGCCGGTGGCAGCGCAGCCCACCGGCACGCCGGCCAGCGAGGCGGGCTAAGACATGCTGCGCCCCCAGTACATCCTGCCCCTCGCCGACGAGCTGGTGGTCGACTTGTTTGCCGGCGGTGGAGGCGCCAGCTGCGGCATCGAGCAGGCCATCGGCCGGCACGTGGACATTGCGGTCAACCACGACCCCGAGGCGGTGAGCCTGCACCAGGCCAACCACCCGCAGACCGAGCACCACGTCAGCAACGTGTGGGAGGTGGACCCGCGCGTGGTGTGCGCCGGCCGGCCGATCGGCCTGCTGTGGGCCAGCCCTGACTGCACCTTCCACAGCAAGGCCCGGGGCGGCAAGCCCTTTCGCGACCGCAACAAGGCGCGCCGCCGCCGTGGCCTGGCCAGCATCGTGGTGAAGTGGGTGCGCATGCTCAAGCCCACCGGCCAGCACCCGCGCGTCATCCACCTGGAGAACGTGGAAGAGTTTCAGCACTGGGGCCCGCTGCTGGCCGACGGCACGCCCTGCCCTGAGCGCCGCGGCAGCAGCTTCGGCCGCTGGGTGGCCCAGCTGCGCAACCTGGGGTACGTTGTGGAATGGCGCGAGCTGCGCGCCTGCGACTACGGCGCGCCCACCATCCGCAAGCGGCTGTTTCTGGTGGCGCGGCGCGACGGCCAGCCCATCGTGTGGCCCGAGCCCACCCACGCCGCGAAGCCGGCCAAGGGCAGCGGCCTGAAGCCCTGGCGCACGGCGGCCAAGGGCAGCGGCCTGAAGCCCTGGCGCACGGCGGCCGAGTGCATCGACTGGAGCCTGCCGTGCCCCAGCATCTTCGAGCGCGATCGCCCGCTGGCCGAGGCGACGCTGCGCCGCGTGGCGCGCGGGGTGATGCGCTATGTGGTGGAGGCGGCCAAGCCCTTCATCGTTCACATCGCCCACGGCGAGGGCAAGCCCGGCGGTGTGCAGCGCTGGGGCAGCGGCGCGCATGACATCGACAAGCCGGCGCCCACCATCACCACCAAGGCCGAGCACATGCTGGCCGTGCCCACCCTGGTGCAGACCGGCTATGGCGAGCGCCCCGGCCAGGCGCCGCGCGTGCCCGGCATCGACAAGCCGCTGGGCACGGTGGTGGGCGGCCAGAAGCATGCGCTTGTGGCCGCCTTCCTGGCCAAGCACTACGGCGGCGTCACCGGCCACGGCGTGGAGCAGCCACTGGGCACGGTGACCACCAGCGACCACCACAGCCTGGTGGCCGGCACGCTGGTGGGCGTGGGCGGCCGCACCGGCCAGGGTCAGGCCAGCAGCTACAGCGCCGACCGACCGGCGCGCACGGTGACAGCCAAGGCCGACACAGCCGTGGTGGCAGCGTTCCTGACCGCCTACTACGGCAGCGACCAGGACACCCCGCTGGCTGACCCCATGCACACCGTCACCACCAAGCCGCGGTTCGCGCTGGTGATGGTCGACGGCGTACCGCACGCCATTGCCGACATCGGCATGCGCATGCTGCAGCCGCGCGAGCTGTACATGGCGCAGGGCTTCCCGTCCAGCTACGTGATCGACCGCGGCGCCGACGGCCGGGCGCTGAGCAAGGCCGCCCAGGTGCGGATGTGCGGCAACAGCGTGTGCCCGCCGCTGGCTGAGGCGCTGGTGCGGGCGAACTACAGCGAGCGCCAGGCGCTCAAGCGCGCGGCGTAAGCCGCTGGAAGGACCGAGCACATGAACATCATCAAGTGGGCCCTGTGGGCCCTGGGCCTGGGCGGCAAGCCCTATGTGTGGAACGAGTGACCGTGGCCACGTCTCGCCTGCCCACCAGGGCCTTGCTGCAGCAGCAGGCCCGCAAGGCCCAGCTGCTGGCCCGCATGCACATCAGCCAGGCAGCCCGGCAGGCTGCCAAGCGCGGCGCGCAGCCGCTGTCTGCCAGCCAGCGCCAGGAGCTGAGCATGGCCCACCACGTGAACTTGGACGCCATCTGCAGCGGCAAGGCCGAGCCCACGATGCTGTGGGACTTCATCGGCAGCGTGCTGTGCTGGTGGAAGGCCGCGCAGCTGCTACAGGCCGGCGTGGACGAGATGGACGCGCAGCTGGAGGTGGCCGCTCGCCTGTGCGAACGCTGGAGCCGCACCGGCCGCGTGCTGTTCGATGGCCCTGACATGCAGCTGGCCCGCGACGGCGTGGTCTACATGGACCAGCTGGCCGAGCTGGTGGATACCGCCACCGCCTGCCAGGCGGCCGACTGGAGCCAGCGCGAGGTTGAACGACTGGAGGCCGCGGCGCTGCAGATGCGCGCGCAGACCCAGCAGAAGAAGGAAGGACAGGAAGCATGAGCACCACCGTCACCGTCTACACCGCAGAGCAGGTGGCGCAGCTGCTCGGCTGCGCCGTGAAGACCGTGGAGCAGATGGCCCGCGACGGCGAGCTGGCCGGCGTGAAGCCGGGCGGCGGCTGGGTGTTCCCGGCCGGTGCGCTGGCCCAGCGGCTGGACCAGCTGGCGCTGGAGCAGGCCGCCGGCCGCCGCAAGACGCCGGCACCGGTGGCCACCACGGTGCACCAGGTCGACAAGCCCCGGCGCGGCCCGAAGCCGCGCGCGCTGCCCAAGCTGGTGCCGATGGGTGGGCAGGCATGAGCGACGACAAGCCGATCCGCGTGCGGCTGTCGCGCGCCAAGGGCTGGCGCATGCCCCCGAACACCGTGAAGGTTGACCGCACGACGAAGTGGGGGAACCCGTTCATCGTGGGCAAGGATGGCACCCAGGCGCAGTGCGTCTACTGGTTCCGCTTGATGCTCGGCGGGGCCATCCACATGAGCAGCGTTGCGGGCTACAAGGCGCTGGAGCAGTACCGAGCGATGGCCCTGAAGGATGCAGCCGAGCTGCGCGGCAAGTCGCTGGCCTGCTGGTGCCGTGCTGGCACGCCCTGCCACGCTGACGAGCTGCTGCGGCTGGCGAACGAGGGCATGAAACGATGAAGATTGCCTGCGACGCCACTCTTTACCGTCAGCTCAATGCGACTGTCGGGCAGCGCCCGCGCGGTCGGCAGCCCTACGGTAGCCGGTGGTCAGCACTGCATGGCGAGGCTTACCGCATGTGGCTGAGCAGCGGCGACGAGCCGGCAGAAACTCCGGCCTTTGGCATGCGCGCTCTGATGGTGCTGGAAGACGACGACGACAAGGCCGGCGCCGCGTGCGCACAGCTCTGGCGCTTGGCTTTGCGGCACCTGACATGGCGCGAGGTTGATGTGCTGCGATTTCGGTACATCCACGACCTGACCTTGAAAGAGACCGGGGCACGAATGCTGGTAACCCAGGAGCGTGTTCGCCAGATCGAAGTCAAGGCCCTGGGTGTGCTGCAGCGGCTGGCAAACAGGCATGTGAATCCATGAGCGAGATCGACGAGTGCACTGACCGCCTGGTGACCGCAATGCGCCTGCTGGAAATGCAGCTGGCTGAGCTGCAGATGAACACCCAGCGCGCGACAGCCACGATGCACATCGTGCATGAGCTGGTGCAGCGTGCATGGCACCTGCATGCCGGGCATGCCAACCCCAAACCGATCAGCGAGAACACGCTGATCCTTCTGGCAACTTTGGCCGCGCAAGACGCCATCGACGACGCGAGGGGCATCTAGCCCAGTCGCGCCGCCAGATCCTCGCCCCGGAGGCTGGCATACCGCAGCGCCATCGCCAAGCTTGACCAGCCCATGATCCGCGCGATCTCCACATCGCTGAACACCCAGCGCCCGGCCGGATCGCGCAGCTCGAACCACCGGCAGGTGGCCTCGTGCCGCAGATCGTGCTCGGTGAACGCCGGCACGCCGGCATAGCGGAACAGCGAAGCGAAGCGCGCCGACAGGCGCCGCGTGGCTGGGTCCAGGTCTTCCGGCGTGCCCTTCCAGTACGGCCACAGCAGCCCCACGCGGCCGGCGCACCAGCTGGCCAGCGCATCACGCAGGTGGCGCTTCAGCGGCACCACCCGCGGCTTGATGGCGCCGCGCGTGCCCTTGCTGCCCTCCACCCGCAAGATGCCCTTGGCGGTGTCCACCTGGTCAGCGCGCAGGCGGTAGGCCTCGCGCAGGCGCAGCCCGGTGTCCAGGATCACGCTGAAGAACAGCTCGAAGGCCAGATCGGGCCCGGCGCCGGCCGCGCCCGTCCACGGCCGCTCGCGGTCGTCGCGCTTCACGCCGGCCAGCGCCTGGCGGATGGCGGCTTCCTCGGCCGGCAGCAGCCGGCGATCACGCTGCACATCGTGCCGTGGCGCCAGCGGCCGGCCCTTCACTGATCGGCCGGCCAGCTCGCGCTGCTCAGCCTCGGTGTACTGGCTGTAGCCCACCGGCAGCAGGCGCAGCGGGTTCACCGGCGCTGCGGCGGTGTCGCCGGCCTTCACGGTGCTGGCCAGGTGCCAGTCCAGCACCCTGGCCAGCGCGCCCACGCGCTTGCGGATGGTGCCGGGCGCCTGGTGGTGCTTCATCTTCAGCTCACGCACCCAGGTGTCGGTCGCCCAGCGGTAGGTGACGGCGCTCACGCGCAGGCCGGCCAGCTCGGGCAGCATGGTGCCCAGCAGCTTGCTGTCGCTTGCCGTCAGGTGCGGGGCGCTGTTCAAGTAGCCGCGCACCACCGCCACCAGCAGCGGATCGTCGGCCGCGCGGGGCTCGCCAGCCATCAGCTCAGCCGGCACCACGCCGCGGTCCAGCATGGCGTCCATCTGCTGGCCGTAGCTGTCGGCCTCGGCCTCGGTGGCGAACGTGGCATAGAACGGCCGCGGCAGCAGCCGGTGCTTCACCCGCAGCTCGAACCGCGCGCCCCGTGGCCTGACGTGGTGGGACATGGGCACCTCCAGCGCAGATGCCACTCGACTGGACGGCCAACATGGTCCGCCTGCGGGTGGCATTGCCACCTCCTGCGGGTGGCATGCCACAGATTCTGACGGATTCCTGGGGCGGAAAGCAAAACGCCCCGAGGGTGCGGGGCGTCTAAGTGCTTGTCGTTGCAGTGATTTCTTGGAGGCGCGATCCGGAGTCGAACCGGACTAGACGGATTTGCAATCCGTTGCATAACCGCTTTGCTATCGCGCCATGCCGGAAACCGGGCTCTCTGACAAAAACGGGAAGCCTAGGCTTCCCGTTTCGAATTTGGAGCGGGAGACGAGTCTCGAACTCGCGACCTCAACCTTGGCAAGGTTGCGCTCTACCAACTGAGCTACTCCCGCAGGGCATCCAGTTGCCTGGATTCTTGCCTGCTTCGCTGCGCACTTGTTTTCGTGTTCAGCGAAGCTAGCATTCTAGGGGCGTTTGATGCGATCTGGCAAGCCCCTCGCAAAACTTTTTAGTGCGGCAGGGCGTCCGACGATCCGGTGGCCGACGCCACGTCGGGCTTGGCGGCCTCGACCTTGGCCGGCACCGGCTCGTCCTCGGGCAGGGAGGGCGGCATGGACTCCAGCGCGATCTCCAGCACCCGCTCGATCCAGCGCACCGGCACGATCTCGAGGTGGTTCTTCACGTTCTCGGGAATGTCCTGCAGGTCCTTGACGTTCTCTTCCGGGATCAGCACCGTCTTGATGCCGCCGCGGTGGGCCGCCAGCAGTTTCTCCTTCAGGCCGCCGATCGCCGTGATCTCGCCGCGCAGCGTGATCTCGCCGGTCATCGCCACGTCGGCGCGCACCGGGATGTTGGTCAGTGCCGAGACGAAGGCGGTGGCCATGGCCGCACCGGCGCTGGGGCCGTCCTTGGGCGTGGCGCCGTCGGGCACGTGGATGTGGATGTCGCGCTTCTCGAACATCTCGTCCTTCACGCCCAGGCGGCGTGAACGGCTGCGGATGACCGAACGGGCGGCTTCCACCGACTCCTTCATCACGTCGCCCAGCGAGCCGGTGCGGATGATGTTGCCCTTGCCGGGCATCACCGCCGCCTCGATGGTGAGCAGGTCGCCGCCGACTTCTGTCCACGCCAGACCAACCACCTGGCCGACCTGGTTCTTCTTCTCGGCGCGGCCGTAGTCGAACTTGCGCACACCGAGGAAGTCGTTCAGGTTGTCCTCGTTGACCACCACCTTGCCGTCGACCTTCTTGAGCTGGATGCTCTTGACGGTCTTGCGGCAGATCTTCGAGACCTCGCGCTCCAGCGAGCGCACGCCGGCCTCGCGGGTGTAGTAGCGGATGATGCCGCGGATGGCCGATTCGGTGACGTCCAGCTCGTCGTCCTTCACGCCATTGTTCTTGCGCTGCTTGGGCAGCAGGTAGCGCTGGGCGATCGAGACCTTCTCGTCCTCGGTGTAGCCCGACAGGCGAATGACTTCCATCCGGTCGAGCAGCGCCGGCGGAATGTTCATGCTGTTGGACGTGGCGATGAACATCACGTCCGACAGGTCGAAGTCGACCTCGACATAGTGGTCGCTGAAGGTGTGGTTCTGCTCGGGGTCGAGCACCTCCAGCAGCGCCGAACTCGGATCGCCACGGAAGTCCATGCCCAACTTGTCGATCTCGTCGAGCAGGAACAGCGGGTTGCGCACGCCCACCTTGGTCAGGCTCTGCAGGACTTTGCCCGGCATGCTGCCGATGTAGGTGCGGCGGTGGCCGCGGATCTCGGCTTCGTCACGCACGCCGCCCAGGGCCATGCGCACGAACTTGCGGCCCGTGGCGCGCGCCACGCTCTGGCCCAGCGAGGTCTTGCCCACGCCCGGGGGGCCGACCAGGCACAGGATCGGCGCCTTGACCTTGTCGACACGCTGTTGCACCGCGAGGTACTCGAGGATGCGTTCCTTGACCTTGTCGAGGCCGTAGTGGTCTTCGTTCAGCACCTCTTCGGCCAGCGGCAGGTCGTGCTTGACCTTGCTCTTCTTGGCCCAGGGCAGGCCGATGAGCGTGTCGATGAAGTTGCGCACCACGGTGGCTTCGGCCGACATGGGCGACATGAGCTTGAGCTTCTTCAGCTCCGAGTCGGCCTTCTTGCGGGCCTCCTTGCTCATCTTGGCGGCTTCGATCTTCTTCTCGAGTTCCTCGAGATCGGCGCCCTCCTCGCCATCGCCCAGTTCCTTCTGGATGGCCTTGACCTGCTCGTTCAGGTAGTACTCGCGCTGGCTCTTCTCCATCTGGCGCTTGACGCGGCCACGGATGCGCTTTTCCACCTGCAGGATGTCGACTTCATGTTCCAGCAGCTCCAGCAGCTTCTCCAGCCGCTTGGCCACGACGAACAGGTCGAGCACGCTCTGCTTGGCCTCCAGCTTCAGCGGCAAGTGCGCGGCGATGGTGTCGGCCAGGCGGCCCGGATCGTCGATGCCGGCGATGCTGGTCAGGATCTCGGGCGGGATCTTCTTGTTGAGCTTGACGTACTGGTCGAACTGCTGCGTCACGGCGCGGCGCAGGGCCTCGACTTCCGGCGACGGCTCGCCGGCCGGCTGCACCGGCACCACATCGGCGGTGAAGTGCTCGGCGGTGTCGTGGATGGCCTGGGTCTCGGCGCGCTGCACGCCTTCGACCAGCACCTTCACCGTGCCGTCGGGCAGCTTCAGCATCTGCAGGATGCTGGAGACGCAGCCGATCTCGAACATGTCCTCGGGCTTCGGCTCGTCCTTGCCGGCGGCCTTCTGGGCCACCAGCATGATCTGGCGGCCGGCTTCCATCGCGGCTTCCAGCGCCTTGATGGACTTGGGCCGGCCCACGAACAGCGGGATGACCATGTGCGGGAACACGACCACGTCACGCAGCGGCAGCAGCGGCAGGGTGATGGGGTCAGGCGGAAGAATGGGATGTCCAGACATGAGGGGAACCTCTCTTTCTCAAACCGACATGGGGTTTGAGCGGGCGAATGCAAGGACGGGGGCGGCACGCTGGCCGGCAACCCCGCTGGCCTGGATCACAACGGCGACAGCGGCGCTCAGGCGCTGGCCTTTTGTTCGCGGTACACGAGCAGGGGCTTGGCGCCCTCCTCGACGATGTGCTCGTCGATCACCACCTTCGCCACGCCGTCCATCGTCGGCAGGTCGAACATGGTGTCGATCAGGGCGTTCTCCATGATGGAGCGCAGACCGCGCGCACCGGTCTTGCGCTTGAGCGCCTTGCGGGCAATGGCAGACAGGGCCGAGGGGCGCACTTCCAGCTCCACCCCGTCCATGCCGAACAGCTTCTGGTACTGCTTGACCAGTGCGTTGCGCGGCTCGGTGAGGATCTGGATCATGGCCGACTCGGTCAGCTCGCCCAGGGTGGCCACCACCGGCAGGCGGCCCACCAGCTCGGGGATCAACCCGAACTTGATCAGGTCTTCAGGCTCGGCCTCGCGGAACAGGTCGGCCGCGCGCTTCTCGGTCTTGCTGTGCACGCTGGCGCCGAAGCCGATGCCCGACTTCTCGGTGCGGTTCTGGATCACCTTCTCCAGGCCGTCGAAGGCACCGCCGCAGATGAACAGGATGTTGGTCGTGTCGATCTGCAGGAAGTCCTGGTTCGGATGCTTGCGGCCGCCCTGCGGCGGCACGCTGGCCATCGTGCCTTCGACCAGCTTCAGCAGGGCCTGCTGCACGCCCTCACCCGAGACATCACGGGTGATGCTGGGGTTGTCGGCCTTGCGGCTGATCTTGTCGATCTCGTCGATGTACACGATGCCGCGCTGGGCCCGCTCGACGTCGTAGTTGCAGTTCTGCAGCAGCTTCTGGATGATGTTCTCGACATCCTCGCCCACGTAGCCGGCTTCGGTCAGCGTGGTGGCATCGGCGATGACGAAGGGCACGTTCAGCAGCTTGGCCAGGGTCTGCGCCAGCAAGGTCTTGCCGCTGCCGGTGGGGCCGATCAGCAGGATGTTGCTCTTGGTGAGCTCCACCTCTTCCTTGGCCGCATTGGCGCTGATGAACTTCAGCCGCTTGTAGTGGTTGTAGACGGCCACCGACAGCGTGCGCTTGGCCGCATCCTGGCCGATCACGTACTGGTCGAGGGTGGTCTTGATCTCCAGCGGCGCTGGCAGATCGGACTTGGCTGCCTTGGCACCACCTGGCTCGGCCGGGGCCTCGTCACGGATGATGTCGTTGCACAGCTCGATGCACTCGTCGCAGATGAAGACCGACGGGCCGGCAATGAGCTTCTTCACCTCATGCTGGCTCTTGCCGCAGAAGCTGCAGTACAGGACTTTTTCGCCGGAGGCGCCCTTCTTGTCGGCCATGTGTAGAGGTGTGCTTTGCTCAGGCGTTGGGGATTGACATCGATGATAGAGCAATCGCCCGCGGTGGCTTTCGCGACACCGCAGGCGGGTGATCAGCCGCGCTTGGCGATCACCTGGTCGATCAGGCCATAGGTCTTGGCCTCTTCGGGCGACATGTAGTAGTCGCGCTCCATGTCGGCGGCGATCTTCTCGAAGCTCTGGCCAGTGCGGTCGGCGTAGATGCGGTTGAGCTGCTCGCGGGTCTTGAGGATCTCGCGGGCGGTGATCTCGATGTCGGTGGCCTGGCCCTGCGCGCCACCCGACGGCTGGTGGATCATGATCTTGGCGTTGGGCAGCGAGATGCGCTTGCCCTTGGCGCCGGCCATCAGCAGGAAGCTGCCCATGCTGGCGGCCATGCCCATGCACAGGGTGCTGACATCGGGCTTGATGAAGTTCATCGTGTCGTAGATCGACAGGCCGGCGCTGACGCTGCCGCCCGGGCTGTTGATGTACAGGAAGATGTCCTTGTCGGGGTTCTCGCTTTCCAGGAACAGCATCTGGGCCACCACCAGGTTGGCGGTGGCGTCATTGACCGGGCCGACCAGGAAGATGATGCGTTCGCGCAGCAGGCGGCTGTAGATGTCGTAGGCGCGTTCGCCCCGTCCCGATTGCTCGATGACGATGGGCACCATGCCCAGGGCTTGCGTCTCCAATGCACTCATGGTTGTCCTCGGATGATTTGACTGACTGCGCCGATTATGGCCCCCTGCACAGGGGCTTGCAGGCGATGAAAAAAGGGGCGCCGACCTGTCAGTCGTGCGCCCCCGGTGGCCGCAGCGCCGCCCTCTGCAGGGCGGCTTCTGCAGCGATCAGGCCGTCATCAGCTCGTCAAAAGGCAGGGCCTTGTCGACCACCTTGACCAGACTCAAGACATGGGCGGTGACGTTGTTCTCGATCACCACTGCTTCCACCTCGGCCATGCGCTGGCGGTCCGACAGGTACCAGCGCATCACGTCGGCCGGCTTCTCGTAGCTCTGGCTCATCTCTTCGATGTGCGCCTGCAGCTGCTCGGGCTTGGCCTGCAGGTTGTTGGCACGCACCAGCTCGGCCACCACCAGGCCCAGGCGCACGCGGCGCTCGGCCTGCGGCTGGAACAGCTCGCTGGGGATCGGCGCCTTGTCGGCGTCCTTGATGCCGCGCTGCTTCAGGTCGTCACGGGCATTGGCCACCAGGCGCTCCAGCTCGTTGTCGACCAGGGCCTTGGGCACGTCCAGCGTGGCCACCTTCAGCAGCGCGTCCATCGCGGCGCCCTTGTTGCGGCCCAGCACGCGGAACTTGACCTCGCGCTCCAGGTTCTTCTTCACGTCGGCACGCAGGCCGTCCACCGTGCCATCGGCAATGCCCAGGCTCTGGATGAAGGCTTCGGTCAGCTCGGGCAGGTTCTGGGCCTCGATCTTCTTCATCGTGACCAGGAAATCGGCTTCCTTGCCGGCCACGTCCTTGCCGTGGTAGTCCTCGGGGAACTGCAGCGGGAAGGTCTTGTTGTCGCCCACCTTCATGCCGCGCACGGCCTTGTCGAACTGCTCCAGCATCTGGCCTTCGCCGATGATGAACTGGAAGGCGTCGGCCTTGCCGCCGGAGAAGGTCTCGCCGTCGATCTTGCCCTCGAAGTCGATGGTGACGCGGTCGGTTTCGGCGGCGCCTTCGGCGGCCGGGCGCTGGGCAAAGGTGCGGCGCTGCTTGCGCAGGATGTCGACGGTGCGGTCGATCGCGGCCTCGGTCACCTCGCTGCTGAAGCGCTCGACTTCCACGGTGGTCAGGTCACCCAGGGTCACCTCGGGGTAGACCTCGAAAGTGGCGTCGAAGGCCAGCTGGCCCTCGGGCGCGCCTTCCTTGGGGGTGACGCGCGGCACGCCGGCCACGCGCAGCTGGGCTTCGTTGGCGGCGCTGGCGAAGGCCTGGCCGATCTTGTCGTTCATCACCTCGCTCTGCACCGAGTAGCCGTAGCGCTGGGCCACCACGCTCATCGGCACCTTGCCGGGGCGGAAGCCGTCGGCCTTGACGGTGCGGGACAGCTTCTTCAGCCGGGTCTCGATCTCGGCGTTGAGGTCATTGGCCGGGATCAGCAGCGTGATGCGGCGCTCGAGCTTTTCAAGGGTTTCGACGGTGACAGCCATGGGGGACTCGCTGGAAAGGTTGGGGCTGGTGCGCGGGGCCGGACTCGAACCGGCACGCCCGTGAAGGCGTCAGGACCTAAACCTGGTGCGTCTACCGATTTCGCCACCCGCGCGGGAAATCTCTGAGGGCAGCAGGCCCGCACGACCGGGTGCAGGCCCGCCGGACACGCCGGAAAACCGGCGATTCTAGCCCGCTGCCACTGCCGGGTCGGCCGGGTCTTCCCGCCGCACGCGGAACCATGCCGCATACATCGCCGGCAGGGCCAGCAGCGTCAGCGCGGTGGCCAC
Source organism: Pseudaquabacterium pictum (assembly GCF_005403045.1). Taxonomy (GTDB): domain Bacteria; phylum Pseudomonadota; class Gammaproteobacteria; order Burkholderiales; family Burkholderiaceae_C; genus Pseudaquabacterium; species Pseudaquabacterium pictum. Next base: position 667,846 of record NZ_BJCL01000001.1, read on the forward strand.
GATCAGCCCGCCCATGATGGCCACCGCCATCGGGCCCCAGAACACGCTGCGGGTGAGCGGGATCATCGCCAGCACCGCGGCGGCGGCCGTCAGCACGATGGGCCGGAAGCGGCCGACCGTGGCCTCGACGATCGCGTCCCAGGCCGGCAGGCCGTGGGCGCGGTTCTGCTCGATCTGGTCGATCAGGATCACCGAGTTGCGCATGATCATGCCCATCAGCGCGATCACGCCCAGCAGCGCCACGAAGCCGAACGGCCGGTTGAACAGCAGCAGCGCCGCCGCCACGCCGGCAATGCCCAGCGGCCCGGTCAGGAACACCAGCATCGCCCGCGAGAAGCTGTGCAGCTGCAGCATCAGCAGGGTGAAGATGATGAACAGCATGATCGGCATGCCGGCGACGATGCTGCCGGTGCCCTTGCTGCTCTGCTCCTGCGCGCCGGCGATGCGGATGTCGTAGCCTGGCGGCATGCTCGCCTTCAGCGCCTGCAGCTGCGGCCAGATTGCCTGGGTGACGGTGGGGCCTTGCACGCCGTCGATCACGTCGCCCTGCACGGTGATGGCGTACTGCCGTCCCTCGCGCCACAGCACGCCCGGCTCCCAGGCCAGGTCGATCTTGGCGATCTGCGTCAGCGGGATGCTGCGGCCGGTGCTGGTGGGCACGAAGGCATTGCCGATGTCGGTGAGCACGTTGCGCTCGTCCAGCGGCTGGCGCAGCACGATGTCGATGAGCTTGTCGCCCTCGCGGTACTGGCCCACGGTGGTGCCGCTCAGGCCGCCGCGCGAGCCCTGGGCGATGGACTGGCTGCTGACGCCCAGCGCACGGGCCTTGTCCTGGTCGATCTGCAGCCGCAGGGTCTTGATCTGCTCGTTCCAGTTGTCGTTGACGCCGCGCATCGCCGGGTGGCCGGCCAGGATGGCCTTGACCTGGTCGCCGTACTGGCGCACCACGGCACCATCGTCGCCCAGCACGCGGAACATCACCGGATAGTCCACCGGCGGGCCGTTGGGCAGCACCTTCACCCGGGCGCGGGCTTCCGAAAACTCTTCGGCCAGCAGCGCCGGCAGCTTCTGGCGGATGCGCTCGCGCGCGGCCAGGTCCTTGGGCAGCAGGATGGCCTGGCTGGCGTTGCTCTGCGGAAAGATCTGGTTGAGCGGCAGGTAGAAGCGCGGCACGCCGGCGCCGATCCAGAAGGTGACGCTCTGCAGGTCAGGCTCCTTCATCATCCTGGCCTCGAAGCGGCGGGCCAGCGCCTCGGTCTCGCGCTGGGTGCTGCCCTCGGGCAGCCACAGGTCGACCAGGATCTCGGGCCGGCTGGAATCGGGGAAGAACTGCTGCTGCACCTTGCCCAGCGCAAAGATGCCGCCGCCGAACAGCGCCAGCGTCAGCGCCAGCGTGATCCAGCGGTGGCGCACGCAGGCACCCACCAGCTGGCGGAAGCGTTCGTAGAACGGCGTGTCGAACAGCTCGTGCGGCGTGCCGGTGGTCTGCTTGCGGGTGTGAAGCAGCCAGGCGCCCAGGTAGGGCACGAAGTACACTGACACCACCCAGCTGATGACCAGCGCCGCCGAGGTGACGGCGAAGATGGCGAAGGTGTATTCACCCGTCACCGACTTGGCCATGCCGATGGGCAGGAAGCCGGCCGCGGTGATCAACGTGCCGGTCAGCATCGGCATGCTGGTCACCTCGTAGGCGTAGGTGGCGGCGGCCTTCTTGTCCCAGCCCTCCTCCAGCTTGCGCACCATCATCTCCACCGCAATGATGGCGTCGTCCACCAGCAGGCCCAGGGCGATGATCAGGCTGCCCAGGCTGATCTTGTGCAGGCCCACGCCCCAATAGAACATGGTGATGAAGGTGATGGCCAGCACCAGCGGAATGGTGATGCCCACCACCAGGCCGGGCCAGATGTCGATGCGCAGCGGCCGGGTGTGCAGGCCCAGGCTCAGGAAGCTGACGGCCAGCACCACCACCACCGCCTCGATCAGCACCTTGACGAACTCATTGACCGATCGGGTGACGGCGGCCGGCTGGTCCTGCACCTGCTCCAGCGTGATGCCGGCGGGCAGGTCGGCGCGCAGTTGCGCCACCCGCACCTGCAATGCCTTGCCCAGGTCGACGATGTCGCCACCCTTGGCCATCGACACGCCCAGCGCGATCACCGGCTTGCCCTGGTGGCGCACCTTCACCGCCGGCGGGTCGATGGTGCCGCGGCGGATGTCGGCGATGTCGCCCAGGCGCAGCGTGCTGGCCTGGCCGGTGGCGGGGTTGATGGCGCGGATCGAGAAGCGCTTGAGGTCGTCCACCGAGCGCAACGCCCCCTCCACCCGCACCTGGAAGTTCTGCGTGCCGGCGTCCAGCAGTCCGGCGCCCTCCACCGTGTTCTGCGCCGCCAGCTGGGCGATCACCTGGTTCATGTCCAGGCCCAGCGCCGCCAGCCGCTTCTGCGAGATCTCGACGAAGATCTTCTCCGCCTGGGCGCCGAACACCTCCACCTTGGCCACATCGCGCACCCGCAGCAGCTGGGTGCGCACCTGCTCGGCGAAGACGCGCAGTTCCTCGTCGCTGAAACCGTCGGCCGACAGCGCGAAGATGCTGCCGTAGACATCGCCGAAGTCGTCGTTGAAGACCGGCCCGATGACGCCCTGCGGCAGCGTGCTGCGCATGTCGCCGATCTTCTTGCGCACCTGGTACCAGGTGCCGGTCACGTCCTTGGGCGGGGTGCTGTCCTTCAGCTCCAGCAAGGTCAGCGATTCGCCGGGCTTGGTGTAGCTGCGGATCACGTCGCTGTTGGGCACCTCCTGCAGCGTGCGCTCGATCTTGTCGGTCACCTGCTCGGCCATCTGCTGGGCGGTGGCGCCCGGCCAGAAGGCCTGCACCACCATCACCCGGAAGGTGAACGGCGGGTCCTCGTCCTGGCCCAGCTGGAAGTAGGCCGCGAAGCCCAGCACCATCATCACCACCATCAGGTAGCGGGTCAGGGCCGGGTGCTCCAGCGCCCAGCGCGAGATGTTGAAACCGGAGGGCTGGCTGCCCGGGGTCGGCGTGCTGTGCATGGCCGGGCTCAGCGCGACGCGGCGGGGGCGGTCGTGGCGGCCGATGCTGCAGGCGCGGGTGCGGCGCCCGGCTCGGCATACCAGCGCACCTTCTGGCCGGGGGTCAGCGTGTGCACGCCGGCGGTCACCACCGCCTGGCCGGGCTGCAGGCCGCCGGCCACCACCACCAGGTTGCCGTCGGCACCGGCCACGGCGATGGGCTGGGGCTTGACCGTCATCGCGCTGCGGTCGACCAGCCAGACGCTGGTCTTGCCACCCTGCTCGAAGACCGCGGTCATCGGCAGCTTGACCACCCCGGGCACCGGCGGCATGGCCACCAGCACGGTGGCGGTCTGGCCCAGGCGCAGGTCGGTGCGGCCGATGTCGGCGCGGACGAGGAAGGTGCGGGTCACCGGGTCGGCGGCGGCGGCCACCTCGCGCACGGCGGCCGGCTGGGTGGCGGTGGCGCCCCAGGGCTTGAGCTGCAGCGCACCGGGCTTGCCCAGCGCGGCGCGCATGTCGGCGGCGCGGTCCTCCGGGACGCTGAAGACGGCATCGCGGGGGCCATCGTGCGCCAGGCGCAACACCGGCGCGCCGGCGCTCAGCACCGTGCCGGGTTCGGCATCAACGGCCACCACGATGCCGGGCACCTCGGCCGTCAGCACTGCATAGCCGGCCTGGTTGGTCTGCAGCCGCGCCTGGGCGATGGCCTGTTCGGCCTGGCTGCGGGTGGCTTTCAAGGCGGCCTCGCGCCGCTCCAGCTCGACACCGCTGATGAAGCCCTGCTCGCGCAGCGTGACATAGCGCTTGAACTCTGATTCGGCGAAGGCCAGCTGGGCCTGGGCGGCGTTCAACGATGCGCGCGCGGCATCCTGGCCCAGGCGCAGGTCGCCCGGGTCGATCTCGGCCAGCGCCTGGCCGGCCTTGACCACGTCGCCCACGTTCACCATGCGCTTGACCAGCTTGCCACCGACGCGGAACGACGGCCGGCTCTCGGCCCGGGCCCGCACCTCGGCCGGGTACTCGTGCAGCAGGTTGGCGCTGCCAGCCTGCACGGTGAGGGTGCGCACCGCGCGGATGGGCTCGGGCGCCGGTTCGGGCTTGCTGCAGGCAGTCAGCAACAACACGGAAACCAGGGGCAGCAGGACAAGGCGCATGGGCACGGACCGGTGGATGGAGCGGGGGCGTGCCGTGGACGGCAGGCTGTCTGCAGCCAGGCTAATGACTGACTGGTCAGTAATATAGAAGTCCCGCCGGCGGCTGTCAAACCATGGTCGCGGCCCGCCCGAGGCCCATCGGCGGCGGTCCGACCGGTGCTGTCCGCGCAGCCCCGACAATCCGCGCCGTGCCCGTCGACCACTACGAGAATTTCCCCGTCGCCTCGCTGCTGTGCCCACCGGCCATGCGTGCCGGCGTCACCGCGCTTTACCACTTCGCCCGCACGGCCGACGACATCGCCGACGAAGGCGACGCGCCACCCGATGCCCGCCGCCAGCAGTTGCAGCAATACCGTCAGGCGCTGCAGGATGCTGCCGCAGGCCGGCCGCCCACCGGCCCCTGGGCGCAGGTGTTCGGCCCGCTGGACCAGGCCATCCGCCGCCACCAGCTGCCACTGCAGTTGCTGGACGACCTGCTCGACGCCTTCACCCAGGACACCCACAACCCGCGCTACGCCGACCGCGACCAGTTGCTGGACTACTGCCGCCGCTCGGCCAACCCGGTGGGCCGGCTGATGCTGCACATGGCCGGCGTGCACGGCGCCCAGGCGCTGGCCCAGTCCGATGCGATCTGCAGCGCGCTGCAGCTGATCAACTTCTGGCAGGACCCGAGCGTGGACCTGCCCCGTGGCCGCCACTACGTGCCCGAGGCCGATGCCCGCCAGCACGGCCTGACATTGGACGCTCTGGCCCGGCAGGGCGACAGCCCTGCCAGCCAGGCCCTGCTGCGCGCGCTGTGCCACTGGGCCGGCGACCTGATGACCGCCGGCGCGCCGCTGGCCTGCCAGGTGCCCGGCCGCCTGGGCTGGGAACTGCGGCTGGTGGTGCAGGGCGGGCTGCGCATCCTTGAGAGAATCAGTGCGATGCAATACCGCACCCTGCGCCAGCGGCCCACGCTGGGCCCCGCCGACCTGCCTGTGCTGCTGTGGCGCGCCGTGCGCATGCGCCCTGCCCGGCCCACGCCCGGCTTCCACCTGGGCTGACGCGGATGACGACCACGCCCCAGCAGTACGTGCAGGAGAAGGCCGCCGGCAGCGGCAGCTCGTTCTACTACGCCTTCCTGTTCCTGCCGCCGCCGCGGCGCGCCGCGATCACTGCCTTCTACGCCTTCTGCCGCGAGGTGGACGACGTGGTTGACGAGATGCGCGACGCCGGCGTGGCCGCCACCAAGCTGGCCTGGTGGCAGCAGGAAGTGGGCCGCGCCTTCGCCGGCGGCGCCACCCATCCGGTCACCCAGGCGCTGATGCCGCATGCGCCGGTCTACGGCATCACCGCCGAGCACCTGCTGGCAGTGATCGAAGGCTGCCGCATGGACCTGGAGCAGACCCGCTACCTCGACTACCCCGGCCTGCAGCGCTACTGCCACCTGGTGGCCGGCATCGTGGGCGAGGTGGCCGCGCGCATCTTCGGCCACACCGACCCGCAGACCCTGCAGTACGCCCACCGCCTGGGCCGGGCGCTGCAGCTGACCAACATCATCCGCGACGTCGGCGACGATGCGCGCCGTGGCCGCATCTACCTGCCGGTGAGCGAGCTGCAGCGCTTCGACGTGAAGGCCCATGAGCTGCTCAAGCGCGAACGGCCCTGGGGCTACAGCGAGCGCTTCACCGCGCTAATGCGCTTCCAGGCCGAGCGCGCCCACGCCACCTATGACGAGGCCCTGGCCCTCCTGCCCGAGGCCGACCGCCAGGCGCAGAAGCCCGGCCTGATGATGGCCAACATCTACCGCAGCCTGCTGCGCGAGATCGAGGCCGACAACTTCCAGGTGCTGCACCAGCGCACCTCGCTCACGCCGATCCGCAAGCTGTGGATCGCGCTGATGACCCACTGGCGCGGGCGGTGACGGCGCCGCGCCGCGTGGCCGTGGTCGGCGCCGGCTGGGCCGGGCTGGCGGCGGCGGTGCAGCTGGTGCAGCGCGGCGCGCAGGTCAGCGTGTTCGAGATGGCGCGCCGGCCTGGTGGCCGGGCGAGGCAGGCCGACGGCGCCGCCCAGGGCTTCGACAACGGCCAGCACATCCTGATCGGCGCCTACAGCGCCACGCTGGGGCTGATGCGCCAGGTCGGCGCCGACCCCGACGCCCTGCTGCTGCGCCAGCCGCTGGCCCTGGTCGACCCCGCCGGCCGCGGCCTGCGGCTGCCACCCGGGCCGCCCCTGCCGGCCTTCACCCGGGCGGTGCTGGGCGCAAGCCCCTGGCCGCTGGCCAGCCGGCTGGCCCTTCTGAGCGCTGCCGGTGGCTGGCTGGCGCGTCGTTTCCGCTGCCCGGCCGACTGGACGGTGCAGCGGCTGTGCGGCCACCTGCCGCCGGTGGTGCTGGCCGAGCTGATCGACCCGCTGTGCGTTGCTGCGCTGAACACGCCCATGGCCGAGGCCAGCGCGGCCGTGTTCCTGCGGGTGCTGCGCGATGCCTTGTTCAGCGGCCGCGGCAGCGCCGACCTGCTGCTGCCACGGGCGCCGCTGTCGGCGCTGCTGCCCGATCCGGCCTGGCAGTGGCTGGCCGGGCGCGGCGCCGCGCTGCACACCGGCCGGCGGGTGGCCAGCGTGCAGGCAGTGGGCGCCGGCTGGCAGGTCGATGGCGACCGCTTCGATGCCATGGTGCTGGCTTGCAGCGCCACCGAGGCGGCGCGTCTGGCTGCCGCGGTCAACCCGGCCTGGGCCCGCTGCGCCGCGGGTCTGCGCTACGAGCCCATCGCCACCGCCTGGCTGCGCGACACCACGTTGACCGCCCGCGAGCCGATGGTGGCACTGCCACCCGGCCCGCTGGCGCCTGCGCAGTTCGCCTTCGACCTGGGACGGCTGCACCGGGATCCGGCCATGCAGGGCATCTGGGCGTTTGTTGCCAGCAGCGCCGCGCCCTGGCTGGCCGATGGGCAGGCCGCCTGCGGTCAGGCGATGCTGGCGCAGGCGCGGCAGGCCTTTCCCGGTCACTTCCGCGGGGCGGATGCACAGGTGCTGCTGCACACCGCAGCGGAGCGCCGCGCCACCTTCGCCTGCACGCCGGCGCTGGACCGGCCGGCCATGCGGATCGCGCCCGCCATCATGGCGGCTGGCGACCATGTGGACGGCCCTTACCCCGCCACGCTGGAAGGCGCGGTGCGCAGCGGCATCGCGGCTGCTGACGCCTGCATGACGCCAAACTGAGCGCCGGATCTCGTGTCCACGATGCACGGTGCGGTTTCGCCATGCAAAATAGGGTGCCACCCGAGGACCGCCCATGACCCCCACCAAAGAAGGCCAGACGCCCGCCATCCAGGTCATCGAGCGCATGTTTTCGCTGCTTGACGCGCTGGCGGCGCACCAGGACCCGGTGTCGCTGAAGGTGCTGAGCGAGCGCACCGGCCTGCACCCGTCCACCGCCCACCGCATCCTCAATGACCTGGCGATCGGCCGCTTCGTCGACCGGCCCGAGGCCGGCAGCTACCGCCTGGGCATGCGCCTGCTGGAACTGGGCAACCTGGTGAAGGCCCGGCTGGATGTGCGTGATGCCGCCATCGGCCCGATGCGCGAGCTGCACAAGCTCACCCACCAGCCGGTGAACCTGTCGGTGCGCCAGGGCGACGAGATCGTGTACATCGAGCGCACCTACAGCGAACGCTCCGGCATGCAGGTGGTGCGGGCGGTGGGCGGCCGGGCGCCGCTGCACCTCACCTCGGTGGGCAAGCTGTTCCTGGCCCATGAAGACCCGCAGCGGGTGCGGGCCTATGCCGCACGCACCGGGCTGTCGGGCCACACCCGCAACAGCATCACCGAGATCAGCCGGCTGGAGCGCGAACTGGCGCAGGTGCGCCAGAACACACTCGCGCGCGACGACGAAGAACTGGAACTGGGCGTGCGCTGCATGGCCGCCGGCATCTACGACGACCAGGGCCGGCTGGTGGCCGGGCTGTCGGTGTCGGCGCCGGCCGACCGGCTGGAGGAATCCTGGGCCGACCGGGTGCGCGCCACCGCGGCGCAGATCTCCCAGGCCCTGGGCCACCACGCCGGCTGAGCGGCGCGGGCCCCTGCACTTCAGCCCAGGCGCGCCGCCACCGGCGTGGCCACGGGCATCTGGGCCGTGCCCAGCCACTTGCGGATGCGCTCGGCATCACCCATGCGCGAATACTTGCCCGAGGAATCGAGCAGCACCATGATCAGCTTGCGGCCGGCCAGCTGCGCCTGCATCACCAGGCAGCGACCAGCCTCCACGATGTAGCCGGTCTTCTGCAGGCCGATGTCCCACTGCGGGTTGCTGATCAGGCCATTGGTGTTGCGGAACTGCATGACGCGGTGGCCCACCGCGACCTGCGCCTCTTGCGAGGTGGACAACTCACGCAGCAGCGGCACCTGGTGGGCAGCACGCACCAGCACCGCCAGATCCTGCGCGCTCGACTGGTTCTTGCTCGACAGGCCGGTGGGCTCCACGTAGTGGGTGTCGCGCATGCCCAGGGCCACCGCCTTGCGGTTCATCGCGTCGACAAAGGCCGGCAGGCCGCCCGGGTGGTGGCGGCCCAGGGCGTTGGCAGCGCGGTTCTCCGACGACATCAGCGCCAGGTGCATCATCTCGCCGCGGGTGAGCTGGGTGCCCACCGCCAGGCGCGAACGGCTGCCCTTCTCGGTGTCGATGTCGTCCTGGGAGATCGTCAGCACGTCGTCGAGCGAGACCTTGGACTCGGCCACCACCAGCGCGGTCATCAGCTTGGTGATCGATGCGATCGGGAGCACCGCGCCGGGATTCTTGCTGAACAGCACTTCATTGGTGTCCTGGTCGACGACCAGGGCCACGCTGGACTTCAGGTCGAGCGGGTCGCTGCTGCCATGTAGGCCCAGCACCTGGCCGACGCTGGGGCGGGCCGGCTCGACCGGCTGCAGCGCCACGCGGCGGGTCTGCGCAGACCGCACGGCCACGCTGCGTTGCGGAGCGCGGGCCTTGGAGGCGGTGGTCGGCCTGCGGGCCGGGTTGGCCTTGGCTGCCTTGCCGGTTTTGCTGGCCTTGGACGCGCTGGTGCGCTGGCTGTCCTGCCGGGCTTCAGCGGGTGTGCCGATCGTCAGGGCCGCACACAGGGCCAGCAGCAGCATCGGCAGGGTCAGTTTCATGGGATTCCAGGCAGGCAAATTGGGGAAAAAACCACTTCTCAAGTGTAGGCCACCCCAAAAACACACGCAAGATCAAAAACTTGCGTGCGTTTTGTAAAGTGAATCCACTCAGCCCTGCGCTGCGACCCGTTCCGCCTTCGAATGCAGCTTGTTCAGGGCTGCCAGATAGGCCTTGGCTGACGCCACCACGATGTCCGGATCGGCGCCCACGCCGTTGACCACCCGGCCACCATGCTGCAGCCGCACGGTCACTTCGCCCTGGGATTCTGTGCTGCCGCTGGTGATGGCATTGACCGAATAAAGCACCAGTTCGGCGCCACTTCCGACCTGGGATTCGATCGCCTTCAGGCTGGCGTCGACCGGGCCGTTGCCATCGCTCTCGGCGCTGTGCTCCACGCCACCGGCGGCGAACACCACCGACGCCTGCGGCCGCTCGCCGGTCTCGGAATGCTGGCGCAGGCTGACCAGGCGGTAGTGCTCCTGCTCGCGCGTCACGCTCTCGTCACTGGCCAGGGCGATGATGTCCTCGTCGAAGATCTCCGACTTGCGGTCGGCCAGGTCCTTGAAGCGGGCGAACGCCGTGTTGATGTCGGCCTCGCTCTCCATCTCGATGCCCAGTTCCTGAAGGCGCGCCTTGAAGGCATTGCGGCCGCTCAGCTTGCCCAGCACGATCTTGTTGGCCGCCCAGCCCACATCCTCGGCGCGCATGATCTCGTAGGTGTCGCGGGCCTTCAGCACGCCGTCCTGGTGGATGCCGCTGGCATGGGCAAAGGCGTTGGCGCCCACCACCGCCTTGTTCGGCTGCACCACGAAGCCGGTGGTCTGGCTCACCATGCGCGAGGCCGGCACGATCTGGGTGGCGTCGATGTTGACGTCCAGCCCGAAGTAGTCGCGCCGGGTCTTCACCGCCATCACGATCTCTTCCAGCGAGCAGTTGCCGGCACGCTCACCCAGGCCGTTGATGGTGCATTCCACCTGCCGCGCGCCGCCGATCTTCACGCCCGCCAGCGAGTTGGCCACCGCCATGCCCAGGTCGTTGTGGCAGTGCACGCTCCAGATCGCCTTGTCGCTGTTGGGCACACGCTCGCGCAGGCTGCGGATGAACTCGCCATACAGCTCGGGCACGGCATAGCCCACGGTGTCGGGGATGTTCAGCGTGGTGGCACCTTCGTTGATCACCGCCTCCAGCACACGGCAGAGGAAGTCGGGGTCCGAGCGGTAGCCGTCTTCGGGGCTGAACTCGATGTCGGCGCACAGGTTGCGGGCAAAGCGCACCGACAGCTTGGCCTGCTCGAACACCTGGTCGGGCGACATGCGCAGCTTCTTCTCCATGTGCAGCGCACTGGTGGCGATGAAGGTGTGGATGCGCGAGCGCTTGGCGCCCACCAGCGCCTCGGCGGCGCGGGCGATGTCGCGGTCGTTGGCGCGTGCCAGCGAGCAGACGGTGGAGTCCTTGATGGTGTTGGCGATCGCCTTCACGCACTCGAAGTCGCCATTGCTCGACGCCGCGAAACCCGCTTCGATCACATCGACCTTCAGCCGCTCCAGCTGGCGGGCAATGCGCAGCTTCTCGTCGCGCGTCATCGACGCGCCCGGGGACTGCTCGCCGTCGCGCAGCGTGGTGTCGAAGATGATCAGTTGGTCGGCCATGGCGTGCTCCTCGGTGTCTGGTGGGCGTGGCGGCTCAGGCAGTGGCGGCCTGGGTACGCGGCTGTTCGGGCTGGCTGGTCCAGGCGCCGCTGCGCAGCAGGCCCGAGACGACCGCCTTCATCGACGCGGTGACGATGTTGCCGTCGATCCCCACGCCGAACAGCGTGCGAGTATCGGCGATGCGCAGCTCCAGATAGGCCGCCGCGCGGGCGCTGGCGCCGGTGCCGGGGCCCTTGCCGATCGCATGCTCGTGGTAGTCCAGCACCTCGATCGCCACGCCGCTGGCGCGCTGCAGCGCATCGACGAACGCATCCACCGGCCCGTTGCCCTCGCCGCGCAGCGCCAGGTGCTGGCCGGCGGCGCGCAACTGCAGCGCCAGCCGCACGCGGCCGTCGGGCTGCTCGTCGATGTGCTGGTCGCTGATGACCACGTCACCATCGCCCAGGTGGTAGGCCTCGCGCAGCAGGCCCCAGATGTCGGCCGAGGTCAGTTCCTTGCCTTGCACATCCATCACCGCCTGCACCTGCGACGAGAACTCGATCTGCAGCCGGCGCGGCAGCTCCAGCCCGTGGTCGGCCTCCAGCAGGTAGCTGATGCCGCCCTTGCCCGACTGGCTGTTGACGCGGATCACCGCGTCGTAGCTGCGACCCAGGTCCTTGGGGTCGATCGGCAGGTAGGGCATGTCCCACACATCACCCTCGCGCCGGGCGGCGAAGGCCTTCTTGATCGCATCCTGGTGCGAGCCGGAGAACGAGGTGTAGACCAGGTCGCCCACATACGGATGGCGCGGGTGCACCGGCAGCTGGTTGCAGTGCTCCACCGTGCGGCGCACCGCATCGATGTCGCTGAAGTCCAGGCCCGGATGCACGCCCTGGGTGTAGAGGTTCAGCGCCAGGTTCACCACGTCGACATTGCCGGTGCGCTCGCCGTTGCCGAACAGGCAGCCTTCGATGCGGTCGCCGCCGGCCATGATGGCCAGCTCGGCCGCGGCGGTGCCGGTGCCGCGGTCGTTGTGCGGATGGATGGACAGCACGATGCTGTCGCGCCGTTCCAGGTGGCGGTGCATCCACTCCACCATGTCGGCAAAGATGTTGGGCGTGCTGTGCTCCACCGTCGACGGCAGGTTGATGATGCACTTGTGCGTGGGGGTCGGCTGCCACACCGCGGTGACGGCATCGACCACCCGCTTGGCAAACGGCAGCTCGGTGCCCGAGAACATCTCGGGCGAATACTGCAGCGTCCACTGCGTGCCCGGCTGCTGCGCAGCCAGATCCCGCACCATGCGGGCATGGGTGGTGGCCAGGTCGACGATGCCGTCTTCGTCCTGCCCCAGCACCACCTGGCGCATCACCGGCGCGGTGGCGTTGTACAGGTGCACGATGGCGCGCGGCACACCCACCAGGGCCTCGAAGGTGCGGCTGATCAGGTGGTCCCGCGCCTGGGTCAGCACCTGGATGGTCACGTCGTCGGGGATCAGCCGCTGGTCGATCAGCAGGCGCACGAAGTCGAAGTCGGCCTGCGAGGCCGACGGGAAGCCGACCTCGATCTCCTTGAAGCCGATCTGCACCAGCATCTGGAACATGCGCAGCTTGCGCGCCGGGTCCATCGGCTCGATCAGCGCCTGGTTGCCGTCGCGCAGATCGACGCTGCACCACACCGGTGGGCGGGTGATCACCGCATCGGGCCAGGTGCGGTCGGACAGGCGCACCGGGGCGAAGGCACGGTACTTGGCGGCGGGGTCGGGCAACATGGGCATGGAACTCTCCGTGGGTGAAGCGGGCGGTGGGGGTGCGCCGCAGCAGGGAGTGGGTTCCAGAAACAGAAACGGCCCGCTGCGAGACGCTGGCGGGCCGTGGATCCTGAAAACGTGAAGACGAAGGAACCTAGCGCGCCGGCGGCACGCCTAGTAGCAGGGTCTGGGTCAGGATCGACATGCGTTCGAATGTAGCACAGCGGCTCAGCGGTGAAGGCCGATCTCGTCGGGTTCGTCGGTGCTGGTGGCGATCACGCTGACCGGCTTGCCCTTGAACTTGCGCCAGGCATAGACCAGGTAACCCGACATGCCATAGGCACAGAACAGCACGAACAGCACCCGCGGCGGGTCCAGCGCCACCACGGCGATCACCAGCATGATGGCCACCAGCACCACGAAGGGCACGGTGCGCCGACCGCCGAACACCTTGAAGCTGTAGAACGGCGCGTTCGTCACCATCGACAGGCCGGCATACAGCGTGACGCCGAACGCCGACCAGGCTGCCCAGTCGATGCGGCCAACATTCTTGATGCCAGCGTCGTCGACCACCCAGATCAGCCCCATCACCAGCGCCGCAGCCGCCGGGCTGGGCAGGCCCTGGAAGAAGCGCTTGTCGACCACGCCGATGTTGACGTTGAAGCGGGCCAGCCGCAGCGCGGCGCCGGCGATGTAGACAAAGGCCGGGATCCAGCCCAGCTTGCCCAGGTCCTGCAGGGCCCACTGGTAGACGATGAGCGCTGGCGCGGCACCGAAGCTCACCATGTCGGCCAGGCTGTCCATCTGCTCGCCGAAGGCGCTCTGGGTGTTGGTCATGCGCGCCACCCGGCCGTCCAGGCTGTCGAGCACGGCCGCAGCGAAGATCGCGATGCAGGCCGTCTCGAAGCGGCCGTTCATCGCCATCACGATGGCGTAGAAGCTGGCGAACAGCGCCGACAGGGTGATCGCATTGGGCAGCGCGTAGATGCCCTTGCGCCGCGGCGGCACGGGTGCCGCGGGCTCGTCGGCGTCGGCCGGGTCGGTGGATCGCAGGTCAGTCATCGGCGGCGAGGATAGCGCAGACGACAAAAGCCGCCCGAGGGCGGCTTCCGTCAGCGGGGCAACAGATCAGTTGCGGCTCTTGTCGACCAGCTTGTTGGCCTTGATCCAGGGCATCATGGCGCGCAGCTGCTCGCCCACGACCTCGATCTGGTGCTCTTCGGTCAGGCGGCGGCGGCTCAGCAGCGTGGGCGCGTTGGCCTTGTTCTCCAGGATGAAGCTCTTGGCGTACTCGCCGGTCTGGATGTCCTTGAGCGCCTGCTTCATCGCCGCCTTGGTGGCGTCGGTGACGATCTTCGGGCCGGTGACGTACTCGCCGTACTCGGCGTTGTTGCTGATCGAGTAGTTCATGTTGGCGATGCCGCCTTCATAGATCAGGTCGACGATCAGCTTCAGCTCGTGCAGGCACTCGAAGTAGGCCATCTCGGGCGCGTAGCCGGCTTCCACCAGCGTCTCGAAGCCAGCCTTGATCAGCTCGACGGTGCCGCCGCACAGCACGGCCTGCTCGCCGAACAGGTCGGTCTCGGTCTCCTCGCGGAAGTTGGTCTCGATGATGCCGGCCTTGCCGCCGCCGTTGGCCGCGGCATAGCTCAGGGCCAGGTCACGCGCCTTGCCGGTCTTGTCGGCATGCACGGCGATCAGGTGCGGCACGCCGCCACCCTGGCTGTAGGTGTTGCGCACGGTGTGGCCGGGGGCCTTGGGCGCCACCATCCACACATCGATGTCCTCACGCGGCACGACCTGGCCGTAGTGCACATTGAAGCCGTGGGCAAAGGCCAGCGACGCGCCGGGCTTGATGTTGGGGGCCACGTCGGCGTTGTAGACCGAGGCGATCTGCTCGTCGGGCAGCAGGATCATCACCACGTCGGCGGTCTTCACCGCGTCGGCGATCTCGGCCACCTTCAGGCCGGCCTTCTCGGCCTTGACCCAGCTGGCGCCGCCCTTGCGCAGGCCGACGGTGATCTTCACGCCGCTGTCGTTCAGGTTCTGGGCGTGGGCATGGCCCTGCGAGCCGTAGCCGATGATGGTGACGTTCTTGCCCTTGATCAGGCTCAGATCGGCGTCCTTGTCGTAATAGACCTTCATGGGGTTCTCCAGTGTTGGGGTGGTCGTTGTGCGGTGGGGTGGTGCAGAGCTCAGACGCGCAGGATCCGTTCGCCGCGGCCGATGCCGCTGGCGCCGGTGCGCACTGTCTCCAGGATCGCCGTGCGGTCGATGCCCTCGATGAAGGCATCGAGCTTGCCGGCGTCGCCGGTGAGCTCCAGCGTGTAGCTCTTTTCGGTCACATCGATGATGCGGCCGCGGAAGATGTCGGCCATGCGCTTCATCTCCTCGCGCTCCTTGCCGACGGCGCGCACCTTGATGAGCATCAGCTCACGCTCGGTGTAGCTGCCTTCGGTCAGGTCGACCACCTTCACCACCTCGATCAGGCGGTTCAGGTGCTTGGTGATCTGCTCGATGACCTCGTCTGACCCGGTGGTGACGATGGTCATGCGCGAGAGGCTGGGGTCTTCGGTGGGGGCCACCGTCAGGCTCTCGATGTTGTAGCCGCGGGCGCTGAACAGGGCCACCACGCGGGACAAGGCGCCGGGCTCGTTCTCGAGCAGCACGGCAATGATGTGTTTCATGTCGGTCCTTCGGGCGGTGGTTCTTCAGACCGGCGACGGTGATCGCCGGCCCTTGGCCACGCCCATCAGAGGTTGGGATTCGGTCGGTCCGGTGGGTGCTCCGGGTCGTGGCCGGCCTGTCGCCCACCCACTGCGCCGGCGGTGGTGACCGCCAGCGCCCGGGTGCGCTTCAGCCGGTCACAGGTCCTCGGACCCCAGCAGCATCTCGGTGATGCCCTTGCCCGCCTGCACCATCGGCCAGACGTTCTCGGTGGGATCGGTGCGCACGTCCAGGAAGACGGTGCGGTCCTTCAGGCGGATCATCTCCTTCAGAGCCGGCTCCACCTCGGACGGCTTCTCGATCTTGATGCCGACGTGGCCGTAGGCCTCGGCCAGCTTCACGAAATCAGGCAGCGCGTCCATGTAGCTGTGGGAGTAGCGGCCGCCGTAGTCCAGCTGCTGCCACTGCCGCACCATGCCCAGGTAGCGGTTGTTCAGCGCGACGATCTTCACCGGCGTGCGGTACTGCAGGCAGGTCGACAGCTCCTGGATGCACATCTGGATCGAGCCTTCGCCGGTGATGCAGAACACCTCGCTGTCGGGCTTGGCCAACTTGATGCCCATGGCATAGGGCAGGCCCACGCCCATGGTGCCCAGGCCCCCGCTGTTGATCCAGCGGCGCGGCTCGTGGAAGCGGTAGAACTGCGCCGCCCACATCTGGTGCTGACCCACATCGCTGGTGATGTAGGTGTCGATGTCCTTGGTCAGCTCGCTCAGCGTCTGCACCACGAACTGCGGCTTGATGACGTCGTCGCTGGTCTTGTAGGCCAGGCATTCACGCTTGCGCCATTCGTTGATCTGGCTCCACCAGGCCGACAGCGCGTGCACATCGGCGCGCAGGGGGCTTTCCTTGACGAAGGCGATCATCTCCTGCAGCACATCCTTGGTGTCGCCCACGATGGGGATGTCGACCTTGACGCGCTTGCTGATCGACGACGGATCGATGTCGATGTGGATGATCTTGCGCTCGACCGAGGCGAAGTGCTTGGGGTTGCCGATCACCCGGTCGTCGAAGCGCGCACCCACGGCGATCAGCACATCGCAGTGCTGCATCGTCATGTTGGCTTCGTAGGTGCCGTGCATGCCCAGCATGCCCAGGAACTTGGGGTCGGCTGCCGAGGTGGCGCCCAGGCCCATCAGGGTGTTGGTGCAGGGGTAGCCGAGCATGTCGGCCAGTTCGCGCAGCTCGGCCGCGGCATTGCCCAGGATCACGCCGCCGCCGGCATAGATGTAGGGGCGCTTGGCGGTCAGCAGCAGCTGCATGGCCTTGCGGATCTGCCCGCCGTGGCCCTTCTTGACCGGGTTGTACGACCGCATCTCCACCTTGTCGGGGTAGACAAAGGGACAGGTCTTGAGGGAGACGTCCTTCGGGATATCGACCACCACCGGGCCGGGCCGGCCGGTGCGGGCGATGTGGAAGGCCTTCTTCATCGTCAGCGCCAGGTCGCGCACGTCCTTCACCAGGAAGTTGTGCTTGACGATGGGGCGGGTGATGCCCACGGTGTCGCATTCCTGGAAGGCGTCCAGGCCGATGGCCGGCGTCGGCACCTGGCCGGTGACGATCACCATCGGGATCGAATCCATGTAGGCGGTGGCGATGCCGGTGATGGCATTCGTCACGCCCGGGCCACTGGTGACCAGGGCCACGCCCACCTCGCCGGTGGCGCGGGCATAGCCGTCGGCGGCGTGCACGGCCGCCTGCTCATGGCGCACCAGCACATGCTCGATCGTCTGCTGCTTGTAGAGCGCGTCGTAGATGTAGAGAACCGCCCCACCGGGGTAGCCCCACATGAACTTGACGCCCTCTGCCTGCAGGCAGCGGACCATGATTTCCGAGCCGTTGAGCTCAGGCGGATGGGAGGGGGGGGTTTGCGGCGGCGCCGTCGAGGCGCGCTTGACTTCCGCGGCAGACATGTCCATTGGGGAACCTCTGTGAATTTCTCTGACGAAAAACCATCGGTGTGCCTCTTCGCGCCCTCGTGAGGCGGATGTGGCACCTGCGCAATGATTGCGCGATCAAAAAACGAAGGCTCCCGGGGTCGGTGAGCCTGCTTGAGACCAGTGACGCTTTGTGCGAAGCAGCATTATCGCATCAGATCGAGGCGCACCGCGCCCCAACGGTGCACCGTGTCGACCCGGTGACATAATCCGGGCCGTTTTCGGCCGCCGCCCAGCCTGGGCGCCGGGACCCATTTGGCCAGCGACAAAGAACTCTCCGACTGCCTCAAGAGTGTTGAGAAGCGCGCCTTCAAGCGCACCGTCTATGCGGTGCGCGACGAGGATGCAGCGCTCGACATCGTGCAGGACGCGATGATCCGGCTCGCCGAGAAGTACGCCGATCGGCCGGCGGCGGAGCTTCCGCTGCTGTTCCAGCGCATCCTGTCCAACGCCACAATGGACTGGTTCCGCCGCCAGAAGGTGCGCAATGCGGTGCTGCAGAACATGTCGGACTTCGACACCGACGGCGGCAGCGAGGATTTCGATCTGCTCGAGAGCCTGGAATCCGCCGACGGCATGCTCGGCGCCGAAAGTGCCGCCGAAACAGTCAGCCGGTCACAGATCTTGCTTCTGATCGAGGGCCAGATCGAGGAGTTGCCTGCACGTCAACGGGAAGCGTTCCTGCTGCGTTACTGGGAGGAGCTCGACACCGCCGAGACGGCTGCTGTCATGGGTTGTTCGGAAGGCAGTGTCAAGACACATTGCTCCCGGGCGGTCCATGCCTTGGCCAAGGCGCTGCGAAGCAAGGGAATCGTGCCGTGAACCCGTTGACCACCACCCCATCACCGTCCCTCGGCCACCCGCCAAGGCTGGAAGGCCTGGAAGGCCAGTTCGCGCTGCGCCTGACCGCCCACCTCAACGGCGGCGCGCAGGCGCTGCCACATGACATCACCGAACGGCTGCGCTTCAGCCGCGAGCGTGCCCTGGCCTCGCGTCGCGCCGTGGCCGTGCTGGCCACCGCGCCGGTGGTGGTCGCATCTGGCTCCGGCCGCGCTGCCGCCCTGGGCAGCCCGCCGTCGCTGTGGCTGCGCCTGGTGTCGGCATTGCCGCTGGTGGTGCTGGTGGCCGGGCTGGTGTTCATCCAGCACCACCATGACCTGCAGCAGATCGAGGTGGCCGCCGAGATCGACAGCGCCCTGCTGGCCGATGACCTGCCACCAGCCGCCTATGGTGACCCGGGCTTCAGTGAGTTCCTGCGCAGCGGCGAGGCCCCGTGAGGACGGCGCGCCGGCTGTGTCTGCACTGATCCGTTCTTCCATCCTGACGTTGCTGTTGGTCGCGGCAGGCTGGTGTGCAGCCGCCGAACCCGCCCGGCCATCGGATGCCGATGCTGGCGGCCCTGGCTGGGCCACGCTGAGCGTGCAGCAGCGCCAGGTGCTGGGGCCGCTGCAGCGCGACTGGCACACCATCGACGCC
Organism: Pseudaquabacterium pictum; assembly: GCF_005403045.1. Classification (GTDB taxonomy): domain Bacteria; phylum Pseudomonadota; class Gammaproteobacteria; order Burkholderiales; family Burkholderiaceae_C; genus Pseudaquabacterium; species Pseudaquabacterium pictum. The sequence continues at coordinate 686,682 of NZ_BJCL01000001.1, forward strand.
CCGCGCAAGGCCAAGTGGCTGGAAGTGGCTGCGCGGTTTCCGTCGATGCCGGCCGAGGAGCGCCAGCGCGTGCAGGAACGCATGGCCGACTGGGCGCGCATGACGCCGGCCGAACGCGGCCGTGCCCGGCTGACCTTCCAGGAGTCGAAGCAGTTGACGCGTGAACAGAAGCAGGAGCGCTGGGAGGCTTACAAGGCGCTGCCGGACGACAAGCGCCAGGCGCTGGCCGAGCGCGCCAAGCCGGCCGCGGACGCCCGCAGGCCGCCACTGGCCGCCCCACCGCTGGACGCCGCCGTGCCCAAGAAGTCGGCCCAGTTGCCGCGCTCTGGCGCCTCGGCGCCGCCGGTCAAGCCAGTGACGCCGACCATCGTGCAGGCCAAGCCTGGCGCCACCACCACGCTGATGACCCGGCCCGCCTCCCCCCCGGCCCACCAGAAGCCGGGGCAGCCCAAGATTGCGGCCAAGCCGGACCAGGTGAACCGCCAGACGCTGCTGCCCCAGCTGGGTCCGCAGGCCACCGCTGCCGCATCGGCACCCCGGCAGCCGTGAGCCAGGCACCGGCCCTGGCGCGGCGGCTGGCCGCGTTCGTCTACGAAGGCGTGCTGCTGTTCGGCGTGGTGATGATCGCCGGCTTGCTGTATTCGCTGGTCACGCAGCAGCGCCATGCCATCGAGGGCCGCATCGGCATGATGGTCTACCTGTTCGTGGTGCTGGGCGTGTACTTCACCTGGTTCTGGACGCACGGCGGCCAGACGGTGGCGATGAAGGCCTGGCACATCCGGCTGCGCACGGCGAACGATGCGCCTGTGACGATGCGCCGCGCCTGGGGGCGCTACCTGCTGGCCTGGTTGTGGTTCCTGCCGGCCAGCGCTGCGGTGTACAGCGCCGGCTTGCACAGCAAGGCAGCCATCGCCGCGGCCATGCTCGCCGGCGTCCTGGCCTATGCGGCGCTGGCATGGCTGCGCCCGGACCGGCAGTTCTGGCACGACGTGGTCTGCGGCACCCGCCTGGTGGACCACAAGCCGCCGCTGCCCGCCAAGGCAAAATCCAGGGCATGAACAATCCGCACAAGATGCGCACCGGGCTGGACCGGGTGCTGCATGCGTTTGGCTATTCGATGCAGGGCTTTTCGGCGGCGCTGCGCTTCGAAAGCGCTTTCCGCCAGGAAGCCGCGCTGGCAGTGGTGATGCTGCCGGCCGCCTTCTGGCTGGGCCGCAACTGGATGGAGGTGGCGCTGCTGGCCGGATCGGTGCTGCTGGTGATGATCGTCGAACTGCTGAATTCGGCCATCGAGGCGGTGGTCGACCGGGTGTCGCTGGACCTGCATGAATTGGCCAAACGCGCCAAGGACTACGGCAGCGCCGCGGTGCTGCTGGCACTGTTGTGGTGCGGCGGCGTGTGGGCCACGGTGATCTACCAGCGGTGGATGGCATGAGCGGCACACCGTTTTCCGTGGCGGTGTATTGCGGCTCGCGCAACGGGGCGCGCCCCGCCTACCGCGACCTGGCCCTGCGCCTGGGCACGGCCATCGGCCGGCGCGGCTGGCAGCTGGTCTACGGCGGCGGCCGTGCCGGCCTGATGGGCGCGGTGGCCGATGCCACGCTGGCCGCCGGCGGCACGGTGGTGGGCGTGATCCCGGAATCGCTGATGAACCTGGAGGTCGGCCATGCCGGCCTGACCGAGCTGCATGTGGTGCAGACCATGCACCAGCGCAAGCAGATGATGGCCGAGCGCAGCCACGCCTTCATCGCCATGCCCGGGGGCATCGGCACTTTTGAAGAGCTGTTCGAGGTCTGGACCTGGCGCCACCTGGCCTACCACGACCGGCCCATCGGCCTGCTGGATGTCGAGGGCTACTGGGCGCCGATGCTGAAGTTCCTGCACCATTCAGTGGCCGAGGGCTTCATGGGCGACGACCAGATGGCCATGCTGCACACCGACGACCAGGTCGAGCGCCTGCTCGACACCCTGGCCGCCCGGGCCGGCGACCCCACCGACGACAACTTCAGCCAGATCTGAAGCGCCCGCGCCATGCAAAAGGGCAGGCCGCAGCCTGCCCTTGGTGGCGTGGACGCCAGATCAGACGGCCGATTCGTCGGTCTCGCCGGTGCGGATGCGCACCACCTGCTCCACCGGGGTGACGAAGATCTTGCCGTCGCCGATCTTGCCGGTCTTGGCGGCCTTGACGATGGCTTCCAGGCAGCGGTCGACGTCAGCGTCCTTGACGACCACTTCCACCTTCACCTTGGGCAGGAAGTCGACCACGTACTCGGCGCCGCGGTAGAGCTCGGTGTGGCCCTTCTGGCGGCCGAAGCCCTTGACCTCGGTGACGGTGAGGCCGGAGACGCCGACATCGGCCAGGGATTCGCGCACCTCCTCCAGCTTGAACGGCTTGATGATGGCGGTGATCTGTTTCATGCGCGGCTCCGGACACTGAGGGGGATTGGCTTGAATTTAAGCACGGAACTTCGAGGTGATGGGGTAGCGCCAATCCCGCCCGAAAGCACGGTGGGTGATGCGGATGCCCACCGGTGACTGGCGGCGCTTGTACTCGTTGATCTTGATGAGCCGGGTGACCCGTTCCACATCGGCCGCGGCATAGCCGGCGGCCACGATCTGATCGATGGACTGGTCTTCCTCCATGTAGCGCGCCAGGATGGCGTCCAGCACCTCGTAGGGCGGCAGGCTGTCCTGGTCGGTCTGGTCGGGGCGCAGCTCGGCCGAGGGCGGGCGGGTGATGATGCGCTCCGGGATGACCGGGCCCACCGTGCCGTCGGCACGCCGGGTGGGCTGGCGGTTCTTCCATTCACACAGGCGGTAGACCAGGGTCTTGGCCACGTCCTTGATCACCGCGAAGCCGCCGGCCATGTCGCCGTACAGCGTGCAGTAGCCGGTGGCCATCTCGCTCTTGTTGCCGGTGGTCAGCACGATGGAGCCGAACTTGTTCGACAGCGCCATCAGCAGCGTGCCGCGGATGCGGGCCTGGATGTTCTCTTCCGTCGCATCCTCGGGCCGGCCGGCGAACTCGGCCGCCAGCGCGCCCTTGAAGGCCTCGAACATCGGCAGGATCGAGATCTCGTCGTAGCGCACGCCCACCCGTTCGGCCATGTCGCGGGCGTCGATCCAGGAGATGCTGGCGGTGTAGGGGCTGGGCATCATCACGGTGCGTACCCGGTCGGCGCCCAGCGCATCGACCGCAATCGCCAGCACCAGGGCCGAATCGACGCCGCCGCTCAAGCCGATGATGGCGCCGGGAAAGCCGTTCTTGCCGATGTAGTCACGCACGCCGGTCACCAGCGCCGCCCAGGCCTGGGCTTCCAGCTCGGGCACCGGCTGCACCTCGCCGGTCATGCGGCCGTCGGCATGCCAGTCGACCCAGACCAGGTGCTCGGTGAAGCAGCCGCCGCGCGCGGCCACCTGGCCCTGGGCGTCGAGGGCGAAAGAGGCGCCGTCGAACACCACCTCGTCCTGCCCGCCCACCAGGTGGGCATAGAGCAGCGGCAGGCCGGTGGCCTGCACCCGCTGCACCATGCGCGATTCACGCTCGCCGCTCTTGTCCAGATGGAACGGCGAGGCGTTGATGACGCACAGCACCTCGGCACCGGCCGCGCGGGCGGCCTGGGCCGGCTCGTCGAACCAGGCGTCCTCGCAGATCAGCAAGCCGATGCGGCGGCCGCCGGCGGTGAACACCACCGCGCCCTGCCCCGCATCCCGGCCCGACACGAAATAACGCCGCTCGTCGAACACCTGGTAATTGGGCAGCTCCCGCTTGCAGTAGGTGGCCTGCACCTGGCCGCCGGCCAGCACCGACGCGGCATTGAAGCGCTGCACCACGGCATGTGATCGGGTGCGCTGGTCGCCCTGCCCCTCGAACTGGTGCGGATGTCCGACGACCACGGTGAGGCCGTCGAACGCCGCCAGCGCCGTGGCCAGCGCGGCCAGCTCGCGGGCGCAGGCCTGCATGAACGCCGGTCGCAGCAGCAGGTCTTCGGGTGGATAGCCGGTCAGCGCCAGCTCCGGCGCCACCAGCAGGGCCGCACCGCCGGCATGGGCTTCCCGTGCACAGTCCACAATGCGGCGCGCGTTGCCGGCCAGATCACCGACCGTGGCATTGAACTGGGCCAGTGCAATGCGGACCGCAGGGGTGGAATTGGACATGTTGTGGTGGGCGAGCAGACCGGGTTCGAATCAATGACGAAGGATGTTATCCGGGTCCACCAAGACCCTTGCGCGCTGGATGGCGTGGCCTGGAACGCGCTGCTGGCCGCGCAGAGCCGCCCCACCCCCTTCATGCGCTGGGAATACCTGGCGGCACTGCATGCCTCGGGCAGCGCGGTGCCGCGCACCGGCTGGGCGCCGCGCTTCGTCACGGTGCACCGCGGCGCCGAGCTGGTGGCCGCCGCGCCGGCCTACCTGAAGAGCCATTCCTACGGCGAGTACGTGTTCGACTGGGCTTGGGCCGATGCCTACCAGCGCCACGGCCTGCGCTACTACCCCAAGCTGCTGGTGGCCGTGCCCTTCACCCCGGTGCCCGGCAGCCGCCTGCTGGCTGCCGACGACGCCGCCCGCCACACCCTGCTGGCCGGCCTGGCCCAGGTGGCCGAGGACGAGGACGCCTCGTCGGTGCACCTGCTGTTCCACGAGCCCGACGAGACACCGGCCATTGCCGCCCGGGGCTGGCTGGCCCGCCAGGGCGTGCAGTTCCACTGGACGCAGGACCCGGCGGCCCCGCATGCCGACTTCACCGCCTTCCTGGCCAGCCTGCAGCGGGACAAGCGCAAGAAGATCCAGCAGGAGCGGCGGCGGGTGGCCGAGGCTGGCGTGGTGTTCACCCTGCACGAGGGCGACGCCATCGATGCCGGCCTGTGGCGCTTCTTCCACCAGTGCTACACCCTCACCTACCGGGCGCATGGCTCCACGCCCTACCTGAGCGCGGCCTTCTTCCAGGCCATGGCCGCCACGCTGCCGCAGCACTGGCTGATGTGCGTGGCACGGCTGGGCGGCGAGCCGGTGGGCGCGTCACTGGTGGCCATCGACCGCGAGCGCGGCGAGGCCTACGGCCGCTACTGGGGCGCCACCACCTACATTCCCTGCCTGCACTTCGAGGCCTGCTACTACCAGCCGCTGCAGTGGTGCATGGACAACGGCTTCCGCCGCTTCGAGGGCGGCGCCCAGGGTGAGCACAAGATGGCCCGAGGCCTGCTGCCGGTGGGCACGCGCTCGGCGCACTGGCTGGCGCACCCGCAGTTCTCGGCCGCGGTGGCCGACTTCCTGCAGCGCGAAGGCCACGGCATCGCCGCCTACGTGGACGAACTGCGCGAGCACAGCCCGTTCAAGACCGGCACTTGACGCACCGCAAGCGGCGGGCCTGGGAAAACCCGTTGTCTCAACGCCGTGCTGGCCTATGCTGGCGGCTACGCCTGCAACGGCCGGCCGACAGGCTCTGCCCATGGACAAACACTACCTGACCCCGCTGTTCTCGCCGCAGTCGATCGTCGTCTTCGCCGGCGACAGTGACCGGCCCGAGACGCAGACCCCGCAGGCCCGCGCCCTGCTGGCCAACCTGCGCGACGGCGGCTATGCCGGCACCGTCACCCACCTCGACATCCACATGACCGGCACGCTGGCCGATCTGGCGCAGTCGCGGGCCGATCTGGCGCTGATCGCCCTGCCCGACGCCCAGGTGGCCGCGGCGCTGGAAGTCACTGGCCGCATCCGCTGCCGCGCGGCGCTGGTGCTGTCGTCGGGCCTGGGCGCGGCGCCCTGCGCCGAGCTGCTGGCGATTGCCAAGCGCCACGGCGTGCACCTGCTGGGGCCCAACAGCCTGGGTTTCCAGCGGCCGCTGCTGCAGCTCAATGCCAGCGCGCTGGGAGCGATGGCCGCGCCCGGGCCGCTGGCGCTGATCTCGCAGTCGGGCGCGCTCACGGCGTCCATCCTCGACTGGGCGCAGCAGAACAGCGTGGGCTTCTCGGCCGTGGTCTCGCTGGGGCCCAACACCGCCGTCGACCTGCCGCAGGCGCTGGACTTCCTGGCCAACGATGCCAGCACCAAGTCCATCCTGGTCTACATGGAGGGCATCCGCAACGCCCGCCGCTTCATGAGCGCACTGCGTGCCGCCGCCTATGCCAAGCCGGTGGTGGTGATGAAGGCCGGGCGCAAGCCGGCCGGCAGCAAGGCGGCGCTGACGCACTCGGCGGCCATCGTCGGCAGCGACGATGTCTTCGAGGCGGCGCTGCGCCGCGCCGGTGCGGTGCGGGTGCGGCTGTTCACCCAGCTGTTCTCGGCCGCCAAGTGCCTGGCCTCGCGCTATCGGCCGGTGGGCAAACGGCTGGCCATCGTCACCAACGGCGGCGGGCCGGGCGTGCTGGCGGCCGACTGGGCCAACGAGATCGGCCTGGACGTGGCCACGCTGGCCGAAGCCGGCCGCACCGGCCTGGCGCCGCAGCTGCCGCCGGGCACCGACCTGCAGTCGGTCATCGACCTCGGCGAGGACGCGCTGGCCGCCCACTACAGCGCCGCGTTGCTGGCCCTGGGCAAGGACACCGGCGTGGACGGCATGCTGGCGATCTACTCGCCCAAGCCCGACAGCGACCCGGCCGCCGTGGCCCGCGGCGTGGCCGAGGTGTTCCGCCTGACCGGCAAGCCGGTGCTGGCCTGCTGGATGGGCGACGCACGGGTGAAGGAAGCGCGGGACGTGCTCAACGGCGTGGCCATTCCCAGCTTCCGCACGCCCGAGGCGGCGGTGGATGCCTTCGGCAACATCGCCAGCTTCTACCAGAACCAGCAGTTGCTGCAGCAGACACCGCCGCCCAACTCCAGCCTGGCCAAGCCCGACGTGGAAGGCGCCCGCCTGCTGATCGAGGGCGTGCTGGCCGAGCGCCGCAAGGTGCTGACCGAGATGGAGAGCAAGGCGCTGCTGGCGGCCTTCCACATCCCCGTCACCCGCACCATGCTGGCGCGCACCGCCAACGAGGCGATGCTGATCGCCGCCCAGCTGGGCTACCCGGTGGCGCTGAAGATCGACTCGCCCGACATCAGCCACAAAAGCGATGTGCAGGGCGTGGCGCTGAACGTGCTGAGCGCCACCCAGGTGCGTGATGTCTACAACGACATGCTGGCCGCGGTGAAACGGGCCCAGCCCACCGCGCGCATCAACGGCGTGACGATCCAGCCGATGTCCGGCCTGCGCCATGGCCGCGAGATCTACATCGGCCTGACCACCGACGACCCGTTCGGCCCGGTGATCACCTTCGGCGCCGGCGGCATCATGATCGAGCTGATCGCCGACCGGGCGATGGAGCTGCCGCCGCTGAACCAGTTCCTGGCGCGGCGGCTGATCGAGCGCAGCCGGGTCTCGGAGATGCTGGGCGCCTGGCGCGGCGCGCCGGCGGCCGACCTGGAGCTGGTCGAGCAGATCCTGCTGCGGGTGTCGGAAATAGTGTGCGAGCTGCCGCAGCTGCGCGAGATGGACATCAACCCCATCATCGTCGACGAAACCGGCGCGGTGGCGGTGGACGCCCGGGTGGTGATCGAGCATGCGCCGCCCAACCACCATGGCAGTGGCGACTACAACCACCTGGCCATCCTGCCCTACCCCAGCGCCTACGAGCGCGAGTGGCCGATGAAGGGCGGCGGGCTCTACACCATCCGCCCGATCCAGCCCGACGATGCCGACATGCTGCAGGCCTTCGTCCGCGGCCTGTCGCAGGAGAGCCGCTACTTCCGTTTCGCCAGCGCCATGCCCGAGCTGCCGCCGCGCATGCTGGCCCGCTACACCCTGATCGACTACGACCGCGAGATGGCCCTGGTGGCGGTGCACCGCACCCGCACCGCGGGCGACGACGGCGCCTTCACCGAGACCGAGCAGATCATCGGCGTCTCGCGCTACATCACCAACCCCGACCAGACCAGCTGCGAGTTCAGCCTGGTGGTATCCGACCAGTTCAAGGGCCAGGGCCTGGGCTCACGGCTGATGCTGTCGATCATGGAGTTCGCCCGGGCCAAGGGCCTGAGCGAGATCGACGGCCTGGTGCTGGCCAACAACCCCAACATGCTGCGGCTGATGACCGGCCTGGGCTACACCGTGCATCCGTTCCCCGAGGACCCGGATTTCAAGCTCGTGAGCAAGGCGTTATGACCCACCCCCGAAGCGCCTGCGGCGCTCCCCCTCAAAGGGGCGGCCCCAGTGGTCCGGCAAAGCCGGTTCCACGGGGCCCGCTTGCTCAGGCCTTGTCCTTCTGCGAGGCGAAATTGGCGATGCCGTCGGTGATTTCCCTGTGGGCGCCGTCCACGCCGGTCCAGCCGGTGACCTTGACCCACTTGCCGGGCTCCAGATCCTTGTAGTGCTCGAAGAAGTGCTGGATGGTCTTCAGCCGCAGCGGGTTCAGGTCTTCGGGCTTCTTCCACTGGCTGTAGATCGACAGCACCTTGTCGATGGGCACGGCCAGCAGCTTGTTGTCGGCGCCGGCCTCGTCTTCCATCTGCATCATGCCCAGCGCACGGCAGGTGACCACCACGCCCGGGATCAGCGGCACCGGCGTGATCACCAGCACGTCCACCGGGTCGCCGTCGCCCGACAGGGTGTTGGGGATGTAGCCGTAGTTGCACGGGTAGTGCATGGCCGTGCTCATGAAGCGGTCGACGAACAGCGCGCCGGTCTCGTGGTCCACCTCGTACTTGATCGGGTCGGCATTCATCGGGATCTCGATGATCACGTTGAATTCCTGGGGCGCCTTGGCGCCGGGGGTCACGTTGTGCAGGCTCATGGATGGGCTCGTTGGAGTGGGAGGAACAAGGGTTCACCCGCATTCTACGAAGCGCGCTTGCCATGCCCTGACGTCGCGCCGGGGACACCGGAGGAAAACACCGTCACCACCCCGGCGCCTGCGCCGTACATTGCCCTGGCGACCCGGGCACGGCGGCGCACGCAGGCCAGCCGGCGACAACACCCATCGGGCGCGTTTGTTCACAGGGCTAGACCGAGGAAGGAGATACCTTGATATCGACCAACATGGCGCTCTACATCGCGCTTGCGTGCGGCATCGCTGCCGTGATCTATGGATTCATCCAGCGCAGCTGGATCCTGTCGCAGGACGCTGGCAACGCCCGCATGCAGGAAATCGCCGACGCCATCCAGCAAGGCGCGGCGGCCTACCTGGCACGCCAGTACAAGACCATCGCCATCGTCGGCGTGGTGCTGGCGATTGCCATCGGCGTGTTCCTGGACGGCACCACCGCCGCCGGCTTCGTGCTGGGTGCGGTGCTGTCGGGGGCCTGCGGCTTCATCGGCATGAACGTGTCGGTGAAGGCCAACGTGCGCACTGCGCAGGCAGCCACCAAAGGCATCGGCCCGGCGCTGGATGTCGCCTTCAAGGGCGGCGCCATCACCGGCATGCTGGTGGTGGGCCTGGGCCTGCTGGGCGTGGGCATCTTCTTCCTGTTCATCACCGGCAACGGCAACATGACGCCCGACAAGAGCCTGTCGAGCGTGCTCAAGCCGCTGCTGGGCCTGGCCTTCGGCTCCAGCCTGATCTCGATCTTCGCGCGGCTGGGCGGCGGCATCTTCACCAAGGGCGCCGACGTGGGCGCCGACCTGGTGGGCAAGGTGGAAGCCGGCATCCCCGAGGACGATCCGCGCAACCCAGCGGTGATCGCCGACAACGTGGGCGACAACGTGGGCGACTGCGCCGGCATGGCCGCCGACCTGTTCGAGACCTACGCCGTCACGCTGATCGCCACCATGGCGCTGGGCGCGATCATGGTCACCGCCGCGCCGATGGCCGCGGTGGTCTACCCGCTGCTGCTGGGCGGTGTGTCGATCATCGCGTCGATCATCGGCTGCGGCTTCGTCAAGGCCAGCCCGGGCATGAAGAACGTGATGCCCGCGCTCTACAAGGGCCTGATCGTCGCCGGCGTGCTGTCGTTCATCGCCTTCATCGGCGTGACCATGGCGGTGATGCCCGACGACGCGCTGGGTGCCGGCACCCAGATGCGCATGATCGGCGCCTGCGCCGTGGGCCTGGTGCTGACCGCGGCGCTGGTGTGGATCACCGAGTTCTACACCGGCACGCAATACAGCCCGGTGCAGCATGTGGCCCAGGCCAGCACCACCGGCCATGGCACCAACGTGATCGCCGGCCTCGGCGTCAGCATGCGCAGCACGGCCTGGCCGGTGCTGTTCGTCTGCGCGGCCATCATGGTGGCCTTCCAGCTGGGCGGGCTGTACGGCATCGCGATCGCAGCCACCTCCATGCTCAGCATGGCCGGCATCGTGGTGGCGCTGGACGCCTACGGCCCGATCACCGACAACGCCGGCGGCATTGCCGAAATGGCCGAGTTGCCCGCCAGCGTGCGCGACGTGACCGACCCGCTGGACGCGGTAGGCAACACCACCAAGGCCGTGACCAAGGGCTATGCCATCGGCTCGGCCGGCCTGGCCGCGCTGGTGCTGTTTGCCGACTACACCCATGCGCTGGAAGGCCGCGGCATGCACGTGGCGTTCGACCTGAGCGACCACATGGTGATCATCGGCCTGTTCATCGGCGGCCTGATCCCCTACCTCTTCGCCGCGATGGCGATGGAGGCGGTGGGCCGGGCAGCCAGCGCGGTGGTGGTGGAGGTGCGCAGCCAGTTCAAGGACGGCCAGATCATGGCCGGCAAGCGCAAGCCCAACTACAGCGCAGCCGTCGACATGCTGACCACCGCAGCCATCAAGGAGATGGTGGTGCCCAGCCTGCTGCCGGTGGTGGTGCCGGTGCTGGTGGGCCTGCTGCTGGGCCCGGCGGCCCTGGGCGGCCTGCTGATGGGCACCATCGTGACCGGCCTGTTCGTGGCCATCTCGATGTGCACCGGCGGCGGCGCCTGGGACAACGCCAAGAAGCTGATCGAGGAAGGCTTCACCGACGCAGCCGGCGTGCTGCACAAGAAGGGTGGCGACGCGCACAAGTCGGCCGTGACCGGCGACACCGTGGGCGATCCGTACAAGGACACCGCCGGCCCGGCGGTGAACCCGCTGATCAAGATCATCAACATCGTGGCGCTGCTGATCGTGCCGCTGCTGCCGATGAGCGCCAGCACCAAGCCGGCCGCTGCGCATGCGGCGCCGGCCGCCGTCACCGCGCCGGCCGCCATGCCGGCGCCGGCGGTGGTGGCACCTGCTGCTGCGCCGGCCGCGGCATCGGCTGCCAGCAACTGAGCTGCCCTGCCACGCATGACAAAGGGCCGCTGACGCGGCCCTTTTTTCATAGCGCCCGGCGAGCGAGGTTACCGAACGCAGTCCACGTAGTAGCGGCCCTCGGCACCGCCCTCGTCTTCCACCAGGCCATGCACATCGGTGGCGAAGCCGGGGAAGCGGGCGTTGAAGGCGCGGGTGAACTTCAGGTACTGCACGATCTTGCGGTTGAAGCGCTCACCCGGGATCAGCAGCGGGATGCCCGGGGGGTACGGCGTCAGCAGCGCGGTGGTGATGCGGCCTTCCAGGTCATCGATGTCCACCCGCTCGGTCTGGCGCCGGGCGATGTGGGCATAGGCGTCGCTGGGCTTCATCGCCGGCTGCAGGTCCGACAGGTACATCTCGGTGGTCAGCCGGGCGATGTCGCCCTCGGCATAGGCCTGGTGCATGGCCTGGCACAGGTCCTTCAGGCCCATCTTCTCGTACTGCGGATGGGCCTGGCAGAACTCCGGCAGGATGCGCCACATCGGCGCATTGCGGTCGTAGTCGTCCTTGAACTGCTGCAGCGCGGTTAGCAGCGTGTTCCAGCGGCCCTTGGTGATGCCGATGGTGAACAGGATGAAGAAGCTGTAGAGGCCGGTCTTCTCGACCACCACGCCGTGCTCGGCCAGGAACTTGGTGACGATGCCCGCCGGGATGCCGGTGGGGGCGAACTTGCCCGACATGTCCAGCCCCGGGGTGATCAGGGTGCACTTGATCGGGTCGAGCAGGTTGAAGCCGGTGGCCAGGTTGCCGAAGCCGTGCCACTTGTCCTTGGCCTTCAGCGTCCAGGCGTCGGAGCGGCCGATGCCGTCGTCCACCAGCTTGTCGGGGCCCCAGACGGTGAACCACCAGTCCTTGCCGAATTCCTTGTCGACCTTGCGCATCGCGCGGCGGAAGTCCATCGCCTCCTTGATGCTCTCTTCCACCAGCGCCGTGCCGCCGGGCGGCTCCATCATCGCGGCGGCCACGTCGCAGCTGGCGATGATGGCGTACTGCGGGCTGGTGCTGGTGTGCATCAGGTAGGCCTCGTTGAACAGGTGCTTGTCCAGCTTGACCGTCTGTGAATCCTGCACCAGCACCTGGCTGGCCTGGCTGATGCCGGCCAGCAGCTTGTGGGTGGACTGGGTGGAATACACCATCGCCTGCTGCGGCCGCACCCGGTTCTTGCCCATGGCGTGGAAGGTGCCGTAGAACTTGTGGAAGGCGGCGTGCGGCAGCCAGGCCTCGTCGAAGTGCAGGTTGTCGATGTAGCCGTCGACCATGCCCTTGATGGTCTCGGTGTTGTAGAGCACGCCGTCGTAGGTGCTCTGGGTCAGGGTCATCACCCGCGGGCGCACCGTCTTCGGGTCCACCCCCTTGAGCAGCGGATTGGCGGCGATCTTGCGCTCGATGGCCTCGCGGCTGAACTCGCTCTTCGGGATCGGGCCGATGATGCCGTAGTGGTTGCGCGTGGGCGTCATGAACACCGGCACTGCGCCGGTCATGATGATGCTGTGCAGGATGCTCTTGTGGCAGTTGCGGTCGACCACCACCACATCGCCCGGCGCCACCGTGTGGTGCCACACCATCTTGTTGCTGGTGCTGGTGCCGTTGGTGACGAAGAAGCAGTGGTCGGCATTGAAGATGCGCGCCGCGTTCTTCTCGCTGGCGGCCACCGGGCCGGTGTGGTCCAGCAGCTGGCCCAGTTCGTCGACCGCGTTGCACACGTCGGCACGCAGCATGTTCTCGCCGAAGAACTGGTGGAACATCTGGCCCACCGGGCTCTTGAGGAAGGCCACGCCGCCGGAGTGGCCCGGGCAGTGCCAGCTGTAGCTGCCGTCCTGCGCATAGTCCACCAGCGCCTTGAAGAATGGCGGTGCCACGCCGTCGAGGTAGCTCTTGGCCTCGCGGATGATGTGCCGGGCCACGAACTCGGGCGTGTCCTCGAACATGTGGATGAAGCCGTGCAGCTCCCGCAGGATGTCGTTCGGGATGTGCTGGCTGGTGCGCGTCTCGCCGTACAGGTAGATCGGGATGTCGCTGTTCTTGAAGCGGATCTCCTCGATGAACTTGCGCAGGTTCAGCACCGCCGGGTCCAGCTCGGGGCCGGGGGTGAACTCCTCGTCGTCGATGGACAGGATGAAGGCCGAGGCCCGGCTCTGCTGCTGGGCGAAACTGCTCAGGTCGCCATAGCTGGTGACGCCCAGCACCTCGAAGCCCTCTTTCTGGATGGCGTCGGCCAATGCCCGGATGCCCAGGCCCGAGGTGTTCTCGGAGCGGTAGTCCTCGTCGATGATGACGATGGGAAAGCGGAAACGCAGCATGCGGGGGGCTCCTCGGGAGCGGGGCAGGAATCAAGGGGTGCCACCGGCCGGGCCAGGGGGGCCACCGCCGGACAAGGCGCGAAGTGTAGGGGTGAACCGCAGCACGCCGATGACAGCGCGCCGCGGCTCAGGGCACCAGGCCGATGCGCGCCCAGCCCAGGCGCGGGCTCATGGTGTCGATGTGCCAGGCCTCGGGGTCGAAGGCCCGGCGGGTGGGCGGTGCCACCGGTGGCAGGCCGGGCGGCGGCTCGGCATCGACGATGCGGGCGCGGCCGGCCGCCAGATCGGCCAGCAGCCGGCGGTCGGTGTCGTCGCGGTCCCAGGGCCGGGCGCCGACGGCGCCGGGCAGCTCGCCGGCCAGCACGGCCGCCGGCCGGATCCGCAGGCCGGGCGGCAGGTCGGCCTCGGGCAGCGGCAGCACCGCGGCCTGGCCGGTGCCGGCCAGGGCCACCAGCGGCACCGGCGCGCCCTGGCGGTCGAAGGCCAGGTTGTCGTGCAGGTGCAGTTCCACCGGACCGGCGCCCCGCAGCGTGAACAGCGCAGTGCCAGGCTCGGTGTCCGGGCCGTGGCGCAGCAGGTTGCCCACCAGGCTCAGGCGGCCGGTCTGCCAGGGCTTGTCGCCCCACTCCTGCGGCCACAGGTTGTAGTGCACCGCCAGCCGGCCGGGGTTGACGATCAGGTTGTTGACCATCGCACCGCGGGCGCCGCCCTTGAACAGCGCATTGCGCTCGCGGTTGGACACGTAGACGTTGCCATACAGCAGCACGCCGGTGGCGTTGTCGTGCACCAGCGTGCCCTTGGAATGCTCGCCCTTGGCATGCACCGAATGCGACAGGCCCTCGTAGATCAGGTTGTGGCTGAAGGTGATGCGGTGCGAGGTGGCGCGGCGCCAGTCGTCGGGCGTCTCGTCGGCGCGGCCGGCGCCGAAGCGCGGGCCCGAGGCCGACAGGTTCTCGTCGGTGCCCCAGGAGAAGCTGCAGTGGTCGACGACCACGTCGCGGGCCCCGCCGGCGGTCGACAGCCCGTCCTGGTCGCCGCCGCCCTGCCGCGGCCGGCCCCAGCCACCGGGCCGGAAGCGCAGGTGCTGCAGCACCACATCGTGGGTGCGCACCACCGTCTCGGCACGGATGAGGGTGATGCCCGGGCTGGGCGCCGTCTGGCCGGCGATGGTGAGGTGCGGCTGGCGGATCTCCAGGGTGCCGCCGGCCAGGTCGATCACGCCGCCGACCTCGAAGACGATGGTGCGCGGGCCCGGCGTGTCGATCGCCGCCCGCAGCGAGCCGGGCCCGTCGGCCGCCAGTGTGGTCACCCGCAGGATGGCGCCGCCGGCGCCGCCGCGGGTGGCCGTCCAGCCGCGCATGTCGGCCGGGCCGATGGAAAACCGCTGTGACGGCGGCAGCACTGTCGCGCAGTCGGGCTGCGGTGTGCGCGGCGTGTCCAGCGCCGGCACCGCCCGGGCCAGCTGGCGCTGCACCAGCTCGGCGAAGACACAGGCGCCGCGGTGTCCGAGGTGGGTGCGGTCGAAGCGCGGATCGCCTGGCGGCGCCTCGGCCAGGTCGTCGGCGCCGGCCTGGCCGAGCGGCTGCACCAGGGCCATGCTGGCGGCATGCAGGTCGACCAGCGGCACCCGCTGGGCGCTGGCCACCCGCCGCACCGCCGCGGCCCAGGGGCCGAGGTTGTCGTCGAGCCGGTCGCCACGGAAGCTGCGGCGGGTCAGCGGCGTCACCAGCACCGGCTGCGCGCCGGCGGCCCGGGCCTCGGCCACATAGCGGGCCAGGTTGGCCGGGAACTCGGTGTCCAGGTCGGTCGAGCGGCCGGGCTTGCCGGGCTGGTCGTTGTGGCCGAACTGCACCAGCACATGGGCCGTGCCGCTGCCCGCCGGCCGGGCACGCAGCCGGGCCAGCAGCGCCTCCCACAGGCCTTCGGCGCGGTAGCTCAGCGTGCTGCGGCCGCCCTTGGCGAGGTTGATGCAGTCCAGCGCCGGCTGCAGCCGCGCGCACAGCGCATCGCCGTAGCCGGTGGCGGTGGCCATCGTCGAATCGCCGACCAGGTAGGCCGCGGGCGGTGCGGGCTGGGCCAGGCAGGGCATGGCAGCGGCCAGCAGCAGGGCCACGGCCCGGCGGGCTGCGCGCCGCAGGCCGGTGGCTGCCGTCATGCCGCGCTGGCGCGCATGTGCGCCTCGATGGCCGCCCGGTCCACCCGCACGCCCAGGCCGGGCGTCTCGCCCAGGTGCAGGCCGCCGTCGGCCACGCGCTGGTCGTAGTCGATGCCCAGCGGGCGTTCGTCCAGCTCCTTCACCTCCAGCAGGGTGTGGTTGGGCACCGCGGTGGCGGCATGCGCCACCAGGTGGCCGCGGTAGCTGACCAGGCTGACCGGCAGGCCGTGCAGCTGCGCCGCCGCGGCCAGCCGCAGGAAGTGGGTGATGCCGGTGATCATCGAGGTCTGCACCACGTCCAGCGCGCCGGCCGCCAGCAGCGGCTGGTACTGCTCCAGGCCGCTCAGGTTCTCGCCGCTGGCCACGTTGGCGCGCACGCCGGCGCGCACCAGCGCATGGCCCGGCGCATCCCAGCGGCGCACCGGCTCTTCCACCCAGTGCAGCGGCAGCGCCTGCTCGATCTGCGCCACATGGCGCAGCGCGTCCTTCGGGCTCAGCGCCTCGTTGATGTCGAGCATCAGCTTCACCGGCTGGCCGCTGCGGGCGTAGACACGCTGCAGCAGCTGCAGCCGGTGCAGGTCGGCCTGCGGATCGGCGCCGCCCTTGAGCTTGGCCGCACTGAAGCCGTGGGTCAGGTAGCACTCGTGCAGGGCCACCAGGGCGGCATCGTCGAGCCCGTAGTCCAGCGCCGAGGCATAGCCCGGCACGAACGGCGTGCGCCCGCCCAGCAGGCGCCACAGCGGTTCGCCGGCGAGCTGGGCCTTCAGGTCCCACAGCGCCATGTCGACGGCGCCGATGGCGCTGAACACCGCGCCGCCGTGGCCGGTCTTGAACACCCGGGCCAACATGCGGTCGTAGAGCGCCGGCACGGCACGCGGGTCTTCGCCCTCGACCACCGGGAACACGCGCTCGATGCCCTCGTGCGGGGCCAGGCCCACGCCGGTGCGGCCGTCGTCGGTGTGCAGCAGCAGCACCGGCACCGGCCGGCTGCCGTCACGGTTGATGCTGTTCACATCGCCGATCGGCCGGCCCCAGCGCTGCAGGCTGCACAGGGAGGTGTAGGCCACCACGCGGGTCATCGTCGGGATCTCCAGAAGGGCTTGGTTCGGTTGTCAGGCATCGGCCGCCGCCAGCAGCGCCCGGGTGTAGGCATGCCGGGCCTGGCCGGCGCAGAGGGCGTCGGTGGTCAGTGTCTCGACGATGCGGCCCTGCTGCATCACCGCCAGCCGGTCGCACAGGTGGGCCACCACCCCCAGATCATGGCTCACCAGCAGGTAGCTCAGACCCTGGGTGCGGCGCAGCGTGGCCAGCAGGTTCAGAACCTCGGCCTGCACCGACACATCCAGCGCCGAGGTGGGCTCGTCCAGCAGCAGCAGCGGCGACTCCAGCACCAGGGCGCGGGCGATGGCCACCCGCTGGCGCTGCCCGCCCGACAGCTGGTGCGGCCAGCGGTGGCGGAAGTGCAGCGGCAGGCCGACCTGGGCCAGCACGGCATCGATGCGCCGGTCGATGTCACCCAGCCCCTGCACCCGCAGCGGCTCGGCCAGCGCGGTGTGCACCGTGTGGCGCGGGTGCAGCGAACCGTACGGATCCTGGAACACCATCTGCACCCGCCGCGCGTGGGCGGCGCTGGCGCCGCCGGCATAGGGCTGGCCGGCGATGGCGATGCGGCCCTGCCAGTGCCGGTACTGCCCGGCCAGGCAGCGCAGCACCGTGGTCTTGCCCGAGCCCGATTCGCCAACCAGGCCGAAGGCCTCGCCAGGGGCCAGGTCGAGGTCGATGCCCTGCAGCACGGGGCGTGCGCGGCCGGCACCGTCGTCGAAGGCGAGCGTGAGCCCGCGCACCTGCAGCATCGGGGTGGTGTCGGTCATGGTCATCGCGCCCAGGCCGCATCGCGCTGCAGCACCGGCAGCTGCGCGCGGCGGTGGCGCAGGCCGGGCACGGCGTCGAGCAGGCCGCGGGTGTAGGGATGGGTGGCCTCGTCCAGATCGGCCGCGGCGATGGTCTCCACCACCCGGCCGGCATACAGCACCAGCACCCGGTCGCAGAAGCGGCGCACCAGCGGCAGGTCGTGGCTGACGAACAGCACCGACAGACCCTGCTCGGCCACCAGTTCGTCCAGCAGGGCCAGCACCTCCTGGCGCACCGACACGTCCAGCGCCGAGGTGGGCTCGTCGGCGATCAGCAGCTGCGGCGTCTGCGCCAGCATCATCGCGATCATCACCCGCTGGCCCATGCCGCCGGACAGCTGGTGCGGATGCTGGCCGGCCACGCGCTGCGGCTCGCGGATGTGCACCCGCGCCAGCAGCTGGTGCACCCGGTCGGCGCATTCGCCCCGCGGCAGGCGGCGGTCGCGCTGCACGCTCTCGGCGATCTGTGCGCCCACCGTCATCACCGGGTTCAGCGAGAACTTCGGATCCTGCATGATCATCGCCATGCGCCGGCCGCGCAGGGCGGCCATCTGCGCCGGGTTGGCCGCCAGCAGGTCGCATCCGTCGAACTGCAGCCGCGACGCGGTGATCTGCGCCTGGCGCGGCAGCAGGCGCAGCAGCGCCCGGCCGACCGTGGTCTTGCCCGAGCCGGATTCGCCCACCAGCGCCAGCTTCTCGCGGCCGAGCGTGAACGACACGCCCTGCACCACCGGCACCGCGCCGGCGCCCTGGCCGTAGGTGACGCGCAGGTCCTGCACGTCCAGCAGCGGCGTGGTGGGCGGGGTGGGCGGGGGGGCGGTGGTGGTCATTGCTGGCGCGGATCCAGGGCGTCGTTCAGGCCGTCGCCCAGCAGGTTGAAGGCCATGCTGACGGCCAGGATGGCCGCGCCGGGCGCGGCCACCAGCCACCAGCTGTCGAGCATGTAGCGGCGGCCCTCGGCGATCATCGCGCCCCACTCGGGCAGCGGCGGCTGCGCGCCCAGGCCCAGGAAGCCCAGGCCGGCGGCCGTCAGCACCACCGAGGCCATGTTCATCGTCAGCCGCACCAGCACCGAGGGCAGGCACAGCGGCGCCAGGTGCAGCAGCAGGATGCGGGCATGCGAGGCGCCCTGCAACTGCGCGGCGACGATGAAGTCGGCCTGCCGCAGCGTCATCGCCTCGGCCCGCGCCAGCCGGGCTATCGGCGGCCAGGCGGTCAGCGCGATCGCCAGCACGGCATGGTCCAGGCCGGGGCCCAGCGCCGCGACGAAGGCCAGGGCCAGCACCAGCCCGGGGAAAGACAGCACGATGTCGGTCAGCCGCATCAGCACCGCATCCACGGCGCCACCGAACCAGCCCGCCACCACGCCCACCGCCATGCCCAGCGGCCCGACCACGACGGTGACGAGCACGACGATGAACAGCGTGATGCGGGTGCCGTGCAGCAGGCGGCTGAAGACATCGCGTCCGAACTCGTCGGTGCCGAACCAGTGGTCCGCACCGGGCGGCTGCAACGCCCGCGCCAGGTTCTGCGCCAGCGGGTCATGCGGTGCCATCCAGGGTGCCAGCGCGGCCAGCAGCACCAGCCCCGCGATCACCACCAGGCCGGCCGCCGTCAACGGGTTGCGCAGCAGCCGCCGCGCCAGCGCGGCCGCTTCACCGGACCAGGCGCTGCGTGCGCCAGCGGATGCCTGCGCCGCCGCCGTCATGCCCTGGCCCTCGGATCGAACACCCGGTACAGCGCATCGGCGCCCAGGTTCAGCGCGACGAACAGCAGGCCCACCACCAGCACCGATCCCATCACCGCATTCATGTCGCCCAGCAGCAGGCTGCTGGTGAGGTAGCTGCCGAAGCCGGGCCAGCCGAACACCGTCTCGACCAGCACCGCGCCTTCCAGCAGGCCGCCGTAGGCCAGGGCCAGGATGGTCAGCAACTGCACCCGGATGTTGCGGAACGCATGGCCCCAGACCACCTGCCACTCGGGCAGGCCCTTGACCCGGGCGGTGGTGACGTACTCCTGCGACAGCTGCGCCAGCATGAAGGCGCGGGTCATGCGGCTGAGGTAGGCCATCGAGTGCAGGCCCAGCACGCAGGCCGGCAGCAGCAGGTGGCGCAGCGCGCTCTGGAAGGCCGCGCCATCGCCGGCCAGCAGCGCATCCACCAGCAGCAGGCCGGTGCGGTTGGGCACCGTGCCCTCGAAGGCCAGTCCGATGCGGCCGATGCCGCCAGCCCAGCCCAGCCAGGCGTAGAACACCAGCAGGCCCATCATGCCGAACCAGAACACCGGCGTGGAATGGCCCAGCAGGCCGACGACGCGGGCCAGGTGATCGGGCCAGCGGCGGTGGTGGCTGGCGGCCAGCACGCCCAGCGGCACGCCCAGCACGGTGCCGATCAGGATGGCCAGCGTGGCCAGCTCCACCGTGGCGGGCAGCACACGGGCCAGGTCGGTGGCCACCGGATTGCCGGTCAGCAGGGCCCGGCCCAGGTCGCCCCGGGCCAGCGCATGCAGATACCCCGCGAACTGCAGCGCCAGCGGCTGGTCCAGCCCCATGTCGCGGCGCACCTGCTCGTAGGTGGCGCGGTCGGCGTCGGGCCCGACGACGGCCAGCACCGGGTCCAGCGGCATCACCCGGCCGATCAGGAAGGTCAGCAGCAGCAGGCCCAGCAGCGTGGCCGCGATGCCGCCGCTGCCGCGCAGCAGTCTGCCCGCCGTCATGCCCGGGCCTCCGCCGCCGGCAGCTTGGACACGCCGTGCAGCCGCGTCGTGCCCGCCGGATGGCCGGCATAGCCCTGCACCACGCGGCGCAGCACCTGGGTGTCCAGCACCTGGGCGATCGGCTGCAGGCCGCCCACCACGGCATCGGCGCGTTCCTGCGCCTGCTGGTAGAGCGCACGCTGACGCGCTGGGTCGCGCTCCAGCAGCGCCTGCTCGATCAGGCCGTTGAGCACCGCATCGGCATGGCCGGTGCGCCAGCCCTGGAAGTTGCTGAGCTTGGCGCTGTCGCGGTTGTCGGGGTTGTAGAGCAGCGCGCGCAGGCTGGAGTGCGGGTGCGGCTCGGACCCGCCGCCGCCGCGGCCGACGACGAGGTCGAAGCTGCGCTCGCGCATCGCGCCATAGACCTGGTTGCCGGTGCCGGGCAGGATGGACGCGCGGATGCCGGCCTGGGCCAGCGTGGCCTGCACGCTGGTGGCGATGGCAGTGAACGGCGCCTCGGCGATGACGCGGATGGTGGTGTCGAAGCCGCCGGCCAGGCCGGCCTCGGCCAGCAGGCGGCGGGCTTCTGCCACGTCGAGCCGGTAGCCGGGCTGCGGCAGCGAGGCCGGCAGCCCCGGCGGCACCGGGCGCTGCTGCAGCTCGCCGTAGAACGGCAGCACGCCGTCGGCCACGCCCTGGAAGTCGATCAGGTGGCGCAGCACGGCGCGCCGCACCCGCTCGTCGGTGAACGGCGCCCGGCGGGCGTTGACGGCCAGGTAGTACAGGTTGCCGCGGCGCACCCGCTCCACCGCCAGGTCGGGCCGCCGGGCCAGGGCGCGCACATCGGGCGCCGACAGGCCCCCGGCCACGTCCAGGTCGCCGCGCGACAGCATCAGCCGCAGCGTCTGCGATTCGGTCATGTGGCGCAGCACCACGCGGCGCAGCCGGGCCGGCCCGCGCCAGTGGCCGGGGGCCCGCTGCAGCGTCAGCAATTCCTTCGGCCGCCAGGCCTCCAGCACGAAGGCGCCGGAGCCGGCGGCATGGGTGGTCAGCCAGGTCGCGCCCAAGTCGCTGCCCCGGGCCTCGGTGCGGGCCTGGGCCATCACGGCGGCCCGGTCGAGCACGCAGGCGCTCATCGACGTGGCCAGCGTGGCGAGCACCAGGGCCGGGTCGGTGGGCTGCGGCAGCGTGATCTGCAGGGTGTGCGGATCGGTGGCGCGCACCAGGGCATCGGCGTTGGTGGCACTGAAACCGTAGCTCTTCCACACCGTGGCGGGCGCCAGGTTCAGCCGCAGCACCCGCTGCAGCGACCAGGCGGCATCGTCCGCCGTCACCGGCCGGCCGCCGGCGAAGGCCGGGCCGCTGCGCAGGCGGAACTGCAGCAAGCGGCCACCCTCGGCCACCTGCCACGCCTCGGCCAGCCCGGGCAGCAGCCGGGTGGTGTCGGCCGCATCGGTCTCCAGCAGGTGGTCGTAGAGGTTGCAGGCCACGGCCAGTGCGTCCAGGCCGGTGGCGCTGCCGGGGTCCAGCGACAGCAGGTTGTTCATGCTCATGCCCACCAGCAGCTGGTCGGCCGCGGCATCGGCAGCCTGCACCGGCGCAGCAGCCCAGGCCGCCACGGCTGCCGCAGGGGCCAGAGCAGTGAACTGGCGGCGCTGCATGGGTGGGCTCAGAAGGTCGCCACGGTGTGCCGGGCGATGTAGTCGTGGTCGATCTCCTCGCCCAGGCCGGGGCCGGGCGGCATCGGCACGCAGCCGTCGGCGTCCAGCGGGTCGATCTGGCGCAGCAGGTAGGGCGGCAGCTCGTCGTAGTCGAGGAAGGGGTGCAGCAGGCCGCGCTCGTACCAGGTGGTGTTGCGGATGGCGCCGCACACCGCCAGGTTGGGCGCGCCGTTGCCGTGCACCTCGCAGTGCATGCCGAAGCTTTCGGCCAGGTGGGCCACCTTCATCACCGGGCCGATGCCGCCACAGCCGTTGACGCCGGCACGCAGGATGTCGCTGGCCCCGGACTTGACCCACTCGGCGCGCGCGTAGTGCTTGCCCGACAGGCTCTCCGGCCCCAGCAGCGGGATGCGCAGCTGCTGCGCAAGCCACACGTAGGACGACATGCTCTGCTCGTTCATCATCTCCTCGTACCAGGTGAAGTCCAGCTCCTCCAGGGCACGGCCGATGCGCAGCGCGTCGGTGCGGCTGTACTCGTGGTAGCCGTCCAGCATCAGTGCGATGTCCGGGCCCACCGCCTGCCGCACCGCGGTGCAGGCCTGGATGTCCATGGCCGGATCGGGCGCGAAGGCCACCGGCGGCATCCAGGTGTGCAGCTTGATCGCCTTGTAGCCCTTCTCCACCAGCTGCACCGCGAAGGCGGCGTATTCGGCGGGCGTGGACAGGCCGCCGGCCAGCTCGTCGCCACACATGGTGCTGCCGTAGGCGGGGATGCGGTCGCGCACGCCGCCCAGCAGCTTCCACACCGGCACGCCCAGCGTGCGGCCGATCAGGTCGTGCAGCGCGGCGTCCACCACGCCCATCGCGCGGTCGGTCAGCTGGCCGGCGCTGCCGCGCTGCCAATGCTCCAGCTCGCACCACAGGGCCTCGCGCTGCAGCGCGTCGCGCCCCAGCAGCACGCGGCGCACGAACTGGTTCAGCACATGCGGGCGCACCACCTGGCTGGGCGCGAAGCAGCAGCCGGTGACGCCATCGCTGCTGGTGATGCGCAGCAGCGCCTGCTGCGCAGTGCGCAGCGGGCCGGGATGGCTGTGGCCGGCGGCATCCACCGACCGGCGGGTGGGGAACGAGAACTCCACCGCGTCCACGCTGGCGATCGTGATCATGGGCATTGATTCATCAGTCGTCTGATGACTTGAAGTGTAGAGCAAGCCATCCGCACCACCACGCCAAAACCCTGATTCCAGGGGAAAACACCGAGAAACAAGCCGGGCGTGACCCGTTCCGCCGGCGGATTGATCTGCCTATACTGAAGTCAGTCGTCTGATGACTTGACACGAGCCACCACCCCATGCCCACCGTCGACCCCCAGCCCGGCGACGCCGCCCGCCCCACCAGCCTGTCACAGCGCGTGGTCGATGGCGTGACGGCGCGCATCCGCAGCGGCGAGCTGACCCCGGGCAGCAAGGTGCCGCCCGAGCCGGCGCTGATGCGCGAGTACGGTGTCAGCCGCAGCGTGGTGCGCGAGGCGGTGTCGCGCCTGCAGGCCAACGGCCTGGTGCACACCCGCCATGGCGTGGGCAGCTTCGTGCTGGCCACCCAGGCCGAGAACCCGCTGGCCGCCCAGGCGCAGGCCGACCTGAAGGTGCGGCAGAAGCTGGCGATGCTGGAGCTGCGCATGAGCCTGGAGGCCGACGCCGCGGCCCTGGCCGCCCAGCGCCGCACGCCGGAGCAACTGGCCGCGATGGAAGCCGCACTGGCCGATTTCGACCGCCAGCACAGCATCGGCGAGGGCACGGCCGAGGCCGACTTCCGCTTCCATGAGCTGCTGGCCCAGGCCACCGGCAACGAATACTTCGTGCTGGTGCTGCGCTCGCTCAGTGGCGCCACCATCCCGCGCAGCGCGGGCCGGCCCCAGCGCCGCCCGACGGCGCCGCGTCCCGCCCGCTTCGGCGAGCCGTCGCCGCAGCTGCGCTCGAACAAGGACATCACCGCACAGGAGCACCGCGCCGTGCTCGACGCCGTGCGCCGCGGCGACCCGGCCCTGGCCCGCGCGGCGATGTACATGCACCTGACCAACAGCCGCGACCGCATGCAGGCGGCCGGCGGCAGCTGAGGCTGTCCCACCGGACGCCCGCCCCCCCGAACAACAACCGCCCCTGGACAGACCACGGAGACACGCCCATGCCCGCCCACTTGCCCCGCAGCGCCATGCCCGCCGCCCGCCCCTCGCGCATCCACCTGGCCGTGCTCGGCCTGCTCACCCTGCCGGCCAGCGTGCTGGCCCAGCAGGCGGAAGCGACCAGCCGGGTGGAGATCACCGGCTCGATCATCCGCCGCTCGATCAATGCCGAGACCGCGCTGCCGGTCACCAGCATCACCGCGGGCGAGCTGGAGGCGCGCGGCCACACCGAGCTGAAGGACTTCATGCTCGAGCTGCCGCAGGCCAACTCGCTGGGCAGCAACCAGGGCACCGCCGGGCCGATGACCAGCCTGCGCGGCCTGGGCCCGATGCGCACGCTCACCCTGCTGGACGGCCGCCGCCTGCCCAAGGAGCCGCTGACCAACCAGTACACCAGCGTCAACGTGATCCCGCGCATGGCGCTGGGCCGCACCGATGTGCTGCGCGACGGCGCATCGTCCAGCTACGGCTCCGACGCCATCGGCGGCGTGCAGGCCTTCTACACCCTGGGCCAGTTCCAGGGCGGCCGCGTCAAGCTGGAGACCACCCAGCCGGAGAAGAGCGGCGGCGGTGCCACCCATTCCCTGGGGCTGATCGGCGGCCTGGGCAACCTGGACAAGCAGGGCTGGAACGTCTATGCCGCGCTGGATGTCCAGCGGCGCGACGTGCTGCTGCGCGCCGACCGCCCCGAGCTGACCGACCGCGCGGTGCTCAACACCCTGGGCGTGCTGCAGGCCAGCCCCGGTGCGGCCACGCCGGGCAACTTCACCGATCCGAACAACCCCACCAGTTCGCAGCGCACGGTGCTGTTCAACCCGTACGGCAGCACCTGCCTGGCGCCCTACTCCACGCCCACGGCCACCGGCAACCGCTGCGTGCTGGACGACAACGTGCTGTACACCGCCTTCAACAACAAGAACGACATCGAGAACTTCTTCGCCAAGGGCTCGCTGCGCCTGGGCGACCACCTGCTGACGGCCCAGTTCAACCACAGCCACTACAGCGTCGACCAGTACAACGCCGCCGCCGCGCCCACGGTGCGGCTGACCAGCACCCACCCCTACTACCCGGGCAATGGCCTGGTGCCGGCGGTGGCCGGCCTGAACCTGGCCGGCCGGCCGATCAACGTGCAGTGGTCGGTGGCCGATGCCGGCCCGCGCATCCGCGACGACCACCACTACAACGACCGCCTGGTGCTGGCGCTGGAAGGCAGCCTGGCCGGCTGGGACTACCGCGGCGGCATCAACCATGGCTGGTCCAAGCGCGAGACCAAGGCCGGCCCGGGCTGGCTCAGCGTGACCGGCCTTGCCACCGTGCAGGGCACGGCAACCACCCTCTTCCTCGACCCCAAGCTCAACCCCTTCGGCCTGCAGACGGCCGAGGGCCTGGCCCTGCTGCGGGCGGCCAGCATCGAGGGCCAGACCCTGCGGGTGCACAAGGGCGAGAACACCAGCGTGGATGCCACCTTCAGCCGCGAGCTGATGGCGCTGTCCGGCGGCCCGCTGAGCCTGGCGCTGGGCGCCGAACTGCGGCGCGACACCTGGGAGGCCGAGGGCCTGGCCAGCAACGACGTGGTGGCCGCACTGAACAACCAGGTCGACATCCTGGGCGGCGACTCGCTGGCCGCCGGCGCCAACTCCAAGACCAGCACCAAGATCGGCCGCGACATTGGCTCGCTGTTCGCCGAGCTGGATGCCCCGCTGCGCAAGGACCTGACGCTGAACCTGTCGGTGCGCGCCGACCACTACAAGGACCTGAAGGAGACCACGGTCAACCCGAAGATCGGCCTGCGCTGGCAGCCGCTGCCCAGCCTGGTGCTGCGCGGCTCGGCCAACACCGGCTTCCGCGCGCCCAGCCTGCCCGAGCTCTACACCCGCGAGACGGAATACACCCAGCTCGGCACCTTCGACGACCCGCTGCTGTGCCCCACGGTCGGTGGCGTCAAGGTGCCGGCGCCCGGCTACACCGCGGCGCAGGTGTGCGGCCTCAGCCCGAACGCGGCTGGCCGGCTGTGGCAGATCACCAAGGTGCCCGGGCTGGACCTGAAGGCCGAGACCTCGAAGAGCCTGACCTTCGGCGTGGTCTTCGAGCCGGTGAAGAACCTGACCATGACGGTCGACTACTGGAAGACCCAGATCGACAACGTGATCGGCAACATCCCGATCGACTACATGCTGGCCAACCCGGCGCTGTACGCCAGCTACTTCCGGCGCGATCCGGCCACCAACCTGCTGGGCGTGACCGATGCCTCGGGCAACAAGGTGGCGGCCTACAACGTGCCGGCCAACCAGGGATCGCTGCGCGCGGCCGGCATCGACGTGGGCCTGCGCTTCACCGCGCCCAAGGCCCCCTGGGGCCAGGTCAGCGGCGGCATCGACATCGCCTACCTCACCCAGTGGGATGCCCGGGCCTCCGAGTCGGCCAACTGGGTCAGCGCGCTGGGCTTCTACAACGACGTGGTGCCGGTCAACCCCAACGCCGGCCTGTCCAACGCCACCCGCGGCCTGAACAACCGCTGGCGCCACACCGCCCAGCTGGCCTGGCAGAACGCCGACTGGAAGCTGCAGCTGTCGCAGCGCTACCAGAGCGCCATCCGCGACCAGAACCTGGCCGCCGCCACCGGTGTGGGCACCACCGGGCCGCGGGATGTGTCGTCGTTCGCGCTGTACAACCTGTCGGTGCGCTACACCGGCTTCCGCAACCTGACGCTGAATGCCGCCGTCAACAACCTGTTCGACACCAACCCGCCGCTGACCAACCACCGCTCCTACCGCGGCTACCTGACCAGCGTGGCCGATGTGCTGGGCCGGGCCTACACCGTGTCGGCCACCTACAGCTTCTGATCCGCCTGCCCCCGTGTACGACGACAAGAAGACCGGCTTCCTGTTCGTGCTGCCCTTCGTGCTGGGGGTGCTGCTGTTCAAGCTGTTCCCGTTCATCACCAGCCTGGCGCTGAGCTTCACCCAGTTCGACATCATCGACCCGCCGGTCTGGGTGGGGCTGCAGAACTACCGCGAGCTGTTCGGCGACGACCCGCTGTTCCGCCAGAGCCTGGGCGTGACGCTGTGGTTCGCGGTGCTGGCGGTGCCGCTGCGGGTGGGCTTTGCGCTGTTCGTGGCCCATGTGCTGAACTACAAGCTGCGCGGTATCAACTTCTTCCGCGCCGCGTTCTACCTGCCGTCCATCCTGGGCGGCAGCATCGCGGTGGCGGTGCTGTGGCGCTTCATCTTCAGCAAGTACGGCCTGGTCAACCTGGTGCTGGTCAAGCTGGGCTTCGAGCCGGTGGCCTGGCTGGCCGACGAGCGCTACTCGATGTGGACCATCGTGCTGCTGTTCACCTGGCAATTCGGCTCGGCCTGCGTGATCTTCCTGGCCGCGCTGCAGAACGTGCCGCAGAGCCTGTACGAGGCGGCCGAGTGCGACGGCGCCAGCCGCTGGCAGCAGTTCTGGCGCATCACCGTGCCGCTGATCACGCCGGTGATCTTCTTCAACCTGATCATGCAGATGGTGCACGCGTTCCAGGAGTTCAACGGCCCGTACATGATCACCGAG
The DNA here is from genome assembly GCF_005403045.1 of Pseudaquabacterium pictum. Lineage (GTDB taxonomy): Bacteria > Pseudomonadota > Gammaproteobacteria > Burkholderiales > Burkholderiaceae_C > Pseudaquabacterium > Pseudaquabacterium pictum. The sequence continues at coordinate 714,351 of NZ_BJCL01000001.1, forward strand.
GGCGGCCCGCTGTCGAGCACCTATGTGCTGGCGCTCTACATCTACGACCAGAGCTTCCGCTTCTTCAACCTGGGCTACGGCGCGGCGCTGAGCTGGGTGCTGCTGGCCCTGGTGGCGGGGCTGAGCGCGATCAGCTTCTGGAGCAGCAAATACTGGGTGTTCTACGCCGGTGAGAAGGACGCGGGCAAGCGATGAGCAGCGCCTTGTCGGACCACGCCAGCCGCACCCAGACGCTGGTGCGCACCACGCTGCTGCTGGCCGTGGCGCTGGTGATGCTGTACCCGCTGATCTGGCTGGTCGGCGCGTCGTTCAAGACCAATGCGCAGATCTTCACCGAGATCGGGCCCATCCCCGACCGGCTGGACTTCAGCGCCTATGCCAAGGGCTGGAAGACCAGCACCGAGTACACCTTCGCCACCTACTTCCTCAACAGCTTCCTGATCACCATCCCGCGCATCGCGGTCACCGTGGTGTCCTGCGTGCTGGTGGCCTATGCCTTCGCCCGCTTCGAGTTCTGGGGCCGCAAGCTCCTGTTCGGCATCATGGTCGGCACGATGATGCTGCCGCTGATCGTGCTGCGGCTGCCGCAGTACCTGATGTTCAAGGAACTGGGCTGGCTGGACACCTACCTGCCGCTGATCGTGCCCAGCGCCTTCGCCACCGACACCTTCTTCGTCTTCATGCTGGTGCAGTTCCTGCGCGGCATCCCGCGCGACATGGAGGAGGCCGCGGTGATCGACGGCTGCAACGCGCTGCAGCTGCTGTGGCACATCATCGTGCCGCTGCTCAAGCCGGCCATCGTGTCGGTGGTCGTCTTCCAGTTCATCTGGACGATGAACGACTTCATGGGGCCGCTGGTCTACCTGGCCTCGGTGGAGAAGTACCCGGTCTCGCTGGCGCTGAAGATGAGCATCGGCGCCACCGAGGAAGTGGAGTGGGCCAACGTGATCGCCATCTCGGTGGTGGCCCTGATCCCCAGCGTGGTGGTGTTCTTCCTCGCGCAACGGCATTTCATCGAGGGCGCTTCCTCGTCTGGCATCAAGGGATGACATGGCTGCACTGAGCCTGCGCAAGATCGAGAAGACCTACCCCAACGGCTTCAAGGCCGTGCATGGCGTCGACCTGGAGGTGCGCGACGGCGAGTTCATGGTCTTCGTCGGCCCCAGCGGCTGCGCCAAGAGCACGCTGCTGCGCATGATCGCCGGGCTGGAGCGCATCACCGGCGGTGACCTGCACATCGGCGGCCAGCGGGTGAATGACCTGCCGCCCAAGCAGCGCGGCATCGCGATGGTGTTCCAAAACTACGCCCTCTACCCGCACATGAAGGTGGCCGAGAACCTGTCCTTCGGCCTGAAGCTGGCCGGCACGCCCAAGGCCGAGGTGCAGCAGCGGGTGCAGGAGGCCGCCCGCCTGCTGGAGATGGAGCACCTGCTCGACCGCTACCCCAAGCAGCTGTCCGGCGGCCAGGCCCAGCGCGTGGCGGTGGGGCGGGCCATCGTCAAGAAGCCGGGGGTGTTCCTGTTCGACGAGCCGCTGTCCAACCTGGATGCCAAGCTGCGCGCCAGCATGCGGGTGCGGCTGACCGACCTGCACCGCACGCTGCGCGAGCAGGGCCGTGGCGCCACCGCGGTCTATGTCACCCATGACCAGGTCGAGGCCATGACCATGGGCGAGCGCATCTGTGTGCTCAAGGATGGCGTCATCCAGCAGGTCGACACGCCCACGGCGCTGTACGACCGGCCGGCCAATGCCTTCGTGGCCGGCTTCATCGGCAGCCCCGAGATGAACATCCATGCCGCCGACGTGAGCGGCCAGGGCGACGTGATCGGCGTGCGCCTGCGCCCGACCGATGGCGAGCTGCCCGGCCCCTGGCTGCCGCTGCCCGATGCCACCGCCGCCGCCCTGCCCGAGCGGGCCGGTGCGCCGCAGACGGTGCGCTTCGGCCTGCGGCCCGAGCACATCGGCCTGCGCGCCCGTGCCGATGGCCGCTCCTTCGCGGTGGCGGCGCGCCTGCGCTCGGTCGAGCACATGGGCAACGAGGTGTTCGTGCACCTGCTGCTGGGCAGCCTGCCGGTGACCGCCCGCGTGCCGGCCGAAGACCTGCCGCTGCTCGGCAGCGCCGAGCGCGGCGCGGCCTGCACCGCGCACCTGCAGATGACCGCCTGCCACCTGTTCGACGCCGACAGCGGCGTGCGCCTGTGCTGAAGCGGCGGGCGCTGCTGGCGGCCGCGGCCGGCGCCCCGGTGGCGCTGCAGGCCCCCTGGGTGCATGCCCAGCCGCAGCGGGTGCTGCGCATGGCCTGGTGGGGCGGCGCCGGCCGCCATGCCGCCACGCTGAAGGCACTGGCCCTGTTCGAGCAGCGCCACCCGGGCGTGCGCATCAAGGCCGAGTACATGGGCTTCAACGGCTACCTGGAGCGGCTGACCGCGCAGGTGGCCGGCGGCTCCGAGCCCGACGTGATGCAGATCAACTGGGCGTGGCTGGCGATGTTCAGCAAGCGCGGCAACGGCTTCACCGATCTGGATGCGCATGCCGCGCGCCTGCCGCTGGACCAGTTCGCACCGGCTGACCTGCAGCTGGGCCGGGTGGCCGGCAAGCTCAATGCGCTGCCGGTGTCGTACACGGCGCGGGTGCTGCTGTGGAACCAGCACACCTTCGCCCGCGCAGGCCTGCCCCTGCCCGCCGGCTGGGACGAGCTGTTTGCCGCCGGCGAACGCCTGCGCGCAGCACTGGGCCCGCAGCACTATCCGCTGGACGGCGAGCTCTACGACATGATGCTGCTGGCCCAGGCCTGGGTGCAGCAACGCCACGGCATGGCCTATGTGCATCCCACCGAGGCGCGCGTGGGCATGACACCGGCGGCCGCGCAGGACTGGGTGCGCATCTACCGCCAACTGATCGACCGCCAGGTGGCCACGCCGCTGCCGCTGCGCGCCAGCCTGGGCGGCGCCGAGAAGCCCACCGAGCAGCAGGCCGACTGGACCACCGGCCGCTGGGCCGGCAACTACGCCTGGGATTCGGTGATCGCGCTGCGCAGCTCCACCCTGCCCAAGGACCAGCCGCTGGCGCTGGGCCGCTTTCCGCGGATGGCCGGCGCGCTGGACAGCGGCATGTTCGGCCGCCCGTCGCTGATGTACGCGGTGGGCCGCAACTGCCGCGAGCCCGACCTGGCGGCCGCGCTGATCGGCCACCTGCTGGCCGATCCCGAGGCGGCCAGGCTGCTGGGCCGCACCCGCGGCGTGCCGGCGGCGCGCGGGCCGTTCCAGGCGCTGGTGGCCGGCGGCCAGCTGCCACCGCTGGAGCTGGCCGCGCATGAACAGATCCAGCAGCAGCGCCGCAGCGCCGAAGGCATCGGCCTGCCCAACCCGTTGTTCGAGCATGCCCGGCTGCACCGGCTGATGCGCGAGGTCTTCGAGACCGTGGCCTACGGCAAGGCCAGCGATGCCGACGCTGCGCGCCGCCTGGTCGACGAAGGCAACGCCATGCTGCGCCGCATCCGCTGACCCCTCACCATGCCCAAGCACACCCTGCGCGCGCTGTCGCCGCTCCACTTCACTGACCCCGACACCGGCGCCCGCGTCACCCGGTTGACGCCGCCCGACGTGACCTGCCACCGCAACTATTTCTACCAGAAGTGCTTCACCCGCGATGGCAGCAAGCTGCTGTTCGGTGGAGGCTTCGACCACCCGCAGCACTGGCACTACCACCTGCTGGACCTGCGCACCGGCCAGGCCCTGCAGCTGACCGAGGGCGAGGGCGAGAACACCTTCGGCGGCTTCCTGTCGCCCGACGACACCCAGCTCTACTTCGTGCGCGCCGAGCGCACCCTGGTGCGGCTGGCGCTGGACACGCTGGCCGAGCAGGTGGTCTACACCGTGCCGCCCGGCTGGGTGGGCTACGGCACCTGGGTGGCCAACAGCGCCTGCACCCGCATGGTGGGCATCGAGATCGCCGAGGCCGACTGGTTCGAACTGGACACCTGGGAGAAGTTCGCGCAGCTGTTCGATGCCCGGCCGCGTTGCCGGCTGATCGACATCGACCTGGCCACCGGCGCGCGCCGGGTGATCCTGGAGCGCCAGGGCTGGCTCGGCCACCCGCAGTTCCGCCCCTTCGACGACCGCACCGTGGCCTACTGCCATGAAGGCCCGGGCGACCGCATCGACGCCCGCATCTGGTTCATCGACGACGACGGCGCCCACCGCCGCTGCGGCAAGGTGCATGCGCCCGGCGAGCACTGCACCCATGAGTTCTGGGTGCCCGACGGCTCGGCCATGGTCTACGTCAGCCTGCAGCATGACCAGCCCGGCAGCCCGCGGCGCATCTGCCGGCTCGACCCGGTGACGTTGCAGTCCACCCTGCTGACGACGATGCCGCCCTGCTCGCACCTGATGAGCAACCACGACGGCACGCTGCTGACCGGCGACGGCCACCAGGGCGATCCTTACCTGCACCTGTTCGATCTGCGGCCCGGCGCCGTGCAGCCGCAGCGGCGCATCACCCGGCACGACAGCAGCTGGCGGGTGCACAAGGGCAACCGCCAGGTCACGCATCCGCATCCCTCGTTCACGCCCGACGACCGCGCGGTGCTGTTCTCCAGCGACCGCGACGGCGAGCCGGCGCTGTACCTGGCCGAGCTGCCGGCATGAACTGCAGGTGGCGGCCCGGCGGCGTGGCCTCGGCAGCGCTGGCCGCCCTGCTGCTGGCAGGCTGCGCCGGGCCGGGGCCCACGCCCGCCGACGCGGGGCGTCCGCAGCTCGATGCGGCCACGGCCGCCCGCCACACCGCCGCGGCCTACCTGGCGCAGGGCGTGTCGCCCTGGCAGCCGGAAGACGTCGATGCCGATGCCCTGACCGCCGACTTCACCGTGGCCGCCGATGGCAGCGGCAGCCACCGCAGCGTGCAGGCCGCGGTCGATGCGGTGCCCGCCGCCGCAGCTGCGACCCCGGGCCGGCGCTGGGTGATCCGCATCCGCCCCGGCGTCTACCGCGGGCCGCTGTGCGTGCGCGACAAGCCGCCGCTGGCCCTGGTGGGTGCGGCCGGCGGCCGCGATGGCGTGGTGCTGGTCGACCAGCGCCATGCCGGCCTGGCCAAGCCCGCCGGCACGCCCGCCCAGCCCTGCCAGCCCAACCTGCAGGCCGAGCGGCATGGCACCTCGGGCAGCGCCACCGCGGTGATCGCCAGCCCCGATGTGCTGCTGGCCCACCTGACCATCGCCAACGACGCCACTGGCGCCTTCAGCCGCCCCACGCCGCTGCCCGCCGCCGCGCAGGGCGAGGGCGCGCAGGCAGTGGCGCTGATGACGCTGGCCGACCGGGTGCAGCTGGACAACCTGCGCCTGGTCTCGCACCAGGACACCCTCTACGTGCGCCGCCCCGCCCCGAGTGCGCCGGCGCGGGTGTTCATGCGCGCCAGCCTGGTCGAGGGCGATGTCGACTTCGTCTTCGGCAACGCCACACTGGTGGTCGACGACAGCACCCTGCTCAGCCGGGCCGACCGCCTGCGCTCGCGCAGCGGCGGCGGGGGCCACGTGCTGGCGCCCAGCACGCCGGCCGCGCAGCCGCTGGGCTTTCTGGTGCAGCGCAGCCGTTTCATCGCCGAGCCCGGCCTGGCCGACGCCAGCACCAGCCTGGGCCGGGCCTGGGACGAAGGCGTCGTACCGGGCACCTGGCAGGCCGGCGTGTCGCCCAACGGCCAGGCCCTGGTGCGCGACAGCGCGCTGGGCCCGCACCTCGGCGGCTGGGCCGCGTCCACCGCGCGGCGGCCGTTCACGCCGTCGGCCGACACGGCCGCCAACGCCAACCGCTTTGCCGAGTTCCACAACCAGCCCGCGCCGGCCGACGCGGCCCGCGAGACCGCGCCTCACGGCTGGGCCACCGCTGGCGGCGGCACCCGCGGCGGCGCCGATGCCGCGCCAGGCGATGTGCACACCGTGCGCAACCGCGCCGAGCTGCTGGCCGCGCTGCGCCCGCACCCGCGGCCGCGCATCGTGCAGGTGCAGGGCCGCATCGACCTGGCCACCAACGCCGCCGGCCGGCCGCTGGGCGCGGCCGACTTCCAGGCGCCGGGCTTCTCCTGGCCGGCGTTCGCCGCGGCCTACGACCCGGCCACCTGGGGCCGCCGGCCACCCGCCGGCCCGCTGGAAGACGGCCGCCGCGCCTCGGCCGCGGCCCAGGCAGCGCATGTCATCGTGCGCGTGCCCTCGCGCACCACGCTGATCGGCCTGGGCGCCGATGCCACGCTCAGCGGCGGCGGCCTGCTGCTCGATGGCGTGCGCGACGTGATCGTGCGCAACCTGCACCTGCAGCAGGCGTTCGACCACTTTCCCGCCTGGGATCCGGTCGACAACGGCCACGGCGAATGGAACGCCGAACACGACCTGCTGGCCCTGCGCCGCGCCAGTCAGGTGTGGATCGACCACTGCACGTTCGACCGGCTGGCGCCCGGCACGCCGGCGCCGGCCGTGCTGCTGGGCCGGACGATGCAGCACACCGACGGCCTGCTCGACATCACCCGAGGCGCGACCCATGTCACCGTCAGCTGGAGCCTGCTGCGCGGCGGCGACAAGACCGCGCTGATCGGCGGCAGCGACCGCCACACCGACGATGCCGGCCGGCTGCAGATCAGCTTCCACCACAACCTCTGGCAGGCCAGCCGCGAGCGCGCACCCCGGGTGCGTTTCGGCCAGGTGCACTTGGCCAACAACCTGTACCTGGTGCCCGACGCATCGGCCTTCGGCTACAGCATCGGCCTGGGTCACCAGGCCTCGGTGCTGAGCCGGCACAACGCCTGGCAGGCCACCGGCGGCGTGGCACCGCCACGCCTGGTGCGGCGGCTGGGCACGGCCCGCGCATTCGACGACCAGGGCTCGGCGCTGAACGGCCAGCCACTGACCCGGGCCGCGCTGCTGGCCGATGTGGCCGAGGCCGCCACACTGGCGGCCACCGTCGACTGGCAGCCGCCGGCGCCGCCACCGCTGGACGCCGCCGCCGAGGTGCCCGCCCGTGTGCGCGCCCTGGCCGGCGCCGGCCGGCTGGTCGCGCTGCCGCTGGAGGCACGATGATCCCCACCTTTCCCACACGCGCCTGAGAGACCACCGATGACCGACCCCGCCCTGCCCACGCAGATCCGCTTCAACCGCCTGCTGCTGACCGGCGCCGCCGGCAACCTGGGCCAGCAGCTGCGCCCGCGCCTGAAGCGCTGGTGCAGCACGCTGCGCCTGTCCGACCGCGCCGACCTGGGCGCGGCCGCCGACGACGAGGAACTGGTCCCCGCCGATCTGGCCGATGCCGCCGCGGTGCATGCGCTGCTGGAGGGCGTGGACGCGGTGGTGCACATGGGCGGCGTGTCCACCGAGCAGGCCTGGGGCGCGATCCTCGACGCCAACATCCGCGGCCTGGTGCACCTGTACGAGGCGGCGCGCGCCCACGGCACCCGGCGCATCGTCTTTGCCAGCTCCAACCATGTCACCGGCTTCTACCGGCAGGACCAGGTGGTCAGCCCGCGCGATCCGGTGCGCCCGGACGGCCTGTACGGCCTGAGCAAGGCCTTCGGCGAAAACCTGGCCCAGCTCTACTGGGACCGCTTCGGCATCGAGACGGTGAGCCTGCGCATCGGCTCGTCGTTCCCCGCGCCGCGGGACCGGCGCATGCTGGCCACCTGGCTCAGCTACGACGACGCCGAGCGGTTGGTGGCCGCCGCACTGACCGCGCCGGTGGTCGGCCACAGCATCGTCTACGGCATGAGCGACAACCCGCTGACCTGGTGGGACAACACGCCGGCGCGCCACATCGGCTTCCGGCCGCAGGACAGTTCGGAGCCCTTCCGCGCCGCGATCGAGCAGCGCCAGGCGCCGCTGGACCGCAACGACCCTGCCACCCACCACCAGGGTGGTGCCTTCGTGCGCACCGGGCCGTTCTTCGAATGAGTGCCGCGCTGCCCGAGCTGCTGTGCGATGTCCGCTGCCAGGTCGGCGAGAGCCCGCTCTGGGATCCGGCGGCGCAGTGGCTGTACTGGGTCGACATCGAGGGCCGCGCGGTGCACCGGGTCGACGCCGCTGGCCGCCACCGCCAGTGGCCGGTGGCCGAGCGCATCGGCGCCATCGCGCTGCAGGCCGGCGGCGGCCTGCTGGCGGCGATGGAGACGGGACTGTTCCTGCTGCAGCTGCAGGACGACGGCACCGTCGGCAGCCGGCTGTGGCAACCGGTGGCCTTCCCGCTGCCGGCCATGCGCTTCAACGACGGCCGCACCGACCGCCAGGGCCGCTTCTGGGTGTCGAGCATGGTGCGCGACATGGCCGCCGCCAACCCCGCCGGCGCGCTGTACCGTGCCGATGCCGGCGGGCTGGCGCCCAGCAGCATCGACGGCCTGCGCACCGGCAACGGCCTGGGCTTCAGCCCCGACGGCCGGGTGATGTACCTGAGCGATTCCCACCCCACGGTGCGCCAGGTCTGGGCCTTCGACCTGGGTGACGACGGCGTACCACGCCACCGCCGCGGCTTCATCGACATGCGCCAGCACCCGGGCCGGCCCGACGGCGCGGCGGTGGACGCCGACGGTGGCTACTGGATCTGCGCCAACGACGCCGGCCTGGTGCTGCGCTTCACGCCCAACGGCCGGCTCGACCGGCAGCTGGCCGTGCCGGCAGCCAAGGTGGCGATGTGCGCCTTCTTCGGCCCGCGGCTGGACCGGATGGTGGTCACCACCATCCGCCCGGCGGCGCCGATCGACGGCTGGGACCCCGCGCTGGCCGGTGCGGTCTTCGTGCTCGACCCGGGCTGCGTGGGCCTGGCCGACACGCCGTTCACCGCCGGCGGCTGATCGCCCCGGTGGCAGGGTGCGGGACGGCGCATGGCTACACTGCGCCGCGGTGGCCAGCCGGCCGCCTGCCAACCCAGAGAACCGGAGGCACGATGGACTGGAACGCCGCCACGGCATGGTGGGTGACCGCGGGCGTGCTGGTGGCCGCCGAGCTGGCCACCGGCACCTTCTACCTGCTGATGCTGGCCCTGGGCGCCGCCGCCGGTGCCGTGGCAGCCCATGCCGGCGTGCCGCTGACCTGGCAGATCGCCACCGCAGCGGTGGTGGGCGCCGCCGCGGTGGTGGTGTGGCACCTGCACCGCAGCCGCCAGCCAGCCGCCGAGCCGGCCAGCACCAACCGCGACGTCAACCTCGATGTGGGCGGCACGGTGCAGGTGCCGGCCTGGGGCGCCGACGGCCTGGCCCGCATCCCCTACCGCGGCAGCCACTGGGAGGCCCGCCATGTCGGCAGCGGCCCCCTGCTGCCCGGCCTGCATGTGATCCGCGCGGTGGACGGCAACTGCCTGCTGCTCGAACGCGCCCCCCACTGAACCCCTGAAGGCTCCGCCATGGAAACCGTCGCCATCCTGCTGGTCATCACCATCATCTTCATCGCCCGGTCGCTGAAGGTGGTGCCGCAGCAGAATGCCTGGGTGGTGGAACGCCTGGGCAAGTACCACGCCACCCTCACCCCGGGCCTGAACCTGCTGGTGCCCTTCATCGACCGGGTGGCTTACAAGCACTCGCTCAAGGAGATCCCGCTGGACGTGCCCAGCCAGGTCTGCATCACCAAGGACAACACCCAGCTCACGGTGGACGGCATCCTGTACTTCCAGGTGACCGACCCGATGCGCGCCAGCTACGGCAGCAGCGACTACATCATCGCGATCACCCAGCTGGCACAGACCACGCTGCGCAGCGTGATCGGCCGCATGGAGCTGGACAAGACCTTCGAGGAGCGTGACCAGATCAACGGCTCGGTGGTGCTGTCGCTGGACGAGGCGGCGCTGAACTGGGGCGTGAAGGTGCTGCGCTACGAGATCAAGGACCTGACGCCGCCGGCCGAGATCCTGCGCAGCATGCAGGCGCAGATCACTGCCGAGCGCGAGAAGCGCGCGCTGATCGCCGCCAGCGAGGGCCGGCGCCAGGAGCAGATCAACATCGCCACCGGCGAGCGCGAGGCCAGCATCGCCCGCAGCGAGGGCGAGAAGCAGGCCGACATCAACAAGGCGCAAGGCGAGGCCGCCGCGATCACCGCGCTGGCCGAGGCCTCGGCCGATGCCATCCGCCGCATTGCCGCGGCCATCGAGGCGCCCGGCGGCGCCCAGGCGGTGCAACTGCAGGTGGCCGAGAAGGCGATCGGCGCCTATGCCAACCTGGCCAAGTCCAACAACACCATGATCGTGCCCGGCAACATGACCGAGGTGTCGGGCCTGATCGCCACCGCGATGGCGGTGATGAAGGGCACGCCCAAGGCCTGACGCGCCGTCAGCGGGCCCGGCGCTGGGGCTGCACGCCGGCCACGGCCAGCAGCGATTCCACGCAGTCGCGCAGCGACACGTCCCAGGGCCGGAACTCCACGCCCAGCAGCGCGCGGATGCGCTCGTTGCGCAGGTCGCAGCCGTCCCAGATCGCGCGCATCTCGGCCTCGCGGGCGCGGATGCGCTCGCCCTGCGCGTCCACCACCGGCCCCGGCACATGGCCCAGTTCGGGCAGCAGGCGGCCGATGTCGGTGTTGATGTCTTCCACCCGGCGCGTCTCGGTGGACCAGGCGATGTAGCGCTCGCCGTTCTTCACCGCAGCGCTTTCCAGCAAGCCGATGTGGCAGGCCGCATCGTCGCGCACGTCCACCGGCATCCAGGGGCGGTAGACGGGGGTCTGCACGCAATCTCCGCGCAGCATGCCGGCGATCAGCTTCTGCCACGGCCCCATGTCCTGCTGGTGGGCCGACAGGATGGGGCCGACGTTGTCGCCCGGACAGCAGGCCACCGATGTCCAGCCGCCATGGCGGGCCGCGGCGGCGGCAAACAGCCGCTCGGCCAGCACCTTGCCCATCGAATAGCCCTGCCCACGCTCGGGGCTGCGCTTGGGGTTGGTCTCGTCGGGCCAGCGGTCTTCGTTGCAGACCGGGCGGCGCACCAGTTCCTGCAGGTCCATCTCGGAGATCACCGCGGCGATGCTGGAGGTGACCACCACCCGGGTGACGCTGCCGGAAGCCTCGATGCTGGCGATGATGTGCTCGCAGGTGCGGCGGATGCGGTCCTGGTCGTCGTAAGTGGCCAGGTGCGACAGGTGGGCCACGCCATGGCAGCCGCGGAAGATGCTGTCGTAGCAGCCGGGCTGGTCCAGGTCGGCCGCATGCAGCGTCAGGCGGCCGCTGGCAAAGCCCGGCATGGCCCGCAAGAAACCGGTGCGGGCCAGGTCAGCCGGGTCACGCACGCAGGCGCGCACCCGGTGGCCACGGTCCAGCAACTGGCGCACCACCCAGCCGCCGATGAAGCCGGCGGCGCCGGTGACGGCGATGACCGCACCGCGGCGGGGGACTGGGGACATGGCAAACACCTCGTGCACGCGGCCCCGGGCGGCGCCCGGCCTGAGCCTGCGGCGCCGACGCTAGCACCGGGATTCCGGCGGCGGAGTCGGCCGGGTGACAGCCCGCAGGCCGCCCGGCGCGCCACATTGGCCCCGCCACACCCCGCACCGCCTGCCCGGTGCGCCCGTCCACGAGGAGACCCCATGTCCACCCACGCCCCTGCCAACGCCACCCAGCGCCTCGATGTCGAGGGCGCCATCGGCATCGTCACCGTCGCCTATCCGCCGGTCAACGCGCTGTCGCGCAGCATGCGCCAGGCCATCATCGATGGCATCGCGGCCGCCCAGGCCCACCCGGATGTGCAGGCGATCGTCTTCATCTGCGACGGCCGCACCTTCCTGGCCGGTGCCGACATCACCGAGTTCGGCAAGCCGCCGCAGGCGCCGTCGCTGTACGAGGCACAAGACCTGATCGAGAACAGCACCAAGCCTGTCATCGCGGCGATCCACGGCACCTCGCTGGGCGGCGGGCTGGAGGTGGCGCTGTGCTGCCACTACCGCGTGGCCGTGCCCAGCGCCAAGTGCGGCCTGCCCGAGGTGCACCTGGGCCTGCTGCCCGGCGCTGGCGGCACACAGCGGCTGCCGCGCATCGTGGGCGCCGCCAAGGCGCTGGACTACATCACCGCCGGCACCCACATCCCGGCGTCCGAATGCCTGGCCTCCGGCCTGGTGGACGCGGTGGTGCCCGAAGGTGAGCTGCGCGCCGGCGCCGTCGCCTTCGCCCGCCAGGTGCTGGCCGAAGGCCGGCCACTGCGCAAGGTGCGCGACAGCGACGACAAGGTGCTGCCCTTCCGCGGCAAGCCCGAGCTGTTTGCCGACTTCCGCCAGGCCAACGCCAAGCGCTTCCGCGGCTTCCTGGCGCCCGAATACAACATCCGCTGCATCGAAGCAGCGGTGAACCTGCCGTTCGACGAAGGCAAGGCGGTCGAGCGCAAGCTGTTCCTGGAACTGGTGGGCGGCATCCAGAGCCAGGCCCAGCGCTACGCCTTCTTCGCCGAGCGCGCCGCCGCCAAGATCCCCGACGTGCCCGACGACACGCCGACGGTGAAGGTGGCCAGCGTCGGCATCATCGGCGCCGGCACCATGGGCGGCGGCATCGCCATGTGCTTTGCCAACGCCGGCATCCCGGTGACCATCGTCGAGACCGCCCCCGCCGCGCTGGACAAGGGCCTGGCCGTGGTGCGCAGGAATTACGAGAACACCGCCAAGAAGGGCAAGCTCACCGCCGAGCAGGTCGAGAAGCGCATGGGCCTGCTGACCGGCAGCGTCGACATGAACAGCCTGGCCGGCTGCGACCTGGTGATCGAGGCGGTGTTCGAGAACATGGCGATCAAGAAGGAGATCTTCGCCAAGCTGGATGCCATCTGCAAACCCGGCGCGGTGCTGGCCACCAACACCTCGGCGCTGGACGTCAACGAGATCGCCACCGCCGCCGCCAGCCGGCCCGAGGCGGTGGTCGGCATGCACTTCTTCAGCCCCGCCAATGTGATGAAGCTGCTGGAGGTGGTGCGCGGCGCCAAGACCAGCCACACCGCGCTGGCCACCGCCATGCAGATCGGCAAGAAGATCGGCAAGGTGGCGGTGGTCTCGGGCGTGTGCCCGGGCTTCATCGGCAACCGCATGCTGCGCGCCCGCGGCGAGCAGGCCCAAGCCATGCTGATGGAAGGTGCGATGCCCTGGGACATCGACCGCGTGCTGTACGACTTCGGCATGCCGATGGGTCCGTTCGCGATGAGCGACCTGGCCGGCCTCGACATCGGCTGGAGCAAGGAGACGAGCAAGAGCAGCACGGTGCGCGAGGTGCTGTGCGAGATGGACCGCCGCGGCCAGAAGACCGGCGCCGGTTACTACGACTACGACGACAAGCGCAACGCCAAGCCCAGCGAGGTGACCCGCCAGATCGTGCGCGACTTCATGGCCAAGGCCGGCCAGACCACCCGCCCGATCAGCGACGACGAGATCCTCGAGCGCACCGTCTACGCGATGGTCAACGAGGCCGCCAAGATCCTGGAGGAAGGCATCGCGCTGCGGGCATCCGACATCGACACCGTCTACATCAACGGCTATGGCTGGCCGGTGTACCGCGGCGGCCCGATGTTCTACGCCGACACCGTGGGCCCGGCCACGGTGGTGGACAAGCTCCAGGCCTACGGCGAACGCATGGGCGCGGGCTTCAGCATCTCGCCGCTGCTGCTGAAACTGGCGGCCGAGGGCCGGTTCTTCACCCGCTGAACCTTGCCAAAAGCAACCGCACGGCCAGCGGGCCGGCGGCGCCCGGGCATGATCCGGGGTTTGCCACACAAGGAACCCTGGCCATGTCCCGCGATGCCGCCCTGAACGTGCTGGGCACTCCCCTGGTGCCCTGCAGCTACGACCCGCTGACCGGCTGGTACCGCGACGGCTGCTGCCACACCGACGCGCAGGACCATGGCAGCCATGTGATCTGCGCCCGGGTGACGGTGGCCTTCCTGAACCAGCAGTTCGAGCGTGGCAACGATCTGATCACCCCGCGGCCGGACTACCGCTTCAAGGGGTTGAAGGCCGGTGACCGCTGGTGCGTGTGTGCCCTGCGCTGGAAGGAGGCCTACCTGGCCGGCTGCGCGCCGCCGGTGGTGCTGGACAGCACCCACGCCCGTGCGACGGATTTCGTGCCGCTGGACTGGTTGCGCGAGAAGGCGCTGGATGCCGTCGGCTAGAATCTGAGGCTTGCCGCGGAGAGATGGATGAGCGGTTTAAGTCGCACGCCTGGAAAGCGTGTGGGGGTTAACAGCCCCCCGCGGGTTCGAATCCCGCTCTCTCCGCCACCGCCCCCAAGTCAAAGCCCCGCATGCCGGGGCTTTGTCGTTGTGCGGCACCGGATTCAAGCGCCGCCGGCCCGGCGCCAGAATGGCGCGATGCCCGCGCACCACTACCTCGCCCCCGCCGACGCGCCCGATCGCGCCGCCATCGACACCACCCCCGGCCTGCTGCTGCTGGAGTTCGGCACCGGCTGGTGCGGCCATTGCCGTGCCGCCCGGCCGGCCGTGGCCGAGGCGCTGGCTGCCCATCCCGGCGTGCGCCACGTGCAGGTGGAAGACGGCCCGGGCCGCGCCCTGGGCCGCAGCTTCGGCGTGACGCTGTGGCCCACCCTGGTCTTCCTGCAGGACGGGCAGGAGCGCCAGCGCCTGGTGCGTCCGCGGGAGGTGGCCCCGGTCGCCGCCGCGCTGCAGGCCCTCACCGGCCAGTGACGCCAGCACCGAGGACCCGCCGCATGCCCGACACCGCCCACACCTTGGATGCCCTGCTGGCCGGCCCGCTGGCCCGCCAGCCCGATGCCACCGCCATCACCACGGTCGACCCCGAGACCGGTGCCGAACAGGCGCTCAGCCGGCGCCAGTTCGACACCCTGGTCGGACGCGCGGCCGTCTGGCTGCAGGACCAGGGCGTGGCCCAGGGCGACACCGTGGCGCTGTGGCTGGTCAACCGGCTGGACTGGCTGGTGCTGCACCTGGCCCTGGCCCGGCTGGGCGCGGCGGTGCTGACGGTCAACACCCGCTACCGCGGCGCCGAGGTGTCGCACCTGCTGGCGCAGGCGCGGCCCCGCCTGCTGGTGCTGCAGCAGCATTTCCGCCGCATCGACTTCGGCGCGGTGCTGCAGGAGATCGACCCCGCCAGCGCCGCCAGCCTGCAACAGGTGGTGGTGGTGGACGCCGGCGCCGAAGGCGCTGCCGGTGCGCGCCAGTTGCCGGCCACGCTGCTCGGCCGGCCCACCTGGCGCTTCGACCTGGCCAGCCTGCCGGCGGGCCGCTGCCTGGCGATGGCCGACAGCCAGGCCGCGCCGGACGACCCCGCCATCCTGTTCACCACTTCGGGCACCACCAGCGGCCCGAAGCTGGTGGTGCACACCCAGCGCACCGTCAGCCTGCATGTGCAGCATGTCGCCCATGCGATGGGCTACCACGCCGACGGCGTGCGCCTGCTCGCCGCACTGCCCTTCGGCGGCACCTTCGGCTACGTGTCGATGCTGGCGGCGCTGGCCGCCGGCAAGCCGGTGGTGGCGCCACACACCTTCGACGCGGTGGAAGCCGCGCGCCTGCTGGTGGCCCACCGCATCACCCACTGCTTCGGCAGCGACGAGATGTTCGAGGCCCTGCTCGCCCAGGCGCCCGATGCCCGGGCCGTGCCGGCCTACCCGCATCTGCGGCTATGCGGCTTTGCGGCCTTCCGCGCCGGGGCGGCAGCGGTGGCGGCGGACTGCATTGCCCGCGGCATGCCGCTGGCCGGGCTGTACGGCTCCAGCGAGGTGCATGCGCTGTTCGCCATCCAGGGCCTGGACCGCCCGCTGGCCGAGCGGCTGGAGGGTGGCGGCATGCCGGTCAACCCCGATGCGGCCATCCGGGTGCGCGATGCCGAGTCGGGTGCCCTGCTGCCGCCCGGCGCCACCGGGCTGCTGGAGTTCCGCGCACCCAGCAACTTCAGCGGCTACCTGGCCAACCCCGAGGCCACCGCCCGTGCCATCGATGCCGAGGGCTGGTTCAGCAGCGGCGACATCGGCCAGCTGCGCGCCGACGGCAGCTTCGTCTACCTGACGCGTGCGGGCGACGCGATCCGACTGGGCGGCTACCTCACCGCGCCGGCCGAGATCGAGGAAGTGCTGACCGCCCAGCCCGGCGTGGCAGCGGCCCAGGTGGTGGCAGTGGATCTGGACGGCAAGGCCCGGGCGGTGGCCTTTGCCATCGCCGCGCCGGGTGCAGCGCCCGACAGCGCCGCGCTACTGCAGGCGGTGCGCGACAGGCTGGCCGCCTACAAGGTGCCGGCGCGCCTGTGGTGGGTGGAGGCCTTTCCGGTGGTGCACAGCGCCAACGGCACCAAGATCCAGCGCACCCGGCTGCGCGACATGGCGCAGGCCCGGCTGGCGGCCGAGTAGCCCCGGGCGTTCGGTGGTGAACAGACGCCGCGTGGCCGCACCGTCAGGCTGATCGCGGTCAAGCTGGCACCCGGCCAGAGGGCGCACAGTTCCCTCGGAGGGCCAGCAGATGAACATCCAGGTTGCGGAATTGAACGGCAGCAGGCGCGGCAGCACAGACGAGACCACCACGGTCGCGGGCCCGGACGGCATCGGGTTCCTGCAGCACCCGACGCGGCACCTCTTCTTCACCGGCAAGGGCGGCGTGGGCAAGACATCGCTGTCGGCCGCCGCGTCGCTGGCGCTGGCCGACGCCGGCCGGCGGGTACTGCTGGTCAGCACCGATGCCGCATCCAACCTCGACGAGATGCTCGGCATCACGCTGCGCAACACGCCGGTGCCGGTGCCCGGCGCGCCGGGCCTGTCGGTGCTGAACATCGATCCCGACAACGCCGCAGCCGCCTACCGCCAGCGGGTGCTGGCGCAGATGGGGCCGCAGGCCAGCGAGGAGGAACTGTCCACGGTGCGGGAGCAACTCTCCGGCGCCTGCACGACCGAGATCGCGTCCTTCGACGAGTTCTCGTCGCTGCTCGCCGACGCGTCAGCGGCCTGGGACCACATCGTCTTCGACACCGCCCCCACCGGGCACACCTTGCGCCTGCTGAGCCTGCCCAAGGCCTGGTCGGGCTTCCTGGACGGCAACGACCGCGGCGCCTCCTGCCTCGGGCCGCACTCGGGCCTGAAGATGCAGGAAGCCCGGTTCCAGGCCGCGTTGGCCGCCCTGGGTGACCCGGCCCGGACCACCGTGGTGCTGGTGACCCGGCCCGACCGCGGCGCCATCGCCGAGGCGGCCCGCACCTCGGTCGAGCTGCAGGCCCTGGGCCTGGGCAACCAGCGCCTGGCGATCAACGGCGTCTTCCACGCCAGCGACCGCAGCGACGCGGTGGCCAGCGCCATCGAGGACCTGGGCCAGCAGGCCCTGGACAGCATGCCCGCAGCGCTGCGCGCCCTGCCTCAGGACCAGGTGCTGCTGCGTGGCTTCGATACCGTCGGCCTGCCGGCGCTGCGGGCCCTGCTGGACCCGCGCGCCACGCCACCCGCCGCGCCAGCCGTGCTGCCGGCGGCAGCCTCCGATGCCCTCCCGGGCCTGGACGCGCTGGCCGACGACCTGGCTGCCGCCGGCCACGGGCTGGTCATGGTGATGGGCAAAGGCGGCGTGGGCAAGACCACCATCGCAGCGGCCCTGGCCATCGGGCTGGTGCAGCGCGGCAAGACGGTGCACCTGAGCACCACCGACCCCGCAGCCCACCTCGCTGGCACGCTGAACGGCGACCTGCCGGGCCTGCGGGTGAGCCGCATCGACCCGAAGGTCGAGACCCAGCGCTACATCGAAAAGATCCTCGCCGCGAAGTCGCCCCAGCTCGACGCGCAGGCGCAGGCGCTGCTGCTGGAAGACCTGCAATCGCCGTGCACCGAGGAGGTGGCGGTGTTCCACGCCTTCTCGCACATCGTCGGCGAGGGCCGCAGCGCCTTCGTCGTGCTGGACACCGCACCCACCGGCCACTCGATGCTGCTGATGGACGCGACCGGCGCGTACCACCGGCAGATGACGCGCGCCTTCGAGGGCCATGGCGCGGGGCGCGTGATCACGCCGCTGATGCGGCTGCAGGATGCGGCCTACACGAAGATCATCCTGGTCACGCTGCCGGAGGTGACGCCGGTGTCGCAGGCCGCCGCCCTGCAGGACGACCTGCGCCGCGCCCGCATCGAACCCCATGCCTGGGTGCTGAACAAGAGCGTGCTGGCGGCCGGCACGCACGATCCCCTGCTGCAGGCCCGGCTGGCGGGCGAGCGCCGGCAGATCACGCGCCTGACCGCCGGCCTGGCCCGGCGGCTCTACGCGCTGCCCTGGCTGGCCACGCCACCGGTCGGGCTGGATGCCTTGGCGGCGCTGGCGCGCGCGCCCATCGAGGGCACGGCATCGGCATGATGCTGCAGGAGGTGGCGCACCGGTGCGCTGCGGGCATGGCGTTATATCGCGCAGAATACAGCGCCAGCACGCCCTGCCGACCGCCACCCCATGCCCACCCGACGCCAGCCACCCCGCCTCACCGGCCGCCTGGAGATCAGCACCGCGCTGGGCAACTTCCTGGGTGACACCCGTGTGCGCCTGCTCGAGGCGATCGGCCAGCACGGCTCGATCTCGCAGGCGGCCAGGCATGTGCCGCTGTCCTACAAGGCCGCCTGGGATGCGGTGGATGCGATGAACAACCTGGCCGACCAGCCGCTGGTGGCCCGCACCACCGGCGGCCGCGCCGGCGGCGGCACGGTGCTGACCGAGCATGGCCGCCGGGTGGTGGCCATGTACCGCGCGGTGGAGGCCGAGCACCAGCAGTCGCTGGACCGCCTGGCCGGCCAGCTGGCCGACGCGCCCGGCGGCGATGTGCCGGCCTTCCAGCGCCTGCTGCGGCGCATGGCGGTGCGCACCAGCGCGCGCAACCAGTTCGCCGGCACGGTGCGCAGCCTGCGCGGCGGCCCGGTGGACGTGGAAGTGCTGGTGCGGCTGGACGACACGCTCGAGCTGGCCGCGGTGGTCACCCACACGGCGGCCGAGGCCTTGGGCCTGGCCGTCGGCAGCGAGGTGCTGGTGCTGGTGCAAGCCTCGGCACTGCTGCTGCTGACCGATCCCGCGCTGCGCATCAGCGCGCGCAACCAGCTGTGGGGCACGGTCAGCCGCATCGTCACCGGGCCGGTGAATGCCGAGATCACGCTCGACCTGGGCGCCGGCCGCAGCGCCACCGCGGTGGTCACGCAGGAGTCGGTGGCCAGCCTGGGCCTGGCAGAGGGCGTGCGCGCCTGCGCCGCGTTCAAGGTGTCGAGCGTGATCCTGGCGGTGATCGATTGACGCCCGCCCGCCGCGCCCTGCCAGGAGCCTGCATGCCGGCCATGCCGCACCTGTGGCGCACGTCGGTCCTGGCCATCGCCTGCCTGCTGGCCACAGACAGCGCCCATGCCGGTGACGTGACGGTGGCCGTGGCCGCCAACTTCGCCGGGCCGATGGCCCGCATCGCCGAAGGCTTCACCGCCGCCACCGGCCACACCGTCAAGACCTCGGCCGGGCCCACCGGCAAGTTCTACAGCCAGATCCTCCAGGGCGCGCCGTTCGAGGTGCTGGTCGCCGCGGACGACGAGACGCCGAAGAAGCTGATCGCCGAAGGCCATGCGGTGGCCGGCAGCAGCTTCACCTATGCCATCGGCGTGCTGGTGCTGTGGAGCGCCCGGCCCGGCGTCGTGGATGACCAGGGCGCGGTGCTGGCCAGCGGCAGGTTCAACAAGCTGGCGGTGGCCAACCCCAAGCTGGCGCCCTACGGCGCGGCCGCGCTGCAGGTGATCCAGGCCCGCGGCCTGGGTGATGCGATCACGCCGAAGCTGGTGACGGGCGAGAGCATTGCCCAGACCTACCAGTTCGTGTTCACCGGCAATGCCGACCTGGGCTTCGTGGCGCTGTCGCAGGTGGTGGTGCCCGGCAAGCCGGTCACCGGCTCGTTCTGGCGCGTGCCGTCCAGCCTGCACAGCGAGATCCGCCAGGATGCGGTGCTGCTGAAGGCAGGCGCCAGCAACCCCGCCGCCAAGGCGCTGCTGGCCTATCTGCAGTCGCCAGCGGCCAAGGCGGTGATCCAGTCCCACGGCTACGGCGGCTGACCCGGGCATGGACGCCGCCACCTGGACCGTCGTGCGCCTCACCGCCCAGCTGGCGGGGCTGACCACCGTGCTGCTGCTGCTGATCGGCACGCCGCTGGCCTGGTGGCTGGCACGCACCCGCTCGCCGGCCAAGCCGCTGCTGGCGGCGCTGGTGACCATGCCGCTGGTGCTGCCGCCGTCGGTGATCGGCTTCTACCTGCTGCTGATGATGGGGCCGAACGGGCCAGTGGGCCAGTTCACCGAGTGGCTGGGCCTGGGCCGGCTGCCGTTCACCTTCGGCGGCCTGGTGGTGGCCTCCGTCATCGCGTCGATGCCCTTCGTGGTGCAGCCGCTGCAGCAGGCCTTCGAGGCCATCCCCGAGCGCACGCTGGAAGCCGCCGCCACGCTGCGCGCCGGCCCGCTGGACCGCTTCTTCACCGTGGCCGTGCCACTGGCGCGGCCGGGCTTCGTCACCGCGAGCGTGCTGGGCTTCGCCCACACCGTGGGCGAGTTCGGCGTGGTGCTCATGATCGGCGGCAACATCCCCGGGCAGACGCGGGTGCTGTCGGTGGCGCTGTTCGAGCATGTGGAGGCGGCCGAGTTCGCCGCCGCCCACCGCCTGGCCGGCGGCATGGTGGTGTTCGCGCTGCTGGTGCTGGTGACGCTGTACCTGGCCAACCGCCCGCCTCGGGATGACCGCGCCGACCCGGGGGGCGCCCGGTGATCGCGTCCCGGTTGCAGCTCGCCCGGCGCAGCTTCACGCTCGATGTCGACCTGCAGCTGCCAGGTCAGGGTGTCACCGCGCTGTTCGGCCCGTCGGGCTGCGGCAAGACCACGCTGCTGCGCGCGCTGGCCGGTCTGGAACGCGCTGCCGGCCGGGTGGCGTTGGGCGACGCCGTATGGCAGGACGATGCCCAGCGCCGCTTCGTGCCGCCGCACCAGCGGCCGCTGGGCTACGTGATCCAGGAGGCGGCGCTGTTTCCGCATCTCAGCGTGCAGGCCAACCTGGACTACGGCCGCCAACGCGCCGGCAGCGCCGCCCGGGCGTTTGCGCTGGATGCGGTGGTGGCGCTGCTGGGCATCGGCGCCCTGATGGACCGGCGGCCGGCCACGCTGTCAGGCGGCGAGCGCCAGCGCGTGGCCATCGCCCGGGCCCTGGCCACCGCACCGCGCCTGCTGCTGATGGACGAGCCGCTGGCCGCGCTGGACGCGCCGCGCAAGGCCGAGATCCTGCCCTATCTGGAGCGGCTGCACCGCGAACTGGCCCTGCCCATCGTCTACGTGACCCATGCGATGGACGAGGTGGCCCGCCTGGCCGACCACCTGGTGCTGCTGGAGGCCGGCCGCGTGCGCGCCGCCGGCCCGCTGGCCGAACTGCTGGCCAGGCCCGATCTGCCGCTGGCCCGGCAGGACGAGGCCGGCGTGGTGCTCAGCGCCCGCGTCGACCAGCATGACCCTGCCTATGGCCTGACCCGGGTGGCCTTCGACGGCGGCACGCTGTGGGTGGGCGAAACCGCCGCCGCGCCAGGCGAGGCGGTGCGGGCCCGGGTGCTGGCCCGCGATGTGAGCGTGGCGCGCCAGCGGCCGCAGGACACCAGCGTGCTCAATGTGCTGCCGGTGGTGCTGGACAGCGTGCAGGCCGACCGCAGCACCGCCCTGCTGCGCCTGCGCCTGGGCGGACCTGGAGGCGATCCGGTGTGGCTGCTGGCCCGCATCACCCGCCGCAGCGCCGACGCCCTGGCGCTGCAGCCCGGCGATGCGCTGTTCGCCCAGATCAAGGGCGTGGCGCTGATGTGACGGCGGCCGGTCAGGCGCCGGGCTGCCGCGCAGCCCGGCAGGCCGCCAGGAAGTCCTGCAGGATCGGCCCGCCGTCCAGCTGCTGCGCATCCAGCTGGCGCAGCGCCAAGAATTCCGGATGCCACTGCATGCCGAACACGTACGACGGCCCGTCCCAGCGAATGGCCTCGACCTGGCCATCGGGCGCCTGCGCCTCCACCACCATGCCGCGGCCCAGGGCCTTCACCGCCTGGTGGTGGATGGAGTTGATGGCCGCCTCGGCACGGCCCGGATACAGCGCGGCCAGCCGGCTGCCCGGCAGCAACCGCACCGGGTGCAGCAGCCGGTCGTAGCGGCTGCTGCAGACATGTTCCAGCGCCTGCGGCTGCTGGCTGGGGATGTCCTGCCACAGCGTGCCGCCAAAGGCCACGTTCAGCAGCTGGCAGCCACGGCAGATGCCCAGCACCGGCTTGCCGGCCTGCACGAAGCGCTGCACCAGGTCCAGCTCGTAGCGGTCGCGCACCGCATCGCCGGCCCAGTCAGGGTGCAGCGCTGTCTCGCCGTAGGTGGTCGGCGCCAGGTCGGCACCGCCCTGCAGCACCAGGCCGTCCAGCGCATCGGCGTAGCCGTGCAGGCTGAGGTCGCTGCGCTGCACGATGCTGTCGCGGTCCACCGCCGGGATCATCACCGCCAGCACCTGGGGCGACATCAGCCAGTGCGCCACCGATTGCTCCAGGTAGTGCAACGTGCGGGTCCACAC
Source organism: Pseudaquabacterium pictum (assembly GCF_005403045.1). Lineage (GTDB taxonomy): Bacteria > Pseudomonadota > Gammaproteobacteria > Burkholderiales > Burkholderiaceae_C > Pseudaquabacterium > Pseudaquabacterium pictum. The sequence goes on from NZ_BJCL01000001.1 coordinate 736,841, forward strand.
GCCGCCCAGGTCCAGCACCGGGCTGGCCGGGTGGTAGATGCGGGCCGAGACGCCGATCAGCAGCGGGCGGGCCGTGCTGCCGGCCAGGGTGGCCGGGCTCACGCCACCAGGCCGCGCGGCGCTGCGGCGCGGGCGGCACGGGCCTGGGTGTACAGCGCCAGGTAGGCCTGGGCCGGGCCGGCCCAGGACAGCTCCTGTGCCATGCCGCGCCGCATCACCGTCTGCCAGGCCGCAACATCGCGCCGCAAGGCCTGGGCCCTGCGCACCGCGGCTTCGAAGGCGCCCGGCGTGGCCGCGTCGAAGACAAAGCCGGTGCGGTGCGCGGCATCGCCGTCGCTCACCGTGTCGGCCAGGCCGCCCACCCGCCGCACCACCGGCGGCGTGCCGTAGCGCAGGCCGTACAGCTGGGTCAGCCCGCAGGGTTCGAAGCGCGAGGGCACGGCGATCACGTCGGCGCCGGCCACCATCGCGTGGGCACGCTGCTCGTCGTAGCCGATGCGCACCGCCACCCGGCCCGGGTGGGCCTGCGCCGCCATCTGGAAGGCCACCTCCAGAGCCGGCTCGCCGGTGCCCTGCACCGCGAACTGCACGCCGTCGGCCACCAGCGCCGGCAGCGCCGCCAGCACCAGGTCCAGGCCCTTCTGGGCGGTGAGCCGGCTCACCACCGTCAGCAGCAGGGCATCGGGGTCGGCCTCCAGCCCCAGCGCAGCCTGCAGCGCCTGGCGGCAGGCCCACTTGCCGGACAGGCGGTCGGCGTCGTAGCGCTGGGCGATGGCCGGGTCGGCCGCCGGGCTCCACACCGCCTCGTCGATGCCGTTGAGGATGCCGCTCACATCGCTGCCACGGCCGCGGATCACGCCGTCCAGGCCGCAGCCGAACTCATGGGTGGCGATCTCGCGGGCATAGCTGGGGCTGACGGTCGTCACCTTGTCGGCGAACTTCAGCCCCGCCTTCATGAACGACAGCTGGCCGTGGTACTCCAGCCCGGCCGGCGACATGAAGCGCGAGCTCATGCCCAGCAGCGCCCAGTCATGGTGGGGAAACAGGCCCTGGAAGGCCAGGTTGTGCACGGTGTAGACCGAGGCGGCCTGCGTGGCCGGATGGTCGGCGATGTAGGCGCAGGCCATCGCGGCGTGCCAGTCATGCGCGTGCACGACATCGGGCACCCAGGCCGGGTCGGCATCGTCGGCGGCCAGGTGGGCAGCCACCCAGCCCAGCAGGGCGAAGCGGCGCAGGTTGTCGGGCCATTCCTGGCCGTCGGCCGCCTGGTAGGGGCCGCCGGGGCGGCGGTAGAGGTGGGGCGCGTCGACCACATAGACCGGCAGCTGGGTGCCCGGCATGCGGCCCAGCAGCAGCCGCACCCGCAGCGCGCCGAAGCAGCTGCCGATGTCGACCACGGTGCGGGCCGACTGCACCGCATCCAGGATCGCCGGCAGCCCCGGCAGCAGCAGCCGCACATCGGCGCCCGCCTCGGCCAGCGCGGGCGGCAGCGCCGCCGTCACATCGGCCAACCCACCCGTCTTGACCAGCGGATAGACCTCCGCCGCCACATGCAAAACCTTCATGCAAATCCGATCAGACCGTGCCGAGTTCGATCGCCCGCAGCATGCTGCGTGTCACCAGGGTCACGCCCTGCTCGCTGCGGTGGAAGCGCCGTGCGTCCTCGGCCGGGTCTTCGCCGATCACCATGCCGTCGGGGATGTGGCAGCCGCGGTCGACCACCACCTTGGTCAGCCGCGCCCCGCGGCCCACCTGCACCTCGGGCAGCAGCACGCTCCAGTTCACCGTGGCAAAGCTGTGCACGCGCACGCTGGAGAACAGCACCGAGCGGAACACCGCACCCGAGACGATGCAGCCGCCCGAGACCATCGATTCCACTGCGTTGCCGCGCCGGTCGGGCTGGTTGTGCACGAACTTGGCTGGCGGCAGCTGCGGCTGGTAGGTCCAGATCGGCCAGCGGGTGTCGTAGAGGTTCAGCTCGGGGTCGGTGGCCGTCAGGTCGATGTTGGCGTCCCAGTAGGCGTCGATCGTGCCCACGTCGCGCCAGTACGGCAGTGATCCTGGCTTGGTGCCCACGCAGCTCAGGTCGAAAGGATGCGCCACCGCCTTGCCGCTGCGCACCGCCGCCGGGATGATGTCCTTGCCGAAATCATGCGTGCTGTTCGGGTCGGCCAGGTCGCGCTCCAGCTCGCGGTACAGGTAGCGGGCATTGAAGATGTAGATGCCCATGCTGGCCAGGCTCTTGTCGGGCTTGCCTGGCATGGCCGGCGGCTCGGGCGGCTTCTCGACGAACTCCAGGATCTTGCGGCGTTCGTCGATGGCCATCACGCCGAAGGCATGGGCCTCGTCGCGCGGCACCTCGATGCAGCCCACGGTGCAGTCATGCCCCTGGGCCACATGGTCGGCCAGCATCAGCGCGTAGTTCATCTTGTAGATGTGGTCGCCGGCCAGCACCACGATGTAGTCGGCGCCGTAGGCCGCCAGGATGTCCTGGTTCTGGTAGACCGCATCGGCGGTGCCGCGGTACCAGCTCTCCTCGTCCACCCGCTGCTGGGCCGGCAGCAGGTCGACGAACTCGTTCATCTCGGTCTTCAGGAAGGCCCAGCCGCGCTGCAGGTGGCGCAGCAGGCTGTGGCTCTTGTACTGGGTGATGACGCCGATGCGGCGGATGCCGGAGTTCAGGCAGTTGCTGAGCGCGAAGTCGACGATGCGGAACTTGCCGCCGAAGTACACCGCCGGCTTGGCCCGGCTGTCGGTCAGCTGCTTGAGCCGGCTGCCGCGGCCGCCCGCCAGCACGAGGGCGACCGTGCGCTTGGGCAGGTCGAAGTTGGACGCGAGATCACTGTTGGCCATGTCGGTTCGTCTCCTGCAGCCACTGTCGCACTGCCAGCCCCGTTTGCCAGCAACAACGTGGTTACAAGATGGATGGTGCCATGCCTCGCGGGCGATTTCGCCCGGGCAAGGCATGAATAATGCTGCCAGCCTGCAGGGGCCCCGGCCGCCCGCACCACCATCCGCACAGCGAGGTGCCGGTGGCCCCGCCCTGCAACCCGAACAGGAACGCCATGCCCACCACCAACAACCCCAACCACGCCTCCGACTCCCTGGCCGCCCGCGTCGAGCGCCACCTGCTGCACAACGTGGGCGTGGCCCCGGCCGATGCCGGCACGGTGGACCTGATGAGCGCCGTCTCCCAGGTGGCCCGCGCCGAGCTGTCGCGCCGCTGGGTGGCCGGCGACAGCGCCGACCGCGCCGCCAAGGCCCGCCGGGTGTACTACCTGTCGATGGAATTCCTGATCGGCCGCAGCCTGGGCAATGCCCTGGCCGCCCTGGGCCTGGACAGCGCCGCCGCCGGCAGCGTGGGCGACCATGCGCGCACGCTGGAAGACATCCAGGCCTGCGAGCCCGATGCCGCGCTGGGCAACGGCGGCCTGGGCCGGCTGGCCGCCTGCTTCCTCGACAGCATGGCCAGCGTGGGCCTGCCGAGCTTCGGCTACGGCATCCGCTACGAGTTCGGCATGTTCGCCCAGAGCATCTCGGGCGGCCGCCAGATCGAGCACCCGGACCCCTGGCTGGAAGATGGCACGCCTTGGGAGTTTCCGCGCCCCGGCGTGCACTACCCGGTGCGCTTCGGCGGCTGGGTGGAGCGGGCCGAATCGCCCGATGCGGTGCCGGTGTGGCGCCATGCCGGCGAGGTGTCGGCCAAGGCCTACGACCATGTGATCCCCGGCCATGGCACGGAGCGGGTCAGCACGCTGCGGCTGTGGAAGGCCGCTGCCCCGGCCCACATCGACCTGCATGCCTTCAACTCGGGCGACTACGCCCGCGCGGCCGAGTTCAAGAACCAGTTCGAGAACATCTCCTGGGTGCTGTACCCGAACGACAGCACGCCCGCCGGGCGTGAGCTGCGGCTGCGCCAGGAATACTTCTTCACCAGCGCCAGCATCCAGGACATCCTGGCCCGCCACCTGGCCGAGCACGGCACCCTGGCCAACCTGTCGGACAAGGTGGCCATCCACCTGAACGACACCCACCCGGCCATCGGCGTGGCCGAGCTGGTGCGCCTGCTGGTCGACGAGCACGGCTTCACCTGGGCGGCCGCCTGGGCGATGACGCAGAAGACCTTCAGCTACACCAACCACACGCTGATGCCCGAGGCGTTGGAGACCTGGCCGGTGGCACTGATGCAGCAGGTGCTGCCGCGGCACCTGGAGATCATCTTCCGCATCAACCATGAGTTCCTGGTGCAGGCGCAGGCGCTGCGGCCGGGCGACATGGAGTTCCAGCGCCGGCTCAGCCTGATCGACGAGGGTGGCGAGCGGCGCGTGCGCATGGCCAACCTGTCGATCGTGGGCAGCCACAAGGTCAACGGCGTCAGCAAGCTGCACAGTGATCTGCTGGTCGAGACCATCTTCTCGGACTTTGCCGCGCTGTGGCCCGACCGCTTCACCAACATGACCAACGGCGTCACCCCGCGCCGCTGGCTCACCCAGGCCAACCCCGGCCTCACCCAGCTGATCGACAGCCGACTGGGCACCGCCTGGCGGCGTGACCTGGACCTGCTGCGCGGTCTGGTGGCGCAGGCCGACGATCCCGCCTTCCGCGCCGAATTCCGCGCCGTCAAGGCCCACAACAAGCACCGGCTGGCGGCGCTGATCCACAAGACCACCGGTGTCACCGTCAACCCCACCAGCCTGTTCGATGTGCAGGTCAAGCGCATCCACGAGTACAAGCGCCAGCTGCTGAACCTGCTGCATGTGGTGACGCGCTACCGCGCCATCCTGGCCCAGCCCAACGCCGGCTGGGTGCCGCGGGTGGTGGTCTTCGCCGGCAAGGCGGCCAGCAGCTACACCACGGCCAAGAACATCATCCGGCTGATCCACGACGTGGGCCAGGTGATCAACCACGATGCCCGCATCGGCGACAAGCTCAAGCTGGTGTTCATCCCCAACTACGGCGTCAGCGTGGCCGAGACCATCATGCCCGGCGCCGACCTGTCCGAGCAGATCAGCACCGCCGGCACCGAGGCCTCGGGCACCGGCAACATGAAGCTGGCGCTCAACGGCGCGCTGACCATCGGCACCGACGACGGCGCCAACATCGAGATCCGCCAGAACGTCGGCGACGACAACATCTTCATCTTCGGCAAGAAGACGCCCGAGGTGGCCGCCATCCGCGCCGCCGGCTACCAGCCGATGCGCATCTACGAGGGCAACCCGCAGCTCAAGGCGGTGCTCGATTCCATCGCCGCCGGCGCCTTCTCGCCCGACGAGCCGGCGCGCTACCGGCCGCTGATCGACAGCCTGCTGTGGGGCGGCGACCACTACCTGCTGCTGGCCGACTACGAGGACTACGTGGCCACGCAGGCCAAGGTCGACGCGCTGTACCGGGACCAGGAAGCCTGGTCGCGCAAGGCCATCGCGAACGTGGCCGGCATGGGGCCGTTCTCGGCCGACCGCACCATCCGCGAGTACGCTGCGCAGATCTGGCACGTGGCGCCGCAGGCCTGACCCCGGCCGCGGTTGCCGCCACCGCCACCACAACGACAACCACCGAGACATCCCGTGATGGCCACTGCCGCCGATTTCGACCTGGTCTGCCAGGGCCGCCACGGCGACCCGTTCGCCATCCTCGGCCCGCACCGGGACGCGGCCGGCGGGCTGACGGTGCGCGCCTTCCTGCCCGGCGCCCGCGCGGTGGTGGTGCTGGCCGCCGCCAGCGACAAGCGGCTGGGCACGCTGCAGCAGGTGCATGCCGACGGCCTGTGGGCCGGCCCGGCGGCGTTGCCGGCCGGCCCGGCCACCGCCGACATCCACCACTACCGTCTGCTGATCACCTGGGCCGACGGCACGGTGCAGGTGGCCGACGACCCGTACCGCTTCGGCCCGGTGCTGGGCGAGCTGGACGCGTGGCTGCTGGCCGAGGGCACGCACCTGCGCCCGTTCGAGGTGCTGGGCGCCACGCCGCGCATGCACGGCGGCGTGGCCGGCACCAGCTTTGCGGTGTGGGCGCCGAATGCCATGCGGGTCAGCGTGGTCGGCGATTTCAACCACTGGGACGGCCGCCGCCACCCGATGCGCCTGCGCCGCGAATGTGGCGTGTGGGAGCTGTTCATCCCCGGCGTGGCGGCCGGCGAGCGCTACAAGTACGAGCTGCTGGGTCCGCAGGGCCAGCTGCTGCCGCAGAAGGCCGACCCGATGGCCCGGGCCGCCGAGCTGCGGCCGGCCACCGCCAGCGTGGTGGCGCCACTGCCCGACAAGGTGCCGGCCAGCACCACCCGCCAGGCGGCCAACGCCCTGGGCGCGCCGATCAGCATCTACGAGGTGCACCCCGGCTCCTGGCGGCGCAAGCCCGAGGAGGGCAACCGCTGGCTGACCTGGGACGAGCTGGCGGCCGAGCTGGTGCCCTACGCGGCCGGCCTGGGCTTCACCCACATCGAGCTGCTGCCGATCAGCGAGCACCCATTCGACGGCAGCTGGGGCTACCAGCCCCTGGGGCTGTATGCGCCGACGGCCCGTTTCGGTGACGGCGCCGGCTTCCGCCGCTTCGTGCAGGCCGCCCATGCAGCGCGTTTGGGCGTTATCCTTGACTGGGTGCCGGCCCACTTCCCCACCGACGCCCACGGCCTGGCCAACTTCGACGGCACCCACCTCTACGAGTATGCCGATCCGCGCGAGGGCTACCACCCCGACTGGAACACGCTGATCTGTAACCTGGGCCGCACGGAGGTGCGCAACTTCCTCATCGGCAATGCGCTGTACTGGCTGGAGCGCTTCGGCGTCGACGGCCTGCGGGTGGATGCGGTGGCCTCGATGCTCTACCGCGACTACAGCCGCAAGCACGGCGAGTGGATTCCCAATGTGCACGGCGGGCGTGAGAACCTGGAGGCCATCAGCTTCCTGCGCCGGCTGAACGAGGTGGTGGGCGGCGAGCGGCCCCAGGCCATCACCCTGGCCGAGGAATCCACCGCCTTTCCGGCCGTCTCGCGTCCCACCTACGCGGGTGGCCTGGGCTTCCACTTCAAGTGGAACATGGGCTGGATGCACGACACCCTGGCCTACATGGCGCGCGACCCGATCCACCGCAGCCACCACCAGGGCGAGCTGAGCTTCGGCCTGGTGTACGCCTTCAACGAAAACTTCGTGCTGCCGCTCTCGCACGACGAGGTGGTGCACGGCAAGGGCAGCCTGATTGCCAAGATGCCGGGCGATGGCTGGCAGAAGTTCGCCAACCTGCGCGCCTACTACGGCTTCATGTGGGGCCACCCGGGCAAGAAGCTGCTGTTCATGGGCGGCGAGTTCGCCCAGGCCAGGGAATGGAACCACGACAGCAGCCTCGACTGGCACCTGCTGCAGCCCGGCGCCGACCCGGCCCATGCCGGTTTGCAGGCCCTGGTGCGTGACCTGAACACCCTGCACAAGTCCCTGCCCGCCCTGCACCAGCGCGATTGCACGCCCGACGGCTTCGAGTGGATCAGCCACGACGATGCCGCCCACAGCGTGCTGGCCTGGGTGCGCCATGGCGAGGGCGACGCGCGGCCGGTGCTGGTGGTCTGCAACTTCACCCCGGTGGTGCACCACGGCTGGCGGGTGGGCGTGCCGCGCGCCGGCACCTGGACGGAACGGCTGAACACCGACAGCGCCCACTACGGCGGCAGCAATGTCGGCCTGCCGCTGGGCGCGGCGCAGGCTGAGGCCATCGCCGCCCACGGCCGGCCGCAGTCCATCCACATCACGCTGCCGCCGCTGGCCACGGTGTTCTTCGAATGGACCGCCTGAGCCCCACGCCGCTGGCGCTGGACGCCGGCCGCCCGTGGCCGCTGGGTGTGCACTGGGACGGCCAGGGCCTGAACATCGCCGTGGCCAGCACCACGGCGCATGCCATCGAGCTGTGCCTGTTCGATGCCGACGGCCGGCGCGAAACCCACCGCGGCAGCCTGCCCGGCCGCACGCTGGACATCTGGCACGGCTACCTGCGGGCCGATGCCGGCAGCACGCTGGGCCACCCCGGCCAGCTGTATGGCCTGCGCGCCCACGGCCCGTGGCGGCCCGACCGCGGCCACCGCTTCAACCCGCGCAAGCTGCTGCTCGACCCGTACGCCCGCCAGATCGTCGGTGACTTCGACTGGGGCCCCGAGCACTTCGGCCACGACGGCGACCACCCGCTGCAGCCCGACCCGCGCGACAACGCCGCCACCGCGTTGAAGGCCCGGGTGGTGCATGACCAATTCGACTGGGGCGACGACCGCCCGCCACGCACGCCGCTGGCCGACACCGTGCTGTGCGAACTGCATGTGAAGGGCTACACCGCCCTGCACCCCGGCGTGCTCGACGCCCTGCGCGGCACCTATGCCGGCCTGGCCCAGCCCGCCGTGCTGCGCCACCTGCAGGACCTGGGCATCACCGCGGTCAGCCTGCTGCCGGTGCACCAGTGGCTGGACGAACTGCGCCTGGTCGGCATGGGCCTCACCAACTACTGGGGCTACAACACGCTGGGATTCTTCTGCCCGGCGCCGCGGCTGGCGGCCGATCCGGCCAACGCCCGGCAGGAGTTCCGCAGCATGGTCAAGGCCCTGCACGGCGCGGGCATCGAGGTGCTGCTGGACGTGGTGTTCAACCACACGGCCGAAAGCGACGCACTGGGCCCGACGATCAGCTGGCGCGGGCTGGACAACGCCGGCAGCTACCGCCTGCCGCCGGAGCAACGCGCCGCCTACGACAACTACAGCGGCTGCGGCAACACCATCGACATGCGCCAGCCGGCGATGCTGCGCCTGGTGCTCGACAGCCTGCGCTTCTGGGTGCAGGAGATGCATGTCGACGGCTTCCGCTTCGACCTGGCCACCGCGCTGGGCCGCGGCCAGGGTGGATTCGAGCGCGACGGTCCGTTCTTCCAGGCCATCGCGCAGGACCCGGTGCTGGCGCCGCTGCTGGCCGCCGGCAAGCTGATCGCCGAGCCCTGGGACCTGGGCCCCGGCGGCTACCAGGTCGGCAACTTCCCGCGTGGCTGGCTGGAATGGAACGACAGCTTCCGCGACACGGTGCGCGCCTTCTGGCTGGGCGGCGCCGTCACCCGCGGCCAGTTCGCCCAGGCGCTGGCCGGCTCGTCGCAGCGGTTGCAGGCGGCCCGGCGCGGGCCGTCGGAATCGGTGAACTACGTCATCTCGCACGACGGCTTCACGCTGCGAGATCTCGTCAGCTTCGACTTCCGCCACAACGAGGCCAACGGCGAGCAGAACCGTGACGGCCATGGCCACAACCTCAGCTGGAACTGCGGCATCGAGGGTGACACCGACGACCCCGAGGTGCTGCGCCTGCGCGGCCGCCTGCAGCGGGCCCTGCTGGCCACGCTGCTGCTGAGCCAGGGCACGCCAATGCTGGCCGCCGGCGACGAGCTGGGCCACACCCAGCAGGGCAACAACAATCCCTACTGCCAGGACAACGCGATCACCTGGATCGACTGGCAGCAGGCCGACGAACCGCTGCGCCGGTTCACCGCCCGGCTGCTGGCCCTGCGCCGCCAGTGGCTGCCGCTGCGCCCCAGCTGGTACACCGGCCTGGCCGATGCGCGCGGCCTGCACGACCTGAGCTGGCTGCGCCGCGGCGGGGGTGCGCTGAACGACTGGGACTGGACACAATCCGCCTCGCGGGTGCTGGGCGCCTTCATCGGCGCGCCGGGCCGCGGCCAGCGGCCGCTGCTGCTGCTGTTCAATGCCGAGCCCGCCGACACCGGCTTCGTGCTGCCACGTGGCGCCTGGCAGCCTCTGCTGGACACCGCCGACGATGCCGTCGGCCCCGACACCACGGCGCCGGTGCATGGCCAGTTCCCGCTGCGCGCGCGCAGCGTGGCGCTGCTGGCCGGGCCGGCGCACCCCGTTCCCCCACCGCGCACCAGCGCCTGACCAGCACCTGACCACCATGCCGACCTCTTCGCGACTGCCCCGCGCCAGCGGTGTGCTGCTGCACCCCACGTCCCTGCCCGGCCCGCATGGCAGCGGCGACCTCGGCCCCGCCGCCTACCACTTCATCGACTGGCTCCAGAGCGCCGGCCAGACGCTGTGGCAGACGCTGCCGCTGGGCGGCATCGGTCCGGGCAACTCGCCGTACATGAGCAGCTCGGCCTTTGCCGGCAATGTGCTGCTGATCGACCTGGCCGAGTTGCAGCAACGGGGCTGGCTGGCCGCCGATGCGCTGGCAAGCCCGCCAGCGGCCGACCCGCACCGCATCGACTTCGCCACCATGGTGCCCTGGCGCATGGCGCGCCTGGCCGAGGCGGCCCGCGCCTTCGCCGCCAGCAGCGATGCCGCCGACCATGCCGACTTCAGCGCCTTCTGCCAGCGCCAGGCCAGCTGGCTGGACGACTACGCGCTGTTCATGGCCCAGTGCGAAGCCACCGGCTGGGCCGACTGGCCCACCTGGCCCGACGGCCTGGCGCAGCGCACGCCCGCCGCCATGGCCGCCGCGCGGCAGCGCCATGCCGAGGCCATCGGCTTCTGGCAGTTCTGCCAGTGGTGCTTCTACCGCCAGTGGGCCGCGCTGCGTGCCCATGCCCATGCCCGGGGCGTGAAGATCATCGGCGACGCACCGATCTTCATCGCCCACCAGAGCGCCGAGGTCTGGGCCCGGCAGGACCTGTTCACGCTGGATGCCAGCGGCCGGCCCACCGTGGTGGCCGGTGTGCCGCCCGACTACTTCAGCGCCACCGGCCAGCGCTGGGGCAACCCGCTGTACCGCTGGGAGGCCCATGCCGCCGAGGGCTATGCCTGGTGGATCGAGCGGGTGCGGCGCACGCTGGAGCTGGTGGACATCGTGCGCATCGACCACTTCCGCGGCTTCGCCGACTACTGGGAGATCCCGGCCAGCGAAGCCACCGCGGTCAACGGCCGCTGGCTGCCGGGGCCTGGTGCGGCGCTGTTCGATGCCATCCGCGCGGCGCTGGGTCCGCTGCCGCTGATCGCCGAGGACCTGGGCGTGCTGTCGCAGCCGGTGAAGGACCTGATGGCCGCCACCGGCTTCCCCGGCATGGCCATCCTGCAGTTCGGCTTTGCCGGCGATGCCACCGACCCCTTCCTGCCGCACAACCACAAGCAGCACAGCGTGGTCTACACCGGCACCCACGACAACGACACCACCGTCGGCTGGTGGGCCAGCGCCACCGAGCATGAACGCCACCATGCCCGAGCCTACCTGGGCACCGACGGCCACGACATCGCCTGGGCCATGATGCGCGCCGGCGCCGCCAGCGTGGCCGACACCGTGGTGCACCCGATGCAGGACATCCTGGTGCTGCCCACCGATTGCCGCATGAACCTGCCCGGCAGCCCCAGCGGCTGGTGGGTGTGGCGCTTCGACTGGAGCCAGGTCCACCCCTGGCACGGCCAGCGCCTGGCCGACATGACGAGGCTGTTCGGCAGAGGCTGAGCCCCACACCAGACGAAAAAAAGGCGCCTTGCGGCGCCTTTTGTCTTCGCGGCTGCGCCGCTCAGTTCAGGGCGACCTTCTTGCCGTCCTTGTAGATGTACAGCGTCATGGCCGGGTTCTTCAGCTCGCCGTCGGCCTCGAACGCCACCTTGGTGGTGACGCCCTGGTAGTCGGTGGCGGCCAGACGGGGCAGGTAGACCTTGGGGTCGGCCGAGCCGGCCTTGACCATGGCGTCCACCAGCACATGCACCGCGTCGTAGACGTACGGGCTGTAGACCTGGAACTGGTTCGGGTACTTGGCGTCGTAGCGGGCCTTCCAGGCCTTGCCGCCAGGCATCTTCTCCAGGCTGGAACCACCTTCGGCGCAGACCACGCCGCCCAGGCTCTTGGCGCCGCCCGACAGCTCGGCCAGCTTGGCCGTGCAGATGCCGTCGCCACCGAAGAACTTCAGGTTCGACAGACCCAGCTGGTCCATCTGGCGCAGCATCGGGCCGGCCTGCGGGTCCATGCCGCCGTAGAACACCGCGTCGGGGTTCTTGCTCTTGATGGCCGTCAGGATGGCCATGAAGTCGGTGGCCTTGTCGTTGGTGTACTGCTCGTCCACCACCTGGATGCCCTGGGCCAGCGCGGTCTTCTTGAACACCTCGGCGACGCCCTGACCGTAGGCGGTGCGGTCGTCGATGATCGCGACGCGCTTGAGCTTCAGGTTGTTGGCGGCATGCAGGGCCAGGCCGGCGCCCAGCGCGTTGTCATTGGCCAGCAGGCGGAAGGTGGTCTTGAAGCCCTGCTGCGTCAGCTTGGGGTTGGTGGCCGACGGCGTGATGTGGGGAATGCCGCACTGGTTGTACACCGACGACGCCGGGATGGTGGTGCCCGAGTTCAGGTGGCCAGCCACGCCCGCCACCTTGGCATCGCACAGCTTCTGCGCAGCGGCGGTGCCCTGCTTGGGGTCGGCAGCGTCATCCTCGGCCACCAGCTCCAGCTTGACCTTGCGGCCGCCGATCGTCACGCCCTTGGCGTTCAGATCCTCGATGGCCATGCGAGCGCCGTTCTCGTTGTCCTTGCCGTAGTGCGCCTGGGCGCCCGACACCGGGCCGACGTGGCCGATCTTGACGACCATGTCCTGCGCCATGACGGTGCCGGTGAGCACCGACGCGGCGGCCGCGACGATCACATTGAGCTTGACTTGCATGCAGAAACCTCCGGATGGGATGGATGGATGGTGTGTGGAAACGCGGCCGGATCGGCTGTTCCTCAAACGGCGAGACGATACACCGGTTGCAGCCCGGTTCCGGCGGTCTGCCCCTCGGGGCTTGCCCTAGCGCAGACGCCTCGCGGCAGCGTCAACGAGCAAGGTGCGTGCCGCGTTTGCCGCGGCCGCTGTCAGCCGTCGGACTGCGGATGGTTGACCGGCGCGCGGCCGGCGGCCAGATGGGCGCGCCAGCGCTGGCGGCCGGCGGCCACTTCATCGTCGGCACGGGCCACCAGTTCGATGGTGCGGGCCGGCAGCGGCTGGCCGTCGACACCCCCCGGCCCCAGGTTCACCAGCACATCGCAGGCACCGGCATCGGCCGGCTGATCGGCCAGCCACAGCGGCGTGCGCGCCAGCCGCGGCGTGGGGCGCTCGCCGGCACGCAGGCGGGCATGGGGGATGAACTCGCCGGGGTCGAAGATCCACAGCAGCTGGTCCAGCCGCGCCAGCTGGGCGGCATCCCCGGTGACCACCACCCGCGCCCGGCTGCGGTGCGCCTTGCGCAGCAGCCGGCAGGCGTAGGCCAGCTTGTCGCCCAAGCCGGTGTGGAAATCGACCTGCTGGTGCATGTCAGCCCCTCGCCGTCCAGAACGGCCGACGATCCCCCGAGGGGATGGCGGGCCGGCTTGGGAGCGGCCCGGCGCTCGTCCCGCCCCCTTCGTTCAGCATCGACCGCTCACTTGGCTTGCGACAGCACCCAATGCGTCAGCAAGCCCACCGGCCGGCCAGTGGCGCCCTTGGCAGCGCCGCTCTTCCAGGCGGTGGCAGCGATGTCCAGGTGGGCCCAGCGCAGCTTGGCAGTGAAGCGCTTGAGGAACATGGCCGCGGTGATGGCGCCGCCCGGCCGGCCGCCGATGTTGGCCATGTCGGCGAAGTTGCTCTTCAGGCCCTCGTCGTAGTCGTCGTCCAGCGGCATGCGCCAGCAGGTGTCCAGCGCGGCATGGCCGGCGGCCAGCAGGTCGGCGGCCAACGCGTCGTCGGGCGAGAACATGCCCGAATGCACCGCGCCCAGCGCCACCACGCAGGCGCCGGTCAGGGTGGCGATGTCGACCACCGCGGCCGGCTTGAAGCGTTCCACATAGGTCAGCGCGTCGCACAGGATCAGCCGGCCCTCGGCATCGGTGTTCAGCACCTCGATGGTCTGGCCCGACATGCTGGTGACCACGTCGCCCGGCTTCAGTGCGCGGCCACTGGGCATGTTCTCGCAGGCGGCGATCACGCCGATCACGTTGAGCTTGGGCTTGAGCTGGGCCACCGCCCGCAGCGTGCCGACCACGCTGGCGGCGCCGCCCATGTCGAACTTCATCTCGTCCATGCCTTCGCCCGGCTTCAGGCTGATGCCGCCGGAATCGAAGGTGATGCCCTTGCCCACCAGCACCAGCGGCGGCACCGTCTTGGCCGCGCCCTGGTAGTGCATGACGATGAACTTCGGCGGCTCGTCCGAACCCTGGGCCACTGCCAGGAAGCTGCCCATGCCCAGCGCCTCGAGCTGCTTGCGGTCCAGCACCTCGATCTTCAGGCCCTGGGCCTTGGCCATCTTGCGGGCCTCGGCGGCCAGCAGCGTGGGCGTGCAGTGGTTGCCGGGGCGGTTGGCCAGTTCGCGCGCCAGCGTCACGCCTTCGGCGATGGCGGCACCGCGGGCCAGGCCGGCGGCGGCATCGGCAGCATCGGCCTTGGCCACCAGCAGCGTCAGCTTGGCCAATGCAGGCGCCTCGCCGGCGCTGGGCTTGGTGGTGCGGTACAGGTAGACGGCATCGGCCGCCGCGGTGGCCAATGCCTCGGCCTGCGCTGCGCCGATGGGGCCCGCCGCCAGCACGGCCAGGTGCTTCACGCCCAGGCCCTTGACCACGCCGATGCCGGCGGCGCCGGCGGCCTTGATGGCACGGGCGCTGCCGTCCTTGGCCACGGCCACGGCCACGCGCGGCGCCTTCACGCCCGGCACCTGGCGCAGATACAGCGTCTTGCCGGGCTTCAGCGCCAGGTCGCCCAGCTTGATCGCCTCGGCCACGGCATCGGCCAGCGGCGCGTCCAGGTCGGCCGGCAGCTTGTCGCCCACCAGCACCAGCAGCAGGGCATCGGCTGTCAGTTTGGCGGTGGCGCCGGGGGCCATCGGTTGGGTCTGGAAGTCCATGTTCAGCCTCGTCATAAGATCCGAAGATGTTATTCGATGCGACCTTGCGCCGAGAGCTGGCCCGCAGCTTCGGCGCCACCCTGGTGGTCATCCTCACCATCGTGATCACGATGATGCTGATCCGCACCCTGGGGCTGGCGGCGGGCGGCTCGGTGGCGCCGGAGGACGTGGTGCTGCTGCTGGGCTACACCGCGCTGGGCCACCTGCCCACCATGCTGGCGCTGAGCCTGTTCGTGGCGGTGGTGGTGAGCCTGGGCCGCATGTACCGCGACAGCGAGATGGCGATCTGGTTCGCCAGCGGCCTGGGCCTGGGCCGCTTCGTGCGGCCGGTGCTGGGCATGGCCTGGCCGGTGCTGGTGGTGGTGGGCGCGCTGCTGCTGTTCGTCTGGCCCTGGGGCAACCAGAGCAGCGCCGAACTGCGCAGCCGGTATGAACAGCGCAGCGACCTGTCGCGGGTGGCGCCCGGCGTCTTCCAGTCCTCGCGCGATGGCAGCCGCGTGTTCTTCGTCGACCGCGCCAGCCGGGAGGGCGTGGAAGGCCACAATGTCTTTGTGCTGACGCGCCAGCCGCCGCTGGAGAGCGTGGTGTCGGCGCGCAGCGGCCAGCTGCTGACCGAGGGCGCCGACCGCGTGCTGCAGCTCGACGCCGGCCAGCGCACCGAAACCGACAGCCAGACCGGCGTGCACACCCTCTCCAGCTTCGAGCAGTACCGGGTGGTGGTGGGCGAATCCGCGGCGCGCCAGGCCGAGGCCGCCGCGCCCAAGGCCCTGCCCACGCTGGCACTGATCCGCGAGCCCACGCTGCGCCACCAGGCCGAGCTGGCCTGGCGCTTCGGCCTGCTGCTGGCCGCGGCCAACCTGCTGCTGCTGGGCGTGGGCCTGGCCGCCACCCCGCCGCGCCGCGCCACCAACTGGAACCTGCTGCTGGCGCTGCTGAGCTTCATCGTCTACTTCAACCTGATCAACCTGTCCCAGGCCTGGATCGCCAGCGGCAAATTCGGCATGGGCACGGCCTTGCTGGTGCTGCACGGCGGCATGTTCGTGCTGGGTCTGGCGCTGATCTGGTGGCGCGACCATGCCGCCGTGCTGCGCCTGCTGCCGCGGAGGGCCGCGGCATGAGGACCGTGCGCCGGCTGCTCTACCGCGACATCGTCTGGTCGGTGGTCTTCGTGGCCCTGGCCTTCCTCAGCCTGTTCTTCTTCATCGACTTCGTCGACGAACTGGAGAACGTGGGCCGCAACGGCTACACCCTGGGCCAGGCAGTGCTGCGCGGCCTGCTGGAACAGCCGGGCCATTTCTACGAGCTGTTCCCGATCGCGGTGCTGATCGGCACCATCTATGCGATGGCGCGGCTGGCGCAGTCGTCGGAGTTCACCATCCTGCGCACCGGCGGCCTCGGGCCGTGGCGGGCGCTGCGGCTGCTGGCCCTGCCCGGCCTGGTGTTTGCAGCCGTCACCTTCGTCGTCGGCGACTACGTGGCGCCCTTCACCGAGCGCGAGGCGCTGGCGCTGAAAGCCGGGCTGCGCGGCGGCGTGAGCCTGGGCAGCAACGGCGCCTGGCTGAAGGAGCGCCGCCCCGGCACCGGCCCGGCGACGGCCGACACCAGCGAGCGCAGCATCTCGGTCAACGTGCGGGCGGCCGGCGTGGGCGGCGCGCTGCTGGGCGTGCGCATCTTCGAGTTCGACACCGACGGCCGGCTGCGCAGCCGCATCGAGGCCGCCAGTGGCCAGGTGCTGGCCAACGGCCACTGGCGGCTGCGCGAGGTGCAGCGCACCGACTGGCCCACGCCCGAGGCTGCCCGCGATGCCCAGCCGCTGCGCCTGCAGACGCAGGACAGCCTCGACTGGCCCAGCACGCTGGACGCCACCGTGGTGGCGGCCGCCCTTCTGCCGGCCAAGAACATGTCGACCATCGACCTGTGGCGCTACACCAGCCACCTGGCCGACCAGGACCAGGCGGTGCAGAGCCACCAGATCCAGTTCTGGAAAAAGGCGCTGTACCCGCTGGCCTGCGTGGTGATGGTGGCGCTGGCCCTGCCGTTCGCCTACCTGCATGCGCGCGCCGGCGGTGTCAGCTACAAGGTCTTCGGCGGCATCATGCTGGGCATCAGCTTCGTGCTGCTGAACAATGCCAGCGGCCACCTGGGCCTGCTGCGGCAGTGGACGCCCTGGATGGCCGCCGCCGCCCCCAGCGGCCTGTACCTCTTGATCTCCATGGGCGCTTTCGCCTGGCTCGTCCGCTTCCGTTGACTCCCCCGATGACCGACCACACCACCTCCACCGGCCTGCTGCTGTTCGCCCACGGCGCCCGCGATCCGCAATGGGCCCGCCCCTTCGAGGCGGTGGCCGCGCGCTGCCGCGCGCAGCGCGGCGATGACCGCGTGGCGCTGGCCTTCCTGGAATTCATGGCGCCCGACCTGGTGGCCGGCGGCAACACCTTGGTGGCTGCCGGTTGCACCGCGGTGGATGTGGTGCCGCTGTTCCTGGGCGCCGGCGGCCATGTGCGCAAGGATCTGCCGGTGCTGCTGGCCAGGCTGCAGGAGGTGCACCCCGGCGTGCGCTTCACGCTGCGGCCTGCCGTCGGCGAAGCCGCGGCGCTGGTCGATGCCATGGCCACGGTGGCGCTGGACAGCACCCGGCCGGAGATCGCCTGGCGATGATGCCCCCACGCTCACTGCGTTCGCTGCCCCCCAAGGTGGCGGTCAGTCCCTTCGGAACGGCCGGGCGGGACTGACATGAACCTGCACCAGTTCCGCTTCGTGCAGGAGGCCGTGCGGCGCAACCTCAACCTGACCGAGACCGCCAAGGCCCTGCACACCTCGCAGCCGGGCATCAGCAAGGCCATCCTGGAGCTGGAAGAGGAACTGGGCGTCGACATCTTCGCCCGCCACGGCAAGCGCATCCGCCGTGTCACCGAGCCGGGGCGCCTGGTGCTGCAGAGCGTGGAGATCATCATGCGCGAGGTGGCCAACCTCAAGCGCATCGGCGACGAGTTCAGCAAGCAGGACGCCGGCACCCTGTCCATCGCCACCACCCACAGCCAGGCCCGCTACGTGCTGCCCGAGCCGGTGGCGCGGCTGCGGCGCATGTTCCCCAAGGTGCAGGTGCAGATGCACCAGGGCACGCCTGGCGACGTGGCCCGCATGCTGGCCGACGACGTGGCCGAGATCGGCCTGGCCACCGAAGCGCTGGCCGATGTCGACGGCCTGGTCACCCTGCCCTGCTATGAATGGCAGCACGTGCTGGTGGTGCCGGCCAAGCATCCGCTGGCCGATGTGGAGCGGCCCACGCTGGAACAGCTGGCGGCCGAGCCGCTGGTCACCTACCACCCCACCTTCAGCGGCCGCAGCCGCATCGACGAGGCCTTCGCCCGCGCCCGGCTCAAGCCCAACATCGCGATGGAGGCCATCGACGCCGACGTCATCAAGACCTATGTGCGCTTCGGCCTGGGCGTGGGGCTGGTGGCCGAAATGGCGGTGCGCGACGACCCGCCAGGCGGCGACCTGGCCTGGCGCCCGGTGGGCCATCTGTTCGGCCCCAACACCTCGCGCGTGGCCTTCAAGCGCGGCGCCTACCTGCGCCACTTCGTCTACGCCTTCGCCGAACTGCTGAGCGAACGCCTGAACCGCCCCTTGATCGAGAAAGCCATGGCCGAGCGGCCTGGCAGCACCCCCACGTCCTACGAGCTCTGACCGCGCCATGACCACCGCCACGACAACCGCCGCCCCGGCCAGCCACCGCACGCCCCTGCCGCCCAGCCGTCTGCCCAAGGTGGGCACCACCATCTTCACGGTGATGTCGGCACTGGCCGCCGAACGCGGCGCCGTCAACCTGGGCCAGGGCTTCCCCGATTTCGAGGGCGATCCGGCCCTGGTCGATGCGGTGGGCCAGGCGATGCGCGAGGGCCTGAACCAATACCCGCCGATGGCCGGCGTGCCGGCGCTGCGCGAGGCGGTGTCGCGCAAGATCGAAGCGCTGTACGGCCGCCACTACGACGCCAACACGGAGATCACCGTCACCGCTGGCGCCACGCAGGCCATCATCACCTGCATCCTCGCCGTCGTCGGCCCCGGCGACGAGGTCATCGTGCTGGAGCCCAACTACGACAGCTACGTGCCCAACATCGAGCTGGCCGGCGGCACCGTGGTGCGGGTGGCGCTGCAGGCCGGCACGTTCCGGCCCGATTTCGATGCCATCGCCGCGGCCATCACGCCGCGCACCCGGGCCATCCTGGTCAACTCCCCGCACAACCCCAGCGCCACCATCTGGCGCCAGGCCGACTTCGACCGCCTGGCCGAGATCCTGCGCCCCACCGACGCGCTGCTGATCAGCGACGAGGTCTACGAGCACATGGTCTACGACGGCGAGCCGCATGCCAGCGCCAGCGCCCACCCCGAGCTGGCGGCCCGGGCCTTCGTCGTCAGCAGCTTCGGCAAGACCTTCCATGTCACCGGCTGGAAGATCGGCACCGTGGCCGCACCGGCGCCACTGACGGCCGAGTTCCGCAAGGTGCACCAGTTCAACGTGTTCACCGTCAACACGCCGATGCAGCACGGCCTGGCCCGCTACCTGGCCAACCCGGCGCCCTACCTGGAGCTGCCGGCGTTCTACCAGCGCAAGCGCGATCTCTTCCGCGCCGGCCTGGCCAGCACCCGCTTCCGCCTGCTGCCCAGCGAGGGCAGCTACTTCCAGGTGGTCGACTACAGCGCCATCAGCAGCCTGCCGGAGGGCGAGTTCTGCCAGTGGCTGACCACCGAGATCGGCGTCGCCGCGATCCCGCTGTCGGCCTTCTACGACGACGGCCGCAACCAGGGCCTGGCCCGCTTCTGCTACGCCAAGAAGGACGAGACGCTGCAGGCCGCGCTGGCCCGCCTGGCCAAGCTGTAGCAGCGGCCGACTTCAGCGGCGCGACGGTAGCGGCGTCGGATCGCTGTCGATCTCGTCCAGCCCGCCCAGGTCGGACAGGCGCTTGTCGCGGCGCATGTCGATGTCGGTGAAGGCGGCGGGTCGGGTGAACTCCCGCGGCGCGGGTGCATGCTCGCTCAGGTCCAGATCCAGCGTGATGCCGCGCCGCACGGGTGCCGCCGGCTGCGCCCGCGGGCTCTCGGCATGGCCGCGCCGGGCCTGCGCCGCGCGGGTGAACACCCAGTCGGCCAACATCGCCTGCGCATTCGCCTGTTCGGCCAGGTGTGGCCGCGGCGCGGTGATGTCCAGCGGGTCGTCGTCCAGCGGCAGCAGCAGGTCCACGCTCTCGCCGTCGGGGGGTGACACGGCGTCGCCCAGGTTCAGCACCGCCGGTGTGGTGATCGGCGGTGCCGCCCGGCGAGGTGGCGCGGCAGCCGGCACCGTGGGCAGCGCACGCGCTTCCGGCACGGCCGGCGTCGCCGGCATGTCGCGCACCAGCGCGTGCAGCATCAGCAGATCACGGTAGGCCGGCAGGTCGAAGGGCTCCAGGTCGGCCCGGCGCAGCAGCAGCCCTTCCATCTCGGCCACCGCGCGGATGGGCTGCGGCCAGGCGCGCTGCAGCCGCCGCAGCACATCGGGATAGTCTTCCAGCAGGCGGCCGCCGGCCAGGTCGCCCGACCAGTCGGGCGCGTAGGCATTGAAGCGCTGGTTGAAGCGCTCGCGGGTGCGCTCGTAGGCCTCCTCGTCGCCCTGCTGGCGGTAGATCTCCAGCAACCTGAAGTAAGGCAGCGCGCTGGCGCCGCCGCTGCCGCGCACATGGCCCAGCAGCAGGTCGATCGCCGACTGGGCCTGGCCCAGCGCCAGGAAGAAATCCACCTGCTGGTCGAGGTCCAGCAACTCTTCGACGGTCACCGGCCGCGGCGGCACGCCGGTGCCCAGCGAGAACTCGCTGCTGCCGGCCAGGCTGGCGCCGCTGCTGTCGCGCTGCAGCGGCACCCGGCGGGCCTGTGCCACCGTCATGTCCGGCGGCGCGATGCCGGCCGCCGGGGTCGACAGCAGCGGCCGTTCCGTGCCGCGCGACGAAAAGCTGTCCGGCATGGCCGCGGCCACCAGGGCCGCCATGTTCAATGCGGCCGGGTCGTCGACCGGCGCTGCCGCCGCAGGCGCCGCGGGCGGCTGCACCTGCTGGCGCTGCAGCCGCCACAGCCGCCAGCCCAGCCAGCCTGACAGGCCACCCAGGCCCAGCACCGCCATCCCCAGCCAGGGCAGCCACAGGTTGGCAGCCTCGGCGCGGCTCAAGCGTTCACGTTGCTGGGCGATCTGCTCCTGCTGGCGCCGGGCCTCGGCCAGCACGGTCTGCACCTGCTGGTCCAGTGAACGCATGTCGTCGGCGGTGGCCGGGCCTGTGGCCGGCTGCTGCACCGGCTCCGGCACCACCTGGGCCCGCCCCGGCGCGGCCAGCACCACGCACAGCACCAAGGTCGCTGCCGCGGCGGCGATGGGGTGGCGCAGGCCAGGGGCGGTGCGGATGGGAGCAGCTGCCAAGCGGTGGCCGTGGGTGTGGAAAGTCGGAATTGACTCTAGCACGCAGGCCCCGTGCACCGACCTGCCGAAACCCGCCAGATTTCTCGTCGCCAGCGCGGGCGTGGGGCAGTGCCGCCACCCGGGCGCATCCGCGCACCACCCACTGCCAAGCTGGACGACAATAGGCCGTGCATGCTGGTGCGGTTGTCGCACCTGGGACAAGACATGAATACCCCGGTTCTTACCATCGAAGAGCGTCAAAACATCGAGTCCGGTGCATGGTTCTCCAAGCTCTCGCAGCCGCTGCGACACGCCATCCTGTCCCGGGCGTATGTGCGGCGGCTGAGCGACGGCGGACCGCTGGCCTCGCGGGGCACGCCGGCCGAAGAATGGTGCGGTGTGGCCCGCGGCGCGGTGCGGGTGTCGCTGGTGTCGCTGTCGGGCAAGCAGGTCACGCTGACCTACTGCGAGCCGGGCGTCTGGTTCGGCGACATCGCGCTGTTCGACGGCCTGCCGCGCACCCACGATGCCGACGCCCACGGCGAGACCACGCTGCTGTGCGTGCGCAAGGCCGATTTCAAGGAACTGCTGTCGCAGCACTCCGAGCTGTACGACGCGCTGCTGCGGCTGAACTGCCGCCGCCTGCGGCTGATGTTCAACCAGTTCGAGGACCTCAACACCAAGCCGCTGTCGGCGCGCCTGGCCAAGCAGATCATCATGCTGGCCAAGAGTTACGGCATCGAGCAGGGCGAGGAAATCCGCATCGGCCTGCAACTGGCGCAGGAAGACCTGGCCCAGCTGCTGGGCGCCTCGCGCCAGCGCGTCAACCAGGAGCTCAAGGGCTTCGAACGGGAAGGCGCCGTGCGCGTCGAGCCCACCCGGCTGGTGGTGCTGTCACGCGACAAGCTGCTCGACATCGCCGAAGGCTGAGCAAGGACATCTGATGGACCAATTCACCGGCAGCGGCGCGGTGTCGCAGCAGCATGCCTTCGACATTCCTGCCCTGGAGCGCTGGCTCACTGACCGCCTGCCCGGCTTTGCCGGCCCGCTGACGGTCGAGCAGTTCAAGGGCGGCCAGTCCAACCCCACCTTCAAGCTGGTCACGCCCGGCCGGCAGTACGTGATGCGGGCCAAGCCCGGCCCGCTGGCCAAGCTGCTGCCGTCGGCCCATGCCATCGAGCGGGAGTTCCGCGTGATGGACGCGCTGGCCCTCAGCGGCGTGCCGGTGGCCCGCATGCATGTGCTGTGCGAGGACGAGTCGGTCATCGGCCGCGCCTTCTACGTGATGGACTTCGTCGAGGGCCGGGTGTTCTGGGAGCAATCGCTGCCTGGCCTGCAGCCGGCCGAGCGGTCCGCCGTCTATGACGAGATGAACCGGGTGCTGGCCGCGCTGCACAACGTCGAGGTCAAGGCCGTGGGCCTGTCGGACTTCGGCCGGCCGGGCAACTATTTCGGCCGCCAGATCAAGCGCTGGAGCCAGCAGTACCAGGCCTCGGTCACCGAGCCCATCGCCGAGATGGACCAGCTGATCGACTGGCTGCCGGCGCACCTGCCCGCCAGTGCGCTGGACGACACGCAAGTGGCCATCGTGCATGGCGACTACCGCCTGGACAACCTGATCTTCCACCCGCACGAGCCGCGGGTGATTGCGGTGCTGGACTGGGAGCTGAGCACCATCGGCCACCCGCTGGCCGACTTCAGCTACCACTGCATGAGCTGGCACATCCCGCCGGGCGTGTTCCGCGGCATCGCCGGGCTGGACCTGCCGGCGCTGGGCATCCCGGCCGAGCGTGACTATGTGCAGCGCTACTGCGTGCGCACCGGCCGCGGCGCGCCCGATGCCCTGCTGGCCGACTGGAACTTCTACCTGGCCTACAACCTGTTCCGTCTGGCAGCCATCACCCAGGGCATCGCCAAGCGGGTGGTTGATGGCACCGCCGCCAGCGCCCAGGCGCGCGCCACCGGCGCCGCCACCCGGCCCTTGGCCGAGCTGGGCTGGGCCTTCGCCAGCCGGGCCTGAGCGGCCTGGCTCAGAGCCGGATGTCGGGCAGGCGGGTGGTGGGCAGCTCGCTCTGCGCCCAGGCGCTGGGCTGGGTGGTCAGCCCGGCGCCGGCCACATCCCGCCATTCGGTGCCGAGGCGCTTGGCCTCGCGCAGCGCATGCTCGAACACCGAAAACCACTGCGCCAGGCGCTTGGCATCCGGCTGGGGCAGGCTGGTGCGCAAGGTCAGGCGGCTCCGGCCGATGGTCAGCACCACGGCGTCGGCCGGATCGACCATGTCCAGCGTGGCGACCAGGGCATCGTTGAGCGGGCTCTGCAACCACTGCTGCATCCAGGGCTCGATGCTGCTCACCGCACCGTAGCGGTCCTTCAGCCGGCCGAGGTCGGCGGCCACGGTCTTCGGGAACATCACCAGCCAGCGCATCTCGGCCGGCGTGTCGGTCTCGATGCGGGTCTGCACGTCATCGACATAGCGCTCGTAGACCGCCTTCTCCATCGCCTCCATCAGCTGGCGATTCAGCACCATGGCGATCAGTTCCTTCGGCAGATCGAGCTCGGCCATCAGGCGCAGCTCCATGCCGCTGATGTAGTCGCGCTGGGGTGCGCCCCATTCGATGCGCCAGTCCTGCTGGCCCATCCGGCCATCGATGACGCAGCCCTCGGCGTCGCGCACCCGCCTCCAGCTGTGGCCGCGCTCTTCCGCCCATTGCCGCAGCACGGTGGGATCCGCCTGCCCGGACGCCCCGGAAAGCAACCGGCGCAATGTCTTCAGCATGGTTGAAGGTGGCAGCCGACCGGTGGCCGCCCTGCAGAGGTGACAGAGCTTGAAAGTGTATGCCTGGGCCGTCGCTGGCATGCGTTGGTGCAGGCACCCGGAGGCCGGCCAGTCCGTGCGATTCCTGTCGGTTTGTGCCGCGGCGACGTGCAGCAGGCCCCGCGCTGTGGCGCCACCGCCGCAGCCGCGGCGCCGCCGGCGCACGGATCGGCTTCCCTGGGGATGGCGTTGCCGCCCGGTGCATCACAATGTGTCCACCCGTCGCATCCCGCCGCCATGAGCAGCCCAACGCCCGAGCCATCGCCGCCGACCCCTGCCCAGCCGCCTGCCGGCGCGGCCTGGGAAGCCACGCAGGTGCTGCCGCGGCCGGCGCCCGGACGCGGCAACGCCCTGCCCACCGGCGCCCACCTGGCCGAGTTCGAACTGCTGCGGGTGCTGGGCGAAGGCGGCTTCGGCATCGTCTACCTGGCGCACGACCATTCGCTGCAGCGCCGGGTGGCGATCAAGGAGTACATGCCGTCGACGCTGGCGATGCGCTCGGGCCCGCTGGATGTGGTGGTCACTGCCGACAAGCACCAGCCGGTGTTCGATGCCGGCCTGGACAGCTTCATCAACGAGGCCCGGCTGCTGGCCCAGTTCGACCACCCGTCGCTGCTGAAGGTCTACCGTTTCTGGCGCGCCAACGGCACGGCCTACATGGTGATGCCGTTCTACGAGGGCGCCACGCTGAAGGACACGCTGCGCCAGATGGGCAGCCCGCCCGACGAGCGCTGGCTGACCGCGCTGCTGGCCTCGCTGACCGAGGCGCTGGCGGTGATCCATGCCGAGCACTGCCTGCACCGCGACATCGCGCCCGACAACGTGCTGCTGCTTGCCGACAGCGGCCGGCCGCTGCTGCTGGACTTCGGCGCCGCCCGCCAGGTGATCGGCGATGCCACGCAGGCGCTGACCGCGATCCTGAAGCCCGGCTACGCGCCGGTGGAGCAGTACGCCGAGGTGCCGTCGCTGAAGCAGGGGCCGTGGACCGACATCTACGCGCTGTGCGCCGTCATCTATGCCGCGGTGATGGGCAGCAAGCCACCGGTGTCGGTGGCCCGCACCGTGTCGGACAGCTGCGTGCCACTGGTGGAGGCGGCCGCCGGGCGCTACTCCCCGCGTTTCCTGCAGGCCATCGACGCCGGCCTGAGCGTGCGGCCCGACGGCCGGCCGCAATCGGTGCAGGAATTCCGCCAGGCCCTGGGGATCGACGACCTGCCAGCCGGGGCGGCGCCGATGCCGGCCCGCCCGGCACCCGCGCCGGGACCTGCCGCCCGCCCCGCTGCCGGTGCCGCCGCGCCACTGGCGCCGCTGCCGATGCCGCGCACCGGCGGCCTGCCGCGCCCGGTGCTGCTGGGCGGTGTGGGTGCCGCCGTGCTGCTGCTGGCCGGGCTGGCCTTCTGGGCTGGGCAGCGCCAGCAGCCGGCGGCGACAGCTGCACCAGCGGCTGTGGGGGCCGCAGCCCCTGCGCCAGCGCCAGCAGCCGTCCCCGCGACCACCGCGCAGCCGGTCAACCTGTCGATCCAGGGTGAGTTCGACCGCCTGCTGCAGGCCCGCAGCGCCGACTTCGATGTGCAAGCCCGCGCCAACGCGCCCAAACTGCGCATCGGCAAGGACCGCCTTGGCTTCAAGGTGACGTCATCGCGTGACGGCCATGTCTACGTGCTGGTGGGCGGGCCCGATGGCTCGCTGCTGCTGCTCTATCCCAACGCGATGGCCAGCGACAACCGCATCCGCGCCGGCCAGACACTGGCGTTGCCGCAATCCAGCTGGCCGCTGGACACCTCCGAGCCGGCCGGGCCGGAGCACTTTGCGGTGATCGTGTCGGAGCACCCGCGCGACTTCTCTCACCTCAGCAAGCAGCAGGTGGCCTGGTTCCTGAGCCTGCCCACCGGCGCGGCCGGCAGCGCCCTGGCCAATGGCCATGCCGGGCCCGGATCGGTGATGGCGGGCAAGGCACGCTGCAACACCGCCGGCTGCGACCGCTATGGCGCGGCGCTGTTTTCGGTCGACGTCGTGAACTGAGCGCCGTCAGCCCGGGTCCGGCCATGAAAAAAGCCGCCCGAGGGCGGCTTTTTCGCATCGGCTGAAGACCGATTACTTGCTGGCGGCAGCGGCAGCGGCGCCGGCGGCAGCCGAAGCGGCAGCGTCGACAGCGGTGGCAGCCGAGGCGGCAGCGTCAGCCACGCCAGAAGCGGCAGCGGCGACAGCCGAAGCGGCCTCAGCCACGGGGGCAGCGGCCGGGGCGGCGGCGGGAGCGGCTTCTTCCTTCTTGCCGCAGGCGGTCAGGGCGGCGGCGGCGATCAGGGTGGCCAGCAGGAGCGACTTGTTCATTGGTGTCCTCAGTGAGAAGTGTTGATCAACATTTGCGGGAGAAACAGGATCCGAGGCATTCAGCGGAGCCGAGTGTTCAGAAACCAGATTCAGAAAGCTCGAGCACATCTGAAGCTAGCCAAAAATTATAGCAAACATAGGGAAGCCACCTATAAACCCAACGTGGTGGCCGGCCAAGCGGGCTCGCAGCGTTGTAAAAAGTCTGCAATCTGGGCCTGGATGGCGCGTGCATGCACCGCATCGGTGAAGCAGCGGATGCGCCAGTCCGGTGCGTCCTGCCACTGCAGCCACAGCGGTGCGGCCAGCAGGCCATGCAATGCCTGTGGCAGGCGGCCTTCGACCGGCGCCCAGGTGGCGATGGCGTGTGTCCAGTCGCGGCGCCAGCGGGCGAAGCGCGGATGCAGGCGCGCCGCCATGTCGAACTGTTCGCCAGCCATGCACAGCTGGCGGCCGCCCTGGCGCAACCAGGCACCAAGTGCTGTCTGGACGGCCGGCTCATCGAGCGGCCAGTCGGCGAAGTCGGTGTCGGCCAGCCACAGCTGACGGGTGCCGGCCAGCGGCCAGGCACCATCCCCCGCGGTGGGCGACAGCGCCAGCAGGGCCTGGCGCAGCAGGTCGGTGCAGACCTGGCGGCCCTGGTGCAGGCCGCCCGCTGGCCACGGTGCCGGGGCAGGTGCGTTCTGCATCTGCTGCGGCCTCAGGGCGCGGGCTGCACCCAGCCGGCGTCGGCCCAGTCGTCGAGCAGGGCGCGGGCATCGGCGCTGAGCCGGTCGACCTCGGCAGCGGACAGCTGGCGCGCATCGGCCAGCTGGCGCATCAGGCGGGCATCACGCCCACCGGCGCGGAAGGCCTCGCCGTTGATGAAGACATGGGTGTCGTCGTAGGCCATGCGGCTGCGGCGGTCCAGCACCGCGCCGCTGCTGGGTGGCAGTGGTGCGCCGGGGTCGAACCAGACCTGGGGCTTGGGCTCGGTCATCAGGCCGCCGAGCACGCGGTCGAGTGCCTGCGGGTCACGCAGCGCCTTCTGCAGCGCGGCCTGGGCGAACTGGCGCAGGCTGTCAGGCAGCCGGCCCGGCGTGGCGGTGGCGGGCTGGCGTGGATCGCGGTAGATGCGCTCGGCGGCACG
Organism: Pseudaquabacterium pictum; assembly: GCF_005403045.1. Taxonomy (GTDB): domain Bacteria; phylum Pseudomonadota; class Gammaproteobacteria; order Burkholderiales; family Burkholderiaceae_C; genus Pseudaquabacterium; species Pseudaquabacterium pictum. The sequence goes on from NZ_BJCL01000001.1 coordinate 764,344, forward strand.
CCCGCTGGCATCGGCCGACGGCGGCTCCAGCTCGTCGGCCAGCTGGTGCAGCAGCTCCTGCGCCAGCGCGGTTTCGGTGGCGGCACGGAAGCCGATCGAGCAGGTCATGCACTCGCCCTCGGCGACGCCGTCATGGCCCCACAGCGGCGGCAGGTAGAGCATGTCGCCGGGTTCCAGCAGAAATTCTTCGGTGGGCTGGAAGTTGGCCAGGATGCGCACTGGCAGGTCGGGCACCAGCGTGCGGTCGGGCACCGGCCCGATGCGCCAGCGCCGGCTGCCGTGCACCTGCAGCAGGAAGACGTCGTAGCTGTCCAGGTGCGGGCCAACGCCGCCGCCATCGGTGGCGTAGGAGATCATCAGATCGTCCAGGCAGGCCTCGGGCAGGAAGCGGAAGGCCTGCAGCATCGTGTGGGCTGGCTGCCAGTGGAGATCGAGCCCCTGCACCAGCAGCGTCCAGTGCGTTTTCTTCACCGGCGGCAGCGCGCGGCGGCTGAACGGGCCGTGGCGCAGCGTCCAGTTGCCGTCGAAGGCGGTGAGCAGGCGCGCCTCCACGCCTTCGGCGCCGGCCAGGTCGAACAGTGCGCTGCGGCCGATGGGGCTCTGCACGCCAGGCCAGGCCTGGCGCACCAGCAGCGGCTTCTTCTGCCAATGGCGGCGCATGAACTGGGCCGGCGACAGGCCGTCGAGCAAGGGGGTGGGCAGGGTGACATCCATGGGGCCGGATTGTCGCTGGCGCCCTGCCCCGCCCGGCATGGGCGCGGCGGCCCTGTGCGATCATTCCCTGATGTTGATCACCTCACCCTGCGTCGTCAGCCTGACCTGGACGCTGGCCGATGCCCAAGGCGCCACGCTGGACGAACTGACCGACCCGGTGGAGTTTTTCTACGGCGGCGACGACCTGCTGGCCAAGCTGGAAGAAGCCATCGCCGGCCAGGAAGCCGGTTTCACCTGCGACCTGCACCTGGAGCCAGAGCATGGCTTCGGTGACTACGACCCGGCGCTGGTCTGCTTCGAGGCGCGCGGCATCTTCCCCGAGCACATCGAGGAAGGCATGCAGTTCGACGGCCTGCCCGAAGGCGCCGTGACCAAGGACATGCCGCCGTCGCTGATCTACACCATCACCGAGGTCTACCCGGAGCACGTGGTGCTGGACGGCAACCACCCGCTGGCCGGCATGGCGCTGCGCCTGGCGGTGCAGGTGCAGGCCGTGCGCGAGGCCACCGAGGACGAGATCGCCGCCCAGTCGGTGGACGAAGGCGCGGTCAGCATCCTGTCACCGGTGCCGGGCTCGCAGCACCTGCACTGAGCCCGCGCTGCGAATGCCGGAAGGCGTTCGCAGGCTGGCGAAGGACTGGCGGCGGTACACGCCGCCAGGCTCTGACGCGCGTCGGCGCTCAGCCGCGGCCGGTCGAGCCGAAGCCGCCGCCGCCACGCTGCGACGCACCGAAGTCGTCGACCACGCGGAAGGCGGCCTGCACCACCGGCACGATGACCATCTGCGCGATGCGCTCCAGCGGCTGCACGGTGAAGGCCATGCTGCCGCGGTTCCAGCAGCTGACCATCAGCGCGCCCTGGTAATCGCTGTCGATCAGGCCGACCAGGTTGCCCAGCACGATGCCGTGCTTGTGGCCCAGGCCCGAGCGCGGCAGGATCATCGCGGCCAGGCCGGGGTCGGCGATGTGCACCGCCAGGCCGGTGGGGATCAGCACCGTCTGCCCGGGCTCGATGACCAGCGGCGCGTCCAGGCAGGCGCGCAGGTCCAGACCGGCGCTGCCGGGCGTGGCATAGGCCGGCAGCTGGCCGGCCATGCGGGGGTCGAGGATCTTCAGGTCGATGGTGGCGGTGGTCATGCGGCAGTTCCCAGGCGCTGGGCGATGTCGGCCACCAGGGCGCGGGCCAGCGTCAGCTTGTCGGCGGTGGGCAGGGCGCGCTCGCCGTCGGCATCGACCAGCAGCAGCGTGTTGTCGTCCTTGCCAAAGGTGGCGGGGCCGACATTGCCGACGATCAGCGGCACGCCCTTGCGCAGCCGCTTCTCGCGGGCGTGGCGGGCCAGGTCGTGGCTCTCGGCCGCGAAGCCCACGCAGTAGGGGCCACCGGGCAGGCGCGCCACCGCCGCCAGGATGTCGGGGTTCTCGGTGAAGCCGATGGCCGGCACCTGGCCCGAGCCATCCTTCTTGATCTTCTCGCCGGCCGCTGCGGCGGGCCGCCAGTCAGCCACCGCGGCGGTGGCGATGAACACGCCGTGCTGCGCCGCCAGGGGCAGCACCGCATCGTGCATCTGCTGCGCACTCTGCACGTCGATGCGGCGCACGCCGCGCGGCGTGGGCAGGTGCACCGGGCCGGCGACCAGGGTCACCTCGGCGCCAGCCTCGCGGGCGGCGCGGGCGATGGCAAAGCCCATCTTGCCGCTGCTCAGGTTGGTGATGCCGCGCACCGGGTCGATGGCCTCGAAGGTGGGGCCGGCGGTGATCAGCACCCGGCGGCCGGCCAGCAGCTTGGGCTGGAAGAAGGCGATCAGGTCCTCGCACAGCTCGGCGGCTTCCAGCATGCGGCCGTCACCGGTCTCGCCGCAGGCCTGGCTGCCGCTGCCGGGGCCCAGCAGCGTGGCGCCATCGGCCACCACCTGGGCGCAGTTGCGGCGGGTGGCGGGGTGGTCCCACATTTCGCGGTTCATCGCCGGGGCCAGAAGCAGCGGGCAGCTGGCGATGGGCCGCGCCAGGCACAGCAGGGCCAGCAGGTCGTTGGCCCGGCCCTGCACCAGTTGGGCGATGAAATCGGCCGACGCAGGCGCCACCAGGATGGCGTCGGCCTCGCGGCTGAGGTTGATGTGCGCCATGTTGTTCGGCTCACGCGCATCCCACTGGCTCAGCACCACCGGCTGGCCCGACAGGGCCTGCATCGTCACCGGGGTGATGAACTGGCAGGCGGCCTCGGTCATCACCACCTGCACGCTGGCGCCGGCCTGGGTGAGGGCCCGCACCAGCTCGGCGCTCTTGTAGCAGGCGATGCCGCCGGACAGGCCCAGCACGATGTGGCGGCCACCCAAAGGCAGCGCGGGATGGGGGACGGGAATCGACATGGCGGGCAATGTAGCGCACGGCCAACGGCCGCTGCTGCCACCCTGGACGTGCGGACTTTGACGTTCTGAACTTTCAGTTTTTTCTGAAATCAGAGCAGAATATGACCCAGGACAAACCCTGAGAGCTTGTGATGAACACCCTGTCTCCCCTGATGCGCAGCTTCATCGGCCATTTCGGCGAGATGGGCAGCCGTTGGGGCATCAACCGCACGGTCGGCCAAATCTACGCGCTGATCTTCGTCTCGCCGGTGCTGCTGAATGCCGACGACATCGCCGCCCACCTGGAGTTCAGCCGCGGCAACGTCAGCATGGGGCTGAAGGAACTGCAGGCCTGGCGGCTGGTGAAGCTCAAGCACCTGCCCGGTGATCGGCGCGAATACTTCGAGGCGCCCACCGACGCCTGGGAGATCTTCCGCACCCTGGCCGAGGAGCGCCGCCGCCGCGAGATCGAGCCCACGCTGTCAATGCTGCGCAATGCGCTGCTGGAGACACCCGCCAGCGACGACGATCGCATCGCCCAGGAGCGCATGCGCGGCATGCACGACCTGATCGAGATGCTGATGACCTGGTTCGACGACGTGCAGCGCATGGACGCGGCCACGCTGCAGCAGCTGATGAAGATGGGCAGCAAGGTGCAGCGGCTGCTGGAGTTCACCGGCAAGGTGAAGGTGGTGGCCGGCGGCAAACCCTGACGGGCCCACGCTCCACCCTGCCCTGTTCCCTTTCATTCAACCCGGATCCGACATGGACGCCCTCGTGCTGGCGCGGCTGCAGTTCGCCGCCAACATCTCCTTCCACATCCTGTTTCCCACCATCACCATCGCGCTGGGCTGGGTGCTGCTGTTCTTCCGCTGGCGCTGGCTGCGCACCCACCAGACGGCCTGGCTGCTGGCCTACCGCTTCTGGACCAAGATCTTCGCGCTAAGCTTTGCACTGGGCGTGGTCAGCGGCCTGGTGATGAGCTTCCAGTTCGGCACCAACTGGCCGGGCTTCATGGAGCGGGTGGGCAACATCGCCGGGCCGCTGCTGGGCTACGAGGTCCTGACCGCCTTCTTCCTGGAAGCCACCTTCTTGGGCGTGATGCTGTTCGGCCACGGCCGGGTCAGCGAGCGCATGCACCTGCTGGCCACCTTCCTGGTCGCCTTCGGCACCACGATGAGCGCGTTCTGGATCCTGGCGCTCAACAGCTGGATGCAGACGCCGGCCGGCTTTCGGCTGGAAGACGGCGTGTTCCACGTCACCTCGTGGATGCAGGTGATCTTCAACCCCAGCTTCCCGTACCGGCTGGCGCATGTGCTGCTGGCCTCGGCGTTGACCGTGGCCTTCCTGCTGGCTGGCGTGGCCGCCTGGCAGCTGCTGCGCGGCACCACCAACCGCAGCACGGCCAAGGTGCTGCGCACCGGCCTGACCATGGGCGCGCTGCTGGTGCCGCTGCAGGTGCTGGTGGGCGACCTGCACGGCCTGAACACGCTGGAACACCAGCCCGCCAAGGTGGCGGCGATGGAAGGCGTGTGGCAGACCGAAGCGGGCGCGCCGCTGCTGCTGTTCGCCGTGCCGGATGAAGCCACGCGCAGCAACCATCTGGAAATCGGCATCCCCAAGCTGGCCAGCCTGATCCTGACGCACGACCTGAACGGCACCCTTCGCGGGCTGGATGAATTCCAGGGCGCGCACCCGCCGGTCAAGCCGGTGTTCTACGGCTTCCGGGTGATGGTAGGCACCGGCGTGCTCATGGGCGTGGTGGCCTTTGTCGGCCTGGGCCTGCTGTGGCGCCGCCGCTGGGCCGCCGACGCGCTGCCCCGCTGGCTGCTGTGGCCGATCGCCGGCATGGCCTTCTCCGGCTGGGTGGCCACGCTGGCCGGCTGGTACGTGACGGAGATCGGCCGCCAGCCCTTCATCGTGCACGGCCTGCTGCGCACCGCCGATGTCGCCAGCGCCGTGCCGGCACCGCACATCGCACTGACGCTGGCGCTGTACTGCACCCTGTACCTGGGCCTGCTGGTGGCCTATGTGGCGGTGGTGCGCCACCTGGCCGAGAAGCCCGAGGCCAGCCTGTTGCCCGCCGGCCGGTCGCTGCCCAGCCGGGCGTTTGCCTGAGGAGGCTGCGGTGATGATCGACTGGACGCACACCCTGCCGGTGGTCTTCCTGGTGCTGATGGGCGTGGCCATGCTGGCCTATGTGGTGCTGGACGGCTACGACCTGGGCGTGGGCATGCTGATGCACCACGCCGCGCCCGCCGAGCAGGACATGATGGTGGCCAGCATCGGCCCGTTCTGGGATGCCAACGAGACCTGGCTGGTGCTGGGCGTGGGCGTGCTGCTGATCGCCTTCCCCAAGGCCCACGGCATGGTGCTGGGCGCGCTGTACCTGCCGGTGGCGCTGATGCTGGTGGGCCTGGTGCTGCGCGGCGTGGCCTTCGAGTTCCGCGCCAAGGATGCGGCACGCCAGCGGTTGTGGAGCCAGGTGTTCATGGGCGGCTCCTTCCTGGCGTCGGCCGCCCAGGGCTGGATGCTGGGCCGTTACGTCACCGGCCTGGCCGAGGGCTGGGGCGCCACGCTGTTTGCCGCCGCCATCGCGGTGGCCCTGCCGGCGGCCTATGTGCTGCTGGGCGCCTGCTGGCTGGTGCTGAAGACCGAGGGCGCGCTGCAGCAGGCCGCCCGCGGCTGGGCGCTGCGGGCCTGGTGGCCGCTGGTGCTGGGGCTGCTGGCGGTGTCGCTGGCCACGCCGGTGGTCAGCGCCACGGTGCGCGAGCGCTGGTTCGCCATGCCCGAATTCATCGCCCTGCTGCCCATCCCGCTGGCCACCGCCACCGCGCTGCTGGGGCTGCGCTGGCTGCTGCAGCAGCCGCAGGTGCTGGGCCGATGGTGCGTGCTGCCGATGGCCGCCGTGGTGGCGGTGTTCCTGCTCGGCGGGCTGGGCCTGGCCTACAGCCTGTACCCGTATGTGGTGATGGACCGGCTCACCGTCTGGCAGGCGGCCAGCAGCACCGAGGCGCTGGCCATCATCGCCGTGGGCTGCTGCTTTGCGGTGCCGGCCATCGTGGGATACAGCATCTTTGCCTACCGGGTGTTCGGCGGCAAGGCGCAGCCGCTCAGCTACGCCTGAGGTTCAACGCAGGCCACGGCTCAGGCGCGCGGTTGCAGTGGCGCCCTCAGGCGCCGTGGCACTTCTTGAATTTCTTGCCGCTGCCGCAATGGCAAGGGTCGTTGCGGCCGGGCGTGGGCGCCACCCGGCGGGTTTCGGGCTTGGGCGCATGGTCCAGCCAGAACAGGCGCAGGTCCTGCACCGCGAACAGCGCCTCGTCGATCAGCTGGTCGCGCGCCAGCGTCTCGCCGGGGTAGTGCTGTGCCTGGTGCTCGGCCAGGTCGGCGCGGCCCATGGTCAGGGCCAGCAGGCGGCTGAAGCAGTCGTCGAACCAGCGGCCGTCCTCGGTGTCGGTGTCCAGGTCGGGCCAGTCGTCGGCGAAGTCGTCGGTGGCCTGCAGGAAGCCTTCGGCCCACAGCGCGCCGGTCTGCAGCTGGTCGTCGGCCTCCTCGGCCGTCATGTGGCCGGCGGCCACCACCTCGGCACGGGCGGCATCGTCGAAGCTGACCATCAGCGGCGACAGGCGCACGGTCTCGGGGTCGTCGAGCAGGCTGTCCACGTCCAGCTGGCTGGCGATGACGTTCCAGCGGGCCATCAGCGCGGCCATGGCCTGCTGCACATCGTCGGGGTCGGCGAAGACGCGCCCGAAGTCATCGCCGAACAGCGGCGGCAGCCATTCGCTGGGCGTGAACACCCGGCGGCTGGCCAGCAGCGCGGTCAGGTAGCCGTCCACCCATTCCAGCGAGATGTCGGCGCCGAAGTTGGCCAGGCGTTCGCACACCTGCTCCAGGGCGGCGATCTCGGCTTCGGTGCTCTGGCGGGCGACGCGGCTCATGCGGGGGTCTCGGGTTGGGCCGGGGCGTCCCAGCGGGGTGGATGTGGATGCAGACGGGCCATCGAGAACACATCGGTGTACTGGCCGTTGCGCAGCGCATAGCCGCGGTGGCGGCCCTCCTGCACAAAGCCGTGGCGTTCATAGAGGCGGATGGCGCGGGCGTTGTCGACGAACACCGTCAGCTCGGTGCGCAGCACCTGGCCCCAATGGTCGGCCCAGTCGCACAGCGCGGCCATCAGCGCATGGCCGACGCCCTGCCCCTGGCCATCGGGATGCACGGCGATGCCCAGGTTCATCACGTGGCGGCGGCGCAGGGCCGCGCTGGTCGGGTGCAGGCCGGCGGTGCCCACCACTTGCAGCTGGCCGCGGCTGTCGGGCAGCTCGGCCACCAGCATCAGGTCGGGCTTGCCCAGGGCAAGGGTGTCGGTCAGGCGGGCCAGCCACAGGGCCTCGCTGGTGTGGGGCAGCTGCAGCGTGCCGGGAAAGACATCGGGGTGGCCCATCACCCGGGCGAATGCGGCTGCATCACCGATGACGGCGCGGCGGATGTGGACGGGGCGGTGCGTCATGGGCGGAGCAGCAAGCGCGGGGACCGACAATGTAGCCGTTGACCACCTGCCCAGACGACCCTGCCATGCCTTCCAAGAAATTCGACCTGGTGCGCCAGCTCGAGAGCAAGCTCGCCAACCAGCGCAAGGCCGCGGGCGTGCCCGGCCGCTTCGGCGAGGCTGCGGCCGCCATGCCCGACCGCAAGGCCCAGCGCAAGCTGGATGCCGCTGCCGGCCTGGTGCCGTTTGCCTGCAAGCTGCCGGCGCCGCTGGCGCAGCAGCTGCGCGAGCGCGCCACCAGCCACGACGGCGGGCTCAACGGCTTGGTGGCCGAGCTGCTGGCGCGCGGCCTGGCCTGACGGGCCAAACCGGGCGGCCTGCCCGGCCCGGGATCAGACCCGCTCGCCCACCCAGCCGGCCACGCCGGCCAGCGCCTCGGCCAGGCGCGACGGATCGGTGCCGCCGGCCATGGCCATGTCGGGCTTGCCACCGCCCTTGCCGCCCACCTGCTGGGCGACGAAGTTCACCAGTTCGCCGGCCTTGACCTTGGCCGTGCTGTCGGCGGTGACGCCGGCCGCCAGCTGCACCTTGCCACCCTCGACCACCGCCAGCACGATGGCCGCGGTCTTGAGCTTGTCCTTCAGCTTGTCCAGCGTGTCGCGCAGGGTCTTGGCGTCGGCGCCTTGCAGCACGGCGGCCAGCACTTTCAGGCCCTTGATGTCGACCGCCTGGGCCAGCAGCTCGTCGCCCTGGGCGCTGGCCAGCTTGCCCTTGAGCGCGGCGATCTCCTTCTCCAGCGCGCGCACCTGGTCCAGCACCGCGCCCAGGCGCACCGGCAGCTCGGCCGGCGTGGCCTTCAGCGCGCCGGCCACCTGGCCGACGGTGGCTTCCAGCGACTGCAGGTAGGCCAGCGCGTTGTCGCCGGTCACCGCTTCCACGCGGCGGATGCCTGCTGCCACGCCGCTCTCGGCCACGATCTTGAACAGGCCGATGTCGCCGGTGGCCTTGACGTGGGTGCCGCCGCACAGCTCCTTGCTGCTGCCGATGCTGAGCACGCGCACCGTGTCGCCGTACTTCTCGCCGAACAGCATCATCGCGCCGCTCTTCTGCGCATCGTCCAGCGCCATCACCTGGGCGGTGGCGCCGGCGTTGGCCAGGATCTCGGCATTGACGATGGCCTCGACGCGGCGGATCTGCTCATCGGTCACCGGCGCGTTGTGGGCGAAGTCGAAGCGGGTGCGCTCGGCGTTCACCAGGCTGCCCTTCTGCTGCACATGGCCGCCCAGCACCTCGCGCAGGGCCTTGTGCATCAGGTGGGTGGCGCTGTGATTGCGCACCGTCTTGACGCGCTGTTCGGCGTTGACCTTGGCGGCCAGGCTGTCGCCCACGGCGATGCTGCCTTCGACCACCCGGCCCTGGTGGCCGAACACGTCGGCCTGGATCTTGGTGGTGTCTTCCACCAGCACGCGGGCCACGGCATTGCGCAGCTCGCCGCTGTCGCCGGCCTGGCCGCCGCTTTCGGCATAGAACGGCGTGTGGTCGAGCACGATCACGCAATCGTCGCCGGCCTTCACGCTGGCCACGGCCGCGCCGTCCACGTACAGCGCGGTCACCTTGCTGGTCTCACAGACCAGGTGCTCGTAGCCGTGGAAGGTGGTGGGCGTGCCCTCGTAGGCCAGGCCGGCGGCCATCTTGAACTTGGCGCTGGCGCGGGCCTGTTCACGCTGGCGGTTCATGGCGGCATTGAAGCCGACCTCATCCACCGTGACGCCGCGTTCGCGGCAGACATCGCCGGTCAGGTCGACCGGGAAGCCGAAGGTGTCGTGCAGCTTGAAGGCGGTGTCGCCATCGATCTGCTGCGTCCCGCCGGCCAGGGCGGCTTCCAGGATTTCCATGCCGTGCTGGATGGTCTGGAAGAAGCGCTCTTCCTCGGCCTTCAGCACCGCGGTGGCGCGGTCGGCGTCGCGCTTCAGCTCGGGGTAGGCCTCGCCCATCACCGCGGCCAGCGGCGCGACCAGGGTGTAGAAGAACGGCTTGCGCGCACCCAGCTTGTAGCCGTGGCGGATCGCCCGGCGGGCGATGCGGCGCAGCACGTAGCCACGGCCCTCATTGCCCGGGATCACGCCGTCGACGATGGTGAAGGTGCAGGCGCGGATGTGGTCGGCGATCACCTTCAGGCTGGGACTGGCCGGGTCGACATCGGTGCCGCCAGAGGCTTCGACCGCGCCCTTGGCCGCGGCCAGCAGCTGCGCGAACAGGTCGATCTCGTAGTTGCTGTGCACATGCTGCAGCACCGCGGCGAGGCGTTCCAGGCCCATGCCGGTGTCCACGCTGGGCTTGGGCAGCGGGTGCATCACGCCGTCGTCCGTGCGGTTGAACTGCATGAACACGTTGTTCCAGATCTCGATGTAGCGGTCGCCGTCCTGCTCGGGCGATCCGGGCGGGCCGCCCGCCACCTCGGGGCCGTGGTCGTAGAAGATCTCGCTGCACGGGCCGCAGGGGCCGGTGTCGCCCATCATCCAGAAGTTGTCGGACATGTAGCGGCCGCCCTTGTTGTCGCCGATGCGCACGATGCGCTCGGCGGGCAGGCCGATGTCCTTGAGCCAGATGTCGTAGGCCTCGTCGTCCTCGGCATACACCGTGGCCCAGAGCTTGTCCTTGGGCAGCTTGAAGTGGACGGTCAGCAGCTCCCATGCATAGGCGATCGCATCCTTCTTGAAGTAGTCGCCGAAGCTGAAGTTGCCCAGCATCTCGAAGAAGGTGTGGTGCCGCGCTGTGTAGCCCACGTTGTCCAGGTCGTTGTGCTTGCCGCCGGCGCGGATGCACTTCTGGCTGGTGGTGGCGCGGCTGTACGGGCGCTTGTCGAAGCCCAGGAACACGTCCTTGAACTGGTTCATGCCGGCGTTGGTGAACAGCAGCGTCGGGTCGTCGCCCGGGATCACCGGCGAGCTGGACACGATGGTGTGGCCCTTGCTCTCGAAGAAGTGGAGGAAGGTGGAGCGGATCTCGGCGGCTTTCATGGTGGGCTCTTCGGGCTTCAGTTCAGAACAGTGACGCCGGCACGCTGCGCGGCAGCGGCCATGCGGGAATCGACGGTGGCCAGCGGACAGCGGCGCTGCACCGCCAGGTCCACGTAGGCCGCGTCATAGGCGGTGAGGTCATGGGCAACGGCAGCGGCAAAGCGCTGCTGAATGGCAACGTCGAGATGGCCCAGCACCTCGATGCCGTAGACATCGAGCCGGGCGCAGACCTCGGCGATCTCGTCGCTCTGCAGGCGGCCGCGGCGCACCACGTTGCGCAGCACGTTGGCCACCTCGAAGGGCCACAGCGCCGGCGCCACCAACCGACCCTCGATCGCCTGGTGGATGCTGGCGGGCAGTTGCTCGTCGGGCATGACCATGGCCATGGTGTAGGAACAGTCGACGACGATCACCGGCGGCCCTCATCACGCCATTGCAGGATCTCCTCGATGGTGATCGGGCCACCGCGCGCGACCATGCGGCGGCCGATGTCCTGCAGCTCGGCCAGGGCACGGCGGCGGCGGGCGATCAAGTCGGCCGGCACCTCGTTGATCGGCACCAGCTTGGCCACCGGCTTGTTGTGGCGGGTGATGATCACCTCCTCGCCACGCTCGGCCCGGGCGATCAGCTCCGACAGATGGGTCTTGGCTTCGAACAGACCGATGGATTCCACGGCTGGCCCCGAATTGGTTGAATCAACCAGATTCTAGCGGAGCCGACCCGGCTTGGCCTGCCCGCCAGGGGGTCTGTCGTCGATGCGGCAGCCTGGAGGCGGGCAGAGTTGTTATCGTGCATGTTTCGCCTCAATCCCCAGGAGCCTCCGATGGCCAGCCACGCCAAATACAGCTGGGAAGACCCGCTGAACCTCGATGCCCAACTCACCGACGACGAGCGTGCGGTGCGCGACGCCGCCCATGCCTACTGCCAGGAGCGGCTGGCACCGCGGGTGCTGGAGGCCTTCCGCCATGAGAAGACCGACCGCGCCATCTTCAACGAGATGGGCGAGCTGGGCCTGCTGGGCCCCACCATCCCCACCGAGTACGGCGGTTCGGGCCTGAACTACGTCTGCTACGGCCTGGTGGCGCGCGAGGTGGAGCGGGTGGATTCCGGCTACCGCAGCATGATGAGCGTGCAGAGCAGCCTGGTGATGGTGCCGATCAACGACTTCGGCACCGAGGCGCAGAAGCAGAAGTACCTGCCCAAGCTGGCCCGCGGCGAATGGGTGGGCTGCTTCGGCCTGACCGAGCCCAACCATGGCAGCGACCCCGGCAGCATGGTCACCCGCGCCCGCAAGGTCGATGGCGGCTACAGCCTGACCGGCAGCAAGATGTGGATCAGCAACTCGCCGTTCGCCGATGTGTTCGTCGTGTGGGCCAAGGACGACGGCGGCCAGATCCGCGGCTTCATCCTGAACAAGGGTGCCAAGGGCCTGTCCGCACCGGCCATCCACAGCAAGGTGGGCCTGCGCGCCTCCATCACCGGCGAGATCGTGATGGACAACGTGTTCTGCCCCGAGGAAGACGCCTTCCCCGAGGTGCGCGGCCTCAAAGGGCCGTTCACCTGCCTGAACAGCGCCCGCTACGGCATCGCCTGGGGCGCCATGGGCGCTGCGGAAGACTGCTTCCACCGCGCCCGCCAGTACGTGATGGACCGCCAGCAGTTCGGCCGCCCGCTGGCCGCCAACCAGCTGATCCAGAAGAAGCTGGCCGACATGCAGACCGAGATCGCCCTGGGCCTGCAAGGCGTGCTGCAGCTGGGCCGCATGAAGGACGCCGGCACCGCCAGCGTGGAAGTGACCAGCATCCTCAAGCGCAACAACTGCGGCAAGGCGCTGGACATCGCCCGCATGGCCCGCGACATGCTGGGCGGCAACGGCATCAGCGATGAATACGGCGTGGTGCGCCACATGGTGAACCTGGAGGTGGTGAACACCTACGAAGGCACGCACGATGTGCATGCGCTGATCCTGGGCCGTGCCATCACCGGCATCGCTGCCTTCGCCAACTGACATGGCCGGGCTGTCGCTGCTGGAGGGCGTGCGCGTCCTCGACCTGTCCCGCGTGCTGGCCGGCCCCTGGTCGGGCCAGATCCTGGCCGACTACGGCGCGGACGTGATCAAGGTCGAGCGCCCCGGCGGCGGCGACGACACCCGCACCTGGGGCCCACCCTGGTGGGGCGATCCGGCCGACCGCATGTCGGCCTACTACCTCAGCGCCAACCGCGGCAAGCGGTCGATCGCCATCGACATCGCGCATGAAGAAGGCGCGAATCTGGTCCGCCAGCTGGCCGCCGAGGCCGATGTGGTGCTGGAGAACTACAAGGTCGGCCAGCTGGCCAAGTACGGGCTGGACTACGCCAGCCTGAGCAAGCTGAACCCGCGGCTGGTGTACTGCTCGGTCACCGGCTACGGCCAAACCGGGCCGATGGCCACCGCTGCCGGCTACGACTTCGCGATCCAGGCCACCGGCGGCCTGATGAGCGTGACCGGCGAGAAGGAAGGCACGCCCGGCAGCCAGCCGCAGAAGGTGGGCGTGGCGGTGGCCGACCTGTTCACCGGCGTGTATGCCACCACCGCCATCCTGGCGGCGCTGGTCGAACGCGGCCGCACCGGCCAGGGCCGCCACATCGACGCCGCCCTGCTGGATGTGCAGGTGGCCATGCTGGCCAACCAGGCCAGCAACCACCTGGTGGGCGGCATCATTCCGCAGCGCATGGGCAATGCCCACCTGAACGTGGTGCCCTACCAGGTGTTCACCACGGCCGACGGCCACATCGTGCTGGCCGTGGGCAACGACGGCCAGTTCGCCCGTTTCTGCGAGCTGGCCGGCCATGCCGCGGTGGCGGCCGATGCCCGCTTCACCACCAACTCGGCCCGCCTGGCCAACCGCGAGGCGCTGATCCCGCAGATCGCCGACTGGATGCTGACCCGCACCACGCAAGGCTGGATCGACCTGCTGGAGCCGCATGCGGTGCCCTGCGCGCCCATCCTCACCCTGCCTGGCGTGTTCGCCCAGAAGCAGGTGGTGGCGCGCGGCATGCAGGCCGGCTTCGACGTGGGCGCCGACCGGCCGATGCCGACCATCCCGAACCCGATGCTGTTCGACGGCCAGCGTGCGATGGCCGACCAGCCGCCGCCCAAGATCGACGAACAGGGCGACGCCATCCGCGCCGCGCTGGCCGCCGGCACCGGCTGGCCGGCCCGCTGACCCCCAGGCCGGCCCGTTGCGGCCGGCCCATCCCAGACTGGACACACCGATGACCCGCCCGCAAGCCGTGCCCACCGTGCAGATCGACGACGCCCGCGTCATCGTCACCGAATGGCGCTTCGCCCCCGGTGCCGAGACCGGCTGGCACCGCCATGGCCACGACTACGTGGTGGTGCCGATGACCGACGGCGAGCTGCTGCTGGAAACGCCGGAAGGCAACCGCACAGCCCCGCTGGTCAAGGGCCGCTCGTACAACCGGCAGGTGGGTGTGGAACACAACGTGATCAACAACACCGACCACGAGGTGGTGTTCGTCGAGATCGAGATCAAGTGAAGGAACGCCCCATGGACATGAGCACCTCCCCCCTGGCCACGCTGGCCGACCCCGGCCTGCTGAAGACCGACGCCCTGATCGGCGGCGAGTGGGTGGGCGGCAACAGCCGCTTCGACGTGACCGACCCCGCCACCGGCCTGAAGCTGGCCAGCGTGGCCAACCTGGGCCCGGTGGACTGCCACAACGCCATCGTGGCGGCCGACAAGGCCTGGGGCCCCTGGCGCAGCAAGACCGCCAAGGAACGGGGTGCAGTGATGATGAAGTGGTTCCACCTGATCCACCAGCATGCCGACGACCTGGCCCGCATCATGACGGCCGAGCAGGGCAAGCCGCTGGCCGAGGCGCGTGGCGAGGTGGTCTACGGCGCCAGCTTCATCGAGTGGTTTGCCGAGGAGGCCAAGCGCGTCTACGGCGAGACCATCCCCACCACCGACAACAACAAGCGCTACATCGTCATCAAGCAGCCCATCGGCGTGTGCGCGGCGATCACGCCGTGGAACTTCCCGATCGCGATGATCACCCGCAAAGTGGCGCCGGCGCTGGCCGCTGGCTGCAGCGTGGTGATCAAGCCGGCCGAGGCCACGCCGCTGTCGGCCCTGGCCGTGGCCGAGCTGGCCCAGCGCGCCGGCATGCCGGCCGGCGTGCTGAACATCATCACCGCCGACGCCGAGCAGAGCATCGCCGTGGGCCAGGTGCTGTGCAGCAGCGATGTGGTGCGGCATTTGTCCTTCACGGGATCGACCGAGGTGGGCCGCATCCTGGCGCGGCAATGCGCCCCCACCGTCAAGAAGATCAGCCTGGAACTGGGCGGCAACGCGCCGTTCATCGTGTTCGACGATGCCGACCTGGACTCGGCGGTGGAAGGCGCGATGGTCAGCAAGTACCGCAACGCCGGCCAGACCTGCGTCTGCGCCAACCGCTTCTATGTGCAGGCCGGCGTGTACGACAGCTTCGTCGAGAAGCTGGCCGCCAAGAGCCGCGGCATCAAGGTGGGCAACGGTTTCGAAGCCGGCGTGCACCAGGGCCCGCTGATCGATGACCAGGCCGTGCACAAGGTGGAAAGCCATGTGGCCGACGCCCTGGGCAAGGGCGCGCGCCTGGTGGCCGGCGGCCAGCGCATCGGTGACCGCTTCTACACCCCCACGGTGCTGGCCGACGTGACCAGCGAGATGCTCTGCGCCCGCGAGGAGACCTTCGGCCCGGTGGCGCCGGTGTTCCGCTTCGAGACCGAGGCCGAGGCCATCGCCCTGGCCAACAACACCGAATTCGGCCTGGCCAGCTACTTCTACAGCCGCGACATCGGCCGGGTGTTCCGCGTGGGCGAGGCGCTGGAGTACGGCATGGTGGGCATCAACACCGGCCTGATCAGCACGGCCGAGGTGCCGTTTGGCGGCGTCAAGCAGAGTGGCCTGGGGCGCGAAGGCGCCCACCAGGGCATAGACGACTACATCGAGATCAAGTACCTCTGCCTCGGCGATATCTTGAAGTAGTCGCCAGCCGGGTTCAGTCGTCGTTGGCGGCGGGCGTGCCCGCCGCATGCGGGCTGAGCCCGCTGCGGCCGATGGCCGTGCCCTCGCCGGCCTGGCCCAGGGCGCGGCGCAGCAGGCTGTCGGCATCCTTGCCGTGCTGCGGGTACTGGGCCACGCCCACGCACACCGCCACCGCCACATCCTGCCCGGCCACGGTGAATGGCCGCTGCAGCGATTGCGCCAGCTTCACCGCCACCCGCTCGCCATCGCCGGCATCGTCGATCCAGGCCAGCAGCACCGCGAAGCTGTCCACCCCCACCGAGGCCACCACATCGCTGGCACGCAGGCCGGAGCGCAGCCGCACCGCCACCTTGCGGCGCAGCACGTTGGCCGATTCGGTGCCCAGGCGTGCCTCGGTGGCCGCCAGGCCCTCGATGCGCAGGGCCAGCAGGGCCATCACCGCCGGCTCGCGCTCGCGCAGGGCCAGCAGGTGGTTCATGTGCTCCATCAGTTGCGCATGGTTGGGCAGGCCGGTGGCCAGGTCGGTGGCATAGGCCTTGCGCGCAGCACGCTCCAGGCGCTTGCGCTCCACCGCCAGGCGCACTGCCCGCGCCAGCGCCGCCGGATGGGCATCGTGCGGTGGCAGCACATCCTGCGTGCCCAGCTGCACGAGGCGCAGAGCCTCACTGCTGGCCGGCTCGGGCGCCACCACCAGCACCGCGGCATCCAGCACCGCCCGGGCCAGGCCGGGCCAGGCAGCCAGCTGGCGCAGGCCATCGGGCCGGGCGTGGTGCAACACGATGGCGTCGTAATGCTGGCTGTCCAGCGCCGCCGACAGCTCATCGAAAGACGGCACGTCGTGCACCACGAAGGGGCCGTAGGCCGAGGTGGACAGATCGGGCGCGGCGGCACCGAGGTGCAGGAGCTGGATGGGATCGTTCATGGGCTGCATCGATGATGCCGCAGTGCCCGCTCACCCGCCACGCTGGGAACTACGGGGTGTCGCCGCTCGGTTAAACTGCTCCCGCCGCGGGTGTAGTTCAATGGTAGAACGCCAGCTTCCCAAGCTTGATACGTGGGTTCGATTCCCATCACCCGCTCCACGTCTCGCCAAGGTGTTGATCCGAGATCGATTTCTTGGCTTGTAGGCCCCTGATACAGCGCACTCATACGAAGGTGCGTTTCTGTGGATGGACTTTCTCGACGCCCCAGTGGCATCTACGTTGCACGCCTGACCGTGCCATTGCGGCTCAGAGCGTTGGTCGGCCAGACCGAACTCATCGCCTCGACTGGTGCCCGAGACCTGCCCCTTGCGCGCATCGTTGCGGGCGAGCTGCTGGCACAGTGGCGGCGCAGGTTCCTTGATCTTGACCGCCTTCAAACGCCCATGGACATTGACATTCTCAGGGTCGCCACCGGCTCGCCAGCGCTGACCAGCGGCACGGGGTACCTGCCCCTCGCTGAAGCCGCCACAGCCTCCGGGATCGGTGAGGACAGCCTCCTGCGGGATGCAGCAAGGGGGCGGCTGCAGCTCTTCGCCCGCCTGCTCCGGTGCCGAGGCATGCGAGTGCCCTTCGATGCGCTAGACCGAAACCCGGAAGGCGGATGGGATGTTCCTCAACCTGACCGGATGCCGGAAGCTGCTGTTGAGGAGAACCTAACAGGCATCCTGCAGGTGCTAGACAGCGAGGAAGCGGCTGCTCACCTGCTGGCTGGCGGCAGCTTCTGTGCCGTGCTTTTTGGTATCCCGAACGATCCTCAGCGTGGATTTGCACCCGATCAGGCGCTGGCATTGGGAAGGAAGTCGATCGAACTGGTCGCACGCGAGGTCGAGTCCTTGCGACGCGGGCACGCCATGCTGGTCACCCAGGAGCAGATCGACTTGGCAAGCGTCGATCGCACCAGGCAGGCGACTTCGGCGCGTTCGCATGATCACCGGCCGCTCAAGGAGTCGATCGAGCCATTCTTGAGTGACCACTCGCGGCCCCGAGGTGATGAGCAAACCCGCCGCATCCGAGACGCATGCACCTTGTTCTTGGCCCTGATGGGCACCGAGCTCCGAGGCTGTGATCTGTCACGCGACCTGATGCGCAGATACCGCGATGACCTGCTGCCCACCCTGCCCGCCAACGAGAACAAGGTTCGACTGATCCACAAGACGAGCAGCGTTACCGAGTCTATTGCAGCGGTGGCAGGCACCGACTGGCCGCGAATGTCTGCGGATCAGCAACTGAAGCGCATCGGGTGGCTCGCCGGTTGGCTGGAATGGCTAGGCCGAGAGGGCTGGGCCGAACCTTCGCTGATCGAAGGCATTGCCGGCGGTGGTCACGCTGGTCGCCAAGCCACTGAGCGGCGTCGGTCTCGCAAGGAGCAGGACAAGCGTGACCCGTTCACTGCAGAAGAGCTCGAGCGAATTTTCAGCGCCAGCTGGTTTCGCGATGGCCATGGCGCATTGACTGCGAACGGCACGTATCGCACCTGGATGCCTGCTAACACGTGGATGCCGTTGATCGGGTTGTATACGGGCGCGCGCCTTGGCGAAATTGCGCAGCTGAATCTCGAAGACATCTGGCAGAACGATCACGGGATCTGGCTCTTCGACATCATCGACGGCAGCGACGAAGATGAGAACGGTGCTCCCGGCAAGAAGCGGCTGAAGAACGTCAATGCGCGTAGGCAAATTCCTGTTCACCGCGAGCTTGTTCGAATTGGGCTGATCGACTGGACAGAACGGTTGCGAGAAGCTGGCTACACGCGGCTCTTCCCCGAACTGAAATACGACAAGGTCAAGGGCTACGGCAAGTCGTTCACCAAGGCGTTCTCGCGTTACCTCAGCGGACTTGGAATGCCGCGCAACGGACGCAAAGTGTTCCACAGCTTCCGTCACAACATGACCAACAAGCTCCTCAACGAGCTGGACGCGCCCACGGTCCTCGCCAAGCAGGTGCTGGGACATGAGCGCGGGGATAGCACGACCGTGAACACCTACCGCAAGGACGTCACGGCGGACGGTGCCGACAGCAAGTTGGTGCGCTTGATCGACTCCGTCAACTACAACTTTCTCGGAAGTGTCGTGGCCTTTGACATCAGCGCTGGCTTGAAGGCGGTCAAGGATGCCCTCGACCGGAAGAACCGCGGCCTGGGCGCCGAAGAAGACTGAGTTGCCGAAGGCCGATGAGTGGCCTGCGACGTAGCCATGCGCCTAAATTCCGACAAAATTAGTAGGAATTGATCAACCAGCGGAATTGTAACAACTTGAAACAGTTGGACTGAGGTTATCCACAGGGCTTGAATGTCGCTAACCTTAAGCGCCAACGGCGCTTAAGAAGTAGTTTGCAACTGATTGCGCCGCCCCAAAGACAGAGCATATGCCCGCGTACTAGGCGCGATAGCTCGGCTGTGAGTAAGTGCGGTCATGTGCCTCAACACCCAAGACCTGCCGCATAGGTAAAGCAGCATCAGTAAAGTGAACTTGACTGCCTGTGGATAACTTTTTCAGCATGCTGCGGCGCAGCATCGATTCCTCGAAGCAACGCTCCAAAAGCGCGTGCACAATACGGACAGCTTGTGCTGCCGCTCGACCAACTCTCTTGCTCTAGCCGCACAAGAAAAAAGCTCGGACTGTGTTTGCACCACAGCCGAGCTCCTCTGCAACTTTGCCCAGGCGGGGCGCCTACGGACGCAGGCTTTGAGTGACCGAGAAAGGCAATCGAATGCAACTAGCAATTGCGGACGAACAAACGGACCCGAACTGGGCCTACCTGTTCCGTCCACCTATCGATAGAGCGTGACTGCCTCACGGCCTGCTAGCGGTTGCCTCTAGCAGGCTACTAGTTTAGGCATACCTATGGCGTCCTGTCTACGCGGTGGTTACAACTTCGGGGTAATCACTACACGCAGGATGGGCCTCAAGTCAACCCGAATGCTAGTAGCCAAGGCCGACTGATTCCAGCTTGCAGCGAACCATCCGGGTTCGCTGCTGGTGCAGCTCGACCAACTTTTTAGGAAGTTCATCATGGCGAAGAAGCCAAATGAAACCACATCGGCCCGCGTGGCCACCACTGCCAGCAAGCTGCTGCGCAACCCGAGGACCTCCCCCGCGGTGAAGACCGTCGCGGCATCGGCGCTGACCCAGCGGGTCAAGCCGAAGGGGAAGTAGATGGCTCTGTACTTTCTGGACTACGATCTGCGGAAGCAGCGCTCCTACCAGCCCCTTTACGACGAACTCGCCCGGTTCAATGCAGTCCGCATGCTTGAGTCGAGCTGGTGCTTCAACCGCTTCAACACGACCGCATCGAACCTGCGCGATCACTTCAGTCAGTTCATCGACGCAGATGATGGAATGTGGGTCGCTCAGGTGACGGACTGGGCAACACGCCGCACCCTGCGCAGCCCGAATGCGTTGACCACCAGCTAGTAGTTCTGCGGGGCGGTGCCGAATCGACAGGACCGCCCCGATTACGTGGAGATGGAGCGACAGTGAAGAACAAGTTTCGGAAGATCGCGCTAGGTCCGTCGAATCACTCGGCATCGCCTGGTCAAACTTCGCCGATGACAGCCGAGGAGTTCGTCAACTTTGCAAAGTGCTGGCCGTCCCCGTTCGATGCTGGATCGCACCCACGCGGCGGGAGATGGGTCTGGGTACCAGACGATCAGATGATTCCGGGCGAAGTCGCTGAGCCAGTTGCTCATCGCCCCTGACAGTTCAGCGAGGCGCGGTTCAAGCGCCCGCTTGGGATCCATGCCCCTTTGCCCTCAATGCTTCCCAGAGCTTGCCCGCCCCGAGCAGCACGTTCCGAATGTCGGCACGCAATTCCTCGGATTGCAGGGCCTGCTTACTCATCGCGCTGTGTGCGGTCAGCGCGTCCATGGCTGCGTTCAGGATCTCCTGGTCCAGGTCGGGTGACGCTGCGAACTGCTGCTGCGTGTTGTTCACCGCCTGCTCGACCAGCTTCTCCGACTCCATCAGCTTCCCCTTGATCACCTCGTTCACGTAGACCAGCTTGTCACCCGGCGTCAGGTCGCCCTCGAACAGGTCATTCACCTTGGCAATCAACTCGGCAAGAGCCACCTTCGTCTTGTCCTGCACCTGCCCAGAGCCCACATCATCGGAGACGTACAGCTTGACCGGCTCGCTCGCTGCCAGGGCGAGTGTCGGGTCACCTAGGCTCCTGATCGTGTACGCCGTCAGCTTCAAGGCCGACAGGTCTACGCCATCGCGCTCACGCCCGAAGGTCAGCAGCGGGTGCAGCAGCTTGAAGAAGATCGACCGTTTCTCGACGTCGGTGTTTCCGTAGTCGAAGATCTGCGCCAGGAAGCCGTAGATCCGCACGTAGGCGGCGATGTCATTCTTGAACAGTACCAGCGCACCCATGCGGTCATTGGCGGCTCTGGCGGCGTTCTGGTTGTCACCTGCAGCCTCCAGCGCCTTCTTGGCATCCGCGAAAGCCGCCACCAGCCGGCTGGCCACCGGGACGATCGCCTCGTCCAGGTCCGAGGTCTTGGCCTTTTTGCCCTTGAGCGCCACCTTCACCACCCGCTCGACCTCGAAGGTGTCGTAGAGGGCCTGCCCGTCGAGCTTGGCCTTCAGCTCATGGACGATGTAGGGGTCAGTCACCCCGTCCAGCTCTGCGGTCTCGTAGTACGGCTTGAACGCCGCCAGGATGTCGGCGGGGTCGTTGACGAAATCGACGACGTAGGTCTGGTCCTTGCCCGGGTAGCAACGGTTCAGGCGGGACAGGGTCTGCACGGCCTGGATGCCGGCCAGCCGCTTGTCCACGTACATGGCACACAGCAGCGGCTCGTCGAACCCGGTCTGGAACTTGTTGGCCACCAGCAGCAGCTGGTAGTCGCCGCTCTTGAATGCCGTGCGGATGTCCTGCCCGCCGAGCTTAGGGTTGAGATCCTTGCTGTTCTCGGTGAACGGATCGGGCCCGCTCTCGGGGTCGATCACCTCGCCCGAGAAGGCAACCAGCGCCTCGATCTTGTAGCCATGGTCGGCGATGTACTTGCGCGTGGCCTTCTGCCAGCGCACCGCTTCCTTGCGGCTGCCGGTCACCACCATCGCCTTGGCCTTGCCGTCCAGCAGGCCGGCCACATGCTTGCGGTAGTGCTCCACCACCACCTGCACGCGCTGGGCGATGTTGTACGCGTGCAGCCGCACCCAGCCCATGATGCCCTTCATGGCCTCGGACTGGTCCACCTGGTCGGAGTCGATGGTCTTGCCGCCATGCGCCAGCGAGAACGCCACCTTGTAAGCGGTGTAGGTCTTCAGCACGTCGAGGATGAAGCCCTCTTCGATGGCCTGGCGCATCGAGTAGACGTGGAAGGCCGCCGGGATGTTGTCGGCCGCGGCCTGTCGGGTCGGGTCAGGCCGGGTGCCGAACAGCTGCAGCGTCTTGTCCTTGGGGGTGGCGGTGAATGCCACGTAGGTGATGCCGGCCTTCTCGTCGGCGCCGGCCTTGGCCGCCATCTGGGCGGCCAGCACGTCCTCGGTGCTGATCTCACCACCATCCTGCAGCTCGGCCAGCTCGGCGGCGCCCAGCACCAGCTTGAGCTTGGCCGCGGTGTCGTTGGTCTGCGATGAGTGGGCCTCGTCGGCGATCACCGCAAATCGCTTGCCCTGGGTGGCCGCCAGCTCGCGCACCGCCTCCAGCGCGAACGGGAAGGTCTGGATCGTGCAGACCACGATCTTCTTGCCCGCGGCCAGGGCCTCGGCAAGCTCTTTGCTCTTGCTGGCACCCTCGCCGGTGATCACCGCCACCACGCCCTTGGTGCGCTCGAAGGATTCGATGGCATCGCGCAGCTGGGCATCCAGCACGGTGCGGTCGGAGATCACGATCACGCTGTCGAAGACCTTCTGATCCTTGGCGTCGTGCAGGTCTGCCAGAAAATGCGCCGTCCATGCGATCGAATTTGTCTTGCCCGAGCCGGCCGAATGCTGCACCAGGTACTTGGCGCCCGGGCCATCTTGCAGCACCGCGGCCACCAGCTTGCGGGTGACGGCCAGCTGGTGGTAGCGGGGGAAGATCCAGCCGACCAGCTGGGCCTTCTTGTTCTTCACCGGGACCAGGTAGCGGCCGAGGATCTGCAGGAAGCTGTCGCGCTGCCACACCTCACGCCACAAGTAGTCGGTGGCGATGCCGGCCTTGGGCGGGTTGCCAGCGCCGCCTGCGTTACCCAGATTGAAGGGCAGGAACACGGTGTCCAGGCCCGCCAGCCTCGTGCTCATCTCGGCCGCACTGTTGCTCACCGCGAAGTGCACAAGTGCGCCACCAGGGAAGGACAGCAGCGGCTCGGGCGCATTCTTGGCCTTGAACACCGGCTGGCGATCGGTCTTGTATTGGTAGACCGCGTCCTGCACACCCTGGGTGTAATGGCTCTTCAACTCGATCGTGGCCACCGGAATGCCGTTGACGAACAGCACTAGGTCGACGCTGTTCTCGTGGTGGACGGAATAGCGCACCTGCCGCACCACGCGCAGTCGGTTGGCGGCGTAGCGGGCTTGCAGGTCCGGATTCATCGAAAGTGCGGGCTTGAACTGGCACATCGCGACCGGGTGCTTCAGGCCGATCAGGTCGAAGCCTTGGCGCAACACGGGCAGCGCACCCTGGCCGTCCAAAGCCTTGCGCAAGCGCTCAGCGACCACCTTGGGGGCGCCGACTCCGTGGTTCGCGTGAATGATTTCCCACGCCTTGGGCTGGCTGGCCTTAATCCAGGCAATGGTGTCGTCAACAAACAGCGCCAGCGTGCGATCGTAGCGACCCGCATCAGCCGCGTCGTAGAGCCAGCCGGTGGCCTTCAGGCCGGTACAGATTTCATCTTCGAGGCGGATTTCCTTGTGGATGGTCATATAGCAACTGCCTCTGGTTGCGGCACCAGGCCGCGCACGTCAATTTTGCCAGTGACGGCGGCAGAAACTATGGCAGAGTGGCGCTCTTGAAGCAGCAGCATTGCAGAAGATGCTTCTTCGATAAGTGCGTCAAACCGGCTTGTTACTGAGCTGAGAAACTCTGCGATCGATTTTTGCTCGTTGATCGGTGGGAAGGGCAGTCGATAGCGCCTTAGCTTTTCAGCCGGGAGATGTTCTATGGTTGCTTCATTACCTCCTGCTCTGAACACCCCCCGATCTGCCGCCCACAGCATCACGTAAAAGAGAAACTCTGAGGTGTCGTGTTGGACTTGGTTGGCTCGGAGGCGGTGAAGAGCCTTTTGATAGTAGCAGTCGACAAGTTCGCCTCGCCAGATTGCCGAACGGCCTGGGTAGCTTCCGCCTTCATTCACCAGCAAGTCACCTGGCATTAGCTGGAACTTCTCTCTTTCCTGCTTGCTGAAGTCCATTCGCGGGAGATCTTCGGTGTTGATGCAGCCCCACTGCACATCGAAAACTCGAAGATATGGACGAAGGTTTTGGCCGGTGATCCGGGAAGTGTCGAGCATCTTGCCAAGCTGCACACTGTACCGGCATCCAAGTGGAGCGATTGTCCAATGCGACGGCACTTTGCCCAACCCATCCACCCCCGAATCCTTCATCGGCACGGTCGTGTTGAGCCCCTTGGTAACACAATTTGAGACGACCGCGCGGCGCTTCTCCTTCAGCAACTCGATAAGGCGCCGCTGCTCTTCGACTAATGCATTGACTTTCGCGGTCTCGACGTCGAGGTAGTCTGAAATGGCAATCTGTTCATCTATAGGCGGGACAGCGAGCTGGATGTTTCGCATTTCCGAATAGTTGGTACTCCACAGATCGGCCACGATGCCTCGACCGAATCGATAATATTCTTCCTGAAAGACTGTCGATCTCAAGAGATGGTGGACAAATCTACCGCGCAATTCATCGCGTGGGATCAAGACCGTGTTGATCAATGACACCGATCCGTCAAGATCCGAAACGCCAGAGGATCCCTTCCTGTCCGATCGACTATTGATCACAAAGTCACCGACAGCGACTCGCTTTCGGTTGTCACCGTCGTCGGTCTTTGCTGCAGTTTCCAATTGCGGAACGATGCCGCTCTTTGTCACCGAGAGGGCGATAAAATCTGCATCACTCACCTTCTCACGGCGCTCCTCAAAATAGTAGCCGAGGCGCCGCAGGGTCCAGTGATCAGGCACGCAATTTAGCCACTCGACTCCCGATTCTTTATATCGGGCATACTTTTTAGCAGTCATGCTGAGAGTCCGTCTATCATGGCCTTGATGCGCTCGATGACCTTCTTCAAGTCGGCATCGATCTCGGCCAACTCGCGCGGCGGCTCGAAGACATAGAAGTGCCGATTGAACGGGATTTCGTAGCCCACCTTGGTCTTGTCGTGGTCGATCCAGGCGTCGGGCGCATGGGGCAGCACGTCGCGCTTGAAGTACGCCTCGACGTCTTCTGACAAGGGCACGTTCTCGGTGTCGCGCAGGCTGCTGTCGGGCTGTGGTTGGCCCTTCTGCTTGCCCTTGACCCCCACCACGGGCTTGCCCTGTTGGTCGCGCAGCGGGCGCTCAACAGTGATGGTGCGGTAGCCGAAGTCCTCGTTGCGGAAGATGCGCGAGATCGGCACGGTCTTCACCTTGCCTCCGGCCGGGGCTGCAGGATGCGTCTCGCCGTCCATCAGCACCTGGCGGCTGATCTCCTTGCCATCGGCGCCCAGCACAGTGACCTGGCTGGCCTCGTAGAAGTCGCCGAACAGGCGGGTGACCAGGGCGATGTGCTCGTCGCTCATCTCCTTGCGCTTGGAGCCTAGGCTTTTGCGCATCTTCTGCCAGAAGCCCGAGGCGTCGATCAGCTGCACGAAGCCCCGGCGGTCTTCCGGCTTGCGGTTGCTCAGCACCCACACATAGGTGCTGATGCCGGTGTTGTAGAACATGTCGGTGGGCAGCGCGACGATGGCCTCGACCAGGTCGTTCTCCAGTACGTGGCGCCGGATCTCAGACTCGCCCGAGCCGGCACCGCCGGTGAACAGGGGCGAGCCGTTGAGCACGATGCCGATGCGGCTGCCGCCCTGCACTGCCGGGCGCATCTTGCTCAGCAGGTGCAGCAGGAACAGCAGCGAGCCGTCAGACACCCGCGGCAGGCCGGGCCCGAAGCGGCCGTTGAAGCCCTGGCGCTCGTGCTCTTCACGGATGGCCTTCTCGATCTTCTTCCACTCCACGCCGAAGGGCGGGTTGGACAGCATGTAGTCGAACAGCTTGCCAAGCAGGCCGTCATCGCTGAGGGTGTTGCCGAGCACGATGTTGCTGATGTCCTGGCCTCGGATCAGCATGTCGGCCTTGCAGATCGCGTGCGACTCGGCGTTCAGCTCCTGCCCGAACAGCGTGAGCCTGGCCTTGGGGTTGAGCTCGGCCAGGTACTCGCCGGCGACGGAGAGCATGCCGCCGGTGCCTGCGGTGGGGTCGTACATGGTGCGCACCACGCCGGGCTTGGTGAGGCCGTCGTTGTCCTCGATGAACAGCAGGTTCACCATCAGGCGGATCACCTCCCGGGGCGTGAAGTGCTCGCCGGCGGTCTCGTTCGAGATCTCCGCAAACTTGCGGATCAGCTCCTCGAAGACCAGGCCCATCTGCGCGTTGTCGACCGCAGCAGGGTGCAGATCGAAGGCGGCGAACTTTTCGGTGACCAGGTAGAGCAGCTTCGCCTTGTGCAACCGCTCGACGGTGGCGGCGAAGTCGAAGTGCTCGAAGATCGACCGCACATCGGGCGCGAAGCCCTGGATGTAGCTGTCGAGGTTGGCGCGGATGTTGTCCTGGTCGCCCATGAGCTTGGGCATGTCCAGCGACGAGATGTTGTAGAAGTCGAGGCCGGCAGTTCGCTTGACGAAGGGCTCGAACGGGATGCCCGCCTGCAGCTTGCTGGCGTGCTCCTTGAGCACGGCGGCCTTGGTGGAGGCCAGCACACAGTCCAGGCGCCGCAGCACCGTGAAGGGCAGGATCACACGCCCGTACTCGCTTTGCCTGAAGTCACCGCGCAGAAGGTCTGCCACGGACCATATGAGGGAAGACA
Source organism: Pseudaquabacterium pictum (assembly GCF_005403045.1). Classification (GTDB taxonomy): domain Bacteria; phylum Pseudomonadota; class Gammaproteobacteria; order Burkholderiales; family Burkholderiaceae_C; genus Pseudaquabacterium; species Pseudaquabacterium pictum. The sequence goes on from NZ_BJCL01000001.1 coordinate 790,904, forward strand.
GGGCCTGTTGGTTCATCATGAGCGGGCGCTCGGCCTACAGCTAGTTGTCGGTGCGCCGCCAGCATAGCGACACGGTCAGGCACCATGGTATGCGGGCTGGAGCCACCGCTGCCGGTGGGCCGGAGACATGGGTCGACGAACCGAGCCGGGTATTGATGGCGACAGCAGCAGCGCTTTGAGGCGCGCTTTGCTTGCGGTTTGGCCGGCGGTGCCAAATCCGCCGAATTCTTGGTGCGGTCTTGCAGTGGTTTGTTGCGCCGCACGGGCTGAGGCAGCCATCATGCAATCAGATGGTTGCATGTGTTTTGCCCGGGATCCACGTGGTGGCGTCAGCGCTGACACCAGCAAGCCAGTGGATGCCGGCGTCGACCTGCGAGGGCGGCGACCCGGCTGCGGCTTGCGAGTGCCTGGCAGCGCCCGGGGACCTGACTCAATTCCTACTACTTCACCACCAGGGCAACAACCGAGCGCCCGTCGATGATGAACGGGGACACGGCTCGGCCGCCTGCCAGGGTACGGCAGTGATCGATCAGCCGGCGCTCGGCTGGCGTGATCTGGAAACGGGCCTGCACGGACTTGATGAACGCCAGCAAGTCGGGATTGCGGTCCCGGAGCGACAGCTCCAGCACCACTTGGGGATCAACGTCCATCAGCTCGGCCAGGGGCTCGAACTTGGACCAGGGCACGCACATGGCGCCGAGCCTGAACATCGCGATGATGTTTCCCCGGGTGTAGCCGAGGTGCGCGGCGATCTCGTCGTCAGACAGGCCGCTCTCGGCTTGGAATGCGGTGATGAGCTCGCCAATGGTCTTGGCGGGCTGCGAATTTGAAGAAGTGGGGGTGGTGTTCATGGGAATCTCCGGTTCAGTCAGCAGCACCATGCAGCTGGTCTGAAACCATTATTGAAGCTGAGAATCGCATCAACGCTGGCAATCGTGCTGGCAAATTCAACCCGTCCGAATGCCACCACCTGGCCCTATAAGACTTTCATTCAATTTTCTGAAAAAACTTCAGCAAGGGCCTGAAACAATCACGGATCAGCATAAGGGGTACAAGGTTCCCGTCAGTCTCGCTGAATACAACATCAACGACAAAACTCACGCATTCCTGTTGCCCCCGTGCACGCACATTGAATTTCTCGGTCGTGCTATACAACCGTACAATGTACGAGGTGCAGATCTATTTTTTGCTACAGGCTCTTGCTAGAACTGACTTGTTAAAGAGCGCTGTTATAGGCAACAGCCTTCGTGAGCCGGATTCGCGGTCAGTCACCTATGAGTGACGCTGCGCCCGGGGCCATCGCACCGCTCGAAACTCGTGCCGACATGCGACGGTCGAGTTGCTGCAGGGCGTTGCCAATCCGGGCGTTCGCCTTCACGTGCCGATCCAACTTCACCATATCCACGGGTACCTGACGGCGGGCCCTGTTACGGACCGCCGCCTCTGTGAGCTTGCCGGCTTCCACTGGCAAGCCCTTGCCCAACGCGAATGCCCCAACGCCAGCGCGGGCCCATCCCCTGGCGATCCGCCTCTTCAAGGCGGCAGTGGCGGGTCTCTCGCGCCGAAGGCGCTCCCGCACACCGTGGATCATCCGGAAGTGCTTGCAGAAGGTCTTTCGGTAGTTCTGCGTGAGCATGTCACCCACACTGACCACACCCATCTCCAGCAAGGCACCTCGGCGCACTGCCAACTCAATGCGGACGCAGTGCGCCTCGATCGGTAGTTCCTTGTTGTTGTCCGTCCGCTTCAAGTAGACCTTGGCCTGCATCCAGTCTCCACGGCCACCCCAGAGCAACTGCTCTTCAGCGTCGGGGAATCTGTCGTGAAATGGCACTGGTGCCACACCCCGACTCTTCACTCCCCCACGTCGTCGATAACCGTACAGCGCTACATCCTCAGGCCGATACCGACCTGCAATCGCGGCGAATGTCCGGCGCAAGACAGTTTCCCTGTCATATGCCGAAAGGCCATCCACAGAAAAGAAGTCGACGGCTAGCTCATACTCCATTAACGCAGCCATCGGCACCGTCTTGCTTAGATTATAGAGATCGTCCTCGGTTGGATCATGTAAAGTTGAGACGCCCTTGTTGGGCACCCACTGGGCTTGCTGACCACCTGCAAACGCTTGACCTAGCTTGGCCTCAGTCACGATCGTGACGAAGTCAATCTTGGCACGAATCTTCAGTCGGTCGAAATCAAAATCCGGTGGGCCGCCTGTCACGAGCACCTCTGCAGTACCTTGTCACTGGTGCCAGGGAATCCGGCACTCGCGACTTGATTATTGGGAGCGTGACAGGTTGAAGTGGCACTTTAGAGCGGTGCACCTAAAAGTTTGCGGGGATGGGGGAGCAGCCGCGCCAGTTCAGGCGATCACCGCCGCCACCCACTACACACACGGCCCCCGCTGCGCTGCCAGTACGGGCTACCTCCGGTACGGCACAAGCCTAGCCCGCCAGCACAGCCCCACTTCCCGACGGGTAGACACCCGGCCGCGGCTGATCTCGCCGCGCTCCTACGAATGGGTGGTACAACGTGGGTGTGTCTCACGCGCTGGCCCAGGGGCCATAGACATGGAGCGGGTTCCCATCACCCGCTCCAGATGCAAGAAACGCAGCCCATGGGCTGCGTTTTGCTTTGGGTTGGGGCCGCGCGCTACTTGAAGAACAGCGACACGAAGCCCAGCGTCAGCGACGGGAAGAACAGCAGCAGCAGCATGCGCAGCACGTCGCTGGCCAGGAAGGGCCACACGCCCCTGTAGGTCTCGGCCATCGGCACGTCGCGCGCGATGCTGTTGACGACGTAGACGTTCAGCCCCACCGGCGGCATCGTCATGCCGATGCCCACGGTCATCAGCACCAGGATGCCGAACCAGATGGCCTTGGCCTCGGGCGCCAGGCCGAACAGGTCGAGCGCCATCACCGCCGGAAAGATCACCGGGATGGTCAGCAGCATCATCGACAGTTCGTCCATCACGCATCCCAGCACGATGTAGATCGCCAGGATGGCCGCGATGATCCACAGCGGCGCGATCTGCAGGTGTCCCACCCAGTCGGCCACGCGGGTGGGCATCTGGGTCAGCGCCAGGGCCGAGTTCATCATGTCGGCGCCCAGGAAGATCAGGAACACCATCGCCGAGGTCTCGGCCGTGCCGAGAAAGCTGCGCTGGATGCCGCCCCAGCCCAGTTCACGCCGTGCCAGCGCCGCCACGAAGGTGCCCACGGCGCCCACGGCCGCGCCTTCGGTGGGCGAGAAGATGCCGCCGTAGATGCCGCCGAACACCACGATGAAGATCACCGCGATCGGCCACACGGCCGCCAGGGCGCGCCAGCGCTGCGGCCAGGGCGTGGCCTGGCTGGGCTGGGCCAGCTCGGGCTTGAAGCGGCACACCAGCATGATCACCGCGATGTAGCCGATCACCGCCAGGATGCCCGGCACCATGGCCGCGGCGAACAGCTTGCCGATGTTCTGCTCGGTGAGGATGGCGTAGACCACCAGCGGCACCGACGGCGGGATCAGGATGCCCAGCGTGCCGCCGCAGGCCAGGGCGGCGGTGGTCAGCCGCCCGTGGTAGCCATGGGCCTTCATCTCCGGGTAGGCCACCTGGGTGATGGTGGCCGAGGTGGCCACACTGCTGCCGCACACCGCGCCGAAGGCCGCCGCCGACAGGATGGCCGCCATCGCCAGCCCGCCGCGGATGTGGCCGACGAAGGCCGCCGCCGCCTGGAACAGTGCCCGGCTCAGGCCACCCTGGGTGGCGAACTGGCCCATCAGCAGGAACAGCGGGATCACGCTCAGGTCGTACACCGTCAACCGGGCCACGGCGCTGCCCTTGAGCAGGTTCAGCAGCGCCATGTCATTGGTCATCGCCCAGTAGCCCAGGGCGCCGGGGATGAACATCGCCACCGCGATGGGTGTGCGCAGCGCCATCAGCGCCAGCATGCCGGCGAAGATCAGCAGACCGATGGTTCCGGGGCTCATGAGGGCACCCCGTCGGCCGGCGCCGGCGTGCCGGCGTCCAGACCACGCAGCTGCCGCAGGCCCTGCCACAGCGCGATCAGCGCCGTCAGCGCCAGGCCGGGGGCCAGCATCGCGTAGGCCCACCACATCGGCAGGCCGATGATCATCGTGGTCTCGCCGGCACCCGACACCGCCAGCGCGCCGGCGCCGGTCCGCAACGACAGCAGCACGCACATCACCGCCAGCAGCACGCTGCCGATGCCGTCGAGCGCGCGCTGCGGCCGCTGTGGCAGCTTCTGGGTGAAGAAGTCGACGATGATGTTGGCACGCTGCAGCTGGCACCAGGGCAGGTACAGCGAGATGCACAGGGCGATGCCCATCTGCATCAGCTCCACATCACCCGGGATGGGCTTGGACACCGTGGCCCGCATCGCGATGCTGACCACGGTGAGCAGGGCCAGCCCGCAGGCGGCAGCGCCTCCGGCGAGCGCGAACCACAGCGCGATGCGCCGGAAGACGGCAAACATGTCGGCGGATTACTTCTTGTATTTCACCAGCAGGTCGCGGGCGTCCTGCAGCATCTGTTTGCCGGGCAGGCCCTTCTTGTCCATGTCGGCGGTGAAGTCGTCGTACAGCGGCGCGGCGGCCTTCACCCAGTTGTCCAGCTCGCTGGCGGGGATCATGGTGAAGGTGTTGCCACGCTCCTGGGCCAGCTTGCGGCCGGCGGCCTGGCTGCCGTCCCAGATCTTGCCGATGGCCTGGCTGTAGGCAGCACCCGAGTTGCCGTCGATCACCTTCTTCAGGTCGGCCGGCAGGCTGTCGTACTTGGCCTGGTTCATCGCGAAGACGAACACCGCGCTGTACAGCGCCGGGCGGCTGGGATCGGTCTCGCTGTGGTACTTGACCATCTCGTGCAGCTTCAGGCTGGGCATCACCTCCCAGGGCAGCAGGAAACCGTCAATCGTGCCCTTGCTCACCGCGTCCACCACCGCCGGCAGCGGCATGCCCACCGGCGACGCGCCCAGCGAGGCCAGCAGCTTGTTGGTCTGCCGGGTGGGCGCGCGCATCTTCAGGCCCTTGAAGTCAGCCAGGGTCTTGACCGGCTTCTCGCGGGTGTGCACATAGCCTTCGTCATGCACCCAGATCGCCAGGATCTTGGTGCCCGGGAATTCCTTCAGCGCGTACTTCTGCAGGTAGTCCCAGGCGGCGCGGGCGCCGACCTCGGCCGAGTTGGTCATGAACGGCAGCTCGAACACCTCCAGCGCCGGGAAGCGGCCGGCGGTGTAGCCCGGCAACGTGATGACCACGTCGGCCACGCCGTCCTTCACCTGGTCGACCAGCTGGGGCGGCGTGCCGCCCATGCTCATGGCCGGAAACACCTGGCACTTCAGCTTGTTGGTCGATTCCTTGGCGATCTTGTCGCACCAGGGGGCGATCACGTTCACCGAGGCCATGGCCTGGGTGTTCCAGATGTGGTGGAACTTCAGTGTCACCTCCTGGGCCTGGGCCAGGCCGGCGGTGGCCAGGGCAGCCGCGGCCAGCGCGGTGCGAATCGTCTTCTGCATGGAGTGTCTCCGGAGCGGTCTTGGGTGGGGGGAGGATGATGCGTGCCCGCCGGCAGGCTGCCTAGCGGACAAACGCGCAAGCTGCAGTGGTCAGGCCCAGACTTCCTGCGCCGTCTCCACCACCAGGCGCAGCTTGGCGCGCTGGGCTTCCACCGCGATGTTGTTGCCGTGCACCGTGCTGCTGAAGCCGCACTGCGGGCTCAGGCACAGCTGGTCCAGCGGGGCGTACTTGGCGGCCTCGTCGATGCGGCGCTTGAGCAGGTCCTTGCTCTCCATCTCGCCGAACTTGGTGGTCACCAGGCCCAGCACCACGATCTTGCCCTTGCCCAGGAAGCGCAGCGGACGGAAATCGCCCGAGCGGTCGTCGTCGTACTCCAGGAAGAAGGCGTCGAGGTTCATCTCCGACAGCAGGGCCTCGGCCACCGGCTCGTAGTTGCCGGCCGCGGCATGGGTGCTCTTGAAGTTGCCGCGGCACAGGTGCATGGCCAACGTCATGCCGGCCGGCTTGTGGGCCACCACCTTGTTGATGAAGCCTGCATAGCGGTGCGGCAGCTCGTTGGGGTCGTCACCGCGCAGGCGGGCGGCCTCGCGCATCTTCTCGTCGCACAGGTAGGCCAGGTTGGTGTCGTCCATCTGCACATAGCGGCAGCCGGCGTCGTACAGGCTCTGCAGTTCGTCGCCGTAGGCCTTGGCCACGTCGTCGTAGAACGCCGGGTCCAGCTCGGGATAGGCCGTCTTGCTGATGCCGGCGCGGCCGCCGCGGAAGTGCAGCATCGTCGGGCTGGGGATGGTGACCTTGGGCGTCAGACCGGCCGCCACCTGGCTCTTGAGGTACTCGAAGTCGGCGCGCTGGATGTCCTTCACGTGCTGCACCTTGTCGACCACCCGGATCACCGGCGGCGCCAGTTCCTCGGTGCCGTCGGCGCGCTTGACCGTCACAGGGATGTCGGTCTTCACGCCGCCCAGCTGCTCCAGGAAATCGATGTGGAAGTAGGTGCGGCGGAACTCGCCGTCGGTGATGCTCTGCAGGCCCACGTCCTGCTGGAACTGGACGATCTCGGCGATGGCCTTGTCTTCCACCGCGCGCAGCTGCTCGGCGTTGATGGTCTTCTTGACGAAGAACTCTTCACGGGCGTCGAGCAGGTACTTCGGGCGCAGAAAGCTGCCGACATGGTCGGCGCGGAACGGGGGCGTGGCGCGGTGGCTCATGGTTGTCTCCAGTGGTGTGGGGCGGGATCGGGGTGGGTCAGGCCGGGTCGGGGCGGTAGGCGGTGTCCAGCACGATACCGCCGCCACGCACCCGCGAGACGCAGGCGCACAGGCGGCGGTTGGCATCGCGCTCGGCCGGGCTCAGGAAGACATCATGGTGGTCGACGCGGCCCTGCACCTCCAGCACATCCATCGCGCACAGGCCGCATTCGCCGCGCTGGCAGTCGCTGAGGGTGGCGATGCCGTTGGCGTCGAGTGCCTGCAGCAGGGTCTGGTCGGTGGCCACCTGGAAGCGCAGGTTGTGGCGCGGCAGGTCGACCCAGAACGGCTCGGCCTCGGTGGCCACGGCGCCAAAGGTCTCGAAGCGCAGCCGGTGCGCCGGTCGGCCACCGGCATGCCAGGCGGCCTGGGCCGCGCGGGTCAGCCCGGCCGGGCCGCACAGCAGCAGTTGCGCATCGGGCTGCAGGCGCGCCACCTCGGCGGCGATGTCCAGCCGCTGGCCCTGGCTGCTGACGAAGGTCTGCAGCCGCTCCCCCAGCAGGGCGCGCAGCAGGTCGGCATAGACCAGGTCGTCAGCGCTGCGCACCGCATACAGCAGGCGCACGTCGGCGCCGCGCGCCACCAGCGCCTGGGCCATGCCCAGGATCGGCGTGATGCCGATGCCGCCGGCCACCAGCAGGTGCTGCGGCGCCCGCACGCTCAACTCGAAGTGGTTCTGCGGCGGCAGCACCTGCAACACGTCGCCCGCCACCAGCGCATGCACGGCGGCCGAGCCACCCCGGCTGGGCTGGCAGCGCTTGACGGCGATGCGCCAGGCCAGGCCGTCGTCGCTGCGGCCCAGCAGCGAATACTGCCGCGTCAGCCTGCGGCCGTCGGCCGTGGTCAGCCGGATGGGCAGATGGCTGCCCGGTGCCGGGCGGCTGCAGCCGGCATCGGGCAGCAGTTCCAGTTCCCGCACGGTGGGGCTCAATGGCGTGCTGCGGCGCACGGTGGCGGTCTGCCAGTCTTGGGAGATGCGCATGGTCGGACGGGGGTGGGTTCAGCGGCCGGCGTGGCGGATCAGCCGCGCGCCGGGCAGTTGCTGCAGGCTTTGCTGGTTCTGCAGGGCCTCGCGCAGGTTGGCATGGGCCAGGCGGGCATGCTCCTGCATCACCGCATCGGCCCGGGCTGCCTCGCGGCGGGCAATGGCGTCCAGCACCGCACGGTGCTGGGACTGCGCCACCACCAGCGCATCGCGTGCATGGGCGCCCGAGGCCCGCAGCATCACGAAGCCATTGGGCGACGCAAACGGCAGCGTGGCGACGCGCTCGATCTGGCGCTGCACCAGGATGCTGCCGGCGGCCTCGGCCAACAGCGCATGGAAACGCGCGTTCTGCTCGCCGTAGGTGACGAAGGCGGCATCGCTCAGCTCGGGCGGCGCCAGGATGTCGTCGATGCGGGCCACCGCATCACGCAGACCGGCCAGCACCACGGTGCTGGCGCCGCGCTCGGCCGCCAGCCGGGCGGCCAGGCCTTCCAGCGTGCCGCGCAGCTCGATGGCGTCGCAGATGTCGGTCTCGGAGAAATCCCGCACCGCGAAGCCGCCCCCTTGCAGGGCTTCGAGCAACCCTTCTTCGGCCAGCCGCACCAGGGCTGCGCGCACCGGCGTGCGCGACACGCCCAGCCGCTCCACCAGCGCCAGCTCGGGGATGCGGGCGCCGGGCGCCAGTTCACCGCCGAGGATCAGCTCGCGCAGGCGCAGCTGGGCGCGCACCGTCTGCGAGCCGGCGCCGTCGTCGCCATCGACCGCAGCAGCGGCCTTGGCCGGGGCCTGCGCCGTCATGCCGCCGGCCGCAGCGGGATGGTGCGCGGCCCGGGCGCGGGCGCCTCGGCCGCCACCAGGCGGTCGATCAGCTTGCGGGCCCACATCGACCCGGCGTCGATGTTGAGGTTGTAGAACTGGTGGTCGGGGTGCTCGTCGATGGCGCGCTGCTGCGCTTCCAGCACCGCCTCGTCCTCGCGGAAGATGCCGGCCACGCCCTCGCGCAGCTCATGGGTGATGCGCTGCTCGTTCAGGCAGTAGTTGCGGGCGAAGGCCCAGAAGTAGTGGCAGCTGCGGTCGGTCTCGGGCGTGATGGTGTTCAGCACGAAGCCGTTGACGCCCTGGCTGCGGTCACCCGGGTTGTCGCCAGAGGGTGGTGCACCGGTGCCGGCCACCGCCACACCCACGTCGATCGTCACGGTGCAGGGTGCCTCGAAGCGGATGATCTGCCAGCGGTCCACCGGCCCGGCGTAGCCGCGTGCATGGCGGATCTGCCCGGCCCAGAACGGCGGCGGCGTGATGCCTTCCATCCAGCGGGTGACGGTGGCGAAGCGGTCGCCATGGGTGGCGACGAACGGCGCCTCGGCCACTGCGCGGTCGCCGATGCTGCTGCCGTGCACGAAGGTCTCGTGCGTCAGGTCCATCAGGTTGTCGACCACCAGGCGGTAGTCGCATGCCACCCGGATCATCTTGCCGTCGCCGGTCCAGCCCGGGCTGTCGTTCCAGTGCAGATCGGGGATCAGCGCCGGGTCGGCCAGGGATGCATCACCCGGCCACACCCAGATGAAGCGGTGGCGCTCCACCACCGGGTAGCTGCGCACGCAGGCCGACGGGTTCAGCGTCTCTTGCGACGGCATGTGTGTGCAGCGACCCTCGGCATTGAATACAAGACCGTGGTAACCGCAGACCACCTCGTCGCCGTCCAGCCGGCCCATGGACAGCGGCAGCAGGCGGTGCCAGCAGGCATCCTCCAGCGCGGCGGGGCTGCCGTCCTGCAGGCGGTAGAACACCATCTTGCGGTTGCAGATGGTGCGCGGCAGCAGCACGCGCTTGAGCTCCACGTCGTAGGCAGCGGCGTACCAGGCGTTCAGCGGAAAGTGGGCCATGGGCGACTCCATCCAGGCTTTGTATACAGCCTGAATTCTGTCGCGGCGCCAGGGCGCTGGATCTAGGGTTTTCCCGGGCTACTCGGGGCCGAGCTCATCCCACGCGGGCCAGCAGTTGCTGCAGCGCCTGCCAGAAGCCGGCCGGCTGCTCCAGCACCGACAGGTGCGCCGCCTCCAGCACGCTGAGCTGCGCACCGGGGATGCCGTCGGCAACCGCCTGGGCCATGGCGACGGTCGATCCGGCGTCCTGCGCACCGGCCACCACCTGCACCGGGCAGCGGATCGACGCCAGCGCCGGCCGCCAGTCGGCGCTCTGGATCGCCAGCGCCGCCAGCGCATAGCTTTCGGCATCGGCACGCAGCAGGCTGCCCCGCACATCGGCCGCCAGCGCCGGCTGGCTGGCGCGCGTGGCATCCGACAGGAAGCGCTCCAGCACCGCATCCGCCACCGCCGCCATGCCGCCGGCCCGCACCGCGGCCGCGCGCTGGGCCAGGTTGGCGCGACCGGACTCGGGATAGGTGGCGGCGGTGTTGGCCAGCAGCAGGCCGCGCACCAGATGCGGGTAGCGGATGCCCAGGCCCTGCCCCACCAGGCCGCCCATCGACAGGCCGACGAACACCACCGGCCCGCGGCCCCATTCGGTGATCAGCCGGGCGGCATCGTCGACCAGGTCGTCCAGGCTGTAGACCGTCTGCACGGCCGCCGAAGCGCCCTGCCCCCGGTGGTCATAGCGCAGCACCGGGTGCTGCGGCGCCAGTGCGGCCGCCAGACCGTCCCACATCTCCAGCCGCATGCCCAGCGCATGGCTCAGCACCACCGGCACGCCCGGCTTGGCGGCATCCACGGGGCCCTGCAGCGCCACCCGCAGCTGCGGCAGGCTGAAGGTGTGGTGGGTCTCCACCCGGTGGCCGGGCAGCAGCGGCGCCGGGTCGAGCGCGATGCCCTCGGCCTGGCAGATGCCCACGGTGATCTTGAAGGCGGTGTTGGCCGCGGGCACGCCGCAGTAGATGGCGCCCTGCATCAGCGCCTCCTTGATCACCGCCAGCGGCACGCCGCCGCGCAGGGCGGCACGGCAGTGCAGCTCGAACTCTTCCCAGCGCGCCAGGCCCATGGTCATGCCCAGCACCAGCAGGCGCCGGGTCTGGGCATCCAGGCCGGGGCGGCCCCAGATGTCGTGCCAGGCATGACGGGTGACCTGGCTCTGGAACTCGGCGTTGAAACTGTTGGCCTGGCCCAGCGAGCGCTCAACCCAGGCGTCGCCCAACATGGCACGCCGGTTGATTGCGCCCCGGTCCAGATCGTCAGGGCGCTCGGCGCTCATGCTGCGGTCCCTCAGGCGGCCGGCTTGTCGGCGGCCAGGCGCTCCACATGCCACTCCACCAGCCGGGCCATGTTGCCCAGCGAGATCTGGTGGGCATGGATCAGGCCCATCAGGCCGTTGCGGGTGAGCGCCACCACATCGGCATCGCTGAGCTTGTTCAGCTTGTCTTCGTCGACGGTGAGGAAGCCGTCGACCGTGAGCTTGCTGCCGTCGGGCAGGGTGGCGTCGAAGCGCATGTCGCGCAGCAGGCCCTTCTCCACCAGCACCGCGCCCGCCATGCGGGTGCGCTCCACCTCGGTCTCGAACGACTCGAGCTGCTGCTGCACGTTCTTGGTGAACGCGCTGGGCTCGGTGGCGCTGTCGAACAGCACCTCGCCCTGGCTGCCGAAGCCGGGCCAGGATTCGTCGAAGCAGACCACCATCTCGGTGGGCGCCACGCGGGCCAGCGCAAACGGGTACAACCGCAACACGGCCGGCACATAGCGGGTGCGCCAGCCGTTGGCATCAACGCAAAGGTTCTTGCCCTGCTGCAGGCCGAACACCGCGATCGGCGCCACCTGCGGCTTGCCGGTGTCGTCCTGGCCGGCTGCCACCCAGACCACCGGGAACTCCTTGCAGGCATCGCTGAACTCGGTGCCGGCGACAAAGAATGCGTTCAGGCCACTGACGGTGCCCAGGTCACGCGCGGCCAGGTCGAGCTTCAGGTCACGGTGCTTCACCCGGTCGAGGGCGACGACTTTCTTGTGCAGGTTCTCGTTGATCATCGGGCATCAATCCTTGGTCTTGGTCTCGGGGTCCGGGTTCGCCAGGGCGCTGACCAGCACCTTGTCGACACGCTTGCCGTCGAGGTCCACGACCTCGAAACGCCAGCCATCCCATTCCACCACATCGGCCGTTTGCGGCAGCCGGCCCAGCAGCAGCATCACCATGCCCGCCAGCGTGTTGTAGCGGCCGCGGTCTTCTTCCGGCAGCTCGCGGAGCTCGAGCCGGTCCTTCAGCTCAGGCACCGGGATCAGGCCGTCCATCAGCCAGCTGCCATCGGCGCGGCGCACCGCCCAGGCGTCGTCGGCGCTGGGCGGCGAGAACTCGCCGGTGATGGCCTCCAGCACATCGCGCACGGTGATCACGCCCTGCACCGCGCCGTATTCGTCGACGACGAACACCAGCTCGGCGCCCGTGCCACGGAAGTGGTCCAGCAGCTCCATGCCCGAGAGCGTCTCGGGCACGAACACCGGCGACTGCATCAGCGCGCCCAGGTCCGGCATCTCGCCGCGCGACAGCGGCACCAGCAGGTCCTGCGCCTGGATCACGCCGACCACGTCGTCCAGGCCGTTGCGGCACACCGGGTAGCGCGAGTGGCCGTGCTCGGTCATCTGCGCCAGCAGCTCGGGCAGCGGCGCGTGCTGGTCCAGCCAGGTGATCTCGGCCCGGGGAATCATCATCGAGCCGATCTGACGGTCATCGAGCCGGAACACGTTGCGCACCATCTGGTGCTCCTGCGCCTCGATCACGCCGGCGTCCAGGCCTTCCTCCAGGCTGGCGGCGATCTCCTCTTCCGTCACGCTGCGGTTCGGCGCGTGGCGGATGCCCAGCAGTTTCAGCGTGGCCTCGGTGGCCGCCGACAGCAGCCACACGAACGGCCGCGTGGCCGCCGACAGCCAGTTCATCGGCCGGGCCACCAGCACCGCCACCCGCTCGGGGTACATCTGGCCCAGGCGCTTGGGCACCAGCTCGCCGAAGATGATGGTCAGGAAGGTGATGATGATCACCACCAGGGCGGTGCCGGTGATGTCGGCCACCCGCTCGCTCATCATCGGCAGCACACCCATCAGCCAGTCGGCCAGTGGCCTGGAGAACGCCGCCTCGCCAACGATGCCGTTGAGCACGCCGATCGAGGTGATGCCGATCTGCACGGTCGACAGGAACTTGTTCGGGTCGTCGTGCAGTTCCTGGGCTGCCGGTGCGCCGGGGTCGCCGGCTTCCACCAGCACCGCCAGCCGCGCCTTGCGGGAGGCGGTGAGCGCCATCTCCGACATCGCGAACAGCGCATTCAGCAGGATCAGGAAGAGCAGAAGGGCAACGTCCATGCAGCGGCATCGAGCGTGGATGCCCCGTCGGTTCAACAGGGCCAGGAGCGTAGCAGAATCAAGCCATGCACTACTTGATCGGCGACCTGCAGGGCTGCTGCGACGCGCTGGACCGCCTGCTCGCCGAACTCGGCTTCTCGCCCAGCCGCGACAGCCTGCATGTGCTCGGAGACCTGGTCAACCGCGGGCCGGCCTCGCTGGCCACGCTGCAGCGCCTGCGCGGCCTGGGCGCGGCCGCCACCTGCCTGTTGGGCAACCACGACCTGCACCTGCTGGCGGTGGCCACCGGCGGCCAGCGGCCGCACCGCCACGACACGCTGGACGACATCCTGGACAGCCCCGACCGCCCGGCGCTGCTGGACTGGCTGCGCCACGGCAAGCTGGCCGACATGGCGCATGGCTGGCTGCTGGTGCATGCCGGCGTGGTGCCGCAGTGGACGGCGGCGCAGACCCTGGCACTGGCCGCTGAGGTGCAGGCGGTGCTGACCGGCCCCGGCCTGGGCGATTTCATGAACGTGATGTACGGCAACCAGCCGGCGCGCTGGGACGACAGCCTCGCCGGCCATGACCGCTGGCGCATGGTGCTCAATGCGCTGACACGCATCCGCTACTGCACACCCGACGGCACGCTGGAGTTCGACACCAAGGATGGCAGCGGCGTGGCACCGCCCGGGCACCTGGCCTGGTTCGACGTGCCGGGCCGGCGCACTGCCGAGCAGCCGATCGCCTTCGGCCACTGGTCGACGCTGGGGCTGCGCAACCGGCCCGACCTGCTGTCGCTGGACACCGGCTGCGTCTGGGGCGGTGCGCTGACCGCCGTGCGGGTGGACGGCGGCCGCCGCGAGGTGACCCAGGTGCGCTGCCCCGAGGGCCGCACGCCGTTCTGATCAGCCCGGGCCGCGCAGGCCCGGTTGCCGCGCCAGCAGCCGCCGCACCCGCGGCATCGTCAGCATGGTGCTGCCCACCGCCATCAGCAGCAGGGCGGTGAAGGCGTCGCTGCTGATCACCTGCTTGTCCAGCAGCACATTGGCAAAGATGATCATGATCAGCGCCTTGGTCTGCAGAAGCCAACCGATCAGCGCCGCCTCGCCCGGCGGCCAGCCCAGGAGGCGGCCGGCCAGCCGCAGGCCCAGCAGCTTGCCGGCCACCGCAGCCACCAGCAGCAGCGCCGCGGCGGCCAGCACCAGCGCCCCGCCCACGCCCCACTGCGTGCGCAGGCCGGTGGACAGGAAGAACACCGGCATCAGCACCAGCAGCACATGGTGGCGCAGTTGGTCGCGGTGGTGCTGGTCGAACCAGTGGGCATCGATCACCACACCGGCCAGGAAGGCGCCGACCATGTAGTGCAGGCCCGACCAGTCGGCCCCCAGCGCGCACACGGCCAGCCACACCAGGGCGATGGCCCAGCGGTCGGGCTCGGGCACCCGTTGCATCAACCGGCGCAGCGCCAGGCTGGCCAAGGCGAAGGCCAGCAGGAACGCCAGCTGACGGCCGACGCGGGTCCAGTCCAGCAGGATCAGCGCCAGCACCGCCCAGATCGCCAGGTCGTCCAGGCTGGCATAGCGCAGGATGCGCTGGCCCAGCGGCTGGCGCAGCAATTGCAGCTTCTCCAGGAACAGGATCAGGATGGGCAGCGCGGTGACCGCGCAGGCCATGCCGATGCCCAGCACGAACTGCCAGCGTGTGCCGGCCGGACCGATCCAGCCGTTGCTGACGGCCAGCAGCGCCAGGGCCGCCAGGGCACCGGCGATCATCGGCAGGCCCAGCGCCAGGCCCGCGGTGATGCTGCTCTCACGCCGGTCCTGCCAAGCCTCGCGCAGGTCCAGCTCGATGCCGGCGATGAAGACGAACAGCATCACCCCCCACCAGGCCACGCCCTGCAGCGCCTGCACCACCGCAGGGGTGAAGACCAACGCGAAGGCCTGCGGAAACAGCGCCCCCAGGGCGCCCGGGCCCAGGGCGATGCCGGTGAGGATCTGCACCACCACCAGGGGCGCGAAGGCATCGGTGCGCCCAAGCCGCCACACGAGGTAAGGCAGGCTGAAGATGACGACCATCGCGATCAGGAACAGCTCGGCGGTATTCATGGCGGCGCGCAGTGTGGCACGCGCGGCGTGGGCTCAGCCGCCAGCCCAGGCATGCCGCAGCAGCAGGCCGGCCAGGCTCCACATCGTCACGCCGATCACGCCATCCAGCAGCTGCCAGGCCCGCGGCCGCGCGAACCAGGGCGCCAGCCAGCGCGCACCGAAGCCCAGCAGGCTGAACCAGCCCAGGCTGGCACTGCAGGCGCCGGCGATGAACCAGCCACGCAGCGCGGCCGGCTGCTGGGCGCCGATGCTGCCGACCAGCAGCACCGTGTCCAGGTAGACGTGCGGATTCAGCAGGGTGAAGGCCGCGGCCTGGGCCAGCACCATGCCGCGCCCCTGGCCCGCGCTGCCGCCGGCCGCCTGCAGGCTCTGGGCCTGCCGCGCGCGGCGAAGGGCCCGCCAGCCATAGACCGCCAGGAACACCGCACCGGCGGCCGCCAGCGCCCGGGCCAGGTCGGGACGCACGCCCAGTGCCTGGCCCATGCCCAGCACGCCGGCGGCGATCAGCAGCGCGTCGGCCGCCGCGCAGAACAGCACCACGCTGCCGACATGGGCGCGCTGCAGCCCCTGGCGCAGCACGAACGCGTTCTGCGCGCCGATGGCCACGATCAGCCCCAGGCCCAGGGCCAGGCCCTGGGAGAACACCGCCATCCCGGCGGCCGACATCGGATGCGACACCATCATCCGCTCAGCTTGCCAGCCGCAGCGGATGAAGACAAACTGAATCGACTGAATCTGCTGAAGAGAAACTGAATCGATGCTGGACTATGCCGCCCTCAGCGCCCTGGCCGCCGTGGTCCGCGAGGGCAGCTTCGAGCGCGCCGCCGCGGCGCTGCATGTGACGCCCTCGGCCGTCTCCCAGCGGGTGCGCCTGCTGGAGGAGCGGGTGGGCTGCGCCCTGGTGGTGCGCGGCCTGCCCTGCCGGCCCACCGACACCGGCCAGCGGCTGTGCCGGCATGTCGACCAGGTGCGCCTGCTGGAGCAGGACCTGCAGGGCGCCCTGCCCGCGCTGGCGCCGGGCGGCGGCGTGCGGGTCACCCTGCCGGTGGCCGTCAATGCCGACAGCCTGGCCACCTGGTTCGCGCCGGCCGTCGCGGGATTCGCGGCCGACGCGCCGGTGCTGCTGGACCTGGCCGTCGACGACCAGGACCACACCGCCGACTGGCTGCGCCGCGGCACCGTGCTGGCCGCGGTGACCGGCACGGCCCGGCCCGCCGCCGGCTGCAACAGCCGGCCGCTGGGCGCGATGCGCTACATCGCAGCCGCCAGCCCGGGCTTCGTGGCGCGCTACTTTCCGGCCGGCGTGGGTGCCGCCAGCCTGGCGCAGGCGCCCAGCCTGGTGTTCAACAGCAAGGATGCATTGCAGGCCCGCTGGGTGCAGCGCCTGTGCCACCGGCCGGTGGACCTGCCGGGCCACCGTGTGCCGTCGCCGCAGGCCTTCGTGGCGGCGGGGCTGGCCGGCATGGGCTGGGGCCTGCATCCGCTGGCGCTGGTGGACCACCATCTGCGCGACGGCACACTGGTGGCCCTGGTGCCCGACACGCCACTGGATGTGCCGCTGTACTGGCAGCAGGCACGCGCCACCGGTCAGGTGCTCGACGGCCTGACCCGCGCCGTGGTGGCCGCCGCTGCAGCCGCGCTGCGGCCGGCCTGAGCGCCACGCCTAGAATCTGCGGTCTGGAAGCGTGGCAGAGTGGTCGATTGCACCGGTCTTGAAAACCGGCGACGGGCAACCGTCCGTGAGTTCGAATCTCACCGCTTCCGCCAGGATCCGATGTTTGCCGCCTGCCGGCGCGCGGCGCATGTCGACAGGCACATTGGCGTCAGGTTGACGACCGCCCTGGTTTTGTCCGCGCTTGCGGCACCACGCCCCGCAGCACCTGCGCCAGCGACTCGGCGCGCGCCACGATCTGCTGCGCGGGCACACCGGCGAACGACAGCAGCAGCCCCGGCTGTGGTGCAGTCACCGCATAGCTCGACAGCGGAATCACCGTGACGCCGCGGGACGCGGCATCGGCGGCCACGGCCCGGTCATCGCATCCCGCCGGCAGCGACAGGGCGAGGTGCACGCCACGCGGGCCACCCAGCAGCCGCATTGGCGGACGCGCCGCCACCAGCGCGGGCACCTGCTGCAACAGGGTCTGCACCAGGATCTCCCGGCGGGCTGCAAACGCCTCCCGCAGGCGGCGCACATGCGCGGCGTAGTGGCCCTCGGCCATGAAGCGCGCCATCGTCAGCTGCAGCAGCTGGTCGCCATCGCGGTCGTAGTCGGTGGCCGCAGATGCAAACACCTCGGCCAGCACAGCCGGCACGATGGCGAAGGCCAGGCGGATGCCGGGGAACATCGTCTTGCTGAAGCTGCCCAGGTAGATCACCCGGTTGCCGGCGCCGGTGGTGGCGTCCAACCCCTGCAGTGACGGGTGAGGCGCGCCGCTGTAGCGGAACTCGCTGTCGTAGTCGTCTTCCAGCAGCACCGTGCCGTGGGCGCGGGCATGGTCCAGCCAGGCCTGCCGGCGCGCCGGTGACATGGTCACCCCGGTGGGGAACTGGTGCGAAGGGGTCAGGTAGGCCAGCTTGGCGCCCGGGCCGCCTGGTGCGGGCGGCACCACCGCGCCGTCCGCATCCAGCGGCAGCGGTTGCAGCACCAGGCCCAGGTCCTCCAGGGCGCGGTGGGCGGCCCAGTAGCACGGGTCCTCGATCCAGGCCCGGTCGCCCGCATCGCACAGCAGCCGGGCGACCAGGGCGATGGACTGCGCCGTGCCATCGGTCAGCACCACCTGCCCGGGGGTGCAGCGCACGCCGCGTGTGGCATGCACATGGGCGGCGATGGCAGCCCTCAGCTGCGGCGCGCCGCCCGAATGGCCGCGGCCCAGCTGCGCCGCATCAGTGTGCCGCAGGCCCTCGGCCATGAGGCGGTTCCACAGCGCCTGGGGAAACAGCGTGGCGTCGAAAAGACCGGGGCAGAACGGCCGCTCCACCCAGAAGCGGTGCAGCGGATCACCGCGGTAGCGCCGGCCGCGCTGAGACAGTTCCGGCGGCGGCGCGGCGGCGGGCGCGGCTGGCACCGCTGCCGGCAGCTGCACGCCGTCCTGGACCAGCGGCCGCACAAAGGTGCCCGATCCATGCCCGGCCACCACGAAGCCTTCGGCACCCAGCTGGGCATAGGCCGCCACCACGGTGTTGCGTGCCACGCCGATGCGATCGGCCAGCGCCCGGGTGCTGGGCAGGCGGCTGGTGGGCTGCAGCACGCCCTGCTGGATCGCACCGCGCAGGGCCTGGGTCAGCTGCGCGCCGCGTGCCTGCCCGCCTGCGTCTGCGCGGTGGCGCAGCACCCATTCGGCCAGGCTGTCGGTGATGGGAAGCAAGGGCATCGGTGGCGGCAGACGGGCAGGCAAGACAGCGCAAGGAAAGTGGACCCATGCTAGCCCGGCACAGTGGTCCAGTTCCGCCGTGTGGTGGTCCCTAGCATCCAGCCTGCCCTCCCCTCCACGCCCCGTCCCGGGCCCCACAGCGCGATCACCTGCCATGCGACTTGTTGCCCCTGAAGCTGCTGCACTGGCGGCGGCGCTCGATGCGGCCGACGCCCGCAGCGTGGAATGCGCGATGGCCGACTTCGGCTCACGCGCACGCGGCAAGCGGGTCAGCCGCGGTGACTTCTGCGCCGCCGGTGGCTGCGCCCTGCCCACGGTCACGCTGGGCATGGGCATCACCGGCGGGTCACCGGCCGAGGTCTTCGGCAGCCTGCTGCCCCAGGCCTATGCCGACATGCAGTTGGTGCCCGACCTGCAGACGCTGCGCCCCCGCCCCGGCCGCCCAGGCGAAGCCACGGTGCTGTGCGAACCCGCTGGCCAGTGGCTGTCACCGCGCCATGGCCGCCTGGTCGACGCCGCCGAGTTCTCGCCGCGCGCCGCACTGCGCCGGGTGCTGCGCGCCTACGGCGCTGCCGGCCTCACCGTGGTGGCCGCGCCCGAGCTGGAGCTGTACCTGCTGCAGCGCAGCGAGGCGGGTCTGACCGCCGCCACGCCCTGGCCGGGCGCGCCGGTGCGCGAATCGGCCTGCGAGCCCTATTCGCTGGAGCGCAGCACGCACTTCGAGGCCTACTTCGACGCGCTGTATGCCGGGGCCGGCAGCCTGGGCATCTCGCTGTCGGGCCATCTGCACGAGGCCGCCTACAGCCAGTTCGAAGTGAACTTCGAGCCCGGCGAGCCGCTGGCCCAGGCCGATGCGGTGTTCCGCTTCAAGCGCCTGGCGCGGGAACTGGCGGCCCGCCACGGCTTCCTGGCCAGCTTTGCGGCCAAGCCCTTCCTGGACCAGCCGGGCACCGGCATGCACTGGCATTTCAGCCTGCAACGCCAAGCCGATGCCTGGCCGCCTGTGTTTGCCGACCCGCAGGGGCGGTCGACACCGGCGCTGTCGCATTTCCTCGCCGGCCTGCAGGCCGGGGGCGCGGCGGCCATGGCCTTCTTCGCGCCGCACGACATGTCCTACGAGCGCATCCGCCTCAGCGATTCATCGCCCACCCATGCCGACTGGGGAGAGGACGACCGCCACGCCGCCTTCCGCATCCCGGCCTCCGGCCCGGCGGCCCGGCGCGTCGAGAACCGCCTGCCCGGCGGCGATGCCAATCCCTACCTGGTGGTGGCGGCCACGCTGGCCCTGGGACTGGACGGCCTGCAGGCCGGCGTGCCCGCCAGCGCCGGCAAGACGCCCGCCATGGCCCTGCCCCGCAGCCTGCCGCAGGCACTGGATGCGCTGGCCGACAGCTGCAGCTTGCGCCGCTGGCTGGGCGCGCCGCTGCTCGATCTCTTCCAGGCACTCAAGCGGCATGAGCACGCCGAACGCCAGGCCCTGGCCGATCCCCGCGCCGACTGGGACTTGAAGCACCTGACCGAACTGGCCTGACGGCCAGTGCCACCCCGAGGATCCCGATGTTCCACAGCGGCTCTGACCACCTGCCCACCTACTACGCCGCCACCAGCGCCGACCGCCTGCGGCTGCGCCCCAGCCTGGGCGACGATCTCGATGTCGACGTGTGCGTGGTCGGCGGCGGCTTCTTCGGCCTGTACTGCGCGCTGGAGATGGCCCGCGCCGGGCGCCGCGTGGCGGTGCTGGAGGCCAGCCGCGTGGGCTGGGGCGCCTCGGGCCGCAACGGTGGCCAGCTGGTGGCAGGCTTCGCCTGCGGCATGCAGCGACTGAAAGCGGTGATCGGCCAGTCCCGCGCCAAGGACATGTTCCAGGAGTCACTGCGCTCGGTGCAGCTGATCAAGGCCTTCATCGGCCAGGAGGGCATCGACTGTGACCTGGCCCCCGGCCACATCGAGGTGGCGGTGCTGCCGCGCCGCGTCAAGCTGTTGACCGATGGCATCGAGGAAGCCGCGCGCGAATGGGGCTACGACCAGTTCCGCTTCATCCCGAAGGTCGACCTGCCGGCCTATGTCGATTCACCGCGCTTCCTGGCCGGCATGCTGGATGCCGAGGCGGCCCACCTCCATCCGCTGAAGTACGTGCTGGGCCTGGCCGAGGTGGTGGAGCGCAGCGGCGCCACCATCCACGAGCTGACCCGGGTGACCGGCTACGAAGAATTGGCCGACGGCATCCGCGTCGACACCGCCGGCGGAGCCCGGGTGCGCTGCCACCAGCTGGTGCTGGCCGGCAATGCCTACATCGACAAGGTCGACCGCCGGCTGCAGGCGCGGGTGCTGCCGGTGGGCAGCTTCATCGGCGTGACCGAGGTGCTGGGCGAGGCGGCCTGCCGCCGGCTGATGCCGAAGAACACCGCCGTCTACGACAACCAGTTCATCCTGGAATACTTCCGCACCACGGCCGACCACCGGCTGCTGTTCGGCGGCGGCTGCACCTACATGGGCGGCACGCCGGCCGATCTGCCGCGGGTGATGCAGGGCCACATCGGCCGGGTGTTTCCGCATCTCGCCGCGGTGAAGATGGACTTTGCCTGGGGTGGGCACATCGACATCACGCTGCGCCGCATGCCCGACTGGGGGCGCCGCGGCGACCGGGTGTTCTGGGCCCAGGGCTTCTGCGGCCACGGCCTGGTGCCCACCCGCGTGGCGGCCACCCTGGTCACCGAGGCCATGCAGGGCCGGCCCGACCGGCTCGACGCCTTCAACGGCATCGTCAACCCGCCATTCCTGGGCGGCGAGTGGCTGGGTGGCCTGCAGCAGGCCGTGGGCATGGGCTGGTACCGGCTGCGGGACATGGTGTGAGCCAGCTGCTGATGACCACTTCGGGCGCCGCCTGCAGGCGGCCGGTGCAGCACCGCATCCGCAGCGGCGGAGGCCTGGCGCGTGCTCAAGCCGGATCGATGCGCAACCAGGTGGTCTTCAGCTCGGTGTACTTGTCGAAGGCATGCAGGCTCTTGTCGCGGCCATTGCCACTCTGCTTCATGCCGCCGAAGGGCACGGTGATGTCGTCGTCGTTGTACTGGTTCACATGCACCGTGCCGGCGCGCAGGCCGCGCGCCACGCGGTGGGCCTGGCTCAAGTCACGGCTCCAAACGCCGGCCTGCAGGCCGTAGGGGCTGTCGTTGGCCAGGGCCAGGGCCTGCGCCTCGGTGTCGAAGCGCAGGACGCTGGCCACCGGGCCGAAGACTTCCTCGGTGGCGATGCCCATGCCCGGCTCCACCTGGTCGAAGACCGTGGGTGCCACATAGCAGGCGCTGGGCGCATCGGCCACGCGCTGGCCGCCGACGGCACAGCGGGCGCCGGCAGCCCGCGCACCGTCGATGAAGGCCAGCACGCTGTCGGCATGCGCGGCATCCACCAGGGCGCCCATGCCGGCCTGCGGGTCCAGCGGATCGCCCGGCTGGTAGTGCGCGGTCTGCGCCACCAGCGCTTGCACGAACTGGTCGGCCAGGCTGCGGTGCACCAGCACGCGTGACGGCGCATTGCAGGATTCGCCCTGGTTGTAGAACAGCGTGCCGGCCACGGCCGCCGCCGCGCCTTCCACATCGCTGCCGGGGAACACCAGCACCGCCGACTTGCCGCCCAGTTCGGTGAACATGCGCTTCAGGTTGGACTGTCCGGCATAGCCGAACATGCGCTTGCCGATGCGGGTGGACCCGGTGAAGCCGATGCCGTCCACGTCCATGTGCAGGGCCAGGGCTTCGCCGGCTTCATGGCCGTAGCCGGGCACCACGTTCAACACACCCGGCGGCAAGCCTGCCTCCAGCGCCAGCTCGGCCAGCCGCATCGCCGAGAACGGCGAGCGTTCACTGGGCTTGAGCACCACGCTGTTGCCCGCGGCCAGGGCCGGTCCCAGCTTCCACGCGCTCATCAGCAGCGGGTAGTTCCAGGGCACGATGGCGCCCACCACGCCCAGCGGTTCACGGGTGATTAGCGCCAGCGCGTCGGCGGCCGTGGGGGCCACTTCGTCGTAGATCTTGTCCACCGCCTCGCCGTACCAGGCCAGGGTGCGCGCGGTGCCGGGCACATCGGCCGCCAGTGAGCGCGCGATGGGCTTGCCCATGTCGATGGTCTCGATCAGCGCCAGTTCCTCGGCCGCAGCCAGCACCCGGCGCGACCATTCCACCAGCACCGCCTTGCGCCGGGCGGGCGATTGCAGCCGCCAGCGGCCGTCGTCGAACGCAGCACGCGCGCTGCGCACCGCGCGGTCGATGTCGGCCTCGGCACCGCGTGCAATCGGCGGCAGTGGGTGGTCGGCGCCGGGTGATCGCTTGGTGAAGCTGCGGCCATCGGCGGCGTCGCAGCGCCGGCCGTCGATCCACAGGCGGCCGTCGAGTTGCAGTGCGGCGGCGCGGGCGTGCCAGTCGGCGCGGGTGGGCGCGGCCTGGGGGGTGGTGTCGGACATCGTGGTCTCCTGTGGTGGGGCCTGGCGCCCTACACGCCCAGCGTGTCGCGCAGGCTGTAGTACAAGGCGCCCAGCGCGGTGAAGGGCACCCGCAGCAGGCGCCCGCCCGGGAAGGGGTAATGCGGCAGCTTGGCGAACACATCGAAGCGCTCGGCCTGGCCGGCGATGGCCTGGCCCAGCACCCGGCCGATCAGGTGGGTGAAGGTGACGCCATGGCCCGAGCAGCCATGCGAGTAGTAGATGTTGGGCGACAGCCGCCCAACGTCCGGCAGGCGCGACAGCGTCAGCTGGAAGTTGCCGGTCCAGGCGTGGTCGATCTTCACGTCGCGCAGCAGCGGGAAGGTCTTGAGCATCTTGGGCCGGATGATCGACTCGATGTGCGCCGGATCCCGGGCGCCGTAGATCACCCCGCCGCCGTAGAGCAGCCGGCCATCGCCGGACAGGCGGAAGTAGTCGAGCAGGAAATTCGCATCCTCGACGCAGAAGTCCGACGGGATCAGCTGGGGGGCCAGCGCGCCCAGCGGCTCGGTGGCGATGACCTGGGTGCCGCAGGGCATGGAGCGCTGGGTCAGCTGGGGCTCCAGGTTGCCGATGTAGGCATTGCAGGCCACCACCACGAAGCGCGCATGCACGGCGCCCTGGGCGGTGTGCACCACCGCCGTGTCGCCCCGGTCGATGCGGGTGACGGCGCTCTGCTCATGCACCCGGCCGCCCAGGGATTCCAGCGCCGCCGCCTCACCCTGGGCCAGGCGCAGCGGATGGAAGTGGCCGCCGGTGGGGTCGACCAGCAAGGCCTGGTAACGCGCGCTGCGCACGATGGCCTGCATCTGCGGGCCTTCCACCAGCTGCAGCCCCGGGTGGCCGTTGGCTTCCCACAGGGCTTTCTGGGCGCGCAGGTGGCCGATCTGGCGGCGGGTGTTGGCCGCGAACACGCCGCCGTCCTTCAGATGGCAGTCGATGCTGTAGCGGGCCACGCGCTCGCGCAGTGCAGCCGCGCCTTCGAAGGCCATGGCGGCCAGCGGGCGCGCCACGGCCGGGCCGAAGCGGGACTCGATCACGTCGATGTCGCGCGAGTAGCTGTGCACGATCTGGCCGCCGTTGCGCCCGGACGCGCCCCAGCCCACCCGCGCGGCTTCCAGCACCACCACGCTGTAGCCCTGCTCGGCCAGGTGCAGCGCGGTGTTCAGGCCGGTGTAGCCCGCGCCGACGATGCAGACATCGGCCGTGGTGCGGCCCTGCAGCGGCGGGCGTTCGGGCTGCGGCAGGCCGCTGGCGGCGTAGTAGCTGTTGGCATGGGGGATCGGCTGGGCGGTCATGGCGCGGGCTTTCAGGGTCAGGGGGTCCGCGCGGGCGGCGTGTGCGCCAGGCCGCCCAGGCAGAGGTACTTCAGTTCCACATAGTCGGCGATGCCGTGGCGTGAGCCTTCCCGGCCCAGGCCGGACTGCTTGACGCCGCCGAACGGCACCTCGGCGGTGCTGATCAGCCCGGTGTTGATGCCGACCATGCCGTACTCCAGCGCCTCGCCGACACGGAAGATGCGGCCGATGTCGCGGGTGTACAGGTAGCTGGCCAATCCGGATTCGCTGGCGTTGGCCGCGGCGATCACCTCGGCCTCGGTGTCGAAGCGGAACACCGGGGCCACCGGGCCGAAGGTTTCCTCGCGGGCGCACAGCATGCCGGCCTGCGCGCCCGACAGCACCGTGGGCGCGTAGAAGCGCTCGCCCACACGCTGGCCGCCGCAGTGCAGCTGGGCGCCGCGGGCCAGGGCATCGGCCACATGCTGCTCCACCTTGGCCAGCGCCGCGGCGTCGATCAGCGGGCCCTGCTGGCTGCCCTCGACCAGGCCCGGGCCCAGCCGCAGTTCGGCAGCCCGCGTGGCCAGCCTGGCGACGAAGGCATCGTGGATGCCGGCCTGCACGTAGAAGCGGTTGACGCAGACGCAGGTCTGCCCGGCATTGCGGAACTTGGCCGCCAGCGCGCCCTCCACCGCCGATTCCAGGTCGGCGTCGTCGAAGACGATGAACGGCGCGTTGCCGCCCAGCTCCAGGCTGAGCTGCTTGACGGTGGACGCGCATTGCCGCATCAGGATGCGGCCGACCTCGGTGCTGCCGGTGAACGACAGGTGGCGCACCACCGGGCTGTCGCACCAGATGCGGCCGACATCGATGGACGCATCGGCATCGGCCGTGACGACATTGAGCACGCCCGCCGGCAGGCCGGCGCGCAGGGCCAGCTCGGCCAGGGCCAGGGCCGACAGCGGCGTGGCCTCTGCCGGCTTCAGCACCACGGTGCAGCCAGCGGCCAGCGCCGGCGCCAGCTTGCGGGTGATCATCGCGATGGGGAAGTTCCAGGGCGTGATCGCCGCGCACACGCCGATGGCCTGGGGGATCACCAGGTAGCGCTTGTCGCCATCGGTGGTGGGCACGGTCTCGCCGTACAGTCGGCGCGCCTCCTCGGCATACCACTGGATGAAGCTGGCGCCATAGCCCACCTCGCCACGGGCCTCGGCCAGCGGCTTGCCCTGCTCGCTGGTGAGGATCAGCGCCAGGTCGTCCTGGTGGGCGTTGACCAGGGCAAACCAGCGCTGCAGCACGGCCGCGCGCTCCTTGGCGGTGGTGGCACGCCACGCCGGCAGGGCCCGCCCGGCAGCCGCCACGGCGGCCGCGGCTTCGGCCGCACCGTGGTTGGCCACCTCGGCAAAGGGCTGGCCGGTGGCGGGATCGCAGACGGCAAAGCAATCGCTGCTGGTCAGCCAGCGGCCGTCGATCAACGATCCGTTCTTCAGCAGCTGCGGGTCTGCCAGGCGGGCATGCAGCGGGTGCGGCGCCTCGGCCGACTGGGCGGGGATGGTCTGCATGGGGGAGGTGCTCCGTCTTCAGCCGCGCGCCTCGCGCAGCGCATCCTGCAGGATGGCCAGCGCTTCGGTGAACAGGCTGTCGTCGATGGTCAGCGGGAACAGGAAGCGCAGCACGTTGCCATCGACGCCGCAGCTCAGCAGCACCAGGCCCCTGGCCAGCGCGGCGGCCTGCACCCGCTTGACCATGTCGGCCAACGGCGCGCCGGTGCGCGGATCACGCAGTTCCGCGGCCACCATCGCGCCCGGTCCGCGCACGTCGCTGATCTCGGGCACGGCCTGGCGCAGGCCGTCGAGCACCGCCTTCAGCTGCTGGCCCAGGCGCTCGCCGCGCGCTGGCAGGCCTTCGTCGCGCATGATGTCGATCACAGCATGCGCCGCGGCGATGGCCACCGGGTTGCCCGCATAGGTGCCGCCGAGGCCGCCGGGGCTGGCCGCATCCATGATCTCGGCGCGGCCGGTCACGGCCGACAGCGGCAGCCCGGCACCCAGGCTCTTGGCGATGGTCATCAGGTCGGGCACCACGCCGGTCTGCTCGAAGTAGCGCTCCATCGCGAACAGCGTGCCGCTGCGGCCGAAGCCGGTCTGGATCTCGTCGGCAATCAGCACGATGCCGTGTTCGTCGCACAGCTCGCGCAGCCAGCGCACGGCGGCCGGCTGAATCGGGTTGAAGCCACCCTCGCCCTGCACCGGCTCGAAGATGATCGCGGCCACGCGGGCCGGCTCGATCTCGGTGCGGAAGATGTGCTGCACCGCCTTCTTCACCTCGTCCAGCGACGCGCAGTGGCAGGGGAACGGCGCGTGGTACACCTCGGGCGCAAAGGGCCCGAAGCCCGCCTTGTACGGCTGCACCTTGCCGGTGAGCGACACCGCGAACAGGCTGCGGCCGTGGAAGGCGCCGCCGAAGGCGATGACGCCGCTGCGCCTGGTGTGGGCGCGGGCGATCTTGATGGTGTTCTCCACCGCCTCGGCGCCGGTGGAGAAGAAGGCGGTCTTCTTGGCATGGCTGCCGGGCGTCAGCGCATTGAGCTTCTCGGCCAGCGCCACATAGCCTTCATACGGCGCCACCTGCCAGCAGGTGTGGCTGAACTTCGCCATCTGTGCCTGCACAGCGGCCACCACCTTGGGGTGGCCATGGCCCACGTTCATCACGGCGATGCCGCCGGCGAAGTCGATGTAGCGGCGCCCCTCCACGTCGAACAGCAGCGCGCCTTCTGCGCGCTCGACGAAGAAGTTCCCCATCACGGCCACGCCGCGCGGCGTGGCGGCGGCCTTGCGGGCCACCAGGTCTGCGTTGGTGTGCATGGTGTTCGGCATCTCGGTGGGGAGATCAGACGTGCAGCAGCAGGTGCTCGCGCTCCCAGGGCGAGATCACCTTCATGAATTCGGCGTACTCGACTTCCTTGATCTCGGAGTACACGGTGACGAAGTCGCTGCCCAACGCCTGGCGCAGTTCATCGCTGCGGCGCAGCAGGTCCAGCGCCTCGCCCAGGCTGCGCGGCAGCTGGTAGTCGCCCAGGTAGGCGTCGCCCTTGCATTCGGGTGACGGCTCGATGCGGTTCTTGATGCCCAGCCAGCCGCAGGCCAGCGTGGCCGCGATGGCGACATAGGGGTTGGCATCGGAGCCGATGACGCGGTTCTCGACCCGGCGCGACGCCGCCTCGGCCACCGGGCTGCGGATGCCCACGGTGCGGTTGTCGGTGCCCCACTGGATGTTGATCGGCGCAGCGGTGGACCGCACCAGCCGGCGGTAGCTGTTGACGTAGGGCGCGAACAGCGACATGGCCGCCGGGATGTATTTCTGAAGCCCGCCGATGTACCAGTAGAACTCCTTCGATGGCGTGCCGTCGGGATTGCTGAAGATGTTCTGGCCGGTGGCGGTGTTGACCATGCTCTGGTGCACATGCATGGCGCTGCCCGGCTCGCCGGCGATGGGCTTGGCCATGAAGGTGGCGTACATGTCGTGGCGCATCGCGGCCTCGCGCAGCGTGCGCTTGAAGAAGAACACCTCGTCGGCCAGGCCCAGCGGATGGGCATGGAAGAAGTTGATCTCCATCTGGCCTGCGCCGATCTCGTGGATCAGCGTGTCGACGTTCAGGTCCATCTTCTCGCAGTAGGCGTAGACGTCCTCGAACAGCGGGTCGAACTCGTTGACCGCGTCGATGCTGTAGGCCTGGCGGCTGGTCTCGCTGCGGCCGCTGCGGCCCACCGGTGGCTTCAGCGGAATGTCCGGGTCGGTGTTGCGGGCCACCAGGTAGAACTCCAGCTCCGGCGCCACCACCGGCGACCAGCCCTCGGCCGCATACAGATCGCACACCCGGCGCAGCACGCTGCGCGGCGCAAACGGCACCAGCCGGCCCTCGCGGTCGTAGCAGTCGTGGATGACCTGGGCCGTCGGGTCGGTGGCCCAGGGCACGATGCGCACGGTGCTGGGGTCGGGCCGCAGGTGCATGTCGCGGTCGGTGGGTGGGATCACCTCGTAGTACGGACCCTCTTCCGGGAACTCGCCGGTCACGCCCATGGCCACCACCACCTCGGGCAGGCGCATGCCGCGGTCTTCGGTGAACTTCTCGCGCGGCAGGATCTTGCCGCGGGCCACGCCGGTGAGGTCGGGCACCAGGCATTCGATCTCGGTGACGCCGCGCTGGTTCAGCCAGTCCTCGAGTTCGTTGAAGGCGGTGAGTTGCTTCTGGTCAACCATGGATGTTGCTCGCTTGTCGGCCGTGGGGCCGGTGGATGGGGGCGGGGATGTGCGCTGCCATGCGGCCGGACCGGTCGGTCTGGCCACAGGCCGCAGCAGCGCGGGCGGTGGGTGTGGCGGCTGGGTGCTGAAACGCTGTCAGCGCCGGGGCCGGGGCCGCTGGCGCAGCCAGAGGCCGTAGACCAGGCCCGCCAAAAACCAGGCCGCACCCAGCCACAGGGCCTCGCGGTGCATGCCGATGAACAGGCCCACCACCAGCACCAGCCCGATGCCTGGCGCAATGACATGGGCAAACCAGCGCCGTGGCCCACCACGGCGCGCAAAGTGCGCCAGCACCGACAGGTGCAGGAAGCTGAAGCCGGCCAATGCGCCGAAGCTCACCAGCGAGGCCAGCAGGTCGACCCGGTCGCGCAGCAGCAGGGCCACCACCAGCGACACCCCGCTCGACACCAGCAATGCGGTCCGCGGCACGCCGGTGCCGGCGTGGATGCGGCCCAGCGGCGCCGGCAGCTGGCCGTTGCGCGCCATCGCGAACAGCACCCGCGACACCCCCGCCAGCATCGGCAAGGCATTGGTGAAGCCCACCACCATGGCCAGCAGCCAGCCGAACAGCAGCGGCGCCCAGGGCCCCACCGTCTGGCCCAGCAGCTCGAAGATGGCGGCCGCCGGATCCTGCACCTGGATGGCCGGCATCAGGTTGCCGATGACCCAGGCGGTGAGCACATACAGGCCGCTGGCCAGGGCCAGCACCCACATCGTGGCCCGGCCGACCAGGCGCTTGTCCTCGCTGCGCACTTCTTCGGACAGCGTGCTGACGGCATCGAAGCCGAGGAAGGTCATCACCGCCAGCGCCGCACCGCCCAGCACCAGGTGCAGATCAGGCCACCCCGTGGTGCCGACGAAGGGCTGGGCACTGAGGTGGCCGGTGCCCAGGCCGCGGTCGAGCGCCACCACCGCCAGCGCCAGCACGCCGAAGACCATCACGATCTGCGCGATCACCGAGGCCACGCTGACCTTGGCGGCCACCTGCGTGCCCACCCAGTTCAAGCCCAGGGTGACCACCAGCACCAGCACGATCCAGGTGGCCCGGTCCACCGAGGGCACCAAGGTGCTCATGCCCACCGACATCAGCGCAAACACCAGGGCCGGCGTCAGCACGTAATCCAGCAGGATCATCCAGCCCGCCATGAAACCGGCCAGATCACCCAGGCCGGTGCGGGTGTAGCTGTAGACCGAACCGCAGCTGCCGTCCACCTCGCTCATGGTGGCGTAGCTGCGCGCGGTGAAGTACATGCACAGCGCGGCGGCCAGGTAGGACGCGGCCATCAGGCCGCCGGAAGCCTCCCAGATGAAGCCCAGCGTGGTGAGCGGCGCCACCACGGCCATGTACACCAGGCCGAAGGCGACCAGGTCGAACAAGCCCAGGGAGCGCTTCAGGGTGGCCGGCTTGGCCTGCGGGCCGCCGGTGGGTGCGCCGGCCTCGAAGGTCGAGCTCATGTGGCCGCCTCGTCATGCAGCCGCTCGACGCTGGCCGCGGCCGCACCGATCGGAGGCCGCCAGGCCGGCCAGCCGATGGCGGCCTCCAGCGCCGCACCCACCTGCAGCACCCGCGCGTCCTCGTAGGTGCGGCCGACGATCTGCAGGCCGGTGGGCACACCGTGGCTGGCGTGCCCGGACGGCACGGCCAGCACCGGATGGCGGCTGAGCATGTTGAAGGGGTAGGTCATGCCGCGCTGCATCAGATCGTCGTGGGGGGTGTCGCTGCCTTCGGCAAGCCAGCGGTTGTCGGCGAGGGTGGGGCACAGCATCACATCGTGCACAGCCAGCACATCCTGCAGCGCGGCGTGCATCTGTGCCATCACATCGAACGACGCCAGATAGTCGTCCAGCGTGATCTGTGCCGACATGCGCGCCATCGCGGCCACATAGTCGTTCACCTGGTCTTCCCGCCCCGCGATCATGCGGGCGAGCGAATGGCCCAACGTGTAGACCAGACCGTTGGTGAAGGCCTCGCGCACCTGGGCGGTCCAGCGCAGGTCGACCTCCTCGACGATGGCGCCCTGGTCACGCAGGTGCTGGGCGGCCGCACGGGTGTTGCGCACCACCTCGGCGCTGACGTCGAAGTAGCCCAGGTTCATCGACACGGCCACGCGCAGGCCGCGCACCGGCGCCGGCTGCAGCGGCACCTGGAGACGCGGCTTGATCGTCGCCGGGTCGGCGCGGTGCGGGCCATTGATGACGTTGAACATCAGCGCGCAATCGCCCACGGTGCGTGCCAACAGGCCGTTGTGGTTGTGGGTGTTCATCGCGAAGAACATCATGGCCTCGGGCACCCGGCCATAGCTGGGCTTGAGGCCGACGACACCACAGTAGGCCGCGGGCACCCGGATCGAGCCGCCGATGTCGGAGCCCGTGGCCAGGGTGGTGATGCCCGCGGCCAGCGCCGCCCCACTGCCGCCGGACGAGCCGCCGCAGGTGTAGGTGGGATTCCAGGGGTTGCGGGTGACGCCGTAGCGCAGGCTGCGGGTGAACATGGCGACGAAGAACTCCGGCACGTTGGTGCGGCCATGGACCACGGCGCCCGCGTCCAGCAGGCGCTGCGTGATCGGCGCGTTCTCGGTGTCGGCGGTCTCGCCCAGCAGCCAGGATCCCTGGTCGGTGTGCTCACCGACCAGCGTGTGCTCGTTCTTCAGCACCGTGGGCAGGCCTTCCAGTGCACCGGCGCAGTCGGGGTGGCGCAGGTAGGTCTGCTCGGCTGCCCGCGCGGCGGCCAGTGCAGCGTCGGTGCGCCGGGCCGCCAGCGCATTCACCGTGGGCTCCAGGGCGTCGGCGCGGCGCAATTGCGCCTGCAGCAACTCCAGCGGCGACAGGGCGCCGCTGCGGAACTGGTGCAGCGCGTCGGTGGCCGGCAGGTAACAGAGATCGAGTTCGGACATGGATGGCGTCAGGTTGTCGGTGCCGCAAGGGCTGCGTGGCCGCATCGTAAACCGAACAAAGATTCGGATACAAGGGGATCCGCGCAGATTTCTGATCAGGGTTTGCTCTACAGTGCGCGCCATGACCGAAGCCATCCCCGACGCCAAGGACGCTGCACGCCGGCGCCTGGCACTGCGCCGCCTGCCCACGCAGGTGCGTGCGCAGCAGACTGTTGAACTGGTGCTGCGCGCCGCGGCCGCAGAGATCGAGACCGAGGGCCTGGACAAGCTCACGACCAAGCGCATCGCGGCGGCGGCGGGCATCTCGGTCGGGGCGCTGTATGAATACTTCCCGAGCAAGGAAGCCATCGTCCACGCCTTGGTGGAACAGTGGTTCCAGCGTGTGCACGCGGCGGTGGATTCGGTGCATCCGCGCCATGGCGGGCAGCGCGACATCATCACCTACCTCAACGAGCAGCTCACGACAGTGGCCGCGCTGTACGAGGGAGAACCGGGCCTGGGCGCGCTGATCCAGATGCTGCAGGCGATCCCGGCGCTGGACAACCTGACCCGGCTGCACGATGACCTGGTCACCGAGAGCGTGGCCTCCGCGCTGCAGCACTATGCACCGCTTGCCAGCGCCGCTTCGGTGGATGCTGCAGCACGGTGCATCGGCGTCATCTGCCACAACATGCTGTGCGCCGCCGTGGTGCACCGCGTGGCGCCGGCCGAGCTGCTGCTGGGCCACCTGCGCACCTGCCTGGTGGCCATCGCCTCGCAGCTGATCCTCGGCCGCTGACCTTTCCTTTCTCCTGCGTGGCGGTGCCCTGGAAGATGGGCACCCGGCAGCGCCCTGGACACCACGCAGGTGGGTGTCGCTCGAATCCAGGCAGGGTTTTTGCTGATGGGCTGGTCTCGTAAGCCGAACCATAGTTCAGTTTCAGACGACGCCATCCGCTTGCAACCGCTGTTCCAGCGGTCGCGGACCGCCCACCGGATTTCCGCCACCAGGAGCCCTTCCACATGCCCCGCATCCTCTCGACCCGCTTGTCGCTGCGACCCGCCGCGCTGGCGATCGCCAGTCTCGTGTCCGGTCTGGCCAGCCTGCCGCTGCAGGCCCAGAACGCCGAGGACCTCACCACCCGCCTGACGCCAGTGGGTGGCGAACGCGCCGCCAACAAGGACGGCAGCATCCCCGCCTGGCAGCCCGAGAAGCAGGATCTGCCGGGCTGGTCCTGGGGCAAGCCGCGACTGGAGAGCTGGAAGCACAAGGCCGACAAGCCGCTCTACAGCATCGATGCCAGCAACGTCGACCAATACGCCAGCCGCCTGTCGCCCGGTCAGATCGCCCTGATCAAGCAGACCAAGGGCTACCGGATGGACGTGTACCCCACCCGCCGCAGCTGCAACGTGCCCGACTTCGTGGCCGAGAACACCCGCAAGAACCTGGGTGTGGCCAAGCTGGCCGCCAACGGCTGGGCGCTGCAGGACGCGGTGGTGCCCAGCGTGCTGTTCCCGATGCCGGCCAACGGCACCGAGGCGATGTGGAACATGGCCATGCGCTACCGCGGCGTGGCCACCGAGTTCAAGAACTCCGCCACGCTGGTCTCGCCGCGCAAGGGCAGCACCGACTGGATCAGCTACCGCTATGACCAGACGATCTTCCTGCCCTGGGCCGCCAAGGGCGCGCGCAAGCTCAGCGACACCGGCACCAACCGCTCGCACACCACCTTCGGCTATGTGTCGCCGCCCGCCCTGGCCGGCCAGGCCGGCGTGATCAGCGACTTCATCGACCAGGCTGGCACGGAAGCCCACTACTACTTCCCGGGCCAGCGCCGCGTGCGGCGCCTGCCCAGCTACGCCTACGACGCGCCGCAGCTGGGCTTCGAGAACCAGTATGCGATGGACGAGGTGCAGGTCTTCCAGGGTGCGCTGGACCGCTTCGACTGGAAGCTGGCCGGCAAGAAGGAACTGCTGGTGCCCTACAACGCATTCGGGGCCTTTGACTTCGCCGGGAACATGATGGAGATCGCCCAGAACGACTTCATCAACCCGAAGAACCGCCGCTATGAACTGCACCGCGTCTGGGTGATCGAGGCCACGGTGAAGGCCGGTGTGCGCCATCTCGCCCCCAAGCGCACGTTCTACCTCGACGAGGACAGCTGGAACGCGGTACTGGCCGAGGACCACGACGGCCAGGGCAAGCTGTGGAAGGTGCGTGAGGGCTACCTGATCCCGGTGTTCGAACTGGGCAGCTGCGATGTGGTGGCCTTCTCCCAATACAACCTGACCGACGGCCGCTACCTGTTCGACTTCCACGCCGCAGGCACTGGCACCGATGTGCGCTGGTTCCCCGAACCGGTGGGCCCGAAGATGAAGTCCAACTTCTACACGGCCGAGAACCTGCGCGCGGTGAGCGAGCGCTGAGCACAACCACGACCCAGGAGCCCTCCATGACCACCCATCGCCTTTCGCTGCGCGGCCTGCGCCGGCAGCCCCTGACCCGCCTGGCCAGCGCCACGCTGCTGGTGTGCGCCAGCAGCAGCCATGCCCTGAGCTTCTCCAACGAATTGGTCTCCGGCAACTTCGACTCCAACATCAGCGTCGGCTTCGGCATGCGCACGCTCAGCCCCAGCCCGGCGCTGATCCTCAGCGGCAACACCGGCGGGCCGGCCGGCATCGCTGCGCCGGTGGCCTCGGGCCTGGGCGACCAGGGCACGCTGAACTACGGCAAGGGCGATCCGTTCACCACCTACCTCAAGGGCAGCCATGAGCTGCTGATGCAGCTGCCGGGCGATGTGCGCTTCCTCGGCCGGGTGAACTGGATCCGCGACTACAGCGCCACCCGCACCACGGGCTGGCTGAGCTCCGGCTCGCTGAACCCCGAGGTGCAGCGCGACGGCCTGAGCGACGCGGCCCGCGACGACCTGCGCTTCAAGGCCCGCGTGCTGGACCTGTGGGTCAGCAAGAGCTTTGCCATCGGCGACCAGCAGGCGCGCCTGCGCGTGGGCAACCAGGTCATCAACTGGGGCGAGAGCGTGATCACCCCTGGCGGCATCAATGCCACCAACCCGGTGGACGCCATGCGCCTGTCGCAGCCCGGCACCCAGCTGAAGGAAGGCATCCTGCCGACGCCGACCATCAGCCTGGCCGGTGGCCTGGCCGATGGGCTGAATGCCGAGGTCTACCTGCAAACCCGCTGGCGGTCCACCTACCTGCCGCCCACCGGCAGCTACTGGTCGGTGGTCAACGGCCTGGGTAAGGGCGCTGCCGCCTATGGCCTGAGCGAAGGCAAGGCCCGCAACAGCGGCCAATGGGGCGCGGCGCTGCGCTGGAAGCCCAAGGACACGTCGCTGGACCTGGGTGCCTATGTGGTGCACTACCACGACAAGTCACCGCAACTGCGCATCGACCAGACCACCTTCGCCGCGTCGTTGGAGTATCCGGAGGACCGCCGCCTGATCGGCCTGAGCGCCAACCTGCCGGTGGGCGACTGGGCGGTGGGCACCGAGCTGTCGTACCGGTCCAAGGATGCCGTCTTCCTCAACACCAACACCAGTGCCTGTGCCTCGCAGGGAGGCAACTGCTGGGTGGATGCCCGCAAGCTGCAGTGGCACCTCACCGGGCTGCTGCAGCTGTCGCCTGCCAACGCCGGCGGCCTGATGCGCGCCCTGGGCGCCAGCAACGGCACCATCCTCACCGAGCTGGTGGTCATCCACTACCCGGGTCTGAAGAAGGCCTATGGGCCGGATGTGATCGCTGCCGGCGGCTGGGGCTGGGGCAATGCCCAGGGCCCGGTGTATGACCCGGTGGCAGCGGCCATCAACACCGTGGCCGTGGGAACCAAGACCTCATCCGGCCTGAATGCCGACCTGAGCCTCACCTATGACGGCAGCCTGCTGCCGGGCTGGCAGGTGACGCCGGGCATCTTCATCTCGCGCGCGCTCAGCGGCCGCACGCCGAACATCCAGGGCACCTGGATGAAAGGCGCCACCACCGCCAACCTGTATCTGAACTTCACCAAGAACCCGTCGACCTGGCAGTTCGGTCTGAACTACTCGATGTTCCGTGGCGGCAGCTCGGTGTTCGACCAGGTGCTGCGCGACCGCGACTTCGTCGGCGGCTACGCCACCTTCAACTTCTGAGGTTCCGGGCATGCTGGATCGGGTGGTTCGCGCCCTGGAGCGCTTCTTCTTCACCTACCGCCGCCTGACGCTGGCGGCCTTCGCGGCGTTCACCGCCGTGATGGCGGTCTTCGCGCTGCAGCTGCGCATGGAGGCGGGCTTCGAGAAGCAGATGCCCATCGGCCACCCGTACATGGACACGGTCAAGCGCCACGCGCCTGACCTGTTCGGCGCCAACCGCCTGACGGTGGTGGTGCAGGCCCGGCAAGGCGACATCTGGACCACCGCCGGCCTGACCCGGCTGCTGCAGGTGACCGAGGCGGTGCAGTACCTGCCCAACATCGACCGGGTGGGCGTGCAATCGCTGTGGACGCCCAACAGCTTCGTCAACGAGATCACCGAGGAAGGCTTCCGGGCCGAATCGGTGATCGCCGCGACGGTGACGCCGGCCTCGCTGACGCCCGAGGTCATCGCGCAGATCCAGCGCTCCACCAGCGCCGGCGGGCATGTGGGCTCGCTGGTCTCGCGGGACCAGCGCTCGGCCATGGTCACCGCCGAGATCCTGGAGGTGGGCGCCGACGGCCGGCGCATCGACTACTTGGACTACAACCGCCTGCTGGAAGCGCAGCTGCGCAGCAAGTTCGAGGATGCCGACTTCGAGATCCAGATCATCGGCTTCGCCAAGCAGACTGGCGACATCGCCGACGGCGCCGCCGGCGTGCTGGAGTTCTGCGCCATCGCGCTGGTGCTGACCGCCCTGGCGGTGTACTGGTACTGCCGCTCCTGGCGCCTGATGCTGCTGCCCATCGTGTGCTCGCTCACCTCGCTGGTCTGGCAGTTCGGTGCGCTGCGGCTGCTGGGCTACGGGCTGGATCCGCTGGGCGTGCTGGTGCCCTTTCTGGTGTTTGCCATCGGCGTGTCGCACGGCGTGCAGCAGATCAACACCATCGTCGGCGGCCTGGCCCGCGGGCAGGACAGCATCAGCGCCGCGCGCGAGAGCTTCAGCGGGCTGTTCGTGCCGGGCGTGCTGGCCCTGGCCATCGCCCTGGTGTCCTTCATCACCCTGCTGCTGATTCCGATCCCGATGATCCGCGAGCTGGCCGTGACGGCCGCGCTGGGCGTGGGCTTCAAGGTGGCCACCAACCTGGTGATGCTGCCGGTGGCTGCCTCGTACTGCCACTTCCCGGCCGACTATGGCCGCCGCGCCGTGGCCCTGCAGCAGCGCCGCGCGCAGTGGCTGGCGCCGCTGGCGCGCATCGCCGTCGGCCGCAACGCGGTGATCGTGAGCCTGCTGACGGTGGGTGTGCTGGCGGCGGCGGCCTGGTTCAGCCGAGACCGCGTGGTCGGCAGCGTGCAGCCCGGCGCGCCCGAGCTGCGCGCCGATGCCCGCTTCAACCGCGATGCGGTGGCGGTCGTCCAGGGCTTCGACATGGGCCTGGACTGGCTGAGCCTGGTCTTCGAAGCACCGCCCGGTTCCTGCGGGTCGGCGGCGCTGGCCGATCAGGTGGACCGCGCCACCGTGGCCCTGCGTGATGTGCCCGGGGTGGTGTCGGCGCTGTCGTATGCCAGCATGCTGCGCACCTACAACGAGGGCTACAACGAAGGCCATCCGAAGATGGGCACGGTGCCGTTGGACAGTGCCAACCTCGCCGGCCTGGCCACCGAAATCGGCCGCATCCGTGGCTTCGTCAACAAGGACTGCAGCATGGCGGCGCTGCACCTGTACCTGACGGACCACAAGGCCGAGACCCTGCAGCGGGTGCTGGACGCTGCGCGCGGCTTCGCGGCCACCGCGCCGGTACCGGGCGTCACGCTGCGCCTGGCCGCTGGCAACGCCGGCGTGCAGGCGGCGATCAACGAGACCGTGCAGCGTACCGAGCTGCCGATGCTGCTGTACGTGTACGGCGCCATCGCGCTGTTCGTGCTGGCGGCCTTCCGCGACTGGCGCGCCGTGCTCAGCTGCTGCCTGCCGCTGACGGTGGGCACCTTCGTCGGCTACTGGTTCATGAAGGCGCAGGACATCGGCCTGACCGTGGCCACGCTGCCGGTGATGGTGCTGGCCGCCGGCATCGGCGTGGACTACGCGCTCTACATCTACAGCCGGCTGCAGCAGCACCTGGCGCGCGGCCAGGCCATGCAGGCGGCGCTGGAGGCGGCAATCCGCGAGGTCGGCATGGCCACCATCTTCACCGCCATCACCCTGGCCATCGGCGTGGCCACCTGGGCCTTCTCGCCGCTGAAGTTCCAGGCCGACATGGGCAAGCTGCTGGCCTTCATGTTCCTGGCCAACCTGGTGACGGCCCTGGTCTCGCTGCCGGCGCTCGCCGCCCTGCTGGAACGCTGGTTCCCGCGCCGCGGCCCGGTGCGCAGCAGCGGTGTCTTCGCCCACTGAGGTCCTTCGCGATGCAGCCCATGCCCTGCCCCTCCATCATCGCCACGGCGGTGCTCGCCCTCTCGCTGGCCGCCGCCGGCAGCGCCGGGGCGGCCGATGCACCTGCCGCCGTGGCCGACCTGCGCATCCGCGCAGCCGAACAGCGCCCCGGTGCTGCCAACGCCAGCCTGCTGGCGGCTGCGCATGCCGGAAAGCGGCTGGTGGCCGTCGGCGAGCGCGGCACCGTGCTGCTGTCCGACGACGGCGGTGCCAGCCTGCGCCAGGCCGGCCAGGTGCCGGTGGCGGCCCAGCTCACCGCGGTGGATTTCGCCGATGACCGCCGCGGCTGGGCAGTGGGCCACTGGGGCGCCATCCTGCGCACCGACGATGGCGGCAACACCTGGACCCTGCAGCGCAGCGATCTGCAGCAGGACCAACCCCTGCTGGCCGTCAAGGCCCTGGACGCCCAGCGCGCGGTGGCTGTGGGGCTGTGGTCGCTGGTGCTGGTCACCCAGGACGGCGGGCAGACCTGGCGGACCGTCACCCTGCCGGTGCAGCCCGGTGCCCGCAAGGCCGACCTGAACCTCTACAGCCTGTTCGCCGGCCCGGCCGGCGCCCTCTATGCCACTGCAGAACAAGGCAAGCTGCTGCGCTCCACCGACGGCGGCCTGGCCTGGCAGACGCTGGACACCGGCTACCGCGGCTCGCTGTGGGCCGGGCTGGCGCTGCGTGACGGGTCCTTGCTGGTGGGCGGGCTGCGCGGCACGCTGCTGCGCAGCACCAACGCCGGCGACAGTTGGCAGCCGGTGGCGACCGGCCAGACCAGCTCCATCACCGGCCTGGCGCAGGGGCCGGACGGCAGCATCACCGCATCGGCGCTCGACGGTCTGGTGCTGACCAGCCGCGATGGCCAGGCCTTCCAGGCCCGCCGCAGTGCCGACCGCCTGAGCCACACCGGCGTGCTGGTCAATCCGCAGGGCCAGATGGTGCTGACCACGCGCGCGGGCGTACGCAGCGCCCTGCCCTGACTGGCGCATGGACCCGACCTTCCGCCTCCCGCCTGGCCGGCATGCTGCCGTGCCCGGCACGCCGCAACTGGCCGCCTGCTTCATGGCCGACGTGATGCTCGACCCCGAGCGCGACCATGGCCTGACGCCCGCGGGGCGCCGGCTGCATGTGCGCATCGTCGGCGGCCGGGTGTGGGGGCCCGGGTTGCAGGCGCAGGTGCTGCCGGGCGGTGCCGACTGGCAGGTGCTGCGCAACGACGGCATGCTGGAGCTGGAGGCCATCTACGACCTGCAGGCCGACGACGGCACGCTGATCCATGTGCGCAACCGCGGCCTGTGGACCAGCCCGACCGGCGACTGGCCCGCCAGCTACGCGATGAGCCAGCCGCGCTTCGAGGCGCCAGAGGGCCCGCACGGCTGGCTCAACCGCTACCAGTTCCTGGCCACGGTCGGCCCCGGGCCGGTGCCCGCCACCTCGGTGCACCTGCGCTTCTTCCAGGTCCTGCCGGGCTGATCGGCGCACAGCGGCCGCGCCACAGGCTTCGGCGGCGGCGTGCAGGCGTGGGCTATGCTGGCCCGGCCCCAACCCCGATCTGGAGCCTGCATGCAACCCCTGGTCCTGCGCGAGGACACCGACGGCCTCGCCACCCTCACCCTGCACCGCCCGGAGAAGCTCAACGCGCTGACCGTGGCCCTGTTCGCCGAGCTGCGCGCCCATGTGCAACAGCTGGCCCAGGAGACCGACCGCATCGGCCTGGTGCTGCTGCGCGGCGCCGGCAAGTGCTTCTCGGCCGGCCATGACCTGGCCGACATCGCCCATGGCGAACACCCGCCGCAGCCGCACTTCCAGGCCGACACCATCGAGCTGCTGGCCAACCTGCCGCAACCGGTTATCACCGCGGTGCACGGCCACTGCTACACCGGCGCGCTGGAGCTGGCGCTGGCCGGCGACCTGATCGTGGCCGCCGAATCCGCCAAGTTCGCCGACACCCATGCCCGCTGGGCCCTGGTGCCGGTGTGGGGCATGAGCCAGCGTTTGCCGCGCCGCGTGGGCCTGGCCAAGGCCCAGGAGATGACCTACACCGCCCGCACCTTCAGCGGCCGCGAGGCCGAGGCCATGGGCCTGGTGAACTGGTGCGTGCCCGATGCCGAGTTCGACGCCGCGCTGGACCGGACGGCGCGCTCCATCCTGACCAACTCCTGGTTCAGCCTGCGCGCCAACAAGCGCCTGTACCGCGAGACCGAAGGCCTGCCGCTGCGCGCCGGCCTGTCGCACGAGATCCACCGCAGCGAGGGCCGCGGCCCCGACATGGCCGAGCGCATTGCCGCCTTCATGAACAAGACCAGCAAGCTCGCCTGACGGTGCTGGCCGCCGAGCTGCACACCGCCGCGGTGGTGGCGGTGTTCGCCACCGTCTACCTGGGCATGTTCCTCGGCGGCCTGCCGATGCTCAAGCTCGACCGCGCTGGCGTGGCCCTGCTGGGCGCCATCGCGGTGATCGCCATCACCGGCGAAACGGTGGAGTCCGCCGCCCGCGCGGTCGACCTGCCCACCATCGTGCTGCTGTTCGCCTTCATGGTGGTATCGGCCCAGCTGCGCATGAGCGGCTTCTATGCCGCGGTGGCGCAGCGGGTGGGCGCGATGCCGCTGTCGCGCACCGGCCTGCTGGGTGCGCTGATCGCAGTGGCGGCGGCGCTGTCCGCGGTGTTCTCCAACGACGTGGTCTGCCTGGCGATGACGCCGGTAGTGGCCCGGCTGTGCCTGCAGCGCGGCTTGCCACCGGTGCCCTTCCTGCTGGGGCTGGCCTGCGCCGCCAACATCGGCTCGGCCGCCACGCTGATCGGCAACCCGCAGAACATGCTGATCGGCTCGGTGCTGCAGCTGCCCTTCAGCGGCTACCTGCGGCTGGCGCTGCCGCCGGTGCTGGCCAGCCTGGTGCTGCTGTGGGCCTGGCTGGCCTGGGGGCCGGGGGCGCGTGGTGACAGCGTCGCCGGTGCCCCCGGCCCGGCGACCGCACCCGCGGCCGACCCGCCGCTGGACCGTTGGCAGACCACCAAGGGCCTGGCCGTGGCCGGCGCGCTGGTGGCCGTGTTCCTGGCCACCGACTGGCCGCGCGACGTGGCCGCGCTGGTGGGCGCGGCGGTGCTGCTGCTCAGCCGCCGGCTGCACTCGGGCCAGGTGATGGGCGATGTCGACTGGCTGCTGCTGCTGCTGTTCATCGGCCTGTTCGTGGTCAATGATGCCTTCGCCGCCACCGGCCTGGCCGGCCAGGCGGTGGCCTGGCTGGCCGGCCACGGCGTGCAGCTGGCCGAACCTGGCCCGCTGCTGGTGGTGGGCGTGGCGCTGTCCAACCTGGTCAGCAACGTGCCGGCGGTGATGCTGCTGCTGCCCCACCTGCAGGGCGATGGCGGCACGCAGGCCGGCGTGATGCTGGCGCTGGTCAGCACCTTCGCCGGCAACCTGCTGCTGGTGGGCTCGATCGCCAACCTGATCGTCGCCGACCTGGCCCGCCAGGCCGGCATCACCCTCGACTGGCGCCGCCATGCCGCCACCGGCGTGCCGGTCACCCTGGGCAGCCTGGTGCTGCTGTGGTCCTGGATGGCCTGGAACGTCCGCTGAGGGCGCCAGCGCAGTCGTCCAGGCGACAACCCGGCACCGCCGGCACACCGGACAAACACCGGCCTGCGGCTGCAGCGGCGCGGCGCAGAATCATCGGATCGCCGCCGGCATCAGGCTGGTCGGCCCTGCCCACTGGAGCATCCCGATGAAAGCTGCCGTCCTGCACGCACCCAACCAGCCGATGACGATCGAGGACGTGGTCCTCGAGAAGCCCAAGCGCCGCGAAGTGCTGGTGCGCACCGCCGCCGCCGGCCTGTGCCACAGCGACCTGCACTTCATCGACGGCCTGTACCCTTATCCGCTGCCCGCCGTGCTGGGTCACGAGGCTGCCGGCGTGGTGGAGGCCGTCGGCGAGGACGTGACTTACCTCAAGCCCGGCGACCATGTCATCAGCTGCCTGTCGATGTTCTGCGGCCATTGCAGCTTCTGCCTGTCGGGCCACCTGTCTCTGTGCGGCGACCCCGAGGTGAAGCCGCCCGCCGGCAAGGCCAAGCGCCTGGGCTGGAAGGGCCAGCACATGAACCAGTTCCTGAACCTGTCGGCGTTTGCCGAGCAGATGGTGGTGCATGAGAACGCCCTGGTGAAGGTGCGCGAGGACATGCCGCTGGACCTGGCCGCACTGATCGGCTGCGGCGTGATCACAGGCTACGGCGCCGTGGCCCGCACCGCCAAGGTGGAGCCCGGCAGCACGGTGGCGGTGTTCGGCGCCGGCGGCATCGGGCTGTCGACCATCAACGCGGCGGCCATTGCCGGCGCGGGCCGCATCATCGTGGTCGACAAGGACCCGTTCAAGTTCGACCTGGCCCGCGCCTTCGGTGCCACCGACATCGTCGACGCCAACCTGGGCGACACCGTCAAGCGGATCCGCGACATGACCAACGGGGGCGTGCACTACTCGTTCGAGTGCATCGGCCTCAAGGCCACCGCAGAGCAGAGCTTCAGCTGCCTGCGCCCCGGCGGCGCGGCCACCATCATCGGCATGATCCCGGTCGGCACCAAGATCGAGCTGCACGGCGTCGACTTCCTGGCCGAGCGCAAGATCCAGGGCAGCATGATGGGCAGCAACCAGTTCCGCACCGACATGCCGCGGCTGATCGACTTCCACATGCAGGGCAAGCTGCACCTGAAGGAGATGGTGTCCTCGCGCATCAAGCTGGAGCAGATCAACGAGGGCTTCGCGACCTTGAAGACCGGCGGCGTCGCGCGCAACGTCATCATGTTCGACCACTGAGCCCGGCATGGCGCAGCGCCTGCAAGGCAAGGTGGCGGTCATCACCGGTGCCGCTTCGGGCATCGGCGAGGCCGCGGTCGAATTGTTCGTCGCCGAAGGCGCGCAGGTGCTGGCGGCCGACAAGAACGCCGAGGCGGGCGCT
Organism: Pseudaquabacterium pictum; assembly: GCF_005403045.1. Taxonomy (GTDB): domain Bacteria; phylum Pseudomonadota; class Gammaproteobacteria; order Burkholderiales; family Burkholderiaceae_C; genus Pseudaquabacterium; species Pseudaquabacterium pictum. Next base: position 833,828 of record NZ_BJCL01000001.1, read on the forward strand.
GCGCTGGCCGACCGGCTGGGCCCCGCGGTGCACTTCATGCCCTGCGACGTGACCGATTGCGCCCAGCTGAAGGCCGCGATCGACGGCGCCGCGGCGCACTTCGGCGGGCTGGACATCCTGTTCTCCAACGCCGGTGCCGGTGGCACGGCGGCGGGCGTGGAGGCCTTCGATCCCGCCAGCTGGGACTTCACCCAGGCGCTGCTGCTGCGTTCTGTGGCTGCGGGCACGGCCTATGCCGTGCCGCACATGCGGCGCCGCGGCGGTGGCGCCATGGTCAACACCTCGTCCGTCTCGGCACTGCAGGCGGGCTATGCGCCGCTGTGCTACTCGGTGGCCAAGGCTGGCGTGCTGCACTACACCAAGGTGGCGGCCACCGAGCTGTCGGCGCTGCGCATCCGCATCAATGCCATCGTGCCCGGCTTCATCGCCACCCGCATCTTCGGCGGGCTGATGCAGATGGACCACGACCAGTCCGGCGCCCTGGCCGCGCAGATCGCCCAGCGCAGCGGCACGGCCAACCCGATCGGCCGCTCCGGCCTGCCGCAGGACATCGCCGAAGCGGCGCTGTTCCTGGCCAGCGACGCCGCCGGCTTCATCACCGGCACCCACCTCACCGTCGACGGTGGCCTCACCATCGGCCCGCGCCACAGCTGGGATCCGAACGTCGCCGGCCCGATGACCGACGCCCTGGGCCTCAGCCCCGAGCAACTGCGTGCGCTGCGTGCACAGCGCGCCCAGCATCCCGTTCAGCCTTCCTGACCCCCCTGCCCCTGTCCACCATGCCCAAGATCACCTTCATCGCCCACAGCGGCCAGCGCCACACGGTCGAGGCCGAAGCCGGCCTGTCGCTGATGCGCGCTGCCATCGACCACAACGTGCCCGGCATCGACGGCGACTGTGGCGGTGCCTGCGCCTGCGCCACCTGCCATGTGTTCGTCGAGGGTGCCTGGGCCGCCAAGACCGGCGTGCGCACCCAGCAGGAGAACGACATGCTGAACTTCGCCGCCGAGCTGCGCGACAGCTCGCGCCTGGCCTGCCAGATCACCGTGACCGATGACCTCGACGGGCTGGAAGTCACCATGCCCGAAGGCCAGCACTAACCTGCCGCCAAACCACCCGCCAACCGCCAAGGAGCCTTGCCATGAGCGCTGTCCTGAAGCCCCCTGCCCCTGCCGCCCTGTCCCCGGCCCAGGCCGCCGCGCGCGACAAGATCTGGGCCATGCCGCTGGCGGACCTGCACCCGGCCGACCCGCAGCATTTCGTCGACAACGTCGAGCTGCACATCTTCGACCGCCTGCGGGCGCAGGCACCGGTGCACTTTGGCCACAGCCCGGTGCCCGAGGTGGGCAGCTACTGGAGCGTCACCCGCTACCAGGACATCATGCATGTGGACACGCACCCCGAGCTGTTCTCGTCGGACTGGTCCAAGGGCGGCATCACGCTGTTCAATGCGCCGGATGGCGAGAAGCTGCCGATGTTCATCGCGATGGATCCGCCCAAGCACGATGACCAGCGCAAGGCGGTCAGCACCATCGTGGCGCCGGCCAACCTGAACAACTGGCAGGCCGAGATCCGCGAGCGCACTGGCCGCCTGCTCGACAGCCTGCCGCGCAACGAGCCCTTCGACTGGGTGGACAAGGTCTCGATCGAGCTGACCACCTGCATGCTGGCCACGCTGTTCGACTTCCCGTTCGAGGACCGCCGGCTGCTGACCTGGTGGTCGGACGTGGCGACGATGAACAAGGCCACCAACCCCGAGGCGCTGGAGCCGGCCGAGCGCATGGCCGAGCTGGGCAAGATGCTGGGCTACTTCACCAAGCTGTGGAACGAGCGGGTCAATGCTCCGCCCAAGACCGATCTGGTAAGCATGCTGGCCCATGGCGCGGCCACCCGCAACATGCCGCCGCTGGAGTACATGGGCAACCTGGTCCTGCTGATCGTGGGCGGCAACGACACCACCCGCAACAGCATGACCGGCGGCCTGCTGGCGCTGAACGACAACCCGGCCGAATTCGCCAAGCTGCGCGCCAATCCCGCGCTGGTGGACAGCCTGGTGCCCGAGATCATCCGCTGGCAGACGCCGCTGGCCTACATGCGCCGCACCGCCGTGCAGGACACCGAACTGGGCGGCCAGCGCATCGCCAAGGGCGACAAGGTGGCGATGTGGTATCTCTCGGGCAACCGTGACGAGACCGCCATCGACCGGCCCGACCAGTTCATCATCGACCGCGCCCGCCCGCGCCAGCACCTGAGCTTCGGCTTCGGCATCCACCGCTGCGTGGGCAACCGCCTGGCGGAGCTGCAGCTGAAGATCCTCTGGGAAGAGATCCTCGAGCGCTTCCCGGTGATCGAGGTGCTGGGCGAACCCACCCGCGTGCGCTCGTCCTTCGTCCGCGGCTACAGCAAGCTGATGGTGAACATCCCGGGTTGAGTGTTTTGTTGCCCGGTTTGGGCTCAAAGCGGAACTTGCCGGTTCGCCATCTTCAGCGCGAGGGTGAAGGCCTCGGTAGTGCCTGAGCGCCGGGCAGGGAGGGCCTGCTTTGCGGCAGTGAAGGCGGAGTCCTATGCGCCGCTAGCGGCGCGTAGGACGGGGGACATGGAGCAAAGCAGGCCCTCCCGGACCGGCGCGATCGCGCGGAAAACAATGCCCGAAAAGAGCCCGAACTCGCCTATCAAGCCCGCAGCTTCTTGCCCTTCAACACCACCTGGTTGACATTCGCAGCCGCAGGCGCGGTGCCGGGCACATCGAAGGTCACGCGCTGGTTCACACGGTGGTGCGGCCAGTAGTCGGCCAGAGCGTAGTGCTGGGTGCTGCGGTTGTCCCACACCGCGATGCCGCCAGCCTCCCACTGGTGGTGCACCATGAACTCCGGCTTTTTCAGCCATTCGAGCAGGAAGTTCAGGATGCCGCGTGCCTCGTGCCGGTCCACGCCCTGGATGTTGCGGGTGAAATCGGCGTTGACGAAGATGCACTTGCGGCCTGAGTCTGGATTCACCCGCACCACCGGATGCACCACCGGCTTGAAGGCCTTGATCGCGGCGATCAGTGCGTCGTCACCCCGCTGCCCCAGCGCCTCGCGGAAGCCCGACACCTCCCAGCTGTGCACCGCCGTCAGGCCCTGCAGGTACTTTTGCATGCCTGGCGACAGCCAGTCGTAGGCCTTGCTGGTGCTCATCCAGCAGGTGTTGCCGCCAGCCGGCGGCGTCACCGTGATCTGGATCGCCGTGCCCAATGGCGGGCTGGGCTTCCAGCTGATGTCGGTGTGCCAGTTGTCGATGGACGGCGGCCGGTCCTTGTCGCTGACGATCATCTCCAGCTCCGGCGCGCCCGGCTTGCGCTCGAAGTACGAGCCCGCCGACACCGGCCCGAACACCTTGGCCAGCGCCACATGCTGCGCCGGCGTGATGGCCTGCGGCCGGAAGAAGATCACCTCGAAATCCCACAGCGCCTGGCGCAGCTCGGCGGCCACGGCGTCGCTCAGCGGCTTCGTCAGGTCCACGCCCTCGATCCACGCCGCGAAGTTGGGCATGCGCGGCACCGGGCGGATGTGCTTGTAGCGCTTGGCGATGTTGATCAGCTTCAGGGGCTTGGTGTTGGCCATGGTTCAAATCCAAAGGTTGGCGGCGAAGCGTTGGCGGCACTCAAGGCCGCGGTCCGACGACAGGGAACATGCGGCTGAACTGGTCGAGCATGGACATCAGCTGCACCAGGGCCTGCGCCCTGCCCTGCACCTGCACCCGGCCACCCTGCAAGCCATCGGCCAGGCTCAGCTTCTGCAGCGCGATGTCGTCCAGCGTGGCCCGGTCCATCGCCACGCTGGCATCCACATCGTCGGCCTGCACGCCGATGCGGTGGGTCAGCGCGCTGTGCTCCAGGTTCAGCAGCGCGCAGTCACCGGTGTCGGTGATGCGCCAGTTCAGGCGCAGGTGCAGGCCGGCGGCCTTGGCGCCGTCCAGCCGCATCGCCAGCATGTCGAGGAACTGGCCCAGCGGCAGCGCCCGCACGATGTCACGCACCGCCACGCTGGTGGGCGGCAGCTGCGGCACGCCGTGCCGCAGCTCCATCACCGCCTGCAGGTAGGCATTGCGCCAGGTGGCCGATTCGGCCTGGTAGCCCAGCTGCTCCAGCGCATCGGCGCCCAGGGCCTGGGCGCGCTGCACCGGCGCATCGCCCGGCGCGCCGGCATGGCAGACCATGGCGCAGACCTGGGCCACCCAGCGGTACTCGCCGGCATCGAAGTCGGCCTGGGCACGCTGCAGCACCGCATCGGCACCACCCATGTACTGCAAGGTCTTGCGGGCCGCATCGGCCGGCGGCAGCGGATCGAGGTGGGCCGGGTTGCCGTCGTAGGCGCCCAGGTAGCGCTGCACGATGGCCTTCACGTTGTGCTTCACCGTGCCGTAGAAGCCGTGGCAGGCCCAGTCGTCCAGCAGCGCCTGCGGCAGCTGCAGCCGCTCGGCGATCTCGCTGGCCAGCAGGCCGTGGTTCATCAGGCGCAGGGTCTGGTCGTGCACATAGCGGTACAGGTCGCGCTGGCGGCGCAGGAAGCCGTCGATGTCGGCGCCGCCCCACACCGGCCAGTGGTGCTGGGCGATCAGCACATCGCTGGCCGCGCCGTAGCGCTGCAGCGCGCCGTCCAGGTAACGGCTCCAGGCCAGCGCATCACGCGCCTGGGCACCGCGCAGCGGCAGCAGGTTGTGGAAGTTCTGGCTGGCGATCTCGGTCATGTTCAGCACCCGCAGGCCGGGGTGGTGGATGATGAGTTCGGCCGGTGCCTCGGCGCCGGGCGTCAGCTCGAAGACGCACTCCACGCCGTCGATCACATGCCGCTCCACCGGCTGGGTGATCACCACGGTGGGTGCGATCAGCGTCACCGTGCCAGTGCTGGTGGTCTTGCCCAGGCCGGCATCCACCTGGCCGCGCACGCCCTTGGGCAGCAACGGGCCGAACTGGAACAGCGCGCGCCGGCTCATCGCATTGCCGGCCAGCAGGTTCTCGCTGACAGCCTCTTCCAGGAAGCCCGCCGGTGCGATCACCTGCACCCGGCCCGCCCGCACATCGGCCTCGTCGATGACGCCGCGCACGCCGCCGAAGTGGTCGACATGGCTGTGGCTGTAGACCATGGCCACCACCGGCTTCGTCGGCCGGTGCTCAAAGTACAGCGCCATGCCGGCGGCCGCCACCTCGGTGCTGATCAGCGGGTCGATCACGATCAGGCCGGTGTCGCCCTCGATGATCGTCATGTTGGCAATGTCCAGCCCGCGCACCTGCCACACCCGGTCGACCACCTGGAACAGGCCGGTGACCATGTTGACGCGGGCATGCCGCCACAGGCCGGGGTGCACGCTGTCGGGTGCCTCCTCCTCGGCCAGGAAGCCGTAGGCCGCCAGGTTCCACACCGGGCCGCCGTTGGCGCGGGTGACGGCGCCCTTGGGCAGGTCGGCCACATGGCCGCGGCGGGCGTCGTCGAAGCTGCGGGTGTCGGTCAGCGGCAGCCAGCGCCGTGCCGCATGCTGGCAGGCCCGGGTGATGGCGGTGGCGGGCCGGGCGCCAGGCGGGCCGGGGAGCGGGGTGTCGTGGTCAGTGGTTGCGGTCATGGCCATCCAGTTCGGGGGTCACTGCCTGGCCATTTCGGCCTGGCCCACGGCCTCGCCGTCGGGGCCGCCGTGGGCGTCCAGCGTCACCGTCACCCGGTGCAGACGGCCGGTGAAGGCGAACGGCGCGGCATAGTGCGACACCGGTGAGCCGCGGTCCAGCCCGATGTCCAGGCCCGACCAGCTGATCAGGCTGTTGAAGCCGTGCGCATGCTGTGCGCTGCCTGCAGGCTGGCCGTCGATCAGCAGGGTGGCGCGGCGCCAGGCCGGCACCTGCACCGGCGGGCCCACCGGCAGCTGCACCGTGGTCAGCGGGCCCTGCTCCACCAGCACACCCAGGCGGCGGGCGTGCGGCGGCACCGGCTGCGCCGAGCGCAGCAGCTGGTGCAGGCCACCCACGTTCAGGTCATGCACCAGGTGGCCGTCCTGCAGGTACAGGCTGTAGCCGGAGGTGGCATCCCCATGGGCAATCAGCACGCCTTCGTCCTGCGGCCCATGCAGCTGCACCTCGGCCTCGATGCGGTAGTGGCGCCCGCGCACGTCGGGTGCCACGTCGGTGGGCAGGTGGCCCATGCCGGCATGGAAGATGAACTGCCGGCGCTGGCCCTGCACGCGGCGGCCGTTCTCGGCAAAGCGCGGGCCGAAGCGGTCGTCCAGCGGCAGCACCTGGCAGCGTGCGGCCTCTTGCCACCACAGCGCCTGCAGCGCGGCCAGCCTGTCGGGATGGGCAGCGGCCAGGTCGTGGTTCTCTGCGAAGTCGGCATCCAGGTGGTACAGCTCCCAGGTGTCGGCATCGAAGGGCTGGCCGGATGGGTGGAAGGCCACCGCCTTCCAGCCGCCATGCCACAGGCCGCGGTGGCCGAACATCTCGAAGATCTGCGGCTTGCTGCGCTGCGTCGGCGCGGTGTCGCGCAGCATCGGTGCGAAGCTCTCGCCATCGAGCGGCAGGCAAGCCAGCCCCTGGCGCTGCGCCGGCGGCTGCAGGCCCAGCAGGTCCAGCAGCGTGGGCACCACGTCGCTGGCATGGGCGAAGCCGTGGCGCAGGTCGCCGCGCGCCGGCAGGCCGGCCGGCCAGCTGAGGATGAACGGGTCGCGGATGCCGCCGCCGTGGGTGTTCTGCTTGTAGCGCTTGAGCGGCGTGTTGCTGCACATCGCCCAGCCCCAGGGGAAGTTGCTGTGGGTGTCGGGGCCGCCGATGGCGTCGATGCGGGCCAGCTTGGCTGGTGGCGGCTCGGGCACCTGGTTGTACGGGCCCATCGCATTGACGAAACCCAAGGGCCCGCCCTCCTGGCTGGCGCCGTTGTCCGACAGCAGCAGCACGATGGTGTCGTCCAGCTGGCCGCTGGCCTGCAGGTGGTCGAACAGGCGCGCCAGCTGCTGGTCAGCATGGTCCAGCATCGCGGCATAGGCGGCCTGCAGGCGGGTCATCACCGCCTGCTGCTCGGGCGGATGCTCGGCCCAGGGCTTGACGCCGGCATTGCGCGGCGGCAACTCGGTGTCCGGCGGCACGATGCCCAGGGCCTTCTGCCGCGCCAGCCGGCGCGCGCGCTCGGCATCCCAGCCATGGCCAAACTGCGCATCATGCTGGCGGATCAACGCCGCGGGCGCCTGGTGCGGCGCGTGGCAGGCGCCCAGCGCCAGCCACAGGTGCCAGGGGCGGCCGGGTTGGTCGCCCTGGTGATCGGCCAGGTAGCGGATGCTCTGGTCGACGAGATCGGCGGTGAGGTGGTAGCCGGTCTCGTAGGAACCGGGCGCGGGGATCGGCGTGTTGTCGCGCACCAGCTCGGGCGCGTACTGGTCGGTCTCGGCATCCATGAAGCCGTAGAAGCGGTCATAGCCGCGGCCCAGCGGCCAGCCGTCGAACGGACCGGTGGGGCCGGTCTCGTTCAGCGGCGTGACATGCCACTTGCCGACCATGTAGTTCACATAGCCGTGCGGGCGCAGCATCTCCGGCAACGTGGCCGCCTCGGGCGCGATCTTGCCGCGGTAGCCGGGGTAGCCGCTGTCGAAGTTGGCCAGGCAGCCCATGCCCACGCGGTGGTGGTTGCAGCCGGTCAGCAATGCCGCGCGGGTGGTGCTGCACATCGCGGTGGTGTGGAAGCCGGTCAGGCGCACGCCGCGCGCGGCCAGGGCATCGATGGCCGGTGTGGGGATGGTCGAGCCGTAGCAGCCCAGGTCGGCAAAGCCGACGTCGTCGAACAGCACCACCAGCACGTTCGGCCGCCGCGGCCCGGCATCGGCGCGTTCGGGCCACCAGGGGGTGGATTCGGCCACCGTGGGGCCGATGCGGCCGGGAAAGGGTGGTGTGCGCAAGCGGGCTCTCCAGGACTCTCCAGCGACGTTGGGCCATCCTAGGCAGCCACCGTCGCCTGAATTTCCACCCAGGTGACAATCCCGGGACAAACCTGATGCTCGCTATCCCTCGCCCGGCGGCCCTGGCGAGGCGCGCCCCCATCCATGCCCCCTGCACCCAGCGCCCGCGCCGACGGCACCGCCGGCATCGGCTACCAGGAAAGCCTGCGCGACCTGCCCGACGCGCTGGCCGATGCGCTGTTGCAGTGCGGCCAGCAGCGCAGCTGGCGGCGTGGGCAGATGGTGATGCGCCAGGGCGCCCCCTGCGACGCGCTGGTGGTCGCGCTGGAAGGCCGGCTGGCCGCCACCCTGGGCCGCAGCGACGGGCACGACACCCTGCTGCGCTGGCTGGACCCCGGTGAACTGCTGGCCCTGCCGGCGGTGCTGGGCGGCATGCGGGCCACGGTCTCGGTCGAGGCCCAGGGACCGGCACGCACGCTGCATGTGCCCCGCGCCACCTTCGTTGCCCTGCTGCGCAGCCACCCCGAGGGCGCGATCAGCATCGCCGTGCTGCTGAGCCGGCGCCTGGGCGCGCTGTTCCGCTTTGCCGAGCACCACGGCAGCCCCAGCCTGGACGAGCGGCTGGACCATGCGCTGCAGCGGCTGGCACGCTCGCAGGGCCAGCCCGACGGTGCCGGCGGTGTGCGCCTGAAGGCCACCCAGGCCGAGCTGGCCCATGCCGCCGGCGCCTCGCGACAGCGGGTGCACCTGGCGCTGAAGGCACTGCAGGCCCAGGGCCGGCTGGAGCTGGGCTACGGCTGGGTGCGCCTGCTGCCGCCAGCAGGCTGAACCGCCCGGACCTCAGCCAGGCGCCGGGGCATCGGCGGCGTCGCCGAGCAGCACGTCCAGCAGGCCGGACAAGGTCACCCCACCCAGGTGCTGGCCCTGCGGACCGGTGACGTTGGCGGCGGTGGCGCCGGCCGCCCGCAGCTGGCGCACCGCCTGCGCCAGGCCGAGGCTGCCGGGCAAGTCGGGCAGCGACAGGCGCGGGCCGGGCTGGGCCAGCGCGGCCAGGCCCAGCCAACGCCCGCGGTCGGCCCCCTGCACCACGCTGCGCAGCCAGGCGTCGGCCGGCCGCTGCAGGATGTCGGCCGCGCTGCCCTGCTGCACCAGCACGCCATCGCGCAGCACCACCAGGTGGTCGGCCAGCCGCAGCGCCTCGTCGAGCGCATGGGTGACGAAGACCACGGTCTTGCGCAGTTCCTGGTGCAGGCCCAGCAGCAGATCCTGCATGGCGGTGCGCTGCAGCGGATCCAGCGCCGAGAACGGCTCGTCCATCAGCAGCACCGGCGCGTCGGTGGCCAATGCACGCGCCAGACCCACCCGCTGGCCCATGCCACCGGACAGCGCAGCCGGGTAGGCCTCCTCGAAACCGGCCAGCCCCACCCGCTGCACCCAGGCACGCGCGCGGGCGTCGGCGGCGGCGCGCGGCACGCCGGCCAGGTCGAGCCCGAAGCGCACGTTGGCCAGCACCGTCAGGTGCGGCAGCAGCGTCGGCCGCTGGAACACCATGGCCACCTGGCGGCGGCGCCAGGCCTGCAGCGCGGCCGGCGCCAGGCCCGTCACCACCGCGTCGCCGCACCACACCTGCCCGGCCGTGGGCGACACCAGGCGGTTGAGGCAGCGCAGCAGCGTGCTCTTGCCCGAGCCCGACGGGCCCATCAGCACCGTCAGTCCACCGCCGGGCAGCACCAGGTCGATGCCCTGCAGCGCCAGCAGGTGGCCGTGGCCGGCCAGCAGCGCGGCGCGGTCCAGCGCACCGGCCTGCACGGCCGCCAGGTGCCGCAGCGGCGCGGGGCCGAACAGGTGGCTGACGGCCTGCAGCCGCAACGCCGGTGCCACGGGCCGCTCAGGCATCGCCGGTGGGCCGGTGGCGCTGCAGCCGCCAGCCCCAGGACTGGGTGATGCGGTCGAAGGCGATCGCGATGGCCACGATGGCCAGGCCATTGAACAGGCCCAGCGCGACATGCTGGTTGTTGATGGCGCGCAGCACCGGCTGGCCCAAACCCTGCACGCCGATCATCGCCGCCACCACCACCATGGCCAGGGCCATCATGATGGTCTGGTTGATGCCGGCCATCAGCGTGGGCAGGGCCAGCGGCAGCTGCACCCGCCAGAGGCGCTGCCAGGCGCTGGCGCCGAAGGCATCGGCAGCTTCCAGCAGGTCGCGGTCCACCTCGCGCAGGCCCAGGCTGGTCAGCCGCACCATCGGCGGCAGCGCATACACCACCACCGCCAGCAGGCCCGGCACGCGGCCGATGCCCAGCAACATCACCGCGGGGATCAGGTAGACGAAGCTGGGCAGGGTCTGCATCAGGTCGAGCAGGCCGCCGCCCCAGCGCTGCAGCCATGGCAGCCGCGCCATGGCCACGCCCAGCGGCACGCCGATGGCCACCGCCAGCGCCGTGGCCACCAGCACCATGGCCAGGGTGCGCAGGGTGTCGTCCCACAGGCCGAACAGGCCCAGCAGCGCCAGCGCGGCGGCGCTGCCCAGTGCCAGCGTCCAGCGCCGCGATGCCATCCAGGCCAGCGCCGCCACCGCTGCCAGCAGCAGCGGCCAGGGCAGCGCCAGCAGCGCCGTCTCGGCGCCGATCAGCAGGGTCTGCAGCGGCGCGAAGGCCGCCTCGATGGCCGCGCCGTGCTGCTGGCTGAAGGCCTGGAAGCCCCGGTCGATGGCCTGCTGCAGCGTGGCCAGCGTGTCGGCCGGCAGCGCTGGAAAGCCGCCGGTCACAGCGCGGCGCGCACCCGCGCGGCCACCGCCGGGTCCACCCAGGGCTGCCAAACCTCGGGCCGGGTCTGCAGGAAACGGCGCGCGCCCTGCTCGCCAGTGGCCTGCTGCGTGCGCATCCAGGCCAGCATGGCGTTCAGCGTGGCGCTGTCCCAGCTGCGGCGGGTCAGGTAGGCATAGGCCGGGCCGCCAGCCTGGCGGAAGCGGTCGGTCACCAGGGTGTGCACGGCCGCGCGCGGCCAGGCATTGGGCCGGGGGTCGGCGCAGCCGGCCACACTGGTGCAGCGCTGCCACTCGGCGGCGTCGTGCGGCGCGCCCTCGGCCAGCCGCACCATCGGGTACTGGCCCAGCAGCGCAGTGGGCGACCAGTAGTAGCCCAGCCAGCCCTGCTGGCGCTGGTGGGCACGGGCCACGGTCCCGTCCAGCGCGGCCGCAGTGCCGGGGTCGACCAGGGTGAAGCCCTTGCCAGCCGCGCCATGGGCCTTGAACAGGTTGGCCATGACGATCTGGCACTGCCAGCCCGACGGGCAGCTGTGCACCGCGCCCTGCTGCCGGTTCTCTGGCGCAGGGAACAGATCGCGCCGCTTCAAGGCGTCGGCGATGCTGCGGATCTCGGGGTGGGCATCGGCGATGAACTTCGGGATCCACCAGCCCTCGACGCCGCCGTCCTTCAGCGCAGTGCCGGCCAGGTGCAGGCGGCCGGCGGCCACGGCCTTCTCGATGGGTTCACGCACGCCGTTGATCCAGGCCTCGGGTGCCACATCGGGCTGGCCCTTGGCCACCATGCTGGTGAGCGTGGGCACGGTGTCGCCGGGCACCAGGTCGACCTGGCAGCCGTAGCCGGCCTGCAGGATCAGCCGGTCGACCTGGGCCAGCAGCTCGGCCGAGGACCAGTTCATGTTGGCGAGCGTGAGCCGGCCGCAGGCCTGGGCTTGTCCGGTCCAGGCCAGCAACAGGACAGGCCACAGGGCGGACAGGAGTTGGCGCAGCAGATGGTGCATGGACCGCAGCTTAACGGCCCGGCGCCGGCGGCGCGTCACACCCGCGTGGTGGCCAGCGGACTGGCGTGGCAGGCCGCCCGCACCGCGCCCAGCGTGTGCAGGCCCATGCCAGCGGCCAGCGGCAGCAGCCGCAGCAGCACCTCGGCGGTGACCAGCGCATCGCCCAGCGCGGTGTGGCGGCCCTGCGTGGCCACGCCCAGGCGGGCGGCCACCGCCTCCAGCGCATGGCTGTCGGCGTCCGGATGCACCACCGACGACAGCAGCAGCGTGTCGACCACCGGCTGATCGAAGTGCAGGCCGGCCGCCCGCGCCGGGCCCTGCAGGAAGGCCAGGTCGAAGGCCGCGTTGTGGGCCACCAGCACGGTGTCGGCGGCGAACGCATGGAAGGCCGGCAGCACCTGGGCGATGCCCGGCTGGCCGGCCACCATCGCCGCGCTGATGCCGTGGATGGCAGTGCTGGCCGGCGGGATGTCGCGTCGCGGGTCGACCAGCTGGTCGAAGGTCTCGCCGCGCAGCAGCCGGCCGTTGACGATGCGCACCGCGCCGATCTGCAGGATGCGGTCGCCGCTGCCGGGCTGCAGGCCGGTGGTCTCGGTGTCGAACACGGTGCAGGCCAGGCTGGCCAGCGGCCGGCTGTCCAGCGCATGGCCGCTGTCCTGCTGGCCGAGCAGGCTGAAGTCGTAGGTCTCGGGCGGGCCGGCGGCGGCCGGCGCCGCCGGCGTGGTGGTTTCCTCCGGCGCGGCCAGCGGCAGCAGGAATCGGAAGAAGGCCTGGTGGCGCACCCGGTCGCGCTCGAACCAGAACGCACCGCCGTGGCGCTGCACCACGTCGCGCACGCTGGGCGGCGGGCCGCTGGTGCACAGGCCGGGCGGCAGGTCGAGGCTGTCCAGCTCCCAGCCCATCACCGTCTCGGTGCTCATGGCCTGGCCGGTCCACACCAGGTCGAGGTGGGCGCGACCGGCCGCCGCCGGCTGCAGGCGCAGGTGCAGGGTGCGGATGTCCAGCTCGCCGTGCAGGCGGCGGGCCAGGCCGCAGAGGGCCTGCAACAGGGCAAAGCTGTCCAGGCGCAGCCACAGGGCGGCATCGACCTCCTGCATGCCGCAGCGCAGGGGTGCGTCCGCATCCGCCACTGGCGGCACCGCCTGCGCGATGGCCTGGCAGGCGGCCTGCAGGAAGTCGCTGCCGCGCAGCTCGTCCAGCGGCCAGCGGCTGGCCGGGTGCCAGGCGCCACCGCCACCCGTGGCCTGCAGGCGCCGGACCATGGCCTGGGTCTCGTCGCGGATCACCGCGATGAAGCGCTCGCGCAGCGCCGGCGGCAGGTCGGCATCGCCCAGCATCTCGACGGCGGCCTGCAGATTGGCCAGGCTGCCGCGGCTGCCTTCGGTCAGGTCCTGCAGCAGCTGGTCTTGCGCGGCGTCGTGGGCATGGCTGCGGGTGATGTTGTCGAAGACCAGCACATAGCCGGCCAGGGCCGGCACGGCATCCGAGGCGGCGCTGTCGGCGTCACCCGCCGGCGGCACCGCATGCACCGGCGCCAGCTGCACCCGCAGCAACTGGCCGCCGGGGGTGACGGTGACGAACTGCGCCGACGGCTCGGCCTCGCCGCGGGCCAGCCGCTGCTGCACGCTGGCCAGCGCATGGTCGACCAGGGCGCGGTCGAGCACCGCATGGATGGACCGGCCCAGGCCCAGCCAGGCGCCGGCACCGCCCGGCAGCGGGCCATCGGACAGCGCCTGCACCTGCTGCAGGGCGCGCTGGTTGTACAGCAGCACCCGGCCATCGAGGTTGCAGACCACCACGCTCTGGCGCAGCTCGCGCATCAGCGCGGCCAGGCGGTTGCGCTCCTCGGCCACACCGCGGCTGGCACGGGCCACGGCGCCGTCGATGTCGGCCTGCAGCTGGTCGCGCTGGCTGGCCAGGCCCTGCAGGGTGTCGGCCAGACCCTGCAGCGCGGTGCCGTCGGCCGACAGCGGCTGTTGCAGCGGGCGGTGCAGCAGCAGGCGGGCAGCGCTGTCCAGCCGGGCCGGCGCCAGCAGCCACCGCCGCAGCAGCGGCTGCGCAGCCGCCACGGCCAGCAGCGCCAGCGCGGCGGCCACCACCACCAGCACGGCGGCCTGGGCGCGCAGGGCCGTGGCCAGCGCGGCCCGGGCCGCATCGGGCAGCAGCGTGGCCAGCAGCGCTGCGCCTGCCGCGCCGAACAGCGCCAGCAGCAGCAGCACCGCCAGCGCCAGGCCGGCCGACGTGCGCAGCCGTGCCTGCTGTGCCGTCATTCGGTGCGCCGCCTGGCCGCCAGCAATTGCCGCACCTGGGCCACCAGCGCCTGGGTGGAGAACGGCTTGGTCACATAGGCATCGGCGCCCAGACCCAGGCCCTTGGCCACATCGGTGTCGCGGCCCTTGGCGCTGAGCATCAGCACCAGGGTGTTCTGCAGCGTGGGATCGGCGCGGATCGCCTGGCAGACCTCGTGGCCGCTCTTGCCGGGCATCATCACATCCAGCAAGACCAGGCGCGGCCGTGCGCGCTGCAGCAGCGCCAGCGCCTCGTGGCCGTCGCGCGCCAGCAGCACCTGGAAACCTTCGCGCTGCATCAGGTATTCCAGCGACACCAGGATGTTCGGCTCGTCGTCGGCGATCAGGATCGTCTCGGTCATGGCGTGTCTCCTGCGGGGGGCGGCTCTGCGGCCGCTGCGGTCCAGGGTAGGTCGATCTGGAAGCAGGCACCTTGATCAAGGTCAGCCCCCCCGCTGGGCAACAGCCGCAGCTGGCCGCCGAAGTGCGCCACGATCTGCCGGCTGATGGTCAGGCCCAGGCCGGTGCCGGCCGGCCGGTGGTCGGCGCTGCCGCCCTGGCGGAAGCGCTCGAAGATCAGCGCCTGCTGTTCGGCCGGCACGCCGGGGCCGTTGTCCTGCACCGTGAGGTGCGCGCCGTCGGCGTCGCCCCACAGCCGCAACCTGATCTGCCCCCCGGGCGACGGCACCACCTTGGCGGCGTTCGACAGCAGGTTCAGCAGCACCTGCTGCAGCCGGTCGGGGTCGGCGCGCAGCGTGGGCAGCTGGGCGGGCAGGTCCAGCGCCAGCATGGCGCCGCGCGCGGCCAGCAGCGGCTGCGCGGTGTCGGCGGCCTGGCGGGCCAGCGCCGGCAGGTCGACATCGGCGCTGCGCCACTCGGCATGGCCGGCCTCGATCTTGGCCAGGTCCAGCACCTGGTTGACCAGGCGGCTCAGGCGCTCGGACTCGGCCACCACGATGGCCAGGAAACGCTGGCGCTGCGTGCTGTCCATCCCGGGCTCCTGGGCCATCAGCTCTGCCAGGCTGCGGATGGCCGTCAGCGGCGTGCGCAGCTCATGGGTGACCGAGGCCATGAAGTCGTCCTTGAGCCGGTCGAGCTCGGCCAGGCGGACATTGGCGGCACGCAGCGCGGCGCTGGCCTCTTCCAGGCGGGTGGTCTGCGCCTGCAGCGCCCGCGAGGTGCGGCGCACCTGCGAGGCCTCGTCCAGCATCGCCAGCACGTCGTCGAGCGCCAGCGGTTGCTCGCGCACCACGCCGGCCACCGCCAGCCGGGCCGAGGCGCTGCCGATGGCGCCGGCCAGCGCCATCTCCACCGCCTGCACCAGGCCGGCATCGGCACGCAGCGCGGCCACGCCGGTCACGCCCTGGGCATCGGCCTGCGCCTGCAGCAGCCGGTGCGCGCCGGCCGGCCCCAGGAAGCGCAGCGCCAGCGCCTGCAGGTCGGCCAGCTGGGCCTGGCCGCGCCACAGCAGCGGCTGGTCGGCGCCGCTGTGCCGGTCGCCATCAACGAACAGCAGCGCGCGTGCGGCCTGCCGTGGCGACGGTGGCCGCAGCAGCGACACCACCACGTACAGCCCGGCGTTGGCCAGCAGGCTCCAGAACAGCGCCTGGGTCAGCGGGTCCAGGCCAGTCAGGCCGCCCAGCTGTTCGGGCCGCAGCAGCGTGATGCCGAACGGACCGTCGGTGAGCAAGCCGGTGGACCACCAGCCCGAGCGGACGATGGCCGGCGCCACCAGCGCATGGGCCCACAGGCCGAAGCCGGCCAGCAGGCCGGCCAGCGCGCCGGCGCGGGTGCCGCCCTTCCAATAAAGGCCGAACAGCACGGCCGGCGCGCACTGCGCCACCGCGGCAAAACTGATCAGGCCGATGGACACCAGGGCCTCGGCCTCGCCGGCCAGGCGGAAGTAGGCATAGCCCAGCAGCAGGAGCACCAGGATGGCGCCGCGCCGCAGCCCCAGCAGCAGGCCACCCAGGGCCGGCCGCCGGGCCAGCGCCGGCAGGCGCAGCAGCAGCGGCACCAGCAGGTCGTTGCAGACCATCGTGGCCACCGCGGTGGCCTCGACGATCACCATGCCGGTGGCCGCCGACAGCCCGCCGAGAAAGGCCAGCAGCGCCAGGCCGTGCCAGCCGGCATCCAGCGGCAGCGACAGCACGAACAGGTCGGCCGCCGCCAGCGCACCGGCATCGCGCCCCTGGAAATGCAGCAGCCCGCCCACTGCCAGCGGCAGCACGAACAGGTTGATCAGCAGCAGGTAGGCCGGAAACACCCAGGCTGCCCGCTTCAGGTGCCGTTCGTCGACGTTCTCGACCACCAGCACCTGGAACTGGCGCGGCAGCAGCAGCACGCTCAGCATGGCCAGCAGGGTGAGCGCCAGCCACTGCGCCGCCGGCGACGGCTGGCCCTGGTCGAGGCGGAACAGCGGCGCCAGCGCCGGCTGCGCCAGCGCCCGGCCGAACAGGTCGGTCGGGCCGTCGAACATCCCCCAGGTGACCGCTGCGCCCACCGCCAGGAAGGCCAGCAGCTTGACCAGCGATTCGGCCGCCACCGCGGCCAGCAGACCCTCGTGCCGCTCGCTGGCATCGAGCTGCCGGGTGCCGAAGACCATGGTGAAGCCGGCCAGCACCAGGGCCACGCCCAGCGTGCCATCGGCCCACCAGGGCGCTGCGGCAGCGGCCGCGGCGCCACCTGGCGCGGTCAGCAGTTGCAGTCCGGCGGCCACCGCCTTCAGCTGCAGCGCGATGTAGGGCAGGATGCCCACCACGGTGAGCAGGCTCACCAGCGCGGCCAGCCCGCGGCTCTGGCCATGGCGGCTGGCGATGAAATCGGCCACGCTGGTGATGCGCTGCGCACGTGCCACCCGCACCAGCTTGCGCAGCACCCGCCAGGCCAGCACCATGGCCAGCGTGGGGCCCAGGTAGATCGGCAGGAACCACACCCCGCCCGACGCCGCCCGGCCCACCGAGCCGAAGTAGGTCCAGGCGCTGCAGTACACGCCCAGGGCCAGCGCATGCACCCAGGCGCTGCCCACCACCGAGCGCCCGGCCGCTGCGCGCCGGTCGGCCCAGGCGGCCACGCCGAACAACGCCAGCAGGTAGGCGATGGACACGCCGAGCACCAGCGCCAGGGGCAGCATGGCGGGCGGCTCAGTCCGGATCGCGTTCGAGCAGCCAGGCCAGCAGCACGATCAGCAGCGCCCACAGGCTGAACAGCGCCAGCGGCAGCAGCGGCAGGCCCCAGACCGTGGCCGGGTGGTCCCACAGCGCCAGCAGCGGCCAGTTCAGCAGCAGCAGGCCGGCCGCGAACAGCGCGGCCAGGCGCGGACCGGTGGACGGGGCAGTGGCGGGTGGCACAGGACATTCTGGCGCCCGCACGCCGACACCAGGCTGACGCCGCGCCGCCCCCGACCCACGGGGTTCCGGGTTCCAGGTTCCTCAGGGATTACGCTGATCTGGCGCCGAAATCCCGCATCACGGAACGTCAACTCAGGGTTGCACCTGATTTTGTCAGCTGGTGTTGGCCCAGCGTCAGAGATCGGTCAGTCCGCGTGCAAATCATGACCCCACACGACGACCTGGACGTCGTTCCCCCACGCTTTTCAGGAGACACCCCATGGCAACCGCCAGCATGGCCGCAAAGGCCCCCGCGCATGACGCGCCGATGACCAAGGAGGAGAAGAAGGTCATCTTCGCCTCGTCCCTCGGCACGGTGTTCGAGTGGTACGACTTCTACCTCTACGGCTCGCTCGCCGTCTTCATCGGCAAGCAGTTCTTCGCCGCGCTGGACCCGACGGCCCAGTTCATCGCCTCGCTGCTGGCCTTTGCCGCCGGCTTCATCGTGCGGCCCTTCGGCGCGCTGGTGTTCGGCCGCCTGGGCGACATGATCGGCCGCAAGTACACCTTCCTGGTCACCATCCTGATCATGGGCCTGTCGACCTTCATCGTCGGCATCCTGCCCAGCTACGCCAGCATCGGCGTGGCTGCGCCGATCATCCTGGTCGGCCTGCGCATCCTGCAGGGCCTGGCGCTGGGCGGCGAGTACGGTGGCGCCGCCACCTACGTGGCCGAGCATGCGCCGCACGGCAAGCGCGGTGCCTACACCGCCTGGATCCAGACCACCGCCACGCTGGGCCTGTTCCTGTCGCTGATGGTGATCCTGGGCACCCGCACCTTCCTGGGCGACGCCGCCTTCGCCGATTGGGGATGGCGCGTGCCGTTCATCCTGTCGATCGCCCTGCTGGCCATCAGCGTGTGGATCCGGCTGTCGATGAATGAATCGCCCGCCTTCAAGAAGATGAAGGAAGAAGGCAAGACCTCGAAGGCACCGCTGACCGAAGCCTTCGGTCAATGGAAGAACATGAAGATCGTCGCACTGGCGCTGTTCGGTCTGGTGATGGGCCAGGGCGTGGTCTGGTACACCGGCCAGTTCTATGCGCTGTTCTTCCTGGCCAACGTGCTGAAGGTCGACTCGGCCACCGCCAACATCATGGTGGCGGTGTCGCTGATCATCGGCACGCCGTTCTTCGTGGTCTTCGGCACCCTGTCGGACAAGATCGGCCGCAAGCCGATCATCCTGGCCGGCATGCTGCTGGCCGTGCTGACCTACTTCCCGCTGTTCAGCGCACTGACCAGCGCCGCCAACCCCGAGCTGGCCAAGGCCCAGGCCACGGCGCAGATCAGCGTCAAGGCCGACCCCAAGAGCTGCTCGTTCCAGGGCAGCCCGGTCGCCCGTGAGGTCGACTTCACCAGCGCCTGCGACATCGCCAAGCGTGCACTGACGCAGAGCTCGGCCAGCTATGCCAACGAGGCCCTGCCCGCCGGCAGCCCGACCATCATCAAGATCGGCGACAAGGAGCTGACGCCGCCGAACGCGACCACGATGGCCGGTGGCCACAAGTTCGACGAGGCCTCGGCCAAGGCCATCGCCGGCTTCAAGAAGGACCTGGCCGATGCGCTGAAGGCCGCCGGCTACCCGCCCAAGGCCAAGCCCATCGAGTTCATGGGCGGCCAGTGGTGGCAGGTGGTGGGCATCCTGACCATCCTGGTGATCTACGTGACCATGGTCTACGGCCCGATCGCCGCCATGCTGGTGGAGCTGTTCCCGACCCGCATCCGCTACACCTCGATGAGCCTGCCGTACCACATCGGCAACGGCTGGTTCGGCGGCCTGCTGCCCTCGATCACCTTCGCGATGGTGGCCGCCAACGGCAACATGTACCACGGCCTGTGGTACCCGATCGTGATCGCTGGTGTGTGCTTCGTGATCGGCCTGATCTTCGTGCGCGAGACCAAGGACGTGGACATCTACGCCCGCGACTGACCGCCAACCCTGCCTCGCTGAACTCCGACCGGGCGCCCAGGCGCCCGGTTCTCCATGGATCCCAACACAGGACAAGCAACCATGTGGAAACTTCTGGTCGCCTTCATCATCTTCGCCGCCCTGGGCCTGTACGTGCTCAAGCAGGCCGGCGGCGATGTCAACATGGGCGGCGAAAGCCATGACGTGACCGGCGGCCATGCCGCCTCGGCGCCCGCAGCACCCGCCGCGCCCGCCTCCGCCGCATCGCAGTGATGCCTGCGGCCTCGCGGCCGCTCCCGCAGCCGAAGCCGGCCGCACCCCTGGGTGCCGCCGGCTTCGGTGCTTCTGGAACCCGGCAGTTGGCCGACGCAGCGCCGTCAGTGCCGCGTCAGTGCCGGGTCAGAGCCTGGTCAGTCTCGCCGCGCAGACTGCACCCCACAACTGAAGGAGCAACGCGATGAGCGACAACGTGGTGGCCCGCATCCGGGCGAATCCGAAGTACCAGGAGCTGAAGCGCAAGCGCAGTTCCTTCGGCTGGTGGCTCACGCTGCTGATGATGGTCGTGTACTACGGCTACATCGCGCTGATCGCCTGGAACAAGCCCTTCCTGGCGCAGCCGCTGGGCAACGGCGTCACCACCCTGGGCGTGCCCATCGGCATGGGCGTCATCGTGTTCACCATCATCATCACCGGCATCTATGTGCGGCGCGCCAACGGCGAGTTCGACCAGCTGACGCGTGAAATCCTCGAGGATGTCGCCAAATGAGCCGCTCATCTAATCTGACAGGCAAGCTTGTCATCCTGGCAGCCATGCTTGCTGCCAGTGCAGCCTGGGCAGCGGGCGCCGATGTCGGCCAGGCCGCCAGGCAGGCCACCAACTGGACGGCCATCGCGATGTTCGGCGCCTTCGTGGCCGGCACGCTGTGGATCACCAAGTGGGCGGCCGCCAAGACCAAGAGCGCGGCCGACTTTTACACCGGCGGCGGCGGCATCACCGGCTTCCAGAACGGCCTGGCCATCGCCGGCGACTACATGTCGGCCGCGTCCTTCCTGGGCATCAGCGCCGCGGTGATGGCCTCGGGCTACGACGGCCTGATCTACTCCATCGGCTTCCTGGTGGGCTGGCCAGTCATCACCTTCCTGATGGCCGAGCGGTTGCGCAACCTGGGCAAGTTCACCTTTGCCGACGTGGCTGGCTACCGCTTCCAGCAGGGCCCGATCCGCGCCTTTGCCGCCAGCGGCACGCTGGTGGTGGTGGCGTTCTACCTGATCGCGCAGATGGTGGGCGCGGGCCAGCTGATCAAGCTGCTGTTCGGGCTGGAATACTGGATGGCGGTGGTCATCGTCGGCGCGCTGATGATGATCTACGTGCTGTTCGGCGGCATGACGGCCACCACCTGGGTGCAGATCATCAAGGCCTGCCTGCTGCTGGCCGGTGTCACCTTCATGGCCATCATGGTGATGGCGCAGTTCGGCTTCTCGCCCGAGGCGCTGTTCGCCAAGGGCGTGCAGGTGAAGGCGCAGATCGCGCAGAACGGCGGCAAGACGCCGGAGGAGGCCAATGCCATCGGCCTGGCGCTGATGGGACCGGGCGGCTTCATCAAGGACCCGATCTCGGCCATCAGCTTCGGCATGGCGCTGATGTTCGGCACCGCCGGCCTGCCGCACATCCTGATGCGCTTCTTCACCGTGCCCGATGCCAAGGAAGCCCGCAAGAGCGTGTTCTGGGCCACCACCTGGATCGGCTACTTCTACGTGCTGATCTTCATCATCGGCTTCGGCGCCATCACCCTGGTGCTGACCAACCCCGAGTACGCCGACACCGCGAAAGGCGTGATCAAGGGCGGCGCCGGCACGGCCAACATGGCCGCGGTGCTGGTGGCCAAGGCGGTGGGTGGCGACGTGTTCTACGGCTTCATCTCGGCCGTGGCCTTCGCCACCATCCTGGCGGTGGTGGCCGGGCTCACGCTGTCGGGCGCCTCGGCGGTGTCGCATGACCTGTATGCCACGCTGATCAAGAAGGGCAACGCCGACAGCAAGGCCGAGCTGAAGGTCTCGCGCATCACCACGCTGTGCCTGGGCGCGCTGGCCGTCACCCTGGGCATCGTGTTCGAGAAGCAGAACATCGCCTTCATGGTCAGCCTGGCTTTCGCCATCGCTGCGTCGGCCAACTTCCCGGTGCTGTTCATGAGCGTGCTGTGGAAGGACTGCACCACCAAGGGCGCGGTGATCGGCGGCTTCCTGGGCCTGATCTCGTCGGTGGGCCTCACCGTGGTGTCGCCGTCGGTGTGGGAGGTGACGCTGGGCAACCCCAAGGGCTCGGCCTGGTTCCCCTACACCTCGCCGGCGCTGTTCTCGATGGCCATCGGCTTCATCGGCATCTGGCTGTTCAGCGTGCTCGATCGCAGCGCCCAGGCCGCCAAGGAGCGTGGCCTGTTCGAGGCGCAGCAGGTGCGCTCGGAGACCGGCCTGGGTGCCTCCGGCGCCTCGGGCCACTGACCGAGACCGAACGCGGCCGGTGCCGGCCGCCTGCCTTCAGCCCGGGCCGGACCCGGGCTTTTTCTTGGGCGCGCGTCGGCCAGCCGTTGGGGCTTGCATCAATCGCTGCGCACCGCTGCCCAGCGCGCCGCACTGGTCAGACGGGTTCCACAGCGCGCAGGCCCGCAGCGACAGGCAGCCGCAGCCGATGCAGCCGTCCAGCCGATCGCGCAGGGCCTGCAGCGCGGCGATGCGCGCCTCCAGCCCGGCCCGCCAGCCGGCCGACAGCCGGGCCCAGTCGGCCTTGGTGGGCGTGCGCTGCTGCGGCAGGCCGGCCAGCGCGGCGCCGATCTCGGCCAGGCCGATGCCCAGCTGCTGCGCGGCGCGGATGAAGGCCACCCGCCGCAAGGTGGCGCGGGTGTAGCGGCGTTGGTTGCCGCCGCTGCGCTCGGCCTGGATCAGGCCGAGCGACTCGTAGTAGTGCAGCGCCGACACGGCCACCCCGGCGCGGGCGGCCAGATCCCCCACGCTGAGCAGGGCCTGGGATGCAGCCATCGGTTGACCTCAAGTTGACTTGAGGTCCTATTGTGCGGGCATCCGTCTCCCCACCACCCGCCCATGCACGCCGACACCCTGCCCGCCCCCACCCTGTTCAGCCACGGCCGCCTGGCGGCCTGCAGTGGCGGCCTGGTGCTGGTGTCGCTGCTGGCCTTCGAGGCGATGGCCGTTGCCGCCGCCATGCCGGCCATCGCCGCCGCGCTGGACGGCCTGCCGCTGTACGCCCTGGCCTTCGGCGGCATGCAGGCGACCTCGGTGCTGGGCATGGTGCTGGCCGGCCGGGCCTGCGACCGGCGCGGCCCGCTGCCGGCCACCGTGGCCGGACTGCTGCTGTTCGGTGCCGGCCTGCTGCTGGCCGGCCTGGCACCGGCGATGGGCTGGGTGGTGGCTGGCCGGGTGTTGCAGGGCCTGGGTGGCGGCATGCTGGGCGTGGCGCTGTATGTGGGCCTGGGCCGGGTGGTGCCATCCGGCCTGCACCCGCAGCTGTTTGCGGCAATGGCGGCGGCCTG
This sequence comes from Pseudaquabacterium pictum, assembly GCF_005403045.1. Lineage (GTDB taxonomy): Bacteria > Pseudomonadota > Gammaproteobacteria > Burkholderiales > Burkholderiaceae_C > Pseudaquabacterium > Pseudaquabacterium pictum. The sequence continues at coordinate 856,632 of NZ_BJCL01000001.1, forward strand.
GGTGCTGCCGGGCCTGCTCGGCCCGCTGGCCGCCACCGCGCTGGTGGACATGGCCGGCTGGCGTGCGGTGTTCCTGGCGGTGCTGGCGGCGGTGCCGCTGGCCGCAGCGCTGTTGCTGCCAGCCCTGGCGCGCCTGCCAGCCAACGCCGACTTCGCTGCTGCACAGGCCGGGCCGGCCGAAGCCCCGGTTGTCTGGGCGCTGGTGGCGGTGGCCGGCGCCCTGCTGCTGCATGGCGCGGGCACCGCCGGCGGTGCCGCCTGGGGCGGCCCGGCGCTGCTGCTGGGCCTGGCGGGCGCCGGCCTGGCCGCCACCCGCCTGCTGCCAGCCGGCAGCCTGCGGGCCGCGCCGGGCCTGCCCGCGGTGGTGGCTTTGCGGGCGCTGCTGGCGGCAGCCTTCGCCACGGCCGAGGTGTTCATCCCGCTGGCGCTGACCCGCGAGCAGGGCTGGTCGCTGAGCCAGGCCGGCGGTGTGCTGAGCGCTGGCGCGGTGTTGTGGAGCGCAGGCAGCGCGGCACAGGCCCGCATCAGCGCGCCGCGGCACCGCCGCCTGGCGCTGCAGGCTGGCCTGCTGGCGGTGGCGGCGGGCATCGGCGTGGTGGCAGCGCAGTTGCTGCTGGCCGGGCCTGCCTGGGGCGTGGTGGTGGGCTGGGCGGTGGCCGGCTTCGGCATCGGGCTGGGCTTTCCGATGCTGTCGGTGCGCACGCTGGCGCTGTCGACACCGGCCACCCAGGGCCGCAACGCCGCGGCCGTGCAGCTGGCCGATGCGCTGGGCTGCAGCGCCGCGCTGGCGCTGGCCGGCGCGCTGTTCAACCTGGCCGGCCACCAGGGTGCCATGGCCTATGCCCTGCTGCTGGGGCTGGCCCTGCTGCTGGCCCTGCTGGGCGCGGCGCTGGCGCGCCGGGCCTTCGACTGACGCCGTCTCAGTGGCTGGGGCCGGTCAGGTCCACCAGCCCACGCGCCGGGTCGGCCACCCGCGGCCACAGCGCGCGCTGCACCTGGTGGTGCGGCAGCGCGGCCATGTCCATCGAGCCGGCGCCGGGCGCCGAGACGTACAGCACCTCGCGCGCCAGCGGCGCAAAGCCGGCATGGAAGTGCTGGGTGGACTTGGCCACCAGCGCCCGCGGGCGCAGCGGATCGATGCCGGCCACGCGGAAGCAATCAGGGTGGAAGCTCTGCACCCGGTGGTCGTTGACCACGATGTCGATGGCCGTCGCGTCGACGGGGCCGAAGGCACGCAGCCAAGCCATGCGGCCCAGCGGCGCCAGCGCACCGCCGAAGGGCTGCCAGCCGTCGGGGTTCAGGGCCTTCACCTCCACCTGCAGATCGAGCGCCGGGCCCGAGGCCGGCCCCAGCTTGCCGCCGATGCGCATGGCCAGCTGCGCGCCCACGCCGGCATCGAAGGCCAGCGCCGTGGCCACCGGATCCCACAGCGGCGACAGCGCCACGCCGCCCACGCGGCGCTCGATCAGCCGCTGCAGCAGGAAGGTGGAGTCGCCCGCGGCACCGATGCCGGGGTTGTCGGCGGTGTCGGCCAGCACCACCGGCCGGCCGTCGGGCGCCAGTTCCAGCAGCCGGTCGATGGCCTGGTCGATCGACAGGAAGGGCGGCACGATGGCATCCCGGGCGGCCCAGACCGATTCGCCCAGGGCCGTGGCCAGGCGTGCGGCCAGCGCCGCATCGCCATCGGTCACCACCAGCACCCGGGTGCCGACCTCGGGCGTGTCACCCCAGGGAAAGCCGTGGGCCAGCGACACCGACAGCACGCCGGACTCGGCTTCCAGCGCGGTCATGCGCGCCACCAGGCCGGCCATGGGCTCGGCGGTGGTGGGGTAGACACCCAGCATCGCGCAGTCGTAGACCGCCATCACCGGTCGGATCTCGCCCGCCAGCCGGCGACGCAGCAGGCTGAACACTTCGTCGGCCCGCTCGGCCACGTCCACATGCGGATACTCCTTGTAGATCACCAGGAGGTCGGCGCTGGCCACCTTCTGGCGGCTGAGGTGGCAGTGCAGGTCCAGCTCGGCGCCGATGGGCACGCCGGGGCCGACCAGGGCGCGCACCCGGGCCAGCAGGTCGCCCTCGGCATCCGGGTCGCCGTCGGCGATCATCGCGCCGTGCAGGTTCAGCAGCACCGCATCCACCGGCAGCGCGCGCTGCAGGTCGGCCAGGATCTCGTCACGCAGGGCCGCGTGGGTGGCGCGGGTGGTGTTGCCGGCCGGCGCGGCAAACGCCGCCAGGCCTTCGACCACCGTCCAGCCCAGGGCCTGGGCCTGCTGCTTCCAGCGCAGCAGCGGCACGGCGAACAGGCCGGACCGCTCGCCATGCTGGCCGCCGCGCACCAGCATGCTCTGCTGGTAGACCGACAGGCCGGTGGGGATGGGCGAGAAGGAGTTGGTCTCGGTGCCGAGGCAGGCGGTGAACAGGCGTGTCATGGTGGTGTGGGGTTGGCGGATCCCCGATGGTCGGGCATGGCGGCCTGTGCCGGCAACCCTGCGGCACCGCGATCTGCCGCACCGACCGCTGCAACCGCGCCCGCGTAAGCTGCAGGCCTGCGCGGCCCGGCCGGGCCGCCAACCAACAGGACGCAGCGCATGCAACAGACCGTCGGCATCATCGGCACTGGCTGGGTGGGCACCAGCGTGGCCATCTCCACCCTGCACTCGGGCGCGGCCGATGCGCTGTGGCTGCACGATGTGCGCGGCGCGGTGGCCGAGGGCGAGGCCATGGACCTGGCCCACGGCGCCGCCTTCTACCCGCCCTGCGAGGTGAAAGTGGCGACAGTGGAGGCCATGCGCGCCTGCCAGGTGGTGGTGGTGGCCGCCGGCCGCAACGGCAAGCCGGGCGAGAGCCGGCTGGACCTGCTGCGCGACAACGCCCGGGTGGTGGCCGACATCGGCCGCACGCTGGCCGGCTTCGACGGCACCATCGTCCTGGTCAGCAACCCGGTGGACGTGCTGACCCAGGTGATGACCGAGGCCAGCGGCCTGCCACCGGCGCGGGTGCTGGGCACCGGCACGCTGCTGGACACGGCGCGCCTGCGGCAGATGCTGGCACAGCGCCTGCAGCTGGCCACCACCTCCATCCATGCCCAGGTGGTGGGCGAGCACGGCGATTCCGAGGTGGTGCTGTGGTCGGGCGCCCAGGTGGGCGGCGTACCGCTGCGCCAGTGGCCGGGCTGGGACGCCGCCGACGAGGCCGCGCTGGCACTGGAGGTGCGCCGCGCCGCCTACGAGGTGATCGCCCGCAAGGGCGCCACCAACCATGCCATCGGCCTGGTGACCGCGCACCTGCTGCGCTGCATGCTGCGCGGCGAGCAACGGGTGCTCACCGTCTCCCGGGTGCAGGAGGGTGCCTTCGGCCTGCACGGCGTGGCGCTGTCGCTGCCCACGGTGGTGGGCCACGGCGGCGGTGGCACAGTGCTGGAGCCCGGCCTGGATGCGGCCGAGCTGGCGGCGCTGGAGCACTCGGCCGAGGTGCTGCGCCAGGCGCGGGCGACGCTGCCGCCCGGCTGACAGCCCTCAGGCCTTCTCCAGCCGGTTGCGCAGGGCCTGCACGGCCGCCAGCGTCTTGTCGATGCTGGCGGCCACGGTGGCCATGTCGGCATCGCTGGTGTCGAGCTGGTCACGCAGCTGCTTGAAGCTGCCGATGGCCGAGGTGGCGGCATCGATGGCCTGGCGCGCCGTCTCGCCGCTGAGCACCTTGGCCTTGGCCTGGGTGCTGGCAGCCACGCCGGCGATCAGCTTCGTCAGCGCCTGCACCTCGGCGGCGCGGCTGCGGATGCCGGCCAAAGCCGCCTCGGTCACGCCCAGGTCCAGGTCGAAGATGGCCTTGGTCGCCACGTCATCCAGCGCCTGGGCGGCCTTGGGGCTGTCTTCGCAGAACCGGCGCAGCTGCGCCTGCACATCCTCGATGCGGGCGGTGTCGCCCGATTGGCGGGCCTCCTGGGCCAGCTGCAGCAGGCGCTGCAGTTCCTGGGCCCACAGCTGGATGTCGGTGTCGGCAGGCATGCTCAGTTCTCCTTCTTCAGATCGGCCACCAGTTCGCGCAGCCGGGTGACCACGGACAGCAGGTGGGCGGTGTCGGGCAGGCGCTTCTCGCGCGCGGCGGTGGCCAGCGAGGCATGTGAAGCCTTCCAGGCCAGCGCCGCCTTGCGTGCCTGGGCCACGAGGGCGGCGGTGCCGGCGCGAGACTTCTGCGCCCGGTCGATGGCGGCCTGCAGCGGCAGGTACCAGCTGTCGGCAGCCTGCAGCAAGCGTTCGACCCGCTGCAGCTCCTCCGCAGGGCCCTTCTCGGCCAATGCCGCCGTGGGCCGCGGCGCACCAGGCAGGGCTGCGGGTTGCACTTGGCTGCCCACGTCGGCCTGCAGCACGGCCAGGCGGGCCACCAGGGCACGGCGGTAGTCCAGCCGATCGCGTTCGGCCAGGTTGTACGCGGCCATGATCGGCTCGCGCTTGGTGCCGGACAGGGTCTTGGCCAGGTCGTCCAGGTCACTGACCAGCAGGTCGGCCACCCGGGCCACCGTTGGGTCGGCGCGGTCCACCGCCTCGGCAAAGTCCCGCGCGGCCTTGATCTTGATCGCCTCGCTGGCCACCAGCTTGCCAAGCTCGAAGCCGGCGCCCGCCAGGCCTGCCACACCCACCGCCCCCAGCAGCTGGTTGACCGAGCCGGCCACGGCGTCGACCGTGGCACTGCTGTTGGCCGATGCCTTGGACACCGCCGCCAGCGAGGCGCTGTAGTCGGCCATGGCGGCAAACAGCAGGCCATAGGCCTCGCCGCCCCGGGTCAGCGCCGCCGCGGCATCCTGGTAGCCCTTCGCCTGCTCCTTGAAGCCCGACTGGCTGTCCAGGCGCTGGCCGATGTCCTGGTGGACCGCGGCGGCGGCCTCGAAGCCGCCCACCACCGAGCCCGCCAGCGCCTGCGTGGCCAGGTTCCAGCCGGAGACATCGGGAATGGTCTGGCAGCCGCCCAGCAGCAGGGCCGCGCACAGGGCCGGCAAGGCGCACAGGCTGCGCCAGTGGTGGGCAAGTGGCATGGAGGGCATGGCGGGTCTCCTTCGGGCCACCATCGGCAGCCGGTGGGTGGTTGTACCGGGCCAGGGGCGCGGCAGCACCCGCCAGCTTAGGGAGAGGCGGGTCATAGCAAATCCAAATCGCCGGAATTCATTCAATCAAACCACACAATGCCGGCGGCCCACTACAGTTCAGTCATTGCAGTTTTCCCCAACCCCTCCCGAGGAGCCCACGATGTCGATCATCAACACCCAAGTGCAGCCGTTCAAGACCACCGCCTTCGTCAACCGCGCCGGCAAGGGCGAGTTCATCGAAGTCTCCGACGAGAGCCTGAAGGGCAAGTGGTCGGTCCTGATCTTCATGCCGGCTGCCTTCACCTTCAACTGCCCCACCGAGATCGAGGACGCCGCCGACAACTACGCCGCCTTCCAGGCCGCCGGCGCCGAGGTCTACATCGTCACCACCGACACCCACTTCTCGCACAAGGTGTGGCACGAGACCAGCGACGCGGTGCGCAAGGCCAAGTTCCCGCTGGTGGGCGACCCGACCCACACCCTGAGCAAGGCCTTCGACGTGCTGATTCCCGAAGAAGGCCTGGCGCTGCGCGGCACCTTCATCATCAACCCTGAAGGTCAGATCAAGACTGCCGAAGTCCACAGCAACGAGATCGCCCGCGACGTGTCGGAAACCCTGCGCAAGCTGAAGGCCGCCCAGTACACCGCCGCCAACCCCGGCCAGGTGTGCCCGGCCAAGTGGAAGGAAGGCGCCAAGACCCTGGCACCGTCGATCGACCTCGTCGGCAAGATCTGATTCCGTTTCCATGATGAAGAACGGGGCGGGCCGCCGGCCTGCCCTCTTCCCCCGGCCTGACACCCTGTTCAGGCCCCGCTGACAGCCTCCAACGCGACCCTGGCGCCGGAGGCTGTCAACGGGGTCCGACCGACTCCGCCTCCTCCAATCCGCCGACAAAGGACACCGCCATGTTGGACGACAGCATCAAGGCACAACTCGCTGCCTATTTCGAACGCATCACTCAACCGATCACGCTGATCGCCAGCCTGGACGATTCCGAAGGCGCGCAGCAGATCCGCGAACTGGTCACCGAGGTGGCCGCGGTGGCGCCGGCCAAGATCAGCGCCCGCTTCGACGGCAGCTTCGAGCGCCGGCCGTCGTTCCAGATCACCCGCGTCGGCCACGACATGGGCGTGCACTTCGCCGCCGTGCCGATGGGCCATGAATTCACCTCGCTGCTGCTGGCCCTGCTGTGGGCCGGCGGCCACCCGCCCAAGGTGGAGCCCGAGGTGCTGGAACAGATCAAGGGCCTGGACGGCGACTTCGCCTTCGACACCTGGATGAGCCTGACCTGCCACAACTGCCCGGACGTGGTGCAGGCCATGCACCTGATGGCGGTGTTCAACCCGCGGGTGCGGGCCGTGGCCATCGACGGCGGGCTTTTCCAGCAGGAAGTGGAAGACCGCCAGATCATGGCCGTGCCCAGCGTCTTCCTGAACGGCGCGCCGTTCGGCAACGGCCGCATGGAGGTGGCCGAGATCCTGGCCAAGATCGACACCGGCGCGGCCAAGCGCGAGGCCGCCAAGCTCAACGAGCGGGCGCCCTACGAGGTGCTGATCATCGGCGGCGGCCCGGCCGGCGCCGCGGCTGCGGTGTATGCGGCGCGCAAGGGCATCCGCACCGGCATCGTGGCCGAGCGCTTCGGCGGCCAGACCATGGACACCCTGGGCATCGAGAACTATCCGTCGGTGCTGGAGACCGAAGGGCCGAAGTTCGCCGCTGGCCTGGAAGCCCAGGTGCGCCACTACGGCGTCGACATCATCACCCTGCAGCGCGTGGCCAAGATCGACCCGGCCGGCGAGGCAGGTGGCCAGGCCACGGTGACGCTTGAGAACGGCGCGCAGCTGAAGGCGCGCAGCGTGATCCTGGCCACCGGCGCCCGCTGGCGCAACATGAACGTGCCCGGCGAGGCCGAGTACCGCACCAAGGGCGTGGCCTACTGCCCGCACTGCGATGGCCCGCTGTTCAAGGGCAAGGACGTGGCGGTGATCGGTGGCGGCAACTCGGGCGTGGAAGCCGCCATCGACCTGGCCGGCGTGGTCAAGAGCGTCACCCTGCTCGAATTTGCCGACCAGCTCAAGGCCGACCAGGTGCTGGTGGACAAGTTGAAGAGCATGCCCAACGTCACCATCCATGTGAATGCGCAGACCACCGAGGTGGTGGGCGACGGCCAGAAGATGAACGGCCTGAAGTGGAAGGACCGGGTGACCGGCGACGAGCACAGCCCGGCGCTTGCCGGCGTGTTCGTGCAGATCGGCCTGGTGCCCAACACCGAGTTCCTGAAGGGCACGGTGGAGCTGAGCCGCTTCGGCGAGATCATCATCGATGCCAAGTGCCACACCAGCGTGCCGGGCATCTTTGCCGCCGGTGACGTGACCACGGTGCCGTACAAGCAGATCGTCATCGCCGCCGGCGAGGGCTCGAAGGCGGCGCTCAGCGCCTTCGACCACCTGATCCGCACGCCGGCGCCTGCGGCTGCCTGACCGGCACGGTTGCCGGGCGGGGACACGGCGAGAATGGGGGCGGCTTCGGCCGCCCCTTGTCATTTCTCGAGCCGCTGCCAGCCCACCATGTCGACCGACCAACTTCTGCTGCTGGCGCTGGGCGCCGCACTCGGCGGCTTTGTGCAGGGCATCTCCGGCTTCGCTTTCGGCATGGTCGCGATGTCCATTTGGGCCTGGGGGATCGACCCGAAGCTGGCGGTGATGCTGTCGGTGGCCGGTGGGCTCAGCGGGCAGATCCTGTCGACCTTCACCGTGCGGCGGGCGCTCTCGCTGGGCACGCTGTGGCCCTACCTGGCCGGTGCATTGGTCGGCATCCCGCTGGGGCTGGTGCTGCTGCCGCTGGTCGATGTGCACGGCTTCCGGCTCGGCCTGGGCGTGGTGCTGCTGGTGTTCTGCCCGCTGATGCTGCTGGCCGAGCGGCTGCCGGCCTTCACCCGGGGTGGGCGCGGTGCCGACGGCCTGGTCGGCATGGTCGGCGGGGTGATGGGCGGGCTCGGCGGCTTCACCGGCATCGCGCCGTCGCTGTGGACCACGCTGCGCCGCTACGACAAGGATGTGCAGCGCGGGGTGCTGCAGAACTTCAACCTGGCGGCGCTGGCGGCGACGATGGCCGGCCACATCGCCAGCGGCAACGCCGACGCACGTCTGCTGCCGGCGCTGGCGGTGGTGCTGCCGGCGCTGATCATCCCGTCGGTGCTGGGCGTGCGGGTCTACCGCGGCCTGAGCCCGCAGGCCTTCCGGCGCGTGGTGCTGCTGCTGCTGATCGCCAGTGGCGGCGTGCTGGTGGCTGGCTCCGCCGGCCATTTCCTGCGCGCCGGGTGACGGCCCCGCATGGCGGCCGGCCGCGCCTGGCCGGCAAGGCAGAATGCGCGGTTTTGCCCGACTGACCCGAGGACGATCCGCGCGTGTTCAAGAACCTGATGGTGTACCGGCTGGCGCCGGACTGGCAGCCCGCGGTGGCGGCGATCGAAGCGGCCCTGGCCACGCAGCCGTTTGCCGAGTGCGGCGCCACCCAGCCCCGGACGATCGGCTGGGTGCCGCCGCGCGGCGATGAGCACGGCGCGCTGGTCGAGGCCATCGACGGCCAGTGGCTGTTGCAGCTGATGGTCGAATCCAAGCTGGTGCCAGGGTCGGTCATCAAGCGCCAAGTGGAGACGCTGGCCGCGCAGATCGAGAAGACCACCGGCCGCAAGCCCGGCAAGAAGGAGACCCGGGAGCTGAAGGACCAGGCCCTGCTGGATCTGCTGCCGATGGCCTTCACCAAGCGCGGCACGGTGAAGGTGTGGATCTCGCCGGCCAGCCGGCTGCTGGTGATCGATGCCGGCAGCGCCAGCCGCGCCGACGAGACCCTGACGGCGCTGACCCAGGTGCTGCCCGGCCTGTCGGCCCAGCTGATCAACACCACGCAGTCGCCCGAGGCGGCGATGGCCGACTGGCTGGTCAGCGGCGAGCCGCCGGCACCCTTCACCATCGACCGCGACTGCGAGCTGAAGGCTGCCGATGGTGAGAAGCCGGTGGTGCGCTATGCCCGCCATGCGCTGGACCTGCCGGAGATCCGCGAGCACATCGCCGCCGGCAAGCGCCCCACCCGCCTGGCGCTGACCTGGAACGACCGGGTGTCGTTCACGCTGACCGAGAGCCTGCAACTGAAGAAGATCGCCTTCCTCGATGGCGTGTTCGAGGGCCGGGTGGCCGATGGCGACGAAGGCTTCGACGCCAACGCGGCGATTGCCACCGGCGAGTTGGCGCCGATGATCGGCGAGCTGATCGATGCGCTGGGCGGCGAGCAGGTCTTCGGCGCCGCTGCAGCCACCGACGTCACAGCCAAGTCCGCCGAGGCGCCTGCAACGCCGACTGGATCCGAGGTGCCTCCCTGGGAGGCAACGGCCTAAGCCGACTTGCGCTGGCGACGGCGCCCCAAGCCGAGCAACGCCACCACACCCACGCCCATCATCAGCATGGTCTGCGGCTCGGGCACGGCGGCCAGCATGCCGGCGGCCAGCGCCTGGTGCGTGAAGGTGCTGGGATGGATGTCGTCGAAGTAGTAGTGGTTCAGGCCGTAGCCGCTGCACACAGGCTTGACACCTTCGATGTAGCAGGCGTCGGTGGTGTTCACGCCGTTCGCTGCGGCCTGGGCGAGCGTCAGCTGCTGGGCTGCAAAGGTGTCGAAGTAGTAGAACTTCTCATCGGTCCAGGCCGCTGCCAAGGTCCCGTAGGCATCCATCAGGGACGCATTGAATAGCCCGGAGACGAAGCTGAGGCCAGCCGCCGTGCCGGGCAGCACCTTGTCGGCTGCCAACGCCCGCGGCGTGGCGCCGAGGTCCGGCAGCAGTGGCAGGAGGAAGTTCTTGGCCCCCTTGGCGTGCAGCGTGCCGACGGCGGTGGCGAGGTTGCCGACGGCATTGGCGATGGTCGTCGGAACCGGCTGTCCTGCCGGCGCCTGCAGGAAGTCATTCGCGCCAGCCCAGACCAGGAACAACGACCCGCTGTCGGCGGTGTTCGCGCCGAGCGATGCGGTGAAGGCATTGACCTGCGACAGCAGACCGGTGCCGGGCACCCGACCGCCTGAGCCGGTGGTGGCGCCGCCAAAGGCGTGGTTGCCGTACTGCGACGCACCCAGGCCCAGGCCCGCCGCCAGGTACTCGGCGGCGACCGGGCCGTTCGAGAAGCGGCCGAAGAAGTAGGGCGCGCCCGGGGCGCCGACCAGCGCCTGGAGGTTCCCGTCGTCGCTGAGGCTGTCGCCGAAGACCTGCAAACCGCTGAATGCGGCAGAGGCCGGCAGCGTGACGGCGAACAGCGTCGACGCCGACATGGCAGCCATCAGCCATCGGTTGGAGAACTTGAGCGACATGGATGACCCCCGGGCAGTTGTGACCAAATTCACAGGGTATGCCAAGGGCAGTGGATCCGGCAAGACGCCGGACCCGTCAAACAGGGGTCGACCCCGCGAATCAGGTGTCCTTGCTCACCTTGATCGACGGGAACTTGCTGGAGAAGTCCTTGGCCTTCTCGGCGATCTTGACCGCCACCTGGCGCGCCACCGCCTTGTAGATCGCGGCGATCTCGCCGTCGGGGTCGGCCACCACGGTGGGGCGGCCCGAGTCGGCCTGCTCGCGGATGGCCATGGTCAGCGGCAACGCGCCCAGGTAGTCCAGCTGGTACTGCTCGGCCATCTTGCGGCCGCCGTCCGCGCCGAAGATGTGTTCCACGTGGCCGCAGTTGGTGCAGACATGCACCGCCATGTTCTCCACCAGGCCCAGGATGGGCACGCCCACCTTCTCGAACATCGAGAGGCCCTTCTTGGCGTCGAGCAGGGCGATGTCCTGCGGCGTGGTCACGATCACCGCGCCGGTGATCGGCACGCGCTGGCTCAATGTCAGCTGGATGTCGCCGGTGCCCGGCGGCATGTCGACGACCAGGTAGTCCACGTCCTTCCAGTTGGTCTGGCGCAGCAGCTGGTCGAGCGCCTGCGTGGCCATCGGGCCGCGCCAGATCATGGCCTGGTCGGCATCGACCAGGAAACCGATCGACGCCACCTGCAGGCCGTGGCCCTGCATCGGCTCCATGGTCTGGCCGTCCAGGCTCTCGGGCCGGCCGCTGATGCCCAGCATCATCGGCTGGCTGGGGCCGTAGATGTCGGCATCCAGCACGCCCACGGTGGCGCCCTCGGCGGCCAGCGCCAGGGCCAGGTTGACGGCCGTGGTGCTCTTGCCCACGCCGCCCTTGCCCGAGGCCACGGCGATGATGTTTTTCACCCCCGGCAGCAGCTGCACGCCGCGCTGCACCGCATGGGCGGTGATGCGGCTGGTCACATTGACGCTGACGTTGCCCACGCCCGGAACCGACCGCGCCGCGGCGATCAACTGCCGCCGCAGGCCGGCGATCAGGCTCTTGGCCGGGTAGCCCAGCTCCACGTCGAAGGCCACCTCGTCGCCATCGATCTTCAGGTTCTTCAGCTGCCGGCCGGCGACGAAGTCCTTGCCGGTGTGTGGATCGACCACGGTCTTCAGGGCATCGAGCAGGCTGGCTTCAGAGGGGCTTGTCATGGTGGTGTGCAGGGAGCAGGCGCAGAGCGCGCGAGTCTAGCGGAGCCGCCTGCCCGCCACCCGCCACCTAGAATTGCGGGTTCTCCTGATCGGACGGTCCCATGCCCCGCAAGCTCTTCGTCACCACCGCCCTGCCCTATGCCAACGCGGCCTTCCACATCGGCCACATGATGGAGTACATCCAGGCCGACACCTGGGTGCGGGCGCAGCGCATGATGGGGGCCGAGGTGAACTTCGTCTGCGCCGACGATGCCCATGGCGCGCCGATCATGATCGCCGCGGAGAAGGCTGGCCTGACGCCGCAGCAGTTCGTCGCGCAGATCGCCGCCGGCCGCCAGCAGTACCTGGACGGCTTCCACATCGCCTTCGACCACTGGCATAGCACCGACGCACCCGAGAACCATGCGCTGGCGCAGCAGATCTACCGCCAGCTGCGCGACAACGGCCTGATCGCCAGCCGAACCATCGAGCAGTTCTTCGACCCCGAGAAGGGTATGTTCCTGCCCGACCGCTTCATCAAGGGCGAATGTCCCAAGTGCGGCGCCAAGGACCAGTACGGCGACAACTGCGAGGTCTGCGGCACGGTCTACGCGCCCACCGACCTGAAGAACCCGTACTCGGCCCTCAGCGGCGCCACGCCGGTGCTCAAGACCAGCGAGCACTACTTCTTCAGCCTGAGCGACCCACGCTGCGTGGCCTTTCTGGAGCAATGGACGCAGGACGGCAAGCTGCAGCCCGAGGTGGCCAACAAGGTGCGCGAGTGGTTCGTGCGCGACGAGCATGGCAAGCCCGCGCTCGGCGACTGGGACATCAGCCGCGACGCGCCCTACTTCGGCATCGAGATCCCCGACGCGCCAGGCAAGTATTTCTATGTCTGGCTGGATGCGCCGATCGGCTACCTGGCCTCGCTGCAGGCCCTGCTGGCAAAGCGGGGCGAGGACATGGATGCCTACCTGGCCCAGCCCGGCCTGGAGCAGGTGCACTTCATCGGCAAGGACATCGTCACCTTCCACACCCTGTTCTGGCCGGCCACGCTGCACTTCTCCGGCCGCAAGGTGCCCGACCACATCCATGTGCACGGCTTCCTCACCGTCAACAACGACAAGATGAGCAAGAGCCGCGGCACCGGCATCAGCCCGCTGCGGTACCTGGAACTGGGCCTGAACCCCGAGTGGCTGCGCTACTACCTGGCCGCCAAGCTCAGCGCCCGGGTCGAGGACATCGATTTCAACCCCGAGGACTTCATCGCCCGCGTCAACAGCGACCTGGTCGGCAAGTACATCAACATCGCCAGCCGGGCGGCGGGCTTCCTCGGCAAGCGCTTCGGCAACACCCTGTCGGCCGATGTGGGTGTCGAGGGCCGCGCCCTGCTCGACGGCCTGCGTGCCCACCAGGCCACCATCGCCGGCCTGTACGACAGCCGAGAATTCGCCAAGGCGGTGCGCGAGACCATGGCCCTGGCCGACCGGGTGAATGAGTACGTCGACCAGCACAAGCCCTGGGAGCTGGCCAAGAAGGAAGGCGCCGAGGCCGCGCTGCACGATGTGTGCACCGTGTGCATCGAGGCCTTTCGACTGCTGACGATCTACCTCAAGCCCATCCTGCCGGCGCTGGCGGCGCGGGTCGAGGCCTTCCTGCAGGTGGGCCCGCTGCAGTTTGCCGACGCAGCGCGCGCCCTGGGCCGCCATCAGATCGCCGACTACCAGCACCTGATGCAGCGCGTCGATGCAGCCAAGGTCGAGGCGCTGATCACCCCGCCGGCGCCACCCGCGCCGCCGGTGGTGCACCCGGGTGGCGAGCCCATCGCCGCCGAGATCGGCATCGATGCCTTTGGCGCGGTCGACCTGCGGGTGGCCAAGATCGTCAACGCCGAGCTGGTGGAGGGCAGCACCAAGCTGCTGAAGCTGACGCTGGACGTGGGCGAAGGCCGCACGCGGCAGGTCTTCTCCGGCATCCGCAGCGCCTACGCGCCGGAGCAGCTGGTGGGCAAGCTCACCGTGATGGTGGCCAACCTGGCGCCGCGCAAGATGAAGTTCGGCATCAGCGAGGGCATGGTGCTGGCCGCCAGCCATGCCGACGAGAAGGCCAACCCGGGCATCTTCGTGCTGGAGCCCCACGCCGGCGCCCAGCCCGGCATGCGGGTGCGGTGAGGGCGCGTTGACCGCCCTGCCCGGCCGGCGCGCCCTGCTGGCTGCGCTGGCTGCGGCGGGTGTGGGCGGGCGGGTCGGGGCCACGGCCGCAGCCGACGACGGGGCATTCGACTTTGTCGCCCTGGGCGATGCGCCCTACGGCCCCGACCTGCTGGCCGGCCCGCCCTACCGCGCGCTGATCGACCGCATCAACGCACTCGGCCTGCGCTTTGCCATCCATGTCGGCGACTTCAAGGACGGCACGGCGGCCTGCAGCGACGACGAATACCAGCTGCAGTGGCAGCACTTCCGGCGCTTTGCAGGTGCCCTGGTCTACACCCCCGGCGACAACGACTGGCTGGACTGCCACCGCCGCGGCGACGATCCGCTGGAACGGCTGCAGTCGCTGCGGCAGCGCTTCTTCGCCGGGCCGCAGTCGCTGGGCCAGCGGCCGCTGGCGCTGGAGCGCCAGGCGGAGCGCATGTCCGACCATGCCGACTACCGCGAGAACCAGCGCTGGCAGCACCAGGGTGTGGTGTTCGCCACGTTCCACACCGTGGGGCCCACCAATGGCTTCGACGCCAGCAGTGCCGCGGTGCGCGCCGAGGCGCAGCGCCGCGAAGCCGCCAACAGCGCCTGGATGGCCGACAGCTTCGCGCTGGCCCGGCGCAGCGGCGCCCGAGCCCTGGTGCTGGCCACCCAGGCCGAGCCGCTGGCCTATGACCGCCCCGCCGGCCCGCGGCGCGGCAGCCTGCAGCCAGGCTTCACCGCCATCGGCCGCACCCTGCTGCCGCTGGCCGCTGCCGCACCGCACCCGGTGCTGCTGGTGCATGGCGATGCGCATGTCTACACCTTCGACCAGCCCTTCGAGACCGCCCAGGGCCGCTGGATCGCCAACCTGTGGCGGTTGCAGGTGTTTGGTGATCCGCGGATGCACGCAGTGCGGGTGCGGGTGCAACCGGCGGTGGCGGGCGCGCCCTTCGCCTGCGCACCGGTCTGGAACCCGCTGTCCACCGATCCGCGCCGGGGCGTGCACCGCGCGCCGTAGCATGCACGGCAGGAGGCCGCATGCTGCCCTTGCGCTTGTCCACTCGCCTGCACCCGTTCCGCCCGCGCCTGCTGCTGGCCCTGTCAGGCTATGACCGCGGCCGCCTGCTGGCCGATGTGGGCGCCGGCATCACCGTGGGCATCGTGGCCCTGCCGCTGGCCATGGCCTTTGCCATCGCCAGCGGCGTCAAGCCCGAGGCGGGGCTGTTCACAGCGATCATCGCCGGCTTCCTGATCTCGGCGCTGGGTGGCTCGCAGGTGCAGATCGGCGGGCCGGCGGGCGCGTTCATCGTCATCGTCTACGGCATCGTCGAGCGCTACGGCCTAGCCAACCTGCTGATCGCCACCAGCATGGCTGGCGTGCTGCTGTTCCTGATGGGCTGGCTGAAATTGGGCGCGCTGGTGCGCTACATCCCGGTGTCCATCGTCATCGGCTTCACCAACGGCATCGCGGTGCTGATCGGCCTGAGCCAGCTGAAGGACCTGCTGGGCCTGCCGATCGACAAGATGCCCGGCGACTTCTTCAGCCAGATCGCCGTGCTGTGGCAGCACCTGGGCCAGACCAACTGGGCCGCCGTGGTGGTGGGCCTGGCCTGCCTGGCCACCGTGGTGCTGTGGCCCAAGAGCTACACCATGCCGGTGGCGCCGCAGGGCATCACACCGCACCTGCGGCGCTGGGCGGCGCACCTGCCGGGCACCATCGTCGCCCTGGCGGGCGCCACGGGGGCGGTGCTGCTGCTGCACCTGCCGGTCGAGACCATCGGCTCGCGCTTCGGCGGCATTCCGCAGGCACTGCCGGCCTTCGCGCTGCCCGAACTCAGCTGGGCCACGGCGAAGCTGCTGGTCATTCCCACTGTCACCATCGCGCTGCTGGGCGCCATCGAGAGCCTCCTGTGTGCCCGCGTGGCCGACAACATGGCGCCGCAGCACCCCCGGCATGACCCCAACCAGGAGCTGATGGCCCAGGGCGTGGCCAACCTGGTGACGCCGTTCTTCGGCGGCATCCCGGCCACCGGCACCATTGCCCGCACCGTCACCAATGTGCGGGCCGGCGCGGCCACGCCCATCGCCGGCGTGGTGCATGCGCTGACGCTGCTGGCCATCGTGCTGGTGGCGGCGCCGCTGGCGCTGCATGTGCCGCTGGCGGCACTGGCCGGCATCCTGCTGTTCGTGGCCTGGAACATGGGCGAGTGGCGCGAGTTCGCGCGGCTGAAGCACTTCCTGCTGCCCTACCGGGCCACGCTGCTGGGCACCTTCCTGCTCACCGTGGTGTTCGATCTCACCGTCGCGGTGGAGGTGGGCCTGCTGATGGCCTGTGGCTTCTTCATCTACCGCATGGGGCAGCTGTTCGCGGTGCGGCCGCTGCCACCAGCCGAGGGCCTGGCGCCGGGCGTGGCGGTGTTCGAGCTGTTCGGCGCGCTGTTCTTCGGCGCGGTGGGCAAGATCGAGGCGCTGCCGGCACAGCTGCCGCCCGGCACCCGCTGCCTGGTGCTGCAGATGCACCGGCTGATCTCGATGGACACCTCGGGCATCGACGCCCTGCAGCAGCTGCACCGCACTTTGCAGCGCCAGGGCGTGGCGCTGGTGCTGGCCGAGGTGAACCCGCAGCCGCTGGGGCTGCTGCAGCGCTCGGGGCTGGCCGCCGCGCTGGGCGACGGCGCGATCGCGCCCAGCCTGGCCGCGGCACTGCAGCGGGTGCCGGCGGCACCGGGCTGAGCGCTGGCGCGCCAGGCGCGGTTTCGCCCGGCACTTCCAGGCTTTCCGGCCGGCGGCGCTGCGCAGAATCGGCAGCTCTTCCGCCATCCGCCACCCACCGTGTCCACCCTGCTGATCATCGTGCTGCTGGTGCTGGGCGTGGCCGCGGGTCTGGTGGCCGTGCTGCGGCGCGGGCCGGATGCCGGCACGGCGGTTGCGACGCCTCCGCCATCCAGACCGGCCGCACCGCCGCCATCCGCACCGGCCACGCCGACGCCGGCCGTCCCTGCCATCGCGCCCGCGCCACCACCGGCGCCGCTGCCCGCCGCGCTGCGGGCCTTCCGCCTGGTGGCGCACGACAGCCTGCCGCCCGACCAGGCCGCCGCCCTGGTGCAGCAGCTGCAGCAGATCCCGCCGCCGCCGCTGACGCTGCACAAGTTGGTCTCGCCCGAGTTCCTGGAAGCAGCCCGCCCGAGCGTGCTGGCCGATCTGGTCATGGCGGAGGCGCAGATCGCCGCGCGGCTGCTGGCCACCGTCAATTCGCCGCGCTACGGCCTGCGCAAGCCGGTGGCCAGCGTGGTGCAGGCGATCAGCCTGCTTGGGCTGAACACCGTGCGCGCGCTGTGCCTGCAGCACCTGCTGCACCACAGCCTGGGCCACCCGGGCCCGGCCCAGCGGCAGCGGCTGGACCGGCTGCTGCGCGCCAGCACCCTGTCCAGCGCACTGTGCGAGCGCCTGGCCACGCCGCTGGGCCTGGCCGAGCCCGGCGCACTGGTCACCCAGGTGGTGCTGGGCCACCTGGGGCCGCTGGCCAGCACCGTGCTGCTGCCGACCGACAGCCCGGCCTGGAGCCCGCAGCCCAGCCTGCTGGCACGGCTGCAGGCCGAGCAGCAGGCGCTGGGCCTGGGCGCCGGCGAGCTGGGCGTGCTGCTGATGCAGACCTGGGGCCTGCCGGCCAGCATCGTGCAGGATGTGCGCGACACCGACAACCTGCTGCTGACACCCGCCCACCTGGTGGACCCGCGCCGCGCGCCGCGGCTGGCGCTGTGCTACCTGGCCACCCGCCTGGGCGAGCGCCTGGCCCAGGGCAGCCTGGCCAGCCTGGCCGATCTGCCGGATCCGTCCGGTGGTCCGGTGCTCGATCCGGCCGACCCCGACTTTGCCCACCTGGGCAGCTACCTGGCGCTGCCGGCGCTGGCACTGCTGCCGGGCCTGCTGCGCGCACCCGGCCTGGTGGACGCGGTGGCGGCGCTGCAGGCCGAGGGCGCGCCGCCCGGCTGAGCCCGGTGCGGCCGCCGGTCAGCGCCGCTTCCAGGGCGGCGTTGCCCGCCCCAACCGACGCAGTGCCGCGGCACAAGCCGGGCGCAGAGCGTCCTGCCGCGCGGTGAGCCAGCCCACCGCGAACCAGGCCTGCGGGTCCTGCGCCACCAGGCTGCGGCCATGGGCCAGGGCCACGGCGGTGTCGTTGCGCTCGCCCAGCGCCTGCTGCGCCGGCTTCAGCCGCTGCAGCAGGCGGGCGGCCGGCTTGTCAGGCCACAGGCCGCTGCCCAGCTCGGTGAGGTAGCGCAGCCGCTTGATGCGCCGGCGCAGGCGGTGGCAGGCCTCGTCGTCCAGGCTGTCGAAACGCCTCGCATCCCGGCGGACCTGCCGCCACAGCCGCTGCAGCGGACCGGCCAGCGCACTGGCCGCGGGCGGGCTGGTGGCCGCGGGCACGGCGCCGTCGGACGGCAGTCCCAGCGCGATCAGCGCCAGCCACAGCTGCTGCGTGGCCGGTGCCCGCAGCAGCGCGGCAGGGTCGGGTGGCGCGCTGCCCGACACCGGCGCGGCCGGCAGCGGCGGTGCGCCGGCGGCCTGCAGGGCCGGCCACAACCCCTCGCCCAGGGCATCGGCATCGCGGGCGGCGCCCAGCGGCCGGCTCAGCGCGGCCAGCGCGGCGCGCATGGGCGGCAGCGGATCATCGGCTGCACAGTCGGCGTCGGCGGGCCAGGCGGCGCCCAGCACGCTGCGCAGCCGACGCAGGCCCACGCGCAGCTGGTGCAGGTGCTCGGACTCTGAAGGGCCGGCGGCCATCTGGCTGGCATTGGCCAGCACCTGGCGCAGGGTGTTGGACAGCATCGCCGCGCGGGCACGGTCCAGGTCGGCCTGGCGGTCCAGCCGCAGCGGCCGCGCCAGGGTCGGCGGGCTGCCGGGCAGGCCGGCGGCCAGGGTGTGGCCCAGCTCGCTCTTGCTGCGCATGTCCAACAGCAGGCCATGGCGCGCCACCCAGCGGCCGGCCAGGGCCAGCAGCGCCTGCGGTGGACCGGACAGCAGCTCGAACTCGATCTCGCACAGCGGCACGTGGCGGTCGCCGGCGCGCACCTCGCCCACGTCCAGCGCCAGCTCCACCACCGCCGCGCCGCTGCGCAGCACACGCCTGGTGCGCAGCACGCTGGTGGCATAGCGCTCCTGCAGCGGCGGCTGGCCGGCGTCGGCCAGCAGGCGGCGCAGCGCGTTGCCGGCGGCACTGCCATCGTGGCGGGCTATGTCGAGCGCCGGCCGCCCGGCGCCCGCCACCGGCACGTTGTGCTCCAACCGCTGCAGCGGGCCGCTGCCCTCGGCCTTGAGCGTCTGCACCCAGGCATCGCCTTCGCGGCGCAGGCGCAGCGCCATGCGCGCCTGGGCCAGGTGCTGCCCGGGGGTGTCGAAGTAGGCGGCTGCCAGCGGCTGCTGCTCTGCGCGGGCCGTGGCCACGGCCCGCTGCAGCGCGGCCAGGCGCGGCGCGGGGATGCGGAACTTGAGCTCGATTTCAGTGGCCATGCGGCCGATGCTGCCACGGCCGCCGTCAGCTGCCTGCTGCGCCGCCTTAAACTACCGGGTTACCCCTGATCTCTGCCCGAGGCCCGCCGCCATGCCGTTCTTCTGGAAGCCCTACACCTCCGACGTCACCAACTTCATCGGTGAACTCAAGGCCAAGAAGCCGACGCTGGAAGCCGAGCAGCGCGCCGGCCGCGCCCTGCTGTGGGACAAGCAGCTCGACCGCAGTGCGCTGGCCGACTACAGCGCCGCCAAGGTGCCGCAGTCGCCCTACGTGTACTTCACGCGCCCCAAGCAGCGCTGAGCGCGCGCTGACCCAGCGCCAGCCGCGCCGTGACCGACCCGGCCACCGGCCCCGCAGGTGAACCCCTGCACGCCCTGCCACCGGCCCCAGCGCCGGTGATGGCGCTGGCCGCGCCGCTGCCAGCAGACGAGGGCGCCGCCGGCGTGGCCGATGCCGAGCGCCTGCCGGTCGACCGCGTGGCGCTGGCCCGCCTGTATGGCGAGCCGCTGTTCCGCATGCCCACCGACCTGTACATCCCGCCGGATGCGCTGGAGGTGTTTCTCGAAGCCTTCGAGGGCCCGCTGGACCTGCTGCTGTACCTGATCCGCAAGCAGAACTTCAACATCCTCGACATCCCGCTGGCCGACGTGACGCGCCAGTACCTCGCTTATGTCGACCAGATCCGCAACCACAACCTGGAGCTGGCCAGCGAGTACCTGCTGATGGCGGCGATGCTCATCGAGATCAAGAGCCGCATGCTGCTGCCGCCGAAGAAGACCGACGACGGCAGCGAGGGGCCCGACCCGCGCGCCGAGCTGGTGCGCCGGCTGCTGGAGTACGAGCAGATGAAACTGGCCGCCGCCCGGCTGGACCAGCTGCCGGTGCTGGGCCGCGACTTCCTGCGCGCACAGGTGCACATCGAGCAGGCGCTGGCGCCGCGCTTTCCCGATGTCCACGTGGCCGACCTGCAGGCCGCGTGGATGGACATCGTGCAGCGTGCCCGGCTGAACCAGCACCACCGCATCAGCCGCGAGCAGCTGAGCGTGCGCGAGCACATGACCATCGTGCTGCGCACCCTCAGCGGACGCCGCTTCGTCGAGTTCCACGAGCTGTTCGACACCACCCGCGGCACGCCGGTGCTGGTGGTGACCTTCATCGCGATGCTGGAGCTGGCGCGCGAACACCTGCTCGAGATCACCCAGGCCGAGGCCTTCGCGCCGATCTACGTGCGCCTGGCCTACCGACCGGCCTGAGCGTCGCCACCGGCGAGCAGCCGGTCCACCAGCGCCAGCAGCCGGGCCATGTCGACCGGCTTGGTCAGGTAGTCGGCAAAGCCGGCGTCGCGGGCCTGGGCCAGGTCGTCGGGCATGGCGTTGGCGCTGACCGCGACCACCGGCACCTGCACCAGCCCGGGGTGCCGGCGCAGGCGGCGCAGCACCTCGAAGCCGTCGATGCCCGGCAGCTGGATGTCCAGCAGCACCAGGTCGGGCGGCTCGGCCACGGCCATGGCCAGACCGGTCTCGGGCAGATCGGCCAGGCGCAGGCTGATCCCCGGGCGGTGGGCCAGCATGCCCTCCATCAGCAACTGGTTGACGTCGTTGTCCTCGATGTAGAGCACCGAGCGGGCGCGGCTGGCATGCGCCGGCGCCGGCAGGGCCGGCAGCGGGCTGTCGGGCGCGCCGGCCAGCAGGCTACAGGCCGGCAACTGCAGCCAGAACACGCTGCCCTGGCCGGGCGTGCTGTCCACGCCGATCGTGCCGTGCATCAGCGCCACCAGGCTGCGGCTCAGCGCCAAGCCGATGCCGGTGCCCTCGACCGCGCCGTCCATGTCCAGCCGCTCGAAGGCCTGGAACAGCCGCGGCACCTGTTCGGGCGCGATGCCGGCGCCCTGGTCGGCCACCTCCAGGCGCACGCAGCCGGATTCGGCCAGCGCGATGACGCGCAGCCGCACCTCGCCGCCTTCGCGGTTGAACTTGATGGCGTTGGACAGCAGGTTCAGCAGCACCTGGCGCAACCGGGTGGCATCGGCCACCACCGCCGGGCCGCCGGGCTGCAGGCCCTCGGGCGCGGCCAGCACCACGCCACGATCCTGGGCCATCGGCTGCACCAGGGCCAGCGCATCGGGCACCAGGCAGGCCAGGCTGACCGGCTGCAGCGTCAGCTGCAGGTTGCCGCCCTCGATGCGGGCCACGTCCAGCACGTCGTTGATCAGCGCCAGCAGATGCTGGCCACCGCGCACCAGCGCGTCCAGCCGCTGGCGCTGGCCGGCGCCGGGCGGCTCGTCGCGGTCGGCCAGCAGCAGCTGGGCGAAGCCGAGGATGGCGTTCAGCGGCGTGCGCAGCTCGTGCGACATGCGCGACAGGAACTCGGACTTGGCCCGGTTGGCCGCCTCGGCCTCGTCGCGGGCGGCGATCAGCGCCTGTTCGGCGGCCACGCTGGCAGTCACGTCGGTGAAGGTGCGCACCAGGCTGCCGTCATCGGCAAAGTACGAGGCCACGTCCAGCACCGTGCCGTCCGGCCGGGTGCGGCGGTAGCGGTGGCCCGAGGTGACCGGCATGCCCCGCAGCGCGCTGGTCACGCTGAAGCGGCCACCATCGTCCATGCGCTCGAACTGCGCGCCGAACTCGTCCTGAGACCGCTGCCAGGCCAGCACCTCGACCAGCTGCGGCCGCCGGTCCATCAGGTCGGCAGGCACCCGCAGCAGTTCCAGGAAGCGGCGGTTCCAGGCGGTGCAGCGGCCTTCCGGGTCGACGTTCAGCACGCCCTGCACCAGGCTGTCGAGGGTGAGCGCCAGCACGCGCGACTTCTGCGCCAGCGCTGCGCTGGCCTGCCGCACCTGCTCGGCGGCGGCGCGCTGTGCGCTGATGTCGGAAAACAGCCCCAGCGCGCCGGTCTTGCGGCCGGCGGCATCGAACACTGGCGTGGCATTGTTGAAGCAGTGCACCAGGCGGCCGTCGGCCCGGGTCAGCGCGATCTCGTAGCCGCCAGCCTGGCCGGCGGCGCGCAGGGCCACCCCGCGGTCGAAGACGGCGCGGTTCTCGGCGTCGACGAATTCATAGATGCTGCGCCCCAGCAACTGCGACCGCTCCAGCCCCAGCATGCGGCACATCGCCGGGTTGGCATCGGTGGTGCGCAGGTCGTTGTCGATGTACCAGAAGCCCTGCTCGGTGCGCTCCAGCACCAGGGCCAGCATGCGCTGCTGCTCGTCGGCGGCGCGCCGGGTGGCCTCGCGCTCGGTGATGTCGACATGGAACAGCACCAGGCCGCCATCGGGCAAGGGGTTGCGCCGCACCTCGACCAGGCGGCCATCGGGCCGGCGCCGGCGCAGCACGCCGGGCGTGGCCGCGCCGAGCACGTGCAGCCGCTGGGCCATGCCTTCGGCGCCACTGTCGGGCCCGAAGGCGCCGTGGTCGGCCAGGTGCCGCACGCAGGTGTCCAGCGTGACGCCGGGCTGCAGCATGGCCGGCGGCAGCCCGGCCAGGTCGGCCACCTGGTCGTTCCAGGCGCGCAGGCGCTTGTCGCGGTCGAACACGCTGATGCCCAGGCCGGCATGGTCGAACACCTGCTGCAGCAGGGCCTGGGTGTCGCGCACATGCTGGGCGCTGGCGCGGCCGGCGCGCTGGGCCAGGGCCAGGTGGCGGCGCTCACGTTCAGCACGGCGGCCGGCCAGCGTCAGGATCGCCAGCAGCAGCACACCCATGACCAGCGCCAAGGCCGACGTGGGCGCCAGCGGAGCGCTGCTGCTGCCGAGGCGGGCCAGCAGCAGGACCAGCGACGGGCCGGCGAACAGCAGCGCCGCGGGCTGGTCGAACATGGTCAGGGTCAGCGCGGCAATCACCAGGCCGACCATCACGAACACCAGCGAGGACTGCAGCGTCGGATCGGCCAGCGAGACCGGCAGCCAGGCCGCCAGCCCCCAGACCAGGCCATGCGCCGCTGCACTGAGCCGGTAGCGCCGCAACCAGCGTGGCTGGTCGGCCAGCGGCACAGCGGCATCGGCCACGTCGGCGGGAGCCTGGGCACGGCGCTGGGCGGCGGCCAGCAGCACCCGCCCCAGCAGCACGCCGGCCAGCGCGGCCAGCCAGGCCAACAGCCGTGGCAGCGGGATCTGGCCCTGGGCTGTCCACAGCAGCAGGCCCGCCACCGCCAGGCTGGCCACGGCGGCGAGGCGGGCGCCGCTGGCATGCGCCCGCAGGCGCAGCGCATCCACCTCGGCCTGCAGGGCCACGCCTGCGGGCAGGCTGGAGGGCTGCGGTGATGGCATGTCCCATTCTGCGGCCAGCGCCTGCCGCCCCGGCCCCGCAGCATCCCGAAGACCGTGCGCGCCGGCAGTGCGCTGTGGCACAGTGCCGGATTGCCCCCGAGTACCGCGACCATGCCGCCCGACACCCCCACCCGCCCCCGCCCTGCCCACCGACCGGGACGCCGCTGATGGCGATCAAGGCCACCATCTACAAGGCGACGCTGCAGATCGCCGACATGGACCGCAACCTCTACGGTGAGCATGCCCTGACCGTGCCGCTGCAACCCAGCGAGACCGAAGAGCGGCTGATGGTGCGGCTGCTGGCCTATGCGCTGAACGTTCCCATGGACGATCTGCACGGCACGCTGCAACTGGCCCGCGGCATGGCCGATGCGGACGAGCCCGACCTGTGGCACAAGGACCTGTCGGACCAGTTGCTGCACTGGATCGAGGTGGGCCAGCCCGACGACCGCCGCCTGGCCAAGGCCTGCGGCAAGGCGCGACGGGTCAGCCTGTACTGCTACAGCCACTCGGCGGCCATCTGGTACGCCGGCATCGCCAACAAGATCACCCGGCTGCGCAACCTCGACATCTGGCAGCTGCCACACACCCAGAGCCAGGCCCTGGCGGCGATGGCCCAACGCTCGATGCAGCTGCAGGTCAGCATCCAGGACGGCCATGTCTACGTGAGCGACGGCAATGCCTCGGTCGAGGTGCTGCCGCAGCGGCTGTGGCAGGGGGGCGCATGAACGAGGCCGAGGATCCCTTCCTGTGGCTGGAAGAGGTACAGGGCGAACGCGCCCTGGCCTGGGTGCACGCCCGCAATGCCGAGAGCCGCGCCGTGCTGCAGCAGCACCCGCGCTTCGGCGCGATGCGCGATGGCTTCCGCGCCATCCTGGATTCGGCCGACAAGATCCCGCAGGTCAGCCGCCGCGGCGACTGGTTCTACAACCTGTGGCGCGATGCCAAGCACCCCCGCGGCCTGTGGCGGCGCACCACGCTGGCCAGCTTCCAGACCGCCACGCCGGATTGGGAGACGGTGCTGGACCTCGACGCCCTGGCCACTGCCGAAGGCGAGAACTGGGTGTGGGCCGGCGCCACCGCCCTGCCCCCCAGCTACCGCCACTGCCTGGTGCAGCTGTCGCGCGGCGGCGCCGATGCCACGGTGGTGCGCGAGTTCGACCTGGTGGGCAAGGCCTTCGTCACCGGCGGCTTCCAGCTGCCCGAGGCCAAGACCGACGTCACCTGGGAAGATGCCGACCACCTGCTGGTGGGCACCGACACCGGCCCCGGCTCGTTGACCGACTCGGGCTACCCGCGCACCGTGCGGCGCTGGCGGCGCGGCACGCCGCTGACTGAAGCCACGCTGGTGTTCGAAGGCCAGGCGCAGGATGTGTCGGTCTCGGCCTGGATCGACCACCGGCCCGGCGGTCGGCGCACCATCGTCAGCCGCGCCACCGATTTCTACAACAGCCTGCAGTTCCAGTTGCTGGAGGGCGACCGGCTGCAGCCCATCGCCATCCCCAGCGATGCCCACATCGGCTTCTGGCAGGACCGCGCCCTGCTGCAACTGCGCAGCGACTGGGCGCTGAACGGCACGCTGTGGCCGGCCGGCAGCCTGCTGGCCGGGGATGCCGCCGCGGTGCTGGCTGCCAGCGGCGACGCCGACCTGCCGCCACTGCAGGCGCTGTTCACGCCCACGGCCAGCCGTTCGCTGCAAGGTTGGGGCACCACCGCCAGCCAGGTGCTGCTGCAGGTGCTGGACAACGTGGCCGGCGTGCTGGCAGCCTGCCAGCCGCAGGCCGGCGGCTGGGTGCGCCGCGCCATCGCCGCGCCCCACCCGGGCAGCCTGGGTCTGCAGACCCTGCACGACGACAGCCTGGGCAGCGACGAGCAGGCCGACCCGCTGGCCGAGCAGTTCCTGCTGGGGTACACCGACTTCCTGACGCCCGATGCCCTGCTGCTGGGCCACACCGACGGCCGGCCCCTACAGACGCTGAAGTCCCGCCCGGCCTTCTTCGATGCCAAGGGCCTGCAGGTGCAGCAGCACTGGGCCACGTCGAAGGACGGCACCCGTGTGCCCTACTTCCTGGTCGCCCGCCAGGGCCTGGTGCTCGACGGCCGCCACCCCACGCTGTTGAACGGCTACGGCGGCTTCGAGATCGCCAAGCTACCGGTGTATTCGGCCGGCTGGGGCACGGCCTGGCTGGCCCATGGCGGCGTGGTGGCGGTGGCCAACATCCGTGGTGGCGGCGAGTTCGGCCCCGCCTGGCACCAGGCGGCGATCGGCGCCAACAAGCAGAAGAGCTACGACGACTTCGCCGCGGTGGCTGAAGACCTGATCGCCCGTGGCGTGACCCGTCCGCAGCGCCTGGCCATCCAGGGCGGCAGCAACGGCGGCCTGCTGGTGGGCGCGGTGATGCTGCAGCGGCCCGAGTTGTTCGGCGCGGTGCTGTGCCAGGTGCCGCTGCTGGACATGCGCCGCTACCACAGGCTGCTGGCCGGCGCCTCGTGGATGGCCGAGTACGGCAACCCGGATGTGCCGGAAGAATGGGCCTGGATCCGCGCCTACAGCCCGTACCAGAACCTGCGCCCCGGCCAGGTGCTGCCCCAGTTGCTGTTCACCACCAGCACGCGTGATGACCGCGTGCACCCCGGCCATGCCCGCAAGATGGCCGCGCGCATGGCGGCTCTGGGCTACCAGCCGCTGTACTTCGAGAACACCGAAGGCGGCCATGCCGGCGCGGCCGACAACGCCCAGAAGGCCGACATGCTGGCGCTGGAGTTCGCCTTCCTGTGGCAGGCGCTGGGCGAGGCCGACGCCGCCTGAATCAGCGGGACCAGGCCAGCGGCCCGGTCAGCCCGGACTATTTGAGGCGCGCGGCCGCCTCAGCCACGGCCTTCAACAGCTTCTTCAGCGCGTCCTCGGCAGCCCGCTTGGCCGCCAGGGAGTGGTCCGACTTGAACTCGTCGAACTCGGCACGGCCCTCGCCCTGCACCCGCACCTGCGTCACCGGCTTGTTCTGCAGATCGTTGAAGCTCAGGTTCAGCTCGACGGTGAACACCGTGGGTGGCCACGTCACGATGCTGGGGGAGAACGATGTCGTGCTGACGACCGGGACGACCAGAACGTTGACACCTTCGGCAGCGATCTTCGGATCACTCGGGCCGCTAACGCGTGCCACGTTGGCGAAGGTTTCGGACAGCACCGTGTACAGGCCGCCCTCCAGGTCGCGGTACGGCAGGTAGCTGACCTTGTCGCCGCCGCCGCCGGGCGTCACGACTTCCTGCTTGCGCTGGTCGTCGGTGACCACCAGGCCCACCTTGCGGTCGACCTTGACCTGGCCCGAGCCCATCAAGCGCGAGGCGTCGGTCGACAGGCTGATCGGATGGGCACAGCCGGTGAGTGCGGCCACCGCCAGCACTGCGGCACCCCAAAGCATTTGTCGGATCATGTCAGGCCCCCTGCTCAACGGATCGCTGCCTGGAAGCGGGCGTCAGCAAACAGCGTGGTCAGCAGTTTCTGCACCAGCACCGGGTACTGCTGCTGCGCCTTCGGAATCGCAACCGCACCGACGAACGAAGAGTCCCAGCTGTCGCTGGCGCGCAGCACGCTGTTGTAGCGTTCCTCGTTGCCGCGCAACACGATGAAGCGCACTTCGATCTCGCCACTGTTGGTCGAGAAGCCGCCAGCGGCGATGTCGTTCTTCAGCAATTCGCCGCGCACGTCGATGCCGGCATCCGGCTTGAACTTGCCGGCCAGCACCAGTTCCTGGCGCAGGGCATCGGCCAGGTAGGCGGCGTAGTCGCCACCGACCGGCGACTGCATGGGGTTGCCACGCAGGCTGATGCTGCTGGCGCCTTCCGCGCCGGACTTCACCTGGAACGTGCCGACCTTGATCGGTTGCGGATTCAGCTTCTTGATCTGCTCGACATTGGCGATCGAGGGCTGATAGACCGCTGCCTGGATCGCACAGCCGCTGGCGAGTGCGGCAGTGACCAGCATGGCTGCCAGCGTCGCGGTGCGCTGCCAGCGCGTGATCATGGAATTCATCTACTTCTTCTCCGTGGTGGTGGGGACAGGGGACGGCTCCGTGCTGCGCACGGGTTGGCCTGGTCGCTCATCGTTGCGGTCGATCACCAGGGTCTTGCCGAACACCAGTTGCATCCAGGTGGGATAGGTGTAGGCCGTGCCCTTGCTGTGGTCGATGATGGCGCCGATGCCGCCACCGATGAGGATGTTGCCGGCCATGCCGGCATTGGCCCGCGAGATCGCCCGTGCCACGGCATCTGGGTTGTCCGGGTGCCGGCAGACGATGTCCAGGTCCTTGTTGGACCGGCGGACCTGGCTGGTCTCGCCCGACCGCACCAGCGTGCTGCCGTAGTCGTTGGTCAGCCGGCACTCCGCGCCAGCGATGGCCTGGCCCTGCTGGGTCAGCGTTTCCAACCGGACCGGGTGAGTCGTCTCGTTGACGAACGTCGCGCAACCGGTGGTGGCCAGCACGGTGGCGCTGGCGATGATGGCTCTCAACAAGACACTCCCCTGTTTCTCTTTCTGGCGGTCAACTTCCGCCTATGGCCACGATGATAGCGAACCGAAACAGCCGGATTCGGCAGCAAGCGTCGGCGCCCATGCCGTTGCCGGCCGCCCCGCTGACGCCGCGCGCGCCGGTCTGATGCCATACGCGGGAAAGCCGATTTTGGCGCTATCGTCGGTCCACCCCGATCGCGCAGCGCGAGGATTTCACCCATGCATACCGACGCCCTGGCCGTGCTCGATTTCTGGTTCGGCCCGCCCGACGACCCCGGCCATGCGCAGCCGCGGCCGCAGTGGTTCACCAAGGACGATGCCTTCGACGACCAGATCCGCCAGCGCTTCGGCCCGCTGATCGAGCGCGCCCTGGTCGGTGACATCGACGACTGGCTGACCCGCCCGGTCGACCCGCTGCCGGCGCTGGCGCGGGTGATCGTGCTCGACCAGTTCACCCGCAACACCTTCCGCGGCACGGCGCGGGCCTTTGCGGGCGACGACATGGCACTGCAGACGGCCCGCGCTCTGGTGGCCAGCGGCGCCGACCGGGCGCTGACCGGCGTGCAGCGCCAGTTCGCCTACTTGCCCTTCGAGCATGCGGAAGACCTGTCGCACCAGCGCACCGCCGTGCAGCTGTTCCAGCAGCTGGCCGCAGACGAACCTGCCCGTGCCGAGCTGGTGGTGTGGGCGCAGAAGCACCTGGACATCGTGGCCCGCTTCGGCCGCTTTCCCCACCGCAATGCGGCGCTGGGCCGCGCCAGCACGGCCGAGGAAGCCGCCTTTCTGCTGACGCCCGGGTCGGGCTTCTGACCGCGATGGCCGGCTGGCTGCAGCGCCCGCCGGCCCCGCCGCTGGATGCCTGCGTGACGCGGCTGTGGACCAGCGCCCGCCCCGCCGGCCTGCCCCACGCCCGCGAGTGGAACCTGCCCACCGGCCTGGCCGATCTGGTGGTGCCGCTGGACCGGACAGCCCTGCGCCGCTTCCAGGGTGCCGACGATGTCCATGGCCACTGGCTGGCCGGCGGCGTGCTGCAAGGGCCGATGCTGGCGCCCACGCTGCGCGACACCGCCAGCGCGTCCATCGTGGTCGGCGTGCAGTTCCGACCCGGCGGCCTGCCGGCGCTGCTGGGCTTGCCGGCCGATGCGCTGGCCGGCCGCACGGTGGCGCTGGACGACCTGTGGCCCGGCTGGGCGGCTGCGCTGCGCACGCGGGTGGATGCGGCCGGCGCGCTGCACGACCCCGCGGCCCGGCTGCGCTGCCTGGAGCAGGCCCTGCTGGCCGCCTGCCTGCAGCCAGCCGTGCCCGATCCGCTGGTGGCCTGGGCCTTGCCGCGGTTGCAGGCCGGCGCGGCGGTGGGCGCGCTGCAGCGGCAGGCGGGCCTCTCGCCCACCACCTTCATCCGGCGCATGCGCGCGGCCTGCGGCCTGGCGCCGGCCGAATTGCGGGCCCTGCAGCGCCTGCAGGCGGCGCTGTGCGCCGGCCATGCCGGCCTGGCCTGGGCGGAGGTGGCGGCCGACTGCGGCTATGCCGACCAGGCCCATCTGGGCCGCGAGTTCCGTCGACTGACCGGCCACACGCCGGGCCAAGTGCGCCGCCTGGGCACGGCCTGGCCATCACACCTGGCCTGCACCTGAGCAGGCCAGCCGCCACGTCAGCCTGGAAATTCCTTCCAGACAGCCACGGCCGCAGCCGCTAAGGTGGCGCCACCGCTGACCCCTGACGGAGCCTGCCGCGATGATCCACGAAGCCTTTCCCTACCTGCGCGTGAACGGCGCAGCCGCTGCCATCGACTTCTACACCCGGGCCTTCGGCGCGGTGGAGAAGTTCCGCCTGGTCGAGCCCTCGGGCCGCATCGGCCATGCCGAGCTGCAGCTGGGTCCGGTCGTGCTGATGCTCAGCGAGGCGTTTCCCGAGTACGGCCTGTTGGCGCCCGGCGGCAACCACACGCTGGGCGCGTCCGTCCACCTGCACGTGGACGATGCCGATACCTGGGCGGCACGCGCCGTGGCCGCAGGTGCGGTGCTGGAGTCACCGATGAGCGACCAGTTCTATGGTGAGCGCAGTGGCCGGCTGCGCGACCCCTTCGGCCACCAGTGGCTGCTGGGCCATGCCATCGAGACGGTGACGCCCGAGGAGATGCAGCGCCGCTACACCGCGCTGTTCGACCCGCCGGCCTGAACCGGCTGTGTGCGCTGGCGGACGGACAAGCCCGCACCCAGCTGCCGACACTCCGCCATGGTCCCCCGAGCCGCCGGCATCCGCCGGCAGCCGACGGGACTGCACCGGAGAACCCATGAAGACAGCACTGCTCGCACTCGGCGCCCTGGTCATGTTCAGCGGCATGCCCGCCGTGGCCCAAGAGGCAGCACCCAAGACCCGCGCCGCCGTGCGGGCCGAAGCGGCCTCCGCGGTGAAGGACGGCACCATCGACAACGGCGAGGTCACCAAGCCCGCGGCGCCGATGAAGTCGACGAAGAACCGCGCCGAGGTCCGGCGTGAAGCGGCTGCAGCCGAGAAGGCCGGCACCCTGGTCAAGGGCGAAGGCCCCGGCGCTGCGGCCTCACGCCCCAACCAGGGCAGCCGCGCCGCGGTGCGCGCCGAGGCCGCCTCGGCCGTCAAGAGCGGCCAGATCGGCAAGGGCCCCGACGTCAAGAAGTGAAGCCGGCGGCCGCCGGCGTGCGCCTCAGGCGCCCGCCTGCTGCTCCTGCAGCAACCGCCACATCACCTTGCCCGAGCCGCTCTTGGGCAGCGCCTCGGCAAACTCCACGATGCGCGGCACCTTGTAGGCCGCCATGTGGTCGCGGGCCCAGGCGATGATGTCCTCGGGCTGCGCCGTGGCGCGGGCCTCGGCCCGCAGCACGACCACGGCCTTCACCGTCTCGCCGCGGTAGGCATCGCGGCTGCTGATCACGCAGGCCTCCTGCACCAGCGGGCACTTGAAGAGCATCAGCTCCACCTCGCTGGGCCACACCTTGAAGCCGCTGGCGTTGATCATGCGCTTGAGCCGGTCGGTGATGAAGAAGTAGCCCTCCTCGTCCATGCGGCCCAGGTCGCCGGTGCGGAAGAAGCGCTTGCCGTCCAGCTCGATGAAGGCGGCTTGGGTCGCCTCGGGGTGGCCCCAGTAGCCCATGAACACCTGCGGCCCGTGGCTGACGATCTCGCCGGTCTCGCCGATGGGCAGCTCGGCCAGGGTGTCGGGGTCGATGATGCGGCTGTCGGTGCCGATCACCGGGATGCCCAGGCACTGCAGCTTGGCCCGCTCCGGCGGATTGCTGTGGGTGGGCGCAGCGGTCTCGGTCAGGCCGTAGCCTTCGGCGAAGGTGATGCCGAATTCATCGATCAGCCGCTGCGCCACCGCCTGCGGCATGGCCGCGCCGCCGCCCGACAGGAAGCGCAGGCTGCGCAGGTCGAAGCTGGCGTAGTTCGGGCTGCCGAACAGGTCGATGATCATCGTGGGGATGCAGGTCCAGTGCGTAACCTGGTGGCGGGCGATCAGCCGGCCCGCCAGCTCGCGGTCCCAGCGCGGCAGGATGACGGCGGTGTTGCCGCCGGCCACCGGCCCCATGCAGCCGTAGATGAAGCCGGTGATGTGGAACATCGGCACCACGGCCAGCGTCACCGCCTCGGTGGTGCTGCAGCCCCAGATGCCGCCGCACATCACGTTGTGCATCAGCGTGCGGTGGGTGTGCATGCAGCCCTTGGGCAGACCGGTGGTGCCGCTGGTGTACGGCAGCAGGGCCAGGTCATCGGGCTGGGCGGTGTGCGGGCCGGGGCGGTGGGCCGGTTGGCGCCCGAAGGCCAGCGCGTCGGCCCAGCGGGTGACGCCGGTGGTGGCGGTGGCCGCGGGCAGCAGGGGATCGGCCTGCAGCCACTGCAGGATGGCTGGCGACGGCGTCTCGGCCGCGTCCAGCGTGGCCGGCATCGCGTCGGTGAAGCGGGTGGCGACGATGTGGCGCAACTGCTGCGCCGCCGGCAAGCGGGCATTGGCCTCGGCCACCGCGCCGGCCAGGTCGGCGGTGGTCAGGAACACCACCGTGCCGGGGTCGGTGATGTAGTGGCCCAGCTCGTCGGCCTTGTTCATCGGGTTGACCGGCACCACCACCGCATCGGCCCGCAGCACCGCATGCACCGCCACCACGAACTGCGGGCAGTTCTGCATCAGCACTGCGACGCGGTCGCCCTTCTTCACGCCATGAGCCTGCAGCCAGCCGGCCAGCGCCTCGGCCTGGGCATGCAGTTCGGCAAAGCGCAGCGGCTGGCCGAAGAACATGTAGGCCGGCTTGTCGGGGTAGCGGCGGGCGCTGACCTCGAGGTTGAACCACAGGCTGGTGTCGGGCAGCGGCAGCGTGCGGGGCAGGCGCTTGGGCCAGATGGCGAGATGGGGCGGACGGATGGCGGTCTGGGTCATGGCGCGGGCGGATGGGCGGACAGGGCGGCAGTTGGCCGCAGGAAGCGGGGAAACCCGAGGGTGTACCGCAGCATGCTGCACTGCGGCAAGGGCGGGAACCCGCGGGCTGTCACGGCGGCGACGGCCGGGCCGGCGGCAGCAGCCACGCCGGCTCGGCGCGCATGGACGGCCTGGGCGCCGCCGCGGTCACTGCCCCGCCGGCGGCTGCCACAGCTCCAGCTTGTTGCCCTCCGGGTCGATCACCCAGCCGAAGCTGCCGTGCTCGGATGTCTCGACCTTGTCGTCCACCTGCACGCCCTCGGCCCGCAGCGTGGCCAGCAGCGCCTGCAGATCATCGACGCGGTAATTGACCATGAAGGGCGCGGTGCTGGGCGCGAAGTAGCCGGTGTCGACCGGGAACGGGCTCCACACCGTGGTGCCGACACCGCCCGAATTGTCGTCGCCCTGCCAGCGGAAGGCCGCGCCACCCCAAGGCTGGACGTCGATGCCCAGGTGCTGGCGGTACCAGGCGCCCAGCGCTGCCGGATCCTTGGCCTTGAAGAAGACGCCGCCGATGCCGGTGACACGTTTCATGTTCGCTCCAGTCGTCAGGAAAGGCCGATGCCCAACGCCGTCAGGCCGCGCCGGTGGGCGGCGCGGCCGGCAGAAACGCCTGCTGCGCCGGCGAGCCGGGCAGCGGCAGCAGATCGGCCACCCACGGCAAGGCCGAGTGCTGCCAGATCTGCACGGCGGGCGTGAGCTGTGCCCGCTGCGTGACGCAGCCCAGCCGGATGACGACGGATGTCGGGTTCTCTGGCGCCGTGGCCCACAGCGGCGTGGCGCATTCAGGGCAGAACACCTGGGCGCGGCGGTTGCCGCTGTCGGCCAGCTTCACGTAGCTTTTGGTGGTGCCCGTGACGTGCAGGGTGTCGTACGGCGCGACGGCCACCGCGCGGAACGGCGCGCCCGACAGCACCTGGCAATCGGCGCAGTGGCAGACCATCACCCGGCCGGGATCGATCAATGCCGTGAAGCGGACCGCACCGCAGTGGCAGGAACCGTCGATGTGCATGGAGTTCTCCAGGATCGGGATGATCGGCGGGATTGTGAGGCCCCCGCCTGTCCACACCAAGACAGCGCCGCGGTGGAGGCCGGCAGTGTCACCGGGGCGTGACGGCCCGCTCGATCATCTTGTCCTGCAGCGTCATCTCGGGCGCTGCGGCACCGGTCTCCGGCGGCAGCGGCGTCGGCTTGGTGCCAGACACCACATTGACCGTGCCCTGGCCGAGCTTGGCCTCACGTGTGCCGGGCGGGCAGTGGGTGTTGGTGTAGGTGATCTGGGCGCCGCCAGTGCACTTGCGCAGCACCCCCACCGGCGCGGGCGCGCCCTTGGGCGGCGCCTTCACCACCGTGGTGGTGTCGCGGATCGAGCCGTTGTCGAAGACGATCGGCTTCGGCCCGGGCCGGGCATCGGCGCCGGCGCGTGACAGCGCGGGCGCCAGCAGCTTCCAGCCGACGGCTGCCGCCAGCAGAACCAGGAAACCGATCGCAAGGTGTTTGATGGACATGCCGGAGCTGGAGTCAGGGCTGGATTCTCACCCGCAGGGGCCCGCAGACCGGGCCCGTCGGCTGGTCACCGACCGATGGCCCGCGCGGGGTTCACGCCGCACCCCAGAGCCCAACGCTTCCAAAGGCATACAGCCCCAGGGCAAACCACATCGGCGCCACCATCAGCACGCCGACCACGCTGGCCACGATCACAGCCCGATCGCCATGCGATGCCCGAAGCTGGCGGGTCTTGGGCATGCGGTGCTGCAGGACCGCAAACACGACGAAGCCGACGACGAAGAGTTGCCAGAACCCCGCAAACAGGATCGGCACCGCGTGGATGTGACCGTAGACGCCCAGCAAACCCACGCAGAGCAGCAGGTAGGACACCACCTGCTCGACCCAGGCACCACGCGTGAACTGCGCCATCGGCGTGCGCCTGGTGCGCATGAACAGCGACGCGAGCAACGTGCCCACCACGTAGACCAGCATCAGCCAGAAGTAGGTGTCGAGGAGCATGGCGGCGGGTTGGGTAGGGCGGGGATGACAGCCGGGCCGCCATGGTGCAGCAGGGGTGCTGTTCAGAGGCCGGTTGTGCGTGTGGCCTGGTAGGCCTGAATGGCTGGCAGCAGGGCTTCGCGTCGTTTCAGGCTGTCAGGCGGCCAGTGGTCGTCGCGCTCATAGTATTCATCCACGGCCGGCGCGCCACCCTGGAGGTTGACCCAAGGCTGCTTGGACCGCGTGAAGATGTGGATCTCGGGTGGACAGGCATCCGGGTTGTCGAGCGTGCCCACACGGACAAACTTGGTGACGGGCCCGGCACCGGCATAGTGGCTCCAGACGGCGACGCGGCAGTGGGGGCAGCGCGCAATTTGCTGCCCCAGCCCACTGTCGGATGGCGTGTCGACCAGTTCCGGCGGCGCGCCGAGATTGACGACGCGGTCGCTCTCGATCATGGCGTTGAGCGCGAAGGCCGCGCCGCTTTCTCGCTGGCACCACCGGCAGTGACAGCAGTGGACGAACAGGGGCCTCGTTTCCATGCGGTAACGAATGGTCCCGCAATCGCATCCGCCTTCCAAGGGGTATTCAACAGGACTGTGCATGGTGGGTGGCGCAGACGTCTGCGTCTATCGATGAGAACAACTGCAGACCTGCAGCCTGTGGCTGAAGGCCAGGATGGAAATGGAGGGCCTTTGGCCGCATGCCCCGATGGGTGAATTTGAGCGCATGGTCAGGCGGCAATTTGGGCTTGTGGTCTGCTGTTTGAAAGTGCCTAGATGCCGGCGTGATTCAAACGGTCGCTCAAGCGAGCTTCAACCTGATGTGCGCCGAGCTTGGTTTAGAAGGCCATGCCCCTGATGTTGGGCGCCTTGACGCTCCAATCCAAGCTGCCGCATCCGTTCTCGAGGGCGTGCATGGCCACCCAATGCATCAGGTGTCTTCCGGTGTTTCGACCGCGGTGGTTCTTTCGGACACAGCGTCCCGTCAAGACGCATGGCTTCCGCCCTTCGGGCTTCGGACCGTTCTCTGTGTGGCCTGTTGCGGCGATGGCGATGCGCATCTTCTCCCTCGATCGCCAACCTTCGAGGCAATGCGCCAACGGCGGTAGCAGCACCCGACATCTCGGCATGCGCGTTACTCGCTAAGCGCAGAATGAACCTGCGCAATGATGTTCTCGACCTGCTTCTCGGAGTAGCCCACGAACCTGCGCTGCACCTTGCCATCCCTGCCGATGACGACCAGGTGCGGAATACCTTTCACGCCATATGCACGGGATATCGAGCCAGTGGTGTCGTGGACGAAAGTCAACGCGAGGCTCTTGGCCGCACTGCCAATCTGCTTGAACCGATCCTTGCTCTCGATGCTGATGGCGACCACCTTGACGCGGTCAGGCCCAATCACCTTCTGCATGCCCTCCAAAAGCGGCAGTTCCAGCTGACATGGGCCGCACCAGGATGCCCAGAACGTTGCAACGACGACCTTGCCTTGGTGTGCAGAGACGAGGAAGTCTTGCCCTTCATAGGTCTTGCCCAGCAGGTCTGGGGCGGGCGCTCCGATGTCGACCTGCGCAATTGACTGGACAGACGCAGCCGCCAGAACGGCAGCCAGCAGTGCTGGGCGGATTCTCATGTGATCAATCTCCCTTGCGCGCGACAGCGCCGGCTGTGTCGCCTTGCGTTGGAGCCAACCAGACCAGATCGGTATGTGGCCGAAGACCAAGAATGAAATGGCGGACCTGTGGCCACATGCCGCCTTGGGTCCGATTGAACGAATGATCAGGCCACACTGCGCGTGAATTCCATGGTCCAGTTCGTTTCCCAGCTGGTGCCGCCGTCAGCGGAAAACGCTTGCTCCCAAGTTGCAGCGTTCACCGACTTCTTTTTCCACAGGAAACGGACTTTGATCGGCTTGCCATCCAGAAAGTCATCTGCGTAGAACGATCCAACATCTTCGCAGAAGCTGCCGACAACGGGCGCATCAAGATTGTGCGGGGCTCTTCCATCCAGCCACCAGATCGCCCATGTTCTGCTTGCCGAGTCATAGGATCTGATTGCAGCTGCGCGCACTTCACCGCCGGGAAAATACAAGACATTGTCTTCGAGGTTGCCAAAGCCATCAAGAATCTTGCGTGTACTGGATCTGCCTTTGAACTCTGTCCAGGTATCACACCCACACAGACGTTCGTTGAGCCGCCGATGGTTGACAGTCCAGTCTCCAATGATGAAATCAAAGTCCACCGGCGTGTGCTTGTCAGTTGGGTGCTGCATTGCTTGTAGACGTGCGTGGCTGTACGGAGAATAGACGGCCTAAGGACGCTCTGCACAACACGGCGACCGATATGGCAGCGCCTTGCAATTTGATCGGGGTCGGGCAATTGCGGTCCGAGTTGACGCTTGCAACGAGATCGCAAGGTGCCCGCGACGCGTTGTGCCGCTTG
>NZ_BJCL01000002.1 GCF_005403045.1 Pseudaquabacterium pictum
CGCGCCGGCCACGGCCGGCGCGGGTGCCGGTGCGGGCGCGGGTGCCGCCGGCCTGGTCGCTGGTGGTACGGCGGCGGCGGCCAGCGCCTTGGCCGCGTCGGCGGTGATGGGCTGCAGGCGGTTCGACTTCACCCAGCCGATGGCTTCGCCGCCGGTGCGGACGTTGCGATACCACACCAGGGTGAAGCCACCGATCTCGC
This sequence comes from Pseudaquabacterium pictum, assembly GCF_005403045.1. Classification (GTDB taxonomy): domain Bacteria; phylum Pseudomonadota; class Gammaproteobacteria; order Burkholderiales; family Burkholderiaceae_C; genus Pseudaquabacterium; species Pseudaquabacterium pictum. The sequence goes on from NZ_BJCL01000002.1 coordinate 201, forward strand.
GGTCGGCCTCCACCGGTTCGCCGGTGAGCACGAACACGCCCTGCATCACGCAGTCGGCATTCGGCGCCGAATGGAACTGCAGGCGGCCGCCGGCATTGACCTGGCGGTTGGCGGCAGCGTCGGGAATGCGTGTCGCCAGCCGGGTGTTGCTGGCGGCCAGGTGCACGCAGTTGGCCTCGCTGCCCGCCGGTGCGGCGGGTGGCACAAACGGCGCCGCGGCCACCACCACCGGGGCCGCCACCGGCGCGGCCACCGATGCAGCCGGCGCCGGCTGCGCCACCGGTGCCGACGCCTTGGCCAGCAGTTCCACTGCCGATGCCGGCAGGCTCGGCGGCGGCGCCGAGGCCGGAACCTCCGCGGGCGCGGCCGAGGCGGCGGCAGCCGGCGCGGCGGCCGGCGTCGTGCCCAGCCACAGCGCCGGGTAGTAGCGTGCCGTCTGCGCGCCGTACAGCGGCTTGTTGGCGCCCTGGTGGCAGGTGGCGCAGTGGATCTTGGCGGCATCGCCGCTGGGCCCGAGCCGGCCCACCGGCACCGCCGGGAAGGTGGGCGTCAGCGGGTCGAGGTAGGCGGTGTTCAGGTCGCGCACCATGCGGATGCCGTGCCAGGCGGTGGTGCGCTGGATCGGGCTCTGCGGCCAGTTGGCGAAGGCCCGGCTGTTGTGGCAGAAGGTGCAGTTCACCCCCAGCGACTTGGAGATGTGCATCATCAGGCCGTAGGTGTGCTCGGTCTGCAGCAGCGTGGCACGGGCGCCCGGCTGCGGCAGGGCCGCGGTGCCGATCACCCGGACCTTGTTCTGCGTGCCGGTCTGCCACAGGAAATCCGAGAACGGATCGGCCGGCAGCGATGCCAGGCCGGCCGGGGCCGCCGGCGCGTTCTGGCCGCTGCGGTTGAACAGCAGGTTGCCGGCATGGTCCGGCGGTGCCGGTCGGAACCACACCTTGCTGGGAATCGGGTTGCCGCGGTGGCAGGTGTAGCAGGTGACGCCGGTGTTGGCGATGTGCGACTGCCAGTCGGTGTTCAGGTGCCGCACCATCTGGATCATGCGGCGGGCCACCACCTTGGTGTACTTGGCATCGCTGGCGAAGTCGCCTTCCACATGGCAGTGCGCGCAGCTCTGCTTGGGCGCCACCCAGGCGGTGATGGCATTCATCGTGCGGCCGAACTCGCCGATGGTGAGCTCGCCCAGCACCTGCACGTTCTTGTAGGTGGCGCCGGCCAGCGGCGCGTTCTCGCGCACCCGGGCGGGGCGGGCGATCTCGGGCGCGGCATGCAGGGCGGCGTCGGCCTCCAGCGTGTGCAGGTTGTCCACCTGGGCCATGCCGGTGCCGCGGTAGCCCTTCTGCGCGGTGGCCACCGAGGGCCGCTCACAACCGGCCATCGCCATGACCAGCGCCAGGAGGCCGATCCAGGCTGCCCTGTCCATCTTGCGCATGCTGCGGCTCTTCCGTCAGGCTGACGGATCGCGTGGTGGCCACGCACGACTCCAGACCAATGCCCCGACAGCCCGCCTGATCCGCGTCGACCACCCCGATCCGGTGTTCGAATGTGTGTCATCTTAACGTGACACTCACTCAAGTCCAGTCAGGCTGTCGCCAACACGACGACAGGCGCCGCAGCGCCTGTCTTGAGGGGAGGCCGGTCGGCCCGGTCAGGCCGCCTGCGGATGCAGCTTGAAGGCGCCCACCGTCTCCAGCAGCCGGTCGGCCTGCTGGCGCAGGCTCTCGGCCGCGGCCGCACTCTGCTCCACCAGCGCGGCGTTCTGCTGGGTCACATGGTCGAGCTCGGTCACCGCATTGCCGATCTGGTCGATGCCCGAGGTCTCCTGGTGGCTGGACTGGCTGATCTCGCCGATCATCGACGTCACCCGCTGCACCTGGCCGACGATGTCGTCCATGGTGCTGCCGGCACCCTGCACCAGGCGCGAGCCGGCTTCCACCCGCTCGACGCTGGCATGGATCAGGGCCTTGATCTCGCGGGCGGCATCGGCACTGCGCTTGGCCAGGCTGCGCACCTCGCTGGCCACCACGGCAAAACCGCGGCCCTGCTCGCCGGCGCGGGCGGCCTCCACGGCGGCATTCAGCGCCAGGATGTTGGTCTGGAAGGCGATGCCATCGATGGTGCCGATGATGTCGACGATGCGCTTGCTGCTATCGGCGATGTCCTGCATGGTGCGCACCACCTCGCCCACCACCTCGCCGCCCTTGGTGGCGGCGGCGCTGGCGCCGTCGGCCAGCGAGCGGGCCTGCACCGCGGTGTCGGCATTGTTGCGGGCGGTCACGCGGATCTGCTCCATCGATGCGGCCGTCTCCTGCAGGCTGGCGGCCTGGCGCTCGGTGCGCTGGCTCAGGTCGGCGTTGCCGGCGGCGATCTCGCCAGTGCCGGTGGCGATGCTCTCGCTGCCGGTGCGCACCGACGACACCACCGTGGCCAGGCGTTGCCGCATCTCGTCCAGCACCCGCAGCAGGTCGCCCAGCTCGTCGCGGCGTTGCACACGGGTCTCACGGCTCAGGTCGCCCGAGGCCACCGTGCGTGCCACATGCACCGCGGCGCCGAGCGGCCGGGTGATGGACACCGTCACCAGCCAGGCCACCAGCATGCCGCCGGCCAGGGCGGCGCCCACCAGGCCGATCATCCACATCCGGGCGCGGGCGAAGTCGGCTTCGGCGTCCTGCACGTACTCGCGGCTGGTCTTGTCCTGCAGGCCCGACATGGTCTGCAGCACGATGATCCAGCGCGCCTGGCGCGGCCGCACCCGCTCCATCAGGAAGGCCACGGCCGCCGCCTCGTCATCGGCCTTGCCCAGTTCGGCGGCCTTGGCCATCAGCGGCGAGGTGGTGTTGTCGGCACGCTCCATCGCCTCCAGCAGCGCCTTCTCGGCCTCGGAGGCGTCGTACTGCTTGATCAGCGCCAGCAGCTTGGCGTGGGCCTCGGCGTAGTCCTTGCCGGCCTTGTCGATGGCCTCCAGCTCCTGCTTCTTCAGGTCCGGGTCCTTCAGCAGCGCCAGGTTGCGCAGCGCGATGGCGCGCTGGCTGACCGAATAGATCATCTTGTTGACCTGGGCGATCTGCTGGTTGTTGCTCTGGGTGACATGGGCCAGCCGGTCCTTCATCTCGACCATGCGCAGGCCGGAATAGGCCGCCAGCACCAGCATCAGCACGAAGACCCCGCTGAAGGCCAGCGTCAGCCGGGTGCGGATGCGCAGGTTCAGCAAGGGCGCCAGCAGGAAGTCGAGGCGGGGGCGTCGTTCAGCGATGGACATCGGATGGGCTCCGTCAGCCAGGAAACCGGGCCTCAGGGGCCCGCGGTAGGCGGGTCGGGATGACCCGCCTTGCAGGGCTTTTCGGCCCGCACTGCATCGGCCTGTTGTCGGGAGCCCTAGACCGTTCAGTTCTTTCAGATGCTCAAGTCCAGCAGGAATTGACCGATGTCAAGCCGTCGACGGGGCGGGGGACCGGGCTCAAGCTGTTGACGGGGCGGGCCGATATGCCTGCACCAGCGCCTGCCGACGACCGGCTGCGCGGCCAACCTCCCCACTGAGGAGCTTCCATGAAGCCTCGTCTCGCCACCGCCGTGCTGCTGGGCAGCCTCTGCCTGCCAGCGCTGGCGCAGTTCTCGACCCCCGAAGCCGCGATCAAGTACCGCCAGGGCGCGTTCAGCGTGATGGCGGCGCACTTCAGCCGCGTGGCGATGATGGCGCAGGGCATCCAGCCCTATGACGCCAAGGCCGCCTCCGAGAATGCCGAACTCGTGGGCAACCTGTCGCGGCTGCCGTTCACCGCGTTCGGGCCGGGCACCGACAAGGGCACGTCGCACCGCGCCAAGGACGAGGTCTGGAAGGAATCGGCCAAGTTCAAGGCCGCCTCCGACAAGATGGTGGCCGATGCCAGCAAGCTGGAAGCCGCTGCCAAGAGCGGCGACTTCGAGGCGCTGAAGGCCGCCGTCAGCACACTGGGCCGCAGCTGCAAGTCCTGCCACGACGACTTCCGCGGCGCCAGGCGCGAGTGACCGGCCAGCGCGGCCGCGTTCAGCGCGGGGTGCCGAAGGCCAGCCAGCCGGCCCGCAGGCGCGCCAGCAGCGTCAGCCCGCACAGCGCGGCAAAGCCCAGCGCCAGCGGTGCGAACGACGCCGGCCACAGGCACATGGCCACGAAGCAGACCAACGTCTCGGTGGCCTCGGTCAGGCCGCCCAGGTAGAACAGCCCCTTGCCCGGGTAGGCCAGGCTCTTCAGCCCGCGCCGCTCGGCCAGCACGGCAAACGCCAGGAAGCTGCTGCCGGTGCCGATGAAGGCCGCCAGCAGCACCGCTGCGGCCAGCGCATTGGCGGCCGGATCGGCCAGCGCAAACGCCAGCGGGATGCTGGCGTAGAACAGGAAGTCGAGCGTGATGTCGAGGAAGGCGCCGCGGTCGGTGGGCTTCGTCAGCCGGGCCACGGTGCCGTCCAGACCGTCGGCCAGGCGGCTGGCCAGCAGCAGTGCCAGGCCGGCCAGCGGCTGCTGCAGCGCGATGCAGGCCGCCGCCGCCAGGCCCAGGCCGAAGCCGGCCCAGCTGACGGCATCGGCCGTCACGCCCCGCCCCACCAGCCAGCGGCCGGCGGCCTGCAGCGCCGGGGCGATCAGCGCCTGCGCCGGGCGGTCGAGCATGCGGGAATGACAACGGGGGATTGCACCCCAAGATCATCGCACCGCGTTGGCAGCAGGCTCAGCGTGGTGCCATGCGGATGGCGCCGTCCAGGCGCACATCCTCGCCGTTGAAATAGCCGGTGGTGATCATGAACTCGGCCAGGGCAGCGTACTCGTCGGGCTGGCCCAGCCGCTTGGGGAACGGCACGCTCGCGGCCAGCGCGGCCTTGACGTTGTCGGGCGCGCCCTGCAGCAGCGGCGTGTTGAAGATGCCCGGCAGGATGGTGTTGACGCGGATGCCCTCGCCCATCAGGTCGCGGGCGATCGGCAGGGTCATGCCCACCACGCCGGCCTTGCTGGCGGAATACGCGGCCTGGCCCATCTGGCCGTCCTCGGCCGCCACGCTGGCGGTGTTGACGATGGCGCCCCGCTCGCCGTCGTCCAGCGGGGGCAGGCTCAGCATGCCGGCCGCGCTCTTGGCGGTGCAGCGGAAGGTGCCGATCAGGTTGATCTGGATGATGCGTTCGAAGTTGGCGGTGGGGAAGGACTTGATCTCGCCGGTGGTCTTGTCGCGGCTGGCCGTCTTGATGGCATTGCCGGTGCCGGCGCAGTTGACCAGGATGCGCTCCTGGCCGATGGCGGCGCGGCTCTTGGCGAAGCCCGCATCCACCGAGTCTTCCTTGGTCACGTCGACCAGGCAGAACACGCCACCCAGTTCCTTGGCCAGGGCCTCGCCGGCGGCTTCGTTCAGGTCGAACAGCGCAACCTTGACGCCGTGGGCGGCCAGGCGGCGGGCGGTGGCCGCGCCCAGGCCGGACGCGCCCCCGGTGATGACGGCGGAGATGGTGGAATCGAGTTTCATGGCGTTGCCTTGCCGGTGGTTGGGACAGGCCAGCACGCTATCCAGCCGACCGGCGGGCGGCCATCGTCCGAATCGACGAAGTTGGCTGCAGGGCCAGTGGCCCCGGTCCTGATGCCATCCTGATGCGGTGCCTGCTACCGTGGCGGCCATGCCTTCTTCGCACCCGCTGCCCGCTGACCATGGCACCCGTGCCGCAGGCTGGGCCGGCGGTGCGCTGGCCTGGGCGGTGGCCTGGGCGCTGATGCTGGGACTGGACGGCCCGATCGACCTGGCCCACCAGGCCCTGCTGCTGGTGCTGGGCGGCGCGGTGGCGGCGCTGTGGTGGCCGGCCACCGCGGCACTGGCTGCCGGCGCCGTGGCCGTGCTGGCCTTCAATGCGCTGTTGGTGCCACCGCGCGGCAGCCTGGCGGTGGCGCGCTGGCAGGACGGCCTGCTGCTGGCCCTGATGGCCGGCACGCTGGCCGCGGTGGTGGGCCTGATCATGCGGCTGCGCCGCCAGGCCGGCCGGGCCCGCCTGCACCAGGCCCGCGCCGAGCAGTTGCGCCAGCTGGGTGATGCGCTGCGCGATGCCGGCGAGCCAATGGCCCATGCCGGCGCGCTGCAGCACAGCCTGGCTGCGCTGACTGGCGCACCCGCGGCCCTGCTGGTGTGCCGCCGCTGGCCGCTGGCCGACGACAGCGTGGCCACCATCGGCCAGGCCGACGACGACGAGACCACCGGCCTGTGGCACTGCCTGCGCCAGGGCCGGGCCATGGGCCCGGGCACTGGCCGCCATGGCGACCTGGCGCACTGGATCCTGCCGCTGCGCGGCGCCGCCGGCGGTGACGGCAGTGCCGCGCTGGGCGCCGCCCTGCTGCGCCTGCCCGGCGGCCAGCACCACGACGACGCCCTGCGCGCCCATGCCCAGGCCCTGTGCGACCAGCTGGGCACCGCCCTGCAGCGCGGCTTCAGCCGCCAGGCCGCCGAGGCCGCCACCGCCCAGGCCCAGCTGCAGGCGGTGCGCAATGCCATGCTCACCGCCATCTCGCACGACTACCGCACGCCGCTGGCCACCATCCTGGGCGCGGCCTCGTCGCTGCACGACCAGGGCCAGCGGCTGGATCCGACGCAGCGCGCCGCGCTGGCCGGCCGCATCGTGCAGGAGGCCGAACACCTGGCCCGGCTGGCCGACAACACCCTGCAGCTGGCCCGGCTGGACGCCCCCGGCGTGGTGCTGCGGCGCGACTGGGAATCGGCCGAGGACCTGGTGGGCACGGTGATGCGCCGCGCCCGCCAGCGCGCGCCCGACCGGCCGCTGCGCGCCCGGCTGGAGCCGGGCCTGCCGCTCCTGCACTGCGATGCCATGCTGCTGACCCAGCTGCTGGACAACCTGGTCGACAACGCCCTGCGCCACACACCGGCCGACACGCCGGTGGAGCTGCTGGTGCGCCGCGCCAGCGGTGGCCCGGCCGACGCGCCGCCCGGCGTGGTGCTGGCGGTGCGCGACCGCGGCCCCGGCGTGGCGCCGGCCTGGCGGGAGCGCATCTTCGAGGTGTTCCAGCGTGGCGAGCCGGCCGCCGGCGCCGCGCCGCCGCGCAGCGGCACCGGCGTGGGCCTGGCAGTGTGCCGCGCCATCGCCCGCGCCCATGGCGGCGAGCTGAGGCTGCGCGCCCGCAACCATGGCGGCAGCAGCTTCGAGTGCCACCTGCCCGGCACCGCCCAGCCGGCGCCGGCCGAGGGCACTGCATGACATTGCGGGTGCTGCTGGTCGAGGACGACCCGGCGCTGCGCAGCACGCTGCGCGATGCACTGGCGGTCGAGGGCTTCCAGGTGCACACCGCCGCCAGCCTGTCCGAGGGCCGCGCCCTGGCCGCCCATGCCGCGCCCGATCTGGTGCTGCTGGACCTGGGCCTGCCCGACGGCGACGGCGAGACACTGCTGGCCAGCCTGCGCCAGCGCGGCAGCACGCCGGTGCTGCTGATCTCGGCGCGCCATGGCGAGCAGCAGAAAATCGCCCTGCTGGATGCCGGCGCCGACGACTACCTGGTCAAGCCCTTCAGCGTCGGCGAGCTGCTGGCCCGCATGCGGGTGGCGCTGCGCCACCGCGGCCTGCGGCTGGCGCCGGCCGTCACCCGCTACCGCAGCGGTGGCCTGGAGGTGGACCTGGCGGCGCACCGGGTGGCGCTGGACGACACACCGGTGCACCTGACGCCCACCGAGTTCAAGCTGCTGGCCCGGCTGGTGCGCAGCGCCGGCCAGGTGGTCACCCACCGCCAGCTGCTGGCCGATGTGTGGGGGGCCGAGTTCACCGCCCACACCCACTACCTGCGGCTGTACCTGGGCCAGCTGCGCGCCAAGCTGGAGGCCGACCCGGCCGAGCCGCAGCGCCTGCTCACCGAGCCGGGCGTGGGCTACCGGCTGGTCGAAGGCGACGCCGAACCCGCGGCCTGACGCGGACGCTTATGCGTTCCTGATGCGCCACGGCGCACGCTGCGGCCATCGTCACCACGGCCTGCCTGCATGTCCACACCCTCCCCCGCCACGCCAGCCGGCGCCGGCGCCACCAATGCGGCGCCGCAAGGCATGGCCGCCCTGACCCTGGCCGCCATCGGCGTGGTCTACGGCGACATCGGCACCAGCCCGCTCTACACCGTCAAGGAGATCTTCCTGCCCGCCACCGGCGTGCCGCTGGATGCGCCGCACCTGATCGGCGCCGTCTCGGCCATCGTCTGGGCGCTGATGCTGGTGGTGACGCTGAAGTACGTGGTGCTGGTGCTGCGTGCCGACCACCATGGCGAAGGCGGCGGCCTGGCACTCACCGCCCTGGCCGCCCAGGCCGTGGCCAAGCGCGCCCGCCTGCGCCATGGGCTGCTGCTGCTGGGCGTGGCCGGTGCCACGCTGTTCTACGGCGACAGCATCATCACGCCGGCCATCTCGGTGCTGGGCGCGATGGAAGGGCTGAGCGTGATCACGCCCGACCTCACGCCTTGGGTGCTGCCCGCGGCGCTGGTGGTGCTGGTGGGGCTGTTCCTGGTGCAGCGCTTCGGCACCGCGGTGGTGGGCCGCTGGTTCGGGCCGGTGATCGTGCTGTGGTTCGCCACGCTGGCGGTGGCCGGCGTGGTGCAGATCGCGCAGACGCCGGCCATCCTGGCGGCGCTGAACCCGCTGGAGGCCTGGCACTTCCTCACCGGCCGCGGCGCCTACCTGCTGCCGGCGCTGGGCGCCATCGTGCTGGCGCTGACCGGCGCCGAGGCGCTGTATGCCGACCTGGGGCACTTCGGCCGCAAGCCGATCCAGTGGGCCTGGTGCGGCCTGGTGCTGCCGGCCCTCGCCTTGAACTACCTGGGCCAGGGCGCGCTGCTGATGGCCGACCCGGCGGCCATCGACAACCCGTTCTACCGCCTGTTCCCCGCACCGCTGCTGATCCCGGCGCTGCTGCTGGCCACCATGGCGGCCATCATCGCCTCGCAGGCGGTGATCTCGGGCGCCTATTCGATGACCCGCCAAGCCATGCAGCTGGGCTTCCTGCCGCGGCTGACGGTGCACCACACCTCGGCCAGCGCCTTCGGCCAGATCTACATGCCCGGCGTCAATGCCGCGCTGCTGGTGGGCGTGGTGGCGGTGGTGCTGGGTTTCGGCAGCTCGTCGGCGCTGGCCGGCGCCTACGGCCTGGCGGTGACGCTGACCATGCTGATCACCACCGTGCTGACCTGGTTCGTGGTGCGCCACGGCTGGGGCCTGCCGGCGGCGGTGGTGGGGCCGGTGACGGCCTTCTTCCTGGCGGTGGATGTGCTGCTGGTGGCCGGGTGTGCGGTGAAGTTCCTCGACGGCGGCTGGGTCACGCTGGTGCTGGGCGCCGCGCTGCTGCTGCTCATGACCACCTGGGCCCGCGGCCGCGGACGCCTGCTGGGCGCGCTGCGGCAGGACGGCCTGGCGCTGGAACCCTTCATCGCCAGCCTGGACGGCAGCAACATGCCGCGCAGCGAGCGCACCGCCGTCTACCCGGTGGCCGACGGCAGCCTGGTGCCGCAGGCCCTGCTGCACAACCTCAAGCACAACCAGGTGCTGCACGCCCGCAACCTGGTGCTGACGGTGGTGTTCGAGCAGCGGCCCTGGGTGCCGGCGGCCGACCGGGTGACGGTGGAGCCGCTGGCCGCCGGCTTCTGGCGGGTGCATCTGCACTTCGGCTTCATGGACGTGCCCGACGTGCCGCGCGCCCTGTCCGCCGGCCCCTGGGCCCACCTGCTGGGCGATGCGATGCAGACCAGCTGGTTCCTCAGCCGCGAGACGGTGGTGCCCGGCCCCGGCGCCGGCATGGCGGCCTGGCGGCAGCGGCTGTTTGCCGGCATGGCGCGCAGCGCCGGCAGTGCGGCGCGCTACTTCCACCTGCCCGACAACGCGGTGGTGGAGCTGGGCACGCGGGTGCAGCTCTGATCAGGCCCCAGGCTTGGGCTTGCGGGCCTGGGTCAATCCGCCGGCTTGGGCCGGCGGATGCGGATCAAGCCCTCCTGCGCCACGCTGGCCACCAGGGTGCCGTCGCGCCGCCACAGGCTGCCGCGGCAGAAGCCGCGGGCACCGCTGAGGCTGGGTGAATCGCTCTGGTACAGCAGCCACTCGTCGAAGCGGAAATCGCGGTGGAACCACATCGCGTGGTCCAGGCTGACGCCCTGCACATTGCCTTGCTGCCAGCTCAGCGCATGCGGGCGCATGGCCACGCTCATCAGGCTCCAGTCGCTGGCATAGGCCAGCAGGGCCTGGTGGATCAGCGGGTCGTCGGGCAGCGGGTGGGCGGCGCGCATCCAGTGCAGCGCCTGGGCCGGCAGCGGCTGCGGCGCGAAGGCATTGATCGGGTTCACCGCCCGCATGTGCACCGGCTGGGCCTGGCGCAGGTACTGCTGGCGCCAGGCCGGCATGCGGTCGATCAGGCGGCGGTCGCGCAGGTGGTCGTCCTCGAAGCCCTCGGGCGGCGGCGCGGCCGGCATGGTGTCCTGGTGGGTCGGGCCGTCTTCCCGCTTCTGGAACGAGGCCGACATGTGGAAGATCGCCTGGCCGTGCTGGATGGCCACCACCCGCCGGGTGGTGAAGCTGGCGCCATCGCGGATGCGGTCCACGTCGTAGACGATGGGCTGCGTCTTGTCGCCGGCACGCAGGAAGTAGCCGTGCAGCGAATGCACCTGGTGGGCCGGGTCGACCGTGCGGCCGGCAGCCATCAGCGCCTGGCCCAGCACCTGGCCGCCGAACACGGCCTGGCCGCCGTTGTCGCGGCTCTGGCCGCGGAACAGGTTGTGCTCCAGCGGCTCCAGGCGCAGCAGGTCGACCAGGTCGTGCAGCGCACGCTGGGTGTCGGTGTCGAAATCGCCATCGGCGATCGGGGTGGCAGCGGGCGTGGAATCGTCGGACATGGTGTCCCGATTGTGCAGGCCCGCGGTGCCATGCCTGGTCCAGAATGGCAGGCTGATGCCTCCCCCGCCCCCCACCCTGACGCTGGGCGGCCTGCCCGCCGGGCCGCTGTCGTCCAAGCTCAACCCGCCGCTGTCGCAGGCCCGCCAGGTGCTGCGCCAGGCGGTGGTGCGCCGCATGGCCGAGGCCGGCGGCGTCAAGCTGCTGCTGGTGCGGGCGCCGGCCGGCTTCGGCAAGACCACCGCCATGGTGCAGGCCCGCGAGCAGCTGGCCGCCAGCGGCGTGGCCACCGCCTGGCTGACGCTGGAGCGCACCGACAACGACGTGCCACGCTTCCTGGCCTGCCTGCAGCAGGCGGTGGCGCAGATCGTCGGCCGCACCAGCCTGCCGGGTGCCCAGCCCGGCGCCGGCCTGGGCGGGCCGGCCACACCGTTGGTCGATGCGCTGGCCCGCCACGGCGCGCCGTTTGCGCTGTTCCTCGACGACTTCGAGCTGATCACCGAGCCGGCCGTGCTGGGCCTGGTGCGCGAGATCATCGACCACCTGCCCCGCCGCGGCCAGCTGGTGCTGGGCAGCCGCAGCCTGCCCGAGCTGGGCCTGGGCCGGCTGCGCATGGCCGGCCAGTTGCTGGAGATCGACACCGAGTTGCTGCGCTTCTCGCGCGACGAGACCCGCCAGTTCCTGGCCCTGCGCTGGCCGGGCGATGGCAGCGGCGCGCCCGGCGACCTGGCCGCCCAGGTCGACCCGCTGCATGCCAAGACCGAAGGCTGGGTGGCCGCGCTGTGGCTGGCCTCGATGGCACTCGACTCGGTGATGGCCCGCCAGGGCAGCGTGGCCGGCTTCATCGCCCAGTTCTCCGGCAGCAACCGGGCGGTGGCCGATTTCCTGGCCGAGGATGTGCTGGCCCGCCAGACGCCCGAGGTGCGCGACTTCCTGCTGCGCACCAGCATCCTGCGGCAGTTCAATGCGCCGCTGTGCCAGGCGCTGACGCCGCGCAGCGACGCTGCCCGCATCCTGGCCCAGCTGGATGCGGCCAACCTGTTCATCACGCCGATCAGCACGCCGGTCAGCGCACCCGGCGCCGGCAGTGCCCCGCCAGAGCGGGAATGGCGCTACCACAGCCTGTTCGCCGACTTCCTGCGCGCCCAGCTGGCGCGCGAGCAACCCGATGCGCTGGCCCGCCTGCACCTGGCCGCCTCGGGCTGGTACGAGAGCCAGGGCCGGCCGGTGCCGGCCATCGACCATGCCATCGAGGGCGGCGATGCGCCGCATGCGGTGCACCTGCTGGCCGGCCAGGCGATGGATTTCCTGCAGCAGGGCCGCATGCGCCTGCTGGCGCGCTGGTTCGCCGCGCTGCAGAACGTGGAAGGCGGCGACGCGCTGGCCGACCAGCCGATGCTGCAGGTGGTCTCGCTGTGGGCCAGCAACCTCACCCGCGGGCCCTGGGCGGCGATGGAGCAGCTGCAGCAGTCCGGCTGCGCCACCAGCGCCGACGCCGCGGTGCGTGCCCATGTCAACGCCCTGCAGCCGATGCTGCTGGCGATGATGGACCGGGTGGAAGACGCCGCCGACCTGGGCCGCGAGGCCCTGGCCCGCGTGCCCACCGGCCAGCCCTTTGCCGACAGCGTGCTGTGCAATGTGATGGCCCATGTGATGGGCGTGCTGGGCGAGCGGGAACAGGCCCAGCGCCTGCTGGACGCCGCCCGCCGCGGCCAGCAGGGCGACGGTTTCAACCGCATGTACACCGAATCGGTGGAAGGCCTGCTCGACCTGCAGCAGGGCCGGCTGCGCCAGGCCACCGCCCGCTTCCGCCTGGCCCTGGGCATGGCCGCGGTGCCCAGTGCCACGCTCAACACCGCGCCCTGGCAGCCCACCCACGGCAATGCCTGGGCCGGCGTGCTGTATGCCGGCGTGGTCTACGAGGCCCACCAGCTGGCCCAGGCCGAGCACCTGCTCAACGTCTACCTGCCGCTGGCGCGCGATGTGGGGCTGCCTGACCACATGATCCTGAGCCATGTGATGGTGGCCCGCATCGCCTTCGACCGCGGCGACATCGACGCGGCCCTGCAGTTCGTCACCGAGCTGGAGCACCTGGGCCACCACCGCCAGCTGCCGCGGGTGGTGGCCAGCGCCCGGCTGGAGCGGGCCCGGGTGCTGATGCTGCAGGGCCAGGCCGAGGCCGCCGCACTGGCATTGGACCGCGCCGACGATGCCGCGGTGTGGCAGCGGGTGGCTCGCCACCAGTTCAGCGCCCATGACGTGGAAGACATGCCGATCGGTCGGCTGCGCTGGCAGGTGCTGTTCGGTGATCCGGCCGCGGCGGCGCGCGCCGCGGCGGCCGCCGCCGCCCAGGCCCAGGCAGCGCAGCGCCAGCGCCGGGCGCTGAAGCTGCAGTTGCTGCAGGCCCTGGCGCTGCAGCGCGCCGGCAGCCCGGCCGACCTGGACGCCGCGCTGCAGCTGACCGGCCGGCTGCTGCAGGTGGCCCAGGCCGAGGGCTATGTGCGCCTGCTGCTCGACGAAGGCCCGGCGGTGGGCACGCTGCTGCGCCGCACCCAGGCCGCCCTGCATGCCGCGCCCGGCGAGCGGGTCGACCCGCTGGTCGACGACTGCCTGCAGCGGCTGATCGCCCTGGCCGGTGACGAGCCCCTGCCCGACGAACCCGCCGCCGCTGCGGAACCGGCCGCACCCGGCGCACCGCTGGACGAGCCGCTGACCCGCAAGGAGATCCGCGTGCTGCAGCTGCTGGCCGAGGGCTACAGCAACAGCGTGATGGCCGAGAAGCTGTTCGTCAGCGACAGCACGGTGCGCACCCACCTGCGCAACATCAACCTCAAGCTGGGCGCGCGCAGCCGCACCCAGGCGGTCGCCATCGCCCGCAAGCTGGGCGTGATGACCTGACGCCGGCCGCTCAGGCCGGTGTCAGATGCTTGCCAAACAGCGTGAACAGCCGCGCCCAGTGGCGCTCTGCCGAGGGCTTGTCGTAGATGCCGGCACGCAGCGGGAAGGCGAAGCCATGGTGCGCGCCGGGGTACCACTCCAGCCGGTGCGGCACGCCGCCGGCCTGCAGCGCCGCCTGCAGCGTGGCCACCTGCTCGGGCGAGGCCCACTTGTCATGTTCGGCGCAGGCGAAGTAGCTGTCGCAGCGCACCTGGCCCACCACCTGGTGCGGTGAATCGGCCGCATCGGTCACCATGTTGGCGCCGTAGATGCTGGCGATGCAGCGCAGCCGGTCCGGGAAGGCCGCCGCCGCCCACACCACGAACGGCCCGCTCATGCAGTAGCCCACCGCGCCGATGCGCGTGGCATCGGCCGCCGCGAAGCCGTCGACGAAGTCCAGCATGGCCTGGGTGTCGACCCGTGTGGTCTGGGCGCTGAGCGCATGCATGTGGCCGAACATCTCGGCCATCGCCGCCTCGGTGCGCTCCTTCAGCCAGTAGTCCCGCGTGCGGCGGTGGTACAGGTTGGGCAGCACCACGCAGTAGCCCACGGTGGCCAGACGGCGGGCCATGTCGTGCAGCTCTTCCCGCTTGCCGGGGGCATCCATGTAGAACAGGATCACCGGGTGCGGGCCGCCTTCGTCGGGGTGCACGACGAAGGTGTTCATCGCGCCGTCGGCGGTGGGGATGTCGATGTGGTGCTCGATCACGGGCTGTCTCCTGGGTGGGCTGCGCCACGGCTGCGGCGCCAGAAATCCTGGTGCAGCGCGGCGATCTCTGTTTCGACGGCGGCCACCGGGCCGATCACGTCGACGGCTTTCTGGCCGCGGGCGAACAGGTCGCGGCAGGGCAGGTCCAGCGTCGGGTTCTCGGCATGGTTGCCGGTCATCGCCAGCAGGCGCGCTTCCGACATGCCGTAGACCACCCGGCCGATGTGGGCCCAGTACTGGGTGCCGGCGCACATGGCGCAAGGCTCCACCGTGGTGTAGAGGGTGCAGCCCCACAACACCTCGGGCGTGTACAGGCGGGCGGCCTCGCGGGCCAGCACCGCCTCGGCATGGTTGACCGCATCCACATTGCCCTGGCGCAGCAGCACGGTGGCATGGTCGGCCGCCACCAGCACCGCGCCAAACGGGTGGTGGCCGGCGGCCAGCGCCTGCGCGGCCACGGCATTGGCCGCACGCAGGTGGGTGGCGATCTGGTCGGCCGTGGGGTTGGTGCGGGTGTCGTGCATCCGCAGCAGCTTACTTCCAGGCGAACTTGGGCTGCTCGTAGTGGGCCACCCGGGTGGGCCGGCCCAGCACGCAGACCTCGCGGAACTGGTAGATCATGGCCGCGGTGGGCGCGGCGATCCAGTTGTCGCCCACCGGCATCTTCAGCACCGGGTGCTCGCTGCCTTCCAAAGGCTCGAGGATGGGCGCGTCGTCGCGCAGGAACTCGCGCACCGGAATGCGGTGGATGCTGGCCACCTCGGCCGGGTTGGGCTTGAGCGCCCGCGCCTCGCCGGCCCACACCACCACCGGCTGGATGGCATAGCCCGAGCGGGTGACGAAGGGATCGAGCCGGCCCAGCACCGCCTCGGGCGGCAGCGCCAGGCCGACCTCCTCTTCCAGCTCGCGCAGCGCGGTTTCTTCCGGCGTCTCGCCGGCATCGATGCGCCCGCCGGGCAGCGCCCACTGGCCAGCATGGCCGCTCAGCGTCTTGGCGCGGCGGGTGAGTATCAGCGCGGGGTCGGTACTCCAGCCCCTGGCCTGGCGCAGGCCGCGCAGCTTGGCACCGGTGCCTTCGTCGGCCAGCGTCAGCGCCACCGCCGCCAGCTTCAGGCCGGTGGTGTCGGGCGCCAGCAGGGGCCAGGCCGACAGCCGGCTGCTGACCAAGGCGCGCAGGGCGTCATCGCGCTGCATCGGCGCGCCGCGCTCAGGCCTGCGCGGTGGAGAACACCGGCGGCCGTTGTTCCATGTTGGCGCGCACCGCCTCCAGCTGGTTGGGCTGGCCCATCAGCGCCACCTGCTCGTCGCTCTCGGCCTGCAGCAGCGCGCGGGCGCTGTCGGCCAGCACCTGGCTGCTGGCGTTCATCAGCCGCTTGTCGGCCCGCAGCGCGCTGGGGCTGCGCTGGGCCAGGGCCTGGGCCATGGCGCGCGCCTCGGCCAGCGGGTCGGCACACACCCGGGTGGCCAGGCCCAGGGCCACGGCCTCGGTGCCGCTGACGATGCGGCCGGTGTAGGTGAGTTCACGCGCATGGTCGTCACGCACCAGGCCACGCATCAGCACCACGCCGGCCATGTCGGGCACCAGGCCCCACTTGATCTCCATCACGCTCATCTTCAGATCGGCCGTGACCAGGCGGATGTCGGCCCCCAGCGCCACCTGCAGGCCGCCGCCGAAGGCCACGCCATGCACCGCGGCGATCACCGGCACCGGAATCTCGCGCCAGCCCAGGCCCACGTACTGGGCCGAGTTGGCGATGCCATGGGTGCGGGGGCGCAGGTCGCGGGTGGCGCCGGGCTCACCGTTGTTCAGCTTGGCCATGCGGCCCATGTCCAGCCCGGCGCAAAAGGCCTTGCCCTCGCCGTGCAGCACCACCGCGCGCAGGCCGGGCTCGGCCTTCAGGCGGGTGATGGCGGCGGACAGCGCGTCGAACATCGCGAAGTCCAGCGCGTTCATCTTGTCGCTGCGCACCAGGGCCACGTCGGCCACGCCGTGGTCGTCGATGGTGATGCGGACGCGGTCGTTCATGCGGTCTCCTCGGGGTGTCTGCATCGATTCTTGCAGCGGGCCCTGGTGACACCTGTCACCAACGTGCTGCCTGCTGCAAGCCGGTGGCGGGATGCCGTTCGTGCAAATCCGCACACCCCCACCCCAGTTGCGGGGCATTGGTCCTGCTTATCCCCTGGATGGTGGTCGACGCCAGGCATGAACATCGCTTGAATCCGACCACACCCGAGGCACGCGCCCCACCATGACAACCGCAATCGTGATCACGCTCTGGCTGCTGGCCCTGGCCGGCCGCTCGCTGCTGCTGCAGCGCCTGGCCGCACGGCATGCGTGGCTGCGCACCCGCGGCGCCGGCTGGTGGACCGAGGAACTGCGCCGCCGTGCCTGCGTGTGCAGCGTGCCGAACGATTTGCAGCCCTACCCGCAGCCGCGGGAGTTCCGCATCCGGGTGTGGCGCGTCGCCGGTGTGCCGGTGTGGTGGCGTGGCTGCTTCGTGAGCCTGCCGGTGCATTGCGATGCGACCGTGGCTGAACTGGAAGCCCAGCACTTCGACCACCTGTTCAGCGGCCCGTTTCGGTTGCAGCCGGCCGGCAAGGGCAGCGTGCGCCCGGCCCTGGTGAACTGATCCGCCGGCCGGTCAATCCGCCTGGATGTTGCCGGCCTTGACCACCCGGCCCCACTTGGCCAGCTCGGCCGACAGGAACTGGCCGAACGCCTCGGCGCTGGTGGGCGCCGGCTCGGCACCGGCATCGTGCAGGCGGGCCTTGACCTCGGGCAGGGCCAGCACCCGGGCGATGTCGGCGCTCAGCTTCGCGGCCACCTCCCTGGGCGTGGCCGCGGGTGCCACGAAGCCGGCCCAGGAATAGGCGTCATAGCCTGGCACCCCCGCCTCGGCGAAGGTGGGCACGCCGGGAAACAGCTCGCTGCGCTGGGCCTGGGCCACGCCGATGGCGCGCAGCTTGCCGCCACGCACCTGGGGCAGCGCGGTGGGTGCGTCGGCAAACATCATCTGCACCTGCCCGCCCAGCACATCGGCCATGGCCGGCGCGCTGCCCTTGTAGGGCACGTGCAGCAGCTTGGTACCCGCCTGCAGGTCGAACAGTTCGCCCGCCAAGTGGGTGCCACCGCCGTTGCCGCTGCTGGCGTAGGCCAGCTTGCCGGGCGACTTCTTCGCCAGCGCGGTGAGCTCGGCCACGTTCTTCGCCTCGACGCCCGGTGCCAGCACCAGCACGATGGGGAAGCGCGCGCCGAAGGTCAGCGGCACGAAGTCCTTCTCGATGTCGTAAGGCAGCTTGGGCCGCAGCGCCGGCAGCACCGTGTGGTGGATGCTGCAGACGAACACGGTGTAGCCATCGGCCGGCGCCTTGGCGACGACATCGGCACCCACCTGGCCACCGGCGCCGGCGCGGTTCTCCACCAGCACCGGCTGGCCCCACAGCTCTTGCAGCTTCTGGCCGACGGTTCGGGCCACCGTGTCCACCGGCCCGCCGGCTGGGAACGGCACCACCAGCTTGACCGGACGGTTGGGAAACGGCCCGGTCTGCGCGAAGGCGGGTGCGGCCGCGGCCAGGGCCAGCCCGCCAGCCGCCGCCAGCAGCTGGCGGCGCATCGTCGGGCGGCTCATTCCGCCTGGCCGTAGACCGGCTTGCGCTTCTCCAGGAAGGCGCGGATGCCTTCGTTGAAGTCACCGCCGCGGGTGCACAGGATCTGGTTGCGGTCTTCCATCGCGATGGCCGCGCGCAGGCCGGGCGCGTCGATGTTGTGGTTCATGCAGTCCTTGGTCAGGCGCAGCGCCAGCGGCGTGGCGTTCAGCATCTCGGCCACCAGCTGGCGGGCCTCGGCCTCGATCTCGGCCAGCGGCCCCACCTTGCTGACGAAGCCCATGTGGTAGGCCCGGTCGGCATGCAGGAAGCGGCCGGTCAGCAGCATCTCGGCCGCCAGCGAGGCGCCCACCATGCGTGGCAGGAAGTAGCTGCTGCCCATGTCGCAACCGCTGACGCCGATCTTGATGAAGGCGGCATTGAAGCGGGCATCGGGCGTGCACAGCCGGATGTCGCTGGCCAGCGCGATGCCCAGGCCACCGCCGGCCGCCGCGCCCTGCACGATGCTGATGATGGGCTGCGGGCATTCGCGCATCGCGATCATGATGTCGCGGATGGCCTTCTGCCCGGCCAGGCCGGCCTGCACATCGCGCGGCGCGGCGCCGGTGCGGTCCTTCAGGTCCAGCCCGGCGCAGTAGCCGCGGCCGGCGCCCTGCAGCACCACCACGCGGATGCCGGGCCGGTCCTGCAGCGCCTGGAAGTAGGTCCGCAGCGCATCCGTCAGGCCCTGGTTGAGCGCATTCAGCCGCTCGGGCCGGTTCATCGTGAGCCAGGCGACGCCGTCGCGCTCGTCGATCAGCAGGGGGGTCTCTTGGTCGCTCATCACAGTGCCCTCGAGATCACTTCCTTCATGATCTCGCTGGTGCCGCCGTAGATGCGCTGCACCCGCGCATCGGCATACATGCGGGTGATCATGTACTCGCTCATGAAGCCGTAGCCGCCGAACAGCTGCAGGCATTCGTCCAGCACCTTGCCCTGCTGCTCGGCCCCCCACAGCTTGGCCATGCTGGCGGTGGCGGTGTCGAGCTTGCCGGCCACCAACTGCTCGACGCAGCGGTCGATGAAGGCGCGGCCCACCTGGATGGTGGTGGCCACCTCGGCCAGCTTGAAGCGGGTGTTCTGCAGGTCGGCGATCGGCTTGCCGAAGGCCTTGCGGTCGCGCACATAGGCCAGCGTGGCCTCGTAGGCGCCTTCCATCGTGGCCAGCGCGGTCACGCCGATGATCAGCCGCTCGTACGGCAGATCCCCCATCAGCTGGTAGAAGCCCTGGCCCTCGTTGCCGCCCAGCAGGTTGGCGGCCGGCACAGTGACGTCATCGAAGAACAGCTCGGAGGTGTCCTGGCTCTTCATGCCCAGCTTGTCGAGCACGCGGCCGACGCGGAAGCCCGGGCAGTCCTTGGTCTCGACGATCAGGATCGACGTGCCCCGCGCGCCCTGCGTGGGGTCGGTCTTGCAGACCACCAGGATCACGTCGGCCAGGTAGCCGTTGGTGATGAAGGTCTTGCTGCCATTGATGACGTAGCTGTCTCCCCGCTTCTCGGCCCGCGTGCGGATGCCCTGCAAATCACTGCCGGCGCCGGGCTCGGTCATCGCGATGGCGCCCACCAGTTCGCCGCGGGCCATCATCGGCAGGTAGCGGTCTTTCTGGGCTGGCGTGCCGTGGTTCAGGAAGTAGTGCGCCACGATGGTGTGCACCGAGTTGCCCCAGCCGCTGATGCCGCGGCGCGAACACTCCTCGTACAGCACCGCCTCATGGCGGAAATCGCCGCCGGCGCCGCCGTAGGCCTCGGGGATGTCGGTGCACAGCAGGCCCAGCGTGCCGGCCTTGGTCCACAGGCCGCGGCCGACGTTGCCGCGCTTGCGCGCGGCCTCGTCATCGGCCACCAGTTCTTCCTCGACGAAACGGGCGCAGGTGTCGCGCCACTGGTTCAGGTCGTCGTCCATCCAGCTGCGGGTGAAGCTCAGGGCCATCGGGATCTCCAAAAGGGATGAAAGTCAGGTCAGGTCAGGGCGGGCTGCGCTGCCTGTGCCATCTGCCAATGCGCCACGCGCTGCAGGTGCACGGCCAGGCCGCCCTGGTGGTGTTCGATCAGCGTCAGGCGCTGGAAGCCGTGGCCGATGGCCAGCTCCTCGGTCATGCCCATGCCGCCGTGCAGCTGCACCGCGCCCTGGCCGACGGTGCGGGCGCTGCGCGCCACCTGCACCTGGCAGGTGGCCACGGCGCGGCTGCGGTCGGCGGCGGGCTGGTCCATCGCCGCCAGTGTGGCGGCCACCAGCGCCCGCGCCTGCAGCAGGGCCATGTGCATGTCGGCCAGCCGGTGCTGGGTGACCTGGAAGCTGGCGATGGCCACGCCGAACTGCTTGCGCTGGCGCACGTAGTCCAGCGTGTCGCGCAGCAGGCGCTGCATCACGCCCACGGCTTCAGCGCCGGTGGCCAGCAGGGCTTCGTCGGCCACCTGCTGCAGCAGCGGCAGCACGTTGCCCACATCCGGCAACGCGTCGGTGGGCGTGCGGTCGAAGGCCAGCTCGGCCGCCCAACTGCCATCGGCCAGCCGCACATCGCGCTGGGTGACACCAGCCGCGCCGGGGCGCACCAGGGCCAGGCGCAGCATGCCGGCGGCATCGCGCGCACTGACCAGCCAGTGCGTGGCCTGCGGCGCACCGCGCACCAGGGCCTTGCGTCCGCTGAGCCTGCCGTCGGCCTGCAGCCGGCTGGCCACCTGGTCCAGGTCATGCCGGGCGCCGGGCTCCAGCGCGGCCAGCACCGGGCGCACCGCGCCATCGGCCACGCCGGCCAGCAGGCGCTGGGCGGCTTCGCCGGGCAGACGCTGCAGCAGGCCGGCGCCGGTGACCAGGCAGGCGCTGTAGGGCTCGGCCAGCAACGACTGGCCCAGCGCCTGCAGGATCACCAGGTGGTCGGCCAGGCTGCCGCCCTGCCCGCCCAGGGCCTCGGGCAGCGCGGCACCCAGCAGGCCCAGCTGCTGGGCCAGGCCGGTCCACAGCGGCTGGATGGCGCCGGGCGTGGCCAGCAGCGCGGCGCGGCGCTCGAAGGGCGCGTTGTCCTGCAGCCAGCGCTGCAGGCTGCTCTGCAGCAGCGCCTGGGTGTCGTCCAGCGGAAAGATCGAATCCATGGCGGCCTCGTCAGTGCGCCGCCAGCAGGTGCTGGGCGATCAGGTTGCGTTGCACTTCATTCGTGCCGGCGTAGATGCTGGCCGCGCGGTCGTTCAGGTAGGTGCCCATGGCCCACAGCGCGTCTTCCGGCAGCGCCAGCGCATGGGCGCCGGCCTCGCCGGCCGGCAGGCGCGCCGCGGCGTACGGGCCGGCGATGGTGACGGCCAGCTCGGTGAGGTGCTGGCGCAGCTCGGTGCCCAGCAGCTTGCCGACGTTGGGCGCCACCGGGTGGTCGACGCCGCGCATGCGGTCGGCCAGCACCTGCTGCTCCAGCGCATGCAGGGCATCGACGCGGCACAACGCATCGGCCAGGCCGGTGGCCACGGCCTGGCGCTCGGCATCGTCGGCCGGACGGGTGGCAAACGCGGCGGTGGCCATGGCCTGCAGCCGCACCAGCCGGGCGCGCAGGGCCGGGGTGTAGGTGCCGCCACGCTCATGCACCAGCAGGTACTTGGCGATGATCCAGCCCTGGTTCTCCTGGCCCAGCAGGGCCGAAGCCGGCACCCGCACATCGTCGAAGAACACCTGGTTCAGCTCATGGTCGCCCGAGATGCTGATGATCGGCCGCACGGTGATGCCCGGCAGGTCCATGTCGAACAGCAGGAAGCTGATGCCCTGCTGCGGCTTGCCGCTGGTGCTGGTGCGCACCAGGCAGAAGATGCGGTTGGCCCACTGGGCATGGGTGGTCCAGATCTTGGTGCCGTTGACGACGTAGTGGTCGCCATCGCGCACCGCGCGGCACTGCAGCGACGCCAGATCCGAGCCCGAGCCCGGCTCGCTGTAGCCCTGGCACCAGTAGTCGTCGCCGTTGCGGATGCCGGGCAGCCAGCGCTGCTTCTGCTCCTCGGTGCCGTAGGCCAGCACCACCGGCGCCACCATGCGCACGCCCTGCGGCGCCAGCGCCGGCGCATGGGCGGCGGCGCATTCGCTGGCGAAGATGTCGTGCTGGCGCGCCGTCCAGCCGGTGCCGCCCCATTCCACCGGCCAGTGCGGCACGCTCCAGCCCTGCTTGGCCAGGGCGCGGAACCAGGGCCGGCCGGCCGGCGCATCGGTGAAGATGCCGGCAGTGCGGCGGCCGGCGAGGCGCAGCTCGGGCGTCAGCGCGGCATCCAGGAACCGGCGCACCTCGGCGCGGAACCCGGCGTCGTCGGCGTCGGACGGGATGGCGGCGGCAGCGGTGGTGGCAGGCACGGGCGATTTCCGATCACGGTCTGACGGCAGGGTGAACGCAGTCTCACATGGCCCCCCGTGGCCATGAATCGTCGAAAGCGACGATGTGACCGCAGACGGTGCATCGGTCCAATCGTGGCATGCGCACCACTCCGTCTGCCCCCGTGCCCCTTTCGTCGGCGCCCGACACCATCGGCGACCACCTGACGCTGGCCGGCCGACAGCGGTGCGAGGCCTCCGCCGTCATCGACAACGGCCTGCACTACCGCTGGAGCGCGCTGGACGCCGCCAGCGACCAGCTGGCCTGCGGCCTGCTGGGCCTGAAGCTGCAGCGTGGCGACCGCATCGGCATCATCGGCCTGAACCAGGTCGAATGGCTGGTGCTGTTCTACGCCGCCGCCAAGATCGGCGTGGCGGTGGTGGGTCTGAGCGTGCGCTACCGCGACACCGAGCTGGAGGCCATGCTGGGCGACAGCCAGGCCAAGGTGGTGTTCACGCTGCAGGAGCACGAGGGCTTCGACTTCATCGCCATGCTGCAGCGGCTGGGCCCAAGGCTGCCGGCGCTGCGCCATGTGATCGCCATCGACGGCAGCGGCCTCAACAGCCTGGCCGCGCTGGCCGCCACGCCGCTGGAGGCCGGCCGCCTGTCGGCCGTGCGCCGCCGGGTGCTGGCCGACGATGTGGCGATGGTGATCTACACCTCGGGCACCACCGGCCGGCCCAAGGGCGCGGGCCTCACCCACCGCAGCCTGCTGGCCGCCGCCACCGCCCAGGCACGCCACACCCGGGTGACCGGCCAGGATGTGCTGCACCTGGCCAACCCGCTGAACCATGTGGGCGGCATCACCTGCGGCGTGCTCACCCACCTGGTGGGCGGCGGCACCGTGGTGCTGGTGCCCGAGTTCAAGGCCGACCGCATGATCGCGCTGATGCAGCAGCACCGGCCCACGCTGCTGGCCGGCGTGCCCACGGTGCTGACATTGCTGCTGATGCATGCCCGCATCGACGCGGTCGACCTGTCGGCGGTGCGGCTGGTGTTCTCCGGCGGCTCCAATGTCGATGCCGCGCTGCTGCAGCGCCTGGCCGGGCGCATGCCGCAGGCCACGCTGATGAACCTGTACGGCCTGACCGAAACCTCCGGCGCCATCGTGATGACGCCCTGGGAGCGGACGGACGCCGACCTGATGGGCACCATCGGCCAGCCCTTCGACAGCGCCCGCCTGAAGGTGATGGCGCCCAATGGCGAGCCGGTGAAGCCCGGCACGGTGGGCGAGCTGTGGTTCCAGGGCGCCGGCGTGGTGCCGGGCTACATCGGCGCCGCCGCGGGCCAGGGCTTCAGCGCCGACGGCTGGCTGCAGACCGGCGACCTGGGCATGGTCGACGCCCGCGGCATCATCACCCTGAAGGGCCGCGCCAAGGACATGTACATCCAGGGTGGCTTCAACGTCTACCCGGCCGAGGTGGAGGCGCTGATCCACCGCCATCCCGGCGTGGTGATGGCCGCCGGCATCGGCGTGCCCGATGCGGTGATGGGCGAGGTGGGCCGGGTCTACGTGATCCCCAAGCCCGGCAGCAACCTGCGCGAAGGTGATGTGCGCGACTGGTGCGCCCAGCACCTGGCCGACTACAAGGTGCCGCGCCAGGTCGTGCTGCGCGATGCCCTGCCGATGACGCCGGCCGGCAAGATCCACAAGGCGGCCTTGCGCGCCGAGGCCTGACGGCCGGCGCGCCGGCTAGACCCGGCGCGCGAAGTCGGCTTCGTCGAAGCCGACCGTGATGGCGCCGTCGGGCCATTCCACCACCGGGCGCTTGACCACGCTGGCCTGGTCTCGCATCAGCGCCTGGGCGCTGGCGGCGTCCACCACCGCGGCCTTCTGCGCCTCGTCCAGCTTGCGCCAGGTGGTGCCCTGGCGGTTGAGCACCCGCTCCCAGCCGGCGCTGGCCACCCAGGCGGCCAGCCGATCGGCAGGCACGCCGGCCTTCTTGAAGTCATGGAACTGCACCGTGGCGCCCTGCCCGGCCAGCCAGGCCCGGGCGCGCTTGACGGTGTCGCAGTTGGGGATGCCGTAGAGGGTGATGGTCATCGGATCAGCAGATCAACGGGTCATTCGTCGGCGTCGCAGCGCGGGTCGGGCAGGAAGGAGGCACCGCCACGCACCCGGCCATCGGGCTCGAAGGTGATGCGCACCCACTGGCATTCATAGGTGGGATAGCGCCAGGACCAGGTCTGCCGGTTCATGTACTCGCCGGCCTTGTCGGCCGGACGGCCCAGCAGCAGCAGCACGTCATCGCGGCGCATGCCGTGGCGCACCTTGGCGAAATTGGCCTCGGTCAGCACCTGCTGGCTGGCGGTGACGCGGCCGTCGCCGCCCAGGTCGACCATCAGCGTGGTGCGGCCGTAGGGGCCGGTGGCGTACTCCAGGCGCTGGGCGCCGGCCGGCAGGGTGTAGCGGCCGGTGGGCGTGCCCAGCCGGGCCAGGACCTCGGCCTCGGTCTGGCCCGGCGTGGCCATGGGCTCCTGCAGCACCGCGCAGCCGGCCAGCACCGCCACCAGCCCGACCAGCGCCAGCAAGCCGCCGCTACGGACAATACGGTGGTGGGTGTTGCGGTGGACGGTGGGCGGCATCGGGGGCTCCGGTCGGACAGGCAGGGCCCGCATCATGCACCGATGCCGCCGACCGGTGCCGGCTGCAGCGGAATCACCCGGTCGCCAGCGGCAGGTTGGCAGCCGGCGCCCAGCGGCGTCCAGCCCTGGCGCACCACGATCTTCTGCAGGTCGTGGCAGAACTCGACACGCTGCACGCCCGGCACCTGGCGCTGCACGAAGGCGGCGATCGATGCGGGCATGCTGACGTCGAACTGCTGGGCACGCACCGCCTCGGGCGGATGGTCGTCGGTGTGCAGCCAGGGCATCACCGCGCCGGCCAGCGTCACCAGCGGGTTGTGCACGGTGATGCGGGTGGGCACGTAGCCCCGCTGCCGCAGCCACTGCTGGGCCTGGGCACGGGCCGCTGCCGGACCATCGCCGGGCGCGGGCGCAGGCAATCCGCCCCAGGCCTGGGCCAGCAGCTCGGCCACCCACTGGTTGCAGTTCTGGTAGCGGGTGCTGAAGGCATGGGCATTGGCGCTGTAGCTGGCACCCAGCACCTGCTGCGCCAGGCGGACGTCCAGCGCGGCGGCCTCCAGCGGCCGCTCGGCCGCCTCGGGCAGCAGCAGCAGCACGATGTGGCCCTGCGCCGGATCGGCGCCGCCGAGCAGGAAGCCGGGCAGGCCCTGGTCGAACAGCCGCGGCTGCCCGATGTCGCAGTCGTAGTACAGCTGGCGCACCGACCAGGGCGTGTTCGGGCTGGCCCGCAGGCTGATGCCGGCATGGCTGTAGCGCTGCGCGAAGCGGCGCAAGTCGGTGCCGGCGCGGGCGATCAGGGCCAGGCGCTGGCCGGACTGGTCCAGCGTCTCGCGCACCACCGCAGCAAAGCGGAACAGGCGGTCGTGCTGCACCGCATCCAGCGCCGGCGGCGCGGCGCAGTGGCGCAGCAGGTCGGCCTGGGCCGCGGTGGCCGCCAGCAGGCCGGCGGCGGCCAGCAGCCCTGCGTGCCGCGTCAAGATGGCGTCACAGCACCACCGGCCGGGCGTCCAGCTCGCGCTGGAAGCCATCGGTCAGCACCAGGAAGAAGGCCTGGCGGCTGCCGTCGTGCACGAACTCGGTGCCGTAGGCCTGCGGCCGGGCGGTGATGGTCTGGCCGGCGGCCAGCCGGTGCTGCACCGCAATCGCCTTGGGCAGCACCAGCACATGGGCCGGCTCGGCCGCGTCCGGCGCCAGGGCCTGCAGCTGCAGGCGCACCTGGCCGGGCTGGTCGGCCAGCTCGGCCACGTCGGTGATGCGGTAGGGGCCCATCGCCGCCCTCTGCCGGCCGCTGGAGCTGTTGCTGGAGGCCTCGCTGGACGCCGAGCTGCCCACCGAAGCCGACGACCCACCGGCCGCCGACGAGGCGCTGAGGCCGCCAGCCTGTGCGGTGGACACCAGGCCGCCGAGCAGCAGCGCCGTGGCGGCCAGGGACTGCAGGGAAAAGGTCTTCATCACGCGCTCCGGTGGCCCGTGGGCCCGCACGCTGCGGGCCCCACGCCAGCATCATACGGAGCGCTGCGCCAGCCACGTGCAACCGGCGGTGCGGCCACCGTGGCCGTTCAGGCCAGCGCCTGGGAGGCGCGCACCTCGTCGCGCACCTGCTCGGTCAGCTCGGCCTTCAGCGCGGCGAACGGTGGTGTGGTCTTCACCGCATAGTGGCGCGGGTGCGGCAGCGGCACCACCAGGTCGCGCTTGATGCGGCCCGGCCGGGCGCTCATCACCACCACCCGGCTGCCGAGGAACACCGCCTCGTCGATGTCGTGGGTGACGAACAGCACCGTGGTGCGCTCGGCCTCCCAGATGCCCAGCAGCAGCTCCTGCATCAGCTCGCGGGTCTGGTGGTCGAGTGCGCCGAAGGGCTCGTCCATCAGCAGCATGCGGGGCCGGTTGGCCAGCGCGCGGGCGATGGCCACCCGCTGCTGCATGCCGCCCGACAGCTGCTTGGGAAAGTGCTGCTCGAAGCCGCGCAGCCCCACCTTGTGCAGGAAGGCGTTGGCCGCCTCCAGCTGCTGCGGCCGCGGCACGCCGCGCTCGCGCAGGCCGAAACAGACGTTGTCCAGCACCGTCAGCCAGGGGAACAAGGTGTAGCTCTGGAACACCATGCCGCGGTCGGCGCCCGGGCCGGTGATGCGCTGGCCGTCCAGCAGCACCTGGCCGGCGGTGGGCGTGTCCAGCCCGGCGACGATGCGCAGCAGCGTGCTCTTGCCGCAGCCACTGGGGCCGAGGATGGTGACGAAATCGTTCTCGGCCACATCCAGGTCAGTGGCCTGCAGGGCCAGCGTGCCACCGCTGGCCGATGCAAAGCGGCGCTCGACGCCGCGCACCTGCAGCAGGACGGGGGGCGTTGCGGTCATGCCGAGATCTCCACGCGGTTGCGGCCATCGTGCTTGGCCTGGTAGAGCGCCTGGTCGGCGGCATCCAGCCACTGGTCGGCGCTGTGCTGCGGCCGCTGCACCCCCACGCCGATGCTCACGGTGATCGGGTGGCCGGGCAGCGGCGGGTTGGCGGCGATGCGCGCGCGCAGACTCTCGGCCACCTGCCGGGCGTCCTGCGCCGAGGTGCGCGGCAGCAGCAGCACGAACTCCTCGCCGCCGGTGCGGAAAAGCATGTCGCTCTGCCGCTTGCGGGCCGACACCGTGGCCACCAGCGCCACCAGCACCGCATCGCCGGCGGCATGGCCGTGCTGGTCGTTGATGGCCTTGAAGTGGTCGACATCGATGGCCAGCAGCGCGTTCATGCCCTGCACATCGCTGCCCGGGCGCGTCAGCAGGGCCAGCTGCTGCGCCAGATGGCGGCGGTTGTAGGCACCGGTGAGCGGGTCGGTCAGTGTCTGCTGCACCAGGGCGCGCTGCAGATCACCCACCACGTTGAGCACCACGTTGATCATGACCTGCGTGAGCACCAGGGTGGCACCGAAGCGCACGCCCACCGGCATGCCTAGCGCCCGCCAGGCCAGCGCGGTGGCCACCACCGTCATGGCTGCGCTCAGCGCCATGGCCTGCTTGCGCGGCAGCACGAAATAGCTGACGAAGGCGGCAGGAAACGCCCAGAACGTGCCGTTCAGGCCCAGCCGCTCGATCGACCCGCACACCGCCAGCATGAACCCCAGGGTCATCAGCCAGAACGGCACCGGTGCCTGGCGGCCGCGGCGCAGCGCCCAGGCGTTGGCGCCCATCATCACCTGGGCGGCGAAGATCAGCGCGCCCAGCGCCAGGCGGTCGGCCAGCAGGTGGTTGACGGTGAAGGGCAGCAGCAGCACGACCGACACCGCACTGAGGATCAGCGCAATGCGGTCGCGGTGGTCGGCCAGTGCGTCGTCGTCCACGCGCAGGGCACGGTACAGCCGGGCCAGGAACTCCATCCCAGCACCATCGGTGCGCGGCGGCCGCACTTGAGTGCGGCACGGCCCCCAGGCCCGTCCGAGCGTGAAGGCCGTCATCACCGCAGCTGCGCCCACGGGAACAGGCGCCGGTTGACGGCCTTGAACACCATGTCGCTGACCAGCCCGATCAGGCCGATGACGAGGATGCCGAAGATGATCTGGTCGGTGGCCAGCAGGGCCTGGCTGTCGGTGATCATGTGGCCGATGCCGCTGGAGGCGCCGATCAGCTCGGCCACGATCACATAGGTCCAGGCCCAGCCCAGCACCATGCGCAGGATCTCGGCGATCTCGGGCGCGGCACCGGGGATCAGCACCCGCCGCACCAGGCTGGCATCGGTGCTGCCCAGGGTGTAGGCGGCCTCCACCAGATCGCGCCGGGTGTTGCCCACCACCACCGCCACCATCAGCACCAGCTGGAAGAAGCTGCCGATGAAGATGACGGCCAGCTTCTGCGCCTCGCCAATGCCGGCCCACAGGATCAGCAGCGGGATGAAGGCCGAGGCCGGCAGGTAGCGGGCAAACGAGACGAAGGGCTCGAAGAAGGCCTCCACCGGCTTCCAGGCGCCCATGGCCACGCCCAGCGGCAGCGCCAGCGCGGCGGCGATGGCGAAGCCGCCCAGCACCCGCCACACCGTCATGCCGATGTCCTCGGCAAAGTCCATCTCGGTGAGCAGCACCCAGCCGCTCTTGAGCATGGTGACCGGGTCGGCCAGGAAGGTCTTCTGCACGAAGCCGCCCAGCGTGGCCACCGCCCACACCGCGAAGAACAGCACGAAGAAGGCGACGCCGAGCACGACCCGCGTGCCCGGCGCCACCGGCTGCAGCGGCTTCACTGGAGGAAGCGGGTGTCGGCCAGCTTGCTCAGGTCCGGGATGGCCCGGATGATGCCGGCCTCCAGCAGCAGGTCGGCGGCTTCCTTGCTGAAGGCGGCATGCTCGCCGGCAAAGAACTTCAGGTTGGCTGCACGGTCTTGCCAGCGCAGGTAGGCCTGGCTCTTCTCGAAGGCCTCGGCGGTCTGCTTCACATCCGCGCCCATGATCTCGAAGCTCTTCTTCGGCTCGGCCTTGATCATGGCCAGCGCGTCGAAGTAGCCGTCGGCCAGGGCCTTGGCGGCCTTGGGGTTTTCGGCCAGGAACTTGGGCGTGCAGCCGAAGGTGTCCATCACCATCGGGTAGTCCAGCGTGGTGGCGATGATCTTGCCGGCCTCGGGCTTGGCCCGCACCGCGCTGAGGAAGGGCTCGTAGGTCATGGCCGCGTCGACGCCGTCGGTGCCGGCGATCATCGCGTTGGCCGCGGCCTGGGGCTCCAGGTTGACGATCTTCACGTCCTTCAGGCCCAAGCCGTTCTTCTTCAGCATCCAGGCCAGGCCGAAGTACGGCGCGGTGCCGGGGGCGCTGGCGGCCACCGTCTTGCCCTTCAGGTCGCTGATCTTGGTGATGCCGGGCTTGACCACCATGCCGTCGGCGCCGAAGCTCTTGTCGAGCTGGAAGATCTGGGTGGTGGCCACGCCGTTGGCGTTCAGACGATCCAGGTCTCCACCGTGGTGGCGGCGCACTGGATGTCGCCGCTGGCGATCGCCAGGTGGCGGTCTTTCTGCGGGATCTTCTTGATCGACACATCCAGCCCGTGCTTCTTGAACAGCCCGGCCTCCTTGGCCAGGGTGAGCGGGGCGAAGCCCGTCCAGCCGCTGATGCCGATGGCGACCTTGGTCTCCTGGGCCTGGGTGGCGACGGACAGCGTGGCGGCCAGGGCCAGCAGCGACAACCGGGGCAGCAGACGCGACAACGGACGGGGCAGCAGGTTCACGGGCAATCTCCTCGGGGGTTGGTGGTGGGCGGGGAATCGGTCACTTCACCGTGACAGTGATGGTCTGGCTCAGCGCGGGTCCGTAGCTCTGGTGGGCGCCGTTGGCAAACTGGGCGGTGAGCTTGTAGGTGCCGGGCGGCAGCGTCACCTCGGTCTCGGTCTGGCCCTTGCCGAAGTGCAGGTGCTGCTCGGTGAACGGCACCGAGGTGCCGGCCGGCAGCGGGCCGACATTGATCAGCAGGTGGTGGTGGCCGCTGAGGGCCACCACGTCACCCGCCGGCGCCACCGCCAGCCCCTGCACGCCGAAGCGCAGCTTGAACGGGCTGCTGACCGTGGCGCCATCGGCCGGCTCGACGATGGACACCGCCGGCCCGGCGGCTGGGGTGGCGGGGTGGTGGTGGGCGCAGCCAGCCAGACCGGTGACCAGCGCAGCGGCGACGACACAGGCAGACGGGAACATCCAGCGGCGGGTCATGGCAGTCCTTCTTGGTGGGTGGTGGCCAGAGTCGGCTGCTGCATTCTGGCGGCTGCGCCGCTCAACCCGGCTGCCAGAGTGCCGGCAGGTCCGGCAGGCTTTGCAGGATGTGTGCCAGCGCACCGCTGTGCACCAGGCCGCTGGCGGTGTGGATCTCGGGCGCCAGGTAACGGTCGACCGGCACGGCCGCACTGTGCTGGCGCAGCAGTGCATGCGCGGCCTCCAGCGGCGCCGAGCTGCGCAGCGGACGCAGGAATTCGATGCCCTGGGCGGCGGCCAGCCACTCGATGCCCAGGATGTGGGCCACGTTGTCGATCATCGGCTGCAGCCGGCGCGCGGCGAAGGTGGCCATGCTGACATGGTCTTCCTGGTTGGCGCTGGTGGGCAGGCTGTCGACGCTGGCCGGGTGGGCCAGGCTCTTGTTCTCGCTGGCCAGGCTGGCGGCCGTCACATGGGCGATCATGAAGCCGCTGTTCAGGCCGGCGTTGGCCGTCAGGAACGGCGGCAGGCGCGACACGCTGCTGTCGATCAGCATGGCGATGCGGCGCTCGGCGATGGCGCCCACCTCGGCGATGGCGCAGGCCATCGCGTCGGCCGCCAGGGCCACCGGCTCGGCGTGGAAGTTGCCGCCGGAAATCATCGCCCCGTCTTCGGCAAACACCAGCGGGTTGTCGGTGACGGCGTTGGCCTCGCGCAGCAGCACCTGGGCGGCGTGGCGCAGCTGGTCCAGGCAGGCGCCCACCACCTGCGGCTGGCAGCGCAGGCAGTACGGGTCCTGCACGCGGTCGTCGCCTTCGGTGTGGCTGGCGCGGATGGCGCTGCCGGCCAGCAGATCGCGGTAGACCCGGGCCACGTCGATCTGGCCGGGCTGGCCGCGCAGCGCATGGATGCGCGCGTCGAACGGGCCGTCGCTGCCGCGGGCGGCATCGACCGTCAGCGCACCGATCACCAGCGCAGACTCCAGCACCGGCTGGAAGGCGAACAACGCATGCAGGGCCAGCGCGGTGCTGGTCTGGGTGCCGTTGATCAGCGCCAGGCCTTCCTTGGCTTCCAGCGTGAGCGGGCGGATGCGGTGGCGGGCCAGCACCTCGGCCGCCGGCTGGCGCTGGCCGTCGACGACGAATTCACCCTCGCCCAGCAGGGCCAGCACCATGTGGCTGAGCGGCGCCAGGTCGCCGGAGGCGCCGACCGAGCCCTGGCTGGGCACGCACGGCACCAGGCCGGCGTTGTGCACCGCCAGCAGCGTGTCGATCACCACCGGCCGCACGCCCGAGTGCCCCCGGGCCAGGCTGGCTGCCTTGGTGGCCAGCATCAGGCGCACCACCGGCGCGGCGAGCGGCTCGCCCACGCCCACGCTGTGGCTGCGGATCAGGTTGCGCTGCAGCGTGGCCAGGTCGTCGGCGCTGATGCGGGTGCCGGCCAGCTTGCCGAAGCCGGTGTTGACGCCGTAGACCGGCGCATCCCCGGCGGCCGCAGCTTGCACCACCGCGGCGCTGGCCTGGATGGCCGGCAGCGCGGCGGGGTCGATCAGCAGCGGCTGGCCTCCGGCGTGGATGGCCTGCAGTTCATCGAGCGACAGGTGTCCGGGGCGCAGCAGCATCAGCGGGCTCCCGCCAGGCTGAGCAGCGGCAGGTTCAGGCCCTGGTCGCGGGCGCAGGCCACCGCCTCGGCATAGCCGGCATCGGCATGGCGCATCACGCCGGTGGCGGGGTCGTTCCACAGCACGCGCTCGATGCGCTTGGCCGCCGCGTCGGTGCCGTCGCAGACGATCACCACGCCGCTGTGCTGGCTGTAGCCCATGCCCACGCCACCGCCATGGTGCAGGCTGACCCAGGTGGCGCCGCCGGCGGTGTTCAGCAGCGCGTTGAGCAGCGGCCAGTCGCTCACCGCATCGCTGCCGTCCAGCATGGCCTCGGTCTCGCGGTTGGGGCTGGCCACGCTGCCGGAATCCAGGTGGTCGCGGCCGATGACGATTGGCGCCTTCAGCTCGCCGTTCTTCACCATCTCATTGAAGGCCAGGCCGGCGCGGTGGCGCTCGCCCAGGCCGATCCAGCAGATGCGCGCCGGCAGGCCCTGGAAGGCGATGCGCTCACCGGCCATGTCCAGCCAGCGGTGCAAATGCGCATCCTCGGGGAACAGCTCCTTCATCTTGGCGTCGGTCTTGCGGATGTCCTCCGGGTCACCCGACAGCGCCACCCAGCGGAACGGCCCCTTGCCGCGGCAGAACAGCGGCCGCACATAGGCCGGCACGAAGCCGGGGAAGTCGAAGGCATTCTGGACGCCGGCATCGAAGGCGACCTGGCGGATGTTGTTGCCGTAGTCGACCGTGGGCACGCCCATGGCCTGGAAGGCCAGCATGGCCTGCACATGGGCGGCGCAGCTCTGGGCAGCCGCCTGGCGCAGGGCGGCATGCTGGCTGTCATCGGCACGGGCGGCCTGCCACTGGTCCACCGTCCAGCCGGCAGGCAGGTAGCCGTTGACCAGGTCGTGCGCACTGGTCTGGTCGGTCACCAGATCCGGTTTCACACCACGGCGCACCAGCTCGGGCAGCACGTCGGCCGCATTGCCCAGCAGCGCGATGCTGACGGCCTTGCCTTCGGCGGTGTAGCGGGCGATGCGGGCCAGCGCGTCATCCAGGTCGGTGGCCTGCTCGTCGACATAGCGGCTGCGCAGGCGGAAATCGATGCGGCTCTGCTGGCATTCGATGTTCAGCGAGCAGAAGCCGGCGAAGCTGGCGGCCAGCGGCTGGGCGCCACCCATGCCGCCCAGGCCGGCCGTCAGGATCCAGCGGCCGGTGGCCACGCCGCCGAAATGCTGGCGGGCGGCTTCGACAAAGGTCTCGTAGGTGCCCTGCACGATGCCCTGGCTGCCGATGTAGATCCAGCTGCCGGCGGTCATCTGGCCGTACATCATCAGGCCCTTGCGGTCGAGCTCGGAGAAGTGTTCCCAGGTGGCCCACTTGGGCACCAGGTTGCTGTTGGCGATCAGCACCCGCGGCGCATCGGCATGGGTGCGGAACACGCCCACGGGTTTGCCGCTCTGCACCAGCAGGGTCTCGTCGTCGCCCAGCGCGCGCAGGGCCACCAGCATGGCCTCGTAGCAATCCCAGTTGCGGGCGGCCTTGCCGATGCCGCCGTAGACCACCAGCGCATCCGGGTTCTCGGCCACCTCGGGGTCGAGGTTGTTCTGCAGCATGCGGTAGGCGGCTTCGGTCAGCCAGCTCTTGCAGCTGAGGGTGCTGCCGCGCGGGGCGCGCACCGGGTGCGGCTGGGCCACGGCTTGAACCGCATTTTGAACGGCGGATTGCACGGCGGACAGGTCGGTCATGGCGGGCTCCCGGAGCGTCGGTGAAACTGGAATGGGCTGCAATGTACTTGTCTAGACAAGCAAGCGCAAGTAGCATCTGCGCCATGGTTTCCACCCGCCAGGCGCCCTACGCCGCCGTCAAGCAAGCCCTGAAGGACGGCCTGGCCGCCGGCCAGTGGCCCGCCGGCGCACTGATGCCCAGCGAGGCCGAGCTGGTGGCCCGGCATGGCGTCAGCCGCATGACGGTGAACCGCGCGCTGCGCGAGCTGCAGGCCGAGGGCCTGGTCGAGCGGGTGCAGGGCGTGGGCACCTTCGCCGCGCGGCTGCACCGGGTGGCCAGCACACTGACCCTGCACGACCTGCACGAGGAGATCGAGGCCCGCGGCCACACCCACCAGGCCAAGGTGCTGGTGCAACGCGCCGAGAAGGCCAGCGCCCGCCTGGCCGAGCAGCTGGGCCTGGCCACCGGCGCCCAGGTCTTCCACACCGTCATCGTGCACCTGGAGAACGGCGTGCCGCTGCAGCTGGAAGACCGCTACGTCAACCCCGCCTGCTCGCCCGGCTACCTGCAGGCCGACTTCACCCGCACCACGCCCACCCAGGTGCTGTTCGACACCACCGCGCTGTGGCGGGCGCAGTACAGCATCGAGGCCGAGCCGGCCACCGCCGACGAGGCGCGCCTGCTGGCCATCGCCCCCGGCAGCGCCTGCCTGGTGGTGACACGCCGCACCTTCACCCGCGATGCCACCATCACCCTGGCCCGGCTGGTGCACCCGGGCCAGCACTACAGCCTG
Organism: Pseudaquabacterium pictum; assembly: GCF_005403045.1. GTDB lineage: Bacteria > Pseudomonadota > Gammaproteobacteria > Burkholderiales > Burkholderiaceae_C > Pseudaquabacterium > Pseudaquabacterium pictum. The sequence continues at coordinate 35,042 of NZ_BJCL01000002.1, forward strand.
CACGGGGAGTTCCAGCCTTGACCAACGATGTCGCCCAGCGCGCCGCCGCAGCGGCCACGCCCGATCTGGTGGCCGCGTACCAGCGCGATGGCGCGGTCTGCCTGCGCGGCCTGCTGAACGCCGATGAACTCGCCCAGCTGCGCCGCGGCATCGACGCCAACCTGGCCGCGCCCAGCCCGCGCGCCATCGTCGCCAGCCAGCCCGACGACCCCGGCTTCTTCATCGAGGACTTCTGCAACTGGCCCACCAACGCTGACTACCGCGCGCTGGCCCTGGAATCGCCGCTGGCGCAGGTGGCCGCCCGGCTGATGCAGAGCAGCACGGTGCGCCTGTACCACGACCACATGCTGACCAAGGAGCCCGGCACCCGGCAGAAGACGCCCTGGCACCAGGACCAGCCCTACTACAACGTCGACGGCGCGCAGAACGTCAGCTTCTGGGTCCCGGCCGATCCGGTGGCGCGGCCCAGCACGCTGGAATTCGTGGCCGGCTCGCACCGCGGGCCCTGGCTGATGCCGCGCACCTTCATGACGAACCAGGCACGCTGGTTCCCCGAGGGCAGCCTGGCCGATCTGCCCGACATCGAGGCCGACCGCGCGGCCTTCCACATCCTGCGCTGGGCGCTGGAACCTGGCGATGTGGTGGCCTTCCACATGCTGGCCCTGCATGCGGCCGGCGGCGTGGCGCCCGGCCAGCGGCGGCGGGTGTTCAGCCTGCGCTACCTGGGCGACGATGCCCGCCATGCGCCGCGGCGGTGGACGACGTCGCCCGAGTTCCCCGGCCTGGCCGATCGGCTGCCGTCCGGCGCGCCGATGGACGATGCGCTGTTCCCGCTGCTGGTGGGTGGATCGGCATGACCTGGCTGCAGCACATCGCCATCGACCGGGTGCCGCCCCAGCCCTGGCGCAACGGCGGCGGCAGCACCCGCGAGCTGTTCACCTGGCCGGGCGGCGCCGCACCCTGGCAGCTGCGCATCAGCGTGGCCGACATCACACGCGACGGCCCGTTCTCGGCCTTCGACGGCGTGGACCGGTGGTTTGCGGTGCTGCAAGGCGCCGGCGTGCAACTGGCCCTGCCCGGCGGGCCGCAGCGCCTGGATGTGCACAGCCCGCCCCTCCAGTTTGCAGGGGAGCAAGCGCCCGACTGCCGGCTGACCGATGGCCCGACGCGCGACCTGAACCTGATGCTGCAGCGCGGCGCCGGGCAGGCGGCCGTGCTGGCGGCAGTGCCTGGGCAGGCCTGGCACGATGCGGCGCCGCTGCGTGCCCTGCTCACCACCACGCCGGTGCAGCTGCAGATCGATGACCGGTCCGCGCAGGCGGTGGGCGCCTGGACCCTGGCGCTGGCCAGCGCCGCGGCGGGCCAGCGCTGGTCGCTCTCGACGCCGAGCGGCGCGCTGCCCGCCGGCCAGCGCGCCTGCTGGCTCGCCTTCACCCCCGCCCCGCGATGACCCACACCACCCTCTGGCGCGATGCCCGCCTCGTCACCCTGCAACCTGGCAGCGCCTGGGCGCCGGTCGACGATGCGGCGCTGCTGGTCGACGCCGGCCACATCCGCTGGGTCGGCCCGCTGGCCGACCTGCCGGCTGCGCTGGCGCCGACCATCCAGGCCGAGCAGTCGCTGGGCGGCGCGATGGTCACGCCCGGCCTGGTCGATTGCCACACCCACCTGGTCTACGGCGGCCACCGCGCCGCCGAGTTCGAGCTGCGGCTGCAGGGCGCCAGCTATGAACAGATCGCCCGCGCCGGCGGCGGCATCCTGTCGACCGTGGCCGCCACCCGCGCCGCCACGGAAGAACAGCTCTACGCCAGCGCCCTGCCCCGCGCCCGCGCCCTGCTGGCCGAGGGCGTGACCACGCTGGAGATCAAGTCGGGCTATGGCCTGTCGGCCGAGCACGAGGCACGCTGCCTGCGTGTGGCCCGCCGGCTGGGCCAGACCCTGCCGGTCACCGTGCGCACCACCAGCCTGGCCGCCCATGCGCTGCCACCTGAATACACCGGCCAGCCCGACGCCTACCTCGACGCCGCCATCGCCTGGCTGCCGCAGCTGCAGGCCGCGGGCCTGGTCGATGCGGTCGACGCCTTCTGCGAGACCATCGCCTTCAGCCCGGGGCAGACCCGGCGCATGTTCGATGCCGCCCGCGCGCTGGGCCTGCCGGTCAAGCTGCATGCCGAGCAACTGAGCAACCAGCACGGCGCCGCACTCGCCGCCGGCCACGGCGCGCTCAGCTGCGACCACCTGGAGCACCTGGACGAGGCCGGCATCGCCGCCATGGCCGCCGCCGGCACGGTGGCGGTGCTGTTGCCGGGCGCGTTCTACTTCCTGCGCGAGTCCAGGCTGCCGCCGGTGGCCGCGCTGCGTGCCGCCGGCGTGCCGATGGCGATCGCCAGCGACCACAACCCCGGCTCGTCGCCCGGCCTGTCGCTGCTGCTGATGCTGAACATGGCCTGCACCCTGCTGCGCCTGACGCCCGAGGAAGCGGTGCTGGGCGCCACCCGCCACGCCGCGGCGGCGCTCGGCCTGGGCGCCAGCCATGGCCAGCTGGCGCCCGGCTGCGCCGCCGACTTCGTCGCCTGGGACCTGGACCATCCGCGCGAACTGGCCTACTGGTTCGGCCGCAACCCCTGCCGGCGCGTGGTGCGCAACGGCGTCGAGACCTGCCTGAAGGATCTGCCATGAGCGATGCCCATGACACCGTGTACACCCTGCACCGCGGCAGCCGGCCGCTGCTGCTGAGCCTGCCCCATGTGGGCACCGCGCTGCCCGCCGCGCTGCAGCCGCGCCTGGTGCCCCGCGCTTTGGCGGTGGAAGACACCGACTGGCACCTGGAGCGGCTGTACGGCTTTGCGACAGCACTGGATGTGAGCGTGCTGGTGCCGCGCCACAGCCGCTACCTGGTCGACCTGAACCGCCCGCCCGAGAACGCGCCGATGTACCCCGGCGTCAACAACACCGGCCTGTGCCCGGCCACCTTCTTCACCGGCGAGCCGCTGTACCAGCCTGGCCAGGCGCCGGACGGGGCCGAGGTGGCACAGCGTGTGGCCGCGTACTGGCGGCCTTACCACGACGCGCTGGCTGCTGAACTGGCGCGGCTGCGCGCCGCCCACGGCCAGGTGGTGCTGTTCGACGGCCACAGCATCCGCAGCGAGTTGCCCTGGCTGTTCGATGGCCGGCTGCCCGACCTGAACCTGGGCACCGCCAGCGGCAGCAGCTGCGCGCCGGCGCTGCGCGAAGCCTTGGCCGGCGTGCTGGCCGGTCAATCCACCTACACCGTGGCGGTGGACGGCCGCTTCAAGGGTGGCCACATCACCCGCTTCTATGGCCGCCCGGCCGCCGGCATGCATGCGGTGCAGCTGGAGATGACCTGGCGCTGCTACATGGAGGAAGCACCGCCGTTCGCCTGGCACGATGGCCGCGCCGCCCAGGTGCAGCCGCTGCTGAAGCAACTGGTGCAGGCGATGCTGGACTTCGCCGAGGACGGCGCGGCATGAGCACTGCACAGGCGCTCTGGGCGCCGCGGGCCTGGATCGGCGGTGGCTGGCAAGCCCGGGTGCTGCTGGAGATCGACGGCCAGGGCCACTTCAGCCAGGTGCATGCCGGCATGCCCGCGCCGCAAGGCGCCACCGTGCTGTCCGGCCCGGTGCTGCCGGGCCTGGTCAATGCCCACAGCCATGCCTTCCAGCGCGCCTTTGCCGGCCTGGCCGAGCGCCGCAACGGCCAGGACGACGACTTCTGGAGCTGGCGCGACCGCATGTACGCGGTGGCGCTGCAGGTCTCGCCCGCCGCCCTGCGCGCCGTGGCCGGCCAGCTGTATGCCGAGCTGCTGCAGGGTGGCTACACCCAGGTCTGCGAATTCCACTACCTGCAGCACCAGCCCGACGGCCAGCCCTACCCCGACCGGCTGACGATGTGCCAGGCGCTGATGCAGGCCGCGGCCGACACCGGCATCGGCCTGACCCTGCTGCCGGTGCTGTACGAGCGCGCCGGCTTCCAGCAGCCGGCGCTGCGGCCCGACCAGCGCCGGTTCGCCACGACCGCGACCGATGTGCTGGCGCTGCGGCAAGGCGTGCTGGATGCCGGCCAGCCGCTGGTGAGTGCGGGCGTGGCCATCCACTCGCTGCGGGCTGCGCAGCCGGCAGCGATCCGGCAGTTGCAGCAGGCGCTGGCCGATGTCGCAACGCCGATCCACATCCACATCGCCGAGCAGACGGCCGAGGTCGACGACTGCCTGGCCGCCACCGGCCAGCGGCCGATCGACTGGCTGGCCAGCCACCTGCCCCTGGATGCCCGCTGGCACCTGGTGCACGCCACCCATGCCACGCCGGCCGAGATCGACGCGGTGGGCCGTGCCGGTGCCGGCGTGGTGATCTGCCCAAGCACCGAGGCCAACCTGGGTGATGGCCTCGTCGACCTGCCGCGCTGGCTGGACAGCGGCGCGCTGCTGTCCCTGGGCAGCGACAGCCATGTCAGCCGGCAATGGCCGGCCGAGCTGCGGCTGCTGGAGTACGGCCAGCGCCTGGCGCTGCGCCAGCGCAACCTGGGCGCCGCACCGCAGCTGGGGCTGGACGCCACGGCGGCACGGCTGTTCGACCGCCACCTGGCCGGCGGCGCGGCAGCGGCTGGCTTCGACTGCTGGGGCCTGGCGGCCGGCGCCCGCGCCGACCTGCTGGTGCTGGACGGGCAGGCCGACGGCCTGGCCGGCGTGCCGCCCAGCCACGCGCTGGACGCGCTGGTGTTCGCCACCGATGCACCGGCCTTCCGCGAGGTGTGGGTGGCCGGCCAGCGCCGGGTGGCCGACGGCCGCCACCGGCAGCAGGCCGCGCTGCGCGCCGCCCATGCCGAGGCCATGGCCAGGCTCTGGGCGGCCCCGGATTGACGCTGGGTACCGGCCCGTCCCTACACTGCCGGGTTGTCTTCCAACCCGACACGACAGGAGCATTCCATGGGATCGATGATCAGCTTCAACCGCCCCGACGGCCAGGCCGTGCAGGGCTACCTGGCCGAGTGCCCCGGCGCCAAGGGCGCGGTGGTGGTGATCCAGGAGTGGTGGGGCCTGAACGACCAGATCCGCGGCGTGGCCGACCGCATCGCCGCCGCCGGCTTCACGGCCCTGGTGCCTGACCTGTACCGTGGCAAGAGCACGGTGGAGGCCGAGGAAGCCCACCACCTGATGAGCAACCTGAATTTCGGCGACGCGGCCAGCCAGGACGTGCGCGGCGCGGTGCAGTACCTGAAGGCGAGCCATGTCAAGGTGGGCGTCACCGGCTTCTGCATGGGCGGCGCGCTGACCGTGCTGAGCCTGACCATGGCGCCCGAAGCGGATGCCGGCGTGGTCTGGTACGGCCTGCCGCCGCTGGAGTACGTGGACGCCAGCAAGATCAAGGCGCCGATGATCGCCCACTGGGCCGAGCAGGACGGCGCTTTCCCGATCGCCACGGTCGACCCGCTGGAAGCCAAGCTGCGCGAGGCCGGCGTGGCGTACCACGGCTACCGCTACCTGGCCCAGCACGGCTTCGCCAACGAAACCGCGCAAGGCCCCGGCCGCATCGCCATGACCCAGTACGACGCCGCCTGGGCCCAGCTGGCCTGGGACCGCAGCTTCGCCTTCTTCGGCAAGCATCTCTGAGGTGAAAGGCCGGCGCCGCTGTCAGGGCGGATCCGGCCGGTCGCGCGCCGGTGCCGCGCCGGGCACCGGCAGCATGGCGGCCAGTTCCTGGTACATCGGCCGCGTGACCAGCCGCGCCACGCCGCTGGACAGCAGCGCGCAGGCCATCAGGCTCAGCACCATGGCCTGGCCTGACACCATCTCCATCACGATGATGAAGGCGGTGATCGGCCCGCCGGTGGTGGCGGCCAGGAAGCTGGCCATGCCCATGGCGATCAGCGGGATGGCGGCCTCGCGGCCCAGGCCCATGAACAGCGCCACATCGTTGCCGATGCCTGCGCCGATGGCCAGTGACGGCGCAAACACGCCGGCCGGCACGCCCGACCAGGCCGAGATCCAGGTGGCGCAGAACTTCAGCAGCGTGTAGACGCCGGGCAGATCGCCCTGCCCTTCCAGCAATGCGCGGGTGGGGGCGTAGCCGGCCCCGGCCGTGGCACCCTGCGTGACCAGGCCGATCACCGCCACCGCCAGGCCGCAGCCGGCGGCAAAGCGCAGCGGATGGCTGCTGCGCCAGCGGCTGAAGCGGTCGGGCAGACCGCGCACCGACACCACGATCAGGCGGGCAAACAGCCCGCCGGCCAATCCGGCCACCAGCGCCACCACCAGCCCCGGCAACAGCAGCGACCACGACAGGGCCTGCACCTTCAGCCGGCCAAAGTAGGTGGCGTTGCCAAACACCGCCACCGCCACCAGGCCGGCCAGCACGATGGCCGCGATCACCAGTGCGCTGTGCGAGATGTGGCGCCGCCGCGTGAGCTGTTCCAGCGCAAACACGATGCCGCCGAGCGGCGTGTTGAAGGCCGCGGCAATGCCGGCGGCCGCACCAGCCACCATCAGGTCGTGCGCGTCGATGCCCGATTGCGGCGACAGCCAGCGCCGCGCGCCGACCATCACGCCCGCGCCCACCTGCACCGTGGGCCCCTCGCGGCCGATCGACAGGCCGGCCAGCAGGCCGCCGGACACCAGCCCGATCTTGTGCAGCGACACCCGCAGCGACACCAGCCAGGCACGCTGGGCCGGCGGCAGGTCGTCATCGAGCGCGCGCACCACCTGCGGAATGCCCGAGCCCAGCGCGCCCGGCACATAGCGCCGCGCCCACCACAGCAGGGCCACGGTGAGGGCCGGTGTCCACAGCAGGGTGAGGTAGCGGCCCTGCGGGCCCCAGCCCTCGACCAGCCGGTAGCCGTGGATGGCCGCCTCGGCCAGCAGCGTGAAGGCCACCACGATGGCCCCGGTGGCGGCCGCATAGGCCAGCACCACGGCGCGGTCCAGCCACTGCCGGCCAGCCAGGAGTTCCTGCCGCAGGTTGCGCCAGATCTCGGGGTCGATGTCCTGCGCGGTGCGCCAGCCGCCATGCAGCCGGGCGCGGGCCAGGCGCACCAGTTCCCTCCAGGCTGCAGGGCGCGGGGCGGCATCATCACTCGGCATCGACATCGGCGTGGGGTCGGCGGGCGGAACAGCCGCAAGGCACAGCCAAAACACAATTGTATTTGCACAATTGCAAGCACTCCGCCGGACCACCGCCGGACCACCGCCGGACCACCGCCGGACCACCGCCGGACCACCGCTGGATCGGCCGTGCACCGCCGCGGCCGCCTGGCCGCTACATCTGCGCCAGCGGAATGCCGGCCGCACGCTCGTCGGCCTTCAGCACCGCCAGCAGCGTGCCCAGGTCCGCGTCCAGCCGGGCCAGTGTGGCCGCGTCCAGCGCCGCCAGCGCCTCCGGCAGCACCCCGGAGGCCGGGCCTGGTGCCTTCTTCAGCACGCGCAGGCCGCTGGGCGTGGCCCGCAGGCACAGCGCCCGGCGGTCGGCTGTATCGCGGTTGGCCACCAGCAGGCCGGCAGTCACCATGGCCTTGACCAGGTTGCTGGCTGTGGTCTGATGGATGTCCATGGCGCTGGCCAGTCCGCCCACGCCGATGTCGGGCCGTGCATGCACCACGCTCAGCGCCCAGAGCTGGGCACCGCCGATGCCCGCCCGCTTCTCCACCTGCTGGAAATGCGTCTTGACGGCATTGAACACGGAGCGGAATTTGCGCAGCACCCGGGTGGCGGGTTCGGCCTGGGCGTCCGGCAGGGTGGGGGCGACGGGTCGGCGTTTTGGCGCACGGGTCAGGGTCGGCATGCGGAAATCATAGGGGCAGCGGTGACCCCGGCAGACCTGCCCTGCACCAAAAAAGGCTGGGCCCGCTCGGGCCCCGCAAAGTCGCGCTCCTGACCGCGCGTCGATGGATGTCTCGACAAGCGGCTCGCAAATTATATTTGCTTCAATGTATTTCGGCGCATCGGGGCCATCCCGGCCCGCCCGCCTGACTGCGATCAAGCCTGGCGTGCAGCCTGCACCAGCCGCAGCGCCTCGCCGGCGGCCACCAGGCCGAAGGTGGCGGTCACGGTGACGGTGGAGCCGTAGCCGGCGCAGTTCAGCGTGCCATCGGTGGCGCAGGCGGCTTCGTCGTCCTGCAGCGGCGCGGCCACGGCCTCGCGGCTGAAGACACAGCGCAGGCCGATGCGGCCGGTGCGCGGGGCACCCTGCTTGCGCAGCCGCTGGCGCAGGCTGGCCAGCAGCGGATCGTGCGTGGTCTCGGCCAGGTCGGCCACTTCCACGGCCTGGGCCAGCTGCTTGCCACCGGCCGCACCCACGCAGACCAGCGGCGTGCCGGTCTGCAGCGCCCAGGCGGCCAGGGCCAGCTTGGCGGCGCTCTGGTCGCAGGCGTCGATCACCAGGTCCACGGCTGCCGGCAGCAGCGCCGGCCAGTTGTCGGCGGTGGCGAACTCCTCCACGCACAGCACGGCGCAGCCGGGGTGGATGTCGGCGATGCGCTGGCGCAGCGCCTCGGCCTTGGCCATGCCCAGCGTGCTGCCCACGGCCTGCACCTGGCGGTTGATGTTGGACTCGGCCACATGGTCCAGGTCGACCAGCACCAGCCGGGCCACACCACTGCGCGCCAGCGCCTCCACCGCCCAGCTGCCGACGCCACCCAGGCCGACCACCGCGATGCGCGCGCTGCGCACCGCCTGGTAGCCGGCAGCGCCGTACAGGCGACGCAGGCCGCCGAAGCGGCGCTCGAGATCGGCGTCTTCGGTGATGTCGGCCGTGGCGGTGCTGGCCAGCAGCACCATCAGCCCTTCAGCGTGCCCAGGCGTTCCTTGCCCGCGGCGGCCGCCTCGCTGGCCGGGTGGGCCTTGATCAGGTCGTCGAGCGTCTTGCGGGCGCCGCGCGTGTCCTTCATCTCGATCTGGCAGTTGGCCACCGCCAGCAGGGCCTCGGGCGTGCGCGGATGGTTGGGCGCGGCCGTGACCATCGCGCGGAAGACGCTGATCGCCTCCTTGTAGTTCTTCTGCCCGTACAGCGCATTGCCCAGCCAGAAGCGCACCGAGTCGTTGTAGCCGCTGTTGGGATAGCGCTGCACGAAGGCACCCAGCGCGCCGGCGGCCTTGTCGAAGTCGCCACCGCGCAGCGCCGCCATCGCGGCGTCGTGGGCACGCCGCTCGTCGGGCTCGGCGCTGAACTCCTTGCCGTCGAGCGTGACCTTCTGCGGCTCCAGGTTGCGCAGCCGGTCGTCGAGGCTCTTGGCCATGTCGCGGGTCAGCTTCTGCAGATCGGCCAGGTCGCGCGCCAGCTGCTCCTGCGTGCCACGCAGCCTGGCGTTGTCGGCGCGCTGCGCCTCCAGCTGGGCATTGAGCTCCAGCAGGCTGCGGCGCAGCGCGCCCACCTGCTCCAGCAGCGCCGCCTGGGCCCGCGCCTGGTCCGCCAGCTTGGCCTGGGCGTTCTCGTCACTGGCCTGGATGCGCGCCCGCAGATCGAGGATGGCCTTGCGCGCCTCTTCGTCGTCGAACAAGCCAGCGTGTGCGCCAGCGGCCGCGCAGGCCATCACGACCGCGGCGGCCTGGGGCCGCCAGCGGCCCAGCAGCCGCCGCGGAACCGGCTTCGCCGGGCCGCTGGCGGCGCCCCCCTGGGGGGGAGCGCCGAAGGCGCTTCGGGGGGGGGGGGCCACGGTCACCGGTCCTTCAGCTCGGCACGCCGGTTGCGCGCCCAGGCAGCTTCGTCCTGGCCTTCGACGGCCGGGCGCTCCTTGCCGAAGCTCACCGCTTCCAGCTGCGATTCCTGCACGCCCAGCAGCGCCAGCGACCTGGCCACCGCCTCGGCCCGCTTCTGGCCCAGGGCCAGGTTGTATTCGCGGCCGCCGCGGTCATCGGTGTGGCCTTCGATCACCAGGCGCTTGCCGCGCTGGGCGGCCAGCTGCTTGGCGTGGCCGTCGATCAGGCCGCGGAACTCATCCCGGACGACGAAGCTGTCGAAATCGAAGTACACCACCCGGCCCAGCGTGGCGCCCGCGGCCGCGGCATTGCCCGCGCCCACCGCGCCCGGCAGGCTGACGGTGGCCACCTGCGACTGAGGCGCCGGCGTGCCGGTGCCGCCGCTGGCGGTGGCGGCATTGCCAGTGGCGCCGGCCTGGCCGCTGACGGCCGTGGGCGTCCGGGATTCGACCGGGGTCTCGTCGAGCTTGACCGTCGAGCCGCAGCCCGCCAGCAGCAAGGCGGCCACGGTGGCCAGGCCACCCACGCGCATACGCATCATCATGATCTCTCCAAGGTCAGCGGTGGCCCAGGCCACCCGAACGCCGGCCAGCGGCCGGCAAGCACCACGACCACCAGCCCGCAGGCCGGCGGCCGCACACGCGATCATCGCCCATGTCCGCGGGCCGGCTGATCGCCGATGTCATCGACCGAACGGCCCCCACGCAGGTTCCCGCACATCCAGCCCCGACGACAGCAGCCGGGTGCGGATGCGGCCGTCCAGCGTGGTGGTCATCAGCACATCGCGGCCCTGGCTGCGGGTGGCGTAGATCAGCAGCCGGCTGTTGGGCGCGAAGCTGGGGCTCTCGTCGTCGTTGGTGTCGGTGACGGCCACGGCGGGGCCGCTGCCGTCCAGCGGCTGCACCATCACCCGGAAGCCGGTGCCGCGGGCCACGTAGGCCAGGTGGCGGCCATCGGGGCTGATGGCCGGGCTGATGTTGTAGGCACCGTTGAAGGTGATGCGCTCGGCGCTGGTGGCCGGCCCGCCGCCGTCGACCGGCATGCGGTAGACCTGCGGGCCGCCGCCGCGGTCGCTGACGAAGTACAGGCTCTGCCCATCGGGCGCGAAGGTGGCCTCGGTGTCGATGGCGCTGCTCTGGGTCAGCCGGCGCAGGCTGTCGCCCTGCAGGTCCAGCAGGTACAGCTGCGACGGCCCGTCGCGCGACAGCGTCACCGCCAGCTTGCGGCCGTCGGGCGACCAGGCCGGCGCGCTGTTGCTGCCCTTGAAGCTGGCCACCGCACGGTACTCGCCGCTGCTCACGTCCTGCACCATCACCACGGCCTTGCCGGTGTAGAACGACACATAGGCCAGCCTGCGGCCGTCGGGCGACCAGGCCGGGCTGATGATGGGTTGCGGGCTGGCCAGCGCCACCTGGCCGCCCTCGCCGTCGGCATCGGTGATGCGCAGGGTATAGCGGTTGGCGGCGCGGGTGACGTAGGCGATGCGGGTGGCGTTGACACCGCGCTCGCCGGTCAGCGATTCCTGCACCAGGTCGGCGATGCGGTGGGCGGCCAGGCGCAGGTCGGCCGCGGCCACCACCAGGCTCTGGCCGGCGCGCTCCTCGGCCTTGACCACATCCCACAGCTTGAAGCGCACGTCGAAGCGGCCGTCGGCCAGCCGGGTGACCGAGCCGGCCACCAGGCTGTCGGCGCCACGGCTGCGCCAGTCGCTCCACTGCGGCTGGCTGCGCTCATCCAGCGCGCCGCTGGATTCGACGATGCGGAACAGCCCGCTGCGCTCCAGGTCGGCCCGCAGCACCGCCGACAGGGCGACGCCGCTGCGGTCTTCATCGCGGAAGCGGGTCAGCGCCAGCGGCAGCTGGGTGGCGCCGACACCGGCGATCTCCACCCGGAACTGGGCCTGGGCGATCGGTGTGGCCAGGCTGCTGGCAGCCAGGGTGGCAAGGAAACGGCGGCGGGGATTCAGCATCGGTTGCGGGGGTGGAGTCACCGGCGGCGGCAGAGGTTCCACGCCGTGTCAGGCCAGGGCGCGGCGCAAGGCCAGCGCGCACAGGCCCACGGCGGTGTTGGCCTCGTCGATCACCCGGCCCATGGTGATGAAACCGTGGATCTGGCGCTCGAAGCACACATACTGCGCCGTGCTGCCGGCGGCCGACAGTGCGTCAGCGTACTGCCGGCCCTCGTCGCGCAGCGGGTCGAAGCCGGCCGTCAGCACCAAGGCCGGCGGCAGCCCGGCCAGGCTGGCATGCAGCAGCGGCGAGGCGCGCCAGTCGGTCAACTGGTCAGGGCCAAGGTAGTGGCGCTGGAAATAGGCGATGGTGTCGCTGGTCAGCACATAGCCCTGGCCGTTGCTGGTGTGGCTGGGCGCGGTGGCGCGCATGTCGGTGGCCGGGTAGATCAGCAGCTGGAACTTCAGCGGCACGGCTTCGCCGGCATCGCGCCAGGCCAGGCAGACCACCGCGGCCAGGTTGCCACCGGCGCTGTCGCCGCCCACGGCGAAGCGGCTGGCATCCAGCCCCAGCGCGCCGGCCTGGGCCTGCAGCCAGCGGGTGGCGGCCAGGCAGTCGTCGGGCGCGGCGGGAAAGCGGTGCTCCGGGCCCATGCGGTAGTCCACCGCCACCACCACGCAGCCGGCCTCGTCGGCCAGCTGGCGGCACAGCACGTCATGGGTGTCCAGATCGCCGATCACCCAGCCGCCGCCATGAAAGTACACCAGCGTGGGCGCCGGGCTGGCCACGCCGGCCGGCCGGTACAACCGCAGCGGGATGGGGCCCAGCGGTCCGGGGGCGGACAGGTCCCGCACCTCGGCCATGGGGCGCGGCGCGGGCTGGCTGAAGCTGCGGCGCTCGCGGTAGAAGGCGCGGGCGTCGGCCGGCGTCAGCAGATGGGTGGGCGGAATGCCGCGTTCGGCGATCAGGTCGATCAGGGCCTTGGCCTGGGGGTCGAGCATCGGGCGTCTCCTGCGGGGCATGGGCGCCTCACAAGGCGCCGCGGCAGTGTAGCGGCGGGGGTGCGGACGCCCGCCCGGCCCGGGACGCGGCATCATGCGCGCCATGCCCGCCGATCCACCCTGCCCCTGCGGCCTGCCCGCCCGCCTGTCCGCCTGCTGCGGCCGCTGGCATGCCGGGCCGCTGCACCTGCAGGCGCCCGATGCGGCGGCGCTGATGCGCTCGCGCTACAGCGCCTTCGTGCTGCGCCTGGCCGACTACCTGCTGGCCACCTGGCATCCCCGCACCCGGCCGCCGGCGCTGGACTTCGAACCCGGTCAGCGCTGGCTGGGCCTGCAGGTGCTGGCCCACCAGATGCAGGATGCCGACCGTGCCACCGTCGCCTTCGTGGCGCGCAGCAAGCTGGCGGGCCGTGCCCAGGTGCTGGCCGAGACCAGCCGCTTCGTGCGCGAGGACGGCCGCTGGCTCTACCTCGACGGCACCATCCAGCCGTGACCGGCCGGATGCAGACGGTGGATCAGGCCCGGGTGGCGCGGCGCAGCAGGCCCAGGGCCTCGCTGACGGCCACCAGCGAGGCACCGACCAGCCGTGGCAGCTGCGCCAGCGGCGCCAGCAGCCTGGCCACTGCCGCAGCGCGGCGGGCCTGTGATCCGACGGGGACGATCTGCATCATGGCGGCGTGTTCCTGGACGGGGCGGTGGGGCAATGGACGCGATGGTGCCGGCCAGCGATGACAGCGTGATGGCAGCAGGCACGGCCGGCGGGCTGGACCTGCTGCATGCCGATGCCTGGCTGCTGGCGGTGCACAAGCCCGCCGGCCTGCTGGTGCACCGCACGGCGCTGGATGCGCAAGCCGACGACGACGTGGTGACCCGGCTGCAGACCGCGCTGGGCGCGCCGGTGTGGCCGGTGCACCGGCTGGACAAGGGCACCTCGGGCGTGCTGCTGCTGGCCCGCGATGTGGACAGCGCCCGCGCCTTGGGTGCGGACTTTGCCGCCGGCCGGGTGGACAAGCATTACCTGGCCCTGGTGCGCGGCTGGCCGGCCGATGCCGGCGAGACCGACGCGCCGCTGGCGCGCGACCCCGAGCTGCCATCCACCGGCCAGCCGTTGCTGCCCGCCCGCACCCGCTGGCAGGTGCTGCAGCGCCTGGTGCTGCCCATCGCCACCCATCCGCAGCATGCCGACACCCGGCTGGCCCTGGTGGATGTGCAGCCGCTGAGCGGCCGCCGCCACCAGATCCGCCGCCACTTCAAGGCCCTGGCCCATCCGCTGGTGGGCGATGCCACCCACGGCAAGGGGCCGCTGAACCGGGCGGTGGCCGCCCACCTGGGCCTGGCACGGCTGTGGCTGCATGCCCAGACGCTGGCGATCACCCACCCTGCCACCGGGACCCGGCTGCCACTGCAGGCCCCACCCGGGCCTGAATGGCAGCGCCTGGGCGCAGCGCCGCTGGCGGCCGGGCACTGACGCAGGCGCGGGGCGGCCGGGCCGCGACAATCCCGCGATGCCTGCCGGACCCCTTGCCGCCGCCCTTGCCTACATCCTGTGGGGCCTGTTCCCGCTCTACATCAAGCCGATCGCCCACATCCCGGCGCTGGAGATCGTGCTGCACCGCTCGGCCTGGTCGCTGGTGTTCGTGCTGGGCCTGCTGGTGGTGCTGCGGCGCTTTGCCTGGCTGGTGCCGGCGCTGCGGCAACCGCGCACGCTGGCGCTGTTCGGCCTGAGCGCGCTGCTGCTGGGCGGCAACTGGCTGCTCTACGTGTGGTCGGTCAACAGCGACCGCGTGCTGGATGCCAGCCTGGGCTACTTCATCAACCCGCTGGTCAATGTGCTGCTGGGGTACGTGGTGCTGAAGGAGCGGCCGCGGCCGCTGCAGTGGGCAGCGGTGGCGCTGGCGGCCGGCGGCGTGGTGTGGCTGGCGGTGGGCGTGGGCCATGTGCCCTGGGTGAGCCTGGTGCTGGCAGCCAGCTTCGGGCTGTACGGCCTGCTGCGCAAGACCGCCACGCTGGGGGCGGTGGAAGGCCTGGCGCTGGAGACCCTGCTGCTGGCGCCGCTGGCCGTGGGCGGGTTGCTGTGGCTGGCCGCGCACGGCCAGGGCCACTTCGGCCAGCCCCCATGGGGCGACAGCGCCTGGTTGGTGCTGGCCGGGCCGTTCACCGCGGTGCCGCTGCTGCTGTTCGCCTGGGGCGCACGCCAGGTGTCGCTGGCCACGCTGGGGCTGCTGCAGTACGTCAGCCCGTCGATCCAGTTCCTGCTGGGTGTGTTCCTGTACCAGGAGCCGTTCAGCACCGGCCGCGGCATCGGTTTCCTGCTGATCTGGGCGGCGCTGGCGCTCTACAGCGCCGAGAGCTGGCGGATGCTGCGGCGGGCACGGCTGGCCGCCGCCTGAGCCGCCGGCTCAGTCCTGCAGCGAATCCAGCGCCTTGCGGAAGCGGCTGGCGTGCGAGCGCTCGGCCTTGGCCAGGGTCTCGAACCAGTCGGCGATGTCGGTGAAGCCTTCGGCGCGGGCGGTGCGGGCCATGTCGGCGTACATGTCGGACGACTCGTGCGTCTCGCTGGCCATGGCGGCGGCCAGGTTCTGGCGGCTGGTGCCGATGGGCAGGCCGGTGGCCGGATCGCCCGAGCCGCCTTCCAGGAATTCCAGGTGGCCATTGGCATGGCCGGTCTCGCCCTCGGCGGTAGAGCGGAACAGCGCGGCCACGTCGTTCTGGCCCTCGATGTCGGCCTTGTTGGCGAAGTACAGGTAGCGGCGGTTGGCCTGCGCCTCGACGGCGAAGGCATCTTTCAGGTTCTGCTCGGTCCGGGTTCCCTTGAGGCCCATGGGATGCTCCTGGTCAACGGTGGATGGGAGGCCGGTACGGCGCCTGGCAGCCAGTGTGCACCAGGGCCCGGCGTCCTGTCAGGCGGCCAGGCCCAGCAGGCGCAGCGCATGCTGGTGGGCCCGGCCGACCGGATCGACCAGGTCGTGCAGCACGGTGAAGTGGTTCAGGCCGGGCAGCGCCTCGCACACCGGCACGGTGCTGGGGCCCCACTGGTCGCGGATCAGCTGGTTCTGGCGCAGGAACTCGTCACTCTCCAGGCCGCCCACCAGGGCGGCCAGCGGGCCGCGCGGCCGCGGGAAGAAGGCCGGGCTGAGCCGGCGCACCGCCGCCGGCGTGAGCTGCAGATCGGCCGCGAGGAACGGCGTCTGGCGGATCGGCTCGAGGTCGAACACGCCGGAGATGGCCATGGCGCCGTGCACCAGCCGCGGCGGCAGGTCCTCGGCCACGGTCTTCCAGCGGCAGGCCAGCAGCATCGCCGCCAGGTGGCCGCCGGCCGAGTGACCCGCCACCACGATGCGGTTGCGGTTGCCGCCATAGCGCGCAGCATGGCGCCAGGCCCAGGCCAGGGCGCGGGTGGTCTGCAGCGCGATCTGCTCGATGCTGGCGGCCGGGCACAGGGTGTAGTTGGGCACCACCACCATCGCGCCGGCCTGCACGAAGGCCGGGGCGATGAAGCTGTGGTCGGCCTTGTCCAGCGCCCGCCACCAGCCGCCGTGGATGAACACCAGCACCGGCGCGCCATCGGCGCGGGCAGGGAACACATCCAGCGTTTCGCCGGGATCGGTGCCGTAGGGCTCATCGAGCACGCAGGTCATGCGCTCGCGCGACAGCGCCGAGGCCTGGGCCCAGCGCGGCAGCAGCACGGTGGCAGCTTCGGGCACGCGGGCGCGGTTGTTGTATTGGGCATCGTGCCAAGCCGCGTCGTGGAGAGCCATGGAATCGGTCCGGGTGTCGTGGAAGCCGAGGTTGTACCGCGACTGCGGCGCGCGGCTGACGCGATTTCCTGCTGCTAGAATTCTCCGGTTCGTGTGGGGGTGTAGCTCAGCTGGGAGAGCGTCGCGTTCGCAATGCGAAGGTCAGGAGTTCGATCCTCCTCATCTCCACCACCGACATCTGATCTGATTTCAAGGGCTTGGCACGCGCCAAGCCCTTTTTCTTTGGGCGCGGGTTCGGTGTTGACCAGAAACCGGCAGAAGTCCGGATGGCTCAGTTCCTGAGCCAGCGGCCAGGGAGGATGCCGTCATCCGACGACTCCAGGCGCAACGCCCACCCGACCATGGCCCATCCACTCGCCGCCTGCATGGCCGCCCTGCTCCACCTGAACGGTTGGCCCAACCAGCCCCCGGCGCCCGACGCGGCGCGCATCACCCTGGCCACGCTGAACCAGGCGCGCAAGACGCTGCCCCACCCGGCCACGCCGGCCTACCGGCTGCGCCAGCCGGCCAGACGCCCGCTCAGCCGGCCTGCGTGGCCATTCCCTGTCGACAGCAGCTGCGACACCATGCCGGGCGCCGAGCCGACAGAAACGCTGGCTGCGCATGAAGGCCTGGCTGGTCGGCCAGTCGCTGGCCGGCCTGTTGGCCACCAACGTGGCCGCGCTGACGCTGGCCAACGACAACCGGCAGCTCGCGGCCAGAGGCCAGCGCCTGCAGACCGCCCATGACGGCCTGGCCCGGCGGCATGCCCAGGCCAGCCACACGCGCCAAGGTCATCGCCGCATCGGTGAACAGGCGGCTCGCAAAGGGCGTCGCACGCAACACGGCGGCGATCCCGGCCGAGTCGGTGCCCTATGTGGGCATCGGCGTCACGCTCAGCGTGACGGCGCTGGACATCCACGATGCCTGCCAGACGATGGCGGAGATCAACGACCTGCTGAAGCTGCTGAACCAGGGCGAAGAGCGCGCCGATTTCTGTGCCACCCGCCTGCCCACCGTGGCGCAGGTGGTGCAGCGGCTGAAGACCGACTGGCGCGCCAGCATGGAGCGCGTGGCCGCCGATGCACGGGCCGTGCCGGCCGCCATGGCGGTGCCTGACATCCGGCTGCCGACCGCCGGCGAGACCCGCGCCGTGGTCTGCCCGATCCTGGGCGGGCCGGCCTGGCTGCAGTGCTGACGCCGGCCGCTGACCCACGCGCGAGGGGGTGACAGGGCGCGCTGGGTGGGCGTCTTCCCCGACGGCGGGGACACCGCGGCCACCGACGCGGACGCCATCATCACTGGCAGCGGAAGCTGTCCGCCGACTCCAGGTTGCCCGAGCCGTTGTAGGTGGCCACCTTGGGGAAGGGGCACAGCGGGCGGCTGCGGGTGGCCGACCAGCCGGCGGGCAGCTCGGCGTTGGCACCACCGGCGTTGCCGGCACCGCGGGCGCTGGCGACCACGCGGTCGGGCGCGACGCCCTGTTCCACCCATTGCACCAGCGGCGTGAGCATGTCGAACTGGTCGGTGGCGGGGCCGCCGGCGCAGTGGTTCATGCCCGGCACGCCGTACAGCCGCGCGAAGTTGCCGGCATCGCCGCCGTTGGCCGTGGCCAGGTTCTTGTACCAGGTGACCGAGTCGTCGTAGCTGAACACCGCGTCCGACACGCCGTGGTAGACCATGACCTTGGCGCCACGGTTCTTCAGCGCGCCCAGCTGGGCCGGGTTGGGCGGCGTCATGAAGGCCATGGCCGACTCGGTGTAGGTGGCGTTGGTGGCGGTGATGCCGGCGTTCAGGCTGTCGATCGAGACGGTGAGCGGGTTGGCGATGAAGCCCGGCGGCACGCCGAAGATGACCCCTGCAGCCAGGGGATCGAGCGCCTGCGAGATCACGAACTCCCAGCCGGCCCAGTCGTTGCCCACCATGCCCGGATCGAACGGGAAGCTGTTGTAGATGGCCGCGCCGGTGCTGGTCTTGGCGCCGGCAAAGATGCTGGCGACCACGCTCTTCTGGTCGGCGGTGAGGCAGGTGCCATCGCGCGCGCCGCTGCAGGTGGGCACATCGGTGGCCAGGCTGAAGCTGGTCTGGCAGCGCGCGGTGTCGGCCACGATGCCGTCGGTGGCGCCGTCGAGCGCGTCGCACTTGGCCAGCACACGGTCGGCCACCAGCCGGCGCTCGGCCGCGGTGAAGCCGGTGCCGAGATCGGGGACGGTGCCACCGAACGGTGCCGGGGTGGTGGCCCCGGGCGTGGCCAACCGGGCGTACTGCTGGGCGCCCCAGATCTGCGCCACCGCGGCCTTGGGCAGGTTGTAGCCGGGCGCACCGGCGAGGAAGCCGTCGTACTCCTGCGCCAGCCGGGCAGTGGCCACCAGGGCATGGCGCCCGCCGTTGGAACAGCCGCCGAAGTACGACCGGTCCGGGCCGCGGCCGTAGCCGGCGGTGATCAACGCCTTGGCCATCGGCGTGAGCTTCTGGGCGGCCTGGTAGCCGTAGTCCAGCCGGGCTTGCGGCTCGAAGCCGAAGGTGGCGGTCTGCGCGGCGGTGTGGCCGGCGTCGGAGCTGATCACGGCAAAGCCCTGCAGCAGGGCGCTGGTGAGCGCGCCGCCGCCCGTGCCGGCGCCGGTGGCCGTGACCACGTTGCCATCGGCGCCGCCGTTGGCCTGGTAGTAGTAGCGGCCGTTCCAGGCCTGCGGCAGGCGCATCTCGAAGCCGATGGCATAGCTTTGACTGTCGCTGCCAGTGCGCGGGTACATGCGGCCTGTCACCCGGCAGTGCGCCGGCACCGCCGTGCCGGCCACGCTCAACGTGCCGGCGGCGACGTCGGCCGCACTGTCGACCACGGTGTTGGCGAAGTTGAAGCTGGTGGCCAGGGCCGCGCAGGCCGACAGCGTGCCGGGTTTGGCCGCGCTCAGCCTGGGCAGGTCAGCCTCGTCGTCGCTGCCGCCGCAGGCGGCCAGCATCACGGCCGCGAGACCCGCCGTGAGCTGCCAGGTGAGATGCTTCATGTTGCCTCCAGTGTGGAATTGACTTTCCGCCTATTCACTGGCGGAAGCGGCAAAGATATAACCAGCCTGGAACTATTTGATCTGGCGTAAACCCGGGTGGCACCCAGCTGGCGTGCGGGGGCGCCTGGGGCTGGCCGACAATGCAGACATGAGTCGACATGCCTCGGCGCTGCAGGAAGGTGATCTCGCCGACGTCCTGGGCTACCAGATGACGCGGGCCGTGCTGGTCCTGGAGCAGGCCTACGAGACGGCGGCCGGATCCAGCACCGGCCTGCACCGCGTGGAATACACGGTGCTGGCCTTCGTCAAGGCGAATGCAGGCTGCACGGCAGCGGTGCTGGCGCGCACGCTGGGCGTCTCCACACCCAACATGGCGCTGTGGCTGGACAGGCTGAGCGGCAAGGGCCTGCTGGCACGCCGGCCCAGTGCCACCGACCGCCGCGCCAACCACCTGCACATCACCCGCGAGGGTGGCGACCTCCTGCGGCAGGCCACGGCTGCGATCGCCGCGGCGGAGAACGAGGCGCTCGCCGGCCTGAGCCCTGGCGAGCGCGTGCTGCTGGGCGAACTGCTGCGGAAGGTCGCCGCGGCCAAGCTGGCCGCGGGCTGACGGCCCCGGCACCCGCCGGCAGCAGGCCGGGTGGGCAGACCGGTCAAGGCCGGGCCGTCTGCACCCGCACCCGCAGCAGGCTGGTGACGCCCCCCACCGCCGCCAGTGCCGCCGCCACCCCCAGCGCCAGCACCGGCACCTGGCCCGGGTGGCCGGCCTGCAGGCCGTAGAGCAGGCCGATCACCAGCGCGCCGATCGACTGGCCGGTCAGCCGCGCCGTGCCCAGCATGCCGGCCGCGCCGCCTGAACGGTGGGCCGGCGCCGAGGTCACGATGGTGTGGTTGTTGGGCGACTGGAACAGCCCGAAGCCGATGCCGCAGACCCCCAGCCACCCGGCCAGCGCCAGACCCGACGGATGCGCCGGCAGCAGCGCCAGCCCGGCCAGCCCCAGCGCCAGCAGGCCCAGGCCGATGCCGCCCAGCAGGCCGCTGGGCACGCGGCCGATCAGGCGCCCGGCCAGCGGCGCCGACAGCACCGTGCCGGCCGGCCAGGCGGCCAGCAGCCAGCCCACCTGGCCGGCGCTGCGCTGCAGGCCGTCCAGCAGCAGGAAGGGCAGCGCCACCGCCGCCAGCGTCTGCGCGCCGAAGGCCGCCACCGAGGTGCACATCGACAGCCGGAACACCGGGATGGCCAGCAGGTCCACCGGCAGCAGCGGCACGGCCTGGCGCCGCTGCCGCCGCACGTAGACCACGCCCACCACCACGCCTGCGGCGATCAGGCCCGCAGCCAAGGTCGGCGCCGCCGGCAGCTGGCCGTGCGGCACCAGGCGCTGCACGCCCAGGAACAGCAAGAGAAACATCGCCGCATTCAGCAGCCCGTCCAGCCAGGGGATGCGGGTGCCGACCGGTGCCGGGCTGCGGTTGGGCGGCAGGCTGCGCCAGGCCAGCAGCAGCAGCCCCAGCGCGATCGGCACGTTCAGCGCAAACAGCCAGTGCCAGGACGCCAGTGACAGGATGCCCGCCGCCACCGCCGGCCCGGCCACCGAGGCCACCGCCACCACCGCCGAGTTGATGGCGATGCCGCGGCCCAGCAGCCGCGCCGGGTAGATCAGCCGCACCAGCGCCGCATTGACCGCGAACACCCCGGCCGCACCGGCGCCCAGCAGCGCCCGCGCCAGGGCCAGCTGGGTGGCACTGGTGGCCAGCACGCTGGCCAGCGAGGCCAGCGCAAACAGCGCCACGCCGGCCAGGTAGACACGCCGGTAGCCGAACAGGTCGCCCACCATGGCCAGCGGCAGCAGCAGCACCAGCACCGCCAGCTGGTAGGCATTGAGCAGCCAGACGCCGTCGGATTCGCTGATGCGCAGATCGCGCACGATGCCCGGCAGCGCCAGCGTGACCATGGTCGCGTCCAGCACCGACAGGCCGATGCCCAGCAGCACCGTGGCCATCGCCCAGTGGCGGGCCGGGGTGGGCAGGCCGTCGCCGGGGGCGTGGGCGTGGGCGGAATCAGTCGGCATCGTCGGCCGGCAGGCTGCCCAGCAGGCCGATCAGCTCGTCCAGCGCGGCATAGAAGCCGTCGATGAAGTCGCGGCCGATGTGGGCCTCGATGGCGGCATAGGCCGCCTCGATCTGCGGCGCCATCGCGGCGGCCAGCGCCTGGCTGCGCGCGGTCAGCTGCACCAGCACGCGGCGCTGGTCCTGCGGTATGCGGGCGCGCTGCACCAGGCCCAGGTCGTCCATGCGGGCCAGCACGCCGGCCAGGCTGGGGCTGGAGAGGCGGCACACCTGGCCGATCTGCCGCGGCTCCAGCGGGCCCTGCTCCAGCAGCGCGCGCACGATGCGCCACTGCTGCTCGGTCACGCCGTGGGCGTTGAGAATCGGGCGGAACTGCGCCATCACGCCTTCGCGCGCCTGCAGCAGCAGCAGCGGCAGGTTGCGGTGGTGGAAGGCCGGCCCGGCGGCACTGGCCGCGGCCTTGGGGCTGCGACGGGTTGACATGCTCACATCTTAGCGACTAGATTGCTCACATCCTAGTGATCCACCCATCCATGCCCGTCTCCACCAACTTGCCGGCCACGCTGCCGCGCCTGGACTTCGCGCCCTGGCGCCTGAGCGGCGTGGTCTACACCGCGCTGCTGAACGATCCGCGCCAGGTGGCTGCCCTGGGCGATGCAGTGCACCAGCCGCCCTACAAGGCGCCGCCGGCCCATCCGGTGTTGGCCGTGCGGCCGCGCAACACCCTGGCCGGCGATGGGGATGCCATCGGCGTGCCGGCTGGCGCCGATGCGCTGCGCACCGGCCCCGGTCTGGGCCTGGTGATCGGCCGCACCGCCTGCCGCGTGCCCGCAGCGAGCGCATTGGACTGGATCGCCGGCTACCTGGTGGCCAACGACCTGAGCCTGCCGATCAGCAGCCACTACCGCCCCGCTGTGCGCCAGATGGCCCGCGACGGGTTCTGCCCGCTGGGCCCGGCGGTGCCGGCCGGCGCGGTGGCCGACCCCGATGCGCTGGCCATCACCCTGGCGCTGGACGGTGCGGTGGTGTGGCAGGGCCACACCAGCGGCCGGGTGCGCGGCGTGGCCCAGCTGCTGGCCGACGTCACCGACTTCATGACCCTGCAGCCCGGCGACGTGCTGTTGCTGGGCATCCCGGCCGATGCACCGCTGGCCGCGCCCGGCCAGGCCATGGTGGTCGACATGCCCGGCGTCGGCCGCTTGCACAACACCCTGGTGGCGGAGGCCGCATGAAGACCGCACGGGTCGCCCACAGCGGCGCCATCCACACCGCCACGCCGGTCGACGGCGACAGCACCGCCCGCCTGCGCCTGGCCGACGGCCGCACCGTGGCCGAGGCCGACGTGGTCTGGCTGCCGCCGTTCGACGTGGGCAGCATCATCGCCCTGGGCCTGAACTACGCCGACCATGTGAAGGAGCTGGCCAAGGAGCTGACCGTCACCACCCAGGACGAGCCCCTGGTCTTCCTGAAGGGCCCGGGCAGCCTGGTCGGCCACCAGGGCGCCACCCGCCGGCCGGCCGGCGTGGCCTTCATGCACTATGAATGCGAACTGGCGGTGGTGATCGGCCGGCCTGCGCGCAACGTGCGCGGTTCCGATGCCATGGCCCATGTGGCCGGCTACACCGTCTGCAACGACTACGCGGTGCGCGACCACCTGGAGAACTGGTACCGCCCCAACCTGCGGGTGAAGAACCGCGACGGCGGCACCGCGCTGGGCCCGTGGTTCGTGCCGGCCGAGCTGGTGCCCGATCCGCATGCGCTGCAGCTGCGCACGCTGGTCAACGGCCGCGTCACCCAGCAGGGCAGCACCGCGCAGATGATCCACCGCATCCCGGCGCTGATCGAGTACCTCAGCAGCTTCATGAGCCTGCAGCCGGGCGATGTGATCCTCACCGGCACGCCCGACGGCGTGGTCAATGTCAGCGAAGGCGATGAAGTGGTCTGCGAGATCGACGGCATCGGCCGGCTGGTCAACCACATCGTCGGCGACGCCATCTTCGGACGTTAGGACCCTTCCCATGCGCATCCAGCACCTGATCAACGGCCGCGCGGTCGACAGCCGCGACAGCCTCGAGACCGTGAACCCCGCCACCCAGGCCGTGCTGGCCGAGGTGGCCGCCGGCGGCGCCGACGAAGTGAACGCCGCCGTCGCCGCCGCCAGGGCCGCCTTCCCCGCCTGGGCAGCCCGCCCGGCCACCGAGCGCGCCGCGCTGATGCGCAAGCTGGGCGACCTGATCACCAGGCATGTGCCCGAGATCGCCCGCACCGAGACGCAGGACACCGGCCAGACCATCAGCCAGACCGGCAAGCAGCTGGTGCCGCGCGCGGCCGACAACTTCCACTACTTCGCCGAGATGTGCACCCGGGTGGATGGCCACACCTACCCCACACCCACCCACCTGAACTACACCCTGTTCCACCCGGTGGGTGTGTGCGCGCTGATCAGCCCCTGGAACGTGCCCTTCATGACGGCGACCTGGAAGGTGGCGCCGTGCCTCGCCTTCGGCAACACCGCGGTGCTGAAGATGAGCGAGCTGAGCCCGATGACGGCCGACCGCCTGGGCCAGCTGGCGCTGGAGGCCGGCATTCCGGCGGGCGTGCTGAACATCGTGCACGGCACCGGCCGCGCCACAGGCGAGCCGCTGTGCGGCCACCCCGATGTGCGCGCCATCAGCTTCACCGGCAGCACCGCCACCGGCAACCGCATCATCCAGACCGCCGGGCTGAAGAAGTTCAGCATGGAGCTGGGCGGCAAGAGCCCGTTCGTCATCTTCGACGACGCCGACCTGCCGCGCGCGCTGGACGCCGCGGTGTTCATGGTCTTCAGCAACAACGGCGAGCGCTGCACCGCCGGCAGCCGCATCCTGGTGCAACGCAGCATCTATGCCGACTTTGCCGAGAAGTTCGCCGCACGCGCCCGCCGCATCACCGTGGGTGACCCGCTGGACGAGGCCAGCCTGGTCGGCCCGATGATCAGCCAAGCCCACCTGGCCAAGGTGCGCAGCTACATCGACCTGGGCCCCAAGGAAGGCGCCACGCTGCTGTGCGGCGGCGTGGACCGGCCGTCGTACGCGCCGGCGCTGGCGGGTGATCTGCAGCGCGGAAACTTCGTCTGGCCCACGGTGTTTGCCGATGTCGACAACCGCATGCGCATCGCGCAGGAAGAGATCTTCGGCCCGGTGGCCTGCCTGATCCCGTTCGACGACGAGGCCGACGCGGTGCGCATCGCCAATGACATCCCATACGGCCTGAGCAGCTATGTGTGGACCGAAAACCTGGGCCGCGCCCACCGTGTGGCCGCGGGCATCGAGGCCGGCATGTGCTTCGTCAACAGCCAGAACGTGCGCGACCTGCGCCAGCCCTTCGGCGGCACCAAGGCCAGCGGCACCGGCCGCGAAGGCGGCACCTGGAGTTACGAGGTGTTCCTGGAGCCCAAGAACATCGCGGTGTCGATGGGCAGCCACCACATCCCGCACTGGGGGGCATGACGATGGGCACGCTGGCGCTGGCCGCCAAGATCACCCATGTGCCGTCGATGTACCTGAGCGAGCTGCCCGGCCCGCGCCACGGCACCCGGCAGGACGCGATCGACGGCCACGCCGAGATCGCCCGCCGCTGCAAGGCGCTGGGCGTGGACACGCTGGTGGTGTTCGACACCCACTGGCTGGTCAATGCCAGCTACCACGTCAACTGCGCGCCGCACTTCAAGGGCAGCTACACCAGCAACGAGCTGCCGCACTTCATCAGCAACCTGGCATACGAATCCCCTGGCAACCCGGTGCTGGGCCGGCTGCTGGCCCGGGTGGCCAGCGACCACGGCGTGGAGACCCTGGCGCACGACGCCACCACGCTGGCGCCCGAGTACGGCACCCTGGTGCCGCTGCGCTACATGAATGCCGACCAGCACTTCAAGGCGGTCAGCGTCTCGGCGCTGTGCATGGCGCACTACCTGAATGATTCGGCCCGGCTGGGCTGGGCCTTCCGCCAGGCGGTGGAGCAGCACTACGACGGCACCGTCGCTTTCCTGGCCAGTGGCTCGCTGAGCCACCGCTTCGCCCAAAACGGCCTGGCGCCGGGATACGCCTTCAAGCTGTGGAGCCCGCTGCTGGAGCGGCTGGACCGCGACGTGGTGCGCCTCTGGCAATCGGGTCGGCAGCAGGACTGGGCCGACTTCTGCGCCATGCTGCCCGAGTACGCGGCCAAGGGCCACGGTGAAGGCTTCATGCACGACACCGCGATGCTGCTGGGCGCCCTGGGCTGGAGCGCCTACGACGCGCCGGTGGAGGTGCTGACGCCCTACTTCGGCGCCTCGGGCACCGGGCAGATCAACGCGCTGTTCCCGGTGACGCCGCAGGACGGCCGCGCCATCCCCGCCGCCCAGGCCTCGGCGGCTGACGGCTTCAGCCGCGTCGCCACACGGCTTTGAACGGAGCAACCACATGCTGCCCATCGACACCATCCAGGCCCTGGCGCGCGAGCTGTACCAGGCGCGCAAGACCCGCACCGCGCTGCGCCACTTCTCGGCCCGGCATCCGGGCATGACCATCGACGACGGCTATGCCATCCAGCGCGCCTGGGTGGCGCTGGAACTGGCCGACGGCCGCAGCATCCTGGGCCGCAAGATCGGCCTGACCTCGCGGGCGATGCAGCTGTCCAGCCAGATCGACGAGCCCGACTACGCGCCGCTGATGGACGACATGTTCTTCCAGGCCGGCACCGACATCCCGTTCAACCGCTTCATCGCGCCGCGCATCGAGGTGGAACTGGCCTTCGTGCTGGGCCGGCCGCTGCACGGCCCGCGGGCCACGCTGTTCGACGTGCTGCGCGCCACCGACTACGTGGTGCCGGCCATCGAGATCATCGACGCCCGCATCGAGCAGTTCGACCGCGAGACCAAGGCGCCGCGCAAGGTGTTCGACACCATCAGCGATTTCGCCGCCAATGCCGGCATCGTGCTGGGCGGCCGGCCGGTCAAGCCCGACGCGGTGGACCTGCGCTGGGTGGGCGCGCTGCTGCACAAGAACGGCGTGGTGGAAGAGACCGGCCTGGCCGCCGCGGTGCTGAACCACCCGGCCAACGGCGTGGCCTGGCTGGCCAACAAGATCGCCCCGCACGGCGAGCAGCTGAACGCTGGGGACGTGGTGCTGGCCGGCTCGTTCACCCGGCCGACCACGGCGGTGGCGGGCGACAGCTTCCATGCCGACTACGGGCCGCTGGGGTCGGTGACCTTCCGGCTGGTCTGAGCGACGACCGACTGGTCGCTAAGATGTGTTGACGATCCGGCCAACGGCCAGCCCTCCTCTTCCACCCCACTGCGCACCATGGACAACTTCTCCAACACCCAGACCGTGCGCAAGCAGGTCATCGCCACCCGCGGCGGCGTGGTGGCCGCCCAGCACCGGCGCGCCGCCGAGGTGGGCGCCGCCGTGCTGGAAGCCGGCGGTGACGCGGTGGACGCCGCGGTGGCGGTGTCGTTCGCCATCGGCGTGGTCGAGCCCTGGATGAGCGGCCCGGCCGCCGGCGGCTGCATGACGCTGTGGCGCGCCGACACCGGCCAGGCCCAGGTGGTGGACTACGGCATGCGTGCGCCGCTGGCGCTGAACCCGGCCGACTACCCGCTGGCCCAGGACGGCCGCAGCGCCGACCTGTTCCCCTGGCCCCGGGTGGTGAACGACCGCAACCAGCAGGGCGCCACCGCCGTGGCCGTGCCCGGCGTGGTGGCCGGCATGGCACTGGCCCATGGCCGCCACGGCCGCCTGCCCTGGCGTGACCTGGTGCTGCCCGCCGCCGCGCTGGCCGAGCAGGGCATGATCGCCGACTGGTACTCGGGCCTGCTCACGGCCTCCACCGCCAAGGCGCTGTCGCTGGACCCGGATGCCGCGCGCATGTTCCTGGACGACGGCCTGTTCGCCATCGTCGAAGGCTGGACGGCCACCACCCAGCGCCACCTCGACCAGAAGGCGATGGCGCGCACGCTGCAGCAGCTGGCCGCCGAGGGCGCCGATGCCTTCTACCGCGGCGGCATCGCCGAGGCCCTGGTGCGGGATGTGCAGGCCAAGGGCGGTTGCCTGTCGCTGGACGACCTGGCCGGCTACCGCGCCGAATGGGCCGAGCCCCTGGCCATCGCCTACCGCGGCGGCCGCATCCATGCCCCACCCGGCCTGACCGGCGGCCCCACGCTGGCCGCCGCGCTGGCCTTGTTGAACGAAGGCCCGCCACCACCGCCCGGCGGCCCCGGCGCAGCCAGCAGCCTGGCCACCGCCCGCGCCCTGCATGCCGCGTTCGATGCCCGCCTGCGCGGCATGGGCGACCACGACAGCCCGCGGGCACCGGGCTGCACCACCCATTTCAGCATCGTCGACCGCCACGGCAACATGGCCGCGGTCACGCAGACGCTGCTGTCGATCTTCGGCTCGCGGGTGGTGTCGCCCAGCACCGGCCTGTTGCTGAACAACGGCATCCTGTGGTTCGACCCCGAGCCCGGCAAGCCCAATTCCCTGGCCCCGGGCAAGCGCTGCCTGGCCAACTACTGCCCGGTGGTGGGCGAGGCGGCCGATGGGCGGCGCTTTGCGCTGGGCGCCTCGGGCGGCCGCAAGATCCTGGGGTCGGTGCTGCAGCTGGCCAGCTTCCTGGTCGACCACGGCATGGACCTGGAAGGCGCCTTCCACCAGCCGCGTTTCGACATCAGCAACAACCAGCGCCAGCTGCTGGCCGACCAGGCGCTGCCCGCCGCCGTGCAGGCCGCGCTGGCCGCCGAGTTCACCGTGACGCCGGTGCGCCGCCAGCCGCACCCCTATGCCTTCGCCTGCCCGGCCGGCGTGCTGCGGCACAGCGGCTGGAACACCGGCTGCACCGAGATCGCCTCGCCCTGGGGCGATGCGGTGGCCGAGCGGCTGCCGGGTTGAACGCCGGACAGTCCACCGCCCGCCCGGCCCCGCCGGATCAGCGCCTGTGGCGGCGCAGCATGCCCTCCACCGACGCCACCACCGTGGCGTAGGCGTCGGCCGACGGGCCGGTGGTCAGCACGCGGGACGCGTTGGTCTGGCCACCCCGGTCGTCGCCAGGCGGCGCAGCGACGATGCGCAGTTGCAGCGCGTGCCAGGTGCCGGCAGCAGCAGCCAGCTGGTCGACCGACGCGCGCCCATGCGCCGCGACCAGCCAACCGTCATGGCGTTGCAACCAGTCGCCCACACCCGCCTGCTGCTGGTGCAGCCGGTCGATCGCCGCATCGCGTTCGGCGCCGCGCGGCAGCAGCACCAGCAGGGACTCGGTGCCGCGGCACTCCTCCACCAGGGAGACCAAGGCGCGAAGCGCCTGCACCTCCGCCTGCACGGGCTGCGGTGGCGGACGCGACAGCCGTGACACTGCCTGCTGGGCACCCAGCACCAGCAACACCAGCGTCAGGCCGACCACCGCCGCCCGCCAGGGACGGAACAGCCAGGGAAAGTCGCTGCGCAGCCAGAGCGACAGCGCCGACGGAGGATGCTGGAACGCGCCATCGACCGGTGCGCCGACCTGCTGGGGTGGGGGAGTGTGGGGATCGGCTGCCATTCGTTGATTATCAATTTGTTCATTTATTCTGACTTGCATCGAACGTGCACAGGTGCACAGGGGCGGCGCCACCCCCGCGAACCGGTGGCGCGTGCCCGCATGCGCCTGGCCGCGCGCCCGGATGGGCCCGCGGCGCGTACCGGCGCAGAATCCGCCACGCCCATCCCTGCAGGAGCACCGATGACCGCTGACCGACCCAGCATCGCCGCGAAGCGGCAGAACTTCCGCGCGCTGCACGCCAGCGGCTGCTTCGTGCTGCCCAACCCCTGGGACGTGGGCAGCGCCCGCTGGCTGCAGGGCCTGGGCTTCCAGGCGCTGGCCAGCACCAGCTCGGGCCTGGCCTGGTCGCTGGGCGCAGCCGACAACCGGCTCAGCCGCCAGCAGGTGCTAAACCACCTGCACACCCTGGTGGACGCCACCGACCTGCCGGTGAACGCGGATTTCGAGAACGGCTTCGGCGCCGATGCCACGGCGGTGGCCGACAGCGTGCGCCTGGCGGTGGCCACCGGCGTGGCCGGCCTGTCGATCGAGGATTCCACCGGCGATGCCACGGCACCGCTGTTTGCGCTGGAGGTGGCGGTGCAGCGCCTGCGCGCCGCGCGCGCGGCCATCGATGCCGCCGGCGGCGAGGTGCTGCTTGTCGGCCGGGCCGAATGCTTCCTGGTCGGCCAACCCGACATCGACACCACCATCACCCGGCTGCAGGCCTATGCCGCTGCCGGGGCCGATGTGCTGTACGCCCCCGGCATCCAGCAGCCCGAGCACATCCGCGCCGTGGTGGCCGCGGTGGCGCCCAAGCCGGTCAACCTGCTGGTGGGCAGCCCCAGCCCGATGGCGGTGGCCGACATCGCCGCGCTGGGCGTGCGCCGCATCAGCGTGGGCGGCGCGCTGGCGCGCAGCGCCTGGGGCGGCTTCCAGCGCGCGGCCCAGGCGCTGGCCGAAGGCCGCTTCGACGGCTTTGCCGGCGCCGCCGCAGGCAGCGGCCTCAATGGCTTCTTCGGCCCCGACGCCACCCGGCGCTGACCGTCCACCCTGACCGGAGACACCACCATGGCCCTGCCACTGGACCACCTCGTCATCCTGGTGCCCGACCTGGACACCGCCATCGCCGACTACCGCGCGCAGGGCTTCACCGTGCAGCCCGGCGGCACCCATGCCGACGGCGGCACCCACAACGCGCTGGTGGTGTTTGACGACGGCGCCTACCTGGAGCTGATCGCCTTCCTGCGGCCGCACCCCGGCCACCGCTGGGCCGGCCACGCGGCGCGGGGCCACAGCGGCTTCGTCGACTTTGCGCTGCTGCCGTCCAGCGTGGGCGCGGTGGTGGCCGAGGCCGCCGGCCGCGGCCTGGCCTACACCGGCCCGCATGACGGCGGCCGGCTGCGGCCCGATGGCGAGCGCCTGGTCTGGCAGATGGGCCTGCCGCCATCGGCCGAATTGCCGTTCCTCTGCGGGGATGTGACCCCGCGTCACCTGCGCGTGCCCGAAGGCGCCATACGCCAGCATGCCAATGGCGCCACCGGCGTGGCCTGCGTGACGGTGGCGGTGACCGACATGGAAGCCAGCCTGGCCCGCTACAGCGCCCTGCTGGGCCAGCCGGGCGAACGCCTGCCGCTCACCGGCCTGGGCCTGCAGCAGGCGCGGCTGCAACTGGGCCCGACGGCGTTGCTGCTGGTGGCACCGGGCGCCGGTGCCCATGGCCCGGCGGCACAGGCGCTGCACAGCGCGCTGGGCGGCCGCAGCGCCGGCGTGGTCGGCATCGCGCTGCGCGGGCCGGGGTCGGCCAGCCTGTCATTGACGCGCTGCCACGGCGCACCGATCGAGATCGTCACCGGCGGCTGAGGCCGCGCCTCACACGCCGCGGGCCAGCAGCGGCGCGTAGCGCGCGTCCCAGAACGGCGCCACCTTCGTCGGCGCGTCCAGCACGCCGGCCTGCAGGAACACATCGGCCACCTGCTGGTGGGCGGCCACCGTCTGCGGGCTGGGCGGCAGCACCGCATAGTCGGTGCTGCGCTGGTTCCACAGCTCGATCAGGTCGCCCACGGCCACCCGGGTCTCGGCGTTCTGGGCGCGCGCGAAATCCAGGTAGTGGCTGTTGGCCCACAGGTAGGCGCGGCGCAAGCGCAGCAGGAAGTCGCCGATCGCCGCCTCGCGTGCCGGATCGGCCAGCGCCTTCGGGTTGGCGAAGACCGGGAAGTTGCCCGAGGCAAAGCCATGGGCTGTCTTCACCACCCGGCCGCCATGCTGCAGCCGGGCCAGCTGGCCGTTGTAGCCCCAGATCGCCCAGGCGTCGATGTCGCCGCGGGCAAAGGCCTGCAGCGCATCGGCCGGCGCGAGGTGGGCGCTCTGGATGTCCGACAGCTGGAGGCCCGCCCCGGCCAGCTGGCGGCTGAGGAAGTAGTGCGCGATGGTGCCGCGGGCATAGCCCACCCGCCGGCCCTTCAGGTCGGCCACGCGGCGGATGGGCGTGGCGCCGCGCGCCACCGTCACCAGGTTGTTCAGGTCCTCCCGCACCACGGCGATGAAGCGCACAGGGGCCTGCTGGCGCGCGGCGAACAGCGCCGGCACCTCGCTGCCGAAGCCCAGGTCCAGCGCATCGGCCTGGATGGCCTCGACATGCAGGGTGCCGTTGTTCAGCTCGCGCCAGGCCACCTGGTAGGGCGGCGGCGGCAGCCCCGCCGCGGCCAGCAGCGCGCGCCAGTTGCCCTTGTAGGTGCCCACGCGCAAGGTCACGCCGGCCAGGTTGTCAGCCGCCCGGGCACCGCCCGCGCCGGCCCAGGCGGCCAGGCCGGCGCCCAGCACCGTGCGTCGCCGGGCGCCCCGGATCTCATCCTGCTGCATCGTCAATCTGTGGTCCCTTCGTCAGGAAAAAGGCGCGCAGCATAGCCTGGGCCTGCGCGGCGACCGGCCGGTTTATCTGTTTTCCGAATATCGATGCGCTGATTCCGCGGTTGGGTGGCGATCACTGCCTGACCACAATCCGCCGCTTCGCCCTGACTGCCCCCTCCGATGACCGCTGCCTCCCTGCCCCGTCGCGCCCTGCTGGCCTCTGCCCTGCTGCTGCTGGCCGCCGCGCCAACCCAGGCCCAGACCAAGACCCTGCTGAACGTCAGCTACGACGTCAGCCGCGAGTTCTACAAGGACTACAACGCCGTCTTCGCCGCGCACTGGAAGAAGACCACCGGCGAGACGCTGACGCTGAACCAGAGCCACGGCGGCAGCAGTCGCCAGGCCCGCAGCGTGGTCGAAGGCCTGGAGGCCGACGTGATCACGATGAACCAGGCCAACGACATCGACATCCTGGCCGACCAGGGCAAGCTGATCCCCGCGGACTGGGCCAAGCGCCTGCCCGACAACAGCGCGCCCACCACCAGCATCAGCGTGATCCTGGTGCGCAAGGGCAACCCGAAGAACATCCGCGACTGGTCGGACCTGGGCAAGCCCGGCGTCGGCGTGATCATTCCCAACCCCAAGGTCACCGGCAACGGCCGCTACACCTACCTGGCGGCCTGGGGCGCTGCGGTGCAGGCCGGCGTGCAGCCGGCGGCAGCGCAGGCGCTGGTGGAGCGCATCTTCGCCAACGTGCCGGTGCTCGACGGCGGTGGCCGCGCGGCCACCACCACCTTC
Organism: Pseudaquabacterium pictum; assembly: GCF_005403045.1. Lineage (GTDB taxonomy): Bacteria > Pseudomonadota > Gammaproteobacteria > Burkholderiales > Burkholderiaceae_C > Pseudaquabacterium > Pseudaquabacterium pictum. Next base: position 67,682 of record NZ_BJCL01000002.1, read on the forward strand.
GCGCAGCGGGGGCTGGGTGATGCGCTGGTCACCTTCGAGAGCGAGGTGCCGCTGATCCAGCGCGAGTTCGGTGGCGGCTTCGAGGTCATCTACCCCAGCCGCACCATCCTGGCCGAAAACCCGGTGTCGATCGTCGACAAGGTGGTCGACAAGCGGGGCATGCGCAAGGAAGCCGAGGCCTACCTGAAGTTCCTGTGGAGCGAGGAAGGCCAGGCCGTGGCCGCCAAGCACCACCTGCGGGTGCGCAACGCCAAGGTGATGGCCCAGTTCGCGAAGGACTTCCCCAAGGTGCAGACCTTCACCGTCGACCAGGTGTTCGGCGGCTGGAAGAAGGCCCAGGCCGACCACTTCAACGACGGCGGGCTGTACGACCAGGTGATCGCCAAGGCCAAGCGCCGCTGAGCCCCCCATGCTGCTGCGCAAAGCGCTGCTCAAGCGCCACAGCGTGCTGCCCGGTTTCGATCTGGCGCTGGGCTTCACGCTGCTGTACCTGAGCTTCATCGTGCTGATTCCGCTGTCGGCGGCCTTCCTGAAGACGGCCACGATGACCTGGCCGGCCTTCTGGGAGACGGTGACCGCACCGCGGGTGCTGGCCAGCTACCGGCTGACCTTCGGCGCCAGCCTGGGCGGCGCATTGGTCAACGCGGTCTTCGGCCTGATCGTGGCCTGGGTGCTGGTGCGCTACGACTTTCCGGCCAAGCGCTTCATCGACGCGCTGGTCGACCTGCCGTTCGCCCTGCCCACCGCGGTGGCCGGCATCGCGCTGACCGCGCTGTACGCGCAGAACGGCTGGATCGGCCAGTTCCTGCCGTTCAAGGTGAGCTTCACGCCGCTGGGCGTGTTCGTGGCGCTCACCTTCATCGGCCTGCCCTTCGTGGTGCGCACGGTGCAGCCGGTGCTGGAAGACCTGCACAAGGAATTCGAGGAAGCCGCCGCCACCCTGGGCGCCAACCGCTGGCAGACCTTCCGGCTGGTGATCTTCCCGATCCTGGCACCGGCCCTGCTCACCGGCTTTGCGCTGGCCTTCGCCCGCGCATTGGGCGAGTACGGCAGCGTGATCTTCATCGCCGGCAACATGCCGATGGTCAGCGAGATCACGCCGCTGTTGATCATCACCAAGCTCGAGCAGTACGACGTGCAGGGTGCCACCGCGATTGCCGTGGTGATGCTGGTGGCCGCCTTCATCCTGCTGCTGGGCATCAACGCGCTGCAGGGCTGGGCCCGCCGCCGCCAGGGCCGCTGACACCATGAACACCGACCCCCAACCGCTGGCCCCGCCGCGCCTGCGCAACGCCACCACCGAGCCCACCTGGCTGAAGTGGACGCTGATCGGCGTGGCGCTGGCCTTCCTGACCTTCTTCCTGTTCATCCCGCTGGCCATCGTCTTCGTCGAGGCGCTGAAGAAGGGCTGGGAGGTCTACCTCGCAGCCGTCATCGAGCCCGACGCCGTCTCGGCGATCAAGCTGACGCTGATCGCCGCGGCCATCTCGGTGCCGCTGAACCTGGTCTTCGGCGTGGGCGCAGCCTGGGCGATTGCCAAGTTCGAGTTCAAGGGCAAGAGCCTGCTGCTGACGCTGATTGACCTGCCGTTCTCGGTGAGCCCGGTGATCTCGGGCCTGATCTTCACCCTGGTGTTCGGCCTGCAGGGCTGGTTCGGCGAGTGGCTGCGCGACCATGACCTGAAGGTGATCTTCGCGGTGCCGGGCATCGTGCTGGCCACCATCTTCATCACCTTCCCGTTCGTGGCGCGCGAGTTGATCCCGCTGATGCAGGCCCAGGGCACCGAGCAGGAAGAGGCCGCCCGCGTGCTGGGCGCCAACGGCTGGCAGATCTTCTGGCGGGTGACCCTGCCCAACGTGAAGTGGGCGCTGCTGTACGGCGTGATCCTGTGCAATGCGCGGGCGATGGGCGAGTTCGGCGCGGTCAGCGTGGTCTCGGGCCACATCCGCGGCCAGACCAACACCATGCCGCTGCACATCGAGATCCTCTACAACGAGTACCAGTTCGCCGCGGCGTTTGCGGTGGCCAGCCTGCTGGCGCTGCTGGCCCTGGTGACGCTGGGACTGAAGTACGTGGTCGAGCAGCGGGTGAAGGCGCAGAAGCGCAGCACCGGCGACCGGAGCGAGTGAACCATGTCCATTGAAGTCAGAAACCTCAACAAGCGCTTCGGCCCCACCGTCGTCTGCGACAACCTGAACCTCGACATCCCCGATGGCGAGCTGGTGGCGCTGCTGGGGCCGTCGGGCTCGGGCAAGACCAGCCTGCTGCGCATCATCGCCGGGCTGGAGGTGCCCGACAGCGGCACCGTGCTGTTCCACGGCCAGGACGCCACCCACACCGATGTGCGCGACCGGCAGGTGGGCTTCGTCTTCCAGCACTACGCGCTGTTCCCGCAGATGACCATCTTCGAGAACGTGGCCTTCGGCCTGCGGGTGCGGCCCAAGGCCACGCGGCCGTCTGAAGGTGAGATCAAGAGCAAGGTGACCGCGCTGCTGAAGCTGGTGCAGCTGGACTGGATCGCCGACCGCTATCCGCACCAGCTGAGCGGTGGCCAGCGCCAGCGCATCGCCCTGGCCCGCGCGCTGGCGGTCGAGCCCAAGGTGCTGCTGCTGGACGAGCCCTTCGGCGCGCTGGATGCCAAGGTGCGCAAGGAGCTGCGCCGCTGGCTGCGCCGCCTGCACGACGAGATGCATGTGACCAGCGTCTTCGTCACCCACGACCAGGACGAGGCCATGGAAGTCGCCGACCGCATCGTGGTGATGAACCAGGGCCGCATCGAGCAGGTGGGCAGCCCGGACGCCGTCTACGACCACCCGGCCACGCCCTTCGTGCTGCAGTTCCTGGGCGACGTGAACCTGTTCCACGGCCGCACCGGCCACCAGGGACATGGGCCCGGCGGCGCCACGGCCGCCGTGGACGATGTGCACTATGTGCGCCCGCATGAACTGGACGTGGTGGCTGAAGCCGCTGACGGCACCTGGCCCGCCGAGCTGTCGCAGGCGCTGACCCTGGGCCCGGTGACGCGCCTGGAGTTCAAGCGCGAGGACGGCAGCTATGTCGACGTGGAACTGAGCCGCCAGCGCTGGCAGCAGCTGCGCGACAGCCTGAAGCTGGCCCCCGGCAGCCGCGCCCACCTGAAGCCGCGCCAGGTGACGCGCTTCATCAGCAGCGGCCCGCAGACGGTGGCGGACGATCCGGCGGCTGCCATCTGAACCGGGCGCAGTGCCCAGCTCAGGGGCGGAACTTGCGCACCAGATCGGCCACGCTGGGCCCACCGGCCTGGGCACCGCTGGACACCTTGATGATGCTCAGGGTTCGCTCGGCGCCAGCCTCCAGCGTGGCCTGGTGCACGGCCTGCAGCAGCAGCCAAACCTTGTCGGCCGGCCCCTCGACCACCGTGCCCAGCGCATGCACCTCGAAGCGCAGGCCCGATGCCTGGATGACCGCGATGGCGGCGTCCACATGCTTGTAGCGGTCGTCGGCGGTGCCCACCGGCCGCGGAACGACCTGGATCTCGGCCAGCATGTGCGGGCTGGCCGCTGTGCTGCCGGTAGCCGGCAACGGCTGCGCGGATGCCGCCGCGCCCGCCAGCAGCCACAGTGGAACCCAGGCATGCCGCAGACGGCGCCAGGAGGAAAGGAAAACGGAAGACGCCATGTCCAGGCCTTGCAGATCGCAGGTCGGCGAGCGTCCGGGGCCTTCCGGCCGGCGTGAGAAAGCGGACACCGGCCGACCCTGGAGCATGCTTCCCTGCGCGAGGATTACCTCAATCAGGTTCAAAGGGACTCTCTCAGTCGGCACCGGCCTTGCGGCCCTGCCAACACCCCCAGCGATGCACCGCCCGCAGCACCCTGGCTGTCCCGGCGATTCATCCGAAGTCTAAGGCCGCCAACGGCGGATGGGCCGGCACGTTGTTCGGTCTGGAATACTGCCGCTCCCCGGCGTCCGGCAACGCGGCGCACCGGGCCGCACCTTCCCTGCTTCCATGTCCGCCCCTGCCACCTCCTCCAACAGCCTGGCCACGCTGCGCCGCCGCATCACCCCCTGGCTGGTGCCGATCGGCATCCTGATCGTCTGGCAGATCGCCTCCACCGCAGGCTGGCTGTCCACCCAGGTGCTGCCCGCGCCCTGGTCGGTGGCCCAGGCCTGCTGGCGCCTGGCGGCCAGCGGTGAACTGGCCGCCCATGTGGCGGTCAGCAGCCAGCGTGCGGCCATCGGCTTTGCCATCGGCGGCGGCCTGGGGCTGCTGCTGGGCCTGCTGACGGGCAGCCTGCGGCTGGCCGAGACCCTGCTGGATTCCACGCTGCAGATGGTGCGCAACATCCCGGCGCTGGCGCTGATCCCGCTGGTCATCCTGTGGTTCGGCATCGACGAGACGGCCAAGCTGTTCCTGGTGGCCTTCGGCGTGTTCTTCCCGGTCTACCTGAACACCTTCCACGGCATCCGCTCGGTCGACAAGGGCCTGATCGAGATGGCCCGCAGCTACGGCCTGTCGGGCTGGCAGCTGTACCGCCAGGTGATCCTGCCCGGCGCGCTGCCGTCCATCCTGGTAGGCGTGCGCTTCAGCCTGGGCCTGGTGTGGGTGCTGCTGATCGTGGCCGAGACCATCTCGGCCGAAGCCGGCATCGGCTACCTGACGATGACGGCGCGCGAATTCCTCCAGACCGACGTGGTGCTGGTGGGCATCCTGCTGTATGCCGCGCTGGGCAAGCTGGCCGATCTGGCCGCCAAGGCGCTGGAGCGCCGGTGGCTGCGCTGGCACCCCGCCCACCAGGGCGTGGGCCGCACCGCATGACCGGCCTGCACCTGCAGCTGCGCGGCATCGGCAAGCACTACGGCGCGCGCCAGGTGCTGCGCGGCATCGACCTGGACATCGCGCCGGGCACGTTCGTTGCCATCGTCGGCCGCAGCGGCTGCGGCAAGAGCACGCTGCTGCGCCTGCTGGCCCAGCTGGAGCCACCCGATGCCGGCCACTTGCAGGCCGCGGGGGGCCAGCCGTTGGCCGCGCTGCGCCAGGACATCCGCATGATGTTCCAGGACGCGCGGCTGCTGCCCTGGAAGACGGTGCTGCACAACACCGCCCTGGGCCTGACCGGCACCGACGCGCTGGACCGCGCCCGCGACGCCCTGGCCGCAGTGGGCCTGGCCGACCGCGCCGACGACTGGCCGGCCGTGCTGTCGGGCGGGCAGCGGCAACGTGTTGCCCTGGCCCGCGCCCTGGTGCATGCGCCGCGCCTGCTGCTGCTGGACGAGCCGCTGGGCGCGCTGGACGCGCTGACCCGCATCGACATGCACCGGCTGATCACAGCGCTGTGGCAGCGCCATGGCTTCACCGCGCTGCTGGTCACCCATGACGTGGCCGAAGCCGTGGCCGTGGCCGACCGGGTGCTGCTGATCGAGGACGGCGGCGTGGCGCTGGACCGCACCATCGACCTGCCGCGGCCGCGGGTGCAGGGCTCGCCAGCCTTCGCCCAGCATGAGGCCGAGATCCTGGCCCGGGTGCTGCAGCGCCCGGACGGCAACGCACCGGCTTCCTCGGTTGCTGCATGAGCTTGCGCGCATTGCGTCGTTGGGCCAGGCAGGCGGCCTGCCTAGCATGGTGGCCATCCCTGCACTGCAATGCCACCGCACCATGCACCTTCCGCTCCTCCGCCGCAGCCTGCTCGCCCTGGGCCTGGCCGCCGCCAGCCTGGCCGCACAGGCCAAGGACATCACCCTGCTGAATGTCTCCTACGACCCCACGCGCGAGTTCTACGCCGACTTCAACAAGGCCTTCGCCAAGCACTGGCTGGCCAAGACCGGCGACAACGTCATCGTCAAGCAGAGCCACGGCGGCTCGGGCAAGCAGGCGCGCTCGGTGATCGACGGCCTGGACGCCGACGTGGTGACCCTGGCCCTGGCCTACGACATCGACGAGCTGGCCGCCAAGGCCCAGCTGATCCCGGCCGACTGGCAGAAGCGGCTCAAGCACAACAGCAGCCCGTACACCAGCACCATCGTGTTCCTGGTGCGCAAGGGCAACCCCAAGGGCATCAAGGACTGGGACGACCTGGCCAGGCCCGGCATCAGCGTCATCACGCCCAACCCCAAGACCAGCGGCGGTGCCCGCTGGAACTACCTGGCCGCCTGGGGTTATGCGCTGAAGAAGTTCGGCAACTCCGAGGCCAAGGCACAGGCGTTCGTCGGCAAGATCCTGGCCAACGTGCCGGTGCTCGATGCCGGCGCCCGCGGCAGCACCACCACCTTCGTCGAGCGCGGCATCGGCGACGTGCTGCTGGCCTGGGAGAACGAGGCCCTGCTGGCGCAGAAGGAGCTCGGCCCGGACAAGTTCGACATCGTCGCGCCCAGCCTGTCCATCCTGGCCGAACCGCCGGTGGCGGTGGTCGACAAGGTGGTCGACAAGAAGGGCACGCGCGCCGTGGCCCAGGCCTACCTGGAGTACCTGTACAGCCCCGAGGGCCAGGACCTGGCCGGCCAGAACTACTACCGGCCGATCGACCCGGCGGTGGCCGCCAGGTACGCGAGGCAATACCCCAAGGTGAACCTGTTTACCATCGACGAGGTGTTCGGCGGCTGGGCCAAGGCGCAGAAGGCCCACTTCGCCGACGGCGGCAGCTTCGACAAGGTCTACACCCGGAAGTGACCGCCACGCGCCCAGGCCAGAATCCCCACCGGAGCGATCCGGCACGGGGAGGACGGCGATGGGACGCGAAGCAAGCTGCGCGGCGCAGGTGGGTGCCGAGACGGCGACGGTGAAGGCGCTGCTGGAAGCGCAGGCGCTGATCCTGCGCGGCAGCCTGCGGCGGCGCTGGGCGCTGGCGGCCCTGCAGCACCTGCAGGTGGCCGGGGAGGCGCTGCAGTTCCAGGCCGATGGCGAAGCGGTGCGCCTGCAGCTGGGCGCCGCCGAAGCCGGCCGCTGGCTGCTGAAGATCCAGACACCGCCGCCCAGCCTGGCCGCCAAGCTGGGCGTGGCACCCGGTGCGCCGGTGTGGCTGCACGGCGCGGCCGACGACGCCGCGCTGGCCCAGGCCCTGGCTGGCGCCACCACCACCGACCCCGCCGCCGCCACGCAGATGCTGGTCGTGGTGATCCGCCCGGCCGATCTGGACGCCGCGCTGCAGGTGCATGCCGGCCTGGCCTGCCCCGGCCTGTGGCTGGTGCACCGCAAGGGCCGCGGCGTGGCGCTGGGCGACACCGCCATCCGCACCGTGTTGCGTGACCGCGGCTACGCCGACCACAAGACCACCGCAGTGTCCGACACCCTCACCGCCACCCGCTGGCGCCGCGGCTGAGCACCGCCCCGATGCCGACCATCACCCTGCCGACCTGGGACCTGGTGCTGCGCGGCGCCGTGGCCGGCCTGCTGCTGCACCACCTGCTGCACCTGTTGCTGCCTGGGCCGCGGCCGGTGGTGCGCCGGGTTCTCGCCGGTTTCGTCGCCAGCGTGGCCGGCTACCTGGCCTGCCAGCAGCCGGTGCTGCTGCTGCACCTGCCAAGGCCGCTGGCGCATGGGCTGCTGACGGTCTGCGTCGGCTCGGCCGCCTGGCTGTGGGCGGCCACGCGCGGGCTGTTCGACGACGGTTTCCGCTTCAGCGTGCCGGTGGCGGCGGTGATCGCCGGCACCACGGCGCTGGGGCTGGCGGCCAACCTGCCGTACTTTCCAGCCGGTGACGGGCCATTCCTGCAGCACCCGCCGGATGGGCTGGTGGCAGGCCTGGGCCGGGCCCATGGGCTGGCCATGCTGGCCTGCAGCGCCGCCGCGCTGTGGGAAGCGCTGCGCGGCTGGCGCGACGATCTGGTGGCCAGCCGCCGGGCGCTGCGGCGCTGGGCGGCAGTGGGCATCGTCGGCTACGCCGGCCTGGCCCTGGTGGTGGAACTGGCGCTGCGCGGCCAGCCGGTCGGCCCGCTGCTGCCGGCGCTGCATGTGGCGGTGATCGGCGCCATCGCGCTGTGGCTGTCGCTGGTGGTGGCGCGTGGCTCGCTGGCGGATGTGCTGGGCCCCGACATGGCCACCGCCCCGCCACCGCTGGCCGACGCCGCGCCCGCCGCCGCGCCCGACAGCGGTCCGGCGCCCAACCAGCCGCCTCCGCCCCCACCCCTGCCCGCCCGCAGCGCCCAGGCCCTGGCCCGGCTCGACACCCTGCTGCGCACCGAGCAGGTGCATCACACCGATGGCCTGTCGCTGGCCGACCTGGCCGGCCGCCTGGGCCTGGGCGAGGCCGCGCTGCGTGCGCTGATCCATCAGCACCTGGGCTTCCGCAACTTCAACGACTTCCTGCACCACCACCGGCTGGCCGATGCGGCACAACAGCTGGCCGCCGACGACCAGCCGGTGCTGACCGTGGCCCTGGCCTGCGGCTACGGCTCGATCGGGCCGTTCAACCGCGCCTTCAAGCAGCGCTTCCGCACCACGCCCACCGCCTACCGGGCCGCGCTGCGGCTGGGCCAGGCGCCACCAGACCCGCCGGAAACCCAGGTTTCGGCCTGATTTCGCGAGGAATCGGCCAGCGCACGCGACAAATCGGCCAGACCGCGGACACGGCGGTGGCCAGCATCGGCGGCATCCCCACTCCGGAGCCGACGATGCCCACCCCACCCCCCCACCAACTGCGGCACCTGGCCCGATGGCTGGCCCTGGCCACCGTGGCCGGCGCCACCACCGGCTGCGGCAGCTTTCGCATCGACCAGGCCGCCCGCACCGCCACCGGCTTTGCCAGCCATGTGCTGTGCGATGAGGTCTACATCACCGGCACCACGCTGCAGCGCGCCCTGGACGACCGCATCCGGCCGATGCCGGCCATGCGCGCCGTGGGCTGGGCCCTGGCGGTGCAGGCCGATCCGGCGGCGCAGACACTGCAGGTCACGCTGGCCGGCGGCTTCACCAGCCTGGCCCGCTTCAGCGCGCGTGACGGCTGCCAGGTGCTGGCCGACGGCGATGGCAGCCAGCCCCCTCCGGAGTCCCCGCCAGACCGTCCCACGCCCGACCTGCCGCCCGACCCCGACGGCAGCACGCCGGTGCCCGCCACCAGCCCGCGGCTGCAGGCAGCGCTGGCGCGCGCCCTGCCTGAGCCGGCCGATGCCCACCGCACCCGTGCGGTGCTGGTGCTGCACAACGGCCGCATCGCCGGCGAGCGCTATGCCGCCGGGTTCGGGCCAGACACGCCGATGCTGGGCTTCTCGCTGAGCAAGTCGGTCACCAACGCGCTGGTCGGCATCCTGGTGCAGCAGGGGCGGCTCGATCCGGTGCGCCCGGGCGTGCTGCCGGCCTGGCAGAACCCGGCCGATCCGCGGCACGCCATCACGCTGGAACACCTGCTGCGCCAGACCAGCGGGCTGGACCTGTGGCAGAACAACAGCGGCTTCGACCCCAGCGCGCAGATCATGTACACCGTGCAGGACAAGGCCGCGGTGGCCGCCGCCGCGCCGCTGGCGGCGCCGCCAGGCCACCGCTGGGCCTATGCCGACACCCACTACAGCCTGCTGTCGCGCGCCGTGCGCGATGCCGTGGGCGGCGATGCCGCCGCGGTGCGCGGCTTCCTGCAGACCGCGCTGTTCGGCCCGCTGGGCATGCGCCACGCCCGCATGGACATCGACAGCACCGGCACCGGCATGGGCGCCGCGCATGTCACCGCCAGCGCCCGCGACTGGGCGCGCTTCGGCCAGCTGTTCCTGGACGACGGCGTGGTGGCCGGCCAGCGTCTGCTGCCACCCGGCTGGGTGGCCTGGAGCACCACGCCCACCAGCACCCCCACGCGGACCACCGGCTATGGCGCCGGCTGGTGGACCAACCGCCAGAGCGGCAACGTGCCCGAGTGGGGCGTGCCCTGGGGCCTGCCCTCGGCACCGGCCGATGCCTTCTTCGGCCGCGGCTTCATGGGCCAGTTCGTGGTGGTGGTGCCGTCGCGCCGGCTGGTGGTGGTGCGCCTGGCCAGCAGCCACGAGCGTGGCGACGACATCGCCGAGACCGACCGCATCGTGGCCGACATCCTGGCGGCCACGGCCGACTGAAGCGCAGCGCCTGCCCGCGCCCCGGACCCCAGATCCCGGCCCCGGAAACGGCAACGCCAGCGGCTGGCGCTGGCGTTGCAGGGGACGCGGCGGCGGGGCGCGCCGCTCAGCGGCGCGGCGCCCGGGCGCCGGCGGTCACGGGCGCAGGGCGATCTCGTTCTTCACGGCCTTCACGCCGCTGACCTTCCAGGCCAGCGCCTCGGCGGTGCTGCGCTCGGTCGGGCCCTTGGCGAAGCCGGACAGCATCACCGTGCCCTTCATCGTCTCCACGCTGATGGCGGCGGCGTCGACCATCTGGTTCTCGACGAATCGGGCCTTCACCGCGGTGGTGATGGCCGAGTCGTCGACATAGGCGCCAACGCTCTCCTGGCCGCGGGTGACGGCACAGCCGGTGGCGGTGAGCAGGACGATGGACGTGATGACGGCGGCGAGGATGTTGCGTTGTTGCATGGAGGGCTCCTGGGGGTGGTGGGGATCTGGTCGGGCCGTTGCCTGGCCGCGTCCATCGGCTGCCAGGCACCGGGTCTGCGACCCTGCTGGTCACTGTAGGCAGCGGCGTGGCCAGGGCCCATCGGCGGGCAGCCGGCCCTGCTGTAGGACGGCAAGCCGTTGTGCCCGCCGGTGCGCCACCGCACCGACCGGCCCGGCGCGCCGGCCCACCCTGGCCCCAAGGTGGCCACGGTTGCGCCGCCCCCGCTTCTTCCATTGCCCTGAAAGGCTCCACGATGCACCACCACCCTGCCCGCGGCACTGTTCGCCCCACACTCGCCGCCCTGGCGCTGCTGGCCCTGGGCGCCTGCGCCAGCGTGCCACCACCCACCGCCCAGCTGGCCGTCAGCACCGCGGCCCTGGCCCATGCCAATGCCGCCACCGGCCAGGGCCAGCCGCAGCCCGAGCTGGCCCTGGCGCGCGACAAGCTGCAGCGCGCCAACCAGGCCCTGGCCGACAAGGACCACCTGGCCGCCGGCCGCCTGGCCCAGCAGGCCCAGGTGGATGCGCTGGTGGCCGAATCCCGCGGCGAGACCGCCAAGGCCCGCCGCGCCGCCCAGGAGGTGCAGTCCGCCGGCCAGGCCCTGACCGACGAGCTGGCGCGCAAGAAGCCGTGATGCCCGCCGCCCACCTCCTCGCCCGACCACACACCCAGGATCTGCCCATGACCTCGCCCTTGCACCACCCCGCCCGCCCGTTCCTGCTGCCGCTGGCCGTGCTGGCCCTGGCCGCCCTCACCGCCTGCGCCAGCGCGCCGCCGGCCAATGCCCAGCTGGACGCCGCCCGCAGCCAGCTGCGCGCCGCCCGTGCCGACCCGCTGAACCAGGGCCTGGCCGGCCCCGAACGGCAGAACGCCGATGCCGCGATGGACGCCGCCGAGAGCGCCCTGGCCAAGGGCGAGGACAGCGCCAGCGTCGACCACCTGGCCTACCTGGCCAGCCAGCGCACCGTGCTGCTGCAGCAGGCCGGTCTGCGCCGCCAGGCCGAAGCCACCGTGGCGCAGGCCACCGGCCAGCGTGACCAGCAGCGCCTGGCCGCCCGCACCCAGGAGGCCGACAGCGCCCAGCGCAGTGCCCAGGCCTCGCAGCGGGATGCACAAGCCTCGCAGCGCGACGCCCAGATGGCCCAGCGCCAGGCCGAGCTGGCCCAGCGTGATGCCCAGGCCGCCCAGCGCGAGGCCGGCGCTGCCCAGGTGCAGGCCGGCGATGCCGAGCGCCGCGCCGCCATGCTGGCGGAGCAGCTGAAGGCGATGGACGCCCGCCAGACCGACCGCGGCATGGTGGTGACCATCGGCGATGTGCTGTTCGACACCGACCGCGCCGAACTCAAGCCCGGCGGCCTGCGCAGCATGGACAAGCTGGTGGCCTTTCTGCAGGCCTACCCGCTGCGCCGCGCGGTGGTGGAAGGCTTCACCGACAGCACCGGCGGTGCCGACCACAACCTGGCCCTGTCGGGCCGCCGTGCCGAGGCAGTGCGTGCCGCCCTGGTGGGCGCCGGCGTGGGCGCGGAGCGCATCCGCACCCAGGGCTTCGGCGAGCAGTTCCCGGTGGCCGGCAATGCCGATGCCGGTGGCCGGCAGGCGAACCGCCGGGTGGAGATCTTGCTGTCGGACGACAGCGGGCTGATCCCGGCGCGCTGAGCACCCTGCACAGGCCGCCGGCTCAGGCGGCCGGCAGCTGCAGCACGAAGCAGCTGTCGGCCGGCAGGGCCGTCCAGTCCAGCACGGCGCCCACCGCCAATGCCACCGCATGGGGCGGCAGCGGCTGGGCACTGCCGGGCCGGCGCAGCAGGAACTGCATGCGGTGGCCGTCGCGGTCCAGCGCCAGGCTGGCCTGCGGCCAGTGCGCCGGCAGGCTGGGCCGCAGGCTGAGCGTGCCGGCCTGCAGGTCCAGGCCGAAGATCGATTCCACCGCCGCCCGGTGCAGCCAGGCCGCGGCGCCGGTGTACCAGCTCCAGCCACCACGGCCGGCATAAGGCGCCTGGGCATACACGTCACCGGCCACCGCATACGGCTCCAGGCCGTACAGCGGGCCTTGCACCGGGTGCGCGCTGCGGTGGGCCGGGCTGATCCAGGTGAACCAGTCGTAGGGCCGGTCGCTGGCCGGCGCCAGGCCACGGGCCTGCAGTTCGGCCTGGGCCATCAGGCCCCACACCGCCGCATGGTTGTACTGGCCGCCGTTCTCGCGCACGCCGGGCGGGTAGGCCTGGATGTAGCCGGCGCTGGGCGCCGCCAACTGCAGCGGCGGGTGCAAGAGCCGCAACACGCCGGCCTGGCCATCGGCCAGCCGCGCCTGCACCGCTGCCATGGCCTGCTGCTGGCGGCCGGCCGGCGCGGTGCCCGACAGCACCGCCCAGGCCTGGGCGATCAGGTCGATGCGGGCCTCGGCCTGGGTGTGTGATCCCAGCGGCGAGCCGTCGTCGAAGAAGGCGCGCACATACCAGTCGCCGTCCCAGGCCGGGCCGTCCAGCGCGGCGCGCCAGCCCAGCGCCGCCGTGGCCCAGGTCTGGGCGCGGGCATGCTCGCCACGGGCCTGGGCCAGCGGCACCATGCCGGCCACCAGCGGGCCCAGGAACCAGGCCAGCCACACGCTCTCGCCCAGGCCGCCGATGCCCACCCGGTTCATGCCGTCGTTCCAGTCGCCGGCGCCCATCAGCGGCAGGCCGTGCACACCCACCCGCAGGCTGCGGTCCAGCGTGCGGGCGGCATGCTCGTACAGCGGCGCACGCTCGGCACTGGTGGCGGGCGTGTCGTAGCGGTCTTCGGCGCCGGGCGGCAGCGGCTCGCCATCGAGGAAGCCCACCACCTCGTCCAGCACCGCGGCATCGCCGGTGTGGCGCAGGTAGTGCAGCAGCGCATGCGGCAGCCACAGCAGGTCGTCGCTGAAATGGGTGCGCACACCGGCGCCGCCGGGTGCATGCCACCAGTGCTGCACATCCCCGGCGGTGAACTGGCGCGAGGCGCACAGCAGCAGCTGCGCACGCAGCAGGTGCGGCGCGGCCCAGGCCAGGGCCAGCGTGTCCTGCAGCTGGTCGCGGAAGCCGGTGGCGCCGCCGGCCTGGTAGTGGCCGGCCTTGGCCCACAGCCGGCAGCTCACCGCCTGGTAGAGCAGCCAGCGGTTGACCAGGGCGTCGAACAGCGGATCGGGCGTGGCCACGGTGGTGGCGCCGAGCAGGTGGTCCCAATGGGCCTGCACCTCGGCATGGCGCTGTGACGGCGGCTGGCTGGCCGCCAGCGCGGCCTGGCTGCGGGCCGCCGCCGGGTTGTCGGCATGGCCCAGCAGGAACACCTTGCCCAGGCGCTGGCCGGGGGCCAGGGTCACGTCCTGCGACAGCGCGGCGCAAGGGTCCAGGCCGGCGCCCTGCTGGCGGCCCAGGTGGTCGGGCAGCACCGGCTGGCCGCGGGCGTCGAACAGCTCGCGGCGGTCGCAGGTCCAGTCGTCGTCGGGGGCGCTGGCGGCGTCGGGGCCGGCCACGGCCAGCCAGGCGGTGGCCTGGCCCAGGCCGCCGGCGGCCTCGCGCTGGGTGGCCAGCAGCGCCGTCAGCCGGCCCTGCGGCAGGCGCTGGGTGTGCCGCGCGGTGTGCAGGGTGTGGCGCTCGGCGCGGCGCTCGCCCATCTGCCATTCGGCCACCGCCACCAGGCGCAGGCGCAGCGGCCGCGGCCCCAGGTTGTGCAGCCGCACGCTGAGCTGGCGCACCGGCTGGTGCCGGTCCACGCACCACTGCAGCTCGCAGTGCAGATCGCCGCGCTGGTGGCTGATGCGGGTGGAACCCGGCGCATGCACCACGCGGTAGTCGACACCGGGCGCGCCCCAGGCCGAGGGCGTGGCGCTCCAGGTCTGCATGCTGCGGCGGTCCTGCAGCAGCAGCCATTCGCCGGGCGGATCTGCCACCGGGTCGTTCTGCCAGGGCGTGATCTGGTGCAGCCGGCTGTTGTGGGCCCAGCTGTTGCCGCCGCCCGCCTCGCTGACCAGGCTGCCGAAGCCGGGGTTGGCCAGCACGTTGACCCAGGGCCTGGGTGGCCGTTGACCATGGCCGGCGTTGAAGCTGACGCTGTTGCCGTCGTCGCTGAAGCGGCCGTTGCTGGGCGCGCCCGGGCCGTGCACTGCCGTCAGCGCCACCGCCGAGCCGGCCTGGCGCTGCTCACGCGACTGGGCGTGGCCGGCCAGCCAGTCGTGCACATGGTGAAGCAGGCTGCGGCCGTCGGCCGACAGGCGCACCCGGGCCAGCACCTGCAGCGTGGACAGTTCGTCGGCCGACAGCGCATCGGCGCGCAGCAGGTGGAAGCCCACCGTGCCGGCCGCGCCCTCGGCGGCATGGCGGTCGCGCAGCGCGCCGATCTCGCGCTGCAGCGGCATCAGGTAGCTCGCCGGCTCGGCATTGACCACCACCAGGTCCATCGCCAGGCCGCCCCACTGCCACAGCTGCAGCGCCTGCGCCAGGGTGCGCAGCAGGCCCATGCCGGCCACCGAGCCGGCCGACACCAGCAGCACCGGCCGCTCGCCCGAGATGCCCAGGCGCCACAGCAGGCGCCGGTCGCAGGCCGCATCGGCACCACCGGCCGGGCCGCTGCTGCGGTGCAGGCACTGCACCAGCGCGGTGGTCAGTGCCTGCACCGCGGCCAGGTTGTCGGCATTGAGCCGCTGGCTGCGCTGGCGGATGCCGGCCAGCGTGGCCGACATCAGGGAGGACCGCTGCACATGGCTGGCCTGCCGGTAGGTGTCGACCAGCGCGCGCAACTTGCCGGCATCGGCGCTGGCTGCGGTGGCCAGGGTGAAGCGGGCCGCCGCCTGTGGCGCAATGCGCCAGCGCAGGGCCAGCACGCAGGCCGGGTCCAGCCCGGTGTCCAGCACCAGTGGCGCGCCCTGGGCAGGCAGCGGCTGCAGCGCGGCCAGCGGCTGGCTGGGCGCGCGGTTGCGGCCCAGCCAGCGGGCGCGGTCGGCCTGGCCGTGCACGCCCAGCAGCACCGCCTGGACGCTGGGCTCCACATCGGTGATGAAGTGGGCCAGGTGCAGCGCCGCCTCGTCGGCCAGGCGCGGCCGCCGCTGCAACACCAGGGCCTGCTGCGCCGGCTGCCACTGGGCCTGCACGAACAGCCCGCCGAAGGCCGGGTGGCCCTCGTCGGCACGTGGATCGGCCAGCACCGGCACGCAGGCCGAGACCAGCTCGATCTCGATCGCCGCATCGCTGGCATTGCGCAGTTCGATCTGGCGGAAGCCGATATCGTCTTCCGGGCTGACCCAGCAGGTCACATGGGCCTGCAACGCCGGCCATTCGGCGTCGAAGCACACCCGGTCGGCATGGAACACGCTGCGGTAGTGGGCAGCCGGATCGGGCGCGGGGTGCTGGGTGAT
Source organism: Pseudaquabacterium pictum (assembly GCF_005403045.1). Lineage (GTDB taxonomy): Bacteria > Pseudomonadota > Gammaproteobacteria > Burkholderiales > Burkholderiaceae_C > Pseudaquabacterium > Pseudaquabacterium pictum. The sequence goes on from NZ_BJCL01000002.1 coordinate 83,530, forward strand.
CGACACCAGCGGGCCGCCGGGCGTGCGCCGCAGGTACAGGAAGTGGCCCTGGTCGTCGCGCAGGGCGTCGTCGCGCTCGCGCACCAGGGCCAGGGCGCCCAGGCGCAGCGTGCCGGCGCCGTTGGCCCGCAGGCTGACATGGAAGCGGCCATTGCTCAGCAGCTGGGTGGGTTCCACCGCCTGCTGGCCGGGCAGCACATGGCGCAGCAGGGCCGGCGCGCGGGCCAGCAACGGCGGCGTGCGCGGGCCGGCGGGCAGCGGCTGGCGCATCGGCACCTCGCGCGGGGCGCGTTCATGCAGCAGGGCCGACACCGCCTGCAGGTGCGGATCGGCCATGCCCCAGCGCTGCACCACGCCGTCCAGCAGCACATTGGCCAGGGCCACCAGGCTCATGCCCTGGTGGTGGGCCATGAAGGTGTTGACCGGGATGCAGGCGCCGCCGGCCACCTGCAGCGCCGGCGTGTAGTCCAGTGCCTCGATGAAGCCCAGCGAGCCCCGGGCGCCCAGGGCCTGCAGGCGCACCAGGTTGGCGCTGGCCAGTGCCGGCGCCACCTGGGCCGCCAGCACGCTGGCATAGGGCGCGATCACCAGCTCGTCCGGCGGCGTGCGGCGCAGCGCCAGGGCCGGCACGCCCTGCGGCGCGTACTGGTAGGCCAGGGTGTGGTCGCAGCCGGCATAGGCCGATTCAGAGATGCCCCAGGGCAGGTGCTGGCGGGCCACATAGGCCATCTGCTCGCGCACCGCCGCCAGGCAGGCGCTGCTGAGCACGCTGCCGGGCGGCTCGTCCAGCACCAGGCTGGGCATCAGGTACTCGAACATCGAGCCCGACCAGCTGCGCAGCCCGGCCACCGCGCCCACCGGGAAGAACGGCCGGCCCAGGGCCGACCAGTGGCGCACCGGCACGTCGCCCTTGGCGATGGCCAGCAGGCTGGTCAGCCGGGATTCGCTGGCCAGCAGGTCGTAGAAACCGGCGTCCAGCTGCTGCTCGGCCACCCGGTAGCCGATGTGCAGCAGGTGCCGGCGCGGGTGGTACAGGAAGCCGAAGTCGGCCTGCCAGGCCAGCGCGGCGCAGCGTGCGGCCAGGGCCTGCAGGCGGGCGGCCTCGGCGGCGCCGTCGGGCTCGGCCGCCAGCGCCGTGCAGGCCTGGGCCACGGCCAGCAGGTGGCCGCTGAAGTTGCCGCTGTCCACCGTCGACACATAACGCGGCAGCAGCGCGGCGCCGGTCAGCGTGTCGTACCAGTTCAGCAGGTGGCCGCGGTGGCGCTCCAGCCGGTCGACCGTGGCCAGCGTGGCCTCCAGCCGGGTGCAGAACTCGGCCGCGCCGATCCAGCCGAAGCGTTGCGCACAGGCCGCGCTGAGCAGGTACAGGCCGATGTTGGTGGGTGAGGTGCGGTGCGCCAGCATGGTGTGCGGCGTGGTCTGCAGGTTGTCGGGCGGCAGGTGCTGGTCGGCGGCGGTGACGCAGCGCTCGAAGTAGCGCCAGGTGTCGCGTGCCACGACCAGCAGGTGGCGGCGGGCGGTGGCATCCAGCGGCGCGCCGTCGCAGGCCGGCAGCGGCCGGCTGGCCCACCAGGTCCACAGCGGCGCGCTGGCCCACAGGCCGCACAGCGCGGCGGCCAGCGGCAGCTGGTCGCGGCCGGCGCCGCTGCCCCACCAGGCATCGGCGGCCAGCGCGGCCAGCAGGCCCAGCGCCACCACCGGCGTGGTCCGGTGCTGGCGCAGCAGGCGGCGCATGCCGGACGCGGCGGCGGCCTCGGCGGCGGCGGCGGTGGTCCACTGCAGCAGGTGGCGGTGGCTGACGGCCTGGCGCCACAGCGCGCGGCCGATGGCATCCAGTGCCGCCAGCGCCTGCTGCAGCAGCAGCGCCAGGTGCCACAGGCCGCCCAGCGCGGCGCGCAGCACGTCGGCCAGCGCAGCGCGGTAGAAGTGGCGTTTGGCGATGTCGTCACGGCTGGGCGCCAGGCCGGCCAGCGCCCCCATCAGCGGGCCGGCGGCGAAGGCCGCCAGCACCAGGGCCAGCGCCGCCGCCGGCGCCAGGCCACGGCCAGCCAGCGACAGCAGCAGCAGGCCCAGCGACAGCGGCGCCACCAGGGCGCGGCGCAGGTTGTCCAGCATCTTCCAGCGGTGCACGCCGGCCAGCGGCAGGCGGCCGGGCCACAGCAGCGGCAGCAGCTGCCAGTCGCCACGCATCCAGCGGTGCACCCGCGAGGCGGCCACGTCGGGGTGGAAGGGCGCATCCTCGACCAGCGTGATGTCGCTGAGCACGGCGCAGCGCGCCAGGCTGCCCTCCAGCAGGTCGTGGCTGAGCACCAGGGCCTCAGGCAGGCGGTCGGCCAGCACCGCCTGCAGTGCGGCCACATGCAGCAGGCCCTTGCCGCTGAAGCTGCCCTCGCCGAACAGGTCCTGGTACAGCTCGGAGCTGGCGGCGCCGTACGGGTCCACCCCGCCCTGGCCGGCAAACAGCCAGTGGAAGCGGGTGGCCTGGCCGGCGGCCGGCAGCGGCGTGGCCAGCCGCGGCTGCAGGATGCCGGCACCGCCCACCACCCGGCGCTGCACCGGATCGATGACCGGATGGTTGTGCGGATGGGCGGCCACGGCCACCAGCTCGCGCAGGCGGCCGGGTGGCAGCTGGGTGTCGGCATCCAGCGTCACGATGTAGGGCGTGCCCGCCACCAGCTGTGCGGCCGGGCCCAGGTCGGCAAAGGCGCCGGCGTCGCCGGTGGCCAGGGCGTGCACCAGCTCGGCCAGCTTGCCGCGCTTGCGCTCCCAGCCGATCCAGCACTGCTCGCTGGGGCTGAAGCGGCGCGGCCGCAGCAGCAGGATGAAACGCGGCGCACCGGGCCGCGGGTGCAGCGCATTCAGCGCCGCCAGCTGGCGCTGGGCATCGGCCAGCAGCGCGGCATCGCCCGGCAGCGTGGCGGCGGGCGCATCGGGCCAGTCGGCCAGCAACGCGAACTGGGCCTGGTCCTCGGGGTTGGCCAGGTGGTGCAGGCGCAGGCGGTGCAGCAGCGCGGCCACGCCGGCGCTGCTGGACAGGAAGGCCGGCACCACCACCAGCACCCGGTGCGCGGCCGGAATGCCCTCGGCCAGGGCCAGGCGCGGCAGGTGGGCCGGCCGGCGTGATTCGCTGATCAGCCGGTTGACCAGGGCCACCACCGCCTCGCCGGCCGGGCCCAGCAGCAGCAGCCCGGCCAGCAGCGCCGGCAGCACGGCCAGCCCGCTGCCGGCCAGCAGCCAGGCCAGCAGCGCCGCCGTCAGCCCTGCCAGCGTGCCCAGGTAGACGGGCAGGGCCAGCGCCGGTGCCCAGCGCTGCCAGGCCGCGCGCCAGGGCGCCGGCGGCAGGCCCAGGGCCTGGCGCAGCGCCGGGCGGCCGTCACCGGCCAGCCAGTGGCCCGCCGTGGCAGCCAGCGGATGGCCGCCCGCCGGGGCCTGCATCAGCCCCAGCAGTGCACCGGCCACGGCCAGCTCGCCCAGGCCGCTGCGGCGGGCCAGCAGCTCGATGGCATGCAGGGTGCGGTCGCAGGTGGTGGTGTCTTCGGCGGCGAACAGCGGTGCGCCCAGCATGCGCTGCATCAGCACGCTGCTGCGGCCGACGATGTCGGGCCAGTCGGCATCGCCGATGGCGCGCAGCGAGGTCACCGCGTTGCGCACGCTCAGGTTGTCGGCGGTCTGGTCGGCGCTCTGCTGGGCCAGCGCGGCGGCCGGCTCGGGCAGGGCCTGCTGCAGCCAGTCCAGCAAGTCGGGCGCCACCGGCATGCCGGAGCCGGCCACGCGGTCCTGCAGGCGCAGCGACAGCTGGGCCAGCCAGACGCCGTCGACCCCGCGCGCGGCCAGCAGCGCCCGCAGCTGCACCAGCACCGGCAGGCGCAGGCCGTGGATGCGGTCGCTCACCAGGTTGGCCAGCGCATGGGCGGCCTTGTGGGTGGCCAGGCGCTCGGCCAGGCGGCGCAGGTTCTCCACCAGCACCACCCGCAGCGTGGTGGGCAGGGCCCACATCTCGGCCAGGCCCAGTTCGCGGCTGTCCTGGTAGGCACGCAGGAAGCGCACCAGCAGGTCGTCGTCGACATCGCTGTCGGTGTGGGCCACGAAGGCCCAGGCGATGCCGTAGACCCGCGGCAGGCCGGCCAGCGGCTCGTCCTGCAGCACCGGCAGGCTGCGGAAGTAGCTGCCCGGCAGGCCGTCGTGGATGGCCTGCAGCTGGGCTTCGATCAGGTGGAAGTTGTCCAGCAGCCATTCGGCCGCCGGGCTGATGTCGTCGCCGCCGGCCTCGCGGGCCCCCAGGTAGGCATGGGCGCTGCGCAGCACCGCGATGTTGCCGCGCAGCCGCGGGAAGAAGGTGGCCTCACGCGCGCGCGGGCGCACCGCCTGGTGCGCCAGGCCGAGGCTGCGGCCATGCTGGGCGAACCGCTCGGGCCCGAAGATCTCCGAGCGGATCGGCGGCAGCACCATGCCGCGTGCCGGCGCCAGCAGCGCACGCAGCGCGGGCGGCGCATCGGGCAACAGCCGCCGCAGGGTGTCCGGCCCCATCGGCCTAGAACAGCACCAGCACCAGCGCAGCGGCCGCGGCCAGCAGGGCCAGCGTGGTGATGAAGCGCGGCGCCACGAAGCCGTGCAGGCCCTCGGCGCCGCGGCCCAGGGCGCGCAGCCGGCGGTGGCCGGCCTGGCAATGCTGCAGGTGCTGGTCCAGGGCGCAGAGCTCGCCGGGCGCGGTGTCGGTGCTGTCGCCGAAGGCGGCGGTGCTCCAGTGCAGGCCGTTGTGCGGTGGGGTGGTCATGGCGTGCCCCCGCGTCAACGGCTGCCGGCCACGTCGATCACCACGCGGCGGTCGGGCTGCAGGCAGGCGATCAGCGCGCTGCTCTGGCGCTGGCCGGGGCAGGTGGCGGCATCGGTGACCGGCATGGTCTCGCCCTTGCCCACCGCCTGCAGCTTGGCCGGATCGAGCTTGCCATGCGTCACCAGATAGGCCTTCACCGCCTCGGCGCGCTGCAGCGACAAGGCCTGGTTGTAGGCGCTGCTGCCCAGCCGGTCGGTGTGGCCCTCGATCTGGATGCTGCTGTAGCTGGCGCCCGCCAGCTCGGCGCTGAAGCTGTCCAGCGCGGTCTGGCCGGCCGGCTGCACCTGCGCAGCGTCGAAGCCGAACAGCGACTCGGTGCTGAGGCTGATGCGCCGCGGCACGGCCGGCGGCGGCACCACCACCGCCACCACCGGCGCGGGCGCCGGCATGGCGGCGGGCATCGGCGCCGGCGGGGGCATGGGCGCAGCGGCCATCGGCATGGGCATCGGCATCGGTGCCGCGGTGCGGCGCATGGTGGCCGGGGCACCGCCGAACGGGAAGACCAGGCTGACCGAGAACAGGTTGACATGGCCATGCCCGCCCACCGCGTCGCTGTTGCGGTAGCGCTCGGCCTCGCCGCGCAGCAGCACCGACGGGCTGAAGGCGTACTGCAGGCCCACGCCCAGCTTCAGGTTGGCACTGCGATCGCTGGGGGTGGGGTTGGTCACCACCACCGCGCCGCTGCCGCTGAACTGGTCACGGGTGCGGGCATAGGCCACGCCGGCGCGCAGCAGGGCCGACAGGTTGCCGCTGACCGGCACCGTGCCCACCAGGTCCAGGTTCACGCCCTGCGAGCGCAGCTGGCCGTTGAGCTGGCCGGCCGGCACCGTGGTGGTGGTGAAGCGCTGCTTGCCCAGGTGGAAGTAGCCCAGTTCCATGCCCAGCCAGGGGGTCATCTGGTAGCCGCCGAACACCTTGTAGCCGACATCGCGGTTGTCGGTGGTGACGGTCTGGCTGCTGAAGCCGCCCGCCACCGGCGCGACCACGCCGTCGCCGATGCGCAGTGCGTCCAGCCCGCCGCGGGTCTGGCCGACGCCCAGGCCGACGTAGTAGGCGCCAGGGTCCTGCGCGCTGACCGGGCTGGCCAGCATGCCGCCCAGCAGGGCCAGCGGCAGCAGGCGGTGCAGCGGCGGGCGCTGGGGTGTGGAGGTGTGGCGCATGGCGATCCTTCGGGTGCTCGGTGGGCAGGCGGCGGGGCTCAGGGCCCGGCCGCCGGCAAGGTGCCGGTTGTAGGGCGGCGGCATCCGGGTGTCGGTACGGTGGCGAACACGTGGTCCCACAGGCCGGTGCTGACGCCATAGCCGCCGGGCGCGGGCGCATGGTGGTGCAGCGCATGCCAGCGGCGCCGCGCCCGCATCCAGGCGCCACCACCGCCGTGGTGGGCGCCGTGGTGCACCACGCCATAGGCCAGGTAGCCCAGCACCAGCCCCAGGGTCAGCGCCTGGGCATGGGCCGCGCCCAGCAGCCACCAGGCCGGCACGAACACCAGCCCGCCGATCAGCGTGCTGCTCAGCAGCGTGGGACCGCAGATCAGCGCCCGCGGCCGCTGGTGGTGCAGCACATGCCAGGCCTTGAACGGTGGCAGGCCGTGCAGCACGAAACGGTGCAGCAGGTACTCCGCCAGGGTCCAGGCCGCGGCACCGGCGGCCGCCAGGGCCAGGGCGGGGCCCAGGCCGGTGGCCACCGGGGTGGCAGGCATCCCGGCCCCCACCGCCACCGCCAGCCCCAGGGCCAGCGCGGCATGCCAGGCGAAGTCGGCCCAGTAGACCGTGGGACTGTGTTCCAGCGAGAGCAGACCCATGCGCATCCTGTCGGCCGGCGCATCCGGCCCGGGCCGGGCCGGCCCCGCAGGCCGTGGCCCAAGCTAACCGCCGCGCCCGGGTCGGTCGGTGCGGTGCCGCACAGTCGGCGCACCGTCGCATGCCTATGATCCGGCCACCCTCCGGTGCTGGCACCGGTGAACGCCGCATGCGCGCCAGCACGCCGCGCCATGCCCCCGCGCTGCCCTGCAGCGCCCCACCGGAGGCCCGCCCATGACACCCAAGACCGAACCGAAGGACAACCAGCTGCTGGCCGCCCTGCCCCCCACCGAATGGGAGCGCTGGCTGCCGCAGCTGGAGCGGGTGACCATGCCGCTGGGCCAGGTGGTCTATGAGTCCGGCCGGTCACTTAGCCATGTGGTGTTTCCCACCACCGCCATCGTGTCGCTGCTGTACGTGATGGAAAACGGCGCCTCGGCCGAGATCGCGGTGGTGGGGCATGAGGGCGTGGTCGGCATCTCGCTGTTCATGGGCGGTGAATCCACCCCCAGCCGCGGCGTGGTGCAGAGCGCCGGCGAGGGCTTCCGCCTGCGCGCCGCCGCCATCAAGGACGAGTTCAACCGCTCCCATCCGGTGATGCACCTGCTGCTGCGCTACACCCAGGCGCTGATCACCCAGATGGCGCAGACGGCGGTGTGCAACCGCCACCACAGCCTGGACCAGCAGCTGTGCCGCTGGCTGCTGCTGAGCCTGGACCGCCTGCCCGGCAACGAGCTGGTGATGACGCAGGAGCTGATCGCCAACATGCTGGGCGTGCGCCGCGAGGGCGTGACCGAGGCGGCGCTGAAGCTGCAGAAGCTGGGCCTGATCCGCTATGCCCGTGGCCACATCACCGTGCTCGACCGGCCCGGCCTGGCCGAGCGCACCTGCGAGTGCTATGCCGTGGTCAAGAAGGAATACGAGCGGCTGCTGCCGGAGCGCCAGGCCATGTGAGCGACCGGGCGCCGCCTGTGTTCGACAGGGCACAGACCGGCGCCACCGTGCTGCCCAGACTGTCCGGCTTGCATGCCACGGGCCCCACCCGTGGCGGCCCACCTGCGGAGCACCCCTTGGCCCCTGACCAGAACCACCTGCTTGAACTGCTGCCGGCCGCCGACCTCGAGCGCCTGCTGGGGCGCTGCGAGAGCGTGCAGCTGCACCTGGGCGATGTGCTTTGCGAAGCCGGCGTGCCGCTGCCCTTTGCCTACTTCCCGGTCGATGGCTTCATCTCCCTGCTCACCCGCATCGAGGACCACCCCAGCCTGGAGGTGGGCATGGTCGGGCGGGAGGGCCTGTTCGGCGCTGCGCTGGTGCTGGGGGTGGCGGTGTCGCCGCTGCAGGCCCTGGTGCAGGGCGCCGGCCAGGCCTGGCGCCTGCCCGCGGCTGCGCTGGTGCGCGAGTTGGCGCGCAGCGCCGCCCTGCGGCAGACGCTGCACCGCTATGTGTACGTGGTGATGGCGCAAATGGCCTCGTCGGCCGCCTGCCTGCGCTTCCACCTGATCGGCCCGCGCCTGGCGCGCTGGCTGCTGATGAGCGCCGACCGGGCGCATGCCAGCCAGTTCCAGGTGACGCATGAGTTCCTGGCCTGCATGCTGGGCGTGCGCCGGGTGGGCGTGACAGTCGCGGCAGGCGAACTGCAGCGCCTCGGCCTGATCGCCTACCACCGCGGCCGGGTCACGGTGCTCGACCGTGCCGGCCTGGAGCAGGCCGCCTGCCCCTGCTATGCCCGGCAGCACCTGGCTTACCAGGCGCTGCTGGCATGAAGCACCTGGCGGACCAGGCGCTGCGGGCATGAAGCACCTGGCGGACCAGGCGCTGCGGGCCTGAGGCAGGTCAGCGGTCCTGCGCCGCGCTCAGCGGTGCGAGCGGCCGGCCAGGCTCAACAGCGCCATCACCGCGGCACCGGCCGCCGCTGCGAACAGCATCGACTTGACCGGCTCGTCGTGGATGTAGCCCACGGTGCGCTCGCCGGCGCGGCGGGCGCTGATGCGCAGGTCGCGGGTGCCGTCGCGCAGGGCGTCCAGGCCGCGCTGGCTCAGGTGGCCGGCATCGGCCTGCAGTTGACGGGCCGACTGCGACAGACCCTCCAGCGCCTGGTGGGCGGCTTCGGTGCCGGCCTGGATGGCGGCGTCGCTGCGCTGGGTGGCGCGGTCGATCATGTTGGCGGCGGACGCGGGCGTGTTCAGTTCGGTCATGGTGTTGCCTTTCAGGGTGTGGAGGATGGAAGCGAGGGGCTGGTTCATGGCCGGCGCACCAGGCCGAACAGGAAGCTCAGCACGGCCAGGACCACGAACACGAAGAACAGGATCTTGGCGATGCCCACCGCGCTGGTGGCAATGCCACCGAAGCCGAAGACGGCGGCGATCAGGGCGATGACGAGAAAGACGACGGCGTAGTGCAGCATGGTGGGTCTCCAGGGTGGGCAGCCGGTGGCTGCATCGGTGCCTCCAGTGTGGGCGGACCCGGGTCCGCGCTGTAGCGGCAGCCTGCCCGCGCAGGCGTAGGACGGCGCCGACACCGCGCCCGCCCAATCGGCCATGGCCCTAGCAAGATAGCTGCGCGGCCGGCAGACGCACCTCGATGCGCGTGCCCCGCCCGGGCGCGCTGGCCAGGTGCAGGCTGCCATGCTCGGCCTGCACCCGGTAGCGCATGCCCACCAGGCCGCAGGCGCTGCGCGGCAGCAGGCCGGGGTCGAAGCCCACACCGTCGTCGCGCACCTCCAGCCGCACCTGGCCGCCGGCCTGGTGCAGGGCCAGCCACACCTGGCTGGCATGGGCGTACTTGCTGATGTTGGTGATCGACTCCTGCACCAGGCGGAACACCATCAGCTCGGCCGTGGGCGGCAGCTGCACCGGCTGCAGGCTGCAGTGCACCGGGATGTCGGCGGCCTGCGAAAACTCGGCCGCCAGGTTCTCCAGCGTCGGCACCAGGCCCAGTTGGTGCAGCGATGAGGGATGCAGGTTCTCGCTGATGCTGCGCTTGAGCGCGATCACGCTGTCGAGCGAGGCCACCAGGTGGGCCAGGCGCTCCAGCGCCTCCGGCGCCTGGCCGGCCAGGCGGCTGCGGATGCGGGCGGCGTCCAGCTTGGCGGCGGTGAGCAGTGCGCCCAGCTCGTCGTGCAGGTCGCGCGCCAGGCGGGCGCGCTCGTCCTCGCGGGCGGTCTGCAGGTGCTGGGTCAGGGCCACCAGTTCGCCGGTGCGCAGCGCCACCTCGGCCTCCAGCGTCCGCTGCTCGGCCTGCGAGCGGCGCTGCCGGGCCACCAGGACCAGCGACACCACCGCCAGCACCGCAGCCGTTGCCAGCACCAGCGGGCGTGGCGCCCGGGCCGAGCGGCGGGTCACGATGGCTTCAGCACCAGCCCGTCCTTGACGCTGCGCACGCCGGCGGTGGCACGGGTGAGGGCCAGGGCATGGTCGATCTGCACCTGGGTGTCCAGGGTGCCGTTCAGGCTGACCTCGCCGGCGCTGGTGGACACGGTGATCGCGAAGGCCTTGGTCTGGGCATCGCCGTCCAGCAGGCTGCGCACCGCGGCGGTGACTTCGCCGTCGCTGACCGTCGACGGCTGCACAGCGGCCACCGGCTCGGGTGCCGACTTGCTGCAGGCGCCCAGCAACGCGGCGAACGCCAGCACCACCAGCGCCGTGGCAACGCCGGCCCGCGGCGCGGAATGGAAGGCGGGGCGGGCGATCAGGGCAGGCGGCACGGCAGTCCTCGTTGGGTGGCGCGCCGGCGTCACGGCGCAATGCCCCCACGATGCGCGACCAGCGTGCCGGTGTCGGTGCGCCAGCGCACCGCGACCGCGCCCTGCCTGCGGCTACAAGTCGGCCGCGTAGCGGCGCACCATCTGCTCCTGCGATTCGGGAGCCACCTGCAGGCCGGTCTGGTCGGCGATCATCTGGCCGATGGTGGGCAGCACGCTGCGCTCGACCCGGGCCGCCGGGTCCCACAGCCGGCTGCGCATGAAGGCCTTGGCACAGTGCAGGTAGGCGGCCTGCACGGTCACCCGCAGCACCAGCTTGGGCGCGCGCCTGCCGTCGTCGCAGGCGGCGATGTCGGCGGGGTCGGTGGACAGCACGGCGCGGCCGTTGACGCGCAGCGTCTCGTCAACGCCGGGCACCATGAACAGCAGCCCCACCTGCCCGGTGGCCAGGATGTTCTGCAGCGAGTCCAGCCGGTTGTTGCCCGGTGCGTCGGGCAGCAGCAAGGTGTGGTCATCGGGCACCTGGACGAAGCCGGGGGCGCCGCCGCGCGGCGAGGCATCGAGCTGGTGGTCGGCGCTGCCGGTGGACAGCACCAGGAACGGCGACAACGCGATGAAGCGCCGGCAATGCACGTCCAGCGCCGGAATCTCCTTGCGCACGGCGCGCTCCATCGGCTGGGCATAAAGCTGGCGCAGTTCGGCGTCGGTGTGCAGCAGGTGGGGCATGGCGGGCGCCGGCGCGGCCGGCCTGTGGTGGCGACGGCCCCGATGCTGCCACGCCGCGCCGTCATGCGGCGTGGTCAACCAGCGCCGAACTGCCGGCCCACCACGGTGGTCAACGCCATCGCCAGCGCACCCCAGAAGCTGACCCGCCACACGCCCGGCCACAGCGCTGCGCCGCCGGCCCAGGCCGACAGGGCACCCAGCCCGGCCAGCGCCAGCAGCGCGGTGGCGGCCAGCCAGACCATCAGGCTGGTGCGGTTGCCCGCGGCCAAGGTCACCAGCAGCGGCAGCGCCGCGCCCACCGAGAAGGCCGCCGCCGAGGCCCAGGCCGCCTGCAGCGGCTGCGCCGCCTGCGTGCTGCTGATGCCCAGCTCGTCACGGGCATGGGCGGCCAGCGCATCGGTGGCCGTCAGCTGCCCGGCCACCTGCAGCGCGAGTGCCGGCTGCAGGCCGCGGGCCTGGTAGAGCGCCGCCAGTTCCTGCAGCTCGCTGGCAGGGCTGCGCTGCAGCTCGGCACGCTCGCGGCCCAGGTCGGCCTGCTCGGTGTCGGCCTGGGCATGCACCGACACGTATTCACCGGCGGCCATCGACATGGCGCCCGCCACCAGGCCAGCCACGCCGGTCAGCAGCACGCTGTGGCTGTCGGCGTTGGCGGCGGCCACGCCCAGCACCAGGCTGGCGGTGGACACGATGCCGTCATTGGCGCCCAGCACCGCCGCCCGCAGCCAGCCCACGCGCTGGGTGTGGTGGTGCTCGGGGGCCTGCGCGTCGGCCGCGGGCGCGGCAGGCAGGCGGGCCATGCGGCTCAGCCGATCAGCTGCAGGCGGTCGTGCACCGCGCGCACACCGGGCGTGCCCCAGGCCGCATGGTGGGCCAGGGCCCGCTCGGCCGGCGTGCGGATCTGGCCGCAGAGGGTGACGCCGCTGCCCTCCACCAGCACCCGCAGCGGGCCGCTGGCGATGCGGCGACGCAGCGCCGCCTCGATCGGCCGGCTGTCCGGCGGCGGCGGTGCCGACAGCGGCGGGCCGGGCAACACCCGCATCGCATCGGTCAGGCCCTGCACGCCGGGCAGCAGGCGCATCGCATCCAGGATCACCGGCTTCTGCCAGGGCCAGGCCACCTGGCCGCCCAGCGTGATGCAGCCGCGCAACACCGCCACCTGCACCGTGGGCACCGGCGGCCCCACCAGCCAGGCCAGCACGTTGCGGGCATCGTGGGCGATGTCGCTGTCGGCACGCGGGCCGCTGGCCGGCGGGCGCACCGTCAGCGCCAGCGCCAGCTGCTGCACGCCGGCCACGCGGCGGGCGGCGCGCTCGGCGATCCAGCGCTCGGCCGGATTCGGCAACTCGCCGCTGAGGGTGACCACGCCGGCGCGGGCCTGCACCCGGATCGGCCCGGCCTGCAAGGCCGGCTCCCACTCCAGCTCGTCGGTGACGTCCTGGGCCAGCTGCGCATCGGTCTTCATGGCGGGGTCTCGGTGCAGAAAGGTGGAGGTGCGCACAGGCTGCCGGCCCGCCGCGCGGCCGTCTGTGCGCTGGAGAACACCGCCCCCACCGCACAGACCAGGCGCCGCGGCCGGGCTACAAGCCCAGCGTGCCCGTCCAGCCCGCCACCTTCCCCGCCGACGACCACAGCCTGCAGGAGGCCGCCGATGTCGCCCGCCGGCAGGGCTGTGACACCAGCCAGGGCCTGGGCACCACCGAGGCGGCCCGCCGCTTGGCTGCCGACGGCCCCAACCAGCTCCACCGGGCGGCGCCGCCCGCACCCTGGCGCAGGCTGCTGGCGCCGCTGGCGGAGCCGCTGTCGCTGCTGCTGGCCGGTGCGGCGGCGCTGTCGCTGGGCGTGTGGTGGCTGCAAGGCGCGGCGGGGGCGCCGATCGACAGCGTGGTGATCACTGCCGTGCTGCTGCTGAACACCGGCATCGGGGCCTGGCAGCAGGCGCGCGCCGACCAGGCGGTGACTGCCCTGGCCCGGCTGAGTGCGGCCCAGGCGAGCGTGCGCCGCGGTGGCCAGCTGCTGCGGGTGCCGGCGGCCAGCCTGGTGCGCGGCGACCTGCTGGTGCTGGCCGAAGGCGATGCCGTGGCCGCCGATGCCCGCCTGCTGCGCGCCAGCAGCCTGGGCCTGCTGGAGGCTGCGCTCACCGGCGAGAGCACGGTGGTGGCCAAGCGCAGCGCCACGCTGCCCGCCGCCCAGGCCCTGGCCGACCGCAGCAACATGGTGTGGCAGGGCACGGCGGTGGTCCAGGGCCATGGCCTGGCGGTGGTCACCGCCACCGGCATGGGCACCGCGATGGGCGCCATCGCCCGGCTGCTGGCCGAGACCACGCCGCCGCCCACACCGCTGCAGGTGGAAGTGGCGCGGCTGGGCCGCTGGCTGGGCTGGGCGGCCTTGGCGGTGGCCGCGGTGGTGGTGGCCGCCGTGGCGGCGGTGGCGCCACCGGCCGGTCTGGCCGACGCGCTGCCGCTGCTGCTGCTGGGCGTGTCGCTGGCGGTGGCGGCGGTGCCCGAGGGGCTGGCCGCCATCGTCACCGTGCTGCTGGCGCTGGGCGTGCAGCGCATGGCCGGCCACCGGGCGGTGGTCAGGCAGCTGGCGGCGGTGGAGACGCTGGGCTGCGCCTCGGTCATCGCCACCGACAAGACCGGCACCCTGACCCGCGGCGAGATGACCCTGCTGCGCCTGGCCACCGCCAGCGGCGCGGCCCGCTGCAGCGGCACCGGCTATGGCCCCGGCGGCCAGGTGCTGCTGCCCGACGCGCACGACCAGCCGCTGCCCACCGGCGTGCTGACCGACGAGGTGACGGCCCTGCTGGGCTGCGCGGTGCTGGCCTGCAATGCCAGCGTGCACCGCAGCGCCGCCGGCACCTGGCTGGCCCAGGGCGACCCCACCGAGGCCGCCCTGGTGGTGGCCGATGCCAAGCTGGGCGCGCGCCGCTGGCCGGCGCAGCGCCACAGCCGCTTCGGCGAGCTGGCCTTCAGCGCCGAGCGCCAGCGCATGGCCACCCTGGTGCACGACCACCAGCGCGCCGATGCCGCCATGCTGGTGTGCAAGGGTGCGCCGGCGGTGGTGCTGGCGCGCTGCAGCCACCGCTGGGTGGGCGCCGCGCTGCAGCCGCTGGACGACGCCATCCGCGACCAGCTGCTGGCCGAGGCGGCCACGCTGTCGGGCCAGGCCCTGCGCACCCTGGCGGTGGCCACGCGCGACCTGACGGCCGCCGAAGCCGCCGCCCCGCCCACCGACGCGCTGGAGCAGGGCCTGGCCTGGCGCGGCCTGCTGGGCCTGATGGACCCGCCGCGGCCCGAGGCCGCCGCCGCCATCGCCCAGGCGCAGCAGGCCGGCATCCGGGTGGTGATGATCACCGGCGACCACCCGGCCACGGCGCTGCGCATCGCCACCGACCTGGGCCTGGTGCCGCCGGGCGCGGCCGCCCTCACCGGCCCGCAGATCGGCGCGATGGACGATGCCGCGCTGGCCGCCGCCAGCGCCGGCACCGGCGTCTATGCCCGCGTGGCGCCGGCGCAGAAGCTGCGCCTGGTGCAGGCCCTGCAGGCCGGCGGCGCGGTGGTGGCGATGACCGGCGATGGCGTCAACGACGCGCCGGCCCTGCGCGCGGCCGACATCGGCGTGGCCATGGGCCTGGCCGGCACCGAAGTCAGCCGCCAGGCGGCGCGCATGGTGCTGGCCGACGACAACCTGGCCACCCTGGTGCACGCGGTGCGCGAGGGCCGCGGCGTGTTCGACAACCTGCGCAAGACGCTGCACTACCTGCTGTCGTCGAACCTGGGCGAGGTGCTGGTGGTGCTGGGCGGCGTGCTGGGGGCCGGCCTGCTGGGCCTGGGCGCACCCGGTGGCGCCCTGGTGCTGCCGCTGCTGGCCACGCAGGTGCTGTGGATCAACCTGATCACCGACAGCGGCCCGGCCCTGGCCCTGGGCGTGGAGCCGGTGGACCCGGCCGTGATGCAGCGCCCGCCGCGCCCGCGCCAGGCCCGGTTGCTGGATGCGCCGCTGGCCTGGGCGGTGCTGCGCGGTGGCGGGCTGATGGCCGCACTGACCCTGCTGGCGCTGGACGCCTGCCTGCCCGGCGGGCTGATCGCCGGCAGCGGCAGCATCGACCTGGCCCGCACCGCCGCCTTCACCACCCTGGTGCTGAGCCAGCTGTTCAACGCCCTGGCCTGCCGCAGCGCCACGGCCAGCGCGCTGCAGGCCGGCTTCAGCCACAACCGCTGGCTGTGGGCGTCACTGGCGCTGGGGGTGCTGCTGCAGGTGGCGGTGGTGCACCTGCCCTGGCTGAACCAGGCCTTCGGCACGGTGCCGATGGCGCCGGCGCAGTGGGCGCTGTGCGGGGCCTTGGCCAGCGGCACGCTGTGGGGGAGCGAGCTGCGGAAGTGGTGGGGCCGGCGCCGACCCCAGGGCTAGGCGCGCCCGGCGGCGGTGGCAATGCCGTCGGCGATGCGCGGCAGCAGCGGCAGCGGCAGGTCGTGGCCCATGCCGGGCACCAGGTCCAGCGTGGCGCCGGGGATCAGGCTGGCCAGGTGCTGGCCGGCGGCCGGTGGCACCAGCGGGTCGTCGGCGCCATGGATCACCCGGGTCGGGTGGCGGATCTGCCGCAGCAGCGGCGTGCGGTCGCCATCGGCCACGATGGCCAGCAGCTGGCGCGCCGTGCCGGCAGGCCGGTAGGCGCGGCGCACAGAGGCTTCCAGCCGCTCGCGCAGGCGGGCCGGCTCGGGCCGGTAGCCGGGGCTGCCGATGGTGTGCACCAGGCCTTCCATGTGGGCCACCACATCGGCCACCGCGGTGCTGCGCGGCCGGGCCAGCAGCGCCTGGCGCACCCGCAGGCTGGGCTGGGGCAGATGGCGGGCGCCGCTGGTGGTCATGATCAGCGTCAGGCTCTTCACCTGCTGCGGGTGGCGCAGGGCCATCTGCTGGGCGATCATGCCGCCCATCGACGCGCCGCAGACATGCGCGGCGGGGATGCCCAGCGCGGTCAGCACGCCGGCGGCATCGTCGGCCATGTCGCGCAGGGTGTAGGGCGAGGGCACCGGCAGGCGCAGGGTGTAGCGCAGCATCGCGCCCACCATGCGCGGCATGCCCAGGTGGTCGTGCCCCTGGCTGAGGCCGATGTCGCGGTTGTCGAAGCGGATGACGCGGAAGCCGCGCGCCACCAGCTCGGCCACCAGTTCTTCCGGCCAGGCCACCAGCTGCATGCCCAGGCCCATGATCAGCAGCACCGGCTCGCCGCCGGCGGGGCCCTGCACATCCACCTCGATCTGCAGGCCGTTCGCTTGGAGTTTCATGCCTTGATGGTACGGGGGCGCTTTCCTGCGGCCTTGGCCAGGGCCTTGCGGGCAGCCGGCGCGGGCTTGGCAGCCGGCTTCACCGCGCCACTGACGGCGCCCTGCACCGCCCGCTTGACCACGCTGCCCACCATCCCACCGACCAGGCTGCCCACCTTGCCGCCCATGCTGCTGAGGCCGCCCTGCACCCGCTTGCCGGCCTGGGCCGCCACCGCCAGGCCGGTGTCGGCCAGCGTGGGCGGGGCGTTCAGCTCGTCATCGAGCAGGCACAGGTCGTCGAAGGCCACGCGCAGCGCATCGGCCAGGGTGCGCACATCGGGCATGGCGGCGGCGTCGGCCATCAGGCCGAAATCCATCTGCTGGTCGTAGCTCTGCACCGTGATGTTCAGGGCCATGCCGTGCACCACGATGCTGGTGGGGAAGTTGGCCGTCATCCGCGCGCCCGCCATGAACAGCGGCACCGGTGGCCCGGGCACGTTGCTGATCACCAGGTTGGCCACCTGGGGGATGCGGTCGGCCACCTTCGCCTTGCCGTACAGCGCGGTCAGCGCCTCCATCAGCCAGGGCACGCCGATCGACGGGAAGTCGGTCGGCAGCACGCTCTTCAGGCCGCCCACCGTGGCCTTCATCGCGCTGGTGGCCTGCTTGATGTGGGCCAGGCGCTTGCGCAGGTCGGCCACCTGGGTGCCCAGGCTGACCAGGCTCATCGAGGCCTGGTTGTCCGAGCTGGTGTCGCCCTTGGCGCGCAGCGAGATCGGCACCGCCGCCACCAGGCTCTTGCGCGGCACGCCGCCGTGCTGACCCAGCCAGCGCCGCAGTGCGGTGCTGCACAGCAGCAGCACGATGTCGTTGAGCGTGGCCTCGTGGGTGCGGGCGCTGGCCTTCAGCCGGTCCAGCGGCAGGCTGATGGCGGCGAAGGCGCGGCCCGGGCCGACGCTCTGGTTCAGCACGGTGCGCGGCGCCAGCGTCAGGTTCGACGGCGTGGCCTGGTCACCGGCCAGCAGCTGGGTGCGCTGCAGCGCCGCGCCGGCCGCCCCGGCCAGCGCCTTGGCGGTACCGGGCAGCTGCTTGACGATCTGCGCCACCTGGCTCGCCTCGTTGGCAATCGCGCCGCGCAGCATTTCCTGCCAGCCGAGCTGGAACACCTTGCTGCGGCTGCTCGGCCGGATCGCGAGATCCCGCCCGGCGGCCTGCAGATCGAGGATGACCTGGGCCAGCGCCACCGCCGCCTGGCCATCCACCGCCGCATGGTGGAACTGGGTGTACAGGCCGACGCGGCGGCTGCCGTCAGGCGCATTGGCCAGGCCTTCGAGCACATGCATCTTCCACAGCGGCCGTTTGCGGTCGAGCAGCACCGGATGCAGCTGCGAGACGGCCTCTTCCAGCGCCGCCTGACCGTCGCCCAGCTTCGCCGACGGCGGCAGCTTGATCTCGACGATGTGCTGCTTCAGGTCGGGCTCGGCATCCACCCAGGCCGGGTTGGCCAGGTTCAGCGGCATCCACCACAGCCGGCGGCGCAGCACCGGCGCGGCCGGCAGCCGGCTGGCGATGTGGGCACGCAGCCGGGTGACGAACTTGCCGGTCTGGCCGGGCGGGATCTCGAAGACATGCAGGGCGCCGACATGCATCGGCATCTCGGGCGTCTCGAGGTGGAGGAAGGTGGCGTCCAGGCCGGAGAGCTGCTTCATGGTGCGGGCCATGCTAGCCCTGCGGCCGGGCGGCCGCGCCCCGGGGTTTCACCCGGCGGCGGGCGCTGGCTCAGCCGGTCAGCCGCACCAGCGTGCGCTGCCACAGCGGCATGCTGTGCCAGACCGCGAGCGCCTGGCGGGCGAACCAGCGGCCGCTGTCGGTGATGCGGTAATAGTCGACGCCCTGGAAGCCCGACGGGTTGTCGTAGCGGGCGATCAAACCGAAATGCAGCAGCGTGTGGAACGACCAGCGCAGCGGCGCGCCGTTGAGCTGGCAACCCCAGGAGGCATCGCTCACCCGCACCAGCACATGGCCGCGCAGCAGCTGGCCCAGGGCATCGACGAATTCGGCACGGTCGGCGATCAGCGGGCTGGTGTCGGGTCGGCGCATGGCGGGCGGCTCGGCGGGCTGGGATGGCCCCAGTATCCCGAGCGCGCCGGGCGCCAAACCCCGCAGGAGTGCCGGCAACGGGCGGCAATTCCGCCCGCGTGGCGTAAACCCGCCAGCCGGCGCTGGATCAGGTCCCAGCGGTTGCCGCAGAGGTCTTCGAACACCGCCACCGTGCCGTAGGCCTCGTGGCGTGGTGCCTCGGCAAAGCGCACGCCGTGGGCCAGCATGTGGGCATGCTGGGCGGCGAAGTCGTCGGTCTCGAGAAACAGCCCGACGCGGCCGCCGAACTGCTCACCCACCTGGGCGCGCTGGCGTTCAGTGACTGCCCGTGCCAGCAGCAGCGCGCCGCCCTGCCCGCCCGGCGGCGCCACCACCACCCAGCGCTTGCCGCCACCCTGGTCGGTGTCCTCCACCAGCCGGAAGCGCAGCGCGCGGGTGAAGAAATCGATGGCGTCGTCGTGGTCGGCCACCAGCAGCGCGAACAGCGCGAGGCGGCTGCTGGTCACGCCGGTTGCCCCAGCGCGGTGCTGCCGCGCCGTTCGCGCAGCGCCAGCCACTCGTTGAAGAGCAGCGCCCCCACCACCAGCGCGCCGCCGGCCAGCGCATTGGCGCCTGGCGCCTCGCCCGCGCCCACCCAGGCCAGCAGCACGCCGAACACCACCTCCAGCAGGGCCAGCAGCGAGATCTCGGGCGCCGGCAGCACGCGGGTGAGCGCCACCGCCAGCAGGCACGGGATGGCCAGCTGGAACACGCCCAGGCCGGCCAGCAGCGCCAGGTCATGCCCGGTGGCGGCGAACGGCAGCGCCATCGGCAGCGTGACCGCCGCCGACAGCGTGGCGCCGATCAGCACCGCGGGCAGCATGTCGGGCGCTTTCACCGACGGGTCGGCGGCATGCCGCTGGTGAAGATGCTGCAGCAGCACCCAGTTGGTGGCACCGGCGATCGGCACGCCCAGCGCCACCAGGGCGCCTGTCATCGACGCGCCCGGCGCCAGGGCCTGCTGGCCGAACATCCAGGCGATGCCCGCACCGGCCACGCCGATGGCCGCCCAGGTGCGCACCGGCAGCGCATGGCGCAGGAAGACGCGGGCGAACAGCGCGGTCAGCAGCGGCGCGATCGACATCGTGATCAGCACCGTGGCCACGGTGGTCAGGGTGATGGCCAGCATGAAGTTGGTGTACATCACCATCCAGCACAGGCCCGACACCCACAGCGCCGCACCGCCGTGGCGGATGTCGGCCCACAGCCGCGGCCCGCGCAGCCACAGCAGCGCCACCACCAGCGCCAGGGCGTTGAAGCCGCTGCGCCAGAAGGTCACCTCCCAGCTCTGCGCACTTTCCAGGTGCCGCGTGACCACCCCCGCCGTGCTCCACATCAGGGTGACGAGGAGCATCAGCGACACGGCCCTGCCGTGGGTCATGCTGCTTCGCGCGAGGCCCGCTTGCGCTCGTGCTCGGACAGGTGGCGCTTGCGCACCCGCACCGACTTGGGCGTGATCTCGACCAGCTCGTCGTCCTCGATGAACTCGACGCCGTACTCCAGCGTCAGCTCGATCGGCGGCGTGATCTTGATCGCGTCTTCCTTGCCGCTGACGCGGAAGTTGGTCAGCTGCTTCGTGCGGGTGGCGTTGACCACCAGGTCGTTCTCGCGGTTGTGGATGCCGACGATCATGCCCTCGTAGACCGGATCATTGGCCTTGACGAACATGCGGCCGCGGTCATCCAGCTTGCCCAGCGCATAGGTGAAGATCTCGCCGGCGTCCATGCTGATCAGCACGCCGTTCTTGCGGCCGGCGATCTCGCCCTTGTGCGGCTCGTAGCCGTCGAAGATGTTGCTGATCAGGCCCGAGCCACGCGTGAGGTTCAGGAACTCGTTGGTGAAGCCGATCAGGCCCCGTGCCGGGATGCGGTACTCCAGGCGCACGCGGCCGCGGCCGTCCGGCTCCATGTTCACCAGCTCGCCCTTGCGCTCGCCCAGGGCCTGCATCACGCCGCCCTGGTGGGTTTCCTCCACGTCGGCGGTCACCAGCTCGATGGGTTCATGCTTCTCGCCGTCGATGGTGCGGAACACCACGCGCGGCTTGCTCACCGCCAGCTCGTAGCCCTCGCGGCGCATGTTCTCCAGCAGGATGGTCAGGTGCAGTTCACCGCGGCCCATCACCTCGAAGATACCGTCTTCATCGGTCTCCGACACCCGCAGCGCCACGTTGCTCTGCAGTTCCTTCTGCAGCCGGTCCCAGATCTGGCGGCTGGTGACGTACTTGCCTTCGCGGCCGGCCAGCGGGCTGGTGTTGACGCAGAAGTTCATCGTCAGCGTCGGCTCGTCGACCTTCAGCATCGGCAGCGGCGCCGGGTTGGCCGGGTCGGTCACCGTCACGCCGATGCCGATGTCCTCGATGCCGTTGATCAGCACGATCTCGCCGGGGCCGGCTTCGGTCACCTGCACGCGGTCCAGGCCCTGGAAGGTCAGCACCTGGTTGATGCGCCCGCTGATGGTCTTGCCGTCCGGGCCTTCCATCACGGCCACGTTCATGCCGGGCTTGATGGTGCCGTTGCTGATGCGGCCCACGCCGATGCGGCCGACGAAGGTGGAGTAGTCCAGCGCCGAGATCTGCAGCTGCAGCGGCGCGGCCGGGTCGCCCTTCTGGGCCGGCACATGCTTGAGGATGGTGTTGAACAGGGCCGACATGTCGGGGCCCCACTGCTCACCGGGCGCACCCTCTTCCAGGCTGGACCAGCCGTTGATGCCCGAGGCATAGACCACCGGGAAGTCCAGCTGCTCGTCGTTGGCGCCGAGCTTGTCGAACAGATCGAAGGCGGCGTTGATCACCGCATCGGGCTTGGCGCCGGGCTTGTCGACCTTGTTCACCACCACGATCGGCTTCAGGCCCAGGGCCAGCGCCTTCTTGGTGACGAAGCGGGTCTGCGGCATCGGGCCTTCCTGGGCGTCGATCAGCAGCAGCACGCCGTCGACCATCGACAGCGCCCGCTCCACCTCGCCACCGAAGTCGGCGTGGCCGGGGGTGTCGACGATGTTGATGTGGGTGCCTTCCCAGCTGACGGCGCAGTTCTTGGCCAGGATGGTGATGCCGCGCTCGCGCTCGATGGCATTGCTGTCCATCACGGTGTCGACCACCTTCTCGTGTTCGGCGAAGGTGCCGCTCTGGCGCAGCAGCTGGTCGACCATCGTGGTCTTGCCGTGGTCGACGTGCGCAATGATGGCGATGTTGCGGATTTGCAGGGTCATGGTGGTTCTCTGGAAGATTCAGGCGGCTGCTTGCAGCGGCTCGGGTGCAGGGTGTTGGAGGGGGCTCAACAGCGACTGCACCTCGGCGGGGCTGAGCAGGCGGTCGGGGATCAGTTCCCCGGCCGTGATGTGGGCGCTTCCGAGGAAGGCGCGGGGCTGCGGCCCGTAGACACGCAGCGCGGGGGCATCGGGCTGCAGCAGGCGCCGCCGCAGGCCGGTGAGGAAGCGGCCGGCCTCGTCGGCATCCAGCACGACCTGGGGCCAGTCGGCCAGCAAGGCATCCACCGGCTGCAGCAGGGCCAGGCGGGCGGCTTCGTCCATGGCTTCCAGGTCGGCCAGCGTCACCGTGCCGGCCAGCGTCAGCGGGCCGCTGGCGGTGCGGCGCAGGGCGCTCAAGTGGGCGCCGCAGCCCAGCGCCTCGCCGATGTCCTCGGCCAGGGTGCGGATGTAGGTGCCCTTGCTGCAACGCACGTCGATCACCAGCTCGGCATCCTGCCAGCCGACGATGTCGATGGCGTGAATCTGCACCTGGCGCGGCGTGCGCTCCACCACGGTGCCGGCGCGGGCGTATTCATACAGCGCCTTGCCGTCCTTCTTCAGTGCCGAATGCATCGGCGGCAGCTGGGCGATGGCGCCGGTGAAGCGGGCCACCGCGGCCTGCAGCTGGGCCGCATCGACGGCCACCGGCCGCTCCTCGGTCACCGTGCCTTCGCGGTCGCCGGTGGTGGTGCGCTGGCCCAGGCGCAGCGTGGCGCGGTAGGCCTTGTCGGCATCCAGGCTGATCTGGCTGAACTTCGTGGCCGCACCAAAGCACAGCGGCAGCAGGCCGGTGGCCAGCGGATCGAGCGTGCCGGTGTGGCCGGCCTTCTCGGCGCGCAGCAGCCATTTCGCCTTCTGCAGCGCGTCGTTGCTCGACCAGCCCAGCGGCTTGTCGAGCAACAACACGCCGTGCACCGGGCGACGGCTGATCTTCTGGCGCGCAGGCTGGGCCACGGTGTCAGTCGTCCTTGGCGCGCGTGGCGTTGGCGGTGCGGATCAGCGCGCTCAGCTCGGCCGCACGCTCGGTGGTGCGGTCGAACTGGAAGTGCAGCGTCGGCACGGTGTGGATCTGCAGGCGCTTGAACAGGCCGTTGCGCAGGAAGCCGGCGGCCTCGTTGAGCCCGGCCTCGCACTCGGCGGTGTCGCCCAGCAGCAGCGAGAAGTACACCTTGGCATGGGCGTAGTCGGGCGTCACCTCCACGCTGTTGATGGTGACCATGCCGATGCGCGGGTCCTTCAGGTCGCGGATGAGCTCGGCCAGATCCCGCTGGATCTGGTCGCTCACCCGCAGACTGCGGTTGGGGATGGCACGTTTGTGGCGCATGGTGGGTTCCTGGGGGTGTCCATCAGCACAAACCCCGCCGACTTTGCAGTGGGCGGGGTTTGCAGGTGAGGGCAAATCCGCCTTACAGCGTTCGTGCGACTTCCTTGACCTCGAAGAACTCCAGCTGGTCGCCCTCGGCGATGTCGTTGTAGTTCTTCAGCTTGATGCCGCACTCGAAGCCTTCGTTCACCTCGCGCACATCGTCCTTCATGCGCTTGAGCGAATCGAGGTCGCCGGTGTAGATCACCACGTTCTGGCGCAGCAGGCGGAACTTGGCGTTGCGCCGCACCACACCCGAGGTGACCATGCAACCGGCCACCGTGCCGATCTTGCTGGCGACGAACACCGTGCGGATCTCGGCCGAGCCGATGACCTCTTCGCGCTGCTCCGGTGCCAGCATGCCGGTCATGGCCGCCTTCACATCGTCGACCGCGTCGTAAATGATGTTGTAGTAACGCAGGTCGATGCCGTTGCCTTCGGCCAGCTTGCGGGCGTTGGAATCGGCCCGCACGTTGAAGCCGATGATCACTGCCTTGCTGGCGATGGCCAGGTTGATGTCGCTCTCGCTGATGCCGCCCACGGCCGCATGCACGATCTGCACCTTGACCTCGGGCGTGCTGAGCTTGAGCAGCGACTGCGCCAGTGCTTCCTGCGAGCCCTGCACGTCGGCCTTGATGATCAGCGGCAGGGTCTGCGCCGCGCCTTCGCCCACGTTCTCGAAGATGTTCTCGAGCTTGGCGGCCTGGCGGCGGTTCAGCGTCACTTCGCGGTACTTGCCCTGGCGGAAGGTGGCGATTTCACGGGCACGGCGCTCGTCGGTCAGCACCATGAACTCGTCGCCGGCCTGCGGCACCTCGGTCAGGCCCTGGATCTCGACCGGGATCGACGGGCCGGCTTCCTGGCAGGACTTGCCGTCTTCATCGAGCATGGCGCGCACGCGGCCATAACTGCTGCCGGCCAGCACCACATCGCCACGCTTGAGCGTGCCGCTCTGCACCAGCACCGTGGCCACCGGGCCGCGGCCCTTGTCGAGCTTGGCTTCGATCACCAGGCCCTTGGCCAGTGCGTCCTTCGGTGCCTTCAGTTCCAGGATCTCGGCCTGAAGCAGCACCTGCTCCAGCAGGTTGTCGATGCCTTCGCCGGTCTTGGCCGACACCGGCACGAACGGCACATCGCCGCCGAAGTCTTCCGGCACCACCGATTCGGACACCAGCTCGCCCTTCAGGCGTTCCAGGTTGGCGCCCGGCTTGTCGATCTTGTTCATCGCCACCACCATCGGCACGTTGGCGGCCTTGGCGTGGGAGATGGCTTCCTTGGTCTGCGGCATCACGCCGTCGTCGGCCGCCACCACCAGGATCACCAGATCGGTGGCGGTGGCGCCGCGGGCACGCATCGCCGTGAAGGCGGCGTGACCCGGGGTGTCCAGGAAGGTGATCATGCCGCGCGGGGTTTCCACGTGGTACGCACCGATGTGCTGGGTGATGCCGCCGGCTTCGCCCGCGGCCACGCGGGTGGTGCGGATGTAGTCCAGCAGCGAGGTCTTGCCGTGGTCGACGTGGCCCATGATGGTGACCACCGGCGCACGCGGCAGGTCCTCGCCCTCGGTGGCGCTGTGCTCTTCTTCGAGGAAGGCGTCCGGATCGTCCAGCTTGGCGGCGAAGGCCTTGTGGCCCATCTCCTCGACCACGATCATCGCGGTCTCCTGGTCCAGCTGCTGGTTGATGGTGACCATCTGGCCCAGTTTCATCAGCTGCTTGATCACCTCGGCCGCCTTCACCGACATCTTGTGCGCCAGGTCGGCCACGCTGATGGTCTCGGGCACGTGCACTTCCTGGATCACCATCTCGGTGGGGGCCTGGAAAGTGCTGGGACCGGAATCCCGCTCGCCGCGGCGGCCGCCGCGCGGTGCGCGCCAGCCCGGCCGGTTGGACGCGCCCGAATCGCTGCGGCCCTTGCCGGCGGCGGCGCGCTTCTTGGCGGCGTCGTCGGCCCAGCTGGACGACAGCTTCTCGCTCTTGACCGATTTCTTGTCGCCCGGCTTGGCCGCGGTGGTGGTGGTCGCGCCCGGGGCGCCCGGGGCCGCCTTGGGCTTGTGGATGGTGCCGGAGATGGCTTCCTTGCCCGGGGCCGGCGGAGGCGGCTCGGGCTTCTTGGCCGTCTGAACGCCCTTGGGCTTGTTCATCATCTCGCGGATGGCCGCGGCCTCGGCCTCGGCGGCCTTGCGGCGGCGGGCCACGGCGTCCAGGGCGGCCTTCTCGGCGGCCTCGGCGTCGACCGCCTTGACGATGCGGATCCCGGGCTTGGCCGGCTCGGCCGCGGCCGGCGCGGCAGGCGCAGCAGCCGGCGCCGCGGGGGCGGCCTTGGCCTGAGCTGGCGCTGAAGCGGGTGCCGCTGCCGGCGCGGGTGCCGGGCTGGATGCCTTCTCGATGGCCGCAGCCGCCGCCGCCTTGGCAGCGGCCTGCGCGGCTTCACGCGCCGCCTCGGCTTCCGCCGCGGCGCGCGCCTCGGCCGCGGCCTTGGCGGCGGCTTCGGCAGCTTCACGCTCCTGGCGCTCACGCTCGGCGCGCTGGCGCGCCTGCTCGGCCAGGGCTTCCTCCTGCTGGCGCAGCAGCTCGGCCTGGGCGTTGGCCTCGTCCTCGCGGCGCTGCAGCTCGGCCTCCTCGGCCTGCTGGGTGCTGGCTTCGTCGGCGCCGGCCGGCGCATCGTCGCGCTTGACGAACACCCGCTTCTTGCGCACTTCCACCTGGATGGTGCGGGCCTTGCCGGAGGCATCGGCCTGCTTGATCTCGCTGGTGCTCTTGCGCACGATCGAGATCTTCTTGCGCTCACCGCTGTCGGTGCCGTGCGCGCGGCGCAGGTGCTCCAGCAGGCGCTCCTTGTCGGAGTCGGTGAGCGCGTCGTCGGGCGACTTCTTCGCGACACCGGCAGACTGCAGCTGCTCGAGCAGCGTCCCGGCAGGACGGTTGAGCTCGGCTGCGAACTGGGCGACGGTCGTCACGGCCATGGGTGAATTTCCTTGCGAATCTTGCGAATCTAGCGAGCGGTGGTGCGGTGGCGTGGGTGGAGGCTGGTGCCGGCGACGGAATGGGCCGTCAGGCCGTGAACCAGTGCTCCCGCGCCTTCATGATCAGAGCCTTGGCCGCCTCGTCGTCGATGCCGGTCATCTCGACCAGTTCATCGACAGCCAGGTCGGCCAGGTCGTCGCGGCTGTTCACGCCGCCGTCGGCCAGCTTGGCGATCAGGTCGGGCGTCAGGCCGTCCAGATCACGCAGGTCTTGCGACACCGCCTCGACATTCTCTTCCCGGGCGATTTCCATCGTCAGCAGCGCGTCCTTGGCCCGGGTGCGCAGCTCATGGACGGTGTCCTCGTCGAAGGCGTCCATCTCCAGCATTTCCTGCAGCGGCACGTAGGCCACTTCTTCCAGGCTGGAGAAACCCTCGGCGATCAGGATGTCGGCCACTTCCTCATCGACGTCGAGCTTCTCGACGAACAGCTTGCGGATCGAATCACTCTCGACCGCCTGCTTGGCCTGCGATTCCTCGGCCGTCATGATGTTGATGCGCCAGCCGGTCAGCTCGGATGCGAGCCGCACATTCTGGCCGCCGCGGCCGATGGCGATGGCGAGGTTCTCCTCGTCAACCACCACGTCCATGGCGTGCTTCTCTTCGTCGACGACGATGGACTGCACATTGGCCGGCGCCAGCGCGCCGATGACGAACTGCGCCGGGTCTTCCGACCAGAGCACGATGTCCACGCGCTCGCCCGCCAGCTCGTTCGTCACCGCGTTGACGCGCGAACCACGCACGCCCACGCAGGTGCCGATCGGGTCGACGCGCTTGTCGTGCGAGACCACGGCGATCTTGGCGCGGCTGCCGCTGTCGCGGGCGCAGCTCTTGATCTCGAGCAGGCCCTGCTCCATCTCGGGCACTTCCTGCGCGAACAGCTCCATCATGAAGCCCGGCGCCGAACGCGACAGCATGATCTGCGGGCCGCGGGCGGCAGTGTCGATGCCGGCGATGAAGGCCCGCACCCGGTCGCCCGTGCGCAGGTTTTCCTTCGGGATCATCTCGCTGCGCTTCAGGCGCCCTTCCACCCGGCCGCTCTCGACGATGATGTCGCCCTTGTCCAGCCGCTTGACGGTGCCCACGAAGATCTTGTCGCCGCGCGACAGGAAGTCGTTGAGCAGCGTTTCGCGCTCGGCGTCGCGGATCTTCTGCAGGATCACCTGCTTGGCAGCCATGGCACCGATGCGGCCGATCGGCACCGACGCCACCGGCTCCTCGATGTAATCGCCCACCTCGATCTCGGCAATGCGGTCGAGCGCGTCGGACAGCATTTCCTCGGCATCCGGGTTCTGCAGGCCGGCTTCATCCGGCACCACCAGCCAGCGGCGGAAGGTCTCGTAATCGCCGGTGTCGCGGTCGACGGCCACGCGCATGTCGACCTCGCCGCCATGCAGCTTCTTGGTGGCCTGTGCCAGCGCCGCCTCGACCGCGCCGAACACCACATCCCGGTCCACGCTCTTCTCGCGCGAGATCGCGTCGACCAGCATCAACATTTCGCGGTTCATCAGTCCTGACCTCCGTCTACCTTGTCCGCCATACGGCTTGCGTGCCCGTCCGCCCCGGCCTCGTCGTCCTGCAGGCCGCGCCGGCCCTTGAAGTCGACCACCGGCACCAGGCGGGCCTCACGCACTTCATCCACATTGAAATCCAGCGTCTGCTGCGCGTCCACCACCGGCTCGGCCGCGGCGGCAGCCGCCTTGGCGCGCTTCTTGGCGGCGGTGCGCGACAGCGGCTTGTCATCGGGCAGCACCAGCCGCCAGGCGTTGTCGCCATCACCTGCCGCCAACACGCCACGCCACTTCTTGCGGTTCTGGAACGCCTCGCGCAGCGTCACCTCGACCTCTTCGCCGACGAAGCGCGCCCAGTCGGCCGGCTTCTTCAGCGGCCGGTCCAGGCCCGGCGACGACACCTCGAGGCGGGCATAGTCCACGGCCTCCACTTCCAGCACATACTGCAACTGGCGGGTGACGATCTCGCAGTCTTCCACCAGCACGAACTCACCCGGCCCAGTGGCGTAGACCTGCCCCGGCAGCCGGTCGATGGTCACGCGCAGCAATCCCCCCGCCGATCGCTCGACGTCCACGAGGTCGTAGCGCAACCCGGTGACGGTGCGCTCCAGCGCTTCGCTCCAACTCATCGTGCCCAGTGCGGTTCCTGCCGTTGTTCTGCCATGACCGGGCGCCGCGTTGCGTGCGGCACCCTTGAAAATCTCGGTGGTTTTCGTTTCAAGCAAAAAAAATGGGCTGGAAAGTCCGCCCACTTTGCTCTTCAGCGAAAAGCGGATTATAGCCAGCGGGCGCCCTCCCGGCAAGACCCGAAGGTCTGAACAAGCCCTGGCATGCGAGAATCCAAGGCTCGATTCGGTGCCCGCCCGCCCCGCAGGCCGGGCCCACAACCACAGGATCTGCACCCATGGGTTTCCTCGCCGGCAAGCGTCTGCTGATCACGGGCGTGCTCAACAACCGCTCCATCGCCTACGGCATCGCCCGCGCCTGCCACCGGGAAGGCGCCGAACTGGCCTTCAGCTACCAGGGTGAGCGCTTCAAGGACCGCATCACCGAATTTGCCGCCGAGTTCGGCTCCAAGCTGGTGTTCGACTGCGATGTGTCCGACGATGCGCAGATCGACAAGCTCTTTGCCGACCTGGGCCAGCACTGGGACCAGTTCGACGGCTTCGTGCACGCCATCGCCTTCGCGCCGCGTGAGGCCATCGCCGGTGATTTTCTCGACGGCATGACCCGCGAGAACTTCCGCATCGCCCACGACATCTCCAGCTACAGCTTCCCGGCCATGGCCAAGGCCGCCCTGCCCCGGCTGCGCGCCGGCGGCGCGCTGCTGACGCTGAGCTACCTGGGCGCGATGCGCTACGTGCCCAACTACAACACCATGGGCCTGGCCAAGGCCAGCCTGGAAGCCGGCGTGCGCTTCCTGGCGCAAAGCCTGGGCGCCAAGGGCATCCGGGTCAACGGCATCTCGGCCGGCCCGATCAAGACGCTGGCCGCCTCGGGCATCAAGGATTTCGGCAAGCTGCTGTCCGAATTCGCCGCCACCACGCCGATCCGCCGCACCATCACCATCGACGACGTCGGCAACACCGCCGCCTTCCTGCTGAGCGACCTGGCCGGCGGCATCAGTGCCGAGATCGTCTACGTCGACGGCGGCTTCAGCCACGTCGCCATCGGCAACCCCGACGCCTGAGGCCGGCGACGGCCGCTCAGGTCGGCGCGCCGACCTGACGCTGGGGCTGGGCCCGCTGGAAGGCGTCGAGTTCTTCGCAGGCCGCCACGATGCGGTCCACCGTCGGCGTGCCGCTGGTCGGGATCTTGAACACCCGCATCACCGCAATGATGCTGGCCAGGCAGATGTCGGCCATGCCCGGCACCTCGCCATGGCAGAAACGGCCCGTGCCGGCCTCGCTGGCCAGGCGCTGCTCGACCGCTGCCAGGCCGGTGCCGAACCATTGCATCTGCCAGGCGCGCCAGGCGGCATCGTCGAAGCCGGCGCTGCCCGTCAGGTAGCGCCGCACGCGCGGCGTCACCAGCGGATGGGTGTCGGACGCCAGCATGCCGGCGATCGACCGCACCCTGGCGCGGCCGTACAGATCGGCAGGCAGCAGCGGCGGCGTCGGCTGCAGTTCCTCCAGGAACTCCAGGATCGCCATGGACTGCGTCAGCGGCGGCTGGTCGGGCGTCACCAGCGCCGGGATGGCGGCCAGCGGATTGATCTTCAGGAACGCCTCGCCGCGCTGCTCGCCGGCATCCAGGTTGACCTGGTGCTCGGTGGCGGCGATGCCCTTCATGTGCAGCGCCACCCGCACCCGGAAGGTGGCCGAGGTGCGCCAGAAGGCATAGAGATCGAACGGCGGATGCGACATCACGGCTCCTTGGACAGGTTCAGGATCAACAGCGTGGGCAGGCCAGAAAACCGAAAGGGTCAGTTCCTTGTGAGAACTGACCCTTGGAATCTCAGTGGTCGGGACGGCGGGATTCGAACTCGCGACCCCTTGCACCCCATGCAAGTGCGCTACCAGGCTGCGCTACGCCCCGACTGAGCCTCGCAGTATAGCCCGAAAAGCGGGCCATTCAGGCCACCAGCAGGTCACGGATCGACAAAAGCTCGGCCCGCAGCTGGCCGGGGGCCAGCTCCACCACGTCGGGCACCGGCAGGCTGGCAGGCGCGGAGGCGGCATCGGCGGGGTCCGGGTCGGCGCCCAGGTTCGGCGCATCGTCGTCGGGCAGCGCTTCCGGCTCCGGCCCGGGCCCGCGCAGCAGCAGGTCACCCAGCTGGTTGCGGGCGCCACTGATGGTGAAGCCCTGGTCGTACAGCAAGTCGCGGATGCGGCGGATCAGCAGCACCTCGTGGTGCTGGTAGTAGCGGCGGTTGCCGCGCCGCTTCATCGGCTTGAGCTGGGTGAACTCCTGCTCCCAGTAGCGCAGCACGTACGGCTTGACGCCGCACAGCTCGCTCACTTCACCGATCGTGAAGTAACGCTTGGCCGGAATGGCGGGCAGCAGTTTCTCCATGCAAATCAATGAGGTGGGGAGGGGAACTCAGACTCTACTCGAAGTCTTCGTCCAGCGGGGTGTCGCCCTGCACGACAGCCTTGAGCTTGTGGCTGGCGTGGAAGGTGACGACATTGCGCGCCTTGATCGGGATCGACTCGCCGGTGCGCGGGTTGCGCCCGGGCCGCGGCGCCTTGCGGCGGATGTTGAAGTTGCCGAAGCCCGAGAGCTTCACGTCCTCGCCGTTGACCAGGTTGCCGTGCACCAGCTCGAAAAAGGCTTCGACCATGTCCTTGGATTCGCGCTTGTTCAGGCCCAGACGCTCGAACAGCAGTTCGGACAGTTCGGCCTTGGTCAGCGTCGGTGTTTCCAGCGACGGCAGGATCACGCGGTCGACGGGGGTGTCATCGGTGGGCATGGAGGTCCTTGGATCGGATTGGGGGGTCAGCCGCGCAGGCGGGCACCCTGGGCCGCGGCGCGGGCCACGGCGGCGGCCACGGCGGCGTCGATGCGGTCTTCGGTCAGCGTGGCCTCGGCGTCCAGCAGTTCCAGGCGCACGGCCAGGCTGCGCTCGCCGGCGGCCATGTCGGCGGTGGGCTGCGCGGGTTTGTAGACGTCGAACAGCATGGCGGCGCGCACCAGGCCGGACGGGTCGGCACGCAGCGCGCCGACCAGGGCGT
This sequence comes from Pseudaquabacterium pictum, assembly GCF_005403045.1. Classification (GTDB taxonomy): domain Bacteria; phylum Pseudomonadota; class Gammaproteobacteria; order Burkholderiales; family Burkholderiaceae_C; genus Pseudaquabacterium; species Pseudaquabacterium pictum. Next base: position 114,813 of record NZ_BJCL01000002.1, read on the forward strand.
CGTGCGTCGTCGTCTCGGGCACCACCAGCGCCAGGTCGCGCAGTGCGGCCTGGTGGCGGGCGATCGGCGCAAACGCCGGCACCGGCTGGACCTGCACCGCAGCCAGGTCCAGCTCGAACAGCATCGGCGCATGCGGCAGCTCGTAGGCCTGGCGCCAGCGCGGGTGCAGTTCACCCAGCACCCCGATGGCCACGCCATCGACCAGCACCCGGGCGCTGCGGCCCGGGTGGAAGGCGGGATGCTCGGCAGCTTCGAACACCGGCCGGCGTGGCGCCAACAGGGCCTCGACGTCGCCCTTGATGTCGAAGAAATCGACGGCGCGCTCGGCGCTGCCCCACTGGGTGGCATCGGCCGGCCCGTAGGCCAGACCGGCCAGACGCATCGGCTGGCAGATGCCGGCGACCGTCAAGTCACCCGACGCCACCGACCCATCGCGCCAGGCCACCCGGCCCAGCTCGAACACCCGCACCCGCGGCGCCTTGCGCGCCAGGTTGTGGCGCAGCACCTGCACCAGGCTGCCGATCAGGCTGCTGCGCATCACCGACAGCGGCGCGGCGATCGGGTTCAGCACCCGGATCGGATCGGCGTTGCCGTGCAGCTCCTGCTCCCACCGGGCCTCGACGAAGCTGAAGTTGATGGTTTCCTGGTAGTCCAGCGCGGCCACCGCACGGCGCACCGCAAAGCTGCCGCGGCTGGCTTCGCTGCGCATGCGCGGCGTCACCGGCGCCAGCGGCGCGGTGGTGGGCAGGTTCTGGTAGCCGATGACCCGGGCCACTTCCTCGATCAGGTCTTCCTCGATCACCAGGTCGAAGCGCCAGCTCGGCGGCGTCACCGTCAGCGTGCCATCACCCTCAGTGAAGGCCAGGCCCAGGCGCTGGAAGACCGCCGCGCATTGCGCCTGCGTCACCGGCATGCCGATCACCTTGGCCGCCCGCGCCACCCGCAGCGTGACCGGGGCATGCTGCGGCATGGCCGGCTGCTGGTCGTCGATGGGGCCGCAGGCGGTCTCGGGCGTGCCGCAGATGTCGAGGATCAGGCGGGTGATGTGCTCGATGTGCTCCACCGTGCCGGCCGGGTCGACGCCCCGCTCGAAGCGGTGGCCGGCATCGGTGCTGAAGTTGTAGCGGCGGCCACGGCCGGCCACGGCCTCGGGCCACCAGAAGGCGGCTTCGACATAGACATGCCGGGTGCCGTCGGACACTGCGGTGGCATCGCCACCCATGATGCCGGCCAGCGATTCCACCGCCTGGTCATCGGCGATCACGCCGACCTGGGCGTCCAGTTCGACGGTGTTGCCGTTCAGCAGCTTCAGTGTCTCGCCGGGGCGGCCCCAGCGCACCTGCAGGCCGCCGTGGATCTTGTCCAGATCGAAGATGTGCGTGGGCCGGCCGTACTCGAACATCACGTAATTCGAGATGTCGACCAGCGCGGTGACCGAGCGCTGGCCGCAGCGCGCCAGGCGGTCGACCATCCAGGCCGGCGTCCTGGCCTGGGTGTTGACATTGCGGATGATGCGGCCGGAAAAGCGCCCGCACAGGTCCGGTGCCTGCACTGCCACCGGCAGAACATCGGGCAGCTGCGCTGCCACCGGCGGGAAGCTGGGCGCCAGCAGCGGCGCGCCGGTCAGTGCGGCCACCTCGCGGGCAATCCCGTGGACGCTGAGCGCACGGCCCAGGTTGGGCGTGAGCTTCAGGGTGAACAGGGTGTCATCGAGCTGCAGCAGGCCACGCACGTCGGCGCCCACCGGCGCAGCGGTGTCCAGCTCCAGCAAGCCGCCATGGTCGTCGCTGAGCTTCAGCTCACGCGCCGAGCACAGCATGCCCTGGCTCTCCACGCCGCGCAGCTTGCCCAGCTGGATGGTGAACGGGCCGGCGCCGGGCTCGGTGGGCGGCAGCTCGGCGCCGACCAGGGCCAGCGGCACCTTGATGCCGACACGCGCGTTGGGCGCGCCGCAGACGATCTGCAGCAATCCATCCCGGCTGTGCGGGCCGGCATCGACGCGGCACACCCGCAGGCGGTCGGCATTCGGATGCTGCTCGGCCTCGACGATCTCGCCCACCACCACACGGCTGAAAGGCGGCGCTGCGGGGCGCAGGTCTTCCACCTCCAGGCCGGCCATGGTCAGCAGGTCGGCCAGCTCGGCGGTGGTGATGGACGGGTTGCAGAAGCTGCGCAACCAGGATTCAGGGAATTGCATGGCGGGGAACTCGGTGGGACTTCGGGCAGGCTGTGACAGGCAGTCAGTTGAACTGGCGCAGGAAGCGCAGGTCGTTCTCGAAAAACAGCCGCAAGTCGTTGACGCCGTAGCGCAGCATGGCCAGGCGGTCCATGCCCATGCCGAAGGCAAAGCCGATGTGGCGCTCGGGGTCGAGCCCGTAGTTGCGCACCACGTTCGGGTGCACCTGGCCCGAGCCGCCCACTTCCAGCCACTTGCCCTTCAGCGGGCCGCTGGCGAAGGCGATGTCGATCTCGGCCGAGGGCTCGGTGAACGGGAAGAAGCTGGGCCGGAAGCGCAGCTGCAGGTCATCGCTCTCGAAGAACTGGCGGCAGAAGGCGGTGAACACCACCTTCAGGTCCTTGAAGCTGACGTTCTCGCCCATCCACAGGCCTTCGCACTGGTGGAACATCGGCGAGTGGGTGGCGTCGCTGTCGACGCGGTAGGTGCGGCCCGGCGCGATGACGCGGATCTCGGGCATCGGGCTCTGCCCCGCGTACTTCGCCGCATGGGCGCGCGCATAGCGCACCTGCATCGGGCTGGTGTGCGGGCGCAGGTTGTACCAGCGGCCGCCCTCGTCCTGCATGTCGACGTAGAAGGTGTCCTGCATCGACCGCGCCGGATGGTTCTCCGGGTTGTTCAAGGCGGTGAAGCTCATCCAGTCGGTCTCGATCTCGGGGCCTTCGGCCACGTCGAAGCCCATGGAGCCAAAGATGGCCTCGATGCGCTCCTGCGCGCGCGAGACCGGGTGCAGACCGCCGGTGCCGCGCTGGCGGCCGGGCAGCGTCACATCCAGCGCCTCGGCCTTCAGCTGCGCCGCCAGCTCGGCATCGGCCAGGGCCTGGCGGCGGGCCGTCAGCGCGGCCTCGATGCGCTGCTTGGTCTGGTTGATCTCGGCACCGCGGGTCTTCTTCTCCTCGGGCGTGGCGCTGGCGAGGCCCTTGAGCAGTTCGGTCACGCGGCCGGCCTTGCCCAGGAAGCGGGACTTGGCGTTCTCCAGCTCGGCCGGCGTGGGCGCCGCCGCGAAATCGGCCACTGCGGCCGCCACCAGGGTGTCGAGATCGTTCATCGGAGATTCGGAAACAAAAAAGGCCGCCCACAGGTGACGACCTTCGAATGCTTGGAGCCGCCGCCGACGCCGCTCGAAGGCAGCGTGGCGACAGCCGGGTTCAAGCGAGCTGGGCCTTCACCTTGGCAACGATGCTGCCAAAGGCAGCCGGGTCGTTGACGGCCAGTTCAGCCAGCATCTTGCGATCGATGTCGATCGATGCCTTCTTCATGCCGGCCATGAACTTGCTGTAGGTGATGCCCAGACCACGCGCGGCGGCGTTGATCCGGGCAATCCACAGCGCGCGGAACACGCGCTTGCGCGTGCGGCGGTCACGGTAGGCATATTGGCCCGCCTTCATCACCGCCTGCTTGGCGATGCGGAAGACGTTCTTGCGGCGGCCGCGGTAGCCCTTGGCGAGCTTCAGGATCTTCTTGTGGCGGGCGCGGGCGGTGACACCACGTTTGACGCGAGGCATGTGTTCTCCTTGTGTCGGTCAGTGGTTACAGGCCGGCGAACGGCAGCATCTGCGCCATGTGACCCATGTTGGTCTCATGCACAGCCACCGTGCCACGCAGCTGGCGCTTGCGGGTCGTCGACTTCTTGGTGAGGATGTGGCGCTTGAACGCCTGTCCCCGCTTGACGGTGCCACCCGGGCGCACGCGGAAGCGCTTCTTCGCGCTGCTCTTGGTCTTCATCTTGGGCATGACTGCTCCTTCTAAGTTGCCTGTGCAGGCGGCCCCGCGGCAGCGGAGGCGCTTTGACAGCCTGCATGGGCTGTTCCCCAGGTTGCCGCGGTGACCAAACCCCGGCGGGGAATCCATCCGGCCCTGGCGTTGCCGCCACGGCCACAAAAAACGGTTACTGCTTCTTCTTCGGCGCCAGCACCATGATCATCTGGCGGCCTTCCAGCTTGGGAAACTGCTCGACCAGCGCCACATCGGCCAGCTCGTCGCGGATGCGCTCCAGCATGCGCATGCCGATGTCCTGGTGGGTGATTTCACGGCCGCGGAAGCGCAGCGTGACCTTGCCCTTGTCACCGTCCTCGGCGATGAACCGCCGCAGATTGCGCATCTTGATGTTGTAGTCGCCGTCATCGGTGCCGGGGCGGAACTTGACTTCCTTGACCTCGATGATCTTCTGCTTGCTCTTGGCTTCGGCGGCCTTCTTCTGCTCCTGGTACTTGAACTTGCCGTAGTCCATCAGCCGGCAGACCGGGGGGTCGGCCGTGGGCGCGATCTCGACCAGATCGACATCGGCTTCACCGGACAGCCGCAGGGCTTCCATGATGCTGACGATGCCCAGGGGCTCATTGTCGACCCCGTTCAAGCGCACGGTGGGCGCCATGATCTCGCGGTTCAGCCGATGCTTGCGCTCCACATTGGGCGTACGGCGGTCCATGAAAGTAGCGATGGTTCAAACCCCTTCAGACCCAGCGGTGCGGCGCCCCAAGGCAAGCAATGGGCGCCCACCAACGGGCAGCAGAAACGAAACGGCGCGCCGAAGAAGCGTGCTCAGGCCTTGCGGGCGATGTCGTCGGTGAGCTTCGCGATGAAGTCGCCCAGCGGCATCACGCCAAGGTCGAGATTGCCCCGGGCGCGCACGGCAACCGACCCGCTTGCCTTCTCCTTGTCGCCTGCGACGAGGATGTACGGGACCTTTTGCAATGAATGCTCACGGATTTTATACGTGATTTTTTCATTGCGCAAATCGGCCTGTACTCTAACTCCTTGTTTTTGCAGCGATTTCACCACTTCGGCCACGTAATCATGCTGCGCGTCGGTGATGGTGGCCACCACCACCTGCACCGGCGCCAGCCAGGCCGGCAGTGCGCCGGCGTGCTGCTCGATCAGGATGCCGAGGAAACGCTCCAGGCTGCCGACGATGGCGCGGTGCAGCATCAGCGGCCGGTGGCGGCTGCCGTCCTCGCCCACGAACTCGGCATCCAGCCGCTCGGGCAGGTTGGGGTCGATCTGGATCGTGCCGCACTGCCAGGGCCGGCCCAGTGCGTCCTTCAGCGTGTACTCGATCTTGGGCCCGTAGAAGGCGCCCTCGCCCGGCAGGATCTCGAAATCGCAGCCCGAGGCGCGCAGGCCTTGCGCCAGCGCGGCTTCGGCGCGGTCCCAGCTTTCCTCGGTGCCGATGCGCTGCGCCGGCCGCGTGGACAGCTTGTAGATGATCTCGCTGAAGCCGAAGTCCTTGTAGACCTGCTGCAGCAGCGTGGTGAAGGCCTGCACCTCGGCCTGCACCTGGTCTTCGGTGCAGAAGATGTGGCCGTCGTCCTGGGTGAAGGCGCGCACCCGCATGATGCCGTGCAGGCCGCCAGTGGGCTCGTTGCGGTGGCACTGGCCGAATTCACCGTAGCGCAGCGGCAGATCGCGGTAGCTCTTGATGCCCTGCTTGAAGATCAGGATGTGGCCCGGGCAGTTCATCGGCTTGAGGGCGTAGTCGCGCTTCTCGCTCTCGGTGACGAACATGTTGTCGCGGTACTTGTCCCAGTGGCCGGTCTTCTCCCACAGGCCGCGGTCGAGGATCTGCGGGCCCTTGACCTCCTGGTAGCCGTTGTCGCGGTAGACCTGGCGCATGTACTGCTCGACCTGCTGCCACACCACCCAGCCCTTGGGATGCCAGAACACCGTGCCGGGGCTGTGCTCGTCCATGTGGAACAGGTCGAGTTCCTTGCCGAGCTTGCGGTGGTCGCGCTTCTCGGCCTCTTCCAGCATCGTCAGGTACTTCTGCAGATCGTCCTTGCTGGCCCAGGCCGTGCCGTAGACGCGCTGCAGCTGCTCGTTCTTCTGGTCGCCGCGCCAGTAGGCGCCGGCCACCTTCATCAGCTTGAAGTGCTTGAGCTTGCCGGTGCTGGGCACGTGCGGGCCACGGCACAGGTCTTCGAACGTGCCTTCGCGGTAGAGCGACACATCCTGGTCGGCCGGAATGCTTTCGATGATCTCGGCCTTGTACAGCTCGCCCTGGGCCTTGAAGTGGGCCACGGCCTCGTCGCGCGGCAGCACGCGGCGCACCACCGGCTCGTCCTTCTTGGCCAGCTCGCCCATGCGCTTCTCGATGGCGGCCAGGTCGTCGGGCGTGAACGGGCGCTTGTAGGCAAAGTCGTAATAGAAGCCGTGCTCGACCACCGGGCCGATCGTCACCTGCGCGTCGGGGAACAGCTGCTTGACCGCATAGGCCAGCAGGTGGGCGGTGGAGTGGCGGATCATCTCCAGGCCGTCGGCATCCTTGTCGGTGACGATGGCCAGCTGGGCGTCCTGCCCGATCAGGAAGCTGGTGTCGACCAGCTTGCCATCCACCTTGCCGCCCAGCGCGGCCTTGGCCAGGCCGGTGCCGATGGACGCGGCCACGCCCGCCACGGTAACAGGCTCGGGGAACTGGCGTTGGGAACCATCGGGCAGGGTGATCGTGATCATCGGGATCTCCGGGAGTGCAAAGCGAGCGGGCAACAAAAAAGCGCGGGGGACCGCGCTTGTTTGTTCGAGGGGGCAGGAAGCGAACAGGCGTGGCAGCGCGGCCGGTCAGGCGACGGTGGTGGCCGGGGTAGTTCGCGGTGTCATAACCAGGGTGCCCTTCTCGCTCTTGTGGATCGTAAAACCACGATTGTAGCGGCGGCCACCCATGGCAACGCATGGATCAAGGCGCCCGTGGCGGCGTTTCTACAGCGGCAACGCATCCTGCGTCGGCTTGGCCAGCCAGTCGGCGGCCTCGTCGGCCAGCTGCTGGGCGGCGGACACGGCCGCGCGCCAGCGGCGGATGCGCTCGGCCGGGTCATGCCAGAAGGCCTTGAAGTCGATGCGGTCGGGCAACTTGCCGCCGGGCAGCGTGGCCACCCAGTCGGGCCGGGGCGACAGCACCACCAGGTTGTCCAGCTTCGCGCTGGCCCGGTGGCGGTGCTTCAGCGGCTTGTCCAGCCAGCCCGGCACCACCCGGTGCTGGAAGTGGGGGTACAGCACCAGGCCCTCGGGCATGCCGGCGTAGTCGAGGTGCAGGTGGTAGTCGGTGATGCCGCCGTCCCAGTAGGCGCCGGGCGGCGCGCCGGGAATGTCGTGCACGGCCTGCAGCACGAAGGGGATGGAGCCGCTGGCCTGCATCGCCGGGTGGAAGTTGTCGGGCGTCAGCGTGACCTGGCGGCTGCTGAAATCGGTCAGCGGCACCGGCAGCGCCAGGCGCGCATCGGAGAACACGACCCGCTGCATCCAGCCGCCCAGCGCCCGGCGGTGCAGCAGGTTGGCCGCTGCCGCGCCGGCCAGGCCCAGCGGCGTGCGCAGCCGTCCTTCGCGCCGCAGCAGCGGGCCGCGGCCCCGGCTGGTGAAGACATGCAGGTGCCAGTGCGGGTGTTGCAGCAGCGCGGCCTCGCGGCCGCCGAACTGCAGCTGCAGGTTGGCGGCGAACACGCGGCTGACCTCGGCCGCGGTGGGCAGCTGGCCCGGGGCGGTGTCGAAGCGCTGGTCGATGTAGCCCTCGGCCATGCGGGTGAATTCGGCCACCGGGTCGGGCAGCAGTGCGCAAGCCATGCGCCAGGCACCGACCGAAGCGCCGAGCAAGTGCACCGGCGCAGCCCCTGCGGCCTGCGGCAGCCAGTGGCCGAACAGCCAGCGGTCCAGCGGGTTGAGCACCAGGCCCTTGGCGCCGCCGGCGGCCGCGGGCACGGCGCGCACATCGGCCGGCTGCAGGCCGCGCTCGCGCAGCCAGGCCAGGGCGCGCGGGCCGGCATGCACGGCCAGCGCGCGGGGGCGGGAGGGGATCACAGCCGCTGTCACAACCGCCATTGCAGGCCCGCCGTGAACTGCGGCACCGTGCCGCGCCGGGTGCTGGACGCGGCCAGGCTGCCATCGCTGCCGGTGATGGCATTGCTGGACAGGCTGTCGGGCGCCAGCGCGTTGTTGACGGCCAGGCGCAGACTGCGCTGGCGGTCGATGCGCCACTGCAGGTGGGCATCCAGGCGGCTGCTGCTGCCACGCCAGACCCGCTGGTTGTCGGTCTGGCGGGTGCGGAAGCCTGGCGTGTAAGTCCAGGTGGCACCGGCGCTGAAGCCCGGCACCGGGCCCTGCCAGTCGGCGCCCAGCGTGGTCTGCCAGGGCGGCTGGCCATCGAGCCGGGCGTCGGGGTCGTCGATCTGCTCGACGCTGGAGCGGAACCAGGAGACCGCGGCGCGCAGTTGCAGCGCCTTGGGCGCCTGCGCCCACAGCGCCCCGAGCAGTTGCGGTGCCGAGCCCTTGAGCTCGAGGTCCAACGCGCTGGACCGCGCCGACGACAGGTTGACCGGCCGCGACACCCAGCGCGGCGCGCTGGCCTCGGCCACCGTCTCCAGCGTGATGCGGCGGCGGATCAGGTCCTGCACCCGCCGGTGTGACAGGCCGGCCGACAGCACGCCGCCGCCGTCGAGCGTGCGTTCCAGCCGCAGATCGGCCGTCAGCAGCCGCTCGGGCTGCAGCTGGGGATTGCCGGCCGTGTCGACGGCGATCGGCGTGTTGGTCTCGGTGGCCTCGTAGCTGCCGTTGAGGTTGTAGCGCGGCAGCAGCAGGCCGACATCGGGCGTGCGCTGGCTGCGCGCCAGGCTCAGGCGCAGCACATCGCGGCCGCGGCCATCCAGCGCCTGGCGAAACTGCAGGTTCGGTGACAGCAGCTGCCATTGGTTGCGCACCGCCGCCCCGGCGCCCTGCAGCCACAGCCGGTGCTGCTCGGCCCGCAGGCCGGCCAGCAGCGTGGCGCGGTCGCTGACCGCCCATTCATCCTGCACGAAGGCCACCGCATGGTCGATGTCCACCGCCAGCGGCACGCCGGTGGCGCTGGTGATCTGCTCGCTGCCGTCGATGAAGCGGCGGTTCAGCTCACGGCGGGCGCGCTGCTGCACATCCACGCCGCTGTTCAGGGTGTGGGCCTCGCCCAGCGGCAGGCGCCAGCGGGCACCCAGCAGGGCCTTGCGGTCGCGGTGCAGGGCGCTGGTCTCGCGCAGGCTGCCGGGGCTGCCTTGCGGGGTGAGGCCCTGGGCGCTGCCGGCGTTGGTCCAGCGGGCGGCTTCGGCCGTGGCCTTCAGCTCCAGGCGGCTGCCGTCGGGCTGCTTGCGCAGCCACTGCAGCTGGCTGCGCAGCAGCTGCCAGCTGCCGTCGCTGCGGCTGGCATCGCTGGCCAGCGTGGGCGCCGGGCCGTCCAGCGCCTCGGTGCTGCGCCAGCCGCGGTTGTGGTGGTGGTTGCGCTGCAGGAACAGCTGGGCCTGCCAGGTGTCAGTGTCGCTGGCCTTCCACTCGAGACGCGGGGCCAGGTTGAGGCCGCCGCCCAGCCACTGGTCACGGCCGGTCACACGCTGCCGTGACAGCGTGCCGCCAGCCGGCGTGCTGCTGCGCTGCACCTCCAGATCGGCGCCATTGGCCCAGCTGTAGAGGCTGACCGGCAGGAACAGGCCCACATCGCCAAAGCGGTCGCCCCAGTGGCCCGCCAGCGTGCCCTGCGGCCGCACCGTGCGCCAGCCGACGGCGCCACGCAGCTCGCGCTGGCGCAGCTTGGGCGGGCTGCGCAGGATCACGTTGATCGTGCCGGCAGCGCCGCCGAACTCGGCCGTGGGGCCCTTGACGATCTCGATGCGCTCGATGTCGCCCGGCGCCAGCTGCTCCAGCGAGAAGCCCGGCGGCGCCGGCTCGCCATTGAGCAGGATCTGGGTGTAGCCGGCGCCCATGCCCAGCAGGCGCGGCGCGTCGCCGTCGATGCCGATGCCGGGCACACGCTGCAGCACGTCGAGCAGCGATTGGTCCCCGGCCTCGTCCAGCGCCTCGCGGCCGATCACGGTGGTGGCGCCGATGGCCTGCTGGCGGCGGCTGGCGGCATCGTCGCCGCGGCCCTCGATCACCACGGTCTGGCCAGCGGGGGTGGCTGGCATGGTCTGGGCGTGGACGGCCGGCAAGGTGACCGGCAAGGCCGCCACGCACAGCAGCCCGGCCCACCGGGGCGGCCAGGCCCCGGGCTGCAGCGGGCGGGGCCGGCCGGCGTGGCTCACGGCCTCAACCGCGGCCCTGCAGCTTGGCAAAGGCCGCGGCCATGGCGCCTGCAGCGGCGGGCTGCTGTTGCGCCGGCCGGGTGCTGCCGCGGCCGGCACGTTCATCGCGCCCCGCCGGGCGGAAACCGTTGTCGCCCCGCGCCGCGCCCTTGCCGGCGGTTGCGTCCAGCTTCATCGTCAGCGAGATGCGGCCGCGGGCCAGGTCGACCTCCAGCACCTTCACCTTGACGATGTCGCCGGTCTTGACCACCTCGCGCGCATCGTTGACGAACTTGTGGGCCAGCTGGCTGACATGCACCAGGCCGTCCTGGTGCACGCCCAGGTCGACGAAGGCGCCGAACTGGGCCACGTTGCTGACCGTGCCCTCCAGCGTCATGCCTTCCTTCAGGTCCTGGATGCGCTCGATGCCGTCGGCCAGCTTCGCCACCTTGAAGTCGGGGCGCGGGTCGCGGCCGGGCTTCTCCAGCTCGGCGAAGATGTCCCTCACCGTGATGGCGCCGAACTTCTCGTCGGCAAAGGCTTCGGGCTTCAGGGTGCGGAGGACATCGGCCTTGCCCATGACCTCGGTGATCGGGCGCTGCAATTTCTCCAGCAGACGCTGCACCACCGGGTAGGTCTCGGGGTGCACGCCGGTCTGGTCGAGCGGGTTGTCGCCGTCGCGGATGCGCAGGAATCCTGCGGCCTGCTCGAAGGTCTTGGGCCCCAGGCCGGCCACGTCCAGCAGCTGCTGGCGGTGGCGGAAGGCACCGTGCGCATCGCGCCAGCGCACGATGGACGCGGCCACCGCCGGGCTCAGCCCCGCCACCTGCGCCAGCAGCGGAGCCGAGGCGGTGTTCAGGTCCACGCCCACCTTGTTGACGCAGTCCTCGACCACGGTGTCCAGCATGCGCGCCAGCTCGCCCTGATTCACATCGTGCTGGTACTGGCCCACGCCGATGCTCTTGGGGTCGATCTTCACCAGCTCGGCCAGCGGGTCCTGCAGGCGGCGGGCGATGGACACGGCGCCGCGCAGGCTCACGTCCAGCTCGGGCAGCTCCTTGCTGGCGAACTCGCTGGCCGAATAGACCGAGGCGCCGGCTTCGCTGACCACCACCTTGTCGATCTTGAAGTCGGGTGCCGCCGACTGCACGCGCTTGATCAGGTCACCGGCCAGCTTGTCGGTCTCGCGGCTGGCCGTGCCGTTGCCGATGGCGATCAGGTTGACGCCGTGCTTGGCGACCAGCTGGCCCAGGGCATGCAGGCTGCCGTCCCAGTCGTTGCGCGGCTCGTGCGGGTAGACGGTGTGGGTGGCCAGCACCTTGCCGGTGTCGCTGACCACGGCCACTTTCACGCCGGTGCGGATGCCCGGGTCCAGCCCCATCACCACCCGCTTGCCGGCCGGTGCGGCCAGCAACAGGTCACGCAGGTTCTCGGCAAACACCTTGATCGCGGTGGCCTCGGCGGCCTCGCGCAGGCGGGTGAACAGGTCGCGCTCCAGGCTGAGGCTCAGCTTGACCTTCCAGGTCCAGGCCACGGTCTTGCGGATCAGGTCGTCACACGGCCGCTTGGCGTGGCGCCAGCCCAGGTGCAGGGCGATGCGGCCTTCGGCCAGGCCGGGCTGCCCGGGCACCTGCTCTTCGTCGATCACCAGCTTGGCGTCCAGGATCTCCAGCGTGCGGCCGCGGAACACCGCCAGCGCCCGGTGGCTGGGCACGGTGCGGATCGGCTCGTCGTAGTCGAAGTAGTCGCGGAACTTGGCGTGGTCGGCATGGTTCGGGTCCTTGCCGTCGGCCAGCTTGCTGCGCAGCAGGCCCTCGGCCCACAGCCATTCACGCAGCGGGCCCACCAGGGCGGCGTCGTCGGCCCAGCGCTCGCTGAGCAAGTCGCGCACGCCGTCCAGCACCGCAAAGCTGTCGGCGAAGCCGGCGTCTGGGTTGAGGAAGCCAGCGGCCGCAGTGTGCGGGTCCAGCGTGGGGTCGGCCAACAGCTTGTCTGCCAGCGGTTCCAGGCCAGCCTCGCGGGCGATCAGGCCCTTGGTGCGGCGCTTCTGCTTGTAGGGCGCGTAGAGGTCCTCCAGCTCCTGCTTGGTGGGCGCGGCGTCGATGGCGGCGCGCAGCTCGGGCGTCAGCTTGCCCTGCTCGTCGATGCTCTGGAGCACCGCGGCGCGGCGGTCTTCCAGTTCGCGCAGGTAGCCCAGGCGGGCCTCCAGCTCCCGCAGCTGGATGTCGTCCAGGCCCTCGGTGGCCTCTTTGCGGTAGCGGGCAATGAAGGGCACGGTGGCGCCACCATCGAGCAGGTCCACCGCGGTCTTGACCTGGCGCGGCGCGACCTGGAGCTCGGCCGCAATCTGCAGAAGAATCTTGTCCAAATCACCGGCCCGGGCGGGCCCTCTCTCGACAAAGCGGGCGAGTGTGCCACAGGGGTGTGGCGCGGCCGGGCGCTCACCCGGGGTGGCGTCAAGCCGCCAGCCCGGCACTGGCCACAGAATGGGAGCAGGCCCCACGCCACCCCACCACCATGCGCCCTGCCCCGCCCCCACCCACCCTGCTGCGCCGCCGCCTGCTGGGCCGCGCCCTGGTGCTGCCGCTGTCGCCGCTGCTGGCGCTGGCCGGCTGCGCATCCACCTGGCCCGAGGTGCCGGCCGGGCCGGGGTCGTCCAGCGCCCGCGCGCGGCTGCGCGAGGCCGCGGACGCCCATGGCCTGCCCGGCTGGCGGCAGCTGCGCGATGTGAACCTGGGCTTCGACCACCTGCCCTGGCCTGCAGCCCAGGGCCTGCAGCGCGGCGGGCCGGCGCAGATGCGCCTGCTGCCCGCCAGCGCCGAGACAGCGCTTCAAGTCACACCCGGCGACCCCGGCGGCACGCCGCTGACGGCCGCACTGCACCGGCTGCTGCTGCTGGGCCCGCTGGCGCTGGCCGACTTCGACGGCGTGGTGAACTGGGCCGAGCCGGTGACGCTGGAAGGTCGGCGCTGCGACCACCTGCACCTGCCGCTGGCCCCAGGCCTGGGCGGCATGGTGGCCGACCGGCTGTCGCTGTTCATCGACCGCGACCAGCTCTGGTTGCGGCGGCTGCAGGTGTCGCTGTCGGGCCTGGACCGGGCCGCCGTCGTCGCGGTCGATCTGGCCGGCCACCGCCGGCTGCACGGCGTGGTGTGGCCGCTGCGCCTGGCCACCGCCGGTGGCGGCGGCCTGCTGGGCAACCCGCCACCGCTGGCCTGGCAGGTGACCGGGCTGGACGTGGACCGTGGCTACCCGCCCGAGGCGCTGCGCAGCACCCCCTGGGCCGGCCGCGCCGCAGCGCCGGCGGCACCGCTGCCGCCGGCCTGAGCAGCCGCGCCGCTCAGGCGGCGGCGTCCTTCTTGATCTGGAAGCCGAAGCGCGGGAAATGCACCTGCACCGTGCCGGCACGGTCATCGCTGCGGCGCAGCGTGACCGAGGTCGGCGTCAGGCCCACCAGGGTGCCGGCCACCGGGTCAGCGCCGTAGTCGGTGGCGAACACCGTCACCGCCTGGCCGGCCTCGAAGCCCAGGCCCGGCTGCACCGCCACTGGCGCATGGCTGCCGGCTGCAGCAGCAGTGGCCACGGCGTCACCCGACGCCATCGGGCTGTGGGCGCCATGGCCGATGGCCAGCAGCCGCTCCAGCCAGGCGCTGACGGCCAGGAACTCGGCCAGCAGGTGCGCCACCGGCTTGGCCAGACGGATGAACCACAGGCAGTGGCCCACCGAGAAATCGGCGATGGTCGGCGCGGCGCCGAACAGCCAGGGGCCGCCGGCCGCCAGCTGTGCATCCAGCGCCGCCAGGTGCGCGCGGATCTGCACCGCGCCGTCGGCCAGGGTGATGCGCGGCGCGATGCCGCGCATCGCGGCGCGGTCGGCGGCAAAGGCCTTCAGCGTCTCGGGGCTGGGGTCGCCCAGGATGGCCTGGATGCCACCCGGCTGCATGGCCCACACCACGGCGGCCTGGAACAGCGTGGCATCGGCCCACTGTGCCAGCGGCACGGCCAGCGGCGCGGTGGCCGCGTACAGCGTGGGCGCGGGCTGCAGGCCATCGAGCACGCGGGCGATCAGCGCGGTGTCGCAGTAGATGTCGGCGCCGATCTGCAGCACCGGCGTCTTCCGGTAGCCGCCGGTCAGCGCGGTGACATCGGGCTTGGGCATCACCGGCGGGATGTGCACCGAGCGCCAGGCCAGGCCCTTGTGGCCGAGGATCAGGCGCACCTTCTCGGCGAAGGGCGACATCGGGTAGTGGTGCAGGATCAAGTCGGGCATCGGGGTTCCTTGGTGAACACGTCAGGGCGCCGGGCGCCACATCTGGATGTGCGGGATGTCGTCTTCGCCGTAGACCTCGCCCACCGGCTGGAAGCCGTGGCGGCCATAGAAGCGCTGCAGGTGGGCCTGGGCGCTGATGCGGTTGCCCTGGCCGGGCCAAGCGGCAGCGGCCCGGTACAGGCCCTCGGCCACCAGCTGGTCGGCCAGGCCGCCGCCGCGCAGGGCCGCATCCAGCACCACCCGGCCCATCGACGGCTCGTCGTACTTCAGGCCCGGGTCGACCACCCGCAGGCAGGCCCGCAGCGCGCCGCTGTCGTCGCGCCCCAGCAGGTGCCAGCTGTGGCGGTCCAGGCCGTCGGGGTCGAGGTAGGCACAGGCCTGCTCGACGACGAACACCGCCGCCCGCAGGGCCAGCAGGTCGTAGACGTCGTCGGCGGTCAGATCGGCAAAGCGCCGCCAGGCCCACACGAGCGACGGCGCCATGCTCAGGCCAGCTTGACCAGCTGCTTGCCGAAGTTCTTGCCCTTCAGCAGGCCGAGGAAGGCCTCGGGCGCGGCGGCCAGGCCGTTGGCGATGGTCTCGCGGTGCTTGTACTTGCCGGTGGCGATGCCCTGGCCCAGCTCGGCCAGCGCGGCGGGCCAGTGCTGCATGTGCTCGCTGACGATGAAGCCCTGCACCTTCATGCGGTTCACCAGGATCAGCTGCGGGGCGGCCAGCGGGATCGGCTCGCCGTTGTAGCCGCTGATCATGCCGCACATGGCCACGCGGCTGAAGGCGTTGGCGCGCATCAGCACGGCGTCCAGGATCATGCCGCCCACGTTCTCGAAGTTGCCGTCGATGCCGTTGGGGCAGGCTTCCTTCAGCGCCTGCGACATCGACTTGAAATCGCTGTGGGCGCGGTGGTCGATGCAGGCGTCGAAGCCCAGCTCCTTGACCACGTAGTCGCACTTCTCGGCACCGCCGGCGATGCCCACCGCGCGGGCGCCGCGGGCCTTGGCCAGCTGACCGACCATGCTGCCCACCGCGCCGCTGGCGGCGGAGACCACCACCGTCTCGCCCGGCTTGGGGTCGATGATGGTGACCAGGCCCACCCAGGCGGTGACGCCGGGCATGCCCACCGCGCCCAGGTAGGCACTCAGCGGCACATGGGTGGTGTCGACCTTGCGCAACACGCCCGGCTGGCTGGCGTCGACCACGCTGTAGAGCTGCCAGCCGCCCATGCCGACGACCTTGTCGCCCACGGCGTAGCCGGCGTTCTTCGAGGCCACCACCTCGCCGACGGTGCCGCCACCCATGGTGGTGTTCAGCAGCTGCGGCTGGGCGTAGCTCTTGCCATCGTTCATGCGGCCGCGCATGTACGGGTCCAGGCTCAGGTAGTGGTTCTTCACCAGCACCTGGCCGTCGGCCAGGTCAGGCACGGGCGCCTCCACCAGCTGGAAGTTGGCGGTGCTGGGCTCGCCGGTGGGGCGGGAGACGAGGTGGATCTGCTGGTTCATCATGGTGCGGTGTCCTTGGTGGGTTGGTCAGTGGAGGCGGCCGGTCGCTTGACCAGGCCGCGCAGGTACTTGAAGGTGCCGGTGGCCGTGGCGCACAGCTTGCCTTCGTCGTCGAACACGGATGCCTCGCAGAACGCGAGGGTGGCGGTCTTGTGCAGCAGCCTGGCCACCGCCCGCAGCTGGTGTTGGGCCGGGCGCATGAAGCTGGTCTTCATCTCGATGGTGGCCACGCCGCCGCCATGGCCGGTGGCGCTGCGGGCGGCCATGGCCATGCCCACGTCCATCATGGTCATCAGCACGCCGCCATGGGCCACTTCCCAGGCATTGAGGTGGGCCTCGTCCAGGTCGACGCGCAGCTCGACATGGCCTTCGCTGTAGCCGTGCAGCTCGATGCCGAGGCTCTCGACAAAAGGCACCACCACCGGAAACTTCAGCGGCGAGGCCAGGTGGCGCTGCCGGCGGCTGGGTTGGCCGTTGCCCACGCTCATTGCGGCACGTAGCAGCTGACGCCGCCGTCCACCGCCAGGATCTGGCCGGTGATGTGCTTGCCGGCCGCGCTGGCGAACAGCAGCACAGCGCCCTTCAGGTCGTCGTCGTCACCCAGGCGCTGCAGCGGCGCCTTGCCGGCCATCTCGGCCTCGCCCAGGCGGGCGATGGTGCTGTGGGTCATCTTGCTGGGGAAGAAGCCGGGCGCGATGGCATTCACGGTGATGTTGTGCTCGCCCCATTCGGCCGCCAGCGCGCGGGTCATGTTGACCACCGCGCCCTTGCTGGTGTTGTAGGCCACCATCTCCATGCCCGGTGGGTTGCCGCCCAGGCCGGCGATGCTGGCGATGTTGATGATGCGGCCGCTGCGGCGCGAAATCATGCCGCCCTTGGCCACCGCCTGCGCAAACACCAGCAGGCTGCGCACGTTCAGGTTCATCAGCTTGTCCCAGCCGTCCAGCGGATGGTCTTCGGCCGGGGCGGCCCAGGCGGCGCCGGCGTTGTTGACCAGGATGTCGATGGGGCCCAGGCGCTCCAGCGTCTCGGCCACCACGCGGCGGGCCTCCTCGGGCTTGGACGCATCGGCCGCGATCCAGCGGGCGTCGATGCCGCGCTCGGCCAGGTGGGCGCAGCCCTCTTCCAGCTCATGCTGCTTGCGAGCGGTGAGCATCACCTTGGCGCCGGCCTCGCCCAGCGCCTCGGCCATCTGCAGGCCCAGCCCGCGGGAGCCGCCGGTGACCAGGGCCACCTGGCCGCTCAGGTCCAGCAGTTGTTGGATGGGGGTGCCCATGGTGGTGTTCCTTTCTTGTCAGCAGTGGATGGCGCTCGACGCAGGGCTCAGGGCCCCATGCGCGAGCGCAGATAGATCAGCACAAGCCCGGCTGCGGCCAGCGCCACCCCGGTGATGACCAGCAGCCAGCCCAGCGGGCCGTCTGCACGTTGCACGAACAGGCCCAGGCACAGCAGCATCAGGCCGCCGTAGACCAGCACCCAGACCAGGGCTTCGACAGTGGAGGGTTTCATGCCCCGAGCATGCGCCCAAACCGCGCATGCTCAGAACCAGGCGTCCTGCATGTCGCGGCACACCGGGTGGCGCGCGGCGACCACCGCCAGCCAGGCATCGATCTTGGGCAGCTCGTAGGCATGCAAGTAGCGGCAGCACTGCAGTTTGCCCTGCACGAAATCGGCCGGCTGCCGACCCTCCGCCAACGCCGCCTGCGCCGCCAGCGCCACATCCAGCCACACCCAGGCCAGCACCACATGGCCGAAGGCCTGCAGGTAGGGCGTGGCATTGGCCAGCGCGTCCTGCGGATCACCGGTGGACCAGGCGGCCTTGGTGGCGGCGCCCAGCTTCTGCAGCGCCGCGGCCAGCGTGGCGCCATGCTCGGCCAGGCCCGCCACCTGGCCGGCGCGGTCGATGGTGGTGTTGATCGTGGTGGCCAGCAGCTTGAGGCCGGCCCCGCCGTCCATCACCACCTTGCGGCCCAGCAGGTCCATGGCCTGGATGCCGTGGGTGCCCTCGTGGATCATGTTCAGCCGGTTGTCGCGCCAGTACTGCTCGACCGGGAAATCACGGGTGTAGCCGTAGCCGCCATGCACCTGGATGGCCAGGCTGTTGGCCTCCAGGCACCATTCGCTGGGCCAGCTCTTGGCGATCGGCGTCAGCACCTCCAGCAGCAGCGCAGCCTCCTTCGCGGCCGCTGCAGCGCCGGTGTGCTGCTCGTCGACCAGACGGGCGCAATACAGCTCCAGCGCCAGCGCGCCTTCCGAGTACGCCTTCTGCGCCAGCAGCATGCGTTTCACATCGGCGTGCTGGATGATCGGCACCTGGGGCGCGGCGGCGTCCTTGCCGCCCGGGCCGGCAGGCCGGCCCTGCGGCCGCTGGCGGGCGTAGTCCAGGCTGGCCTCGTAGCCGGCCATGCCCAGCATGGTGGCAGCCATGCCCACGCCGATGCGGGCCTCGTTCATCATGTGGAACATGCAGCGCAGGCCCTCGCCCGGTTGGCCGACCAGGTAGCCGATGGCGCCCGCCTGGCCGCCCGGCTTGAACTTGCCTTCACCGAAGTTCAGCAGCGTGTTGGTGGTGCCGCGCCAGCCGCACTTGTGGTTCAGGCCGGCCAGGGCCACGTCGTTGCGTTCGCCGGTCAGCTTCGCCTCGGTGTCGACCAGCTTCTTGGGCACGATGAACAGCGAGATGCCCTTGGTGCCCGGGATGGTCTTGCCATCGGGCCCGGGGATCTTGGCCAGCACCAGGTGGATGATGTTCTCGGTCAGCTCATGCTCGCCGGCCGAGATCCACATCTTGTTGCCCTTGAGGCGGTAGCGCGGGCCCAGCGGGTCGGCGTCGAAGCCGTCGCCATCGGGCACGGCGCGGGTGGCCACATCGCTGAGGCTGCTGCCGGCCTGCGGCTCGCTCAGGCACATGGTGCCGGACCAGCGGCCCGAGAACTCGTTGAGCGCAAACACCTGCTGCTGCAGCGGCGTGCCGTGCACCATCAGCAGGTTGGCGTTGCCCACGCTCAGCATGCTGGCGTTGATGCTGACCGAAGCCTTGCTGAAGAAGGCGTTGGCCGCCAGTTCCACCGTGTAGGGCAGCTGCATGCCGCCGATGTCGTAATCCTGCGCGGCGCTGAGCAGGCCTGAGGCGGCATAGGCATCCCAGGCGTCCTGCGTAGCCTGGGGCAGGATGACCTTCTCGCCGTCGAAGCGGGGCTCCTCGGTGTCGACCAGCCGATTGAACGGCGCGAACTTGTCGCGGGCGATCTTCTCGCAGGCATCCAGCACTTGGCTGAAGGTCTCGGCCGAATGGTCGGCGAAGCGCGGGCGGTCGGTCAGCGCGCTGATGTGCAGCCAATCGGTGAGCAGGAAATCGACGGTGTGGCGCATGGCAATGGGTGGAAGTGAAGTCGCGTGCCGCGGCAACTGCCGCGCACGGGTCAGGCGGCCGACAGGCCGAAGTGGGCCAGCGCGGCGGTAGCGATCGGGGCACCCCATTCCTGCACGAAATGGCCACCTTCTCCCACCACCATCGGCGGCGGGCAGCCGCGGATCTGGGCGCGCAGGGTTTCCATCGTCGGCAGGCCCAACACCGGATCCTGGGCGCCGACGGCCATGAAGCTCTGGCCCTGCCAGTCGCGCTGCCAGAACACCTGGGCTGCGCGGCTGATCGCAGCGCCGGGTGCATCGACGCCTTCGGGCACCAGATTGGGAAAGGCCCGCAGCGCCGCCTTGTAGGTGGCATCCGGGAACGGCACGTCATAACCCGCGGCCTCGGCGTCCGGCAGATCACGCTTGCCGCGCTTCAGCAGCTTGCCCACGGCCAGATCGGGCTGGCTGTTGCTGTAGTCGCGCCAGGCCTTGAAGCCGGGGCTGGTCTCGCCAGTGGCCAGCGTGGTGTTCATCACCAGCAGGCGGGTGAAGCGCTGCGGCGCGGCCATCGGCAGGGTGAGGCCGAAGATGCCGCCCCAGTCCTGGCAGACCAGCAGCACGTTGCGCAGGTCCAGCTGGTCGATGAAGGTCAGCAGGCTGCGGCGGTGGGTGTCGAACTGGTGCCAGGCTTCATCTTCCGGCTTGTCCGACCGACCGAAGCCGATCAGATCAGGCACCACCACCCGCAGGCCGGCGGCGGTGAACACCGGCAGCATGTGCCGGTACAGGTAGCCCCAGGCCGGGTTGCCATGCAGGCACAGCGCGGTGACGGCCGCCCAGGGCGGGCCAGCGTCCACATAGGCCACACGCGGGCCGTCGACCCCCAGCGGGTGCGCGTATCGCGGCGGGTAGGGCCACCCCGGCAGATCGGCAAAGCGGCTGTCGGGGGTGCGCAGCATGGCAGCGGCGTGGATCAGAGCACTTCGAAGATGCCGGCCGCGCCCATGCCGCCGCCGATGCACATCGTCACGCACACCTTCTTGGCGCCGCGGCGCTTGCCTTCGATCAGCGCATGGCCGGTCAGGCGCTGGCCGCTCATGCCGTAGGGGTGGCCCACGGCGATGGCGCCGCCGTTGACGTTGAGCCGGTCCATCGGGATGCCGATGCGGTCGGCGCTGTAGAGCACCTGTACCGCGAAGGCCTCGTTCAGCTCCCACAGGTCGATGTCTTCCACCTTCAGGCCCAGGCGCTTCAGCACCTTGGGCACGGCGAACACCGGGCCGATGCCCATTTCATCGGGCTCGCAGCCGGCCACCGCAAAACCCAGGAAGCGGCCCAGGGGCTTGAGGTTCTTCTGCTGGGCGTAGGTGTCGCTGACGATCACGCAGGCACCGGCGCCATCGCTGAACTGGCTGGCGTTGCCGGCCGTCACCACGCCGCCGGGCACGGCCGAGCGCACGCCGACGATGCCTTCATAGGTCGTGCCGGGGCGCAGACCCTCATCCTGGCTGACGGTGACTTCCTTGCTGCGCAGGCCCATCACCGCGTCGGCCACGCCGGCGGTGACGGTGATCGGCGCGATCTCGGCATCGAACAGGCCGGCATCGCGCGCGGCGCAGGCCTTCTGCTGGCTCTCGGCGCCGTAGCGGTCCATGCGCTCCTTGGGCATGTTGTAGCGCTTGGCCACCATCTCGGCGGTCTGCAGCATGTTCCAGTAGATCTCCGGCTTCATCTTCAGCAGCGCCGGGTCGGTCATCATGTGGGTGTTCATCTCCTGCTGCACGCAGGAGATGCTCTCCACGCCGCCGGCCACGTACACGTCGCCCTCGCCGGCGATGATGCGCTGCGAGGCCATGGCGATGGTCTGCAGGCCGCTGGAGCAGAAGCGGTTGACGGTGGCGCCGCTCACCGTGATCGGCAGGCCGGCGCGCAGCAGCGCCTGGCGGGCGATGTTCATGCCGGTGGCGCCTTCGGGGTTGGCGCAGCCCATCAGCACGTCGTCGACCTCGGCGCCGTCGATGCCGGCGCGCTGCACCGCGTGGGCGATGGCATGGCCACCCAGCGTGGCGCCGTGGGTCATGTTGAAGGCGCCTTTCCAGCTCTTGCAGAGCGGGGTGCGGGCGGTGGAAACGATGACGGCATCGGTCATGGAGTGCTCCTGGAAATCCGGGGTGTGGAGGGTCAGGCCGCGGCGCCGGCCACGGTGCTGGAGTTCTTGTAGACGCTGGTCTTCACCGTGCTGAACACGCGGCGCACCATCGGCTCGAATGTGCTGATCGGCAGCGTCTCGCCCTTGGGGTCGAAGGCCGGGTTGTCGTAGAGCGCGCAGAACTCGGCGGTGCGCTCGAAGTGCGGGTGGCCGGCGAACTGGTCGCGCATGTTGCGGTCCAGCCCGATGTGGTGGAAGAAGTAGTAGCCCTGGAAGATGCCATGGTGCTGCACCATCCACAGGTTGGCGTCGCTGACGAAGGGCTTGAGGATGGCCGCGGCGATGTCGAAGTGGTTGTAGCAGCCCAGCGTGTCGCCGATGTCGTGCAGCAGCGCGCAGACCACGTACTCCTCGTCTTGGCCGTCCTTCAGCGCCCGCGTGGCCGTCTGCAGTGAATGCTGGTAGCGGTCGACCGGGAAGCCGCCCATGTCGCCGTCCAGCAGCTTCAGGTGGGCCAGCACGCGGTCGGGCAGCGTGCGGGCGGTGGCAGGAAACTCGGCGCCGATGGCTTTCCAGTCATCGGCGGTGCTCAGTTCCATGCTGCTGAAGGTGGCGCGTGCGTTCATGGGTGTCTCCTGGTGGCGGAATCGGTCAGGTGAACGACTTGCCTTCGGCCGCCAGCTTCGCCAGCAGCGGCGCAGGCTTCCAGAAGGCGGCGTCGTCCAGCGGGTTCTGGGCGAAGCGGTTCATCGTCAGCACCACGTTGTACAGGCCCACGGTGTCGGCATAGCACAGCGGCCCGCCCCGGAACAGCGGGAAGCCGTAGCCGGTCAGGTAGATCATGTCGATGTCGCTGGCCTTGTTGGCGATGCCCTCTTCCAGGATGTGGGCGGCCTCGTTGACCAGGGCGTAGACCAGGCGCTGCACGATCTCCTCGTCGCTGATCTTGCGCGGGGTGATGCCCAGTTCCTTGCGGTGGTCGACCACCATCTGCTCCACCACCGCGCTGGGGATGGCGTCGCGCTTGCCGGCCTGGTAGTCGTACCAGCCGGCCTGCGTCTTCTGGCCGAAGCGGCCCAGCTCGCACAGCAGATCGGCCGTCTTGCTGTACTTGAGGTTGGCGTACTCCACCGCGCGGCGCTTGCGGATGGCCCAGCCGATGTCGTTGCCGGCCAGGTCGCCCATGCGGAACGGGCCCATCGCGAAGCCGAACTTCTCGATCGCCTTGTCCACCTGGCTGGGCGTGCAGCCCTCGTCCAGCAGGAAGCCGGCCTGGCGGCTGTACTGCTCGATCATGCGGTTGCCGATGAAGCCGTCGCACACGCCCGAGACCACGGCCGTCTTCTTGATCTTCTTGGCCACCGTCATCACCGTGGCCAGCACGTCCTTGGCGGTGTCGGCGCCCCGCACCACTTCCAGCAGCTTCATCACGTTGGCCGGGCTGAAGAAGTGCATGCCCACCACGTCCTGCGGGCGCTTGGTGAAGTGGGCGATCTTGTTGACGTCCAGCGTGCTGGTGTTGCTGGCCAGGATGGCGCCGGGCTTGGCGATCGCATCCAGCGTCTTGAACACCGTCTCCTTGACGCCGATCTCCTCGAACACCGCCTCGATGATCAGGTCGGCGGCCTTCAGGTCGTCGTAGCTCAGCGTGGTGGTCAGCAGCGCCATGCGCTGCTCGTACTTGTCCTGCTTGAGCTTGCCCTTCTTGACCTGCGCTTCGTAGTTCTTGCGGATGGTGGCGACGCCGCGGTCCAGCGCGTCCTGCTTCATCTCCAGCATCGTCACCGGGATGCCCGCATTCAGGAAGTTCATCGTGATGCCGCCGCCCATGGTGCCGGCACCGATCACGCCCACGGCCTTGATCTCGCGCTGCGGCGTGCTCTCGGGCACGTCGGGGATCTTGCTGGCGGCACGCTCGCCGAAGAAGGCATGGCGCAGCGCCCGGGCTTCGGGCGACAGCAGGATGCCCTTGAAGATGCGCAGCTCCTCGGCGATGCCGTCGTCCAGCGTCTTCGCCTTCAACGACGCGGCCACCGCCTCCACGCACGCCAGCGGCGCCGGGAAGTTCTTGCTCATGCCCTTGACCATGTTGCGCACGAACTGCACGTAGGCATCGGGGTTCGGGTGCTTGACCTTCAGGTCACGCACGCTGGGCAGCGGCCGCACCGCGGCGACTCCGCGGGCGAAGGCGGTGGCGCCGGCCATCAGATCGCCGTCGATCATCTTGTCGATCAGCTTCTGGCCCGGCAGGCTGGCCAGCAGTTCGCTCTTCACCGGCTCGCCGGTGACGATCATGTTCATCGCGGTTTCCACGCCCAGCACCCGCGGCAGGCGCTGCGTGCCGCCGGCGCCGGGGATCACGCCGATCTTGACCTCGGGCAGGCCGATCTGCGCGCCGGGCGACGCCACGCGGTACTGGCAGGCCAGCGCCAGCTCCAGCCCGCCGCCCATGCAGATGCTGTGGATGGCCGCCACCACCGGCTTGCTGCTGGTCTCGACCATCTTGATCAGCGTGAGCAGGTTCGGCTCGGCCAGGGCCTTGGGGCCGTCCAGTTCGGTGATGTCGGCACCGGCCGAGAAGGCCCGGCCGGCGCCGGTCAGCACCACGGCCTGCACCGCGGGGTCGGCAGCGGCCTTGCCCAGGCCGTCGGCAATGCCCACGCGGTTGGCGAAACCCAGGCCGTTGACCGGCGGGTTGTTCATCGTGATCACGGCAATGCCGTCACGGACTTCATAGCTGGCGCTCATGGCGGACCTTTCGGTGGGCAGACTGCAGTCGGGAGATCAAAAAAGCACGATCGTTCGATTCTAGAAATGGCATCAGCGACGGGCCTGTCTCAGCAGAGACAAAGCCGCGTCGCCGAATGGCAAGGGTTTACCCTTGACCGTCAGGCCGTCGGCAGCGCGTGGCCCTTGAACTGCTCGCGCAGCTTGTTCTTCTGCATCTTGCCGGTGGCGCCCAGCGGGATGCCGTCGACGAAGACCACGTCGTCGGGGATCTGCCACTTGGCGATCTTGCCGTCGAAGTGCGCCAGGATCTCGGCCGGCGTGGCCGTGGCGTTCGGCTTCTTCATCACCACCAGCAGCGGCCGCTCGTCCCACTTGGGGTGCGGCACGGCGATGCAGGCGGCCATGGCCACCGCCGGGTGGGCCATGGCGATGTTCTCCACGTCGATCGAGCTGATCCACTCGCCGCCGGACTTGATCACGTCCTTGCTGCGGTCGGTGATCTGCAGGAAACCGTCGGCATCGATGCTGGCCACGTCGCCGGTGGGGAACCAGCCGCCGGCCACCAGCGGGTTGCCGCCCTCGCCCTTGAAGTAGCTGCTGATGATCCACGGGCCGCGCACCAGCAGGTCGCCGCTCTGCTGGCCGTCCCAGGGCAGCTCGTTGCCGTCGGCGTCGACGATCTTCATGTCCACGCCATAGATCGCCCGGCCCTGCTTGGCCATCACCGCCAGCTGCTGCGCGGCCGGCAACTGGGTCTGCGCGGGCTTCAGCGTGCACACCGTGCCCAGCGGGCTCATCTCGGTCATGCCCCAGGCATGCAGCACCGTCACGTCGTACTCGTCGCGGAAGCTCTGGATCATGGCCGGCGGGCAGGCCGAGCCGCCGATCACCGTGCGCCGCATGGTGCGGAACTTCAGGCCATGCTGGGCGGTGTGGTTGAGCAGGCCCAGCCACACCGTGGGCACGCCGGCGGCCATGGTCACGCCCTCGGCCTCGATCAGGTCGTAGACCGACTTGCCGTCCAGCGCCGCCCCCGGGAACACCATCTTCGCGCCGGTCATCGCCGCGCCATACGGCAGGCCCCAGGCATTGACGTGGAACATCGGCACCACCGGCAGGATGCTGTCGCGGGCCGACAGGTTCAGCGCATCGGGCAGCGCGCCGGCATAGGCATGCAGCAGGGTGCTGCGGTGGCTGTAGAGCGCGCCCTTGGGGTTGCCGGTGGTGCCGCTGGTGTAGCACAGCGCCGCGGCGCTGCGCTCGTCGAAGCTGGGCCAGGTGTAGTCGGCCGATTCGGCGCCGATCCAGGCCTCGTAGGCCACCAGGTTGGGGATGCCGGTGTCGGCCGGCAGCTTGTCGGCGTCACACAGCGCCACCCACTGGCGCACCGTGGTGCAGTGCTTCCAGATGCCCTTGACGATGGGCAGGAAGGTCATGTCGAAGCACAGCACCTGGTCTTCGGCATGGTTGGCAATCCAGGCGATCTGGTCGGGCAGCAGGCGCGGGTTGATGGTGTGCACCACCCGGCCGCTGCCGGTGATGCCGAAATACAGCTCCAGGTGGCGGTAGCCGTTCCAGGCCAGCGTGGCCACCCGGTCGCCCTGGGCCAGGCCGAGGCGGTCCAGCGCGCCGGCCACCTGCTTGCTGCGCCTGGCCACCTGGCCGTAGTTGCTGCGGTGCAGATCACCCTCGACCCGGCGCGAGACGATCTCGGCCTCGGGGTGGTTCTTGGCGGCGTGGTCGATCAGCGTGGAGATCAGCAGCGGGTGGTCTTGCATCTGGCCGAGCATGGGCAGGGTCCTCGTGTGGCGGGTGGGGGATCGAAAACGCGGCATTGTGGCGGCTGCCGCCTCGGCTGGCCTGGGGTGATTCCCCTTGCGCGCAGGGGCCCTGCCGCCGGCACCCGACAATCGAGCGCATGAACGCCCCCGACCCGCTGACCCGCCCGGCCGCCGCCAGCCCGCGCTGGCACCCCGCCCCGCTGCTGCGCACGCTGGGCCCGGCCTTCGGCACCCTGCTCGCGCCCACGCCGCTGCCGGCGGTGCACTGGGTGGCCCGCAGCGACGTTCTGGCGGCCGAGCTGGGCCTGGTCGACTGGCTGGCCAGCGATGACGCCCTGCCCCTGCTGGCCGGCAACGCCCTGCCGCCGCAGGGCGAACCCTTCGCCAGCGTCTACAGCGGCCACCAGTTCGGCCAGTGGGCCGGCCAGCTGGGCGACGGCCGCGCACTGCAGCTGGGCGAGCTGGACACCCTCGCCGGCGTGCAGGAACTGCAGCTCAAGGGCGCCGGCCTCACGCCCTACAGCCGCATGGGCGACGGCCGCGCGGTGCTGCGCTCGTCGATCCGCGAGTTCCTCTGCTCCGAAGCCATGCACGCGCTGGGCATTCCCACCACCCGCGCCTTGTCGGTCATCGGCAGCCCGGCGCCCGTGCGGCGCGAAGGGATCGAGACAGCCGCGGTGGTGGCCCGCGTGGCGCCCAGCTTCATCCGCTTCGGCCATGTCGAGCACTTCGCCCACACCGCGCGCGATGTGGCCGCGCTGCGCACCCTGGTCGATGCGGTGATCGACCGCTTCTACCCTGACTGCCGCGACGCGCCCCAGCCGGTGCTGGCCCTGCTGACCCAGGTGAGCCTGCGCACCGCCCGGCTGCTGGCCGACTGGCAGGCGGTGGGCTTCTGCCATGGCGTGATGAACACCGACAACATGTCCATCCTGGGCCTGACCATCGACTACGGGCCGTTCGGCTTCCTCGATGCCTTCGACCCGATGCACATCTGCAACCACACGGACCAGCAAGGCCGGTATGCCTTCGCCCGCCAGCCCAGCGTGGCGTTCTGGAACCTGCATGCCCTGGCCCACGGCCTGCTGCCGCTGATGCCGGGCCCGCAGGACGCCGCCATCGCCACGATGAAGGACGCGATGGAGCCTTACAAGCCAGCGTTTGCCGATGCGATGCTGGAACGCTTCCGCGCCAAGCTGGGCCTGACGACCGCGCAGGATGGCGACGCCGACCTGGCCGACGACCTGCTGCGCCTGATGGCCCAGGACCGCGCCGACCACACCATCACCTGGCGCGCGCTGGGCCGCTTCAGCACCGCTGCCGATGCGCCCAACGCCGCCGTGCGCGACCAGTTCATCGACCGCGCCGGCTTCGACGCCTGGGCCCAGCGCTACCACGCCCGCCTGCAGGCCGAGGCCAGCATTGACGCCGACCGCCAGGCGCGCATGGACCGGGTGAATCCGAAGTTCGTGCTGCGCAACCACCTGGCTGAATCGGCGATCCAGGCCGCCCGCAACGGCGACTTCACCGAAACCCGGCGCCTGCTGAAAGTTGTGCAGGCGCCCTACGACGAACACCCCGATGCCCCCGCGGCCTATGCCGCGCTGCCGCCCGACTGGGCCCACCACCTGGAAGTCTCCTGCTCGTCATGAACCTCTTCGGCAAGACCCAACCCGAGCCCCATCCGCAAGACGACCCGCGCTACCCGGTGCGCAAGAGCGAGGCCGAGTGGCGCGCCCAGCTCGACCCGATGCAGTTCCAGGTGGCCCGCAAGGCGGCCACCGAGCGGCCCTTCACCGGCCAGTACTGGGACCACTGGGCCGACGGCGCCTACCGCTGCATCGGCTGCGGGCAGGTGCTGTTCGAGAGTGAACACAAGTTCGACGCCGGCTGCGGCTGGCCCAGCTGGTACCAGGAGATCGGCGAAGGCCGCATCGAGCGCATCACCGACACCAGCCACGGCATGGTGCGGGTGGAGGTGCGCTGCGCGCAGTGCGGCACCCACCTCGGCCATGTGTTCCCCGACGGCCCCGAGCCCACCGGCGAGCGCTATTGCATCAACTCGGCTGCCATCGATTTCACGCCCAAGCCCTGAAATGGCGCCTGTTGCTGCCGGCGACACCAGCCGGCAACAGGCCGTCAGTACACTGGCGCCGCGATGAAACTGCTGCTCGACTTCCTCCCCATCCTGCTGTTCTTCGGCGCCTTCAAGTACGCCGAGGGCCACAAGGACTGGGCCGCGGC
This sequence comes from Pseudaquabacterium pictum, assembly GCF_005403045.1. Taxonomy (GTDB): domain Bacteria; phylum Pseudomonadota; class Gammaproteobacteria; order Burkholderiales; family Burkholderiaceae_C; genus Pseudaquabacterium; species Pseudaquabacterium pictum. The sequence continues at coordinate 143,079 of NZ_BJCL01000002.1, forward strand.
CTTCGCCACCGAGCACCTCGGCTTCATGGTGGCCGGCGGCGTGGTGGGACCCGGCGAGGCGCCGGTGCTGCTGGCCACGGTGGTGGTGGTGGTGGCCACACTGGCCCAGGTGCTGTGGCTCAAGGCCCGCGGCAAGAAGGTGGACATGATGCTGTGGATCAGCCTGGCGCTGGTCACCGTGCTGGGTGGTCTCACCGTGTGGCTGCACAGCGAAACCTTCATCAAGTGGAAGCCCACCGGCCTGTACTGGGCCATGGCGCTCAGCTTCCTCATCAGCCAGTTCCTGCTGGGCCGCAACCTGCTCAAGCTGATGCTGGGTGAACAGCTGCAACTGCCGGAGCCCGTGTGGGCCCGGCTGAGTCTGGCCTGGGTGGCGTTCTTCGCCGCCATGGGCGTGATCAACCTGTGGGTGGCCTACAGCTTCTCCACCGACACCTGGGTCAACTTCAAGCTGTTCGGCGGCATCGGCCTGATGCTGGTGTTCACCCTGGCGCAGGGCCTCTACATCAGCAAGCACCTGCCGGAGGAAGAACCCGCCGCCAAGGAGAAGTCATGAGTGGGGTGTCAGCGGCCCAGATCGACACCGTGCTGCGCGCCGCCCTGGCCCCGCTGCAGCGGCTGGAGGTCATCAACGAAAGCCACCTGCATGCGGGCCATGCCGGCGCCGGGGAAGGCTCGCACTTCCGGGTGAAGATCGTCAGTGCCCGCATGGCCGGCCTGGCCCGCGTGGCACGGCACCGCCTTGTGTATGATGCCCTGCGCGACGTGATCCCCCAGGGCGTGCATGCCCTGGCGATCGAGGCGCGCAGCCCCGACGAGGCTGCGTCGTCAAGCTGATCCGGCGCCACCGGGCGACCCGCCAGACGGGCCCCGCAGCCCCAACCGGCCACCTGCAGGTGCGCCACCCCCGTCCCCCTGAAAGCCACTGCCCATGACCCGCTTGACCCTCGCCGCCCCGCTGTCGGCCGCCGCCCTGGCCATCGCCTTGCTGTCGCCCCTGGCCGCGCAGGCGCAGAACATCGCCATCGTCAACGGCAAGGCCGTGCCCAAGGCCCGCGTCGACACGCTGCTGACCCAGGCCCAGCGCGCCGGCCAGCAGATCACGCCCGAGATGCAGGGCATGGCCAAGGACGAGGTGGTGCGGCGCGAGATCTTTGCGCAGGAAGCCGCCAAGCGCGGCATCGCGCAGCAGGCCGACTACAAGGCCCAGATGGAACTGGCGCGCGAGAGCATCCTGATCCGCGAGCTGTTCGAGGACTTCAAGCGCAAGAACCCGGTGACCGACGCCGAGGCCAAGGCCGAGTACGACAGGTTCAAGGCCCAGGCCACCGGCACCGAGTACCGCGCCCGCCATATCCTGGTCGAAGGGGAAGAGGAAGCCAAGGCGCTGATCGCCCAGATCAAGGGCGGCGCCAAGTTCGAGGACCTGGCCAAGGCCAAGAGCAAGGACCCGGGCTCCGGCGAGAACGGCGGCGACCTGGACTTCGCCAAGCCCGAGAACTACGTGCCCGAATTCGGCCAGGCCATGACCAAGCTGAAGAAGGGCGAGATGACCGAGACGCCGGTCAAGTCGCAGTTCGGCTGGCACATCATCAAGCTGGAAGACACGCGTGAAGCGCAGTTCCCCGACTTCGAAGGCGTGAAGGGCCAGATCCAGCAACGCCTGGCCCAGATCAAGCTGCAGAAATTCCAGGACGACCTGCGCAAGGGCGCCAAGACCGACTACAAGTTCGCGGCTCCCTGAGCACGGTGCGGCCCCACGGGCCGCCCAGCCAGACCTGCGCAAGGGGCACTTCGGTGCCCCTTGTCGTTGCTGGCTGCCGATCGCACGGAACAACCCCACTCGCCAAAGTACATAGCTAGCTATATTATTTGATCCGGACAACGCCACGGCCACCCGCCGAGTGAAGGAGCACCGGACCATGTATGAACGCATCCTGATCGTCATCGACGAGGAAGCCACCAGCGGCCACGCGCTGGACGAGGGCCTGGCACTGGCCCAGACGCACGATGCCGCTGTGGTGATGCTGGGCGTGCTGCCGCCAGCCGGCGGCGCGGCAGTCGGTGATCTGCCGGTCATGGGCGTGGTCGGCTATGCCGACCTGGCGCCGCAGGTCCGGCAGGACGCGGAACGGCGGCTGCAGGCCGCCGACGAGGCGGCCCGGCGTGCCGGCGTGCGGGTGCAGACCCGCATCACCGACGGCCTCGATCCGGTGGACTGCATCGCCAGCACCGCCGATGCGATGCGCTGCGACCTGATCGTGGTCGGCTCGCAGGGGCAGAACGCCGTCATGCGCCTGCTGACCGGCAGCGTGATCCCCGGCCTGATCACCCGCGCCAGCGTGCCGGTGCTGGTCTGCCGGGCCTGCAGTCCGGGCGCCCGCCTCCTGCGCATGGACGGCACGCACCAGCCGGCCAGGCGCCTGCGTGCCGGCACCGGACCGGCGCCGGCATGACACGCGCACCGGCCAGCGGCGGTGAAGCCGACCGGACGGACGCCGAGGTGGCCCAGGTGCTGCGGCAGTTCCGGGTGGTGGTCAACGCCATCAAGTCGCACCAGCAGCAGACCGAGCGCCTGGCCGGCCTGACCGGCGCCCAGGTCTGGGCCCTGCACCTGATCGACCGCCAGCCGGGCCTGGGCATCAAGGACCTGGCCCAGGCGATGGATGTGCGCCAGCCCACCGCCAGCATCCTGGTGCGGGTGCTGGTGCAGCAGGGCCTGGTGCTGTCGCAGCGGGTGGCGGACGACCGCCGCGCCACGCAGCTGACGGTGACATCCACCGGGCGCAGCCTGCTGGCCCGTGCGCCCGGGCCGTTTGCCGGTGTGCTGCCCGACGCCCTGGCCCGGCTGGATCCGCAGACGCTGGCGCACCTGGCCCAGGGCCTGGCCCGCCTGATCCAAGTGCTGCCGTCCGACCCACGCAGCGGCCGGGTGCCGCTGAGCCCGCTGCAGAAGGAATGACCGGCACGGCCGGCACGCTGCTCCCACCCAAGACCACCAGGAGACCACCATGTCCATCGACACCTTCCAGCCGTCCGCCGCCTACAGCCTGGGCGTGGAGCTCGAACTGCAGATCATCGATCCGCTGGGCCGGGACCTGATCCCGCGTTCGGCGGCGCTGCTGCAGCGCATGGCGGCGCAGACCATCCCCGGGCGGGTGACCCACGAGATCACCGCCAGCATGCTGGAGCTGTGCACCGGTGTCTGCCGCAGCCATGCCGAGGTGCAGGCGCAGCTGCTGCAGATCCGCGATGCGCTGGCCGCCTGCGCCGAGGCCGAGGGCGTCGCGCTCAGCGGCGGCGGCACCCATCCGTTCCAGCAGTGGACGCAGCGGCAGATCATCGACGAGCCGCGCTACCAGGCGCTGGCCACGCTGTACGGCTACCTGTCGAAGCAGTTCACCGTGTTCGGCCAGCATGTGCATGTGGGCTGCACCGGGCCGGACCAGGCGCTGCAACTGCTGCACGGGCTGTCGCGCTTCGTGCCGCACCTGATCGCCCTGGCCGCCTCGTCGCCCTACGTGCAGGGCGAGGACAGCGCCTTCCACTCGGCACGCTCGAACGTGGTCTCGGCCTTTCCGCTGTCGGGCCATGCACCGTTCATCCTGCACTGGGATGCGTTCTGCGACCACGTCGCCCGGATGCAGCGCACCGGCATCGTGCAGGGCATGAAGGACTTCTACTGGGACATCCGCCCCAAGCCCGAGTACGGCACGGTGGAGGTGCGGGTGATGGACACGCCGCTGCAGGTGGACAAGGCGGCGGCGCTGGCCGGTCTGGTGCAAAGCCTGTCGCTCTGGCTGCTGGAGGACCGGCCGTTCCAGCCGCAGGCCGACGACTACCTGTTCTACGCCTACAACCGCTTCCAGGCCAGCCGCTTCGGCCTGGACGCGGTGTGTGTCGATCCGGGCAGCCAGCAGCCGCTGCGTCTGCGCGAGGCCATCCCCGCCTTGCTGACGCAACTGCAGCCCCATGCCCATGCGCTGGGTGCCGAGGCTGCGCTGGCGTGGCTGCGGGCCGACCTGGCCGGTGGCGTCAACGATGCCGACTGGCTGCGCGCGCGCCGCGCCGACGGCGCCAGCCTGCCCGACCTGGTGGGCCTGGGCTGCCAGCGCTGGCTGCATTGAACCCGGTGCGGCCGCACACCGGCCGGCGGCAGCTCAGCCGGCCTGCGGCAGCAGGCGCCCGGCCTCGATGTGCAGCTGCCGGTCGCAGCGGGCGGCGATGCTGCGGTCGTGGGTCACCAGCACGAGGGTGGTGCCCGATTCGCGGTTCATCTCGAACATCAGCGCCATCACCGTCTCGCCGGTGGCGTGGTCGAGGCTGCCGGTGGGCTCATCGGCCAGCAGCACCGCCGGCTCCACCACGAAGGCGCGGGCCAGCGCCACCCGCTGCTGCTCGCCGCCCGACAGCGTGCGCGGATGGTGGCCCAGCCGTGCGCCCAGGCCCACCCGCTGCAGCATGTCGGCGGCACGGGCACGGGCGTCACGCCGGCCCAGCAGCTCCAGCGGCAGCATCACGTTCTCCAGCGCCGTCAGGTGGCCCAGCAGCTGGAAGCTCTGGAACACGAAGCCCAGCTTGCGGGCGCGCAGGCCGGCGCGGGCGTCCTCGTCCAGGGCGAAGATGTCCTCGCCGTCCAGCCGCACCGTGCCGCTGGTGGGGTGGTCCAGCCCGGCGATCAGCGCCAGCAGCGTGCTCTTGCCCGAGCCCGACGCGCCGACGATGGCGGTGGACTGCCGGCGCGGCAGCTGGAAGTCGATGTCATGGAGAATCGTCAGCGTGCCGGTGGAATCGGTGACCGCGCGGGTGACGTGCTCAACCGCAATGATGGGATCGCTCATGGATGGGATGGTGGGGCGGCGCAAGCCGCAGCCGATGTTGCGCAGGACCGCGCTGCTGCACTGTAGCCTGCCGCTGCTGGGCAGCCTGCTGGCAGGGCCGCTGCCGGCGGTGGCCGCCGCCGTGCCCACGGTGCTGGTGGTGGGCGACAGCCTGTCGGCCGAGTATGGCCTGGCGCGTGGAACCGGCTGGGTGGCGCTGCTCGAACAGCAGCTGGCGCGCGACAGGATCGCCGCCAAGGTGGTCAACGCCAGCATCAGCGGCGACACCACCTCGGGCGGCCGCTCGCGCCTGCCCGCCCTGCTGGCCACCCACAAGCCGACGCATGTGGTGGTGGAACTGGGCGGCAACGATGCCCTGCGCGGCCTGCCACTGACCATGACGCGCGACAACCTGGTGGCCATGGTGCGTGCCGCCAAGGCCGCCGGCGCCAAGGTGATGGTGGTGGGCATGCAGCTGCCCCCCAACTACGGCGCCCGCTACGGGCAGGATTTCGCCGCGCTGTTCGGGACCGTGGCCAAGGCCGAAGGTGCGGCCCTGGTGCCCTTCCTGCTGGCCGGTGTGGCCGATGCGCCGAATGCCGAGGCGCTGTTCCAGCCCGACCGCATCCACCCGGCCGCCGCGGCGCATCCGCGCATGCTGGCCAATGTGTGGGCGGTGATGCAGGGCTGGCTGAAGTGACCGGCGCCCTCAGCGCGCCAGCTCGCGGTCGCTGACGCGGCCGGGGCCGGGGCCGCTGCGCGGGTTGTCGCGGCGGGCATCGTCGCGGGGTTCGGCGCGCGCTTCGTTTCGCGCCTCGTTTCGCGCTTCGTGGCGGGCATCGTTGCGGCCCTCACGGCGGTCGTCACGGCGGTCGTCGCGCGGCACGCGCGGTGTGGGCAGCGCGGCCACCGGCTCGGCCACCGGCGCGGCGCGGCCGATGGGCCGGGGCACGGTCATGCGCGGGATCTCGGGCGTCTGCGCCACCGGCGGCGGCGGCGCCACCGGCACGACGACCGGCAGCACCGGCGCAGCGCGGCGTTCACCACGCGGATCGGGCCGGCCATCTTGGCGGTGGTCCCAACCGCGGTCGCCACGGCGATCGTCGTGGCGGTCCCAGCCACGGTTGTCGTGGCGGTCGTCGCGGCGGTCGTCGCGGCGATCATCCCGGCGGTCCTCACGCCGGTCGTCCCAGCGGCGCGGCGGCGGGCTGTCCGCATGCCAGCCCGGCCTCGGCGCCACCACCACCGGCGGTGGCCGGTGGTGGTGGTGGTCGGGCCGCACCACCACCACCGGCACCGCCGGCACCACCACCCGCGGCGGCGGCGGGCGGTGGCCGCCGATGTGGACGGTGACACCCACCGCCGGCCCGCCGATCCAGGCGCTGAGCGCCGGGGCGTAGCGCACCCGCGGGCCGCGCGGGCCGGGCGACCAGGCCCAGCGGCCGTCGAAGCGCACCCAGTTGCCGTAGTGGAACGGCGCAAAGCCCCAGGGCGCGGCGTCGATCCAGGTCCAGCCCCACGGCGCCACCCAGGTCCAGCGGCCGGTCTGGTACGGCGCCCAGCCGGGCGACACCGCCCGCGGCAGCCACAGCGGGCCCTGGTCACTGTCGCTGACCCAGTCGCCGTGGCGGTCCAGGTCCTGCCAGCCGGTCATGCCGGGCGGCACATGGCGGGCGGTGATGGGGGCGTCGTCCTGGCGCTCGTCGCGCGCCACCCAGTCGGCAAAGGCATCGCGCTCCACCGTGGCCCAGGCATAGCGGGTGGCGCTGCGGCGGCTGTCGCCAGGGCCGTCCAGCCACAGGTCGGCTCGGCGGCGCTCGGGGATGGTCAGCGCGCTGTCGAAGCCCTCGAACTGCAGTTCGCCCCGCCACACGCTGGCCTGGGTGGCGTCAAGCGCGCGGTCGAAGCGGTAGTGGCCCGGGCGGCGCGGCAGCCAGCGGCCCTCGCGGGTGCGCAGCTCCACCGGGCCGAAGGCATCGCCATCGATGGCGGCCAGGCGCAGGGCCACGGTGCCGTCCTGCAGCTGCAGCAGCACCGCGCGCTCGTCGAGCTGCTGCAGCCACAGCTGGGCATCGCCAGCCAGGCGCAGCGTGGTGCTGCCGATGCGCAGGTCGGCCCGGGCATCGCGGCCCAGCAGGCGCAGGCGGTCGCCGCCGGCCACCGGCCAGTTGCTGACGCTGCCGTCGTCGGCGCGCTGCCATTGGCCGCTGTCGCGGTCCTGCAGCTGCAGTTCACCGGCCAGCACGTTGATGCGGCCGACCAGCCCAGGCAGCTCACCCGGCAGGCTGCCCGCGCGCGCGGCCGGGGCCAGCAGGCCCAGCAGCAGCAGCGGCCAGACCAGGCGGTGCAGCACCTCGCGCCACGCCGGCGGCACAGCGTGCCAAGTGTGGATTGCGGCGGTTCGGCGGGACGGCATCTGCAGCTCCTCCGCCCGGCAGCGGGCGGCCTTGCTTCACAACGCCCGGGCACCTGCCGGCGCCGACCGGCGAACCTTGCCGCTGTGTAAAGCCGCGGTCTCAGTCGTCGGCGTTCGGGTCCATCTCGGGGAACAGCACGCTGGTGAAGCCCAGCTGCGTCAGGTCGCGCATGCGGGTGGGGTAGAGCCGGCCGATCAGGTGGTCGCACTCATGCTGCACCACCCGGGCATGGAAGCCGGTGGCCTCGCGGTCGATCAGGCGGCCGTCGGGGCCCACGCCGGTGTAACGGATGCGGGCATGGCGCGGCACCTTGCCGCGCAGGCCGGGCACCGACAGGCAGCCCTCCCAGTCTTCCTCTTCCTGCGGCCCCAGCGGCTCGATGCGCGGGTTGCACAGCACGGTGTAGGGCACCGGCTCGGCATCGGGGTAGCGCTGGTTGCGCTCGAAGCCGAAGATCACCAGTTGCAGGTCGACGCCGATCTGCGGCGCGGCCAGGCCGGCGCCGTTGGCCGCCAGCATGGTGTCCTTCATGTCGGCCACCAGGGCCAGCAGGTCGGGCCCGCCGAAGTTCAGCACCGGCTGCGCCACGCGCAGCAGGCGGGCATCGCCCATCTTCAGGATCTCACGCACGGCCATGGCCAGGGTCTCCGGTTCGGCTCACTTGAACTGCGCAGCCACCATCGGCGTGCCGGGCAGGCCCTGGTAGATCACCTGCACCGCCATGCCCGGCTTGGGCGGCATCAGCTTGGAGAACGAGCCCAGGCTGACCAGGTCGCCCGGCTTCAGCGCCAGCCCCTGCTTCGCCAGGTCCTTGGCCAGCCAAACCACCGCGTTCAGCGGGTGTTCCAGCACGTCGCTGCCCTTGCCGCGGTCGACCTCGGCGCCGTCGGCCATCAGCAGCACCTCCATGTCGCGCAGCCGGTCGCTGAAGGCCGGCGTGGCCTCCACCGGCACCGGCGTGCCCACCACGCCCAGGCGGGCGCCGACATTGATGGCGGCGATCGCCGCGCCGTTGAGCTTGGGCGGCGCCTGCACCACCAGGTCGGGCAGCTCGATGAACGGGATCACCTGGTCGATGGCGGCCAGCACCTGCAGCGGCGTGGTGGCCTGGTTGATGGCGGCGCTGCTGACGCGCACCAGCAGGTCGGCCTCGTACAGCGCACGGGCGCCGAAGCCGGCCTCCACCGTGCTGTCGGCCGGCAGCAGCATGGCCTTGTGCAGCGTGCCCCACACCGGCGCGTCGGCATTGAAGCGCTTCTGCACCGCCGGGTTGGTGAGGCCGGCCTTGTAGCCCACCGGCGCACCCAGCTGCTTGACGAGCAGGGCCTGGAACTTGGCGCGGCTGCACTCGCCGTCGGCGGTGCTCAGGCCCTCGGGGTTGGCGGCGGGCGTGCGGGCTTGGTAGGCGGCGTAGAGCGCGCCCACCTGCTCGTCGGTCATGCAGGCGGCCTGGGCGGAGGCCAGCGGCAGCAAGGCAGCGGCGGCCAGACACAGGCTGGCGGCGGGGTTGCGCAGGGAGGTGCGGGGGGTCATGCGGGTCTCCTTGTTTGCAGATCGGTGTGCCGATGATAGGCACACGGCGCGGCCCGCCCCGCGGCCGCGGTTCAGGCCGGCAGCACCGCGTGCACCGCCTCGGCCACGGTGCGCACGATGCGGTCGACCGTGGCCTCGCTGCTGACCAGGGCCGGGCCCAGGTAGACGGTGTCGCCGCGGCCGCGGGTGACCACGCCGCGCGCCCTCATCTGCGCCAGCACCTGCGGGCCGATCTTGCGCGCGGGGTCGAAGCCGGCCTTGGTGGCGCGGTCTTCCACCAGTTCCACCGCGCCGATCAGCCCCAGCCCGCGCACATCGCCCACATGCGGATGGCTGCCCAGCGCCGCGCGCAGGCCGGCCAGCATGCGCGAACCCAGCACCTCGGCGCGGGCCGGCAGGCCTTCGGACTGCACCACGTCGATGGCGGCCAGCGCCACCGCGCAGGCCACCGGATGGCCGCTGTAGGTGTAGCAGTGCATCCAGGTGTCGGCGCCCGGGCGGTCGAACACCGCGGCCACCTTGTCGGACAGGCCGATGCCGCCCAGCGGCACATAGCCGCTGGTGATACCTTTGGCGAACTGCACCAGGTCAGGCTGCACGCCCCAGTGGCCCAGGGCGAACAGCCGGCCGGTGCGGCCGAAGCCGGTGATCACCTCGTCGGCGGCGAACAGCACGTCGTACTTGTCGCAGATGGCGCGGATGCGCTGGAAGTAGCCCGGCGGCGGCACGTAGGCGCCACCGCCCATCACAGGCTCGGCGATGAACAGGGCCACGCTCTCCGGCCCTTCGGCCAGGATGGCGCGCTCCAGCTCGTCGGCCGCGGCGCTGGCGGGGTCGGCGCCCGGCGACACCGGGTAGCGGTAGACATCGTGGTTGGGGATGTGCACGAAGCCGGTCATGCGCGGCTCGAAGGCCGGCCAGTAGGCCGGCATGCCGGTGGCGCACATGGCCGCCAGCGTGACGCCGTGGTAGCCGCCCAGCAGGCTGATGGTCTTGTGCTTGCCCGGCCGGCCCATCGCCTTCCAGTAGTAGCGCGCGGTCTTGATGGTGCTGTCGGTCGATTCACCGCCGCCCGAGGTGAAGAAGAACCGGTTGACGTTGGGATAGACCAGCCCGGCCAGCCGTTCGCCCAGCGCCAGCGCCTGCAGGTTGGAGCTGCCGGCATAGCCCGAGGCATAGGCCAGCTCGCCCATCTGCCGGGTGGCGGCGGCCACCAGCTCGGGCCGGCCGTAGCCCAGCGTGACGTTCCACAGGCCCGACATCGCGTCGACGTAGCGGCGGCCGTCGGCATCGATCAGCTCGGTGCCCTCGCCGCGCACCCAGACATTGCCGGCCAGGTGCACGCCCTCGTTGTGCAGCGAGTGCACCAGGTGGCGGTGGTCGCGCTCCAGCAGCGCTGCGTTGTTCGATTCGCTCATCGGAGGCTCCTTGCAGGCGCACTCAGGCGCCGGTGGGGGGTTGCGGATGCTCGGTGACGAAGAGGCGCTCGCGCCGCGAGACCTGGGCCATGGAATCGGCGGCCACGGCGCGGCCATGGTCGCTGGCGTAGGCGGCCTCGAAATCGGCCTGGCTGTCGAACCACAGCTCGGACACGCCGTCATACGGCGCGCTGCCATCGCCGGCCACCAGGTTGAAGGTGAGGCCGCGCAGGCCGGGCAGCGAGCGGGCCAGCGGCGCATGGCGCTCCAGCCACCAGGACTGGAACTCGGCCAGCGGCAGGCCGTCGCGGCGCTTGAGCAGGATGATGGCCTTGAACATTCAGGCCACCGGCTTGGTGCGGTGCAGCGGCCGGCCGCCGATGGCCAGCACCACCGCCACCAGGATCTCGTCGGGCCGCGGCGCATCCGGCACGGTGATCTCGGCCGCGTCCATGTCGTCGAAGTTCCAGATGCGGTTCTTGTGGGTCACCGGCATCACGATGGTGCTCCCCGGCGCGCCCACCTTCTTGGTCGACGGGATGATGTCGTCGCCTTGGCCGACCGCCCGGCGCACCGGCGCGCCGAAGCGCGGGTGCATCAGCGCGGCGGCGTGTTCCAGCTCACCGTTGGTGCCGACGATGGCGCCCTTGCCGTAGGCGGTGACATCGTCCGGCGCCACGCCCAGCGCGGCCACGCCGCGTTCGGCCAGCAGGCCCGACACCTCGGCGCCCAGGTCGACCAGCACCGACAGGTCCTCGACATAGCGGCCGGCGCAGGGGTTGGCGATGACGCCGGCCACCGTCACCTTGCGCGACGGCGGGCTGACCGGCCGGCCGGCCTCGGTGTGGACTTCCTCGAGCTGGATGACCAGCTTGCGCAGTTGCAGGTGCGGCATGCAAAGCCCTGGACAAAGTGGAGACAACCCACTGTAGGCCGGTGCATCCGCGCTGAAAATGGCAACTTCATCAGCCCAGAGTTCACGAAGCGTGAACCGTGAGGTGAGAGGAACCCCGTGCTGCTCGACCTGGACCAGCTGCGCACCCTGGTGGCGTTTGCCGATGCCGGCAGCGGCCGTGGCGCCGCCCACCTGGTGCACAAGACGCCATCGGCGGTGAGCACCCATCTGCGCAAATTGGCCGACGTGCTGGGCCGGCCGCTGCTGCAGCGCCAGGGCCGCCGCCTGGTGCTGACGCCCGACGGCAACGAGCTGGTGCGCCATGCCCGGCGCATGCTGGCGCTGCATGGCGAGGCGCTGGCGCACTTCCAGGCGCCGTCGTTCGGCGGCAACCTGCGGGTGGGCCTGCCCGACGACTACATCCCGGCGCTGATGTCGCCGCTGCTGGCGGCGCTGGCGCGGCTGGCACCCCGCGCCCACATCGAGGTGCAGTGCGCGCCCAGCGCCGAGCTGCGGCCGCTGCTGGCTGATGGCCTGCTCGACCTGGCCATCCTGTCGGCCGAGACCGACACCCAGGAAGGGCAGGTGCTGCGCACCGAGCGGGTGGTGTGGACCGCCTCGCCCCACTTCGACCCGCAGGCGGCCGACTGCCTGCCGCTGGCGCTGTTCCCCGAGGGCTGCATCTTCCGCAAATGGGCCACCGCCCAGCTGCGCCAGCACCGGCGTGAACACCGCATCGTCTGCACCAGCCGCAGCATGCCGGCGATCCAGGCCGCCGTGCGGGCCGGCTTCGCGGCGTCGGTGGTGGCCGAGAGCTGCGTGCCGCAGGATGCGGTGGTGCTGACGCCGGCCCAGGGCTTGGCCGAACTGCCGGCGGTCACCATCATCCTGGCCGCCTCACCAGCGGCCGACCCGGCGCTGGTGCAGCGCCTGGGCGAGCAGCTGCGCGGTCCGATGCAGCGCCTGACGGCGCCGTGAGCCGCGCCGGTCTTGCGCCAGATCAATCTGGCATGGCTTCTGCATGGGGTTGGCCCCAAGCGTAGAAGCGTTCACCGGTGCACCAGCACCGGCCGGAAATTGCGCTTGAAGTGCCCCACCGCCGTGCGCCCTGCGCGGCTGAGGGGCGATGGACCCCTTCAAGCCGCGAGACCTTCCGATGCTGACCACCCGACAACCGATTTTTCGGCGCTTCTGGCATGCGGTGATGCCGCTGGACCACCTGCGCGCCGGCCCCCAGCCCTTCACCCTGCTGGGTGAGGACATCGTGCTGTTCCTCGATGGCGACGGCCAGCCCGCCGCGCTGCGCGACCGCTGCTGCCACCGCACCGCCCGGCTCAGCACGGGCCGCTGCGACGGCGGCCGCCTGGCCTGCGGCTACCACGGTTGGCAGTACGACCGTGACGGCCGCGTCGTGAAGATCCCGCAGTACGACGCCGACCGCGCCATCCCGCCCGACTACCGCACGCCGGCCTACCACTGCACCGCCCGCCACAGCTATGCCTGGGTGGCGCTGGAAGCGCCCATCGCCGACATCCCGGCCATCCCCGAGTACGGCGCACCGGGTTGGCGCACCATCTTCCAGTTCCACGAGGTCTGGCACACCAGCCCGATGCGGGCGCTGGAGAACAGCTTCGACAACAGCCACTTCAGCTTCGTGCACCGCGCCACCTTCGGCGTGGGCGACCAGCCCAAGCCCAGCAAGTACGAGCTGGTGGACACGCCCGAGGGCTTCTACGCCGAGACGGTGATCCCGGCGGCCAACCCGGCGGCCTACCAGCGTGTCAGCGGCGTGGCCGATGCGGTGACCACCCGGCACATGCGCAATGCCTTCTTCCTGCCGTTCTCGCGCCGGCTGGACATCGAGTACCCGTCGGGCATCCGGCACATCATCATCAACTGCTTCACGCCGATCGACGACGGCCGCATGCAGCTGTGCCAATGGCTGTTCCGCAACGACACCGAGGCCGACTGCCCGGCGCAGCTGCTGATCGACTTCGACGACGCCATCACCCGCGAGGACAAGGACATCCTCGAAGCCACCGACCCCGACGCCCTGGTCGACACCCGCCGCCGCGGCGTGGAGTTCTCGATGGACTCCGACCGCCCCGGCATGCTGATCCGCAAGAAGCTGATGGAACTGCTGGCCCGCCACGGCGAGCGCGAGATCCATGCCGGCAACCGCGACCAGACCGCGGTGATTGCCATCCAACCCGCCGCCTGAGCGGCCACACCCCATTCCACGCACAAGGAGCCACCACACCATGCAACGCCGCGTACTCCTGAAGCTTGGCAGCACCGCCGCTGCCGCCCTGGCCGCGCCCGCCCTTTGCGCCCAGTCCGCCACCGCGCTGACGCCGATCCGCTTCTCGCTGGACTTCCGCGTCACCGGCCAGACCGCACCGTTCTTCCTGGCCCAGGCCAAGGGCTACTACCGCGACGAGGGCCTGGACGTGGCCATCGACGTGGGCAGCGGCTCGGTGGCCTCGATCACCCGCGTGGCCAGCGGCGCCTACGACATGAGCCTGGGCGACATCAGCGCGCTGATCGAGTTCAACGCCGCCAACCCGGGCGCGCCCTACCTGAGCGCGGTCTACCAGTACTACAACCGCGCGCCCTTCGTCATCGTCGGCCGCAAGGACCGCGGCGTGACCACCGACTTCCGCAGCTTGCAGGGCAAGCGCATCGCCGCGGCGGCGGTGGAGAGCACCCGCCGCGCCTTCCCGCTGGTGGCCAAGCGGCTGAACATGGGGGCCGAGCCCTTCACCTGGGTGACCACCGACTTCAGCCAGCGCGACAACGTCATCGTGCGTGGCGATGTCGACGGCGCCACCTATTTCCACGACAGCGCGGTCTCGCTGTTCCAGCGCATCAACCCCAGCGAGCTGGCGGTGCTGCCCTACACCAGCGCCGGGGTCGACCTGTACGGCAATGCGGTGCTGGCCAGCCAGCGGCTGATCGTCGACAAGCCCCGGGCGGTGGCCGGCTTCCTGCGCGCCACCAACCGCGCCATCGCCGAGACGCTGGCCAACCCGGCAACGGCCATCGCCGCGGTGAAGGCGCGCGAGCCGCTGCTCGACGAGAAGGTGGAGGCCGAGCGCTGGCGCATCACCGCGCAGTACGTGGCCGCGCCCGACACCCGCGGCCATGGCCTGGGCGACACCCGCCAGCTGCTGGTCGACCTGCAGGTGGACCAGGTGGTCGAGGCCTTCGGCCTGAAGGCGCGGCCGGCGGCGGCCACGCTGTTCAACCGCAGCTTCCTGCCGGCCCGTGCCGAGCGCGAGGTCAAGGCATGAGCGCGCAGGCCGAACCGGTGCTGGGCGACGTCGACACCGGACACCTGCGCCGCGCCATTGCCCTGTCGGCCCATGGCCGCAGCCGCGGCAACCGGCCGTTCGGTGCGGTGATCGTCGCCGGCGACGGCGCGGTGCTGGCCGAGGCCTGGTGCAACACCACCGAGACCGGCGACTGCACCGGCCATGCCGAGACCACCGCGGTGCGGCTGGCCTCGCCGCAGCATGGCCGCGAGGCGCTGGCCCGGGCCACGCTGTACTCGTCGGCCGAGCCCTGCGTGATGTGCGCCGGCGCCATCTTCTGGGCCGGCATCGGCCGGGTGGTCTACGGCATCGACGCGGTGCGGCTGCGCCACTACCGCGGCGAGCGGCTGGACCAGCGTGATGCCGAGCTGTCCTGCCGCGATGTGTTCGCGGCCGCGCCGATCGCCATCACCTGCATCGGCCCCGTGCTGGCCGACGAGGCGGCCGCGGTGCATGAAGGGGCCTGGAAGGTCTGACAGCGGCCAGCCGGGTGCCAGGGCCGTGGCGCGCAGGTTCAAGACAGCGGCCACGCGGTTGCGCAGACTGCGGTCGCATCGCCACTGCCCCTGCACCCGACCATGCCCACCCTGCACCTGCTGGTCAACGGCCAGCCCCGCGAGATCCCTTCTGACTGGCAGGCCGAGCGCCTGCTCGACGTGCTGCGCGAGCCGCTGGGCCTGGTCGGCGCCAAGTTCGGCTGCGGCGCGGGCCAGTGCGGCGCCTGCACCGTGCTGGTCGACGGCACACCGCAGCGCAGCTGCCTGTTGCCGGCCGACAGCCTGGCCGGCCGCGCCATCACCACCGTCGAAGGCCTGGCGGAAGGTGGCCGCCTGCATCCGGTGCAGCAGGCCTGGCTGGACGAGGCGGTGCCGCAATGCGGCTACTGCCAGGCCGGGCAGATCGTCAGCGTGGTGGCGCTGCTGCGCCGCCTGCCGCAGCCGGCCGATGCCGACATCGACGCCGCGCTGGCCGGCCACCTGTGCCGCTGCGGCACCCAGCAGCGGGTGCGGCGCGCGGTGCGCCGCGCCGCCGGCCTGCCGCCCGGGGCCGGCGCATGAAGCGGCGCGGCTTCCTGGTGGTGGCCGGCGCGGCCCTCGGCACCGGCGCCCTGCCCGGCTGCACGCTGCCGGTGATTCCCAAGCGCCCCGCGCCCGATGTGGACGCCGCGCGCAGCTGGGTGCGGCATGCCGATGGCCGCTTCACGCTGCTGCTGCCGCGGGTGGAGATGGGCCAGGGCATCGGCACCGCGCTGGCGGCCATCGCCTGTGAGGAACTGGGCATCGCACCCGCACAGTTGACCGTGCGCCAGCCCAGCACCGATGACATCGCCCGCGTGCGCGCGACCGTCGGCAGTGATTCGATCAAGGACTTCGCGCTGCCGCTGGCCCAGGCCTGCGCCAGCCTGCGCGAGGCCCTGGCCAGCGGCCAGGCACGCACGGCGGTGGCGGCCGCGCCGCAGCCGGCGGCGGCACTGCGGGCCTTCCAGCCCGGTGCACGCTGGGTCGGGCAGGGGCTGCCGCTGGCGGAGGGCCCAGCCATCGTGCAGGGCCAGGCGCTGTTCGTGGCCGATGTGCGCCGGCCAGGGCAGCTGTTCGGCCGGGTGCTGCGCGCGCCCGCCTCGCCCGAGCGGCCCAGCCGGCTGCGCCAGGTGGACGAGGCCGCCGCCCGCGCCGTGCCCGGCTGCGTGGCCGTGGTGCGGCACGCCGCGCTGCAGCTGGGCCAGGCCGAGGGCATCGGCATCGTGGCACGCACACCCGGCGCGCTGGACCGCATCGCCACGGCGCTGGCAGCGCAGTGGGCCGTGGACGGCCCGGCGTTCGAGCAGGCCGACCTCGACCAGGCACTGGACATCGACGCCCGCCTGGCCGGCGGCGGCCGGCGGCAGCATGCGGTGCGCCGCGACGCGCTGGCGCCCGGCGACCGCTGGGACGTGGACCTGCGCATCGACATCCCGCTGGCGGCGCATGGCGCCATCCAGCCCCGCGCGGCGGTGGCCGAGCCGGCCGCCGATGGCCACCTGCACCTGTGGGTGGGCAGCCAGGACGTGTTCTACCAGCGCGACGTGGTCTGCCGCCGCCTGGGCCTGGCCGACAGCCAGGTGACGGTGCACGGCCAGCGGGTGGGCGGTGCCTTCGGCGGCAAGACGCTGTGCACCGTGGAGCTGGAAGCCGCCGTGCTGGCCCGTGCCGTGGGCGCGCCGGTGAAGGTGCAGTGGACCCGCGCGCAGGAGCTGCAGCTCGGCTTCCACCGCCCGCCCAGCAGCCACCGCATCCGCCTGCGGCTGCAGGGCGGCCGGCTGCAGCAGTGGTGGCATGCGTTCGCCGGCAGCCACATCCTGTTCACCAACGCGGCGGTGCCGCCCTGGCTGCAGCGGGCCACCGATCTGATCGGCGACGACGGCGTGGCCCGCGGCGCCGCCCTGCCCTACCGGATGCCGGCCGCCTGCACCGAGTTCGACCTGGTGCGGCTGCCGGTCTTCACCGGCCCCTGGCGCGGCCTGGGCGCGGGGCCCAACGGCTTCGCCGTCGAGAGCGCCATCGACGAGGCCGCCCGCGCCGCCGGCGCCGACCCGCTGGCCTTCCGCCTGCAGCACCTGGATGGCGTCGACCCGGCGCAGGCGCGGCTGGCGCGGGTGCTGCAGCGGGTGGCCCAGGCTGCCGGCTGGGGCCGCCCGGCAGCCGCTGCTGCGCCAGGGCAGCGCAGCGGGCGCGGCCTGGCGGCCGGCATCTACAAGGGCAGCAGCTGGTGCGCCGTGGTGGCCGATGTGGTGGTGGACGCCGCCAGCGGCGCCATCCGCGTCACCCGCCTGTGGTGCGCCCACGACTGCGGCCGGGTGGTGCACCCCGACCAGGTGCGGGCGCAGTGCGAGGGCAACCTGGTGTGGGGCCTGGGCATGGTGCTGACCGACCAGCTGCCGGTGGCCGGCGGCGCCGTGGATGCCACCAGCTTTGCGCAGGCGCCGCTGCCGGCCATCGGCGACCTGCCGCCAATGGAGGTGGTGCTGGTCGACCATGGCGAGGCGCCCGGTGGTGCCGGCGAAACGGTGATCACCGCCGCCGGCGCGGCGGTGGCCAATGCGGTGCGCGCGGCCAGCGGCCACCGCATCACCCGGCTGCCCACGGCCCGCGTGCCGGTGGCAGCATCCTGAGCATGGACGATTTCGCCTCGGCCGCGATGCTGCGGTTGATCCGGCTGGGCCTGCACCGCCAGGGCCTGGCACCGCCGCCCGCCATCACGCCCGCCATCATGCCCGGGCGCAGCGCCCACGTGCCGCTGGCGCACAAGCGCCGCCTGCTCGACAGCCTGCTGGCCGACCATGGCCCGCTGGTGCTGCTGCGCATCGGCGAGGCCATCGCCGATGCGCCCGACGAGCCGGCCCTGGTGGCCCTGGCCCTGGCCACCAGCCCGCCCGACCTGCTGGCCCGCTGGCAGCGGCTGGAGCGCTTCGTGCACGCCCGCCACCGGCTGCTGGTGCAGGCCGACGGGCCGGGCCGCCTGCAGCTGCAGCATGTGTCGCTGGACGCCCAGGCGCCACCCACGCCGGCCGAGCACCTGCTGGTGCTGGGCCTGCTGGTGGCGCTGGCACGCCTCATCGGCACCCAGGGGCTCACCGCCACCGCGGACACGCCGGAGGCCTGGCGCTGGCAGGCCGGTCGCTGGCAGACAGGTCGCTTTCAGGTGCCGCCGACCGCGCCCGCCGGCCAAACCGGCCTGGCTCCCGGGCACTGGCAGTGGCGCTGGCAACCCGCGCCGCCCGGCGCATCAACGCCCTGCCCGCCCGCCGGCGACTGGGCCGGCACGGCCACCGGCGTGCTGGCCGCCGACCCCGGCCGCAGCTGGTCGGTGCCTGCGCTGGCTGCCGCGCTGGGCAGCAGCCCGCGCACGCTACAGCGCCAGCTGGCGCGGCAGGGGCGGTGCTTCTCGCACCTGCTGATGGACGTGCGGCTGGCGGCATCGGCCCGGCTGCTGGCGGCCACGCGGCAACCGGTGGCGGCCATCGGCTACCACTGCGGCTTTGCCGACCAGGCGCACTTCACCCGCGCCTTCAAGAAGCACAGCGCCATGACGCCGGTGCAGTTCCGCGGCGCCTTCCAGGCCGCGCCGGTCGCCTAGGTGTGCTCGGCCACCGGGTCCAGCACCAGCGTCAGCTGAAGCGGCCGCAGCGACATCGGGCCGGTGGCCATCGGGTCGTCGGCCGGCGCGCGCTGGATCTCGTAGAGCACCGGCCGGTAGCTGCGGCGGCGCTGGCCGGTGTAGGCATCGGTCAGCGGCATCGGGGTGATGAGCGCGGGCGAGAACAGTTCTTCGCGAATGGCGGCTGCATAACGCTGGTTGAGGTGGGCCAGCCACAGGCCGTCCGGGTCATGGGTGGCCTGCACCAGGTCCTTCCAGGTGCGGCGGCGCATGCCGCGGGTCAGGTTGAACAGCGACATGGTGAAGGTCGAGGTCGCACCCTCGCCCTCGACCACCAGCGCGTCCTCGGGGATGCGGTCGTGCGCGCAGTCCAGGCCGTGCAGGTCCAGGACCACGCGGTGGCAGGGGAAATGGGTGAGCTGGCGCTCCGGCGCCGCCTCGGTGCGGGGCCGGGGGAAGTGCTCGCCGATGATCTGCGCCGCCTGCTCCAGCTTGTGCTGGGCCACGCTGGCGCCGATGGCGCCGAAGCGCCACTTGCGCGCCACCCGCCAGGTCTCGGTGCACAGCGAATCGAGGAAGCTGACCAGCTTGGCATGCTCGATCGGCACGCCCTGCAGCGTCTTCAAGGGCCGCGGCGAGGCGCCGCCCGCAGCGTAGAGGCAGACCACCGAATGCTCATCGCCCAGGCTGGTGAACAGCCCGGCCTCGTACAGGCACCAGTCCCAGTTCTTCGATGGCTCGGTGAACAGCAGCAGCAGCAGATGGCTCTCCATCAGCTGGGTGCGGATCTCGGCATTCCAGTCGGAGCCGGCGACCAGGTTGGTGCCAGAGACGAAGGTCTTGATCTGGTCGTCCAGCAGCCGCAGCGCGCCGGCGATCTTGTCGGCCGCATCGTGGTCGTCGTGCTTGTGGCTGATGAAGATGCGAAACGGTTCCCTGCCTGTGGCCATGGTCCGGTCTCCTTTCGGCGCAGTCTAGGCCTTGCAGGGGCAGTCAACCAGCCGGGGTGCTCCCCTCCAGCAGGGAGCGCAGGCCGGCTTCGTCCAGGATCGACAGGCCCAGCTCGCGCGCCTTGTCCAGCTTGCTGCCGGCCTCGGCGCCGGCCACCACATGGTGGGTCTTCTTCGACACCGAGCCGGCCACCTTGCCGCCGGCGGCCTCGATCAGCGCCTTGGCGTCATCCCGGCTCAGCGTGGGCAGGGTGCCGGTCAGCACGAAGGTCTGGCCGGCCAGCGGCTGCGGCGCGGCGCTGTCGATGGCGCCCTCGCCTTCCGGCCAGGCGATGCCGGCGGCGCGCAGCTGCTCCACCACCTCGCGGTTGTGCGGCTGGTCGAAGAAGGTGCGGATGGCTGCGGCCACGATCGGGCCGACGTCCTTCACCTGCAGCAGCTGCTCGGTGCTGGCGTCCATGATGCGGTCCAGGCTGCCGAAGTGGCGGGCCAGGTCCTTGGCGGTGGTCTCGCCCACCTGGCGGATGCCCAGCGCGTAGAGGAAGCGCGGCAGCGTGGCCTGCCGGCTCTTGGCCAGCCCGGCCACCAGGTTGGCGGCGCTCTTCTCGCCCATGCGCTCCAGCGCGCTGAGCTTGGCCACGCCCAGGGTGTACAGCTCGGGCAGGGTGCGGATCAGGCCGCTGTCGACCAGCTGGTCGACCAGCTTGTCGCCCAGGCCCTCCACGTCCATCGCGCGCCGGCCGGCGAAGTGCAGGATGGCCTGCTTGCGCTGGGCCGGGCAGAACAGACCGCCGGAGCAGCGGTGGTCCATGCCGCCGCGTTCACGCTTGACCGCGCTGCCGCAGACCGGGCATTGCCGCGGCATGCGGAAGTTGGGCACGTAGGCCAGGCGTTCCCCCGGCACGCGGCCCACCACCTCGGGAATCACGTCGCCGGCGCGCCGCACGATCACCGTGTCGCCCACCCGCACGCCCTTGCGGCGCAGCTCGAACAGGTTGTGCAGCGTGGCATTGCTGACCGTGGTGCCGCCCACGAACACCGGCGCCAGCTTGGCCACCGGCGTCAGCTTGCCGGTGCGGCCCACCTGGATGTCGATGGCGTTGAGCGTGGTCATCTGCTCCTGCGCCGGGTACTTGTGGGCCACCGCCCAGCGCGGCTCGCGGGTGACGAAGCCCAGCCGCTGCTGCAGCGCGCGGTCGTTGACCTTGTAGACCACGCCGTCGATGTCGAAGGGCAGCGCATCGCGCTTGGCACCCATGGCCTGGTGGAAGGCCACCAGGCCGTCGGCGCCGGCGGCCACCGTGCGGTCGGCGCACACCGGCAGGCCGAAGCCGGCGATGGCATCGAGCAGCGCGCTGTGGGTGGGCGGCTCGTCCCAGCCGTCCACCGCGCCCAGGCCGTAGGCGAAGAAGCTCAGCGGCCGCTGCGCGGCGATCGCCGGGTCGAGCTGGCGCACCGCGCCGGCGGCGGCATTGCGCGGGTTGACGAAGCTCTTGGCACCCTGTTCACGCTGGCGCTCGTTCAGGCGCTCGAAGGCATCGCGGCGCATGTAGACCTCGCCGCGCACCTCCAGCAGCGGCGGTGCGGCGCCCTGCAGCTTCAGCGGGATCTGGCCGACGGTGCGGATGTTCTGGGTCACGTCCTCGCCGGTCTCACCGTCGCCGCGGGTGGCGGCCTGCACCAGCACGCCATGCTCGTAGCGCAGGTTGAGCGCCAGCCCGTCGAACTTCAGCTCGGCCGCATAGGCCACCGGCGGCGCGTCCTCGGGCAGCTCCAGTTCGCGGCGCACGCGGGCGTCGAAGGCCACGGCGCCGCTGGGCTCGGTGTCGGTCTCGGTGCGGATGCTCAGCATCGGCACCGCATGGCGCACCGGCGCAAAGCCGTCCAGAACCTGGCCGATGACGCGCTGGGTGGGTGAATCGGGCGTGCGCAGCGCCGGGTGCGCCGCCTCCAGCGCCTGCAGTTCCTGGAACAGCGCGTCGTAGGCAGCGTCGGGCAGCGCGGGGTCGTCCAGCACGTAGTAGCGGTGGGCGTGGTGGTGCAGCTGGGCGCGCAGATCGGCGGCGCGGCGGGCAGCGACCTCGGGCACCGGCACATCGGTGCCGAGGGACGCGGGCAAGGGCTGGTCGGACATGCGGGCGAGTGTAGAGTCGGCCGCCGATGCCGCTGTTCGCCACCCCCGCCCCCAAGCCGGCCCGCGCCCTTCACCGCCTGTGCCTGCTGTGGCTGGCCGGCCTGCTGGGCGTGTCGGCCCTGCCGCCAACCTGGGGCGCCCGGCCGGCACCGGCCGCCACGGTGCCGATGCGCCTGCCCACCAGCGTGGTGCCGCAGGACTACCAGCTGCACCTGCAGGTCGACCCCGACCAGCCGCGCCACCAGGGCGAGGTGGCCATCCGCCTGCAGCTGCAGCAGCCGGTGCCGGCGCGTGGCGCCATCCGCCTGCATGCCCGTGGCCTGCAGCTGCGCGAGGTGTGGCTGGAGACCGGCGCCCGCCGCTGGCGCGGCAAGGCCACGCCGGTGGATGCCGAGCGCGTCGATCTGCACTTCGGCCAGCCCCTGCCGGCCGGCCCGGCGCTGCTGACCATCGCCTTCAGCGGCACGGTGGCCGAGCACGATGTCTTCGGCCTGTTCCGCCAGCAGGAGGCCGGCCACTGGGCGGTGTTCACCCAGTTCCAGGCCGACGGCGCGCGCCGCGCCTTCCCGCTGTTCGACGAGCCCGGCTGGAAGGTGCCGTGGACGCTGTCGCTGACCGTGCCGCAGGCGTTGGTGGCCGTGGCCAACATGCCGGTGGCCAGCGAAGAAGCGGCCCGGCCCGGCCACAAGCGGGTGACGTTCCAGCCCACGCCGCCGATGCCCAGCTACCTGCTGGCCTTCGGCGTGGGCCGCTTCGACGTGCGCGACGCCGGCACCGCCGGCCGCGATGCCGGCGTGCCCATGCGCTTCATCGTGCCCACCGGCCGCGCCGCCGATGCCGACCTCGCAGCCGGCATCACCAGCCGCATCCTGGCCGCGCTGGAGGCCTGGTTCGACATGCCCCACCCCTATGCCAAGCTCGACAGCCTGGCCCTGCCGCTGACCACCACCTTCGGCGCCATGGAGCACGCCGGCCTGGTGACCTATGCCTCCACCCTGCTGCTGGCCAGCCCGGCCGAGCGCACGCCGCAGTTCGAGCGCGAGTACGTGTCCGTCGCCGCGCACGAGCTGGCCCACCAGTGGTTCGGCAACCTGGTCACCCTGGCCTGGTGGGACGACCTCTGGCTCAACGAGAGCTTCGCCTCCTGGCTGGGCGACAAGATCACCGACCAGGTGCAGCCGGCCTGGGGCTGGCACACCAGCGTGCAGCGCGCCCGCGCCGCCGCCATGCGTGCCGACCGACTGGCCACCGCCCGCCGCATCGAGCAGCCGGTGCTGCAGGACGAGGACATGGGCAACCTCTGGGATGCCATCACCTACGAGAAGGGCCAGACGGTGCTGGCGATGTTCGAGGCCTGGCTGGGCCCGGAAGCCTTCCAGACCGGCGTGCGCCGCTACATCGGCCGCCACGCCTGGGGCAGCGCCACCAGCGCCGATTTCTTCAATGCGCTGGGCGAGGCCGATCCGGCGCTGCCCGCCGCGGTGCGCAGCTTCACCCGCCAGGGCGGCATCCCGCGGCTGGCCGTCACGCTGCTGTGCAGCGACGGGCCGCCGCGGCTGCAGCTGGCCCAGTCGCGCCTGCTGCCGCTGGGTTCGCCCAGCCTGTCGGCGCAGCGCTGGCAGCTGCCGCTGCAGGTGCGCACGCCAGCCGGCAGCACCCGGCTGCTGATGACCGAGGCCGAGGCCACGTTGCCGCTGCCGGATGCGGACTGCCCCGCCTGGGTGCAGGCCAACGCCGGCGGTGCCGGCTACTGGCGCGCCGCGTACGCCGGCGACGGCTTGGCCCGCCTGGCCGCCGCCCCGGGGCTGTCGGTCGGCGAATGGCTGGCCCTGCTGGACGACGCCACCGGCCTGCATGCCAGCGGCGATGTCGACAGCCGCCAGGCGCTGGCCCTGGTGCGGGCGGCTGCGGTGCACCCGTCGGGCGAGGTGGTGCAGGCGGCGATGGCACTGCTGCGGCACCTGGAGCCGCTGGCTGCGCCGGGCGAACAGGCGGCGCTGGCGGCGGTCTGGCAGGCCGCCTTCGGCGCGCGAGCCCGCGCCCTGGGCTGGCAGCACCTGCCGACCGACAGCGACGACGACCGCCTGCTGCGCGCCGCCCTGCTGCCGGCGGTGGCGGTGCGTGGCGACGATGCCGGCCTGCGCCAGCAGGCGCTGCAGCTGGCCCGGGCCTGGCAGGCCGACCGTGCCAGCCTGCCGGCCGACCTGCGCGTGCCGGTGCTGACAGCCGCCGCCCATGCCACTGGCCCCGGTGGCGGGCCGGTGCTGTTCCAGCAACTGCTGGGGGTGCTGCAGTCCAGCACGGTGCGCACAGAGCGCGGCGACCTGCTGACCGCGCTGGGCCAGTTCCGCCAGCCGGGGTTGCCGGCCCAGGCCCGCGCCGTGCTGCTGCAGCCGCAGATCGACCTGCGCGACAGCCTGTGGCCACTGCTGCGGGCGCAGGCGGCCGACCCGGCCCAGCGTGGCGAGGTGCTGGCCTTCGTGCTGCGGGAGCAGGCCGGCCTGGCGGCACGGCTGGGCGGCGAGGAGCTGCCGCGCCTGCCCGGCCTGTTCAACGGCGCCTGCAGCAGCGACGAGGCCCGCCGCATCGAGGCCGGCTTTGCGCCGGCGATGGCCCGCGTGCCCGGTGGCCGCGGCGCACTGGCCCGCACGCTGGAGGCGGTGCGGCTGTGCACCGCCTGGCGCGCCCGGCAGGCCAGCGGCCTGTCGGACTGAACGGACTCGGCAGGCCAGCGGCCTGGCCGACTGAGCCCACCGCTCACCACTGCATGGCCGGCCGGGTGGGGCGGCCGGTCCAGCGCTCGACGGCCGCGGCCAGCTGGGCGCTGCTGACCGGCTTGGTCAGCACATCGTCCATGCCGGCGTCCAGGCAGCGCCGGCGGTCGCTGTCCAGCGCATCGGCGGTCAGTGCCACCACCGGCGTGCGGGCAGCGCCGGCCGGCGCGGCGCGGATGCGGCGCGTGGCCTCGAAGCCGTCCACCTCGGGCATGTGGCAGTCCATCAGCACCAGGTCGTAGCCACCGTCCAGCACCGCCTGGTGGGCGGCGCCGCCATCGGCCACCACGTCGACCGCACAGCCCAGCAGGCGCAGCATCTCGGCCACCACCATCTGGTTGACCGGATCGTCCTCGGCCAGCAGCAGGCGCGCGCCGGTGGCGTCGGGCGCCACGGGTGCAGCGATGGCGGGAGCGGCCGGCGCCGGATCAGGCGCCAGCGCCAGCGGCAGGTCGACCCAGAAGTGCGAGCCCTGGCCCGGCACGCTCGCCACCCGCACCGTGCCGCCCATCAGCGTGGCCAGCTGGTGCACGATGGCCAGGCCCAGGCCGCTGCCGCCGTGGCGCCGGGTGCTGGTGGCATCCACCTGGGTGAAGGCGTCGAAGATGGCGTCCAGCTGGTCGGCCGGGATGCCGATGCCGCTGTCGTGCACCGAGAAGCGCAGCGTCAGCGTGGTGGTGGTCTGTGCCAGCACCTGCACCTCCAGCCGCACGGCGCCCTCGTCGGTGAACTTCACCGCGTTGTGCAGCAGGTTCACCAGCAGCTGCCGCAGGCGCACGCCATCGGCCTGCACCCGCTGCGGCAGGCTGGGCGGCAGGTTCAGGCCCAGCGTGACCGGCTTGCCATGGGCCGCCAGGTCGACCAGGTCGACGGCGTCGTCGACCAATTGGCGCAAGTCGGTGGGCGCCAGGTGCAGCTGCAGCCGCCCGGCCTCGATGCGTGACAAGTCCAGCACGTCGTCGATCAGCGCCAGCAGCGCCCGGGCCGAACGGTGGGCGGTGCGCACGTAGTGGCGCTGGGCGGCGCTCAGCGGGGTGGCGTTCAGCAGCTCGGCCGCGCCCAGGATGCCGTTCATCGGCGTGCGGATCTCGTGGCTGGTGACCGCCAGGAACTGCGACTTGGCCAGGCTGGCCTGCTCGGCCTGGCGGCGGGCGCGCTCCAGCTCCACGGTCTGCGACTGCAGGTCGGCCGCCTGCCGTGCCAGGCGGTCGACCAGGGCGCGCGCCGCATGCACCGCCTCGCGGGTGCGGCGGCGCAGGCGCTCGGTGACCAGGCCGGTCAGCGCCAGGTACAGCGACAGCAGGTACAGCGTGACCAGGATGCCCAACCGCTCAGGCCACAGCGCGCGCGCCGGCTCCACCTGCGCGATCCACAGCGCATAGGCCAGGTAACCGGCGGTGACCACATGACCGTAGTACAGCGCACGGCGGAAGCCGTAGCCCACCTGGTCTGCGACCCGAAGCAGCAGGAAGTAGGCGAAGAACAGCGTGGCCTGCTCCAGGAACTGCAGGTTGACCAGCCACACCAGCAGATCGACATGGAAGAGCAGCAGCGGCAGGTCGAGCCGGCCGCTGCGGCCCGCGCCCCAGTGCAGCAGCGCCCAGGCGATGGTGGCATAGCCCAGGTTCAGCGCCACCAGCACCAGCCACGCGGGCTGCTGGTGCAGCGGCACCCCGGCCGGCGCCTGCAACGCGGCCACGATGCACAGCACCATGAAGCCGCCGGCACGCAGCGCCGGCACATGGCGGCCATAGACACGCCGCTCGGTCGCGGCCTTGCGCTGCCGCAGCACGGCCTCGTCCAGGGCGAAACCGTCTTCGCTGGTGGTCAAGGGGGGTGGAGGGAGCACAGGGTCCTCGGGTCAAGGGCCGGGCGGCACAACCCGGCCACGATGCCACAGGCCGCCTGCATCCGCCAATGCGGCCTCACGCATGCAGCCGATGGCGCCGCATGCGACAGTGCCGGCTCCCTACAGCAACGGAGCCTGCCGATGGCCTTCGACTACGACCTGATCACCCTGGGCGCCGGCTCCGGCGGCGTGGCAGCCTCCCGCCGGGCGGCACTGCATGGCGCCAAGGTCGCCATCATCGAAGGCAGCCGGGTGGGCGGCACCTGCGTGCTGCGCGGCTGCGTGCCCAAGAAGCTGCTGATGTACGCCGCCCAGTTCGGCGATGGGCTGCAGGAAGCCCGCGGCTACGGCTGGCAGGTGCCCGAGGCGGCCTTCGACATGCCCACCTGGGCGACCGCCAAGGCGGCCGAGACCACGCGGCTGGAAGGCATCTACCGCCAGATGCTGGCCGGCAGCGGCGTGCAGCTGGTCGAGGGCTGGGCCCGGCTGGTGGGCCCGCACACGGTGCAGGTGGGCGAGCGCCAGCTGACGGCGCGGCACATCCTGGTGGCCACCGGCGGCGCGCCGGTGCGCGACAGCATCCCCGGCATCGACGCCTGCGCCACCAGCGACGACCTGCTCGACCTGCAGACCCTGCCGGCCCGGGCCGCCGTGGTGGGCGGCGGCTACATCGCGGTCGAGTTCGCCAGCATGCTGGCCCGGCTGGGCGTGCAGGTGGCGCTGTTCTACCGCGACCGCCTGCCGCTGCGTGGATTCGACACGATGCTGCGCACCGCCGCCGCCAGCGCGCTGCAGGCCGCCGGCGTGGACCTGCACCCGGGCGCGGCGCCACAGCGCATCCAGCGTGACGGCGGGCAGTTCCTGCTGGTGCTGGGCGAGGACCGCATGCTGGCCTTCCCCTGGGTGCTGAATGCCACGGGCCGCCGGCCCAACACCGCCGGCCTGGGCCTGACGCTGGATGCCCACGGCGCGGTGCCGGTGGACGACCAGGGCAACACCGCCGTGCCAGGCGTCTGCGCCATCGGCGACGTGACCAACCGCAAGAACCTGACGCCGGTGGCCATTGCCGAGGGCCGCGCGCTGGCCGACCGCCTGTTCGGCCCCGGCCACCAGCCGGTGGACCTGCGCCTGGTGGCCAGCGCGGTGTTCATGCTGCCGCCGCTGGCCAGCGTGGGGCCGAGCGAGGAGGAAGCGCTGGCCGCGGGGCACCGCCTGCAGGTCTTCGAGACCGACTTCCGGCCGATGAAGCAGGCCTTCATCGGCGGCACCGAGCGCACCGCCATGAAGCTGCTGGTCGATGCCGACAGCCAGCGTGTGCTGGCGGTGCACATGGCCGGCGCCGACGCGCCGGAGATCGTGCAGAGCCTGGCCGTGGCCCTGACCGCCGGCGCCACCAAGGCCCACTTCGACCGCACCATCGCCATGCACCCCACGGCGGCGGAAGAGTTCGTGCTGATGCGCCAGCCCAGCCGCACCGTGCCGTCAGCAGGCTGAATCAGGCTGCCGGCAACGGCAGCACCAGCACCGCCTGCAGCCCGCGCGGCGGATTGGGCAGCAGCGCAAGCTGGCCACCGTGCAAGGCGGCCACCTGGCGCACGATGCCCAGGCCGAGGCCCGGGCGGCCCTCGGCCGGCGGCGCCACGGCCGGCATGCCCGGGCCGTCGTCCAGCACCGCCAGCAGCAGGGCTGGCGGGTCGATGCGTTCGGCCACCCGCAGCTGCACCGCGACACCCGGCCCGCCATGGCTGAAGGCATTGACCAGCAGGTTGCGCAAGGCCAGCCGCAGCAGGCCGGGCTCGACCTCGACCTGGCGCAGATCGGTCTGCCACTGCAACTGCACCCGCTGGCGCTGGGCCTCGTCCAGGTCGCCCAGGGCCAGGTCGATCAGGAAGCCGAGCTCGACCTCCTGCACCGCCAGCGGCGTGCTGCGGCTGAGCAGGCTGGCGGCGGCCAGGGTGTTGTCGAGCACGGCGCGCACCTCGCCCAGCACCGCCTCGGCACGCCCCAGCCGCAACGCCACCTGGTCGGCCGGGTGTCCGGCCTGGGCGCCGGCCGCCGCAGGCACCTGGCGCAAGGCCTGGCCGGCCGCCTGCAACGCGCCGCTGGCGTTGTGCAGCGGCTGGCGGATCTCGTGCGCCAGCATCTGCAGCATGCGCTCGCGCTCGGCCGCCAGGGCGTCGCGCTGCGCCAGCGTGGCCCGCAGTTCCGCCGCCGCGCGCTCCGCGGCCTCACGCCGGACGGCCTCGGCCACCTGGCCCTCGCGGGACCGCACCTCGGCGCGGCGGGTGATGTCCAGCAGCAGCCCCATGAAGCCCAGGCTGCCGTACAGCGCCGACAGCACCGCCGTGGCATGCACCAGCACGAAGGCCGGTCCGCCCTGCCCGGGCTGGTAGGGCGCCAGGCCGGTGGCCACGCTCAGGCCGCGGGCCAGCATCGCCAGCGCCAGCACCAGCTGGCTCCAGGCCAGCAGCGCCGCACTGCGGGAGCGCTGCTGCACGGCCGTCAATCGCGCATGCCACGCCAGGGTGGCCGTCAACACGGCCAGCGTCAGCAGGGACGCGACGAACAGGCGCGGCCGGTCGTCGGCCAGGGCCAGCCCCAGCAGCACGGCGGCTGCCACCGCCACCGGGCCGCGCATCGGACGCCAGACACCGGGCCGCCCCAGCAGCCGCCGCAGGGCCGCGGTCTGCACCAGCATCGCCACAGCCGCCATCACCCCGGCCAGGCCGTAGCCCAGGGCGATGGGCAGCACATTGCGGCCGGAGATCAGCAGCAGGCCGGCGCTTGCACACAGCGCGCCCAGCGTCCACAGCCGCACCACATCGACATGCGGTGTGCGGCGGCCCATGCTCCAGACCGTCAGCGCCATCAGCAGGTAGACCACGCCCCCGGTCAGGGCGATGGGCATGTTGACGGTGTCGGTCACCGGCGCACCCTCCGACCTGGTGAGCGCGCCCGGCCTGCCAGCGGCGCCGGCTCAGCTGAACAGCCGGCGCGCAGCCGGCGAGCCGGCGGCCAGGTCGCGTGTGTCCAGCGCCTGGTAGAGCTGCTTCAGGTCGTCGCCGATCGCGGCAAAGGCCTGCAGGGTGATCGGCCGGCCGGCGTCGTCGGTCATGGTCGCGTCCATGTCGGCGGCCAGCAGGCGGGCGGCCTGGTGCCAGGCCGGGAACGGCTCGGCCGCCTCGGGCGTCTGCGGCACATCCAGGGACAGCTGCACCACCCGCACCGCGGCGGCGCCGGGGTCGTCGGACAAGGCCACCTGGGGATCGAAGGCCAGCACCAGCACCGGCGGTGCACCCTCCTCGGCGCCGGGCAGCACCAGCCG
Source organism: Pseudaquabacterium pictum (assembly GCF_005403045.1). Taxonomy (GTDB): domain Bacteria; phylum Pseudomonadota; class Gammaproteobacteria; order Burkholderiales; family Burkholderiaceae_C; genus Pseudaquabacterium; species Pseudaquabacterium pictum. Next base: position 172,642 of record NZ_BJCL01000002.1, read on the forward strand.
GCCGGGCAGCACGCCGGGCAGGAAGCCGTGGCGCTGCGCCGCCTGCTGGATGTAGCCCACGCTCCAGGCGGCGGCGTTGGCCCGCAGGTCCAGGCTCAGCTGGGCATCATGGCCGCCGGCGAATGCGTCCAGCTCGCGGGCGCGGGCCACCACGTCCAGCATGTCGGGCAGCTCGGCCATCGCGCCCACGCCGTCGGCAAAGGCCTGCAGCTTCTGCACGAATTCGCTGTACTCGATCTCGTTGAGCGCGCCACTGCGGTTGGCCATCTGCACGCCGGCCTGGAACTCGCCGTAGCGCTGGCCGGCCACCGGCAGCTCCCACTCGCCGGTCTCGGCATTCAGGCCCTCGATCAGGAAGGGCTTGGTGCCGGCTCGGCGGCTGGGCGGCAGGTGCACCAGGGCCAGGTCGCCGGTGACCGGCGATTCCAGCGCCAGCGTGGCGATGGCGTCGATCAGCGGGTCGAGCCGGGCGGTCTTGCGCGGCGCGGCCGGGCGCAGCTCGGCCAGCGGGGCGGCGGCTTCGGCGTCCACCTCGGCGGCAGCGGCATCCAGCGGCGCGCTGGCGCCGGCATCGGCCACGGCACCCGACATGGCGCCGCCCAGGCCGCCGGGCTCCACCCGCGCCTCGCGGGCCAGTTCGGCCTGGCGCGGGCTGGCGCGGCGTGCCGACCACCAGCCCTGGGCCACCACGCCCACCAGCACCAGCGCGCCCACGCCCAGCAGGCCTTCCATCAGCGAGACATCGGGCAGCAGCGCCATCAGGTCGCCTCCGCCAGGCTGAGCGCGGCGTCCATGTCCACCGCGACGATGCGCGACACGCCCTGCTCCTGCATCGTGACCCCGATCAACTGCTCGGCCATTTCCATCGCGATCTTGTTGTGGCTGATGAACAGGAACTGCGTGCCCTTGTGGCTCATCTCGGCCACCAGGCGGGCATAGCGCTCGGTGTTGGCGTCGTCCAGCGGCGCGTCCACTTCATCGAGCAGGCAGAACGGCGCCGGGTTCAGCAGGAAGATGGCGAACACCAGGGCGATGGCGGTGAGCGCCTTCTCGCCACCACTGAGCAGGTGGATGGTGCTGTTCTTCTTGCCCGGCGGCTGGGCCATCACCTGCACGCCGGCATCCAGGATCTCGTCGCCGGTCATCACCAGCCGGGCATTGCCGCCGCCGAACAGGCTGGGGAACATGCGGCCGAAGTGCTCGTTGACCTGGTTGAAGGTCTTGCCCAGCAGGTCGCGGGTTTCCAGGTCGATCTTGTGGATGGCGTCTTCCAGCGTGCCGATGGCGTCGTTCAGGTCGGCGCACTGGGCGTCGAGGAAGGTCTTGCGCTCGCGCGCTGCGGCCAGCTCGTCCAGCGCCGCCAGGTTCACCGCCCCCAGTGCATTGATCTCGCGCTGGATGCGGTCGATCTCCCCCTGCAGGCCCCAGAGCTTGACCTTGTCGGCCTCGATCTGCGCGCCCAGCGCGGCCATGTCGACGCCGGCGGCGGTCAGCTGCTCCAGGTACTGCGCGCCACCGAGCTGGGCGGCCTGGGCCTCCAGCTGCAGCTTGGTGATGTCGTCGCGCAGCGGCTGCAGGCTGCGCTCGAACTGCATGCGCTGCTCATCCGCGCTGCGCAGCTGGGCCGAGAGTTCGTCATAGCGGCTGCGCTGCGCGCCCAGCGCCTGCTCGCGATCCACCTTCAACGCCAGCGCGGTCTGCAGGCCGGCCTGGGCGGCGCTGTCGTTGAGCTGACTCAGCTCCAGCTCCAGTTGCTGGCCCGACTGCACGTTGGCTTCGGCCTGCTGCGCGGCGGTCTCGATGGCGCGCTGCAGCTCGCCGCGGCGGGCGGCCAGCGCGCGGGCCTGGAACTGGCTTTCCTGCGCCTGGCGCTCCAGCGCGCGGCCCTGCTCGCGGGCATCGCTGAGGCGGCGCTCGGCGGTGATCACCGCCTCTTCCAGCGTGGCGTGGCGCTCCTGGGTGTCGGCCAGCTGCAGGTCCAGCTCTTCGAAGCGGGCCTCGCCGATGGCACGGCGCTCAGCCAGGTCGTCGAGCTGGCCGTCGACCTCGGCCAGCTCGGCATCCAGCTGGCCGCTGCGGGCCTGGGTGGCATCGGCCTGCTGCTGCAGGCGCAGCAGGTCCACCTGCAGCTGGTGGGCGCGGGTCTGGGCCTCGGCGGCCTCGCGCCGCACCGCCACCAGGCGCAGGTTGGCCTCGGTCAGCGCCGCCTCGGCGCGCACCAGGGCCGCGCGGGCGGATTCGGCGATCAGCGTCTGGGCGCGCTGCTGCAGGTCGAGCTGCTCGATCTCCTGCGCGCGGGCCAGCAGGCCGGCCTGCTCGGCATCGGGGGCATAGAAGGCCACCGCATGCGCGCTGACCGCATGGCCGGCGCGGGTCATGATCACCTCGCCATGGGCCAGCTGGCTGCGCTGGGCCAGCGCGTCGTCCAGGTTGTCTGCCGTGTAGACGCCCTCCAGCCAATCGCCCAGCAGGGCCTGCAGGCCGGCGTCGTCGGCGCTCTGCCCCAGGCGCAGCAGGCTGGCCAGCCGCGGCAGGTTGGCGTGGGCCGGCTGCGGCGCGGGCGGGCTGGCCGGCGGCGTGTAGAACGCCAGCTTGGCCGGCGGCGCATCGGCGGCGAAGGCGCGCACGGTGTCGATGCGGCCCACGGCCAGCGCGTTCAGCCGCTCACGCAATGCGGCTTCCAGCGCCGGCTCCCAGCCGGGCTCGATGTGCAGCCGGGTCCACAGGCCGGGCAGGCCGTCGAGCCCATGCTTGGCCAGCCAGGGCTTCAGCTTGCCCTCGGTCTGCACCTTCTCCTGCAGCGCGCGCAGGGCCTGCAGGCGGGCGCTGATGTCGTTGAGCTTGCCGCTCTCGGCATTGGCATCCTGCTGGGCGGTGCGGCGCTGGTCGTCCAGGGCCGGCACCTGGGCCTGCAGGTCCTGCAGCTGGCCCTCGGCCACGGCGTTGGCCTCGTCGGCGTCGGTGCTCTGGGCACGCAGCGCCTCCAGCCGGGCCAGGTCGGGCGTGGCCAGGCCGCGGCGCTCGGTGTGCAGGCGCTCGCGGCGGGCGCGCAGGGCTTTGCTTTGCTCGTCCAGGCTGCGGCTTTCCGCCGCCAGCACCTGGATCTGCTGCTGCACCGCATTGACCTGCTCACGCTGGGCATTGGCCCGGCCCTGGGCAGCGCGCACCGCGTCCTCCACCTCGGGCAGGCGCATGGACTGTTCCTCGGCCTGGGCAGCCAGGATCTCGGCCTGCTCGTCGGCCGCGGCGATCTGCTCGGCGATGGTCTCCAGCTCCGCGGCGGCATCGTCGCGGCGCTGCTGCCACTGGCCGGTCTGGGCATGCAGGTCGGCCAGGCGCTGCTGCACCCGCTGGCGGCTGTCGACGACGTAGCGGATGCGCTCTTCCAGGCGGCTGACTTCCAGCGCGGCCTGGGCCAGGTCACCCTGGGCGGTGTGCAGCTGGTCGCTGGCGGCGTAGTGCGCCTGGCGCACCGCTTCCAGCTGGGCCTCGACATGGCGCAGCTCGGCCAGCCGGGCTTCCAGCGCGTTGGTGGCGGCGCTGATGGCCTGGGCCACGCGGGCTTCTTCGGTGGCGGCGTCGCGCTGCTTCAGGAACCACAGCTGGTGCAGCTTGGTGGTGCCGGCTTTCTGCAGCGCGTGGTACTTCGTGGCCACCTCGGCCTGCTTCTCCAGCTTGTCGAGGTTGGCGTTCAGCTCGCGCAGGATGTCGTCGACGCGGGTCAGGTTCTCGCGGGTGTCGCGCAGGCGGTGCTCGGTCTCGCGGCGGCGCTCCTTGTACTTGCTGACGCCGGCGGCTTCTTCCAGGAACAGCCGCAATTCCTCGGGCCGCGACTCGATGATCCGGCTGATCGTGCCCTGGCCGATGATGGCGTAGGCCCGCGGGCCCAGGCCGGTGCCGAGGAACACATCCTGCACATCGCGCCGGCGCACCGGCTGGTTGTTGATGAAGTAGCTGCTGGTGCCGTCGCGGGTGAGCACCCGCTTGACGGCGATCTCGGCGAACTGGCTCCAGGAGCCACCGGCGCGGGCGTCTTCATTGCTGAACACCAGCTCCACGCTGGCGCGGCTGGCGGGCTTGCGCTGGCCGCTGCCGTTGAAGATGACGTCCTGCATGCTCTCGCCACGCAGCTCGCTGGCCTTGCTTTCGCCCAGCACCCAGCGCACCGCGTCCATGATGTTGGACTTGCCGCAGCCGTTGGGGCCGACCACGCCCACCCGCTGCCCCGGCAGCTGGAAGGTGGTGGGTTCGGCGAAGGACTTGAAGCCCGAGAGCTTGATCTGGTTCAGGCGCATGCGCTTCTGGTGTGCCCCGGGGGCCTGCCGCGGACGCTGAGCGGCCGCTGCAAGTCTTTGATTTGTATGGATTTATTGCGTGCCCGCCGGGCCGCCAGAGAGGCTGGATGATACCATCGCGCCCCCATCGAAACCCCGCTCCACCATGGCCAAGAAAGCCGGCAAGACCCCTGCCACCCCCGCTGCCGCTCCGGCGCTGAACGAGCGGCCGATGCCGCCCAACCCGCCCAGCGCGCCCAGCAAGGAACTGCATGTCTTCCCCAACCCGAACCCGCAGCGCGACTACCTGATCCAGTTCCAGGTGCCCGAGTTCACCTGCCACTGCCCGCTGACCGGCCAGCCCGACTTCGCCCACTTCACCATCGACATGGTGGCCGACCAGCTGTGCGTGGAGTTGAAGAGCCTGAAGATGTACTTCTGGAGCTACCGCAACGAGGGCGCCTTCCATGAGAAGGTGACCAACACCATCCTGGACGACATCGTGGCCGCCACCCAGCCGCGCTATGCCCGCATCACCGCCAAGTGGTATGTGCGCGGCGGCATCTACACCAATGTGGTGGCCGAGCACCGCCAGAAGGGCTGGAAGCCGCAGCCGGCGGTGGATCTGCCCAGCCTGCCGACGGAGCGCGGGCTGCTGGCTTGACACCACCCGCCACGGCCGGCGCACGCACCCACTGGCCAGCGGTGCTGGCCGCGGTGGCCGGCGGTGTGGCGGTGGGCATGAACGTGGGCAAGGTGCCGCTGGCCCTGCCCACGCTGCGCACCGAGCTGGGCCTGAGTCTGGTGCAGGCCGGCTGGGTGTCGGCCATGCTGACCACGCTGGCGGTGGTGGCGGCACTGGGCTTCGGCCTGGCGGCCGGGCGCATCGGCGCGCTGCGCATGGTGCTGGGCGGTCTGGTGCTGAGCGCCGCCGCGTCGCTGCTGGCCCTGCCGGTCGGGCCGGGTGGCCTGAACCTGCTGCTGCTCACCCGCTTCGTCGAGGGCGCGGGCTTCCTGGCGGTGGCGGTGGCGGCGCCCGCGCTGGTGAGTGCCGCGGCGGCCGGCGCCGACCGCCGCTTCGCACTGGGCGTGTGGAGCACCTACATGCCCGCCGGCGCCGGCCTGGCGATGGCCTTGTCGCCGCTGCTGCTGCCCGGCACCGGCTGGCGTGGCCTGTGGGCGTTGACCAGTGTGGTGCTGCTGGTCGCCGCGGCCGCGGCCTGGTGGCAGCGGCGCTGGTACAGGCCGGCAGCAGCCGGCGGCCACGGCCCGGCCCCGTTGGCCACGCTGGCGGTGCTGCGCCAGCCGCTGCCCTGGCTGCTGTCTGCCGGCTTCGGCCTGTGGGCGGTGCAGCACTTTGCGCTGATCGTCTGGCTGCCCACCATGCTGAAGGAGCAGCGCGGCCTGTCGGCCGGCTGGGTGGCACTGCTGACCTGCGTGATGCTGCTGGCCTGCGTGCCGGGCAACCTGCTGGGCGGCGCGCTGGTGCAGCGCGGCGTGGCCCGTGGCCAGCTGCTGGCGCTGGCCCACAGCGCCACCGGCCTGCTGGGCCTGGCCTTCTTCCTCGACGGCCTGCCGGATGGGCTGCGTTATGCCGCCTGCGTGGCCTGCAGCTTCATCGGCGGCGTGATGCCGGCGGCGGTGATGAGCAGCTCGGCCGCGCTGGCGCGCAGCCCGCAGCAGATCAACGCGCTGCAGGGCCTGTTCATGCAGGGCTCGCAGCTGGGGCAGTTTGCCGGCACGCCGCTGATCGCCGCGCTGGTGGCGGCCAGCGGCCGCTGGTCCAGCGCCGGCTGGGTGGCGGCCGGCGCGGCCATCGTCGGCGTGGCTGTCGGGCTGGTGGCCTGGCGCATCGAACGCGGCCCCGCGGCGGCTCGGTAGACTGCTTGCCAGCCAGCCTGTGCACGCCGGCCCCGGAAACACCACCATGTCCCAACCCCATCCTCTGCCCGCCGGCCTGGCCTTCGGCCGCATCGCCGCCCAGGTGCTGGTGGCCGACCTGCCGCGCGCGCTGGCCTTCTACACCGGCGTGCTGGGCTTTGCGAACGTGTTCCAGAACGGCGATCCCGTCGCCTTCGTCATCCTGGAGAAACAGGGCGCCGAGCTGCACCTGCAGCTGGAGCCGCAGCACCGCGGCGGCGCGCACAACGTGGCCCACCTGATGGTCAACGACGCCGCCGCGCTGCACGACCACCTCGTGGCCCACGGCGCGACCATCGTCAAGGCGCTGCGCGATGCCGACTACCGCATGCGCACCTTCGTCTTCGCCGATCCCGACGGCAACCGCATCGACGTGGGACAGGACCTCTGATGCCGCAACTGCACCGCACCCCCGCCCCCGTGGCCGAGCCCACCGCGCCCACCGGTCGCCCGGCGTACCAGAAGTTCGACGTCGTGGCCCGCAAGAGCGGCATCGACGGCTTCGGCGCCTTTGCCGCCGAAGCCATCCCGCCGCACCGCAAGATCGGCGAGATCCGCGGCGAGAGCATCTCGGTCAGCGAGGCGCGGCGCCGCGCCGCCGGCAAGGCCCGCATCATGATCGTGGAGGTGTCGGAGAAGAAGGCCATCGACGCCAGCCAGAGCAGCGACCCGATGCGCTTCACCAACCACAGCTGCGCCCCCAATGCCCGGCTGCAGATCCGCGATGGCCGGGTCGAGTTCTACGCGGTCCAGCCCATCGCCGTGGGCGAGGAGATCACGGTCAACTACGGCGAGACCCACCACGAGGGCACGCTGGCCTGCCGCTGCGGCGCACCCGGCTGCATCGGCTGGCTTTAGCTGCTCAGGTCTGTTGCAGCGCCCGCGCAATGCGGTCGCGCGCCACCTTGGGCTTGGGCACGCGGATGTCGAACCAGCGCCGCACATCCTGCTCCAGCGCGATGCCGTGCATGTAGTTGTACAGCGCCTTCTTCAGGCCGCGGCCCAGGGCATCGTGGTCCGTGCCCGTGGGGTCGATGAAGCCGATGTCGTTCTTGGCGAAGCTGACTGGCGGCAGCGGCAGCAGCTGCACGCCGTAATCCTGCGGCGTCTGGCCCACCGGTGAATGCACCGTGGTCGAGAAGCGGTGCCAGAAGCCGCTCTGGATGCAGCCTTCGGCGAACAGCTGGCGCACATACTCCAGCGCGTCCACCGTGTCCTGCACCGTCTGCGTGGGAAAGCCGTACATCAGGTAGGCATGCACCAGGATGCCGGCCTCGCTGAAGCCCTTGGTCACCCGCGCCACCTGGTCGACCGACACGCCCTTCTTCATCAGCGTCAGCAGCCGGTCGCTGGCCACTTCCAGCCCGCCACTGATGGCGATGCAGCCGCTGTCGGCCAGCTGCTGGCACAGATCGGGGGTGAAGCTCTTCTCGAAGCGGATGTTGCCCCACCAGCTGATGCCCAGCTGCCGGCGCTGCAGCTCGGCGGCCAGGGCCTTCAGGCTCTTGGGCGGCGCCGCCTCGTCGACGAAGTGGAAGCCGGTCTGGCCGGTCTCGGCGACGATGGCCTCGATGCGGTCGCACAGGGTCTCGGCGGTGGCGGCGTCGTAGCGGGCGATGTAGTCCAGGCTGACATCGCAGAAGCTGCACTTCTTCCAGTAGCAGCCATGGGCCACGGTCAGCTTGTTCCAGCGGCCGTCGCTCCACAGGCGGTGCATCGGGTTGAGCATGTCCAGCAGGCTCAGGTACTGCTGCAGCGGCAGGCCGTCCCAGGTGGGCGTGCCGACATCGTCGAACGCGATGTCAGGCTCGACGAAGTTGGTGTACTTCACCGCGCCATCGACGCGGTGGAAGCTGCGCACCAGGCGCTGGGTGCTGCGCCGGCCCTGCAGGTGCTCCAGCAGCGCCAGCAGTGGGCGCTCGCCGGCGTCCAGCGTCAGGAAGTCGAAATAGTCGAACACCCGCGGCTCGGTCAGTTCACGCAGCTCGGTGTTGACATAGCCGCCGCCCAGCACGGTGGTGATGGCCGCATCGTGGGCCTTGATGGTCTGGGCCATGCGGAAGGCGGCATACACCGCGCCGGGGAACGGCACCGAGATCAGCACCACGGTGGGCCGGTGGCGGGCCAGGCTGTCCAGCGTCAGCTGCTGCAGGTAGGCATCGAGCAGCGTGGGCGGCGCGGCCAGCGCGGCGGCCAGCGGGTCGAAGGTCGGCTGGCTCTGGGCCAGGCTCTCGGCATAGCGGACGAACTCGAAGCGGCTGTCCACCGCCTCCCGCACCACGTCGGCCAGGTCGTTCAGGTACAGCGTGGCCAGGTGGCGGGCATGGTCCTGCACACCCAGCGCACCAAAGGCCCAGGCCAGCGGGCCGGCGCCATCGTCGTCGTACGCCTCCAGCGTGGCAAAGCGCGGGCCTTCGGGCAGGAAGGCGCGGCCGACGATGCGGTGGGCCAGCGTCGGGTCCTGTCCCTGCAGGAAGCGGATGGTCGGCGCGATGGTGCCGGCGTAGCGAGGATAGGCCTCTGCAAAGGCATGCACCCGCACCGTGCGCTCGCCCTGCGGCACCGCGTCGATCTGGCGCTTCAGGTCGGCCAGGCCGGCCGGCGACAGCAGGCGCAACGCCAGCGCCAGGGCCAGGTCGTCCTGCACCGCGTGCACGCCGCGGCCGCGCAGGAAGCCGGTGAGGTAGGCGGTGGAGGGGTACGGCGTGTTCAGCTGCGTCATCGGCGGGATGAGCGACAGCACGCGGAGGTCAGGCGCAGTCATTCTGGGGACGGATTGTCGGCCAGCCCACCCTTGCATGCGGCGCACCACGCTATACGATGGCCCGAAGAGGCGGGGGTGGAGCATGGGCGGCATCTTCTTGAGCTACCGGCGCAGCGACAGCACGGGCTGGGCGGGCCGCCTGCACGACTCACTGGCGCGCGAGCTTCCCGGCACCCGGATCTTCATGGACGTCGAGGAGATCCCGCCCGGCGTCAAGTTCGCCGACTACATCCACGAGGCCGTGGGATCGTGCGATGTGCTGATCGCCCTGATCGGTCCGCACTGGCTCGACACGCGCGACGCCGCCGGCCAGCGCCGGCTGGACAACCCGGACGACTTCACCCGGCTGGAGATCGTGGCGGCGCTGGACCGGGATGTGCGGGTGATTCCGGCCCTGGTGGGCGGCGCGGCGATGCCCAGCCCGGACGACCTGCCGGCCGCGCTGCGCGGCCTGTGCGACCGCCAGAACCTCGAAGTCGACGACCGCGCCTGGGAGGACAGCTGCAAGCGCCTGTGCCGCTCGCTGCGGATCGGCCAGGCCACCGGCGCGGCGCCGGCCGGCGGCCCGGCCACTGCATCGCCACCATCTGCCACCCGGCGGCCAGGCGTGGCGGCCTGGATTGGCGGCTTGGTGGCGGCGGGCCTGCTGGCCGGTGGCATCGCTGCCTGGGCGCCCTGGCAGCGGGCGGATGCGCCCGCACCATCGGCCGCCGCGGTGCCGTCGCCCGGCCCGACCCCACGCGCAACGGCCAGCGCCGAGCAGGCGGACTGGGACCTGATCCAGACCAGCAGCAAGCCGGCGGACTTTGCGCGCTACCTGGTCAAGCACCCGGCTGGCGCGCACGCCGCGCAGGCGCGCAGCCGCGCCGGGCCCTGGATCACCACGCGGGAGGGCTGCCTGGTCGCCGATCCCGATCCGGAGCCGGGCCTCAGCCACAGCTGGGCCGGTGGCTGCGCCTTCGGCCTGGCCGATGGCAATGGCGTGCTGGAGCAGTTCAAGGACGGCAAGTCGCAAGGCACCCCGCATGCGTTGATGCGCGAGGGCGTGCCGGTCGGGCCGGTGCGGCTGGTCGGGCCCGACTTCAGCTACGCCGGCGTGCTGGAGAACGGCAAGCCGACCGGCCGGGGTGTGGTGACCCTGGCGAACGGTTCGCGCGTCGAGGGCAGCTTCGTGCGCGGCGAACTGGTCGGACGCGCCGTGATCGTGGCGGCAGACAAGGGCCGCTACGAGGGCGAGGTGAAGGGCTTCCAGGCGCACGGCATGGGCACCCAGACGTCAGCGCAGGAGCAGTACGTCGGCAGCTCCTTCAACGGCAGGCGCGAAGGCCAGGGCACCCTGGTCTTGCAATCCGGCCTGCGCTACGAAGGTGGATTCATCGCCGGCAAGCCCAGCGGCGCCGGCGTGCTCACCTTCGCCAACGGCAACCGGCTCAGCGGCAGTTTCATCAACGGCCTGCCCGATGGACGCCTGACCTTGACGTCGCCCAGCGGCCAGCGCGCGATCAAAACCTATGCCAACGGCAAGGAAATCCCGGCGCGGTGAGTCGCCCGCGGCGCCGGCGGTGCGGCCCCGATAATCGCTGCCATGAATCCCCTGCTGGGCAAGCTGCACCCCTACCCCTTCGAGCGCCTGCGCGCGCTGACTGCCGGCATCACCCCCAACCCGGCGCTCAAGGCCATCAGCCTGGGCATAGGCGAGCCGCGCCATGCCACGCCGGCGCTGGTGGAAGAAGCCATCGTGGCCGGGCTCAAGGGCCTGTCGGTCTACCCGCCCACCGCCGGCGAGCCGCGGCTGCGCGAAGCCTTCACCGGCTGGCTGCAGCGCCGCTACGGCCTGGCCTTGGACCCGGTCACCCAGGTGCTGCCGGTGGGCGGCAGCCGCGAGGCGCTGTTCGCCATCGCCCAGACCATCGTCGACCCCACGCGCCCCGGCGCCACCGTGGTCTGCCCCAATCCGTTCTACCAGATCTACGAGGGCGCGGCCCTGCTGGCCGGTGCCAGCGTGGTCTATGCCAACAGCGACCCGGCACGCAACTTCGCGGTGCGCTGGGACAGCATCGACGACGCCACCTGGGCCCGCACCCAGCTGCTGTACGTCTGCTCGCCGGGCAACCCCACCGGCGCGGTGATGCCGCTGTCGGAATGGGAGGCGCTGTTCGCGCTGAGCGACAAGCACGGTTTCGTCATCGCCAGCGACGAGTGCTACAGCGAGATCTACTTCCGCGACGAGCCGCCGCTGGGCGGGCTGGAAGCCGCGGCGAAGCTGGGGCGGACCGACTTCCGCAACCTGATCGCCTTCACCTCGCTGAGCAAGCGCAGCAACGTGCCGGGCCTGCGCTCGGGCTTCGTGGCCGGGGATGCGGCGATCCTCAAGCAGTTCCTGCTCTACCGCACCTACCACGGCAGTGCCCTGGGGCCGGTGGTGCAGGCCGCCAGCGTGGCTGCCTGGAACGACGAGGCCCATGTGGTGGCCAACCGAGCGCTGTACCGCACCAAGTTCGCCCAGGTGACGCCGGTGCTGGCCGCCGTCCTGGACGTGGCACTGCCCGACGCCGGCTTCTACCTGTGGGCCGGTGTCCCATCTTCCGATGGCAAACCCGGCGACGACATCCGCTTCGCGCTGGAGCTGCTCGCTCAATACAATGTGGCCGTGCTGCCCGGCAGCCTGCTGGCCCGCACCGCCCAGGGCCACAACCCGGGCACCGGCCGCATCCGCATGGCCCTGGTGGCGGGCACCGACGAATGCCTGGAAGCCGCCCACCGCATCGCCGCATTCACCAGAACCTTCCAACCTGCCTGAGCCGCCAAGGCCGACCGACCATGACCACCGACCTGCAGAACACCATCGACCTGGCCTGGGAAGGCCGTGCCAGCCTGGGCCCCACCACCGCCGACCCATCGATCCGCGAGGCGGTCGACCATGCCATCGGCGAGCTGAACGCCGGCCGCCTGCGCGTGGCCAGCCGAAACGGCGTGGGCGACTGGACGGTGCACCAGTGGCTGAAGAAGGCCGTGCTGCTGAGCTTCCGCCTGAACGACAACCAGCCGGTGCACGCCGGCGCGCTGACCTTCTTCGACAAGGTCCCGACCAAGTTCAGCCACATCGACGAGGCCGCCATCCGCGCCAGCGGCGTGCGGGTGGTGCCGCCGGCCGTGGCCCGGCGCGGCAGCTACCTGGGCAAGGGCGTGGTGCTGATGCCCAGCTACGTGAACATCGGCGCCTACGTGGACGACGGCACCATGGTCGACACCTGGGCCACCGTGGGCAGCTGCGCACAGATCGGCAAGAACGTGCACCTGAGCGGCGGCGTCGGCATCGGCGGCGTGCTGGAGCCACTGCAGGCCAACCCCACCATCATCGAGGACAACTGCTTCATCGGCGCCCGCTCCGAGGTGGTGGAAGGCGTGATCGTGGAAGAGAACTCGGTGCTGGGCATGGGCGTGTACCTGGGCCAGAGCACGCCGATCTTCAACCGCGAGACGGGCGAAACCACCTTCGGGCGCGTGCCCAGCGGCAGCGTGGTGGTCTCGGGCAACCTGCCCAAGACAGCGGCCAATGGCCAGCCCTACAGCATGTACGCGGCCATCATCGTGAAGCGGGTGGATGCGCAGACGCGCAGCAAGACCAGCATCAACGATCTGCTCCGCCCGTAAGAGCACCGCAGCAGCAGGCAAGGCACCGACATGAGCGGCAGGATGGATCGCGTGATGCGCCTGATGGCCGAGCGCCAGGCGTCGGATGTGTTCCTGTCGGCCAACATGCCGGTGCTGATCAAGATCCACGGCCAGATGCTGCAGCTCAGCGACCAGGTGCTGACGCCGCAGCAGCCGCGCCAGCTGCTGGCCGAGGTGCTGAGCCCGCAGCAGCTGGAAGAGCTGGACGACACCGGCGAGCTGAACCTGGCGGTGGCCATCGACCGGGTGGGCAGCTTCCGCATCTCGGCCTTCAAGCAGCGTGGCTCGGTGGCCGGCGTGGTGCGCCACATCCCGCATGTGATCCCGGCACTCGACACGCTGAACGTGCCGTCCCTGCTGGGCCAGCTGGTGCTGGAGAAGCGCGGCCTGATCCTGATGGTGGGCGCCACCGGCTCGGGCAAGAGCACCACGCTGGCGGCCATGCTGGAGCTGCGCAACCGCACCCTGCCCGGCCACATCCTCACCATCGAGGAGCCGATCGAGTTTCTCTTCCAGAGCAAGAAGTGCGTGGTCAACCAGCGTGAGGTGGGCCGCGACACCGAGAGCCTGCAGATCGCGCTGAAGAACGCGCTGCGCCAGAGCCCGGACTGCATCCTGATCGGCGAGATCCGCGACCGCGAGACCATGAGCGCGGCGCTCAGCTATGCGCTGTCGGGCCACCTGGTGCTGGCCACCCTGCATGCCAACAACAGCCACCATGCGCTGGGCCGCATCCTGTCGTTCTACACGCCCGAGGCACGCCCGGTGCTGCTGGGCGACCTGGCCGCCGGCCTGCGCGCCGTCGTGTCGCAGCGCCTGCTGCGGGCCGAGGCCGGCGGGCGCATCCCGGCGGTCGAGGTGCTGCTCAACACCAACCTGGTGGCCGAGCTGATCGAAAAGGGCGACTTCGTCGGCGTCAAGGAGGCGATGGAGAAGTCGATGGCCGACGGCTCCTGCAGCTTCGAGGAAGCGCTGGCGCGGATGATCGGCAGCGGCGTCATCAGCCGCGAGGAAGGCCTGGCCCATTCCGATTCGGTGACCAACCTGATCTGGCGGCTGCAGAACGAATCCGGCCCGGTCTCGCGCGCCACGCCGCGCAAGATCGGCGAGGACGACGACGCGCCCGAGTACACCGATTTCATCGTCGACATCGTGCCCGACGGCTTCGTGCCGCGCCGCGGCGGCGGCTTTCCCACCCTGACGGCCTGAGCGCCTGACCCGATGACCGACGACCTGGCCACGCTGCGCCTGCTGGAACAACTGATCGCCCGCCGCTCGGTCACGCCCGACGACGCCGGCTGCCAGGCCCTGGTGACCGAACGCCTGGCGCCGCTGGGCTTTGCCTGCGAAACCCTGCTGTGCGGGCCCGACAGCTTCCGCGTCACCAACCTGTGGGCGGTGCACCGCGGCAGCCGGCCCGGGCCCACCGTGGTGCTGGCCGGCCACACCGATGTGGTGCCCGCCGGCCCGCTGGCCGCCTGGACCAGCGACCCCTTCGTGCCCAGCCACCGCGACGGCCTGCTCTACGGCCGCGGTGCAGCCGACATGAAGACCTCCATCGCCGCGATGACGGTGGCGGCCGAGGAATTCGTGCAAGCCCATCCCCGGCATGCCGGCAGCCTGGCCCTGCTGTTCACCAGCGACGAGGAGGGCCCCAGCACCGACGGCACGGTGCGGGTGGTGCAGGCGCTGCAGGCCCGCGGCGAGCGGCTGGACTGCTGCATCGTCGGCGAGCCCACCTCGGTCGACCGGCTGGGCGACATGGTGAAGAACGGCCGCCGCGGGTCACTCTCGGCGCGCCTCACGGTGCGCGGCGTGCAGGGCCACGTGGCCTATCCGCAACTGGCGCGCAACCCCATCCACCAGCTGGCGCCGGCGCTGGCCGCGCTGGCCGCCACCACCTGGGACGACGGCAACGAGCATTTCCCGCCCACCACCTGGCAGGTCAGCAACATCCACGCCGGCACCGGCGCGCTGAACGTCATCCCCGGCACGGTGGAGGTGGACTTCAACTTCCGCTTCTCCACCGAGAGCACGCCCGAGGGCCTGAAGGCCCGGGTCGACGCCCTGCTGCAGCAGCATGGCCTGGACTACAGCCTGGCCTGGACACTGGGCGGCTCGCCCTTCCTCACCCGCCCGGGCAGCCTGAGCCAGGCGCTGGGCGATGCCATCGAGGCCGAGTGCGGCATCCGCCCGGTGCTCAGCACCACCGGCGGCACCAGCGACGGCCGCTACATCGCGCCCATCTGCGAGCAGGTGGTCGAATTCGGCCCGATCAACGCCACCATCCACAAGGTGGACGAATGCGTGCGGGTGGCCGACATCACACCGCTGAAGAACATCTACCTGCGCACGCTGGAACGCCTGTTGACATGACCGTCATCGAATTGATCGAGGCCTGCAGCGCCCGCCTCTCAGAGGCGGGCGTTTCATTTGGGCAAGGCACCACCAATGCCTTCGACGAGGCCGCCTGGCTGGTGCTGTGGCGGCTGCAGATGCCGCTGGACGGGCTGGATGACGTCGAAGAGCTGGAGGTGGACGACACCCACCTGGCCGCCGTGCACGCGCTGATCGAGCAGCGCATCAGCACCCGCCAGCCTGCGGCCTACCTGACCGGCGAAGCCTGGCTGCAGGGCGTGCCGTTCACCGTGGATGCGCGCTGCATCATCCCGCGCTCGCTGATCGCCGAGCCCCTGGCCGAGGGCAGCATCGACGCCTGGCTGAGCGACCGCACCCGCCGCGTGCTCGACCTGTGCACCGGCAACGGCAGCCTGGCGGTGCTGGCGGCGATGGCCTGGCCCGAGGTGACGGTGGACGCCGCCGACCTGAGCGCCGACGCGCTGGCCGTGGCCCGGCTGAACGTCGACCGCCACCAGCTGGCCGACCGCATCACGCTGCACCAGGGCGACGGCCTGGCGGCCGTGTCCAACCGGGTCTACGACCTGATCCTGTGCAACCCGCCCTACGTCAACCAGTCGTCGATGGACGCGCTGCCGGCCGAGTTCAACGCCGAACCCGCGCTGGCGCTGGCCGGCGGCGCCGACGGCATGGACTTCATCCGCCGCCTGCTGCAGCAGGCAGCGCTGCACCTCACGCCCGCTGGCGTGCTGGTGCTGGAGATCGGCCATGAGCGGCCGCACTTCGACGCCGCCTTCCCCACGCTGGACGTGGTATGGCTGCCCACCAGCGCCGGTGACGACCAGGTGCTGCTGCTCACCCGCGCGGCCCTCACCGCCCTGCCCTCCACCCTGCCCCTGTCCCCATGATCCAGTTGAAGAACCTGACGCTGCGCCGCGGCGTCAAGGTGGTGTTGCAGAACGCCAGCGTGACCCTGAACCCCGGCGAGAAGGTGGGCCTGGTGGGGCGCAACGGCGCGGGCAAGTCCAGCCTGTTCTCGTTGATCGCCAACCGGCTGCAGGCCGATGCCGGCGATCTGGAGATGCCGCCCACCTGGCGCCTGGGCGAGGTGGCGCAGAACATGCCCGAGACCAGCCAGGGCGCCACCGACTTCGTGCTGGAAGGCGACCTGCCGCTGATGGAGGCCCGCGCCGTGCTGGCCGCCGCCGAGGCCGCCGAAGACGGCCACGCCATCGCCGAGGCCTATGTGCTGCTGGAGCAGGCCGGCACCTTCGACGCCGCCTCCCGCGCCCAGGCCCTGCTGCTGGGCCTGGGCTTCCGCACCGACCAGCTGGATGCACCGGTCAACAGCTTCTCCGGCGGCTGGCGCATGCGGCTGCAGCTGGCCCGCGCGCTGATGTGCCCGGCCGACCTGCTGCTGCTGGACGAGCCGACCAACCACCTGGACCTGGATGCGCTGGTGTGGCTGGAAGGCTGGCTCAAGCGCTACAACGGGTTGATGCTGGTGATCAGCCACGACCGCGAGTTCCTCGACGCGATCACCAACGTCACCGTGCACCTGGACAACGCGCAACTGACGCGCTATGGCGGCAACTACAGCGCCTTCGAGACCATGCGGGCCGAGCGGCTGGAGCAGGCCCAGGCCGCCTTCGGCAAGCAGCAGGAGAAGATCGCCCACCTGCAGCGCTTCATCGACCGCTTCAAGGCCAAGGCCAGCAAGGCCAAGCAGGCACAGAGCCGGGTGAAGGCGCTGGACCGCATGGTCAAGCTGGGCCCGGTGCTGGTGGATGCGGAGTTCGAGTTCAGCTTCCGCCAGCCGCAGAACCTGCCCAACCCGATGCTGACGATGCGCGAGCTGTCGTGCGGCTATCCGAACCTGGAAGCCGGCCAGCCGCCGGTCACCATCGTGCGGCACATCACCCGCAGCGTGATGGCCGGCCAGCGCATCGGCATCCTGGGCGCCAACGGCCAGGGCAAGAGCACCCTGGTCAAGACCATCGCCCATGCGCTGCAGCCGCTGGACGGTGAATTTGCCGAAGGCAAGGGCCTGGCGGTGGGCTACTTCGCCCAGCAGGAGCTGGACCTGCTGAGCGAGGACGACACGCCGATGCAGCGCATGGTGCGCCTGGCCCGCGAGAGCGGCGCCACCGGGCAGGAGGCGCGTGAGCAGGACCTGCGCAACTTCCTCGGCCAGTTCCGCTTTGCCGGCGACATGGTGCACCAGAAGGTGGGCACGCTGTCGGGCGGCGAGCGGGCGCGCCTGGTGATGGCCACCATCGTCTGGGGCAAGCCCAACCTGCTGCTGCTGGACGAGCCCACCAACCACCTGGACCTGAACACCCGCGAGGCGCTGTCGATTGCGCTGAACGAGTTCGAAGGCTCGGTGATGCTGGTCAGCCACGACCGCGCCCTGCTGCGCGAGGTGTGCGACGAGTTCTGGCTGGTCACCTCGGGTGGCGTGCTGCCCTTCGACGGCGACCTGGACGACTACCAGAAGTGGCTGCTGGAAGTGAGCCGGGCCAACGCCCGCGGCCTGCCGCCGCCGCCGGTGCCCGGGCCGGCGCCGATCCTGTCGTCGCCCGCGGTGGCGGCGCCCAGCCTCAGCCCCAAGGCCGTGGCCCGCGCCAGCGCGCCCGATGCCAAGAGCCCCGGCGCCTTCAAGCGCGACAACCCGCAGGACCGCAAGCAGAGCGGCCAGCAGCGCAACCTGATCGCCAACCGCACCCGCCCGCTGCGCGCCGAGGTGCAGCAGATCGACGGCCGCATGGAGAAGCTGGCGGCCGAGCGCGTCAAGCTGGAAGCCGAGCTGGCCGGCGGAAAGCTGAGCGGCCCCGACATCGCCGAGACCGGCCGCCGGCTGAACCACCTGAACGCCGAGGTGGCGATGCTGGAGGAGCGCTGGCTGGAACTGCAGACCGAGATCGAGGCGATCACCGGCGAGGCGGGCTGAGGGCCGCGGCGCGCGCTGCCGGCACTGGCTGTTTGCCGGCAGCGCGCGCATCATCCAGGGTCAACCATCCCCTGGGCGCCAGGGAGACAGGAGACCGCCATGGCCGACCCGGCAGCCGCCACGATCACCCAGCTGAAGAACATCCAGTCCCGCACCGGCAAGTCGATCGCCGAGCTGCAGGATGCCGTCGTGGCCATTGGCGCGGCCAAGCACGGTGAGCGGCGCAGCTGGCTGATGGAACACTTCAAGCTCGGGTACGGCGACGCCAATGCCGTGGCACTGTTCATCGGCAAGCCACTGCCCGACCTGGCAGGCGGCGCGCCCGCCAACGCACCGCCTGCAGCGGCCGACGACCCGCTGGACGCCATCTACAGCGGTGCCAAGTCTGCGCTTCGCCCGCTGCACGACGCCGTGATGGCCCGCGTCCGGGACTTCGGCCCGTTCGAAGAAGCACCCAAGAAGGCCTGTGTCAGCCTGCGCCGCAAGAAGCAGTTCGCGATGATCGGGCCGGCCACCAGGGACAGCGTGGAAATCGGCCTGAATGCCAAGGATCTGCCAGCCCACCCGCGGCTGAAGCTGCAGCCGCCCGGGGGCATGTGCCAGGCCACCACCCGCCTCACGCAGGCGTCCGACATCGATGCAGCGCTGGCCGTCTGGCTGCGGCAGGCCTACGACGCGGCGGGCTGAATGCTGGCAGCCGCACGGCCTGCGGCAGGCCGGAGCGCCGCCACGCGCGCCCCGTCGGGGTACAGCTGGTGCAGCACATCGGCACTGGCCTCGGCCAGCAGCGCCGCCACGGCGGTCTGCCAGCGGTCCAGGTCGGCCGCCGCTGGCGCATCGGCCAGCCAGCCGGCGCGCTCCCGCCACAGCGTCTGAACCGCCGCACGCCGGGCCGCCAGCGCGGCGTCCACCGCCTCGCCCCAGACGGCGGGCGGCTCGGTCGGCTGCCAGTCGCCCCGCCCACGGCCGTGGTGCGCCACCGCCAGGTAGCCCAGCAGCGCGGCGCGCAGCAGGCCGTCGAGCACCGCGTCGTCCCAGGCCAGCAGCGGCGCCTGCACGCCGCGCAGCTTGTTGACGCCACGGGCCGCACCCGCCGCACCCAGCGCCCCCAGCACACCACCGGCCAGCAGGCCGCCACCCAGCGTGAGGCCGCCGCTGGCGATGTCGGCCTTCAGCCCCGCCAGCGCGCCGGCCACCGCGCCACCCCACAGCGCGGCGCGGCCCTCGTCCACCGGCATGCGGCGGGCGAAGTGCCGGGCCAGCTGGTCCAGCACCTCGCCACTGGCCTGGCCGGCCAGGCCGTGCAGCTGGATCAATGCGTCGGTGCCGTGGCGGATGTCGGTGTCCAGGCGCGCGGCCAGCGCGGCCATGGCGCGGGCCTGCGGGTCGGCATCGCCACCGGACGGCAAGCCCAGGGCCTGGCCCAGGCCGGCAGCCAGGCGCTGCAGCGGCGCGCGCCAGCCGGCATCGGGCAAGGTCTCGCGGTCGGCGGCGGCGCGGGCCAGGCGGCCGGCCAGCATGGCCATGGCCTGGCGCCACACCGTCTGCTGGCGCTGCGCCCAGGCAGCAGTCAACCGCTGCATGGCGGGCTGACGGCCGGCCGGCAGCGCCGCCGCCACAGCCTGCAGCAGCACGCCTTCCTGCACCCAGCAGCGGGCAAAGGCGTCCAGCGGCAACACCGCTTGCACCTGGGCGCTGCCGGGCTGCGCCGCCAGGGCCGCCAGGTGGGTCTGCCATTGCTGCAGCTGCTGCACCTCGGCCGCGGCACTGCCGGGCGGGCCCAGCTGGTTCAGCAGCACCACCACCGGCTTGCCCAGCAGGCCCAGCACCTGCAGTTCAGGCGCGAGGTAGCCGGCGTCGTCAGGCTGTTCGGCGGCGTTGACCAGGTACAGCGCCACATCGGCCTCGCCCAGCACATGGCGGATGGCGCGCTGGCTGGCCCAGAACGGCCGGTCGCGCCAACGGTCCCACACCTCGGTCAGCACCCAGCCCAGCGGGTTGCCGGCCTGCGCCAGGCGGCGGGCCAGCCGGCCGCTGTCGCCGAAGCCGGGCGTGTCCCACAGCAGCAGGCGGTCGCCCTCGGGCGACTCGACCAGCAGGTGCGGCTCGGCCACCTCGGTGACATGGGCGGCATCGCGCACCTCGCCCACATCGCGGCCCAGCAGGGTGCGGGCCAGTGTGGTCTTGCCCACGTTGGTGTGCGAGACCAGGCTGATCGACACGGTGTTGGTCATGGCCTGCCCGCCGGCGTGGCCAGCTCGATGAAGCCGGGCACGACGCCCAGGCCCAGCAGCAGTGCCTCCCAGGCGGCGCGGCGCTGGGCCAGGCGTTCGTCGCCATCGGGGCCGGCCAGGCGCTGGCGGTAGCCGGCCATGTCGACGGCCACGCGCAGCTGCGGCCGCGGCGCCGGCGCCGCGGCCAGCGCCTGCACCAGGGCCTGCACCACCGCGCCATGGCTTTCGCGCTCGGGCGTGGCGGTCAGCGCGAACAGCAGCACCAGCAGCGGCGCGGGCTGGCTGGCATCGGACGCGGGCAGGCGGGCGAAAACGGCCGGCAGCCAGTGCGGCAGCCGGTCCTCGTCGCCCAGGGCCAGCGTGGGCTGCACGGCGCACTGCAGGCCGGCGCCCAGCCAGGTGGCCAGCGCCGGACCGACTGCGGCCTGGCGGGCGGCGTCCAGCCGGTAGCTGTAAGGCAGCACGGCCACCGGGCGGGGTGCGGCGCTGCAGCTGTCCAGCAGGCGCTGCAAATCGGGCGCGTCAGGCAACGGCAGGTCGGCCGCCAGCCGGCGGGCCGTGCGCCAGGACCAGCCGGCGAGCAGCAGGCGCGGCAGCACCGCGGCCAGCCCCAGCGTCAGCGCCCAGCGGTGGATCCAGGGCGCGGCGTTCTCGCCGCCGCCGCTGGCCAGGCGCAGGCTGGCCAGCGCAGTGGCATCGGGCAGCGGCAGGCCGGCCAGGGCCGAGGCCGGGCCCAGCAAGCCTTGCAGCACGGCGCCCACCTGGGCCGGCTGCAGGAAGGTGCTGTCCCAGCCAGCGCGGTAGTCGAACACCAGGCCGCGGGCGTACAGCGCCACCACGGCGCCGCCAGCCAGCAGCGCGGCGGCGGCATGCAGCCAGCAGCGGCCGCGCGCTGCCTGCAGCTGCTGGCTGTGGCGCAGCCAATCGGCCGAGAACCGGGCCAGCGCGTCGCGCGCCGGTGCCGGCCAGGTGCTGCGGCCCGGCGTGTGCCGGGCCAGCCAGGCGCCCAGCCGGGCAACGGCCGCACCGGCGCCGTGGCCCAGGCTGGCCGACCGGGGCCGCAGCGCCTGCACGGCCACCAGCAAGACCACCACCAGGTTCCAGGCCAGCAAGCCCAGCAGCGGCATGGCCAGCAGGTTGACCTGGTGCGTCTGGCCCAGGCCGTCGCCCAGCAGGCCGAAGCCCAGCGCGCCGGCCAGCAGCAGGGCTGCCAGCGCAGCCCGGGGCGGCGCCCGGACGGCCTGCAGGGCCGGGCGCAGGGCCGGCTGCCGCTCGGCCAGCCGGGACAGGCCCAGGTGGGCACGGCGGGCCAGCCAGGTGGCGGGCGGGGCGACCGCACCGAGCTGCTGGCGGGCCTCGCGGCCGGCCCAGGCTGCATCGTCGGCGCCGAACAGCGCGGCCTGCTCGCAGGAGCGCATCAGCAGCACGGCACGGGCGTCGGTCTCGGTCATGGCAAGGCCGCAAGCGGAGTGCGGCAACGGTGGATGGGCGGGCGCCTGTGCACTCGGCCGGTGGCGGCATTGTGCCGGGCGGCCGTGCCCAGCCTGGCCCTGCAGGACGGCCCTGCCGGCAGCGGCACACCGGCACGCACCCCGGTCAGCGCCGGTCATTTATATTTCACACAATTCAATTGTGCTCTATCATCGCGCCATGCCACGCCAAACCGCCAGTGCCACAGCAGCCACGCCGGCCACCCACTGGCTGGCGCTGGACCACCAGCTGTGCTTTGCGCTGTACGCCGCCTCGCTGGCCATGACCAAGGCCTACAAGCCGCTGCTGGCACCGCTGGGCCTCACCTACCCGCAGTACCTGGCGCTGCTGGTGCTGTGGGAGGGCGATGGCATCACCGTCAGCCAGCTGGGCGAGCGGCTGACGCTGGACTCCGGCACGCTGACACCGCTGCTCAAGCGCCTGGAGAGCCTGGGCCTGGTGCAGCGCCAGCGCGATGTGGCCGACGAGCGGCGTGTGCTGCTGCGCCTGACACCCGCCGGCCAGGCGCTGCGCGCGCAGGCCGTGGCCGTGCCCCAGGCCATCGCCTGCGCCACCGCCTGCGATCTGCAGCAGATCGGCAGCCTGGCCACCCAGCTGCACCAGCTGCGCCGGCAGCTGACAGCCAGCATGGCCGAACCCGTTTCCCCGCCCGCCGCGTCGGACCCCGCCGCGGCCGTTCCACCCCGGCCCTGACCGCACGGGCCCTTCTTCCCACCCACTGCAAAAGGCACCACCATGGCACTCGACAAGGTTCTCTACACCGCCACCGCCACCGCCACCGGCGGCCGCACCGGCACCGCCAGCTCGTCGGACGGCGCGCTCAAGGTCGACCTCTCCACCCCGCGTGAACTGGGTGGCGCCGGCGGCGCCGGCACCAACCCCGAGCAGCTGTTCGCCGCCGGCTACAGCGCCTGCTTCATCGGCGCGATGAAGGCCGTCGGCGCCGGCATGAAGATCAAGGTGCCCGACGACGTGAGCATCACCAGCACCGTCGGCATCGGCCCGATCCCGGGCGGCTTCGGCATCCAGGTGGCCATGGCCATCACCCTGCCCGGCTTCGAGCGCGACGCTGCCGAGCAGCTGGTGGCCGCCGCCCACAAGGTGTGCCCGTACAGCAACGCCACCCGCGGCAACATCGATGTGACGTTGACGGTGGTGTGATGTGACAGGGATGTGAACCGGCGGGGGCGGCCATCTGGTCCGGTGGCCGCCAGCCCGCCGTCACGCATCTGTCACGCCGGGCACCTAGCGTGCAGGGTTTTGCCAACTCTGCACGCCACCATGCACCCGTTCCCGCGCACCCTGGTCGCCACCGCTGTCGCGCTGGCCAGCCTCTGGACCGTGTCTGCCCATGCCGCCGGCCCGTCGCCGGTCAGTGCGGTGACCAAGCTGTGGTCGTTCAACCACGGCAGCCCGGCCCTGGGCTTCGGCGCGGAGATCGCCGCCTGGGACGCCGGCACCGGCCACGTGTTCGTGGTCGGGGGCAAGCACATCGACGTGCTGAACCTGGCCGGCCACCGCGTGGCCAGCTTCGATGCCAGTGCCTTCGGCAGCATCAACAGCATCGCCATCCACAACGGCACGGCCGCGGTGTCGTTCAGCAACAGCACGGTGCAGAACCCGGGTTCGGTGCAGTTCTTCAACACCGCCGGCCTGGCCGCCAACGGCGCAGCCCACCTGGGCG
This sequence comes from Pseudaquabacterium pictum, assembly GCF_005403045.1. Lineage (GTDB taxonomy): Bacteria > Pseudomonadota > Gammaproteobacteria > Burkholderiales > Burkholderiaceae_C > Pseudaquabacterium > Pseudaquabacterium pictum. The sequence goes on from NZ_BJCL01000002.1 coordinate 195,992, forward strand.
GCGTGCAGGTGGGTGCCGTGCCCGACATGGTGACCTGGGCCGCCGGTGGCACCCGCCTGCTGGTGGCCAACGAAGGCGAGCGCCAGAGCAATGCCATCAACCCCGCCGGCAGCATCAGCCTGATCGACTACAACGCCGGATCACCCGGCAGTTCGGTCGTCAGCAGCCTGGGCTTCGGCGCCTGGAATGGCCAGGAAGCCGCGCTGCGCGCGGCCGGCGTGCGCATCCAGGCCGGCGTGTCGGCCTCGGTGGCCCTGGAGCCGGAGTACATCGCGCTGTCGGGCGACGGCCAGCGCGCCATGGTCACGCTGCAGGAAAACAATGCGGTGGCGCTGGTCAACCTGGCGGGCCCGGCGCCGGTGGTGACGCAGATCGTCGGTCTCGGCAGCAAGGACTTCAACCTGCCGCGCAACGCCATCGACCCGTCGAACAACGACGGCAGCATCAGCCTGCGCAACGTGCCGGTCAAGGGCCTCTACATGCCCGATGCCGTGGCCAGCTACCAGGCTGGCGGGCGCAGCTTCTTCGTCATGGCCAACGAGGGTGACGCCTTCGTCGACGACGCCGACATCAAGCGCTTCAGCAGCGGCGATTTCAGCCTCAACCCGGCCGTGTTCAACGGTGTCGACCTGCCGACCCAGGCCCAGCTGAAGCCGAACAGTGCCCTTGGCCGCCTGAACGTGCTGCTGCATGGCGCCACCGGCGACGGCAGCCCGGCCGGGATGTCGGAGATCGTCACGCTGGGTGGCCGCTCGTTCAGCATCCGCGACGAGAACGGTGCCCTGGTCTACGACAGCGGCAACCTGATCGAGCAGGCCGCCATCGCCGCCGGCCTGTACGACGACGGCCGCAGCGACGACAAGGGCGTGGAGCCCGAGGGCGTGGCCCTGTTCACCCTGGCCGGGCGCCAGATCGTGGCCATCGGCCTGGAGCGCACCACCCGCAGCGCCGTGGCCCTGTTCGACATCACCGATCCCACGGCAGTGAGCTTCCTGCAGCTGATCGACGGTGGCGACACCGGCGAGATCCGCGCAGAAGGCCTGCTGGCCTTCAGCAGCGGCGGCCAGCACTACCTGCTGGTGGCCAACGAGGGCATCCCCGACGACGGCGTGGCCGGCGTCTCGGCCATGTACCAGATCACCGCCGTGCCCGAGCCCGGCACCTACGCGCTGATGCTGGCCGGCCTGGCCGGCGTGCTGGCGCTCAGCCGCCGCCGCGCCGCGCGCTGAGCAGCTGCAGCTGCAGCGCCAGCCGGGCCTGCCAGGGCGACATGCCGGCAGCCGGGCTGGGCACGGCGCCTGGCGCGGGCACCAGCACACCGCCGGCACAGCGGCTGCACCGCCACACCGGAAGGCCGGCGGCGCTGGCCGCATCTAGCGCCGCGGCCAGCGCATGGTGGATGGAGCCGTTGCCGGTGCCGGCCACCACCAGGCCCTGCACGCCGGCTGCCACCAGAGCGCGCACGCCCTCGCCGCGCGCCGCGGCATGGCTGGTGACGATCTCCACCCACGGCCAACCGGTCGGGTCGGCATCCAGCAGGTCCAGCCCCAGCGGCGTGCCGGTCGGCCAGTCGGTGAAGCGGCGCAGCACGCCCTCCTCCACCACGCCCAGCGGGCCGGCATCGCCGGAGCTGAAGGCATCGGTGCGGTAGGTGTGCACCTTGCGCACCCGGTCGGCGGCATGCACCTGGCCGGCCAGCACCGCCACCACGCCGCGGGCGCCCGGCGTGCGGGCCACCGCCACCGCATCCAGCAGGTTCTGCGGGCCGTCGGCGGCCAGCGCGGTGGCCGGGCGCATCGCCGCCACCAGCACCACCGGCTTGGCCGGCGCCAGCACCGCCTGCAGCAGCCAGGCGGTCTCTTCCAGCGTGTCGGTGCCGTGGGTGATGACGATGCCCTGCACCGCCGGCCGCGCCAGCTGCCGCGCCACCGCCCGGGCCAGGGCCTGCCAGGTGGCGGCGTCCATGTCCTTGCTGTCGAGCTGGGCCACCTGTGCGGCCTCCACCGGACTGCCGGCCAGCGCCGGCACGGCGGCCAGCAGGTCGGCCACGCTGCGCTGGGCAGCGGTGTAGCCGACGTTGTCGCCGGCCACGCTGGAGGCGCCGGCGATGGTGCCGCCGGTGCCCAGGATGACCACGGTGCCCGCGGAATGCTCAATCGTGCTTGTCATGACGCCCTGACATGGATGAAAATACAGTCACTGGATGAAAACGCAGGCAACCACCATGGATCGCACGGACTACCCCACAAGCGACAGCCCCAAGCTCACCGCCCGCCAGCAGCAGATTCTGGACCTGGTGCAGAGCGCGATCGAACGCACCGGTGCGCCGCCCACCCGCGCCGAGATCGCGGCGGAATTGGGTTTCAAGTCGGCCAACGCCGCGGAGGAACACCTGCAGGCCTTGGCCCGCAAGGGCGTGATCGAGCTGGTGGGCGGCACCTCGCGCGGCATCCGCCTGCGGTCGGACACCCTGCGCGCGCTGAATGCCTCGCGCAACAAGCAGTTCTCGCTGCCGCTGCCGGGGTTGATGCAGCTCACCCTGCCGCTGGTCGGCCGGGTGGCGGCGGGCAGCCCCATCCTGGCGCAGGAGCATGTCGACAAGACCTACGGCGTCGAGGCCACGCTGTTCGCCCGCCAGCCCGACTACCTGCTGCGGGTGCGCGGCATGAGCATGCGCGACGCCGGCATCCTCGATGGCGACCTGCTGGCGGTGCAGAAGGCCAGCGACGCCCGCAACGGCCAGATCGTGGTGGCCCGGCTGGGTGACGAGGTGACGGTCAAGCGCCTGCACCGCACCCGCCATGGCGTGGAACTGCTGCCCGAGAACCCCGATTTCCAGCCCATCGTCGTGGGCCCGGGCGATGCATTCGAACTCGAAGGCATCGCCGTCGGCCTGATCCGCAACCACATGATGATGTAGCGGCGGCTCCGGCCGGCCCGACACCATGTTGCGCGTCAAGGCACCCAAGGCCGCGTCGGCCGGTGATTGCCAGCAGCTGGAACAGCTGCCCAACATCGGCCCGGCGATGGCGGCCGACCTGCGGGCCCTGGGCATCGCCCACCCGCGGGAGCTGGCCAGCCGCGATGCCTTCGTGCTGTACCAGGCACTGTGCACCCACAGCGGCAAGCGGCAGGACCCTTGCGTGCTCGACACCTTCATGGCCGCCACCGACTTCATGCGCGGCGCAGCGCCCGCGCCCTGGTGGGCCTACACCGCCCAGCGCAAGCGGCTGTACGGCGCGCTCTGAGCGCCGTTGTGGGCCGTGCCGGAAAGCGCCGCCCGCTGGCCGGCCTCACGGCGCCGGGCTGATCGCCAGGGTCTGCACCAGCGCACTGGCCGGCACGAACAGCGGCACGCCCTCCACCCGCCGCCACGGTTCGGCCCAGTGGCGGAACAGCGGCGACCACGGGATGCCGCTCTGCCCGGTGCTGTGCACCACCCGGCTGTTGGCGCGGTCGGCCAGGTCGTACAGGCCGCGCAGGCTGGCGCCGTGCTCGCTGAGGTAGTACTCGCCGGTGGTGCCGTCGGCCTTCAGGCTAACGCGCGACACGTTGACCGTGTAGCTGTCCCCGCCCACCGGCGTGCGCACCTCGAACCAGCGCGCCAGCGGCTTCACCTTCGAGAACGGCCGGTGCTCCGAGCGGGCGATGTGGGCCTTGCCCCACTGCCAGGCCGCCACGTCCGCACCCTGGGCCGCCTGCAGTTCGTCCAGTGCGGCGCTGAAGGCACGGTCGATCTGCTGAGCGCAGGTCTCCGCCGCGGGGGTGGCCTTGTCGTCGCACCACCAGGCATCGCCGCTGGCCAGCACGCCTTCCAGCGCGTCGAAGTAGCCGCGCTGGCCCAGCAGGCGGTCGTACAGCGGCGCGCCCAGCTCGTCGGTCAGCACCTGCTGCGTCAGGTGGCGGTGCCAGGCCCAGTAGATCAGCGGCGCCGCTTTGTCCGCCGCCATGGTGCCGTCGAAGCTGGCCAGCTGGGCCTGGGCTGCGGCCGCCAGCGGATGGGCGGACTGCGCCTTCTGCAGCCGCGGCAGCAGTTGCACCACCGCGAGCGACTTCACATCGCCATGCATGCGCCCCAGGTCGGCCAGGCTGTGGGTGGGCTGGGCGGCGATCAGCTGCTCGATGCGCTGGAAGCGGAAGGGCAGCGCCCAGTGGTGGGTGATGAAGTGCGGGTAGTCGGGCAACGTCACCCGCTGGTTGGCATTGGCGATGTGGCCGGACGCCGGGTCGCGGATCAGCGGCACCGCGTCTTCGGGGATGAAGCCGGTCCAGTCGTAGCGCGCCTCCCAGCCCGGCGCCGGCGCCAGGCCCTGCAGGTCGTTGTCGGGCGCGCGCTGCGGCACCCGGCCGGGCGAGACCAGGGCGATGCGGCCATCGGCATCGGCCACCGCCATGTTCTGCATCGGCACCCGCCAGCTGCGGCTGGCGGCGATGAAGGCGTCCACCGAGCCCGCCATGTTGAACTGCAATGACGTGGCGATGATGTCGTTGTCGGTGTCCAGCCCGGTCCAGCGCAAGGCCACCGCATAGGCCGGCTTGGCCTTGGGGCCCAGGGTGCTGCCGCTGTCGTCGCCCAGGCCGGCCAGCACGGCATCCGACAGCACCGGGCCATGGCGGGTGCTGCGCACCGTCATCGTCACATCCGGTCGGCCCTTGACGCGGATCACCTCCTGCCGGGCCTCGAAGCGGGCCCAGCCGGTGGGCGTCTGGTACTGCGCCGGGTCGTCGGGGTGGATGCGCTCCAGGTAGGTGTCCTGCACATCGGGGCCGGTGTTGGTGAAGCCCCAGGCGATGCGCTGGTTCTGGCCCACCACCACGCCCGGCAGGCCGGGCATGGTGGCGCCGGCCACGTCGAGGCCCGGCGCCTCCAGCCGGGCGAAGTACCACAGCGCAGGCGTCGACAGCTTCAGGTGCGGGTCATTGGCCAGCAGCGGCTTGCCGGTGGTGGTGCGGCTGCCGGCCAGCACCCAGCTGTTGCTGCCGGTGCCTTCGATCCCGCTCTCGGGCGCGATGGCCAGCAGCTGCAGCAGCGCCGGCTCGGCCAGGGCCTGCTGGCCGTCGAGCTTCAGGCCGCGGTAGAAGGCGGCGTAGTCCATGGTCTTGGGCACCGGGTCGCCCGGGTAGGGCGGCAGAAGCTGGTCGATGCGGGCCTGCGGCATCTTCAGCGCCAGGCGCAGGCGGATCAGCTCGGTGTGCCAGTTGGCGCCCAGGTCCCAGGCCATCATGATGGCCCAGGCCAGGCTGTCCTCCGGCGTCCAGGCCTCGGGCTGCAGGCCCAGCACCAGGAATTCCGGCGGCCGCGCCCTCAGGTTGCTGATCACCGCGTTCACGCCGTCGGCATAGGCCTGCAGCGCTTCGCGGGAGGCCGGCGAAGCCGCTGCCCACTGCGCCGCCGCCACCCGGCGCACGCCCAGCACCCGCAGGAAGCGGTCGGTGTCCACCGCCGCCTCGCCGAAGGCCTCGGCCAGCCGGCCGGCGCCAATGCGGCGGTGCGTCTCCATCTGCCACAGCCGGTCCTGCGCATGGGCCACGCCCAGGCCGTACATCGCGTCGCGCACGCTGGCGGCGCGGATCGTGGGGATGCCGTTGGCATCGCGCAGGATCTGCAGCGGCGCCTTGGCGCCCGGCAGCACCAGGCGGCCCTCGGCCTGCGGCAGCACCCGCTGGGCATAGGTCCAGGCCACCAGCGCGGCCGTCACCAGCAGCAGCAGCACCAGGGTCAACAGGCGGCGGAACCAACGGCCAAACATGCAGATGTCTCCGGCCCCGCAGGGCATGGGTGTGGATGGAAGGCAGCGAGCCTACCAGCCGTTGCCGGTGGCCACGCCGCGTGCGCAAAGTGGCAGCGCTTCGTGCCGCTGTTCACACCATGGCCGCGGCAGCCCGGCTCCAACAATCGCTACAGCTTGGACCCCCTGCTGCCGACAAAGCTGTCATGAACCCGTTGCACGCCCCGATCTCCTCCTGGATCCCCCGCTGGGTGGCGCGCCGCCCCGGCGGCGCGCAGAGCACGCTGACGCAGAGCCGGGTCGAGGTCTGCCCGCCCGAGCTGTTCCCGTCGTCGCTGAGCTGGCGCGGCCGCATGCAGCGATGGACCAGCCGCATGCTGCACCAGGCCGCCCCCTGGCTGCCCGAGCAGGCCCGGCCGGTGAACCGCCTGGCCCTGGTGAAGAACGAGTTCCGCGACAGCCTGTGTGACCTGGACAGCCTGCCGGTGCAGCAGCTGCTGGAGCGCATCGAGCGCGCCCGCTCGCTGCGCGAGATGTGGCACCTGCGCTCCAGCCTGTACGGCGAGGTGTCGATGGCCCTCAGCCAGGGCGAGGCCGAGCGCCGGCTGGCCCGTCTGAACCGCCATTTCCCCACCCGCGCGCCGCGCTCGGTGCTGGCCCCGCTGGAACCATGAACACCGCTGTCGCCACCCCCGTCCGCCCGCCGCGGCATTACTTCGGTACGGCAGGGGCCGATGCGGTGCTGCCCGATCCCGGCCTGCCGCAGGACCGCCATGCCCGCATCGCCGCGCGCCGGACCTTTGTCGACCTGAAGCAGCAGTTCATGGCGGCGATCGAATCGCTGGACGGCATGCGCGGCGACTGGCTGCGCCGCCAGGTGCGCCAGGCCCACGAGCCGGTGGACCTGTGGATGCTGCGCGGCGCGGTGTTGGCCGCGCTGGAGACGCAGGACGAGTACAGCCGCCGCACCCGCAACGACCTGACCCGGGTGCTCGACAGCGCCTTCCCCGGCAACGGCGAGCTGCAGGCCTGGGGCGCGCGGCTGTAGCCTGGCCCCGTCGGCCGCGCCGTCAGCCGACGGCCAGGAAGTCGCCCTTGCCCAGTTCCACGCCCGCGTGGCGCAGCAGCGCATACGCCGTGGTCACGTGGAAGTAGAAGTTCGGCAGCGCCCAGTGCTGCAGGAAGAACAGGCCCTTCATCTGCACCGGCTCGCGCGGCGGGCGCATCGGGATCACGATGTCGCGGCCCTCGCTGCCGTCCACCGCGTCGGCCGGCACGCTGTCCAGGTAGGCCAGGGTCTTGCGCACCCGCTCGCGCAACTCGGCCAGCGTGGCCTCGTTGTCCTCGAACTTCGGCGGCTCCACGCCGGCCAGGCGGGCCACACAGCCCTTGGCCGCGTCGCTGGCGATGCGGATCTGCGACACGAAGGGCAGCATGTCCGGCGCCAGGCGCAGCTGCAGGTAGTTGTTGGGGTCGAACTTGCGCGCCGTGGCGTGTGCTTCGGCCTTGTCCAGCCAGGCCAGCAGCGCGCCCAGCTGGCGCCTGAACAGGGGAACGCTGGCCTGGTGCATCGAGATCGTCATGGGGGTCTCCGGTGGTGTGTGGATCGGGGCCGCGATGTTAGGCGGCGCCGGCCAGCCGCGCCGGAGGCGGCACAATGTTTGCACCACCATGAACATCATCATCCTCGACGACTACCAGGATGCCGTGCGCAAGCTGCGCTGCGCGGCGCGGCTGGAGCCCTACAACGCCAAGGTCTTCACCAACACCGTCAAGGGCATCGGCCAGCTGGCCGTGCGGCTGCGCGACGCCGAGGTGCTGGTGCTGATCCGCGAGCGCACCCACTTCCCGCGGGCGCTGCTGGAGAAGCTGCCCAAGCTGCGGCTGATCGTGCAGACCGGGCGCATCGGCTCGCACATCGACATCGAGACCTGCACCCGGCTGGGCATTGCGGTGGCCGAGGGCACCGGCTCGCCGGTGGCCGCCGCCGAGCTGACCTGGGCGCTGATCATGGCCGCGATGCGCCGGCTGCCGCAGTACATCGGCAACCTCAAGCACGGCGCCTGGCAGCAGAGCGGCCTGAAGGCCGCCAGCATGCCGCCCAACTTCGGCCTGGGCCTGGTGCTGCGCGGCCGCACGCTGGGCGTGTGGGGCTACGGCAAGATCGGCTCGCTGGTGGCCGGCTATGGCCGTGCCTTCGGCATGCAGGTGCTGGTGTGGGGCAGCGAGGCCTCGCGCGCCCGTGCCGTGGCCGACGGCCACCAGGCCGCCGGCAGCTGCCAGCAGTTCTTCGCCGAGACCGATGTGCTCAGCGTGCACCTGCGCCTGAACGACGTGACCCGCGGCCTGATCAAGCTGGAAGACCTGGCGCTGATGAAGCCCACGGCGCTGTTCGTCAACACCTCGCGCGCCGAGCTGGTGGAGGACAACGCCCTGGTCTCGGCGCTGAACAAGGGCCGCCCCGGCCTGGCCGCGGTGGATGTGTTCGAGGCCGAGCCCATCCTGCAGGGCCACCCGCTGCTGCGGCTGGAGAACGCCATCTGCACGCCGCACATCGGCTATGTGGAGCAGGACAGCTACGAGCTGTACTTCGGCCAGGCCTTCGACAACGTCATCAACTTCATCCGCAACGAGCCCAGCCACATCGTCAACCCCGAGGCGTTGAAGGTGATCCGGTGAGGCCCGGGCGCCCTGCCGGTGGCTGACGCCGCGGCCGAGGCGCCGCTGCAGCGCCCGGACGGCCTGGGCGCGCTGTTCCTGGCCTTCAACCGGCTGGCGCTGCAGGGCTTCGGCGGCGTGCTGCCGGTGGCCCACCGCGAGCTGGTGGAGCGCCTGCGCTGGCTGAGCCCGCAGCAGTTCGTCGAGCTGCTGACCCTGGGCCAGGTGCTGCCCGGGCCCAACATCATCAACATGGCCATCGTCATCGGTGACCGCTTCTTCGGCTGGCGCGGTGCGCTGGCCGCCTGCGGCGGGCTGCTGCTGGTGCCGCTGTTCATCGTGCTGGGGCTGGCCATCGCCTACCAGCAGCAGGCGGCCCATCCGGCCGTGGCCGGTGCGCTGCGCGGCATGGGCGCGGTGGCCGCCGGCCTGATCATCGCGACCGGGGTGAAGCTGGCGCGCACGCTGCGCGGCAACCCGCTGGGCCTGCCGGCCAGCGCCGCCATCGGCGTGGGCACCTTCGCCCTGGTGGGCGGGCTGCGCTGGCCGATGGTGTGGGTGGTGCTGGGCCTGGGCAGCCTGGGCATGGCGCTGGCCTGGCGGCGCCTGCGCGCGGCGGAGGGCGCCCGGTGAATTGGACGCAAGCGCTGGCCATGCACGGCCTGGGCTGGACCGACCTGCTGGGCCTGTGGCTGCACTTCAGCCTGCTGTCGCTGCTGGCGGTGGGCGGTGCCATCACCACCGCGCCCGACATGCAGCGCTACCTGGTCGGCCAGCAGGGCTGGATGAGCGATGCGCAGTTCACCGCCGGCGTGGCCATCGCCCAGGCGGCGCCGGGGCCCAACATCCTGTTCGTGGCGGTGATGGGCTGGCATGTGGCCGGCGTGGCGGGCGTGCTGGCCACCATGGCCGGCATCATGGGGCCGTCGTCGGTGCTGGCCTTTGCCGTGGGGCGCTATGGCCGGCGGCGCGCCGACAGCATCGCCCTGCGGGCCTTCACCGCCGGGCTGACGCCGCTGACCCTGGGCCTGCTGCTGTCCACCGGCTGGGTGCTGACCGCACCGGTGCGCAGCGAATGGGTGGCCGCGCTGCTGGTGCTGGGCACGGTGCTGGCCAGCGTGCGCACCCGCGTCAGCCCGATGTGGCTGATCGCCGCCGGTGCGGTGGCCGGCGCGCTGGCCTTGCAACCCGGCTGAGCGGCATGCCCGCGCTGCTCGCCGACATCCAGCAGCTGCCGCTGTTCGTGGCCGCCGGCCTGCTGCTGAACATCACGCCGGGGGTCGACATGGCGCTGGTGCTGCGCAGCAGCGCGGCCCAGGGCTTCCGCGCCGGGGCGGCCGCGGCGCTGGGCATCAGCGCCGGCTGTTCGGTGCACATCGCCACCGCGGCACTGGGCATCGGCGCGCTGCTGGCGCAGTCGCCGGCGGCCCTGGCACTGCTGCAATGGGCCGGCGCGGCCTACCTGGTCTGGCTGGGCATCGGCCTGCTGCGCGCGCGTGCCGGCGCAGCCACCGGCGCGCCGCCGCCCGACCCGGCGCGCGCGCTGCGCCGGCTGTTCGCCCAGGGCTTCCTGACGAATGCGCTGAACCCCAAGGTGGCGCTGTTCTTCCTGGCCTTCGTGCCGCAGTTCATCGTGCCGGCGCCGGCCCATCCGGGCTGGGCCTTCGTGCTGCTGGGCAGCGTGTTCGTGGTCAACAGCACCGTGGTCAGCCTGGCCATCGCGGGGCTGGGCGCGGTGCTGCACCGCCGCCTGGCGGCCCGGCCAGGCTGGCAGCGGCTGGGGCCCTGGCTGAACCGCGGCGTGGGCGCGCTGTTCGTCGCGCTGGGGCTGAAGCTGGCGCTGGGGGCGCCGGGGCGCTGACGTTGCTCAGCGGGGCTGCGGCAGCAGCCGCTGCACCAGCGGGTGCAGCACCTTCTTCTCGGTGGCGATGGCGTAGAACTGCTCTTCCAGGCCGTCGCCGTCGGCAAAGCGCTGCAGGCCGTCGCTGGCCACCAGCTTGTCGTGCACCGCCACCGGCGCCGGGAACACGCCCATGCCGGCCGCGCCGAAGGTGACCAGCAGCGCGCTGTCCTCGAATTCACCCACCACCTGCGGATGCACGCCGCGGCGCTCGAACCAGGTGTCCAGCCGCTGCCGCATGGCCGCATGGGCGGTGGGCAGCAGCACCGGCAGCGTGGCCAGGTTCTGCGGAAACCCCTCGGACGCCCGGGCCAGCAGCGCCGGCGGCGCATACCAGGCCAGCGGTGAGCTGCCCACCGGGTGGCTGTAGACCTTGAGGTTGCGGTTGGCCGGCGCCGGCCGGTCCGACAGCACCACGTCCAGCCGGTGCAAGGCCAGGTCGGCCAGCAGGCGGTCGAACTCGTCCTCGTGGCACAGCAGGCGCAGCCGCGGCGCGGCCATCACCGGCTCCAGCAACTGGCGCACCACCAGCTTGGACAAGCCATCGCTGATGCCCACGGCCAGCCGCACCTGGGGCGCCGACACCGCGTCGCGCACCACCGCCGGCAGCTGCTCGCCCAGCGCGAAGATCTGCTCGGCCTGGCGCAGCGCGGCCTGGCCGGCGTCGGTCAACACCAGGCCGCGGCCGGCGGGCTTGAGCAGCTGCTGGCCCAGCGCACGTTCCAGCTCGCGCACCTGGGCACTGACGGTCTGCACCGCCATGCCCAGCCGGCCGGCCGCCTTGGCCATGCCGCCTTCCTTGGCGACGACCCAGAAGTAGTACAGGTGGCGGTAGCTGAATTCCAGGCTCATCTTCAGGCTCAGCAGAACAGTCGTTCAGTCATTGTCTGCTTTTTCGAGCAGCTTTCGCTGCCTATCGTGCGGGCTCCCGCAACCCCTAGGAGCGTTTGCCATGCAAGTGATCTTCGAGTCCCGCGACCCGCAAGCCGCCAACCTGCGCCACCTGGCCGTGACGCGTCTGCAGTTCGTGCTGCGGCGCATCCAGTGGCTGGTGCCGCGCGCCACGGTGCGCCTGTCGGACGTCAACGGGCCCCGCGGCGGCGTGGACAAGCGCTGCCAGGTGGAACTGGACACCGACGGCAGCGGCAAGGTGGTGATCACCGCCCTGGCGCGCGACTGGCGCAGCGCCATCGACAACGCGCTGTCGCGCGCAGCGCGGGTGCTGCTGCGCCTGTGGCAGCGCGGCCGCAGCCGCCCGCGCGGCACGCCGCGCCACCCGCCGGCGCTGCCGAACGGCTGAGCCCCCGCCACAGTCCACGAGGAGATGACCATGCGCCACTATCCCCGCAACAGCCCGCAGGCCGCCGGCCGCATCCTGGCCCTGGCCCTGCTGTCCGACGGCCACCTGTCCAAACGCGAGCTCGACATGCTCGACCGGCTGGACGCCCATGTGCAGCTGGGCCTGGGCCGCACCGAGTTGCACACCGTCGTGCACGGCTTCTGCGAAGACCTGCTGTCGAGCATGCACCTGAGCTGGGGCGATGCCTGCCAGGTCGACCAGGCCACGCTGGCCGCGCTGATGGCCGACATCGACGACCCCGCACTGCGCCGCACGCTGCTGCAGCTGTGCCTGGCCATCGTCGAGGCCGACGACCATGTGGCCGAAGGTGAATCGGTGATGCTGATGGCGGCCGTCGACCACTGGGGCCTGCACCGCGACATGCTGCCGGCATGAATGGCCGGGGCCGGGAGGGTTTGCACAGGACGTTGGGGAACCAGCCGGCCCCGGCGACGGTCAACCGGGGTCACCATCCCATGGCCAGCCGATGACCGACACCCTGCACCAGCGCCTGCGCGACGCCGCCAACGCCCTCACCGGCGAGCCGGTGGCCCTCTCCCACCTGGCCGATGTGCATGGCAACGCCGCCCGCGGCACCCTGCTGGTGCTGCTGTCGGCGCCCTGCGTGCTGCCGGTGCCCGGCGTGGGCAACATGCTGGGCATCGGCCTGCTGCTGATGGCCCTGGCGATGTGGCGCGGCCAGGCCGCCCATGAACTGCCCAGCCGGGTGGCCGGCTGGCAGATGCCGGCGCACTGGGCGCAGCGGGTGCTGGGCCTGCTGGCGCGGTTCTACGACCTGGCCAGCCGCTGGTCGCGCGAGCGCCTGCCCCGCATGATCGACGGGCCGCAGCCCTGGCTGGCGCCCAAGGTGGGCCTGATGGGCGCGCTGATCTTCCTGCCCATCCCCTTCGGCAATGTGCTGCCGGCACTGGCGCTGAGCCTGCTGGGCCTCGGCCTGGCGTTCCGTGATGGCCTGGCGGTGCTGCTGTCGCTGCTGGCCGGTGGCGCCGCGGTGGCCTACACCGCCGGCCTGGGCGTGCTGGCCTGGCAATGGGGACTGGGCCGGCTGCTGGAGTGGCTGCGGTGATCTGGCATGCCCTCGTCTGGAGCGTGACCGCGCTCTGCGCCCTGGCCTGGAGCCTGCTCTGCTGGCTGGTCCACCTGCTGATCACCGGCCCCGACTGGCGGGCCCTGGGCGACGGCGCCTGGATGGACTGGCTGGGGAGCTGGCGTGTGCCCGCCTGGCTGGGCGACTGGCTGCCGCTGGGCGCCATCGGCGAGTTGCAGGCCTGGCTGACGATGCTCGGCCCATGGGTCGAATCGCTGCTGGCGCACGCCCCCGGCATGCTGTCCTGGCTGACGCCCGTGCTTTGGATCGGCTGGGGCCTGGGCCTGTTGGTGCTGGTGCTGCTGGGCGTGGCCGGCAGCGTGCTGGTGGTGGCCATCCGCGCGCCGGCGGCGGCGCGGCAGCAGGCCAGCGCCTGAGGCCCGTCAATCCGGCACCGGCAGGCCGCGCCGGTAGACCAGCAGCCGGCCCTTGTAGCTGGGCAGCGTGCCGGCGCCCACCGGCAGCGCATGGGCCAGGCGCAGTTCCTCCCGCGCGAAGCCGCGCGCGGCCATCTGCCGGTTGAAGGCCGGCCGGTTGCCGCGGTCGGGGTCGACGATCCACACCTCGGCCACCGGCGCCGCGTGGCGCTGGATGAAGCCGGCCAGCGCGGCATCGTCGTCCCGCTCGTAGAGCACGTCGCTGCCGATGATGAGATCGAACAGGCCCCGCAGATCGCCCGTGGCCGGCACCGCGGGCGCGGTCCAGGGGCCGTGGCGGTACTTCATCGGCGGCAACTGGTTCAGGCGCAGGTTCTCGCGCAGGAAGGCGGCAGCCAGGGGGTGCACATCGCTGGCGGTCACGTCGGCACCGCGGCGGTGGGCCACCAGGCTGGCCAGGCCCAGGCCGCAGCCGATCTCGAGTATGCGCTCGGCCAGCACCACCGGCCGCAGCGCCAGCCGCGCCGCCAGGTGCGCACCCGACGGCCACAGCAGACCGAACAGCGGCCACTGCGCCGACGAAATGCCCAGCTGCGCCGCCTCGCCCAGCGGGTCGGCATGCTGCTGCAGGTCGAGCAGGGAGCGGATCTGCAGGTCGTCCTCGCCGGCAATGGCGATGGACTCCTGCTTGGTGCGGTAGCCGGGCATCGTGGGGCACGAAGCCCGGACGGGCGGCTTCTGGTGGAAAGCGGTGGCCGAGTCTACGGCCGCTGGGGCCGCAGCGTGCGCACGCCGCTCAGCGCGCCGCCAGCCGCCGGGCCAGCGCCGCCAGCCGTGCGCAGCCCTCGGCCAGCGCCGCATCGGGCACGGTGAGGCTCATGCGCACCATGCCGGCGGCGGCGGCGCCGAAGGCCGCACCGGGCATCACCGCCACTTGCGCCTCGGTCAGCAGCCGGTCGGCGAAGGCTTCGCCATCCAGCCCCAGGCCGTCGACCGACAGCATCACGAACATGCCGGCCTGCGGCGCGTGCACCCGCAGGCCCGGCACGGCGCCCAGCACCTCGGCCACCAGGGCCGCACGGCGGGCATAGGCATCGCGCATCTGCGCGGTGATGGCGAAGTCGCGCGACAGTGCCTCGGTGGCCATGTCGGCGATGAAGGGCTGGGCGCCGAACAGCATCGATTCGGCCAGCGGCAGCAGCCGGCTGATGAAGGCCGCCGGGCCGCCCGCCCAGCCGGCGCGGAAGCCCGGCGCGGCATGCGACTTCGACAGCGACGAGGCCACCACCGTGCGGTCGGCCAGGTCGGCCTCGTCGAACGGCGAGGCGAACGACGCGCCGCCGCCGAAGATCAGCGCTTCATAGACTTCGTCGCTGAGGATCCACAGGTCATGCGCCCGCGCCACGGCGCCGATGGCGCGGATGTCGTCCCGCGTGAGCACCGCACCGGTGGGGTTGTGCGGCGAGTTCAGGAAGATCAGCCGCGTGGCCGGCGTCACCGCCCGGGCCAGATCGTCGGCATCCAGGCGGAAGCCGCGGTCCTGCCGCAGCGCCACCGGCACGGTGACGGCACCCGTGGCCCGCACCAGGCCGTGGTAAGTGGCGTAGCAGGGGTCGGCCACCAGCACCTCGTCGCCGGCTTCGACCAGGCCGGTCAGCAGCAGGTACAGCGCGCTTTGCGTGCCAGGCACCCAGATGAACTGGTCGGTGCCCACGGTGCGGCCGCTGCGGGCGCTGTACTTGGCGGCCAGCGCCTGCAGCACACGGGCCTCGCCCCGGCCGTTGGAATAGCCGGTGCGGCCGGCCTGCAGGGCGCGGTGGGTGGCGGCGATCAGGTCGTCGGGCGTGGGCTGGTCGGGCTCGCCGATGGTCAGCAGGATGACCGGCTCGCCGCTGGCGATCATCTGCCGGGCGCGGAAGTGCACCCGCCACTTGTCGGAGCCGAGGCCGGCAACCCGGTCGAGGATGGAAGCGGTGCGCATGGACGAAGGTCGACGGAATGGAAGACGGTGGGGTGGACCGGACGCATTGTCACGCGCCGAGGATCAGGCAGCCGGGTTTGCGCGTGGATCGGTCGGTTGCCGGGCGACACAATGCAGCTGCCATGAACACCACCGAACCAGGCCCGCGCCGGGGTCGCCCCGTCACCAGGAACCGGGCGGCCCTGCTGGAGACGGCCATGCAGGCCTACTGGCAGGACGACCGGGCGGCGGTGTCGATCAACGCCCTGTGCCAGCTGGCCGGTGTGTCGAAGCCGTCGCTCTACCGGGATTTCGGCAGCGAGGATGGCCTGACCGCCGCCGTGCTGGCGCACTACGCCCAGTCGGTGCTGGGCCCGCTGGAGGACTTGCTGTCCAGTCCGGCCGCCTTGGCCGACAAGCTGGACACGCTGATCCGGATCGTCAGCGACGACCCCGGCATGGCGGCCGGTTGCCTGTACGCGAAGATGCGCGCCACACGCTCGCGCTTCGGCCCGCAGACGCAGCGCGGCCTGGCCGACCTGGAGACGCACATGCTGGCGGTGTACACCCGGCTCTTCCGGGACAGTGCTGCCCGCGGCAACTGGCGTGGCCATCTGGATCCGGCGCTGGCCGCCGGCTACCTGCATGAGCAGGTCGGGCTGGCCTTCAGCCAGCGTGCAGCCGGCGTGCCATCCGCGACGGTGCGGGCCTGGCTGGTGCTGGCCACGTCGGCGCTGGTCTGAGTGCGCTGCGCCGGGGCCGCCTCGGCACTAGAACAGGCGGTGCCGCTGGGCGTAGCGGAACAGCGCCATCGCCGAGCCCACGCCGAGCTTCCGGCGGATCAGCGACTGGTAGTTCGCCACGGTCTTGGCGCTGAGCTGCAGCCGGGCGGCGATGGCGTCCATCGCATCGCCGGCCAGCAGGCCCTGCAGCACCTGGCGCTCGCGCGCCGACAGGTCACGGTGCGGCGCATCGCCGCGTTCGGTCACCAACCCCGCCTTGCCTGGCCTGCGCATCCACAGTTGCTCCGCTCGGTCGGCGCACCACCACGGCGGCCGAATGTTTTCGTACCGAATGGTACAACAAGGCGTGCGGGGTGTCGTGGCGCTACAGCAGGACGATGTCGTACTGTTCGGGGCTGAAGCTGGGCTCGGTGCTCAGCGAGATCGGCTTGCCGATGAAATCACTGAGCCCGGCCAGGTGCTGGCTCTCCTCGTCCAGCAGCATCTCCACCACCGCCGCACTGGCCACCACGCGGAATTCCTTGGGGTTGAACTGCCGGGCTTCACGCAGGATCTCGCGCAGCACGTCGTAGCAGACGCTGCGCGCGGTCTTGACCTGGCCGCGGCCTTCACAGGTGGGGCAGGGCTGGCACAGCATGTGGGCCAGGCTCTCGCGGGTGCGCTTGCGCGTCATCTCCACCAGGCCCAGCTGGGTGAAGCCGCTGACCGTGACCTTGGTGCGGTCACGGCTCAGCTGCTTGCGGAACTCGGCCAGCACCGCGGCCTGGTGGTCGTCGCGCACCATGTCGATGAAGTCGACGATGATGATGCCGCCCAGGTTGCGCAACCGCAGCTGGCGGGCGATGGCGCCGGCCGCCTCCAGGTTGGTCTTGAAGATGGTGTCGTCGAAGTTGCGCGCACCGACAAAGCCGCCGGTGTTCACATCCACCGTGGTCAGGGCCTCGGTCTGGTCGATGATCAGGTAGCCGCCGCTCTTGAGATCCACCCGGCGGGCCAGCGCGCGGGCGATCTCCTCCTCGATGCCGAACAGGTCGAAGATCGGCCGCTCGCCCTTGTACAGCTCCAGCTTGGCCGCTGATCCTGGCGTGTAGGCGGCACCGAATGACTTCAGTGCATCGAACTGCAGCTGGCTGTCGATGCGGATGGACTGGGTGCTGTCGGTGGCCAGGTCGCGCAGCACCCGCTGGGCCAGGTTCAGGTCTTCATGCAGCAGCGTGCCCGGCGGCTGGCTCATGCCCTGGGCGCGGATGGCCGCCCAGGCCTTGCGCAGGTAGGCGATGTCGTCGGCCAGCTCGTCGTCGCTGGCGTCTTCGGCATTGGTGCGCAGGATGAAGCCGCCGGTGGGCGTGCCGTCGGCCGTGGCGGTGAGCTTCTGCATGCGCAGGCGCAGCTGCTCGCGCAGCTCGGCCGAGCCGATCTTCTGCGAGATGCCGATGTGGTTGTCCTGCGGCAGGAAGACCAGCATGCGCCCGGCAATGCTGACCTGGGTGGACAACCGCGCGCCCTTGGTGCCGATCGGATCCTTGATCACCTGCACCATCAGGGTCTGGCCCTCGAACACCTGGCGCTCGATCGGCACCTGCACCGCCACGTCGTGCTTGGGGTGGTGGCCACCGCCGTGCAGGTCGGCCACATGCAGGAACGCGGCGCGCTCCAGGCCCACGTCGATGAAGGCGCTCTGCATGCCCGGCAGCACCCGCGCCACCTTGCCCAGATACACATTGCCAACCAGGCCACGCTCCAGCGTGCGCTCGATGTGCAGGTCCTGCACCGCGCCGTTCTCGATCAGGGCGACGCGGGTCTCCTGCGGGGTCCAGTTGATCAGGATGTCATGCATGGCGCGGGTGTCTTCTGCGTGCGCCGTGAGGCACGGATCTAGAACCGCACGCGCGCTTGTCTCAGCAACTGGGCCGTCTCGAAGAGGGGCAGTCCCATGATAGCGGAGTAGCTTCCGCGCACCTCGGGGATCCAGCCCGCCAGCTGGCTCTGGATGGCATAGGCGCCGGCCTTGCCGAAGGGCTGGCCGCTGGCGATGTAGGCGTCGATCAGCACGTCGTCCAGCGGCGCGAAGCGCACGGTGGACACACTCAGTGCGGCCCAGCCGCGCCGCGCCGTGCCCACGGCCACGGCGGTGAGCACCCGGTGGCTGCGGCCGCTGAGTGCCCGCAGCATGGCCCGGGCTTCATCGGCATCGGCCGGCTTGCCCAGGATGCGCCGGCCGATGGCCACCGTGGTGTCGCTGCACAGGATGGGCGCGGGCGGCAGGCCACGGGCCTTCAGCCGGGCGCGGGCGGCCTGCAGCTTCAGGGCGGTGACCCGCTGCACATAGGCGGCCGGCAGCTCGCCCGGCAGCACCGCTTCCAGCGCCTCGGCCGCATCGGCCTCTGCGCCGGGTGCGGGCACCAGCAGGTCATGGCGCACGCCCAGTTGGTCGAGCAGCTGGCGGCGGCGCGGGCTCTGGCTGGCGAGGTAGATCAGATCCTGCATCGCTCACTCGCGGTGGTACGGATGGTTGGTGGTGACGCTCCAGGCGCGGTACAGCGCCTCGGCCAGCAGCACCCGCACAAAGGCATGCGGCAGGGTCAGGTCACTGAGGCGGAGGGTTTCGTCGGCTGTCGCCTTCAGCGCCGGGTCCAGCCCGTCGGGGCCGCCCACCAGCAGGGCCACGTCGCGGCCGTCGCCCAGCCAGAAGCGCAGGCGCTCGGCCAGCTGCACCGTGGTCAGCCGGCTGCCACGTTCGTCCAGCACCACGCGGCGGGCGCCCTTGGGGATGGCCGCCTCCAGCCGCTGCGCCTCGGCGGCCATCAGCTGGGGCGCCGTCTTGCCGGTGGTGCGCGGCTCGGCCTTCACCGCCTTCAGCTCCAGCCGCAGCTCGGGCGGAAAGCGCTTGGCGAAGTCGTCGTAGGCGGCCTCCGCCCAGGTCGGCGGCTTCTGGCCGACCGAGGCCAGCAGCAGGCGCATGGCGACCGCGGGCGCCGGGCGTCAGCCGCGGCGCGCCGGGGTCTTGCGCGCTGCCGCCTTCTTGGCCGGCGCCGCCTTGCGGGCGGGGGCGCGGCCGGCAGCGGTCTTCACCGCCGCGGTCTTGCGCGCGACCGGCTTGACGACGATGGTCTTGACCTTGGGACCGGCGGGCGCGGCGGTCTTGCCAGCCGCGGCCTTGCGGGCGGCGGGCTTGCGGCCGGACTTGGCGGCAGCGGCCTGGGCCTCGGCAGCCTTGGCGGCGATGGCAGCCGCGGCGGCCGCAGCGCGCTCGGCATTGGTGGTGCGCACCGCCGGCTCACCGGCCCGCTTGCGCGCCGGGGCCTTCTTGGCAGGCGCCTTCTTGGCCACCACGGCCGGCTTCACAGCCACCTTTTGCGCCTTGGCGGCGCGCGCCGGGCCCTGCTTGGCGGGGGCTGCGGCCTTGCGGGCAGCGGCCTTGCGCTCGGGCGCCATGGCCGGGGCGTCGTCGTCCTCATCGGGCTCGCTGGCCTTGACCAGGCCGGTCTTGGCGGCGCCCAGCTTCATCTTCACCGGCTTGCCGCCCCAGATCTCTTCGAGGCGGTAGTACTCGCGGATGGCCGGCTGCATCACATGGGCCACGGCGGCGCCGCAGTCGACGATGATCCATTCGCCGTTGTCGCCACCCTCGGTGGCCAGCACCGGGAAGCCCGCCGCCTTCACCGATTCACGCACGCCGGAGGCCAGCGCCTTGGTCTGGCGGTTGCTGCTGCCGGTGGCGATGATCACCCGCTCGAACAGCGGCGAGAGATGCTCGGTGTTGAAGACCAGGATGTCCTGGGCCTTGACGTCTTCCAGGCCATCGACGATGGCCCGTTGCAGTTTGCGAATGTCCATTCAGCCTCGATTCAGCCTTGTTGATGGTGTGCATCGCCCCGGGGATAGGGCTGGTGCTGGTCAATATAGCCGGCCACGGCCGGCCCCACCAGCGGGGCCAGGGCCGCACCGGTGGCGCCGGCGGCGAGTTGGCGGCGGATGTCACTGGCGGCGATGTCGTGCCTTGGCAACGGCAAGGCCACCACCCGGTGTGGCACCGCCGCCATCGCCGCCGGTGGCGTGGGCGGTGTGCCGGCGCGGCCGGCCACCGCCAGCGTCAGCCGCTGGAGCAGTTCGGGCCAGTCGCGCCAGGTGTCGAAACGGCCGTACTGGTCCTGGCCCAGGATGAAGAACCAGTCGGCGCCGGGCGTCTCGGCCTGCAGTTCACGCACGGTGTCGATGGTGTAGGTGGGGCCGCTGCGCGCCAGCTCGCGGGTGTCGATCACCTGGCAGGGCTCGCCGTGCAGCAGCGCGGCCAGCATCGCTGCGCGGTCGGCGCCGGGGGCCATCTGCCGGCCGGCCTTCTGCCAGGGCGCGCCCGCGGGCAGCCAGCGCAGTTCGTCCAGCGCCAGCTGCTGCATGGCCAGCCGGCCCAGCGCCAGGTGGGCGAGGTGCGGCGGGTCGAAGCTGCCACCCAGCAGGCCGATCTTGCGGACGGCCATCAGCCCCCGGCCAGCCAGTCGCGCGGACGCAGGAAGTCGGTGTACAGCCGCGCCTCGGGCGTGCCGGACTCGGGCTTCCAGTCGTAGCGCCACTTCACGATGGGCGGCATGCTCATCAGGATGCTCTCGGTGCGCCCGCCCGATTGCAGGCCGAACAGCGTGCCGCGGTCGAATACCAGGTTGAACTCGACATAGCGGCCACGGCGGTAGGCCTGGAAATCCCGCTCGCGTTCACCGAACGGCAGGTTGCGGCGGCGTTCGACGATCGGCAGGTAGGCCGGCAGGAAGGCATCGCCCACCGCGCGCAGCATGGCGAAGCTCTGGTCGAAGCCCAGCTCGGCGAAGTCGTCGAAGAAGATGCCGCCGATGCCACGCGGCTCGCCGCGGTGCTTGAGGAAGAAGTACTCGTCGCACCAGGCCTTGAAGCGCGGGTACAGCCCGTCACCGAACGGCGCCAACGCGTCGGCACAGGTGCGGTGGAAGTGCTGGGCGTCGTCTTCCTGGCCGTAGTACGGCGTCAGGTCCATGCCGCCGCCGAACCACACCACCGGGTCCTTGCCGGCCGGCAGCGCGGCGAACATGCGCACGTTCATGTGCACCGTGGGCACCATCGGATTGCGCGGGTGGAACACCAGGCTGACACCCATGGCCTCGAACGGCGCGCCGGCCAGTTCGGGCCGGTGCTGGGTGGCCGAAGGCGGCAGCTGCGGCCCCTTCACATGGCTGAAGTTGCAGCCGCCGCGTTCCAGCAGGGCGCCGTCTTCCACCAGCTGGGTCTTGCCGTCGCCCTGCAGCCGCTCGCCGGGCGCGCGCACCCAGGCATCGGTGGTGAAGGCCTTGCCGTCGGCCGCCTGCAGCGCATCGACGATGCGCTGCTGCAAGCCCAGCAGGTAGCCGCGCACGGCGTTGGTGTCCATCGGGTCTCCTCGTCGGGGCCTGCGGCCGCCTGTTGTCGTCGTGGCCGGGTCAGCGCTTGATGGCGCGGTGGCCGATGTCGCGGCGGTACTGCACGCCGTCGATGCGGATGCCACCCAGGTGCTCATAGGCCTTCTGCTGCGCCAGCTTGGCCGAATCGCCCAATGCAGTGACGCACAGCACCCGGCCGCCGGTCACGCGCAGCGTGCCGGTGTCGTCGATGGCGGTGCCGGCGTGGAACACCACCGCATCTTCGCGGTCGACGGGCAGGCCGGCGATGGCATCGCCCTTGCGCGGATCGGCCGGGTAGCCGGCGGCGGCCATCACCACGCCCAGCGCCAGGCGGCGGTCCCAGTCGAGCTCCACCTTGTCGAGCGTGCCGTCGGTGGCATGCAGCAGCACGTCGACCAGGTCGCTCTTCAGGCGCATCAGGATGGGCTGGGTCTCGGGGTCGCCCATGCGGGTGTTGAATTCCAGCGTCTTGGGCCGGCCCTGGGCGTCGATCATCAGCCCGGCATACAGGAAGCCGGTGAACGGGATGCCGTCCTTGGCCATGCCGGCCACGGTGGGCAGGATGATGTCCTGCATGGCCTTGGCATGCACATTGGGCGTGACCACCGGGGCCGGGCTGTAGGCGCCCATGCCGCCGGTGTTGGGGCCGGTGTCGCCGTCGCCCAGGCGCTTGTGGTCCTGGCTGCTGGCCAGGGCCAGCACGTTCTTGCCGTCCACCAGCACGATGAAGCTGGCTTCCTCGCCGACCAGGAACTCCTCGATGACCACCCGTGCGCCGCCGGCGTTGTGCACCACGCCCAGGGTGTTGTCGACCAGCATGAAGTCGACCGCCGCATGGGCCTCGTCCAGCGTCATCGCCACCACCACGCCCTTGCCGGCGGCCAGGCCGTCGGCCTTGACGACGATGGGCGCGCCCACTGTGTCGATGTGGGCATGGGCGGCGGCCGGATCGGTGAAGGTGGCGTAGTGGGCGGTGGGGATGTTGTGGCGCGCCATGAAGTCCTTGGCGAAGGCCTTGGACGATTCCAGCTGCGCCGCCGCCTGCGTCGGCCCGAAGATGCGCAGGCCGCGGGCACGGAACACATCCACCACGCCAGCCGACAGCGGCGCCTCGGGGCCCACCACCGTCAGCGCCACCTTGTTGGCCTGGGCGAAATCGGCCAGGGCCACCGGGTCGGTGAGGGCCACGTTCTTCAGGCGGGCATCGCGGGCGGTGCCGCCGTTGCCCGGCGCCACGTACACCTGCTGCGCCTTCGAGCTCTGCGCCAGCTTCCAGGCCAGGGCATGCTCGCGGCCACCGCCGCCTATCACGAGAACATTCATGCGGAATCGGCCATCTCGGCGTTGTGGAACACGTCCTGCACGTCGTCGAGGTCCTCGATCACATCCAGCAGTTTCTGCATGCGCTCGGCATCCTCACCCGACAGGGCCACCGGATTCTCGGCACGCATCGTGACGGTGGCGATCTCGGGCTTCAGGCCGGCGGCCTCCAGCGCGTGCTTCACCGCTTCGTAGTCAGGCGGGGCACACAGCACCTCGATGGCGCCGTCGTCGTCGGTGATCACATCCTCGGCGCCGGCTTCCAGCGCCACTTCCATCACCTTGTCCTCGCTGGTGCCGGGGGCGAAGACCAGCTGCCCGCAGTGCTTGAACTGGAAGGCCACCGAGCCCTCGGTGCCCAGGTTGCCGCCGTACTTGCTGAAGGCGTGGCGCACCTCGGCCACGGTGCGCACACGGTTGTCGGTCATGGTGTCGACGATGATCGCCGCGCCGCCGATGCCGTAGCCCTCGTAGCGGATTTCCTCGTAGTTCACGCCTTCCAGCGCGCCCGAGGCCTTGTCGATGTTGTACTTGATGCGGTCGGCCGGCATGTTGGCCGCCTTGGCCTTGTCGATGGCCAGGCGCAGGCGCGGATTGGCCGAGACATCTCCCCCGCCCTGGCGCGCGGCCACAGTGATCTCGCGGATGATCCGCGTCCAGATCTTGCCGCGCTTCTCATCCTGCCGGCCCTTGCGGTGCTGGATGTTGGCCCATTTGGAATGCCCTGCCATGGGGGTCTTGCTCCTTGTGCTTGAGGCCGCGAGTTTAAGTGGTGGCCGCCTGCGGCCGGCTGACGGGCCGCTAGACTGCTGGCACCGTAGTCCCGCTGGAGCGCTTTCCGATGGCTGATCCGATCCTCGTCGCCCAGCGTGGCGACATCCGCTGCGAGCTGCTGCCCGCCCTGGCCAACCGCCACGGCCTGATCACCGGCGCCACCGGCACCGGCAAGACCATCACCCTGCAGACGCTGGCCGAGAACTTCTCGAAGATCGGCGTGCCGGTGTTCATGGCCGACGTGAAGGGCGACCTCACCGGCATCAGCCAGACCGGCAGCATCAGCCCGAAGCTGGCCGGCATCCTGGCCGAGCGTGGCATCGACACCCCCGCGCCCCAAGCCTGCCCCACCACGCTGTGGGATGTGTTCGGCGAATCCGGCCACCCGGTGCGCGCCACCGTCAGCGACATGGGTCCGTTGCTGCTGGCGCGCATGCTGGCGCTGAACGACACCCAGGCCGGCGTGCTGAACATGGTGTTCAAGATCGCCGACGACCAGGGCCTGCTGCTGCTGGACCTGAAGGACCTGCGCGCCATGCTGCAGCATGTGGGCGACAACGCCAGCCAGTTCACCACCAGCTACGGCAATGTCAGCGCGGCCAGCATCGGCGCCATCCAGCGCGGCCTGCTGCAGATCGAGCAGCAGGGCGGCGACCAGTTCTTCGGCGAGCCGATGCTCGACATCAGCGACTTCATGCAGACCACCGACGGCATGGGCGTGATCAACGTGCTGGCCGCCGACAAGCTGATGAACGCGCCGCGGCTGTATGGCACCTTCCTGCTGTGGATGCTGAGCGAGCTGTTCGAGCTGCTGCCCGAGGTGGGTGATCTTGAGAAACCCAAGCTGGTGTTCTTCTTCGACGAGGCCCACCTGCTGTTCAAGGACGCGCCGGCGGTGCTGCTCGAGCGCATCGAACTGGTGGTGCGCCTGGTGCGGTCCAAGGGCGTGGGGGTGTACTTCGTCACCCAGAACCCGCTGGACGTGCCCGACACCGTGCTGGGCCAGTTGGGCAACCGGGTGCAGCATGCCCTGCGCGCCTTCACCCCGCGCGACCAGAAGGCGGTGAAGAGCGCCGCCAGCACCATGCGCGCCAACCCGGGGCTGGACATCGAGACCGCCATCACCGAGCTGGGCGTGGGCGAGGCGCTGGTGAGCTTCCTCGATGCCAAGGGCCGGCCCAGCGTGACCGAGCGGGTGTTCGTGCTGCCGCCGGGCAGCCAGATCGGGCCGATCACGCCCGCGCAGCGGCAGCAGCTGGTCGGCAGCTCGCTGGTGGCGGGGGTGTACGAGAAGTTCGTCGACCGCGAATCGGCACACGAGATCCTGAAAGGCCGCGGCGCTGGCACGGCGGCGCCCATGGCCGGCGGGCCCAGCATGGCCGACGAGGCCCAGGCCGCGGCCCGCGGTGGCGCCACGCCAGCGGCGGCCGACGATGGCGGCGGCCTGATGGGCGGGCTGAAGGACATCATGTTCGGCAGCACCGGCCCGCGTGGCGGCCGCCGGCCCAGCCTGGCCGAGACGGCGGCCAGCTCGGCCATGCGCAGCATCGGTTCGGCCGTGGGCCGCGAGATCATCCGCGGCGTGCTGGGCTCGATCCTGGGCGGCAGCCGCCGCCGCTGACGCAGGCCGGCGTCCTCAGCCCGCCTGCGCCCGCAACAGCTGCCAGACCCGCTCGACCAGCGCATCGGGCGGGCCATCCCGCCGGGCCAGGCCCAGGGCGCGCCACAGCGGCGGGTCCAGCGGCCGGGTGGCCAGGCGGGCGTCCAGCCCGGCGGGGCCGCCGTCGTGCGGCAGCAGTGACGCCCCGTAGCCCGCCGCCACCAGGCTGCGCACGGCATCGTTGAAGTTCAGCGTGATGCGCGCCGCCGGCGCCAGGCCGGCCTGGGCGAACCAGTCGGCGCACAGCCGCGCCAGGTGGGTGCCGGCGTCGTTGAGCACCAGCGGCCGCGCCGCCAGCCAGGCCGGCGTCACGCTGTCGGGCAGGTCGCCCCAGACGGCGGGCAGCACCGCCAGCACCGGATCACGCCGCCAGGGCTGCACCAGCACACCGGCGCGCGGGGGCTGCGGCAGCGCCACCAGGCCCAGGTCCAGCCGGCCGGCGGCCAGGCCGGCCAGGGTGTCGGCCGAGGTCAGCACCTGCAACTGCACATCGATGCCGGGCGCCTCGGCCGCCAGCTGCTGCAGCACGGGCGGCAGCCACTGCACGATGACGCCGGTCGACGCACCCAGCCGCACCCGGCCGCCCTGCCCGGCCACATGGCGCTGCACCGCATCCACCAGCGCATCGGCCTCGGCCAGCAGGCGGCGGGCATGGTCGATCAGCAGCCGGCCGGCCGGCGTGGGCGTGGCCGCCGGCCGGCCACGGTGCAGCAGCGGCGTGCCCAGGCGGCTTTCCAGATCGGCCACATGCAGGGTGACGGTGGGCGGCGACAGCGCCAGCTGCTGCGCCGCCGCGGCGAAGCTGCCGCCATCGGCCACCGCCAGCAGGGTGCGCAGGCGGTCGAGGTTGAGTTCGCGCATCGGCTTGATTCAGAATTTCGGAATTTCACGTTTTACAGATTCAACTTGTCTGATGCAAGCCCGGCGGCGAGCATGGCGGCCCTGTCCTCCACTTCCGACCCCGCCATGTCCCAGCCCCTCGTGTTCATCGACGGTGACCAAGGCACCACCGGCCTGCAGCTGCGCGACCGCCTGCGCCCGCGCACCGACCTGCGCCTGCTGTCCCTGCCCGACGCCGAGCGCCGCGACACTGCCCGCCGTGCGCAGGCGCTGAACGACTGCGACATCGCCCTGCTGTGCCTGCCCGATGACGCGGCCCGCGAGGCGGTGGCGCTGGTGCGCCGGCCTGGCGTGCGCGTGATCGACGCCAGCTCGGCCCACCGCACCGCGCCGGGCTGGGTCTACGGCCTGCCGGAGCTGACCGCCGGCCAGCCGGCGCGCATCGCCACCGCCACGCGCATCAGCAACCCCGGCTGCTACCCGACCGGCGCGCTGGCCCTGCTGCGGCCGCTGGTCGACGCCGGCCTGCTCGCGCCCGCGCAGCCCCTGTCCATCCATGCGGTGTCGGGCTACTCGGGCGGCGGCAAGGCACGCATCGCCGAGTTTGAGTCTGCCGACAGCAGCGCGCCGCCGCTGCTGGCCTACGGCCTGGGGCTGGACCACAAGCATGTGCCCGAGATCCAGCACCATGCCGGCCTGCAGGCGCGGCCGATCTTCCTGCCGGCCTACGGCCACTTCCGCCAGGGCATCGTGCTGACCATCCCGCTGCACCTGGACGCCCTGCCGGGCCGCCCCGCCGCCGCCGACCTGCATGCCGCGCTGGCCGCCCGGCACGCCGGCACCCGCCATGTGCGGCTGCAGCCGCTGGCCATGCCTGGGCAGGCACCGACGCTGGACCCCACGGCACTGAACGGCAGCGACGACCTGGCCCTGTGGGTGCTGGCCCACCCCGGCCACCGCCAGGTGGTGCTTGCCGCGGTGTTCGACAACCTGGGCAAGGGCGCAGCCGGCGCAGCGGTGCAGAACCTGGACCTGGTGCTGCAGCGCTGACGGCACCTGCCGCATCTGGCGCCGGTGGTACCGCAGTTGGCGACAGCCGGCCGCAGGCTGTCGCCGCAGGCGGCACACCGCGCGCGGGCCGGTGCACAGTGGCTGCCCCGCACCGCCGACGCCTGCTGGCCCCCCAGGGCACAGGCCACAATGCCGCCATGGCCGCCCTGCCCCATGCCAGCGCCCAGCCGCTGATCGATCCCGATGGCCACCTGCCGCTGTGGCAGCGGTTGCTGCGACACCTGTTCGGCGGCCTGATGGTGTCGCTGACGGTGGGCGTCTTCATCTCGCTGATCTTCGGCGACGGCCTGTGGACCAACCTGGCGATCTCGCTGTGCGTCGGCGGCTGCATCCAGGGCCTGATCGAGGCCGGGCGCTACGCCATCTCGGCCGGGCTGCGCAGCATGGGCGTGCGCAGCCCGCAGGTGATGAAGAACTGGCCGGGCTGGCCGTTCATGGCGCCCTATGTGCTGGTGGCGGCCCTGGTGGGCTACTGGCTGGGCCGCAACCTGGCGGCCATGCTGCTGGGCCACCCCTGGCCGGTGCAGGTCTTCGGCAGCCAGCGTGGCCTGGTGCTGGTGCTGGCCATCACCGTGGCGGTGTCGGCCGCGGCCACCTACAACTTCTTCATGCGCAGCCAGGTGGCCACCATCGCCGCCCAGGCCGAGGCCGCGCGCCGACTGGCCGGCGAGAACCAGCTGCGCCTGCTGCAGAGCCAGCTGGAACCGCACATGCTGTTCAACACCCTGGCCAATCTGCGGGTGCTGGTGACGCTGGACCCGCCGCGCGCCCAGGACATGTTGGACCACCTGATCCGCTACCTGCGCGCCACGCTGGGCGCCAGCCATGCCAAGCTGCATCCGCTGGCCACCGAATTCACCTGCCTGGACGACTACCTGGCGCTGATGGCCCTGCGCATGGGCCCGCGGCTGCAGGTGCAGCTGGACTTGCCGGAGGCCCTGCGCCAGCTGCCAGTGCCGCCGCTGCTGCTGCAGCCGCTGGTGGAAAACTGCATCCGCCACGGCCTGGAGCCCAAGGTGGCCGGTGGCCGCATCACGGTGCGCGCCGAGTTGCAGGCCGGCCAGCTGCTGCTGACGGTGCGCGACACCGGCGTGGGCCTGGCCGATGGCGCAGCGCCGGTCCCGGCCGCGACGCCCGGTGACGGCACCCACGATGGCAGCCACTACGGCACCCGCCATGTCGCCGACCGCCTGGCCACGCTGTACGGCCCGCGGGCCAGCTTCCGGCTGCGGCCGGCGCCCGATGCCGACGGCGGCACCCTGGCCGAGGTGCGCCTGCCGATGGACACCCCCACCCCCGCCTGAGCGCCATGCCCACCGCCCTGATCGCCGAAGACGAACCCCTGCTGGCCCAGGCCCTGGCCGCCGACCTGGCCCGCCTGTGGCCCGGCCTGCAGCTGCTGGCCACCGTGGGCGACGGCCTCAGCGCCAGCGCCCAGGCCCTGGCACTGCGGCCCCAGGTCTGCTTCTTCGACATCCGCATGCCCGGCGCCACCGGTCTGGAGGCGGCCCAGACGCTGGCCGAAGACTGGCCGGCAGGCGTGCCGTTTCCGCTGCTGGTGTTCGTCACCGCCTACGACCAGTACGCCCTGGCCGCCTTCGAGGCCCAGGCGGTCGACTACCTGGTCAAGCCGGTGGATGCCACGCGGCTGGCAGCCTGCGTCGCCCGGCTGCAGAAGCGCCTGGCCGATGCTGCGGCGCCCGCGGCGCCGGGCGATGCGCCGCTGGCCCAGGCGCTGGACCAGCTGCGCGCCCTGCTGGGCAGCGGCATCGGCGTGGCACCGGCCCCGGCGCCGGCACGGCTGGAAGTGATCCAGGCCGGCGTGGGCAACACCGTGCACCTGGTGCCGGTGGCCGAGGTGCTGTACTTCGAGGCCGCCGACAAGTACCTGCGGGTGGTGACGGCCGAGCGCGAGCACCTGATCCGCCTGTCGCTGCGCGAGCTGCTGCCGCAGCTGGATGCGCAGCAGTTCTGGCAGGTGCACCGCAGCCTGGTGGTGCGGGCCGCGGCCATCACCACCGCCACGCGGGATGAATCGGGCAAGGTCTTCCTGCAACTGCGCGGCCGGGCCGAGCGGCTGACCGCGAGCCGGCTCTACGCCCACCTGTTCAAGGGCATGTAGCGGCCCGGCAGACCCGGGTTTACCGCCGGTCCGCCGCTACACCGGCCGGAACGGCTGAACGCCCCGCACAAGCTGCAGCAGCGCGTCAACATCGGCCGGCAGGTCAGACCGATCGAAGACCTGCGTGGTGCGCTGATCGCCGGCCGTCACGTCAACCACCAGTTGCTGGGCGTCCGGCATCGGCGCCTGCGGCATGTCCGGCAGTGCGCGCAGACGAGTCACCAGCGCGTCCGTGGGGTCCCGGACCTGGGCGTCCAGTTCAGTGCGGCGCACGGTGCAGCCGAGTTGCACGGCCGCAAAGCCGCCCTGCTCCCGCAGGGACAGCGAGGTCCATTGCTGTTCAGAGTCCAACCGCTTGCCAGGCATCTTGGAGGGCCTTGTGAACCGTGCTGCCTGCACCGTGCTGGTCGGAGGCAATCATGAGGGTGGTGGAGACCATCTCGCCGAAATCGCTGTTTGCCGAGAGTTTACGCATGGCCTCGTACCAGATCGCTCCGGGCAGTTGCCATGCCGGCCCACCCAGTCTGCGGGCGAACAGGTAGAACGCATGGTTCGGGATGCCGGAGTTGATGTGCACGCCGCCAAAATCCCCCGGACCGGTGTACAGCGATTGCATGTGCTTGGGCTGCGGATCGGTGCCGATGGCCGGATCGTCCTCGTAGGCCTTGCCCGGCCCGAAGTCGCGCAGGCCACGGGCCTTGGTGGCGGCCGGTCCGAGCAGCTCGCGGCCGATCAGCCAATCGGCCTTTTTGGCGGACTGCTTCAGCCGCCATTGGCGCACCAGGATGCCGAACACGTCTGCGAAGTGCTCGTTCAGGGCGCCGGACTGGCCCTGGTAACGCAAGTTGCACTCGTGCGCGATCACGCCGTGGGTCAGCTCATGACCGACGACATCCAGGCTGCGGGTGAAACGCAGGAAGGCGTGACCGTCGCCGTCGCCGTACATCATCTGCCGGCCGTTCCAGAAGGCGTTGTTGATGTTGTGGCCCAGATGCACGCTGGACACCAGGGTCATGCCCTGGCCGTCCAGCGAGTTGCGGGCGAAGACCGTGTTGAAGAAGTCGTAGGTGCGCCCGCTGTGGTCATACGCCTCGTTGACGGCAACGTCGGCCACCTTCGGCTGGCCCTCGCCACGCACCAGCACCCCAGGCATCGACGACTGGCCCAGGTGCTGCCCGTCGTAGACCTGGCGGTTCTTCTTGCCGCTGGGCGACATCAGCGCCGCCATGGCCGGCATCTCCTGCATGGTGCTGCGCAAGGTGCGCGCCTGCGCGCTGACCTCGATCGCCGCGACCGCGGTCTTGCGCACCGCAGCATCCGCGCTTTCAGCCATGGTCTCCAGCATGTAGGGCGGAATGATGCAGTGCAGGGGGTGGTGGCTGCAGCCGCAGCGCAGGGCTTGCATGGGCATGGTGGACTCCGGGTTGTTCAAGCGACGGGTGGCGGCACGGATCACTGCTCGCGCTGCAACTGGATGACGCCATAGCGCTGGACCGCCGCCAGGCGCTCGCCAGGCAGTTGCGGGCGGTCCTGCGAGAACTCGCGGCTGCGCCAGATGTGCGCGTAGCTGATGCGCCACTGCGATCCGATGCGCATCGACACACCCAGGCTTGCATCGGCCACCAAGGGTTGGCGGGTGATGAACCGGGTGGCAGGGCTGTCGCGGAAGGTGTTGCCGTCGATGAAGATGTTGCGCGCCACGGCGCGCGCCTCGAAACCGGCAAACGCATAGAGCGGCGAGCCCCGGCGCGCCGACTGCGCAGGCGTGCCGGCCGTGGCGATGGCCGATTGCATGGGTTCCAGATGGCCGAAGCCATCGAGGTCACGACCGATGCGCATCTGCCCGCCAGCGGCTGCCGACACCAGCACGTTGCCGGCGGATAGGCGCCAGTGCGGCAGCACATCCACCAGCGGGCCCAGCGGCAAGCGACGCACCTGGGTGTAGACCAGTTGCACCGCAGGCTCGTCCCGCAGCTGATGGCCCCAGCCCTGGGGCGCGACCGCGCCGACCAACCGGTGCCATCCGCGCTGAACCGCACCGGCACCCGCGCTCGGACCCACGACGCCGAGGCTGAGATCCAGCACCTGCAGCCGGCTGGCCTCGCCCTGCGCATCGGGCAGGTCCATCAGGCGGGTGCGGTTGCCCAGGTACAACCAACCGGCATAGGGCCGGTCGTCGAGGCTGGGGACAGCGCGGCGCAGGTTCCGGGGGGTGTACATGTTCTGTGCGCCATAGGTGTCCACGGCGACTTGTGCCTGCCCGGGCACGCAATCGCCCACCCGGCACAGCCAGCCACCCGTGCGACTGCCATAGGCCTGGACCCAGCCACCGGCTGATGCCTGCGCCTGCGCCAACGTCTGGCCGGTGCGCAGCCGCAGGATGCGGATGCCGTTGGTGTAGTGGCGATCGGTGCGCCCGCGGGCGAAGAGGTCGTTCTCCCATTGCAGCGCCCAGGTTGCCTCGTCGTCCGACGGCTGCGGCACGGTGGCGGGCTGGGCATGCGCTGCCAGCACGCCGCCGCCCAACACGAGCCACAGCAGTGCCTGGCGCGTGGTCCGTGCCCATCGCATCCGCACGCCTGGGTCGCGGATCGGTTGGAGCGGGGTCATCGGCAATCCTGGTTGTTGCGGCACGCCAATGTCTGTCGGGCCTGCATCCGGCGAATCGTCAGGTTGCAGGATGCGTCGGCCAGCGGCACTCACTATGGTCCGCAAGCACGCCCATCCGTCGTGTTACCACTTGAGGAAGGACATCTCCATGACACGTCTGACAACCGAACGCGCTGGCCAGCTTGCGCTGCCGTGCCTGCTGGCTGCCGCATTGGCCGGCTGTGCGGGCATCGAGAGCGCGCCTGTGGGTGGACAGGACGTCGTCGAGGGCGTGGCCTACCACCTGCCGATGCGCTTCTTCCAGCTGAAGGTGACGGTGGCCGACCAGAAGGTGACCGCGCTGGACTGGTCGACCTCGGAGGCATTCGCCGATCCGGCACGGGCATTCGTCCTGCGCTACAACGCGCACCTGATCGGCAAGACCACGGTCAAGGTCGAGGTCAACAGCAAGGGGCTGCTGAGCACCGCGAACACAGCGACGACCGACTCGATCGCGGCACTGGGCACGGTGCAGCCCAACAAGGTGCAGGAGAAGCCCTCCATCCTGCCGTCGAAGACCGAGGCCGACGCCCCGGTGGACAGGTGTCCCGCCAACGGCGACTATGTGTTTGTCTTCGACAAGCCAGAGCAGACCAAGATCCTGTGCGGGCAATGGATCGATGTCCGGATCGCGCGTGCCCCGGCCGGCGCAGCAGACAACCTGCCAGCCGCGGGCGCCAGTTCCCCAGCGGGAGCGCCGGCCACGCTGGCCAGGACACCCGGGATCTACTACCGGATCAACCGGGCCTTTCTGGCCACCGCCCAGGCGCCCGTCTCCGGGTCCAAGGCCAGCGTGGGCCAGAGCAAGCTGCTGCTGGCTCCGAATGATTCACCGACCGTGCTGCTGCCCTTCGGCCGCACCGTGTTCGCGGCCAACGATGGGGACATCACGCTTGTCGACGGCGTGCTGCAAGCCTATGAGCAAGCCAACGACGGTGAGCTGGCAGCGATGCTGAAGTTCCCCGCCAGCATGTTGGGCGCCTACTTCTCGGCGGTGGGCAACGTGTTCAACGCATTCACCGAACGCGACACGCGTGCCCTGTCGGTGCGCCAGGCCGACCTGAAGAACGACATCCTCCGGTTCAAGCTCGACCGCTGCCTGGATGCGCTGAAGAAGAATGACACGGCGGCATTGCAAAGCCTGCAGTGCGACGCGCTGAGGTGAGCATGCCGGGCCTGCCGCGTTCCGGCCCGCGCTGCCGGCACTTCGCGACCGCAGCAGGTGCTCGGTCGCAAGCCCGATGAACGGACCACGCG
Organism: Pseudaquabacterium pictum; assembly: GCF_005403045.1. GTDB lineage: Bacteria > Pseudomonadota > Gammaproteobacteria > Burkholderiales > Burkholderiaceae_C > Pseudaquabacterium > Pseudaquabacterium pictum. The sequence continues at coordinate 228,904 of NZ_BJCL01000002.1, forward strand.
CAGGGCCGATCATGGCGTCCATTGCTTCACGCACGACGCCAACATGCTGCCCACCCTACCTTTCGCCACCAGCTTCGCCAACCTGCTGGACCGTCACCCGTTGGTGTTCTTCCACCTCGTCACCGCGCTGCTGGCGCTGCTGATCGGCTCGGTGGTGATGCTGCGCCGCAAGGGCAACGGCAGCCACCGCGCCTGGGGCTGGGCCTGGGTGCTGCTGATGGGCAGCACGGCCATCGCCAGCGCCTTCATCCGCGACTACCGCCTGCCCAACCTGGCCGGCATCACGCCGATCCACGCCTTCACCGCCATGGTGGCCATCAACCTGCCGCGCGGCATCTGGTTCATCCGCCAGGGCAACGTGGCCGCGCACCGCAAGACCATGCGCAGCATGTACTTCGGTGGCTGCATCGTCGCCGGCGTGTTCACCCTGCTGCCGGGCCGCTTCCTGGGCCGCCTGCTGTGGCAAGGCCTGGGACTGCTCTGACCCGGGCCGCCAGCCGGCCACGCCGCGCTGTTCCTGGGTTTGGCCCGGTGGCGCCTCCGTAGAATCCCGCGCATGAGCCATCCCCCGCCGACCGACGCCGCCAAGCCCGCCAACTTCCTGCGCACCCTGATCGAGCGCGAGCTGCAGGACGGCGTGTATGCGCAGCGGCAGTGGGGCGGCAGCCCGGGCGATGCGGCCCACCATGCCGCCGGCGGCGCCGACCCGGCCCCGGTGCGGCTGCGCTTCCCGCCCGAGCCCAACGGCTACCTGCACATCGGCCATGCCAAGAGCATCTGCCTGAACTTCGGCCTGGCGCGCGATTTCGGCGGCGTCTGCCACCTGCGCTTCGACGACACCAACCCCGAGAAGGAAGAGCAGGAATACGTCGACGCCATCGTCGAGATGGTGCAGTGGCTGGGCTGGAGCTGGCAGGCCCACTTCAACGAGCAGCACACCAGCCACCTGTTCTACGCCAGCAACTACTTTGACTTCATGTACCGGGCGGCCGAGCACCTGGTCGAGCGCGGCCTGGCCTACGTGGACGAGCAGAGCGCCGAAGCCATGCGCGCCAACCGGGGCGACTTCACCACCCCCGGCACCGACAGCCCCTGGCGCAACCGCCCCGTGGCCGAGAACCTGGCGCGCCTGCGCGAGATGCGCGACGGCCGGCATGCCGACGGCAGCATGGTGCTGCGCGCGAAGATCGACATGGCCTCGCCGAACATCAACCTGCGCGATCCGGCGCTCTACCGCATCAAGCGCGCCCACCACCACAACACCGGTGACCGCTGGTGCATCTACCCGATGTACGCCTATGCGCACCCGATCGAGGACGCGCTGGAGAACATCACCCACAGCATCTGCACGCTGGAGTTCGAGGACCAGCGGCCCTGGTACGACTGGCTGCTCGCCCGCCTGATCGAAGGCGGCCTGCTGAACACGCCGGCACCCAAGCAGCATGAGTTCGGCCGCCTGAACCTCACCTACGTCGTCACCAGCAAGCGCAAGCTGAAGGCGCTGGTCGACGAAGGCCATGTCAGCGGCTGGGACGACCCCCGCATGCCCACGCTGGCCGGCATGCGCCGCCGCGGCTACACCCCGGCGGCGGTGCGCAAGTTCGCCGAGGACACCGGCGCCAGCAAGACCAACATCTGGATCGACTACAGCGTGCTCGAAGGCGCGCTGCGGGCCGACCTGGAAGGCCAGGCACCGCGGGCAATGGCAGTGATCGACCCGCTGCCGCTGAAGCTGACCAACTGGGACACGGTGTTTGGCGCCGGCCATGTCGAGCCCTGCAGCGCCCCGGCCCATCCGCAGCAGCCCGACCTGGGCCAGCGCAGCTTCGGCCTGGGGCCGGTGGTGTGGATCGAGCGCGACGACTTTGCCGAGGTGCCAGCCAAGGGCTTCTTCCGGCTCTTCCCCGGCAACAAGGTGCGGCTGAAGTACGGCATGGTGGTGGAGTGCACCGGCTGCGAGAAGGACACCGACGGCCGCGTGACCGCGGTGCTGGCCACCGTGGTGCCCGACACCAAGAGCGGCACGCCCGGAGCGGACGCGGTGAAGGTCAAGGGAACGATCACCTGGGTGGGCGCGCAGGATGCGGTGGCCGCCAGCTTCCACCTCTATGACCGGCTGTTCACCGAGCCCCAGCCCGATGCCGGCGACCGCGACTTCCGCAGCGTGCTGAACCCGCACAGCAAGGCGGTGGTGCAGGGCTATGTGGAACCCGCGCTGGCCGCGGTGGCGGCGGAATCACGCTTCCAGTTCGAGCGCCACGGCTACTTCGTCGCCGACCGGGTGCTGCACACCGCCGCCGCGCCGGTGTTCAACCGCATCACCGGGCTGAAGGACAGCTGGGGCAAGTAGCCCGGCCGCGCCCGCGGCATCAGAGGACGTTGCCGGCCCCGGGGGTGTAGCTCCTGGCCACCACGCTGTTGGCGATCAGCGTGTCGGCCTGGACGGTGCCGCTCACCTTGAGCATGCCGGTGTCCACCTGCACGCTGCCGGCCGCGATGCTGACCTTGCTGGCCGACACCACCACCGCCTTGGCGGCGGTCACCCGCAGCTCGCCGTTCTTGATCTCGACCTGGTTGCCCTGGCCGTCGCTCAGGCGCACCTCCTGGCTGGCATCGTCCAGCACCAGCTCGCAGCCACCGGGGGTGCGCAACGTCAGCCCCGCCCGGCCGGGCCCGTCGACCAGGTCGATCACCACGCCGCGCGGAGAGCGGATCACCCGGTGGTGGTTGCTGCCATCGGCCGCCACCGCCTGGGGCGGGCGCTGCTGGCCGTTCCACAAGCCGCCCAGCACCACCGGCAGGCTGGGGTCGCCCGCCTGGAAGGCCACCAGCACCTCGTCGCCCACCGCCGGCAGGAACCAGGTGCCGCTGCCGGCGCCAGCGGCCAGCGTGGCCAGGCGGGCCCAGGCCACCGGCCGGCTGCCTTCAGGATCGGCCGCCCAGGGCAGCGACACCTGCACCCGGCCCAGGGCCTGCGGGTCGCGCAGGTCGGTGACCAGCGCGGGGTAGACGCCGGGCCAGGCGGGGGCGGCAGTGCCGGTGGTGTCAGACATGGTGGGCGGGCTCCGTGGGTGTGGCCCTGGCGCGGGTCAGGGCCGGCCCAGGGTGTCGCGCTGCAGGTCCAGGTCGGTCAGCAGGCCGTTGGCCAGGTCGAAGCGCCGGCACAGGGCCACCACCTGGTAATCGCCGCTGAAGCGCGGGCCCAGGCTCTCCAGGCTGACGCGCCCGCCCGGCAGCAGCGGGGCGGGGTCGGTCAGCGGGCCGGTGGCGGTGGCGCGGCCCTGCAGGAACTGCCGGCTGCTGGCCGACAGCGCCTGCTGTCCGCTGCGCCGGACATCGGCCACGGTGGCGGCGGCCAGATCGGGCAGCGGCCGCATGCGCTCACCCAGGCCATGGGACAGGGCTGTCGGGCCACCCAGGGCGCCGGCCACGGCATCCGGGCGCACCAGTTCCGTGGCGGCCCGACCCGTCGGCACCAGCCAGCCGCCGGCCAGCACCGCCGTGCACTGGCTGCGCACATCGGCCGCCAGATCGAAACTGCGCAGGCTGCTGCCGTGGGCCAGCCGATGGGCCGGGCGGCCGGCGGCGTCCAGCGGGCGGGCCCGCAGGGTGCGGCCGTCGAGCCAGAAGACGATGCCGTCGGCCTGGGCCCAGCGCTGCAGCAGGGCCAGGTTGCTCTCGCCCAGTTGCACCTGCTCAGGCTGCACCGGACCGGGCCACTGCAGGTCGGTCGACAGGCCCCGCTCCGCAGCCAGGCCGGCCACCCGCTGGGCCGTGGTGGCCGCCGGCAGGCTGCGCTGGCGCAGCGTGGCCTGCATGGCCTGCAGCCCGTCCGTGGCCACCACCCGCAGCAGCACCGGCCGGCCCTCGGCCTGCGACAGGCCCACCGACAACACCTGCCCGCTGAACACCTGCACATCGGCATAGGGGCCCAGGCTCAGCTGCAACGGCTGGCCGATGTCCAGCCAGCGCCACAGCTGCGTGCCGGTGCCATCCAGGGCGGCGTGGGCGGCGTCGAGGTCGATCTCCAGCGTCAGCTCGGCCGGCTGGTTCAGCGCATGGCGCAGGTTGCAGGCCACCACGCAGGCATCCACCGCGCCGCGCTGCATGCCATCGAGCAGCAGCACCGGCCGCGACACCGCCACCCGCGGCGGCGCGGTTGGAAGCACCTCCCGGGTCGGCGGCTTCACCACCGCCTTGCGGACGGAGACCGTCTTGCTGAGAACCGTCTTGCTGGGCATGCGCGCTCCGATCAGGATGGGCCGCGGCGGGTGGGCCGCCGGCGCGTGCACTCAGGCCGGATGGCCCACCGTGAAATCATTCTGCCCGCACACATCGCGCCCCTTCACCAGCCACAGCGGCCGCTGGGCGAAGTTGACCGCCACGCCGGTCTTGCCGTCCACCGGCTTGAGGCTGCGGTCGAAGTGCGACGTGGCCGGCATGTAGCGCAGCGCCACGCCGGTGCGGCGCTGGGTGCTGGTGTTGGCCGCCGCACCGTGGATCATGTAGACGTCGTGCAGGCTCATCTGGCCGGGCTGCAGCTCGATGTCGACCGCGTCGGCCTCGTCGAAGCAGCCGTCGGCCATGCGCTGCTGCAGGGTGAGGTCCTGCCGGTCCTCATGCAGGTGCGGGTGCAGGTGGCGGTCGCGGTGCGAGCCGGGGATGACCCGCAGGCAGCCGTTGGCGCGGGTGCTGGGCTCCAGCGCCACCCACACGGTGCAGGTGGCCAGCGGGCGGATCGGCCAGTAGTGGCCGTCCTGGTGCCAGGGTGTCTCGTAGCCCTCGGCCGCCGGCTTGCAGAACACATGCGCGCCCCACAGGATCACGTCGTCACCGAGCAGGCTGGCCACCAGGTCGATGATGTCGGGGTCGCGCGCCAGCTGCAGGAAATCGGCCACGCCGCGAACGCCCTCGCCGTTGTCGCTGCCGGCGCGCTCGACATGGGCCGACACCAGCTTCTCCGGCCGCACGCCGGGGTTGCGGCGCAGCAGTTCGTCCAGCGCCGCCTGCATGGTGGCCACCTGGGCCGCGGGCAGCCGCCACTGTGGCACCACCCAGCCCTCGCGCTGGTAGCGGCGGATCTCATCGGGCTGCAGACGGGGCATGGGCCGGCTCCTGGGCAGTGTCAGGCGATGCCGGATTGTGGGCCGCCCGGCCGCGTCAGAGATGCGGGGCAAACACCGCCGCCAGGTCCACCCGCGCCCGCAGCCGGGCGCACAGCAGGAAGGTGCCGATGAACTTGCGCTGCAGCAGCAGCAGATCGGCCGGCGGCGTGCGCGAGAAGCCCTGGTCGAAGAACTGCGCCTGGCCCTGGTCGACCATGCGGCGGAACAGGTCGGAGGCACCGAAGTCGTAGGGTCCGGCCTGGCGCAGCGGCTCGCCGGCGGCCATCAGCATGGCCAGCACGCCGTCGGCCTGGGCCGGTGGCTCGGAGGCGCCGATGTAGCCCAGCGCCAGCGCGGCCTGGCGCACGGCATCGGCATCGGACGCCCGCAGGGCGCGGCCCAGGTCGCGCAGCTGCTGCACCCGCTGCGGGGCGATGGCCTGGGCGGCGCCGAAGTCCAGCAGCGCGATGCGGCCGCCGTCGACGTCGACCAGGTAGTTGCCGAAGTTGGGGTCGGTCTGCACCAGCTGCATGGTGAACAGCTCGTGCGCGGCGAGGCGGGCCAGCGCGGTGGCCGCCGCATCGCGCTGGGGCTGGCTGCCGTTGTCGGCCAGCCGGTCGACCGGCACGCCCGCCACAAAGTCCGTGGCCAGGATCCGGGCGCTGCTGTGGTCGGCATGCACCGCCGGCACCCACAGCACCGGGTCGTCGCCCAGGGCCTCGCGGTAGGCGGTGGTGGCGGCCGCCTCGGCGACATAGTCGGTTTCGCGCAGCAACTGCTGCCGCACGCGGTCGAGCAGCTCGGTCAGGTCCAGCCCGGCGGGCAGCAGGCCGGGCGTGCGGGCCAGCAGGGCCAGGTTGGCCACGTCGCTGGCGATGCTCTCGCGCACGCCGGGGTGCTGGATCTTCAGCGCCAGCACGCGGCCGTCGTGCGTCTCGGCCCGGTGCACCTGGCCGATGGAGGCCGAGGCGATCGGCTGGAAGCTGAAGCGGCGGAAGCGCTGGTGCCAATCGGCACCCCAGGCCTGGCTGAGCACCGCATCCAGCTGGGTGGCCGGCATCGCATGGGCTTGGTCGCGCAGGCCGGCCAGCAGCGCGGCAAAGGCCGGCGGCAGCACGCCCTCGCCGTCCATCGACAGCAGCTGGCCCAGCTTCATCACCGCGCCGCGCATCTGCGACAGCCGCTCGGCCAGGCGGCGGGCATTGGCGGGGGTGAAGACGATGTCCGCCAGCGCCGGCCGCTCGCCACGGGCCAGGCGGCCCAGGCCCTCGGCGGCGGCACCGGCGGCCAGTTCGCCCACCGCCCGGCCCAGGTGCAGCAGGCGGCTGGCCCGGCCCTGCGGCACGGCCGCCGCGCGCAGCGGTGTGGCCGCCGGGCTGGCATCGGGTGGGGCGGGACTGTCGGCCGCGGGCAGCGCGGGCTCAGGCATCCTTGGCCGCAGCCGGGCGCGTCGGCGGTGCCAGGTGGCCCCGCTTGACCAGCGACACCGCGCCCTCGGCCATGGTGTGCGGCGCGTGGCGGCTCCAGCGCGGGCTGCGGGTCCAGGTGTGGCGGGGATAGCAACCGAGGTCGTCGTACAGCACGCCTTCGACGACCAGCAGTTCCTCGCCGCCGGGATGGCTGTGCATGTCGAACCAGCAGTTCGGCCCGGCGCGCAGCAGCAGGGTGTCGGTGCCGCCGTGGCTGTGCAGCGGCAGGAACCACAGGCCGGGCACGGCATCGGCCTGCCAGGCGGCGCTGCGGGTGTCGATGCGCACCGCGGCGGTGTCGTCGGCCGCGAAGTGGCGCAGCTTCACGTACAGCAGGCAGCCGGGCTGCGAGAACGGCGCATGGCTGCTGCCCGGCGGGTTGCGCAGGTAGGTGCCGGCGGGGTGGTCGCCGGTCTCGTCGGAGAACACGCCTTCCAGCACCAGGATCTCTTCGCCGCCGTCATGTACGTGGGTGTTGAAGCGGGCGCCGGGCGCGTAGCGCACCAGGCTGGTGGCGCGGGCCCGTTCGCCGCCCCAGCGGTCGAGCAGGCGGCGCTGCACGCCGGGCTGCGGGGATGGCTGCCACACCGCATCGGCGGCATGCAGCACCACGCGCTGGCTCAGGTCGGTGTGGAGATCGCCTAACGGCGGCGGGGAAAGGGTGGTTCGGGCTTCGCACACCCTCACATCATCGCCCGGTTTGTGCCCGCCGAGCACGGGGCGGCGCTCAATCCCAGGCTGGCGGCTGCGGTGCGGCGGCCTGGCCGCCCGGCGCGGGGCCGGCCACCGGCACCCACACCCGGAAACGGCTGCCCACGCCGCGCTGCGAGCGCACCTGGATCACGCCGCCATGGCGCTGCACGATCGAGAACGACAGCGACAGCCCCAGGCCCGTGCCCTTGCCCACGTCCTTGGTGGTGAAGAAAGGCTCGAAGATGCGGCGCATCACCGCATCGGTCATGCCGGCGCCGGTGTCGCCCACCTGCACCCACACCCAGTCGCCCTCTGCGCCGGACGACAGGGTGATGGTGCCGCGGCCGTCGATGGACTGCGAGGCATTGACGATCAGGTTCATGAACACCTGGTTGAGCTGCCCGGCCAGGCAGTTCACCAGCGGCAGCGGCGTGAGCGCACGCACGATGTCGGCCTTGTACTTGACCTCGTGCAGCACCACGTTCAGCGTCGATTCCAGCCCGGCATTGAGGTCGGCCAGCTGCCAGTCGGCCTGGTCGACGCGGGAGAAGTCCTTCAGGTCCTGCACGATCTTCTTCACCCGCGTCAGGCCATCGGCGCTTTCATCCAGCAGCTGCGGCAGATCGTCCTTCAGATAGTCCAGCTCCACCGCCTTCAGCGTGGCGGCCAGCTGCTGCGCTGCCTCGGGGCCGGCGGGCTGGCTGTGGCGGCCGTAGGCATCGGCCAGCTGCAGCAGGCTGCCCACGTACTGGCGCAGCGTGTTGAGGTTGCTGCTGACGAAGCCGACCGGGTTGTTGATCTCGTGCGCCACGCCGGCGGCCAGCTGGCCGATGCTGGCCATCTTGTCGCTCTGCAGCAGCTGGTTCTGCGCCTGCTCCAGCTTCTGGTTGGTCTGCTGCAGCTCCTCGAAGCGCTGGCGCAGCGCCTCCTGGGCGGTGCGCACCTCGGTGCGGTCCTGCAGCATCCACCAGGCGCCGGTGGCGTCGTCGCTGTACTCCACCGGGCAGGCATTGACCTGCATCCACAGCGGCCGGCCGCTGCGGTCGTGCAGCCACATCTCGTGGTGCAGGGCCTCGTTGCGGGAGAACGGCAGCTGCGCCAGCTCGCGCAGATGCACCAGGTCGTCCGGCGCCATGTAGAACGGCCGGTCGGGCCGGCCGCCGCCCGGCATGGGCTCGGCGGCGCCGAACATCTCGGTCATCTGCCGGTTCGCGCGTTGCACGTCGCCATTGACGGTGTAGACCACGCCGATCGGCGCGTTGTCGATGAAGGCGTCCATCAGCCGGGCATTGGCGGCCAGTTCGGCCGACCGGGCCTCGACCAGCTGCTCCAGGCGGCGGGTCAGCTCTTCCTCGGTGCGGCGGCGCTGGCTCACGTCCTGCAGCGTGACGATGGCGCCGATCACCTGCGCCGCATGGTCGCGCAGCGGCGCGGCAGTGAAGCTCAGCCAGCGGCCGTCGGGCCCGAACTGCGGGAAGAAGGCCTCGGCCTCGTAGGCGCCGGCGATCAGGGCCGACGGCTTGGCGCTGTCGCCGTACAGCGCCGCCAGCTCGGCATCGGCGGTGCCGTCGACGATCAGGTCGGCCAGCAGCGGGCGGGCCTCGTCGTAGAACGCCCGCCAGGGCGTGGTGCTACCGATCATGGTGTCGGCACCATGGCCGGTGAGGTGGCCGCAGGCGGTGTTCCAGTGCGTCACCCGGTGGTGGCGGTCGATCACGAAGCTGGCCACCGGCGCGCCGTCGATGATCTGGCCGAGCAGGCTGCTCATGCCCTGCAGCATGGTCTGCACATGCTGGATGTCGCTCAGGTCCTGGCAGGTGACCAGGATGGCCGGCCCGTCGTCCAGCTGCACGCGGCGCAGGCTGAGTTCCACCGGCCGCTGGCTGCCGTTGCCGCCCAGCAGGCGCACCGACTGGGCCGGCGGCTCGCCGCTGCGCCACAGGCACTCGTCGCTGGCGTCGGCCAGGGCGGCGCGGTCGTCGGGCACCAGCAGCTGCAGCGGATCGGCCGGGGTGTCGCGGTGCAGGCCGCACAGGCGGCGCAGCGCGGCGTTGGCTCGCATCGGGCGGTCGGGGCGGTGCAGCCAGGCCGGCATGCCCATGGCGTCGAGCAGCTGCTCGGCCAGTCCGCCGGCATCGGGCGGTGCTGCTGCGCCGCCATCGTGCTCGGTGCTGCCCGGTGTGGCATCGGCCGCCACGGCCGGCGTGCCAGGCTGGTCGAGCTCCAGCCAGGTGTCCAGCTCGATGAAGAGGTCGCTCACGGGACGGCCCCTCCGCCATCAGGCCATGACGGCCTTGCCCGGCCCGCTGGGGGCGTGCTGCCGACTGCCGGCCGCCGGCAGCGAGCGGCGCAGCACCCGCAGCTGCAGCGGCTGGCTCTGGCGTGACGACAGCTCGCGCAGCTTGGCGATCAGTGGCGGCTGGAAGACATGGCCGGCCGGCAGCAGGATCACGCCCTGCGGTGACAGCAGGTCCGCGGCCAGCACCATGCGGGGCTGCAGCTCGGCCACCGGCACCACCACGTCGGCCTTGGCCTCGGCCTCGATCTCGCCCAGCACCGCCTGCAGGGCCTCGACCACCTGGGGGTCGTAGTGGGTGTAGAGGCCGTCGCGCAGCGCGGCACGGGCCTTGTCGCTGGTGTAGACATGCTCGGCCATGGTGCCGCTGGTCAGGTCGTCGTAGTCGCTGGCCGCGGCCAGGATGCGCGCGCCCAGCAGGATGCCGGGGCCGCGCAGGCCGTCGGGGAAGCCGCGGCCGTCCCAGCGCTCATGGTGCTGGCGCACGATGGCGGCCACGCCGCGCAGCTTGTCCAGCGGCAGCAGCGCCGCCTCGCCGTCCACCGGGTGGTGCTGGTAGGCCGTCAGCTGGTCGGCGCTGTACTTCGACACCGGCGTGCGCAGCATCGTGTCGTCGAAGCCGATCTTGCCGATGTCGTGCAACAGCGCGGCCATCTGCACATCGCGCTGGGCGTTCTCGTCCAGGCCCAGGCGGGCCGCCACCCGGCGGGCCAGTTCGGCCACGCGGCGGGCATGGCCGGCCATGCCGCCCTCGCGCAGCTCCAGCAGGCCGGAGAACACGGTGACGGCGAGCATGAAATGCGCCTCCACCTCGGCATGGGCGACGGCCAGGTCAGCCAGGCTGGTCTCCAGCGCGGCAGTGCGCTCGGCCACGCGGGCCTCCAGCCCCTGGTTCAGCGACACCAGGGCCTGGTTCTGCGATTGCGTCAGCGCCAGCAGGCGCACGTTCTCCTGCTCCAGGTCGCGCCGGTGCAACGCGTCGCTGACGACCAGCAGCAGGTCGTTGTCGTCCCAGGGCTTGGCGATGTAGCGGTGGATCGCGCCCTGGTTGATGGCAGCGATGGTGGCGGTGATGTCGGCGTAGCCGGTCAGCAGGATGCGCACCGCCCCGGGATAGAGGACCCGCACCTGCGACAGGAAGGCAGCGCCGTCCATGCCGGGCATGCGCATGTCCGACACCACCAGGTCCACCGGGGTGTTGCGCATCAGCGCCAGTGCATCGGCACCGCTGGTGGCCTGCTCGATGCGGTAGCCCTGGGTGCGGAACAGCCGGCGCAGCGCGCTCAGCACGGACGGCTCGTCATCCACCAGCAGCACGGTGGGGGGCTGGACCAACGCCGGATCGGGCGGGGCAGCGGTTGCGGGGTCAACCATCGGACACTCCGGCCAGGCAGCCGTGCCCGGCATGTCTGGCTTATCGGCAGCGCCGGCGGCGACTTGAGCAAATCATTACAAATGAACAAATCAAGCGACCAGCAACCCGGTAGCCAGTTGATGCAAGACCGGCGGCGCCGGGGCGCCTACCCTGGTGCACCACCAGGAGACACCATGGATTTCGAGCTGAGCGAACGTGCCCGCACCCTGCTGGCGCAGGTGGAGGCCTTCATGGCAGCGCAGGTGCTGCCGAATGAGCACTTGTACGACCAGCAGGCCCGCGCCCAGGTCGTGCCGGCCACGCCGGCCATCGTGCAGCAGCTCAAGGCCGAGGCCCGCGCCCAGGGGCTGTGGAACCTGTTCCTGCCCGGCAGCCATGGCGCGGGCTTGCGCAACCTGGAGTACGCGCCACTGGCCGAGGCCATGGGCCGGGTGCTGTGGGCCAGCGAGGTGTTCAACTGCTCGGCGCCCGACACCGGCAACATGGAGGTGCTGTCGCTCTACGGCACGCCGGCCCAGCAGGACCGGTGGCTGAAGCCGCTGCTGGCCGGCACCATCCGCTCAGCGTTCTCGATGACCGAGCCGGCGGTGGCGTCGAGTGACGCCACCAACATCCGCTGTTCGATCACGCAGGACGGCGACCACTGGGTGGTCAACGGCCGCAAGTGGTTCACCTCGGGTGCGATGAACAGCGACTGCAAGCTGCTGATCGTGATGGGCAAGTCATCACCCGACCACCCGGATGCGCACCGCCAGCAGTCGATGCTGCTGGTGCCCAAGGACACGCCGGGCATCACCATCCTGCGCGACATGACGGTGTTCGGCTACGACAGCCGGCCGGTGGGCCATGCCGAGGTGGTGTACGACAACGTGCGCGTGCCGCTGGACCACATGCTGCTGGGCGAGGGCCGCGGCTTCGAGATCGCCCAGGGCCGGCTGGGGCCGGGCCGCATCCACCACTGCATGCGGCTGATCGGCTGCGCCCAGCGGGCGCTGGAGCTGATGTGCAGGCGCGCCAACAGCCGCCATGCCTTCGGCCGCGCGCTGGGCGAGCATGGCTCGGTGAAGGAGGACATCGCCCGCAGCTTCTGCGACATCGAGCAGGCCCGGCTGCTGACGCTGCGCACCGCCGACAAGATGGACCGCGAGGGCAACAAGGCGGCGCGCGACATGATCAGCGCCGCCAAGATCGTGGTGCCCGACATGGCCGCGCGGGTGATCGACCGGGCCATGCAGGTGCACGGCGCCGCCGGTCTGTCGCAGGACACCTTCCTGGCCGAGGCCTATGCCTACGCGCGCTACATGCGCATGGGCGACGGGCCCGACCAGGTGCACCTGGCGGCGCTGGGCCGGGCGCTGCTCAAGCGCCACGCCTGAGCTGCGCCGCGCTCACGGCGCTGGTGCGCCCCGGGCACGGCCGGCCCGGCGGCGCCACAGCAGCGCCAGCCCGGCGACCAGCAGCATCGCGCTCGCCGGCTCCGGCACGGGGGTTGTCGTCACCCAGGACAGCGGCACATCGCTGCGGACCTGGAAGCCCGGCGGCAGGTCGAGCAGCAGCGAGGCGGTGTTGCCGAAGTCGGTGGTTGCCGAGAAGCCGGTGCCGCCGAAGAACGCGAACGCGGTGGCGGTGCCCGAGACGAGCACCGACAAGGCCAGCGTTTCGCCCGGCAGCACCGTCAGCGCCGACGACAGCAGGTCGACCGCGAGCTCGTCGGCATTGAACACCGGGGTCGCAAAGCTGAAACCGCCCTGGACGTCGGTCAGCAGCGACAGATCCGCCGGCGCGTCGTCGACCGAGTCGGCGTAGCGGTAGACGATGTTCGTCGCGCCGGAGGACCGCACGCTGCCGACAGCGTCGACCACCACCGCCGCCAGGTTGGCCACGAGGGTGTTGCCGACCGTGCCGAGGCTCTCGGTGCCCAGGCTGTGCTGGAACGTTGCGTCGACCGTCAGCTTCACCTTGCCCGGATCCAGCGACAGGACCGCGGCAGAGTTGTTGCGCAGTTCCACCGCCAGTGACGCGGTCGACAGGACGAAGTCGCCGAAGGCGTCCTGGATGAATGCGCTGCCGCGCAGTTTGCCGCTGGCGAAGTCGGATCGCACGAAATTCGGCGCGTCCGTCACCTGGGCCAGCACCGGGTCGACGTGGCTTGCCACGGTGCCGACTGCCCGGCTGATGCGGACATCTGCCACATGGACGGAGATGTCGAGTTCTTTCGGAAACTCGATCGCTGCCGCCACCGGCATCAGGAGGCAGGTGGCGGCACCTGCCAACCAGTTCGACATCCGCATGAAAGGCTCCGTGTCCAGCTGAGGCGATCGGATCGTGCCACAGCCGGAAGCGGCTGTCAGGCCCCGGCCAACCAGCCCAGCCATTCATGCACCGCCCAGATGCTGTGGGCCAGGCCGTCGTGGCCGGGCAGGAAGTCGCCCAGTGCAGGGGTCGGCGGTGGGCGCAGGCCCACCGGCGCGGCCACCAGGGCCATCGGCCGGCCGGAATTGGCGATGGCGCGCCCGAAGGCCGCCAGCGCCCGCTGCTGGTGGAAGCCGTGGGTCACCAGCACCAGCCGGGTGATGCCGGCGGCCTGCAGCATGGCGACGCTGTAGCGGGCGTTCTCGTTGGTGTCGCGCGAGCGGCCTTCGGCCCAGCGCAAGGGCACGCCGTGGTCCCGCACGGTCACCAGCGCCACCGCATCGGCCTCGGTGACGCCGTCGCGGGCGCCATGGCCCACGCCGCCGCTGTAGCCCAGCGGCAGGCCGGTCTGGCGGGCCAGCCACCAGCCGTAGCGCAAGCGCTCCAGGGTCAGCGGCGTCAGGTCGGGCTGGCCGTACTCCAGCATCAGCGTGCGGCGGCCGGCACCGAGCACCAGGATGGCGGTGCCGGGCGCCTGCCGGAGGCTGGCCACCTGCGCGGCCGCCAGCGGCGGTGGCGGCCGGGTCAGGGCCTGCTGAAGCAGGTGGCCGGCCCAGGGCGTGCACACCAGCCACGTGGCCAGCACGCCCAGCACCGCCAGGCTGCGCCCCAAGCCGGGCCGCCGGCGCACCAGGGCCAGGCCCAGCAACACCAGCAGCAGCATCGGCACCGGCGGCATCACCAGCGCACGCAGCGCCGGCTTCCAGGCCTCCAGGCCCCAGTGCACCAGCCAGTCGTTCATGGCGGGGCCGCCGCCTGCAGTTGTTGCCAGGTCAGCCACAGCCGGGTGTCGAACTCGATCTGGTGGTAGCCCGGCAGCATGTGGTCGCACAGCGCGTAGAACGGCTTGTTGTGCTCGCGCTCCTTCAGGTGCGCCAGCTCGTGCACCACGATCATGTCCAGCATCGCCGCCGGCGCGTGCTTGAAGCAGGCGGCCACCCGCAGCTCACGCTTGGCGGCCAGGCGGCCACCCTGCACCCGGGAGGCGGCGGTGAGCGTGCCCAGCGCGCGCTGGTCGATCTGCAGCCGGCCGTCGTAGGCCACCTTGTTCAGCGCCGGCGCGTTGCGCAGGTGGCGCGCCTTCAGCGCCGACGCATGGTCGTACAGCGCGCCGTCGGTGCGGATGGTGTGGGCCTCGGGGTAGCGCTTGTCCAGCCAGTCACCCAGGCTGCCGTCGGCCAGCAGGGCGCGCACCCGGTCCAGCAGATCGGCCGGGTAGCCGGCCAGGAAGGCGCGGCAGGGATCGCCGGCCGCGGCGGGCGTCATTTCACTGCGTCGGGCAATTCGATCTTGACTTCCAGCACCTCGAAGTTGTCCTGCTTCTCCAGGCTGACCTTGATGTCGCTGGCCGAGATCTGCACGTACTTGCTGATCACCGCCACCAGCTCGGCCTGCAGCTGCGGCAGGTAGTCGGCGCGCGAGGCACCGCGGCCCGATCGCTCGTGCGCCAGGATGATCTGCAGCCGCTCCTTGGCGACGGTGGCGGTCTTCTTCTTCTCACCGAGAAAGAACGAGAGGAACGACATGGCCGCTCACCTCCCGCCGAACAGGCGCTTGAAGAAGCCCGGCTTCTCGAAATCGGTGAAGCGCATCGGCACCGTCTCGCCCAGGAAGCGGCTGATCACGTCCTTGTAGGCCTCGCTCACGTCGGTGGTCTTCAGGTGGATGGCCGGCAGGCCCTGGTTGGACGCATCCAGCACCGTCTCGCTCTCGGGGATCACGCCGATCAGCGGGATCCGCAGGATCTCCTGGATGTCGGTCAGGCTCAACATCTGGCCGCCCTCGACCCGGCTGGGGTTGTAGCGGGTGATCAGCAGGTGCTCCTTGATCGGCGTGCCGCCCTCGATGGCGCGCTTGGTCTTGCTGCTGAGCATGCCCAGGATGCGGTCCGAGTCGCGCACCGACGAGACCTCGGGGTTGGTCACCACCAGCGCCTCGTCGGCAAAGTGCATGGCCATCAGCGCGCCGGTCTCGATGCCGGCGGGTGAATCGCAGACGATGTATTCAAATCCCATCTCGGCCAGGTCCTTCAGCACCTTCTC
Organism: Pseudaquabacterium pictum; assembly: GCF_005403045.1. GTDB lineage: Bacteria > Pseudomonadota > Gammaproteobacteria > Burkholderiales > Burkholderiaceae_C > Pseudaquabacterium > Pseudaquabacterium pictum. The sequence goes on from NZ_BJCL01000002.1 coordinate 244,296, forward strand.
GACGCCGTCCTGGGTGAGTGCGTCCTTGTCGCGCGTCTGGCTGGCGGCCAGCACGTAGAGGTTGTCGCACTGCTTGTCCTTGATCAAGGCCTGGTGCAGGTTGGCCTCGCCGTGGATCACGTTGATCAGGTCGTAGACCACCCGCCGCTCGCAGCCCATGATCAGGTCGAGGTTGCGCAGGCCCACGTCGAAGTCGATCACCGCGGTCTTGTGGCCGCGCAGGGCCAGGCCCGAGGAGAAACTGGCGCTGGTGGTGGTCTTGCCCACCCCGCCCTTGCCGGACGTGACGACGATGATCTTGGCCATCAGGGTTGCTTTCTTGGTGTGGATTGCTCAGGTGTCAGGCGCCCAGCGCCTCGACGATGATCTTTTCGCCCTCCAGCCGCACCAGGGCCGGCTTGCCCAGCACATCGGCGGCCAGCGGCGTCTCGGTGGTGCGGTAGATGCCGGCCACCGAGACCAGCTGGGGCTCCAGGCAGGTGCAGTAGATGCGGGCATTGACATCGCCCCGCGCACCGGCGATCGCCCGGCCGCGCAGCGGTGCATAGACATGGATGTTGCCGTCGGCGATGACCTCGGCGCCGAAGCTGACCACCGCCAGCACGATCAGGTCGCCGCCCTTGGCATAGACCCGCTGGCCCGAGCGCAGCGGCTTGTCGATGACCATCGGCGGCACGCTGACGGGTTCGGCCGGCACCTCGCGCACCACCTCGACCTCGCGGATCACCTCGACCTCGCGCACCACCTCGATCGGCGCGGCGCGCACCACCTGCTTCTGCACCGGGCGGGCCGGCTCGGTGCGGGCGGCGGCCGGGGCATCGGGGGCCTCGGCCAGGCCGGCGGCACGGGCGGCGGCCATCTGTGCCGGGCTGCCGCCCATCGCGGCCACCGGCAGCATGCCGTGGCGGCGCAGCTGCGGCAGCAGGGCAGAGAAGTCCAGCGCCACGTCGGCCTCGCGCAGCGCGGTCAGGTCGATGGCCACGCCCTCGCCGTCGAACAGGCCGGGGCTGTCCGCGAAGCGGGCATCCAGCGCGGCGGCCAGCTGCGCCACGTCGGCCGACTGCAGGCGCAGTGCCGTCAGCGTCCAGGCGGCGCTTTTCAGGTCGAACAGGGCGGAGGCCGGGGCGGCAGCGGACATGGGTGGGTGGCGTGGGCCGGTGGAGGCAGACGCAGAGGGTCAGGCGGTCGGGCGGGCCGGCCGGGTGTGTGGAAATCCACAGGCCAGCGATGCCCTGCAGTGTACCGGGCCGCCCGGGGCCGCCTCTCCGCCCAGGCCCACCCACGGCCTCGCAGAGCTCGGCCGCTTCGCCAGGCACAGAGGCTCCTCAGGAGCCTCTGTGTCCGGGCTCAGCCAATCACCGCAAGACACTGGCGGCCGGCCGCCCTTAGGCTGCCGCACCAACTTGAGGAGCTGCCATGTCCACACCGTCCAACCGCCCCCCGTTGCGCATCGGCGGCGCCTCCGGCTTCTGGGGCGACAGCAGCCTGGGCGCGCCGCAGCTGGTCAACAGCGGCCTGATCGACGTGCTGGTGTTCGACTACCTGGCCGAGACCACCATGGCCATCCTGGCCGCGGCCCAGCGCAAGAACCCCGAGGCCGGCTTCGCCACCGACTTCGTCGACCCGGTGATGCGGCAGGTGCTGCCCGAGGTGGTGAAACGCGGCATCAAGGTGGTGACGAATGCCGGCGGCATCCACCCCCAGGCCTGCGCCCGGGCACTGGCCAAGGTGGCCGACGAGCTGGGGCTGTCAGTGAAGATCGCCATCGTCGAGGGGGATGATGTGCGCGCCGCCCTGCCGGCGCTGCGCGAGGCCGCCGGCGGCACGCTGGTCGACCTGGTCGGCAGCCAGCCGGTGCCGGCCAACCTGCTGAGCGCCAATGCCTACCTGGGCGCCGAGCCCATCGCCCGCGCGCTGGATGCCGGGGCCGACATCGTGATCACCGGCCGCAGCGTCGACAGCGCGGTGACCCTGGGCGCGCTGATCCACCACTTCGGCTGGTCGATGACCGACTTCGACCGCCTGGCCGGCGCCAGCCTGGCCGGCCACATCATCGAATGCGGCTGCCAGGCCACCGGCGGCCTGTTCACCGACTGGGACACCGTGCCCGACTGGACCCACATCGGCTACCCCATCGTCGAATGCGCCGAGGACGGCAGCTTCACCGTCACCAAGGTGCCCGGCACCGGCGGCCTGGTGAGCCCGGCCACGGTGGGCGAACAGCTGCTCTACGAGATCGGCGATCCCGGCGCCTACCTGCTGCCCGACGTGACCTGCGACTTCAGGCAGGTGACGATGGTGCAGGCCGGCCCCGACCGGGTGCATGTGGCCGGCGTGCGCGGCAGCGCGCCGCCCGAGACGCTGAAGGTCAGCGCCACCACCCTGGTGGGCTGGCGCTGCGACGGCATGACGGTGATCGTCGGCATCGACGCGGTGGCCAAGGCCCGCCGCACCGGCGAGAGCCTGGTGCAGCGCACCCGCGAGATGATCCTGGCCCGCGGCTGGGGCGATTTCTCCGCCACCCGGGTGGAGGTGATCGGCACCGAGACGCTGTACGGCCCGCGCGCCACCAGCGCCCAGCTGCGCGAAGTGATCGTGCGGGTGGCGGTGCGCCATCCGAAGAAGGAAGCGCTGGAACTGTTCACCCGCGAAAAAGCGGCGCCGGGCACCAGCTGGTCGCCCGGCACCACCGGGCCCGGCGGCGGCCGCGGCAGCGTGTCGCCACACATCGTGCCGTGTGCCTTCCTGATCCCGCGCAGCGCGGTGCAGCCGGTGGTCAAGCTGGGCGACCAGGCCATCGCCGTGCCGATGGCCACCACCGCCCGCCCGCTGGCAGCGCCTGCCCCCCTGCCCGACCCCGCCGCCTGGAAAGCGCCCGCCGGTGCCACCCAGACCGTGCCGCTGGTGCGCCTGGCCTGGGGCCGCAGCGGCGACAAGGGCGACATCTCCAACATCGGCCTGATCGCCCGCCGGCCCGAATGGCTGCCGCTGCTGTGGGCGCAGGTGACGCCCGAACGGGTGCAGGACTGGTTCGCCCACATGGTCAAGGGCCGCGTCGACCGCCACCACCTGCCCGGCCTGCACGCGATGAACCTGGTCATGCACCAGGCGCTGGACGGCGGCGGCCCGGCCTCGCTGCGGCTGGACCCGCTGGGCAAGGGCATGGCGCAACTGCTGCTGGAGATGCCGATCACCGTGCCGGCCGACTGGGACCTGCCGGCGCAGGTCGGCCTCTACCGCTGAGCCGACACGCGGCAGTGCGATCATCCGGTACCCGGAACCACTTCACCGACCGCACCCGATGACGCTGCCCCGCCTGCTCGCCACCACCGCCCTGCTGCTGCCGCTGCTGACGGCCGCCCAGACCAGCGCCGCCCCGACGCCGCCCACCGACGCCGGCGCCACCGTCACCACCAGCAGTGGCCTGGTGTTCAAGCTGATCAAGGCCGGCACCGGGCCCAGCCCGACCGCCACCGACACGGTGAAGGTGCACTACCGCGGCACCCTCGCCGATGGCAAGGACAAGGGCAAGGAGTTCGACAGCTCCTACAGCCGCGGCCAGCCGCTGGAGTTTCCGCTCAACCGCGTCATCAAGTGCTGGACCGAAGGCGTGCAGCTGCTCAAGGTGGGCGGCAGCGCCCGCCTGACCTGCCCGCCGGCCATCGCCTATGGTGAACGCGGCGCCGGCGGGGTGATCCCGCCCAACGCCACGCTCACCTTCGACGTGGAACTGCTGGGCATCGCCGGGCGCTGAGCGCCCCGCGGCGCTCAGGCCGCCAGCCGGAAGGTCGACACCAGGGCCGCCAAGCGGTCTGACTGGTCCTTCAGCGACTCGGCCGCTGCGGCGCTCTGCTCCACCAGCGCGGCGTTCTGCTGCGTCATCTGGTCCAGCGTGGCCACCGAGTCATTGACCTGGGCGATGCCCTGGCTCTGCTCGTTGGCGGCCGACATCACCTCGCCGATGATGTCGCTGACCCGGCGCACGCTGGCCACGATCTCGGCCATGGTGCCGCCGGCATCACCGACCAGGCGCGAGCCCGATTCCACCCGGTCCACGCTGGTGCCGATCAGGCTCTTGATCTGCTTGGCCGCCTCGGCGCTGCGCTGGGCCAGGCTGCGCACCTCGGCCGCCACCACGGCAAAGCCGCGGCCCTGCTCGCCAGCCCGCGCGGCTTCCACCGCCGCGTTCAGCGCCAGGATGTTGGTCTGGAAGGCGATGCCGTCGATGGTGCCGATGATGTCGCCGATCTGCCGGCTGCTGGCATGGATGGATTCCATGGTGCGCACCACCTGGTCGACCATCTCGCCGCCGCGCCCGGCCACGTCGCTGGCCGAGGCCGCGAGCTGGTTGGCGGCACGCGCCGAATCCGAAGTCTGGGCCACGGTGGCGGTGATCTGCTCCATCGCGCTCGCGGTCTGCTGCAGCGAGCCCGCCGTCTCCTCGGTGCGCTGGCTCAGGTCGGTGCTGGCCGAGGCGATCTCGGCGCTGGCCGTGGCCACGCCGGCCGTGCCGGCGCGGATCTCCCGCACCATCTCGACCAGGCTGCCCTGCATCTGGCCCAGGGCCTGCTGCAAGGTGCCGATCTCGTCGCCGCGGCGCACCACCGCAGGCGGCGACGACAGGTCCTTGGCGGCGATGCGCTCGGCGATGTCGACCGCCTGGCGCAGCGGGTGGGTGACCGAGCGGGTGATGGCCCAGGCCAGGCCGCTGCCCAGCGCCAGGGCCAGCACCGACAGCGCCAGCATCAGCGTCTGCGCCAGGCTGGCGCGCTGGCTGGCGGCCAGTTCCATGGCATCGGCAGCGGCCTGCACATGGGCCTGCAGCGCGGCGATGGCGTCCTTGTAGGCCTTGGCGCCGTCGGTCATCGGTCCGCTGACGATGCGGTTGCCGTCTTCGGCACGGCCTTCCTTGAAGGCGGCCGCGGCCTTGGCCCGGGCCTCGACATAGGCCTTGCGGCGCGCGCCGATCTCGTCGAGCATCGCCCGCTCCTCCGGCCCGGTCAGCGACTGGTTGACCCGCTCCTGCAGCTTGGTGATGGCCTCGGAGGTCTCCTTCATCGGCGGCTCGAGGAAGGCGACGGTGGCCGGGTGGTAGCCCGAGGCGCCCACGCCCAGGGCGCGGGTCAGGTTCAGGGTGACGGCGCCCTGCCAGCGCTCGATGCTGGTGGCGTGTTCGGCGAGGTCGGCCCGCTTGGCATGGAGCACGCCGATCTCGCGCAACTGCAGCATGCCGAGGGTGGCGATGAGGACCAGCAGCACGAGCACGCTGGCGAAACTGAGGCCCAGGCGGGTGCCGATGCCGATGTTGGAGAACTTGTACATCAGGTCTTTTTCGGCATGCTGTCGGGAAACTTGAACCTGGCCATGTGGGGTCTCCCCCACAGGCTCGTCAACCCGCCTGCGCGGCCGCGCCTGCCGCCGGGTCGGCCACCACCTCGGCCACCACACGGTGCGAGCCCACCTGCTCGCCCAGGCTGACATGCAGCGCCGCCACCACGCCGGCGATCGGCGCGGCATGCACATGCTCCATCTTCATCGCCTCCAGCGTCAGCATCGGCTGGCCGGCGGCCACCCGGTCGCCCACGGCCACCTGCACCGCCACGACACGGCCGTTCATGCTGGCGCGCAGCTTGCCGTCGCTGGCGCCTTCACCGCCGCGGGCGGCCACGGCGCGGCTGAGGTCCTGCACCACCCAGGCGCGGCCGGCCAGGGCCAGGTGCAGGGTGGCGCCGTCACGCTGCCACACCACCGTCTCGGCCAGGCCGTCGACCAGCACCCGCGCGCGCCCGTGGCCGCTGCCGTCGGCATGCAGCAGCACCTGCAGCTGGCTGTCGTCGCCGTTCAGCCGGCTGCTGAAGTGCTGCGGGCCGGCCTGCACCAGCGCGCCCTGCACCGCCACACCGTCCAGGGTGAAGCGCTGCAGCGTGGGCAGGCGGTGGGCCAGCGGGCTGGCCTGGGCCACCGCGCCGGCGCTGTGGTGCAGCAGCAGCGCGCCCAGCGCCGCCACCCGGCGGCGCAGCGTGGCATCGCCCTCGGTGCCCAGCGGGCCGAGCAGCGCATCCTGGTGGTCACCGATGAACGCGGTGGTGGCGCCGCCAGCGGCGAACACCGGGTGCCCGATGCACTGCAGCAGGAAGGCCTGGTTGGTGGCCACGCCCAGCGCCACCGCCTGGCGCAGGCCGCGCTGCAGCCGGCGCAGGGACTCGGCCCGGTTGGCGCCATGGGCCACCAGCTTGGCGATCATCGAGTCGTAGAACGGCGGGATCTCGTCGCCCGGGCGCAGCGCATGCTCCACCCGCAGGTCGGTGGGCATCTGCCAACCCAGCATGCGGCCGCTCTGCGGCATGAAGCTCTGGCGCGGGTCTTCGGCGCACAGCCGCACCTCGATGGCATGGCCGTGGAAGGTGATCTGCTGCTGCGCCAGCGGCAGCGGCTCACCGGCGGCCACGCGCAGCTGCCAGTCGACCAGGTCGAGCCCGGTGATGGCCTCGGTGACCGGATGCTCCACCTGCAGCCGGGTGTTCATCTCCATGAAGAAGAATTCACCCCGGCTGTCGAGCAGGAACTCCAGCGTGCCGGCGCCCTCGTAGCCGATGGCCTTCACCGCCTTGACCGCCACCTCGCCCATGCGGGCACGCAGCGCGGCATCCACCGCCGGTGACGGTGCCTCCTCGATCACCTTCTGGTGGCGGCGCTGCACCGAGCAATCCCGCTCGCCCAGGTGGAGGGCGTTGCCGTGGCGGTCGGCGAACACCTGGATCTCGATGTGGCGCGGGGCGATCAGCGCCCGCTCCAGGATCACGGTGGCATCGCCGAAGGCGCCCAGCGCCTCGCTCTGGGCGCTTTGCAGCGCCCCGGCAAAGTCGGCGGCCCGGTCGACCCGGCGCATGCCACGCCCACCGCCGCCGGCCGTGGCCTTGATCATCACCGGCCAGCCGATGCTGGCGGCCTCGGCGGCCAGCCGTTCGGCCGACTGGTCTTCGCCCTGGTAACCCGGGATGACTGGCACGCCGGCCGCGGCCATCAGCGCCTTGGCGCCGGCCTTGTCGCCCATGGCCTTGATCGCCTCGGGCGACGGGCCAATGAACACCAGGCCGGCGTCGCGGCAGGCGGCGGCGAAGTCCTCGTTCTCGGCCAGGAAGCCGTAGCCCGGGTGCACCGCATCGGCACCGCTCTGGCGGGCGGCATCGATGATGGCCGGGATGTTCAGGTAGCTCTGGCGCGGCAGCGGTTCGCCGATGCACACGGCCTGGTCGGCCTCCAGCACATGGCGGGCACCGGCATCGGCGGTGGAGTACACCGCCACCGTCTGGTAGCCCAGGGCATGGGCGCTGCGCAGCACGCGCAGCGCGATTTCGCCGCGGTTGGCGATCAGGATCTTGGTGAATGACATCGGATTGCCCTCGCCTTCAACGGCCGGTGGGGAAGGTGCCCATGAACTTGCACAGGATCTGCAGCATCACCTCGTCGGCGCCGCCGCCGATGCTGGTGAGCCGGCCATCCCGCCACATGCGGCTGATCGGGCTGTCCATCACATAGCCCATGCCGCCCCAGAACTGCAGGCAGCCGTCGGTCACCTCGCGGATGGTGCGGCCAGCCTTCAGCTTGGCCATGGTGGCCAGCTTGGTGGCATCTTCACCCTTGACCACCATCTCCACGCCGCGCCAAGCCAGGCTGCGCAGGGCTTCCACCTCGGTCTGCAGCTCGGCCAGCTTGTAGTGCACCCACTGGTTGTCGAGGATGCTGCGGCCGAAGGCCTGGCGCTCGCGGGTGTAGGTGATGGTGTGGTCGATGGCGCGCTGGGCCATGGCGCCGCAGTTCAGCGCGCCCCACAGCCGCTCGATCTGGAACTGCTCCATCTGGTACATGAAGCCCATGCCCTCTTCGCCGATGCGGTAGCGCTGTGGCACGCGCACATCGTCGAAGTGCAGCTGCGCGGTGTCGCTGGCATCCATGCCCACCTTCTTCAGCTTCTTCGCCACGCTGACGCCGGGCGTCTTCATCGGCACGATGATCAGCGTCTTGTTTTTGTGGCTGGCGCCCTCGCTGGTGTTGGCCAGCACGCAGCAGAAATCGGCCTGCGTGCCGTTGGTGGTCCACATCTTGCCGCCGTTGATGATGTAGTCGTCCCCATCCTTGCGGGCCTTGGTCTTGATGCTGGCGACATCGCTGCCACTGCCCACCTCGCTGACACCCAGGCAGGCCACCATGTCGCCGCTGATGGCGGGTGCCAGGAACTCGGCGCGCAGCTCGGCGCTGCCGCGCCGCGCCAGGGCCGGCGTGGCCATGTCGGTCTGCACGCCGGTGGCCATCGGGATGCCGCCGCAGTTGATGTCGGCCAGCGCCTCGGCAAACACCGCGGCATAGCTGTAGTCCAGGCCGCTGCCGCCGTTCTCCACCGGCTTGTCCAGGCCCAGCAGGCCCAGGTCGCCCATGCCCTTGAACACCTGGTGGGCCGGGAAGATCTCGTCGGCCTCCCACTGGTCGACAAATGGGTTCACCTTCTCGGCGATGAAGCGCTTGGTGGTGGCGCGCAGGGCGTCGTGCTCGGGGGTGAGCTGGTTCAGCATGGTGGGTGCCTCGGGGAGATCAGGGACGGGAGACGGAGAACTGCATCGGCCGCGGGCGGCGCGCATCGGCCTCGCGGCAGGTGGCCAGCGTCAGGGCCAGCACGGCGCGGGTGTGGCGCGGGTCGATCACGCCATCGTCCAGGCCCAGCGCGCTGGTGGTGAACACGCTCATCTGGCTGTCGAAGCGCTGCTGGATGCCGGCCTTGAGCTGCTCGATCTTGGCGTGGTCGACTTCGCCCTTGCGCTTCATCGCCGCCTCGGTGACGATGGCCATGGTGCCGGCGGCCTGCTCACCGCCCATCACCGCCGTCTTGGCATTGGGCCAGCTGAAGCAGAAGCGCGGCGCGAAGCCGCGGCCGCACATGCCGTAGTTGCCGGCGCCGAAGCTGGCGCCGCATTGCACGGTGATCTGCGGCACGTTGGCGCTGGCCACCGCCTGGATCATGCCGCTGCCCTGCTTGATCATGCCGCGCTCTTCATACTGCCGGCCCACCATGTAGCCGGTGGTGTTCTGCAGGTAGACGATGGGCGTGCCGCTCTGGCAGCAGGCATGGATGAAGTGGGTGGCCTTGGCCGCGCCGGCGTTGTCGATCGGGCCGTTGTTGGTGATGATGCCCACCGCATGGCCCTCGATGCGGGCATGGCCGCAGACGGTGGCGCTGCCGTAGTCGGCGCTGAACTCCAGGAACTCGCTGCCATCGACGATGCGGGCGATCACCTGCTTCATGTCCACCGGCCGCTTGTGGTCCATCGGCATGATGCCCAGCAGCTCCTCGCTGTCGTAGCGCGGCGGCTGGAACGGGCGGGCGGCCGCACGTTCATGCGGCCAGTCGATCTGGCCCATCACCTCGCGGGCGATGCGCAGCGCGTCGCGGTCGTCCTCGGCCATGTAGTCGCCCAGGCCGCTGATGGTGGTGTGCATCTCGGCGCCGCCCAGTTCCTCTTCCGTCGCCACTTCACCGGTGGCGGCCTTCAGCAGCGGCGGGCCGGCCAGGAAGGCCCGGCTGCGGCCGCGCACCATGATGATGTAGTCGCTCAAGCCGGTCTGGTAGGCGCCACCGGCAGTGGACGAGCCATGGGTGACGGTGACCACCGGCAGGCCCGCAGCCGACATCAGCGCCAGGTTGCGGAACAGGCTGCCGCCACGCACGAAGCCTTCCACCCGGTACTTCAGCAGGTTGGCGCCGGCAGATTCGACCAGTTGCACATACGGCAGGCGGTTCTCCAGCGCCAGCTCCTGGATGCGCAGCGCCTTCTCCAGGCCGCCGGCCTGCATGGCGCCGGCGTCGATGCCGGAATCACTGGCGGCGATCATGCAGCGGATGCCGGACACGAAGCCGATGCCGCCGATCACGCCGCCACCGGGCACGGTCTTGCTCTCGTCCGGCGTGTCCAGCCCGTAGCCGGCCAGGGTGGCGATCTCCAGCCACGGCGAGCCGGGGTCCAGCAGCAGCGCGATGCGGTCGCGCGGCAGCAGCTGGCCGCGGGATTCGAAGCGCTGGCGCGAGGCGCCGCTGGCGGCCACCGCGCGGCCTTCGGCCTCGCGGATCTTGCCGATCAGCGCGAGCATGCCGTCGCGGTTGGCGGCGAAGGTCTCGCTGCCGGTGGAGATGGTGGAGTCGATGACAGCCATGGTTGCTTTCGTTCAGATGCCCAGTTGCCTTGCGGCCAGGTCCTTCATGATTTCTTCCGACCCGCCGCCGATCATCATGACCTTGACCTCGCGGTAGATGCGCTCGCTCTTGGTGCCGCGCATGAAGCCCATGCCGCCGAGGATCTGCACCGCGCTGTCGGCACAGAACTGCATGCAGCGGGTGCTCTCCACCTTGGCCATGGCGATGCGGGCCACCCGCAGGTTGGGGTCGCCATGGTCGTGCTGCTGGGCCCAGGCCAGGTCGTAGACATGGCAGCGGGCCACGTCGATCGCGCGCAGCATGTCCATCAGCTTGTGGCGGATCACCTGCCGCTCGGAGAGCGGCGCGCCGAAGGTGCTGCGCTGGCGGGCCCAGTCCAGTGCCTCGTCGAAGCAGACCTGGGCATAGGCCACGGCCTGCGCGGCCATGCCCAGGCGCTCGCCGTTGAAGTTGGTCATGAAGGTCTTGAAGCCCTTGTGCTCCTCGCCGATCAGGTTGGCCACCGGCACCCGCACGTTGTCGAAGCGCAGATGCGCCGTGTCGCTGGCCCACCAGCCCATCTTGTCGAGCTTGGTGCGGGTGAGGCCCGGCATGTCGCCCTCGATCAGCAGCGCCGAGATGCCGTTGGCGCCCTTGCTGGCCGGGTCGGTGCGCACCGCGGCGGTGATGAAGTCGGCGCGCATGCCCGAGGTGATGAAGACCTTCTCGCCGTTGACGATGTAGTGGTCGCCCGAACTGTCGGATTGACGCACGGCGGTGGTCTTGAGTGCCGCCACGTCCGAGCCGCCCGAGGGCTCGGTGACCGCCAGCGCGGCGATCTTCTCGCCGGCCAGCACCGGCGGGATCACCCGCGCCTGCAGCGCCGGGCTGCCGAAGTTCTTGATCGGCGGCAGGCCGATGCTGTGCGACATCAGGCTGGCCGACACGCCGCCGGCGCCGGCCCTCGCCAGTTCCTCGCTGAGGATCAGGTGGTAGAACAGGTCGGCCGGCGTGCCGCCGTGGGCCTCGGCATAGTCCAGGCCCAGCAGGCCGATGGCCGAGGCCTTCTTGTACAGCTCGCGCGGGAAGCCGCCGGCCTCGTCCCAGGCGGTGGCATGCGGCGTGATCTCGCGCGCCACCCAGTCACGCAGGCTGTCGCGGAACTGCACATGGGCATCGGTGAAGTAGTGGGGCGCCGGCGGGGCGTCTGGCAGGGACATGGGCAGACCTCAGACCGTGGAGACCGCATGGTGTGGCCCCGCCACCGGGGCGTCTTGCGGGAATTGGCTGATCGCCGCCCGGCTGCCGGCTGATCGTCTGAACCGACGATGGCGGCCGCCTGCGGCCATGGCCACACTGCGCCGATTGCCTTGGCCGAACATCCCGGAGACACCATGCCTGCCCTGCCCCGCCGCTTGACCTTGACCGCCTGCATGGCTGCCGGCCTGGCCGTGCTGGCCGGTCCGGCGCTGGCCCAGGCCACCCAGGGCGTGAGCAAGACCGAGATCGTGATCGCCACCATCCAGGATCTGTCGGGCCCGGTGGCGGCCTACGGCAAGGCGGCGCGCAACGGCCTGCAATTGCGGGTGGACGAGATCAACGAGCAGGGCGGCATCCACGGCCGCAAGATCAAGCTGCTGGTCGAGGACAACGCCTACGACCCCAAGCGCGCGGTGCTGGCCACGCAGAAGCTGGTGAACCAGGACAAGGTGTTCCTGATCGCCTCGCACATCGGCACGCCGATGAACAACGCCTCCATGCCGGTGATGTTCGAAAAGAACGTCATCAACTTCATGCCGCTGTCGGCCGGGCGCGAGATGTTCGAGCCGGTGCACAAGCTCAAGTTCGCCAGCGTGGCCTCGTACCACGACACCATGCGCATGAACGTGGCCAAGCTCTACAAGGAGAAGGCCGCCAAGAACGCCTGCACCCTGTACCAGGACGACGACTACGGCCTGGAGGTGGTCAAGGGCGCCGAGGCCGGCCTGAAGGACATCGGCGTGGCCATGGGCGAGAAGACCACCTACAAGCGCGGCGCCACCGATTTCTCCAGCCAGATCGCGCGGCTCAAGGCCAGCAACTGCGACTTCCTGGTGCTGGGCACCATCGTGCGCGAGACCATCGGCGCCATCGGCGAGGCCCGCAAGATCGGCTGGTCGCCCACCATCGTGGGCTCGCAGGCCAGCTACACCGACCTGATCCACAAGCTGGGCGGCAAGGCGATGGACGGCTACTACGCCGTCAGCACCCAGCACTTCCCGTACACCGACCTGGACAACCAGCCGCTGCGCTTCTGGGCCAACAAGTACAAGACCAAGTTCGGCGATGATCCCAGCACCTATTCCACCGGCGGCTACAGCACGATGGACATCTTCATCAAGGCCGCGCTGAAGGCCGGCCCGAACCTGACGACCGACAGCTTCATCAAGGCCATGGAGACCATGGGCGAGGTGCCGACCGACATCTTCGGCACGCCGCCGCTGACCTTCACCGCCACCAAGCGGCTGGGCTCGAACCTGTCGCGGCTCAGCCAGATCCAGGACGGCCGCTGGAAAGTGGTCACCGACCTCCGCTGAATGAAAGCATCCCCATGACCACACCCGCCAAGACCGTCACCGAAGCCCTCGACACCCGCCTGTCGGTGCGCGATTTCCTGCCCGACCCGGTGCCGATGGCCACCATCCGCCAGGTGCTGGCGACCGCCTCGCGCTCACCGTCTGGCGGGAATGTGCAGCCCTGGCGCATCGATGTCGTCACCGGCGCCAAGCTGGACGAACTGAAGGCCATCATGCAGCGCCGCCTGGCCGAGGTGGCCGCCGGCGACAAGAGCGAGTCGCCCGAGTACGACATCTACCCCAAGGAACTGGTGGCGCCGCACCGCGACTACCGCTTCAAGATCGGCGAGGACATGTACGCCCGCCTGGGCATCCCGCGCGAGGACAAGGCCAAGCGGCTGCAGTGGTTTGCGCGCAACTACCAGTTCTTCGGTGCGCCGGTGGCGCTGTTCTGCAGCATCGACCGCCGCATGGGCCCGCCGCAGTGGAGCGACTGCGGCATGTTCCTGCAAAGCCTGATGCTGCTGCTGCGCGAGCAGGGCCTGGACAGCTGCGCCCAGGAATGCTGGGCCGTCTACCCCAAGACCATCGGCGACTTCATCGGCATCCCGCCCGAGCGCATGCTGTTCACTGGCATGGCCATTGGCTGGCGCAACCCCGATCATCCGATCAACGGGCTGCGCTCGGAACGGGCGGCGGTGGACAGCTTCGCGCAGTTCCACGGCGGCTGACCGGCACGCCCGCCCGCGGCTTGCGGCGGGCCATGCGCTATGCTGGCGCGCCTGCACAACGCGGATTGGCTGCGTGGCATCTGCTGGAGAAGCCACTGTCATGAGCGCCGCCCCACGCCCCCCGCTGGATGAACCACGCGCCGGCCATGTCGAGCCGCTGCTCTACCAGCTGGTCTACTGCAGCCGCGCCACGCCTGGTGTCGATGACGAGGCGGTGCACGGCATCATCCGCAGCGCCCGCCGCCGCAACCCGGCGCAGGGCATCACCGGCCTGCTGGTGTTCGGCAGCGGCATCTTCTTCCAGTGGCTGGAAGGCCCGCGCGACAACATCCAGGCGCTGATGGCCCACCTCGAGGCCGACCCGCGCCATGTCGACCTGGTGACCCTGGACACCAGCGAAGAGGTGCGTGAGCGCCTGTTCCCCGACTGGGACATGGAACTGGTGGGCGGCGCCCACATCCGCGAGGTGCTGCAGGACGCGCTGGACAACGCCCGTGACGCCGCCAGCGCCACCACCCTGCGCGGCCTGCTGCAACGGCTGGAAACCGGCGAGTTGAGCCGGCTGGTCGATCTCTGACCGGGCTCAGCCCGCCCAGGCGCTGTCGTAGCCCGACTGGCCGGGCAGCAACACGCCGCTGATCCTGCCCTCGGCATTGAAAGTCACCCGCGGATGGATGGCCGGCAGCGCTGTCTGGGCGGCGGCATGGTCCAGCAGCGCGGCCACGCTGGCAAACGGCACCAGCGACTGCACCGTGGCCACGGTGGCGAACTCCATCTGGAATTCACCCCGGCTGCGGGCGTCCAGCGCCGCGGCGGGCTGCACCCAGGCCAGCGTGGTGGTCTCGCCGGCATCGACCTCGGGCAACTGACCGATTGGCGCCCTTGCCACCAGGAACAGGGTGTCGAAGCGCTTGGGCAGGCCGGCCGGCGTGACCCAGCGGCTCCAGGGCTGCAGCCCGCTGGTGGCCAGCGGCAGGCCGGCCTCGGTGGCCAGCGCGGCCAGCGTGGTGCCGGCATGCAGGCGCGCGCGCAGCGGCGCCCAGCCGGCGGGCGGCAGGTGGTCGTCGGGCGCGCCCAGCCACAGGCCGCACTCCTCGAAGCATTCCCGCAGCCCGGCCACGGCGAAGGCGCCGGCCTGGTCGCCGACGCCGGTCACCCCGCCGATGCGCTGCTGCAGCACGGCCAGCGGCTCGTCCAGGCGGGCCAGATGGGCGGCATCGCCGTCGGCCGCATCCACCGCGCCGCCGGGAAACACATAGGCCCCGGGCATGAAGCTGGCCTGCATCGAGCGGCGCACCATCAGCACCTCGGGGCCGGCAGCGCCATCGCGCAGGATCAGGGTGGTGGCCGCCAGGCGCGGCGTGACGGTGGGGGGCGGGGTCGGCATGGGCATGTCTCCTGGATGTCGTGTCCACAAGCGGTCAGCGGAAGCGGCCGCTCTGGTGCAGCCGCCGGTGCATCTGGCGTGCGGCCGGCAGCCAGCCCAGACGGGACCAGCGCCACCAGTTGAGCAGGCCGCGCAGCCACTCGTCAGCCGCATAGGCGACCCACACACCCACCAGCCCCCAGCCGAGGTGGGCGCCCAGCAGCCAGCTGCCGCCGGCCATCACCAGCGCAAAGCTCACCGCGCCGGCCTGCACCGGAAAGCGGGCATCGCCCGCGGCGCGCAGCGCATTCACCAGCACCAGGTTGAAGGTGCGGCCGGTCTCCAGGGCGATGGTCAGCCACAGCAGGGTGGCGCCGGCGGCGATGATCTGCGCATCGGCGGTGAACCAGCCCATCAGCCAGCGCCCGGCCAGCGCCACCACCAGCGAGACGGCCAGCGCCATCAGCAGGCCGCGGCCCAGCAGCCGGCGCACCAGCGCGTTGGCCTGGTGCAGCCGGCCGGCGCCCACCAGGTGGCCCACCATGATCTCGGCCGCCAGCCCCAGCGTGGCGGCGAACAGCAGGATGAAGTGGATCAGCTGCATGGTGTAGGCATGGGTGGCCAGTGCCAGCGTGCCCATGCTGCCCACCACCGAGATGCTGAAGACATAGGCGGCGCGCCAGGCCACGTTCTCGGCCGCGCCCGGCAGGCCGATGTGCAACACCGGCGCCAGCGCGCGCTGCCGCCACTGCCACCAGTCGGCGCCGGTGGGCACACCGCCCAGCCGGGTGTGCCAGGCCTGCAGGAACAGGACCAGCCCCAGCGTGCGGGCGGCCAGCAGGGCCAGCGCATAGCCGGCCAGGCCCAGGCCGTCCCAGCCGAAGGCGCCACCCATCAGCGGCACGGCCAGCGCCAGGTGCACCACCTGCATGGTGATGTTGACCACCATCGTCGGCCGGGCATGCAGGTGCGAGCGCAGCACGCTGGCGGCGGTGCTGTTCCAGGCATCCAGCAGCACGGCCGGCGCCATCCACTGCAGCAGCGGCACGGCCAGCGGCAGCACCTCGGGCGGCGCATTCATCACGCCCAGCAGCGGCGCGGCCAACACCGCGGCCAGCAGCATGCAGATGCCGCCGATCCAGCTGCTGGCGCCCCAGGCGGCCCGCGCCGCGGCATCGGCCGCGGCACGCTTGTTGCCGCCCAGCGCCTGCGCCACCACCACACCCACCCCGGCACCGATGATGCGGAAGAACACGAACAGCATCGCCAGCACCTGGTTGACCAGGGCGAAGGCCGCGCCCTGGGCATCGCCCAGGCGGGCCGCCAGCACCGTGCCCACCAGGCCCATGCCGATGGCCAGCGCCATCTCGGCGAACAGCGGCACGGCCAGCGGCAGCAGCCGCGGCGCGGGCGGCGGTGGCCGCGGGTCGTCGCGCAGGGCGTGGCGGGTGGTCAAGCGCTGGGCTTCAGGCGACCGTGCGCCGCCGCAGCACCGCCGCACGCAGCAGGGGCAGGCGGTCATTGCCGAAGTACATGTCGTCGCCACCGACGAAGAACGTCGGCGAGCCGAAGCCGCCGCGGGCGATGACCTCGTCGGTGTTGGCCTTCAGCAGGGCCTTGACCTCGGGCGTGGCGATCGCCGCCAGCAGCACCGCGGCATCCAGCCCCAAGGTGGTGGCGATACCGGCGAGCACGCTGTCCTGGCTGATGTCGCGGTCGTGTGTCCAGTAGGCCTGGAACACCGCCTCGGCAAAGGCTTCCATCGGCGCTGTCCCGTCCGGCCTGGTCAGCAGCCAGCAGCAGGCCCGCATGGCCTTGACGCTGTTGACCGGGAAGATGCTGGGCGGAAAGCGGATGTCCACACCCTCGTGGCGGGCCCAGTCCTGCAGGTCCTTCTTCAGGTAGGCCTGCTTGGCGGGCACGCCACGCTCGCGGCTTTCGTAGACGCTGGGGTTGACCGCATTGAAGATGCCGCCCACCAGCACCGGCTTCCACTGCACCGGCACGTCCAGCTCGGCCGCCAGCTGGCGCAGGTTGCGGAAGCCCAGCCAGGTCCAGGGGCTGCTGCAGTCGAAGAAGCATTCGATCATCGGGTCATTCTCCGGGCTGGGTGGCCGCCGGCGGCGTGCCGAACAGGTTCTTTCGGGTTTCAGCGTCCATGCCGGCGGCCTTGCGCAGGTCCTTGCCCACGGCCAGGCCACGCTGCACGGCCTCGCGGGCGCGCACCGTGGCATACCAGCGCTGGATGTGGGGCCAGTCATCCAGCGTCAGCCCCTGGGCCTTGTGGGTCATGGTCCAGGGGAAGATGGCGATGTCGGCGATGCCGTAGTCGTCACCGGCCACATAGGCCCCGGTGCGGCCGAGCTGGCCGTCGAGCACGCCGTAGAGCCGGCGGGTCTCGCGCTCGTAGCGGTCGATGGCGTAGGGGATCTTTTCCGGCGCATAGAGCCGGAAGTGGCCGTGCTGGCCCAGCATCGGCCCCAGGCCGCCCATCTGCCACATCAGCCAGGGCAGCACGGTGTGGCGGCCGCGCCAGTCGGTGGGCAGCAGGCGGCCGGTTTTCTCGGCCAGGTAGACCAGCATGGCGCCAGTCTCGAAGCTGGCAAACGGGGCGCCACCGCCGGGTGGGTCGTGGTCGACCAGTGCCGGAATGCGGTTGTTCGGGCTGATGGCCAGGAAGTCGGGCGTGAACTGCTCGCCGCGGCCGATGTTCACCGGCTTGAGGGTGTAGGGCAGGCCCAGTTCCTCCAACGCGATGCTGATCTTCCAGCCGTTGGGCGTGGGCCAGGAATACAGGTCGATCATGGTGCTGCGCCCCCTTGGCGCCGGTGTGACAGCAGGCTGCCGACGCTACCGTGAAACTGCCGTGGATGGACGACGCCATGACGACACCAGCGCCCGCCACGCTGGCACCCACCGCTGCCATCGACAGCGACCATCCGGCGGTGCAGGCCTTCGCCCGCCAGCATGCCGTGGGCGCCGACGACCGCGAGCGCGCCGTGGCCCTGGCCCTGGCGGTGCGCGACGGCTTCCGCTACGACCCGTACAAGGCCGACCTGTCGCCGCTGGGCATGCGCGCCAGCACCGTGCTGGCCCAGGGCTACGGCTGGTGCGTGCCCAAGGCGGTGCTGCTGGCGGCGGTGTGCCGGGCCGCCGGCATCCCGGCGCGGCTGGGCTTTGCCGACGTGCGCAACCACCTCAGCACCGAGCGCATGCGCCGCAACATGGAGACCGAAGTCTTCTACTGGCACGGCTACACCGACCTCTGGATCGCCGGCGCCTGGCGCAAGGCCACGCCGGCCTTCAACCTGAGCCTGTGCCAGAAGTTCGGCCTGAAACCGCTGGACTTCGACGGCCGCGCCGATTCGATCTACCACCCGTTCGACCTGGCCGGCAACCGCCACATGGAATACATCCACCAGCGCGGCAGCTTCGACGACCTGCCGCTGGACGCCATCCTGGCCGACTTCCGCGTGCACTATCCGCGCTGGGTCAGCGGCAGCGACGGCCAGCAGGCGGCCGACTTCCTGGCCGACGTGGATGCCGAGACCGGCCGGAGCCGCGCATGAACGACGTCACCCTGCCCATGCCCGTGCCCGAGGGCTTCAAGCCGCTGCCGGTGGGCGGCGACTTCATCGCCGGCAACGGCCCGCTGTACATCCGCAGCGTGGTCCAGCCCGATGGCAGCAAAGTGCGCCACCTGGGCTTCCGGGTGGAGCAGCGCCACACCAACCCGATGGGCAACTGCCACGGCGGCATGCTGGCCACCTTCGCCGACATGATGCTGCCGATGCTGGCGCACCGGCAGGCGCCCGAGCTGCGCAACCAGTTCCTGCCCACGGTGAGCCTGCAGATCGACTACCTGGCGCCCAGCCCGCTGGGCGCCTGGGTGCAGGGCGAGGCGCAGGTGCTGCGCACCACCCGCAACCTGGCCTTCGTGCAGGGCCTGATCACGGCCGATGGCGTGCCGGCGCTGCGGGTCAGCGGCATCTTCAAGATCGGCAAGCCGTTCCATCCGCCCGCGCCGCCGGCCTGACCGGCCGCAGGAGCGTGTAGATTCCGGTCCGTGGCGCCGTGGGCGCCTGTGACCGGGACCCGGATGTTGAAACGTCTCTCACGCGGACTGGGCGTGGTGCTGTCGCTGCTCGGCCTGCTGGCGACGGCGGCCCAGGCCGCCGACGGCCCCGACTGCAGCCGCCCCTACACCCTGGCCCTGCATGACCACGGCCTGCTCTACGACAGCCAGACCGGCGAAGGCATCGACCGCGACATGGCCGAGGCGCTGACCCGCCGCAGCGGCTGCAAGATCAATGTCACGTTGATGCCGCGGGCGCGCATCTGGCAGCTGATCGAGTCCGGCGTGCTCGACTTCAGCCTGTCGGGCATCCGCAACGACGCGCGCGACAACTTCGCCAGCTTCGCCTGGTACTTCTCGAACAAGTACTACCTGCTGGTGCGCAAGGATGCCGGCGTGCAGACGCTGGCCGACTTCGACCGCAACCCGGCGCTGAAGCTGGGCGTGATCCGCAGCTTCCGCTACAACCCCACGGCCAACCGCCTGGTCGACCGGCTGGACAGCCAGGGCCGCGTCAGCCATGCCACCACGCTGGCCGCGCTGTACCAGGTGCTGCTGGAGAACCGGCTGCAGGCGATGATCATCGAGCCCTTCGACTACCCGGCGCTGGAGAATGCCCGCATCCGCGAACAGACCATGGTGCTGGAGTTCGACGACCCGCCGGTGCCGCACGGGCTGATCATGTCGCGCAAGGCGCTGCCGCCTGCGCAGCAGCAGGCCTGGCGGGCGCTGGTCGATGCGATGCGGGCCGATGGCACCGTCACCCGCATCTTCGAGAAGTACTTCAAGCCCGAGCTGGCGCGCCAGCTCACCCAGTTCTGAACTCCGGTGCAGCGCGGCCGCCATCTGCCTTGAAACGCTGGACGACCTGGTTCTGGCCGGCCCTGGTGGGCCTGCTGGCCCTGCTGACCACGGCCTGGCTGACCAGCCACGAGCGCGAACTGCAGCAGCGCGACCTGCGCCGCAACTTCGACTTCGGCCTGCGCCAGGCCGCCACCCAGGTGGAGCAGCGCATGGCCAGCTACGAGCAGATGCTGCGTGGCGTGCGCGGGCTGTTCGATGCCTCGTCCGAGGTCAGCCCGCAGGACTTCGACCGCTATGTCGACCTGCTGCAGGCCGGGGCCGATTTCGCCGGCCTGCGCGGCATCGGCCATGCGCCGCTGCAGGACCCGGCCGATGCACCACGCGCGCCGGTGGCCCTGCTGGCGCCTGCGGGCGGCGCCCGCATCACCGCGCCCGGCAGCGACCTGCTGGCCCGGCCGCAGCTGCGTGCAGCCATGCTGCAGGCCCGTGATGCCGGCGGCGCGGTGATGACGCCGCTGGTACGGCCCGACAACCCGGCCGACGGCAGCGAGCCGGGCGTGCTGCTGTTCATGGCGCTCTACACCCCGGGCCAGCCGCTGCTGACGGCGGCCGACCGCCGCCAGCACCTGCGCGGCTGGGTGTTCGCCGCCTTCCGGCTGGACGACTTGGTGGCCAGCCTCTACGGCCAGGGCACGCCGGGCCTGGACCTGCGCATCCACGACGGCGCCAGCATCGACGCCGGCAGCCGCATCTTCCCGGCCAGCGTGGCCGACGCGCCGGGGCGCACACCGCGCTTCGACGCGCAGGAGTACATCGGCGTGCCCGGCCACACCTGGACGCTGTGGGCCCGCAGCACGCCGGCCTTCGAGCACCAGCCGGGACAGGACCCGGCCCAGGTGATCGCGGTGGCCGGCACCGCCATGGGCGCGGCGCTGACCCTGCTGGCCTGGCTGCTGCTGACCGGCCGCGACCGTGCCCAGGCCGCCGCGCGGGAGATGACCCGCCAGCTGCAGGACAGCGAGCGCCAGTACCGCCGCATCGTCGAGACCGCCAGCGAGGGCATCTGGATGGTCGACGCGCAGGGCCTCACCACCTTCGCCAACCCGGCCCTGCTGCGACTGCTGGGCTGCGCGGCCGGGGACCTGACCGGCCGGCCCTGGGCCGACTTCATGGATGCCGACGGCGGCGTGGCCCTGCACGGCGCAGGCGCCGGCGCGGCGGTGGCGCAGCACGACATCCGCTTCCGCCGGCCCGATGGCAGCCAGCTGTGGGCGCAGGTGTCGGCCAGCCGCATCGTCGACGAAGCCGGCCAGGGCGCCGGCATGCTGGCCATGGTGACCGATGTCAGCCAGCGCCACCAGGACGAAGCCCGCCGCACCCTGCTGGAAGACCAGCTGCGCCAGTCGCAGAAGATGGAGGCCATCGGCACGCTGGCCGGCGGCATCGCGCACGACTTCAACAACATCCTGGCCGCCATCCTGGGCAACGTGGCCCTGGTGCAGCAGGACCTGGGCAGCAGCCACCCGTCGCAGCCGCGGCTGCAGCAGATCGCCCAGGCCGGCGCCCGCGCCCGCAGCCTGGTGCAGCAGATCGTCACCTTCAGCCGCCAGCAGCCGCAGGCCCTGGTGGTGCAGCCGTTGCGCCCGCTGCTGGAGGAGACGGTCAAGCTGCTGCGCGCCACGCTGCCGGCGCGGGTTCAGCTGGTGCTGCAGGGCGCCACCGAACCGCTGCCGGTGGCTGCCGACGCCACCCAGCTGCAGCAGGTGCTGCTGAACCTGTGCACCAACGCCTGGCACGCCCTGCCCGGCGACAGCGGCCGCATCGCCGTGGGGCTGGACAGCACCGTGCTGGATGCCGGGCTGGCCGAGCGGCTGGGCGGCCTGCACCCCGGGCCGCATGTCCATGTCTGGGTGCAGGACGACGGCACCGGCATGGACGAGGCCACCCGCCAGCGCATTTTCGAACCCTTCTACACCACCAAGCCGGTGGGCCAGGGCACCGGCCTGGGCCTGGCGGTGGTGCACGGCATCGTCACCAGCCATGGCGGCGCCATCACCGTCGACAGCACGCCCGGCCGCGGCAGCACCTTCCACCTGTACTTCCCGCAGGCGCAGCAGGCGCTGGCCGCGCCGGACAGCAGCGCCAGCACGCCGCTGCGGCTGCTGGGCCAGGGCCGGCATGTGCTGTACGTGGACGACGACCCGGTGATGGGCCTGATGGTCGAGACCCTGCTGCTGCGCCAGGGCTGGCGTGTCAGCTGCCTGGACGACCCGCGCGCCGCGCTGGCGCGGGCGCAGCAGGCGGGCGACGCGGTGGACGTGGTGGTGACCGACTTCAACATGCCCGGCCTGTCGGGCCTGGAGCTGGCGCGCACGCTGGCGGACAGCCGGCCGGCGCTGCCGGTGGTCATCACCTCGGGCTACATCACCGACGGCCTGCGCGCCGAGGCCCGGCAGGCCGGCGTGCGCCAGCTGCTGCAGAAGGAGCACACGCTGGACCAGCTGGGCCCGTTGCTGGTGCAGGTGCTGGCCGAGGCCAGTCACCCGGGCGGCTGATGCGCCTGCCGCACGGTGGTGTACTGCGGGCATGACCGACCGCAATCCCGACGCCATGCCGCCCCGCCTGACACCCGCCCAGCTGCGCAGCGCGCGCTGGTTCGCGCCCGACGACCTGCGCAGTTCCAGCCACCGGTCACGCGCCATGCAGATGGGCTACGGCCCGGAAGACTGGGCCGGCAAGCCGGTGATCGCCATCGTCAACACCTGGAGCGACATCAACCCCTGCCACGGCCACTTCAAGCAGCGGGTGGAGGATGTGAAGCGCGGCGTGCTGCAGGCCGGCGGCTTTCCGCTGGAGCTGCCGGCGCTGTCGCTGGCCGAGGTGTTCGTCAAGCCCACCACCATGCTCTACCGCAACCTGCTGGCGATGGAGACCGAGGAGCTGCTGCGCAGCCACCCGGTGGACGGCGCGGTGCTGATGGGCGGCTGCGACAAGACCACGCCAGGCCTGCTGATGGGCGCCATCTCGATGGGCCTGCCCTGCATCTACCTGCCGGCCGGGCCGATGCTGCGCGGCCATGTGGCCGGCCAGACCCTGGGCTCGGGCTCGGATGCCTGGAAGTTCTGGGACGAGCGCCGCGCCGGCCAGCTGACCGATGCGCAGTGGCTGGCCATCGAGGGCGGCATCGCCCGCAGCCCCGGCACCTGCATGACCATGGGCACCGCCGCCACGATGATGGCCCTGGCCGAGACCCTGGGCCTGGCCCTGCCCGGCGCCAGCAGCATCCCGGCGGTGGATGCCCACCATCCGCGCATGGCCGCCGCCTGCGGCCGGCGCATCGTCGACATGGTGTGGGAGGGCCTGACACCGGACAAGCTGCTCAGCCGCGCCAGCTTCCACAACGCCATCGCCGCGGCCATGGCGCTGGGCTGCAGCACCAATGCCATCATCCATCTGGTGGCACTGTCGCGCCGCGCCGGGGCGCACTGCGCCATCGGCCTGGACGACTTCGATGCCGCCAGCCGCCGGGTGCCGGTACTCGCCAACATCCGCCCCAGCGGCAGCCAGTACCTGATGCAGGATTTCTACGAAGCCGGCGGCCTGCCGGCCCTGCTGCAGCGGCTGGCGCCGCACCTCGATCTGTCAGCCGCCACCGTCACCGGCCGCAGCCTGGGCGACAACATCGCCGGCGCCCGCGTGGTCAACGACGACGTGATCCGCCCGCTGGACCGGCCGCTGTATGCCGAGGGCGCGCTGGCGGTGCTGCGCGGCAACATCGCGCCTGGCGGCGCGGTCATCAAGCCCAGCGCCTGCGCGCCGCAGTACCTGCAGCACACCGGGCCGGCGCTGGTCTTCGACGACTACCCGGCGCTGAAGGCGGCGGTGGACGACCCCGACCTGGACGTGACCGCCGACCACATCCTGGTGCTGCGCAACGCCGGCCCCAAGGGCGGCCCCGGCATGCCGGAATGGGGCATGCTGCCCATCCCCACCAAGCTGGTGAAGCAGGGGGTGCGCGACATGCTGCGCCTGAGCGATGCGCGCATGAGCGGCACCAGCTACGGCGCCTGCATCCTGCACTGCGCGCCCGAGGCCTTCATCGGCGGCCCGCTGGCCCTGGTCCGCACCGGCGACCGGATCACCGTGGACGTGCCGGCCCGGCGCATCCACCTGGAGGTCAGCGATGCCGAATTGGCCGCCCGCCGTGCCGCCTGGGTGCCGCCACCACCGCGCTATGAACGCGGCTACGGCTGGATGGCTGCGCAGCACATCCTGCAGGCCGACGCCGGCTGCGACTTCGACTACCTGGAAACCGGCTTCGGCGCCCCGGTGCCGGAACCCGACATCTTCTGACCACGAGCGAACCCCCATGGCCATGCACTTCGATCTGGTCGACCTGCGCCTGATGGTGCGCATCGCCGAGACCAACGGCCTGACCCGCGGCGCCGAGGCCTCGCACATGAGCCTGCCCGCGGCCAGCACCCGGGTGAAGAACCTGGAGGAGAGCATCGGCGCCAAGCTGCTCTACCGCACCAGCCAGGGCGTGACGCTGACGCCGCCGGGCCAGGCCTTCGTGCACCACGCGCGGCTGGTGCTGGGCCAGATCGAGCACCTGCGCGGTGATTTGCAGAGCTATGCCAAGGGCATCAAGGGCCACCTGCGGGTGTTTGCCAACACCACGGCGCTGGGCGAGTTCCTGCCGCCGGTGCTGCGCGATTACCTGGCGAGCCACCCCGACGTGAACATCGACCTGCGCGAGCGGCTCAGCCACGACATCGTGCGCGCCGTCAGCGAGGGGCAGACCGACATCGGCATCGTCGCCGGCGCGGTGCGCACCGAGAACCTGGAGACCCTGCCCTACCGCCAGGACACGCTGCTGCTGGTGGTGCCCCGCGGCCACCCCTTGTCGCTGGCCGGCGCCGGCGCGGTGGCCTTTGCCGACACGCTGGACCTGGACCATGTCGGCCTGCACGAGGCCAGCGCCATCCATGCCTTCCTGCGCCAGGCGGGCGACAAGCTGCACCGGGTGCTGCCCACCCGCATCGAGGTGGGCAACTTCGAAGCCGCCTGCCGCATGGTCGAGGCGGGCGTGGGCGTCAGCATCCTGCCGGGCTCGGCCGCGCGCCGGCATGCCCAGACCATGGCCATCGACACCGTCGCGCTCAGCGATGACTGGTCGCTGCGCGAGATGCAGATCTGCATGCGCAGTCTGCAGGCCTTGCCGGCGTTTGCGCGTGATCTGGTCGATCTCCTCGTGGCGGACGCCGAGCGCGCCCGGGCGGCCGTCACCGATTGACACATCGGCGACAAGGCGGACCCTCGCAATCCCCAACGCCGATCCGGAGCGGACCACGGATGATGGCCGCGGGTGTTGCCCGCCGGCGCCAAACCAACCGAGAGGGGACCTGGCAGCACCCAGCACAAGACCGCCGGCACCTCGCAAGTCTCAGGAGACAACCATGGCATCCTCATCCCGTCCCGTCCTGCGCAGCCTGCTCGGCGCCGCAACCCTGGCCGCCGCCAGCCTGGCCGCCACGCCGGCCCTGGCCCAGGCCGACTGGTGCAAGAGCAAGTGGGGCCCGAACGACCAGGTGGGCGCCCTGAACCTGCTGACGCCCGCGATGACCCAGAACGCGGCCAAGCTGATCAAGACCGGCAAGACCTACCGCCTGGGCGTCGAGACCAATGCCCAGACGCCGGCCTTCGCCACCCGCACCTGGTCGGTGCTGATCCAGCAGCCCGGCCAGGCCGGCGGCGGCAGCCTGGGCCCCACCAAGACCACCTACAACGACGACATCTACATGGGCTACACCGCCGTGGGCTCGCAGCTCGACGGCCTGGGCCACATCGGCGTCGATGGCGTCTACTACAACTGCAACAAGCAGGCTGAATTCGCCCAGCCCGACGGCCTGAAGAAGCTGGGCATCGAGCAGGTGCCGGCCATCGCCACCCGCGGCGTGGTGCTCGACATGGTGGCCTACACCGGCAAGAACCCGGTGCCCGAGGGCACGGCCTTCAACCGGAAGGAGATCGACGAGCAGGCCCAGCGCCAGGGCATCAGCATCGGCACCGGTGATGTGGTGCTGTTCCACACCGGGTGGCAGGACCTGGCCTACAAGGACAAGAAGCGCTTCCTGGCCGGCGAACCCGGCCTGGGCAAGGAAGGCGCCGAGTACCTGATCAGCAAGGGCGTGGTGGCCGTGGGCGCCGACACCTGGGGCCTGGAGGTGATTCCGTTCGAGAAGGGCGTGGGCGTGTTCGAGGTGCACCAGATCCTGCTGGCGCGCAACGGTGTCTACATCCTGGAGAACATGGACACCTCCGAGCTGGTGAAGGACAAGGCCTGGGAGTTCATGTTCACGCTGGGCGCCTCGCGCATCACTGGTGGCGTGCAGGCCATCATCAACCCGATCGCGATCCGCTGATGTGGCGGCAGCTGCCGGCCCTGGCCGGGCTGCTGTGCCTGGCCGGCCCGGCAGCGGCCCATCCGCATGGCCGCATCGACTGCCAGGCGCAGGTGCAGGCCGGCCCGGCCGGGCTGCAGGCGATTGCGCTGCAGCTCACGCTGGATGCGCAGTCGTCGGCCGCGCTGGTGCCGCGGCTGCAGTTCGATGACCGGGGTCAGCTGGCCGGCGACAAGCCGGTGCGGCAGTTCGCCGACCTGGTGGCCGGCATGTTCCGCCAGAGCGGCTGGATGCTGAAGCTGCAGGCACTGGGCGCCGATGGCGAGCCGGCCGGTGCGGCGCTGGAGCTGGCCGACCCCGATCCGGCCCGCTTCAGCCGCCGTGCAGACGGCCAGGTGGTGGTGCAGGTGGCGCTGAAGCCGGCGGAGCCGGCCAACCCGGCCCATGGCTGGAGGCTGGCCTGCCTCGATCCCACCTGGTACTGGGCCACCGGCTTCGCCGGCCCGACACAGTTCACCGCCAGCGCGCCCTGCCGGGCCGAGCTGGAAGCCATGCGCAGCATGGCCGAGCAGGCCCAGGCGCTGCAGGCTGCCGCCTTGAAGGCCGGCGTGCTGGGCGCGGACCAAGCCGCCCCCGGCCTGCTCACCGCCGCCGGCGTGCGGGCGCCGTCGGGCACCATCCGCTGCACGATGCCCTGAGCGGGCCGTTGCTCAGCGATCCTTGAAGATCGCCGGCCGCTTCTGCAGGAAGGCGGCCACGCCTTCGGCAAAGTCATGGCCACGGCTCATGGCGCCCTGCACCCGGGCCTCCAGGCTCAGCGCGGCGTCGAAGTCCATGCCGCCAGCGTCGTCGATGACCTGGCGGGTGGCCGCCAGCGCCTTCGACGACAGGCCGGCCAGCCGCTGGGCCAGCGCCATCGTGGTCTCCAGCAGCGCGGCATCGTCCACGCACTGCCAGATCATGCCCATGGCCGCGGCCTCGGCCGCGGGGAGCTTGTCGCCAGTCATCGCCAGGCCCAGGGCGCGGGCGCGGCCCACCAGGCGCGGCAGCAGCCAGGTGCCGCCGCCATCGGGCACCAGGCCGATCTTGCTGAAGGCCTGGATGAAGCTGGCCGAGCGGGCGGCGATCACCATGTCGCAGCCCAGGGCGATGTTGGCGCCGGCGCCGGCAGCCACGCCATTGACCATGGCGATCACCGGCACCGGCATGCTGCGGATTCGCAGGGCCAGCGGCTTGTAGTGGCGCTCGACCACGCCTTCCACGTCCGCGGGCGTGCCGTCCTGGCCCATGCCCTCGTCGTTCAGGTCCTGGCCGGCGCAGAAGCCGCGGCCGGCGCCGGTCAGCACCACGCAGCGCACGGTGGCGTCGGCGGCGGCAGCATCCAGCCCGGCCAGCAGTTCGCGGTGCAGCGCGGCGGTGAAGCTGTTCAGCGCCTGCGGCCGGTTGAGGGTGAAGGTGCGCACGGCGCCTTGGTCGCTGACCAGGACCAGGGGTTCGGACATGGGTTGGTCTCCATCGTGGTTGTCGAACGCCGATTCTGCCGGGGGCGGCGGGTAAGATCCGCCGCGCCATGTCTGCCCACGAGTTCGCCCCCGGCCTGTTCATCCGCGGTTTCACGCCACCGCTGCCGCTGTCGGCCTACAAGCTGGTGGCCTTCGACATGGATTCCACGCTGATCAACATCGAGTGCGTGGACGAGATCGCCGCGGTGGCCGGCCGCAAGGACGAGGTGGCCGCCATCACCGAGGCGGCCATGCGCGGCGAGATCACCGACTTCAAGGACAGCCTGCGCCGCCGCGTGGCGCTGCTGGCCGGCGTGCCCGAGACCGCGCTGCAGCAGGTCTACGACCAGCGCCTGCGGCTCAACCCCGGGGTCGAGACCTTCGTGCAGGCCTGCCAGCGCGCCGGTCTGAAGACGCTGCTGGTCTCCGGCGGCTTCACCTTCTTCAGCGAGCGCATCCGCCACCGCCTGGGGCTGGATTTCGCCCGGGCCAACAGCCTGGGCACCTTCAACGGCCGGCTCACCGGCACGCTGTTCGACCGCCCCTGGGGCGACATCTGCGACGGCGCCGAGAAGCGCCGGGTGGTGCTCGAGGTGTGCGAGCTGATGGGCATCGACACCACCCAGGCCATCGCCGTGGGCGACGGCGCCAACGACCTGCCGATGATGGCCGCCGCCGGCCTGTCGATCGCCTACCACGGCAAGCCGGCGGTGCGCGAGCAGGCAATGATCTCGATCGAATCCGGCGGCATGGACCGCGCGCTGGAGCTGCTGCGGACTTGAGCATTGTCAATGGGCACGCCGCCGCATAGCGCAGGCGCGCCGGTCTGGCAATCCCTGCAACGGCGCGCCGGTGGCCGCAGGCGGTGTGCCGGCGGCAGACAGAATCCCGGGCAGGCCCACCCCACCGCCCATGTCCTCGCCCGCCCCACCCGAGCGCCGGTCCGCCGCGTTGCATGCCGCCAGCCTGCCGCACCTGCAGCGGCCCGACGGCCAGCCCTGGCTGGCGCTGCTGGCCGACGACAACCCGATCAACCGGGAGGTGGGCAGCGCCCTGCTGGAGGCCCTGGGCCTGCAGGTGCACACCGCCAAGGACGGCCACGAGGCGGTGGACATGGCAAGCGCCGCCCGCTATGACCTGGTGCTGATGGATGTGCAGATGCCGCGGCTGGATGGCTTTGCCGCCACCCGCCACCTGCGCACGCTGCCCGGGCTGGGCACGCTGCCGGTGATCGCCGTCACCGCCAACAGCAGCGACCAGAGCCGGCTGGACTGCATGGCCGCCGGCATGAACGACTTCGTCACCAAGCCGATCGACATCCTGTCGCTGGCCAACGCGCTGCGGCGCTGGCTGCCGCAGGTCTGACGGCCGCCGCGGGCTCAGAAGCCCAGCGAAGCCAGCAAGTCGTCCACGTCTTCCTGCGCCACGGCCTTGTCAGGCACCTGCGGGCCGGCCAGCTGCGACTTCTCGCGCTGGGCCACCACCGCCACCTTGCCTTCGCTCTGCGCCAGCATCTGCTGCAGTTGCTGCTCGGCATGGCCGATGATGTTGACCACCTTCTTGATCACCTGGCCCGACAGGTCCTGGAAGTCCTGCGCCATCATGATGTCGGTGAGCACGGCGTTGTGCGCCTTCTGCAGGCTGGCCTGGTGGCGCAGCGCAGCGGTGGCCTCGGCCAGTGCGGCGCGGGCCTCGCCCACGCCCAGCTCGGCATGGGTGCCGACGCCCTCCAGACGGTCGGCCAGGGCCAGCGCCTCGGTGGCGGCCGCCTGGCAGACCGGCTGCGTGGCGTCCACCATGTTCAGCACCTTCATGGCGGCGTCCTCGGTCATCCGGCCGACGTAGGCCAGGCGGTCGCGGGCGTCCGGCAACTCGTCGGCCAGCTGGTGCAGGGCCACATCCCAGCCCAGTTCGGCCAGGGTGGCGCCCAGGCGCCGCACCAGCGCATCCAGCTCGTCGAGAGCATCCGGGCCATCAGACAGATCACTCACGTTGACGCACTCCCCACTGCAAGATCGATGGAAGACGGGTTGGCGACTGGCACCGACGCGCGGGCCCGCGACGGCGGGCCACCTGTGCTGCTGTATCGGCCAGCCGACGGCCAGGCTTGACCGCGCCGGACGGCTGCGCGTGTCAACACCGTCACGCTCAGCCACCCTGTCTGCACCTGAACGGGGCTTCCGGCCCTGCGGGCAAGTCCGGCTGGGCGCGCCGTCCGGCCCTGCCTAGCATGCAGCCCAGCTCCACCCCACACGACGAGGATTGCTCCCGATGGCCACCACCCAGTACCTGCTCGACGCCAGCCGCATGCCCAAGCACTGGTACAACATCGCCGCCGACCTGCCCAGCCCGCCGCCGGCGGTGCTGCATCCCGGCACCTTGCAGCCCATCGGCCCGGCCGATCTGGCGCCGCTGTTCCCGATGGAGCTGATCCTGCAGGAGGTGTCGACCGAGCGCGAGATCGAGATCCCCGAGCCGGTGCGCGAGGTGTTCAAGCTGTGGCGGCCGGCGCCGCTGTTCCGCGCCCACCGGCTGGAGAAGGCGCTGGGCACGCCGGCCAAGATCTACTACAAGTACGAGGGCGTCTCGCCCGCCGGCAGCCACAAGCCCAACACCGCCGTGCCGCAGGCCTGGTTCAATGCCCAGGCCGGCGTGAAGAAGCTCACCACCGAAACCGGCGCCGGCCAGTGGGGCTCGTCGCTCAGCTTCGCCGGCAGCCTGTTCGGGCTGGATGTGACGGTGTTCCAGGTGCGCGTCAGCTACGACCAGAAACCCTACCGCCGCGCGCTGATGGAGACCTACGGTGCCCGCTGCGTCGCCAGCCCCAGCAACGAGACGGCGTATGGCCGCGCCGTGCTGGCCCAGCGGGCCGACCACCCCGGCAGCCTGGGCATCGCGATCAGCGAGGCGGTGGAGATCGCCGCCCAGAACGACGACACCAAGTACGCGCTGGGCTCGGTGCTGAACCATGTGCTGCTGCACCAGACCATCATCGGCCAGGAGGCCATGCTGCAGCTGGAGATGGCCGGCGACGACCCCGACGTGATCGTCGGCTGCACCGGCGGCGGCAGCAACTTCGCCGGCATCGCCTTCCCGTTCATCGGCCAGCAGCTGCGCGGCGGCAAGAAGCGCCGCATCGTGGCGGTGGAGCCGGCCGCCTGCCCCAGCCTGACCCGCGGCAAGTACGCGTACGACTTCGGCGACACCGGCCACATGACGCCGCTGACCAAGATGCACACGCTGGGCTCCACCTTCACGCCGCCGGGCTTCCATGCCGGCGGGCTGCGCTACCACGGCATGGCGCCGATGGTCAGCCACCTGAAAGAGCTGGGCCTGCTGGAAGCCACCGCCTACCACCAGGTGGCCTGCTTCGAGGCCGGCGTGCTGTTCGCCCGCAGCGAGGGCATCGTGCCGGCGCCCGAGGCCAACCACGCGGTCAAGGGCGCCATCGTCGAGGCACTGCGCTGCAAGGCCGAGGGCCGCAGCGAGACCATCCTGTTCAACCTCTGCGGCCACGGCCACTTCGACATGGCGGCCTACAGCAACTACTTCGCCGGCAAGCTCAGCGACCAGAGCTACAGCGAGGAAGAGCTGGCGATGGCGCTGTCGGGCCTGCCCTCCGTGCCAGCCTGACGGCAGCACCGGGGCCCGCGGCCGGATCGCCGGCGCGCCGCGCTGGCATCATCGCCGCATGTTGTCGCTCCGCCTGCTGGGGCCGGTCAGCCTGCTGCAGGACGACCAGCTCCTGCCGTTGCCCATGCACAAGGCGCAGGCCCTGCTGCTGCTGCTGGCGCTGGGCGGCCCTGGCCACCGGGCACGCCTGGCCAGCTGGCTGTGGCCGCTGGCCGACGACAGCGCCAGCCGCCGCAACCTGCGCCGTGAGCTGGCCCGCCTGCGCGATGCCGGCGCCGGCGATGCGCTGCGCAGCCAGGGCGAGGTGCTGGCTCTTTCGCCGGCCGTGCAGTGCGACGCGCTGGCGTTTGCCGCGCTGGCCGATGGCGGCCGGGCCGCCGAGGCGCTGGCCCTGTGGCGGGGCCCGCTGGCCGATGGCCTGCAGACTGGCGCCACCGAGGCCTTCGACGACTGGCTGGCCCATCAACGCCAGCGCCTGGCCGGCCGCCGGCGCCAGCTGCTGGCGGCCGAGGCCGCAGCGGCCGAAGCGGCCGGCAACCTGCCGCGGGCGCTGGACACGGTGCAGCAGCTGCTGGCCGACGACCCGCTGCAGGAACAATTGCACCGCAGGCCATGCGCCTGCACGCCGCCGCGGGCGACCGCAGCGCCGCACTGACCCAGCACGTGCGCTGCCGCGACGCCCTGGTGCGCGAGTTGGGCCTGGCACCCGGCGCCGAGACCGAGCAACTGGCCGCACGCATCCGCGCCGGCCTGGGCGTGGCCAGCACGGCGGTGGCCGCGCCGCCCGCCGCGCAGGCCGGCGGCACAGCCTGGCCGGTCGGTGAGATCTGGGTGCAGCGGCCCGAATGGCCGTCGGCCGAGGCCGCAGCCCGGCAGCAGGCGCTGCAGCAGGCCGCCGGCGCCTGCGTGCTGCGCCTGGCGCCGCTGGATGGCGACGGCGTCTCTGCACTGGTCAATCGGCTGTCGGGCGCCGGCGACCCGCGCCGCTTCGCCCAGCGGCTGGAACGCGCCACCGGCGGCAACCCGTTCTTCCTGGGCGAGACGCTGCGCCAGTGGCGCGGCCCGGGCCTGCTGCGCCTGGGGCCGGATGGCGCCTGGCAGACGCCGTTCGACGATGCCACGCAGGACGATGCCGAACTGCCGGTGCCCGACAGCGTGCGCAACGCTGTGATCGCCCGGGTGCAGCGCCAGCCCGAGGCGGTACGCCGGGTGCTGGAGGCGGCCGGCCAGGACAGCGCCGACATCGCACGCCACTGGGAAGCCGGCGGCGAGCCGGCCCGCGCCGTGGCCCACCGCCTGGCCGCGGCCGAAGCGGCGCTGGCGCTGTATGCCGACGCCGACGCCCAGGCCCACTGGCAGGCGGCGCTGGACGACCAGCCCACGCTGGCGCAGCGGGTGCGCATCCTGGGCCAGCGCTGGCAGATCCTGGGCCACCGGGGCGACCAGCCCGACCTGCTGGCCGCGGTGCAAGCGCTGGACGCCGCCCGCGATGCGGCCCGTACCGGCGCCGGCGCCGGCGCCGAGGCCCTGGCGCTGGACGCCGAGGTGCATGCGGCCGAGATCCTGGCGCACAGCCAGCGCAACGACGACGCGCTGGCCCGCATCCAGGCCTGCCTGGCCCACCCGGCGCTGGGCACGGTGGACCGCGCCCAGGCCCTGCGGGTGCAGAGCCAGGTGCTCAGTCGCCTGGGCCGCGCTGGAGGACGCCTTCGCCCAGGCCGCGACGCTGCGCATGGTCGACCTGCAGCGGGTGGTGGCCAACAACCTGGCCAACAACCGCATCAACCACGGCGGTCCGGCGCGGGCGATCCGGGTGATCCGCGAGGCGCAGGCGCTGGCACCGCACTTCACCATGCCGGCCATGCCGGTGTTCTGCCTGGGCATCCTGGTGCAGGCCCATGCCCAGCTGGGCGAACTGGGCACCGCGCTCGATCTGGCCGACGAGGCGCTGGACCGCGCCATCGCGCTGGACGAGACCCTCAACCTGGCCGACTGCCTGCTGATGACCCTGGGCCTGCGCAGCGCGTTGGGCGACCAGGCCGGCGTGCAGCGCCTGCTGGAGGCGATGGCCGGCCGCCGGCTGGACGGCCTGGGCTACTTCGGCGCCAAGGTGGCGCTGGAACTGGCCGGCCATGCGCTGCAGCAGGGCCGGCGCGACGACGCCCGCGCCCACCTGGCGGCCGTGGGCGGTGTGGCGGCGCTGCGCATCCCGCCCGACCGCGCCGCCGCCCGCCAGCGCCTGGCCGAGCTGGCCCTGGCCGATGGCGACGCTGCCGGCGCGCTGGACTGGCTGGCGCCGCTGGCCGGCCAGGTGCTCTACACCGAGGTGCAGGCGCCGCAACCCGGCGGCAGGCCCGGCTGGCCGGCAGCCTGGGGCGCTGGCAGGCATTGCTGCCGGCGCTGGACGCGCCCTGAGCGGTCAGGCTGGCGCCGGCGCCAGGAAGCGATCGATCTCGCCGAACAGCCGGGCGCTGGCGATCGGCTTGGTGATGTAGGCGTCGAAGCCGCCGCGCAATGCCTCGGCGATGTCGTCGGGCATGGCATTGGCCGACACCGCCACGCAGGGCACGCCCGCCAGCTGCGGGTCGGCCCGCAGCGCCTGCAGCAGCTGCAGGCCGCTCATGTCGGGCAGCCGCATGTCCAGCAGCAGGAGGTCGGGCGGCGCGGCGCGCGCAGCGGCCAGGCCGCTGGCGCCGTCGACCGCCAGATCCAGCGCCAGGCCAGGCCGCAGCTCCAGCAGCGCCAGCATCAGCAGCCGGTTCAGCTCCTCGTCGTCCACGTACAGCACGCGCCCCCGCGGCTGGGGCAGCGGCGCCGGCATGGCGGTGCGCAGCGGCAGCGGCGTGCCCGGCGGAAGGCCTTGGGCATGGGGGGTGATCGCGCAGCGGTCCATGGGGTGCCTTGTCGGTCATCCGGGTGAGCGTGCCGCGCAGGTTGCGCGGTGCATGTGAGGCGACATCTTGCGGCCCCACGGGGGCGTCCGCAACGCGACTGGGCAGCGGCGGTCAACGTCGCGAGAGATCCTGTCGCACGCTGTCCATAACTCCCGACAACAGTTCCCGCAACCACTGCGGAACGACCGGAATTGCCGGCCGGCTTCGCGTCACTTTGATCGATTGAGACCGGAGGTCGAGCCCTCCAATGACCGTGCTCTCGTTGACCCCACCACCCACCCACCGGCCGGACTCCAGCCGGTCAGCGCTGGCCACCCCGATCCATCCCCGAGAGACGGCCTTCCGGACGCACCGGATCGATGCGGCATGCACAAGCCGCCACCCCAAGAGGAAAACGCGATGTCCCTGGTGATGAAGAACCGCAGCCCGGCTGCCGATGCCGCCCCTGCCCCCGTCATGGCCAAGGGCCTGACCAAGACCATGGCCCGCGATGCCGAGGCCAACCGCAAGCGGGCCCGCACGCTGGCCAAGCAGCAGCAGGCCGCCGAGCGGGTAGCCAGCGCGTCCAGCCAGCTGTCGGCCGGCATCAACGAGGCTGCCTCGGCCAGCGAGGAACTCAAGCGCGCCGCCGACCAGATCGCCAGCGGCGCCGAGGAAGCCTCGGGCGCGGCGCAGGAATCGCTGGCCGCCATCACCCAGGTCAGCGGCGCCATCACCCGCCAGCTCGCCTCCGCCAACAATGCCCAGGGCAAGGCCGAGGGCATGCAGACCCTGGTCGGCCGCATCAACACCGAAGTGCAGGCCACAGTGGGCGCGCTGAACGTGGCGGCCAAGCGCCAGGGTGAATCGGTCAAGATGGTGGGCGAGCTGGAGCGCCAGGCCGCCAACATCGGCGACATCGTCAAGGCCGTCGCCCGCATCGCCGACCAGACCAACCTGCTGGCGCTGAACGCCGCGATCGAGGCCGCCCGCGCCGGCCAGCATGGCAAGGGCTTCGCGGTGGTGGCCGACGAGGTGCGCACCCTGGCCGAGACCAGCGAGAAGAGCGCCAAGCAGATCCAGGACCTGGTCGGCCAGATCCAGGGCGAGGTGAAGGTCATCGCCGGCGGCATCAACACCTCGGCCGAGGTGATCGAGGCCGAAGTGGAGAAGAGCGCGCTGATCGTGCAGCAGCTCGAGCAGATCCGGGCCGACGCCGCCGACATCGTGGCCGGCGCCACCGAGATCGCCTCGGCCGCCGCCCAGAGCAACGTGGCCTCGGCCCAGGCGCTGAAGGGCGCCGAGCAGATCGCCTCGGCCGCCGCCGAGCAGAGCAGCGCCTGCGAGGAAACCGCCAAGACGGTGGAAGAGCAGAGCGCCGCGCTGAGCGAGTGCGAGCAGACCGCCAGCAACCTGTCGGAGATCGCCGACGACCTGAAGAACAGCACCGACATCGCCAAGAGCGCCGAGGAGGTGGCCTCGGCCGCCGAGGAGCTGAGCAGCGCGGTGCAGGAGATCAACCGCTCGGCCGCGCAGATCCTGGTGGCGCTGGACCAGGTGCGCCAGGGCGCCCAGACCCAGGCCGCCGCCACCACCGAATCGGCTGCCGCCATCACCCAGATCGAGAAGGGCGCGCAGCTGGCCGAGGAGCGTGCCGGCCAGGCACGCGAGCGGGCCTCCGCCATCCGCAAGCTGCTGGGCGAGAACAAGACCCACATCAACGGCCTGGTGGCCAGCATCGCCAGCGGCGTGGACAGCACCCGCACCAGCATGCAGCAGATCAAGGACCTGGAGCTGGTGAGCCGCAAGATCGACAAGATCGTCGACGCCATCACCCAGGTCAGCATCCAGACCAACATGCTGGCCGTCAACGGCAGCATCGAGGCTGCGCGCGCCGGCGAGTACGGCAAGGGCTTCGTGGTCGTGGCCACCGACATCCGCAACCTGGCGCACGATTCGGCCGAGAACGCCGACCGCATCAAGGACCTGGTCAAGAGCATCCAGGACCAGATCGGCACCGTGGGCCGCGACCTGGCCGAGATCATGGCCGCCAGCCTGACCGAGGTGGAGAAGACCAAGTCCATCACGGTGAACCTGGAGTCGATGGAAGCCGACGTGGTGTCGGTGGAGAAGGGCAATGCCGAGGCGGTGAGCGCCTCGCAGGAGATCGTCACCGCGCTGAGCCAGGTGAAGATCGCCGTGGACCAGGTGTCCTCGGCCGCGCAGGAAGCCGAGAAGGCCGCCGAACAGGCCGCCAGCGCTGCCAAGCAGCAGAGCCAGGGCGCCGAGGAGCTGAGCGCCGCGATCGAGGAGATCTCGTCGCTGGCCGACGAGCTGCAGAGCAACTGAGCCGCCCCGCCCCGACCTTCCCATCTTCAGAAGGAGGTGTGCCATGGGTGCGCCTGACCAAGACGCCGCGGCCGAGACCGGCGCGGCGGTGACGGACCGCCAGTTCGTCACCTTCAACGTGGCCGGCGAGATGTTCGCCGTGCCGATGGCACCGGTGCAGGAGATCATCCGCGTGCCGGACGTGGCCCGCCTGCCGCTGGCGCCAGCCGCGCTGGACGGGCTGTCCAACCTGCGCGGCCGGGTGCTGCCCATCGTCAACCTGCGCCGGCTGTTCAACACCGACGAGCGCGCCCATGACGACGCCACCCGCGCCCTGGTGATCAACCTGGGCCAGCCGCTGGGCTTCGTGGTGGACCGCGTGGCCAGCGTGGTCAGCGTGGAACCTGGCGAGATCGAGCCGGCCACCGCCATCCAGACCATCGTGCAGGCCGACTACCTGACCGGCGTGATCAACCGCGCCGGCGCCGACGGCCAGCGCCAGCTGATGCTGGTGCTGGACTTCGAGCGCCTGGTGGCCGACCAGTTCAGCCAGGTCAAGGGCGTGGGCGCGGTGTCGCAGCTGGCCGGCGAGGGTGGCAGCCACGACGAAGCCAGCCGCGTGGCCAGCGCCGATGAACTGCGCCTGGTGAGCTTCACCGTGCAGGGGCAGGAATACGCCATCGACATCGCCAATGTGCAGGAGATCGTGCAGGTGCCGGAGGCCGTCACCGCCGTGCCCAACACGCCGCACCATGTGCTGGGCCTGATCTCGTTGCGCCAGCGCCTGCTGCCGCTGGTGAGCCTGCGCAGCCTGTTCGGCCTTGCCGCGGTGGACAGCGACGAGCAGCACCGCATCGTGGTGGTGGCCCTGCCCGGCGGCGCCCAGGTGGGCCTGGTGACCGACACCGTCAAGGAAGTGCTGAGCGTGCCGCGCAGCCAGGCCGATGCCATGCCCGGCGTGCTCTCGCGTGACAGCCAGCTCGGCGAGTTCGAGTCGATCTGCCGCCTGGACGGCGGCAAGCGCCTGGTGTCGATCATCGCCGCCGACAAGCTGCTGGGCGTGCCGGCCATCCGCGAGGCCCTGAACGCCACCGACAGCGCCGCCACGCCTGGCGACGCTTCCACCGACCACGAGGAGACCGACATGTCGCGCGCTGCCAGCACCGCCACCGCCACCGACGACGACGCCCAGGTGGTGATCTTCCGCCTCGGCGCCGAGGAGTTCGGCGTGCCCATCATGAGCGTGCAGGAGATCGTGCGCGTGCCCGAGGTGCTGACCCGCGTGCCCAAGACGCCGCGCTTCGTCGAAGGCGTGATCAACCTGCGTGGCACGGTGCTGCCGGTGATCGACCAGCGCACCCGCTTCGGCATGGCGTCCATCGCCCGCAACGACCGCCAGCGCATCATGGTCTACATGCTCAACGGGCTGCGCACCGGCTTCATCGTCGATTCGGTGGCCGAGGTGCTGCGCATCGGTCGCAGCCAGATCGAGCGGGCGCCCGAGCTGGGCGACGAGCAGGCCGGCCTGATCACCCAGGTGGCCAAGCTCGACGGCGACAAGCGTCTGGTGATGCTGATCGAACCCAGCCAGCTGCTGGGTGCGCGCGAGTCCAAGGCCATGGCCGGCATCGACGGCCTGCAGCCCGACGACGGCGCCGCAGCGCCCTGGGCCCAGGCGGCCTGACGCCCACGCACCGCATGGCAGGAGACGCACGGTGACCAAGGTGCTGGTGGTGGACGATTCGGCGCTGATGCGCCGCCTGTTGTCCGGCTTGCTGACCGACGCCGGCTTCCAGGTGGCCTCGGCCCGCAACGGCGTGGAGGGCGTGCAGCAGCTCACCGAATGGCAGCCCGACGTGGTGACGCTGGACATCAACATGCCCGAGATGGACGGCCTGACCGCCCTCTCGCTGATGATGCAGGCAAGGCCCACGCCGGTGGTGATGGTGTCGTCGCTGACCGAGAAGGGGGCGCAGGCCACCTTCGAGGCGCTGGCCCTGGGCGCGGTGGACTTCATCGCCAAGCCCGGCGGCACCATCTCGCTGTCGGTGGAGGACATCGCCGACCAGCTGATCCAGAAGGTGAAGGCCGCGTCGCGGGCCCGCATGCGGCCGGCGTCCAGCGCCACCACCCGGGCGGCCGAGGCGCCGGCGCGCATGGCCCTGGGCCGCGGCGCGCCCAGGCCACCGGCTGCCGCGCCGGCGCCGGCGGCCGCACCGGCCAGCACGGCACCGCGCGCGAGCGCGGCCCTGGCCAAGCTGGATGGCCTGGTGATCATCGGCGTGTCCACCGGCGGGCCGCGCACGCTGGAAGACATCCTGCCCACGCTGCCGGCAGATTTTCCGTGGCCGGTGCTGGTGGCCCAGCACATGCCCAGCAACTTCACCGACACCTTCGCCAAGCGCATGGACAAGCTCAGCCGCATCGCGGTGCGCGAGTGCAACACCACGCTGCCGCTGGAGCCGGGCCATGCCTACATCGGCAAGGGCGGCACCGACATGGTGGTGGTGGAACGGCTGGGCCGCATCGCGGTGCAGCCACGGCCCGAGACGCCCGGTCACCCCTGGCACCCCAGCGTGGACGTGCTCGTCGACAGCGCCATGAAGCTGCTGCCGCCCGAGCGCATCGTGGGCGTGCTGCTCACCGGCATGGGCAACGACGG
The DNA here is from genome assembly GCF_005403045.1 of Pseudaquabacterium pictum. Taxonomy (GTDB): domain Bacteria; phylum Pseudomonadota; class Gammaproteobacteria; order Burkholderiales; family Burkholderiaceae_C; genus Pseudaquabacterium; species Pseudaquabacterium pictum. The sequence continues at coordinate 283,412 of NZ_BJCL01000002.1, forward strand.
TGCCCGCGCCATGGCCCAGCTCAAGGCCAGGGGCGGCCGCACCATCGCCGAATCGAAGGACACGGCGGTGGTCTTCGGCATGCCGCAGGAGCTGATCGAGCTCGGCGGCGCCAGCCTGGTGCTGCCCTGCACCGACGTGACACGCCAGCTGTGCCACTGGATCCACAAGAAGACCTGAACAAGGACACACGCCATGGGACTGCGAAAGACCAACAGCCACGACGCTCTGCGCGAAGTGGTGGAACGCGAACACCCGCGCGACCTGGCCGGCCTGCTGGGTCAGCTGCGCAGCGGGGATGTGGAGCAGCGCCGCTGGGCCGCACGGGATCTGGCCGCCCACCCGCAGGCCGCCAGCGCGCTGGGCGAGCAGCTGCTGACGGAGACCGACGCGTCGGTGCGCGAGTCCATGCTCACCAGCCTGACCAGCCAGGCCAGCGAGGCCGCGGCCGGTGCCCTGCTGCCGCTGCTGCGCAGCGAGGACGCCCAGCTGCGCAACGGCGCCATCGAGGCCCTGGCCGGCATGCCGCAGGCCGCCGGGCCGCGCATCGCCGGCCTGCTGCGCGACGCCGATGTGGACGTGCGCATCTTCACCGTCAACCTGCTGGGTGAACTGCGCCATCCGCAGGTGCTGCCCTGGCTGCTGCAGGTGCTGGCCCGGGACCCCGAGGTGAACGTGGTGGCCGCCGCGGTGGAGGTGCTGGCCGAGGTGGGCAGCCCTGAGCATGGCGACGCCCTGCGCGCAGCACGGGCCCGGTTCGCCGGGGATGACTTCATCGGCTTTGCGGTGGACATGGCCGTCGAACGGATCGAGGCCGCATGAACAACACACCAGCACGGCGCCTGCCGCCTGCCTGCCACGGGGGGAGCGTGCCATGAAGGCCACCGCACTGAACCGGCGGCAGGAGATCACCGACGCGGACTTCCTGAAGTTCCGCGACTTCTTCTACCGCAAGACCGGCATCCACTTCGACGAGGGCAAGCGCTACTTCGTCGACAAGCGGCTGATCGAACGCATCGAGGCCACCGGCGCGGACGACTTCCGCAGCTACTTCATCGCCCTGCGCTTCGAGACCAAGGGCACGGAGCTGCAGCAGCTGGTCAACGCGATGACGGTCAACGAGACCTACTTCTTCCGCGAGGCCTACCAGTTCGACTGCATGGTCAAGGACATGCTGAACGAGATCGTCAAGCGCAAGCGCCCGGGCGGGCGCATCCGCATCTGGTCGATCCCGTCGTCCACCGGCGAGGAGCCCTACTCCATCGCCATCTACCTGCTCGAACGCTGGCCGCTGATCGACCAGTACGAGGTGGAGATCCTGTCGTCGGACATCGACACCACGGTGCTCGAGTCGGCGCAGCGCGGCGTGTACTCGGCGCGCTCGGTGGGGCAGCTGCCGCCCGAGTACCTGGCGCGCTACTTCAAGCAGCGCAATGCGAACGAGTTCGTGATCTCGCGGGATCTGGTGGCGGCGGTGGACTTCAGCCGCGTCAACCTGACCGATGCGAGCGACACCCGCGCCTTCCGCGACATCGACATCATCTTCTGCCGCAACCTGCTGATCTATTTCGACGACCTGTCGCGCCGGGTGGCCGCCGAGGCCATGTACGACGCGATGAGCCCGGGCGGCTTCATCTGCCTGGGCCATTCGGAATCGATGAGCCGCATCACACCGCTGTTCCAGCCGCGCCGCTTTGCCGACGCCATGGTGCACCAGAAACCGATCAAGGGAGATCGCGCATGACCCACCATGTCCTGGTCATCGACGATGCCGCCACCGTGCGCATGTACCACCGCAAGATGCTCAGCGACGCCGGCTGGCAGGTCGACGAGGCGGTCAACGGCCTGGAGGCGCTGGAGAAGGTGATGAGCCGCCCGCCGGGACAGGCCTTCGACCTGTACGTGGTCGACATCAACATGCCCAAGATGGACGGCTACACCTTCGTGCGCGAGCTGCGCCGCCTGGGCGGCACGCCGCCGGCCCCGGTGCTGATGGTGTCCACCGAATCGCAGATGCAGGATGCCACCGCGGCCCGCGATGCCGGCGCGAATGGCTACCTGGTCAAGCCGGCCAAGCCGGCCGAACTGATGCTGACCGCCGCGCTGATGCTGGGCGATGCCGCCGCGTCGCTGCGCGCGGCCGGCAAACTCGTTGCAGGAGCGTCCGCATGAACACCTCCGAACTGCTGGACCAGTTCATCCAGGAGGCCCGCGAGGGTCTGGAAACCATCGGCCAGCGCCTGCTGGAGGTGGAGCGCAGCCCCGGTGATGCCGAGCTGCTGAACGACCTGTTCCGCCAGGTGCACACCCTCAAGGGCAACTGCGGGCTGTTCGACTTCAAGCCGCTGGAAACCGTGGTGCATGCCGGTGAAGACCTGCTGGACCGGGTGCGCAACGGCAGCCTGGCCTACAGCGGCGCCATCGCCGATGCCCTGCTGGAGGCGATGGACTACACCTCCGAGCTGATCGACACGATCGCGCAGGACGGCGCCCTGCCGGCCGGCGCCGCGCCGCGCGCCCAGACCCTGGCCGCCGCCCTGCGCCAGCACCTGGCCGGCCCGGCAGCGGCCGCCGTGGTCGCGGCGGCACCGGCACCGGCCGCCGTGGTGGCACCGCCGCTGCCGGACTGGGCTGCCGATCTGCCGCCGGCCCTGCAGCTGCCTGGCAGCACCGCGCTGCGCTACCAGCCCGAGGCGGAATGCTTCTTCAAGGGCGAAGACCCCTGGCACCTGGCGCGCAGCACCCCCGGGCTGCGCCACCTGGCGGTGCGCCCGGCCGCACCCTGGGCCACGGCGGAGGCCTTCGACTGCTACCGCTGCAACCTGGACCTGCTGATCGTCAGCGACGCACCGCGCGCCGAGCTGGAGGCGCACTTCCGCTACGTGCCCGAGCAGCTGCAGTGGCACAGCCTGCGCATGCCGGCCGAGGCACCCGCGGTGGTGGGCGCCGAGCTGGCCTACCTGCGCGGCCGCATCGCGCTGGCCTGGGACGAGCAGCGTGCGCTGCTGGCCCGCCCCGGCATTGCCGCCGGCACCGTGGCCGCCACGCGGCGCGTGCTGGCCAACCTGCTGCAGTGCTGGGGCGACGAGGCGCTGTACCGGGCCCTGCACCCGACGCTGGAGAGCCTGCCGCCCGGCGCCCAGGCGCTGGCCACCTGGGCGCTGCAGCACCGGCCGTCCGACGCCACCGGCGCCGACATCGCGCAGCTGGCCGATGCCGCCAGCGCTGCAGGCCAGGCCGACGGCGACGGCGCCGGCGACACCACCGGCACGCCCGCCACGGTGACCGACTTCAAGCGCGGCGCCACGCCACCCGACGACGGCGGCGGCAATGCCGGCGGCCACAAGGTGCTCAAGGTCGGCCAGGACAAGATCGACCGGCTGATGGACCTGATCGGCGAGATGGTGGTGGCCAAGAACGCCCTGCCCTACCTGGCCCAGCGCGCCGAGGATGTGTTCAAGCAGCGCGAGCTGGCCCGAGAGATCAAGACGCAGTACAGCGTGATCAACCGCATCGCCGAGGACATGCAGCACGCCATCATGCAGGTGCGCATGCTGCCGGTGGGCACCATCTTCCAGCGCTTCGGCCGGCTGGTGCGCGACATCAGCAAGAAGCTGGGCAAGGACGTGCAGCTGGTCATCGAGGGCGAGGACACCGAGGCCGACAAGAACGTCATCGAGAGCCTGGCGGACCCGCTGATCCACATCCTGCGCAACAGCCTGGACCACGGCATCGAGCTGCCCGCCGTGCGGCAGGCCGCCGGCAAGCCGGCCCAGGGCACGCTGCGGGTGTCGGCCCGCCAGGAGGCCGACCGCGTGCTGCTGGACATCAGCGACGACGGCGCCGGTGTCGACACCGAGCGGGTGCGCGCCAAGGCGGTGGAACGCGGCCTGATCGCCGCCGACCGCGCCGGCACGCTGACCGACCACGAGGCGGTGCAGCTGGTCTTCCTGCCGGGCTTCAGCACGGCCGAGTCCATCAGCGACCTGTCGGGCCGCGGCGTGGGCATGGACGTGGTGCGCTCGGCAGTGGAACGCATCAACGGCACGGTGGAGCTGTCCAGCGTGCGCGGCCAGGGCACCACCATCCGGCTGGCGCTGCCGCTGTCGATGGCGGTGACCAACGTGATGATGATCGAGACCGCCGGCCGCCGCTTCGGCGTGCCGATGGACCTGATCGTGGAAACCGTGCGGGTGCATGCCGACGACATCCACCACTTCAAGAGCGCCATGACCACGGTGCTGCGCGGGCGCATCGTGCCGCTGCGCCCGCTCAACGCCCTGCTGGCCCTGGACGAGGCCGCCCTGCGCAACGGCGATGGCGAGCATGCGGTGCTGGTGGTGCGCCTGGGCCACGAGACCCTGGGCCTGCTGGTGGACGACTTCCACGGCACCAGCGACATCATCCTCAAGCCGCTGGAAGGCGTGCTGGCCGGCCTCACCGGCTTTGCGGGCACCGCCCTGATGGGCGACGGCAGCGTGCTGATGATCCTCAACCCGAAGGAGCTGGCATGACCATCCGCTACCTGAAGAAGCACGCCGCCCTGGAAGGCCATGTGGGCGTGGACGATGCCGAGGCGCTGGGCCAGTGGCTGCGCAACCAGAACGCGCCCGCGGTGCACCTGGGCAAGTGCGAGCAGGTGCACAGCGCCGTGCTGCAGGTGCTGCTGGCGCTGAACCCGCGCATCAGCGCGCCGCCGGCCGATCCCTGGCTGGCGGCGGCGCTGCAGCAGTCGGGCGACCTGCACGCCAGCCAGGCGCCGGCCTGAGGCCGGCCGCCGCCCGCCGCCATGCGCGCCTGGATCGACCGCCACCTGCACCGCCTGCCGTGGCTGGTGTTCGGCGGCGGCCTGGCGCTGGACGTGCTGACGCTGTGGCTGTTCCACCAGGGCAGCTCGGTGCTGGAGGCCACGGTGCGTGGTGCCTGGCCGGCGCTGTTCTTCCTGTGCGGCCTGCTGGCCAGCACCCTGCTGGCGCTGCTGCTGCACTGGCAGATCACCAGCCGGCGGCGGGCCGAGGCCGCCGCGCAAGGCATGTCGGCCGACCTGGAGCTGCTGGCCCTGGTGGCGCACAGCACCACCAACACCGTGCTGGTCACGGACCTGCAGGGCCGCATCACCTGGGTGAACAACGCCTGCGAGACCATCACCGGCTACAGCAGGGCCGAACTCATGGGCAAGACGCCCGGCGCCATGCTGCAGTGCGAGGCCAGCGACCGCACCACCCGGCTGCGCATCCGCCAGGCATTGGCCACCGGCCAGCCCTTCCGCGGCGACATCCTCAACCGCAGCAAGAGCGGCCGGCTGTACTGGATCAACCTCGACATCCAGCTGCTGCGTGATGCCGGCGGCCGGCATGTGGGCTTCATCGGCATCAACAGCGACGTGACCGAGCGCCGCCAGACCGAGCAGGCACTGCGGGTGAGCCAGGCCTTCCTGCACAACACCGGCCGCATCGCCGGCGTTGGCGGCTGGGAGCTGGACCTGGACACCGGCCTGCTGCAGTGGACCGAGCAGGCCTGCCACATCCTGGAGGCGGCGCCCGGCCACCATCCCAGTGCCGCCGACTGCATCGCCCTGGTGGCGCCCGAGGCGCGCAGCCAGGTGCAGCAGCTGCTGGCCGAGGGGCTGGAGCGCGCCGGCACCGGCTGGGACGTGCAGCTGCCGGTCATCACCTTCGGCGGCAAGCGCATCTGGGTGCAGCTGGTGGCCGAGGGCGAGTTCGGCGACCACGGCCTGGTGCGCATCGTCGGCGCGCTGCAGGACATCACCGTGCGCCGCCAGCTCGAGACCGAGATGCGCCGCAGCGAAGCCCTGCTGCGCGGCGCGATGGAAACCATCGACGAGGCCTTCGTGCTGTTCGACCCGGCCGACCGGCTGGTGTTCTGCAACGACCGCTACCGCCAGGTGCACGGCGTGTCGGCGCACCTGCTGAAGCCGGGCACGCCGTTCGAGACCATCCTGCGCCACGGTGCGGAGCAGGGCCTGTACGGCAAGCTGGACATGCCGTTGGACGACTGGATGGCCGAGCGCCTGGCCAGGCACCGCCAGGGCAACCTCACCACCACCCTGCACCTGGGCGATGGCCGGGTGATGCGCCTGCTCAACCGCCGCATGCCCGACGGGCACCTGGTGGGCTTCCGCTTCGACATCACCGACCTCACCCGCGCCACCGAGGCGGCCGAGCGGGCCAACCGGGCCAAGGGCGAGTTCATCAACACCGTCAGCCACGAGCTGCGCACGCCGCTGCAGTCGGTGATCGGCTTCTCCGAGCTGGGCAAGGCCTTTGCGCAGGGTCAGGCGCCGTTCGACGCGATGTTCGACGACATCCATGCCGGCGGCCAGCGCATGCTGACGCTGGTGAACGCGCTGCTGGACGTGTCCAAGATCGACGGCAGCCCGGGTGCGCTGTCGCTGCACCGCAGCGACCTGTTCGCCCTGGCCGCCGGCGTGGTGCGCGAGCTGGGCCCGCTGGGCGACAAGCGCGGCGTGCAGCTCCGCCTGCCCGATCCGCTGCCACCGCTGCCGGCGCGGGTGGACGGCTTCCGCATGCAGCAGGTGCTGCGCAATGTGCTGGCCAATGCGCTGCGCTTCGCGCCCGAGGGCAGCGACATCGAACTCACCGGCGACGACCTGGGCAGCGAAGGCGTGCTGCTGGAGGTGCGCGACCACGGCCCCGGCATTCCGCCGGACGAGCTGGAGACCATCTTCGACGCCTTCGTGCAATCCAGCCGCACCCGTGACGGATCTGGCGGCACCGGCCTGGGCCTGACGATCTGCCGCAAGATCATGACGGCCCACGGCGGCATCATCCTCGCCACCAACGCGCACGACGGCGGCGCCTGCATCCGCCTGTGGCTGCCCGCCGCGGCCGCGCTGGTCCAGCCTGCCCGCCCGGCGGCCGACCAGTCCCCGGCCGGTACACGCCCCGCCCCGCCATCCACCACCCCCCTGCCCGCCGAGGCCCTGCCATGACCCGCACCGTGCTCACCATCGAAGACCAGGCCGACATCCGCCGGCTGATCCGCATGACGCTGGAGTTCAAGGGCTTCCGCGTCCTGGAGGCGGCCAACGGCCCGGAAGGCCTGCAGCTGGCCCGCAGCCAGCAGCCCGACCTGATCCTGCTGGACGTGATGATGCCGGGCATGGACGGGCTGACGGTGAGCCAGACCCTGGCCAGCGATGCTGCGCTGCAGCAGACGCCGGTGATCATGCTGTCGGCCCTGGGCACGGCCGATGCGGTGCAGGCCGGCCTGCAGACCGGCGCCCGCGCCTACCTGGTCAAGCCCTTCAGCCCCTGGGAGCTGGTGGCGCTGGTGGACAAGCTGACCGCGGCCACGGCCTGACTCAAGAACCGCCGCCACAGGCCGAAGACCCGCGCATGCCGATTCCCGAACTCCCGACCGCGCCGCGTCCCCCGCTGGGCGCCCCCTTGCTGGCCGGCGTGGCCGCCCTCAGCCTGCTGGCCACGGCCGGGCTGGGCCCGGCGCTGGGGCTGGCGGGTGCCGCCGCCGCCGCCGCGCTGGCCGCGCTGACGCTGGCGCTGGCCGGCCTGCTGGCCTGGGGCTGGGGCCGCCTGGCCGGCGCCCGCCACCGCGTGCTGCCGCGCGATGCCGCGGCGCAGGAGGTGCGCGACATGGGCCCCTATGTCACGCTGATGAAGCAGCAGCTGGGCGGCGCCCTGGACGAGTCCGAAGGCGGCACGCTGCAGGCCATCGAGCGCATGAACGCCATCCACCGCTTGTCGGCCGACCAGCTGGAACGCATCCGCACCACCGAGGGCAACAGCGACGCGCTGGCCCAGGTGGTGCGCGACAAGGTCATGGTCGACACCCAGCTGGGCTCGATCCTGACGATGTTCGTCGAGAAGCAGGAGGCCGACCTGCAGGCCAACCTGGAACGCATCAAGCGGCTGCAGGGCGTGAAGGACCTCACGCCCATGGTCGACGTGATCGCCACCGTGGCACGGCAGACCAACTTCCTGTCGATCAACGCCGCGGTGGAAGCCGCCCGCGCCGGCGAGTCCGGCCGCGGCTTCGCGGTGGTGGCCTCCGAGATCCGCCAGCTGTCCACCCGCACCGCGGCGGTGGCGGTGGAGATCGCCGCCAAGATCACCGCCGCCACCGACGGCATCGATGCCGAGCTGGCCGCCGCCACCAACCAGGGCGGTGTCAGCACCACCAGCAGCAACATGCGCCAGGTGCTGACCGACATCGCCGAGATGCAGAAGCGCTTTGCCGAGAGCATCGAGCAGCTGCAGCTGGGCCGGGTGATCGCCGACATCAAGGCCGGCCACGAGGACATCGCCGAGCGGCTGAGCGACGCGCTGTCGCAGCTGCAGGGCCAGGATGTGATGCGCCAGCGGGTGGAATCGGTGCAGCAGGCGCTGGACGCGCTGCAGGAGCACCTGCAGGGCATGGCCACGCTGCTGCAGGGCGGCGAGGTGCTGCCGGCGCTCAAGCCGCTGCATCTGCAGCTGCAGGAACAGGCCGGCCGCTACGTGATGGACAGCCAGCGCATCACCCACGCCAGCGTCGCCGGTGGGGCGGCCGCGGCCGCGGCCAGCACCGCACCGCGTGTGGAGCTGTTCTGAACGCCAGCGCTCGACCGGACTGCCTGCACAGCGGCTGCAAAACCCTCCTCAAGTTCTCCGCAAGACCGCCGATATTTTTATCAATTCGGGTCTGCAATGGCGCTGCGGCGGCGCCAGGATCCCAGCCCTCCACACAGGTGTCCTGATGAAAAGCGTGTTCCTGGTCGACGACTCCGCCACGATGTTGATGAGCCTGAAGGGCACGCTGGAGATCAGCGGCTACAAGGTGGAGACCGCCAGCGACGGCGAGGCGGCGCTGACCAAGTTGAAGGCCGGCCTCAAGCCCGACCTGATCATCACCGACATCAACATGCCCAAGCTCGACGGCATCGGACTGATCCGCGAGGCGCGCAAGCTGCTGCGCTTCACGCCGATCCTGGCGCTCACCACCGAGAGCCAGCAGGGCAAGCGCGACGATGCCAAGAAGAACGGGGCGACGGGCTGGCTGGTCAAGCCGGTGGGCGGTGCGGAGCTGGTGAAGGTGATCAAGCAGGTCCTGCCGGGCGCCTGATACCGGGAGGACACACCATGGCACGACCCGCTTCCTGGCCACGCCCCTCGCTGCGTGATCTGGGCTTGCTTGCCTTGTTCGGCGGCGCAATGCTGGCCCACAGCCTGTGGGCGGACGAGGTTCCCTGGTCGGCGGTCTTCGGCGTGGGCGTCGGGGTGGTGCTGGGCAACTGGCTGCAGCGCTTCCACCGGCCGATGCTGGGCCGCAACCACCGCGACACCGCCGTGGTGGTGCAGGACATCCACACCCTGCGCCAGGCGTTCAACGTGCTGACCAAGCAGGTGGACGCCACGATCCAGGCGTCGGAGTCGGCCGTGATGTCGATGATCGACCGGGTGCACCGGGTGCACAACCATGCCCAGTCGCTGCAGACCAAGATCCATGCCGCGGTCGGCCGCTCGCAGGCGCTGAGCACCGATTCACTCAGCCGCGCCGGCCAGCACGGCCAGGCCGTGGCGTCGCTGGCCGAGCACCAGCAGGCGCTGGAAACGGTGCAGGCCGAGAACCAGCAGCGCGTGGGCGCGGTGGCCGAGCGGGTGCGCCAGCTGACGCCGCTGGCCACGCTGATCACCGACATCTCGCGCCAGACCAATCTGCTGGCGATCAACGCCTCGATCGAGGCGGCCCGCGCCGGCCCCGAAGGCGCCGGCTTCAAGGTGGTGGCGGCCGAGGTGCGGCGGCTGTCGCAGCAGACGGCCGAGGCCGCCCGGCAGATCAGCGAGGGCATCCACCAGGCTGCCGGCACCATCGATGCCGAGATGGCCCGCGCCGAGTCGCAACACGGCACCAGCGCAGCCCGCCAGCTTGGCGAGATCGCCCAGCACATCCAGCTGATGAGCGACACCCTGAGCGACGTGGTGCCCTACCTGGGCGAGCTCTCGCAGCACATGGACCAGGGCATGGCCACCATCGACCACGATGTCATGGACATCCTGGCCGAGATGCAGTTCCAGGACATCAACCGCCAGCTGCTGGAGCAGATCAATGCGGCGCTGGCCTCGCTGTCGGAGCACTTCGCGCAGATCTACAGCCTGATCGACGGCCAGGCACCGCCGCCGCCGATCCTGCTGGAAGAACTGCTGGCGCGCTGGACCGACAACTACGTGATGCACTCGCAGCGGGTGGCGCATGCCCAGGGCACCGGCCGCGGCGACGTGCCTGCGCCCACGCCGGCGCCCGAACGGGCCAGCACCAGCCCCCCGCCGGCCGAGCTGTCGCTGGCCGGCAACCAGGGCGCCCGCATCGAGTTCTTCTGACGGCGGCGCCCGGCGGCATGCCGGGCGGGTGGCACACTGTGGCAGCCCTCGTGCCACCGACGACCACCCCCATGCCGCCCGCCACCGCCCCCAGCCCGCCCCTGCCGGCGCCGGTGTCGGGCGACCCGGTGGTGCTGCAGCTGCCGGGCTTCGGCCGGGTGGTGGCCTTGGTGGCCGGGCAAGGTGCCCCGCTGCTGCTGCTGCACAGCGTCAATGCCGCCGCCTCGGCCGCCGAGGTGCGGCCGCTGCACGAGCACTTCCGCCACAGCCGCACCGTGCTGTCGATCGACCTGCCCGGCTACGGCCTGAGCGACCGGCCCGATGTGGCCTACACCCCGCGCCTGATGACCGACGCACTGCATGCGGCCAGCGCCTGGCTGCGCCAGCGCTGCGGCGGCACGCCGGTGGATGCGCTGGCGCTGTCGCTGGGCTGCGAATTCCTGGCCCGCGCCGCGGTGGAGCGGCCGGCCGACTACCGCAGCCTGGCCCTGGTCAGCCCCACCGGCTTCATGGGCACGCGGGTGTGGCGCGGCGCGCCGGGCAGCACCCGTGCGGTGCCGGGCCTGCTGAAGGCCCTGCGCGGCCCGGGCTGGGGTGGCGCGCTGTTCCGCGGGCTGACGCGGCCCGGCGTGATCCGCTACTTCCTGGAGCGCACCTGGGGCGCCAAGGCCATCGACGAGGCGCTGTGGCAGTACGACGTGCTGACCACCCGCCAGCCGGGTGCCGAGTTCGCGCCGCTGCATTTCCTGTCGGCCGGACTGTTCTCGGCGGACATCCACACCGTCTACGGCCAGCTGCAGCTGCCGGTGTGGATGAGCCATGGCGTGCGCGGTGATTTCACCGACTACCGCGGCTGCGGCTTCCTGCGCCAGCAGCCGAACTGGCAGTTCAGCGTCTACCCCACCGGTGCCCTGCCCCAGTTCGAGCTGCCCGAGGCGGTGTGCGCCGACCTGGCCAGCTTCCTGGCCGGGCAGCAGGTGCCGCAGCGCTGAGCACGGCATCCCGTCCTACACGGGCTTGCGGCCGGCACTGTCGGCAGGGGACGGCCAGCGGCCGTTGTACAGGCAGAGCGGCGCCGGCAAGATGCCAGCGTCAGCGGATCCCGAACCATCCACCACCACACACCAGGTTGACCATGCTCCTGCAACGCCCCCTCTCTGCCCTGACCCTGGCCCTGGCGGCCGCCCTGCCGCTGGCCCTGCCGGCCACGCCTGCGCTGGCGCAGTCCTGGTCCCAGCAGGTCGGCCAGGGCATCTCCGGCTTCGGTGTCACGCCCCTGGAACAGCTGCGCCCCGGCGAGGTGCTGGTCTTCCGCGTCGACGGCACGCCCGACGCGCGGGTCAGCCTGCAGATCAGCGGCGCCACCGCGGCGCTGCAGCTCAACGAGACCTCGCCCGGCCGCTACGAGGGTGAATACACCATCCGCCAGCGTGACCGGCTGTCGGCCAGCAGCACGGTGACCGCCAGGCTCGAGAAGAACGGCCAGGCCACCACCGCCACGCTGGGCCAGTCGCTGCAGGCCGGGGCAGCGCCTGCGGCAACGGCGCCGATCAGCAGTTTCCAGGTCAGCGCGCCGGACCCGGTGCGGCCGGGCGACGAGCTGGCCTTCACGCTGCAGGGCAAGCCGGGCGGTCAGGCCAGCGCGTCGGTGCAGGGCATTGCCCAGCGCATTCCGCTGACCGAGGTGCGGCCGGGCGTCTACGAGGCCACCTACGTGTTGCGCCGCAAGGACAACCTGCGCGGCAAGCTGGTGGCCGACGGCCGCCTGGTCGTCGACCGGCGCGAATCGACGCTGCGCTTCGACGCGGGGCAGCACGGTGGCCAGCACGGCAGCCAGCCGGTGGCCAGCTGCGCCCAGTGTGGCGCGGTCACCGCGGTGAAGCTGGTCACGGTGAAGGACGACCATCCCAATGTGCTGGGCACGATTGCGGGCGGCGTGATCGGCGGCGTGCTGGGCAACCAGGTGGGCGGCGGCAGCGGCCGCGACCTGGCCACCATCGCCGGTGCCGTGGGCGGTGCCTACGCCGGCAACCGGGTGGAGAACAACATGAACAAGAAGCAGGTGCACCGGGTGACGGTGCGGTTGGACAACGGCACCACCCGCAGCTTCGACTACGCCCAGGACCCGGGCCTGCAGGCCGGCGCCCGGGTGAAGGTGGAGAACGACGCGCTGGTGCGGCTCTGACGGCACGCGGGCCGCGCCCGGCCTCCCTCCCACAGAGGACGGGTCTGGCGCGGCTTGCAACGCCTTTGCAACGGCGCGGCGGGACAGTGTGCTCCCAGACCCGGGCCAGCCGGCCCGGTGCAGTCCACACCGACCCGGAGTTGCCATGCCTCAGACCGCCGCCCGCCCGCCACGCTGCCCGCCGGCCCACCCGCTGGCCTGGGCCCTGCTGCTGGCCTGCGCCGGCGGCGCCCAGGCGCAGCAGCTCACCCGCAGCGCGCTCACCGCGTCGGCGGCGATGTTGTCGGTGTGGGCGGGCTGAGCAGCGGGGCGTACAGCGGCACCGCGCCGGTCCCAACTGGTGGAGCGAGGCCAGCAACCAGTTCGGCAGCGTCGCCTGGAACGGCATCACCGGCGTGCAGGTGGCGGGCGCGCCGGTGGCCTCGTCGGTGCACGCCGGCAGCGGTGTGAACTGGGCCGGGGCCCATGCCGCGCCGGTGGCGGAGCCGGGTACCTGGGCCCTGCTGGCGGCCGGTGCAGCGCTGCTGCTGTGGCGCGGCCGGCGCAACGCCCAGTCGGCAGTCAGCTCGACAGCTGCTGCCAGGCCTTGTCCAGCCGCTTGACCGACACCGGCTGCGGCGTGCGCAGCTCCTGAGCGAAGAAGCTGACCCGCAGCTCCTCCAGCAGCCAGCGGTACTCATCCAGCCGGGCATCGGCCACGCCCTTCTGCTCGGCCAGGCGGCGGATGTAGCGCTGCTCGATCGGCCGCAGCTCGGCCAGGCGCTGGGCATCGCGCGCCGGGTCGGCGCGCCACTTGTCCAGCCGCAGCGTCACCGCCTTCAGGTAGCGGGCGAAGTGCGCCAGCTGGGCATAGGGCGCGGCCTGCAGGAAGTGCTTCGGCACCAGCCGCTGCAGCTGGGCGGTCACGTCATCGGCCACCTCCTTGGCCGGCCGGCTGTCCTTGAGCTTGCGCTGGGCCGTGGCGTACTCGGCCAGGATGGTGCCGGCCAGGCGCGCCACTTCCTGCGCGATCAGGTTCAGCCGGCCGCGGCCCTCGGTGATGCGCTTGGCGAAGGCGTCTGCATCGGCGGGCAGCGGCTCGGCCAGGAAGGCGCGGTCCAGCGCCACCGCGATGATCTGGTTGCGCAGCTCGTCGGCCGTGCCCAGCGGCATGTACAGCGCCGCCATCTTCACCAGATCGGGGATGTTCTTCTCCAGGTACTTCAGCGGCTCCTTGATGGCCAGCGCCACCAGCCGGCGCAGGCCGGCGCGGTGCCTGGCGGCGGCCACGTCGGGCTCGTCGAAGACCTCGATCTCCACATGCGCGCCCTTGTCGATCAGCGCCGGGAAGCCGATCAGCACCTGGCCGGCCTTGTGGATCTCCATCAGCTCGGGCAGCGCGCCGAAGGTCCAGGCGGTGTGGGCGACCGGCGCGGCCGGCGGTGGCGGTGGCGGTGGCGGTGCCGGTGGCGCTGCAGCGGCCTTCTCCACACGCCGCGGCCCGCCGGTGGCAGGCGCGGGGGCGGGGGTGGCCGGAGCCGGTGCCGCCCCGCTGCCCAGCTTCAGCGCCGCCAGCGCCTGGAAGGCCGACCGCGCCTGGCCACCCAGCTCGGCCTTCAGCGTGGCCAGGTGCCGGCCCATGCCCAGCTGGCGGCCATGCTCGTCGACCACGCGGAAGTTCATGAACAGATGGGGCTGCAGCATGTCGAGCTTGAAGTCGTTGCGCTGCACGGCGATCTGGCTGCGCTCGCGCACCGCCTTCAGCAGCACGTCCATCAGCGCGCCCTGGGCGAAGGGGTGGGTCTCGACGAACTCGGCCACGTAGTCGGGCAGCGGCACCAGGCGGCTGCGCGGGCGCTGGTGCAGGCTCTTGCACAGCGCCGTCACCTTGGCGGCCAGCATGCCGGGCACCAGCCACTCGCAGCGCTCCTCGCTGACCTGGTTCAGCGCGTAGATCGGCACCGTCACCGTGACGCCGTCCTTGGGGTCGCCGGGGTCGTGCAGGTAGGTGGCGGTGCAGTCCACACCGCCCAGGCGGATGGTCTTGGGAAAGGCCTGGCCGGTGATGCCGGCGGCCTCGTGGCGCATCAGCTCGTCGCGGGTCAGCTTCAGCAGCTCGGGCTGGCGCTTCACCTCGTCCCGGTACCAGCGCTCCAGCGTGGCGCCTGAGAACACCGTGGCCGGCAGCTGCTGGTCGTAGAACGCGAAGATCAGGCTGTCGTCGACCAGCACATCCTGCCGGCGGCTCTTGTGCTCCAGCTCTTCCACCTGGGCCAGCAGCTTGCGGTTGTGGGCGATGAAGGGCAGCTTGCTGTCCCAGTCCTCTTCCACCAGCGCCTCGCGGATGAAGATCTCGCGCGCCGCCCTGGGGTCGACGTTGCCGAAGTTCACCCGCCGGTTGGCGTAGATCACGATGCCGTACAGCGTGGCGCGCTGCAGCGCCACCACCTCGCCGGCCTTCTTCTCCCAGTGCGGCTCCAGCAGCTGGGTCTTGAGCAGGTGGCCGGCCAGCGGCGGGATCCACTGCGGCTCGATGCCGGCCAGGCCGCGGCCATACAGACGGGTGGTGTCGACCAGCTCGGCGGCGATCAGCCAACGGCCGGGCTTCTTGCTGAGGTGGGCGCCCGGGTGGCGCCAGAACTTGATGCCGCGTGCGCCCAGGTACCACTCGTCGTCGTCGCTCTTGCAGCCCACGTTGCCCAGCAGGCCGGCCAGCATGGCCAGGTGGATCTGCTCGTACGTGGCCGGGCTGCCGTTCAGCCGCCAGCCCTGTTCGGCCACCACGGTGTGCAGCTGCGAGTGGATGTCGCGCCATTCGCGCACCCGGCGCGGGTTGACGAAGCTCTCGCGCAGCCGCTGCTCCTGCTGGCGGTTGCTGAGCTTGTGGCTGTCGGTCTTCTGCTGGGCCGAGCCGGGGTGGCCGTGCACTCCGCGGCCTTCCTCGATCCAGCTCCACAGCTTCAGGTAGCCCATGAATTCCGACTTCTCGTCGTCGAACTTCTTGTGCTTCTCGTCGGCGGCCTGGGCGGCATCCATCGGCCGGTCGCGCACGTCCTGCACGCTCAGCGCGCTGGCGATGATCAGCACCTCGTGCAGCGCATCGCGCTCGCGGGCGGCCAGGATCATGCGGCCCACCCGCGGGTCCAGCGGCAGGCGGGCCAGTTCACGGCCGATGGGCGTGAGCTGGTTGTCGTCGTCCACCGCGGCCAGCTCGCCCAGCAGCTCGTAGCCGTCGGCAATCGCCTTGGCGCGCGGCGCCTCCAGGAACGGGAAGTCCTCCACCTGGCCCAGGCGCAGGCTCTTCATCCGCAGGATCACGCCGGCCAGGCTGCTGCGCAGGATCTCGGGGTCGGTGAACCTGGGCCGGCCGGTGAAGTCCTTCTCGTCGTACAGCCGGATGCAGATGCCGTTGGCCACCCGGCCGCAGCGGCCGGCACGCTGGTTGGCCGCCGCCTGGCTGATGGCCTCGACCTGCAGCTGCTCGACCTTGGTGCGGTAGCTGTAGCGCTTGACCCGGGCGAAGCCGGAGTCGATCACATAGCGGATGCCCGGCACGGTGAGCGAGGTCTCGGCCACGTTGGTGGCCAGCACGATGCGCCGGCCGTTGCCGGGGTTGAACACCGCCTCTTGCTCAGCCTGCGACAGGCGCGCGAACAGCGGCAGGATCTCCGGCTGCGGCCCGCCGCGGTGCTGCTTGGCCAGGTGCTTGCGCAGGTGGTCAGCGGCATCGCGGATCTCGCGCTCGCCGGGCAGGAAGACGAGGATGTCGCCGGCGCCATGGCCCTGCCACAGCTCGTCCACCGCATCGGCGATGGCTTCATCGAGCCCGTACTCGCGTGAATCCTCGAACGGCCGCCAGCGCTGCTCCACCGGGAACAGCCGGCCGCTGACCTGGATGACCGGCGCCGGCCCAAGGCGGCTTTCAAAGTGCTTCGCAAACCGGTCGGCATCGATGGTGGCCGAGGTCACCACGATCTTCAGATCCGGCCGGCGCGGCAGCAGCTGGCGCAGGTAGCCCAGCAGGAAGTCGATGTTCAGGCTGCGCTCATGCGCCTCGTCGATGATCAGCGTGTCGTACTGGCGCAGGTCGGGGTCGCCCTGGGTCTCGGCCAGCAGGATGCCGTCGGTCATCAGCTTGACGCTGGCGCCGGGCTGCAGCCGGTCCTGGAAGCGCACCTTGTAGCCCACCACCTCGCCCAGCGGGCTGTTCAGCTCGTCGGCGATGCGCTTGGCCACGCTGGTGGCGGCCAGCCGGCGCGGCTGGGTGTGGCCGATCAGGCCGGTGCCGCCGGCGCCCAGGCCGCGGCCCAGCTCCAGCGCGATCTTCGGCAGCTGGGTGGTCTTGCCCGAGCCGGTCTCGCCGCAGACGATGACCACCTGGTGGGTGGCCAGCGCGCGGGCGATCTCCTCGCGCCGGCTGGAGACCGGCAGCGACTCGGGGTAGGTGATGGGCGGGATCGGTGTGGCGGGGCGCGGCGGCCGGGGCTCGCGCGCGGGTCGCGCGGCGGCATCGGGCCGCGGCGGCCGCACCGGTTGGGCGGGCAGGTTCACGGAACCGCCGATTATCCCCGGCCGGGGCGACAGGCGTCAGCGCAGGAGATCGGCCACCGTCATGCCGGCCCAGCCACTGCGCTGGCGGAAGGCCGCCGTGCTGGCCTGGTCCTGCAGCAGCAGGCGGTCGACCAGCGGCTGGGCCGCCGTGTGCGGCGGCTCGATCAGCAGCACATGGCGCTGCGCGCCCTCTTCGTCCAGCCGGCCGCACCAGCCCAGGGCCAGCAGGTCGTCGAGCACCGGCTCCACCTGCAACGGATCGGTGCGCAATTGGCCGGCCAGGGCCTCGGCGCTGAGGCCACGGTGGTCGGTGGCGCGGGCGGCGGCCAGCGCCTGCAGCAGGGCCACCGCCAGCGCAAAGCGCTCGCCAGGGCGGTCGGGCCGGCGCACCACCCGCAGCGCCAGGCTGGGCGCATAGGCGGCGATCACCGCGCCGCACAGCACGATCAGCCAGCCCAGGTAGATCCACAGCAGGAAGATCGGCAACGTGGCAAAGGCGCCGTACACCATCGAGTAGGCCGGCACCGATTTCACATACCAGGCTAGTGCGCGCTTGGCCAGCTCGAAGCCCAGGGCCACGAACAGCGCGCCGGCCCAGGCATGGCGCCAGCGCACATGGGTGTTGGGCATGAAGCGGTACAGCAGCGCCATGCCAGTGGCCAGCAACGTGAACTCGGCCAGGTCGATCAGCAGCGACAGGCTGCCCGGCAGCGTGCCGACCAGCCCGCGCGAGGCCGACACCGCGTACGAGGTCAGCGACAGGCTGGCCCCCAGCAGCAGCGGGCCCAGGGTCAGTGCGGCCCAGTACACCAGCACCCGCTGCGCCAGCGGCCGCGGCCGCGGCACCCGCCAGATGCCGTTGAGCGTGCGGTCGATGGTGAACATCAGCGCCAGCGCGGTCAGGCCCAGCAGCAGCAGGCCCAGGCTGCCCAGCTTGCTGGCCTTGCCGGCGAACTGTGTCAGCGCCTGCAGCACCGGCCGCGCGATGCTGTCGGGCACCAGGGCCTGCACGAAGTACTGCTGCACCGACAGCTGGAAGCGCGCGAACATCGGAAACGCGGTGAAGATCGCCAGCATCACCGTGACCAGGGGCACCAGGCTGATCAGCGTGGTGAAGGTCAGGCTGCCGGCGGTCAGCGCCAGGTGGTCTTCGCGGAAGCGCTGGCGCAGCGTGCGCAGGGTGTCGAACCAGGGCCAGTGCCGCAGCACACCGGCCAACCCGGCCAGCCACTGCCGCCATCGCCGCAGGGCCGAAGGGGTGGAAGTCATCCGTCTATGATGCCAGCCGCCACCTTGCCTGCTGCCCGCTCCGCGCCCGTCCGCCGTGTCCACCTCGCCTGCCCCGGCCTCGCCCGCCCTGCCCCACGCCGACGGCCTGGCACCCCAACCCCCCCATGCCTTCGTGCAGGCCACCCGCACGCTGGCCGTGGGCGCGCTGGTCGGCTTGATCCTGCTGGGTCTGGCCTGGGAGCTGTGGCTGGCACCCACCGGCTCGCGCTTCCTGGCCTTCAAGGTGCTGCCGCTGGTGATCCCGCTGGCGGGGCTGCTGAAGCACCGGCTCTACACCTACCGCTGGGTCAGCCTGCTGGTGTGGCTGTATTTCACCGAGGGCGTGGTGCGGGCCACCGGCCTGCCCCCCGGCGCGGCGCTGGGCATCGGCGAGTGGCTGGCCTGGGGCCAGGTGCTGCTGTGCTGCCTGCTGTTCACCGCCTGCGCCGCGCATGTGCGCTGGCGGCTGAAGCACAAGACGGTGGCGGCCGCATGACGGCCCTGCTCGACGCCCTGCGCACCCTGGTCGGCCCCGCGAATGTGCTGACCCGCGACAGCCACGGCGACCTGTCGGCCTGGGAGCGCGACTGGCGCAAGCGCTGGCATGGCCAGGCCCTGGCAGTGGTGCGGCCCGGCAGCACCGCCGAGGTGGCTGCAGTGGTGCAGGCCTGCGCACAACACGGCGTGGCCATCGTGCCGCAGGGCGGCAACACCGGCCTGGTGGGCGGCGGCGTCCCGGACAAGAGCGGCAGCCAGGTGCTGCTGAGCCTGCAGCGGCTGAACCGGGTGCGCGCCACCGACCCAGCCAACCTGACGATGACGGTGGAAGCCGGCATGGTGCTGCAGGCGGTGCAGCAGGCCGCGGCCGACGCCGGCCTGCTGTTCCCGCTGAGCCTGGCGGCCGAGGGCAGCTGCACCATCGGCGGCAACCTGGCGACCAATGCCGGCGGCACCCAGGTGCTGCGCTATGGCAATGCCCGCGAGCTGTGCCTGGGCCTGGAAGTGGTGACGGCGGCCGGCGAGGTGTGGAGCGGCCTGAGCGGGCTGCGCAAGGACAACACCGGCTACGACCTGCGCGACCTGTTCATCGGCAGCGAAGGCACGCTGGGCATCATCACCGCGGCCACGCTGAAGCTCTACCCGCAGCCCGCGGCCAGCCTGACAGCGCTTGCCAGCACCGCCTCGCTGGAGCAGTGCGTGGGCCTGCTGGGGCTGGCGCAGGCCCGCCTGGGCGCCGGGCTGACCGGCTTCGAGGTGATGAACACCTTCTCGCTGCAGCTGGTGCGGCGGCACTTTCCGCAGTTGGCCCAGCCGCTGGCGGCGGCACCGTGGACGGTGCTGCTGGAGTACGCCGATGCCGACGGCGAAGCCGGTGCGCGCAGCCGCTTCGAGGGGCTGCTGGAAGCCGCGCTGGACCAGGGCCTGATCGGCGATGCCGCCGTGGCCGAGAGCCTGGCGCAATCGGCCGGGCTGTGGCACCTGCGGGAATCCATCCCGCTGGCGCAGAGCGAGGAAGGCCTGAACGTCAAGCACGACATCGCGCTGCCGGTCTCGGCCATCCCGGCGTTCTGCCAGCGCACCGATGCCGCGCTGCTGGCGGCCATCCCCGGCGTGCGGCTGGTCAACTTCGGCCACCTGGGTGACGGCAACCTGCACTACAACGTGCAGTGCCCCGAAGGCGGTGAATCGCTGGCCTTCCTCGCCACGCATGAAGCGGCGATCAACCGCATCGTCTACGACGCGGTGCAGGCCTGCGGCGGCTCGTTCTCGGCCGAGCACGGTGTGGGCGCGCTCAAGCTGCAGGAGATGGCCACCCGCAAGAGCCCGGTGGCGCTGGGCCTGATGCGCGCCATCAAGCAGGCGCTGGATCCGCAGGGCCGGCTGAACCCGGGCCGCGTGGTCTGAGCTGCTGCCTGTCCGGCTACGGCGTCAGGGCGCCGGCCAGCGCCGCCACGCCCTGCTCGGTGACCGCCAGCACCCGCGCGCAGCGGGCCGGCGACAGGTCCAGCCGCTGCCACAGCGCCGGGTCCAGATCGGGCACCCGTTCGTCCTCGGCCTGGTGCAGGTCCAGCGCATGCACCAGCGCATCGGCGCCCTGCACCACGTCCAGCAGCCAGGCATGCTCGGCCGCGGGCTGCGCGCCGGTGCCGTGGTGGCCGGCCACCGCCGCCACCAGCGCCGGCGGGAAGTGCCAGTGCCGGGCCACCAGGGCGCCGGCCTCGGCATGGTCGATGCCCAGCACCTCCTGCTCGGCCAGATGCAAGGGCTGGTCATGCAGCCGGGCCCAGGCCATGGCCTGGGCCATGGCGGCCGGCAGCTGGCTCACCAGCACCAGGTGGCCGATGTCGTGCAGCAGGCCGGCGGTGAAGGCCAGGCCACCATCGGCACCCAGCTCGTTGGCCAGGGTCTGGGCGGCGATGCCGCTGGCAAAGGCCTGCCGGCTGTAGCGCTGGCGGTCGAAGCCGGGGCAGCGCGCATCCTGGAACTGCGCCGCCACGGCGGCGGCCGTCAGCACCGAACCCACCGCTGCGCGGCCCAGCAGGGCCACGGCCTCGTACAGGCTGCCGATGCGGCCGCTGCGGCCGTAAGCCGCGGCATTGGCCAGGCGCAACAGCATGGCCGCCAACGCCGGATCACGGCCAAGCGCCGCGGCGCACTGGGCGGTGCTGCTGCCGTCCTGCTGCAGCACACGGATGGCGGCCAGCACCGCCTGCGGCAGGGCCGGCAGCGCGTCCACCCGGGCGCAGAGCCAGGCGCGGTCGATGGTGTGGCGCGGCGGCTGCGGTTGCGGCGTGCGGGTTGGCGGCGGCGGGATCAGCACGGCCGCGTCGCCCAGGTCACGCAGACAAGACAGCGGCTGCAGCAACGGGTGGACCGGGCCTTGCGTGCCGTCGCAGCCGCGGAACAGCCAGGCCAGGCGCTCGGACTGGGCCTGGGCAGGGTTGACCTGCGGGGAACGTGGCGGCGCGGCGGTGTGCATGCAGGGCAATCGGTCGTGGCGGGAGCGGGTGGGCACCCAGCACCAATGCCGGGCATGTCGACGCCGGCATGCAGGGCATGTTCAGCAGCACGCAGATTATCATTTTTATCGAATTTCAAGCGTGATGCGGTGCACATTCGGCAGCCCACCCCACCCTGCAAACCGGTGGTGCACACCGGTCGGCAATGGGTCAGTGCGCCGTGCCCTTGAGCGCCACCGGGACTGGCAACGGCACCACCTCAATGCCCTCGTCGGCGAGCTCGGCCCGCTCGTCGGCACTGGCCTGGCCCCGGATGCCGCGGTGCGGCGCCTCGCCGTAGTGGATGCGGCGGGCCTCTTCGGGAAAGCGCTCGCCGACATCTTCGGTGTTCTGCAGCACCTGGGCCACGGCCTGCAGCCACTGGGCCTGCAGCGTGGCCTGCGGCGGTGCCGCGGACTCGGGCGCTGCGGATGCCGGCGCGTCCGGCTCGCGGGCGCCGGAGAGATTCAGCCGCGGCGCGCTGGGCAGCCGGTGCACCTGCAGCGAACCGCACAACGGGCAGGCCACCACACCCCGGCTGGCCTGGTCCTGGAAATCCGCCTCGGAGGCAAACCAGCCTTCAAAGGCGTGGTCGTGGTCGCAGCGCAGGTTCAGCACCTTCATCGTGCTGACATTATCCCCGCGGCACCTGTCAGACGGGCGCCACCCAGTCGAGTGCCCACAGACCGGCACGCCACTTCTGCAGCCACTGCAAGCCGATCAGGGTCTTCACGTCGGTCAGTTCGCCGCGGCTGGCCAGCGCATCCAGCTCGGACTCGCCCATCACGCAGACGTCGAGCAGCTCACCCGCATCCAGCCGGCGCGGGCCGGGCTGCAGGCCGCGGGCGAACCAGATCTCGATCGCCTCGTCGGCGTAGGCGCAGGCGTTGTGGATGTGGCAGGCGCGGGCCCATTCGCGGGCGACATAACCGGTCTCCTCGGCCAGCTCGCGCTGGGCACAGCGCTGCACCGGCTCGCCGGGATCACGCTTGCCGGCAGGAAACTCCAGCAGGATGCGACCCAGCGGATAGCGGAACTGCCGCTCCATCACCAGCCGGCCGTCGTCCAGCAGGGGGACCACCATCACCGCGCCCGGATGCACGATGTACTCGCGCGTCGCGGTGTGGCCGTCATGCTGCACGATCACGTCGCGCCGCACGTCGAGGAAGCGGCCGCGCCAGACCTGCTCGCCGCTGAGGCGGCGCTCGACCAGGGCCTCGTCGTCTCTCACGGGGTCGCGTCGGCCGCCGACTGCTTGCGCAGGATGCGCCAGACGAAGCCCGGGAACGCGAAGGTGACCATCAGGCACAGGGCCGCGACATAGAACTCCCAGCCTTGCGGCGCACGCTGGCCCAGCCGCGTCTCGATGAGCATGCCCAGTGCGATGGTCAGGCCCGACAGCAGCAGCAGTTCCAGCAGGCGCCAGCCCAGCGCCTTGGGCGCCCGGCGCGGGCCGACCAGCATCAGCCGGTCGGTGAGAAACGGCAGATTGGCGGCGATGAAGCCCACCAGCAGCAGCGCCCAGCCCGGACCAGCCCCCGACATGGCGGTCAGGTGGCCAGCGCGCGCAGGATCGCGTCGCGGCACATCGCCATCAGGCCGCCAGGCAGCAGGCCGAACACCAGCACCGCCGCGCCGTTGACCGCCAGCAGTGCGCTCACGCCACCGCCCTGCACCGGACGGCTGGCGTTGGCGGGCAGCGGCTCGTCGAAGTACATCACCTTGACGATGCGCAGGTAGTAGAACGCGCCGACCAGCGACAGCAGCACCGCCACCACCGCCAGCACCAGGTAGCCGGTGACATTGGTGGTGATCAGCGCCTGCAGGATGGCCAGCTTGGCATAGAAGCCCACCATCGGCGGCACGCCGGCCAGGCTGAACATGAAGAGGGTCATGATGCCGGCCAGCCAGGGCGCGCGCTTGCCGAGGCCCGCCAGGTCGGCGATCTCCTCGCTCTCGAACCCACCACGGGCCAGGAACATGATCAGCCCGAAGGTGCCCAGCGTGGTGATGACGTAGGTGACCACGTAGAACATCGCCGAGCTGTAGGCATTGCCCGCGCTCAGGGTGTTGCCGCTGACCACGCCAGCCGTCATGCCCAGCAACATGAAGCCCATCTGGCTGATGGTGGAATAGGCCAGCATGCGCTTCAGGTTGGTCTGCGCGATGGCGGCCAGGTTGCCGATGACCAGCGACGACACCGCCAGCACCACCATCATCTGCTGCCAGTCGACCGCCAGGCCCAGCATGCCCTCGACCAGCAGGCGCACGGTGATGGCAAACGCGGCCAGCTTGGGCGCACCGCCGATCAGCAGGGTGACGGCCGTGGGCGCACCCTGGTAGACATCGGGCACCCACATGTGGAACGGCACCACGCCCAGCTTGAACGCCAGGCCGGCGACGACGAACACCACGCCGAAGGTGAGCACCGTGCCGTTGATGCGGCCGGTGCCGATGGCGGCGAAGACCTCGTTGATCTCCAGCGATTTGGTGGCGCCGTACATCATCGACAGGCCGTAGAGCAGAAAGCCCGAGGCCAGCGCGCCCAGCACGAAGTACTTCATCGCCGCCTCGGTGCTGACACCATGGTCGCGCCGCAGCGCCACCAGGGCGTACAGCGACAGGCTCATGATCTCCAGGCCGAGGTAGACCACCAGGAAGTTGTTGGCCGAGCACATCACGCAGATGCCCAGCAACACGAACATGGTGAGGCTGAAGAACTCACCCTTCAACATCTCGCGGCTGGCGATGTAGGGCTGGGCGTAGGCGATGGTGATGATCACCGCCACGGTGGCGAAGAAGGCCAGCAGGTGGCCCATCGGATCGCTGACCATCATGCCCTGCATGCCGTAGGCGGTGGCACCGCCCTGGTAGTAAGCCAGGTGCATGGCGGCCACGGCCACCAGGCTGGCCTGGGTCAGCCAGAAGGTGGGGCGGCGGCGTTCATCGGTGACGTAGAGGTCGACCAGCGCCACGGCACAGGCCATCAGCAGCAGCAGCGCCTCGGGGTAGACGACCAGCCAGTTCATGGGATTCATCTTGTAGTTCTCCGCCGCCGGCTCAGCCGCCGACCAGCTTGGACGTGGCCACGTGCTTGAGCAGTTCGGTCACCGACTGGTGCATCACATCGGTGAAGGGCTTGGGGTACACGCCCATCCACAGCGTGGCGATGGCCAGCACGGCCATCAGGCCGAATTCACGGGCGTTCAGATCGGTGAGGCCGCGCACCTCGTCATTCGTCACATCGCCGAAGTACACCCGCTTGTACATCCACAGCGAGTAGGCGGCACCGAAGATCAGCGCAGTGGCGGCGATGGCCGCCAGCCAGAAGCTGGCCTGCACCGTGCCGAGGATCACCATCCACTCGCCGACGAAGCCGCCGGTGCCCGGCAGGCCGCAGTTGGCCATGGTGAAGAACAGCGCGAACGCGGCGAACTTGGGCATGGTGTTGACCACGCCACCGTAGGTGGCGATCTCGCGGCTGTGCACCCGGTCGTACAGCACGCCGATGGCCAGGAACATCGCGCCCGAGACGAAGCCGTGGCTGATCATCTGCACCAGGCCACCGGACACGCCCAGCTCGTTGAAGACGAAGAAGCCCAGGGTGACGAAGCCCATGTGCGCGATGGACGAATAGGCCACCAGCTTCTTCATGTCCTGCTGCACCAGGGCCACCAGGCCGATGTAGACCACGGCGATCAGGCTCAGCGCGATGATGAACCAGGCGTATTCGCGGCTGGCATCCGGGGCGATGGGCATCGAGAAGCGCAGGAAGCCGTAGGCACCCAGCTTCAGCATGATGGCCGCCAGCACCACCGAGCCGCCGGTGGGCGCCTCGACGTGGGCATCGGGCAGCCAGGTGTGCACCGGCCACATCGGCACCTTGACCGCAAATGCCGCGAAGAAGGCGAAGAACAGCAAGGCCTGCGCCGGCATCGGCAGCGGCAGCTTGTGCCAGCTGGCGATGTCGAAGCTGCCACCCGACTTGTAGTACAGGAAGATCAGCGCCACCAGCATCAGCAGCGAGCCGAGCAGCGTGTAGAGGAAGAACTTGAATGCCGCATACACCCGGCGCGGGCCACCCCAGATGCCGATGATGAGGTACATCGGGATCAGCGTGGCCTCGAAGAACACATAGAACAGCAGGCCGTCGGCCGCGCTGAACACGCCCACCATCAGGCCCGACAGGATCAGGAAGGCGCCCATGTACTGGTGCACCCGCTCGGTGATCACCTCCCAGCCGGCCACCACCACCACGATGGTGATGAAGGCGGTGAGCAGCACGAACCACACCGAGATGCCATCGACACCCAGGTGGTAGCGCACATTGAAGCGCTCGATCCACAGCAGGTTCTCGCTGAACTGCAGCGCGGCGGTGCCGGTGTCGAAGCCGGTGATCAGCGGGATGGTGACGATGAAGCTCAGCACCGCCCCCACCAGGGCCAGCCAGCGGGCGCTGTCAGCCTTGTCATCCCGCCCGGTGGCCAGCAAGACCGCGCCAAAGGCGATCGGCAGCCAGATCGAAACACTCAAGAGACCCATTGTTCTTCTCCGCCCTGCGTGATCAGTGGCCAGCCAGGCCGGCCAACGCGGGCCACAGCTGCCAGGTCAGCAGCCCGAAAACGCCCAGCAGCATCACCAGTGCGTACCAATACACATGCCCGGTCTGCACCAGGCGCGACAGCCCGGCCATCAGGCCCACCACCTTGGCCGAGCCGTTGACCAGCAGGCCGTCGATCAGGAAGCCGTCGCCGCCCTTCCACAGGCCGCGGCCCAGCAGCCGGGTGCCGGCGGCCAGCACATGCTCGTTGAACCAGTCCAGGTAGTACTTGTTCTCCAGCACCTTGACCACCGGTGCCAGCGTGCGGCCGATGGCCGCCGGGATGTGCGGCGCCTTCATGTAGAAGAACCACGACACCACCACGCCGGACAGCGCCAGCCAGAACGGCAGCGTGGCGAAGCCATGCAGCGCCATGCCCACCGCATGGCCGGCATGCTCGGCCACCGCTGCCATCGCCGGGTGGCGTGCAGCATCGACGGTGATCGCGTCCTTGAAGAAATCACCCACCAGCATCGGCGCCATGGTGGCGAAGCCGATCAGCACCGACGGGATGGCCAGCAGCACCAGCGGCAGCGTCACCACCCAGGGCGATTCATGCGGCGTGTGGGCATGACCGTGGCCGTGGTCGTCGTGGTGGTCATGCTCGCCCGGGAAGGGCTTGTGGCGGAAGTTTTCCTTGCCGTGGAAGACCAGGAAGTACATCCGGAACGAGTAGAACGCGGTGACGAACACGCCGGCCACCACCGCGAAGTAGGCCCAGCCGGCCGCCGGCAGCTGGCTGGCACCCACGGCCAGGATGATGCTGTCCTTGGAGTAGAAGCCCGAGAAGAACGGCGTGCCGATCAGCGCCAGGCTGCCCAGCAGCGAGGTGATCCAGGTGATGGGCATGTACTTCCGCAGGCCGCCCATGTTGCGGATGTCCTGGTCATGGTGCATGCCGATGATCACCGACCCGGCGCCCAGGAACAGCAGCGCCTTGAAGAAGGCATGGGTCATCAGGTGGAACACCGCCACGCTGTAGGCCGACACGCCCAGGGCCACCGTCATGTAGCCCAGCTGGCTGAGGGTGGAATAGGCCACCACGCGCTTGATGTCGGTCTGGATGATGCCCAGGAAGCCCATGAACAGCGCGGTGATGCTGCCGATCACCAGGATGAAGTTCAGTGCGGTCTCCGACAGCTCGAACAGCGGCGACATGCGCGCCACCATGAAGATGCCCGCCGTCACCATGGTGGCGGCGTGGATCAGCGCGGAGATGGGCGTCGGGCCTTCCATCGAATCGGGCAGCCACACATGCAGCGGGAACTGCGCGCTCTTGCCCATCGCGCCGATGAACAGGCAGATGCAGGTGACCGTGATCAGCATCCAGGTGGTGCCGGGGAAGGTCAGCTTGGCCAGCTCGTCCGCCTTGGCGAAGGTCTCGGCATAGCTCAGGGTGCCGGCGTAGGTGACGATCAGGCCGATGCCCAGGATGAAGCCGAAGTCGCCGACCCGGTTCACCAGGAAGGCCTTCATGTTGGCGAAGATGGCCGTGGGCTTCTTGTACCAGAAGCCGATCAGCAGGTAGCTGACCAGGCCCACCGCCTCCCAGCCGAAGAACAGCTGCAGGAAGTTGTTGCTCATCACTAGCATGAGCATGCTGAAGGTGAACAGGCTGATGTAGCTGAAGAAGCGCTGGTAGCCCGGGTCCTCTTCCATGTAGCCGATGGTGTAGATGTGCACCATCAGCGAGACGAAGGTGACCACCACCATCATCATCGCCGTGAGGCCATCGACCAGGAAGCCGACTTCCATCTTCAGGCCGCCCAGCACCATCCACTCGTAGATGGTGGCGTTGAAGCGGGCGCCGCCGATGACGTCGATCAGCACCGACACCGAGATCAGGAACGCGACCAGCACGCCCAGGATGGTGACGGTGTGGGCGCCCTTGCGGCCGATGGCCTTGCCGAAGAAGCCGGCGGCAATGGCGCCGGCCAGCGGCGCCAGCGGGACCGCCAGCAGCAGGTTCTGAGAGAGTTGTGCAGCCATGTTGTAGTCGTCCGTCCCGGCGTCAGCCCTTGAGCGTGTCGAGCTCTTCGACGTTGATGGTCGAGCGGTTGCGGAACAGCACCACCAGGATCGCCAGGCCGATGGCGGATTCCGCCGCGGCCACGGTGAGGATGAAGAAGACGAACACCTGGCCGCCCAGATCGCCCAGATAGTGGGAGAAGGCGATGAAGTTCAGGTTGACGGCGAGCAGCATCAGCTCGATGGCCATCAACAGCACGATCAGGTTGCGGCGGTTCAGGTAGATGCCGATGACGCTGAGGGCGAACAGCATGCCGCCCAGCGACAGGTAGTGCCCGAGGGTGATGGGGCCGAGGCTCATTTCTTGTCTCCACCGGCGGGCGCGGCCGGGGCTGCGGGGGGTGCGGGCGGCGCAGAAGGCAGGTCCAGCACCGGGTCCATCTTGACCACGCGCAGGCGGTCGGCCTTCTTGGCCAGCACCTGCTGCGACGGGTCCTGCGAGCGGCTGTCCTTGCGCTTGCGCAGCGTCAGCGCGATGGCCGCGATGATGGCCACCAGCAGCAGTACCGCCGCGAGCTGCACCGGGTACAGGTACTTGGTGTAGATCTCGATGCCCAGCAGCCGCGAGTTGCCCAGCTTGGCCAGCTGCGGATCGGGCGCTGGCACATCGGTCAGGCGGAAGCCGCCCATCAGCACCAGGGCCATCTCCAGCGCGATCACGGCACCGATCAACCCTGCCAAGGGCAGGTGCTTCCAGAAGCCGTCGCGGAAGTCATCGCTGTTCAGGTCCAACATCATCACCACGAACAGGAACAGCACCATCACAGCGCCCACGTAGACCAGCACCAGCGCAATGGCGAGGAACTCCGCCTTCAGCAGCATCCAGATGACCGCCGCGTTGGCGAAGGCCAGCACCAGGTAGAGCGCCGCATGCACCGTGCTTCGCGCCGTGATGACACGGAACGAGGCAAACAGCAGCACGGCCGCGAAAAAGTAGAAGAGTGCGCCGGTGGTCGTCATGGTTGTTGTTGCGCGAGCGGTTCGCAGGTGGGCTGAGTTGCAACGGGCCGGGGCCCGGTGCTCAGCAGTGGCTCAACGGTATTTGGCGTCAGCCGCCTTGTTGGCTGCGATCTCGGTCTCGTAGCGGTCGCCCACGGCCAGCAGCATGTCCTTGGTGAAGTACAGGTCGCCGCGCTTCTCGCCGTGGTATTCGAAGATGTGGGTCTCGACGATGGAATCGACCGGGCAGCTCTCTTCGCAGAAGCCGCAGAAGATGCACTTGGTGAGGTCGATGTCGTAGCGGGTGGTGCGGCGGCTGCCGTCATCGCGCACGTCGCTCTCGATGGTGATGGCCATGGCCGGGCACACCGCTTCGCACAGCTTGCAGGCGATGCAGCGCTCTTCGCCGTTCTCGTAGCGGCGCAGCGCATGCAGGCCGCGGAAGCGCGGACTCAGCGGCGTGCGCTCTTCGGGAAACTGCACCGTCAGCGTCTTCTGGAAGAAGTGCCGGCCGGTGAGCTTCAGCCCCTTGAGCATCTCCAGCAGCAGGAAGCTGTAGAAGAATTCCTTGAGTGATGCGGTCTGAGCTGCCATGTCACTTCCAGATGTTGAAGGGCGTCTGCATCCAGAGGCCGACGACGACCAGCCAGATCAGCGTGATGGGGATGAAGATCTTCCAGCCCAGGCGCATGATCTGGTCATAGCGGTAGCGCGGGAAGCTAGCCCGCACCCACAGGAACATGGTGACGACCACGAACACCTTGATTGCCAGCCAGATCCAGCCGGGGATGAAATCCAGGAAGGCGAAGGGCGGCAGCCAGCCTCCCAGGAACAGCAGCACGCACAGCATGCTGACCAGGATCATGTTGGCGTACTCGGCCAGGAAGAACATCGCGAACGACATGCCCGAGTACTCGATCATGTGGCCGGCAACGATCTCCGATTCGCCTTCCACCACGTCGAACGGATGGCGGTTGGTCTCGGCCAGACCGGCGATGAAGTAGACGATGAACACCGGGAACAGCGGCAGCCAGTTCCAGCTGAAGATGCCCATGCCGGCGCTGGCCATCATGCCCTGCCCCTGGCTGGAGACGATCTCGCTCAGGTTCATCGAGCCCGCCACCATCAGCACGACCACCAGGCAGAAGCCCATCGCGATCTCGTAGCTGACCATCTGCGCCGACGCACGCAGCGCGCCCAGGAAGGCGTACTTCGAGTTGCTGGCCCAGCCGGCGATGATGACGCCGTAGACCTCCAGCGAGGTGATGGCCATCAGGAACAGCAGGCCGGCATTGATGTTGGCCAGCGCCACCTCGGGGCCGAAGGGGATCACCGCCCAGGCCGCCAGGGCGGGCATGATGGTCATGATCGGGCCCAGGAAGAACAGGCCCTTGCTGGCCGCGCTGGGGCGGATGATCTCCTTGAAGATCAGCTTCACCGCATCGGCGATCGGCGTCAGCAGTCCGTAGGGGCCGACGCGGTTGGGGCCCGGGCGGATCTGGGTGAAGGCGATGCCCTTGCGCTCCCACAGCGTGAGGTAGGCCACGCAGCCCAGCAACGGCAGCACCACCGCCACGATCTTGATCAGGCTCCAAATCACCAGCCAGGCATAGGGCCAGACCGGGCCGCCGAACAGCGAGCCGCCGAATTGGTTGATGTGGTCGACCATGGGGATCAGGCCTTCTCGACGGTGATGGCACCGAACATGGCGCCCAGCGTGGCGGTCTCGGCCAGACCGGCTGGCACGCGCACCACGTTGGCGGCCAGGCTGGCATCCAGCCGCGCCGGCAGCACAGCACGGGCGCCGCCTTGGGCCACGCGCACGTGGTCACCGGCGGCCAGGCCCAGCTGCTGCCACAAGGCGGCCGGCAGGCTGGCCTGCGGCGCCAGCTTGGCATCGGCGGTCAGCTGCAGCGACGGCGCACGCCGCACCAGCGCATCGGTGGCGTAGATCGGCACGTCGGCCAGTCGCTGCAGACCGTCGGTGGCGGCCGGCAGCGCGATGGCAGCGGCGCTGGTGTTGTCCAGGCGCATGGCCAGCTTGGCCGCATCGCCCAGGGCTTCGGCACGCACGTCGTCGACCGTCTCCTGCTGGAAGCCCGACAGGCCCAGCAGATTGGCCAGCACACGCAGCACCTTCCAGGCGGGGCGGGCCTCGCCGGCGGGTTGCACCACGCCGGTGAAGCTCTGCAGCCGGCCTTCGGCATTGACGAAGCTGCCGGCAGTCTCGGTGAACGGGGCGATGGGCAGCAGCACGTCGGCGTTGGGCACGGCGGCATCCTGGAACGACGTCAGCGCCACCACCAGACCGGAACCGGCCAGTGCGGCCTGCGCGGCAGCGGCATCTGCCGCGTCGTGCGGCGGCTCCACATCCAGCAGCAGCAGCGCCTTCATCGGCTGGCCGAGCATCTGGCCGGCGTTCAGGCCGCCGGCACCCGGCAGGGCCTTGACCAGCTGGGCGCCGACGCTGTTGGCAGCCTCGCCCAGGTAGCCCACGGTGGCGCCAGTCTGCGCGGCGATCCAGCTGGCCAGGGCCAGCAGCGTGGTGGCCTGCGGATGCTGCGCGGCGGCGTTGCCCAGCAGGACAGCCTTGCGCTCGCCCGACAGCAGGGCCTGGGCGATGGCCTCGGCCTCGGCACTGACCAGGGCCGGTGCCGGTGCGTCCACGCCCTTGGCGGTGGCGACGTATCCAGCCACATCGGCCAGCGCCTGGGCCCAGGCGGACGGCGCCGCGGTGATGCTGGCGGCCACCGGCATGGCCCAGTCGTCCTGCACCGCGTGCAGGCTCAGCAGGGCACCACCCTTGCGCACCGCCTGGCGGATGCGCAGCGAGAACAGCGGATGGTCCTTGCGCAGGAAGCTGCCGACCACGAAGGCGCGGTCCAGGCTGGACAGCGACGCGATCGACGTGCCCAGCCAGCGCGCCTTGCCCGCCGCGGCGGTGTTGGCGAAATCGGCATGGCGGGTGCGGGTGTCGATGCTCTCGCTGCCCAGGCCGCGCACCAGCTTGGCCAGCAGGTGCAGCTCTTCCACCGTGCGGTGGGCGCTGGCCACGGCGCCGATGCCCACCACGCCGTGCTCGGCCTTGATGCGCTTGAGGCCGTCGGCCACATAGCCGAGTGCCGTGTTCCAGTCGACGGCCACCCACTGGCCGCCCTGCTTGACCATCGGCGTCTTCAGCCGCTGGTCGCTGTTCAGCGCCTCGTAGCTGAAGCGGTCGCGGTCGGCGATCCAGCATTCATTGACGTCGTCGTTCTCCAGCGGCACCACCCGCAGCACCTGCTTGCCCTTGACCTGGACGACCAGGTTGGCGCCGGTGCTGTCATGCGGGCTCACGCTCTTGCGGCGCGACAGCTCCCAGGTGCGGGCGCTGTAGCGGAAGGGCTTGCTGGTGAGCGCGCCGACCGGGCAGATGTCGATCATGTTGCCCGACAGCTCGCTGTCGATGGTGCGGCCCAGGAAGGTGGTGATCTCGCTGTGCTCGCCGCGGTGCTGCATGCCCAGCTCCATCACGCCGGCCATCTCCTGGCCGAAGCGCACGCAACGGGTGCAGTGGATGCAGCGGCTCATCTCCTGCATCGAGATCAGCGGTCCGACGTTCTTGTGGAAGACGACGCGCTTCTCTTCCTGGTAGCGGCTGGCACTGCCACCGTAGCCCACGGCCAAGTCCTGCAGCTGGCATTCACCGCCCTGGTCGCAGATCGGGCAATCCAGCGGATGGTTGATGAGCAGGAACTCCATCACCGACTTCTGCGCCTTGATGGCCTTGTCGGACTTGGTGCGCACCACCATGCCTTGGGTCACCGGCGTGGCGCAGGCCGGCATGGGCTTGGGCGCCTTCTCGATGTCGACCAGGCACATGCGGCAGTTGGCCGCGATGCTGAGCTTCTTGTGGTAGCAGAAGTGCGGGATGGTGGTGCCGGCCGCGTCGGCCGCATGCATCACCATGCTGCCTTCGGCGACGCTGACCTTCTTGCCGTCGAGTTCGATTTCGATCATGTTCTAGCCCGGCTCTCAGACGTAGGCCGGGACCATGCAGGTCTTGTGGTCGACGTGGTAGGCAAACTCGTCGCGGAAGTGCTTGAGCATGCCGCGCACCGGCATGGCCGCCGCGTCGCCCAGCGCGCAGATGGTGCGGCCCATGATGCTCTCGGCCACGCTGTCGAGCAGGGCCAGATCCTCGGCCTTGCCCTGGCCGTGCTCCAGCCGGTTGACCAGGCGCCACAGCCAGCCGGTGCCCTCGCGGCAGGGCGTGCACTGGCCGCAGCTCTCATGGCTGTAGAAGTACGACAGGCGCAGCAGGCTCTTGACCATGCAGCGGGTCTCGTCCATCACGATCACCGCACCCGAGCCCAGCATCGAGCCGGCCTTGGCGATGCTGTCGTAGTCCATGGTGCAGTCCATCATGATGGACGCAGGCAGCACCGGGGCCGATGAGCCGCCGGGGATCACCGCCTTGAGCTTCTTGCCGCCCTTCACGCCCCCGGCCAGTTCCAGGATCTTGCTGAACGGCGTGCCCAGCGGAATCTCGTAGTTGCCGGGCCGCTCGACGTCACCGACCATCGAGAAGATCTTGGTGCCACCGTTGTTCGGCTTGCCGCATTCCAGGTAGGCCGGGCCCCCGTTGCGGATGATCCACGGCACCGCGGCGAAGGTCTCGGTGTTGTTGATCGTGGTCGGCTTGCCGTACAGGCCGAAGCTGGCCGGGAACGGCGGCTTGAAGCGCGGCTGGCCCTTCTTGCCTTCGAGCGACTCCAGCAGCGCCGTCTCTTCGCCGCAGATGTAGGCGCCGAAGCCGTGGAAGGCATGCAGCTGGAAGCTGTGCTTGCTGCCCAGGATGTGGTCGCCCAGGTAGCCGGCGGCCCGGGCTTCTTCAAGGGCCTCCTCGAAGCGGTCGTAGATCTCGAAGATCTCGCCGTGGATGTAGTTGTAGCCCACCGAGATGCCCATCGCGTAGGCGGCGATGATCATGCCCTCGATGACGATGTGCGGGTTGTAGGCGAGGATGTCGCGGTCCTTGCAGGTGCCCGGCTCGCCCTCGTCGCTGTTGCACACCAGGTACTTCTGCACCGGCAGCGCGCGCGGCATGAAGCTCCACTTCAGGCCGGTGGGAAAGCCCGCACCACCGCGGCCACGCAGACCGCTGGCCTTGACCTCGGCCACCACCTGGTCGGGCGTCATGCCCGGCGCGCCTTCGGCATTGGCCGTCAGGATCTTGCGCAGCGCCTGGTAGCCACCGCGCGCCTCGTAGTCCTTCAGGCGCCAGTTGCGGCCGTCCAGGCCCGCGTAGATCTGGGCGTTGATGTGGCGGTCGTGGAAGCAGGTCTCCAGGCCGCGGGCCTGGAACTTCGACAGATCGAGAACGGCGTTCTTCATTGGGCTTGCGCCTTCAGCGTGTCGACCAGGTCATCGAGCCGGTCGTTGTGCATGAAGCTGACCATCTGGCGGTCATTGACCAGCAGGACCGGCGCATCGGCGCAGGCCCCCAGGCATTCACAGGGCTGCACGGTGAACAGCCCATCGGGCGTGGTGCCGCCGGGCTCGATGCCCAGCTTCTGGCACAGGTGCTCCAGCGCCGCCTGGCCGTTGCGCAGCTGGCACGGCAGGTTGGTGCAGACGTTGAGCTTGAACTGGCCCACCGGCTGCTGGTTGTACATGTTGTAGAACGTGGTCACCTCGCGCACCGCGATCGGCGCCATGTCCAGGTAGGCGGCGATTGCCGCCTCACTCTCGGGCGAGACCCAGCCCTGCTCCTGCTGGGCGATCGACAGACAGGCCATCACCGCGCTCTGCTTCTGGTCGGCCGGGTACTTGGCCACTTCGCGGGCGAAGCGGGCGTAGGCCGCGTCGCTCAGCGGGCCGGTCTTGGGAAGGGAGGACATGGGGCCGCTCATCGATCAATCTCGCCAAACACGATGTCCATGGTGCCGATGATCGCCACCGCGTCGGCAATCATGTGGCCGCGCGACATCTCGTCCATGGCCGACAGGTGCGCGAAGCCGGGCGCGCGGATCTTCAGCCGGTAGGGCTTGTTGGCCCCGTCGCTGACCAGGTAGATGCCGAACTCGCCCTTCGGATGCTCGACGGCGGCATAGGCCTCGCCCTCGGGCACATGGAAGCCTTCGGTGAAGAGCTTGAAGTGGTGGATCAGCTCCTCCATGTTGCTCTTCATGTCCACCCGCGGCGGCGGCGCCACCTTGTGGTTGCTGGTGATCACCGGGCCGGGGTTGGCACGCAGCCACTGGCTGCACTGCTGGATGATGCGGTTGCTCTGACGCATCTCCTCCACCCGCACCAGGTAGCGGTCGTAGGTGTCGCCATTCACGCCCAGCGGCACGTCGAAGTCCATCTTGTCGTAGACGTCGTAGGGCTGGGTCTTGCGCAGGTCCCAGGCGATGCCCGAGCCGCGCAGCATCGGGCCGGTGAAGCCCAGGTTCAGCGCCCGCTCGGGCGTGACCACGCCGATGCCCACGGTGCGCTGCTTCCAGATGCGGTTGTCGGTCAGCAGGGTTTCGTACTCGTCGACCTGCTTCGGGAAGCGGCGGGTGAAGTCGTCGATGAAGTCCAGCAGCGTGCCGCTGCGGTTGGCATTCATCGCCTTGATCGCGGCCTCGTTGCGCAGCTTGTTGACCTTGTACTGCGGCAGGCTGTCGGGCAGATCACGGTAGACGCCGCCCGGGCGGAAGTAGGCCGCGTGCATGCGCGCACCGCTCACCGCCTCGTACATGTCGAACAGGTCTTCACGCTCGCGGAAGCAGTAGATGAAGATGTTCATCGCACCGCAGTCCAGCCCGTGCGCGCCCAGCCACATCAGGTGGTTCAGCAGGCGGGTGATCTCGCTGAACATCACGCGGATGTACTGCGCACGCTCGGGCACGTCGATGCCCATCAGCTTCTCGATGGCCAGGCAGTAGGCGTGCTCGTTGCACATCATCGAGACGTAATCCAGCCGGTCCATGTAGGGCAGGCTCTGGATATAGGTCTTGCTCTCGGCCAGCTTCTCGGTGGCGCGGTGCAGCAGGCCGATGTGCGGGTCGGCGCGTTGGATGACCTCGCCATCCAGCTCCAGCACCAGGCGCAGCACGCCGTGGGCGGCCGGGTGCTGGGGGCCGAAGTTCAGGGTGTAGTTCTTGATCTCGGCCATGGTCAGTGCAGTCCGCCGTAGTTGTCTTCGCGGATGATGCGCGGCGTGATCTCGCGCGGCTCGATGCTGACCGGCTGGTAGATCACGCGCTTCTTCTCGGCGTCGTAGCGCATCTCGACATGGCCCGACACCGGGAAGTCCTTGCGCAGCGGATGGCCGATGAAGCCGTAGTCGGTCAGGATGCGGCGCAGGTCGACATGGCCGTCGAAGATCACGCCCACCATGTCGAAGGCCTCGCGCTCGAACCAGTTGGCGCCGGCCCACAGGTCGCTCAGCGAGGCCACCACCGGCACGTCGTCATCGGTGGCGAACACCTTGAGGCGCACCCGCCAGTTCAGGCTGACGCTCAGCAGGTGGCTGACCACGCAGTAGCGCGGGCCATCCCAGGGCTGGTCCTTCCAGCTGCTGTAGTCGAGCGCGCAGAGGTCGATCAGCTGCTCGAACTTCAGTGTCGGGTGGTCGCGCAGCATGGTGGCCACAGCCAGGTAATTGGCGGCGGTCACCGTCAGCGTGATCTCGCCGCGGGCACGCACACAGGTCTTGATCTTGTCGCCGAGGGCCGCGTCCAGCGCCGCCTGCAGCTTGTCCAGTCGTTGGGTCATGGAGCGTGGGCGGGCTCAGGCCCGGGCAATCGTGTTTTCGCGGCGGATCTTGGCCTGCAGCTGCAGGATGCCGTAGAGCAGCGCCTCGGCCGTGGGCGGGCAGCCCGGCACGTAGACGTCCACTGGCACGATGCGGTCACAGCCGCGCACCACCGAATAGCTGTAGTGGTAGTAGCCGCCGCCATTGGCGCAGGAGCCCATGCTCAGCACCCAGCGCGGCTCGGCCATCTGGTCATACACCTTGCGCAGCGCCGGCCCCATCTTGTTGCACAGCGTGCCGGCCACGATCATCAGATCGCTCTGCCGCGGGCTGGGCCGGAACAGCATGCCGAAACGGTCGATGTCATAACGCGCCGCGCCGGCGTGCATCATCTCCACCGCGCAACAGGCCAGGCCGAAGGTCATCGGCCACAGCGAGCCGGTCTTCGACCAGTTGATCAGCTTGTCGACCGAGGTGGTGACAAAGCCCTCTTTCAGGACGCCTTCAATGCCCATGGGATTCCTCGTGTGTTCCAGTGCGGTGCGCCATCATTCCCAGTCCAGCGCGCCCTTCTTCCACTCGTAGACAAAGCCCACCACGAGGATGGTGAGAAAGACCATCATCGCCCAGAAGCCTGACGCCCCGATGTCGCGCAGCGCGACCGCCCAGGGGAACAGGAAGGCGATTTCCAGGTCGAACAGGATGAACAGGATGGCCACGAGGTAGTAGCGCACGTCGAATTTCATGCGCGCGTCCTCGAAGGCTTCGAAGCCGCATTCGTAGGGGCTGTTCTTGGCCGCATCGGGCCGCTGCGGACCGAGCAGGTAGCCCAGCAGCTGGGGTGCCACACCAACCGCCACACCGACCAGGATGAACAGGATGACAGGGAGGTACTGTTGCAGGTCCATGGTGTCGGCGGCAGTGATCGAAGCAGTCTCATCCGGCCAAAAAAATGGCGCGCCGCCCGCAACCACCATGTGGCTGCCTGCGGTGCGCGCCGCTCGTGCTCCCTGCAGTGACGGAGGGCGCGCAAGCCAGTGCCGGATGAGGGGCTGGCTTGCCAGGATCTGTGTTGGTGCCGTCGGCGAGACTCGAACTCGCACAGCTTTCGCCACTACCCCCTCAAGATAGCGTGTCTACCAATTTCACCACGACGGCACAGTTGCCAGACCGAAGCCTGACCCACTGCATGACTGCTCAACGTGCATGAGGCATTGCTTGTTGAACAGCCTTGAATTCTATCTCGGAAATCCCCACATCTGAGGGTTTGTGCGGAGCTTCAGTCGGGTTCTTGCACCAGCATGCGGCGCCAGCCACCCGGCGGTCACTTCGTGGGGATGGTGCCTGGTGCCGACGCAGCGGCCGGTGCCGGCACGGCCGGGATCATTGCGCCGCTGGCTGCTGGTGCGCTGGCCGGCGCTGCCCGCTCCAGGATGCTGCTGCCTTCCGTGGGCGCGCGGCCGGCCACGCTGTTGGACATGTAGGCCAGCGACAGCGTGCACAGGAAGAACACTGCGGCGCAGACCGCGGTGGACCGCGACAGGAAGTTGGCACTGCCGGTGGCACCGAACAGGCTGCCCGAGGCACCACTGCCGAACGAGGCGCCCATGTCGGCACCCTTGCCGTGCTGCACCAGCACCAGGCCGATCATCGCGATGGCGGCCAGCAGCTGCACCACCAGCACGAGGTTCATCCAAACTTGCATGACTTGATTGCTCCAGATAACTTGGGTTCTGCGCGGCCGGGCGGTCAGCCCGCTGCGCGGCAGATGGCGACGAAATCGGCCGCCTTCAATGCGGCGCCGCCGATCAGGCCGCCGTCGATGTCGGGCTGGGTCAGCAGGCTGGCCGCGTTGTCGGGCTTCATGCTGCCGCCGTAGAGGATCTGCATCGCATCGGCCTTGGGCGTGGCTGCCTTCAGCTGCGCACGCAGCAGCGCGTGCACCGCCTGCGCCTGCTCGGGCGTGGCCACCTTGCCGGTGCCGATGGCCCACACCGGCTCATAGGCCACCACCATCTCGCCGGCGCAGTGCGCCAGGGCATGGATGACGGCCGACAGCTGGCGCTTGACCACCGCCTCGGTCTCGCCGGCCTCGCGCTGGGCCAGGGTCTCGCCCACACACACGATGGGTGTCACGCCCTTGGCCAGTGCGGCCTTGGCCTTGTCGGCCACCAGCTGGTCGGTCTCGCCGTGGTACTGGCGGCGCTCGCTGTGGCCGACGATCACATAGCGGCAGCCGAACTCCGCCAGCATGCCGACCGACACTTCACCGGTGTAGGCGCCCGACGCATGCACCGAGCAATCCTGCGCGCCCCAGCGCACGTCGCTGCCGGACAGGGCCACGGCCGCCTCGGACAGATAGGGAAACGGCACGCAAACCGCCACATCGCAGCCGAACGGCCGCGCCGCGGTGATGCCGGCCAGCAACTCGGCATTGGCGGCATGGCTGCCGTTCATCTTCCAGTTGCCGGCGACGAATTTGCGACGCATGGTGTCGGTCCTTGCTTGCACTGCTCAGACGGTCCAGTCGAGCATGATCTTGCCCACATGCTGGCTGGTTTCCATCAGCGCATGGGCCTGGGCGGCCTGGGCCGCGGGAAACACGGTGTGGATGACCGGCTTGATGCGGCCGGCATCGATCAGCGGCCAGACATGGTGGCGCAGCGCTGCGGCGATGGCGCCCTTGAAGCGGACAGGCCGCGGGCGCAGCGTGCTGCCGGTGATGGTGAGCCGGCGGCGCAGCACCTCGCCGGCATTGACGGCGCAGTTGACGCCGCCCTGCACCGCGATGATGACGATGCGGCCGTCGTCGGCCACGCACTGCAGCTCGCGCGCCAGGTAGTCGCCCGCCACCATGTCGAGCACGACGTTGACGCCCTGCCCGCCGGTGGCGGCCTTGACCTCGGCGACGAAGTCCTGCGTCTTGTAGTTGATGCCCACATCGGCACCCAAGGCGATGCAGGCGGCCACCTTGTCGTCGTTGCCGGCGGTGACGATCACCTTGCTGCCCATGGCCTTGGCCAGCTGGATGGCGGTGACGCCGATGCCGCTGGACCCGCCCTGCACCAGCAGGGTGTCGCCGGGCTGCAGGCGGCCGCGGTCCCAGACGTTGGACCACACGGTGAAGAAGGTCTCGGGCAGGCTGGCCGCCTCGATGTCGGTCAGGCCCGTGGGCACCGGCAGGCACTGCGGGATGGGCGCGGTGCAGCGCTCGGCATAGCCGCCGCCGGCCACCAGCGCGCACACCCGGTCACCCAGCTTGAAGCCGGCCGCGGCCAGCTCGGCCGCATCGCCGCCGATGATGGTGCCGGCGATCTCCAGGCCCGGCAGGTCCGACGCGCCGGGCGGGGGCGCGTAGGCGCCCTTGCGCTGCAGCACGTCGGGCCGGTTCACGCCGGAGGCGCTCACCTGCACCAGCAGTTCACCAGCGGCCGGCACCGGGTCGGGACGGGTGGTCTCGACCAGGACTTCCGGGCCGCCGGCGGCGGTCATGGCAATGGCGCGCATGGGGTGCTCCTGGGGCCGTGCGGGGGCGATCAGGCCTGGCCGGTGCCGCTGTCGGCAGCCGGGGCGGCCGGGGCCGGTGCAGCGGCCGGTGCGTCAGCAGCCGGTGCGGCATCGGCAGCCGGGGCATCGCTGCGCTCCGGGCGCTCGCTGCGCTCACGGCGCGGCGGGCGGTCGCCACGGTCACCGCGGGGGCCGCGGTCCGGGCGGTCGCCGAACTCGCGGCGCGGGCGCTCGAAGCGCTCTTCTTCCATGCCTTCGGGCCGCTCGATCAGGGCCTTCATGCTCAGCTTGATGCGGCCCTTCTCGTCGGTCTCCATGACCTTGACCTTGACGACCTGGCCTTCCTTGAGGAAGTCGGTCACGTTCTCCACGCGCTGGTGGGCGATCTGGCTGATGTGCAGAAGACCATCTTTGCCGGGCAGGATGTTGACCAGGGCGCCGAAGTCCAGGATCTTGGTGATCGGGCCCTCGTAGACCTTGCCGATCTCGGCCTCGGCGGTGATCTCGGCGATGCGCTTCTTGGCGAACTCGGCCTTCTCGCCGTCGGTGCTGGCGATGGTGATGGTGCCGTCTTCGCCGATGTCGATGGTGCAGCCGGTCTCTTCGGTCAGCGCGCGGATGGTGGCGCCGCCCTTGCCGATCACGTCGCGGATCTTCTCCGGATTGATCTTCATGGTGTACAGGCGCGGGGCGAACTGGCTGACCTCGGCCTTGGCCTCGCCCACGGCGCCCTGCATCACGCCCAGGATGTGCAGGCGGGCTTCCTTGGCCTGGGCCAGTGCCACCTGCATGATTTCCTTGGTGATGCCCTGGATCTTGATGTCCATCTGCAGGGCGGTGATGCCGCCGGTGGTGCCGGCCACCTTGAAGTCCATGTCGCCCAGGTGGTCCTCGTCACCGAGGATGTCGGTCAGCACCGCGAAGCGGTTGCCGTCCTTGATCAGGCCCATGGCGATGCCGGCCACATGGGCCTTCATCGGCACGCCGGCGTCCATCAGCGCCAGGCAGCCGCCGCAGACCGAGGCCATCGACGAGGAGCCGTTGGACTCGGTGATTTCCGACACCACACGGATGGTGTACGGGAAGTCTTCCTTGCTGGGCAGGGCGGCGATCAGCGCGCGCTTGGCCAGGCGGCCGTGGCCGATTTCGCGGCGCTTGGGGCTGCCCACGCGGCCCGTTTCGCCGGTGGCGAACGGGGGCATGTTGTAGTGCAGCATGAAGCGGTCTTCGAAGTCGCCGGCCAGGGCGTCGATGCGCTGGGCGTCACGGTCGGTGCCCAGGGTGGCGATCACCAGGGCCTGCGTCTCGCCGCGGGTGAACAGCGACGAGCCGTGGGTGCGCGGCAGCACGCCGTTGCGGATCTCGATGGGGCGCACGGTGCGGGTGTCGCGGCCGTCGATGCGCGGCTCGCCGGCCAGGATCTGGCCACGCACGATGCGGGCTTCGATCTCGAACAGCAGGCCTTCGACTTCCACCTTGTCGAAGGTGGTGCCGTCGGCCTTCAGTGCGGCCATCACGTTGCTGGTGACCTCGCGGCAGGCCTGGGTGCGGGCCTGCTTGCTGCGGATCTGGTAGGCGGCGCGCAGCGGGCCTTCGGCCAGCTCGGTCACGCGGGCGATGAACGGCTCGTTCTTGGCCGGGGCGGCCCAGGTCCACTCGGGCTTGCCGGCGTCGCGCACCAGCTCGTGGATGGCATTGATGGCGATCTTGCCCATGTCGTGGCCATAGACCACGGCGCCCAGCATCACCTCTTCGCTCAGCTGGTTGGCTTCGGATTCGACCATCAGCACGGCGGCTTCGGTGCCGGCCACCACCAGGTCCATCTGGCTGTTGGCCAGCTCGGTCTTGCCCGGGTTCAGCACGTACTGGCCGTTGACGTAGCCCACGCGGGCGGCGCCGATCGGGCCGGTGAACGGGATGCCGGAAATCGACAGCGCGGCGCTGGTGCCGATCATCGCGGCGATGTCGGCCTGCACCTCGGGGTTCAGGCTCAGCACATGCACCACCACCTGGACTTCATTGAAGAAACCCTCGGGGAACAGCGGGCGGATCGGGCGGTCGATCAGGCGGCTGGTCAGGGTCTCCAGCTCGCTGGGGCGGCCT
The DNA here is from genome assembly GCF_005403045.1 of Pseudaquabacterium pictum. Taxonomy (GTDB): domain Bacteria; phylum Pseudomonadota; class Gammaproteobacteria; order Burkholderiales; family Burkholderiaceae_C; genus Pseudaquabacterium; species Pseudaquabacterium pictum. The sequence continues at coordinate 325,654 of NZ_BJCL01000002.1, forward strand.
TCACGCTTGAAGAAGCTGCCGGGAATCTTGCCGGCGGCGTAGGTCTTCTCGATGTAGTCGACGGTCAGCGGGAAGAAATCCTGCCCGGCCTTGGCCTCGGTCTTGGCCACCACGGTGGCCAGCACCACGGTGCCTTCGATGTCGACGATGACGGCGCCGCTGGACTGGCGGGCGACTTCGCCGGTTTCCATCACGACCTGGTGGTTGCCCCAGGTGAAGGACTTGGTGACTTTGTTGAACAGACCCATGGAATCATCTCCTTTGGTTGTCAGGCGCACTTGCGGTGGCGCCGATGGAAACCGGGAGCGGAGAGCCTCGTGGGCGGGATGCCATTCCAGTGATGTCCACCAGGACGCCGTTGGAATGACACAGCACTGCCGTTGACGAAGCGGAGTTCAGCTCCAAAACAAGAAGAGCCTGTGCTGGGGAATGCCAGACAGGCTCTTCATCGTGTCAACACCTTACTTGCGCAGGCCCAGCTTGGCGATCAGCGCGGTGTAGCGCTCGGGCGCCTTGCCCTTCAGGTAGTCCAGCAGCTTGCGGCGGCGCGAGACCATGCGCAGCAGGCCGCGGCGGCCGTGGTGGTCCTTCAGGTGGGTCTTGAAGTGGGGCGTCAGGTCGTTGATGCGGGCGGTCAGCAGCGCCACTTGCACTTCGGGGCTGCCGGTGTCGGCGGTGCCGCGGGCGTTGTTGCTGACGATGTCGGCGCGGATGGCCTTGTCGATGGACATGGTGTTTCCTGTTGGAATGGAAGCCGCCGTCTCCAGCCATTTCCGATGCTGGGGCGGTTTCCGGTTTTGACTTGCGGTCGCGGGTGAAACCAACCTGCGCCGTGCTGTGTTCCACGCACCAAGGCAGGGCCCCAGCGCGCAAAACCGGCGGATTATAGCCTGAGCGCGTGCTTCAGCCGGTCCACGCCGGCCAGCAGGCGCGCCGTGTCCTGTGACGCAAAGCACCAGCGGAGCCAGCCTTCGCCCTCGGGCCCGAAGGCGGCCCCTGGCGCCAGACCCAGGCCGTGATCGGCCACCAGGTGCTTGGCAAAGGCCAGCGAATCGCCGGCGCCCGGCGCGCGGAACCAGGCATACATGCCGCCGTCCGGCGTGGCCGACTGCACGCCCGGCAGCGCCGCCAGCGCCGGGCACAGCGCATCGCGCCCGGCGCGCAGCCGCGCCACCAGCGGCGGGACGAAGTCATCGGCCATCGCCAGCGCCTGCAGCCCGCCGCGCTGCACAAACACCGGCGCGCAGCTGCTGTTGAATTCGATCAGCTTGCCCACCGCGTCCAGGTGGCCGGCGGGCAGCAGCAGCCAGCCCAGGCGCCAGCCGGTCATCAGGAAGCTCTTGGAGAAACTGTGCACGACGATCAGGCGGTCGTCGGGGGTGCTGATGTCGGAGAAGCTGGGGGCAGCACGGCCGGCGCCGAACCAGACACGGTCATAGACCTCGTCGGCCACGATCCAGGTGCCGGTGCGGCGGCAGTGGGCCAGCAGCGCCTGCTGCTCGGTGCGGCTCAGCGCCCAGCCGGTGGGGTTGTTGGGTGCGTTCAACAGCAGCACCCGGGTGGCCGGTGTCACCGCGGCCAGCAGGCGGTCGAGGTCCAGCCGCCAGGCGCCGGCGGCATCGGGTGCCAGCGGCACCCGCACCACGTTCGCGCCCAGGATGGCCGGCTGGGCCGGCAGGTTGGGCCACACCGGCACCACCACCACCACCTCGTCGCCGGCATCCACCAGCAGCTGCATCGCGGTCATCAGCGCGGTCACGCCCGACGAGGTGACGGCGATGCGGTCGGGCCCGGGGTCGCCATGCAGGCCGGCGGTGTAGGCGCGCAGGGCCTCGCGCAGTTCCGGCATGCCCAGGTTGTGGCTGTAGAAGGTCTCGCCGCGCTGCAGCGACTCAGCGGCCGCCTGGCGCACCTCTGCGGGCGTCACCTCGTCGCTCTCGCCGAACCAGAAGGCCAGCACATCGGGCCGGCCCAGGCCGGCGTTGGCGACGTCGCGGATCTTGCTGCCGGGCAGCTGGGCGATGGTGGAGCGCATGGTGGTCAGGGCTGGCGATTTCAAGGGTGCGGCGGCTTGCGCCAGCACAAAAAATGGCCTCTTGAAAGAGGCCGCGGCGGGGTCAATTCAGGGGCATGGGCAGCACGGCGGACACCCGCCACGCACCGCCCGACACCCGCAACCAATCCAGGAGTTGACCATGTTTCTCGTGCCCCTGACCCGCCACAGCGCCGACCTCGCCCGCAGCTTCGACCGCCTGTTCGACGAGAACCTGTTCGGCGTGCCCAGCCGCGCCGAGGCCCCCGCCACCCGCAGCCCCGCGCTGGACGTGGCCGAGACCGAGCGCAGCTACACCGTCAAGCTCGACCTGCCTGGGGTGACCAAGGAAGACGTGAAGATCGCCATCGAGGGCCGCCGCGTCACCGTGGAAGCCAGCACAGTGCAGAGCAGCGAGAAGAAGGATGGCGAGCGGGTGCTGTACGCCGAGCGCTCGGTGGCCAGCTTCGCCCGCAGCTTCACGCTGCCGGTGGAGGTGGACCAGGCCGAGTCCAGCGCAAAGATGGAGCACGGCGTGCTGACGCTGCAGCTGGCCAAGCGCGGCGCGGTGCGCGCCACGCAGCTGACCGTCAACTGACGCGCGGGGCTGCCGGGCTGTCGATCTGGTCCAGCGGCCAGCGCGGCCGCACGTCGAAGGCATGGTCCATCGACGCCTGGCCGGCGCCGGCCTGCAGCCGCATCGCCGCGGCCAAGGCGATCATGGCGCCGTTGTCGGTGCACAGCGCCAGCTCGGGGTAGTGCACACGCCAGCCGCGCTTCAGTGCGGCGGCATCCAGCTGGCGGCGCAGCTCGGCATTGGCGCCCACGCCGCCGGAGACCACCAGCCGCCGCAGGCCGGTGGCCTTCAGCGCGGCGATGGATTTCTTCACCAGCACCTCGACGATGGCCGCCTGGGTGCTGGCCGCCAGGTCGGCCAGCTGCGCCGGCGTGGGTGCGTCCCCCAGCTTGCGGTGCTGGGTGAGCACCGCCGTCTTCAGGCCGGCGAACGAAAAATCCAGGTCGCCGCTGTGCAGCAAGGGCCGCGGCAGGGCAAACGCATCGGCACGGCCGGTGATGGCCAGCCTGGACAGCGCCGGCCCGCCCGGGTAGCCCAGGCCCATCAGCTTGGCACTCTTGTCGAAGGCCTCGCCGGCGGCATCGTCGATGCTTTCGCCGAGCAGGGTGTACTGGCCCACCGCGTCCACCCGCATCAGCTGGGTGTGGCCGCCGGACACCAGCAGCGCGACGAACGGAAACTCCGGCGGGTCGGCTGACAGGAAGGGCGACAGCAGGTGCCCCTCCAGGTGGTGCACGCCCAGCACCGGCTTGCCCAGCGCCGCGGCCAGCGCGCAGGCCACGCCTGCGCCCACCAGCAGCGCACCGGCCAGACCCGGGCCGCGGGTGAAGGCCACCACGTCGACGTCGGCCAGCGTGGCGCCGGCCTCGTCCAGCACCTGCCGGGTGAGCGGCAGCACCCGGCGGATGTGGTCGCGCGAGGCCAGCTCGGGCACCACGCCACCGTAGGCCTGGTGCATGGCGATCTGGCTGTGCAGGGCATGGGCGCGCAGCTCCGGCGTGCCGACGGCGCGGGTGCGCACCAGGGCCACGCCGGTTTCGTCGCAGGAGGATTCGATGCCCAGCACTTGCATGGCGGCGGAGTGTACGGGCCGACCCGGCGCCAGCCGGCAGGCCGCCTGGCGGTGCGGGCGCACTGGAATGCGGCGCCGTGGTGCGAAATTTCAGCCGCAGGCATCCGCCTTTGGTGCATCGCAGCATGTCCGGGCCGGTCCGTCCCCGGGCCAAGGCCCTGGCACAGGGTTTGCGAGAGGATGGGCATGAAGGTCAACGACGGCCTTCCCTGATCTGCCGCCGGCGCCCTGTGCGCGCCCGACCGGCACCGGACGATGGCGTCCCCACCTTTGGCTCTGCAGAGCTGCCCGGTGCGGACGCCTTTTCATTTGTCTCCACGGAAAGCCCGCCCCATGACCGCCCTGCCCCCGACCCCGACCCCCGCGCCCACCGATGCCGGTGTGGACACCGGCCGCCGCAGCCTGATCCGCGCCGGCGCGGCGCTGGGCGCCACCGGGTTGATTCCCGGCCTGCAGGCCGCCGTCTATGCCCAGGGCTCGGACAAGCCCGAGAAGGAGGAGGTCAAGATCGGCTTCATCCCGCTGACCGACTGCGCCAGCGTGGTGATGGCCAGCGTGCTGGGCTTCGACAAGAAGTACGGCGTGAAGATCATCCCCACCAAGGAAGCCAGCTGGGCCGGCGTGCGCGACAAGCTGGTCAACGGCGAGCTGGACATGGCCCATGTGCTGTACGGCCTGGTCTACGGCGTGCACCTGGGCACGGCCGGCCCCAAGAAGGACATGGCCGTGCTGATGAACCTGAACCACAACGGCCAGGCCATCACGCTGTCCAAGAAGCTGGCGGACAAGGGCGCGGTCGACGGCCCCAGCCTGGCCAAGCTGATGGCCAGCGACAAGCGCGACTACACCTTCGCCCAGACCTTCCCCACCGGCACCCACGCGATGTGGATCAACTACTGGCTGGCCGCCGCCGGCATCAGCCCGGTCAGCGGCGCCAAGCTGATCACCGTGCCGCCGCCGCAGATGGTGGCCAACATGCGGGTGGGCAACATGGACGGCTTCTGCGTGGGCGAGCCCTGGAACCACCGCGCCATCATGGACGGCATCGGCATCACCGCCAACACCACCCAGGACATCTGGAAGGACCACCCCGAGAAGGTGCTGGGCACCACCGGCGACTTCGTCAAGAAGTATCCCAACACCACGCGCGCGGTGATGATGGCCGTGATCGAGGCCGGCCGCTGGATCGACGCCGGCCTGCAGAACAAGATGAAGATGGCCGAGACGGTGGCCGACAAGAGCTACGTCAACACCAGCGTCGACGCGATCAACCAGCGCATCCTGGGCCGCTACCAGAACGGCATGGGCAAGACCTGGGACGACCCCAACCACATGAAGTTCTTCAACGACGGGCTGGTGAACTTCCCGTTCCTGAGCGACGGCATGTGGTTCCTCACCCAGCACAAGCGCTGGGGCCTGCTGAAGGACCACCCCGACTACCTCGCGGTGGCCAAGCAGGTCAACCAGGTCGACCTCTACAAGCAGGTCGCCTCGGCGATGAAGATCAGCGTGCCCAAGGACGTGATGCGCAGCACCAAGATGATCGACGGCGTGGTCTGGGACGGCAAGGACCCGGCCAAGTACGCCGACGGTTTCAAGATCAAGGCCTGAGGCCGGCGCGCCCAGCCACCGCATGAAGGAGCCCCCCATGGTCAGTGCCGTCTTCCACACCCCGCTCGAGGCTGCCGCGGCAGCCGAGCCCCGCCTTGCTGCCGCGGCCGCCACCGAGCCCCGTCCCGCCACCGAGTCCCCGCCGCGTGCAGCGGCGACGCCCGCGGCCACGCCGGCCGAGCGGCCCGCCAAGCCGCCGCGCGAGCCCTTCGACTGGCGCGAGCTGACGATGCGGGTGCTGCCACCGGTGCTGGGCATGGCCCTGCTGGTCGGCGTCTGGGCGCTGCTGACGATGAACAGCACCAGCTTCCCGTCACCGGCCAAGACCTTCGACGCCGCGGTCAAGCTGTTCGCCGACCCTTTCTACAGCAAGGGCCCGAACGACCAGGGCATCGGCTGGAACATCCTGTTCAGCCTGCAGCGGGTGGCCATCGGCTTCGGCCTGGCGGCGCTGGTGGGCATTCCGCTGGGCTTCATCATCGGCCGCTTTGAGTTCTTCAGCCGCATGTTTTCGCCGCTGATCAGCCTGCTCAAGCCGGTGAGCCCGCTGGCCTGGCTGCCGATCGGCCTGCTGGTGTTCCAGGCGGCCAACCCGGCCGCCATCTGGACCATCTTCATTTGCAGCATCTGGCCGATGGTGGTGAACACCGCCGTGGGCGTGCAGCGCGTGCCGCAGGACTACCTGAACGTGGCGCGGGTGCTGAACCTCAGCGAGTGGAAGATCATCACCCGCATCCTGTTCCCCGCCGTGCTGCCCTACATGCTGACCGGCGTGCGCCTCTCCGTGGGCACGGCCTGGCTGGTGATCGTGGCCGCCGAGATGCTGACCGGCGGCGTGGGCATCGGCTTCTGGGTGTGGGACGAGTGGAACAACCTCAACGTCCAGCACATCATCATCGCCATCTTCGTGATCGGCATCGTCGGGCTGCTGCTCGAGCAGATGCTGATGCTGGTGGCCCGCCGCTTCTCCTTCGACGACTGAGGACAGCACCATGACCAGCCAATTCATCGAAGTGCAGAACGCCGAGATGGTGTTCACCACCCGCAAGGGCCGCTTCCATGCGCTGCGGGAGATCCACCTCACCGTGGCCAAGGGCGAGTTCGTCACCCTGATCGGCCACTCGGGCTGCGGCAAGAGCACGCTGCTGAACCTGATCGCCGGCCTGACCCTGCCCAGCAGCGGCGTGCTGATCTGCGACAACCGCGAGATCGCCGCGCCCGGCCCGGAGCGGGCGGTGGTGTTCCAGAACCACAGTTTGTTGCCCTGGCTGACCTGCTTCGACAACGTCTACCTCGCGGTGGAGCGGGTGTTCGGCGCCACCGAGCCCAAGGCCCGGCTGAAGGAGCGCACCGCCGCCGCGCTGGCCCTGGTGGGCATGGGCCATGCGCTGCACAAGCGGCCGCACGAGGTGTCGGGCGGCATGAAGCAGCGGGTGGGCATCGCCCGTGCGCTGGCCATGGAGCCCAAGGTGCTGCTGATGGACGAGCCCTTCGGCGCGCTGGATGCGCTGACCCGCGCCCACCTGCAGGACGAGCTGCTGAAGATCGTGGCCCGCACCCAGAGCACGGTGGTGATGGTCACGCACGATGTGGACGAGGCGGTGCTGCTGAGTGACCGCATCGTGATGATGACCAACGGCCCCGCCGCCACCATCGGCGAGATCCTCCCAGTGCACCTGCCGCGACCGCGCAACCGGGTGGAGCTGGCCGAAGACCACGACTACGTGCACTGCCGCAAGCAGGTGCTGGACTTCCTCTACACCCGCCACGGGCATGTGGAGAAGGCCGCCTGAGCGGCATCAGCCAGCCGGCGGGCACGGCGCTTGCTGTTGAAGGCTCGACACTCTGCAACAGTGTCTGTCTATCTCCTCAGCAGGGCGCAGGCCCTTTGGTCCAACCCCTCGGCGTGTTGCGTCGGGGGGTTTTTTTTCTCTGCGCCGGCTGACTTGCACCAGCCTGGCGCAGGACGCCGCACCAAGCTGGTGAGCCGGCGTCCGGTCGCCGCCGCGACAAAGGCGCTCCGGGCCGCTGGCCACAATCCCGCGCCATGGGAACCCTCTACCTCGTGCGCCATGGGCAGGCCTCGTTCGGCGCCGACAACTACGACCAGCTGAGCCCGCTGGGGGTGCAGCAGTGCACCCAGCTGGGTCGCTACTTCGCCACCAAGGGAAGGCGCTTTGCGGCGGTGCTGACCGGCACGCTGCAGCGCCAGATCCAAAGCTACGACGCCATCGCCGAAGGACTCGGCCAGCGCCAGGCCACGCTGCAGCTGCCCGGGCTGAACGAGTACGACAGCCATGCGGTGATCGCCGCCATCCACCCGCAGCCGTTGGCCAAGGCCGACACGCCCGAGGCCTACCGCCAGCACTTCCGCATCCTGCGCGACGGCCTGGCCGCCTGGATGGCCGGGCGCACCCAGCCGCAGGGCATGCCCAGCTACGCCGACTTCGTGGGCGGCATCCACGATGCGCTGGCCCGGGTTCGGGCGGTCCCCGACGGTGACGTGCTGATCGTCAGCAGCGGTGGGCCGATTTCAACCGTGGTGGCCCAGGTGCTCGGCGCGCCGGCCGAGACCAGCATCGAGCTGAACCTGCGCATCCGCAACAGCGCAGTCAGTGAATTTGCGGTCAACCCCAAGCGGCTGGCGCTGGTCACCTTCAACACCCTGCCCCACCTGGACAGTGCCGAGCACGCCAGCTGGGTGACACACACCTGATCAGGCGAGATCGATCCAGATCTCGTTGCGGCGCAGGAACCAGGGCGTGATCGGCGGGTTGTAGCGCGACAGCACCGGCTCGCCGGCCGGCTGCAGGCCGGCGGCGCGCATGGCCGCGGTCAACTTGGCCAGGTGCTCGGCATAGTTGGCCTGGTTCCAGAAGCCGGAGAAGCGCACCGCCGCCAGCCGCCGTGGCGGCACGTCGCGCAGGCGCACCCGGGCATCGTTGGGCACCGGCGCGTTCTCGGCGGTCACGCCCTTGGGCAGCACGAACTGCACCACATGGTTGTCGCCCGCCGCTGTCTGGGTGACGGGCGCGGTCATCGCCAGCTTCTGCGGCGCCTGGGTGACCGGGGCCGTCATCGCCAGTTTGCGGGACCCCTGGTTGCCGCCGAAGATGTAGCCGGCCAGGATCGGGAAGGCGGTGTTGCCGGCGCTGTCGGCCGGGCCGGGAACAGTCACCTCGGCCACCGCATAGCCGGCGTAGCGGCGCAGCTCGATGGCATTGCCGGCATCCAGCGTGCGTTCGACGGTGTAGTCGGGTTCCTCGACGGCATGGGACATGGCGGGGCTGGCAGCCAGGGCCAGCAGGACAAGTCGGCGTTGCATGGATGGCGGGCGCGGAAGCTCGGGGAGCACGATGATCGCAGCGCCACCGCCGCCCTGTCGGTGCGGTGGACATCGGATCAGACCGCCGGCAGGGCGCGCTGGGCCAGTGCCCAGCCGATGTGCTCGGCCAGCAGCGCATCGGCCGCCGGCAGCGCGTGCTGCAGCGCGTCGGCCAGCGCCGCATCGCCGGTGGCCCGCCAGGCGTTGCCCAGCGCCACCGCCAGGTTGCGCCGCCAGCGCCCGATGCCGATGCGGCGGATGGCGCTGCCTTCGGTGTGGCGCAGGAAGGCGGCCTCATCCCAGTCCCACAGCTGCAGCAGGCTGGCGCTGCCCAGGCCATGGCGCTCATCAAAATCCGGCAGCGGGCTGCGCTGGGCGAACTTGTTCCAGGGGCAGGCCAGCTGGCAATCGTCGCAGCCGTAGATGCGGTTGCCGATGGCAGCGCGGAATTCGGCCGGGATCGCCCCGTCCAGCTCGATGGTGAGGTAGCTGATGCAGCGGCGCGCATCCAGCCGGTGGGGCGCCACGATGGCCTGGGTGGGGCAAGCAGTGATGCAGGCGCTGCAGGCGCCGCAATGGCCGCTCACCGGCGGCGTCAGCGGCAGGGCCAGGTCGATGTAGATCTCGCCCAGGAAGAACATCGAGCCCGCCTCGCGGTGCAGCAGCAGGGTGTGCTTGCCACGCCAGCCGATGCCGCTGCGCGCGGCCAGCTCGACCTCCAGCACCGGCGCCGAGTCGGTGAACACCCGGTGGCCCACCGGCCCCACCGCCTGCTGCAGCTGGTCGGCCAGGGTCTGCAGGCGCTGGCGCAGCACCTTGTGGTAGTCCCGCCCGCGGGCATAGACCGAGACCACCGCCTGCTGCGGCTGGGCCAGGCGGGCGGCCTCCTGCGCTTGCCAGTCATCGGCGGTGATGTTGTTGGTGGTGCGGGGCAGGTAGTCCATGCGGGCGGTGATCACCCGCAGCGTGCCGGGCACCAGCTCGGCCGGGCGGGCGCGCTTCAGGCCGTGGGCGGCCATGTAGGCCATGCGGCCATGGTGGCCGGCGGCCAGCCAGGCCAGCAGGCCGGGCTCGGCGCTGGCCAGGTCCACGTCGGCCACACCGATCTGTGAAAATCCCAGCGCCTGGCCCCAGGCCTGCACCTGCAGCAGCAGCGCGGCCGGGTCCACGGGCGGCCGCGACCGCTCCACCTCCACCGGCCCTGCCTGCCCTTGACCACGCCTGTCGCCCATCTGCCGATTCTAGAAACCCGGGTCCTGACCTGGGACGACGAGCCCGCCTGCGCGGCCTTTGCCGCCGGCCTGGCGGCACAACCTGGCATCACCGCAGCGTTCATCACCCTGCACGGCCCGCTGGGTGCCGGCAAGACCACGTTCGTGCGCCACCTGCTGAGCGCGCTGGGCGTGCAGGGCCGGATCAAGAGCCCCACCTATGCGGTGATGGAGCCGCACGGCCTGCCCGGCGGCGGCGAGGCAGCGCACTTCGACTTCTACCGCTTCACCGACCCGCGGGAGTGGGAGGACGCCGGCTTCCGCGATGTGTTCGCCCGCCCGGGCCTGAAGATCGCCGAATGGCCCGAGCAGGCCGCTGGCCTGCTGCCCGTGCCCGACCTGGACCTGGCCATCGCACCGCTGGACGATGCCCTGCGCCAGGTCACCGCCACCGCCCACACGCCGCGGGGCGTGGCCCTGCTGGCGCCGCGGTCGGCATGAAGGACGCCACCACACGCCGCCAGGCGCTGCTGCAGATGGGCACCCTGGCGCTGGGCCTGGGCGCGGCCGACATCGCCTTCGGCGCCAGCATCGTCGGCGTGCGGGTCTGGCCGGCGCAGGACTACACCCGCGTCACCATCGAGAGCGACCAGGCCCTGGCCGCACGGCAGTTCCTGGCCGAGAACCCGCCGCGCCTGGTGGTCGACATCGACGGCCTGGAGCTGAGCCCGGCGCTGCGCGAACTGGTGGGCAAGGTGCGCAGCGACGACCCGTTCATCGCCGGCGTGCGGGTGGGCCAGAACCAGCCGCGGGTGGTGCGCCTGGTGATCGACCTGAAGCAGCCGGTGGCACCGCAGCAGCTGACGCTGGCGCCGGTGGCGGCCTACCAGCACCGGCTGGTGTTCGACCTGTTCCCCACCGAGGCGCGTGATCCGCTGCTGGACCTGATCAACCAGCGCGAGGCGGCCACCGGCCAGGCCGAACGCGGGCTGGACGATGCGCTGGGCAGCTTCATCGCCCGCATCGAGCAGCCCGCGCCGGTGTCGGCCCAGCCCGCGTCGGGCCCGCTGCGGCCGGCGCCGGCGCCGGTGGTGGCCACAGCGCTCGCTGCAGCACCGGCGCCCACGCCGCCGCAGATGACCGCCGCCCCGGCCCACACGCCGCTGGCGCCCGACGAACAGCGCCGCATCGACCGCCTGGTGGTGGTGGCCATCGATCCCGGCCATGGCGGTGAGGACCCCGGCGCCATCGGTCCCACCGGCCTGCGCGAGAAGGACGTGGTGCTGGCCGTGGCACTGAAGCTGCGCGACCGCATCAACAGCGTGCCCGGCATGCGCGCGATGCTGACCCGAGATGCCGACTACTTCGTGCCGCTGGGCGAACGGGTGCGCAAGGCCCGGCGGGTGCAGGCGGACCTGTTCGTGTCCATCCATGCCGATGCCTTCTTCACGCCGCAGGCGCGGGGCGCGTCGGTGTTCGCGCTGTCGTCCACCGGCGCCAGCAGCGCGGCGGCGCGCTGGATGGCCAACAAGGAGAACGCCGCCGATGTGGTGGGCGGCGTCAACACCGTGGCGGTGAAGGACGCCCAGGTGCTGCGCGCGATGCTGGACATGAGCACCGACGCGCAGATCAAGGATTCACTGAAGATCGGCCGCGAGGTGCTGGAGCGCATCGGCAAGGTGGGCACGCTGCACAAGCGCAGCGTCGAGCAGGCCGGCTTCGCGGTGCTGAAGGCGCCCGACATCCCCAGCATCCTGGTGGAGACGGCCTTCATCTCCAACCCCGACGAAGAGGCCAAGCTGCGCAGCGAGGCCTACCAGGACCAGCTGGTGGAGGCGCTGCACACCGGCATCCGCCGGTACTTCGCGCGCAACCCGCCGCTGGCACGCCAGCGGGCGCTGTAGCCAGCCTCAGTCGACGAGCCGGATCTCGACGCGGCGGGCCTCGTCGGCCGGGCCGTCGACGGCTGTCTGCTCGGGCTTGCGCAGTGCCACGCGGGCGGCGTCCACACCCTGCGAGGTGATGGCCGCGCGCACGGCCTTGGCGCGGTTCTTGGCCAGCTCGTGGTTGACGGCAGGGTCGCCGCTCGGGTCATGGAAGCCGGCAATCACCAGCTTCTTGCCGGGATTGGCGGCCAGCGCCTGCAGCACGGGCGCCAGCGCCGCGGTGGCATCGGCCGGCAGCTCGGCCTTGGCCACCTCGAAGAACAGCTTGCCGACGATCTCACCGGCCAGCGGGCCTTCGATCAGCACATCGACCACCACGGCCACGGCCGGTGCGGCAGCCGCAGCCGGCGCGGGCGCCTTCTTGGCCTGCATGGCGCGGAAGCCCAGGCCGAAGATCAGCCCGAACAGCAGCAGCGTGATGATGCCCAGCACCACCCACAGGCCCACGCGGGCGCCATCGTCGTTCTCGTCCATCATGGTGTGGTTCCCTCGTCGCGCCGCGTGGTCGCGGGCTGGTTGATGCAAAACCCGGCATTCTGCCAGCGCGCACTGTGCCGGCAGAATGACAGCGCCCCCCAACCCCGCACCGGAGCCCCGCATGATCCACACCCACACCGCCCTGGGCGGCATGGTGGTCGCCCCCCACCATCTGGCTGCCCAGGCCGGCCGCGACGTGCTGCGCGACGGCGGCACCGCGGTGGAGGCGATGGTGGCAGCGGCCGCCACCATCGCCGTGGTCTACCCGCACATGAACGCCATCGGCGGCGACGGCTTCTGGCTGATCCATGATCCCGCGCAAGGCAGCGCCCCGCCGCTGGCCATCGATGCCTGCGGCCCCGCCGCCGCGGCGGCCGACATCGGCTGGTATGCCCGCCAGGGCCACACCCAGGCCATCCCCAGCCGCGGCCCGCTGGCCGCACTGACGGTGGCCGGCACCGTGGGCGGCTGGGCCCGGGCCCTGGCCAGCACCGCCGGCTGGCAGGCGCCGCTGCCGCTGGCCCGGCTGCTGGCCGACGCCATCCGCCATGCCGAGCAGGGCTGCACCGTCAGCGTCAGCCAGCACGGCCTGAACCACCAGAAGCTGGCAGAGCTGCGGCCCCAGCCTGGATTTGCCGACACCTACATGCCGGGCGGCACCGTGCCGGCGGTGGGCAGCCTGCTGCGCCAACCGGCGCTGGCCGCCACGCTGCAGGCCCTGGCCCAGGACGGGCTGGACAGCTTCTACCGCGGCACGCTGGCCGCGCGCATCGCCGCCGGTCTGGCCAGCGTGGGCAGCCCGGTGACGGCCGCCGATCTGGCCGCCTACAGTGCCCTGCTGGTGGCGCCGCTGCGGGTGCAATTGCAGGAGGCCGAGGTCTTCAACCTGCCGCCGCCGACCCAGGGCCTGGCGGCGCTGCTGATCCTGGGTTTGTTCGACCGGCTGAGCGTGCAGCAGGCCGAGGGCTTCGACCACCTGCACGGCCTGGTGGAAGCCACCAAGCAGGCCTTCCTGGTGCGCGACCGGGTGGTGACCGACCGTGGCCGCCTGCCGGCCGACCCGCAGAGCTATCTGGAACCTGGTGCGCTGGATGCGCGGGCACGCCCCATCGACATGCAGCGCGCCCTGCCCTGGCCGCAGCCGGCGGCACCGGGCGACACCATCTGGATGGGTGCCATCGACGGCCAGGGCCGGGCGGTCAGCTTCATCCAGAGTGTCTACTGGGAATGGGGCTCGGGCGTGGTGGTGCCGGACACCGGCATCTGCTGGCAGAACCGCGGCATCAGCTTTGCGCTGGATCCGAAGGCGCTGAACCACCTGCAGCCCGGCCGCAAGCCCTTCCACACGCTGAACCCGTCGCTGGCCCGCTTTGCCGATGGCCGGGTGATGCCGTACGGCACCATGGGTGGTGAGGGCCAGCCGCAGACCCAGGCCGCGGTCTACACCCGCTATGCCCGTTTTGGCCAGCCGCTGCAGCAGGCGGTGAGCGCACCGCGCTGGCTGCTGGGCCGCACCTGGGGCGACGTGTCGACCAGCCTGAAACTGGAGCCACGCTTCGACCCGTCCCTGGTGTCACAACTGCGCGCTGCCGGCCACACGGTGGAACTGGTCGCCGATGCCTTCAGTGACACCATGGGCCACGCCGGTGCATTGGTGCGCCATCCCGACGGACGCATCGAGGGCGCCTTTGATCCACGCAGCGATGGGGCAGCGGCTGGTTGGTGATCCGGCAACTTTGGGCTCGTAGCGGTCTTCGGGTTCTGCGCGATCGCGCTGAAGATGGCGAACCGGCAAGTTCCGCAACGAGCCCGCAGCAGCCTCAAGCCACAGCCGCACGCCGCGCCTTCCAGGCGCCGAAGATCGCGATCAGGCCGGGGATGATGATCATGGCCCAGATGATCTTGCTGAGGTTGGCCTGCACCCAGGGCACGTTGCCGAAGACATAGCCAGCCGTCACGAGGCCGACCACCCACAAGATGGCGCCGGTGATGTTGTAGAAGCTGAACTTGCCGCGGCTCATCTCGGCCACGCCGGCCACGAAGGGCACGAAGGTGCGCACGAACGGCATGAAGCGCGCCAGCACCAGCGTGATGCCGCCGTACTTCTCGTAGAAAGCATGGGCCTGCTCGAAGGCGCGGCGGTTGAACCAGCGGGAGTCCGGCCAGGCGAAGACCTTCGGGCCGAAATAACGGCCGATGCTGTAGTTGACCTGGTCGCCCGCCACCGCGGCCACCAGCAGCAGGGCCATCACCAGCGGGTAGTTCAACAACCCGGCACCGGCCAGCGCACCCACCACGAACAGCAGCGAATCACCCGGCAGGAAGGGCATCACCACCAGCCCGGTCTCGACGAAGATGATCAGGAACAGCAGCGCGTAAACCCAGCCACCGTAGGCGTCGACAAATTCTTTCAGGTGGCGGTCGACATGCAGGATGAAGTCGACCAGGGTCATGATGGCGTCCATGGCGGCGGATTATCCGGGGCCGGGATGACGCGCCACCCGCCCCGGATAATCCGGTCATGACATCGGCCACTGCCCCGCGTCGCATCCAGGCCCTGCCCGATGCGCTGATCAGCCAGATCGCTGCCGGCGAGGTGGTGGAGCGGCCCGCCTCGGTGGTGCGCGAGCTGGTCGACAACGCGCTGGACGCCGGCGCCACACAGATCACCGTGCGCCTGCTCGCTGGCGGCGTGCGCAGCATCGTCGTCGAGGACGACGGCAGCGGCATCCCGGCCGACCAGCTGGTGCTGGCGGTGCAACGCCACGCCACCAGCAAGATCGCCAGCCTTGACGATCTGGAAGCCGTGGGCACCATGGGCTTCCGCGGCGAGGCGCTGGCCGCCATCGCCTCGATCGCCGATCTCAGCCTGGCCAGCCGCACCGCCGATGCCGCCCACGCCAGCCGGCTGGATGCCCGCAGCGGTGAGTTGCAACCCGCCGCCCGCGCCACCGGCACCAGCGTGGAAGTGCGCGAGCTGTTCTTCGCCACGCCGGCACGGCGCAAGTTCCTGAAGACCGACGCCACCGAGCTGGCGCATTGCCTGGAGGCCGTGCGCCGCCACGCCCTGGTGCGGCCCGAGGTCGGCTTTGCCGTCTGGCACGAGGGCAAGCTGGTGGCGCAGTGGCGCCGCGCCACCGGCGGCGGCCCGTCCCAGGCCGCGGCACAGCGCATCGCCGACGTGCTGGGCGCCGACTTCATCACCCAGAGCCTGCCGGTCGACCTGCACCTGGGCCCGGTGCATGTGCATGGCCGTGTCGGCCTGCCCGATGCCGCCCGCAGCCGGCCCGACCAGCAGTACGCCTATGTCAACGGCCGCTTCGTGCGCGACCGCGTGATCACCCACGGTGCCCGCGCCGCCTACGACGATGTGCTGCACGGCAACCGCCAGCCCAGCTGGGTGCTGTTCGTCACCATCGATCCGCTGCGGGTGGACGTGAACGTGCACCCGACCAAGATCGAGGTGCGCTTCCGCGATGGCCGCGAAGTCCACCAGGCGGTGCGCCACGCGGTGGAGGAAGCGCTGGCGCCCTCGCGCGCGCCGGCCGTGGCGGCCGCCCTGCAGCCGGCTCCGGCCGCCATGCCGTTCGCCGACCTCCCTGACGACTTCAACGGCGGCGGCACGGCCACGGCGCCGGCGCGCCCGGTCTGGGCGCCGGCGGTGGCCGGCGGGCAGGTCCGCCTCGGTCTGCAGGACCTGGCCGTGCTGTACGCGCAGGAGCCGGCGCCCCGCTGGCCTGGCGCCGACGCACTGGCCGGCGCGACAACCGTGCCGATGCCCGCTGCCGCGATCTCCGCCAACCCGCCCGCAGCCGCCGAGGCGTGGCCACTGGGTCGCGCCCTGGCCCAGCTGGCCGGTGCCTACATCCTGGCCGAGAACGCCCAGGGCCTGGTCGTGGTCGACATGCATGCCGCGCACGAGCGCATCGTCTACGAGCGTCTCAAGGCCGCCCAGGGCGACGGTGCCGGTCAGGCCCTGCCCAGCCAGCCGCTGCTGATCCCCGCCACCTTCGCCGCCACGCCCACCGAATTGGCCGCAGCCGAGACCTGCGCCGACGCGCTGGCCGCCCTGGGCCTGGATGTGGCGCCGCTGTCGCCGGGCGTGCTGGCCGTGCGCGCCCGCCCGGCCGCCCTGCCCGACGCCGACCCGGTGGCGCTGGCCCGCGCCGTGCTGGCCGAGCTGGGCGAAGTGGAGGCCAGCCGGGTGGTGCAGCGCGCCCGTGACGACCTGCTGGCCACCATGGCCTGCCACGGTGCGGTGCGCGCCAACCGCCAGCTCACCCTGCCCGAGATGAACGCCCTGCTGCGCGACATGGAACGCACCGAGCGGTCCGACCAATGCAACCACGGCCGGCCCACCTGGCGGCAGCTGACGTTGCGCGAACTCGACACCATGTTCCTGCGCGGGCGCTGAATCGGCATCAACCGCCGAAACGCGGGATTCGCGGTATCTGACAAACATGCCATAAACGGTGAGATGGAGTGCCAGCCCTGGCCCTCCGCTGTCCAGGGTCACCCGCATGCACCGTCGCGACTTTTTCACCCGCACCGCGGCCGCAGGCGCCGCGCTCGCCGCCACAGGTCCGGCCCATGCCACCAGCACCCCCAGCATCGTGGTGCAGTGGAACCGCGTGATGCTGCAGGCCGTGCAGAACACGGTGATGCCGGTGACCATCGCCGCCCGGTCGCTGGCCATGGTGCACGAGGCCATCTACAACGCCTGGGCCCACTACGACGCCTGGGCCTACTTCACCCAGCCCGGGCTGTCCAGGCGCTTGGCGCTGGAATGGAACAGCATCAACAAGCGGGTGGCCATCAGCCATGCCGCCCACGGCGTGCTGACCGAGCTGTTCCCCACCCAGGTCTCGCTGTTCGATCCGCTGCTGCAGTCCAGCATCAGCGACGCCTGGCTGTCGCTGGGCGGCTTGTCGGCCGGCTCCGTCGGCCGCAATGTGGCGGGCAAGGTGATCGCGTCGCGCAACAACGACGGCGCCAACATGCGCGGTGACCTGGCCGTGGGCGCCTACAGCGACTGGACCGGCTACCAGAGCGTCAACACGCCCGATCTGGTGACCGACATCGACCGTTGGCAGCCGCTGCGCCTGCCCAATTCCGCCGGCGTCCTGACGGTGCAGAAGTTCCTCACCCCGCACTGGGGCCGGGTGCGGCCATTCGCGCTGAGTTCGGGATCGGTCTTCCGGCCATCGCTCAGCCCCCGTGGCGCCACCCAGGCCGAGATCGACGAGGTCCTGCACCTGAGCGCCACGCTGGATGACCGCAGCAAGGCGCTGGGCGACTTCTTTGCGCAGAACCCGGGCGCCGTCACACCGCCCGGCCAATGGCTGCAGATCGCCGAGCAGGTGTCGCAGATCGACTGCAACGACCTGGACCGCGACGTGAAGTTGTTCTTCACCACGTCCCAGGCCGGTCTGGACGCCAGCATCGCCGCCTGGGATGCCAAGCGCTTCCACGACCAGGCGCGGCCGGCCTCGGTGATTCCGGTCCGCTTCCGCGGCCAGTCGATCCGCGCATGGGGCGGCCCGGGCAAGGGCACGCAGACCATCTTAGGCGAGAACTGGATTCCCTGGCAGCGGCCGTCCAACCGCTCACCGCCGTTCCCTGACTTCGTCTCCGGCCACAGCACCTTCAGCGCCGCCTGTGCCACGGCGATTGCCCGGGTGCGCGGCAGCGATGTGATCACGCTGACTGCCACCGTGCCCAAGGGCGCCTTCCGCACCGACCCCGGCCTGCCGGCCACGGACATCACCTTCGTCTGGCGCTCGCTCAGCGAGGCGGCCGACGCTGCCGGCTTCTCGCGCCGGGTGACCGGCATCCACTGGGAGCGCAGCGACCTGAGCGGCCGCGCACTGGGCCGCCAGGTGGGCACCGCAGTGGCCAACAAGGCGCTGGAACTGATCGACGGGCCCTGGTGAGCCCCCAACTGGGGCTGGCCGCTCAGGCCGGCTGCAGGTAGCGCGCCCGCAGCGCTGCCAGTGCCGCCGGGCCCAGGCCCAGGCGCTTGTCCAGGTAGGCCGGCAGGCCGCCTGGCTGGGCGTCGATGGTCTGCAGCGCGGCCTGCAGAAACATGTCGTCCACCCGCCACAGCACCTTCAGCACCTCGATCGGGGTCTCGGTCTGCGGCAGCGCCGGATGGCGGTAGTGCTGGTTGGTCAGCAGGTAGTCGGCCAGCACCACGTCACGCGGCACGCCCAGGGCCAGCAGGATCAGCGCGGCGGCCACGCCGGTGCGGTCTTTCCCGGCGGTGCAGTGGAAGACCACCGGCGCCTGTGCGTCCAGCAGGTGGGCGAACAGCTCTTCAAAGCGGTGGGCCTGGTCCAGCACCAGGGCGCGGTACAGGTCGGCCATCAGGTCCTGCACCACCGGCACCGTCACGCTGCTGCCGGCAGCCGCCAGCGCCTGCAGGCGCTGCACCACCGTGGGCTCGATCGACAGCGGGTGCTGCACGGCACCTGGCAGCTCGTAAGGCGTGGCGGCGCGCTCGGCCACGCCGCGGAAGTCGAAGCTGCGGGCAATGCCCAGCGCCGCCAGCTGGGCGCGGTCGGCCTCGGTCAGCGCGCCGAAATGGTCGCTGCGGAACAGCCGGCGCCAGCGCAGCGGGCGGCCGCCGTCACCGGCATAGCCGCCCAGGTCACGGAAGTTGCTGACGCCTTGCAGCGGGATCAGACGGTCGGGGTGGTGGGGCATGGGCTGGATTGTGGCGTGGTCCAATTGCCGCCATGAGTACACAGCAATCCGGGCCCGACGCGCCGCAGGGCGACGGCGTGCGCCTGTCGAAGGTGATGGCCGAGCGTGGCCTGGCTTCGCGCCGCGAGGCCGATGAATGGATCGAGGCCGGCTGGGTGCGGGTGAACGGCCAGGTGGCCGTGCTGGGCCTGCGCGTGGCGCCCGATGCGCGCATCGACATCGACCCGCTGGCGCGCACCCAACAGGCGCAGCGGGTCACCGTGCTGCTGAACAAGCCGATCGGCTATGTCTCGGGCCAGGCCGAGGACGGCTACCAGCCGGCCGTCACCCTGGTCACCGCCGGTAACCGCTGGGCCGAGGACAAGACACCGCTGAAGTTCCACCACGGCCACCTGCGCAGCCTGGCACCGGCCGGCCGGCTGGACATCGATTCCACCGGCCTGCTGGTGCTGACCCAGGACGGCCGCGTGGCCAAGGCGCTGATCGGCGAGGACAGCCCGGTGGAGAAGGAATACCTGGTGCGGGTGCGGCCGCTGCGGCCGGCGCCGCAAGGCGAACCCTGGCTGAACGGCGAGGCCATGCGCGCCCTGCACCACGGGCTGGAGCTGGACGGCCGGCGGCTGAAGCCCGCGCGGGTCAGCTGGGCCAACGAGGACCAGCTGCGCTTCGTGCTGCGCGAGGGCCGCAAGCGCCAGATCCGCCGCATGTGCGAGCTGGTGGGCCTGGAGGTGACCGGCCTGAAGCGGGTGCGCATCGGCAGCGTGGTGCTGGGCAAGCTGCCGCCCGGGCAGTGGCGCTACCTGCGGCCCGACGAGCGCTTCTGATGCCGGCGGCCGATTCCGCATCGGTGCCGGGCGCGCCGGTGGTCCGCATGTCCCATGGGTTCGCCGCCATGGTGCTGGCCCTGCTGATGGGCCTGCAGCCGATCACCACCGACCTGATGCTGCCCGCCCTGCCCGCGCTGGCGGCCGATCTGCAGGCGCCGATGGCGCCGGTGCAGCTGACGATGTCGGCGCTGATCCTGGCCTTCGGCCTGACCCAGCTGGTCTGGGGCCCGGTGGCCGACCGCTTCGGCCGCCGGCCGGTGCTGCTGCTGGGCCTGGCGCTGTACACCACGGCCAGCGTGTTCGCCGCGCTGGCCGACAGCGTGGGTGCGGTGGTGCTGGGCCGGGCGCTGCAGGGCGCGTCGCTGTCGGCTGTGGTGGTGTGCGGCCGCGCGATGGTGCGGGATCTGTACGAGCCGCAGGAAGGCGGCATGGTGATGGCCCGGGCGCTGACCGGCATGGGCGCGCTGGCGATTGCCAGCCCGCTGATCGGCGGCGCGCTGGTGGCCGGCTTCGGCTGGCGCGCTGCGGTGGCCGGCATGGCAGTGGCCGCTGCGGCCACGGGTCTGTTCGTCGCGCTGAAGGTGCCCGAGACCGCGCGCCACCGCCATGCCGATGCCACCCGCCCCGGCCCGCTGCTGCGGCAGATCGGCGCCACGCTGCGGCACCCGGGCTTCCGGGCCTGGGCCGCGCTGGTGGGCTGCACCTACGGCGGGCTGTTCATCTTCCTGGCCGGCTCGGGCTTCGTGCTGATCGGCGCGCTGGGCCTGTCGCCGGCGGCCGCCGGCGCGGTGATGAGCGCCTGCGCCGTGGCCTACATCGCCGGCACGCTGCTGTGCCGGCGCTGGATTCCGCGGCTGGGCCTGGCGGGCTCCGTCGGCCGTGCCGCCTGGATCACCCTGGCCGCCTGCGTGGCCCTGGTGCTGCTGGCGCAGCGGCGTGATCCGTCCGTGCTGGCGGTGATGGCGCCGGTGTGCCTGTACGCGCTGGGCCACGGCGTGCACATGCCCTGCGGCCAGGCCGGCGTGGTGGGGCCGTTCCCGCGGGCCGCGGGGCTGGTGTCGGCGCTGGCGGGCTTTGCGATGTCGGCCGTGGCCTTCGGCATCGGCCTGTGGCTGGGCCAGGCGCTGGCGCCCGGGGCCGCCGGCGCCGCCGGCACGGTCCGGGCCTTTGCACTGGGCATGGCCGCTGCCGCGCTGGCCACGGTGGGCGTGGCCTGGACCCTGGTGCACCGCCACGGCGACAGGCTGCAACCGGCATGACACGCCCGGCGGCGATCCCCCGCGCGATTGGCATCGCCGGCCCCACGGCCAGCGGCAAGAGCGCACTGGCCCTGGCCGCGGCCCAGCGCTGGCCGGTGGAGATCATCAGCGTCGACTCGGCCCTGGTCTACCGCGGCATGGACATCGGCACCGCCAAGCCCAGCGCCGCCGAGCGCGCCGCCGTGCCGCACCACCTGATCGACGGCATCGACCCGACACAGGCCTACTCGGCCGCGCAGTTCTTGGCCGATGCCACCCGGCTGGTCGCCGAGATCGCCGAGCGCGGCCGCACCGCGCTGCTGGTGGGCGGCACCATGCTGTACTTCAAGGCCCTGGCCGACGGCCTGGATGCAATGCCGCCGGCCGATGCCGCGGTGCGCGCCGCGCTGGACGCCCGCGCCGCCGCCGAGGGCTGGCCGGCGCTGCATGCCGAGCTGGCCAGCGTCGACCCCGCCACCGCCGCCCGCCTGCCGCCCGGTGATGCCCAGCGCATCCAGCGGGCGCTGGAGGTGTTCCAGCTGACCGGGCGGCCGATCTCTTCCTTCCACGGCACGGGCCGCAGCACCGGCCTGGCCCTGCCGCTGCTGGCGCTGGAGCCCGGTGACCGCGCCTGGCTGCATGGCCGCATCGCCGAACGCTTCGACGCGATGCTGGCTGCCGGATTCATCGACGAAGTGCGCGCCCTGCGCGCCCGCGGCGACCTGCACCCAGACCTGCCTGCGATGCGCTGCGTCGGCTACCGCCAGGCCTGGGCCGCGCTGGAGGCCGACGGCGACGCGCTGGCCCCTGGCAGCCCGGCCTGGGGCGCGCTGCGCGACCAGGGCATCGCCGCCACCCGCCAGCTGGCCAAGCGCCAGCTGACCTGGCTGCGCGGCATGCAGCGCACCGTGGTGACCTGCGATGCGCCCGATGCCACAGCCCAGGGCCTGGCCGCCATCGGCCGCCTGCTGCAAGGAGATGGCGCATGACCGCCGCGCTGCAGGTGCAGGGCGGGCGCATGACGGCGGCGCTGCAAGTGCAGGGCGGGCGCATGACGGCAGCCCTGCACTTGCAGGGCCTGGTGCGCCGCTATGGCGACACGCCAGTGTTCGCCGGTGTCGACCTGACGCTGGCGGCCGGTGAGTTCGTCGCGCTGCTGGGTGAATCGGGCGTGGGCAAGAGCACGCTGCTGAACTGCATCGCCGGGCTGGATGCGGCCGATGCCGGCACCATCACCGTGGCCGGCACTGCCGTGGGCGGCCTGGCCGAGCCCGACCGCGCCCGGCTGCGGCGGGAGCACCTGGGCTTCGTGTTCCAGGCCTTCCACCTGCTGCCGCACCTGAGCGTGGCCGAGAACGTGGCCCTGCCGCTGCTGCTGCTGGGCCGGCCCGACGATGACCGGGTGCAGGCCCTGCTGACGGCGGTGGGCCTGGGCGGCCTGGGCGGGCGCAGCCCGGCGCAGCTGTCGGGCGGGCAGCTGCAGCGGGTGGCGCTGGCCCGCGCCCTGGTGCACAAGCCGGCCCTGATCCTGGCCGACGAGCCCACCGGCAACCTCGACCCCAGCACCGCCGAGCGCATGCTCGACGTGCTGGTGGCCCAGGTGCGCAGTGAGGGCGCGGCCTGCCTGCTGGTCACCCACTCGGCCGCCGCGGCCGCACGGGCCGACCGCGTGCTGCGCCTGACCGCCACCGGCATCGTGCCGGGCTGAACCACGGCCAGAATCACGCCATGCTGCCCCCACGCTCTCTTCGTTCGCTGCCCCCCGAGGGGGCTGTCAGTCCCTTCGGAACGGCCGGGCGGGACTGACGATGCCCACCCCCGCCCAAGCCGAGGCCCTGGCCACCCTGCTCGACACCCAGACGCCGCTGGTGGTGGTCGAGACGCATGAAGAGAAGCGCCTGGTCGCGCTGGCCGACGCGGTGGCCCGGCGCAGCCAGCGCGCGCTGTGGGCCTGGTCGGCCAGCAAGGGCCTGCGCGGCCTGCACGGCATGAAGCTGGCCCTGGTGGGCCAGGCGGTGCCCGTGCCGCCCGAGCTGGCACCCTGGTCCAGCCGCTTCGCGCTGGAGGCGATGACGCCGCAGCGGGTGCAGCAGATGTTGCGCGAGGAGATCAGCCGCCAGCGCCTGCGCGCCGGGCAGGACGTGACCGGCTGCGCCCGCACGCTGGACAGCCTGCAGCGCCACCTCGCAGGCCTGCCGGAATCGGCGGTGCGCCACCTGGCCCGGCTGGCGCTGGGCGATGGCGAGATCACCACCGCCGACCTGGCCCAGGTGCTGCAGGCCAAGCAGGCCTCGCTGGGCGCGGCCGAGCTGCTGGTCTTCGAGCAGCAGCTGCCCACCATGGACGAGGTGGCCGGCCTGCAGGCCCTGAAGCGCTGGCTGGCGCTGCGCCGCGCGCCGCTGCTCGACGGCACCGACACCGGCCTGCCACCGCCGCGCGGCGTGCTGCTGCTGGGCGTGCAGGGCGCCGGCAAGAGCCTGGCCGCCAAGGCCACGGCGGCGGCCTGGCAGCTGCCGCTGTTCCGCATGGATTTCGGCGCGCTGTACGACAAGTTCCAGGGCGAGAGCGAGCGCAAGCTGCGCGAGGCCCTGCGCATGGCCGACAGCATGCAGCCCTGCGTGCTGTGGATGGACGAGATCGAGAAGGGCCTGGCCGGCACCCAGGGTGATGGCGACGGCACCGGTGCCGCCCGCCGCCTGCTGGGCACGCTGCTGACCTGGATGGCCGAGCGGCGCAGCCGCGTCTTCCTGGTGGCCACCGCCAACGACATCGAGGCCCTGCCGCCCGAGCTGCTGCGCAAGGGCCGCTTCGACGAGATCTTCTTCATCGACCTGCCGGGCGAGGCCGCCCGCGCCGCGCTGCTGCGCATCCACCTGGGCAAGCTGAAGATCGTCTGCGGCGAGGCCGAGCTGCCGGCCCTGGTGGCGGCCAGCGCCGGCTTCTCGGGCGCCGAGGTGCAGGCCGCCGCGGTGGCCGCCCGCTACGAAGCCCTGGCCGCCGGCCGTGGCGCGGTGGCCGCCGACGTGCTGGCCGAGCTGCGCCGCACCCGGCCGCTGTCGGTGACACGGGCCGAGGCCCTGGCCGCGCTGCGCGCCTGGGGCGCCGAGCGCGCCGTGGCTGCCGATTGACATGGTGGCCGCGCCCCACCTGCTGCGCACGGCTGCCCTCACCTGTCTGGCGTTGCTGGCCTTTGCCGGCAACAGCCTGCTGTGCCGGCTGGCCTTGAAGCACACCGCCATCGACCCCGCCAGCTTCACCAGCATGCGCCTGGCCTCGGGCGCGCTGGTGCTGGCGCTGCTGGTGGCCTGGCGCGGCCGCGGCCGGCCCGGCGCGGGCGCGCCCTGGGCGGCCGGCGACTGGACGGCGGCGCTGGCGCTGTTCGTCTATGCCGCGGGTTTCTCCTTCGCCTATGTCAGCCTGAGCGCGGCCACCGGGGCGCTGCTGCTGTTCGGCGTGGTGCAGACCACGATGATCGGCTGGGGCCTGTGGCGGGGTGAGCGGCTGCGGCCGCTGCAATGGTGGGGCCTGGCCGCCGCCAGCGCCGGCCTGGTGGCGCTGCTGCTGCCGGGGCTGGCCACGCCGTCGCTGTCGGCCGGGCTGCTGATGGGCAGCGCCGGCGTGGCCTGGGCGGTCTACACCCTGCGTGGCCGCACCGCGGGTGGTGATCCGACGGCGGTGACGGCCGGCAACTTCATTCGTGCCACGCCGATGGCGCTGGTGGTGAGCGCATTGCTGGCCGGCCAGGCGCGCTGGGATGGCGCTGGCCTGGGGCTGGCCATCGCCTCGGGCGCGCTGGCCTCGGGCGCCGGCTATGCGGTCTGGTACACCGCGCTGCGTGGGCTGACCGCCACCCGCGCGGCCATCCTGCAACTGGCGGTGCCGGTGCTGGCCGCCGGCGGCGGCGTGGCCCTGTTGGGCGAACCGCTCACGCCGGCGCTGCTGGGCGCCTCGCTGGCGGTGCTGGGCGGGGTGCTGCTGGTGATCCTGGCGCGGGCACCGGCGCGCTGACACCATCATCCGAAGAGGGGATGCGTGTCCCCTGGATGCAGGCCGCCTCGGCGTTGCGGCGCAGTCCCTTCCTCCCCACACTCCATCAGCGGCCACATCGGACGCATGGAGCCACGACATGTCGCACACGTCTCTTCGGCACCTGGCCACCCTGGGCCTGGCCGCCATGGGTGGGCCGGTGCTGGCCAGTGTCATCACCTTCACTGGCGCGCTCGGCGACAGCACCAACACGGCCCTGGTGGCGTCTGACCTGGGGGCGGCGCAGTTCACCGACGACGCGGCCGTGGCCAACAACGTGGCCCTGCACGCACTGCATCTGGCCGTGGGCGGCCAGGTCCGGATCGAGAGCACCGGCCACGCGCTGGGCGGCATCGACCCCTACGTCACGCTGTTCAGCGGCACCAACCCGGCCACGGCCACCTGGCTGGACTCGAACTACCTGCAGGCCTTCAGCGTGGGCGGCGACTTCATGCTGGCCCCGGTGCTGACCGCAGGCGACTACCTGCTGGCCATCGGCGTCTTCGCCAACATGTCGGTGGCCGAGAACAGCGGCGGCGTCCTGTCCGATGGCTTCACCGGCCTGGGCGTGCCGCTGTACCTGGGCGACAGCCGCTATGCCCTGCGCATCACCTTGCCCGACACCGGCACCGTGCCCGAGCCGGGCAGCGCCGTGCTGGCCCTGACGGCGTGGCTGGCTGCCGCCGCAGCCCGCCGGCACCGCCGCGCCCCTGCCCAGACCACCCAAGGAGACCGTTGATGACACAGCACCGCTTCCCCATCCGATGCCTGCGGGCCGCGCTCGCCGTGGCCGCAGCCAGCCTGCTGGGCGCGCTGCCCGCGCAGGCACAGACCCGCGCCGCCCTGGTGCAGTCGATCGACGAACCAGGCCGCAGCCCCTTCCAGGAAACCCTGTCCGACCTGGGCTGCCGCACCACCACGGTGTGCAGCTTCAACTTCAGCACGGTGCCGGCAGGCAAGCGCCTGGTGGTCACCCACATCGCCGGTTATGTGGACACTGGCGCCGGCACCCTGCCCAACGGCTTCTTCCAGTCCAGCTTCGGCGGCTCGGGCTATGCCACCCTGCCGTTCACCGGCGTGCGCGGGCCCAGCAGCGCCCTGGGCGTGCGCATCTTCATCAACCACGATGTGCTGGCCTTCTTCGGCCCTGGCGAAAGTCCGCGTGGCGTGTACCACGTCAACGGCTCGGGCGACACGATGTCGGGTGGCGCGCTGATGATGGTGACGGGCTACTACGTCAACCTGCCCTGACCGGCGCCGCCGGCCCGAACAGCGCCGCCTGCACCGCGGCAGGGTCGGTGATCGGTCGCACGGTGTCGAAGGCGGCCTGGGCCTCGGGGTAGCGGCGGCGCAGCAGGTTCAGCCACTGCTTGAGCCGCCCGGCGCGGTGGCGCGGTGCGGCCTGCAGGGCCACCAGATCCCAGAACCGGGCCAGCCCGGGCAGCAGCTCGGCCCAGGTCACCAGGTGCGGCGGTGCGCCGTCGGCCGCACGCAGGGCCCAGGCCAGGCCGGGGTCGGCCACCTGGCCGCGGCCCAGCATCAGGCCGTGGCAGCCGGATTCGGCCCGCGCACGCTGGGCATCGGCCACCGTCCAGATCTCGCCGTTGGCAATGACCGGGATGGCCACGGCCGCGCGGATGTCGGCCACCTTGTGCCAGAAGGCCGGCGGCCGGTAGCCCTGCAGCTTGGTGCGGGCATGCACCACCAGTTCACCCGCGCCGCCGGCGGCCAGGGCCTGGGCGGCGTCGATGCGGCCGTCGTCGTCGCGGTGGCCCAGGCGCATCTTGGCCGACACCGGCAGGTGCGCCGGCACCGCCCGCCGCACCGCGGCCAGGATGTCATGCAGCAGGTCGGGCTCGTCCAGCAGCACCGCGCCGCCGCGGTGGCGGTTCACCGTCTTGGCCGGGCAGCCGAAGTTCAGGTCGATGCCCTCGGCACCCAGCTCGGCCAGGCGGGCGGCGTTGTCGGCCAGGCAGGCCGGGTCGCTGCCGAGCAGCTGGGCCCGCACCGGCGTGCCGGCACGGGTGCGGCTGCCGTGGCGCAGCTCGGGCATCACCCGGGTGAACACCTTCTCGGGCAGCAGCTGGTCGGTGATGCGGATGAACTCGGTGACGCAGCGGTCGATGCCGCCCACCGCCGTCAGCACCTCGCGCAGCGGATGGTCGAGCAGGCCCTCCATGGGCGCGAGCAGGATGGTCATGGGGCGCGCAGTGTCGCTGGTCGGCAGCCGCCGGTCATGGCCGCAGCGGCCCTGCCAGCAGGAAGGTGCCGATGCCCGCCAGCAAGCCCCACAGGGTGCTGCGGGTGGCCCGCACCACCGCCACCAGCACCAGCGCCGACAGCAGCCGTGCATCGGTGGCCACGGCCCAGAGCGGCTGCGGCTGCTGCCAGGCGGCGGGCAGCTGGCGCGTCACCTCGGGCACGGTGATGGCCAGCAGCGCCACCAGCGGTGCGTGGCGCAGCGCCTGCTCCACCCGGCCGCGCGGCTGCCAGCGCCGCGGCAACAGCACGAAGAAGCTGCGCGCGCCCAGCGTCACCAGCGCCAGCAGGCCGATCAGCAGCCACAGTTCGAGCGGGCTGTAGTGCATGGGTCAGCCAGCCTGCTCCGGCTGCGCCTGTGGTGCCGCCGGCGGGCGGGGCGACATCCACAGCGCCGCCGCCACGCCAGCCAGCACCGCGGCAAAGGTGCCCAGGCGGTGCGGCCAATCGGCGGCCGCCACGGCCACCGCCACGCTGGCCACGGCGGCCGACCAGGCGGGCCGCCCCTGCAGCATCGGCACCGCAAAGGCCAGCAAGGCGAGCACGGCCAGGAAGCCCAGCTCCGGCCCCAGCGGCAGCAACGACGCCAGCGCGATGCCCAGCACCGAACTGCCACACCACACCGCTGCGGTCACCAGGTTGGCGCCGTTCAGCAGGGCCACGCGCTGCACCAGCGTCCCGCGGGCCTGGGCCTGCATCAGCACGGCCAGCGGCCCGTCGATGGTGAGGAAGCAGGTGCCCAGCCGCAGCGGCAGCGGTACCCGCGCCAGGTGGCGCGACAGCACCGCGCTGTAGACCACGAAGCGCAGGCCGGCCAGCGCGGCGGCCAGCACCATGGTCAGCACCGCGGTGCCGGTGGCCATCAGCGGCAGCACCGCCAGCTGCGAGGTGCCAGAGTAGACGATGAAGGTCATGCCCAGCGATGTCGCCAGCGCCAGGCCCAGCTTGACCATGGCCACGCCGGTGACCACGCCCCACACCGCCACGGCCGGCAGGCTGGGCAGCGCCGCCCGCGCGCCCGCCGCCAAGGCGGCGCGGCGGGCCGGATGCCGGCGCCGGCGGCTCACCGCGCAGCCGCGGGGAAGGCAGGCAGCTTGTCGATGTCGCGCGGGTCGTGCTGGATGATCACCGTCGCCTTCAGGTTCTTCTGGATCTCCTGCATGCGCTGGATCGAGGCCAGGGTCTGCGCCCGGTCGACATTGAAGCCGGGCACGCCGAAGCCGGTGTAGTTCTCGATGAAGTGCACCGCATCGCCGCTCAGCAGCACCGGCCCCATCTCCTTGAGGCGCACCAGCAGGATGCTGTGGCCGGGCGTGTGGCCGGGCGCGCGCAGCACCACCACGCTGCCGTCGCCGTACACGTCCTTGTCACCGGTCAGCGGCTCGACCTTGCGCTTCTCGGCGATCCACTCGGCAAAGCCCTTGACGTTGGCACCGGCCATCGGCGGGGTGGCGGTGATGCCGTCCCAGTCGCCCTTGCCGATCAGCAGCGTGGCGTTCTTCAGCACCGCCAGCTGGCCGGTGTGGTCGGCATGGAAGTGGCTGATGCCCACATGCTTCACATCATCGGGGTTGACGTTGGCCTGCCTCAGCAGGTCGGCCAGCGGCTTGTTGGTGGCGTTCGGCGTCGAGCCCGGCAGGAAGCCGGTGTCCCAGACCATCACGTCGCTGCCGCGTCGGATCAGGTAGCAGCTGAAGGTGAAGGGCCTGCTCGTCTCGGTGTAGGCGAAGGTGTCGGTGAAGCGCCGCGGGTCGTTGGTGCCGCTGCCGCAATCCAGCCGGGTCAGCGTGACTTCCTGCGCGACCGATGCGAACGACAGCAGCAACGCGCCCATTGGCAACCAATGTCGGAAGGGCATGGCTTCTCCTCGTGGTGGGTGGACAAGGCACCGATGCTGCCTCATTCCCGCGCCTGGTGCCCAGCGGGCACCCGGGACTGCCGCCAGGCCGGCCGGCGACAATGCCGCGATGAAAACCCCCTCGCGGCTGCAGCCGCTGCTGGACGAAGGCCTGATCGACAGCGTGCAGCGCCAGCTGATGAGCGGCAAAGAGGCGATGGTCTTCGTGGTGCAAAGCGGCGGCGAGACGGTGTGCGCCAAGGTCTACAAGGAAGCCACCCACCGCAGCTTCCGCCAGGCGGTGGACTACACCGAGAACCGCAAGACCAAGAACAGCCGCCAGGCCCGCGCCATGGCCAAGGGCACCAAGTTCGGCCGCCAGGCGATGGAGGCCGCCTGGCAGAGCGCCGAGGTGGATGCGCTCTACCGCCTGGCCGCCGCCGGCGTGCGGGTGCCGCGGCCGATCAATTTCCATGAAGGCGTGCTGCTGATGGAGCTGGTGTGCGATGCCGCCGGCGATGCCGCGCCGCGCCTGAACGACATGGCCTTCACGCCCGACGAGGCCCGCGCCCACCATGCCACCCTGGTGCGCGAGGTGGTGCGCATGCTGGCCGCCGGCGTGGTGCATGGCGACCTGAGCGAGTTCAACATCCTGGTCGGCGCCGACGGCCCGGTGATCATCGACCTGCCGCAGGCGGTGGATGCCGCCGGCAACAACCACGCCAGCGCGATGCTCGAGCGCGACGTGGCCAACCTGCGGCACTACTTCGGCCGCTTTGCGCCCGAGCTGCTGGCCACCGACTACGGCCGCGAGATCTGGGCGCTGTACGAGAAGGGCCTGCTGCAGCCGGACAGCCCGCTGACCGGCCACTTCGCCGCGCCGAAGACACCCGTGAACCTGGGCGACGTGCTGGCCGTCATCGACGATGCCAAGGCCGAGGAAGCCGCCCGCCAACTGAGGATGCAGACCCCGCGATGACCCCCGACGACCAAACCCGCGTGCTGGCCGAGACCCGTGCCTGGGTCGACCGTGCCGTGATCGGCCTGAACCTGTGCCCGTTCGCCAAGGCGCCGCAGGTCAAGGGCCTGGTGCGCTACGTGGTGAGCACCGCCACCGACCCCGCCGCCCTGCTGGCCGACCTGATCACCGAACTGGAGCGCCTGGCAGAAGCCAAGCCCGACAAGCTGGAGACCACGCTGCTGATCCACCCGCTGGTGCTGACCGACTTTGCCGACTACAACGACTTCACCGCCGTGGCCGAAGACACCGTGGCCGAGCTGGACCTGGAAGGCGTGCTGCAGGTGGCCAGCTTCCACCCGCAGTACCAGTTCGACGGCACCGAGGTGGACGACGTGACCAACGCCACCAACCGCTCGCCCTACCCCACCCTGCACCTGATCCGCGAAGACAGCATCGACAAGGCCGTCGAGGCCTTCCCCGAGGCCGAGCAGATCTACGAGGTGAACATGGCCACGATGGAACGTCTGGGATCGGCCGGCTGGGCGGCACTGCAGCAGCAATGCCGCGATGATGCGGGCCCTTCCAACGCCCCGGAGACACCGGCATGAACGACGACCCGCGCTGCTGCGGCACCGGCACCTGCATCATCAACGCCGACGGCCAGTGCTGGTGCGGCCAGCAATGGGATGGCGAGAAGATGTGCCGGCCGCCGCTGCAGGCCTTCACCGCGGCGTCGGCACCGTCCACACCGGCCGCCGCCCCGGCCAGCCCGCCACCACCACCCGCGGACTGACGCCCAGGCGACGGCCGTGCGCGCAGCTGGCGCTAACCTCGCGCCAGCACCCCAACGCGCCCGGAGACCCGCCATGCCCGCCAAGACCCTGGAGTTCCATTTCGACTTCGGCAGCCCCACCGCCTACCTGGCCGCCACCCAGGTGCAGCGCATCGCCGACGACACCGGCGCCACGCTGGTCTGGCACCCGATGCTGCTGGGCGGCGTGTTCAAGGCCACCGGCAATGCCAGCCCGGTCAGCGTGCCGGCCAAGGGCGCCTGGATGAATGCCGACATCCCGCGCTGGGCCCGGCGCTGGGGCGTGCCCTACCAGCGCAACCCGTTCTTTCCGATCAACACGCTGACGCTGATGCGCGGCGCAGCGGGCCTGCTGCTGCGCCAGCCGGGCGATTTCCAGCGCTATGCCGATGCTGTCTGGCACGCGATGTGGGTGGCACCACGCAACCTGGGCGATGCTGCCGAGCTGGCCGCGGTGCTGCAGGCGGCCGGCTTCGACCCCGCCGCCTTCCTGGCCCTGGTGGGCGATGCCGAGGTGAAGGCGGCGCTGGTGGCCAACACCGAGGCCTCGGTTGCCCGCGGCGTGTTCGGCGCGCCCACCTGCTTTGTCGGCGACACCCTGTTCTTCGGCCAGGACCGGCTGGATTTCGTGCGCGAGGCACTGGCCGCGGCCTGACGCCGGCTGGCCGCGCGGCGCGGAAGGTCGGCGCCTGCCCCGTACCATCGCGCCGATGTGGCGCCACCTGTTCCAGCTCTCCCTCGCCGAATGGCGCCACCACCCGTGGCGCCACGGCGTGGCGCTGCTGGCCGTGGCCCTGGGGGTGGCGCTGGCCAGTTCGGTGCAGATGATCAATGCCTCGGCGCTGGCCGAGTTCGCCCAGGCGGTGCGCTCGGTCAACGGCCAGCCCGATGCCACGGCCGCTGCCAGTGGCACCGAGGGCTTCGACGATGCCCTCTACGCCCGCCTGGTGCTGGATGCCGCCGTCGCCCAGGCCAGCCCGGTGCTGGAACTGGACGTGCGCGGCTGGCGCGAAGGCGCTGACGACCCGGCCGGCGCCCCGGTGGCACCCGAGCCTGGCCTGCGCCAGGCCGGCGTGGCACTACGCCTGGCCGGCGTGGATGCGCTGACCATCGCCAGCGTGGCACCCGACCTGCTGCCGCGGCCCGATGCCGGGGCAGCCGACGGCGGCCGCAGCGGCTTCCTGTCACCCGACGCCGCCTTCCTGAACCCGGCCGCGCTGAAGGCCCTGGGCCTGCGCACCGGCGGCCGGCTGGTGCTGCCCACCGCGGCCGGCCCGCAGGTGTTCACCGTGGCCGGCACGGTGGCGGCGGCCGGGCGGGCGCTGGTGGTGGTCGACATCGCCGCCGCCCAGGCGCGCTTCGACCGCGCCGGCCGGCTCTCCCGCATCGACCTGAAGCTGCAGCCGGGCACCGACATCGGCGCCTGGCAGGCCGCCACCGCCCTGCCCGCCGGTGTGCGCTGGGCCCAGGCCGATGACGCGGTGCAGCGGGTCTCCAACCTGTCGCGGGCCTACCGGGTGAACCTCGGCGTGCTGGCCCTGGTGGCGCTGCTCGTGGGCGGCTTCCTGGTGTATTCGGTGGTCTCGCTGTCGGTGGCACAGCGCACGCCGGCCCTGGCCCTGCTGGGCGTGCTGGGCCTGGCCGCGCGGGACCGCCGCGCCCTGGTGCTGGCCGAAAGCGCGGTGGTGGGCCTGGCCGGCAGCGCGCTGGGCCTGGCCGGCGGCGCCGGGCTGGCGGCGCTGGCGCTGCGCCTGCTGGGCGGTGACCTGGGCGGCGGCTACTTCGGCGGCGGTGCGCCGGCACTGGCCTGGCCGCCGCTGGCGCTGACAGCCTGCTTTGCGCTGGGCACGGCGGCGGCGGTGGCGGGCGCGTGGTTCCCGGCGCGGCAGGCCGAGGCGCTGTCGCCGGCGCTGGCCTTGAAGGGCCTGGGCGGGCACGACAGCGGCGCCGCGCCGGTGTGGCCCGGCCTGGCGCTGCTGGCCGCTGGCGGCGTGCTGGCCCTGCTGCCGCCCGTGGGCGGCCTGCCGCTGGCGGCCTATGCAGCCGTGGCCGCGCTGCTGGCCGGTGGCGTGGTGCTGGTGCCGGCCGCCGTGCAGGCCCTGCTGGCGCGGCAAGGCGCGCTGGCGTCGCCGGTGCTGCTGCTGGCGCTGCGCCGCGCCCGCTTCGCCCGCCAGACGGCCAGTGCCACGGTGGCCGGCGTGGTCGCCAGCCTGGCGCTGAGCGTGGCCATCACGGTGATGGTGGCCAGTTTCCGCGAGGCCGTCAGCGCCTGGCTCGACACCGCGCTGCCCGCCGACCTGTATGCCCGCGCCAGCGGCAGCGGCAGCCTGGCCGATCCGGTCTTCCTGCCACCCGCGCTGGTGACACAGGCCGCCACGCTGCCCGGCGTGGCCCGGGTGGTGGCCACCCGCCAGCGGCCGCTGGTGATCGACCCGCAGCAGCCGGCGCTGACACTGCTGTCGCGCCCGCTGGGCGCCGATGGCAGCAGCCTGCCGATGCTGGGCGCGGTGCTGCCGGTGCCGGCGGATGCGTCCGGGCTGGTGGGCGCCTTCGTCAGCGAACCGGCGTCGGCCATCCACGGCTGGCAGCCCGGCCAGACCATCACCCTGACCCTGCCCGGCGCCGGTCCCGTGCGCTTCTTCGTGCGCGGCATCTGGCGCGACTACGCCCGCCAGTTCGGCGCGGTGGCGATCGAGGCGGCCGACGACCAGCGGCTGACCGGCGACACCCGCGTCAACGACCTGGCGCTGTGGCTGGCGCCCGGCGCCGCACCTGCGGCGGTGGAGGCGGCGCTGCAGCAGGCCGCCGGCAGCGCCCTGCCGCTGGACATCGCCAGCACCAGCAGCCTGCGGGCGCTGTCGCTGAAGATCTTCGACCGCAGCTTCGCCGTCACCGTCTACCTGCAGGCGGTGGCCATCGGCGTGGGGCTGGTGGGCGTGGCGGCCAGCCTGTCGGCCCAGGTGCTGGCCCGCCGCAAGGAGTTCGGCCTGCTGGCCCACCTGGGGCTGACGCGCCGCCAGGTCATCGCCCTGGTGGGCGCCGAGGCGGCTGCCTGGCTGGCCGCCGGCGCGCTGATCGGCCTGGCCCTGGGTCTGGCGATGGCGGTGGTGCTGGTGCATGTGGTCAACCCGCAGAGCTTCCACTGGACCATGCCGCTGTCCGTGCCGGTGCCGCGGCTGGCGGCGCTGGCCGGCGCGGTGCTGGCCGCCGGTGTGGCCACCGCGCTGTGGAGCGCCCGCCGCGCGGCCGGCCGTTCGGCCGTGCTGGCCGTGAAGGAGGACTGGTGAGCCCGCGGCGGCGGCGGTTGCTGGCCTGGCTGGCAGGCGCACCCGCACTGGCGGCCTCCCGGCCGGCTCGCGCCACAGCGGAAGAAGACCGCATCGCTGCCGGCCGCCAGCTGCGCTTCCCGCGTGACCACGGTGCCCACCCTGGCGCGCGCATCGAATGGTGGTATGCCACCGGCTGGCTCACCGGCAGCGGCGGCGCACTGCTGGGCTGGCAGGTCACCTTCTTCCGCAGCCGCACCGGCGTGGCGGGCGATCTGCCCGGCCGCTTTGCGCCGCGGCAGTTGCTGTTCGCCCATGCCGCGGTGACCGACGTGACCGCCCAGCGCCACGACCATGCCCAGCGCATCGCCCGCTGGTCAGGCGACGAGGCCCTGCCCGAGGCCCGTGCCGCCCGCGCCGACACCCGCGTGGCCCTGGGCCGCTGGACTTTCGTGCGCGATGCCGCCAGCGGCGCCTACACCGCCGCCCTGCCGGCGCCCGAAGCCGGCATCGCGCTGGACCTGCAGCTGACGCCCAGCCAGCCGCTGCTGCTGCAGGGCGACGCCGGCTTCTCCCGCAAGGGACCGCAGCCGCAGCAGGCCAGCCACTACTACACCCAGCCGCAGCTGGCGGCGCGCGGCCGCCTGCGGCCCGGCGGGCCGGTGCTGGACGGCCGCGGCTGGCTGGACCATGAATGGAGCGATGAACTGCTGGCCCCCGGCGCGGTGGGCTGGGACTGGATCGGCATCAACCTGGCCGATGGCGGCGCGCTCACCGCCTTCCAGCTGCGCCGGGCCGATGGTTCGGTGGTCTGGGCCGGCGGCAGCCACCGGCCGGCGGGCGGCGCAGTGCGTGCCTTCGCGCCTGAGGAGGTGGTGTTCACCGCACAGCGGCGCTGGGCCAGCCCGGCCACCGGCGCCAGCTACCCGGTGGACTGGGCGATCAGCACGCCGGCCGGCCGCTTCACGCTGCGTGCGCTGCTGGATGCGCAGGAGCTGGACAGTCGCGCCAGCGTGGGCACGGTGTACTGGGAAGGCTTGGCCGAGCTGCTGGCGCCGGGTGGTGCCCGCGCCGGCCTGGGCTACCTGGAGATGACCGGCCGGGTGCAGGCGCTGCGCCTGGGCTGAGTGTGGCTCAGCCTGCCGACCGCGCCGGCGTGTGGTTCTGCCGCGGCGGAATGGGCGCGGCGCGCACGCAGTTGCGGCCGGCGCTCTTGGCCTCGCGCAGCGCGGCACCGGCATCGCCGATCACGGCGTCCAGCCCGGCATGGGCGGCGCCGATGCCGGCCACGCCGACGCTGATGGTGGCCTTCACGCTCTTGCCCTGCCAGGCCAGGCGCAGACCGGCCACCCGCTCGCGGATGCGCTCGGCCACGTCCAGCGCACCCAGCGGATCGGTGTGCGGCAGGTAGACCACCAGCACGCCGCCGCCGAAGCGCGACAGCAGGTCGTACGGTCGCAGCGTCGACGAGGCCAGGCGGGTGATCTCGACCAGCATGGCATCCCCGGCGGCGGTGCCGTGCTCGTCGTTCAGGCGCTTGAAATGGTCGACATCGACCATCAGCAGCGCCGCATCTTCGCCATGGCGGCGGATGCGCGACCACTCGCGGTCGGCGGCGGCGACGAAATGCTGCTGGGTGTAGGCGCCGGTCAGCGCGTCGCGCGCCGGGGCCTGGGCATCACCCGGGGCCACCAGCGGTGCCGGGGCGGTGTCGGCCGCCGGCACCGGGCGCAGCCGGGTGACCGTGGCCGGGGCGGCCGGCGCAGCAGGCTTGGCAGGCCGGGCCTCGGGCCTGGGCAACGCCGGCGCCACGATGCGGATGGCCGCCCAGCCGACCAGCGGCACCAGCACCGCCGACACCGCCGCACCCACCAGCGCCGGCAGCGCGGCGGACCAGCCGGTCGGCAGCTGGGCGGTCAGGCTCTGGCCCAGGCCGTGGCCCAGCATCGCGCCCAGGCCGACAGCGCCGAGACCGGTCACCGCCAGGCTGATGGCGCGGCGGCGCTGCAGCGCCTGGGCAGCGGTGATCGCCGCGGGAGCGGCAGGCTTGGAATCAGGCGTCATGGCAGGCACGATGGTTTGCATCGATTCAAACACAAAGCCTGCCGCCGCGGGGGCCACAGAGCGGAGCCCGGACGGGACGACTGCGCACTTTTGGCCGCCCCGGCGGCGCTTGCCCAAGGTCAAGCCGCATCACCCCGCGCCGGGCGAGACTGGCGGCAGCAACCACCACGACCCGGAGACCGCCATGCCCACGCCCCGCGTGATCGACCACCTCGAAGCCGCCGTGGAGGCGGTGCTGGCCGCCGTGCCGGGCGACATCGTGCTGGGCATTCCACTGGCCATCGGCAAACCCAATGCCTTCGTCAATGCGCTGTACCGCCGCATCGCGGCCACCCCCGGCCGCCGGCTGACCATCGTCACCGCGCTGAGCCTGGAGAAGCCGGTGGGCAAGAGCGATCTGGAACGCCACTTCCTGGAGCCGCTGGTCGAGCGGGTGTTCGGCGACTACCCCGACCTGGACTACGTCAAGGCGCTGCGCGGCGCCGGCCTGCCGCCGAACATCGAGGTCCGGGAGTTCTTCCTGAAGACCGGCGACTACCTCACCAACCCGGTGGCGCAGCAGGGCTACATCTCCACCAACTACACCTTCGTGGCCCGCGACATGCTGCTGCAGGGCATGAACGTGATCGCCCAGGCGGTGGCCGAACAGGGCACGGGCGACGGCTGGCAGCTGTCGGTCAGCAGCAATCCCGATGTGGTGTTCGAGGTGGTCGAACGCTTCGCCGCCGAGGGCGTGCCGCTGCTGAAGGTGGGTGTGGTGAACCGGCAGATGCCGTTCATGCCCAACGGCGCGGCGGTGGCGCCGGGCTTCTTCGACATCGTGGTGACCGACCCGGCCGCCACCCACCGGCTCTTCGGCCCGCCCAACGGCAAGGTGAGCACCGCCGACTACGCCATCGGCCTGCATGCCAGCAGCCTGGTGGCCGATGGCGGCACGCTGCAGATCGGCATCGGCTCGCTGGGCGACGCCATCGCCCAGGCCCTGCTGGTGCGCGAGCGCCATGGCGACGAATACCGCGCCATCCTGCAGCGCCTGTGCCCCGACGGCCTGGACGGCCTGAACGGCACGCCACCGCGCCAGACCGGCCGCTTCGACCGCGGCCTGTACGGCTGCTCCGAGATGTTCGTCAACGGCTTCCTGCAGCTGATCGACGCCGGCATCGTGCGGCGCGAGGTGTTCGCCGATGCCGTGCTGCAGCGCCTGCTCAACAGCGGCGCCATCGCCGACGAGACGGTGACGCCGGCCACGCTGGCGGCGCTGCGCAGCGCCGGGCGCATCCAGTCGCCGCTGCGGGCGGCCGATGTCGACTTCCTGCTGCACTTCGGCGTGTTGCGCCCGGGGGTCCGGCTGGAAGGTCGGCAACTGGTGCTGGGCACGCACCGCTGCAGCACCGACCTGGATGACCCGCAGGCCGTCGGCACCCTGTGCAGCCACCTGCTGGGCGCGCGGCTGGCGCACGGCATCGTGATGACCGGCGGCTTCTTCCTGGGGCCGAATGCCTTCTATGAGCGGCTGCGCAGCATGCCGCCGCAGGAACTGGCGCGCATCGACATGACCCGCATCGACGTGATCAACCAGCTCTACGGCGGCCATCCGGGCGATGCCGAGCTGAAGCGGGCGCAGCGCATCCACGCCCGCTTCATGAACACCACGATGAAGGTGACCCTGCTCGGCGCGGCGGCCAGCGACGCGCTGGAGAACGGCCAGGTGGTCAGCGGCGTGGGCGGGCAGTACAACTTCGTGGCCATGGCCCATGCGCTGCCCGATGCACGCTCGATCCTGATGCTGCGCGCCACCCACGACAACGCCGACGGCCTGCACAGCAGCATCGTCTGGAACTACGGCCATGTCACCATCCCGCGCCACCTGCGCGACATCGTCATCACCGAGTACGGCGTGGCCGACCTGCGCGGCCAGGTCGACAGCGAGGTGGTCAAGCGGCTGATCGCCATCGCCGACAGCCGCTTCCAGGACGGCCTGATCCGCGAAGCCCAGGCCCACGGCAAGCTGCCCGCCGGCTGGGTGCTGCCCGAGCGTTACCGCCACAACCTGCCGGCCGCATTGGACGACATCCTGCACCCTTGGAGCGAGGCCGGCCTGCTGCCGGCCTTCCCGTTCGGCACCGACCTGACGGCCGACGAACTGCACATCGTCACCGCGCTGAAGCGCCTGAAGCGCGCCACCCAGCACCCGGTGGAGCTGGTGACGCTGGCGGTCAAGAGCCTGTGGGAAGGCAAGGAGGCGCCGCCGGCCTACCTGCAGCGCCTGGGGCTGGACGAGGCCACCAGCTTCAAGGCGATGTTCATCCGCAAGCTGTTTGCCGGCAACCTGTGAGGGCGTGCCTGGGCGGCGCACAATCGTCGCAGCGCGGAGACACCGCGCACCCAGGGAAGATCTGCCGATGGCTTGGTGGTCCGCCGCGCGCGCGGTGCTGCGCTATGAATGGCTGCTGCTGACCACCCACCGCAAGCTGGCGGTGGCCGCGGTCGGCCTGCTGTTCGTGCCGGCCCTGTATGCGCTGATCTACCTGTGGGGCATGTGGGACCCGGCGGCCCACACCCGCGCCCTGCCGGCCGGCCTGGTCAACCTGGACACCGGCGCCAGCTACCGCGGCCGCGACCTGAACATGGGCGCCGAGGTGCTGGCCGCCATCGAGCGCCACGGCCAGTTCAGCTACCGCCGCTACACCGATCCGGCCGACGCCCGCCGCCGCGTGCGCCAGGGCGAGCTGGCCTTCGTGCTGGAGGTGCCGGCCGATTTCAGCCGCCAGGCCGTGCCCGGCGAGGCGCCGGGCGCGGCCAAGCTGGGCATCTACACCTCGGAGGGCAACAACTACAGCAGCGCCGGGTTTGCGCGCCGGTTTGCGCCCGAGGTGGCGCAGCGCGTCAACACCATGCTGGCCGAAGCGCGCTGGGAACTGGTGCTCACCACGGCCGCCGGCTCGCAGCGCAACCTGGACTCGCTGCGCACCGCGCTGGCCGATCTGCACCAGGGCTCGGCCGAGCTCACCGAGGGCCTGCGCAAGGCGCGCGACGGCGGCCAGTCGGTGGCGGCGGGCGGCCGCAGCGCGGCCGATGCGGCCGGCAAGCTGCGCACCGGCGCCGCGCAACTGGCCGAAGCCGCCCCCCAGCTGACCAGCGGCATCCGGCAGGTGGGCACGCAGCTGCGCGGCATCGACGCCCGGCGCCCCGCCGACACCGAGCTGGCGGCGCTGCGCCAGGGCGCACGGCAGCTGGCCGACGGCCAGCGCGAGCTGGCCCGCGGCATCGAGGCCCTGGCCGCCGGCAGCCGCGAGCTGGCCGGTGGCCTGGACCAGTACAAGTCGGCGGTGGACGAGGTGCCGCTGTTCGGCAGCCGGCTGCTCGAGGGCCTGGCCCCGATCGAACTCGGCAGCCGCCAGCTGGTGGCGGGCCTGGACGCCGCGCGCGACGGCAGCAGCCGCCTGCAGGTGGGCGCGCAGCGCATGGACGAGGCCATGGCCGCGCTCACCGAGGGCACCCAGCGTGCGGGAACGGCGGCCTCGTCGCTGGCCGCACGCCTGCTCGACGAACCACGGCTGGACAGCTTCGTCGACGGCGTGCGCGAGCTGTCGCGTGGCAGCGATGCCCTGCAGACCGGCGTGCGGCAACTGGCGCTGGCGCAGGACACGCTGCAGACCGGACTGGACCGCCTGCTGGACGGCGCCGGGCGGCTGGGCGTGGGCCTGCAACTGCTGCACGACAGCCTGCCACTGGCGGTGGACGCGCCGGGCGGCAGCGCGCAGGGCCTGGCGCTGTCGGTCGAGCCGGTGGTGGAGGTGGTGGCGCCGGTGCCCAACAACGGCACCGCGCTCACGCCCAACTTCGTGCCGCTGGCGCTGTGGGTGGGCGCGGTGATGGCGGCCTTCCTGGTGCACTTCCGGCGCATCGTCGAGCCGCTGGCCGGCCTGCCGCGCACCGCGCAGGTGGCCGGCAAGCTGGCCCTGCCGGTGCTGGCGGTGCTGCTGCAGGCCCTGCTGATGCTGGCCATGCTGGTGGGCGTGCTGCAGGTGCCGCTGCCGCAGCCGGGGCTGTTCGCCCTCACGCTGCTGAGCGCCTCGCTGACCTTCCTGCTGCTGGTCTTCGCGCTGGTGCGGCTGCTGGGCGACCTGGGCAAGGCGGCGGCGGTGCTGCTGCTGATCGTGCAGGTGTCGGCGGCCGGTGCGCTGCTGCCGATCGAGCTGAGCGACGACGTCTTCCAGACCATGCACCCGTATGTGCCGCTGACCTGGGTGGTGTCGGCCTTCCGGGCCAGCCTGTTCGGCGCCTACGACGGCGTGTTCTGGCCGCAGCTGGGCGTGGTGCTGGCCATCGGCGCCGGCTCGCTGGTGCTGGGCACCTGGGCGGGGCGCTGGCGCCTGGTGCCGGTGGCGCAGTGGCGGCCGCCGCTGGACATCGAATGACCGCGCCGGCAGCGCCCCCGGTTCAGCGCCGGCGCTGCTGCCAGACCATCGCCAGGCCGGCGGCCACCAGGCACACCATGCCCACCCAGGCCAGCAGGTTGGGCACGTCGCCCCAGACCACCCAGCCCAGCAGCAGGGCCCACAGCAGGCCGACGTAGCGGAACGGCGCCACCACCGACAGCTCGGCCTGGCGGGTGGCGGCGATGATGGCGAAGTAGCCGGTCGACAGGAACACCGCTGCCAGCGCCAGCAGGCCGATGTCGCGGCCGGCCATCGGCACCGGGCCCTGCACCAGCAGCACCGCGCAGGCCAGCGCCCACACCGTGCCGGCGGTGGCCAGGGTGACCAGGATCGACGGCACGGCCGGCGGCAGGCTGCGGGTGAGCAGGTCGCGCACCGAGTACAGCACCGTGGCCGCCACCGCCAGCCAGGCATGCTGGTTGAACTGGCCCGCCTGCGGCTGCACCACCAGCAGCACGCCGATGAAGCCGCCGCCGATGGCCGCCCAGCGGGACCGGTGCACCGCCTCGCCCAGCAGCAGCCAGG
This sequence comes from Pseudaquabacterium pictum, assembly GCF_005403045.1. Lineage (GTDB taxonomy): Bacteria > Pseudomonadota > Gammaproteobacteria > Burkholderiales > Burkholderiaceae_C > Pseudaquabacterium > Pseudaquabacterium pictum. The sequence goes on from NZ_BJCL01000002.1 coordinate 366,866, forward strand.
CCAGCAGCGCGACAAACAGCGGCGCCGACAGGTTGATCGCCGTCACATTGGCAAGCGGCAGGTTGAACAGCGCCGCCAGGTACAGGAAGGTGCCGGCGCCTTCGCAGGCCGCACGCCCCAGCACGCCGCGGTGCAACAGGCTGCGCACCTGGCCCAGCACGCCCATGCGCCAGGCCACCAGGCAGATCAGGCTGATGGCGACCATGCCGCGCACCACGATCAGCTGCGCCGCCGGCACCCGCGCACCCACTGCCTTGACCAGCGCATCGTTGGCCATGAAGGCGGTCATGGCCAGCAGCATCCACCCGATGCCCTGGCGGTTGATGCGGTGGCGGTCGTCCGGCGCCAGGCCGGGGGGCTCAGTCACCCGTGCCGGCGGTGGCCGCAGCGGGGTCCAGCGCGCCCAGCACCTGCTGGCCGTGGGCCAGGCCCTGGGCCACGATGCTGTCGAAGCGGTGCCACTGCAGCATGCCCACCCGGTGCAGCGGCGGGTTGAAGTACAGGTCGGTCTGCTGGCGCGCCAGCCGCTGGCGCGAGCTGCTGTAGAGGATGGTGACGTTCATCAGGTACGCCACCAGCGACGGCAGCCGGTAGCGCCGCTTGCGCTTGCCGCGCAGCCGGTCGCGCAGCAGCGCCCAGGTGCCGGGCACTTCCTGCAGCTCGATGCGGCGGGGCGCATTCTGGCTCAGGTCGACGCCGATGACCTGGCCCACGCCGCGCTGGTTGCGCATCACGTCGACCGGGAAGTTGTTGAAGGTGCCGCCATCGCAGAGCAGTTCGCCGTCGTGCAGCACCGGCGGCAGCGCACCGGGGATGGCCACGCTGGCCAGCAGCGCGCGCTGCAGCGGGCCGCGACTGATGACCTGCTCGCAGGCGCGGCTGTAGTTGCTGGCCACGCAGTAGAAGGTCTTCCACAGGTCTTCGGTGTCGATCGGCGCGCCGGCCAGCGACTCGATCGCGGTGTGCACCACCCGGCGCAGCCGCCGCCCGGCGATCAGCGAGACCAGCGGCAGGAAGTTGAAGTCACCGGTGGGGTTGCCGCGGAACGCGGTGCGGGCCACCGCCAGGGTCTCGTCCAGCGGCCGGTCCAGCGCCGTCAGCGCGGCCATCACGCCGCCGATGCTGGTGCCGCCCACCACGTCGATCTCGATGCCGCGTTCCTGCAGCGCCTGCAGGATGCCCAGGTGGGCCAGGCCGCGGGCACCGCCGCCGGCAAACACCAGGCCCACCGCGGTGCGCGCCTGCAGCCGGGCCAGCCGGGCCATGTCGCGCGGCAGCGCCGGGCGGATGTGCAGGTGGCCGGTGAGCGGGCGCCGGTCCAGCCAGCGGTGGGTGTGCAAGGGGCTGCGGCGCTCGGCCGGGTGCAGCAGCACCAGGGTCTGGGCGGCCTCGCTGCGCTGCGCGCCGCTGCCGTCGGCCGGCATCAGGAAGCGGGTCTCGCTGTCGTGCAGCTGCGGCGGCGCGTCGGCATCGGCCAGCAGCAGCAGTTCATCGCAGCGGCGGCTGCAGCGCTGCGTCCAGGGCGTGGCCTGGTCGTCGGCCAGCAGCAGCACCAGGTCGTGCGCGGCTTCCAGCGCATCCAGCGCGGCGCTGATGCGCTGCTCGGCCTGTGCATCGGCACCCACGGCGCTGCGTGCCAGGCCGGGCTGGCCCAGTTGCCGGTCGAGCTCGGCCGCATCCACCAGGCACACGCCGGCCGGCCGGCCATCGCTGCCGGTGGCCTGGGTGGCCAGCTGCGCCGCCAGGCTGGCGGCAAAGCCGGGCAGATCGATGCCGGCGGTGATCGGCAGCAGCGCCAGCACCACCGGGCGGGACTGGTCGGCACGGGGCGCCGGCGCCTGCAGGCGGTGGATCAGCTGGCGGGTCATCAGCATCGACAGCCGCGGGCTGCTGGACAGCAGCGTGTGGAAGGCCGCCTTGTCCAGCCGCACCAGCACCGAATCACGGATGGCCACCACCGTGGCCGAGCGCGGCTGGTCGGTGTAGAGGCTCATCTCGCCGATGATCTGGCCGCGGGCCATCTCGCGCACCACCTGCTCCTGGCCGTCGTCGCCGCGCACATAGGCGCGCAAGCGGCCGCTGATGGCGAGGTACATCGCATCGCCCAGGTCGCCCTGGCGCATCAGCGTCTGGCCGCCCGGCACGGTGAGCCATGCGAGGCTGCGTTCCAGCAGCGCCAGGGCATCGGGTTCCAGGGGGCCCAGCAGGGCATGGAGATGGCGGTGGAGCAGGTCGTCCTGGAACTTCGGATGCATGGGGTACGGAATGGTCAGGGCATGCGGGCAACAACCGCATGCCGCATTGGAACGGATTCAGCCGGGCTTGCCAGCCGGGATTGCCACGGGGGCCACCGGCGCGGGCCGGCGGGTCAGCCAGATCAGCGCGATCAGGCCCAGGAACAGCCAGGCCGAGACCAGGAAGATGTCGTCGGCCGCGCGGGTGTGGGCCTGCTGGTCGATCAGCCGCGTGACCTGGGCCAGCGCGGCGGCCTCGCTCAGGCCGGCGGCCTGCAGCCCGGCCAGCGCGCTGGCCAGCGCGGCGCTGCCCGGCTGCAGCTGCTCCACCAGATGGGCGTGGTGCATGACGGCGCGCGACTCCCACACCGTGGTGGCGATCGACGCCCCCATCGCGCCGGAGGCGATGCGCACGAAGGTGGACAGCCCCGCCGCAGCCGGCAGCCGTGCCTGCGGGATGCCGGCCAGGCTGATGGTGGTGAGCGGGATGAAGTAGAACGCCAGCCCCGCACCTTGCAGCAGGGTGGGCACCATGATGGTGGCGATGTCGGTCTGCGGCGTGAAGCCCGAACGCATCCACATCACCACGGCGAAGACCACGAAGCCGGCCGTGGTCATCCAGCGCGGATCCCACTGCGTCACCTTGCGGCCTGCCAGCGGCGACAGCAGGATGGCCAGCACGCCCACCGGCGCCAGCGCCATGCCGGCCTGGGTGGCGGTGTAGCCCATCCACTGCTGCAGCCACAACGGCAACAGCACCACATTGCCCAGGAACAGGCCGTAGCCGATGCCGGTGACCAGCACGCCGACGCAGAAGTTGCGCTGCCCGAACAGCCGCAGGTCGACCACCGGATGGGCGTCGGTCAGCTCCCAGGCGATGAACACCGCCAGGCCGATCACCGCCACCACCGCCAGCACCACGATCTCGGTGCTCTCGAACCAGTCGGCCTCGGGGCCCAGGTCCAGCACCAGTTGCATCGCGCCCACGCCCAGCACCAGCAGGGCCAGCCCGATGGTGTCGATCGGCAGGCGGCGGGTAGGGGTTTCGCGCGCGCGGTACAGGCCCCACCCCACGGCAGCCGCCAGCAGGCCCACGGGCAGGTTGATGAAGAAGATCCAGGGCCAGCTGAGGTTGTCGGTCAGCCAGCCACCGAGCAGCGGGCCGACCACCGGCGCCACCAGGGTGGTCATGCCCCAGAAGGCCAGCGCGCGGCCGGCCTGCGCGCGCGGATAGCTGGCCATCAGCAGCGTCTGCGACAGCGGCATCAGCGGGCCGGCCACTAGGCCCTGCAGCACCCGGGCGGCCACCAGCATCTCCAGCGAGGTGGCGAGGCCGCAGAGCATGGAGGCCAGCACGAACAGCAGCACGCTGGTGGTCCACAGCCGCACCGCGCCGAAGCGCTGGGTCAGCCAGCCGGTCAGCGGCACGGCGATGGCATTGGCCACGCCGAAGCTGGTGATCACCCAGGTGGCCTGCGACGGGCTGGCGCCCAGGTCGCCGGCGATCGCCGGGATCGACACATTGGCGATCGACGAATCGAGCACGTTCATGAAGGTGGCCAGCGACAGCGCCACCGTGCCCAGCACCCGCGCGCTGCCCTGCAGCGGCGGGTGTTCCACCGGAACCGGCGGGGCGGCCATCAGCGGCGCGCCGGGCCTGCGGCGCGCGCCGCCGGGCCGCCGTGGGCGGCGATGATGCGGGCCACCTCGGCATCGGCCGCGGCGGTGAGCACGTCGAACACCGCGGTCTGGGCCACCGGCACACTGCGGGCGGCGGTGGCCAGCGTTGCGCCGGCAGGGTCGGACACATCCACCGACACCAGCATCGACAGGCCCAGCCGCAGCGGGTGCCTGGCCAGCTCGGCCGCATCCAGCGTGATGCGCACCGGCACCCGCTGCACCACCTTGATCCAGTTGCCGGTGGCGTTCTGCGCCGGCAGCAGCGCAAAGGCCGCGCCGGTGCCGGCGCCCAGGCCGGCCACCCGGCCGGTGTACTGCACCTGGCGGCCGTAGACATCGGCCGTGAGGGTGGCGCGCTGGCCGATGCGCAGCCGCGCCAGCTGCGGCTCCTTGAAGTTGGCGTCGACCCACAGCTGGTCCAGTGCCACCACTGTCATCAACGGCGTGCCGGCGGCCACCCGCTGGCCGATCTGCACCTGGCGCTTGGCCACCACGCCGGCCAGCGGCGCCGGCAGCGTGCTGCGGCGCAGCGCCAGGTAGGCCTCGCGCACCCGGGCGGCGGCCTCGGCCACCGCCGGCTGCTGGGCCAGGGCCACCCCCTCGGTCTGGGTCTGCTGCGCGGCCAGGGCTTCGCGGGCGGTGGCCAGCGCGGCCTGGGCCGCGGCCTGGCTGCTGCGGGCGGCGGCCAGCTGGGCCTGGGCATGGGCGAACTCTTCCTGGCCCACCGCGCCGCTGGCCACCAGCGGCGCCCGGCGGGCCACGTCGGCCTGGGCGCGGGCCAGCTCGCTGGCGGTGCGCGCCAGCTCGGCCTCGCGCTGGCCGATCTGCGCGGCCAGGGTGGCGCTGTTGGCATAGGTGCCGCGCAGGCCGCGCACCGTCTGCGCCAGCTGCGCCTCGGCACGGGCCAGCGCCACCTGGGCATCGGCGGCATCGAGCCTGACCAGCGGCGCACCAGCGGTCACCGGGTCGGTCTCGTCGGCCAGGATGGCCACCACCGTGCCGGCCACCTGCGGCGTGATCTGCACCACATTGCCCTGCACATAGGCGTTGTCGGTGGTCTCGTTGTGGCGGCCTTCCAGCCAGTGCCAGGCGGCCCAGCCGGCGCCGGCCAGCAGCACGGCCAGGCCGATCAGGCCCAGCACGCGGCGGCGGGTGGCGGGTGCGGCCTGCGGCGGCGAAGCGCCCGGTGTGGCGCTGGGCGCGGCGGGGGCGGCAGGTGCGGGGGCGGTGTCGGCCATGGGAGCTTGGAGGGGGCGTGGCGCGGCCGCTGGCGTCAGCGGCTGGCGGTGTGGGTGGTGGCGGGCACGGCCGCGGCGGTGGCCGGGCTGTCGGCCCAGCCGCCGCCCAGGGCCTGGGCCAGGGCGGCCTGGGCCTCCAGCTGGCGGGCCTGCAGATCCAGCGCCTGGGCCTGCTGGGCCAGCAGCAGCGCATCGGCCTGCAGCACCGGCAGGCGGTTGCCGAGACCGGCGGCAAAGCGCTGCTGGGCGATGGCGCGGGCATCGGCCAGCGCAGCCTGGGCCTGCGCCTGCTCGGCCTGCTGCTGGGCCAGGCTGCGCAGGCTGGCGGCGGCATCGGCCACCTCGCGGGCGGCATCCAGCACCGCGGCGTTGTAGGCGGCCACCGCGGCATCGGCCTCGGCGGCGCGGCCGCGCAGCTGGGCGCGCAGCACGCCGCCGTCGAACAGCGGCAGGCGCAGCGCCGGGCCGACGCTGAGCTGGCGGCTGCCCAGGTTCAGCAGCCGGTCCAGGCCCAGCGCGTTCAGGCCGACGGCGGCATTGAGGTTGATGTCGGGGTAGAAATCGGCCCGCGCGGCGGCCACGCCCTGGGCGGCAGCTTCCACCCGCCAGCGGGCGGCCACCACATCGGCGCGGCGGCCCAGCAGGTCGGCGCCCAGGTGCGCCGGCGGCAGCGCCAGGCGCAGCGCGGCCAGCTGCGGCGCGGCGGCATCCAGCGCCTGCGGCGCCTGGCCGCTGAGGGCTGCCAGCCGGTGGCGGGCAGCGGCGATCTGGCCATCCAGTGCGGCGATCTGGCCGCGGGCTTCAGGCACCGGGCCGTCGGCGCTGCGCAGGGCGCCCTGGGTGTCGAGCCCGGCGGCCACCCGCTGGGCCGTCAGGTCCCGCAGGGCCTGGCGCTGGGCCTGGGCCTGGGTGGCGATGTCGCGCTGGGCCAGCAGCCGGGCCAGGCCCACCCAGGCCTGGGTGAGCTGGGCGGCCAGCAGGCTGCGCGCAGCCTGGGCCTCGGCGGCGGCGGCGCGATGGCGGCCGATGGCGGCGGCCAGCGCCGCATCGTGCTTGCCGAAGAAATCCAGCGCCAGGTGGCCACTGGCCTGGATGCTGGCGGTGTTGCGCACGCTGCCGGCCACCGCCGGCGGGATCAGCCCGTTACCGCTGAAGCGCTGGCGGGTGGCATCGGCCGACAGCCCGGCCTGCGGGCCCTGACCGCCCTGCACCAGGGCCACCGCGGCATCGGCCACGGCCAGCCGGGCGGCGGCGGCCTGGAGGCCGGGCTGGCCGGCCAGGGCGGTGTCGACCAGGGCATCCAGTGCCGGGTCGCCCAGCGCCGTCCACCAGCGGGTGTCGGGAAAGGCGCCGGCCGCGTCGCCCAGGCCGGCGGCCGACGGGGCCAGCAACGGCGCCTGGGCGATGGGCGGGCCGGGCTGGGCGCAGCCGGCCAGCAGCGCCGCAGCAGCCAGTGCGGTCGCCAGGGTCTGGCGCGGGGCAGCTGTCATGCCGGCTCCCGCAGCGTGTCGCCATTGGCCAGCAGGCGGTGCAGCAGGCCGATCAGCTGCTGCCACTCGGCCGGGCTGAAGCCGGCCAGGTGGGCATTGAGCACCTGCACGGCCACCGGCGGCACCAGTGCGGCGGCGGCACGCCCGCTCTCGGTCAGCACCAGGGTGACGACACGGCGGTCGGCCGCCGAGCGCTCGCGCCGCAGCAGGCCCTTGGCCTCCAGCCGGTCGACGGCGCGGGTCATCGCGCCGGGGTCGATGGCCTGGTCGCGCGCCAGTGCGGCGATGGTGGTGCAGCCGCCATGGGCGATGCGCACCAGCGGCAGCCACTGCGCCTGGGTCAGGTCATGCGGTGCCAGCTCGCGGTCGATGGTCTGGCGGATCGACTGCAGGGCCCGCTTCATCAGCAGGCCGATGTTGTTGTCAGGCCGGATCGTCTCGGGCGTGTAGAAGGCGGCGGTGGTCGGGGCAGGATCGGCCATCGCACATTATTGCCAGGGCAATGATTGCCCAAGCATGCATTTCCGCAGGGCTTGCTGGCAACCATCCATGCCGCCCAGAGGTCGACCCCTACACTGCCGGCCATGGCCCAGAAAGACAACGACCGCCCCGCCGCAAAGACGCCCCGTTCCCTCTCCGGCCTGCGCCCCTTCCTGCGGCCCTACCGGCTGCAGATCACCCTGGCCGGGCTGTTCCTGGTGCTGGCGGCCGTCAGCACGCTGGCCTTCCCGGTGGCGCTGAAGTCGCTGATCGACCAAGGCGTGGTGGCGGCCGATCCGGCCGAGCGGGTGATGGCGCTGCGCGGGCACTTCCTGGCGCTGTTCGGCGTGGGCGCGGCGCTGGGCCTGTTCTCGGCGCTGCGGTTCTACATGGTCAGCTGGCTGGGTGAGCGGGTGACGGCCGACCTGCGCAATGCCGTCTACGGCCATGTGGTGCAGCAAAGCCCGGAGTTCTTCGAGAGCAATGCCAGCGGCGAGGTGCTGAGCCGCCTGACCACCGACACCACCCTGGTGCAGACGGTGGTGGGCAGCAGCCTGAGCATGGGCCTGCGCAACGTGGTGATGGGCACCGGCGCGATGGCCATGCTGATCGTCACCAACCCGGTGGTGATGACCCAGGTGCTGGGCATCCTGGTGCTGGTGGTGCTGCCCAGCCTGTACTTCGGCCGCCGGGTGCGCAAGCTCAGCCGCGCCAGCCAGGACCGGGTGGCCGATTCCAGCGCCATCGCCGCCGAGGTGCTGAACGCCATCCCCGTGGTGCAGAGCTATGTGCAGGAGCGGCGCGAGGCGCAGCGCTTCAACAGCTCCACCGAGGCCGCCTTCGAGACGGCGCGCAAGCGCACCAAGGTGCGGGCGCTGCTGGTGGGCTTCATCATCACCGCCACCTTCGGTGCGCTGCTGTGGGGCTTGTACCAGGGCACGCAGGCGGTGGCCGCCGGCACCATCACCGCCGGCCACCTGGGGCAGACAGTGGTGTTCGTGATCATCCTGGTCAGCAGCGTGGCGGTGCTGAGCGAGGTGTACGGCGACCTGCTGCGCGCTGCCGGCGCCACCGAGCGGCTGATGGAGCTGCTGGACGCCCGCAGCCCGGTGGCCGAGCCCACCGCCCCGCTGGCGCTGCCGCACCGCCCGGCCGGCGCGGCGGTGGCCTTCCAGGACGTGGGCTTCCACTACCCGTCACGCCCGCGGCTGCCGGCGTTGCAGGGCTTCAGCCTGCAGGTGGCGCCGGGCGAGACGGTGGCCATCGTCGGCCCCAGCGGCGCGGGCAAGAGCACGGTGTTCCAGCTGCTGCTGCGCTTCTACGACGTGGGCAGCGGCGCCATCACGCTCGACGGCGTCGACATCCGCCAGGCCAGCCTGGCCGACCTGCGCCAGCGCGTGGGCATCGTGCCGCAGGATTCCACCGTGTTCTCCACCACCGCGCTGGAGAACATCCGCTACGGCCGGCCCGAGGCGACCGAGGCCGAGGTCATCGCCGCCGCCCAGGCGGCGTTTGCGCACGACTTCATCACCGCCCTGCCCGAGGGCTACGACACCTACCTGGGCGAGCGCGGCGTGCGCCTGTCGGGCGGCCAGCGCCAGCGCATCAGCATCGCCCGGGCGATGCTGAAGAACCCGCCGCTGCTGCTGCTGGACGAAGCCACCAGCGCGCTGGACGCCGAGAGCGAGCGCATGGTGCAGGCCGCGCTGGAGCGGGCCATGGCGGGCCGCACCACCCTGGTCATCGCCCACCGGCTGGCCACGGTGCAGCGGGCCGACCGCATCGTGGTGATGGAGGCCGGCCGCATCGTCGACATCGGCACGCACGATGCGCTGGTGGCCCGCGGCGGGTTGTATGCGCGGCTGGCGGCGATGCAGTTCGGGCTGGACGACCGCGAAGCGGCCTGAGCGGCCTGACCAGGGCCTCTAGACTGCCGGGCATGTCCACACCTGCCCTGCGATCCCTGGCACAGGCCACCGCCTTCGCCGACGCCCACGAGACGCCCTGGACGCGTGACCCGCTGCGCGAGCCGCTGCGCTTCGGCGTGCACCACGACGATCCGCCGCCCTGGAACCGCCTGCGTGGCCCGGTGCATGAACGCGGGCCCTGCAGCGGCGTGGTGTGGCAGCACGGCGCCGAGATCGCCAGCTGGGGCCAGCCCGCACGATCCGACCAGACCTTCAGCGTGGCCAAGACCTGCCTGGCCCTGCTGGCCGGCGTGGCGCAACTGCGCGGCCTGCTGCCCGATGTGGACCGGCCGGTGGCCGCCCAGCTGCCCGGCATCGGCTTCGACACGCCGCACAACGCGCCCATCACCTGGCGCCAGCTGCTGGAACAGACCAGCGAATGGGAAGGCAGCTGCTTCGGCCTGCCTGACCAGGTGGACCGCTGGCGCAAGGTGGCCCACGACCCGCGCCCCGCCGGCGGCCCCAAGGGTGGCAACCGCCCGCTGCAGGCGCCGGGCACGTACTGGGAGTACAACGACGTGCGCATCAACCAGCTGTCGCTGGCCTTGCTGCACCTGTTCCGCGAGCCGCTGCAGCAGGTGATGCAGGACGCGCTGCTGCAACCGCTGGGTGCGCAGGACAGCTTCCGCTGGGAAGGCTACGACGACGCCTGGGTCACGCTGGACGGCCGGCGCCTGCCCTCGGTGCCTGGCGGCACGCACTGGGGCGGCGGCGTGACGGTCAGCGCTCGCGACCTGGCCCGGCTGGGCCAGCTGCTGCTGGAGGGCGGCACCCACCAGGGCCGCGCGCTGCTGCCCGCGGACTGGGTGCGCCGCATGGGCCAGCCGGCCGCGATCGCGCCGTTCTACGGCTGGCTGGTGTGGCTGAACCCCGAGGGCCGGCTGTTCCCGGGCGCGTCGGCCGACGCGGTGTTCATGCAGGGCGCCGGCGGCCACATGGTCTGGGTGGATCCCGCGCTGCAGGCGGTGGTGGTGACACGCTGGCTGGACCCTGCGCACCACGCCCGCTTCATCGCCATGGCAGCCGGCGCCCTGCGCGGCACCTGAGCGCCGCCGTGGACAAGGCCGCACTGCAGCAACAGGTGCTGGAACGCCTGGCCGGCGACCTGCTGCAAGCCGAAGAAGCCGTGCGGGCCGCCCATGAAACGGCGACGCACGAAGAGAACATCGCCGAGAACAAGTACGACACCCTGGGGCTGGAAGCGTCGTACCTGGCCACCGGCCAGGCGCGCCGGGCCGAGGCCATCCGCGCGGCGATGGCCACCTGGCGCCAGTTCCGCCCCGGCCCGTACGACGCCGGCCTGGGCATCCAGCGCGGCGCGCTGGTCTGCCTGGTCGATGCCGGCGGCCAGCAGCAACAGCTGTTTCTCGGCCCGGCGGGGGGCAGCATGACGCTGGTCAGCGGCGCGCAGCGGGTGCAGGTCATCAGCACCGACGCCCCGTTGGGCCAGGCCTTGCTGGGCAAGTGCGACGGTGACGAGGTGTCGATCCAGGTCGGTGGCAGCCGCCAGCAGTTCGAGGTGCTGCGGGTTCTCTGAGCCCCCGACACGCGCACGCCGGGTCGATCAGAGGCCCAGGCCTCCGGCCACGTCCGCGCCCCGGCGCCTGTCGCCGTTCAGCCGGCCCCGATGCGCCGCCACACCCACCCCCAGCGCAGTGCCAGCAACGCCAGCGCGCCTCCCAGTACCGCAAAGCTCAGCGCCGTGCTGCCGCTCCAGGCATCGAACCAGCCGATGCCCACCGCGCCCAGGGCGATGCCCAGCAGCCGCGTCACGCTGACCAGGCTGCCGGCCACCCCACGCTCGTGCAACGGCAGCAGGCTGGTGGTGGTGTCCATGTAGCCCACCTGGAACAGGCCCTGCCCGATGCCGCAGACCGCCATGCCCACGCCCAGCGCCGCCGGTGGCAGCCCGGCCAGCAACCAGGGCGCCGGCACCAGCAGCAGCGCCGTGGCCAGCAGGCCGATGGCGCCGCCGCCCAGGCCCCAGACCATCAGCCGGGTGGCACCGGCCTGCCGGCCCAGGCGGCTGGCGAGCAGGCTGCCGACGACGGCGCCGCCGGGGTACAGCGCCAGCAGCAGACCGGCCGTGCCGATCGGCAGGGCCTGCGGTCCGCGGGTCAGCACATACGGCAGCAGCAGCAGGTTGGCGAAGCTGGCCAGGCTCAGCGCCACCGACGCCAGCTGCACACCCGTGAACAGGCGCGCGCGGAACGGCGCCAGCCGCAGCACCGGATGCGGCGTGCGGTCGGCATGCCGCACCCACAGCACCGCGCCCAGCAGGCCCGCACCCAGGCCGGCCAGCCCCACGGCCACGCGGCCCGCAGGCCGGGCCAGTTCGGCCAGGCCCAGCACCAGGGCGCAGAGCACGGCCGACAGACCCACCGCACCCACCCAGTCGAAAGCCGGCGCCGGTGTTGCGCGCGCAGGACCGGCCGGCGCCGGCAGCACCCAGGGCAGGGCCAGCCAGACCAGCAAGGCCAGGGGCGCGCGGAAGATGAACACCGCCGGCCAGCCGAGGGCATCGATCAGCACGCCGCCCAGCCACGGCCCCGCGGCCATGGCCAGGCTGGTGCTGGCCACGTACAGGGCCAGCACGCGCTGCTTGTCGGCCGGCGGATAGGCCAGCGTGGCCAGGGCCGCTCCGCACGACACCACCAGCCCCACGCCCAGGCCCTGCAGCACCCGCATGGCCACCAGGGTCGGGAAGTCGGGCGCCAGGCCAACGGCCAGGTGGGCCACGGCACAGGTGGCCAGGCCGATGGCGAAGATGCGCCGGTGGCCGAACAGATCCCCCAGCCGGCCGAAGACCAGGGTCAGGCAGGTCTGCGTCAGCACGAAGGCGATCACCACCCACTGGATCGCCTGCGGCGACAGCGCGAAGGCCGCGCTGATGACTGGAAAGGCGGTGTTGACCGTGGTGTCCAGCGGACCGGCCAGCGTGCCCAGACAGACGGCCAGCAGGGCCAGTCGGCGGCGCCAGGGCGACATCCGGGCGCGCTCAGTAGTACGAGGCCGGCAGCAGCTTGAACAGCAGGTTCTGCACCCGCTGCCAGACATGGCGGGCGGGTTCGCTGGCGAGCGTGCCGGCGCTGCTGTGCCAGTGCAGGCCGCCCTCGGGCGCGGCCACCACCTGCCAGCTGTTGTCAGGGCCCATGTCACGCTCCAGGTGCCGGGCCAGCTGGGCAGCCAGCACCGGGCTGTCGACCACCACGCCCATCTCGGAATTGAAGATCTCCGAGCGCGGGTCGAGGTTCATCGAGCCGATGAAGCTGCGCTGCCGGTCGACCACCATGGCCTTCACATGCAGGCCGACGAAGCCCGACTTGACCGGCGGTGTGTCCACCACCGCGGCCTGGATGGCGGCGTCGGCGCGCAGCTCGTGCAGCTGCACGCCGGCCTGCAGCAGGCGCTGGCGCCAGGGGCCGTAGTGGGCATTGACGGCCGGCACGTCGTTGGACGACAGCGAGTTGGTGAGGATGCGCACCCGCACGCCGCGGGCTGCCAGGTCCTGCAGGTCGGCCATGAAGCCGGCGTCGGGGATCACGTAGGCATTGCTGATCAGCACCTCGCGCTGGGCCGAGCGCATCAGCGCCCGGTAGGCCGCCGGCATGCGGTTGGCCGAGCCCTCGGCGCGCGACGGCGGATCGGCATGCACCGCGCTGCGGCCCGGGGTCAGCGTGTGCGCCAGGGCCAGCATGTCGGCCGTCCAGTCGCGCTGGCCGGCGGCGATGGCGCGGGTGGCGGGGTGGGCCGCGGCGGCGGGCGGCAGCTCGATCATCGCCGGCGTCAGCCGCCGGGCATCGGCACCGGGCTGCGGGGGCGGCAGGCGGCGCACCCAGCTGCTGTTCCAGTAGCGGTCGAACACCGCGCTGGCCTGGCGCGCCACCGGGCCCACGCCCAGCACATCGAGGTCATGGAAGTTGAAGGCCGGGTTCAGGCCCATGTACTCGTCGCCGATGTTGCGCCCGCCCAGGATGGCGGTGCGGTTGTCGGCCACCATCTGCTTGTTGTGCATGCGCCGGTTGATGCGCGCGAAGTCGCTGATGCCCTCGCCCAGCCGGCCCAGCCAGCCGCGCTCGCGCCAGGCGTTGAACACCCGCACCTCGATGTTGGGATGGGCATCCACCCGGGCCAGCATGGCGTCGCGCAGCTCGGGGCTGCCCATGTCGCGCAGCATGGTGTTCAGGTCGTCGAACAGCATGCGCACCTGCACGCCGCGGTCGGCCGCGGCGATCACCCGCGTCATCAGCAGCTGGCCGGCGGCGTCGGCGAACCAGACGTAGTACTGCACATCCAGCGAATGCCTGGCGCCGTCGATCACCGCCAGCCGGTAGCGCAGGCCGTTGGCGTTGCTGTCGAGCAGGCGGAAGCCCGAGACCTCGGCGCCATGCTGGCCGGCGATCTGCTGCTCCACCGCGGCCAGCAGGCCGTCGGCGCGCGGCGGCAGCGCGGTGCTGTGCGCCAGCTTGGGCGCCGGCGGCGGCGGCACCGTGGCGCAGCCGGCCAGCCACAGCAGCATGGCCAGCAGGGCCACCAGCGGCCAACGCAGCCCGCCGTCCCAACCCGGTGTGTGTGTCATGTCCACGCGCCTCGCCGCCAATGCGGCACCACGATGGCCTGCATTGTGGTGGCGCCGGGCGCGTGGCCGGCGTGGCAACATCGCCCGCAGGGATGCCCGGGGGCGGGCCGGTCGGGTGGCGGCGGGGTGGGGCAATGACACGCAGGCAGACGGCATGGACACGGGCGCTGCCAACGCTGGCCGGCGGGCTGTTGGCCGCATCGGCCCAGGCCTGGGTCTACCCGGAGCACCGCGACATCGCGGTGCTCGCCGTGACATCCCTGGTGCCCGAGCGCCGCGCCGCCTTCGACCGGCTGTGGGAAGAAGCCCGCACCGGCCATGAAGCGCGCCTGTGCCGGCTGTCGGCCTTCGAGAAGCAGGGCGTGGCGCCGCTGTGCCTGGACTTTGCGGCGCTGACGGCCCTCGCCGGCGACCATGCCTGCTCCAGCCGGCAACTGCTGGACACCGCGCTGCGGTCGGACTGGGTGCTGCAAGTGGCCGACGTGGCGGCCCAGCTGAAGGCCGACCTGGCCCGCATCCCGGTGGTGCCGCCGGCCTCGGCGCAGCCGGTGGAAATCACCCCCGAGACCATCGGCCCCGATCTGCGCCGCCGCATGCAGAGCTCGGAGCACCGGGCCGAGCGGCTGAACGCGCTGCGGGTCTCCGACATCCGCATGCAGCGCGCCGACCCGGGCTATGCCACCCGCGCCAATGCCAGCACCGCGCACTTCCTGCTGGCGCGCACCCAGGCCACCAGTGACGAGGCCAGCTACGGCCGCACCGCGGTGGCCCCGGGCGCCGAGATCAACGCGGTGGGCGTCTACCGCCACCACCACCTGAGCGCGCTGCAGAAGGCCGCCCGCCTGGCCCGCGAGACACTGACGCCCGAAGCGCGGCGCGCCCTGCTGCTGGCCGCGCTGGCCGACGAGGCCTTTGCGCTGCACTTCCTGCAGGACACCTTTGCCGCCGGCCACATCGCCGGCACCTGGGGCGACGCCTCCCAGCGCAAGGGCACGCACGACTACTACAACGAGCACGGCCTGGAGATCTCCACCTGGGGCCAGGGCGGCCCGCCGGTGGTGGTGATGGGCGATGCCCACATGCGGCCCGAAGACGCCGCCCTGGCGGCCGAGTCGGTGCGCCAGAGCCTGGCCCAGGTGATCGACGCCACCCAGGGCATCCTGCCGGCCGACCTGGTGCCGCAGGCCGACACCGCGCCGGCCGAGGCCGACGGCTTCGACGTCTGCCGCAACAGCCGCATGCCGCCGCGGCCGGCGGTGCTGCAGCAGGCCGAAACCACCGGCGCGCTGTTCACCGCGGTGCAGAAGCCCACGCCGGTGCCCGGCCTGGGCCCGGGCCTGGGCGCGATGCCGCGCTTCCGCGCCGAGCTGGGCCCGTTCATCGGCCTGGCCGGCGCCATCGACCACCGCCAGCTGCGCAACGGCTTCGACCCCGCGCAGACCGAGCGCGGCCGCATGACCGGGCTGGATGTCTCGCTGCGGCTCGGCCTGGGCCTGGAGGGCGTGATCGGCGATTCGGGCGATGGCCTGGTGTATGCCGCACTGGGCATGCGGGCCGACACGGCATCAAGCAACAAGTTCCTGCCCCGGTCGGTGCTGGTCGACGGCGGCGGCATCCTGGCAGCAGTGCCGGCGCGCACCGGGCCCAGCCTGCGCCTGCGCGCGCCGTTCTTCCTGGTGCCCGGGGATCTGCTGCTGCTGTCGCCACTGGCGCTGGCCGCGCCCGACGCCTACGCAGCGATGGCGGTGACGGCCAGCAACGGTGGCCTGATCCCCTGGCAGCTGGGCATGGCGACGGCGGTGGGGCGCTTCCAGCTCGTGCTGGGGCGCGAGCTGGGTGTCACCCGCTTCGGCCGCAGCAACGACGACCAGCTGGTCGCTCCCGGCCTGAGGCCCGGCGACCCGCCCCGGCTGGTGCGCCTGCGCTCCACGCTGGTCGACCTGCCGATCCTGGAATACCGGCCCTACCGCGCCTTCGCCGGCAACCAGAGCTCCAGCGTGCTGTTCCAGCTGTTCACCAGCGCGGACGTGCCCGGCCATGCCCGCGAAGTCGGCCCGGTCAACACGCCGGTTGAACTGCGCACCATCTGGTCGCTGGGGCTGCGCATGGTGTTCGACTGGCGCTCCTACCGCTGAGGCCATGAACGACGCCGATGACGCCCGCCAATGGCAGCTGATGCGCGCTCCGGGGTTGCAGGTCGCGTTTCTGGGCTCGGGCGCGATCACGCCCGCGCAGCAGACTTTGTGCGAGTGCCTTGGCGGACACCTGGCCCCGAAACTGCATGTCGCGGTGGCCACCAGCGGGTACGCTGGTCAGATCGCACGCGGGCGGCGGTCGTTCACCATGACGGTGGCCCAGTCGTTCGCCGACCGACTGCCCGCATCGGACGTCGACCGCCGGGTCACGAGCTTTCTGGTGAGGAAACGCGACGGCAGCCTGCCTGGATCGTTGCTGGGATTGGGACGCCGCGTCGTGGTGCGGGGCCGAAGCCTGATGAACCGGCAGGCCCAGATCATCGCCAAGTCGGACGTGCTGTGTGTCGGCGGCGGCGGACAGGGCACGACCGACTTTGCCCGCCTGGCGCTGCAGATCGACAAGCCGATGCTGCCGCTGCCGTTCATGGGCGGTGCCTCTCAGCACCTGTGGACCGAATTCGGCGATGACATCCGCGACGAGTTCTTCATCGACGCAGCACAGTGGCAACGCTGGTCCGACATCGACCTCGACCTGCTGACGACCGCGCAGATCGACAGCCTCGCTGCCGAGGTGGCGGCCACGCTGCTGCGCAGCGCGCGCGGCACCTGCCTGGTGTGCATGCCCTTTGCAGATCGCCACCTGCCGCTGTATGCCAGCATCATCGAACCGGCGATCGCCGGCGCCCACCTGCTGGCCGTGCGCATGGACCACACCCCCTCCGTCGGCGACATCGTCGACACGCTGCGCGCCGAGATCGAAGCGGCACGCTGCGTGGTGGCCGTGGTGGACGAGCAGAACCCGAATGTGCTCTACGAAGTGGGATTCGCGCATGCGCTGCGCAAACCGGTGGTGTTGATGCGTGCGGCAGGCGCAGCCGATGGACCGGCGGTCGACCTGCCGTTCGATGTGCGCACGCACCGGGTCGTCACCTACCCCGCGGGGCTGCCTGCCGACGGCACCGCCGCCGCCCGGGCCGAACTGCATGCGCTGCTGCGCGCGATTTCGCACGGCCTCTGAAGCCGTCCCGCTCCACCGGATAATCGGATCCCAGCCGCCCCGACCTGTCCGCCATGACCCGCCCCACCCGCCACCAGTACGAAGACTTCATGCGCCATGTGTTCACCCATGGCGTGGCCAAGGGCGACCGCACCGGCACCGGCACGCGCAGCGTGTTCGGCCACCAGATGCGCTTCGACCTGAACGAGGGCTTTCCGCTGGTCACCACCAAGAAGGTGTTCTGGAAAGCCATCGTGGTGGAGCTGCTGTGGTTCCTGCGCGGCGACAGCAACGTGCAATGGCTGCAGGACAACGGCTGCACCATCTGGGACGAATGGGCCCGCGCCGACGGCAGCCTGGGCCCGGTGTACGGCGTGCAGTGGCGCAGCTGGCCCACGCCCGATGGCCGCCACATCGACCAGATCGCCCAGGTGGTGCAGCAGGTCAAGACCAACCCCGACAGCCGCCGCATCATCGTCAGCGCCTGGAACGTGGCCGACCTGGACGCCATGGCGCTGATGCCCTGCCACGCCTTCTTCCAGTTCTACGTGGCGCCGGCCACCGTGCCCGGCGGCCGCGGCAAGCTCAGCTGCCAGCTCTACCAGCGCAGCGCCGACATCTTCCTCGGCGTGCCGTTCAACATCGCCAGCTACGCCCTGCTGACCCACATGCTGGCCCAGCAGTGCGACCTGGACGTGGGCGACTTCATCTGGACCGGCGGCGACTGCCACATCTACGACAACCATGTCGAGCAGGTGCAGACCCAGCTGGCCCGCGCGCCCTACCCCTACCCGACGCTGGAGATCGTGCGCCGGCCCGACAGCATCGACGGCTACCGGTTCGAGGACTTCGTGCTGCACGGTTACCAGAGCCATCCGCTGATCAAGGCACCGGTGGCGGTGTGACGCACATCCCCCTGCTGCTCATTGCCAGCGTCGACCGCCGGCGCACCATCGGCAGCGGCAATGACCTGGTCTGGAAAGAGCCGGAAGACCAGCGCTGGTTCCGCCGCCAGACCATGGGCTGCCCGGTGGTGATGGGCCGCCGCACCTGGGATTCGCTGCCGGTGCGGTTCCGGCCCCTGCCCGGCCGCGCCAACATCGTCGTCACCCACCAGGCCGGCTGGCAGTCGGATGGCGCCCAGGTGGCCCACAGCCTGGCCGATGCGCTGGCGCAGGCCCGCCAGGCGGCAGCATCCACCGGTGCGGCGCGGGTGTTCGTGATCGGCGGCGGCCAGCTGTTCGCCGAGGCCCTGCCGCTGGCCGACACCCTGCTGCTGACCGAGATCGACGCCGACCTGCCTGGCGACACCTGCTTTCCCGACTGGCGCGGCGGCGGATTCGTCGAAGAATCGCGTGATCAGCGCCACAGCGCCGGCCCGCCGGCCTGCGGCTACGCCTTCGTCACCTACCAGCGCCAGCGTTGACCCGCCCGGCGCTGCCGACCCGGACGGCACCGCCATGCAGATCACCCCGATCGCCGACGCCACGTTTGGCGCCACCGTCACCGGCCTGCGGCTGGCCACGCTCGACGATGCCGGCTTCGCCCGCCTGCATGCCGCCTGGCTGCAGCACGCGCTGCTGGTGTTTCCCGGGCAGTTTCTGACGAATGCCGAGCAGATCGGCTTCGCCAAACGCTTCGGGCCGATCGAGCGCATCGGCGGCGGCGACATCGTGGCCATCTCCAACGTCAAGGCCGACGGCACGGTGCGCCAGCACAGCCCGGCCGAGTGGGACGACATGATGAAGGTCATCGTCGGCAACATGGCCTGGCATGCCGACAGCACCTACATGCCGGTGATGGCCCAGGGTGCGGTGTTCTCGGCCGAGGTGGTGCCGCCCACCGGCGGACGCACCTGCTTTGCCGACATGCGCGCCGCCTACGACGCGCTGGACGACGCCACCCGTGCCCTGGTGCACCAGCGGTCGGCGCGTCATTCGCTGGTTTACTCGCAGAGCAAGCTGGGCCATGTGCAGCAGGCAGGTTCGGCCTATGTCGGCTACGGCATGGACACCACCGCCACGCCGCTGCGCCCGCTGGTCAAGCGCCACCCCGAGACCGGCCGCCTGTCGCTGCTGATCGGCCGCCACGCGCATGCCATCCCCGGGCTGGAGGAGGCCGAATCGGAGCGCTTCCTGGAAGACCTGGTGGCCTGGGCCTGCCAGCCGCCGCGGGTGGTGGCCCACCACTGGACCGCCGGCGATGTGGTGCTGTGGGACAACCGCTGCCTGCTGCACCGCGCCGAGCCCTGGGATTTCACCTTGCCGCGGGTGATGTGGCACAGCCGCCTGGCCGGCCACCCCGAGACCGAGGCGGCGCCGCTGGTCTGATCAGCCCCACTGCACGCAGCGCATGCTGAGCGTGCCCGACTGGAAGCCTTCGAACACCTGCCGCGCCCGCTCGCCCGCCTGGGCGGTGCCCAGCGCATAGAGCAGCGGGAAGTAGTGGTCAGGGAAGGGCACGGCGCGTTGACCGTGCGGGCCCAGGCGCTCATAGGCCAGCAGCGCGGCGGTGTCGCCGGCCTCCAGTGCGCCCTTGGCGCGCTGGTCGAAGTCATCGGCCCAGTCGCGCAGGCCGCGCACCGACGGCGTGGCACCGCGCACCGTGTCGCCCAGGTTATGCACGATGTTGCCGCTGCCGATCACCAGCACGCCCTCGGCCCGCAGCGCCGCGATGGCCTTGCCCACCGCCAGGTGGTACGCCGCCGGGCGGGTGATGTCGATCGACAGCTGGAACACCGGCACGTCGGCGGCCGGGTACAGGTGCTTGAGCACCGTCCAGGCGCCGTGGTCCAGGCCGCGGCCCTGGTGGCGGCCGATGGCCCGCGGCGCCAGCCGGCCGGCGGTGCGCGCGGCCCAGTCGGGTGCGCCGGGCGCCGGATAGCGCTGGGCGAACAGCTCTGGCGGAAAGCCGCCGAAGTCGTGCAGCGTGGAGGGCTGGGCATCGACCATCACCGCGGTCTGGCCCTCGGTCAGCCAGTGGGCCGAGACCATCAGCACCGCCTTGGGCAGACCCAGCTCGCGGCCCCAGCGGCGCAGGTGGCGGGTGAAGTCGTTGTCCTGCAGCGCATTCATCGGGCTGCCGTGGCCGATGAACAGCGCGGGGGCCGTGCCCTGCAGGCGCGGCCGGCCGTCGGGCGCCTCGGGCGCGCTGGCGGCATGGCTGAAGCGCAGCAGGTCGTGCAGGCCGGCGGCCAGGGCGACCACGCTGCCGCCCAGCAGGGCGCGGCGGCGGGGGGAAAGCGGCATCGTCATGCGCCTGCAGCGTAGCGCCGAGGCACCGGCCCGGCGTTCGATGGATCTGCAGGCTGCCTTCAGGCCGGCTGCATGCCCTGCCCCTGGCCGGCGCCGGCGCTGCGCAGCCGGTAGCTCAGCTGGGCCCGGGTCAGCCCCAGCAGGCGCGCCGCCGCCGACAGGTTGCCCTGGCAGCGCGCCACCGCGTCGCGCATCAGCTGCTGCTGCACCGCCTCCAGGTCGACGGTGCCGCTGCCGGGCTCGGCGATGCGGTCGAACAGGCTGGCGGCGGCCGCTTCGGGCGGCGCGGCGGCATCACCCGCCAGCGCGCCGCTGGCGTTGATCGACAGCAGCGTGCCATCGGCCAGCTGCTCGCGCCGCAGCAGGTGGGGCAGGTCGATCACGCCGCCCTCGTCGGCGCTGATGACGCCGCGCTCGACCATGTTCTGCAGCTCGCGGATGTTGCCCGGGAAGGCGTAGCCCATCAGCGTGCGCACCGCGCGCGGCGCATAGCCCGCCAGGCGCCGGCCATGCCGGTTGGCGAACAGGTGCAGGAAGTGGCTCAACAGCAGCGGGATGTCCTCGCGCCGCTCGCGCAGCGGCGGCAGGTGGATGGGGTACACATCCAGGCGGTAGAACAGGTCCTCGCGGAAGCGGCCGGCGGTCACCTCGGCGCGCAGGTCCACATTGGTGGCGGCCACCACCCGCACGTTGACCTGGACCGTGCGCGAGCCGCCCACCCGCTCCACCTCGCCCTGCTGCAGCGCGCGCAGCAGCTTGCCCTGGCTGACCAGGCTCAGCGTGCCGATCTCGTCGAGGAACAGCGTGCCGCCATCGGCCCGCTCGAAGCGGCCAGGCCGCGAGACGCTGGCGCCGGTGAAGGCGCCGCGCTCCACACCGAACAGCTCCGACTCGACCAGGTTCTCGGGGATGGCGGCACAGTTGACAGCCACGAAGGGCCGGTCGCGCCGCGGGCTGACGCGGTGCAGCATCGACGCGAACATCTCCTTGCCCACGCCGGATTCGCCGGTGAACAGCACCGTGGCCTGGGTGGGCGCCACCCGGCTGAGCATGTGGCAGGCAGCCTTGAACGCCGACGAGACGCCCACCATGCCGCTGTCGGCGCCATCGGCCAGGGCGGTGGTGCCCAGCACCGCAGGAGGCGCGGCGCCATGGGTGCTGGTGGCCAGGAAATCCTGCGCGTTGAGGTAGCGCATGTCGTCGGACACATCGCCCCAGGCCTCGGCGGTCTTGCCGACCACCCGGCACAGCGACGCGCCGGTGGACCGGCACTCGACCTCGCGGAAGACCACCAGCCGGCCCATCAGGCCGGTCACGTAGCCCATCGCGTAGCCCAGCTGCATCCAGCAGGCCGGGTCGGTGCCCAGGCCGTAGGACTTGATGTGCTCGTCGTCCTCGGTCGAGTGGTGCCAGATGAATTCACCGTGGTAGTGGCCGCGCTCGGGGTCGATCTCGAACTCCACCGGCTCCACCTTGACCACCCCTTCCAGCGCATGCAGGCGGGTGCCGGCCATGAAGACCGGCACCAGGTCGCCGTCGGGCCAGCGCTCGCGCACCAGCTGGGCATCCCGCGCGCCCGAGGCATAGCCGGTGCGGGTGAGCAGGCCGCGGGCACGCTCCAGGCCCAGGGTGTCGATCAGCTCGCGGCGCAGCGTGCCCAGCGAACCGGTGTGCATCAGCACCATGCGTTGGTCGTTGAGCCAGATGCGGCCGTCGCCGGGCGAGAAGAACAGGCACTCGGTGATGTCCGACAGCTGCGGCTGGATCTTGGCGTCGTTGGGCGACGGATCGCCCCGGCGCATCAGCGCACCGGTGGTGCGCGAGACCTCGGCCAGGGAGATGCGGGGGATGGACGACGCGGGCATGGCTGATTTGGTGAATCGAAAACGCCAGTGTCGGTGCGGTTTGCTCATTTCATCAAGTGGGGTCGCGGGTAAACGCGTTGCGCGCACCGCTGCGGCGGACGCTGAACGACACCCGGGAAAGTCCTGATCTCTCCCTCGGAGCTGCAGCCCCGTCTGGCTGGCCGGCGGCCCTCGGCGGGCCGGCACGGGCACCGCGGTTGCACCTGTCAGGGCAACGGCGATCGGCCGTGTCCTTTCAAGCAACCCCGGAGAACCGACCCCATGGGAGCCTCAGACCCCCTGCACCTGCTGGACCCCGCCACCTTCGGCGGCCGTGTGTTCGACAACGGCCAGTGGCTGCTGCCACGTGGCGGTGCACGTGCCGTGCCCGAGCCGGCCACCGGCGCCGCCCTGTCCAGCGCCGGCATCGCCGATGCCGACGACATGCGCGAGGCCATTGGCCGGGCCCATGCCGCCCAGCCGGCCTGGGCCGCCACCGCGCCGCGCGACCGCGCGGCCGTGCTGCTGCGGGCGGCGCAGCTGCTGCAGGCCCACTTCGACGAGCTGGCCCTGGCCATCGCCCGCGAGACCGGCGGCATCCTGCCCAAGGGCCAGCATGAGGTGAAGGAGGCGATCGTGCTGTGCCAGATCGCCGCCGGCCTGCCGATGCAGGCCCAGGGCGAGGTGCTGCCCAGCACGCCGGGCCGGCTGTCGATCGCCAAGCGCGTGCCGCACGGCGTGGTCGGCGTGATCTCGCCGTTCAACTTCCCGCTGATCCTGGGCATCCGCTCGGTGGCGCCGGCGCTGGCGCTGGGCAATGCGGTGGTGCTGAAGCCCGATCCGCGCACGCCGGTCTCGGGCGGCGTGGTCATGGCCGAGGTGTTCCGCCGCGCCGGCCTGCCCGACGGCCTGCTGCAGGTGCTGCCGGGTGACGCCGCCGCCGGCGAGGCCCTGGTCACCGATGCGCGGGTGCCGATGATCGCCTTCACCGGCTCGCCCGGCGTGGGCCGCCGCATCGGCGCGCTGGCCGGCCAGCACCTGAAGAAGGTGTCGCTGGAGCTGGGCGGCACCAACAGCCTGGTCGTGCTGGACGATGCCGACCTGGACGCCGCGGCCAGCGCGGTGGCCTTCGGCGCCTGGTTCCACCAGGGCCAGATCTGCATGGCCAGCAACCGCGTGCTGGTGCACGAGGCCGTTGCCGAGGGCCTGAAGCAGCGCCTGGTGGGCAAGGCCCAGCACCTGCCGGTGGGCGACGGCGCCAGCGGCCGCGTGGCCCTGGGCCCGATGATCGACGCCAAGCAGCTGCAGCGCTTCGATGCCCTGGTGCACGACAGCGTGCGCCAGGGCGCCACGCTCGAGGCCGGCGGCACGCACGAGGGCCTGTGCTACCGGCCGACGGTGCTGAGCGGCGTGCAGCCGGGCATGCGCGCCTTCGACGAGGAGCCGTTCGGCCCGCTGGTCAACCTGGTCACCTTCCGCACCGACGACGAGGCGGTGGCGCTGGCCAACAACAGCCAGGGCGGGCTGGCCGCCGCGGTGATCGGCCGCGACGTGGCACGCGCCATGGCCATCGGCGAGCGGCTGAACGCCGGCATGGTCCACATCAACGACCAGACGGTCAACGACGAGTGCACCAACCCGTTCGGCGGCCCCGGCCTGGGCGGCAACGGCAGCGCCGTGGGTGGCCCGGCCGACATCGGCGAATACACCCGCTGGCAGTGGGTGACGGTGAAGGCCAGCCTGCCCGGCTTCCCGTTCTGACACGGGCCGGCTGCGGCCGGCCCCGGCAACACCATCCGGCCCACCGCGGGCCGTTCACGACACGACTGGAGACACGCATGACCGATTCCAACCCGCAGCAGCCCGTTGGCAGCACCCGCCGCCAGCTGTTGCAGGCCGGCGCCGCCACCGGCCTGGCCGCCTTCCCGATGATCGGGCGCACCCAGGGCAACACCCTGCGCATCGGCGTGGTCAGCCCGCGCTCGGGGCCGCTGGCGCTGTTCGGCGAAGGCGATGGCTTCGTGCTCGACCAGGTGCGCCGGCACAGCAGCTCGGTGGAGGCCGGCGGCAAGCGCTGGACGCTGGAGTTCATCGCCAAGGACACCCAGAGCAACCCAGTGCGCGCCGCGGCCATGGCCAAGGAACTGGTCAATGCCGACAAGGTGGACTTCGTGCTGTCGACCTCCACGCCGGAGACGGTGAACCCGGTGGCCGATGCCTGCGAAGCCGCCGGCGTGCCGGCGCTGTCGACCACCAGCCCCTGGGAGGCCTTCTACTTCGGCCGCGGTGCCAAGCCGGGCGAGCCCTCGCCGTTCAAGTGGACGTACCACTTCTGCTTCGGCGTGGGCAATTTCGCCAAGCTCTACACCGACCAGTGGAGCAAGGTGACCACCAACAAGAAGGTGGGCATGCTGCTGCCCGCCGATGCCGACGGCAACGCCATCCGCGGCCTGCTGATCCCGGCGCTGCAGAAGGCCGGCTACAGCGTCTTCGACGCCGGTCCGTACCAGAACGGCCTGACCGACTTCTCGGCCCAGATCGCCGCCTTCCGCAAGGAGGGCATCGAGATCTTCAACACCTTCCCGTTCCCGCCCGACTTCGCGGTGTTCTGGCGGCAGGCGGCCCAGCGCGGCCTGGCCCAGCAGGTGAAGATCGTGCAGATGGCCAAGGCCGGCCTGTTCGCCGCCGAGCTGGACGCGCTGGGCGCACTGGGCAACGGCCTGCATGCCGGCGCCTACTGGCACCGCAGCTTCCCGTTCAAGTCGCCGGCCACCGGCCTGGGCAGCGCCCAGCTGGCCGATGCCTACGAGAAGGCCAGCGGCAAGGGCTGGAACCAGCAGATCGGCGCCACCGCATCGCTGTTCGATGCCGCGGTGGCGGCCGTGCGCGCCTGCCCCAACCCGGGCGACCGGGCCGCGCTGGCGGCCACGCTGGGCAAGCTGAAGGCCGAGACCGCCGTGGGCGACATCGACTTCACCAGCGGCCCGGTGCCCAACTGCGCCACCACCGGCCTGGTGGGCGTGCAGTGGGTGCGCGGCCTGGGCGGCGGCAACAAGTTCGGGCTGGAGATCGTCGCCAACGCCGACCATCCCAAGGTGCCGCTGACCGGCACGATGAAGCCCTACGCGGTCAAGGCCTGACGGCCACGGCACGGCACGCCATGGACCAGGACACCTTGCTCGCCGGCCGCGGGCTGGCCAAGCACTTCGGGCCGCTGCAGGTGCTGCACGGCGTGCACATCGCCGTGCGGCGCGGCGAGGCGCTGGGCGTGGTCGGCCCCAACGGCGCCGGCAAGACCACGCTGTTCGGCGTGCTGGCCGGCACCCTGCCGGCCAGCGCCGGCCAGGTGCATTTCGACGGCCAGGCCATCGACCACTGGGATGCCGCGCGGCGCTGCCGCGCCGGCCTGGCCCGCACCCACCAGGTGCCGCGGCCCTTCCTGGGCATGACGGTGCAGGACAACGTGCTGGTGGCCGCCCAGCATGGCGCCGGCCTGCGCGGCGCCGAGGCCGATGCCGCCGTGCGCCAGGCGCTGGGCCGCTGCGGCCTGGCCGCGCTGGCGGCGCGCCCGGCGGCCAGCCTGGGCCTGCTGGACCGCAAGCGCCTGGAGCTGGCCCGCGCCCTGGCCACCCAGCCCCGGGTGCTGCTGCTCGACGAGATCGGCGGCGGCCTCACCGAGGCCGAGCTGCTGCAGCTGGTGGGCCTGGTCGGCAGCCTGCGCGACGAGGGCCTCACCCTGGTGTGGATCGAGCATGTGCTGCATGCGCTGCTGAAGGTGGTGACGCGCCTGGTGTGCATGGATGCCGGCTCGGTGCTGGCCGAAGGCGCGCCGCAGGCGGTGATGGCCGACCCGCGCGTGGTGCAGGCCTACCTGGGAGGTGCCGCCGCATGAGCAATACCACCCCGCTGCTGCAGGTGCAGCAGCTTGTGGCCGGCCACGGGCCGCTGGTGGCGGTGCGCGGCGTCTCGCTGCAGCTGGCGCCGGGCGAGGCCGTGGCCCTGATCGGTGCCAACGGCGCCGGCAAGACCACGCTGCTGCGCTGCCTGGCCGGCGTGCATCCGGCCCAGGGCGGCCAGGTGCTGCTGCGCGGCCAGGATGTCAGCGCCTGGCCGGCACACCG
The DNA here is from genome assembly GCF_005403045.1 of Pseudaquabacterium pictum. GTDB lineage: Bacteria > Pseudomonadota > Gammaproteobacteria > Burkholderiales > Burkholderiaceae_C > Pseudaquabacterium > Pseudaquabacterium pictum. The sequence goes on from NZ_BJCL01000002.1 coordinate 392,945, forward strand.
CCGGGTGCAGCAGGGCCTGGCCCTGGTGCCCGAAGGCCGGCGCCTGTTCGGCGACATGACGGTGCGCGAGAACCTGCACGTGGCCGCCGAGCACCGCAGCGGCGACCGGCCCGAACCGGCCGGCGGCGCCTGGACGCTGGACCGAGTGCTGACCGCCCTGCCGGGCCTGGCAACCATCCTCGACCGGCCGGCCGCGGCCTTGTCGGGCGGCCAGCGCCAGGCCGCGGCCATCGCCCGGGCGCTGATGACGCACCCCGATGTGCTGCTGCTCGACGAGATCTCGCTGGGCCTGTCGCCCCTGGTCGTCAACGAGGTCTACGACAACCTGCGCCAGCTGCGGCGCGAGGCCGCCACCACCCTGCTGCTGGTCGAGCAGGACCTGGGCCGGGCCCTGGCCTTTGCCGACCGCATGCTGTGCCTGCGCGAGGGCCGCATCGTGCTGGCCGGCCGCTGCCAGGACCTGAGCCGCGAGGCCATCACCGCCGCCTACTTCGGCATGGAGCCCACCACATGATCGACGCCATCGTGCAAGGGGTGCTGCTGGGCGGCTACTACGCCGTGCTGGCCGCCGGGCTGTCGCTGATGTTCGGCGTCATGCGCATCATCAACCTGGCCCACGGCGACCTGGCCATCGTCGGCGCCTTCCTGGTGCTGGCGCTGGTGCAGGCCGGCCTGCCCTGGTGGGCCGCGGTGCTGGCGGCCCTGCCGCCGATGGCGCTGCTGGGCGCGCTGCTGCAGCGCTGGGTGCTGTCACGCACCGTCAGTGCCGGCGTGCTGCTGCCGCTGCTGGTCACCTTCGGGCTGGGCGCGCTGCTGCAGAACAGCCTGTACGGCGTGTTCGGCTCCGAGGCACGGTCGCTGGCCGATGCGCTGGGCAGCCTGTCCTGGGCCAGCTGGACGCTGCCCGGTGGCCTGGTCGTCGGCCAGCTGCCGGTGCTGACGCTGCTGCTGGCGGTGATGGTGCTGGCCGGGCTGCAGGCGATGCTCAGCCACACCCGGCTGGGCCGGGCCATCCGCGCCGCCGCCAGCGACCCCGAGGCCGCCGCGCTGTGCGGCGTGGATGCCGCCCGGGTGCACCGGGCGGCCGCGGCCATCGCCGTGGCCCTGGCCGCCCTGGCCGGCAGCCTGCTGGCGGCGCGGGCCACGGTGGAGCCCTATGCCGGGCCGCTGCTGCTGATCCAGGCCTTCGAGGCGGTGGTGATCGGCGGCATCGGCTCGCTGTGGGGCACGCTGCTGGGCGGCATCCTGCTGGGCCTGGCGCAGAGCCTGGGGGCGCTGGTGTCGCCGCAGGGCTTCCACCTGGCCGGGCACCTGCTGTTCCTGGCGGTGCTGGGGGCACGGCTGTGGCGGCAGCACCGCCACGGCCTGGGCCTGCCGGCCTGGCCCTGGCAGCGCAGCGCGTCGAGCTCGGCCCATGGCCAGCCGGCCAAGGCGGGGGTGCAGGCATGAGCGCACGACAGGGATCCACCGCCCGCTGGGCGGCCTGCATCGCAGCCGGGCTGCTGCTGGCGTTGCTGCCGCTGGCCGCCGGCGCCAGCGTGGTGGACAAGCTCACCGGCCTGTTCATCCTGATGCTGCTGGCAGCCATGTGGGGCCTGATGGCCGGCCAGGCCGGCCTGGTCTCGGTGGGGCAGCAGGCCTTCTTCGGGCTGGGCGCCTACGTCGCGCTGCGGCTGGTGGACGGCGGCCTGCCGGCCTACCCGGCGCTGCTGGCCGGGGCCCTGGGTGCGGTGGGCGTGGCCTGGGTGCTGTCGGTCTTCCTGCTGCGGCTGAAGGACGGCGAATTCGCCATCGCCACCTGGGTGGTGGCCGAGGTGATCCGCATCCTGGTGATGCTGGACCCGCTGGTGCAGGGCGAGACCGGCACCTCGCTGATCGCGCTGAACGCGGTCGAGCCTGTCCTGCGCCGCAACATCGGCTACTGGTTCGCGCTGGGCGCGCTGGCGGCCATGCTGCTGGCGGTGTGGTGGCTGCTGCGCAGCCCGGTGGGCACGGCCACCCGCGCCCTGGGCGACGACGACGAGGCCGCCGCAGCCCTGGGCGTGCGGGTGATGCCGACGCGGCGCGCCATCTACCTGCTGGGCGCCTTCGGCTGCGCGCTGGCCGGCGTGGCCTGGCTGGCCAGCGCCATCACCTTCCTGCCGCGCACCAACTTCGGCGTGCAGTGGTCGGTGCTGATGCTGTTCATGGTGCTGGTGGGCGGCCTGCGCAGCATGGCCGGCCCGCTGGTCGGCGCGCTGCTGCTGTTCGGCCTGCAGGAAATCGTGGGCCACCTCGGCGCCTGGTACCTGGCCGGCCTGGGCGGCGTGGCCGCCGCCTGCGCGCTGTGGCTGCCGCAAGGCCTGGTGGGCCTGTGGCAGCAGCGCCAGGCCCGCACCGCAACGGAACGCCCTTCCCTTCCATCCCCCCCCACCCCCAGGAGAACCACCCCATGACCGTGCAAGGCAAGACCATCGTGATCACCGGCGTCAGCTCGGGCATCGGCGCCGACACCGCGCGGCTGCTGCGCAGCCAGGGCGCGCAGGTGATCGGCATCGACCGCAACGACCCGATGCTGACGTTGGACGGCTTCGTCAAGGCCGACCTGTCGGAGCAGGCGGCCATCGACGCGGCCATCCGCCAGCTGCCCGAGCGGGTGGATGCGCTGTGCAACATCGCCGGCGTGCCCGGCACCGCGCCGGCCGATGCGGTGGCCCGCGTCAACTACCTGGGCGTGCGCCACCTGGCGCTGCAGCTGGCCGAGCGCATGCCGGCGGGCGGCAGCATCGTCAACATCGCGTCCATCCTGGGCGCCGAGTGGCCGGCGCGGCTGGACGTGCACAAGGCGCTGGCCGAGACGCCGTCGTTCGAGGCCGGCCTGGCCTGGCTGGCCCGCCAGCCGGTGGCGCAGGCCACCTGCTACCAGTACTTCAAGGAAGCGCTGATCGTCTGGACCATCACCCAGTCGCAGAAACTGTTCCTGTCCAAGGGTGTGCGCATGAACTGCGTGGCGCCGGGCCCGGTGTTCACGCCCATCCTGGGCGACTTCGTGCAGATGCTGGGCCAGGAGCGTGTGCAGAAGGACGCCCACCGCATGAAGCGCCCGGCGTTCAGCGACGAGGTGGCGCCTGTGGTGGCCTTCCTGTGCAGCGATGCATCACGCTGGGTGAGCGGCATCAACCTGCCGGTGGACGGCGGGCTGGCCTCGACCTACCTCTGAACCAGGGTCGCCGGGTCGACGTTGGCGCCGCACAGCACCAGCGCCACGGGCTCGTCGGCCCGTGGCCGCACCAGCCCGGCGCGCAGGGCCGCCAGGCCCAGCGCCGCGGCCGGCTCCACCGCCAGCCGCAGTTCACGCCACAGCAGGTGCTGCGCCGCCAGGATATCGGCGTCGGCCACCAGGTGCACAGCAGCCACCTGCTGCTGGCAGAGGGGCCAGGCGATGCTGCCGATGCGGCGCGCACCCAGCGCATCGGCCGCCACGCCGCCGACGTCCACATCGACCGGGCGCCCGGCGGCCCGGGCCGCATGCAGGGTCGGCGAACCCACCGGCTCCAGCGCCTCGACCCGCACCCGCCCGGCCCACCAGGCCGCGATGCCACCGATCAGGCCGCCGCCGCCCACGCTGACCAGCACGCGGCCGGGCAGGCCGGCATCGGCCTCGATCTCGGCCGCCAGCGTGCCGGCGCCGGCCACCACCTCGGCCTGGTCGTAGGCATGCATCAGCAGCGCGCCGGTCTCCTGCTGGCGCTGCAGGCAGGCGGCCAGGGCGTCGGCATAGGCGGCGCCACCGACGACCACCCGTGCGCCCAGCGCCGCCAGCGCCTCCCGCTTGGCCGGGCTGGTCATCTCGGGGATGAACACCTCGCAGGCTACGCCGAGCGCACGCGCGGCCGTCGCCACCGCAATGCCGGCATTGCCGCCCGAGGCCACCACCACCCCGGCGGCCGGCAGCGGCTGCGCCAGCATGCGGTTGAACATGCCGCGCGCCTTGAAGCTGCCGCTGCGCTGCAGGTGTTCCAGCTTCAGCCACAGCTCGGCGCAATCGACGCCGAGCGCCGCGCCGGGCAGGCGCAGCAGCGGCGTGCGGCGCACATGGCCGGCGATGCGCGCGGCAGCGGCGTGGATGGACGGTGCATCGACTTGGGGGCTGGCTGTCATGGCGCGGCATCGTAGCCGCTACAGTCGCCCGATGACCGCAGCAACCACCCCGTCCGCCGCCGGCCTGGCCTGGGCGCAGCGCCTGGTGCGCTTCAACACCATCAGCCGCGAGTCCAACCTGCCGCTGATCGAGTGCATCGCCGACCACCTGCGCACGCTGGGCGTGCCGCTGCGGCTGAGCTGGGACGACAGCCGGCGCAAGGCCAACCTGTTCGCCACGCTGGGCGAAGGCAAGCCGGGCGGCGTGATCCTCTCCGGCCACACCGACACCGTGCCCTGGGACGGCCAGGCCTGGACCGTCGACCCGCTGGGCGCCGACCTGCGCACGGTGGCCGGCGAGCCGCGCCTGTACGGCCGCGGCAGCGCCGACATGAAGGGCTTCATCGGCTTGGTGGTGGCGCAGACACAGGCCTTCCTGGACGCCGACCTGCCCCACGCCCTGCACTACGCCTTCAGCTACGACGAGGAAGTGGGCTGCTTCGGCGCCCAGACGCTGCTGGCCGATCTGGCCGAGGCGGGCCTGCCCAAGGCGGCGCTGCCGCGGCTGTGCATCGTCGGCGAACCGACCTCGATGGTCCCGGCCATCGCCCACAAGGGCGTGGCGCGCTGGCGCTGCTGCGTGAAGGGCCGCGCCGCGCATTCATCACAGACGCACATCGCGGTGAACGCCATCGAGGCGGCCGCGCGTTTGGTTGCCGGGCTGGCCGACATGGCCGACGACTTCGCGGCGCGCGGTCCGCGCTATGCGGGCTTCGAGGTGCCGTGGACCACGGCCGCGGTGGGCGTGATCGAAGGCGGCATCGCCGACAACGTGGTGCCCGAGGACTGCCGCTTCCACTATGAATTCCGCGCCCTGCCGGGCACCGACGTGGCCGCGCTGCAGCGCCGCGTCGAAGACCATGCGGCCAGCCTGGTGCCGGCCATGCAGGCCGTCGATGCCGCCACCGGCATCCGCTTCGAGACGCTGTGCGCGGTGCCGCCGTTCCAGGCGGCCCTGGACGACCCCGCGGTGCGGCTGGCCCAGCAGCTGGCCGGCACCGACCGCACCACGCTGGTCGGCTTTGGCACCGAGGCCGGCCTGTTCCAGAGCGCCGGCATCGCCAGCGTGGTCTGCGGACCGGGCTCGATCACCCAGGCCCACCAGGCCGATGAATACGTCAGCCTGGCCCAGCTGGCCCAGGCCGAGGCCTTCCTGCAGGCCCTGGCCCGGCACCGCTGAGCCGGGTCAGACGGCCAGCGGCGCGCTGGGGGCCGGTGGCAGCACCGCTTCCACCGCCGCGGCAATGGCCAGCAGGCGCCGGTCGCTGCCGGCCGGACCGTCCAGCGCCAGGCCCACGGGCAAACCAGCCGCCAGCCCCGCCGGCAGGCTGATGCCCGGGATGCCGGCATTGCTGCCGGGATCGGTGTTGCGGATGAAGGTCAGGAAGGTGGGCTGCTGGCGGCCATTGAGCTCGACCGTCTCGTCCTCGCCGATGCGGGCCGCCGTGCGCGGCGTGGTGGGGAAGACCAGCGCCTCGATGCGGTGCTGCGCGAAGGCGTCGCGGTAGAGCGCCTGCAGCCGCTGCCGGTCCACCATGGCCTGCCGATAGACCGCCTCCGGAATGCCACCGCCGGTCAGCAGGCCGTCGACGACGCCCGCCACGTCCGGGCTGCCGACACCAGCAATCAATGCTTCCAGCGTGATGCCGCGCCCGCGGCTGGCCAGGTAGTGCCGCATGTCGCGCACGAACTCGAACAGCGCGATCGGGAAGCCGACCGCCGATGCCACCTCCACCACGCCGGGCAGATCCATCTCCACCAGATCGGCACCGGCCTGGCGCAGCGCGGCCAGCGCCGCCTCGGCCACGGCCTGCACGCCGCTGTCGAGATCGGCCCAGAATGGTTGGCGCGGCACGCCGATGCGGATGCCCTGCAGGCCGGTGATGGCCAGCGGCGTGGCGTCGCCCGTCAGCACGCCGTCGAGCAGCGCGCAGTCGCGCACGCTGCGGGCCATCGGGCCGCCGGTGTCGCGGGTGGTCGAGATCGGCGCGATGCCCACCCCCGACACCCGCCCCACGGTCGGGCGCAGACCGACCACGCCGCACAAGGCCGACGGCACGCGCACCGATCCACCGGTGTCGGTGCCGATGGCCGCAGGCACCAGGCGCGCCGCCACCACCGCGCCGGAGCCGCCGCTGCTGCCGCCGGCGATGCGCTGCAGGTCCCAGGGGTTGTGCACCGCGCCCGACACCGCGTTGTTGCTGGTGATGCCGAAGGCCAGCTCGTGCAGGCCGGTCTTGCCGGTGATCAGCGCCCCGGCGGCACGCAGGCGCAGCACCAGGTCCGCATCGGCCGACACCGGCTGGCCACGCAGGGCCGCGGTGCCGGCATCACAGGGAAAGCCCAAGACATCGACGTTGTCCTTCACCGCGATGGGGATGCCGAGCAGCGGCAGACGCTCACCCGCCGCGATCCGCGCATCCGCCTGCAGCGCCTGGGCGCGCAAGGCCGCCGCGTCGAAGCGGGTGTAGGCATTCAGCGCGCCGGCAGCTTCGGTGCGGGCGATCAGGGCATCGACCAGCGCGGCGCAGGACAGCGCGCGGCTGTCGAGCAGTTCGCGCAGGGCGGTGATCGGCAGGTCGGCAGCGTGCATGGGGAACTCCTGGTCAGTGGTGACCCGCAGCTTAGACGCCATCGGCTGCCAACGCACCTGCGGCTGCGGCCAGGGCCTGCCAAGGCGGCTTGTGAAGGCCGGGCCGCTACCATGCGGGCCCGCCCTGACGCACCGACAGACGCCTCCACAGACGCCCCCCACAGACGATGCAAGCCCTGCTCGACGCCATCGCCACCATGGGCCTGCCCACCGACGCCACGCGCCTGTTCCACGGCCGCGGGGGCCTGCATCCGGGCAGCGAGCACCTGGCGCTGGACTGGTACCCGCCGGTGCTGGTGCTCACCAGCTTCCAGCCATTGGACGATGCCGCGCTGACGCAGTTGCACGGCGCCCTGGCCGCCCGCTGGCAGCAGCTGGCGCCGGACACGCCACTGGCCTGGGTCTACCAGCAACGCGGCACCGGCAAGGCCACCACCCAGCTGATGGCCGGCAGCGTGCCCGAGCCGCATGTGGTGACCGAAGGCGGCGCCCGCTACGGCGTGCATGTGCTGCGCGGCCAGAACCACGGCCTGTTCCTGGACATGGCCGCCGGCCGCCGCTGGCTGCAGACCTGGGCCGCCGGCCGGCCGGGGCTCAAGATGCTGAACCTGTTCGCCTACACCTGCGCCTTCTCGGTGGTGGCGCGGCTGGCCGGCGTGCAGCAGGTGGTGAACGTGGACATGGCCGCCGGCGCGCTGGCCACCGGCCAGCAGAACCACCGGCTCAACGGCATCACCAGCGGCGCCAGCTTCCTGCCGCACGATGTGTTCAACAGCTGGGGCAAGCTGGGCCGCAGCGGGCCGTACGACCTGGTGGTGCTCGACCCACCCAGCTTCCAGAAGGGCAGCTTCGTCGCCACCAAGGACTACCCCCGCCTGCTGCGCCGCCTGCCCGGCCTGCTGGTGCCGGGCGGCCACGCGCTGCTGTGCCTGAACGCGCCCGAACTGGGCGAAGGCTTCCTGCGCGATGCCCTGGCCACCGAAGCGCCCGGCCTGCAGGTCATCGAACGCCTGGCCAACCCGCCGGCCTTTGCCGACGCATCGCCCGACCGGGCGCTGAAGGTGCTGGTGGTGCGGTCGCCGGACGCCTGACCCTCAGAGCGCCGGCAGCACCGTGCCGGCGCAGTGGCCGAAGCCGATGCGCCGGGCGCCCGGCCGTTCGCAATGGCCGGCCAGGATCAGCGTGTCGCCGTCCTGCAGGAACACCCGCGTCTCGCCATTGGGCAGCGTGATCGGCTGCTTGCCGCCCTGCGACAGCTCCAGCAGCGACCCGGCCTGCGCCAGCGTGGGCCCGCTGAGCGTGCCCGAACCCAGCAAATCACCCGGCTGCAGGTTGCAGCCGTTGACGGTGTGGTGGGCCACCAGCTGCGCCGGTGTCCAGTAGGCGGCCTGGGCGGCGTTGCTGGTCGACAGCAGGGCCGGGGCCATGCCCGCCTCGCGCATCGCGGTGGTTTGCAGCAGCACCTGCAGCTGGATGTCGAGCGCGCCGGCCGCGCGGTTGGCCGCGCTGTCCAGGTAGGGCAGCGGCTGCGGGTCGCCGTCAGGCCGGGTGAAGGGGGCGCGGAACGGCGCCAGCGCCTCCAGCGTCACCAGCCAGGGCGACACGCTGCTGGCGAAGTTCTTGGCCAGGAACGGGCCCAGCGGCTGGTACTCCCAGGCCTGCAGATCGCGCGCCGACCAGTCGTTGAACAGCGCCACGCCGAAGACCTGGTCCTCCGCGTCGTCGATGGCAATCGGCGTGCCCAGGGCATTGCCGGCGCCGATGAAGTAGCCCAGCTCCAGCTCCAGGTCCAGCCGCTGGCTGGGGCCGAAGCCGGGCGTGCTGGCGCCGGCCGCCGGTGCCGTCTGCCCACGCGGGCGGCGGATCGGCGTGCCGCTGGGCACCACCGACGAGGCCCGGCCGTGGTAGCCGATCGGCACCCACTTGTAGTTGGGCAGCAGCGGGTTGTCGGGCCGGAAGATCTTGCCCACCGCGGTGGCATGGTGGATGCCGACGTAGAAATCGGTGTAGTCGCCGATGCGGCAGGGCAGGCCCAGTTCCACACCGGCCTGCGGCACCAGGCAGCCGGCCAGCGCCGCCTGCTGGGGCGAACCGGCGGCCAGCGCCTGCGACAGCGCCTGCCGCAAGGTGCGGCGTGCCGCGCCGCCCAGCGCCATGAAGGCATTGAGATCACCCGCGGCCAGCGGCACCAGCAGCGGTGCGACGTCTGCCGCCCAGCCGGACTGCGCGGCAGCGGCCCGCAGGTCCAGCACCTGGTCGCCGATGGCCACGCCGATGCGCCAGGCCTCCGCGGTGCCGGCGCGCCGGAAGCGGCCGAACGGCAGGTTCTGGATCGGGAAATCGCCCTCGGCCGCATTGGCCGAAGGCACCCAGCTCTGCAGCTCCGGATCGTGGGTGTGGTCGAGGGTGGTCATGGCTTGAAATTGTCCTGCAGGCCCTGCCAGCAATCGGCATAACGCGCATCCAGCGCGCCGCAGCCCAGTGCAAACGCGGTCGGCTTGAAGCGCCAGCGGCTCTCGAACATGAAGGCCAGGGTGTGGTCCAGCTTGTGCGGTGCCAGCGCGGCGTGGCTGGCCTTGTCGAAGGCCTCGGCATCGGGGCCGTGCGGCACCATGCAGTTGTGCAGGCTCATGCCACCGGGCTTGAAGCCCTCGGGCTTGGCGTCGTACTGGCCGTGCACCAGGCCCATGAACTCGCTCATCACGTTGCGGTGGTACCAGGGCGGGCGGAAGGTGTCCTCGCCCACCATCCAGCGCGGCGGGAAGATCACGAAATCGCAGTTGGCGGTGCCCGGCGTGTCGGTGGGGCTGGTCAGCACGGTGAAGATGCTGGGATCGGGGTGGTCGAAGCTGATCGAGCCGATGACCATGAACTTCGCCGTGTCGTACTTCACCGGCGTCAGGTTGCCGTGCCAGGCCACCACGTCGAAGGGCGTGCGCGGCTGGGTGCTGCGCCACAGCGCGCCGCCGTAGCGGCGGATGATCTCGCAGGGCGCATCCTGTCGCGCCTCGTACGCGGCCACCGGCGCCAGGAAGTCGCGCGGGTTGGCCAGGCCGTTGCTGCCGATGGGCCCCAGCTCGGGCAGGCGGAAGGGTGCGCCGTGGTTCTCGCACACATAGGCGCGCGACGGGCCGTCGACCAGCACGCGGAACGCGATGCCACGCGGCAGCAGCACCACCTCGCCCGGCTGGGCCTCCAGCACGCCCAGCTCGGTGACGAAGCGCAGCCGGCCCAGCTGCGGCAGCACCAGCATCTCGCTGTCGGCATTGACCAGGGCGCGGCCGTCCATCGAACGGTTCATCAGCGCCAGGTGGGCGGCCATGCCGGTCTGGGCGTCGGGGTCGCCATTGACGACGATGGTGCGCAGACCGTCGATGAAGTCCACCGGCGCATCGGGAATGGCGATCGGGTGCCAGCGCATTGGATCGGGCGGCGCCACCTGCCCGGCGGCCGCGCCCGTCACCCAATGCGGCTGGGCATAGGGGGCGTACGCACCGGTCACCACCGACGGCTGGCGGCGGTAGACCCAGGTGCGCTGGTTGCTGTGGCGCGGCGCGGTGAAGGCGCTGCCGGAAATCAGCTCGGCGTACAGCCCCAGCGGCGCACGCTGCGGGCTGTTGCGGCCCTGGGGCAGCGCACCGGGCACGGCCTCGGTCGCAAACTGGTTGCCGAAGCCGGATTGGTAGGCAAGTTCTGGCATGGGGGCTCCGGTGGAACGGTCAACGGCCGCTGGCGCGGGCAGCGGCCAGCGCTTGCTGCAGCACATCCAGCTGGCCGATGTGGTTGGCCAGCAGCAGCACCAGGCGCGCATTGAGCGCATGGCTCTGGGCCTCGGTGAGATCACGGTGGGCCTCGATCAGCGCCTCATAGAAGCTGTCGGGCGCGTCGAGGTGGGGCTCGGTGATCAGTGGCATGGCAAGGCTCCTCAATGCAGCGCCAGCGCGCGGCGCAGTGCGGCGGCCACGTCGGCGGCGGTGGGGGCGCGCCAGCGGGCGCAGACATGCTGGTCGGGCCGCAGCAGCACCACGGAGCCGGGGCTGGCGTCGTAGCGCTGGGCTGCTGTGCCGGCAGCGGACAGGCGGATCACGTCCACCGGCAGGATGCCCTCGGCACCCGCGCTGACAGCGGCGCCATCGCCATCGAACACCAGCGCTGCAAAGCCGTTGCCGGCCAGCCGGCGCAGCAGCCAGCCACCGCCTTCGGCGTCCGACAGCGGCGCATCCACCGCCGGCGCGCCGGGCACCATGGCGCCGGTGAAGTCATCGGTGTCGGGCGTGTTCAGCGGCGAGGTGCGCAGCGTGGCCGGCACCGACAGCCGACCGCTGTTCACGATGCGGCGGGCGAACGGGTGGGTACGGGCCAGGTCCAGCGTGGCGTCGCGGAACAGCCGCGAGATTGCGCTCTTGGGCGTGATGAAGTCGGTGGCGCGTGTGGAGTTCAGCAGGTTCTCGTCGGCGGCGTACTCCCGCTCGGGCCCGTAGGTCGCCAGCAGGGCCGGTGGTGCCACGCCGCGCAGCACCAGGTCGAGCTTCCAGCCCAGGTTGTCGGCATCCTGCACGCCGGAGTTGGCACCGCGTGCACCGAAGGGCGACACGCCATGCGCCGAATCACCGGCAAACAGCACCCGGCCGTGCACGAAGGTGTCCATGCGCAGGCAGGCGAACGTGTAGACGCTGGCCCACTCCAGTTCATACGGCACATCGCGGCCGAGCGCGGCGCGCATCATCGCGTCCACCCGGGGTTGGATGCGCTCGGGCTGCTTCTCCACCTCCGGGTCGGCATCCCAGCCCAGCTGGAAATCGATGCGCCAGACGTTGTCGGGCTGGCGGTGCAGCAAGACGCTCTGGTTGGGGTGGAAGGGCGGGTCGAACCAGAACCAGCGCTCGGCCGGGAAGTCGGCCTGCATGCGCACATCAGCGATCAGGAAGCGGTCCTGGAAGACGCGGCCCTTGCTCTCCTGGCCCAGCAGTGCCCGCAGCGGCGAGCGGGAGCCATCGCAAGCCACCAGGTGGTCGGCCTGCAGCTGGTAACGCCCATCGGGCGTGTCCACGTCCAGCAGCACGCCGTCGTCCTGCGGCGTGCTGCCGACCACGGTGTTCTGCCAGCGGATGGTGATGCCAGGCAGCTCGGCGGCGCGCGTGGCCAGGTAGGCCTCGGCGTAGTACTGCTGCAGGTTGATGAAGGCCGGCCGTTCATGGCCGGGTTCGGGCAGCAGGTCGAAGCGGTAGAGCAGGTCGTGGCCGTTGAACACCTTGCCGACGTTCCACTCCACGCCCTTGGCGCACATCGGATCGCCCACGCCCAGCCGGTCCCAGATCTCCAGCGTGCGCTTGGCAAAACAGATTGCGCGCGAGCCGGTGGACAGCCGGTGGTCGTTGTCGAGCAACAGCACCGGCTGTCCACGCTGGGCCAGGTCGATGGCCAGGCTCAGGCCCACCGGGCCTGCGCCCACCACCACCACCGGGTGGCGCACCGGCACCGGCGCGTCCTGGTCGGTGCTGCGCTGGTAGCCGAAGCTGTGGCGCTGGATGGTGGCGCCGTCACTGTCGTAGCCGAGCGCCGCCATGTCAGCCCTCCAGCGTGGCCCACATCTGCTGGTCGCGCTCGGCCGTCCACACCCGCGGGTCGCGGTACTGGGTGGCCTCGTCGTAGCAGCGGGTCACATCGAAGGGCATGCAGTGGTCGAAGATCACCCAGTGGCCGTACTTGGGCTTCAGCGCCGCGTAAGTGGCCTTGTAGACAGCGTTGAGGTCCTGGCCGGCGGCCACACCGGCCTGCACGTTGGTCCACACATCGCGGATGAAGCTGCGGGTGGCCTCCAGCCCGGCCTGCACCTGGGCATCGCCCTTGAGTGCCGGGCCACGGCCGGGCACCAGGGCCTGGGGCTTGAGCGCGGTGATGTTGTCCAGCGTCTGCGGCCAGTCCTGGAAGTAGGCATCGCCGGCATAGGGCGTGGCGTCGAACTCGACCAGGTCGCCCGACAGCAGGGTCTTCTCACCGGGCAGCCAGACCACGGTGTCGCCCTTGGTGTGGCCGCGGCCCAGCTGCAGCAGTTGCACTTCCAGCTTGCCGAGCCACAGCGTCATCTTGCCGGTGAAGGTCATCGTCGGCCAGGTCATGCCGGCGGGCACCGTCTCGACATTGCGGAACAGCCGCGGGAAGCGGCCGATCTCGCTGGCCTTGTCGGCCTCGCCACGCTCGACGATCAGGTCGTAGGTGTCCTGGCTGGCGATGATCTGCTGCGGCTGGTAGGCCGAGGCGCCCAGCACCCGCACCGCGTGGTAATGGGTCAGCACCACGTACTGGATGGGCTTGTCGGTCACCTCGCGGATGCGGCGGATGACATCGGCCGCCATCGCCGGCGTGGCCTGGGTGTCGGCCACCAGCACCGCATCGTCGCCAATGATGATGCCGGTGTTCGGGTCGCCTTCGGCGGTGTACGCCCAGGCGTGCTCGGACAGCTGCGCGAAGGTGACCTTCTTCTCTTCCAGATCGGCCTGACTGGCAAAGGCTTTGGTGCTCATCGTGTCTCCTGGGTGGATGTCAATTCAACATTGACGAATGCGTTTGCATTGTAGGCGGGACTTGCGCTGTGTCAAACCGGCGGGCCAGCGCGCTGCGCGGCCGTGGGTGGCTGCAACCGGATCGGCAACGCAGCCGGCTGGCGACACGGCGCGGCGTTTCGTCGCGAGACCGCCTGGCCGCGGTCGGGGCGCGCCGAACATGCGTTGCACACACCACCCCCTGGAGCACAGCATGACCCGTCTTCACCACCGTTTCCTGACCGTCCTGGCCAGCCTGCTCGTCACGGTGCAGGTGCAGGCCTTCGAGGCGGGCTGGACCCAGGTCCAGACACCCGGCGCCACCCCTGCAGATGCCAGGACCACGGTCGCCCTGTTCTATCCGACGCTGGCCGCACCGCGCACCATCCCGATGGGCCCGTTCACGCTCGACGTGGCCATCGGCGCCCGGCCGGTCGACCAGGTCAAGGGGCTGATCCTGCTGAGCCACGGCATCGGTGGCAGCGAGCTCGGCCACAGCGCCGTGGCCCAGGCCCTGGCACGCCACGGCTACCTGGTGGCCGCGATGCGCCACCCCGGCGACAACTGGCAGGAGCACACGCTGATCGAACGCACGCCCGAGCGCTACTTCGACGAGCGGCCGCGGCAGGCCTCCCGGGTGATCGACGCGATCCTGGCCGACCCGGCCTGGAAAGACCGGATCGCCACCGACAGCCAGGGCCCCCGCGTCGGCGCCCTGGGCCATTCGGCAGGTGGCTACACGGTGCTGGCACTGGCCGGTGGCCAGCCCGATCTGGCCCGGCTGCAGCAGCACTGCAGGGCGGCGGCCGCCCAGGATCCGATCTTCTGCAGCATGGGCCGCGCCGACCGGGCTCTGCCGCCCGCGCCCGCCGATGCACCGCCGCTGGCAGACGCCCGCGTGCGCGCCGTGGTGGCGATGGCGCCGGCAGGCGTGGTGCTGACGGCCGCATCGCTGGCTGCGGTCCGCCCGGCGACCCTGGTCTACGTGGCCGAGCGCGACCGCTTCCTGGTGCCGCGTTTCCATGCCGGTTGGGTGGCAGCCAATCTGCCGGCACCGAACCTGCGCCCGGTCCCCAACGCCTGGCACTTCGCCTTCATGGACACGCCCGGCGTGCCCATCCCCAGCCCCGACGGCGACATCGCCGCCGACCCGCCGGGCTTTGACCGGGCCGGCTTCCTGCAGCAGCTGGGCACCGAGATCACCGCCTTCTTCGACCGGACCCTGCGGTAGCGCCCGGGCTGGTGCGCGGCCTCACACCGTCGCGCCCTCGGCCGGCTGCCCGCGTGTCTTCCACAGCGAGACCAGCACGCCACCGGCGATCAGGCCGAAGGTCACGCTCAGCGAGACCACCGCGGGGATCTTGCCGATGATGCCGACCAGGAAGATCTTGCTGCCGATGAAGATGAGCACCAGCGCCAGCGCGTACTTCAGATACTTGAAGCGGTGGATCATCGCCGCCAGCGCAAAGTAGAGCGCCCGCAGGCCCAGGATGGCGAAGATGTTGCTGGTGTAGACGATGAACGGGTCGGTCGTGATCGCGAAGATCGCCGGCACCGAATCGACCGCGAAGATCAGGTCGACGAACTCCACCAGCACCAGGGCCAGGAACAGCGGCGTCGCGAAGCGTTCGAGCTTGCCGGTCTTGGGATCGGGCTCACGCACCCAGAAGGCATTGCCGCGCAGGCCTTCGGTGACGCGCATGTGGCGCTTCAGGAACTTCAGCAGCGGGTTGCCGGCGATGTCGGGCACATGGTCGGCAATGATCCACATCTTGATGCCGGTGAAGACCAGGAAGGCGCCGAACAGGTACAGCACCCAGCTGAACTGGCTGACCAGCGTGGCACCCAGCGCGATCATGATGGCCCGCAGCACGATCACGCCCAGGATGCCCCAGAACAGCACCCGGTGCTGGTACTGCCGCGGGACCGCGAAGAAGCTGAAGATCAGCGCGATGACGAAGACGTTGTCCATCGACAGCGACTTCTCGATCATGAAGCCGGTGTAGTAGTCCATGCCGCTCTGCGCGCCCAGGTACCACCACACCCAGGCGCCGAAGACCAGCGCCACGCTGATGTAGCCGGCCGACAGCAGCAGGCTCTCGCGAACGCCGATCTCCTGGTCGTCCTTGTGCAGCACGCCGAGGTCGAAGGCCAGCAGGCCGACGACGATGCCGACGAAGGCCAGCCAGATCCAGGCCGGCGTGCCCATGAAATCGGCCGTGAGGAAGGGATGCAGGATGTCCATGGTGGGTTGTTCAGACGATGAGGCGCACAGCACGTCCCGCGCCGCCCAGCAGGCTGAGCGCGTCGTGCAGCGAGGAAGTTGGAGGCGGCCTGGTCAGTGCCGCCGTGTGCCGTTCAGACGGCCGGCCTGGGCGCTGGCGGCGTCAGCCCGCCGCCACCGCGGCGGCGCCACAGCGCGATCAGCAGGTGCAGCCCGGCGCCCAGCAGCAGGAGCAGGAAGGCGCCGAGGGCCCAGACCACCCAGGCCAGCACCGTCACGCCACCGGCCAGCGCCGGCACCGACTGCAGCAGGCTGGCAACCCAGGGGCCCAGGCCGGTCATCAGTTCGGTCAGGCCCTGCATGAGTTCGGCCGGCACCCAGGGCGCGAGCCAGGCCGGCAGGGCGATGCCGTTGATGCCCGAGGCGGCGCCGGACAGCGCCCCTGCACTGGACACTGCCCAGACCACCACGGCATGCAAGGCCCAGGCGGCCAGGGACCAGCAGGCGAGCAGCAGGACGACGATGAACCAGCTGAGTGCGTAGAACATGGTGGGAGACTGCTTGGATGTTGAGGTGGCGCAAGTGTGGAGACGGATCGCCGCCGAACCAACCAGGGCGCACCGCAGTCCGACTTCGGTTTTCCCGAATCGAGGCACGCTCGCCGATCTGCGTGCCGCCAAAGCAAAAAGCCCCGAGGTTCGATCGAACCTCGGGGCTTGCGATTTGGTAGGCGCGATTGGACTCGAACCAACGACCCCCACCATGTCAAGGTGGTGCTCTAACCAGCTGAGCTACGCGCCTGCGAAGCCCAGGACTATAACACGCGTCCGGCAGCCGCCTAGCGCCGGCGGGCGTGACGGATGCCCGGCACCTGGGCCACGGCGCGCAGCACCGCATTCAGCCGGGTGGCGTCGGCCAGTTCCACCGTGAAGGTCATGTAGGCGGTGCTGCCACCCTTCCCGCCAGGACCCTTGACCGACTGGGTGTGCACGCCGGTGACATTGACCTTGTCCTTGGCGAAGACCTCGCTGATGTCGCGCAGCAGGCCGGAGCGGTCGGCCGCCTCCACCACCACGTCCACCGGGTAGGCGGCGTTGTCGCCAGCATCGCCCCAGGCCACGGCGATCACCCGCTCCGGCGTGCGCTCGGCCATGTGGCGGAAATTGGGGCAGGTGCTGCGGTGGATGGCCACGCCCTTGCCACGGGTGACATAGCCGCCGATGGCATCCGGCGGCGCCGGCCGGCAGCAGCGGGCCAGCTGCGTGAGCAGCGATTCCACGCCCACCACCAGCACGCCACCCTCGGTGGCGCGGGTGCGCTTGAGGTGGATGCCGTCGTCCTCGGCCGGCACGGCCGGGGCCGGGCGCAACAGCAGCTCGATGTTGCGCAGCGAAAACTCGTCCTTGCCGACCACCTCGAACAGCGCGTCGGCGCCCTTGAAGCCCAGCTGCGCGGCCAGGTCGTCGAGCTTGATCGCCGTGCGGCCTTCACGCTGCAGCAGCTTCTCCACCAGCTCCCGCCCGCGGGCGATGGTGGTCTGCATCGCCTGGGCGTTGAACCAGGCCCGCACCTTGGCCTTGCTGCGCGGGCTGCGGATGTAGCCCAGCTCGGCATTCAGCCAGTCCAGCGACGGTCCGCCCTCCTTGGCCGCCACCACCTCCACCGTCTGGCCATTGGCCAGCGCGGTGTTCAGCGGCACCATCACGCCGTCGACCCGGGCGCCGCGGCAGCGGTGGCCCAGGTCGGTGTGCAGCACGTAGGCGAAATCGATCGGCGTGGCGCCGGCGCCCAGCTCGATCACCGTGGCCTGGGGCGTGAAGACGTAGATGCGGTCCTCGAAGGACGGACCGGCCACGCCGGGGTCGCTGGTCTGGCCGGCACGCTGGTCGACGAACTCGCGCTCCCAGGCCAGCAGCTGGCGCAGCACCGCCTTGCGCGCCTCGGCCACCCGTTCCTCGAACTCGCCGGCCGCCAGCACGCCGGCATAGCCCTTGGCGCCGGCCTCCTTGTAGGCCCAGTGCGCCGCCACGCCGTGTTCGGCATGCTCGTGCATGGCCGCGGTGCGGATCTGCACCTCCACCGGCCGGCCGCTTCCGGCGGCACCGTCGGGCTCGTCGAACAGCACCACGGTGTGCAGGCTCTGGTAGCCGTTGGACTTGGGCCGGGCGATGTAGTCGTCGTACTCGCCGGGCACCGGGCGGTGGCATTCATGCACCCGCGACAGCGCGGCATAACAGGCCGGCACATCGGCCACGATGATGCGCAGCGCCCGCAGGTCGAACACCCGGTCCAGCGCCAGGCCCTTGCCCTGCATCTTCTTCCAGATGCTGTACAGGTGCTTGGGCCGGCCCTGCACTTGCGCATCGATGCCGGCGGCCGCCAGCTCGGCCTGCAGCCGGCCGCGCGCCGCCTCGATACCGGTCTCGCGCTGCAGCCGCTTCTCGGCCAGGGCCTGGGCCAGGCGCTTGTACTCGGCCGGCTGCAGGAAGCGGAAGGCCAGGTCCTCCATCTCCCACTTGATCTGCCAGATGCCCAGGCGGTTGGCCAGCGGCGCGAAGACCTGCTGGCTCTCCTGCGCCAGCAGCTGGGGGCACGGCACCTTGCTGGCCGCATGCCAGCGCAGCGTCTGCAGGCGCGAGGCCAGGCGCAGCAGCACCACCCGCAAATCGCGCGAGAACGCCAGCAGCATCTTGCGCACCCGCTCGGTCTGCTGGGCGCGCTGCTCGGCTTCGACCTGCGCCTCGCGGGCAGCGCGCTGGATCTGCACCAGCTTGCGGGTGTGGGCCACCAGGCCGGCATAGCTCTCGCCGAAGGCCTTGGCCACCACCTCCTCGGGCTTCTGCAGAAAGTCGCCGGCATAGACCAGGTAGGCCGCCGCCCGCATGCCCGGCCCGGCTCCGATGGCCTGCAGGATGTCGGCCACGCCATCGGCATGGGCCAGCGCATCCTCGCCGGTGTCGAGCAGACGGCCGGTCAGCAGCGGCTCGGCAAAGGCGCGGGCGCGCTGCAGTGCCGCGTGCTCGGCCTCGGCGCTGTCGGCCGCGCCGCCGGGGCCGCTGCCGGTGAGCGCGACGATCGGCGCCGACGGATGCGGCACCGCTTGCGGCGCCTGGGGCTCGGTCTTCATGGCTGGCGCAAGAACTCCTGCACCAGAGCCACCTGGTCCGCTTGCACCAGAGTGGGCGCATGGCCCACGCCGGGCAGCACGACCAGCCGGGCCCGCGGGCCGCGCGTGGTCATCACCTCGGCGGTGGCGGCCGACAGCAGATCGGACTGCTCACCGCGGATCAGCAGCGTGGGGCAGCGCAGCCGGTCGTAGCTGGCCCACAGCGCGGCCTGGCCGGCCTCGGCCAGCTCGGGCGTGACCAGGCGGAAGGGCACGGCGATCGCCGGGTCGTAGTGGGGCTTGAAACCGTCGCCGTCCGGCTTGAGCTGCGGGCGGGTCAGCGCCAGCCATTGGTCGCGGCTGTGCGGGCCGAAGCCCTGGCTGATGGCCCACAGCGCATCGGCCGCCGCCTCCACGCTGGGCCAGTGCGCCGGCAGCCCCAGGTAGGTGCCGATGCGCTGCAGCGAGGCCCATTCGATCACCGGCCCCACATCGTTGAGCACCAGGCGCTGCACCGGGCTGTTGGGCAACGACGCCAGGCCCAGGCCGATCAGCCCGCCCATCGACGTGCCGACCCAGTGCACCGTCTGCGCGTCCAGCCGGGCCAGCAGCGTGACCATGTCGGCCACGTAGACCGGGATGGCGTACCCCATCGGGTCGGCCAGCCAGTCGCTCTGGCCGCGGCCCACCACGTCGGGGCAGATGACGCGGTACTCGCCGCACAGCGCGGCGGCCAGCGTGTCGAAGTCGCGCCCCTGGCGCGACAGGCCGTGGGCGCAGACCAGCACCCGCGGATTGGCGGCGTCGCCCCACTCCCAGTAGGCCATGCGGTGCAGGCCGCCGCTGCCCAGGCATTGCACATGCTTCAGGCGGGGGGTGGGTGGCGCGGTGTCAGCCATGGTGCGGGTCTCCTTGCCCATAATCATCGCAGCAAGGGCCGGACGATCCGCCGCCGGCCCGCCCCCATCGATCGAATGTTTTCGGAGAAGCACATGCTCAAAGGCAAGACCGCCCTCGTCACCGGCTCCACCAGCGGCATCGGACTGGGCATTGCCCTGCAGCTGGCCCGCCAGGGCGCCCACATCATGCTCAACGGCTTCGGCGATGTCGACGGCGCCAAGGCCGCGGTGGCGGCGCTGGGCGGCCGGGTGTCGTTCCACGGCGCCGACATGTCCAAGCCGGCCGAGATCGAGGCCATGGTGCGGGCCTGCGAGGCCGAGTTCGGCGCGGTCGACATCCTCGTCAACAACGCCGGCATCCAGCATGTGGCCAAGATCGAGGACTTCCCGGTCGACCGTTGGGACGCGATCATCGCGATCAACCTGTCGTCGGCCTTCCATAGCACCCGCGCTGCGCTGCCGGGCATGAAGGCGCGCAACTGGGGCCGGGTGATCAACATCGCCTCCACCCACGGCCTGGTGGCCTCGGCCGAGAAATCCGCCTACGTCGCGGCCAAGCACGGCATCGTCGGCTTCACCAAGGCGGCGGCGCTGGAATGCGCCACCACCGGCGTCACCCACAACGCCATCTGTCCAGGCTGGGTGCTGACGCCGCTGGTGCAGAAGCAGGTGGACGCGCGTGCCGCCGCGGCCGGCATCTCCAACGACGAGGCCAAGCGCCAGCTGCTGGCCGAAAAGCAGCCGTCGCTGCAGTTCACCACGCCCGAGCAGCTGGGCGAGCTGGCGGTGTTCCTGTGCTCGTCGGCTGCCGACAACGTGCGCGGCCAGGCCTGGGCGATGGACGGCGGCTGGACGGCCCAGTGACTACCTGGGCGACAGCTGGATGCTGCCGTTGACCGAAACCGTCACCGTGGTCCGGCCCGGCTCCACCGGCTGGCCCGCCTCGGCCATCGGCGCCGCGGCAGCGGCCATCCTGTACATCGGCGCCGGCATCGGCGCACCGCTCTCGCTGCCGTTGACCGACACCTCGCGCAGGCTGTAGCTCGCAAAGCCGAACTGCCGCGCATGGGCCTCGGCCCGGTCCTTGAAGCGGCCGATGGCCTGGGCGGCCACCTCGGCCTCCACCTTGTCGCGCGCTTCGCGTGACAGGCCGTAGCCCACCCGCGCCACCGTCAGGCTGTTCAGCCGGCCGGCCAGCTGGCTGATGGCCGCGGTGTCGCTGCCCTCCACCACCAGCTCGGCGCGGCCCTGCCAGCCGCTGATCACCGGCGCCGTGCCCGGCTTGGCGGCGTAGCGCGGCGACAGGTTGAAGCTGCCGGTGCGCACCTCCACGCCGCCGGGCCGGGCAGCCTTGCGGGCCTCGGCCAGCGCGGCATCCAGCACCTGGCGCAACTGGCTCTGCACAGCGGCGGCGTCGCTGCCCTCGCGGGTGGCCGCCAGGGTGATGGCGATCAGGTCCTGCGGCACCTCGCGGCTGGCCTCGGCACTGAGGTTGACCACGTTCTGCGGCGCGGCCTGCCACACCGTCACCGGGTTGGTCTGGGCCAGCGCCGGGCCGGCCAGCAGGGCAGCGGCCAGGGGCAGCAGGAGGGGGAGGCGGCGGAGAGTCATCGAGGGTCTCGCAGGAAGGAGCGGAGCCGGCCAGGCCGGCGGCGGTGCAAGCTGCAGCCGCCACACCCACAGCGCGGCAGCCTGCTGCGTGGTTGACTTCACGGCGGGAAGCAACCTGCCGCGCACAGTTGTAACAGAGGGTCAGAACCGGGCCTGGCGCCCGGACACCGGCCTGCACAATGCCGTTGTTACAAATGGGAGCCCCGCATGACCGCCCCTGCCAACGCCCGCCCAGACCGCATCGTCGTCGTCGACGACGACGCCCGCATCCGCGACCTGCTGCGCCGCTACCTCACGCAGGAAGGCTTCGACGTGCTGCTGGCCGAGGACGGCAAGGCGCTGAACCGGCTGCTGACGCGCGAGAACATCGACATGATCGTGCTCGACCTGATGCTGCCGGGCGAGGACGGCCTGTCGATCTGCCGCCGCCTGCGCGCAGCCAACGACACCACGCCGATCATCATGCTCACCGCCAAGGTGGAGGATGTGGACCGCATCGTCGGCCTGGAGGTGGGCGCCGACGACTACCTGCCCAAGCCCTTCAATCCGCGCGAGCTGCTGGCGCGCATCCATGCGGTGCTGCGCCGCCGTCCGGCGCAGGAAGCCCCCGGCGCACCCAGCAAGGAGGCCCAGGTCGTCAACTTCGGGCCGTTCGAGTTCGACCTGTCGCTGCGCCGGCTGACCAAGGACGGCGAGCCGATCGCGCTGACCACCGGTGAGTTCTCGATGCTCAAGGCCCTGGTGCGCCACCCGCGCCAGCCGCTGTCGCGCGACAAGCTGGCGCAGCTGGCCCGCGGCCGCGACTTCGAGCCCTTCGACCGCAGCCTGGACGTGCAGGTCTCGCGGCTGCGCAAGCTGATCGAGCCCGATCCCTCGCAGCCGCGCTACATCCAGACCGTGTGGGGCGTGGGTTATGTCTTCGTGCCGGACGGTGCAGGCTGAGCCGGCAGCGCGGTGGTGCGGTGTACCCTTGTGACCCCGTCCACCTGACTCCCGGGTAATCCCTTGACCCAGCAGAAGGTCGCGCTCAGCCTGTTCTGGCGCACGTTCTTCCTGTTGCTGCTGCTGCTGGCCGCCATCGCGGCGGCGTGGGGCTTCACGCTGCGCAGTGTCGACGTGCAAGGCTGGCTGGGCCCGCGCAACGTGCCGCACCTCACCAGCCTGCTGCGGCTGAGCGCAGAGGCCCTGCGCACCAGCGACCGTGCCAACCGCCCGGTGCTGCTGAAGAACCTCGCCGCCCGCGAGGGCCTGTTGCTGCAGGCCCGGGCGGTGGCCGATGTCTGGACGGTGCCGGCCGAAGGCGGCCCCCTGGCCCGCCTGGCCGGCGAGCTGCGCCGCCGCCTGGGCCCCGAGCTGGTGGTCGCCAGCAGCCTGAACGGTGCGCCGGGCCTGTGGTTCGGTTTCGTGGTCGAGCGCGAGGCCTGGTGGCTGCAGGTGCCGGCCGGTCTGGTGCCGCCGCCACCCGACCGCCAGGGCCTACTGTGGGTGCTGGGCGCCGCGCTGGCCACGCTGGCCGGCGTCGTGTTGATCGCCCAGCTGATCAATCAGCCGCTGCGCCAGTTGTCGTTCGCAGCCAGCAAGATCCGCGGCGGCGAATTCGATTCGCGGCTGGACGAGACCACCATCACCAGCGAGATCCGCGAGGTGAACATGGGCTTCAACCGCATGGCCCGCGAGCTGGCCAAGGTGGAGGAAGACCGCGCGGTGATGCTGGCCGGCATCAGCCACGACCTGCGCACGCCGCTGGCGCGGCTGCGGCTGGAAGCCGAGATGAGCGTGGTCGACGACGAGGCCCGCAGCAACATGGCCAGCGACATCGACCAGCTCGACGCCATCATCGACAAGTTCATGGACTACGCCCGCCCGGGCGAGACCCACCTGCGGCCGGTGCTGCTGTCCAAGCTGATCGACAAGGAGGCGGCCTCGTTCCGCGATCCCTCCGAGATCCGCATCACCTCGCGGGTGAGCATCGACCTGGAGGTGCTGGCCGACGAGGTGGAACTGGGCCGGGTGTTCAGCAACCTGTTCGAGAACGCCCGCCGCTACGGCCGCACCACCGACACCGGCATTGCCATGGTCACCGTCAGCAACACCCGCACCGGCGGCTGGGTGATCTGCACCGTGCGCGACCACGGTCCCGGCGTGGCGCCCGAGAAGCTGGGCCAGCTGACCACGCCGTTCTTCCGCGGCGATGCGGCCCGCACCGCCGCCACCGGCGCCGGCCTGGGCTTGGCCATCGTCGACAAGGCGATGCAGCGCATGGGCGGCCAGGTGGAGGTGGCCAACGCGCCGGAAGGCGGTCTGGTGGTGCACCTGCGGATGCGCCGCGCCCGCCACGTGCGCGCCGAGCAGACCACTACCCGCACCGACGGCTGACGCCGGTGCTCAGGCCTGCAGCAGCAGGCAGACGGCGCGGGCCTCGATCGCCCGGCCCTCACCCACCGGGCCCAGTTTCTCGGCGGTCTTGGCCTTCACGTTGACCTGTCCGGGTTCCAGACCCAGCAGCGCAGCGATGCGCGCCACCATCGCCGGGATGTGCGGCGCCAGCTTGGGCGCCTGGGCCACGATGGTGCTGTCGATGTTGCCGATCTGCCAGCCGGCGGCACGCACCCGGCGCGCCGCCTCGGCCAGCAGCACGCCGGAATCGGCGCCCTTGAATTGCGGGTCGGTGTCGGGGAAATGCCGGCCGATGTCGCCCAGCGCGGCGGCGCCGAGCAGGGCGTCGGTGATGGCGTGCAGCAGGGCATCGGCATCGGAATGGCCCAGCAGGCCGTGGCTGTGCGGGATGGTGATGCCGCCCAGCACCAGCGGCCGGCCGCTGACCAGCTGGTGCACATCCCAGCCTTCGCCGATGCGCAGTGTGGGGATGCTCATGCAGCGACCTCCCGTGTGGCCAGCAGGCGCGCGGCCAGCGCAAAGTCACCGGGGAAGGTGAGCTTGAAGTTCTCCTGGTCGCCGGGCACCAGGCGTGGCGCCAGGCCCAGGGCCTCGATGGCGCTGGCCTCGTCGGTGACGGCCGCGCCGGCGGTGGCCAGCGCTTCGCGCAGCTGTCCCAGGCGGAACATCTGCGGCGTCTGCGCGGCCCACTTGGCGTTGCGGTCGATGGTGGCGGCCACGCGGTCGCCACCTTCATGGGCCGGGCTGGCCTGCTTCAAGGTGTCGGCCACCGGCAAGGCCAGCAGGCCGCCCACCGCGTCGTCCAGACAGGCGTCGATCAGCCGATCGACCCAGATGGCGCGCAGCAGGCAGCGGGCGGCATCGTGCACCAGCACCCAGTCGTCGGGCCGGGCGCCGCGGTGTTGCAGCTCGGCCAGGCCGGCGGCCACGGTGGCGGCGCGGCTGTCGCCACCACAGCGGGCCACCCAGGCACGCGGGCCGGTGAAGCCAGGGGCGGCGTCCTCGAACTGGCCGTCGTCAGGCGCCAGCACCACCAGCGTGGCGGCCAGGCGGTCCACCTGCGCCAGCGCCGCCAGGGTGTGGGCCACCACGCTGCGGCCGGCGAGGCTGGCGTACTGCTTGGGTTGCAGCAGGCCGGCGCGGCTGCCGCTGCCGGCACAGGGCACCAGCGCGTAGCAGCGGGGGCTTGGCCCCTGGTTGTGGTCTGTCATCGCCCGGATTCTAGAATTCAGCCCAGTCACGCCCCCGAGCACACGCTCCGGGGCGTGTTGCCGTTTTCTGTCGCTCCAGGCCCCCATGCAACTGCCCACCATCGCCGCCGGCAAGCGCTTCACCCTGCCCCGCCCCACCGGATCGGGCGATGCCCTGCTGCTGGCGCGGCTGGGCCAGGCCCGCGCAGCAGACAAGCACCTGCTGGCCATCGTCACCGCCGAGCCGGCCGATGCCCAGCGCCTGGCCGACGAGCTGCCGTTCTTCGCGCCCGGCCTGCGGGTGGCGCTGTTCCCCGACTGGGAGACCCTGCCCTACGACAGCTTCAGTCCGCACCAGGACCTGATCAGCGAGCGGCTGGCCACGCTGTGGCGCATCCACACCGGCGATGTGGACGTGGTGCTGCTGCCGGCCACCACCGCGCTGACGCGCCTGGCGCCGCCCAGCTTCCTGGCCGGCACCACCTTCCGGTTCAAGCAGAAGACCAAGCTGGACGAGGCGGCGCTGAAGTCGCAGCTGACGCTGGCCGGCTACAACCATGTCAGCCAGGTGGTGTCGCCGGGCGAATACGCGGTGCGCGGCGGCCTGATCGACCTGTTCCCGATGGGCAGCCTGGTGCCCTACCGGGTCGACCTGTTCGACAACGAGGTGGACTCGATCCGCACCTTCGACCCCGACACCCAGCGCAGCCTGTACCCGGTGCCCGAGGTGCGGCTGCTGCCCGGGCGTGAATTCCCGATGGACGAGGCGGCGCGCACCACCTTCCGCCAGCGCTGGCGCGAGAAGCTCGATGGCGACCCGACCAAGAGCCGCATCTACAAGGACATCGCCCAGGGCATCGCCACCGCCGGCATCGAGTACTACCTGCCGCTGTTCTTCGAGCAGACCGGCACCATCTTCAGCTACCTCGGAGAGCAGGCCATGCTGGTGCTGCATGGCGAGGTGGACGCGGCGCTGGACCGCTTCTGGACCGACACCCGCGACCGCCACCGCTTCATCGCCGCCGACCCCGACCGGCCGGTGCTGGCGCCGGAAGAGATCTTCCAGCGCAGCGACGAGTTCTTCACCAACGCCAACCGCCATGCCACGCTGGCGCTGCGCGGCAACGACCCCACCGACTGGGCGCGGCCGCTGCCGGCCATCGCCGCCGACCGCAATGCCACCGAGCCGCTGGCCGCCTTCAACCGCCACCTGGAGAGCACGCCAGCACGGGTGCTGATCGTCGCCGAGAGCGATGGCCGGCGCGAGAGCCTGCTGGAACTGCTGCGCGACCACCAGATCAGCCCGCCCAGCGTCAGCACGCTGGCCGAGTTCGAAGGCAGCGACGAGAAGTTCTGCATCACCGCCGCGCCACTGGCCGCGGGCTTCCACTGGTTCGAGCCCGGTGCGCAACCGCCGGTCTCGATCCAGTTCATCACCGAGACCGAGCTGTTCGCCAGCGCGCCGCAGGCCCGCCGCCGCCGCAAGCAGGAGCAGACCAGCAGCGTCGATGCGCTGATCAAGGACCTGTCGGAACTGAAGGTGGGCGACCCGGTGGTGCATGCCAGCCACGGCATCGGCCGCTACCAAGGGCTGATCCACATCGACCTGGGCGACGGCGCCAGCGAGTTCCTGCACCTGACCTATGCCGACAAGGCCACGCTGTATGTGCCGGTGGCCCAGCTGCACCTGATCAGCCGCTACACCGGCGTCAGCGCCGACGAGGCGCCGCTGCACCGGCTGGGCAGCGGCCAGTGGGACAAGGCCCGCCGCAAGGCCGCCGAGCAGGTGCGCGATGCCGCCGCCGAACTGCTGAACCTGTACGCCCGCCGCGCTGCGCGCGAAGGCCATGCCCACCGCTACAGCGCGCACGATTACGAGGCCTTTGCCAGCAGCTTCGGTTTCGAGGAAACCCCCGATCAGCGCGCCGCCATCCATGCGGTGATCCAGGACATGGTCAGCCCGCAGCCGATGGACCGGCTGGTCTGCGGCGATGTCGGCTTCGGCAAAACCGAGGTGGCGCTGCGCGCCGCGTTCATCGCGGTGATCGGCGGCAAGCAGGTGGCCATCCTGGCGCCGACCACCTTGCTGGCCGAGCAGCATTACCGGACGCTGGTCGACCGCTTCGGCCGCTGGCCGGTGCGCATTGCCGAGATGTCGCGCTTCCGCACCGCCAAGGAGGTGAAGCAGGCGCTGCAGGGGCTGGAGGACGGCACGGTCGACATCGTCGTCGGCACGCACAAGCTGCTGAGCCCCGATGTGAAGTACAAGCGCCTGGGCCTGCTGGTGATCGACGAGGAGCACCGCTTCGGCGTGCGCCACAAGGAGGCGATCAAGGCCATGCGCGCCGAGGTGGATGTGCTGACGCTGACCGCCACGCCCATCCCCCGCACCCTGGGCATGGCGCTGGAAGGCCTGCGGGATCTGTCGGTCATCGCCACCGCGCCGCAGCGGCGTCTGGCAATCAAGACCTTCGTGCGCAGCGAGGGCCACAGCGTGATCCGCGAGGCGGTGCTGCGCGAGCTCAAGCGCGGCGGCCAGGTCTACTTCCTGCACAACGAGGTCGACACCATCGAGGCCCGGCGCGACCGCCTGGCCGAGCTGCTGCCCGAGGCCCGCATCGCCGTGGCCCACGGCCAGATGCCCGAGCGCGAGCTGGAAGCGGTGATGCGCGACTTCATCGCCCAGCGCCACAACCTGCTGCTGTGTTCCACCATCATCGAGACCGGCATCGATGTACCGAGCGCCAACACCATCGTCATCAGCCGAGCCGACAAGTTCGGCCTGGCCCAGCTGCACCAGCTGCGCGGCCGGGTGGGCCGCAGCCACCACCAGGCCTATGCCTACCTGCTGGTGCCCGACACCGAGACGCTGACCAAGCAGGCCCAGCAGCGGCTCGATGCGATCCAGAGCATGGAGGAACTCGGCTCCGGTTTCTACCTGGCGATGCACGACCTGGAGATCCGCGGCGCCGGCGAGGTGCTGGGCGAGCACCAGAGCGGCAACATGATGGAAGTCGGCTTCCAGCTCTACAACGACATGCTGGCCGAGGCCGTGCGGGCGCTGAAGGCCGGCCAGGAGCCCGACCTGCTGAGCCCCACCGGCGTGTTCGGCGGCAGCACCGAGATCAACCTGCATGCCCCCGCCCTGCTGCCCGATGCGTATTGCGGCGATGTGCAGGTGCGGCTGAACCTCTACAAGCGCCTGGCCACCGCCGACAAGGCCGAGCAGCTGGATGTGCTGCTGGAGGAGATGACCGACCGCTTCGGCAAGCTGCCGGCGCAGGGGCAGACGCTGTTCGACACCCACCGCCTGCGGGTACTGGCCAAGCCCTACGGCGTGGCCAAGATCGATGCCAACCCCAAGCTGATGAACATCACCTTCCGACCCAACCCCCCGATCGACGCGATGAAGATCATCGCCCTGGTGCAGAAGAACAAGAACATCAAGCTCGCCGGCAACGACAAGCTGCGCATCGAGCGCGAGATGGCCGACCCCAAGGACCGGGCGCAGTACGTGCGCGATGTGCTGCGCGCGCTGGGGCCGCCGGTGGCGGCGCCGCGCTGACGGCCGCGGGCACGCGGCGGCGTCCTACAGCCGCATCGGCGCCGTCCTAGGCGCCGGCCGCGGTGCGGCCGTCAGGCTCAGACCATCGGTGCCCGACGGTGGCGCTGCCCGCCGGGCAGCTGCCGCCGGGCGCCCACCCGATGGGATGCAGCATGCGAACAATTCGATCGACAACCCCGCCCGCACGGTGGCCGAGGCTGCTGGCGCTGGCGGCCGGTGCCGCGGTGCTGGCCGGCTGCGGCGGTGGCGGCGGTGCCGACGAGCCGGCTGGCCAGGTCGGCGTGGCCAGGCTGGTGGTGCGGGATGCCTACGGCGTCCCTGTGGCCGGTGCCAGCGTGCTGCCGGCCACCGCCGGCGCCACCGCGGTGCTGACCGACAGCCAGGGCGTGGGCCACGTCGCCGTCCTGCCGGGCACGCAGTCGTTCACGATCAGCGTGCCCACGTTCGTGCCCCAGGTCACCGAGGTTCTGGTGTCCAACGGCGTGGTCACCACGGCGCCAGTCACCCTGCAGCGCGCCACCGCCGCCGCCGGCGGCGCACTGGCCACCCGCAGCGGCGTGGCGCCGCAGCGGTCGGCCGACGGCCGCAGCCTGGTGTTCGAGGTGGAGCTGGTGGTGGTGGGCGCAGATGCCCAGCCGGTCACGGGCCTGGTGGCGGGCGACTTCCAGCTGCTTCCGTGCATGCCCGACGCCGCCACGGCGGTGGCCGACTGCCTGCGCCAGGCGCCGGCCGACCATGCCTACCAGCCCGATGCCGCGGCCACCAGCCTGCAGTTGGTGCCCGCCCTGCCGGTGGCTGCCCACACCGTGGGCCTGCTGATCGACCAGAGCGGCAGCATTGCCGACAACGACCCCCTGAACGCCCGGCTGTACGCCACCAAGGCGCTGATCAGCACGCTGGCAACCGGTGACCAGGCCTTGCTGGGCGCCTTTGCCCGCGGGCCCGGCGCCCGCCTGCCGCTGCAGCCGCTGACGCTGCTGGGCGCCGTGCCCGACGCTGCCGCGGCGCCCCAGTCCTTCCCGGCGCTGGATGCATTGGCCGGCCAGAGCGGCGGGCAGACGCCGCTGCACGACACCATCGACGCCATGCGCCTGCAACTGGTGGCCAGCCCGCTGCTGCGCACCGGCCTGCCCCGTGCCCTGGTGGTGTTCACCGACGGCGCCGACACCGACTGCGCCGGTGCCGCCGCCTGCGCCACGCGCCGTCAGCAGGTGGTGGACGCCGCCCGGGCCGACGGCGTGCGGCTGTTCACCATCGGCCTGAGCGGCCGCATCGACGTCGAGGCCCTCAGCCACCTGGCCACGGCCGGCGGTGGCGCGATGCTCTACGCCGAGACGGTGGAGCAGTTGATTCCGCTGTACGGCAGCCTGGGGAAACTGATGAGCCTGGGCCTGCCGACCTACCGCCTGCGTTTCAGCATCGACGCCGGCCAGGCCGGGGTGTTTGCCGCCGGGCAGACGGTGCTGGCCCGGGCGCGGGTGCAGCTGCACGGCCAGACGGTGGACATTCCACTGGCCATCAGCCTGCCCTGACGGCGGCTCGCGGCAGCGGCCGGCTCAATCGCCGGCCGGCCGGCCGTGGGCTGCGTCCAGCCGGTCCATCGCCAACGCGTAGACCCAGACGATGGCGCAGAACACCAGCAGCGCACCCTGGGCCGTGGCCCAGAAGCCGAACGGCCAGCCGAAGAAGTTGAAGCGCAGGCTGGGCCCGAGCAGGCACACCACCAGGGTGACCAGCAGCCACAGGCCCAGCAGCCCGGCACTCAGCCGGAGCGTCTGGCTCCAGTAGGCTGCTGGGGTATCGGGTCGGCTCATGGGCGGCGGATGCTAACCAAAGCCGTGGCGGATGGCACCCGGGCCAGACCCGCATGCCGGCACGCGCCGGCACACCCCCATGCGAGAATCCGCCCTCGATCAAACCGCATCACGCACCCTCCATGGACATCGAACAAGTCAACGCCATCGGCACGCTGCTCGCCGATCTGAGCGCCCGCACCGAGCAGCTCCGGGGGTATCTTTGACTACGACCGCAAATCCCTGCGGTTGAATGAAGTCAATGCCGCGCTGGAGAACCCCAGCGTCTGGAACGAACCCAAGCGCGCCCAGGAGCTGGGCCGCGAGAAGAAGTCGCTCGAAGACGTGGTCGGCACCATCGACCACCTGAAGAGCAACCTCGCCGACAACACCGAGCTTTACGAGATGTCCAAGGCCGACGAGGCCTTCGACGACCTGGCCGCGATCGAGGCCGACGCGGCCGAGCTGCGCCAGACCGTCGAGCAGCTCGAGTTCCGGCGCATGTTCAGCAACCCGGCCGATCCGCTGAACTGCTTCGTCGACATCCAGGCCGGCGCCGGCGGCACCGAGGCCTGCGACTGGGCCGGCATGCTGCTGCGCCAGTACCTGAAGTACTGCGAGCGCAAGGGCTTCAAGGCCACGCTGGAAGACGAGACCCCCGGCGACGTGGCCGGCATCAAGAGCGCCACCATCAAGGTCGAGGGCGACTACGCGTTCGGCCACCTGCGCACCGAGACCGGCGTGCACCGCCTGGTGCGCAAGAGCCCGTTCGATTCCGCCGGCGGCCGCCACACCTCGTTCGCGTCGCTGTTCGTCTACCCCGAGGTGGACGACTCGATCGAGATCGACATCAACCCGGCCGATGTGCGCACCGACACCTTCCGCGCCAGCGGCGCCGGTGGCCAGCACATCAACAAGACCGACTCGGCGGTGCGGCTCACCCACATCCCCACCGGCATCGTGGTGCAGTGCCAGGACGGCCGCAGCCAGCACAGCAACCGCGATGTCGCCTGGAAGCGGCTGCGCAGCCGGCTGTACGACCATGAGATGCGCAAGCGCATGGAAGAGCAGCAGAAGCTGGAGGACACCAAGACCGACGTCGGCTGGGGCCACCAGATCCGCAGCTATGTGCTGGACAACAGCCGCATCAAGGACCTGCGCACCAACGTCGAGATCTCGGCCACGCAGAAGGTGCTGGACGGCGACCTGGATGCCTTCATCGAGGCCAGCCTGAAGGCCGGGCTCTGACCCTGGCGGACCGCGGCAACCACTGCCGCGTGCCGCCCCCAACCCACCCTGATTGGAACCTCCCGCCATGCGTGAAGGCCCCGCCACCGTGATCCGCCGCGAAGACTATGCGGCGCCGGCCTACTGGATCCGCAGCGTCGAGCTGACCTTCGACCTGGACCCGGCCAAGACCATCGTCGCCAGCAGGCTGACCGTGGAACGCCATGCCGACGCCGCGCCCGGCGCGCCGCTGGTGCTGCACGGCGATGGCCTGGTGCTGCTGCGCTGCCTCGCCGACGGCGAGAGCGTCAGCTTCCGCCAGGACGACGGCCTGCTGGTCATCGACAACCCGCCCGACCAACCCAGCTTCACGCTGGAGATCCGCAACACCTGCGCGCCGGAGAAGAACACCCAGCTGTCGGGCCTGTACACCAGCGGCGGCGGTTTCTTCACCCAGTGCGAGGCCGAGGGCTTCCGCCGCATCACCTACTTCCTGGACCGGCCCGACGTGATGGCGGTCTACACCGTCACCCTGCGGGCGGACAAGGCGAAGTACCCGGTGCTGCTGTCCAACGGCAACCTGCTGGAGCAGGCCGACCTGCCCAACGGCCGGCACATGGCGAAGTGGCACGACCCCTTCCCCAAGCCCAGCTACCTGTTCGCCCTGGTGGCGGCCGATCTGGTCTGCCGCGAGCAGCGCATCACCGCGCGCAACGGCAAGGAGCACCTGCTGCAGGTGCATGTGCGCCGTGGCGACCTGGACAAGACCGAGCATGCGATGAACGCGCTGATCGCCAGCGTGGCCTGGGATGAAGCCCGCTTCGGCCTGCCGCTGGACCTGGAGCGCTTCATGGTCGTCGCCGTCGGCGACTTCAACATGGGCGCGATGGAGAACAAGGGTCTGAACATCTTCAACACGAAGTACGTTCTCGCCAGCCCCGCCACCGCCACCGACGACGACTTCGCCGGCATCGAGAGCGTGGTGGCGCATGAGTACTTCCACAACTGGACCGGCAACCGCATCACCTGCCGCGACTGGTTCCAGCTGAGCCTGAAGGAAGGCCTGACCGTCTACCGCGACCAGGAATTCTCGATGGACATGGCCGGCAGCGCGTCGGCCCGCGCCGTGCTGCGCATCGATGCGGTGCGCAACCTGCGCGCGGTGCAGTTCCCCGAGGATGCCGGCCCGATGGCCCATCCGGTGCGGCCCGACAGCTACAGCGAGATCAACAACTTCTACACCGCCACCGTCTATGAAAAGGGCGCCGAGGTGGTGCGCATGATGGCCACGCTGGTGGGCCGCGCCGGCTTCCGCGCCGGCATGGACCTGTACTTCCAGCGCCACGACGGCCAGGCCGTGACCTGTGACGACTTCGCCCAGGCCATCGCCGATGCCAACCCCGGCAGCGCGCTGGCCAGCCACCTGGGCCACTTCAAGCAGTGGTATGCCCAGGCCGGCACGCCGCGGCTGCAGGCCCGCGGCAGCTACAACGAGGCAGCCCGCCGCTACACGCTGACGCTGCGCCAGAGTGGCGCCCCCTCGCCTGGCCAGCCGGAGAAGCAACCCGGCCTGGTGCCGGTGCTGATGGGCCTGGTGGCCGCCGACGATGGCCGCGCCCTGCCGCTGAAGCTGGAGGGCGAGGCCCAGGCCACCGGCACCGAGCGGGTGCTGGTGCTGACCGAGGCCGAGCAGACCTTCACCTTCGTCAATGTCGAGGCGCCGCCGGTGCCGTCGCTGCTGCGCGGCTTCTCGGCGCCGGTCACGCTGGACGACGGCCTGGACGATGCCGCGCTGCTGGTGCTGTTACAGCACGATGCCGACGCCTTCAACCGCTGGGAGGCCGGCCAGCGGCTGTCGCTGGGTCGGCTGCTGGCCGCCCTGCCGGGCGATGCCGACCTGCCGCCGCTGGATGACGCCTACCTGCAGGCACTGCGCCGGGTGCTGCGCGACGACACGCTGGACCCCGCCTTCAAGGACCAGGTGCTGCAGCTGCCCAGCGAGGTCTATGTGGCCGAGGTGGTCGGCAGCGAGGTCAACCCCCAGCGCATCCACCGCCTGCGCGAGCAGCTGCGCGGGCAGCTGGCCAGCGCGCTGCGTGACGACTGGGTCTGGGCCTTCGAGGCCCACCAGGTGCGCGAAGGCTACCGCCCCAATGCCGCGCAGGCGGGCCAGCGGGCACTGGCCAACCAGGCCCTGCGCATGCTGGTGCTCGATGCGGTGGCCTCTGGCGACACCGTGTGGCCCGGCCGCGCCTACCAGCGGTTCAAGGATGCCGGCAACATGACCGACCGCTTCGGCGCGCTGTCGGCGCTGGTGGATGCACAGTCGCCGCTGGCCGAACCGGCGCTGGCGCGCTTCCATGCGCTGTTCGCCGGTGACGACCTGGTCATCGACAAGTGGTTCAACCTGCAGGCCACGGCCAATGAGCCGGCCAGCGGTGGCGGCCTGCAGCGGGTGAAGGCGCTGATGCAGCATGCCGACTTCTCGCTGAAGAACCCCAACCGCGCCCGCGCCCTGCTCAGCGGCTTCTGCCGCGACAACCCGGCCGCCTTCCACCGCACCGATGCGGCCGGCTACGTGTTCTGGGCCGACCGCGTGCTCGAGCTCGACGCCATCAACCCGCAGCTGGCGGCCCGCCTGGCCCGGGCCATGGACCGCTGGCGCGCCCTGGCCGAGCCCTGGCGCAGCGCCGCCCGCGAGGCTGTGGCCCGCGTGGCCGCCGCCCCGCGCCTGAGCGACGACGTGCGCGAGATCGTCACCAAGGCGCTCGACTCCTGATCCGCACCACCCCACCGCACCATGAAACGCATCAGCCTCACCCAGTACCTGGTCGAACAGCAACGTGAGCATGGCCACATCCCGGCGCAGCTGCGGCTGCTGATCGAGATCGTGGCCCGCGCCTGCAAGCGCATCGCCATCGCCGTCAACAAGGGCGCGCTGGGCGAGGTGCTGGGCAGCGCCGACACCGAGAACGTGCAGGGCGAGGTGCAGAAGAAGCTGGACGTGATCAGCAA
The DNA here is from genome assembly GCF_005403045.1 of Pseudaquabacterium pictum. GTDB lineage: Bacteria > Pseudomonadota > Gammaproteobacteria > Burkholderiales > Burkholderiaceae_C > Pseudaquabacterium > Pseudaquabacterium pictum. The sequence goes on from NZ_BJCL01000002.1 coordinate 427,286, forward strand.
CGAGGTGCTGATCGAGGCCAATGAATGGGGCGGCCACCTGGCGGCCATGGCCAGCGAGGAGATGGACACCATCCACGTGGTGCCCAACCGCTACCCGCAGGGCGAGTACCTGCTGCTGTTCGACCCGCTGGACGGCAGCAGCAACATCGATGTCAACGTGTCCATCGGCACCATCTTCAGCGTGCTGCGCAAGGTCACCAACACCCGCGGCGTCAGCGAAGAGGACTTCCTGCAGCCCGGCAAGCAGCAGGCCGCGGCCGGCTACTGCGTCTACGGCCCGCAGACCATGCTGGTGCTGACCGTCGGCGAAGGCGTGGCCATGTTCACCCTGGACCGCGAGACCGGCAGCTGGGTGCTGACCGAGAACGAGGTCACCATTCCGGCCGACACCAAGGAGTTCGCCATCAACATGTCGAACATGCGGCACTGGGCACCGCCGGTGCGGCAGTACATCGACGACTGCCTGGCCGGCAAGGAAGGCCCGCGCGGGAAGGACTTCAACATGCGCTGGGTGGCCAGCATGGTGGCCGACGTGCACCGCATCCTGTCGCGCGGCGGCGTGTTCCTCTACCCCTGGGACAAGCGCGAGCCCGACAAGCCCGGCAAGCTGCGCCTGATGTACGAGGCCAACCCGATGGCCTTCCTGATCGAGCAGGCCGGCGGGCAGGCCACCAACGGCCGCCAGCGCATCCTCGACATCGTGCCGACCAAGCTGCACGAGCGGGTGAGCGTGGTGCTGGGCTCGAAGAACGAGGTGCAGCGCGTCACCGAACTGCACCAGGCTGCGGCAGACGCCACACGCGCCTGAGGCTGCACCGCAGCTTCCCACGCTATACTCATGGGCTACACACGCCGGTGTAGCTCAGTCGGTAGAGCAGCGCATTCGTAATGCGAAGGTCACCAGTTCGATTCCGGTCACCGGCACCACAGACGACGGATCAAGGGCCTGGCGCACGCCAGGCCCTTTTTTCTTGGCGCAGGCGCCTGACAGGGTCCGGGGGAAGTCCGCAGTCCGCATTTAGCCGGATGCCGGCGTCGCCGCTGCTGGGGCGCTGAACCGCAGCTGCAGCCGCCCGGCCGCCACCACCGCCTGCGTGCGGGTGGTCACATTCAAGGCCCGAAGCACCGCCGAGGTATGGGCCTTCACCGTGCCGGCAGACAGGCCCAGTTCGCGTTCGATCAGCTTGGCAGGCTTGCCTTGCAGGATCAGGTACAGCACATCCGCCTGACGGGGCGTCAGGCCCAACTGCTCGGGATGCCTGGGGCCGGGCGCCTGAAATCCGGCCGCGGCCGGTTCGGCCGCCAGGAACACCGACGGCGGCAGGTAGATGCCGTTGGACAGGATCAGGCGCAGCGCGGCCAGCATGACACCGGCGCTGGCGCTCTTGGGCACGAACCCCATGGCGCCGGCATCGAGCGCCTGCAGCACGGTAGGCTTGTCATCGACCGAAGACAGGGCCACCAACGGCACGGCTGGATGCCGGACGCGCATCAGTGCCATGCCGCTGAGCCCGCCCATGCCGGGCATGCCCAGGTCCATCACCACCAGATCCACATCGGGATGGGCCGCGAGCAACTCCAGCGCCGCTTCGGCAGAGCCGGCGCCCAGCACCTGCAGCGGATCGGCCAAGGGCTGCAGCAGCAGCGCCATGCCTTCCCGGAACAGCTGATGGTCATCCACGAGCAGCACCTTCATCGCCGAGCCCTCTCCAGGTTGCCGACGCATGCTATCGCCTGGGCCGGCCAGACAGGCGTGTCTGGCCACGTGTGTCGGCCCAGCCACTTGGATGAGCCAAACGGCCAATCGACGTACCGCCGACGCCGCGCTGCAATGCCGGCTTGCCGCGTCCCGAGACGGGGCTCACGACAAGGAGGACGCGATGGCCTGGATTGACACGCAAACCCTGCCGACCTGGCAACCCATGCAGCCTGCAAGCCACACCGACCTGTCGGTGCTGATGCATGTGCTGGACCAGATCGACTACGGCATCGCGCTCGGCGGTGCGGGCCTGGGCTGGCAATGCAACCGCACCGCCCGTCTGCAGCTCGCCGAGCCCGACGCACCGCTTGGCCTGCGGGCGAACGAGATCGTGGCGCAGGATGCGGCCCAGACCAGCATCTTGAGGAGCGCCGTGCATGTCGCTCAGACCCAGCGGCATCGCCGGCTGCTGACGTTCGCCAACGGTGCACGGCGCGTCAGCGTGGCCGTGGTCCCGGTGGGCCAGGACGGCGAGGCCGGGAACCCGTCGGTGATGCTGTTGCTGGGGCGACGCGCCGTGTGCGCGCGGCTCACGACCCAGCAGTTCTGCACCCTCCACGGCCTGACGCCCGCCGAGTCGGACGTGCTCGCTGCCGTCTTGGCTGGGCGCGCACCGCGCGAGATCGCCGTGGCGCACGGCGTGTCGGTGACCACGGTGCGCTCGCAGGTCTCGGCGATCAAGGCCAAGACGGGCGCCAAGCGGCTGCAGGAAGTTCTGCTGCAGGTGGCGCTGCTGCCTCCGCTGGTGCCGCTGTTCGAGACCATCCGCTAGGGCCGGCAAGCAGTTCATGGGCCGCGACCAGCAAGCGGCGCGCGGAGACAGGCTTGCGCAGCACCACCACACCTGGCGCGGCCCCTGCGGCAGCGGGCTCGAGGCCCGTGTCGGCGGTGACCAGCAACGCGGGGATGGGCAGGTCATACCGGGCCCGCAGCGCCAGCAGCAACGCCTGTCCGGTGTCCCGGGCGCCGAGGCGCCAGTCGGTGAGCAGCAGGTCCGGCGCGCGCAGGTGCCGCTCCAGCTCGTCCAGCAATCCGGCAGCGCCCGCCTCGGACACCACCAGACAGCCCTGTGCCATGAACAACGCGGCGGTGGCCTCGCGGCTGGTGGCGTCATCATCGACGACCGCCACGAACGCCCCTTTCAGCGCTGACAGCCAGGCGTCGGGCACCGGCCCCGGAACCGCCAACGGCGCAGTGCGGGCCGCCGCCATGTGAACGGCGAAGCAGGAGCCGCGGCCCGGGCGGCTGGCCAGCCGCACCGCATGTCCCAGGACCTGGGCGCTGCGCTGCACGATCGACAGGCCCAGACCCAGGCCCTGGCGGCCCTCACCCGGGGCGGCCAGACGCATGAACTCGTCGAACACCGCGGCCTGGTGTTCTGACGCGATGCCGGGACCGCTGTCCCAGACCTGCAGTTCCCAGCCACCCTGACGTGGCCGGCACGCCACCAGCACACCGCCGCGCCGGGTGTAGGCCACCGCATTGGCCACCAGGTTGTGGGCGATGCGGCCCAGCAGCATCGCATCGCTGTGCACCGCACCCCGGCACATGCGCACCCGCAGGCGCAGGCCCTTGGCAGCGGCCTGTGGCGACCAGGTCTGATCGATCTGCGCCAGCAGCGCGTGAAGCGAGACTGCGGTCCGGTCCGGTTGAACCGCGCCGGCATCGAGCTTGGAGATGTCGAGCAGGCTGCCGAACAGGTCCTCCATCAGGTGCACAGACTGCTGCGCCTTGTGCGCCAAAGCCTCCACCTCCATCGGCGCGTTTGCACGCTCCTTCAGCAGGCCCACCAGCAGCCCGATCGCGTGCATCGGTTGCCGCAGGTCATGGCTGGCGGCTGCCAGGAAGCGTGTCTTGGCAGCGCTGGCCCGTTCGGCCGCGCTGCGGGCCGCCTCGGCGTCGATGCGCGCCCGCTCCAGTTGCAAGGCCAGGTCGCGTTCGCGCTGCAGCGTGTTCACCTGGGCCCGGGTGAACAGCGCCACCACGGTGCCGAACAGCAGGTATCCCAGCCCGATGAAGAGCTGGAAGCGGCCCGGCCTGGACAGCAGACCGGCCGCGAACAGGCCGCTGGTGATCATCACGAACCAGGCCACCTGCTGGTCATGCACCGCCCGGCCGACCGCGCCGCCCATGGTGATCAAGGCAATCGCGGCCACCAGCAGCATCTGGTGTTCGAGATCGCTGCCCGGCAGCATCAGGAACGCCGATGCACCCCACAGGCAGGCCAACAGTGCCGCGTTGAATCGCAGGCGCCGGCTCAGGTGCTCGATCTGTCCGGCCTCGGCCACCCGCACGCGCGCAGCGATCCTGCAGCCGCGCAGCAGCAGAAGGCTGATCACGCCAGCCCAGCCAAAGCAGCGCACCGCCGCCGGCCCATCCGGCTGGCCGCCCCACATGCCAGCGGCCAGCAGCCAGGCACTGGCCAGCCCGATGAGCAGGCTCTTCGGCGTCTCGCTGGCGATGAACCGCGCCTGCAGGTCGCGCGCAGACTCCAGGCCACCGGTCGGCGGTGCCGACGGCGGCATGGTCACGGCACCAGCGTTCCCAGGAACGTGAACGACGCGCTGTCGGCAAAGTCCTGGGGCAAGGTCAGCTCAGGATTGACCGCACCCCCTCCGACCGGGAGGAAGAGCCCGGCCACCGATTTCTGACGCGCCTGGACGACCAGCGACTGCAGGCCGGCAGAACCACCTTGGGCGCCGGTCAGGGAGCTCGCCAGCGCACCGAGGCCGCCGGTGCCGGCGGCGGCCAGCATCTCCTGCACGACACCCTCGGGTTCCGCGCCGCTGGCCTTCTGGTACTCGCGCAGGAGTTCCCACAGGTCGAAATCGGCGGGAAACGGGCGATCCGGGCGGGCGACGTGTTCAAAGCGCGGCGCCAGCAAGCCGGGCGGCTCCGTCTGCGCATCCCGGTAGGCCAGGTAGAGGAACTCGCTGCAGACGAGTCGCGTCGGGTCCTGGCGGACCAGGCGCGCCAGGAGGCTGCCGACCAGGCGCTGCACCAGGGTGCCACCCGGCATCTTGTTGCGCAGGGCGCAGATCAGCCCGAGCTCCAGCATCTGGTTCAACGCAAAGTGCGCATCCTCGAGGCGACGGGCGCTCTCCTGCAACGCCTGCAGCACATCGGCCGGCAGTGGATCGGGCTGGCGCGGACGCAGCACATCGATGAAGTGGAAGGCCTTGCCGATGTTCTGAACGCGCGCGTCGAGCCGCTCGGCAAACAGCACGCCCGCCGACCGCGCCTCGGCAATCAAGCCTGGCTCGAACACCATGGCAATGTGGCTGTAGTCGCTGTCGCTGGCCCACATGATGAGCTTGGAGATCTCACCCTTGCTGGCGTGCAGCAGCAGGTCGCCGGGACGCAGGTCGCTCATCGAGACCATCGGTTTCGTGGACATCGGACTCCCCCTCGCAGATCGAGCCCGGCATTCTCGCGACGCCGGCCGCTGGCGACATCCCCAAAATTGCTGCTGCGATCGGCGCGTCCATCCCGTGACCGAGCCCTGCGCCGATGCCTGAGGCCATCCCCGCACCCCAGCCAGCCACCCGGTCGTCCCACGATCGCAGCGAGCCGGCGTCCCGCCGCGGTGCCACACTGGCGGGGCCCGAAACCACCCCGGTGACGCGCCGCGCGCGCTGCGGCTTTCCCACCTCGTTTCGGACGGGGAGACAGCAGGCCAGGTCGTGCCACTGCGTCTTGAACCACACCTGGCCGACATCGCCGACCCGGCACGCCGGCAGGATTGCGTCGCCCTGGTGCAGCTGACGGCCCGGGCCACCGGGCAGGCACCGGCGATGTGGGGCACGGCGATTGTCGGCTTCGGCACCCACCGCTATCCGCCGGCCGGTGGCAAGACCGGCACCATCTGCGCCGTGGGGTTCTCATCCCGAAAGCCGAGATTGTCTTCGACGGGCTGATGGACGGTGGTGCGGCTCCAACCCCGCCCGCGCTGGGCAAGTTCAAGACCGGCAAGGGCTGCATCAACGTCCAGCGGCTGGCCGACATCGATCAGGCGGTGCTGGCGCAACAGGTGGCGCAGGCCTTCGCCGCCAAGCATGGCTGAGGCGGCCAGCAGCGCCGCGGTGCACGCGCGTTTCCGCCTGATCCCGGACGTCCACCTGAGCCTGCAGGTTCACGGCAGCATCCTGCTGCCGCCGCGCTTCAACGCCGGCTGCGTGGACGGCAACGACAGCGTGGTGGCTGGCCACGTCGACAGGCAGGGCACGCTGTTCAACCTGGAGCCGCACAAGTGCAGCGACCCGTCCTGGTGCGACCAGCCGGCCCTGCCCGGCAACATGGTGACCTGCGTGCACCACGCCATCGACGCCATCGGCCGGGACCCGCCGTGCTCAGCGTTCGGCTGGAACGACGGCGCCGCGGCAGCGCGGCTGCCCGGCTGAACCGCCGGCCCGAGCCGGCACTCACAGCCCGGCGTCGATCGGCGCGCCCGGTTGCCAGACGCATTCCTCGAACACCCGGTGGCGGCAACGGCTGCACACCGCGCCATCGAGCTGCGGCACGATGGTGGCAATGGCGCGCCGCTTGTCGGGGAAGACATGGTCGCGGCCCAGCCGGTCGAGGAAGCCGGTGCGCTGCCACAGCGCCAGCACCTGCGGCCGCGGCCGGTGGAAGTACAGCGCACCGCCCAGCTCGGCGCGGCGGCTGCGCTCGGTCTCCCACATCTCGGCCGCCGCCAGGTCGATGGTGTTCATGCTCTTGGCCATCACCAGCAGGTGGCGCTGGCCGGTGGGGCTGGCGGCAGCACGCTCGCGCAGACCGCGCAGCCGGTCGGCCACATGCGTCACCGCACCGAACCAGACCGATCCCTCCATGCGCAACAGCTTGAGCTGCGGGCACTCGGGCAGCGTGCCCGGCGGCGGCGCGATGGACTCGCCCACGTCGCCCACATCGCCAAGAATCACGAAGGGCCGGCCTGCGCCCTGGCGGTCGAAGCCCATGGTGCGCAGCGCCGGCCGGGCGCTGCGGTACAGGTAGACCACCAGCGACAGCATCACGCCGGCCAGCACCGCCATCTCCAGCTGCACCGTCAGCGTGGCCAGCGCCGTGGCCGCGGCCACCGCGAACTCGCTGGCGTCGTCGCGCCACACCCGCCGCCAGGCCGCATGGTCGAACAGCGACCAGGCCACCGTCAGCAGCAGACCCGCCACCGCGGCCAGCGGGATCCAGGCCAGCACTGGCCCGGCCAGCGCCACCAGCAGCACCAGCAGCAGCGACGCGGCCACCGCGGCCATCGGTGTGCGGGCGCCGGCCTCCAGGTTGGGCACCGACCGGTTCAGCGAGCCGCACACCACCATGCCGCCGCTGCAGGCCGCCGCCAGGTTGCCCAGGCCCTGGCCCAGGCACTCGCGGTTGGCGTCCAGCGCATCGCCGGTGCGTGTGGCCAGCGTCTTGGCGATGGCCATCGACTGGCCCAGGGCCACGATGGTCAGCGCCAGTGCCGCCTGCAGCAGCGGAGAACCCAGCGGCAGCAGCCGGTCGGCATCCTCCCAGGGCCAGCGCCACTGCGGCAGGGCCGATGGCGGGCTGCCCACCAGCAGCGGCAGCGGCCCCGGCAGCGGATGCCGGGTGCACCACCAGCCGGCGGCGATGCCCAGCAACAGCGCCAGCAGCAGGTAGGGCCCGCTGCGCCACCAGCGCCGGCCGGCCAGCGCAGCCACCAGCGTCAGCCCGCCCACGGCCAGGGCCGACGGCGCCACGCCGTGCTGCCAGGCCTGCCAGGGCGACACCCGGCCCTCGGCGCCCAGCAGCCCGGCCACCGCATACCAGGCGATCAGCCCGGCCGCGCCGGTGGTGAAGCCCAGCATCACCGCCGGCGAGACAAAGTTGGCCAAGGTCCCCAGCCGGGCCACGGCCAGGCCGATCTGCAGCAGGCCGACCAGCAGGGTCAGCCCCAGGGCCAGCGGCAGCAGCAGGCTGGGGTCGCCGGCGGCCAGCGGCACCAGCATCGCGCCCAGCGCCAGCGCGGTGGCATTGGTCGGCCCCGACATCACATGCCGGCTGGCGCCGCCCAGGGCCGCCACCGCGCAGGGCAGCGCTGCAGCCGCCAGGCCCATGGCCGGCGGCAGCCCGGCCAGCGCCGCGAAGGCGATGCCCTGGGGCAGCACCAGCAGCGCCCCCAGCAGGCCGGCCTGGATGTCGCCGCGCCAGCTGGCCGCGCTGAGCTGCCCCAGCCACGGCCAGAGCCGCAGCGCCAGGGGCGGTTGGGGTGGCGCGTCGGTGGGCGCGTGGATCGGCATGGGGCAAGCGTAGCAGTGCACACAGACCACCGGGCGCGGCGGCGGGTGGGCCGGCCGCGGCGGGCCACAATCAGTGCATGGCGCGGTGCTGCGCCACCCCGCGCCAACGCTCGCCTGTCCACTGCCGCCATGCATCCTGCCACTGTCCCCGCCGGCCTGCCGCGTCCCGTTGCCGCCGGGCGCCCGCCGGGTTGGCGGCCGTGGCCGCGGGTGCTGCTGTCGGTGCCGATGACGCTGCTGGTGGCCCTGCTGCTGGGCGCGCCGGCCGCGCTGGGCGCCACGCCGGCAGTCGGCATGCTGCGCATCGCCAGCGCCTTCGACCCGCAGTCGATGGACCCGCATGCGGTGGCCCTGCTGTACCACGCGCGGGTGGCCTTCCAGATCCACGATGCGCTGGTCAACCGCGATGCCGACTTCAAGCTGGAGCCGGCGCTGGCCACCCGCTGGCAGATGACCGCCCCGGCCACCTGGCGCTTCTTCCTGCGCAGCGGTGTGCGCTTCCACGACGGCAGCGCCTTCACCGCCGACGACGTGGTGTTCTCGATCCAGCGCGCCCAGGGGCCGACCTCGCAGCGCGCCTTCACCCTGAAGGGCATCCGCAGCGTGCGCAAGGTCGACGCGCTGACGGTCGACTTCGAGCTGGATGCACCCGACGCGGTGCTGCCCGAGAAGCTGCTGCAGGTGGCGATGATGAGCCAGGCCTGGAGCCAGAAGCACGGCGTCGAGAAGGCGCAGGACTTCAACGGCAAGCAGGAGACCCACGCGGTGCGCCATGCCAACGGCACCGGCCCGTTCCGCCTGGTGGCCTACCAGCCCGACGTGCAGGTGCAGCTGGCCCGGCACGATGGCTGGTGGGGCCGCGCCGATGCGCGCAACGGCAACCTCGCCGGCGTCACCTTCCTCACCATCCGCAGCGATGCCACCCGCCTGGCTGCCCTGACCTCGGGCGAGGTGGACCTGGTGCCCGACCCGCCCTTCCAGGACGTGGAGCGCCTGCAGCGCGATCCGCGGCTGCGGGTGGTGGCGGTCACCGACCTGGGCACCCAGTACCTGGCCTTCGACCAGGCCCGCGACGAGCTGGCCGGCAGCGACGTGAAAGGCCGCAACCCGTTCAAGGACCGGCGGGTGCGGCAAGCCGTGGCCCATGCGGTCAACACCGACCTGATCGTGCAGAAGGTGCTGCGTGGCCAGGGCACGCCCACCGGCAGCTTCATCGCGCCGCTGGTCGACGGCCACCTGCCCGAGCTGGACCGCCGCCTGCCCTTCGACCCCGCCAGGGCACGCGCCCTGCTCACCGAGGCCGGCTACCCCGGTGGCTTCAGCGTCACGCTCGACTGCGTGAACATCGCCTGGCGTGAGGCCGTCTGCCAGGCCGCCGCGGCCATGCTCAGCCAGGTGGGCATCCGCACCCAGCTGCGCAGCGCGCCGACCAACCAGTTCTTCCCCAAGCTGACCCAGGGCACGGCCAGCTTCATGGAATTCGGCTGGACACCGCAGACCGATCCCTGGACCACCCTCAACGGCCTGTTCCGCACCTTCGACCCCGCTGGCGGCGGCACCTTCAATGCCGGCCGCTACAGCAACCCGCAGCTCGATGCGCTGATCGACGCGGTGCGCACCGAGCCCGACCTCACCCGCCGCCGCGCCCGCGTGGGCGTGGCGCTGCGGCTGATCCATGACGACCTGCCGCTGCTGCCGCTGTACCGCCGCAAGCTGAACTGGGCCATGGCCAGCCGGGTGCAGGCCACGCCCTGGCCCAGCGACACGGTCGAGCTGCGCTGGGTGCGGCTGCGCTGAGCCCCCCTGCCCCGCCGCAGCCGCCCATGCAATCCGCCTTCGCCGCCGCGTTCGACACCACCGGCCCGCCGGATGCGGCGGCCACCGCGCAGCAGCTGCAGGCGCAGCAGTTGACCATGCATGGCGCCAACGTGCCCTGGGCCAGCGCCGGCGCACTGGTGCTGGCCCTGCTGTTGACCGCGATGCTCTGGCCGGCCATTCCGCACGGCCTGCTGCTGGGCTGGCTGGCCAGTCTGGTGGGCGTGCTGGCCTGGCGCTGGGCACTGTGGCGTGCGATGGTCCGTGCCGGCCCGCCAGCCACGGTTGAGCCCCGCTGGCTGCGGCGCTTCCGCGCCAACTTCCTCGGCCACGGCCTGGTGTGGGCTGCCGCCAGCCTGCTGCCCATGACCAGCGGCGACCCGCTGTACCTGGCCCTGCTGGTGATGATGCTGGCCGGCATCTGCGCCAGCAACTTCATCCTCAACGCCTACGACATCACGGCCGCGCTGCTGTTCGGCGTGCCCACCATGGTGGCGCTGGCAGGCCGGCTGCTGTTCAACGACCAGGGCGTGCCACCGGTCATGGGCCTGGCGGTGCTGCTGGCGCTGGGCTTCTTTGCGCTGACCGGCCGCCGCGCCTACCGCCTGGTGTGCGAGAACGTGGCCCTGCGCAGCGCCGACGCCCGGCAGCACCACCTGCTGCGGGTGCTGGTGGAGACCACCAGCGAGGGCTTCTGGTTCATCGACAACCAGGCCCGCACCGTCGACGCCAACCCGGCGATGTGCCAGATCCTGGGCCAGCCGCGCGGTGCGCTGCTGGGCCGCAGCATCTTCGATTTCGTCGACAGCGACAACCGCGCCATCTTCGAGCGTGAACTGGCCCGGCGCGCCGGCGGCAGCGGCGGCGGCTACGAGATCGCGCTGCGCCGGCCCGACGGCAGCCTCATCGACTGCTTCAACCAGGCCACGCCCATCGTCGATGCCGACGGCCGGCGCGTCGGCTCGGTGGGCCTGTGGACCGACATCAGCGAACGCAAGCGCGCCGAGCGCCAGCTGCGCGAGACCAGCGAAGCGCTGCTCCAGAAGAGCCAGGCCCTGGAGGCCACGCTGGCTAGCATCAGCCAGGGCATCGTGCACTACGACGGCCAGGGCCGGCTGCTGGCGCACAACCAGCGCCTGCTGGAGTTGCTGGACCTGCCGGCCAGCGAGTTCCACCCGCGGACCACGCTGAACAGCCTGCGCCGCTTCCAGGCCGCGCGCGGCGATGTCGCCCAGGCGCTGGAGTTGATGGACGCCCACGGCAGCCCCCTGGCCGTGCCGGACAACCCGGACGACATGCCCGACCTGTACGTGCGCAGCACGCGCGCCGGGCAACTGCTGGAGGTGCGCACCCGCCACCTGCCGACCGGTGGCAGGGTGCGCACCTTTGCCGATGTGACGGCCTACATCACCGCCTTGCGCGCCCTGGCGGCGCGCGAGCGCGAGCAGCGCAGCCTGCTCGACGCCTTCCCCGGCTTCATCGTCGTCGCCGACCAGGACTTCCGCTACACCTACGTCAACCAGCGCTTCGCCGAACTGGTCGGCCGGCAGCCGGCCGACATCGTGGGCCGGCTGATGGACGACGTGCTGGGCGCGGAGCGCGCGGCCCGGCTGCGGGCGCTGGTCGCGACGCTGCAGCCCGGCGTGCCGGTCAACAGCGAGAGCGCATACGCCGCCACCGCCCAGCGGCCGCCGGTGTTCCTGCAGGTCACCCATGCGGTCAGCGTGGACGCCGCCACCGGCCGGCGCCAGGTGTTCGCCTTCGCCATCGACATCAGCGCCCGCAAGGCCGCCGAGGCGGCGATGGTGGCTGCCCGCGACGAGGCCGAGCGCGCCAACCGCGCCAAGAGCCAGTTCCTGTCGAGCATGTCGCATGAGCTGCGCACGCCGCTGAATGCCATCCTCGGCTTCGGCCAGCTGCTGGCCACCGACACGGTGCACCCGCTGGCGCCGCAGCAGCAGCAGCAGATGGCCGAGATCCTGCACGGTGCGGAACACCTGCTGAAGCTGATCAACGAGGTGCTGGACCTGGCGGTGGTCGAATCGGGCAGCCTGACGATCCAGCTGCAGCCGGTGCCGCTGGCGCCGGTGCTGGGCGAGGCGCTGGCCCTGCTGCAGCCGCTGGCCCGGGCCAATGGCATCGCCCTGCCCGCCGCGCCCGAGGGCCTGGCGGACGGCGCCGCGGTGCAGGCCGACCCGGTGCGCCTGAAGCAGGTGCTGCTGAACCTGCTGGGCAACGCCATCAAGTACAACCGGCCGCAGGGCCGGGTTCAGCTGCACTGCCAGGCGCTGGCGGTGGACGGCGGCGGCTCCGGCAGCGGTGGCTGGCGCATCAGCGTGCAGGACACTGGCCCGGGCCTGGACGCCGACCAGCAGGCCCGGCTGTTCAGCGCCTTCGAGCGGCTGGACGCGAATGCCACGCCGGTGGAAGGCACCGGTCTGGGACTGGCGCTCAGCCGCGGCCTGGTGCGGGCCATGGGCGGCGAGATCGGCGTGCGCAGCGCGCCCGGTGCCGGCAGCACCTTCTGGCTGCAGCTGCCGCCGGCCAGTGGTGCTGCCGCTGACCTGGGCATGGCCATGCCCGCCGGCCCGGCTGCGACACTGGCGACGGGCGGCAGCGCCCAGTCCACTGGCCAGCGGCCGGTGGTGCTCTACATCGAGGACAACCCGGTCAACCTGCTGCTGATGGAGACCATGTTCGAGCGCCTGCCCGGGCTGGAACTGCGCACCGCCAGCCAGCCGCTGGACGGCCTGGCGATGGCCACCGCCGACCCGCCGCAGCTGGTGCTGCTGGACATCCAGCTGCCCGGCATGGACGGCTTCACCCTGCTGCAGCGCCTGCGCGCCGACCCGCGCACCCGCGGCGTGCCGGCGGTGGCCGTCAGTGCCGATGCGCTGCCGGCGTCGGTGGAGCGCGGCCGCCAGGCCGGGTTTGCCGATTACCTCACCAAGCCGGTCGATCTGGACCGGCTGGCCCAGGTGGTGCAGGCCGTGCTGCACCGGGGCTGACGGTGGCTCAGCCGCCGGCGTCCACCGGCGGCAGGCGCCGCAGGTGCTGGTACAGCGCCACGGCGTCGGCATCGTCGATGGCCCGCAGCGCGGCGAACGGCATCACCGGGCTCACCGCGCTGCCGTCGGGCCGGTGGCCGGTGCGCAGCATGGCCATGAACTGGCCCGCATCGGCATAGCGGGCCATCACGCCACCGGCGCCGGGCGTCAGGTTGGACGCGGCGGGCCAGCTGGGCGGGGCGCCCGGGATGCGGCCGCCGGCCAGCTGTGCCCCATGGCAGCCCACGCACATGCCGGCCACGTAGGCGCCGTGCGCGGCCGATCCGGGCGCCGGTGCCAGCGCCGGCCGCGGCGCCTGGTGGTCGATCTTCTCGGCCGCGTCGCGGATCACGCCGGCCGCGTACAGCGTCTTCACCAGCATCGGCACCCGGGCCTCCATGCCGGTGCCGGCGGCCGGCGGCATCTGCCGCAGATAGGCCACCAGGGCGCCCAGGTCGCTGTCACTCCAGCCGGCGTAGTCCTCGCTGGGCATGATGAACAGCGGCCGGCCGTCGGGCTTGACGCCGTGGCGCAGTGCGCGCGCCCAGTCGGCCGGGGTGTAGCCGGCCACCACGCTGCCCGGGCCGGGGCTGATGTTGGGCGCCTTCACCACCAGGCCACCGGGGTCGTCGATGAAGCGGCGGCCGGCGCCGTTGTCGCCATGGCATTCGGTGCAGCCCCGGCTGGCGAACAGGTAGCGGCCACGCGCCAGCGCGGTGGCATCGGCGGGCACGGCCAGCGGCGCCACGGCCACGTCGATCCGGCGGGCGGCCTTGCGGTCGCCCAGCCAGGCGCCGGTGGCCAGGCCGGCCGCGCCCAGGGTGGCCAGCGCGGTGGCGGCCAGCAGGCTGATCTGGATCCAGCGTTTCATGGAAGTCCCCCTGTCAAGTGCAATCAGGCGAAGCAGACCAGGCCGGGCTGCTGCGGCAGGCCGATGGCCGGGGCCAGCTTGGCCCAGGCGGCGTGGTCCAGGTGCGGGCGCAGCTGATCGACCAGGTTGGCGAACGGCTCGGGCGGCATGGTCTGGCGGATCTCGTTGAGCAGACCGGCGCGCTCCTGCGGCGTCAGCGCCGGCACCATCCAGCGCAGGTCGTCCAGCATGTCCGCGGGCGGGATGCTGGCCAGCAGCCGGTCGTGCAGGGCCGTCAGTTCGCCGTCGGTGTGGGTGGCCCACAGCGCCTGGTTGTGGGCCGTCTCCTCCACATGCATGTGCTGGAAGTTGTCGGCCACGAACAGCGCCAGCTGGCGGTACAGCCGCAGCGCCAGCGCGGGGCGGCTGTCGGCACCGGCGGCGCGCAGCTGCGCCGCCAGATCGCCCAGCGCGGCGATGTGGTGCTGGTGCTCCACATGCTCCCCGGCGATGCGCCAGGAGGCACCGGTGCGGCGGGCCTCCAGCGCCGGGTGCACGAAGTCGTTCTCATGCTGCAGGTGCCGGCTGCAGAAGCGCAGCAGGCCGTCCAGCCGGCCCAGCGTGGCCTGCATCTCGGCGCTGTCCTGCACGTCCAGCCGGCCGCAGCGCAGCAGGGTGTCGAGCATGCAGCTGCGCAGGGCCTTGTGGATGGGCGCGTAGAAGTCCAGGCGTTGTGCAACGGCGGCGGCCGGCGCGGCGGCGCGTGCGGCGGGGCTGGCCGGGGTGCGGGTCTCGGTGGCGAACAAGGTGTCGGTGGTCATGGTGGGTCTCCGGTGGATCGGTGGTTGTGGTGCCAGGCAGTGTGCTGAGACGCCGCCTGCGCCACATCGGCCGAAGGAGCCAGCCGCCCGGGCCACGACGGGCCATGGCCCGGGCCATGGTGCGCTGGCCCTGCTGCAGAATCCCGCCATGTCCGCATCGCTGGAGCCGCCGTCGTCGTTTGCGCTGGCCAAGATCCAGCCGCCGCGGTTGCGCACCAGCCTGGTGGCGCGGCCGGCGCTGGAGCAGGCGCTGGACACCGCGCTGCAGCAGCACCCGCTGACGCTGCTGGTGGCGCCGGCCGGCTGCGGCAAGACCGCAGCGCTGACCCGCCAGATCCGCCTGCTGCCGCCGGGCACCGCGCTGGCCTGGGTGTCGGCCGATGCCGACGACCAGCTGCAGCGCTTCCTGGTCTGCCTGACCACCGCCCTGGCGCCGCTGGGCCTGCCCTGGCGGGTGGCGCCCGAGGCGCTGGGCACGCTGGCCCTGGCCCAGCGCGGCCTGCGCGCGGTGGCCCACGAGGTGGTCAACGCGCTGGAAGGCGCCGGCGCGGCCCGCGGCCTGGTGGTCATCGACGATGCCCACCGCATCACCGACCCGCAGGTCTTCCAGCTGCTGCAGATGCTGATCGAGCGCCTGCCTGGCCACTGGGGCCTGGCCATCGCCAGCCGGGTGGATCCGCCGCTGACACTGGCGCGCTGGCGGGCCAGCGGCGAGCTGGCCGAATTCCGCCAGGCCGACCTGCGCTTCTCGGCCGGCGAAGCCGAGGCCCTGGTGCAGAGCCTGGGCCTGGACCAGGCCGCCACGCCCACCCAGGCCCTGCTGCAGCAGACCGATGGCTGGGCTGCCGGACTGCGGCTGAGCCTGTCGGCCCAGGCCCTGCACGCTGGCCACAGCCAGCGCAGCGGCGGTCCGCCGGCCCTGCGACACCTGTTCGACTTCCTGGCCACCGAGGTGCTGGACGACATGCCGGCCGACCTGCGCCAGTTCCTGCTGCGTTGCGCGGTGCTGCCCGAGCTGACGGCCGCGCGCTGCGCCCATGTCAGCCGCCTGCCCGACACCGCCCGCCTGCTCGACGAGGTGGAGCGGCGCGGCCTGTTCGTGGCCACGCTGGACGCCGACGAGCCCACGCTGCGGCTGCACGACCTGTTCCGCGATTTCCTCGAAAGCCGGCTGCAGCGCGACCACCCCGGCGAGCTGCCCCACCTGCTGCGCCGCGCCGCCGACCATGAAGGCGACCTGGTGCGGGCGGTGGGCTACCTGGCCCGCGCGGGCGACTGGGACCGCGCCGCCGACCTGCTGGCCGAGCGCGGGCCGGCCCTGGTGCATGCCGGCGGCAGCCCGGATGCCGAGCGCCTGCTGGCCCTGCTCCCGGCCGCCGAGCGTGCGCGCCGGCCGGGCCTGGGGATGCTGGAGGGCGTGATCGCCTTCTCGCGCTTCGATTTCGACGGCATGGCCGCCACCATGACCGCCGCCGCCGACGGCCTGGACCGCGCCGGCCTGCAGCCCCAGGCCCTGCTGCCGCGCGCCTATGCCTGCCTGGCGCGGCAGAACACCGGCGACCTGGCCGGCGCGGTGCGCACGCTGGATGGCCTGGACACGGCCGTGATGGACCCGGCCACCCGGGCCTTCGTCGGCTTCTGCAGCGCCTGGGGCGCCTATGCCCAGCAACGCGCCCACGACGTGGCACCGCACCTGGCGGCGATGCTCGACGCACTGGAGCGCTGCGATGACCTGCAGGCCTGGGAGCGCTGCTTCTTCCTCAGCCTGCTGACCGGCCTGCCCGGCGTGCGGCCGCTGCTGCAGCGCTTTGCCGACGCGGCCCAGCTGCGCAGCGGTGACGCACCCGGCCAGCTGCGCGCCGGCGCCTTCCACATCCGCACCTGGCTGGCCGTGGCCGCCGGCGACCTGGACACCGCCGCCACCTGGCTGGCCCGCGCCGACCAGGACTGCCAGTGGCTGGGCCATCCGCGCAGCGTGATGACCGAGAGCTGGATGGCGCACAGCCTGATCGACGCGGCGCGCGGCCAGCGGACCGCGGCGCTGGCCGCCGCCCAGGCGAACAAGCATGACCTGGAAGACCGCTCGCTGCGCAGCAACCGGCTGACGCATGAGTACGAGGAACTGTTCACCTTCGTGCGCGCCGCCTGGCTGCTGGGCGACGATGCCCTGCTGCACCGGCTGCAGGCCCAGCTGGCACGCACCGGCAACCGCAACGAATGGGCCGCGGCGCCCGACAGCCGCCGCTTCGCTGGCGCGATGGTGGCGTGGCGCGATGGCGACCTGGCCCGGGCCGAGGCCGACCTGGCGGCGCTGGACACCGGCGTGGAGCGGTCCTGCTTCTTTCCGGCGGCCCAGGCCCGGGTGATGCGGGCCGCCGTGCAGCTGCAGCGCGGCCACACCGCGCAGGCGGCAGCCACGCTGGCACCCTGGCTGCAGGCCGCGCTGGCCGGCGGCGACGTGGGCGGCGCGATGCTGGCCGGCCAGCCGGTGCTGGCTGCCCTGGCCGGCGCAGATTGGGCCGGCCAGCTGCCCGCCGACGGCGTGGCCCTGCTGGCCCGGCTGGCGCAGCGGATGCCACCACCCGGCGAGGCCGCCGCCGACCCCGCGCCCACGGCGCCCGCGGTGGCGGTGGTGCACCGCACGGCGGACACCGACGCCGCGCTGGCCGCGCTCAGCGAGCGCGAGCGCGAGGTGCTGGCCTGCCTGGCCGCGGGTGCCAGCAACAAGTTGATCGCCCGCCAGCTGGACCTGAGCCCGCACACCGTGAAGCGGCATGTGGCCAACATCCTGGACAAGCTGGCGGTGCAGACCCGCGGGCAGGCCGCGGCGCTGTGGCCGGCACCGCCGGCCTGAGCAAGACTGCCGGCGCCGCCGGCCTGACCTAGCCGACGCGGTAGCGGGCCGCTGCCTGGCCGCGTGAGTCCAGGCCCAGCTTGTCCAGGATGTTGGCGACGTGGCGCTTCACCGTGTGCGGGCTCAGGTCGAAGCGGCGGGCGATCAGCTTGTTGCTGTCGCCGGCGGCGATGCGGGCCAGCACCTCGGCCTCGCGCGGGCTCAGCGCGGCCAGCGCCTGGCCGGCTGGTGCCGCCTGCGCCGCGGGCGCGGCGTCGGCCGCTGGCGCCTCCACCCGCAGGGCCTGTGCGCGGTCTGCCCACTGCCGCAGCTGCAGCACCGCGTCCTCGGTCAACCGGCCGGCCCAGCGGGCATCGGCCAGCACGCCCAGCACCCGCGGGCCGGCGAACAGCACCGGGCCGGGCTCGCCACTGGCGGCCACGGCCTGGAACACCGCCCCGAGCACCTGCGCGGCGGCCGCCGGCTCGCCGGCCTGGCACCAGGCATGGGCGGCGCGCAGCCGGGTCTCCTGCAGCTGGCCATACAGGTCGATGCCCAGCGGATCGTCCAGCGCATGGGCGTAGGCGCGGGCGGCGTCGGCCCAGCGGCCGTCCAGGGCCGCCAGGTGGCCGGGCAACGGCAGGCGCTCACGCACGAAGAACGGCTCCTCCTCCGGCCGCAGGCGCTGGGCCAGCTGGGCGGCCATCTGCCGCACCATCGCGCTGTCGTCCAGCATCAGCGCCAGGCGCAGCTGGGCATAGAGGAAGTGGCTCAGCCAGGTCTCGCGCCGGCCGCTGGTGCGGTCGTCGTCCAGACCGTCCAGCCGGGCCTGGGTGGCCGCCAGCGCGGGCCCATGGCGGCCACGCACCGCCTGCAGCAGGCCCTGGAACAAGTGGAAGTAACCGTTGAGGTTGGGCGGGCGGTTGAGCCAGCGGCGGTCGGTGTCGACCTGGGCCAGCAGGGTCTCGGCCGCCTCCACCCGGCCCTGCCACAGCCACAGGCCAGCCTGCAGGGTCTGCGACAGCACCCGCACCGTCGACACCGTCTCGTCGGGCGTGCGGCGCAGCGCACCGTCGATGTAGCGCTGCACCAGCGGCGCGGTGCCGCGCAGGCCGATGAACGAGGTCAGCGGCACCGCCGGCAGCCACAGCGCCGGGTCGTCGAAACGCTCCAGCAGGTCGAGCATGCGCGCCAGCGGCGCGGCGATGTCGTCCATGCGCGAGCCGGCCAGCGCATGCCAGCAACGCGCCTGCCAGGCGGTGATCTCGGCCTGCGGCTCCAGCGGCTGCTGCTGCAGCCGGGCCAGCAGGGCCTCGGCGTCGGGCACACGGCCGCCAGCCGACAGGCCCAGCACCTGCAGCGCCTGGGCCCGCTGCGCACCCACGCTGTGGCCGTCGCGCTGGTAGGCCTCGGCCGCGCGGCCCAGGCTCTGCACCATGGTCAGGATGTCCCAGTGCGCCCAGGCGCAGAACCCGCGCAGGTGCAGCAGCGGCGCCGACTGGCTGCGCTGCGCCGCCGGCAGCTGGTCGATCAGCTTGAGCAGCGGTCCGACCTGGCCACGCGCCAGCAGCGCCGGGCCCTGGCTGCACAGCACCGACTCGGCCTCGGCCCAGGCGCCGGCCCGGGCCAGGTAGCCGACACGGCGCACCAGGTCGGGCTCGGTGTCGGCGGCCAGGCGCAGCAGGCGGGGCAGCTCAGCCGGGCGCTCGCTGGCCAGGCGCTGCAGCAGGCAGTCGCGGAACAGGTCGTGCAGGCACAGCACCGCCGCCCCCCACTCGCCGGCCTCGCCGCGCACCGAGACGAACAGGCCCTGGCGCTCGATCTCCTCCAGCAGCAGCGCCGCCTGCGGCGGGCTGCAGCCGGCCACGGTGGCACAGCGGGCCACGTCCAGCTCGGGCAGCACCGCGCAGCACAGCAGGAAATCGCGCAGCGCCGGCGCCAGGTTGTCCAGCACCTCGGTGGTGAGGTAGTCGAAGACATGGCGCTCATGCAGGTTGCCGGCGGCACCGCTGCCTCGACCGGCATGGGCCAGCGCCAGGTTCAGGCCGGCCGGCCAGCCCTGGGTGCGGTCGAGCAGCGCGGCGGCCTGGGCGGTGGTGGGCGCGGGCGCGCCGGCATCGGCACGCTGCTGCACCAGCGCCGCCACCTCGTCACCGGAGAAGCGCAGGTCATCCTGGCGGAACTCGGCCAGCTCGCCGCGGGCACGCAGCCGCGGCAGGGCCAGTGGCGGATCGGTGCGGCCGGCCACCAGCAGGCCCCAGTGCGCCGGCAGGTGCTGCAGCAACGCATCCAGCCACTGGAAGATGGCCGGATCGGCCAGGCGGTGGGCATCGTCCAGCACGATCAGGCCGCGTGGCACCTCGGTGGCGGCCAGCGCGTTCAGCAGCTCGGTGGCCAGCACCGACCAGGCGGCGCGCTGGCCGTCCTGCATCGCCACCAGGGCCTCGGGCGAGGTGCGCCAGGGCAGGTCGAGCGGCTCCAGCGCCGCCACCAGGCAGGCGGCCAGGCGGCCGAGGTCGTCGTCCTCGTCGGCAGCCACCCAGGCCACCGCGGTGCCGGCCGGCAGCTGGGCCAGCTGGCGGGTCAGCGCCGCCGTCTTGCCAAAGCCGGCCGGCGCGCTGACCAGCACCAGCGGCACGCTGGCCAGGGCCTGGGCCAGGCGCTGCTCCAGCGCCGGTCGGGCCATGAGCCGGGCACGTGACCGCGGCGGCTGGATCTTGGTGAGGGCGAAGCCGGGACCGGCAGACAACGTGGCGACCATGGCGGCTGATTGTGGTCAAGCCGGGCCGGCCTGCCAACGGGAGAACGCCGGTAGGCCGGCGCGGGCCGGTGCTCAGGCCGCCGCGAAGGCGGCGTCGAGCTGCGCCACCCACGCCGCCTGCTGGGCCTTCGTGGCAAAGCTGGCGGTGAAGCTGTTGTGCAGCAGGGCCCAGGCCTCGGCCACGCCCAGCTGGGGCAGCGCGTCGAAGGTGGCCAGCAGGTTGGTGTTGAGGTAGCCGCCGAAGTAGGCCGGGTCGTCGCTGTTGACCATCGCGCACAGGCCGGCCGCCAGCAGCGCCGGCAGGTTGTGGTCGGCCATGGTGGGATGGACGCACAGCTTGACGTTGGACAGCGGACAGACGGTCAGCGGCATGCGGCTGGCCGCCAGGCGCTGCACCAGGGCCGGGCTGTCGGTGCAGCGCACGCCGTGGTCGATGCGTTCGACCTGCAGCACATCCAGCGCGCTCTCGATGTAGGCCGGCGGGCCCTCTTCACCCGCATGGGCCACCAGGCGCAGGCCGGCCGCCTTGGCCTGGGCGAAGACACGGGCGAACTTCTCCGGCGGGTGGCCGCGCTCGCTGCTGTCCAGGCCGACGCCGATGAATTGGTCCCGGTACGGCATGGCGGCATTCAGCGTGGCGATGGCGCTGGCTTCATCCAAATGGCGCAGGAAGCACAGGATCAGGCTGGCGCTGATGCCCAGCTGGGCTTGTGCCTGCTGGCAGGCGCGGTGCAGGCCGGCGATCACCACGCCGATGTCCACGCCGCGCTCGGTGTGGGTCTGCGGGTCGAAGAACAGCTCGGCATGGACGACGTTGTCGGCCTGGGCGCGCAGGAAGTAGGCCCAGGCCATGTCGAAGAAATCCGCCTCCTGCAGCAGCACGCTGGCACCGGCGTAGTAGATGTCCAGGAAGCTCTGCAGGTCGGTGAAGGCATAGGCCGCGCGCAGCGCGTCCACACTGGGATGGGCCAGGGCCACGCCGTTGCGCTGCGCCAGCTGGAAGATCAGCTCGGGCTCCAGCGAGCCCTCGATGTGGATGTGCAGCTCGGCCTTGGGCGCGGCCTGCAGCAGGGCGCGCAAACGCTCACGCGGCAGGGTGGCGGGCAGATGGGCAGGCAGGGTGGGCTGGGGCATGGTGGTTGCGCGTGGGGTCAGCACACGCCGTGGGTGATGCCCAGGGCGCGCAGGTGGCGCCGGTAGGCGGTGGCACTGCGGTCGGCGGCACAGTGCAGTTCCTGCACCGGCGCACTGTCGCTGATCGGCAGGCGCCTGGGGCGCTGGGATTCCAGCACCGGCTGGTCCTGGGTGAAGATGGTGTACTGGAAGGCCTGCAGGCTGCTGTCAGGCGATTCGAAGTCGTTCATCGCCAGGCGGAACCAGACGCGGCTGCTCTCGGGCGTGACGGGGCAGACGAACAGCGCGATCGATTCGCGGAAGTCGGCCAAGGCGACGGTGGCGGGGTCAGGCACCTTGGTCAGCACCGCGGTGTAGGGCGCGTTGACCTCGTAGGTGTACTCGACCATGGCGCCGGTCTGGGCATGCAGGCTGCTCTTGGGCTGCCAGGCCAGACACTGGGTGGCGAGGAAGCCGGTGGGCGTGGCCTGCACCTGGTAGGGCGGCACGGCCATGTGGTCGCGGTCGCCCAGCCAGTCTTCATGCACCGTGCCGAAGTGCGCCATGTCGAGGAAGTTCTCGACGATGCGCGGCGCGCTGGTGGCCACGTCGTACGGGCCGCAGGTGACCTTGCGCAGGCGGGGCTCGTCTTCGGCGGCGAAGGCTGGCGGCTGGGCCTCGCCATCATCGGCCAGCCGCACCCACACCAGGCCGTGGCGCTCGGTGCAACTGAAGACGGTGGCGCGGTGGCTGGCCGGTGGGGTGAAGTCCGGCAGGGCCGGCACCACCACCACCTGGCCGCTGCCGGCAAAGCGCCAGCCGTGGTACGGGCACTCCAGCTGACCACCGCGCACGCAGCCCAGGCTGAGCGCTGCGCCGCGGTGCGGGCAGCGGTCAGCCCAGGCCTGCACGGCGCCGGCTGCGTCACGCCACAGCACCAGCGCCTGGTCCAGCAGCTGCACCGCCAGCGGCGCCGTGCCAACGGCGGTGGCCAAGGCCACCGGATGCCAGTGCCGGTGTTCAACCGGCACGGCCATCACTTGCCCGCCGGCGGCTTGCCTTCCACGCCCTTCAGGAAGAAGTTGACGCCGCCCTTCCAGGCGTCGTCGCCGACCACGTCCTTGGCCAGCACTTCCTTGCCGGTGTTGTCGACCAGCGGGCCCTTGAAGACGGCGAAGCTGCCATCCTTCAGGCCGGCCTTGACGGCGTCGACCTTGGCGCGGATGGGCTCGGGCACGGTGTCGGGCGTCTTGATGAAGTCGTTCATGCCCTCCTTGGTGCCCCACTTGGTCACGCCGGTGGCCCACTTGTTCTCGAGCACGTCGTTGACGACCTTCTCGTAGTACACGCCCCAGTTCAGCACCGCCGAGCCCAGGTGCGCCTTGGGCGCGGCCGCGCTCATGTCGCTGTCCCAGCCGAAGGCAAACTTGCCAGCCTTCTCGGCGGCCTGCAGCACCGCGGTGGAGTCGGTGTTCTGCAGCAGCACGTCGGCGCCACCGTTCATCAGCGTGGTGGCGGCCTCGCTCTCCTTCGGCGGATCAAACCAGGTGTTGACCCACACCACCTTGAGCTTGGCCTTGGGGTTCACGCTCTGCGCGCCCAGCAGGTAGGCGTTGAGGTTGCGCATCACCTCGGGGATGGGGAAGCTGCCGACGAAGCCCAGGGTGTTGGACTTGGTCATGCCGCCGGCCACGATGCCGGCCATGTAGGCGTCTTCGTAGAAGCGTGCCTCGTACACCGCCAGGTTGGGCGCGGTCTTGAAGCCGGTGGCGTGCTCAAACTTGACGTCGGGGTGGTCCTTGGCCACCTTCTCCATCGCATCCCCGTAGCCGAAGCTGGTGGCGAAGATCAGCTTGTTGCCCTGGGCCACCAGGTCGCGGATCACCCGCTCGGCGTCCGGGCCCTCGGGCACCTTCTCGACGAAGGTGGTCTTGATCTTGTCGCCGAACTTGGCCTCGATGGCCTTGCGGCCGTTGTCGTGCGCAAACGTCCAGCCGGCGTCGCCCACCGGGCCGACGTAGATGAAGCCGATCTTCAGCGGCTCGGGCTTGGGCGGCGGGGCCGACGCGGGTGCGGCGGCGGCCGGCGCGGGCGGCTCTTCCTTCTTGCCGCAGCCGGCCATCAGCGCGGCCACGCTCAGGGTGGACAGGGCAGCCAGCTGCATCAGCCGGCGCTTGGATTGGTCGGTCATCTCGACTCCTGGTTGAACAATGGGTTGGCGAGCGGGAACATCAGGCGGCGGGCATTCAGCCACCCGGGAAGAAGGGCTTGCCCAGCGAGGCCGGCATGTTCGCACGCAGCCACAGCGGGTTGCGCGAGATCAGCACCAGCACCAGGATGGTGGCGACATAGGGCAGCATGCTGAGGAACTGGCTGGGAATCTGCACCCCCAGGCCCTGCAGGTGCAATTGCAGCATGGTGACACCACCGAACAGGTAGGCACCGGCCAGGATGCGCAGCGGCCGCCAGGTGGCGAACACGGTCAGCGCCAGCGCGATCCAGCCGCGGCCGGCCACCATGCCCTCCACCCACAGCGGGGTGTAGACGGTGGACAGGTAGGCACCGGCCACGCCGCACAGCGCGCCGCCGCAGGCCACGGCGCCCAGCCGCAGCCAGCGCACCTTGTAGCCCAGCGCATGGGCCGACTCGGGCGATTCACCCACCGCGCGGATCACCAGCCCGGCACGCGTGCGGTCGAAGAACCAGGCCAGCGCCACCACCGCCAACAGGGTGAGGTAGACCATCGGATGGTGGCGGAACAGCGCCGGGCCGATGAACGGGATGTCGGCCAGGAACGGGATGGCATGGTTGACGGGCTCGCCCAGCTTCTGGCCGACATAGCGCACGCCGACGAAGGCCGAGAAGCCACCGCCGAACAGGCTGACCGCCAGGCCGGTGGCGTACTGGTTGGCATTGATCCAGATGACCAGCCAGCCGAACACCACGGCCAGCAGCGCCGCCGCCGCTGCGCCGCCCAGCAGCGCCAGCGTGGTGCTGCCGGCGTGGAAGGCCACCGCAAAGCCGCTGACCGCACCCATCAGCAGCATGCCCTCGGCGCCCAGGTTCAGCACGCCGGCCTTCTCGTTGATCAGCAGGCCCAGGCCGGCGATGGCCAGCGGCGTGCCGGCGGCCAGCATCGCGGCAATCAGCAGTGCGGTCTCGTTCATGCAGACGCTCCTGCAGTGCGCGTGGTGCCCGAGGCCCAGCGCAGCCGGTAGTGGATCAGCGTGTCGCAGGCCAGCAGCGAGAACAGCAGCACCCCCTGGAACACGCCCGACAGCGCCGACGGCAGGCCGACCCGGCTCTGCGCCAGCTCACCGCCGATCAGGAAGGTGGACAGCAGCAGGCTGCCGAACACGCAGCCCAGCGGGTGCAGCCGACCGACGAAGGCCACGATGATGGCGGTGAAGCCGTAGTTGTTGGAGACATACGGCGTCAGCTGGCCCATCGGGCCGGTGACCTCGAAGGCGCCGGCCACGCCGGCCAGCGCGCCCGATGTCAGCAGCGCTGTCCACAGCGCCCGGCGGGTGGAGAAGCCGGCGTAGCGCGCCGCCGCCGGCGCCAGCCCGCCCACCTGCATCTGCCAGCCCAGGTAGATGCGCGACATGAACAGCCACATGCCCACTGCCGCCAGCAGCGCCAGCACAAAGCCCCAGTGCAGCCGCATGCCGGTCAGGATGCGCGGCATGGCGGCACCGTCGGCAAAGGACATGCTCTGCGGAAAGTTGAAGCCCTTCGGGTCCTTCCAGGGCCCGAACACCAGCCAGCTGAGCAGCAGGTTGGCCACGTAGACCAGCATCAGGCTGACCAGGATCTCGTTGGCATTGAAGCGGTCGCGCAGCAGCGCCACGATGGCCGCCCACAGCGCCCCACCCAGCGCACCGGCGATCACCGCCAGCGGCACGAAGGCCCAGCGGTTCATGCCGATCTGGCCCTCGGTGATCCACAGCGCCAGGCCGCCGGCGGCGATGCCGCCGACCAGGAACTGGCCCTCGGCGCCGATGTTCCACACGTTGCTGCGGAAACACAGCGCCAGGCCCAGGCTGCACAGGATCAGCGGCGTGGCCTTCAGGCCCAGCTCGGTGAGGGAGCGCAGGCCGTTGAACGGCTCGAGCAGGAAGACCGACAGGCTCTTGACCGGATCCTTGCCCAGCGCGCTGAACAGGATGGTGGCCACCACGATGGTGATGGCCAGGGAAATCACAGGCGACGCCCAGGCGAACAGCCGCGACGGCGCGGGACGGGGCTCAAGCCGCAGCATGGGCCACCCCCTGCAGTCCGATCGCGGCAGAGGCCGCTGGCGCACCGCGCCCCGGCCACAGGCCCGACATCCACTCGCCGACCATCGGCACGCTGGCATCGGCCACCGCCACACTGGGCGACAGCCGGCCGGCAGCGATGACCTGCAGCCGGTCGCTGATCTCGAACAGCTCGTCCAGCTCCTCGCTGACCACCAGCACGGCACAGCCTTCGTCGCGCAGCTTCAGCAGCGCACCGCGGATCTGCGCGGCCGCGCCCACGTCCACGCCCCAGGTGGGCTGGCTGACGATCAGCAGCTTCGGCGCCGCATCGATCTCGCGGCCGACGATGAACTTCTGCAGGTTGCCGCCCGACAGGCTCTTGGCCGGCGCGCCCGGCCCGCCGGCCTTGACGTTGTAGGCGCCGATCAGCCGTTCGGCCAGCGCCCGCACGGCGGCGGTGTGAATCCAGCCGCGCTTCGACACCGCCTCGGTGCGGGTGAGCAGGGTGTTGTCGGCCAGGCTCATCACCGGCACCGCGCCGCGGCCCAGCCGTTCCTCGGGCACGAAGTGCAGGCCCAGGTGGCGGCGGTGGCGCGGCGACAGGGCAGCGATGTCCTGCCCGAACAGCTGCACGCTACCGGGCGGCGACCGCGGGTCTTCGCCCGACAGCGCGGCCATCAGCTCCTGCTGGCCATTGCCCGAGACACCGGCGATGCCGACGATCTCGCCGGCGCGCACCTCCAGCGCGATGTCGGCCAGCGTGGTGCCGAAGGGGTTGAGCTTGGGCAGGCTCAGGCCGCGCACCGCCAGCGCCACCGCGCCGGGCTTGGCCGGCCGGTGGGCCAGCTCGGGCGGGGCGCTGCCGATCATCAGCTTGCTCAGGCTGGCATTGGTCTCCTGCGTCGGGTCGACCTCGCCGGTCACCTTGCCGCCGCGCAGCACGGTGCAGTGGTGGCACAGCGCGCGGATCTCGTCGAGCTTGTGGCTGATGTAGAGGATGCTGCAGCCCTCGGCCGCCAGCTGGCGCAGGGTGACGAAGAGCTTGTCCACTGCCTGCGGCGTCAGCACCGACGTGGGCTCGTCGAGGATCAGCAGCTGGGGCTTGGTGAGCAGCGCGCGGACGATCTCCACGCGCTGGCGCTCGCCCACGCTCAGCGTGTGCACCGGGCGCAGCGGGTCGACGTCCAGGCCGTAGCCCTTGGACACGGCACGGATGCGCTCGGTCACGTCGGCCAGCTTGAAGGATTTGTCCAGGCCCAGCCAGACGTTCTCGGCCGCCGTCAGGGTGTCGAACAGCGAGAAATGCTGGAACACCATCGAGATGCCCAGCGCCCGCGCCTGCTGCGGGTTGGCGATCTGCACTGGCTGACCATTCCAGCGCACCGTGCCCTCGTCGGGCCGCACCGCGCCGTAGATGATCTTCATCAGCGTGCTCTTGCCGGCGCCGTTCTCGCCCAGCACGGCATGGATCTGGCCCGGCGCCACCTGCAGGCTGACACCATCGTTGGCGCGCACGGCCGGGTACTGCTTGCTGATGCCGGAGAGTTCGAGTCGGAGCATGCGGTGGACGTCGGTTCGGGTCAGGCGCGTGGATCGGCACCGCGGCGGTACCGCCGCACGCCGGCCACCCAGGTCTCGGCCAGGTTGCGCTCGTCGCCCAGTGTCACCCAGGCGAACAGGCGTTCATGCAACTCGCGGGCCAGCGCGTCGCGGCGCTGCGCCACCGGACCGACGGCCACGTCCCACAGGCAGAGGTCGGCCATGGCGCCGACGTCCAGCGTGCCGATCTGCCCGCCCAGCCGCAGCGCTTGCGCCGCGCCGCGGGTGGCGGCATGCAGCAGCGCCCAGGCGGTGAGGCGGTTGCCGGCCAGGGCCTGCACCTTGTAGCCGTCCAGCAGCGTGCGCAGCATGCTCAATGACGTGCCCCCGCCCACATCGCTGGCCATGCTGACGTGGACCCCCGCCGCCACCGCCTGCTGCCAGCCGAACAGCCCGCTGCCGAGGAACAGGTTGGACGAGGGGCAGAACGCGATCTGCGCGCCGCTGTCGTGCAGCAGCGCGCGGTCGGTGTCGTCCAGCCAGATGCCGTGGGCCAGCACCGCCCGCTCGGTCAGCAACCCGTGATGGGCGTAGACATCGAGGTAGCTGCGGGCCTGCGGAAACAGCTCGGCGATCCACGCCACCTCGGCCCGGTTCTCGGCCACGTGGGTCTGCATGTAGACGCCAGGGTGGTCGGCCAGCAGGCGGCCGGCCATGGCCAGCTGTTCGGGCGTGCTGGTGGCGGCGAAGCGCGGTGTCACCGCATACCGATTGCGGCCGCGCCCATGCCAGCGCGCGATCAGCGCCCGGCAGTCCACCTCGGCGCCCGCCACGTCGTCGCGCAGGTTGTCGGGCGCGTGGCGGTCCATCAGCACCTTGCCGGCGACCATCTGCATGCCGCGCTGGCTGGCAGCGGTGAACAGCGCCTCGACGCTGGCCACATGCACCGTGGGAAAGACCACTGCCGCCGTCGTGCCGTGGGCCAGCAGCGCATCGGTGAACAAGTCGGCCGCCACCTGGGCCACGGCCGGGTCGGCATGGCGGGCCTCGGCCGGGAAGGTGTAGGTGTTCAGCCAGTCGAGCAGCTCGGTGCCCCAGCTGGCGATCACGTCCACCTGCGGACAGTGCACATGGGTGTCGATGAAGCCGGGCATCAGCAGGCGGCCGCTGTGGTCGATCTTCTGCCAGTCGTCACCCGGCGCCTCGGCCTGCACCGCGGCGATGCGGCCGTCGTCATCGATCAGCAGCCAGTGCGCCGGGCGCCAGCGCACATGGGGGCTGGCGCGGTCGGCCAGGCCGGGGTCGCCGGTGAAGTCCAGCAGGTCCGCCAGGATGGCCGTCTTCATGCCTTCAGCTCCAACAGGTTGCGGGCCACGTCCCGCACCTGTTCACGCAGCCAGCGCACGGCGGCAGAGGCATG
This sequence comes from Pseudaquabacterium pictum, assembly GCF_005403045.1. Classification (GTDB taxonomy): domain Bacteria; phylum Pseudomonadota; class Gammaproteobacteria; order Burkholderiales; family Burkholderiaceae_C; genus Pseudaquabacterium; species Pseudaquabacterium pictum. The sequence goes on from NZ_BJCL01000002.1 coordinate 455,742, forward strand.
GGTCATGTCATGCCAGAGCTGGTAGTAGGTGAGTGGCGGAAAGTCCACCGGGCAGCGCACGATGCGCACCGGCAGGGTGCCGATGTAGCGGGCGCAGAACTGCCGGCCGGTGGTCAGCACCAAGGGTGAGCGCGCCACCATCGCCGGCGCCAGCCCGAAGTGCGGGCTGCGCACCACGATGCGGCGCTGCAGCCCCTGGGCCTGCAGCAGTTCATCCACCACGCCCACCCCGCCGGCATGCAGCGGCGTGGGCGCGATGTGCTCGCTGGCCAGGTAGCGCTCCACCGTCCACTGCCGCGGGCTGCGCACGGCCGGGTGGTCCTTGGCCACCAGACACACCAGCTCGTCGCTGACCAGCCGGCCCAGGTGCAGCTCGGCCGGCGGCGAGAGCCAGTTGCCGATGACCAGATCGACCTCGCCGCGGGCCAGCTGGCCGCGGTAGTCGTACTCGCGGGTCAGTGGCAGCAGGTCCAGCGTGACGCCGGGCGCCTGAGCCCGCACCCGCGCCACCAGCTCGGGCAGGAACAGCGGATCGAGGTAGTCGCTGACGGCGATGCGGAAGGTCTGTTCCGCCGCCTGCGGCGCAAAGGCCTGCGTGGCCGCCAGGCCGCCGAACAGCAGCTGCGCACCCTGCAGCACCTGGGCCGCCGCCGGCAGCAGCGACAGCGCCACCGCGGTGGGCGCCATGCCGGCGCCGGCGCGCACCAGCAGCGGATCGCCGATCAGCCCACGCAGGCGCTTCAGCTGACCCGACACGGCGGGCTGGCTGGTGGACAGCCGCAGGGCGGCACGCGACACGCTGCGCTCGGTGATCACGGTGTGGAAGGCGCGGATGAGGGAAAGGTCGATCTTGTCGAAGGCCACGCCGGACGTCATCCCTTGCATCTTATAGAGGTTATTCACTTCACCGTATACCGCACCCCGTGCGAGCGGCTATCTTGCGGGTATGTCCCAAGCTGCCGACTTCCCCGCCCGCCCCATCCGCTTCGTGCACCGCGGCGCCATCGTCACGGTCAGTGGTGTGGAGTCCACCACCTCGGTGCTGGGCTGGCTGCGCGAGCACGCCCACTGCACCGGCACCAAGGAAGGCTGCAACGAGGGCGACTGTGGCGCCTGCACCGTGCTGGTTGGCAGCTTGCAAGAAGGCGGCCAGGTGGACTGGAAGCCGATCAACAGCTGCATCCAGTTCCTGCCCACGCTGGACGGCCATGCGCTGCTGACGGTGGAAGACCTGGGCGGGCAGCATCCGGCGCAACAGGCCATGGTGGCCTGCCACGGCTCGCAGTGCGGCTTCTGCACGCCGGGCTTCGTGATGTCGCTGGCGGCCTGCCGCGCGCGGCATGGCGAGACACCCGCCACCCGCCAGCAGATCGCCGATGACCTGTCGGGCAACCTGTGCCGCTGCACCGGCTACCGGCCGATCCTGGATGCCGGCGAGCAGATGTTCCGGCAGCCCGCACCGGCACTGGGCCACCCGGGCACCGCTGCCGCGCTGGCCAGCCTGCAGGCCGACCCGCCGCTGCACTACGCCGCCGCCACGCCCTTCCATGCGCCCCGCACGCTGGCCGACCTGGCGGCATGGCGTGCCGCCAGGCCGCAGGCCCGGCTGCTGGCAGGCAGCACCGACATCGGCCTGTGGGTGAACAAGCAGTTCCGCGACCTGGGCGAGGTGATTTACCTGGGCGAGGTGGCCGAACTGAAGGCCATCACCACCGCCGACGGCGTGCTGACCATCGGCGCCGGCGCCTCGCTGCAGGCGGCCTGGGCCGCGCTGGCCTCCCACTGGCCGGCCACACGCGAGATGGGCCTGCGCTTCGCCTCGCTGCCGGTGCGCGAGGCGGGCACCATGGGCGGCAACGTGGCCAACGGCTCACCGATCGGCGACAGCGCGCCGGTGCTGATCGCGCTGGGCGCCAGCATCGTGCTGCGCCACGGCACCCAGCAGCGCACGATGCCGCTGCAGGACTTCTACCTCGACTACATGAAGAACCAGCTGCAGCCGGGCGAATTCGTCGAAGCCATCACCGTGCCGCTGCCGGGGCCGGACGAACTGCTGCGGGTCGACAAGCTGAGCAAGCGCTACGACTGCGACATCTCGGGTCTCTCCGCCGGGCTGTGGCTGCGGCTGCAGGGCGGCGTGGTGGCGGATGCACGCTTTGCCTTCGGCGGGCTGGCCGGCATCGTCAAGCGCGCCGCTGGCGCCGAGGCGGCGGTGCGCGGCCAGCCATGGACGCTGCCGACGGTGCAGGCCGCCATGGCCGCGCTGGATGCCGACTACACGCCGATGAGCGACCAGCGCGCCAGCGCCGGCTACCGCCAGCGGGCGGCACGCAACCTGCTGCAGCGGTTGTGGCTGGCCACCCGGGCGGATGCACCGCTGGCGGAGGACCAGCTCAGCGTGTGGAGCGTGGCATGAACCAACCCGTCGAATCCTTCCTGGCCGCCGATGCCGGCGAGCAGCTGAAGCTGCAGCAGGGCCAGCGCGTGGGCATCAGCCGCCCGCATGAATCGGCCCACCTGCATGTGGCCGGCGCCGCGCCCTACATCGACGATCTGCCCGAGCTGGCCGGCACCCTGCATGCGGCGCTGGGCCTGAGCCCGGTGGCCCACGGCACGCTGCTGTCCATCGACCTGGCCACCCTGCGCGCCCAGCCCGGCGTGGTGGGCGTGTTCACCGCCGCCGACATCCCCGGCCCCAACGACTGCGGGCCGATCATCCATGACGACCCGATCCTGGCCGACGGCACCGTGCGTCATGTCGGCCAGCCGGTCTTCGCCGTCATCGCCACCAGCCGCGACGCCGCCCGCCGCGCCGCGGCGCTGGCCAGGCAGGTGCTGCAGATCGACGCCCTGCCCCCGGTGCTGACCGCGCAGGAAGCCCATGCCCGAGCGCAGTACGTGGTGCCGCCGATGCGCCTGGCCCGGGGCGACGCCGCAACAGCGCTGGCCAGCGCACCGCACCGCATGCAGGGCAGCTTCCGCCTCGGCGGCCAGGAGCAGTTCTACCTGGAAGGCCAGATCAGCTACGCCATCCCGCAGGAAGACGGCGGCCTGCTGGTGCACTGCAGCACCCAGCACCCCAGCGAGATGCAGCATGTCGTCGCCCACGCCCTGGGCCTGGCCAGCCACCGGGTGCAGGTGCAGTGCCGGCGCATGGGTGGCGGCTTCGGCGGCAAGGAGAGCCAGAGCGCGCTGTTCGCCTGCGTGGCCGCGCTGGCCGCGCGCGCGCTGCAGCGGCCGGTGAAGCTGCGGCCCGACCGCGATGACGACATGCTCATCACCGGCCGGCGCCACGGTTTCGACTTCACCTACGACGTCGGCTTCGACGGTGCCGGCCGGGTGCTGGGCGTGACGGTGGAGATGCTGACCAACGCCGGCCACTCGGCCGACCTGAGCCCGCCGGTACTGACCCGCGCGCTGTGCCACTTCGACAACGCCTACTGGCTGCCGCACGTGGCCATGGCCGGCTACTGCGCCAGGACCAACACGCAGAGCAACACCGCCTTCCGCGGCTTCGGCGGGCCGCAGGGCGCGCTGGCCATCGAGGTCATCCTCGACAGCATCGCCCGCCGCCTGGGCCAGGATGCGCTGGCGGTGCGCCAGGCCAACTTCTACGGCACCACCAGCAACAACGTGACGCCGTACGAGCAGGTGGTCGAGGACAACATCATCCATCCGCTGGTCGCCCAACTGGCCCAGCGCTGCGACTACAGCAGCCGCCGCGCGGCCATCACCGCCTTCAATGCCGGCAGCCCGGTGCTCAAGCGCGGGCTGGCGCTCACGCCGATCAAGTTCGGCATCTCGTTCAACGTCGCCCACTTCAACCAGGCCGGCGCGCTGGTGCATGTGTACGCCGACGGCTCGGTGCTGGTGAACCACGGCGGCACCGAGATGGGCCAGGGCCTGAACACCAAGGTGGCGCAGGTGGTGGCCCATGAACTGGGCATCGGCTTCGACCGGGTGCGGGTGACCGCGACCGACACCCAGAAGGTGGCCAACACCTCGGCCACCGCGGCCAGCACCGGTGCCGACCTGAACGGCAAGGCTGCGCAGGACGCCGCCCGCCAGGTGCGCCAGCGGCTGGCCGCGCACTGGGCGGCGCAGATCGGCGTCGATGCCACCACGGTGCGCTTCGCCAACGGCCAGGCCAGCGGCGGCGGCCTGCAGATTGCTTTCGACGCCCTGGTGGCCCAGGCCTACACCGCGCGGGTGCAGCTGTGGAGCGACGGCTTCTATGCCACGCCCGGCCTGCACTGGAACCGCGAAACGCTCAAGGGCAAGCCGTTCTACTACTTCGCCTACGGCGCGGCCTGTGCCGAGGTCATCATCGACACGCTGACCGGCGAGCACAAGGTGCTGCGCGCCGATGTGTTGCACGACGTGGGCCGCAGCCTGAACCCGGCCATCGACATCGGCCAGGTGGAAGGCGCCTTCATCCAGGGCATGGGTTGGTTGACGATGGAAGAGCTGCACTGGCATCCCGCCGACGGCTCGAAGAACGCCGGCAAGCTGCTGACGCATGCGCCCAGCACCTACAAGATCCCCACCGCCAACGACTGCCCGGCGCACTTCGAAGTGCGGCTGTACGACGCGGACAACCCCGCCGACACCATCCACCGCAGCAAGGCGGTGGGCGAGCCGCCGCTGCTGCTGCCGTTCAGCGTGTTCCTGGCGATCCGCGATGCGATCAGCGCCACCGGCGGCCACCAGGCCGACCCACCGCTGCGCGCGCCGGCCACGCCCGAGGCGGTGCTGGACGCGCTGGATGCGGTGCGCGCGCAGGCCGGCGCCGCTGCCTGAATGCACGGCGCACTGAAGGCCACCGGCCGCGCCTGGCTGGATGCCGGCCGCCCGGCGATGCTGGTGCAGGTGCTGGAAGCGCGCGGCTCGGTGCCACGCGAGGCCGGCACCCGCATGCTGGTCAGCGCCGACGCGGTGGCCGGCACCATCGGCGGCGGCCACCTGGAGTTGCAGGCCATCGCCCGCGCCCGCGCGTTGCTGGCTGACCATGTCACCACGCCGCACGACCAGCCCATCGCCCTGGGCCCGACGCTGGGCCAGTGCTGCGGCGGCGCGCTGACGCTGCGCACCGCACCGCTGGATGCCGCTGCGCTGGTGGCCTGGCCCGATGAGGTGCCGCTGTTCCACCTGCAGCTCTACGGCGCCGGCCATGTGGGCCGGGCCATCGCCCAGCTGCTGGCCACCTTGCCCTGCGAGGTCGACTGGATCGACGAACGCGAGGCCGAATTCCCCGCCGAGCCCGGCCCGCCGCACATCCGCCGGCTGTGTGTGGAGCCGGTCGAGGCCGAGGTGCCGCTGGCCCCGCCCGGCGCGTTCCACCTGGTGCTGACCCACAGCCATGATCTGGATCTGCGCATCACCGAAGCCATCCTGCAGCGCGGCGACTTCGGCTACCTCGGGCTGATCGGCTCGGCCACCAAGCGGGCGCGCTTCCTGGCCCGCTTCCGCCAGCGCGGCGTGGCCGATGCCGCGCTGGACCGGCTGACCTGCCCGATCGGCGTGCCAGGCATTCCCGGCAAGCAACCCGAACAGATCGCGGTGGCCGTGGTGGCCCAGCTGCTGCAACAGGCGGCCTCCACGGGCTGACCCTGCCCACCCCAGGCGCCGCCCCGCCTGCCCTGCCCCACCGGCCTGCCTGACGGCACCCGCTGCCTGGGCGGGCAAGACCGGCTCGGCGCCCATGTGTTGATCGCCATGCCGGCGTGGCGGTGCATGCGGCAGGCGAACTGACCGCCCACAGGCTGTGAAATAGGTGATTCGCAAGCCGTAGGATATGCTACAGGCCATGTGGGCCTTGCTGCTGACCACCCTGCCGACCCAGCCCAACGCCGTGCGTCTGCGGGTTTGGCGGGCGCTGAAGGCCGCCGGCTGCGCCAGTCTGCGGGACGGCGCCTACCTGCTGCCCGAGACCCATGCTGCCACGCTGGATGCGGTGGCCGCGGAGGTGTCGGCCCATGGCGGCAGCGCCCATGTGCTGCTGCTGGCGCCGCGCAACGACAGCCAGCGCGATGCCGTGCTGCGCCTGTTCGACCGCAGCGAGGCCTATGCCGCCTGGGGCGAGGCTGCGCTGTCCCTGCAGGCGCAACTGGCCACCGTGGCCGACGCCGGCGAGACGGCACTGCGCCGCAGCTGGCAGCAGCTGGCCGAAGCGCTGGCCAGCCTGCAGCGCACGGACCACTACCCCGGCACGGCGGCCGCCCAGGCGCAGCAGAGCCTGGCGAGGTTGCACCAGGCCATCGATGCCCGCTGCTCGCGGGGCGAGCCCGGCGCCGCCCAGGCGCAGGCCCTGCCCCGGCTCGACCGGGCCGACTTCCAGGCCCGGCGCTGGGCCACCCGGGCCCGGCCCTGGGCCGACCGGCTGGCCAGCGCCTGGCTGATCCGCCGCTTCATCGACCCCCAGGCACGCTGGATCTGGCTGCCCGACGATGGCCGGCCGCTGCGCACGCCGCGGGGCGCCGTCGGCTTCGACTACGACGGTGCACGCTTCAGCCATGTCGGGCCCTGGGTCACCTTCGAGGTGCTGGCCCGGCAGTTCGGCCTGGACGGCGACCCGGCCCTGCAGCGCCTGGCGCAGCTGGTGCATGGGCTGGACACCGGCGGCCTGCCGCTGCCCGAGACCGCCGGCCTGGCCGCGGTGCTGGGCGGACTGCGCCAGCTGCACACCGACGACGACGCCCTGGTGCTTGCCGCCGCCGCGGTGTTCGACGCGCTGCTGGCCGCACCGGCAAGCCGACCCGCCTGATCACCGCCATGGCCACGCCCGACAGCCTCACCGACACTGCGCCCGCACCCGTCTCGCTGCCCGAGGCCCTGCGCTTCTGGTGCAAGCTGGGCTTCATCAGCTTCGGCGGGCCGGCCGGGCAGATCGCCATCATGCATGCCGAACTGGTGGAGCGGCGCCGCTGGATCAGCGAGCAGCGCTTCCTGCATGCGCTGAACTACTGCATGCTGCTGCCCGGCCCCGAGGCCCAGCAACTGGCCACCTACCTGGGCTGGCTGATGCACCGCAGCCTGGGCGGGGTGCTGGCGGGGGCGCTGTTCGTGCTGCCGTCACTCGCCATCCTGATCGGGCTGTCGTGGATCTACCTGCGCTTCGGCCAGCAGCCGCTGGTGGCCGGCATCTTCCTCGGGTTGAAGCCGGCGGTCACCGCGCTGGTGCTGCATGCGGCCTGGCGCATCGGCAGGCGGACGCTGAAGAACCGCTGGCTGCTGGCCATCGCCGTGGCGTCCTTCATCGCCATCTTCGCGCTGGACCTGCCCTTCCCTGCCATCGTGCTGGCCGCGGCCGCCGTGGGCGCGGCCGGCGCCCGCTGGGCGCCGCAAGTGTTCGCCGCGGGTGGCGGCGGCCATGCAGCGGCCTCCACCTCCCATGGCCCGGCGCTGATCGATGACCTCACGCCCACGCCGGCGCATGCCCGCTTCCGCCGTGGCGGCCTGCTGCGGGTGCTGGCCATCGGCCTGGGCCTGTGGGCCGGTGGCATGGCGCTGCTGGTGGCCACCCAGGGCTGGCAGGGCACGCTGGCCACCATGGCCTGGTTCTTCACCAAGGCGGCACTGCTGACGTTCGGCGGCGCCTATGCCGTGCTGCCCTATGTCTACCAGGGTGCGGTGGAACAGCACCAGTGGCTGACCGGCGCCCAGATGATCGACGGCCTGGCGCTGGGCGAGACCACGCCCGGCCCGCTGATCATGGTGGTGGCCTTCGTCGGCTTCGTCGGCGGCTGGGGGCAGCAGGTGCTGGGGCCGGATGCACCGTTCGCCGGCGCGGCGCTGGCGGCATGCGTGGTCACCTTCTTCACCTTCCTGCCGTCGTTCATCTTCATCCTGGCCGGCGGCCCGCTGGTGGAGGCCACCCACGGCAGGCTGGGCTTCACCGCGCCACTCACGGCCATCACCGCCGCGGTGGTGGGCGTGATCCTGCAGCTGGCGCTGTTCTTTGCCTGGCACACGCTGTGGCCGCAGGGCTGGTCGGGGCCGTTCGCCTGGCCGTCGGCCGGCATCGCGGTGGCGGCGGCGCTGGCGCTGTTCCGCTTCCAGGTGGGCGTGCTGCCGCTGCTGGGCAGCTGCGCCGCCGCCGGCCTGTTGCTGCAGTGGCTGGCCTGACCCCGCATCCCCCATCCACCCACGGAGCGGCCATGACCGACAGCCTGGACCACGACACCGAGCCCTTCGGCATCCACCCCGCCGACGTGGGCGACCTGCCCTGCCTGGACGTGCGCCGCGCCGCAGTGCATGCGGAGGCCACGACCATGCTGCCCGGCGCGACGTGGCGCGACCCGGCCACCGTGGCCGATTGGGGCCCGGCGCTGGCCCGCGCCCATCCGCCCGGCCAGCCGCTGGTGGTGTACTGCGTGCACGGCCATGCGGTGAGCCGCGGCGCGGTGCTGGCGCTGCGCGCGGCCGGCGGCGATGCGCGCTTCCTGCGCGGCGGCATCACTGCCTGGGCCGCCGAGGGGCGGCCCGTGGTGGCCAAGCCCTAGGCTTGGGCCAGGCGCGCCAGTGCCTCGGGGTCGAGCACCCGCACGTTGTAGCCGGCCACCTCGATCAGACCCTGGCGGCTGAAGCTGCGCATCAGGCGCGACAGCGTCTCGGGCGTGATCGCCAGCTGCGAGGCCACGTCGCGCTTGCGGTCGGCCAGCCGCACCATGGCCTGGCCGGTGCCGCCGGGCAGCGGCACGCAGCGCTGGTGCAGCCACTGCGCCAGACGGCCGGGGGCATCCTTGTGCATCAGCTCATGGGTGTTGACGGCGAGCGCCTGCACCTCACGCGCCAGGCCGTGGATCAGCCGCTGGGCCAACCCGGGATGGGTCGCGAGCCGGGTCTCCAGCGCGTCGCAGGGCAGCTCGACGATGCTGGCCGCGCCCATGGCCTGGGCGTCCATCGCATGCGGGCCGGACAGCCAGGCCGAGCTGAGATCGAGCCAGGCCGGGCCGCGCACGATGCGCTCGGTGCGGAACACGCCGTCGGCGGTGCGCAGGCCCAGCGCCACCTCGCCGCTGCGCAGCGCCACCAGGTGGCTGGCCGCGCTTTGGCGGCTGAGGATGTGCTGGCCGGCAGCCACATGCCGCAGGCTGGCCAGCTGGGCCAGCGTCTGCAGTTCCTCGGCGGCCAGCGCCGGGGCGCCCAGCAGGTGGCCCCACAGCACCGCCTCGGCCGAGCCACCAGCGGGCAGGCTCAGGCCCCGCAGGGGCTTGGGCGCATCGGGCGGGGCCGCCGTGCCGGGCCGGCGCTCGGTCAGGCCGGCGGGACCGGGTGCGGTGGCGTAGCTGTGTTCCATGCGGATCGGGCCTGTTGTGCTGGCGGTGCCGGCCACGGCGACCGCCGCTGCCTGACCATGGCGGCCATGCTCCCGCAGGCCGGCCCGCTGCGGATTGCGCTGGATCAACCGCCGCACGCACACCCGCCGCCGGCGCTGCCCCATGACAACGGCCACCGCGTTGCCGGGGTGGCCGTTGGAGGAGGCGGGCCGGGCAGGCGCCCGGCCAGGCGGGATCAGAACCGGTGGCGGATGCCCAGGCCGTAGCTCTTGCCGGCGCTCAGGCCGTCGAGCTTGTCGTGCATGTACACCGCGTACAGGTCGGTGCGCTTGGACATCAGGTAGTCATAGCCGAAGCTCAGGGTCTTGCGGTCGGCGCCGGCGTCGGGGCTGAGCTTGCCCCACTGCAGCAGGGCCTTGCCGTTGCCGATGGTCCAGTCGGCACCCAGGCCCAGCACCTTGGTGGTGTTGTCGATGGTCTTGTTGTCGCTGGTGCCGTACTGGGCGTAGAACTTGACCGGCGCCATGTTGAACGACGCGCCCAGCTGCCAGGCGGTGGTGTCGGGCGTGGTGCCACCTTTCTCGACCTTCTGCCAGGCAAAGCCGGCGCCCAACGGGCCGCCGAAGTACAGCGCGCTGAGGCCGAAGTTGCGGCCGCCATTGCCCTCGCCCAGCGCGGCGTGGGCCGTGAAGGTGAGGCCGCCGAACCTGGGGCTGGCGTACTTGACCGAATCGCTCCAGCCGGTGTCGCCCGACACCTGGAAGTTGTTGCCGCTGGTGAAGGTCTGGCGGATGGCCGGCGAGAAGCCGAAGGAATCGCCGAAGGCGTTGAAGATCAGCGTGTTGACGAACAGCGAGGTGGTGTTGCGGCCCAGGGTGACCGTGCCGGCGCCGCTGCTCAGGCCCACATAGGCGCTGCGCGCCCAGAAGGTGTCGGCACCAAAGCGGCCGGCTGCGGCCACGTCGGCACGCAGGAAGCTCTCGAGCGCAAACACCGCGCTCAGGCCGCCACCGAGGTCTTCCGAGCCCTTCACGCCCCAGAAGCTGGTGGTCATGTTGCCGCTGTCGACGCCCTTGTTCGCAGCGGCGCCGGGCGCCTGCGCCTGGCCGACGGACACGTCGATCAGGCCGTAGAGGGTGACGGCCGACTGGGCCTGGGCGGCCGTGGCGCCCAGGGCCACCAGGGCGGCCAGGGCGAGGGAACGGGCGGGCGATGGGAAGCGAAGCATCGAAACTCCTGGTTGTGGATTTTTTGAACGATGCAGGCTAGCAAAGCGCATGCCGCAGGCTGCAACTGTCGGTTGCCAGTGTCAGTCGGACGCAACAGACCGCCGCTGCGCTGTTGCAGGGCGCCGCGCACCACGGCGGGGCCTGGCGGATTCAGCGGCGCGGGTTGTCAGGGGCCGGCGGGTCGAGCGGGAATCGGGTGCAGCCCAGCCGGGTGCTGATGTCGCGGCTGGCGTCGCGCAGCATGGCCACCACCTGCGGCGCCTTGCTGTCGTCGTAGCGGAAGGTGGGGAAGCTCACGCTCAGGCCGGCCACCGGCTGGTTCAGCCGATCGAAGATCGGGATGCCGATGCAGCGGATGTGCTCGTCGAACTCTTCCCGGTCCTCGCCAAAGCCCTGGGCCTTGACCCGCGCCAGCTCGTCCAGGAAGACCGCCGGGTCGACGATGGTCTTCTCGCGGAAGCGCTTGAACTCGGAGCCGGCCAGCACGCGGTCGCGGCGGGCCGGGTGCTCCCAGGCCATCAGCACCTTGCCGATGGCGGTGCAGTGCAGCGGCGCACGCCGGCCCACCCGCGAATACATGCCCAGCATGTGGCGCGAATCGACCTTGTGCACATAGATGATCTCGCTGTCGATCAGCGTGCCCAGGTGCACCGTCTCGCCGGTCTGGTCGGCCAGCATCTGCATGTGGTGCTTGCTCAGGTCGACCAGGTCGGGGTGCGGCAGTGCCTTGGTGCCGAGCTCGAAGGTCTTCATCGCCAGGCCGTAGCGCTCGCTGTCGCTCTCCTGGCGCACATAGCCGAGCGTCTTCATCGTCTGCAGGAAGCGGTAGACCGTGGCCTTGGGCATGGCCAGGCGCACCGACAGGTCGGAGATGCCGGTCTCGTCCCGTTCGGACAGCGCCTGCAGGATGGCGAACACCTTCAGCACCGCCGCCACCGATTCGGGCTGGCGTGGGTCGTCGCTGCCGTCGCGCATTGTTCTGATTGTTTCGGGATGGTGTTTCAGCTGGATTGTCCACCGTTCGGCAGAGGCCCTCAAGCCGAAGACGGCGGCCTCTGCAGCCGAGCCGCGCCCGCCATGCCACGCTGCTGTCAGCCGCTGCGTGCACCGCCGATCTGCTGCACGTCTGCAGCGCCGGTCAACCCTTGATGCCCAGCTGGGTGACCAGCGCCTTGAACAGCGCGTTGTCGCGCTGCATCTGGGCGCGGAAGGTCTCGGCGTCGGCATAGGCCTGGCCCATGCTGAGGCGGTCCAGCGTGTCGCGCACGGTGGCATCCTCGGCACAGCGGCGGGCGCACTCGGCCAGCACCGCCAGCACCTCGGCCGGCGTGCCCTTGGGCGCGGCCAGGCCGCGCCAGGTGCCGATGGACAGGTCGATGCCACGCTCCTTCAGCGTGGGCACGCTGTCGAAGCCCTTCAGCCGCTTGTCGGCCATCACCGCCAGCGTCTTCAGCTTGCCGCTGGCCACATGGGTGGCCACCTCGCCGGGGCTCACCGCCACCGCGTCCACATGGCCGCCCATCAGCGCCAGCACGGCCGGCGCGGCGCCGCCAAACGGAATCGGGTTGTAGCGCACGCCGGTCTTCTGCTCCAGCGCGGCATGGGCCAGGTGCCAGATCGAGCCGTTGCCGGAGTTGCCCATCTTGATCTCGCCAGGCTTGGCGCGGCTGGCGGCCAGGAAGTCCTCGATGGTGGCCCAGGGGGCGTCGGCACGCACCGTCACCGCCGCGGGGTCGGCATTGAGGCGGGCGATCGGCGTGAAGTCCTCGTGGCTCAACTTGCTCAGGCCCAGGTGCGGCACGATGACGATCTCGGCGAACACCACCGCCAGCTTGTAGCCATCGGGCTTGGCATTGATCATCTCGCCGTGGCCGATCATGCCGGACGCCCCCGGCCGGTTGACCACGGTGAACGGCTGCTGCGGCAGGTGCTTGCGCGCCGCCTCGGCAAAGGCGCGGGCCAGCACGTCGGTGCCGCCACCGGCGCCGGCGGGCACCAGCAGTTCGATCGGCCGGCTGGGGTAGCTGCCAGCCTGGGCCAGCACGCTGGCGGGCCATGCGGACAGGGCAGCGGCAGCGCCGAGCAGGGCCTGGCGGCGGTTGAGGTGGGTGGTCATCGGTGTCTCCTTCGTCGTGGTGGGGGATCGGGGGCGGTGTCAGCCCGGCGCGGGCAGCAGGTCGGCCATGGCAGCGGCCGGCAGCAGGGCGCCGCGGTGCTGCACCACGCGGGCAGCCAGGGTGTTGCCACAAGCGGCAGCGGCCACGACCGTGTTGCCACGCAGCCGCGCGGCCAGGTAGGCGCCGGCGAACGAGTCGCCCGCCGCGGTGGTGTCCACCACCTGCGCCACCGGCACGGTGGGCACGGTCTGCACCAGGCGGTCGGGCCCGCGCACCAGGGTCGGCGCACTGCCGCGCTTGACCACCACCTCGGCGGTGGCCAGTTCCAGCGTGCGCTGCAGCTGGCGCCCGGCATCGGGCTCGCCCCACAGCGCCTGCTCGTCGTCCAGTGTCATCAGCGCCAGGCTGGCCACCGCCGTGGCCGCGGAAAAGGCGCTGCGGGCGGCCTGCAGATCGGGCCACAGCCGCGGACGGAAGTTGTTGTCGAAGGCCACCAGGCCGCCGCTGGCGCGCACCCGCGCGGCCAGCGCCAGCAGGCGCTGCCGGCCGGCGGCTGGCAGGATGGCCAGGCTGATGCCGCTGAAGTACAGCGCATCGATCTGGCCGGCCTGCTGCTCCAGCGGTGTGTCGCCGTCGGGCGTGTCGAAGTAGGCGCGCGCGGCGGCCTGGTCGCGCCAGTAGCTGAAGCGGCGCTCGCCGGCCGCATCCACCTCGATCAGGTACAGCCCCGGCAGCCGGCCGGGCAGGCGCCGCACCAGGCCGGTCAGCAGGCCCTCGGCTTGCCAGCGCTGCAGCAGGCCGTCGCTCAGCGGGTCGTCGCCCAGGGCCGTGGCGTAGTCGACCAGCAGGCCTTGGCCGGCGCCGCAACGGGCCAGGTAGACGGCCGTGTTCAACGTGTCGCCGCCGTAGGTCTGCTGCAGCGTGCCAAAGGCCTGGCCCTGCAGTTCCAGCATGCACTCGCCGAAGCACACCACCCGCAGCGGCCGGCTCATGGGGAGCCTCCGTGCTGCGCACTGCGGAATTCGCCCATCGGGCGGCCGGGCGGGCTCATGGAATCCCCTGCCTATTTGTGGAACGTCGTTTCGATATTCTATGAACCCCGTGCCGAAACGCCGATCCGGGCTGACCCTGCCACCATGGCCCCACCCTTCCAGACCTGGCTGCCGACCGGTGCCGCCGGCATCGCCGTCGTGCGGTTCGACGACACCGCTCACCGCGCTGCGAGCCGGCTGCAGCCCGCCGGATCGCAGCGCGCGTTGCGGGGCGGCATCTTCATCGACACAGGTCCCCACGACCCTTCCTGAATCCACCCGCCGGAGACTCCGATGACACTGCACCGCACCCTGCTCGCCGCCGCCCTGACCGCCCTGCTGGCCACCACCGCCGCCGCCCAGACCATGAAGGCCGCCGACGTGCACCCGGCCGGCTACCCCACGGTGGTGGCGGTCGATGCCATGGGCAAGAAGCTGGAGGCGGCCACCCAGGGCCGCATCAAGTTCCAGATGTTCCCCGGCAGCGTGCTGGGCGGCGAGAAGGAGATGATCGAGCAGACCCAGGTCGGCGCGATCCAGATCCTGCGCACCAGCCTGGGCCCGGTGGGCCCGGTGGTGCCCGAGGTGAATGTGTTCAACATGCCCTTCGTGTTCCGCAACGTGGCGCACATGCGCGCGGTGATTGACGGGCCGATCGGGCAGGAACTGCTCGACAAGATCAGCGCCAGCCCGGCGCGCCTGGTCGGCCTGGCCTGGATGGACGGCGGCAGCCGCAGCCTCTACACCAAGAAGCCTGTGCGCAAGCCCGAAGACCTGAAGGGCCAGAAGATCCGCATGATGGGCAACCCGCTGTTCGTCGACACCATGAACGCGATGGGCGGCAACGGCATCGCCATGGGCTTTGGCGAGGTGTTCACCGCCATCCAGACCGGCGTGGTCGATGGCGCCGAGAACAACCCGCCGTCGTTCTTCAGCACCAACCACCACAAGGCCGGCGCCAGGTTCTACACCCAGACCAACCACCTGATCATCCCGGAGATCCTGGTCATGTCGAAGGTGGCCTGGGACAAGCTGAGCCCCGCCGACCAGGCGCTGGTGAAGAAGACGGCGCGTGAGGCACAGATGGAGCAGCGCGCGCTGTGGGACACCGCCGTGGGCGAGAGCACGGCCAAGCTCAAGGCCGACGGCGTGGAGTTCATCGAGATGGACAACAAGGCCTTCTTCGACGCCACCGCCCCGGTGCGGGCCAAGTACGGTGCGCAGTTCACCGAGCTGATGGCCCGCATCGCCGCGGTGAAGTGACATGCCGGTGGCTGACGCGCACCGGCTGGCGCCGGCGCTGGACCGGCTGTACCTGGCCTGCATCTGGCTGGCCGGCATCGCCATCTTCCTGATGTCGCTGATCATCCCGGCCGGCGTGTTCATGCGCTACGTGCTGGGCGCCGGCGCGCAATGGCCCGAGCCCATCGCCATCCTGCTGATGATGGTGTTCACCTTCATCGGCGCGGCGGCGGCCTACCGGGCCGGCGGCCACATCGCCGTGGGCATGCTGGTCGACGTGCTGCCCGCGCCGCTGCAGGCCACGCTGGCCAGGCTGGTGCACGGGCTGATGCTGGGGGTGTGCGGCTTCGTGCTGCTGTATGGCGCGCGGCTGTGTCGCGACACCATGGGCCAGAGCATCGCCGAACTGCCCATCCTGCCGGTGGGTGTGACCTACCTGCCGATCCCGCTGGGCGCGCTGGCCACCGCCATCTTCGTGCTGGAGCACCTGCTGGCCGGGCCGCAGAAGCACCGGCCGGTGGTGGCCTTCGGCGAGGGCTGAGCGATGGATGCCCTGGTGCTGCTCGGCAGCTTCTTCGTGCTGATGATCATCGGCATGCCGGTGGCCTATGCGCTGGGCCTGTCGGCCCTGGTCGGCGCGCTGTGGATCGACCTGCCGCTGGACGCGGTGATGATCCAGCTGGCCTCGGGCGTCAACAAGTTCAGCCTGCTGGCCATCCCGTTCTTCGTGCTGGCCGGCGCCATCATGGCCGAGGGCGGCATGGCCCGCCGCCTGGTGGCCTTTGCCGGCGTGCTGGTGGGCTTCATCCGTGGCGGCCTGAGCCTTGTCAACATCCTGGCCAGCACCTTCTTCGGCGCCATCAGCGGCAGCAGCGTGGCCGACACCGCCAGCATCGGCAGCGTGCTGATCCCCGAGATGGTGAAGAAGGGCTACCCGAAGCCGTTTGCCACGGCCGTCACCTGCAGCGGCAGCGTGCAGGCCATCCTGATCCCGCCCAGCCACAACGCGGTGATCTATTCACTGGCGGCCGGCGGCTCGGTCAGCATCGCCGCGCTGTTCATGGCCGGCGTGGTGCCCGGCCTGCTGCTGGGCCTGACCCTGGCCGCGCTGTGCCTGGTGATCGCCAAGCGCGAGAACTATCCCAAGGGCGAGGTCATCCCGCTGAAGCAGGCGCTGAAGATCTGCGTCGACGCCCTGTGGGGCCTGATGACCATGGTCATCATCCTCGGCGGCATCCTCTCCGGCGTGTTCACCGCCAACGAGAGCGCCAGCATCGCGGTGCTGTGGGCCTTCGGCGTCACCATGTTCGTCTACCGCGACTACAAATGGCGCGACCTGCCCAAGCTGGTGCACCGCACGGTGAAGACGGTGACGGTGGTGATGATCCTGATCGGCTTTGCCGCCTGCTTCGGCTACCTGATGACGCTGATGCAGATCCCGGCGCAGGTGACCGCCTTCTTCACCAGCCTCAGTGACAACAAGTACGTCATCCTCGGCCTGATCAACATCATGCTGCTGGTGCTGGGCTGCCTGATGGACATGAGCCCGCTGATCCTGATCCTCACGCCCATCCTGCTGCCGGTGGTCAAGCTGCTGGGGGTCGATCCGGTGCACTTCGGCATGATCATGATGGTGAACCTGGGCATCGGCCTGATCACCCCGCCGGTGGGCACGGTGCTGTACGTTGGCGCGGCGGTCAGCAAGCTGAAGATCGGCGTGGTCACGCGGGCGATGTCGCCGTTCTTCGTGGCGCTGTTCATCGTGCTGATGATGGTGACCTACCTGCCCGCCCTGAGCCTGTGGCTGCCACGCGCCATGGGGCTGTGAGCCGGCTTGGTTAGCATCCGCGGCATGCATCTGCCACTGCCGGGCGACGGCCCCCACATCCCGTTCCAGACCGCTGCCCGCTATCCCGATCCGGCGGTGGAGCTGCTGCACCCCAGCTTTGCGGCGCTGCGTCTCTACTCGGCCAGCGTCGAGCAGCTGGCCAGCGGCTGCCGCTGGGCCGAGGGGCCGCAGTGGTTCGCCGACCATGGCTGCCTGCTGTGGAGCGACATCCCGAACAACCGCATCCTGCGCTGGGATGCGGCCACCGGCAACGTCACGCCCTTCCGCCAGCCGTCGAACCATGCCAACGGCCTGGCACGCGACCGCCAGGGCCGGCTGCTGGCCTGCGAGCACCTGGGCCGCCGCGTCACCCGCACCGAGCCCGATGGCACGCTCACCGTGCTGGCCGATCAGTTCGACGGCGCCCGGCTGAACTCGCCCAACGACATCGTGTGCCAGCGCAACGGCGACATCTGGTTCACCGACCCCAGCTTCGGCATACAGGGCTGGTGGGAGGGTGCACCAGCGGCGCAGGAACGGCCGCATGCGGTCTACCGCATCGACGGCCAGACCGGCACGCTGCACTGCGTGGCCGACGATCTGGATGCACCCAACGGCCTGGCCTTCTCGCCCGACGAACGGGTGCTGTACATCGTGGAGAGCCGCGCCACGCCCAGCCGGAAGATCTGGGCCTATGACGTGGCCGCCGACGGCACGCTGCGCGGCAAGCGCCTGCACATCGACGCCGATGGCGCCGGTGCGCTGGACGGCATCGCCGTGGATGCCCTGGGCAACCTGTGGGCCGGGTTCGGCAGCGATGGCCGGCCGGGCGCGGCGGCCGACGGCCTGGACGGTGTGCGTGTCCACGACCGCGACGGCCGCCCCATCGGTCACATCCACCTGCCCGAGCGCTGCGCCAACCTGTGCTTTGGCGGGCCGCACCGCAACCGCCTGTTCATGGCCGCCAGCCATTCGCTCTACGCCCTCAGCGTCAACGTGCAAGGATCCGCCGCATGACCACCACCACCTTCCAGGTCCGCCAAGACCAGCTGGCCACCACCCGCCTCGTCGAGGCCGCCGACACGCCGCTGGGCGATGGCCAGGTGCGGGTGCGCGTCGACCGCTTCGCCTTCACGTCCAACAACATCACCTACGCCGCCTTTGGCAACGCGATGCAGTACTGGCAGTTCTACCCGGTGCCGGCGGACGCTGATGGCACGGCCTGGGGCTGCATCCCGGTCTGGGGCTTCGGCACGGTGGTGCAGAGCCTGCATCCGGGCGTGGCGGTGGCAGAGCGGCTGTACGGCTATTGGCCGATGGCCAGCCATGCAGTGCTGCAGCCGGTGAAGCTGTCGGCCGGCAGCTTCAGCGACGGCGCGCCGCGCCGGGCGGCGCTGCATGCGGTCTACAACAGCTACCAGCGCATCACCAGCGACCCGTTCTACACCGCCGACAGCGAAGATGTGCAGGCCCTGCTGCGGCCGCTGTTCCTCACCGCCTGGCTGATCGACGATTTCCTGGCCGACAACGCCTTCTTCGGCACCAGCACACCCGGCCAACGCGGCGTGCTGCTGCTCAGCTCGGCCAGCAGCAAGACGGCCAGCGCCACCGCGGCCCAGCTGGCACAGCGGCCCGAGGTGGAGGTGGTGGGCCTCACCTCAGCGGGCAACGTGGCCTACTGCGAGAGCCTGGGCTGCTACAGCCGCGTGCTGACCTACGAGCAGCTCGATGCCCTGCCGGCCGACACGCCCTGTGTGTACGTCGACTTCGCCGGCAGCGGCCCGCTGCGGCAGGCCATCCACACCCGCTTCAACCGGCTGGCCTACAGCTGCTCGATCGGCGGCACGCATGTGGACGAGCTGCGCGGCGCGAAGGACCTGCCCGGCCCCAAGGCCACACTGTTCTTTGCGCCGGCGCAGGTGAAGAAACGCAGCACCGAATGGGGCCCGGCCGAGTTCGGCCGCCGCCTGGTGACCGCCTGGCACGGCTTCCGGCAGCAGGTGGCGGCCAGCGATCCCCCGTGGCTGGTGGTGCAGCGGCACCAGGGCGCTGCCGCGGTGCAGGCCGCCTATGCCCAGGTGCTGGCCGGCCGCGGCGACCCGCGCCTGGGCCACATGCTGGCGCTGTGAGGCCCGGGCCGGCGCTCAGGCGTCGGCGAAGTCCAGCAGCACCTTCATCGCCTTGGTGCGGTCGCTGGCCAGCTCGAAGGCCTGGCGCGCCTGGCTCAGCGGGAAGGCGCCGGTCACCATCGGCGCCATGTCCACCCGGCCGCCGTTGATCAGCTGCACCGCCAGCTTGAACTCGGCATGGAAGCGGAAGCTGCCGCAGATGCTCAGCTCCTTGGCCACCACCATGTTCTGCGGGATGCTGACATCACCCCCCAGGCCCAGTTGCACCACCACGCCGCGCGGGCGCATGGCCTCCAGGCCGGCGCGCAGCGCCCGCTCGTTGCCGCTGCATTCCAGCATCACGTCGAAGGTGCCCTTGCGGGTGGCGCCGTCGGCGGCGTAGCGCTGCAGCCAGCCGGTGTCCTGCGCCACGTTGATCGTCACATCGGCGCCCATCGCACGGGCGATGGCCAGGGTCTCGTCGGTCAGGTCGACCGCGGTGATCTCGGCCGCGCCGTGGATGCGCGCCGCTGCCACGCTGAGCGCACCGATCGGCCCGCAACCCGACACCAGCACCCGCTTGCCCAGCAGCGGACCGGCCCGCTGCACGCCGTGCAGCGCCACCGAGAACGGCTCGGCCAGCGCCGCATGCTGCAGCAGCACGCCGGGCGCGACCTTTTCGCACTGCACCGCGTCGCACAGCAGCAGGTTGCGGAAGGCGCCTTCGACATGCGGGTCGCGCATCGCGCTGCCGTAGAAGCGCATGTCCAGGCACTGGTTGGGCAGGCCTTCCAGGCAATGCACGCAGGCACCGCAGGGCCGGCTGGGGTTGACGGCCACCCGGTCGCCCGGCTGCACCGCCGTCACGCCCGGGCCCACCGCCCGCACCGTGCCGGCCACCTCATGGCCCAGCACCATCGGCCGCTTGATGCGCACCGTGCCGAAGCCGCCGTGGTGGAAGTAGTGCAGGTCGGAGCCGCAGATGCCGCCGAAGCCCACCGCCACCAGCACTTCGCCAGGGCCGGGCTCGGCAGTCTCCTGGGCGTCCACCCGCAGGTCGTCGGGGGCATGGATTACCAGGCACATGCAGCGCAGTCGCATCGTCGTCTCCTTCGTCGGCCAAGTCGTCGGCGGGTTGTTTTGGTGTGATGATATGGCGATTCGACGACAGCACCCGACCTGGGGAAGGAGACACGCATGCACTTGTTCGACCTGACCGGCCGCACCGCCCTGATCACCGGCGCCAGCAAGGGCATCGGCCTGGCGCTGGCCACCGCCCTGGGCCAGGCCGGTGCCCGCGTGGTGCTGAATGCCCGCGGCGCCGAGGCGCTGACCACCGCGCGGGATGCGCTGCGCGCCAAGGGCATCGCCGCCGAGGCCGCGCCCTTCGACGTGACCGACGCCACGGCAGTGGACGCCGCAGTGGCCGCGATCGAGGCGGACATCGGGCCGATCGACATCCTGATCAACAACGCCGGCATGCAGCACCGCGGGCCGTTCGCCGAGTTCCCCACCGACGCCTGGCACAAGATCACCACCACCAACCTCGACAGCGTGTTCTTCGTCGGCCGCGCGGTGGCGCAGCGCATGATCCCGCGCAAGGCCGGCAAGATCATCAACATCTGCTCGGTGCAGAGCGAGCTGGGCCGCCCCGGCATCGCGCCGTATGCCGCCACCAAGGGGGCGGTGAAGATGCTGACCAAGGGCATGGCCATCGACCTGGGCCAGCACGGCATCCAGGTCAACGGGCTGGGCCCGGGTTACTTCAAGACCGAACTGAACCAGGCCCTGGTGGCCGACGAGACCTTCAGCGCCTGGCTGTGCAAGCGCACGCCCGCCGGCCGCTGGGGCGAGGTGCAGGAGCTGGGCGGCGCGGCCATCTTCCTGGCCAGTGCGGCCAGCAGCTTCGTCAGCGGGCACATCCTGTACGTGGACGGGGGCATCACCGCCAGCCTGTAGCCAACCCGGGTGGTACAAAGCTTGCAAACGGTGCGACCACAACCCAGCACTGCAGGAGACGCACCCATGGCCGACTTCCACCCCACCTCCCGGCGCCAGGCGCTGCACTGGCTGGGCGCCCTGGGCGCCGCGGCCAGCCTGCCGGCCGTGGCCCAAGTCAAGTACCCGGACCAGCCGGTGAAGCTGCTGGTGGCCCTGCCCGCCGGCGGCAGCGTCGACATGGTGGCCCGCGCCCTGGCGCAGCGCCTGGCCGCGGCCTGGGGCCAGCCCTGGATCGTCGACAACCGCGCCGGCGGCTCGGGCCAGATCGGCCTGCCGGTGGTGGCCCGCGCGGCGCCCGACGGCTACACGCTGACCGTGTCGCCCGCCTCGTTCCTGACGACCAACAAGAGCGTCTTCAAGAAGCTGCCCTACGACCCCGAGGCCGACTTCGCGCCGGTCTCGCGCCTGGTCAACCAGCCGATGGTGCTGGTGGTCAAGGACAAGCAGAAGTACCCCACCGTGGCCGCCCTGGTGGCCGCTGCCAAGGCCGCACCGGGTGGCCTGACCTATGCCTCGTCGGGCGACGGCAGCCCGCAGCACCTGGGCGGCCTGATGTTCGAGACCCGCACCCAGACCAAGCTGCTGCATGTGCCCTACCGCGGCGGCGCGCTGGCCATCAACGACACCATCGGCGGCCAGGTGGAGGCGATGTTCGCGGTGATGCCCGAGGCCGTGCCGCATGTGCAGTCGGGCCGGCTGCATGCGCTAGGCGTGATGAGCCCGCGCCGCTCACCGGTGATGCCGCAGGTGCCCACGATGGCCGAAGCCGGCGTGGCCGACCTGAACCTGTCGGCCTGGATGGCGCTGCTGGCGCCGGCCAAGACGCCGCGCGCCATCATCGACCAGCTGAACCGCGCGGTGGCCACCGCCTTCGATGCCGAACTGCGCGCCAAGCTGGCCGAGAGCGGCATCGAGGTGGCGCCCAGCACGCCAGAGGAGCTGCAGCAGCTGATCGCCCACGACATCCGGCTGCATGCCGAGCTGGTGAAGGCGGCGGGGCTGGTGCCGCAGTAGACCCGGGCCCGCCGCCTTACAGCACCAGCAGCGCCCGGAAGTCGTTGACGTTGGTGAAGGTGGGCCCCGGCACCACCAGGTCGCCCAGTGCGCTGAAGAAGCTGTAGGCATCGTTGCGGTCGAGGAACTCGGCCGGCTTCAGACCCAGCGCCGCCGCCCGCGCCAGCGTGTCTGGCGCCAGCACCGCGCCGGCGTTGTCCTCGATGCCGTCGATGCCGTCGGTGTCCGCCGACAGGCCCCACACATGGGCCTGGCCCTGCAGGGCGATGGCGCAGCCCAGCAGGAATTCGCTGGCCCGGCCACCGCGGCCACCCTTGCCACGCACCGTCACCGTGGTCTCGCCGCCCGAGAGGAGTACGCAGGGTGCCTGGAACGGCTGGCCGCGCTGCGCCACCGCCCGCGCCAGCGCCGCATGCACCTTGCCCACCTCGCGGCTCTCGCCCTCGATGGCATCGCTGAGGATGTGGGCGGCCAGGCCGTGCTCGCGTGCCAAGGCGGCAGCGGCCTCCAGGCTGTCCTGCGGCGTGGCGATCATGCGCACCTGGTGGCCGGCGAAGAGCGGGTTGCCGGGCTTGGGCGTCTCGAAGGCGCCGCTCTCCAGCCCGGCGCGGGCGGCATCGGGGATGGCGATGCCGTAGCGCCGCAGGATGGCCAGCGCATCGGCACAGGTGCTGGCATCGGGCACGGTGGGGCCGCTGGCGATCACCTGCGGGTCGTCGCCCGGCACGTCGCTGATCAGCAGCGTGACCACCCGCGCCGGCGCGCACAGCGCCGCCAGGCGGCCGCCCTTGATGGCCGACAGGTGCTTGCGCACGGTGTTCATCTCGTCGATGGCCGCGCCGCTCTTGAGCAACGCGCTGTTGATCGCCTGCTTGTCGGCGAAGTCCAGCCCCGGCGCCGGCAGGCTCAGCAGGGCCGAGCCGCCGCCGCTGATGAGGCACAGCACCAGGTCGTCGGCGGTGAGTCCGCGGGCCAGGTCGGCGATGCGCTGCGCCGCCTGGCGGCCGGCCTCGTCGGGCACCGGGTGGCGGGCTTCCACCACGGCGATGCGGCCGGGCCGGGCCTTGTAGGCCGGTGGCACATGGTCGTAGCGGGTGACGACCAGGCCGCTGAGCGGCGCGTCGGCCGGCCACAGCGCATCCACCGCCGCAGCCATCGCGCCACCGGCCTTGCCGGCGCCCAGCACCAGGGTGCGGCCCTTCGGCGGCGGCGGC
This sequence comes from Pseudaquabacterium pictum, assembly GCF_005403045.1. GTDB lineage: Bacteria > Pseudomonadota > Gammaproteobacteria > Burkholderiales > Burkholderiaceae_C > Pseudaquabacterium > Pseudaquabacterium pictum. The sequence goes on from NZ_BJCL01000002.1 coordinate 478,804, forward strand.
AGGTGGGCGGCCGTCACATCGGCCGGCAGCGCGCGCGAGACGGCGCGGGCGTACAAGGCACGCAGCAGGGCCTGGGGATCGGCAAGGGTGGTCGGTGCATTCATGTGATGATTATTCGGCCTGCCGCGCACCCTTCCTGCAAGCAGTTTCCACATGTCCCAAGCCACGCCTGAAGCCAGCCTGCTGATCACCAACGCCGAGGTGATCGTGACCATGGACGACCAGCGGCGCGAACTGCGCGGCGGCAGCCTGCTGCTGCGCGGCCCGCGCATCGAGGCCGTCTGGCCCGCCGGCCAGCTGCCGCCCGGCACCACCGCCGACGCCACCATCGACGCCACCGGCCACGCCGTGCTGCCCGGCCTGGTGAACACCCACCACCACATGTACCAGTCGCTGACCCGGGCCATCCTGGCGGCGCAGGATGCCGAGCTGTTCAGCTGGCTGAAGACGCTGTACCCGATCTGGGCCGGCCTGACGCCGGAGATGGTGCGGGTCAGCACCCAGGTGGCCATGGCCGAGCTGCTGCTGTCGGGCTGCACCACCAGCAGCGACCACCTCTACCTCTACCCCAACGGCGTGCGGCTGGACGACAGCATCGACGGCGCGGCGCAGATCGGCATGCGCTTCCACGCCGCCCGCGGCAGCATGAGCGTGGGTGAGTCGGCCGGCGGCCTGCCGCCGGACCGCCTGGTCGAGGACGAGGCCGCCATCCTCGCCGACACCCAGCGGCTGATCGAGCAGCACCATGACCATGGCCGCTACGCCATGCTGCGGGTGGTGGCCGCGCCCTGCTCGCCGTTCTCGGTCAGCCCCGGGCTGATGAAGGACAGCGCCGCGCTGGCGCGCAGCCTGGGCACCCGGCTGCACACCCACCTGGCCGAGAACGACCACGACGTGGCCTACAGCCGCGCCCGGTTCGGCATGACGCCGACGGAATACGCCGAGAGCGTGGGCTGGCTGGGCGACGACGTCTGGCATGCGCACTGCGTCAAGCTCGATGCCGCCGGCATCGCCGCCTTCGCCGCCAGCGGCACCGGCGTGGCCCACTGCCCCTGCAGCAACATGCGCCTGGCCTCGGGCATTGCCCCGGTGCGGCGCATGCTGGATGCCGGCGTGCCGGTGGGCCTGGGCGTGGACGGCAGCGCCAGCAACGACGGCGCCCACCTGCTGGGCGAGGCCCGCACCGCGATGCTGCTGGCCCGCGTGGGCAAGGCGCTGGACCCCTTCGGCTGCGACACCGGCCCGGCGGAGATGACCGCCCGCGCGATGCTGGAGGTGGCCACCCGTGGCGGCGCCCGCGTGCTGGGCCGCGACGACATCGGCCACCTGGCGCCGGGCATGGCCGCCGACCTGGCCTTGTTCGACCTGCGCACGCTGGGCTTTGCCGGCGGCGCGGTGCACGACCCGGTGGCCGCCCTGCTGCTGTGCGCCCCGGCGCAGGCCGCCTACACCATCGTCAACGGCCGGGTGGTGGTGCGCCAGGGCCAGCTGGCCACGGTGGACCTGGGCCCGCTGCTGGAGCGGCACAACCGCCTGGCCCGCCAGCTGGCCGGCGGCTGACCCAGGCGAGGCCGAGGGTGCGCCCGGCTGACAGGCCGGCGCCGCGCGCCTACGATGGTCCTTCCGCCGCCAGGCGCCCCCAGGGGAAGTCCATGCCCAGCCTGCCCACCCAGGTCCGCGCCCTCGTCGCGCTGCTCCCGCTGCTGGCGGCGCCGGCCCTGGCCTGGGGCCCGCACGGCCACCAGACGGTGGGCGGCATCGCCGACCAGCTGATCGCCGGCACGCCCACGGCCAAGAAGGTGCGCGCCATCCTCGGCAGCAACCTGCAGATGGCCTCGGTGTGGGCCGATTGCGCCCGCTCGGTCGAGTCGAAAGCCGGCCAGTGGTCCTACACGAATCCTGGCAGCTTCAAGGATTGCGCGGTCTACGAGAACCCCGCCAGCCAGGCGGCGCTGGTGGCCTTCGTCAAGCGCAACGCCACCCGCTGCGGCTTCATGGCCTCGTACACCCAATGCCGGCACAAGGCCTGGCACTTCACCGACATCCCGATCCAGCTGAAGGCCTACGGCGCCGACCTGCCCGGCGCCGCACCCAACGACCTGGTGCAGGCGGTGGCCGCGTCCATCACCGTGCTGCAGGGCGGCAAGCCGCCGGCCGCCTTCAACATCGCCAGCCGGCGCGAGGCGCTGCGCCTGCTGGTGCACTTCGTCGGCGACCTGCACCAGCCGCTGCACGTGGGCTCGATCTACCTCACCGAGGACGGCAAGCCCATGCTGCCGAAGGACGAGCACGAGGCCAAGGCCCACGACAACGCCGGCGGCAACGGCATCGTGCTGGCCAAGTCCAAGCTGCACGGGCTGTGGGACGACGTGCCGGGCAAGATCACCACCAACCTGCTGGCCGGCGCCGGCGCCACGCTGGCGCGCGATGTGCCCCCGGCCACCGGCCCGATCGGCACCTGGCCCATGGCCTGGGCCACCGACACCCTGCAGGCCGCGCCGCTGGCCTTCCAGGGCCTGAAGATCGGCGCCAAGGTCAACCTGGGCCACGGCGACCAGTGGCCGGCCAGCACCGAGGAACCCGCCTACCGCCGCGCCCGCGAGAATCTGCAGCAGGCGCAGATGGTGAAGGCCGGTGCCCGGCTGGCCCAGATCCTCACCACGCTGTGGCCCTGAACCCCTGACCTGGAGCCCCACCATGAAGATCGATTTCGTGTCCGACGTGTCCTGCCCCTGGTGCGCCATCGGCCTGAACGCGCTGGAACAGGCGCTGGAACGCGTCGCGCCCGACATCCAGGCCACGCTGCACTTCCAGCCCTTCGAGCTGAACCCGACGATGCCGGCCGAAGGCCAGGACACGGTCGAGCACCTGTCGCAGAAGTACGGCATCGACGCGGCGCAGATCGCCGCCAATGCCGAGGCCATCCGCCAGCGCGGCGCCGGCGTGGGCTTCACCTTCGGCCAGGGCCAGCGCAAGCGCATCTACAACACCTTCGACGCGCACCGCCTGCTGCACTGGGCCGGGATGGTGGATGCGGACAAGCAGCGGGCGCTGAAGCATGCGCTGTTCAAGGCCTACTTCACCGACGGCCTGAGCCCCGGCGACCATGGTGTGCTGGTGGCCGCTGCCAGCACCGCCGGGCTGGATGCCGACGAGGCCGCCCGCATCCTGTCCAGCGACACCTACGCCGCCGAGGTGCGCGAGGCCGAGGGCTTCTACCACCAGCAGGGCATCAGCTCGGTGCCGGCCATCATCATCAACGACCGCCACCTGATCAGCGGCGGCCAGCCGGTGGAGCTGTTCGAGCGGGCGCTGCGCCACATCGCCGCCGAAGGCCGTGAGGGCGCCGCAGCATGACGGCAGCGCCGAGCGACTTCGGCCTGATCGGCCTGGCCGTGATGGGCCAGAACCTGGTGCTCAATGTCGAGAGCCGGGGCTTCGCGGTCAGCGTCTACAACCGCACGCCCGCGGCCACCGAGGCCTTCGTGGCCGCGCATCCGGGCAAGCGCATCACCGGCCATGCCAGCCTGACGGCCTTCGTGCAGAGCCTGTCGCGGCCGCGGCGGGTGATGCTGATGGTCAAGGCCGGCGCCGCCGTGGACGCCGTCATCGAGCAGCTGATCCCGCTGCTGGAGCAGGACGACATCATCATCGACGGCGGCAACAGCCTCTACACCGACACCGAACGGCGTGACGCCTGGCTCACGCCGCTGGGCCTGCGCTTCATCGGCGCCGGCGTGTCCGGCGGCGAGGAAGGTGCGCGGAAGGGCCCGTCCATCATGCCCGGCGGGCCGGCCAGCACCTGGGCGGCGATGCGCCCGGTGTTCGAGGCCATCGCCGCCCAGGTCGACGGCCAGCCCTGCGTGGTGCACATCGGCCCCGGCGGCGCGGGCCACTACGTCAAGATGATCCACAACGGCATCGAGTACGGCGACATGCAGCTGATCTGCGAGGCCTATGCGCTGCTGCAGGCCGCCGGCCTGTCGAACGCCCGCATGGCCGCGGTGTTCGACCAGTGGAACCAGGGCGAACTGCAGAGCTACCTGATCCAGATCACCGCCCGCGCGCTGGAACAGGTCGATGCCGAGACCGGCCGGCATGTGGTCGACCTGATCCTGGACAAGGCCGGCCAGAAAGGCACCGGCCAGTGGACCCAGCTCAACGCCGCCGAGAACGCGGTGGTCATCAGCACCATCAATGCCGCGGTCGAGGCGCGCGTGCTGTCGTCGCAGAAGGACCAGCGGGTGGCCGCCAGCGGCCAGCTGCAGGGCCCGGCCGGCCGGCTGGAGGTCGACGCCGAGCGGCTGATCACCCAGGTGCACGATGCGCTGTTCGCCAGCAAGATCGTCAGCTATGCCCAGGGCCTGGACCTGATGCGGACCATGGGCGCGAAGAAGGGCTGGGGGCTGGACCTGGGCGCCATCGCCGGCATCTGGCGTGGCGGCTGCATCATCCGCGCGCAGTTCCTGCGCCACATCACCGCCGCCTACCAGGCCGATCCCGGGCTGCAGAACCTGATGCTGGCGCCCTACTTCCAGACGGTGCTCAACCGCAGCCAGGCGGCCTGGCGCCAGGTGGTGGCGCAGGCCGTGTCAGCCGGCATCCCGGTGCCTGCCTTCGGCGCCTCGCTGGCCTACTTCGACAGCCTGCGCAGCGCCCGCCTGCCGGCCAACCTGCTGCAGGCCCAGCGCGACTTCTTCGGCGCCCACACCTATGAGCGGATCGACAAGCCGGCCGGCCAGTGGTTCCACACCGCCTGGCCCGAGGTGATCGGCTGACCCCCTCAACCGCGGGGGCAAGGAATGCGCACGCAGGCGGACATCTGTGACGAGTTGTTAAGCCCTCCCCACCTATAGTCCGGAGATCTTGATGCCGGTGGGCGGGCTGCGGCGGTTGCAGCGTCGTCCCGTCGGCACAGCCGTGACGACCAGGAGGACTACATGATCGACAACAACAAGGCGCCCCGCAGCGCCTGGACGCTGGGCCTGTCGTGCGTGGCGCTGGCCAGCGCCCTGGCCACGGCACCGGCACTGGCCCAGACGCCGACCGCCGCCGACGGCACCGTGTACGAGGTCAAGCCCGGTGGCTCGTTCTCGGCCATCGCCGCCCAGGTGCTGGGCTCGCCCCGGCAGTGGTCCAAGCTGTACAACGCGCGCATGTCGGGCCTGTCCGACCCCAACCTGGTGCTGGTGGGCCAGCGCTTCGAGCTGGCGACCGACCCGGCCAGCGGCCGCTACCTGCGCCTGGTGGGCAGCAAGCCGGTGGCGGCCGCCGCAGCCCCGGCACCCGCACCCGCACCAGCCGCGGCCCCGGCACCGGCACCGGCCGTGGCCGCCGCGCCAGCACCTGCCCCGGCACCCGCCCCGGCTGCGCCGCCACCCGCACCCGCGGCCGCCCCGGTGGCCGCTGCACCGGCACCGTCTGCCGACGACACCCTGACGATCGGCGTGCTGCCCAACATCGGCACCGCCGCGCTGCAGGCGCAGTACGAGAACCTGAAGGCCTGGATGGAACGCACCCAGGGCACCAAGTTGCGCATCACCGTGCCGGCCAACTTCAAGGTGTTCTTCGAGAACACCATGCGCGGCGACTACGACCTGTCGGTGGCTGCGCCGCACTTTGCCCGCGTGGCCCAGGTCGACCGCAGCATGGTGCCGGTGGTGATGTACGAGCCGCGCATCAATGCGCTGTTCATCGGCAAGCCCGACGACGGCATCAACGGCCCGGCCGACATGCGCGGCAAGGCCCTGGGCTTCGCCAACCCGACCTCGCTGGTGGCGCTGTACGGCCTGCAGTGGTTCCGCCAGGCCGGGCTGGAACCGGCCAAGGATTTCGAGGTGCGCGGTGCCCGCACCGACATGGGCGTGGGCCGCATGCTGCTGGCCGGCGAGGTGTCGGGCGCGATCATGAGCAACGGCGAGTTCCGCGCCCTGCCGCAGGATGAAGCTGCCCGCCTGCGCACGGTGGAGGCCTTCGCCCGCATCCCCAACTTCATCATCGTGGCGCACCCGCGCCTGGGCGCAGCCCGCATCAACCGGTTGAAGGGCCAGTTCAAGGCCTTCATCGCCGACAAGGACGAGGGCGCTGCCTTCGTCCGGGCCACCGGCATCACCGGCATGGTCGATGCCGACGACGCGGTGCTGCGCGAGCTGGACCCGTACGTCGCGCCGACCCGCCGCGCCATGGGCATCACCAACTGAGTCCGGCACGATGGCCAAAGTCCTGTGGCGCTCGACACTCGGCGCGCCTTCCAATTCCGAGGCCTACTCCGAGGGCCCGTTCGAGGATTCCACCAGCCGGACGTCGGCGCCCATGTCGCTGACGCTGTCGCAGGACATCGCGCGCAGCCTGCGCCAGCTGGGCGTGGCCTCGTTCCGCGCCTCGGTGGTCAATGTCGACTCGATGACCTTCCAGGCCGCCTGGACGATCTCCGAGGCCGGCGAGGTCACCGACAACCAGGTCGACCGTCCGCTGGACAGCTCGTTTCCCGCCGCCACCGCGGCCATCAACCTGCTGGCCCATGCCTCGGACGACGAGACCCTGCTGCACAAGCTGAGCCCGCGCCGCTGGGGCATCGCCTGGCGGCTGGACGATCCCAACGTGGTGCTGGCCGAGGCGCAGTTCCACGAGCGGCGCGATGCGATCAGCGAGTCCGACAAGACCCTGCTGCGCCTGGTCTGCAGCGCCGCGATGCGGCCGGCCGGTCCGGCGGCGCTGCCGGGCATGGTGGAGCCGGGCACCACGATGTCGTGGCCCGGCGCCGAGGCGGCGGCCCCGGCCGTCCCGCGGCTGGCGGCGCGGCTGTCGGTGGTGCTGGTGGCCTGCGCCGCCCTGCTGGCGCTGTGGCTGGCCGCCGCCGCCCTGCCCGACCTGAAGCGCAGCACCAGCGTGCGCGAGGCGCAGGTGGCCAAGCTGCAGGCCCTGGCCGACAAGACCCTGGTGCGCGGCATCGGCACGGCGATGGCCACCGGCGACTATGGCGACGTCCAGACCGTGCTGTCGTCCTACTCGTCGCTGGGCTACTTCGACGGTGCGGCGGTGGTCAATGTGCGCCAGCGGGTGGTGGCCCTGTCGGGCCGCACCGACCAGCTGCGCATCGGCGACCCGGTGCCCGAGGAGACCCAGCGCAACGCCCAGGCGATCGAACTGACGCTGGGCACCGAGCGCCTGGGCCAGCTGCTGATCGTGCCGGCACCGGCCACGGCGCAGCCGGCGCCGATGCCGGCCTGGCTGCCCACGCTGGCCTGGAGCCTGGTTGCAGGTCTGCTGGCGGCGCTGGTCAGCACCGTGCTGGTGCTGCGCCGGCCGAAGGCGACCAAGTCGGTCTGAACGCCGGCGCCGGGCCGGCCCGCCTCACTTGAGGTCGGCCGCCTTGATCGCCGGCGTCCAGTCGGTGATCTGCTTGGCCACGTAGTCGCTGAACTGCGGGCCGGCCAGCTTCAGCGGCGTGATGCCCAGTTCCTCGAAGCGCTTGACCACCGCCGGATCGCTGACGATGGCCGCCAGCGCGGCTGCGAGCTTGTCGCTCACGTCCTTGGGCAGGCCCGCCGGGCCGCTGACGCCGAAGTAGTTCTCGGCCACCAGCTGCGGCAGGCCCAGTTCCACCACCGTGGGCACGTCGGGCGCCAGCGGCGAGCGGCTGCGCGAGGTGACCGCCAGGCCCTTGAGCTGCCCGCTCTTCATCATCGGCACGTAGGCGGTGATCACGTCGATGCCCACCGGGATGGTGCCGGCGATCAGGTCGGTGGTCATCGGCGCGCCGCCGCGGTAGGGCACGTGGGTCATGTTGAACTTCAGCGCGTCCTTGACCATCTCGCCGACGATGTGGCCGATCGAGCCCGGGCCGCCGCTGCCGAAGCTGTTGCCGGCGCCGGCGTAGAACTTGGGAAAGTCCTTCAGGCTGGCCGGGCCGGTCTTGGGATTGGCCAGGATGGCCACCGGCGCGATGCCCAGCATCGCCACATGGGTGAACTGCTTGACCGGGTCATAGGGCGGCTTGGGCACGGTCCAGGGGCCGATCGACAGCGGCGTGCTGTTGCTCAGCATCAGCGTGTAGCCATCGGGCGCGGCACGCACCACTTCGGCGCCTCCGATGGTGCCGCCGGCACCGGGCTTGTTGTCGACGACCACCGGCTGGCCCAAGGCCTTGGCCAGAGGCTCCGAAATGGTGCGTGCCACGATGTCGCTGGCACCGCCGGCCGCGAAGGTGACGACGATGCGCACCGGCTTGTCGGGCCAGGCCACGGCCGGTCCGGCAGCCAGGGCCAGCACGGCGCCGGCCACCGCCCAGCGGCGCAGCAGGGTCCGGCGGGCCGGGGCAGAGGGGAAGCGGCAAGGTGCAGACGGCATGGCGGGATCCAGTCGGAGTGGGCCGCCAGACACGGTGCCGGGCGTGGCCCGGACATTGCAACGGCTGTGCCAAAGTATGCTCTGCCGTTGACCAACCGATTGCAACCGACACCATGACCCAGCCGATCCGCCTGCTCCGTCGCTCCCTGCTGGCCGCCACCCTGGTGGCAGCGCCTGTCCTCGGGCTGTTGGCCGCCGCCCCGGCGATGGCCCAGGACACCGCCATCAAGTTCCAGCTCGACTGGCGCTTCGAGGGCCCCAGCGCCTTCTTCCTGCTGCCGGTGGCGCAGGGCCAGTTCAAGGCCGAGAAGCTCAACGTCACCATCGACGCCGGCAACGGCTCGGGCAATGCCGTCAACCGGGTGGCCTCGGGCACCTACGACATGGGCTTTGCCGACCTGGCCGCGTTGATGGAATTCCATGCCAACAACCCCACCGCGCCGAACAAGCCGGTGGCGGTGATGATGGTCTACAACAACACGCCGGCGGCGGTGTTCAGCCTGAAGAAGACCGGCATCACCAGGCCGGCGGACCTGGCCGGCAAGAAGCTGGGCGCGCCGGTGTTCGACGCCGGCCGCCGCGGCTTCCCGATCTTCCAGAAAGCCAACGGCATCGGCCCGGTCAACTGGGTCAGCATGGACCCGCCGCTGCGCGAGACCATGCTGGTCAAGGGCGACGTGGACGCGATCACCGGCTTCTACTTCACCAGCCTGCTCAACCTGGAGCAGCGCGGCGTCAAGGCCGAGGACATCGCGGTGCAGCTCTATCCGCAGCACGGCGTCAAGCTCTACGGCAACGCCATCATCGTGGGCGAAGAGTTCCTGAAGAAGAACCCCGAGGCGGTGAAGGCCTTCCTGCGCGCCTTCACCAAGGGCGCCAAGGCGGTGATGGCCGACCCGAAGGCCGCCACCGCCATCGTCAAGGAGCGTGACGGCCTGGTCAACGCCGAGCTGGAGGAGCGCCGCCTGCGCCTGGCCATCGATTCGGCCATCGCCACGCCCGACGCCCGCGCCGAAGGCTTCGGCGCCGTGGCCGGCCCGCGCCTGGCGCTGATGGCCAGCCAGGTGGCTGATGCCTATGCCACCAAGAGCCGCATCAACCCCGACGCGATCTGGAACGGCAACTTCCTGCCGGCCAAGGCCGAGCTGAACATCCTGCCCGCACCGAAGAAGTAAAGGTCCTCATGACGGCGTTTGTCGATTTCGACCAGGTCTGGCTGGCCTACAACGACGAGCTGCTGGCCAAGGGCCAGTTCGCCGTCGAAGACATCAACCTGAAGGTGAATGAAGGCGAGTTCATCGCCATCGTCGGCCCCAGCGGCTGCGGCAAGAGCACCTTCATGAAGCTGGCCACCGGCCTGAAGATGCCGAGCAAGGGCACGGTCGTCATCGGCGGCCAGCAGGTGAAGGGCCCGCTGAAGATCACCGGCATGGCCTTCCAGGCGCCGAGCCTGCTGCCCTGGCGCACCACGGTGCAGAACGTGATGCTGCCCCTCGAGATCGTCGAGCCCTACCGGTCCAGCTTCAAGCAGAAGAAGGCCGAGTACGAGGACAAGGCGCGCAAGCTGCTGCAGAGCGTGGGGCTGGGCGGCTACGAGGACAAGTTCCCGTGGCAGCTGTCGGGCGGCATGCAGCAGCGCGCCAGCATCTGCCGCGCGCTGGTGCACGAGCCGAAGATGCTGCTGCTGGACGAGCCCTTCGGCGCGCTGGACGCCTTCACCCGCGAGGAGCTGTGGTGCGCGCTGCGCGACCTGCAGGCAGCGCAGAAGTTCAACGTCATCCTGGTCACGCACGATCTGCGCGAGAGCGTGTTCCTGGCCGACACGGTGTACGTGATGAGCAAGAGCCCGGGCCGCTTCGTGGTGCGGCGCGAGATCGACCTGCCGCGCCCGCGCGACCTGGAAGTGACCTACACGCCGCAGTTCACCGACATCGTGCATGAGCTGCGCAGCCACATCGGTGCCGTGCGGAACAGCTTCGGCAAGGCTGCCGCGGAGGTGAAGTGATGGCCTCGCGCAAGCTCGAAAGCTGGTCGCCCTGGATCCTGCTGGTGGCCACGCTGCTGCTGTGGCAGGCCGTGTGCAGCGCCTTCAACGTCAGCGAGTTCATCTTCCCCAGCCCGGTGCGCATCTGGGACCAGCTGATGGAGTTCCGCGGCGAGATCGCCAAGCATGCCTGGCGCACCTTCTGGGTGACGATGGTGGGTTTCGGCATCGCCATCGTGGTGGGCGTGCTGCTGGGCTTCCTGATCGGCAGCAGCCGCATCGCCTATGCCGCCATCTACCCGCTGATGACCGGCTTCAACGCCCTGCCCAAGGCGGCCTTCGTGCCGATCCTGGTGGTGTGGTTCGGCATCGGCGTGGGGCCGGCGGTGCTGACCGCCTTCCTGATCAGCTTCTTCCCGATCACGGTGAACATCGCCACCGGCCTGGCCACGCTGGAGCCCGAACTGGAAGATGTGCTGCGGGTGCTGGGCGCCAAGCGCTGGGACGTGCTGGTCAAGGTCGGCCTGCCACGGTCGATGCCCTACTTCTTCGGCTCGCTCAAGGTGGCCATCACCCTGGCCTTCGTCGGCACCACCGTCAGCGAGATGACGGCCAGCAACGAGGGCATCGGCTACCTGCTGGTCAGTGCCGGCAGCAGCATGCAGATGGGCCTGGCCTTCGCCGGCCTCGTCGTCGTTGGTGCCATGGCGATGGCGATGTACGAGTTCTTCTCGGTGCTGGAAAAGCGCATCACCGGCTGGGCCCACCGCGGCTCGCAGGGCGGGCACTGAGCGGCCGCCGGGCCGGTCAAGCCAGCCCGGCTACCACTGCCAGCCGGCTTGCAATCCGGCGTCTGTCTGACGGATGGCCGGCTGCGCCGCGGCGCCGACCGGCAGGTTGCCGCGCCACAGCGTGGCCGCCGGCCCGGCAGCGGTGCGCTGGTGGCGCCAGCGCAGGCCCAGGCGCCAGCCGGCGGCCTCGGCCGCACCACCGCCCACCAGCGCCAGGTCGAGTTGCATGACCTGGTGGCTGCCCAGCCGCAGGCGCGCCGGGTCGGCGGTCGGCAGCCAGAGCGCCATCCGCCCCGGCGTGCCGCCACCCAGCGCCAGCCGGGCCTGCAGACCCAGGCCGGGCCGCAGCAGGCGGCCGTGCGCCAGCAGCGCCGTGGCATGCCATTGGTCGAAGCGCTCCGGGTAGCCCAGCACCGGCCCGGCCGAGGCGATGTCGCGCCACAGCCGCACCTGGCCCAGCGCCGCACCGGCCTGCCAGCCCGGGCCCCAGGCCGACAGCGGCCACAGTGCGGCGGCCTGCCAGTGCAGGCGGCGGATGTCGCTGTGGGTGCTGATGGGCTGGCCGCCATTGCTCTCGCCCTGGTAGCCGCGCCGGCCACTGGCCAGGCCCAGCGTGGCCTGCCACTGCAGGCCGCTGCAATCCAGCGTGGCGCGGGTCTCGGCCGTGGTCAGCGTGCCCTGCTCGGTCAGCAGGCGCCGGCCGTTGTCGGCATGCTCCTGCCAGCGGCTGTGCTCGGCGCCAGCCTGCCAGGCCCAGGCCGGTGGCTCGCAGGCCGCCAGCACAGGTGCGGCACCGGCCAGGCTGGCCCACAGCAGGGCCAGCGGCCGCAGGCGCCGCGGCATCAGACCAGGCTGGACCAGGTCTTGGTCAGGCTGGTCTCGTAGGCGCCGTTGCCGTCGGCATCCAGTTCCAGCAGCACGGTGACGGGCGACTGTGCCGTCAGCCGGACCCGGCTGCCGGCTGCGCCGGTGGCGGTGATCTGTCCGCCGGACGGGTGCAGGTCGCCCTCGAACTGCACCAGCGGCGACACCGTCGCCAGGTTCACCGTGCCGCCGGCCAGCACCGTGCTGCCCACCACGCCGCTGACGGTGGTGCTGACCCGCTGGCGCCCGCCCGAGAGGCCCGCGGTGCTGGTCATGCGGTAGTCCGCCATCGTCACCGTGTCCTGGATGCCGCCGAAGCTGCCGGTGACCGACAGGTTGGGCACCGACAGATCCAGGTTGGTGCTGGTGCTGGTGCTGCTGATGGCCAGGGTGAACTGGCCGGAGCCGGTGGCGTTGCCCGCCTGGGTGCTGGCCCGCAATTCCTGCAGCGAGACCGCCACGGTGGCGGCATAGGTGTCGGTGTTCAGGTTGCCGCTGACAGCACTGAAGCTCAGCGTGATGGCGCCGCTGATCGTGGCGCCTTCCTCGACGCAGCTGCGGGCGGTCACGGTGGCGGAGTCGCCCACGTCGACACTGTTGTTGCCGTTGTTGTCGGTGGTCTGCACGCTGATGGAGCCGCCGCCGGTGCAGTTGAAGGTCTCGGTGCTGGTCACGCCGGTCACCAGCGGGGTGCGGCTGGCGAACAGGCCGGGCAGACGGCCGATCTGCGACCGGGTGTAAGCGAACAGCGTCTGCGCGCCGGGCGCCACCTGGGCGCCGGTGACCAGGCCGGTGGCATCGCCCAGGTAGGTGGTGGCCACCAGGGTCTGGCGGGCCACGCCCTCGTAGTTGCTGGCGGTGATGGTGGCCGCGCTGGGCACCACCGGCGCGCCGCTGTCGTCGCCACCACCACCGCCGCCGCAACCGGCCAGGATGGCGGCCACCACGGCGGTGGTGGCCAGACGGGCCGCCAGGGCGGGGCGGCGGGCGGCGGTGCGGCGAAGCATGGCGGACATCAAGGCTCCCAGGAATGATTCTGCAGAACATTCTAGAAGCCGGTCGCGCCGCGCTGCCCCCCACAAATGCCAACGGCGCCCAGGGCGCCGTGGCGGGGCCGATGGGGACCTGTCAGACGTGGAAGGCGGCCACCAGCCCGGTCAGGCGACGTGTCTGTTCGCGCATCGACTCGGCCGCCGCGGCGGCCTGCTCCACCAGCGCCGCGTTCTGCTGCGTGCTGCGGTCGATGTCGCTGATCGCCTGGTTCACCGACTGCATGCCGCCGGTCTGCGCCCGGCTGGCGGCGCTGATCTCGTTGATCAGCTCGGCCACCTGGCGCACCGACAGGCGCACCTCGTCCATCGTGCTGCCGGCCTGGTGGACCAGGGTGGAGCCCGATTCGGTCTGCTCGGCCGCGGCGCGGATCAGGCCCTCGATCTCGCGCGCCGCCTGCGTGGTGCGCTGCGACAGCGTGCGCACCTCGCTGGCCACCACCGCGAAGCCGCGGCCCTGCTCGCCGGCGCGGGCAGCTTCCACCGCCGCGTTCAGCGCCAGGATGTTGGTCTGGAAGGCGATGCTGTTGATCACCGAGGTGATCTCGCCGATCTTGCGGCTGTGCGCATTGATCGCACCCATGGTGTCGATCACCTGGGCCACCACCGCATGGCCGCTGTCGGCCTGGCCGGCGGCCGTCTGCGACAGCGCCAGCGCCTGGGCCGCCCGCTCGGCGCTGTGCTGCACCGTGCCGGTGAGCTGCTCCATGCTGGAGGTGGTTTGCTGCAGCGCGCCGGCCTGGGTCTCGGTGCGGCTGGACAGGTCGGCATTGCCCTGGGCGATCTCGTCGGACGCGCCGTCGATCGCCTCGGCGCCCTGGCGCACCTGGGCCACCATGCCGGCCAGGCTGCTGCGCATGTCGCGCAGCGCGGCCTGCAGCTGCGCCGCCTCGTCGCGGCCGGAGACCGGGATGTCGGTGGCCAGGTCGCCCTGGGCCACGCGGGCGGCCGAGGCCACCGCGCTGCGCAGCGGCACGGTGATGCTCAGCGTCAGCCGCCAGGCCAGCACCGCTGCCAGCCCCAGCACCACCAGGGCCGTGCCGACGATGCCGGTCACGGTCTGCTGGTGGCGGCTGTTGGCGGCGTCGATGCCGGCCTCGGACGCCGTCTGCTGCAGCTTGGCGAAGGCATCCAGCGTGGCCAGCGACTGGCCCAGCAGCGGGTCGATGCGGGTCAGGATGACCTTGGCCGCCTGCTCGCTGTTGAACTGCGACGACAGTTCCACCGCCTCGACGAAGCTGGCCTCGGTGGCCTTGTCCAGCTCGGCCAGCTTGGCGAACAGGGCCTTCTCGTCGGCGTTCAGGCCGGCGTCGGACAGCTTGGTGCGCTCGGCCAGGTACTGCTGGCGCTGGCGCTTGGCCTCGGCCTCGTCCTTCTGCACGCCTTCCACCGTGCTCTGCAGGCCCATGCTGCGAACCGCCAGCGCGCTGAGCAGCAGCGACTGGCGCATCTGCGTCACCTGGGCATGGCGGGTCGAGGTGGTCTGCATGGTGGACTGCAGGCTGTCGCGGCTGGCGGCACTGCCCAGCAGGGCCACCGCCAGCATGGCGCCGGCCGCCAGCAGGATGCAGGCAAAGCCGGCACCCAGCCGGGTGCCGATGCGAAGCTCACGCAAGTTCAAGGAATTCTCCGGTCAGGTCATCGGGGCTTGAAGCAGTCCGCGGATCCTGGCTTCAGCCCTTGTAGATGCCGCAGCCGACCAGCGTGTCGCCATGGCGCTCCAGGTACATGGCCTTGCCTTCGATCTTCTGCGACACCGGATTCAGGAACTTGTAGCCCTCGACCCAGCCCTTGCCCTTGTCCTTGGCGGTGTCGACGAACTCCTTGATGATCAGGCGGCCGTTCGGGTCCTTCAGGCCGATCAGGTCCTTGCCCACCAGCTTGGGGTTGGCGCCCTGGGCCAGGTTCTTGCCGTTCAGGTCGTAGACGATGATGTACAGGTCACGGTCCTTGAAGCTCTTGCCGTTGGTGAACTCCTCGTACGCCTTCTCCGGGCCGTTGGCCTTGATGTAGGCCACGGCCTTCTTGACCATGGCCTCGGCCTCGGCCGCGGTGCCCTGGTCGGCCGCCAGCGCAGGGCCGGCCATCAGGAAACCGGCGACGGTGGCAGCCAGCAGGCGCTTGAGTTGGGTGAGGAAGTTCATGGGATGCAGATCCTTGCGCAAGGGTGGAGGGAAGACGGTGCAACGGCGGCAGGGGCAGCATCGCCCGGCCACGTCTGACCTGTTCTCGGCCACCGGCAACCGCACTTGAGCGCCGGCCGGCCGGCGCGGCGGCACCCCGCCATAAACTCCACGGCTTTGCACCGGGCGGCGGCCGCCGCGCACCACACCGCCATGGGCTGGCACGGACACCTGCACCTGCACTACACCCGCACCGGCGCGCGCACCAGCGCGCTCGATCGGCACCATGGTCCGCTGCGGGTGCTGCAGCGCCTGTACCCCGAGGGCGAGGCCATCTGCCACCATGTGCTGGTGCACCCGCCGGGCGGCGTGGTGGGCGGCGATGTGCTGTCGCTGCAGGCCGAGCTGGACGCCGGCAGCCATGCGGTGATCACCACGCCCGGCGCCACCCGCTTCTACCGCAGCGACGGCCTGCTGGCCGAGCAGACGGTGCAGGCCAGCCTGGCAGCCGGTGCCCGGCTGGAATGGCTGCCGATGGAGACCATCGCCTACCGCGGCTGCCAGGTGCACAACAGCCTGCACTTCGACCTGGCGCCCGGAGCCCAGATGCTGGGCTGGGATGTGCTGGCCCTGGGCCTGCCCGCCGCCGGCGCTGCCTTCGACGCGGGCCGCTACCGCCAGCACATCACCCTGCCCGGCGTGTGGCAGGAGCGCGGCCTGTTCGATGGCAGCGATGGCCTGCTGCTGCACAGCCCGCTGGGCCTGGCCGGCCACACGGTGAGCGCCAGCCTGTGGCTGGCCGAGGGCATCGGCCCGGGGCAGACGCTGGACCGCGCCCGCACCGAGGCGCTGGTGGATGCCGCCCGTGCGCTGATCGATGGCAGCGACCTGGCCACCACCGCCGGCGTCAGCGCGCCGCACCCCAGCCTGCTGGTGCTGCGCGCCCTGGGCCACCGGGTGGAACCGGTGATGGCCCTGCTGCAGGCGGTGCGCGGCGCCTGGCGCCAGCTGCACTGGGGGCTGGCCGCCCACCCGCCGCGGGTCTGGCGCACCTGAGCACTGCGCGCTGGCGCCCGCTGGCCGACAATCCGCCCCATGCTGACCGTCAACAAACTCATCCCCCAGGGCCGCGGCCTGGCCGCCGTGCTGGTGCGCCGCGCCGCCACCGTGCAACTCGACTGGGACGTGCGCCAGAAGAGCCGCTTCGACGCCACCGACAGCCAGGGCCGCACGCTGGGCGTGTTCCTGCCGCGCGGCACCCTGGTGCGTGGCGGCGATGTGCTGGTGGCCGAGGACGGCTCGCTGGTGCAGGTGCAGGCCGCCCCGCAGCCGGTGCTGGAAGTGCGCCACTGCACGCAGCACGGCAGCCCCTTCGACCTGCTGCGCGCCGCCTACCACCTGGGCAACCGCCATGTGGCGCTGGAGCTGAAGCCCGACCACCTGAAGCTGGAGCCCGACCATGTGCTGGCCGACATGCTGCGCCAGCAGCACCTGATCGTCTCCGAGGCCCTGGCCGCCTTCGAGCCCGAGGGTGGCGCCTACGGCAGCGGCGGACATGGTCACGGGCACGGCCATGACCACGGGCACGACCATGCCCATGACCACGGCCATGCCCACCCACCGGCCGCCGCCCCCGTCCGCAAGCCGCTGGCGGTGCCGGTGGTGGCCGCCGCGCCGGCGCCGCATGTGCACGGCCCGGGCTGCGGCCACGACCATGGGCATGACCACGGCCACCACGGCCACTGACCCCACAAGCTGCCCGGCATGCCCCGCGTCCGCCCCGCCACGCCGCCGCTGCCTGCCACCGCCCTGCTGCAGCTGATGTGGCTGGCCTCGCCGGCCCTGCCGGTGGGCGGCTTCAGCTATTCCGAGGCGCTGGAGGCCGCGGTCGACCAGGGCCTGGTCACCGACGAGGCCAGCGCCGGCCGCTGGCTGCTGGACCAGCTGCACCTGGGCCTGCAACGTGCCGACCTGCCGCTGCTGGCCAGCGCCATGCATGCCTGGCAGCGGCGGGATGCCGAGCGGCTGACGGCGCTGAACGACTGGGCGCTGCAGACCCGCGAGACTTTCGAGATGCGCCAGCAGACCGAGCAGATGGGCCGTTCGCTGGCGGACTGGCTGCGCCAGCGCCACCCGTCCGACGACCGCCTGCCGCTGCTGGCCGCGCTGCAACCCTCGCCCACCTGGCCGATCGCCTTTGCGCTGGCCGCCACGGCCACCGGCGCGCCGCGTCGCGAATCCCTGCTGGCCTTCGGCTTCGGCTGGGCCGAGAACCAGGTCGGCGCGGCGGTCAAGTCCGTCCCGCTGGGCCAGAGCGCCGGCCAGCGTCTGCTGGGCGCCCTGGCCCAGGCCTTGCCTGCGGCGGTGGATGCGGCGCTGGCCACCGCCACGGCGGGTGATGCCGCCCGCCAGAACCTGGCGCCGATGCTGGCCATCCTGTCGGCCCGGCATGAAGCCCAATACTCCCGGCTGTTCCGCAGCTGATTCCCTGTCCATCGACTGACCACCATGCCCCAACTGCACAGCATCCCCGGCCGCACCAAGCAACTTCCGCCGCTGCGCGTGGGCGTCGGCGGGCCGGTGGGCTCGGGCAAGACCACCCTGGTGGAGATGCTCTGCAAGACCATGCGCGCGCGCTGGGACCTGGTGGTGGTCACCAACGACATCTACACCAAGGAAGACCAGCGCCTGCTCACCGTGGCCGGCGCGCTGGACCCGGAACGCATCATGGGCGTGGAGACCGGCGGCTGCCCGCACACCGCCATCCGGGAAGACGCGTCGATCAACCTCGAGGCGGTCGACCGCATGCTGGGCAAGTTCCCCGATGCCGACATCGTGTTCATCGAGAGCGGTGGCGACAACCTGGCCGCCACCTTCAGCCCCGAGCTGAGCGACCTGACGATCTATGTGATCGACGTCGCCGCCGGCGAGAAGATCCCGCGCAAGGGCGGCCCCGGCATCACCAAGAGCGACCTGTTCGTGATCAACAAGACCGACCTGGCGCCGCATGTGGGGGCCGACCTGGCGGTGATGGAGGCCGACACCCAGCGCATGCGGCCCGACCACGCCGGCCGCCGCCCCTATGTGATGAGCAACCTGAAGACCCGCGCCGGCCTGGACGCGGTGGTGCGCTTCATCGAGGTGCGCGGCCTGCTCACGGCCGGTTGACCGGGCCGCCCGGTGCGCGGGCGCCCAGGTCCAGGTACAGGTCGACCCCTTCGCGGGCCCGCAGGCTGGCGGTCATCTCGGCATCGCGCAGCAGTTCGGCGCGGGTGAGGTAGTCGATGCCCGGCGCCAGCACCCGCTGCCAGTGGCCGCGCAGGCGGCGCGCGGTGTCGCGGTGCTGGCACACCGGGTCGCAGGCGGCGATGGACTGGGCGGGATCGGCATCGGCATGGCCGCAGACCATGTCGACCAGCAGCTCGCCGAAGGGCGCGTACAGCCCGGCCGGCATGCCGGCATGGCTGGCGGCCACATGGCTCAGCAGCGTGGGCTCGTCGCGGTCGGCCTGGCGCTGGCTGAAGGCGATCAGCAACGACACCGCCTGCTTGAGCATGCGGTGCTGGCGCTGCCAGCGGTCGGGCCCCTGGATGCGGGCCAGCAGCTTGGCCGCCGCGCGCTTGCGCTGCACCAGGCGGGCGTAGAACTCGCTGAAGAAGCGGCTGTCGAAATCGGCCGCGCGGGTGCAGCGGCGCCAGCTGTCGCGCACCAGCACCAGCGACAGGTCGTCATGCAGGTCGGGCTCGGCCAGCACCGCCGCCATGGCCGAGCCACGCCGCGCCGGGTCGGGCTGCAGGCGTGCCGCCGGGTCGGCCTGCGCCATGGTCTGCAGCAGCGTGTCGAAGCGTTCGGGGAACAGCCGGCGCCGGCTGCGCACCGGTGGCAGCGGCGCAAACGCGTCGAGGCCGTCCTCGGCCAGGCGCCGGGGGTTGGTCAGCCGCTGCGGCAGCGCACCGGTGGCCATTTCCCAGGCCAGCAGACCCAGCATGTACTGATCGGCCAGTTCACCATCGTCGGCCTGCTCCAGCCCCACGGCCTGCTCGGGCACCAGGTAGGCCAGGTCCTCGGCGGCAGCATCGTCGGCCGGCGCGCCGGCCTGCTGCGCCAGCGCCACGCGCGCCAGCAGCTCGGGCAGGTCCTGCGCCACCTGGCCGGGCTGGGGCTGGCGGCCCGCCGGCAGGATGAAGGGCTCGAACTGCGCATCGACCATGATGTTCGACGGCTTCAGGTTGCCGTAGCGCAGGCCCAGGCAGTGGGCCCGCTCCAGGGCCCGCGCCAGCTTGATGAACAGCTGCCGCAGCTGGTCGGCATCGGGCTGGCTGGCGCCGGGCTGCGCCCAGGCGCGCAGCAGCGAGCGCAGCGACTGGCCCTGCACATGCTGCACCACGCACCAGCTGCTGCTGGCACCGAACTCGGCGTCGTACACCATCACGAAGCTCGGCTCGCCGCTGGTGCGCAGCGCCGCCAGCACATCGCCGCGGAAGGCTTCGCGCTGGCGCAGGTCGCGCAGCGCCTTGATGGCCACCGTGCGGTTGAGCTGCGTGTCGCGGGCCTGGTAGACCTGGGCGCGGCTGCCCTCGCCCAGCCACTGCAGGCCGGTGAAGCGGCGCGCCAGCCGCTGCTGCAGGTCGGCACCCAGCGGGTCCACCGCCGCCTGCAGCTCATGCTGCACCAGCTGGCGCACGGCCTCCAGCGTGGCCGGCTGGCAATCACGCGGGCGCGCCGGCAGGCCCGGGTGGGTGGCCAGCGCGTACTGCAGCTCGGCCAGGCGCCGGTGCTGCGGATCGGTGCTGGCGGCCAACGCCTGCTGCCCGTCACCGACCGGGATGGCCACCACCCGCAGCCGCCGCGCATCACCGGCCGGCAGCGCCGCGCGCGCCAGGATCTCGGGCAGCTCGTCCTGGGCGATGAAGGACGAGGCCAGGAAGTGCGGACTGACCAGCAGCACCGCCACGCTGCAGCGGCCCAGCTGCTGGCGGATCTCGTCGCGCCAGTGGTCGCCGCCACGCAGCTGGTCGTCGCTCCACACCAGGCAATCCCCAACGGTGGTGCCGATGCTGCGCTCGAACAGCAGCGTGCGCCAGTCGCGGTCCTCGTGTGCGTAACTCACGAAGTAGATGGGCTTGTTGCTGGGCGTCATCGGGCGGATTCCTGGTGCGCACTCTAGGCCGCTGCGCAGTCCATGCCAAGATGCAGGCCCCGCGATGGCCCGTTCGGGATCGATCCCCATGCTGATCAACTGCGTTGTCTACCGCGCCGGCGCCAAGCTGGCCGACATCTCCATCGACCAGATCAGCGACTACCTGGCCCAGCCGGGCTGCTTCGTCTGGGTGGCGCTGCGCGACGCCAGCGACGCCGAACTGGCGCTGATGCAGGACGAGTTCGACCTGCACGACCTGTCGGTGGAAGACGCCCGCCACGGCCACCAGCGGCCCAAGATCGAGGAGTACGGCAAGACGGTGTTCACCGTGCTGCACCTGATCGAGTACACGCCCACCGACGAGCTGCGGCTGGGTGAAGTGAACGTGTTCACCGGGCCGAACTTCGTGCTGTCGGTGCGCAACCGCAGCACCCAGGGCTTTCTGGGCGTGCGCGAGCGCTGCGAACACGAGCCCGAGCTGCTGAGCCAGGGCGCCAGCTTCGTGCTGTATGCGCTGATGGACGCGGTGGTCGACCGCTACTTCCCGCTGGTCGATGCACTGGAGACCGAGCTCGAGACCATCGAGGGCCAGATCTTCGACCGCGGCGCCGGCCGCGCCAACATCGAGCGGCTGTACGAGCTCAAGCACAAGGTGACGACGCTGCGGCATGCGGTCTCGCCGCTGCTGGACGCGATGGGCAAGCTCTACGGCGGCCGGGTGCCACCGGTGTGCCTGGCCAGCGCCGACTACTTCCGCGACATCGCCGACCACCTGGCGCGGCTGCAGACCAGCATCGACACCATCCGCGACACCATCGGCACCGCCATCCAGGTGAACCTGTCCATGGTGGCCATCGAGGACAACGAGGTGACCAAGCGGCTGGCCGCCTGGGCCGGCATCTTCGCGGTGGCCACCTTCTTCGTCGGCGTCTGGGGCATGAACTTCGAGTTCATGCCCGAGCTGAAGCAGCCCTGGGGCTACCCGGCGGCACTGGGGCTGATCGGCGGTACCTGCGCGCTGATGTACTGGCGCTTCAGGCGCGTGGGCTGGCTGTGAGCCTGTGGTGACCCGGCTGGGTCTGTGGCTTTGATCTGGATCATCTGATTGCGAATCGTTCTTGTTATGATTGAATCCTTCGCATCCGATCCCAGATCCACGCCATGTCCACCCGCCTGCCTGCCCTGCCCCGCCGCAACGCCCTGGTTGCCGCCAGCCTGACTGCCCTGGCCTGCCTGGGCCCGCTGCCGGCGGTGGCGCAATCCCAGGTGCTGAACCTGTATTCGGCCCGCCACTACCAGACCGACGAGGCGCTGTACGCCAACTTCACCAAGGCCACCGGCATCAAGATCAACCGGCTCGACGGCAAGGAAGACGAGCTGGTCGAGCGCATCCGCAACGAGGGCACGGCCAGCCCGGCCGACATCCTGGTCACGGTGGACGCCGCCCGGCTGGAGGTGGCCGACAGCCTGGGCCTGTTCGCCCCGCTGCAGAGCAAGCTGCTGGACGAGCGCATCCCCGCCAACCTGCGCACGCCCACCTGGGTGGCCTTCTCCACCCGCGCCCGGGTCATCGTCTACAACAAGGCCGCCATCAAGCCGGCCCAGGTGCAGACCTATGCCGACCTCGCCAAGCCGGCGATGAAGGGCCAGGTGTGCATGCGTTCGGGCAGCCATCCGTACAACCTGAGCCTGGGCGCCGCCGTGATCGCCCACGAGGGCGAACCCGCGGCCGAGGCCTGGGCCAAGGGCCTGGTGGCCAACTTCGCCCGCGGCCCCAAGGGCGGCGACACCGACCAGATCAAGGCCGTGGCCGCCGGCGAATGCGGCGTGACCATCAGCAACACCTACTACCTGGCGCGCATGATGCGCGGCACCAAGGCCGACGACCAGCAGGCGATGAACGCGGTGGGCATCGTCTGGCCCAACCAGGCCAGCTGGGGCACGCATGTGAACGTGTCGGGTGCCGGCGTGCTGAAGCACGCGCCCAACAAGGCCAATGCGGTGAGGTTCATGGAGTACCTGGCCAGCGACGAGGCCCAGGCCTACTTTGCCGACGGCAACAACGAGTGGCCGGTGGTCAAGGGCAGCGTCAAGGCCAATGCCACGCTGGTGGCGATGGGCACGTTCAAGCCCGATGCGCTGCCGATCGGCGACCTGGCCAAGACCACGGTGGCCGCGCAGAAGGTGTTCGACCGCGCCGGCTGGAAGTGAGCCGCGGGCAATGCAGCCCGGCTACTGCGGGCTGATCGCCAGCCCGCCGTCGGCCACGATGACCTGCCCGGTGACATAGCGCGCCTGCTGCGAGGCCAGGAACAGGATCACGTCGGCGATGTCCTCGGGCTCGCCCACGCGTCCCAGCGGCACCCGGCCTGCCGCCTGTGCCACGCCCTGTGGGCCCAGGGAATGCTCCTCCGACAGCAGCTGGGCGGTGCGCACATAGCCGGGCGACACCGCATTCACCCGGATGCCGTCGCCCGCCACCTCGGCCGCCAGGCCGCGCACCAGGCCGATGACGCCGGCCTTGGCCGCCGAGTAGTGCACATGCTCGGACCAGCCCCAGACCAGGCCCATCAGCGAGGTCAGGCAGACGATGGCGCCGCTGCGCCGTGCCCGCATCGCCGGCAGCGTCGCGCGTGCCACGCGGAACATGCCCTTCAGGTCGATGTCGAGGGTGTGGTCCCACGCCGCGTCGTCCAGCTGCGCCAGCGGCACCTTGTGCGCGATGCCGGCGTTGAGCACCAGCACATCGATCGCGCCATGCGCGGCGATGGCGGCGGCCACCACGGCATCCACCTGGGTGCTGGAACGCACGTCCAGCGCGGCAAAGCTGGCGCTGCCGCCCGCGGCGGTGATGGCGTCCACCACCGCCCGGCCTTCGGCTTCGAGGATGTCGGTGACGACCACATGGTGGCCGGTGCGGGCAAAGGCCAGCGCGGTGGCCCGGCCGATGCCGATGCCGCCGCCGGTCACCAGCATGGTGGGGGTGCGGGTCATGACGTGCTCCTTCTGCGTTGGCAGCGGTTCAACCGCCCGACAGGCTCTTGGCGTCGGCCAGCACCGCGCCGCCCAGGTGGGCGGTGCAGTCGACCAGGCTGACAGCATGCGGCGCGGCCGCGGTGGCCACGGTGAGCGAGGTGTTGGACATGCGCTCGGGCAGCGCCAGCGCCGCCGGCACCTGCAGCGGCCCGTGGTGCAGCCAGTGGCGGATCACCAGGCCGTGGCTCACCACCGCCAGCGGCCCGCCCAGCGCCGACTGCTGCTGCAGCACCCAGGCCCAGGCGGCCGCACAGCGCGCGGCGAACTGGGGGATGGATTCGCCGTTGGGTGGCGCCTCTTCGCGTGTCAGCGGATCAAAACCCAGGCTGTCATAGAGCCGACCGCGCAGATCGCCGAAATTGCGCTCGTGCAGCAAGGGGCTGGTGGTGATGGGCAGCCCGGTCGCCGCAGCAATGGCCTGCGCCGTCTGCAGCGCACGCGGCAGATCGCTGCTGACGATGCCGGTCGGCCGCAGCGGCTGCCCGGCGGCCAGCCGCTGGGCCAGCAGCTCAGCCTGGGCCTGGCCGTTGGCCGACAGCGGCGTGTCGGCCGGCTGCATCACGCGGGCCACGTTCAACGGCGTCTCGCCGTGGCGGATGATCAGCAAGGTCATGGTGAAGGGCTCGGTGTTAGGGTGCCGGAATGGCCTGGATCGATGACTGGCTGCCGCAGTGGCAGTTCGAGGAAGTTCACCACATCCGCAGCAGCGCCGCACCGGGTGCCCTGCTGGATGCCGCCGCGGCCTACGACCCGGCGCACGATGCCTGGATCAACGCCGCCCTGGCGCTGCGCGAGGCGCCGTCGCGGCTGGGCGCGCGCCTGGGCAGCGGCAGCGCACTGGCGCAGCGGCCGCGCTTCGGCCTGGCGGATTTCGTGCGGCTGGGGCGTGACGGCGATGCAGCACTGGCCTACGGTCTGGCCGGCCGCTTCTGGGAGCCAGGCTACGGCCTGCAGCCGTTGGCCGACGCCGCCGCCTGGCATGCCCACGCCCCGGCCGACGCCGCCAAGCTGGTGCTGGGCTTCGAGGCGCAGCGCGCCGCCGGCGGCACCACGCTGACCACCCGCACCCGGGTGTTCTGCAGCAGCGAGTCGGCGCGCCGCCGGCTGGCCGGCTACTGGCTGCTGATCCGCCCGGTGAGCGGCCTGATCCGCCGGCGCATCCTGGCCGACATCCGCCGCGCGGCCGAGCGCTGACACGCTGTATTCAGCGCGTCAGGTTGATCCCGCCATCCACCGTGAGCGTCGTGCCCACCACATAGTCGCCCGCCCTGCTGGCCAGGTACACGGCCGCAGCGGCCATGTCGTCGTCGGCGCCCACGCGGCCGGCGGGCACCCGCTTGGCCACCTGCTCGGCGTTGTCGCGGGCGTCCTTGTTCATCTCGCTGGCGAACGGGCCGGGGCAGATGGCGTTGACGACGATGCCGTCCTGGATCAGCCGCAGCGCCATGCGCTTGCTCAGGTGGATCACGCCGGCCTTGCTGGCAGCGTAGCTGTAGGTCTCCCAGGGGTTGACGCTCTGGCCGTCGATGCTGGCGATGTTGATCACCTTGGCGCGCTGGCCGCCGGCTGCGCTGGCGGTCAGCATGCCGTGCAGCGCCTGGGTCAGGAAAAACGGCGCCTTCATGTTCAGGTCGACCACCTTGTCCCAGCCGCTTTCGGGGAATTCGTCGAACGGCGCGCCCCAGGCGGCACCGGCGTTGTTGACCAGGATGTCGAGCTGGTTGGTGCGGTCCTTCAGCGCGGCCACCACGCGGGCGATGCCGTCCATCGTCGACACATCACCCGGGATGCTGTGACAGGGGCCGATCTTGCTGAGCTCGGCCGCCGTGGCATCGCAGGCCGCGGCCTTGCGGGCGCTGATGTAGACGGTGGCGCCCTGCTTCAGAAAGCCCTCGGCAATCATGCGGCCGATGCCGCGCGAGCCCCCGGTGACCAGGGCCACGCGGCCGGCAAGGGAAAAGAGTGCTTGCATGGGTGTCTCCTGAAGACGTTGTGAGGGAGGGAAATCAGGCCTGGGCCAGCAGCGCTTCGGACACGGCCCACAGCCTTGCCGCGCCATCAGGGTCGGCAATGTGGGGCGAGAAGCCCCACACCCGGTTGCTGGCCGGCGCCGGCTGGCCGATGCCGCAGTCCTCCAGGTACAGGCCGCCGCGTCCGGCCAGTTCCGGCGCCGTGGCGGCCCACACACTGGTGGCCGCGCCCTGGGCCGGGGTCTTGAAGATGTCCAGCGGTGTGCCGTCGGGCTTCAGCCAGCCCAGCGCGGCCATCTCCTCGTGCGGCAGGAACTTCTGCAGCCCGGTCATGATGCCGCCCGGATGCACCGCATTGGCGGTGATGCCATCACCGGCATGGCGGCCGTGCACGCCCAGCGCCAGCAGCGCATTGGCGCTCTTGGCCTGGCCGTAGGCCAGCCACTTGTTGTAGGGGCGACGGTCGAAGTGGATGTCGTCGAAGTCCACCCCGCCCAGCTTGTGGCCGGTGGAACTCAGGCACACCAGGCGCGACGGGGCGCCCGCACGCAGCGCCGGCAGCAGCGCGGTGGTCAGCGCGAAGTGGCCCAGGTGGTTGACGGCGAACTGCAGTTCCCAGCCCTGCGCGGTGCGCGCCAGCGGGCAGGCCATGATCGCCGCGTTGTTGATCAGCATGTGCAGCGGCCGGCCGCCCCAGGCGCGGGCGAAGGCGGCCACGCTGCCCAGGTCGGCCAGATCGAGGTCGCCCACCTGCACATCGGCACCGGGCTGCTCGCCACGCAGCGCGGCCACCGCCGCTTCGCCCTGGGCGCGGTTGCGCACCGCCAGCACCACGCGGGCGCCGGCACTGGCCAGGGCGCGGCTGGTCTCCAGGCCCAGGCCACTGGCGCCGCCGGTGACGATGGCGCTGCGGCCATGCAGGTCGATGCCCTGCACCACGTCCAGCGCGGTGCTGCGGGCACCGAAGCGTGGAGCGGTGTCGGCCATGCCGGGCATGCTCAGAAGCTGCGGGCCGCGGCCAGCGCGCCCAGCCGGGCGGTGATGGCGTGGAACTCGGCCACCGTCTCGTCGATGATCTGCTGCACCGGCTTGACCGCATGCACCAGCCCGGCCGACTGCCCGGCCAGCGCCGGCGCGGCGTTCATGTCGCCGTCGAAGTAGACGCCGCGGATGCCCTTGAAGGCCTCGGCGCCCATCAGGCCGGTCTCGTGGATCGCCGCGGTGAAGTCGGTCTTGAGCGCGCGGATGCAGGGCGTGCTCTTGGTGTTGAGCATCCAGGTGCCGGTGGCGGCCGCATCGACGATGGACTGCTTGTAGTTGGCATGCACCGGGCTCTCGGCGCTGGCGACGAAGCGGGTGCCCATCTGGATGGCCTCGGCGCCCAGCGCGAAGGCGGCGGCCATGCCGCGCCCGTCGACGATGCCACCGGCGGCGATCAGCGGCACGGCCACCCGCTCGCGGATGGCCTGCAGCAGCACCAGGGTGCTGACCTCCTCGGGGTTCTTGAAACCGCCGCCCTCGCTGCCCTCGACCACCAGGCCGTCGATGCCGGCGTCCTCGCACTTCAGCGCCAGGTCCAGCGTGGGCACCGCGTGGTAGACCACGATGCCGGCATCGTGCAGCGGCTGGATGAACTTGGCCGGGCTGCCGGCCGAGGTGGTGACGAAGCGGATGCCGCTCTCGCAGACGAAGCGCAGCATCGCGTCGTCCTTCAGGAAGCGGATCGGCAGGTTCACGCCGAAGGGCAGGCCCAGGGCCAGCATCTGGCGGATGTGGTCCTGGCAGGCCGCCGTCTCGGCGCTGCTGGTCTCGATGATGCCCAGGCCGCCGGCACGGGAGACGGCGCTGGCCAGCGGCGTGCGGGCGATCCAGCCCATCGGCGCCTGCACGATCGGATAACGGGCACCGGTGTGGGCCAGGACACGGTTCATCGGGCGCTCTCTTGCAAGGTTCAGGGAGCGCGCAGTGTCGTTGCCGGCCTGCGCCGGCCGCAGTCGCGAACGTGCCAGGGCCGGCACAGCCGGCCCTGCACAGGTCAGCCCGGGATCAGTGGCGGCGCCTGGCCCGCAGCGCCCCGAGGGACGCGAGACCCGCCAGCAGCATGGCCACGCTGGCCGGCTCCGGCACGGCCGTCACGGCCACACCCGACACCTGGAGCGGCAGGAAGACCAGGTTGTTGCCGATGTCGTCGCCCGCCGAGGCGGTCGCCCGGCCGATGACGAACATGGCGCCGGCCAGCCCGTCGGCAAACGAGGTGCTGAGCAGGTCCGGCGCACCGTCGGTGGTCAGCCCGTCGCCCATCGCCGTGTCCCAGGCGTAGGAGAAATTGACCGTGCCGTACTCATAGACCGCGCAGGTGTCGCCGGCGCCGCGCTCGACACAGCCGAGGTCGAGGCCGCTGAACCGCATCTCCAGCACATCGTAGGTGCTGCCAGCGGTGATGCCGATGGGCACCTCCGACACCTCCACGTCTGGCGGGACGGTGAGGTTGTTGATGGTGGCGAGTTCCGAGAACAGGCTGTCGGTGCCCGCGACCCGGAGCACACCGCCGACGGTCAGGCTGTAGCGGATGTTGGCGGGTGCCCAGTAGTTGAACGTTGCACCCGGGAACTCGGGGAGCGTCTCGTGCACCGCGCTGACGCCGGCGAGATCCGGCTGCAGGACCAGCGTGAACGACTGGTTCAGCCAGTCGCTGACGCTGAAATCCACATCCCCGGTGGCACCGCCGAGCGACTCGACGCCGCCCACGGTTCCGGTGATGGTGACCACCGCCGGGCCGGCGGCCTGTGCCGCTGGCACGGCGCCCAGCAACAGCGCGGCCGCCAGGCCACCGGCCAACCTGTTGGGCGCCTTCCAAAGGCGCTGTCTTGCAAGCATCACTCACTCCTGGTGGTCAAGGTGCTGGTCTGCGGGTCCGGCGTGTTCGGGTGGCTGTGCACCACCACGCCGGTGGCTAACGCCTCGACGTTACGGCACGGTCGGGTGGGGCCCGGTCAATGTCCCCACCCCCGATTCGGGTGCTTGCAAACTTCACCGTGGCGCCGTCAAGCGGCCGGCGGCACCCAATCGGCCAGGAAATCAGCCGCCGCGCCGCGTGCACGCCGCGGCGCCACGGCAGGTGCACGGCCGATGGACACGAAGCACACCGCCTGCTCGCCCGGTGCCAGCGCGAAGGCCTGCGCAAAGCGCGGCGTGCGCACCGCCCGCCCGCTGGTCAGCATGGCGCCATGGCCCATGCCGTGGGCGGCCAGCAGCAGGTTCATCAGCGCGGCGCCCAGGGTGATGGCGCGTTCGACCAAGGGCACGTCGTCGTCGGGCGGCTCGCCGCGCAACACCGCCAGCAGCAGCACCGGCGCGCGGAGGGCCTTCTCGCGGCTGCGGGCGATGTCGTCGGGCGTGGCGGCCGGGTCGCGCTCGCGGGTGCAGGCTTCGAACAGATCGGCCAGGGCCGCGCGCTGGCCATCGGCGATGCGCACCAGGCGCCAGGGCCGCAGGCCGCGGTGGTCGGGCGCGCAGGCGGCGGCGTCGACCATCTGGCGCAGCTGCGCATCGTCCGGCCCCGGCGCCAGCAGGCGCTTGGGCATGACCGACTGGCGGCTGCCGATCAGCGCCAGCACCAGGCCGGCCAGGTCGGCGCCGTCGTCCGTTGCGTCGTCAGCTGCAGCCATGGCCGATTCTGCGGCCGGCCGGATCAGGGCGGCGGCGGCATGGTGGCGCCGCATTGCCAGCACTGGTCGAACGGGCCGTCGATCACCTCGCCGCAGCCGCGGCAGGCCCAGCGCCGCTCGGCCGGATGCCGCAGGCCGTGCAGCAGCGCCCGGGCCTCGTCCCAGCGGGCTTCGTCGGTGAGCCACAACTCGGGCAGGGCCTGGTCGGGCGGGATCTGGCCGGCGATGCCGCTGGCAAAGGCCCGCTGCACGCTGACGCCCAGGCCGGCGCTGTTCAGCACATCGGCCCACAGTGTGGCGATGGCCAGGTTGGGCGCCTGCGCCAGGCGCTTCATCGCACCCGGCTCGACACCACGATGCCGGCCACGATCAGCCCGAAGGCCAGCGCATGGAAGGCCTGCGGCCACTCGCCCAGCAGGGCGGCGCCCAGCAGCGCGGCGAACAGCGGCGTCAGGTTGCCGAAGAAGGCCGCCACCGTGGGCCCGGCCTGGGCCACGCCCAGGCCCCACAGCCGGTAGGCCACCAGCGACGGGAAGATGCCCACATAGGCCAGGGCCAGCAGCAGGGCCGGGCTCCACACCACGGTGTGCGCACCGGGCTGCAGCCACTCGCCGATGCCGGCGAAGGCGGTGGCCCACAGCAGGCCCGGCGCCATCTGGATGCAGAGGAATTCGGCCCAGTGCCAGTCGGGCCGCGCGGGTGCGCGCATCAGCGCCGGCGGGCGGGCCAGCAGCCAGCTGTAGATGCACCAGCTGACGATGGCGCCCAGCATCAGCAGATCACCCGGCACCAGCTGCACCCGCAGCAGTGCCGCCGGATCGCCGCGCGACAGCACCACCGCCACGCCCAGCAGCGACAGCACCGCGCCGCCGATCTGCGCCGGCCGCGGCCGCTCGCCGTACACCGCCGCACCGATGGCCAGCATCCACACCGGCGAGCTGGCGGCGATCAGCGTCACGTTCAGCGGCGTGCTGGTCTTCAGCGCCAGGTACTGCAGCGCGTTGTAGGCCCCCACGCCGGTCAGGCTGAGCAGGGCCAGGTGCGGCCCCCTTGCCGCCAGCTCGGCACGCCGCTGCGGCGTGCCGAAGGCCCGCCAGCCCAGCGGCAGCAGGATGGCCAGCGCGATGGCCCAGCGCAGCGCATTCAGCCACAGCGGGCTGATCGACTGGATGGCCAGGCGGCCGACCACCGCGTTGCCGGCCCACAGCAGCGGCGGCACGCTGAGCATCAGCGCCAGGCGGGAGGTCAGCGCCATGCAGGCAAGTGGTGGATCGGCATGGGGCGCGATTGTGGCGGCGGCCGCTGCAGCCCCGGCCTGCACGGCTGCACAGACCGTGGGCGGCCGGGCATCCCCGGCCCCCGCGGCAGCGCCGGCTGGCAACGGTTACGCTGGCGCCCCGTCCCAATGACCAGGAGACTTCCCATGCCCCAGACCATCCAGATCCAGCAGTACGGCGGCCCCGAGCAGATGCAGCTTGTCGACCTGCCCGTCGGCGAGCCCGGCCCGGGCGAGATCCGCATCCGCCACCATGCCATCGGCCTGAACTACATCGACGTCTACCAGCGCACCGGCCTGTACGCCAACCCACTGCCGCTGAGCCTGGGCATGGAGGGCGCCGGCATCGTCGAGGCGGTGGGCGCAGGCGTCACCCACCTCGCCGTGGGCGACCGCGCCGCCTATGCCAGCAACCCGCCCGGCAGCTACAGCCAGGCGCGGGTGATGCCGGCGCGCACCGTCTGCAAGCTGCCCGACGACATCTCCTTCGACACCGGCGCGGCGATGATGCTCAAGGGCCTGACCGCCCAGTACCTGCTGAAGAAGACGCTGCCGGTGGAAGGTCTGCAGGCCGGCGACCACATCCTGTTCCATGCGGCCGCCGGCGGCGTGGGCCTGATCGCCTGCCAGTGGGCCAAGGCCCTGGGCCTGCAGCTGATCGCCACCGCCGGCAGCGCCGCCAAGTGCCAGCTGGCGCTGGACCATGGCGCGGCGCATGCCATCAACTACCGCAGCGAGGACTTCGTCGCCCGGGTCAAGGAGATCACCGGCGGCCAGGGCGTCAAGGTGGTCTACGACTCGGTGGGCAAGGACACCTTCGAGGGCAGCCTGAACGTGCTGCGGCCCTTCGGCCTGCTGGCCAGCTTCGGCAATGCCTCGGGCCCGGTGCCGCCGTTCGCACCCGGCATCCTGGGCAACAAGGGCTCGCTCTACATGACGCGGCAGACGCTGTTCACCCACATCGCCACCCGCGAGAGCTGCCAGGCCATGGCCGACGACCTGTTTGCCGTGGTGCGCAGCGGCGCGGTGAAGATCCGCATCGACCAGCGCTACCCGCTGGCCGAGGTGGCCCGCGCCCACACCGCGCTGGAAGCGCGCGACACCACCGGCTGCAGCATCCTGATTCCCTGATCCGCCTGCCCCCCCCGCAAATCGGGGGGTGTGCGGTGCGCGGGTGCATCCGGGTGCGGCGTGGCGGCGTAGGGCTCAGGGTCAGCCCTGGTGCCTGTGGTCCCGGGGCTGGCGTTTCCCAACGCCAACCGCTTCAAGGAGCACCCATGACCCGCTTCACCCGCGCCGCCCTCGCCACGGCCGCCCTGACCCTGGCCACCGCTGGTGCCCAGGCCATCACCCTGGTCGGCCTGACCAGCGCCGGCCAGCTGGCCCGCATCGACACCGGCAACATCGCCGGTGCCACCACCACCGCCATCACCGGCCTGGCCGCAGGCGACCGCCTGGTCGGCATCGACCAGCGTCCCAAGGACGGCAAGATCTACGGCATCTCGCTGTCCAACCAGCTCTACACCATCAACGAGATGACCGGCACCGCCACCCAGGTGGCCATGCTGGCCACGCCGGCGGTGCAGGCCGGCCTGGGCTACGGCATCGACTTCAACCCGGTGGCCGATTTCGGCACCGGCGCCTCGCTGCGCCTGGTCAGCTCGGCCGGCGGCAACTTCGCGGTCAACGCCGGCACCGGCGGGGTGACCACCGCCACGTCCATCGCCGCCGGCTACACCGCGGTGGCCTACACCAACAGCATGCCGATGCCCACCGCGGCGCCGGCCAGCACCGCGCTGTACTACATCAACACCAGCACCGACATGCTGATGATGGCGCCCAGTGCGTTCAACAACCCGACCATCAGCGCCGTCGGCGCCCTGGGCGTTGACGCGCTGCGGGCCAACGGCTTCGAGATCGCCAACGGCATGGGCTATGCCGCGCTGAACCTGGATGACGGCACGTTGGGCACCGGCCTGTACGGCATCAACCTGGCCACCGGCGGCGCCACGCTGCTGGGCAACTACAACGGCACGCTGACCGGCCTGACCGTCAGCGCCGTGCCCGAGCCGCAGACCTACGCCCTGATGCTGGCCGGCCTGGTGGCCGTGGGCGCGCTGGCGCGCCGCCGCAAGGTCTGAGTTCAGCCTGACGCCAGCGCCTCGCGCACCGCGGGCAGCTGGCGGCGCGACACCGCCAGCGCCTCGCCATTGGCCAGGCGCACCACCCAGCTGTCGTCGGCTTCACCCGGGCCGGCGCCGGCGGCGGGTGCACGCTCCAGCGCCCGCACCGCGCTGCGCGCCACCAGCGCATTGCGGTGCACCCGCAAGAAGCCCTCGCCCAGCCGCTGGGCCAGGTCGGCCAGCGGCTCGTCCAGCAGCCACTCGGCCTGCCGGGTGCGCAGGGTCACGTACTTCAGCTCGGCCTTCAGGTACACCACCTCGGTCAACGGCACCCGCAGCACTCGGCCGCGGTCGCTGACCACCAGCACCGGCACCGCCGGCTGCTCCGCCAACACCGGCGCTGCCAGCCGCTGCGCCACCCGCAGCAGCGCGGCCTGCAGCCGCTCGCGGCGCACCGGCTTGGTGATGTAGTCGGCCGCGTCCACCTCGAAGGCGCGCAGCGCATGCTCGGCATGGGCGGTGACGAACACCACCATGGGCGGCTGCGGCTGGCCCGGCGCCACCGCGGCGCGGCGGATCGCATCGGCCAGCTTCAGGCCGCTGCCGCCGGGCATCACGATGTCCAGCAGCACCAGGTCGCAGGCGGTGTGGGCCAGCAGGGCCTGGGCCTGCGGCGCATCGCCGGCCTCGCCCACCACCAGCGCGGCGGGCAGCGGATTGGCCTCGACCAGGCCGCGCAGCCGCAGCCGGGCCAGCGGCTCGTCGTCGACGACCAGCACCCGCAGCGGCGAGGATTCCTCGCTCACAGCGGCACCTCGATGCGGGCGTTGTACAGGCCGTGCTCCACGCCGCAGTGCAGCGTGGCGGCCACGTCATGCAGCAGGCGCAGGCGCTCGGCCACATTGGCCAGGGCGATGCCGTTGCCGGCCGCGCCCGGTGTGTCGGGCAGGGTGTTGGTCACCAGCACGATGGCCATGCCGCGGTGGGCCCGGGTGCTGACGACGATGCGGCCACCACCCACCGCCGGCTCCACGCCATGGCGCACCGCGTTCTCCACCAGCGGCTGCAGCACCAGCGGTGGCACGCTGGCGCCCGCCGCGGCCGGGTCCAGGTCCCAGACCAGCTGCAGCCGCTCGCCGAAGCGCAGCTGCTCGATGGCCAGGTAGCGCTGGGCCAGGTCGATCTCTTCGTCCAGCGTGACAGCGCTGCCGGTTTCGGCCAGGGCCACGCGGAACAGCTGGGCCAGATCCTCCAGCACCGCCTCGGCGCGCTGCGGGTCCACCTGCACCAGGGCCAGCGCGGTGTTCAGCGCATTGAACAGGAAGTGCGGCCGGATGCGCGACTGCAGCTCGGCCAGGCGGGCACTGGCCTCCACCGGCTGCGCCGCCGCGGCACGCAGGCCCAGCCAGTGCCACACGCCGCCGGCCAGGGCCGCGCCGGCCAGCACGCTGCCCAGCGCCCGGCTGGCCGCGCCGGGCACCAGGCCCAGCGCGGCACACAGCGCCCAGCCGGCCAGCGCCGCCAGCCCACCCAGCGCCAGCAGCAGGCCGTCGCGCAGCATTGCCGGGCGGCTGGCCAGCCAGGGCCGCAGCGCGCACACCGCCGGCAGCCACAGCAGCGTGCCGGCCAGGCCGGCGAAAGCGCCCACTGCGGCCCGGCTGGCCGCGTCGACCCAGCCCTGGGCCAGCGGCGCGCCGGCCAGCAGCACGGCGGCCTGCACCGCCAGCAGCACCCGCAGCGCCAGCGCCGGCTGACACAGGTGGAACTGCAGGCCCAGCCGGTGGCGGGCTTGCGTGGCCTGGCCCTGCAGCGGGTCGAACCGGGTGGCGTTGAACAGCGAGCTGCCGGCCGCGCCGCGCAGGCGCCCGGTGTCGGGCCAGAGGCTGGGCGCGCGGCTGCCGGTGTCGCCGGCGTCGGGCTGGGCAGGATGGTCGGCAGGGGCCATGGGCAGCGGTGCAGGGGGCCAACCGATAATACGGGCCTGCCGCGCCGCCCCTGGCCGGCCCACACTCCACCCAGAAGATCCGCCCATGTCCGGCAACCAACTCGACCAGAAATCCAAGGCGTGGTCGGCCCTGTTCTCCGAGCCGATGAGCGCGCTGGTGCAGCGCTACACCGCCAGCGTCGATTTCGACCAGCGTCTGTGGCGCGCCGACATCCAGGGCAGCCTGGCCCATGCCGGCATGCTGGCCGCGCAGGGCATCATCGGCGCGCAGGACCTGGCCGACATCCAGCGCGGCATGGCCCAGATCACTGCCGAGATCGAAAGCGGTGCGTTCCAGTGGAAGCTGGAGCTGGAGGATGTGCACCTGAACATCGAGGCCCGCCTGACGCAGCTGGTGGGCGACGCCGGCAAGCGCCTGCACACCGGCCGCAGCCGCAACGACCAGGTGGCCACCGATGTGCGCCTGTGGCTGCGCGGCGAGATCGACGCCCTGGCCGGGCTGCTCGTCGACATGCAGCGCGCGCTGGTGGAGGTGGCTGCGAAGAACACCGACACCGTGATGCCCGGCTTCACCCACCTGCAGGTGGCCCAGCCGGTGAGCTTTGCCCACCACCTGCTGGCCTATGTGGAGATGTTCGCCCGCGATGCCGAGCGCCTGGCCGATGTGCGCAAGCGGGTGAACCGCCTGCCGCTGGGCGCCGCCGCGCTGGCCGGCACCAGCTACCCGCTGGACCGCGAAGCCGTGGCCGCGGCACTGGGTTTCGACGGTGTCTGCGAGAACAGCCTGGACGCGGTGAGCGACCGCGACTTCGCCATTGAATTTCTGGCGTTCGCCAGCATCACCATGGTGCATGTCAGCCGCATGGCCGAGGAGCTGGTGCTGTGGATGAGCCAGAACTTCGGCTTCATCGACCTGGCCGACCGCTACTGCACCGGTTCGTCGATCATGCCGCAGAAGCGCAACCCCGACGTGGCCGAGCTGGCCCGCGGCAAGAGCGGCCGCGTGGTCGGCCACCTGATGGGCCTGATCACCCTGATGAAGGGCCAGCCGCTGGCCTACAACAAGGACAACCAGGAAGACAAGGAGCCGCTGTTCGACACGGTGGACACCCTGGCCGCCACGCTGCGCATCATGGCCGAGATGGTGGCCGGCATCACGGTGAAGCCGGCGGCGATGGAGGCCGCTGCCAAACGCGGTTATGCCACCGCCACCGACCTGGCCGACCACCTGGTGAAGAAGGGCCTGCCCTTCCGTGACGCGCACGAAGTCGTGGCCCATGCGGTGAAGCTGGGCCTGCAGAAGGGCGTGGACCTGGCCGAGCTGTCACTGGACGAACTCAAGGCGCTGCACCCGCTGGTCGGCGACGACGCGCCGCAGGTGCTGACGCTGCGCGGCTCGCTGGAAGCGCGCAATGTGCGCGGCGGCACCGCGCCGGCCCAGGCGCTGGCGCAGATCGCCCGGCACCGCGCGCGCCTGGCTTGATCCCGAGCAAGCCGCGCACGTTCTGTGCGCTGGCAGACATGCCGCAGTGACATGCGGGGCGCACCATGCGGCCATGCCGGCCTGGCGGCCGGCGGTTCCCGCGAGGTGTGCCCTGGATACCCTGACCCGCCGGCGATTGCCGGCCGCCCTGCTGGGCTGTGCGCTGCTGCTGGCAGGGTGTGCCAGCCCGCCCACCGCAGCACCCGGCCCCACGCTGGCCAACCTGCCCACCGCCTGGGCCGGCGCGCCGTCCGCCCCGCTGGCGGCAGCTGAACGCCAGGCCCTGCTGGCCTGGTGGCAGCAGTTCGATGACCCGCAGCTGAGCGCCCTGGTCACCCAGGCGCTGGCGGCCAACACCGGCGTGCGCAGTGCCCAGGCCGCCCTGCGCCAGGCCCGAGCGCTGCAGGATGTGGCCGCCGCCGGCCTGGGCCCCACGCTGACCGCAAGCGCCGATGCCCAGCGCAGCCGTGCCAGCAACAACAGCAGCAACCGCTTCGGCGCCAGCCTGGATGCCAGCTGGGAGGCCGACCTGTTCGGCGGCCGCCGCAGCGCGCTGGATGCCAGCACCGCCACCGCAGAGGCCAGCGAAGCCAGCCTGGGCGCCACCCAGGTGTCCTTGGCCGCCGAGGTGGCGCTGGCCTACATCAACCTGCGCAGCGGTCAGGCCCGGCTGGCCATCGCCGAGGCCAACCTCGCCAGCCAGCAGGAGACGCTGCAGATCACCCGCTGGCGGCTGCAGGCCGGCCTCGTCGACAGCCTGGCGGCCGAGCAGGCACAAGCCGCCGCCGAGCAGACCCGCGCCAGCCTGCCGCCGCTGCAGACCGCGGTGGCCCAGGCCCGCCATGCGCTGGCGGTGCTGACCGGCCAGCCGCCCGCGGCACTGGATGCCGCGCTGGCCGCCACCGCGCCGGTGCCGCAGCCGGCCGCCACGCTGGCCCTGGCCGGCCCGGCCGACACCCTGCGCCAGCGGCCCGATGTGCGCGCCGCTGAGCGCCGCCTGGCGGCGGCCTGGGCCA
Source organism: Pseudaquabacterium pictum (assembly GCF_005403045.1). Taxonomy (GTDB): domain Bacteria; phylum Pseudomonadota; class Gammaproteobacteria; order Burkholderiales; family Burkholderiaceae_C; genus Pseudaquabacterium; species Pseudaquabacterium pictum. Next base: position 515,621 of record NZ_BJCL01000002.1, read on the forward strand.
CGCTGGCGCAGGCCGATGCCGCGCTGCGGCCGTCGCTGCGGCTGTCGGGCTCGCTGGGGCTGTCCGCGCTGACGCTGGGCAGCCTGACCAGCGGCAGCGCGGTGGCCGGCGCGCTGCTGGCCGGCATCAGCCTGCCGGTGTTCGACGGTGGCGCGCTGCGCAGCCAGCAGCGCGCCCAGCAGGCGGCTGTCGAGCAGGCACAGGAGGCCTGGCGCGCCAGCGTGCTGACCGCGCTGCAGGAGGTGGAAGATGCCCTGGTGGCGCTGCGCGGCGACCGCGCGCGGGTGCAGCGCCTGCAGGCCGCCGCGGCCGCCGCCACCAATGCCGCCACCCTGGCCAACCAGCGCTTCCGCAGCGGCCTGGTCGACTTCCAGACCGTGCTCGACACCCAGCGCAGCCAGCTCGGCGCGCAGGACAGCCTGGCCAGCGCCGGCGCCGATGTCGCCGCCGGCCATGTGCGGCTCTACAAATCCCTGGGCGGTGGCTGGGCCGGTTCACCAACCGACATGCCCGCTGCTGCCAACACCCCCACGCCATGACCAACGCCCCGCCCGACACCGACGCGCTGAACGCCTTGCTGGGCGACAGCGCCGCCCGCCCCTGGACCCGGCGCCTGTGGCCCTGGTTGCTGCTGGCCGCGGTGCTGGCCGCCGGCGGGCTCTGGTGGTGGTGGCAGGCCGGTGCCGCCGAACGCGCCGCGCCGGTCTACAGCACCGAACCGGTGGGCCGCGGCAACCTGGTGCTCAAGGTCACCGCCAACGGCACGGTGCAGCCCACCCGCACCATCAACATCGGCAGCGAGCTGTCGGGCACGGTGCTGAAGGTCAACGTCGACGTCAACGACCGGGTCAAGAAAGGCCAGGTGCTGGTGGAACTGGACACCGCCAAGCTGCGCGACCAGGTGCGCCGCGCGCAGGCGTCGCTGGCCTCGGCCCAGGCCAAGCTGGCGCAGACCACCGCCACCATCGCCGAGGCCCAGGCCAACCTCGGCCGGCTGGAGGAGGTGGCGCGGCTCAGCGGCGGCAAGGTGCCGTCGGCCGCCGAGCTGGACACCGCCCGCGCCGCCCTGGCCCGCGCCCAGGCTGACGCCGCATCGGCCCGCGCCGGCGTGCAGGATGCGCAGGCCGCGCTGTCCACCGACCAGACCAACCTGGGCAAGGCCTCGATCGTGGCGCCGGCCGACGGCATCGTGCTGACCCGCAGCGTCGACCCCGGCAACGCCGTAGCGGCCTCGCTGCAGGCGGTGACGCTGTTCACCATCGCCGAGGATCTGTCCAAACTCCGGCTGTGGGTCTATGTGGACGAGGCCGACGTGGGCAACGTGCAGCTGGGCCAGCAGGCCAGCTTCACCGTGGCGGCGTTTCCGCGGCGCAGTTTTCCGGCGCGCATCACCCGGGTGGGCTTCGGCTCGACGATCACCGAGAACGTGGTCACCTACCTGACGGACCTGGACGTGGACAACACCGACCTGAGCCTGCGCCCGGGCATGACAGCCACCGCCACCATCACCGCCATGCGCAAGGACGATGTGCTGCTGGTGCCCAACACCGCGCTGCGCTTCACGCCCGGCACCGCCGCGCCAGCGGCGGCCAAGGGCGGCGTGCTGACCAGCCTGGCGCCGCGCATGCCCGGTGGCAGCCGCCGGCCGGCCTCGGCCACGCCCGGCAGCACCGCCGGCGCCCGCCAGGTGTGGGTGCTGCCCGACGACGGCAGCAACACGCCGTTGGCGGTGCCGGTGGAGCCCGGCATCAGCGACGGGCAGATGACCGAGATTCTCCAGACAACCGGCGGCGGCGGCCTGAAGGCGGGCATGCGCGTGATCACCGACCAGAAGCTGGCGGTGGCGAAGTGACCGAGCCGCTCATTCGCCTGCACCAGGTGACCAAGCGCTACGGCAGCGGGGCGACCGAACTGCTGGCGCTGAAAGGCATCGACCTCGAGATCGAAGCCGGCGAGTTCATCGCCATCATGGGCCCCAGCGGCTCGGGCAAGAGCACGGCGATGAACATCCTGGGCTGCCTGGACACGCCCAGCGACGGCCAGTACCTGTTCAAGGGCCAGCCGGTGCAGCGCTTGAGCCGTGACCAGCGCGCCCGGCTGCGGCGGCGGTATCTCGGCTTCGTGTTCCAGGGCTTCAACCTGCTGGCGCGCACCTCGGCACTCGAGAACGTGGAGCTGCCCCTGCTCTACCGCGGCGACCCGCCGGCCCAGCGCCGCCGTGCCGCCGCCCAGGCGCTGCAGGCCGTGGGCCTGGCCGGGCGCGAGCGCCACACGCCGGCCGAGCTGTCGGGCGGCCAGCAGCAGCGGGTGGCCATCGCCCGCGCCATCGTCACCGAGCCGGCGGTGGTGCTGGCCGACGAGCCCACCGGCAACCTCGACACCGCCCGCAGCCACGAGATCATGGGCCTGCTGCTGGGGCTGAACCGCGACCACGGCATCACCGTGCTGATGGTCACCCACGAGCCCGACATGGCCGCCTATGCGCGCCGGGTGGTCACCTTCGTCGACGGCCGCATCGCCAGCGACCGGGTGAACCAGCACCCCAGCACATCGGCGCCCGAGGCAGCGCCACAGCCCACCAGCAGCGAGGCGGGCTGATGCTGCTGAGCGTGTTCCTGCTGGCGCTGCGCTCGGTGCGGCGCAATCTGCTGCGCAGCTTCCTCACCATCCTGGGCATCGTGATCGGCGTCAGCGCGGTGATCACCATGGTGACGCTGGGCAACGGCGCCACGCAGTCGATCCGCAACCAGATCGCCGGCCTGGGCAGCAACCTGCTGCTGGTGATGCCAGGCCAGCGCCTGCCCGGCGGCGGTGGCGGCGGTGGTGGCGGCGTGCCGCAGTTCACGCCGGCCGATGCCGAGGCCATCGCCAGCCAGATCGGCGGCGTGGCGGCGGTGGCGCCACAGGCGCGGGCGGCCGCCACCGTGGTGGCCAATGGCCGCAACTGGTCCACCAGCGTGACCGGCAGCACCAATGCCTGGTTCGAGGTGGGCAACTGGAAGCTGGCCCAGGGCCGCATCTTCGAACCCGACGAGCAGACCGCCGGCGCCGCGGTGTGCGTGGTCGGCGAGACGGTGCGGCGCGAGTTGTTCGGCGGCACGGTCCAGGCAGGCGCCAGTGCACCACCGGGGCTGGGCCAGGCCCTGCGCATCAAGCAGTTCTCCTGCACCATCGTCGGCATCCTGGCGGCCAAGGGCCAGAGCGGCATGGGCGACCAGGACGATGCGGTGATCGTGCCGCTGCAGACGCTGCAGCGCCGCGTCAGCGGCAACCGGCGGGTCAACACCATCTCCGTGGCCATGGCCGAGGCCAGCGACAGCGCGCCGCTGAAGGCCAGCCTGCGCAGCCTGCTGCGTGAACGGCGCAAGCTGGCTCCCGCCGACGACGACAACTTCAGCATCTTCGACACCCAGCAGCTGGCCGAGACCCTGTCGGGCACCATGGGCGTGATGACCACGCTGCTGGGCGCGGTGGCCGCGGTCAGCCTGCTGGTGGGCGGCATCGGCATCATGAACATCATGCTGGTCAGCGTGACCGAGCGCACCCGCGAGATCGGTCTGCGCCTGGCGGTGGGCGCGCTGGAGCGCGAGGTGCTGCTGCAGTTCCTGATCGAATCGGTGGTGCTGTCGGCCCTGGGCGGGCTGGTGGGCATCGCCATCGCCACCGTGGCCTCCTGGGGGCTGTCGGCGCTGATGGACGTGCCCTACGCCTTCGATCCCGGCATCAACCTGCTGTCGCTGCTGTTCTCGGCCGCCATCGGCGTGCTGTTCGGCTACTTCCCGGCGCGCCGCGCCGCGCGGATGGACCCGATCGAGGCGCTGCGGCACGAGTAGGACGGCCCCCCCGCGCGGGCCGGACGAGCGGCCATTTCCACCGGCTTTTCCGGCCATTGCCGGACACCCCCCCATGCAACGATGTCGCAGCACATCTCTGGGGGCAACGGGTGTTCGGACTTTCTCGTGGTGGACTGCAGCCAGGCTGGATCGCCTGCGCGCCGGCCGGCGCCGACGCGACCTTCGCGCTGGTGCAGCCGGGCGGTGCCGAGGGCCGGCCGGCGGTGCGCTGGACGGCCACCGCGCCCTGGGCGCGGCCGCTGGCCGCGCTGCAGCGGCTGCGCCGCCAGCATGCACTGCACCGCCACCGCTGCGTGGCCGTGCTGCAGCGCCACCAGTACCAGTGCATCACCATGGATGCGCCGGCCGACGTGCCGCGCGCCGACTGGGCCGCCGCGGTGCGCTGGCAGCTCAAGGACACGGTGGACTTTCCGGTCGACAGCGCCGCCGTCGACGTGCTGGCCGTGCCCGAGGGCACCAGCTACCGCGCCCAGCAGCAGCTGATCGCGGTGGCCGCAGCCGAGGCCCAGGTGCGGCCACTGGTGGAATGCGCGGTGGACGCCGGCGCACCCTGGCAGGCCATCGACATCACCGAGACCGCGCTGCGCAACCTCAGCGCCCTGGTCGAGCCCGAGGGCCGCGCCCAGGCCCTGCTGCACTGCCAGCGCGGCCATGCCACGCTGGTGGTCACCCACGGCGGCGAGCTGCTGTCGAGCCGGCAGATGGAGCTGGACCTGCTGCTCGACGACGACGCCGATCCCGACCTGCGCAGCGCCGGCCATGAACAGGCCGGGCTGGAGCTGCAGCGCACGCTGGACGGCGTGGAGCGTGCCTTCGGCCAGGTGACGCTGGCCCGCCTGCTGGTCACGCCGATGCCCGGCCTGCATGCGCTGTGCGACCACCTCGGCCCGCTGCTGTACGTGCCGGTGGCACCGCTGGACCTGACCGAGGCGCTGGACTGGAGCGCCGTGCCCGGCCTGCTGGACGACCCGGTGCTGCTCAACCAGCAGCTCTGCGCCATCGGCGCGGCGCTGCGCCCGCACTGAACACCACCACCGCCACCTCACCATGGCCCAGCAGCTCAATCTCTTCGATGCGCGTTTCGCGCCGGTGCCACTGCGCTGGTCGGCGCGCCAGGCCGGCCTGGCCATGGCCGCCGTGGTGGTGCTGGCCTGGGGTGGCGCGCAGGCGCTGACGCTGGCCGCCAGCCGCGCCGAGGCCGAGGCCCAGGCCATCCAGGCCGGCATGTCGCCGCTGCGTGCCCAGGTGGGCACGCTGGCGGCCCGCCGCGATCCCGGCACCGCCGGCGAACTGGCCCGCCTGCAAGCCGCCGAGGCCACCCAGCGCCGGGTGCGCGCTGCGCTGGAAGCCGGCGCCGCCGGCGCCCGCGAGGGCCATGCGGAGGTGCTGCTGGCACTGGCCCGCCAGGCCTCCGGCCAGCTCTGGATCACCGGCCTGGGCGTGTCCGACGACGGCAGCGCCATCGACCTGGAAGGCCGCATGACCAGCAGCAGCGTGCTGGCCGACTACCTGCGCCGGCTCAACGACGAGCCGCGCTTCAAGGGCCGCCCCTTCGCGCAGCTGACCCTGCGCGCGGTGGACAACAACGGCGCTGCCCTGCCCTACACCGAGTTCGCGCTGCGCTCCACCCCGGCCACCGGCACCAGCACCTCGCCATGACATCCACCAACACCGCCGCCGCACCTGCCGCAGCGCTGGCCCAGCTGGCCACGCGGGGCCGGGTGCTGCTGCGCCAGTTCCACCAGCGCCCGCCGCGCGAGCGGCTGCTGCTGATCGCCGCCGCACTGGCCGTGCTGCTGGTGCTGGCCGACCAGCTGTGGCTGTCGCCTGCCTGGCGCAGCTTCCAGGCCGCCCGCAGCGCCCGGGCCATGGCCCTGCAGCAGCAGCAGGGGCTGCTGAACGACATCCAGCAGCTGCAGAGCCAGGGCGCGGCACAGGTGCGGCAGCAGCAGGCCGACCTGCAGCAGTGGCGCCAGCGCCTGCGCGATGGCGACACCGCGCTGCGCGGCCATGCCGACAGCCTGGTGGGCCCGGAGGCGATGCGCGACCTGCTGGGCCAGCTGCTGGCCCGCCACGGCGAGGTGCGGGTGCGGGCGGTGCGCTCGCTGGGCCGCAGCGACCTGCTGACCCCGGGCGCCGCTGGCACGCCGGCCACCGCTGCCAGCGCCGCCCGCACGGACAGCAGCACCGACAACCCCGCCGGCGGCCTCTACCGCCACGGCCTGGAGCTGGTGCTCGAAGGCGGCTACGCCGACCTGCTGGCCTACCTGCAGGCGATGGAGGCGCTGCCGCAGCGGGTGCTGTGGGGCGCCGTCAGCCTGAAGGTGGATCAGCACCCCCGGTCGGTGCTGACCCTGCGTGTCTACACCCTGAGCCGCGACCGCACGTGGCTGGAGATCTGACCATGACCCGCCTGCATCCCTACCCGGCCGCCCTGGCCCTGCTGGGCCTGGCTGGCGCCGCCACCGCCGGGCCGCTGGCCGATCCCACCCGCCCGCCGGCCGCCCTGATGGCCCCGGGCGGCCTGGCGGCCGCGGCGCTGCCGCACCGTGCCAATGCCGACACCGCCCGCGCCATTGCCGCCGCTGCGCGCGCGGCCGAGCCGCCGCCACCGTCGGCGCCCGCGGTGGTGCAGGCGGTGCAGCTGCCCGCCCAGGGCGCGGCCATGGCCCTGGTCGATGGCCGTGCGGTGAAGGTGGGCGATGCGGTGGACGGCCGCGCCGTGCTGGCCATCGACGCCCAGGGCCTGCTGCTGAAGGGCCCGCGCGGACCCGAGCGCCTGTGGCTGCTGGCCGGCACGCCCAAGCAGGCCGCCGGCAGCCTCACAGGCACCGCCAGCGCGCGCTACCAGCCGGCACCGCCGGCCGATCCCGCCACCCTGACCAATCCGCCAGCCGCCCTGTCGCTGGCCGGAAGGACCGCACCATGACCCCCCGCCTCCGCCGCGCGACGCCCCCGCTGGCCGCCCTGCTGGCTGCCCTGCTGCTGGGCCTGCCATCCCTGCAGGCCCGGCCTGCCGACGACCGCCCGGCCGCCCAGGATGGCAGCAACCTGCTGCCGCCGCTGGGCACGCTGATGCGGCCGCAGCAGCGCCGCGACCGCCAGCCCGAGACGCTGCGCCTGGCCCTGGCCGCGCCCTCGGCCACGGTCGACACCGCCGCAGCCGCGCTGCCGGTCAGCGCCGTGGCCGCGGTGATGCCGGCACCGGCCCCGGCAGCAGCCCCAGTCCTGGCACCCGCACCCGTCCTGGCACCCGCGCCCGCCGCCCTGCCCGTCACCCTGGTCGCCGCCGCCACGCCGGCCGCAGCGGCCCCGGCCGCCGCCCGCAGCGGCGCGCCCGATGCCCGCTTCGACCTGGCCATCAACAACGCGCCGGCCGCGCAGGTGTACCTGCAGCTGGCCCAGGGCACAGCCTGGAACATGCTGGTCTCGCCCGAGGTGACCGGCACGCTGTCGATCGCGCTGAAGGACACCACCGTGCCCGAGGCCCTGGACACGCTGCGCGAGCTGTTCGGCTATGAATACCGCATCACCGGCAACCGCATCTTCGTCTACCCCAACACGGTGCAGACGCGGCTGTTCCGGGTGAACTACCTGCCCGGCCGCCGCCAGGGCGCCAGCGACATCCGGGTGAGCAGCAGCGCCATGACCAGCGGCGCCACCACCGCCAACGGCACCAGCGGCAACACCACCCAGGGCGGTGGTGGCGGCAACAGCAGCGTGGGCAACCGCCCCGACGACAACGCCCATGTGCGCACCACCTCCGATGCCGACTTCTGGCGCGAGGTGCAGGCCTCGCTGGCCGCGCTGGTGGGCGGTGCCGGCGGCCGCCAGGTGGTGCTCAACCCGGCCGCCGGCGTGGTGGTGGTCAAGGCCACGCCGGGCGAGCTGCGCCAGGTCGAGCAGTACCTGAAGGCGGTGCAGCTGTCGATCGAGCGGCAGGTGATGCTGGAGGCCAAGATCGTCGAGGTCAGCCTCAGCAAGGACGCCCAGACCGGCATCAACTGGGGCGCCTTCGGCAAGCTGGGCAGCGGCCAGCTGTCGATCGGCAGCGCCGCGCCGGGCAGCCGGCTGGGCACCACCGGCAGCCTGAGCACCGCCGACGGCACCAGCATCGCCCCGGGGGTGGATGTGGCCACCGGCGCGCTCGGCCGTGGCTTCTACGGCCTGGCCTTCCAGGCCAGCAACTTCGCCGCGCTGCTGAACTTCCTGCAGACCCAGGGCGATGTGCAGGTGCTGTCCAGCCCGCGCATCGCGACGCTGAACAACCAGAAGGCGGTGCTGAAGGTGGGCTCGGACGAGCTGTACGTGACCGGCGTCACCACCACCACCACCAGCAACGGCACCAGCAGCAACAGCTCGCCGTCGCTGACGCTGCAGCCGTTCTTCAGCGGCATCTCGCTGGACGTGACGCCGCAGATCGACGACGCCGGCAACGTGATGCTGCATGTGCACCCCACCATCAGCACGGTGACCGAGAAGAACAAGAACATCGACCTCGGCTCGCTGGGCGCCTTCAAGCTGCCGCTGGCGGCCAGCGCGGTCAACGAGACGGATTCCATCGTGCGGGTGCGCGACGGCCAGATCGTCGCCATCGGCGGCCTGATGAAGCAGGAGCTGCGCGACGAGCGCACCGGCCTGCCGGTGGTCAGCGAAGCGCCGGTGGTGGGCGGGCTGTTCCGCCAGACCGGCACGGTGGTGAACAAGCGCGAGCTGGTGATCATGCTCAAGCCCACCGTCATCCAGGACGGCGCCGCCTGGCCGGACGGCCCCACCCTGGGCGGTCTGCCGGCGCCCGCGCCTGCGCAGCGCTGATGCGTCCGCTGTTGTCTTGCCATGGCCCGTCCTGAACGCATCCGCCTCGGCGACCTGCTGATCCAGGAAGCGCTGCTCACGCCGGCGCAACTGGACGAGGCCCTGGTCGACCAGAAGAAGACCGGCCGCAAGCTCGGCCGCATCTTCATCGACCGCCAGTGGGTGACCGAGGTGCAGATCGCCAAGGCGGTGGCGCGGCAGCTGCGCGCGCCCTTCATCGACCTGACCAGCCGCAACCTGCGGCCCGAGGTGGCCGGGCTGCTGCCCGAGACGCATGCCCGCCGCCTGCGGGCGCTGCCGATCGAGAACACCGCCGGCGCGCCGCTGCGGGTGGCGATGGCCGACCCCACCGACCTGAACGCCTACGACGAGGTGGCGCGGCTGACCCGCCGCGAGATCGACCTGGCGGTGGTGGCCGAGAGCCACCTGCTGGCCGCGCTGGACCGGGTGTACCGCGGCGGCGACGCCATGGCCGGCCTGGCCCGCGAGCTGACGGCCGACATCGCCAACGTCGAGGACGAGATCGGCGACCTGCTGGGCCTGGGCGCCGTGACCACCGAAGACGCGCCGGTGGTGCGCCTGCTGAGCACGATGTTCGAGCAGGCGCTGCGCTCACGCGCGTCGGACATCCACATCGAGCCGCAGGAGCGGCACCTGCGGGTGCGCTTCCGCATCGACGGCATGCTGCATGTGCAGACCGAGGCCGACCCCAAGATCGCCGGCGCGGTGGCGCTGCGCCTGAAGTTGATGAGCGGCCTCGACATCAGCGAGAAGCGTCTGCCGCAGGACGGCCGCTTCCACGTCAAGCTCAAGCACGGCAGCGTGGACGTGCGCATCAGCACCCTGCCCACCCAGCATGGCGAATCGGTGGTGATGCGGCTGTTGAACCAGAGCGCCGGCCTGCTCAAGCTCGACAACCTGGGCCTGCCGGCCGACGTGGCCGCCGCGGTGGACCGCTGCCTGCAGCGGCCCAACGGCATGTTCGTCGTCACCGGCCCCACCGGCAGCGGCAAGACCACCACGCTGTACGCCGCGCTGAACGCGCTGAACGACACCGAGCGCAAGATCATCACCGTCGAGGACCCGATCGAATACCGCCTGCCGGGCCTGAACCAGGTGCAGGTGCTCGACAAGATCGACCTCAGCTTCCAGCGGGTGCTGCGCGCCGCGCTGCGGCAGGACCCGGACGTGATCCTGATCGGCGAGATGCGCGACCAGACCACCGCCGAGATCGGCCTGCGCGCCGCGCTGACCGGCCACCTGGTGCTGAGCACGCTGCACACCAACGATGCGCTGTCCACCCCGCTGCGGCTGATCGACATGGGCGTGCCGCGCTACATGGTGGCGCTGAGCCTGCACCTGGTGCTGGCCCAGCGCCTGGTGCGCACCGTGTGCGCCGACTGCGCCGAACCCTGCGCGCCCGACGACCACCACCTGGGCTGGCTGCGCGAGGCGCTGGGCGAGGCCTTCGACACCACGCTGGCCGGCCGCCCGCTGCGGCGCGGCCGCGGCTGCCCGTCCTGCAACCACACCGGCTACAGCGGCCGCACCGGCGTCTATGAATTCATCGAGATGACGCAGGAGCTGGTGGAAGCCATGAACGACGGCGACCCGATCCGCTTCACCCAGGCCGGGCGCCGCCAGATGGCGGGCCGCACCCTGCGGCGCGATGCCCTGCGCCTGGCGCTGGAAGGCCGCACCACGCTGGACGAGGCGCTGCGTGTGGGCTCACAGCTGGCCGATGACTGAACCGCTGTGAGCGCCTGAGCCATGCCACGCTTTGCCTACACCGGCCGCGGTGCCAGCGGTGCCGTCCAGGGCGAACTGGATGGCGCCGACGCCAACGCGGTGGCCACGCTGCTGATGTCGCGCGGCGTCACGCCGCTGCAGATCGCCGCCAGCGGCGACGGCGGCAGCGCCGACGCGGCGGCCGGCGGCGGCGCACTGGCGCTGTTCCAGCCCAAGGTGCAGCCGGCCGACCTGATGCTGTTCTCGCGCCAGCTGCACACCCTGCTGCGCGCCGGCGTGCCCATCCTGCGGGCACTGGCGGGGCTGCAGGAATCGGCGGTCAACCAGCGCTTCCGGCAGGTGCTGGGCGACGTGCGTCGCAGCCTGGAATCGGGCATCGAGCTGTCGATCTGCTTTGCCCAGCAGGGCGGCGTGTTCGACAACTTCTATGTGTCGATGGTGCGCGTGGGCGAGATGACCGGCCGGCTGGACGATGTGTTCATGCGGCTGTTCAAGCACATCGAGTTCGAGCAGTTCATGCGCCAGCAGGTCAAGAGCGCGCTGCGCTACCCCGGCTTCGTGCTGCTGGCGATGATGGTGGCCATCGGCGTGATCAATGCGCTGGTGGTGCCCGCCTTCGCCAACGTGTTCAAGAGCTTCGGCGCCGAGCTGCCGCTGGCCACCCGCATCCTGGTGGCCAGCAGCAACTTCACGCTGGCCTACGGCTGGCTGCTGCTGGGCGGCGCGGTCGCGGCATTCTTCACGCTGCGCCAATGGATTGCGCAACCATCCGGCCGCCGGGTGTGGGACCGGCTGCTGCTGCGCCTGCCGCTGGCCGGGCGGATCGTGCAGAAAGCCACGCTGTCGCGGTTTGCGCGCAGCTTCGCGCTGGCCCTGAAGAGCGGCGTGCCCATCGAGCAGGCACTGAGCGTGGTGGCGCAGACGGTGGACAACGCCTGGATCAGCCACCAGATCGACGGCATGCGCGAAGCGGTGGAACGCGGCGACACCATCCTGCGCGCCGCGGTGGCCAGCGGCGTGTTCACCCCGGTGGTGCTGCAGATGATCGCCGTGGGCGAGGAGACCGGCGCCATCGACGAGCTGATGGAAGAGGTGGCCGAGCTCTACGGCAGCGACGTGCAGTACGAACTGAAGACGCTGTCGCAGCAGATCGAGCCGATCCTGATCGTCTTCCTCGGCGTGCTGGTGCTGGTGCTGGCCCTGGGCGTGTTCCTGCCGCTGTGGGACCTGGGCCGGGTCACCCTCAAGAAGTGAGCGCACCGCACCGATAACCCCTTGAACCCAATGCCCTGTGGCTGCGGGATGTCCCCCGAAACCTCAGCCCTGCCACACCCCTGGAGTCCCCCCATGAAATTCCGTCCCCAAGGCTTCACGATGATCGAGCTGATCGTCGTCATCGTCATCCTGGGCGTTCTGGCCGCCACCGCCCTGCCCAAGTTCATCGACATGAACAGCGACGCCAAGAGCGCGGCGCTCAAGGGTGTGGTCGGCGCTGCGGCCAGCGCGATGACGATCAACTACAGCGGCTGCGCCGTGGCGGCACAGGCCGCGACCAGCGGCAAGTGCGTGAAGGTGGACAACTGCAACGACCTGGGCACCATCATGCAGGGCGGCCTGCCCGCCGGCTACACCGTGGCCGATGGCGCGCTGGGCACCGGCGCCGCCGGCAGCAACGGCGTGGAAGCCACCTGCACCATCACCCAGACCGAAGGCAGCGCCACCGGCACCTTCACCGGCATCGCGGCAGGCAACGGCCTCTGATCCCCCACCGGACCGCGCCAGTGCCTGGGAACAGGCCGCGCGGTCCGGTTCATTTCGGCCCCTGATCCGGCGGCGCACCGGGCACCATCCAGCGGGATGGTCCTGTGCAACCCACCCCGACCGCGACACCTGCTGTCGACGGCAACAGCCAGGCGGGGCGCCGCCGGCGGGGCGGTGGTTTGGCGCTGGATCTGGCTGCTGCTGGTGCTGCTGCAAGGCCCGGCCGCGCTGGCCGCCAGCTACATCCCCACGGCATCGGCCAACACCGCCAGCGCCTACCCGTGGATCGACATCGCCACCACCGGCACCGCGCTGAACCTGGGGGACGATGCGGTCTCCGGCAGCATCCCCATCGGCTTCAGCTTCGCCCTCGGCAACCGCAGCTATACCACGTTGCGGGTGGACAGCAACGGCACGCTGCAGTTCGCCAGCGCCACCAGCGTCTTCACCAACACCACGCTGCCGCTGGACGGCACGTCCGGCAAGCCCAACATCGACGCGGTGCTGCTGCCGCTGTGGGACGACCTGCTGCCCGGCAGCGGCCAGGTGCGCTACCGCACCCAGGGCACGGCACCGGCACGGGTGTTCATCGTGTCCTGGATCAACGTGCCGTACTACGGTGGCGGCAATGCGCAGCGGGCCACCTTCCAGGTGCAGTTGCACGAGCAGGGCCAGATCGTCTACCGCTACGGCGCCGTGGACGGCAGCGGCGGCGCCCACAGCCCCGCCGGCAGCATGAGCAACCCGCGCGGCGCGGTGGTGGGCCTGGAGGTCAGCAACAGCGACTTCGTGCAATACGCCCGACAGACCGCGGCCGTGCCCTCGGGCACCACCATCCTGTGGTCGCGCGACCCGGGCGCGCCGGTGCTGGAGTACCTGTTCAACGAGGCCAGCTGGAACGGCAGCAGCGGCGAGGTGCGCGACACCTCGGGCAGCGGCCTGCACGGCACGGCGGCCAGCCTGTCGGCCACCAAGCCCACCACCGCCTCGGCCACGCCGGCGCTCGGCGGTGCCACCGGCACCTGCGGCTATGGCGTGTTCAACCGCAGCAACAAGGACCATGTGGCCGTGCCCGCGGACGCACCCAACCATGGTGCCGGCGGCAGCTTCACCATCAGCGCCTGGATCCGCGCCACCGACGCCAGCCTGCCCGCCCAGCGCATCGTGGTCGATGACCAGAACAACAACGGCGGCTACGGCCTGTCGCTGGGCGACGGCGGTGCCGGCACCCTGCGCTTCCTGAGCCGCGGCACACCCTCCCAGGTGGTCCTGGACTCCCCCTCGGTGATCGCCAGCAACACCTGGTACTTCGTCGCCGCCAGCGTGGACACCGCCACCAGGACCAAGCGGCTCCTGGTCTACAACAGCGCCGGCAGCCAGCTGGCAGCGGTCAGCGCCACCTACACCGAGGCCAGCTTCGGCAGCGATGCGGGCGACATGTCGGTCGGCGGCGAGAACAACGCGGCCACCGAGGCCTCGAATGCCTTCGGCTTCGGCGGCAACATCGACGAGGTGCGGATCTTCGGTGCGGCGCTGAGCACCACCCAGCTCGACGCCGTGCGGCTGCTGACCACGAACTGCACGCCCGCCACGCTGGTGGCGGAGTACCGCTTCGAGGAGTCGGCCTGGAACGGCACGGCCGGCGAACTCAAGGACAGCGGGCTCGCCAGCGGCGGTCCGTACAACGGCCGCGCCCAGGGCAGCGGCCTGCCCAGCCCGGCCACCACCAGCCCGGCGCGCACCGGCAACCCGGGCACCTGCGGCTACGCCACCCTGCCGGGCCCGACCAGCGGCGGCGGCAGCTTCGTCGTCAACAGCCTGCCGGTGGTGACCACCGCCGGCGCGCAGACCACCATCGGCTTCTGGATGTACTGGAACGGCATCGACAGCAACGTGGCGGTGGGCTGGAACCGCTACCTGGTGGGCATGGCGTCCAACCTGATCGGCTTCAACACCGACAACGGCGATCTCTACGGCACGTCGGCCAGCGGCCTGGCCAATGGCTGGCACCATGTGGTGGCCGTCTTCACCAACGGTGGCGTCACCGCCAACAGGCTCTATATCAACGGCTCGCTGCGGTCGCTCAGCCAGGTGGCCGGTACGCCAGTCAACGCGAATGCGGTGGTCACCAGCAACCTCACCATCGGCGGCTACGGCAACAACACCAACTACCGGTTCACCGGCCGCATCGACGAGGTGGTGGTCTACAACGGCGCGCTGTCGGCGGGCGAGGTCACCAGCCTGTACCAGCGCACCCGCCCCTGCTTCACCGCGCCGGACCACCTCGAGATCCGGCTCGAGAGCGGCACCGGCCTGACCTGCGCACCGGCGACGCTGACGGTGGTGGCCTGCAAGGATGCCAGCTGCAGCGCCCTGTACGACGGCGGCCTCACCGGCAGCCTGACCGCCACCGGCGCCGGCATGAGCGTGGCCTGGCCCGATGGCCAGAGCTTCCGCATCCCGGCGGGCAGCGGCAGCACCACGCTGCGCATGCAGCTCACCACCGCCGGCAGCGTGGTGGTGGGCGCCAACGGACTGGCGCCGGCCCCCACCCGCACCACCACCTGCAACTTCGGCAGCCCGCAGTGCACTTTCAGCGCCGCCGCAGCCGCGCTGCGCTTCGACGTGCCCGACCACCGCGCCGAGAGCGCGCAGCCGTTCAGCGTCAGCGCCGTGGGCTCGTCGGGCGGCAGTTGCAACGCGGCCTTCGCCTCGTCCACCCGCACGCTGCGGCTGCGGTGCAGCTACGTCAATCCAGGCACCGGCACGCTGCCGGTGCGGGTGGGTGGCACGGCACTGAACAGCGGCAACAACAGCGCCCTGGCCTGCGACGGCACGGGCCGCGACGTGAGCCTGGCCTTCGACGCCAGCGGCGTGGCCAATGCGACGCTGCTGTATGCCGATGCCGGGCAGGTGCAGCTGAACGCCACCTACACCGGCAGTCTCGCCACCGCCGACATCGGTCTGACGATGACCGGCTCCGACCGCTTCATCACCGCACCGGCCAGCTTTGGCTTCAGCGGCATCACGGCCGGGCCGATCCGCGCCGGCAATGCCTTCGCCGCCAACGTGACGGCGCGCAACAGCACCGGCAGCACCACGCCCAACTTCGGCCGCGAGACACCGCCGCAGGAGGTGCTGCTGGGCTTCAGCCGCTTCCAGCCCACCGGCAGCGGCGCCAGCGACGGCAGCTTCAGCGGCAACCTGGGCAGCTTCTCCGGCGGCAGCGCGACAGCCAGCGATCTGGCCTGGACCGAGGTGGGCAGCCTCGACCTGAGCGCCGCGCTGGTCAGCGGCAGCTACCTGGGCACCGGCATGGCCGTGACCGGCAGCACCGGCAGCAGCGGGGCGGTGGGCCGCTTCATCCCGCACCACTTCGATGTGGCACTGACGCCGGCCTGCGGCGCCTTCAGCTACGCCGGCCAGCCCTTCACCGCCACGGTGACCGCCCGCAACGCCTTCAACGACACCACGGTCAACTACGACGGCGGCAGCACCACCAGCCCCAACCACGCCAAGCTGGTGACCCTGGCCAATGTGCCCGCCCTGGGCCTGGGCAGTCTGTCGGGCAGCAGCCTCGCGGCCAGCGTCTTCCGTGCCGGCGTGGGCAGTGGCCTGCCGGCCTACAGCTTCAGCAGCAAGACCACCGCGCCGCAGAGCCTGGTGCTGCGCGCCACCGACACCGACAGCACCAGTTCCAGCGGCCACGCCGAACCGGCGATGCCGTTGCGCAGCGGCCGGCTGCGGCTGGCCAACGCCTTCGGCCAGGCCACGGCCGCGCTGCAGCTGGCTGCCACCACCGACTACTGGAACGGCAGCCTCTGGCAGCTCAACAGCGCCGACAGCTGCACCGCCCTGGCCGCCAGCAGCGTGGCGCTGAGCAACCCGCGCGGCGCCACCGGCGCGGCCAGCACCGCCACCAGCAGCGCCGGCGAGGTGGCCATCAGCAGCGGCAGCGGGCTGCTGACACTGACGGCGCCCAGCCCGGCCGGCAGCACGCTGAGCCTGGACATCGCCGTCAACCTGGGCAGCACCGGCACCGACCAGTCCTGCAACAGCCTGCGCCCGGCCAGCACCGGCGCCGGCCTGCCCTGGCTGCGGGCGCAGAACGGCAGCTGCGCGGCCACCGCCGACCGCGACCCCGCCGCCCGCGCCAGCTTCGGCATCTTTGCGCCGGAGACCCGCAAGACGGTGCATGTGCGCGACCTCTACTGACGGGAACAAGGCCGCAGCGGCGGCGCTTTTCACGCGGTGGCCACCCGGGCCGCAGCGGCAACATACCAGCCGATGCGCGCCGTCTGTCCCACGCCACCCGCCGCTGCGCCCACTGCATGGCTGCGGCATGCCTGCAGCGGGCTGCACAGTACGCCGGCGCTGCGGCTGTGGCGGCACACGCTGGCCTGCGCCTGCCTGCTGCTGCTGCTGTGGCCGCTGGCACTGCGGGCCCAGTCGGTCACCTACACCTTCCCGGGCAGCCTGCCACCGGGCTGCAGCGGCAGCGGGCCCAACTACAGCTGCGCGGCCGGTGCGCTGCCCAACAACACGGCGGTGGTGATCAACAGCCCGAGGCCGGCCACGATCACCATCAACGGCAACGTGGACGTGGGCCAGGGCACGGTGATCAATGCCGCGGGCAGCGCCAGCGACCTGACGCTGGTGGTCAACGGCACGCTCACGCTGCGCATGAACAGCCGCATCACCGCGACGATCCAGGCCCGCACGGTGACCGATGCCGAAGGCTATGCCACCGTCACCGGCAACATCACCAGCACCGTCGGCGCGGTGACGGTCGGGCAGTTCGGCAGCGTCAGCGGCAGCATCAGCTCGGCATCGACGCTGACCCTGGGCAACTACGTGAACGTGGGCGGCAACCTCAGCGCCGCCAGCACCATCACCCTGAACCAGGAGGCCACTGTCGGCGGCAACGTCTACAACGCCGACAACAACCTGGAGATGGCCTTCCGCAGCCGCATCCGAGGCTCGGCCGACATCGACTTCACCGTGAACATGGCGCAGGAGTCCCGCATCGACGGCAACCTGAGCAGCCGGGATGACGACATCAACCTGGGCTACGCCGCCATCGTGGGCGGCACGGTGTACGCCCAGGAATCGATCACGCTGGCCCAGAATGCCGCCGCCGGCGCGCTGCTGTCGGACATCGGCGACATCAGCATCGGCTATGCCGCGCAGGTGACGGGCGACATCACCACCACCAACGGCACCGTCGATTTCCTCCAGGACAGCGTGGCCGGCGGCTGCGTGCGCTCGGTGGACACCGACCGCATCACGCTGGGCACCAATGCCCGCATCGGTGCGGTGTGCTGCGGCACGGCCACCAATGGCAGCTGCAGCCGCAGCTGCGTCTCCAACAGCAGCGGGCGCACGTTGCCGGCGGCGTGCACCAGCGCGGCGAGCGTGCCCACGCCGATCGCCAGCTGGCTGTTCAACGAGGCAGGCTGGGGCGGCGGCGCCGGCGAGGTGCGCGACAGCAGCGGCAGCTTCCATGCGCAGGCGGCGGGCCTGTCGTCCACCACTGCCAGCGTGGCCGATGCCACCCCGGCGCTGGGCACCAGCACCGGCACCTGCGGCTATGGCGTGTTCAACCGCAGCAACCTGCAGCATGTGCTGCTGCCGGCATCGTTCGGCAACCTGGGCGCGTCAGCCAGCTTCACGTTGACGGCCTGGTTCCGCACCACCGACAACACCCAGCCCAACCAGCGCATCTTCGCCGACGACGAGAACGGCCATGCCACCTCCAACAACGGTTTCATCCTGTCGCTGGGTGACCGGGGCACCGGCACCCTCACCTTCCTGACCCGCGGCACCACCTTCAGCACCGACGAGCTGATCACCAGCGCGGTGGTGGCCAACAACACCTGGTACCACGTCGCCTTCGGCGTGAACGTCGCCACCCGCACGAAGTTCCTGCGGCTGACCGATGCGGCCGGCACGGTGGTGGCCAACATCAGCGTCGGCTACAGCCAGGCCAGCATCGGCAGCGACAGCGGCCGCGCCTCCATCGGCGGCGAGACCGCCAGCGCCGCGGGAGGCGAAGCCAATGCCAGCTTCGGCTTCGCCGGCAACATCGACGAGGTGCGGGTGTACGAGAGCGTGCTGAGCGCAGCCCAGATCGACGCGGTGCGCCAGCTCGGCAGCAGCTGCGGCGGCACGCTGCGCGCCAGCTACAACTTCGACGAGACCAGCTACGCCGGCACCGTCGGCGAGTGGCGCGACAGCACCGCCAGCTTCCACGGCCGCGGCGTGGGCGCCAGCATGCCCGGCACGGCCACGGCCAGCCCGGCACGCACCGGCAGCCCGGGCACCTGCCGCTATGCCAGCTTTGCCGGCCCCACCGCCAACGGCCCGGGCCTGCTGGCCACCGGTCTGCCCACCACCACCACGGCCGGGGCCAAGACCACGGTGGCGTTCTGGATGAAGTGGAGCGGCACCGACGACAACATCGTGGTGAGCTTCGGGCCCTATGACCTCGGCTTCCTGGGCGGCCACTTCGGCTTCAACACCAACGCCTCGGATGTGTACGGCATCGCCAGCACCGGGCTGTCGGGCGTGTGGAAGCATGTGGTGGCGGTGTTCGTCAACGGCGACATCACCGCCAACGAGCTGTATGTGGACGGTGTGCGGCAGCGGCTGACGCAGCGCCTGGGCACGCCGAACAGCGGCAACATGGTCACCAGCACCTCGTTCCAGGTGTCGGGCTACACCGCCGACACCAACCACCGCTACATCGGCGATGTGGACTCGGTACGCCTCTACAACGGCGCACCGTCGCCGTCGCAGGTGGCCAGCCTGCTGGCCGAGACCCCCAGCACCTGCGTCACCGGTCCGGCGCGCATCCGCATCGAGCATGCCAGCGGCAGCGGACTGACCTGCACGCCCAGCACGCTGACCGTGCGCGCCTGCGCCAGCGCCGACTGCAGCAGCAACTACACCAGCGGCGCCGTCACCGGCACGCTGAACAGCACCGGCGGCAGCGTCAACTGGCCGGATGGCGCCAGCTTCAGCATCGCCGCGGGCAGCAGCACGGCCACCGTGCGGGTGCAGCCGACCACCACCACCGCCACCGTGCTGGGCGTGGCCAGCAGCAGCCCGGCGGCCAGCAATGCCGCCACCTGCAACTTCGGCAGCCCAGTGTGCACCTTCACCGCGGCCGATGCCGGCTTCGTGTTCAACGTGCCCGACCACCGCAGCGAGGCCTCGCAGACGGTGAACGTGAGCGCCGTGCGCCGGAGCGATGGCAGCACCATCTGCACGCCGGCCTTCGCCAGCACCAGCAAGGCGGTCACCTTCACCTGCGGCTACACCAACCCCGCCACCGGCACGCTGCCCGTGCGGGTGGGCGGCGCGGCGCTGAACAGCGGCAACAACGCCGCAGCCGCCTGCGACAGCACCGGCCGCGCAGTGACGCTGGCCTTCAACGCCAACGGCGTGGCCAGCACCACGGTGCAGTACGCCGACGTGGGCCAGCTGCTGCTGTCGGCCCGCTATGCCGGCGCCGCCGGCAGCAGCGAGGCCGGCCTGGTGATGACCGGCAGCGACAGCTTCATCGCCGCCCCTTCCACCCTCACCGTGTCCGGCGTCACCAGCGGGCCGATCCGCGCCGGCAGCGCATTCGCCGCCACCGCCACCGCCCGCAACAGCGCCGGCAACGCCACGCCCAACTTCGGCCGCGAGACCAGCGCCGAGACGCTGTACGTCGGCTGGACACGCATCCAGCCGACCGGCAGCGGCGCGATCAACGGCAGCTTCAGCGGCAGCTTCGGCAGCTTCAGCGGCGGCAGCGCCAGCGCCAGCAACCTGACCTGGACCGAGGTGGGGCGGGGCGACCTGGTGCTGCGCAGCTTCAATGCCGCCGGCTACCTGGGCAGCGGCCTGTTGGCCTATGGCAGCAGCGCCGGGCAGGCGGTGGTCTGCTCCAACGAGAACGTCAACTGCGTGCTGCCCGGCGGCACCACCGCCACGGTGTACTACGGCGAGCGCAGCACCTGGGCGGCCAAGACCGGCCAGACCGGCACCGTGTCCTGCACCAACGGCAACTTCGGCGATCCGCTGCCGGGCGTGCCCAAGAAGTGCGTGTACGTGGCCACCAGCGCCACCAACGGCTCGGTGGGCGATGTCATCCCCCACCGCTTCACCGTGGCGGCCAGCAACGCCTGCGGCAGCTTCAGCTATGCCGGCCAACCCATGGCCACCACGGTGACGGCACGCAACGCGGCCGGCAACACCACGGTCAACTTCAATGGCACGGCCACCACCACGCCGGCCTTCGCCCAGGCGGTGACGCTGGCCGATGCCGCCGGCCTGGGCACCGGCACGCTGTCGGGCCACACCATCGCGGCCAGCGGCTTCAGCGCCGGCGTGGCCAGCGCCACGCCCAGCTACGCCTTCACCAGCAAGACCACCGCGCCGCAGAGCCTGGTGCTGCGCGCCACCAACGGTGGCAGCGGCAGCAGCCTGATCAGCTCGCAGGGCCACGCCGAGCCCACGCTGCCGCTGCGCAGCGGCCGCCTGCGGCTGGGCAATGCCTTCGGCCGGGCCACGTCCGCGCTGCAGATGCCGGTGGCGGTCGACCACTGGAGCGGCAGCGCCTGGCTGCTGAACAGCGCCGACAGCTGCACCGCCCTGGCCGCCAGCAGCGTGGTGCTGAGCAACCCGCGCGGCGCCACCGGCGCGGCCAGCACCGCCACCAGCAGCGCCGGCGCGGTGGCCATCAGCAGCGGCAGCGGGCTGCTGACCCTGGCCGCGCCCAGCCCGGCCGGCAGCACGCTGAGCCTGGACATCGCCGTCAACCTGGGCAGCACCGGCGCCGACCAGTCCTGCAACAGCCTGCGCCCGGCCAGCACCGGCGCCGGCCTGCCCTGGCTGCGGGCACAGAACGGCAGCTGCGCGGCCACCGCCGACCGCGACCCCGCCGCCCGCGCCAGCTTCGGCATCTTTGCGCCGGAAACCCGGAAGACCATCCATGTGCGCGACCTCTTCTGAGCGTCCGGCCCGCGGCTCCGGCCACCACCGCCACCGCGGTTTCACCATGGTCGAGCTGATCGCGGTGCTGCTGCTGGTGGGCGTGCTGGCGGTGGTGGCGCTGCCGCGCCTGGACGGCAGCCTGGGCCTGCGTGGCACCGCCTGGCGCGACCAGGTCCAGGCCGGCCTGCTGCAGGCCCGCAGCCTGGCCACCGGCCACCGCCGCCTGGTGTGCGTGACGGTGACCATCGGCGCGGTGCGCCTGGCCATGGCCAGCGCCAACCCGGCCAGCAGCTGCAACACCACCCTGCCCGGCCCCGACGGCGATGCCCGCTGGGCGGTGGACCCGCAGTCGCTGGCCGTCACCGTCAGCCCGGCGGGCACGCTGTTCGTGCAGCCCGATGGCCGCATCACCAGCGACGGCGCCGGCCTGACGGCGGTCAACGCCAGCGTGGCCATCGCCGGCGAGACCACGCTGCAGATCACCGGGGAGACCGGCCATGTGCGCTGAGCGCCGCCGCCGCCCCCGCCCCCGCCGTGGTTTCACCCTGCCCGAGGCGCTGCTGGCCATCGTGGTCATCGGCGTCGGGCTCACCGGCGTGCTGGCAGCCTTCGGCAGCGTCACCCGCAACAGTGCCGACCCGGTGGTGCACAAGCAGATGGTGGCGGTGGCGCAGGAGCTGCTGGAGGAGATCCAGCTCAAGCCCTATGCGGTGGCGGCCCACACCGCGCCGGCCGGCTGCGCCCGCGACACCTTCAACGACGTGCGCGACTACAACGGCTACGGCAGCACCGGCGTGTGCACCGTCGACGGCGTGGCCATCCCGGCGCTGGCCGGCCTGGGCGTCAGCGTGACCGTGGCCAGCGGCACGCTGGGCGGCGTGGCGGCGGCATTGAAGATCACCGTCACCGTGCAGAGCGCCGGCCAGACGCTGACCCTGGTGGGCTGGCGCACCGACTACGCCTCATGACCCGCAGCCGCCGCCCGCCGCCCCTTGGCTTCACCCTGGTGGAGCTGATCGTCACCCTGGTGCTGTTCGGCCTGATGGCGGCCACGCTGGTGGTGTTCCTCAAGCCGGCGATCGACAGCTGGCTGGCGGTGCGCACCCGCGCCGCCCTCGCCTCGGACGCCGACCATGCGCTGCGCCGCATGCTGCGCGACGTGCGCGCCGCGGTGCCCAACTCCATCCGCACGCCGGGCACGCAGTGCTTCGAGCTGGTGCCCACCGGTGGCGGCGGCCGCTACCGCACCGCGGCCGATGCCGTCACCGCCGGCAGCGCCGCGGTCGACCCGCAGGCCGCCACCAGCCAGTTCGACGTGTTCAACACCCTGGCCCCGCTGCCGGCGGTGGGCGACTGGGTGGTGGTCGACAACCAGAACCCGGGCGATGTCTACAGCGGCAGCAACCGCAGCGCCATCACCGCGCTGTCCACGCCGGCGGCGGCGCATGGCCGGCACCGCCTGTCGATCAACGCGCTGCAGTTCCCGCTGGGCTACGACGGCGGCCGCTTCACCTGGGTGCCCGACAGCCAGAAGGCAGTGTTCTATGTCTGCAGCGGCGCCAGCAGCACGCTGGATGGCAGCGGCGACGCGCCGGGCGTGCTCTACCGGCTGAAGAACTACGGCTTCAACGCCGGCGCACCGGCCAGCTGCCCGTCGGTGGCCGGCGCCGATGTGCTGGCCACCGGCGTGCGCAGCTGCCGCTTTCTCTACGACGCCAACCAGGGCGCCACCCAGCAGAGCGGCTTCGTCTCGCTGCAGATCGAGCTGACCCGCAGCAACGAGACCGCCAGCCTGGTGCTGGGGGCGCATGTGAGCAACGTGCCATGACGCCGCCCCGGTTGTCCCTTCCCGCACGCGGTCTTGGCGCCGTGGCCGTCATCGTGGTGCTGGTGCTGCTGGCCGCGGTGGCCGCGGCGGTGGTGCGCTTCGGCCAGCAGGGGCAGACCATGGTGCAGCAGGATGTGCAGTCCCTGCGCGCCAGCGCCGCCGCACGCGCCGGCATCGAATGGGGCCTGTTCCAGGCGCTCAAGGGCAGCTGGACCAGCTGCAGCGCCACCAGCCAGACGCTGGACCTGGCCGCCGATGGCGGCATGCGGGTCACCGTGAGCTGCAGCTCCACCCTCTACAACGAGGGCCTGGACAGCACCGGCGCCAACCGCACGGTGCGCCTGTTCACCATCGACGCGGTGGCCTGCAACAGCGGCGGCAACTGCCCCGATGCCACCGCCGCGGTGCGCAGCGGCTATGCCGAGGCACGCCGCCAGGTGCAGGCCACCAACAACTAGCCGGCCGGTCAGTCCTTGAACCGGATGCTGGTCGCCTCCAGCACCTGGCGGTCGGCCGACAGACGGCCCTTGACCTCCAGCGTGCCGGTGTAGCCCACCAGGGCGGCGGCGCTGCCGCCGTCGAAGACGGCACCGGCATAGGCCACCGTCACGCCGCGCAGCAGGAAGCGCCGGGCCGCGGTGTCCAGCGCGCTGGGCGTGCCCTTCAGCTCGAAGCCGCGCACCGTCTCCGGCGCGCTGGCCTGCACCCGGGTCGCCACCAGCACGCCGGCCTGCAGGCTGCCGCGCACCTGCACCCGCGCGCCCACGGCCACCGTGCCGTCCACCCGCGCAGCGCTGCTGTCCACCAGGGTGCCGTTGACGGTGAAGCGGGTGGCCGAGGCCACCGCCGACACCAGGCCCTCCAGGCCGGCGCCGTCGCTCTGGCTGGGCAGGCGGTCGTCGGCGCGCTGGGTGCTCACCTGCCAGCGGTCGCTGGCGTCCTTGGCGCTCTGCAGCTTCAGCTGCACGATGGTGCCGGCCGCCAGCCCCGCGGTGCTGCCGGCAAAGCGCTGGCTGCCCACGGTGAAGCTCTGGCTGCCGTCGACCGAGGCCACCGGGCCGCTGACGCTGTAGGTGCTGCCGGCCGCCGCCGGCGCAACGCGGGTGGCCACCCAGCCGGTGCGGCTGGCGTCGTACAGGCCCCACACCTCCAGCAGCTGGCCATCGGCCACCGCAGCCAGGCCGCCGGCCAGGCTGCTGTCGAAGGCGGTGTCGCCGGTCACCAGCACCAGCTGGCCCAGCACCCGCAGGCTGCCGGACGCCAGGTCGATGCCGGCCGCTGGGCCCAGCAGCGCGCGCCGGGTGCGCACCCGGGTGGCGGTGGCAGTCAGGGTGACGCCATCGCTGGCGGTGGCCACGGCGCCGCCTTCCACATCCACCACCAGGCCCAGCGCCAACTTGCTGCGGTCACTGCCGTTGCCATCGTCGTCGCTGACGGTGGCGCTGCTGTCGTCGTAGCGCACGCCACTGACCACGATGGAGCCCAGGCCGGTGATCGGCCCGCTGCCCACCGAGGTGAAGGTGCCGGTGCCTTCGGTGCCCACGCCGCCACCGCAGCCGCCGATGCTGCCCACCAGCAGGGCGGCCAGCACCGCGCAGACCAGGGCGCCGCAGAAGGCGCCCACATCGGGCAGCCAGGCCAGCAGCGGCCGCAGCCAGCGCCAGCGCGGCGGGCGCGAATCAGGATGCAGCGTCGGTGTCATCGGAGCTCTCCGGGGGGGCCGCGGGCGCAGGGGCCGCGGGCAGGTGTTGGGGTCGGGTGTGGGTGTAGAGGCCCAGGCGCACCTGATGGCGCACTGGTGTACGCGCCAACCGGTCTTCCGGATGCGGCCCCGGGGCAGACGGTGGGTCGGCGGCCTCTGCGGCATCGCGGGCGATCAGGTCTTCCAGCGCCGGCACCAGGGCCTGCAGCGTGGCCTGCCACTGCGCGGTGACCAGCTGGCGGAACGTGGCCAGCGAGGCCTCGCTGAGGCCGCCGGCAAAGATCGCCTGCTCGAAGTGGCGTGGCGTGCCAGGCACGCCGGCATCGTGCAGCAGGTTGTCGACTGCGCCGTCCAGGTGGGCGCCGACGTTGCGGCCCAGCACCTGCAGCATGCGCGCCTGGTCGCCCAGCGGCACGAAGCCGTCGCGCACCAGGCGCACGGTGTCGGCCTCGGCATCCAGCTGGGCCAGTCCCAGGCGCAGCAGTTCATCGAGCAGGCTGCGCGGGTGCACATCACGGGTGATGGCCTGGGCCAGGCTCTCGAAGCTGGGCGCCGGGCCCTGGCGCGGCAGCGCGGCGGGCGCGCCATCGGTGCCCAGATAGGGCGGCTGGCTGCGCCAGTGGGCGAACAGCTCGCTGGCATGGCTGCGTGCCGGCGGTGGCTGCTGCGCGGCGCCGTCGCGCAGCGCCGTCACCAGGCGCGTCACCTCGCGGCGGTGGATGCCGGTGGCGGTGGTGATGCGGCTGACCCGCCGGTGCGGCGGCAGCGCCGCATGCGCCTGGTCGGCGGCGTCCACCAGCGCCTGCTTCATCAGCTCGTCCAGCGTGGCATGGGTGACGCCCTGCGCCAGCGCCAGACGTGCCAGCGGCGCCAGCAGCTGGCGCATGGCAGTGGCCAGGGCGTCCGGCGATGCGGGGTCGGTGCTCACGTGGGGCGGCGCAACATGCGGGCTGGATGGTACGCGGCAGGCCCGGGCCGCCGGCGGCGGACCCGGGCTCGGCGGCCGGTCAGGACTCGAACTTGATCCGCACCGCCGCCAGCGTGGTGCGGCTGCTGCCCACCGTGCCGCGCACTTCCACCTTGGCGCCCACCACCAGGCCGGCGGCAGTGCCATTGGAGAAGATGACGCCGTCGCCGAAGCTGACGGTGATGCCACGCAGCACGAAGGTCCTGGCCGTGGCATCCACCGACGTGATGCTGCCGTGCAGGCGGAACTGGCGGTCGTCGTCACCGCGGTGGCGGCTCTCCAGCGCCACCTTGCTGGCGACCAGCGTGCCGTTGGTCAGCGTGCCCTGCACTTCCACCTGCACGCCCAGGGCCAGGCCGGCGCTGCCGTCGGGGAAGCTGGCGGCGCTGGCATCGACCGGAATGCCGTCGATGCTGAAGGCGGTGGCCGAGGTGAAGGCGGTGATGGCGCCGCGCACATGGGCCTGGGCCGCGGTGGTGGTGCTGCGCACCTTGGCGCCCAGCGACTGCGCCTGCCAGACGCCGGCCACCGCCGTGGTGGCCAGCGTGACCCGCAGGCTCACGCCATCGGCCAGCGTGGCGGGCACGGTGGTGACGGCGGCGTAGCTGATGCTGGCGCCGCCGATGCGGAAGGTCCTGGCCGTGCTGTCCAGCGCGCTGACCGTGCCGCGCAGCTTGTAGCTGGTGGGGCTGTCTTCCCGCTCGATGCGGGTGGCCACGATGCGGCCGGTGGCGCTGTCGAGCAGGCCGTGCACCTCCACCACCGCGCCGCTGACCACCGCCGCCAGGCCGCCGGCCAGGCTGTCGTCGAACACCGTGGTGCCGGTCACGTCCACGCCCTGGCCCAGCACCGTCAGCGTGCCGGCGGCGGCGTCCACCGCCTCCACCGGGCCGGTGACCTCGCCGCCGAAGCGCACCGCATGGGCGCGGGCGGTGGCGCTGGCGCTGTCGATCGCGCTGCTGTCGATCTCCACCCGCATGCCCAGGCGCAGCGCGCTCACGGTCCGCACGGTGCCGCTGTCGTCGGTGACGGTGCTGGCGCTGTCGTCGAAGCGCACGCCGTTGACGATCACCGAGCCGAAGCCGGTGATCGTGCCCTGGGTGAAGGCCGCCGTGGTGGTGGACGGCGTGGTGGTGGACGGCGTGGTGTCGGATGCGGTGCTGGCATCGCCGCCGCCGCCGCAGGCGGTGACCAGCAGCAGGGCCGACAAGGCCGCAGCGAGCAGGCCGCGGTGGGGGGCAAACAGGTGGTGAATGGGGTGCATGGTGGGTCTCCGTCAACCGGGCGTGAAGCCCGTGTGTTTGCATCATATGTGCAACTTGCACATTTTATGAAACAGCGATGTGTGACGATTCGCAAGCGCGGCCTGCGGACCGGGCGCCGTCTTGCGGCGCCGCACAATCCGGGCATGGCGTCCCCACGCTCTCTGCGCTCGCTGCCCCCCGAGGGGGCTGTCAGTCCTTCCGGAACGGCCGCGCGGGACTGACGATGCCGCCGCGCCGCTGGATCGCCCACCTGGACATGGATGCGTTCTATGCCTCGGTGGAGCTGCTGCGTTACCCGGAACTGAAGGGCATGCCGGTGGTCATCGGCGGCGGCCGGCGCCACCAGCCCGAGCAGCTGGCCGATGGCACGCGCCGCTTCGCCACACTGGCCGGCTATGCCGGCCGCGGCGTCATCACCACCGCCACCTACCCGGCGCGTGATCTCGGCGTGCACAGCGGCATGGGCCTGATGAAGGCGGCGCTGCGGGCGCCGCAGGCCGTGCTGCTGCCCACCGACTTCGAGCAGTACCGGGCCTACTCACGCCGCTTCAAGGCCGCGGTGGCCGAGCTGGCGCCGCTGATCGAGGACCGCGGCATCGACGAGATCTACATCGACCTGAGCGAGCTGCCCGGTGCGCAGGAAGCGGTGGCGCACGATCCCAACGGCGGCGTGCGCGCCATCGCGCTGGACCTGAAGAACAACGTGCGGCGCGCCACCGGGCTGAGCTGCAGCATCGGCGTGACGCCGAACAAGCTGCTCTCCAAGATCGCCAGCGACCTGGACAAGCCCGACGGCCTGACCCTGCTGACCCGGGCCGACATCCCGCAGCGCATCTGGCCGCTGCCGGCGCGGCGCATCAACGGCATCGGCCCCAAGGCCGGCGCCAGGCTGGAGGCGCTGGGCATCAGCACCATCGGCGACATCGCGGCGAAAGACCGCGCCTGGCTGGTGCAGCACTTCGGCGCGCACCACGGCGTTTGGCTGCACGATGCCAGCCACGGCGTCGACGACCGCCCGGTGGTGACCCACAGCGAGCCGGTCAGCATGAGCCGCGAAACCACCTTCGACCGCGACCTGCATGCCCGCCGCGACAAGGCCGAGCTGGGCACGATCTTCACCCGGCTGGCCGAACAGGTGGCCGCCGACCTGCAGCGCAAGGGCTACCAGGGCCGCACCATCGGCATCAAGCTGCGCTTCGAGGACTTCAAGACGGTGACCCGCGACATGACGGTGGACCTGCCCACCGCCGAGGCCGCCACCATCCGCCTGGCCGCCGGCCTGTGCCTGAAGCGGGTGGATCTGACGCGGCGCATCCGCCTGCTGGGCGTGCGGGTGGGCACGCTGCAGCGGGCGCCGGGGCTGACCTGACCAGCGCGGTCAGCGCCGCGGCGCTGGAGGGTTGCAAGCGTCAGCGCCGCGGCGCTGACGTGGGCAAGCGCCACATCCAGAGGCCCACCGCCAGGCAGCACAGCGCCGGCAGCCAGCACCAGCGCAGCGGCAGCACCCAGGCCGCCCAGGCGCTGCCCACGGCCATCATGACCCATGCCAGCTGCTTGGCCCGCAGCGGCATGGCGTGGCGGCTGCGCCAGTCGGCGATCAGCGGGCCGAAGCGCGGATGCGCCAGCAGCCAGGCGTCCAGCCGGGCGCTGCCACGCGAGAAGCAGAACGCCGCCAGCAGCACGAAGGGCGTGGTGGGCAGCAGCGGCAGGAAGATGCCGACAATGCCAGCGGCCAACGCCAGCACACCGGCCGTGCCCCACAGCATGCGCTGCCACAGCGGGCGCGCAGGCGCAGGGAAGGCGTCATCGGGCCGGTGCATCGCCTGCATGCTAGCTGCGCGGCCCGCCACGCTTTGACCTCGCGCAGACCCGCCACGCGCGGCCGGGTTACGCTCCAGCCTTCCGAGACTGACCCCGACAACGCCATGACCGCGCTGACCTGGAACGAATCCCTCGCGCTGAACAACGCCCAGATGGACCGCACCCATGAAGAGTTCGTGGACCTGCTGGCCGCCTGCGCCACCGCCCTGCCCGGCCCCGATGCCGACCTGCTGCAGGCGTTCGACCTGCTCACGCTGCACACGGTGGAGCATTTCGCGCAGGAAGACCGCTGGATGGCTGCCACCGGCTTCGCCCCGGCCAACTGCCATGCCTACCAGCACCAGGCCGTGCTGGCGGTGATGCAGGAATGTGTCAAGCGGGCCCGCGAAGGTGGTGATTTCGAGCCGCTGCGCCTGGCGGTGGGCGAGCTGGCGACCTGGTTCCCGCAGCACGCGCAGAGCATGGATGCCGCCCTGGCACAGCACCTGGAAAGCCTGCAGTTCGACCCCGCCACCGGCCAGTGCGCCCGCGCCCTGCCGGCCGAGGCCCAGAGCGGCTGCGGCGGCAGCAGCTGCAGCTGACCAGCCACCAGCCGCCACAGCTGCCGATGGCAGACCGCGCCAGCGATC
Organism: Pseudaquabacterium pictum; assembly: GCF_005403045.1. GTDB lineage: Bacteria > Pseudomonadota > Gammaproteobacteria > Burkholderiales > Burkholderiaceae_C > Pseudaquabacterium > Pseudaquabacterium pictum. Next base: position 544,994 of record NZ_BJCL01000002.1, read on the forward strand.
TGCGCCTGCCCAGCCTGGACGGCCTGCGCGCGGTCGACGCCGCCGCCCGCCTGGGCAGCTTCGAGCGTGCCGCCGCAGTGCTGGCCATCACCGCCAGCGCGGTGGCCAAGCGCGTGGCGGCGGTGGAAGACCTGCTGGGCACACCGCTGTTCATCCGCAACGGCCGCGCGCTGCAGCCCACGCCCGCCTGCCTGGATTACCTGCCGCCGGTGCGGGCGGCGCTGGCCCTGCTGGCGCAGATGCCGCAGCACCAGCGGCCCCATGCCCGCGCCCGCCGGCTGCGCATCAGCGCACCGCCCACCTTCGCCCGCCTGGTGCTGGTGCCGGCGCTGGAGGACTTCAGCCGTGCCCACCCCGGCGTCGACCTGGAGGTGGTGCTGTCCATCCCCTTCCTGGACAACCCCGACCACAGCGCCGCCCAGGCCGATGTGGCGGTGCGCCATGGCGACCCGCAGGCCCTGGGCGGCACGGTGCTGATGCACGACGTGGTGCTGCCGGTGGCCGCGCCCGCCCTGCTGCAGCGGCTGGACTGGCCCGCCGCCGCGGCCACGCCGGCCGATCTGGCCCGCCTGCCGCTGCTTCGCACGCCGGTGGAACCCTGGGCGCCGTGGTTCCGTGCCGCCGGCCTGCCCTGGCCGGAGCCCGACCAGGGCCCACGCCTGGTCGACCTGGGCCTGACGCTGGAGGCCGCGCTGGGCGGCCAGGGTGTGGCCCTGGCGCGGCCGGCGCTGGCCCGGCGCTGGCTGGCGGACGGCAGCCTGGTGCCGCTGTTCGCGCTGACGGCCCGGCCGGCCCACCAGTACCTGCACCTGCCGGTGGCCGGCGGCGGCCTGGCGGCCGAGTTCGGCCGCTGGCTGGTGGACGTGGGCCAGGCCGCGGCCACCGAGGGCCTGGCGGCGCTGCGGCGCTGATGCTGCCGGCCGGAACAAGCTTCCGCCCAGGCCGGCCCAGCTTTCCGGCGTCACCTCCCCGGCGCGGCAGGCGGGCCGCTACGATGCGCCGGCCGTCAGAACACCAGGAGACCCCCGTGCCCGTGATCACCACCATCGAAGACCTGCGCCAGCTGGCCGAGAAGCGCGTGCCGCGCATGTTCTACGACTATGCCGACTCTGGCAGCTGGACCGAAGGCACCTACCGCGCCAACGCCGCCGACTTCCAGGGCATCCAGCTGCGCCAGCGGGTGGCGGTGAACATGGAGAACCGCAGCACCGCCACCACCCTGGTGGGCAGCATCCCGGCCAAGATGCCGGTGGTCATCGCCCCGGTGGGTCTGACCGGCATGCAGCATGCCGACGGCGAGATCCACGCCGCCCGCGCGGCCGAGAAGTTCGGCATCCCGTTCACGCTGAGCACGATGAGCATCTGCTCGATCGAGGACATCGCTCAACACACCAGCGCGCCGTTCATCTTCCAGCTCTACATGATGCGCGACCGCGAGGCCATGGCCCGCATGATCGACCGCTGCAAGGCCGCCAAGTGCAGCGCCCTGGTGCTGACGCTGGACCTGCAGGTGATCGGCCAGCGCCACAAGGATCTGAAGAACGGCCTGACCGCGCCACCGCGGCCGACGCTGAAGAACATCGTCAACCTGATGACCAAGCCGCGCTGGTGCCTAGGCATGGCCGGCACGCGCCGGCGCAGCTTCGGCAACCTGGTGGGCCATGTGAAGGGCGTGTCCGACATGAGCAGCCTGGCCGCCTGGACCAACGAGCAGTTCGACCCGCGGCTGAACTGGGACGATGTGAAGTGGGTCAAGCAGCAGTGGGGCGGCAAGCTGATCCTCAAGGGCATCATGGACGTGGAAGACGCGCAGCTGGCGGTGCAGAGCGGTGCCGATGCCATCGTCGTCAGCAACCACGGCGGCCGCCAGCTCGACGGCGCGCCCAGCAGCATCAGCGCGCTGCCGGCCATCGTGGCGGCGGTGGGCAGCCAGATCGAGGTGTGGATGGACGGCGGCATCCGCATGGGCCAGGACGTGCTGAAGGCCTGGGCCCTGGGCGCCCGCGGCACGATGATCGGCCGCGCGATGGTCTACGGCCTGGGCGCGATGGGCGAGGCCGGTGTCACCAAGGCGCTGCAGATCCTGCACAAGGAGCTGGACATCACCATGGCCTTCTGCGGCCACACCGACATCCAGAACGTCGACACCCGCATCCTGCTGCCGGGCACCTACCCCGTGGCCTGAGCGGCATCACCTTCTTCAACGCTGTCGACCAGCTCGGTCGCGAAGTCGCCCGGCATCACGATCTCCAGCAGTTCCAGGTCGTCGCTGTGGCCCAGCTCGCGGTGGCGGATGCCGGGCGGCTGGTGCACGCAGCTGCCGGCCTCCAGCCGCACGGCACCCTGGCCTTCGTATTCGAACGCGATCCAGCCCTGCAGCACATAGACCAGCTGGAAGCTGGTGCGGTGCAGGTGCGGCTGGCTGGCGAAGTCGGCGCCGTCGGCGGCGCGGATCACATGCGCCACCACCCGGCCATCGGTGGCGGCGTGGATGCCCAGATCGCGGTACTCGAAGAACGCCCGCAGCCCGCGGGTGAACCGGGCATCGCGGGCATGGCTGACGGCAAAGCGGCTGGCGGTGGGCATCGGCGGGTCTCCGGCGGGGGTGGCGTCAGGGGCGGTCGATCAGCGCGCGCAGGTGGCTGACCGGGATGGCGTAGCTGATGCCCGAGGGGGAACTGAGCAGGCTCTCGCGCCCGTTCTTCACCAGCACCATGTTCACCAGGCCCAGCACCTGGCCGGTCTCGGCATCGAGCAGCGGGCCGCCGCTGTTGCCGGGATAGGCGGTCGCATCGAGCTGGTAGATGTCGAACGGCGGCTGGCGCAGCCGGGCCACGGCAGCCGCATCCAGCCGGGCGGCATCGGGCGGCGGCAGCGCAAACGGCGCGATCGACGCGACGATGCCGCGGTGGGTGACCGGCGAAAAGCCCAGCAGCCCGCCCAGCGGGAAGCCGATCAGCGCCACCGCCTGGCCTTCGCGCGCCGGCTGCGTGGCCAGCGTCAGCGTGGGCAGCGGCGGGCCCTCCAGCCGCAGCACGGCGAGGTCCCGCAGGCGGTCGACCGACACCACCACCAGCTTGCGCACCGGCAGCTGCGCCTCGTTGCCGGTGCGCGGGGCGCCGGCGGGCAGCAGGGCCAGTTGAGCCAGCGCCTGCGGATCGTCGGGCAGCACGTGGGCGTTGGTGGCCACCAGCCGGCCGTCGCCCACGCCGAAGCCGGTGCCGCGGAACGTGAAGCGCGGACTGGCCAGCGGATCGAACACGCCGATGGCCACCACCGCCGGCCGGGCGGCGGCCACCACTTCGGGCAGGCCGGCGCGGGCCGGCGCCGTGGCCGTGGCCCAGGCCAGGCCGGCCAGCAGCAACGCGCGGCGCGCGGGAAGATGGACAGTTGGCAGTGGCACGGTGTGGGCGGCTCGGGTGGCGGGTGGCTCAGTGTGCCTGCTGCGGTGCCGGGGGCGCGGCAACGCGCTGCACCGGCACGGTGAAGCGGAAGCAGCTGCCCTGCCCCGGCTGGCTGCCGGCCTCCAGCTCGCCGCCCATCAGCCGCACCAGGTGGCGGGCGATCGACAGGCCCAGGCCGGTGCCGCCGTAGCGGCGGGTGATGCTGTCGTCGGCCTGCACGAAGGGCTCGAACACCTGCGACAGCTCGGCGTCGGTCATGCCGATGCCGGTGTCGGTGACGCGGCAGGCCAGCTGCAGGCCGGCGCTGTCCTCGCCGGCACAGGCCAGGTGCACGTCGATGCGGCCGGCATGGGTGAACTTCAGCGCATTGCCGGCCAGGTTCAGCAGCACCTGGCACCAGCGCAGGCCATCGGCCAGCACGGTGTCGGGCACCTCGGGCGCCACCTGCCAGTCCAGCGCCAGGCCGCGCTGCCCGGCCTGCAGCTGCAGCGGCGCCAGGCTGTCGTGCAGGGCATCGCGCAGGCGCAGCGGCGCGGGCCGCAGCGTCATCTTGTCGGCCTCGATGCGGGAGATGTCGAGCAGGTCGTTGATGATCTGCATCAGCGTCTGGGCCGACTGCTGCACCAGCTGCAGGTGGTGGCGCTGGCGCTCGTCCAGCCGGCTGGCCAGCAGGATCTCGGTGAGGCCCAGCACGCCGTTCATCGGCGTGCGGATCTCGTGGCTCATGTTGGCCAGGAAGGTGGTCTTGGCGCGGTTGGCCGCCTCGGCGGCATCGCGGGCCAGCTCCAGCGCGGTGTGGGCGGCCTTCAGGTCGCTGATGTCGCGGGCATTGACCAGCAGCAGCACATCGCCGCTGACCGGGTCGCGCGCGCTGCGGGCGTCCAGCGCATGCCAGCAGGGCCCCTGGCTGGTCAGCAGCAGGGCATCGCCGGCATGGGTGTGGCCGGCACGCACGGCGGCCAGCAGCGCCTCGGCGTCGGCTGCATCGGCAAACAGCGCGGCCAGCGGGCTGGCGCCGGGGCGGTCGTCGAGCGGGCCGAAGGCCTCGATGGCGGCCGGGTTGCGCATCACCGCGTCGGTGCTGTCGAGCTGGTGGAGCAGCACCCGCACCGGCGTGTGCTGCAGCGCCTCGATGCCGCGCAGCATGTCGGCGTCATAGCTGGCCGCCAGCGGCTCCGAGCAGAACAGGATGGCCTGGCGCCCGTCGGCCAGGTGCAGCCCGCGCGACAGCAGCGCGGTGCTCAGGGGCTGGCCCAGCGGGTAGAGCGTCCAGGTCTCGCGCAGCACGCGGCCGGCGGCATGCTGCTGCATGCTGGCCTGCAGCCGGGCGCGGGTGGCGGTGGACGCATCGGCGAAGTCGCGCGCCTGCAGGCGCTGCAGATCCGACGCGCGCCAGAAGGCCACGCCGGCCTCGTTGGCCCAGGGCACCCGCATGCGGTCGACGTCGAACACCCACATCGGCACCTGCAGCCAGGCGTAGTGGCGCAGATCGCCCCAGGACAGCAAGGCGGCCGCCGCCATGGTGGCAGGCGCTAGTCGCCCACTGCCGCCCGGTAGGCATGCCACGAGGCATGGCCGACCACCGGACCGGCCACCAGCAGGCCGGCGAACCACGGCAGCATCGCCAGCACCACGATGGCGGTGATCAGCGCGCCCCACCACAGCAGCACCGCCGGCTGGGTCAGCACCAGGCGCAGGCTGGTCAGCCCGGCGGTGATGGCGTCGACCGGGCGGTCGAGGATCATCGGGATCGACACCACGCTGACGGCGAAGATCAGCCCGGCGAAGAAGCCGCCCACCAGCAGGTAGGCGATGATGAACTGCAGGTTCTCGGGGTCGAGCAGGGCCACCAGCGAGCCCTTGAAATCGGGCATGCCGTCGAAGCTGACGGCGAAGACGATCAGCGAGGCGCGGCCCCACAGCATCTCCAGCACCAGCAGCACGAAGCCGAAGATCGCCAGCGTGCCGGTGCGCTGGTCCCAGGCCAGCAGGGAATCGCCCAGGTCGGGCGTCTCGCCGCGCTCGAGGTGGCGGCTGGCCTGGTAGAGACCCAGGCAGAAGAACGGGCCGGTCAGCAGGAAGCCGGCCGACAGCGCCAGCACATAGGCCGGCGCATGCTGGAACACCGTCATCAGCAGCCAGCCCATGGCCATGAAGCAGCCGCCGTAGAACAGGCCGATGCCCGGGCAGCGGATGAAATCCCGCCAGCCGGCGGCCAGCCAGCGCAGCGGATCGGCGAAGCCCAGCGGCCGCAGCGGCAGCAGCAAGGTGCTGCGCTCGGCCTCGGTGCCGGCCGGGCTGCCCTCGGTCGGGCTGGGCTCGGCCAGCGTGGCGGATTCAGGCGACGAGGGTTGCATGGCCTGCCAGGGTAGCGCCAGCCGGGTGGCGGCGCCATGCGGGCAGTCCCGCGGCGCTCAGCGCGCGCGGCGCACCCGCAGCAGCTCGTCCAGGATCAGGCCGATGGCGCCGGCGGTGATGGCCGCATCGGCGATGTTGAAGCTGGGGAAGTAGCCGCCGGGGAACAGCGGCGCCAGGAACGGCCAGTGGAACTGCAGAAAGTCGATCACATGGCCGTGCAGCAGGCGGTCGATCACATTGCCCACCGCACCGCCCAGGATCAGGCTGATGGCCAGGCAGAACAGCCGCTCGCCGGGATGGCGGCGCAGCATCCAGACGATGAAGGCCGAGGCCACCGCGCCCAGACCGACGAAGAACCAGCGCTGCCAGCCCGAGGCATCGGCCAAAAAGGAGAAGGCCGCGCCCGGGTTGTGCGCCCGCACCAGGTTGAACCAGCCGGTGATGGTGACGCTGTCGCCCAGCGCAAAGCGGCTGGCCACCAGCGTCTTGGTGAGCTGGTCGGCCACGATGATGAGCAGGGCCAGGCCCAGCCACAGGCCCATCGACGGCGCCGCGGCGCGGCCGCGGGCGGGGGCGGGCCGCACGGCGGCGCGGGTGGACGACTTGGCAGCGGGCATGCAAGGGCTTGGTGGGTGCAGGGGCGCCAATGGTAGCGGTGCGCTTCTGTCGACAAAACGCCGCTTGTTCCGCCGATCATGCTGGCCGCACACGCGGCACGCTGGGAAATCGCTGTTCCACCCACTGCCGCCATGACCACCGCCCACCTCGATTTCACCGTCCGCATCGCCAACCCGGCCACCGACCTGGCCGACCTGGCCACGCTGCGCGCCGAGGCCTACGGCCACCACCTGCCCGGCCTGGCGCAGACCATGGCCCTGCCCGATGCGGCCGACACCGCGCCCGGCACCACCGTGCTGCTGTGCCGCGACAAGGCCAGCGGCCGCGCCATCGGCAGCGCCCGCATCCAGCGCAACCACCCGCGCCAGCTGCCGATCGAAACCAGCCTGGCGCTGCCGCCGGCGCTGGCGGCGCTGCCGCGGGCCGAGATCACCCGCCTGGCCATCGCCCCGGGTGCCTCCAGCCTGGTGCGGCCGATGCTGGTCAAGGCCTGCTACCTGGCCGCCGTGGCCAGCCAGGTGCGGCTGCTGGTGATCGGCGCGCGCAGCCCAGCGCTGGTGCGCATCTACCGCGGCCTGGGCTTCACCGACGCGCTGGACGACAGCGGCCCGGTGCCGCTGGCCCATGCCGGCAACCTGCCGCACCATGTGCTGGCCTTCGACGTGGTGGGGGCCGAGCGCCGCTGGCACAGCGCCCGCCATGCGCTCTACAGCTTCATGGTCGAGACCTGGCACCCCGATCTGCAGCTGCTGGCCGAGCCGGCGCCGGCGCCCGCTGCGCTGGCCCTGGCCGCCTGAGCCGCGGCGTCAGGCTGCGCGGCCGGCCTGGCGCAGTGCGTCGGCCAGCTGCACCGGCGTGAAGGGCTTGGCGATGACGTCGTCCATGCCCACGTCCAGGCAGGCCTGGCGGTCGGTGTCGGTGGCGGTGGCGGTCAGCGCCACGATGGGCAGGCGCAGCAGGCCCAGGGTGCGCTCCTGGCGGCGGATGTCGGCGGTGGCGGCCAGGCCGTCCATCACCGGCATGCGGCAGTCCATCAGCACCAGCTCGGGCCGGTCGGTCTCGCGCAGCGCGCGGCTCACCGCCTGCTTGCCGTCGGCCACCCGCTCGTAGCGCACGCCCAGGCTGTCGAGGTAGGCGCCGACGATCAGCGCATTCACCTCGTCGTCCTCGGCCACCAGCACCAGGCGCGGCAGGCGCTGCGCCACCGGCGGCGCGGCCCGGGCATCCGTGCTGGCGGACACCGGCGGCAGCAGCGCCTCGAAGCTGAACACCGAGCCCTGGCCCGGCACGCTGCGCACGCGGATGTCGCTGCCCATGGCGATGGCGATCTCGCGGGCGATGGTCAGCCCCAGGCCGACACCGTCGGTGGTGGCCGCAGCGCTGCCGGTGCCCGGCGCGCCGCTGGACGCCACCTGGTGGAAGGGCTGGAAGATGCGGGCCAGCTCGGCCGGGCCGATGCCCTCGCCGGTGTCGGCCACCGACAGGCCCACCCATTCCGGCCGGGAGCCGGGCCAGGCCTGCAGCGTGATCGACCCGCTGCGGGTGAACTTCACCGCATTGCCCAGCAGGTTGTTCAGCACCTGGCGCAGCCGAGCGGCGTCGCCACGCACCCAGCAGGGCCTCGGCAGCTGCATCTGCAGCGAGAAGTGCAGGCCCTTGTCAGCGGCACGCAGCGCGAACAGCTCGGCCTGCTGGTCCAGCAGCGCGGCCAGGTCGAAGCTGTCGACCTTCAGCGCGAAGTGCCCAGCATCGATGCGCGAGACCTCCAGCAGGTCGTTGATCAGCCCCAGCAGCTGGGTGCCGGAGCTCTCGATCAGCTCCAGCCGGTGGCTCAGCGTGGGGTCGCGCGCCTCCAGGTGCAGCAGGCGGGTGAGGCCCAGCATGCCGTGCAGCGGCGTGCGCAGCTCATGGCTGACCTTGGCCAGGAAGCGCTTGCGCTCGGCGCTCTGCTCATGCGCCAGGCGCAGCGCCGCATCCTTCTCGGCGGCCAGTGCATCGGCCTGCAGGCGCAGCAGCATGCCGGTGGTCAGGCGCTGCGACGTGGCGCGGGCGGTGGCCAGCAGCAGCACCGCCAGCACCAGCTGGCCGGCGGCGGCCATGTGGGCGATGTCGTCGTCGCGCTGCGCCAGGCCCACCACCAGCGGCAGCAGGATCGGCAGCACATAGGCCGCGGTGGCCGCCAGCCGCACCTGCAGGCCGAAGGTGGCGATGCAGCTGACGCCGTCGAGCACGGCCACCATCAGCGCCACCATCGGCACGCTCTGGCCCATCATGGCCCAGCCGAGGGCGCCCCAGACCGCACCGTCCAGCGCCAGCAGGCCCAACATCGCCGCCTGCCAGCGGCCGGCCGAGTCACCCCCGCCGCCATGTGCCGACCAGGCCGCGGCCAGCACCATGCGCGCGCCGGCCACCAGCAGCTTCACCGCCACCCAGGCGGTCAGCAGCTCCTGCGGCAGCCCGGGCTGCAGCTTGCCGTGCAGGTACCAGGCCAGCACCAGGGCGAAGGCGGTGGCTGCCAGCGTGCCCAGGCGGGTGTGCAGCAGCACCATGCGGGTCTGCTCATGCGCGATCTGCACGCGGTGCGCGGGTTGCAGGCGCAGGCCGATCTCGTGCGCGGCGCGCTCGAGGACGGACTGGCCTGACCAGAGTGATCGCAACATGACAGTGCAGCTCCCTGCAGCAGACGGGGGGCAGCGCGCCCGGCCTCCGCCGCGACGCCGGCCCGCTTCGGGCGTTGTTCTTGTATGGGAGCGAAGTATGCGGGCGAACCCGAAGCCGCGGCAGCATGCGGGCCGCTGGCAGCGGCTGCGGAAACGTCTGCTTGCAATTCCATGCCTGCGGCGTGGTGGCATCATCGGCGCCCCTGCACCCGCCAAGCGCCGCCCCCACCGATGGATGCCACCACCAACGCCCTGCTGATCGACGGCGACCAGCCGTTGACGCTGCCCGACTTCGCCCGCATCGGGGTGGATGACTTCCGTCCGGCCATCGAGCGTGGCATGCAGCTGCACCGCGACGAGCTGGCCATCCTGGCTGCCCAGCCCGCCGCGCCCGATTTCCACAACACCGTGGCCGCCTTCGACCGCTGCGGCCGCCTGCTCGGCCGGGTGCTGCCGGTGTTCTACAACCTGGCGGCCTCGGCCACCACGCCGGCGCTGCAGGCGCTGCAGCGTGAACTGGCCGCCCCCCTGGCGGCGCACTTCAGCGCGGTCTACCAGGATGCGGCGCTGTTCCAGCGCATCGACGCCGTGCACCAGGCCCGCCACCAGCAGGGGCTGAGCGCCGAGCAGGTGCGCCTGGTCGAACGCACCCACCGCGACTTCACCACCCACGGCGCGCAGCTGGCGCCCGCGGCGCGGGCCGAGTACGCCACCATCCTGGGCCAGCTGGCCGAGCTGAACACCCGGTTCGCGCAGAACCTGCTGCACGACGAGAACGCCTTCACCCTGCCGCTGCCCGACGAGGCGGCGATGGACGGTCTGCCGGAGTTCGTGCGCGCCGCCGCCCGCCAGGCCGCGGCCGAGCGCGGCCTGCCGCAGCCGGTGATCACGCTGGGCCGCTCGCTGATCCTGTCGTTCCTGGGCTTCTCGCGCCGGCGCGACCTGCGCGAGCAGGCCTGGCGGGCCTGGGTCAGCCGCGGCGCCCATGCCGGCGCGCACGACAACCGGCCGCTGGCCCGGCAGATCCTGGCACTGCGCCAGCGCCAGGCGGCGCTGATGGGCTGCGCCAGCTATGCCGATTTCAAGCTGGGCGACACCATGGCCGGCACGCCCGACCGGGTGTGGGCGCTGCTGGACGACGTCTGGCAGCGCGCCCTGCCCGCGCTGGACAAGGAGCGCGCGATGCTGCGCGAGGCCATGGCCGCCGCCGGCGCCACCGAGCCGCTGGAAGCCTGGGACTGGCGCTACTGGTCCGAGCAGGTCCGCCAGGCCCGCTTTGCGCTGGACGATGCCGAGCTCAAGCCCTACTTCCCGCTGCCGGCGATGGTGGCCGCGGCGCTGGAATGCGCGCAGCGGCTGTTCGGCCTGCGCTTCACCCCGCGCACCGACCTGGCCGGCTACCACCCGGATGTGGCGGTCTACCAGGTCGATGACGCGGCCGGCACGCCGATCGGGCTGTTCCTGCAGGACAACTTCTCCCGCCCGGCCAAGCGCAGCGGCGCCTGGATGAGCACGCTGGCGGTGCAGCACCGCAACAGCGCCGACGGCACGCCCAGCCTGCCGGTGGTGCTGAACAACAACAACTTCGCCCGCGGCGAACCGGGCACGCCCACGCTGCTGTCGCCCGACGACGTGCGCACCCTGTTCCACGAGTTCGGCCACGGCCTGCACGGCCTGCTGAGCGACGTGGGCTACGAGCGGCTGTCGGGCACCCGGGTGCTGCGCGACTTTGTCGAGCTGCCGTCGCAGCTGTTCGAGCACTGGGGCCAGGAGCGCGCGGTGCTGCGGCGCCACGCCTGCCACTGGCAGACCGGCGAGCCCATCCCCGAGGCCCTGCTCGACAAGATCGCCGCGGCACGCCGCTTCGGCCAGGGCTACGACACGGTGCGCTATGTCGCCAGCGCCATCCTCGACCTGGCCGCCCACCAGCGCAGCACGCCGCCGGACGATGTCGAACAGTTCGAAGCCGAGACCCTGGCCGCACGCGGCCTGCCGGCCGACACCGGCATCGCCCACCGCATGCCGCACTTCCAGCACCTGTTCGCCGGTGACGGCTACGCCGCCGGCTACTACGTCTACCTGTGGGCCGAGGTGCTGGAGGCCGACGCCTGGCAGGCCTTCGTCGAGGCCGGCGACGCCTTCGACCCGGCCGTGGCCGCGCGGCTGAAGGCCGAGATCTACAGCCGCGGCGACAGCGTGGAGCCAGGTGCCGCCTACCGCGCCTTCCGCGGCCGGGATGCCGGCGTGGCGCCGATGCTGCGCGAGCGCGGGCTGATCGACTGACTCAGGCGGCCGGCGCCGCGCCGCCGCCCGGCAGCCACTGCAGCAGCCGGTCGACGATGCGCGGCGCGCGCTGCGCGGGGTCGTCGTCCGCATGGCGGGCCTGCACCGCCCGGGCGGCGGCGGTGAAGCCGGGCTCGGTCAGCAGGCGCTGCAGCAAGCGCTTGAACTGCGGCGGCGGCTTCTCGTGGTCCACCACCAGCGCCGCGCCCGCTTCGGCGGCCCGCCTGGCCGTCATCATCTGCTCCACATGCTCGGGCAGCAGCAGGGCCGGGATGCCGGCGGTGACCAGCGCCTGGGTGGTGTTGGCGCCGGCATGGCAGAGACCGAAGGCGGCCTCGCGCAGCACATCGGCCATGCGCAGCGGCTGGGCGTGGAAGTGCAGGTTGGCCGCCAGGTGCCGGCGCTGGGCCGCCACCGACAGGCCCGGCGCGTGCAGGGCCACCGACACCGGCAGCGCCTTCAGCGCGTCGAGCACGGCGTCGAAGTCGCGCGAACGCGGCTTCAGGTAGGCGAACACCCGCGGGCCCTCCACCCGCGGCCAGTCGGGCGCCACGCCGGTGTCCAGGCCGGGCAGCACGCCCCAGTAGTGCAAGCGCTCGGCGGCGGCGTCGCGGCCGGGGTACTGGTCGAACTCGGCATGGGCGGTGGCGATGGTCTCGTCGGCGTCGTACAGGTCAGCCAGCCGGGCCAGCGGCGGCTCGCCCAGCTGGGCCAGCACGGCATTGGCGCCATCCAGCGCGTGGCGTTCCGGTTCGGCCAGCCGCAATGCTGGTTCCGGCCGCCACCAGCGGTAGGCCGGCAGCGGCACCTGCCGCGGCGGCAGCGCGAAGGTGTCGCCCAGCAGCACCCGCGGCAGGCGCAGGCCGCGGGTGGCCAGCAGCGCGGTGGGCGCGAAGTCCAGCACCAGCAGGTCGGGCTGCACCAGGCCGACCAGCGCCCGCCAGGCCCGCACCAGGCCAGCCAGCGCGGATGGGTGCAGGAAGCCGATGCGCAGCAGCGTCTCGGCCGGCCCCAGCGGCGGCGGCAGGCCGCTGACCGCGCCGGTCCACAACGGCGCCTGCAGCACGGTGAAGGGCGCGTCGGCCAGCAGGTCCTGCACATGGGTGAGGCTGCGCAACGCCAGCACCGGCGTGTGGCCGCGGCGCGCCAGTTCACGCCCCAGCACGGCCAGCCGCATCAGGTGGCCGTAGTCGGCACCCACCTCCCAGACGAACAGCACCCGCGCCATGCGGCGGCATTGTAGGGAGCGCGTGCACGGCGCCCGCCGTCGGCTGGCTTGACACCGGAACCCGCCGCAGCCGGGGCCTGGCTGCGATCGCCGTTGGCTGACAGGCACTTGGCTGCAATCGTCAAATTTGGCACTTTTTTTGCTTTAAGTTGCAGATCTGCGCGCGATGCAACCCCGCGCCACCGGCCTCCTGGAGCTCGTCATGCTGAAACCCCCGTTCGCCACGGCCGCCGCGGCCATCCTGATCACCCTGGCCGGCGGCCCGATGGGCCTGGGCGAGGCCCATGCACGGGCCATCTACACCGGGACGTTTGATCCCCGCGGTGATGTCTACGGCTTCGAAGGCACGCACCAGTTCGCTGTCGACGAAGCCTGCCTGAGCACCTCGGGCTGGCACAGCGCCAACGGCTTCAGCGGCTTTGGCTACGACGACGGCGGCGGCTTCAACTTCTACAACAGCTGCGGCACCGTCGTGCTCACCGGCGGCAGCCTGACGCTGCGCAAGTACGCAAGCGACACCAAGGACTCGAACGGCTCGTACACCGACAACACCACCGTGCTGGAGCAGACCTTCGACTTTTCGGAAGCTTCGCCCGACTGGATTGCGGGCTACGGCATGTCGGCACACATCGTCGGCATCTATGTCGCCTTCAATCCGCTGACAGGCCGCAACGAGCTGGCGGGTGTGGACACCCCGTCGCTGTTCGGCACCTTCGGCCCGTTCGACGACAAGCACTGGGCACTGGAATGGGTCTCCACCTACCTGCCGCTGGGATTCACCGGGCTGGTCGGAGAGGGGGAAGGCGTCGCCTACGACGGGCCGGATCCGGTGTTCCTGTACGAGAGCAACTGTCCAGCGTTCAGCGGCGGAACGATCGGCGGGGTGGACTGCCTCCGACAGGCCCGCGCCGACGTGCCAGGCGCCGTTCCCACCTTCACCCGGGTGCCCGAACCCGGCTCGCTGGCCCTGGCCGGCCTGGCGTTGGCTGCGTTGGCGGGTGTGCGGCGCCGGCGCAGCGCGCCCTGATCAGCCACCGGCCATCGCCAGCGTGACGGCCTCGGCGGTCTCCAGCCGCCGGCCGCGTTGCCAGGACGCGTCGTAGCGGTCATCCCCCAGCGCTCCGCGCAGCCGGTCGAGCAGGCCTTGCCAGTGGACGGCCAGCCGCAGCGGCCGCGGCAGCGCCAGCCGGTGGCGGGCTTGGGTGGCCGCCGCCGCCAGTTCCGCCGCGCGCTCGGCTGCGCCACCGGCCGCATGCAGCGCGGCATGGTCTTCCAGGCTGTCGAGCAGCCCCTCGTTCATCTCGAAGTCGCGGAAGGCGCGCAGCGCCTCGGCCAGCCGCGGGCGGGCGGCATCGAGCCGGCCGGCGGCCAGATCCGCCTTGCCCAGCCAGTGCAGCGCGTCGGCCTCGCCGCGCTTGTCCTCGGCGGCGCGGCAGATCGCCAGCGACGCCTCGATCTGCTGCACCGCGCCATCCAGGTCGCCGGCCAGCCAGGCCAGCTGGCCCTGCATCAGCGCGCTCTCGCCCTCCACCTCGTGGTGGCCGATGGCATGGGCCAGCGCGCCGGCGGCGGCGAATTCAGCTGCCGCCGCGGCGTCGTCACCGGCCTGCAGCGCGATCTGCCCCAGGTGCAGCCGCGAGATCGCTTCGCCGACCTGGTCGCCATGTTCGCGGAACAGCGCCAGCGCTTCCTGCTCGCCGACCGCGGCGCCGGCGACATCGCCGGTCTGCAGCCGGGTGAGCGCCAGGGTGGACAGCGTGGCGGCGATCTGGATCGGATGGCCCAGCCGGCGGCGGATGACCAGGCACTGCTCCAGCAGGCGCAGCGCCTCGGCATGGGCGCCCTGGGCGCCGGCCAGGCCGGCGCCGGCGTACAGCACCCAGCCATGCGCCAGATCAGAGGCCTGCACGGCGGGCAGGGCCAGCGCCTCGGCCACCGCGGCACGGCCCTCGCTGGCGCGGCCGCGCAGCAGCCAGAAGCCCAGCAGGTTGACGCTGAGCTTGGCCGCCAGCACCGGATCGGCGCCGCCGGCCACGGCCAGCGCCCGGGCGGCACGCAGGTTGTCGGTCTCGGCCTCGAAGCGGCGCAGCCATTTCGCCTGGTCGGCGCCCTGCAGGCCGCGGCTGCCGTCCCGGGAGACGGCAAAGAAATGGTCGCAGTGGCGGGCGGCCACGGCCGGTGCATCGGGCGCGGCCTGAAGCTTCTCGGCCGCGTAGTCGCGCAGCGTGTCCAGCATGCGCAGGCGCTCGCCGTCGGTGGTGGTCTCGCGCATCACCAGTGACTTGTCCACCAGCGACTGCACCAGCCCCGGCACCGCGTCGTCGGCCACCGGCTCGGCAGCGCACACCGCCAGCGCCGCCTCGGCATCGAAGCCGCCGACGAACACCGCCAGCCGGTCGAACACGGTGCGCTCGGCCGCGGCCAGCATGTCGTAGGACCAGTCGACCAGGCCGCGCAGCGTCTGCTGGCGGGCCTGCAGGCGGCGGCTGCCGCCGGTCAGCAGCTCGAAGCGGCGGCGCAGGCCCTCGTTGATCTCGGCCACCTCCATGGTGCGCATGCGGGCGGCGGCCAGCTCGATGGCCAGCGGGATGCCCTCCAGCCGCACCACCAGGTCGGCCACGTCGGCGGCGTCCTCATCGCCCAGTGCGTAGTCGGGCCGGTGGGCCAGCACCCGGTCGATGAACAGCCGCGCCGCGGTGGAGCGCTGCAGCGCCTGCACGCCATCGCCGCGGTTGGGCAGCGGCAACGGCTGGACCGGATAGCTCTGCTCGCCGGGCACGTCGAGCAGTTCGCGGCTGGAGGCCAGCACCTTCAGCTGCGGTGCCGCTTTGAGCAGTGCATAGACCAGATCGCCCGCCGGCTCGACCAGGTGCTCGCAGTTGTCGAAGACCAGCAGCGTGCGGCGCTGGCGCAGCTGGGCGCACAGGGTGTCGAGCAATGGCCGGCCGGGCTCTTCGGCGATGTCCAGCGCACGGGCGGTCTCGCTGACCACCAGGGCCGCGTCGCGCACCGCCGTCAGGTCGACGAACCAGGCGCCGTCGGGGTAGGCGAACAGCGTTTCCGACGCCACCTGCAGCGACAGCCGCGTCTTGCCCAGGCCGCCCATGCCCAGCAGCGTGACCAGGCGGGCACCGGCGGCCAGCTTGGCCTTCAGCTCGCGCAGTTCGCGCTCGCGGCCGATGAAGGCCGTGGGGTGCTGCGGCAGGTTGTTCGGGATGTCGGCCACCGGCAGCCAGCGGTCGCCGCTGCGCACCACGCGGTGCACCTTGTCGCTGCCTTCGGGCGTGGTGAAGCGGGCGGCGTCCTCGCCGATCTCGAACAGCTCGGTCGGCGCGCTGACGCCCTTCATCACCCAGTGGCCGTGGCTCTGCAGCGGCCAGGGATGGTCCTCGCCCAGATCGGCCACTGCCTCGGGTGTCAGCAGTGTCTGGCCGCCGCCGGCGAGCGACATCACCCGCGCGGCCATGGGCTTGGCCAAGCCGTCCACCTCCAGCGGTTTGGCGCCGCGGGCGACATCGGCGGCGCTGTTCTCGCGCAGCACCACCGCACCCACATGCAGGCCGGCGCGGGCCTGCAGCGGCACCGGCAGCGTGGCCAGCGCGCGGTGGTAGGCCAGCGCATAGGCCACGGCATCGGCCGCGCGGTGGAACATCAGCAGCATGCCGTCGGTCTTGTCGATCTCGCGGCCGCCGTGCAGCGGCAGCAGGTCGCGGGCAGCGCGGTCATGGGCGGCCCAGACCGCAGCCATCGCAGCATCGCCCAGGCGTTCGGACAGGCGGGTGCTCGCGACAACGTCGGTCAGCAGCAGTGCGCGGATCTCGGACATCCCGCCATCATGCCGTGCGCCGCGCGGCGGCGCGACGCGCGGCCCGCAGACCCGGGTCCGGCAACCCTGGTGCAAGCCCCTAGACCGGCCTCCCTCCTGGCGACACCGGGTGGCGGCCACAATCGGTTGGCAACCTGAACTTGTATGCAAGACATGGCCACCCGTCACCCCCACACCGGCGCGCCCAGCCGGCTGCACTCGCTGATCGAATGGCGGGCGCTGGCCGAGATGGCGGTGCTGCCGTTCACCTGGCCGGCGCTGGCCCAGCTGCCGCGGGGCGACGGCCACCCGGTGCTGCTGCTGCCCGGCTTCATGGCCGACGAGGGCTCGCTGTTTGCGCTGAAGGCCTTCCTGGCCGGCCGCGGCTATGCGGTCGAGACCTGGGGCCTGGGCCGCAACATCGGCTTCCAGCGCCGCCATGCGCAGGCGCTGGAGCAGAAGATCCGCCACCTGCACCACGGCACCGGGCGGCGCGTCAGCCTGGTGGGTTGGAGCCTGGGCGGCGTGTTCGCGCTGTACGGCGCGCTGCAGGCGCCCGAGTGCGTGCGCCAGCTGGTCACGCTGGGCAGCCCGGTGAATGTGGGGCCCGAGGGCAGCCAGGCCTCGCCGCTGGTGAAGGCGCTCTACCGCATGGTGGCCCATCCGCTGGGCGCCGAGGTGCATGTGATGCAGCCGCGCGCCAAGCAGCTGCGCGAGCACCTGCTGCCGGCCGTGCCGATGAGCTGCCTCTACAGCATCAGCGACGGCGTGGTGCCGCCGCAGGAGGCCACGGTGGACGGCCCGCAGCAGCAGTGCGAGAACATCCGCGTCGCCGGCAGCCACACCGGCCTGGGCTTCAATGCGATGGTGATGTGCATCGTCGCCGACCGGCTGGCGCAGCCGGAGGGCGACTGGAAGCCGTTCAACCCGGCCGGCCTGCCCGGCGCGCTCTACCGGCTGATGACCCACGCGGCCGTGCCGCTGTAGGCGCGGCCGCCGCGGCGGGCCGCATGCTGCGGGCCGCTGGCTTGGCAACTTGGGCGGGCTTCACCGGCTTGGCCGCCGCAACGCGGCGCACCGGCCGCTGCACCGTCAACGCCAGGTACTCCTGGAAGCTGTCGCGCAGGCACTGCGCGAACACCTCGGGGTCGGGCATCAGCTCGCGGCAGCTGGTGGGCGAGATGACCAGCCGGCCGTCGTAGCGGGTGACGGCGAAGGCCAGGCCCAGACCGTCGGTGATGGGCAGGATGGCCGAGAAGTAGCTCAGCCGCGCGCCGCAGAGGTACATCGGCTGGGTGGGCGCCGGCAGGTGGGCCAGCGTGCAGTTGGCCGGCGGCGTGCTGCTGCCCAGGCGGGCGCTGGCGCGGCCCACCAGGCGGCGGCTCCAGGCCAGCAGCGCGGCGCTGGCCTGCTCGCCGGCCTCGGCCAGCGCCGGGCTGCCCAGCAGGCGGGCCACCTCGTCGGGCGCGTCCTGTGCCTGGGCAGCCAGCGTGGTCAGGCGCTGGCGGGCGTCGGCGATGTCGGTGCCCAGGCGCACATGGCGCCAGCGCAGCGCCAGCGGGTCGGTGCCGTCGGCCGCCGCCTCGGGCTGGATGGCGGCCAGGCTGTGGGTGGGCGGCAGCTCGCCGTTGGCATCGAGGTAGCGGCGCAGCGCGCCGCCGATCACCGCGGCCACCGCGTCGTCGACGCTGGCGCCCGGCACCAGCGCGCAGATGGCGGCGAACTCCGCCTCGGTGAAGCGCCGGGTCTCGAACACCCGGTGCGGCGAGACGATGGCGTTGAAGCGGGTGGCCGGCAGGTTCTGCGGCCGCAGCAGCATCTCGCTGGCCAGGGCCACGGCGGCCGGCGCCACGCTGGTGGCGGCGCGCAGCAGCGGCCGTGCCAGCCGCAGCGGCGCAGTGGCCGAGTTGACCAGGCCCTTGCGCACCAGGCGCAGCCGGCCCGGTGCCGATTCGGCGAACCACGGTGCCGGCGGCGGCGGCGCTGCCGGCGCGGCCTGGGTGTCGTAGAGCAGGCTGCTCAGTGCGCCCAGGCGGTGCAGGTCCACCGCGGCCAGGTGGGTCTTGAACAGCAGCGCGAAGCTGCCGGGCGGCAGGTCGAGGAAGCTGTCCAGGCCTTCGATGACGTAGGCCTCCCACAGCGGGCGGTCCAGGTCGAGCGCCCGTGCATGGATGCGCGAGACCTGGATGCAGAACTGCCGCCAGTCGCCCGGCTTGGGCAGGGCGATGTGGCGGACGTGGTATTCCAGGTCGAAGTTCGGATCGTCCACCCAGTACGGGTGGTCCAGCCCCAGCGGCACCCGCTGCAGCCGCTGGCGGAACAGCGGCGCGGCCGACAGCCGGCCCTCGATGTGGGCCAGGATCTGCTTGAAGCGCACCACGCCGCCGGGCGCCGTGCGCTGGTCATGGATGTGCAGCAGGCTGACGTTGGCGTTGGCCTGCGCGGTGTCGGTGTACAGGAAGCCGGCGTCGTGGCCGCTGAGTTGGCGCATCGGCATCGGCGGGCCCGGCTGCTGGTTCCGACGGTCAGGCGGCAGCGACGGTGGCTGCGGCGTCCTGGGCGGCCTGCACCACGGCGGCGGCCTTGGCGCGGGTGCGCTTGGCCGGCTGGGTGGCGGCGGCCACGGCCTTCTTCACCTGCGGCTTGGCGGCCACCTTCTTCGCCTGGGCCTTGACGGCCTTGACCGGCTTGGCAACCGCCTCGCTCACGGCGTCGGCAGCCTTGGTGGCCTGGGCCTTGGTGCGACGCACGGCGGTCTTGACCTCGGCCTTCACCTCGGCAGCCGCCTCGGCCACCACGTCGGTGGCGTCGGCCTTGGCACGGCGCACGCGCTTGCCGGCGGCCTTGGCGGCCTTCTTGGCCTTGGCACCGGCGGCCACGTCGGCCAGCTTGTCGGCGCCCGAGGCCACGCGCTCGGACAGCGCCAGGCCCAGCTTGGCACCCGGCAGGCTGACGCGCACGGCGGCCTGCAGGCCGGTGGCCACCACCTTGTTGTCGACGCCGCCGGCCAGGTCGGCCACGCGCTTGACCTGGCTGGTCACGCTGTCGGCGCTGACGGCGATGGCACGGCTGGTGCGCTCGCTGACCGCGTCCAGGCCCTGGTGGGCCAGCTGGCCGAGGTTGTCGCCGGCGCGGCGCACCGCGGCGGCCAGGGCGGGCACGTAGGGCTCGGCACCGCGCTGGGCGGCCTGGTCGACACCGTCACGCACCACGGCGATCAGGCGCTGGCCGCCGCTGCGGTAGGCGCGCAGGGTGCGCTCGGCGGCGTGGCGGTAGTTGGCGACGGTCTTCAGGGTGACGGTGCGCAGGCTGGTCGTGGTCATGGTGATCCTTGGTGGAATGGTGGTGGTGCCGGACTCGGATGGTGCTTGCCAGCACCCATGACCACAGTGTGACCAGCCTGCCCTAGAGGGCGAAACCCAAAACCGCGGGTTGACCCTAGGCTGTGCACTCCAATTCTGCGCTGCAGCGCAGAATGCGCCATGCCTCCGATCGATCCTGACGACGACCCGACGCACGCCCTGGATGATTTTGTCCGGCGCATGCGCCAGCCCGCCGGCGCACCACCGGCGCCGCCCGATCTGGCGGACCTGGACCTGCGCCTGCAGCCCGACACGCCCGCGGCCGCGCGCCGCGGTGGCGTGCTGCGCAGCGGCCAGCGCTGGACGGCCGACGATGTGGAAGACGTGCCGGTGGTCGACCTGCCGCGCCCGCCACCCCCGGCCACCGACATCCCGCAGGTGACGCTGCCGCCGGTCGACCTGCAGGCCGAGCAGTTGCTGGCCGCGCTGCAGCCCGAGGTCGACCTGCCCGCGGTGGACGCCCCACCGCCGCCGGATGCCGACAGCTTGGCAGACACCACGCGCAGCGCGCGCGACTTCGCCGCCTCGCAGTGGGACCTGGACGACCAGGCCGCCAGCGAACCGGTCTGGCAACCCGACCCCGCCGCGCTGCAGCTGCGCACGGCCAGCCACCCGCGGCTGCTGCCGCAGTGGCAGCCGACCGCCTGGGTGGGCGCGGTGCGCCTGGTCTTCGACAGCGCCACCGAATTCGTGCAGACCGCCAGCGGCCCAGCGGTGGAGACCTACACCGCGCACCGCCTGCTGCTGCTGTGGCCGCCGCAGGCCGGCGCGGGCCTGCCCGGCCGCTGGCCGCAGCAGGCCCAGTTGCTGGCCGTGCCGGCGCGGGAGGTGGGCGTGGCGGCGCTGGCGCTGCTGCCGGCGGACGCCACGCTGTGGTTGATGCCCGCCAGCGAGGGCGTCGACTGGGCGCTGGGCGCCGAGCTGGTGCTGCACCACCTGCCCACGCTGCGGCCCTACCAGCTGCAGCGGCTGCGCGACTTCATCGCCGCCGAGCGTGAAGCCGACTTCGCGCGGCTGAACGACCGCTACCACCAGCCGGTGCCTGGTGCCGCGGTCATGCCACGGCCGGTTGCCGGCACCCGCTGAGCCACCGGCACGGCCGGCTCAGGCGCTGACGATCCAGCCCTCCAGCGGATCCACCCTGGCCGGCAGACCCCAGCCGGGCTGCTGCGCCGCCCAGGCCGCCTGCACCAGGCACAGCACCGCATCCAGCGCATCGCCGCTGGCATCGTCGGCCAGCGCGTCGCGCTGGGCGGCGGTCAGCCGGATGCGCAGGCCCAGGCGGCTGCGGCCCTGCTCCAGCGCCTCCAGCAGGTCCTTGCGGGCGATCAGGCGCTCGGGGGTCTGCTTGGCGCGGTCGTCGCTCTTGTAGGAGCGGTTGCCGATCAATTCGCGCGCCAGCAGGCCGGGGTAGGCCTCCAGCGCCACCCTCTGGGAGTCGCCCACGCCGGGCGCATGGGCCGGCAGGCACACACCGGCCGCACGCAGCAGCGGCACGCCGGCATGCAGCATGTAGGCCACCGGCGGGTTCACCCATTTCATCGACGGGCTGCTGCCGGCCGGGCCGTCGCAGGCGCGGTGGGCGAACTTGCCGCCCACCGGCCGCGCGGCGCAGAAGGCGGCGAAGGTGTCGCGGATGGTCGGCCGGTCCAGCGCGGCATAGTGGTCCATGCAGGCCGCCCAGTCGGTGGGCCAGCCCAGTGTCTGCACCAGCTCACGCGGCAGGCCGAAGGGCAGGTCGAAGCCGCCCACCCAGGGCTCCGGGCGGGCCAGCCAGTCGGCCAGCGCGGGCAGGTTGTCAAAGCGGTGGGCGGGGCCCAGCTGCAGCGCAGCGCCACGCAGCTGACCGGTGGCCAGGGTGACCGGCTTGCGCGGCGTGGGGCGGCTGGAGAAGTCAACGCCGATCAGCAGGGAGGCAGTCATCGCCGGCATTCTGTCCGTCCGCGTGCAGCTAGGATCTCGCCCCCGTCCCATGGCCCCTGTTCTCTGTGCCCCGCTCCGACGACGCCCCCGCCCCCATCGTCACTGCCACCTTCGCCCGCCAGCGCTGGCGCTGGACGGCCGTGCTGGCGGCCGTGCTGCTGGCCATCGCCCTGGTCTGGCAGCTGGCGCTGTGGCAGCTGCGCGCCGCAGTGCTGCAGGCCCTGGGGCCCGGCGCCAGCGTCGGCGAGCTGCGGGTGGGCCTGGCGGCGGTGGAGATCGACCAGCTGCGCATCGCCGGCACGCCCCAGCCCGGCGGCGCGCCCTGGCCGGCCGCCGATGCGCTGCGCGCCGACCAGGTGCGCCTGGTACCCGACTGGCACAGCCTGTGGTCAGGCCCGCGCCACGGCCGGTGGCGGCTGCACAGGCTGCAGGTGCAGGGCGGCTACCTGTCGCTGCTGCGCGGCGCCGACGGCCGCATCCGGCTGCTGCCGTCCCTGCTGCCGCCGGCGCCCGCACAGGTGGCGGCCCAGGTGGCGGCACAGGGCCAACCGGCGGCGGCCCACAGCCTGGCCATCGACCAGCTGCAGCTCGACGGCACCGTGGTCGAACTGTTCGACGCCGCGGTGCGCCGGCCCGCCCACCGGCTGCGGCTGGAAGGCCTGCAGGTGCAGGCGGGCCCGCTGTCGCTGCCGCAGGCCCAGGCACCGACGAAGCTGCAGCTGCAGGCCGTGCTGAAGGGCCCGCGGCATGACGGCCGCCTGTCGCTGCAGGGCCAGGTGCACCTGGGCACGCAGGATGCCGCGCTGCAGGCCCGGCTGCAGGGCGTGGACATGCTGGCGCTGCAGCCCTACCTGTTGAAAGCCGGCGAGGGCCGCATCCGCGGCGGCCGGCTCGATCTGCAGCTGGACCCCACGGTGCAGCAGCAGCGCCTGCGCGCACCGGGCGTGTTGACACTGACCGGCCTGGACCTGGCACCCGGCGGCGGCCTGGGCGGCCTGCTGGCCGGCGTGTCGCGCCAGGCGGTGCTGGCCGCGCTGGAGCGTGACGGCCGCATCACGCTGCGCTTCAGCCTCGACGGCCGGCTCGACGACCCGGCCTTCTCGGTCCACGAGAACCTCGCCCAGCGGGTGGGTGGTGCATTGGCCGAGGCGGTGGGCGTCAGCCTGTCGGGCGTGGTCGATGGCGTCGGCGGGTTGTTCAAGGGCCTGCTGGGGCGCTGACCCCATGGCTGCCGGTGGAGCCCGGCGCTACAGTGGCTGCATCCCCTCCACGCCAGACTTGGCCCACTGCCCGTGAGCGCTTCCAACCCTGACCTGGTGCATGCCCTGCGCGGCGGCATCGTCGAGTCCTTCCACCGCGGCGCGCTGGCCATCGTCGATGCCGACGGCGCCACCGTGCTGGCCCTGGGCGATGTGCAGCGGCCGGTGTTTCCGCGCAGCGCCTGCAAGGTGATGCAGGCCCTGCCGCTGGTGGCCAGCGGCGCCGCCGATGCGCTGGGCCTGACCGATGCCGAGCTGGCGCTGGCCTGCGCCAGCCACGGCGGCGAGCCTGGCCATGCCGCCACCGCCGCCGGCATGCTGGCCAAGGCCGGCCTGGGCACCGAGGCGCTGGAGTGCGGCGCCCACTGGCCCTACAACGACAGCGCCATCAAGGCCCTGGCGGCCGCCGGCGCCCAGCCCAGCGCGCTGCACAACAACTGCTCGGGCAAGCATTCCGGGTTCGTCTGCCTGGGCTGCCTGCTGGCCCGCGAGGCCGGGCGGGATCCGGCCGAGTTCGTGCGCGGCTACATCCGGCCCGACCACCCGGTGATGCGCGAAGTCACCGCCGCGCTGGCCGCCGCCACCGGCGCCGACCTGGACCATGCGCCGGTGGGCACCGATGGCTGCTCCATCCCCACATTCGCCTTCCCGCTGCGGCAGCTGGCGCACGGCTTCGCCCGCATCGGCACCGGCGCGGGCCTCAGCGACGGCCATGCCCGCGCCGCGCGCCGGCTGCGCCAGGCGGTGGCGGCCTCGCCGTTCCATGTGGCCGGCAGCGGCCGGCTGGACACCCGGCTGATGCAGCGCCTGGGCGAGCGGCTGTTCTGCAAGGTGGGCGCCGAGGGCGTGTACGGCGCCGCCCTGCCCGAGGCCGGGCTGGGCGTGGCCATCAAGATGGACGACGGCAACAACGCCCGCGCCGCCGAGGTGGTGCTGGCCGCCGTGGTGCAGGCCCTGGTGCGGCTGGACGACGACGAGCAGCGCTTCGTGCAGGGCCTCAGCGACGCGGCCCTGGTCAACTGGAACGGCATCACCGTGGGCCGGCTGCAGGCCGCCAGCGGCCTGCGCGGCGCGCTGCGGGGCCTGCGCGCATGAACCGCCGCCGAGCCCTGGCCACGACCCTGGCGATGGCCATGATCGCCAGCCGTCCGGCAGCCGCCGCCCCGCTGTCCGGCCAGGAGGCCAAGGACGTGCGGGCGGTGGTCGAGGCCCAGCTGCGCGCCATGGCCGCAGGCGATGCCGAACGCGCCTTCTCCTACGCCGCGCCGGCCATCCGCGCGCAGTTCGGCGATGCGCAGCGCTTCATGGCGATGGTGGCCGGCAGCTACCCGATGGTGATCAAGCCGGCCGCCACGGTGTTCTTCCAGCCCACCCGGGATGCCGGCGGCGACGTGCTGCAGGTGGTGCAGTTGCGCGACACGGCCGGCAAGCTGTGGCGGGCGTCCTACCTGCTGGCACGGCAGCCCGACAGCCAGTGGCGCATCGCCGGCTGCGTGGTGGCGCCCGGCACGGCGACCGGCAGCACCTGACCGGCCCTCAGCCGCGGCGGCGCTGCCGCGCCAGGCCGGCCAGCGCCGCCAGACCCAGGCCGAACAGCGCCCACTGCACCGGCTCGGGCACGGCGGTGATCTGCAGCACCAGGCCCCCGTTGCCGTTGGCCGGCGTGTTGGTGACCAGCGCATACAGCTCGCCGGCGGCGTCTTCCCCGAAGCCGTGCACCGTCAAGCCGTTGGGCAGGCGACCGCCGGCCTCGCCCGGCAGCAGGAACTCGCGGATCAGGCCGGTCTCCAGGTCGGCATAGAACAGCCGGCCGTCCACCCGCGGCGGCGCATTGCGCAAGGCGAGGTCACCGAACACGTACTTGCCGACCAGCGCCGGAATCGCGCTGCCGCGGTAGACGAAGCCGCCGGTGATCGAGATGCCCTGGGTGTGGTCGTACTGCAGCGAGCCCAGCGTGCCCTGGATCGGGTCGACCAGGCCGGTGGTGCCGGGCTCGCGCGGGCCGATGCTGCCGGCCGTCAGCGGCCCCGGGCCGTCGGGATCGGTGCGGTAGAAGACGAATTCGCCCTCCTTGACCGCCCAGCCGTGGTTGCCGCCCAGCACCACCCGGTCGATCTCCTCGATGTTGCGCTGGCCCACGTCGGCGGCGATCAGGTCGCCGGTGCCGCCCAGGTCGGTGCGGTCGAAGCTGAAGCGGTACGGGTTGCGGAAGCCGTAGGCAAAGGTCTCGGCCACCTGCCCCGGCCCCTGGAACGGGTTGTCCAGCGGGATGCGGTACTGGCCGTTGGCGCTGACCGTGTTCGCGCTGCCGGTGGTCAGCGCTGGTGCGATGGGGTCGATGCGCAGCATCTTGCCCAGTGGCGTCGACAGGTTTTGCGCATTGCCGCCCGGCTCCAGGTGGCTGGGGCCGACGTCGTTGGCATTGCCGCCGTCACCCAGGCCCAGGTACAGGTGGCCGTCACCGCCGAAGGCGATGGTGCCGCCGTTGTGGTTGCCGGCGTTCTTGCCGAAGGACATCAGCTCGCGGCGCGAGGTCGGGTCCACCTGCCAAGTGGCGGTGTCCATCTTCCATTCGGTGACCAGGTTGCGGTAGTTCTGCACCGCGCCGTTGGGTGCGGCCCAGGTGGGCTGGGTGCCGGCCGGGATCAGCTCGCTGGTGTAGGTGTACAGCGTGCGGTGGCCGGCGCTGCTGGCCGTGCTGAAGCCGGGATGGAAGGCCAGGCCGAGGAAGCCGCGCTCGTCGTTGGGATTGCCGGGGATGAGCGGCGGCGCCACCCGCGCCGACAGGTCCATCGCCGCGCCCGGCAGCAGGCTGCCGTTCTGCAGCACCCGCAAGAGACCGTTCTGCTCGACGATGAACAGCTTGTCGGCCACGCCGGGGGCGAAGGTGGCATAGGCCGGTGCGCTGAGGCCGGTGGCCACCGGGTTCAGGCGCACCGCAATGTCGCCGAACGGGATGGCCGGCAGCACCTGGGCCTGCGCCGGCAGCGTGCCGGCCAGCGCCAGGCCGGCGGCCAGGGCCAGCGGCGTGTTGCCACGCCGGCGGCGCATGGCGGCCATCAGCAGGACCAGCCCGCCACCCAGCAGCAGCGCCGCGCCGGGCTCGGGCACCGCGGTGACGTTGTCGACACCGAGCAGGGCCACCACCGGGCTGGGCGGAAACGCCGCCGCCGTCGCGTGCATCAGGGTCATCTGCGTCACCGCGGACAGCACCTCGGCATGGCTGTGCAGCGCGCCCGGGCCCAGCGGGAACAGCACCGGCATCCAGCCGCTGCCGCTGGCCACCGGCACCGCCTGGGCCGAGATCGCCCGCGAGCCGGCGCCATCGGTGAACATCAGCCGCAGGCTCAGGTCGGTGCTGCCGAGGTTGCGCACATCCATGCGCAGCGCGGTGACGCCGGCGGCCAGGAAGTCACCCGTCCACGTGGCACCGGCGAAGGCCACCAGCCGGCCACCGGCCGAGCCGCCATTGGCCGTGAGCTGCAGGAAGGCATCGCCCGCGCCCAGCGGGCCGCCGCCGGCCACCACGGCCGGCGGGTTGGGGTTGCCGCCGCCGCTGGACCAGCCGTCCAGCGACGGACCGCTGAAGTCGTCGACCTGCCCCGGTTGCACCGCACCAGCCGGGCCGGTAGCCAGCACCAGCAGGGCGGTCACCAGGCCCGCCAACCGGGCCGACAGCCGGCCCACGCACTCCGTCCGCATCTGTGCCATGTCTCCTCCGTTGTCGTGGGCCAGCCCAGCGCGGCCCCGTCTGGGTGGACGCGCGCCGCGGCCGCGGTATTCCGGCGCGGCCGGCCCGGTGCGGCCTTGCTTCTAGGGGTGCACGGTCGGGCAGATGCCGGACTGCCGCCGGTCGCCCCCTTGTCGCTGCAGGGACAAACCAAAATCGAACGGTCGTGCTAAAAAACGATGTTTGGCGCAACCCGGTGCGCCACCCCACGGAGACCCCACCATGGATCTGCAATTCACCCCCGACGAACTGGCCTTCCGCGCCGAAGTCCGGCAATGGGTGGCCGAGAACCTGCCCAAGGATCTGAGCCACAAGGTGTTCAACTCGCTGCGCCTGACGGAAGAGGATTCCCGCCGCTGGGCCCGCATCCTCGGCAAGAAGGGCTGGCTGGGCTACGGCTGGCCGACCGAGTTCGGCGGCCCGGGCTGGACCGCCGTGCAGAAGCACCTGTTCGAGGAAGAGTGCGCGCTGGCCGGTGCGCCGCGCATCATGCCCTTCGGCCCGGTGATGGTGGCGCCGGTGATCATGGCCTTCGGCACCAAGGAGCAGCAGCAGCGCTTCCTGCCCGGCATCGCCTCGGGTGAGGTGTGGTGGAGCCAGGGCTACAGCGAGCCGGGCTCGGGCTCCGACCTGGCCAGCCTCAAGACCCGCGCCGAGCGGCAAGGCGACCACTACATCGTCAACGGCCAGAAGACCTGGACCACGATGGGCCAGTACGGCGAGTGGATCTTCTGCCTGGTGCGCACCAGCACCGAGGGCAAGCCGCAGACCGGCATCAGCTTCCTGCTGATCGACATGAAGAGCCCCGGCATCACCGTGCGGCCGATCATCACGCTCGACGGCGAGCACGAGGTCAATGAAGTCTTCTTCGACAACGTGAAGGTGCCCGCCGACAACCTGATCGGCGAAGAGAACAAGGGCTGGACCTATGCCAAGCACCTGCTGAGCCACGAGCGCACCAACATCGCCGACGTCAACCGCGCCAAGCGCGAGCTGGAGCGTGTCAAGCGCATCGCTGCCCAGGAAGGCGTGCTCGACGACGCCCGCTTCCGCGACCAGGTGGCGCAGCTGGAGGTGGAGATCGTGGCGCTGGAGATGCTGGTGCTGCGGGTGCTGTCGGCCGAGAAGAGCGGCAAGAACAGCCTGGACATCGCCGGCCTGCTGAAGATCCGCGGCAGCGAGATCCAGCAGCGCTTCTCCGAGCTGATGATGCTGGCCGCCGGCCCGTTTGCCACGCCGTTCGAGCACGAGGCGCTGGCCGCCGCCGGCTGGCAGGGCGAGTTCGCCCACGCCGCCGTGGTGGCCCCGCTGGCCGGCACCTACTTCAACATGCGCAAGACCACCATCTACGGCGGCAGCAACGAAGTGCAGCGCAACATCGTCGCGCAGACGCTTCTCGCCTGAGCCAGGAGACCACCATGGATTTCGATTTCAGCGACGACCAGATCTCCCTGCGCGATGCAGTGGCCAAGTGGGTGGACAAGGGCTTCGACTTCAGCCGCCGCCATGCCATCGCCAAGGCCGGTGGCAAGACGCGTGATGTCTACAACGAGCTGGCCGAACTGGGCCTGACCGGCCTGGCCGTGCCCGAGGCCCAGGGCGGCCTGGGCTTCGGCCCGGTGGAGGCGATGGTGGTGATGGAGGAACTGGGCCGCGGCCTGGTCAACGCCCCCTACGCCGCCGGCGCCCTGGTGGCCCCGGCCCTGCTGGCGGCCGCACCGGATGCCGTGCAGTCTGCCTGGCTGCCCAAGATCGCCAGCGCCGAGGCGCTGGTGGTGCTGGCCCACCAGGAGCGCAGCGCCCGCTACCGGCTGCACCATGTCACCACCACCGCCACCCAGCAGGGCGGCGCCTGGGTGCTCAGCGGCCAGAAGAGCGTGGTGCCCGCCGCCGACGAGGCCGATGCCTTCATCGTGCCCGCACGCATCGCCGGCGCGGCCGACGCCACCACCGGCATCGGCCTGTTCCTGGTGGCCCAGGGCGCGGCTGGCGCCACCGTGTCGGCCTACCCGACGCAGGACGGCGCCCGCGCCGGCGAGCTGAAGCTGGCCGGTGCCACTGCCACGCTGATCACCGAAGACGGCTTCGCGGTGCTGGAGCAGGCGGTGGACATCGGCATCGCCGCGGCCTGTGCCGAAGGGGTGGGCGCGATGGACAAGATGACCGCCCTCACGGTCGACTACATGAACACCCGCAAGCAGTTCGGCGTGACGCTGGCCACCTTCCAGGCGCTGCGCCACAAGATCGCGGATGTGAAGATGCAGCTGGAGCTGGGCCGCTCGATGAGCTACTACGCCAGCCTGAAGCTGGGCGAGCCGGCGCCGCAGCGCCGCCGCGCCATCAGCCAGGCCAAGGTGCAGCTGGGCCAGAGCATGCGCTTCGTCGGCCAGCAGTGCACGCAGATCCACGGCGGCATCGGCGTGACGGACGAGTACATCAGCAGCCACTACTTCAAGCGCCTGACCATGCTGGAGATGGCCTACGGCGATACCCTGCACCACCTGGGCGAGGTGTCCTGCCGCATGACGGAGACGGCCGGCGTCTTCGCCTGACGGCACCGCGCCTCTGCCTGCACAGCGGCCGGCGACGGCCGCTTTGCGTTTGGATGTGCAGAACGCTGCGGCGGGCGGCTACAGTGCGCCACCCACGGGAGCCCTCGCAGCACGCCAAGACGGCCCAGACTGTCGCCTGCTGCTCCAGACCGAGATCCCAGCCGATGCCGCTGACCGACCGCTGCGCCCGCCTGTTCCGCCACGCCCTGCCCCTGCTGGCGGCCCTGTCCGTCCTGCCCGCCGCCCAGCCGGCGCTGGCCTGGGAACCCACGGCCCCGATCGAGCTGGTGGTGCCCGCCGGCACCGGTGGCGGCGCCGACCAGATGGCCCGCTTCATCGCCCAGCTGGCCACCGGCAAGCAGCTGCTGCGCCAGCCGATCAACGTGGTCAACCAGCCCGGCAACTCGGGCATGGACGGCTTGATGGACATCAAGGCCAGCAAGGGCAACCCGCACAAGCTGGTGATCACGCTGTCGAACCTGTTCACCGCGCCGCTGGCCACCGGCGTCGACTTCCAGTGGCGCGACATCACGCCGGTGCAGATGCTGGCGCTCGACCAGTTCGTGCTGTGGGTCAACGCCACGGCACCGCACAAGACCGCCAAGGACCTGCTCGACGCGCTGCGTGCCGCGCCACCGGGCACCTTCAAGCTGGGCGGCACCGGCAGCAAGCAGGAAGACCAGCTGATCGGCGTGCTGCTGGAGACAGCCGCTGCCACCCGCATCACCTACGTGCCGCTGAAGGGCGGCGGCGACGTGGCCCGCGCGCTGGCCGCCGGCGAGGTGGACATGACCGTCAACAACCCGATCGAGGCCGAGGCGCTGTGGCGCCAGGGCAAGCTGCGGCCGCTGTGCGTGTTCGACGGCCAGCGGCTCGACACTCCCGGCAAGCTGTCCGGCGGCCAGGGCTGGACCGACCTGCCCACCTGCATGTCGGTGGGCATCCCGGCGCAGTACCTGATGCTGCGCGGCATCTTCACCACGCCCGGCGCCACGCCAGAGCAAGTGGCGTTCTACGTGCAGCTGTTCGACAAGCTGCGCGCCACGCCCGAGTGGAAGGACTTCATGGCCCGCGGCGCCTTCAAGCAGACGGCCATGAGCGGCGATGCCTTCGGTGAGTGGCTGGACAAGGCCAGCCGCTACCACGCGGTGCTGATGCGTGAATCCAAGTTGAAGGCAGCACCCGGCGCGGCGCCCCAGCCGGCACCGGCCCCGGCACCCGCCAAGAAGTGACCCTGCGCATGTTTCCTGGCGCCATCACCGACATCGCCGGCCTCGCGGTCGGGCACTTCACGGACACCCGCCGCCCCACCGGCTGCACCGTGCTGCTGTGCCCGCAGGGCGCGGTGGCCGGCGTCGATGTGCGCGGCGCCGCCCCCGGCACCCGCGAGACCGACCTGCTGCACCCGCTGGCCACGCTGGAGCAGGTGCATGCCATCCTGCTGACCGGCGGCAGTGCGTTCGGGCTGGATGCAGCCACCGGCGTGATGCGCTGGCTGGAGGAACAGGGCCATGGCGTGCAGGTCGGCCCGGCCCGGGTGCCCATCGTGCCCGCCGCCGTGCTGTTCGACCTGTGGGTGGGCGATGCCCGCATCCGCCCCGATGCCGCCAGCGGCCACGCGGCCTGTGAAGCCGCCACCACCGCCCACCCGGCCCAGGGCAGCGTGGGCGCCGGCACCGGCGCCAGCGTGGGCAAGCTGTTCGGCATCGGCCGGGCGATGAAGGGCGGCATCGGCACGGCGTCGCTCAAGGTGGGGGCCATCACGGTGGGCGCGCTGGTGGCGGTCAACGCCATCGGCGATGTGGTCGACCCCGCCAGCGGCCGGGTGCTGGCCGGTGCCCGCGCCGACGACGGCCGCACCCCGCTGGACACCCTGGCCGCCATCATCGACGGCCAGCTGCCCGCCCACCTGATGGACGGCATGGCCACCACCATCGGCATCGTCGCCACCGATGCGAAGCTCACCAAGGCCCAGGCCAACAAGCTGGCCAGCATGGCCCACGACGGCCTGTCGCGCAGCATCAACCCGGTGCACACCGCCGGCGATGGCGACGCGCTGTTCGCCGTGGCCACCGGCGGCAGCGGCAAGCCCGGCCACATGACGGTGCTGGGCGCGCTGGCCGCCGAGGTGACCGCCCGCGCCGTGCTGAACGCCGTGCGCGCCGCCCACGGCCTGGCCGAACCCAACCTGCCCAGCGCCCGCGACCTGGGCCTGGCATGACCCCCACAACAACCACGGAGACCGCTCTGATGCACACCCCCTTGCTGCGCCGCCGCGCCCTGCTCACCCTGGCCACGGCTGGCCTGCTGTCGGCCTGCGCCACGCCGCCCGGCGGCACCCCCAGCGCGGATGCACAACCGCCCATCGTGTTCGTGCACGGCAACGGCGACACCGCGGCGCTGTGGACCACCACGCTGTGGCGCTGGGAGAGCAACGGCTGGCCCCGCGCCAGGCTGCATGCGGTCGATTTCCCCTACCCCTCGGCCCGCGACGACAACGGCGTGGAGCAGGCCGGCCGCAGCTCGGCCGACGACCAGATGCGCCACCTGGCCGCCGAGGTCGACAAGGTGCTGGCAGCCACCGGCGCGGTGAAGGTGGTGCTGATGGGCAACAGCCGCGGCGGCAATGCCATCCGCCACTACATCGCCAACGGCGGCGGTGCGGCCAAGGTGTCGCATGCCATCCTGGGCGGCACGCCCAACCACGGCGTCTGGTCCAACCCCGGCTTCCGGCCGAACAACGAGTTCAACGGCGCCGGGCCGTTCCTGACCGCGCTGAACGCGCCCAAGGGCCCGAACGGTGACGAGGTGACGCCGGGCGTGCAGTGGATGACGATCCGCTCCGACAACAACGACAAGTTCGCCCAGCCCGACGGCGTGTGGATCGGCGCCAAGGGCACGCCGACCAACGTCACCTTCGACGGCCCGGCGCTCAAGGGCGCCAACAATGTGGTGCTGCCGGGGCGCGACCACCGCGAGGTCAGCTACCACCCCGAGGCCTTTGCGGCAGCCTTCCGCTTCGTCACCGGCCGGGCGCCAACCACCACCAGCCCGCTGCACATCACGCCCGAGGCCGCCATCAGCCTGTCGGGCAAGGTGAGCGGCTTCACCGCCGGCGGGCCGACCAACCTGCCGCTGCCCGGCGCGCGGCTGCAGGTGTTCGCCACCGATGCCGCCACCGGCGAGCGCCGCGGCGCCGCGCTGGTCGACCAGACCATTGGCGCCGACGGCCGCTGGGGCCCGCTGCGCACCGACAGCCGCACGCCGCTGGAATTCGTGCTCGAGGCGCCGGGCGCGGCCATCAGCCACACCTACCGGTCTCCGTTCCTGCGCTCGTCGGACATCGTGCACCTGCGCCCCGAGCGGGCAATTGCCGATGCCGACAAGGACGCCGCCGCCATCGCCACCTTCAGCCGCCCGCGCGCCTACTTCGGCCTGCCGCGCGACGTGGTGCTGCTCAACGGCGAGACGGCGCCCGGCATCCCGCCCGGCGTGGCCGGCGTGGCCACGGCCAAGCGCAAGTTCAGCGCCGCGGGCCAGCAGGTGACCGGCGAGTTCCGCTCCGGCATCGTCAGCGAGCGCATCACCGGCCGCACCTGGCCGGCGGCCGAGCGCCGGGTGACGGTGCTCGAACTGCACGAGTGACCTGCCGATGCGCATCGATGATCTGCTGTTCAGCCAGGGCTTCGGCACCCGCCGGGTCTGCGCCGGCCTGGTGGCCGCGGGCCAGGTGCGGGTGGCCGGCGCGGTGGTCACCGATCCGACGCAGGCGTTCGAGCCAGAGGGCCTGCAGTTCGCCGTCGATGGCCAGGCCTGGACCTGGTACGCCACCGCCCTGGTGCTGCTGCACAAGCCGGCCGGCTATGAATGCAGCCAGAAGCCCAAGCACCACCCCAGCGTGATGCTGCTGCTGCCGCCGCCGCTGCGCCAGCGCGGTGTGCAGCCGGTGGGCCGGCTGGACCAGGACACCACCGGCCTCTTGCTGCTGACCGACGACGGCACGCTGATCCACCGCCTCACCTCGCCCAAGCACCATGTGCCCAAGGTCTACGAGGTGCAGACCGCCCGGCCGGTGGAGGCCGCCCAGGTGCAGCGCCTGCTGGACGGCGTGGTGCTGGACGACGACCCCAAGCCGGTGCGCGCCGAAGGCTGCGTGGCCACCGGCGAGCACGCGCTGCGGCTGACGCTGGTGCAGGGCAAGTACCACCAGGTCAAGCGCATGGTGGCGGCGGTGGGCAACCACTGCGAGGGCCTGCACCGCAGTGCTTTTGGGGCACTCACGCTGGCCGACGGCCCGGCACCAGGCCAGTGGCGCTTCGTCACCGACACGGAGCGCGCGGCGCTGGTGGCCAAGCGGCCTGGCTGAGCGGTCGCGGTCAGAAGCGCTGGCGCCAGCTCAGGCCCAAGGCCAGGTCGGGGCTGGCGCGTTCCCAGCCGCCGGTGAGGTGCAGCTGCCAGCGCCGGACGCCATCGCGCCAGGCCAGGTGCAACGTGGCTTCGCCCAGCGGGCCCAGGCGGCCGATGGCTTCGCGCCAGTCGATGCCGGCACCCAGTTCCCAGGCGGGTGACAGCGCGCGCTGCACGCCCACACCGCCATACCAGGGGTTGCGGTAGGGATGGAAGCCCGCTGGATCGCCGGTGTGGCGCCAACCCAGGTGGGCCAGCCACTGCGCGCCGGCGGCGTTGTGGTCCAGATCGACCTGCAGCGCCACATCACGCCCGCCGGTGCCCAGGCCGCGGCCGGCGTCGCCGCTGGCCAGCTTGAACTTCAGCACCAGGTCCAGCCCCGGCCAGGCGTCGGCCTCGCGCAGCGCCAGGCGGCCGCGCCACCACACATCGCCCAGGCCCTGCACCTGGCTGCCGCCGGCGCCATTGGCCTCGGGCAGGCCGCTGCCACCGGGGTTGTGCACCCGCAGCCAGGGCAGCTGCACGTCGATCCACCAGCCCGCGCCGTGGTAGCGGGCGGCCAGCGTGGTCTGGTCAATGGTGGTGCGGCTGGCCTCGCCGTAGCGGCCCTGCGACCGCTCGTGGGCCAAGCGCAGATCGATCCGGCCCGGCGCGGGCTGGGCCGCCGCCAGGGCCGGCAGCAGGGCCGCCAGCAGCGCAGGCCAGACGCGGCGCACCGACATATCAGCCGATCTTCTCGGGCTTCTCGGCCTTCTCGGGCTTCTCCGCCTTTTCCGGCTTCTCGGCCTTCTCAGGCTTCTCCACCTTTTCGGGGCGCTCGGCACGGGCCAGCAGCAGCGCCGGCGCCAGGCCCACCTTCTCGGGCTTCTCGGCCTTCTCGGGCTTTTCGGGCTTTTCCGCCTTCTCCGGCTTCTCGGCCTTCTCTGCCTTCTCGGCCTTTTCCGGGCGCTCGGCACGGGCCAGCAGCTGCGGCAGCGCGGCGTCGGTGCCCAGGGTCTGGCGGGGCGTCGGGGCGGCTTGCACGGCGGCCGACAGCAGGCCCAGCAGCAGCGCCGACATCAGGGTGGAACGGGTCATGGCAATCCTCTTGCATCGGTGGGAGGGATGCGCCCCACCGGCTGGTGGGGCGCGACATCCACCGGTCCTGGTGGCGTCGCTTAACAGAGGTGTTAGGTCGCCTGGAAATACCTGCCGATCTGCAAGCAGTTGTGACAGCGCCGTTGCCGGCGCAGCGCGCTCAGCGGCAGCGCTTGGGGTCGGCGGACAGCTGGGCCAGCGCGGCGGCCACATCCAGCTGCAGCTGGCGGCCACCCGACAGCTTGCTGCCGCTGGCAACCAGGCACCTGGCCAGGTCGCGCGCGGGCAGCTGCGGGAAGCGCGCGCGCACCAGCGCGGCGGCGCCGGCCACCAGCGGCGTGGCCATCGAGGTGCCGCTCCAGGTCGCATAGCCGCCGCCCGGCACGGCGCTGGTCACCCGGTCGCCCGGCGCGGCCAGGCTGATCCAGTTGCCGCTGTTGGAGAAGGACGCCAGCCGGCCCTGGGCATTGCTGGCCGCCACCGACAGCAGGCCGTAGGCGGATTCGGCCGCCGGCCAGGTGCGCAGGCTGGCGCTGCCATCGTTGCCGGCGCCGGCCACCACCACCGTGCCGCCCTGGGCGGCGCAGCGCTGGCGGTCGCCGTTGTAGCCGGCATCGCTGGTGTCCACCGCCGGATCGGGTGCATCGCCGGGGGCGATCAGGCTGCAGTTCACCAGCTGGTCGATGGTGCGCATCAGCTGGCTGGGCTGCAGGCCGGTCAGGCTCAGGTTGATGACCTGGGCGCCATCGGCGGTGGCCGGGTTGTGGTCGGGGTCGATGGCATGCAGCATGGCTTCGGCCAGCACCCAGGCATTGCCCTGGCCTTCGGCATCCAGCACCCGCAGCGGCAGGATGCGGGCGCCCGGCGCCACCCAGGCCACCAGGCCCGCCACATGGGTGCCATGGCCGTAGCCGGCCTGCGTCGGCTGGGCAGTCTCGGACGGATCGGCATCACCATCGACGAAGTCCCAGCCCGGCAGCATGCGGCCGGCCAGCACCGGATGCGCCAGGTCGAAACCGGTGTCCAGCACCGCCACCGTGGTGCCGCTGCCGCTGGACTGGGCCTGGGCCCGTGGCAGGCCGATGGCCGCGCCGGCCCACTGCGCCGCGTAAGCCTGGGCGCTGCCGATGGTCCAGACATTGTTCTTGACCGACTCCGGGCTGGCGCGGCGCAGGTTGGGTTCGGCCACCAGGACACCGGGCTCGGTGGCCAGCGCGTCCACCACGGCGCCGACATCACCGCCGGCCGGTAACTTCAGCCGAAAGATCGGCCGTGCCCCGAAGCGGCCGACCAGGCTCAGACCATGCCTGGTCTGCAGCGGCGCCAGGTCGCCCGGGCTGCGCAGCACCAGCACCACCTCACCGGGCTCGGCGCTGACCGGGGTGCCGGCTGCCGCAGGCCCGGCCGACAGCGCGGCCAGCACCGCGGACACCGCGGCAGACAGGGGGAGGTGGCGGGCTGTGGTCATGGTGGTTCCGGAGCGGGGGATGCGGACAGAGCAGGCTGGCGGCCGCCAGATACCACGGCCCCCTTGAACGGGTGGGATCAAGCCAGTGGTGCCGCCTGAAATTGCAAAACCTGCATGTTGACGCGGGAACCGCCCCGGTTCATCCCGCACCACCTGAAACAAAGGGTGTCACCAGCCGCCGAACAGCACGAATCCGGACCAGAACGCCGGATGCGGGTGGCGGCACATCACCGCGGTCTGGGCATCGCCCAGGGCCTGGGCGGGCGACAGGCCACGCTGCAGGCCGCGGTAGAAGTGGTCCATGAAGACGGCGGTGATGGCGTCGTCCACCGGCCACAGGCTGGCCAGCACCCGGGCCGCGCCGGCCACCAGGAAGGCGCGCACCAGACCCACCTGCTCGTCCCTGCCGGCATGGCCGGCCAGGCCGGTCTCGCAGGCGCTGAGCACCACCGTGCCGGCGCGCAGGCGCAGGGCCTCGGCACGCTCGGCGGTCAGCGGACCGTCGTGCAGGTGCAGGGCCGAGAACATCGGGTTGTCGCCGCGGAACTGGGCATGGCAGGCCAGGTGCAGCACGTCGGCCTCGGCGGCATGCTGCTGCAGCACGGCCAGGCTGGCATCGGTGCCGGTGAAGGCCTGGCCCTGGGGGAACAGCGCGGCCACCTGGGCCGCCTCGGCGCCGGCATGCGGCAGGCGGCTGCTCTCGCCCAGTGCCAGCACCCGCGTCGGCGGCACCGGCGGGCGCTGCAGGCCGTGCAGCGCCACCTGCACGCTGGGCGCCTGCGCCAGCAGGTGGCGCTGGGCCAGGCAGGTCAGGCCGTCGTGCAGGGCGGCGAACGGCAGGCCGGCCAGGCCCTCGGCCGGCACCAGCAGCACGCGGCGGGCGTCGGTCAGGGCATCGGCCAGCGGCGCCCACACCAGCGCATGCAGAGCCTGCAGCCGCTGCTGCACCCGCCGCTCCAGCAACGGCAGCTGGTCCTGCAGCGGCGCGGCGCCGTGGCGCAGTGCATCCAGCTGGAAGCGCGCCAGCCGCCAGGCGGCCTGCACCGCCTCCACCGAGGCCACCCGGCGCAGCACCTGCACGCCGCGCCGCCGCACGATGCACACCAGCAGCTCGTCGCCCAGGCGGGCCTGCACCACCAGCGCATCGGCCGGCTGCAGCGCCGCGCGCAGCGCCGGCACGCTGAGGTGGCCCCGGCTGGCGCCCGGCACGACCGGACGGGCCAGGCGCTGGCGGCGCACCTGCTCCAGCAGATCGCGCTCGGCCCGGTGCAGGGTCTCGGCGAGGGACGCGGTGGGGCTGCCTTCGTCGGCCTGGCGCTGCAGGCGGCGGTGCAGCCACTGCAGGCGGGCGCGCAGGGCGTCGGCCTCGGCATCGTCGCCCGGGGCGGCACCGGCGCGCAGGCGCTCGGCCAGTGCGCGGGCGCGCACCGAATCCAGCCGCTGCAGCACCCGGCTGGCCGTGGCGTTGCCGGGCTGGGCGTCGTGTGCCTGCAGTGCCAGCGCCAGCAAGCCCTGGTACGGCGCCAGGTGGTCGGCAAAGAACGCGCCGCGCAACTCATCGCCGGGCAGCGCCCGCCACTGGGATTCGAAGCGCTCCACCGCGGCCTGCAGGGCCCTTGCGGCGGCACCGTCATCGCCCTGCGCCAGTGCCGCCAGACCCACGCCGGCCTGGCCGCGGATCTGCAGGCCGCGGGCATGCAGCGCCTGGGCCTGGCGCAGGCTGCGGGCATACAGCACACGCGCCGCCCCGGCGTCGCCCTGGCGCAGCAGGGCGTCGGCCTCCACCAGGGCAGCCCGCACCGCCCCCTCGGGCTGACCGGCCTGGGTGAACAGCACGGCGGCCTGGGCAGCGTGGCCCTGCGCCTGGGCCGCCGGGGCGGCGCCGGCATCACCGGCCGGAACGGTGCCCTGTCCGACGGGCCGCGCGGGCGCCAGCGTTGCAGCGCGGTCCAGCGCCAGTTCGGCCTGGGCCAGCGCCACCGCGGCCTGGCCGGGCACCGACGCCTGCGCGGCGAACTGCGTTGCCGCCTCGGCCAGGGCCTGGGCCGCCAGCGGCGGCTGGCCCAGGCCCGACAGCGCGCGCCCGCGCTGCAGCGCCGTCCAGGCGCGGTCGTCGGGCATGTCCAGCGCGGCCATCGCCGCCAGCGCGCGGTCGTACAGGGCCAGGGCCTCGGGCAGCAGGTGCAGCGCCAGGTAGGCATCGGCCAGCTGCTTCTCGGCAATGGCGCTGTGCTGCGGCAGCGCCAGCTGGGCATAGCTGCGGCGGGCACGCTCCAGACCGGCCAGCGCGGCGTCGTAGTGGCCGCGGGCCAGGTCCAGCAGGGCCATGGATTCATCGGCCAGCGCCTGCATCAGCGGCAGGCCGTGCTGGCCGGCGCGCATGCGGGCGCGGCTGTAGATGCGGGCGGCCTCGTCGAAGTCGGCCTGGGCGCTCAGCGCATCGCCCAGGCCGATGTCGGCCATCACCGAGTGCTCGGTGTCGCGCGCCCGGGCGAACAGCACCGCCGCCTGGCGGTAGTGGCGCGCGGCGTCGGCATGGTCGTCGCGCCGCATGTGCATGCTGCCCAGGTTCAGGCTCAGGCGGCTGGCGGCGGCCAGGTCGCCCAGGCTGACGAAGACCTGGCGGGCGGCGGCGCCGCAGGCCTCGGCCTGGTCATGCTGGCCCAGCATCGACAGCGCCATCACCTTGGGCACCTGGGTCTGGGCGGCTTCCAGCGGCCGGCCCAGCCGCTGCCACAGCGCGGCGGCGGCATCCAGCTGCGCCACCGCCTCGGCCATGCGGCCCTGGTTCAGCCGCACCACGCCGGCCGTCCAGCGCGCCAGGGCCTGCACCTCGTCGAGCCCGGGCGAGGCATCGGCCAGCTGCTGCAGATCGGCCGCCGCCTCGGCGGCGCGCTGGGGCGCGCTGGTCCAGGCGGCGTAGCACTGCTGCTTCAGGTCCCAGGCGCGCGCCAGGGCAGCGGCCGCGTCGGGGCCCCGTGCCTCCGGCTCCAGGGAGGGTCCGGCGTCGGCTGTCTGCACCATGTCGACATCATCCCAGGCGCGGCGCGCCCAGGTCGATGTCGGGCAGCACCACCAGGGCGTCGGCGGTCGCCAGGCTCAGGCGCCAGGCGCCCGCGGCCACGCCGTCGAGGTGGAATTCACCCAGGCCGTCCAGGCTGGCGCGGTGGCCGTCGGCCTGGCCACCGGCGGGCTGCAGCAGGATCTGGCCGGTTTCGTCCGGGCCCAGCACCTGGCCGGCCAGCGACCAGCCGCCGCCCGGGTGGCGGGTGATGCGCAGATCGACATCACGGCCCTCGGCGCTGAACAGCAGGTGGCGGCTGTCGTCGGCACTGCCGCGCATGCCCAGCGCCTGCGGCGGCAGGGCCCAGCTGTCGAAGCGCAGCACCGCGGCCACCCGGCGCAGCGCGGCGGCCAGCGGCGCGGTGGCCGGTTGCGCCTGCCACAGCGCGAAAGCGGCGTGCAACAGCGCCG
This sequence comes from Pseudaquabacterium pictum, assembly GCF_005403045.1. Classification (GTDB taxonomy): domain Bacteria; phylum Pseudomonadota; class Gammaproteobacteria; order Burkholderiales; family Burkholderiaceae_C; genus Pseudaquabacterium; species Pseudaquabacterium pictum. The sequence goes on from NZ_BJCL01000002.1 coordinate 584,602, forward strand.
GCGGCGCGTCGGGCAGGGCCTGGCGGGCGCGGTGGGCCAGGGTGGCCAGGGCGTCGTCGGACAGCGGGTGCTCAGGCGTCATGGCGGTCAGGTCAGGAGGGGCGGCGGGGCGGTGCACGGTGGGGCAGGCGGTCAGGGCTTGCTCACACAGAGCCGGCCGCCGGCGCGGAAATACATGCTGTCACCAAGTTTTTCATGCCGGCCATCATTCCAGCAGCGCACGCAGCTTGCCCAGGCAGCGGGCACGGGTGGGGCCGATGCTGCCCACCGGCAGGCCGAGGCGGCGGGCGACCTCCTCGTACGGCACACGTTCGTCGCTGTCGGTGAACAGCAGGCCCAGCAGGTCGCGGCAGCGGCTGTCCAGGCGGTCGAGTGCGCCGCGCACCGCATGCAGCTGCTGCAGGTCGTCGAGATGCTGCTCCGGGCCGTCGGTGTCGTCGGCGGCCTCCCAGTCGGGCACGGCCTCGCCGTCGTCGCCCTCGCGGTGCATCGACACGGTGCGCTGGGCGCGGCGGCGCTGCAGCAAGGCCTCGCGCTTGGCGGTGGTGACGATCCAGGCCTGCAGCCGGCTGGGGTCGGTCAGCCTGGGCAGGTGCTGCAGCAGGCGGGAGAACACGGTCTGGAACACATCGGCCGCGGCATGCTCGTCGTCGCCCATGCGGCGCACGATGGCGTAGACCAGCCGCTGGTAGCGCATGACCAGTGCCTGCCAGGCGCCGGCGTCACCCTGCCGGCAGCGCGCGACCAGGGTGGCGTCGTCGTCAGGGGTGGGCGCAGGCGCGGGAACGGGCGGCATGGCAGACAGCATCGGCAGTCGGCGGATGTTCGCACGCAGGGCCGGCGGCCCGGCACGGCGTCAGCCTGCCGCCTGCTGCCAGCGTGCGAACTGCACCACTTCGTCGGCCACCAGGGCGCAGGCCTGCAGCGCCGCCGGGTCGGCGTCCTGGCCAGGGCCGCCGAACGGCCTGGCCGACGCATTCAGCGTGGCGCCGAAGGGCGTGGGCCAGCCGCGCAGTGCATGCACCAGCGCGCGCACCGCCGCCAGCGTGCTGCCCATGGCCTGGGCACCGTCGGCACAGACGATGCAGCCCACCGCGCGGCCCGACAGGTAGACGCGGCTGTCGCCGCGCAGGTCCTCGGTGAAGTCCAGCGCGTTCTTCACCAGGCCGGAGATGCCGCCGTGGTAGGCCGGCGTGGCGATCAGCAGGCCGTCGGCGCGGCGCAGCGCGTCGACCAGCGCCAGCGCGGCCGGGCTGCGCTCGCTGCGGGTGGGGTCGAAGATGTCGGCCGGCAGCTGGGCGCCGCCGAGCAGCAGGGTGTCGCAGCCCTGCTCGGCCGCCCGTGCCAGCGCCACCTGGAGCGCGCGCTCGGACGTGGAGCCGGGCCGGGTGGTGCCGCCGAGGCCGACGATGAAGGGAACAGTGCGCATGGAGGCCTTGGAGACAGCAGTGGACAGGACGGCAAACCGCCGCAGTCTAGCCGCCGGGCGGGCGGCCAATCTGCACAGGTGGGCGGCGGCAGCGCCAGGGTGACCGCGGCACGGCCCGGATGGACAGCCCCGATTCCGGGCAGTACAACAACCGGCCGGTGTCTTCAGGGGCCGGGCCCCGCCGGCAACCACCCAAGGAGACAAGTGCAATGAGCCATCGGATGAAGTTCGGCGTGTTCCTGGCCCCGTTCCACAAGCCAGGCATCAACCCCACACTGGCCCTGGAGCAGGACCTGGAACTGGTGCAGTGGCTGGACCGCTGCGGCTACGACGAAGCCTGGTGCGGCGAGCACCATTCGGCCGGCACCGAGATCTCGGCCAGCCCGGAGATCTTCATGGCAGTGGCGTCGCAGCGCACCAGGCACATCAAGCTGGGCTCGGGCGTCACCAGCGTCAGTTACCACAACCCGCTGTGGGTGGCCGAGCGCATCGTGCAGCTCGACCACCTGACCCGCGGCCGGGTGATGCTGGGCCTGGGCCCGGGCTCGCTGCCGTCGGACGGCATCATGGTCGGCCTGTCGCAGACGCAGACCCGCCCGCTGCTGGAAGAAGGGCTGGACATCATCATGCGCCTGCTCACCACCGAGGAACCGGTCACCTTCAAGAACGACCGCTGGGACCTGCGCGGCGCACAGCTGCACCTGAGGCCCTACAGCAATCCGCTGTTCGACGTGGCGATCCCGGCCGTGGCCTCGCCCACCGGGCCGAAGCTGGCGGGCAAGTACGGCTGCGGCCTGCTGTCCATCGGCGCCACCACCGCCGCGGGCTTCGACGCGCTGGCCCTGCACTGGGATGTGATGGAGGCTCAGGCCGCCCACTACAAGACCCGGGTCGACCGCAACAAGTGGCGCCTGGTCGGCATGGTGCACTGCGCCGAGACCATGGACCAGGCCTACCGCGACGTGGAATACGGCATGGCCCACTGGTTCGACTACTTCCAGGCCGTGGCTGCCTTCCCGCAGATGGCGGTGCCGGGCAGCAACGTGAAGGAGATGATCTCCTTCGTCAACGACTCGGGCTTCGGCGCCATCGGCACGCCCGACATGGTGAACAAGCAGATCGAGCGGCTGTGGAAGCAGAGCAACGGCGGCTTCGGCGCCTACCTGATGCTGGCCCACAACTGGGCCAACTTCGACGCCACCCGCAAGAGCTACGACCTGATCGCCCGCCATGTCTTCCCGCAGTGGCAGGGCCAGATGAGCACGCTGGCCGCGGCCGAGCGCGCCCGCGCCGCCCGGCCCGAGCTGGCGGCCATCCACAGCCAGGCGGTGGAGGCGGCCACCCAGCGCTACGCGGCCGAGGCGGCGGCGCGCACGCATTGAGCGCAGGCGCGGTTCAGGGCGCCATTCAGGGCGCCTTGCTGCGCACGCCCTCGAAGACCACCTCGGTGCGGCGGTTGCGGGCACGGCCGGCCTCGCTGGCGTTGTCCGCCACCGGGTTGGCCGGGCCGCGGGCGGCGGTCTGCACCAGCTCGGCTGGCAGGCCCTGGCGCACCAGCGCGTCCTTCACCGCCGCGGCGCGGCGGGCGGCCAGCTGCTGGTTGTAGGCCGGCGTGCCGACGCTGTCGGTGTGGCCGACCGCCGTCACCGTCTGCCAGCTGACGCCCTGCATGCGCCCCACCTCGGCCAGCAGGGCCTGGCGGTCGGCCGGCGACACCGTGTCCGCATCGAAGGCGAAGCGTGCCTCGGCACGCACCACCACCTTCTCCAGCGGCGGTTGCTGCGCCTGCGCGGTGGTGGCCAGTGCCGTCAGGCACAGCGCCAGCGTGGCCATGGCGTGTGTCGGCCGCGCCGTGGCCTGGTGCGGCATGGGGATCGGAAGCAGGGACAACATCATCGGGGGCCTTTCGGAGCGGAGTGGGACGGGAGATCGGGGCGGTCGGGGCCGGCGTCGGCCACCAGGGTGCCGTCTGCAGTGGGCGGCGTGGCCGGGCAGGCACGCCACGCCTCGGCGGCGCTGTCCACCAGCGGCCAGCCACTGGTGAGCACCTGGCCGGGCTGCCAGCCGCGCCAGGCCGGGTCGCCGCCCTGCTGCAACGCCGGCAGCGTGCGGCACAGCGCCTGCGCCAGCCGCTGCAGGGCGTCTTCATCGCCAGCGCCGGGCGATGCCACCAGGAAGCTGACCAGACCCGGCGTGGGCTGGCGTCCGCCCGGGCCGTCCACCGACAGCGGCAGGTGCTGGCGCAGCGCCCGCTGGCCGGCGGGGTCGGTCGCCACCAGTGGCAGCAGGCGGTACTGGTCGGCCAGCCCCGGTGGCACGGCATCGGTCCAGGGGCGACCGGGCCGCCCGACGGTCAGCAGCACCTCGTCGTCGGCCTGCGGCAACAGCGGCGGGGCACCCTCGGCGGCATGCAGCAGGGCCGGCGCATCGGCGCCGAACATCGCCTGCAGCAGGCCGCGGGCGCTCAGCGCATCGGCGCTGCCGGCACCCGCCACACGCACCCGCTGGCCACGCACCTGGTGCAGGGACACCAGGGACGAACTGCTGCGCACGATGGCCAGCAGCGGCTCGGTGTACAGCGGCGTCAGCAGCCGCGGCGCCAGCGCCGGATCGGCCTCGCGGGCCGCCCGCAGGGCGTCGTAGCGCACCACCAGCAGGCCGGGGCCATGGCGCAGGCGCTGCAGCCCTTCGGCCCAGTCGCCGGTCATCTGCGGCGCCAGCCACACGCCGGCGGCCGGCCCCACCCGTCCCGCCAGATCGGCCACCGGCTGGGGCAGGCCGCCCGGCGACGCGGCCACCATCAGCGGCCAGGCGCTGGCGGTGGCGTTGGCCACGGGCACCGCGGTCGGGGCGGCGGGCGCCGGCGTGCCGGCCTGCGCCAACACCACAGCGGTCTTCGGCGGCGACGCTGCCGCGACCCGGCCGCCGGTGAGGTTCCAGGCCAGCAGACCGGTGGCCGCCAGACCCAGCAAGCCCAGCGCCCAGGCCGGCGCCGGCCGCATGGCCGGCCAGGGCTGCGCCGGGGCGGGGACGGTTGTCGCGGCCAGCGTGGGCGGCGCGGCAGCGGCGCCTTGCCGCGGCGCACCGGGTTGCGCCGCTGCGGCAGCCACCGTCTGTCCGTCGGGCGGCCAGTGCACCAGCAGGTCGTCCACCGGCAGGCCCTGCATGCGCACCAGCTCCAGCAGCGGCAGGCTGCCGGCATCGATGGCCAGCAACACCTGCACCGGACGCCGGTCGCGTCCGTCCAGGGCCCAGAAGCCCTGCGCCAGTGCCTGCAGCCAGGCCGCGGCGGCGGGGTCGTTGCCGGCATCCCGCAGGGCCGCGCCCAGTTGCGGCATCACCAGCAGAACCCGGTCGTCGCGGCCGGGCGGGCGCCAGTCCAGGGCGCCGCTGCGCGCCATCGGCGCCCAGCCGTCGAAGAAGGCGGCGGCTTCCGACTGGCGCTGGTGGCGCCGGTCCGGCACGGTGTGCGCCGCGGCCTGCCACACGCCATTCAGCGGGTCAATGTCGCTGTCGCGGCGGCCCAGCAGCGCCATCAGGCCTTGCCGCAGCAAGCCGGCGATGTCCAGGTCGTCGGGCACCACCAGCACGGTCAGGCGCTGGGCGCGCAAGTGGGTGGCCAGCCAGCGCATGGTGGCAACGTGGCGGCCGGGGCCGGCAGAAGCGTGGGGCGTTGAAGGGTCGGTGGCCATGGCGCGCAGGATCTCAACAGGTTCTGCCAACCTCATACGCAGCCCGGGCCGGGCCGGATGCACCGGAGCGCCGCCAGGCCTGCCGCGGCATCGCGATAATCGGGTGATGCGGGTATTCAGAGGTCTGGAGGGGGCGGCTGCCATGCACGGCGGCAGCGCGGCGGCGGCCGGCTGTGCCGTGACCATCGGCAATTTCGACGGCGTGCACCGTGGTCACCAGGCCATGCTGGCGCTGCTCAACAGCGAGGCGCGCCACCGCGGCGTGCCCAGCTGCGTGCTGACCTTCGAGCCCCATCCGCGCGACTATTTCGCCCGCCTGGCCGGCCAGCCGGCCCAGGCACCGGCGCGCATTGCCACGCTGCGCGACAAGCTCAGCGAGCTGCAGCGCTGCGGCGTGCAGCAGGCGGTGGTGCTGCGCTTCGACGCCCGGCTGGCCGCGCTGAGCCCCGACGACTTCATTCACCAGGTGCTGCTGCGCAGCCTGCGCGCCCGCTACGTGCTCGTGGGCGACGACTTCCGCTTCGGTGCCCGCCGCGCCGGCGACTACGCCATGCTCGATGCCGCCGGCGATGCCCACGGCTTCGACGTGGCCCGCATGCTCAGCTACGAGGTGCATGGCCTGCGCGTCTCGAGCTCGGCCGTGCGCGAGGCGCTGGCCGCCGGCGACATGCCCCGCGCCGCCGCGCTGCTCGGCCGGCCCTATGCCATCAGCGGCCATGTGGTGCACGGCCGCAAGCTGGGCCGCACGCTGGGTTTCCGCACGCTGAACCTGCGCTTCGGCCATGCCAAGCCGGCGGCGATGGGCATCTTCGTGGTCGAGGTGCTGGGCCTGGGCGACCGCCCGCTGCCCGGCGTGGCCAGCCTGGGCGTGCGGCCCACGGTGGAGGACGCCGGCCGCGTGCTGCTGGAAACCCACTGCCTGGACTGGCCCGCCGGGCTGGCACCCGAAGGCGCCTACGGCCGGCTGATCAGCGTGCGCCTGCTGCACAAGCTGCATGACGAGCGCAAGTACGCCTCGCTCGATGAACTGCAGGCCGGCATCGCCCAGGACACCGCCGACGCCCAGGCCTGGTTCGCCGCCCGGCGCTGACCCCACCCTGCCCCAGGAGCTCCGATGCGCGCCGACCCCACGATCACCGATCTCGACGCGCTGGCCCTGTCGCGCGCCATCCACGCCAGAGAGGTGTCCTGCCGCAGCGTGATGGCGGCCTACCTCGACCGCATCCACCGGCTGAACCCGGCGCTCAACGCGATCGTCAACCTGGCGCCCGACGACAGCCTGCTGGCCCAGGCCGACGCCTGCGATGCCGAGCTGGCCCAGGGCCGCAGCCGCGGCTGGATGCACGGCCTGCCGCAGGCCATCAAGGACACCGGCCATGCGCTGGGTTTTCCCAGCACGCTGGGCTGCAGCCTGCTGAAGGACGTGATGCCGACGCAGGACAGCCTGATGACCGCGCGCATGAAGGCGGCCGGCTGCATCGTCGTCGGCAAGACCAACATGCCCGAGTTCGGCCTGGGCTCGCACACCTTCAACGACCTGTTCGGCGCCACGCCCAATGCCTGGGATGCCGCGGTGACGGCCGGCGGCAGCAGCGGCGGCGCGGCGGTGGCCTTGGCCCAGCGCCTGCTGCCGGTGGCCGACGGGTCGGACTTCATGGGCTCGCTGCGCAACCCGGCGGCCTGGGCGAACATCTTCGGTCTGCGGCCCAGCCAGGGCCGGGTGCCGTTCTGGCCGGCGGCCGACACCTGGGTGGCCCAGCTGGGCACCGAAGGCCCGATGGCCCGCACCGTGGCCGACCTGGCGGCGCTGTTGTCCACCCAGGCCGGCGCCGACCCGCGCACGCCGCTGGCCATTGCCGAGGGGCCGCAGACCTTCACCGTGCCGCAGGGCCAGGCCGCGCTGGAAGCCTTGAGCGGCCTGCGCGTGGGCTGGCTGGGCGATCTGCAGGGCCATCTGGCGATGGACGACGGCCTGCTGCCGGTGTGCGAAGAAGCCCTGGCCCGCATGGCTGCGCAGGGCGCCATCGTCGAGCCCACGCCGCTGGGCTTCTCGGCCGACGCACTGTGGCAGGCCTGGCTGGTCTGGCGCCGCGCCCTGGTCGGCCCCAAGGTGGCGGCACTGCTCAAGCAGCCCGGCGCCCGCGCCCACATCAAGACCGAGGCGCTGTGGGAGCACCGCCAGTCCACCACGCTGGGTTTCCTGGACTTCATGGCCGCCAGCGAGGTGCGCACCGCCTTCCACCAGCACCTGCTGGGCCTGTTCCAGCGCTTCGACGTGCTGGCCCTGCCGGCCACCCAGGTGTGGCCCTTCCCCATCGGCCAGCGCTGGCCGCGCAGCATCGCCGGCCGCACCATGGACACCTACCACCGCTGGATGGAGGTGACGCTGTACGCCACCTTCGCCGGCGCGCCGGCCATCAGCGTGCCGGCCGGATTCCATGCCAACGGCCGCTGGCCCGCCGGCCTGCAGCTGATCGGCAGGCCGCAGGGCGATGCCGCGCTGCTGCGGGTGGCCGCCGGTTGCGAGGCCGCGTCGGCCAGCCTGCTGGCGCGCCGCCCGGACGCGCCCGCCTGAGCAGGCGGCGGCTGCAGCACAATTCCAGGGCCTGGGCGCCGTCGGCCCGCGTGGCATCCCTGCCGTGACCGACCTCACCACACCCACCTCCCGCACGCCGACGCTGATGACGGCGCTGGCCTATGTGCTGGCCGGCAAGCTGGCGCTGCTGCTGGCGGTCGGGCCCAGCAGCGCCACGCCGCTGTATCCCGGCGCCGGCATCGCACTGGCGGCGGCACTGGTGTACGGCCGGCCGGCGCTGCTGGGCGTGCTGGTCGGCGCCTTCCTCGTCAACCTGCCGCTGGGCGATGCGGCCGCCTTGTCCAGCCTGCCGGCGCTGGCTGCCGCGACCGTCAGCGCCGTGGGGGCAACGCTGCAGGCCGCCGTCGGCGCAGCGCTGGTGCGCTGGCGCATGCCCGGGCCGCTGCGGCTGGCCGAGCCGCGCGATGTGGCGCAGTTCTGCCTGTTCGGCGCCTCGCTGGCCTGCCTGATCAACGCCAGCCTGTCGGTGCCGGTGCTGGTGGCCCTGGGCACGGTGCCGGTGTCGGCCCTGCCGTTCACCTGGTGGACCTGGTGGGTGGGCGACACCCTGGGCGTGCTGATCGGCGCGCCGATCACGCTCACGCTGATCGGCCGGCCGGCGGCAGACTGGGTCGGCCGCCGGCTGACGGTGGCGCTGCCGCTGCTGGCGGCCACCGGGCTGCTGGCGGTGGCCACGGTGCTGGTGATGCGCTGGGACCAGCAGCGCAGCCAGAGCGTGTTCGAGCGGGATGCCGCCGCCGTCGCCGCCGCCATCGAGGCCCAGTTGCGCCACGCCAGCCTGGCACTGGAGGCCCTGCGCGGGCTGATGGTCGGTTCCGACGATGTCAGCCCGCAGGAACTGCGGCGGGCCGCCGAGCCCTGGCTGGCGCTGCCGATCCAGCTGCAGGCCCTGGGCATCAGCCAGCGGGTGCCGCGGCAGGACCTGGCGGCGTTTGAAGCCCAGGTGAGCCGCCAGCTGGGCCGGCCCTACCAGGTGTTCGACCGCCTGTCGCCGGCGGCGGCGGCACCGGGCCAGGCCTCCAGCGTGGCGGCCCGCGACACCGCCGATCCGGCCGACCCGGACGTGGTGGCCATCCGCATGATCGAGCCGCTGGCCAGCAATGCCGCGGCGCTGGGCGTCAATGCACTGTCTATCCCCGCGGCCCGCGAGGCCATCCTGCGCGCCGCGGCCAGCGATGCGCCGGCGGCCACCAGCGGCTTCCTGCTGACCCAGGAGCCCGGTCAGCAGACGGGTGTGGTGCTGTACCGGGCGCTCTACGGCACCGTCCTGCCACCGACAGCCACCGCAGCGGAACGCCGCGCCGCACTGACGGGCGTGGCCTTCGTCACCATGCGCATGCAGCGCTCGGTCGAAGCCGGCATGCAGCAGGCCCTGCCCTACCTGCGCTGGTGCCTGTTCGACACCAACCCGGCCGCTGCGCGGCCGCATCTGGCCGGCGACACCGGCTGCGAGACCGCCGCCCCGCTGCCGCTGCAGCGCGAGACCACCATCGCGCTGGGTGGCCAGCGCTGGCTGCTGCGCATCAGCGCCGAGACCGGCACCGTCCCCGATGCCGGCCACAGCAATGCCTGGCTGTTCTCCACCGTCGGGTTGCTGTCGATGACCATGCTGGCGGCGTTGCTGCTGACGGTCACCGGCCGCACCCGGCGCATCGAGGACGCGGTGGACGAGCGCACCGCCGACCTGCGACGCGAGGCCGCCGAGCGGCAGCAGGCCGAGTCGGCGCTGCGCGCCAGCGAGGAGCGCTTCCGCAACATCTTCGACCATGCACCGATCGGCATCGTCTACGCCGACCTGGAGGGCCGCCTGCGCGACGCAAACCCGCGGCTGCGCGAGATGCTGGGCTACCGCGGCCAGGCGCTGTCCGAGCGCAGCCTGGCCGAGCTGACCCACCCTGATGAGCGCGCCGAGGACGCCGACGGCCTGGCCCGGCTGCTGGCCGGCGAGCTGCAGGAGTTCGAGCGCAATTCGCGCCTGGTGCACCGCGACGGCCAGACGCTGTCGGTGCGCATGAACTGGAGCGTGCTGCGCGGCCCCGACGGGTTGCCGCAGCGCCTGGTGGCCGTGGTCGAGGACATCACCGAGCAGTTGCGCCGCCAGGATGCCGAGCGCGGCCGGCAGGCGGCCGAATCGGCCAACCTGGCGAAGAACGAGTTCCTCTCGCGCATGAGCCACGAGCTGCGCACGCCGCTGAACGCCATGCTGGGCTTTGCCCAGCTGCTCGATCTGGACACCCGGCCGGCGCTGGCGCCACACCAGCATGCCTGGGCCGGCCAGATCCTGCAGGCCGGCTGGCACCTGCTGGAGATGATCAACGACACGCTGGACCTGTCGCGCATCGACGCCGGCATGCTGCGCATGACGTTGGCGCCGGTGCCGCTGCGGGCGCTGGTGCAGCAGTGCGTGGGCATGATGGAGCCGGCAGCGGCGCGGCGCGACATCGGCATGCAGGTGCTGGTGCCCGACGACCGGCTGCAGGTGCTGGGCGACGAAACCCGGCTCAAGCAGGTGCTGACCAACTTGCTGTCGAACGCGGTGAAGTACAACGTGCCGGGCGGCCAGGTGGTGGTGCACAGCCAGCGCCAGGCCGACGGCACGGTGGCGCTGCGGGTGCTGGACACCGGCCTGGGACTGACCGATGCGCAGATGGCCAGCCTGTTCCAGCCGTTCAACCGGCTGGGGCGCGAGCAGGGCGACATCGAAGGCACCGGCATCGGCCTGGTGATCAGCCGCCGGCTGGCCGAGCTGATGGGCGGCAGCCTGGAGGCCGAGCGCACCGAGGGCCAGGGCGCCACCTTCGTGCTGACGCTGCCGGTGGCGCCGGCCGACGCCGGCCCCGACGCCGCGGCGCCCGCGCCCGACCTGCTGGACGTGCCCTACCGGCGACGCCGTGTGCACTACATCGAGGACAACGAGACCAATGTCGAGGTGATGCGCGGCATCCTGGCGCAGCGCCCGCAGATCGCCATGAGCGTCTCGACACTGGGGCTGGACGGCCTGACCGCGGTGCGCAGCCGCCGGCCCGACCTGGTGCTGCTGGACATGAACCTGCCCGACGTGGACGGGCTGGAACTGCTGCGCGAGCTGCAGCGCGACCCGGACTGCGCCAGCATCCCGGTGGTGGTGGTGTCGGCAGACGCCACGCCGGCGCGCATCGAGGAGGCGCTGGCCAGCGGCGCCCGCCGCTACATGACCAAGCCGCTGAACCTGGGCAGCTTCCTGGGCATGCTCGACGAGCTGCTCGAAGGCATCGACAGCCGGTATGGCTGAGCCCGGACACAAAGCCTCCTGAGGAGGGTTTGTGCCTGGCGAAGCGGCCGAGCTCTGCGAGGCCGTGGGTAGGTTCAGGACTGCGCCTTGGCCGTCGGTGCATCCTTGGCCGGCTTCTTCGGCGCCGCCTCGCGCACCGGCTTGGCAGCGGCAGCCACCGGGGCGTAGGCGGCACCGGCCACCGTCAGCCCGTTCTGCGACAGCCGGGCCGCATTGCCCGGGCCCATGCCCGACACCCGCTCGACCAGGTCCTGCCAGCTCTTGAAGCTGCCCTGCTGGCGGGCGGTGAGGATCTTGCCCGACAGCGCCGGGCCGATGCCCTTGACGGCTTCCAGCTCGGCCGCGCTGGCCTGGTTGACGTCGGCCGCGGCGGCGCCCTGGCCGGCCAGCAGGGCCAGGGTGGTGACGATGGCGGTGATCAGGGAACGGATCATGGTGGGCTCCTGGGGTGGTTGGTGGATCAACCCGGGGCCTGTTGCCTGCCGGGTTGGAAGCCATTCTGCGAACCGGCCCCGGTCCTGACACTCCCTCCGGGGTGGGTGCCGAGGTGGGCCCACCAAGGGGAGAGGCCACCTGGAACGCATTTAGCACTCACCGACCAGGAGTGCTAATATTCCTGCAACCAAGTCCTCCGGACCCTGTCAGAGGTACCCATGAACCTGTCCTCCACCGCCAACACTGCCCTGTCTGTCCGCGATCCGTGGGCCCTGGTGCCGTCTCTCGGCAACCTGGATGCCTACATCTCGGCCGTGAACCGGCTGCCGATGCTGACGCAGGAAGAGGAAACCCGCTTCGCCCGCCGCCTGCGGGATGACGCCGATGTCGAATCCGCCGGCCGGCTGGTGCTGTCGCACCTGCGCCTGGTGGTGTCGGTGTCGCGCCAGTACCTGGGCTACGGCCTGCCGCACGGTGACCTGATCCAGGAAGGCAACGTCGGACTGATGAAGGCCGTCAAGCGCTTCGACCCCGAGGCCGGCGTGCGTCTGGTCAGCTACGCGCTGCACTGGATCAAGGCCGAGATCCACGAGTACATCCTGAAGAACTGGCGCATGGTCAAGCTGGCCACGACCAAGGCCCAGCGCAAGCTGTTCTTCAACCTGCGCTCGATGAAGCAAGGCCTGAAGAGCGACGCCAGCGACGCCAACGCCCACCGCAACAACCTGTCGGCCGCCGAGATCGACAGCGTGGCCCGCGCGCTGAACGTCAAGCCGTCCGAGGTGATCGAGATGGAAACCCGCCTGTCGGGCGGTGATGTGGCGCTTGAGCCGCAGACCGACGACGGCGAGGAGAGCTACGCCCCGATCGCCTACCTGGCCGACGACAGCAGCGAGCCCACCCGCGTGCTGGAAGCCCGCCGGCGTGATGCCCTGTCCAGCGACGGTCTGGTGCGCGCGCTGGCGGTGCTGGACGACCGCAGCCGCCGCATCGTCGAGGAGCGCTGGCTGAAGGTCAACGACGACAGCTCGGGCGGCATGACGCTGCACGATCTGGCAGCCGAATACGGCGTCAGCGCCGAGCGCATCCGCCAGATCGAGGTGGCGGCGATGAAGAAGATGCGCAAGGCGATGGAAGCGGCCTGATCAGCCTGCCTCAGCCAGCAGCAGCTTCAGGTCGTCGGCCAGCGCCTGGGCGCCACTGCCGTAGCGGGTGAACAACCGCACCCGGCCGGTGGCATCGAAGATGTACGAGCCGGCGGTGTGGTCCACGGTGTAGCTGGTGTCGGTCTTGCCCGGCACCTTGTTGTAGAACACCTTGAACTCCTTGGCCGCGGCTTGTGTCTGCTCCGGCGTGCCACGCAATCCGACGATGTCGGGGCCGAAGTTGGCGGCGTAGGCCTTCAACAGTTCGGCCGTGTCGCGCACCGGGTCGACGGTGACGAAGATGCCCTGCACCTTGGCGCCGGCCGGTCCCAGGCTGCGCTTGACCTCGGCCAGCTCGGCCATGGTGGTGGGGCAGACATCGGGGCATTGGGTGTAGCCGAAGAACACCACCACCACCTTGCCCTTGTAGTCGGACAGGCTGCGGGGCTGGCCGTCGGGATCGCTCAGCGTCAGGCTGCGGGCGTACTCGGCGCCGGTGATGTCGATGGCCTTGAAGGCAGGCTTGCTGCCGCCGGGCAGGACGCCGTCGCAACCAGCCAGCGCAGCAGCCGCGGCCAGCAACAGCGCGCGGCGCGCGGGGATCGGGGTCAGAGCCATGGCAGGGTGTAGTGGTCGATCAGCAGCGCCGCGAACAGCAGCGACAGGTGCCAGATCGAGAAGCGGAAGGTCTTGCGCGCCAGCGCGTCGCTGTAGTTGCGCCACAGCATCCAGCCGTAGACGATGAACCACACCCCCAGCACCACCGCGGCGGCCAGGTACAGCCAGCCGCTCATGCCGATGATGAAGGGCAGCAGCGTGGCGGCGAACAGCACCAGGGTGTAGAGCAGCACGTTCAGGCGTGTGAAGTCGCTGCCATGGGTGACCGGCAGCATCGGAAGGCCGGAGCGGCGGTAGTCTTCCACCCGGTACAGCGCCAGCGCCCAGAAGTGCGGCGGCGTCCACAGGAAGATGATCAGCACCAGCGCCAGCGCCTCGGGGCCGACATCGTTGCGCATGGCGGCCCAGCCCAGCAGCGGCGGCATGGCGCCCGAAGCGCCGCCGATGACGATGTTCTGCGGCGTCATCGGCTTGAGCACCACGGTGTAGACCACCGCATAGCCGACGAAGGTGGCGAAGGTCAGCCACATCGTCAGCGGGTTCACCCACCAGTACAGCAGCGCACTGCCCAGGCTGCACAGCACGGCCGAGAACAGCAGGGCCTGGGCGGTGCTGAGCTCACCCTTGGCGGTGGGGCGCCACGCGGTGCGGGCCATCTTGCTGTCGATGGCCTGCTCGACCAGGCAGTTGAAGGCCGCCGCGGCGCTGGCCACCAGCCAGATGCCGACGGTGGCCGGCAGCGCCAGCTGCAGGCTGGGCCAGCCGGGCTCGGCCAGCAGCATGCCGATGACCGCGCAGAAGACGATCAGTTGCACCACCCGGGGCTTGGTCAGCGCCAGGTATTGCCGCACGCGGCTGGCCGCGGGGCTGGGAGATAGGACGGAGGCAGTCATCGGCAGAACCGCGGATTCTAGGAGGCCCGCGGCTGGCGGGCGCCAACCGCACCACCGCCCGCGGGCCGGCGGGCGACCGCCGGTGCCAAGGCCGTCACGCTCTGCGCCTGCCGCAGCCGCGCCCACAGCGAGGTCAGCACCGCCACCAGGCCGGCCGCGCCGACGCTGTGGGCCAGCGCCGCGGCAATCGGCCAGCCCAGCACCACGTTCGACAGCCCGCTGGCCAGCTGCCACAGCAGCAGGCCGCCCAGCGCCAGCGCATAGCGGCGGCCGACGGCATCGCCGCTGCGGCGCAACGCCACCGCCAGCGCCACGAGGGCCAGCACCAGCACCACCGCGAACAGCCGGTGCGCCATGTGGATGGCCACCAGCGCATCGAACGGCAGCGCGCCGCCCTGCCCCGTCTGGCCCAGATGGCGCAGCAGGGTGAAGCCGTGGGCGGCGTCCATCTGCGGCCACCACTGGCCGTTGCAGGTGGGGAAGCCCTGGCAGGCCAGCACCGCGTAGTTGGTGCTGACCCAGCCGCCCAGGGCGATCTGCATGACCACCAGCGCCAGAACCACCGCCACCCAGGCCGGTGCCAGCCGCTGCCGCGCCACCGCCAGCGGGCGGGCGCGGAAGGACTCATGCTGCAGCACGAGCAGGGCCAGCAGCAGCTGCGCGCCCAGCAGGTGCAGCGTGACGACCGCCGGATAGAGCTTCAGCGTGACGGTGTACTTGCCGAACGCCCCCTGCACCAGCACCCAGAACAGCGTGGCCGTGGCCCACCATGGCGAGTGCGGCAGCTGGTCGCGGGCACGCCAGGCCATGGCGGCAGCCACCAGGATCAACGCGCCCACCGCCATCGCCAGGTAGCGGTGCAGCATCTCGATCCAGGCCTTGCCGTGGGTCACCGGCCCGGTGGGCTGGGCGGCCTGGGCGGCGCTGATCTCGGCCTTGGCGCCCCAGGGACTCAGTTCGCCGTAGCAGCCGGGCCAGTCGGGGCAGCCCAGGCCGGAGTCGGTGAGCCGGGTGAAGGCGCCGACTGCGATCAGGTCGACGGTGAGGAACAGGATCAGCGCGGTCAGCGCGGCCAGCTTGCGCGGCAGCGGCGCACCGCGCTGGCGCAGCCACCACCAGGACAGTGGCAGCAGCGCGATCACCGCAGCCAGGCCCAGCAGGCGCAGCAGCGGGCTCCAGTCGATCAGGGCGTGGGCAGCATCCATGGCGCGGGTCTCAGGGCCGGGGGGCCGATGCGGGCGCCGGCGTTGGGGTCTGCGCCGACAGCGGATCGTCGATCAGCGCCTGGCGGCCGGCCTGGTCCCAGCCGCCCGAGGCCCGCAGCAGGCGGGTGATGTCACGCTTGAGCTTGGACGGATCGGCATTCGCAGGCGCCCGCATCATCCACTCGCCCAGCGGGTCGACGATGTAGAGGTGGTCTTCCAGCGCCTGGCCCGGCGCCGGCTTCAGCCAGGCCGCCACCGTGGCGCGCGGCACGCGCAGCATGTGCATGCCCGGCGTGGCCGCCAGCGCCTGCTGCAGCGCCGGCTTCACCGGTGCGTCGTCGATGACCAGCCACAGCTTGTCGATGCGGTCGCGGTCGCGGCCGTTCATCTCGCGCAACTGCCGCTGCATGTACAGCCGCTGCTCGCAAGCCTCGGCACAGGCGCCGCTGTCGACGACCACCAGCAGCCACTGGCCGGCCAACCCGCGCAGCACCTGCGGTGCGCCGCCAGCCAGCGGCTGTGCCGGCACCGCGGGCATCGGCACGGTGGGCTGGATCAGGTCGCTGTAGGCGGTCGCACCGCCGGTGGGCCGCACGACGTAGTACAGCGTGTAGCTGGCGATCATCGGCGCGGCACAGGCCGCCACGATCAGCAGCATCTTGAGGCGGCCGCTCGTCCGTTGCCGTGTCATCGCGTCCACGGGGGTCGGCATCGAGTGCACGGTCAGGCCCAGGGGCTCGGAAGGTTCGTTCATGCAGCAGGCTCGGAAGGCGCGGCACCGCGGGCGCCAGCGCGCCAACGCGGTCGGAGGATCTGGAACCACAGCGTGAGGCCGACGAGCAACGCGCTGAGCGAAAACCACTGGAAGGCATAGCCGTGGTGCTTGCCGACGTCGACAGCCACCGCCGGCCAGCTGCGCAACAGGCCATCCTCGGGCCAGGTTGTGCTGGGCAGACCCTCAGCCGGGACCGGCTGCACCGGCTGCGTCTGCTGCACCGACAGCGGCCGCAGGGCCAGCCCGGTTTCCGCAGCAAATGCCGACACGTCCAGATTCTGCCGGATCGGCCCCTGCTCGGCCTCTGCCATGGCCAACAGCCTGGACGGTGGCGGGGCCAGCCGGCCGGTCACCAGCACCTCGCCCGGCTGGGCCGGCAGCGGCTGCAGGCGGCTGCGGTCGGTGAAGTCGCGCGGCATCCAGCCGCGCTGCACCAGCACCGCATCGCCAGGCCGGCCGCCATCGGCCAGCAGCAGCGGTGTCACGACGAAGAAGCCCTGGCGGGCGTTCATCTGCCGGTTGTCCAGGTACACGGTGCGCTCATGCAGCCAGCGGCCGCGCAGCTGCACCGGGCGGTAGTGCTGGGCAGCGGCAGCGGCCTCGTTGCGCGGCAGGTCAGCCTGCGGCAGCGGCGGCAGGCTGCCGCGGGCGGTGATGCGGGCCTGCAGGTCCAGCTTCTGCTGCGCGCGGTCGAGCTGCCACCAGCCCAGGCGGGCAGTGACGGCCACCGCCAGTGCGGCGGCCACCAGCACCACCACGCGGCGGCGCCCGGACGGCGCCGAAGGCCCGCGGCTCAGCATGCCGCCGCCCTGCCGGGATAATCCGCGCCGATGAAAACCGTGATCGTCATTGCCCTGGTGCTGGTGCTGGCCTCGTTGGCCGGTGCCGGATTGTTCATGCTGCGCAAGGGTGGCAGCAGCAGTTCCCGCGATGGCCGCATGGCGCGCGCGCTGGCGGTGCGGGTGGGACTGTCGATCGCGCTGTTCCTGTTCATCCTGCTGAGCTGGGCCATGGGCTGGGTGCGGCCCACCGGCTTGCCGATGGGCTGAGCCCGGACGCAGACAGTCCTGACGACTGGCTGCGCCTGGCGAAGCGGCCGAGCTCTGCGAGGCGGTGGGTGCCAGGCAACTGCGCCCCATGAAAAAGGCCGGCTGCAAGCCGGCCTTTGTTTGCGCAGGCGCAGCAGACTCAGTCGGCCGCAGCGACCACGTGCACGGCCACTTCGACGACCACGTCGCTGTGCACCGCCACCGACACCGGGAACTCGCCCAGGGCCTTCAGCGGGCCGTTGGGCATGCGCACCTGGGCCTTGGCCACGTCGAAGCCCATCTTCTTCAGGCTGTCAGCCACGTCGGCATTGGTCACCGAGCCGAACAGGCGGCCGTCCACACCGGCCTTCTGGGCGATGGTGACGGTCTTGCCGCCCAGCTTCTCGCCGACGGCTTGCGCGGCGGCCAGCTTCTCGGCGGCGGTCTTCTCCAGCTCCGCACGGCGGGCTTCGAATTCCGCGATGGCGGTGGTGGTGGCGCGGCGGGCTTGCTTGGTGGGGATCAGGAAGTTGCGGGCGTAGCCGTCCTTCACCTTGACCACATCACCCAGGTTGCCCAGGTTGGCCACTTTTTCGAGCAGGATCACTTGCATGGTGTGTGCTCCTTCAGACGCGGTGCTGGTCGCTGTACGGCACCAGCGCCAGGAAGCGCGCGCGCTTGATGGCGACGGTCAGCTGGCGTTGGTAGAAGGCACGCGTGCCGGTCAGGCGGGCGGGCGTGATCTTGCCGTTCTCGCCGATGAAGTCACGCAGGGTGTCCACATCCTTGTAGTCGATCTCTTCGACGTTGGCGACGGTGAAACGGCAGAAGCGCTTGCGCTTGAACAGCAGCGATTGCGTGTTGCGCTTGGGCTTGCGGTCCTTGGAGAACTTACCTTTACCACGGGGCGGGGGCATGGTGCACCTCTTTCAGATGGGTGCCGGGCGATCGGTGCCCGGCGTTGAATCAGGGGGATCGGGTGTCAGCTCGGTGATGTGGAACAGCATGCCGCGGCCGTTGCGTGCCATGCCCAGGAAGCCGCCGAACAGGCCGGTGGATCCGAGGGCCAGTGCACCCAGGGGCCGTGACAACGCGCCGATGGCCAGGGCCTTGATCTCCAGCGAGACCTGGCGTGGCTGCCCGTCTTCGGTGACCGTGCTGCTGTGCTGCAGCTTGCAGTCGATGGCCGGAAGACCGGCGGGCGTGTAGCGCACGGCGCCCCGCTCGACCAGCTGTGCCGACAGAACCAGACGGTTCATCGGCAGTGCCGGCTGCGGTGCGGCAGGGCCGTTCCAATCAGGCGCTGGCCTCCGGTGCGGGGGCCTTGCGGGCTTCTTCCTTCTCGACCGCCTTCATCATGACCGACGGGCTGGTCTCGGCCTTGGCCTTCACCACCGTCAGGTGGCGCAGCACGGCGTCGTTGAAACGGAAGCCGGTCTCGATTTCAGCCAGGGTGTCCTTGCTGCACTCGATGTTCAGGCACACGTAGTGCGCCTTGCCAAGCTTCTGGATCTGGTAGGCCAGCTGACGGCGGCCCCAGTCTTCGACACGGTGCACCTTGCCGGCGGCGGCGGTGACGATGCCCTTGTAACGTTCCAGCATGGCCGGAACCTGCTCGCTCTGATCCGGGTGGATCAGGAGCACGATCTCATAGTGACGCATGGACACTCCTTGTGGTTTCCGTGCCTTGTTCAGGCCCGGAAGCTGCCCGCCCAGCGACATGCAGGCGGTGCAGCAAGCGCCGTTCCACCAGCGTCATCCGGTGGCCCAGCAGAGGGAAAGCCCGCGATTATAGCGCGGATGGCGGGCCGGAGCGTGGATGCTCGGCCGGCCAGGGCTCGGGCTGGCGCAGCCGCTCGGCCATCGCCTGCTCGGCCGGCCCCGGCGCGGGTGTGATCAGGCTGACCACCAGCAGCACCACGCAGCCCAGCGGCACGCCGAAGACGCCGGCGGCCACCGGGTCGATGCCGAACCAGCGCAGGTCGGCCCCGGGCTCGCCCAGCCCGAAGAAGGCCCGCGGCCCGGCCAGGTTGCGGGCCATGTACCAGAGGCACAGGCCGGCGCCAGCCAGCATGCCGGCCACCGCGCCGGCGCGGTTGGCGCGCTTCCAGAAGATGCCCATCACCAGCGCCGGGAAGAAGGTGGCCGCGGCCAGCGAGAACGCAGCCGAGACGAACGGCAGGATGGCGGTGATGCGCAGCGAGGCCACCCAGGCCGCCAGCACCGCGGTGACCAGCACCATCAGCTTGCTGAACATCACCCGCTTGATGGCCGAGGCGTTGGGCCGCACGATGCGGAAGAAGAAGTCGTGCGACAGCGCGTTGCTGATGGTCAGCAACAGGCCGTCGGCGGTGGACAGCGCCGCCGCCAATCCGCCGGCGGCCACCAGGTAGGTGACGACCAGCGGCAGGCCGCCCAGCTCGGGCGCGGCCAGCACGATCATGTCGGCGCCCAGGCGCAGCTCGGCGAACTGCAGGAAGCCGTCGCCGTTGATGTCCTGCACCGACACCAGCGACGGATCGAGCTTGCTCCAGCGGCGGATCCATTCCGGCAGGCTGCCGAAGCTGGTGCCCACCAGCTCGGTGAACACCTGGTACTTGACCAGCACCGCCAGCGCCGGCGCGCTGAGGTAGAGCAGCACGATGAAGCTCAGCGACCAGCCGACCGAGCGCCGCGTCTGCGACACCGACGGCGTGGTGTAGTAGCGCGTCAGCACGTGCGGCAGCGCCGCCGTGCCCAGCATCAGGCAGAAGACCAGCGCCAGGAAATTGGCCCGCGCCTGGGTGCCGGCCGGCCCGGCGGCCTCCACCTGGCCAGCCTGCGGTGCCAGTCCGGCCAGGGGCTGGGCCTGGGCCAGGGCCTGGTCGCGCTCGCGCTGGTAGGCGGCGCGGGCCTCGGGCTCGCTGCGCGGCATGCGCTCCAGGCGGCGCTCGGCCTGCTGGATCTGGGCCAGCGGCGCGTTCTCGGCATGCATGCGCTCGATCTCGCGGCCCAGCAGCTCGGCATCGCTGGCCATGGCCGCGGGCACGTCGCGCAGCTTGCGCTGGGCCTCCTCGGCACGTTCGGTCAGGAGGCGGCGGACCTCGATCTCGGCCGGGTCGGCCAGCAGCTGGGCCTCGCGTTCGCTGACCACCTTCAGCTGCTGGTTGTAGGTGAACACCGGCAGCCACGAGCCGGTCTGGTTGTGGCTGAGCCACAGCACCGGCACGGTGTACGCGATGATCAGCACGATGTACTGCGCCACCTGGGTCCAGGTGACGGCGCGCATGCCGCCCAGGAAGCTGCACACCAGCACGCCGCCCAGGCCGACGAAGACGCCGATCTCGAACGAGAAGCCGGTGAGGTGCGAGGTGACCAGGCCGACGCCATAGACCTGCACCACCACGTAGACGAAGCTCACCAGCACGGTGGCCGCCACGGCGATCAACCGCACCGCCTGGCCGCCGTAGCGCGCCCCCAGGAAATCGGGGATGGTGAACTGGCCAAAGCGCCGCAGATACGGTGCCAGCAGGATCGCCACCAGGCAGTAGCCACCGGTCCAGCCCAGGATGTAGGCCAGGCCGTCGAAGCCTTGCAGGTAGAGCACGCCGGCCGTGCCGATGAAGCTGGCGGCCGACATCCAGTCGGCCGCGGTGGCCATGCCGTTGTACATGGCCGGCACACGGCGGCCGGCCACGTAGTACTCGGCCTCGTCGGTGGTGCGGCTGGCCAGGCCGATGCCGGCGTAGACCAGCACCGTGCCGATGAGGAAGCTGCCGCCGATCCAGCCGCGTGACCAGCCATGCCGTTCCAGCACCGCCAGCAGCACCACGAACAGCACCACCGCCGCGGTGAACAGCCCGTAGCGGCGGTGCAGCTTGCCGGCGAAGCGGCGGGTGGACTCGGCGCTGCCGGGGCGCAGGCTGGACATGGCGGTTCAGCCTGGCCGGGGCATCGACGGAGGCGGCGTCAGCGCGCGGCCAGGCGGGTCCAGGTGTCGACGACCGAATCCGGGTTCAGCGAGATCGAGACGATGCCCTCCTGCGCCAGCCAGTCGGCGAAGTCGGGGTGGTCGCTGGGGCCCTGGCCGCAGATGCCGATGTACTTGCCATGCGCACGGCAGGCGGCGATCGCCCGGCTGATCAGCGCCTTGACAGCCGGATCACGCTCGTCGAAGTCGGCCGCCAGCAGCTCCAGCCCCGAATCCCGGTCCAGGCCCAGGGTGAGCTGGGTCAGGTCGTTCGAGCCGATGCTCATGCCGTCGAAGTGGGCCAGGAACTGGTCGGCCAGGATCGCGTTGCTGGGCACCTCGCACATCATGATCACCCGCAGGCCGTTCTGTCCACGCGCCAGACCGCGGTCGGCCAGCAGGCCCACCACCTTCTCGGCCTGGCTGACGGTGCGCACGAAGGGCACCATGATCTCGACGTTGGTCAGGCCCATGTCGTTGCGCACCCGCTTGATGGCCTCGCATTCCATCGCGAAGGCATCGGCGAAGCCGCCGCTGATGTAGCGGCTGGCACCGCGGAAGCCCAGCATCGGGTTCTCTTCGTCGGGCTCGTAGCGGCTGCCGCCGATCAGCTTCTTGTACTCGTTGCTCTTGAAGTCGGACAGCCGCACGATCACCGACTTGGGCCAGAAGGCCGCGGCGATGGTGGCCACGCCCTCGACCAGCTTGTCGACGTAGAAGGCCCGCGGGCTGGCATGGCCACGCGCCACCGATTCGACCGCCTTCTTCAGATCCGGGTCGATGTTCGGATAGTCGAGGATGGCCTTCGGATGCACGCCGATGTTGTTGTTGATGATGAATTCCAGCCGCGCCAGGCCCACGCCGCTGTTGGGGATCTGGGCAAAGTCGAAGGCCAGCGTGGGGTTGCCCACGTTCATCATGATCTTCACAGGGCAGTAGGGCAGCTCGCCGCGTTTGACCTCGGTGACTTCAGTCTCCAGCAGGCCGTCGTAGATGAAGCCGGTGTCGCCCTCGCTGCAGACCACGGTGACGAGCTGGCCGTCGGTCAGGTGCTCGGTGGCGTCGCCGCAGCCCACCACCGCCGGGATGCCCAGCTCCCGGGCGATGATGGCCGCGTGGCAGGTGCGCCCGCCGCGGTTGGTGACGATGGCGCTGGCCTTCTTCATCACCGGCTCCCAGTTGGGATCGGTCATGTCGGTGACCAGCACGTCACCCGGCTGCACCTTGTCCATCTCGCTGATGTGCGAGACCAGGCGCACCGGGCCGGTGCCGATCTTCTGGCCGATGGCGCGGCCCTCGGCCAGCACCGCGCTGTGCCCCTTGAGCTTGTAGCGGTGCTCGGTCTGGCCGGCGGACTGGCTCTTCACCGTCTCGGGCCGGGCCTGCAGGATGTAGAGCTTGCCGTCCTCGCCGTCCTTGCCCCATTCGATGTCCATCGGCCGCTGGTAGTGCTGCTCGATGATCAGCGCGTACTGGGCCAGTTCGGCCACGTCGGCATCGCTCAGTGCATAGCGGTTGCGCAGCTCGGGCGGGTTGTCCACCGTGCGCACCAGCTTGCCGGTGGCCAGGCGCTCTTCCGTCGGCGCGAACTCCATGCGGATCAGCTTGCTGCCCAGGTTGCGGCGGATGATGGCCTGCTTGCCAGCCTTGAGGCCCGGCTTGTGCACATAGAACTCGTCGGGGTTGACGGCGCCCTGCACCACCGTCTCGCCCAGGCCGTAGCTGGCGGTGATGAACACCACATCCTCGAAGCCGCTCTCGGTGTCGATGGTGAACATCACGCCGGCGGCGCCGACATCGCTGCGCACCATGCGCTGCACGCCGGCCGACAGCGCCACGTCGGCATGGGCAAAGCCCTTGTGCACCCGGTAGCTGATGGCGCGGTCGTTGTAGAGGCTGGCGAAGACCTCCTTCATCTTGTGCAGCACGTCGTCGATGCCGTGCACGTTCAGGAAGGTCTCCTGCTGGCCGGCGAACGATGCATCAGGCAGGTCTTCGGCGGTGGCCGACGAGCGCACCGCGAAGCTGGCCGCCGGGTTGCCGGCGGTCAGCTCGCCGAACGATGCGCGCACGGCCGCCTCGAAATCCGGCGGGAACGGCGCGTCGGTCACCCACTGGCGGATCTCGGCGCCGGCCTTGGCCAGGGCGTTGACGTCGTCGGTGTCCAGCGCGTCGAGCCGGGCGTTGATCTTCTCGGTGAGGCCGCCGAACTTCAGGAACTCGCGGAAGGCATGGGCGGTGGTGGCAAAGCCGCCGGGCACGCGCACGCCGGTGGCGGCGAGCTGGCTGATCATCTCGCCGAGGCTGGCGTTCTTGCCGCCAACCACCTCGACGTCATGCATTCTCAGGTGTTCGAACGGGAGGACCAGGGCGGTCGCCAGATGGGTGGAAGACATGGGAAAACTCCGGGATGGTGGGAAAAGCGGGCGGCGGTCGCGCTGTCACCATCCACCGGGCCGGCCCACACGCCTGCGCCCGCAGCGGCACAGCGCTGGCTCTCGGGGGCGTGGCAGGCGGGGCACATGGCGGGTTGGGAGCGCGTGCGGCAGGTGTCGGGTGGCAAGGCGCCGGCAGGGCACGGCGCTTGCAAGAAGCGGTCCATTCTAAGGACGATGCCGCCTATCATGGGCCGTCGCCCCCCCCATCTCTGCACAGCATCCCACCACCATGCCCAACCGCAGCGTGTTCTTTGTCTCGGATGGCACCGGCATCACCGCCGAAACCTTCGGCAATTCCATCCTGGCGCAGTTCCCGGCTTTGCCGCGCCATGTGCGCCGGCCGTTCATCGAGACGCCCGACAAGGCCCGCGAGGTGCTGGCCGAGATCAACCAGGTGGCCGACACCGAGGGCAAGCGGCCGATCGTCTTCATCACCCTGGTCGACGACGCGGTGCGCCAGATCATCACCGGGCCCGACTGCCGGGGCATGGTGCTCGACATCCTGCAGGCCTTCGTGGTGCCGCTGGAGGCCGAGTTCGGCGTCAAGAGCAACCACCGGGTGGGCCGCTTCTCCGACGCGGCCAAGAGCAGCGAGTACAACGAGCGCATCGAGGCGATCAACTTCAGCCTGGCGCATGACGATGGCCAGTCGGCCCGCAACCTGGCCAGCGCCGACGTGATCCTGCTGGGCGTCAGCCGCAGCGGCAAGACGCCCACCAGCCTGTACCTGGCGATGCAGCACGGCATCAAGGCCGCCAACTATCCGTTGATCCCCGAGGACTTCGAGCGCCACAAGCTGCCCACGCCGCTGGCGCCCTACCTGAGCAAGTGCTTCGGCCTGACGATCGACCCGGAACGCCTGAGCCAGATCCGCAACGAGCGCCGCCCCGGCAGCAAGTACGCCGCGCTGGAGAACTGCCGCTACGAGGTGCGCGAGGCCGAGGCGATGATGCGGCGCAGCGGTGTCAGCTGGTTGAGCAGCACGCACAAGTCGATCGAGGAGATCGCCACCACCATCCTGCGTGACATCCGGCCCGATCGGCTGATCTACTAGCGCTGCAGCCCTTCAGCCGCCGGCGTGGCGGCCGATGTCCCCGGGATGATCCGCTGGCATCCGTGGGGCCCGATCGCAGGCAGGCGTGCGCTGCTGGCGCTGCTGCTGGCTGTCCTGCTGCCATGGTGCGCGGTGCAGGCCGCGGCGCCCGACGCCCATCCGGCGCCCGCCCTGGTGCTGGGCCCGCAGACGTCGGCGGCGGAACTGTGGCAGGCGCTGCGCGTGCGCACCGGCCTGCCTGGCGGCACCCACCTCGCCAACCTGCCCGCCGGCCTGGACGGCTGGCGCGCCGCACCGCCGACCACCGGCAACCTGGGCCCGCAGCGGCAGGCCGTGGCCCTGCGGCTGGACTGGGTGGTGGCCGCCGGCAGCGGCGGCGACTGGATGCTGGAGATCGACTACCCGTCGCTCGACCACATCGAGCTGCAGTTGCTGGGCCCGGGTGGCCGCATGCAGCGCTGGACCCTGGGCGATGCCCACCCGTTCAGCCAGCGCACGGTGGCCAGCCGGGCGTTCGCCGTGCCGCTGGAGCTGCAAGCAGGCCAGACCTACCAGCTGCTGGGCGTGGTGCGCACCACCGGCAGCATGATCCTGCCGATCCGGCTGGTGCGGCCCGAGGCCTTCCGGATGGATGAATCCCGCGCCGTGCTGCTGCAGGGCTGGCTGGGTGGCTCACTGTTCTGCCTGCTGGTCTACGCCCTGTCGCTCGGTCGGGCACTGCGCGAGCCGGCACACCTGTGGTTTGCGCTGAACGTGCTGGGCACCGGCCTCTTCTTCTTCAGTTACGAAGGCCTGGGCATGCAGCATGTCTGGGGCGAGGTGGCCTGGGCGCGCGACAAGATCACGATGCTCGCCGCGCTGCTGGGCCTGGGCAGCGCCTTCCTGTACGTGGACGCGGTGCTCGACCTGGCCCGGCATTCGCCCTGGCTCAGCCGCACCATGCGCGGCCTGGCGCTGCTGCTGGCGGCGGCGCTGGTGCTGTTCGCGCTGGGTGGCATCGACTACCGCACGGCCTACCTGGCGAATGTGGTGCTGAGCCCGGCGCCGCTGATCCTGGCGCTGCCCATGGCCTGGCGCCTGGCCCAGGCCGGCGACCGGGTGGCGCGCACCCTGCTGGTGGGCTGGGCGGTGTTCGGCGCCTGCGCGCTGTGCTTCACGTTGCTGCAGCGCGGCCTGCTGCCGATGGGTTTCTGGACCGGCCATGCCTTCCAGTTCGGCACGCTGGTCGAGCTGATGACCTGGATGGCGGTGCTGGGGTCACGCACCCGCGCCAGCCACCTGGCCGGTGTGCTGGCGGTGCGCGAACGCGACCTGCTGGCCACCATCGCCCAGACCGACGCGCTGACCGGCCTGCTCAACCGCCGCGGCCTGCAGGCGGTGGCCGAGCCGCTGCTGGCCCGCTGCGACACCCGCCGTGTCCATGCGGTCTACCTGATCGACCTGGATCGCTTCAAGCCGATCAACGACCAGCATGGCCATGACGCGGGCGACATGGTGCTGCGCAGCCTGGCCGACCGCCTGAAAGCGGCAGTGCACCCCGACGACCTGGTGGCCCGCATCGGCGGCGACGAGTTCGTGGTGATGACCGCCCGGCTGGACCGCGATGCCGACGCTGGTGCCCGGGCGCTGGGACAGCGGCTGCTGCAGACCGTGGCCCGGCCGTTCGACCTGGACGGCCATGCGCTGGACCTGGGCATGACCGTGGGCTATGCGCTGGCCCCGCACGACGGCCGGGTGCTGGGCGACCTGCTCAAGCGCGCCGATGCGGCGATGTACGCCGGCAAGCTGGCGGGCCGCGGTGGAGTGCGGCGCGGTGCGGCCAGTGCCGGCATGGCGGTGGAACACCACGACGCCGAGCCGGCGCATTGATGCGCAGGCCGGCACAGGTCGCCCGGTCAGCCGCGGCGCTGTGCCTCGTAGAAGCACACCGCCGCCGCCGCGGCCACGTTCAGTGACTCCTCGCCGCCGGGCTGGGGGATGCGCACCTGCAGCGCGCAGCGCGCCAGCAGGTCGGCCGACACGCCCTGCCCTTCATGGCCCAGCACCCAGGCGCAGGGCTGCGGCAGCGCGGCCTGGTGCAGCAGCTGGTCGGTGCCCAGGCTGGTGCCCACCAGCGGCACCTGCAGCGCTGCCAGGTCGTCGGGCAGCAGGCCTTCCACCAGGCGCAGGCCGAAGTGCGCGCCCATGCCGGCACGCAGCACCTTGGGCGACCACAGCGCCGCGGTGCCCTGCAGCGCCAGCACCTGGCCCACGCCGAAGGCCGCCGCGCTGCGCAGGATGCTGCCGACATTGCCGGCATCCTGCAGCCGGTCGAGCACCACGCTGGCGGCCCGCGGATCGATGGCCGGCGTGGCCGGCAGCGGCAGCAGGTAGCCGATGCGCGCGGGCGACGGCAGCGCGCTCAGGCCGTCGAACAGCGCATCGGGCACCCGCAGCACCCGCGGTGCCCACAGGGCCAGCGCACGCAGTGCCGGCTGCGCCCAGGCCGCCTGGCTGACCACCGCCTGCGCCGGCCGCTGGCCGCGCTGCTGCAGCGCGCTGCACAGGTGCTCGCCCTCCAGCCACAGCTCGCCGCTCTTGCGGTAGGCAGCCGGGTCGCGCGCCAGCTTGCGCAGCCGCTGCAGCAGCGGGTTGTCCTTCGAGGAGATGTCCAGCGGCTCGCTCATCGCTGCCCGGCCTCGATGACGGCCCGCACCGGCGCGTAGCTGCGGCGGTGGGCCGGGCAGGCGCCGTGCTGCTGCAGTGCGGCCAGATGCTCGGCCGTGGGGTAGCCCTTGTGGCCGGCGAAGTTGTAGGCCGGATGGGCGGCATGCAGCAGGTCGCACAGCCGGTCGCGGTGCACCTTGGCCAGGATGGACGCGGCCGAGATCGCCGCCACCTTGCTGTCGCCCTTGACGATGGCTTCGCCCGGCATCTTCAACACCGGCAGGCGGTTGCCATCCACCAGCACCTTGTGCGGCAGCAGGCGCAGCCCCTCCACCGCCCGGCGCATGGCCAGCATGGTGGCCTGCAGGATGTTGAGGCGGTCGATCTCCTCCACGCTGGCCTCGGCGATGCAGCAGGCCAGGGCCTTGGCGCGGATCTCGTCGAACAGCGCCTCGCGCCGGCGGGCGGTCAGCTGCTTGCTGTCGGCGAGGCCGCGGATCGGCTGCAGCTCGTCCAGGATCACCGCGGCGGCCACCACCGGGCCGGCCAGCGGGCCGCGGCCCGCCTCGTCGACGCCGGCCACCAGGCCCGGCGCGTCCCAGCGCAGGCCCAGTTGCTCGGGCTCAGCCTTGGAGGACTTGCGCGATGGCATCGGTGGCTTTCTGCGCGGTGTTCTGGCGCAGACTGAGGTGCAGGTCGTCGAAACGCCGGACCAGCGCGGCACAGCGCGGCGCATCGTCCAGCCAGGCCAGCCCCTCCCGCGCCAGGGCGTCGGGCGTGGCGGCGTCCTGGATCAGCTCGGGCACGACGAAATCACCGCTCAGGATGTTGGGCAGGCCGAACCAGGGCTGGTACGCCATGCGCCGCATGCGCCGCCAGTTCAGCCAGGCCAGGTGGTAGGTGATGACCATCGGCCGCTTGAACAGCGCCGCCTCCAGCGCCGCCGTGCCGCTGGCGACCAGCGTGACATCGCAGGCAGCCAGCGCGGCATGGCTCTGGCCGTCCAGCAGCTGGATGTCGGCGCCCGCGCCGTGCCGGGCCACGATCGGCGCCACCAGATCGCGCAGTCCGGGCGCCACCGGCAGCACAAAGCGCAGCCCCGGCCGGGCGCGGCGCATCAACACCGCCGCAGCCGCCAGGCGCGGCGCGATGTGGGTGATCTCGCTGCGGCGGCTGCCGGGCAGCAGGGCCACCACGGTGGCGGCCTCGGCCAGGCCCAGCGCGGTGCGTGCGGCGGCCCTGGGCACCTCCAGCTGGATGGCATCGGCCAGCGGGTGGCCGACGAAGGTGGCGGCCACGCCATGCTGCTGCAGCAGTGCCGGCTCGAACGGAAACAGGCACAGCACATGGTCGGCCGCGGCCTTCAGCTTGACAACCCGCTCGCCGCGCCAGGCCCAGATCGACGGGCAGACGAAGTGGATGGTCTTGAGCCCGCCGGCGCGCAGCCGCGTCTCCAGACCGAAGTTGAAATCGGGCGCGTCGATGCCGATGAAGGCGGCCGGCCGCTCGGCCAGCAGCCGGTCGCCCAGCTGGCGGCGGATGCGCAGCAGCTCGGGCAGGCGCTGGAGGGCATCGACATAGCCGAAGACGCTGAGCCGCTCCTGCGGCCACCAGGAGGCGCAGCCCTGGGCCTGCATGCGCGGCCCGGCAATGCCGCCGGCCTGCAGCTGTGGCCAGCGCTGCCGCAGGCCGGCCAGCAGCAGGCCGCCAAGCAGGTCGCCCGAGGCCTCGCCGGCCACCAGCGCGAGGCGGGGCCCCGTCGTCACTGCCATCGGTCGGCGGTCAGCGCACCAGGCCGCGCTTGCCGCTGTGGGCCAGGAAGTCGAGCATCAGCGCGATGTCGGCATCGGCACCTTGCCCGCGCAGGGCCTGGATCTCGCTGCAGGCCTGCTCCAGCGGCAGGGACGCGCGGAAGAGCAGCTTCTGCATCTTGCGGATCACCGCGATGCGCTCGGCGCTGAAATCGCGGCGCTTCAGGCCCACCAGGTTGACGGCCCGCGTGGCCAGCGGGCTGCCGTCCACCGTCATGAACGGCGCCACGTCCTGCGACACATGGCCCTGGAAGCCGACCATCGCATGGGCGCCGACCCGCACGAACTGGTGCACGCCGGTCGCGCCGCCCAGCACCGCCCAGTCACCGATGTGCACATGGCCGGCCAGCATCACGTTGTTGGCCAGGATGGTGTGGCTGCCCAGCCGCACATCGTGCGCCACATGCACGCAGGCCATGATCCAGTTGTCGCTGCCGATCCGGGTGACGCCGTCTTCCTTGAAGGTGCCGGTGTTGAAGGTGCAGAACTCGCGGATGGTGTTGCGGTCGCCGATCTCCAGCGCGGTGACCTCGCCGTTGTGGCTGATGTCCTGCGGCAGGGCGCCGATCGAACTGGACGGGAAGAACTTGTTGTCGCAGCCGATGGTGGTGCGGCCGTCGATCACCACGTGGGCGCCGACCACGGTGCGCGCGCCGATGCGCACCTGCGGGCCGATGATGGCGTAGGGGCCGACTTCGACATCCTCGGCCAGCTCGGCCTGCGGATCGACAAGGGCGGTGGCGTGGATGCGCGTCATGCCAGGCGCCCGCTCACGACACCTTGCGCATGGTGCACATCAGCTCGGCTTCCACGGCCGTCTCGCCATCGACACTGGCGCGGGTCTTGTACTTGTAGATGCCGCCGCGGGCGCGGTCGATGGTGGCTTCCAGGATCAGCTGGTCGCCCGGCTCGACCACCCGCTTGAAGCGGGCGCCGTCGATGCCGACGAAGTACACCACCGTGTCCGCATCCGGCTCCTGGCCCATCGATTCGAACGACAGCAGCGCGGCCGTCTGCGCCAGGGCCTCCAGCATCAGCACGCCGGGCATCACCGGGCGGTGCGGGAAGTGGCCGGTGAAGAACGGCTCGTTGATGGTGACGTTCTTCAGCGCCTTGATGCGCTGGTTCTTCTCGATCTCCAGCACGCGGTCGACCAGCAGGATCGGGTAGCGGTGCGGCAGCAGCTTCAGGATGCGGTGGATGTCGAGCACGGGGGCGGTCATGGTCTTGTCTTCTCCAGCGCCCGGATGCGGTCGCGCAAGGTGTGCAGCTGCCGCAGCGTGGCGGCATTCTTCTCCCATGACGCATTGTCATCGAAGGGAAACAGGCCGCTGTACTGGCCCGGCTTCAGGATGGAACGGGTGACCACCGTGGCGGCGGTGATGTGCACATGGTCCACCAGCTCCAGGTGGCCCAGGATGATGGCGCCGCCGCCGGCGGTGCAGTGGCGGCCGATCTTCGCGCTGCCGGCGATGCCGACGCAGCCGGCCATCGCACTGTGGGCGCCGATGTGCACGTTGTGGCCGACCTGGATCAGGTTGTCGAGCTTGACGCCGTCGTCCAGCACGGTGTCGTCGAGCGCACCGCGGTCGATGCAGGTGTTGGCGCCGATCTCGACATCGTCGCCGATGCGCACCGCACCCAGCTGCTCGATCTTGACCCAGGTGCCTTGGCTGGGCGCAAAGCCGAAGCCGTCGGCACCGACGACCACGCCGCTGTGCAGGATGCCGCGGGCGCCCAGCACGCAGGCATCGCCCACGGTGACACGTGGCGCCAGGCGCGTGCCCTCGCCGATGGCGGCGCCGGCGCCGATGTGGCCGTGCGTGCCGACCACCACCCCCGCGCCGATGCGTGCGCTGGCGCCCACATAGGCCAGCGCGCCGATGGTGGCGGTGGGGTGGATCAACGCGCCGGGCTCCACCACGGCGCTGGGGTGCACCCCCGGCACGGCAGCCGGCCGGGTGCGTGCCGCCCACCACTGGGTGAGCCGGGCAAAGTACAGGTAGGGGTCGGGCGTGACGATGGCCGCACCGCGGGCCAGTACCAGGTCCTGCTGGGCCGGCGCCACCACCACGCAGCCGGCGGCCGAGGCGGCCAGCTTGGCCGCATAGCGGGGGTTGGCCAGGAAGCTCAGGCTGCTGGCGTCGGCCGATTCCAGCGGCGCCAGCCGCGTGATCGCCAGATCACCGTCACCGTGCAGCACACCGCCCAGGGCGGCCACCACATCGGCGAGCCGCACGGGGGTGGGCACGGGATGCGGACCGCTTACTTGCCGCCGGCGTTCAGGGCCTTGATCACCTTCTCGGTGATGTCGACCCGGGGCCCGGCGAAGACCACGTCCTGCAGGATCAGGTCGTACTTCTCGGTCTCGAAGATCTGCTTGATGACCTTGTTGGCCCGCTCGACGATGCCGGCGGTCTCTTCATTGCGGCGCTG
The DNA here is from genome assembly GCF_005403045.1 of Pseudaquabacterium pictum. GTDB lineage: Bacteria > Pseudomonadota > Gammaproteobacteria > Burkholderiales > Burkholderiaceae_C > Pseudaquabacterium > Pseudaquabacterium pictum. The sequence goes on from NZ_BJCL01000002.1 coordinate 616,023, forward strand.
GTTCAGGTCTTCCTGGAACTCGCGGCGCTTGCGCTGCAGATCGCGGTCCTGCTCGACCAGCTCGCGCTGGCGGCGGTTGCGCTCGCTCTCGGGCAGCGTGGGGGCGTCTTTCTCCAGCTTGTCGGCGGCGGCCTTGAGCTTGGCGCCCTGGTCGTTCAGGTCCTTGTCGCGCTTGCTGAAGTCGGCTTCCATGCGGGCCAGGGCGGCCTTGGCGGGAGCGGCCTCGCGCAGCACCCGCTCGCTGTTGACGTAGCCGATCTTGAGCTCTTGCGCCAACGAGGTGCCTGCCGCCAGCAAGGCCGACAGGCCGATCAGGCTGGAGGCAACCGCTGATTTGGCCAGGGACTTCAAAGACATCGTGATCATCAGAACGCAGTCCCGATCTGGAATTGAAAACGCTGGATTCTATCCGTGGGCTGCTTCTTCAACGGCACCCCCCAGCTGAGCTTCAGCGGGCCCACCGGCGAGATCCACGACAGGCCCAGGCCGGCCGAGGCGCGGATGCTGGCACCGGTGATCTTCTCGCCCTCGCGCCAGACATTGCCGGCATCGGCAAAGGCGAAGATGCGCAGCGACTTGTCGTTGCCGGTGCCGGGCACCGGGAAGTACAGCTCGCTGTTGAGGTTGATCTTGCGCGCGCCACCGATGTAGGCGCCGGTCGGGTCGATCACACCCAGCGAGTTCTGCTCGAACACCCGCACCGAGCCCAGGCCGCCACCGTAGAAGTTCTTGAACACCGGATACGGCCGGCTGCCCTGGCCGATGCCCCAGCCGACTTCGCCGTTCAGGCCCAGGGTGAGCTTCTGCCACAGCGGGAAGAACTGCTGGTACTGGCCATTGAGGCGGACGAAGCGCACATCACCGGCGATGCTCCACTCGACGTTGACGCGCTGGTACCGGCCCGCGGTGGGGCTGATCGCGCTGTCACGCTGGTCACGCGCCCAGCCCAGGGTCAGCGGCAGCGAGGTGGAGTTGGCACCGTACAGCCGGCGGTAGTTGAAGTACTGCGCCGGGATGCCCGAGCTGGCGCCGATGTTGGTCTGCTCGATGCCGATGCCGAAGAACACCGTGTCGTACTCGGAGAACGGCACGCCGAAGCGGATGGCACCGCCCGGGTTGGCGATCTGGTACTGGTCGCCCAGGCTGTTGAACGGCCGCGAGGTGCGGTAGTACAGGTCGATGCCGCGCGAGATGCCGTCCACCGTGAAGTACGGGTCGACGGTGGAGAACACCAGGCTGCGGCCGGTCTTGCTGGTGTTGACCTCCAGCCCCAGGTAGTTGCCCGAGCCGAACACGTTCTCCTGCTTGACCGAGGCGCTCAGCGCCAGCCGGTCGGCGCTGGAGAAGCTGACGCCCAGCTGCAGGTTGCCGGTGGGCCGCTCGGTGACGTTGACGGTGAGGTCGACCTGGTCGGCGGTGCCGGCCACTTCGTTCTCGTTGACCTCCACCTCCTTGAAGTAGCCCAGGCGGTCGACCCGCTCGCGCGACATCTTGATGCGCTCGCCGTCGTACCAGCTGGACTCGAGCTGGCGGAACTCCCGCCGCACCACCTCGTCGCGGGTGCGGGTGTTGCCGGCCACATCGATGCGGCGCACGTACACCCGGCGCTGCGGATCGGCCGCCAGCACCACGCCCACCGTGCCGTTGGCACGGTCGATCTCGGTGCGGGCCTCGACCCGGGCAAACGCATAGCCGAAGTTGCCGAAGCGGTCGGTGAAGGCCTTGGTGGTGGCGGTGACGGCGGCGGCGCGGTATGGCTCGCCGGCGCGGATGCCGATCAACTGCTTGAACTCCTCGTCCTTGCCCAGGTACTCGCCTTCCAGGCGCACGCCGGTCACGGTGTAGGGCTGGCCTTCCTTGACCGTGATGGTCAGGCTGATGTCCTGCTTGTCGGGCGAGATGGTGACCTGGGCGTTCTCGACGTTGAACTCGAGGTAGCCGCGGTTCAGGTAGTAGGCGCGCAGGTTGTCCAGGTCGGCATTGAGCTTGGCGCGCGAGTAGCGGTCGTTCTTGGTGTACCAGGTCAGCCAGCCGCTGGTGGTCAGGTCCATCAGGCCGGTCAGCTCGCTTTCCTTGAAGACCTTGGCGCCGACGATGCGGATCTCCTTGATCTTGGCGGCATCGCCTTCGGTCATCGTGAAGCTGACGTTGACGCGGTTGCGCTCGGTCGGCGTGATGGTGGTGACCACCTCGGCGCCGTAGAGGCTGCGCGACAGGTACTGGCGCTTGATCTCCTGCTCGGCGCGGTCGATGAGGGCGCGGTCGAAGGGCAGGCCCTCGCCGATGCCGCTGTCCTTGAGCGACTTGACCAGCACGTCCTTGTCGAATTCCTTCAGGCCGACGAAGGTGACGGTCTCGATGACCGGGCGCTCCTCGACGATCAGCACCGCGATGCGGCCCTCGATCTCGATGCGCACATCCTTGAACAGCCCGGTGGCGAACAGCGCGCGCAGCGCGGCGGCGCCCTTGTCGTCGCTGTAGGTGTCGCCCACGCGGAACGGCAAGGCCGCGAACACGGTGCCGGGGTCGGTGCGCTGCAGGCCTTCGACACGGATGTCCTGCAGCACGAAGGGCTCGATCGCCTGGACTGCGGGGGCGGCCAGCGCGGCGGCGATGGCCACCACGGCCATGGCAGGGCGGAACAGGCGATGGGGGGGCAGGGGAAGCATCGGGAATGGGCGGTCAGTGCAGGCCCAGCAAGCGGGCGACATCGTTGAAGAGGGCCACCGACATCATCATCAGCAGCACGGCGACGCCGCCGCGCTGCAGGCGCGCCAGCCAGGTCTCGGACACGGGGCGCCCGGTCAGGGCCTCGAAAATGTAATACATGAGGTGGCCACCATCGAGCATGGGCAGGGGCAGCAGGTTCAGCACCCCCAGGCTGACGCTGACCAGGGCCAGGAAGCCCAGGTAGTAGGCCAGGCCCTGCTGCACCGACTGGCCGGCCACGTCGGCAATCGTCAGCGGGCCGCTCAGGTTCTTCAGCGAGGCCTCGCCGATCAGCATGCGGCCGATCATGCGCAGCGTGAGTGCCGAGACCTCCCAGGTGCGCTGGGCTCCCTGCACCAGGCCGTCGATCGGGCCCAGCTGCACGGTGACCAGCGCGGCCGGTGCGCCGATGAAGGCATCCACCCGCCCCAGCGTGCGCTCGCCATCGCGCACCGCACGCGGCGTGATGTCCAGCGTGCTGACCTGGCCGCCGCGCTCGATCTGCCAGACCATGGGCCGGCCTTCGCTGCCCTGCACCGCGGCGCGGATGCGCTCGCGCAGCGACTGGGCGTCGGCCACTGCCGCACCGTCCACACGCAGCACCCGGTCGCCCTGGCGCAGCCCGGCGGCGGCGGCCGGGCCACCGGCCTTGACCTCGCCCATCACCGGCTCGCTGTAGGCGCCGCCCAGGCCCACCCGCTTGACCAGGTCGGCATCCATCTCCTGCGCGCCCAGTTCGTCCAGACCCAGGCGCACCTGGCGGGCGCCGCGGCCGGCGGCGTCGCTGACCTGCAGCTGCAGCGGCTGGCCGATCATCAGCGCCTGGGTGACATGCCAGCGCAGATCGTTCAGCGAGCGCACATCCTCCCACTCGCCGTCGGCGTTCTGGCGCGCCTGCACCCAGTCGCCGGCGCGCAGGCCGGCGCGTTCGGCAATGCTGCCGGCCACCGGCGCACCGAGCACCGCCTTGGGCTCCTCGACGCCGATCCAGTGCGAGCTGGCATACAGCAGCACCGCCAGCACCAGGTTGGCCAGCGGGCCGGCCAGCACGATGGCCGCGCGCTGCTTCAGCGGCTTGCGGTTGAAGGCCATGTGCTGCTCATGCGGCGCCACCGGGCCTTCGCGTTCATCGAGCATGCGCACATAGCCGCCCAGCGGCAGCGCCGACAGCACGAACTCGGTGTGGTTGGGCGAGGTCTGCCGCCGCCACAGCACCTGGCCGAAACCGACCGAAAAGCGCAGCACCTTGACGCCGCAGGCCACGGCCACCCGGTAGTGGCCGTACTCGTGCACGACGATCAGCACGCCCAGGGTCAGCAGGAAGGCCAGCACGGTGGTGATCATCGGGTCAGCTCCTCGGCGTGGGCCTGGGCATGGCGGCGGGCGCGCTGGTCAAGGGCCAGCAGGTCGTCCAGCGAAGCGGCATCGGCCGGCGTGGGCAGCAGGCCGGCCACGGCCTCGGCATTGATGCGGTGGATGTCGGTGAAGCGCACCCGGCCGGCCAGAAAGGCAGCCACCGCCACTTCGTTGGCTGCATTGAGCACCGTGGTGCTGCCCTCGGGCGCGGCCAGCGCGTCGTAGGCCAGGCCCAGGCCGGGGAAGCGCCCATGGTCGGCCGGCTCGAAGGTCAGCGGCTTGCACGTCAGGAAGTCCAGCGCGTCGGCGCCCGAGGCGGCGCGGCCCGGCCATTCCAGGCCGACGCTGATCGGCACCTTCATGTCGGGCGTGCCGAGCTGGGCCAGCACGCTGTTGTCGCGGCAGACCACCATCGAATGGATGATGCTCTGTGGGTGCAGCACCACCCGCACCTGGGCGGGCGCCAGGTCGAACAGCCAGCGCGCTTCGATCACCTCGAGCGCCTTGTTCATCATCGTGGCCGAATCCACCGAGATCTTGCGGCCCATCACCCAGTTGGGATGGGCGCAGGCCTCATCCGGCGTGACGGTGTGCAGCGTGGCCGGGTCGCGGGTGCGGAACGGCCCGCCGGAGGCGGTGAGCACGATGTGGTCGATGCGGTCAGCCCAGGTGCCACGGTCTTCGGGCAGGCACTGGAAGATGGCGGAGTGCTCGCTGTCGATGGGCAGCAGCAGCGCCCCGCCCTGCTGCACCGCCTGCATGAACAGCCGGCCGCCGACGACCAGCGCCTCCTTGTTGGCCAGCATCAGCCGCTTGCCGGCGCGCGCTGCGGCCAGGCAGGCCGGCAGGCCGGCGGCGCCGACGATGGCCGCCATCACGCTGTCGACCTCGGGGTGGGCGGCCAGGTCGCACAGCGCCTGCGCACCGTGCAGCACCTCGGTGGCCACACCGGCGGCCTGCAACTGGGTGCGCAAGGCAGCGGCCTGGGCCGGCGTGCCCACGGCGGCAAAGCGCGGCCGCCACTGCAGGCACAGCGCGGCCAGCGCATCCACCTTCTGGAAGGCGGTGAGGGCAAACACCTCGTAGCGGCCGGGATGCAGCGCGATCACGTCCAGCGTGCTGCCGCCCACCGAACCGGTGGCGCCGAGGATGCACACGCGTTGAACCATCGAAGAAGCTTTCACCAGAGCGGTTTGAGACTGATCAGCGCCAGGGCGGCGGGCAGCACCGGCAGCAGCGCGTCGACCCGGTCGAGCACGCCGCCATGACCGGGCAGCAGCGCGCTGGAATCCTTGGCGCCGGCGGCACGCTTGACCAGCGATTCGAACAGATCGCCGACCACGCTCAACGCCGTCAACAGTAAAGCTGCCAGCAACAAGCCGCCCCAGCCGAGGGTCTGCTGCAGCAGCTTGAAGACGCTGGCCGAGCCCAGCTCGAACTGCGATTCCAGCGCGATCCAGGCCAGCGCCAGCAGCAGCACGCCGGCCACGCCGCCGTACACGCCCTCCCAGCTCTTGCCCGGGCTGATGGTGGGCGCCAGCTTGTTGCGACCGAAGGCACGGCCGCAGAAGTAGGCGGAAATGTCGGCCGCCCACACCACGCACAGCACCGACAGCAGGAAGTTGATGCCGATGGTGCGGGCCTGGGCCAGCGCCAGCCAGGCCAGCCACAGCAGGCCCAGGCCCAGCGCCCAGCGCAGCAGCGGCGGCCACTTGGGCCAGCCGGCCGGGCCGGCACGCAGCACCAGCGCGCCACCGACGATCCAGGCCAGCGTGCCGGCATTCCACAGCCCGCCGGCCTGGCCCATCGCCGGCAGCCGCAGCAGGCTGGCGCCGCACAGCACGGCCAGCAGCGCGCCGCTGGCCAGCGCCGGCACGGCCGTGGTGGCGCCGTTGAGCCGCGCCCATTCCCAGCCGGCGGCGCTGATCAGCACACCGGTGAACAGCGCGAACGGCAGCGGGCTGCGCGCGAACAGCGCCGGCAGCAGCAGCGCCAGCAGCACCAGGGCGGTGATCACTCGCTGGCGGAGCATGCGGTTCTAGCCGGCAGGCACGTCGGCATGGCCGGGCGAGACCGCGCCGAAGCGGCGTTCGCGCGCGGCATAGGCGGCCAGCGCCGCATCAAGCGCATGCACATCGAAGTCGGGCCACAGGCAATCGGTGAACACCAGCTCGGAATAGGCCACCTGCCAGAGCAGGAAGTTGCTGATGCGCACCTCGCCGCCGGTGCGGATGAACAGGTCGGGGTCGGGCGCGTGCTTCATTGCCATGTAGCCCGACAGCCGTGCCTCGGTGATCTCGTCGGGCTGCAGGCCGTCGGCCACCGCGTGGCGGCAGGCCTGCACCACATCCCAGCGGCCGCCGTAGTTGAAGGCCACGCTCAAGGTGATGCGGGTGTTGTGGCGGGTGGTTTCCTCGGCCTCGGCCCAGGCGGCACGCAGCCGGTCGGAGACCGCATTGCGGTCGCCGACGATGACGATCTTGACGCCATCGCGCGCGAGCTTGCCCAGGTACTTGGTGACAGCCACCAGCACCAGACCCATCAGGCCGGAGACTTCGTCCTCGGGCCGCTTCCAGTTCTCGGACGAGAAGGCGAAGACCGTCAGGTATTCGACACCGCGGTCGGCGCAGGCGTTGATCACCTTCACCAGCGCATCGACCCCCGCCTTGTGGCCGAAGAAGCGCGGCAGGTAGCGCTTCTTCGCCCACCGGCCGTTGCCGTCCATCACGATGGCCACGTGGCGTGGCACCGACAGGTCTCTTTTCATCGTGCCGAGGAACCACCAAGCAGAAGCCGCGGAACCGGCTTCGCCGGGCCGCTGGGTTCGCCCCCCCGGGGGGGAGCGCCGAAGGCGCTACGGGGGGGGACCATCAGACCGCCATGATTTCCGCTTCCTTGGCGTGCACCAGCTTGTCGACCTCAGCCACGGTGCGGTCGGTGAGCTTCTGCACCTCGTCCTGCGCGCGGCGCTCGTCATCCTCGGTGACCGCCTTCTCCTTCAGCAGCTTCTTCAGGTGCTCGTTGGCCTCGCGGCGCAGGTTGCGCACGGCCACCTTGGCGTCCTCGCCAGCATGGCGCACCACCTTGGTCAGGTCGCGGCGGCGCTCCTCGGTCAGCGCGGGCATGGGCACGCGGATCAGGTCGCCCTGGCTGGCCGGGTTCAGGCCCAGGTCGCTTTCGCGGATGGCCTTCTCGATCTTGGCGCCCAGGCCCTTTTCCCAGGGCTGGACGCTGATGGTGCGGGCATCGAGCAAGGAGACGTTGGCCACCTGGCTGATCGGCACCATCGAGCCGTAGTAGTCGACGCTGACCTGGTCCAGGATGCCGGGGTGGGCACGACCGGTGCGGATCTTCTGCAGGTCGTTCTTCAGCGCATCGATGGACTTGGCCATCTTGGTCTCGGCGGTCTTCTTGATGTCGGCGATGGTCATGGCGGGCTCAAGGTTTCAGGCAGAAATCACACGGGTTCAGACGTGCACCAGCGTGCCCTCGTCCTCGCCCAGGACCACGCGCTTGAGCGCGCCGGGCTTGAAGATCGAGAACACCTTGATCGGCAGGTTCTGGTCGCGGCACAGCGCGAAGGCGGTCGCGTCGAGCACCTGCAGGTTGCGGGCGATGGCCTCGTCGAAGGTGAGGCTGTGGTAGCGGGTGGCCGCCGGGTCTTTCTTGGGATCGGCGGTGTAGACGCCGTCGACCTTGGTGGCCTTCAGCATGATCTCGGCGCCGATCTCGGCGCCGCGCAGCGCGGCGGCGGTGTCGGTGGTGAAGAAGGGGTTGCCGGTGCCGGCAGCGAAGACCACCACCTTGCCCTCTTCCAGGTACTGCAGCGCCTTGGGGCGCACATAGCTCTCGACCACCTGTTCGATCGCGATGGCCGACATCACCCGGGCAGTGAGGCCTTCGCGCTGCATGGTGTCGGCCAGGGCCAGGGCGTTCATCACCGTGGCCAGCATGCCCATGTAGTCGGCGGTGGCGCGGTCCATGCCCACCGAGCCGCCGGCCACACCGCGGAAGATGTTGCCGCCGCCGATCACCACCGCCACTTCCACGCCCAGCGCCGTCACCTCCTGCACCTCGCGCACCATGCGCACGATGGTGGCGCGGTTGATGCCGTAGGCATCGTCGCCCATCAGGGCTTCGCCCGACAGCTTGAGAAGAATGCGCTTGTAAGCGGGCATGCGGGCGGCTCCTGGATCGCGGTGGACGAGTTTAAGGGCGCCACGCGGGTTGGCCGCGGGAGCCCGTCAGGGTCTGAGGTTGGCGCCGGCGGCGATCGGCCGGCCGGCGCGCAACCGGGCTGCCCCGCAGGGCAGCCGGCGGGCGCTCAGGCGCCCTTGGCAGCGGCCACCTGGGCGGCCACTTCGGCGGCGAAGTCGTCCACCTTCTTCTCAATGCCTTCACCCACGATGTACAGCGTGAAGCCGTTGACCTGGGTGCCGGTGGCCTTCAGGTAGGCGGCCACGGTCTGCTTGCCGTCGGCGGCCTTCACGAAGACCTGGTCGAGCAGAGAGACTTCCTTCAGGAACTTCTGCACCGAGCCTTCGACCATCTTGGCGACGATGTCGGCCGGCTTGCCGCTCTCGGCAGCCTTCTCGGCAGCGATGCGGCGCTCCTTCTCGACCAGCTCGGCCGGCACGGCGGCCGACGACAGCGCGGCCGGCTTCATCGCGGCCACGTGCATGGCCACGTCCTTGGCGGCCACGGCCTGGGCATCGCTGCCGGCGGCGTACTCGACCACCACGCCGATGCGGGTGCCATGCAGGTAGTGGGCCAGCGCGTTGCCACCGCCGAAGCGCTGGAAGCGGCGGATGGCCATGTTCTCGCCGATCTTGCCGATCAGGCCCTTGCGGACGTCTTCCACCGTCGGGCCGAAGCCGTCCTGGCTGTGGGCCAGGGCCGACAGCGCGGCCACGTCGGCCGGGTCGTGCTGGGCCACCAGCTCGGCGCAGGCCTTGACGAAGCCGAGGAAGGAATCGTTCTTCGAGACGAAGTCGGTTTCGCAGTTGACTTCGATCATCGCACCGGCACCCAGGGCCGAGGCGTAGGCGATCACGCCTTCGGCGGTGATGCGGGCGGCGGCCTTGCCGGCCTTGTTGCCCAGCTTGACGCGCAGGATCTCCTCGGCGCGCGCCATGTCGCCCTCGGCCTCGGTCAGGGCCTTCTTGCACTCCATCATCGGGGCGTCGGTCTTGGCGCGGAGTTCGCCCACCATGCCTGCGGTAATTGCTGCCATTTCAATCTCCTTGCATGCGGGTGCACGGCTGGCACCCGGTTGGATCAGATCAAGGCGCGTGAAAAAGGGGCTGTACAGCCCCTGGTTCCAGGCCTGCCGGCGAGAGGATCAGGCCTCTTCGCTCACTTCGACGAATTCATCGCCACCGGCCACGGCCGCCACCACGTCGTTCACCGCGTTGGCCTTGCCTTCCAGCACGGCGTCGGCCACGGCCTTGGCGTACAGCGCCACGGCCTTGGCCGAGTCGTCGTTGCCGGGGATGACGTAGTCGATGCCCTCGGGCGAGTGGTTGGTGTCGACCACGCCGATCACCGGGATGCCCAGCTTCTTGGCCTCGGCCACGGCGATCTTGTGGTAGCCGACATCGATGACGAACAGGGCGTCGGGCAGGGCGCTCATGTCCTGGATGCCGCCGATGTCCTTCTCGAGCTTGGCGATCTCGCGGTCGAACATCAGCGCTTCCTTCTTGGTCAGCGACTCCATGCCGCCTTCCTTGGTGGCCTGCATGTCCTTCAGCTTCTTCAGCGAGCCCTTGACCGTCTTGAAGTTGGTCAGCATGCCGCCGAGCCAGCGCTGGTCGACGAAGGGCTGGCCGGCGCGGTTGGCTTCCATCGCCACCACTTCACGGGCCTGGCGCTTGGTGCCCACCATCAGGATCGTGCCGCGCTTGCCGCTGAGCTGGCGCACGAACTTCATCGCCTCCTCGAACTTGGGCAGCGTCTTCTCGAGGTTGATGATGTGGATCTTGTTGCGATGGCCGTAGATGAAGGGGGCCATCTTGGGGTTCCAGAAGCGGGTCTGGTGGCCAAAATGGACACCGGCTTCCAGCATTTCACGCATGGTCACGGACATGAAGTCACTCCGAAGGTTGGGTCTAGAATCCGGCGCGAATCGACGCGGTTTGCAAGCCCCTGAGTGGGGGTGCAGCGGCCCTCTCCTGAGAGATCGGCCCTCTGCGCTGCGGCCCGCGGCGACACCTTTCGGCAGCCGGTTCGCTGATTTGTCTGCCCGGGCTGGCGTGCTGCATTGCAAGCCGGCATCCAGGTAAACCCAAAGATTATAGCATCCGGCGCCATGGCCTCCGCACCCCACTCCACCGACCCAGCTGACCTGCCGCCGCGCGACCTCTGCGATGCCGTGCAGGCGGTGGCCGATGGCCGCAGCAGCGCCAGCGCGCTGCTGCAGGCCGCGCTGACCGCGGCCGACAGCCCGGCCAATGCCCGTGCCTACCTCCGCCGCTTCGATGCCCAGGCCCGGCTGGCAGCCACCGCGGTCGACGTGGCCCGTGCGGCCAACCTGCCGGTGCCGCCGCTGGCCGGGCTGGCGGTGTCGGTGAAAGACTTGTTCGACGTGGCCGGCTGGCCCACCACCGCCGCCTCGCGTTCGCTGTCGGCGGCGCTGCCGGCGCTGGCCGACTGCCCGGCGGTGGCCCGCCTGCGCGCCGCGGGTGCCGCGCTGACCGGCCACACCAACCTCAGCGAGTTCGCCTACTCCGGCGTGGGCATCAACCCGCACCACGGCACGCCGGTCAATCCGGTCACCGCCAGCATCAACCCGACGCCGCGGGTGCCTGGCGGCAGCACCTCGGGCGGCGCGGTCACCGTGGCCACCGGTGCAGCCTGGGCAGCGCTGGGGTCGGACACCGGTGGCTCGATCCGCATCCCGGCGGCGCTGCAGGGCCTGGTCGGCTTCAAGAACACCCAGCGGCTGACACCGCTGCAGGGCGCCATCCCGCTGTCGAGCACGCTGGACACCGCCTGCGCCATCACCCGCAGCGTGCGCGATGCAGTGCTGGTGCACGGCATCCTGGCCGCGCGCACGCCGGCGCCGCTGCGCAAACCGGTGCATGCACTGCGCCTGGCGGTGCCGGGCACGCTGATGCTCGACGGCCTGGATGCCGATGTCGCGCGCGCCTTCGACCGCACGCTGGATGTGCTGCGCGCCGGCGGCGCGCTGATCGAGGACCTGCCGCTCGGCGCCCTGGCCGACCTGGCCGGCCTGCAAGCCCAGGGCGGCTTCACCGCCGCCGAGAGCTGGGCCTGGCACCGCAGCCGGCTGGCCGCGCAGGAGGCGGACTACGACCCCCGCGTGGCCCAGCGCATCCGCCGCGGCGAGGCGATGAGCGCGGCCGACTACATCGACCTGCTGCACGCCCGCAGCCTGTGGATCGCCCGCGTGCAGGCCGAGCTGCAGGGCTTCGACGCGGTGCTGGCACCCACGGTGCCGATGGTGGCGCCGGCCATCGCGCCGCTGCTGACGAATGACAGCCGCTTCTTCGCCATCAACGCGATGCTGCTGCGCAATGCGTCGGTGGTGAACATGCTGGACGGCTGCGCGCTGTCCATCCCCTGCCACCAGCCCGGGCAGATGCCGGTGGGCCTGATGGTCTGGGGCCCGGCCATGGCCGACGACATGGTGCTGGGCGTGGGCCTGACCATCGAAGCCGCCCTGGCCGCCGGCGAATCGCCCGCGCGCGAACGCTGACATGAGGCCCCCACGCTCGCTGTGCTCGCTGCCCCCCCAGGGGGCGCGTCACCGCCTTCGGGCGGCCGGGCGGCGCTGACATGCGGGTCGCAGTGATCGGCGCCGGCATCGTCGGCGTCACGACAGCGTTCGAGCTCGCCCAGGACGGCCATGCCGTCACGGTGTTCGAGCGCCGCGGCAGCGTGGCCGAGGAGACCAGCTTCGCCAACGCCGGCGTGGTGGCACCGGGCTATGTGACGCCCTGGGCCGCGCCCGGCATGCCGGCCAAGGTGCTGAAGCACCTGCTCAGCCGCCACGCCCCGGTGCGCATGGCCTGGCCGCCGGCACCCGGCCAGCTGGGCTGGCTGTGGCGCTGGTGGCGGGCCTGCCGCGCACCGGTGTTCGCGGCCAACCGGGCCCAGATGTACCGGCTGGCGCGTTACAGCCAGCAGCGCCTGCAGGCGCTGACCCAGGCGCTGCAACTGGAGCATGAGCAGGCGCAGGGCTACCTGGTGCTGCTGCGCAGCGCGCAAGACTTGGCCGGTGCCCGTGGCAGCCTGAAGCTGCTGGCCGAGCTGGGTGTGGATTTCCATCTGGTGGATGCAGCGCGTGCACGCCAGGTCGAGCCCGGCCTGAACCCGTCGGCACCGCTGCACGCGGCGGTGCACCTGCCGTCGGACGAAGTCGGCAACTGCCGACAGTTCGCCCAGGCAATGCGGGCCGAGGCGCAACGGCTGGGTGCGGTGTTCCAGTTCCAGCGCCAGGTGCTGGCCATCACGCCCGGTGCGGCGCCGGTGGTGCAGCACCGCGCCGCTGGCGGCACCGCCGCGCCGCAGGCCGATGCCTTCGATGCGGTGGTGGTGTGCGCTGCGCTGGGCTCGGCGGCCCTGCTGCGCCCGCTGGGCCTGCGCCTGCCGCTGCTGGCGGTGCACGGCTTCTCGCTGACCGCGCCGCTGCGGGTGCTTGAAGGCCATCCGCACCTGGGTCCGCAGGCCGGCGTGATGGACGAGAAGTACAAGGTGGCGATCAGCCGCCTGGGCCAGCGCGTCCGCGTGGCCGGCAGCGCCGAGGTGGGCGGCCGGCTCGACGTCATGGCCCCAGCGGCGCTGTCCACCCTGCACAAGGTGCTGGACGACTGGTTCCCCGGCAGCGCCCACCTCGCCCAGGCCCAGCGCTGGAAGGGCGCGCGGCCGATGCTGCCCGACGGCCCGCCGGTGCTGGGCGCCAGCGGCGCGCCCGGCGTGTGGCTGAACCTGGGCCACGGCTCCAGCGGCTGGGCGCTGTCCTGCGGCTCGGCGCGGGTGCTGGCCGATCAGTTGGCCGGCCGCGCTGCAGCCATCGACGTCAGCGGGCTGGACGTGGCGCGCCTGGCCCGCTGACCGCACCACGCGCCGCCCACTGGCGCAGCAGCACCGGCGCGGCCACCGCCAGGCCCACCAGGCCGCTGGCCCAGCCCGGCGCCACCAGCAGCAGCGCCCCCAGGCCGCACAGCAGCTGCTCCCAGCGCTTCATCTCGACGAACAGGAACTTCGACAGCGCCGCCGCCAGCAGCGTGATGCCGACGATGCAGCCGGTGAAGGTGACGATGAAGTCGGGCCAGGTGAAGCCCTTGGCCACCAGCAGCAGCGACGGCGAGAACACGAAGACGAAGGGCACCAGCGCCTTGGCCAGCCCCAGCCGGAAGGCCATGTTGCCGGTCTTGAACGGATCGCTGCCGGCCATGCCGGCGGCGGCATAGGCGGCCAGCGCCACCGGCGGCGTGATGTCGGCCAGCACGCCGTAGTAGAAGACGAAGAAGTGCGCCACCAGCGGCTCCACGCCCATCAGCACCAGGGTGGGCGCGGCCACCGTCACCATGATGATGTAGTTGGCCGTGGTGGGGATGCCGCAGCCCAGCAGGATGCACACCAGGCCGGTCATCACCAGGGCGGCCAGCAGGGCCAGGCTCTTGGGCTCGATCAGCGCCGCGGGAATCCAGCTGCCCAGCCCGCCGGCCATGGCATTGGCCGCGCCGGTGATGATGGTGCTGAGCTTGAAGCCCACGCCGGTGAGCGTGACCACGCCGATCACGATGCCCACCGTGGCCGCCGCGGCGCCGACCGCCAGGGCGTACTTGGCGCCGGTCTCGGCGGCTTCCAGCAGGGCAGCCGGCGCGATGCGGCCCTGGATCTTCAGCCCGCGGATGGCGACCACCGCCACCGCCGCGCCGGCGGCGAACACGCCCACCCGTGCCAGCTCGGTCTGCAGCCCGCCGAAGACGATCACGCCCAGCAGCGCATGCAGCAGCACCAGCAGCCCCCAGTTGGCCAGGCGGTTGTCACCCGGCCGGGTGCACAGGCCGACGATGGCACAGGAGCTGATGCCGATGAAGGCCGCCAGGTAGGGCGTGCGGCCGGCCACCAGCACGGTGACCAGCAACGCCAGCGGGATCAGCGTGGGCCAGCGCTGGCGCAGGCTGGCGCGCAGGTCGGGCATCTCGTCGTCGGTCAGGCCGCGCAGGCCATGGCGCCTGGCCTCGAAGTGCACCTGCATGAACACGCCGAAGAAGTGCATGAAGGCCGGGATGGCGGCCGCGGCGATGATGGTCTGGTACGGCACCGCCAGGAACTCGATCATCAGGAAGGCCGCTGCGCCCAGCACCGGCGGCGTGATCTGGCCGCCGGTGGACGACGCGGCCTCCACCGCGCCGGCAAATTCGCGCTTGTAGCCCACGCGGATCATCGCGGGGATGGTCAACGAGCCCACCGTGACCGCATTGGCCACCGACGAGCCCGAGAGCGTGCCGAACAGCGCCGAGCCGAACACGCTGACCTTGGCCGGCCCGCCCACCTGGCGCCCGGCGATGGTGGAGGCCACATCCAGGAACAGCTGGCCCAGGCCGATGCGGGTGGCCATCACGCCGAACAGCACGAAGTGGAAGACATAGGTGGCCACCACGCCCACCGCCACGCCGTAGATGCCCTGGCTGGTGAGGTACTGGTGGTTGACCAGCTGGCTCCAGCTCGCGCCGGCGTGCTTGAGCAAACCCGGGAAGACCGGACCGGCCAGCGCATAGGCCATGAAGCAGATCGCGATCACCGGCAGCGGCCAGCCCATGCTGCGGCGGGTGGCCTCCAGCAGGGCCAGGATCAGCAGCGTGCCCATGGCCACATCCAGCGGGCCGGGGTTGCCCACGCGGAAGGCCAGGTCATCGAAGATCCACGGGATGTAGAGCACCGACAGCGCGATGCCGATGGCCAGCAGCCAGTCGAGCAGCGGCACGCCGCCGGGTGCGGACCAGCGGTGGCGCGCCGGCGTGCCGAGCAGCGCTGCGCGGTGGGGAAACACCAGGAAGATCAGCCCCAGCACGAAGGCCAGGTGCACGCCGCGGTGCGTCACCTCCTGCAGCAGGCCGAAGCCGGCGGTGTAGTAGTGGAAGACCGACAGCAGCACCAGCCCCGCGGCCACCACAGCCGCCGCTGGCTGGGCCAGCGGGCGGAAGCGCATCTCGGGGTCGAACTTCTGTTCCAGGTCGGCCAGGGTCTTGTCGTCGGGCAGGGAGGTGGTCATGCAGGGCGGTCCGGCTGGAAACAAAACAGGGCAGCCACGCTGCCCTGCCGGTCAGGTCGACCGTGGGGTCACTTGATCAGACCGGCTTCCTTGTAGAACTTCTCGGCGCCCGGATGGAACGGGATGCCGGCACCGTTGACCGCGTTCTCCTTGGTGATGAACTTGCCCTTGGCATGGCCGGCGGCCATGGCCTTCTGGCCGGCCTCGCTGAACAGCGCCTTGGTGATCTCGTAGACCGCGGTGGCATCGGCCTTGTCGCTGGTGACCCACTGCGCGCCCACGGCCAGGGTCTTGGTGCTGGCCACGCCCTTGTAGGTGCCCTCGGCGATCAGGTCGGGCGCGAAGAAGCCGTCGCTCTTGCGCAGGGCGTCGGCCTGCGGACCGTCGATGGGCAGCAGCGCGATGCCGGCGCCGGCCGAGGCCAGTTCGGCAATCGCGCCGGCCGGCGACCCGCCGGTGAAGAAGAAGGCGTCGAGCGCGCCGTCCTTCAGCTTGTCGCCGGCCTGGTTGGGCTTGATGTACTCGGGCTTGATGTCGGCTTCCTTGATGCCGTAGGCGGCCAGGATGGTGCGTGCGTTGATCAGCGTGCCGGAGCCGGGCTCATCCAGCGCCACCCGCTTGCCCTTCAGGTCGGCCACCGAATTGATGCCGGAACCCTTGCGCACCACGATGTGCACGCTCTCGGGGTACAGGTTGGCGATCAGCCGCAGACCGGCGATCTTGGGCTTGCCCTCGAACACGCCCTTGCCGGTGTAGGCCCAGCTGGCCACGTCGGCCTGGCTGAAGCCGGATTCCAGCGCGCCGCCGGCAATGCCGGTGACATTGGCCAGCGAACCGTTGCTGGCCTGGGCGGTGACCACCAGCTTGCCGGGCTGGCTGACGGCGTTGGCGATCATGCCGCCCACCGGGTAGTAGGTGCCGGCGGTGCCACCGGTGCCGATGCGGAAGAACTGCTGCGCCTGCACCGCACCAGTGGCCAACACCAGGGCCGCTGCGGCCGACACACCCACCCAGAAACGATTGCACATCACGAGGACTCTCCTGCTGTTCCAGACGGTGCCGGTTGGCACCTGAGGCGGGCAGTAAAGCACAATGCGTGCGCGCCTCCAAGGCGGCGAACCCGGGGCGATCCGCCCTGCCCCGCCCGGCCGTCGCCAGCCCCATGCCCCTGCCCTGCCCTGCCCACGGTCCGCAGCCGGTGCTGCCCTCGCTGCGCGGCTGGGCCCTGCATGGCAGCAGCGCCAGCCGGGCGATCGAGCAGGCTGCGCTGGCCTCCGCCGCACCGCATGCGCTGATGGCCCGCGCCGGCCTGGCAGTGGCCCGCCTGGCGGTGGCGCTGGCGCCGGGCGCACGCCGCGTGTGGATCGCCTGCGGGCCCGGCAACAACGGGGGTGACGGCCTGGTGGCGGCGCGGCACCTGCAGGCACTGGGCTGGGAGGCGGCCGTCAGCCTGCTCGGCGACACCGCCCGATTGCCGGCCGATGCCGCCGACGCGCTGCAGCAGGCCCGACAGGCCGGTGTGCCGATCACACCCGGTCTGCCGATGGCCGGCAACACGGCGGCACCTGGCCTGGCCATCGATGCCCTGCTGGGCCTGGGCAGCCGGCGCGCGCCGGATGGATTGCTGGCCGAGGCCGTGCGCCTGCTGAACCAGGGCCCGGCGCCGGTGCTGGCCGTCGACCTGCCCACCGGCCTGTGCGCCGACAGCGGCCGCCCATTGGGCGAGACCGCCGTGAACGCCCAGCACACGCTGGCGCTGCTCACGCTCAAGCCCGGCCTGTTCACCGCCCAGGGCCGCGACCACGCCGGCCGGGTGTGGCTGGACGGCCTGGGCGTGGCAGCAGCGACCAACAGCACCACCGCCTGGCTGACCGGCCCCGAGGCCATCCAACAGACGCTGCCCGGCCGCCTGCATGCCCAGCACAAGGGCAGCTTCGGTGATGTGCTGGTGCTCGGCGGTGCCACCGGCATGGGCGGCGCGGCCCTGCTGGCCGCCCGTGCCGCGCTGGCCGCTGGCGCTGGCCGCACCCTGGTGACGCGGTTGGACGGCGACCACGCACCCGACCCGCTGCGGCCCGAGCTGATGCCGCGTGCCCTGGCCGATGCGCTGCAGCCCGCACTGCTGCAGCGTGCCACCGTGGTCTGCGGCTGCGGTGGCGGCAGCGCGGTCGCCGAACATCTGGCCGCCGTGCTGCTGCACGCGCCGCAGTTGGTGCTGGATGCGGACGGCCTGAACGCGGTGGCCGCCGACGGCGCGCTGCGCACGGCCCTGCAGGCACGGTCAGCCCGCGGTCAGGCCACGGTCCTGACGCCCCATCCACTGGAAGCCGCCCGCCTGCTCGGCAGCAGCACGGCCGCCGTGCAGGCCGACCGCCTCGGCCAGGCCCAGGCGCTGGCCGAGGCCCTGCAGGCCACGGTGGTGCTGAAGGGATCGGGCAGCGTGATCGCCAGCCCGGGCCGCCCGCCCTGGATCAACCCGACCGGCAACGCCCGCCTGGGCACCGGCGGCAGCGGCGATGTGCTGGCCGGCTGGCTGGGCGGCCTCTGGTCCCAGGCAGCCGACCGCGATGCCCACACCGCCGCTGCGGCGGCGGCGTGGCTGCATGGCCGCGCCGCCGAGGCCGGCGACCCAAGGCTGCCGCTGCGGGCTGGCGACCTGATCGACGCCATGGCCGCGTCGCTGCCGGCCTAGGCCGGACCGCAGCCCGGCCATTCGGCGTCAGCGTCGGGTGCTGCGCTTGGTCGACTTGGCGCCGCCGCGCGACTTCTTGCCCGCCGGCGCGCCGCGCGAGGCCACGGCCTTGGCGCGGGCGGCCTTCGCAGCGCGGTCGCGGGTCTGCACGTCCTTCAGTTCGTCGCTGGCAGAAGCGCCCTTGCCGCTGGCCGGCTTGCGCGGCACCAGGGCATCGGTCTCGCCCTCGCGCACCAGGCGGAAGTCGATCTTGCGGCCGTCCAGGTCGACCCGGCTGACCTGCACCCGCACCCGCGAGCCCACCGCGTACTTCACGCCACTGCGCTCGCCACGCAGTTCCTGCCGCGCCTCGTCGAAGCGGAAGTACTCGCCGCCCAGCTCGGTGATGTGCACCAGGCCTTCCACGTACAGCTGGTCCAGCGTGACGAACAGGCCGAAGCTGGTGGCCGCGTTGACCGTGCCCGCGTACTCCTCGCCCAGGTGGTCGCGCATGAAGCGGCACTTCAGCCAGGCTTCCACGTCGCGGCTGGCCTCGTCGGCGCGCCGCTCGTTGGCGCTGCAGTGCGCGCCGGCGGCGTCCCACAGCGCGGCATCCTGGCTGCTGGTGGGCGCCTTGGCCGGCTTGCTGCCCTTGCGCACTGTCTTGGCCGCTGGCGCCGAGGCGGCCGTGGCCTCCACCGCACCACCGCCCAGCGGGTAGCGCTTGCCCAGCAGCAGCGCCTTGATCACCCGGTGCACCAGCAGATCGGGGTAGCGCCGGATCGGGCTGGTGAAGTGGGCATAGGCCTCGTAGGCCAGGCCGAAGTGACCCGAATTCACATGGGTGTAGATCGCCTGCTGCATCGAGCGCAGCAGCATCGACGAGATCTGCGCCGCATCCACCCGGTCCTTGGTGGCCTGGGCGATGGCCTGGATCTCGGCCGGCTTGGGATCGTCGCTCAGGCTCACGCCGATGCCCAGGGCACGCAGGTAGTTCTGCAGCGTCACCCGCTTCTCGGGCGTGGGACCTTCATGCACGCGGAACAGCGCCGGGTGCTTGTGCGATTCGATGAACTCGGCCGCGCAGACATTGGCCGCCAGCATCGATTCCTCGATCAGCTTGTGCGCCTCGGTGCGGGTGCGCGGCACGATCTTCTCGATGCGGCCGTTGTCGTCGCAGACGATCTGCGTCTCGGTGCTCTCGAAGTCGATGGCGCCGCGGCCGGCACGTTGCTTCAGCAGCGCGCGGTAGACCTCGTGCAGGTGGATCAGGTGCGGCACCAGGTCGGCGCGGCGCTGGGCCTCGGCACCGCGGGTGTTGGCCAGCACCGCCGCCACCTCGGTGTAGGTCAGCCGCGCATGCGAGCGGATGACCGCCGGGTAGAACTGGTAGGCGGTGATCTCGCCGGTGGCATCCACCAGCATGTCGCAGACCATGCTCAGCCGCTCGGTGTCGGGGTTCAGCGAACACAGGCCGTTGCTCAGCTTCTCCGGCAGCATCGGGATCACCCGGCGCGGGAAGTAGACCGAGGTGGCGCGCTCGTAGGCGTCGTCGTCCACCGGGTCGCCCGGCTTCACATAGTGGCTCACGTCGGCGATGGCGACGATCAGGCGCCAGCCCTCGAACGCGCTCTTGCCGCGGCCCTTCTTCAGCGGCTCGCAATACACCGCATCGTCGAAGTCGCGGGCGTCTTCGCCGTCGATGGTGACCAGCGGCACGTCGGTCAGGTCGATGCGGTGGCGCTTGTCCACCGGGCGCACATGGTCGGGCAGTGCGGCGGTCTGGGCCAGCGTCTCGGGCGAGAAGCGGTGCGGCACCTCGTACTTGCGCACCGCGATCTCGATCTCCATGCCGGGGTCGTCGATCTCGCCCAGCACCTCGGTGATGCGGCCCACCGGCTGCGAGTACATCGACGGCGGCTCGGTCAGCTCGATGGCCACCACCTGGCCCACCGCCGCACTGGCGGTGGCGTTCTTCGGAATCAGGATGTCCTGGCCATAACGCCGATCTTCAGGGGCCACCAGCCAGGTGCCGTTTTCATGCAGCAGGCGGCCGATGATCGGGCTCTTGCGCCGCTCGACGATGTCGATCACACGGCCTTCAGGCCGGCCCTTGCGGTCAAAGCGCACCACACGCACGCGCACGCGGTCGCGGTGCAGCACCGAGCGCATGTCCTGCGGCGAGAGGTAGATGTCGGGTTCGTTGTCGTCACGCCGCACAAAGCCGTGGCCGTCGCGGTGTCCGAGCACGGTGCCCTCCACTTCACTCAGCAATGCAGCGCCGGTGGCGGGGGGGCTTGTCTTCTCGTTTTTGATGATGCTATACTCCTAGCTTCAGTAGTTCAGTACCTGCCCAGATGGCGGAATTGGTAGACGCACTAGTTTCAGGTACTAGCGCTTAGCGGCGTGGAGGTTCGAGTCCTCTTCTGGGCACCAAAATCATAAAGGCCAGCACACACGTGCTGGCCTTTTGTTTTGGCCGTTCGAAAGATGCGCGGGACGGTGTGTCCCTGCATCTGGGGCGCCGCAAAAACAATGGCCGACACCACTGCAATCGCAGCAGGCCGGCCGGTGGGTTGTTGCTGGCTGCACGGGGCAGCCATGGGGTGTTGCAGGTCGTCGGTCAAGCAGCGCTTCAAACCGAGAACTTCTTCGCCAGCCCTTCGGGCCGCAGGTTGTCGTAGTCCTCGAACGGCTGGTGGATCCACGGGCTGCTGGGCAGCATCTCCACGTAGTACTCGGGCGTGTAGGTCGACACACCCTTCACCCAGATCACCGCGGTGCGCAGCTCGCTGATCGACGGCACGCCACGCAGGCGGTCGACCACTGCGCGCAAGGTGACGCCGGAATCCGCCAGGTCGTCGACCAGCAGCACCCGGCCGGCCAGTTCGCCCTTGGGCATGGTGATGTACTTGGCCATGTCCAGCCGGCCCTGGATGGTGCCGGCCTCGGCGCGGTAGCTGCTGGTGCTCATGATGGCCAGCGGCTTGTCGAACACCCGCGACAGAACGTCGCCCGGGCGCATGCCGCCACGCGCCAGGCACAGGATCTGGTCGAACTCCCAGCCCGAATGCGCCACCTTCAGGGCCAGGCGCTCGATGAGCATGTGGTACTCGTCCCAGCTCACGTACAGGTGTTTGCCGTCGTCGGTCAGCATGCGCATGTCTCCTCGTGGTCGCAGGGTGTCAGGCTTGGTAGGGGTGGCGCAGCAGGATGGTGTGGTCGCGGTCGGGGCCGGTGGACACCATGTCGATCGGCACGCCGATCAGCTGCTGCACCCGCTGCAGGTAGGCGCGGGCATTGGCCGGCAGCGCATCCCAGGATGTGATGCCGAAGGTGCTGTCGGCCCAGCCGGGGAAGGTCTCCCACACCGGCTCGCAGGCGGTGATGTCGTCGGCGTCCAGCGGCAGGATGTCGATGGACTGGCCGCGCAGCTTGTAACCCACGCAGACCTTGATCTCTGACAGCTTGTCCAGCACGTCCAGCTTGGTGATGCACAGGCCGGAGATGCCGTTGATGATCATCGAGCGCTTCAGCGCCGCGGCATCCAGCCAGCCGCAGCGGCGGGCGCGACCGGTGACGGTGCCGCGCTCCTGGCCCACCACCGACAGATGGTGGCCCACGGTGCCTTCGGCGTTGATGTCCAGTTCGGTCGGGAACGGCCCGCTGCCCACCCGCGTGGTGTAGGCCTTGGTGATGCCCAGGATGTAGTGCAGCATGCCCGGGCCCACGCCGGCACCGGCAGCGGCGTTGCCGGCCACGCAGTTGCTGCTGGTCACGTACGGGTAAGTGCCGTGGTCGATGTCCAGCAGCGTGCCCTGCGCACCCTCGAACAGGATGTTGGCGCCGCCCGCGCTGGCCTGGTGGATGCGGTAGCCCACGTCGGCCATCATCGGCTTGAGCTGCTCGGCCACCTGCATGGCCTGGTCGAAGATCGGCTGGAACTCCAGCGCCTCGCCGTTGAGTGCACCACGCAGCGATTCATTGTGCAGCGCCAGCAACTCGCGCAGCTTGGCGGCGAAGCGCTCGGGGTGCTTCAGGTCCTGCACCCGCAGCGCACGGCGCGCCACCTTGTCTTCATAGGCCGGGCCGATGCCCTTGCCGGTGGTGCCGATCTTGCCGGCCGGGGTGGTTTCACGCAGCGCCTCGCGCGCCTTGTCCACCGCCACATGGAAGGGCAGGATCAGCGGGCAGCTCTCGCTGATGAACAGGCGCGAGCGCACTTCGACACCGATCTTCTCCAGCCGCTCGATCTCCATCAGCAGGTGGGTGGGGTCGACCACCACACCATTGCCGATGTAGCAGGGCACGCCGGCACGCATGATGCCCGAGGGGATCAGCTGCAGCGCCGTCTTGACGCCGTTGATGACCAGCGTGTGGCCGGCGTTGTGGCCGCCCTGGAAGCGCACCACGCCCTGGGCATGGTCGGTCAGCCAGTCGACGACCTTGCCCTTGCCTTCGTCGCCCCACTGGGTGCCGACGACCACCACGTTGCGGCCGCCGGCCGCGGTCTTGCCTTGTTGCATGTGTAGAGTGTCCAGTTGATGCAGCAGGTGGCGCACGCTCAGAGCGTGCGCAGCACCCAGTGGCCGTCGACCGCGATCAGTTCGCGGTCACAGTCGAATTCCTCGCCCTCGTGGCCGTGGCCGGGCAGGATGCAGACCACCGTCTCGCCCTGCTCGCGCAGGCGGCGCACGGCGCCGCGCAGCGCGGGGTCTTCGCCCCAGGGCGCGCGGATGGCGGTGCGGCGGCTGTCCGGTGCAGCCACCGCGGCCAGCAGCTTCAGATCGGTGGAGAAGCCCACCGCCGGACGGTTGCGGCCGAACACCGCGCCCACTTCGTCGTAGCGGCCACCGCGCAGCAGCGCATCGGCCGCGCCAGGCGCATACACCGCAAAGCGGGCTCCGGAGTAGTAGGCGTAGCCGCCCATGTCCGCCAGGTCGAAGCCGACCTGCACGTCCGGGTGGGCGCGGCCGACATGCCGGGCCAGGCTGGCCAGGTCGTCCAGCGCGGCGGTGATCACCGGGCGGGCGGGCAACGCACGCCGGGCGGCGTCCAGCACCGAGGCATCGCCATACAGGCCCGGCAGCGCCAGCAGCGCCTCGCGGGTGTCGGCCGGGAAGCCGGCGGACAGGCGGCGCAGGGTGGCGTTGTCCTTGGCGGCCAGGGCCGCCACCACCTCGGTCAACTGCGTCGCATCCACCGCCAGGCCGGCCAGCACGCCGCGCACGATGCGGGCATCGGCCAGATCGAGCACCAGCTTCTGCAGGCCGGCGGCTCGCAGGCCGTCGAGCGCCAGGTCCTGCACTTCCAGGTCGGCCTCCAGGCCGGCATGGCCGTAGATCTCGGCGCCCAGCTGCAGCGGCTCACGTGTCGACTGGGCCGACTGCGGCCGGGTGTGCAGCACCGGCCCGCAGTAGCAGAGCCGGGTGACGCCCTGGCGGTTCAGCAGATGGGCATCGATGCGCGCCACCTGCGGCGTGGCATCGGCCCGGATGCCCAGCGAGCGGCCGCTCAACTGATCGACCAGCTTGAAGGTGCGCAGATCGAGGGCCCTGCCGGTGCCGCTCAGCAGCGACTCCAGGTGCTCCAGCAGCGGCGGCATCACCAGCTCGAAGCCGTAGCTGCGCGCCATCTCCAGCAGGGTGCGGCGCAGGTCTTCGAGGCGCCGGGCCTCGGCCGGCAATACGTCGGCGATGTGCTCGGGCAGCAGCCAAGCAGAGGACATGAAACAACCCGGGGGGATTAAAACCGGCATTGTACCGGCCGGTGGCGACAGATCGGTGCCGCGCAGGTGCGCGCGCTCAGCGCCAGAGCAACAGCAGCAACAGGCCCACCAGCATGCTGGACAGACCCAGGAAACGGATCTGTCCATCGCTCAGCTTCAGTGCCCGCTCGAACACCTGGCGCCAGGCGGTAGGGCTGAGGAAGGGCAGCAGGCCCTCGAACACCAGCATCAGGGCCAGGGCGCCCCACACCCAATCCATCATGGCGGGCAGCCAGGGTCAGCGCTTGGCCGGTGCGGCGGGCGCCGACTGCACGGACGAACCGCCGCGCATCGCCTTGAAGAAGTCGCTGGACGGATCGATCACCATCACGTCGCTCTTGTTGCGGAAGCTGGCGCGGTAGGCCTCGAGGCTGCGGTAGAACTGGGCGAACTGCGGATCGCGGCCGAAGGCATCGGCATACAAGGCGCTGGCCTTGGCATCCCCCTCACCCTTGACCTTCTGCGCATCGCGGTAGGCCTCGGCGATGATCACCTCGCGCTGCTTGTCGGCATCGGCGCGGATCTTCTCGCCCTCGGCCGCGCCCTGCGAGCGCAACTCGTTGGCCACCTGCTTGCGCTCGGATTCCATGCGGCGGTAGACCGAGTCGGTGATGTCGGCGACGAAGTCCACCCGCTTGATGCGCACGTCGACGATCTCGATGCCGAAGGCCTTGGATTCGTCCTTCAGACGCACCATGACGTCCTGCATCACCTTGTCACGCTCGGCAGCCAGCACGCCGCGCACGGTGCGCTTGGTGATCTCTTCGTTGAATGCCGCCTGCACCACCGGGCTGAGCCGGCTCTCCAGGTTGCGCATGTCGGTGCCGTTGTTGCGGATGAACTGGCGCGGTTCGGCGATGCGCCATTTCACCAGCCAGTCGATCACCAGGCTCTTCTTCTCGGCCGTGAAGATCGGCCGGGTCTCGGGGCTGTCGAGCGTCTGCACCCGCTTGTCCAGGAACACCACGTTCTGGAACGGCGGCGGCATCTTGAACTTGAGGCCGGGGTCGGTGACGACTTCCTTGATTTCACCCAGGGCGTAGACCACAGCCAGCTGACGCTGGTCGACGACGAACAGCGTGGAGGTGAAGAGCATCAGGGCCAGCAGGGCGCCGGCGACGATGAGTCCGATTCGGTTCATGTTGGGGTCGCCCTTGATCAGCGCACGTCGCGCTCACGGTTGCGGCCGCTGTCGCGGGAGCGGGCATCGGCACCGGCGGCGCCAGCGGCACCGCCGTCGGTGGGCATGGCGGCCGACGGCGTGGCCTGCGGCACCACCGTGCCACTGGGCACGGCGCCTGGCGCGGCCTGTTGGATCAGCTTGTCCAGCGGCAGGTACAGCAGGTTGCTGCCGCTGCGGCTTTCCACCATCACCTTGCTCACGTTGGAGTAGACCTGCTGCATGGTGTCGATGTAGAGCCGGTCGCGGGTGACGCCGGGCGCCTTCTGGTACTCGGTCAGCACCGAGCGGAAGCGCTGCGCATCACCCTCGGCCTGGGCCACCACACGCTGGCTGTAGCCGTCGGCTTCTTCCTTCAGCCGCGCGGCGGTGCCGCGCGCCTTGGGGATCACGTCGCTGGCGTAGGCCTGGCCTTCGTTCTTGAAACGGTCACGGTCGGCACCGGCCTTCACCGCGTCGTTGAACGCAGCCTGCACCTGCTCGGGCACCTGCACGTTCTGCACGTTGACATTGACCACCAGGATGCCGGACTTCAACCGATCGAGCTGGCCCTGGATGGACTTGACCAGGTCGGCGGCGATGGCGTCGCGGGCCTCGTACAGCACCGAGTCGACCTTGCTCTTGCCGACGATCTCGCGCACCGCCGATTCGCTGGCCTGCACCACTGCGTTGTCGGGGTCGCGGTTCTCGAACAGGAAGTTCTTCGCATCCTTCAACCGGTATTGCACGGTGAAGCGGATGTCGATGATGTTCTCGTCCTGCGTCAGCATCGACGAATCGCGCAGGCCGGTGGTCTGGCCCACGCCGCTGCGGCCGATCTCGGCCGAACGCAGCTGGGTGACCGACACCGTCTCGTGGGCCTGGATGGGCGCGGGGAAGCGCCACTGGAAGCCGGCGTCCACCGTGCTGCTGTATCGGCCGAAGGTGGTGACGATGGCCTGCTGGCCTTCCTGCACGATGAAGAAGCCGCTGCCCAGCCAGACCACGGCCACGACGACAGCGATCAGCCCCACGCCGATGCCGGCGCTCTTCATGTCGGGCTGGAACGACGGGCCACCGCCGCCCTCGCCCGGGTCGCGCCGCGGCGGCGGGTTGTTGTTGCCGCCGCCCTTGCCGTTGAACAGGCCGGTGAGCTTGCGGTTGAAGTCGCGCCAGAGCTCGTCGAGATCGGGCGGGCCGTCGTTGCGGCCACCGTTGGACAGCAGCGGCTGCGGCCGGCGCAGCACACCGGCCAGCAGGGCCCGGGCGGCCTGGGCCACGGCACCGAGGCGCGCCTGCCAGGGCACAGCAGCGGCATCGGAGTGGAAGTTGGAATGCATGGTCATGTCATCGCCGATGGTAACGGGGCACCTGCAGGGGTCTGGGCGGTGCCTGGATCGGCTGGCGTCTCCGACAGCCCGTCAGTTGGGGTGCGTCCTGGCGGATTCAAGCCGCCCTGTGCAGCCGCTTGCGCGATCCAGGCGCGCAGCGTGTCCAGGCCGGTGCCGCGCAGCGCGCTGACAAACACGCGCGGCACCGCGTTGGCGCCCGGGCGTTCCACCCAGTCCTGCAGATCACGGGGCAGCGGGTCCATCCGGTCGAGCTTGTTGAACACCAGGATCTGCGGCACCTCGGCCGCGCCGATCTCGGCCAGCACCCGCTCGACCTCGTCGCGCTGCTCCTGCAGCACCGGGCTGGCGGCATCGACCACATGCAGCAGCAGGTCGGCGTCGCAGGCCTCCTGCAGCGTGGCCTCGAAGGCTTCCACCAGCTTGTGCGGCAGATCGCGGATGAAGCCGACGGTGTCCGACAGCGAGACCGTGCCGCCCAGCGGCTCGAGGTAGAGCGAACGGGTGGTGGTGTCCAGCGTGGCGAACAGCTGGTCGGCCGCGTAGGCCCGCGCCTTGACCAACGCATTGAACAGCGTGCTCTTGCCGGCATTGGTGTAACCCACCAGCGAGACGCGGAAGCTGCCGCTCTTGCGGCGTGCATGGCGCTGGGTGTCGCGCTGGCGCTTCACCTTGACCAGGCGGGCCTTCAGCGACTTCACCCGCTCGGCGATCATGCGCTTGTCGAGTTCGATCTGCGCCTCGCCCGGGCCGCCGCGCTGGCCCGCCCCGCCGGTCTGTCGCTCAAGGTGGCTCCAGCGTCGCACCAGGCGGCTGCTGAGGTACTGCAGGCGGGCCAGCTCGACCTGCAGCTTGCCTTCATGGCTCTGGGCGCGCTGGGCGAAGATCTCCAGGATCAACGCGGTGCGGTCGGCCACGGCCACGCCCAGGGTGCGCTCCAGATTGCGCTGCTGGGCCGGCGACAGTGCCTGGTCGAAAATGACGCATTCGGCGCCATGCATCTGCACCAGCAGCTTGATCTCCTCGGCCTTGCCGCTGCCGACGAACAGCGCCGGATCCGGCGCCTTGCGGCGGGCGATCACCCGCTCGACCGGCACGTCGCCCGCGCTCTCGGCCAGCAGCGCCAGTTCGTCGAGCGTGGGGTCGAAGTGCTGGCCGTTGCCGAAGTCGACGCCGACCAGCACCACACGGGCGGCGCCCGCCGGGCCGGTGGCCGGCGGCATGGCATCCCGCTGCGGGGCGTTCAAGGTGGAGGCGGTGGGGAAGACCGTCGTGTCCGGGTGACGGCTCAAGCCGGGTCAGTCGGCTCGTTGGCGTGGAAGTTCACCGGACGGCCGGGCACCACGGTGGAGATGGCGTGCTTGTAGACCATCTGCGTCACGGTGTTGCGCAGCAGGACAACGTACTGGTCGAAAGACTCGATGTGACCCTGCAGCTTGATGCCGTTGACCAGGTAGATGGACACCGGCACATGCTCCTTGCGCAGCAGGTTCAGGAAGGGGTCTTGCAGGAGTTGCCCTTTGTTGCTCACGATATGACTCCGTGTTGAAAAGTGTCGATGCGAAGACCTTATCACATCAGGGAAAGCGCGTAGGCGCCATGGAAAGGCACCTGAAAAAGCTGCGCGCTGCCGTCAGACCTTGTCTTCGTCGAAAGGGTTCCGCGAGGACTTGAATTCAATGCGCAGCGGCGTGCCGCTGAGCTTGAAGTGGTCCCGCACGCGGCCTTCGAGGAAGCGCTTGTAGGCATCGGTCACATGCTCCAGCCCGTTGCCGTGGATGACCACGATCGGCGGATTCATGCCGCCCTGGTGGGCATAGCGCAGCTTGGGGCGGAAGGCGCCGCTGCGCTGCGGTGCCTGGTGCTGCACCGCCTCCTGCAGCAGGCGGGTGAGCACCGGCGTGGGCATCTTGCGGGTGGCCGAGGCATGGGCATCGGCGATGGCCTTCCACACCGGACCCAGGCCCTGGCGCTTGAGCGCCGAGATGTGCAGCAACGGCGCGAACTTCAGGAACGCCAGCCGCTGCTCGACCGAGCGCTCGAACATCTGGCGCTGGTAGCTGTCGACCGCGTCCCACTTGTTGACGGCCACCACCACCGCGCGGCCGCTCTCCAGGATGTAGCCGGCGATGTGGGCGTCCTGCTCGCTGACGCCCTGGGTGGCGTCGATCAGCAGCAGCACCACGTTGGCATCGGCGATCGCCTGCAGCGTCTTGACCACCGAGAACTTCTCGATCGCCTCGAACACCTTGCCCTTGCGGCGCAGGCCGGCGGTGTCGATCAGCTCGAAGCGCTTGCCGTCGCGTTCGAAGGGCACGCTGATGGCATCGCGCGTGGTGCCGGGCTGGTCGTAGGCCACCAGCCGGTCTTCGCCCAGCCAGGTGTTGATCAGCGTGCTCTTGCCCACGTTGGGCCGGCCGGCCACCGCCAGTCGGATCGGCTTGTCGGTGCCGTCGGCCAGCGGGTCGTCGTCGTCCTCGGGGTCGAAGAAGTCGGCCAGGGCGGCGTCGAGCAGGCTGCGGATGCCTTGACCGTGGGCGGCCGACACCGGATGCGGCTCGCCCATGCCCAGTTCATGGAATTCGGCCAGCAGCGGTGATTCGCTCAGGCCCTCGGCCTTGTTGACGCACAGCAGCACCCGCTTGTTGGCGCCGCGCAGGTAGCGGGCGATGTCGTGGTCCTGGCCGGCCACGCCGTTGCGGGCGTCGACGACGAAGATCACCGCATCGGCCTCGGCCACCGCGGCCTTGGTCTGGGCGGCCATCATCGCCACGATGCCGGTGGGCTTCTCGGGCTCGAAGCCGCCGGTGTCGACGACGATCAGCTCGCGGCCGTTGTGGCGGGCGTCGCCGTAGTGGCGATCCCGCGTCAGGCCGGCAAAGTCGGCGACGATCGCATCACGGCTCTTGGTGATGCGGTTGAACAGGGTGGACTTGCCGACATTGGGCCGGCCCACCAGGGCGATCACCGGCTTCATGGGCGTGCACTTTCAGGAAAGAGGTCCGTCACTCCGGACGGAAGGCGAACAGGCCGCCCTTGCGGGTGACCACCAGCATCGTGGTGCCGGCCAGCGCCGGCTGGCCCACGACGGCCGAGCCGTCGGTGGGCAGGCGCAGCAGGGTCTTGCCATCGTTGCGGTCGAGAAAATGGAGCTGGCCTTCCAGGTCGCCGAACACCACGGTGCGGCCGGCCGAGACCGGTGCGCTCAGGCCGCGGAACAGCAGGCGCTCGTTCTGCCAGACCAGTTCTCCGCCGCCGGCCTTCCAGGCGCTGACGCGGTCGGAGCCGTCGGCACCGAAGATGAAATCGGCATCACCGCCGATGGTCTGCTGGCCGCCGGCGATGCGGCTCCAGCGCAGGCTGGCACGGTCGGGGCCGGCGATGTTGACGCAGCCCACGGCCGTCTGGAAGGCGCGGGCACACAAGGTATCGCCCAGGCGCAGCGGTGGGCCGACCAGGTCGTTCAGGCGCTCGACCTCGTTGGTGCCGCGCGGCGAGGTGACCGGCACCTCCCAGCGCACGCTGCCGGTGGTGGGATCGATGCCGGTCATCAGCGCGCCGATGCCGGCGACCAGGGTGTTCTTGTGCGCGGCCAGCAGGCCTGGCTGGGCCAGCGTCAGTGCCTCGCCGGGGCGCTGCACCGTCCAAAGGCGCCGGCCGTCCAGTGCGTCGAAGGCATGCACCACGCGGTCGACGCCGATGACGAACACCCGTTCACCGGCCACCAACGGCGCGGTGGTGGTGCGCGAGGCCAGCCGCGTGCTCCAGAGCTTCGCGCCCTGGTCCAGCACCACCAGCTCGTTGTCGACGGTGACCACCGCGGCGCGGCGGCCATCGCTGCCCACGCCGGCCGACAGCTTGCCGCCGGCCTGGCCACGCCAGACCTCACGGCCGCTCTGAGCCTCCAGCGACAGCACGGTGCCATCGGTGCCGGCGACGATGAAGTTGCCGTCACGCAGGGTGACGGCCAGCGGGAACTGCACCGAGTCGAGCTTGGCGCTCCACACCTGGCGGCCGGCGATCTGCGCGGTCACCGGTTCCAGCGGCGTCGGCTTGGGCTTGTCGGCCGCGCAGCCGGCCAGCACCGCGGCGGCGAGCGCCAGCCATGCGGCCTGGACCTTCCGACCCGCCATCACTTGGCGGCCCCCGACGCGGCGACGGCCGGCGCAGGCGGCGCAGCCAGCGCGGTGAGCTTGACCTCCACCAGGCGGCGGTAGTCGATCTTGTCGTCCATGGCCTTGTAGGCGGCCTGGTAGGCGGCACGGGCCTCGTCGGTCTTGCCCTGGGCCAGCAGCACATCACCGCGGCGGTCGGACGCCAGCGCGGCGAATTCCTTGGCCGTGACGCCGTCCAGCGCCTTCAGCGCGCCGGGATAGTCCTTCGCGTCGAGCAGCAGGCCGGCCAGGCGCAGGCGGGCGATGGCGCGGTACTCGTCCTCGGCGGCCTTCTCGGCCACCCAGCCCAGGCTCGCCTTGGCGGCATCGGCCTGGCCCTTGTCGAACTGCACCCGGGCGGCGATCAAGCCACCCTGCTGGGTGAGGTTGGCGGCGGCGTAGCGCTCCTTCATGTCGTTGAAGACGCGGCCGGCCTTGTCGGCATCACCGGCGCTGGCGGCCTTGTCCAGTTCATCGAACATGGCCGCAGCCTGCACCGACTGGTTGCGCTGGTACCAGTTCCAGCCGTTCCAGCCGGCGAAGGCCAGCAGCACCAGCGTGACCAGCCAGGTGATCCAGTTGCCGTGGCGCTTCCAGAACGCCTTGAGGTCGTCGAGCTGTTCCTGGTCCTGCAGATTGAGTGTGTTCGCCATGAAGCGCCTGTGGGCCGTGCCCTGAAATCGAAGGGCGGATTATGCGTTGCGCAACTCGGGCGCCCAGGCGGCCACGCCGGCCAGCGGCCGCAGCACCTGCGCCGCTGCCGCGTCGCGCAGCGGCTTCACTGCCACCTGGCCCTGGGCCAGCTCGTCGGCGCCGAACACCAGCGCAAACCGCGCACCGCTGGCGTCGGCCTTCTTGAACTGGGCCTTCAAGCTGCCGCCGCCGGCGTGCATCTGCACCGCCAGGCCGGCCTGGCGCAACGCGTCCAGCACCACCATGGCGGGCGGCAGTGCAGCGGCATCGGGCAGCACGGCGTAGACGTCCGGTGCCGCCGTGGGCACCGGCACGCCGATCTCCTGCAGCAGCAGCAGCAGCCGCTCGATGCCCAGGCCAAAGCCGATGGCCGGCGTCGGCTTGCCGCCGAGCTGCTCGAACAGGCCGTCGTAGCGGCCACCGCCGCACACCGTGCCCTGGGAGCCGAGCTGGTCGGTCACCCACTCGAAGACGGTGAGGTTGTAGTAGTCCAGCCCGCGCACCAGGCGCGGGTTGATGCGGTACGGCAGGCCGGCCGCATCCAGCACCGCGCACACGGCGGCCAGGTGGGCGCGCGAGGCCTCGCCCAGGTGGTCGGACAGCTTGGGCGCGGCCTCCACCAGGGCCTGCATCGCCGGGTTCTTGGTGTCCAGGATGCGCAGCGGGTTGGTGTGCAGCCGGCGCTTGCCGTCCTCGTCCAGCTCGTCGGCATGCGCGGTGAAGTAGGCCACCAGCGCGGCGCGGTGGGCGGCGCGCTCGGCCGGCTGGCCCAGGCTGTTGAGCTCCAGCCGCACATGGGTGCCGATCTGCAGGCCCAGCGCCAGCCAGAGGCTGCGCAGCATCAGGATCAGCTCGGCATCGACATCCGGCCCGGCGAAGCCCAGGGCCTCGACATCGAGCTGGTAGAACTGGCGGTAGCGGCCCTTCTGCGGCCGCTCATGCCGGAACACCGGCCCGATGGACCACACCCGCAGCGGGCCGTTGTACAGCGCGTTGTGCTCGACCATCGCCCGCACGATGCCGGCGGTGATCTCGGGGCGCAGGGTCAGCGCGTCGCCGTTCATCGCATCGTGCCAGGAGTACATCTCCTTCTCGACGATGTCGGTGGCCTCGCCGATGCCGCGCACGAACAGCGGCGTGGGCTCGACGATGGGCGTCAGCAGGTGCTGGTAGCCGTGGCGCGACATCACCGTGTCGACGGTGCGTTCGAACCAGCGCCAGATGGCGGAATCGGGCAGCTTGTCCTTGCGCGGGACGCCGCCCGGCAGGATGTCGTTCATGCCTTTGACGGCAACGAGTTTGTCGGCCATGGGGTGTCGGGCGCCGGGTGGCGCCCCTGCAGAAGTCGGGGAGGCGGGGCGGAGGTTGACGCGTGCCGCGTCAATGCGCGGCGGTCACGGTGCCGAACCGGCGCTCGATGTAGCCCTCGACGATCTTGTGGAACTCGGCTGCGATGCCCTCGCCACGCAGCGTCATCGCCTTCTGGCCGTCGATGAACACCGGCGCGGCCGGTGCCTCGCCGGTGCCGGGCAGGCTGATGCCGATGTCGGCATGCTTGCTCTCGCCGGGGCCGTTGACGATGCAGCCCATCACCGCGACCTTCAGGTTCTCGACGCCCGGGTACCTGGCCTTCCACACCGGCATCTGCGCCCGCAGGAAGTCGTCGATCTGCTTGGCCAGTTCCTGGAAGGTGGTGCTGGTGGTGCGGCCGCAGCCGGGGCAGGCGGTCACGCTGGGGTTGAAGTTGCGCAGGCCCAGGGCCTGCAGGATCTCCAGCGCCACCACCACCTCTTGGGTGCGGGCCTCGCCGGGCTGCGGCGTCAGGCTCACGCGGATGGTGTCGCCGATGCCCTGCTGCAGCAGCTGGCCCAGTGCCACGGCCGAGGCCACCGTGCCCTTGGTGCCCATGCCGGCTTCGGTCAGGCCCAGGTGCAGCGGGTAGTTGCAGCGCGCGGCCAGCGCCTGGTAGACGGTGATCAGGTCCTGCACGCCGCTGACCTTGCAGCTGATGATGACCTGGTTCGCCGGCATGCCCAGCTCCACCGCCCAGTCGGCCGACTGCAGTGCGCTCTTGACCAGTGCCTGGTACGTCACCTGCTTGGCATCCCAGGGCTGGGCGCTGCGGGCGTTGTCGTCCATCATCTGCGCCAGCAGTTCCTGGTCGAGGCTGCCCCAGTTGACGCCGATGCGCACCGGCTTGTCGAAGCGCATCGCGGCTTCGACCATGGCGGTGAACTGGCGGTCACGCTTCTCGCCCTTGCCCACGTTGCCGGGGTTGATGCGGTACTTGCTCAGCGCCTGGGCACAGGCCGGATGTTCGGTCAGCAGCGTGTGGCCGTTGTAGTGGAAGTCACCCACCAGCGGCACGTCGATGCCCATGCGGTCGAGCTGCTCGCGGATGTGCGGCACGGCCTGGGCGGCTTCGGGCGTGTTGACGGTGATGCGCACCATCTCGCTGCCGGCGATCGCCAGCTCCTTCACCTGGATGGCGGTGCCGATGACATCGACGGTGTCGGTGTTGGTCATGCTCTGCACACGCACCGGGGCGTCGCCGCCCACGGTGACGACCCGGCTGCCCCAGACCACCCGGGCCTGCAGCGAACGGCGGGCCAGCGGCAGCGCGGGCGGGATCAGCGTCAGGGTGTCCAGATCGGGCATGGCGTTGGCGTCACGGCAGGGTGATGTTGGCGATGTTGTCCCGCGCAGCGGTCGACAGGTCGACCGGCTGGCCGCGGAACTGCAGTTCGGTGCCTTTGGCGTTGCCGATTCTCAGGCGAACCGGCAGCGCAGGTGTCAATGCCACCGTCTCGCCCGCGGGCACCAGGCGGGCCATCAGGGTCTGACCACCGCCGTCGACGGCCTGCACCCAAGTGGCCTGCACGGCACGCAGCACCAGGGCGGCTTCAGCCGCCGCTGCGGTGGCGGCCACATCGGCCACCACGGGTTGGCTGGCCGCTGCAGCCGGGCGGGCCGCGCTGGCCGGGACATCGGGCACGGTGGCGGGCGCAACAACGCTGCCCATGCCACCAGACGCCGGATCCACCGCCGGGGCGGCGGCAGGTACCGCCTCGCTGACCTGGGGCGGACCGCCAGCGCCGCTGGGCGGCATCACCGGGGCGGTGGCGTTGTCGAGCTGGGGCAGCTGGCCGGGCTGGCTGGGCACCAGCACAAAGGCCGCCGCAGCGGCCAGCAGCAGGCCGGCCAGCCACAGCACGGGATGGCGCCAGGGCAGCCAGGCGGCCGGGTCGGCGCGGCCGTTGCGCTCGCGGAACGGCGTGTTCAGGCCGGAATCCACCCGCTCCAGGCTGCCGGCGGGCGCGCCCGGCAACAGCGCCAGCACCGGCGCGGCGTCGATCTTCAGCACCCGGCAGACGGTCTGGGCCAGCGCACGGGTGAAGGTGAGGTCGGGCAACTCATCGGTGCGGCCGGATTCCAGTGCTTCCAGCTTGGCCGGCGTGACCTTGATCGACGCGGCCAGCGCGGCGATGTGCAGCCCCTGCTGCTGGCGGGCGGCACGCAACAGGGCGCCGGCCTGCACGGCATCGGCGTTCGGGGCGGCACGGCTGGCGTCGGTGGAGTCAGTCATCAAAGCGGCCGCGGTCGAACAGCGCGGCCTCGGCAGAAGAGGCGAATCCCCGGCGCAGGCGGTCGCCGAGCACGCGCACGGCCGCGTCACGGCCGAGCTTGCGCTCGATGCGGGCTGCCAGCCACAGGGTCTGGGCGTTCACGGCGTCGGGCGTCTCGTTGACCCGGCCGATGTAGAAACTGGCCCGCTCGTAGGCCTGGCGGCGGTACAGCACATCGGCCAGGTTCAGGCCGGTGTTGGGGTTGGCCGGGTCCAGCTCGTAGGCCCGCATCAGCGCGGCCTCGGCCTCGGCCAGCTTGCCGTCGCGGCCGTAGCAGACGCCGCGGGCCAGCAGGCTGCGCGCCTGGTCGCGGTACTGCGGCAGGGCCAGGGCGGCGTCGAAGCGGGCCTGGGCGGTGCCGTACTGGCCACGCTGGCACAGGAACCAGGCCTGGTTGTGCAGGGCGGCGCCGTCACGCGGATTGAGCTGCAGGGCGCGGGCGAAGCTGTCCTCGGCCAGCCGGTCCTCGCCCATCGCGGCATAGATCAGCGCGCGCAGGTTGAAGGCCTCGGCCAGGTCGGGCTTGACCTGCACCGCCAGCTTGGTCTCGTCGAGCGCCGTCTCCAGCTGGCCGCGGCCGAAGTAGGCGGCGGCCAGCTCCAGCCGCACCCGGGCGCGGCGATCCTGGTCGGTCTGGTCGGAGGCGGTGAGCACCGGTGCGGGCTGGTCGACCGCGGTGCCGCCAGGGCCACCGGCACAGGCGGACAGCAGCGCAGCCATCGCCAGCAGCAGCGGCCAGAGCGGACGCGGGACGCAGCTCATGGCTGCACCGGCGGGGCGGCGGTGATCGGGATCACCGGCCGCACATCCGGGCGGGTGAGGCGGCTGTGCACCTGGGTGCGGTCCTGCACCTCGCCGGCCAGCTGCCCGCAGGCGGCGTCGATGTCGTCGCCGCGGGTCTTGCGTACCGTGGTGACGATGCCGGCGTCCTGCAGGATCTTGGCGAAGGCCAGCACCCGCTCGCGCGGCGAGCGCAGCAGGCCCGAGGCCGGGAACGGGTTGAAGGGGATCAGGTTGAACTTGCAGGGCACGCGCGGCGCGCCGGCCTGGCCGTTGACCAGGGCAATCAGCTGGCGGGCCTGCTCGGGGCTGTCGTTGACGCCGTCGAGCATGCAGTATTCGAAGGTGATGAAGTCACGCGGCGCCGCCGCCAGGTACTGGCGGCAGGCGGCCAGCAGCTCGGCCAGCGGGTACTTGCGGTTCAGCGGCACCAGCGGGTCGCGCAGCGCATCAGTCGGCGCATGCAGGCTGACGGCCAGCGCCACCGGGCAATCGTGTTGCAGCCGCTCGATCATCGGCACCACGCCCGAGGTGGACACGGTGACCCGCCGGCGCGACAGGCCGTAGCCATGGTCGTCGAGCATCACCCGCAGCGCCGGCACCAGCGCGCTGTAGTTCTGCAGCGGCTCGCCCATGCCCATCATCACCACGTTGCTGATGACGCGGTCGGGGGTGTTCAGCCGCTGGCGCAGGTGGTGCTCGGCAAACCAAAGCTGCGCGAGGATCTCGCCGGTGCTCAGGTTGCGGCTGAAGCCCTGGTGGCCGGTGCTGCAGAAGCGGCAGCCGACCGCACAGCCGGCCTGCGACGACACGCACAGCGTGCCGCGGTCGTCCTCGGGGATGAAGACGGCTTCCACCGCATCACCGCCGCCGACGTCGAACAACCACTTGATCGTGCCGTCGGCCGAAGCCTGCTCGGTCAGGATCTTCAGCGGGCGGACTTCAGCCGTGCTGGCCAGCTTGTCGCGCAGCGACTTGGCCAGATCGGACATGCGGGCAAAGTCCGACTCGCCCTTCTGGTGCACCCACCGGAACAGCTGCACCGCGCGGAAGCGCTTCTCACCCAGCGTGGCACACCAGGCGGTGAGCGCGTCCAGGTCGAAATCGAGCAGGTTGACCGGTGGGGCCACGGAGTCAGGCAATCAGCGCGAGTAGACGTTCATGCCGGGGAAGAAGAACGCGATCTCGACGGCCGCGGTCTCGGGCGCGTCGGAGCCGTGCACCGCGTTGGCGTCGATGCTGTCGGCGAAGTCGGCGCGGATGGTGCCCTTGTCGGCCTTCTTCGGGTCGGTGGCGCCCATCAGCTCGCGGTTCTTGGCGATGGCGCCTTCGCCTTCCAGCG
Source organism: Pseudaquabacterium pictum (assembly GCF_005403045.1). Classification (GTDB taxonomy): domain Bacteria; phylum Pseudomonadota; class Gammaproteobacteria; order Burkholderiales; family Burkholderiaceae_C; genus Pseudaquabacterium; species Pseudaquabacterium pictum. Next base: position 652,874 of record NZ_BJCL01000002.1, read on the forward strand.
CCTGGATCATCACCGGGCCGGAGATCATGAAGGTCACCAGGTCGTTGAAGAAGGGACGCGCCTTGTGCACGGCGTAGAAGGCCTCGGCCTCGCCACGCGAGAGGTGCGCCATCTTGGCGGCGACGACCTTCAGGCCGGCGCCTTCAAAGCGGGCGTAGATCTGGCCGATCACGTTCTTGGCGACGGCGTCGGGCTTGATGATCGAGAGGGTGCGTTCGATGGCCATGGAATATTTCTCCTGAAATCAAAGACTTAAAGGTCAATCGCGGATTCTAGCGTGGGCGTGTGTCGGTGCGGTGCGGGCCGTTTCAGCGGCCGCCGCCACGGCGGCCACCGCCACCGCCACCGCCGCGCTTGCCACCACCACCGCCACCGCCACCACCACCACCGCCGTTGCCCTGGAACTTGCGCACGAAGGCATCGGCGCCGATGTAGCCCAGCGAGGTCTTCATCGGGTCGGGCTGGCCGCCATTGCCGCCACCGCCTCCGCCACCACCGCCCTTGCGGCCGCCGCCGATGCCGAAGCCGCCCTTGCCCTTCTGCACGAAGCGCTTGTCGTAGGTCTGCTCCAGCGGGTTGGGGATCGGGCCGTCCTCGGAGATCTCGCGCCGCGGCGCCCGCGCCTCGCGGATGGCCCGCTTGTCGAAGGTCTGCATCAGCGGGTTGGGGATGGCGGCGAAGTTCAGGTGCTCGATGTCGTCATCCTCGCGGTCGGCGGGCGGGCGCTCGCGGCGCTCCTGCGGCGGCCGGTCGGGCCGCGGGCCGCGCTCGGGGCGGTCGCGCTCGGCCCGTTGCTGCGGCGGGCCGTTGCGGCGGTTGTTGTTACCGTTGCCGCCGTTGTTCTGGCGCGGGCCGCCGTCACGGGGACCATCACGCTGGCCACCCTCGCGCGGACCATCCTGCCGCTGCGGCTTCGGGCCGCGCGCCTCGGCCTGCTGTTCGCGGGCATTGCCGGCCAGGCGGCGCACTTCGCGCACATCGGCCTCGTTCAGGTCGACGAAGACGCCGCGCTTCAGCCCGCGCGGCAGCACCACGCAGCCGTAGCGGATGCGGATCAGCCGGCTCACGCCCAGGCCCACCTTGTCGAAGAGCTTGCGCACCTCGCGGTTGCGGCCTTCGGTGATGACCACGCGGTACCAGTGGTTGACACCCTCGCCGCCGCCGTCCTCGATGGACTTGAAGCTGGCGCGCTGGCCGTCGATCTCGACGCCCTCGAGCAGGCGGGCCTTGGACTCGGCCGTCAGCGTGCCCAGCACCCGCACCGCGTATTCACGCTCCACGCCGAAGCGCGGGTGCATCAGCTGGTTGGCCAACTCACCGGAGTTGGTGAACAGCAGCAGGCCTTCGGTGTTGATGTCGAGCCGGCCGACCGATTGCCACTTGCCGTGCGGCAGCCGCGGCAGGCGGCGGAACACCGTGGGCCGGTGCTGCGGGTCGTCATGGGTGACGACTTCGCCCACCGGCTTGTGGTAAGCCATGATGCGCGGCGCCGGCGGCGCGATGCGCACCTTGATCTGGCGGCCGGCCACGCTGATGCGGTCACCAAAGCTGATGCGCTGGCCGGTGTGGGCCACCTGGCCATTGACCTGCACCTGGCCTTCGGCGATCAGGGCCTCCATGTCGCGGCGCGAGCCGATGCCGGCCTGGGCCAGCACCTTGTGCAGCTTGGGCGCGTCGGGCTCGGCGGCCAGCACACGGCGCTCGGGCTCGCCGCTGGGCAGCTCGATCGGCAGCGCGTCGTAGTCGCCCGACAGCACGGCAGCGAAGGTCTCGCCGACGTCCTTGGGCAACGCCGGGGGCTGTTCGATGGCCACCGCCGGGCTGTCGTCGCCGTCGTCGTCGCCATCTTCGTCATCGCCTGCCGTGGCGGTGATGGTGAGCACCTGGGCGCCATCGGCCGGGGCGCCGTCCTCGCGCGGACCACGGTCGGCACCACCACGGCGGCCCTGCCGCTCGATCTTCCCCCGGCTGCCGATGACACCCCGGCCGCCCTTGCGTTTGATGTTTCCCCTGCGGCCCCTGCGCCCCAGGCCGATGGCTCCTTCCCCGCAGCACCTGCATGACCA
>NZ_BJCL01000003.1 GCF_005403045.1 Pseudaquabacterium pictum
GCCGGCCCGGCCGGCCGCCACGCCGCCAACGGTAGCGGCGGCCAGCGCCCCGGCCGATGCGGCCAGCGACCCGGTGCGCAGCTGGGCCAGCCTGCCGGAGGCCCAGCGCGCCGCGCTGCCGCCGCTGGCCTGGTCGGGCGTGGTCTATGCCGAGCGGGCCGACCAGCGTCTGGTGGTGGTCAACGGCCAGGTCGCTCGTGAGGGTGAGCAACTGGCCGCCGGCCTGCAGCTGCTGCAGATCCGGCCCAAGTCGGTGCTGCTGCGCTGGCAGGGCCAGCGCATCGAGCTGCCGCTGTAGCCGCCGTGGCGCCTCAGTCTTGCCGGCTGCGGCGGCGCAGGCCGCCCAGCGCCAGCAGGCCGGCGGCGAGCATCGCCCAGGTCTGCGGCTCGGGCACCGGGGCGGCCACCTCCAGCGCGTTGTAGCCGGCGATCTGGCGGCCCAGGAAATGGCCGACCGCGCCGGCGCCCGTCGGGTCCTTCAGGCACTTGCTGTCGTTGTTGCAGAACGCGCGGTTCTTCTTGTCCGCGTCGTAGCCGCCGGTGTATTCATAGAACTCGTAGCGGCGGATGAAGGACTTGGTGTTGTCGTCCAGCTTCAGGGCGTCTTCCTGCGCCTCGTCGGCATCCACGCCATCCGGCTCGTCGCCGTCGGGCGACTTCGGCCGGTTCTGCAGCAGGTTCCACTCGATCTCCACCTTCTTGATGTTGGCGTTCAGGTCGGGGTCACCGTTCTCGCCGACCAGCAGGTTGCCCAGGTCGATGTCGTGGTTCTTGGTGATGGTGGTGAAGGTCTTGACCCACACCGCGGTGCCCCAGTTGCGGTCGATGCGTGCCGGCTCCACTTCCACCGCCTCGATGCGTGCCACCACCGGTTGTGCCGGCTGGCCCGGGGCCGCTGCGGGCACCTGGTAGACCACTGCCGGGATGGCCGCCAGCTGGCTCTCCAGCGCGCCGCCCGGCGTGGCCTGCACCACCCAGCTGTAGCGGGTGGTGAGCACGTTGCCGGTGGTGCTGACGCCGAAGTGGTCGCAGGGGTTGGCCGTCCAGTTGCGGTTGGCGCCGGGCCAGCAGCTCTCGCCCGGGGTGCTGAAGCCGCCGGGGCCGGCCGCCTGGGTGAACACCGCGCCGGCGCCCGGCGTGGCGCCGCTGGCCAGGCCGTAGGTGATGCGCACGCCGGCATGGTGGCCGAGGTCGTTGTTGTAGTTGGTCACCGCCACCTGGCTGAAGCGCGTCACTTGGTAGCCCAGGATGGGGCCGAAGTTCCGGTCCAGGCCGAACACGCTGTAGACGTACTTGCTGCTGTGGTGCAGGCTGGCGTTGCTGGAGTCGTCCCACAGGTCGGGGTCTTCCAGCTCGATCTCGAAGCCGTAGGCCGAGTGGCCGGTGTTGTTCACCGCGTCGAAGTTGGCGAGGTTGCCGATGACGCTGACGGCCGATGCCGGCAGGGCCAGCGCGGCCAGGGCGGCCAGGACGGGGGCCTTGGCCAAGGGGGTGAAGCGGTGGTTCATGGGGGGGTGTCTCCTGCGGGTTGGCGCCAGACAGAGCGCGCCGCCGCCGGCCTGATACACCGCCGCGGCGGCAACCCCCACAAACCGGGGGCGGCCGGGCTTGGGGTTAGCGCGCAAGGGGCAGGCGCCGGCCATCGACAAGAATCCGCGATCCAAGCCTCCGAGGAGATCCCGCATGCATTACTTCGTCACCGGCGCCACCGGCTTCATCGGCAAGCGCCTCGTCAAGTCGCTGCTGGCGCGGCGCGGCACCACGGTGCACTTCCTGGTGCGCCCGGGCAGCGAAGGCAAGCTGGCAGACCTCTACAGCTACTGGGGCGTGTCCAAGTCCCGCGCCGTGCCGGTCACCGGCGACCTGACGGCCAAGAAGCTGGGCGTGGCCGCCGAGACGCTGAAGGCCCTGAAGGGCCAGATCGGCGCGGTCTACCACCTGGCAGCGGTCTATGACCTGTCGGCCGACGAAGACAGCCAGGTGCAGGTGAACATCGAGGGCACCCGCAACATGGTCGAGTTTGCCAAGGCCATCGATGCCGGGCATGTGCACCATGTCAGCAGCATCGCTGCGGCCGGCCTGTACGAGGGTGTGTTCCGCGAGGACATGTTCGACGAGGCCGAGGGCCTGGACCACCCGTACTTCATGACCAAGCACGAGAGCGAGAAGATCGTGCGCAAGGAGTGCAAGGTGCCCTGGACGGTGTACCGCCCGGCCCTGGTGGTGGGCGACAGCACCACCGGCGAGATGGACAAGATCGACGGCCCGTACTACTTCTTCAAGCTGATCCAGCGCATGCGGCAGTTCCTGCCGCCGTGGATGCCGTCGGTGGGCCTGGAAGGTGGGCGCATCAACATCGTGCCGGTGGATTTCGTCGTCAAGGCACTGGACCACATCAGCCACAGCAAGCATGTGCTCAGCGGCAAGTGCTTCCACCTGGTGGACCCGCAGGGCTACCGCGTGGGCGACGTGCTCGACATCTTCGCCAAGGCCGCGCATGCGCCCAAGATGAACGTGTTCGTCAACGCGGCGCTGCTGGGCTTCATCCCCAAGAGCGTCAAGAAGGGGCTGATGGCGCTGGCGCCGGTGCGGCGCGTCTACAACGCGGTGATGAAGGACCTGGGCCTGCCCGAGGACATGTTCACCTTCATCAACTTCCCCACCCGCTACGACTGCCGCGAGATGCAGGCCGCGCTGAAGGGCAGCGGCATCGAATGCCCCAACCTGCATGACTACGCCTGGCGGCTGTGGGACTACTGGGAGCGCCACCTCGACCCCGACCTCTTCATCGACCGCAGCCTCAAGGGCAGCGTGGGCGGCAAGGTGGTGCTGGTCACCGGCGGCTCGTCGGGCATCGGCCTGGCAGCGGCCTGCAAGTTTGCCGAGGCCGGCGCCATCACCATCATCTGCGCCCGCGGCGAAGACAAGCTGAAGGAGGCGGTCGACGAGATCCACGCCCATGTCAAGGCCAAGGGTGGCAAGGACGCCCAGGTGTTCAGCTACTCGGTCGACATCGCCGACGAGGCCGGCTGCGCCGCCTTCGTGCAGACGCTGGAGGACAAGCACGGCGGCGTCGATTTTCTGATCAACAACGCCGGCCGGTCGATCCGCCGTGCCATCGAGAACAGCTACGACCGCTTCCACGACTTCCAGCGCACGATGGACCTGAACTACTTCGGCTGCCTGCGCGTCACCATGGGCCTGCTGCCGGGCATGGTGAAGAAGCGCAAGGGCCATGTGGTCAACATCAGTTCGATCGGCGTGCTGACCAACGCGCCGCGCTTCAGCGCCTACGTGGCCAGCAAGTCGGCGCTGGACGCCTGGACCCGCTGCGCCAGCAGCGAGTTCGCCGACCAGGGCATCAGCTTCACCACCATCAACATGCCGCTGGTGCGCACGCCGATGATCGCGCCCACCAAGATCTACAACAACGTGCCCACGCTGGCGCCGGAAGAGGCCGCCGACATGATCGCCCAGGCCTGCGTCTACAAGCCGGTGCGCATCGCCACCCGGCTGGGCATCTTCGGCCAGACCCTGCACGCGCTGGTGCCGCGCGTGGCGCAGATCGTGATGAACACCACCTTCCGCATGTTCCCCGACAGCGACGCCGCCAAGGGCGCCAAGGGCGAGAAGGCCAAGCTCTCGCCCGAGGCCATCGCCATGCAGCAGATGATGCGCGGCATCCACTTCTGACCTGAGCGGTTCCTGCCGCCGGCCGCGGCCGGGGGACGCCGCCTGCGATGAAACTGCTGCCGAAGATGGCCCTGGCCGTGCTGCTGCCCGTGGTGGTGGGCGGCGTGGTGGCCGCCTGGCTGCTGCGGCAGCAGTGGCAGCAGGGTGAGGCGGTGCTGCTGCAGCAGGCCCGCGAGGGGCTGCAGGTGCGCGCAGCGGCGCTGAGCCGCCAGCTCGGCGAGCAGTACGCCACCCTGCAGCTGCTGGCCTCCGCGCCATCGCTGCGCGGGCCGCTGGACCGGGCGCGGGTCGACCTGCGGGCCTGGTCGGCGGCCTCGCTGGGCTTCCAGGGCGTCTATTTCCTGGGGACGGACGGCATCGCCATCTCCGGCGAAGGCCGGACGGTGGACCTGCGCGACCGGCCCTACGTGCAGCAGGTGCTGGTCGGGCAGGCGGTGCGCTCCGTGCCACTGGCCAGCCGCGTGGATGGTCAGGCGCTGCTGGTGCATGTGGTGCCGGTGCTGGACGACCGGGGTCGCCTGCTCGGCGGCCTGGGCGCGGGCACGCCGCTGGGCGGCCTGTTCACCCGGCTCACGCCCGGCAGCGGTACCCCGGCGCCCGGGCGCGCCCAACTGCTGCTGCTGGACGGCGAAGGCCGCCGCCTCGCCGGCGGCCTGGACGGCGCACTGCCCTTGCTGCAGGTGCCCGATCCCGGCACGTCGCCGTTGACCCATGCCTTGCTGGCAGCCTGGCGTCCCGCCGGCGGGCCCGACCAGCAGGTGCAGGCCGCCGGCCGGGCCTGGCGGGTGCTGCAGGCGCCGGTCGACGGCCAGCCGCTGCAACTGCTGCTGGCGCAGCCGCAGGATGAACTGCTGGCACCGGTGCAGGCCGCCCGCCAGCGCGGCTGGCTGTTGCTGGCCACCACGGCCGGTCTGGTGCTGCTGGGCGGCTGGGGCGTGCACCGCGTCGTCGGCCAGCGTGTGCGCCTGCTGCTCGATGGCCAGGCCCGCCTGCAGCATGGCGACCTGTCGGTGCGCCTGGACACCGGTGGCGGCGACGAACTGGCCGACCTCGCCAGCTCGTTCAACCGCATGGTCGACGCGCTGCAGTCGTCCGACCAGCGCTTCCGGATGATGTTCGAGTCGCTGCCGATGCCGGTCTCGCTGACCGACCTGGACAGCCAGCGCTATGTCGACCTGAACCCGGCGTTCGCCGAGGCGGCCGGCCTGCCGCGCGCGCAGATCATCGGCCGCAACATGGTGGAGCTGCGCCTGGCGCCCGATGCCGCGGCCATGCAGCGGCTGTTTGCCGCGCTGCAGCCGACCGGCCGGCTCGATGGCCTGACTGCGGCATCGCGGGCGCCGGACGGCAGCGAGCGGTGGTGGGCCTACAGCGTCCGGCTGGTCACCCTGGACGGCAAGCCGATGGCCCTGGCCGTGGCCAGCGAGATCACCGCGGTGCGCCGCGCCCGCGCCCGGCTGCGCGCCAACCAGCGCATGCTGATGCGGGTGTTCAATCTGGTGCCCGAGCCGCTGGCCGTGATCGGTGCCGACGATGGCGTCTATGTCCAGGTCAACCAGCGCTGGGAGGAGCAGGTGGGCCTCAAGCGCGCCGAGGTGATCGGCCGCGACGTGCTGGGTCTGGGCCTGATGGGCGACCGCCGCCAGGCCATGGCGATGCGGCAGGAGCTGCTGACCACCGGCCGCGTGCGGCCGCAGCTGGTCAGCGTGCCGCGGCGCGACGGCGGCATGCTGGAGTGGGAGGTGTCGGCGCGGCTGATGGAGATCGAGGGCCGGCGCATCGGTGTCTGGGTCACCCACGACATCACCGAGCGGTTGGTCGCCGAGCGGGCCATGGCGGACAGCGAGCTGCGCTTCCGGCAATTGTTCGAGCAGTCGCCGGTGGCCATGCTGTTCGCCGACCGCTCGGGCCGCCTGATCGCGGTGAACCAGCACTGGGCGCAGCTCATCGGCCATGGCCTGGGCGACATGGCCACGCTGACCGACTGGTGGGCGCTGGCGCGCGCCAACCCGGGGCCGGACTGGCTGGCCGCCGACGGCGGCCGGCCGCTGCCGGCCGCCGAGTGCCTGGTGGCCTGCAAGGACGGCGTGTCGCGGGTGCTGATGCTGGGCGGTGCGCGCCTCGACCAGGGCCAGATCATCAGTGCCATCGACGTGACCGACCGCCGCCGCATCGAGGCCGAGCTGCAGGACCTGAACACCACGCTGGAAGAGCGGGTGCGCCAGCGCACCGCCGAGCTGCAGGCCGCGCTGGACGACCTGCGCCGGGCCCAGGGCGAACTGGTGCGGACCGAGAAGCTGGCCTCGTTGGGCGCGCTGGTGGCTGGCGTGGCCCACGAACTGAACACGCCGCTGGGCAATGCGGCGCTGATGGCCAGCACCCTGGCGGGCCGGCAGCAGGCCTTCGAGCAGGGCATGGCCGACGGCCTGCGGCGTTCGGCCCTGCAGGCCTTCCTGTCCGGGTTGCGCGAGGTCTCCGAGGTGCTCGACCGCAACCTGCAGCGGGCGGCGTCGCTGGTCGGCAGCTTCAAGCAGCTGGCGGTCGACCAGACCAGCTACCACCGGCGCAGCTTCCACTTCAGCGAAGTGGTGCAGGAGATCGCGCTGGCGATCAGCCCCACGCTGCGCCACGCCAATGTGCGGCTGGTCGACCGCAGCGACCCCGCGGTGCAGCTCGACAGCTTTCCCGGCCCGCTGGGCCAGGTGCTGCTGAACCTGGTGAACAACGCGGTGGTGCATGCGTTCCCCTCCGGCGCGCCCGGCACCGTGTCAATCGTCACGCTGGGCGTGCATGACGGCTGGCTGCGGCTGGCGGTGCAGGATGACGGCCGCGGCATTGCACCGGAGAATCTCGACCGCGTGTTCGATCCGTTCTTCACCACCCGTCTTGGCCAGGGCGGCTCCGGTCTGGGGCTGCACATCGTCTACACGCTGGTCACCGGGCTGCTGGGCGGGCGCATCACGGCGCACAGCCCGGTCGACGGCGGTGGCACCCGCTTCGACATCAGCCTGCCCCTGGTGGCACCCGCCGACAACACCCTGGCCACGCAGCCCGCAGTACCATGACAACCAGTGACGACCGCGACCCGGATCTGATCGACCTGATCGACGACGGCGATGCCGCCCCGCCCGGCGGCGCGCCGGACACCGGCCCGACGCACTGGAAGGTGCTGATCGTCGACGACGATGTGGACGTGCACCAGGCCACCACGCTGGCATTGCAGGACATGCAGGTCGACGGCCGCCGGCTGGCCTTCCTGCATGCCTACAGCGCCGCCGAGGCGCGCGAGCTGCTGGCGGCCGACCCCGACATTGCGGTGGCCTTCCTCGACGTGGTGATGGAGACGCCCGACGCCGGCCTGCGCCTGGTGCGCCAGCTGCGCGAGGAACTGCAGCGCGATGCCCTGCGGGTGATCCTGCGCACCGGCCAGCCCGGTTACGCGCCCGAGATCGAGACCATCCGCGACTGCGACATCAACGACTACCGCAGCAAGGCCGAGCTGACCCAGGTGCGGCTGTACACCACGCTGACCGGCGCGCTGCGCAACTACGGCCAGCTGGTGGCGCTGGAAGAGGCCCGCAAGGGCATGGAGCTGGTGGTGCATGCCAGCACCCAGCTCAGCCAGCAGCATGGCCTGGCCGATTTCGCGGCCGGCCTGGTTGGCCAGCTGTGCCGCCTGATCGACAGTCCGGTGCGCGGCCTGGTGGCGCTGTGCGACGGCCCCGAGGCCGCGGTGGTGGCGGCGCTGGGCGCCGGGCTGGAGGGCCTGGTCGGCCAGCCGCTGGCCAGCCTGCCGGCATCGCCGCTGCAGCAGGGCCTGCTGCAGGCCCGCAGCAGCCGGGTGGCCGGCCATGCGCCGCTGGTCACGCTCTACCTGCCCAGCGCCGACGGCCAGGCCCTGGCCGTGGCGGTGGATGGCGCCCCGCGCACCGCGCTGCAGCGGCACCTGCTCGAGGTGTTCGCCGCCAGCATGGCGGTGGGCTTCCAGAACGTGCGCCTGGTGGCCCGGCTGGCCGACCTGGCCTACCTCGACCCGCTGCTGGGCATCCCCAACCGCAACCGCTTCGTCGCGCTGATCGACGAGCGCCGCCGGCAGCCCGCTGGCGCCGTGATGGCGCTGATCGACGTCGACGACTTCGCCGGCGTCAACCAGATGCTGGGCCACCAGGTCGGCGACGACCTGCTGCGCGCGGTGGCGCGCCGGCTGGGGGCGCTGCTGGGCCCGGACGCGGTGGTGGCACGGGTGGCGGGCGACCTGTTCGGCGTGCTGGGGCAAGCCGCGCAGGTCAACCCGGCGCTGCTGTCGCAGGCCATGGCGCTGCCGTTCGAGGTGCAGGGCGAGAACCTGCGGCTCACGGCCACCAGCGGCCTGGTGCGGCTGGATGAAGGCAGCCAACGTGGGGTGGATCTGCTGAAGGACGCGCACATCGCGCTCAAGCGCGCCAAGGGCCGCCAGCGCGGTGCGGCCGAGTATTTCTCCGAGGCCATGGGCACCGGCGCGCGCGAGCGCATGCGCCTGCTGCGCGGCCTGCGCCAGGCCTTCGAGGAGCAGCAGCTGTTCGTCACCTACCAGCCGCAGGTCGATTTGGCCGACGGCCGGGTGCTGGGCGCCGAGGCGCTGCTGCGCTGGCGCACCGAGGACGGCAAGATGGTGCCGCCCGACCGCTTCATCCCGCTGGCCGAGCAGTCGGGCCTGATCGTGGCCATCGGTGAATTCGTGCTGCGCACCGCCTGCCACCAGCTGCAGCGCCTGCACGGCATGGGCCACACCGGGCTGCGCATGGCGGTCAACGTGTCGCAGGCCCAGTTCCGCGCGCCGGGCTTCGTCGGCACGCTGGAGCAGGCGCTGGCCGACAGCGGCGTCAACCCGCATCAGGTGGAGCTGGAGATCACCGAATCGATGGCTGCCGACGACCTGGGCACGGTGCTGGCGCTGCTGCAGGCCATCCGCCACACCGGCGTGGGCGTCGCGATCGACGACTTTGGCACCGGTTTCTCGTCGCTGAGCGTGCTGCGCCAGCTGCGGGTGGACAAGCTGAAGATCGACCGCGCCTTCGTCAACGATGTCGGGCCCGATCCGCAGCCCGGCAGCGTGGCCCGCATGGTGGTGGAGCTGGGCCGCGGCCTGGGCATGCGGGTGATCGCCGAGGGCGTGGAGACCACGGTGCAGCGGGATGCGCTGCTGGCCATGGGCTGCCAGGAAGGGCAGGGCTGGCTGTTCGCGCCGGCACTGCCGGCGGCCGAGCTGGAGGCCTGGCTGGCGCAGCGGCCCTGAGGGTGCGGGACGTGTTCCTACAATCCGGGCTTTGCTGCAACGCACCATCCCTGCTGACCGAGGACCGACCATGCCCACGTCCACCGACCACGACCTGACCCACATCACGCCGCGCGACCAGGCCGAGATCCTGGCGCAGGCGCTGCCCTACATCCGCAGGTTCCATGGCAAGACGCTGGTCATCAAGTACGGCGGCAATGCGATGACCGACCCGGCGCTGCAGCAGGACTTTGCCGAGGACGTGGTGCTGCTGAAGCTGGTGGGCATGAACCCGATCGTGGTGCATGGCGGCGGCCCGCAGATCGACGAGGCGCTGGCCAAGATCGGCAAGAAGGGCACCTTCATCCAGGGCATGCGCGTCACCGACGAAGAAACCATGGAAGTGGTGGAGTGGGTGCTGGGCGGCGAGGTGCAGCAGGACATCGTCGGCCTGATCAACGCCGCCGGCGGCAAGGCCGTGGGCCTGACCGGCCGCGACGGCGCGATGATCCGCGCCCGCAAGCTGAAGATGCTGGACCGCGACGACCCGACGAAGGAACTCGACGTCGGCCATGTGGGCGAGATCGTCAGCATCGACCCCAGCGTGGTGAAGGCGCTGCAGGACGACGCCTTCATCCCGGTGATCAGCCCGATCGGCTTCGGCGAGGACAACGAGAGCTACAACATCAACGCCGACGTGGTGGCCGCCAAGCTGGCCGCGGTGCTGAAGGCCGAGAAGCTGCTGATGCTGACCAACATCCGCGGCGTGCTCGACAAGGCCGGCAACCTGATCACCGAGCTGACGCCGCGCCGCATCGACGAGCTGATCGACGACGGCACCATCTCAGGCGGCATGCTGCCCAAGCTGGCCGGCGCCATCGACGCGGCCAAGAGCGGCGTCAATGCGGTGCATGTGGTCGACGGCCGCGTGCCACACGCCATGCTGCTGGAGATCCTGACCGACCAGGCCTACGGCACCATGATCCGCAGCTTCTGACGCTGTGCGTGCCACCGCCGGCCGGGCCGGCACCGTCTGGCTGTTCGACCTCGACAACACCCTGCACGACGCTGGCAGCTTCGTCTTTCCGGCCTTGAAGCTGTCGATGCGCGGCTACATCCAGCAGCAGCTGCAGGTGGATGCGGCCGAGGCCCAGCGACTGAACCTGACGTACTGGCACCGCTACGGCGCCACCCTGCTGGGGCTGATGCGCCACCACGGCGTGGACGCGGCGCACTTCCTGCACGAGACCCACCGCCTGCCCGGATTGGAGCCCACGGTGCGCGGCCACCGGCATGATTTCTCCGCGCTGGCGCGGCTGCCGGGGCGCAAGTTCATCCTGACCAATGCGCCGCGTGCCTACGCGCTGCGGGTGCTGGGTGCGCTGGGCATCGGCCACCTGTTCGATGGCGTCTTCGCCATCGAGGACATGGCCATGTTCGGCCAGCTGCGGCCCAAGCCCGATGCCCGCATGCTGCGCCGCATCGCCGTGCGGCTGGGCGTGCCGCCAGGCCGCTGCGTGCTGGTGGAGGACACGCTGGTGCACCAGCAGTCGGCCCGTCGGGTGGGCATGGGCACGGTGTGGATGCAGCGCTTCGCCCGCCGCGCGGCCATGCCCGATGTGGCGTCGCCGCGCTGGGCCATGCAGCCGGCCTATGTCGACCGCCGGGTGCGGGCGCTGCGCCAGCTGCTGCGCTGATGCGGCGCGTGCGAACATCCGGCGAGCCCTGCCCCTGCCCGCCGTGCACGCCGACCCCTACCAGCACCTGCCGCAACTGCGTGGCTGCCTGACGCCGGCGGCTGAATCCGGGCTGCGGGTCACGCCGCAGCTGCTGGCCGCCTGGGATCTGCAGGCCCAGGCCCGCGGATTGCCCGCCGACTGGCGCTGGAACGAGGCGCAGATCGAGGCCTCGCGCAGTGCCGTGCTGGGCGCCTGGCCGGCCGGGCAGGACCTGTGGGTGTTCGGCTACGGCTCGCTGATGTGGGACCCGGCGATCCACTTCGCCGAGCTGCGCCGCGCCGAGTTGCCCGGCCATGCCCGGCGCTTCTGCTACCGCACGCTGATGGGGCGCGGCACGCCCGAGCAGCCGGCGCTGATGCTGTCGCTGGAAGCCGTCGCCTGCGGCAGCTGCCATGGCCTGGCGTTCCGGGTGGCGGCGGCGCAGTTGCAGGAGGAAACGACCGCGCTGTGGCGGCGCGAGATGGTGCGCGGCGGCTACCTGCCCACGTTGCTGCCGGTGCACACGCCGCAGGGCCCGGCGCAGGCCCTGGTGTTCCTGTCGAACCCGGCGCACCCGGGCCATTGCGGCGAGCTGCCGCTGGCCGAATCGGCCGCCATCATTGCCCGGGCCGCCGGCCAGCTGGGCCGCAACCGCGACTACCTGCGCCAGCTCGATGCGCAACTGCTGCGCCTGGGCATCGACGACCCCTACATCCACCGCCTGTGGGCGGCGGTGCAGGCGCTGTCACCCGAGTGAGTGGCCGCGGCCGGCGCGCCGCAGGCGCTGTGCCAGAATGAATTTTCTACCCGCCCGTCCACGATGTTGCCCGCCGCGATGCCCGACTCCAGCGACCAGCCCAGCGATGGGCCGGCCGCGCCGCCGCCCCTGCGGGTGGTGGCCGACGCCGCGGCCCGGGATGCGGCCACCCGCAAGCGTCCCAAGCCGGGCGAGCGCCGGGTGCAGATCCTGCAGACGCTCGCCGCCATGCTGGAGCAGCCCGGCGCCGACCGCATCACCACCGCCGCGCTGGCCGCCCGCCTGCAAGTCAGCGAGGCCGCGCTGTACCGGCATTTCGCCAGCAAGGCGCAGATGTTCGAGGGGCTGATCGAGTTCATCGAGTCCAGCGTCTTCACCCTGGTCAACCAGATCACCGAGCGCGAGCCCGATGGCGCCGAGCAGGCCAGGCGCACCGTGGTGATGCTGCTGCAGTTCGGCGAGAAGAACCCGGGCATGGTGCGGGTGATGGTGGGCGATGCGCTGGTGTTCGAGCATGAGCGCCTGACCACCCGCATGAACCAGTTCTTCGACCGGGTGGAAGGTCAGCTGCGGCAGAGCCTGCGCGCCTCGGCCGGCGATGCCGGCTCGGCCACGCCCACGGTGGACGCCCAGGCCCTGGCCTCGGGCCTGACCGCGCTGGTGGTGGGCCGGCTGCAGCGCTATGCCCGCTCGGGCTTCCGCCGCCAGCCCACCGAGCAGCTGGACATGCTGCTGGCGCGCCTGACCGCGTGAGTGCCGCCGCCGTGGTCGGCGTGCAGCCGGCCTGGTTCACCGCCCCCGGCGGTGGCCGCTTGCAACTGTGGCCGCAAAAAGCCGCCTTCGACCCCGACCTGGGACTGCTGCTGGTGGCCGATGCGCACCTCGGCAAGGCGGTGTCGTTCCGCCGCCTGGGCGTGCCGGTGCCCGAGGCCACCACCGCCGCCGCGCTCGACCGGCTGGATGCGCTGCTGGTTGCCACCGGTGCGCGCGGCATCGTCTTCCTGGGCGATCTGCTGCACTCGGCGCGGGCCCATGCGGCCGGCACCATGGCCACGGTGGCGGCCTGGCGCGCGCGCCATCCGGCGCTGGAACTGACCCTGGTGCGTGGCAACCACGATGCCCATGCCGGCGACCCGCCGCCTGCCCTGGGCGTGCAGGTGGTCGATGGCCCGTTGCGGTTGGGCCCCTGGGCGCTGCAGCATGAACCGGCCGCCGTGCCTGGCGCCTATGCGCTGGCCGGCCATGTGCACCCGGGCGTGGTGCTCACCGGCCGCGGTGGCGACCGGCTGCGCCTGCCGTGCTTCCACTTCGGCCCGGCCCATGGCGTGCTGCCGGCCTTCGGGCCGTTCACCGGTCTGCACATCCTGCCGGCCGACGCCGGGGTGCGGCAGTACGCGGTGGCCGGCGAGGTGGTGCAGGCGCTGCCGGGCACAGCCGGCGGGCGGGCAGGGGGCCCACCGTAAACTGCCGGGCATGTCGTCCACCTCCTTCGAAGCCCTGATCGCCCGTGCCGACCTGCTGCTCAAGCGGCTGGAGCGCATCCTGCCGCATGCGCTGAGCGCGCCCGACTGGGACGCGTCCATCGCCTTCCGCTACCGCAAGCGTGGTGCCTCCGGCCTGCTGCAGCCGGTGCGCCAGGTGGCGCCGATCGGCCTGGCCGACCTGAGGGAAGTGGACGGCCAGAAGGAGCGCCTGGTGCGCAACACCGCGCAGTTCGTGGCGGGTGTGCCGGCCAACAACGTGCTGCTGACCGGTGCCCGCGGCACCGGCAAGAGCAGCCTGATCAAGGCCTGCCTGAACGAGTTTGCGCCCAAGGGCCTGCGCCTGATCGAGGTCGACAAGGCCGACCTGGTCGACCTGCCCGACCTGGTGGACCTGGTGGCCGACCGGCCCGAGCGCTTCATCGTGTTCTGCGACGACCTGAGCTTCGACGAGGGCGAGCCCGGCTACAAGGCGCTCAAGAGCATCCTCGACGGCAGCATCGCCGCGGCCAGCGACAACCTGCTGATCTATGCCACCAGCAACCGCCGCCACCTGCTGCCCGAGTACATGAAGGAGAACCTCACCTACACCCACACCGACGATGGTGAGGTGCATCCGGGCGAGGTGGTGGAGGAAAAGATCAGCCTCTCCGAGCGCTTCGGCCTGTGGATCAGCTTCTACCCGTTCAGCCAGCCGGAGTACCTGGCCATCGTGGCGCAGTGGTTGCGGCACTTCGGCGTGGCTGAAGGCGCCATCGTCCAGGCCCGCCAGCCCAGTCTGGTGTGGGCGCTGGAGCGTGGTTCCCGCTCGGGCCGCGTGGCCTACCAGTTCGCCCGCGACTGGGCCGGCCGTGACCACAGCGCCGACTCCCAGCCCGCTGCCGTGGCCGACGACACCGAGCCCGACGGCCTGGACCGTGTCTGACGGCCAGCCGATCACGTCCGTCGACGGCATCGACCGCGGCGAGCGCCCGGTCACCGAGGTGGCCGTGGGCGTGCTCATCCGCCGTGATGCAGCCGGGCAGGAAGGCGACTTTCTGCTGACCAGCCGGCCCGCAGGCAAGGTGTACGCCGGCTACTGGGAGTTTCCGGGTGGCAAATTCGAGCCAGGCGAGACGCTGGAGCAGGCCCTGCGGCGCGAGCTGCAGGAAGAACTGGGCATCACCATCGGCGCGGTGCACCCCTGGCACCAGGAGGTCTTCGACTACCCCCATGCCCGGGTG
The DNA here is from genome assembly GCF_005403045.1 of Pseudaquabacterium pictum. Lineage (GTDB taxonomy): Bacteria > Pseudomonadota > Gammaproteobacteria > Burkholderiales > Burkholderiaceae_C > Pseudaquabacterium > Pseudaquabacterium pictum. Next base: position 14,127 of record NZ_BJCL01000003.1, read on the forward strand.
CGGCTGCACTTCTGCAAGGTCTACGACTGGACTGGAACCTTCGAGATGCGCGAGGCCCAGCAGATGGCCTGGAGCAACCTGCCGGTGGCATCCACCCCGGTGCTGCCCGGCACCCTGCCGGTGTTGCGCTGGTTCGCCGCCGAGCGTGGGCTGACCGGGCCGTTGACGCTGCACGACGGGGTGTGATCGGCCTTCCGCATCGGGCCCGAAGCGGACATGCCTTGATTGGCGCGAGGCCGAGGCCGCCGGGTACCTGGCCGACTCCATGTCCCCCGGGCCTCCGGCCCTCCTCCTGATACTTGCGTCGGCCAGATACCCGACGCCCTCGTCCAGCCACCGTTTCCGCGCGCGGCGAAGGTCCCAGTGGAGGCTGAGCGCCGGGCCGGGAGGGCCTGCTTTGCGGAAGTGCAGGAGGAGTCCTATGCGCCGCTTGCGGCGTGTAGGACGGGGGACATGGAGCAGAGCAGGCCCTTCCGGCCCGGCGCGATCGCGCAGAACCAAACGTCCGCAAAGAGCCCGAACCGCTCTGAATCCCGACGAGATGGCGCAAGATCGCGGTCTGTGCCCATGCTGTGGAAACGGAGAACACCATGCCCAGCCCGATCGAGAACGCCATCCGCAAGACCATCACCACCGGTGTGATGAAGCTGGCCGACTTCAACCGCGGACGGATGGCTGAGCCGGAACGGCCCAACCCGTTCATCACCGGCCTGAACGCGCCGATGGACCGGGAATTGACGCTGGAGCAGTTGCCGGTGCAGGGCAGCATCCCGTCTGAACTGGATGGCCGCTACCTGCGCATCGGCCCCAACCCGATCAAGCCGCCGGCCGCCGCCAGCCACCACTGGTTCGTCGGCGATGGCATGGTGCATGGCCTGCGCATCGCCGGCGGCCAGGCGCTGTGGTACCGCAACCGCTGGATCCGCTCGCGTGCCGTCAGCCGCGCGCTGGGTGAACCCGAGGCGCCCGGCCCGCGCCACTTCAGCGACACCGTCAACACCAATGTGCTTGGCCATGCCGGGCGCACCTGGGCGCTGGTGGAAGCCGGCGGCTACCCGGTGGAGCTGGGTGACGAGTTGCAGACGGTGGCGCACAACAACTTCGACGGCACGCTGCGCGGCAGCTTCACCGCCCATGCCCACAAGGACCCCGCCACCGGCGAGTTGCACGGCATCTGCTACGAGGCCACCGACCCCGACACCATCCGCCATGTGGTGGTGGGCACCGACGGCCGGGTGCGGCGCGAGGAGCCGATCGCCGTCAAGCACGGCCCCAGCGTGCACGACTGCATGATCACCGCACAGTACGTGCTGGTGCTCGACCTGCCGGTCACCTTCTCGCTGCCCACGCTGGTGGCCGGCTACACCTTCCCATACACCTGGAACCCGGCCCACCGCGCCCGGGTGGGCGTGCTGCGCAAGGACGCGCCGGGCAGCAGCATCGTCTGGTGCGATGTCGACCCCTGCTATGTGTTCCACCCCTGCAATGCCTTCGAGACCCCCGACGGCCGCATCACGCTGGACGTGGTGGCTCACGCGACGATGTTCGCGCACAGCAGGAACGGCCCCAACGCCGATGCCTCGGCCTTCGAGCGCTGGACCATCGATCCGGCGGCGCGCAGCGTGACCCGCCGGGTGATCGACGCCAGCCCGCAGGAATTCCCGCGCCCCGACGAACGCCTGCTGGGCCAGCCCTACCGCTACGCCTACAGCGCCAGCCTGCAGCGCGATGGCGCCGGTGAATTCGTCGGCGGCAGCCAGCTGATCCGCCATGACCTGCACACCGGTGCGCGCGATGTGCACGATTTTGGTGCCGATGCCCATGTCGGCGAGTTCGTGTTCGAGCCCCGACACCCTGGCGCCGGCGAAACCGACGGCTGGCTGATGGGCCTGGCGGTGCATGCCGACACCCAGACCACCGACTTCGTCCTCCTCGACGCCAGCCGCTTCACCGGCCCGCCGCAGGCGGTGGTGACGCTGCCGCACCAGGTGCCGGCCGGCTTCCATGGCAACTGGGTGCCCACGCCGGGCCCGCGCTGAGGCCTCGCTACACTGCCGGCGATGGACTGGTTGGATTCGATCGCCTGGGATGCCCAGGGCCTGGTACCCGTCATCGCGCAGGAGGCTGGCAGCGGCGATGTGCTGATGTTCGCCTGGATGAACCGCGAGGCCCTGGCCTTGACCGCCGAGCGCGGCCAGGCGGTGTACTGGAGCCGCAGCCGGAAGCGCCTGTGGCACAAGGGCGAGGAGAGCGGCCACTTCCAGCGGGTGCACAGCATCCGGGTCGACTGCGACGCCGACGTGGTGCTGCTCACCGTCACCCAACTCGGGCACGATCCTGGCATTGCCTGCCACACCGGCCGCCACAGCTGCTTCTTCCAGGTGCTGCAAGGCGGCCAGTGGGTCACCACCACGCCGGTGCTACAGGATCCGGCCACCATCTACAACAAGCCATGACCGACGCCACCTCGCAGGACATGCTGGCCCGCCTGCACAGCGTGATCGAGAGCCGCCTGCCCGCCCACGGCGGCGACCCGGAGAAAAGCTACACCGCCCGCTTGTTTTCCAAGGGCACCGACGCCATCTTGAAGAAGGTGGGCGAGGAAGCCACCGAGACGGTCATGGCCGGCAAGGATGGCGACCGCCAGAAGATCGTCTACGAGGTGGCCGATCTCTGGTTCCATTCGATGATCGCGCTGGCGCACTTCGGCCTGCAGCCGGCCGATGTGCTGGCCGAACTGGCCCGGCGCGAAGGGCTGTCGGGGCTGGAGGAGTTCGCCCTGCGCAAGGTCGTGCAACGCGAGAAGGATGGATCCTGATGGCACAGACAGACAACGCGGTGGTGCTCAGCGGCGAGACCGAGGCCTCGCTGCGCACCGTCGGCCACATCAGCTATGCGCTGCACGCCATCGTGGCGGTGGGCGCGGTGCTGCCCGGCGCCCAGGGCAGCGTGCTGCTGCTGCTGGTGGCCTTCTTCCTCGACCTGTACAAGCGCGGCGATGCCCAGGGCTCGTGGCAGGAGAGCCACTTCCGCTGGCGCATCCGCAGCGTGGTGTTCAGCGCCATCGCCTACACCGTCACCGCGCCGCTGTGGTTGCTGCTGATCGCGCCGGGCTGGGTGGCCTGGGGCGTGATCTCGCTGTGGTTCCTCTACCGCGTGCTGCGCGGCTGGCTGGCCCTGAACGACCGCCGGCCGATGCCGGTCTGAACCCCGTCCAACCCCCACTTTCCCGCTGCGCCCATGTCTGCTGACCCCCACTGCATCTTCTGCAAGATCGTCGCCGGCCAGATTCCGTCGAAGAAGGTGCACGAGGACGATGAACTTCTGGCCTTCCACGACATCCATCCGTGGGCGCCGGTGCACATCCTCATCATTCCCAAGCAGCACATCGTCAGCATGGCCGACGTCACCGACGACCATGCCGGCGTGCTGGGCCGGATGATGGCCCTGTCGCCGCGGCTGATGCGGGACCTGGGCGTGACCAACGGTTTCCGGCATGTCATCAACACCGGTCGCGATGGTCACCAGGAGGTGATGCACCTGCACCTGCATGTGATGGGTGGCCCGCGGCCCTGGCTCAAGGGGTGATGGCAGCCGTTGTCACCGGGCTGCCCTCCCTGCTCACCTAGAATCACCGGTTTCGTCTTTCAACCCTTCCTCAGAGGTTCGACATGGGATCCTTCAGCATCTGGCACTGGCTCATCGTGCTGGCGGTGGTGGTGCTGATCTTCGGCACCAAGAAGCTCAAGAACGTGGGCAGCGACCTGGGCGCCGCCGTCAAGGGCTTCAAGGACGGCGTGAAGGACGGCGTGAAGGACGGCACCACGTCGGCCGACGCCGCCGCTGCCGCAGCACCGCAGCAGGTCACCACCCACAAGGCGAACGACGCCAACACCGTCGACGTCGAGGCCAAGACCAAGTCATGACGACGCCGGGGCCGGCCGGCCGGCCCGACGGCAGCTTTCCATGATCGACTTCGGTTTCGACAAGATCGCGCTCATCGGCGCCGTGGCGCTGATCGTCATCGGGCCCGAGAAACTGCCGCGCGTGGCCCGCACCGTCGGTGCCTTGATGGGCAAGGCGCGGCGCTACGTGGCCGATGTCAAGGCCGAGGTCAACCGCACCATCGAGCTGGAAGAACTGCAGAAGATGAAGTCGCAGTTCGAGACTGCCGCCCGCGATGTCGAGCAGACGGTGCACACCGAGATGCAGTCGGCCAACCAGGCCTTCAACCAGCAGGTCAATGACCTGCAGGCCGGGCTGGACGGCAGCGGTGCGGATGGCTTCGGCAGCATCGGCAACACCCTGTCCACTCCGTCGCCCGAGTACAAGCGTCCCAACAAGCGCTGGCGCCTCAAGCGGTCTGCCGTGCCGCGCTGGTACAAGCAGCGCGCCGGCGTGCGCGGCCATGTCCAGTCGGGCGCCGCCCGCGTGGCGCGCTTCCGCCCTCCGGGCATGAAATGATGGGCATCCTGCTGTATGGCTGCTGAACCGCAGGACGAGCTCGCCGGCACCGAGCAACCCTTTGTCTCCCACCTGATCGAGCTGCGCGACCGCCTGATGCGCGCGCTGATCGCGGTGGGTCTGGTCTTTGGCGCCCTGTGCCTGTGGCCCGGCCCCGCCGGGCTGTACGACCTGCTGGCCGCGCCGCTGGTGGCCAACCTGCCCAAGGGCACCACGCTGATCGCCACCAACGTGATCTCGCCGTTCATCGTGCCGCTGAAGATCACGCTGATGGCAGCCTTCCTGATCTCGTTGCCGATCGTGCTGTACCAGGTCTGGGCCTTCGTGGCGCCCGGCCTCTACAGCCACGAGAAGAAGCTGGTGCTGCCGCTGGTGGTCAGCAGCACGCTGCTGTTCATCGCCGGCGTGGCGTTCTGCTACTTCTTCGTCTTCGGCCAGGTCTTCGCCTTCATCCAGAGCTTCGCGCCCAAGAGCATCACCGCGGCGCCTGACATCGAGGCGTACCTCAGCTTCGTGCTGTCGATGTTCATCGCCTTCGGGGCCGCCTTCGAGGTGCCGGTGGCGGTGGTGGTGCTGGCCCGCATGGGCATCGTCACCGTGGCCAAGCTCAAGGAGTGGCGCGGCTACTTCATCGTGCTGGCCTTCGTCATCGCGGCCATCATCACGCCGCCCGATGTGGTCTCGCAGCTGTCGCTGGCGATCCCGATGTGCCTGCTCTACGAGGTGGGCATCTGGGCGGCGCAGATCTTCATCAAGCACACCAAGGCGCCCGACGCCGACACCACCGAGCCGACCAGCACCTGAACGACGGTGTTGGCGGCGTCAGCGCCCCGGCACGGCCAGCTGGCGCTTGCGTTGCACGATGTCCAGGCTCAGCGTCAGCTCCTTCTTGCCGCGCAGCGCCAGCACCTCGGCCGGTTTTCCGGGCTCGAGCGCTGCGACGGCATCGAGCAGCTGCGACACGCTGGCCACCGGCCGGCCGGCCACCGCCACCACCACATCGCCCGGCCGCAGGCCGCCCTTGCTGGCCGGGCCGTCCTGCAGCACGCCGGTGATCAGCACGCCGCTGCGGTTGCCGATCTGCAGGCTCTCGGCGATCTCCGGCGTCAGGTTCTGCGGCTCCACGCCGATCCAGCCGCGGCGCACCACGCCGTCCTTCAGCAGGCTCTGCATCACCCGCATCGCCACGTCGGTGGGAATCGCGAAGCCGATGCCCTGGCTGCCGCCGCTCTTGGAGTAGATGGCGGTGTTGATGCCCACCAGGTGGCCCTGGGCATTGACCAGTGCACCGCCCGAGTTGCCCGGGTTGATGGCCGCATCGGTCTGGATGAAGCTTTCGAAGGTCGACAGACCCAGGCCGTTGCGGCCCAGTGCACTGACGATGCCGGCGGTCACCGTCTGGCCGACGTTGAACGGGTTGCCGATGGCCAGCAGCGGGTCGCCGATGTGCAGGTCCTGCGAGCGGCCCAGGGTGATGGCCGGCAGCTTGTCCAGCGGGATGCGCAGCACCGCCAGGTCGGTCTCGGGGTCGGTGCCCACCACCTGGGCGCGCACCTCACGGCCGTCGGACAGCTGCACGTCGATCTCGCCGGCGTCCTCCACCACATGGTTGTTGGTCAGCAGCACGCCCTCGGGCGAGACGATCACGCCCGAACCCACGCCCTGCTGGCCGGGGTCGCGGTCGCCGTAGAAGAAGCCGAAGGCGGGGTCCTCGCTGTGCGGATTGCGGCTGCGTGCCTTGCTGGTGACCACGCTGACCACCGCCGGCGCGGCCAGGCGCGCGGCTTCGGCCAGGCTGCCGGCGGCCGGGGCCGATGCCGCCGGCGCGGTGCGCAGCGACACCACCTCGGCCACCACGGCGCCAAAGGGCTGGCCGCTGCCGCTGAGCCACTGCGGCTTCAGCGTGGCCACCACGAACAGCAGGGCCATGCCCACGGTGGCGGCCTGGGAGAAAATCAGCCAGAGTCTGCGCATGGCAACGGACAGTCAATCAGGAAAGGCGGGCAGGATGGCCCAGCGCACGGAAATCGCATCGCACCTGTCGGCCCTGCTGTCGGTGGATCGCTTCAAGGATTATGGGCCGAACGGTCTGCAGGTCGAGGGCCGCGACGAGGTGCGGCGGCTGGTCAGCGGCGTGACCGCCAGCCTGGCGTTGATCGAGGCTGCGGTGGCCGACGGCGCCGATGCCATCCTGGTGCACCACGGCCTGTTCTGGCGTGGCCAGAACGGCTGCATCACCGGCTGGATGCGCCAGCGCCTGGCGCCGCTGCTGGCACACGGCATCAACCTGTTCGCCTACCACCTGCCGCTGGATGCCCATCCGACGCTGGGCAACAACGCCCAACTGGGTCTGCGGCTGGATCTGCAGGCCGATGCCCGTTTCGGCGAGCAGGACCTGGGCTGCATCGGCCCGGCTGCTGGCCACGATGCTGCGGCCCTGGCCGCCCAGGTGCAGTTGGCGCTGGGCCGCATGCCGGTGCTGCTGCCCGGTGACGGCCGGCCGCTGCGGCGGGTGGCCTGGTGCACCGGCGGCGCCCAGGGCTATTTCGAGGCCGCGATCGCCGCCGGCGCCGATGCCTTCATCACCGGCGAGCTGTCCGAGCCGCAGGCCCACATCGCCCGCGAGACCGGCGTGGCCTTCCTGGCCTGCGGCCACCATGCGACCGAGCGCTACGGCGCGCCGGCGGTGGGCGCGCACCTGGCGCAGCAGTTCGGCCTGGAACACCGCTTCATCGACATTCCCAACCCGGCATGACCGCAGCGACCACCAGTCTGATCGCCATCACCCAGGGCGACCCCTGCGGCATCGGCCCCGAGACCATCGCGAAAGCGGTGGCCGCCCGCGCCACCGGCCCGGCGGTGGTGGTGGGCGATGTCGCGGTGCTGCGCCGCGCAGTGCGCCAGTGCGGCCTGCTGCTGCCGGTGGCGCCGGTGCAGACGCCGGGCGATGCGCTGCAGGCGCCGCCGGGCTGCATCGCCGTCTGGCAGCCGCCCGGGCTGCCGGCCGGCCTGGCCGATCTGCCGATGGGCCAGGTTCAGGCCGCTGCCGGCCAGGCTGCGGCCATCTGCATCGATGCCGCTGCGGCGCTGGCCCTGCGCGGCGCCGTGGCGGCCATCGTCACCGCGCCCATCCACAAGGAGGCGCTGTCGGCCGCCGGCGTGCACTTTCCCGGCCACACCGAGATGCTGCAGGCTGCCGCCGGCGGCGCGCCGGTGCGCATGATGCTGGCCAACGACGAACTGCGGGTGGTGCTGGTCACCATCCATGTGTCGCTGCGGCGGGCCATCGACATGCTCGATTTCGACGCCGTGCTGTCGACCCTGCGCATCGCCCACCGCAGCGCGGCGGCCTGGGGGCAGGCGGCGCCGCGCATCGCCGTGGCCGGGCTGAACCCGCATGCCGGCGAGGGCGGGCTGTTCGGTGACGAGGAAGTCCGCTTCATCGCCCCCGCGGTGGCCGCCGCGCGGGCCGAAGGCATCGACGCCCGCGGCCCGTTTGCGCCCGACACCGTGTTCATGCGCGCCCGCCATGCGCCGGACCATCCGGGCGAGTTCGACCTGGTGGTGGCCATGACGCATGACCATGGCCTGATCCCGGTGAAGTACCTGGGGGTGGAGCAGGGCGTGAACGTGACGCTGGGCCTGCCCTTCGTGCGCACCAGCCCGGACCACGGCACGGCCTTCGACATCGCCGGCAGCGGCCGGGCCGATGCGGCCAGCCTGGTGGCCGCCGTCCGCATGGCGCGCCGGCTGGCGGCGGCCTGAGCGCTCAGCTCCAGCGGTTGAAGAAGCCGGACAGCGGCCGCCGTGGTGGCGTCTCGACCGCCGGCTTGGCCGGCGCATCGGCGCCGGCACGGGGGGTGGCCAGTGCGTTCAGCTGGCGGCGTGCACGGGCGGTGGCGCGTTCCAGCAGGTAGGCGTTCTCCATGGCGCGGAAGCGGCCCGCCTCGCACAGCTTGACCAGCATGCGGTGGGTCATCGACACCGTCTCGCGCTGCTTGGCACCATGGGTGAAGACGAAGAAGCTGCGGCCCGGGCTGACATGCGCCAGCCGCACCTTCTGCCATTCGCCCTGCAGTTGCATCTGGTAGGCGAAGCCGATCTGCACATGGTCGGCCAGCGATGCGCCGCTGGTCGGCTCCACCGGCTCGGGCGCCGGCAGGCCGGTGATGGCGAGGTCGCCGGCGGTGATCTCGGGCTCGGCGCCGAGGTCGATGTCGACTGCCCGGTTCCAGTCCACCGAGGCCTCGTCCACCAGGCCCACCGCCCGGGCCTCGGCCGGGGTGAACGCCGTCGGCGAGGCGATCGCCTGCAACGCCGCCACCGAGGAAGCGGCGCCCAGCGGCGGCAGGTCGGCGGCGCGTGGCACCGGCGTGGCCAGCGCGCCATCCACCTGGCGGGCCAGCAGGTTGTGCTCCAGCGTCGACAGCGCCTGGCCTTTCAACGACTCGGCATGCGCGGGCAGCAGCTGGGAGAAGAAGTCGCGCCGGGTGGGCTCCGGGCAGCGGATGCGGTCCAGCCCGGCGTTCAGGTCCTTCATCAGCTGCGGCAGCTGACGCAGGAACAGCTGCCGCTGCACCGGCGTGCCCTTGGGCTGCACGCTCATCACCAGGTCGCGGCCGGCGGTGCGCAGCCGCTGCGCCAGCGCGCCGTCGGGGTCGTCCTCGGCGGCCACGCTGGCGATCACCTGGCTCCATGTCTCGGCCAGGAACTGGCGCAGGTAGTCGGGCACCGGCAGGCCCTTGAGCGCACCCTCCAGCTCCTGCGCATAGCGCTGCTGGATGCGCAGCTGCTGTTCCTTGCGGGCCAGCACGGTGTCGGCCGCGCCTAGCGCCCGCACCTCGGCCTGGGCCTGGGCGCTGATGAAGCCCTCCAGCGCCTGCAGCTTCTGTTCATAGACGGCGATCTGGTCGAACTCGCCGTCCACCACCTCCTGCACCAGCGCGGCCACCTGCGCCAGCAGCGCGCGACCGGCGGCGCCGTCGAAGTCGTCCACCGCCGTGCCCAGCGAGGCGATGCGGTTGATGAAGCGCCGCACCGGATGCCGGCGCGACGAGAAGAAGCTGTTGTCGCCCAGCGCCGCCCGCAGCACCGGCAGCTGCAGCCGGGCGATCTGGCGGGCCATCTGCGGTGGCACCTTGGCGTCCGACAGGATCTGGTCGAACAGGCTGGCGATCACGTCGATCACCATGTGGTCCAGCGCGCCGGTGGCCGCCTGGCGCAGCTCGTCGCGGTGGGCCAGGATCAGGTTGGGCGCCACCATGGCCGCGCCGTCGCCGCCATCGGACCAGCCGCCGCCGTCGCCGTGGTGTTGGCCGGTGTGAACGCCATGGTGGCCGCCGTGGTGGCCAACCTCGTCCTGTGCCTGCAGCGACGGGCTGTGCGCCAGCCGGCGGATCAGCGCCATCATCTCGCCGTCCACCCGGCCCAGCGTCGGCGCCAGGCTGCCGCGGCCTGACGGCGCGAAGCCGCTGCGCGCCGGTGCCGGGCCACCGCGTGTCGACAGGCGGCCGCTGCTGCTGAGCGCATGGCCGCTGTCGCCGCCGGCATCCATGGCTCCGTGGGCGCTGACCGGGCCGCGGGCATCGGCACCGCCGCCCAGCCCGCCGTGCATCGACGTGGGCGTGCGGGTGCCGGTGGCCCGCACCGCCATGCCCACCGGCCGCACGCCGGCATGGCGCAGGTCGGCCACGATGTCGCCGTAGGTCTGGCGCATCGCATGGGCCAGCGAGCGGCCGATCTCGGTGCCCAGCACCTTGCGCACCTCGGGCCGGTCGGCCACCGCCTCGATGGCGCGGATCATCGCCTGGCCCACCACCTCGGCGCGCAGCGGATTGCGGTCATGGTCGGCCGCGCCCAGGTGCAGCAGCGTGCCCATGTAGGCGTCGAGCTCGCGGATCTCCCACTCGCAGGCATGCGAGATCTCCAGCGCGAAGCGGTCGGCCGAGATGTGGATCTCGACCTCGTGGTCATCCACCAGGGTCAGCGATTCCCAGCTGGCCACCAGGCCATCGGGCGTCACCGCGGGGCCGGGCGTGGCCACCAGCGTGCCGGCCTGGCGTGCGACATCGGTGTCCAGCGCCTCGTTGAAGGTGAGGGCGAAGATCGCCAGCTTGCGGTTGAGTTCGTACTGGGCGCCCAGCAGCGCGTCCCGCTGCACCACGCTGTTGGTGGCCAGCGCTGCCAGCCCCAGGCTGTCGACCGTGTGCTCGGCCGCCGACCGGGCAGCCATGCGCACACGCTGGACGGCGCTTTCCAGGTTGGCAGGCAGGCGGGGTGGCAGGGTCTGGTCCATGGGGCAGGCTGACGTCTCAGGCCGCCAGCTGCCCCGGAATGGGGTGCCGTGCGGCCATGCTGGGCCTCTTCACCCCCGGGATATCGGCGGCCTGTGGCGTGACTTGATACCTGCCAGGCCCCGCGGTGCCTGCCGACTACACCCTGTTACGTGCCGGGGCGACCCGGCACGGTGCTCACTTGCGCAGCGCGTCGCGGATTTCGCGCAGCAGCAGCACGTCCTCAGGCGTGGGTGCCGGCGGCGCGGGCGGCGCCGGCGGCTCGGCGCGCTTCATGCGGTTCATCTGCTTGACCATCATGAAGATCACGAAGGCCAGGATGATGAAGTTGATCGCGATCGTCAGGAAGCTGCCGTAGGCGAAGACGTTGCCGACCTTCTGCGCCTCGGCCAGGGTGGCGCCAGCCGGCACCGTGCCGGACAGCACCACGTACTTGTTGGAGAAATCGATCTGTCCGCCGGTGATCAGGTTCACCAGCGGCATGATCAGGTCCTTGACCATGGAATCGACGATCTTGCCGAACGCACCGCCGATGATCACGCCGACCGCCAGGTCCATCACATTGCCCTTCAGGGCAAATTCCTTGAACTCGCTGGTAAAACTCATGGGTACCCCTCGTGTTGACTGCAACTGCTAAAAAAGGCGTCTCCCGTGACGCCCGGGGCAGTATCGGTGTCCACGCATTGAAGTCAATCGCACCCCACCCGAGAGGGGCGTGTGCGGCGGGTCCGCTAGAATGCCGGGTTGACCCTGAGACCATTGCGGCCCACCTCAGTGCCAGCACGCTTGAACAACCCGGCAAGCACGCTGCGGCAACCACCGGGCCAACCACAAGAGGATTCCCATGAGCGACATCCCCACTGACCGCGTCGACCAGAGTCGCCGCACCTGGGTGGCGATCACGGCCGGTGCCGGTGCCGTTGGCGCTGCCGCGGTTGCCGTGCCCTTCGTCAGCACATTCGCCCCGTCCGAGCGCGCGAAGGCCGCCGGCGCAGCGGTCGAGGCTGACATCAGCGCGCTGAACCCCGGCGAGAAGATGACCGTCGAGTGGCGCGGCAAGCCGGTGTGGATCGTGCGCCGCACGCCCGAGCAGGTGGCGGCGTTGAAGAAGCTCGACCCGCAGCTGGCCGATCCCGACAGCAAGCGCAACCCGGCCGAGCTGACCCCCGAGTACGCACGCAACACTGCGCGCTCGATCAAGCCCGAGTTCCTGGTGGCCGTGGGCATCTGCTCGCACCTGGGTTGCTCGCCGTCGGACAAGTTCGCGACCGGCGCGCAGCCCTCGCTGCCTGACGACTGGCAGGGTGGTTTCCTCTGCCCCTGCCATGGCTCCACCTTCGACATGGCTGGCCGGGTGTTCAAGAACAAGCCCGCGCCCGACAACCTCGAGGTGCCGCCGCACATGTTTCTGTCCGACACGCGCCTGCTGATCGGCGAGGACAAGAAGGGCTGAGCGCCCGCACGCTCACTGAATTCCTGGACTAGGGCAGACGATGGCAACTTTCAAGGAAATCCCCGCCGATGCACCGGTGGCGGCCAAGGTCACCAACTGGCTGGAGAACCGGTTCCCGACCGCGTTCGACGCCTACAAGGTGCACATGTCGGAGTACTACGCTCCGAAGAACTTCAACATGTGGTACTTCTTCGGCTCGCTGGCACTGTTGGTGCTGGTGATCCAGATCGTCACCGGCATCTTCCTGGTCATGCACTACAAGCCGGATGCGGCCCTGGCGTTCGCCTCGGTCGAGTACATCATGCGCGACGTGCCCTGGGGCTGGCTGATCCGCTACATGCACTCCACCGGCGCGTCGATGTTCTTCGTGGTGGTGTACATGCACATGTGGCGCGGGCTGATCTACGGCAGCTACCGCAAGCCGCGTGAACTGGTGTGGATCTTCGGCTGCGCGATCTTCCTCTGCCTGATGGCCGAGGCCTTCATGGGCTACCTGCTGCCCTGGGGCCAGATGTCCTACTGGGGCGCCCAGGTGATCGTGAACCTGTTCGCCGCCGTGCCCTTTGTCGGCCCCGATCTGGCCCTGCTGATCCGTGGCGACTACGTGGTGGGCGATGCCACGCTGAACCGCTTTTTCAGCTTCCACGTCATCGCCGTGCCGCTGGTGCTGCTGGGCCTGGTGGTGGCCCACCTGCTGGCGCTGCACGATGTGGGCTCCAACAATCCCGACGGCGTCGAGATCAAGGGCCCGAAGGCGCCGAAGGATGCCAACGGCAAGCCGGCCGACGGCATTCCGTTCCACCCGTTCTACACGGTGCACGACGTGTTCGGCGTGGGCATGTTCCTGATGGTGTTCTGCGCCATCATCTTCTTCGGCCCCGAGCTGGGCGGCTACTTCCTGGAGTACAACAACTTCATTCCGGCCGACCCGCTGAAGACGCCCGCGCACATCGCCCCGGTGTGGTACTTCACGCCGTACTACTCGATGCTGCGTGCGACCACCGACCCGATGGTCAACGTGCTGTGCGGCATCATCGGCATCGCCGGCGTGGTGGCACTGCTGTCGGTCAAGGGCAAGTCGCGCATCGCCATCGCGGTGGGCGCGATCATCGGCATCGCCCTGCTCAAGACCTTCGACGCCAAGTTCTGGGGCGTGGTGGTGATGGGCGGCGCGGTCGTGATCCTGTTCTTCCTGCCCTGGCTGGACAACTCGCCGGCCAAGTCGATCCGCTACCGTCCCACCTGGCACAAGGCCCTGTACGGCGTCTTCCTGGTGTTCTTCGTGGTGCTCGGCTACCTGGGCATCCAGCCGCCGTCGGACATCGGCACGCTGGTGTCGCAGATCGGCACGCTGTTCTACTTCGGCTTCTTCCTGCTGATGCCCTGGTGGAGCACCATCGGCACCTTCAAGCCGGTGCCTGACCGCATCGTCTTCGCCGGGCACTGAGGCAGGAGCACACACAACATGAAAAGACTCATCGCAAGCCTGCTGGCCGCCCTGGCCTTCTGCTCGCCCGTGCTGGCTGCCGGTGGCGACACGCCGCCCTGGGACAAGTTCCCGAAGGAGCGTGTCACCGACATGGCCGCGCTGCAGAACGGCGCCAAGCTGTTCGTCAACCACTGCCTGAACTGCCATGCCGCCGCCTTCATGCGCTTCAACCGCCTGAAGGACATCGGCCTGACCGACGAACAGATCAAGAAGAACCTGCTGTTCACCACCGACAAGGTCGGCGATCTGATGACGGTCTCGCTGAGCGCCAAGGATGCCAAGGATTGGTTCGGCGCCCAGCCGCCCGATCTGACGGTGATCGCACGGTCGCGCTCGGCTGCGGGCAAGGGCACGGGTGCCGACTACCTGTATTCCTACATGCGCGGCTTCTACCGCGACGAGACCCGGCCCACCGGCTGGAACAACCTGTACTTCCCGGCGGTGGGCATGCCCCATGTGCTGTGGGAAATGCAGGGCGAGCAGCGCGCGAAGTTCGTCGACGAAAAGGATCCGCACGATCCCGCCAAGACGGTGCATGTCTTCAAGGGTTTCGAGCAGAGCAAGCCGGGCACGATGAGCAAGGCCGACTACGACCTGGCCGTGGCCGACCTGGTGGCCTACCTGCAATGGATGGGCGAGCCGGCACAGACCCAGCGCGTGCGCATGGGTGTGTGGGTGCTGCTGTTCCTCGCGGTGTTCACCCTGATCGCCTGGCGTCTGAACGCCGCATTCTGGAAAGACGTCAAGTAATCCTCGTCCTGCGGGCCCGGCTGCCAAGCCCGGGCCTGGCGCGCAGCGGCTGACCTTCGGGCGCCCTGCGCGCATTGTTTTTTGAGCCACTGCTTCACTGGGAACCCGCTGCCATGATGGTGCTTTACTCCGGAACCACCTGCCCCTACTCGCACCGTTGCCGCTTCGTGCTGTTCGAGAAGGGCATGGACTTCGAGATCCGCGACGTCGACCTGTTCGCCAAGCCCGAAGACATCGCGCTGATGAACCCGTACAACGAGGTGCCCATCCTGGTGGAGCGCGACCTCATCCTGTACGAGAGCCACATCATCAACGAGTACATCGACGAGCGTTTCCCGCATCCGCAGCTGATGCCCGGCGATCCGGTGGCCCGTGCGCGCGTGCGCCTGTTCCTCTTCAACTTCGAGAAGGAGCTGTTCGCCCACGTCAACCTGCTGGAAGCGCGCGGCGGCGTCAAGGCCAACGACAAGCAGCTGGAGAAGGCGCGCAGCCAGATCCGCGAGCGGCTGACCCAGCTGGCCCCGATCTTCCTGAAGAACAAGTACATGCTGGGTGACGACTTCAGCATGCTGGACGTGGCCATCGCACCGCTGCTGTGGCGCCTGGACTACTACGGCATCGACCTGTCGAAGAATGCCGCCCCGCTGCTGAAGTACGCCGAGCGCATCTTCTCGCGTCCGGCCTACATCGAGGCGCTGACGCCGTCCGAGAAGGTGATGCGCAAGTAAGAGGCGGCCGCATGACCAAACCGCCCGCACCGGACGAACAGGGCAGTTCCACCCGGCCCTACCTGATCCGCGCGCTGCACGACTGGTGCACCGACAACGGTTTCACCCCCTACCTGGCGGTGTATGTGACGGCCGGCGTGCAGGTGCCGATGGAGTACGTCAAGAACAACGAGATCGTGCTCAACGTCGGCTTCGAGGCCACCAGCGGTCTGCAGCTGGGCAATGAGTTCATCGAGTTCAAGGCGCGCTTTGGCGGCGTCTCGCGCGAGATCGTGGTGCCGGTCGACCATGTGGTGGCGATCTACGCCCGCGAGAACGGCCAGGGCATGGCCTTCCCGGTGCCCACCGATGCCGCGGCCAGCGGCCCTGCGGCCGATCCCGCCAAGACAGGCCTGCGGCTGGCCCGCTCGGCCGATGACGAGGTGGAAACGGCGGCGTCTGTCACGGCTGTCACCACCGCCGACGACAGCCCGCCACCCGAGCCGCCGGCTCCGGGCGGTGGCCGGCCGGCGCTCAAGCGGGTGAAGTGATGGGCTGCGGCTGCCTGTCGGCCGCGCGCCCTAGAATTTGAAAAAGCCGTGCCGGCTTAGCTCAGTTGGTAGAGCAACCGCCTTGTAAGCGGTAGGTCATCCGTTCGATTCGGATAGCCGGCACCACCGACCCGAGCCGGCCTTGCCCGCCGGTCTGCCCCGTGATCGGGCGCCAGCGCACTCAGCCAGGGCCCAGCAGTTTCACCCGCAGCGGCGGGCCGTCCCAGCCACGGGTGCGCAGATGGGCTTCCAGCGCCGGCAGCATCTGCCGCAGCTTGGCAGCCACCGCATTGCTGCTGGCCAGCAGACTCCAGCCTGTGTCGTCGATCGGTCCCGCGCGCACCGAACTGCGCATGGCCGGCGGCAGCAGCGGGGTGATGGCGGCCAGCCGGTCCTGCGATTCGCGCATGCGGCGGGCCAGCAGGGCCAGCGGTTCGCTTCCGGCCAGCGCCTGGCCGATGGCCAGGGTGCTGCTGGGAAGGGGCGGAGCGCCGGGGCGGCGGGGAGCAGAAGCCATCGGCCGAGAATACCCCGATGGTAGACTCCGCGGTTACGTCGGGTGGTCGCCAGCCCAGGAATGGCCGGTGACCTCCGCCCGCCTTGCAGGCCGCCGATGCGGCCCCATCTGGGAGGGCACCTGCACCGATCCAGCCGGCTTGCCGGCGCCCCAGACACACCAGCCGGGGTCCTTTCGTGCGTGGTTCCGCGGGCCTGTCAGGCGCCGGTCCACCCGGGACCCAGGCGCACAGCCACCTGACGCCGCATGTTGCCCAAGCTCCTCACCTCGATTTTCGGCAGTCGCAATGACCGCCTGCTGAAACAGAACCGCCGTGTGGTCGACAAGATCAACGCGCTGGAGCCGCAGTTCGAGGCGCTGGACGACGCCGCGCTGCGGGCCAAGACCGACGACTTCCGCCAGCGCGTGGCCCAGGGCGCCACACTGGACGACCTGTTGCCCGAGGCCTTTGCCGCGGTGCGCGAGGCTGGCAAGCGCAGCCTGAAGATGCGCCACTTCGACGTGCAGCTGATCGGCGGCATGACGCTGCACAGCGGCAAGATCGCCGAAATGCGCACCGGCGAAGGCAAGACGCTGATGGCCACCTTGCCGGTCTACCTGAACGCGTTGTCGGGCAAGGGTGTGCACCTGGTCACCGTCAACGAGTACCTGGCCCGGCGCGATGCCGAGTGGATGGGTCAGCTCTACAACTTCCTCGGACTGACGGTGGGGGTCAACGTGCCCGGCATGTCGCGCGAGGAGAAGCAGGCCGCCTACGCCGCCGACGTCACCTACGGCACCAACAACGAGTTCGGCTTCGACTACCTGCGCGACAACATGGTCTACGAGCTGCGCGACCGGGTGCAGCGCGGCCTGAACTTCGCCATCGTCGACGAGGTGGACTCGATCCTGATCGACGAGGCCCGCACGCCGCTGATCATCAGCGGCCAGGCCGAAGACCACACCGAGATGTACGTGCGCATCAACAGCGTCATCCCGGCGCTGAAGAAGCAGATCGGCGAGGCCGACCCGCGCACCGGCGAAGGCGTGATCGAGCCGGGCGACTTCACGGTGGACGAGAAGAGCCACCAGGTCTTCCTGACCGAGGACGGCCACGAGAACGCCGAGCGCCTGCTCTCCCAGGCGGGGCTGCTGGCCGAGGGCGCCAGTCTGTACGACGCCGCCAACATCTCGCTGATGCACCATGTGTACGCGGCGCTGCGGGCCAACCACATCTACCACAAGGACCAGCACTACGTGGTCCAGAACGGCGAGATCATCATCGTCGACGAGTTCACCGGCCGTCTGATGACCGGCCGGCGCTGGAGCGATGGCCTGCACCAGGCGGTGGAGGCCAAGGAAGGCGTGCAGATCCAGAGCGAGAACCAGACGCTCGCCTCGATCACCTTCCAGAACTACTTCCGCATGTATGCCAAGCTCGGCGGCATGACCGGCACCGCCGACACCGAGGCCTATGAATTCCAGGAGATCTACGGCCTGGAGACCGTGGTGATCCCGCCGAACCGGCCCACCGCCCGCAAGGATGAACTGGACCTGATCTACAAGACCGCCAGCGAGAAGTACAACGCGGTGATCGAGGACATCCGCAGCTGCCACCAGCGCGGCCAGCCGGTGCTGGTGGGCACCACGTCGATCGAGAACAGCGAACTGATCAGCCAGCTCCTGACCAAGGCGAAACTGCCGCACCAGGTGCTCAACGCCAAGCAGCACGCCAAGGAGGCCGAGATCGTGGCCCAGGCCGGCCGGCCCGGCGTGATCACCATCGCGACCAACATGGCCGGCCGCGGCACCGACATCGTGCTGGGCGGCAATGTCGAGAAGCAGGTGCAGATGCTGGAGGCCGACGCCGGCATTCCCGATGCCGAGCGCAACCGCCGCATCCAGCAGCTGAAGGACGAGTGGCAGGGCCTGCACGAACAGGTCAAGGCCGCTGGCGGCCTGCGCATCATCGCCACAGAGCGGCATGAGAGCCGCCGCATCGACAACCAGCTGCGTGGCCGCGCGGGCCGCCAAGGCGACCCGGGCCAGAGCCGGTTCTACCTGAGCCTGGAAGATCCGCTGATGCGCATCTTCGCCGGCGACCGGGTGCGCGCCATCATGGACAAGCTGAAGATGCCCGAGGGCGAGGCCATCGAGGCCGGCATCGTCAGCCGCAGCATCGAAGGCGCGCAACGCAAGGTGGAGGCGCGCAACTTCGACATCCGCAAGCAATTGCTGGAGTACGACGACGTCAGCAACGACCAGCGCAAGGTGATCTACCAGCAGCGCAACGAGATCCTGGCCTCCGAATCGGTGCTGGCGCAGGTGACCAACCTGCGCAAGAGCGCGATGACCGATGTGGTGCGCACCTGGGTGCCGGCCGAAAGCGTGGAAGAGCAGTGGGACATCCCGGCGCTGGAGAAGGCGCTGGCCGAGGAATGGCAGTTGCCGGTGGCGCTGGCAGCCGACGTGGAGAAGAGCGAGAGCATCACCGACGAGGACATCGTCGACAAGGTGGTGGCAGCGGCCGACCAGGTGTTCGAGGGCAAGCTGGCGGTGGTGGGCTCCGAGCAGTTCAACCCGTTCATGCGGATGGTGCTGCTGCAGAGCATCGACAGCCACTGGCGTGAGCACCTGGCCGCGCTGGACTACCTGCGCCAGGGCATCCACCTGCGCGGCTACGCCCAGAAGAACCCGAAGCAGGAATACAAGCGCGAGGCCTTCGAGCTGTTCAGCCAGCTGCTGGACGTGGTGAAGATGGAAGTGACGCGCCTGCTGCTGACGGTGCGCATCCAGAGCCAGGAACAGGTGGCGCAGGCCGCCGAGGCGATCGAGGCCCAGGCCAGCCAGGTCGGTAATGTCACCTACACCCACCCGAACGAGGACGGCAGCGTCAGCCAGGAACGCGAAGCCGCCACCGCAGGCGACGAGGTGCCCCGGGTCGGCCGCAACGACCCTTGCCCCTGCGGCAGTGGCAAGAAATACAAGAACTGCCACGGGCAGCTGGCATGAAACGGCAGCCAGTGGCCGTCCACGTGCGGAAGTCGCGCGTCACGCCACCGGCTTCCGCTTGACAAATCCAGTTGCAAACTGATACCCGGATGATCCCTTGCTTGGGGGGTGTGGCGGCCGCGTTGAGTCGCTACAGTCCGGGGAAATACCCTGCATAGGGTTTCTCCAAGGTCAGCGCCAGTCCGCTGGTCTTGCCTGGTTTGAACGATTCCAAGACTTCAAGGAGTGATGCATGAAACTGAAACAAGTGACTTTGGGCGTGGCCCTGGCGCTGAGCGGCCTCGCCGCCAACGCAGCCGATGTGAACCTGGGCGCTGATCCCGACAGCTTCAGCGTGATGGCCGTCGGCGGCAACGTCAACTTCTTTGACACCTTCAGCTTCTCGCTGACGACGGAGTCGGTGGTGAACGCGACGGCGGTCTCCTTCGGTGGCATCCGCTCGGGTTCGGCCTGGTCGATCGTCGACTCCATGGACAACCTGATGGCTGGCACCTACAGCCTGACCACCATCCCGGCTTCTCTGGCGTCCCTGACGCTGGGCGCTGGTGACTACGCCGTCGTCGTGACCGGCAAGGGCCAGGCCAGCGGCGGCATGTACGGCGTGTCGGTCAACGTGACGCCGGTGCCGGAACCCGAGACCTACGCCATGATGCTGGCCGGTCTGGCCGCGCTGGGCTTCCTGGCCCGCCGCCGTCAAGGCTGATTGCCGACGGGCTTCGCCCGGTTTGCAAGGCGAAAGCGGCTTCGGCCGCTTTTTTCATGGGCGGCTGTGGCCGCCCTTTTGCATGGCTGCACAGCGGGTCCGGCAGGCAGCAGGACTTCGCCAGCCGGCTCCTACAATCCGCCGCTCTCCGAACCGCTGACCGAGGTCTCTCCATGCCCGTGAATCTGCCGCCCCTGGATCCTGCTGCCCTGCATGCCGTGCCCGGGGTGCGCCTGGGCGTGGCGAAGGCGGGCATCCGCAAGCCGAACCGGGCGGATCTGGTGGTGCTGGCCCTGGACGATGGCGCCGCCGTGGCCGGGGTGTTCACCCAGAACCGCTTCTGCGCCGCACCGGTGCAGGTCTGCCGCGCGCACCTGGCGGCCGGGCAGGGCATCCGGGCGGTGTTGGTCAACACCGGCAACGCCAATGCCGGCACCGGTGCCGACGGCCTGGCGCGGGCGCAGCAGACCTGTGCCGCGCTGGCGGGGCTGATGGGCCTCGCGCCGCAGCAGGTGCTGCCGTTCTCCACGGGTGTGATCATGGAGACGCTGCCGGTCGACCGCATCGAGGCCGGCCTGCCCGCCGCGCTGGCCGACCTGCGGCCGGACAACTGGGCGGCTGCCGCCCAAGGCATCATGACCACCGACACCCTGCCCAAGGCCGCGTCCCGCCAGCTTCAGATCGGCGGCCGCACCGTCACCATCACCGGCGTCAGCAAGGGCGCCGGCATGATCCGGCCGAACATGGCCACGATGCTGGGCTTCATGGCCACCGACGCGGTGATCGCCCCGGCGCTGCTGCAGGCCCTGGTGACCGAGGCGGCCGATGCCAGCTTCAACCGCATCACCATCGACGGCGACACCTCGACCAACGACTCCTTCGTGCTGATCGCCACCCGGCAGGCCGGGCATGCGGAGATCACCGCGCTGGATTCGGCCGACGGCCAGGCCCTGCGCGCTGCCATCACCGCAGTGGCCCAGCAGTTGGCCCAGGCGATCGTGCGCGACGGCGAAGGGGCGACCAAGTTCATCACCGTGCAGGTCGAGGGCGGCCGCACCGAGGCCGAGTGCAAGCTGGTGGCCTATGCCATTGCCCATTCGCCCCTGGTGAAGACCGCATTCTTCGCCAGCGATCCGAACCTGGGCCGCATCCTGGCGGCGGTGGGCTATGCCGGCATCGACGACCTGGACCAGGGCCTGATCGACCTCTACCTCGACGATGTGCATGTCGCCACCCAGGGCGGCCGACACCCTGGCTACAGCGAGGCCGATGGCCAGCGGGTGATGCGCCAGAGCGAAATCACGGTGCGGGTGCTGCTGCACCGCGGTGCAGCACAGGCCACGGTGTGGACCTGCGACCTGTCGCACGACTACGTCAGCATCAACGCCGACTACCGCAGCTGAGACCGCCGGCGCGGCCAAGCCCGTCCCGGCAGGCGACAATCGGCCACCATGACGGGTACCTACGGGAAACCCGCACCGGGGAGATGGCTTGGCTGGATTGGATGAGGACCGGGGCGTCGGCGCCCCGCGGCGTTGGGGCCTGGCCCCCGATGATCTGTTGCATGACAGGGTGTACCGCCGGCTGTGGTTGTCGATCCTGCTCAGCGCGGTCGGCAACCAGGTCACGCTGCTCGCGCTGCCGCTGACCGCAGCGCTGCTGCTGCAGGCCACGCCCACGCAGATGGGGCTGCTGGTGGCTGCCGAGGTGCTGCCGTTTGCGCTGTTCTCGCTGCCCGCGGGGGTGTGGCTGGACCGGGTGCGCAAGCTGCCGGTGTACCTGGCTGGCGAGCTGACGATCGCACTGGCCGTGCTCACCGTGCCGGTGGCCTGGTGGCTGGGCTGGTTGGGCATGGACTGGCTGTACCTGGTCGGTTTTGCGATCGGTTCAGTCAACGTGGTGGCCGGCAGTGCGTCGCAGATCGTGCTGACCCAGGTGGTGCCGCGTGAACGGCTGGTGGAGGCCCATGCCCGCAATGCGCTGGCCAGCTCCGGTGCCGAAGTGGCCGGGCCCGGCCTGGCGGGCGTGCTGGTCAAGTGGCTGGGTGCGCCGGTTGCCCTGCTGCTGGATGCGCTGCTGCTGGCCCTGTCGGCGGCCATCCTGCGAGGCATCCGGGTGACCGAGGTGCTGCAGGCGCGCCGACCCGGCCATGGCTTCCAGCAGGAACTGCAGGCCGGGCTGCAGTTCGTGCGCAGTCAGCGACTGCTGGTCGCCCTGGCCCTGGCCGTGGGCGGCTGGCAGGCCTGCCACAACGCGGTGCTGGTGGTGCAGATCCTGCACGCCAGCCGGGGCCTGGGCTTGTCCGAGCAGGCCATCGGCCTGTGCTATGCCGCGTTGGGCGTCGGCACCATTTCGGCCAGCCTGTACGGCAACCGGCTGAGCGACCGCATCGGCCCGGGGCCGTCGCTGGTGCTGGGCTTCGTGTTGTGCGGGTTGGGTTGGCTGCTGCCCTGGCTGTGGCCGACGGGCGCAGCCGGCGTGGCGGCCTTTGTCGCGATGCTGCTGCTCGCCGGCACCGGCGGTGTGCTGATCTTCATCAACTTTCTGGCGATGCGGCAGGCGGTGACGCCCGTGCAGCTGCTGGGCCGGATGACGGCGACGATGCGTTGGCTGATCCTGCTGCCGGCGATTCCCGGTGCCCTGCTGGGCGGCTGGATCGGCGAGCGCTTCGGCCTGGTGCAGGCGCTGGGCGCAGCCGGCGGTGCGGCCGTGCTGCTGGCGTTGCTGGCCTGGCGCGGCGGGGTGATTCCCGCGGTGCGGGTGCTGCCTTCACCGGCCGATCTGCATGCCGCGCCGCCGCTGCCTGGACCCGGCCCCGGGCCGGCGCAGACGACCTGAGCGGCCTGCGGTTCAGCCCGCCGCCGGCGCGAAGCGGTCGACCGCGTCGGTGATCAGGCCGTCGACGCCCAGGGCCAGCAGGCGCTGCGCATCGGCGGGCTCGTTGACGGTGTAGACCATCGCCAGCCAGCCGGCCTGGCGGGCCTGCTGCAGCAAGGCGGCGTCCATCAGCCGGTGGTGGGTGACGATGGCCACGCAGCCCAGTTCGGCAGCCACGTCCAGGCAGCCCGACCACAGGCTGTCGAGCAGCAGGGCGCGGGGCAGGTGGGGTGCGGTCTCGCGCGCGCCCTGCAGCGCCTCGGGCCGGAAGGAGCTGAACAGCGGCGGCACGGCCTGGCCGGCCCACAGCCGCGCGGTCTGCTCGCCCACCACCCGACCAGTGATGACTTCCTGCCCGGGCGTCGGCTTGATCTCGATGTTCAACTGCAGCTGGTTGGCCAGGATGAAGCGGGCCAGCGCAGCCAGCGTGGGCAGCGGCTCACCGGCATGGCCGCGGCTGTGCCAGCTGCCGGCATCCAGCTGCGACAGCGCACTCCAGGACAGATCACCCGCAGTGCCCTGGCCGCTGGTGGTGCGCTCGAGCGTGGCATCGTGCAGCAGGAAGGGCACGCCGTCGGCCGACAGCTTCACGTCGCATTCAAAGGCCCGGTAGCCGTGGGCGGCGCCCAGGCGGAAGGCCGCCAGCGTGTTCTCGGGCGCCAGCTTGCCGGCGCCGCGGTGGGCGATCCAGCGCGGGCAAGGCCAAGCCGGTGCAGCCATCAGTCGCCCACCCGCAGGCCGGTGCCGGCGTCGAACCAGTGCAGCCGGCCCGGTGCCGGGCGCAGCCGCACCGCCTGGCCGACCTGCGGCGGAGCCAGCGTGGCGTCCATGCGCACGGTGAACAGCGCACCGCCCAGGCGGCCATGCACCAGGCGCTCAGCGCCCAGCATCTCCAGCGTCTCGACCTGCAGCGGCCAGAGGCCGTCGTCGGCGATTTCCACATGCTCGGGCCGCAGGCCCAGCACCAGGGCGCCGGCACGTGGCGCGGCGGCGGGCAGCAGCAGGGTGGTGGCGTCGGCGCCGCTGCCGGCGGCAAAGCGGGTGCCGTCGGCCTGGCCGGTGAGCAGGTTCATCGGCGGTGAGCCGATGAAGCTGGCCACGAAGCTGCTGGCCGGCTTGCCGTACACCTGCTCGGGCGTGCCGATCTGTTCCATGCGGCCGGCGTTCATCACGATCATGCGCTGGGCCAGCGTCATCGCCTCGACCTGGTCATGGGTGACGAACAGGCTGGTGACGCCCAGCTCGCGGTGCAGCTTCTGGATCTCCAGCCGGGTCTGGGCGCGCAGCTTGGCGTCCAGGTTGGAAAGCGGCTCGTCGAACAGGAAGGCAGCCGGCTGGCGCACGATGGCGCGGCCCATGGCCACCCGCTGGCGCTGGCCGCCGGACAGCTGCCTGGGCGTGCGTTGCAGGAAGGGCCCGATCTCCAGGATCTTGGCCGCCTTCTGCACCCGGGCCTCGATCTCGGCCTTGGGCACCTTGGCGATCTTCAGGCCGTAGGCCATGTTGTCGTAGACGCTCATGTGCGGGTAGAGCGCGTAGTTCTGGAAGACCATCGCGATGTCGCGGTCGGCCGGTTCGACATCGTTGACCACGCGGCCGCCGATGCTGATCTCGCCCTCGCTGATCTCTTCCAGCCCGGCCACCATGCGCAGCAGCGTGCTCTTGCCGCAGCCGCTGGGGCCGACGATGACGATGAATTCGCCGTCGGTGATGTCGGCCGACACGCCGTGGATCACCTGGTTGGCCTTCGGGCCCTTGCCGTAGCGCTTGACGACGTTGTGGATGCGGATGGCGCCCATGTTCTCTTGTGTTGTCCGGTCTATTTTTCGCTGTCCACGAGGCCCTTGACGAACCACTTCTGCATGCCGATGACCACCAGCGCCGGTGGCAGCATGGCCAGCAGGGCGGTGGCCATCACCAGGTTCCATTCATTGGCGGCATCGCCGCCGGAGATCATGCGCTGGATGCCCAGCACGATCGGGTACATCTTCTCGTCGGTGGTCACCAGCAGCGGCCACAGGTACTGGTTCCAGCCGTAGATGAACTGGATCACGAACAGCGCGGCGATGCTGGTGGAGGACAGCGGCACCAGCACGTCCTTGAAGAAGCGCATTGGCCCGGCGCCGTCGATGCGGGCGGCCTCCACCAGTTCATCGGGCACCGTCAGGAAGAACTGGCGGAACAGGAAGGTGGCGGTGGCGCTGGCGATCAGCGGAATGGTCAGGCCGGCATAGCTGTTGAGCATGCCCAGGTCACTCACCACCTTGTAGGTGGGCGAGATGCGCACTTCCACCGGCAGCATCAGCGTCACGAAGATGGCCCAGAAGAAGAACATCTTGAACGGGAAGCGGAAGTAGACGATCGCGAATGCCGACAGCAGCGAGATGGCGATCTTGGCGATGGCGATGATCAGCGCGCTGATCAGGCTGACCTGCATCATCTGCGCCACTGGCGCCTTGCTGCCGGGGCCGCTGATCTGGCCGGTCAGCGCCTTGACGATGCTGTCCCAGAAGTGCCCGCCGGGCAGCAGCGGCATCGGCGCCTGCACGATGGCTTCGGTGGTGTGGCTGGCGGCCACGAAGGTCAGGTAGACCGGAAAGGCCACCACCGCCACGCCCAGCAGCAGCACGGCGTGGGACAGCAGGTTCAGCCAGGGGCGGCGTTCAACCACGGGTCGGTTCCATCAATAGTTGACGCGGCGTTCCACGTACTTGAACTGCACGATGGTCAGCAGCACCACGATCACCATCAGCACCACCGACTGCGCCGCCGACGAGCCGATGTCCATGCCCTTGAAGCCGTCGTAGTACAGCTTGTAGACCAGGATCTCGGTCTCCTTGCCCGGGCCGCCGTGGGTGGACGCATCGACGATGGCGAAGGTGTCGAGGAACACATAGACCACGTTGACCACCAGCAGGAAGAAGCTGGTGGGCGACAGCAGCGGGAAGATGATGGTCCAGAAGCGCCGCCAGGGGCGGGCACCGTCGATGGCGGCGGCCTCGATCAGGCTCTTGGGGATGCTCTGCAGCCCGGCCAGGAAGAACAGGAAGTTGTAGCTCAGCTGCTTCCACACCGCGGCCATCACGATCAGGCCCATGGCATGGTTGCCGTTGAGCAGGTGGTTCCACTCGAAGCCGTGGGCCCGCAGGTACCAGGCCACCACGCCGATGCTGGGCGCGAACATGAACAGCCACAGCACGCCGGCCACCGCCGGTGCCACCGCATAGGGCCAGATCAGCAGGGTCTTGTAGACCGTGCTGCCGCGCACGATGCGGTCGGCCATCACCGCCAGCAGCAGGCTGATGCCCAAGCCCAGCCCCGCCACCAGCACCGAGAACACCAGCGTGGTCTTGAAGCTGTCGAAGTAGGTGGGGTCGGAAAACAGCCGCTGGAAGTTTTCCAGCCCCACCCATTCGACGCTGGTGCCGAAGGCGTCCTGCTGCTGCAGCGACTGCACCAGCGCCTGGCCCGCAGGCCAGAAGAAGAACACCGCGATGACGATCAGCTGCGGCGCCAGCAGCAGCCAGGGCAGCCAGGACGACTGGAAGAGAACGCGCTTTTCAGCTGCCATGCTGCGAGATACCGATCAGCCCTTGTTGGCTTTTTCAAAGCGTTCGAGCAACTCGTTGCCACGGGTGACGGCCGAGTCCAGCGCCTCCTTGGCGCCCTTCTTGCCGGACCAGACCTGCTCCATCTCCTCGTCGATCACGGTGCGGATCTGCACCATGTTGCCCAGGCGGATGCCGCGCGACTTGTCGGTGGTCTTGCGGATCATCTGGTTCACCGCCACGTCGGTGCCGGGGTTCTTCTTGTAGAAGCCGCTCTTGTCGGTCAGCTCGAAGGCTGCGGTGGTGATCGGCAGGTAGCCGGTGCGCTGGTGGCTCTTGGCCTGCACCTCGGCGCTGGACAGGAAGTTGAAGAACGCCGCAGCGGCCTTGTACTCCTCGGGCTTCTTGCCGGCCATCACCCACAGGCTGGCGCCGCCGATCACCGTGTTCTGCGGCGCGCCCGGCACATCGGGGTAGTAGGGCAGGGTGCTCATGCCGTAGGCGAACTTGGCATTCTTCGACACGCTGGAGTACAGCGCCGACGAGCCGGTGTACATCGCGCACTCACCCGAGGGGAAGGTGGCGTCCGGCACGTTGGCCCGGCCCTTGTAGACGAACAGGCCCTGCTTGCTCATGTTGGCCAGGTTCTCGATGTGGCGCACATGCAGCGGGGTGTTGATCGCCAGGCGGGTGTCCAGGCCACCGAAGCCGTTGTTCTTGGTGGCGAACAGCACGTTGTGCCAGGCCGAGAAGCTCTCGAGCTGGGTCCAGCTCTGCCAGCTGGTGGTGAACGGGCACTTGTGGCCGCTGGCCTTCAACTTGGCGGCGGCGAGCGCCACCTCGGGCCAGGTGCCGGGCGCCTTCTCGGGGTCGAGGCCGGCGGCCTTGAAGGCATCCTTGTTGTAGTAGAAGACCGGCGTCGAGCTGTTGAACGGGAAGCTCAGCATCTGGCCGTTGGGGGCGGTGTAGTAGCCCGCCACCGCGCCCACATAGACCTTGGGATCGAACTTGTAGCCGGCGTCGGCCATCACCTTGGCCACCGGCACGATGGCGTTCTTGCTGGCCATCATCGTGGCCGTGCCCACCTCGAACACCTGCAGGATGTGCGGCGCATTGCCGGCCCGGAAGGCGGCGATGGCGGCTGTCATGCTCTGGTCATAGCTGCCCTTGAAGGTGGGCACCACCTTGTAGTTCTTCTGGCTGGCGTTGAAGTCGTTGGCCTGGTCGTTGACCCACTCGCCCAGGGCGCCGCCCATGGAATGCCACCACTGGATCTCGGTCTGGGCCTGCGCGGGGGCGCAGAGCGCGGCTGCAGCGGCCCAGGCGGCAGCTTGAAGTTTCAGATTCATGTCATCTCCGTGAAGGCGTCAGGTCACAAAAGCGCCGCATTGTGTGGGCAAATCATGACAGTCCCGTTTCTGTCATGACGCCCCCCGCATCGCAACGGGATTAACCCGCCGACCTGTGCGGGCCGCCAGGCTGCGACCGCCGTCACGGCATGCTGCGCTGCGATAATCAGGGGTTCCACGGTGCCTGCCAGGGCGTCCTGTTCCGTCCACCCTGAACCCGGCGCCTGCCCACCCATGAATGCTCCGATCGACCTGACCCAGCTGGCCCAGCAGCCTGCTGATGCCGCCACCGCGGCGCCGCGCCTGCGCGAGATCCCGTACAACTACACCTCGTTCTCCGACCGGGAGATCGTGGTGCGGCTGCTGGGTTCCCGCGCCTGGGAGCTGCTGGACCTGCTGCGCGACGAGCGCCGCACCGGCCGCTCGGCCCGCATGCTGTACGAGGTGCTGGGCGACATCTGGGTGGTGCAGCGCAACCCGTACCTGGAAGACGACCTGCTGGACAACCCCAAGCGCCGGCAGCTGCTGATCGATGCGCTGAACCACCGTCTGAACGAGGTGGCCCAGCGCCGCACGCCCGACGCCGATGCGGTGCGCGACGGCCATGTGGGTGAACTTCTGCAGATGGCCCGCGCCGCGGTGCAGCGCTTCGCCGCCCACTTCGACACCGTGGCCCAGTTGCGCACGCGCAGCCGCAAGGTGCTGGGGCGCGCCACCGCCAAGGACAACATCAAGTTCGACGGCCTGTCGCGGGTGTCGCATGTGACCGACGCCACCGACTGGCGGGTCGAGTATCCGTTCGTGGTGCTGACACCCGACACCGAGGCGGAGATGGCGGCCCTGGTGGCCGGCTGTGTGGAGCTGGGGCTGACCATCATCCCGCGTGGGGGTGGCACCGGCTACACCGGCGGCGCCGTGCCGCTGACCTGGAAGAGCGCGGTGATCAACACCGAGAAGCTCGAGCAGATGACCGAGGTCGAGTTCATCGACCTGCCCGGCGTGGCCGCCAAGGTGGCCACGGTGTCGACCGGCGCCGGCGTCGTCACCCAGCGCGTGGCCGACGCGGCCGAGCGTGCCGGCCATGTGTTCGCGGTCGACCCCACCAGCGCCGAGGCCAGCTGCATCGGCGGCAACATCGCGATGAATGCCGGCGGCAAGAAAGCCGTGCTGTGGGGCACCGCGCTGGACAACCTGGCCAGCTGGAAGATGGTGACGCCCCAGGCCAAGTGGCTGGAGGTGATCCGCCTGAACCACAACCTGGGCAAGATCCACGATGCGCCGATGGCCAGCTTCGAGCTGCGCTGGTTCGACGCCACCGGCAAGGTGCTGGAGAAGACCGAGCAGCTGGACATCCCCGGGGCGGTGTTCCGCAAGGAAGGCCTGGGCAAGGACGTCACCGACAAGTTCCTGGCCGGCCTGCCCGGCATCCAGAAGGAAGGCTGCGACGGCCTGATCACCAGCGCCCGTTGGGTGGTGCACAAGATGCCGCCGCATGTGCGCACGGTGTGCCTCGAATTCTTCGGCAACCCGATCGTCTCGGTGCCGTCGATCGTCGAGATCAAGAACTACCTGTTCGAGGAAGCGAAGAAGCCCGGCGGCGCCATCCTGGCCGGCCTGGAACACCTGGACGACCGCTACCTGAAGGCGGTGGGCTACACCACCAAGAGCAAGCGCGGTGGCCTGCCCAAGATGGTGCTGGTGGGCGACATCGTCGGCGACGACGAGAACGCCGTGGCCCGTGCCACCAGCGAGGTGGTGCGCATCGCCAACAGCCGCAGCGGCGAAGGCTTCGTGGCCGTCAGCGCCGATGCGCGCAAGAAGTTCTGGCTGGACCGCAAGCGCACCGCGGCCATCGCCCGCCACACCAACGCCTTCAAGGTGAACGAGGACGTGGTGATCCCGCTGGAGCGCATGGGCGAGTACACCCTGGGCATCGAGCGCATCAACATCGAGCTGAGCCTGCGCAACAAGCTGGAGCTGGTGGACCGGCTGGAAGCCTTTCTGTCCACCGGCAGCCTGCCGCTGGGCCAGACCGACGACGCCAGCGAGATCCCCAGCGCCGAGCTGCTGGAAGACCGGGTGCAGCAGGCCCTGGCCATGCTGCACGAGGTGCGCGCGCAGTGGCTGCACTGGCTCCACAACCTGGATGTGACGCCGGCGCCCGATGGCGGCGAAGGCGGCCGCAGCCACTTCGACCAGTTGCAGGACCACAGTCTGCGCGCCAGCTGGAAGCAGCAGATCCTGAAGCCCTGCGAGGCGCTGTTTGCCGGCGCCGCGCTGGCGCCGATCGTGGCCGAGTTCAAGCGCATCCATGCCGAGGTGCTGCGCGGCCGGGTGTGGGTGGCGCTGCACATGCATGCCGGTGACGGCAATGTGCACACCAACATCCCCGTCAACAGCGACAACTACGCCATGCTGCAGACGGCCCATGAGGCGGTGGCCCGCATCATGGCGCTGGCGCGCAGCCTGGGCGGCGTGATCAGCGGCGAGCATGGCATCGGCATCACCAAGCTCGAATTCCTGAGCGACGCCGAGATGGCGGCCTTCACCGACTACAAGGCCCGCATCGACCCCGAAGGCCGCTTCAACAAGGGCAAGCTGCTGCGCGGCGCGGCCCTCAAGGCCCTGGGCGACGATGTGCACGCCGCCGACCTGAGCCATGCCTACACGCCCAGCTTCGGCCTGATGGGGCATGAGTCGCTGATCATGCAGCAGAGCGACATCGGCGCCATCGCCGACAGCGTCAAGGACTGCCTGCGCTGCGGCAAGTGCAAGCCGGTGTGCGCCACCCATGTGCCGCGCGCCAATCTGCTGTACAGCCCGCGCAACAAGATCCTGGCCACCAGCCTGCTGGTGGAGGCCTTCCTCTATGAGGAGCAGACCCGCCGCGGCGTCAGCATCAAGCACTGGGAAGAGTTCGAGGACGTCGCCGACCACTGCACCGTCTGCCACAAGTGCCTGAGCCCCTGCCCGGTGAAGATCGACTTCGGCGACGTGTCGATGAACATGCGCAACCTGCTGCGCAAGATGGGGCAGAAGAGCTTCCGGCCGGGCAATGCGGCGGCGATGCTGATGCTCAATGCGACCAACCCACAGACCATCAAGCTGGTGCGCAGCGCCATGGTGGGCGTGGGCTTCAAGGCCCAGCGCCTGGCCAACGACGTGCTCAAGCTTGCTGCCCGCAAGCAGACCAGCGCGCCGCCTGCCACGCTGGGCACGGCGCCGATCAAGCAGCAGGTGATCCACTTCATCAACAAGAAGCTGCCTGGCGGCCTGCCCAAGAAGACCGCCCGCGCCCTGCTGGACATCGAGGACCGGGACTACGTGCCCATCATCCGCAACCCGGTGGCCACCACGGCCGAGACCGAGGCGGTGTTCTATTTCCCCGGTTGCGGCAGTGAGCGCCTGTTCAGCCAGGTGGGCCTGGCCACCCAGGCCATGCTGTGGCATGCCGGCGTGCAGACGGTGCTGCCGCCGGGCTACCTGTGCTGCGGCTACCCGCAGCGCGGCAGCGGCCAGTTCGACAAGGCCGAGCAGATCATCACCGACAACCGGGTGCTGTTCCATCGCGTGGCCAACACGCTGAACTACCTGGACATCAAGACGGTGGTGGTCAGCTGCGGCACCTGCTATGACCAGCTGCAGGGCTACCAGTTCGACAAGATCTTCCCCGGCTGCCGCATCATCGACATCCACGAGTACCTGCTGGAGAAGGGCATCACCCTGCCCACCGCCGGCGCCGGCTACTTGTACCACGACCCCTGCCACACGCCGATGAAGCTGCAGGAGCCGATGAAGACGGTCAAGGCGCTGATGGGCCCGAACGTGCTGAAGAGCGAGCGCTGCTGCGGCGAGAGCGGCACGCTGGGCGTGACCCGGCCCGACATCAGCACCCAGGTGCGCTTCCGCAAGGAAGAAGAGCTGCGCAAGGACGAGGTGGCACTGCGGGCCACCGGATCAGTGAAGCCCGATGCCAACGTGAAGATCCTGACCAGCTGCCCCAGCTGCCTGCAGGGCCTGAGCCGCTACCAGGACGACATGCAGAACGGCCTGCTGGAGGCCGACTACATCGTGGTGGAGATGGCCCGCAAGATCCTGGGTGAGACCTGGATGGAAGACTACGTCGGCCGGGCGAACGCCGGCGGCATCGAGCGGGTGCTGGTCTAACCCCCCGAAGCGCCTGCGGCGCACCCCCCCAGGGGGGGCGCACCCAGCGGCCCGGCGAAGCCGGTTCCGCGGCTGCCGCTGGGTGGTGGACTAAGTCGATTCGAACCGGCCCAGCCGCACCACGGTGTTGCCCGGCTTGGCATGGGCGGTGGACGGCATCACCAGCACGCAGTCGTCGTAGGGGCTCCGCCAGACCTGGCCGCTGTCTTCGGCGATCGGCGTGCCGGCCTGCGGCACCACGCCCAGGCCCGCGGTGGGCACCAGGAAGCGGAAGCTGCTGCTGCGCGCCACCACCGCCTCGGTCACCCGCACCAGGCGCTGTTCGGCCGGCAGCGGCAGGCGGGTGCGGGCAGCGGCCCACACCGCATCCACCACGCCGGCCAGGTGCAGGAACCGCACCAGCGTGTCGATGGCCACATCGGTGGCGGCGCGCTCCCAGTGCTGGCCGCATTCCACCAGCAGCGCCTTGCGCGGGCTGGCCGGGTCGCCGAAACCGCCGCGCTCCACCATGCGCAGGCCGGCCGGGTGGCCGGTGTCGATCAGCAGATCGGCCGGCGTGCCCAATTGGCGCGCGTACGCGGCGTGCTTGTCCTGCGTGCCGCAGACCATCAGCGGCCGGCAGGGCTCGGTCATCGAATGGATGTCGAGCAGCAGGTCGGCGGCATCGACGAAGGGCTGCAGTTCGCGCGCGCGCCGCAGCTCCACCGAATCCCGCGGGCCGAACAGCACCTCGTCGGCCCACACCCGGTTCAGGTCTTCGTCGACGCAGCGCGACGCATGCGGCGCCGCGGGGTCGAAACGCTCGAACGCGGCCACATTGGCAAAGGCCAGCACCAGGCTGCCGCGCAGCGGTGCCAGCGGTTGCTGGAACAGCCATTGCAGCGCGATGGCGCCGCACAGCTCGTTGCCATGGGTCAGCGCCTGCACCATCACCACCGGGCCAGGGCGGCCCGAATCGATGCGGTGCACGTAGGGCACGCCGGTGTTGCCCGCAGCGAATAGGCGGATGTCAGGGGCTTGCAACTCGATCGGGGGCAGGGCGGTCATGCGGCGGTGATCTCTCGGGTCTCAGGTGCTGCGGTCCAGCCGCAGCACCGGCCAGCGGCGGGCCTGGGCCTCGGCCAGCAGGCGGTCGTCGGGGTCGACGACCGTGGGGTGGCCGACGGCCCGCAGCAGCGGCAGATCGTTGGCGGAATCGCTGTAGAAATGGGCGCTGTCCAGGGCCTGGGCGCGGGCGGCGGCAGCCAGCCCCTGCGCGGCCAGCCAGTCGTGCAGGCGCTGCACCTTGCCCTCGCGCATGTTCAGCATGCCGGTGGTGCGGCCGGTGTAGGTGCCTTCGTGTCCCGCCGGGCCATCGGCCAGCGCCGCTTCGGTGGCGATCAGGTGCGGGATGTCCAGCGCAGCGGCCGTCAGTTCGGTGATCACCCGGTTGGTGGCGGTGCTCAGCACCAGGGTGTGGCCGGCCTCGCGGTGGCGGGCCACCAGCGCACGCGATGCCGCCGGGATGCGCGGCAGTACCACCTGCTGCAGGAAGCGCAACCGCCACGGCGCCCAGAAGGCGGGCGTGCGGCCACCCAGGGTGCCGACATAGAACTGCGAGAAGTCCAGCGGCGACACCGTGCCGCTGCGGTAGTCGGCATCCATGCGGGCATTGAGCGCCAGCCGGTCCGACGGCAGCAGGCCGTTGGCCACCAGGAACTCGCACCACAGCACATCGCTGTCGCCGGTCAGCAGCGTGTTGTCGAGGTCGAAGATGGCGAGCGAGGCGGTCATGGCGCCGCCCCGGTGGTGCCGAGCAATGCCGTGGCGCTGTCGTCCTTCAGGCCCACGCCGGTGAGGCGGCGGCGCAGGGCCTCGGTGGCCAGCCAGGCCAGGCGCTGCGCGGCCACCGCGGGCGGAAGGCCGGCGGGCCGGATGTTGCTGACGCAGTTGCGCTGGGCATCGTGGCAGCCCACCCGCGGCGCGTGGGTGAGGTAGGCGCCCAGGCTGTCGGGCGAGCTGAGGCCCGGCCGCTCGCCCAGCAGCACCAGCACCAGCCGGGCCTGCAGCAGCGCGCCGATCTCGTCGCCCAGCGCCACGCGGGCCTGGGTGGCGATGACCGGCGGCGCCAGCGAGAGCCGGCCGTCCAGCGCGGTGCGCAGGGCCTGCAGCAGCGGCAGCGCATGGCGCTGCAGCGCCACCGCCGACAGGCCGTCGCCCAGCACGATGGCGAGATCGACCGGACCGCTGGCCGCGGCCTGCAGTGCATCGGCGCTGTCGGGTGCGAGGCGGCGGCCGAAGTCGGGCCGGCGCAGGTAGACATCCCGGTTGGCCGCGCGGCTGTGCACCACCGTGGCAGTCCAGCCGTCGGCCAACAGGTCGGCCTGCAGCGCCGGCAGGTCCAGCGCCACATGCACCGCATCCCGCGCCTGGGCATGGGCGGCAGCGAAGCGCAGCACCTCGTGCGTGGGCAGGGCGGCGCCGGTGCGGCCCAGGGCGATGCGGGCTGGCGTGTGGCGGCGGAGCTCGGCCCAGGGGTCGGCCGCCGGCTGCGGCGTGGTGGGCAGCGCGCTCATGCCCGGCCTGCTTCCAGCAGCGGGCTGAAACCCTGGGCCAGCGCGGGCCGGCTGGCGGCGGGCAGCAGCCTGCCCTGCGCATCGGTCAGGCCCCGGCGCTGCAGCCAGGCCTCGAACTCGGGCGCCCGCTGCAGGCCCAGCAGCTGCCGCACGAACAGCGCATCATGGAACGAGGTGCTCTGGTAGTTCAGCATCACGTCGTCGGCCCCCGGCACGCCCATCATGAAGTTCAGCCCCGCGGTGGCCAGCAGCACCAGCAGGTTGTCCATGTCGTCGCTGTCGGCCTCGGCATGGTTGGTGTAGCAGATGTCGCAGCCCATCGGCAGGCCCAGCAGCTTGCCGCAGAAGTGGTCTTCCAGGCCGGCGCGGATGATCTGCTTGCCGTCGTACAGGTACTCGGGCCCGATGAAGCCGACCACGGTGTTGACCAGCAGCGGCCGGTAGCGCCGGGCCACCGCATAGGCGCGGGCCTCCAGCGTCTGCTGGTCGACGCCGTGGTGGGCATTGGCCGACAGCGCGCTGCCCTGGCCGGTCTCGAAATACATCACGTTGTCACCCAGCGGGCCGCGGCGCAGCGCCAGCGCGGCGGCATGGGCCTCGTCCAGCAGCGCCAGGTTCAGGCCGAAGCTGGTGTTGGTGGCCTCGGTGCCGCCGATGCTCTGGAACACCAGGTCGACCGGCGCGCCCTGGTCCATCGCCTGCAAGGTGTTGGTGACATGGGTCAGCACGCAGCTCTGGGTGGGCACCTGGTGGGTGTGGATCAGGCCGTCCAGCAGGCGCAGCAGGTCGACCAGGGCCGGCACGCTGTCGGCGGCGGGGTTGATGCCGATGACCGCATCACCGGCGCCGTACATCAGGCCATCGAGGATGCTGGCGGCGATGCCGGCCGGGCTGTCGGCCGGGTGGTTGGGTTGCAGCCGCACTGCCAGGTGGCCGGGCAGGCCGATGGTGTTGCGGAACCGTGTGACCACGTTGACCTTGCGCGCCACCGCGATCAGGTCCTGGTTGCGCATCAGCTTGCTCACCGCGGCCACCATCTCGGGCGTGAGGCCCGGCGCCAGCGCGGCCAGCACCGGTGTGCTGGCGGCGTCGCTCAGCAACCAATCCCGGAAGCCGCCGACGGTGAGGTGGGCCACCGGCGCGAAGGCCGTGGCGCTGTGGCTGTCGATGACCAGGCGGGTGACCTCGTCGGCCTCGTAGGGCACCACCGCCTCCTGCAGGAACGTGGCCAGCGGCAGATCGGCCAGGGCCAGGCGGGCGGCCACGCGCTGGGCGGCACTGTCGGCGGCCACGCCGGCCAGCTCATCGCCCGAGCGCGCAGGCGTGGCCTTGGCCAGCAGCATGGCCAGGCTGTCGAAGTGGAAGGTCTCGCTGCCGAGACGGGCGCGGTAGGACATGGACTGCAGTGTGCCGCGTGATCAGGCAGGTGTCAGGCCGGCGCGGTGGGAATGCCCATCTCGCGCAGCGCCTCGCCCACGGCGTTGACGGCCTGCTGCATCTCCAGGCTGCCGATGGCGCCGATGCAGCCCACGCGGAAGGTGTCCACCGTGGTCAGCTTGCCCGGGTAGAGCATGAAGCCGCGCCGCTTGGCCGCCTGGTAGAAGCGCTGGAAGTCATAGGCCGGATGCGCCGGCGCATGGAAGGTGACGATGATCGGTGCCTGGTGTTCGGCCTTCAGGAAGGGCTGGAGCCCCAGTTGGCCCATGCCCTCGATCAGCGTGGCGCAGTTGGCGGTGTAGCGCGCCAGCCGTGCGGGCTGGCCGCCTTCCTCGACGAACTGGGTGATGGCCTCGGCCAGCGCCACCACCACATGGGTGGGCGGGGTGAAGCGCCACTGGCCGGTCTTGGCCATGTACTGGTGCTGGTCGTGCAGGTCCATCGCCAGGCTCTGGCTGTTGCCGGCGCAGCCGTCCAGCACCGCCTGGCGGATGAACACGAAGCCCATGCCGGGCACGCCCTCCAGGCACTTGCCGCTGGCGGCGATCAGCGCGTCGAAGCGCACCGTGCGGGCATCGATCGGCAGCGCGGCAAAGCTGCTCATCGCGTCGACGATCAGGCCCTTGCCATGGCGTTCACACACCGCCGCCACGTCGGCCAGCGGGTTCTCGACACCGGCGCCGGTCTCGCAGTGGATCAGCACCACATGGGTGATGCTGGCATCGGTGCGCAGTTGGTCGTCGAGCACCGCGGGCGACACCGGCGCATCCTCGGCGAAGGCCACGGTGCTGACGCGCCGGCCCATCATCTGGGTGAGCTTGCCGGCGCGCTTGCAGTAGGCGCCGTTGTCCAGCACCAGCACATGGCCGTCGCGCGGCACCACGGTGGCGACCGCCGCCTCCACGCTGAAGGTGCCGCTGCCCTGCAGGGGCACGACCACATGCGTGCCGTGGCCATGCACGATGTCCAGCAGGCGGCTGCGCACGCCGGCCGTCACTGCATTGAAGTCGGCGTCCCATGAACCCCAGTCGTGCAGCATTGCCAGCTTGGTGCGCAGCGTGGTGGTCAGCGGGCCCGGGGTGAGCAGGATGCGGTCGCGGTCCATGGTGCAGGTCTCCTTGTCTTGTTCAGGCACGCCATGCCTGGTTTCTTCGATCGACGGCCCAGGCCAGCGCGCTGAACGCCAGCATCGCCAGGCTGCTGGCCACGGTGATCAGCACCGCGCAGGCCGCGGCAGCGCCCATCTCGCCGGCCTCGTCCAGGTTCAGGATGGCGATGGCCGCCACCTTGGTCTCGGGCGAGTAGAGGAACACCACCGCCGAGATGGTGGTCATCGCATTGATGAAGAAGTAGCGGGCGATGTCGATCAGCGCCGGCGTGCAGATCGGCAGCGTCACCCGCCGCAGCGTCACCCAGAACGGCACCTTCAGGCTGGCGGACACGGCCTCGAACTCGGCGTCCAGCGCCTTCAGCGCCGTCACCGCCGTCAGGTGGCCGGTGGTGTAGAAGTGGGCGATGGTGCAGATGGTGAGCAGCGCCATCGTGTGGTACAGCCCGCCCAGCGGGTTGCCCGGCGCGTTGAAGAAGAAGATGCAGCCCAGGCCCAGCACCAGGCCGGGCACGGCCATCGGCAGCATGGCCAGCAGGCGCACGGCGCTGCGCAGGCCGCCGGCGCCTTGCGTCTTCTCCAGCAGGTAGGCGCCGGCAAACACCAGCGCGGTGCCGAACACGGCGGTACCGGCGGCCATGGTCAGGCTGTTGACGAAGGCCGTGCCCACCTCGGCATCCACCAGCCCCAGGGTGTAGTGGTTCAGCGTGGGCGCCAGGTTGTAGGGCCAGAAGCTGGCGAACGAGGCGAACACCGCCATGCCCATCATCGCCAGCACCAGCGCGGCGATGAGTGCGCAGTAGACGGTGGCCAGGCCGTCGCGCCAGGCCTTCGGGCGTGGTCGGTAGGGCACGGCGCGGGCGGTGAGCAGCGCAGTCTGACGCCCGGCCACCCAGCGGTCGACCGCAAAGGTGAACACCGCTGGCGCCAGCAGCAGCAGCGCCACCACCGCGCCCTTCTGAAAATCCTGCTGCCCGATCACCAGCTTGAACACATCGGTGGCCAGCACATTGAAGTTGCCGCCGATCACCTTGGGGATGCCGAAGTCGGTGATCACCAGGGTGAAGCTGACCAGCGCCGCCGAGATCAGCCCGTACTTGGCGCCCGGCAGGGTGATGGTGAAGAAGCGCCGCCAGGGCCGGGTGCCCATGGCGGCGGCGGCCTCGTAGAGCCGGCCGTCGGCCGCGCCCAGCGCGGTGATCAGGATCATCAGCGCATGCGGAAACACCGCGAAGCACTCGGCCACCACGATGCCCGGCGCGCCGTAGATCTGGTCGATGCCCAGGCGCTGCATCGTCCCCTTGAGCACGCCCTGGTTGCCGAACCAGTAGATCAGCGAGATGGCCGACAGCAGGCTGGGCGCCAGCAGCGGCAGCAGGGTGATGCCGCGGAACAGCGGCTTGAAGCGCATGCGGCTGCGCTGCAGCGCATAGGCGAAACCGAAGGCCAGCGGGATGACGATGACCGTGACCAGGGCCGACACCCACAGGCTGTTGGTCAGCGAATCCAGCAGCGACGGCGTGCGGGCATAGGCGATGAAGTTGGCCAGGCCGACGAAGCGGCCGCTGGCGTCTTCCAGTGCCTGCTTCAGGATGGCCAGCAGCGGCGCGGCCAGGAAGGCGAGCAGCAGCACCAGAACCAGGGCCAGCCCGGCATGCGCCACGCGCAACCTGGGATCGACCTGCTGGCGGCATGTCGGCCCCTCGGCTGCCGGGTACGGCAGCCGATCCCCCGAGGGGATGGCGGGCCGGCTTGGGAGCGGCCCGGCGCTCGGCCCGCCCGCTGCGTCGGGCGCGGTGCTGTTCAAGCAAACACCCGCAGCCGCTCGGGCAGCAGCTTCAGCGGCAGGGTGGAGCCCACCGCCAGCGCCTGCTCCGACAGGAAGTTCAGCGACAGCACCACCTGCAGTGGATGGCTGCCCAGCGCATCGGCCTGCACCGTCACCAGGCAGTAGGCGCCGAGGAATTCGATGGCCTGGATCTGTGCGCTGAACACATGCGGCTCGCCGGGCGTGATGGGCCGGGCCAGCACATCCTCGGGCCGCAGGTAGACGGTGACTTCGCGGCCCGCGGTGCCGGCCAGCATGCCGGGCACGGTGTGCCGGCCGATCTGCAGCGCACCGCCATCGCCCACCCGCGCCGGCAACGCATTGATCCGGCCGACGAAATCGGCCACGAAGGCGCTGGCCGGCTCGCGGTAGACCTGCAGCGGCGTGCCCACCTGCTCGATCACGCCGTGGTTCATCACCACGATGCGGTCGGCCACGCTCAGCGCCTCCTCTTGGTCGTGGGTGACCATGATGGTGGTCACGCCGAGCTGGCGCTGCAGGCGCTTGATCTCCTGGCGCAGCTGCACCCGCACGATGGCGTCCAGTGCCGACAGCGGCTCGTCCAGCAGCAGCAGCCCCGGTGACGTGGCCAGCGCCCGCGCCAGCGCAATGCGCTGCTGCTGCCCGCCTGAGAGCTGGGCCGGGTACTTGCCCTCGCTGCCCGGCAGGCCCACCAGGGCCACCAACTCGCTGACCCGGGCGCGGATCTGGGCCTTGGGTGCCTTGCGGTTGACCAGGCCGTAGGCCACGTTGTCGGCCACGCTGAGGTTGGGGAACAGCGCGTAGGACTGGAACACGATGCCGTAGTCGCGCTGGGCCGGCGGCAGGGTGGACACATCGCGCCCGCCCTGGCGGATGCGGCCCGCCGTCTGCCCTTCCAGCCCCGCGATGATGCGCAGCAGCGTGGTCTTGCCGCAGCCCGACGGCCCCAGGAAGCAGATGAACTCGCCCTGGGGGATCTGCAGATCGATGCCCTTCAGCGCCTGGAAACTGCCGAACGCCTTGGTGATGCCGTCGAGCTGCAGATAGGGAGCGTCCATGTCAGGCGCGGCAGCTCACTTCTTGGGTTCGCTCTTCGCGTTGTAGCGCTTGGTCCACTCGGCCAGCACCCGCTCGCGGTTCTCGGCGGCCACGTAGAAGTCCATCTTCACCAGGCGCGATTCATAGTCCTTGGGCACGTTGGCCAGCGGCGCGGCCACGCCGGGCTGGGCGGTGATGGCGAAGTTCTTGCCGTACAGCAGCATCGCGTCCTTGCTGCTGGCCCAGTCGGCCAGCTTCCTCGCGGCGTCGAGCTTCTTGGTGCCCTTGTGGATGGCGAAGGCCTCCAGGTCCCAGCCCAGGCCTTCCTTCGGGAACACCAGATCGATCGGCGCGCCCTTGGCCTTGTTGGCATTGGCGCGGTACTCGAAGCTGATGCCCACCACGTACTCGCCGGCGGCCGCCATGTTGCAGGGCTTGCTGCCGCTGTGGGTGTACTGGCCGATGTTCTCGTGCAGCCCGTCCATGTACTTCCAGCCACCGCCCTTGCCGTTGTCGTCGCCAAACAGCGTCAGCCAGGCGGTCACGTCGAAGTAGCCGGTGCCCGAGCTGGCCGGGTTGGGCATCACGATCTGGCCCTTGTAGGCGGGCTTGAGCAGGTCCTTCCAGGTCTCTGGCTTGGGGATGTTCTTCTTGGCCGCTTCCACCGTGTTGAAGCAGATGGTGGCGCCCCACACGTCCATGCCGAACCAGGCCGGCGGGTTCTTCTTGTCGCGGTACTGCGACATGATGGCGTCCAGGTTGATCGGCTTGTAGGGCTCGAGCATGCTGTTCTTGTCCAGCAGCGCCAGGCTGCTGGCGGCCACGCCCATCACCGCATCGGCCTGCGGGTTGGCCTTCTCGGCCAGCAGCTTGGCGGTGATGACGCCGGTGCTGTCGCGCACCCACTTGATGTCGATGTCGGGGTGGACCTTGTTGAAGCCTTCCTGGTAGGCCTTGAGCTGGTCGGTCTCCAGCGCGGTGTAGACCAGCAGCTGGGTCTTCTGCGCCAGGGCAGGGGCGGCCAGGACGGCCAGCAGGGCAGCACTGGCAAGGGCGAGGCGACGCGGCAGGGGCATGGATGGTTCTCCAGTGGTCAGGGGGAAGGACACAAACCGCTGAGCTTGTGCCGGCCAGCGTGACACCACGATGACCACGCCGCCCGCGCTGATTCATCTTGACTCGGTCGGTGATGTGGTGTCAATGTCTTTCGTAGATTGTTGACAATCTGCAGTCTGGCGCGTCCAATGTGGGGCATGAAAACCCTGGCTCCCGTGGCTGCCGTGCAATCGACATCTGCAGCGCGCACCCGGGTGGATGCGAAAGCCGTGCCAGCCGCGGCCGAGCCACCGGCTGCGGCCAGCGGCACCATCGCGCTGCTGCAGTCGCACTCGCTCACCTCGGCAGTGCAGGCCGAGATCGAGCGCCTCATCCTGGCCGGCGATCTGCCACCCGGCGCCAAACTCACCGAGGCCATGCTGGCCGAGCGGCTGGGCGTTTCCCGCGGGCCGATCCGCGAGGCCTTCCGCATCCTGGAAGAGGCCGGCCTGGTGCGGCTGGAGAAGAACCGCGGTGTCTTCGTGCGCAGCATCCCGCTCGATGAGGCGATGGAGATCTACGACCTGCGTGCCATGGTCGATGAATCGGCCGGCCGTGCACTGGCCGAGCGCATCACGCCCGACCAGCTGAAGCAGTTGCGCACCATGGTCGAGCAGATGGAGCGGCTGGTGAAGGGCGGCCACAACACCAGCGCCAGCGACGACTACCATGCACTGAACCTGGCCTTCCATGACTGCATCATTGACTTCGTCGGCAACCGCAAGCTGATCGACCTGTACCGCCGGCTGGTGAAGGAACTGTCGCTGTTCCGCCGCGCCAACCTGGCCGATGGCCAGCAGATCCCCGTGTCGGTGCAGGAGCACCGCGCCATCCTCAAGGCCATTGCCGCCGGTGATGCCGACGGTGCCGCCCGCGCGCTGCGCGCCCATGTGCTGGAAAGCAAGGAGCGCACGTTGAAGAACCACACCCCGCCGGCGGCCGACATGCCAGCCGCGCCGGCCACCGCCCCCCGAAAGGCCCGCCATGCTTGACGTCAACGGACGCACCTACCAACTGCCCAAGGCCCCCACCGTGGTGGTGTGCGTCGACGGCTGCGAGCCGGAGTACATCGCCCAAGGGGTGGCTGCCGGCAGCATGCCGTGGATGGCCCGCACGTTGGAGCGCGGCACCGCCCTGGTGGCCGACTGCGTGGTGCCCAGCTTCACCAACCCCAACAACCTGAGCATCGTCACCGGCGCGCCGCCCAGCGTGCACGGCATCTGCGGCAACTACCTCTACGACACCGCCTCGGGCACCGAGGTGATGATGAACGACCCGAAGTGGCTGCGC
Source organism: Pseudaquabacterium pictum (assembly GCF_005403045.1). Taxonomy (GTDB): domain Bacteria; phylum Pseudomonadota; class Gammaproteobacteria; order Burkholderiales; family Burkholderiaceae_C; genus Pseudaquabacterium; species Pseudaquabacterium pictum. The sequence goes on from NZ_BJCL01000003.1 coordinate 56,319, forward strand.
GCGCCCACCATCCTGGCGGCGCTGTCCGATGCCGGCAAGCGCTGCGCCGTGGTCACCGCCAAGGACAAGCTGCGCCGGCTGCTGGGACACGGCATGCGGGGCATCTGCTTCTCGTCGGAGAAGGCCGATGCGGTGACCGCCGCCGACAACGGCATCACCGACGTGCTGGCCATGGTGGGCATGCCGGTGCCCAGTGTCTACAGCGCCGAGTTGTCGGAGTTTGTCTTCGCGGCCGGCGTGAAGCTGATGCAGACCCGCCGGCCCGATGTGATGTACCTGAGCACCACCGACTACATCCAGCACAAGCACGCCCCCGGCACGCCCGGCGCCAATGCCTTCTACGCGATGATGGACCGCTACCTGGGCGAGCTGGATGCCATGGGCTGCGTGATCGCGCTGACGGCCGACCACGGCATGAACGCCAAGACCGGCATGGACGCCAAGCCTGACGTCATCTACCTGCAGGACTTGCTGGATGAGTGGACCGGCCCGGCCGCCTGCCGGGTGATCCTGCCGATCACCGACCCGTATGTGGTGCACCACGGCGCGCTGGGCTCGTTTGCCACCGTCTATCTGCCCGCGGGCACCGACGTGGCGGCGCTGCAGACCCGGCTGGCCGCGCGCCGCGGCATCGAGGGCGTGTTCACCCGCGCCGAAGCGGCCGAGTGGTTCGAGCTGCCGGCCGACCGCATCGGCGACCTGGTGGTGATCAGCGAGCGCTTCACCGTCATCGGCACCAGCGCCGCGCGGCATGACTTGAGCGCGCTGGAAGTGCCGCTGCGCAGCCACGGCGGCACCAGCGAGCAACGCGTGCCGTTGATCCTGAACCGCGCCATCCCGGGCATCGACCGCCAGCGCCGCTGGCGCAACTTCGATGCCTTCGAGCTGGCCTTGAACCATGTCTGAGCCCCGCCACGACGGCCTGCGCGTCGCCGGCCAGGTGGTCGGAGCAGGTCGTGCCGCGCACATCGCCGTGAACAACCCGTTCACTGGCGCGCTGGTGGGCACGGTGCCGAAAGCCACGCTGGATGAGGTGCGCCAGGCCTTCGGCATCGCCAGGGGCTACAGGGCGACACTGAGTCGCTTCGAGCGCGCCAACATCCTGAACAAGGCGGCTGCCGCGGTGCGCAGCCGCACCGCCGAGATCGCCGCGCTGATCACCGCCGAGAGCGGCCTGTGCCTGAAGGACAGCAGCTACGAAGCCGGCCGCGTGGCCGATGTGCTGATGTTCGGCGCGCTGGAGGTGCTGAAGGACGACGGCCAGACCTTCAGCTGCGACATCACGCCGCACGGCCGGCAGCGCAAGGTTTACACCCAGCGCGATCCGCTGCTGGGCGTGATCACCGCCATCACGCCGTTCAACCACCCGATGAACCAGGTGGCGCACAAGGTGGTGCCCAGCGTGGCCACCAACAACCGCATGGTGCTCAAGCCGAGCGAGAAGGTGCCGCTGTCGGCCCTGCTGTTTGCCGACATCCTGTACGAAGCCGGCTTGCCGCCCGAGATGCTGAGCGTCATCACAGGCGAACCGCGCGAGATCGCCGATGAACTGCTGACGAATCCGGCGGTCGACCTGATCACCTTCACCGGCGGCGTGGCCATCGGCAAGTACATCGCATCCAAGGCCGGCTACCGCCGCATCGTGCTGGAGCTGGGTGGCAACGACCCGATCATCGTGATGGACGATGCCGACCTCGACGAGGCCAGCACGCTGGCGGTGAGCGGCAGCTACAAGAACAGCGGGCAGCGGTGCACGGCAGTCAAGCGCATGCTGGTCCATGAGAAGGTGGCCGCGGCGTTCACCGAGAGGGTGGTGGCCAAGACGCAGGCCTGGACGTTTGGGGATCCGGCCGACGCCGCCACCGAGATGGGCACGGTGATCGATGCCGCCGCGGCCACGCTGTTCCAGCAGCGGGTGGACGAGGCGATCAGCCAGGGCGCCCGCCTGCTGACGGGCCACACCCGCGACGGCGCGCTCTACGCCCCCACGGTGATCGACCGTGTGCGCCCCGAGATGACCGTGGTGCGCGAGGAAACCTTCGGCCCGGTCTCCCCCATCCTCACCTTCGCCAGCATCGACGAGGCGATCGCAATGGCCAACGGCACGGCCTACGGCCTGTCGTCGTCGGTGTGCACCAACCGCATGAGCGACATCACCCGCTTCGTCAACGAGCTGCACATGGGCACGGTCAACGTGCGCGAGGTGCCCGGCTACCGCCTGGAGCTGACGCCCTTCGGCGGCATCAAGGACAGCGGCCTGGGCTACAAGGAAGGCGTGCAGGAAGCGATGAAGAGCTTCACCAACACCAAGACCTATTCAATGCCTTGGCTGTAGGAGGCCAGTGACCCATCTGCTGAACCTGCTTGCCGCGATTGCCCTGCTGGTGTGGGGCACGCACATCGTGCGCACCGGCATGCTGCGGGTGTTCGGCGAGAACCTGCGCGGTGTGCTGGCCAAGAGCTTCGGCAGCCGGCCGGCGGCGCTGCTGGCGGGCCTGGGGGTCACCAGCCTGGTGCAGAGTGCCACCGCCACCTGCCTGATCGTCGCCAGCTTCGTCGGCAAGGGCCTGGTGCCCACCGCGGCGGCGCTGGCGGTGATGCTGGGCGCCGATGTGGGCACCGCACTGATGGCGGTGGTGTTCTCGTTCGATCTGAGCTGGCTGTCGCCGCTGCTGATCTTCGTCGGCGTGGTGATGTTCATTGCCCGGCAGGCCAGCGGCGCCGGCCGTGTGGGCCGGGTGCTGATCGGCCTGGGCCTGATCACACTGGCGCTGCAGCTGATCGTGGCCGCCACCCGGCCGATGACCGAGAGCCCGGCGGTGCGCGCCCTGCTGGCCGCGCTGCCCAACGAGGTGCTGCTGGACATCGTCGTCGGCGCGGTGCTCACCGTGCTGTCGTACTCCAGCCTGGCCATCGTGCTGCTGACGGCCACGCTGGCCTCGCAGGGCCTGCTGCCCACCCAGGCGGCGCTGGGCCTGGTGATCGGCGCCAACCTGGGCAGCGGCCTGCTGGCCATCATCGCCACCAGTGGCGACAGCCCGCAGGTGCGCCGCCTGCCGCTGGGCAACCTGCTGTTCAAGACCATGGGCGCGGTGGTGGCGGTGCCGCTGCTGGGCCAGGTCCATGTGGGGCTGCAGCAGTTCGTGCCCACGGTGGCCGAGCAGGTGGTGGTATTCCACCTGGGCTTCAACCTGTGCCTGGCGGTTCTGTTCATCGGCCTGACGGGTGTGGTGGCCCGGGTGGTCGAGCGCTGGCTGCCCACGCCGGCCCATGGCGCCGGCGGCCACCGCACCAGCCACCTGGATCCGGTGGCCCTGGCCACACCCAGCCTGGCCATCAGCTGCGCCGCGCGCGAAGCGCTGCACCAGGCCGATGTGGTGGAGACCATGCTGCGCGGCGTGCTGCCGGTGCTGCGCGACAACGACCTGGTGCTGGCCGAGCGCCTGCGCCAGATGGACGACACGGTCGACCAGCTCTACAGCGCCATCAAGTTCTACCTGACGCAGATCTCGCGCGAGGCGCTCAGCGAGCGCGAGAGCCGGCGCTGGACCGACATCGTCAGCTTCACCATCAACATGGAGCAGATCGGCGACTGCACCGAGCGGGTGCTGATCGACATCGAGGACAAGAAGATCCGCAAGCAGCGCAGCTTCAGCGAGGCCGGCATGGCCGAGGTGGTGCACCTGCATGAGCGGCTGCTCAGCAACCTGCGCCTGGGCATGAGCGTGTTCCTCGACGGCCATGTGCGCGATGCGCAGAAGCTGCTGGAGGAGAAGGCCCGCTTCCGCGACCTGGAGCATGAGTACGCGGCCAACCACATCGCCCGGCTGCAGGACAACACCGCGCAGAGCATCGAGACCAGCTCGCTGCACCTGGACCTGCTGTCGGAGCTGAAGCGCATCAACAGCCACATCTGCTCCATCGCCTACCCGATCCTGGAGAGCAAGGGCGCGCTGTCGGCCACCCGGCTGCGCGCGTCGCAGCTGGCCGACCTGGACGACATCCAACCCTGAACCATCGCCATGCTGCGCATCGACGACATCGAAGCCCTGTTCCTGAACCGGGGCCATGAACAGTACAGCGGCGAGCCCGTCACCCAGCGGCAGCATGCGCTGCAGTCGGCCACGCTGGCCGAGGCCGACGGCGCCGACGACGAACTGGTGACCGCCGCGCTGCTGCACGACCTGGGCCACCTGGTGCAGGACCTGGGTGAAACGCCGACGCTGCGCGGCGTCGACGACCTGCACCAGTTCATCGCCCTCCCGTTCCTGCGTGGTCTGTTCAGCGACCGGGTGCTGGGCGCCGTGCAGGGCCATGTGGATGCCAAGCGCTGGTTGTGTGCCAAGCGGCCAGGCTACCTGGAAACCCTGTCGGCCGATTCCCAGCGCAGCCTGGTGCTGCAGGGCGGGGTGTTCGATGCGGCGCAGGCGGCGGCCTTCATCGCGAAGCCCGGTGCCGACGAGGCGGTGCGCCTGCGCCTGTGGGACGACCAGGCCAAGAGTGCGACCATGGTGACGCCGCCGCTGGCGCACTTCATCCAGCGCGCGCGGCGCTGCGCGCTGGCTTGACCACCGATCTGGCGCTGACCTGGCCGGTGGTGCTGGCCGTGTTGTGCGGCGCGGCGCTGCACGCCGGCTGGAACGCCCTGGTCAAGAGCAGCGGCGACAAGCCACTGGACACCGCCCTGGTGCACCTGATGGGCGCGCTGGTGGCGGTGCCGTTGCTGCTGATCGTCGGCCTGCCCGGGCCGGCCGGGCTGCCTTACATCGCTGCATCGCTGGTCATCCACATCGGCTACTACATCGCGCTGGCCGGCGCCTACCAGCATGGCGACCTGGGGTTGACCTACCCGATCATGCGCGGCTTCGCGCCGCTGCTGGTGGCCCTGGGCAGCGGCAGCCTGCTGGGTGAGTCGCCCAGCCCGGCGGCCTGGGCCGGCGTCATCGGCATCACCACCGGCGTGGCCCTGGTCGGGCTGGCCAAGCCAGGCGAAGCACTGCACCACCGCAAGGCGCTGATGTTCGCGTTTGCCAATGCCGGCATCATCGCCGTCTACACCGTGGTCGATGGCCTGGGGGTGCGCGCCGAGGTGGCGGCCGGCGGCAGCGCGCTGCGCTATGTGATGCTGCTGTTTGTGCTGGACGGCATCGCCTACCCGCTGCTGGTGTGGCTGCGGCGCGGGCCGGAAGGCCGTGCCCACATCCTGGCCTATGCCCGCCAGCGCTGGCCGCTGGCGGCGGTGGGCGGCAGCGCCAGCATCGGCAGTTATGCCATCGCACTGTGGGCCATGACCCGTGCCCCGGTGGCCAGCGTGGCCGCGTTGCGCGAGACCTCCGTGCTGTTTGCCGCGGTGCTGGGCACGGTGCTGCTGAAAGAGGCCTTCGGCCTGCAGCGTGCCATCGGCACCGCGGTGATCGTGGCTGGTGTGATGGCCTTGCGCCTCGGATGACGGAGACCTGGCGATGCCCTTGCCCCCCCATGTGCAAACCCTGATCGTCGGCGGTGGCATTGCCGGCTGTTCCACCGCTTACCACCTCACCCAGCTGGGCCGCCGCGACGTGTTGCTGCTGGAGCAGGGCCGGCTGACCAGCGGCACCACCTGGCATGCCGCCGGCCTGGTCGGCCAGATGCGGCCCAACCGCAGCATGACCGGCATGAGCCGCTACGGCATCGACTTGTACAGCCGGCTGGAGGCCGAAACCGGCCTCGCCACCGGCTGGAAGCAGTGCGGCAGCCTCAACGTGGCTCACACGCCCGAGCGCATGCAGCTGCTGCACAAGCAGGCGGCGCTGGCGCGCAGCTTCGGCGTGGAGGTGCATGTGATCAGCCCGGCCGAGGCGGGCGACAGGTGGCCGCTGATGCGCACCGACGACCTGCAGGGCGCGCTGTGGATCCCGGGTGACGGCAAGGCCAACCCGACCGACCTGACGATGTCGCTGGCCAAGGGCGCCCGCAACCGGGGCGCGAAGCTGGTGGAAGGCGTGCAGGTCACCGGCGTGCTGGTCGAGGACGGCCCGTCCGGTCCGCGGGTGGCCGGCGTGCACACGCTGCAGGACGGCGTTCCCGGCGTGGTGCGCTGCGAGACGCTGATCAACTGCGCCGGCCAGTGGGCGCGGCAGTTCGGCGCGCTGGCCGGCGTCAACGTGCCGCTGTACTCGGCCGAGCACTTCTACCTCGTCACCGACCGCATCCCCGGCGTGCACCCGATGCTGCCGGTGATGCGCGATCCCGACGGCCTGATCTACTACAAGGAAGAGGTCGGCGGCCTGGTGATGGGCGGCTTCGAGCTGGCGGCCAAGCCCTGGTCGATCGATCCGATTCCCGCCGACTTCCAGTTCCAGCTGCTCGGCGAAGACTGGGACCAGTTCGAGCCGCTGATGACCAACGCCATCCACCGCACGCCTTGCCTGGAGACCGCGCCGATCAAGATGCTGCTCAACGGGCCGGAGAGCTTCACGCCCGACGGCAACTTCATCCTCGGCGAGGCGCCGGGGCTGCGTGGCTACTTCGTCTGCGCCGGCTTCAACTCGGCCGGCATCGCCAACAGCGGCGGCGCCGGCCAACTGATCGCCGAGTGGGTGGTCGGCGGCGAAGCACCGCAGGATCTGTGGGAAGTCGACATCCGCCGCTTCGGCGCCTTCACCGGCAACCGCCGCGCGCTGGCCCAGCGCACCGCCGAGACCCTGGGCCTGCACTACGCCATGCGCTGGCCGCGGCAGGAACTGCAGAGCGCCCGCCCGCTGCGCACCAGCCCGCTGCATGACCGCCTGGCCGCCCGCGGCGCCGAATTCGGCAGCAAGAACGGCTGGGAGCGGGCCAATGTCTTCCGCCCCGCCGGGGCGGACAGCCTGCCGCCGCACACCCTGGGCACCCCCGGCTGGCTGCCCTGGATGCAGGCCGAGCAGCAGGCCACCCGCAGCGCCGTGGCGTTGTACGACCAGACCAGCTTCGGCAAGCTGCTGCTGCAGGGCCGCGATGCGCTGGCGGTGCTGCAGCGGTTGTGCGCCAACCAGATCGACGTGGCCCCGGGCCGGCTGGTCTACACCGCCATGCTGAATGCCCGCGGCGGCTTCGAGAGCGATTGCACCGTGCTGCGCCTGGCGGCCGACCGCTTCCTGCTGATCACCGGCTCGGCCCAGCCGCTGCGCGATGCCGACTGGATCGGCCGCCACCTCGGCGCCGACCAGCATGCGGTGCTGACCGATGTGAGCGCGCTGTGGAGCGTGCTGTCGGTCATGGGCCCGAACGCCCGCGCCCTGCTGGCCCGCCTGAGCCCCGACGACCTGTCGCCCGCCGCGCTGCCGTGGGGCCACAGCCAGGAGATCGACCTGGGCCTCGCCCGGGTGCGCGCCGCCCGCATGGCCTATGTGGGCGGGCCGGGCTACGAGCTGTACGTGCCGGTGGAGATGGCCCGCCATGTCGACATCGCGCTGCAGGCCGCCGGCGCCGACCTGGGCCTGCGCGATGCCGGCTACTGGGCGCTGGATGCCCTGCGCATCGAGGCCGGCCGCCGCGCCTGGGGTGCCGAGATGGGGCCCGATGAGACACCATTCGAGGTCGGGCTGGGCGCCTTCGTCGCGTTCGACAAGGGTTGTGACTTCATCGGCCGCGATGCGCTGCTGGCGGCCCGCGGGCAGCCGCTTCGCAAGAAGCTGGTCACGGTGGTGCTGGACGATCCGCAGGCCTTTGCCTGGGGCGGCGAAGCGCTGACGCTGGCTGGCCAGGCCGTGGGTGAGCTCAGCTCCGCCGGCTGGAGCCCGCGGGCTGGCGCCTGCATCGGCCTGGGCTTCGTGCGCGGTGAGGCGGCGCAGCAGCCGCATGCCGGCACGTCGCTGACGGTGGACCTGTGGGGCCGGCCGGTGGCAGCCCGTGCCTGGGACCGCTGGCCGCCCACCGCCTGAAGGACAGCCTCAGCGGCTGAAGCGCCGCACCACGTTGTCGAGGATGCGCGAGATGTCGTTGTCGCCGCCGTTGACCGGCAGCGCACCGCAGAAGGTGATCGAGCCGACGGCGAACACCTCGCCGCCGCCGGGGCAGTCGAACCAGGTCATGTCGGCGCGGATCAGCGCCTTGTGCGGCTGGCCGGGAATGGTGGTGATGTGGGTCAGCTGCTCCTCGGGCACCAGCACCCAGGGGGCCTCCGGCGGGTGGTTCTCCGAACGGGCCACCACCACCGCGTTGGCCGGTGAGCCCAGCCGGGTGTCGACACGGTCCAGCTCGAAGCCGGCGGCACCGTGGCCGGAGAAGCCTTCGCCGCCCACCGTCTCGGCCGCCACGCCCTCCAGCAGCCAGCTGACCCGCGGGTTGCTGCGCGCCGCCGGATCGATGCGGTAGTGCGAGCCGACGAAGTTGCCCTGGGCGGTGAAGCCCACGCCCACCAGCTTCTGCGGCGGCCGCGCGTTGCGCCGCCACAGGCCGCCGTACTGGCCGTCGAACTGCTGGAAGTACTCGCCCGGCTCGGCCGCCCAGGCGCGGATGCCCCCCTCGCCGCGGCGGATCTCGATCAGGCCGTCGCGCACGGGGTCGAGCGCGATCTTCCAGTAGAAGCCGTTGCCGCCCAGGTAGGCCAGCCGGCCGCCGTTGTCGCGGAAGGCCTGCAGCGCGTCCAGCATCTGCGGCGTGTGGTATTCCGGGTGTGATCCGGTCAGCACCGCCTTGTAGGGCGCCAGCAGGGCCTGGCCCTCGCGGTGCAGCTCGTCGTCGGTGATCAGGTCGACCTCATGGCCCATCTGCGCCAGCCACAGCAGCAGGTGGCTGTCGGCCGGGTAGTGGCGCAGGCCCGAGCCGCGGATCTCGGGGTACGGGTAGGTCACATAGCCGACGCGCAGGTTCAGCATCGGCCGCCGCCAACTGACCAGGGCGATGCCCGAGCCATCGCTGTGGTAGTTGTACGTCGACAGGCCGTAGTCGCGGTGTTCACCCGGGTTGTAGGGGTAGGCGCCCCAGGCCTGGTTCTGGGCCACCAGGTCAGCGCGCCAGGCCGGGTCGATCATCCATTCCGGCCGGGCGTGGTTGCCGTAGATGGTGTAGGTGTAGGTCGACACCAGCACCGCGATCTTCGCCGTCGGCCGGCCCAGCGGCGGCACCACGAAGAACGGGATGTTCTCGGCCGCATCGCCAGCCTGCAGCAACAGGGCGTAGGCGTCGGACTTCAGGCCAGCGGGCAGATGCACCGCATGCGTGGCCGGCCAGCGGCAGTCGTCCAGATCGTCGTCGTGGAAGTGGATGGCACCGTACTCGGCCGGCGCATGGCGGAAGCAGTGCTCCTGGCCGGTCCAGCGGGCGCCGCACACCGCCCGGGTGGGGGTGTTGACCAGGCGGCCGTGGTGGGCGTGCGGGCCGGTGTCGACCACGCGCTGGCTGTGCATCTCCAGCGCAAAGTCCCAGGCGGCGATGCAGGCCGGGTCGTCGGCAGCTGGGCGGCTGACGGTGTCGCCTGTCGGCAGCGCACGCGCCAGCAGCACCGGGGCTTCCAGCCGGCCGTTGAAGCAGTCCACCGGTGCGGTGTCGCTGGCGCTGGCCAGGCTCAGGCAGCGGGTGGGTGACTGCAGCACCGGCGCTGCGGCCAGCGCCAGCTGCACGGCCTGGCTGGTGGCCGGGCCGGCCAGCGGGCGTGCGGACAGGGTCAGCATGCGGGCTGCGCTGTCCACCACCAGTGTGAGATCGGTCCAGGCGTGCAGCGGCAGGGGCTGGTCTGTCTCCAGCGTGGCCGGGCCGGTGCTGGTGCCGACGGTGGCCCGCACCGTCCGGGCCGGCGTCAGTTCCAGCTGCAGGCCGCGGCCCTGGTCGTCCAGGGTCGACAGCAGCACCTGGCGGCGGGGCAGGGCCAGGGTCGGCTGCACCAGCAGGGCCGCGGTGCAATCAGCCGCCGCGCCCAACAGGCCCGCCGGCCCCAGCACCGCGTACGAGCCCAAGGGCACCGGCTGCGGGCCCGGCGTGGCCAGCACCTCGACGGCGATGTCCACCGGTTCGGTCTGCACGCCGCCGATCGCGGGGTTCGGATCCGCACAGCGCACCCGCACCACCCGGGCCGACACCGGCGCGCCGGTGGCGTTGGCGACATGGAAGCGCAACGTCTGACCCGGGCGGGCAGACAGGCGTTCGGCGTATCCGGCGAGGGGCAGCATGCAGGGCTCCGGGTGCGGTGGTGGCGTTGTCGGTCGATCATCGCACCGCCGCCGACCCAGAGCCCCGCGCTCAGCCGGTGTTGCGCAGGCCCGCCGCCACGCCGTTGATCGACAGGTGGATGCCGCGCTGCAGCCGCTCGTTCTCGGGCGCGCCCTCCTTGCGGTGGCGGTAGCGGCGCATCAGTTCCACCTGCAGGTGGTTCAGCGGGTCCAGGTAGGGGAAGCGGTGCTCGATGCTGCGCGCCAGCGCCGGGTTGCTCTGCAGCCGCTCGGCCTCGCCGGTGATCATCGACAGCGCGGCATGGGTGCGCTCCCACTCGGCCTTGATGGCGCTGAAGATGCGCTTGGCCAGCTTCTGGTCCTCCACCAGCTCGCAGTAGCGGGAGGCGATGCGCAGGTCGCTCTTGGCCAGCACCATGTCCAGGTTGGAGAGCAGCGTGCGGAAGAACGGCCACTGCTTGTGCATCTTCTGCAGCAGCCTGAGCTTGTCGTCGCGGTCGTCACCGGTGCCCAGGAAGGCGTCGATGGCCGAGCCGAAGCCGCACCAGCCCGGCAGCGCCACCCGGCACTGGCCCCAGCTGAAGCCCCAGGGAATGGCGCGCAGGTCTTCGATCGCCCGAGTGGCCTTGCGGCTGGCCGGGCGGCTGCCGATGTTCAGCTCGGCGATCTCGCGGATCGGCGTGGCGGCGAAGAAATAGTCGGTGAACCCCGGGGTCTCGTAGACCAGTTGGCGGTAGGCGGCGTAGCTGCCCTCGCTGATGGCCGCCGCCGCTTCCAGGAAGGCCTTGGGCGCGCCCGACTTGGTGCCGCTGGTGTGCAGCAGCGTGGCCTCGAGCGTGGCGGCCACCAGCGTCTCCAGGTTGCGGCGGCCGATCTCGGGGTTGGCGTACTTGCTGCCGATCACCTCGCCCTGCTCGGTCAGCCGGATCTGGCCGTTCACCGTGCCCGGTGGCTGCGCCAGGATGGCCTGGTAGCTGGGGCCGCCGCCGCGGCCCACCGTGCCGCCCCGGCCATGGAACAGCCGCAGCGTGATGCCGTGCTGTTCGCGCAGCGGGCCGAACAGGCCCACCAGCGCCAGCTCGGCCCGGTACAGCTCCCAGTTGCTGGTGAAGAAGCCGCCGTCCTTGTTGCTGTCGGAGTAGCCCAGCATGATGTCCTGCTCGCCACCGCTGCGCACCACCAGCTCGGTGATGCCGGGCAGGGCGTAGAAGGCGCGCATGATCGGCTCGGCCTGGCGCAGGTCGCCGATGGTCTCGAACAGCGGCACCACAATCAGCGCGTTCACCGCGCCGCCGTCCAGCGTGCCACCGTTCGGGCCGGCCAGCAGGCCGCATTCCTTCTGCAGCAGCAGCACCTCCAGCAGGTCGCTCACGCTCTCGGTGTGGCTGATGATGTAGTGGCGCAGGGCCTCGCGGCCATAGCGCGCCAGCATGGTCCTGGCGGTCTCGAAGATCGCCAGCTCGCTCTGCGCCAGGTCGCTGTAGGCGGCGCCGTGCACCCGCAGCGGCCGGGCGTCGTTCAGCAGGCCCATCAGCAGGGCGCGCTTGGCGTCCTCGTCCAGCGCGCTGTAGTCGGGGTGCAGGCGGGCCTCACGCAGCAGTTCGGCCACCACGGCCTCGTGCTTGTCGCTGCTCTGGCGCAGGTCCACCGTGGCCAGGTGGAAGCCGAAGACCTGCACCGCCCGCATCAGCGGCGCCAGCCGCGGTGCCACCAGGGCCTGGGCATGGTGGCGCTTCAGGCTGTCGGCGATCACGCCCAGGTCGGCCAGGAACTGCGCCGGGCTGGTGTAGGCGTTCTGTGGCTGCACCGCATGGCGCAGCGCCTCGGTGCCGGTCAGCGCCTGCAGGGTGGCGGCCAGGCGGGCGTACATGCCCACCAGGGCGCGGCGGTAGGGCTCGTCCTCGCGGTGCGGGTTCTTGTCGGGCGAGGCCTCGGCCAGCGCGGCCATGGCGGGTGTCACGCCGGCCAGCATCTGGCTGATCGACAGCTCGGCGCCCAGCGCATGCACCTCGGTCAGGTAGAAGCGCAGCGCCACCTCGCTCTGCCGCGCCAGCGCCATCTTCAGCGTCTCTGCCGTCACGTTGGGATTGCCGTCGCGGTCGCCGCCGATCCACTGGCCCATGCGCAGGAAGCTGGGCACGGCAAAGCCGGCCAGGTGGTCCTCGATCTCGGCATACAGCTTCGGGATCTGGCGCAGGAAGGTGCTCTGGTAGTAGCTCAGCGCGTTCTCGATCTCGTCGGCCACCGTCAGCTTGGTGTAGCGCAGCATGCGCGTCTGCCACAGCTGGGTGATGCGGGCGCGCATCAGCGCCTCGTTGGCGGCGCGCTCACGCTCGGTGGGCAGGTCGTCGCGGGCGCCGATCAGCTCGGCCAGGGCCCGCTCGGCATCCAGGATGCTCTTGCGCTGCACCTCGGTGGGGTGGGCGGTCAGCACCGGGCTGATGTAGGCCTGGGTCAGCATCTGCGCCACGTCGGCCGAGCGCACATCGGCCTTGTGCAGCCGCTCGAAGCTCAGCGCCAGGCTGCCGTCCTGCTGGTGGCCCTGGCGTTCATGGTGCTGGCGGCGGCGCACATGGTGGCGGTCCTCGGCGATGTTGGCCAGGTGGCTGAAGTAGCTGAAGGCGCGGATCACGCTCACCGTCTGGTCGGCCGACAGGTTCTTCAGTAGCCGGTCGAGCACCCGGCCGGCCGAGGCGTCCTTCTTCAGCCGGTAGCCCACGCTGAGCTGGCGCACCCGCTCGATCAGCTCGAAGGCGTCCTTGCCCTCCTGTTCGCGGATCACATCGCCCAACAGCCGACCCAGTAACCGGATGTCTTCCATCAGCGCCTTGTTCTTGGCGGCGGCGTCGCCAGCATCGGCCAGCTTCACAGCGGGGACAGACGGCGCAGCAGCGCGGATGGTGGATGTCCGGGGGGCGGTTGAACGCGGCATGGGCTGACTCCTGGGAAGTAACAATGTTACCCAACGGCATGGCGGGCGGCCGCCGGCAGGGCGCCCGGCAGCGACCCCCAGCCGCCTAGCGATAATCGGGCCACCATGACCCAGCCCACCCCCGGCGCCAGCGCGCACGACATGCCCGACACCCTGATCGCCACCCGCGAGAGCCGGCTGGCCCTGTGGCAGGCCGAGCATGTGCGCGACCTGCTCGGCGCCCGCTTCGGACTGCGCGTGGGCCTGTTGGGCATGACGACCAAGGGCGACCAGATCCTCGACCGGGCGCTCAGCAAGGTCGGCGGCAAGGGCCTGTTCGTCAAGGAACTGGAAGTGGCGCTGGAAGAAGGCCGTGCCCACCTGGCGGTGCATTCGCTGAAGGATGTGCCGATGGAGCTGCCCGAGGGTTTCGTGCTGGCCGCGGTGCTGGAGCGCGAGGACCCGCGAGATGCCTTCGTCTCCAACCGCTACGCCAGCGTGGCCGATCTTCCGCAAGGTGCGGTGGTGGGCACCAGCAGCCTGCGTCGGGTGGTGCAGCTGAAGAACCTGCGGCCCGACCTGCGCATCGAGCCGCTGCGCGGCAACCTCGACACCCGGCTGCGCAAGCTGGACGAAGGCGGCTACGACGCCATCGTGCTGGCCGCCGCCGGCCTGAAGCGCCTGGGCCTGGCCGAGCGCATCCGCGCGCCGTTCGACGAGGCGGCGATGATCCCCGCCGCCGGCCAGGGCGCGCTGGGCATCGAGGTGCGGGCCGACGCCGCCACGCTGCGCGCGCAACTCGGCACGATGATCCACGCCCCCACCTGGCTGTCGGTGCATGCCGAGCGGGCCGTCTCCCGTGCCTTGGGCGGCAGCTGCAGCATGCCGCTGGCCGCGCACGCCGTCTGGCAGGGCGACCAGCTGGTGATGATCGCTGCGCTGGGCCATGCCGAGGACACCGCCCGCCCGCTGCTGCGCACCCAGGTGCAGGCCACCATCGCGCAGGACAGCGGCGCCGCCGCCACCGCCGCGGCCGATGCCCTGGGCCGCCAGGCTGCCGACCAGCTGCGCAGCCTGGGCGCCGACAGCTACCTGGCCGCCGCGCCCAAGGTCTGACGGCCGCTGGCGCCGCCGCGCGCTCCGCCATGGCCGGTCTGCCCCAACTGCTGGTGACCCGGCCGCAGCCGCAGGCCGACGACTGGGTGTCCCGGCTGCAGGCGCTGGGCGTGACGGCCAGTGCCTTCCCGCTGCTGGGCATCGACGGCCCGGCCGATCCGGCGCCGGTGCAGGCCGCCTGGCGGGCCATCGCCGATGGCCACGATGACCAGCAGCGCCCGCTGGCGATGGTGATGTTCGTCAGCCCCAGCGCGGTGCAGCGCTTCGTTGCCAGCCAGCCGGCGGGCACCGCCTGGCCGCCCGGCCTGGTGGCCGCCGCGCCTGGACTGGGCACGCGCCTGGCGCTGCAGCAGGCCGGCGTGCCGGCGGCGGCACTGTGCAGCCCGGCCGATGACGGCGGACAGTTCGATTCGGAGGCCTTGTGGGCAGTGCTGCAGCACCGCTGCCGCTGGCCGGGCAGCGCGGCGCTGGTGGTGCGCGGTGAGTCCGGTCGCGACTGGCTGGCCGAGGTGCTGCGCCAGCAGGGCGCGCAGGTGCACTTTGTGGAGGCCTACCGCCGCACCGTGCCGGTGCCTGATGCCGCCGCGCAAGCCCTGCTCGTCCAGGCCCTGGCCCGGCCAGACGCCTTCTGCTGGTTGTTTTCCAGCAGCGAGGCGGTGGGCCACCTGCCGCAGCTGGCGCCAGGCGCCGATTGGACACAGGCCCGTGCCCTGGCCACCCACCCGCGCATTGCCGAAGCCGCCCGCCAGCTGGGCCTGCAGCGGGTGCACACGGTGGCGCCCACGCCCGAGGCCGTGGCTGCGCTGCTGCAGGGCGGCAGCGCCGCCTGACCGGCGCTGCGCCATGGGTGGCGGCCAGGGGGCCGCCGATACAATCGCGCCCCAGTGAACGAGTCCAACCCAACCGCCGCCCCCGCGTCTGCCGAGCCCGCAGCGGCGCCCGCGCCAGCCGCAGCGGCGCCGGTCATCACTGTGCCGGGCGCCTGGTGGGCCACGCTGGCCGTGCTGGGTGGCCTGGTGCTCGTGGCCATCACCCTGGCCCTGCTGGGGCAGCAGCGCATCAAGAGCCTGGAGCAGGAGCTGGTGCGCCGCCAGCAGGACAGCCAGGGCCAGGCCATCGAAGCCCGCGCGATGGCCCAGCAGGCGCAGGAGCTGGCCCGCGCGGCGGAATCCAAGGTGGCCTTGCTGGACGGCCGCGTGGCCGAGACCGCGCTGCAGCGCACCCAGCTGGAAGAGCTGATCCAGCAGCTGTCGCGCAGCCGGGATGAGAACGTGTTGGCCGACGTCGACGCCGCGGTGCGGGTGGCCGTGCAGCAGAGCGCCATCACCGGCAGCGCCGAGCCGCTGGCCGCCGCGCTGCGCCAGAGCGAGGAGCGCCTGGCGCGCATGAACCAGCCGCGGGTGGAGCGGGTGCGGCGCGCACTGGCGCGCGATCTGGACCGGGTGCGCGCGGTGGCGGTCAGCGACATCGCCAGCCTCACCATCAAGCTCGACGAGGCCATCCGCACCGTCGACGAACTGCCGCTGCTGGCCCAGCCCGAGCGCCGTCCGGCGCCGCCGGCGCGACCGGGCGCGGCGGCGGCGTCGGCGCCGGCCGCACCGGCATCGGCCGCCGGCTGGTGGCCCTGGCTGCAGGCCCAGGGCGCCTGGGTCGGTGAGCGGGTCTGGGGCGAGGTCAAGACCCTGGTGCGGGTGACCCGCATCGAGCAGCCCGAGGCTGCGCTGATCGCGCCCGAGCAGGCCTGGTTCCTGCGCGAGAACCTGAAGCTGCGCCTGCTCAACGCCCGCCTGGCGCTGCTGTCGCGCCAGTTCGACACCGCCCAGGCCGACCTGCGCGACGCCACCAACGCGCTCGACCGCTACTTCGACCGCAGCGCCCGGCGCGTGGTGCTGACGGCCGACCTGGTGCGCCAGGTGGCGGGCCAGGCCCGGCAGGTGAACCTGCCACGGCCCGACGAGACGCTGGCGGCCCTGTCGGCCGCGCAGGCCGGCCGCTAGGCACAGGGGCTGCAGCGGTGCGCAACGTCGTCTGGCTGGTGCTGCTGTTCGCGGTGGCGGTGGTCGCCGCGCTGACGCTGGGCGACAACGCCGGCATGGCCTCGTTCTACTGGGAAGGCTGGCGGGTCGACCTGTCGCTCAACCTGTTCATCCTCGGCGCCCTGGCCACCGGCTTTGCGCTGATGACGGCGGTGCAGGCGGTCAATGCCCTGATCGGGCTGCCGGCCCGGGCCCGCGAATGGCGCCTGCTGCGGCTGGAGCGCGCGGCCCAGGCGGCCCTGCGCGAGGCGCTGGCCGAGTACTTCAGCGGCCGCTACGGCCGCTCGCACAAGGCCGCGCAGCGCGCCATCGCCATCCAGGACGACCGCCAGGACGCCGGCGACGACCATGAGTTCCGCACCCTGGCCCAGCTGCTGGCCGCCGGCAGCCTGCACCGCCTGCAGAACCGTGGCCGCCGCGACGAGCTGCTGCGCCGCGCGTTGCGCCCGGGCCGCCGCGGCGCCAGCCAGGCGGTGGACGACGGCGCGCGCCTGCTGGCCGCCGAATGGGCGCTGGACGACCGCGACGGCCCACGCGCCGAGGCCCTGCTGGCCGAGCTGCAGCCCGGCGTGGCCCGCCGCACCCAGGCGCTGCGGCTGAAGCTGCAGGCCGCCCGGCTGGAGCGCCGGCCGATGGATGCGCTGCACACCGCGCGCCTGCTGGCCAACCACCAGGCGTTCTCCAGCACCGCGGCCCAGGGCCTGCTGCGCTCGCTGGCCATCGAGGCGCTGGATGCCACCCATGACGCCGACCAGCTGCGCCGCGCCTGGCAGGATTTCGACGCCGCTGACCAGCGCGATCCCTTCGTCGCCGCCCGCGCTGCCCGCCGCGCCGCCCAGCTGCAGGCGGCGGAGGATGGCCGCGCCTGGCTGCGCCCGCTGTGGGACCGGCTCGACAGCCTCGGTGCCGACGGCCGTGCCGAGGTGGCCCTGGCGTTGGTCGACGTGGTGGCCGGTCTCGGGCCGGACTGGCTGGCGCGGGTGGAGACTGCCCAGCGCAGCCATCCGACCGAGGCGGCGGTGCAGGCGGCCGTGGGCGCGGTGCTGGCCGAGCGGCAGCTGTGGGGCAAGGCGCGCCGGCCGCTGGAGATCGCCGCCAAGGATGCGCAGCTGCAGCCGCGCGCCCGCCGCCAGGCCTGGCGCGCCTTGGCCCGCCTGGCCACCGAGGAGGGCGACGACGCCCGTGCGCTCGACTGCCTGCGCCAGGCCGCGGCGCAGGACTGATCCAGCCGCAGCAACTTTTTTTGCTGCAACAGCAGACGAGGCTGGCGCAAAGGTCGAATTTCGCTGTAGACTGCGAGGCTTCGCGGCTGTAGCTCAGCTGGATAGAGTACTTGGCTACGAACCAAGGGGTCGTGGGTTCGATTCCTGCCAGCCGCACCAGAACATTGCTGTTCTAGACCGACGGGTCAGCTCCACAAGGGCTGACCCGTTTGTCTTTCTGGCGCCGGGATGGCGCGACCGCGATGCGGCCGGCAAAGCCCTTCGCCGGCCCGGACTTTCCCGCTGCGGCGAACATAGACGGTTGAGTTCAACAACCGACCGGAGAGTCACACATGATCCAGCGCCGTCGCCTGCTCACCGCGGGCCTGCTTGCACCCATGGCCTATGCCGCCGGCAGCTTTGTGCCCGCCTGGGCCCAGAACGCGCCCAACCTGGGCACGCCCACGCTGCCCACGCCCGGCTTCCGGCGCACCAAGCTGGGCGACGTCGAGATCGTCTCGCTGATCGATGGCATCGCGCGCCGTCCGCTGGGCGAGGAATTCGTCAAGAACGCGCCCATCGCCGAGGTGCGGGCGCTGCTGGCCTCGCAAGGCCTGCCCACCGACTACATCGACATCCCCTTCACGCCGTTCCTGGTGGTGGCGGGCGGGCGCCGCATCCTGATGGACACCGGTCTGGGTGACCACGGCGGCCCCACCACCGGCAAGCTGCTGGAGAACCTGCGCGCCGCCGGTTTCGGCCCGCAGGACATCGACACCGTGCTGATCACCCACTACCACGGTGACCACATCAACGGCCTGCGCAACAAGGCCGGCGAGTACATCTTCCCCAAGGCCAAGGTGATGGTGCCGGCGCCCGAGCATGCGTTCTGGATGGATGACGCGAAGATGGCCGCCGCACCCGACGCGATGAAGGGCGCCTTCAACAACGTGCGCCGCACCTTCGCCCAGATGCCTGCCGACATGCTGGTGCGTTTCGAGCCCGGCAGCGAGCTGGCGCCGGGCGTGCGCTCGGTGGCCGCCTTCGGCCACACGCCGGGCCACACCCTGTTCGAGGTGAGCAGCGCCGGTCAGACCTTCAACTACGTGGGTGATCTGACCAACGTGCCGGCGCTGTTCGCCCGCAACCCCGACTGGGCCGTGACCTTCGACATGGACGCCGAGGCGGCCCGCAAGGTGCGGCGCGAGACCTTCGCGCGCATCCTGTCGGCCAACGCGATGATCGGCGGCTTCCACTTCCCGTTCCCGGCTTTCGGCCGCGTGGCGGCGGCCGGCAACGGCTACGCGTTCACGCCGCTGGCCTGACCGCCGTCCGGCCCGGCGCCTGAGCGTGCCGGCCGTACCATCGGTGGCTCGCCGCTGTGCTGCCACCGATGCCCGACACCCCCGACCCCGCCGACGAACTGGGCATGCGCCTGGCGCTGGACCAGGCCCTGAACGCCCAGCTGGCCGGCGAGGTGCCGGTGGGCGCGGTGATCCTGCGGCACACCGCCACCGGCCCGCAGGTGCTGGCGACCGGCTACAACCGACCGATCACCACCCACGACCCGACGGCGCATGCCGAGATCGTGGCGTTGCGCCACGCCGCCCAGCTGCTGCAGAACTACCGCCTGCCCGACTGCACGCTGTACGTGACGCTGGAGCCCTGCGCTATGTGCGCGATGGCCTTGCTGCATGCGCGCTTCAAGCGGGTGGTGTTCGCCGCCACCGACCCGAAGACCGGCGCTGCCGGCTCGGTGGTGGATTTGTTCGCCGAGCGCCAGCTGAACCACCACACCACCCTGGTCGGCGGCGTGCTGGCCGAGCCGGCATCGGCCCTGCTGCGCCAGTTCTTCGCCGAACGCCGGGCCCAGCAGCGGGCCGAGCGTGATGCGCTGCGGGCTGCTGCGGCATCGACTGCCGACCCAGCGGTGATCCCGGTCGGCGAGACCACCGAGCTGCAGCACGGCAGCACCTTCGATCCTCCTTCCGCATCCACCCAATGAGCCTGCCCAGCCTGCATGTCTACGCACCCGCCGGGGTGGAACTGCGCACCGCCGCGCTGAAGCTGGCGCGCCAGCGCCTGGGCGCGCTGGGCTTCACGGTGACGATGGACCCCAGCGTGCGCGGCCGCCACCAGCGCTTTGCCGGTGACGACGACGCCCGCCTGGCGGCCATCCACCGGGTGGCGGCCGCGGCGCCGTCGGTGGCCCTGGCCTGCCGCGGCGGCTACGGCCTCACCCGCCTGCTCGACCGCATCGACTGGCCGCTGCTCGCCCGGTCGGTGGAGCAGGGCACCCGCTGGGTGGGCCACAGTGACCTGACCGCGCTGCACCTGGGCCTGCTGGCCCACACCGGTGCCACCCCCCGCCACGGCCTCTGGCAGGGGCCGATGGCCTGCGACGACTTCGGCCGCGCTGACGATGCCGGCGGCACCGACGAGGTGACCGTGGGCTGCTTCAGCGAGGCGATGTCGGGCGAGCTGGAGGCCGTGGGCTTCCGCACCGAGGCCGGCTTCGACGGGCTGGATGTGAAGGGCCGGCTGTGGGGCGGCAACCTGGCCATGGTGCAAAGCCTGCTGGGCACGCCGCACTGGCCCAAGGTGAGCGGTGGCGTGCTGTTCCTGGAGGACGTCAACGAGCATCCGTACCGTGTCGAGCGCGCGCTGCTGCAGCTGCACCAGGCCGGCGTGCTGGCCCGGCAAAAGGCTGTTCTGCTGGGCGATTTCAGCGGCTGGCGCAAGAGCCCGCTGGACCGCGGCTACACGCTGAAGACCGCCGTGGCCCACCTGCGCAGCGTGTGCGCCACGCCCATCCTCACCGGCCTGCCGTTCGGCCATGTGCCCACCAAACTGAGCCTGCCGGTGGGCGCCAGGGTGCAGCTGCTGGTGCAGGGCCGCGACGTGCTGCTGGGCTGGTAGGCCTGGCGCCGTCCTCCCCCTGGTTTCGCGGGGGTAGAGCGGCCACTCCAATGCCCGGTCATGGGCTGAAACCCGGGGGGCTGGCCCCGCGGGCGCCCCCTAGAATGGCACATCGCCTCGCAAGGGTCGGCCACAAGCAGGCCCTGCCGAGGCGATGTCATTCATGGCTGACCGGCGGAGGCTGACCAGGCCTCCGCCGTCGATTTGCTCCAGGAGCTGTCCGCATGCGCGGCATCGCTGTTCTCTGCACTGTGTGGTGGCGCCGCGCCGGCCTGGCGCTGGGCCTGGCGTCGGCCCTGCTGGCGGCCGGCTGCAACAACAACCCCTACCCGCTTGGGGCCGAGCGCGAGAACACGCTGTTCTACTCGTTCGACGAGCGCTCGCCGCGCTACCTGGATCCGACCGCCTCGTACTCCAATCCCGAGACGGCGTACACCATGCAGGCGTACGACCCGCCCTACGGCTACCACTACCTGAAGCGGCCGTACCAGCTGGTGCCCAAGTCGGCCGCCGCCGTGGCCAAGCCCCGCTACCTGGACAAGAACGGTCAGACCCTGCCCGAGGATGCGCCGGGCGAGCAGATCGCCGAGAGCGTCTACGACGTGCCGATCAAGCCCGGCATGCGCTTCCAGCCGCACCCGGCGTTTGCGGTCGATGCCCAGGGCAAGTACCGCTACCACTCCGACACGCCGCTGACCCGCGACGCCCTGGGCCAGCGCCGCTCGCCCTGGGACTTCGAGCACCAGGGCACCCGCGAGGTGGTGGCCGAGGACTTCGTCTACGCGCTCAAGCGCCACGCCACCACACGCATCGAGGCGCCGGTGTTCGCCGTGTTTGCCGAGTACGTGGTCGGCCTGAAGGACTATGCCGCCCTGGTCAAGCAGGAAGATGCCAAGCTGCTGTCCGGCCTGCCCGCCGACATCCGCGACAAGCCCTTCCTCGACTTCCGGCGCTGGCCGCTGGCCGGCGCCACCGCGCCGGAGAAGCACCTGCTGCGCATCCGCCTGAAGGGCAAATACCCGCAGTGGAACTACTGGATGGCCATGGCCTTCACCGCGCCGGTGCCTTGGGAGGCCGATGCCTTCTACGCCCAGCCCGGCATGAACGAGGCCGGCCTGAGCCTGAACCAGTGGCCGGTGGGCAGCGGTGCCTACATGATGAAGGAGTTCGTGCGCGACCGCCGCCATGTGATGGTGCGCAACCCGAACTACCGCGAAGACCTCTACCCCTGCGAAGGCATGCCCGGCGACCGCGAGGCCGGCCTGCTCGACGACTGCGGCAAGCGCATGCCGTTCATCGACACGCTGTACGTCACCATCGAGAAGGAGAAGGTGGCGCGCAAGGAGAAGTTCAAGCAGGGCTTCCTGGACGTGCCCGAGATCGAGCGGCCCGAGTGGGGCGTGGACTTCCGCAACGACGCCGATGATTCCGATGCCGTGGCGGCGCTGTTCAAGGCGCGTGGCTTCCAGTTCCCGCTGATGACCGACATCAGCAACTGGTACCTGGGCTTCAACATGCTCGACCCGGTGGTGGGTCAGGGCAGCACGCCCGAACAGGCCGAGAAGAACCGCAAGCTGCGCCAGGCCCTGGCCATCGTGATCGACTACGAGGAAGGCTACGGCCGCATCTTCAAGCACAAGGGCGGCGTGGCGGCGCACAGCCCGCTGCCACCGGGGTTGTTCGGCTCGCGGGAAGGCGAGGGCACGTTCCACAACCCGGTGACCCACAAGCTGGTCGACGGCAAGGTGGTGCGCCGCTCGGTGGAGGAGGCCAAGGTGCTGCTGGCCGAGGCCGGCTACCCCGGCGGGCGCGATGCGGTGACCGGCAAGCCGCTGGTGCTGAACTACGACTTCCAGCGTGCGGTGACGCCCGAGTTCAAGAGCGAGAACGACTGGATGGTCAAGCAGTTCGCCAAGCTGGGCGTGCAGCTGGAGATCCGTGCCACCGACTTCAACCAGTACCAGGACAAGACGCTCAAGGGCAAGCACCAGATCTACTGGGCCGGCTGGCTGGCCGACTACCCGGATGCCGAGAACTTCACCTTCCTGCTCTACGGCCCCAATTCCAAGAGCAAGAACAACGGCGAGAACATCAGCAACTACCAGAACGCCGAGTACGACGCCCTGCACCGCCAGGTGCAGATGCTGGACGACGGCCCGGCCAAGCAGGCCGCGCTGGACCGCATGGTGGCCATCCTGCAGCAGGACGCGCCCTGGGCCTTCGGCTACTTTCCCTGGGGCGGCCTGGCCTTCCAGCAGTGGGTGCACAACGGCAAGCCCAGCATCCTGATCCGCGACATGGCCAAGTACTACCGGGTCGATCCGGCCCTGCGCGCCGCCAAGCAGGCTGCGTGGAATGCCCCGGTGCGCTGGCCGCTGGTGATCGTGGCCATCGGCGTGCTGGCGCTGCTCTGGGCCGCGCGGCGCAGCGTGCGCCAGCGCGAGACGGCCACCGCCCGCCGCCGCGCGCCGGCCTGACCGGCACTGCACCGAGACCGAGACGATGTTCCGCTACATCCTGCGCCGCATGGGCTACGGCCTGCTGATCCTGATCGGCGTCAACCTGCTCACCTTCTTCCTGTTCTTCACCGTCAACACGCCCGACGACATGGCGCGGCTGAACATCGGCGGCAAGCGCATCACCCAGGAGCAGATCGACAAGTGGAAGGCCGAGCGCGGCTACGACAGGCCGTTGTACTTCAACGCCGAGGCGCAGGGCACCGACAAGATCACCCGCACCGTGCTGTGGGAGCGCAGCGTGTCACTGATGCTGCTGGACTTCGGCCGCAGTGACTCGGCCCGGTCCACCGACATCGGCCACGAGGTGGCCACCCGCATGGGCGTGAGCCTGCAGCTGGCGCTGCCGCTGTTCATCCTGCAGCTGATCGTCAGCGTCAGCTTCTCGCTGATGCTGGTGTACTTCCGCCACAGCCGCATCGATTTCTGGGGCGTGGTGCTGTGCGTGCTGATGCTGTCGATCAGCAGCCTGTTCTACATCATCGTCGGCCAGTACTTCTTCTCGCGGGTGCTGCGGCTGGTGCCGATCTCGGGCTTCGCCGGCGGGCTGGATGCGGTGCGCTTCCTGGCGCTGCCGATCTTCCTGAGCCTGCTGGCCCGGCTGGGCGGCGAGGCCCGGCTGTACCGGGCGATGTTCCTGGAGGAGATCGGCCGCGACTACGTGCGCACCGCCCGCGCCAAGGGCCTGTCCGAGCAGGTGGTGCTGTTCCGCCATGTGCTGAAGAACGCGCTGATCCCGATCATCACCAGCGCCGGTGCCTACCTGCCCTATGTGTTCATGGGCAGCCTGGTGTTCGAGAGCTTCTTCGGCATCCCCGGCCTGGGCGCCTTCGTCATCGAGGCGATCTCGGGCCAGGACTTCGCCATCGTGCGCACCATGGTGTTCCTGGGGGCGGCGCTGTACATCGCCAGCAATGTGCTGATCGACATCGCCTACACGTGGGTGGACCCGCGGGTGAGGTTGTCATGATGGGATTCAAGTTCGTCATCCTCTGGACCGACGTGGCGCTGTGGACCTTGTTCGCAGCCATCGCCGGCTACGGCATCCGCGTGGCGCGGCACGACACCCTGCGTGCCACCTGGCGCCGCGTGCTGCGGGATGCGCCGGCCATGTGCTCGGCCCTGGTGCTGGGGCTGTTCGTCATCGTCACCCTGCTCGACAGCGTGCACTTCCG
The DNA here is from genome assembly GCF_005403045.1 of Pseudaquabacterium pictum. GTDB lineage: Bacteria > Pseudomonadota > Gammaproteobacteria > Burkholderiales > Burkholderiaceae_C > Pseudaquabacterium > Pseudaquabacterium pictum. The sequence goes on from NZ_BJCL01000003.1 coordinate 80,321, forward strand.
CCGCGCCCTGCCGTCCACCGAGGCGCAGGCCGCCGGCAAGGTGTTCTACGACACCCGCACCGAGAGCCTGCTCGACCTGGTGCTGGCCCGGCCGATCAGCATGCGCGAGACCACCTACTCGGCGCCGCTGGCCTACCTGGCGATCACCAAGCAGACCGTCACCCGCGATGGCCAGACGGTGCGCGCGCTGCCGCGGCTGATCCACGGCGGCGCCCACCTGACCGACCCCGCCAGCCAGTGGGAGGCCGACCTGTGGCGGCGCGGCGGCACCGGCGCCATCGCCGGCCTGGGCATCGCGCTGCTGGCCAGCCTGGGCGCGGCAGCGCTGCTGCGCCGCGCCCATGGCGGCACCGGTGCGGCCTGGCGCGCCATCGCCGCCGACCGCACCACCTACCCTGTGCGTGCGCTGCTGCTGACCTGTACCGTGGTGTGCGTGGCCGGCGGCGCGGTGGTGGCGCTGGCCGGCCACTACCATGTGTTCGGCACCGACCGCACCGGCAACGACGTGCTGGTGCAGACGCTCAAGAGCATCCGCACCGCCTTCGTCATCGGCATGCTCAGCACCCTGGCCACGCTGCCGATCGCGGTGGTGCTGGGCATCCTGGCCGGCTGGTACCGCGGCTGGGTGGACGAGGTGGTGCAGTACCTCTACACCACGCTGTCGAGCGTTCCCAACGTGCTGCTGATCGCCGCCTGCGTGCTGATGGTGCAGGTGGCGCTGGACAAGCACCCCGAGTGGTTCGAGACCGGCGCCGAGCGGGCTGACCTGAAGGTCTTCCTGCTGTGCGTGATCCTGGGCGTGACCGGCTGGGCCACGCTGTGCCGCCTGGTGCGGGCCGAGACGCTGAAGCTGCGCGAGCTGGAATTCGTGCAGGCCGCCACCGCCTTCGGCGTGCCGCCGGCCAGGATCATGGGCCGCCACATCCTGCCCAACGTGATGCACCTGGTGCTGATCACCACGGTGCTGAACTTCAGCGACCTGATCCTCTACGAGGCCGTGCTCACCTACGTGGGCGTGGGTGTCGACCCCAGCACCAGCAGCTTCGGCGGCATGATCAACCTGGCCCGCAGCGAGATGAGCCGCGACCCGGTGGTGTGGTGGAGCTTCGCCGCGGCCTTCGGCTTCATGGTGGCCCTGGTGCTGGCGGCCAACCTGTTTGCCGACGGTGTGCGCGATGCCTTCGACCCGCGGTCACGCGCCATGCGGCCGCGCATCCTGGGCCGCAAGCCGGCTGCCAAGGCCTGAACGCCATGCTCGCCATCGATCAATTGCAAGTGGAACTGGATGCCGAGGCCGGCATCGTGCGCGCCATCGACGGCCTGGCCCTGGCCATCCGCCGGGGCGAGACCTTCGCCCTGGTGGGCGAATCGGGCTGCGGCAAGAGCATGACGGCGCTGGCCCTGATGCGCCTGCTGCCCGACAGCGGCGCGGTCACCGGCGGCGACATCACGCTCGACGGCGACGACCTGCTGGGCATGCCCGAATCGGCCATGCGCAGCGTGCGCGGCGGCCGCATCGGCATGATCTTCCAGGAGCCCGGCACCAGCCTGAACCCGGTGCTGACGGTCGGCCAGCAGATGCGCGAGACCATCGAGACGCACACCGCCCTGCGCGGCGATGCGGCCCGCGCCAAGGCCATCGACTGGTTGCGCCGCGTCGGCATCCCCGAGCCCGAGCGCCGTTTCGACGACTACCCCTTCCGCATGAGCGGTGGCCAGAAACAGCGCGTGATGATCGCGATGACGCTGGCGGCCGAGCCCGACTACCTGGTGGCCGACGAGCCCACCACCGCGCTCGACGTCACCATCCAGAAGCAGATCCTCGATCTGTTGCGCGACCTGCAGCGCGAGCAGGGCATGGGCCTGCTGCTGATCACCCATGACCTGGCGGTGGTGGCCGGCATGGCCCACCATGTGGCGCTGATGTATGCCGGCCAGATCATCGAGGTGGCGCCCGCGGCGCAGTTCTTCGCCAGCCCGCGCCACCCGTATGCCCAGGCCCTGCTGCGGGCGCTGCCCGACAGCGGCCGCCGTGGCCAGGCGCTGGCCGCCATTGCCGGCACCGTGCCGCCGCTGACGCAGGCCTTCACCGGCTGCCGCTTCGCGCCGCGCTGCGGCTTTGCCCAGCCGGCCTGCCACAGCCAGCAGCCGGCACTGGCGGGGCCGGCGGGTGACCAGGTGCGCTGCCTGCTGCTGCAGCCCGGCGGACCGGGGCTGGTGGCGCCGGCTGCGGCGCCGTTGTCCACGGCCGCGCCGGCGGCCGTTGCCGCCGGGGCAGGCACCACACCGCTGCTGCAGGTCACCGGTCTGAGTGTCAGCTTCCAGCTGCGCAAGGGCTTCCTGCAGAAGCAGCCGCCGCGCTTCGATGCGGTCAAGGGCGTGTCGTTCCAGGTGGCCGCCGGGCAGACGCTGGCGCTGGTGGGCGAATCGGGCTGCGGCAAGACCACCACCGGCAAGGCCATCGTGCAGCTGCTGCGTGGCCAGGCCCAGATCAACGGCCAGGCACTTCTGAACGGTCAGAACCTGTTCGACCTGGAAGGCGCGGCGCTGCGCGAAGCCCGCCGCACGGTGCAGATCATCTTCCAGGATCCGTTCGCCAGCCTGAACCCGCGCATGCGGGTGGCCGAGATCCTCGACGAAGGCCTGGCCGCGCTGCAGCCCGGCACCACGCCGGCCGACCGGCGCCAGCGCATCGAGGCGATCGCCGAGCAGGTGGGCCTGCGCCGCGAGGCGCTGCAGCGCTGGCCGCATGAGTTCTCCGGCGGCCAGCGCCAACGCATCGCCATCGCCCGCGCACTGGCGGTCAACCCGAAGCTGATCGTCTGCGACGAGCCCACCTCGGCGCTGGACGTCAGCGTGCAGGCCCAGATCCTGAACCTGCTGCGCGAGCTGCAGCGCGAACTGGGTGTCAGCTACCTGTTCATCACCCACAACATCGCGGTGGTGGAGTACATCGCCGACACCGTGGCGGTGATGCGCGCCGGCCGCATCGTCGAACAGGGCGCCTGCGCCGATGTGCTGGAGCGGCCGGTGGACGACTACACCCGCACGCTGCTGGCGGCCGTACCTCGGCTGTAACCCGGGCCCGGTTGGTGCAGTGGAACCGGACAACCCGCTTGCGGTGGTGGGCTGCAGACACCGTCCGGCAGCTGTCGTGTTGCGACGTACCAACGCTGTTGGGCCCTGGGAACTAGGGGCGAACCTCTAGAGCGGTTTCGGCCAGGTGCCGGCGATCTGCGGGTGGTGCGGTGCAAGTGCCTGTCAGATCAGGATTTTTTGGTGCTTGCAGGTGCATGGCTGCACCAAGTTGCTGCGCGACTTGCGCGACGCCGGGATTCACGAGGGTTTCCCTAGAACAGGGGGCTCGTGGGCAGCAGAGAGAATCCTTTCACATTCCGCTCACCGTCCAGCATGGTTGGTTCACACAACCAGCCCTGCCGGGCAGGTGGCATGTCGATCCACGGATCCAACGCTCTCTCATCCAGGAGCCTTTCCATGTTCAAACGCAGCAAAGTCAGCATGGGCGTGATGCTCGCCCTCAGCACTGTTGTCGGTGGCGCCGCCTACGCGCAAAGCCAGACGGTCGAGATCACCGGCTCGCGCATCAAGCGCGCCGACATCGAGGGCTCGCAGCCGGTCACCACCTACACGCGTGCCGACCTGGAGGCCAGCGGCTCGGTCACCGTGGCCGAGTTCATCCGCAACACCACCTTCACCTCGTCGGGCAGCTTCCGTCCGCAGTCGGGCAGCACGGCGCAGTCGTTCTCGGGCGTCAGCCTGCGTGGCCTGGGCAGCGAGCGGACCCTGGTGCTGGTGGACGGCCGCCGCGTCGCCAAGGCGCCGAACGTCGGCGACTCGGCCGACATGAACTCGATCCCGATGGCAGCGGTCGAGAAGATCGAAATCCTGACCGACGGCGCATCGGCCATCTACGGCTCGGACGCCATCGGTGGCGTGGTGAACGTCATCCTGCGCAAGGACTTCGAAGGCCTGGTGCTGAACTACGGCGAGACCAAGCCCTCGATCACCGGCGGTGACCGCACCGAGGCGTCTGTCATCGGCGGCATGGCCAGCGACAAGGGCCGCATCGTCTTCGGCGCGTCCAAGACCTCGCGCGACATCATCTTCGTGCGCGACTACCCCTGGGGTGCTGCCGTCGGTGCCTCGTCGTTCTCCAACGGCTTCTACAAGGGCGTGGCCGATGGCAAGGGTGGCTACGCCTTCTCGCCGAGCAACGGCACCTCGTTGGGCGCGGCAGGGACCTGCGACTTCCCCGACAAGGGCTTCTACATCGGCGCGGGCAGCCGCTGCCGCTATGACTTCAACCTGGTGGCGGCCGACGAAGCGGCGCTGGCCACCAAGTCGGTGTTCGCACGTGGCGAGATCAAGGTGGGCCGCGACTGGTCGGCCTATGCCAACGTGTCGAGCACCAACAACACCAGCTTCGGCCGCTATGCGCCGGTGCCTGATTCGATCGTGATCGACAAGGCCGGCGCCGGCAACCTGCTGGGCTTTGCCGGTCCCGAGACGCTGTACCTGGCCCACCGCTTCGCGGCGGCCGGTAACCGGGACACCTCCACCGACGCCACCCTGGTCGACCTGACGGTTGGCGCCCAGGGCTCGGTGCTTGGCTTCGACGTCGACTTCGGCGCCCGCCGCACCACCAGCAAGTTCGTCGAGACCGGCCGCGGCTTCATCGTCAAGGGCCTCGCCACGGCCGCGATCAACAACGGCACCTACAACATCGCCGACCCCTTCGCCAACAGCGACACAGTGCTGAAGTCGATCACCACCACCACCGGCCGCGACGGCCTGTGGGCGCAGACCGACTTCTATGCCAATGCCCAGACCAGCCTGTTCAAGCTGGGCGGCGGCGATGCCCGCCTGTACGTGGGCCTGGAGACCAGCAAGCAGACCTACAAGGACATCTACGACTCGCTGAGCGAGGCCGGTGAGGTACTGGGCAGCTCCGGCAGCTCGGCGTCCGGCAGCCGCTCGGTCGATGCGTTGACGGCCGAGATGTTCATGCCGATCACCCGCAACCTCGAGGCGACGGTGGCCGCGCGCTACGAGAAGTACTCCGACTACGGCAGCGATTTCTCGCCCAAGGCGTCGATGAAGTGGAAGGTGATGCCCAACCTGTCGCTGCGCGCCAGCGCCGGCCGCGGCTTCCGGGCACCCAGCCTGCCCAGCCTCTACACCAAGCCGTCGTTCAGCGCCGACACCATCGTCGATCCGCGCCACTGCGCTGCCGACGGTGGCTTCACCGTCGCCGAGTGCCTGAGCGAGGAGTTCCAGATCAACGGCCTGCGGATCTCGAACCCCAACCTGAAGTCGGAGAAGTCCAAGCAGTTCTCGCTGGGCGCGATCTGGGACGTGACGCCGGCGTTCAGCGTGAAGGTGGACTACTGGTCGACCACGATCACCAACACGCTGTCGTTCGTGGATGCCCAGGAAATCGTCGACCGCGACAACGGCGACAGCCCGCTGCCCATCCCGGCTGCCCTGTCGATCACCCGCGATCCGGCCACCGGCGCCATCGTGCAGATCGTCAGCGGTCTGTCCAACGAAGGCACGCTGAAGGCGGCCGGTGTCGACCTGAGCGTGCTGTTCCGCCACTCGGTGGGCGGCTGGGGCAAGTTCGAGCATGAGCTGACCTGGTCCGAGCGCACCAAGTGGACCGAGAACGGCATCAACCAGAACGGTGAGTTCGGTGAGCCCAAGTCGCGCGCGACGCTGACCAACGGCTGGTCCATGGGTGCCCTTTCGGCGAACTGGAACCTCAACTACATCGGCCGCAACGAAGACGTGCGCGGATCGGCCGGCGGCTATGTCACCCATGACGTGCAGCTGGCCTGGGCGACCCCGGTCAAGGGTCTGAAGCTGACCGTTGGTGCCGTCAACATCACCGGCAAGCTGCCGCAGCTGGTGGGTTCGCCCTACGACCAGAAGCCGTTCAACTACTACCTGTACGACGCCTACGGCAAGCAGTACTACCTGAAGGGTGAGATGAAGTTCTGATCACCGGCTGGCACGGGGCTCCTGGGGGCCCCAGCACGCGACAACAAGGGGCTCTTCGGAGCCCCTTTTCATTGCGTGCGCCGGACCACATCCGGCACTTGTCTCCCGTTCAAGCTGGCGGCACGGAATGCAGGCACCAGCCCATCAGGAAATCGCGTTCATGCAACGGGCTGCTGACCAGCCCCGGCCGGGCCGCCTGCAGTTGCGCTGCCAGCGCCGCCAGCTGCGCCGGAGACAGTGCGCGTGCGCGCAGGTCAGCCAGTCGCCAGCGCGCATCGGCCAACTGTTGCCGCAGCACGGTCCAGGCTTGCTGCGCCGGTTCGCTGCCCTGGTCCAGCGCCAGCTGAACCAGGCGGGCAATGCCATCCTGCGCCTCGAACAGCACGTCTGCGCCGTCGGCAGCCGTGGCGCGTGCGCTCAGCTGGTCCTGGGCGGCATTGAACCGCACCCGCGCCAGCTCTGCAGCCGCATCGCAGGCCAGCGAGGCGCGGCCTGCGGCCGTGGTGGAACGCGCCAGTGGCTCCAGCATCGCGAACGCGGTGGTCACCAGGCCGTCTGCCGACAGCAGCCAGTCGATGTGGTCGATCTCGATGGCCGCCAGCTGCACCGGCCGGGCGTCGGCGTGGTGCACCACCAGGGCCAGATTGCCCTCGGGTGCCAGCACCCGCAGAAGTTCGGGGATGCTGCTGTCCAGGTCGCTGTATTCGATGCCGAACTGGCTGACCACCAGCGCAAACCGGGCATCTTCGAAGGGCAGTGCTTCCGCAGCCACGCCCGTGTGGAAGCACAGTGGCGCGTCCGGGGCGGACGCATCGGCCCAGCGTGGCGCCAGGCTGGCCTGGTCGATTGCATCGCAATGCCAGTCACCCGCGGGCCGCGCCTGCAGCAGCAGACGGGGCAGCGCACCGTTCCCGGTGGCGATGTCCAGCACCCGCGAGCCGGGCGCCATGGCCGAGAACACGCGGTGCCAGAAGGCCGCGATGTTGCCCGCATAGTCGGCCCCGAAACTGGTGCTGCAGGAATGGTGCACGCCGCTGTGCCAATGCCGCGACCAGTTCTGGATGCGCTGGTCGCGCGCGTCGTCTGGCGACCCGGTGCCGGGGGTGGGCTGGAGATCGGAGGTCGGGGTCATGGTGCAGCGGTCACTGCCATTCCAAGGGCGGGCAGCGGGTCAGTTCTCGACCGCGTCGATGGCTTCAACCAGACGTTGCACCGCCTGCTGTTCAGGCGGCGTCAGGTGCGGGTTCCAGCAGTCCATCAGGACGATCAGGCGTGGGCTGTCCGACCGGTTCCAGGCTTCATGTTCGTAGGTGTCGTCGAACATCATCAGCTCGCCTTCGCGCCAGTGGTGTTCGCCCAGGCCGATGACGTTCAGTGCGCAACCCGGCGGCACGATCAGTGGCAGATGCATCACCAGACGGGTGTTGGTGACGCCATGGTGGGGCATGATGGTCGACTGCGGCCGCAGCACGGAGAAGCACACCTCCGGAGCCTGCCGGGCCACCCGGCAGAGGGTGAGGCCCTCCAGCACCGCACTGGTGGCGGGGCAGCGCGTGTGGTTGCTGTCGAACCGCTGCCCGTGGCGGTAGAAGAAGAAGGCGTCCCAGGCCGCGGCCGGGTTGCTGCCGCCCACGTATTGCGGCGCCCGCTGCCCCTGTGCCAGCCCCAGGAAGCTTTCGAAGTCTCGGTCCTCGGCCAGCAACTGCATGGCCTCCGCGCGGATGGCCGGCCAGGCGTCACGCAACTGCGGCGCCCAGGGCTGCAGCATGGGGTCGTGGTAGGGCCCGTCAGGCAGACCGGGGAAGTACAGGAACTTGGGCCGCTGCTGCGGGTGCGGTGGGCGCAGGTCGATCTCGCCCAGGTAGGCGGCCAGCGCGGTCTCCACCCGGGTCACGGCCGCACCACCAAAGGCCTGGCGCACGGGCTCGATGGCCTGCTGCAGCCAATGACGACGGTCTTCGCGCAGGCGCCCGATGTGGCCCATCACGGCCTGCATCAAGTGCGGCTCGGTGGTGTCGCGGCCGAGCCAGCGACCTGTCCGTTGAGCCCGATCGATGGCCTGCCACCGTGCCCGCAGCGCGCCGAAGCCGTCACCGGCGGCGTCGCGCAGTTCGGCCAGCATCAGCCAGGCCAGATGGTGGCCCGGGTCGTCTTTCAGCACGGCCTCGACGGCGGCCTGGCTCTCTGCCAACTGGCCTGCCTGGGCCTGCGCCCGCGCGAGATCGAACCGCAGCGCGAGGTCGGTCGGCGCCACCTGCGCGGCGTTGCGCAGCACGGCCAGCGCCCCGTCGAGGTCGCCGCGGTCCAGGGACAACTCGGCGACGGTGCGGGCGGCTGGCACGCAGCCAGGATGCTCACGCAGCACGGCGCGGAACAGCAGTTCGGCCTGCAGCACCTCCCGGCGCTGCAGCAGCTCACCAGCCCGAGCGAGCCGGGGGTCGACCGACCAGTCGGCGCCGGCACTCATGTTGAACTTGCGTTGCCCATCGGCCGCCATTGTGCGCTGTCCCTGCCTCGCCGGCGGCGGGCTGGCCCACCGCCCTGACGCGGATTCGAACCCGGACGTCGCACGCTCATTTCGGCGCCAGCCGGATCGCCCCGTCCAGGCGGATCACCTCGCCGTTGAGCATGTCGTTCTCGATGATGTGCTTCACCAGCTTGGCGTAGTCGGCCGGGGTGCCCAGGCGCGACGGGAACGGCACGCCGGCGGCCAGGGCGTCCTGCACCGCCTGCGGCATGGTGAACAGCATCGGCGTGCCGAAGATGCCCGGGGCGATGGTCATGTTGCGGATGCCGTTGCGCGCCAGGTCGCGGGCGATGGGCAGCGTCATGCCGACCACGCCGCCCTTGCTGGCCGCGTACGCCGCCTGGCCGATCTGGCCGTCGTAGGCGGCCACGCTGGCGGTGCTGATCAGCACGCCGCGCTCACCGGTGGCTTCGGGCGTGTTGTCCACCATCGCGGCAGCGGCCAGGCGGATCATGTTGAAGCTGCCGACCAGGTTGACCATTATGGTCTTCGTGTAGGTGGCCAGCGGGTGGGCGCCATCCTTGCCCACGGTCTTCACCGCCGGGGCGATGCCGGCGCAGTTGACCAGGCCGAACAGCCGGCCCAGCGCCAGCGCGGCAGCCACGGCGGCCTGGCCGTCGGCTTCCTGGCTCACATCGCAGCGCACGAAGGCGCCGCCGATCTCGGCCGCCAGGGCTTCGCCCTTCTCGACCTGCAGGTCGGCGATGACGACCTTGGCGCCTTCGGCGGCCAGCATGCGGGCCGTGCCTTCGCCCAGTCCCGACGCGCCGCCGGTGACGATGAAGACCTTGTTGCGGATGTCCATGGATGTGCTCCTGTGTCGTGGTGTGTGAAAGGACAACGGCCACGCAATGCGTGGCCGTTGGCAGGGGGAGCCGGTCAGCCGGCGTGTCAGCCAGCCAGTGCAGCCATCACCCGGGCCGTGATCTCGTCGACCGTGCCCAGGCCGGCCACGCGCGCATAACGCGGTGCCTGCGCGTCGCCGGCGGCGGCCCATTGCGAGTAGTAGTCGACCAGCGGGCGGGTCTGGGCCTGGTAGACATCCAGGCGCTTCTTGACCGTGGCCTCGCTGTCGTCGTCGCGCTGGATCAGGTCTTCGCCGGTCACGTCGTCCTTGCCGGCCACCTTGGGCGGGTTGAACCTGACGTGGTAGCTGCGGCCCGACGGCAGGTGCACGCGGCGGCCGCTCATGCGTTCGATGATGGCGTCATCGGGCACGTCGATCTCCAGCACCAGGTCGAGCTTGACGCCGGCGGCCTTCATCGCATCGGCTTGCGGGATGGTGCGCGGGAAGCCGTCGAACAGAAAGCCCTTGGCGCAATCGGGCTGGGCGATGCGCTCCTTCACCAGGCCGATGATGATGTCGTCGCTGACCAGCGCGCCGGCGTCCATCACCTTCTTGGCCGCCAGGCCCATGGTGGTGCCGGCCTTCACGGCCGCGCGCAGCATGTCGCCGGTGGAGATCTGCGGGATGCCGTACTTCTGGCAGATGAAGCTGGCTTGCGTGCCTTTGCCGGCGCCTGGCGCCCCCAACAGAATCAGTCTCATCCTTGCCTCGTCGTGTTGTGTGGATCTCGGGTCTGGCCGCCGCGGGGACAGCCCTGCACGACGTGTGACATCTTCATTTGAGAATAGCACGCCATGCCCTGCGTCAAGCTGACGCGGGCATGCCGTTGGCAGGCAGGCAAAACCCCCATGACGCCCGGTGCGGGCCGCCTGCCCTGGCCGTTTCAGCGGGCGCTGAACAGGGCCCGCACACGGGCCAGGTCCCCGGGCGTGTCGACCCCCGGGCCAGGGCGCTCGGCGCTCACATGCACGGCGATGCGCTCGCCATGCCACAGCACCCGCAGCTGCTCCAGGGATTCCAGCGTCTCCAGCGGCGCCACCGGCAGCGCCGGGAAGCGCCGCAGGAAGCCGGCGCGGTAGGCATACAGCCCCACATGGCGCAGTGGCGCCGGATCGACCGGCAGCGTGGTGATGCCCTGGGCGAAGCCATCGCGCCACCAGCCGATGGGCGCGCGCGAGAAGTACAGCGCCCGCGCATCGGCATCCAGCACCACCTTCACCACATTGGGGTTGGTGAACTCGGCCACGTCGTCGATGGCATGGGCCACGGTGGCCATCACGCAGTCGGGCCGCTCGCGCAGCAACGCGGCGCAGGCGTCGACCATGGCTGGCGCGATCAGCGGCTCGTCGCCCTGCACGTTGACGACCAGGTCGTCGCCGTCCAGGCCCAGCAGGCTGCAGGCTTCGGCCAGTCGGTCGCTGCCGCTGGGGTGGTCGGCGCGGGTCAGCACCGCGGCCACGCCATGGGCCTCGCAGGCCGCCACGATGGAGGGCGCATCCCCGGCCACCACCACCCGCGATGCGCCACTCCGCGCCGCGGCATGGGCCACCCGCACCACCATCGGCAGGCCGGCGATGTCGGCCAGCGGCTTGTCGGGCAGGCGGCTGCTGGCCAGCCGCGCCGGGATCAGGACGGTGAAGCCCATCGCCGGCTACAGGGGCGACGGTGCCGGCGCCGGAAAGTCCTCCAGCACCCGGGCCTCGGCCTCCAGCATCACCGGGATGCCGTCGCGGATGGGGAAGCCCAGCCGGTCGGCCGGGCATTGCAGTTCGTGCGGGCGGCCCTGCGCATCGCGGGCCATCTGCAAGGGGCCCTTGCACAGCGGGCAGACCAGCAGGTCGATCAGGCGGTGGTCCAGGCTCATGGGGTGGTCTTGAAGGGGGCGCAGAGGGCGCGCAGGGCACCGGCAAAAGCCGGCTCGGGCAGGAAGTCTAGCCGCGCCACCCACACCTGCGTGCGGCCGGCCGTGCCGGGCGGCAGCTTCACCGCGTCCTTCTCGGTCAACACCAGCAGCGGGGTGCTGGCCGGCCAGGGCAGCGGCTGCAGCGGATGGTGGTCGGCCAGCGGCAGGCGGGTGAGGGCCAGGCCCTGCGCGGCCAGCATGCGGAAGAACGGCTCCGGCCGGGCCAGGCCGGCCGCGGCCAGCAGCGGCGTGCCGCTGGCGACCAGGGCCTGCAGCGCGGGCCAGCCGCCGTCGTCCGGCAGCGGCCGGCCGGCCCACCATTCGGCCAGCGGCTGCACGCCGGCCAGCCGGCGCGTGCCGGTGCAGCCGGGCAGGGCGGTGCTGGGCCGCGGCGCGTTGTACAGCACTGCCTGGTGCGGGCCCGGGCGGGTGGGCAGTGCCTCGCGCAGCGGGCCGGCGGGCAGCAGCAGGCCGTTGCCGGCGCCGCGCTCGTCGAACACCAGCAGTGCCATGTCGTGGTGCAGGCGGTGGTGCTGCAGGCCGTCGTCGGCCACCAGGATGTCGACGGCCGCATGCGCGGCGCACAGGGCCCGGGCTGCGGCAGCGCGGTCGGCGCCCACCACCACCGGCACGCCCGTGCGCAGGTGGATCAGCAGCGGTTCGTCGCCCACCGCCGCGGCAGTCGCCTCGCGGGTCACCGCGCGCACCTCGCCGCCCTGGCGGCCATGGCCGCGTGAGATGACGCCCGGCGTCCAGCCCTGCTGGCGCAGCAGATCGACCACCGCCATCACTGCCGGCGTCTTGCCGGCGCCGCCGGCCACCAGATTGCCGACCACCAGCAGCGGCACGGGCGCACGGGCGGTCTGGCGCCAGCCCAACCGGTAGGGCGCACGGTGCAGCGCAGCCAGCGCGCCGTACACCCAGGACAGCGGCTGCAGCAGCCGCGCCAGCGCGTTGGGTCGGGTCTGTGCCCAGGCCGCCAGCAGCTGCCCGTGCAGCCGGGCCGACAGGCCGCCGCCGGTCATCAACCGCTCAGCGTGCGGCCGCGTCGGCCGGCAGCTGGGTGGCGAAGGTCAGGCGCGGCAGGTTGGCGCGGCGGGCAGCGTCCATCACGTTGACCACCGACTGGTGCGCCGCCAGCGCATCGGCCGAGACGATGACCACTGGCGATGCCGCCGGCGTGGCCGCGGCGGGCCCGGCCGCGCGGGTGAGGGCGGCGGTCAGCAGCTCGATGCTGCGGCCGTCCAGCGGCACGCGGTTGATGGCGTAGCGGCCGTCGGCGGCCACGCTCACCAGGATCTCGGCCGGCCTCTCGGCCAACTTGTCGGCATCGGCCGTGGGCAGGGTGATCTGCAGCTCGGAATAGCGGCTGTAGGTGGTCGACAGCATCAGGAAGATCAGCACCACCAGCAGCACGTCGATGAACGGGATCAGGTTGATCTCAGGTGCTTCGCTCTGGCGGCGGCGGAAGTTCATCGTGCGGCCCCGGGATCAGCGCGGCGCCGTGGCCTGTGGCCGCACGGCAAAGCGCATCAGGTGCGGCACCATGCGCTCGGCCGCCAGTTCCAGGCTCATCAGGTGGTCGTCGACCCGGCCGCGGAAGTAGCGGTAGAACATCAATGCCGGGATGGCGATGATCAGGCCGAAGGCGGTGTTGTAGAGCGCGATCGAGATGCCGTGCGCCAGCGCCGCCGGGTTGGTGGCGCCGGTGGGTGCCTGCGCGCCGAAGATCTCGATCATGCCGACCACCGTGCCCAGCAGGCCCAGCAGCGGCGCCGCCGCGGCGATCGTGCCCAGGGCATTCAGGTAACGCTCCAGTTGCTGGGCCGCGGCGCGGCCGGCGGTCTCGAAGGTCTGGCGCAGCATGCGCTCGGTGGTGCGCGGCTCGATGATCATCGCCCGCAGCCCGCTGGCCAGCACGCCGCCCAGCACCGAGTTGTCGGCCAGCTTGTTCACCACGTCCATCGCCGGCAGGTTGGTGCGGCTGACCGCCATCACCTCGTCAACCAGGGTGGCGGGTGCCACGCGTCCCCGGCGCAGGCTCATCAGCCGCTCGATGACCAGGGCCAGCCCCACCACGGAGCACAGGATCAAGGGCCAGATCGGCCAACCGGCGGCTTGTATGATCGACAGCAACAGGGGCCTCTCAGGCAGTGCTTGGCAGGGGCAGGGCGGCATGGGCCGCCTGCTGGCTGGGCGCGATGATAGCCCGCGGCACCGGGCACCCTGGTCACCGTCCGCGGCGGGCCGCGGTGGCGGTGGCGATCCATCCACCGCTTCTGTGGACAAGCTTGTGGGCAACTGCCCTGGCACCCGAAAAACCCCAAGGATTTCCAGGGCCTGCCTTGGATTGCTGAAAATTGAGGCAGCCTTTTTCTGATCAGAATCAAGCACTTGCGTCGTGCCGCCTGCGTGGCGTGGCGGTGTTTGTCGCCCGCGCGACGGTGGCTGCCGCCTGTGGAATTCCATGCCCGCCGGCCTGTGGCGGCACGGCGGCGGCGGGGCACTGATGGCCTGGCCTGAGACCCCGGTTGCCGCCGCGGCACCACGCGCCTGGAGCGTGGCCGGCCTGCTGCTGGCCGTGGCCGACGCCCTGGCGGCAAGGCTGGGCGCAGTCACCGTGCGCGGCGAGATTTCCGGCTTCACCCGGGCGGCCAGCGGCCACTGCTACTTCAGCCTGAAGGACAGCGACGGCCAGCAGGCGCTGCTGCGCTGCGCGATGTTCCGCCGCGCCGCCGGTCTGCTGGACTTCCGACCGGCCGACGGCCAGCAGGTGGAACTGCGCGGCCGCATCACGGTGTATGAATCCCGCGGCGAGCTGCAGTGCGTGGTGGAGCATCTGCAGCGCCTGGGCGAGGGCTCGCTGTACGAGCTGTTCCTGCGGCTCAAGGCCCGGCTGGCGGCGGCCGGGCTGTTCGATGCGCAGCGCAAGCGGCCGCTGCCGGCACACCCGCGCACCGTGGGCGTGGTCACCTCGCTGGGCGCGGCGGCGCTGCATGATGTGCTGACCGCCATCGCCCGGCGCGCGCCGCAGGTGCGGGTGGTCGTCTACCCCTGCCTGGTGCAGGGGCCCGAGGCGCCGGCGCAGATCGCCCGCGCCATCGACCAGGCCAATGCCCGGCAGGAGGCCGACGTGCTGATCGTCTGCCGCGGCGGCGGCTCGCTGGAAGACCTGTGGGCCTTCAACGACGAGGCGGTGGTGCGTGCGGTGGCCGGCAGCGCGCTGCCGGTGGTCTGCGGCGTCGGCCACGAGACCGACACCTGCCTGGCCGAACTGGCCGCCGACCTGCGCGCCCCCACGCCCACCGCCGCCGCCGAGCTGGCCACGCCGCTGCGCGCCGAGGCACTGGCGCGGCTGCAGGCGCTGGCCACAGCGCTGCAGCGGGCGGTGGGCCGGCGGCTGGACCAGCAGGCCCAGCGGCTGGACCGGCTGGCGCTGCAGATCGGCCGGCCGGCCCGGCTGCTGGACCAGCAGGCCGCCCGACTGGAACGTTTGCAGGCCCGCCAGCAGCAGGCCCTGGCCCAGGCCCTGGCGCAGCGCCAGCGCCGGCTGGACGATCTGGCCCAGCGCCTGCGCGGTGCACTGCGACAGCAGGTGCACGGCCAGGGCGAGCAACTCGCCCGCCTGGCGCTTCGGCTGGCTGCGAATGATCCGCAGCAGGTGCTGTCACGCGGCTATGCGTGGCTGGCCGATGGTCAGGGCCGGCCGGTCACCCGGGCGGCCGGCCTGGCGGTGGGCAGCACGCTGGCAGCGCAATGGGCCGACGGCCGCGCCGATGTGCAGGTGCTGCGGGTGCAGGCCGATGCCGGCGCGCCGCCGGCTTCCGCCAAGCGGCCCCGCGCGGCCCGCAAGCGCGCGCCGGCCGGGCCGCCAAGCCCCTGACACACGGCCTGCACGGGCACGCTGCCTACAATGCGCGGCTGCACGAATCTCGCAACCCAGGCGCCATGGATGTCCCCGGCGCCGCTCCCGCAAGGATGCCTTCCATGAGCTACACCCTGCCCGCCCTGCCGTACGCCACCAACGCCCTGGCACCGCACATCTCGCCGGAGACCTTCGAGTTCCACTACGGCAAGCACCACCAGGCCTATGTCACCAACCTGAACAACCTGGTCGGCGGCACCGAGTTCGCCGGTCTGGCGCTGGAAGAGGTGGTCAAGAAGTCGTCGGGCCCGATCTTCAACAACGCCGCCCAGGTGTGGAACCACACCTTCTTCTGGAACAGCATGAAGCCCGCCGGCGGCGGTGAGCCCACCGGTGCCCTGGCCGCGGCCATCAATGCCAAGTGGGGCAGCTACGCCGCCTTCAAGGAAGCCTTCACCAAGAGCGCGGTCGGCAACTTCGGCTCGGGCTGGACCTGGCTGGTGAAGAAGGCCGACGGCAGCGTGGACATCGTCAACACCAGCAATGCCGCCACGCCGCTGACCGGCGCCGACAAGGCCCTGCTGACCATCGACGTGTGGGAACACGCCTACTACATCGACTACCGCAACGCCCGTCCGAAGTTCGTCGAGACCTTCCTGACCTCGCTGGTCAACTGGGACTTCGCGGCCGCCAACTTCGCCTGACCGCCCAGGCTGACTGCATCTGCAAGGGCCGGACGGCATCGCTGTCCGGCCCTTGTTGCGTCTGGCGCCGCTTCAGGGCTTGAACGGTGGCCCACCGAGTTTGAAGCCGGCCTTGATGCCGCGCTTGGCGAACCAGCCCTGGTGCATCTCCAGCACGAAGCGCACCGGCTTGGCCGAGCAGTGCGAGGCCTCGTCGAACGGCTTCATGTCGGCCAGGTTGACGATGCTGCCGTCGTCGGCCACGAAGGCGATGGTCAGCGGCGTGGGCGTGTTCTTCATCCAGAAGCACTGTGGCGACGGCTGCTCGAAGACGAACAGCATGCCGTCGTTCTGCCCCAGGTCGCGGCGGAACATCAGGCCCTTCTGGCGCTGCTCGGGCGTCAGCGCCACCTCCGCGCGGATGTTGTGCATGCCGGCATTCAGGGTGATGGCCTGCAGGCGCTGGGGCTGCTCCGCATCGCCCTGCGACCAGGCGGGGCGGAGCGCCCCGAGGCCGACGAAAACAAGCACACTGGCGGCCACCGCCTTGACATAGATCATGCTGAACCTTCGGGAAGACCACTAGATTAGCGCTGACCGGATCGGCCTCAGCCGGCCCGCGTGCCGTGCGCTGTCGTCGTCCATTTCACCATGCCCCCTCCGTCCACTGCTGCGCACATGCTGCCGCCCCCCGGCCCCGGGACGGTTGCCAGCGACGCGCTGGAGGTGCTGGACGATCCGGTCGAGCAGCGCCGCTTCACCCGCTTCCACACCGATGCCGCCGGCCAGGCGGTGGCCGATTCGGCGCTGCGCATCAGCGGCATGCACTGTGCCGCCTGTGCCGGCCTGATCGAGCAGGCCGTGCAGCGGGTGGGCGGGGTGCTGGAGGCCACGGTCAGTGCCTCGGGCGAGCGGGCGCGGGTGCGCTGGCTGCCTGGCCGCACCCGGCTCACCGACATCGTGCAGGCCATCCGCGCCGCCGGCTACGACGCCGCGCCCGACACCGCGCTGGACGCCCGCGAGGCCCGCAAGCTGGAGCACCGCCAGGCGGTGTGGCGGCTGTTCGTGGCGGCCTTCTGCGGCATGCAGGTGATGATGATGGCCACGCCCAGCTATGTGGCCACCGGCAACGAACTGGCGCCCGATCTGCGCCAGCTGCTGAACTGGGGCAGCTGGCTGCTGAGCCTGCCGGTGATGGTGTTCGCCGCCGGGCCGTTCTTCACCGGCGCCTGGCGCGGCCTGCGGCAGCGCCGCATCGGCATGGATGTGCCGGTGGCCCTGGGCGTGCTGGTCACCTTCGTCGCCAGCACCGGCGCCACCTTCGACCCCGACGGCATCTTCGGCCACGAGGTCTACTTCGATTCCCTGACCATGTTCGTCAGCTTCCTGCTGGCCGGCCGGTTGCTGGAGACCCGCGCCCGCCACCGCGTGGCCCAGGTGCTGGAGACGGCGCTGGACGGCATGCCCGAGACCGCGCTGCGGCTGGATGCCCAGGGCCAGTCCGAGCGGGTGAGCGTGCAGCGCCTGGTGCCGGGCGACCGGGTGCGGGTGCCGGTGGGCCAGGCCTTTCCGGCCGATGCGCTGCTCACCGAGGGCAGCACCCGGGCCGATGAATCCCTGCTGACCGGCGAGAGCGTGCCGGTGGCCAAGCCCCTGGGCGCTGCGGTGGTGGCCGGCAGCATCAACCTGGGCGCGCCGGTGGTGGTGCAGGTGCAGCGGGTGGGCAGCGACACCCGGCTCGAAGGCATCGTCGCGCTGATGCGTGATGCGATGAGCCAGCGCCCGTCGCTCACCCGTGCGGCCGACCGCTGGGCCGCTCCCTTCCTGTGGGTGGTGCTGCTGCTGGCCGCCGGTGCCGCGGCGGTGTGGAGCGTCATCGACCCCAGCCGGGCGGTGTGGGTGGCCGTGTCGGTGCTGATCGTCACCTGCCCCTGTGCCTTGTCGCTGGCGGCGCCGTCGGCCCTGCTGTCGGCCACCAGCGCGCTGGCCCGGCGCGGTCTGCTGCTGCAGCGGCTGGATGCGCTGGAGAGCTTCACCCGCATCCAGCGCATCTACTTCGACAAGACCGGCACGGTGACCGACGAGCACCTGCAGTACACCGGCCTGCAGCGCCTGGCCGGCGGTGTCGATCCGGCGGGTGATGCACAGGCGCTGGCCATGGCGGCGTCGCTGGCGGGCTGGTCGCAGCATCCGCTGTCGCAGGCACTCGCGGCGGCCGCCGCGCCGGTGGCCGGCACCGACGCCCATGTCTGGCAGGACGTGCAGGAACGGCCCGGCCAGGGCCTGCAGGCCCGCGATGCGGCAGGGCGGCTGTGGCGCCTGGGCCGCGCCGGCTTCGTGGCGCCTGGCCTGGCCGCTGAAGCCGCCGATGCCGGCGGCCGTGCGGCCGTCTGGTGGGGCGCCGATGGCCAGGCCAGCCACTGCTTCGAGTTCGACGAGACCCTGCGCCCTGATGCCCGCGCCACCGTGGCCGCGCTGCGCCAGCGCGGCCTCCAGGTGGTCCTGCTGTCGGGCGACCGCCCGGACCGGGCCGCCCGCATGGGCCAGCGGCTGGCGGTCGACCAGGTCATCGGCGGCGCCACGCCCGAGAGCAAGCTGGCCGAGGTGGCCACCGCCCAGGCCCAGGGCCTGCGGGTGGCGATGGTGGGCGACGGCATCAACGACGCGCCCGTGCTAGCGCGCGCCGATGCCAGCTTCGCGATGGGGCAGGGCGCCCTGGTCAGCCGGGCGCAGGCCGATGCGGTGGTCGCGTCCAGCCGATTGGGCGACCTGGTGCTGGCCCATGACCTGGCCGGCCGCACCATGGCCGTGGTGCGGCAGAACATGCTGTGGGCCGCCAGCTACAACGCGGTGTGCATTCCGCTGGCCCTGGTGGGCTGGCTGCCACCCTGGGCCGCCGGCCTGGGCATGGCCACCAGCTCGCTGCTGGTCATCGGCAATTCGCTGCGCCTGGCGCGGCCGCTGCAGCCCGCCGGCGACATGCCGCCGACGCCCGCCTGACGGCCAACGGACGTGGACATCCTCTACCTGCTGATCCCGCTGTCGGCCGTGCTGGTGCTGCTGATCGTCGGCATCTTCGGCTGGGCCCTGCACCGGGGGCAGTTCGACGATGTCGAGCGCGAAGGTTCCCGCATTTTGGAAGGCGATCCGCCTGCAGTTGACGGCGATCAATCGGCCGCCACCAGCCCCCCCGAACAATCCCGCACATCTGCAGTTTGAATCGATCTGAATTCCCGGAAGGAGGCCTCTCCATGGCAAGCAGTTCCACAACCAGTCCAACCGGCGCCGCACCGGTCTACAGCGACACCGTCATCCGCGGCTTTGCGCTGATGTCGGTGGTCTACGGCATTGTCGGCATGCTGGTCGGCGTCATCATCGCTGCCCAGCTGACCTGGCCCGAGCTGAACCTGGGCATCTCCTGGCTCACCTACGGCCGGCTGCGCCCGCTGCACACCAATGCGGTCATCTTCGCCTTCGGCGGCTGTGCGCTGTTCGCCACCAGCTACCACGTGGTGCAGCGCACCTGCCAGACGCGGCTGTTCATGCCCGGGCTGGCGATGTTCACCTTCATCGGCTGGAACCTGGTGATCCTGCTGGCGGTCATCACGCTGCCGCTGGGCATCACCTCCGGCAAGGAGTACGCCGAGCTGGAGTGGCCGATCGACATCCTCATCGCCGTGGTGTGGGTGGCTTATGCCATCGTCTTCTTCGGCACGGTGGGCATCCGCAAGATCCGCCACATCTACGTGGCCAACTGGTTCTTCGGTGCCTTCATCCTGGCCGTGGCGCTGCTGCACATCGTCAACAGCGCGGCCATTCCGGTCAGCCTGACCAAGAGCTACAGCGCCTATGCCGGCGTGCAGGACGCGATGGTGCAGTGGTGGTACGGCCACAACGCGGTGGGCTTCTTCCTGACCGCGGGCTTCCTGGGGATGATGTACTACTACATCCCCAAGCAGGCCGGCCGGCCGGTCTACAGCTACCGGCTGTCGATCGTGCACTTCTGGGCGCTGATCTTCACCTACATGTGGGCGGGCCCGCACCACCTGCACTACACCGCGCTGCCCGACTGGGCGCAGAGCGTGGGCATGATCTTCAGCCTGGTGCTGCTGGCGCCCAGCTGGGGCGGCATGATCAACGGGATCATGACCTTGAGCGGTGCGTGGCACAAGCTGCGTGACGACCCCATCCTGAAGTTCCTGATCGTGAGCCTGTCGTTCTACGGCATGTCCACCTTCGAGGGCCCGATGATGTCGATCAAGACCGTCAACGCGCTCAGCCACTACACCGACTGGACCGTGGGCCATGTGCACTCCGGCGCCCTGGGCTGGGTGGGCATGATCTCGATCGGCTCGCTGTACCACCTGATCCCGCGCATGTTCGGCCGCGAGAAGATGCACAGCACCAAGGCCATCGAGCTGCACTTCTGGGTGGCCACTATCGGCATCGTGCTCTACATCGCCGCGATGTGGATCGCCGGCGTGATGCAGGGCCTGATGTGGCGCGCCGTCAACCCCGACGGCACCCTGGTCTACAGCTTCGTCGAAAGCGTCAAGGCCACCTACCCGTTCTACGTGATCCGCCTCGGCGGCGGCGTGCTCTACCTGAGCGGCATGCTGATCATGGCCTGGAACGTGTTCATGACCGTCAAGGGTGGCAAGGTCGTGCAGCAGCGCGTGCCGATGGTCGCCGCCCACGCCTGACGCCACGCCACAAGGAGAACATCACATGGCATCCCATGCCCCCGTGGCCGGTCACGAGAAGATCGAGACCAACAACTTCCTGATGATCGTGCTGATCCTGCTGGCGCTGCTGTTCGGCGGCCTGGTGGAGATCGTGCCGCTGTTCTTCCAGAAGAGCACCACGCAGCCGGTCGAAGGCCTGAAGCCCTACACCGCGCTGCAGTTGGCCGGCCGCGACGTCTACATCCGCGAGGGCTGCTACAACTGCCACTCGCAGATGATCCGGCCGTTCCGCGCCGAGACGCTGCGCTATGGCAGCTACTCGGTGGCCGGCGAATTCGTCTACGACCATCCGTTCCAGTGGGGCAGCAAGCGCACCGGCCCCGACCTGCACCGCGTGGGTGGCAAGTACAGCGACGAGTGGCACCGCATCCACCTGATCAACCCGCGCGACCTGGTGCCCGAGAGCAACATGCCGGCCTATCCCTGGCTGGTGGGCGCGGCGCTGAACCCCGCCGACATGGCGCCCAAGATGCGCGGCCTGCGCCTGGTGGGCGTGCCCTACACCGACGACGAGATCGCCAAGGCGGCCGACGACGTGAAGGGCAAGACCGAGATGGAAGCCCTGATCGCCTACCTGCAGGTGATGGGCACCGCCCGCAAGTGACGCCGGGAGACTGCAATGGATGTCAATGACCTGCGTGCGCTGAGCACCGTCTTCATGTTCGTGGCCTTCATCGGCATCGTCGGCTTCGCCATCTCGCGCCGCCGCCGCGCGGCCTTCGACGAGGCCGCCCAAGTTCCATTCCTGGACGACCAGCCGGTGGCTGGTGGCCCGGCAGGAGAGAAGCAATGAGTGACTTCATCAACAGCGGCTGGGCCTGGTATGTGGCCGGGCTGGTCGTGGCCTCGCTGGCCTTCTGCGTGTTCATCCTGGTGGTGGCCAGCAAGCGCAAGGTGATGGCCGCCGACAACACCACCGGCCATGTGTGGGACGAAGACCTGCGCGAGATGAACAACCCGTTGCCCCGCTGGTGGATGTGGCTGTTCGTCATCACCGTGGTGTTCGCCGCCATCTACCTGGCGCTGTACCCCGGCCTGGGCACCAACCCTGGCGCGCTGAAGTGGAGCAGCAGCGGCCAGTGGGAGGCTGAGCAGCAGAAGGCCTATGCCACGATGGCGCCGGTGTATGCCAAGTTCACCGCGATGGCGCCCGAGGCCCTGGCCAAGGACAGCCAGGCCATGGGCATCGGCGAGCGGCTGTTCGTCAACAACTGCGCCCAGTGCCACGGCTCGGACGCCCGCGGCAGCAAGGGCTTCCCCAACCTGACCGACGGTGACTGGCTGGGCGGCACCGGTGCCGAGTACATCAAGAAGACGGTGGTGGGTGGCCGCGTGGGCATGATGCCGCCGATGGCTGCAGCCGTGGGTGGTGCGGACGACGTCAAGAACGTGGCCCACTACGTGCTTAGCCTGTCGGGCAGCCCGCACAACAGCGTGGCCGCGCAGCTGGGCAAGCCCAAGTTCGGCGTCTGCGCCGCCTGCCATGGTGCCGACGGCAAGGGCAACCAGGCCCTGGGCGCGCCCAACCTCACCGACAAGGTGTGGCTGCACGGCTGGGGCGAGGAGGCCATCGGCCACATCGTCACCAACGGCAAGCAGAACGTGATGCCGGCCTTCGAGAAGCGCCTGTCGCCCGAGCAGATCCATGTGCTGGCCGCCTATGTGTGGAACCTGTCGCAGACCACCGCGGTGGCCGCGGCCAAGTGATCCCGGCTGCTTGACCATCTGACCAGCAAGATGAGCGACACACCTGCTGCACCCGCCCGCGCCGCCGCCCTGCCTGCGCAGGGCGTGGCCGATGCCCACGGGCTGGTCGGCGACGATGCCGCCGTGGCGGTGGTCTCGCTCTACCAGAAGCAGAAGAAGATCTACGCCCGGGCGGTCAGCGGCCGGTTCGCCACCTGGCGCTGGAGCCTGGTGTGGTTCACCCAGATCCTGTACTACGGCCTGCCCTGGCTGCAGTGGAACGACCGCCAGCTGGTGCTGTTCGACCTGGGCGCGCGGCGCTTCTACATCGGGCCGCTGGTCCTCTATCCGCAGGACTTCATCTACCTCACCGGCCTGCTGATCATCTCGGCCTATGCGCTGTTCCTGTTCACCGCAGTCGCCGGCCGCCTGTGGTGCGGCTTTGCCTGCCCACAGACGGTCTACACCGAGATCTTCATGTGGATGGAGCAGAAGATCGAGGGCGACCGCATTGCCCGCATGCGGCTGGACGACGGCCCGTGGACGCTGGAGAAGGTCTGGCGCAAGAGCGCCAAGCAGGCGGTGTGGGTGGGCTTCAGCCTGTGGACCGGCTTCACCTTCGTCGGGTATTTCACCCCCATCCAGACCCTGGCCGCCTCCGCTGCCAGCCTGGGCTTCGGACCCTGGGAGTGGTTCTGGGTGCTGTTCTACAGCCTGGCCACCTACGGCAATGCCGGCTTCCTGCGCGAGCAGGTGTGCAAGTACATGTGCCCGTACGCGCGCTTCCAGAGCGTGATGTTCGACAAGGACACCCTGATCATCAGCTACGACGCCGAGCGTGGCGAGCCGCGCGGCTCGCGCAGCCGCAAGGCCGATCCGGCCAAGCTGGGACTGGGCTCCTGCATCGACTGCGGCCTGTGCGTGCAGGTTTGCCCCACCGGCATCGACATCCGCAACGGCCTGCAGTACGAGTGCATCGGCTGCGCGGCCTGCGTCGATGTGTGCGACGGCGTGATGGAGAAGATGAACTACGCCAAGGGCCTGGTGCGCTACGACACCCAGAACGGCCTGTCGCAGCACCTGAGCCGCGGCGAACGGCTGCGCCGCATCGTCCGGCCGCGGGTGCTGGTCTACACCGTCATCCTGGGCATCATCCTGCTGGCCTTCTTCTACAGCCTGGCCACCCGCCATCCGTTCAAGGTGGACGTGGTGCGCGACCGCGCCTCGCTGGCCCGCCTGGTCGACGACGGCCAGATCGAGAACGTGTTCCGCCTGCAGATCATGAACGCCACCGAGCAGCCGCAGCGCTACCGCGTCGGCGTGCAGGGCCTGCCGGGCATCCAGATCGAGAAGCTGCCCGAGGTGTCGCTGGCCTCGGCCGAAGCGCGCTGGGTGACGCTGAACGTGCGGGTGCCGCCCGAGGCCGCAGCCCAGGCCGGTCCCGGCGCCCACGCCATCCACTTCCAGATCGAACTGCTCGGCACCGATGCCGGCGGCCAGCCCAGCGCCGGCGCCGCAGTGAGCGAGAAGTCCACCTTTGTGGTGCCGCGCTGAGCGCACCACCGGAGACCCCCATGACCACGCCCGCCTCCAACACACCCACCCCGCGCAACGCCGCCGACACATCACCGCCCTGGTGGCGCGTCGGCATGGTCTGGCTGGTGCTGGGCGGCCCGGCGGTGGTGGTGGTGGCGGCCATCGGCACGGCGGTGATCGCCTACCGCGGCGCCGACCCGGTGCTGACCGAAGCGCCCACGCCGCAGCAGGTGGTGCGCCAGCTGGGTGCGCAGACACCGGCGATGCAGGCGCGCAACCACGCCGCCACGCCGGCACCGCGCTGAGCCACCAGGCGCCCACCATGGCCAGCCGCCGCTCCAGCCTGCGCATGCACCTGATGGCCATCCTGTGGCCGTCGTTCCTGATGGCCGGCCTGCTGGAGATGCTGGTCTTCGCCCTGGTCGACCCGGCCAGCCTGCGGTGGATGGGCGGCGAGGTGGTGCCGCTGTCGCCCAGCGCGGTCTACACGCTGGCGTTCTTCGCCTTCTGGGGCGTGATCGCCGCCTCGGGCCTGCTCACGCGGCTGCTCGAAGGCGATCCGGACCACATCAACCGGGAAGGCGCCTCGGGCGCGTTCCGCCACTGACCGCGGCGCCTTGGTGGCGCCGGCGGGTCAGCAGTTGGTGCCGTTGACCAGGCTCTGCAGCTTGTCCTGGTCCAGGATGCGGATCTGGCGCTGCTTCACGTCCAGGATGCCGTCGTCCTGGAACTTGCTGAAGGTGCGGCTCACCGTCTCCAGCTTCAGGCCGAGGTAGCTGCCGATCTCCTCGCGCGTCATGCGTAGGATCAGCGCGCTGGCCGAGAACCCGCGCGCCTGCAGGCGCTGCGTCAGGTTCAGCAGGAAGGCCGCCAGCCGCTCCTCGGCACGCATGCTGCCCAGCAGCAGCATCACGCCATGGTCGCGCACGATCTCGCGGCTCATGATCTTGTGGAACTGGTGCTGCAGTTCGCTGAACTCGCGCGACAGGCCCTCGAGCTGCTCATACGGGATCACGCAGACCTGCGAGTCCTCCAGCGCCACCGCGTCGCAGGTGTGGTTGTCGGTGCTGATGCCGTCCAGCCCCAGCAACTCGCCGGCCATCTGGAAGCCGGTGACCTGGTCGCGGCCGTCTTCCGACGAGACGCAGGTCTTGAAGAAGCCGGTGCGCACCGCGTAGAGCGACTGGAACTCGTCGCCGGCACGGAACAGCGTGTCCCCGCGGGCCACCTGGCGGCGCGTGGCCACCAGGCTGTCGAGCCGGTCGAGGTTCTCGCGGTTCAGGCCCACGGGCAGGCACAGCTCGCGCAGGTTGCAGCTGGAGCAGGCCACCTTGAACGGCTCGAGGCGCAGCTTCGGGGTGTCGGCGGTGGTGTTCATGTGGTTGATTATGGGAGTTTGGCGCTTGTCCAAGATCAAGTTTTGCGGCGGTGGTGCACGGCGTGCGGCACCGCACCGACAAGGGCTGCCGCATTGTTTTGGCCTGGGCTGCCGGGCGGATTGAGCCAGATCAAGTGCTGGCCTGCAGGCTTTGGCAAAGTGCCTGCCATGGCCAAGATCGCTGCTGAACCTGTCCCCGTGCTGACTGAGGCGATGCTGCGTCGCCTGGACCGGCCCGGGCCCCGCTACACCTCGTACCCCACGGCCGACCGCTTCGTCGAGGCCTTCGGGCCCGCCGAGTACGCGCAGGCCCTGGCGCAGCGCGCCAGCGGGGCCACGGTGGGCGGCAAGCCGCCGCTGTCGCTGTACATCCACATCCCGTTCTGCGAGTCGGTGTGCTACTACTGCGCCTGCAACAAGGTGATCACCAAGCACCACGACAAGGCCGCCGAGTACCTGGACGTGCTGACGCAGGAGGTGGCCCTGCACACCGCCGTGCTGGGCCACGGGCAGGCGGTGTCGCAGCTGCACCTGGGTGGTGGCACGCCCACCTTCCTGTCCGACGACGAGCTCACGCGCCTGATGGCGATGCTGCGCGAGGCCTTCCGCCTGGCGCCCGGCGCCGAGATCTCGATCGAGGTCGATCCGCGCACCGCCACGCCCGAGCGCCTGCAGCACTTTGCCGCGCTGGGCTTCAACCGGCTGAGCTTCGGCGTGCAGGACTTCGACGCCGATGTGCAGAAGGCGGTGCACCGGGTGCAGCCGTTCGACTCGGTGCAGGCGCTGATGCAGTCGGCCCGCGCGCTGGGCTATGAGTCGATCAACGCCGACCTGATCTACGGCCTGCCCAGGCAGACACCGGAGTCCTTCGCCCGCACCATCGCCCAGGTGGCCGAGCTGCGGCCCGACCGCATCGCGCTGTATTCCTACGCCCACCTGCCGCAGCGCTTCAAGCCGCAGCGGCGCATCATCGTCGAGCAACTGCCGCCGCCGGAGCACCGCGTCAAGATGCTGGGCGGTGCCATCGCCGGCTTCATCGCCCAGGGCTACACCTACATCGGCATGGACCACTTCGCGCTGCCGGGCGACGCGCTGGCCGCGGCCAAGCGCCAGGGGCGGCTGCACCGCAACTTCCAGGGCTACAGCACGCAGCCCGACTGCGACCTGATCGCGCTGGGCGTGTCGGCCATCGGCCGCATGGGTGCTACCTACAGCCAGAACGCCAAGACCATCGACGAGTATTACGACGCGGTGCGCCAGGGCCAGTTTCCCACCGTCCGTGGCCTCGCCCTGAGCCGCGACGACCTGGTGCGCCGTGCGGTGGTGATGGCGCTGATGTGCCAGGGCCGGCTGGATTTCGAATCGATCGAGCTGGCGCACCTGATCAAGATGCGCGACTACTTCAAGGCCGAGCTCGACGACCTGGCCGAACTGCAGAGCCTGGGCCTGTGCGAGCTGCGGGCCGATGGTGTGCAGGTGACGGCCACCGGCTGGTATTTCGTGCGGGCGGTGGCCATGGTGTTCGACCGGCACCTGCGGGCCGACCAGGTGCGCGAGCGCTTCTCGCGCATCATCTGAGCACCGATCTGCCACACTGCCGGGCATGGACCAAGCGCTGATCCTCAGCGCCGTGCTGATGGGCCTGGCCGGCACGCCGCATTGCCTGGCGATGTGCGGCGCGGCCTGCACCGCCGCCGCCGGCGGTGGCCAGCCCGGGCGGCTGCTGGCTTTCCACCTGGGGCGGCTGCTGGCCTATGCCGCGGCAGGCGCGGTGGCGGCCGCCAGTGTGGGCAGCCTGGCGGCGCTGGGGCAGGCTGTCGGCGCATTGCGCCCGCTCTGGACCCTCGTCCACGCCGCTGCACTGGCGCTGGGTCTGTTCTTGCTGTGGCAGGGCCGCCAGCCCGCCTGGATGGAGCAACTGGGCCGGGCGCGTACCAAGGATGTTCCGCACCGTCCCGGCGAGCGCTGGCAGGCCGTGCGTGGCCCGGCGCGCAGCGCCGGTGTCGGCCTGGCCTGGGTGGCCTGGCCCTGTGGCCTGCTGCAATCGGCGCTGCTGGTGGCGGCGCTGGCCAACTCGGCGCCGGCCGGTGCGCTGGTGATGGCCAGTTTTGCCGCGGCATCGGCCGCCGGGCTGGTGCTGGGGCCGGCGCTGTGGTGGCGGCTGTCGGGGCGGCGCGGTGGTGCGGCGGCGGTGTCGCCGGCCTTGGCAGTGCGCTGGGCGGGCGCCGCGCTCGCGCTGGCCTCGGCCTGGGCGCTGGGCCATGGCCTGTGGATGCGGGTGTTGGCCTGGTGCTTCAGCTAGGCGATCGCCAGAAACACAAACGCCCGGCGGAGCCGGGCGTCGGTGCATGAACCGGGGCCGCGAGCGGCCCGCGGCGCAAGCGATTTACTTCTTCGAAGCGGCAGCAGCGGCGGGGGCGGCGGCCTTCTTGTCGGCCTTCGCGTCAGCCTTCGAAGCGGCGGCGGCGGGAGCGGCGGGCTTCTCTTCCTTCTTCGCCTGGGCGAACGCACCGGTGGCGGCGAAAGCGGCGATGGACAGGGCAGCCAGGAGCTTGGTCATTTTCAGGGTCCTCAAGTTGGTTTGAAATGCCCGCCTTCGTCGGGCGAGCCCCGGTGAAACGTTGCCGCCCGTCAGTCGGTTGACAGCGCCGATGGCATAAAATTCGAGGGTTTTCCAACCGAAGCGCAGCGCGCGGAGCCAACGCACATGTACCAGCACATCAAGGTGCCCGAGGGTGGGCAGAAGATCACCGTCAACGCCGACTACTCGCTCAACGTGCCTGATCAGCCGATCATTCCGTACATCGAGGGCGACGGCACGGGCTTCGACATCACCCCGGTGATGATCAAGGTGGTGGACGCGGCGGTGGCCAAGGCCTACGGCGGCAGCAAGAAGATCCACTGGATGGAGATCTACGCCGGCGAGAAGAGCACCAAGGTCTACGGTCCCGATGTCTGGCTGCCCGAGGAAACCCTGGCGGCGCTGCGCGAGTATGTGGTGTCGATCAAGGGCCCGCTGACCACCCCGGTGGGCGGCGGCATCCGCAGCCTGAACGTGGCGCTGCGGCAAGAGCTGGACCTGTACGTCTGCCTGCGCCCGGTGCAGTACTTCAAGGGCGTGCCCTCGCCGGTGAAGGAGCCGCACAAGATCGACATGGTGATCTTCCGCGAGAACAGCGAAGACATCTACGCCGGCATCGAGTACGAGGCCAAGACCGACAAGGCGAAGAAGCTCATCAAATTCCTGCAGGAAGAGATGGGCGTCAAGAAGATCCGCTTCCCCGAGACCTCGGGCATCGGCATCAAGCCGGTGTCGATCGAAGGCACCGAGCGCCTGGTGCGCAAGGCCATCCAGTACGCCATCGACAACGACAAGCCCAGCGTGACCATCGTGCACAAGGGCAACATCATGAAGTACACCGAGGGTGGCTTCCGTGACTGGGCCTACGCGCTGGCACAGAAGGAATTCGGCGCCGAGCTGATCGACGGCGGCCCGTGGTGCCAGTTCAAGAACCCGAAGACCGGCAAGACCATCACCATCAAGGATTCGATCGCCGACGCCTTCCTGCAGCAGATCCTGCTGCGCCCGGCCGAGTACTCGGTGATCGCCACCCTGAACCTGAACGGCGACTACATCTCCGACGCGCTGGCCGCCCAGGTGGGTGGCATCGGCATCGCCCCGGGTGCCAACCTGAGCGACAGCGTGGCCTGCTTCGAGGCCACCCACGGCACGGCGCCGAAGTACGCCGGCAAGGACTACGTGAACCCCGGTTCCGAGATCCTGTCGGCCGAGATGATGCTGCGCCACATGGGCTGGGTGGCTGCGGCCGACCTGATCCTGGCGTCGATGGAGCGCGCCATCGCCAGCAAGAAGGTCACCTACGACTTCGCCCGCCTGATGGAAGGCGCGACCCAGGTGTCGTGCTCGGGCTTCGGCCAGGTGATGATCGACCACATGTGAGGTCGGTCCCCGGCGTCTCCTGACGCCCTGCAAGCCCCTGATCTTCTTCTGGAAGCCAGGGGCTTCGTCGTTTCAAGCGGCACCCCACCCGGCGACATCGAGACCGGAGGTGGCGGAGGTCAGGCCCGGCGCGGGCGTCAGCTGGTGGTCTTGAATCCGACGCGGGCGATCAGGTCGCGCCAGCGATCGCGCTCGTCCGCCAGATGCTGCGTCAGGGCGCCGGTTGCGAGATCGCCCGGCGCGAGCGCGAGCGACAGCAGTTGCGCAGCCATCTGCGGTGCCCGAAGCGATGCCTGGATGGCTGCGGCCAGCTCGTCCGCCTTGGCCGCCGGTGCCTTGGCCGGCAGGAACATCGCAAAGGCCTCTGTCAGCGGCGTGCACGCGATGCCCTGTTCGAGCAGGGTCGGGACCGTGTCCAGCCCGGGCCAGCGCGCCTTGCTGGTCACGGCCAGTGCACGGATGGCACCGCTCCGCAGCAGCGGCACGGCGGCGGCCGACACCACCAGCGCCGCGGGGAGACCACCTTCCTGCAGTTCGCGCAGCAGGGGTGCCGTGCCGGGATAGGCGTCGGCCCGCAGGTTCAGGCCCGTGGCCTGGCCCAGCTGCAGCCCCAGCAGATGCGGCGCGGAACCCAGGCCTGGCAGGCCGTAGTTGTTGCGGCCCGGGTTGTCCTTGACCCACTTCACATAGCTGGCCGCATCCTGCACCTCGGGCGGCATGTGCTTGCCGACGCACAGGACGAAGGTGAATTCAGCGATCGAGGCGACAGCCTGCAAGGATGTCCGCGGGTCGGCCGGGAGCTTGCGCACCTGGGGCAGCAGCGTGGCGAGCGAGGTCGGCACGACCATGGCGACACTGCCGTCGGCCGGTGCGTCCATCAACTCGCGCAGGGCCCGGGAGCCCGACTGGCCAGGCAGGTGCGTGAGCCTGGACGGCAGGGTCGGGCGGTATCGGCCGCGCAGTTCGACAGCCAGGACGTCGTAGATGTCGTCCATCGACGTGCCGGGCGCGAAGCCGTAGAGAACGCGGGACTCGGGGGTGTCCGCGCGGGCGCTGCCCAGGCCTGTTGCCGCGCTGGCGGCCAGCGTTTGAAGCAGCTGGCGGCGGCGCATCGTGAAGCTCATGTCAAGTCTCCCATGGTTGGCTGGGTGGGGCGCCGACATCCCTCGGCTGTGGGTCGCCAGGGCTGGCGAGGTCGGATCGGCGGCGGGCAGCGGTGCAACCCAGGTTGGCCCGGCCCAGGCTCAGGCCGTTGTGCCGAAGCGCAGTTCCTGCGTCAGCGACTCGAAGTAGCGGCTCTCGCGACGCAGCCGTTCGATCAGCGCGTCGCCCGTGACGAGGTTGTTCACGATGTTGGCCAGCGCCGGGTTGCTGGCGGGATCCCTGCCAGGCAGGGACTTGCCCAGGCTGTCGACGAGCCGCTGCCGCACAGCTGGCGACAGCGTGGCCGGACCGGCCCACACATACCAGCCCGTGGCTTCCAGATCCTGGAAACCGGCTTCGGAGAAGGTGGGCACATCGGGAATCGTCGGCCAGCGCGCCTTGCCCACCACGGCCAGCGGCCGCAGGCGCAGGCCATCCGCCCCGCGCAAGCTGTCCACCGGCATGATGGCCGCCGCGAGCATGGCGGACGCGAGGTCGCGGCGAATGGCGTCGGAGCTGGCGTAGCTGACGGGCCGGATGTTGGCGCCCGCCAGCCGCGCCAGCATCGTGCCCACCAGGTGCGGGATCGAGCCGAACTGGGTGGAGCCGTAGTTGCGGCTGTCGGGGTTGTCGGCCACCCAGGCCAGGTACTCCTTGACCGTGGTGACCTGGGCGTCGACATGCGGCGCCACGGCCAGCACCCAGGTGAAGTCGGCCAGTGCCGCCACCGGCGTCAGGTCGCTCAGCGGGGCGTAGCGGCCTCTGCTGGCCGCCAGCTGCGGCGTCAGCGTCAGCAGGCTGTTCTGCGTGTGCATCAGCAGCGAGCCATCCGGCGGCGCCTTGCGGATGGTGTCGACGAAGCGCAGCGGCCCACCCACGGTCTGGCTTTCGGCCGCCAGTGGCGGGGTGTAGTGCGGTCCCTTCAGGCCGGTGACCTCGCGCGCGAAGCGGCCCATCACCGAATCGGTGGGCAGGTTGAACAGCAGGCGGCCCTTGTCTGCGGCGGTCTGCGCACGGGCCCAGTCAAGCGGCAGCGCCGCGGCGCCCAGGCTGGCGCACTGGCGGAGGAATTGTCGACGGTGCTTCATGGTGGCTTCCTGTGGGCGGCCTTCAGGTCCGCAGTTCGGCGATCAGCAGTCGCCAGACCTGGCGCCATGCCAGCGCGCCAAGGCTTTCAGGGGCGGCATCGACCAGCACCAGCCCGCGTTGCAACATGGCCAGGCGGTCGCTGCCGACCGGGCCTTCGATCTCAAAGCGCACGCTGAACTGCCCGTGCACCGGCACCAGCCGCCCCTTGGCATCCACTTGCGCCGCGATGCGGCCGCCCTGGGTGGAGGCCAGCATGCCGGGCGTCAACTGCTCCGCCGCCACGTCGTCGATCTCGACCAGGCGCACGGGCACGGTCGGCATCGACGGGTCGTCGGGCACGAAGCGGCCGTGCGTGCCCGTCTGCACACGGCGCAGCTCGCGTTCGGCGAGGTAGCCGCGGACGTCCTGGCGGTCGCCGTGCAACACGCGCAGCAGCGTCTGTCCGGGGCGCACCCACATGCCGGCGCGCAGGGCCGGCGCCAGGTCGGCCGTGGCGCCCTCACTGGCGGCGCGCACGGCCATCAGCGCCTGCCGGGCTTGCGCGCCCTCGCGGTCGCTCCTGGCCGTCACCACCTGCGCAGCCAGGACGCGGCTGGCCTGCTGGTCGCGCGCGCTCGCCGGCGCGCGGTCCAGCCGCACGTGGGCCAGGGCCTCGTCCACCGCAGCCGCCTCGCCGCGGCGCTCCAGCTCCGGCGAGACCAGCTGCAGCAGCGGCTGTCCGGCGCGCACGCGCTGGCCGTCCACGACCCACAGCGCTTGCACCAGGGCGGGCTCGGGCGCCTCGACCACGGTCTGTTGGGTCCAGCCCAGCACCGCGGGCACGGCCACGCTGCGGTCCAGCGGCCATGCCAGCAGCAGCGCCAGCCCGGCCAATGTCGCGGCCATCCGCAGGCGCGTCAGTGTCTGGCTGAACAGGCCCAGCTGCCGCCCGTGCTGCAGCCGGCGCCAGATCGGCAGCAGCAGCAGCACCCAGACCGCCACGGCCGCCACCGGCAGCACCAGGGTCGTGCCGACGAAGCGGTAGACCAGCCAGGTGACGGCCGCGTACAGCACCAGCCGGTAGAGCCAGACCGCGTGGCCAAACAGCGCCAGGCCCACGGCCAGGCGCCGCGGCGGCATTTCCGGTGGCGGCTCGGCCGGCCCGAAGAGCAGCCGTGACCAGCACCAGCCGGCGTAGGCCAGCGAGCGCGGCTGCAGGTTCTCGATGCCCAGCGCATCGCTGAGCATGTGGTAGCCGTCAAACCGCCCCAGCGGATTCAGGTTGACGGCCAGGCTGGTGGCCAGGCTGGTGGTGGCCAGCATGGCGGCGGTGGTGCGCGCCGCACCGTCGGGCAGGATGGACCAGGCCAGCACGGCCCAACCGGCCACCCAGGTTTCCGCCAGCATGCCGGCCGCGCCCACCAGCACGCGGCCACGGCGGCTGGGCAAGGCGTGGGTGCCGCTGGTCTCGGTGTAGACCATGGGCAGGCCCATGGACACCGCCAGGCCCATGTGGGGGACACGCACGCCCTGCGCCACGCAGGCCCAGGCATGGCCCAGCTCGTGCACCACCTTCATCGCGACGAGGGCAAGCAGGAAGCCCAGGGCGCCCCAGGGGGTCAGCAGGGCTTGCACGCCGTCGCGGAACGCGTCCCACTGCCGGCTGGCCATGGCCAGGCCCAGGCCGGTGGCGGCCAACCAGATGAGCAACCAGGCCGGCGACACCAGCGTGCGCACCAGTGGCAGCGTGCGCTCCAGCAGGCCCTGGGGCCGCAACACGACGAAGCGCCACTGCAGCGCGGCAAACACCCGCTGCAGCGCGGTGGGCGGCCGGGGTGGCTCGGCGTCCAGCACCAGGTGGTGCAGCCGCAGGAACGCCAGCAGCGCCTGCAGGCGCTGGGTGTCCAGCCGGCGGCCTTGCCGTTCCAGTGCCTGGCCCAGGCGTGTGCTGTCGCCCTGGTCCCAGTGCGCCAGCAATTGCCGGTCATCGTCGCTGATGACGAAGTGCTGGTCGCGCAGCGGATCGACCAGCAGCCACACGGGCACGCCGTCAGCGCCTGGCGGCCGGGACTTCAGGCGCAGGTCCTGGCGCAAGGGCGGCAGGGTCAGGGGCTTGTGCATGGCCGGCGGCGCCCTCAGTAGCCCAGCGACTGGCGCAGCGCCGCCCACGGGCGGTGGAGCAGCTGCAAGGCCAGGGGCACGTCATCGCCATAGAGGCGTGCGGTGCCGCGTCCACCGATGCGCGGCACATGGCCGTCGGTGGGCTCGGCCCAGACGGTGTAGCTGCTCTCGGTCGCACCCGGCCGCTGCCGGGGCGTGTACGCCACGCTGGCCACCCGCGCTGCATGGCCGCCCAGCGGGGCGTTGTCCATGTAGACAGCGACCTTGGCGCCGGGCTTGAGCGCCAGCACGTCGTTGACGTTCATCTCGACGCGGTAGCGCACATCGCGGGGCTCGGCCACCTGCACCAGTTCTTCGCCCACCTGCACCGCCCGGCCTTCCCAGTCGCGGCGGTCGGTGTAGAGGGCGACGCCGTCCGCCGGCGAGCGCACCACGCTGCGGGCGAGCAGGTCGTTGGCGTAGCCCAGGTTCAGCCGGGCCAGCTTGAGCTCGGCATAGGCCGTGGCCAGTTCCTCGCGGGCACTGGGGTCGGTGAAGGCCTGGACGCCCAGGGTGGCGTGCCGCGCCTGGGCGACCGCCACGCGCTGCTGCGCCAGCACAGCGTCGTTGCGGGCCTGCACATCCTCAAACTGCACCAGCGGCTGGCCGGCCTTCACCGCCTGGTTCGGTGCCACCAGCATGCTGCGCACCGCGCCGTTCAGCGGCGCGGTGATCAGCACCGGGGCACGCGGCGCCACCTCCAGTGGCGCCATCACGTTGCGCTGCACCGGCACCAGGCCGGCTGCCACCACGGCCAGCAGCGCTGCAAGGCCCAGGCGCAGCGCGCGGGCCGGCGGCAGGCGCAGCCGCGGATGCCGCTGCAGCGCGTGCCAGGCGTGGCCGTAGGTCTCGCCCAGGCGCTGCAGCAACACGGCCTCGGCCGGGCTGTGGGCCTGACTGCGCAGGCACAGCATGCCGGCACCGATCTCGCCGTCACGGTCCGGCATCGGCACCCAGTAGGCATGTGGCGTGCTGCAGTCCGCCAACGCATGCCGGGTGGCACGGTCGGTGTCCTGCAGCGGGTCGTGCAACTGGTGCGCGGCCGACCTGGCCAGGTCGCCGCGGCCGTGCAGCGTGCGCAGCTGGCCTTCGAGCGCCCGCACCAAGGCGGCTTCACGGTCCACGTCGGGCACCGCACTGTGGGCCACGCAGGCCCACTGGTGGCTGCGGTGGCGGCGGCGGAACACCAGCACCAGGTCGCTGCGCACCAGGGGCTGGGTGGCGTTGCACAGGTGGTGCAGCAGAGCGGCCTCGGTGTCGAGGCCGCGCACCTCCCGCTCATGCTGCAGCAGGCGTAGCGCAGGGCTGTGGGTGGTGGTCGCGGGCGCGGGCGCAGGGCCCGGTGTCGGTGCGGGTTGTTCCGGTCCCACCTGGGGGATCTGCATGGCCGACCGCAGCGCGCGGCGCAGCACGTCGTCTGCGCGCAGGGCCGATGCGGCAGGGGCAGGCGCCGCCGCCGCCGTGGCGGTGGTCGGGTCCGGCGCGGACGCGGGCGCTGCCGCCGGCTCAGTGTGTTCGACCAGGGAAGCTTGCATAACCGCTCATGCCGGGCAGTGGAAGGGGCGTGCTGGCGTTGGGCTGCTGCAGCTTGCCGACGATGCGTGCAGTGCGGCTCACCGGGTCGATGCTGGGCGTGACCCGCTCGATCTGTCCCTTCCAGCGGCCGCCGGTCTCGTCGACGGTCAGCACCAGCGGTGCGCCAGGCTTCAGACGCACCAGCCAGGTCGAAGGCACCAGGATGTCCACCTCGAGGTCGTCGGGATCGACGATCTTCAGCAGCGGCTGGCTCGGCGACACCGCTTCGTGCGCGCGGGCCAGGTGCTGCACGACGCGGCCCTGGAAGGGCGCAACGATCCTGCAGTCCTTCACCGTGGCGTTCAGCGCCTCGGCCTCGGCCGTCACCTTGTCGAGTTGCGCGATGGACACCAGCAGGTCGTTCTTGCCGATGGACTCGAAGCGGTCGAGCTCGCGGTTGGTGTCCACCATCTTGCTCTGCACCTGCACTGCAGCGGCCGCCGCTCTGGCCTCGGCCAGCTGGCGTTCGCAGTCGAAGGCCACCAGCAGCGTGCCTTCGTTGAAGGCCTGGCCCTCCCGCACCGGCATCTGCGTGATGCGCGCCGCCAGCCGCGAGGACAGCGTGGCCTCACGCACGGCGCGGACGATGGCCCTGGCCTGGCCGCTGCCACCGGTGGCGGTGTCCACCGCCAGCCTGGACGCGGGCGTCGGCACGGCGCCAGCGCTGGCTGTCTGCGCATGGGCGGCACCGCCGGCCATCGCGGCCGCCAGCAGCAGTGCAAGAAGCGGTGGATGCATCATGAAGCCTTGGGCAAGGGGGGGAGCGACAGCGCACGGTCGGTCCAGTGCTCCTCCAGCTTGTCGGTCATCTCCGACAGTGGCTCGGAGCTGTCCAGCTTGAGATCGAAGTTGTCCAGACCCATGGACGCGTACAAATTGGCATAGGCGTTCTGCAGGTCGGCGTAGGCGTTGTCGTAGCGCACCTCGGCCAGCACGGCGTTCATTTCCTCACGGACCAGGTTCTGCTGGCTGATGGCCCGGGCCTTGAAGGCGCCGCGCGATGTCTCGGTCAGCCGGGCCTGCACGCCGTTGGACTGGCGCACCACGGTCAGTTCCTGGGCCAGGCGCACGAAGCGCACGCGGGCGACATGCACCTGGGTCATCACCGCCATGGTCAGCGCCAGGTCGCGCTGGTCCTGCACATCCAGTTCGGCCAGCAGCACCGCCTTCTCGCGTGGCCGGCGGAACACCGACATCACGCTCCAGCTGACGCGGGCACTGAAGTCCAGCCAGTCCTTGTTGTACAGGAACTGGTTGCTGTCGTGGTTCAGCCCCAGCACCGCCTTCACCGAGGGCAGGCTGCGCAGCAGGGAGGCGCGGTCTTCCAGCTCGGTGATCTGACGCCGGTGGCCGGCTTCGTGCATCTCGGGCCGGAAGCGCAGCGCGGTGAGCACCATCTCGTTGGCCGAGCCGGGCAGCTCAGGCACGACGTCGGTGCGGTCGGGCAGCACCAGCTGGTAGCTGGTTTCCGGCGTCAGGTTCATCAGCGCCGCGAGCTGGTTCTTGGCCAGCGTCAACTCGCGCTGCAGCTTCTGCACCTCGGCTTGCACGCCCAGCAGGTCGCGCTGGAAGGCCAGCACCGCCAGCGGCGACGCCACGCGCCGGCTCTCCAGCGCTTCGGCCTGGGCGAGTGCCTTCAAGGCCAGGCCTTCGACCTGGGACAGCCGCTTGAAGGTGCGGTCGGCACTGACGGCACGCCAGTAGGCGGTGCGCACGTCCTCGACGATCCGCGTCATGACCTTGCGGCGGCGCTCTGCCGCGATGCGTGCCTCGCTGGACTGCTGGAGGCTGCGCACGTAGGCCATGCCGAAGTCCAGCACGTCCCAGCTGGCCCGGATCTCGCCGTTGGTGCTGCGGCGTTCGCTGGAGGTGGAGGGCTCCAGCGACTGCTTGCCGCTGAGCAGCGAACGGCTGCGCGCGCCGGCGTCGTTGTCGCGGCCTGCAAAGCCGCTCTGCGCCACCAGGTCCGGCAGCATGTCCAGGCGCCGCAGGTCCAGCTGCTTGAGCTTCAGCGCCTCGTCCATGGCCTCGATGCGGGCGTCGAGGTTGTACTTGATGGCCCGCGCCATGGCCTCGTACAGCGAGATCGGACCATTGACCGGTTCTTCCCGGGTGATGGTGTCGCGCAGGCGCTGGAAGGTGTTCACGGCGCGCTGGTCGTGGTTCACGGGGGCCGGCATGGTGCTGCAACCTGCCAGCCCGAGCAGGGCTGCCGTGCCGCTGGCAGTGAGCAGTCGGCGGCGGGCGAGGATCGGCGGGAGGTTCATCGGAGGCTTTCAGCGGGGGCACCAGGCTGGACGGTCAGGCCAGCGCATGGGCCAGGTCGTCCAGTTCGGCGCGACGGCGGCGTTGGTCTTGCAGCAGCAACTCGGACAGGGTCTCGGGGATGGCGACGGGCTGCGCGTCCAAGGCCTCTTGCAGGCGCATGCCGCTGCGGGCCAGCCCCGGCTCGTTGCCGGGCAATCCGACGGCGAGGCCCAGGTCTGCGAGGCCGCTCCCGCTGCGGGCGGCGTTGTCCAGGCCGGTGTCCACACGCAGGGGCGTCCTGAAGCCCTCGTTCATGTCGCCGACGACCGCGGCGATCGGACTGTCCTGGCTGAGCGCGGCAGAGGCCGCGAGGTTCTGGATCCCGCCGACCGACCAACCCAGGGCCTGGTTGCCCGCCAGCGCCTCGGTGCCGCCCAGGCGCTTGACATCGTTCACGGCCTTGATGAGGACCGTGTCGTGGGTGGCGGTGCGCAGGTCCTGGGGCGGGACCGGCGTGGTGTCGGCGGTGTTGGTGCTGGGCGTGGCCAACGCGGGCGGCGGCTCGGCGGTGACCGTGGCGGTCGGCGGCGCATCCGATGGCACCGGCGCGTCGTCCTGCGCGGTCACGTTGATGGTGACCGTGGCCGTGCGCGCCGCGCCCTGGCTGTCGGTCACCGTGAAGCGGAAGCTGTCGGTGCCGTTGAAGTCGGCGTCGGGCATGTAGGTGTAGCTGCCGTCGGCGTTGAACGTGACGCTGCCGTTGGCGGGTGCCGTGGCCAGCGCGGCGGTCAGGGCATCATCGTCGCCGCTGCCGTCCAGTGCATTGCCGGCCACCGGTGTGTCTTCTGCCGTCGTCACGGCCAGCGACGGCACCAAGGGCGCGGGGTTGGTGGCCGTCAGCAGGAAGGTCTGGCGCACGCTCGCGTCGGCCTGATCGGTGGCGGAGATGGTCACGGCGTAGACGCCGCCAGCGCCACCGCTGGACGCTGCGCGGTCGAGGCGGCCGCTGATCACCCCGGTTGCCGGGTCGATGGCCAGCCCGGCCGGCAGGCCGGTGGCGCTGTAGCGCAGCGCCGTGCCATCGGCATCGCGGAAGGGCAGGGCGGCCTGCAGCGTCAGCAACTGGCCTTCGATGCCGGTCACGTCGCGCAGCGCCGGCCCGTCGGCCAGCGGCGCATCGTTGATGGCCGTGACCGTCACGGTGACGGTGGACGTCGTGCTGGCGCCCTGCGCATCGGTCACCGTGTAGGTGAAGGTGTCGCTGCCGTTGAAGTCGGCATCGGGCGTGTAGGTGTAGGTGCCATCGGTTGCCAGCACCACGCTGCCATGCGCCGGCGCAGTGGCCAGCGCGGCGCTGAGCGTGTCGTCGTCGCTGTCGCTGGCCAGCAGGTTGCCGGTGAGGGGGGTGTCCTCGGCTCCAGTGGCGCTGTCGGCATGCGCCGCGGGGCCGGGGTTGGTGGCGGTGAAGGCAAAGGTCTGGCTGCCCAGGCCTCCGCCGGTGTCGCTGGCGGTGACGGTGACGCTGTAAACGCCCGCTGACCCGCCGGTCGAGGCGTTGGCCGCCAGCGTGCCGCTGATGACACCCGTGACGGGGTGGATGGCCAGGCCTGGCGGCAGGCCGGTGGCGCTGTAGCGGAGGGCCTGGCCCTCCGGCTCGACGAAGCCGGCAGCCGTGTCGATGACCAGGGCCTGGCCGTCAGCGGCCGTCTTGGCCGTCAGCGGCATGCTGCTGGATGCGGGCGCGTCATTGACGGACGCGACGTTGAGCGTGACGGTGGCCGTGGCGGCGGCGCCCTGGGCGTCCGTGACGGTGTAGGTGAAGCTGTCGCTGCCGTTGAAGTTGGCGCCGGCGGTGTAGCTGTAGCTGCCATCGGTGCTCAGCGTCACGCTGCCGTGGGCCGGGCCGCTGACCAGGGTTGCGGTGAGGCTGTCGTCGTCGCGGTCGTTGGCCAGCACGTCGCCGGTGATGGCGCTGTCTTCAGCGCCGCTGGCGCTGTCAGCCGTGGCCGTCGGTCCTGGATTGCCCACCGTCCACTGCACCGTTTGGGCCGCCACGCCGCCGGCACCGTCGTCGGCTGTCACCGTCACGGTGTAGACGCCGCCGGTGCCGCCGGTCGAGGCGCTGGCGGGCAGCGTGCCCCTGATCTCGCCCGTGGCGGCATGGATGGACAAGCCCGGCGGCAGGCCTGTGGCGCTGTAGCTTGGCGGCGGACCATCGGGGTCGGTGAAGGCTGCGCCGGCGTCGATGCTGACCACCTGGCCGTCGCTGAGGTTGGCGTCTGCCAGCCGTGTGGATGAAGGTGCAGGTGGCGTGTTCACCGGCACCACGGTGATGGTCACCGTGGCCGTGGCGCTGGCGCCCTGGGCGTCGGTGGCGCGGTAGCTGAAGGTGTCGCTGCCGTTGTCGCCCGCCGAGGGCGTGTAGGTGTAGCTGCCGTCGTTGTTGAAGACCAGGCTGCCGCGGGCTGGTGCGCTGACGAGACTCGCCGTCAGTGCGTCGTCGTCCACATCGTTGGCGAGCACCTGGCCATTGACGCTGCTGCCTTCGTCGACGCGCGTGTTGTCGGACGTGGCCATGGGGCCGGCATTGGTGGCGGTGAAGGCAAACGTCTGGCTCGCTGTGCTGCCCAGGCCGTCGCTGGCGGTGACCGTCACGGCGTAGACGCCGCCGATTCCACCGGCCGACGCCGTGGCGCTCAGCGTGCCGGTGATCACGCCGGTGCTGGTGTCGATGCCCAGCCCCGGTGGCAGGCCGGTGGCGATGTAGCTCAGGGTGTCGCCGTCAACATCGGTGAAGCCCGCCGCGGTGGTGATGCTGACGGCGCTGCCGTCCAGACCGGTTGCGGCGGCCAGTGGCGTGCCGCTGGCGCCTGGGTCGTCGTTGACCGGTGCCACGGAGATGGTCACGGTGGCCGTGGCAGTGGCGCCCTGGGCGTCAGTGACTGTGTAGGTGAAGCTGTCGGTGCCATTGAAGTGGGCACTCGGCGTGTAGCTGTAGCTGCCGTCCGCTGCAAGCGTCACGCTGCCGTGTGCTGGTCCGCTGGCCAGCGTGGCGGTGAGGCTGTCGTCGTCACTTTCGTTGGCCAGCACGTTGCCGGTGATGGCGGTGTCTTCATCACCGCTTGCACTGTCGGCGTTGGCAGTCGGGCCCGGGTTGCTGGCGGTGAAGTCGAAGCGCTGGCCAGAAGTGCCGCCCAAGCCATCGCTGGCGGTGACTGTCACGACGTAGACGCCGCTGATTCCACCGGCCGACGCCGCGCCGCTCAGCCTGCCGGTGATCACGCCGGTGCTGGCGTCGATGCCCAGCCCCGGTGGCAGGCCGGTGGCGCTGTAGCTCAGGGTGTCGCCGTCAACATCGGTGAAGCCCGCCGCGGTGGCGATGCTGACGGCGCTGCCGTCCAGACCGGTTGCGGCGGCCAGTGGCGTGCCGCTGGCCCCAGGGCCGTCGTTGACCGGTGCCACGGAGATCGTCACGGTGGCTGTGGCGGTGGCGCCCTGGGCATCGGTCACTGTGTAGACGAAGCTGTCGCTGCCGTTGAAGTTGACACCCGGCGTGTAGGCATAGCCGCCGTCGGTGTTCAGCGTGACGCTGCCGTGCGCCGGGCCGCTGACCAGCGTGGCAGTGAGGCTGTCGTCGTCACTGTCGTTGGCCAGCACGTTGCCGGTGATGGCGCTGTCTTCATTGCCGCTGGCGCTGTCGGCGTTGGCGGTGGGGCCCGGATTGCTGGCGGTGAAATCAAAGGTCTGGCTGGCGGTGCCGCCCAGGCCGTCGCTGGCGGTGACCGTCACGGTGTAGACGCCAGCCGTGCCTCCGGCCGACGCGGCGGCACTCAGCGTGCCGCTGATCAACCCGGTGCTGGCATCGATGCTCAGCCCCGGCGGCAGGCCGATGGCGCTGTAGCTGAGGGTGTCGCCGTCAACATCGGTGAAGGCCGCAGCGGTGGCGATGCTGACGGCGCTGCCGTCCAGGCCGGTGGCGGCGGCCAGCGGGGTGCTCGATGGTGCTGGCGCGTCGTTGATGGCGGTGATGCTCAGCGTCACGGTGGCTGTGGCGGTGGCGCCCTGGGCATCGGTCACCGTGTAGACGAAGCCATCGCTGCCGCTGTGGTTCGCGGCGGGCGTGTAGGTATAGCTGCCGTCGGTGTTCAGCGTGACGCTGCCGTGTGCCGGTGGCGTGGCGATGGTCGTCGTGACCAGGTCGTCGTCACTGTCGTTGGCCAGCACGTTGCCGGTGATGGCGCTGTCTTCATTGCCGCTGGCGCTGTCGGCGTTGGCCGTGGAGCCCGGATTGCTGGCGGTGAAATCAAACGTCTGGCTGGCGGTGCCGCCCAGGCCGTCGCTGGCGGTGACCGCCACAGAGTAGACGCCAGCCGTGCCTCCGGCCGACGCGGCGGCACTCAGCGTGCCGCTGATCAACCCGGTGCTGGCATCGATGCTCAGCCCCGGCGGCAGGCCTGTCGCGCTGTAGCTGAGGGTGTCGCCGTCAGCATCGGTGAATGCTGCAGCGGTGGCGATGCTGACGGCGCTGCCGTCCAGACCGGATTCGGCGGCCAGAGGCGTGCCGCTGGCGCCAGGGCTGTCGTTGACCGGTGCCACAGAGATCGTCACGGCGGCCGTGGCAGTGGCGCCCTGGGCATCGGTGACGGTGTAGGTGAAGCTGTCGGTGCCGTTGAAGTCGGCTGCTGGCGTGTAGGTGTAGCTGCCATCGGCTGCCAGCGTCACGCTGCCGTGTGCTGGTCCGCTGACCAGCGTGGCAGTGAGGCTGTCGTCGTCGCTGTCGTTGGCCAGCACGTTGCCGGTGATGGCGGTATCTTCACTGCCGCCGGCGTTGTCTGCGGTGGCGTTCGGACCCGGGTTGCTGACGGTGAATGCAAAGGTCTGGCTTGCTGTGCCGCCCAGGCCGTCGCTGGCGGTGACCGTCACGGTGTAGACGCCAGCAGTGCCTCCGGCCGATGCAGCGGCGCTCAAGGTGCCGCTGATCAGACCGGTGCTGGCGTCGATGCTCAACCCTGGTGGCAGGCCGGTGGCGCTGTAGCTGAGGGTGTCGCCGTCAACATCTGTGAAGCCCGCGGCGGTGGCGATGCTGATGGCGCTGCCGTCCAGACCGGATTCGGCGGCCAGAGGCGTACCACTGGCGCCAGGGCCGTCATTGACCGGTGCCGCGGAGATGGTCACGGTGGCCGTGGCAGTGGCGCCTTGCGCATCGGTCACCGTGTAGACGAAGCTGTCGGTGCCATTGAAGTTGGCACTCGGCGTGTAGCTGTAGCTGCCGTCCGCTGCCAGCGTCACGCTGCCGTGTGCTGGTCCGCTGACCAGCGTGGCAGTGAGGCTGTCGTCGTCACTGTCGTTGGCCAGCACATTGCCGGTGATGATGTTGTCTTCATTGCCGCCTGCGCTGTCTGCGTTGGCGGTCGGGCTCGGATTGCTGGCGGTGAAATCAAAGCTCTGGCTGGCAGTGCCGCCCAGGCCGTCGCTGGCGGTGACCGTCACGGTGTAGACGCCAGCCGTGCCTCCGGCCGACGCGGCGGCACTCAGCATGCCGCTGATCAACCCGGTGCTGGCATCGATGCTCAGCCCCGGCGGCAGGC
Source organism: Pseudaquabacterium pictum (assembly GCF_005403045.1). GTDB lineage: Bacteria > Pseudomonadota > Gammaproteobacteria > Burkholderiales > Burkholderiaceae_C > Pseudaquabacterium > Pseudaquabacterium pictum. Next base: position 123,254 of record NZ_BJCL01000003.1, read on the forward strand.
CGGTGACGCTGTAGCTGATGGTGTCGCCGTCAGCATCGGTGAAGGCAGCAGCGGTGGCGATGCTGACGGCGCTGCCGTCCAGACCGGATTCGGCGGCCAGAGGCGTGCCGCTGGCGCCAGGGCTGTCGTTGACCGGTGCCAGGGAGATGGTCACGGTGGCCGTGGCCGTGGCGCCCTGGGCGTCGGTGACTGTGTAGCTGAAGCTGTCGGTGCCGTTGAAGTTGGCACTCGGCGTGTAGCTGTAGCTGCCGTCCGCTGCCAACGTCACGCTGCCGTGGGCCGGGCCGCTGGCCAGCGTGGCAGAGAGGCTGTCGTCGTCGCTGTCGTTGGCCAGCACATTGCCGGTGATGGCGGTGTCCTCAGCGCCGCTGGCGCTGTCGTTCACGCCCACCGGGTCCGGGTTGCTGACCGTGAAAGTGAAGCTGCGCGTCAGCGTGCCGCCCTTGCCGTCGCTGGCGGTGATGGCGACGGCGTAGGCGCCGCCGGTGCCGCCGGCCGAGGCGTTGGCGTCGAGGGTGCCGCTGATTTGCCCGGTGGCCACGTCGAGCGACAAGCCCGGGGGCAGGCCGCTGGCGCTGTAGCTCAGGGTGTCGCCGTCGGGGTCGCTGAAGGCTCCAGCCACATGGAAGCTCTGCACCTGGCCGTCGAGCGCCGAGCGCGCGGGCAGCGGCGCGGCAGCCACCAGCTGGGCGTCCACGGTCAGCGTGACGGTGGCGGTCTCGGTCGTGCCGTTGCTGGTGACGGTGTAGGTGAAGCTGTCGGTGCCGTGGTAGCCGGCGTCGGGCGTGTAGACGGCGTTGCCGGCGGCGTCGATGCTGACGCTGCCGTGCGCACCCTGGCTGTAGCCGGTGACCGCGCGGCCGGGGTTTTCGAAGTGGTCGTTGGCCAGCACGTTGAGGCTGACCGCCTGGTCCTGCACCAGCACCGCGGTGTCGTCCACCACGTCGGCCACCGCAGCAATGCCGATGGGCAGTTCGGCGGTCACCACCGGCAGGCCGAGCAGCGTGTCCAGCGCGGTGATGTGCAGCGTCACCGCGCCGTTGTGGTCGGCGCCCGGCGTGTACACCAGACCGGCCAGCGCCGCATTGATGTCGGTGGCCAGCCCCGAGAAGGTCAGCGCGCTGTCGCTCACGCGGTCGCCATCTGCCAGCGTGAGGTTGGCTGTGGAGCCCAGCGTCAGGTCGCCGATGGCCACGCTCAGGCTCACCGAGATCAGGTTGCCGTTGACGTCGCCGATGCTGATCCTGTTGCCGCCGGCGTCCACCACCAGCAGCGGCTGGTCTTCGCCGAGCAGGTTGATCAGCGTCGGCAGCGCGATGTCGATGTTCTGCGGCGACACCGTGACGGTGGCCAGGCCGGGCAGCAGCGCATCGGCGCCAGTGCTGTCGCGCACGGTGTACTGGATGGTGTCCACGCCGTTGAAGCCGGCCCCGGGCGTGTAGGTGACGGTGCCGTTGCCATTGATGACCACGCTGCCGTGGCTGGCGCTGGCGCTGGTGACGCTCAGCGTGTCGCCCAGGGCCACCAGGTCGTTGGCCAGCACGGCCAGCGTGACCGCGGTGTTGGTGTAGGTGGTGGCGGTGTCCACCACCGCGACTGGTGGCGCGTGCGCGGCGGTGAGCGTCAGTGTCAGCGTCTGCGACACGGTGGCGCCCAGGCTGTCTGTCGCGGTCACGCTGACCGGATGGTCGCCCACGGCCAGCGTGGTGCCGGTGATCACGCCGGTGCTGGCATCGATGCCCAGTCCGCTGGGCAGGCCGCTGGCGCTGAAGGTCAGCACCTGCGCATTGGTGGCCACGTCCACGTCGGCAAAGGCGGTGGCCGTCACCAGGTTCAGCGGCGTGCCGGCGGTGGCCAACACCGTGCCCAGCGGGGCGGCCGAGGCCGTGGGCGCATCGTTGGCGGCGGTCACCGTCACTGTCACCGTTGCCACGGCGCTGGCGCCCTGGCTGTCGGTGACGGTGTAGCTGAAGGTGTCGCTGCCGTTGAAGTCGGCGTTGGGCGTGTAGGTGTAGGCGCCGTTGGTGGCCACGGTCACCGTGCCGTTCAAGGCTGGCGTCAGCAGCGCGGCGGTCAGTGCGTCGTCGTCGCCATCGTTGGCCAGCAGATGGCCGCTGATGCCCGTGTCTTCCATTCCGCTGGCGCTGTCGGCCGTGGCGTCGGGGGCGGGGTTGGTGGCGGTCAGCACCAGCACCTGGCTGGCCATGCCGCCGTTGCCATCGCTGGCGGTCACGGTCACGGCGTAGACGCCGGCCGTGCCGCCGGCCGAGGCATTGGCCGCCAGCACGCCGCTGATCGCGCCCGTGCTGGCGTGGATGCTCAGGCCCGCCGGCAGGCCGCTGGCGCTGAAGCTCAGCGGGTCGCCATCCGGGTCGGAGAAGCTGCTGCCAGTGTCGATGCTCAGCGCCTGGCCGTCCTGTGCTGCCACGGCCGCCAGCGGCAGTCCCACCGGCGGCAGGTTGGGCGCGGTCACCTGCAGGCTGAGCGGCTGGCTGGCGCTGGCGCCAGCGCTGTCGGTGGCGGTGATGGTGGCGCTGTAGCTGCCCGCCACCAGCGGCGTGCCCGCGACGACGCCGGTGCCGGCATGGATGGTCACACCCGCCGGCAGGCCGCTGGCGCTGTAGACCAACGATTGCCCGTTGCTGGCGACATCGACATCGGCAAACCCGCCGGCGGTGGCGATGCCGAGGGCCTGGCCCGTCAGCACGCTCGCAGCGGCCAGCGTGCCCGTGGTGGTGGGCGCATCGTTGACCGCAGCGACCGTGATCGACACCGTGGCCAGGCCGAAGGCGCCCTGTGCATCGGTGACGCGGTAGGTGAAGCTGTCGCTGCCGTTGTAGTGGTTGGCCGGGATGTAGGTGTAGCCGCCATCGGCCGCCAGCGTGACGGTGCCGTGTGCCGGCGCGACGGCCAGGCTGGCGGTGAGGGCGTCGTCGTCGCTGTCGTTGGCCAGCAGGTTGCCGCCGATGGACGTGTCTTCCGCGGTGGACGCGCTGTCGCCCACGGCCACCGGACCCGGGTTGCTGGCCGTGAAGCTGAAGCTGCGGCTGGCGCTGCCGCCATGGCCGTCGCTGGCCGTCACCGTGACCGCGTGGACGCCAGCCATGCCGCCCCCCGAGGCCTGGGCGGCCAGCGTGCCGCTGATGACGCCGCTGCTGCTGTCGATGCCGAGCCCGGCCGGCAGCCCGCTGGCGCTGAAGCTGAGCGTGTCGCCATCGGCGTCGCTGAAGCCCGCCGCCGTGGCGATGCTGATGGCGCTGCCATCGGCACCGCTGCGGGCGGCCAGCAGGTTGCCGACCGGTGCGTCGTTCACCGCCGTCACGGTGATGTGGACGGTGGTCGAACTGGTCAGGATGCCCAGCAGGTTGTAGGCCTTGACGGTGAAACTGTCGGTGCCGTTGTAGTCGGGGTCGGGCGTGTAGGTGTAGGCGCCTGCGACGGTCACCACGGCCGTGCCGTGGCTGGGGGCGACGGTCAGTTGCGCCACACCCAGGAGAACCGGCACCGTGCCCACGGCGGTGCTGTCCTCGGTCATCGTCACGCTCTGGGTGCCCAGCAGGCTGTCCCAATCGGCTGCGCTCAGCGCGTGCAGGGTCACGTCGCCGTGTCGCACTTCCAGATCCCAGTCGCCGCCGAGGCTGCTGCTGCCCGTGCTGTCGCTCGACGCCGCAATGTCCACGTCCAGCGCAATGGCCAGCGCGGCGACAGCGGCGCTGCCGCGGTCGCCGGCGCCGAAGTTGCAGCCGTAGACCAGCAGGTCGGCGCCGCTGGCCAGGTGGGTCCCGATCTCGCGCAGCAGCGTGGCTTGCAGCGCGTCCAACCGGGTCGGATCGAAGCCGGTGCTGCCCAGTTGCAGCCCGCCCGCGTGGCCGTGGGTGAGCAGATGCACACCACGGACGTCGTGCTGGCCGCGCAGCGCATCGGCCATCTGCTGCAGGCCATCGCGGGTGCTGTCGAGGACGACGACCTGCAGGCCTGCGGGCAGTTGCCCGAGAAGTTGCGCGAGGCTGGGCACATCGTCGGCCACGAAGACGACCTGCGGGCCAGCGCCGGGGCTCACTCCCAGCGCCGCGCCCAGTGCGGCAGTGTCGTCCGCGCGGTGGGGGCCGTCAGCGTCGCCACCATCGGCGCCGGCGGCAGGCACCTGATCGACCCCGGGCGCCGACAGATCGGCGGCCAGCGCCAGCGCCGCGGCGTCGAACATGACGCGCGATTCCAGCGCCAGTGGCGAGCGGTAGGTCTTGAAGCGCACGGCCGCCGGCTCGGTCAGACGGCCACGGTGGCCGGGCCGGACAGCGTGTTGGCCGGGTCCGGCCGCGTCGGTCTGCACGGGCCATCAGGCGCTGGGTGGCGGCCAGGGCTGCCTGGGAGATCGGTGGGCGAGCATGAGCGCATCGCTGTCTATCGACAGGTGCTGCTCAAAACTTGAAATCGCAAAAATCAATAAAAACGCCGGCGACTGCGGTCGCGTGCATAGTTCACGCCCGTTGCCGTTGCCGTTGCCGTTGCCGTTGCCGTGGGCGGACGGCCGGGCCCGTGCGGGCCCGGTGCTGCGTCAAGCCTTGGGCATGCGGAACAGGCCGCAGATCTTGTTGCCGTCGGGGTCGCGCAGGTAGGCCAGGTACAGCTTGCCGGCGGCACCTTCGCGCACGCCCGGCGGGTCTTCGCAGGTGCTGCCGCCGTTGGCGACGCCGGCAGCATGCCAGGCATCCACCTGCTCGGCCGACTGGCAGGCGAAGCCGTAGGTGCTGCCGTTGCCCACCGAGGCCGGCTGGCCGTTGATCGGCAGCGACACCGAGAAGGTGCCCGCCGGCGTGCGCCAGAAGATGCGGTGGCGGTCGACGAAACCGGGCGCCACGCCCAGCGTGCCCAGCACGGCGTCGTAGAACGCCTTCGAGGCCTCGAGGTTGTTGGTGCCGATCATGATGTGCGAGAACATGGGGTGGTTGACTCCAGGCATGGGATGGATGGGACGGGCCACCGGCGGCAACCCGAGGCGCAAGATACACCGGCACGCTGCGGGTCGACGTCGCCTGCGGGTCGATCTTCGGGTCTGCCCCAGGGTATGCCGCGGCCACAGTTCCCCTTCGCCAACGGCGCATGGCCGGCGGGCCGCGCTGACCCTAGACTCCTGCGCAGCCCGCCCGGCCAGAGGCGGAAGCCACCACCCTGACGCGAGGAGACCGCATGCACATCCACCACCACCCGTCCACGCCTGTCGCAGCCCGCAGTGCCGCACGCTGGACCCGCCTGGCCACTGCCGCCGCCCTGGTCGTTGCCGCCGGCGGTGCACTGGCGCAGGACAAGATCTCCGACGGCATCGTCAAGATCGGCCTGCTCAGCGACCTGTCCGGCGTGTACGCCGACATCGTGGGCCCGGGCGCGGTGATCGCCGCCAAGATGGCCATCGCCGACTTCGGCGGCAAGGTGCTGGGCAAGCCGATCGAACTGGTGGTGGCCGACACCCAGAACAAGGCCGACATCACCGCCGCCAAGGCGCGCGAATGGTTCGACACCCAGAAGGTCGACATGCTGGGCGACGTGGCTGCCACCGCGCCCGCGCTGGCAGCCCTGCAGGTGGCCAAGCAGAAGAACAAGATCGCGCTGTTCCCCAGCGCTGCCAGCAGCCGCCTGAGCAACGAGGACTGCTCGGCCATCAGCGTGCACTGGACCTATGACACCTACGCGCTGGCCGCCGGCACCGGCCGCGGGGTGGTGAAGTCGGGCGGCGACAGCTGGTTCTTCCTGACCGCCGACTACGCTTTCGGCACCAACCTGGAGAAGGACACCACCGAGGTCATCAAGGCCGAGGGCGGCAAGGTGATCGGCTCGGTCCGGCATCCGCTCAATGCCGCGGACTTCTCGTCCTTCCTGCTGCAGGCGCAGTCGTCCAAGGCCAAGATCGTGGGCCTGGCCAACGCGGGCGGCGACATGATCAACAGCATCAAGGCCGCCAACGAGTTCGGCATCACCAAGAACCAGCGCCTGGCCGCGCTGCTGGTGTTCATCAACGACATCCACTCGATGGGCCTGCCGGTGGCGCAGGGCATGCTGCTGACCGAAGCGTTCTACTGGGACAGCAGCGACGAGGCACGCAAGTGGAGCCGGCGCTTCTTCGAGCAGCACAAGCGCATGCCCAACATGGCCCAGGCTGGCATCTACTCCGGCATCACCCACTACCTGAAGGCGGTGGCCGCCACCGGCACCGACGACACCACCACGGTGATGGCCAAGATGAAGGCCACGCCGGTCAACGACTTCATGACCAAGAACGGCAAGATCCGCGAGGACGGCCGGCTGATCCGCGACATGTATGTGTACGAGGTGAAGAAGCCCAGCGAGTCCAACTACCCCTGGGACTACTACAAGCTCAAGGCCACGATCCCGGCCGAGCAGGCCTTCCTCCCGCTGTCCAGGAGCGTGTGCCCGCTGGTCAAGAAGTAGGCCGATGGCTCCAGGGCGCGGCGGCGCCCCAAAGACAAAGCCCCTGGCGATCTGCATCGCCAGGGGCTTGTTTTGTTGGTGGGCCCTGAGTGACTCGAACACTCGACCAACGGATTAAGAGTCCGCTGCTCTACCAACTGAGCTAAGAGCCCTGAAACTGTGTGAACCGGACCGGTCTCACCTGACTTTCAACACTGGTGGGTCGTGCGTGACTCGAACACGCGACCAACGGATTAAAAGTCCGCTGCTCTACCGACTGAGCTAACGACCCCGTTCGTGTAAAGCACAAGATTCTAGCCCGGATTTTGGAGGTCTGTCTAGAGGTGCGGGCCGCTTGTGTTCATCCGCGCAGGCGCATCAGCGCATGTTCGCAATCGGGCGCGTCACAGTTGTCGCAGGTCCAGCGCCAGTCGGGCTGGCTGGCATCCCTGTCTGCCAGACGGCTGAACAGGCCGGCCGCCGGCCCGCGGCGCTGGCGCAGCAGCGGTGCCACCGCATCCACGGCCGATTCCAGACGTGCCGCGCCCTGGCCGGCCACCAGGGCCCAGGGCAGGCCGTTCTGGATCAGCAGGCTGCGCACGCGGTTGTCGACCGGCACCCGCACCTGCGGGCCGTCGCGCTGCAAGCCGTCGGGCTTCCAGGCGATGTCCAGCGCCGTCAGCAGCGTGATCTGGCACTGGCGCTGCCAGGCCACGGCGTCGGCATGCAGGCGCTGGTCGTTGAACAGCCAGTCGCTGTAGACAGCGGTCATCAACGGCGTGGTGTCGCAGACCACGACGTCGTGGGTCTGCGCCGCGGCGTCGATCAGGGCCTGCTGCTGCGCGGCGATGGCGGGCTGCTCGTCAGGCTGCGGCGTGCGGCCATGCGCATCGCACCAGGCGCGCAGGTGTTCGCCCACCCAGGTGCAGCGCAGGCCGGTCAGTGTGGTCAGGCGTTCGGCCAGGGCCTGGGCCAGGGCTGTCTTGCCGGTGCTTTCGGCACCGACGATGGCGATGCGCAGCGTTGCCTCAGCCATGGGCCGGCTCTGCGCGCGCCAGTGTGGTCCAGGCACGCCAGCCGATCACCGACAGCACCGCGAACAGCGCATACAGCGCCGCCGTCAGCCACAGGCCCTTGACGCTGAACAGCAGCACGCTGACCAAGTTGACGGCCAGCCACACCGGCCAGTTGTCCAGCCGCTTGCGGGCCAACAGGATCTGCCCGGCAATGCTGCCCACGGTGGGCAGTGCGTCGAGGAAGGGCACGTCGCTGTCGGTCAGCCGCTGCAGCAGCAGGCCCAGCAGCGGCCAGGCGGCCAGCGTCAGCAGCAGCACCTGCAGCCGCTGCCGGCCGGGCAGGGCGCGCACCTGCAGCGGCTGGCCGGCGGCCTCGGTGCCGCGCAGCCACTGCCACCAGCCCCAGGCGGCCAGCACGAAGAACAGCAGCTGCAGACCGGCCTCGCCGTACAGCTTGCTGTGCAGGAACAGCACGCCGTACATCGCCGAGCTGGCCATGGCCAGCGGCCAGGCCAGCGGGTGCACCCGCAGGTTGCACAGCACCATCCACACTGCCAGCACCAGGGCCAGGCCTTCGAGCCAGCTGACGGCCGTGCCGGCGATGGTGAAGGCCGGTGCCATCAGCGGCGCGGTGGCCGCCAGGAGCTCGGTCACCGGCGCGGTGCGTACTGCACCAGGATCTCGTCGGGCTTGACCATGCCCAGATCGCTGCGGGCGCGCTCTTCCACCATCTCCAGGCCCTGGCGCAGGTCGTCGACCTCGGCCGCCAGGCGCTGGTTGGCGCGCATCAGCTCGGCATTGGCCTGCAGCTTGGCGTCCAGCTTCGCCTGCTGGCGCAGGACCGCCGGGATGCCGCCATCGCCCAGCCACAGTTCGGCCTGCACGGCAGCCAGCAGCAGCAGCAGGGCGATGGTGACGAAGCGCATGGCGGCGCGGCGGTTGGCTTCAGCGCAGGTTGTAGAACGCGGCGCGGCCGGGGTAGGTGGCGATGTCGCCCAGGTCTTCCTCGATGCGCAGCAGCTGGTTGTACTTGACCATGCGGTCGCTGCGGCTCAGGCTGCCGGTCTTGATCTGCCCGGCATTGGTGCCCACGGCGATGTCGGCGATGGTGCTGTCTTCCGTCTCGCCCGAGCGGTGGCTGATGACGGCGGTGTAGCCGGCGCGCTTGGCCATCTCGATGGCGGCGAAGGTCTCGGTGAGCGTGCCGATCTGGTTGATCTTGATGAGGATGGAGTTGGCGATGCGCTCGTCGATGCCGCGCTTGAGGATCTTGGTGTTGGTGACGAACAGGTCGTCGCCCACCAGCTGCACCTTCTGGCCGAGGCGCTCGGTCAGGTGCTTCCAGCCGGCCCAGTCGCCTTCGTGCATGCCGTCTTCGATGCTGATGATCGGGTACTTGTCGACCCAGCTGGCCAGCATGTCGGTCCAGGCCTCGGCGCTGAGCTTCAGGCCGCCTTCGCCTTCCAGCACGTACTGGCCACCGTGGTAGAACTCGCTGGCCGCGCAGTCCAGGCCCAGGGCGATCTGCGTGCCGGGCGTGTAGCCGGCCTGCTCGATGGCCTGCAGGATCATCTGGATGGCCGCCTCATGGCTGGCCACGTTGGGCGCAAAGCCGCCTTCGTCGCCCACGGCGGTGCTGATGCCCTGGTCATGCAGGATCTTCTTCAGCGCGTGGAAGGTCTCGGCGCCCCAGCGCAGGGCCTCGCGGAAGCTGGGCGCGCCCACCGGGATGATCATCAGCTCCTGCAGATCGAGGCTGTTGTTGGCATGCGCGCCGCCGTTGACCACGTTCATCATCGGCACCGGCAGGCTCATGCCGCCCGAGCCGCCGAAGTAGCGGTACAGCGGCAGGCCCGATTCCTCGGCCGCGGCGCGGGCCACGGCCATGCTGACGGCCAGCGTCGCATTGGCGCCCAGGCGGCTCTTGTTCTCGGTGCCGTCCAGGTCGATCAGGGTCTTGTCGAGGAAGGCCTGCTCGCTGGCGTCCAGGCCCAGCACGGCCTCGCTGATCTCGGTGTTGACATGCTCCACCGCCTTCAGCACGCCCTTGCCCAGGTAGCGGCCCTTGTCGCCGTCACGCAGCTCGATGGCCTCGCGGCTGCCCGTGGACGCGCCACTGGGCACCGCGGCGCGGCCCATGGTGCCGCTCTCCAGCAGCACGTCGCATTCGACGGTGGGGTTGCCTCGGCTGTCGAGGATCTCGCGTCCGACGATGTCGACGATGGCGCTCATGGGGAGTCCTTTGGAGTTGTGAAAAGGGGCAGGGTGGTCAGACCGGCGCGTCCACGCCCTCGACCACGACCATGTTGAAGAATTCGGTGGCGCCGGCACGCAGGGCCCGGGCGGCGCGGTACTGCTCGGCGTCGTAGAAGGCCTGCGCCGCTTCCAGGCTGGGGAAGCGCAGCATCGCGATGCGCGCGGGCTGCCACTGGCCTTCCATCACCACATGCCGGCCGCCACGCACCAGGTACTCGCCGCCGAAGGCCTTCACCGCCGCCGGCGCGGCGGCCATGTAGCCCTGGTACTGCGCCGGGTCGCTGATCTTCATGTCGACGATGACGTAGGCGCAGGGCATGGCAGGGTCCTCGGGTTCAGCAGCTGAAGTCGTTCTCGAGCAGGGGCTGCGCCTTGACCACCCGGTCCAGCGCCACCAGCTGCGCCAGCAGCGCGCGCATGTGCTTCAGCGGCACGGCGTTGGGCCCGTCGGACCAGGCCTTGACCGGGTCAGGATGGGTTTCCATGAACAGGCCCGACACCCCGGCGCCCACGCCGGCACGCGCCAGCACCGGCACCATCTCGCGGGCACCGCCGCTGGAGCCACCCAGGCCACCGGGCTTCTGCACCGAGTGGGTGACGTCGAAGACCACCGGTGCGCCTGACTTGCGCATTTCGGCCAGGCTGCTCATGTCGGCCACCAGGTTGTTGTAGCCGAAGCTGACGCCGCGCTCGCAGGCCAGGAAGCGGTCTTCCGACAGGCCGACCTCGCGCGCGGCGGCACGGGCCTTGTCGATCACGTTCTTCATGTCCCAGGGGGCGAGGAACTGGCCCTTCTTGATGTTCACCGGCTTGCCCGACTGGGCCACGGCGCGGATGAAATCGGTCTGGCGGCACAGGAAGGCCGGCGTCTGCAGCACATCGACCACGGCCGCCACCGCCGGCACCTGGGCCTCGTCGTGCACATCGGTGAGGACAGGCAGGCCGGTCTGCCGGCGCACCTCGTCGAGGATCTTCAGACCGGCATCGATGCCCACACCCCGCTGGCTGGTGCCGGATGACCGGTTGGCCTTGTCGAACGAGCCCTTGTAGACCAGCGGGATGCCCAGCGCGGTGCAGGCCTCCTTCAGCGTGCCGGCGACGTCCAGCGACATCTGCAGGCTCTCGATGGAGCAGGTGCCGGCGATCAGGAAGAAGGGCCGGTCGAGGCCGATGTCGAAGCCGCAGAGTTGCATGGGAGCGTTCCGGTCAGGCGGCCAAGGCCGGGGCGGCGCGGTGCGCCAGGGCGGCGGCGATGAAGCTGATGAACAGCGGGTGGCCGTCCCAGGGCGTGCTCTTGAACTCGGGGTGGAACTGCACGCCGACGAACCAGGGGTGCTGGGCCTGCGGCAGTTCGACCATCTCGGTGAGCTTCTCGCGCTGGGTGATGGCCGAGATCACCAGGCCGGCCTGCTGCAGCTGGTCCAGGTACTTCTCGTTGGCCTCGTAGCGGTGGCGGTGCCGCTCGGTCACGACCGGGCCGTAGATCTGGTGGGCCAGGGTGCCAGGCTTCACATCGCTGCTCTGCGCGCCCAGGCGCATCGTGCCGCCCAGGTCGCTGTGGGCATCGCGCTTCTGGATGCTGCCGTCGCGGTCCTGCCACTCGTCGATCAGCGCGATCACCGGGTGCGGCGATTCGGGCTCGAACTCGGTGCTGTTGGCGCCGGCCAGGCCGGCCACATGGCGGGCGAACTCGATGGTGGCCACCTGCATGCCCAGGCAGATGCCCAGGTAGGGCAGCTTGTGCTCGCGGGCGTACCGGGCAGCGATGATCTTGCCCTCGATGCCGCGCTTGCCGAAGCCGCCGGGCACCAGGATGGCGTCGTACTGGGCCAGGCTGTCGGCGGTGGCGGGCGTCAGCGTCTCGGCATCGACGTACTCGATGCGCACGCGGGCATGCTGGTGGATGCCGGCATGGCGCAGCGCCTCGTTCAGGCTCTTGTACGAGTCCGACAGATCGGTGTACTTGCCGCACATGGCGATGGTCACCTCGTGCAGCGGGTGGGCCACCTCGTGCACCAGGCGGTCCCAGCGGTTGAGGTTGGCGGCCTTGGTCAGCATCTGCAGCTTCATGCAGATCTGCTCGTCCAGGCCCTGCTCATGCAGCAGGCGCGGCACCTTGTAGATGGTGTCCACGTCCCACATGCTGATCACGCCGTGCGGCACCACGTTGGTGAACAGGCTGATCTTCTCGCGCTCGTCGGCCGGCACCTCGCGGTCGGCACGGCACAGCAGCACATCGGGCTGGATGCCGATCTCGCGCAGCTTCTGCACCGTGTGCTGGGTGGGCTTGGTCTTGAGCTCGCCAGCGGCAGCGATCCACGGCACATAGGTCAGGTGCACGAAGGCGGTGTTCGTGGGGCCGAGCTTCAGGCTCATCTGGCGCACCGCTTCCAGGAAGGGCAGGCTCTCGATGTCGCCGACGGTGCCGCCGATCTCGACGATGGCCACATCGACATCGACCGCGCCGCGCTTGATGAACTCCTGGATCTCGTTGGTGACGTGCGGGATCACCTGCACCGTCTTGCCGAGGTAGTCGCCGCGGCGCTCCTTCTCGAGCACGCTCTTGTAGATCTGGCCCGAGGTGAAGTTGTTGCTGCGCTTCATCCGTGTGGTGATGAAGCGCTCGTAGTGGCCGAGATCGAGGTCGGTTTCCGCGCCGTCGTCGGTGACGAACACCTCACCGTGCTGAAACGGGCTCATCGTGCCCGGATCGACGTTGAGGTAGGGGTCCAGCTTGATCAGGGTGACCTTGAGGCCGCGCGATTCGAGGATCGCCGCCAGCGAGGCCGACGCGATGCCCTTGCCGAGAGAGGACACCACACCGCCGGTGACGAAGACGTACTTGGTCATGTCGTGCAGCACCCGGCGGTACGCCACCGACGCGTGATCGGCAGGACTCAGGAATGCTCTGGTGGTAAAGCGCGATTATAGGCGAGGGGTGGCTGCGGGCATCCCAGCATGGGCCGGGCGGCCGTGCGCAGGCAAGATCGGCACCTCCTCAGACTTCGCGACGGACAACCCGATGCAGTGGATGCGATTCAGCCATGCCGGCGCCACCGGCTTCGGCCGCCTGGCCGGCGACCAGGTGCAGGTGCACCGCGGCAACCTGTTCGACCAGCCCGAGCCCACCGGCCAGATGCTGCCGGTGGCCGACTGCCAGTGGCTGCCGCCCTGCCAGCCGGGGCAGATGCTGGGCCTGTGGAACAACTTCCGCGCCGCCGCCGAGAAGAACGGCTGGGCCACGCCCGCCGACCCGCTGTACTTCGTCAAGGCCATCGGCAGCCTGAACGCCCACGGCAGGGCCATCCCGGTGCCCGCCGCCTACGACGGCCGCGTGCTGTACGAGGGTGAACTGGCGGTGGTGATCGGCCGCACGGCCCAGGCCGTGTCGCTGGCCGATGCGCCGGCCCACATCTTCGGCTACACCCTGGCCAACGACGTGACCGCGCTGGAGCTGCTGAACCGCGATCCCAGCTTCCCGCAGTGGACCCGCGCCAAGGGCATGCCCGGCTTCTGCCCGCTGGGCCCGGTGATCCAGACGGACTTCGACCCATCGGCCGCCAGCCTGCGCACCCTGGTGGGTGGCCGCGAGCGCCAGAACTACGCCCTGGCCGACATGTTCTTCAGCCCCGCCGAGCTGGTGCACCGCATCTCGCAGGACATCACCCTGCAGCCGGGTGACGTGATCCTGTGCGGCACCTCATTGGGCGCGATGCCGATGAAGCCGGGCACCGAGGTGCAGGTGGTGGTCGAAGGCATCGGCACGCTGGCCAACACCTACGGCTGAGGCGCGACGCCGGTCAGGCCGGCGTCAAGCCCACCTTGGCCTTCTGCTGCGCCAGCGTGTGCGCCAGCAGCTGCATGGCGCCGTAGATCGCCCCGATCTGCGGCGTGGGCACGCCGGTGATCTGGCCCAGCTCGACCACGGCGCCCACCAAGGCGGCGATCTCGGGGGCGCGGCCGGCCTCCACGTCCTGCAGCATGCTGGTCTTGTGGGCGCCCACGGCCTCGGCACCGGCGATGCGCTGCTCCAGGCTGATGCGGAAGCGCACGCCCAGGGCTTCGGCCACCTTCTGGGCCTCGGCCATCATGCCGGCGGCCAGCGCGCGGCTGGCCGGGAAGCGGCAGATGTCTTCCAGCGTGGCATGGGTCAGCGCGCTGATCGGGTTGAAGCTCAGGTTGCCCCACAGCTTGACCCACAGCTCGCTGCGGATGTCCTTGCTGACCGGCGCCTTGAAGCCGGCGCGGATCAGCGCCTGGCTGAGCGCGTCGATGCGCTCGGTGCGCTCGCCGGTGAGCTCGCCGATGGTGAAGCGGTTGCCTTCCACCACCTTCACCACGCCGGGTTCCAGCAGCTCGGCGGCCGGGTAGACGATGCTGCCGATGATGCGCTCGGGCTCGATGGCCGCGGCCAGCTGGCCGCCCGGGTCCACCGACTCCAGGCCGCGGCCCTGGTGCGGGCCGGCCAGGCCCTGGAAATACCACCAGGGGATGCCGTTGATCATCGTCACCAGCAGGGTCTGCGGGCCGAACAGGTCGCGCAGACCGGGCAACAGGTCGATGACCTGGTGGGCCTTGACCGTCAGCAGCACCACATCCTGCGGGCCGGCATCGGCCATGGACTGCACCGCGCGCACCGCGCGGGTGTGCTGCTCGGTGCCGTCTTCCTCGATCAGCTTGAAGCCGTTGGCGTTGATCGCCGCCAGGTTGCGGTTGCGGGCGATGAAGGTGACCTCTTCCCCCGCGATGGCCAGCCTGGCCCCCAGATACCCGCCGATCGCGCCGGCGCCCACCACTGCAAACTTCATCGCATCAGTCTCGCATCACTTCACTTCGCCGAAGGCGCCGCCCTCGCGCTGCGCCACGCCGCGCTTGACCAGGCCCCACAGAGGCCACAGCAGCATCACCAGCGCCAGGGCCACGATGCTGCCGACCAGCGGATTCGACCAGAAGATGGCCAGGCTGCCCTGGCTCAGCAGCATGGCCTGGCGGAAGCTGGCCTCGGCCATGTCGCCCAGCACCAGGGCCAGCACCAGCGGCGCCAGCGGGTACTTCAGCTTCTTGAACAGGTAGCCCAGCACACCGAACACCAGCATCAGCACCACGTCGAACATCGAGCTGTGCACGGTGTAGGCGCCGATGGCGCAGATGACGATGATCACCGGCGCGATCACGCTGAACGGGATGCGCAGGATGGCCGCCCACCAGGGCACGGTGGTCAGCACCACGATCAGGCCGACGATGTTGCCCAGGTACATGCTGGCGATCAGGCCCCAGACGAAGTCCTTCTGCTCGACGAACAGCATCGGCCCGGGCTGCAGGCCCCAGATCAGCAGGCCGCCCAGCAGCACCGCTGCGGTGGGGCTGCCGGGGATGCCGAGCGTCAACATCGGCAGCAGGGCGCTGGTGCCGGCGGCGTGCGCCGCCGTCTCGGGCGCGATCACGCCCTGGATGTCGCCCTTGCCGAAACGCTCGGGGTGCTTGGCCATGCGCCGGGCCATGCCGTAGCTCATGAAGGACGCGGGTGTGGCGCCGCCCGGCGTGATGCCCATCCAGCAGCCGATGGCCGTGCTGCGCAGGAACGTCTTCCAGTATTTGAAGATCTCGGTCCAGGTGTTCCACACCGCGCGGCTGCTGATGCGTGCGCTCTTGCCCTTGAAGGCCAGACCCTCTTCCATCGTCAGCAGGATCTCGCCGATGCCGAACAGGCCGATCACCGCGATCAGGAAGTCGAAACCCTTGAGCAGCACCGGCTGGTCGTAGGTCATGCGCAGCGTGCCGGTGACGGTGTCCATGCCCACGGCGGCCAGGGCGAAGCCCAGCATCATCGCGGCCAGGGTCTTGGCTGGCGGCTCCTTGCTCATGCCCACGAAGCTGGCGAAGGTGAGCAACTGCACCGCGAAGAACTCGGCCGGGCCGAACTTCAGCGCGAACTTCGCCAGCAGCGGCGCCAGGAAGGTGATCAAGAGCACCGCGAACAGCGCGCCGACGAAGCTGCTGGTGAAGGCGGCCGTGAGCGCCTGCGCCGCCTTGCCCTGCTGGGCCATCGGATAACCGTCAAACGTGGTGGCCACGCTCCAGGGCTCACCGGGGATGTTGAACAGGATCGAGGTGATCGCCCCGCCGAACAGCGCACCCCAGTAGATGCAGCTCAGCATGATGATCGCCGAGGTGGGATTCATGCTGAAGGTCAGCGGCAGCAGGATGGCGATGCCGTTGGCGCCGCCCAGGCCGGGCAGCACGCCGATCAGCACGCCCAGGATGATGCCGACGAACATGAAGCCCACGTTGGGCAGCGTGAGGGCGATGTTGAAGCCGTGCGCGAGGTTGCCGAGTTCTTCCATGGTCCGGCTCCGTCACAGCCCGAGCAGCTGCTCGATCGGACCCTTGGGCAGGGGCACCAGGAACCACTTCTCGAACACCGCGAAGAAGAACAGCGGCACGCCGATGGCCACCGGCAGCGCCACCACGGCCTTGTACTTGCCGTGGCGGAACATGAAGTAGCCGATCAGCAGCGCCGAGGCGATGTAGATGCCGATGGCGAAGATCAGCGCCACGTAGATCACCATCGGCACCAGCACCGACAGCACCAGCCCCACCTGCTTGCGGGTGGCGAACTCCTCGGTGTCGGCCGACCAGCGGCGCAGCGTGCCCAGCACCACCCAGCCGCTGGAAGCCGCCAGCAGCAGACCGATGTAGAACGGGAAATAGCCGGCGCGCGGACCGTCATCGGCCCAGCCGATGCCCACCCGCAGGCTGTCGGTGATCACCAGCAGTGCGATGGCGAACAGGAAACCGGCCACCGCGAGCTCGGGGCCCTGGGTGCGCACGGCGGTGGATCGGTCTTCGCGGTCGTCGTCGCTCATCGGGGGCCTGCCTGCGGGTGCGTGGAAACTACTGCGCCAGGAAGCCGGCTTCGCGCATCAGCACGCGGTGCATCTGCTCGTTCTTGCCCAGCCAGTCGAAGAACTCCTGCCCGGACAGTGCGGTGGTGTTGAAGGCGCCCTTGTCCATGAAGTCCTTCCACTCGGGCAGCGCCCGCACCTTCTTGAACAGGTCGGTGTAGAACGCCACCTGGTCGGGCGTCACGCCCGGGGGCATGAAGATGCCGCGCAGCATCACGTAGTCGACCGGCAGGCCGGCCGAGGCGCAGGTCGGGATGTCGGCCCAGCTCTGGGTGGCGGTGAGCTTGGTCTTGTAGGGCATCGGCGCCTTGTCCATCACGCACAGCGGGCGCAGCTTGCCGGCGCGCCAGTGGCTCTCGGCCTCGATCGGGTTGTTGACGGTGCTGGTCACGTGGTTGCCCACCAGCTGCACCGCCACGTCGCCACCCCCCTTGTACGGGATGTAGGTCATCTTCTTGCCGGCGGCCTTCTCGATCATCACGGTGATGATCTGGTCCTCCTGCTTGCTGCCGGTGCCTCCCATCTTGAAGCTGTTGGGCGCGCCGGCCTTCACCGCGTCCAGGTAGGCCTTGGCCGTCTTGTGGGGCGATTCCTCGTTCACCCACAGCACGAACTGGTCCAGCGCCAGCATCTGCACCGGCGTCAGGTCACGCCAGTTGAACGGCACGCCGGTGGCCAGCGGGGTGGTGAACAGGTTGCTCAGCGTGATGACGATCTTGTGGCCGTTGCCCTTGTCGCCCTTGACATCCAGGAAGCCCTCGGCACCCGCGCCGCCGCTCTTGTTGACCACGATGATCGGCTGCTTCATCAGTTTGTTCTTGGCCACCACGCCCTGGATGAAGCGGGCCATCTGGTCGGCACCGCCGCCAGTGCCCGCAGGCACCACGAACTCGACCGGCTTGGTGGGCTCCCAGGCGGCCAGGGCAGCCAGCGGCGCGGCGGTCAGGGCGAGGGCGGCAGCGGCCGAGCAGGCCAGGCGGGTCAACAGCTTCAAGGGGTGCTCCTCGGAAAGTTCAGGCCAAAGAAAAGCCGCCGAAGCGGCCTTGTCATCTGAATGTAGGAAGACCGGCGGCAACGGTCAATTCAGATCCGCGCAACAAGTGATTCAGGGAAACCTGAATCGACAGCGCGGAAAAGTCAGCCCAAGCCCAGCTTCTGCGCCAAGCCGATGCGCTGCAGCTTGCCGGTGGCGCCCTTGGGGATCTCGTCCATGAACAGGATCTTCTTGGGCACCTTGTAGTCGGCCGCACGGCCGGCCACGAACTGCTGCAGCTCGCGCTCGGTGGTGGTCTGGCCTTCGCGCAGCACCACCACGGCGGCCACTTCCTCCCCCAGCTTGGGGTGGGGCATGCCGAAGCACACCACCTGGGCCACGGCGGCGTGGTCCATCAGGATCTCGTCGACCTCGCGCGGGCTGACCTTCTCGCCGCCGCGGTTGATGATCTCCTTGAGCCGGCCGGTGATGCTGATGTAGCCGTCGGCATCCATCACGCCCTGGTCGCCGGTGCGGAACCAGCCGTCGCGGAAGCCCTCGGCATTGGCCTTGGCATTGGCCTCGTAGCCGGCGGTGACGTTGGGGCCGCGGATGACGATCTCGCCGGTGTCGCCGCGCGGCAACAGGCTGCCGTCCTCGGCCATGATGGCCACTTCGGGGCCGGCGGCCACGCCCACCGTGCCGGGCTTGCGCACCGCCGGCGGCAGCGGGTTGCTGGCCATCTGGTGGGTGGCCTCGGTCATGCCGTAGCTCTCGATCAGCGGCGCCTTGAACACCGCCTCCAGTTCGGCGATGACCTGCGGCGGCATCGAGCTGGACGAGGAGCGCAGGAAGCGCAGCGGGTGCCGCGCGATCACATCCAGATTCTTGCTGGCGCGGCCGACGATGGCCTGGTGCATGGTGGGCACGGCGGTGTACCAGGTGGGCTTGGCCTCGTCCATCCAGCCGAAGAACTTCAGCGCGTTGAAGCCCGGCGTGCAGAACACCTGCGAGCCGGCAGCCAGCGGCGACAGCACGCCGGCGATCAGGCCGTGGATGTGGAACAGCGGCATGATGTTCAGGCCGCAGTCGGTGGCGCTGAACTGCAGCGTGCGCTTGATGTGGGTGGCGCTGGCCGCCAGGTTGCCCTGGGACAGCGGCACGATCTTGGGCCGCGAGGTGGTGCCCGAGGTGTGCAGCACCATCGACACGTCGCCCGGCTCGGCGTAGCCACCTGCTGTTGTGGAGGTCGCGGCGGCGGTGCCGCCGGCGCCGTCACGCGGCTGCAGGCTGAACTGGCCGGCCGGCGCGCCGTCGGCCACCACCAGGTCGATCAGGCGCACACCCAGCTTCTGTGCCACCGCGATGGCGGGCGAGGTGCTGTCGCGCTCCACGATCAACGCCTTCGCGTTCAGGTCGGCCAGGTAGAACTCGAACTCGTCGGCGCGGTAGGCCGGGTTCAGCGGCGCGCTGGCCACGCCGCTGGCGCAGGCCATGAAGCAGGTGGCCATCTCCGGCCCGTTGGCCAGCACGATGGCGACGCGGTCGTTGCGGCCGATGCCCAGGCCGTTGAGGGTGGCCAGGGTGTCGGCGATCAAGCTGCGCAGGGCGCCGAAGGACAGCGGGCTGCGCGACGGGGCCGAGATCGCCGGTGCGGTGTCGGCGCCGGTGGCGAGCAAAGTCTGGAGGGTGGGTTGCATGGCGGGGGCTGGGAAGGGCAAATCGGCCCGTTATACCCGAGGCACCCTGGCTGGCACACCCGGGCTTGCGTGCGATGCTGCGTCGCCACAGCCAGCGCCGCTGGCCCGCTCAGGCGCCTGGCGCCGCTGTCGCCTGCAGCCGCGCCAGCAGGTCCAGCACCGCCTCGGCCGTCTGCTGCGGCTTCTCCATCGGATAGAGGTGGCTGCCTTCCAGCCACACCAGGTCGTCGCCGGCCAGGCGGCGCGCGCCTTCGATGCCGCCCTGGCGGATCTCGGTCGACCGGGTGCCGGCGATGAAGCCCACCGGGCAGCGCAACGGATGGCGCTGCAGCACCCGGCCCAGGTGGTGGGGCAGGGTGTTGTAGATGCGCGTCTCCACCTCGCGGGTGAAGCTGAGCACCATCTCGCCGCCCTCCCGGTGGGTGCCGCAGGCGATGTAGTCGGCCAGCACGCCGGGTGCCCAGCGGGCGAACTTGGGCTTGGCGGCGAAGTGGTCCAGCGCCGCCTGGCGGGTGGGCCAGGCATGGCGCCGGGTGGCCGACACCTTGCCCGGGCCCAGCCGCTGGATCAGCCGGCTGCGCTTGAGCACCTGCACCGTGTGGCTGCGCCAGCCGGTGAACACCGGCGAGTCCAGCATCACCAGGCTGCGGGCCAGGTCGGGCCGGCGGCTGGCCGCCAGCAGGCTCAGCAGCCCGCCCAGCGAATGGCCCACCAGGTGGGCGCCCTGCGGCGCCTGGGCGTCGATGAAGTCGATCAGCTGGTCGCGCAGCCGCGGCCAGTTGCTGGTGACCGGGTAGGCCGGGTCATGGCCGAACTGCTCGACCGCCAGCACCCGCCAGCCCGCCGCCCGCCAGAGGGCGAACAGCTGGCGGTAGGTGCCGGCCGGAAAGCCGTTGGCATGGGAAAAGACCAGGGTGGGGCGCATCGCGGACAGCTCGGCAGCAGGCTCGGGAAAACCCGCAAGTGTGCCTTGCGCCCGACCGCGGTTTCTAGAGCGACGGGCCCAGCGGCCGCCCGCGTCACAGGAGCAGGGCCAGCGGCTGGGTGATGGTGGGGCTGTCCGGCGCGTCGGTGCGGCGGGCGGCGGCCAGCGCGCGGTCGCGCAGGGCCTGGGCGCCGGCTGCATCGCCCGCCGCGGCCAGCACCGCCGCGCGCACCCGCCACAGGTAGGCCTGCATGCGCACGTCGCGGAAGCCGGTCAGCGCATCCCAGGTGGCCAGGGCCTGCTGGCTGAATGCCTGCGCCTCGGCCAGCGCGCCGCGGGCCAGTGCCGCCCGCGCCAGCCCGGCCTGGGCCAGGGCCACATGGCTCCAGGTCTTGACGGCCGCCTCGTCCACCACCCGCTGCAGCTGCACCCGTGCCGCCTCGGTGCGGCCCATGTCCAGCAGCAGCCGGCCCAGGCGCTCGCGGCAGGCGGCCGTGGGCTGGCGCTGGGGCGCGTCGGCGGCCTCGTAGGCCGCCAGCGCGGCCTGCAGCGTGGCCAGCGCCTCGGCCTGCCGGCCCAGGCGGGCCTGGGCGTCGCCCAGGTGGCGCTGCACCCGGCGCTGGTCGAATTCGAACTGCGCACTTCGCTGGTAGGCGGCCAGCGCCTGCTGCAGCAGCGGCAGGCCGTCGGCCGGGCGGCCTTCGGCGGCCAGGCGTTCGCCGGCGTCCTCGCGCACGATGTTGGCATCGGGTCCATCCGGCTGCCGGGCGATCTGCGCCAGCAGGCGCTGGAACTGCGCCTGGGCCGGCGCCCGCTGGCCGGCCAGGTGCAGCGTGCGGGCATGCCGGCTGCGCGGCACCCAGGCCGTGCTGAAGTCGGCGCCGCTGGTGAGCTCGGCGATGTCGGCGGCCTGCCCCAATGCGGCAGCAGCGGCGTCCAGGTCGCCCTGCTGCTGCAGCGCCAGGCCCAGGTTGCCGTACAGGGTCTGCAACTCGGCCTCGTTTCGCCGGGGCAGGGCTTCGGCCATGGCCACGGCCTGCCGGTTCAGCGTGATCGCCACGGCATGGCGGCCCTGGGTGCTGTGCTCGGTGGCCAGTTCCATCAGCGCGGTGACGTTGCCGCGCTGGCCGGGCTCCAGCTGCGCAAACAGGGCCTGCGCCTGCTGCAGCGCTTCCACCCGGGCGGCCGCCTGGTCGGCCTGGTCACGCAGGCAGATGCCGCGGGTCATCCACCAGTGGGCGCGCAGCGGGTCGGTGTCGCGGCCGGCGCGGCGAATGCTGTCGTCGGCGTCGGCCAGCAGGCGGCGGCAGTCGGCCAGGCTGCCACGCAGGTAGGCCCGGGTGGCGGCCTCCAGCTGGCCGTTCAGCACGTTGTCGTGCAATGGGCCGTGGCGCTGCAGCACCAGGGCCAGCTGGCGCTGCTGCAGCGCCTCGTAGGCGTCGTCCTCGCCCAGCTCGCGGTAGACATCGGCGGCGGTGCGCAGCAGCTCGATGCGCAGGTCCGGGTCATCGGCGAACTGCGCGTCGATGCGGGCGGCGCTGCGGTCGAGCAGGGTCTTGGCGGTGGTCTGGCCGTTGGGTTTGCCGCCCGCCAGGCGTGGGTCGGCCGCGCTGAAGACGCCGAGCAGGAAGTCCTTCACCGCTTCGGCACGGCGGGCCTGGGCGCGGGCCTCCTGGGCCTGCCACAGCACGCCGGCCACGCCGGCCACCAGCGCCAGCGTCAGTGCGCTGCCCAGCGCCACCGGCAGCCGGTGGCGGCGCACGAAGCGCGCCAACCGCTGGCCGGCACCCAGCCGGCGGGCGCGCACCGGCAGGTGCTGGCGGTGGCGGCGCAGGTCGTCGGCCAGGGCCGCCACCGACGCGTAGCGCGCCTCGGGCGCTGTCTGCAGCGCCTGGGTGACGATGGCGTCCAGGTCGCCCGCCAGCGCCCGGCGCAGCGCCGGCGTGGCAGCCACGCGGGAGGGCTGCGGCGGTTCGTCCAGCGTGGCGTCCCGCCGCGTTCCGGTGAACGCCGGCTGGTCGGTCAGCAGCTCGAACAGCATCAGCCCCAGCGCATAGACATCGGTGGCCACGCTCACCGGGCCGCCGGCCAGTTGCTCCGGTGCGGCGTACTGCGGCGTGGCCAGCACGCCCTGGGCGCGGGTGAGCACGGTGCTGTCGGCGTCCTCGGCCGGGTTGTCGCGCTCGCCGGCCTGCAGCAGCTTGGCGATGCCGAAGTCCAGCAGCTTGACCTGGCCGTCGGCCGTCACCAGCACGTTGGCCGGCTTCAGGTCGCGGTGGGCCACCAGGCGGCCGTGGGCATGGGCCACCGCGTCGGCCACCTGGTCGAACAGCGCCAGGCGCGCATCCAGCGGCAGCTGGCGCTGCTGGCACCAGGTGGTGATGTTCTGGCCGTCCACCGCCTCCAGCGCCAGCCAGGGCTGCCCGTCTTCGGTGACGCCGGCGTCGTAGAAGCGCGCGATGTGCGGATGGGCCAGCGCCGCCAGGATGTCGCGCTCGCGGGCGAAGCGGCCACGCACGGCGGCGGCGTTCAGGTTCTCCAGCAGGTGCAGGTGGGGCAGCTTCAGCGCCACCTGGCGGGCATAGGCGCCATCGGCCCGCTCGGCCAGCCAGACCACGCCCATGCCGCCCCGGCCCAGCTCGCGCTGCAGTTGCCAGGGGCCGATGCGCTGGCCGGCCTGGTGCGCGGGCGTGGCATCGGCGGCCGGCGCCAGGTGGGGCGCGGTGAGGTAGCCGTCGGCCAGCGCATCGGCCTGCCGGGCCAGCACCGCCGCCAGCCAGGGGCGCAGCACAGCCTCGTCGGCCGGCAGGGCCTCCAGGGCTGCCGCGCGGGCCTCGGCCGGCAGCGCCAGCAGGGCATCGAGCCGGCGCGAGAAGGCCGGCCAGTGTTCGGGCGGGCAGGGCAGGGCGGTCATCGCTGCAGGGGCCAACGGGCCCGGCGGGCGGGAACGGACACCAGGCCCTCAGCCCATCAGGCCATCAGGCCAGCATGGACCGCAGCAGCAGCCGGGCCTTGTCCCAGTCGCGCCGCACGGTGCGGTCGGTCAGGCCCAGCACCTGGGCGATCTCGTCATCGCTCATGCCGGCGAAGTAGCGCATCTCCACCACCTGCGCCAGGCGCGGCTCCACCGTGGCCAGGGCGGTCAACGCCTCGTCCACGCGCAGGGCCTCGGCATCGTCGGGGCCGGCCAGGCCGTCGGCCACCACGGTGTCCAGCGTCACATGGGCGGCGCTGCCGCCGCGGCGGTCGGCGGCCTGCGCACGCACCAGGTCGACGATCACCGAGCGCATTACCCGGGCGGCATAGGCATAGAAATGGCCGCGGCTGTCGAACTGCAGCGCATCGACCCGGCCGGCCAGGCGCAGAAAGCTCTCGTGCACCAGGGCGGTGGTGCTGAGGCCGGGCGCGCCATGCTGGGCGGCATGCAGCCGGGCGCGGGCGATCTTCTTCAGCTCGGGGTAGGCGGCTTCCCAGGAGGCGGGCGGCAAGTCGTCGGCGTCGGCAGTGCGGGCGGGCGGCGGCATGGGTTCATGTTCGCATGGGTGCTTCCCCTGAAACTGGGGGGGCGCTGCCCCGCCCGGGCCTGTCGCTCAGGTGCTGGTGGCCACGTGGCGGCGGCGCCACCATGCGCTGCCCTGACGAGGAGACACCACCATCGCCACTGCTCTTGGCACCTCCGGGCAGCCACCGGCGCGCGCATCCTTCCTGGCACCGTTCCAGACCCGCAGCTTCCGCTTCCAGTGGCCGGCCGACCTGTGCACCGCCTGGGCGCTGGAGATGGAGACGCTGATCCTGGGCTGGTATGTGCTGGTGCAGACCGGCTCGGTGCTGTGGCTCACCGCCTTCGGCGCGCTGCAGTTCGTCGGCACGCTGGCCTCGCCGCTGCTGGGCACGCTGGCCGACCGGCTGGGCCTGCGCCGGGTGCTGGCCAGCATGCGCTTCGCCTATGCCGCGCTGGCCGGCGTGATCCTGCTGCTGGCGGCCACCGGCCGGCTCAGCCCGGGCGCGGTGCTGGCAGTGGCCGGCGTGGCCGGGTTGCTGCGGCCGTCGGACATCGGCATGCGCACCGCCCTGGTGGGCGCCACCGTGCCGCCGCAGCACCTGATGGCGGCCATGGGCATCTCGCGCACCAGCATGGATTCGGCCAAGGTGGCCGGTGCGCTGGCGGGCGCCGGCGTGGTGGCCGCCTTCGGCATGGTGGTGGCCTACGCGGCGATCACCGCCATCCACCTGGGCGGCGCGCTGCTGACGTTGCGCGCCGACAGCGGCCGCCACCTGCCGGTGGCGCCAGTGCCGGGCCAGGCGCCGGCGGCACCGCCGTCGCCCTGGCGTGAGCTGCGCGAGGGCCTGGCCTACATCTGGCACACGCCGGTGCTGCTGGCGGCGATGGCGGTGGCGGCGCTGGTCAACCTGACGGCGTTTCCGCTCAGCGGCGGGCTGATGCCCTACATCGCGCGCGACGTGTTCCATCTCGACCAGCGTGGCCTGGGCTGGCTGGTGGCCAGCTTTGCCGGCGGCGCGCTGGCCGGATCGGTGCTGATGGGCATGGTGGGCGGCCGGCTGCGGCCGGCGCGCACCATGCTGTGGGGCTGCGGGCTGTGGTACCTGTGCCTGCTGGGCTTCGTGCATGCGCGGCAGCCCGGGCTGGCGATGGTGCTGCTGGCGGCGGCCGGCGCGGCGCAGAGCATCAGCATGCTGGCACTGTCGATGCTGCTGCTGCGTGGCTCCGACCAGCGCTTCCGCGGCCGCATCATGGGTGCGCGCATGCTGGCCATCTAC
This sequence comes from Pseudaquabacterium pictum, assembly GCF_005403045.1. GTDB lineage: Bacteria > Pseudomonadota > Gammaproteobacteria > Burkholderiales > Burkholderiaceae_C > Pseudaquabacterium > Pseudaquabacterium pictum. The sequence continues at coordinate 148,231 of NZ_BJCL01000003.1, forward strand.
CCGCTGCCGCTGGGCCTGCTGCTGGCCGGGGCGCTGATCCCGCGCATCGGCTATGCCTGGACGGCCCACGCGATGCTGGCCACCGGCGTGCTGCTGGCCGCGGCCATCGCCTGGGCCTGGCGGGATGCGCTGTGGCGCGCCGACGCACCGGGCAACCTGCGCGCCGTGCCGCCGGCCTGAAGGGCCGGGACAGGCGGAGCGCCCCCACGTTCAAGGGGGTGAAGCGTGTCCGGCGGGCGCTGCAGTCTGCGTTGGCTGAAGCAACGGATCTGCCGTCAAGGGGGCGGCAGACCACGGTTGCAAAGGATCCGACCATGTCCATGCGTTCGTCCCTGGCCTGCCATGCCGCCGCCCTGGCGCTGGCCGCTCAACTCGCGCTGCCCGCCGCGGCCCAGACGGTGGTGACGCCCACCGCCTACGACATGCCCAACGGCTATGGCCAGGCCAACCTGGGCAGCTTCAACTACTGGGACAAGGCCTACACCGGCAGCGGCGACACCAGCCTGGACTTCGCGCCGCTCAGCGGTGGCCTGGGCGACCTGACCGACGGCGTGATCGCCACCGGCCGCTGGGACGCGGTGGAAAACCTCGAGGGCACCGGCCCCTACGTCGGCTGGGCCGGCATCGACCCGGTCATCACCTTCCACTTCGCGCAGTCGCACAGCTTCAGCCAGGTCACCATCTGGCATGACGACGCCAACGGTCACGGCAACGTGGCCACGCCGATGGCCTTCACCGTGACGGTGGGCGCGCAGTCGCAGCGCTTCGACATCACCGACCCCGCCGGCGACGCCCCGTTCGCCAGCACCCTGGTGCTGGGCCCCGGCTTCACCGGCAGCAGCCTGCAGCTGCAGGTGCACCGCTTCGACACCGCCACCATGCTCAGCGAGGTGCAGATCAGTGCAGTGCCCGAGCCGGCCAGCGCCGCGCTGCTGGCCGCCGGCGCCGGCCTGCTGCTGGCGTTGCGCCGCCGGGGCGCCGCATGAGCCGCCGCCGCCGCGGCCTGCCGGCCGCCTGGCTGCTGCTGGCCCTGCTGCCGCTGGCCGCGCAGGCCGGCCGCGCCCAGGTGGGCATCGGCATGGGCACCTGGGCCACCACCGACCTGGACGGGGCCAGTGCCAGCGGCCAGGGCTGGCGCGACGGCGTGCTGCTGGAGCGGGTGACCGATGCCGCCGCGCCGCCCGCCAAGGACTGGGCCACGGTGAGCCTGCGGGTCGACAGCGGCGCGCGCAACACCTCGGCCCGCGCCGAGGCGCAGGCCGAGGCCCGGCTGCGCAGCAACGGCCAGGCCTTCGCGGGCACCGGCGCGGTGGCCAGCGACGTGGCTGCCGGCACGCTGTCGCTGCAATGGCAGAGCAGTCTGGCGCAGCAGCCGGGGACGCCGCGCGAGGGCTTCGCCCGCGGCTACCCGTTTGCCGAGCTGTGGGAGACCTTCGAGGTGGTCTACCCGATCGCCCGCGTGGCGCCGATCGAGGTCACGTTGTCGCTGCAGCTGGCCGGCCGGCTCACCGGCACCGATCCGGCCGACCCGCTGCGCCCGGGGGTGGAGGCCTTCCTGTGGCTGGGCGGCGTGGCCACCGGCGACAGCCACCACCCGTTCGACCCGGTCTGGCGCACCGAGGCCGGCACGGCCGGCACGGGGCTCGGCTACAGCGGTGCGCTGCAGTCCACCGGCTGCAGCGTGGTGCGCGGCGTGTGCAGCGGCTTCGTCAGCCTGTACGCCGGGCTGGACCTGCGCGGCCGCGTGGCCGGCGCGCCGGCCGATGCCTGGCAGACCGCCCGCGCGCCGCTGGATCTGGCCTTCGACGGCCAGCTGGCGCTGCGCGTCAGCAACGGCGTGACCCTGGTGCGCGGCGATGTGTCCGACGTGCTGCCCCCGGTGGCCTGGGCCCAGGTCAGCAGCGTGCCCGAGCCGGCGCCCGCGGTCATGCTGCTGGCCGGGCTGGCCTTGCTGGGGCTGCGCCGGCCGCGCCTGCGCCGGGGCCTGGCTGGTTCGGCACTGGCGCTGGGCACGCTGTGGCCCGCCGCCGGCATGGCCCAGACCTGGCAGCTGAGCGCCAACCTGCTGGCCAACGCCGTCCAGTTCACGCCGGGCGCGGGGTTGACCGTCAGCAACAACGACAACCTGAACCTGCTGAACCACCCCGACGCCAGGCAGTTGCAGGTGCGCAGCGAGCTGTCGGAGACGCCGGTGGGCGGCCGGGCCGATGCCCGGTTCGTTGGCCGGGTGGGCCTGCTCAAGGCCTATGCCGCTGTCAGCAACCCCTACTGCTGCGACCTGCAGGGCCATGTGCTGACGCTCGGCTACAGCAACGCCACGGTGCAGGGTCGCTTTTATGACACGGTGCTGGTGGGCGGTGCGGGCCTGACCCTGGGCACGCCGGTGAGCTACCGGGTCGAGTTCGACATCAGCGGCAGCCTGAGCCGGCCCCTGTTCGAGTCAGGCGGCTTTCTCAGCGTGGACGGACTGGCCGAGGTGCGACTGCGCGACCTGACCAGCTTCCAGGAGGTGTCGCTCAGCTGGGATGCCAGCAAGAACGCCACGGGCCGCTACGCGCTGACCTTGAACACCCAGGTCGGCCACAGCCTGGCCGTGAGCGGCATGCTCTACGCCGGAGCCTATGTCAGCAGTTACGCGACGCTGGGCCGGTCGGCCGTGGCCGACTTCGGCCACTCGGCGGCCTACAGTCTCACGCCGTCCGTGGCCGGGCTGAACACGGTCGGTGCCAGCGGTCATGACTTCCTGGCGCCGGTGCCCGAGCCGGCCACGGCGGCCAGCCTGCTGCTGGGCCTGGCGGTGCTGGGCGGTGTGGCCCGGCTCAGACGATCCGGTCCTCGGGCTTGCTGATCTTGCCCATCGGCGCGTAGCGCGCGCTGGCCTGCAGCGGGTGCTCGGCGGCGCTGCCGTCCCACACTGGGTCGGCGATGCCCTCGAACACCTCGCGCAGGCGCTGGCCCCAGGTGCTGTGGATCATCTGGAAGTAGGGGTTCTGGTCGTCGATGCAGACCATCTGCTCGGTGCGGAAGCTGCCCTCGCGGTAGACCAGCAGGTCCAGCGGCAGGCCCACGCTCAAGTTGGACTTCAGCGTGGAATCCATGCTCACCAGCGCGCACTTGGCGGCCTCGTCCAGCGGCGTGGAAGGCGTCAGCACCCGGTCGAGGATGGGCTTGCCGTACTTGCTCTCGCCCACCTGGAAGAAGCAGGTCTCGCGGGTGGCCTCGATGAAGTTGCCGGCCGAATAGACCAGGAACATGCGCATCGCCTCGCCCTTGATCTGGCCGCCGAAGATCATGCTGGCGTTGAAGTCGATGCCGGCGGCCTTCAGGCTGGGGCCGTCCTGCTGGTAGACGCGGCGCACCGCCGCGCCCAGCACCCGCACCGCGTCGAACATGCTCTCGGCATTCCAGATCGTCAGCGCCGGCTGGTCGGGGCCGCGGTCGATCTTCTCGAGTTGCAGGATCTCGCGCACGCTCTGGCTGATGCTGAGGTTGCCGGCCGACAGCAGCACCATGAAGCGGTCGTCGGCCTTCTCGTAGACCATCATCTTGCGGAAGGTGCTGATCTGGTCGATGCCGGCGTTGGTGCGGCTGTCGCTGAGGAACACCAGGCCGGCGTTCAGGCGGATGCCGATGCAGTAGGTCATGGGATGTGGTGGGTCTGGCAGGCGCCCGGCACCCGCGGCGCCCGGCAAACCCGCGAGGGTATCAGCCCGCGCCGAAGCGCTGGCGCACCGCCTGCAGGCCGGCCTCGGTGGCGCGCAGCGCCTGGGCGATGTCCGCCTCGGTGTGGGCCAGGCTCAGGAACATGTTGTGCTTGGGGTGCAGGTAGGCGCCGTGGCGCAGCGCCTCGGCGCAGAACACCATGCCCTTCTCCCAGGCCGGATCGTCGTCGAACAGCACCAGCGGCATCTGCACCGGGCCGCTCTGGCGGATGCCGATCCCGAGCGCCACGGCCTGCTCGGCCAGGCCCTGGCGGAACAGGCTGCCGATGCGTTCCAGGTGGACCACCAGGCCGTCGCGCCGGGCCACCGCCAGCGTGGCCAGGCCCGCGGCCATGGCCACGCCGCCGGCCCAGAACGAGCCGGTGGTGAAGATGCGGCCGGCGGCATCGCGCAGTGCGTCGGTGCCGGTGACGGCGGCCAGCGCATGGCCGTTGGCGATGGCCTTGCTCCAGGCGCTCAAGTCGGGGCGGATGCCCAGCGGCTCCCAGCTGCCGGGCATGTTCAGGCGCAGGCCGGTGCGCACCTCGTCCAGCACCAAGGCGGCGCCGGCGCGGTCGCACAGGGCCCGCGCGGCCTGGGCGAAGGCGGGGCTGGGCAATTCCTGGTCGATGCCCAGGTCATGCCGGATCGGCGCCAGCAGCACCGCGGCCAGGTCGGGCCCGGCCTCGGCCGCGGCGGCCTCCAGGCTGGCCACGTCGTTGTAGCGGAAGCGGATCAGGTGGGCGCGGTCCTCCGGCGTGGTGCCGGCGGGCACCGGCGTGCACCAGGGCGCGGCGCCGTGGTAACTGCCCTGGGCGGCCAGCACCTTGCGCCGGCCGGTGGCGGCGCGCGCCACCATCAGCGCCACGGTGGTGGCATCCGTCCCGTTCTTCTGGAACAGCACCCAGTCGGCATGGGCGATGGTGTCGACCAGGGTCTCGGCCAGCTCGACGAAGCGCGGCGTCGGGCCGTTCAGGCAATCGCCCAGCGCGGCCTGGGCCTGGGCGGCGGCCTCCACCTCCGGGTGGCGGTAGCCCAGCAGGTTGGGGCCCCAGGCGCACATGAAGTCGATGACTTCGCGGCCGTCCACATCCCACAGCCGGCAGCCGTCACCGCGCTGGAAGAACTGCGGGTAGCCGACCGGCAGCGCGGCGGCGTTGAGGTGGCCGGTCATGCCGCCCGGCACCACGCGTCGGGCGCGCTGTCGCAGGGCTTGGTCGACGGTCTCGGCGAGCATTTCGGTGGGGTGGGCCATGGCAGAACCTCCTGCCGGCCATGGTAGCCAGGGCGGGCGGTCAATCGTTCCAGGGAAAGCGCCAGAGCGCCACCGCGCCGAACAGCGCCGCAAAACCCAGCAGCACCGCCACCGGCAGGGCCGCATCGGCCAGCGGCAGGGCGCGCCAGGTCATCGCGTCCATGCCCTGCACGGCCCAGTGGGTGGGTGTCCAGGCCGCCACGGCCTGCAGCCAGGGCGGGAACAGGAAGCTGGGCACCCAGGCGCCGCCCAGCATCACCAGCAGCAGCGTCACCAGGATGGCCAGGCCGCGGGTGGCCTCGGGCGAGCGGCCCAGCGCCGCCACCATCAGCCCCAGCGTGGCGCTGCACAGCGCGGTGGCGGCCAGCACCGCCAGCAGGCCCAGCGTGCTGCCCTGCACCCGCACACCGAACACCGCGATGGCGACGCCGAACACCACCAAGAACACGCCCAGGCCGATCACCGCGCCCGAGGCCACCCGGCTGCCCAGCAGCTGCAGCCGCGACAGCGGCGCCACCCGCAGCCGCTGCCACAGGCCGCTGCGGCGCAGCAGCAGCAAGGCGATGCCGGTGTCCACCGCCATCAGCAGCACGAACTGCACGCCCATGCCGGCAAACGAATGGGCATAGCTGTCGTAGCCGTCGCCGGCGCGCTTCTGCACCACCGCGCTGGTCTCCTGCAGGGTGAACGGCAGGGCGAAGTCCGGTCCGCGGCGCGGGCCGCTGCCATCGGCCGGGCCGCCGAAGGCCGTCTGCGCCACCGCTTGGCTGACATGCTGGGCCAGCAGGCCGCGCAGCAGGGGAAGCACCATGTTCTGCGATGGGTCATGCGCCAGCGCCAATGCCGGCTTGTCGCCCCGGCCCTGCACCGCCGCCACCGCCTGCGCGCCGAAGCCGGCCGGCACGGTGATGGCCGCGCGCAGCGTGCCGCGGCGCACGCCATCCAGTGCGGCGGTGGCGCCGGGCGTGCTCAGCTTCAGCGCCGGGTCGGCCCGCAGCGCGGCCAGCAGACGGGCCGACAGCGCACTGACGTCGAGATCGACCACCGCCACCGGCACCTGCTGCACCTGCGGCTCACGCTGCTTGAACAGGCTGCCGAAGAAGGCGCCGATCAGGATCGGCGCCACCAGGCTCATCAGCAGCGCGCGGCGGTTGCGCAGGTACAGCAGCAGATCGGTGTGCACCAGGGCGAGGAAGGCGGTCATGTCAGTCTCTCAGTTGCCGACCGGTCAGGTCGATGAACACGTCTTCCAGCGTGGCGCGCTGGCTGGCCAGGTGCTGCACAGTGATGCCGCGGGCCGACAGCAGGGCCAGCACCATCGCGGCGCTGCCGGCCAGGCCGGGCGCCTCCGGCGCTGCGCTGTCGGCCAGCGTCAGGGTCAGGCCGTCGGGCCGGGCATCGGCCTGGTGCACGCCGGGCAGGCTGCGCACGGCGGTCAGCAGGGCATCGTCGGCCGGCGTGGCCAGCGCGATGTCCAGCCGCTGGTGGCCCGGCAGGCGCTGGCGCAGCGCGGCCAGCGTGCCCTGGGCCACCACCCGGCCGTGGTCGATGATCACCAGCTGGTCGGCCAGGCGTTCCACCTCGTCCATGTGGTGGGTGGTGTAGACCAGGGCCTTGCCGGCGGCGCGCAGCGCCTCCAGCATGGTGAAGATGGCCAGCCGGCTCTGCGGGTCGACGCCGGCGGTGGGCTCGTCCAGCAGCACCAGGGCCGGGTCGTGCACCAGGGCGCAGGCGATGTGCAGGCGGCGCTTCATGCCGCCGCTGAAGGTCTCGGGCCGGTCGTTGGCCCGGTCCGCCAGCCCCACTTGGTCCAGCACCGCATCGGCCCGCTGCGCCAATGCTGCGCCGCGCAGGCCGTGCAGCGCGCCGAACAAAAGCAGGTTGCGGCGGGCGCTCAGCGTGTCGTGCAGCGCCAGCTCCTGCGTCACCAGGCCGATGTGGCGGCGGGCGGCGGCGGGGTCATCGGCTTGACTCTGGCCGGCGATGGTCACGCTGCCGCCGTCGGCGGGCGTGAGGCCGGCGATCATGGCCAGCGTGGTGCTCTTGCCGGCGCCGTTGGGGCCCAGCAGGCCCAGCAGAGTGCCGGGCGCCACCTGCAGGGACACATCGGCCACCGCCTGGCGAGCGCCGTAGCGCTTGGCCAGGTGGCGGGCGTCGAGCAGCGGGGTGGGTGGGGCATTGAGGGGGGACATGCAGCCATGCTCCCATGGCCACCCGGGCGGCCTGCCTGATCTGCGACAGAGCGCCGCCACCTGTCGCGAGATGCCGCCCGGTGGACGGCAAGCGCGCGTCAGCCGCGGCTGGCCAGGCCCTTGAGCCGGTACAGCGCGTCCAGCGCCTCGCGCGGCGTCAGCGCATCGGGGTCGATGGCTGACAACGCGGCGTCCACCGGCGATGGCTCGGGTGCCGCGCTGGCCTCGGGCGGCGCGGCGAACAGGTCCACCTGGGCATCACCGGCGCGCTGCTGGGCTTCCAGCGCCTCGAGCGTGGCGCGGGCCTGGCGCACCAGCGTGGCCGGCATGCCGGCCAGACGCGCCACCTGCACGCCGTAGCTGCGGCTGGCCGGGCCGGGCTCGATGGCGTGCAGGAACACGATGTCGTGCCCCGCCTCCACCGCCGAGACATGCATGTTCAGTGCCCGCGGGTGCTTCGCCGGAAACTCGGTCAGCTCGAAGTAGTGGGTGGCGAACAGCGTGAACGCCTGGTTGCGGTCATGCAGCTGGCTGGCGATGGCACCGGCCAGGGCCAGGCCGTCGAAGGTGCTGGTGCCGCGGCCGATCTCGTCCATCAGCACCAGGCTGTGCGGCGTGGCGGCATGCACGATGGCGGCGGCCTCGGTCATCTCCAGCATGAAGGTCGACTGGGCATTGACCAGGTCATCCGCTGCGCCGATGCGGGTGTGGATGGCGTCGATCGGCCCCAGCGTGCAGGCCTGGGCCGGCACGAAGGAGCCCATCGATGCCAGCAGCACGATCAGCGCCACCTGGCGCATGTAGGTGCTCTTGCCGCCCATGTTCGGGCCGGTGATCACCAGCATGCGGGTGCGGGCGTCCAGCCGGCAATCGTTGGCGATGAAGTCCGGCCCGCCGGTCTCCATCAAGCGCGCCTGCACCACCGGGTGGCGGCCTTGCGTGATGTCGATGCAGGGCTGGGGCACGAAGCGCGGCCGGCACCACGCCAGCGTGGCGGCACGCTCGGCCAGCGCGGCCAGGGCGTCCAGCGCCGCCAGCGCCCGGGCCAGCGCGCCCAGCGGCAGCAGGTGGGCCTGCAGCTGCTCCAGCAGCTGGTCGAACAGCCATTTCTCTCGGGCCAGGGCGCGGTCCTGTGCGCTCAGCGCCTTGTCCTCGAAGGCTTTCAGCTCCGGCGTGATGAAGCGCTCGGCGTTCTTCAACGTCTGCCGGCGCTGGTAGTCGGCGGGCACCTTGTCCAGCTGCCCGGCCGTCACCTCGATGTAGAAGCCATGCACCCGGTTGAACTGCACCCGCAGGTTGGCGATGCCGGAGCGGCTGCGCTCGCGCACTTCCAGGTCGAGCAGGAAGGCATCGCAGTTCTGGCCGATGGCGCGCAGTTCGTCCAGCTCGGCATCGTGGCCGGTGGCGATCACGCCGCCGTCGCGCAGCAGCACCGCGGGTTCGTCGGCGATCGCGGATTGCAGCAGCGCATGCAGCGCGGGCGGCGGCTGCAGCGCGTCGGCGGCCTCGTCGATCAACCTGGCCGCGCCCGCATCGGGCAGCGTGGCGCGCAGCACCGGCAGCAGGGCCAGCGTGGCGCGCAGGCCGCTCAGCTCCCGCGGGCGCACCTGGCGCAGGGCCAGCCGGGCGGTGATGCGTTCCACATCGCTGACGGCCCGCAGCGCGGCGCGCAGCGGCTCGGCGCCGTGGTCCAGCAGCGCGGCGATGGCGGCGTGCCGCGCGGTGGCCGGCGCCCGGTCACGTGGCGGGTGGGTCAGCCAGTGGCGCAGCGTGCGGCTGCCCATGCCGGTCTGGCAGCTGTCGATCAGCGACAGCAGGGTGGGCGCCTTCTCGCCGCGCAGGGTCTGGGTCAGCTCCAGGTTGCGGTGGGTGGCAGGCGGCAGGTCGATCAGGCTGCTGGCGCGGGCGGCTTCCAGCGTCGCCACATGGGCCAGGGCCTGGCCCTGGGTGTGCTCGGCGAAGCTCAGCAGCGCGGCGGCGGCGGCCTGGGCGACGGCCAGATCCTGCGCATTGAAGCCCTGCAGCGAGGCCACCTTCAGCAGCGCGCACAGCTTGCGCTCGCCCAGGGCGGTGTCGAACTGCCAGGCCGGCCGCGCGGTGCGGGCGGCACGGTGCTGGGTGATGGCGGCCGGCAGGCTGTCGGCCAGATCGCCGGCTTGTGTGGATTGGGGATGCAGCAGCTCGGCCGGGTCCAGCCGGGCCAGCCAGCCGGCCAGGTCCGCCTCGCTGCATTCGGTGACGCCCAGCTGGCCGCTGGCCAGGCCCAGCCAGGCCAGGCCCCAGGTGTTGCGGATCTTGGTGGCGGCGCACAGCAGGGTGTCGACGCGGTCGTCGAGCAGGGCGCTGTCGGTGATGGTGCCGGGCGTCACCACCCGCACCACCTTTCGCTCGACCGGGCCCTTGGCGGTGGCCACGTCGCCCACCTGCTCGGCAATGGCCACCGCCTCGCCCAGCTTGATCAGCCGGGCCAGGTAGTTCTCGACCGAGTGCACCGGCACGCCGGCCATCACCACCGGCTCGCCGGCGCTCTGGCCGCGGGTGGTCAGGGTGATGTCGAGCAGGCGGTGGGCCTTGCGTGCATCGTCGAAGAACAGCTCGTAGAAATCCCCCATCCGGTAGAACACCAGGGTGTCGGGGAAGCCGGCCTTGATGCCCAGGTACTGGGCCATCATGGGTGTGTGGGCTGAAGCGTCGCCCTTCAAGCGGTCGGCGGTGGGGGTCGGATCGGGCATGGCGCGGGCGATGTTAGGGCAGCCGGTCCGGATGCTCGGGCCGCCGCGGGGCCGTTGGCCGGCCGGGGCGTGGTCATCCAGGGCAGCGTTGGGCCTCCCGCATGGGGGAATGCCGGATGGCTTGCATCCATCCGCATCCGGGCCGCGTATGGGTGGAGGCGCGCCGGCCGGTAGGGTCGGCAGGCCGCCCCTTTCACCCACCATCCGGACGAAACATGAGCAAGATCCAACGCATCGCCCCCCTGGTCCGCAAGGCCGTGCTGTCGCTGGCCCTGGTCGCGCCTGCGGCCTTTGCCGGCCATCTGAACGCGCTGCTGAATGCCGACCTCGACGGGCGCCAGCAGGTCAACACCGCCGGCACCAGCGCCATCGTGGGCGACCCGAACGGTCGTGGCGAGGTCTACGTCTTCGGCATCGATGCCAACAAGTACACCCTCTGCTACAACCTGCAGGTCAAGCGCATCGGCGAGCTGGATCTGGCGCCGCAGCCGGGTGTGCGCATGGCGCACATCCACGCCGGCAAGCGCGGCCAGAACGGCCCCGTGGTCGCCAACCTGGCCTGGCCGCAGGGCGGCCAGTCGGCCGACTGCCTGGACGGCATCAACCAGCGCGCGCGCTTCGCGGCCGACGTGCCCAGCGTGGAAGCCCTGATCGCCGACATCCTGGCCAACCCCGAGAACTACTACGTCAACGTGCACAACAGCCAGTACCCGGCGGGCGCCGTGCGTGGCCAGCTGGCCGTGGCTGCCGACTGACCCGGCCTGCGCGGCCGGGCCGCCGCCATCACCGCTGCAGTTCGACGGTGACGGCAGCCGGCTGCCCGGTCTTGTTGGTCCACATCCAGCAGTAGGCCTCATCGACGGTCACCTGCAGGGTGCCGTCGCCCTGGGCTCGGCCCTCCCGCTTCTCGGGGTAGGTCACGGCCTTGCCCTCGTGGTAGTGGATGTTGAAGTTCATCGGCGCGCTGGCCTGGAAGCGCCACTGCACCGCCGAGCCGCGGGGGATCTGCCCGCAGGCCTCGGCGAACTTGCCGGCGGCGACCTCGAACCGGTGCGTGAAGCGGCGCTCCGCGTCGAAGCGGATGTCGACGATCTCGGCCTGTGCCGGCAGGCCGAGGCCCATCACGGCCAGGATGGCGGTGGCCCACCAGGGCTGCGGACGGTGGGTGCGGTGGTGAGGCGGTTCGTTGGGTCGCATGGTGGGGCGTGGCATGGTGGTGTGGTTGTACGCCGGATGCCGCCCGCCGGATTCAGCGGTCGACCGCTGCTGCCGGCGGGCTGGACGCCCGGCTGCGCAGGATGCCCGCAAAGTAGGCCGCCAGGCTGCCGCGGTCGGCCAGGGGCAGCACCAGGGCCACATGCTGGTCGGGCCGCACCACCACCATGCAGCCCGCGGAACGGTCGATGCCCCGCAGCGCGAAGATGTCGGCCTCCGGGCGCTGGTCGGCGCAGAACACCTTCTCGTAGTCGCGCAGGCCGTAGGCACCCACCGGCGGCCGCAGCAGCGCCGGCATCGCGTTGAAATCCAGCGCGCGGAAGCCCTGCTGGAACACCGCCCGGGTGTCGATCACCGCGTCGATGTCCTCGCCCGGCGCGGTGTGGCGGCGCAGGGGTGATGCCGTGTCGTCGGCCAGCCAGGCGCACAGGCTGGCCAGCGTGCCGCCGGCTCGGCCGTCGTCGCCCGCCGGGGCGAACAGGAACAGCCGGAAGCGCGCATCGGCCTCGATGCAGTGGCCCAGCTGCATCGGCCGGGCGTCGGCCAGCCGCACCACCGGAGCCGAGTGCAGGCGCATGCCGATGTCGAAACCGCTGGCCAGATCCTGGTGGGTGGCCACGCCGGTCAGCAGGCCGGGTTCGTAGCGCACGGTCAGGCCACAGGTGAAGGGCAGGTTCTGGACGAAGGCGCGAGCCACGTCCGGCAGGCCGTCGGTGGACGGTGCAGTGGTGCGGGCACCCACCACCCGCGACCAGGTGTGGTCGAAGTCCACCAGGGCCTGGGCCGCGGCGCGCCGTTCGCCGGTGTAGGTGTGCAGCAGGCCGGCATCGGCCCGGCCGGTCAGCACCGCGATCAGCTTCCAGCCCAGGTTGAAGGTGTCGCCCATCGACACGTTCATGCCCTGGCCTGCCTTGGGGCTGTGGGTGTGGCAGGCATCGCCGGCCAGCAGCACCCGCGGCGTGCGGCGGGCCGCCTGGCCGGCCGGCACATCGTCGAAGGTGTCGGTCAGCCGGTGGCCGATCTCGTAGATCGACCACCAGACCACCTCCTTCACCTCCAGCTGGAAGGGCGCCAGGATGTGCTGCGCCTTGGCGATGATGTCCGCCGCGGCCAGGCCGCGGTCGGCCACCCGCTCGTGGTCGGCCAGCTGGTCCATCTCCACATACAGGCGAACCAGGTGGCCGCCCTCGCGCGGCAGCACCATCAGCGTGCCCTGGTCCTGCGAACGCACGAAGCTCTTCATCCGCCAGTCGGGGAAGTCGGTCACCGCCAGCAGGTCGATCACGCCCCAGGCCTGGTGGGCCGCATCGCCGTGCAGCGCGCCACCGATGGCACTGCGGACGGTCGAGCGGGCACCGTCGCAGCCGATGACGTAGTTCGCGCGCACGGTGTGGGTCTGGCCGGCGCGCTCCGGCGCGGTGTGGGCCAGGGTGACGGTGACCGGATGGTCGTCGGTGCCGGGGTCGACCGTGAGCCCCGCCACCTTCAGGCCCAGGTCGGGCACCAGGCGGCTGGGCGACTGGCGCATCTGCGCGAGGAACAGGTCATGCACCCGCGCCTGGTTGATCAGCACATGCGGCATCTCCGAGATGCCGTCGGGCACGTCCTGCACCCGGGCCACGCGGTCGAGCTGGCGGTTGTCAGCCCCGGGTGCCCAGAAGGTGGTCTCGTTGATCCACACCGCCTCGCGCATCACCTGCTCGGCAAAGCCGAAGGCCTGGAACATCTCCATCGAGCGCACGCTGATGCCGTCGGCCTGGCCCTTCTCCATCGGCGCCAGCTTGGGCTCGACCAGCATGGTGCGGATCTGCGGGAAGCGGGCCAGCTGCGCCGCCAGGCACAGGCCGGCCGGGCCCGAGCCGGCGATCAGCACATCCACCTCGGTGGGCAGCGGGTCGCCCGCGCGGCGGTGGCCGGGGGCGGCGGGCTGCAGGTCGGGGTCGCCGGGCCGGAAGCCGTCGCGGTGGTATTGCATGGTGTCTCCGTGCCGTCGTGGATCAATAGTATGTATGCATATCATATGCATGCAACGCTACACTGGTCAAGCCCGGATCCGGGCACCCACGGAGACCCGCAGCGATGCACAGGATCGCGATGGCCGGACACCTGATCCGGCGCCTGCACCAGCAATCGACCCAGACCTTCCAGGCCGGCATGCAGGCCATCGGCGTCGACATGACGTCGGTGCAGTTCGCGGCGCTGGATGCCATCGTCCAGCAGCCGGGCATCGACCAGGCCAGCCTGGCGGCCACCATCAGCTTCGACCGCGCCACCATCGGCGGTGTGGTCGACCGGCTGGAGGCCAAGGGCCTGGTGCAGCGGCTGGTCAGCCCCGATGACCGCCGCGCCCGCCTGCTGCATGCCACGCCGGCCGGGCTGGCGCAGCTGGCCGCCGTGCGGCCGACGGTGGAAGCGCTGCAGGCGCAGATCCTGGCGCCGCTGACCGACGCCGAACAAGCCGCCTTCGCCGCGCTGGCGCGCAAGGCGCTGGGGCTGGATTGACGGCGGCGGTCAGGCCGCGGGCGCCTGGCCGGCCAGCAGCGCTTCGATGGTCTCCTGCACCGCCAGCGCCTCGGCAAAGCCGGGCAGGCTGTGCGGCCGGCCCTCGATCAGCGCCACCCACTGGTCGAGCTGGTCGGCCTGGCCGCGCTGGCGCAGGGCAGCCGGGTCGCCGTCGCCCAGCCAGCTGCCGTCGGCCTGGCGGCGCTGCAGGCCGAACCAGTCGCGCAGTTCCACCGCGCCGGTGCTGCCCTGCAGCAGGAAGCGGTTGAAGTCGTCCACCGCGCCGGTCACCGCAGCCTGCACCTGCACCGGCACGCCGCCGGCCTGCAGGGTGGCGGTCAGGGCGCGCTCGGCGCTGCGGCCATCGGCCGGATAGTCGGGCGCCGACTGCAGCACCTGGGCCGGCCCCAGCAGCCGCTGCAGCACGAAGATGAAGTGCGACAGCACCTCGCGGGTGAAGCCGCCCTCGGCCCGCTCGGCCAGCCAGGCGCCGGCCGCCGCCTGCCAGGGCCGCGGCCAGGCGGCGAAGGCCAGCGCGATCTGCACCGCCTGCGGCGTGCCGATGCCGCCCTGCACCGCCGCCTGCAAAGCGGCCAGGCCGGGCGACGAGGCGAGCGAGAAGTTCACCGCTGCACGGTGGCCTTCGGCCGCGATGCGGGCGATGGTGCGGCGGGCCGCGTCGAAGTCCACCGTCAGCGGCTTTTCGCAGAACACCGCCAGCCCGGCATCGAAGGCCCGGTTCGACAGCACCATGTGCGGCGCCGGCGGCGTGGCGATGTACAGCGTGTGCAGGTCGGGGCTGGCGATCAGCGCCTCGGCGCTGTCGGCCGGCTGCAGCGCCGGAAAGGCCGCCAGCGTGCGGGCCAGCGCCGCGGGGTCGGCGTCCCACACCCGGGCGGCGCGCAGGCGCGGGTGCTGGGCCAGGCGCGCCAGCATGCGCTGGCCCATGACGCCCAGGCCGATGAGTCCGACATTCAGGAGATCAGGCATGTGTGGTGTCCGTCGACAAGGCCCGCGAGTCTAGTGGCGGCGGCCCGGGCATGAAAAAAGGGCAGGTGCCGAAGCACCTGCCCTCTTTGGCGGAAGCCCGAAGAATTACTTCTTGGCTTCTTCCTTCTTGGCGGCCGGCTTGGCGTCCTTCTTGGCGGCGCTGGCGGCGGCGGCGGGGGCGCTGGCGGCCTTGTCCTTCATCGGGGCGCCACCGGCGTGCGAGGCGGCTTGGGCGCCGAAGGCGAAGGCGGTCAGGATCAGGGCGGTGAAGAGCTTGGTCATGTTGTCGATCTCTCGGTTGGGACAGTGCTGTGGAATCCGGCACAGGGAAAACCCTGAATGCATCGGACCTTGCCGTGGCTGCCGGAACCATCGCACCGTCAGCACACCTGTCCACAACGCCGGCCTCGCCAATCGGTTGACACGGTCTGCACCAACCCGCTGGCCGCGCCCAGACCGATAACATGCAGCCGTGACCGGATCCATGACCGCGCTGTTGGCGCTGCCCCTTGCCCTGCTCTGTGCGCTGCCAGCCCATGCAGCGCCCTTCGTCCCCGCCAGCGATGGCCAGGTGCTGGCCACCGTGCCCGCCCGCGCCACCGACCCCCGCGCCCGGGAATTGCTGGCCCTGCGCCAGGCCTGGCTGCGGGCGCCGCAGGACCTGGCCACCGCCGTCGCCTATGCCCGCCGCTGCTTCGAGGAGGTGGCTGCCGAGGGCGATCCGCGCTTCGTCGGCCATGCACAGGCGGCGCTCAAGCCCTGGTTCAGCTTGCCGGATCCGCCGGTGGCGGTGCGGGTGCTGCGTGCGCAGATCCTGCAGTTCGACCACCAGTTCGCCCCGGCGCTGGCCGACCTGGACGCCGCGCTGCAGGCCGAGCCCGCCAACGGCGATGCCTGGGCCTGGCGCACCGCCATCCAGCTGGTGCAGGCCGACTACGCCGGCGCGCGCCGCAGCTGCGCCGGCCTGGCCCCACTGGCCGCGCCGCTGATCGCCACCGCCTGCCGCGCGCAGATCGATGCCGTCACCGGCCAGGCGGGCGATGCGGCGGCAGCGCTGCGCACCGCGCTGGCGCAGCAGCCCGGTGCCAGTGCCGAGGCGCGGCTGTGGGCCACCACCCGGCTGGCGGAGACCGAGGAGCGCCGTGGCGATTTCGCCGCCGCCGAGGCCGCCTTCCGCGCCGGCCTCGCGCTGGGCCTGCCCGATGTCTACCTGCAGGCGGCCTATGCCGATTTCCTGCTCGACCGCGGCCGCCCGGCCGAGGTGCTGAGCCTGCTGCAGGACCGCGGCAAGGCCGACGTGCTGCTGCTGCGCCTGGCACTCGCCGCGCGGGCCACCGGCGATGCCAGCGCTGCCGGCCATGCCCAGGCGCTGGCGGCGCGCTTTGCCGCCGCCCGCCAGCGCGGCGACACCAGCCACCAGAAGGAGGAATCGCGCTTCGCCCTCGGCGTGCAGCGGGATGCCGCGCGGGCGCTGCAGCTGGCGCAGCAGAATTTCGCGGTGCAGAAGGAGCCGGCCGATGCCCGCATCCTGCTGGAAGCCGCACTGGCCGCGCGCCAGCCCGCCGCCGCCCAGCCGGCGCTGGACTGGATGGCCGCGTCCGGCATCCAGAGCGTGGCGCTGCAGCCGCTGGCCGCGGCGCTGAAGGGGCTGCGTTGAACCGCCGCCTCGCCTGGCTGCCGGCGCTGTGGCCGGTGTTGTGGCTGCTGCTGGCTGGCGCGCCGGCGCAGGCCCACAAGCCGTCGGACAGCTACCTGACGCTGGCGGCGGACGGCGCAGTGCTGACCGGCCGCTGGGACATCGCGCTGCGCGACCTCGACCTCGCGCTGGGCCTGGACGCCGACGGCGACGGCCGCATCACCTGGGGCGAGGTGCGCAGCCGCCATGCCGACATCGCCGGCCTGGCGCAGGCCCACCTGGCGCTGCGCGCCGACGGCCAGGCCTGCAGCCTGGTGGTGGGCCCGCAGCAGGTGGACGAGCACACCGACGGCGCCTACAGCGTGCTGCCGCTCACCGCCACCTGCCCGCGGGCGCCGGTGGTGCTGGACGTCGGCTACAGCCTGTTCGCCGACCTCGACCCGCAGCACCGCGGCCTGCTCAACCTGGCGGCCAACGGCGCCACGCGGGCCGCCATCCTGGGGCCGCAGGCGCCGCAGCAGGCCTTCACGCTGGCGCAGGTCAACCGCTGGCGGCAGTTCATCGACTACGCGGCCGATGGCGTCTGGCACATCTGGATCGGCTTCGACCACATCCTGTTCCTGCTGTCGCTGCTGCTGCCGGCGGTGGGCACCTGGGCGGCGCGTGGCGTTGGCCACCAGCGCGCGGTGTGGCAGCCGGTGCCGCGGCTGGGCGTGGCGGTGTGGGAGGTGTTGCGCATCGTCACCGCCTTCACGCTGGCGCACTCGATCACGCTGTCGCTGGCCACGCTGGGCTGGGTGACGCTGCCGTCGCGGCTGGTGGAGGCCACCATCGCCGCCAGCGTGGTGCTGGCGGCGCTCAACAACGTGTGGCCGTTCTTCCAGGGCCGGCGCTGGGCGGTGGCCTTCGGCTTCGGCCTGGTCCACGGCTTCGGCTTCGCCAGCGTGCTGGCCGATCTCGGGCTGCCGCGTGAAGCGCTGGCGCTGGCGCTGGTCGGCTTCAACCTGGGCGTGGAGGCGGGGCAGCTGGCCATCGTGGCGGTCTTCCTGCCGCTGGCCTACCTGCTGCGCCGCAGCCTGTTCTACCGCCGCGTGGTGCTGTGGGGCGGCTCGCTGGCCATCGCCGCGCTGGCGGCGGCCTGGTTCGTCGAGCGGGCGTTCGACCTGCAGCTGTTGCCGTTCTAGGCTCAAGTTCCGCCGCGGGCTGCCGACAAACCGGGTTGCGCCCGGTGGTCGGACGGGCGCATGCATCCCCCACAAGGGGTTCGACGAGGACAGCTTGCCCGATCACGCCCACCAACTGCAGATCCAGCCGCGCTTCGGCGCCCGCAGCCGTGCGCTGGTCGTCGACGGCCATGCCACGGCCCGCAGCCTGCTGGCCGCGCAGCTGCGCGGGCTGGGCGTGGGCCAGGTGCTGCAGTCGGCCACCGCGCACGACGCCCGCCAGCACATGGCCACGCTCGGCGTGGATGTGCTGCTGGTGGAATACCAGCTCGACAACGGCGTGCAGGGCCAGACCCTGATCGACGAACTGCGCCGCGACGGCCTGCTGCCGCTGCGCACCGTGGTGGTGATGTTGTCGAGCCAGGCCTCGTACCAGGTGGTGGCGCAGGTGGCCGAGTCGGCGCTGGACGGCTTCGTCATCAAGCCCTACACGCCGGGCAAGCTGGAGGACCGGCTGATCAGCGCCTTCCAGCGCAAGGATGCGCTGCGCGAGGTGTACGACGCGATCGAGGCCGACGCGCATGCCCATGCTCTGGCGCTGTGCGAGGCGCGCTACCAGCAGCGCGGCCCGTACTGGACCCATGCCGCCCGGCTGGGGGCCGAGCTGGCGCTGCGGCTGGAGCAGCTGCCGCTGGCCAGCGCCATGTACGCCGCGGTGCTGGCCGACAAGGCCGTGCCCTGGGCCAAGCTGGGCCTGGCGCGGGTGCTGCAGGCCGAGGGCGAGGCCGGCGCGGCGGTGTCCACCATCCGCAACCTGCTGGCCGACGAGCCGATGTACGCCGACGCCTATGACGTGATGGGCCGCATCCATGCCGAGCAGGGCGACCTGGCTGGCGCCATCACCGCCTTCCGGCAGGCGGTGGAGATCACGCCGTTCTCGGTGGCGCGGGCGCAGAAATACGGCATCCTGGCCTGGTATGCCGGCGAGCCCGACGTGGCGCTGGCCGCGCTGGAGCATGCGGCCCAGATCGGCGGCGAATCACCGCAGTTCGACCACCAGACCCTTCTGCTGCTGGCCATGGCGCGTTTCCAGCGCGGCGATGCCGCCGGCCTGCGGCAGTGCAACAAGCAGCTGGCCGGCGTGCTGGGCCGCCAGACCCGCGCGCCGGACACCGGCCAGGCCGACGACGGCCGGCTGGACCGGCTGCGCCGCCTGGGCCAGATGACGCAGGCCCTGGTGGCCGTGCAGGCGCAGGACCGGCTCGGCCTGCAGGCCTGCCTGATGCCGGTGGCCGAACAGCTGATGGCGCCCGGCTTCGACGTCGAGGCCGCCACCAACCTGCTGTCGTTGATCGCCACCAGCGCCGCGGCCGGGCTGGCGCCGCAGCAGGCCGACGACTGGACCCGCTCCGCCGGCCTGCGCTTCTGCGTCAGCAAGCAGGTGACCGAGATGCTGGCCAAGGCCTGCGACCCGGCGCCCTCGCTGGGCCTGCTGGTGCGCACCGCCCATGCGGAGATCAACGAGATCAGCCGCAGTGCGCTGTCCGAGGGCCTGGCCGGCCGCCACCAGCGGGCGGTGGAGGAGTTGCTGAAGGCGGTGGAACGCACCCGCAATGCCAAGCTGCTGGAGCTGGCCCAGGCCGCACTGGAGCGCCACCGCGCGCACATCGCCGAGGCCGAGGCGCTGGCCGAGCGCTGCGGCCTGCTGCAGGCGCTGTGCAGCACCGTGGGCCGCAGCCACCTGCTGGCCCAGGACACCGGCCGGCCGCCAGGCGGGCTGGACCTGCCCGCGCCGCGCGGCAAGCCGGGGCGGCGGGCGGTGGCGGCGCAGTTGCCGGCCTGAGCGGGACCAGCCCGCCGGGCGCTCAGTAGCCGGCGGCCTGGCCGTCGCGGCGCGAATCGCTGGCGGCCACGTAGCCGTCCTCCAGGTCGTCGCTCAACTTCCAGATGAACTGGCCGCTGCCGTAGTCCATGTAGGGGTCGTCGGTGGCCTCGAACTGGTGGCCCAGGGCCTTCAGGCCGGCCTGCAGCGCCGGGGCCATGGTGTGCTCCAGGTCGATCTTGAGCCCCGTGGCCACCTTCCAGCGCGGCGCGTCACACGCGGCCTGCGGCTGCTGGCGGTGCACCAGCATGCGCACCATGGTCTGCAGGTGGCCCTGCGGCTGCATGTTGCCGCCCATCACGCCGAAGGGCATCTGCGGCTTGCCGTCCTTGGTCAGGAAGCCGGGGATGATGGTGTGGAACGGCCGCTTGCCGCCGGCCACCACGTTGGGATGGGTCTCGTCCAGCGTGAAGCCGTGGCCGCGGTTCTGCAGGCTGACGCCGGTGCCGGGCACCACCACGCCGCTGCCGAAGCCCATGTAGTTGCTCTGGATGAAGCTGATCATCATGCCGCTCTCATCCGCGGCGCACATGTAGATGGTGCCGCCGGCCGGCGGCGTGCCGTGCCGGAAATCCTGCGCGCGACTGGGGTCGATCAGCTTGGCGCGCTCGGCCAGGTAGCCGTCGCTCAGCAGGTCGGCCGGCGTCACCTGGGTCATGGCCGAGGCATCGGCCACCCAGCGGTAGGTGTCGGCGAAGGCCAGCTTCATGGCCTCGATCTGCAGGTGCTGGCCTTCCAGGCTGTCGACCGGGTAGCGGCCGATGTCCAGGTGGTTGAGCATGCCCAGCGCCATCAGCGCGGCGATGCCCTGGCCGTTGGGCGGGATCTCGTGCACCGTGTGGCCGGCAAAGTCCTTCTGGATCGGCGTGACCCACTCGGGCTGGTACTGGGCCAGGTCCGACAGCGTCATCGCGCCGCCGTTGGCCTGGGCGTGGGCCACCAGGGCGGCGGCGATCTCGCCGCGGTAGTAGGCCTCACCCTTGGTCGCGGCGATCTTGCGCAGCGTGGCGCCGGCCTCCTTGAACACGAAGCGTTCGCCCGGGTTGGGCGCGCGGCCATGCGGCATGAAGGCCTGGGCGAAGCCGGGCTGGTTGTGCAGCTGCGGCACCTGCAGGCCCCACTTGTGGGCGGTGATGCGGCCCACGCCGTGCCCGCGCTCGGCCAGTTCGATCGCCGGGGCCAGCAGGTCGCCGAAGGGCAGCTTGCCGAAGCGCTTGGACAGCGCCACCCAGCCGGCCACCGCGCCGGGGGTGGTGACGGTGTCCCAGCCGCGCAGCGGCAGCTTGTGGCCGTTGGCGTCGCCGTACTTCTGGCGGAAGTAGCCGGGGTTCCAGGCCGCCGGCGCCACGCCGGAGGCGTTCAGGCCGTGCAGGCCCTGGCCGTCCCACAGGATGGCGAAGCAGTCGCTGCCCAGGCCGTTGGAGATGGGCTCGACGATGGTCAGCGCGGCGGCGGCGGCGATGGCGGCGTCGATGGCGTTGCCGCCCTGCTGCAGGATCCGCAGGCCGGCCTGCGAGGCCAGCGGATGCGAGGTGGCGACGACGTTGCGCGCCATCAACGGGCTGCGCACCGTGGGGTAGGGGTTGGTCCAGTCGAAGTTCATGCCCGCATTGTGGCGGGCTGGCGCGGCCGGGCGTGTCGCCCAGGCTGCAAGGCGCCGGTCAGTCGTCGCGGCGCTTGGGCAGAGGCCGGCCGGGCGCCGGCTGGCCGGTGTGGCGCGGGCGGTCGTTGAAGTCGCCGCGGGGCGCGCGCGGGGCACGCGCCGGGGCAGCGCCCTGGCCCTGCGCGCCATCGGCCGCCGGGGCGTCGACCTTGCGGATGCGCACCGGCTTGCGTTCGCGCTCAGCCGCCGGGGCCGGCTCGGTGGCGGCCACGGCGGTGCCCGCCGCATCGACCGGCAGCGCGGCGCCAGCCAGTGCATCGGCCGCCGCGGCCAGCGCGCCGGTGTTGGTGTTGGCCGGCGCGGCATCGGCCGGCTCGTCGGCCTTGATCGCCTTGCTGTACGGCGCCAGCAGGGTCACCAGCTGGGCGTAGACCTTCGGGTTGCCAGCCACCACCTCACGCTGGTAGAGGAAATCGGCGTCGCCGGTGAAGTTGCCCACCAGGCCACCGGCCTCGGTGATGATCAGCGAGCCCGCGGCGATGTCCCAGGGGTTCAGGCCGGTCTCGAAGAAGCCGTCGTACCAGCCGGCGGCCACGTAGCAGAGGTCCAGCGCGGCGGCACCGGGGCGGCGCACGCCGGCGCAGGCGCCCATGATGGTCTCCAGCATCTTCAGGTAGCGCTGGAAGTTGTCGCCCTTGCGGAACGGGAAGCCGGTGCCGATCAGGGAGTCGGCCAGGCGGGTGCGCTTGCTCACCCGCAGGCGCTTGTCGTTGAGGAAGGCGCCGCGCCCGCGCGAGGCGTAGAAGAGGTCGTTGCGGGTGGGGTCGTAGACCACCGCCTGCTCCACCTTGCCGCGGAAGGCCAGCGCGATGCTGACCGCGTAGACCGGGAAGCCGTGCAGGAAGTTGGTGGTGCCGTCCAGCGGATCGATGATCCAGGTGAACTCGCTGTGCTTGGCGCCATGCTCGCGGCCCGACTCTTCGGCCAGGATGCCGTGGCCAGGATAGGCGGTGAGCAGCGTCTCGATGATGGCCTGCTCGGCCATCTGGTCGATCTCGCTGACGAAATCGTTCGGGCCCTTGCTGCTGATCTTCAGGATGTCCAGGTCCTGCGAGCCCCGGTTGATGATCGCCCCCGCGGCGCGCGCGGCCTTGATGGCGATGTTGAGCATGGGGTGCAGGGATTGCGACATGGCGTGTCCGGACAGGGGTGGAGCAGGGCGGCGGAAAGAAAGAGCAGCGGCGTGGCGGTGGCTGGCGGGAGAACGCCGGACAATCACGCAGGCAACCCTGGAGTTTACCCGCACGTGACCGCCAACACACCGCTCGCCGCCCACGATGCCACCCGTTTCGTGCTGTTGAACACCAGCCACGCCGGCAATGTGGGCGCGGCCGCCCGGGCGATGAAGGTGATGGGTTTCTCCGACCTGGTGCTGGTGGCGCCGCGCTTTGCCGATGTGCTGAGCCAGGAGGAGACGGTGGCCATGGCCAGCGGCGCGGCCGACATCCTGGTGCGCGCCCGGGTGGTGCCCACGCTGGCCGAGGCGCTGGACGGCATCAGCTTCGCCTGCGCCACCGCGATGACGCCACGCGACTTCGGCCCGCCCACCTTCGCCCCGCGCGACCGGCTGCCGGCCCTGGCTGCCGAGGTGGCCGCCGGCGCGCAGACCGTGGCCTTCGTCTTCGGCAGCGAGCGCTTCGGCATGGCGAACGCCGATGTCTGGCGCTGCCATGTCTGCCTGAGCATCCCCAGCGCGCCGGACTACGGCTCGCTGAACCTGGCGCAGGCGCTGCAATGCATCGCCTACGACTGGCGCTGCGCGCTGGGCGCCTTCTCGGTGCAGGCCCGCACCGCCGCCACGGTGCCCGCCGACGGCGCGGCGGTGGCTGGCGCGCTGGACCACTGGCAGCAGGTGCTGGAGCAGATCGGCTTCCTCGATCCCGCCGCGCCCAAGCGGCTGATGCCGCGGCTGCAGCAGCTGATCCAGCGGGCCCAGCCGACGGCGGAGGAACTGCACATCCTGCGCGGCATTGCCCGCGCCGTGGGCAAATCAGGCGGCTGATCTACCAGGGCAGGCGCTGGCCGTCGTAGGCCACGAAGCTGCCGCTGTCGGTCGGTGCCAGCCCATCGAGCGTGGCCAGCATCTGGGCCACGGCCACGTCCGGCGGCCGGCCGATCTCGCCACCGCGGAACGGCGCCGACAGCCCGGTGCTGACCGTGCCCGGGTGCAGCGCCACCACCACGGTCTGCGGCTGGCTGCGGCGCAGCTCGATGGCGGCGGTGGCCAGCAGCATGTTCAACGCCGCCTTGCTGGCGCGGTAGCTGTACCAGCCGCCCAGCCGGTTGTCGCCGATGCTGCCCACCTTGGCCGACAACATGGCCAGCAGCGCGCGCTGGCGGTCCAGCAGCGGGCTGAAGTGCCGCAGAAGCAGCGCCGGGCCGATGGCATTGGCGGTGAAGGTGGCCAGCAGCTGGGCGGTGTTCAGGTCGCCCAGCTTCTTCTCGGGCTGGAAGCCGGGGCCGTGCAGCAGGCCGGCGGCATTGACCAGCAGGTGGAAGCGGCCGGCGGGCGCCAGCGCTGCGGCGGCGGCGGCCACGCTGGCTTCGTCGGCCAGGTCCAGCGCCGGGTCGGTGCCCCGGTGCAGCCCCACCACCGTGGCGCAGCGCGGGTCGGCCTGCAGCGCCTGGACGAAGGCGGCGCCGATGCCGCCGCGGGCGCCGACCACCAGCGCCCGGTAGCCGTCGGGCAGGGAGGCCATCGACGCTGCCGTCATGGCGTGCCGTCCTCGCCGTCGTCGGCGGCGGCCTCGCGGGCGCGCTGCTGCAGCAGGTCGCGCAGCGGCACCAGGGCCTGGTCGACCGCCGGGATGGTGGTGGTGCCGCCCCAGCGCAGCGCCGGCGGTGGCAGCGTGCTCATGTAGGGCTGGCTGAACACCCGGCCCAGCTGGCGCTGGTTGATCACCCCGGTGACCAGCATGCCGGCCAGCAGCACCGTGGCCAGTGCGGCGTTGATGGCCACGCCGCGCTGCGGCAGCAGCTGCCGCAGGTGGCTGCGCACCACCAGCATGGCCAGCAGTGGCAGGCCCCACTGGTGGTAGGCCTGCCACAGCCAGGGCGCGTCGAACGCCGCGGCGCTGAAGGGCATCAGCTGGTCCAGCAGCTCATAGACCAGCAGCCAGGCCAGCGCGATGGCGGCATGGCTGCTGAACTCGAAGCCATGGCGGAACAGCTTGGAGCCCAGCGCCCACAGGCCGCACCACACCGCCAGGCCGGTGGGCAGGCCCAGCAGCCAGGGCAGCCACTCGACCAGGTCGGCACCGGGATCGAGCTGCACCCAGCGGTGTGCCACCTGGGCCAGCACCCAGGCGGCCAGCATGGCCCACAGCGCGGTGCCGGCCACCAGCGGCCGGGCCAGCGGATATTCGGCGGCCACCGGCGCACCGGCCAGGCGCAGCCGCAGGCGCTGGCCGCCGATCAGCAGCACCGCGCCGGCGGCCGGCAGCGCGAGTTGCTCGCCCGCGCGCAGCACGCGGCGGCCGATCTGCACGCCGTTGCGGCTGTCGCCCACCAGCAGCTGCGGCAGGCCGTCCTCGCCCAGCGCCAGCGTGGCATGGTGGGGCGCCACGTGGGGGTCGTCCAGCACCCAGGTGTTGTCCAGTGCGCGGCCCAGCGTCACCGGCCAGGCGTGCACGTCCAGCGTGCGGCGCGCGCGTCCGTCGCGGTCGAGCAGCTCGATCAGCGCGCGCCGGTCTTCGGGGCGGTGGATGGCGGTGGCGTCGTCCAACCGAAGCCCTCCAGGTAGTGCCGCGCCAGGCGCTGGGCGTTGTCGAAGCTCAGGGCCTGCGCATCCAGCCGGCCCTGCACGCCCGTGGTGCCGCTGTCCAGCGAGGCGGTGAGCACGCTCAGGTCGAACAGCTGCGGCAGCTTCTTGTAGGCCTGCAGGCAGACCACCGCCCGCAGCGGCAGGCCGCCGCCCGCGCGCACCGTGCGCTCGGTGCACAGGGCGGCGACGCGGTGGCTGTCGCGCCGGCCCACCACCTCGTTGTCGAAGCTGGCGTTGTAGCGCTGCTGGAAGCGCAGCGGGCCCAGCCGGCTGCCGTCGTAGGTTTCGTGGCGCACGGTGATGGTGCCGGTGCGCAGGCGTTCGTCGATGAACACCGCGCTGTCCATCGCGCAATCGCTGCGCTCGAACAGCAGGCCGCGGCCGCCGGCGGCCGTGCCGCTGCCCCAGCAGCGCGAGTAGGTCTCCATCGGCACCGGGATGCGGTAGCGCGGATGGCCGGCCGCGCGCCAGGGCTGGGCGATGAAGGCATCGACCAGGCCGGCCTGGTGGGCCAGCAGCTGGCGCTCGATCTCGCCATGCACCGGTTGGGTGATGGGCGCGGCGTTGCGGCCCCGGGCCAGCAGGGCTTGCGCCAAGGCCGCGGGCACGAGGAAGCTGACCTGCTCGCCATCCCGCCGGGCAGCCACGTTGACGCCGACCAGCCGGCCCTGGGCATCCAGCGCCGGCCCGCCGCTCATGCCGCTGCTGAGCGAGCCACCGAAGAACAGCGTGGGCAGGTAGTGGCGCTCGGCCAGGCCGTTGTAGGCGCCTTCGGTGACGGCGAAGCCCACATCCAGCGGATTGCCCAGCGAGAAGATGCGGGCGCCGCGCTCGGGCTCGGCGCCATCGGCCCGGAACGGCACGGCGCCGCGCCCGCGCAACGGTGCCGGGTCCACCGGCTTGAGCAGGGCCAGATCATGCAGCACATCGAAGGCCAGCAACTGCAGCGCGCCCTGCTGGCCATCGACCGTGGCATAGACCAGGCGGTGGCGTTCGGGCGCCAGCGCATAGCTGCTGATGACGTGGTAGTTGGTGATCAGGTGGCCTTCGGCCGTGACCAGGAAGGCCGAGCCCACCGACGACTGGCTGTCCTGCGTCTTCAGCAGGGTGCGCACCTGCAGCAGGCGGGGCTGCATGTCGGCATAGATGCGCTGGCCGGTGCCCGACACGGTGGCACTCGCCGCCGCGGCCGGCGCTGCGGCAGCCGGCGCCTGTGCTGCCGCGGGCCAGACCGTGGCGAAGCTCAGGGCCAAGGCCAGGGCGGAAGCGTGCAGACAGCGGATCACCGCGCCAGTGTAGGCGCGGGCCGTTGCCTGCACGGCTTGCAGGGCCGCACTACACTGGCACGCCACCCTGTTGCGCGCACCACCATGTTCAGCCGCCTCCGTGAAGACATCGCCTGCATCCGCGAGCGCGATCCTGCCGCGCGTTCGAACTGGGAGGTGCTGACCTGCTACCCGGGCCTGCATGCGGTGATGTGGCACCGCCTGGCGCATGCCGCCTGGGTGCGCGGCCTGCGCTGGCCCGGACGCTTCCTGTCGCACATCGGCCGCTTCCTCACCGGCATCGAGATCCACCCCGGCGCCACGCTGGGCCGGCGGGTGTTCATCGACCACGGCATGGGCGTGGTGATCGGCGAGACCGCCGAGATCGGCGACGACTGCACCATCTACCAGGGCGTGACGTTGGGCGGCACTTCGCTGGCCAAGGGCGCCAAGCGCCATCCCACGCTGGGCAAGGGCGTGATCGTCAGCGCCGGCGCCAAGGTGCTGGGCGGCTTCACCGTGGGCGATGGCGCCCGGGTGGGCAGCAACGCGGTGCTGCTGCAGCCGGTGCCGGCCGGCGCCACGGCGGTGGGCATCCCGGCGCGCATCGTGCAGAAGTCGGCCGACGCCGCGCGTGAGCAGGCGGCCGCCAAGATGGGCTTCTCGGCCTATGGCGTGACGGTGGGCGACGACCCGGTCTCCCAGGCGATGAAGGGCCTGATCGACAACGCCAGCAGCCACGAGCACCAGATCATGCTGCTGTGGCAGGCGATCGAGAAGCTGTCGTCCGGCGCCCGCGAGCTGCCCGGCAGCGACTGCGTGCCGCAGGACGCGCAGACCAGCGAGGCCTTCGACGCCGACCGGCTGAGCCGGCTGGTGAAGTAGCCCGCCGGCCTCAACCGCGCACCGGCCGCACCGCGGTCTTCGGCCGGAAGGCCTTGCACACCGCGGCATCCGTCTCGATCCACGGCCCGCCGATCAGGTCGATGCAGTAGGGCACCGCGGCGAAGATGCCGTGCACCGGCGGCGTGGCATCCGGCAGGCCCTGCAGCGTCTCGGCGATGCTCTTGGGCTGGCCGGGCAGGTTGATGATCAGCGCCTGCTTGCGGATCACCGCCACCTGGCGGCTGAGGATGGCCGTGGGCACGAAGCGCAGGCTGATCTGGCGCATCTGCTCGCCGAAGCCGGGCATCTCCTTGTCGGCCACGGCCAGCGTGGCCTCGGGCGTCACGTCGCGCAGTGCAGGCCCGGTGCCGCCGGTGGTCAGCACCAGGTGGCAGCCTTGCACATCGACCAGGTCGCGCAGCGTGGCGCTGATGCCGTCCTGCTCGTCGGGGATCAGCCGGGTTACCCAGGTGATCGGGTTCTGCAGCGCGCGGCCCAGCCAGTCCTGCAGCGCGGGGATGCCCTTGTCTTCATAGACGCCGGCCGAGGCGCGGTCGCTGACCGACACCAGGCCGATGGTGACCGGGTCGAAAGGGTGGGCCGTGTCAGTCATCGTCGTCGTCGTCGGTGTCGTCGTCGGTGTCATCGGCATGCGCCGGCTGGCCGGCGGCATCGGCCAGCCAGGGTTTGACGAACTGGAACAGCTCGCGGTACCCGCGGCCGTTGCGCTGCTCGGGCGCGGCGGCGGCGTCCTTGCGGGCGGCGCGCACCAGGCTGCGCAGGCGCTGCAGGTCGCTGCCGGGGAACTCGGCCGCCCAGCGGGTCAAGGCGTCGTCATTCGTCACCAGTTCATCGCGCCAGCGCTCGGCCTCGTGCAGGGCCAGCGTGTCCTTGGCCGAGCCGAGCTTGAAGGCATCCACCGCGGCCTGCAGCGGCGCTGCATCGGCAAAGCGCATCTGCTTGCCGATGAACTGCAGCTGGCGGCGCTGGCCCTCGAAGCTCTTGGTCTTGCGGTACTGGTCGATGGCGTCACGCAGGCC
Organism: Pseudaquabacterium pictum; assembly: GCF_005403045.1. Classification (GTDB taxonomy): domain Bacteria; phylum Pseudomonadota; class Gammaproteobacteria; order Burkholderiales; family Burkholderiaceae_C; genus Pseudaquabacterium; species Pseudaquabacterium pictum. Next base: position 176,115 of record NZ_BJCL01000003.1, read on the forward strand.
GTCGGGCATGGGCACGTCCTTGAGCCGGCTGCGCGGCAGGGCCACCAGGGCTTCGCCCAGGGCCTGCAGCTCGTGGGCCTGGGCCTTCAGCTTGGTCTTGCTGGGCTTCTCGAAGACGTAGGCGTCGGCGGGTTCGGGTTCGGGGCGTTGGCGCATGGGCCTGTGTGGCTGGGTCGGGCGTTGGGAGGGCGTGCAGGGGCCGGTGGCTATGATTGTCGCCCACCTCGCTCCCAGGCCACGCCTCCATGTCCGGTTCCACCACCTCCCAGGGTTTCGCCTTCAACCGCGGCCAGTTCCAGCAGATCATCGATGACACGCTGGCCATCGCGAAGGACCTGGGTGCCAGCGATGCCGCGGCCGAGGTGAGCGAAGGCGCCGGCCTGTCGGTGTCGGTGCGGCTGGGCGAGATCGAGAACGTCGAGCGCAACCGCGACAAGAGTCTGGGCGTCACCGTCTATCTGGGGCAGCGCCGCGGCAATGCCAGCACCAGCGATTTCTTCGCCGCCGCGCTGCAGCAGACGGTGCGCGCCGCCTACGACATCGCCCGCTTCACCGCCGAAGATCCGGCCGCCGGCCTGCCCGATGCCGAAGACCTGGCCACGCCCGACATCGCCGGCATCGATCTCGACCTGTTCCACCCCTGGCTGGTGGATGCCGACGGCGCCGCCGCGCTGGCCCGCCGCTGCGAGGAGGCGGCCCTGGCCACCAGCCCGAAGATCAGCAACAGCGAGGGCGCCGGGGTGTCGGCACAACAGTCGCACTTCTGGGCCGGCAACAGCCGCGGCTTCCGCGGTGGTTATGCCAGCTCGCGCCATTCGCTGTCGGTGGCGCCGATCGCCGGCAAGGGCGCGGCGATGCAGCGCGACGCCTGGTACAGCAGCCAGCGCAACGCGATGGACCTGGCCTCGCCCGAGGCGGTGGGCCGCTATGCCGCTGAGCGGGCGCTGTCGCGGCTGAAGGGCCGCAAGGTGCCCACCTGCGAGGTGCCGGTGCTGTTCGAGAACACACTGGCTGCCGGCCTGCTGGGCAGCATGGTGGGCGCGCTCAGTGGTGGTGCGCTGTACCGCCGCGCCAGCTTCCTGATGGACAGCGTGGGCACGGCCGTGCTGGCCGACCACCTGGATGTGGACGAGGACCCGCTGGTGCCGCGCGGCAAGGCCAGCGCCGCCTTCGACGACGAAGGTGTGCGCACCCGCAAGCGCCGGGTGGTCGACGGTGGCGTGGTGCAGGGCTACTTCCTGTCCAGCTACTCGGCGCGCAAGCTGGGCCTGCAGACCACCGGCCATGCCGGCGGCGCCCAGAACCTGGTGCTGAGCAGCCGCCTCACCCGCCCGGGCGACCACCTCGACGAGATGCTGCGCAAGCTGCACCGCGGCCTGTTCGTGACCGAGCTGATGGGCCAGGGCGTGAACGGCGTCACGGGCGACTACTCGCGCGGTGCGGCCGGCTACTGGGTGGAAGGCGGCCGCATCGTGCACCCGGTGCATGAGGTGACGATCGCCGGCAACCTGAAGGACATGCTGCGCGCCATCGTGGCGGTGGGCGCCGACACCTATGTGTCGGGCGGCCGCACGGTGGGGTCGGTGCTGCTGGCGCGCATGAAGGTGGCCGGCAGCTGACGGTGGCGGGTGCGCCCCGCACTGCAATGGTGTCCGGGTTTCACCGCCCGCTCCGAGGCAACCGGCCCCCCTAGAATGCGGCCGGTTTGAATGCAAACTTGCCTAGGAGATCTGCATGGAACGTCGATTGTTTGTCCGTGGTGCCGGCCTGGCCGGGGTCCTCGCCGCGGGCACTGCGCCTGCCATCGTGCATGCGCAAGCCAACCTGCGCTGGCGCCTCACCTCGAGCTTCCCGAAGGCGCTCGACACGCTGTTCGGCGTGAACGACATCTTCGCCGCCAAGGTGAAGGAACTGACCGGTGGCAAGTTCGTCATCACCACCCATGCCCCGGGTGAACTGGTGCCCGCCTTCGGCGTGGTCGACGCCATCCAGGCCGGCACCGTGGAAATGGCCAACACCGCGCCGTACTACTTCTTCGGCAAGGACGAGACCTTCGCACTGGGCTGCGCCATCCCCTTCGGCCTGAACAGCCGGCAGATGACGGCCTGGGCCTATGAAGGCAACGGCCTGAAGCTGATGCGCGATTTCTACCGCCAGTACAACATCATCAACTTCCCGATGGGCAACACCGGCGCGCAGATGGGCGGCTGGTTCCGCAAGCCCATCGCCTCGCTGGCCGACTTCAAGGGCCTGAAGTTCCGCGTCGGCGGCTTCGCCGGCAAGGTGGTCGAGCGCATCGGCGGCGTGCCGCAGAACATCCCCGGCGGCGAGATCTACCAGGCGCTGGAAAAGGGCACGATCGACGCGGCCGAGTGGGTGGGCCCGTACGACGACCAGAAGCTGGGCTTCTACAAGGTGGCCCAGAACTACGCCTATCCGGGCTGGTGGGAAGGCGGCCCGCAGCTGGACCTGTACGTCAACACCAAGGCCTATGACGGCCTGAGCGCCGAGTACAAGGCGGTGATCGAGTGCGCGGCGGCCTACGCCCACACCGACATGCAGGCCAAGTACGACGGCAAGAACGCCGCCGCGCTGAAGACCCTGGTGGCCGGCGGTGCCAAGCTGTTCCCGTTCCCGAAGGACCTGATGGACGCGGCCTTCAAGGAGTCGATGGCGCTGTACAGCGACATCTCGGCCAAGAACCCGAACTGGAAGAAGGTCTACGAGGACTACTCGAAGTTCCGCGCCGAGCAGAACCTGTGGTTCCGCTTCACCGAGGCCACCTTCGACGACTTCATGCAGCGCCAGAAGCTGTGATGCCGCGGCGGCCGCATGGCCGCCTGCCGCTGCAACCAGGCCCCGCACAGCGGGGCCTTTTTCATGGGCGCGTGGCGGGCCCGCGGCGGCGCCGGCGGGCGGCTGCCGGGGTTTCGGACGCGGCGGCGGCGGCCAGGCCGGCGGCGCGGTCCAGCGGCACGGTGGTGGCCAGCGTGGTGCCGCCGGCCGGCTGCAGCGACGGCGGGAAGAACGCCAGCTTCTGCCCGGCAGCCAGTTTGGCTTCGCGCCCGGGCGAGAGGTCGCGGGCGTTGGTGCCGGCCGCTGGCGCCTGCACCACGCCATCCACGATCTCCAGATCGAACCACCAGCGCTTGACCGGGTTGCGCACACCGCCGCCGCTGGCGTCGTCATGGTCGATCAGCTGCCGGCGGGTGGCCGGCACGTCGATCGACAGCCACAGCAGCCGGTCGGACTCGACCAGGTCCTCGCGGTTGTAGGGGCAGGTCTTCATGCAGCGGCCGCAGGCCGAGCCCTTCATGTTGGTCAGCCGGTACTTGCCGCACTTCTCGACATCGGGCTTCCAGATCTCGTAGCCGTTGAACATCACCTTCGGGCCGAAGGGAATCGCGTTGCACGGGCATTCACGCGCGCACTTGCGGCACAGGTTGCACACCGCCTGCAGGCCGAAGTCGACCGGCTGGTCCGGCACCAGCGGCAGGCTGGTGGTGATGAGCACCGACTTCGACCGCGGGCCGAGGAACGGGTTGAGCACCTGCTCGCCGATGCGCGACAGCTCGCCCAGCCCGGCCATCAGCACCGCCGGGATGTGCAGCAGCTCCGAGTGCGCATTCGAGTGCACCCGCGCCGAATGCCCCAGCCGCCGCAGGTGGGCCGCCATCACGCCGGCCAGCAGCGCGCCGCGCAGGTAGGCCCGCATCGACTGGGCGCCCGAGATCCAGTCGTCGCCCGAGGCGCCTTCCATCGTCTCGAAGCCCTGGTCGATCAGCAGCACGATGGCGAATGGGTGGTAGGCGTCGATGGCGCGGCCCTCGGCCTCGTCGTGCGAGTAGTACATCCAGGGCTCGGCGGCGCAGATGCCGACCAGGTCGGCACCCAGGAAGTGCGCCAGCGCCTTCACCGCCAGGCTGTTGTGCTCCGCACCGTCCAGCGGCGGCCCGATGCAGGTGGGCGGCAGCGGCGTGCGCGTGCCCTGCAGCGGCACCAGCCCGCGGATCAGCGGCGTCATCGCCCAGGCCAGCGGGTGCTTGACCGCGAAACGGCTACGCTCCTGCCGGGCCTTGTCGCCCAGGTCGCCGGCCAGCGCGCGGGTGAACAGGTCGGCGCGCTTCGGCACGCGCTGGATCTCGTCGCGCAGCACCAGGGTGGTGGGCTCGTCCACCCGCGGGATGCGTTCCATCGGATGGCGGCCCAGGTGCAGCGGTCGCCGCGCCTGCTCGGCCGCGTCGAAGCCGGGGCGGGTGCCGCCCACGCCCATGTAGGCGTCGCTGTCGGGCCAGCCCAGCGGCGTGCCGGGGGCGATGGGAAGGTCGGTGGCCATGGCGCAGGTGGTGGTCACTGCGCCCACGCGGAAGCCGTTGCCGGTGAAGGGCATGGCCAGCACGCCGTCCATCGCCAGGGCGATGCCGGCGCGCTGGGCCAGGGCGCACAGGTCCACCTGACTGTGGCCGTGCACATGGCCCTGCGCCGCCCAGCCCAGGCTGCGCAGGTAGCCGGCCAGCACCACCGCCACTTCGGCGCAGCGCAGGTCGGTGCGGGCGGCGTTGCTGCCGGCCGTCCAGGCGGCGCCCGGCTCGTCGGCATGGGCCTCGCGGCTGAACTCGACCAGGAAGACCAGCGCGTGGGTGTGGCCGGCGCAGGGGCCGTCTGCCACCTCGGCGGGCTGCAGCGTGCACACGCCGGCCAGCGTGGCGTCCAGGAAGCAGGCGGTGGCCTTCAGGTTGTCGGCGCGGGCCTGCAGATCGTCCGGCACCGGCGCCTGGGTGGCGGCCACGGCGCCCGCCAGGTGGCCGGCACACAGCGCCAGGTACTCCGGCACCACCGCAGCAACGGCTAGGGCGCCCGCGGTGGTGTCGTCACCAGGCTGCCGTGCCGGCAGTTCCGGAGCGCCGGCCTGCCGTGGCAACCGCTCGGCGGGCAGCGGCCCCAGGTGCACCGGGCGCTGGCGGTGGGAGTGCAGCCGCGCCATGGCCCGGGCCTGCTGCCGGCTACTTCTTGCCGGCTTCCTTGTTCACCGATTCCAGCAGCGCCTTCATCGGGTCTTCGTTGTTCTCGGTGGACGACGGCGCGGTGGCACCCGGGGCGCTGGCATCGATGCCGGGCATCGGCGCCGGCGCCTCTCGCTCAGGCAGCCCCATGCTCTCCAGCGCCTTGTCGGCATCGATCTGCACCGTGCTGCCGATGCCACCGGTGACCATGCCGGGGAAGGCGATGACCGCCGCCACCATGATCAGCTGCAGGCAGATGAAGGCGATCGAGCCCTTGTAGATCTGGGCCGTGGTCACCGCCGGGATGGTGGCGCCGGTGATGCGGTCCTTGTAGTCGGCCTTGGCGGCCACGCTGCGCAGGTAGAACAGCGCAAAGCCGAACGGCGGTGTCAGGAAGGAGGTTTGCAGGTTCATCGCCAGCACCACGCCGAACCACACCATGATGGCGTCGATCGGCGTGCCGGGCGGGAACAGCTCGGGCAGGATCTTCTCGGCCACCGGCATCAGGATCGGGATCACGATGAAGGCGATCTCGAAGAAGTCGATGAAGCAGCCCAGGATGAACACCAGGATGTTCACCACGATCAGGAAGCCCAGCGCGCCGCCAGGCAGCTTGTCGAACAGGTGCTCGACCCAGATGTGCCCGTCGGCCGCATTGAAGGTGAAGCTGAACACCGTGCTGCCGATCAGGATGAACAGCACGAAGGTGGCCAGCTTGGCGGTGTTGTCCAGCGCCTGGTGCATCAGCGCGCCGCTGAGCTTGCGCCGGCCCATCGCCATCAGCAGCGCACCCAGGGCGCCCATGGCGCCGCCTTCGGTGGGCGTGGCCACGCCCAGGAAGATGGTGCCCAGCACCAGGAAGATCAGCACCAGCGGCGGGATCAGCACATAGGTGAAGCGCTCGGCCAGCTTCGACAGCAGGCCCATGCGCGTCACGCTGTTGACGATGGCCAGGCCCAGCGCCAGGAACGAGGCCACGGTCAGCGACATGATCAGCACTTCATCACCCGGCGACGGGTTGGTGCGGCCCAGCCAGGCCTTGAACACGCTGTCATGCACCTGGGACCAGGCGTAGGCAGCCGCGCCGCACACGGCCAGCAGCACCAGCAGCGAGACATGGCCCGAGGCGCCATTGGCCTCGCGGTAGATGCGCGCCTCCTGCGGCAGCGCCGGCACCCACTTGGGCCGCACGAAGGCCACCACCGCGATGAACACGATGTACAGCGCCACCAGCAGCAGGCCGGGGATCATGGCGCCGGCGTACATGTCGCCCACGCTGCGGCCCATCTGGTCGGCCAGCACGATCAGCACCAGGCTGGGCGGGATGGCTTGCGCCAGCGTGCCGCTCGCGGTGATGGTGCCGGTGGCGATGGTGCGGTTGTAGCCGTAGCGCAGCATGATGGGCAGCGAGATCAGGCCCATGCTGATCACCGCCGCGGCCACCACACCGGTGGTGGCGGCCAGCAGCGCGCCCACCAGGATCACCGCCACCGCCAGGCCGCCGCGCAGCGGGCCGAACACCTGGCCCACCGTCTCGAGCAGATCCTCGGCCATGCCGGACCGTTCGAGGATGATGCCCATGAAGGTGAAGAACGGAATCGCCAGCAGGGTGTCGTTCTGCATGATGCCGAACACCCGCTGCGGCAGCGCCTGGAACAGGCTGGTGGGGAACAGGCCCACCTCCATGCCGATGTAGCCGAACAGCAGTCCGGTGGCCGCCAGGCCGAAGGCCACCGGAATGCCGGTGAGCAGGAACACGAACAAGCCGCCAAACAGCAGCGGCACGAAGTTCTGGGTGATGAATTCGGTCATGTCAGTTCAACTTGGCGGCGGCCAGCTTGGCTTCACGCTGGGCGGCTTCTTCGGCCAGCGCCTGGGCAAACTTCTCTTCCTCGAGCTTGTCGTCGAACACGCTGAAGGGCTCGGCCAGGTGGCCGCTCAGGAAGGCGAAGCGCTTGATCAGCTCGCTGATGGCCTGCAGCGTCAGGATCGCGAAGCCCAGCGGCACCAGCAGCATCACCGGCCAGCGGATCAGGCCACCGGCGTTCTGGCTCATCTCGCCACTTTCCCAGGCGCGCATGAACAGCGGCCAGCCCAGGTCGATCATGATGAGCGACAGCGGGATGGTGAAGACGATGATGCCGATGGCATCGATGATGGCGTTGGTGCGCTTGCTGAGCTTGTTGCTGATGAAGTCGATGCGCACATGGGCGTTCTTCAGCATCACATAGCCCACGCCGAGCATGAACACCGCGGCGAACAGGTACCACTGGATCTCCAGGAACGCGTTCGAGCCGATGTTGAAGGCCTTGCGCACGATGGCGTTGGTGGCGCTGATCAGCACCGCCGCCAGCACCAGCCACATGGTGAGCTTGCCGATCAGCGTGTTCAGCGCGTCGATGGCGCGCGAGAGTTTCAAGAGCAGTTGCACGGGTTCTCCTGCAAGACGGTCTGGCGGGCGGGATGCAGGCCGGCGGGGCCGGCATCCACGCAAATCTGCGCAGGTCCATGGCGAACCTGCAACTGGGGCGCGACTGTACGCAAGCCTGGCGCGGCTTCGGCCGCAAAACCCCCGAACCCAGGGTAATCCCAGGCCAGTCGGGGCCCCCGGGCTGCGGGGCGGCTACATGAACAGGTGCTCGCCGGCGTTCTCGCCGCCCAGGATCACGTAGTTCACCTTCTTGAGATCGGTCAAGACGCGGCCGCCGGCATAGCTGATGCTGCTCTGCAGGTCTTCATGCATCTCGCGCAGGGTGTCGGCCAGCCTGCCCTTGACCGGCTCGAGGATGCGCTTGCCTTCCACATGCTTGTATTCGCCCTTGTTGAAGTCGCTGGCCGAGCCGTAGTACTCCTTGAACAGCTTGCCATCCACCTCCACCGTGGCGCCGGGTGACTCTTCATGGCCGGCAAACAGCGAGCCCACCATCACCATGGCGGCGCCGAAGCGCACGCTCTTGGCGATGTCGCCGTGGTGGCGGATGCCGCCGTCGGCCACGATCGGCTTGCTGGCCACCCGCGCACACCACTTCAGCGCGCTGAGCTGCCAGCCGCCGGTGCCGAAGCCGGTCTTCAGCCGGGTGATGCAGACCTTGCCCGGGCCGATGCCGACCTTGGTGGCGTCGGCGCCCCAGTTCTCCAGGTCGATCACGCCCTCGGGCGTGCCCACGTTGCCGGCGATGACGAAGGCATCGGGCAGCCGCTGCTTGATGTGGCCGATCATGCGCCGCACGCTTTCGGCATGGCCGTGGGCGATGTCGATGGTGATGTAGTCGGCGCCGATGCCGGTGGCCGCCAGCTGGTCGATCACCGCCATGTCGGCCGGCTTCACGCCGGCGCTGATCGACACGTACAGGCCCTTGTCGCGCATGCGGCGGGCGAAGGCCACGCTGTCGAGGTCGAAGCGGTGCATCACGTAGAAGTGGCCGCTGGCGGCCAGCTGCTCGGTGATGGCCTCGTCGACCACCGTCTTCATGTTGGCCGGCACCACCGGCAGCTTGAAGCGGCGCGGGCCGAACTGCACCGAGGTGTCGCACTCGGCGCGGCTGTCCACCCGGCACTGGCGGGGCAGCAGCAGGATGTTGTCGTAGTCGAAGATGTCCATGGGGAAGCTTTCGTCGCAAGTGAGCCGCGGCGTTGTGCAGTGCCACGGCAAAGGCTGCGAGCGCTTGACCTGGGGGGACCGGCCGGCCTGCGATGCCGCCCGGCAGGGGGCGGTGCAAGCGGAACACCGGACGCCAGAATTTGGGCCCGGTGGCTGATTCTACGCAGGGCGCCGCAGCGCCCTGCGGCTCACGGACAGCGGTTGGCTGCCATCGCGATGATGCGGCCGTCGGGCGCTTCCAGCCAGGCGCGGGCCTGCAGGCGGTCGGGCTGGGCGCCTTCGGGCCAACGCAGCGCACGCAGGTGGCTCAGGCGCTGGCCGGGCGCGGCGCCATCCAGCGGCAGCGGGCCGGCCACGCTGCGCACCAGGGCGCGCGGCTGGGCATTGCCCTCGCTGCCGGCGGGCAGCAGTTCCACCAATGCCAGCCAGCCGGTGGTGCCGGCCGGCCAGGCCGGCCGCAGTGGTGGCAGCAGGCTCAGTTGCAGGCCGAAGTAGCCGCGCCAGGCCGGCCCGGCGCCCACCCGCAGCGACAGCCCGGGCCGCGCCGGCACGCTGGCCCGGCGCAGCACCTGGGCCGCGCTGGCGGCGGGCGCGGGCTGGCCGGTGCGCTGCAGGCGCTGGGCGCTGTCGGTGAGCGCGGCTGCCGCCAGCGGCGCATCGTCCGCGGCCGGGGTGATCCAGTCCAGCTGCCAGCCCGGTGCGGCACGGACAGCGCCGGGGTCGTCGGCCCAGCAGCCGGCGCAGTCGGCCGCGATGAAGCGCTCGGCCAGCGCCGCGCCCGGCCCGGGGCAGGCGGCCGCGGCCGCGCTGCCGATGGCCACCCCGGCAAGCAGGCCGGCTCCTAGAATCAATGGATGCATGCACAGTATTCTGAGGCGCCCGGCACCGGTTCGCTGTTGAAGGGCCTGAACCCCGAGCAGCACGCCGCCGTCACCCTGCCCAGCGGCGCCAGCCTGATCCTGGCCGGCGCCGGCTCGGGCAAGACACGGGTGCTGACCACCCGCATCGCCTGGCTGATGGCCACCGGCCAGGTGTCGCCGGGCGGGCTGATGGCCGTCACCTTCACCAACAAGGCGGCCAAGGAGATGCTGCACCGGCTCAGCGCCATGCTGCCGGTGCCCGTGCGGGGCCTGTGGATCGGCACCTTCCACGGCCTGTGCAACCGCTTCCTGCGGGCGCACTGGAAGCTGGCCGGCCTGCCGCAGAGCTTCCAGATCCTGGACACCGCCGATTCCCTGTCGGCGGTGAAGCGGGTGATGAAGGCGATGAACGTGGACGAAGAGCGCTTCGTGCCCAAGCAGGTGAGCTGGTTCATCGCCGCACGCAAGGACAACGGCGAGCGGCCGAAGGATGTGGATGCCCACGATCCGCAGAGCCGCAAGATGGTCGAGATCTACCAGGCCTATGAAGACCAGTGCCAGCGTGAAGGCGTGGTCGACTTCGCCGAGCTGATGCTGCGCACCTACGAGCTGATGCGCGACAACGCCGCGCTGCGCGAGCACTACCAGCACCGCTTCGCCCACATCCTGGTCGACGAGTTCCAGGACACCAACCGCCTGCAGTACGCCTGGCTGAAGATGTTCGCGCCGCCGGGTAGCCCGCAGAGCGTGTTCGCCGTGGGTGACGACGACCAGAGCATCTATGCCTTCCGCGGCGCGCAGGTCGGCAACATGGCCGACTTCGAGCGTGAATACCGGGTGAAGCAGGTGATCAAGCTGGAGCGCAACTACCGCAGCTTCGGCAACATCCTCGACAGCGCCAATGCGCTGATCGCCCACAACGCCAAGCGCCTGGGCAAGAACCTCAGCACCGAGGCCGGCCCGGGTGAACCGGTGCGGGTGGCCGAGGCCACCAGCGACTACGCCGAGGCCCAATGGCTGCTGGACGAAGCCCAGCAGCTGCACCGCAGCGGCACGCCGCGCAGCGAGATCGCGGTGCTCTACCGCAGCAATGCGCAGAGCCGGGTGGTGGAGAGTGCGCTGTTCAACGCCGGCGTGCCCTACCGGGTGTATGGCGGCCTGCGCTTCTTCGAGCGGGCCGAGGTCAAGCATGCGCTGGCCTACCTGAGGTTGCTTGAGAACCCGAACGACGACACCTCGTTCCTGCGGGTGGTGAACTTTCCCACCCGCGGCATCGGCGCGCGCACCATCGAACTGTTGACCGACGCCGGCCGCGCCAGCGGCCGCAGCCTGTACCAGAGCGTGGGCGCGGTGGTGGGCAAGGGCGGCGCCAATCTGCTGGCCTTCACCGGCCTGATCGACCAGCTGCGCGAGCGCACTCGCGGCCTGACACTGCGCGAGATCATCGAGCAGATGCTCGACACCTCGGGCCTGGTCGACTTCTACAAGGCCGAGAAGGAAGGCGCCGAGCGCATCGAGAACCTGGGCGAACTGGTGAATGCCGCCGAGGCCTTCGTTACCCAGGAAGGCTTCGGCAAGGATGCGGTGGCGCTGCCGGTGGACGAGACCGGCGGACCCGGCACCCTGGCCGTGGGCCTGCCGCCGGCGCCGGCGGCGGTGGACCTGACGCCGGATGCCGAGACCGGCGAGATCGTCAGCCCGCTGGCGGCCTTCCTCACCCATGCGGCGCTGGAAGCGGGCGACAACCAGGCCCAGGCCGGCCAGGATGCCGTGCAGCTGATGACGGTGCATTCCGCCAAGGGCCTGGAATTCGACTGCGTGTTCATCACCGGCCTGGAGGAGGCGCTGTTCCCGCACGAGAACGCGATGAGCGACAACGACGGCCTGGAGGAAGAGCGCCGGCTGATGTACGTGGCCATCACCCGCGCCCGCAAGCGCCTGTACCTCAGCTTCAGCCAGACCCGGCTGCTGCACGGCCAGACCCGCTACAACGTCAAGAGCCGCTTCCTGGATGAGCTGCCCGAGGGCGCGCTGAAGTGGCTGACCCCGCGCAATGCCGGCTTCGGCTCGGGCTATGCCAAGGAGTACCAGCAGGCCTGGCAGCGCGGCACCGGCCTGGGGTCGGTGGTGGGCGCAGGGCGCGTGGCTGGGCGGCCGGCCTACACCGCGCCACCGGCGCAGCCGCTGCCCGCGGCCATGCAGAACAAGGCCGGTGCCAGCCATGGGCTGCGGGTGGGCCAGGCGGTGTTCCACACCAAGTTCGGCGAAGGCGTGGTGCTGACGCTGGAGGGCAACGGCCCCGATGCGCGGGCGCAGGTCAACTTCGGCCGCCATGGCGCCAAGTGGCTGGCGCTGGCCATCGCCAAGCTCACGCCGGTGGACTGACCTCAGCCGGCGCCTCGGCGCCCACCTCGGCCTGCACCAGCCAAGGCAGCAGGGCGCTGTAGAGATCTTCCGGGTCCACCGGCTTGGTCACCACCCCGACCATGCCGGCGGCGCGGCAGCGGGCATGGTCGTCGGCAAAGGCATTGGCGGTGAAGGCCAGGATCGGCAGCTGGCCCAGCCCCGGCAGCGCATGGATGCGCTGGGCCGCGGCCAGGCCGTCCAGCCGCGGCAGTTGCAAGTCCATCAGCACCAGGTCGGGTGCTGTGGCGGCGGCGGCATCCACCGCGGCCAGGCCGTCGTGGGCGGTCTGCACCACCAGGCCGGCGGCCTGCAGCAGGGCCAGGGCCACGTCGCGGTTGGCCGCATCGTCTTCCACCAGCAGCACCCGGCGGCCGGCGGCACGGTCGCGCAGCAAGGCTTCCATCGGGGGGCCACCGTCGTCGGCCGGCAGGGCCGGGCTGGGCGCCGGCTGCGGCGCCCGCGCCAGCCGGGCGGTGAACCAGAAGCGGCTGCCCTGGCCCGGGCTGCTGTGCACGCCCGCCTCGCCGCCCATCAGCCGCGCCAGCTTGGCGGTGATGGCCAGGCCCAGGCCGCTGCCGCCATGCTGGCGGGTGGTGGAGTTGTCGGCCTGCTCGAACGGGGTGAACAGGCGGGCCACGGTGGCCGGGTCCAGGCCCGGTCCGGTGTCCTGCACCTCGAAGTGCAGCAGCAGGCTGCCGGGTTGGGCCAGCGCGCCTTCATCGGCCGCCGAGACCCGCACCGCGATGTGGCCGCTGGGGGTGAACTTGGCCGCATTGGCCACATAGTTCAGCAACGCCTGCTGCAACCGCGTGGCATCGCCCAGCAGCGCGCCGGGCGGCAGCTGCACCTGCACCGACAGGCCCAGCTGCTTGGCCAGCAGCTTGTCCTGCAGCATGGTGGCCACGTTGGCCACCACGGCCTGCACATCCACCACCCGGTGGTCCAGCGTCAGGCGGTCGGCCTCGATGCGGGAGAGATCGAGCACCGCGTCCAGCGTCTCCACCAGGTGGCGTGCGGCGGTCTTGATGTGGTCCAGCCGCTCGGCCTGGCGGCCCGACAGGCCCTCCCGGCCGATCAGGTAGGCCATGCCGGTGATGGCGTTCAGCGGTGTGCGGATCTCGTGGCTCATGTTCGCCAGGAAGGCGCTCTTGGCCACGTTGGCGGCCTCGGCCGCGTCCTTGGCCCGCACCAGGGCCTGCTCGGCGGACTTGCGGTCGGCGATGTCGGTGAGGAAGCTGATGATCCGGTCGGGCGCGCCGTCGACCCCGGCCAGGTAGAAGGCCGTCACCTCCAGCGGCAGCGGGCTGCCATCACGGCGCCGGGCCACGACCTCGCGCCGGATCTTGCCCACCTCACGCAGCGTCTGCACCCGCCGCACGAGGTCGTCCTCGTCGGCCTGCATGTCGACGTCGGGCACGCGCAGCTGCAGCATCTCCGCCGGGCTGTAGCCGAACTGCTGGGCCGCCATGCGGTTGACGTAGATGAAGCGCAGGCTGGCAGCGTCCACCCATTCGATGCCGATGCCCACGCTGTCCATCGCGAACTGGGTGTCCAGCAATTGCTGGTTGGCGGCCTTCAGTGCCAGCGTGCGTTCGGCCACCCGCTGCTCCAGTTGCTGGCGGTTCTGGTGCAGGCCGGTCACGTCGCGCAGCGACCACAGCCGCACCGAGATCTGGTCGAGCTGCACCGCGCGGGTCTGGCACTCCAGCACCCGGCCGTCGGTGCAGGGCAGGGTCAGCAGGGCCATGTCGCCGCTGGCTTCCACCTGGGCACGCACGGCATGGAAGGCGGCAGGGTCCAGCAGCTGGCTGGCGCCCAGGTCGAGCAGCGCGGTGTGCGGGCTGCCCTCGCCCAGCGTCTCGGGCAGGGCCCACCACTGGCGCAGATTGCGGTTGACGTGCAGCACCTGGCCCTGGCTGTCGACCACCATCAGGCCGTCGCCGGTGGCATCCAGCGTGGCCCGCATCAGGCGCCGGCTGGCGGCCAGCGCGGCCTGCTCGCGGGCGATGCGCAGCAGCAGCCAGGACATGGCCAGCACCAGCGCCAGCGACAGCGGCGCCAGCACGGCCACCCGCTGCATCGCGCGCTGCCCCTCCGTCCGCGCCGGTACCAGCACGTTCTCGATGTCCAGGCCCACGTTGACGATCAGCGGCAGCCGGTCCAGCCGGTACCAGGCGTACAGGCGCTCGCCGCCGTCGGCCTGCGCCACCAGGCGAAAACGGCCCTCGCTGGCGGCGCCGGGCTGCAGGAAGGGCCTGCTGGCCGGCAGCTGCGTACCCAGCAGGTGGTCGATGCCGGCGCTGCGGGCCAGGTAGCTGCCATCGGCATGGAACAGGCTGATCACATCCTGGCCGCTGGGCTGCTGCCGGGCCATTGCATCCGACAGGTAGGACGGCGACAGCGACAACAGCACCACGCCGGCAAACTGGCCGTCGCGCAGCAGCGGTCGGGTGACCGGCACCGACCACTGGCCGGTGATGCGCGAGACCATCACCGTGTGCACCGCCATCTGGTCGACCGGATTGGCGGCGAGCTGGCGGAAGTAGCTGCGGTCGGCCACGTTCAGCGGCAGATCGCCCTCGCCCTGCATGTGGGCCGACGGGAAGATCACCCGGCCGTCGGCATCGGAGACGCTGAAGTGGCCGATGGCGCCGGCCGGCATCGCCGCGACGATGGCCCGGGCCGTGGCGGCCATGGTGGCCGGGTTGCCGGCCAGCACCTGGTCGCGGAACTGGCACAGCGCCAGGTCGGCGCTGACCAGCAGGGCTTCCACATGCTGCGCCTTGGCGGCGGCCAGCTGCTGGGCGCGGCCGCCGGCCTGTTCCAGCGTGTGCGCCTCCAGTGCCGTGTGGGCAGCGACCATGCGCTGCAGGTACACCGCCATCACCAGCAGTGCGACCAGCGGCAGCGCCAGGGCCAGCCGGCGCAGCCACCGGTCGGTGGGCTGGGCAGGGAAATGCGGGGCGGCGACAGCGGACAAGAGCGGTGTTCGACAGCTGGGAGAGGGGACGCCGGGCGCCATGGCCTGGCACTGCCCAGCATACAAGCCCACCGGCATCCTGCGCGGCCGGCGGACCGCCGTCAGCGCAGAAATTCCAGCAGCGCGGCGGCGAGGTCCTCGGGCTGGTCATGGTGCAGCATGTGGCCGGCATCGGCCAGCGTCACCTGCCGCACCTGCGGCACATGGGCCAGGCGCTGCTGGAATTCGGCCAGGCTGTAGCGGCCGCCCCAGTGGCTGTCGAGCCGGCTGCGCTCGCCCTGCACCCACAGCAGCGGCGCGCTGA
Organism: Pseudaquabacterium pictum; assembly: GCF_005403045.1. Taxonomy (GTDB): domain Bacteria; phylum Pseudomonadota; class Gammaproteobacteria; order Burkholderiales; family Burkholderiaceae_C; genus Pseudaquabacterium; species Pseudaquabacterium pictum. The sequence continues at coordinate 191,269 of NZ_BJCL01000003.1, forward strand.
TGCGCTGCCAGGTGGCGATGGCATCGGCGGCGCGGTAGGGCACCGGGTTGATGCGCTTGTGGGCGGCATCGGCCAGCAGCTGCCACTGGCCGTCGGCGCCGGGTGCCGACCAGTGGCCGGCCAGCCAGCGCGCCTTGTCGGCCGGCAGCCGGCGGTTGTTCTGCTGCAGGCGCTGCGCCACGGCGTCCAGGCTGGCATACGGTTTCAGCCGCTGCGGCGTCTTCAGCTCGTCCAGCCAGGTGGCCAGGCGCAGCGGTGCCTCGGCCGCGGGCAGATCGGGCAGGCCGAAGCCTTCCAGGTTGACCAGGCGGCGGATGCGCTGCGGCCGCACGCCGCCGTAGGTCATCACCACATTGCCGCCCATGCTGTGGCCCAGCAGGTCGACCGGGGCGTCGGGCGACAGGGCATCGAGCAGGGCGTCCAGGTCGCCCAGGTAGTCGGCGAACCAGTAGGCATCGGCGGCCACCGGGGCGCTGGTGCGGCCGAAGCCGCGCCAGTCGGGGGCGATGACGCAGCGCTGCCCATCGCCGGCCGCGGCCATGGCGTCGACGACGAACTGGAACGATGCACCGACATCCATGAAGCCGTGCACCATCACCAGCAGCGGCACGCCGGGCTGCGGCGTGCCCCACTGGTGCAGGTGGTAGGACAGGCCGCGCACCGGCAGGTGGCGGCCCAGCGCCTGGCGCCGGGGCTGGTAGACATCGTTCATCCCAGGCACTGTAGGCGGGCGTGGTGGCGCAGGGCTGTCGGTGGGGCGACAAGGCCGGCCGGGCAGAATCGGCGGATGACGCCCTTCACGCTGCGCGCGGCCGAGCCGCGAGACCTGACTGCCATCACCGGCCTGATCGCCGAGCTGGCCGACTTTGAACACCTGACCCACCTGGTGCGCTGCACGCCCGAGCGGCTGGCGCCGCACCTGTTCGGCGAGCGGCCGGTGGCCGAGGCGGTGGTGGCCGAGTTGGACGACGCGCCGGGCCGCCCGGTGGTGGCCTTTGCGCTGTTCTTCACCAACTTCTCCACCTTCCTGGCGCAGCCCGGCCTCTACCTGGAAGACCTGTATGTGCAGCCGGCGCACCGCGGCGCCGGCATCGGCAAGGCGCTGCTGCAGCACCTGGGCGCACTGGCGTTGGCGCGGGGCCACGGCCGCTTCGAGTGGAGCGTGCTGGACTGGAACGCCAACGCCATCCGCTTCTACGAGAAGATGGGCGCCACGGTGATGAAGGAATGGCAGATCTGCCGCGTCACCGGCGACCGGCTGCAGTCCTTCGCAGCGCCGGCGGCCGGCTGATCAGGCGGTCAGCGCGGCCAGCAGCTGATCGGGCGCCAGGCAGGGGCTGTCCTCTGGCGGCAGCACGCCGTGCACCGCGTAGGCAGGCTGGGCGGTGTCGCGGCGCAGCGGCCTGGCCAGGGCAGCGCCGCGGCTGCTGCCGAGCACGGCCACGATCGGCGTGGTGACGGTGCTGCCGCGCTGCACCACCATGGCCGTCTCGCCCGAGGCCAGCCGCACCATGCAGCCGGGCGGGTAGACGCCGAATTCCTTGACCAGGGCCGCCACCATCGGATGGCCCGGCTCCTGCATGAACATCGTGCGGCCGGCCTTGTCGGCCGCGATGGCGTTGCGGCCGGCGCGCGGGCTGAGCTTGGCGGTGTAGATGTCGACCCGGCGCACCAGGGCGGCCAGGTCGCCGACGGTGCGCAGGCCCAGCGGGTAGCCGCTGCCGTCGGGGGCCTCGTGGTGCTGCTCCACCGCCAGCAGCCAGTCGGCGTCGGTCACGCCGGCCATCTCCAGCATCACCCGGCTGAACTGCGGATGCGCATGGATGGCCAGGCGCTGCTCGTCGGTGGGCGGCGTGGTCTGCTGCGCCAGTTGGCCCTGCAGCTCCAGCATCGAGATGTTCATCGTCAGCGCCGTCTTGAAGACGCGCTCGCACTCGGCCGGCGACCATCCCAGCCGCCGCGCCACCAGCCAGCCGGTGATGCCGCTGTGGGTGGCATGGTGCAGGCCATAGTCGACATGGGCATTGCCCTGCTGGCGCAGCACCTGCAGGATGGCGAGATCGGGGTCGCGCGCCACCAGCGCCAGCACCGGGGCGCTGCTGGCCTCCAGCGCGTCGCGGAAACCCTCGTCGTGGGCCTGGCGCAGGCTGTCGTGCACGGCGCCCAGGCAGTCGTTCCAGAGGCCGGGCAGGTCCTCGCGGCGGGCCTGGGCCACGCGCTCGGCCGGGCTCAGCACCTCGGCCAGGTCGACCAGGGCGCCGCGCTTGAACAGCGCCTCCAGCTGGGCCTGGCTGCCGACCTGCTGGCCGCGGGCCAGCAGCAGGGTGTGGTCATGGTCGTGCACGCCGAAGGGCAATGGCGCGCCCACCCGGATGCGGGCCTGGACCTGGGATAGTGGGGTGAACTGCATCGCTGGGTGTCTCCTGCACAGACCTGGTGGCTGCTGGCAGGCATATCGGCAAGGCACGACGTCGACTTGAGGGGAAGTCTTGATCCGCGGACCGCGCTTTCGTCGGACACTGCGGGTCCGGGCCTGCTGGCAACAGGGACAATCGGACACAGAAGAACCAGAGAGGTCCCATGACGCTTCCCCTGATCTCGGCCCAGGCGCTGCGCGCCCAGATGTCGTCTGGCGTGCGCCTGATGGTGTGCGACTGCCGCTTCGACCTGGCCGACCCCGACCATGGCCAGGCCGACCACGAGGCCTGGCACATCCCCGGCGCGGTCTACATGCACCTGGACCGCGACCTGTCGGCGCCCCGCAACGGCCGCAACGGCCGCCATCCGCTGCCCGACCGGGCCGAATTCGCCGCCCGCCTGGCTGCCCTGGGTTGCCACGACGACCTGCCGGTGGTGGCCTACGACGCCTCCGGCGGCATGTATGCCGCGCGGCTGTGGTGGATGCTGCGCTGGCTGGGCCACCGCCAGGTGCAGGTGCTCGACGGCGGCCTGGCCGCCTGGGATGCCGCCGGTGGCGCGCTGCAGGCCGGGCCGGTGGCGCCACGCCTGCCCGCCACGCTGACCCTGCGCCCGCCGCTGGTCGACCTGCTGGACTTCGACGCGGTGCTGGCCGGCCTGGGCCGGCCCGACCGGCTGGTCGTCGACGCCCGTGCGCCCGACCGCTTCCGCGGCGAGAACGAGACGCTGGACCCGGTGGGCGGCCACATCCCCGGGGCGGCCAACCGCTGCTTCCGCGACAACCTGCAGCCCGATGGCAGCTTCAAGCCGGCCGAGCAGCTGCGCGCCGAGTGGCTGGCCCTGTTGGGCCCGCGCCAGCCTGCCGAGCTGGTGCAGCAGTGCGGCTCCGGCGTGACGGCCTGCCACAACCTGCTGGCCCTGGCCGCCGCCGGCCTGCCGGGCTCGGCGCTGTATGCCGGCTCCTGGAGCGAATGGTGCTCGCGCGACAACGCGCCGGTGGCCGTCGGGGCATGATCGGGCCATGAACAGCCCCAGCACGTCCCCCACCATTCCCCGCACCACCCTGGGCGGCAGCGACCTGCAGGTCAGCCGCATCTGCCTGGGCACGATGACCTTCGGCGAGCAGGTCGACGAGGCCACGGCCCATGCCATCCTCGACCGGGCGGTGGACCGCGACATCAACTTCATCGACACCGCCGAGATGTATGCGGTGCCGGCCCGGCGCGAGACCTACGGCGCCACCGAGACCATCATCGGCCGCTGGCTGGCTGCCCGCCCGGGCATGCGCCAGCGCATCGTGCTGGCCACCAAGGTGGCCGGGCCATCACGCGGCATGCCCTGGGTGCGCGATGGCGCCGACGACCTGCAGCCCGCCCACATCGCCCAGGCCTGCGACGACAGCCTGCGCCGTTTGCAGACGGATGTGATCGACCTCTACCAGATCCACTGGCCGAATCGCAATGCGGCGGTGTTCGGCAGCCTGTACCTCGATCCATCCAAGGACCGGTTCTACACCTCGATCCACGACCAGCTGGCCGCGCTGGGCAAGCTGGTGCAGGCCGGCAAGGTGCGGCACATCGGGCTGTCGAATGAATCCCCCTGGGGGCTGATGGAATTCCTGCGGCTGGCCGAGCAGCATGGCCTGCCCAAGGTGGTGTCGGTGCAGAACCCGTATGCGCTGGTCAACCGCGCGGCGGACAACGGCCTGGACGAGGCCCTGCTGCGCACCGGCGTCGGCCTGCTGGCCTACAGCCCGCTGGGCTTCGGCAGCCTGACCGGCAAGTACGACGGCCCGGGCTTCGATCCGGCGCAGCCGACGCTGGGGCGGCTGGCCCGCTTCGAGAGCATGCGCAAGCAGCGTTGGGCCCGGCCCGAGACGCTGGTGGCCGCCCGCCGCTACAACGCGCTGGCGCGGGCGCATGGCCTCACGCCCACGCAGATGGCGCTGGCCTTCTGCTACGGCAACTGGCGCGTGGCCAGCACCATCATCGGTGTGACCACGGCGGACCAACTGGACGAGTGCCTGGCCGCCTGGGGCACGACGCTGTCGCCCGAACTGCTGGCCGCCATCGACGCGGTGCGCTGGGAGCTGCGCGACCCGGCGCAGTGACCCTGCGGGGGCGACCGTGGCGAAGAAGGACCGACACGTCAGCGAAACCCCGGCCACCCAGGCCTTGCGGGCGGCCGGCGTGGCCTTCAGCGAGCATGTCTACGACTATGTCGAGCATGGCGGCACGGCCGAATCGGCGCGCCAGCTCGGCTGGCCCGAGCATGCGGTGGTCAAGACGCTGGTGATGCAGAACGAGCGCGCCGAGCCGCTGATCGTGCTGATGCATGGCGACAAACAGGTCAGCACCAAGAACCTGGCGCGGGCCATCGGCGCCAAGAGCGTGGAGCCCTGCAAGCCCGAGGTGGCGCAGCGCCACAGCGGCTACCTGGTGGGCGGCACCTCGCCCTTCGGCACCCGCAAGGCGATGCCGGTCTATGTGGAGGCCACGGTGCTCGAACTGCCGGATCTGCTGATCAACGGCGGCCGGCGTGGTTATCTGGTGGGGTTGAAGCCCGCCGTGCTGTTGGCGGTGCTGGGGGCGCAGGCCGTGCACTGCGCCCTCTGACCCGGCGCCGGGCGGCGCCGGTTGGGTGGTCAGCGGGTGGCGCGGGCCTGGAAGCCCACCGGTTGCAGGCCGTCGCGCGGCAGGCTGGTGGTCTGCACCGGCCAATGGGCCGTGCCGGCGGTGCCGGCAGTGACAGCCTGGTCAGCGGCCTGCCGCGTGGCGGGCTGCGCAGCCTGGCTGGCCAGCGGATCCTGGGCCAGCGGACGCTGGGCGCCAGACCACCAGGTGGCAGCCACCACCACGGCCAGGGTGGCCAAGTTGGCCGCCCGGGGCAGCAGTGCCGCGCGGGTTGTCGAAAAATTTTCCATGTGGACGAGTATCTGATCGTTACATGATCGTCTCAAGACAGGCGGGGCCCGCAACCCGGGGGTGCGAGCACCCATTTGAGGGGGTGGTCTACCCGATAGTCGGCCTCGGCGTGCGGAATGCACGGCGGCGGCCCCACCGCCACCGGCGCGGCCGCGCCGCTCAGGCGCTGTTGCCGGGCTCGGCGAACATCGCCGCCAGATGGGCTTCGCCGCGTTCCAGCACGAAGTAACGCAGCGCCTCCGCGGCCGGTGACAGCAGCTTGCCGGCGGTGTTCACCACATGCCAGCGCCGCATCAGCGGCAGGCCTTCCACCGCCGGCGCGGCGATCAGGCCATTGCGCCACTCCAGGCCGATGGTGTGCAGCGAGATCAGGCTCACGCCCATGCCGGCCATCACCGCCTGCTTGATGGCCTCGGTGCTGTTCATCTCCATCACGTACATCGGCTGCAGGTGGAAGCGCTCCAGGTACTCTTCCAGCGCGGCGCGGGTGCCCGAGCCGGGCTCGCGCACGATGAACGGCTCGCGCGCCAGCGCGGCGGCGGGCACGTCCTCGCCGGCGGCGAAGGCATGGCCCGGCGCGGTGATCAGCACATGCGGGTGCATGGCGAAGGGCTCGGACCGGTTGGGGAAGTCCTTGGGCGGCCGGCCCATGATCGACAGGTCGACCTCGTTGGCCTGCATCCAGGCGGCCAGCTGCTCGCGGTTGCCCAGGCGCAGCCGCACCTCGATGGACGGATGCTCGCCATGGAACTGCGCCAGCAGCTGCGGCAGGAAGTACTTGGCCGAGCTGACCATGCCCACGGTGAGCAGACCGGACTCGATGCGCTTGAAGCGGGCCATCGCGTCGTCGGCCTCCTTCAGCGTGCCCAGCAGCCGGCGGGCATAGACCAGGAAGTATTCGCCTGCGGTGGACAGGCTCAGCCGGCGGCCGACGCGGTCGAACAGCGGGATGCCGACCTGGCTCTCCACCTCCTTGATCTGCATGGACACCGCAGGCGGCGTGAGGTGCAGGGCCTCGGCCGCACGCTGCACGCTGCCCAGGCGCGCCACCTCGGCAAACACCCGCAACTGGCGGAAGGTGACGTTCATGGCGGGGTGATCCTGGTAATAAGTTCAGCGAAAGCTTATCTCAACTGCGATGAAGTCTGACTTTTCCTGATGGGTCATGCTGCCTACAGTGGGTCCACGCCAAACCTCTTGCGGCCAACGCAGGCGGTGGTCAACCCAAGGAGACCCCTGTGAACCAACCCGTCGAAGCCGCCGCGTTTGCCAACCAGGCCAACACCCAGATCACCGACAAGAAGGCCCGCTACAGCGCCGGCGTGCTGAAGTATCGGCAGATGGGCTATTGGGATGCCGACTACGTGCCCAAGGACACCGACACCCTGTGCCTGTTCCGCATCACGCCGCAGGAGGGCGTGGACCCGGTGGAGGCCGCCGCCGCCGTGGCCGGCGAGAGCAGCACCGCCACCTGGACGGTGGTGTGGACCGACCGCCTGACGGCCTGCGACAGCTACCGCGCCAAGGCCTACAAGGTGGAGCCGGTGCCCGGCACGCCCGGCCAGTATTTCGCCTGGGTGGCCTACGACATCATCCTGTTCGAAGAGGGCTCGATCGCCAACATGACGGCCAGCCTGATCGGCAACGTGTTCAGCTTCAAGCCGCTGAAGGCGGCCCGGCTGGAGGACATCCGCATCCCGGTGGCCTACGTCAAGACCTTCAAGGGCCCGCCGACCGGCCTGGTGGTCGAGCGGGAGCGGCTGGACAAGTTCGGCCGCCCGCTGCTGGGTGCCACCACCAAGCCCAAGCTGGGCCTGAGTGGCCGCAACTACGGCCGCGTGGTCTACGAAGGCCTGAAGGGCGGCCTGGACTTCATGAAGGACGACGAGAACATCAACTCGCAGCCCTTCATGCACTGGCGTGACCGCTTCCTGTACGTGATGGACGCGGTGAACAAGGCCAGCGCGGCCACCGGCGAGGTCAAGGGCAGCTACCTGAACGTGACCGCCGGCACCATGGAGGAGATGTACCGCCGGGCCGACTTCGCCAAGGAACTGGGCAGCGTGATTGTCATGGTCGACCTGGTGATCGGCTACACCGCCATCCAGAGCATGGCCGAATGGTGCCGCGCCAACGACATGATCATGCACATGCACCGCGCCGGCCACGGCACCTACACCCGGCAGAAGAACCACGGCGTGAGCTTCCGGGTGATCGCCAAGTGGCTGCGCCTGGCCGGCTGCGACCATCTGCACACCGGCACCGCGGTGGGCAAGCTCGAGGGCGATCCGATGACGGTGCAGGGCTACTACAACGTCTGCCGCGACAGCTTCACGAAGCAGGATCTGCAGCGCGGCCTGTTCTTCGACCAGGACTGGGCGGATCTGAAGAAGGTGATGCCGGTGGCCTCGGGCGGCATCCACGCCGGCCAGATGCACCAGCTGATCGACCTGTTCGGCGACGACGTGGTGCTGCAGTTCGGTGGCGGCACCATCGGCCACCCGGCCGGCATCCAGGCCGGCGCGGTGGCCAACCGCGTGGCGCTGGAGTGCATGGTCAAGGCGCGCAACGAGGGCCGGGACATCCTCAACGAGGGCCCGGACATCCTGCGCAAGGCCGCCCAGTTCTGCACCCCGCTGAAGCAGGCGCTCGACACCTGGGGCGACATCAGCTTCAACTACCAGAGCACCGACACCAGCGACTACGCGGTGCAGCCGTCCGTCGCCTGAACGCACACCAGGAGCCACCACCATGATGACCAACCCCACCGGCCGCATCACCCAGGGCCAGTTCAGCTTCCTGCCCGACCTGACGGACGACGAGATCACGCTGCAGATCGAGTACGGCCTGCGCAAAGGCTACGCCTGGAGCGTCGAATACACCGACGATCCGCACCCGCGCAACACCTACTGGGAGATGTACGGCATGCCGATGTTCGACCTGGCCGACGCCGCCGGCGTGATGCTGGAACTTCAGGCCTGCCGCAAGACCTTCCCGAGCCACTACATCCGCCTGATGGCCTTTGATTCCACCCGCGGCGTGGAGACCATCGCGATGAGCTTCATGGTCAACCGCCCGGCCAACGAGCCCGGCTTCGGCCTGGTGCGCCAGGAGGTGGGCGGCCGCAGCATGCACTACACCGTGCACAGCTACAGCACCGACAAGCCCGAAGGCGAACGCGGCACACGCTGAGCCTGCCCGGCCCGCACCAGGAGCACTGCACCATGTCCACCGCACCGTTGTATGCCATTCCGGGGTCGACGCCGGCAACACCTGCTGCTGCGGCGGCTGCCCCCCTTCCGGCAGCCAACCACCCCGTGCCGGTGACTGTGGGCCAGGTGCTGGCCCAGAGCCAGGTGGAATCGGTGATGGACGAGCTGGACCGCGATCTGGTCGGCCTGGCGCCGGTGAAGGCCCGCATCCGCGACATCGCCGCGCTGCTGGTGATCGCCAAGCTGCGCGAGCACCTGGGCCTGGCGGCCAGCAAGCCCAGCCTGCACATGTGCTTCTCGGGCAACCCCGGCACCGGCAAGACCACGGTGGCCCTGCGCATGGCGCAGATCCTGCATCGCCTGGGCTATGTGCGGAAGGGGCATGTGGTCAGCGTCACCCGGGATGACCTGGTCGGCCAGTACATCGGCCACACCGCGCCCAAGACCAAGGAGGTGCTGAAGAAGGCCATGGGCGGCGTGCTGTTCATCGACGAGGCCTACTACCTCTACCGCCCCGAGAACGAGCGCGACTACGGCCAGGAGGCGATCGAGATCCTGCTGCAGGTGATGGAGAACCAGCGCGACGACCTGGTGGTGATCCTGGCGGGGTACAAGGACCGCATGGACACCTTCTTCCAGAGCAACCCGGGCATGAGCAGCCGCATCGCCCACCACCTGGACTTCCCCGACTATTCCAGCGGCGAGCTGCTGCACATCGCCGACACCATGCTGGGCGCCAGCCACTACCGCTTTGGCCCCGGCGCCCGCGAGGCGTTTGATGACTACCTGCAGCGCCGCATCACCCAGCCGCACTTTGCCAATGCGCGCAGCGTGCGCAATGCACTCGACCGCATGCGGCTGCGGCAGGCCAGCCGCCTGTTCGCCGACCGCGACCGGCCGCTGACCGCCGACGACCTGAGCACCATCGCCGAGAGCGACATCCGCGCGAGCCGGGTGTTTGCCGCCGCCGCGCCCTGATCTCCACAACCACGACCAGATCCCGACCCGGAGCCTCGCCATGCACCTCGGACGCACCACCCTTTCCAAGTTCCTGATCCAGCAGCTGCAGGATGTGGAGGACCAGGGCAAGCTGGCCGCGCTGCTGGTGGATGTGGCCGCTGCCGTGAAAGCCATCTCGTCGATGACGGCCAAGGGCGCGCTGGGCGGCTACCTGGGCACGGTGGAACACACCAATGTGCAGGGCGAGCAGCAGAAGAAGCTGGATGTGCTGGCCAACGACGCGATGGTGACCGCCACCGAATGGGGCGGCCTGGTGGCCGGCCTGGCCAGCGAGGAGCTGGACGAGCCCTATGTCATCCCCGAGAACTTCGCCCGCGGGCCCTACCTGCTGATCTTCGACCCGCTGGACGGCTCGTCGAACACCGATGTGAATGTGTCGGTGGGCACCATCTTCTCGGTGCTGCAGCACGCCGGCACCGAGCAGCCCGCCACCAGCGACTACCTGCAGCCCGGCATCCGCCAGGTGGCCGCGGGTTACGCCATCTACGGCCCGGCCACCATGCTGGTGCTGACGGTGGGCAAGGGCACGCACGGCTTCACGCTCGACCGCGAGGTGGGCAACTTCATCCTCACCCACCGCGACCTGGCCATCCCCGAGGACACCAGCGAGTTCGCCATCAACACCAGCAACGCCCGCTTCTGGGAGCCGCCGGTGCACCGCTACGTGACTGAGTGCCAAGCCGGCAAGGCGGGCGAGCGCGGGCGCGACTTCAACATGCGCTGGATCGCCAGCATGGTGGCCGAGGTGCACCGCATCCTGATGCGCGGCGGTGTCTTCATGTACCCCAAGGACACCAAGGACCCGAGCAAGCCCGGCCGCCTGCGCCTGATGTACGAGGCCAACCCGATCAGCATGCTGATCGAGCAGGCCGGCGGCGCCAGCAGCACCGGCCGCCAGCGGCTGATGGAGGTGCAGCCGTCTCAGCTGCACCAGCGTGTGCCGGTGATCCTGGGCAGCAGGAACGAGGTGCTGCGCATCGAGCGCTACCACGCGGAACATGAACGCGGCGAGGACCGGCCCTACGAGAGCCCGCTGTTCAACGAGCGCTCGCTGTTCCGCGCGCGTGAATTCATCTGACCGGAGTCGCCATGTCGCAGAAACATCCCATCATCGCGGTCACCGGCTCGTCCGGCGCCGGCACCACCACGGTGATGAAGAGCTTCGCCCACATCTTCCGGCGCGAGAACATCCGCGCCCAGGTCATCGAGGGCGATTCCTTCCACCGCTACAACCGGGTGGAGATGCGCGCCAAGGTGCGCGCCGCCGACCATGGCGAGGGCCCGCAGATCAGCCACTTCGGCCCGGAGAGCAACCTGCTGGCCGAGCTGGACACCACCTTTGCGGGTTACGCCAAGAACGGCGGCGGCCAGGTGCGCCGCTACATCCACGATGCCGGCGAAGCCAGGGAACTGGGCGGCGAGCCCGGCACCTTCACCGACTGGCAGCCGATGGCCGAGAGCGACGTGCTGTTCTACGAGGGCCTGCACGGCGGCTTCACCGGGCCGGGCGTGGACGTGGCCCGCCATGTCGACCTGCTGGTGGGCGTGGTACCCATCATCAACCTGGAGTGGATCCAGAAGCTGCACCGTGACCAGAACCTGCGCGGCTACAGCCAGGAGGCGGTGGTCGAGACCATCCTGCGCCGCATGCCCGACTATGTGAACCACATCTGCCCGCAGTTCAGCCGCACGCATGTCAACTTCCAGCGCGTGCCCACGGTGGACACCAGCAACCCATTCATCGCCAAGGACATCCCCAGCGCCGACGAGAGCATGGTGGTGATCCGCTTCGCCAAGCCCCGGGGCATCGACTTCCCGTACCTGATGTCGATGCTGCACGGCTCGATGATGACCCGGCCCAACACCATCGTGATCCCCGGCGGAAAGATGGGGCTGGCGATGCAGCTGATCTTCACACCCATGATCCTGCGCCTGCTCGACTTGAAGCGGCGCGCAGGCTAGTCCGGAGACTCCATGACCACACAGAACACCGCGCCCCTGGACGGGGCGCTGGGCCGCCGCATGGCCGACACGATCCGCATGCTGGCTGTCGATGCGGTGCAGCAGGCCAACAGCGGCCACCCCGGTGCGCCGATGGGCATGGCCGAGATGGGCGTGGCCCTGTGGGCCCGCCACCTGCGCCACAACCCGGCCAACCCGCACTGGGCCGACCGCGACCGCTTCGTGCTGAGCAACGGCCATGCGTCGATGCTGCTGTATGCGTTGCTGCACCTCACCGGCTACGACTTGCCGATGGACGAGATCCGCCGGTTCCGGCAACTGGGCAGCAAGACGCCCGGGCATCCGGAGGTGCACCTCACGCCAGGCGTGGAGACCACCACCGGCCCGCTGGGCCAGGGCCTGGCCAATGCGGTGGGCATGGCGCTGGCGGAAAAGCTGCTGGCCGCCGAGTTCAACCGCGAGGGCTTCCCCATCGTCGACCACCGCACCTGGGTGTTCCTGGGCGACGGCTGTCTGATGGAAGGCATCAGCCAGGAGGCGATCTCGCTGGCCGGCACGCTGAAGCTGGGCAAGCTGGTGGCGCTGTACGACGACAACGGCATCAGCATCGACGGCGACGTGGCCGGCTGGTTCGGCGACGACACGCCAGCGCGCTTCCGCGCTTGCGGCTGGAACGTGATCGGCCCGCTCGACGGCCATGACCTGGCGGCGCTGGATGCGGCCATCACCCAGGCCACCGCGGTGCAGGACCAGCCCACGCTGATCGTCTGCCGCACCACCATCGGCAAGGGCGCCATCGGCCAGGAGGGCACGGCCGATGTGCACGGCGCGCCACTGGGCGCTGCCGCCATCGCCGCGCTGCGCCAACACCTGGGCTGGACCGCGCCGCCGTTCGAGGTGCCCGACGATCTGCGCGCTGCATGGAATGGGCGCAGTGCCGGCGCCGCCCGCCAGGCCGGTTGGGACGCGCTGTTTGCACGTTACGCGGCAGCCCATCCGGCACTGGCTGCCGAGTTCCAGCGCCGCCAGCGCGGCGCGCTGCCGGCCGCCTGGGCCGCGCAGGCCGACCTGGCGGTGATGGCCCTGGCCGAGGCGTCCACCAAGCCGGTGGCCACCCGCCGGGCCTCGCAGCTGGCACTGGATGCGCTGGCGCCGCTGTTGCCTGAACTGCTGGGCGGCTCGGCCGACCTGACCGGCAGCAACCTGACCAACTTCGCCGGCTGCCGCACGGTCACGCCTGGCCAGGCCGGCAACTACCTCAGCTATGGCGTGCGCGAGTTCGGCATGGCTGCGGTGATGAACGGTGTGGCCCTGCATGGCGGCCTGTTGCCCTTCGGCGGCACCTTCCTCACCTTCAGCGACTACAGCCGCAATGCCATCCGCATGGCCGCGCTGATGCAGCAGCGGGTGGTGCATGTGTTCACCCATGACTCCATCGGCCTGGGCGAGGATGGCCCGACGCATCAGCCCATCGAGCAGGTGGCCTCGCTGCGGCTGATCCCCGGGCTGGACCTGTGGCGCCCGGCCGATGCCCTGGAGACTGCGGTGGCCTGGGTGCAGGCCCTGCAGCGCACCGATGGCCCCAGCGCGCTGGTGCTGTCGCGCCAGGCGCTGCCCATCGTCAGCCGGCCGGCGCAGCGGGCCGACGTGGCCCGCGGCGGCTATGTGCTGGCCGATGCGCCCGCCGGCCAGCCGGTGCAGGCGGTGATCATCGCCACCGGGTCTGAGGTGGGCCTGGCGATGGAGGCACGCCGGCGCCTGCAGGCCGAGGAGGGCATCGCCGTGCGGGTGGTGTCGATGCCCTGCACCCAGCGCTTCGATGCCCAGCCGGCCGATTGGTGCGATGCGGTGCTGCCACCTTCGCTGCCCACCGTGGCGGTGGAGGCCGGCCATCCCGATGGCTGGCGCCGTTACACCGGCCGCAGCGGCGCGGTGGTGGGCATCGCCCGCTTCGGCGAATCGGCACCCGGCCCGGCGCTGATGCAGCACTTCGGCTTCACCGCCGACGCGGTGATGGCCGCGGTGCGCCAGCGCGTGGCAGCCAGCCACTGAACCTCACAAACCTTGAACTGGATGCCGACCATGCTGCGCGTGATCCTGTACGACCTGGACGGCACCCTGATGGAGACCGCCCCCGAGATCGCCGATGCGGTCAACGACACGCTGCGCCGCCGCGGCCATGCGCTGGCGCCGGCGGCGCTGGTGCGCACCTGGATCGGCGACGGCGCCCGCGCGCTGCTGGGCAAGGCCCTGGCCCATGTGGGCGAGCCGGCCAGCGCGGTGGACGCGGCCTGGCCCGGCTTCGCCAACGACTATGCCGAGCGCTGCGGCACCAACAGCCTGGTGCACGACGGCGTGCGGGCCATGCTGCAGCGCCTGCGTGACCAGGGCCTGCAGCAGGTGCTGCTGACCAACAAGGAGTCGGCCTTTGCCCAGCGCCTGCTGGTGCGGCATCAGCTGCTGTCGGATTTCGACCTGATCGTGGCCGGCGACACGCTGCCGGTGAAGAAGCCGCACCCGGGCGTGGTGCAGCATGCACTGGCTGCGCTGCAGGCCCGGCCCGAGGAGGCGCTGCTGGTGGGCGACAGCACCACCGATGTGCGCACCGCCCGCGCCGCCGGCGTGGCGGTGCAGCTGGTGCGCCACGGCTACCCGCAGGGCAGCCTGACCGGCGACGACGCACCCGATGGCTTCATCGCCCATTTCGACCAGTTCAACCCGCTGGCGGCCACCCACCTGGCCATCGGCTGACCACCTCCCGCAGGCCCACCATGCCCGTTCCTCCCCTGATCGCCCCCAGCATCCTGGCGGCCAACTTCGCCCGCCTGGGTGATGACGTGGCGCAGGTCGTCGCCGCCGGCGCCGACTGGATCCACTTCGACGTGATGGACAACCACTACGTGCCCAACCTCACCTTCGGTCCGATGGTTTGCGAGGCCTTGAAGCCCCATGCCCGCACCGCGATGATGGATGTGCACCTGATGGTGGAGCCGGTGGATGCGCTGGTGCCGCTGTTCGCCAAGGCCGGCGCCGGGCTGATCAGCTTCCACCCCGAGGCCAGCCGCCATGTCGACCGCACGCTGGCGCTGATCCGCGACCACGGCTGCCAGGCCGGCCTGGTGTTCAACCCGGCCACGCCGCTGGCCTGGCTGGACCATGTGCTGGACAAGCTCGACCTGGTGATGCTGATGAGCGTGAACCCGGGATTCGGTGGCCAGAGCTTCATCGCCAGCACCCTGCCCAAGCTGGCCCAGGTGCGGCAGCGGCTGGATGCCCACGCGGCGCAGTCCGGCCGCCGCATCCGGCTGGAGGTGGACGGTGGCGTCAAGCCCGACAACATCGCCGAGATCGCCCGCGCCGGTGCCGACACCTTCGTGGCCGGCTCGGCAGTGTTCGGCAGCGCCGACTGGGCCGCCACCATCGCCGCGCTGAAGGCCGGTGCCCGCGCTGGCGCGGCCGACCGCCGGGCAGCCTGAGCATGCTGCGCGCCCTGGTCTGGGATGTCGACGGCACGCTGGCCGAGACCGAGCACGACGGCCACCGCGTCGCCTTCAACCAGGCCTTTGCCGAAGCCGGCCTGGGCTGGCACTGGGACGAACCGCTGTACCGCGATCTGCTGGCCACCACCGGCGGCAAGGAACGCCTGCGCGTCTGGTGGCAGCAGGTGGACCCGGCGACGGCCGCCGCGTCCGACACCACCGCCCGCATCGCGCGCCTGCATGCCCGCAAGACGGCGATCTATGTCGAGCTGGTGGCCCGCGGCGCGGTGCAGCTGCGCCCGGGCGTGGCCCGGCTGCTGCAGGCTGCGCGGGCCGAGGGCGTCACGCTGGCCATCGCCACCACCACCACGCCAGACAACGTCGATGCCCTGCTGCTGGCCACGCTGGGCGCCGGCAGCCCGGCCTGGTTCGCCAGCATCGGCGCGGGCGATGTGGTGCCGGCCAAGAAGCCGGCGCCCGACATTTACCGCTGGGTGCTGCAGCGGCTGGGGCTGACGGCGGCCGACTGCCTGGCGCTGGAGGACTCGGCCCCCGGCAGCGCTGCCGCGGTGGCCGCCGGCCTGCCGACGGTGGTGACCCGCAGCCGTTACACCCAGGCCGATGTGCTGCCGGCCAGCCCGCTGCTGCGGGCCGACCTGGTCGATCTGGCGGGGGTGGATTTGCCCCGGCTGCGGGCCTGGCACGCCGGCTGATCGTCAGCCCGGGCGCCGCGGCACCAGGGCCGTGCAGGCCCACCAGGCCAGCGCCACCAGCGGCAGCGTGATGCCGAAGCTCCAGCGGATGCCCAGGCTGGTGGCCACCCAGCCCAGCAGCGGCGGCCCCACCAGAAAGGCCAGGAACGAGGTCTGCGCCAGCGCCGCCACGTTCTGCGCCGCGGGCCGGTCGGTGGCCTGGGCGGCGGCCGACATGGCCAATGGAAACATCGCGCTGGTGCCCACGCCGATCAGGCCGAAGCCCAGCAGCGCCAGCGCCGGATGCGGCGCCAGCAGCACCAGGGCCGCGCCGGTGCCCAGCAGGGCCTGCAGCGTGCGCGCCACCCGCAGCGGGCCGTGCCGCTCGACGAAGCCGTCGGCCACCCAGCGCGCCGCCGCCTGCGCGCCGGCGCCCACCGCCACCGCGGCACCGGCCAGGAAGGGCGTGGCGCCGAACACATCGCGCATGTAGATCGCCGACCATTCGGCACCGGCGCCTTCCAGCACCATCGCGGCCAGCGTGGCCGCCACCAGCACCAGCGTGGCCCGGGTGGGCCGGGCCCAGCGCGGCGTGGCGCCGGCATGGCTGTCGGGCCGGTGGCCGGCGGCTTCGAAGCCGCGCAGCGCCCAGACGCAGGCTGCCCCGATGCCCAGCACCATGCCCAAGAGGTGCGCCTGCACCGACACACCCAGCTGGGCCACGCCCGCGCCCAGCAGCCCGGCGCCGAAGAAGCCGATGCTCCAGAAGGCATGGGCCCGGCTCATGATGCGCTGGCCCAACTGGTGCTCGATGCGGTCGGCCTCCAGGTTGACGACGATCTCCACCGCGCCGATGCACAGGCCGGCCGGCACCAGCAGCAGGTACAACGCCAGCGCACCGCCGGCATGGCTGGCCAGCGCATAGGCGCCCGCGATCAGCGGGATGCCCAGCAGCAGCACCTGGCGGTGGCCCAGGCGGTCCAGCCAGCGGCCGGCGAAGGTCAGCGAGATCAGCGTGCCGCTGGCGGTGCCGATCAGCGCCAGGCCCAGCGTGCGCTCGCTCAGGCCCAGCGCCTGCTGCAGGTCACCCAGCCGCGGAAAGATGCCGCCAATGGCCATGGCGTACAGCAGAAAGGCGGCATACACCCGTTGGGGTGGGCTCAGGCGGGCACCAGCGGGCATCGGCGGCTTGAAGGGCAGGGCGCCGGATCATCGCATCGATGCGCAGGGGTGCCGGCTACACTGCCCGCCGGGAGAGCAGGGCACACGCCGATGAAGTCGACGACGAATCCCGGCCGGGGACACCGCGCCGCCGCCAGCCCGACGCAGGGGCCGATCACGCTGGAGATGGTGGCCCAGGCAGCCGGGGTGTCGCCCAGCACCGTCTCGCGCATCCTCAACGGCACGGCGGTGGTCAGCGCGCTGAAGAAGCAGGCGGTGGACGATGCCATCGCCCGCCTGGGCTTCGTGCCCAACCCGATGGCCCGTGGCCTGGCCGGCGGCCGCAGCCTGAGCATCGGCGTGGTCACCCAGGCCATCGACAGCCCCTTCTACGGCGCCGCGCTGCGCGGCATCGAGGACGAGCTGGACCCGGCCGGCTACAGCCCGCTGTTCGTCAGCGGCCACTGGAACGCCGCGGCCGAGGCCCGCTGCATCGAGGTGCTGCGCTCACGCCGGGTGGACGGCATCATCGTGCTGACCGGCCGGCTGACCGACGCCGCGCTGAAGGCCACCGCGCGCCAGCTGCCGGTGGTGGCCACCGGGCGCAGCACCAAGGCCCCGGGGCTGTTCTCGCTGGCCTTCGACAACATGGAAGGCGGCCGCCTGGCCACCCGCCACCTGCTGGAGCTGGGCCACCAGCGCATCGCCTTCATCGCCGGCGATGCCGACCATCCCGATGCCAACGACCGCCACCGCGGCTACCGCCAGGCGCTGGAGGAGGCCGGCATCGCCTACGACCCGGCGCTGGTGGTGCCGGGCGAGTACCACGAGGTCAGCGGCCTGCTGGCCGTCGACCGGCTGCTGGAGAGCCGCCAGCGCTTCACCGCCATCTTCGCCGCCAACGACCAGATGGCCTGCGGCGCGGCGCTGGGCCTGCACCGCCGATCGCTGCGGGTGCCGGAGGATGTGTCGCTGGTCGGCTTCGACGACCTGCCCACCTCGATGTATGCGCTGCCGCCCATGAGCACGGTGCACCAGCCCGCCTACGAGCTGGGCCGCCTGGCGGCCACCGCCATGCTGCAGCTGCTGGGCGGCAGCACGCCCACGGTGGCAGTGCCGCCGCCGCGGCTGATCGCGCGCGAGTCCAGCCGGCGCCTGCGTGGCTGAGCTCGGAGCCCCCCGCGCTTACCCTCGATTGACATGCCGATCCCGCGCCGCCTATAGTTTGAAAGCGCTTTCAAACAAACGCAGCCGTGCCGGCGCCCGTGCCGCAGCCGCGCCGCCTGACCCATGCCCTTCTCGCTGCCGATCCACGACCTGTACCAGCCTGCCGAGCCGGGCCACCGCTTTCCGCCCGGCTTCGTCTGGGGCGTGGCCACCAGCGCCTTCCAGATCGAAGGTGCGGCCACGGCCGATGGCAAGGGCGAGTCCATCTGGGACCGCTTCTGCCGCCAGCCCGGCGCCATCGCCGACGGCAGCAACGGCGATGTGGCCTGCGACCACCTGCGCCGGCTCGACGACGACCTGGACATGGTCGCCGACCTGGGCGTGGACGCCTACCGTTTCAGCGTGTCGTGGCCGCGGGTGCGGCCGCTGGGGCAGGGCGCCTGGAACGAGGCTGGCCTGGCGTTCTACGAGCGCCTGGTCGACGGCCTCCTGGCCCGCGGCGTGCAGCCCTGTCTGACGCTGAACCACTGGGACCTGCCCCAGGCCCTGCAGGACCGCGGTGGCTGGGCCAGCCGGGACACGGTGCAGCACTTTGTCGACTACGCGCTGGGCATGCACCGCCGCCTGGGCGACCGCGTGGCCGCGATCACCACCCACAACGAGCCCTGGGTGGTGGCCAAGCTGGGCCATGAGGACGGCATCTTCGCGCCCGGCCTGCGCAGCCGCGCCACCGCGATGCAGGTGGCCCACCACCTGCTGGTCAGCCATGGCCTGGCGCTTCAGGCGCTGCGGGCCGACGGTTGCCGGGCCAAGCTCGGCATCGTGCTGAACCTGTCGCCGGTGCAGCCGGCCACCGACAGCGCCGCCGACCAGGCCCGGGCGCGGCTGGAGGACGGCCTGCTGCTGCGCTGGTACATGGATCCGCTGTTCCACCGCAGCTACCCGCTGGATGTGCTGCAGCACCTGGGGCCCGATGCACCGCGGGTGCAGCCCGGCGACATGGCGGCCATCGCCACGCCGATGGACTTCCTCGGCATCAACTACTACTCGCGCGCCGTGGTCAGCGCCGATGCGCCGTTCGACGTGCAGCGCAGCGGCCTGCCGCTGACCGACATGGGCTGGGAGGTCTACCCCGAGGGCCTGACCGACCTGCTGCTGCGGGTGCACCGCGACTACCCGCTGCCGCCGGTCTACGTGACCGAGAACGGCGGCGCCTTTGCCGACACCCTGGTGGCCGGCCGGGTGCATGACCGCGACCGCGCCGACTACATCGCCAGCCACATCGCCGCCGTGGGCGCCGCGCTGGGCCAGGGGGTTCCGATGGCCGGCTACATGGTGTGGAGCCTGATGGACAACTTCGAGTGGGCCTCGGGCTATGCCAAGCGCTTCGGCATCGTGCATGTCGACTACGCCACCCAGCGCCGCACCGCCAAGGACAGCGCACTGTGGTACCGCCGCTTCCTGCAGCGCCAGCGGGCGCAGCAGCCCGGCCCGGTGCTGGCCGGCGACCGCGTCTGACCCACCCTGCCAACGCAACGCCATGGCCAAGACCAAACCCAAGAAGATCCCCGGCTGGAAGCTCGTCTGGCATGACGAGTTCGACGGCGACCGCGTCGACCCCGCCAAGTGGGACTTCGACATCGGCAACGGCTTCTACGACTACAAGAACCACGCCTGGGTTCCGGGCTGGGGCAACGAGGAACTGCAGTACTACACCCACGAGCCCGAGAACGTGGTGGTGCGCGACGGCTGCCTGCGCATCCGTGCGGTGAAGGCGCCGCTGCACGGCTGCGGCTACACCTCGGCCCGGCTGAAGACCCGCCGGCGCGACGGCACGGTGCTGTTCGCCACCCGCTACGGCCGCATCGAGTTCCGCGCCCAGGTGCCGTGGGGCAAGGGCCTGTGGCCGGCGCTGTGGATGCTGCCGGTCGACGATGCCTACGGCGGCTGGGCCGCCAGCGGCGAGATCGACCTGATGGAGATCGTCGGCGAGAAGCCCCAGGAGGTGCTCAACAGCATCCACTTCGGCAGCAGCTTCCCCAAGCGCTCGCTGATCACCACGGTGCATCCGCTGCCCGAGGGCAGCCTGGTGTCCGACTGGCACACCTATGCGGTGGAATGGGAGCCGGGCGAGATCCGGTTCTTCGTGGATGACGTGCAGACCTGCACCTACGACCACTGGTGGAGCTGCAGCAAGCGGGTGGACGGCGCCGGTGTCGAGCCCGAGCGCGCTGCCGACCTGAACCCCTGGCCGGCGCCGTTCGACCAGCCGTTCTACCTGGTGATGAACGTGGCCGTGGGTGGCAACTTCCCCGGCGTGCCGAACGATGCCACCCGCTTCCCGGCCGAACTGGTGGTCGACTACGTGCGGGTCTACGACAAGGTCGGCGGTTACGGGCCGGCCAAGCCGATCGGCACCGGGCTGTTCCCCTGGCAGCAGCCCCAACCTGCCGCGCCCAAGCCGGCGCGCAAGACACCCGCCAAGCCCCGCGCCAAGCCGCGCTGAGAAAGTCCACCATGTCCCGTCCCGGATCTTCCCCGCCCGCCGGCATGGCGCCGTCCGCCACCACCACCCATGCGCAGGGCGACCATCTGCAGAACGCGCAGGCCGGTCACTCCGGTGCGCAGCCGGTGACCGGCGTGCCGCTGGGTGGCCGCTGGGAACACACCGGCCCCACGGTCTGGACACCCGACGCCCGCGATGCGCTGGCCGCCGACTTCACCGCCACGCTGCAACGCGGCGCCCACGGCCTGTGCTTCAGCCCCTACCTGGAAGGCCAGCAGCCGGGTGACCAGATCAGCGAAGCGCAGATCCGGGCCCGGCTGCAGATCATGCAGCCGCATGCGCGCTGGATCCGCAGCTTCTCCTGCACCGATGGCCATGAGCAGACGCCACGCATCGCCCACGAACTGGGCCTGAAGACGCTGGTGGGCGCCTGGCTGGGCACCGATGTGGCGATCAATGAACGCGAACTGCAGGGCGTGATCGACGTCGCCCGCGCCGGCCATGCCGACATCGTGGCCGTCGGCAACGAGGTGCTGCTGCGCGAGGACATGCCGGAAGACGACCTGCTGGCCTGCATCCAGCGGGTGAAGGATGCGCTGCCGGGCGTGCCGGTGGGCTATGTCGATGCCTATTACCTGTTCGAGAAGCACCCGCGCATCACCGCCGCCTGCGATGTGGTGATGACCAACTGCTACCCGTTCTGGGAGGGCTGCCCGCGCGAGCAGGCCCTGGCCTACATGCAGAGCATGGTGGCCCGCACCAGGGCTGTGGCACCGGGCAAGCGGGTGCTGATCAGCGAGACCGGCTGGCCCGACCAGGGCAGTGCCTTCCACGGCGCCGTGCCCTCGCGTGAAGGCGCGATGCAGTATTTCGTCGACTGCTGCCGCTGGGCCGAGCAGGACGGCATCGAGTTCTTCTACTTCGCCGCCTTCGACGAAGCCTGGAAGGTCGGCGCCGAGGGCGATGTGGGTGCCTACTGGGGGCTGTGGGACAAGGACGGCGTCCTCAAGTTCGGATGAGCACGATGCCCCTGACCCTGCCCACTGGCAACGCCATCTGCTACTCCGGCTACCGCGATGGCCAAAGCCCGGGTGACAAGATCTACCCATCGCTGGACGAGATCCGCGAAGACCTGGCCATCCTGCGCCGCCACTGGACCCTGCTGCGCCTGTACGACTGCAGCCCGCATGCCGAGCGGGTGCTGCAGGTGATCGAAGAGGACGGCCTGCCGTTCCAGGTGATGCTGGGCGCCTACCTGGGCGCCGAGGTCAGCAACCCGGGTTGCCCCTGGGGGGCCGACTTCACCGACGCCGAACTGGCCGCCAGCCGCGCCGAGAACCAGGCCGAGGTCGGCCGCCTGATCACGCTGGCCAACCGCTACCCCGGCATCGTGTTCTCGGTGGCGGTGGGCAACGAGGCCACGGTCGACTGGACCGACCACCTGGTGCCGGTGCCATCGATGATCGCCCATGTGCGCCGGGTCAAGGCGGCGGTGCGCCAGCCGGTCACCTTCTGCGAGAACTACGTGCCCTGGCAGGACAAGCTGCGCCCCCTCGTGCCCGAGCTGGACTTCATCTCGGTGCACACCTATCCGCTGTGGGAGTACAAGCCCATCGGCGAGGCGCTGGCCTACACCCAGGCCAACATCGCCAGCGTGGCGCGCTGCCATCCCGGCAAGCCCATCGTCATCACCGAGGCCGGCTGGTGCACCCACAGCAATGGCCGCGGCATGCATGCTGCGCATGCGGTGCAGCCGCTGCAGGCCACCTACATCGCCGAGCTGACGGCCTGGACCCGGGCCGAGGGCCTGCTGTGCTTCGTCTTCGAAGCCTTCGACGAGGCCTGGAAGGGTTCCCCCGACCCGCTGGAGCCGGAAAAGCACTGGGGCCTGTTCACCGCCGACCGCCAGCCCAAGCTGGCCATGCGCCCGCTGTACCCTGACCTGGTCGCCCAGGCCTGACTTCCGAAAGCCCCCATGACCACCCCAGC
The DNA here is from genome assembly GCF_005403045.1 of Pseudaquabacterium pictum. Classification (GTDB taxonomy): domain Bacteria; phylum Pseudomonadota; class Gammaproteobacteria; order Burkholderiales; family Burkholderiaceae_C; genus Pseudaquabacterium; species Pseudaquabacterium pictum. The sequence continues at coordinate 213,799 of NZ_BJCL01000003.1, forward strand.
CGCCACCAGCCACAAGGTTCCGTTCGGCCAGAAGGTCGCCTTCGGGTTGGGGATGCTGGCCAACCAGATGTTCCCGGCGGCGCTGGGCATCTTCATGGTGGTGCTGGTGCAGGACATGGGCTTTCCAGGGTGGATGTGGGGCATCCTGTTCTTCCTGCCGCGGGTGTTCGACTCGGTGACCGACCCGATCATGGGCTTCATCTCCGACAACACCCGCTCGCGCTGGGGCCGGCGGCACCACTATGTGCTGCTGGGCGCCATCGTGATGGGCATCTCGTTCGTGGCGATGTGGCAGATCCACCGCGAGGACGGCGTCACCTACAACTTTCTGTACTTCCTGTTCTGGTCGTTCATCTTCTACACCGGACTCACGCTGTTCAGCATCCCCTACGTGGCGATCGGCTACGAGATGAGCGACGACTTCCACGAGCGCACCAGCATCATGGCGGTGGCGCAGTGGATCGGCCAGTGGGCCTGGGTGATCGCGCCCTGGTTCTGGGTGGTGATGTACGACCCCGACTGGTTCGAGAACGCCGATGCCGCCACCCGCCACCTGGCGGTGTGGGTGGGCGTGGTGTGCATGCTGCTGGCCATGGTGCCGGCGCTGTTCATCCCCAGCCGCTCCAGCCTGGACGATGCGAAGCTGGTGCCGCTGACCTGGGCCAACTTCGGCGGCGGCATGCGCGAGATCCTCAATGGCTTCAAGGAAGCCTTCAGCTCCAAGCCGTTCCGCAAGCTGTGCTTCTCCACCTTCCTGATCTTCAACGCCTTCAACACGGTGGCGGCGTTCTCGTTCTTCATCGTCGTCTACCACCTGTTCGGCGGCAAGACGGCCGATGCCGGCATCTGGCCCACGCTGTTCGGCAGCGTGGGGGCGCTGATGACCACCTTCGCCGTCATTCCCACGGTGGCGTGGATGTCGCGCCGGATCGGCAAGAAGAACGCCTTCATGGTGTCGCAGGGCATCTCCATCATCGGCTATGTGCTGCTGTGGTTCCTGATGGTGCCGGGCAAGCCGTGGATGTTCATGTTCGCGCTGCCGTTCTTCTCGTTCGGCATCGGCGGGCTGTTCACCCTGATGATGTCGATGACTGCCGACGTCTGCGACCTGGATGAGCTGGCCACCGGCAAGCGGCGCGAGGGCATCTTCGGCGCCATCTACTGGTGGATGGTGAAGTTCGGCTTCGCCATCGCCGGCCTGCTCAGCGGCGCCATCATGTCGCTGGTCGCCTTCACCCCTGGCGCCGCCACCCAGCCGGCCGGCGCTGTGGACGGCCTGCGGCTGTTCTATTCCGGCGTGCCCATCTTTGGCACGCTGCTGGCGATGTGGTTCATGCGCGACTACGACCTGGACGAGCGCCGTGCCACCGAGGTCAATGCCGAACTGGCCCGGCGCAAGCAGCGTGCGGCCGCCTCGTCGCAGGGCTCGGGCGCGCGGCCCTGGCTGGCCGAGCATGGCCTGCTGCTGCCGGGTGCCGAGCCCTCGCCGATGGCGGCGATGCCGACGGCCGAGATCCGTTCGCGCTTCTCGGAGCAGTTCGATGCCGGCCTCTACGGCCTGTGCTTCAGCGCCTATCCCGAAGGCCAGCGCGCGGGCGACCAACTGCTGGCGTCCGATGTCGGCCGCCGCATCGACCTGGTGGCGCCGCACACCCGCTGGCTGCGCTCGTTCTCCTGCACCGAAGGGCATGAGGCGATCCCCCGCCTGGCCCGCACCAAGGGCCTGAAGACCATGGTCGGCGCCTGGCTCAGCGCGGACCGCGCCCGCAACGAGCGTGAGATCACCGCGCTCATCAGGCTGGCCCAGGATGGCATGGTCGACATCGCCGTGGTCGGCAACGAGGTGCTGCTGCGCGGCGAACTGCCCGAAGCCGAACTGCTGCAGTCCCTGGCGCGGGTGCGTGCGGCGGTGCCGGAGTCCGTGCGGGTGGGCTGCGTCGATGCCTACTTCGAATTCCTGGAGCGCCCGGCCCTGGTGGCGGCCTGCGATGTGCTGCTGCCCAACTGCTACCCGTTCTGGGAGGGCGCCCACATCGACCATGCGGCCCAGTACCTGCGGCGCATGCACGGCCTGGTGAAGGCGGTGGCCGGCGAGGACAAGGCAGTCATCCTCGCCGAGACCGGCTGGCCGGGCCAGGGCGAGGCGGTGGGTGCAGCCGTGCCATCGGCCGACCATGCGATGCGCTACTTCACCGAGGCCCAGCAGTGGAGCCGGCGCGAGGGCGTCAAGCTGTTCTGGTTCGCCTCGTTCGACGAGCCCTGGAAGCGCCGGCAGGAGGGCGAGGTGGGCACGCAGTGGGGCCTGTGGGACAAGGACGAGCGGCCGAAGTACCGCACCTGATCGACCGACCGACCGACCGGCCGGCCGGGCCGGTTCAGCCGGCCGCCGGCTGCACGAGGGTGGCGATGGACCGGGGCGGCAGTTCCAGCGCGTGGTGTGCGCCGTCGATCGCCAGCGTGAAGGGCAGGGCGTCCTCGCCGCGGTTCATCGCCACCACCGCGCAGCGGCCATCGGGGTTGACGAAGGCCGTGCATTCCAGTGCTTCCCGCGTGGCCGCGCACAGCACACGCTGGGCGCCAGGCTGGATGAAACGGGCGAAGTGGCCGAGGTACCAGAACGAGCTCTGGCGATGCAGCGCATCGGCCGACGGCTCGGCCAGCACCGGCGCGCTGCAGAAGTTGCCCACATGGTTGGGCCCGCCGTGCTCGTCGAGCAGCAGGTTCCAGTCGATCCAGCCGGCTGTCCAGCGGTTCAGATCGTTGACCATCGAGCGGGCATAGCGCTCGCCGAGTTCCCAGCTGCCGTGGTGCGGGCCGCCTTCCTGGCAGCCCTCGGTGAACAGCAGGCCCTTGTCGGGCCAGGCGTCGTGCACCAGCTGCACATGGTGGAAGTGGTCTTCCAGGTACCAGTGGAAGCCGGTGCCCCACACGTAGCGGGCCGCATCCGGGTCGCCCAGGATGGTGCTGGCCCGCTCGACCATCGCATCCCGGTTGTGGTCCCAGATGACGATGCGCACATGGCCCAGGCCGGCGGCATGCAGCGCCGGGCCCAGGTGGTCGCGCACGAAGTCGCGCTCCTCCTCCGCGGTGTACAGGCAGGAGTCCCAGCGCTGCCGGGCCTCGGGCTCGTTCTGCACCGTCACGCCCCAGATCGGCACGCCCTCGGCCTGGTAGGCCTGGATGAAGCGCACGAAGCACTGCGCCCAGGCCGCACGGAAGGGCGGCAGCAGGTGGCCACCGTCGGCCATCTGCTGGTTGCTCTTCATCCAGGCCGGCGGGCTCCAGGGCGAGGCCAGCAGCTTCAGCGGCCGGCCGGCCATGCGCTGCGCGGCCTGGATCATCGGCAGCAGGTGCTGCCGGTCACGCGCGATGCTGAAGTGCTGCAGCGTGCTGTCGCCCGGCTGGTCGGCATGGGCATAGTGGCCCAGCGAGAAATCGCAGCTGTTGATGTGCACCCGGCACAGGGTGTAGCCGTGGCCGTGCTGCGGGTCGAAGTGGTCGCGCAGGAAGGCCTGCTGCTGCGCGGCCGACAGCCGCTGCCAGACGCTGGCGGCGGCCTCGGTGAAGGCGCCGCCGAAGCCCTCCAGCGTCTGGAAGCGGCGGCTAGTGTCCACATGCAGGCGGGCCGCGCCGGCGCTGATGCCGGGCGATGGCGCGGCCTGTTCGGCCAGGCGCGCGCCGCCGTCGCGCGCCGTCAGCCACCAGCGCAGTGGCTGCGGGCCAGACGTCATCGTGTCCAGTGGATGTTGTCGATGCGCAGCGGCGGCAGGCCGGTCAGGTTCAGCGGCTTGCCGGTGAAGCTGTAGCGGTCGGCGATGGTGAAGCGGAAGTTCACGTAGCGCAGGTCCAGCTTCGGGTTGGCGGCCAGGAACGAGGCGATCGGGATCGACACATCGCACCAGGCATTGGTGTTGCAGTAGCCCATCTCGCCCGGGGCGATCTGCAGGAAGGCTTCCTGGCCCTCGCGGTCTTCGTTGTCGGTGGTGATCGCGACCTCGATCTTGCCGGGGTAGCCGTCACTGCGCACGCTGAAGTTCAGCCGGCCGTTCGCGAAGTTCGACAGGTTGGCCGTGACGCCGGTGCCGGAGTACAGGAACAGGCCCCAGCCGAAGTCGGCCGGGTTGGGCGTCACCAGCAGGTAATTGCCGCCATCGCTGCTGAGCGGCGCCGTGCTGCTGTCGGCATAGCCGGTGGCGACGAACGGATCCCAGCGCAGGCCGGTGGCCAACTGCTCGCCCGCGGTGGCGGTGCTGGCAAACAGCGTGTAGCGGCTGGCGGTGACGGCGGGGTTCAGCGTCGGGGCCACCCACTTCACCGCATCGGCGCTGGTGTAGCTGCCGGCCTCGCAGGCCCAGGTCACGCCGCAGGTGCCCAGGCCCTGCACGGTGTAGCGCGCCTGGCGCTGGGCGTTGAACAGGCCCCAGCCGTCGTCGCCCTGCTTCCAGGGCTCATCGAACGCCTGGAAGTAGAAGATCGCCTTCGGGCCCTGGGTGTCCCGGCGGCCTTCGGCCACCCAGGACTGCAGGCCGTCGAAGTACAGCTTCTGGTTGACCGGGTGGGCGCGGAACGACAGCGTCGGTCCGCCGGCGGTGTCCACCGCCGCCCAGCCGGTCTCACCGATCAGCATCGGCATGCTGCCCAGGTTCAGCTTCTGCAGGCCCTTGCGGGCATCGTTGAACTGCAGCTTGGCCTCGGCCAGCGTGGCGTCGATCATCGCCTGGGCGCGCTGCGGCTCGGCCACCTGCTTCTGCCGCCAGTCGTACTTGGTGGCGTTGTAGAAGGTGTCGAGGAACGGGTAGACATGCACCGCAGCGAAATCCACCGTCTCGGCGATCACCTTGGGCACCGAGGCCCAGAACAGCCAGTTGTCGTTCGTGGTGACCGGCTGGGTGATGGCCGCGCGCACCTTGCGCAGGTAGCCGCCCATGGTCTCGGGCGGGATCTTGTGGGTGGACCACTCGACCATGGTCTCGTTGCCCACGCTCACCGCCAGCACCGTGTCGGGGAAGGCCTTGGCCAGGCGGATGGCGGCATCCAGTTCCACCTGGTTGGCGGTCTCGTCGGCCGCGCTGTTCACCGGGTTGGGGTAGGTACCGAGGTAGACCTTCAGGTCGAGGTTGTTGTCGCGGATCACCGTCAGCACCGTCTCGGAGAAGATGCTGCTGGTGAACAGGCGGATGGTGCCGAAGCCGGCCGCCTGCACCAGGCGCAGGTCCTGCAGCACGTTGGCCGGGGTGATCACCTCGCTGCCCAGGTCGCTGGCACTGGCGGCGGTGCGGTAGGGCGAGTAGTTGATCGACGCGCGGGTCATCAGCGCCTGCGGCAGTTCGCGGCGCTCGGCCGTCTGCGACACGGCCAGCGGGGTGTAGCCGCCACTGTCACCGCCGCCGCAGGCGGCGAGTGTGGCGGTCAGGGCCACCACCACGGCCGAGAGGATGGACCGCTGCGGGGCGCGGTGCAGCGCGCGGAAGCTGTTGGGCATCATGGACGGACCTCGGACTCAGAACTTGTAGTTCGCTTCGAGCGACAGCCAGTTGCCACGCTTGGCAATGCGGGAGTCGACATTCGAGAACGCGTTGTGGGCTGGCATGCTCAGCGGCGCCAGACCCTTGTGGCGGTAGGACACCATGTTGATCGCACCCGAGACGCTGAGGCCCTGGCCCACGTCGTAGCGCGCGCCCAGCGAGCCGAAGAGTGCCGAATTGCTCTGGCCACGCTCGCTCGGGTTGTCGGTGCTGGCCTTGCCCAGGTGGGCCAGGCCCACGTAACCCACCAGCTTGGGGTTGATGTACTTGCGCAGGCCCACCATCACGTCGGTGGACCGCGCCGCATAGCCCGGGTTGGCCACGCCGTTGGCATCGACGCCGTTCCAGTCGACGTTGAACGGGTTGTTCCACTGCGCCAGCGCGCCGGTGGTCAGCTGCACCGCATAGGCGCCGCTCCAGCGGTTGAAGCGCAGGCCGCCCGACACCTCGTACTCGGTGCCGATCTGGTACTTGCCCAGCACCATGAACATGCCCTGCCGGTTGCCGTTGAGCTGCTTGTCGTCCCGGTTGGCGAACGGCGTCAGGCCGGTGAAGCCGGCCTTGGCGAAGGCCGCCGCCGCGCCATTGCGCGACGACTGCGCCACCGCCTCGATCACCAGCGGCCCACGCCCCCACAGCGCCCACAGTTCGAACAGCTCGGGCTTGTTGCGGTCGAAGTCACGGTCGCCCTGGCTGTAGGTGGCTTCGAGCACCAGGTTGCCGTCGGCCACGAAGAGTTCGCGGGATGTGTAGCGCACGGCATGGGTGAGGATGCCGTAGGCCGCGCCAGAGTCGCTGAAGGCCGTCAGCCCGAGATCGGACGCGTACGGGTAGTCGGCCCGGTTCCAGCCGCGGGAGACGAAGTTGCCGATCTGGGCCGTGCCGTAGTATTCGTGCGTCAGGGTCAGGCTGCGCTCGTACACCACGCCGGGCAGGTCGGCTTCGCCGTCGCGGTAGCGCTGCGAGAACGCGGCCGACAGCTTGAAGCCCTGCGGCAGATCGAACTTCAAGGCCAGCGTCGGCTGGATCTGCACGCTGTGGGTCGTCAGGCCGCCGAACTTCTTGCCGAAGGCCAGGTCGTCAGCCCAGATGAAGTGGCGGCCGGCCTCCGGCTCGCGCTGGCAATACTCGCAGCCGTTGTTGACACGGCTGACGCTGACCTTGGCAAAGCCGGTCAGGCTGAGGGCACCGAGCTCGATGGCTTGCACCGACGGGGCGGCGCCAAGGCTGAGCGCGCACAGCGCCAGCCACGCGGCGCTTCGGGCCAGGTGGATCGGTTGGTCGGCCCGGCGCGCCGGCTGGCTCTGGGGACGGTGGTTTGCTTGCTGCATAGGTCAGGCCCTTTGGCGCTGGATGGTGGCATTGAAAGCGCTTTCAGAGAATACGGGCAGCGGCACGCTCCAGTCAACGCGTCCAGGCTGCGTGTTTACCCTTGCGGCGCCCATCCGGGTAAACGAGCAAGCAATCTGAAAGCGCTTTCAAGAACAATCATTGGCAAGCTGTCCGGCACTGCACACGGACTGCCCATCGGCTGCGAAAGGAATGCGATGACATCCACCACCCCCCGTCGGCTGGCCCTTTGGGCAGGTTGGACCGCGGCCGTGGCCGCCGTGCTGCTGACCGGCCTGCAGCCGGTGGCGGCGCAGCCCGTGAAGCTGGGCGAGGGCACCTACTTCCTGGCGCCCAAGGCGGGCGACAAGGCGGTGCCGCAGGCGCCGTTCCGCACCGATGCCATGTTGCAGCGTGCCGCGCCCACCAGCCAGTGGTACTCGACGCTGGCCTTCAATCCCAAGCCCGAAGCCATCTTTGTGCAGCCGATCACCGTGAAGGCCACGCCGGCGGGTCTGGAGTTCGCGCTGCCGTCGAAGGAGGCCGTCACCAGCGTGCGGCAGGACGTCGAGATCCGCTACCCGCACCGCGATCCGCTGCTGATCACTCCGCTGGCCTTCGAGCCCGGCACTGCCAAGCTGGCGAATGCCGACGACTGGTCGATCGACATCTCGATGGCCCGCGGCACCGACGACATGACCACGACGGTCGCCCGTGGCCATCCCTATGCGTCGATCCGCGTCACCCGCGGCGATCTGCGGGTGCGCCTGCCCGCCGCCGGCCAGCGCCTGCATGCCGACGCCGATGCCCGTGCGCTGGCGCTGAAGGTGGGCAGCAAGACCTATGCGCTGTTCGGCCCCACCGGCGTCAAATGGGAGTCGGCCTCGCCCACCGAGTGGGTGGCGCGCATGCCGGCCAATGCCGGCTACCTGTCGGTGGCTGCATTGCCCGACGACCAGGCCGGGACACTGGCGCTGTTCGCCCGCCACGCCTATGCCTTCATCAAGCAGACGCGGGTGGCTTGGCGCTATGACGAGGCGGCCAGCCAGGTGCAGACCACCTTCACCGCCACAACCCAGGTGATGGAAGGGCCCGACAACGGGCCGCTGCTGGGCCTGTATCCGCACCAGTGGTTCCGCAATGCGTCGGTCGAGGGCAAGCTGGGCCCGGCTTTCGACACCGTGCGCGGCCAGTTGCGCCTGCTCGCCGCGCCGCAGTTCACCACCACGCTGCGCTACAACGGCTTCGTGCCGCACTGGCCGGCGGTGGCCGGGTCGCCACGCCTGCCGGAGCTGAAGGAGCTGATGGACCGCGATTTCGGCACCGCCGGCCGCGAGCTGCAGCGCATCGGCAAGAGCGCCTACTGGGCCGGCAAGGGCCTGCAGCGCACGATGCGGCTGGCCGAGCTGTTCGAGCAGCAGGGCGACACCGCCCGCCGCGACCGCCTGCTGGAGATGCTGAAGAAGCGCGCCGAGGAATGGCTGGGCGGCAACAGCGACCGCGGCTATGTGCAGGTCGACAAGGCCATGGGCGTGGTGTCGATCTACCCGGACGAGTTCTTCGCCGTGGCCGAGATCAACGACCACCATTTCTGGTACGGCTACTTCATCCGCACCGCCGCCGAGGTGGCGCTGCGTGACCCCGCCTGGATCGCCAAGGACCGCTGGGGCGGGATGATCGACCTGCTGATCGCCGACATCGCCACCACCGAGCGCGGCCGCGCCGATGCACCGTTCCTGCGCAACTGGGATGCCTACGAAGGCCACACCTGGGCCAATGGCATCGGCGTGGGTGAGTTCGGCAACAACAACGAGTCGTCGTCCGAGTCGATCAACGCCTGGGCCGGGCTGATCCTGTGGGGCGAGGTGACCGGCAACAAGGCACTGCGCGACCTCGGCATCTACCTCTACACCAACGAGATCGAATCGATCAACCACTACTGGTTCAACATCCATGGCCTGGTCTTCGCGCCCGAGTACAAGAACGCCGAGGTCAGCCTGGTCTTTGGCGGCATGTACCGCCACGACACCTGGTGGATCGACGACCCGCGGCAGATCAAGGGCATCAACCTGCTGCCGCTGACCGCGGCCCACACCTACCTGGGCCGCGATCCGGCCTTCGTCAAGCGCAGCCTGGCCACCTTGCCGGCCGAGACCGAGCTGTGGAACCGCATCGCCAAGAAGCCGAATCCGCCGCCGCCCAAGGACATCTGGCAGGACATCTTCGCCAAGTACCTGGCGCTGGCCGATCCGTCCGAGGCGCTCAAGACCTGGGACCGCTGGGGCTCGGTGGAGGCGGGCGATTCCCGCAGCCACACGCTGAACTTCATGCTCAGCCTGGAGGCCATGGGCACGCCCGACTTCGGCACCACCGCCGACACCCCGCTGCATGCGGTGTTCAAGCGCGCCGACGGTCGCCGCACCTACCTGGCCTTCAACGCCCGCACCACGCCGCTGGAGGTGCGCTTCAGCGACGGCCAGCGCCTGACCGTGGCGCCGGGCCAGCTGGGGCGCACGACATCGCCCTGAGCAACATGGCCACCATTGGCAGGCCCATCTACGGGAAAGCGAGAACGCGGATGCACTTGTCAACCATGCGCCAAGGTCTCGATACTCCTGAAAGCGCTTTCACAATCTTCACGGCACCACGCCACCGAGCCTGACGGCTCCGCCACCACAGGACAGCTCGCCATGACCACCCGACACTTCCGTCACACCCTGGCCGCCACGGCCGCGGCGCTGTGCGCCCTCACGCTGGCCGGTTGCGGCGGCGGCAACGGCGAGCCGCCGCCCCAGACCGGCGGCAACGTCGTGACCCCGGCCGCACCGGTGGTGACGATCACCAACAACATCAGCGGTGAGACGGCGACGGGGACGATCACCTTCACCTTCTCCTTCAACCGCGATGTCGGCACCTCGTTCACCGCCGACGACATCACCGTCACTGGCGGCACCAAGGGTGCGTTCACCCGCACCAGCAGCACCAGCGCCACGCTGGAGGTGGTGCCTGCGGCCGGCGGTACCGGCACGGTGACGGTCAGCGTGGCCGCCGGCGCAGTGACCGACGCCGTGGGCACGGCCAATGCGGCAGCCACGGCCAGCAAGGCCTTCAACACCGTGGCGCCGCCGCCGGCCACCGGCACGGTGGAGCTGGCCAATTTCGACACCGTGACGCCAGCCGTGGTGGCGGGCTTCGAAGGCGCCGAAGGCAGTGCCATCGAGACCGGCCCGGCAGGCGGTGGCACGGGCCGCAGCTTCAAGGTGCTGCGCTCCGGCGGCCAGCCCTACGCGCTGGGCATCATCGAGACCGCGGTGCCGATCACCGCCACCCGGCGCACTTTGACGGCACAGGTGTACTCGCCGACCGCTGGCATCCGGATGGTGATCAAGGTCGAAAACGCGGCCAACCCCGGCATCAACAGCGGCGAGGTGGAAGCCAACGAGGCCGTGGTGGCGGGCTGGCAGACCCTCACCTGGACCTTCAGCGGCGCCGACCCCGCCCAGAGCTACGGCAAGATCGTCCTGCTGCCCAACCTGGGCACGGTGGATGCGGCGCCGGGCAAGGCCTACTACTTCGACGCCCTCACGCTGAGCGAGGCTGCCCCGGCGCCGACCACCGGCACGGTGTTGGCCAACTTCGACGATGTGTCGCCGACGGCTGCAGTCGGCTTCGAGGGCGCGGAAGGCAGCGCTGTCGAGACCGGTCCCGCGGGCGGCGGCTCGGGCCGCAGCTTCAAGGTGCTGCGCTCGGGCGGCCAGCCTTACGCGCTGGGCATCATCGAGACCGCATTGCCCATCACCGCCACACGGCGCACCATCTCGGCGCAGGTCTTTTCGCCGACGGCCGGCATCCGGATGGTGATCAAGCTGGAAAACGCGGCCAACCCCGGCATCAACACCGGCGAAGTGGAAGCCAACGAAGCCGTGGTGGCCGGCTGGCAAACCCTCACCTGGACCTTCACCGGCGCCGACCCCGCCCAGAGCTACGGCAAGATCGTGCTGCTGCCCAACCTGGGCACGGTGGACGCGGCGCCCGGCAAGGCCTACTACTTCGACACCATCACCTTGCTGGCGGCCGCCGGCGGCGGTGGCAGTGGCGGCAGCGGCGGTGGCAGCAGTGGCCCCTTGACCTTCTCCACCGGCTTCGCGGGCAGCAACCGCACCGTCGAGGGCGGCGAGTTCGGCGGCTTCAGTGGCAGCAACCTGGACAACTTCGGCTGCGGTGCGCCTGCCAGCTGCGGCTCGGGTGGCGAGTTCACGCCGGCGCAGACGGCGGCCAACAGCTTCTTCTTCTACTACTACCAGACGCCGACACCCGCCACCGATCTGTACATGGGCATCTACGTGCAGGCGCCCGGCGTGGTGGGCGGCTTCAGCCCCACGGCCGACACCGCCGGCGTGCAGGTGGGATCGCAGACCACGCTGCGGTTCAAGCTGGGCCAGAACATCGAGTGGTTCAACAGCGGCACCAACAACTTCATGATCGTGATGGACCTGGGCAAGCGCTACACCGTGGGTGGCAACGCCTGCCGGCTGCAGCTGCGCCGGGTGGTCACGCCCACGGCGCAGCCCGCCACCGACTACGCCATCCCGCTCAGCTCGTTCGCCCTGGTGCAGGATTGCGCCGGTGCGGTGACCAGCGTGGCCCAGGCGCTGGCCGCCTCGCCGATCTCGCAGATCGCCTTCCAGGGCGTGGGCGGCGGCATCGCGCTGTCGGACGGCAGCCGCACCAGCGGCGCGAACCGCAGCGTGGCGGTGGGCGGGGTCTACCCCACCACGGTGGTGCTGCAGGGCGGCATCACGATCGACTGATGCATCCGGCCGGGGCTGCGGCCCCGGTGCACCGCAACTTGCGCCGCCTGCAGCCCCGTGCTGCAGGCGGCGCGGCCGTTTCGGGCGGCCACTGGCGGGCTGCCCGCGCGGCTAGGCGGCGGGCAGGGCGATGTCGGCCTCGATGGCCAGCACGCCGTCCAGGTCGCAGGTCAGGTCGGGGCAGGGCTGCCAGCCCGCCGCCGTCCGCACCCGCAGCTGCGTGGCCCCGCCGGCCTGGTAGCGCACAGGGATGCCGCGCCAGCTGAACTGCAGCGGCGTGCCTGGCGGCAGTTCCGTGGCGTCCAGCAGCACCGGCTGCAGGCGCAGCCGGCCGGCCTGCATGCGCAGGCCCAGTTCACCCCAGCGGGTCAGCACCTCTTCCTTGACCTGGCCGGTCATGCCCGGCTGCTGGGCGCCGCCTTCGCCGGGCGTGTGGCTGTACGGGTCGGCCGGGAAAGCGCCGTAGGCCGCGGCCGTCTTGCGGTAGCCCAGGCCGTCGCGCACGCGGCGGTAGTGGGCCTGCAGGGCCGGCAGCGCCGGGTGCTGCGCATCGGCGGCGGCGAACACCTGCTCCTGCACCGCCAGCAGCAGCTTGGCCACCATGTGCCAGTAGATGCAGCCCAGCCCCTCGTAGCCGAACATGGTGCCTGAGCGGCCGGTGAACTGGTGGTGCTGCAGCACCCGCTCGTAGGCCACGGCCAGCGGCGCCAGGGCCGGGCCCAGATCGGCACCGGCTGTTTCCAGGTCGTCGCGGTTGGCCAGCTGCGGCGCGAAGCGCACCGTGCCGTCGCGCTGCTGCTGCAGCAGATCGGTGCGGCCGTCGCCCAGCAGCTGCTGCACCAGTGGCAGCGCCAGGGCGTCGGCATCCAGCTGGTTGCGCTGCAGGAAGCCGGGCAGCGGCCGGTCGGGGTAAAGCAGGAAACTGTGCCGCCGCGGGCAGTACAGCGGGCTGGCGAAGAGCGCATCCAGCAGTGCCGCCGCCTCCGCGGGACCGAGCAGACCCGATGACAGCAGTGCCACCTGGCCTTCGAGCATCGGATACAGCGTCGACACCTCGGCGCCTCCGCCGCGCAGATCGACGAGGTTGTAGCTGTGGAACAGGCCATCCGGCCGGCGGGCGCGCTGCAGCGTGGCATCGACCAGCGGCAGCAGGGCCTGCGCCAGATCGGTCAGCAGGCCGGCGGGTGCCACGGCGCGCTGGCCGGCCGGGTAGCGGCCTTCCGAGCCCGCATAGCCGCTGGCGCGCCAGGGGTCGAGCAGGCGGCCTGCACCGTCCAGGAACTGGCGTCGGGCCAGTGCATCGTCGGCAGCCGATGGCGGCGTCTGCCGCAGCAACGCCAACAGCCCCTGCAGCGCTTCCAAGGTGGCCGGTGACAGCGCGAAGGCCTCGGTCGCAGCCGGCAGCGCCAGCAGGAAGCACAACAGCCGCCGCAGGTGCGCCAGCGTCACCACCGACAGGCCGTTGCCCACCAGCGCGTTGTTGGCGTCGTTCCACTCCGGCCGCTGGGTGTGCAGCCACAGCCCGCCGCCTGGTACCAGGCTGCCGGCCTTGGCCAGCACGATGATCGCCAGCTTCTCCGCCAGCGTGGCCAGCACCGGCTCGCCCTGGGCATCGCAGACCAGCAGGCCGTCGCTTCCGAGCGTGGCCGCCCGGGCATGCGCGCGCTGGTCGGCGGCCGTGTCGAAGGTGATCGTGTGCTTGGGCTGGGCGGTCTGCGCGTCATGCGGCTTCAGCCGGTAGGGCACGTCGGCAAAGCTGAACAGCGCCCGGTTCCACAGCTGCGGCAGCAGGGCCGGGTCGTGTGCCTGGGCGGCTTCCAGCAGGCGCAGCAGGTAGACCACCTGGTGGTCGCCCCAGTAGCCGATGTGGCTCCAGGGGTTGTCGGCCTCGGGCCGCTCCCAGTCGATGCCCGCGCGGCTGATGCGGTAGGGGTTGTAGCCGTCCGCTGTCATCGCACACAGGAACGTGGCGATCATCGACCCGGCATAGGCCGGGCAGCTGGGCAGCAGCGCCTCCCAGTTCTGGAAGATGTCGCGCCAGTTGCCTTCGTAGCTGACCACGCGGTGCCCGGCGGCGTCTCGCACCCGGATGGCGAACTTGTTCCACGGTCGGCTGGGGTCGCCGTGCCGGCGGCTGAAGGTCAGCGGCAGGTAGCCCAGCACCAGGCGTTCGGCCTGCGGGCCGGCGGCGCGGGCAATGGCCAGCGCGGCGCTGCGCTCCAGCGTGGCCGGTTCACCGGCCAGCGCCGGCTGCAGCAGGGCGGCCACTGCCTGGTTGCGCTGCTGCAGGAAGGCCAGCAGGTCGTCGCGGTCGAAGCGGGTGCCATCGACGAACACGCCGCCGCGCATGATGTTGAACAGCACGTTGGCGCGGTGGTGCGCCGCGGCCATGGTGTCGGCCGAGGTCTGCAGGCCATCAGCGCGGGCCAGCAGTTCGTCCAGTCCGGCATCGTTGGTGGCCAGCGCCTGAGCGATCTCGGCCGGCGTGCCGCCACCGCCTTGCAGCCACTGCGCCAGCGCAAAGGCCTCGACCTGGCTTTTCGGGCCGTCCAGCACCTGGTGCCACTGCAGGGGCAGCTGGTCGGCCTGCACGTCGAAGCGGGTCAGCCAGGCACCGCGTCGGCCGCGGGTCAGGGTCTCTTCGGCCACCTGGCCGGTCTGGCAGAAGGCCTCCACCTGCTGCGCCGACAGCAGGCTGCGGGCGCCCGCCGGCAGGCCGCTGTGCCAGGCGGCCAGGGCATGGAAGCTCTCCTTGGGTTCGGCACGGTCCCAGATCTGGGCATACAGCGTGAACAGGCCCAGGCGGCCGTCGGCGGCCAGCTCGTTCCACTTGTAGGCGTCGGTCAGGCTGCTCATCGTGGCTGCATGCAGCACGCCGACACCGGGCGGCACCAGGTTCAGCAGACCATCCAGCACCTGCAGGCGTGGCGGCTGGCTGCCTGCACCGCCCAGCCACTGCAGCCTTGCGGTGCGCACCAGGCCCAGGCTGGCCGCACCGGCCCATTCCTGCTCGAAGGCCAGCTGGCCGTCGGCATGCACCTCCCGCAGTCGGATGCGTGTGCCCGACAGGTTCTTCCACACCGAGCGCATGCCGCCGCCACCGGCCAGCCGCGGCGCGAACGGCTGCCACAGCGTGGCTGCGTCGCCATCGCCGACGCGGATCCAGGTGCGCGGGCCGGTGTGCTCCCAGCGCAGGTGGATGCGGTCCACCGTCTCGTAGGGCAGGAAGGCGCCTTCGGCATCCCGCCGGCCCGCGGTGAGCGAGCCGTTGCTGGAGAGGAACGCCCAGAGATCGCTGTCGCCGGCCAGCGTCATGAAGAACGGCGGCGCGCTGTCGGGGTGGTCGATGCGGTACCAGGTCTGGCCGTCGGCTTCTATGAAAGCGCCTGTCAAGACGGGCGGAGTGGGGCCGGTGTGGTGCATGCGGCAACCTGTGCAAGGTGGGAGACGTCAGGCCGCCAAGGCGGCGGCGGTGCAGGCGCGTGACTGTACCTTTGCGCCTGGGCCGCAGCCGTTGAGCAAGAAGCGCGCCCTGCGCCTCAGGGGTGCAGATTTGACGCCACCAGGATGCGCGAGACCATGTTGTACGCGGCGATCACGCCGATGGTCTCGAACATCGCCTGGTCGCTGCCCAGCGCGGCGCGGGCGCAGGCGAAGGTGGCCTCGCTCACCTGCACCTGGCGGGTCATCTCCACCACCAGGGCCAGCACCGCCTGCTGGGTGGCGTCGAACACCGGATCGGCGGCCACGCCGGGCTCGGCGCCCAGGCGGTGCAGGGCGGCCAGCTGCGCCTCGGTGGCGCCGGCGGCCAGGTACAGCGGCGCGTGGTGGTGCATCTCGAAGTCGGCGCCATTGAGCGCGGCCACGCCGCACATCGCCAACTCCTTCAGCAGTGGCGGCACGCTCAGCGCGGTGCGCACCCGGCCCATGAACTCGTTCCAGCCGAGCGCGAAGGCCGGGCTGTGCAGAAGCAGCCGGTCCAGGTCGATCAGGTCGCCGCCGCGCCGCTGGCGGATGGCGGCCACCAGGTCGGGCGGGCCCACCTGGGCGTCGGTCAACAGGGGCAGGCGGGTGGTCATGGCGGTCTCCGGGTGGGGTGTCAAGTCGGCGGATTCTGGCGCCGGGCCGCGCGCTGCCGTGCCGCCTGCGCGTCAGCCGCCCGGGTGGTATGGTGCGCTGCAACACCAGGAGAAGCCGCGATGAGCGACGCCCCCGATGCGGCCGCGGCACCGGAGCCACCGCCTGCAGCACGCCCGCCGATCGACTCGCTGCTGCTGGCGGCCACGCGCATCGCCACCTTCGAGCACCAGCGCGGCCTGACCAATGCCAGCGGCTTCTTCTTCGAGCGCGATGGCCGGCTCTACCTGGTCACCAGCCGGCATGTGCTGATCGACAAGCCGAGCAAGCACTTTCCCAACCGCATCGAGATCGAGGTCCACACCCGCGCCGACGACCTGGCGAAGTCGGTGCGCATCTCGCTGCTGCTGTACGAGGACGGCCAGAGCTGCTGGCGCCAGGGCACCGATGGCAGTGGCGAGATCGATGTGGCCATGCTGGAGCTGGACCGCGACGCGCTGCCGCCGTCGGCGCTGCTGTACGCCTTCACGCCGGACCACCTGCAGCACCTGGACGATCCGGTGGAGGTGGGCAGTTCGGCGCTGATCGTCGGCTTCCCGCTGGGCTTCCATGACACCCTGCACCACCTGCCGGTGGTGCGGCAGTCGGTCATCGCCTCGGCCTTCGGCCTGCGCTTCCAGGGTCTGGGCTACTTCCTGACCGATGCCCGCACCCACCGCGGCACCAGCGGCGCACCGGTGGTGCGGCGTGACCTGCAGGCCGCGCCCGATGCGCCGCTGCCCTGGAAGCTGCTGGGCGTGCATTCCGCCCGGCTCGACATGGCGGGCCGCGACCTGGTGCAGGACGAGAGCCTGGGCCTGAACTGCGCCTGGTACGCCAACATGCTGATGACGCTCAGCGAGGCTTGAACCCGGGCGCCAGAAGTGACGCGGCGCCGGCTGACACAGTCAACCGGCGCCGGTGGAGGGGACGGAGGCCGTCAGGCGCCTTGTGCGACGTCCTGCGTGGCCAGCGGCTTGATGTTCTGGGCCAGGTTGCCCTTGGGGCCTTGCACCAGTTCGAAGCTGACCTTGCTGCCCTGCTTCAGGGTGCGGAAACCTTCCATCTCGATGGCCGAGAAGTGCGCGAACACATCCGGCCCGCCTTCCTCCGGCTCGATGAACCCGAAGCCCTTGGCGTCATTGAACCATTTCACCGTTCCGACAAACATCGTGTACTCCCGCGCCTCCCCATGGAGCGGGGAGTGGAAGGATTCTGCGAAGCCACGGAAATGAGCGTCAAGGCGGAGAACTGGACCAGCGATGGTCATGTTTCCCCTACAGCGCACCGGTTCAACCCCTGCCGCAGGCGGGCCGGCGGGCAGCGGCCCATCTGCCTGGATCACACGGTGCTTTTCACGCCTTGCAACGGCAGGATTGGGCGCAATATCCCACCCAGCACCTTGGCGAACAGCCGCAATGCATAGAATGAACCATGCCATCCGAAGACCCACCGTCGCCACCGCCAAAACCTCCGGCCCAGCCGCGCCGCGGCGACAGTGGCGCGGTCGTGGTCGAGCGCAAGACGGCGCGGACCAAGCCGCCGCAGATGTACCAGGTGGTCCTGCTCAACGACGACTACACCCCGATGGAGTTCGTGGTGATGGTGTTGCAGCAGTATTTCCGGCGTGACCTCGAATCGGCCACGCTGATCATGTTGAAGATCCACCACGAAGGACGTGGCGTCTGCGGTGTCTACACCAAGGACGTGGCGGCCACCAAGGTCGAACTCGTACTCGCCGCGGCCCGCCGCGCCGGGCATCCGCTGCAGTGCATTATGGAGGCCGCATGATTGCGCAAGAACTGGAAGTCAGCCTGCACATGGCGTTCGTCGAGGCGCGCCAGCAGCGCCATGAGTTCATCACCGTCGAGCACCTGCTGCTCGCGCTGCTGGACAATCCTTCCGCGGCCGAGGTGTTGAAGGCCTGCGCCGCCAACATCGACGACCTGCGCAAGAGCCTCACCACCTTCATCAAGGAAAACACGCCCACCGTCGGCGGCACCGAGGAGGTGGACACCCAGCCCACGCTCGGCTTCCAGCGGGTGATCCAGCGCGCCATCATGCATGTGCAGAGCACCGGCAGCGGCAAGAAGGAAGTGACCGGCGCCAACGTGCTGGTGGCGATCTTCGGCGAGAAGGATTCCCACGCGGTGTACTACCTGCACCAGCAGGGCGTGACCCGCCTGGACGTGGTGAACTTCATTGCCCATGGCATCAAGAAGAGCGAGCCGCCCGAGGCCCAGAAGGGCAGTGGCGGCAGCGAGCCGGGCAGTGGCGAGAACGCCGAGAAGGAAGAAGCCGGCGACAGCAGCAAGGGCTCGCCGCTGGACCAGTTCACCCAGAACCTGAACCAGCAGGCCAAGGACGGCAAGATCGATCCGCTGATCGGCCGCGACCACGAGGTCGAGCGCGTCATCCAGATCCTGTGCCGCCGCCGCAAGAACAACCCGCTGCTGGTCGGCGAGGCCGGCGTGGGCAAGACGGCGATCGCCGAGGGCCTGGCCTGGCGCATCACACAGGGCGATGTGCCCGAGGTGCTGGCCGCGTCCACCGTCTATTCGCTGGACATGGGCGCCTTGCTGGCCGGCACCAAGTACCGCGGCGACTTCGAGCAGCGCCTGAAGGGTGTGCTCAAGCAGCTGAAGGACCAGCCCAGCGCGGTCCTGTTCATCGACGAGATCCACACCCTGATCGGTGCCGGTGCGGCCTCGGGCGGCACGCTGGATGCGTCCAACCTGCTGAAGCCGGCGCTGTCCAACGGCACGATGAAGTGCATCGGTGCCACCACCTTCACCGAGTACCGCGGCATCTTCGAGAAGGACGCGGCGCTGTCGCGGCGCTTCCAGAAGGTCGACGTGGTCGAGCCCTCGGTCGAGCAGACGGTGGAGATTCTGAAGGGCCTGAAGAGCCGCTTCGAGGACCACCACAACGTGAAGTACGCGCTGGGCGCGCTGCAGGCGGCAGCCGAGCTGTCGGCCAAGTTCATCAACGACCGCCACCTGCCCGACAAGGCGATCGACGTGATCGACGAGGCCGGTGCCGCGCAGCGCATCCTGCCCAAGAGCAAGCAGAAGAAGACCATCACCCGCAACGAGGTGGAAGAGATCGTCGCCAAGATCGCGCGCATCCCGCCCGCCTCGGTCAGTAACGACGACCGCGGCAAGCTCAAGAGCCTGGACCGCGACCTGAAGAGCGTGGTGTTCGGGCAGGATCCGGCCATCGATGCATTGGCCGCCGCCATCAAGATGGCGCGCTCCGGCCTCGGCAAGCCCGACAAGCCGATCGGCAGCTTCCTGTTTTCCGGCCCCACCGGCGTCGGCAAGACCGAGGTCGCCAAGCAGCTGGCCTTCATCCTGGGCATCGAGCTGATCCGCTTCGACATGTCGGAGTACATGGAGCGCCATGCAGTGAGCCGGCTGATCGGCGCGCCTCCGGGCTATGTCGGCTTCGACCAGGGCGGCCTGCTGACCGAGGCCGTCACCAAGAAGCCGCACTGCGTGCTGCTGCTCGACGAGATCGAGAAGGCCCACCCGGACGTCTACAACGTGCTGCTGCAGGTGATGGACCATGGCAGCCTGACCGACAACAACGGGCGCAAGGCCGACTTCCGCAACGTCATCATCATCATGACGACCAATGCGGGCGCCGAGACGATGAACAAGTCGACCATCGGCTTCACCACGGCGCGCGAGCAGGGCGACGAGATGGCCGACATCAAGCGCATGTTCACGCCCGAGTTCCGCAACCGGCTGGACGCCACCGTCAGCTTCCGCGCGCTGGACGAGAGCATCATCCTGCGCGTGGTTGACAAGTTCCTGCTGCAGCTGGAAAGCCAGCTCGGCGAGAAGAAGGTGGAAGTCACCTTCACCGACGCGCTGCGCAAGATGCTGGCCAAGAAGGGCTTCGATCCGCTGATGGGTGCCCGCCCGATGCAGCGCCTGATCCAGGACACCATCCGCCGCGCCCTGGCCGATGAGCTGCTGTTCGGCCGCCTGGTCGATGGCGGCCGCCTGACGGTCGATGTGGATGCCGACGGCCAGGTGCAGTTGGACATCCAGCCGCCCAAGAAGAGCGACAAGCCCAAGACCGAGCCGACGCCGGCCTGATCAACCTGCGGCGAAGGCCGCAGGATCCTGGCAGTAGTAGCGCGCCAGCAACCCGTACAGATCGGGGTGCTCGGCGCGCAACTCTTTGGGGTTGACGAAGAAGGTCTCGCTGGCCACGGCAAAGAATTCCTCGGGGCCCTGCGCACCGTAGGGGTCGAGCAGGGTGTCGTAGCCGCAGACCACCTGTTCGCCGTGCCGGTCGTAGGCCGGCATCAGCACGTCCAGCCAGTCGCGCCGGGCCTGGGCCGAGGGCAGCGGCGGCACGCCATCGGCGGCGCCGTCGCCCATGTCCAGCACATGGGCGAACTCATGGATCACCACGTTGTAGCCCGATGCGGCGGTCTCGCCGGCGTCGGCCACGTCGCGCCAGCTCAGCATCACCGGGCCGCCGTCCATGGCCTCGCCGGCCAGCACCTCGTCGTAGGCATGCACCACGCCGTGGTCGTCGGTCACCTCGCGGCGGGCGACCACCTCGTCGGGGTGCACCACGATGCCGACGAAGCCGGCGTATGGCGCCAGCCCGAAGCGCAGCACCGGCAGCACCGCCTGCGCGGCGATGCACACCGCCATCGCATCGTCGACCACCAGGCCGTCGGTGCCGGTAAATTCCTTCTGGTCGAGGAACAGGCTGGCCAGGCGGCGCAGCTCGGCCAGATCGGCGTCGCTGCGCTGTGCCAAGAAGGGCAGGCGGGCCAGGGTCAGCTGCCACAGCGCGTCGGGGATGGCGCGGCGCGCGAGCACCTTCGCTTCGCGCCGGGCCTGCCAGCGCTGCAGCAGGGCCTTCATGCCGCCAGGTCCAGGGGCTGCAGGCCAGCCGCCGTCAGCCGCAGGGCCTGGGCGCGCGGCGTGCCGTGGTCAAAGTCCCAGTCACCCAGCACATGGCGGGTGCGGCCACCGGGCAGGGCATGGCTGGCGGGTCGGTGGGTGTGGCCGTGGATCATCGTGGTGCAGCCCGCAGCGGCCAGCCATTGCGCTGCTGCGGCGTCGTCCACATCGCTCCACTGCGCTGGATCCATGCCGGCCTGGTGGGCGGCGCTGGCGTCGCGCATCGCCCGGGCCTGTCGCTCGCGCTCGGCCAGCGGCTGGGCCAGGAAGGCCTGCTGCCACGCCGGGCTGCGCACCTGCTGGCGGAACTGCTGGTAGGCGGTGTCGGCCAGGCACAGCGCGTCGCCGTGGGTCAGCAGCCAGCGCTGGCCGAAGGCCTGCAGCACGGTCGGGTCTGCCAGCAGTTGCATGCCGGTGGTGGAGAGCAGATCGGCACCGACAAGGAAGTCGCGGTTGCCGGGCAGGAAGGCGATCGCCCGCTGCCGGCTGGCGGCGCGCAGCACGGCCACGCCATCGGCCGCAAAACCGCCGGCCGCGCTGTCGTCGCCGATCCACACCTCGAACAGGTCGCCGAGGATCAGCACCGCATCGGCCGGCGTGCCCAGCAGGTGGTCCCGCCAGGCGGCGAAGGTGCGTGGCATGTCGGCGTGCAGGTGCACGTCCGACAGCAGGTCGATGCAGCGCCAGGCCGGATCGGCCAGCAGATGGCCAAAGCCTGGCGTGCTGGCGCTCACTGCAAGGTCAGGCGACTTCGACGGCCTTGAGGATCACCACGTCCTCGACCGGCACGTCGCCATGGCCGCCCTTGTTGCCGGTGGCCACGCGCTCGATCTTGTCGACCACGTCGGTGCCCTCGACCACCTTGCCGAAGACCGCATAACCCCAGCCCTGCGGGCTTTCGCTGCGGAAGTTGAGGAAGTCGTTGTCGGTGCCGTTGATGAAGAACTGCGCCGTGGCCGAGTGCGGCGCGCTGGTGCGGGCCATGGCCAGGGTGTAGCGGTCGTTCTTCAGGCCGTTGTGGGCTTCGTTCTGGATCTCGGCGCCGGTGGGCTTCTGCTTCATGCCGGGCTCGAAGCCGCCGCCCTGGATCATGAAGCCCTTGATCACGCGGTGGAAGATGGTGCCGTCGTAGTGGCCCTTGTTCACGTAGCCGAGGAAGTTGGCGACGGTGGCCGGCGCCTTGGCGTCGTCCAGTTCGATGCGCAGGGTGCCTGCGCTGGTGGTCATCTCGACGAACTTGCTCATGTCATTGCTCCTGGAGGGTGGCTTGCTTGATCACGACCGGGGTCACCGGCACGTTCTGGTACGGGCCCTTGTTGCCCACGGGCACCATGCGGATCTTGTCGACGACATCCATGCCCTCGATCACCTTGCCGAACACGGCGTAGCCGCCGCCGGCGGTGTCGAGCCGGGTGTTGTCGACGACGTTGATGAAGAACTGCGCGGTGGCGGAATTGGGTTGGTTGGTGCGTGCCATCGCCAGCGTGCCGCGCAGGTTGGACAGGCCGTTGCCGGCCTCCAGCGGGATCGGCGCGCGGGTGGGCTTCTCGGCCAGGTCGGCGGTCATGCCGCCGCCCTGGATCATGAAGCTGTCGATCACGCGGTGGAACACGGTGTTGGTGTAGTGGCCGGCCTTCACGTACTGCACGAAGTTGGCCACGGATTTCGGCGCCTTGGCGGCGTCGAGTTCCAGCACGATGTCGCCCGCGGTGGTGGCGAGCTTGACCTTCTGCGCCTGCGCGGCCAGCGGTGCAGCCAGCAGGCCGGCCAGGGTGATGGCCAGGGCCAGGTGTTTCATCTGTCGCTCCAGATCAGGAAAGGGAGTGGGGTTGGCAAGGCTGTCAGCGCAGCGCCGCCAGCTCACGGGCCAGCCGCAGCTTGCTCTGCAGGGCCGGCTCGCTGCGCGGGCCCGAGGCGGCCTCGTAGGCACGCTGGGCCAGGCGCACGAACACATCGCCCAGGTTCTCGTGCGCGGTGCGGTAGCCCGGGTCCAGCCGCAAGGCGGTTTCCAGCAGGCTGCGTGCGCGGTCGTACTGGCCACCGGCGGCCTGCAGCACGGCCAGGTTGTTGTAGGGCTCGGGCAGGTCGGGAAACTCTTCGGTCATGCGCTCGAGCAGCTTGGCGGCCTGGGCCGTCTGGCCGGTTTCGGCGGCCAGCACCGCCTGCAGGAAGCGCAGGGGCGCATCGCCGGGACGCTGGGCCAGCGCCTGCTCCAGGCGCTGCAAGGCCACGCGCGGCTCGCCGCCGCGGTACTGGCGCTCGATGTCGGCGGCCGTCACCGGCGTGTTGGCCAGGGCGGACAGCGCCGTCAGCAGCATGCCGGACAGCGCGACCCGGACAGCCGGCAGCCGGGCGCGGCGAGGGCGCTGACGGATGGAAACAGGGGTGTTGCGAGGGGCCAAGGATGGACCGGTGCGGGCTTCGGAACGCGGCTGCGGCCACCGGCCCGCCGCTATACTGATTTGATTGTATCGACGCCAAGCGGGCAGACCGGGGGACCGGCTTGCCCGCCCTGCCTGCCGCCAGGCCGGCGTTCGCCACCCCGCCCCCACCTGTGTCTCCGGCCGCCACCTGGCGGCCGTTTTCCGCATCGGCCGATGACCCTGCGCCTGTTCAACACGCTCACCCGCCGCCTCGAACCGTTCACGCCCATCGTGCCGGGCCAGGTGCGCATGTATGTGTGCGGCATGACCATCTACGACCTGTGCCACATGGGCCATGCGCGCATGATGATGGCCTTCGACGTGGTGGCCCGCTGGCTGGCGGCCAGCGGCTATGCAGTGACCTATGTGCGCAACATCACCGACATCGAGGACAAGATCATCAAGCGGGCGCTGGAACGCGGCATCACCATCCGTGCCCTCACCGACGAGATGATTGCCGCGATGCGCGAGGACCTGGCCGCCATCGGCACCCTGCCGCCCACCCATGAGCCGCGCGCCACCGACTACGTGCCGCAGATGCTGGCGATGATCCGCACGCTGGAGGACAAGGGCCTTGCCTACCGGGCCGACGGCGGCGACGTGAACTTCGCGGTGCGCAAGTTCGACGGCTACGGCAAGCTCTCGGGCAAGAGCATCGAGGACCTGCGCGCCGGCGAGCGCGTGGCCGTGGGCGACGACAAGCGCGATCCGCTGGATTTCGTCTTGTGGAAGGCCGCCAAGCCCGACGAGCCCGAAGACGCCAAGTACGGCGGCGACTACGGCCCCGGCCGCCCGGGTTGGCACATCGAATGCTCGGCCATGGGCTGCGCGTTGCTCGGTGAGCGCTTCGACATCCACGGCGGCGGGCAGGATCTGCAGTTCCCGCACCACGAGAACGAGATCGCGCAGAGCGAGGGCGCCTTCGGCCACCAGCATGTCAACGTGTGGCTGCACAACGGCTTCCTCAACGTCGACAACGAGAAGATGTCCAAGAGCCTGGGCAACTTCTTCACCATCCGCGATGTGCTGAAGAAGTTCGACGGCGAGACGCTGCGCTTCTTCTTTCTGCGCACCCATTACCGCAGCCCGTTCAACTTCAGCGACCAGGGCCTGGACGACGCACGCACGGCGTTGCGCCGGCTTTACACCGCGCTGGACGGCATCGACCTGCCGGCCGACAACATGGCCATCGACTGGGCGCAGCCGCAGGCCGCGGCGTTCCGGACGGCGATGGACGACGACTTCAACACCCCTGGCGCGCTGGCGGTGCTGTTCGAACTGGCCAATGACCTGAACCGCAGCCGCGCACCGGCCACTGCCGCGCTGCTGCGCGCGCTGGCCGGCACGCTGGGCGTGCTGCAGCAGGCGCCGCGCAGCTTCCTGCAAGCGGCGCTGGGCGGCGTCGGGCTGGACGAAGCCACCATCCAGGCCCAGATCGCCGCCCGCGCGGCGGCCAAGGCGGCGAAGAACTTCGCGGAGGCCGACCGCATCCGCCAGGCGCTGGCCGCGCAGGGCGTGGAACTCAAAGACGCCCCCACCGGCACCACCTGGGTGCGGGCCTGACCATGCCCAAGCGCAGCACTCCGGGCCAGCCGCCCGATGCCCCCGCCGTGCCCGTGCCCGTGCCGGTGGCCGCACCCGCGGCGGCCGAGCCGCCGGTCGCCACCATCACCCCTGGCTACTGGGACGAGGCCTGCCGCCACCTGTCCAAGCGCGACCGGGTGATGAAGAAGCTGATCCCGAAGTTCGGCGAAGCCCGCCTGCAGAGCCGCGGCGACGCCTTCACCACGCTGGCCCGGTCCATCGTCGGCCAGCAGATCAGCGTGAAGGCGGCGCAGTCGGTGTGGGACCGCTTCGCCGCCGCGGTGGGCGGGCCCAGCAGCCGGCTGGCGCCGGCCGACGTGCTGGCGCTGGACACGCCCACCCTGCGTGGCGCCGGCCTGTCGGCCCGCAAGGCCGAATACCTGGGCGACCTGGCGCGGCACTTCGAGTCCGGCGCGGTGCATGTGCCGCAATGGCAGCAGATGGACGACGAAGCCATCATCGAAGAGCTGGTGGCGATCCGCGGCATCGGCCGCTGGACGGCCGAGATGTTCCTGATCTTCCACCTGATGCGCCCGAACGTGCTGCCGCTGGATGACCTGGGCCTGATCAAGGGCATCAGCCTGGGCTACTTCAGCGGCGAGCCGGTCAGCCGCGCCGAGGCGCGCGAGGTGGGCGAGGCCTGGGCGCCGTACCGCTCGGTGGCCACCTGGTACATCTGGCGGAGCCTGGACCCGCTGCCGGTAGACTACTGACTGTCCAGACAGCACACTGCCAGCATGAGCAAACGACACTTCCTCGACTTCGAGCAGCCGATCGCCGAACTCGAGACCAAGATCGAAGAGCTGCGCTTCGTGCAGAGCGAGTCGGCCGTCGACATCTCGGAAGAGATCGGCCGGCTCGACAAGAAGAGCCAGCAGCTGGCCAAGGACATCTACAGCAACCTGACACCCTGGCAGGTCACGCAGATCGCCCGCCACCCCCAGCGGCCGTACACGCTGGACTACGTCAGCGAGATCTTCACCGACTGGCAGGAGCTGCACGGCGACCGCGCATTTGCCGACGACAACTCCATCGTCGGCGGCCTGGCCCGCTTCAATGGCCAGGCCTGCATGGTGATCGGCCACCAGAAGGGCCGCGACACGAAAGAGCGCGGCCTGCGCAACTTCGGCATGAGCCGGCCCGAGGGCTACCGCAAGGCCCTGCGGCTGATGAAGCTGGCCGAGAAGTTCGGCCTGCCGGTCTTCACCTTCGTCGACACGCCCGGCGCCTACCCCGGCATCGGCGCCGAGGAGCGTGGCCAGTCGGAAGCCATCGGCCGCAACATCTTCGAGATGGCGCAGCTGGAGGTGCCGATCATCGTCACCATCATCGGCGAGGGCGGTTCGGGCGGTGCGCTGGCCATCAGCGTGGGCGACCAGGTGCTGATGCTGCAATTCAGCGTGTACTCGGTGATCTCGCCCGAGGGCTGCGCGTCCATCCTGTGGAAGACCAGCGAGCGTGCGGCCGATGCGGCCGAGGCCCTGGGCATCACCGCCCACCGGCTGAAGGCCCTGGGCATGATCGACAAGGTGGTCAGCGAGCCGGTGGGCGGCGCCCACCGGGACACGCGGCAGATGGCCTCGCAGCTCAAGCGTGCGCTGGTCGATGCGCTGCGCCAGGTCAGCGACTTGAAGCCCAAGGATCTGCTGAACCGCCGCTACGACCGGCTGCAGGCCTACGGCCGCTTTGCCGACACCAAGGACCGCTGACCCGGCGCCAGCCGCTGGCGCCACCGTGGCGGTGGCCTTCAGCGGCGGGCGTGATTCACTGGCCCTGCTGCATGCCACCTGCCGCGCCGCCCAGGCGCTGGATCTGCAGGTCGTCGCACTCCACATCCACCATGGCCTGCTGCCCGAGGCCGATGCCTGGCTGCAGGCCGCCCAACGCCTGTGCGCCCGCTGGCGCCGACGCGGCTGGCCGGTGCAGCTGCGTTGGGCTCGGCTGAGCGGCCAGCCCGCGCCGGGCGACAGCCTGGAAGCCTGGGCCCGCGCTGGCCGGCATGCCGCGCTGGCGGCGATGGCCGCCGAGGCGGGTGCCAGCCTGCTGCTGCTGGCCCACCACCGGCGTGACCAGGCCGAGACTTTCATCCTGCAGGCGCTGCGCGGCGGCGCACCGGCCGGCCTGTCGGCCATGCCGCGGCAGATCGACCGTGCGGGTCTGGTCTGGGCCCGGCCCTGGCTGGACCAGCCGCGCCGCGCGATCGATGCCTATGTGCAGCGGCACCGGCTGCAGCCGGTCGATGACCCGTCGAACGCCGACGACCGCCTGGCCCGCAACCGCCTGCGGTTGCAGCTGTGGCCGGTGCTGGAAGCCGCCTTTCCGCATGCCGAGACCAGCCTGGCCGCCGCTGCCCAGCGCGCGCAGGAGGCCCGCGCGGCGCTGGATGAGCTGGCCGCGCTGGATCTCGCGCCGCTGGTCGATGCCGACGGCGGGCTGGCGGTGGCCGGCTGGCGCGACTTGTCTGCCGCACGCCAGGCCAACGCGCTGCGGGCCTGGTGGGCGGCGCAGGCCGGGCACAGCGCGCCGCTGGCGCTGGTGACCCGGCTGCTGGCCGAAGTGCCCGCCCAGGGCGTGGCGCGCTGGCCTGCCGGCGCCGGCTGGTGGTGCACGCTGCGCGCCGGACGTTTGCGCGTGGTCGCCCCGCCTGGCGACGCAGGCTAAAATCATGGGCTGCGCACCAGGGCCGCGCCACGCCTGACGGGCCCCAAGCGGGCTGCCAGGCACCGATGGAGCCCCGCACGAAGTCCCGCACTTCCTCCAACCATGGCATTGATCGTTCACAAGTACGGCGGCACGTCGATGGGCTCGCCCGAGCGCATCCGCAACGTCGCCAAGCGCGTGGCCAAATGGGCCCGTGCCGGCCACCAGATGGTGGTCGTCCCCTCCGCGATGAGCGGCGAGACCAACCGCCTGCTGGGCCTGGCCAAGGAACTGCAGCCGGCTCAGCTGGACGCGGCCGCGATGCGTGAGCTCGATGCCATCGCCGCCACCGGCGAGCAGGTCAGCGTGGGCCTGCTGGCCCTGGCGCTGCAGGCCGAAGGCCAGCCGGCGGTCAGCTATGGCGGCTGGCAGGTGCCGATCCAGACCGACAGCACCTACACCAAGGCCCGCATCGAGGCGATCGACGACGCCAAGGTGCGCGCCGACCTGGCCGCCGGCAAGGTGGTGATCATCACCGGCTTCCAGGGCATCGACGGCGACGGCAACGTCACCACGCTGGGCCGCGGCGGCAGCGACACCTCGGCCGTGGCCGTGGCCGCCGCGATGAAGGCCGACGAATGCCTGATCTACACCGATGTCGACGGCGTCTACACCACCGACCCACGGGTGGTGCCCGAGGCCCGGCGCATGCACACCATCAGCTTCGAGGAAATGCTGGAGATGGCCAGCCTCGGCAGCAAGGTGCTGCAGATCCGCTCGGTCGAATTTGCCGGCAAGTACCGGGTGCCGCTGCGTGTGCTGTCCAGCTTCACGCCCTGGGACATCAACATCGACGAGGAAGCCGTCTCCGGCACCCTGATCACCTTCGAGGAAGACGAAAAAATGGAACAAGCGGTCGTCTCAGGCATCGCGTTCAACCGCGACGAGGCCAAGTTCACCGTGGTCGGCGTGCCCGACAAGCCCGGCATCGCCTACCAGATCCTGGGCGCGGTCGCGGCGGCCAACATCGACGTGGACGTGATCGTGCAGAACGTGTCGCACGACGGCCGCACCGACTTCAGCTTCACCGTGCACCGCAATGATTTCCAACGCACGAACGACCTGCTGAAGAACACCGTGCTGCCGGCCACCGGCGCCGCCCAGTTCACCGCCGACAACCGCATTTGCAAGGTGTCGATCGTGGGCATCGGCATGAAGAGCCATGTGGGCGTGGCCAGCACCATGTTCCGCACGCTGGCCGAGGAAGGCATCAACATCCAGATGATCACCACCAGCGAGATCAAGACCTCGGTGGTGCTGGACGAGAAGTACATGGAGCTGGCCGTGCGTGCACTGCACAAGGCTTTCGGCCTGGACGCGCCGGAGACGGTGGCCTGAACTGGCATTGATTTCCTGCCCAGCGGCGCCAAAACACGGCGCGGGCTGGGCTAGAATGTGTGGCTTGCACCGGAGTCGTGACCGAGTGGCCGAAGGTGCTCCCCTGCTAAGGGAGTATGGGGCTTAAAACTCCATCGAGGGTTCGAATCCCTCCGACTCCGCCAAACCTGAAACCCCAAGTGATTGATTCACTTGGGGTTTTCTTCTTTCTGCGGCGGCGCGCCGGCGCTGGGCAGCTCCAGCGTGAAGGTGGCGCCGCCACCGGGCCGGTTGGCCGCCTGCAGCCGGCCGCCGTGCTGTTCGACGATGCCGTAGCTGATCGACAGGCCCAGTCCGGTGCCGGCGCCCACCGGCTTGGTGGTGAAGAACGGATCGAACACCTGGGACAGGTGCTCGGGCTGGATGCCGCTGCCGTTGTCGCTGACGGTCAGCCGCACGGTGCCACTGTCGCTGCGGATGTCGATCCACACCTGCGGCTGGGCCGCGCTGTCGGCCAGCGCCGCGTCGTAGCCGTTCTGCACCAGGTTCATCAGCACCTGCAGCAGCTGGCCGGCCTGGCCCAGCACCCAGCAGGGCGCACCGGGCTGCCAGTGCACCTGCAGGTGCCGCGCCGTGCCCTTGCTGACCCAGTGGATGGCACGCTCGACCACGGTGTTGAGGTCGGTGCGCACCCGCTCGCCGCGGTCCATGGCCGAGAAGCGCTTGAGGCCCTGCACGATGTCCGCGGTGCGCTGTGCGCCTTCGAGCGTGCCTTCCATCAGCGAGGGCAGGTCGTCGAGCAGGTGGTCGATGCGCAGGCGGGCGCGCAGCTTCGCCTGTTCATCGGCCGGCGCGGCCTGGTGGATGGCGTCCAGGTAGGCGCGCAGGCGCTCGGTGTACTTGCGCAGCGCATGCACATTGCCCAGCACGAAGCTGATCGGGTTGTTCAGCTCATGGGCCACGCCGGCCACCAGCCGGCCCAGCGAGGCCATTTTCTCCGAATGCAGCAGCTGCTGCTGGGTGCGCTTGAGCGCCTCGTGGGCCTGGTGCAGCTGCTGGTAGGCGCGCTTGATCTCGGCCATCGGCCGGCCGACGAAGACCAGGCCGACCCGGCGCCCGCGGGCGTCCATGCGCGGTGTGCCGTTCAGGTCGACCGGCACCGGCTGGCCCTGGGCGTCGCGCAGTGCCACCTCCACCACCGTGCCGCTGCGCTGCAGCGCCGGCGTGGCCAGCAGCTCGCGCAGGCGATCCGCGCCGGCGCTGCCCGGCACCACCAGGTCGGCCACATGGGTGCCGTGCAGGTCGGCCTCGCCGCGGCCCACCAGCTCGCACAGCGCGGCATTGGTCTCGACGATGCGGCCCTGGGCATCGCAGACCAGCAGCACGTCCGACATCGCCGACAGCACGCTGAAGATGAACTGGTGCGACTGCTCCAGCTCGGCGTTCTTTTCCTCGAGGGCGACCTCGTCGCGCACCAGCTGCGAGTACACCTCGTCCATCTTCTGGATCACGTCCAGCCAGGTCGATTCCTCCACGCCGTCCAGCGTGCCGCCGGGCAGCAGCGCAGTCAGGTCCGGCGTGCGGCTGGGCAGGGTACCGTCAGGCATGGCAGTCCGGGGTGCAGTGGTGCGTGCCCTCGGTGGCAGGCCACAGGCCAAACCAAGCGAACGCCGCGGAACCGGCTTCGCCGGGCCGCTGGCGTTGCCCCCTTGAGGGGGCGCGCGAAGCGCGTAGGGGGTGGGCCATCAGTGCACGGTGCAGACCATGCAGGGGTCGAACGAGCGCACGATGTGCTGCACCGCTACCGGCGTGGCCTCGGCGCCGTCCACCGGCGCGCCCACCAGGGCCTGCTCCAGCGCGCCGGGCGTGCCGGCGGCGTCGCGGGGCGAGAAGTTCCAGCTGGTCGGCGCCACGATCTGGTAGTTGGCGATGCGGCCGCGCTCCAGGCGCACCCAGTGGCCCAGCGCGCCGCGGGCGGCCTCGCCCAGACCCACGCCCTGGCCGCTGTCGGGCAGCGGCACCGGCACGCACCAGGCGCTGTCGGGCTGGCCGATGGCCAGGGCCTGCAGCCAGGCTTCCATCATCGGCACCACACGGGCCAGTTCCACCAGCCGGGCCAGCACGCGGGTGTAGACGGTGGCGCCATGCCGCGCCACCACATCGCGCACCAGCGGCTGGCCGCTGGCCAGCTGGCGGGCGATGGCGCCGGTCTCCACCACCTGGCCGGCCAGGCGCGGCGCCTTGTTCCAGCTGTAGCCGCCGGGCTTGTCGGCATCGGGCAGGGTGCGGCCCTCGCGCGGGTGCAGCGGGCCGCCGGCGTGCTGCAGCCAGCTGTGGGTGGCGTCTTCGCGGATGGCCTCGGTGTCGACAGCCTGCAGCGTGGCGCTGGCCACATCGAACACGCCGGCGCCCAGCGCATGGCCGCCGCCGGGCTGCGGATAGGCGCCGAAGCTCAGCGTGCGGCCCGGTCCGCGGCCCAGGTGCTGCAGCTGCGCATCCTGCGCGATGCCCAGCCACAGCGCGAAATCGCTGCCGGCCAGCGGCGGCTGCTGCGCCCACCAGGCCAGCATCGCGGCCTCGTCGTCCCAGCTGGCCACCTGCTCCAGCGGCAGGCCGAACAGCTGCCGTTCCAGGAAGCCGCGGAACTCGCGCACCTTGGCCAGCAGCCGGGTGCGCTCGGCGGCATCCACCGGCCGGGCGCTGCCGCCGGGCTCGAGGCTCTGGGTGTGGGGCCAGTGGCCGGCCAGCGTGCCCAGCAGGGTGAACCAGCGCTGGCGCGCTGCGATGGCCGCGCGCACCTGCTCGCCGCTGTGCGGCGCGAAGCGCTGCTGCGCCTGCGCATGCCAGGGCCGGCCGGCGTAGGCCGGACGGGTGAAGTCGGGCAGGAAGAACAGGTAGAAGTGGGTCAGGTGGTCGGCCAGGTTCTCGGTGGCCAGCACCAGGTTGGTCAGGTGCTGGCCGTTGGCCGGCATGGCCACACCGCCTGCGGTGCCCATCCCGCCCAGGCTGGCGAGTGCGCGGGCCGCGGCCACCGTCTGGCTGACCGAGCAGATGCCGCAGATGCGTGGCACGATCACCAGCGCATCGTGCGGTGCCTTGCCCTGCAGCATGGTCTCGAAGCCGCGGTACATCGGCGCGGTCACGCGCGCGCTGGCCACCTGGCCGCCGCTGATGTCCAGCGTCACCTCCAGGTCGCCCTCCACCCGGTTGAAGGGCCCGACGATCAGCCGTGTCATCGCGCTGCGCTCACTTCAGCCGGGTCTTGCGGGCGACCGGCGCCACCACGCGGTGGTCGGCCGTGGCATTGAGCTTGACCCGCCGCGGCGTGGCCGACTTCGACAGCGAGGCCAGGGCCACGAACCAGGCCTTGGGCATGTCGGTGGGCAGGCCGATGGGGATGCCGGCGAGCTTGGGCGTCTGGTGGAAGGGGTGGCCTGGCTCCTGGAAGCCGGGCTCGGTGCAGCTGATGCAGGCATGGCCGCCGCGGGTGCAGCTGCCTTCGCCGTTCCACAGCCGGGTGTTGCAGTCGGCATGGGCCTGCGTGCCCTTGCAGCCCATGTGCTCCATCATGCAGCCCTGGTCGCTGGGCTTCTCGGCGCTGGCCTTGAACTCGTAGAACTCGTTGCGGGTGCAGCCGTGGTGCACCAGCTGGTCGGCATAGAAGCGCGGCCGGCCCAGGCTGTCGAGGTCGCCGGCGTGTAGGCTGTCGTCGGCCAGGGCCATCAGCGTGTCGAGCACCCAGCCGGGGTGGGTGGGGCAGCCGGCCACGTTGATGACCGGCAGGCCGCTGCCGGCGCGGAAGGCCTCGCCCAGCAGGCCGCCGGGGCGGTCGTCGTCCCACTGCAGGCCGCAGGCGTCGGTGGGGTTGTCGCCGGCGGCCGTCATGCCGCCCCAGGCGGCGCAGCTGCCCACGGCCACCACCTGCCGGGCCTGCGCGGCCAGGCGCTGCACCCAGTGGATCATCGGCACGCCGGTGCCGGCCATCACATGGAAGCGGCCGCTGCCATGCGGGCCGCGCAGCAGCGCGCCCTCGACGCACAGCACATCCAGCCGCAGCCGGCCCTGGGCCAGGCGCTCCAGCAGGTCCACCACCTCGGCGCCGCTTTCCAGCGACAGCGAGGGATGCCACAGCAGGCGGATGCCGGCATCCCGCAGCTGGCCGTGGAAATCGGTGCTGTCGGCGCACAGCAGCGACATGCTGCAGCCGCCGCAGCCGCCCGACTGCAGCCACAACACATTCAGGCCGGGGCCAGCGGGATCGTCGCCGGGGAGGACGCGGGGCAGGGCCATGGCGGTGCTCAACCTTCCAGCCCGAAGCGCTGCAGCTTGCCGCGCAGGCCCACGCGGGACAGGCCCAGCTCCTGCGCGGCACGGGTCTTGTTCCAGCGGTGGCGCAGCAGGGTCTCGCGCAGCACCACCGCCTCGATCGCGTCCAGCCGCTCGGCCAGCGTGCCGGTGGTGGGCAGGCCCTGGGTGGGCGCCAGGCGGCTGCGGCCGGCCTGGCCTTGCAGCACCCGGCTGGACAGCGTGGCCGCCACGATGGTGTCGCCATCGCCCAGGGCCACGGCGCGGGCGATCTCGTTGCGCAGCTCGCGCACATTGCCCGGCCAGGGGTAGGCCATCAGGCAGGCCAGTGCATCGTCGGCCAGCTGCAGGCCAGGGCGGCCCAGCTCGGCGCCGACGTCCTGCAGCAGGCGGCGGGCAATGGGCGCGATGTCGCCGGGCCGCTCGCGCAGCGGCGGCACGGTGAGGGTGGCGGTGGCCAGGCGGTAGTACAGGTCCTCGCGGAACAGGCCGTCGCGCACCCGCTGCTCCAGGTCGCGGTGGGTGGCGGCGATCACCCGCACATCCACCGGCACCGGGCGGGCGGCGCCCACCGGCCGCACCTCGCCCTCCTGCAGCACCCGCAGCAGCCGCACCTGGAAGGCCGGCGAGGTCTCGCCGATCTCGTCGAGGAAGATGGTGCCGCCGTGGGCGCGCTGGAACAGGCCGGGGTGGTCGTCATGGGCGCCGGTGAAGGCGCCGCGCTTGTGGCCGAACAACTCGCTCTCGAGCAGGGTGTCGGGCATGGCGGCGCAGTTCTCCACCACGAAGGCGGCGCCGGCACGCGGGCTGGCGTAATGCAGGGCGCGGGCCAGCAGCTCCTTGCCGCTGCCGCTCTCGCCCAGCACCAGCACGCTCAGCTCATGCCGGGCCAGGCGCGCGGCCATGGCGCACACCGCATCCAGCGGGCTGCCAGGGGCACGCTCGATGCGGTCGAAGTCGAAGGCGCTGCGGGCCTGGGCCAGCTGCTGGGCGGCGCGCTGGCGCAGCACCGGCGTGGCGGTGCGCAGCGCGATGTCCAGCCGCGCCAGGCCGCGCTGCAGGCCCTGGGCCTCGGCGGCGTCACGCACCGTGGCCAGCAGGTGGTCGGGCACCCAGGGCTTGAGGATGTACTGGTGGATGCCGGCGTCGTTGATGCCGGCGATGATGTCCTCGCTGTCGGTGTAGCCCGAGATGACGATGCGCACCGTGTCGGGCCAGCGCGCACGCACTTCCTTGAGGAACACCACGCCGCTGGTGCCGGGCATGCGCTGGTCGCACAGGATCACCGCCACCGGCTGGCTTTCCAGCAGGCTGCGGGCGGCATCGGCCGAGCTGGCGGTGAGCACGTGGAAATCCTCGTCCAGCGTGCGGCGGATGGCGTCCTGCGAGCGCACCTCGTCATCGACCACCAGCACGGTGGGAAGGTCGGGGTGGGCGGCGCTGGGGAGCATGCTGCGGGGGATTGTGGGGCAGCTTGTGGGGCGGTCGGCAGACCGTCTGCGGCGTGTCAGCAGATGCGCGGCAGCTGCTCGCCACTGAGCCAGTCGACCACCCGGCGGCCGCCGAAGCGGGTGTCCATCTGCACGAAGTGCTGCGGGTCGTCGGTCACCATGCCGATGCGGCAGGCCTGGCGGCCCAGCGGATGGGCCTGCATCGCCGCCAGCACGGCATCGGCCGCCTCGGGCGCCACCACGGCCACCAGCTTGCCCTCGTTGGCCACGTACAGCGGGTCCAGGCCCAGCAGCTCGCAGGCGGCATCCACCTGGGGCAGCACCGGGATGGCGGCCTCCTGCAGGTGCAGGCCCACGGCCGACTGGCGGGCGATCTCGTTGAGCGTGGTGGCCAGGCCGCCGCGGGTGGGATCACGCAGCACCCGCACGCCGCCGGGCGCGCTGTGCAGCATCGCGGCCACCAGGGTGTGCAGGGCGGCGGTGTCGCTGGTGATGCTGGTCTCGAAGCCCAGGCTTTCGCGCTGCGACAGCACCGCCACGCCATGCTCGCCGATGCTGCCCGACAGCAGCAGCACATCGCCCGGCCGGGCATTGGCGCCGCTCACTTCCACCCCCGGCGGCACCGCGCCCAGGCCGGTGGTGCAGATGAACACGCCATCGCCCTTGCCCTGCTCCACCACCTTGGTGTCGCCGGTGACGATGGGCACACCGGCCTCCCGCGCGGCCGCCGCCATCGACGCGACGATGCGCTGCAGGTCGGCCAGCGGAAAGCCTTCCTCCAGGATGAAGCTGGCCGTGAGGTACAGCGGCACCGCGCCGCACATGGCGACATCGTTGACCGTGCCGTGCACGCTGAGGCAGCCCACATCGCCACCTGGAAAGAACAGCGGCGAGACCACATGCCCGTCGGTGGCCAGCACCAGCCGGTGGCCGGGCGGCGGCGCGGGCAGGCAGGCACCGTCGTTGCCCTGGCCGAGGAAGCGGTTGTGAAAGGCGCGGGCGAAGAGTTCGTCGATCAGTTGCGCAGCGGCGCGGCCACCGGCACCGTGGCCCATGTCGATGCGGCCATGCTTGATGTCCAGCGGCCGCACGTAGTCCGGCCGGGTGCTCATGCCGCCGCTCCTGCAGCCGCTTCGACCCGGATCGGAATGTCCCGGAACCGCCCGTAGGCATAGTGCGCCGCGCAGGCGCCTTCGGACGACACCATGCAGGCGCCCACCGGGTTCTCCGGCGTGCACACCGTGCCGAAGATCTTGCAGTCGGTCGGCTGCTTCACGCCGCGCAGGATGGGACCGCACTCGCAGGCCTTGTTGTCGGCCACCGGCGTGTAGGTCAGCGGGAACTTCCGCTCCGCATCGAAGGCGGCGAAGCCGGGGCGGATCTGCAGCGCACTGTGCGGCACCTCGCCCAGGCCGCGCCACTCGAAACTGTCGCGCGGCATGAAGACATCGTCCACCAGCGCCTGGGCGGTGCGGTTGCCGTCCCGGCTGACGGCACGGGTGAACTCGTTCTCCACCTCGGCGCGGCCGTCGTTGACCTGGCGCACCAGCATCAGGATGGCCTGCATCACGTCCAGCGGCTCGAAGCCGGCGATGACCACCGGCTGGCGCCAGGCACGGGCGAACGGCTCGTAGGGCGCCGAGCCGATGACGATGCTGACATGCGCCGGGCCAACGAAGCCGTCGAGCGGGGCCGCGCTGCCCTCCGACGCATCGGCGCTGGCCAGGATGTGGGTGATGGCGGCCGGCGTCAGCACATGGCAGCACAGCACGCTGAAGTTGGTGAGGCCCGCGCGCTCGGCGTCGCGCAGCGCCACCGCGGTGGGCGGCGTGGTGGTCTCGAAGCCGATGGCGAAGAACACCACCTCGCGGTCGGGGTTCTCGCGGGCGATGCGCAGCGCATCGGTGGCGGCATAGACCATGCGGATGTCGCCGCCGCGGGCCTTGGCCTTGGTCAGCGACAGGCCGTGGCTGGCCGGCACGCGCATGGTGTCGCCATAGGTGCAGACGATGGCGCCATGCTGCAGCGCCAGCTGGATGGCCAGGTCGATGCGGCCGATGGGCAGCACGCACACCGGGCAGCCGGGGCCGTGGATCATGCGCACCGCCGGTGGCAGCAGCTCGGCGATGCCGTAGCGCGAGATGGCATGGGTGTGGCCGCCGCAGAACTCCATGAAGTTGTAGCGCCGCCCGGGCTGCACCTCGGCGGCCAGGCGGTCGGCGATCTTGCGTGCCAGCGTGCCGTCGCGGAACTCGTCGATGTAGGTCATCTGGCCCATGTGGTGGTCTCCATGGTGCTGGTGTCTGCCAAGGCGGCCTGGGCCGCCAGTTCTCCAAACAGCGCCAGCGTGCGCGCGGCCTCGGCGGCATCGATGCGGCCGATGGCATGGCCCACATGCACGATGACGTACTCGCCGATGGCGGCATCGGGCACCAGGGCGATGGACACCGTCTTGCGGATGCCGCCGAGGTCGACCACGGCCTCGTCCGGGCCGGTGAGCGCGATCACCCGCGCAGGGATGGCGAGGCACATGCGGTGGTCTCCAGGTCGGGTGGGGTGGAGGTGGGGGCGGCGCGCAGCGGCTGCGCCGCCACCCAGGCCTGGCCCAGTGCCAGGCCGGCATCGCCGGCCGGCCACTGGCGCGGCCGCAGCACCTGCAGGCCGCGGGTGTGCAGCTGCTGCACCAGGCGCGTGGTCAGCACCCGGTTGGCCAGGCAGCCGCCGCCCAGCGCCACGGTGGTGGTGCCATGTGCAGCGGCGGCGTCGGCGGCCCAGCCGGCCAGCCCATCGGCCAGGCCGAGGTGGAAGCCGGCGGCGGCCGCATCCCGCTGGGCTGCATCGGCTTCGGCCGGCAGGTCGAACAGCCGCGCCAGCAGCGGCCGGATGTCGAGCTGGCCCTGGCGGTCGGCGGCGACTATGCCCGCTGGCGGCGCCAGCGCATCGGCTGGCTGGCTGGCCAGCGCACGCTGCGCGGCCTGCTCCAGCGCCATGGCGGCCTCGGCCTCATGGGCCTGGCGCCCGGCATGCAGGCCCAGCGCCGCCGCGGCGGCATCGAACCAGCGGCCGGCACTGCTGGTGGGCGGGCAGTGCAGGCCCTGCTGCAGCATCCGGGCCACGCCGGCGGCCTTCAGCGCGCCGGCCAGCGGCCCCAGGCGCGTCACGATCTCCGCGGCGCGGCCCAGGGCCTGCAGCGCGGCGGCGGCCATGCGCCAGGGCTCGCGGGCCGCGGCATCGCCGCCGGGCAGGGCCAGCGGCCACAGCCCGCCCAGGTGTTGCCAGCGCGCGCCGTGCAGCCACAGCAGCTCGCCGCCCCAGGCCTCGCCGGCCGGGCCCAGGCCGAAGCCGTCCAGCGCCAGGCCCAGCACCGGCCGGGCATCGGCGTCGGGCTGCTGCAGCGCGGCCTCGGCCAGCACCGCGGCGATGTGGGCATGGTGGTGCTGCACGCCCACCGCCGCAACGCCCAGCGCCGCGGCCAGCTGCCGGGCCAGCCGGGTGCTGAAGAAGTCCGGGTGCAGGTCATGCGCCACCGCCACCACGCGGTGGCCGCGGGCCTGCAGCGCCAGCACCGAGGCCTGCAAATCGGCGCAGGCCCGCGGGTCGCCCAGGTCGCCGTGCAGCGGGCTCCAGAGCGGGGCGGCGCCGGGCTGCAGCGGCAGCAGGCAGGCGGTGTTCTTCAGCCAGGCGCCCAGGGCCAGCACCGCGGGTGCGGCGATGGTGGCATCAGCCATGGTGGTGGTGCGTGGGATGGCCACAGCCCGGGCCATGCACATGCGGCGTGGCGGCGTCCAGGTCGTCGGGCTGGCAGGCCAGCAGCCAGTCCAGCCAGGCGTCCAGCCCCTCGCCGGTGGTGGCCGACAGCTGCAGCACCGCGATGCCGGGGTTCACCCGCCGGGCCATCGCGATGCAGCGCGCCACATCGAACTGCAGGTGCGGCAGCAGGTCGGTCTTGTTCAGCACCATCAGCGAGGCGGCGGCGAACATGTCGGGGTACTTCAGCGGCTTGTCTTCGCCCTCGGTCACCGACAGGATGGCCACCTTGGCGGCCTCGCCCAGATCCCACAGCGCGGGGCAGACCAGGTTGCCGACGTTCTCGATGAACAGCAGGCTGCGCGCGTCATGGTCGTGGCCATGGTCGTTGTGGTGGTGGTGATGGTGGTGCAGCCGGTGGAAGGCTTCGGCCACCATCGGCGCATCCAGGTGGCAGCCGCGGCCGGTGTTGACCTGGATGGCCGGCGCGCCGGTGGCACGGATGCGGTCGGCATCGAAGCTGGTCTGCTGGTCGCCCTCGATCACTGCCACATGCAGCTGCGGCGCCCGCTGCCGCAGCGCGGCGATGGTGGCGCACAGCAGCGTGGTCTTGCCCGAGCCGGGGCTGGAGACCAGGTTCAGTGCGGTGACGCCATGGGCCAGGAAATGCGCCCGGTTGCGCCGTGCCACCCGGTTGTTCTGGCCCAGGATGTCGGCCTCCATCTGCAGCGTGCGGCCCTGGCTGAGCCCCGGCACCGACACCCGCGCCGCACCGGCGCCGAAGTGCAGGTCGCCCTGCTGCGGATCCATCCTCAAGGCGCTGGCCGATTCGACCGCGGCTTGTCCGTCACCACATCCACACACCACGCACATGCTGTTCTCCTCGTCCCGGGCCGCCGGCGGCGCTCAGGTGTCTTCCACGGTCATGTCGACCACCCGCAACGCGGTGCCGCCGGTGGCTTGCAGTTGCCAGCCGCCGCACAGCGGGCAGGCATCACCACGCTGGCCGATGGCCACCGTGGTGCCGCAGGGCAGGCACCAGGCCTGGCCCGGCGGCTCGTCGATCTCCAGCGTGCTGCCCTGCAGGCAGGTGCCGGGGGCCAGGGCCTCCAGCGCGAAACGCAGCGCGCGTGGTTCCACGCCGGCCAGCTGGCCGGCCTCCAGCCGCAGCCGGGTGACCCGCACGAAGCCCTCGCGGCGGGCGGCGTCTTCCACCAGCTGCAGGATGCCGCCGGCCAGGCTGGCCTCATGCATCGGCGGCCTCCGTCGTGGCAGGGCGGACCGGGGCGGCGGTGGTGATCTGGCAGGGCACGCAGGGATCGTACGCGGCGACCAGCGCGTGCACGGCCGCTGTCGGCGCATCGGCATCCAGCTGCGACAGCGCCTGCGCCCAGCCACCGGCCGGATGGGCATGCCAGTCGGTCGGCGCCAGCACCCGCACATCGGCCACCAGCGGCCCGGCGGCGCCAGGCGCCAGCTGCACCGCTTGCAGCAGCAGGCCGCGGCCGGTCTCCACCCAGGCGATGGCCGCGTCCGGGCCGGCGGGCTCGGCGCCCAGCGACAGGCGGTGGGCGCCGAGGTGGTTGGCGGGATCGTCGGGCAGGGCCAGCTGCGCCAGATCGGCCAGGCGGGCACCCAGACGCAGCCACGGTGTGGTGAGGCACTGCAGCGCCTGCGCGCCGTCGGCCAGCCGGGCGCCGGGGCCGGTCTCGGCGCAGCGGCCCTGCCATTGCGGCGTGGCGCCCCAGGCCGGCAGGTCGGCAGCCAGCGCGTGCAGCGCTGCGGCATCGGCATGCACCCGCAGCGCGGGCATGGCCGGCAGTGCCTGGCGGGCCGAGGGTTCGGCCGCCAGCAGCCATGCGGCCACCGGCCCGCTGCCGGCATGCCGCTGCGCCCAGGCTTGCAGCGCCGGTTGTGGCGCGTGCCGCCAGGCCGCCAGCCAGTCGGGCAGCGGCTGGCGGAAGACCTGCGCTTCCAGCCAGCGGGCCGCTGCGGCCACGTCAGCGTCGTCGATGGCAGCGTCGGCGGCGCGCAGGCGCAGCGGGCTGCCGGCCAGCAGTGCCAGGCCCTGGTCGGTTGTGCCCGGCGCCGGGCCGCTGCGGCCATGCAGCCCGCGGGGCCAGTCCAGCGCGATGTGCTGCAGGTGGGTGCACAGGGTGTGCCACTGCAGCCGGCGCCGGTCGCCCAGGCCGGGCGGGCTGGCCTGGCCGCCGGCAGCGCTGCGCAGGGCCAGCGTGGCGCCCAGGTGGTGCACCGGGCCGCACAGGCTGAACAGGCCGGCCAACAGCCCGGGCAAGGCCGCGGCCGGCTGGCCGCGCAGCCAGCGCGCCAGGCCCGCCGGCCGGGTGCTGACCAGGCTGTGGCCCAGCGGTGCGCCGGGCTGCAGCAGCAGCTGGCCGGCCAGGCTCATGCGGTGGCCCCCGGGCTGGCGGTGCGGCCGAACAGGAAGCCCCGGCGCGACGGCGGGCTGCCGGCCTGGACGGCTGCCGGCTGCGGGACCACCAGCGTTGGCACACCGGCCGGCGGTACCGCGCCGTCCTGCAGCCCGGCCGCCGGCCGGCGCAGCGCCTCCAGCACCGCCATCGCGGTGGCGCGTGCTGCGGCGGCGCTGGCGAAGTCCTGCATCGGAGAGAACAGCGAGCAGCAGCCAAAGCTGCCCAGATCGGGCTCGTGGCTGGAGAGGAAGGGCAGGGCATGGCCGCCGATGTGCAGCAGGCGGGCCTGGCCTGTCGGCGGGCAGCGGTCGTCGCGCAGCAGCGGCAGGCAGACCAGGTTCATGAACCAGGGCGTGACCAGCACGCCCAGGCACAGCGGCGGCAGCCAGTGCCGGCCATCGGCCACCGCCGCGGGCCCGGCCAGGCCGCTGGCCCGCAGGTCGGCCTGGCGCACCGGCTCGAAGCCCAGCGCCTCCACCTCCAGCCGCGGGTTGCACACCGGCAGGCCGGCCATGCGGGTCTCGGCGATCTCGGTGAACACCGCCTGCAGCACGGCCACGCGGGTGTTCATGCCGTCACCACCATGAACTGGGCGGCGTCGCCGTCGCACTGCGGGCAGCGCCAGTGGCCGGGCAGGGCGGTGAAGGGCGTGCCGGCCGGCACCTGCCACTGCGGATCGCCCAGGTCGGGGTCGTAGACCCACCAGCAGATCTTGCATTCCAGCCGGGCGCGGTCGGGCAGCCGGGCGGCCTGGCCCAGGTAGCTGCCCTCGAAGCCGGCGGTGGGGTTCACGATCCGTCCACCCAGGCCAGCACCTCGGCCAGGCGCGCGTGGGAATCGGCGATGTCTTCCGGCGCGGCCTGGGCCACGGCCGGCAGGTCGACCAGCTCGACGGTGTTGAGGATCACCACGTCCTGCGAGTTGTAGTACACGACCCGCCAGCCATGAGCGCGCAGCGTGTTGCTGATGCGGCAGTTGCCATAACCGCGCGACAGGATCAGCACCCGGCCGGTGCCCAGGTGGTGGTCGAGGAAGCCGATGTCGGCCGGGCTCATCGGCAGCAGCGTCAGGTTGATCACATGGGCCGGCTGGCCGGGGCCGCAGCGCGGCAGCTGGTCGTCGATCTCGGCCAGCAGGGCGGGGGCGTTCTGCACCTCGGGTGGCAGGGCGCCGGTCCAGCGCGGCGGCGGCGTGGCGGTGGCGGCATCGGCCAGCGCGGCCTCGTGCAGCGCCTGGGGGATGGCGGCCACCTCCAGCGTGTCGTGCAGCACCACGCCGCCGGCTGACGTGATCACCCGCCACAGCCCGGCGAACACCGATTCCTGCACCTGCACGCTGGCGCCGCCGGGCTGGGCCGGCTGCACCACGGCGCTGACCTCGCCTTCACCCAGCACCTGGTTGACCAGGCGCAGGTCGGCCGCGGGCAGGCCGTCCAGCGGCACGCTCCGGCGGCCGCCTTCAGCCTGCACGGCGGCCAGCGCGGCCAGCGCCTGGTGCAGCACCTGCCGGCCCTGGTGGCAGGGCGCGGCGGCCTCGGGCTCGGGCAGCAGCGGCGGCTGGAAGGTGGCCATGCCGCCGGGCATGGGCAGGTAGTCCAGCGTCTCGTCCTCGGCCTGGCTGCCGGGGCCGACCAGGGCGGCCACCACGGGGATCGGAAACTCCTTCATCGCCATCTCCTCAGGCCTGGCAGGCCGAGGCGGCGCCGGCGCTGACCAGCGGAATGCCGATGCCCGGCACCCGGCTGGCCGGCAGGGCCAGCAGGGCCTGCAACTGGGCCAGGAAGGGCTGCCAGTCATGCATGCCGCTGAGGGTGCCGAGGTAGGCGCCGTCGCACAGCGCCACCAGCGATGGCCAGCGCTGCACGCCGTAGCGGCGGGCGACGGCGTCTTCCTGGTCGGCCGGCACGATGCCCAGCGCGAACGGCGTGCCGGCGCAGCGCTGCAGCTCGGGCAGCACGGCGGCCACGTCCTGGCCTTCGGGGAAGCGCACGGCATCGCCGGCCAGCAGCAGCACCCGGTGGCCGCCGGCGGCGGCCCAGGCCTGCACGCTGGTGGCATCCACCCAGCTGGCGCCGGCATGGCTGGCCAGGCGCTGCACCTGCGGCGCATGCGGTTCGGAGGCAGCCGCGGCGCGGCCGGCGGGTGCCTGCACAGGCAGGTGCAGCAGGGTGCTGCTGCCGGTGTCGGGGAGCATGGTGGTCATCAAGGCGCCTCAGGCGTGGATGCGGAAACAGGCTGGCCGGACAGCGCATGCAGCTGCGCGGTGGTCCAGCGCGAGGGCAGGTCGAAGCCGGCGTCACCGGATGAATCCAGCTGCCGGCCCGCCATGGCGCCGGCCAGCAGCGCCAGGGTGTGGCGGATCTCGGCGGCACGCGCCGGGCTGAGGCGCTCGATGGCGTTGTCGAGGAACACCAGCAGCCAGTCGCCCGGCGTGATGCCGTCGCCCAGCAGCGTGGTGCGAACCTGGCGCGGCGTGCCGGCGTCGTCGCACAGCGCGTGGCCTGGCGACAGGGCCAGCACCTGCAGAGGAATGCCGATGCACATGGACGCTAGGCCGCAGTGGGAAAGAACCGTGCATCGCCGACGCGGCAGGCCGCGTCTTCCGGCGGGCGCTGGCCCTCGTACAGCGGCAGGGCCAGCGGCGCGAAGGTGACCGACTCCTGCGGGCCCAGCGGTGTGCGCCGGGCCACCGGCTGCGCGCCCCAGCGGCGCAGCGCGTCCACGCCCAGCGCCAGCGCATCCTCCATCGCCTGGCGCACCACCGGCCGCAGGCTGCCGCCGTAGTCGTCCAGCTGCTCGGGCTGGCAGCCGACCAGCAGCACCCGCTGCGGGTACTGCTCGGTCAGCTGGGCCAGCATCAGCACCTCCTGGAAGCCGGTCTGGTGCAGGCTCATCTTCTTGGCGCCCATGAAGCGCGGCACGTCGTCGTCCTCGATCAGGCGCAGCGTGCCGGGCGCCAGCCCGTAGTCGATGGCGTCGAAGATCAGCAGGCTGTGGGCCTGCTGCACATGCTGGACCAGGTACAGGCCCTGGGTGCCACCGTCGATCAACTGCACCTGCGGCGCGAACTCGTAGCGCTGCTGCAGCGCCTCGATGCAGCGCACGCCGAAGCCTTCGTCGGCCCACAGCACATTGCCGATGCCGAGGATGGTGATGGTCGGGGCATCCATGGGGGTCAGTCCTTGAAGGTCCGATGGCCAGAGACCATGGTGCTGATCAGGCTGGTGCGGCCCATGATGTCCTCGCGCACCGCGGCGTAGATGTGCAGCACCGCGAAGATCACCAGCCCCCACATGCCCAGGTGGTGCCAGGTGTGCACGTCCTGGCTCTGGCCCATCAGCGGGATCACCCAGCCGAACAGCCGGTCGGCCCAGGAGCCGGCCTGCGCGCCCTCGCCATACAGCGCCAGGCCGGTGACCACCATGAACACCGCCAGCACCAGGAAGCCGAACACCATCGCGAAGCGGGCCAGCGGGTTGTGGCCGACGAAGCGGCCGGGCCGCGGCGTGAGGAAGGCATACCACTTCAGCATCACGCCGATGTCGCGCCAGTAGGCGGCGCTGAACAGCGGCACCCAGAACAGCTCGCGGGCATGGTGGTTGCCCACCACCGCCCACCAGGCGCGCGCCAGCAGGCCCACCGCCATCACCTGCCCGGCGGCGAAGTGGGCAAAGCGGATGTAGCCCATCAGGAAGTTGGCGCTGGCCTCGCCCGGCTGGGTGGGCAGCGGGCTGGCGATGAAGTAGCCGGTGATGCACAGCAC
Organism: Pseudaquabacterium pictum; assembly: GCF_005403045.1. Classification (GTDB taxonomy): domain Bacteria; phylum Pseudomonadota; class Gammaproteobacteria; order Burkholderiales; family Burkholderiaceae_C; genus Pseudaquabacterium; species Pseudaquabacterium pictum. The sequence continues at coordinate 258,235 of NZ_BJCL01000003.1, forward strand.
GGTGATGGCCAGCGCGTTGATCCAGTGCCAGATGCGCACCGGCGCCTCGTACACATAGACCGTCTTCAGCGCACTGGCGCTGGCGAATTCGCGGCTGTCGGCATCGGGCGCCTCGGCGCCGTAGGTCTGGGACTGGATGGCCATGGCGGGCTCCGCGGTGGGTGCTCAGCCGCGGGCCAGCACGGCCAGGCCGGTGGCTGAGACCGCCGCGCCGGCCACCAGGGCCAGTGCCAGCGGGCTGCGGGCCCGGAACGCGCCCAGGGTGAACACGCGGCCGGCCACGCAGACCAGCAGCAACAAGGTGAGCAGTTCGCGCAGGTCCAGCGGATGGGCCAGCGTGGCCAGCACGCCCAGGCTGTCGTGGCTGCCGTGGCCGTCATGGGCGCGGGCGGCGGTGGTGGCCAGCAGGGCCAGGCCAGCGGCCAGCACCCGCCGTGCGGTCGTGGGAAAGCATGTCATCGTCGGTCTCCTCGGGGGTGGTGCGTTCGTCAGCGCACCTTGACGTGGGCCAGCTCGGCGCCGTCGGGGCTCATCACATGGGTGCTGCAGGCCAGGCAGGGGTCGAAGCTGTGCAGCGTGCGCAGGATCTCCAGCGGCTGCTCCGGGTTGGCCATGGGCGTGTTCATCAGGCTGGCCTCGAAGGCGCCGATCTGGCCCTTGTTGTCACGCGGGCTGCCGTTCCAGGTGGTGGGCACCACGCACTGGTAGTTCTCGATGCGGCCGTCCTTGATGCGGATCCAGTGGCCCAGTGCGCCGCGCGGCGCGGCCACCGTGCCCACGCCCTTGGCCTCCTTGGGCCAGGTGCTCGGATCCCACTTTTCGACGTTGGCGGTGGCGCGGTCACCGGCCTTGATGTTGGCCACCAGCGCGTGGTAGTCGTCCATCATCATCTCGGCGCAATACTGCGATTCCAGCGCGCGGGCCAGGGTGCGGCCGATGGTGGTGGGCAGCAGTTGCTTGGCGGTGAACTGCGTCTCGGGGAGACCCAGGGCCTTGGGGATGCCGCTGTTGATGGCGGCGGCCGAGGACTCGATCTGTTCCTTCACCCGCAGGCTGTTCTTGTTGCCCTGCAGCGCATGGGCATAGCCCAGGATGTAGCGCGACAGCGGACCTACCTCCATCGCATGGCCGCGCCAGCGCGGGCTCTTGATCCACGAGTACTTGGCGCTCTCGTCGATCTCCTGGATGTTGGTGCGTGTGCCCTTGGTGGCCTTGCCCAGCTCGTAGTTGGGTTCGGTCACGCCGTCCCAGGGGTGCAGGCCCTTGGTCTCGTCGGCGTACTTGTACCAGCTGTGGGGCACGAACTCCTGAACCTGCTCCGGGTCGCGTGGGTCCACCGGCAGGATCTTGCTCCAATCGCCGCCCAGGATGGCGCCGCCGGGCAGCTGCTGGGTGCTGGTGTCGTAGGGCACCTTCTCGTAGGTGCCGTAGTCCATCACGTTGGTGGCGGCCAGGCCGCCGCCATACAGCCAGCCAGCCTGCTTGTAGAGCGTGCCGATGGCCAGCACGTCAGGGACGTAGACGTTGTTGTTGAAGTCGATCATCTCCTGGATGCGGGCCTGCACGAAGTTCAGCCGCTCCATGTTGATCGGCGCGCCGGCGGCGCCGTCGCCGTCGATGTTGATGGCGCAGGGCACGCCGCCCACCAGGTAGTTGGGATGCGGATTCTTGCCACCGAAGATGGTGTGCACCTTGACCCATTCCTTCTGCAGGTCCAGGGCCTCCAGGTAGTGGGTCACGGCCATCAAGTTGGCCTCGGGCGGCAGCACATAGGCCTTGCTGCCCCAGTAGCCGTTCATGAAGGGGCCGAGCTGGCCGCTCTCGACGAACTTCTTCAGCCGGTTCTGGATGTCGCGGAAATAGCCGGCCGCTGACAACGGGTGTTGGGGAGAGACCAGGGTCTGCAGCTCGCTGGTCTTCTTCGGGTCGGCCTTCAGCGCCGAGACCACGTCCACCCAGTCGAGTGCATGCAGGTGGTAGAAGTGCACCGCATGGTCATGCACCTGCAGGGTCTTGGCCATGATCTCGCGGATCAGGTGCGCGTTCTTCGGGATGCGGATGCCCAGCGCATCCTCCACCGCACGCACGCTGGTCAGCGCATGGCAGCCGGTGCACACGCCGCAGATGCGCTCCACGAACGCCCAGGCATCGCGCGGATCACGGCCCTTGAGGATGACTTCCAGCCCGCGCCACATGGTGCCGGTGGACACCGCGTTGCGGATGACGTTGTTGCTGTCGAGGTTGACCTCGCAGCGCATGTGGCCCTCGATGCGGGTGACCGGGTCGACGACGATGCGCCGGCCGGTGTTGTCCATCTTGAAGCCTTGTGTTTCGTACGCGCCCATGCTGCGGTTCTCCGTCTGGCGCTCAGGCCGTTGTCTTGTCGCTGGCGTGGTCGGCGGTCTTGTCGGCCACGCTCTTGTCGGTGGCCCGCTTGATGGCCGAGACCGCCGCATGTGCCACCGCCGCCGCGCCCACCACGCCGGCCGCGGTGCCGCCGATCTGGTCGGCATTGGCCTCCACGCCGAAGGCATGGATGTCGGTCAGCCGGCTGTAGAACGAGCCCTTGTCCCAGAAGCCGTCCTCGCTGCAGCCGATGCAGCCGTGGCCGGCCTTGATCGGGAAGCTGGTGCCCTCGTTCCACTGCACCGTGCTGCAGGCGTTGTAGGTGGTAGGGCCCTTGCAGCCCACCTTGTAGAGGCAGTAGCCGCGGCGCGCGCTCTCGTCGTCCCAGGCCTCGACGAACTGGCCGGCGTCGAAGTGCGGCCGGCGGTAGCACTTGTCGTGGATGCGCTGGCTGTAGAACATCTTGGGCCGGCCCTGGCGGTCCAGCTCGGGGATGCGGTCGAAGGTCAGCATGTAGGTGATGACGCCGGTCATCACCTCGGCGATCGGCGGGCAGCCGGGCACCTTGATGATGGGCTTGTCGAAGATCACCTTGTGCACCGGCGTGGCCTGCGTGGGGTTGGGCTTGGCCGCCTGCACGCAGCCCCAGCTGGCGCACGAGCCCCAGCTGATGATGGCCTTGGCATCCTTGGCCACGTGCTTGAGCTGCTCGATGAAGGGCTTGCCGCCGATGATGCAGCTCATGCCGTCCTGGTTGAGCGGCGGGTTGCCCTCCACCGCCAGGATGTAGTTGCCCTTGTACTTGGCCATCACCTCTTCCAGGATGGCCTCGGCCTGGTGGCCGGCGGCGGCCATCAGGGTGTCGTCGTAGTCCAGGCTGATCATCGACAGCACCACGTCCTTGGCCAGCGGGTGGGCGCTGCGGATGAAGCTCTCGCTGCAGCAGGTGCATTCCAGCCCGTGCAGCCACAGCACCGGCGTGCGCGGCTTGGTCTCCATCGCGTGGGCGATCTGCGGCACGAAGGCCGGGCCCAGCCCCAGGGATGTGGCGGTGAGCGAGCAGTATTTGAGGAAGCTGCGGCGCGAAATGCCCTGGCGTCGCATCACCTCGTAGAAAGTCTCCATGCGGGGTCTCCTCCGGATCGTCGGCTGGTGGTTGTTCTGGCCCGGCTGGCCGTTGGGGCCGCTGGTGGCCGCCAGGTCCTGGGGGCGCTGGCAGTGCCAGGAACAACACAAGTTGCATACCCGCCGGACCTGCGCCGCGGGTAAGCACCGAGAGGCCGCTGCAAGTGCTTGATCTGACGCAACTTCTTCCGGCGAGACAGCGCCAGCCCAGGCACGGCATGCCAGGCAGTGGCAGCCGGGCTGCCAGGCGGCCAGGCGAAGTGGAAGCCGGGTTGCCGGCGGGCTGGCGCCGTGCTGCGCCGGGTCAGTAGTGCGGCGGCAGCTCGTCGCGCAGGCTGCGGAAGGGCCGTGCCCCGTCGGCATCGGGCAGCTGGTCGCGCAGGGCCGCCAGCTCGCGCAGCAGCGCGTCGATCTGCTGCTGCTGGCGCACCACCACCGCGTTCAGCTGGTCCAGCGCGTCTTCCTGGAAGCTGGCCTTGATCTCCAGGTCGGTGAGGCGTTGTTCCAGGGCGGACATGGCAGGCGGGCAGGGCGGTCGCGGGCCCGGATTGTCGCCCCGCCGGTGCCGGCCCGCGCATGTGCGACCATGGCCGCATGCACAACCCCGCCCTGCCCGTCGACGTGGTGCTGTTCGGCGCCACCGGCTTCACCGGCCGGCTGGTCGCCGAGGTCCTGCTGGCCCGCGCCCAGGCCGGCGCCGGTTTCCGCTGGGCGCTGGCCGGCCGCAGTGCCGAGCGCCTGGCCGCCGTGCGGCAGGCCATCGGCGCGCCCGCCACGCTGCCCCTGCTGACCGCCGACGCCACCGACCCCGCCGCGCTGGCCAGCCTGGTGCGCCAGACCCGGCTGGTGATCACCACCGTCGGCCCCTACACCCGGCATGGCACGGCACTGGCCACGGCCTGTGCCGAGGCCGGCACCGACTACGTGGACCTGTGCGGCGAGCCGCTGTGGATGGCGCAGATGATCCGCAAGCTGCAGGCGCCGGCGGCCACCAGCGGGGCGCGCATCGTGTTCTCCTGCGGCTTTGATTCGGTGCCGTTCGACCTGGGCGTGCTGTTCCTGCAGACCGAGGCGCAGCAGCGCTTTGGCCAGCCGTTGCAGCGGGTGCAGGGCCGGGTGCAGCGCCTGCGCGGCGGCCTGTCGGGCGGCACGGCAGCCAGCATGCTGGCCACGCTGGAGGCCATCGATGGCAACCCGGCAGCGGCCCGTCTGCTGGCCGACCCGTTCGCCTTGACACCCGGCTGGCACGGCCCGGTGCAGCCCGACGGCGGTGGCGCGCACCAGGACCGGCCCGGCGGCGCCTGGAGCGGCCCGTTCGTGATGGCGATGATCAACACCAAGAACGTGCACCGCAGCAATGCCCTGCGCGGCCATCCCTGGGGCCGCGACTTCGCCTACGACGAGCGCCTGGTGACCGGCCGCGGCCTGGGCGGCCGGGTGGCGGCCGAGTTGCTGGCCGGGGGCACACGGTTGCAGAACCTGGCGCTGGCCTGGTCACCTGCGCGGGCGCTGATCGGCCGCCTGGCCTTGCCGCAGCCTGGTCAGGGCCCCAGTCGCCGCCAGCGCGAGGCCGGCAGCTACGACCTGCTGTTCACCGGCCAGACGGTGGACGGCCGCAGCCTGGCGGCCACGGTGCACGGTGACCGCGACCCGGGCTACGGCTCCACATCGCGCATGCTGGCCGAGGCCGCGCTGTGCCTGCTGCAGGATGTGCCGCGCCAGGCCACGCCCGGTGGCGTGTGGACGCCCGGTGCCGCCATGGGCCTGGCCCTGCTGCGGCGCCTGCAGGCCCATGCCGGCCTGCGGTTTGTGCTGAAGGACTGAGCGATGGCCAAGCCCGTGCCGCGGCTGTCGGCCGACGAGATCGAACGCATCATCGCCACCGCCTGGGACGACCAGCCGCCGTTCGACCGGGTGCTGCGCCTGCATGGCCTGAACCCCGGCCAGGTGGTGCAGCTGCTCAAGCGCGAGCTGACGCCCAACGCCTACAAGGTGTGGACCGCGCGCACCCGGGGCAAGCCGGGGCGCTGATGCTGCGGATCAGTCCGCGGCGAAGCAGTAGAACAGCCCGGCGCCGCCGGTGGATTTCAGCGCCTCCTGGCCGCAGCCGCGGGTCTGGTGCGAGGAGTTCCAGCTCAGCGCCCAGGGGTCGGTCACCAGGCCGGTGCGGTCATGGTGGCCGATCATCGCGGCACCCTCGCCGCTGCTCGTCCAGTTGCCGCAGGTGAGGTTGGGCATGGGCGAGAAGGCGGTGCCGTCGGGGCGCGATCCGGTGAGGATGTCGTGCTCGTTCGGCGTGTCGCCGCGGCCCTTCACCAGATTGCCGCGCTCGTCCAGCGCATTGGCCTTGGTGATGCCATTGTCGCCGTGCAGCTGCGCCAGGTCGGCGGCGATCAGCGTGCCCTTGGCGTTGTACCAGGGGCCCTTGCCGATGCGGTCGCGCGCATGCACCGCGGCTTGGGTGGTGCCCACCGCGCTGGCGCTGAGGTAGGCGCGCCAGTTGCGCTGGCCGGCGCCTGCCGCGGTGGCCAGGCGCTTGCAGTGGGCATCGGCGCCGTCCAGCCCGCCCAGGTCGGCGCCCTTGCCACTGCCGGTGCTGGTGACGAAGAAGCCCATCGGCCCGGTGGTGGGCGTGCTGGCACAGCCGGCCAGCAGGCCGGCGGCAAGGGTGGCGGCGGCCAGGCTGCGCAGGGGCAGGCGGAGGTTGGGCATGGAAACGTCTCCTGGAAAGGTGGAACCCGATTTACGTGCGAGCGGGCCGTTCCATTGCTAGGTGCCTTCCCGGATGGCGGGCGCCAGACCCGAGCCCGGCGCTACAGTGGCCCGATTAACACACGCATCGTGCTGGCCAGGCGGCCCGTGGGCTGGGTCGACGAAGGCTGCTTCGCCACCGAGGACGTGGCCGAACCCGAGATCGGCCCCGAGGACGTGCTGCTGCAGAGCGTCTACCTCTCGCTGGACCCGTACCTGCGCGGCCGCATGAACGAAGGGCCGTCGTATGCGCCGGGCTTTGCGCTGGGTGCGCCCATCGTCTCGCGGGTGGTGGCGCGGGTGATCGCCTCGCGCAACGCACGGTTTGCGGTGGGTGAGCATGTCTGGGGCTTCCTCGACTGGGCCGAGCGGGTGCGCGTGCCCCGCGGCGAGGGCCTGCACAAGATCGACCCGGCGCTGGGGCGCATCAGCCATGCGGTGTCGGTGCTGGGCATGCCCGGGCTCACGGCCTGGATCGGTGCCATCCAGATCGGCCAGCCGGTGCCTGGCGACACGGTCTATGTCTCGTCGGCGGCGGGCGCCGTCGGCCAGCTGGCTGGCCAGTTTGCCAAGCGGGCCGGTGCGCGGGTGGTGGGCTCGGTGGGCAGCGAGGCCAAGCGTGCCCACCTGCTGGCGCGTGGTGGTTTCGACGCAGTCTTCAACTACAAGACCACGCCACCGGACGAGGCGCTGCGCAGCCACTGCCCGCGCGGCATCGATGTCTACTTCGACAACGTGGGCGGCACCACGCTGGAGGCGGCGCTGCGCCATGCCAACGCGGCGGCACGTTTTCCGGTGTGCGGGATGATCTCGGCCTACAACACCGAGGGGGATGCCGGCATCCGCGGCCTGCAGGCGGTGCTGACCAAGCGCATCACGATGACCGGCTTCATCATCTACGACCATGTGCACCACTTGCCGGCCTACCAGGCCCGGGTGGCGCCCTGGCTGCGCAGCGGTGAACTCTGGTTCGACGAGGACATCGTGCCGGGCGGCCTGGCCCAGGCGCCCGCCGCGCTGGTGGGCCTGTTCAAGGGCGAGGCCATGGGCAAGCGGCTGGTGCAGGTGGCGCCCGAGTAGCGCGCCGCGGCAGCGGCATGCTTCCTGCGTGCTTTGGGGCATGTCCAGCACCGCAAAGGCCGTGGCCGGCCACACCGCCTTCGAGGATGTGCAGGCGATCTTCACCGGCACGCTGTTCGTGTCGCTGGCGCTGATCCTGTTCGGCCAGGCCGGCCTGATCACTGGCGGCACGGCAGGCGCTGCGTTTCTGCTGCACTACGCCACCGGCGTCAGCCTGGGCAAGCTGTTCTTCCTGATCAACCTGCCGTTCTACTGGTTTGCCTGGCAACGCATGGGCCGGGTCTTCACGCTGAAGACCTTTGCCGCCATCACGCTGCTGTCGGCCATGACCGAGTGGTCGCCCCGGCTGTTCGCCATCGACAGGCTGCACCCACTGTACGCCGCAGTGCTGGGCGGGCTGCTGCTGGGCTCGGGCTGCCTGTTCCTGGCGCGGCACCATGCCAGCCTGGGCGGCGCCACCATCGTGTCGCTGTACCTGCAGCGCGCCCATGGCTGGCGCGCCGGCAAGGTGCAGATGGCCATTGACTGCAGCGTGTTGGCGCTGGCGCTGACGGTGCTGCCGGCTGTTCAGGTGGGCTGGTCGGTGCTGGCCGCGATGGTGATGAACCTGTTCATCGCGATCAACCACAAGCCCGGGCGCTACGCCGTGCTCTGAGCGCGGCGCCGCCGTGCGGCATCAGGCCGACTGGTCTTGCCTGGGCTGCAGATTCGGCCGCAGGTTCTTGCCGATGTACGGCTTGAGCGCGTCGATGCCTTCCTTGACCGAGAAACCGTTGACCGCGAGCTTGCGGGCGAAGCCGTCCGCCAGCACTTTCAGTTCTTCGACACGGCGTTCGGCGATGGCGGCATCGGTCTGGGCCAGCAGGCGCTGGAGGTCGGCCATGGCCAGGCCGTCGAGCTGGGGAGGGGTCATCGGAGCAGACATGGTGGCGTGCAGTCGGATTCAGGGGATCGCAGAACGACAAAGGGCCTGGCAGATGCCAAGCCCTCGCTGATTGGTTCTTGTTGTTGTGTCTTGCCGGAAGTCCCGGTGCTGGTCTTGTGCACATCTAGGCAGTCCAACACCGCACACCCGCAACTCCGATCTTACTGGCTGGACGCCCAGCGTGAAACGGGGCGGCGGCGGGCGCTTTGCCGCATGACGCCATGGGTCCGGTTGAGCGGATGGTCAGGTCGCGTTGTGGGGGACTGTGAAGGCAAGCATGTCACTCGGCTGCCAGACATGGCCAGACCAAGATGTGTAACCCCGCAGCCAGAGCTTGCCATCGATGCGACGCAGATAGAAGCCTTGGTACTCGGACTGGTCCTTGTCGGGACGTTGATCGACCACCGTGATGGATTGCGGTGGCGCCTGATGCTTGCTGGGTTCAAAGCCAACTGAACCTTCCTCTTGATTCAGATAAGCAAGTCGAAGATGTGGGCCCAGCTCAAGAGGACAAAGTCTGTAGCCAAGCGCCGCCGCGGCATCGATTGCTTCGCCAAGCGTCCCGCCATTTGGCAAGCCCAATTCGTTCAATGACTGAATGGTGACCTTGACCCGGTAGGTCGATACGCAAAACTTGAAGTTCTGACCCTTCAATATTTTCCGCGCAATCTCATTCAGTTGGATGTCAGATTCTTCCAGGCGCGCGAGCAGTTCCAATCCCGACAGTCCTCCAACTGTGATCTCCTCTTCGCGCATCCGCATGAATTCATGCTGTGGCATAGCGACGTTGTTGGTGTCAGCGGCCTAGCGTTTGAACCAACCGGGCCGTTGGGATATTTGACCATAGGTCTGGAATGAAATGCCGGGCCTTTGGACGCATATCGGAATGGGTCCGGTTGAGCGAATACGAAGGGACTTCCCCAGCCCTGAGACGGTATCGAGGTACCAAGATTGACTTGCGGAAGTTCAATCTGAGCGGAAAGGGGAAGTCATGGCGGAGGTTACACGCGGCGAGGCCGCACGGGTAGGGGTGGATCTGTCCAAGCGCGTGTTCCAGGTGCACGCAGTGGACCGGGCGGGTCGGGTGGTGATGGCCGAGCCGATGGCGCCGGAGAAGTTCTTCGCCTGGTGCGCGCAGTTGCCAGCTGGCTGTGAGGTGGCGGTGGAGGCGTGCGGTGGTGCGCACCATGTGGCGAGGCGGCTGCGCTCGCTGGGCCTGGATGCGAGGCTGATCGCGGGCCATTTCGTCACGCCGTACCGCATGGCCGGCAAGAGCGGGAAGAACGACGCGAACGATCCTGCGGCGATCTGCGAGGCTGCGGGCCGGCCGCACATGCGGTTCGTGCCGGTGAAGACAACCGAGCAGCAGGGCCAGCTCAGCGTGCACCGCCTGCGCGAAGGCGACAAGGCCGAACGCACCGCGTTGATCAACCGCATCCGCGGCGTGCTGGTCGAGTTCGGCATGAGCTTCCCGCAAAGCCCCGAAGCGCTGCGCCGGGTGCTGGCCGAATTGATCGAGGATGGCAGCAATGAACGCACCGGCATCGCCCGCCTGGTGCTGCAACGAGCGCACCTGCACTGGATCGAGTTGAACTTGCAGATGAAGTGGTGCGAAGAACGCATCGGGACCCACGTGCGCAGCGATGAGCGGGCCAGCAAGGCTGCGGCTCTGCAGGGGATTGGTCCGATCGGCGCGTCAGCGCTGGTGGCAAGCGTTGACGACTTCTCGCAGTTCGCCAGCGCCAAGCAGTTCAGCGCCTGGTTGGGCCTGGTGCCTGGCCAGAACTCCACCGGCGGCAGGGCCAGCCTGGGCCGCATCACCAAACGCGGCGACGACGACTTGCGCACGTTGTTGATCCAGGGCGCGAAGTCGGCCGTGATGACGGCGCACAAACGCAGCGACCGCATCAGCCAGTGGCTGGTGCAAGTGAAGGAGCGGGCAGGCTGGCAGAAAGCGGTGGTGGCGCTGGCCAACAAGAACGCGCGCATCCTGTGGGCGATGCTCACCCGGGATGGCGAGTTCGACGCGAATCACCTGCCCGAGCGCCCGGCGCCACATTGCGCCTTGAGCCAATGCCCGGAAACCTGAAGAGAATCGATTCCACCGCAGACGCGACACGCAGATATCACCACAGGTCAGACCGGCGGCAGGTGAACTCGGTAACCCTCAAGGACCAAAGACGCGTTGAGCGAATGGAGTCCTGCAGAGCGGTTCGTATCTGGGGTCTCGGTGCAACACCAAAACAAGCCCGCCTGTAGATGTGCAGTCTGTCCCTTGTCGGGGATATCAACGCATTGCGCTGCTGCGAAATCAATCGACTCGATTCGAGAGTCAATTCAAACCGTTGACCGGTTGGGGAGTCCCTGGAGAAGGGTTAGGCCGCACTGTCACTACTCTACGCGGAATATCTGCCAGAGCGGGAACTCCATTTGGCACGGAGATCCGGTGCAGACCGCAGGCTTGAATCTCGTTAGCAACATGACAGACGATGCAAACCTGACCATCTCGGGGCTTGGCGATCCGATAGCCTTGACGTTGGTAACTACGCCAGTGGAGTCAACTGTTGCGATTGGAAAAAGGTCGCCAGTGACAAAAAGCTTATCTTGGGCCTTGCGAAGAGCATCGAGGATGGGCCGTAAGCCGTCTTTGGGAAATGGTGGTTCGTCGGCCTCTGGCATGGACTCGTACCAGTTCCTTACCTGCTCGCGTTCCGATTCAGTTAGCTTTTCGTAGGGCCTATTTATCGGAATTCTGCTTCCGCTCACTGCCTCTCGTCGGATCATCGATCCTGTGGGCGGACGATCGGACTTGATTCCAAACTGTGGCGTGTCGGATTGTGCCTGAGCGGGTGTAGCAAGCACTCCGATAAAAACGGCGGCCACTGCGATGTGGAGATGGGGATACATGATGTGCTGGTCCTTGGTGTGCGACCTAACGTTTGAGCTAGCCGGACCGTTGCGGTATGTGGCTAAAGGCCCAGAATCAAATGGAGGGTCTTTAGCCACATACCGCAATGGGTTCGGTTGAGCGAATGGTTAGGCGTCGCTGCTTCGAGCCTAGAAAGACCTCGGGCAAATACAATTGCCATCAAAACCAGAAACAAGTACGCCGACGCCAACGATATCCAGAAATGCGACACCAAGTTTGGCAGGTAATGTGCTTTGGTAACTGTCGGTCAGGCTTTTCCAGTATTTAAAGGTGAGCGCCACTATAACAATGCCGCAAACAATATTCACTAAGTCAAACCCATCGCATTCGCGCACGAATCCGTTGACACAGGTCGCTCGTGAAGAGCCGAAGTCAAAGACCGCTGCGACGACGACTAGCGCCCAAGCAATGTAAATTCTCTTCTTGACCGTAACGTCCATCGAGTGCTCCCAGAGTTCTGCAAACGCGCTTCTCGGAAACATCCAGCTTCGCTGGCGTAACCATGTCACTGGTGTTTTAGGCCCAACAAGGATGTTCGACATCGTCACGAGTGTGGATGGCACAGTACGGTTCAGCATGGCCCAGTACGGCGATTGATTGCGACGCCTAACGTTGAAGCTAATCGGACCGTTGCGGCGTGCGGCTAAAGGCCCAGAATGAAATGGAGGGCCTTTAGCCACACGCCGCAATGGGTCCGGTTGAGTGATCTATTTGGCCGCACTGGTGGAAGTGTGCAGACCCAACCAGCTTTGGACGAGCGCACTGGACTGGCGCGTGCGCAGGGCGATGCTGGAAGAGGCGCAAGCGCTGGGCCAAACGGCATGCGGCCCACGCTAACCGATGAGGTGCTGTGGTGCAACAAGGGCCGCACCCAAGACTGGATTGCGCGGCGCATCACGCCGGCGCGGAGCGCCAACCACAAACTGGCCAAGTGACCTGTGATGCGCAACCGGCCCAACATAGAAAGTGCAGGAGCGAATTGACGCTTCGAACTGCGATGACGCCGAAGGACGGCCAAGTCGATATTGGATTCTCCTCTGGCCAGTTGCGCGACGGATTGAAACCTGCAGACCAGCACTTGGCTTGAATTCAACGCCGCGATCTAGGCGCGGCTTCTCAACTGTGCGGCCTAACTTTTTAGCTAACAGGCACCTTGCGGCGTGACGGCATTTGGCCCAGAATGAAATGACCGGGCAAATGGCGGCAAGCCGCAATGTGTCCGGTTGAGCGAACGGTTAGCCATCAGTCGGACCCCAAAGCCGAAATTCAACGTGCAATGACGCTGATCTGAAATCATTGTCAGCAGTTAAGATCTGAAGGTCGTGTCGTCTCGCCAGTTGTATTAGCAAAGCGTCGATGGTTCCAATCTGAACGCCATGCCTGCGACAGGCATTCCGAATCTCAGCTGCGTCAATGTAATCCTGCCGGTCCGGTTCGACGAACGCCAGGGCAGTGAATCGTTCTACGATGCTGTCGCGCGCCTTGGGGCCAGCAAAGCCCTGCAGGAGTTCCTGCAGCACAAGACCAGTGCTGAATACTTGATCGGTTCCAAGTAGAGCATTGCGCAGCGCAACAACTTCTAGCGTTTGGAGTTCCCCATCCCGTCGGAGTGCGAGAGACCAAACACTTGTGTCTACGAGCAGGCTCATGGCTCGCGAGAGCGCTCAGCTTTGTAATCGAACGAGGCGTCCCAGTCGAGCTTGCCGAAAAGTTCGGCAACGCGCTTCTGCTCGCGGCGGGCGATGAACTCCTGCAGAGCGCGTGTGACTGCAGCCTTCTTGGTCGCTTCTCCGCTGAGGAGGAAGGCGCGTTCCAGGAGGTCTTGATCTAGGGCGAGGTTGGTGGCCATGTGTGACTCCTTTGTCGGCAGTCTACACATCCTGTGCGACGGCAGCAATCACAGTCTTGGCAGTGCGCGGGTGGCGTTTCTGATGGCTAACGTCTGAGCTAACCGAACCGTTGCGGTATGTGGCTAAAGGCTCGGAATGAAATGGCGGGCCTCTAGCCGCATGCCGCAATGGGTCCGGTTGAGCGAATGGTTAGGCGTCACTGCATTGTCTGCAGTAGTCCCAAAATAGCTCTTCTGCAAGTGTTCATTTGTAACCCTCAGGCGCATACACTTGAGGCCAAAGTCAAAAAAGCACTTTAAGCTCTATATGCGTGTCAACAGTGCTGTCAATTTCTCATTTGAAGGTGTGCGATAAGCTAAAAACTCTTCGCATTCCTGGATGAGCAAGTTTGTAAGATTCTCGACGCGACCCATTGGTGAGTCACGAAAGGCCTCGCCGTACCATGATTTGAAGATTTTCTGGGGAAAACCCGTTGAGTAGCCTTGGGCATGCGCTAGTATCTCAGCTGCGACAGATATTCTATACTGACCATGTTTCCAAGCTAGTTCGTAAATTTCGGCTGTAGTTATGCATATTTCTTCTGGGGTCAACATGTTGGTAGTCATTGACGACCTAATCCTCTCCAAGTGGGGGGCTAGTGATGCCCGAAACTGATCTCGATTACGCTGCCACTCTTCTAACCGCCGGTTTTGTTCGATAAGCAAATTACAGCCGTAGGGGTCATCTGGGTCCACCCCGTACTTTTCGTTCAAAAAACGTTCAAAGTGCATAGTCTACGTTGACTGAGTAATACCTTTGGGTGTTTGTGACGCCTAACGTTTGAGCTAACCGGACCGTTGGGGTATGTGGCTAAAGGGCCAGAATGAAATGTAGGGCCTTTAGCCGCATGCCGCAATGGGTCCGGTTGAGCGAGGGGTTAGGCGTCGCACTTCGGCGGTAGGAACGGGATCACCCACCAGTTGTTTCCCGATGGATCCGAAATTTGGAAGCTTCCTTCATCGCTTTCTGAAGAAGTTCCGCTTCGCTGATTCAAAACGCCTCGTAGTTCTAGCTCACTTCTATAGTGCGCTGGGTTTGCTGCGTGAATAAATAGCATTGGTGCATAGCAGCCGTGATGTTCCCTGTCATGCGCAAGACTCGGAAGTCCTGGACTTAGGCAGATGCTCATTTGAGCCGGGCCCTTTGGCCGCAATACAACGTAGCGGCTGTCGCAAGAGTTGGCATCGTCTAGTACATCAAAATCGAGGCGATCACGATAGAAGTGAAGTGCGGCTTCGAAATCGTCCACTAGGACATTGGTTGATCTATGTGGCCAAGCTGGGATGGAGGAGTTGGCGCTACGCTTTCGAGCCATGAGTTGTTCAAAAGTTGGTCGACAACAGTGGGATAGTTGAATTGCTATAGGTGCAGAAGCTGCCCAGCCCGCTGCGAGAATTTGAGAGCTTCGTCGCCAAAGACCTGCAAATGGCGCTAGGAGGCTGCGCTTAGAAGATTGCGACCTATTAAAAATTTACGAAGACTGACATCAATTTCTAGACTCGCATACACTGCCCAAGAGTTGTCCAATCTATTTGGACTATACCGCTGCGCTGTGCTTCCATTGCACTGACCGCGGTAGGTTTAGTACCTTGGCCTTGCCAGTGAATCGCGGACTCGGGAGCGTTTGCGGCGCATAACGTTTGAGCTAACCGGACCGTTGCAGTATGTGGCTAAAGGACCAGAATGAAATGGAGGGCCTTTAGCCGCATGCCGCAATGGGTCCGGTTGAGTGAATGGTTAGTCGTCACTGCGCGCCCTGAGCTGAATGGATAAGGTTAAAGAGCTGCTGGTTCCAGAGAGCGTGCGCACGAGGATGGAGATGGTTCTTAGATCGCTCGGGCAGCGTTACGCCAGCGGTAGTTGCGGCCGCATTTAGGTCCTCAACAGAGGTCGTCCAGCTACTCGGCCAAGGGTTGATCAAGGATCGGAGCATCTGGATGTCGATGTCGCGGCAGCGCTCGTAGACCGAGGCAGCCTCTGCACCCAGTTTCGCCCAGGCTGTGAAGCTCGTTAGGGTTGGGATCCAGGCCCAGAACTGGACAGACTCTCCGCAGAACTGTCGGACTTCTGAAGACAGTGCTTGTCGCGACAGTCTTGGTACATCAGGGGTGATGATCGCAAGCAGCGTCTCGGTGTACTGCTCGTACGACGGATGCACCTGATAGTCGAGGTTGAAGCCGCAGAAGGTTGCCCCTGCCGAGTCGGCGAGGCTGATCCACAGCAGATCGCGATGCTCTGACCAGGGAGTCGCGGTCCACTCGGTGTCGACAATGATGCGACGCATGCGGCCCTCTGTTTGTGACGCCTAACGTTTGAGCTAACCGGACCGTTGCGGCATGTGGCTAAAGGCCCAGAATGAAACGGCGGGCCTTTAGCCGCATGCCGCAATGGGTCCGGTTGAGCGAATTGTTAGGCGTCAGTTTTGGCTCTAGGAACGGGCCCTTTGGCCAAACGCTCCGCCATCCTGGTTTGCCAACCTGGACCTGTTGAACGCCAACGTTCAATGACTTCAGGAGGAAGGCGAAGACTGATCAGCTGCCGCGGGTTCTCCGATTTAGGACGCCCACCTTTGTTGACGACAGCGCGCTTCAGCATGCCATCTGTCAGTTCTGGGAGATCTTTGTATTCATGTGGCTTCACCACATGAGAATCCACTTTGGTGAGATCAGAGCCCAAAGTACGAGGCGAGGCGGGTTTGCTCACGATCATTTGCCTTTCGCATGCTGAAGATGTGTCTGACAGCGCCGCGGGGTGTATAGCCCACGACTACGAGGCGTCCGCGAAGAAGCCCGAAGCAGAGTACACGGCGTTCGCCATAGTCCTTTCGTTCGTCATCGACCTCCATGGTGACGCCTTTGAAGACTTCTTGTGCGTCTTGGAAGTCCAGTCCGCGCTCTTCTAGGGTCTTGGTCCGCTTGGTGGGATCGAACGCGATGCGCATGCGGTAAGTGTAGATACAAAAACGCTAGACTGCAAGGGTCTTGATCAGCCACAGGCGCTGCGAGTCCGACGCCTAAAGTTTGAGCTAACAGGGCCGTTGCGGTATGTGGCTAAAGGCCCAGAATGAAATGGAGGGCCTTTAGCCGCATGCCGCAATGGGCCCGGTTGAGCGAATGGTTAGGCCACACTGCTTGGCTGTGCAAACGCCTATTTTGCAGGCTTGGCTGCGATGACCTCGCACTCGACAAGCAATTTTGGATCGACGAGTTGAGAAATGAACACCGCAGTAGAAGTTGGCTTGTGATCGCCAAGGAACTGGGCGCGTGCGCTGCGAACAACCCGGATGTCTTGACCAGCCACAATAAACAGCGTGATCTTGACGGTAGAAGATGCATCTAGTCCATGAGCAAGTAGGAGGGACTTGATGTTGTTGAACATCTGAACAGACTGCTCTTCCAGAGTCGAAGGAACTGACCCATCCGGTTTGATGCCAACTTGGCCAGAGAGGAAGATCAGTTCTGTGCCTGTTGGTACCACTGCCGTGTGGCTGTATCCGGTGGGCGTGTGAACGTCTTGCGGATTGATAAATGCAGTCATGGGTGTGGTCTCCTGGAGTTCAATCAGATGCTGAAATGCGCAGGTCTCGAATAGTGGGGTCTAACGTTTGAGCTAACCGGACCGTTGCGGTATGTGGCTAAAGGCCCAGAATGAAATGGAGGCCCTTTAGCCGCATGCCGCAATGGGTCCGGTTGAGCGAAGTGTTAGGCCGCAGCGCCAGGCTGGCGCCAGGCGGTTACATGTGCCACAATGCAACCACATTGGTTGCCTTTTGGTGTGAGACATGCCCACGACCTTGACGTTGAAGAACATACCCGATGCCGTGTACGAGCGGTTGAAGAGCGCTGCAGAGATGCACCGACGAAGCTTGAACAGCGAAGCGATTGTGTGCCTTGAGGCTGTGCTGCTCCCGACGAAGCTGGCGCCGAGCGAGAGGCTTGCCAGGGCCAGAGAACTGCGTGCTGCGTTGCCAAGGCAGACGTTCTTTGCTGAGGACATTGAGAACGCGAAGCGAGATGGCAGGCCATGATCGTAGTTGATACGAACGTGCTGGCCTACCTGTACTTGCCAGGCGAGCACACGGCCGCGGCGGAAGCGCTACTTGAGCGAGCTCCGGACTGGAGCGCACCGATTCTTTGGAGAAGCGAATTCCGAAACATCTTGGCCGGCTATGTGCGACGGAACGACATTTCTTTTGAGCAAGCTGTGAGCTTGCAGGCAGAAGCTGAAAGCCTGTTGGCAGGCGGTGAATATGAGGTCGAATCCCGCGCAGTTATGGAGCTTGGTCGAGATAGCGACTGCTCCGCGTACGACTGCGAGTTCGTTGCTCTAGCGATGAAGTTGGACACGAAGCTCTTCACAATGGACAAGAAGCTTTTACGAGCCTTCCCGAACCGCGCGCTGCCAATTTCTGCGGCCTAACGTTTGAGCTAACCTGACCGTTGCGGCATGTGGCTAAAGGCCCAGAATGAAATGGCGGGCCTTTTGCCGCATGCCGCAATGGGTCCTGTTGAGCGAACGGTTAGGCATCACGCGAGGTCTTCGGGCGCCATTGGTTTGCCCTTTCATTTCTGCTCGCGAGTGTTGCCGTTTCTGTAACGCGTTTCGCCCGTGTTGCTGGGGTCTTGGCACTAACGATCCACTCTAGGATGCCACGTTTGACAGACCTTGGGAACAGATTGAAGTTCTCGCTGGCTTGCGGATAGCTCGCAAGCGCTTGACCAAGGTCCTCTGGGACGATTAAGTCTTCTACGGCATCTAGTTTCGACCATGTTCCGTCTGCTTTCGCGAGTTCGACCTTGCGCAAGCCTGCTTCAGCCATCAGGCCGGCCTGAGTCAGCCTATCAACCCGGATCTTGTTTGGTCTTGACCAGCCGGTGCCGGACTTTCGCGGCGCGAACCATAGAAGGGTACGTTCTGCATCCAACTTGTTGGGCTTGCTATCTACCCATCCAAAACACAAAGCTTCTTCGACAGCTTCATCGTATTCGAATCTTGGCTTCCCAGTGTCCTTCTTGAAGGACACCAGCCAAACGCCAGTCGTTCGAGTGTGATTCTGCTCAAGCCATATTCGCCAGTCCCCGCGCGTGAGCGGTTGTATTGATGGTTGAGGTGCTTCGGTCAATTTGGTGAGGCCTAACGTTTGAGCTAACCGGACCGTTGCGGCGTGTGGCTAAAAGCCCAGAATGAAATGGCGGGCTTTTGGCCGCCCGCCGCAATGGGTCCGGTTGAGTGATTGGTTAGGCGTCACTTTGGACGCATCCGTTGGCGCGGTAGTTCTCAACTCGGTTTATCCTTCGGGTCTTTCGAGAAGACTTGAAAGTAGACTGAAATCGGCTTGCCAGTCATTGGCCAGTTACAGTTATCAAACCAGACCCAGACAGTTTGTCCTATTGCCAATTCAATTCTATCGATATCCCCGCCAAAGGCGCTATATATCTCGGCCTTGTTGCGTAGGCGAATAGTTACAAGCCTTTTAGTGCTTGTTTGACGGATTGTTACATCAAGTCCATCGAGCACTGCTATCGTCCCATGCAGATTCGCCGGTGATGGTTTCACGTCTGATCCATCTGGGACGGGTAATCTACAGCCTGCTGCGGATGAACTCCCAAATGAAGCCATAGCAAGAATCAGTATGGGCATCGCGAGTGGTCGCAGCATGACTTTGTGACGCCTAACGTTTGAGCTAACCGGACCGTTGCGGCATGCGGCTAAAGGCTCAGAATGCAATGGAGGGCCTTTAGCCGCATGCCGCAATGGGTCCGGTTGAGCGAATGGTTAGGCGTCACTTGCGCTGCAGCACAGCAACTAGTTCAAAGTTGGGATCGTCTGCGAAGTCTCCGGGCGCAATGAATCCTAGTTCATTCCACTTTACCTTGAGCCCGGCTTCTTCGTAGCAACGAGCGACATATTCGGAGCAGATGTATTCGCTGTCCGGTTCAATTTTTTTCTTTTGCTTCTTGGAGAAAGGAATTCTCGATGCCATGATTCTTGCTGCAATCTTCGCGATCTCGTCATTGTCATAAGGGTAGCCAAACTGATCAATGGCGAACTGAGAAAGCTGAGTTAGAGCACCATGCTTCGCGACGCTCTCAAATTCGGTGTGCCGGATAACGGCGATGCCGCCAGGGTAGGGGTTGCCATCCTTTTTGTAGTTCTCAAGATATTTGGACAGGCGAACGGTTCTTACACCGATGGACTCTACGCTCTCAAGCAGTATGATTCGATCAATTTCGTCAAGGCGTAGGACGAATGCCACATGACTCCAGACGCTGTCCGTAGCGTTCTGGATCATCGCCGAGAAGAAGCCGGTACCCGAGCACAGTACGACGTCGCCGTTTCGCAGTTCGCTTCTCACATCGTTGTAGTAGTTGCGAACCTTGTTAGTAGGAAACGTTTTTCGAGATAGTGCCATGTTGTCCTCTCTAATTGTAATGTACACGCGAGATATCTGTCGCGGCTAACAAGCGGGTTGGAGCCAGATGCGTGCGAGAACCGCAGTTGCTGTGAGGATACTCAGTCCGATGTGCATCCCCTTAATGAGGGTTGGATCATCCGGTTGATTGAGGTCAAGAATTGGAAGAAACTGTGGAGTGATTGGCTCTGAAGGTTGTTCCTTGTACTTCTGAATCGCCCTCCAGACAGCAAGCGCCACTTCTTGCGATGACACCACAAGGCGACAGTTCAGAAAAGCGAAGATCGCATAAGCGACCGTAAGTCCAATGAGTAGTTCAGGCGGGGGCTTGCTCGATGCCCACGCGAACCCAATTACGCCCGCGGTGACGGCTTGGTAGTAGGCCCAGAACTTGTGAGTTTGATCAGAGATGCTGCGTAGGTGTGACATCGCATCGGTGAGTTTCATGTCGTTTCCAGTGGTGGTTGAACCCTGTATTGTTGAAGAAAAGCTGATGAGGCCTGTACAAGCGCTCGAAGTTGCGCATTGGCACATTTGGGTTTCGATGTGTGCGGCAATGCTGAGCGGCTTTGCTCGTGCTGCGTTGGGGTGCGCGTTCTTGTGTGACGCCTAACGTTTGAGCTAACCGGACCGTTGCGGTATGTGGCTAAAGGCCCAGAATGAAATGGCGGGCCTTTAGCCGCATGCCGCAATGGGTCCGGTTGAGCGAATGGTTAGGCATCGGCGGTTCAATCATTAAAGTGAGTTCATTCACGCTTGAATGCAGTATGACCGGTTTCGCACATTTGATTTGACTCATCGGATTGCGTTGGGCGTTGCTTCTTGCATTCGGTGTACTGATGACCAGAATGCCACCATACCTCACAACCGGCGCGTTTCACGTCCAAAAAAGTCTTGTATTTAGCAAGACCGGGCTCGATAAACACAACATTGCTTGCGGAATCCTGCATCGGATTCTCTGTCGCCACAAATTCAGAATAACCAACATACCCGCCCAACGAATTCTTGGAATTGACCAGGCCGCATAGAGATTTGCCATTGTCGCCACTAGATGCGGTAAGGTTTTTGAACTGTGCCGATTCAGGATCCTTGAGCCGAACCTTCACGAGATCGATCAGCTTCGCATTGTCCTTCTGAATTTGCTGCTGTAATTTGATGTATTTCTGCTCAGTGGTTTCCGAGCATGAGGAGAGCAGTGCAAGAGAAAGCAGCATCGGTACAGTGACTAAAAGTCGTTGAGCCATAGTGATGTAGAGAGAGATTTGAGGTAGAGCGCAGGTGACGGATTCCGATGCCTAACGTTTGAGGTAACCGGACCGTTGCGGTATGTGGCTAAAGGCCCAGAATGAAATGGCGGGCCTTTAGCCGCATGCCGCAATGGGTCCGGTTGAGCGCCGTGTTATGCGTAGCGCCAACGACGAAGCGGTGACGCCAGCAGTGTACGGACGCGGGTTGAAGCTGAGCCAGCCGGCAAGAGCCAATGCGCGGCAGGTGGTTGAGCGCGGGACACAAAACCTTTGCGGACGGAACTGATTGACGCGTGGCGATGGCAGTCTCTGTGCGCTGACATGGTTCTCGGTGCACCGAGGGAACAACTGCCAGAGCGGCGGAGTTTTGCTGAGGTTCGGGCCGGCCACCGAATGCATTTGATTTTCGCGGGGTACCTGACGCATAACGTTCTAGCTAACCGGACCGTTGCGGTGTGGCGGCATTTGGGCTACGGTTTTGTAGCCCAAATGGCGGCACGCCGCAATGGGTCCGGTTGAGCGCAGTGTTATGCGTAGCGCCAACGACGAAGCGGAAACGCCCGCCGCGCGTGGTGGCTGATTGAAGCTGAGCCAGCCTGCATGAGCCAATGCGCGGCAGGTGGTTGAGCGCGGGACACAAAACCGTTGCATGCGGAACTGATTGACGCGTGGCGATGGCAGTCTCTGTGCGCTGACATGGTTCTCGGTGCACCGAGACAATGGCTGCCAGAGCGATGGAGTCTTGTCGAGGTCAACGCTGGCCACCGACTGCATTTGATTTGCGCGGGGTACCTGACGCATAACGTTTGAGCTAACCGGACCGTTGCGGTATGTGGCTAAAGGCCCAGAATGAAATGGCGGGCCTTTAGCCGCATGCCGCAATGGGTCCGGTTGAGCGAATGGTTAGGCGTCACCGCGTTTATTGGGCGGTTGAGAATGCTAATCACTGATAGCTCCTGTTCTTCGCGTTGGTGGCTTCACGCAAACTCCAAGTAGAGCGCAAATAGGGTTGAAGCAAACCCCAACCAGAACACGGCGCTGAGTAGACGAGCAACGATGATCAGCCTTCTGGTCTGGGGCTCAGTCATCAGTGCGCGGGACTCGCGCCCCCAGATGAACTGCCGCTTGATTGGCGTTGCATAACCCGGTAGTCCTGCGCTGAACGTCCAGTCGGAGATTTGTTGCGCTATGGGATGTCCGGCTGCTTGCAACTTAGCAACCAACCGCTCACGCACTAGTTGAAGTCCGGCGACTGGAATCACCAGTGCGAAAGGAAAGATCCAGAAGATGGTGTCCGACATGCGACGGTGGTGCCTGTGACGCCTAACGTTTGAGCTAACCGGACCGTTGCGGTATGTGGCTAAAGGCCCAGAATGAAATGGAGGGCCTTTAGCCGCATGCCGCAATGGGTCCGGTTGAGCGAATGGTTAGGCCGCATTTTTGGCGTTGATGGAAGGCGACGATTTATTGAAGCCTACTGCGGGCCTGACTGATGCTTGCGCCGCATGTAACGTACCGACTTACTTCACACAAGTAGGTTACACAACGAGTATTACCGTGACGCCGATCATGTCTTCGGCTTGAACACTTTAGTTTGCTTGAGCTCACCGCTCCTGTCGTACAGCTTCCACTCGCCAACTTTCTTCCCGTCTTCGTAGTTGCCCTCGTCCCACAACTGGCCGTTCTCGTAGTAGCGCTTCCATGGACCCACCTGATGCCCACAGTTGAAGGCTCCCGCCTGAAGTGGCGCGCCATTTTCACGCCACCACTCCCAGAAGCCATCAAGCTCTCCATCCGAGTAGTTACCCACAGCCTTCAGTCCGCCGCTTTTATAGTACCAATCCCATTTCCCATCCCGCTTCCCATCCTTCATGTGTCCTTTGCCAGACAGGCCTCCATCGGCGAACAGTTCCGTGCAGGGACCATCTAGCGGTGTTGGATTCTCTGACTTCATGGCACCTCTGAAAGTGACCGATATGCGGCCTAACGTTGAAGCTAACCGGACCGTTGCGGCATGCGGCTAAAAGCCCAGAATGAAATGGCGGGCTTTTGGCCGCATGCCGCAATGGGTCCGGTTGAGCGACCTGTTAGGCCGCATTTGTGGACGGCTGCCGACCTGGACAGCGATGGCCAAGCGCGCCGGTAACACGACTGCGCAAGAACTTGGTGCTTTAGGCCACGGACTTGAACGAAGCGGCATGCGGCCCACGCTAACCGAACAAGAGGCACGGTGCAACAAGGGCCGCACCGAAGAACTGACTGCGCGGCGCAGCACGCCGGCGCGACGCGCCAACCAACAACAAGAGAAAGCAGCGTTCGCAAGCTGGCAGGGACTGCACGCCAGAACAGCCACCGGGCCTATGTTCTTCATGGTGCCCGCAGCCGCCTCGACGCCTAGAACGACCACCGTGCGTGCCTTGTCTTGACTTTGCGCGCTGGCCTTGCCGGAAGCGGGCTGACTGTGCCGACCAGTGTGGAAACTGCCGAGCGCGCGCAGAACTGCATTCATTGCCGTTGGCAAGCGGCGCCGGTTCAAATATGCGGCCTAACGTTTGAGCTAACCGGACCGTTGCGGTTTGTGGCTAAAGGCCCAGAATGAAATGGCGGGCCTTTGGCCGCATGCCGCAATGGGTCCGGTTGAGCGAATGGTTAGGCATCAGTGTTCGTTGTGAGCCTGCGCAGAAGCGCTAGTGCCGCCTGCGTTGAAGACACAAGCTCATGATCGGACATTTGCTGCCTCGAAGCTAGGGCATTGAGCAAATGCTGTCTAGCTTCGCCGTACAGACCTGCTTGCAGCTCGGCCTTGCCAAGGTGGTGATACGCAAAGTGCTGAAGGTCAGCGAGCGCTGGATCTGCGTTGCTTCTGGACAGTGCTGCTCGGGCAATCTCAACTGCTGCGGCAGCATCGTTGATCGCCTGGAGGGCTTGGACTTGTCGCAGTTGTGTCGCAATCAGGCCTCTGTAGTCCTGGATCGACTCTTGTGAGCGGGCGCAGTCATGCAGTGTCTTGAGCGCTTCATCTTTGCGACCAAAGCAGATGAACATGAAGGCAACTTGGCTACGTGACCGCGAAGCTTGTCTTTGGTCCCTTTCGAACTCCAGATTTGCCAGCAGGCTGTTTATTGCAGCTTGCATGAGCTCTGGTCGGGATGCCTCTGGAAGCAACCAAGGTGGGCCCAGAACGTATTCAGTATTGACCGTACCGTCGACGGTTAAAGCCTTCACTACCTGATGCCTAACGTTTGAGCTAACCGGACCGTTGCGGTATGTGGCTAAAGGCCCAGAATGAAATGGCGGGCCTTTAGCCGCATGCCGCAATGGGTCCGGTTGAGCGAAGGGTTAGGCCGCACTTTCGATCACGGTTGACAATCTTATCTCACAGAGGCGCATGAACTCTGTATTCCCCCGTGCTTCAAGGGTGCCGCTACTTATCAGTGCCGCCACACGCTGAGCATAGAAGCCAAGTGGAACAGCTGAGAACCGATTATCAAGTGACACTAGGGTCTCACCAATGACTCGTATGGCTTTCGTCCAGGTACATGTGGTATTGGTCAATAGTTCATGGTCGATAGTGTCGATATCTGCGTTCTTTAGTTGCGCTACAGCCTTCTGTTCCGACTCGTGCAAACAATGATCAGAAGTAGGCTCTACTTCCTCTAGTTCTGGACAAAGTGCTATTGCGTGTGATCTCAGCACTTCATGACTGCCTACCAGCATAGTTGCAAGGGCCCTTAGGTGGCCGCTTCTTTCGGCGGGATCTGTTGCTGCCATAACATCTGCGACTGATGCAGTCAGCGCAGCTTTGGCGTGTTCAAGCGCGGCTTGAAGATCAATAGATTTTTCTTGAGGCATTTCTTAGTGCGCGATGGCTGCTGTGCGGCCTAACGTTTGAGCTAACCGGCATTTTGCGGCATGCGGCAGTTGGGCGAGAATAATGAAGCCCAACTGCCGCATGCCGCAAAATGTCCGGTTGAGCGATTGGTTAGGCGTCGGTGTTCGATGGCGCCGGCTAGTGCGACAGCGCCTGGCAAGTGCTAGACTCATGACCCATGAACGCTCGCATTGACCACCTGTTGGACGAGGCACTGTCTCTTCCTACTGACGACAGATCTGCACTCGTTGTAGCGCTGCTCGACAGTCTTGAAGGAAGTGATGATGCCAGCGTCTCTGACGCTTGGCGACAAGAAATTCGTCGCCGGCGCGCTGGGTTACGTGATGGGACGATAGTGCCGGTGGCTTGGGCAGAGGCTAAAGCAAGGCTTTCTGCGCTGTGAGTCTATTTGATGTTCAGATCCTGCCCGATGCTGAGGCAGAGATTGGTGCTATCTATCTTTGGTACTTCGAGAGAAATCCGCAAGCTGCAATTGCGTTTCGGGATGAAGCGCTCAGTTCCATGGACGACTTGGCTGAATCTGCAGGTAAGTGGAGGGAAGACGACGATGGAACTCGTCGTCGCCTACTTCGGCACTTTCCATACACAGTTTTCTATGAGGTCGATCAAAGGACTGTCATCGTTCTTGCGGTAGCACACAACCGGCGTGCACCTGGATACTGGCGTGGTCGTTGACGGCGGGAAGTTGCAGTTTCCGACGCCTAACGTTCTAGCTAACCGGACCGTTGCGGTGTGGCGGCATTTGGGCTACGGTTTTGTAGCCCAAATGGCGGCACGCCGCAATGGGTCCGGTTGAGCGCAGTGTTATGCGTAGCGCCAACGACGAAGCGGAAACGCCCGCCGCGCGTGGTGGCTGATTGAAGCTGAGCCAGCCTGCATGAGCCAATGCGCGGCAGGTGGTTGAGCGCGGGACACAAAACCGTTGCATGCGGAACTGATTGACGCGTGGCGATGGCAGTCTCTGTGCGCTGACATGGTTCTCGGTGCACCGAGACAATGGCTGCCAGAGCGATGGAGTCTTGTCGAGGTCAACGCTGGCCACCGACTGCATTTGATTTGCGCGGGGTACCTGACGCATAACGTTTGAGCTAACCGGACCGTTGCGGTATGTGGCTAAAGGCCCAGAATGAAATGGCGGGCCTTTAGCCGCATGCCGCAATGGGTCCGGTTGAGCGAATGGTTAGGCATCACTGCGTAGTTCCCGCGATCGACTGGCCAAGTGAGACCAAAGTTGGAGCATTGGTGAAAAGTGACTCAACCACTTTCTTTACCGCTTCGGCGCTAGCCTCTTTCATCCCGCCTTTGACTACACCGCGAATCTTGTCGGAAACGCTGACCTGAGGTTCTAGAGCCGACGGAACTTGACCAAGTAAGGCAAGACTCTTTGTGGTCAACCTTGCTTGTACGAATGTAGTTCCGTCAAGTGTGGCCTCGCTGTATTCAATGAAACCTTCTTTGCGTAGGAACTCAATCGTCCAATAAACCGGCTCGATCGCTTTAAAAGACTCGTCGTATTCTGCGTCTGAAGGCAGTGTGTCCATTGCAACTTTGGACGCACTGATTTCGACTGGTATCGGAAATGCGAGGTAGAGCTTGTCAAGAACAAGCAGTGTGGTCTTGTTGAAGCGATCGATGTTCGGCGGTACTGACATGGTAGTGGAGTGAATTTGTGATGCCTAACGTTTGAGCTAACCGGACCGTTGCGGTATGTGGCTAAAGGCCCAGAATGAAATGGCGGGCCTTTAGCCGCATGCCGCAATGGGTCCGGTTGAGCGAATGGTTAGGCATCACTGCGAGCAACTAGTGCTTAACAAGGGCCAAAAGTAGCGTGGATACAATATCCGAGCGTCTTATGATTCCGGCATACTTCCCAGAGGCGTCTATGACGACGGCTGACTCTGCGCCGCTTGCATCCAGCATCGAAAGTGCCTCTGCATTCGATGTGGTGGTCTTGATCTTGAGCTGCCGCCCTTCGTTCTCTGCTCGGGCCTTTGGGTATGCGACCAAATCCCAGAGCTGCGTTTGTTCCAACTGTTGGTAAACGCGTTTGTAGTCGTATTCAGATCGATCACCTCGCATCATCTGCTCTAGCTCAATGCGAAGGAGATCAAAGAAGTATTGTTTGTGAAAGTATCCAAGAACCTTGGTTTCGCTGTCGAGAACTACAAGCATCTCGAACGTTCCATCAAGTAAACCTGGATAAATGCTCCGAGCAACTGGGTTGACTTGATGCGCTTTGATCTCTCGGTCTTCCGCGGGGGCCGTCAGTAGCACGACCTGGGAACCCATTCCCATGAAGGTCTTTGCTTGAGCGACCGATTGGATGGCCGAAGCAGATGGAGATACAGGCTTGATGTTTCCAGTGGGATTAACAGCTTGTGAGGCAACGCTCTGGAACTTGGCTTCGACTCCAAGTCCCTTGAACTCAACGAGTCGACCCGAAAGGCCTAGATAGAGGACAGTCGGAGCGAAAATGACGGCGACGAGAAGGGCGCCGCTATCTGACTTGAGTTTTCTGTCACACCACCAAGCCAACGTCAGGCCAACCATGAGGGAAACAGCCGTAGCTAGGAGCGATGCGAAGTCAACGTTCATGGCGCGCGTCAGTTTGAATGTGATGCCTAACGTTTGAGCTAACCGGACCGTTGCGGTGTGTGGCTAAAGGCCCAGAATGAAATGGCGGGCCTTTGGCCGCACGCCGCAATGGGTCTGGTTGAGCGAATGGTTAGGCCGCATTTCGCACCATTGTGACGAACTCAACCAGATCTGATACCACTGGTATTTGATGATAGCCAGATTGGGATTTGGCATGCGGAGCTAGCCAGACGCCTTGAACGCCGAAGCTTCGAGGGCCAATGGCATCGTTTTCAAGTGAGTCGCCAACCATTGCAATCTGTTCCAGCGGCAGTTTTGTCACTGATTCCACCACCTGCCAAAATTCTTTCTGATTCTTCTTGAATCCAATATCCATAAAGCAGAAGACATCGGTAAAGTAGGTGGATAGCCCGCCACGGTTTAAGGCGGCAACAATGTCGGGCTTGTACGAAATGGAGGCATTAGTGGCGACAAAGAGGGGCATTGTTCTGGATAGATCTGCAACTGCTTCCAGGGCTGAGTTGATCACCTCGACTTTTGGCCAGTACGCCATCGAACGATCTTGAGGTCCGATCTCGGACATTAGCGTGCCGCCCCAGTCAAAACAGGCGGCTCGAACTGGTGCGGTGATTCGCATATGCGGCCTAACGTTTGAACTAACCGGACCGTTGCGGCATGTGGCTAAAGGCCCAGAATGAAATGGCGGGCCTTTAGCCGCATGCCGCAATGGGTCCGGTTGAGCGAATGGTTAGGCCGCGATGCTTGGTCGTGGACGGGCAAGCGCCGAAACTAGCCTGCCAACTTCTTGCACTGAGTTCGACATGATTCGTCCATCTTGTTGGCAGCCCCTTCAACGAACTTTCGCCAAGCGAGAACATGACCCTTGCGTAGCGTGTCAGGTACCATGCCCGTATGCACAATTTCACCTCTGAGTTCAACGAGCGCGTTGATTGCCTCGGTCACTGTTTTCTTAGTGCTGCCCAGATAGCTTGGAATAATGCTAGCGGCGATTGACTTATAAGGATCATCAACCCCTGTTTGTGCGAGGAGATTCTTTACTTGGCCTGCTTTGGCGGTATTCATTCCGAACTTGTCGCTGTCATTTCCAATTGCTTGTGTTCTGACAATTTCGATCCAGAGGGAGCGCCAGCCGGGAATGACAGTCAGTTCCCAAGCAGTCCGCTTTTCTAAAGATTTCCGGATTTGTTCGGGGACTTTGTCCGGTGCAACTTCATTGGCAACATTTTGGACAAGCTCAACGGCGAGCTGTTCTACAAAGTTCTCCCAAATCCCATAGGTGAACACGACTGCCGCAGCGAAGAGTGCGCGTTCCTTTACGGATGGTTTACCTTGGCCGTCCTTCACGTAACTCAACAAGTTGTCGACGACGCCAAGTGCATCTGCGATGTTGTGGTGTGCGGTCGTTCGTTCGTCTGTCCAGTGAGGCATGGTTACTTCCGTCTTCAGTTTGGAGTGGGCGCGATTGCGTCTCTCGCTGCCTAACGTTTGAGCTGAGCAGACACCACCAGCTTAGCGCTTGGCCCGCGAAGCGGATGATGACTCTGGCCGTTTCGCGGGCCAAGCGCTAAGCCGGTGCGGGTCCGCTCGAGCGAAGGGTTAGGCCGCGCCACCCTCAAGCCCTGAGTGTTTGAAACTAGTGCGGCTGACAACATGCTGCTCAGCTTGGCCTCCAACCTCGTGGGAGTAGATTGACATCGATTGGACACTTGGACTCGAGAACACCTCGCAGCAGTTCACGGCGCTCCCCGTCCAGCTTCTCGCGAAGAGACTTGAGGCGAGTGACTGTAGCTTCGTACTCCTTGGTCGCAGTGGCTGGGTCTTGGCCGCCCAGCCTGCCATAAATTTGGTCGCTACGAGCCTTCGTGAAGTTGGCGTTGTTCTGAGCAATCTGAACGTTTATTGCAGTGATCTGCGCTTGTACCGCCTCACATCTAGTCTTCTCGGAGTTGCGAAGTCCCTCGATCTCGTTGCGACGTTGCTTGAGTTCCTCGTCTCTAA
Source organism: Pseudaquabacterium pictum (assembly GCF_005403045.1). GTDB lineage: Bacteria > Pseudomonadota > Gammaproteobacteria > Burkholderiales > Burkholderiaceae_C > Pseudaquabacterium > Pseudaquabacterium pictum. Next base: position 287,445 of record NZ_BJCL01000003.1, read on the forward strand.
GTCGCAGCTCTACATCCTTCTGCGACAATTCGCGATTTTTGAGTTGCAGTTCTGACGTTTTCTGGTCCAGTTCTCGGGACTTGTTTCGATGCTCCATCCACTGGAGCGCATTCCCCGACAGAGAAAGTGCCAGTCCGACGACCGCGGCGTAACTGCTCCAGCGCGAGGTGATTTTCGGCACGGTAGGCGACGACTGGTCTTTCATGGGGGTGGTGTCCGACTTCGCCTCGTTCACGTGTACTCCTGATTTCATGCATTAGTCGCGCTGGGGCAGTGTGTGTTTGCGCGGCCTAACGTTTGAGCTAACCGGACCGTTGCGGTATGCGGCTAAAGGCCCAGAATGGAATGGCCGGCCTTTAGCCGCATGCCGCAATGGGTCCGGTTGAGCGAATGGTTAGGCCACACTGGGCAACTGTTGTAGTTGAAGTGAGCGTTCCATGGATCTGCAAGGTGTCTCTAGTTTCAGCGGCGACCATTCCTATCATCTCTCTTCTTCTTTGAGTTCCAATCGCAACTGCCACAATCACAGCATTGAAGGAAGTTGCCGACTCTCGATAGACATTTTCCATCATTCGAATCCAAGCCTCCATCGCATGGTAGATCGCATCCAGGATCGCATTCACCCCGTTGAGACTTGAGACCGAAGTTTTGAGGCCGGACATTTGCATGCTTCCTAAACTCGTTCCCACAGCATTGCACTCTAGCGTTTAGAACTGCCCAACCCTTAACTACACCGAAGCGACGTACTGCACGAAATCCCAGCGTTGAACAACTCTGCTTTCCGGTATGTATTCTGTAGGCGCAAGAGAAGCCCTTGTACGGTGAAATGTAGGACTTGTAGATTTTGATTGCAGCCAGGAGGGCACGGCGCATGTTGTGGGGCCTAACGTTGAAGCTAACCGGACCGTTGCGGCATGCGGCTAAAGGCCCAGAATGAAATGGCGGGCCTTTGGCCGCATGCCGCAATGGGTCCGGTTGAGCGACCTGTTAGGCCGCGCTGGTGGAAGTGTGCAGCCCCAAACAGCTTTGTGCGGGCGCACTGACCTCGCGATTGCGCAGGACCTTGGTGAAAGCGGCACAGGCGCTGGATGAAGCGGCATGCGGCCCACGCTAACCGATGAAGTGTCACGCTGCAACACGGGCCGCACCTACGAACTGACTGCGCGGCGCAGCACGCCGGCGCGTAGCGCCAACCAATAAGTAGCTTGGTGAGGTTCGAGGCGGCACTGGAGCAGCAAAGGTAGCGCAGTTGCCAACAGTGCAACGAGTTGCGGCGACCATGATAGTTGGCCCAGCTGCCTTCGGTTTTGTGTTTGAGCTGCCGAGAAGGGACCCGCGGGTTGCGTGCGAAGCCTTGGCTGATACTCGGCGCGGCAATAGCGGCAGGGCGTTTCAACTGTGCGGCCTAACGTTGAAGCTAACCGGACCGTTGCGGTGTGGCGGCATTTGGGCTAGGGTTTTCTAGCCCAAATGGCGGCACGCCGCAATGGGTCCGGTTGAGCGACCTGTTAGGCCGCACTGGTGGAAGTGTGCTGACCCAACCAGTTTGTGATGAGCGCACTGGCCTGGCGAATGCGCAGGACCTTGGCGGACACGCCGGAAGCGGTGGACGTAGCGGCATGCGGCCCACGCTAACCGATGAAGTGCCATGCTGCAACATGGGCGGCACCCAAGAACTGACTGCGCGGCGCAGCACGCGGGCGCGAAGCGCCAACCAAAAACTGGCTTGGTGACTTTTGAAGCGCCACTGGCGCAGCAATGGAAGCGCAGGAGCCGAACCTTGCTTGGTTTCGCGGAGACGCCGAAGGGCGGCCAGGTCGGCTTTGGTTGTTCGGGGTGCTGGCTGCGCAACAAACTGAACGATGCGCACCAAAACTTGGTTCGAACTCAACGCGGAGATTCCGGCAGGGCGATTCAACTGTGCGGCCTAACGTTCTAGCTAACCGGACCGTTGCGGTGTGGTGGCATTTGGGCTACGGTTTTGTAGCCCAAATGGCGGCACGCCGCAATGGGTCCGGTTGAGCGCCGTGTTATGCGTAGCGCCAACGACGAAGCGGCGACGCCAGCAGTGTATGAATGCTGGTTGAAGCTGAGCCAGCTGGCAAGAGCCAATGCGCGGCAGGTGGTTGAGCGCGGGACACAAAACTGTTGCATGCGGACCTGGTTGACGCGTGGCGATGGCGGTCTCTGTTCGCTGTCATGGTTCTCGGTGCACCGAGCCAATGGTTGCCAGAGCGATGGAGAACCGCGGAAACGGACGCAAGGCACGGTTTGCATTTGATTTCCGCGAGGTACCTGACGCATAACGTTTGAGCTAACCGGACCGTTGCGGTATGTGGCTAAAGGCCCAGAATGAAATGGAGGGCCTTTGGCCGCATGCCGCAATGGGTCCGGTTGAGCGAATGGTTAGGCGTCATCTGGTAGCCGTCGCATAGTAAAGTGTGTTTCACCCGAGTCCGCCATTCTGTGCAGTTCAAGCGCAAGGTTCATTCCCAAAATTGACTGTGGTGCGAACGCTGCGAGTTGAGAGATGGGTTCGCCTGTTTCTGCATGCCGATACTCTGCTGTCTTCATGACTGGCACTTTGCATTCCTCCACACGAAGTTCGCCAATAAAGTCGATATTTGAAACCCTAACTCGACCGTGGGGAGTTTCGATAAGAAAATGGTCTTCATCGCGGTAGCTGGAGTGCAATTGCACTTGGCATGGCTGCCCGACCACAACATCTTTGAACGCGTCGTTGACCGACTGAATTGCGGCGAAGAAGGCTTGGGTTAAATTGGCTCGCTCGCCTGTAGATGAGGAAATGAGAATCGCATCGTTTCCAGCGGCTTTGGCGATAACGTCCAATGCGGCCTCCAACAGATCGTCGTTCAATGTTGGGCTGAGGATCAAGGACGCATGTTTTAGATCGACGACGCGCCGAATCTGTTGCATTTCCATGATATGCAGCCGGTCTTTGAATTCATTCGGATCCAAGCTGGCCACTTCCCTGAGTTCAATTCCCTGTTGTTTTGCAAAATCGATTGCACCCGCTGCGAAGCCTGTTGTAGAGACTGCAGTGACCTTGTTGAAACCGAAGCGCATTCTGCGGCCGACAAGTTGTTCAATCCAGGAGCCTGGTGCGGCGCCATGTCCAGGGCGATCACGGCATTCAATGAGCCAGGAGATTGTGGTTGAGCCAATCTTTCCATTAATCTCGATATCAAATTCTGCAATCTGTACGCCCTCGTCGTTGAACACTCTCTCATTGGACTTGACCGTAAATCCAGGTGGAAGGAGTTCTTGCTCAACGAAAGCGACTAGGGCTTCAAGCTGCTTGCCATCGGAGGACATGGTTTTGATGACGCCTAACGTTTGAGCTAACCGGACCGTTGCGGTATGTGGCTAAAGGCCCAGAATGAAATGGCGGGCCTTTGGCCGCATGCCGCAATGGGTCCGGTTGAGCGAATGGTTAGGCGTCAGTGCTATGCCTGATTCGATGAGGAAGTTGAGGCCCATGAGATTAAATCGTGATTTCATGGTTTCTATGCCATTCAGCTAGCCTCTGCAACTAGATCGTCAAGCAATCGCAGCAATTCAGTCGAATTGTTAGTGCTGCCTTGGGCATCATGGAGCAGGGCCTCGTCTAACAAAGCAGTAGCAGACAGGCCAGCATAAAAGAACAATGGTGTTGAGTCGCCTCGGGCGCGCATGAGATCTAGGAGGCGAAAGCCTTCACGCTGGCCTTCCTTCCTGCCCATATCCGAGATTACAGCGAGATATTTGTTCCGTTCAAGAAGTGTGAGTGCGAGTCCGGTTGTCAACGCGTAAGAAATGTGTATTCCACGCCGCTCAATGTCGAAGGCGAGGTTCTCGTTATTCTCGGGCCGGTCATCCACCCACAGAACTCGATACTTGGGTGCTTGATATGAAAGTTGCACTTGGTCTTCAATCGGGAGAGCGTGGCGATCGTTTTCTGACGCCTAACGTTTGAGCTAACCGGACCGTTGCGGTATGTGGCTAAAGGCCCAGAATGAAATGGCGGGCCTTTAGCCGCATGCCGCAATGGGTCCGGTTGAGCGAATGGTTAGGCCGCACTGTACGCAAGTGCTGATGAGTTAACTTCTTGTAGAGTGCAGCCGCCTTTGCTGTAGGTATAGGCGTATATGTATGACTCTTCATCGGGACCCACCAACCAGATGGTATTTGGCTTTGTATCAAGCAATGCATTCCACTTTCTCGCCGAATTGATCGATACAGACTCTGCGGGCGCGCCATCAGAAAGACCAATAAGTTCTATTCGGAGACGCTTCAGTTCTGCACTAGACTTCTTGACTTCACCAAGGATTCGAGGTGCATGAATAGCGCCTTTATCATAGGCGGCTAAGTCAAATGCCCATCCTTTGGTTTGCATGCCGAGTTTCTCTTTTGGCCAGTTGTGGGTAAGGTGTAGGCGTGCGAGCGCCGCGAATGTAATGACAGGTTCTTGCCAAAGTGTGATTCTGCGGATCGGTTTGTCCTTACGACCCTCCCAGAATAGAACTTCGTTAGCAGAACTCATGCATGCACGGTATCGCCCGCCTTGCAAGTCATAAACCACCCCGTGGTCAATCGCGAGCATGCAGTCCCTAGCGTCTGCTTCTGCCACCTTGATTGATGTCTCGTCAAACCCCTGCGGGTCGTAGCTACGCTTCATGTCGTTGCAGTAGACCTTTAGCCAATCCTCGGTGACGCGATGAATGAATTGTTGAAGGGCATCCATGGTGTTTGTGCGGCCTAACGTTTGAGCTAACCGGACCGTTGCGGTATGTGGCTAAAGGCCCAGAATGAAATGGCGGGCCTTTGGCCGCATGCCGCAATGGGTCCGGTTGAGCGATTGGTTAGCCAGCATTGGTTGCCAACTGTGAGCGTTCAGGCATTGCACAGTGCCAAGACGGATTTGGCAAGGCGTGCGAACGCAGCACGCTGACACTTGATGACGGCCAAGGCCACCGGCGTTGCCGAGGCACGGACTGCGGAGCGCTCTTGCGCGCCGCCTGGCGGACTGACTGCGCGGCGCAGCACGCTGGCGCGAAGCGCCAACGGCGAACAAGCTGTGAGTTCTTGGCTGCGGTACAGCCGTGCAACTGAAGTGCTGGACGGGACCTGACTCTACGACCTGGCAACCCCTGGGAGATGAATACAACCCGCGACCTGCACAAGGCGAATTGCAACCTTTGCAAGCATGACTGCGCCAGTGGCGCGCGAAGCAGGCGTGCAGCAGGGCAGAGGCGAGAGTTTGCTGCGAGATGGTGAGCGGGCACCGAAGCTGAGCATGCAAAGCAGATTGATGCGGCGAACGTTTGCGATTGCATGCTGGCTAACGTTTGAGCTAACCGGACCGTTGCGGTATGTGGCTAAAGGCCCAGAATGAAATGGAGGGCCTTTGGCCGCATGCCGCAATGGGTCCGGTTGAGCGAATGGTTAGACGGCATTGCGTGCAAGTGCGACCTCCTTGAGTTCTTGCTAACCCAACTTAAAAACTTGGCTTGAGCTTGGTTCGATAGCAAAACCGCATGACTGGTAAAAGGCTATGGCTCTATTGTTGTCCTGAAGCACCCAGACCAGAACATTTTCGAATCCCGAAGACCTAAGGGAAGTTAAGGCTTCGGTCATGAGCGCTTTGCCAACCCCGCACCGCCAATATTGCGGGTCAACGTAAAGAGTCCAAATTTCGCCTGTTGCCTTTGGTGACTGCTCCGACCGGGATTCTCCAAATGTTGTGAACCCAGCAACCTTGCCATCAATCTTCGCGACTATAAAATCACACGTTTGATCGCGAATCACCTCCAACCATCGCGCTGCCCTAGACCGAACATCTAGGTTATTGAGGTACTCGTCCGCCACGATGTGGCGGTAGCCGGTTTGCCACGCTCTAATGTGAACAGCTGCGATGCCGTTCTCGTCTCCGATTGCTGCAGGGTGTATTTGCATGCCGTCTAACGTTCTAGCTAACCGGACCGTTGCGGTGTGGTGGCATTTGGGCTACGGTTTTGTAGCCCAAATGGCGGCACGCCGCAATGGGTCCGGTTGAGCGCCGTGTTATGCGTAGCGCCAACGACGAAGCGGAAACGCCCGCCTCGCCTGGAGGCTGATTGAAGCTGAGCCAGCCCGCATGAGCCAATGCGCGGCAGGTGGTTGAGCGCGGGACACAAAACCGTTGCATGCGGAACTGATTGACGCGTGGCGATGGCAGTCTCTGTGCGCTGACATGGTTCTCGGTGCACCGAGGCAATTGCTGCCAGAGCGACGGAGTCTTGCTGAGGTCGACGCTGGCCACCGACTGCATTTGATTTCCGCGGGGTACCTGACGCATAACGTTTGAGCTAACCGGACCGTTGCGGTATGTGGCTAAAGGCCCAGAATGAAGTGGCGGGCCTTTAGCCGCATGCCGCAATGGGTCCGGTTGAGCGAATGGTTAGGCATCACTTGGCGTGCTTCTCGAATGATGGTTTGCTCGCCTTTTGGCGCCTGCCAACTGATAAGACAGTAACGCCAACACAGCCAAACTGAGTGCTTGAAAATCCGTCAGCCAATGCCACTCCGTTACCCAGTAGCAAATTCGAGGAACACCGAATAGTACGAGCCATATCGATACGAAGTGGACGATTGTATCCTCCAGGATTGCCTTTTCGCGATTAGGATAGTTAGGCGGTAGATTGATGCTCAAGAATCTTGCTAGCCCAAGTGCGCGACTTGCGCCAATTCCGCATGCAACTATGCGGGGTGTCCAGTAGTAGTCTTGCTTCATCCATAAGTAAGATGCACAGACAACAGCAATGCAACCAAGGAGTTCAATGTAGTTCAAGGATGAAAAAATGCTAACGCCTCTGCGAATTGAAAAGCTCGGTCGATGAGTGCGATAAGCTGACTTTAACCAATCGGTGAGGAGATTAGTAGCAACACCAATGACTATCCCGACAAGAGCGAGGATCCAGTATTTGCTACTCTGAATTTCTTGTATAGCCTCCGCCAACAGCGTCTCCCTTGTGATGCCTAACGTTTGAGCTAACCGGACCGTTGCGGTATGTGGCTAAAGGCCCAGAATGAAATGGCGGGCCTTTAGCCGCATGCCGCAATGGGTCCGGTTGAGCGAATGGTTAGGCGTCGCCGTCATGGCCTGCACACTGGTGCTGAGGCTGCGACTAAGCAGCAAGCGAAACACCCTGTTGGCTTTGAGGCGCTCGCTGGCTTTTCCAGTTTCGTGAACCCAGATGCGATTGCTGCCGACAAAATTAGCAAACTGACCCAAAAGAACGCGTGCTCTAGCATTGCCCAAGTCTTTCCTTTGGCTTGTAGGAACGGAATGCTTTGCGGTCCCTGCGCCTTTTCCCAGAAGTCTCCGAAGTTCTTGTGCTCAATAGTGCTGCTGGCAACAACCCCACCACACATCCCAGCCATAACCATAAACGCAAGGGCAAGGTAGAGCGGAACGCGATTGTTCTCGGTGATTAGAGCGGAAACAAACCAACCGGCCTTCTCGGAACCCAGAAGAGTTGCAAGACCTGCTGCCGCAGACAGGTAGATCCCGATGTGGAACTTTGTGTAGTCATATAGGCGCTCCAGTCGCTTGTCATCTGGTGCGCTTGGCGCGTCCGGTGGGGGTGGCAATACTGGGCTAGTATTGGATTGATTATCTGACACTGGACACCTCTGTTCTGTGGATTGCGACGCCTAACGTTGGAGGTGAGGCGCACGCAGCGGCATGGCGCCCTGGCCGCGCGACGCATGATGGGCCACCGCGTTGCGCGGCCAGGGTGCCATGCCGTTGCGTGTCGCCTCGACCGACGGGTTAGGCGTCGCCGTGCGTCGTGTACTCGCGAGTCCAGAATACAGAGCGAGAAGCCGCTGAAAAGTGGTTCTACTACTGTTGATCCACATTCTCTTTCCGCTTTCGATACTCGCCAATATCAATCTCACCATCGATGAGCGCCGCAACGTCTTGGTCAGGATGCTGTGATTTCGTTGCATCTTGCCTCGCCAGGGTCAGTCCGACAACTCCGTACACGAAGTTCGCTGCGAAGAGAATGCCGAATACAGGAAAGAAGACGTTGTCCCACTCCCTTGAGATTGCTCCCTCGACGCCTGCCCAGATGTATAGGAGTGTGCCGACCCACAGAGGGAAGAAGAGCCAGTTTCCTCGGCGGAAATGAGCTTTGGTTCGTTCTGAGGGTCTGAAGAGCATGACGCAGCGCGGATGGTTGGTTGCGACGCCTAACGTTTGAGCTAACCGGACCGTTGCGGTATGTGGCTAAAGGCCCAGAATGAAATGGAGGGCCTTTAGCCGCATGCCGCAATGGGTCCGGTTGAGCGAATGGTTAGGCCGCATTTTAAGTGATGTTTCAGTTGCGAGTTTGAAAGATTAATTGCGAGGTAGCGGTACGCTGGGCGGTTTGAGTGGAAGCCAATGCTCCGGTTTCCTAAACGGTGCGCAAGATGGCGATGCGCCTGTAGGGGTGTCGTACTTAAAAGACTGGAAACGATCGCTAGTGCAGTACACCGTAGCGAAAGAGAACTTTGGATGACCGTCACTACCTGGGCAGTAAAGTAGCACTTTTGCACCATCTGGTGGGTGCCTATAGATTACAAAACCGGAACCACTCGCGCCTAAAACTCTTTGCTGTAATGTTTGCCATGATGGAGGAATGGCTTCATACTCTTTCTCGCTCATGCAGTGAGACTGCAGTCTGCCTACTTGTGCCTGTGAGGCGTTTGAGGTCGCGATCGATGCGATCGCGAGAGACAGAGTGAGAGCAAATTTGGACATTGCGTCTTGCCAAGTTTTTTTAAAGAGATGGCTAGTGTGGCTGCCAGATTCTCGCTATGCGGCCTAACGTTTGAGCTAACCGGACCGTTGCGGTATGTGGCTAAAGGCCCAGAATGAAATGGCGGGCCTTTGGCCGCATGCCGCAATGGGTCCGGTTGAGCGAGGGGTTAGGCCGCACACTCGTGCGGTGACCGTTGCTCAGTTTTTTGTACAAGGCGAAACGTGTTGAACGCGTTAGATTTCGATTACAGCGGCCTGCCGCCCCCTTCCGAGCCGGGTCGAGCAGACTGCAGTCCAACATTGACGTTGCACTTGTCTTGAGAGGCCGCATTAAACCCGCAGACGGCCGAAATGTAGGCTGCGCCAGACTTCCACTCATAGGTAAGTTGATTCCACTTCGCGCCATACGAATTAGACTTCTCTACCTGAAACGTCCTTGGCTCACCAAACTTTTTTCTGAAGTCTTGAATGGCAGCGATCTGGACGCCAAAATGAACGTGGGAGATAACAGCTTGTCCATTCACAGATTGTGACGTGGTGATGGAGGCGTCCGCATTGCTAGAGAAGTTAGGAACAAGTCCGCTCGGACGCTCTTTGGCACTGAAATAGAAAGGCCGCTTATTACCGCGCATCGTTTGAGCGCAGGTATAGGGGACGCCGAGGGTTTGGCCGTCATATGGCGGACAATTGGGGATTTCGTACACTCCTCCAATAACTAGGCCGTACACGGACGTGGAGTTTCCGCTAGTCTCGCTCTGTGCGATCGCTACCGACATACTCAGAGAAGTGACGAGTAGTGCTGTGAAGGATGCCGCTGAAGTAGTCATAGGATTCTCCTTGAAGAAGGCCTCGGGGAAGCTCCGAATTGTGCGAGCGACGCACGGTGTGGTGCGGCCCGTGATTTGCTCGGAAGGGTGGTGTTGTGCGGCCTAACGTTGAAGCTAACCGGACCGTTGCGGCGTGGGGCTAAAGGCCCAGAATGAAATGGAGGGCCTTTGGCCGCACGCCGCAATGGGTCCGGTTGAGCGACCTGTTAGGCCGCACTGGTGGAAGTGTGCTGACCCAAGAGACCTGGGACAAGCACCCGGGCCTGGCGTCGGCGCAGGACCTTGGTGAAGATACGAACGGCGCTGGACGAAGCGGCATGCGGCCCACGCTACCCCATGAGGTGATGTGCTGCAACAAGGGCCGCACCCAAGAACTGACTACGCGGCGTAGCACGCCGGCGCGAAGCGCCAACCATCAACCGGCTTGTGGACGTCCTACTTGGCACTGACGCCGCACAGGAAGTGCAGGTGCCAAACAGTGCATCTGCGCGTGGAGGTGCCGGACGACAGCCAGGCCGCGGGTTTGGCCTTGCAGGCTGCTGGCTTGGTAAAGCGGTGAATCGCGCGCGGAAGCTTGCTAACTGGATTCGACGCTGCGATCTCAGGAGGGCGGTGCAACTGTGCGGCCTAACGTTTGAGCTAACCGGACCGTTGCGGTATGTGGCTAAAGGCCCAGAATGAAATGGCGGGCCTTTGGCCGCTTGCCGCAATGGGTCCGGTTGAGCGAATGGTTAGGCGTCACGGCGTAGCTACATGCACGATGGATAGCCGGCGAACACACAGCCAGCTACCCACCCTACGCCGAACAGACCAGGAGAGAGCAACCAACCGACCAGTGCTGCAAGGCCGAGCGCAATGCGTGTTGTCGAGGGTGCCGCCTGAGGCGTGGCAAACATGAAGCGACGGAGTGCAGCAAGCGCAATGAACGGCAGCGAGAGCATGACCGCACTTCCTAACCAATAGCCGGCCTCCCTTTGAAGGACGAAGCCTTTGAACACGGAACCCTCGCCGCGCCCATAGAGGATCAAGAGCGTTGCAATCCACGCCCCTAGCCAAAGGGCCGTTGCTGTTTTCCATGTATGACTCGACAGCACACGCCATGAATTGCCCGTGGAGAGTGCCACTTGCGCGAATAGTGCGACCCCGCAAGGTAGGAAGGTCAGGTAGTGCCACATGCGCGTTGGTGTGGGGTGTTGGGTTTGTGACGCCTAACGTTGAAGCTAACCGGACCGTTGTGGCATGCGGCTAAAGGCCCAAAATGAAATGGCGGGCCTTTGGCCGCATGCCGCAATGGGTCCGGTTGAGCGATTTGTTAGGCCGCACTGGTAGAAGTGTGCTGACCCAACCGGCCATGGACAAGCAAGCCGGCTTGGCGAGTGCGCAGAAGCTTTGTGAAGAAGGCGAGAGCGCTGAACGTAGCGGCATGCGGCCCACGCTACCCGATGAAGTGACGCGCTGCAACAAGGGCCGCACCCAAGAACTGACTACGCGGCGTAGCACGCCGGCGCGAAGCGCCCACTAGCAACTGGCTTGTGGCCGTCCGATGCAGCACTGACGCTAAACAGGAAGCGCTAGTGCCAAACAGTGCCTCGGACCGCGGTGCTGCTGGACGACGGCCAGGCCAAGGTTTTGGTCTTGCGTGCTACTTGCGACACAGAGAGCTGGACCGTGCGAAAGAGCCCTTGGCATGATTTCAACGCGGCGATTCTTGTAGGGCGCTGCAACTGTGCGGCCTAACGTTGAAGCTAACCGGACCGTTGCGGTGTGGCGGCATTTGGGCTAGGTTTTTCTAGCCCAAATGGCGGCACGCCGCAATGGGTCCGGTTGAGCGACCTGTTAGGCCGCACTGGTGGAAGTGTGCAGCCCCAAGCCGCTTTGTAAGAGCGCACTGACCTGGCGATTGCGGAGGACCTTGGCGAAAGCGGCACCGGCGTTGGGCGAAGCGGCATGCGGCCCACGCTAACCGATGAGGTGCCGCGCTGCAACACGGGCCGCACTTACGAACTGACTGCGCGGCGCAGCACGCCGGCGCGAAGCGCCAACCAAGAACTAGCTTGGTGAGGTTCGAGGGGCCACTGGAGCAGCAAAGGCAGCTCAGGAGCCAACAGTGCATCGAGTTGCGGTGACCATGATGGTTGGCTCAGCTGCCTCCGGTTTTGTGTTTGAGCTGCCGAGAAGGGATCCGCAGGTTGCGTGCGAAGCCTTGGCTGATACTCGACGCGGCAATAGCGGCAAGGCGTTTCAACTGTGCGGCCTAACGTTCTAGCTAACCGGACCGTTGCGGTGTGGCGGCATTTGGGCTAGGGTTTTGTAGCCCAAATGGCGGCACGCCGCAATGGGTCCGGTTGAGCGCCGTGTTATGCGTAGCGCCAACGACGGAGCGGAAACACCAGCAGTGAAGCGATGGTTCTTGAAGCTGAGCCAGCTTGCAAGAGCCAATGCGCGGCAGGCGATGGAGCGCGGGACACAAGACCGTTGCAAGCGGAGCTGGTTGACGCGTGGCGATAGCAGTCTCTGTGTGCTGACATGGTTCTCGGTGCATCGAGAGATTGGTTGCCAGAGCGACGGAGTTTTGCGTGGCTGGACGTTGGCCACCGACTGCATTTGATCTCCGCGGGTTACCTGACGCATAACGTTTGAGCTAACCGGACCGTTGCGGTATGTGGCTGGAGGCCCAGAATGAAATGGCGGGCCTTTAGCCGCATGCTGCAATGGGTCCGGTTGAGCGAATGGTTAGGCCGCAATTCACTACTCGAGCTTTGGACCAGCTACCACCGAAATAGGCTTGACCTCGCCGGTTGGCTTCTTGACAAGAAGCTTGACCGTCTGACCGATCTCGCGCTGCATATATGGTTGCAGGTCGTTGGCCTTGGCACCAACTACCGACTTCCCCTCAATTTCGACAATGGTGTCGCCCGCAGTGATGCCTGCCTTATCTGCCGACGATCCGGCTAAGACTCTGGCTACTTTTACTGACTTCAGTGTCGGGTTCCAAAAAACGCCTTCTCCTTCTACTGAGATGTCGATGCCTAAGTAGCCCTTCCCACCCGCCAGTGCCGTGACTGCGGCGGTGAGAAGGATAGTAAAGATAGAAATGCGATTGCGGTACATAAGTGTAGTATTTGCTGTTCAATGTGGCGATTGCACAGGCACAGTGGAGGCTATTGCGGCCTAACGTTTGAGCTAACCGGACCGTTGCGGCATGCGGCTAAAGGCCCAGAATGAAATGGCGGGCCTTTAGCCGCATGCCGCAATGGGTCCGGTTGAGCAAATGGTTAGGCCACACTGCTTGGCTGTGCAAACGCCTATTTTGCAGGCCTAGCTGCGATGGCTTCGCATTCGACAAGCAACTTTGGATCGACGAGTTGAGAAATGAAGACCGCAGTAGAAGTTGGCTTGTGATCGCCAAGCAACTGCGCGCGAGCGCTGCGGACAACCCGGATGTCTTGACCAGCCACAACAAACAGCGTGATCTTGACAATAGAAGATGCATCTAGTCCATGAGCAAGTAGGAGGGACTTGATGTTGTTGAACATCTGAACAGACTGCTCTTCCAGAGTCGAAGGAACTGACCCATCCGGTTTGATGCCAACCTGGCCAGAGAGGAAGATCAGTTCTGTGCCTGTTGGTACCACTGCCGTGTGGCTGTATCCCGTGGGTGTGTGAACGTCTTGCGGATTGATAAATGTAGTCATGGGTGTGGTCTCCTGGAGTTCAATCAGATGTTGAAGTGCGCAGGTCTCGAATAGTGGGGCCTAACGTTGAAGCTAACCGGACCGTTGCGGCGTGTGGCTAAAGGCCCAGAATGAAATGGCAGGCCTTTAGCCGCATGCCGCAATGGGTCCGGTTGAGCGAATGGTTAGGCGTCACTGCGGTGCTGCGCATGACTTTGGGCTTCGCCTGATGGAAGTTGAATATGTACATACCCAAGAGCGCGAAGGTGTGAGGAGGATGTTGGGCTAATTCTCTCTTCCAACATCCGTTGCCATTGTTTCATGTCTGCTTTCGTGAAGAGGGCGCTACGTAGACGGTATCCAGCACCTCACGCAACTAGGTTGCCGGCATCTGGGAAAAGCTTGTGTACCTCATTGGTACCTCTGGCTGTTTCGCTATTCGATCTGGTGCGTTTTCTATCGAATCAATCCATAGATGATCCAGCCTGCAATGGCTGATATCACGATCCAATAGATTAATCGGGCTCTCGGACTCATCTTGCGGTAAGTCTCGGGATCGGGGCCTCCGGGTGCTGCCATGGGGTGCGTTTGTCTTTGTGACGCCTAACGTTTGAGCTAACCGGACCGTTGCGGTATGCGGCTAAAGGCCCAGAATGAAATGGCGGGCCTTTGGCCGCATGCCGCAATGGGTCCGGTTGAGCGAATGGTTAGGCCTCACCGTTTCCTCACTACGGTTACTGCAACTACTTCTAGGTCGACTTTGCGTAGGCTTGGTGTCAAGTTATTCGACCAATCGGAGGCTCATCGTCCCATTGCACTCGATCAAGTGTACTTCGCGTGTCTTTACTGCAGTTAGTTTGCCTCGTTCCAAACACGGTGTCGTTCGAGAGGTCTCAAAGTGCTTCTTGATCTTTTCTGTAACGTCCCACAGTGCTGAGACTCTTCCTTCGGTTTGGCCCTGACTGCGCCAGTTATCACGAACAGTTGGGATGACTAACAGCGCAAAGACTAGACTTGTTGCAAGACAACCTATAAGAAAAGGGCCTGCAACTGGCAAATTTAGAAGCGTACGCAATGATGTTCCCGGTGTCTGCATGAATAGCGGCGCGTGTTTGGCGGGCGGTTTGTGAGGCCTAACGTTTGAGCTAACCGGACCGTTGCGGTATGTGGCTAAAGGCCCAGAATGAAATGGCGGGCCTTTAGCCGCATGCCGCAATGGGTCCGGTTGAGCGAATGGTTAGGCATCGCTTTAGCCCGGTGACGCGGAGAAAACTACCCGGACAACTTTGTCGCCCAGAAAGTAAAGTGTGAGGTACTGCGGTAGCTCGCAAGTGCACTCCGCATTGAAGATCCAGACATCGGGATTTTGGTTCTCAGCTGGAGGCCCAAGGTTCTTCCGGACTTCTTCTCGAGTTGAGCCGAGCCGAAGAGCTTGCCAGTTTCCAAAGCCCTCATCGGGTTCAAGGTTCTTAGTGAGAGCTCGCGTGCGTTCATGCGGTGTCAGGCTGGTGTTGACCCCCTGTTCAAGTGCGATCTCGCCAACCAAGCTGTCTGTGAAGGTTGATACCTTCATGGTCATCTTTGCTCCCGGATCGATGAAGTAGCGGACCCCTTCAGATTCCTTGGGTCTGTGTGCGCCTTTACCGAGTAGCCTCACAACGTGTTTGTCCCGAGACGTCCCAGCTATCACCCCTGCGTAGTGCATCGGCCAGCAGAACGTTCCGGGCTTCGAGATAACGTGCTGGGCCGCTACTGCGTCGATGGCCAGGGCGAGTAGAAGAAGAGCGAGACGTGGAGTCACGGTGTATTTGCGATGCCTAACGTTCTAGCTAACCGGACCGTTGCGGTGTGACGGCATTTGGGCTACGGTTTTGTAGCCCAAATGGCGGCACGCCGCAATGGGTCCGGTTGAGCGCCGTGTTATGCGTAGCGCCAACGACGGAGCGGAAACGCCAGCTGCGCCTGGAAGTTGATTGAAGCTGAGCCAGCCTGCATGAGCCAATGCGCGGCAGGAGGTTGAGCGCGGGACACAAAACCGTTGCAGGCGGAACTGATTGACGCGTGGCGATGGCAGTCTCTCTGCGCTGACATGGTTCTCGGTGCACCGAGGCAACAGCTGCCAGAGCGACGGAGTCTTGCCGAGGTTGACGCCGGCCAGCGAATGCAATTTATTTTCCGCGGGGTACCTGACGCATAACGTTTGAGCTAACCGGACCGTTGCGGTATGTGGCTAAAGGCCCAGAATGAAATGGCGGGCCTTTTGCCGCATGCCGCAATGGGTCCGGTTGAGCGAATGGTTAGGCGTCGCTGGCGATAGTCTGTAAGTCTTCATTTGGCGAATGGAACAGTCTTCGTTGCGGTGGCTGGAGCAAATATCTCAGAAAGTTTCTTCTCGTTCGCATCCCGGAGTTCCGCATCGCTCAGTCGAATTATCTGCAGTATTTTTGCTCGAAGCGGTGCTGAGACGTTCACTAGCGTTGCGCTGAGTTTCTTGCGTTCATCTTCAACTATATCGCGCAGAGCTTTGCCTATCAACGGACTTTCCTTCATGGAGAGTACTTTTTCATCTCGAAGCACGTCCTGCAGACGAGACCTAAGGTTCTCTTGGGCCGCCCGCTCTGCCGATCGAATGCTGTCAATTGTCGTATCAAATATTCCCTGAAACGTAGGCACGTAGCCATACAGCTCCATATATGCAATCTGAAGCTGTTCATCGACGATTCGTTGCGATGCCTTTGCTTTCGCATCCATCAGTCCCTTAAAGAGCATTCGATTTGCCGGCTGGGTGGAGTTGGTCTCGGCAACCTTCTCTGAAACATCTACCAGAGTCGGCTGAATGTCCTCAAAATAGCGTTGCGACAGTTCTCCCCACCTTTCAACTTTAGCTGTAACAATTGATGCGCTCTTTCTGACTCGATCTGCATACTCTCTGTCTTTGAGATACTGATCTTTGTTCCACGCGACTATAAAGGCAACGAGTGATCCAACAATCGAGATCACTGTAAGTATCTGGCCAAGGTCTATTTCGCGCTTTAGGGTGAAGCTTCGATTACTTGATTCAGACACTTGGCAGACTTCCTAAATAGTTTATGTACTACGAGCGCGGATTCCGACGCCTAACGTTTGAGCTAACCGGACCGTTGCGGTATGTGGCTAAAGGCCCAGAATGAAATGCCGGGCCTTTAGCCGCATGCCGCAATGGGTCCGGTTGAGCGAATGGTTAGGCGGCATTAGTACAGACTCAGGCACTTATAAACTTCAAATCCCGACTTCTTGATGTCATTCCCAATGCGGTCAAGCAGGTACAAGTATGGGATCTTGTCATCCCCGACCGCAATAAGCCCTTTGCAGGAGTAGGAACAACTTGTGTATGAGGTGGGCTTCAAGCATATCTCCCTGCCTCTGGTTGTTTTCAGTAGGTCCATCGGCCAACTAAGGCAATCATATTTGCCACCTATTGGGCACGGTACTTGATCAAAGTTTCCAGCATAAACAATTGTCTTTCCCTGCAGGTCTGGGAGGTCGTCAAGAATGCCAGCAACGGTGAGGTTCGGCACTAGAGCCAAGGTTGCGAGTGCTAGCGTGCGTGTCTTTTTCATCTTGGTATCTTGCTGTTCATTCACGGAACCTTTGCCTATGCCGCCTAACGTTTGAGCTAACCGGACCGTTGCGGTATGTGGCTAAAGGCCCAGAATGAAATGGCGGGCCTTTAGCCGCATGCCGCAATGGGTCCGGTTGAGCGACCTGTTAGGCCGCACTGGTGGAAGTGTGCTGACCCAACCGACCCTGGACGAGCACGGCGGCCTGGTGAGTGCGCAGAACCTTGGTGAAGACGGCCAGGGCGCTGAGCGAAGCGGCATGCGGCCCACGCTAACCGATGAAGTGCCGTGCTGCAACATGGGCCGCACCCAAGAGCTGACTGCGCGGCGCAGCACGCCGGCGCGAAGCGCCAACCAGCAACTGACTTGGGGACCATCGAGTTGGCGAAGACGCCACATAGGAAGTGCATTTGCCAAACATTGTTCGGACTGTGGCGGTATCTGTGGACGGCCAGACCGGCAGTTTGAACTTGCGGGAAGCGGGCTTCGTAATTGAGCGCAAATTGCGTGAAATTGCGGCTTGAACTAATTGCGGCAATTTCGGCATGGCGATGCAACTGTGCGGCCTAACGTTTGAGCTAACCGGACCGTTGCGGCATGTGGCTAAAGGCCCAGAATGAAATGGAGGGCCTTTAGCCGCATGCCGCAATGGGTCCGGTTGAGCGATTGGTTAGCCAGCATTGGTTGCCAACTGTGGGCGTGCAGGCATTGCACAGTGCCAAGACGGATTTGGCAAGGCGTGCGGTTGCAGCATGCTGACACTTGATGATGGCCAAGGCAACCGGCGGTGCCGAGGCACGGACTGCGGAGCGCTCTTGCGCGCCGCCTGACCGACTGACTGCGCGGCGCAGCACGCCGGCGCGGAGCGCCGATGGCGAACAAGCTTGGAGTTCTTGGCTGCGGCACAGCCATGCAACTCAAGTGCTGGACGGGACCTGACCACACGACCGGGCCACCCTCGGGAGATGAACAACACCGGCGACCTGCGCAAGCCGAAATGCAACCTTGGCTAGCATGACTCCGCCAGTGGCGCGCGAGGCAGGCATACAGCAAGCCACAAGCGAGAGTTCGCTGCGAGATGGTGAGGGGGCACCGAAGCTGAGCATGCAAAGCAAGCACATGCGGCGAGCGTTGGCAATTGCATGCTGGCTAACGTTTGAGCTAACCGGACCGTTGCGGTATGTGGCTAAAGGCCCAGAATGAAATGTAGGGCCTTTAGCCACATGCCGCAATGGGTCCGGTTGAGCGAGGGGTTAGGCGTCTCCGCCAAAGTGCTTCTGCCAAGTCTTTAGATCTTCTTCTTTAACGAACAAGCCAGGCGAGTTCCTCGGACCGATCTTGAGCTTTGCTTCAATCGCCGTTACAACCGAGGCCCTGTCTTCGTCCGTAAGCGCGCCTTCTCGCTTCGCATCGAATACAAGCTTCATTAGTCTTTGCAAGTTGTTCACCTCGTGCGCCGCGTCTTCCTGTTTACTTTCCTGAAGTAAATAGATTGCTGAGCCTACGACAAGCGGGGCTATGTGCTTCTGGTGGCGCTTGCTTTCCCAGGCAAGACGCAACGCCGCTATTCCTAGGTTCCTTTGCTGCGAACCCCCGGCCAAGTACTGCAGGCCGCTCAGGAAAAGCTCGTCTGCTTTCTGCCGGAACGTGTATCGGGCGACGATCAGGCCACCCAGAAAGCCAATCAGTGCGCCCAGAATTGTGGCTGTCGCGTCCGCCATAAAAGCCTCCTTGAGACGCCTAACGTTTGAGCTAACCGGACCGTTGCGGTATGTGGCTAAAGGCCCAGAATGAAATGGCGGGCCTTTAGCCGCATGCCGCAATGGGTCCGGTTGAGCGATTGGTTAGCCAGCATTGGTGACCAACGGTGAGGGTGCAGGCATTGCACAGTGCCAAGACGGATTTGGCAAGGCGTGCGGTTGCAGCATGCTGACACTTGATGATGGCCAAGGCCACCGGCGTTGCCGAGGCACGGACTGCGGAGCGCCCTTGCGCGCCGCCTGGCGAACTGACTGCGCGGCGTAGCACGCTGGCGCGAAGCGCCAACGGCGAACAAGCTTGGAGTTCTTGGCTGCGGCACAGCCATGCAACTGAAGTGCTGGACGGGACCTGACCACACGACCTGGCCACCCCTGGCAGGTGACTACAACTCGCGACCTACGCAAGCCGAATTGCAACCATCGCAAGCCTGGCTGTGTCAGGGCCGCGCGGAGCAGGCATGCAACAGGGCAGAGGCGGGAGTTCACTGCAAGATGGTGGGCGGGCACCGTAGCTGCGCATGCAGAGCAAACTGATGCGTCGAACGTCTGCAATTGCATGCTGGCTAACGTGATGTAGCCATCATCACACCTGTCCAGCCATAGGCACAACCACCCACCGGTACCGAGATCTTTCCATTTCCGCTCTCCACCAATGGCTACTTCCGCACCAGCCGATCGTGCAACCCCAGGCGCTGGATCACTGATTTCTTCACCTGCCAAGCGCGTTGCCGTGGGTCCCACAGGCCGCCGGCATTCACAACCGCTCGGCGCAGTTCGGTCTCCATGGGCCGCAATCGCACCAGCAAGGCTCGGCGGCTGCGTTGGTCCTCGGGCATCGGTCCGGCATCGACCACGATTTCCACCGTGGTGTAGCGGCGTCCTGCCGGGCGGTCCTGGCGGTAGCGCACGCACACCAGTTGTTCGCCGAATTGGCGCACCAGTTTCTTGGTCCCGTCCTGGCCGGGTTCCAGTTTCTTCAGGATGCGGGTCTGGCTGACGGGCAGGGGCATGGCGGAGATCGGTGATGGCGGTGCCGCGGGCCGGGCAGCCGCACAACGGCGTCCGAGGGGCAGTGTGGTGTGCCGCCGCCGGCGGCCGCATGCCAGCTTGCAGCGAGGAGGCTTCCACCGGATACTGTGGATATGTACAGCAATGCGATGGATCGCGCAACGCCATGTCCATGTTCTCTGCCCCTCCCCCGCCGCGTCTGCTGGACCAACTCCGCCAGGAGATCCGCTACCTGCACTACAGCATACGAACCGAGCAGGCCTACGTCCATTGGGTGCGGGCCTTCGTCCGCTTCCATGGCCTGCGCCACCCGGCCGAGCTGGGCCACAACGCGGTCGAGGCGTTCCTCACCTGGCTGGCCACTGAACAGCAGGTGTCGGTGTCCACCCACAAGCAGGCCTTGTCGGCGTTGCTGTTCCTGTACCAGAAGGTCTTGCGGCTCTCGGTCCCCTGGCTCAACGACATCGCCCGCCCGCAGCGTGCGCCCCGTCTGCCGGTCGTGCTGTCGCACGACGAGGTCGCCCGGGTGCTCGCCGCGCTGCCCGATGGTCACCGCCTGTTCGGCCAACTGCTCTATGGCACCGGCATGCGCCTGATCGAGGCATCCCGGCTGCGCGTCAAGGACATCGAGTTCGAGCGCCGCGCCATCATCGTGCGCGAGGGCAAGGGCGCAAAAGACCGCGTGGTGATGCTGCCCGCCTCGCTTGAGCAGCCGTTGCGCCAGCAGCTGGCTGCCGCCCATGCCATCTGGTCGGAGGATCGGGCCGCCGGCGTGCCCGGCGTGCAGGTGCCCAACGCACTCGACCGCAAGTACCCGCGGGCGCCGCTGTCCTGGGCCTGGTTCTGGGTGTTCCCCCAGGCCACGCTGTCGGACGATCCGCGCGGCGCCGGCCGGCGCCGCCACCACCTGCATGAGCAGGCCTTCCAGCGCGCCTTCAAGCGGGCGCTGCAGGCCGCCGGCATCCACAAGCCGGCCTCGCCGCACACGCTGCGCCACTCCTTCGCCACCCACCTGCTGCTGTCGGGCTACGACATCCGCACCGTGCAGGAGCTGCTGGGCCACTCGGATGTCAGCACCACCATGGTCTACACCCATGTGCTCAAGCTGGGCGGTGGCGCGGTGCGCAGCCCGGTCGACAACCTCGCAGGTCTGGTGGGTGGCGGCAGTCCGGCCGCAGCCACCATGCCGGCTCCGCACCAGGCGCCTGCCGCAGCACCCATGCCGCCCGGCATCCCGCCGGCGGCCGAGCGCAAGGCACCGCCGCCTACCTGGCCGCCGGCCATGCCCCCAGGCCCCCGCCGTCGCCCACCCCAGGCCCGCGAGCCCGTCGCCGCCTACACCGTCCGGCCATGCTGCCCGCCTACGCCGAACTGCACTGCCGCAGCTGCTTCAGCTTCCTGACCGGCGCCTCGCGCCCGACCGAGCTGGTGGCCGAGGCCCGGCGCCGCGGCTATGCGGCGCTGGCCATCACCGACGAGGGTTCGCTGTCCGGCGTCGTGCATGCGCACGAAGCTGCGCGCGAGGCCGAGCTGCCCCTGGTCATCGGCGCGCAGATGGACCTGTCGCCCCGCCCGCAGGGTGATGGCGCGGTGCTGGCCGGCCACGGCCCGCCGCGGCTGGTGCTGCTGGCGCAGACCCGCCGCGGCTACGGCAACCTGGCGCAGTGGATCAGCGTGGCCCGCCGCCGCGCGCCCAAGGGGCAGTACCTGGCCCATGCGGCCGATCTGGAAGGCCGCGTGCCGCAGGCCCCGTTCCTGGCCGGCCTGCCGGGCTGCTTCGCCATCCTGGCGCCGCGGCCCGGCCAGGGCTTCGAGGCGGTCTACGCCCAGGCCATGTGGCTCAAGACCTGGTTCGGGGCCGACCGCTGCGCCATCGCCATCACCCTGCTCGGCCACCCGCAGGATGCCCAGCGCCTGGCGGTGCTGCCGCGGGTGTCGGCCCTCACCGGCCTGCCGCTGGTGGCCTGTGGCGATGTGCTGATGCACGCCCGCGCCCGCAAGCCGCTGCAGGATGCGCTGACCGCCACCCGCCTGGGCTGCACCGTGGCCGCCGCCGGCCTGGCCCTGGCGCCCAATGCCGAGGCCCATCTGCGGTCGCGCCAGCGCCTGGCGCGGCTGTACGCACCGGCGTGGCTGGCGGCCAGCGTCGCCATCGCCGCCAGCTGCAGCTTCTCGCTGACCGAGCTGCGTTATGAATACCCCGAGGAGATCGTCCCGCCTGGCCACAGCCCCACCAGCTGGCTGCGCGCACTGACCGAGGCCGGCGTGCGCGACCGTTTTCCCGCCGGCGCGCCGCCTGCGGTGCTGCAGACCATCGAGGACGAACTGGCGCTGATCGCCCAGCTGAAGTTCGAGCCCTACTTCCTCACAGTGGCCGACATCGTGCAGTGGGCGCGCAGCCAGGGCATCCTGTGCCAGGGCCGTGGCAGCGCGGCCAATTCGGTGGTCTGCTTCTGCCTGGGCGTCACCGAGGTCAACCCCACCGCCAAGCACATGACGCTGCTGTTCGGCCGCTTCATCAGCGCCGAGCGCAACGAGCCGCCCGACATCGACATCGATTTCGAGCACCAGCGCCGCGAGGAGGTCATCCAGTACATCTACCGCAAGTACGGTCGCCACCGCGCCGCGCTCACCGGCGTGATGATCAGCTACCGCCCGCGCTCGGCGCTGCGCGACATCGGCCGCGCGCTGGGCATCGACATCGACCGCATCAACGCCGTCAGCAAGGGCCAGCAGTGGTGGGACGGCCGCGGCATCGCGCCCGAGCGCCTGGCCGAGCAGGGCTTCGACCCCGATTCGCCGGTCTGCCGGCAATGGCTGGAGCTCACCCGCCAGCTGATCGGCTTTCCGCGCCACCTCAGCCAGCACCCGGGCGGCTTCGTCATCGCGCGTGACGACATCTCGCGCCTGGTGCCGGTGGAAAACGCCGCGATGGACGACCGCACCGTCATCCAGTGGGACAAGGATGACCTCGATGCCCTGGGCCTGATCAAGGTCGACATCCTGGCCCTGGGCATGCTGAGTGCCATCCGCCGCGCGCTGGCCATGGTGGCGGCCAAGCAGGGCCTGGCGCAGTTGCAGATGCACCAGCTGCCGCAGGGCGATGACGCGGTGTACGACATGCTGTGCCGCGCCGACAGCATCGGCACCTTCCAGGTCGAGAGCCGCGCCCAGATGAGCATGCTGCCGCGCCTGAAACCGCGCGAGTTCTACGACCTGGTGATCGAGGTCGCCATCGTGCGGCCCGGCCCCATCCAGGGCGGCATGGTGCACCCCTACCTGCGCCGCCGGTCGGGTGAAGAACCCGAGGACTACCCCAACGAGGCCGTGCGCCAGGCCCTGGGCCGCACCAAGGGCGTGCCCATCTTCCAGGAGCAGGTGATGCAGCTGGCCATCCTGGCGGCCGATTTCACCCCTGGCGAGGCCGACGCCCTGCGCCGCGCCATGGCGGCCTGGAAGCGCAAGGGCGGCCTCGGCCCGTTCCATGAACGCCTGGTCGGCCGCATGGTGGCCAAGGGCTACGACCCGGCCTATGCCGAGCGCATCTTCAAGCAGATCGAGGGCTTCGGCGAATACGGCTTCCCCGAGAGCCATGCCGCCAGCTTCGCGCTGCTGGTCTATGTCAGCGCCTGGCTGAAATGCCACCACCCCGACGCCTTCCTGGCCGCCCTGCTCAACAGCCAGCCGATGGGCTTCTACGCCCCGGCCCAGCTGGTGCGCGATGCCCGCGCCCACGGCGTGCAGGTGCGGCCGGTGGATGTGCTGCACAGCGATTGGGACACCGTGCTGGAAGGGCAGGGCGGGGAGGACGGCGATGGCCTGCGCCGGGATGCCGCGCCGGGCCTGCGCCCGGACGCCCCGCCGGGCCTGCGCCCGGGTGCCCCGCCGGTTCTGCGCCCGGTGCGCCTGGGCTTGAACCGCATCATCGGCCTGGCCGAGGCCGATGCCCGCCGCCTGCTGGCCGCGCGCGCGGCGCTGGCCCCGGGCGAGGCCTTCGCCAGCGTCGAGGACCTGGCCCGCCGCGCCGCGCTGGATGCCCATGCGCTGCAGCTGCTGGCCCAGGCCGATGCGCTGCGCAGCCTGGCCAGCCACCGCCACCAGGCCGCCTGGGCGGTGCGCGGCATCGACACCCGTGCCACGCCGCTGCTGCAGGCCACCCGCACCCACGAGGCGCCGGCCGATCTGCAGGCGCCCGGCGCCGGCCAGGCCCTGCTGGCCGATTACCGCAGCACCGGCCTGTCGCTCACCAGCCACCCGCTGGCCCTGCTGCGCGATGAACTGGCCGCCTTCCAGGTGCAGCCCGCCGCGGTGCTGGCCCTCAGCCGCCATGGCCAGCTGGTGCGGGCCTCGGGCCTGGTCACCCACCGCCAGCGGCCCGAGACGGCCAAGGGCGTGGTCTTCGTCACCCTGGAGGACGAGACCGGCGCGGTCAACGTGATCGTCTGGCCCACGGTGGCCGAGGCCCAGCGCCAGCCGCTGCTGGCGGCCACGCTGCTCACCGTCTATGGCGTCTGGCAACGCGACCGCGAAGGCCCCGATGCCGTGCAGCACCTGGTCGCCCGGCGCCTGGTCGACCATTCCGGTCTGCTGCAGGGTCTGGTCAGCAAGAGCCGGGATTTCCACTGACCGCCAGCCGCCCGCCGGCCGCTCGCCGAGAATGCGCGCCATGTCTGCCGCCGACGCCGCTCCCCTGATGCCCGACACCCTGCAGTGGCTGCCCGCCAGCGGCCAGCCCGAGCAGCTGATGCTGCTGCTGCACGGCTGGGGCGCCAGCGCGGCCGACATGGCGCCGCTGGCGCGCACGCTGCAGGCGGCGTTTCCGCAGGCCGCGCTGCTGGCGCCGCAGGGCTTCGAGCCGGTGGACAGCGGCCTGGCGGGACGCCAGTGGTTCAGCCTGGACGGCGTCACCGAAGACACCCGCCCCGCCCGCGTGGCCGCGGTGCTGCCGCGCCTGGCCGACTGGGTGCGCGCCGCCCAGCAGGCCAGCGGTGTGGGCCCGGCGGCCACCGCGCTGGTGGGCTTCTCGCAGGGCGCCATCCTGGCACTCGAACTGGCCCAGCTGCACGACGGCCTGGCCGGCCGCGTGCTCAGCTTCGCCGGCCGCTATGCCGCGCTGCCCACGGTGCCCCTGGCCCACACCACGCTGCACTTCTTCCACGGTGCCACCGACACGGTGATCCCCGCCGCCCAGTCGCGCCTGGCCATGGAGCGGCTGGCCGCGCTGCAGGGCGACGCCACCATCGACATCGCCAGCGGCGTGGGCCACACCCTGCCCCCGGCCCTGATGCAGTGCGCCGTGCAGCGCCTGCAGACCCACATCCCCCACCGCACCTGGATGGCCGCGATGGGCGCTGTGCCCGGCCTGGCCGGTCGCCAGCCGCTGGATGACGACTGACCCGAGAGAGCGCCGCCGCCATGCTGTTCCTGCTGTCCCCCGCCAAGAGCCTGGACTACGACCGCCCGCTCCCGCGCGGCGTGCGCCAGCGTGCCACCGAGCCGCTGTTCCTGCCCCAGGCCAGCGCGCTGATCGACACCCTCAAGCCGCTGCCGGCACAGCAGGTGGCCGCGCTGATGGACCTGTCGGATGACCTGGCCACGCTGAACGCTGCCCGCTACGCCGCCTGGGTGCCGCAGCACGACGACCGCAACAGCCGCCCGGCGGTGCTGGCCTTCAACGGCGATGTCTACGACGGCCTGGACGTGCGCAGCCTGAAGGCCGCTGACCTGGCCTGGGCGCAGGACCATGTCGTCATCCTCAGCGGCCTGTACGGCGCGCTGCGCCCGCTCGACCGGCTGCAGCCCTACCGGCTGGAGATGGGCACCCGCCATGCCACGCCGCAGGGCAAGGACCTCTACGCCTTCTGGGGCGACACCGTGGCCGGCTACCTGAACCAGCGCCTGGCCGACGACAAGCACCCGCTCATCGTCAACCTGGCCTCGCAGGAATACTTCAAGGTCGCCGACCGCCCGGCCCTGGCCGCCCGCGTGGTCGACTGCGTCTTCGAGGACTGGAAGGACGATGGCCAGGGCGGCGGCCAGTACAAGATCATCAGCTTCTTCGCCAAGCGGGCCCGCGGCGCGATGGCGCGCTGGGCCATCTTGCACCGGGCACGCAGCGTCAAGGCGCTGCAGGGCTTCGATGCCGACGGCTATGCCTTCGACAAGGCCGCCTCGTCGGCCGACCGGCTGGTCTTCCGCCGCCGCGCTGCCGCCTGACCCGGGCGGTCACGGCTTGGGCCGCGGCGGCGACGCTGCCAGAATCACGGGGCATGACATCGCCGCAAACCGTCACGCCCGAGCTGCGCCAGTGGATCATCGAACAGGCCCAGGCCGGCTGCCGACCCGATGCCGTGCTGGCTGCCATGCGCAGCAGCGGCTGGGATGAAGAGATCGCGCTGGATGCGCTGACCCACACCCTGCAGACCTTCCTCGGCGGCCAGCCGCCCGGCCAGGCGGTGGCGCAGGCCCTGCCGCCGCCGGTGCGGGTGCCCGAGCCGGCGCTGGCCGGATCCCCCAGCACGCTGTGGGCGCATGACCGTGACGTGAAGGTGCTGCTGGCCATGCAGCACCCGCGGGTGGTGGTCTTCGGCGGTCTGCTGTCCGACGACGAATGTGATGCGCTGGTGGCCGCCGCCGCGCCGCGCATGGCGCGCTCGGAGACGGTGGTCAACGAGACCGGCGGCAACGAGGTGAATGCCTCGCGCACCAGCGATGGCATGTTCTTCGGCCGTGGCGAGCTGCCGATCTGCCAGACCATCGAGGCCCGCATCGCCGCCCTGGTGAACTGGCCGCTGGTCAACGGCGAAGGCCTGCAGGTGCTGCACTACCGGCCCGGCGCCGAGTACAAGCCGCACCACGACTACTTCGACCCCGCCCAGCCCGGCATGGCCGCGGTGCTGCGCCGCGGCGGCCAGCGGGTGGGCACCATCGTGATGTACCTGAACACGCCGCAGCAGGGCGGCGGCACGGTGTTCCCCGACGTGCAGCTGGAAGTGGCACCGATCAAGGGCAATGCGGTGTTCTTCAGCTACGACCGGCCCCACCCCGTCACCCGCAGCCTGCACGGTGGATCGCCGGTGCTGGCGGGCGAGAAATGGGTCGCCACCAAGTGGCTGCGCGAGGGCGAATTCCAGTAGGGGTCGCAAGCGCTCAGCCCGGTGCCGACCAGGCCACCAGCGAGGCTGCCGCCACCAGCGCAGGCACCAGGCCCAGCGCCACCCACAGCGCGTAGCGCCGGCCCCCCGTGGTCCAGGCCACGGCGGTGCGGGTGATGCCATTGGCCCCGATCGCTGCCAGCACCGCCGTGCCGGCGCCAGCCGCGCTGATGCGGCCCTGGGCCTGCAGCGCGGCCACGGCGGTCACGCCCGCATGGGCATCGGCCAGGCCGGCCAGCGCCACGCTGGCCAGCGTGCCGGCCTGGCCGAACCACCGGTCGGCCTGCGTCACCACCAGCGTCACCGCGGTCAGCATGGCGGCCACGGTCAACGCCTGGCGGATCTGCAGCGCGCCGCCGCCCGGCGGCAGGGGCACGGCCAGCGCCGGATCCTGGCGTCCGCGCCAGGCCAGGCCGCCGCCCACCGCCATGGCCACCGCCGCCGCCGCCAGCAGCGCGGGCGTGAGCTGCAGCGCCAGTGCCGGCGCCACCGCCCACAGCATCAGCAGCGCCTGCAGCCAGGTGGCGCCGGTGGACAGCACCGCCGCGGCGGTGCAGGGCCCGGCCAGCGCCGGCTCGGCCCGCAGGCGGCTGCCCATGGCGGCCACCGTGGCGGTGCTGGAGACGAAGCCGCCCAGCAGCCCCGACAGCGGCAGGCCGATGCCCGGCCCGGCCCAGCGCAGCGCCATGTGGCCGGCGGCCTGCAGCAGCAGGATCAGCAGCACCAGACCGGCCAGCACGCTGGGCTGCAGCCCGGCCAGCCAGGGCACCGGCTGCTGCGGCACCAGTGGCAGCAGCACCAGGCCCAGGGCGGCCAGCAGCAGGCCGTCGTGCAGCTCCTGCGCACTCAGCAGCCGGGTGGCCACGCGGTGCAGGGGGCCGCGGGCGGCCAGCAGCACGGCCACCGCGGCGGCGCAGCCAGCGGCGAGGGCCGGCTGCGGCAGTGCCAGCACGCCGATGAAGTAGGTCACCACCAGCGCCAGCTCGGTGGTCATGCCGGGGTCGGCCGCATCGGGCTGGGGGGTGTTGGGCAAGACGCTGGCGCGCCAGCGGTCGAAGCCATAGGCCAGGCCGGCCAGCAGCACCACCGCCGCCGCGCCGGCAGCCACCAGGGCCGGCTGGCCCAGCGCCTGGGCCACTGCACCGGCCAGTGCCACCAGCGCAAAGCTGCGGATGCCGGCGGCGCGCCGGGTCGGGCCGTCGCCCTTGCGGCGTTCGCGCTCCAGGCCGATCAGCAGGCCGCTGCCCAGCGCCACCGCCAGGCCCAGCAGCAGGCTGTTGTCGGGCAGCGTCATGCCTGCCGCATCACGGTGTCACGGCTTCCTGGTGCTGCGGCACCCGCACGGCCCAGCCCAGCTGGTTCTGGATGCGCGCGCGCAGCGCATCGGCGGCATCGGGCTCGCCGTGCACCACGTAGGTCTGGCGCGGTGCGGCCGGCAGCTGGCGCAGCCAGGCCATCAGCCCGTCGGCATCGGCATGGCCGGAGAAGCCTTCGAGTTGGCTCACCGTGGCCCGCACCGGCACCATGGCGCCGTGGATCTTCACCTCGCTGGCGCCGGCCACCAGGTGGGCACCGCGGCTGCCGCCGACCTGGAAGCCGGCGAAGACGATGTGGTGGCGCGGATCGGGCGCCAGGTGGGCCAGGTGGTGCAGCACCCGCCCGCCGGTGGCCATGCCGCTGGCCGACAGGATGATGGCCGGCATGCGTGCCGCTGCCAGCCGCTGTGATTGCGCTGCGGTGGCCACCATGCGCACGCCATCGCACAGCTGGGCCACCTCGCGCGCCGGCAGGCGCAGCAGGCGGCGGTGGCGGGTGTAGAGCGCGGTGGCCTCGATGGCCATCGGGCTGTCCAGGAAGATCGGCAGCTGCGCCGGGATCTCGCCGGCCCGCTTCAGCCGCTGCAGCACCGCCATCAGCGCCTGCGCCCGGCCGACGGCAAAGGTGGGCAGCAGCACGCTGCCGCCGCGGGCCACGGTGTCGCGCACGATCTGCGCCAGCCGCTGCGGCGTGTCGTCATCGGTGGGGTGCAGGCGGTTGCCGTAGGTGGACTCGACCAGCAGCACATCCACCGCGCCCAGCGGCTGCGGCGGCGGCATCAGGATGTCGCCGCTGCGGCCCAGATCGCCCGAGAAGCCCAGGGATTCGCTGCCGCTGCGCAGCGTGACGGCGCAGGCGCCCAGCAGGTGGCCCACCGGGGTCAGCGCCACATCCACATCGCCCACCCGGCGCAGCCGGCCCGGCGCCAGCGGCACCAGCTGGGCGATGGCCCGCTTCGCATCGGCCTTGGTGTAGAGCGGCAGTGCCTTGGCATGGCGCGAGAAGCCCTGCCGGTTGGCGCGGCGGGCGTCTTCCTCCTGCAGGTGGGCGCTGTCGAGCAGCAGCACCCGGGCCAGGTCGCAGGTGGCCGGGCTGGCGTAGACCGGGCCGCGGAAACCGGCCTTCACCAGGCCCGGCAGGAAGCCGCTGTGGTCGAGGTGGGCATGGCTGAGCACCACCGCGTCCAGCGTGTGCGGCGCCACGCCCAGCGGCGCCCAGTTGCGCTCGCGCAGCACCTTCCAGCCCTGGAACAGGCCGCAGTCGAGCAGGATGCGCTGGTCGCCCAGCGTGACGAGGTGGCGGGAGCCGGTGACCGCATCGGCGGCGCCGAGGAACTGGATCTGCATGGTGGGCCTGTTGGCAACGGTGGCAGTGCCAAGTGTGCGCCACCGTGCAGCGGCCTCAGGCGCTGAGTTTCTGGTACTCGAAGAACATCTGGCCGGCAAACGCCAGCGTGCCCATCAGCGCCGCGCCGCCCACCAGCAGCGCGATCACCACCGCGATCACCGGCGCCCAGCGGGTGTCCTGCAGCGGCTGGCCGCGGCGCTCGGCCCAGCGCTCGTCGGGCGTCAGGCCCAGCACGATGGTCGACAGCATGGCCACCACCACCATCGCGCCGAACAGCGGGATCAGCAGCCAGGCGGCATGGTCGTCCTGGCCCAGGTTCAGCATGCGGACCACGCCCACCAGGCCGATGAGCGACCCCAGCGCATGCAGCCAGCCCAGCACATCGCGCCAGCCGTGCAGGTAGAAGCGGTGCGCGCCGAGCAGCCCGCCCAGCAGCGCCAGCCAGGTGGCCAGGGTCTTGGATTTGGACTTGGTCGCGGCGGTGGAGCCCGCAGCACGGTCAGGCATGGCAATCCCGGCCATCAGTCGGTGCCCGGCGTGGTGGCGCCGGTGCCCAGGCTGCGCTGCATCAGCACCACGTCCAGCCAGCGGTCGAACTTCCAGCCGCTGGCCTTGAGCACGCCGGTGTGGGTGAAGCCCAGCGCCGCATGCACGCCGATCGAGCCGGCGTTCTCGGCATCGCCGATCACCGCCAGCATCTGGCGCGCACCGGCAGCCTCGCAGCGGGCCACCAGTTCGGCCAGCAGCAGCTTGCCCACGCCGCGGCCGCGTGCGTCGGGGTGCAGGTAGATCGAGTCTTCCAGGCAGAAGCGGTAGGCCTTGCGCGGGCGGAAGTGGTTGGCATAGGCATAGCCCAGCACCGGGCTGTCGGCGCTGCCGCGTTCCTGCGCCACCAGCCAGGGCAGGCCCTTGGACAGCACGTCGTCGCGGCGGCGGTTCATCTCGGGCAGGTCGGGCGGCTCGAGCTCGAAGGTGCCGGTGCCGTGCAGCACGGCCTGGGCATAGATGGCGGTGATGGCGGGCAGGTCGGCCGGGGTGCTGGGGCGGATGAGCAGGGCGGGTGCGGTCATGTTGGCAAATTTCAGCCGCGGCAGGCGGCGTGCCTCAGTTTATAATGCGCGGTTTTCGGCGACGGTGGGTGCGGCAGATCAATTGGCTGCACCTGCGTATCTACGACGCCGATCCCTGTGCCGCCAGCGTCTTCTGCGGGGCTTTTCAGCCCGGCAGCCGTGCCCCGGTGGTGATTTGATGGTCCAGCCTCGCGTGTCTCCTTGGCCGGCCTGTCGCCCAGATTCTTTCGGAAGATCAACATGGTCGTCATTCGACTTGCCCGCGGCGGCGCCAAGAAGCGCCCGTTCTACAACATCGTGGTCGCCGACTCGCGCGAGCGCCGCGACGGCCGCTACCTCGAGCGCCTGGGTTTCTACAACCCGATGGCCGCCGGTGCCGAGCAGCCGCTGCGCGTGGCACTCGACCGCGTCACCTACTGGACCGGCGTGGGCGCGCAGATGTCGCCCACCGTCAAGCGCCTGGTGAGCGACGCCGCCAAGGCCCAGGTGGCCCCGGCCGCCCCCGCCGCTGCCTGATCTGGCTGCCGGCTGAACCCGCCCCGCGCGCCCCGTCGCCATGACGTTGCCTGCGCCCGGCGGGTTCGATGACCCCCCGTTCCCCGACGACGCCATCGAGGTCGGCCGGGTGCTCGGTGCCTGGGGCATCAAGGGCGGCATCCGCGTGCAGCCCTTCAGCAAGGACCCGCAGGCGCTGTTTTCATCGCGCCGCTGGTTCATCCGCCCGCCGGAAGCGCCCGTTGCCGGCCCCAAGCCGGCGGCTGCGGCCTATCCGGCCCTGCTGCGCATCACGCACAGCAAGGAGCAGGGCGATGCGGTGGTGGCCACCGCGCAGGAGCTGCCCGACCGCAACGCCGCCGAGGCGATGAAGGGCGCGCGCATCTTCATCGCGCGCAGCAGCTTCCCCACCGCCGGCGACGGCGAGTTCTACTGGATCGACCTGATCGGTCTGGCCGTGGTCAACCGCGAGGGCGACGCCCTGGGCACGGTGACCGGCCTGATCGACACCGGCGCGCACAGCGTGCTGCGGGTCCACCGCCCCGATGCGGCGCCGGATGCCTCGCCCGAGGCGGCGGAGCGGCTGATCCCGTTCGTGGCGGCCTACATCGACGCCGTCAGCCTGGCCGACCAGCGCATCACCGTCGACTGGGGCCTGGACTACTGATCCGCCCAGCGCCGCATGCGCTTCGACATCGTCACGCTGTTCCCCGACCTGTTCGGGCCCCACCTCAGCCAGGGCATCACCCGCCGGGCCTTCGAGCGTGGCCAGGTCGCCGTGCAGCTGTGGCTGCTGCGCGACTTCGCCACCGACACCTACCGCCGCGTCGATGACCGGCCGTTCGGCGGCGGCCCCGGCATGGTGATGCTGGCCGAGCCGCTGGAGCGGGCACTGGCCGCGGTGCAGGCCGCGCGTGCTGCGGCGCAGGTGCCGGCCGCGCCGGTCATCCACTTCACACCCACCGGCGCGCCGATCACCCAGGCCCTGGTGCGCCAGATGGCTGCGGCCGACGCGCCCGGCGCGGTGCTGCTGTGCGGCCGCTACGAGGGCATCGACCAGCGCGTGCTGGACCGCCATGTGACGCTGGAGCTGAGCCTGGGCGACTTCGTGCTGTCCGGCGGCGAGCTGCCGGCGCTGGCCCTGCTGGACGCCATCGCGCGGCTGCAGCCCGGGGTGCTGACGACCGAATCGCACGAGCAGGACAGCTTCTCCGCCGACGGCCTGCTGGACTGCCCGCACTACAGCCGGCCCGAGCTGCTGGCCACCGCCGATGGCGCCACGTTGCCGGTGCCGCCGGTGCTGCTGAGCGGCCACCATGCCCAGATCGCCCGCTGGCGGCGCGACCAGCAGCTGGCCATCACCCAGCGCCGCCGGCCTGATCTGATTGCCGCGGCTCGGGCAGCGGGCCGCTTGTCCAAGGCCGACGAACGGGCCGTGGCAGAGGCCGCACAGCCGGACCAGCCAAACACAGCGCCCGGCGCGCTATAATCATCGGCTTTGCGATCCTCTACCGGGCTACAACGTCGGCACCAACCGGGTGTCGAGAGCGCGCCGGCATGAACGCCCAGGAGAAACCAGTGGACCTGATCCGCACCCTCGAACAGGAAGAGATCACTCGCCTGAACAAGACGATCCCCGCCTTCGCCCCCGGCGACACGGTGATCGTCAGCGTCAACGTCGTCGAAGGCACGCGCAAGCGCGTGCAGGCCTACGAAGGCGTGGTGATCGCCAAGCGCAACCGCGGCCTCAACAGCAGCTTCATCGTTCGCAAGATCTCCAGCGGCGAAGGCGTCGAGCGCACCTTCCAGCTCTACAGCCCGCTGATCTCGACCATCGAAGTCAAGCGCCGCGGCGATGTGCGCCGCGCCAAGCTGTACTACCTGCGCCAGCGCTCGGGCAAGTCGGCCCGGATCAAAGAGAAGCTCGGCTGAGCCCGGACGCAAACCGTCCTGAGGACGGTTTGTGCCTGGCGAAGCGGCCGAGCTCTGCGAGGCCGTCGGTGCGCCCCGCAAGCCGCAGCAACCACAAGCCGCCTCCGGGCGGCTTGTTCGTTTCCAGCCCTGACAATCACGCCATGACCAGCGCCGTCCCCCGCATCACCGATCCGCAGGCGATCCCCGTGGCCGGCGTGGACGACCACCTGCCGCCGGTGCCCGTGGACAGGCTGCACGCGCAGGCCCTGCGCCAGCGCTTTGCAGCGCCGCCGGCCTGGCAGCCCGAGATCCCGGGTGACGGCGCGCGCTTCAACCCGTCCGGGCCCACGGCCCAGGCCTCGGTGCTGGTGCCGCTGGTGCAGCGCGACGCCGGCCTGCAGGTGCTGCTGACCCGCCGCACCGCCCACCTGCGCAGCCATGCCGGGCAGATCAGCTTCCCCGGCGGCAAGATGGAGGCGCACGATGCCGACGCCGTGGCCACCGCGCTGCGCGAGACGGAAGAGGAAGTCGGCCTGGCCCGCCAGCATGTCGAGGTGCTCGGCCGGCTGCCGGTCTACACCACCGTCACCGGCTTCGTCGTCACGCCGGTGGTGGGCCTGGTGCAGCCGCCGTTCGACCTGCGCATCGACACCGGCGAGGTGGACGAGGCCTTCGAGGTGCCGCTGCAGTTCCTGATGACGCCGGCCCACCACCGCCGCCACCGCTGGGATGCCGGCGGCGGCATCACCCGGCAGTTCCTGTCGATGCCCTGGCCGGCGGCCCAGCCAGGCAGCTACTTCATCTGGGGCGCCACCGCGGCCATGCTGCGCAACCTGTACGGCTTCCTGGCGCAGCCGTGAGCGGCCGGGCCGCTGGGTATCATCGACCGCAATGAGTTTCTTCGCCGTCCTGCTGGCCCTGGTCATCGAGCAGTTCAAGCCGCTGCCGCGTGACAACTGGGTGCACCACCTGCTGGTGTCCTGGGTGGGCTGGACCGGCCGCAACTTCGACGCCGGCCGCGAGCACCATGCCTGGGTGGTGTGGGGCGTGTCGGTGTTGGCGCCGGGCGTGCTGCTGGGCGCCGTCTACCTGACCATCGCCCACTGGAGCCTGCTGCTGGCCCTGCTGTTCGACGTGGGCGTGCTCTACCTGACGCTGGGCTTCCGCCAGTTCAGCCACTACTACACCGACATCCGCGACGCGCTGGACCGCGGCGACGAGGCCGAGGCCCGCCGCCTGCTGGCCGAATGGCGCCACCTGGACGCCAGCGAGCTGCCGCGCACCGAGCTGCTGCGCCATGTGATCGAGCATGCGCTGCTGGCCGCCCACCGCCATGTGTTCGGCGTGTTCTTCTGGTTCGTGCTGTTCTCCACCCTGGGCCTGGGGCCGCTGGGCGCGGTGCTCTACCGCATGGCCGAGTTCGCCGCCAGGTACTGGACGTTTCCCAGCAAGGCACTGGGCGTGCCGGCCAACCAGCAGCTGATGGCGGTGAGCCAGCGGATGTTCGCGCTGATCGACCATGTGCCGGCACGCTTGACCGCTTTCGGCTTCGCAGTGGTGGGCAACTTCGAGGAAGCCATCAACGCCTGGCGGCGCGATGCCGCGCTGTGGAAGCATGCCAACGAAGGCGTGATCCTGGCCTCGGCCGCCGGTGCGGTGGGTGTGCAGCTGGGCGGCAGCGCCGCGCCGGGCGTCACGCCCGACCGCTCGCGCACCTTCACCGGCGGCCCCACCGAAGACCCGGCCGCCGACGGCTCCACCGCCGGCGATCCACCGCAGATCGCCCACCTGCGCAGCGTGGTCGGCCTGGTCTGGCGGTCGGTGGTGCTGTGGATGCTGCTGGTGGCGCTGCTGACGCTGGCCAACCTGGTTGGGTGAGCCCGGACACAAACGGTCCTGAGGACCGTTTGTGCCTGGCGAACCGGCCTCGCTCTGCGAGGCCGTGGGATCGAACGTCCTCAGTACCGCGTCTGCGACAGCTCGGCGCGCAGCTCGCCGTAGATGCGGTAGCGCGACGGATGGATCGCGCCGGCATCGACCGCGGCGCGCACGCCGCAGCCCGGCTCGTGCAGGTGGCTGCAGTTGTAGAAGCGGCAGGCATCGGCATGGGCCCGCAGGTCGGGCATCAGGCCGACCAGGTCGGTGGCCTGCAGCTGGCGCAGGCCGAATTCCTGGAAGCCGGGTGAATCGATCAGCGCGCTGCGGCGGGCGTCGTCCAGCCAGTACCAGCTGGTGCTGGTGGTGGTGTGGCGGCCGGCATTCAGCGCCTTGCTGATCTCGCCCACCTGGGCGGCGGCGGCCGGCACCATCAAGTTGATCAGCGTGCTCTTGCCCATGCCGCTGGGGCCCAGCACCAGGGTGGCCTTGCCATCGAGCAGCGGCGCCAGCGCGGCCCGAGCGGCATCACCCTGCTGCTTGAGCGACAGCTCCAGCACCGCCACGCCCATCGCGGCATAGGGCGCCAGCCGCTCGCGTGCGGCGGGCAGCGTGGGCAGGTCGGTCTTGTTCAGCACGATGGTGGTGGGGATGCCGGCCGACTCCGCAGCGATCAGCGCGCGCGCCAGCTGGGTCTCGGCATACATCGGCTCCACCGCCACCAGCACCAGCAGCTGGTCGAGGTTGGCGGCGAAGGACTTGGTCTTCCACTCGTCCTGGCGGAACAGCAGGTTGCGGCGCGCTGCCACCTTGTCGATCACGCCTTCGTCACCGGCCGGTTGCCAATGCACGCGGTCGCCGACCACCACCTCGCTCTTCTTGCCGCGGCCGTGGCACAGCAGGCGGGTGCCATCGGCGGCTTCGACCATGCAATGCCGCCCGTGGGCAGCCACCACAAGACCGTTGGCGTCGCTCATTGGTGCACCCTGGGGCCTGCGGCCCGTCCCGCCGAGCGGGAATGAGCCCCTTCGGGCGACCGGGCGGGGCTCATGCGCTGCGCAGCGCCAGCGCGGCCAGCCGCTCGCTGGCCGGCGGGTGCGAGTAGTAGAAGCGCACGTAGACCGGGTCGGGCGTCAGCGTGGCGGCGTTGTCCTCGTGCAGCTTCAGCAGGGCACTGGCCAGGTCGGCGCCACTGGCCTGGGCGCAGGCATAGGCATCGGCCTGGAACTCATGCTGGCGCGACAGCTGCGCCGCCAGCGGCGAGACGAAGAAGCTGAACACCGGCAGCGCCAGCATGAACAGCAGCAGCGCCAGCGCATCGTTGGGCGCCCCCGCGTTCGGCCCGATGTTGGGCAGCACGCCCAGCCCGGTGTAGAAGCCCGGCTGCTGCGCCAGCCAGCCCAGCAGCGCCAGTGCGGCCAGGCTGATGCCGAACACCATCACGATGCGCTGGGTGATGTGCCTGTGCTTGAAGTGGCCCAGCTCATGGGCCAGCACCGCCTCCACCTCGCCGGGGTTCAGCTTGGCCAGCAGGGTGTCGTAGAACACCACCCGCTTGGCCGCGCCCAGGCCGGTGAAATAGGCATTGCCATGGGCCGAACGGCGGCTGCCGTCCATCACGAACAGCCCCTTGGCGGCAAAGCCGCAGCGCTGCATCAGCGCCTGCACCCGGGCCTTGAGGCCCTCGTCGGCCAGCGGCTCGAACTTGTTGAAGATCGGCGCGATCAGCGTGGGATACACCACCATGATCAACAGGTTGAAGCCCACCCAGGCGCCCCAGGCCCAGAGCCACCACAGGCCGCCGGTGGCGCCCATGATCCACAGCACCAGGGCAGCCAATGGCAGGCCGATCAGCGCGCCGACCAGCGTGTTCTTCAGCAGGTCGGCGATGAACAGCTTGGGCGTGGTGCGGTTGAAGCCGAAACGCTGCTCCAGCCGGAAGGTGCTGTAGAGCTCGAACGGCAGATCGAGCAGCGTGCTCACCAGCGTGAAGCCGACCAGCAGCGCCAGCTGGTAGCCCATGTTGCCCCAGGCCGGCTGCACCGTGGCCAGCAGCCAGGTGTTCAGCAGGTCCAGCCCGCCCAGCAGCGTCCAGCCCAGCACGACGGCGGTGCCGAATGCGGTGCTCAACAGGCCCAGCCGGCCCTTGGCCAGGGTGTAGTCGGCCGCGCGCTGGTGGGCTGCCAGGCTGACGGTGGCGGCGAAGGCCGCCGGCACCGCACCGCGGTGGGCGGCGACATGGCGCATCTGGCGCGTGGCCAGCCAGAACTTGACGAGCAGGCCGCCCAGCAGGGCAGCGGCGAACAGGATCGTGATGGGCAGGGACGGCATGGCCTGCATTGTCGCTGTGGCTGCCCAGGGCTGGCAGGGCCGGCGACAATGTCCAGATGAACGACGCCACCGCCCCCACCACCCTGCAGCCCAGCGACCAGAACCTGGTCTGGATCGACCTGGAAATGACCGGCCTGTCGCCGTTCACCGACCGCATCATCGAGATCGCGGTTGTGGTGACCGACCCCACGCTGGCCATCCGGGTCGAAGGCCCGGTGTTCGCCATCCACCAGAGCGACGCCGTGCTCGACGGCATGG
This sequence comes from Pseudaquabacterium pictum, assembly GCF_005403045.1. Taxonomy (GTDB): domain Bacteria; phylum Pseudomonadota; class Gammaproteobacteria; order Burkholderiales; family Burkholderiaceae_C; genus Pseudaquabacterium; species Pseudaquabacterium pictum. The sequence goes on from NZ_BJCL01000003.1 coordinate 324,862, forward strand.
ACGCCTGGAACAAGGGCACCCATGGCAAGAGCGGCCTGATCGACCGGGTGCGCGCCAGCACGGTGGACGAAGCCGCGGCCGAGGCCGCGGTCATCGACTGGTTGAAGCAGTACGTGCCCAAGGGCAAGAGCCCGATGTGCGGCAACTCGATCTGCCAGGACCGGCGCTTCCTGGCCAAGGACATGGCGAAGCTGGAAGACTTCTTCCACTACCGCAACCTGGACGTCAGCACGCTGAAGGAGCTGGCCAAGCGCTGGAACCCGGCCGTGCTGAACGGTTTCAAGAAGGCCCAGGCCCACACCGCGCTGGCCGACATCCATGAGTCGATCGACGAGCTGCTGCACTACCGGCAGCATTTCCTGAAAGTCTGAACTTCAGGGCGCGGCAGCTGCCGCGCGTGCCGCCGCCCGCCGCCGCGGGCTGTCATCGCGCTCCACCCGCTCGCCGGTGGGGGTGCGCCGCTGCAGCCGCCAGGCCTGCAGCAGCGCGCGGGCCTCGGGGTCGGGGCGGGCGGGCAGCTTGCGGTACTCGCTGCAATCGCTCTTGCGGGCCATCAGCCGGTGGTTGATCAGCTCGCGCCGCAGCGTGGCATGGTCGCCGAAGGCATTGGCGGCCTTCAGGATCTGGTTGACCTCGGCCTCGGTGTAGACGCGGCGGCCGTCGAACAGCGTCCACAGCACCCACATCGCCAGCGTCTGCACGCTGTACTTCACCGGCCAGCGCAGCAGCCGGCCGCGGCTGTCGAACTGGCCCAGCGCCTTGCGGGCGTTGTCGGTCAGCTTCGCCGGCGGCGGCCGGTCTTCGGTGGCCAGCACCGGCGGCGGCAGTGGTGCCGCCTGGGCCGCCGCCTGCAGGCTCTGCAGGTTGCGGTGGCCCAGGGCGCGGGCCACCAGGTTCAGCAGTTCCACATGGCCGGGCGGCGGGCTGCCGGCGGCGTGGCGGGTTTTCAGGGACTGGCCCAGCGCCTTGGCGAACAAGGACGCGTCGGGCACGACGAAGGACAGCGGGGAACGGGGCACGGCCTGCACTCCACACGCACGACTGGGACCCCGGTGACGGGGCGCTGGTGGTTGCCGACTTCCAGCCTGTCGCACGCAGGGGATGCGAGGGGCTGTGGATGGGGGATGGCAGGTTGAGCTCGCGGAGGACCGCGCGGCAACGCCTGGGTGAACTGCCGACCGTTGGACGCGCAGTTTAGCGCGGCCCGCCCGCCGCCCGGGCGATCACCTGGGCGATGAACGGCCCCTTGGCCGCGGTGTAGGCATCGCGGTCATGCCGGTGGGTGATGGCCAGCGACTGTTTCAAGGCCACGTAGGCATCGCGCAGCGAAGGGTCGGCGCGCAGCGCATCGCGGAAGGCCAGCCGGGCCTGCCACAGCGGGCTGCCCAGCGGCACCAGGTGCAGGTGGTGGGTACGGTGCTGCGGGCTGGGCTTGCAGAACCAGTGCATCACCTCGGCCTGGTAGGGCGCGTGCAGGTACTGCAGCGCGGCCGCTGCGGCGATGGCCGGCCGCGCGGCCTCCAGCGAGGCCACCGGCGCCATGATGTCGATCACCGGCTTGGCCGCGAGCCCGGGCACCGCGGTGCTGCCGATGTGCTCGGGCGCGCCCACCAGCCAGGGCGCCAATGCGGCTGCGATGGTCCCCTGCTCGGCGGCGAACAGCGCCGGCCAGCGCGGGTCGGGCGGCACCAGTTCGATCGGGGCGTCGGTCATGCAGCCGCGCCCGTTGCGGCGTCAGACGCCCAGCAGGTCCACTTCGAACAGCAGCGTGGCGTTCGGCGGGATCACGCCGCCGGCGCCGCGCGGGCCGTAGCCCAGCTCCGGCGGGATCACCAGGATGCGGGTGCCGCCGACCTTCATGCCCTGCACGCCGTCGTCCCAGCCGCGGATGACTTCGCCGCCGCCCAGGTGGAAGCGGAAGGGCTGGCCGCGGTCCTTGCTGCTGTCGAACTTCCTGCCGCGGCCATCGGGTTGGGACGGGTCGAACAGCCAGCCGGTGTAGTGCACGCTGACGCGCTGGCCGGCCACCGCCTCGGCGCCGCTGCCTTCGACCACGTCGTCGTACTGCAGCGGCACGCGCTCGGGCTCGGCCAGCAGTTCCACCTCGAAGACCAGCGTGGCGTTCGGCGGAATCACGCCGCCGGCGCCGCGGGCGCCGTAGCCCAGCTCGGGCGGGATGGTCAGCACCCGGGTGCCGCCCACCTTCATGCCCTGCACGCCCTGGTCCCAGCCCTGGATCACCCGGCCGGCGCCCAGGTCGAACTCGAAGGGCTCGCCACGGTCCTTGCTGCTGTCGAACTTCTGGCCGCGGCCGTTGGGCGCGGCCGGGTCGTGCAGCCAGCCGGTGTAGTGCACGGTGACCGGCTGGCCGGCAACGGCTTCGGCGCCGGTGCCCGGCACGGTGTCTTCGATCAGCAGGCCGGGGGCGGGGGAGCTCATGTCGGGTCCAATTCAACGGGGAGGGAGGGGCCGCATCATGCCACCGTGCCGTGCACGGCCGGCTGCAGCGGCCAGGCCGCTGCCCAGGCGCGGGTGGCGGCGGCCAGCCAGTCGGTCACGCTGGTGGCCGGCAGCGCCGGCAGGCCCAGCACGGCGGCGGCGGCCTGCAGCGTGGCCAGCGGCTGGCGGGTGTCCAGCGGCGCCGCGCCGTTCTGCTTGCTGAGCTTGTGACCATCGGGCGCCAGCACCAGCGGCGTGTGCAGGTGGCGCGGCGTGGGCAGGCCCAGCTGGCGCTGCAGGTGGATCTGGCGCGCGGTGTTGTCGGCCAGGTCAGCGCCGCGCACCACGTCGGTGACGCCCTGGGCGGCGTCGTCCACCACCACCGCCAGCTGGTAGGCCCACAGGCCGTCGGCGCGGTGCAGGATGAAATCGCCCACCGCCTGGGCCACATCCTGCTGCTGCGCACCCAGGCGGCGGTCGGTCCAGGCGATCTGCACGCCGGCGCCGTCGACCACCGTCATCAGCCGGGTGGCACGGGCCGGCTTGCCGTTCAGGCCGGCGCGGCAGGTGCCGGGGTACACACGCTCGGCAAAGCGGTCGTGCGGCCGGCCCTGGGCGGCCCAGGCGGCGTCGATGTCGCGCCGGCTGCAGCCGCAGGGGTAGGCCAGGCCGGCAGCCAGCAGCCGGTCCAGCGCCGCCTGGTAGGCCGCGCCGCGGCTGGATTGCCACAGCGGCGGCGCATCCGGCAGCAGGCCCAGCGCGGCCAGCTGGCCCAGGATCACCTCGGCCGCGCCGGGCTGGCAGCGCGGGGTGTCGACATCCTCGATGCGCACCAGCCAGCGGCCGCCCTGGGCGCGGGCATCCAGCCAGCTGGCCAGCGCGGCCACCGCGCTGCCGGCATGCAGCGGCCCGGTGGGCGAGGGCGCGAAGCGACCGGTCGGCGGTGCCGAAAACCGTCCGGTGGGCAGGGCCGGGCTCACACCGCCTCGGCCGGCAGGCCCAGGTGGCGCTCCAGCAGGGCGCGGCGGGTGGCCGGGCTGTCCAACTGCTGCAGCCACCATTGCAGGGCCAGGCCCTGCGGCGCCTTGCGCGGCTGCGGCGTGGCGGCGCTGCGCCAGGCGTAGCCGAACAGCGACGGCTGCCGCGCCCGCTGCACCCGGCGTGCCACCAGGCGGCCCAGGCGCAGGGCCTCGCGGACCTGCGGCTCGGGCACGAAGCCCACGCCCAGGCAGCGCATCAGCGCCTCGATCTTGGCGCCCATGCTGGGCACGGTGAACACATCCTGCCCGGGCAGCAGGTTCACCGTCACCGGCGACAGCCGCTGCGCCGAATCGGCCACCGCCACCGCCCGGTGGGCCAGGATCTGGGCATCCGACAGCGGCTCGCCCACCTGGGCCAGCGGGTGGTGCGGCGCCATCGCGAAGACGAACTCCACCTCGCCCAGCGGCTTCAGCTCGATGCCGGTCTGCGGCGGCGTGTTCATCATCGCGCCGATGGCCAGGTCGGCCTGGCCGCTGACCAGCGCCTCCCACAGCCCGGCCAGCACCTCGCTGCGCACCCGCAGCCGGGTGCCGGGCGCCTGGCCGTCGGGCGTGCGCTGGGCGTAGAAGCCCTCGACCAGCTCGAACACCGTCAGCCGCGAGATCACGTCGTCCACCGCCACCGTCAGCTCGCTCTCCCAGCCGGTGGACACACGGCGCACCCGGTTGGCCACGGCATCCATCTCCGCCAGCAGGCGGCGGCCCTCGTCCAGCAGCTCCTGCCCGGCGGCGGTGAGCTGGGCCTGGCGCGAACTGCGGTCGAACAGCAGCACGTCCAGCGCGTCCTCCAGCTGGCGCACGCTGTAGGTCAGCGCCGACGGCACCCGGCCCAGTTCACGCGCGGCGGCGGCAAAGCTGCCGGTGCGGGCGATGATGTCCATCATCTGCAGGGCATCGGGCGTCAGGGCGTTGCGGCGGGGGGCTTGCATGGGCATGGCGGCGGTGTGGCTTCATCTTATTTGAATGCCCGCTTCAAGGCGCGCCGGGGCCATCGCGCCCCTGCCGGTGCCACCATGCGGGTCATCGACCACCCACCTGGAGACCCGACCATGATGATGATCCGACGCAGCGCCGACCGCGGCCATGCCGACCACGGCTGGTTGAAGAGCTTCCACACCTTCTCGTTCGCCGAGTACCACGACCCGCGGCACATGGGCTTCGGCAACCTGCGGGTGATCAACGAGGACCGCATCGCCCCGGGCACCGGCTTTGGCACCCATGGCCACCGCGACATGGAGATCGTCAGCTACGTGCTCGACGGTGCCCTGGCGCACCAGGACAGCATCGGCAATGGCGCGGCCATCCTGCCCGGCGAGGTGCAGCGCATGACGGCCGGCAGCGGCGTGCGCCACAGCGAGTTCAACCATGCCAAGGACGCCACCACCCATTTCCTGCAGATCTGGATCCTGCCCGACCACGGCGGCCTGCCGCCCGGCTACGAGCAGAAGGCCTTCAGCGAGGCCGACAAGCGCGGCAAGCTGCGCCTGGTGGCCGCACCCGGCGGAGTGGACGGCGCGGTGACGCTCAACGCCGATGCCAGCATCCGCGCCGGTCTGTTCGACGGTGACGAGACCGCCACGCTGGCCCTGCCGGCCGGCCGCAAGACCTGGGTGCATGTGGCCCGCGGCAGCATCACCGCCAACGGCCAGGCGCTGCAGGCGGGTGATGCCATCGGCCTGGAAGGCGAGCCGCAGCTGGTGCTGGAGAAGGGCACCGCGGCCGAGGTCCTGGTCTTCGACCTGGCGAAGTGACCCACCCCCGAAGCGCCTGCGGCGCTCCCCCTCAAGGGGGCGCCGCCAGCGGCCCGGCGAAGCCGGTTCCGCGGCGTCCGCTGGACTAAAGTCCCCAGCATGGACACGTTGTTGAAGCCCCTGCTGCTGCTGCCCTGGCCCGACTGGCTGGCGCTGGCGCTGTTCTTCGGCGGCTGGTGGGGTTATGCGCACTGGGCGCGGCAGCGGGCGCAGGTGCGGCCGTCGATCCTGGCCACCACCAACCAGTGGCGGCGGCGCTGGATGCTGCAGGCCACCTTCCGCGAGAACCGCATCGTCGATTCGGCCGTCACCCAGAGCCTGTCGGCCAGCCCGTCGTTCTTCGCGTCCACCAGCATCCTGATCATCGGCGGCCTGCTGGCGGCATTGGGCGCCACCGACAAGGCCAGCGGCCTGGTGCAGGAGATCCCGTTCGCCGCCCGCACCAGCGCGCTGGTGTTCGACCTGAAGCTGGCGCTGTTGGCCGCGATCTTCGTGCATGCCTTCTTCCGCTTCACCTGGAGCCTGCGGCAGTACAGCTTCGGCGCCATCATCGTCGGCGCCGCGCCCGAGGCCAAGCAGTTCGCCGCCATCGGTGATGACCAGCGCGAGTTGTTCGCCGACCGCGCCGGCCGGGTGATGGGCCTGGCCGCCGAGACCTTCAACGACGGCCTGCGCGCCTACTACCTGAGCTTTGCCGCAGTGGCCTGGTTCTTTTCGGCCTGGGCCTTCATGGCCGCGACGGCGGCGGTGCTGGTGGTGCTGTACCGGCGGGAGTTCCGCTCCGAGGTGCTGCTGGCGCTGCGCGAGGGTCTGGGGCCGATGCAGCCGCCGCCGGCGCCCTGAGCCCGGCCTGCGCCACCAGGCCGGCGCAGGGGCTGGGCACATCCTTGCCCGTCTCCACCAGCGGCACCAGGGCCAGCAGCGGATTCACCAGGCCCAGGGCGATGGCGCCGGCACTGCGCGCCACGATGCCCACCGTGTCCAGCTGCACCTGCGGCGCGGCCAGCGGGCCGTGCAGGCGGATCGGCCCGCGCAGCGCCACCAGGCTAGTGGTGCGGGTGCGCGGCACCAGGGTCAGGTCCAGCAGCTCGCGGTTCAGGTCGATGTGGCCCTGGCCGGCCACGCTGCTGACGGCGGTGTCCAGCAGCAGGTGGCGGGCGGTCATCACGCCGTTCTTCAGGCTGAAATCGGCCAGGCCGCAGCGCAGCGCCACCGTCTTGTCGCCGGTCAGGCTGAGCTGCAGGATCTCCAGCACATGCAGGCCCATCTCCTCCATCAGCAGCCGGCTGATGCGGCCGGGGTCGACGGCCACCTGCAGGTCGCCATCCGCCGTGGCCAGCAGGCGGCCGACCGAGGCGCCCTGGCCACGCAGGTCGAAGCGGCCGTGCACCCGGCCGATGCTGGCGCGGCCGGTCTCGGCCACCGGAAACAGCTGGGCCAGCTGCAGGCCGCGGCCCTGCAGCCTGGCGCTGGCCTGCAGCGGATCGGCGCGGGCATCCAGCGCCAGCTGGCCGGTGATCTGGCCGCCGGCGGCGCCGATGTCCAGGTCGTCCAGCGTCAGCACCGCGTCCTGCAGCCGCAGCCGCAGGGTGCCGCGGTCCAGCGGCACCGCCGGAGCCCGCACCACCTGCTGCACCCGCAGTGCCAGGTCGGCGTCGAACAGCCGCCAGCGGTTGGTCTGGAACGGCAGGTCGGGCAGCACCCGGCGCGGTGCGTTCGCCACCGCGGCCGACGGTGCCGGCTGGTCGGGCTGCACCACGGCACGGCCGGTGGCCAGGTCCAGGCCGATCACCGGTGCCAGGTCGCTCAGGTCGAGCAGGCGCGAGCGGATGTCGCCGCGCAGCAGCGGCCGTGCGCCGCTCAGCACCACCGTCAGGTTGCCGGCCACGTCGCTGCGGCCCACCTGGCCGCTGAAGCCCTGGTAGTGCCAGCTGCGGCCGTCGCGCCGCAGCCGGCCGGCGGTGGCGTAGGCGCCGGTCTGCGGCAGGGCCACGCCCAGCAGCGGCAGCAGCTGGGCCAGGCTGCCGCCGCGCACGGCCACCTGCAGGTCGACGCCGGTCAGCCGCGCCAGCCCGGTGATGCGGCCGTCGGCGCGCAGGTGGGTCGGCCCCAGCTGGCCTTCCAGCAGCAGCGGGTAGGGCGCGGTCTCGTCACGCAGGCCCAGCACCGACGCGCCGCGGCCGCTGGCCCGCAGCGGCTGGCCGCCCAGCGTGCCGGTGGCGGTGAACAGCACGTCACTGGGCGCGCCCAGCGCGCTGGTGGGGCCGGGCCTGGGCGCATCGGCGCGCTGGCCGGCGGTCTCCACTGCCATGCGCAGGCGGGTCTGCTGGCGGCTGTCGTCGTAGCCGATGCGGCCCTGCTGCAGCGTCAGCGTGCCGATCTGCACGGCGGTGCTGTCGTCGCTCTGGCCGCGGTCGAGCAGCCAGGACTTGCGGCCGTCGGCCGCCGTCTCCAGCATCACCACCGGCTGCCCCACCGCCACCGTGGGCAGCACCAGGCGGCCGCGCAGCAGGGCGCGCAGGTCCAGCCGCAGGTCGGCATGGTCGACCTCCAGCATCTGGGGCTCCCGGGCCCAGGCCGGGTTGGCGAAGCGCAGCCCCTGCACCTGCACATGCAGCAGCGGCCAGCCCAGGCCCAGGCGCAGATCACCCTGGATCTGCAGCACGCGGCCGGTCTGGCGCTGCACCAGGTCGGCGATCGGGCCGCGGGCCCAGTTGGCGCCGGCCACGGTGAGCGCCAGAACCAGCAGCAGGGGCAGGGCCGCCAGCACCAGCGTCACACGCCAGGCGATGCGGGACCAGCGGGCACGGGTCGGGGAGGGGGCGGGAAGGGCGGCGGTCAGTCGGGTGGTCCGTTGCAGGTGTGGCTGGCATGGTGCCATGGCAGGCCTCTGCGCACCGCCGCGGCGGCCGATGCACCCGTGCCGGCCTCTGTCGGTGCGCTGGCGGACGGACGCCGCCCACCGGCCGGGCTAGGATGGCACGATGGCCGAGCCCTCCGTTGCCGACCAGCTTGCCGCCGTGGTCCCCGCCAGCCTGCAGGCCGATGCCGCCGGCGCCTGGCGGCTGGCCGGCGCGTGGACCCGCCAGGGCCTGGTCGGCCTGGCCGGCCGGTTGCCCCCGCCGCCGGCCGCCGGCGCCGCCGTGCTGATCGATGGCAGCGGCCTGACAGGCTTCGACAGCGCCGGGGCCTGGGTGCTGCGCCAATGGCTGGCTGGTCAGACCGCACAGGCCCGCTGGCAGGGCTGGTCGGCGCCCTGGCAGGCGCTGGCGCAGCTGGCGGTGGCCGCGGAGGTGCCGCCGCCGGCCCAGCCACCGCGGCCAGGCCCGGTGCGTGGCCTGGGCTTGGCCACGTTGCGCGGGCTGGGCCAGGCCCAGGCGCTGCTGGCCTTCATCGGCCAGGTGGCGCTGGCGGCGGCCGGCGTGCTGGCCCATCCGCGCCGGCTGCGGCTGCGCAGCGTGCTGCACCATGTGCAGATCGGCGGCTTCGCCGCCCTGCCCATCGTCGGCCTGATGTCCTTTCTGGTGGGCGTGGTGGTGGCCTACCAGGGGGCCGACCAGCTGCGCCACTACGGCGCCAACATCTTCGTCGTCGAGCTGGTGGGCTACGCGATGCTGCGCGAGTTCGCGCCGCTGATGACGGCCATCATCATCGCCGGCCGGTCCGGCTCGTCCTACGCGGCGCAGATCGGCACCATGGTGGTCACCGAGGAGGTCGATGCGATGCGCACCCTGGGCATCGCGCCGCTGGAGCAGCTGGTGCTGCCGCGGCTGCTGGCGCTGGCCATCGCGCTGCCGCTGCTCACCGTGTGGGCCGACATCACCGGCGTGTTCGGCGGCATGGTGATGGCGCGCACCCAGCTGGGCATCGGCTTCCATGAGTTCCTCGACCGCTTCGGCGTGGAGCTGCGTGGCGCCAGCCTGCTGGTGGGGCTGGGCAAGTCGCTGGTGTTTGCGGGCGTGATCGCGCTGATCGGCTGCTTCCAGGGCTTCCGCACCCGCGGCAGCGCCGACAGCGTGGGTCGGCAGACGACGATGGCGGTGGTGCAGGCGATCTTCCTGGTGATCGTGGTCGATGCGGTGTTTTCCGTGGTCTTCAACTGGCTGGACCTCTGAATGCCCGCGCCGTCCGCGCCTGAGGCCGATGCCGACGCCGTGGTGCAGATGCAGGGCATCGTCACCCGCTTCGGCCGCCAGACGGTGCACGACGGCCTGGACCTGACGGTGCGCCGCGGCGAGATCCTGGCGATCGCCGGTGGCAGCGGCAGCGGCAAGTCGGTGCTGCTGCGCGAGATGGTCGGCCTGCAGCAGCCCACGGCGGGCACGGTGCGGGTGTTCGGCACCGATCTGGCCACGCTGGACGACGCCAGCTGGCAGGCGCTGCGCCGGCGCTGGGGCGTGATGTTCCAGAAGGGTGGACTGTTCAGCGCGCTGACGGTGCAGGAGAACGTGGGCCTGCCGCTGCGCGAGCAGGGCCGGCTGCAGGGTCGGCTGCCCGATGCGCTGGTCGACGGCATCGCCGCCTGGAAGCTGGCGCTGACCGGCCTGCCGCCCGACGTGGTGGGCAAGCACCCCGATGCGCTGAGCGGCGGCATGCTCAAGCGCGCCGCCCTGGCCCGCGCCCTGGCGCTGGACCCGGAACTGCTGATCCTCGACGAGCCCACCTCGGGCCTGGACCCGGCCAGCGCCGCCGGCATCGGCACGCTGATCCGCGCCACCCAGACCCAGTTCGGCCCCACCATCGTGTTGATCAGCCATGATCTGGAGCTGCTGTGGCGGGTGCCCGACCGGGTGGCCGTGCTGGGCGAGGGCCGGGTGCTGGCCATCGGCCCGATGGCCTCGCTGGCCGACCATCCGCATCCCACCGTGGCCGCCTATTTCGACGACGCCCGCCGCCACGCGGCGCCGGCCCCCAGCCCACCCGCCCAGGAGACGGCATGGAAGACAAGCTGAACCCCACCGCCGTCGGCGCCTTCGTGCTGCTGCTGGGCGCGGCCCTGGTGGCCGGCGTGCTGTGGCTGGCCGCCGGCGTGGGCAGCCGCCAGCCGACCACCGCCTACCAGTCGATCTTCACCGAATCGGTGGCCGGGCTGAACCTCGACGCGCCGGTCAAGTACCTGGGCGTGGACGTGGGCAAGGTGCAGCGCATCGCCATCGACCCCGACAACCCGCGCCAGGTGCGGCTGGACCTGCAGATCGTGCAGGGCACGCCGGTCAAGCAGGACAGCGAGGCGGTGCTGAAGTCGCAGGGCCTGACCGGCATCGCCTATGTGGAGCTGAGCGGCGGCAGCCCCGGCTCACCGGCCCTGGTGGCCACGGCCGACGGCGTGCCGCCGCTGATCCGGTCCAAGCCCAGCCTGTCGGCGCGGCTGGAGAACGTGGTCACTGCGGTGCTGGCCAGCGTCGACCGCACCTCCAGCAGCCTGAACACCCTGCTCAGCGACGACAACCAGGCGGCCATCAAGCGCAGCCTGGCCGATGTGTCGGCGCTGCTGCAGACCTTGGCCGAACAGCGCGGCCAACTGGCCAGCGGCATCGCCGACCTGGCCACCACCGCCCGCCATGCCGCCCAGGCCAGCGCCCAGCTGGGCCCGGCGGTGGCCGCGGTGGGGCCGGCGCTGGCCGGCATCGGCCCGGCGCTGGACAAGGTGGAGGCCGCCGCCGCCTCGGTCGACCGCATGGCCCAGGCCGCCGGCCTGGCCAGCACCCGCGCCGGCCAGGCGGCCGAGGCGGCCTTGGGCGGCGTGCAGCAACTGCGTGGCGACACCCTGCCGGGCGTGGACCGGCTGCTGGCCGAGCTGGGGCCGCTGGTCGGCTCGCTGCGGCAGTTGAGCGAGCAGTTGCGCACCCAGCCCGGCAGCCTGCTGGTGGGCGGTGCAATGCGGGCCCCCGGCCCCGGTGAAGGAGCCACGCCATGACCACCCGTCCATCCCCCGCCACCGGCCGCCGCGCCGCCCTGGCCTGGCTGGGCATGCTGGGCCTGGCCGGCTGCAGCGCCAGCCTGCTGCCCAAGCCGCCGGCCGCGCCGGCGCTGTACGGCCTGGACGACGGTGCCCCGGCGCCGGCCCGCCCGCCGGCACCGCCCGGCGCGCCCAGCCTGCTGGTGGCCGTGCCGCGCGCCGCCGCCGGCCTGGACACCCGGCTGATGGCCTACCAGCGCACGCCGCAGCGCATCGAGCACTTCACCGCCAGCGAATGGCTGGACGCGCCGCCGCGCCTGCTGGCGCCGCTGCTGGTGCGGGCGGCCGAGGCCACCGGCGCCTTCCGCGCGGTGCTGCTGGGGCCGGCGGCCGGCAGCACCAGCTGGCGGCTGGACACCGAGCTGCTGCGCCTGCAGCAGAACTTCAGCGCCGGCGGCCCCAGCCAGGTGCGGCTGACGCTGCGCGCAGTGCTGGTGGACACCGCCAGCCGCACCGTGCTGGGCGCGCGGGAATTCGACACCAGCCAGCCCGCGCCCAGCGATGACGCCGCCGGTGGCGCCGCCGCGGCCCAGCGCGCGGCGCTGCAGCTGGCACAGGCGCTGGCCGATTTCTGCGCGGCGCTGGCGGCCCGGCCCGGCGGCTGAGCCGCGGGCCAGCGGCTCAGCGCAGGAAGGCCTTCACCGCGGCCACGGTGCGGGCCGGGTCTTCCTCATGCGGCACATGGCCCAGGTCGTCGAACACCTGCACCCGGCTGCCGGGGATGTCGGCCGCAAAGCGTTGCGCGGTGGCCGGCACGATGATGCGGTCCAGGCCGCCCCACAGGATCAGCGTGGGCGCGGTCACGCCAGCCACCTTGTCCACGCCTTCGGCGCTGGACCAGGTGCGGGCCCGCTCCACCAGCGCGGCGCGGTTGCCGGTGCGCAGGGTCAGCTCGAAGTAGCGGTCGACCAGCGGCTCGGTGATCTTGCGCGGGTCACCGTACACCGCCGTCAGGCCCTGCACGATGATCGGCCGCGGCAGCACATGCTCGGTCAGGCTGCCCAGCACCGGCAGGCGCGCGATCTGCCAGCCCAGCGGGATGCGGGCATCGCGGATCGGGTAGCCGGCCGCGTCCACCAGCACCAGGGCCGCCACCCGCTGCGGCGCCAGCGCGGCGATGCGCCAGGCCACCTCGCCGCCCAGGCTGTTGCCGGCGATGGCAAAGCGCTGCACGCCCAGCTTGTCCAGCACCGCCAGCACGAAGCGCGCGTAGTTGGCGCCGTTGTAGGTCTGGCCGGCCCAACTGCCGGTGAACGGGCCGGTCAGGCCGAAGGCCGGCAGGTCGAGGCGGATCACCCGGCGCTGCGGCCGCAGCGCCTGGGCCCAGCCGTCCCAGGTGTGCAGACTGGCCGAGGTGCCGTGGACCAGCACGATCGGCACGGCATCGGCCTGCGGTCCCTCGTCGCGGTAGTGCACCAGCTGGCCGTCCAGGTCCATGAAGGCCGACGGCGGCGGCGCCCAGCGGGCGACCAGGCCTTCGACCGGGATGTCGGGCGCGCGCACCAGCGGGATCGCCAGCGCGCTCAGCAGGATCAGGATGCCGACCAGGCGGCGCACCAGGCCCATGGCTGCGGGGTCAGGCGGCCAGCGGCGCCGGGGCCAGGGTGGGTTCCAGTGCCACCCGGTCGTCGAACACGAAGCAGCGGCCGCGCCAGCCGGGCGCGGCGCCGCCGGTGTCCTCGAAATACTTCAGGATGCCGCCTTCGAGCTGCAGCGCATGCGGCAGGCCCAGGTCCTGCAGGACCAGCGCGGCCTTTTCACAGCGGATGCCGCCGGTGCAGTAGCTGACGACGGTGTGGCCGGCCAGGGCGTCGCGGTGGGCGGCCACGGCGGTCGGGAAGTCGCTGAACTTCTGCAGCCGCCAGTCGATGGCGCCGGCGAAGGCGCCGGCGTCGACCTCGAAGGCATTGCGGGTGTCCAGCAGGGCCAGCGGCCGGCCGGCATCGCAGTGGCCCTGGACGATCCAGCGCGCCAGCGTGGCGGCGCTGACCGCCGGCGCGCGGCCGGCAGCCGGCCGGACGGTGGGCATGTTCATGCGGATGATCTCGGGCTTGATCTTCACCTTCAGCCGGCCGAAGGGCTGGCTGGCGCTCCAGCTGTCCTTGGTGGGCAGGCCGTGCAGCCCCGGCTGGGCGCGGGCCACCGCCAGCCAGGCGGCGATGCCGTCGGCCGGGCCGGCCAGGCACAGGTTGATGCCTTCCTCGGCCAGCAGCACCGTGCCGCGGATGCCCTGGGCCTGGGCCGCGTCGAACAGCCGCTGGCGCAGCGCGGGCAGGTCGCGCAGCGGCGTGAAGCGGTAGGTGGCGATGTTGAGCATGGAATCGGTCACCGCCGGATTCTAGAAGTCGGCCCCGGAGGCGCCGGCGCCTCCGGGGCTGCGCACGCAGGCCGTCGGAACGGCCGGACAAAGGTTGCAAAAATGAAATAACTGAAAAATCCGCTCAAGTTGAAGGGTGATGGGCCGAAATCACAGGCAACCCCAACAACCTGCAGGTGAACCGGATGCGCCTTCTTCCTCCCCGCGCTGCGCTCAGCGCCATTGGTGCGGCCATTGTGCTGATCGGCTGTGGCGGCGGTGCCGGCGACAGCCCCAGCCCGGCGCCGGATGCCGCACCGGTGGCGACCCCGCCGTCGCTGTCGGGCGTGGCGGCCGTGGGCGCCGCGGTGGGTGAGGCGACCATCACGCTGACCGATGCGACCGGCCGCACGTTGACCACCACGGCGGACGCCGGTGGCCGCTACCGCTTTGATGACGTCACCGGCCTCGTCGCGCCCTACCAGATCCAGGCCACCGGCGCATTGGGCGAGGCCATGGTGACGCTGCATGCGCTGGTGGCCAGCGCGCCGTCCGGTGCGGTGGTGGCCAACGTCACCCCGCTGACCAACGCGATCGCAGCGCTGGTGGCGCCCACCGATCTGCCCACCGCCATGACCGCGGCACAGTTGCAGGCGCTCAGCCCGGCGGCGATCGCCCAGGCCGGCGAGCGGGTGGCCGCGGTGATCGCGCCGTTGGTGGGTGCGCTCGGCCTGGGCAACGGTTTCGACCCGCTGACCACGCCCTTCAATGCCGACGGCACCGGCGCCGACCGCCTGCTCGACCACCTGGACGTGGCGGTGGCCCCGGGCACGGTGGCCTTGTCCAACAAGATGGCGCTGGCCAGTGACGGCCGCTCGACCGCGGACAGCGCGTCGACGCTGGTCAAGGGCGCCACGTCCGTGCCGGCGCCGGTGTCCACCGAGGCGTCGGACACCAACAACTTCGACGAGCTGGCCCAGCGCCTGCAGGGCTGCTTCGCCATCCCGGCCGGCCAGCGCCTGGTGGTGAGCAACGGATCGGGCACGCTGCACAGTGCCTGTGCCGGCATCGCCTCGGCCGACTACCTGCACAACGGCCAGCCGTTCATGCACCGCTTTGCCGGCGCGCTGAACTCGGCCACCCAGGACGGTGCCACCTATTCGCGCCCGATCGTGCGGCTGCGCATCTCCGCCTTGCCCGAGCGCATGGCGGTGAACCTGAACTTCAAGGACAGCACCGGCGCCGGCTACACCCGGCCCGAGGTCATCGAGCGCCAGGCCGATGGCCGCTGGCTGCTGGTGGGCAACCGCCGCGCGTTCAACGGCTATGCCGAGGCGCAGGCGACCTACCTGAACGACCTGACGCCCAACACCAGCTACAACAACCTCAACACCAGCCGCGTGGACACCGGCTTCCGCCTGGCCTTCGACCCGCGTGTGTCGTTCGACACCAGTGGCCGCATCACCTACAACGGGCTGGATCTGTCCAGCAGCAGCGGCTTCAGCGACAGCAGCTGGGCGGCCATCCGCGCCACGCTGGCGGCCGACCAGCGCATGGTGGGCTGCGTCATCGTGCGCGGCCCGGGCGAGAAGGTGGGCGCCAAGTGGTCGGGGATCCATCCCAACGGCCTGCTGCTCAAGCGGCCCACCGGATCGACGGTGCAGGACTACCTGGCCATTGACACCATCGTCAGCGACGGCTGGCGCGCGGCCATCGATGCCACCACGGTGGCGGCCGACGGCAGCGTGGCCGCCCCGGCGGCCGGCGGACAGACCAACATCTGCGGCGCCGGCACCACGGTCACCAGCTCCAGCAGCTACGTGGTCGACGCCCAGGCGCTGGGTGCGCGGCTGAATGCGTTGAACGGACGCACCGCCGATGCCAGCATCGCCGGCCGCGACGTGGCCTGGAACACCAGTGCCCGCTACGCCCGCATGGCGCCCACCGGCAGCGTGAAGAGCGCGCTGGAGGCCAACCCGCCGCTGACCTTCGAGGTCTTCGACACCGACGGCAAGCTGCGTGCGGTGATGCAGAGCCGCTTCCTCGGCCGCCTGCCCGAGGCCAACCTGGCGCGCGCCTACGTGGAAAGCCGCCAGGTGCCCGAGTTCAGCACCGACAGCCTGCGCCGCTACCTCGACTTCGACGGCAGCACGGACAGCGTGAACCAGACCGTGACCGGCAGCGTGACGCTGGACTGGACCACGCCCCGCGGTGCGTTCGGTGCCGACCGCATCGGCCTGTATGCCGAGGTCTACCGCGCCACGCCCGGCGTCGGCATCCGCGGGCCGCTGTCCCGTGCCTGGGACGGCACGGCCACCACCAGCAGCCTGTGGACCAGCGATGCCGAGCTGGCGGCGCAGCTCGATGCCATCCCCGGTGCGAACTTCTACTGGTGGAACGGTGCCTTCGCGGTGGCGCCGGCAACCAGCGGCTGCAGCAGCACCCCGCTGGTCAGCACCAGCGGGGTGAACGTGGCGCGCTCGGCCACCCAGGTGGGGGCGTCGGCCAGCTACGGCGGCACGCTGTTCGGCAAGGATGCGCTGGCCACGGCCTGCCTGGGCGCGGGCAGCCATGCCCTGGTGTACCGGGAGCTGTTCTTCCGCACCTACACCGACCAGAACGTGCGGCTGTACGTGGCCACGGCCAACCGGGCGTTGCGCGCACCGGCACCCTGAGCGGGTGCGCGGGTGGGCTTCCTACAATCGGCGGCATGCCCTTCGTCCACCTGCGCACCCACTCCGAATACTCCGTCGTCGACGGCACCCTGCGCGTCGACGATGCCGCTGCGGCGGCCAAGGCCGATGGCCAGCCGGCGCTGGCGATCACCGACCTGTCCAACCTGTTCGGCGCGGTCAAGTTCTACAAGGCCTGCCGCGGCAAGGGCGTCAAGCCCATCATCGGCGCCGACATCTTCGTCGAGCCGGAGCAGGCCATCCCTGGCAGCACCCCGGTGGCCAGCCGCCTGCTGCTGCTGGTGCAGAACCGCCAGGGCTACCTGAACCTGTGTGAACTGCTGGCCCGCGGCTGGGTGCAGAACGCCCAGCGCGCCCAGGCCTGGATCACCTGGGACTGGCTGGCCGAGCTGGGCGGCGGGCTGATCGCGCTGTCGGGCGCCGACCTGGGCGCTGTCGGCCAGGCCCTGCTGGCCGGCGACACCGAACGCGCCCGCGCCGTGGCGCAGCGCTTGAGCAGCCTGTTCCCCGGCCGCTTCTACATCGAGCTGCAGCGCGCCGGCCTGGCCACGCATGAGCCGCATGTGCGTGCCGCCGTGCCGCTGGCCGCGGCCCTGGGCCTGCCGGTGGTGGCCACCCACCCGATCGAATTTGCCGAGCCCGATGACTTCGACGCCCACGAGGCGCGTGTGTGCGTGGCCGAAGGCGAGACCCTGGCCAACCCCAAGCGGGTGAAGCGCTTCGGCCGCGAGCAGTATTTCAAGACCCAGGCGCAGATGGAGGCGCTGTTTGCCGATGTGCCGAGTGCGGTGGCCAACACCCTGGCGATTGCCCAGCGCTGCAACCTGACGCTGGCCATGGGCAAGAACTACCTGCCCGACTTCCCCACGCCGCTGCTCGACGACGGCACGCCCATGCCGATGGGCGACTACTTCCGCCAGGCCAGCTTCGAGGGCCTGGAGCAGCGCCTGCTGCAGCTGTTCCCCGATGCCGCCAAGCGCGACGCTGAACGCCCGCGTTATGTGGAGCGGCTGGAATTCGAGATCACCACCATCCTGAAGATGGGCTTCCCCGGCTACTTCCTGATCGTGGCCGACTTCATCAACTGGGCCAAGAACAACGGCTGCCCGGTGGGCCCGGGCCGCGGCTCGGGCGCCGGCAGCCTGGTGGCCTATGCGCTGAAGATCACCGACCTGGACCCGCTGCACTACAAGCTGCTGTTCGAGCGCTTCCTGAACCCCGAACGCGTGTCGATGCCCGACTTCGACATCGACTTCTGCCAGGGCAACCGCGACCGGGTGATCGACTACGTCAAGGACAAGTACGGCCGCGCCGCAGTCAGCCAGATTGCCACCTTCGGCACCATGGCCGCCAAGGCCGCGCTGCGCGACATCGGCCGGGTGCTGGGCATGGGCTACGGCCATGTGGACAGCGTGGCCAAGCTGATCCCGGCGCCGCCCGGCAAGACGGTGACGCTGGCCAAGGTGCCCGAGAACCCCGACCCTGGCCTGATTTATGCCCGCAAGGAGGCGCCCGAGCTGGAACAGCGCGAGGCCGCCGAGGAAGAGGTGGCCGAGCTGCTGAGCCTGGCCACCCGGGTGGAAGGCATCGTGCGCAACATCGGCATGCATGCCGGCGGCGTGCTGATCGCCCCGGGCAAGATCACCGACTTCTGCCCGCTGTACCAGCAGCCGGGCAGTGATTCGGCGGTCAGCCAGTACGACAAGGACGATGTGGAAGCCATCGGCCTGGTGAAGTTCGACTTCCTGGGCCTGGCCACGCTGACCATCCTGGAATTGGCGAAGGACTTCATTGTTGCCCGCAACCCCGACAAGAAGGACTTCAGCTTCGACAACATCCCGCTGGACGATCCGCGGGTCTACAAGCTGTTCTCCGACGGCCTGACCGAGAGCGTGTTCCAGTTCGAATCCCGCGGCATGCAGGGCATGCTGCGCGATGCCAAGCCCAGCCGGCTGGAAGACCTGATCGCGCTGAACGCGCTGTACCGGCCGGGCCCGATGGACCTGATCCCCAGCTTCGTGGCGCGCAAGCACGGCAAGGAGGTGGTGGAGTACCCGCATCCGCTGCTGGAGCAGGTGCTCAGCGAGACCTACGGGATCATGGTCTACCAGGAGCAGGTGATGCAGAGCGCCCAGATCCTGGGTGGCTACAGCCTGGGTGGCGCCGACCTCCTGCGCCGGGCCATGGGCAAGAAGAAGGCCGAGGAGATGGCCAAGCACCGGGAGATCTTCCGCGAGGGGGCCGGCAAGCAGGGCATCGGCCAGGAGAAGGCCGACGAGGTGTTCGACCTGATGGAGAAGTTCGCGGGCTATGGCTTCAACAAGAGCCATGCCGCCGCTTACAGCCTGCTGGCCTACCACACGGCCTGGCTGAAGGTGCACCACACGGCCGAGTTCTATGCCGCGAACATGACCATCGAGATGGACGACACCGACAAGCTCAAGGTGTTGCTCAACGATGCCAAGCTGTTCGGCATCAGCTTCTCGTCGCCCGATGTCAACGAAGGCACTTACCGCTTCGAGCCGCTGGAGAAGAAGCGGGTGCGCTATGCGCTGGGCGCCGTGAAGGGCACGGGGCAGAGCGCGGTGGAGGCCATCGTGGAAGCGCGCGAGGCTGGCGGCCGGTTCCACAGCTTCTTCGACTTCTGCGCCCGCGTCGACCGCAAGCGGGTCAACAAGCGGGCGGTGGAGGCGCTGGTCAAGGCCGGCGCCTTCGATGCCTTGCACGCCGACCGCGCCAGCCTGGTCGCCAGCATCGGCCTGGGCTTCGAGTTTGCCGAACACCAGGTGGTCAACGCCAGCCAGGGCGGGCTGTTCGACGACGGCGACCATGGCTCGTCCACCCAGGAGCCGCCGCTGATCCCCGCCGCACCCTGGAGCATCAAGGAGCGGCTGCTGTTCGAGAAGACGGCGGTGGGCTTCTTCCTGTCGGGCCACCTGTTCCAGCAGAGCGAGACCGAGGTGCGGCGCTTCTGCAAGCGGCGCATCGGCGATCTGGTCGACAGCCGCGATCCGCAGCTGCTGGCCGGCATCGTGAGCGACCTGCGCTTCGTCAACGGCCAGCGCGGTCGGGTGGCGATCTTCAAGCTCGACGACCAGAGCGAGGCCATCGAGGCCGTGGCCAATGACGAACTGATCGAGGCCAACAAGGCGCTGTTCGTCGAGGATGAACTGCTGATCGTGCAGGGCAAGGTGCAGCCCGACCGCTTCTCGGGTGGCCTGCGGCTGAACGTCAACGCGGTGTGGGACCTGGCCGCGGCCCGGGCCCGCTTCGGCCGTTACCTGGCACTGGCGATGAACGGTGGCGGCGTGGCGCCGCTGGCCGATCTGGTGAACACCTGGCCCGCCAAGCGCGAGACCGGCGACGACGGCCTGCAGCGGGTGCTGGGCCTGCCGCTGCGGCTGCAGATCGCCCGCCGGACGGCCGGAGCCAGTGCCCAGGCCGAGCTGGACCTGGGCGAGGACGGCCGCTTCTGGCCCAGCGACGAAGCCCTGGCCCGCTGCAAGGCCCTGGCCCACGGCGGCCGGGCCGAGATCGTCTACGAGGCGTCCTGAGCCGGGCGGCGGCGATGCGCTGGGTGGCGCCGCCTGACGACCTGCGGCCGTGGACCGACGGCGGCGTGGTGGTGCAGGCGCCGGCCACGCTGCCGGCCAGCAGTTTTCCGGCCATGGTGGGCAGCATGCTGGTGCTGCGGCTGGCCGGTGCGGTGCACCGCGCGGGCGTGGGGCCGGTGCCGGCGGCGGCGCTGATCGGGCCCTGCACGCGGCCCAGCCAGTACCAGCACCACGGCGCTGTGCATGCGGTGGGCCTGCTGATCCGGCCCGAGGCGCTGCCGGTGCTGCTGGGCGTGCCAGGCGGACGGCTGGTCAATGCCCAGGTGGCGCTGGCCAACGTGGGCGGCCCTGGCTGGGCCGATGTGCCGGCGCAAGTGCAGGCCGCGCCGGACGACGAGGCGCGGCTGGGCCTGCTGTTCAACACACTGCGCGCCGCGGTGGCCGGGCCCGAGGCCGATCAGTACCGTGCCTTGCTGCAAGGCCTGGCGCAGGCGCTGCAAGGCCCGCTGGACCAGGCCTGCCGTGGTCTCGCCACCAGCCGCCGGCAGCTGGAGCGGCTGTGCCGCACCCACTTCGGCATGGCGCCCAAGCAGTTCCAGACCATCGCCCGGCTGCAGCAGGCGCTGCATGGCGCGGCGCACAGCGGCGGCGCCGATCTGGCGCTGCAGGCGGGCTACTACGACCAGTCGCACCTGGCGCGCGACTTGCGCCGTCTGGCCGGCGCGCCGCTGGGCCGGCTGGTGCAGGGCGCCCGGCAGGGCGCCGGCACGGCGCACTGGCCGCTGGCGGTGGGCTGGCAGCTCAGCCGTTGACCGGCGTGCCGTCGGCCCGGCGCAAGGCCAGGTACAGCGGCAGCGCAAACGCCAGGCCCAGGCCGAAGCAGGCCAGCACCACCAGCACCGGCCGGCGCACCCGCCGCTCCCACAGCACCCACAGCGAGAAGCTGGCGGCGGCCAGGTAGACATCCAGCGTGATCGCGGTGGTCAGCGCGTTGGCCATCGCCGCCGGCCAGAACACCTGCGGCGCCACGCTGCCGCCGGCCAGGAACCAGCGGATGTTCCAGATCCAGGGCAGCACCAGGCCGGCGGCGGCCAGGGCCAGCAGGGCGGTGCGCAGCGGGGCGGGCAGGGCGGGGAGCGGCATGGCGGTGCGCGGTGGTGGAAGTGGCCGCACTGTCGCTGCCGGGGCCCTGCGCAGGATAGGAAAAATGCGCCAGACCGGCCTGGCCACCCGGCGTGTCAGACAACGCCCACACGCCGGCGCTCTGCTGTCCGACCTGCCGTTGCGCTGCCGGATGCCAGCCCCCGACGCGGTGTCCGCGTTCAATGGAGACAGGCGCGCCGTCGCGCGTCCGAAGGAGACGGACTTGAAGATCTGCAACCCTGCCCGCTGGCTGCGCGGGCCTGCCCTGGCCGGCCTGCTGCTGGCCGCTGCCACCGCCCAGGCGGGTGATGTCGACATCGGCGTGTCGATCGGCATCAATCAGCCGGGCGTGTACGGCCGCATCGACATCGGCCGCTATCCCCAACCCCAGGTGATCGTGCAACGGCCTGTGCTGGTGCTGCAGCAGACGGTGCGCCCCGCGCCGATCTACCTGCATGTGCCGCCCGGCCACCGGCAGAACTGGCGCAAGCACTGCCGTGCCTACGGCGCCTGCGGCACGCCGGTGTACTTCGTGCAGGAGCGCTGGTACCAGGAGCATGTGGTGCGCCCAGAACCCCGCCGGGGCGACCGGGACGACCGCTGGGACGACCGCCGTGGCGACCGGGGTGATGACCGCCGCGGCCATGGCCACGGCCATGGCAAGGGCCACGGCCGCGGGCACGACTGAGAACCGCTCAGAACCGGTGGCGCAGCCCGGCCTCGTAGCCGCGTGAGCTGCCGCCGGCCACGATGCCGGCCGCGCCGTCGCTGATCACGAAGCGCTGGGCGCCGTCGTTCTGGATCTGGGCCACGCTGGCGTACAGCGCGCTGCGCTTGGACAGGTTGTAGACATAGCCCAGGCCCCACTGGCTGGCGTCGTTGGCGTCCACCGCGGTGGTGCCCACCCGGCCCGACAGGTTGGCCTGCGTCCACGAGGCCTTGACCTCATGCAGGCCGAAGGTGGCGGTGGCGCCGATCAGCAGCAGCGTCTGCTTGCTGGTGGCGTACTTGAACTCGCGCCAGGCGCCGCTCAGGCGCACATTGGCCACATCCACCTGGCCACCGACCACGGTGTCGCGGAACTTGCCGGCCGTGGTCTGGCTGTTGTCCGATGTGGTGCTGGCCGCCGACACGCCGAAGCCCTTGCCGGCATAGCCCAGGCGCAGGCCCACCAGCTTGGCCAGGCCGCTGGCCACCGCGCCGCCCTCGCCGGGGGCCAGCATCAGGCCGCCTTCCAGGCCGACCAGGCCGCCCGGATTGGCCGGCAGCAGCAGCTGCAGCGCGTTGTCCGACCGCACCGTGGTGTTGGCGTTGCTGCCGAAGGCGGCACGGATCGGCCCCTGCGGCGTGGCCGACACCAGGTTGGCGGTGCGCGCCACGCCCACGTAGGCGAACGGGTCGTAACGGCTCCAGTTGGTGTAGCTGGGCACGAAGTCGCGGCCCAGGCGCAGCTCGCCCAGCGTCTTGCTGGACAGGCTGACGGTGGTGCGGCGGTCCCAGAACTTGGCGCCGCCCGCCGTTGCGCCCGTGTCGGCCAGGATGCCGTGCTCCAGATGGAAGCCGGCCGACAGGCCGTTGCCAAGGTCTTCGCGGCCGCTGATGATGAGGCGGCTAGTGGAGTTGGAGCCGCTGACCATCGACTTCATCGACCCCACGCCCTCGTTGCTGACGTTGCGGACCGCCAGGTCCAGGATGCCGGAGATGCTGACGCTGCTCTGGGCGGCGGCGGGCCAGGGGGCGGCGGCGCACAGCGCCAGCAGGGCCAGGCGGTGGCGGACGTGGGAAGGAATCTGCATGGGGTTGTCTCCGGGTCTGGTGGATGTGCAGGCGCCTGCGCACGGCAGCGCCCGTCCCCGGATGGTGACCAGATCGGCCTGTTTGGAGAATTGCAGAATCGGAATCGATTGATCCGCTGCGTGCATCAACGCGGCTTGCCGCCGCTGCGCTTGCGCGGTGCCGGCTTCACCGCGGTGAACAGGTCGAACAGCTGCTGCGCCGCCGGCGACAGCGCCCGCCCGCGCCGCCGGATCAGGCCCATGTGGCGGGTGACCGACGGCTCGACCAGCGGCACGCTCACCAGCGTGGGATGGTCGGCCCCCGGCATGGCCATGGCCGGCACGGCGGCCACGCCCAGGCCGGCTTCCACCAGGCCCAGCAGCGTGGTGACGTGTTGCGTCTCGAAGATGGCCTGCGGCCGGTGGGCCACGCCGGCCAGCGCCTGGTCCAGCAGCAGGCGGTTGCCCGAGCTGCGGTTGACGGCGATGAAGTCATGCTGCGCCAGCTGCGCCCAGCTCACCTTCGGCAGCCGGGCCACCGGGTGGTCGCGCCGGCAGGCGGCGACGAAGCGCTCCTCGGCCAGCGTGGTGAAGTCGATGTCGGTCTCCTGCGCGCCGATGAAGTTCAGGCCGAAATCGGCCTCGCCGCGCTGCACCGCCAGCAGCACGTCATTCGCGCCGGCGTCCATCACCTTGACCCGCACCTTGGGGCTGACGGCGTGGTACCGCGCCAGCACCTCGGACAGGTGGTAATACACCGTGGATGGCACGCAGGCCACGGTGACCTCGCCCATGCGGGTGGCCGCCACGCCGCGGATGCCCAGCAGCGTGCTGTCCAGGTCGGACAGCAGGTCGCGCACCTTGTGCTCGAACTCGCGGCCCACGGTGGTCAGCGTCACCCGCCGGGTGGTGCGCTCCAGCAGGCGCACGCCCAGGGCCTGCTCCAGCTTGTCGATGCGCCGGCTGAACGCCGGCTGAGACAGGTGCACCGATTCCGCCGCGCGGCGGAAGTTGCCCAGCTCGGCCACCGCGCGGAAGGCCAGCAGGTCGTTCAGGTCGAAGTTGATGGCCATCGCGCTGCACCCAGGTTGGCTTGACTGATGCCGATTCTGGATCAATCGATCCTGAATCCGCAATTCACAGGTATGAATCGGCTGGCCATGATGCCGACCCATGGCTTCCGTGATTCCCTGCGTCCTGATGCGTGCCGGCACCTCCCGCGGGCCGTTCTTCCTGCGCCACTGGCTGCCGGCCGACGAGGCCGCCCGTGACGAGGCGCTGATCGGCGCCATCGGCGCGTCCGACCTGCTGCAGGTCGACGGCGTGGGCGGCGGCAGCACGCTGACCAGCAAGGTGGCCATCGTCTCCAAGTCGGCCGAGCCCGGCTGCGATGTCGACTACCTGTTCGCCCAGGTGGGCGTGGGCCAGCGCAGCGTCGACACCCGGCCCAACTGCGGCAACATGCTCTCGGGCGTGGCGCCGTTCGCCATCGAGCAGGGCCTGGTGGCCGCGCAGGACGGCGAGACCACGGTGCGGGTGTTCAACGTCAACACCCGCTCGCGCATCGACGTGACGGTGCTGACCCCGGGCGGCCGCGTCACCTACGAGGGCCGCACCGGCATCGACGGCGTGGCCGGCACGGCGGCGCCGATCCGGCTGAACTTCCTGGATGCCTGGGGCGCGGTGACCGGCTCGGTGTTCCCCACCGGGCAGCGCATCGACGTGATCGACGGCATCGAAGTCACCTGCATCGATGCCGCCATGCCGCTGGTGGTGATGCGTGCCGCCGACCTGGGCCTGCGCGGCCGCGAATTGCCGGCCGACCTGGATGCCGACCGCGCACTGCTGGCCCGCATCGAGGCCATCCGCCTGCAAGCCGGCCTGGCCATGGGGCTGGGCGATGTGTCGACCAGCGTGGTGCCCAAGCCGGTGATCGCCAGCGCCGGTGACGATGCCCACAGCATCACCTCGCGCTACTTCACGCCGCGGCGCTGCCATGCCAGCCATGCAGTGACCGGCGCCATCGGCGTGGCCACCGCCTTCGCGCTGCCCGGCACCGTGGCCAGCGCCGCGCTGCAGACCTCGGGCCCGCGCATGGTCTCGGTGCTGCACCCGCAGGGCCGCATCGATGTGGAGGTGGTGATCGGCGGTGCCGGCGCCGACGCCCGCATCGAGCGCGCCGCCCTGGTGCGCACCGCGCGCAAGATCCTGCAGGGCGACCTGCACATCCCCGACTATGTGTTTTCAAGATCCACACAAGGAGACGACGCAATGAAGAAGCTGATCGCCCCGGCCCTGGCCGCAGCCGCCCTGGCCACTGCCGCGCCGGCGGCGCTGGCCTGGCCCGACAAGACCATCACCCTGGTGGTGCCCACCGCCGCCGGCGGCGGCAACGATGCGATGGCCCGCACCATCGCGCAGAAGCTGGGGCCGCTGCTGGGCCAGACCATCATCATCGACAACCGCGCCGGTGCCAACGGTTCGATCGCCAGCGAGTTCGTGGCCCGCGCCGCACCCGATGGCCACACGCTGATGTTCGGCTACATCGCCACCCATGCGATGAACCCGGCCCTGCAGAAGCTGCGCTACGACCCGGTGGCCGACTTCGAGCCGGTGGGCCTGGTCGGCTACTCGCCCACGCTGATGGTGGCCAACGCCGCCGTGCCGATCAAGGACGTGAAGGACCTGGTGGCCCAGCTCAAGGCCAAGCCCGACAAGTACGCCTATGCCTCGGCCGGCAACGGCACGGCGCCGCACTACGCGGCCGAGCTGTTCAAGCTGAATGCCGGCGTGCTGATGCTGGGCGTGCCCTACAAGGGCTCGGCGCCGGCGGTCAGCGACACCATCGGCGGGCAGACGCAGGTGATGTTCCCCAGCTTCTTCACCGCGCTGCCGCATGTGAAGGCCGGCAAGCTCAAGGCACTGGCGGTGGCCGGCCCCAAGCGCAGCCCGCTGCTGCCCGACGTGCCCACGCTGAAGGAGGCCGGCGTGGATGGTGTCGACGTGCAGCAGTGGTACGGCTTCTTTGCGCCGGCCAAGACGCCCAAGCCGGTCATCGAGCAGCTGAACAAGGCGCTGAACCAGGTGCTCAACGACAAGGACATCATCAAGCGCATCGAGGACCATGGCGCCGATGTGGAGGGCAGCACGCCGGAGCAGTTCGGCGCGCTGGTCAAGGCCGAGCTGGTGAAGTGGAAGGCCGTGGTGCAGCGCGCCAAGCTGTCCGCCGATTGACGCGGCACCGCCAGGGCCGGGTCCAGAATCGACGCCATGACCACCTCCACCACTCCCCCCCAAGCCCCGGCCGACCTGGCCGGCCTGCGTGACTGGATCGGCCGCAGCGAGACGCTGCACGACAGCATCGTGCCCCAGCCGGTGGTCGCGCTGCATGCGACGCTGGACTATCCGCCGACCGCCGCCGCGCCCGGCAGCGCGCTGCCCCACCTGTGGCACTGGATGTACTTCCTGCCCACCTACCGCCACAGCGAGCTGGGCGAGGACGGCCACCCCACCCGCGGCGGTTTCCTGCCGCCGGTGCCGCTGCCGCGGCGCATGTGGGCCGGCAGCCAGCTGGAGTTCCACCGGCCGGTGCGGGTGGGCGATGCGATGCAGCGCACCTCGACCATCGCCGATGTCACGGTGAAGGAGGGCCGCACCGGCCGCCTGGTGTTCGTCAAGGTGCAGCATGACCTGCGCGTGATCGGCGCCGCCGATCCGTCGATCACCGAGTTCCACGACATCGTCTACCGCGAGGCCAAGCGCCCCGACGATGTGGAGCCCGCGCCCACGGCCGCACCCACCGGTGCCGCCTGGCAACGGCCCTGGACGCCCGACGACGTGATGCTGTTCCGCTACAGCGCGCTCACCTTCAACGGCCACCGCATCCACTACGACCGGCGCTACGTCACCCAGGTCGAGGGCTATCCAGGCCTGATCGTGCACGGCCCGCTGATCGCCACGCTGCTGATGGACCTGCTGCGCCGCGAGATGCCTGGCGCCGACGTGGCCACGTTCCGCTTCAAGGCGGTGCGGCCCACCTTCGACGGCGCCACGCTGCAGGTCAACGGGCAGCCCCAAGCCGACGGCAAGACGATCAAGCTCTGGGCCCAGGACCATGCCGGCTGGCTGACCATGGACGCCGTGGCAACGCTGCGTTAGCCCCTTTCCCCACTCCTGCTGCCGCACCACCGATGCAACCCCTGCAAGGCCTGACCGTCGTCACCCTGGAACACGCGATCGCCGCGCCCTTTGCCACCCGGCAGCTGGCCGATCTGGGCGCCCGCGTGATCAAGATCGAGCGCCCCGGCGTGGGCGATTTCGCCCGTGGCTACGACAGCCGGGTGCGCGGCCTGGCCAGCCACTTCGTGTGGACCAACCGCAGCAAGGAGAGCCTGACGCTGGACGTCAAGCACCCCGAGGCCAACGCGCTGCTCCAGCGCCTGGTGCTGGAGCAGGCCGACGTGCTGATCCAGAACCTGGCGCCGGGCGCGGCCGACCGGCTGGGCATGGGCTACGACACGCTGTCGGCGCTGAAGCCCGGGCTGATCGTCTGCGACATCTCCGGCTACGGCGACGACCCGGCCCGCCCCGGGCCCTACCGCGACAAGAAGGCCTACGACCTGCTGATCCAGAGTGAATCGGGCCTGGTGTCGGTGACCGGCACGCCCGACGAGGCCTGCAAGGCCGGCCCGTCGATCGCCGACATTGCCGCGGGCATGTATGCCTACAGCCAGATCCTGGCGGCGCTGCTGCAGCGTGGGCTGACCGGCCGCGGCCAGCGCATCGACATCTCGATGCTGGAAGCGCTGGCCGAGTGGACCAGCTACCCGCTGTACTACGCCTTCGAGGGCCAGCCGCCGCCGCCGCGCACCGGCGCCGCCCACGCCACCATCTACCCCTACGGTCCGTTCCCGGCCGGTGATGGTGGCACGGTGATGCTGGGCCTGCAGAACGAGCGGGAGTGGGTGGCCTTCTGTGCCCAGGTGCTGCACCAGCCGGCGCTGGCCACCGACCCGCGCTTTGCCGGCAACGCTGCCCGCGTGGCGGCGCGGGATGCGTTGCGGGCCCTCATCGTCGAGACCTTTGCCTGCCTGAGCACGCCGCAGGTGGTGCAGCGGCTGGAGGCGGCGCAGATTGCCAACGCCCGCGTCAACACCATGGCCGATGTCTGGGCCCATCCGCAGCTGCAGGCGCGTGGTCGCTGGCGCACGGTGGACACGCCGGCCGGCCCGGTGCCGGCGCTGCTGCCGCCCGGCAGCTGGACCGAGGTCGATCCGCGCATGGACGCCGTGCCCGCGCTGGGCCAGCACACCAACGCCATCCTGGCCAGCCTCGGCCTGGATTCCGCCGCCATCGACCGCCTGCGCCAGGCCGGCGCGGTCTAGCCCGTCCGGGCGCTGCGCCCTGAACAACGACCACAAGGAACCCGCATGGCCGCCAGCATCATCGATTCACAGATCTTCCAGGGCATCTTCACCACCGACGCGATGCGCCAGGTGTGGAGCGACCAGAACCGCACCGCGCAGTACATCGCCATCGAGCGGGCGCTGGCCATCGTGCAGGCACGGCTGGGGCTGATCCCGCAGGAGGCGGCCGACGAGATCGTCAGCCATTGCCACCTCGACCAGATCGACATGGACCGCCTGCGCCAGCAGACCGAGCGCATCGGCTACCCGATCCTGGGCGTGGTGACCCAGCTCAACCAGCTGTGTCGCGACAAGCTGGGCGAGTATGTGCACTGGGGCGCCACCACCCAGGACATCACCGACACCGCCACCGTGCTGCAGATCCGCCAGGCGCTGGACCTGGTCGATGCCGACCTGGCCGCGCTGGCCACCGGCCTGGCCAGGCTGGCCAAGGACCACCGCCTCACGCCGGTGATCGGCCGCAGCAACCTGCAGCAGGCGATTCCCGTCACCTTCGGCTACAAGATGGCCGGCATCCTGAGCGCGGTGCTGCGCCACCGCGAACGCATCACCCAGCTGCGCGAGCGGGTGCTGGTGGGTGAATTCGCCGGTGCCGCCGGCACCCTGGCCAGCCTGCAGACCGGCGCGATGGAGACCCAGGCCGGCCTGTGCGCCGAGCTGGGCCTGGGCCAGCCGGTGATCGCCTGGCACACCATCCGCGACAACATCGCCGAGGTGGGCTGCGTGCTGGGCCTGATCGGTGGCACGCTGGGCAAGCTGAGCATGGATGTGAAGCTGATGATGCAGACCGAGGTGGGCGAGGTCTACGAGCCCTACCACCACGGCCGCGGCAGCAGCAGCACCATGCCGCAGAAGCGCAACCCGATCAGCAGCGCCTACACCCACGGCGCCATCAGCGTGCTGCGCCAGCATGCGGCCGCGCTGATGGACGCGATGGTGGCCGACCATGAGCGGTCCACCGGCCCCTGGCAGATCGAATGGATCGTGCTGCCCGAGGCGTTCTGCCTGCTGGCGGGCGCGCTCAGGCAGATGCGCGCCGTGGTCGATGGCCTGGAGGTCGACGCCGAGGCGATGCGCCGCAACATCGACATGACCGGTGGCCTGGTGATGAGCGAGGCGGTGATGATGGGCCTGGGCCCCTACATCGGCCGCGAGTACGCGCACGACCTGGTCTATGACCTGTGCCGCCAGTCACTGCAGACCAAGGCACCGCTGATCGAGCTGCTGGCCGCGCATCCCGAGATCAGCCGCCATGTCAGCCGCGACCAGCTGCTGGAGATGCTGGACCCGGCCCGCTACCTGGGCCAGAGCGGGGTGATGGTCGATCGGGTGCTGGCACAGATGCCGGCGTGACGTCGGCCGGCGGCTGGTAGGCCGGCGCCAGCACATCCTGCGCCGGCTCGTACCAGCGGCTGGTGATGCCCAGCAGGTGCTGCAACGCCTGGTCGATGTGGTCCAGCCGGAAGGGCCGTGCCGCCAGGCCATCGGGCACCGCTGGGGCCTGGCCGTCGGCCGTGCGCGACCACCAGACCATCGGGATCGCATAGCCCGAGGCATCCTGCAGGCTGTGGCCGGCGAAGTCGCGGTGGTGGCCGACTTCCTGGCCATGGTCGCTGAAGTACAGCAGGTCCACCGCCCGGCCGGGCCGCTGCTGGTGCAGCAGCGTCACCACCTGGCCCAGCACCGTGGCGCCGCACTGCACCGCGTCGTCGAAGTCGTTGCGGGCCTGGCGGATGCTGGCGGAGCGTCCGGCCGCCTTCAACTGTTGCATCACCGCGTCATCGGCCACGTCACGCCAGGGGTGCACGCCGGCCGGGCAGCGCTGGCGGAAGTGGAAGTGCTGGCCCAGCAGGTGCAGCACGATGAATTCACGCGGCGGCGGCGGCGTGGCCAGCCAGTCGCGCAGCGGCGGCAGCAGGTCGGCATCGGTGGCGTTGCTGTCGCGCCAGTTGCCGGCGTTGACGAAGCGGCGGCGCTCGGCCGTCTGGGCCATCGCGGCGAACCAGCCCTCGTGCGCCGGCTGGTTCGACAGCCAGCCCACCTGGTAGCCGGCGGCCTGGGCCAGCTGGGTGATGTCGGGCACGCGCTGCCAGTCGGCGGCGGTGGCGCGGGTGGCCGGGGTCAGTGCCAGCCGCAGGGATGGCAGCGTGAAGGCCTCGGCCGACCAGCCCTCGCTGAACAGCACGGCGCGGCCGGGCAGGGCGGCCAGCGCGCGGGTGAGCGGCGCCGTGGTGTCGCGCGGGTAGCCGAAGGCACCCCAGTTCAGCCGGTTGTCGCTCTCGCCGATCACCAGCACCACGGTGCGCGGCGCGTCGTCCAGGCGCCGCACCTGCCAGCTGTCGCGCTGTGCGGCCACCTGGGCACGGGCGGCATCCAGCCCGCGGATCTCGCGCTCGGCCTGCACATGCCGGGCGTAGACCACGCCCCAGCGCAGCAGCGGCTGCTGGCGCAGCATCGCCGGGTTGAAGTGCAGCAGCGCGGCCAGCCCCAGCAGGCCGGCCAGCAGCCAGAGGCTGCCACGCCTGGGTGGTCTGGAGGTCCGCTGTCCGGGGCGCAGCAGGGCCCCTGCCACCAGCAGCGCCAGCAGGCTGAAGGCCACCGCGCGGCCGATGGCGCCGGCCTGCTCCTTCAGAAAGCCTGCCGCCTCGCCCGCCGTGGTGTTGGCCAGGCTCTCGGCGATCACGCCGGGCTGCGGATCGGTGCCGAAGTAGCCGCGCACCACGCCCTGGCTGCCGATGTCGGCGGCAAACACCAGGGTCAGCGCCAGGCCGGTCCAGCGCTGGGCGCGCGGGCCGGCACGGCCAGCCAACGACCACAGCGCACTGCCGGCCACCAGCCACCACAGCGCCATCTTGGCCAGGTCCTTGGCTTCCATGAAGCCGGCCGCCAGTGCTGCGCCATGCAGCAGCGCGCCCAGCACCGCCAACCGCCACCAGGCCACCATCACCTCAGCGGAAGCTGGTGGGCGCCTCGCCCAGCAGCAGCGGCAACAGCGCCTGCGCCACGGCCTGGGCGTTGCGGGTGTCGTCATAGCCAGGCACCAGCGTCGTGTAGTGCCGCTCGACGATGCCGCCATGGCCCTGGGCCAGCAGCTGGCCCACCGCCTGTTCGAGTGCAGCGTGGTCGGGCGGGCCGCCGACGATGGCGTCGTGGGTCAGGTCGGGGTGCCAGGTGTGCACGCCCGGCAGGCTGGCATACCAAGTGTGGCCGAACACCAGCGCCGGCTTGCCCTTGCGCACCGCCTCCCAGCCCACGGTGCCGCTGATGCTGGCCACGTACAGCGCCCGCGCCGTCAGCTCGTGGGTGCTGGCGTGCGAGGGCATGAACTGCACCTGCGGGATGCGCGCCAGCCGGTGGAAGAACATCGGCCCGCGCATGTAGGCGCCCTGCTTGGGGTTCTCCTTGACCAGGATGCGCACGCCCGGCGGCAGCATGCGCGCCAGCGCCTCGATGGCCAGGGCCTGGTCCTTGAACGGTCCGCCCAGGGCCGAGGTGGTCATCTCCGGCTGCAGCTGCATGGCGAAGTAGACATACGGCCCGTCCAGGTCGATCGGCCCGTCCTCGAACTGCAGCAGGTGCTCGAAGTAGGCCAGCTCGTCTTCATGGAAGAAGCGGGCGAAGGGGTCGCGCCAGGCCGGCAGGCCGCCGTAGATGCGCTGCATGCGCCGCAGCAGCCCGGCCACGTAGAACGGATTCAGCGCCCGCCAGCGGCGCTTGAGCAGCAGGAACGCCGCCAGCTGTCCGATGGCCTTGGCGCTGACGCGCCCGCCCTCGGCCCGCTGCTGGGCGATGCCCTTCATGTAGAAGTGCTGCAGGGTCTCGTCGCGGTTGATCGGGTGCGGTGCGGCCACCGGCTGGCCGGGTGTGAGGCGGCCGTAGGCCTCGATGGCCGGCATCGAGAAGAAGGTGTTGGGGAACAGGCTCTGCGTGATGATCAGGCACTGCAGCCCGAGTGCCTTGCCCACCTGGTAGACCAGGGTGTCGTGCACCAGGTGCGGCACGTTGAAGAACAGCATGTGGGTGGCGCCGCTGTCGCTGATGCGCTGCGCCAGCACGTCGGCCAGGATGTGGTGGTAGTCCCAGTAGGCATGGAAGCCGCTCAGCGGGTGCGGCAGGTGGGCGAAGGGCTCGGCGCGGCGGTGCAGGTGGTCGATGAAGTCATCCACCAGCGCGTCGTAGCCCGGCTGCATGAACAGGCCGTGGGCCTGGCCGCTGAAGCGCGTGCCTTCGGTGAGGTGGCCGCGTTTGCCGCGGCGCAGGTTCATGCGCGAGACGGCCGAGGCCTTGAAGTCGGCGTCGGTGCTGCCCAGGTGCAGCACCAGTTCGATGCGACCGGCGGCCTGCTGCACCAGGGCGTGCAGGGCCGCATCGGTGTTGGCGGCGGTGGAGACGCAGAGCAGCTGGATCGGTGCGCTGCCCGTGGTGCCGCTGCTCACGCCAGCGCATCCCACGCCACCGGCGTGTTCACCGCGATGTCGCGCGCGGCGCGCTTGCCGACCACCGCATCCCAGTGCTTGGGCGCCAGGCCGAAGCCGGGCCGCACGCTGCGCACCGCATCGGCGGTGATGGTGTCGCCGGCACGCAGCGGCTTGACGAAATACAGCGAGCGGCGGAACTGCGCATTGCCGATCTCGCTGCTCTTGCGGCCGTAGTCGACCTGGCCCAGCGCCGACCAGGCGGTCTTGGCGCCCTGGCACAGCTGGGCCAGCTCGGCGGGCATCAGGCTGAAACTGTCGTCGGGTCCGCCGCCGGCGCGGTCCAGCGTGAAGTGCTTTTCGATCAGCGCCGCGCCCAGCGCCACCGAGGCGATCGCGGTGGTGTTGTCCAGCGTGTGGTCGGACAGGCCGGTGACCACGCCCCAGCGCTGGATCATGTCCGACAGCGTGCGCAGCTTGTAGTCGGCTGCCGGCGCCGGGTAGCCGCTGACGCAGTGCAGCAGCGCCAGCTGGGTGCAGCCGCCGGCGCGGGCGGCATCCACGGCCTCGTCGATCTCGTCCGCATCGGCCATGCCGGTGGAGATGATCATCGGCTTGCCGGTGCGCGCCACGTAGCGGATCAGCGGCAGGTCCACCGCCTCGAAGCTGGCGATCTTGTAGGCCGGTGCGCCCAGGTCTTCCAGCAGGTCGACCGCGGTGGTGTCGAAGGGCGAGCTGAAGATGGTGATGCCGCGCTGGCGGGCGCGGTCGAACAGCGCCGCATGCCAGTCCCAGGGCATGTGGGCTTCCTGGTACAGGTCATAGAGGCGCCGGCCATGCCACAGGCCGCCCTCGATGACGAAGCCCTCGGCATCGCTGTCCAGCGTGATGGTGTCGGGCCGGTAGGTCTGCAGCTTCACCGCATCGGCGCCGGCGGCCTGGGCGGCGTCGACGATGGCCAGCGCAGTGTCCAGGCTGCCGTTGTGGTTGGCCGACAGCTCGGCAATCACGTAGGGCGGCGCATCGGCGGCGATGCGCCGGCCGGCGATGTGGATGGCGGGCAGGGGCGAGGTCATGGGGTGGTCTCCAGCGCGGGGCCGGGCCAGTCGGCACGCAGCAACCCGAAGCAATGGACGTCATGGTAGTGGGCGCCGTCGGCACTGCGGTGCTGCTGGCGCAGCACGCCTTCCTCGGCAAAGCCCAGGCGGCGGTGGAAGGCCAGCGAGGCGGTGTTGCCGGCCAGCACCTGGCCGCAGACCTTGTGCAGCTGCTCGGCACCGAAGGCCCGCGCCAGCGCAGCTTGGCCCAGCGCCCGGCCGGTGCCCTTGGGTGCACCCGGCGCGGCATAGAAGCCCCATTCGGCCACGCCGCCCGGCGCCACGCCGCTGAAATGCACGAAGCCCAGCGGCTGGCC
This sequence comes from Pseudaquabacterium pictum, assembly GCF_005403045.1. Taxonomy (GTDB): domain Bacteria; phylum Pseudomonadota; class Gammaproteobacteria; order Burkholderiales; family Burkholderiaceae_C; genus Pseudaquabacterium; species Pseudaquabacterium pictum. Next base: position 358,767 of record NZ_BJCL01000003.1, read on the forward strand.
GCCACGCCGGAACAGCCACAGCCGCCGCGTCGGGTCGGCCTGCTGGCGGGCGAACCATTGCTGGTGCTCGGCCTCGCCGATGGTGTGGGTGCTGAACATGTGGCGCTGCACATCGGGGTGGTTGCGCCAGGCGCGCACCGTCGCCAGGTCATCGGCCTGCAGCGGTTGCAAAGTGTCGGCGGTCATGCTTCAGCCTTGGTGCAGCGCCAGCAGCGCGTCGGCCACGCGTGCCGCGCCCTGGCCGTCGGTGATGGCGGAAGCTGCAGCCGACAGGGCTGCCAGCCGGCCCGGCTGGGCCAGCTGCTGCAGCGCGGCGGGCAGGCGCGCGGCCAGGTCGTCGATGCCGCCCAGCGACAGTGCAGCGCCGGCCGCATCCAGGGCCTGCGTGCCGGGGCGCTGGTTGTCGGCCAGCACCAGCAGCAGGCTGGGCAGGCCCAGGCAGCAGCGCTCCCAGGCGCTGCCGCCGGCCGCGCCGATGGCGAGATCGGCCTCGGCCAGCAGCGGGGCCATGTCGGCCACGTCGGTCAGCAGGCGGGTGGCAAACGGCAGGGTCGGCAGCAGGGCCTGGATGGACGGGCGTGTCGATGCCAGGGCCCCCAGCACCACCGTCACCTGGACGTCGGGCGGCAGCGGGCAGGCAGCCAGGGCCTGCAGGCAGTGCAGCGTGCCCTGGTGCGGGTCGGCACCGCCCAGGCTGAGCAGCAGGTGGCGCCAGCTGCCGGTGCCGCGCCGCGCCAGGCTGGTGGTGCGGGCTGCGGCGAATTCGGGGCGCAGCAGGGCGTAGCGCGGGCCGATCAGCCGCACAGCCGCGGCGGGCAGCAGGGCGGCGTAGTCGCCCACCATGCGGCCCAGGTTCTGGTCGAGCAGCAGGTCGACAGCATGCGGTCGGTCGGCCAGGTCATCAATGGCGGCCAGGCGGCGGCAGGCCGGCCGCAGTGCCTGTTCCCAGCTGGCGTCCAGCTGGTAGTGGTCGACCAGCAGCAGATCGCAGCCGGCGCCGCGCCAGGCTTCGGCCAGCGCGGCGCGGCTGTGGTGTGCATCCTGCTCGGCTGTCAGCGTCTTGCCCAGCAGCGTGAGGCCATGGCCGTCGGCGGCGATGCGGCCGCCCAGGTGGCCGGCGCCGTCACGGCAGACAAAGTGCACCTGGGCGCCACGCTGGCGCAGCGCCGCGGCCAGTGTCAGGCAGCGCATCACATGGCCGCTGCCCAGCGCCGGGCCGGCATCGGCACGCACGGCCACGCGCAGCGGCGAGCTCATCCGCCCAAGTCCGCCTGCATCGCCCGCCACAGCCATTCGGCGCGGGTCCAGTCCTCGGGCGTGTCGATGTCCTGCACCCGGTGGCGGGGCAGGTGCACCGGCACCGACTCGGGCGAGAAGATGCGCAGGCCCTGCAGCCAGGCGCCGGCCCGGCCCCAGTAGAACTGGCCGGCATCGTGGAAGGCGTCTTCCAGGTCCTGGCTGCGGGTGTTGAACTGCGCCGGGTCGAACATCGCCACCCGGCCCTCGGGCGTCAGCCGGATGGCGCGCTGGATCGGGAAGGCATAGCTGGTGACCGAGAAGGCGTACTGCGCGCCGCTGGAGTCCAGCAGCGCCAGGCCGCGCTGCAGATCGGCGGGCTGCACGAAGGGCGCGGTGGCATACAGGCAGCACACCTGGTCGGGCGCCTGGCCGGCGTCGACAGACCACTGCACCGCATGTGCCACCACCGGGATGGTGCCGGTGTGGTCGTCCGACAGCGCCGCCGGCCGCAGGAACGGCACCTCGGCGCCTGCATCCCGGGCCACGGCGGCGATCTCGGCATCGTCGGTGGAGACGATGACCCGGTCGAAGCAGCCGCTCGTCAGCGCGGCGTCGATGGACCACGCGATCATCGGCCGGCCGGCGAAGGGCCGGATGTTCTTGCGCGGAATGCGCTTGCTGCCGCCGCGGGCGGGAATGACGGCCAGCCGCATGGTCGTCCGCGCAGCGCTCAGCCGAGCAGGCGCCGAAGCGCGGCGATCACCTCGCCTTGCTGGGCCTCGGTCAGCGTGGGGAACATCGGCAGCGAGATGGCCTGCGCGTAGTAGGCCTCGGACGCCGGAAACTGCCCTGGCGCAAAGCCCAGGCGGCGGTAGTGCGGCTGGGTGTGCACCGGGATGTAGTGCACGTTGACGCCGATGCCCGCGGCGCGCAGGCCGTCGAACAGCTGGCGGCGCGTCAGCGGGCTGCGCGCCGGATCCACCTGGATCGGGTACAGGTGCAGGGCCGAGTGCGCATCCGGGCTCTGCCAGGGCGTGGTGAGCGGCAGGCTGGCCAGTTCGGCGTCGTAGCGGCGGGCGATCTGGTGGCGGCGCGCCACCGAAGCCTCCAGCTGCGACAACTGCGAGAAGCCCAGCGCCGCCTGCAGGTCGGTCAGCCGGTAGTTCAGGCCCAGTTCCACCTGCTCGTAGACCCAGGGGCCTTCAGGTTCGCCCTCCATCACCGCCGGGTCGCGGGTGATGCCGTGGCTGCGCAGGCGCTCCAGCCGCGCAGCCATGGCCGGGTCGTTGGTCATCACCATGCCGCCCTCGGCGGTGGTGATGATCTTCACCGGATGGAAGCTGAAGACGGTGAGGTCGCTGAACCGGCCGTTGCCCACCGGCTGGCCCAGGTAGCTGCCGCCCACCGCGTGCGAGGCATCCTCGATGATGCGGAAGCCGTGGCGTTGGCCCAGTGCATGGATGCCCTGCATGTCGCAGCTCTGGCCGGCAAAGTGCACCGGCACCACCACCTTCGGCAGCGTGCCGCTGGCGGCGGCGGCCTCCAGCTTGGCGGCCAGCGCTGGCACGCTCATGTTGAGCGACAGCGGGTCGATGTCGACGAAATCGACCGTGGCGCCGCAGTACAGGCCGCAGTTGGCCGACGCGACGAAGGTGTTGGGGCTGGTCCACAGCCGGTCGCCCGGGCCCAGGTCGAGTGCCAGGCAGGCGATGTGCAGGCCCGCGGTGGCATTGCTGACGGCCACGCCGAATTGGGCGCCCACGCGCGCGGCCAGCGCCTGCTCGAAGCGCGGGATGGCCGGGCCCTGGGTGATCCAGTCGCTGCGCAGCGCGGCCAGCACCGCGGCTTCATCGTCGGCGGTGATGTGCTGGCGGCCGTAGGGAATCATCAGATCGCTCCGATCTTGGCTTCGTTGGCGGCGATCCATGCACGCAACTGCTCGATGCTCATCCACTCGGGGTTGGTGTTGCTGGCGTACTCGAAGCCTTCGGGCACCTTGACGCCATTCTTGATGCGCTCGGTGGAAGTGTCCCAGTTGTGGATGGCCGGCAGGATCTTGAAATGCTGGTCGTATTCATAGGTGTAGTACGAATCCTCCGGCCCGATCATCTGCTCGTGCAGCTTCTCGCCGGGGCGGATGCCCACCACCTTCTGCGCTGCCTCGGGCGCCACGGCGGTGGCCAGATCGGTCATCTTCATCGACGGGATCTTCTTCACATAGACCTCGCCGCCGACCATGTCCTCGAAGGCATGCCAGACCAGCTCCACGCCCTGTTCCAGGCTGATCATGAAGCGGGTCATGCGCGGGTCGGTGATCGGCAGCTCGCCGCTGGCGCGCACCTGCATGAAGAACGGGATCACCGAGCCACGCGAGCCCATCACGTTGCCGTAGCGCACCACGGCGAAGCGGGTGTCGTGGCCGCCGGCGTAGGAGTTGCCGGCGACGAACAGCTTGTCCGATGCCAGCTTGGTGGCACCGTACAGGTTGACCGGGCTGCTGGCCTTGTCGGTCGACAGCGCCACCACCCGCTGGATGCCCTTGTCGATGCAGGCGTCGATCAGGTTCATCGCGCCCAGCACATTGGTCTTGACGCACTCGAAGGGGTTGTACTCGGCGGTGGGCACGATCTTGGTGGCCGCGGCATGCACCACATGGTCGACGCCGTCGAGCGCGCGGTACAGGCGGTCGCGGTCGCGCACGTCGCCGATGAAGAAGCGCACCCGCTTGTCGCCCTGGAACTTCTTGGCCATCTCCCACTGCTTCATCTCGTCGCGCGAGTAGATGATCAGCTTCTTCGGGTTGAAGCGCGCCAGCGTCATCGGCACGAAGGTGTGGCCGAACGAGCCGGTGCCGCCGGTGATCAGGATGGTCTTGTTGTGCAGCATGCTCAATCTTCCTCGATGTGCCGGGGCGGAAAGGTGTCCCAGCCCAGGCAGCCTGGGCATTGCCAGAAATGGCGCTGGGCCTCGAAGCCGCAGGCCGCGCAGCGGTAGCGCTGGCCGGCGCGGGCAGCGCGGGCCACCGCATCGCGCACGCTTTGGCGGGCGCTGTCGGGCCAGTCGGCGCGAGGGGTGTCCAGCAGTTCCAGCGCGGCCGACAGGCTGGGCTGGTCGCGCAGCAGGTCCATCAGCCAGGGTGAGGTGCCGGGGCGGGTGCCGTCCAGCGTGGCCAGGGCGCGCAGCAGGTCGATGCCCGGCGCCTGGCGGAACAGCGCGGTCAGCGCCGCGCGCGCGGCATCGGCCTGGCCGGCGGCCTGGGCGCAGGCCACGTACTCGCCGGCCAGGCGGCCGAAGGCCTCGGGGTTGCGCTGGCGCAGGCCGTCCCACACCACCAGGGCCGCGGCGTGATCACCGGCCTTGGCCAGGCGCTGGGCGCGCTGCACGGCCGGCCGGGCGGCCTGCGGCGCCAGGGCCTGGGCCTTGTCGAGCAGGGTGGTGGCGGTGGCGCTGTCACCCTTGGCATCGGCCTCCCGCGCCAACTCGCACTGGTAGTGCGCCAGGCGGTGGCTGAACGAGCCGGTGCCGGCTTTTTCCAACTGCGCGGCCACCTCGGCGGCGGCATGCCAGTCGCGTGAGCGCTCGGCCAGCGACAGCAGGGCCAGCCGGGCCTCGGTCTCGAAGGGCGTGCCCATCAGCGCCCGGAAGGCGGCCTCGGCGCGGTCGAACAGGCCGGCTTTCATGAAATCCTGCGCCAGCGCATGCTGGGCGCGCTCGCGGTCGCCAGGGCTCAGGTCGGCGCGCTGCAACAGGTGCTCATGCACCCGCACGGCACGCTCGAACTCGCCGCGGCGGCGGAACAGGTTGCCCAGGGCGAAGTGCAGCTCGCTGGTGTCGGGGTCGTGCTGCACCGCCTCGATGAAGGCATCGATGGCCTTGTCGGTCTGCTCGTTGAGCAGCAGGTTCAGGCCCTTGAAGTAGGCCTTGGGTGCCTGCCGGTCGCTGCGTCGCCATTGGCGCAGGTCGAAGCGCGAGGCCGCCCATCCCAGCAGGAAGGCGGCAGGCAGCGCCACCAGCAGGGCCAGCAGCAGCCCGGGTGTGTCGAGCTCCATCGCTTACAGACCTTCCCGCGGCGGGTGCTCGGGGCCGAACTCGCTGGGCGCCTGGGTCACCGTGTCGGGTGCGGTGCGCTGCGGCGGCGGTGGTGGCGGGGCATGGCGGCGGGCCACGCGGCGGTGCCGCCACCAGGCTGGCACCATGGCCAGCACGCCCACCGCAGCACCGCCGGCAAAGGCCGCCAGCACCACGATGACCATCGGCGCCGTCCACTGCGCGCCGAAGAACCAGTGCACCACCACGGGCTGCTCGTTGTTCAGCGCAAAGGCGAACAGCGTGAAGAAGATGAAGAGCCGGAAGGCCCAGAGGAAGACGCGCATCGAGCGCCCATTCTAAGGAGGCCGGCGCGGCCAGCCGCCTGCCAGGGGCGGCCATGAAAAAGGGCCCTGGCGGGCCCTGGTGGTGCTGATGCGGCGGATCAGGCCGCCGGCGGCTCGTCATGCACCGGCAGACGTTCGTCCACCGATTCACGCAGCGCCTTGCCGGGCTTGAAATGCGGCACCAGCTTCTCGGGGATGGTGACCTTCTCGCCGCTGCGGGGATTGCGCCCCAGCCGCGGCGGCCGCCGGTTGATCGAGAAGCTGCCGAAGCCACGGATCTCGATGCGGTGGCCACGCGCCAGGGCGTCGCTCATCGCATCGAGGATGGTCTTGACCGCGAACTCTGTGTCGCGCTGCGTCAGCTGGGTGAAGCGTTCGGCCAGCTTGTTGACGAGGTCACTGCGGGTCATGAAGTCTTGGTAGGGCCGCCGACTGGATCAGAGCTTGTCTCCATGGAGCCCCGGCGCCAGGCGCCGGGGAGGCTCCACTTATTCCCGGTTGTCCAGCTTGGCGCGCAGCAGGGCGCCCAGGCTGGTGGTGCCGGCGTTCTCGCGCTCGCTGGTCTGGGCCAGGCGCTGCATCTGCTCTTGCTGGTCGGCGGCGTCCTTGGCCTTGATCGACAGCTGGATCGAACGGGCCTTGCGGTCCACGTTGATGATCATCACGCTGACTTCGTCGCCTTCCTTCAGCACGTTGCGGGCGTCTTCCACGCGGTCGCGGCTCAGCTCGCTGGCGCGCAGGTAGCCGGTGACGTCGTCGTTCAGCTGGATCTCGGCGCCGCGCGGGTCGACGGTCTTGACCTTGCCGTTGACCAGGGCACCACGGTCATTGACCGAGGTGTAGTTGGCAAACGGGTCGCCATCCAGCTGCTTGATGCCCAGGCTGATGCGCTCGCGCTCGACGTCGATGGCCAGCACGATGGCTTCGACTTCCTGGCCCTTCTTGAAGTTGCGCACCGCCTGCTCGCCCGGCTCGTGCCAGGACAGGTCGGACAGGTGCACCAGGCCGTCGATGCCCTGGGCCAGGCCCACGAACACGCCGAAGTCGGTGATCGACTTGATCGGGCCCTTGACCTTGTCGCCGCGGTGCACGTTGCCCGAGAACTCTTCCCAGGGGTTGGCCTTGCACTGCTTCATGCCCAGGCTGATGCGGCGCTTGTCCTCGTCGATCTCGAGCACCATCACCTCCACCTCGTCGCCCAGGGCGACGATCTTGCTGGGGGCGACGTTCTTGTTGGTCCAGTCCATCTCGGAGACGTGCACCAGGCCTTCGATGCCGGGTTCGATCTCGACGAACGCGCCGTAGTCGGCGATGTTGGTGACCTTGCCGAACAGGCGGGTGTTGCTCGGGTAGCGGCGCGACACGCCGTGCCACGGGTCGTCACCCAGCTGCTTGATGCCCAGCGAGACGCGGTTCTTCTCGGCGTCGAACTTCAGCACCTTGGCCGACAGCTCCTGGCCGACCGTCACCACTTCGCTCGGGTGACGGACACGGCGCCAGGCCATGTCGGTGATGTGCAGCAGGCCGTCGATGCCGCCCAGGTCGACGAACGCACCGTACTCGGTGATGTTCTTGACCACGCCGTGCACGATGGCGCCTTCGGTCAGGGTCTCGAGCAGCTTGGCGCGCTCTTCGCCCATGCTGGCTTCCACCACGGCGCGGCGGCTCAGCACCACGTTGTTGCGCTTGCGGTCGAGCTTGATGACCTTGAATTCCAGGGTCTTGCCCTCGTACGGGCTCAGGTCCTTGACCGGACGGGTGTCGATCAGCGAACCCGGCAGGAAGGCGCGGATGCCGTTGACCAGCACGGTCAGGCCGCCCTTGACCTTGCCGCTGACGGTGCCGGTGACGAAGTCGCCGGATTCCAGCGCGGTCTCCAGGCTCAGCCACGAGGCCAGGCGCTTGGCCTTGTCGCGCGACAGGATGGTGTCGCCGTAGCCGTTCTCGATGGCGTCGATGGCCACCGAGACGAAATCACCCACCTCGACTTCCAGCTCGCCCTGGTCGTTCTTGAACTCGTCGATCGGCACGTAGGCTTCGCTCTTCAAGCCGGCGTTGACCACCACGTGGCTGTGCTCGATGCGCACGACTTCGGCAGAGATGACCTCGCCGGCGCGCATGTCGTTCTTCTTGAGCGACTCTTCGAACATCGCAGCGAAGCTGTCGGTGGCGAAGGGGCTGTCAGGGATGTGGTCGAGGGATTGGGTTTGGGCCATTGATGGATGTCCTTGGTGCCGGCGGAAGCCAAGTGAAGGAGTGGAGCCGGCGGGATGTGCAACAGGGCGTTGCGGTTGGGTTGAACACACCAGTTGTCCCCAGAGGGCCTGACGGCCACGGCGGGAGGGACAACCAGCACCGACGCGGGCCTTGCGGCCCGCACTTGCGAGTTGCCGGCCTTGCGGCCGGCGCTTGTTGTTTCAGGCGCTGCGGGGCACCACCTGGAACGGCTGCCGTTGTGCCCACCAATCCAGCACCTGATCCACCGATTGATCGATGGTCTGGCCGGAGTTGTCGAGCAGCAGGGCATCGTCGGCAGGCTTCAGCGGGGCGACGGCGCGGTTGCGGTCCCGTTCATCCCGCGCTTCCAAGTCTGCGCGAAGGTCGGCGAGTGTAGCCGGAATTCCCTTTGAAATCAATTGCTTATACCGGCGCTCGGCGCGCATGGCCGGGCTGGCCGTCAGGAACACCTTCAGCGGCGCCCCGGGGAAGATCACCGTGCCCATGTCGCGGCCGTCGCACACCAGGCCGGGCAGGCGCCGGAAACCCAGTTGCAGTGCCTGCAATGCGCCGCGCACGGCGGGGTGGGCGGAGATGCGCGAGGCCATGCTGCCCACCGCCTCCTGGCGCAACGCGGTGGCCACGTCCTCGCCGTCGAGCAGCACCGCCTCGCCATCGAAGCGCAGGTTCAGCGCCGAGGCCACGCGGGCGACACCGGCCTCGTCGTCGGCGGCCACGCCCTGGCGCTGGGCCGCCAGCGCGGTGGCGCGGTACAGCAGGCCCGAATCCAGCTGGTGCCAGCCCAGCCGCTGCGCCACGCTGGAGGCCAGCGTGCCCTTGCCCGAGGCGGTGGGCCCGTCGATGGTGATCACCGGGATGTCGGCCTCGGCCGCCTGGGCCACGCTGAACAGCACCGGGAAGTAGTCGGGGAAGGTCTTGGCCACGCAGTGGGGATCGAGGATGCGCACCGGCACCTCGGTGCCCGGCGTGGCCACCAGCGGGTTGAAGGCCGCCAGCGACAGGCACATCGCGATGCGGTGGTCGTCGTAGGTGTGGATCACGCCGGGCTGCCAGGCGCCGGGCGCCGGCGCGGTGACCTCGATGAAATCGGCGCCCTCGGTGACCACGGCGCCCAGCTTGCGCAACTCCGCCGCCATGGCGGCGATGCGGTCGGTCTCCTTCACCCGCCAGCTGGCGATGTTGGTCAGCCGGGTGGTGCCTTCGGCGTACAGCGCCATCACCGCCAGCGTCATCGCCGCATCGGGGATGTGGTTGCAGTCCAGCGTGATGGCGCGCAGCGGCCAGGCGCCGCGGCGCACCGTCAGGCGGCCGGGGCTGCCCTGCACATCGGCGCCCATGGCCTGCGCCGCCTCGACGAAGCGGATGTCGCCCTGGATCGCGTCCAGGCCCAGGCCTTCGATCACCAGCGGTTCGGTGGTGGCCGCCGTCCCTGCTGCAATGGCGCCCAGCGCGATGAAGTACGAGGCCGACGAGGCATCGGCCTCGACATGGAGCTCACCGGGTGTGCGGTAGGCGCTGCCGCCCGGGATGGTGAAGCGCGCGAAGCCCTCGCGCTGCACCGTGATGCCGAAGCGCGCCAGCAGGTTCAGCGTGATCTCGACGTAGGGCTTGCTGATCAGTTCGCCATCGACGGCGATCACCACCGGGCCGGCGGCTGACGCCAGCGGCAACGCCAGCAGCAGGGCAGTGAGGAACTGGCTGGACACATCGCCGCGCACGCGGATCTCGCGCTGGGTCTGCAGCGTGCCGCCCGCCGTCCCGTGCACCGCCAGCGGTGGGTAGCCGGGCGCGCCCAGGTCGTCGACACCGCAGCCCAGCTGGCGCAGCGCGTCGACCAGGTCGCCGATCGGACGCTCATGCATGCGCGGCACGCCGTGCAGCGTGAAGCGGCCGCCCTGCAGCGCGGCCAGCACCGCCAGTGCGGCGGTCAGCGGGCGCATCGCCGTGCCGGCATTGCCCAGGAACAGCGCAGCCTCGTGCACCCGCAGCTGCCCGCCCAGGCCGGTGACGGCCAGGGCGCCGTCGGCATGGCGCTCCAGGGTGCAGCCCAGGGCCCGCAGCGCGTCCAGCATCACCCGGGTGTCGTCGCTGTCGAGCAGGTCCCGCACGACGGTGGTGCCGGCACTCAGGCCGGCCAGCAGCAGCACGCGGTTGGAGATGCTCTTGCTGCCGGGCAGGCGCACGCTGCCGGCCGCGCCACGCAGCGGTGGCAGATCGATGTGGGTCAGGGTCATTTCTTGCCGGCGATCTGCCAGACGCCACGCGCCTCGCTGGCGCTGCGGATCATGTCCTCCAGCGCCTGCGCGTTGCCGGCCAGCATGGCGTGCTCCAGCGCGTCCAGCGCGAAGCGGAAGCGCTGGCTCTGCTTCAGCACCTCTTCGCGGTTGGCCAGCAGGATGTCGCGCCACACCGCGGGGTCGCTGGCGGCGATGCGGGTGAAGTCGCGGAAGCCGGGGCCGGCCAGGGACAGGAAATCGCGCCCGGCCGGTTGGTTGGCGATGGCCGAGAAGCAGGCGAAGGCCAGCAGGTGCGGCAGGTGGCTGACGGCGGCGAACGCGGCGTCGTGGTTCTCCGGCGTCATGCGCAGCACCTGGGCGCCGATGGCCGTCCACACATCGGTGGCCTTCTGCAGCAGCTCGGGCTGGGTCTGGGCCAGCGGCGTCAGGATCACCTGGCGGCCGTTGTACAGCGTGGCATCGGCGTGGGCCACGCCGGATTGCTCGCTGCCGGCGATCGGGTGGGCAGGCACGAAGCTCGCAATCTGCTTGGGGTCGCGCAGCACCCGGCGGGCGGTGTCGACCACGTCGCGCTTGGTCGAGCCCACGTCCATCACCAGCATGCCGTCCTTGATGCCGGCGCGGATGGCACTGAAGGTGGCCTCGGTGGCTGCCACCGGCACCGAGATCAGCACCACGTCCGAACCGGCCACCGCCCGCAGCGCGGATTCAGCCGCGACGTCGATCACGCCCATGCGCTTGGCCAGCTCGGTGGTGGTGGGCGACTTGCTGTAGCCCACCACATGCTGCACCAGGCCGGCCCGCTTGAGCGCCAGCGCGAAGGAGCCGCCCATCAGGCCGCAGCCAATGACGCCGAGTTGGTTGAACATGGCCGGGTTCAGTGCACGTCGATCGGGTAGGTGCCCAGCACCTTGAAGAAGGCGCAGGCCTCGCGCAGCGCGCGCAGGGCGGTGCCCACATGCGGCTCGTCGGGATGGCCTTCGATGTCGATGTAGAAGTAATACTCCCACTGGCCCGAGCGCGCCGGGCGCGACTCGAAGCGGGTCATCGACACGCCATGCTCCTTCAGCGGCACCAGCAGGTCGTGCACCGCGCCGGGCTTGTTGTCGACGCTGACGATCAGGCTGGTGCAGTCATGGCCCGAGGGCTTGGGTGCCGGATGGCGGTCGGGGTGGGTGACGATGGCAAACCGCGTGCGGTTGTGGGCGTCGTCCTGGATCGCCGGGGCCAGCGTGTGCAGGCCGAACTCGGCCGCAGCGCGCACGCTGGCGATCGCTGCCACGCCGGCATCCAGGCCGGCCAGGCGCGCGCCCTCGGCATTGCTGGACACCGGGCGGCGCTCCACATCCGGCAGGTGGTGGCTCAGCCAGCCGTGGCACTGGGCCAGTGCCTGCGGATGGGCGCACACCGCGGTGATGCCGGCCAGGCTGTTGGTCTTGCGCAGCAGGTTGTGCCGCACGATCAGGCTGGTCTCGCCGATGATGAACAGCGGCGTGGTCAGGAACAGGTCCAGCGAGCGGGCCACCACGCCTTCGGTGCTGTTCTCCACCGGCACCACGCCGAAATCGGCCGCGCCGGCGGTGGTGGTGCGGAACACCTCGTCGAAGCTGGCGCAGGGCACGCGGGCGATCGAGCTGCCGAAGTAGCCCAGCGCCGCTTCCTCGCTGAAGGTGCCGGCCGGGCCCAGGTAGGCCACGCGGGTGGGCGCCTCCAGCGCACGGCTGGCCGACATGATCTCGCGCCAGATCGGCGCCACGCACTCGTCCTTCAGCGGCCCGGTGTTGATCGCCTTCAGGCCGTCGATCACCTGGGCCTCGCGCTCGGGGCGGAACACCGGCGAGCCTTCGTGCTTCTTCAGCTCGCCCACCTCCACCACCACCTGCATGCGGCGATTCAGCAGGGCCAGCAGTTCGCGGTCGAGCGCGTCGATGCGCTGGCGCAGCGCCAGCAGGGCAGGGTTGGCGTTGCTGTCTGCGGGCAGCTTGGGTTGGTCAGCCATGGCGCTGGGCGAAGTCCTTGAGGTAGGCCACCAGGGCCTGCACGCCGTCCAGGGGCATGGCGTTGTAGATCGAGGCGCGCATGCCGCCGACGCTCTTGTGGCCCTTGAGCTGCAGCAGGCCGCGCTCCTTGGCGCCGGCCAGGAAGCTGTCGTTCAGGCGCTCGTCGTGCAGGAAGAACGGCACGTTCATGCGCGAGCGGCCCTCCGGCGCCACCCGGTTGCGGTAGAGGCCCGAGCGATCAAGGTAGCCGTACAGCAGCTCGGCCTTGGCGATGTTGCGCGCCTCCATCGCCGCCACGCCGCCCTGGGCCTTCAACCACTGGAACACCAGGCCGGCGATGTAGATCGCGTAGGTGGGCGGGGTGTTGAACATCGAGCCGTTGTCGGCCACGGTCTTGTAGTCGAAGGCGCTGGGGCACACCGGCAGCGCATGGCCGATCAGGTCCTCGCGCACGATCACCAGCGTCAGCCCGGCCGGGCCGATGTTCTTCTGCGCACCGGCAAAGGCCAGGCCCACACGCTGCCAGTCGATCGGCCGCGACAGGATGTGCGAGGAGCAGTCGATGACCAGCGGCGCGCTGCAGCCCAGCGCGGCCAGGTCGGGCAGCTGCTGGTATTCCACGCCGTGGATGGTCTCGTTGCTGCACAGGTGCACGTAGCGGGCGCCATCACGCAGCTGCCAGCTGGCCGGTGCCGGCAGGCTGGTGTGGCCATCGGTTTCGTTGCTGGCGGCCACCGCCACGTCGGCATAGCGCCGTGCCTCGGCAGCCGACTTCTGCGACCAGGCGCCGCTGACCACCACGTCCACCTGGCCGCCGCGCGACAGGTTCAGCGGCACGATGGCGTTCTCGCCCAGTCCACCGCCCTGCATGAACAGGATGCGGAACTGCGCCGGCACGGCCAGCAGGCTGCGCAGGTCGGCCTCGGCCTGTTCATAGATGCTGATGAACTCGCGGCCGCGGTGGCTCATCTCCATCACGCCCATGCCGCTGCCGTGCCAATCCAGCATCTCGGCGGCGGCCTGGGCCAGCACCGGCTCGGGCAGCACCGCCGGGCCGGCGGAAAAGTTGTAGGGGCGCATGCCCGGGGCTCCTGGCAGCAGGCTTACTTCTTGGCGGGGCCCGAGGCCCGGGGACCGGCCGGACGGGCGGCGGCAGCCCCTGGCGCAGCACCACCCGATTCGCCTGCGGCAGCCTGCAGCTTGCTGCCCAGGACACCTTCCAGCGCCTTCAGCTTGGGCTCGATCTGCGGCCGGGTGTCGGCCACCAGCTTCTGGCCCAGGGACTGCTGCAGTTCCCCCGACATCTGCTGGTACTTCTTGCTCACCGGCGATTCCAGCCAGGTGACCAGCACCTTCAGCTCGTCCTCGCTGAACTTCTCCTCCAGCGCGGTGCCGATGGTGGTCGGTGCGGTCTTCACAGCGCTGGCGCGCAGCACCGGGGCGATGTCGTCGAAGAACTTCTTGACCTCGGCCTGCAACTCGGCCGCCAGGGCCTCGCGCTTCTCGGCCGGCACGCGGGCCACGGCCTGGCCGGCCACCTGCAGCACCTGGTTGGCGGTCTGGTTGGCCAGCGCATTGCCGATGCCCTCGATGCCGGCCTGCTGCAGGGTCAGCACCTTCTGCACCAGTTCCTTCTTGGCCGGGGAAACGGCGCCTTGCGCCATGGCGGCAGCCGCCACGGTGGAAAGCAGGGCGGTGCAGGCCAGGCGGGTGAAAAACGTCATGGAGTGTCCAGGTTGGGGGATTCGGGGTTGGAAGCGTCGGACGCGCCGTCGGCATCGTCGCCTTGCGCGTCCACATTGGCGTCGTTCTCGACGATGCGCTGCAGGCCCGACAGCTTGCTGCCGTCGTCCAGCGCGATCAGGGTGACGCCTTGCGTGGCGCGGCCCAGTTCTCGGATTTCGCTGACCCGGGTGCGCACCAGCACGCCGCGGTCGGTGATCAGCATGATCTCGTCGGCCGGCCGCACCAGGGTGGCCGCCACCACGCGGCCGTTGCGCTCGCTCTGCTGGATGGCGATCATGCCCTTGGTGCCGCGGCCGTGGCGGGTGTACTCCTGGATGTTGGTGCGCTTGCCGTAGCCGTTCTCGGTGGCGGTGAGCACGCTCTGCGTCTCGTCCTCGGCCACCAGCATCGCGATCACGTTCTGGCCGTCTTCCAGCATCATGCCGCGCACGCCGCGGGCCTGGCGGCCCATCGGGCGCACATCGTCTTCGTCGAAGCGCACCGCCTTGCCGCCGTCGGAGAACAGCATCACGTCGTGCTTGCCGTCGGTCAGCGCCGCGCCCACCAGCTGATCGCCCTCGTCCAGGTCGACGGCGATGATGCCGGCCTTGCGCGGGTTGCTGAATTCATCCAGCGCGGTCTTCTTCACCGTGCCCAGCGCCGTGGCCATGAAGATGAAGTGATCGGCCGGGAAGCGGCGGAACTCGCCAGTCAGCGCCAGCACCACGGTGATCTTCTCGCCCGGCTGCAGCGGGAACATGTTGACGATCGGCCGCCCGCGCGAGTTGCGCGAGCCTTGCGGCACCTCCCACACCTTCAGCCAGTAGACCCGGCCGCGGTCGGAGAAGCACAGGATCCAGTCGTGGGTGTTGGCGATGAACAGCTGGTCGATCCAGTCATCGTCCTTGGTCTGCGTGGCCTGCTTGCCGCGGCCGCCGCGCTTCTGGGCGCGGTACTCGGCCAGCGGCTGGCTCTTGATGTAGCCGGTGTGGCTCAGCGTCACCACCATGTCGGTGGGCGTGATCAGATCCTCGGTGCCGAGCTCCTGCACGTTGTGCTCGATCACGCTGCGGCGCGCGCCCAGCTTGGTCTGGCCGAACTCCGCCTTGATGGCCAGCAGCTCGTCGCTGATGATGGTGGTCACCCGCTCGGGCCGGGCCAGGATGTCGAGCAGGTCGGCGATGACGGCCATCACCTCCTTGTACTCGCCGAGGATCTTGTCCTGCTCCAGACCGGTCAGGCGCTGCAGGCGCATCTGCAGGATCTCGCTGGCCTGGTCGTCGCTCAGGCGGTACAGGCCGTCGGGCTGCAGGCCCACGCTGTCGGGCAGGCCCTCGGGCCGGTACGCCTTGGCGCCGCCCACGGACTGGCCTTCGGTGCGCTGCAGCATCTCGCGCACCATGCTCGAGTCCCAGCTCTTGGCCATCAGCGCGGCCTTGGCCACCGGCGGCGTGGGGCTGGACTTGATGGTCTCGATGAACTCGTCGATGTTGGCCAGCGCCACCGCCAGGCCTTCGAGCACATGGCCGCGCTCGCGCGCCTTGCGCAGCTCGAACACCGTGCGGCGCGTCACCACCTCGCGCCGGTGCTCCAGGAAGATGTCGAGCAGCTGCTTCAGGTTGCACAGGCGCGGCTGGCCGTCGATCAGCGCCACCATGTTGATGCCGAAGGTGTCCTGCAGCTGCGTCTGCTTGTACAGGTTGTTCAGCACCACCTCGGGCACTTCGCCGCGCTTGAGCTCGATCACCACCCGCATGCCGGACTTGTCGCTCTCGTCCTGGATGTGGCTGATGCCGTCGATCTTCTTCTCGTGGACGAGCTCGGCGATGCGCTCGAGCAGCGTCTTCTTGTTCACCTGGTAGGGAATCTCGTCGACGATGATCGACTGCCGCGAGCCCTTGTCGATGTCCTCGAAGTGGCACTTGGCCCGCATCACCACCTTGCCGCGGCCGGTGCGGTAGCCCTCGCGCACGCCGTTGATGCCGTAGATGATGCCGGCGGTGGGGAAATCGGGCGCCGGCACGATCTCCATCAGCTCCTCGATCGTCGCCTCGGGCACCTTCAGCAGGTGCAGGCAGGCGTCGACGATCTCGTTGAGGTTGTGCGGCGGGATGTTGGTGGCCATGCCCACCGCGATGCCGGCAGCGCCGTTGACCAGCAGGTTGGGCAGCTTGGCCGGCAGCACCGTCGGCTCCTTCTCGGAGCCGTCGTAGTTGGGCGCGAAGTCGACCGTTTCCTTGTCCAGATCGTCCAGCATCTCGTGGGCGATCTTGGACAGCCGGATCTCGGTGTAGCGCATCGCCGCCGCGTTGTCGCCGTCGACCGAGCCGAAGTTGCCCTGGCCGTCGACCAGCATGTGGCGCAGGCTGAAGTCCTGCGCCATGCGCACGATGGTGTCGTACACCGCGGTGTCGCCGTGCGGGTGGTACTTGCCGATGACATCGCCGACGATGCGCGCGCTCTTCTTGTACGCGCGGTTCCAGTCGTTGTTCAGCTCGTGCATCGCGAACAGCACGCGGCGGTGCACCGGCTTGAGGCCGTCGCGCGCATCGGGCAGGGCGCGGCCCACGATCACGCTCATCGCGTAGTCCAGATACGAGCGGCGCATCTCCTCTTCGAGGCTGATGGGCAGTGTTTCCTTGGCGAAGGGCGTCATGCAGGTGCGGCGGGGCGGCGCCGTGGGGCAGGGGGTGCGGGCGCGGACCAGTCCGCGTGGCAGCCGGCGATTCTATGCGGCGCCCAGGTGTCGCAGCCATGCAACAACAGACCCGCCTCAACGCAGTTGGCGGCTGAAAATCAGGTTGGCAGAAGGCCCTATGGCACAATGATTCATCGGTGGCAAACGCTTGCCAAACCGGGTGTTTGCCGGCTTTTCTTGCTTCCGATTTGGACATTACGCAGGCATCTGCGGCTTTCCTCGAGAGGAGAATCATGAAGAAACTCAACAAGGTGGCGATGCTGTTTGCGTCTGCTGCACTCGCTGCTCCCATCGCTGCCCAGGCTGCAGCCCACAGTGGTGGCATGCCCGCGTCGGTGGACAACTGGCGCGCCACCGACGGCACCGTCTGGAAGAACGGTTCCAACGAGCTGTGCTGGCGTGATGCCAACTGGACGCCGGCCACGGCCGACAAGGCTTGCGATGGCGCCATCAAGCCGCCCGCACCCGCTCCGGCCCCGGCTCCGGCCCCTGCAGCCCGCCCGGCGCCCCCGCCGCCCCCGGTCGCCGCGCCTGCTCCGGCCCCGGCACCCGCTCCGGCCCCAGCTCCTGCCGCCCCGGTCAGCGAGAAGGTCACCTTCGCCGCCGATGCCTTCTTCGACTTCGACAAGTCGGTGCTGAAGCCCGAAGCCAAGGCCAAGCTGGACGACCTGGTCGGCAAGACCTCGGCCATCGCGCTGGAAGTCATCATCGCCGTCGGCCACACCGACTCGGCCGGTACCGATGCCTACAACCAGAAGCTGTCGGTCGCCCGTTCGGAAGCCGTCAAGGCGTACCTGACCAGCAAGGGCATCGAGAAGAACCGCGTGTACACCGAAGGCAAGGGCGAGAAGCAGCCCGTGGCCGACAACAAGACCGCCGAAGGCCGCGCGAAGAACCGCCGCGTGGAAATCGAAGTGGTTGGTACCCGCGCCAAGAAGTGATCGCAGGCCTTCGGGCCTTGCCATTGCGCGCCGGCTGCCAGGCCGGTGTTGTGCCCAAACCCCGCCACGGCGGGGTTTGGCGTTTCTGGGCCGGCCTGTCGCAGTGCTGCCCAGCCGTTACGATGTCCGCATGAACCTGAACGCCGACCCCCAGGAACTCGCCAAGTTTGGCGACCTGGCCCACCAGTGGTGGGACACCGAGGGCGACTTCCGCCCGCTCCACCAGATCAACCCGCTGCGGCTGGACTGGATCGACCAGCAGGCGCGGCTGGCCGGCAAGCGCGTGCTGGATGTCGGCTGCGGTGGGGGCATCCTGTCGGAGTCGATGGCCCTGCGTGGTGCCGACGTGCTGGGCATCGATCTGTCGACCAAGCCCCTGCGGGTGGCGCAGCTGCATGCGCTGGAGGCCGGTGTCACCGCGCTGCGCTACCGCGAGGTCGCGGTGGAGGCCCTGGCGGACGAACTGCCGGGGAGCTTCGATGTCGTCACCTGCATGGAGATGCTGGAGCACGTGCCGCAACCGGCGTCGGCAGTGCAGGCCTGCGCACGCCTGGCCAAGCCTGGCGGCTGGGTGTTCTTCTCCACCATCCACCGCAATGCCAAGGCGTGGCTGCAGGCCATCGTCGCGGCCGAGCACCTGCTCAAGCTGCTGCCGGTGGGCACGCACGAATACCAGCGCTTCATCCGCCCGAGCGAACTGACCCGCTGGGCGCGGGAGGCCGGCCTGGCTGCCGGTGCCTTCAAGGGCCTGGGCTACAACCCGCTCACGCAGCGCTACAGCCTGACCGATGACATCTCGGTGAACTACATGCTGGCCTGCCGGGTGCCGGGATGACGGCGCGGCCTGTCCTGCTGTTCGACCTGGACGGCACCCTGATCGACAGTGCGCCCGACCTGGCCGGCGCGGCCAACGACCTGCGCGCTGCCCACGGTCTGCCGCCGCTGCCCCATGCAGACCTGCGTCCGATGGTGGGCGCAGGCGCCCGCGGCATGGTGGGCGTGGCCTTCGGCGTGGCGCCTGGCGATGCACGCTTCGACGGGCTGAAGGACGCGTTCCTGGCGCGCTACGCCGAACGGCTGCTGCACAGCACCCGGGTGTTCGACACGGTGCTGCCGGTGCTCGACACGCTGGACCGTGCTGGCCTGGGCTGGGGCATCGTGACCAACAAGGCGATGCGCTTCACCGCGCCGCTGGTTGATGGCCTGGGCCTGGCACAACGGGCGCAGGTGGTGATCGCCGGCGACACCACGCCGCATGCCAAGCCGCATCCCGAGCCGCTGCTGGAGGCTGCGCGGCGCATCGGCGTGGCCCCCACGGCCTGTGCCTACATCGGCGACGACCACCGCGACATGCTGGCCGGCCGCGCCGCAGGCATGGCCACGCTGGCCGCAGCCTGGGGCTACCTGGGGCAAGGCGAGCCGATCGAGGCCTGGGGCGCCGATCATGTGCTGTCTGCACCGCATCAGCTCTTGCAATGGCTGGATCTGGCCTAAACTGTCGAGTTCCAGGGGCCGACCTGGCTTCGACGTGGGTGCGGAGTCGGTTCAGGGCATGCCGAGCACCAGTTCGCTCGTAAAACCACTGGAAACAAAGTAACTGCGAACGATACCTCGTACGCTCTCGCCGCTTAAAAACCGGTGAGCTTCGCAACGGTTGGCCGATGGGCCGGGCCGGAGGTGCCAAGCAATTGGCGCTGATGGCTGCGAAGTCATTCACATTGGCTGGTGCCCGGCTGCGTCATTCAGCCGGGAGCGAGACTCAAGTGACTGGTGGGCCGGGTAGCGTGCTGCTGCGCGACACGGCCCACGAGACTGAAATCAGACAGCTAAGCATGTAGAACTGGCCGGTGATGGCTTGCGGACGGGGGTTCGATTCCCCCCGGCTCCACCAAGACAAGCCCCGCAAGGGGCAGCAGGACGACAAGGCGCCGCGCTGGCAACAGCCCGGCGCCTTTGTTTTGCGCGCTCTGCGCGTGGCTCAAGTCGGCCGATGCGCCGCCGATAGACCGGCCATGCGACATCTGCCGAGACATGGTCTGCCGGGTCAGCCGCCCGCGGCAGATTCCTGGGATGCGGTGCGGCGCCCGCCCCGCCACTCCGACGAGGCGCTCACCGGCACCGCCCGGGCCTGGCTGCGCAAGCTGCCCTCCGGCCGCCGGCCGCAGCAGCTGTGCATGCAGTTCCCGCGCCTGGCCAACCTGATCGCCTGGCACTGGTCCGACCCGGTGCAGGCGCATGAGTTGCTCGACGACCTGCTGACCGACCGCCGCGGCGGCCGCGCCGGGTTCCCGCCTGCAGTGGTGCAGGAACTGCGCCGCCTGCGCGACTACAACCACCGCATCGGCGAGGCCGAGCAGCCACCCGGCTACCTGGATCTGCTGCGCCGCATCTGGCCGCGGCACTGAGGTGGCGTCGTCACCTGCCGGTTCTCGCCCGACCAGCGACGGCCTTGCGGGGCTAACATGGGTTGGCGGCCTGCCTGGCCGCCTGCCCCGGGCTCCTGCATGACGTCCATCGCCCCCCGCCAGCGGCCACCGGCCGCACCCGTGTCTGCTGCCGCTCCGGCTGCCCCCAGGCTGGACGCCGCGCGTCCCCGCGGCCGCCTGGACTGGCACCAGCTGCTGGGCTGGTTGCGCGACGATGGCCTGGTCAGCGACGACGATGCTCAGCGCGTGATCCGCCGCTTCGGCGGCGGTGCCAGCAGCCTGCATGCGCTGGTGCGCCTGGGCGGTGCCGGGCTGCAGCACCAGGGCCGCAGCCTCGATTGCGAGGCGCTGACCGAGTGGCTGGCCCAGCGGGTGCAGCTGCCCTACCTGCGCATCGACCCGCTGAAGGTGGATGTGGGCCGCGTGGCCGAGGTGATGAGCCTGCAGTACGCCGAGATGCGCAAGGTGCTGCCGGTCAGCGTGGCGGCCGATGCGGTGACGGTGGCCACCAGCGAGCCCTTCGACACCGGCTGGGTCAGCGAGATCGAGTCGCACAGCCGCCGCCGGGTCAAGCTGGTGATCGCCAACCCCGAGGACGTGGCCCGCTACACCAGCGAGTTCTACAACCTGGCCCGCTCGGTGCGCAATGCGCAGAAGAGCGGCGAGACCGCAGCCACCGCCAGCTTCGAGCAACTGGTGGAGCTGGGCAAGGCCAACAAGCAGCTCGATGCCAACGACCAGGGCGTGGTGCAGGTGGTCGACTGGCTGTGGCAGTACGCCTTCGACCAGCGCGCCTCCGACATCCACCTGGAGCCGCGCCGCGAGATGGGCGCCATCCGCTTCCGCATCGACGGCGTGCTGCACACCGTCTACCAGGTGCCGCTGACGGTGATGAATGCGATGACCGCACGCATCAAGCTGCTGGGCCGCATGGACGTGGTGGAACGTCGCCGCCCGCAGGACGGTCGCATCAAGACCAAGCGTCCCGACACGGCCGAAGGCGCTGGCGACGAGGTCGAGATGCGCCTGTCGACCCTGCCCACCGCCTTCGGCGAGAAGATGGTGATGCGGGTGTTCGACCCGGAGACGGTGGTCAAGAGCGTCGAGGCACTGGGCTTCTCGGCGCATGACGGCGAGCGCTGGGCGCAGCTGATCGGCCAGGCCCACGGCATCATCCTGGTCACCGGTCCCACCGGCAGCGGCAAGACCACCACGCTGTACTCCACGCTCAAGAGCCTGGCCACCGATGCGGTGAACGTCTGCACCGTGGAAGACCCGATCGAGATGATCGAGCCTGCCTTCAACCAGACCCAGGTGCAGGCCGCGCTGGACATGGGCTTTGCCGAGGGCCTGCGGGCGCTGATGCGGCAGGACCCGGACATCATCATGGTCGGTGAGATCCGCGACCTGGCCACCGCCGAGATGGCGATCCAGGCTGCGCTGACCGGCCACCTGGTCTTCAGCACCCTGCACACCAACGATGCCGCCTCGGCCATCACCCGGTTGATCGACCTGGGCGTGCCGCCGTACCTGATCTCGGCCACGGTGATCGGCGTGCTGGCGCAGCGCCTGGCGCGCACGCTGTGCCCGGCCTGCAAGGCACGCGACGAGACCACCACCCGCGAGACCCTGGATGCCCTGGCCCAGCCCTGGCGCCTTGCCGGCGGCGTGCGGCCCTACAAGCCGGTGGGCTGCCTGGCCTGCCGGCAGACCGGCTACCGCGGCCGCGTGGGCCTGTACGAGCTGCTCGTGCTGGGCGACGAGGCGCGCCGCGCGGTGCACCCGGCCCATGACATGGCCGCGCTGCGCCGGCATGCGGTGAAGGACGGCATGCGGCCGCTTCGCCTGGCCGGCATGATGAAGGTGGCCGAGGGCCAGACCACGGTCGACGAGGTGCTGCGGGCCACGCCCGCGTGGTCCGAATCCTGAGGCCCGTGCACCGAGGTCGCGCGGGGTGCGCGGCCGGCCTGTCCCGGCAGCGACACCCCCGGGTGCATGGGGCCCGGGCTTACGTGGAAACCACACCGGCCCCATGGGGGGGCCTCCCTAGAATCCGGCACAACTGAAACGCCGTCTCGAGGAGAACTCCCCCATGAAAATCAAGAGCCAGAGAGACTTCTGGTCAGGGTTGATGTTTGTGGCGATCGGCCTGGGCTTTGCCTGGGGTGCCACCAACTACAGCTTCGGCTCGTCGGCCCGCCCCGGCCCGGCCTATTTCCCCTTCGGCCTGGGCATCCTGCTGGCCATCATGGGCGCCCTGGTGTGGTTCGCCTCGATCACTGTCGAAACCGAAGATGGCGACCGCATCGGCGCCATCGCCTGGAAGCCGCTGATCATCATCACCGGCTCGGTGGTGATGTTCGGCTTCATCCTGCCCAAGCTGGGCATGATCCTGTCGCTGCCGTTGCTGATCATCATCTCGGCCCTGGCCGGCGACGAATGGCACTGGAAGGACTCGGTGATCAGCGTGGTCGTGCTGACCCTGGGCTCGTGGCTCATCTTCATCAAGGGGCTCAGTCTGGTCATCCCCTTGTGGCCGTCGTTCATCACCGGTTGAGGAGCCGATCATGGAACTCTTGAACAACCTGGTGCTGGGCTTCGGCGTGGCCTTCACGCTGACCAACCTGCTGTACGCCTTCGGCGGTGCGGTGCTCGGCACCCTGATCGGCGTGTTGCCGGGCCTGGGGCCGGTGGCCACCATCGCGATGCTGCTGCCCAGCATCTACGCGCTGGACGCCACGCCGGCGCTGATCATGCTGGCCGGCATCTACTACGGCGCGCAGTACGGTGGCTCGACCACCGCCATCCTGATCAACGTGCCGGGTGAATCCAGCTCGGTGGTGACGGCCATCGACGGCTACCAGATGGCCAGAAAAGGCCGGGCAGGGGCCGCGCTCGCTGCTGCGGGCCTGGGCTCGTTCTTCGCTGGCTGCGTCGGCACCATCATCATCGCGGCCTTCGCGCCGCCGCTGACCGAAGTGGCCTTCAAGTTCGGCCCGGCCGAATACTTCAGCCTGATGGTGCTGGGCCTGATCGGCGCGGTGGTGCTGGCCTCGGGCTCGCTGGTCAAGGCGATCGCGATGATCATCCTGGGCCTGCTGCTTGGCCAGATCAACACCGACGTGATCTCCGGCGTGCCGCGCTTCTCGTTCGACATCCCCGAGCTGACCGACGGCATCGGCTTCGTGGCCATCGCGATGGGCGTGTTCGGCTTTGGCGAAATCATCTCCAACCTGGGCCGCCCGGCCGAGTCGCGCGAGGTGTTCACCAAGAACGTGACCGGTCTGTGGCCCAACGCGCAGGACTTCAAGGATGCCGCGCCCGCCGTGCTGCGCGGCACCGCGCTGGGCTCGCTGCTGGGCATCCTGCCCGGCGGTGGTGCACTGCTGGCCTCGTTCGCGGCCTATACGCTCGAGAAGAAGATGCGCGGTCGCCCCGACCAGGTGCCCTTCGGCCAGGGCAACATCCGCGGCGTGGCCGGCCCCGAGGCTGCCAACAACGCCGGCGCGCAGACCAGCTTCATCCCGATGCTGACGCTGGGCATCCCGCCGAACGCGGTGATGGCGCTGATGGTGGGCGCCATGACGATCAAGGGCATCCAGCCCGGCCCGCAGGTGATGACCAGCAACCCCGAACTGTTCTGGGGCCTGATCGCGTCGATGTGGGTCGGCAACCTGATGCTGGTGATCCTGAACCTGCCGCTGATCGGCATCTGGATCAAGCTGCTGACCGTGCCCTACCGCTTCCTGTTCCCGGCCATCGTCACCTTCTGCTGCATCGGCAGCTACACGCTGAACAACAACCCGTTCGACGTGTACATGACGGCCATCTTCGCGGTCGTGGGCTATGCCTTCTACAAGCTGGGCTGCGAGCCGGCGCCGCTGCTGCTGGGCTTCATCCTGGGCCCGATGATGGAGGAGAACCTGCGCCGCGCGCTGCTGCTGTCGCGCGGCGACTGGACCACCTTCGCCACCCGGCCGTTGTCGGCAGCGCTGCTGGCAGCTGCGCTGCTGATGGTGGTGGTGGTCATGCTGCCCTCGATCAAGGCCAAGCGCCGGGAAGCCTTCGTCGACGACTGACGCCGGCGTTGCACTTGTCTGTCTGACGGCCCCGCAAGGGGCCGTCGGCACTTCTGCTCGGCGCGTTCGGCGTGCCGCCCGGTGGATCAGTGGCGCAGCGCCTCGTCGACCGCGCGCAAGACCTGCTGCGCATCCAGCGGCTTGGTCAGGAACTGGGAGGCGCCGGCGTCAAAGCACTCGTCGATGCGTTGTGGGCGGCTCTCGGCCGAGACCACGATCACCTGCAGCGTCTTCCAGCGTGAGTCGGCGCGCAGCGCCCGCAGCACCTCGATGCCGGGGTGGTCGGGCAGGTCCAGGTCCAGCAGCACCAGGTCGGCGTCGGCGGCCAGGGCCAGGCCCTCGGTGGCGGTGCCGGCGCACACCAGGGTGACGCCCGGGCGCTGGGCCAGCAGGGCCTGCATGGCGGTGGTGTCGGCGGTGCTGTCCTCGATGTAGAGCACCTTGCCGATGCTCACCTGCGGCAGCCGGAGGGCGCCGGCATTGACCACGGTGCGCTGTGGCTCTCCGGCCGGCCGTGGCAGGGCGAGGCTGAAGACCGAGCCCTGGCCCGCCTGGCTGCTGACCTCCAGCGTGCCAGCCATCAGCTCGGTGAGCTTGCGGCAGATCACCAGGCCGATGCCGGTGCCCTGGCTGCCGGGCTGGCCGGGCACGCCGTTCTGCTCGCGGCCCAGGCGGTTGAACGGCGTGAACAGCGCGCCCAGCTGGTCTGCGTCCATGCCGATGCCGGTGTCCTCCACCTCGATGCTGACCTCGCCCACCGCGCCCGGCCGGGTGCGCAGCACCACCTGGCCGCCGCGGCGGTTGTACTTCACCGCATTGCCCAGCAGGTTGACCAGCACCTGGCGCAGCCGCACCGGGTCGGCCTGCACCCATTCGGCCTGCGGGCTCAGCGACAGTTCAACCTGCACCTGCGCCTGCTGCGCCGCCGGCTCGACCATGGCCATGGCCTCCTGCGCGACGTCGGGCAGCGACACCGGTTCCAGCGTCAGCCGCAGGCCGCCGGCCTCCATGCGCGAGAGGTCGAGCACGTCGTTGATCATGTCCAGCAGGTGCCAGCCGGCCTGGCGGATCTGCGCCAGGCCGTGGCGCTGCTGCGGCTGCAGGCCTTCGCCGCCGGCCATGTCGTCATTGCCCAGCATCTGGGCAAAGCCGAGGATGGCATTCAGCGGTGCCCGCAGCTCATGGCTCAGCCGGGCCAGGAAGTCGCTCTTGGTGCGGCTGGCCACCTCGGCCTGGTCGCGCTCGCGTTCGGCCTCGCGCAGGCGCAGCACCTGGGTCAGGTCCTGCAGTGCGCCCACGGTGGCCACCGGCGCGCCGCTGGCGTCGTGCAGGGTGCGCAGACTGGCGGCCACCTGCAGCACCCGGCCGTCGGGCGTCAGGAAGCGCTGGCGCCGCGCCTGGCCGCCACCCATGGCCGCGGCGGTGCCGTCGTCCTCGGCCACGTCGGGCAGGCGGAAGTCCGCCAGCGGGCGCTGCAGCAGCGCGTCCGGCGGGCAGCCCATCATCTGGCAGAAGGCGGGGTTGACCTCGGTGATGCGGCCGGCCGGGTCGACCACGGTGACGCCGATGTTCACGCCGTCGAAGATGGCGCGGAAGCGTTGCTCGCTGACGGCCAGCCGGGCCTCGGCCTGGCGGCGTTCGTCGACCTCGGCCCGCAGGGCGGCGGTGCGCTCCTGCACCCGGTCCTCGATGCGGCGCAGCCGGCCGCTCAGTGCCAGCAGCAGCGCGCCCAGCATGGCCATGCCGGCCACCGCTGGCAGGGCCAGCAGCCACACGGCAGTGAACAGCCGGTTGTCGGCAGTGGGCGGCTCGGTGACCAGCAGGTCGAGCCGCTGCTCGCCCACGGTCAGCGCATAGGCCGCTGCCCGCAGCGCGCGTGCCGGCACGTCGGCCTCGCAGCCACGGGGGCCGGCCAGGCGCTGGCGGCTGCCCTTGCCGGCATCCCTGTTGCCCTCCAGCAGGCAGACGCGCAGGTTGGGGTCGTCGTCGTCGGGCAGCACCGGGGCCAGCAGCGCATGGGCGTCGACCCGGGCAAACACCAGCCGGGTGGCCGCACTGCCGGCCGCCGCCGGGGCCACTCCCTGCAGCACCAGCAGCTGGGCTGCGGCCGGTGCGGCCGCCACCAGCGGGTGCAGCACCGGCTGGCCAGGCCCTGCCAGCGCCCGCTCCACGGCCGCGGCCAGGCCGGCATCGGGCTGCAGCTGGCCATTGGCGCCGGGCCGCAGTGCGGGCAGGGCAGTGGCTTCGCCGGTCTGCTGCACCGCATGGGGCAGCAACAGTTCACCGTCTGCACTGCCGCGTTCCAGCCATCCGGTGGCGCGCAGGCCGGCGATGCGTCCCATCCAGCCGTTGCTGAGCTGGTTGAACAGGGCCGTGTCCTGGCCGCCGGCCACGGTCAGCACGCCGCGCAGCGTCAGCACCGCATCCATCGGCGTGGCCAGCAACTGCTGCACCCGCACCCGGCGCAGGTTGGCCTCGCGGTCGAAGTACACCTGCAGGCGCTGTTCGTCGCGGCTGGCCACCTGGTGCAGGCCCGGCAGCAGCACGGCCACCATCAGCACCAGCGGCAGCGCCACCAATCGGCGGCGTGGCCGCCAGGGGGCCGCGGGGCGGGCCAGCCAGCACAGCAGCACCGGGGCGGTGACGATGATGCCGGCCGCATCGGCGATGAACCGGCCCACCGCGCCGGCCAGCTGCGGCCGCAGCTGGGCCGCCGTGACGGTCTCCTGGACCCAGGTGCCCAGCGCGCCGCCCAGCACGCCCAGTGCGGCCGCTGCCGGCGCCGCCACCAGCACCAGGCGGCGCAGCCGCGGCCAGGTGTCCAGCAGCAGCAGGTCGGGATCGGCGGCATGGCGCATCAGCCAGCCCACCAGCGTGGCCTGCAGGCCCAGCACCGCAGTGGCCAGCAGGGCCGGTTGCCAGGCGATGCCGCGCACCGCCAGGTCGGCCACCAGCACACCGGCCAGCGCGGCCGGCACCGTCCAGCGGCCGCGGGCGATGGCGGCCGCGGCGGCCACGCCCAGCACCACCGACAGTGGCACCAGCATGGCCGTGCCCAGGGTGTAGGCCGGCAGCAGCGCCTGCAGGGCCGCGCAGAGCACGGCCAGGGCCAGGCCGCGGAGGACGATGTGGGCGAGGCTGTCGGTCTCGGGTTCGGTGCGGGGCAGGGCGTTGGCCGTGGTGGACGACTCGTTCATGTTGTTGTTGCTGCTGTCGAGTGCCGGCAAGTATGGCGCAGCAGCCGGCGTGGCCCGGCTGGGCACGGGCTCCCTAGAATCCCGGCATGACCACGCTGCCACTGCAGGCCCGCTGGGTGGGCCCGCTGCTGGCCATGGCCGGCGCGGTCGCCTTCTCCGGCAAGGCCATCATCGTCAAGCTGGCCTACCGCCATGGCGTGGATGCGGTGACGCTGATCATGCTGCGCATGGCGGTGGCGCTGCCGTTCTTCCTGCTGA
This sequence comes from Pseudaquabacterium pictum, assembly GCF_005403045.1. Lineage (GTDB taxonomy): Bacteria > Pseudomonadota > Gammaproteobacteria > Burkholderiales > Burkholderiaceae_C > Pseudaquabacterium > Pseudaquabacterium pictum. The sequence continues at coordinate 386,178 of NZ_BJCL01000003.1, forward strand.
TGTGCTGGTGGGCCGGCCGCGGCCGCACGCCGCTGCCCTGGCGCGACCGCTGGATCGCCGCCGCGCTGGGCTTCAGCGGCTACTACCTGTCGAGCTTTCTCGACTTCCTCGGCCTGCAGCACATCACCGCCAGTCTGGAGCGGCTGATCCTGTACCTGACGCCGTCGGTGGTGCTGCTGCTGTCCTGGGCGCTGTATGGCCGCCGGGCCAGCGCGCGGCAGTGGCTGGCGATGGCGCTGGCCTACTTCGGCCTGGTGCTGGTGTTCGGCCACGAGCTGACGCTGGAGGGCCCGCGCGTGGCGCTGGGCACGGCGCTGGTGGTCGCCAGCACGCTCAGCTACGCCGGCTACCTGCTCTACAGCGGCGAGGTGGTGCAGCGCATCGGCGCGCTGCGGCTCACCGGCTGGGCCAGCGCAGTGGCCTGCGTGCTGTGCCTGGCGCAGTTCGCGCTGCTGCGGCCGCTGGCGGGCGTGGCCGACATCCCGGCGCCGGTGCTGTGGCTGAGCCTGGTCAACGGCACGCTGTGCACCGTGCTGCCGGTGCTGATGGTGATGATGGCCATCGAGCGCATCGGCTCGGCCAAGGCGGCGCAATACGGCATGGTCGGGCCGGTGACCACCATCGCCATGGGCGTGCTGATCCTGGGCGAACCGTTCACCGCCTGGGTGGCCGCCGGCACGCTGTGTGTGCTGGGCGGCGTGGCGCTGCTGGCGCGCACACGGTAGGCTTCACCGATTCATCCAACCAACGAGGAGAGCACGCATGGATCTGGGCATCGCAGGCAAGTGGGCGCTGGTGTGTGCCGCCAGCAAGGGGCTGGGGCGCGGCTGCGCCGAATCGCTGGCGCGCGAAGGCGTCAACGTGGTCATCACCGCGCGCGGTGCCGAGGCGCTGGAAGCCACGGCCGCCGACATCCGCCGGATGGCCCCCGGCGTGCAGGTGCGCACCGTGGCCGGCGACATCACCACCGAGGCCGGCCGCGCCGCGGCGCTGGCCGCCTGCCCGCAGGTCGACATCCTGGTCAACAACGCCGGCGGCCCGCCGCCGGGCGACTTCCGCCAGTGGGACCGCGCCGCCTGGCTGGCCGCGGTGGAGGGCAACATGTTCACGCCGATCGAGCTGATCAAGGCCACGGTCGATGCCATGGCGGCACGGGGTTATGGCCGGGTGATCAACATCACCTCGTCGTCGGTGAAGGCGCCGATCGACTTCCTGGGCCTGAGCAACGGTGCCCGCAGCGGCCTGACCGGCTTCGTCGCCGGCGTGGCCCGCCAGCCGCAGCTGGCCGGCCGCGGCGTGACGATCAACAGCATCCTGCCCGGCTCCTTCGACACCGACCGGCTCAAGCAGGGCTTCAAGGCCAATGCCGCCAAGGCCGGCGTGTCGCCCGAGGAACTGGCCGACCGCCGCCGCGTGCTGGTGCCGGCGCAGCGCTTCGGCACGCCGGCCGAGTTCGGCGAGTTGTGCGCCTTCCTGTGCAGCCTGCAGGCCGGCTACATCACCGGCCAGAACCTGCTGATCGACGGCGGCGCCTACCCGGGCACCTACTGACCGCGCGCCGGGCCGCGTCCACTGCACGGCAGGCGGACGGCGCCGCATGGGCGCTTGCCAGCCTTGACGCCCGCGGTGCTTGACCGTCCAATGGATCGACGGGAGCCGGCCTGCAGTCCGGCACGAGGGGAACGCGGTGGTGGATTCGGTCTCGGTCTTCTTCTCCTATTCACACAAGGACGAAGAACTGCGCAACGCGCTGGACGTGCACCTGGCGCCGCTGCGCCGCGACAGGCTGATCGCCGCCTGGCATGACCGCAAGATCAGCGCCGGGACCGAATGGGATGCGGCCATCCAGTCCAAGCTGCGCGCTGCCGACATCATCGTGCTGCTGCTCAGCCCCGATTACCTCGCGTCCGACTATTGCGCCGTCCACGAGATCCCGGCCGCGCTGGCGCGCCATGCCGCGGGCGAGGCGGTGGTGATCCCGGTGGTGCTGCGCACCTTCACCTGGAGCGCCTCGCCGGTGGCCCACCTGCAGAGCCTGCCGCGCGACAAGAAGGCCATCAACGGTTGGGCCGACCGCGATGAGGCCTACGTCATCGTGGCCGAAGGCATCCGCGAGGAGGCCATGCGGGTGCTGGAGCTGCGCCGCCAGCAGGCGCTGCAGCGCGACGCTGCCCGCGAGCGCTACCAGACCAAGGTGCTGGAGATGCTGTCGGACGGCCGCATCTCGCCGGTCGAACGCGACACGCTGGACGAGCTGCGCGACGACCTGAAGCTCACGCCAGCCGAGGCGCGGGCGATCGAGGCCAAGGCGGCCGAGCCGCTGACCAAGTACAGCGAGGATCTGGAGCGCTACAAGCGCACCCTGCTGAAGGTGATCGACGAGGAATACCCGATCGGCGAGCAGCTGCGTGAAGACCTGAAGCTGCGCCGGCGCGACCTCGGCCTGAAGGACGAGGATGCCGACCGCGTGGAGGCGCCGATCCTGGCCGAGGCCGAGGCACGCCACCAGCGGGCGCGAGAGGCGGTTGCCGCGGCGCCCGTGGTGCCCCCGGCACCACCTGCCCCACCGGCGCCGCCAGTGCCAGCCGCCCCACCCATGGCTGCGGCCCCGCCGGTGCCTCAGGTCCCGCCGGCGGCGGCGGCGCTGCCCGAGCCACCGCCTGCGCCGGCGCCGCTTCCGCCAGCGGACCTGGACGACATCTTCGGCATCCTGGATGCGCCTGTGCCTGCGCCCGCCCCGGTGGCCGCCGAGCAGGAGGATCTGCTGGCCGACGTCGACGTCGTCGAGGTGGTGGCCACGGTCCTTGCCGAGTGCGGCCATGGCGGCGACCTGCATGTGGCGCCGAAGATTCCCGCCGCCAAGCTCGACCGGGCACGCCGGTCCTGCAACGTGCCATCGGACGAGCCGGTGCTCGGTCTGCTCGACCTCACGGTCTTCGGATCGGCCAGCGACGCGCTGCTGATCGGGCCGATCGGGATCGACTACCACCACGACCATGGGGACACCAAGGACTTCCATCTGCAGTGGTCGGACATGGTGCTCATGGCCCAATGTGGCGAAGTCTTCACGGTGAAGGACAAGACCCAGGTGGTCGCACCCAACGGCACAGTGCTCTACGTGCCGTGCAGCGTGGCCACGTCCGATCTGGCGACGCTGCTGACCTCCATCCTGCAGCGGCTGATCGACGCTGCTGATGCCGCGGCCAGCGTGCCTGAGGCGCCGCCAGCGGCGCAGTCCGTGCATGCCGGCCCGGTGATCGTCGCCCCCGCGGGCGCGCAGGCCCAGGAGCAGGCCGTCTGGAGCCACCTGCTGGCCGACATGAAGGCCGATCTGAACGACAGCATCAGCCGCCTGCTCTACGACCGCAGCGTCGGGTCCGAACTGCGGGTGTTCGCGCTGGCCGGTGATGCCCGGGCCGACCTGCTGTGTGCCTTCGTCGGTGATTCCGGCGACTTGCTGGTGGCCGTGTGGGGCAACAAGGAACTGCCGCAGGTGCTGAGCCTGGCCCACCCGGCCCGCAAGCGGCTCACCGATGAACTGGGCTTCCAGGTGCTCACCGGGCAGGGATTGGCCTTTGCCCGCGGCTTCGGGCCGGCGGGCGAGGCCGATGTCGACGAGGTGGTGGCCTTGCTGGCAGACCTGATCTTCTCGGTGTTCGACCTGCCGCGCGGCGGCCTGGCGGTGAGCTGGGAGCTGCCGGCGGTCTGAGGGCCTGCTGCCGCCGCAGCCCGTGGTCCGCGCCGGGCCCGCCATGCCCACCGGCGCCGATACACTGGCGCCCCGCCGCCGTTGCCCCACCGCCCGTGTCCGACCGCCTTGCCGTCCTGCCGCAATACCTGCTGCCCAAGCAGGCGCTGACCCAGCTGGCTGGCGCCGTGGCGCGGCGCCGTGGTGGCGCCTTCACCACCGCGCTGATCCGCCGCTTCGTCGCCCGCTATGGCGTCGACATGGCCGAGGCCGCCGACCCGCGCATCGAGGCCTACGCCAGCTTCAACGACTTCTTCACCCGCGCGCTCAGGTCCGGCGCTCGCCCGTTGGCCGATGCGCCGCTGCTGTGCCCGGTCGATGGCGCGATCAGCCAGTTCGGCCCGGTGCAGCAGGGCCAGGTGTTCCAGGCCAAGGGCCACAGCTACAGCGCCACCGCGCTGGTGGGTGGCGACGCGGCGTTGGCCGCGCCGTTTGCCGATGGCGACTTCGCCACGCTGTACCTCAGCCCGCGCGACTACCACCGCATCCACATGCCCTGCGCCGGCAGGCTGCGCCGCATGCTCCATGTGCCGGGCGATCTGTTCTCGGTGAACCCGACCACCGCCCGCGGCGTGCCCGGACTCTTCGCCCGTAACGAGCGGGTGGTCTGCGTGTTCGACGATGCGGCCGGCCGGCCCTTCGTGCTGGTGCTGGTGGGCGCCACTATCGTCGGCAGCATGGCCACTGTGTGGCATGGCCTGGTGAACCCGCCGCGGCCCGGCACGGTGCGTGACTGGCACTACACCGGCGACCAGGCCGTGCAACTCGACCGCGGCGCCGAGATGGGCCGCTTCCTGCTGGGATCGACCGTGGTGATGCTGTTCACCCGCGCGCAGATGCAGGGCCTGCGGTTCAACCCGGCCTGGGCACCCGGTGGCCCCATCCGCATGGGCCAGGCGATGGCGGCCTGAGTCCGGCGCCTCGGCTCAGCCGTCGGTCGACAAGGCCTCGGCGCAATGCCAGGGCATCTCCAGCCGGCCATCATCGCCCGCCAGGACCTCGATGGTGATGCGCGGCGCCGACGACTGCACCGGCCCGAAGATGGTGGCGAAGGCCACGTCCGCTGCATCCCGCCCGGTGCCGAAGCGCACGAAGCCCATCGGGATGGCGGTGCCCGAGGGGTCGAAGATGTACCAGCGGCCGTCCAGGTAGGCCTCCACGTAGGCATGGAAGTCGGTCGGGCCCAGGGCCGGGTCGGCGCCGTAGTCGATGCCGGTGGCAAAGCGCGCCGGGATGTTCACCGCCCGGCACAGCGCGATCATCAGGTGGGCGAAGTCGCGGCAGACGCCCACGCCGTCAACCAGCGTGTCCATCGCCGAGGTGTTGGCATTGCTGGTGTTGGGCGTGAAGGCGGTGCGCTGCAGCACCCAGTCGCGGATGCCCTGCACCCGGCCGTGGCCCTGCCACTGCTGGCCGAACTCCCGCGTGGCCAGGCGGGTCAGGCGGTCGCTCTGGCAGTAGCGGCTGGGGTAGATGTAGCCCAGCACCGGCGTGGGCAGCTGGGCCACCGGCGTTTCGGCAATGGCCGCCGGCCAGGCCTTGTGGTGCACCAGGTCGACGGTGGCGCTGTAGCCCACCCGCAGCGGCCCGGCATGGGCGCTCAGCCGCAGGTAGCGGTTGCCGGTCGCCGGGTCGGTGTCCACGCGCGAAGGGACATCCTGGCTCAGCGTCAGCTGCTCCTGCAGCACCACCTGGCGGGCGGTGTGCGCGGCATGGATGTTGAAGATGAAGTCGCAGCCCGGCGGGGCGACGAGGTAATCCAGTTCCAGTTGCAGGCGCAGCCGGATCATGGGCGCAGCTTCGTCGGGTGCTGCAACGGTCTGAGGGTTTTCATGGGGGTCCTGGATTTACTCGACCGTAACACCGTTCCTGCGCGGGCCGGTGTGCACCAGCATTGACCTTGCGACCGGGCCTGGGCTAGCGTGGGGCTCCGTACTCTGCCGATGCCGACTTCCATGCGCGTGTTCACTGCCAGCCTGGCCACCGAGACCAACACCTTTGCGCCCATGCCCACCGGGCTGGCGTCGTTCCGCGACGAGGGTGGCTACTTTCCCGGCGGCGCCCATCCGGCCGCGATGAGCATGTTCGCCGGCCCGCTGCACGCCGCCCGCCAGCGGGCGCAGACGCTGGGCTGGACGGTGGTCGAGGGCCTGGTGGCCGCGGCCCAGCCCGGCGGCACCACCACCCGCCTGGCCTACGAGACGCTTCGCGACCAGATCCTGGCCGACCTGCGTGCCGCCTTGCCGGTGCAGATGGTGCTGCTGGGCCTGCACGGCGCGATGGTGGCCGACGGCTACCCCGACTGCGAGGGCGACCTGCTCACCCGGGTGCGGCAGATCGTCGGCCCCGGCGTGGTGGTCGGCGCCGAGCTGGACCCGCACCACCACCTCAGCCGCGCCATGCTGGCCCAGGCCGACCTGCTGATCGCCTTCAAGCAGTACCCGCACACCGACATCCTGGAGCGGGCGCAGGAACTGGTCGACCTGTGCGCCGCCCAGGTGGCCCATGGCCGGCGGCCGGTGCCCTCGGTGGTCGACACCGGCATGGCCGTGATGGTGCACACCACCCGCGAGCCGGCGCAGGGCTTCGTTCAGCGGCTGCAGGCGCTGGAGGGCCGCGACGGCGTGCTGTCGATCAGCCTGACCCACGGCTTTCCCTGGGGCGACGTGCCCGACATGGGCACCCAGGTGCTGGTCTACACCGACGGCCGGCCCGATGTCGGCGATGCCCTGGCCCGCCAGCTGGCCGATGAGCTGGTGGCCCTGCGCGACGACCTGGAGACACCTTGGCTGGGCATCGATGCCGCGCTGGACGCGGCGCTGGCTGCGCCGCCCGGCCTGGTGGTCATCGCCGACAGCGCCGACAACCCCGGCGGCGGTGCGGCCGGCGACAGCACCTTCGTGCTGCGCCGCCTGGTCGAGCGCGGCATCCGCAGAGCGGCGCTGGGCCCGCTGTGGGATCCGCAGGCGGTGCGCATCGCCTTCGAGGCCGGCATCGGCGCGCGGCTGCCGCTGCGCCTGGGCGGCAAGGTCGGGCCGCTGTCCGGTGCACCGCTGGATGCCGATTGCACCGTGCTGGCGCTGCAGCGCGACATGGCGATGTCGGCGCTGGCCGGCACGACCCAGCCGCTGGGCGACTGCGCGCTGGTGCGGATCGGCGGTGATGACGGCGTGCAGGTCGTGCTGATCAGCCGCCGCAGCCAGGCCATGGGCACCGACCTGTTCACCCAGCTGGGCTGCGACCTGGCCGCGCAGCGCATCGTGGTGGTGAAGTCGTCGCAGCACTTCCGCGCGGCCTATGCGCCGCTGGCGGTGCAGGTGCTGTACTGCGCCGCACCGGGCACGGTGTCGGCCGATCTGCGCCAGCTGCCCTACCGGCACATCCGCCGGCCGCGCTGGCCGATCGATGCCTGAGCCGGGGCCCTGGACCGCGGCGGGCTGGCGCAGGACTTGCTGTCCAGTTTGAGAAAACCCCGAGCGATCGGGCTGCCGGAATCGGTTAGCGTTGCGGCGCCGATCCGGGCAGCCTGCCCGGTTTGCCCGACTTCTTCCGGAGCCTGACTCACATGAACTTGAACCGTCGCCTGGCCGCTGCTGCCGCACTGTCCGTGCTGTCGTTGTCCACCGCGCTGCCGGCCCTGGCCCAGGGCACCGTGCTGCGTGTCGTGCCGCACTCCAACCTGGCCATCCTCGACCCGATCTGGACCACCGCCTACATGAGCCGCAACCACGGCTACATGATCTACGACACCCTGTTCGGCACCGACGAGAACGCCAAGGTCAAGCCGCAGATGGTCGAGAGCTGGACCGAGAGCCCCGACAAGCGGCTGTGGACCTTCAAGCTGCGCAAGGGCCTGGAATTCCACGACGGCAAGCCGGTGACCGGCGAGGACGTGATCGCCTCGCTCACCCGCTGGGGCAAGCGGGATGCCATGGGCTCGGCGCTGTTCCAGTTCATCCAGCGCATGGATTCGCCCACGCCCGACACCTTCCGCATCTTCCTGGGCGAGGCCAACGGCTTCATGCTGGAGGCGCTGGGCAAGCCCAGCTCCAACGTGCCCTTCATCATGCCCAAGCGCATCGCCGAGACCGATGCCTTCAAGCAGATCGAGGAGCACATCGGCTCGGGCCCCTACATCTTCAAGCGCGACGAGTTCAAGCCCGGCGACAAGGCCGTCTACCTGAAGAACCCGAAGTACGTGCCGCGCAGCGAGCCGCCGTCGGGCACCACCGGCGGCAAGAACGTCTACGTCGACCGGGTGGAATGGAACCTGGCGCTGCGTGATGCGCAGGCCCAGGTCAATGCGTTGCAGAAGGGCGAGGTCGACATCATCGAGGCGCTGGGCTTCGACCACTTCGAGACCGCCAAGGCCGACGCCAACATCCAGATGCCGAAGTACGCCACCTACGGCCTGCAGTACATGGCGCGCTTCAACCACCTGCACAAGCCCTTCGACAATGCCAAGGTGCGCCAGGCCGCCATTGCCGCGATGACGCAGGAGCCCTTCCTGCGCGCCCAGGTCGGCGTGAAGGAGCTGTACAAGAGCTGCTACTCGATGTTCATCTGCGGCACGCCCTACGGCACCACCGCCGGCAGCGACATCCAGGGCAAGAGCAACATGAAGAAGGCGCAGGACCTGCTCAAGGCCAGCGGCTACGACGGCACGCCCATCGTCATCATGAAGCCCACCGATCTGGCCAGCATCCAGAAGCTGCCCGACGTGGCCGCCCAGCTGCTGCGCCAGGCCGGCTTCAAGGTCGACCTGCAGGCCATGGACTGGCAGACCCTGGTTGGCCGCCGCGCCAAGAAGGACGCACCGGACAAGGGCGGCTGGCACATGTTCCTGACCGCCTGGCAGACCTTCGACGTCTGGAGCCCGATCGCCAACCCGACGATGGACACCCGCGGCGAGAAGTCGGGCTGGTTCGGCTGGGCCTCGGACGACAAGATGGTCACCATCCGCAACGAGTTCATGCGCGCCACCGACGATGGCCAGAAGAAGAAGCTGGCCGACCAGCTGCACGCCCGTGCCTACGAGGTGGCCACCCATGCGCCGCTGGGCGAGTACATGCAGCCGATGGCCGCGCGCAAGAACATCAGCGGCTTCTTCGTCACCAACGGCAACATCTACTGGAACCTGAAGAAGCAGTGAGGCCTGCCGCGCACCGGGGCCGCCGCTGAGGCGGCCCCGGGCCAGCTGCCACCAACCCGATGCTGAACTTCCTTGTCAAGCGGCTGCTGTCCACGCTGCCCGTCCTGCTGATCGTCTCCGTGCTGGTGTTCCTGATGCTCCGGCTCACGCCCGGGGACCCGGCCGCCGTGCTGGCAGGCGACGCCGCCAGCACCGAACAGATCGCCCAGATCCGCACCAGCCTGGGGCTGGACCGCTCCATCCCCGAGCAGTTCTTCATCTGGGCCGGCCACCTGCTGCAGGGCGACCTCGGCCAGAGCTACTACTACAAGACCGCCGTCACCACGCTGATCGGCCAGCGGCTGGAGCCCACCGTCTCGCTGGCGGCGATCACCATCACCCTGGCCGTGCTGATCGCCGTGCCGCTGGGCGTGCTGGCGGCCTGGCGCTTCGGCGGCTGGCTGGACAAGGGGCTGATGGCCTTCTCGGTGCTGGGCTTCTCGGTGCCGGTGTTCGTCAGCGCCTACCTGCTGATCTGGCTGGTCTCGCTGCACCTGGGCTGGCTGCCGGTGCAGGGCTACAAGCGCATCGGCGACGGCATCGGGCCCTGGCTGTACCACCTGGTGCTGCCGGCCATCACGCTGAGCCTGGTCTACATCGCGCTGATCGCCCGGGTCACCCGCGCCAGCGTGCTGGAGACGCTGGGCGAGGACTACATCCGCACCGCCCGCGCCAAGGGCCTGCCCGAGGTGGCGGTGCTGATGCGCCATGCGCTGGCCAACGCCGCGGTGCCGATCGCCACCGTCATCGGCATCGGCGTCGCGCTGCTGATCGGCGGCGTGGTGGTCACCGAATCGGTCTACGCCATTCCCGGCCTCGGCCGGTTGACGGTGGACGCGGTGCTGGCGCGCGACTTCCCCACCATCCAGGGCGTGATCCTGTTGTTCTCCTTCATCTACGTGATGGTCAATCTGCTGGTCGACCTGTCGTACGTCTTCTTCGATCCCCGCATCCGCTACTGACATGGCCGCCACTCCAGACTTCGAGGCGCTGTCGGTCGAGAGCGCGACGGTCCATGTGCAGCTCAGTGCCTGGCAACGGGTGCGGCGCAACCTGTCGGTGCGCATCGGCGGCACGGTGATGCTGCTGCTGGTGCTGGTGGCGCTGTTTGCGCCCTGGCTGGGCACGGTGGACCCGTCGCTGTTCGACCCCGCCAGCCGCGACCTGCTGCCCGGCAAGACCGGCGAGATCACCACGCTGGAAGGCGAGCAGCTGAAGCACCGCTTCCTGATGGGCAGCGACAGCTTCGGCCGCGACATCTACAGCCGGGTGATCTACGGCACCCAGGTGTCGCTGATCGTCGGTCTGTTCACCGCCCTGGTGGCGCTGGCCTTCGGCATCGTGCTGGGCCTGCTGGCCGGCTTCCTGCGCTGGCTGGACGGCCCGCTGATGCGGGTGATGGACGGCGTGATGGCCATCCCCGCGATCCTGATCGCCATTGCCCTGGTGGCCATGTGGCGCGGCAGCCTGACGACGGTGGTGATCGCCATCGCCATCCCCGAGATCCCGCGGGTGGTGCGGCTGGTGCGCTCGCTGGTGCTGACCATCCGTGAAGAGCCCTATGTGGAGGCCGCCATCTCGCTGGGCACGCCCACTTGGAAGATCATGGGCCGGCACATCCTGCCCAACACCGTGGCGCCGCTGGTGGTGCAGGGCACCTTCATCTGCGCCGCCGGCATCCTGACCGAGGCGGCGCTGTCGTTCCTGGGCGTGGGCCTGCCGCCGGACATCCCGACCTGGGGCAATGTGATGGCCGAAGGCCGGGCACAGTTCAACGAGTACCCGCACAACATCTTCTTCCCGGGCATCTTCTTGGCGGTGACGGTGCTGGCGGTCAACATCCTGGGCGATGGGTTGCGCGACACGCTCGACCCGAAGATGGCGAAACGCGGATGAGCAGCGCCGGCCCCATCCTCGAGGTCAAGAACCTCACCATCGCGCTGCCCGCGGGCGGCGACCGTGCCACCGCGGTGCGCAATGTCTCCTTCAGCGTCGGCCGCGGCGAGATCGTCTGCCTGGTCGGTGAATCCGGCTCGGGCAAGAGCGTCATCGCGCAGAGCGTGATGGGCCTGCTGCCCAAGAGCCTGCCGGTGCAGGGCGGGCAGATCCTGCTCGAAGGCGAGGACATCACCCATGCGCCGCTGAGCCGCCTGCGGGAACTGCGCGCCACCCGCATGAGCATGATCTTCCAGGAGCCGATGACGGCCCTGAACCCGGTCATGACCTGCGGCGACCAGATCGACGAGGTGCTCAGCCAGCACACCAGCCTGTCGCAGGCCGAGCGGCGCGAGAAGGTGCTGAACATCGTGCGCGAGGTGCTGCTGCCCGACCCCGAGCGCATGGTGGCCAGCTACCCGCACCAGCTGTCGGGCGGCCAGCGCCAGCGCATCATGATCGCGATGGCCCTGGTGCTCGACCCGGTGCTGCTGATCGCCGACGAGCCCACCACCGCGCTCGACGTCACCACCCAGGCGCAGATCCTGAAGCTGGTGCTGGACCTGCAGCACCGCCACGGCGCCGGCGTGCTGTTCATCACCCATGACTTCGGCGTGGTGGCCGAGGTGGCCCACCGCGTGGCGGTGCTGCGCCTGGGCGACCTGGTCGAGATCGGCCCCAAGGCCGATGTGCTGCAGCGGCCGCAGCACGACTACACCCGCATGCTGATGGCCGCCGTGCCCACGCTGCACCTGAAGGAGCGCCCCAGCGACCCCGCCGCACCGGTGGTGCTGAAGGTGCAGGGACTGGAAAAGGTCTACAGCAGCAAGGGCTGGTTCGGTGCCGCGCGCAACGTGCATGCGGCCAAGGCGGTCAGCTTCGAGATCAAGCGTGGCCAGACGCTGGGCATCGTCGGTGAATCCGGCTCGGGCAAATCCACCGTGGCGCGCTGCATCGTGCGGCTGATCGACCCCAGCGGCGGCAGCGTGATGCTGGGCGGCGACCGCCCCGGCGAACAGGCCGAGGACATCGCGATGATGTCGGCCGCCCGCCTGCGGCCGCTGCGCCAGCGGGTGCAGATCGTCTTCCAGGATCCGTACCGCTCGCTGAACCCGCGCCGCACCGTGGCCGAGGCCATGATCGAGGGCCCGATGAACTACGGCCTGGGCCGCACGGCCGCCATGCAGCGTGCCCGCGACCTGCTGTCCCTGGTGCGCATGGACGGCAGCGCGATGGACCGCTATCCGCACCAGTTCAGCGGCGGCCAGCGCCAGCGCATCTGCATCGCCCGCGCCCTGATGATGGAGCCCGAACTGCTGGTGGCCGACGAGGCGGTCAGCGCGCTGGATGTGTCGGTGCAGGCCCAGGTGCTGCAGCTGTTCGAGGAGATCCGCAGCCGTCTGAACCTGGCCATGCTGTTCATCACCCATGATCTTCGGGTGGCCAGCCAGGTCTGCGACCACCTGGCGGTGATGAGCAAGGGCGAGGTGGTGGAGTACGGCCCGGCGCACCAGGTCTTCGGCCGGCCACAGCATGCCTACACCCAGGCGCTGTTCGCGGCCGCACCGGGCCGCGACTTCGCCTTCGGCACCGCCTGACGGGGCACGCCGAAGCCGACCGTCGCCATGGTGGGGCAGCATGCAAACACACTGCGGACCGGCCGTGGCCGCTGCTGAGCGTGGCTGACAGCCCGGCCGGCGGTTTCGGGCCCCTGGCCGATCCGCAGGCCGATGCGGCCATGGTGCGGGCGTCGTTCGAGTCGGCGCCCGACGGCGTGCTGGTGCTGTCGCGCGATGGCCGCATCCTGGCCTACAACCGGGCCTACCGCAACCTGCTGAACTTCAGCGATGCGATGCTGGCCCGGCGCGACGCGATGGAGTGGCGCCGCCACACCGCCGGCATGCTGCAGGACCCGCAGGCCTACCTGGACGGCATGGAAGCCCTGCTGGCCACCGACCAGAGCCGGGTGTTCGACACCCTGGTGCTCCGCGACGGCCGGGTGTTCGAGCGCCAGGTCTCGCCGCTGGAGGTGCCGGACGCCGTGCCGGCCCTGGTGGTGCGCTGGCGCGACATCACCGAGCGCTACCGCGCCGAGCAGGCGCTGGCGCAATCGCAGGCGCGGCTGACGGCAATCTTCCAGCATGCGTTGAATGCCATCCTGCTGGCTGGCGACGATGGCCGCTACATCGACGCCAACCCCGCCGCCTGCACACTGCTGGGCTACAGCCATGCGCAGCTGGTGGGCCGCCAGGTGGCCGAGCTGGTGGTGCCCGAGCGCTCCGACACGCCCACCACCTGGGCCAAGTTCCGTCAGAGCGGCAGCGCCCGCGGCCGGGTGCGCCTGCGCCGTCAGGACGGCAGCGAGGTCGATGCGCTCTACAACGCCGTGGCCAATGTGCTGCCGGGTGTGCACCTGTCGGTGCTGTCGGACGTGACCGAAGAGCTGCGCTACCAGCAGCGGCAGCAGGAGCTGACCGCGCTGATGGACCTGGCGATGATGGACGCCGACCTGGTGTTCTGGGACGCCGACCTGCGCACCGGCCGCATGAGCTCGGTCAACGGCCACTGGCATGCCATGCTGGGCTACGCCCGCGATGACGTGCCCGACACCCTGGATGCCTGGGACGCGCTGGTGCATCCCGATGATGCCACCGCCCGCATCCTGGCCTGGGAGGCCCACCTGCTGGGCAGCACCAGCACCTTCGAGGCCGAATTCCGCATCCGCCACAAGCAGGGCCACTGGGTGTGGATGCAGGCCCGCGGCCGGGTGGTGGAACGCGCACCCGACGGCGAGCCGCTGCGCGTGGCCGGGTTGCGCATGAACATCACCCGCCGCAAGGAGACCGAGGTGCGGCTGGAGGGGCTGGCCCACACCGACGCGCTGACCGGCGTGCTCAACCGCCGCCGCTTCACCGACCTGGCGTCCGACGAGCTGTCACGCGCGCTGCGCCACGGCACGCCGGTGGCGCTGCTGATGATGGATCTGGACCACTTCAAGTCGGTCAACGACCGCCTGGGCCATGCCGGTGGCGATGCGGTGCTGCGCAGCTTTGCCGCCACCGCCGAGGGCGTGATGCGCCAGGGCGACGTGTTCGGCCGTGTCGGCGGCGAGGAGTTCGCGGCGCTGCTGCCGCAGACCACGCTGGACGGTGCGGTGGTGCTGGCCCAGCGCCTGCGCCAGCGCATCCAGGCCCAGCCGGCCCAGGTGGCCGGCGAAGCGCTGCCGTTCACGGTCAGCATCGGCGTGGCGGGATGGGCCGGCCTCGGCCATGGCGAACCCGACATCGACCGCCTGATGGTGGCTGCCGACCGCGCGCTGTACGCGGCCAAGGCCCAGGGCCGCGACCGGGTCGTGGCCGACCGCAGCTGAGCCGCACCAGCCAGACCATCCGGCGGGCGATACTGCCGGCGCCCGTCCACTGACCCGTTCCACCATGCCCCGCATCCTGATCGCCGGTTTCCAGCACGAGACCAACACCTTCGCGCCCAGCCTGGCCGACTGGGCCGCCTTCACCCGTGGTGATTCATTTCCTGCCTTCAGCCAGGGCCGGGCGATGCAGGACGCGATGACCGGTGTCAACATCCCCATCGGCGGCTTCATCGATGCGGCCAAGGCGCATGGCTGGACGCTGCTGCCCTCGTGCTGGGCGGGTGCCATCCCGTCGAGCTTCGTCACCCGCGAGGCCTTCGAGCGCATCGCCGACACCATCGTGGCCGACGTGCGCGCCGCTGCCGCCGGCGGGCTGGACGGCATCTACCTCGATCTGCACGGCGCCGCCGTGGCCGAGCATGCGGCCGACAGCGAGGGCGAGCTGCTGGGCCGGCTGCGTGCCATCGTCGGCCCCAAGCTGCCCATCGTGGCCAGCCTGGACCTGCATGCCAACGTCACCCACCGCATGCTGCGCGAGGCCGATGCGCTGGTCAGCTACCGCACCTATCCGCATGTGGACATGGCCGACACCGGCGTGCTGGCGGCGCAGCTGCTGGCCCGCCGCCTGAAGGCCGGCCAGCGCGAGCCGCAGCATGCGCGGCGCCTGCCCTTCCTGATCCCGCTGAATGCGCAGAGCACCTGGATGCAGCCCGCCCAGGACCTGTACGCCGCGCTGGCCGAACTGGACAAGCGCCACGGCACGGTGCTGAGCTTCTGCATGGGCTTCCCGGCCAGCGATTTCGACGAATGCGCGCCGATGGTCTGGGGCCATGGTGAACACGCCGAAGCGGCGGTGGAGCAGCTCTACGCCCTGGTGGCCGACCCGGCGCAGTGGCAGCAGCAGATCCTGCCGGCGCGCGAGGCCGTCAGCCAGGCGCTGGCGCTGGCCGACCGGGCCGGCAAGCCGGTGGTCATCGCCGACACCCAGGACAACCCCGGCGCCGGCGGCGACAGCAACACCACCGGCCTGCTGCACGCGCTGATCGCCCAGGGCGCAGGCAGGCGCTTCCCGGGCCAGGTGGCGCTGGGCATGGTGTTCGACGCTGCCGCCGGCCGTGCCGCGCTGGAGGCCGGTGTGGGCGCCGAGCTGGACCTGGCGCTGGGCACCGCGGTGCCCACCTTCGCCGGTGGCCTGAGCGATCCGCCGGTGCGCGGCCGCTTCAAGGTGCGCGCGGTCAGCGACGGCCGGGTGACGCTGAAGGGCCCGATGATGCGTGGCGTCACCGTCAACCTGGGGCCGAGTGCCTGCCTGGAGATCGACGGCATCCTGGTGGCCGTGGTCAGCGGCAAGAAGCAGCTGCTCGACCGCGAGCTGCTGCGCATGGTGGGCATCACCGCCGAGGCCATGCGCATCATCGTGGTCAAGAGCAGCAACCACTTCCGCGCCGACTTCACGCCCGTCGCCAGCAGCGTGCTGGTGGCCAAGGCCGCCGGGCCGATGGCCGCCGATCCGGGTGACCTGCCGTGGAAGCACCTGGGCGCGGGCATCCGCACGCGGCCCTGAGATGGTTTCTCAGCGCGGGCCGACCACGCCCGGCGCGATCCACTGCCGCAGCACCTCCACCCGGACAGCTGGGCCGGCGTCGGCGTAGGGCGCCAGCGCCGACTGCAGCGCGGCAGAGTCGGTGCCGCGGGCCAGCAGCACCTCGGCCACCGGGCCGTCGGCCAGTGTGTACCAGGCGCCCAGCCGGCCGGCATCGACCAGCCCGCGCAGCAGCGCGCTGCGGCGGTCGGCCGACGGATCGGGTCCGGCAGGCCGGCCGATCAGCACGATGCGCACCTCCTCGATGCGGCTGGCGTCGATGCCCTCGGTGTGCAGCGGCCGGTGGGCCACGGCGCGGCGGGCATTCAGCGTCATGTGGCCCTCGCGCACATAGGTGTCGGGTTCGAAGTAGCCGGTCAGCATGGCCAGGCTGTCGGCCCGCACCACCACGATGCCGCGCCGCGGGCCGCCGGGGTCGGACAGCGGCCCGGCCGCCAGCAGCCGGCCCTGCGCGAACAGGCGCTTGAAGTTGTCGATGTGGCCGGTCTGCATCGCGGCCACCGCGGCCTTGTCGGGCGGGGTGGGGCGGCCGGCCTCCAGCAGGATGAACCAGAGGTCGGACGGCGCCGCGGCGGGTGGCGTGGCACAGGCCGCCAGCAGCGACAGCGGCGCCAGGCAGAGGGTGCGGCGTTGCATGGTCTTCAGCATCCGCCCGGCTGACGGCGGCGTCAAGCGGCGTGGGCGGGCAGCGCGGCCAGCGTGCGCACCGGCGAGGCGATGATCACCAACGCCTGCAGCCCGAAGCCGGCCAGCGCCAGCAGCAGGCAGGCGCCGGCGCCCCACTGCGCCCCCACCGCCGCGCCCAGGGCCGCGCCAAGCGGTCGCGCGCCCATGTTCACCGTCAGGAAGATCGCCGACACCCGGCCCAGCAGCGCAGGCGGCGTGACGGTCTGGCGCAGCGTGGTGCTGCTGATGGTCCACAGGATCGGCCCGGCGCCGAACAGGAAGAAACTGGCGCCCGCCAGCGCACCGGCGGGCCACAGCAGGCTGGCCGCCATGGTGGCCATGGCCAGCACCGAGCACAGCGGCCCCAACACCACCACCGTGCCGAAGGGCAGGGCGCCCAGGATGCGTGGCGCCGCCAGCGCGCCCAGCACCATGCCCACACCGTAGGCGGCCAGGGTGAAACCGACGGCTTGGGCATCCAGCCCCAGGCTGCGCATGGCGTAGGGCACATAGGCCGCCTGCAGCACGAACCACGACAGGTTCCAGGCCACGGCGGTCAGCAAGATGGGCCGCAGCAGCCGGTGTTGCCAGGCCTGGGCGGCGCCTTCCTTCAGCTCGAGCCAGGGGTGGCGCGCCGGGGCAGGTGTGCGCGCCGGCTCGGGCAGGCGCACCAGCAGCGCCACGGCCGCCAGCGACAACCCGGTGGCCAGCGCAAAGGCCAGGCCGCCGCCCGCCCAGCCCACCAGCGCACCGGCCAGCGCCGGGCCGCCGGCATAGGCGATGCTGCGCGCCAGTTCCAGCCGGCTGTTAGCCACGCCAAGCGCACCCCGCGGCACCAGGGCCGGCACCAGGGCGGGCGCCGCCACGCTGAAGCCCACCGTGCCGGCTGCGCCGATGAAGCCCAGCAAGCCCAGCAGCAGCAGCGACAACTGCCCCGTGGTCGTGCCCAGCAGCAGGGCGGCCAGCGACAACGCCCGCAGCGATTCGGCCACCACCATCAGCCGCCGGCGCGACTGGCGGTCGGCCAGCAGGCCCAGCGGAATGGCCAGCAGCAGGAAGGGCAGGCTCTGAACCGTGTGCAGCAGGCCGATCTGGCCCGGCCCGGCGCCCAGCGCCAGCACCGCCACCATCGGCACGGCCGCCAGGCTCACCTGCTCGGCGGACTGTGCAGCCAAATTGGCGCCTGCCAGGCGCTGGAAGGCTGGAGGCAGCGGGGTGGCCAGGCGGGATGGATCGGTGGTTGTCGGCTGGACAGGCAGAGGGGCAGTCATGCACCGATGCTGACCGCGCCACGCCGCGCGGTCTGGCCGTTTCCGGACCTGTGCAGCCTCAGGCGCTGGCCGGGTCGCGCGCCTGCAGCCGCATGCGCAACCCCACCGGCGTCATCGTGAAGTTCAGCTGTTCCACCGGCGGCTGGCCGTCGTCGGTGGCCACGCCGGCGATGTCGAAGTGTTGCAGCAGCACCGCCATCGCCATCTTCATCTCCAGCAGCGCCAGGTAGCGGCCAGGGCAGATGCGCGGGCCGGCGCCAAAGGGCATGGAGATGCGCTTGGCCGCACTGGCGGCCTGGCCCGGGTTGCCCTCGGCGAGCCAGCGCTGCGGCTGGAACTGCGCCGCCTGCGGCACATGGGCATCACTGACCGAGTCCACCCGCATCAGGCCGAAGACGATCATGCCGGTGGTGATCTGCACGCCGCCGACCACGCAGTCGCGCAGCGCCTGCTGCGGCATCAGCGGGGCCACCGGCTTCAGGCGCATGGTCTCGTGGCAGCAGGCTTCCACGTAGTCGAGCTGCTCCACCATCTCCAGCGTGGGCAGGGCGCTGCGGCCGCAGACCCGGCGCACCTCCTCGGTGGCCAGGGCCAGGGTCAGCGGATGCTCCCACAGCAGGTGGATCATCCAGGCGATGGTGTTGGCGGTGGTGTCCTCGCCGGCCAGCAGCATGGTCAGCACATTGCCGGCCACCTGGCTGTCGTCGATGCCGCTGCCGGGTTCATCGGCGGCGGTGAGCATGGCCTCCAGCAGGTTCTGCGGCTGGGTGCGGCGGTCGGGCTCGGCGGCCAGGCGGTCGCGGGCCTGGGTGATGAAGCCGTCCACGGCGGCCTTCACCGCCACCAGGCTGCGCTGCAGGTCGCGGTCGGCCTGCGACGGGAACCAGCGCCAGGTGGGCAGCGGCGCGAACACCCGGCGGGTGATCGCCGGGAAGATCTGGTCCAGGTGCTGCTGGATCACGTCGTCGTCGCTCTGCAGCGTGTTCACCGATGCGCCGAAGGCCAGGCCGGCGATGGTGTCCACGGTGTAGCGCATCAGGTCGGCCTGCAGGTCGATGGCCGACTGGCCGGCAGCGGCCTGCTGCCAGCGCGCCACCAGCCGCTGGGCCACGCCCTGCAGCGACGGGAAGTAGCGCCGCACATGGCCGGGGTCGAAGCCGTGCATCACCATCCGGCGCTGCGCCCGCCAAGTGTCGCCGGTGGCGTTGAACACGCCCACCGGCAGGCCCATCTCCTCCACGATCTCGCGCAGCCGGCTGGTGCGGCGGAAGCCGTCGGGCCGGTCGCGCAGCGTGGCCTGCACCAGCGTGTGGTCGCCGAACACCACCGCCCGGCGCGGGCCCAGCTGCATCCGGAACACCGGGCCGTACTGCCGGCACCACTGCTCCATCTGCAGGTGCAGGCGCTGCGGCTGGATCTGCAGCAGGTTGCCCACCACCGGCAGGCCGCGCGGGCCGGGCAGGTCGTCGAAGCGGCGCACGGCAGGCGCGGTGGCGGTGGCGGTGTCCGGTGACATGGGGGCGGGTCTCCGTCGGGCTGGTGGATGGCTGGCCGGCTGTCGCCTGCGGCACGCAGGGGGCGCCGCCGGCGTGCCAGCATGGTGCCATGCCGCACCGCGATCCCATGGCCTCGCTTCCCCCATGCTGCGCCCGGCGCTGATCCCGCCGGTGCTGGCCGTCGCCTGGGGCCTGAACTGGCCGGCGGTCAAGACCATGCTGACGGTGATCCCGCCGTTCTCCGCCCGGGCGCTGGGCCTGGGGCTGGGCGTGCTGCTGCTGCTGGGCCTGGCGCTGCTGCGGCGCACCGCGCTGTGGCCGCAGCGGCGTGCCTGGCCGGCCATCTGGGTGGGCGGGCTGCTGACGGTGGCGGTGTTCAACATCTGCACGGCGTTTGCGCAGCTGACCACCAGCACCTCGCGGGCGGCGGTGCTCACCTTCACCATGCCGCTGATGTCGGCCTGCCTGGCCTGGTGGCTGCTGGGCGACCGGCCCGACCGCCGCAGCCAGGTGGCGCTGGGCCTGGGCGGGCTGGGCGTGGCGATGCTGGCGGTACCGGTGGGGCAGGCGCTGGCTGCCGCGGCCAGCGCGTCCGGTGCCGGGACGCCCGCACCGGGTACCGCGCTGTGGGGTCTGTTGCTGCCGCTGGCCGCCGCGCTGGCCTGGGCGCTGGGCACGGTGGCCACCAAGCGCTGGCCGCCGCCGGGCGACCGCATCGTCATCACCGCCTGGCAGCTGGGCATCGGCGCGCTGGTGGCCACGGTGGCGGCACTGGCCGCCGGCGAGCACCTGCCCACGGTGTGGCCGCTGCGGGTGCTGGTGGCGCTGGCCTGGCATGTGCTGATCGCCACCGCAGTGGCCTATGTGTTGTGGTATCGGCTGCTGGAATCGGCCACCGCCACGGTGTCGTCACTCACCACCCTGGCGGTGCCCGTGGTGGGCGTGCTGGGCGCGATGGCCCTGGTGGGCGACCGGCCGTCGGCCACCGACTGGCTGGGCTTCCTGCTGGTGCTGGGCGGCGCGGCGCTGGCGCTGCTGCGGGTCAGCAAGCCGGCACCGGCCGTGTGATCATGGCCGCATGCTGAAGACCCTGAAAGACCTGTTCGACAGCCTGCTGGCGCCGGCCGGCGGCACGCCGGAGGCGGCCGAGCACACCCTGCAACTGGCCACTGCAGTGCTGCTGGTGGAGGTGATGCGGGCCGATGCCAGCTTCCACACGGCAGAGCGCCAGGCCGTGCTGGCAGCACTGCGCCGGGTGTTCGCGCTCGACGACGACGAAGCGGCCCGCCTGACCGAGCTTGCCACCACCACCGCGCAGCAGGCGACCGATCTGTTCGGCTTCACCTCGAAGCTGAACGACCGCCTGGACATGGCGCAGAAGCTGCACATGGTCGAGCTGATGTGGCAGGTGGCCTATGCCGACGGCCACCTGGCCGACCATGAGCGCCACGTGCTGTGGCGGGTGGCCGATCTGCTGCATGTGCCGCAGGGGGCGTACGTGAATGCCCGGTTGCGGGCGCAGCAGGCGGTGGGCGCGCAGGGCCAGGCTTAGGCGCGACAGCGAGGTGCGGGGCGGTGCCCGTGCATCCGGCGCAGGACGCCCGCTGGGCCAGTCAGCGGTGCCTACGCGTCGCGTGACGCACCGTGCAGGCCACCCGCCGTCTCCTCCTCGGCTGGGCGCGGCGCAGCCCCGTGCGCTGCGGCGCGCTCCAGGCGCAGGGCCACCAGCGCCGCCGCCAGCGACAGCAGCACGCAGCCTGTGAGCAGCGTGAGCAAGGCGACGGGCGTGGGCGACACCTCCACCACCAAGGCGGTGAACGTGCTGAGCACCGCCCCCCATGCCATCACCAGCGCGCCGCCCAGTCCCGCGGCCGTGCCGGCCAAGGCCGGGCGAACCGACAAGGTCCCGGCGTTGGCGCTGGGCAGCGTCAGGCCGTTGCCCAGGCCGATGAAGAGTGTGAAGCCGAACAGCGCCAGCGGGTGCGCGGCACCGGCCGCAAACACGCCGAGGCCCAGCGCCATGCCCAGCACGGCCACCACCCGGCCCGCCACCAGCGGCACGCCCACACCCAGCCGGCGCGCCTGCCGCGCGCTGATGGCAGCGCCCACGAGAAAGCCGCCGGTGATCGACCCCACGCCGAGGCCCACCTCGGCGGGCGACAGACCCCAGGCCGCCTTGCCGACATAGGGCACGCCGGTGACGAACACGTAGAAGGCCCCCACCGAGAAGGCCGTGCACAGGACGTAGGCCCAGTAGCGGCTGGAGCGCAGCAAGGCCGCCCAGTCCGCCAGCCGCGGCGCGGGCAGCCCCGGGGCACGCGTCTCGCCCATGTCGGCCCAGGCCAGCAGCAGCAGCGCGCCGCCAAGCAGGGCATACAGCGCGAACACCGCGCGCCAGCCAAGGCTCACGTCCAGAACGCCACCGAGCATGGGCCCCAGCATCGGCGCCACGGCCATCGCCGAGGCGATCAGGCTCAGCTTGGTGGCCGACTCGACGGCGGAGTGCTGGTCGCGGATGGCCGCGCTGGACACGACAACGCCGGCGACGATCACGGCCTGCAGCACCCGGCAGGCCAGCAGCACGGCCACGTTGGGCGCCAGCATGCACCCCAGCGACGCGCCGATGAACAGCAGCAGGGCGCCCAGCATCACTGGCCGGCGGCCGAAGTGGTCGGAGACGGGCCCCAGACCCAACTGGAACAGCGCCGACGCCAGCATGTAGCCGGACACCGCCAGCGCCGTCACCGATTCGCGTGCGGCCAAGTCGCGCGCCATGGAGGGCAGCGACGGCAGGACCATGTTCAGGGTCAGTGCTGACAGCGCGGTGAGCAGCGTCAGCGTGATCAGGCGTGGAGGCGAGCGGGTCAAGCGCAGCATTGTGCTGGAGAGCGCCGAGGCGTGTGGCGTGCACGGACCCAGCCGACCGATGCGCGACAGACGCTGGCCAACCGCGCTTGTTCCGGCGACGCTGCGGCCCAGGCCACGGCGGTTGGCCGCGACCGGGGGTTGACGGATGTCGGCGCGGACCCCCGTGCACGCGCACGGCTGCCGCCACGCCCGGCACACAACGCATGCGTGCTGCCGCCGTCACGGACAGACCATGCGAGCATGACGACTTCGCCGACCATGCACCCGTCGCCTGGCACATCCGCTGCCGTGACCCCGCCGCTGTGGTGCATCCGCCGGCCGGCCTCGGAAACTGCCCCCCTGGCGTTCAACACCATCCGGAGATTCCAACCATGACGGCACCTGCACGTCCAGCGCCCGGCCTGGGCCGCAACATCCGCGCGGCGAACCTGGCACGTGCGCTGTTGCATCGCCGCTTGCTGCTGGGCATCACGGTCGGGGCTGTCATGGCCGGCAGCCCGGCCGCCCAGGCCGCGGCCTCCGCCCGCGCCAAGTTCGGCGCGGCATGGCAAACCGTCGACTGCAAGACCTTCGACGTGCCTGCCGCCGTGGCGGCCCAGTCGGATTGCGGGTATGTCACGGCGCCGGAACAGCACGCGGCGCCCAAGGGACGCACGATTCAGCTGGCCGTGGTGCGCATCCGCAGCACCAGCAAGCGCGCTGCTGCCGATCCCCTGTTTGTCGAACAGGGTGGCCCGGGGGACTCCACCATCGGGGTGATCGTCGATTCGGCAGTGCCGAACCTGCCCGAACTGCAAGCCGTTCTGAAACGCCGTGACCTGGTCTTCGTCGAGGAACGGGGCACGCGGTATTCCAAGCCTTTCCTGTCCTGCCCGGAGTACGACGCCAGGAACATCGCCGTTGCCAAGGGCGAGATGGCCTACACCGACCCCAGCTGGTTCAAGACCTGCCAGGAGCGCTTCAAGGCGCAGGGCATCAACCTCAACGCCTTCAACACCCGCGAGAACGCAGCGGATGTCTATTTCGTCGCCGAGACGCTGGGCATCCGGTCATTCAACTACTACGGTGTGTCCTACGGCACGCTGCTGGGGCAATACGTCATCGCCCAGGCGGACAAGCACAAGGCGAAACTCCGCAGCGTGATCCTCGATGGCGTCGTCCGGCCGGACATCGACTTCAATCTGGCGGCGGGGCACACCCTGAGCCATGCCCTGCGCAACCTGTTTCACGCCTGCGCCCAGGATCAACGTTGTGGCCAGGCCTATCCCAACCTTGAGCAGAAGTTTCTGGCCATCGTCGATCAGCTCAACCAGAAGCCGGTTGCCTTGACCCTGACCACGCCGTTGGGCAAGCAGGCGGTCGTGAGCCAAGTTGACGGCAATGCCTTTGCCACGGCCTTGCTGCCTCTGCTGGCCCGGCCCTATTCCGGCAACACCGCCCGCGGCACGTCCATCCCCAGGTACATCCAGGCCGCAAGCCAGGGGAACTTCGGCTGGGTTGCAGACAGCCTGTCCGCGGACCTGGAAAGCAGTGACGGCAGCGCGAAGGGGATGTACCACAGCGTGCTCTGCGCCCGGGCCAGATCGGTGCAGGCGACGCCCACCCAGGTCTTGCCGCCAGCCTTTCCGCAACTCATTCCTTGGGGCCTCCGCGAAGGCGAAGCGGTGATGAAGGTCTGCGACGTTCTCCAAGCCGACTTGACGCCACCGTTTGTCCTGGAAAATCGCGAGATCCCGACGCTGGTGCTGAACGGCGCCTACGACCCGGTGACGCCCCAGCCCTACGGGGAGGCCGTGGCCAGGAACCTGAAGCATGCCCATGTCTACACCTTCCCCGGCCTGGGTCACGGGTCGTTCTTTCCGCCGCCGGGCATGCCGGCGACGGACTGCGTGATCCAGATCGCCACTGACTTTCTTGCCAACCCCAGGCAAGCGCCCAATGGCAGTTGCCTCACGCAAATCAAGCCGCTCTTCGTGGTGGAGTGAGTCATGCATCCATGGGCGGCATGCATCGGCGTCTGAATCGTTTCCCGGTCAGACGGACAAGTAGCGGAGCGGCTCCGCCACCGCCGCCACGGTCGGTGTCAGGCCGGAGGGGAGCGGGTCACCCCTCAGCGCACCCGAATGCCCATTCAGGAAGTCTGTAGCAAGCCCAGAGGCGTCAGCCAACACCCTGCATGGTGCGGGAGGCTTCTTTGTGGATCCAGGCCAGAAAGGCCTCGACGGGCGGACGCTTGGCGTGGCGGGCCGGGTAAACCGCGAAGTGGGCTTTCACGCGCAGACTCTTGTCAAAGCCGAAGAGCGGGCGCAGCCGGCCCTCGCTCAAGTGTCGCTCTGCCAGCGTGGCGCTCTCCAGCGCCACGCCCAGGCCGAGCACAGCGGCCTCCAGCGCCATCTGCGCACGGTCGAAGCGCAGCGTGAAGCGCTCCGGCGGGCGTTTGTCCGAAAACGCGCGGAACCAGTCGATCCACTGCACCACGCTCACATTGCTCTGGATCAGCGGCGCGTCCAGCAACTGCTCGATGCGCTTGAGCCGGTGCGCACGGATGAATGCTGGGCTGGCCAGCGGCAGGATGCGCTCCTCGAACAGCGGTTCGACCACCAGATCGGGCCAGTTCGGCACACCGTAGCGGATGTCCAGGTCGGCCTGCCCGAGCGCGAAATCGCTGTGGATGTGCGCCGCCGAGAGGTTCATCGAGATGCCCGGGTTGGCCTGCGCGAAGGCCGGCAGCCGCGACATCAACCACAGCGTGGCGAAACTCGGCGAGGCGTGCACGTACAGGCTGTTGGCCACGCCGTGCCGCACGTCGTCGGTGGCGGCGCCGATGGCCGTGAGCGCCCCGGCCACGCGTGACAGGTACTGCTCGCCGGCGGTGCTGAGGCGCACGCCATGCGCGCTGCGCTCCAGCAAGCGGACGCCGAGCTGGGCCTCCAACCGCGCCACCTGGTGGCTGATGGCCGATGCGGTGACATGCAGTTCGGCGGCAGCCAGCGCAAAGCTGCGGCGGCGCGCCACGGCCTCAAAGGCCTGCAGGCTGGCGATGGGGGGCAACAGGGACATGGGGGCAACCCGGTTGTTGGATGACAGATTGTCACCTTGGGCTGAAAACTCGTCGCTTGCTGTCAGGCAAGCGTTTGCCGAAGATGCCGGCACCTTCCCAACACCCCACGCTCAGGAGACCTCCAACATGCTGCTCAAGGACAAGATCGCGGTCATCACAGGCGGTGCCGGCCCCAACGGCCTGGGCTTCGCCACCGCACGGCAGATGGCCGAGCACGGCGCCCGGGTCGTCATCCTCGACCTGGCGCGCGCCGAACCCGCAGCCGCCGCCGCCCGGCTGGGCGACCACCACATGGGCGTGGTCGCCGACGTCACCGACAAGACCTCGTGTGACGCCGCCGCAGCGCAGGTGCTCCAGGCGCTGGGCCGCATCGACATCCTCGTCAACAACGCTGGCATCACGCAGCCGCGCAAGACGCTGGACATCACCGGCGCCGACTACGACGCCGTGCTCGACGTGAGCCTGCGCGGCACGCTGTACATGTCGCAGGCGGTGCTGCCGGCCATGCGCCAGCAGAAGTCGGGCGCCATCGTCTGCATCTCGTCGGTCAGCGCACAGCGCGGCGGCGGCATCCTGGGCGGCCCGCACTACTCGGCGGCCAAGGCCGGCGTGCTGGGCCTGGCCCGCGCGATGGCGCGTGAGTACGGCATCGACAACGTGCGCGTCAACAGCGTCACCCCGGGCCTGATCGCCACCGACATCAACAAGGGTCTGATCCCCGAGGACCGCATGAAGGGCATCCTCGAAGGCATCCCGCTCAACCGCATCGGCAAGCCCAACGACGTGGCCGGCTGCGTGGTCTTCCTGGCCAGCGACCTGGCCAAGTACCTCACCGGCGTGACGCTCGACGTCAACGGCGGGATGCTCATCCACTGATCCCGCGCGCTGCCCTTCCCACACAACACAAGGAGACAAGACACCATGCAACGCCACACTTTCGTCCGCACCCTGGTTGCCACTGCTGCCTGCGCACTGCTGCCGTTGGCTGCCCAGGCGCAGGCCACCAAGCTCACGCTCGGCCATGGCGCCGCGCCCGGCAACCCGCGCCACGAGGCGGCCGTCCGTTTCGCGGACGTGCTGAAGTCCAAGACTGGCGGCCGCATCGAGGTGCAGGTGGCGCCCTCGGCGCAGCTGGGCGATGACGCGGCCATGGTCACCGCGCTGCGCACCGGCGCGCTGGACATGAGCGCCAACTCGCAGGGCGCGCTGGCCAACGCGGTGCCCGAGTACGCGGCCTTCGGCATGCCCTTCCTCTTCACCAGCCTGCCGCAAGTGTGGAAGGTGCTGGACGGCCCGCTGGGCAAGGAGCTGGCCGACCGCACCGCCGAGAAGGGCATGGTTGTGCTGGGCTACTGGGACAACGGCATCCGCCACATGAGCAACAGCAAGAAGCCGCTGCTCAAGCCCGAGGACCTGAAGGGCATGAAGATGCGCACGCCGCCCGACGCCGTGACCGTGGACATCATGCAGTCGCTGGGCGCCGAGGCGCAGCAGATCAAGTTTGCCGAGCTGTATGTGGCGCTGCAGCAGGGCGTGGTCGACGGGCAGGAGAACCCGTTGATGAACATCCACGCCAGCAAGCTGTATGAGGTGCAGAAGTTCATCTCGCTGACCGGCCACAAGTACGAGATGACGCCGTTCCTGATGAGCAAGCGCAGCTGGGACCGCCTGAGCGATGCCGACCACAAGGCCGTGATGGAAGCGGCTGCCGAGGCCACCGCGCTGCAGCGCAAGCTGTCGCAGGAGTCCGACGACAAGCTCATCGCCGACCTCAAGGCCAAGGGCGTGCGCGTGGACACGGTCGACAAGGCCGCGTTCGAAAAAGGCACCTCGGCAGTGGACGACAAGTGGATGGCCGGCCCGATCGGCCCGTACGTGAAGAAGGTCATCGCCGCCGCGCGCGCGAAGTGATCCGGCCCACCGCCCACTGACAGGAGAACACCATGCAGGCTGCACAGCCGGGATGGATGGAGCGGGCCATCGGCGGCCTGTGCCGCGGCGTGCTGTGGCTGTCCACCGTGATTATCTTCGTGATCCTGGTGGGCAACACGGTGCTGCGCTATGCGAGCGGGTCCAGCCTGCAATGGGCCAACGAGGTGCCGGAGCTGCTGTTCCCGTGGCTGGTGATGTCGGGCGTGGTACTGGCCGCACAGCAGGGCGCGCACATCGCCACCACCTTCCTGATGGATGCGGTGCCCGCCCGCGTGGGCCGCATCGTGGCCACCGGCAGCTGGATGGTGGTGGCGGCGTTGTACGGCACGCTGGCCGTGGCCACGCTGCGCATGCTGGAACTGGTGCACGACGAGAAATCGCCCATCCTGGGTGTGCCCGGCTCCATCACCTACGCCTGCGTGATGGTGGGCATGGCGCTGCTGGCCCTGCTGGCCCTGCAGTCGGCCGCCCGGGCCTGGCGCGTGCATCCGACGGCTCCGGCCGCGGCCGATGCTGCGCCGCGCGTGCCGGTGGCGCACTGGTGATGGCCCGCCTCTTCAAGGAGTCGCCATGAGCGCATTGATCCTCGCCGTCTTTATGCTGGCCGCCGTGGCGGCCATGCCCATCGCCCACGCGCTGCTGGTGGCCGCGATGGCCGCCGCCGCCACCTCCGACCGCGTGCCGCTGGATCTGCTGGTGCAGCAGATGGTGTCGCAGGTGCAGAGCTTTCCGCTCATCGCCATTCCATTTTTCATGCTCACCGGCACGCTGATGATGGGCGGCAAGCTGGGCGAGGCGCTGGTGGGCGTGCTGTCGGCGCTGATCGGCCGCTTCCACGGCGGCCCGGCGCAGGTCGGCGTGCTGTCGTCCACGCTCTTCGGTGGCGTGTCGGGCTCGGCGGTGGCCGACGCCTCGGCCATCGGCTCGTTGCTGATCCCCTGGCACAAGCGGCTGGGCTACCCGCCGGCGTTCTCGGCCGCCACGCTGGCCTCGGCGGCCACGATCGACATCCTGATCCCGCCGTCGATCCCGATGATCCTGTTCGCGCTGAGTTCCAACGCATCCATCGCCGCGCTGTTCGTGGCTGGCGTGCTGCCGGGCCTGCTGATGTGCGGCGGCTTCATGGCGGCGTGCTGGTGGGTGGGCAAGCGGCGCAACCTGCCGCGTGACCTCACGCCGTTCAACGGACCGGCGTTCCGCCGCCACCTGCTGTACGCCTCACCGGCGGTGGTGCTGCCGGTGCTGATCATCATCTTCCTGCGCTTCGGCATCGCCACGCCGACCGAGGTGGCCGTGCTGTCCACGTTGTACGCCGGCCTCGTGTCGGCCGTGGTCTACCGCGATCTGGGCTGGAAGCGCCTGAACGACGCCATCGTGCATGCCGGCCTGGCCACGGGCGTGGTGCTGCTGGTGATCATGGCATCCAGCGCCATCGGCTGGCTGCTGACTTTCGACCAGATGCCGCAGGGCATCGCCCACTGGGTGCAGGAGAACGTGCATGTGAAGTGGATGGTGATCCTGCTGATGAATCTGCTGATGCTGTTCCTGGGCATGTTCATCGACCTGCCGGCAGCCATCCTGCTGCTCACCCCGGTGTTCGTGCCGCTGGCCCAGGGCATCGGCATGGACATGACGCAGCTCGGAATCATGATGGTCGTCAACCTGGCCATCGGCCTGTACACGCCGCCGGTGGGCACCACGCTGTTCATCACCAGCGCGCTGGCCAAGGTGAAGGTGGGGCAGACAGTGCGCGAACTGGGGCCGTTCTATCTGGTCGCCTTCGGCGTGCTGGCCCTGGTGTCGTACGTGCCGGCCAGCATCCTCAAGTAATCCCCCTCAAGGAATCCCGCATGAACCAACCGTTGCTGTCCCTGACGCAGGCCGCCTGGCGCATCCGCCGCTATGCGCTGCGTATGGGCGAGGTGCAAGGCCAGGGCTACATCGGCCAGGCCCTGGGCTGGGCCGATGTGCTGGCCGTGGCCTATGGCCATGCGCTGAAGCTGCGCCCGGCCGACCCCGAATGGGAGGGCCGTGACCGCTTCCTGCTGTCGCACGGCCATTACGCCATCGCCCACTACGCGGCACTGATCGAGGCCGGCGTGATCCCCGAGAGCGAGCTCGACAGCTATGGCAGCGACGACAGCCGTCTGCCGATGTCGGGCATGGCCACCTACACGCCGGGCATGGAGATGTCCGGCGGCTCCCTCGGCCAGGGCCTGGTGATTGGCGTGGGCATGGCGCTGGCGTTGCGTCTGAAGGGCAACCCGGCCTTTGTCTACAACTCCATGTCCGATGGCGAGCTCGACGAAGGCTCCACCTGGGAGGCTGCCATGGGCGCCGCGCACCACGGCCTGGGCAACCTGATCTGCCTGGTGGACATCAACAACCAGCAGGCCGACGGTCCCTCGGGCAAGGTGATGGGCTTCGAGCCGCTGCACGACAAGTGGGCGGCCTTCGGCTGGCATGTGCAGCGTGTGGACGGCAACGACCTGCCCGCCGTGTTGGCGGCCTTCGACACCGCTCGTGCCCTGACCGAGGCGAAGCCGCGCGTGATCCTGTGCGACACGCTGATGGGCAAGGGCGTGCCCTTCCTGGAGCAGCGCGAGAAGAACCACTTCATCCGTGTCGACCCGCCTGAATGGCAGCAGGCGCTGGCCATCCTGGACCAGAACCAGCCCCAAGGAGCCCTGGCATGAGCAGCACTACCGCCGAGAAGAAGCCGCGCCTGACCACGTCGGCGATGATCGCGTCCATCGCCTCCGAAGGACAGAAGGTCCAGGCCGCGCCATTCGGCAAGGCGTTGGTGGAATACGCCGCCAGCCACCCCGAGGTGGTGGGCCTGACCGCCGACCTGGCCAAGTACACCGACCTGCACCTGTTTGCACAGGCCTACCCGGAGCGCTTCTTCCAAATGGGCATGGCCGAGCAACTGCTGATGGGCGCGGCCGGCGGCATGGCCAAGGAAGGGCTGGTGCCCTTCGCCACCACCTACGCGGTGTTCGGCACGCGGCGCGCCTACGATTTCATCCACCAGGTCATTGCCGAGGAGAACCTCAACGTCAAGATCTGCTGTGCGCTGCCGGGGCTGACCACCGGCTACGGCCCCAGCCACCAGGCCACCGAAGACCTGGCCATGATGCGCGGCATCCCGGGCCTGACCATCGTGGACCCTTGCGATGCGCTGGACATCGCGCAGGCCGTGCCGCAGATCGCCGCGCACAAGGGCCCTGTCTACATGCGGCTGCTGCGCGGCCAGGTGCCGATGGTGCTGGACGAGATCGAGGGCTACCGCTTCGAGCTGGGCAAGGCCAAGCTGCTGCGCGACGGCGGCGACGTGCTGGTCATCAGCAGCGGCATCCTGACGATGCGCGCGCTGGAGGTGGCCCAGGACCTGGCCGCCGACAACGTGGGGGTGGCGGTGCTGCACTGCCCCACGATCAAGCCGCTGGACGAGGCGGCCATCCTCGAGGCTGTGCGCTACAAGCACCGACTGGTGGTGGTGGCCGAGAACCACTCGGTCATCGGCGGCCTGGGCGAGGCCGTGGCCAGCACGCTGCTGCGCCACCGGGTGCAGCCGGCGGGTTTCCTGCTGGCGGGGCTGCCGGATGCCTTCCTCGACGCCGGTGCGCTGCCCACGCTGCATGACCGCTACGGCATCAGCCGCAGCGTGCTGGGCGCCCGCATCAAGGCATGGCTGGCCTAGAGATGTCCACCACTGTTGCACCGGCCAGCATGCTGCCAGACGCTCCCGTGGCCGGCATGCTGGCCAATGCCATCCGCATGCTGTCCATCGACGCCATCGTTCGCGCCGGCGAGGGCCACCAGGGCGTGCCGCTGGGCATGGCCGAGATCGCCACGGCGCTCTACACCCGGCACCTGAAGTTCGACGCCGCCGACCCGACCTGGCCCGACCGCGACCGCGTCGTGCTGTCCAACGGCCATGGCTCGATGCTGCTGTATGCCCTGCTGCACCTGACCGGCCATGCGCGCATGGGCATCGACCAGGTCAGCACCTTCCGCGATTTCGGCTCGCGTTGCGAAGGCCACCCAGAGCGCGACCTGGCATCGGGCATCGAGGTCACCACCGGCCCGCTGGGCCAGGGCATTGCCAACGCCTTCGGCATGGCCGTGGCCGAGGCCCACCTGAACGCGCGCTTCGGCCCCGGCCTGGTGGACCACCGCACCTATGCCTTCGTCGGCGACGGCTGCCTGCAGGAGGGCATCGGCCAGGAAATGATCGCGCTGGCCGGGCACCTGCGGCTGGGCAAGCTCACGCTGCTGTGGGACGACAACCGCATCACCGACGATGGGTCGACCGACCTGTCCATTAGCGAGGACGTGGCCGACCGCTTCCGCGTGGCGGGCTGGCATGTGCAGGAACTGGATGGGCATGACCTGGAGGCCGTGTCGGACGCGCTGGAGCAGGCCCACGCCGACCCGCGGCCGTCGCTGCTGGCCTGCCGCACCGTCATCGCCAAGGGCGTCGTGCGGTTGCAGGGCCAGCGCGGCGGGCACAGCGGCAAGCTGTTCGCCGAGGACGCTGCCGCGGCCCGCCAGGCGCTGGGCTGGAACCATCCGCCCTTCGCGCTGCCGGCCGAGGTGCGTGATGCCTGGCTGGCTGCCGGCGCCCGCCACCGCAGCGATCGACAGGCCTGGCAGGCCCGCGTGGCCGCGCTGCCTGCAGCGCAGCGCGCCGAGTTCGAGCGCGTGCTGGCGGGTGAGCTGCCGCTGGGCTGGCAGGACGTGTTGGCGAACTACCAGCGCAGCGCCTTGGCGCGCGAGCCGCTGGCCAGCGGCATCTTCATCTCGGCCGAGATCCACGACGCGCTGACCGAGCTGATGCCCGAGCGCCTGGTGGCCTGCGCCGACCTCGAGGCACCCACCAACCACAAGCGCCGGCTGCAGGCCTTCACCGCGCAGGACCGGGCCGGCACGTATGTGCACTGTGGCGTGCGCGAGCATGTGATGGGCGCCATGGCCAACGGCATTGCCGCACACGGCGGCGCGGTGCCGCTGGCCGTGACTTACCTGGCCTTTGCCGACTACGAGCGTCCGGCTATGCGCATGGCCGCGCTGATGGGGCTGCCGGTGCACTTCGTGTTCAGCCATGATTCCATCGGCATCGGCCGCAACGGACCGACGCACCAGCCGGTGGAGATCCTGGCGTCGTTGCGCGCCATGCCCAACATGCTGGTGCTTCGGCCGGCCGATGCGGTGGAAGCCGCCGAATGCTGGGCCATCGCGCTGGCGCACCGCACCGGCCCGTCGACGCTGGTCTTCGCGCGACAG
Organism: Pseudaquabacterium pictum; assembly: GCF_005403045.1. GTDB lineage: Bacteria > Pseudomonadota > Gammaproteobacteria > Burkholderiales > Burkholderiaceae_C > Pseudaquabacterium > Pseudaquabacterium pictum. The sequence goes on from NZ_BJCL01000003.1 coordinate 418,608, forward strand.
GCGCTGCCGCATGTGCGCACCGCAGCGGCTGCAGAGAACTTGTCGCGGCGCGGCGCCTACGTGCTGGCCGACGCCGAGGGCGGGCCGCGCCGGGTCACGCTGTTGGCCACCGGCTCTGAAGTCGCCCTGGCGCTGGCTGCGCGCAACCTGTTGCAGGCTGCCGGCATACCAACCGCGGTGGTGTCGATGCCGAGCTGGGAGCTGTTCGCTGAACAGGACGCGGCGTACCGGTCGCAGGTGCTCGGCCCCGGCACGGTGCGGGTGGGCTGCGAGGCCGCGATGCGCTTCGGCTGGGACCGCTGGCTGGGCGATCGCGGCGGGTTTGTCGGCATGCGTGGCTTTGGTGCCTCGGGTCCGGCCGATGTGCTGTACCGGCACTTCGGCATCACGCCCGAGGCCATCGTGGCCGAGGCGCAGCGGCTGCTCGCCACGGCGCCCCAACCCGCACACGGCCCGGCATGATGCACCGCATCGTCTTCCTCGACCGTTCAACCCTGGCACCGCAGGTGCGGCTGCGCGCACCGGCATTTGCCCACGAGATGATCGAGCACGCCGACACCGCAGCCGACCAGGTCGTGCAAAGGCTGGCCGGCGCGCATATCGCCATCCTCAATAAGGTGCCGCTCACGGCCGCCGCGCTCGCGCGGCTGCCCGATCTGCGTCTGGTGGCCGTGGCCGCCACCGGCACCGACTGCATCGACAAGGCGGCCTGCCAGCGGCATGGCGTGGTCGTCTGCAACATCCGTGGCTATGCGGTGCACACAGTGCCCGAGCACACGTTCGCCCTGATGCTGGCGCTGCGGCGCAACCTCGTCGCCTACCGGCAGGACGTGATCGCCGGGCGCTGGCAGGCGTCTGGCCGCTTCTGCTTCTTCGATCACCCCATCCGCGACCTGGCCGGCGCACGGCTGGGCATCATCGGCGCAGGTGTGCTGGGCCAGCGTGTGGCTGCGCTGGCGCGGGCCTTCGGCATGGTGCCGCTGATCGCCGCGCACAAGGGCCGCAGCGACATGGGGCCTGCATTCACGCCCTGGCAGGAGGTGATCGAGACCAGCGACGTCATCACGCTGCACTGCCCGTTGACGCCGCAGACGCGCGGCATGATTGCGCGGCCCGAGTTCCGTGCCATGCGACGTCGGCCGCTGCTGATCAACACGGCACGGGGTGGTTTGGTGGACGAGGCGGCGCTGGTGGAGGCGCTGGACGAGGGTTGGGTGGGCGGCGCGGGCTTCGACGTGACCGAGGGCGAGCCACCCGCGGCCGGTCATCCGCTGATGCGCGTGGCCGCGCGGCCGAACGTGATCCTCACGCCGCATGTCGCCTGGGCGTCCGAAGAAGCCCAGCAGTCCCTGGCGGATCAACTGGTCGACAACATCGAGCTGTTTGTCTCCGGTCAACCCGGGAACATCGTCACGGGGTGGCCAGTCCAGGCAACGATGGCGGCACCCGCAGTGGCCGGCATGACGCCAGACGCCCAGCCCGCCGATCAGTCCGCGTCAGCCCGGTAGAACGGCACGTCGCCCAGGATGGTGGCGCGGTGCATCACACGGCGGGCGGGCAGGTAGTCGGCGGTGGCGTAGTGCTGGGTCAGGCGGTTGTCCCAGAAGGCCACGTCGCCCAGCTTCCAGCGCCAGCGAACGGTGAACTCGGGCTTGGCCAGGTGGGCGAACAGCTGGCGCAGCACCGCGTCACTCTCGGTGGCATTCAGCTCGACGATGCGTGTGGTGAAGCCCTCGCTGACGAACAGGCCCTGCAGCCCGCTGATGGGGTGGGTGCGGATGACCGGGTGCAGGCGCGGCGGGTGGTCGTGGCGGGCCTTCTCCCAGCGCACTCTCTCCTCGGGTGTGCGGGCGAAGCGGTGGGCCGGAAAGCTCTTCAGGAAGTCATGCTCGGCCGTCAGCCCGGCCAGCATGCGGCGGTACGGCGCCGACAGCGCCGCATAGGCCGCGACGCCGCTGGCCCACAGCGTGTCGCCGCCGCTGGGCGGCAGCAGCTGGGCCGACAGGATGGCGCCCATGGCCGGCGCGGCCAGGAAGGTGACGTCGGTGTGCCAGTTGTCGTTGTCCGGCGGGTTGTTGTCGCTGGTGTCGAGCACGATGATCTCGGGCACGCCGGGTGCCTGCGGGTACACCGGGTGGATGTGCAGGTCGCCGAAGCGCGCGGCCAGCGCCCGCTGCTGCAGCGGCGTCAGTGCCTGTTGCTCGAAGAACAGCACATGGTGTTGCAGCAGGGCGGCCAGCAGGGCGTCACGCTGGGCATCGCTGATGCCGTCGGACAGCTGCAGGCCGTTGACCAGGGCGCCGATGGCCGGGCCCAGCGGTTGCACGTGGAGCGTGGAGTCGCCCATCGTTTGTCTCCTTCAGGGTTCTTTGCCCCCATTTTCGTCGATGCAGGCCTGCAGCCCGGCGGCCAGCGCGGCCACCGGCAATTGACCGGCCAGGCCGATGGTCACCAGGGCGGCGGCGCCGGCCGGTGGCGCGGCCAGCCGCCGCACGCCCGCATGGCGGCCGGCCCACTGCAGGCTGAGCCATTGGCCGCCAGCCAGCGGCAGCCAGCCCTTGAGCCGCAGCACCGCCGGCGGCAGCGTGCGCAGCCAGGCGCGCAGCCTGGCCTCGTCGAACACACCGGCGGGTTGCACTTGCCAGGCCTGGAACTGGGCGCCGTGGTCGGCCGGTTGCAGGCCGCCGCCGTGGGGTTGGTACAGCGTGTCCTGCAGCAGGGCCAGCGGCAGGTCGGCGTGGCGGGCCTCCAGCAGCGGCGGTGGCGGCTGGCCGCGCTGTGCGGCGTCGGCCTGCACCCAGGCGCGGGCTGCGCCCAGATCGGCCGCGCTGGCGCGGTCGGCATGGTTCAGCACCACCAGGTCGGCATGGGCCAGCGGGCGGGTCAGGGTGTCGGTCAGCAGCGGGTCGGCCAGGTGGCCGGCCAGCGCCGCGGCGTCCACCAGCAGCAGCACCGCCTGCAACTGCAGCCGCGGCTCGGCCAGCGCATGCTGGGCGATGCGCCAGGGGTCGGACACGCCGCTGGCCTCGACAACCACCGCGTTGAACGGCGGGCTGGCCTGCAGCAGCGTGGCGATGGCGGCCGACAGGTCGTCGCCGATGGCGCAGCAGACGCAGCCGTTGCTCAGCGCGATGGCGTCGCTGCCGGCTTGCGCCACCAGACCGGCATCGATGTTGATGGCGCCGAAGTCATTGACCAGCACGGCGATGCGGAGGCCATCGGCCGCCGCCAGCCAGCGGTTCAAGAGCGTGGTCTTGCCGGCGCCCAGAAAGCCGCCGAGCACGGTGAACGGGATGCGGTCCACGGCCGCTGCGCTGCGGTCAGCTGCCGGCGGGAAACACCCGGCCCGACAGCACCGTTCCCCACACGCGCACATCCTTCAGCGCCATCGGGTCGCCGGCGATCGGATCGTCGTGCAGCACCGCAAAGTCGGCGCGCTTGCCCACCTCGATGCTGCCGATCTCGTGCTCCAGCCCCAGCGTCCAGGCCGGCCCCAGGGTGATGGCATGCAGCGCCTCGTCCACCCGCAGGCGCTGCGACGGCCCCAGCACCCGGCCGCTGGGCGTGACGCGGTTGGCTGCGCACCAGGCGGTGAACAGTGGCGCCAGCGGCGTCACCGGCGCGTCGCTGTGGATGGCCAGGCGCACGCCGGCGTCCAGCGCAGCGCGGCAGTCGTCCAGCCGGTGGGCGCGGTCGGGGCCCATGGTCATGTCGTGGTGCTGGTCACCCCAGTACCACAGGTGGTTGGCAAACAGGTTGGCGGCCAGGCCCAGCGCGGCCATGCGCTCGAACATCGGCCGGTCGATCATCTGGCCGTGCTGCAGCGTGTGGCGGTGGCCGGGGCGCGGCGCGCGGGCCAGCACCCGCTGCACCGCGTCGATGGCGGCCAGGCTGGCCTCGTCGCCGTTGGTGTGGGTGTGGATGGTCAGGCCGGCGCGGTGGTAGACCTCGAAATCGGCCTCGTACTGGCTGGGCGCGGTCACCCAGATGCCGTTGGGCGCACCGTTCACATAGCCGGGCCAGCGCAGCCGCGCCGAGTAGCCCTGGATCGAGCCGTCCAGCATCATCTTCACCAGGCCGAAGCGCAGCCGGTCGGTGCTGGTGGGCAGCAGCGACTGCACGTAGGCCGCGCCCTCGGCCGCACCCTGGCTGCCGTGGAAGCCCTGGTAGGCCGGCACGATGCGCACCGGGAAGGCATCGTCACCGGTGTTGCGGCGCAGCACCTCCAGGTCCCGCGGGCCCAGGCGGTTCACCAGGTCGGTGGCGGTGGTCACGCCCTGCAGCCGGCAGATCGACCCGAAGGCGCGCAGCCCGGCATCGTCCAGCGGCGCCAGCAGGCCGGCGTTGCCGACATGGCGGAACACCAGCGACATGGCGGCCGGCTCCTGCAGCTCGCCGGTGGGCTGGCCCTGCTGCGGGCCGGCCTCGAACTTGACCACGCCTTCCACGTCGGTGTCGGCATCGACGCCGGCGATGGCCAGCATCGCGCTGTTGGCGTTCAGCAGGTGGCCATTGGCATGGGCGACGACGATGGGGCGGGTGCCGTCGCCCACGCGGTCCAGGTGCTGCACCGTCATGCGCTCGCCGCCGAAGTAGATCGGATCGAAGCCCCAGGTGACCAGCGGCGCGCTGGCCGGCTGGCCGGAGGCGGCCAGTTGCGCGTCCAGCTCGGTCAGCTTGCCCACCACCGCATCCATGCTGCGCAGGCCGGGCCACACCCGGCCTTGCGGGTCGCGGCGGTCGAACCAGCCGAGGTAGGGCATCTCCCACATGCCGCCTTCCTTCAGGTGGCAGTGGCCCTCGACGAACCCGGGCAGCAGCACCTTGTCGGCGAAGCGCTCGTCCAGCGTGAAGGCTCCCCAGGCGGCCATGCGGTCCAGGTCGCCCACCGCCAGGATGCGGCCGTCGCGCACCGCCACATGGGTGGCGACCGGCTGCGCCGGATTCATCGTGTGGATGCGGCGGGCGGCGTAGACGGTGGTGGTCATGGTGCGGCGGCGTGCGGTCGGCGGGGCTTGAGGTTACCCCGCCTCCCGCGGCGCCCCCGCGGTGCTCAGCGTGTCACCACGTTGCCCGGCACGATGCGCGGCACCACGCTGAACACGTTGGGGTCGCGCGCATCGACGAACACCTCCACCCAGTGCACATTGGGCGAGCCGAAGTTCTCGACACGGGTCAGGTTCTCCAGCGACACGCCGGCGTTGACCAGCGGCTTGTCGACACGGAAGTAGTGGCTGTCACCATGGGCCAGCAGCACCGGCTTGCCGAAGGCGATGCTGCGGGCCGTGATCCGGGCAATCACCTCGTCGAAGCCCAGGCGCTGCGGGCTGCCGGCGGCGTACTCGAGCCCCGGGTTGGCCTGCATGGCCAGCATCACGCCGGCGCTGTTGGCGGCCACCGCGCGGTTGAAGATCTCGTCGATCCAGGCCAGGCTGGCGGCCAGGCGGGCGTCGAACTCGGCCTGGCGCTCGGCCGGGCGGTCACCGCCGGCCAGCTGGTTCCAGGGCGCCAGGTTGTTGGCACTGCCCACCACATGCACCGTGGCCATGGTGGCTCCGGCAAACTGCCACAGCGTGTTCTCCACATAGGCGGCATGCGCGGCCTGGCCTGGCGTGGCGGCCTGCGACAGCAGGGCCATCGGCCGCTTGCCGGTGCTCCGGCCGATGGCCGGGTAGAAGATCTCGCGGAACTTGGCCAGGCGCTCGGTGGGCAGGTAGCTGCCGTTGTTGGTGCGGTGGCAGTCGGTCCAGTCGTTGTCGCCCGGCGTCACGATGAAGGCGTCGTCGAACTTCTGGTACTGGTTGAAGCGCTTGATGAACACCGCGTCGTCGCAGCGCTCGCTGCCCTGCTTGACATCGCCGGTGTGCAGCACGAAGCGCACATTGCGCGACGCGTTGATGTCGGCGATCACGCGGTCGAACTTGGGCTCTTCGGCCACGCCGTAGGGCACGTCGCCGAGCAGCGCGAACGAGACGCCGGGGCGGATGTACTCGCCGGCAGCAGCGGCCGGCAGGCTGGTGGCCAGCAGGCCGCCGGCCAGGGCGGCGAGCAGGCTGCGGCGCAGAAGGGACAGGGCAGGCATGGCAGTCTCCAGGGCAGTGTGAGGAATCGGGGGCAGGGCGGTTGCGGGCATCAGCGGCGGCGCTGCGCCTGCCGCTGGTGCAGCAGGCCCACGGCAGCCAGCCCGGCCAGCAGCAGGGCGTAGGTGCCGGGCTCGGGCACGGCGGTGACCTGCACCGTGCCGCTGAGCAGGGCGGTGGTGTCCAGCGTGTCGCCGCCGGCGCTCAGGCTGTCGGCGCTGCCCAGCAGGCTGGTGCTGGCATGGCTCAGGCTGAGCCACAGGCTGTCACCCACCCGGGTGTCCAGGCTGAAGCGGAAGGCAGCGCTGCTGCCGGCGTCCAGGCCCTGCCAACTGGCCAGGATGTTGCTGTGCGCATCGCGCACCACCAGGTCGAAGCTGGGCGTCACATCCAGCAGCGGGCCGGTGCTGCCGGCCAGTGCGTCTGCGGTGCCGGCAAAGACCAGGCGCACGGCGGTGCCGGCAGCCTCGCCGGTGCTGGTGACGGCCAGTTCCGCCTCCAGCAGCAGGCTGGTCTGTTCGGTGCCGCCACCGAAGTTGCCGTCACCGCCCAGGCGCAGCACGCTGGTGGCGTCGAGGTTGAGCTTCAGCTGGGTCGCCTCGCTGGCGTCCAGCGAGGCACTGGCCGCCCACAGCGGCTCCAGCGTGGTGGTCTTGCCGCTGCCGGTCAGCGCCAGGCTGTCGCCCAGGTTGCCGAAGCCCAGCAGCACGTCCTGGCCCGAGGCATCGGCCAGGCTGGCGCTGCGGCTGATCGGCTGGCCGTTGGCGTCGGCCCGGAAGTCCAGATGGCCGGTCACGCTGCCGCTGGTGATGGCCAGGCCGGCGGCCTGGGCCAGGCCGGTGCCCAGCAGGGCGGCGGCCAAGGCCAGGTGGTGCAGTCGGGGAAGGGTGTTCAAGCGCATGGTGGTTCCTGAAGAGAGGGGGCGGGTGGTCCGCGCGGAGCGGTGCCGCGGCACGCCGCGGCGTGCCGTCATTGCCGGGTGATGCGGTTCTGCGGACCGGGGGCCACGCCGGCGGGTTGGCTGAGCAGGTAGGCCTCGAAGGCGTCGGTGTCCACCGCGCCGCCCAGGCGCTGGGTGCCCTGTGCCAGCACTGCGAAGGCATCGCCGCCATCGGCCAGGAAGCTGTTGACGGTGACGCGGTAGCTGGATGTCGGGTTCACCGGCATGCCGCCGATGGCGATCTGGCTGACCTTGCTGCCGCAGGCATTGGCCGCCGTCCAGGTGTAGCTGAACCCGGCCGAGACCTGCAGGATGCGGTCGAAGCTGGTCTGGCCCAGGCAGTTGGCGAACTGGGTCTCGAGCATGGTCTTGATCTGCGCGCCGGTCAGCGTCAGCGTCACCAGGCTGTTGCCGAAGGGCTGCACGGTGAAGGCGTCGCCGTAGGTCACCAGGCCGCCCGCATTGAACGGCAGGTCGGCGCGGATGCCGCCCGGGTTCATGAACGCCACCACCGCGGCGCCGGTGCCGGCGCCGTGGGTGGCGGCCAGCTGGGCGTCGGCGATCACGTCGCCCAAGGCCGACTCGCCGGCGGCATTGGTGCTGCGGCTGATGGCGGCGGTGATCTTGCCGATCACCCGCGCCTTGGGCACGGCCGACAGGCTGTCGTAGTGCGCCACCAGGTCGGTCAGTGCCGGATCTTCGGCGGTGGTGGTGCCGGTGGTCAGGATGTTGGCGCTGACCGCGGTCACATCCTTGCTGCGGGTGTCGATGGTGAGCTGGATGTCGCCCAGGTTGCGTCCGTTTGAGCCCGACGAGGTCACCCGCACCGGCTGGCCATTGGCCTTGTTCACCAGGCAGTTGTAGGCCTGGTGGGTGTGGCCGGAGATCACCAGGTCGACTTCCGGATCCAGGCGGTTGACGATGTCGACGATCGCGCCCGAGATGCTGGGGCAGCCCGCCAGGCCGCCGGTGGCCAGGCCACCTTCGTGGATCAGCACCACGATGCTGCGGATGCCCTGGGCCCGCAGCTGCGGGATCAGCGCGTTCACCGTGTCGGCCTCGTCGGCAAAGTTCAGCCCTGCCACGCCCGCGGGCGACACGATGGTGGGTGTGCCCTCCAGCGTCATGCCGATGAAGGCCACCTTGTTGCCCAGGAAGTCCTTCACGCCATAGGCGGGAAACAGGGTCTTGTTGGTCAGCGCCTCCGCCACGTTGGCTGCCAGGAAGCCGAACTTCGCGCCGGCGAACTGGCCATCGGGGCGCTTGTCCTGCGGCAGGCCCAGGCCGGTGTACGGGTCGGTCGGGTGGTTGCCGCCGTGCTGCATGCGCAGCAGCTCGGCCTTGCCTTCGTCGAACTCATGGTTGCCCACGGCGTTGAAGTCGATGCCGATGCGGTTCATCGCCTCGATCGTGGGCTCGTCCTTGAACAGGGCCGATGTCAGCGGGCTGGCGCCGATCATGTCGCCGGCCGACACCACTGCATGCAGCGGGTTGGCCGCCTTCAGCGCCTGGATGCGGGTGGCCAGCCGGGCCACGCCGGGGTTGGCGGACGAGCCTTCGCCTGGCTTGATGTAGCCGTGGAAGTCGTTGAAGCTGATCAGCTGCACCTTCACCGTGCTGCCGATGCCCGACTGCTGCGCGGCGATCTGCAGCCGCACCCGCTCGGTGGCGCTGATCAGGCCGCTGCGCTGCAGCGCCAGGCTCACGTTGCCCACATGGGCCAGGAAGGCCGCCTGGTTGCCCCAGGGCGCTTCATCGGCGATGCGGTCGTCCACCGACAGACCGTCGGCGCCGCAGCGGTCGGGCACGGCCGTGGCCAGGGTGCCCAGGTTGACGTTGCCGGACACGGTGCCGGGTGTGCAGGCGGCCGAGGCCGGGGCGGCCAGGGCCAGGCACAGGCTGGCCGCGGCCAGGGCGGTGAGGGTGGAGCGCATGGGGGAGTTCTCCTCGGGTCAGGTCTTGTCGTGCGCGCCGGGCGCTGGACAGACCCGGTGTTGCCGATGCGCCGCATGGTCGCGGCCGGCGGTGACCTGGTGACGGCGGCACAGGGCCGCGCCATGGTCCGTTCAGCCCATGCCCGTGCGCTGGTGCGGCGGTGGACCAGGCCGCAAAATGGAACCGACCCGACCTTGTCACTCCGGAGACCCGCATGACCACGACGGACCGATCCCTGCCCGCCACCCCTGCGCTGCCCGGCCGCCGCCGCAGCCACCGCCTGATGCTGGCGGCCGCGCTGCTGCCAGTGGTGGCCTGGCGGCCCGCGCGGGCGCAGGCGCCGGCCGGGCAGCCGCTGCGGCCGACACCGGCCCAGACCGAAGGCCCGTTCTACCCCGTCAGCCTGCCGGCCGACACCGATTTCGACTTGCTGCGCCAGGGCGGTGCCGCCTACGCCAAGGGCCAGCCCTGCTGGCTGGATGGCCTGGTGCGCGGCACCGATGGCCAGCCGCTGGCCGGTGCGGTGGTGGAGATCTGGCAGTGCGATGCCGAGGGCCACTACCGCCACCCCGGCGATGGCGACCGTGCTGACCCGGCCTTCCAGGCCTTCGGCCGGGTGGTGGCCGATGCCCAGGGCCGCTACCGCTTCCGCACCATGCGCCCGGTGGCCTACAGCGGCCGCACGCCGCACATCCATCTCAAGGTGAAGCAGGGCCGCCGCACCTTGCTGACCACCCAGCTGTACGTGGCTGGTGACCCTGGCAATGCCGCCGACTTCCTGTGGCGCCGGCTCAGCGAGGCCGACCGTGCCGCGCTGACCGTGCCCTTCACGCCCGGCGCTGACGGCTTGCGCGCCAGCTTCGACATCGTGGTGGCGGCCTGAGCAATTTTTTTTTCCCCGAGCTGTCGAAACCCCGCCGGCCCGGCCGTCATTGTCAGAACCGGTGCACGGTGCACCGGTCGTCCACCGATGGAGCCTGCGATGAAATACCTGTTGATGATCTACACCAACGAAGCGGCCGAAGCCACGATGACCGAAGCCGACGCCCAGGCCGAGATGGCCGCCTACGGCGCGTATGCTGGCGCGATGGCCGAGGCCGGCGTGATGGTGGGCGGCGAGCGCCTGCGCCCCACCGGCGATGCCACCAGCGTGCGCATCCGCGGCGGCAAGACCGAGTTGCTGAACGGCCCCTATGCCGACACCCGCGAGCAGCTGGGCGGCTACTTCATGATCGACGTGCCCGACCTGGACGCCGCCTTGCACTGGGCCGCCCGCTGCCCCAGCGCGCCGCACGGCACCATCGAGGTGAGGCCGGTCTGGGAGATGTGACCGGCGATGCGGACACGGCCGCCACCGCCGAGGCGGTGGCGCGCCGCAGCTACGGCAAGCTGGTGGCGCTGCTGTCGGCCCGCACCCGCGACCTGGCCGCCGCCGAAGATGCCCTGGGCGATGCCTTCGCCGCCGCGCTGGCCCACTGGCCGGCCCATGGCCTGCCAGCCAACCCCGAGGCCTGGCTGCTGACGGCAGCGCGCCACCGGCTGATCGACGCCGCACGCGCCCGCCAGACCCACGCGGCCGCGGCCGACACCCTGCTGCTGCTGGGCGAATGGGCCCAGGCCGCCACCGACGTGGCCGGCCAGCGCACCGAGATCCCCGACCGCCGGCTGGCGCTGATGTTCGCCTGCGCCCACCCGGCCATCGACGCGGCACTGCGCGCGCCGCTGATGCTGCAGACCTTGCTGGGTTTCGATGCGGCCGCCATCGGCTCGGCCTTCCTGGTGGCGCCGGCCACCATGGGCCAGCGCCTGGTGCGGGCCAAGGCCCGGATCCGCCAGGCCGGCATCCCGTTCGCGGTGCCGGCGCTGGCCGATCTGCCGGCGCGGCTGTCGGCGGTGCTGGATGCCGTCTACGCCTGTTATGCCGAGGGTTGGAGCGACCCCGCCGGCACCGATGCCCAGCGCCGCAACCTGGCCGACGAGGCGCTGTGGCTGGGTGGCCTGCTGGCCAGCCTGCTGCCCGACGAGCCTGAGGCCCTGGGCTTGTTGTCGCTGATGCTGCACAGCCATGCCCGCCGCGCTGCGCGGCGGGATGCCACCGGCCGCTATGTGCCCCTGGCCGCGCAGGACACCACCCGGTGGGATGCGCGCATGCTGCGCGAGGCCGAGCGCCTGCTGCACCGCGCCGGCGCACTGGCGTTGGCGCCAGGCGCCGGTGTGGCGCGGGTGGGCCGCTACCAGCTGGAAGCGGCGATCCAGTCGGCCCACGGCGTGCGCCGCTTCACCGGCGTGGCCGACTGGCCGGCCATCGTGGCGCTGTACGACGCGCTGGCACGGCTCACCGATTCACCGGTGGTGGCGCTGAACCGCGCCGTGGCCTTGGCCGAGACCGCCGGCCCGGCCGCCGGCCTGGCCGCGCTGGAGGCCGTGGGCGGTGATGCCCGCCTGGCCGACTACCAGCCCGCCTGGGCCGCGCGGGCCGACCTGCTGCAGCGCCTGGGCCGCCACGCCGAAGCCGCCGCTGCCTACGACCGCGCCATCGGCCTGGAGGCCGATCCGGCGGTGCGGGCCTTCCTGCAGCAGCGCCAGCGCGGCTGCGCCGGCTGAGCGCCCTGGCCCGCCCGGGTCAGCCCGCGCCTGCCAGCAGCACCGCCGCCCGGTGGATGCCAGCGCGGATGCGCGGGTAGGTGCCGCAGCGGCACAGGTTGCCGTCCATCGCCGCGTCGATCTCGGCATCGGTGGGCTTGGGTGTGGCCTTCAGCAGTGCGCTGGCGGAGACCAGCTGGCCGCTCTGGCAGTAGCCGCACTGCACCACGTCCAGCTCGGTCCAGGCCTGGCGCAGTGCGGTGATCTCGGGGCCCTGCAGGCCGTCGATGGTGGTGACGCTGCGCGTGCCCACGGCCGACAGCGGCGTCACGCAGCTGCGGGTGGGCTGGCCGTCGATCTGCACCGTGCAGGCGCCGCACAGGGCCATGCCGCAGCCGAACTTGGTGCCGGTCATCTGCAGATCGCCACGCAGCACCCACAGCAGCGGGGTGTCGGGGGTGGCGGCCACGGTCTGGGTCGTGCCGTTGACTTGGAGGGTGGTGGTCATCGGGTGGTCTCGTTCAAGCCAGCGGTCATGCCAACTTCAGCGGCAGGCTGCGCAGCCGCTGGCCGGTCAGGGCAAACAGGGCATTGGCCACGGCGGGGGCGATCGGTGGCGTGCCGGGCTCGCCCACGCCCTCGGGCGGCGCGGTGCTGGGCAGGATCTCGGTCTCGATCACCGGGCAGTCCGATCCGCGCAGCAGCGGCTGCTGGTGGAAGTTGGTCTGCTGCACCTGGCCGGCTTCCAGCGTCACCTCGCCGTACAGCGCGGCGCCGAGGCCGAACACCACCGCGCTCTCCATCTGCTGGCGGATGTGGTTGGGGTTGATGGCGGTGCCGCAGTCGATGGCGGCCACCACCCGGTGCACCCGGATGCGCTTGGCGTCCGCCGGGTCCAGCGACACCTCGGCCACCTGGGCCACGATGCTGCCGAAGCTCTGGTGCAGCGCGATGCCGCGGGCCTTGGGCGCGCCATCGGCCGCCGGTGCCAGCGGCTGGCCCCAGCCGGCCTTGTCGGCCGCGCGCTTCAGCACCGCGGCATGGCGCGGGTGGCCCTGCAGCAGGGCCAGTCGGAAGGCCAGCGGATCCTGCCCTCCCACATGGGCGGCCTCGTCGACGAAGCTCTCCTTGAAGAAGGCCTGGTGCGAGTGGCCCACGCTGCGCCAGAAGCCCACCGGCACCGGCAGCGGCACGATGGCATGGCTGATGCGCGCGGTGGGCCAGGCATAGGGCTGGTCGAAGGCGCCCTCGGCGGTGGTCTTGTCCGGGCCGCTGCCCGGCAGGCCGAACTGGCGGCCCAGGAACTGGTGCACGATCGACGGCCCGGCCGAGGCCGCCACCCAGGCCGTCAGCCGGCCCTGGCTGTCGAAGCCGGCCTGGTAGCGGGCCACGCAGGGCGGGCGATAGAAGTCATGCGTGCTGTCCTGCTCGCGGCTCCAGAACGTCTGCACCGGCACGCCGGGCAGGGCCTTGGCCACGTGGGCGGCCTGGGCGATGAAGTCGACCTCCAGCCGGCGGCCGAAGCCGCCGCCGAGCAGGGTGACCTGCATCGCCACCTGGTCGCTGTCCAGCCCCAGGGCCTCGGCGGCGGCCCAACGGCCCAGGCCGGGCACCTGGGTGGGCGCCCACACGGTGGCACGCGGGCCGTCCTTGGCATCGGGCGTGTACAGCACGGTGCAGTTCTGCGGCTCCAGCGTGGCATGGGCCAGCAGCGGCGCGCTGTACTCGGCCTGCAGGCTGCGCGCGGCCTGCTGCAGCGCGGCGGCGGGATCGCCCTGCTTGAAGTACGCAAAGCCGTCTTCGGCGGCCAGCTGGGCCTTCAGCTGCTGGGTGATGCCGGCGCTGTTGAGGGTAGCGGCAGGGCCGTGGTTCCACTGCACCACCACCGCCTTGGCGGCAGCCATGGCCTGCCAGGGTGTGGCGGCGATGGCGGCCACGCCGCCGGTGCCACCATGCAGCGGCGGCACCACCACCACCTGCTGCACGCCGGGCAGGGCCAGCGCGGCCTTGGCGTCGAACGAGGCCACCGTGCCGCCAAGCGTGGGGCACAGCAGCACGCTGGCAAAGCGCTGGCCGGGCTGCAGCGTGTCGATGCCGAAGCGGGCGCTGCCGTCGTGCTTCGACGCCGCCTCGCGCCGGCGCTGCGGCTGGCCGATCAGGGTGAACTGGGCGGGGGTCTTGAGCACCGGCGCCTCTGGCAGCGGCAGCGTGGCGGCGCGCTCGGCCAGCTCGCCGAAGCGCAGGCGGCGGTTGCTGGCGGCATGCATCACCACGCCCTTGGCCACGGTGCAATCGGCCACCGGCACACCCCAGGTCTGGGCGGCGGCGGCCACCAGCATGGCGCGGGCGCTAGCGCCGGCGGTGCGCATCGGCTCCCACAGGTCCTTGATGCTGGACGAGCCGCCGGTGACCTGCAGGCCGATCTCGCGCATGGTCTTGGCCGTCAGGTGGCCGGCCAGGCGCTTGAGGCGGCCGTCGTCGTCGGGGTGGAAGGGCAGGCCGTCGACCACGGTGGCCAGGTTGTTGTAGATCGGATCGAGCGGCGGATGCTCGGTGCGCACGCGGTCCCAGTCGGCGTCCAGCTCGTCGGCCAGCACCATGGCCAGCGCGGTGTGCACGCCCTGGCCCATCTCGCTCTTGGGCACCATCACCGTCACCGTGTCGTCGGTGCCGATCTTGACCCAGCCGTTGAAGGCCTGCTGGCCGGCGGCGGTGGGCAGCGGCTGGCTCGTCTGCAGGCGCTGGCGCACCGGCAACAGGCCCCAGCCCACCACCAGTGCAGTGCCGGCCACGGCGACGCCGGCGGTGCCCAGCAGGAATTTGCGGCGGGTGCTCATGCGCGGGCCTCCGCGCCCACCGGCGCCGCGGCCAGGAAGTCGGCCAGGAAGCGGCAGTCGGCATCCTGGTCCAGCACGCCGAAGTCGCCGGCGGCCAAGGGGGCCAGGTAGCTGCGCAGCAGCGCCAGGCGGGCCATGCGGGCGTCGATCTGCTGCAGCTGGGCGCCGGCCAGCGCCCGCATGCGGTCGGCGTCGAGGCAGTCGGTGTCGCTTTCAGACAGCAGCAGGCCGATCTCGCGCAGCGACAGTCCCAGGTCCTTCAGCAGCCGGATGGCGCGCACCCGGTCGACCGTGTCCTGGGCGTAGTGCCGGTAGCCGCTGGCGCTGCGTTGCGGCGGGCGGATCAGCCCTTCGCGCTCGTACAGCCGCAGCATGCCGCGGGTGGCGGGCGCCGCGGCGCACAGCCGGGCGGTGGTGAGCGGGGCGGCCGGGCGGGCCGTCCGCGGCGGGCGGCCGGGCCGGGCGGACCGGTCGGCGAGGTTGGCAGAAGTGGATTGCATGGGCCCGAGGTTAAACCCGGCACCGGGGTGCCGGGTCAAGTCCCGCCGCGTCAGGACGTTCCGAGGCGGCTGCCCCTTGGCGCCGAAGCGGCCGCCTGCTCGGCAACTGTCGCCATCGCATCGGGCCAGTGCGGCTCGGGCTGTGGCACCGGCGCGCCGGCGTCCAGCAAGAGCTGCAGCACGGCCGCGTAGTCGCCGCCTGGCACCGGTTCGTCGACACCCGCGTGCAGGCAGCTGCCGAGTGCATTGCCGCCGTAGCCGTTGCGCTCGTCCCAGCGGGCGCCGTGCTGGAGCAGCAGCGCCACCATCCCGGCATCACCGCGGAAGGCCGCCTGGTTGAGCGCGCTCGCGTCCCAAGGCCCGGGCACCGACACCGGCCAGCCCAGCGCCAGCATCAGCCGCACCGACGCGGTCTGCCCACGCTGCGCCTGCTCGGGCAGCAGGCGCAGGTCCATCGGGCCGAGCTGCTGCAGCAGCCCGGGCTGCGCCGCGAGCGCGGCGCGGGCACCGGTTGCGTCGGCCGCAGCGCAGGCGGCGAGGAAGCGTGACCGCAGGTCGTGCGCGGGCACCGCATGGCCGATGGCGGCGAGCCAGGCGACGACATCGGCCATGCCCACGCGTTCGGCATGCCAGGCCACGGCGAGGCCGTGGCTGTCGTGCGCGGCCGGGTCGGCGCCGGCGGCCACCAGCGCCTGGACGACGGGCAGGCCGCGGCCGCGCATCAGTGCGTGGTGCAGCGGCCGCATGCCGATGGTGGGGGACAGCTCGTTCGCATCGGCACCGAGCGCGAGTGCCTGTTGCAGGCCCGGCAGGTCGTCGTGGTCGAGCTGGCGGAACAGCGCATTGGTGCCGGCCCAGCGCGCACCGGCCTGCACCAGCGCGTCGAGGATGGACCGGTCGGCCTGCTCGGTGGCGTGGTAGAGCGATTCGTTGTCGTTGGGATCGGCGCCGGCGGCCAGCAGCGCGCGCACGGTCTCGCCGTCACCGGCATGCGCCGTGGCGCCGTAGAGCACTGGCAGAGGGTGTTCAACGCCCGGCAGACCCAGCCGGGTGTTGGCATCTGCCCCCTGCGCGAGCAGCCAGCGCACCGTGGCGCGCAGCCCCTCGCGGCACGCGGCGATGCGCGCCAGGCCCGAGAACGCGGCGATCGCGATCGGCGGCGCGGCCAGCGGCGGCAGCGGCGCGTGCACCTGCGGCGGCGGCAGCAAGCGCTGCACGGTGGCGAGGTCGCCACAGGCGAGCGCGAGGACGAGCGCCCCATCGCGCTGCGCCACCGCACGCGTCTGCGCCAGCGCCCAGGCACGCTCGGGCCGCGGCCGGCTGTAGCCCTGCCCGATCGCCCACGGCAGCCAGGCAGTAAAGAAGCCGGCATCGTCAGCCGCGCGGGCGCGGCGCCGCTCGACTTCCTCGACCAGCAGCGGCCAGCTCGCGAATCCAAGGTCGCGCGCGAGCACCAGCTGCGCCTGCGCGAGCGAGGCCCCGGCGTCGACCCGGTACGGTGCGGCGCGTGCCAGCGCCGCGGCGTCGCTCCGCTTCAGCGCGCGGTGGAGGTCGCGCGCCTGACGGCGCAGATGGTCGAGGTGGGGATGGTCGGGCAGAGCGCCCGGTCGGCGGGCCGACGGCGCGGCCGCAGGGGAAGTGGAGTCAGGCATGAGGCCTCCCAGTCACAGGGCCTGCGATCCGCGCGGTTCAGGCCGACTGAGGGCATCGAGAGCGCCCGGCAGGGCATCTCAGCTCAGGTGGGTTCAACCCTGCCCGCGGATCCGGGGGCGCCCTGAACGCGCCGCGGGCCGGATGCTACCGCGTGCCATGCCCGCACGGGCCGTCCGCCCGCCGTCAATCCATCTTCAACCCCAGCTTCCGGATCACCCCGCCCCAGCGCTCGTGCTGCTCCTTCACCGCCGCTGCATGCTCGGCCGGGGTGGAGGCCAGCACTTCGCTGCCGCCATCGATGAAGGCCTTGACGATCTCCGGGTCCTTCAGCGCGGTGGCCAGGGCGGCGTTGATCTTGGCCAGCGCATCGGCCGGCAGTTTGGCCGGGCCGAAGAACTGCAGGCCGCCCGACACGTCCACGCCTGGCACGCCGGCCTCGGCCATGTTGGGCAGCTTGCCCAGCGCCACGTAGGGCTTGGGGTCGGTGTAGGCCAGCATCTTCACCTTGCCGCCCTTGGCATTGGCCAGCGCGGTGGTGGGGCCGTCGAACAGGAAATCCACCTGGCCGCCCATCAGCGCCAGACCGGCGTCGGCCGAGCCCTTGAACGGGATGTGCGTCATCTGCGTGCCGGTAGCCTGCTGCAGCAGCTCGCACACCAGGTGCGAGGTGCTGCCCAGCGAGTAGCTGGCGTAGTTCAGCTTGCCCGGGTTGGCCTTGGCGAACTTGACGATGTCCATCACGCTGTTGAACGGCGAGTTGGCCGGCACCGTCAGCACCGTGGTGCTGCGCGCGGCGAACATCACCGGCGTCAGGTCCTTGAACGGGTCGTACGGCAGCTTGCTGAACAGGTGCGGGTTCTGCGCCGCGGTGACGCTGATGGTGTAGAGCAGGGTGTGGCCGTCGGCCGGCGCGCGCACCACCTCCATCGTGCCCAGGATGCTGGACGCGCCGGGCTTGTTGTCGACCAGCACCGAGGTGCCCAGCAGCGGCTGCAGCTTGTTGGCCAGCAGCCGGGCCTGGATGTCGGTCTGCCCGCCGGCCGGGAAGGGCACGACGATGCGCACCGGTTTGCCGGCGATCGGGAAGGTCTGGGCCTGGGCACCAACCCCAAGGCTCAGACCGGTGGCAACGGCAAGCAGGGTGCGCAGCAGCGCGGCACGGGTGGGCATGGGCAGTCTCCAGCGTGGCAGGGACGGCCATGGTGGCGCCAAAGCCCGGTGCGCCGGGCGGGGGAATCCACTGTCAAGCGGGTGACACCGGCCGGCCGGTGGAGGCCCGCACCACCAACCGCGGCGGCGCCGTCACCGCCATCGGCGGTGCGCCGTCGGGCCGGGCGCTGATCTCGGCCAGCAGCATCTCCACCGCCAGCCGCGCAGCTTCCGCTGTGGGCACGGCCACGGTGCTGAGTGCCGGGCGCATCTGCCGCGACAGCTGGATGTCGGTGATGCCGATCACCGACAGGTCGCGCGGCACCTCCAGGCCCAGCTCGGCGGCGGCCTGCAGCGCGCCGATGGCCGGCAGGTCGTTGGTGGCGAACAGCGCCGTCAGGCCGGGCGTGGCGGCCAGCAGGCTGTGGGCGGCATTGCGGCCGTCGTCGATGCTGTCGTGGCCATGGCGCAGCTGCGCCGGCGGCAGGGCCACGCCGGCGCGCGCCAGCGTGTCGACGAAGCCGGCGCAGCGCCAGCGGTGGTTGCCGCTGGGCTCGCTGGCCATCACCACGCCGATGCGGCGGTGGCCCAGGGCCAGCAGGTGCTCGGCAGCCAGCACGCCGGCCTGGCGGAAGTCCACCGCCACGCAGGGCAGGGCGGGCGGCTGGTCGGGTTGCTCCCACATGCACAGCACCACCGGCACGCCGCGCTGGCGCAGCGCGGCCAGCGCCTGCGGCACGACGAAGTCACCGTGCATCACGATCACGCCCTGGGCCAGGGCGCCGCCCACCGCATCCAGGTAGGCGCGCTCCTGCACCGGGTCGTCATTGGTGTTGCAGACCAGCAGGAAGTAGCCGGCCTGCCGCGCCGCCTGCTCCACCGCCAGCGCGAACTCGGGATAGAACGGGTTGGCGATGCTGGAGACGATCAGCGCCAGCGTGGCCGGCTTGCCCTCGACCAGGGCGCGGGCCATCAGGTTGGGCTGGTAGCCCAGGGCCTGCACGGCGGCCAGCACCCGCTGGCGGGTCTGCTCGCCCACCTTGCCGCGGCCACGCAGCACGTTGGACACCGTGGCCGCGGTGACGCCGGCATGGCGTGCCACCTCCACCAGCGTGGTCATGCGGCCGGGCCTTCCGGCACCCACCAGGCCGCCACGCCGGCACGCGCCAGCGTGGGCCCGCCCAGCAGGAACTGCGCCCCCGGCGGCGCCGGCACGGCCACCGGCTGCTCGCCACGGTGGATGGCGAATTGCAGCGCGCCGCGGCGGCGCAGCCGCAGCCCGTCGGGCAACGGCGTGGTGACCAGGCCGGCCTGGGCGGCGGCAGCGGCCAGCCACTGGCCCAGTGTGCCGGCATCCACCACGCCGGCATGCGCATGCCAGCGGCCGTGCTGCAGCCAGGCCGGCCAGCCGTCGGCATAGGTGGCCTGCACCTGCACGCCGTCGGCCGGCGCCAGCAGGTCGCGCCATTGCAGGCCGTGGGCGCCTTCGGCCAGCGCCTGGCCATCGGGCTGCTGCAGCGGCAGCTGGCGGCCGGGCCGCAGGGATTCGACGCCGTGCACCCGCATCGGCAGGCCGGCGGCCAGGTCGCCCGGGGGCAGCGGCACCGGGATGGCCATGTCGGCCGTCTTGCTGCCCGCACGCGGGCCCAGCACCACCACGCCGGGCAGGGCCAGCGCCTGGGCGGTGAAGGCTGGCGGCGCATGCAGCAGCGACGGCACCACCACCAGCGCATAGCCCTGCAGCGGCGCGTGCGGCGGCAGGATGTCGACGTCCAGCCCCAGCCCCCGCAGCGCCGCGTGGTAACGCATCGCCACACCCAGGCCGGGCATGTCGGCGCCATGCGGCTGCACCGCCGCCATCCACAGCGACGGGAAATCCAGCACCAGTGCCACCGGCGCCGGCCGCGGCGCCAGGGCCTGGGCGTCCAGACCCAGGCGGGCCAGCTGGGCGGGCAGGGCGGCCAGCTCGGCGGCCACCGCGGCGGCTTCGTCGCCGCCGGTGTCGCGTTCCAGATCGGGCCGGTGCAGGCCGGAGTGCATCTGCTCCTGCGCATAGGGCAGCTGGCGCCAGCGGAAGTACGACACCAGCTCGGCACCGTGGGCGAAGGCCTCCCAGGTCCAGGCGCGCACCATGCCCGGCGCGGGCAGGGCGTTCCAGGCGGCCCAGTTCACCGGGCCGGCCTGCTGCTCCATCACCCACCAGCGGCCACTGCCGCAGCCGCGGTAGAGGTCATGGTGGAAGCCGGTGATGTCGGGCGCGCCGGTGGTGGCCCAGCGCAGGCGCTCGGCCTCGTCCAGGCCGGGGGCGATGTCGGTGTGGCCCAGCGGGTAGCTGTCCCAGCTGCTGATGTCGCAGTCGGCGCCCAGCGCATGGGCGTCGACATCGGTGAACAGGCCCATGAAGTTGTGCAGCACCGGCACGCCCGGCGCATGCACGGCCAGCAGCGCGCGCTGGCGGCGGTGGTAGGCCAGCACCGCGTCGGCGCAGAAGCGGCGCCAGTCCAGCGCATGGGCGGGCAGGGCGCCACCGGGCTGGCCCACCGGGAAACCGATGTCGTCGAAGCGGGCCCACTGGGCGCTCCAGAACACCGTGCCCCAGGCGGCGTTCAGCGCGTCGATGCTGCCGTGGCGTGCCGCCAGCCAGTGGCGGAAGGCGGCCAGCGCGGCCGGCGAGTACGAGGCCACCGTGTCATGGCAGCCGTATTCATTGTCCAGCTGCCAGGCCACCACGGCCGGATGGCGGCCGTAGCGCTGCGCCATCGCGCCGACGATGCGGTCGCTGGCGGCCAGGAAGGCCGGGCTGCTGAAGTCGCAGTGCCGGCGGGAGCCGAAGGCCTTGGGCTGGCCCTGGGCGTCGATCGGCAGCACGTCCGGGTGGGCATCGACCAGCCAGTGCGGCGGCGCCGCGGTGGGCGTGCCCAGCACCACCTGCAGGCCTTCGGCGGCCAGGGTGTCGATGGCCTCGTCCAGCCAGGCCCAGTCGAATCGGCCGGCTTCGGGCTCCATCAACGCCCAGGCGAACTCGGCGATGCGCACCACCCGCAGGCCCAGTTCGCGCATGCGCCGGGCGTCGTCGCGCCACAGGTGGCGGGGCCATTGCTCGGGGTAGTAGCAAACGCCCAGGCGCAGGGGCAGGTCGTCCAGGGTCACGGTGTGATTCAGTTAAGCGATTAACTTCGATTGGAGCAAGGGACGGGTGCGGCTGTCAACCACCGTGGCCGCCTGCGGCCAGGCCGCTGCGCCAACGGTTTGGCGCAGGGGGAACTGCATCCAGCGGCGTGGCCATGTGCCCTCGTGATCACGGGTTAACCCGCATTGCCGCTGCCAGTGGGCTGCTGCTCTACTGATGGTGGATTAAACGATTAACCCGCTGCACTGCCGACCCTGCGCCATGGCCGCCCTGTCCGAAGACCACCGCCCTGTGCTGGCCGTGCCCCCGGCCCCGCCGGTGCCGGACCGCGGCTTCCTGAACCTGGGTCACCACCCTCACCCGCTGCGCACGCTGGCCATCGACAGCCAGCACCTCAGCCTCGACGGCCGGCCCTGGATGCCGGTGATGGGCGAGTTCCACTACAGCCGCTGCCCGGCCGGCGAGTGGGCCACCGAGCTGGCCAAGCTGCGCGCCGGCGGTGTCGACGTGGTGGCCACCTACGTGTTCTGGAACCACCATGAGCCGCAGCCCGGCCGCTGGCGCTGGGACGGCCAGCGCGACCTGCGCCGCTTCTTGCAGCTGGCGGCCGCGGCCGGCCTGCTGGTCTACCTGCGCCCCGGCCCCTGGTGCCATGGCGAGGTGCGGCTGGGCGGCTTCCCCGACTGGCTGCCGGCCACCGGCCCACTGCGCTGCAACGATGCCGGCTACCTGGGGCGGGTGGCGGCGCTGTTCGGCCAGGTGGCGCAGCAGGTGCGCGGCCTGCTGTGGCGCGATGCCGGCCCGGTGATCGGCCTGCAGCTGGAGAACGAGTACGGCGAGACCGGCCCCGGCCGCGGTGCCGAGCACATCAGCGCGCTCAAGCAGCTGGCGCTGGACGCCGGCCTCACCGTGCCGCTGTACACCGTCACCGGCTGGCCCACGCTGGACATCCCGGCACGCGAGGTGTTGCCGGTCTCCGGCGCCTATGCCGACGGCTTCTGGCAGGGCGCGCGCGGGCCGCTGCCGCCGTCGGGCGTGTTCCTGTTCAACACCCGGCGGGTGATCGGCGAGATGGGCAATGTCGACGGCACGCCCGCTGCCGGGCTGATCGACACCCGCCGCTACCCGTTCTGCCTGGCCGAGGCCGGCGGCGGCATGCACCAGAGCTACCACCGCCGCCCGGTGCTGGGCGCCGACGACGTGGTGGCCACCATCCTGGTGCAGCTGGGCTCGGGCGCCAACCTGGTCGGCTATTACATGTTCCATGGCGGCACCAACCCGGTCTGCGCCACCGGACCGCTGAACGAGACCCAGGCCAGCGGCTACCCGAATGACGTGCCGCAGTGGGGCTATGACTTCCATGCGCCGCTGGGCGCCCATGGACAGGTGCGGCCCTCCTGGGGCAGGCTGCGGCTGCTGCACAGCTTCATGCAGGGCTTCGGCGACCAGCTGGCGCCGCTGGCCGCGGTGCTGCCTGCCGCCGGGCCGTTCGATCCCGCCGACCGTGACCAGCCGCGCCTGGCGCTGCGCGCGGCAGGCCGCGGCGATGCGGTGGCCGGCTTCGTCTTTGCCAACCACCATGTGCGCCACCACCCGCTGCCGCCGCTGCCGGCGTTGCAGTGGCTGCTGCAGGCCGAGGGCACACCGGCGCAGCCGATGCCGCTGGGCGGGCCGCTGGCGCTGCAGCCGGGCCAGTGCGCCATCTGGCCGGTGGGCCAGCGGCTGGGCGGCGTGCGCCTGGCCCAGGCCACGCTGCAGCCCTTCACCCGCTGGCAGGCCGGTGCGTCCAGCACCTGGGTGGGCGTGGCGCTGGACGGCCTGCCGGCCGAGCTGGTGATCGACGCCGACGGCCTGGCGGCTGCCACGCTGGACGGGCAGCCGCTGCCGCTGCTGGCGCTCGACGGCTCCACCGCCGCGCTGGCCGGCGGCGGCCTGTTGCAGCGTCAGGGCACCCACTGGCTGCTGCGCCTGGGCACCGTCGACCAGCCGTTGCTGCTGGCGCTGACCGATGTGCAGGGCCACGCGCACCAGCTGCTGGTGCTGCCCCAGGCGCTTGCCCAGGCCTGCCAGCGGGTGCAGATCGGCGGCCAGCCGCGGCTGCTGCTGTCCAGCCACCCGGCCACTTGCAGCCCGGCCGGTGAACTGGCGCTGCACCGGCCGGCCCACCAGCCCGGCTGGTGGCAGCTGTGGCCGGGTGAGGGCCTGTCAGCAGCGCCCGGTCCGCTGCCGCTGCCCGGCCTGCCCGGCGCCTGGGCCCGCAGCGTGGCCGCCGATGCCGACAGCGGCCCCTGGCCGCTCCAGCCGGTGGCTGAACAGGCCCCGGGCCCCACGCCAGCGCTGCGCTGGGGCCCGCACCTGGCCTGGCGCGATGGCCCCGTGCCGCTGGTGCCCGACGAGGCCGACCACGCCGCAGCCGCCCGCTGGGCGCTGCCGCTGCCAGCCGCGGCCACCGCCGCCTTCGCTGCGCTGCAGGCCCGCTCGCCCGGCGCGCGGCTGTGGCTGCAGCTCGACGTGGTGGGCGATGTGCTGCGCCTCTGGGCCGATGGCACGGTGGTGGACGATCGCTTCTTCGACGGCTCGCCCTGGACGCTGGCCGTCGACCGCTGGCAGCAGCCCGGCGGCGGCTGGCCGGTGCTGGCGCTGACGGCGCTGCCGATCGATCCCGAGCTGCCGGTGTTCCTGGAAGATGCCGCGCGGGCCCAGGCCCGGGCCGCGGCCGCCCATGGCGGCGCGGTGCTGCAGGGCGCGCAGCTGCAACTGGAGGCGGTGGACCGGGTGCGGCCGCTGCCGGCCGTCGGCGACTGAGCATGGCCGACATCCGCCTGCACCAGGTCGGCAAGACCTACGCCAACGGCGCCGCCGCGCTGCACGGCGTCTCGCTGGCCATCGCCGAGGGCGAGTTCTGCGTCTTCGTCGGCCCCAGCGGCTGCGGCAAGAGCACGCTGCTGCGCATGATCGCGGGCCTGGAGGACATCACCTCCGGCACGCTGGAGATCGGCGGCCGCCGCGTCAACGACCTGGCCCCGTCGGAGCGCGACGTGGCCATGGTGTTCCAGAACTACGCCCTGTACCCGCACCTGAGCGTGGCCGCCAACCTGGGCTTCGGCCTGCGCCTGGCCGGGCTGAAGCGCGACGAGGTGACCCGCCGCACCACCGAGGTGGCGCGCCTGCTGCAGATCGACCACCTGCTCGACCGCCTGCCGCAGGCGCTGTCGGGCGGCCAGCGGCAGCGGGTGGCCATCGGCCGCGCGCTGGTGCGGCAGCCGGGCGTGTTTCTGTTCGACGAGCCGCTGTCGAACCTGGATGCCGCCCTGCGCCAGCAGACGCGCCAGGAGATCGCCCGCCTGCACCGCCAGCAGCCGCGGGCCTGCAGTGTCTACGTCACCCACGACCAGGGCGAGGCCATGACCCTGGCCGACCGGCTGGTGCTGCTGCAGCCGCCGGCCGCCGGCATGCTGCGGCCCAGCGTGGCCCAGATCGGCGCGCCGCTGGCGCTGTACCACCGGCCGGCCAATCTGTTCGCTGCCGGCTTCCTGGGATCACCGCGCATGAACCTGCTGCCGGCCCAGGTGGCGGGCCACACCGCCGCCGGCCTGCAGTTGCAGCTGGACGCCGGCGGTGTGCTGCTGCAGCTGCCGCCGCTGGCCGCGGGTGTGGCCATGCCCGCGGTGGGCAGCGCCATCACGCTGGGCGTGCGCGCCGAGCACTGGCAGCTGCAGCCACCAGCTGCCGCGGCCAGCACCGCGCTGCTGGCGAAGGTGCAGTGGCTGGAACATCTGGGCGACCAGAGCCTGGCCTTCCTGGCCACGCCGGGCGGGCTGAACCTGGCGCTGCGTCTGCCGCCCACGGTCGCGCCAGCCCTGGGCGATGCGCTGGCGCTGCAGCCCGACGCCGCCCACGCCCATCTGTTCGGTGCCGACGGGCAGAGCCTGGCGCCGGCCAGCGGCCCGTTGTTCACGCCCGCGGCATGAGCTGGCGCCGTCGCACCCTGCTGCAGGCCGGCCTGGCCCTGGGGCCGGCGGTGGCATCGGCCCAGCCGGCCCAGGGCGATGGCCTGCTGCTCTGGATCAACGCCGACAAGGGCTACGAGGGCATCGCCCGCATCGGCGCCGACTTCACCCGCGACACCGGCGTGCCGCTGCGGGTGGAGCATCCGGAGAACGGCGTCTCGAAGTTCGAGCAGGCGGCAGCCGCCGGCAAGGGCCCGGACATCTGGATCTGGCCGCATGACCGCGCCGGCAGCTGGGCCGCCAGCGGCCTGATCCGGCCGGTGGCACCGGCGCGCCGGCTGCGCGAAGCCATCGAGCCGCTGGCCTGGAGCGCCTGGCAGATGGGTGGCCGCACCTGGGGCTGGCCCATCGCCATCGAATCGGTGGCGCTGCTCGTCAACCTCGACCTGGTGCCTGAGCCGCCGCGCGACTGGGAGGCGGTGTTCGCCATCGACCGCCAGCTGCGCACCCGCGGCAAGCGGGCCATCATGTGGCCGTACAACGAGTTCTACTACACCTACGCCATCATGTCGGCCGGTGGCGGTTATGCCTTCCGCCGCCACAGCGACGGCAGCTTCGACGCCGCCGACAACGGCATCGACCACCCCGGCACCCAGGCCGGCATGGCGCTGCTGCAGCGCCTGGTGGGCGAGGGCCTGGTGCCACGCACGGCCACCTATGCCGAAAGCGAAGCGGCCATGAACGAGGGCCGCGTGGCGATGACGATCAACGGCCCCTGGGCCTGGAACAACCTGCGCCGCAGCGGCCTGCGCGTGGCCGCCGCGCCGCTGCCGGCGCTGGGCGGCCAGCCCGGCCGGCCGATGGTGGGCGTGCTGGGGGCCATGCTCAGCTCCAACAGCCGCCAGCCGGTGCTGGCGACCACCTTCATCGAGCAGTACCTGCTCAGCCCGGCCGGCCTGCGGGCGATGAATGACCATGTGCCGCTGGGCGTGCCGGCCGACCGCGCGCTGCTGGACGAGCTGCGCGCCGGCAGCCCGCTGATCGCCGGCACCCATGCCGCCGCGGCGCTGGGCGAGACCATGCCCAACATCCCCGAGATGGCCCGTTTCTGGACGGCGATGAACACCGCGGTGCAGAGCATCACCCAGGGCCGCGAGGCGGTGGGCCCGGGCCTGGCGCGGGCGGCGCGGCGGGTGCGGGGCGGCGGCGCATGAAGCCGGTGACCGGCTGGCTGTGGGCGGTGCGCGGCATCGGCGCACTCGCGGTGCTGGGTGCGCTGGCGCTGAGCGTGCTGATGCACCGGGCCAGCGCGCCCGGCTGGGCCGCCGGCGCGTTGGCGCTGGCCGCGCTGCTGGTGGCGCTGATGCTGTCGCGCCGGCTCTATGCCTGGCGCTATGTGCTGCCGGGTCTGCTGGCGGTGGCGCTGTTCATCGTGCTGCCGATGGGCTTCACCCTGGCCATCAGCCTGACCAACTACAGCTCGGCCCACCTGCTGTCCTTCGACCGCGCCACGGCGGTGCTGCTGGCCCGCACCGACAGTCAGGGCCGCGGCATGGATTTCCGGCTGCACCCGGTCGATGGCGGCCAGCTGCGCTTCCACCTGGTCGACGATGCCGGCCGGGCGTGGCAGAGCGCGGCGTTCCAGCCATCCACGGCCGCCGGAGCGCCGCTGCCGCTGCAACCCGCCGCCGATGCGCCGGCCAGCGCCCCGCTGGACGCCCGTGCGCTGGTGGCCCTGCTGCCGCAGCTGCAGGCCCTGGCGCTGGCCGGGCCAGACGGCCTGGCCTACCGGCTGGCCAGCCTGCAGCGCGTGGCCGACCAGGCGCCGCGCTACCGCCAGGTCGATGCCCAGACCCTGCAGGACCTGCGTGACGGCCGCCCGTTGCGCGCCGACCTGGCCGCCGGCCAGTGGCGCGATGCCGACGGCCGCGCGCTCGAGCCGGGCTTCCGCACCGGCGTGGGCCTGGCCAACTACGCCCGCATCTTCGGCGATCCGCGTTTCCTGCAGCCGTTCATCTCGGTCTTCGCCTGGACGGTGAGCTTCGCCACGCTGAACACGCTGTTCACCTTCGGCCTGGGCCTGGTGCTGGCGGTGGCCGTCAGCTGGCCGGCGCTGCGCGGGCGGCATGTCTACCGGCTGGCGCTGTTCCTGCCGTATGCGGTGCCGGCCTTCATCTCGATCCCGGTGTTCCGCGGCCTGTTCAACGAGAACTTGGGCGAGATCAACCTGGTGCTGGACATGCTGTTCGGCGTGCGCCCCGGCTGGTTCAGCGATGCCACGCTGGCCCGTGCCATGGTGCTGGCGGTCAACACCTGGCTGGGCTACCCGTACATGATGATCCTGGTGATGGGTCTGCTGCAGGCCATCCCCGACGAGCTGTACGAGGCTTCGGCCCTGGCCGGCGCCGGGCCGCTGACCAACCTGTTCCGCATCACCCTGCCGCTGATCGCGCGGCCGATG
The DNA here is from genome assembly GCF_005403045.1 of Pseudaquabacterium pictum. Classification (GTDB taxonomy): domain Bacteria; phylum Pseudomonadota; class Gammaproteobacteria; order Burkholderiales; family Burkholderiaceae_C; genus Pseudaquabacterium; species Pseudaquabacterium pictum. The sequence continues at coordinate 445,826 of NZ_BJCL01000003.1, forward strand.
GCGCCGCTGCTGGTGGCCTCGTTCGCCGCCAACTTCAACAACCTGACGCTGATCGCCCTGCTGACCGAGGGCGCGCCCGACCGCCTGGACACCGAGGTGCCGGTGGGCGCCACCGACCTGCTGGCCAGCTACACCTACCGCATCGCCTTCAACGACGGCGGCCAGAACTACGCGCTGGCCTGCGCCATCTCCACCCTGGTGTTCCTGCTGGTGGCGGCGCTGGCGGTGCTGCACCTGCGCCTGTTCCGCCCGCGCCCGCCCGCCCGCTGACCCACCGCCACCCGCCAGGAGACACCGCCCATGCCCATGGTGATGAAACGCTCGCAGCGCTGGCGCGTGCTGGCCCTGCATGCCTTCCTGATCGGCTTCATCACGCTGTCGCTGCTGCCGCTGCTGATGATCGTGTCGATCTCGCTGCGGCCGGGCAACTTCGCCGGCGGCAGCATCCTGCCGCGCGAGATCAGCTGGGAGCACTGGCGCCTGGCCCTGGGCCTGCCGGTGCTGGATGCGCAGGGCCAGCTGGTGCCGCCGCCGTTCCCGGTGCTGCAGTGGATCGCCAACTCGCTGAAGGTGGCCCTGCTCAGCGCCACCGCCGGCCTGCTGCTGTCGGTGACCAGCGCCTATGCCTTTGCGCGGCTGCGCTTTGCCGGCCGCCAGGCCACGCTGAACGCCATGCTGCTGCTGCAGATGTTCCCGTCGGTGCTGGCCCTGGTGGCGCTGTATGCGCTGTTCGACCGGCTGGGCGACTGGGTGCCCTGGCTGGGCCTGAACAGCCACTGGAGCCTGGCCCTGGCCTACACCGGCGCGGTGGCCCAGCACATCTGGCTGATCAAGGGCTACTTCGACAGCGTGCCAGCCGAATTGGAAGAGGCCGCCGCGGTGGACGGCGCCAGCCGCTTCCAGGCCTTCGTGCTGGTGCTGCTGCCGCTGGCCCGGCCGGTGCTGGCCGTCGTCTTCGTGCTGGCCTTCCTGGGCGCGATGATCGAGTACCCGGTGGCCTCGGTGCTGCTGCATGACGAGCAGCAGCTGACGCTGGCAGTGGGCTCGCGGCTGTTCCTGTTCAACCAGCGCTACCTCTGGGGCGACTTCGCCGCCACCGCCATCCTGGCCGGCCTGCCGCTGACGCTGATGTTCATGCTGATGCAGCGCTGGCTGGTCTCGGGCCTGACGGCCGGCGGCGTCAAGGGCTGACCGGCGCGCCGGCGCGCGGCGCCCAGGGCGCGGCGGCACGCAGGGCGCCCAGGCCGGGCAGCGGCTTGCCCTCGGGCGTGAACAGCGTCTGGTTGGCCCAGCCATTGCCGTCGCCGGTGCGCCAGCCGGCGCCGGGGACCGGCAACCAGGCCGGTTCCCAGTAGAAGACGCCCAGGCCCTGCGGCACGTCGGCCACCGCCTGCACCACATCGGCCAGCAGCGCCACCTGGCCGGCCGGCGTGGCCGGGTAGCCCGAGGCGGCCACCCGCTCCGGGTTCAGCACCTGGGGATGGCCGGCCGGCGGCTCGGCCGTCCAGCCGTAGGCCGTCTCCACCACCACCAGCGGCTTGCCGTAGCGGGTCGACAGGTCGGTGAGGTTGCTGCGCAGGCTGGCCAGCGCGCTGTCGAAGTAGGGGTACCAGCTCAGGCCGATCACGTCGAAGGCCACGCCGTCGGCCAGGAAGCCGTCGAACACCCGGCGGAACAGCGCGTTGTCGCCGCCCTTGGCCAGGTGCAGCATCACCGGCAACGGCGCGCCGCCGCGCAGCGCATCGGTGTCGCGCACGCCGGCGATGCCGGCCTTCAGCAGCGCATGGAAACCGGCCGTGCCGCCGATGGCTTCGCCCGGCGTCTGCTGCCAGGTCTTGCCGTCGGGCCAGAGCATGCCGCCGTTGATCTCGTTGCCCACCTGCACCATGTCCACCCGCACGCCGGCCTGGTGCAGCTGGCGCAGCACATCGGCGGTGTAGCTGCGCACGGCGGCCTGCAAGGCCGGGCCCTGCAGCGCGGCCCAGGCGGCGGGCTTGCGCTGGTGGGCGGGGTCGGCCCAGAAATCGCTGTAATGGATGTCGAGCAGCAGCTTCAGGCCCTGGGCCTGGGCGCGGCGCGCCAGCGCGATGGTCACGTCCAGGCCGTTGTTGCCGCCGCCCACCGGCTCGCCGGCGCGCGAGACCACGCGGCCGTTGTCGACCACATCGTCGGCATTGACCGGCGTGTGCCACAGCCGCAGCCGCGCCCAGTTGAAGCCGGCTGCCCTCAGCAGCTGCAGCGCGCTGGCCGGCGTGCCGTCGGCGGTGGCAAAGCGGCCGCCGCCACGCTCCACCGCGTCCAGCGTCGACACATCGGCGCCCAGGATGAACTGGCCGGCGTGGCGGGTGGCCGGGGCGGCGGTGGCGGTTTGGGCCTGGCCTGGCAGCGCGGTCAGCAGCAGGGCGGTCAGCAAGACATGGACGAGCGACATGGCAACTTCCAGATCGAAGATTAAACGTTTAACCTGACTGGAGTATCGCCGAGGCGGGGCCAGTGCGGCCTGCTGGAATTCCCACCCGCCGGTCCTGGCGGCCAGGCCGCCAGGGCACTGGTTATGCTGCGGCCATGACTGCACTTGCCATCTCCTTCGCCGACATCGAGGCCGCAGCCGCCCGCCTGGCCGGCGTGGCCCACCGCACGCCGGTGTTGCGCTCCCGGACCGCCGATGAGCGCACCGGCGCCCAGGTGTTCTTCAAGGCCGAGAACCACCAGCGCATGGGCGCCTTCAAGTTCCGCGGCGGCTACAACGCGCTGGCGGCCTTCACGCCCGAGCAGCGCCGCGCCGGCGCGCTGGCGTTCAGCTCGGGCAACCATGCGCAGGCGATCGCGCTGTCGGGCCGGCTGCTGGGCATTCCCACGGTGATCGTGATGCCCCACGACGCGCCGGCCGCCAAGCTGGCGGCCACCCGCGCCTACCAGCAAGGCCAGTCAGGCAGCGAGGTGGTGATCTACGACCGCTACACCGAAGACCGCGCCGCCATCGGCCAGCGCATCGCCGCCGAGCGGGGCATGACGCTGATTCCACCGTTCGACCACCCGCATGTGATGGCCGGGCAGGGCACCGCCGCACTGGAGCTGATCGACGAGGTGGGCCACCTCGATGCACTGCTGGTCTGCGTGGGCGGTGGCGGGCTGGTCTCGGGCTGCGCGGTGGCGGCCAAGCACCGCCTTCCCGGCATCACCGTGGTGGGTGTGGAGCCCGAAGCCGGCAACGACACCCAGCAGAGCCTGGCCGCCGGCCGCATCGTGCACATCGACGTGCCCAAGACGATCGCCGACGGCGCGCAGACCCAGGCCAGCGGCCAGCTCACCTTCCCGGTGATCCAGGCGCTGGTGGCGCGCGTCGTCACCGTCAGCGACGCACAGTTGGTGCGCAGCATGCAGTTCTTTGCCGAGCGGATGAAGCAGGTGGTCGAGCCCACCGGCTGCCTGGCAGCCGCCGCGCTGCTGGAAGGCGTGGAAACCTGGCGCGGCGCCCGTGTGGGCGTCATCCTGTCCGGCGGCAATGTCGACCTGCCGCGCTATGCCGAAATGCTGGCCACCCCGGCCTGAGGAGCCCCCACATGTCCGACACCGACAAGACCTCCGCCGACAGCAACGACACCGCCAAGCGGCTGCGCGAGCGCGCAGAGCGCCTGCTGACCCGCCCCGCGGTGACCAAGGACGACAGCGTGGTGCTGGCCGACGGCCGCACGCTGGCCTACACGGTGAAGGCCGGCTTCATCCCGGTGCTCGGCCAGGGCCTGGGCCTGGTGGCCAGCGAGCCGCAGGCGGCCGTCTTCACCACCGCCTACAGCCTGCGCGATGCCGGCCCGGCCCGCCCGGTGTGCTTCGCGTTCAACGGTGGGCCGGGCTCGTCGTCGATCTGGCTGCACCTGGGCGCGCTGGGCCCGAAGCGGGTGCGGGTCAATGACGACGCCAGCCTGCCGCCGCCGCCGTATGCGGTGATCGACAACCCGCTGACCTGGCTGGACCACTTCGACCTGGTGTTCATCGATCCGCCGCACACCGGCTGGTCGGTCAGCGCGAGTGAAGACGCCCGCAAGCAGCACCTGTCGGTCGACGGCGACGTCGAGGCGCTGGCCGAGGTGATGCGCGGCTGGCTGGCCGCCAACGGCCGCTTCGGCGCCCCGCTGTACCTGTGCGGCGAGAGCTACGGCACCACCCGCGGCGCCGCACTGGCCGACAAGATGACCGACCTGGGCCTGGCCTTCACGGGCGTGATCCTGGTGTCCTGCGCGATGGACCTGCAGACGCTGGTCTTCCGGCCGAAGAACGACCTGCCGTATGCGCTGTTCCTGCCGGCCTTCGCCGTCACCGCGCAGTACCACGGCGCCCTGCAAGGCGCGCTGGGCGCCTCGCCCGAGGCGGCCCGCGTGGCGGCCGAGGAATTTGCGTCAGGCGACTACCTGGCCGCGCTGCATGCCGGCGCCCGGCTCACCAGCCAGGCCTTCGGCCGCACCGCCCAGCGGGTGGCCGAGCTGACCGGCCTGCCCCGCGGCGTGGTCGAGGAACAGAACCTGCGCATCGGCGATGCCTGCTACTTCGTCGAGGGCCTGCGCGCCCGCGGCCTGCTGGTGGGCCGGCTCGACAGCCGTGCCACCGCGCCCCTGGGTGCCCGTCGTGAGCGCGACATGCTGTTCGACCCCGGCATCGAGTCGGTGCTGGTGCCCTACACCGCGGCCGCCATGGCCTACCAGGCCAGCCTGGGTCTGCCGACCGACCAACGCTATGAGGTGATGTCGGGCGACGCCCACAAGGTCTGGCGCTGGGTGCGTGGCCCGTCGGATTCACCCGGCGGCGATTCGGCCGGCTTCACCACCACCAGCGACGACCTGGCCCGTGCCATGCGCCGCAACCCGAACCTGAAGGTGCTGGTGGCCAGCGGCCGCTACGACCTGGGCACGCCGTATTCCGCCACCGATTGGTCGCTAGCACAGCTCGACGCCCCGCCGGCCGTGCTGGCGCGCATCACCCACCGCTACTACGATGCCGGCCACATGATGTACACCCGCCAGGCCGATCTGGCCCAGCTGCATGCCGACCTGGCCGCCTGGCTGGCGGCCTGAGCGCCGGAGCGGCGCGTGCACATCGGCATCCTCACCGGCGGCGGCGACTGCCCGGGCCTGAATGCGGTGATCCGCGCCGTGACGCTGGCGCTGGTGCACCAGTGCGGCGCCCGGGTCACCGGCATCCGCCGCGGTTTCCTCGGGTTGCTGACCAACGAGGTGCTGCCGCTGGACGCGGCGGCGGTGGCCGGCATCCTGGCCCAGGGCGGCACCATTCTGGGCACCCACAACCGCTGCGATCCGTTCCACTACTTCGGCGCCGGCGGCGCCGATGTGTCCGACCAGGCCCTGGCCAACGCCAAGGTGCTGGGGCTGGACGGCCTGGTGGTCATCGGCGGCGATGGCACCATGGCCATCGCCCACCAACTGCACCAGAAGGGCCTGCCGGTGGTGGGCGTGCCCAAGACCATCGACAACGACTTGTGCCACACCGACCGCAGCTTCGGCTTCGACAGCGCGGTGGCGGTGGTGGCCGAGGCGCTGGACCGGCTGGAGACCACCGCACGCAGCCATGGCCGGGTGATGATCGCCGAGACCATGGGCCGCTATGCCGGCTGGATTGCGCTGGAAGGCGGCATGGCCGGCGCGGCCGACGTGATCCTGCTGCCCGAAGTGCCGTGGTCGCTGGACGCGGTGGTCGCCCGCTGCCGCACGCGCGAGGCCCGCGAGGGCTACAGCCTGATCTGCATCGCCGAGGGCGCCCACGCCGCCGGTGCGGGCCTGAGCGTGGCCCAGACGATTGCCGACAGCCCCGACCCGCTGCGCCTGGGTGGCGTGGGCGCGCTGCTGGCCCACCAGCTGCAGCCGCTGCTGCACAGCGAGGTGCGCGCCACCTTGCTGGGCCATGTGCAGCGCGGCGGCTCGCCGACGCCGTTCGACCGGGTGCTGGCCACCCGCTTCGGTTGGCATGCCGCCGAGCAGGTGCGCCAGGGCTGCTGGGGCGGCATGGTGGTGCTGCAGGGCGACCGCCTGGGCCTGGTGCCGCTGGCCGACGTGGCCGGCCGCAACCGCCCGGTGCCGTCAGACAGCCCCACGCTGGCCGCGGCCCGTGCGCTGGGGGTGTGCCTGGGCGATTGAGCCGCTGCCGGACGATCCATCCACACGCCGAGCGTTGAGTCTGCACGCTCGCCTTGGTTCCTCTGCATTTGTACCGATGGCATGGTGTGGCCATCGGCGTACGCTGGGCCTGTCGTGGCGTGCTGACCCCGTGCTGCCGTGAAGTTGCCGGCAGCGGCGTTGCAGCCTTCCGCGGCGTTTGCGATGAGGAGCATTGCCCCCGGCGCGCGTTGCGCCGGGGGCTCTTTTTTGGGCGGCCACGGGCCCGCCAACGCAGAAGGGCCGGCAGATGCCGGCCCTTTTTCCATTGCAGCGCGGAGGCTGTCAGCCTGCGGCGGGTGCGCCGGTGCGGCGGCGGCGTGTGGTGGCCAGGCCGCAGCCCAGCAGGGCCAGGGCCGCCAGGCCATAGGACGCCGGCTCGGGCACGCTCACGGTCGGGCAACTGCCAGTGCCCACCGCAACGCAGGCGCCGACGTAGCGCAGGTCCAGCACACCGGCGTTGCCCAGGGCGTCCAGCCGGCCGGTGACCAGGCGCGCAAAGTCAGGGTCAGCGCCGAAGTTCAGCAGCGACACGCCATCGGCCGTGCCCAGGAAACTGAAGCGCATCAGCGTGAAGCCGTCGCCTTGCAGACCGTGCAGTTCGTCGTCAGTGAGGAACGACGTGAGGTCACCGCCTGCGTTGCCTGCCGCCTGGTCGGCTGAAGCGTCGACCAGCACGTTGGAGAACCCGCCAAATTGCGTCAGAAACTGGGTGATGACCGAGATGTTCAGCACGCCGGGGTTGTAGAGCAGATTCAGGTCGTAGGCGCTGGCGATCTCACCCACGCTGTCGAGGCCGCTGATGACGATGTCGACGTTGACGGCGTCGCCAAGCGCGATGGTCTGCTGCGCGGGCAGGATTGACAGCGTGGGGGCCGCCAACGCTGAGGTGAGCCCGCACATCCCGAGGATGGCGGCTGCTGCGATGCGGTGGAACTTCATGGTGGAACTCCTTCGGGCGAGGACTGTGATGGGAGCCGAGGTCACGGGGCGCAGTTCGGCCGTGTGCAACGGGTGGCGCAGGTGCGGGTGTCGACCACCGTGATCTTGCGGTCGCCGTTCGGATCACGCGGATCGTTGACCGCCACCGTCTGGCCCAACGCGGCGCGGATCAGGCTGACATCGTTCCGGTCGACGTCACCATCGTTGTCGATGTCGCAGGAAGTCGTGCGGCTCTGCACCGTCAGGTCATAGAGAAGCGGCGACTCGCCCGCGGTGTTGGCATTGAACCGGACCTGCACCTGGAGGAAGCGGCCCGTCGCGCTGAAGGCCACGTTCTTGGCCACCGGGGCGTAGGCCACGAGCGGCAAGCCCAACACGGTGTCGGCTGTTCGCACCTGCACCTGCACGCTGGCGCCGGCCGGCACCAGATCGTTCCATTGCAACGTGCCCCAGGCCAGGCCGTTGCTGGAGCCGTCGAGCACCGCCGTCCAGGTGCCGGTGTTGTTGGTCGAGTTGCGGATGGCGAAGCCGGCCGCGTCACTGTAGGTGTAGGGCTGGTCGCCGACCGGGAACACGCCCAGCGGCGTGCCGTCGCTGCCGCGGAACTTCGACACATTGGCCGTGGTGCGGTGGATCAGCCAGACGTCATTGTTGGCATCGATGGCCACACCCCGCACCTCGCCGGTTCCACCCTGGTTGGGTCGGCTCCACAGCACCGCGCCGCTGGAATCGAACTTGGTGACCCCGCCGCTGGAATAGTTGCCGGCGATGATGTTGCCGCTGCCGTCCACCGCAATGCCCAGTGCGCCGTAGTTGCTGGCTGCCGGGGTGTCGAAGGTGTTGGTGCCCGGGTTGAAACGGGCGAAGGGCTTGCCGTTGGCGCCACCGTAGGTGGCCAGGTAGACGCGGTTGTTGCCGATGGCGATGCCATAGTTCGACATGCTGAAGTTGAACGACGTGACATTGCTCGGGTTGCTGGTGTCCAGCCGGCCCAGGCTGTTGCCGAGGTCGGCGCTCCACAGGATGCCGGCCGAATCGACCAGACAGCCATAGGGCGTGACCGGGAAGGCATGCGGCCCGCTCAGCGTGGCGCCGTTGGACGACGACACCTTGTAGTAGGCGCGGCTGTCGAACAGGCCGACCCACAGGTTGCCGTCCGGCGCGATGCACAGGCTGCGGCCGAGCCGCCCATTGACGAAGGGGGCGGTGACACCATCCGGTACCCGCACGGCCCAGGCGATGCGCTCGTCCTGGATCTCGTTGGCATCGATGTAGCCATTGCCGTTGGTGTCGGCCAGCGGCTTGATCTCGGCACCGTTGATGACACCGTTGTTGTCGAGATCGCTGGAGGTGTCGATGACGGTGTTGCCGTTGCGGTCGATGCCGCCCTCGGCCAGGATCTTGATCAGCACCGCGCTCTTGCCGTCGAAGTGGCGGTTCAGCACATACGCGTTGCCATTGATGTCGACCGCGGTGCGCGACGGTGCTGGCCCGGCATAGGCATTGCCCAGGTGCGACGAATGGCCCGCCTGACCGGCCGGGCCGAAGCCGGTGCGGTAGCGCGCCGTCTCCTTGTTCAGGTTGGTGTCGATGCGTGACAGCGTGTCCTCGCCGGCATTGGCGATCCACAGCACCGGGAAGGTGGTGCCGATGCGGTTGAGCTGCAGCTGGTTGTTGCCCGGGGCGTCGTGGTTGACGCCATCGAGCGTGCCCAGGTCGAAATCGGCGTCCACGGTGTAGACCTTGGTGACGGCCAGCGAGGCTGCCGAGAAGGCGGCCAGGCAGACCGCGCCTGCCGCGATCAATGCGCGCAGCGGTGCGGTGGGGCGGTGCAGTGCCATGTCAGTGTTCCTCGGGCGGGGGTTGTCTGGGGCGCTCAGCGCCGCGGGGTGCCGGCATCGGCGACACGTGCACCCGGCACGGGCCGGACACGCGGTTGGAGATCCTGGCCGGTCACCCAGGTCAGTTGCTGCAGGTCGGTGCCGTCGCGGGCGACGCTGAAGATCGCCGGACGCACGGTGCGGGTGCTGGTGAAGAACACCCGCTGGCCATCGCGGTGCCAGGCGGGATGCAGGTCCTCGCGGGTCGACTGCGTCAGCGCACGTGCGCCGCTGCCGTCGGCGTCTGCCAGCCAGAGGCTGCTGGTGCCATTGCCGCCGGTGTTGCTGACCCAGACCAGTTGCCGACCATCCGGCGAGAACGCCAGCGAGTGGTTGAAGGCCTGGTTGGCGATCAGCGTCTTCCGGTCGCTGCCATCCAGCGCCACCGACGAGATCGTCACCGCGTCGTTGCGCCGGGTGCCGTAGAGCACGCGGCTGCCGTCCGGCGACCAGACCGGCTCGACATCGTCCACCTTGGGCGTGCTGGTCAGGTTGCGGGCCCCGCTGCCGTCGGCGCGCATCACCCAGACATCGCGCCGGTCCTGGTTGCGCAGGAAGGCGATGTGGCGGCCGTCCGGGCTCCACACTGGCGTGGTGTCGTCCTCGTCGAACGTGGTCAGCCGCTGCTGGGCGCTGCCGTCGCTGCGCATGGTGTAGATCTCGAGGTTGCCATCGCGGTTGCTCGAGAACGCCAGTTGCTGGCCATCGGGCGAGAAGCGCAGCTCGGAATTGACATGCGGCCCCGAGGTCAGCTGCCGCACCTGGCCGGTGGCCCGCTCATGCATGAAGATGTGGGCATGCGGTCCGACGGTGGCCACGTAGGCGATGCGGTCGCCCAGCGGCGACCAGTGCGCCTCGGACACCGAGCCGCCCTTAGGCACCAGGCGCAGCGGTCGGCTGCCATCCAGACCCATGGCCCAGATCTCGAAGACGCTGTCCCGGTTGGACAGCAGGATGAGGTCGTCGTGTGCCGCCTGGGCCGCGCCGGCGCCCAGGCCGCAGGCGGCGAGCACGGTGGCCAGCAGATGGCGATGCCAGGACGTCGACATGCCGGCCTCTCAGGGCAGGAAGTTGATCGTGGTCCTGGCCAGCTCGGCCCCGGCGCTGCTGTGCACCGCAACTTCCCAGCGCCCGCTGGCGTTCGCCGCGACCCGGTGCGAGACGCGGCCCTGCGGATCCGTGACCGCGCCGAACGATGCCTTGGCCCCGCCCGGTGCGGTCACCACCACTGTCACCGCGCTGTTGGCCGGCAGGCCGTTGCCACTGACGGTGGCCGTCTCGGCCAGCTTGATCACCGACGGCCCGGCCAGCACCGCAGCGGGCGTCTGCGCCCCGGCGGTGGCTGCGGCGGCGGCCAACAGCACCAGTGCCAACGCGCGGCGGTGCGTCAAGGACAAGGAAAAGACTTCAGCAATCATGGTGGCGCTCCCCACAGGCAACAGCCTGAATGTAGGCATGCGCCCCGTGGCCCACCACCCCTACCTGTGGTGCCGGAATCGACCGTTTCCTACCCTGGTTGAGGGACACCGCCCAACCGCAGCCAGCGTATACGCGTGGCCGCGCTTGATGGCGGTCAACCAGCCCAAGCGGACCCAGCGGCTTTCGGCTTCCGGTCTGCGCCAGCGCAAGTCTGGGCTGGGAGTTCGGGCGTCAGATGCGGGTGTCGCAGCACACCGCTGCACACCGAGGAGCCCACCATGCATGCCCTGCGAGACTTCTTCACCACCGACTACGGCCTGCTCAGCGCCGCCGTCATCGCCCTCACCCTGGGCATGGGCGTGTGGTACGCCCGCTTCTTCCAGCGCCACATCCGCGAGGACACCGAAGCCGCCGCCCGAGCGGCCCGCGCGCGCTGAACCTCAGAGCAGCCGCGTGGTGTCGGGCTGCATCCGCGGCAGCGCCTGCACCAGGGCCGGATCATCCCGGCCGAAGGTGAAGTCGGCGAAGTCGAAACCCGGGCCCACCGTCGCGCCCACCAGGGCATAGGACGCACCAGGCGCCGGCTCGGCGGCTTGCCACCAGTGTGCCGGCACCACATGGCGCGGGCGCTGGCCGCCGGCATCCGCCGGCGCCAGCAGGTGCAGTTCCACCCTGCTCAGGTCGGGCGGCACCAGCCACAGCCGCAGCGGGCCGCCTTCCAGCAGGTGCCAGGCTTCGTCGGATGCCACGCGGTGCCAGGCCGAGCATTCACCGGCGGCCAGCAGGAAGTCGATCGACGTCAGCGCCTGGCGCTGGCCGCGCCCGTCGGGATGCGGGCTGGCATCGACCGAGCGGAAGATCTCGCGGTACCAGCCGCCTTCGGGATGCGGTGCCAGCTGCAGCAGCTGTACCAGGGTGCCGGCGCGGCCGGCCGGCAGGGCGCTCATCCGCCGGCGCGGTTGCGGGCGCGCACCGCCTCGCGGCGCTGTTCCACGTCGTCGGCGCCTACCTGGCTGTTGAATTCGCGGGCGCGGGCCTTCTCCAGCGCCATCGCGTTGCCGCCGGCCAGGGCCCAGCCGTCGTTGATGATGGCCTTGTAGCGGGTCAGCATGTGCGGCAGCGTGCCCAGCATGTCCTGCGCCAACTGGCGGGCTGCGGGCAACAGGTCGTCGGGCGGCAGCACCCGGTTGACGAAGCCCCAGGCGGCCGCCTGCTCGGCGCCGACCCAGTTGCCGGTGAACGACACCTCGCGCGCGCGGTAGGCGCCGATGGCGCGGCTGAGCTTCTGGCTGAGGCCCCAGCCGGGCGCCACGCCGATGCGGGCATGGGTGTCGGCGAAGCGGGCGCTGCTGCTGGCCAGCAGCACGTCACAGGCCAGCGCCAGCTCGAAGCCGCCGGTCACCGCCGCGCCGTTGATGGCGCCGATCACCGGGCCCGGGTAGCGGCCGATGGCGGCCACCGGGTCGCCACTCGGCCGACCATCCGATCCACCCAGGCTGCCCTGGCCCGACCCGATCTCCTTCAGGTCCAGCCCGGCGCAGAAGGCGCGGCCAGCGCCGGTGAGGATCAGAACCCGCACTGCCGGGTTGGTGGCCAGGGCGTCGATCTGGTCGGCCAGCGCCCGCATCAGCGCCTTGTTCAGCGCGTTCATCGCCTGCGGGCGGTTCAGCGTCAGCACGGCATAGCCGGCGGGGTGGAGTTCGGTGCTCAGGACGTCGTCGGTGGGGGCGCTCATGCGGTGGTCTCGTCGTGGGGTGGGGTCAGTGCAGGATCTCGACCCGGTTGCGGCCGTTGCGCTTGGCCTGGTAGAGCGCGCTGTCGGCGCTGTGCACCAGGGTGGCGGCGCCGCCGCCGGCCAGGGCCACCGCCGCGGCCACGCCGATGCTCACGCTCAGTGGATGGCCGCCGGGCACCAGGTCGCTGGTGTCGGTGGCGGCCACCGCACGGCGGATGTGCTCGCCGATCTCCATCGCGCCGGCTGCCGCGGTGCCGGGCAGCACCACCGCGAACTCTTCGCCGCCGTAGCGGGCGGCCAGGTCGCCGGCACGGCGCACGTTGTCGCGGATGACGCGGCCCACGCGGGCCAGGAAGGCATCGCCCACCTGGTGGCCGAAGCGGTCGTTCAGCGCCTTGAAGCGGTCCAGGTCGATCATCAGCAGGCCCAGCGGCGTGGCGTCGCGCAGGGCCCGGTACCACTCCTTGTGCAGCGTGGCGTCGAACTGGCGGCGGTTCGCCAGGCCGGTCAGCGCATCCGTGCTGGCCAGGGTCTTGAGCTCGGTGTTGGCCCTGTCCAGCGTCTCTTCGAAGCGGCGGCGCTGGTCGGCATCGCGCAGCGTCACCAGGTAGTCGCCCAGGCCGTTGCCGGGCGGCAGCCGGGCCACGCGGGCCTCCACCCAGCGGGTGCTGCCGTCGCGGTGCAGGGCGCGGAAGAGATCGGGCACGCTCTGGCCGCGCTGGGCGGCGCGGGTGAAGTGCCGGGCGATGAAGGCGGCGCGGTCTTCATGGGCCAGCAGCTCGGCGAGGGTGTGGCCGTGCAGTTCCGCCGGCTCGCAGCCCAGCAGCCGCGCCGTGGCTGGCGAGGCATAGCGGATCGCCAGGTCGGCATCGACCGCGACGATCAGGTCGATGGAATGCTCGGCCAGCAGCCGGAATCGCATGTCGGCGGCGTCGGGGCCGGCGCGGCGCTCCTGCAGGGGCGGGGCTGGCGGGGTCGCCGGTGCCGGCGTCGCCGCGCCAGCCGGCCCGGCAATGTGCAGCTGGCGGCCGTCACTCAGCACCAGGCTGGCCGACGCCAGCGCTGTGCCGGCCGTCGGCACACCGGCCAGGGGCTGCGGCGCCGCGCCGTCTTCCGAGGCCGACAGCCACACGCCAAAACCACTCAGAAGGCGCGCCAGCGCATGCAGATCGGTCTCGTTCAACCCCAATTCAGCCCCTCGTCCCATTGTTCAGCAACCCGACCGTCGCCCTGGCTGTCGGCGGCATCCGATGCTACAGGCCCTGGCCTGGCTGCCGGCCTCGACGACCCGGGATTTTCGCCGCGGGTCAGGCGTCGTCGCCGTCGTCGCCCGCCAGCCGCTGCAGTTGCACCAGACGCTGGTACAGACCGCCCTCGATGGCCATCAGCTGCGCATGGCCGCCACGCTCGGCGATGCGGCCGTGGTGCATCACCACGATCTGGTCGGCGTCGCGGATGGTCGACAGCCGGTGGGCGATGGCCAGCACCGTCACCCGGCCGCGCAGGGCCGCCAGGGCGGCCTGCACATGGCCTTCGGTTTCGCTGTCGATGTGGGCAGTGGCCTCGTCCAGCAGCAGGATCTTCGGCTGCCCGGCCAGCGCGCGGGCCATGGCGATCAGCTGTTTCTGGCCCACGGAGATGCGTGCCCCGCCTTCGCCCAGCGGCGTGGCATAGCCCTGCGGCAGCGCGGCGATGAAGCCGTGCGCATGGGCGGCGCGGGCGGCGGTCTCCACCTCGGCATCGGTCAACGGCCGGCCCATGGCGATGTTGTCGCGGGCGCTGGCGGCCAGCAGGAAGGGTTCCTGCGGCACCAGGCCCACGGCCTGGCGGAAGGCGGCATCGCCCAGGCTCTCCAGCGGCTGGCCGTCCATCAGCAGGCTGCCCGCCGGCGCCGGGTAGAAGCGCAGCAGCAGCGACAGCAGCGTGCTCTTGCCGCTGCCGGTGTGGCCGACGATGCCGACGAACTGCCCCGGCTGCACCTGCAGGTCGATGCCGTGCAGCACCGGGTGGCCCGGCTGGTAGGCGAATTGCAGGCCGCGCACGGTGATGGCGCCGGCCAGCACGCCGGCCGCGCCATCGCGTACCGGCTCGGCCGGCTCCTGCAGCAGGGTGTTGACCCGTGCTGCCGCCACCACCGCCTGCTGCAGCTGCGAGAACTGCATGGTGATCTGGATCAGCGGCTCCACCACCCGGGCGATGTAGCCGACGAAGGCATACAGCACGCCAACCTCCAGCGCCGACAGCCCGGCGCCGCCCGGCACCTGGCGCAGGCCGTAGAAGCCGATCACCGCCGCCAGCAGGCCGACGTTGAGCAGGTCCAGCGCCGGGCGCAGCAGCCAGGCATTGGCGCGCAGCTCGCGCCGGCGGCTGCGGAAGTGGGCCTCGTTGGTGTCGGCAAAGCGCTGGCTGAAGCGCCCGGCCGCGCCGCTGGCCTGCACCACCGCCATGCCGGCGATGGATTCGGCCGCCTGGGCATTGATGTCGCTGCGCAGTGCCCGGGTGCGGGCCACCGCCGGTGCCGACAGCCGCTGGTACAGCCAGACGATGCCGGCCACTGCCGGGATCAGCAGGGCCACCACCAGCATCAGCCGCCAGTCCAGCAGCGCCATCACCACCAGCGTGGTGGCCAGCATGATCACGCTGTCGAGCATGACGAACAGCAGCTGCACGTACAGCGTCTTCACCGCCTCGGTGTCGTTGGTGATGCGGCTGACCAGGGCACCGCCGATGGCGCGGTCGAAGTAGGCCATCGGCAGCCGCAGCACATGACCGTAGACCTGCTCGCGCAGCCGCTGCACGCTGCGCATGGCCACGCCGGCCAGCCGCACCAGCTGCCAGTAGCGCAGGGCATTGGCCACCCAGCCGGCCACCAACGCACCGCCCAGCAGGCCGGCGATGGCCGGCAGGTCGGGGTTGCGCGGCAGCAGGTAACTGTCGATGAAGGCCTTTCCCAGCACCGGGCCCAGTGCCTCCAGGCCCGCGGCCAGCACCAACCACAGCGCGGCAGCGCGCAGCGTGGCCACGTCGGGCGCGGCGCTTTGCACCAGCAGGGCGAAGGCGGCGCGGCGGTCGTTGGCATCGGCCTTGGCCTTGGTGACGTCGGTCATGCCGCGTCCCCGTCGGATTCCAGCGAGGCTTCCAGCTGCTGGACCTGCCACTGCGTCGCGTACCAGCCGGGATGGCCGTCTGCCTCGTGGGCCAGCAACTGCGCATGCGTGCCGCGCTCGGCCACCTGGCCGTGGCGCAGCACCAGGATCTGGTCGGCATCCATCACCGTGGCCAGCCGGTGGCTGACGATCAGCACCGTGCGGCCCTGCCGCTGCTGGCGCAGCGCCTGCAGGATGCGCGCGGCGGTGCCGGTGTCCACGGCCGACAGCGCATCGTCCAGCAGCAGCAGCGGCGCATCCGCCAGCAAGGCACGGGCGATGGCCACCCGCTGGCGCTGGCCGCCCGACAGGGTGATGCCACGCTCGCCCACCGGCGTGGCATAGCCTTGTGGCAGGGCGGCGATGTCGTCATGCACAGCGGCGGCGCGGGCCGCGGCCTCGATCTGCGCCGGCGTGGCATCGGGCCGGGCCAGGGCGATGTTCTCGGCCACCGTGGCCGAGAACAGGAAGGCCTCTTGCGGCACCCAGGCGATGCCGGCGCGCAGCGCGGCCAGGGTGAAATCGGGCAGGGCGGTGCCACCCCAGGTGATCTGGCCCTGCGCCGCCGGCCACTGGCGCAGCAGGAGCTTGACCAGGGTGCTCTTGCCGCTGCCGGTCGGGCCCACCAGGCCAAGCGTCTGCCCGGCCGGCAGGTGGAAGCCCACGCCGGCCAGCGCGGGCTGCACCGCGCCGGGGTAGCTGAACTGCAGGTCCTCGGCCACCAGCGTGCCGGGCACGGCCTGGGGCACCGTGCCGTGGTCGTCCACGCTCAGCGGCGCGTCCAGCACCGGGCCCAGACGTGCCCAGGCGGCGCGGCCGCGCTCGATCAGCGCCAGCACCCAGCCGGTGGCGAACATCGGCCAGATCAGCTGGCCCAGGTAGAGGCCGAAGCTGGTGAGCTGGCCCACCGTCATCTCGCCGCGCCAGACCAGCCAGCCGCCGAAGCCCAGCGACAGGGCCATCGCCGCGTTCAGCGTGCCGCCAACGGCTGGCTCGTAGGCCGCCTCCCAGCGCTGGGCCTGCAGGCCGCGGGCGGCGGCGGTGCCGGCCAGGGCGCCGAACTGCGCTGCGTTCTGGCCGGTCAGGCCCAGCGCGCGCAGCGTGCGCAGGCCGGCGATGCTCTCCTGCACCTGGTCGTTCAGCGCGCCGAAGGCATCCAGCGCCTGGCGCGAGGCCGCATGCAGGCGGCGCGAGATCCACCAGAAGCTCAAGGCCATCAGCGGGAAGGGCAGCAGCACCACCGCGGCCAGGCGCCAGTCCACGCCCAGCGTCATCGTGCCCACCACCAGGGCCAGGGTCAGCGTGCCGTCGAAGCCGGCCAGCAGCGCCTCGCCGGCGGCCAGCTCCACGGCATCCACATCGTTGGTGGCCAGGGCCATCAGGTCGCCGGTGCGCTGGCCCTGGTAGAAGCGCGGGCCCTGCTGCGCCAGGCGCTGGTACAGCTGCACCCGCAGGCCCACACCCATGCGGTAGGCGGTGGCATAGAGCTGCAGCCGCCAGGCCACCCGCAGGCCGTAGATGGCCGCGCCGGCGGCCAGCAGCCAGCCGATTTCCACCCACAGCGCCGGGCCGCTCAGCTGGCGCGCCACCAGGGCGTCGACCATGTGGCCGATCTGCCGTGGCATCCACACGCCCAGCAGCGCGATGACGGCCAGCATGCAGCCCGACGCGGCATAGGCGCGCCAGTGCTGGCGCACGAAGCCGGCAATCAGCTGGAACAGGGTCATGGGGCGGGCGGGCGGCCCTGGCATCGGTCAGGGTCCGTCAGGGAAGGGGCGCGGATTCTACGGTCGGCGCCCCACCCGGCGGCTACAGGCTGTCGGTCTCGATCACCACCGCCCGGCCGGTGCGCCGCTTGACCTCGTTGACCATGTGCTCGGTGCCGCCGGGGCCGTCGCCCGGTTGGCCGTCCCACAGCGCAATGACGCGCACCCGGTCGATGCCGCCGGACAACGCGGTGTTCAGCAGCCACAGATTGCAGCGGGCATACGGGTCGACGCCGGCCGGCGCCGGACCCAAGGCTTGCGGTGCGCTGAGGATGGGCCAGGCGGGGTCGAGCCGGGCCACCACTGCGTCGTAGCGCTGTTGCCATTCGGTGCCGCTGGGCGCCACCGAGGCCTGCAGGAAGGCCGGCTCGTCAAAGGGCTGCAGCAGCTGCAGTTTCATGCCGCAGGCCTGGGCGGCCTCGGCGAACAGCAGGTCGCCGCCGGCCGCGCCCTGGGTGATGGCGAGGTCGTCGGGGCCGGCCTCCAGCCGGGCCAGTTCCGCGGCGATGCGCTGGGCTGCCGCCGGCACCTTGGCCGCCGGAAAGCGCGGTACCGGCCGGTCGGGTGCATCGACGATGTGGCCCGAAAACAGGACCACCTGGCGCGGCCGCCAGTCCTTGTGCGGCGCCGGCAGCCTCGCCAGCGCCCGGTCGAAGGTGGCGATGGCGGCGTCCACCGCTTCGGGCCGGAAGCCCAGCAGGCGCAGCAGGTCCAGCCCCTGGCGGGTGGAGCTCAGCGAGAACCAGTCGTTCTCGACCAGGCGGATCGCCTCCTTGTAGGCGGTGGTCACCTGCTGCGGCGTGCCGGTCAGCACGTCCAGGTCGCCCAGCGTGGCGGCGGCCCAGAAGTTCGGGCTGCGGGCATGCTCGCTGTAGGCCGCCCAGCGCACGCCACCCAGCAGCGCCGGCAGCTCGGCCGCGTAGTCCTGGCGCTGGGTGAGGTGCTGGAACAGGCACATCAGCGTGGCCGCGTTGATGCCGGAGTAGTAGTGGTTGGCATCGGCGCGGAAGCCCGTCCGGTAGCTGTTGATCGCGGCGATCAGCAGCGCATCCTCGTAGCCGGCGTCGTCGGCCATCTGTGCCGGCGTGGCGCCGGGGCGGTTCCAGGCATCGGTCCAGGCGTCCTTGTCGATGCGGCCCAGCAGCGCCCAGGCCTCGGCATCCTGCGGCCGTGCCTCCAGCAGCTTGCGGTAGTGGTCGCGGGCGTCGTCGTTGCGTTCCAGCCGCTGCAGGCAGATGCCGCGCTTGTAGCTGGCCTTCAGGTGGCCGGGCTCGGCCGCCAGGCAGGCATCGAACTCCTCCAGCGCCAGCTTGAAGCGCTCCATCTTCAGCAATGCCTCGCCGGCGGCGAAGCGGGCATCGGCGCGCAGGGCCACCACCGGCGTCTCTTCCGACAGCACCAGCACATCGCCCGGCCGCTTGTTGCGCTGCGCCCGCTTGACCTGTGCCTCCCAGGCGGCATGGCGCTCCCAGAACTCGCGTGCATCGCCCACCTTCAGCTGCTTCCAGTCGGGCTCCTGCAGGTTGTCGACCAGGCGGTAGACCGGGCTGATCTTGCGGCCATGCCAGCTGGCCAGCGTGGCCTGGGCCATCTCGGCCAGCTTGGCAATGTCGGCGGCCAGGAAGTCGGGGTCGGGCGCGCCGTCCTTCAGGTGGTAGCGTAGCTTGCGGTCGGTGTAGATGTCGAAGGGCGTGCCGTCGCGCGGGCCCTGCACCAGCACCACCCCGCGCGAGCGCAGCGCATGCCGCACGCCCAGCTCGTACCAGACATTGGGGTTGTCGATGGTCAGGTCGGCGAGCACCAGGTCGGCGATCAGCAGCTCCTGGAACATGTCGCTGCGGATGTCGCCGGCCGACTGCTCCTCGTCGGCGCGGAACACGTCCAGCCCGGCTGCTTCCAGCCCCGGCTTGATGTACTCGGCGTACACGCGGTTGAAGAAGATGGGTTGGCCATCGGGCCCGTTCTTCTTGCCGAAGGGCATGGCGACGAATGCGTGCAGCTTCATGGGCGCTCCTGTGGGGAGCGCGCAGCATCGCCGCCGGCCGGGCGCTTGGCAAGCGCCGGGCTGGGGATGGTGGCTCAGCCTTCCCGGATGTCGGCGATCGGGTCGGCGCCGAAATCGGCCCGCTGCAGCCGCGCCAGCAGGGCGCGGGCGCAGTCGGCGGCGCTGGTCAGCTGGCCCTGGGCATGCAGCGCCGCAAAGCGCGATTGCTCGGGGAAGGCGGCGGCATCGGCGCCACGCAGCTCGGCCTGCATGTCGGTGTCGACCACGCCGGGCGCCATCGCCACGATGCGCGCGCCGTTGGGCCGCGCCGCCTCTTCCAGCGCCACCGCGCGGCTGAAGTGGTCCATGCCGGCCTTGGCGGCGCAGTAGGCGGCGCTGCCGGCCATCGCCCGCCGGCCCAGGCCGGAACTGATGTTCAGCACCTTGCGGGCACCGGGCCAGGTGGATGTGGCGGCCAGGAAGGCGCCGGTCAGCAGCAGCGGCGCCTCCAGCCCGGCGCGCATGGCCAGCGTCAGCGTCGGCAGCGGCACCTGGCCCAGCGCGGCGGGCAGGCCCACCACGCCGGCGTTGTTGATCAGCGTGGCACTGGTGACGGTGCTGGCGTCGAAGCCGGCCAGCCAGGCGGCCAGGTGCTCGGCCACCGGCTGCGGGTCGGCCAGGTCGGCGGTCCACTGGGTCAGCGGCACGCCGGCGGCGTCCGCCTGCGCCTGCAGGGCGGCGTTGCTGCGCCGTGCGATGCCCAGCAGCACCTGGCCGGGCTGCAGCAACTGCGCCACCAGGGCGGCGCCCAGACCGCGGGATGAGCCGGTGACGATGGTGAGGTGGAGCGGTGTGGTGGTCATGGGCCGAGGATACGCGGTGCCCTGTCAGCCTGCCGCAGGCTGCGCAGAGACAATCGATGCATGCAAAGACCTTGGGTGCTGGCCTTGGCCGCAGGCGTGATCGTGCTGCTGGTGGCGTTCGCGTTGCCTGTGCTGCGCATGGGTGGCAGCAGCGGCGCGCTGGCGGGTGACGACACGGCTGCCGGAACCGGCTTGCCCTGGCAGGTCAGCCGCCTGGGCGAGGGCCGCACCCAGGTCTTCGGCCTGGAGCCGGGGCGCGACACCCTAGCCCAGGTGCAGGCCCGGCTGGGCGATGCGCTGCAGGTGGCCCTGGTGGCCCGCCTGGGCGAGCAGGGCGCGCTGGAGGCGCTGGCCGACCCGTTCATGGCCGGCTTCGTCTCCGGGCGCCTGGTGCTGGCCTTTGACGTGCCGGCCAGCCAGCTGCAGGCCTGGCGCGCCGGCGCCGGCAGTTCCGAGCCGATGGAAGGCGGCGTGCGCCGCTTCAAGCTGCGTGCCGACCACCGCCAGCAGGCCGCGCAGGCGCGCCTGGTGGGCCTGAGCTTCCTGCCCGCGGTGCGGCTCACGGGTGACGATGTGCGCCAGCGCTTCGGCGCCCCGGCCGAAGCGCTGGACCAGCCCGGTGGCGCCCAGGTGCTGCTCTACCCCGAGCTGGGGCTCAGCGCGACCGTGGCGCCGGGCCAGCGCGGCGTGCTGCAGTACGTGTCACCGGCCGACTTCGCCGACCGGCTGCGGGCGCCGCTGCTGGCCGCCGCCCAGCAGGCCGGCCAGCCGCCGCGCTGACGGCCGCCAGGCGGTCAGCCCGCCGCCAGACCGGGCAGCAGTTGCCCGCGCAACCCATCCCCCGGCAGCACGAACTGCCCGCCGCCCAGATGGTGCAGCGTGCGCAGCGCCGGTGGCGCGGCATCGAATTGCCAGCGGCCGTTGACGAACACCCGGCCGTCGGCCTGGGCGCCCAGCACCTCGGCCAGGAACAGGTCGTGCGCAGCCTGCACCGCCGGCCAGGCGATCACCCGGCACTCCAGCCAGGCCACGCAACCGGCGACCAGCGGCGCTTCGCCATGGCGTCCGGCAAAGGTGCGCAGCGCCAGGCGCTCGAACTTGTCGGTGCCTGCCTCTGCCAGCGCCGCGCCGCTGCTGCTGCCCACGCTGAAGCACAGGTCGGCCTGCGCGGCGCAGGGCAGCTGCAGCGCGAAACGGCCGCTGGCGTCGATCAGCCGGCGGGTGAAGGTGGCCTTGTCGATCACCACCGCCACCTTGGGCGGCTCGAAGTCCAGCGGCATGGCCCAGGCGGCGGCCATGAGGTTGCGCTGTCCGCCATGGGCGGCGCTGACCAGCACCGTGGGGCCGTGGTTGAGCAGGCGACTGGCCTGGGCCAGGGGCACGTCGATGCGATGGGGATCGGTCATGGTGGTCATCAGAAGGGCGCGGGGCTGTGGAAGGCATGGTCGCCGTGCGTGTCCTGCCAGGCCAGCCGGCAGGCATGCAGCAGCAGGCGCGGGGCGGCGGCCAGCGCGGCCGGCGTTGCGTACAGCGCATCGCCCAGGATCGGGTGGCCGATGGCCGCCAGGTGCAGGCGCAGCTGGTGGGTGCGCCCGGTCAGCGGCTGCAGCGCCAGCCGGGTGGATCCGGCAGCGGCATCGCGCGCCAGCACCTGCCAGCGGGTGACCGACGGCTTGCCGGCCGCCCGGTCGACCTGCTGGCGCGGGCGGTTGGGCCAGTCGGGACCCAGCGGCAGATCGACCTCGCCGGCCTCGTCGGCCAGCAGGCCGGCCACCACCGCCTCGTAGCGCTTGTCCATCTGCCGCTCGGCGAAGGCGATCGACAGCGCCCGCTGCGTGGCCGCACCGCGGCCGAACAGCACCAGGCCGGAGGTGGCCATGTCCAGCCGGTGCACCACCAGGGCATCTGGGCAGCGGACCTGCACCCGCGCGGCCAGGTTGTCGGCGCCCGCCGGGCCGCGGCCGGGCACGCATAGCAGGCCTGCGGGCTTGTCGGCCACCAGCAGGCGGTCGTCCTGGTGGACGAGGGTCAGGGTGTCGGCAGGGCGGAGCGGCAGCATGCAGCGCGCGAGCCTACCCCAGCCGCCGACAAGAAACGATACACGCCGATACCGCAGCGACAGGACCGCAGCGCGGTCCGTCGCCACCATGGAGGCCTGTTCAACACCTACCCCTGGAGCACCCCATGAAGACCTGGATCCGCCGCAGCCTGATCGGTATCGCTGCCTCTGCCGCCCTGCTGGGCGGCCTGGCCGCCTGCTCGCACGGTCACCACCGTGGCCCGATGAGCGAAGCCGACATCGTGCAGCTGCGCGAGCGTGTGATCGACAAGGCCGCCAGCAAGCTGGACCTGGATGCCACGCAGAAGGCCCGCCTGGCCACGCTGGCCGATGCACTGCAGGCCCAGCGTGCCGCGCTGATGGCAGGCGGCCAGCCGCGCACCGAACTGCAGGCGCTGATCGCCGGTACCAGCTTCGACCGCGCCAAGGCCCAGGCCCTGCTGGACGGCAAGACCGGCGCGGTGCGCGACAAGGCGCCGGCCGTGCTCAATGCCTTCGGCGACTTCTACGACAGCCTGAAGCCGGCGCAGCAGCAGATGCTGCGCGAGATGCTGGCCAAGGGCCGGCGCTGGTCCTGAACCTGCGGCACCCGGCGGCCGCTGTGCCACCATGCCGTCCGTGCACCACCTGCTGCTGATCGACGACGACGAGCACCTGGCGCCGCCGCTGGCGGCCTACCTGCGGCGCTTCGACTTCACGCTGGAGGCGGCGCTCACGCCCAGCGCCGGCTTCGCACGGCTGGCCGCCGGCGGCGTCGACGCCGTGGTCCTCGACGTGATGCTGCCCGAGATGGACGGCTTCGCGGTGTGCCGGCAGATCCGCCAGACCAGCAGCGTGCCGGTGCTGATGCTCACCGCCCGCGGCGAGCTGAGCGACAAGGTGGTGGGCCTGGAGCTGGGTGCCGACGACTACCTGCCCAAGCCCTTCGAGCCGCGGGAGCTGGCGGCACGGCTGCAGACCATCCTGCGCCGCGCCCGCCCGGCGCCTGCCACCACCACGGCCGCGGCCGCCGCGCTGCTGCAGTTCGACGGCCTGCAGATCGACCTGGCCCGCCGGGCCGTGCTGTGCCAGGGCCAGCCGGTGGAGCTGACCGGCACCGAGTTCGAACTGCTGGTGCTGCTGGCCCGCGCGCCGCAGCGGGTGTTCCACCGCGACGAGATCCTGAACCACCTGCGCGGTCGCGATGCGGAGCTCTACACCCGTGCGGTCGATCTGCTGGTGAGCCGGCTGCGCCGCAAGCTGGCGCCACTGGAGGCCATCAAGACGCTGCGCAATGCCGGCTATGCGCTGGCGCTGGCGCCACGGGCGGCGGCATGAGTGGCGGCTGGGCGCACCGGCTGCGGCACTCGCTGCAGGCGCGGCTGGTGCTGGTGTTCCTGGCGCTGGCGCTGGGCACCACGCTGCTGTTCGTGTCGGCCACGCGCGAGCTGTTCTCCACCGGCTGGCGTGAACTGGCCCGCCCGCTGGTGGCCGACTACCTGGACCGCCTGAGCGCCGACCTCGGCAGCCCGCCCGATGTGGCGCGGGCCCAGGCCCTGGTGCAGCGCCTGCCGCTGTCGGTGCGCATCGACGGGCCGCAGGTGCAGTGGACCTCGCACCCGCAGCGCGATCGCCACGGCCCGCGCGATCCGGAGTGGCGCGACGCGCTGGAACGCCGCAGCGCCGACGGCCACCGCATCCGTTTCGGGCTGGACTGGGGTGGCGCCGGCTGGCAGGACCGGCCGCGCTGGTTCGGCTGGGCCATGCTGGCGGCGCTGCTGGCGCTGACCGCCGGCGCCTGGGCCTGGGTGCGCCTCCTGTTGCGGCCGTTGGGCGACATCCAGGCCGGTGCGCGGCGCTACGGCGACGGTGACTTCTCCCAGCCCATTCCGCAGACGCGGCAGGACGAGCTGGGTGCGCTGGCGGCGCAGGTCAATGCCATGGCCACCAGCCTGCAGCACATGCTCGCCGGCCAACGCGGCCTGCTGCTGGCCATCAGCCATGAGCTGCGCTCACCGCTCACCCGCGCCCGCCTGCATGCCGAGCTGCTGGATGACGGCGCCGAGCGCGCCGCCCTGCTGCGCGACCTGGGCCAGATGCGCGACCTGATCAGCGATCTGCTCGAAGGTGAGCGCCTCGCCGGCGGCGCCGCGGCATTGCAGCGCGAGGCGGTCGACATCCATGCGCTGGTGCAGGACCTGGTTGATGGCAGCTTTGCCGGCCGCGGCATCACGCTGCAGCTGGCGCCCGGCATGCCGCTGGTGCAGGCTGACCGCAGCCGGCTGCAGCTGCTGCTGCGAAACCTACTGGACAACGCGTTGCGCCATGGCGCCGGCACGCCGGTGCAGGTGCAGGCCGTGGCGCAGGGCGATGGCTGGTGCCTGCGGGTGCGTGACCACGGGCCAGGCGTCGACCCGGCGGCGCTGGCGCGGCTGGGCGAGCCGTTCTACCGGCCCGATGCGGCGCGCAGCCGCGGCGCGGGTGGGGTGGGGCTGGGGTTGTACCTGTGCCGGCTGGTGGCGCAGTCGCACGGCGGCACGCTGCAGTGGCGCAACGCTGCGCCGGGGCTGGAGGTCAGCTTCTGCCTGCCTGCCCGGCCAGCGTGATGTCGCCGTACCAGGCCTCGAGCTGCAGCTTCAGCGCGTCGGCATCGGTCAGCACGCCCACGCCGATGATGGTGCCGGGCGCTTCACCGTACACCCGCCGGAAATCGGCCACCACGTCGCGCTGGTAGTGCAGCCAGCGGCCGGCGCGCTGGCCGCCTGATTCCACCGTCAGGTACTGGATGCGGCTGGTGCGGTGGTTGCGGTGCACCGATTCCACCGCATGGCGGCCACCATCCCACACATACATCAGCGTGGCATAGGGCAGGCGCTGGCCGGTGAACAGCTCCACCTGGTCGAAGAACAACCGGTCCCGCAGCGACAGGCGGGTCTGGTCGCCGTCGAAGGCCAGGATCAGCCGCGCCGGGCAGTCGTCGAGCACCGCTTCGGACACATCGGCCTGGGGCGCCACCTCGCGCACACGCCAGCTGAACTGCAGCTGGCCCTGCTCGGCCGGATCGATCTGCACCGCGCAGCGCAGGCCGGTGGCCGAGGCGCTGGCGCGGGCGTTGAGCACACGGCGGTCGCCGTCGCGCACGACGGTGTAGCGGGTGCGGGTGAGATCCCGCCGCAAGGCATAAGGCCGCCAGCCTGCAGGCGGCTGGCCCGGCACGGCCTCGGAGAACGGCACCACCTGGGGCGCCGGCACCGGCTCGGCCACGGCGTCGGAATGCGGCTCGCCGGCCGGCGGCGCACTGGCGCAGCCACCAAGGCCCGCTGCGGCGGCACCCAATCCCAGCGCGCCAGCCAGCCAGCGGCGGCGTGGCCAATCCTCGGAAGCCGCCGGCCCGTCGAACCCGGCGGCGGCCGGTGCGCACTTCGGCAACATCCCGCAACCCCTGCAATGCCCGGCAGCACAGCGCGCCGGAACTTCCGGGCGCGATGCTAGCGGCGCGGCGCGCCTTGGGAACCCCCGGTTTGTCTGGGGTGGCGGTCGGGGCGGGCGGGGTCAGCCCGCTGCCAGCGGCAGGCTCAGCGGCCGACGCCGTCCATCGCCCGCAGCGCGGCGGCGCGCAGGTCGGAGGCGAAGCCGGGCTCGGTCGGCTCGACACGGGCGGCCCAGTCGAGCACATCCTCGGCGGTGCGCGGCTCCTGCTTGCCCAGGCTGAGCTGCCAGCGGTCCAGGCGGCGCAAGCCCTCGATCAGCATCGCGGCGCCATTGGCGAACCACAGCGAGCCACGGGGAATGGTGAGGCGGGCAGGGCGCCCGTAGGTCATCGATGCACTGGTCATGGTGTTGACTCCATCAGTTGCACAGCACCCGGATCGGGTTCGTGTTGCAGTGCAGTATAGGGTTTTCCCTTGCTCCTGGCGTCCTTTGGGACTTGTCCGCTGTCAAGAAGCTGTGTCGGGCTTCACACCGCCGCTGGTTGCGGTGGTGCCTGCACCGCTTGACGCCGGGCGCCGCCTTGCCCACACTGCGCCACCTTCCACCACTTCGAGGAGCGTGCCATGAACAAGATCGCCATTGCCCCCTCGTCGGACCGCGCGGCCTGAGCCTGCGCACCGGCGGCCATCCGGCCGCCGTGGTTGACCCGGGCGCCTTCGGCGCCCAAGCGCGCGCAGCCCTGCTGCCGCTGCGGACCGACCCCTCTCCATCCATGCCCGTGGTGGTGCGCGCCCCGCGCCGCCACCACATTGGCCTGTGCCGCCATCGGGTGGCCGGGCGCCGGCTGGTGGATCCGGGTTGCCGTGCGGCACCGGACCACCGGTCTTCCGGATTGCGCAGATGCAACAACCGATCGATTTTCCCGCCCTGCAGGCCATCGGCCTGGGGGCGACGATGCAGGCCCGTCTGGCCTGCGGTGTCGCCGACCCGCTGGCGCGCCCGATGCGCCTGCTGGAAGTGCAGCGCGGCCACTGGCTGCTGCACGATGGCCACCAGGTCCACCGTGCCCGCTGTGCCACCGCGCTGCAGCAGGACTTGCTGGCCGAGGGTGAAGCCCTGGCCGTGGGCGACTGGGTGCTGGCCCGGCCCGACGACCCCGGCGGCTGCTGCATCACCTGCCGGCTGCTGCCGGTCAACCAGCTGACACGCCGCACCGGCAGCGGCGGCCGCGCCGACCCGCGCGCCGGGGTGCAGCGCCAGGCCCTGGTCAGCAATATCGACACCGCGCTGCTGGTCATGGGCCTGGACCACGACTTCCAGCTGCGCAGGCTGGAGCGCTACCTGGCCCTGGTGCAACTGGCTGGCGTAGCGCCTGTGCTGGTGCTGAGCAAGGCCGACACCGTGGCGCCGGCGCTGGCCGCGCGGCGGCTGGCCGAGGCGGCCGACATCCTGCCGTCGCGCACGCCGGCGCTGGCGCTGGACATGCGGCAGGCCGATGCTGCCGGCGCGCTGTCGGCGTGGCTGCAGCCCGGCCAGACGCTGGTGCTGCTGGGCAGCAGCGGCGCCGGCAAGAGCACGCTGGCCAACACCCTGCTGCTGGCCCACGGCGGCGCGGCCGGGCGCGACACCGGCGCGGTGCGTGACGACGACAGCCGCGGCCGCCACACCACCACGGTGCGCAGCCTGCTGCCGCTGCCCGGCGGCGCCTGCATCATCGATACGCCCGGGCTGCGTGCGCTGCGGCTGGATGTGGACGACGCCGGTCAGCTGGCCGATGCCTTTGGCGACGTGGCGCGGCTGGCGCCGCAGTGCCGCTTCCGCGACTGCCAGCACCGGCAGGAGCCGGGCTGTGCGGTGCGGCAGGCGCTGGACGGGCCGCGGCTGGACAACTACCACAAGCTGCTGCGCGAGGCCCAGCGCGACCAGCTGACAGTGCTGGAGCGCCAGGCCCAGCTGGCGCAGTGGAAGCAGCGCGGCCGCGCTGGCGCGGCGCGTGCCCGCGCCAAACGCCAACCCGACGCCTGAGCGTCCAGCCGCCGGAGGGCCGCGCCGGGGCGGGCATACTTCCGCCACCGGCCGAACCTGGCCTGCCGCCATGCTGCTGCACATCCCCACCCTGATGCTGGCCCTGCTGCTGGGCTTTCTGCTGCTGACGCTGGCACTGGGCGTGTCGCAGCAGGGCGTGCGCGCGCGGCCCGAGATCCGGCGCTGGACGCTGGGTTGCTGGGCGCTGCTGGGTGGCTTTGCCATGCTGGCCGCGCGGGTGGTGCTGCCGCTGGAGTTGTCGGTGGTGCTGGGCAATGCGCTGGTGTGCCTGGGTCTGGCCCTGTATGCGCAGGCCCTTTACCTGCTGCTGTGCGGCCACACCGGGCCACGGGCGCTGATGCAGGTGCAGCCGGGCATCTGGCTGGCCCTGCTGCTGATGCTGGATTGGCCGCTGAACCAGCGCACCGCCGTGCTGTCGCTGGTGTACTGCGCGCTGCTGCTGCCCAGCGTGCTGGTGATCGGGCGCCATGGCTGGCGGGCCGAACGCTCGCTGCGGGTGGTGGCCACCACGATGGCCTTGTCCGTCGCCGCGCATCTGGTACGGGCGGTGCACGCGCTGCTGCATCCCGATGACTACGGCACCCTGATGCAGGCCAGCCTGGGCCAGGGCCTGACCTTCCTGGTGGCCTTCATCTGCCTGCTGGGTGCGGGTTTCGGCTTCGTGCTGGCAGTGTTCGAGCGGGTGGCGAGCCAGATGGAGGAGATGGCCACCCGCGACGGCCTCACCGGCTGCTGGAACCGCAGCACCACCGATGCGCTGCTGGCCCACGAGCTGCAGCGCGGCCACCGTGCCGGCACGTCGGTGGCCTTCGTGCTGCTGGACCTGGACCATTTCAAGCAGGTGAACGACCGCCACGGCCACCGCACCGGTGACGCCGTGCTGCGCGCCTTTGCCGATGCGGTGCGGCGGCGGCTGCGGGCGTCCGACGTGTTCGGCCGCACCGGCGGCGAGGAGTTTGGCCTGGTGCTGCCCGACACCGAGGTGGCCGGCGCCCGCTGGCTGGTGGAGGCGGTGCGCCGCGAGGTGGAGGCGCTGGCGCTGACCGACGAGCGCGGCCAGCCGGTGAAGGTGACGGTGTCGGCCGGCGTCGCGGTGGCCGATGCCCGCAGCCGGCTGTCGGGCGACCGGCTCTACGGCCAGGCCGACCAGAGCCTCTACGAAGCCAAGCGCGCCGGCCGCAACCGGGTGGAGGTGTACGGCATCACCGCCGGCGCGTCTGCCGCCTTGCCGCTGACCTGAACCTCAATAGTTCAGGCCCATGGCCTCGCGCACGTCCTTCATGGTCTGGCGGGCGACTGTGCGGGCCCGCTCGGTGCCCATCTCGACGATCCAGTGGATCTGCCTGGGGTTGGCCAGGTAGGCTTCGGCCCGCTCGCGCCAGGGCTGCTGCTCGCGGACGATGGCATCGATCACCGGCTGCTTGCAGTCCAGGCAGCCGATGCCGGCGGTGGTGCAGCCCTGCTGCACCCAGGCGCGGGTGTCGGCGTCGGTGTAGACCTTGTGGAACTCCCACACCGGGCATTTCTCCGGCGTGCCCGGATCGGTGCGGCGGGCGCGGGCGGGGTCGGTCTTCATGCCGCGCACCTTCTGCGTCACCACCGCCGGGTCGTCGCGCATCGCGATCGAGTTGTTGCGGCTCTTGGCCATCTTGTCGCCGTCCAGGCCGGGCAGCTTGCTGGTCTCGGTCAGCAGCACGTCCGGCTCGGTCAGGATGGACTTGCCGGTGCCCTTCAGGTGGCCCAGCAGCAGCTCGGTTTGGCTCTCGTCCAGCGTGCCGGCGGCCTGCAGCTTGCGCACCAGGGCCTCGCCCTTGGCCAGGGCCTCGGCCACGCCGTCCTGGCCGTAGGCCTTGCGCTGCTTCTCCAGGTAGCGCTGGTCGTCCTTGCCCAGCAGCGCCAGCGCCGCGGCCACCTGGGCGGCGTGGTCGGCAGCGCGGCCGTACAGGTGGTTGAAGCGGCGTGCCACCTCGCGGGTGATCTCCACGTGCGGCGCCTGGTCCTCGCCCACCGGCACATGGCTGGCTCGGTAGATCAGGATGTCGGCGGCCTGCAGCAGCGGGTAGCCCAGGAAGCCGTAGGTGGCGAGGTCCTTGTCCTTGAGCTTCTCGATCTGGTCCTTGTAGGTGGGCATGCGCTCCAGCCAGCCCAGCGGCGTGCCCATCGCCAGCAGGGTGAACAGCTCGGCATGCTCGGGCAGGCGGCTCTGGATGAAGATGGTGGCCTTCTCCGGGTCCAGGCCGGCAGCCAGCCAGTCGATGACCATCTCGTAGACCGATTTCTCGATCACCGCGCGGTCCTCGTAGTGCGTGGTCAGCGCATGCCAGTCGGCCACGAAGTAGAAGCAGTCGTGGTCGTCCTGCAGCCGCACCCAGTTCTTGAGCGCGCCGTGGTAGTGGCCGAGGTGCAGGGCGCCGGTGGGGCGCATGCCGGAGAGTACGCGGGGTCGCATGGAATGGTCCTTGGGTCGAGCCGCGGATTCTGTCAGACGGCCCGGCCTAAACCGGCCCCGTACACTCCCGCCCCGTCATGCAGCGCATCGTCATCCTGGTCTCCGGCCGCGGCAGCAATGCCCAGGCCATCCTGCACGCCTGCACAGCCGAGGGCTGGCCGGCCCGGGTCGTGGCGGTGGTCTCCAACCGGCCGGGCGCTGCCGCGCTGGAGTTTGCCGCGCAACAAGGCATCGCCACGGCGGTGGTCGACCACACGCTGCATGCCAGCCGCGAGGCCTTCGATGCCGCGCTGATGCAGGTGATCGACGGCTTCGCGCCCGACCTGGTGCTGCTGGCCGGCTTCATGCGCATCCTGACCGATGGCTTCGTGCAGCACTACGCCGGCCGGCTGCTGAACATCCATCCGTCGTTGCTGCCGGCCTTTGCCGGCTTGCACACCCACCGCCGCGCCATCGAGGCCGGCTGCAAGCTGGCCGGCGCCACGGTGCACCTGGTGACGCCGACGCTGGACCATGGCCCCATCGTTGCCCAGGCGGTGGTGCCGGTGCGGCCCGACGACACGCCGCAGGCTCTGGCCGAACGGGTGCTGGAGGCCGAGCACCGCCTGTATCCGCTGGCCGTGGGCTGGTGGGTGCGGGGTGAACTGCGGTTGGATGGCGGCGTGGTGCACCACACCGGCGAGGAATCTCAGCTGCTGCTGCCGGCCTGATCGGCATCCACGCGGGCGAAGCGCGGCTGTGTGACGCCGTCGACCACCACCGTCTCGAAGAACATCGCCCAGGGCCGCACCCACAGCGCGCCTTCTCCGTACAGCGGCCGGTACAGCGCCAGCGGCTCCAGCGTCTCGCTGTGGCGCACCGCGCCGACCAGCTCGTACAGGTTGCCCTTGTAGTGGCGGTAGCGGCCCACGGGCACGGCGGGCAGGGGTGGCAGGTCGTCGGTGGGTGCGTCGGTGGACATGGCAGGGATAATCGGCCGATGCATCCTACCGCCCTGCTGGACCTGGCCACTGAACTGCTGCGCGCGGTTCTCAAACTCGACGCCCCGGCCGACAGCATCGTCTCCGCCTTCTTCAAGCGCCATCGCAGCCTGGGCCCGCGCGAGCGGCATGCCCTGGCCGAGACCGCCTACACCGTGCTGCGCCGCCGCCCGCTGTTGCAGCACCTGGCACAGAGCGGCACCGGCGCGCTGGAACGGCGCCTGGCCATTCTGGCCTGGTCGGGCGACGCCAACCTGCTGAAGGGCGCGCTGGGTTCCAACGAAGCCCAGTGGCGCCAGCAGGTCAAGGCCATCGACCCGGCCGGCTTTTCCGACAAGTTCCGCCACAACCTGCCCGACTGGCTGGCCTCGGCCCTGCGCAGCCAACTGGGCGACGAGGCCTTCTGGCCGCTGGTGGCTGCGCTGGACGAACCCGCGCCGCTGGACCTGCGCGTCAACGTGCTCAAGGCCAAGCGCGAGGACATCCTGTCCACCCTCAACCAGGCCGGCCTGCGTGCCGCGCCCACGCCGTTCTCGCCCTGGGGCATCCGGGTGCCGGGCAAGCCGGCGC
This sequence comes from Pseudaquabacterium pictum, assembly GCF_005403045.1. Lineage (GTDB taxonomy): Bacteria > Pseudomonadota > Gammaproteobacteria > Burkholderiales > Burkholderiaceae_C > Pseudaquabacterium > Pseudaquabacterium pictum. Next base: position 477,240 of record NZ_BJCL01000003.1, read on the forward strand.
TGCAGAAGTTCGACGCCTTCGTGCGTGGCGATATCGAGGTGCAGGACGAAGGCAGCCAGCTGCTGGCCCTGCTGGTGGACGCCAAGCGCGGCGAGATGGTGGTCGACTTCTGCGCCGGTGCCGGCGGCAAGACCCTGGCGCTGGGCGCGGCCATGCGCTCGACCGGCCGGCTGTATGCCTTTGACGTCAACGGCCACCGGCTGGATGCGCTGAAGCCGCGCATGGCCCGCAGCGGTCTGAGCAATGTGCATCCGGCGCAGATTGCCCATGAGCGCGACGAGCGCATCAAGCGCCTGGCCGGCAAGATCGACCGGGTGCTCGTGGATGCGCCTTGCTCCGGCCTGGGCACGCTGCGCCGCAATCCCGACCTGAAATGGCGCCAGAGCCCGCAGGCGGTGGCCGAGCTGACCGCCAAGCAGACCGCCATCCTCGACAGCGCCCAGCGGCTGGTGAAGCCGGGCGGGCGGCTGGTCTATGCCACCTGCAGCCTGCTGCGCGACGAGAACGAGGCCATCGCCGAGGCCTTCGGCGCGGCGCACCCGGATTTCATACCGCTGCCGGCCGACGAGGCCCTGGCCGCAGCGCATGTCGACCGGGCTGGCGAGCTGGTGGACAACGGTTACCTGCGCCTCTGGCCCAGCCGCCACGCCACGGATGGATTCTTCGCCGCCGTCTGGCAGCGCAAGTGATTCCAGCGGACGGCCCGCGACCGTCTTGACGTGCCGCAACGGCTGCGCGTTGTTGCGGCGCACAACGCCCCCATCTGGGAAACTGTGCGCTTTCCCGTACGCACAATCCGCATCGGGTTGCCATGGGGGCACCCTTACAATCAAGGACCCGCCTGCTCCTGGGCGGACAAGGCGATTTCATGACTGAGATTTCAACCGTGTGGTTTGCGCTGGTCGACTGGCTGGCCAACGGCCTGTGGGCCGAAGCCACCTGGTGGCAGGTGCTGCTGGTGACCCTGGTGATGACGCACATCACCATCTGCTCGGTCACCATCTTCCTGCACCGTGCGCAGGCGCACCGTGCGCTGGACCTCCATGCGATCCCGTCGCACTTCTTCCGCTTCTGGCTGTGGCTGACCACCGGCATGGTGACGAAGGAATTCGTCGCGGTGCACCGCAAGCACCACGCCAAGTGCGAGACCGAGGAAGACCCGCACAGCCCGCAGACCCGCGGCATCAAGGCCCTGCTGCTCACCGGCGTGGAGCTCTACCGGGCCGAGAGCAAGGTGGCCGAGACGATCACCAAGTACGGCAAGGGCACGCCCGACGACTGGATCGAACGGAACCTCTACACCCGCTACAGCTGGCAGGGCGTGGGCCTGATGCTGATCCTGGACCTGGCCATCTTCGGCGCCATCGGTCTGACGGTGTGGGCAGTGCAGATGCTCTGGATCCCGGTGATGGCCACCGGCATCATCAACGGCATCGGGCACTGGTGGGGCTACCGCAACTTCGAGGCGGCCGATGCATCGACCAACGTGTCGCCCTGGGGCATCCTGATCGGCGGCGAAGAGCTGCACAACAACCACCACACGTACCCCACGTCGGCCAAGTTCTCGGTCAAGCCCTTCGAGTTCGACATCGGCTGGGTCTACATCCGCGGCATGGAGCTGGTGGGCCTGGCCAAGGCGCGCAAGACGGTGCCGCAGCTGAAGCTTGGCGAGATCAAGCCCCAGGCCGATGCCAAGACGCTGGAGGCGGTGATCGCCAACCGCTACGAGGTGATGGCCAAGTACGCGAAGGAGCTGCGCGCCGCCTGCGCCGCCGAGCTGGAGCAGGTCAAGCAGCAGGGCGCCGCCGCCCGCCTGGCCGACCTGCAGCTGGCCAAGCGCTGGTTGCACCGTGATGCCGAGAAGATCCCCAGCGCGGTGTTGCCGCAGCTGGCCAACGCCGTCAACAGCAGCCCCAAGCTGGCTCAGCTGGTGACCATGCGCGAAGAACTGCGCCAGCTGTGGACCCGCACCAATGTGTCGGCCGAGCAGCTGGTCGTCGACCTGCAGCAGTGGTGCAAGCGGGCCGAGAGCAGCGGCATCGACGCGCTGGCCGAGTTCTCGATGAAGCTGCGGGCCGCACGCGCCTGATCGGCTTCCAAGCGCGCATGGACAACGGGCCTTCGGGCCCGTTGTCGTTGGTGGACCGCGCGCCCGGCGGCAGCCGTCGCGTGCGGCGGGCGTCCGTCCAGCGCCAGGCGGGCTTGGTCGCATGGCGGCCGTTGGCTGCGTGTGCTGGCTAGCATGCTCGAACCCGCTCCAGAGACCACCATGCTGCGCCCACTGCCCCTCACCCTCACCGCTGCCCTGATCGCCATCGGCCCGCTGCTGGCGGCGATCCAGCCCGCCGCCGCGGCCACCACGGCGGCGCGGCAGACTGTCACCCGCGCCGATCAGCTGCCACGCCGTGCGCATGTGCTGCCCCAGCTGCCCAGTGCGCTGTTGACGGCACCGCTGGCCGACCTGCAGGCGCTGGGCGCGCAGGTCGAAGCCCTGCTGGCGGCCGACCTGGCGGCCTACGACATCCAGGACAACGCCACGCTGCGCGACCTCTACGGCGCGATGGCGTCGCTGGCGCAGCTGCGTGGTGACTGGTCGGCCGTGCCCGGCTGGACGGCCAGGGCCCGCGCGTTGCAGGACAAGCCCGGCGCGCGCCTGGCCAGCGGCGTGCTGACCGACCTGCTGACCCAGCAACGCCAGGAGCAGCGCGACGCCAGCTGGCTGCAAGCCGAAGTGGCAAGGCGTTTCGGTGCGATGCCCTGGGCCGATGTGCAGGACATCGTCAAGAGCAACAAGGGCAGCATCGAGACCTACAACCCCGAACTGGTGCGCGGTGCGGTGCAGGCCCAGCTGGATGCGGTGGCGCGCAACGGCGGGATGTCGGTGCCCGAGAGCCTGCTGCTGTCGATCATCAGCGCCCGCATGCAGATCGAGCTGCTGGCGCCCAGCAGGCAGGCGGTGGTGCAGGGCCTGCAGCGTGTGGTCGAGGCCAACACCCGCACTGCGGCCATGGCCGACGTCTGGACACTGCGCACCTTTGCCATCGCCCCGGATGCCAAGGCCAGCCCGGTGGTGGTGGGCGTGTGGGATTCCGGCGTTGACCTGGCGCTGTTCAAGGCCGCAGCGGGACGCGGCATCGCCTTCGGCGATGGCGGGCAGCCGGCGGCCGATCTGCTGCGCCCGCTGGGTACGGCCGAGCCACGCTGGCCGCAGCTGCGCGGGCTGGTCAAGGGCGCCATGGACCAACGCGCCGCGCTGGACACGCCCGATGCCCAGCGGTTCCGTGCCACGCTGGCGGCGCTGAAGGCCGACGACGTGCGCGGCTTCAGCGAGGACATGGCCTTGGCCGGCATGTATGTGCATGGCACGCATGTCGCCGGCATTGCCGTCGACGGCAACCCGTTCGCCCAGGTCTATGCCGCCACGATGCTGTGGAGCCACCTGTCGACGCCGTCGAAGCCGGGCGAGGCGCGCTCACGCGCCTGGGCGGCGGCCTACCAGGCCACGGTGGACGGCTTCAAGTCGGCCGGCGTGCGGGTGGTGAACATGAGCTGGCGCTACGGACCGGCCGCCATCGAGGGCATGCTGGCCTTCCACAACCTGGGCGGCACGCCCGAGGCCCGCAAGCAGGAGGCCCTGCGCCTGTTCGCCATCGAGCGCGATGCGCTGCGCGAGGCCATGGCCGGTGCGCCCGGCATTCTGTTCGTCGCCGGGGCCGGCAACGAGGACAACAGCGCCGACTTCCAGGAGTACATCCCGGCCGGCCTGTCGCTGCCGAACCTGATCACCGTGGGCGCCGTCGACCGGGCCGGGCAGGAGACCAGTTTCTCCACCTTCGGCAAGACGGTGGTGGTGCATGCCAACGGCTTCGAGGTCGACAGCCCGGTGCCCGGCGGCGTGCGGATGAAACTCAGCGGTACCAGCATGGCCAGCCCGCAGGTGGCCAACCTGGCGGCCAAGCTGCTGGCGCTGCAGCCCGCGCTGACGCCGGTGCAACTGAAGGCGCTGATCCTCGATGGTGCCGAGCGGCTGCCGGGCGCCGACGGCCAGCCGGGGCGCGTGAACCTGCTGCATCCACGACGCAGCGCACAACTGGCGGGCTTGAAGATCGAGTGATGCCCTGATCGGGCCCACCATGCAACAAGGGCCGCGTCCTGCCGGACGCGGCCCTTGTCGGTGAAGCTGGCAACCCGCCCGGCAGGCCGGGCAGGCGTCACATCACTTCAGCTTGATTTCCTTGAACAGGACGTGCTTGCGCGCCTTCGGGTCGAACTTCATGAATTCGAGCTTTTCGGGCGTGGTCTTCTTGTTCTTGTTGGTCGTGTAGAAGAAGCCGGTTCCTGCGGTGGATTCCAGCTTGATCTTTTCGCGTCCGCCTTTGGCTGCCATGGTGTGCTCCGGGTGTGCGGTTGATTACAGCGCGTTCTTGGCGCGCAGGTCGGCCACGACCTGGTCGATGCCGACCTTGTCGATCAGGCGCAGGGCGGCGTTGGTGATGCGCAGACGCACCCAACGGTTCTCGCTCTCGACCCAGAAGCGGCGGTATTGCAGGTTGGGCAACCAGCGACGCTTGGTCTTGTTGTTGGCGTGGGAGACATTGTTTCCCACCATCGGGCGCTTGCCCGTGACTTGACAGACGCGTGCCATGACGCTTCTCCAGAACTTGACTGTTGCAGGCACGGCAACCAGCGCAAGGTTGCAGACGGTGGACCCGACGGCTGGTGCAGCATCTGCTGCACCCCTTGATGGCTGCCTTTGAATCGGCCTGGCGACTGTGTCAGCCGCCAGTGCCTTGCTTTTCGGCAAAGACCATGATTATAGCCAGAAATCTGGCGGCGTCGGCAGGTCTCAGGCCTGTTGTTCCAGGAAACGCTGCGCATCCAGCGCGGCCATGCAGCCGGTGCCGGCCGAGGTGATGGCCTGGCGGTAGACATGGTCCTGCACATCGCCCGCGGCAAACACGCCGGGCACGCTGGTCATCGTTGCGAAGCCGTTCAGACCCGAGCGGGTGACGATGTAGCCGTCCTTCATCTCCAGCTGGCCCTTGAAGATGTCGGTGTTGGGCTGGTGGCCGATGGCGATGAAGCAGCCCTTGAGCGTCAGGTCTTCGGTGGCGCCGGTGTTCACGTTCTTCAGCCGCACGCCAGTGACGCCGGTCTGGTCGCCCAGCACCTCGTCCAGCGTGGAATGCAGGTGCAGCTGGATGCGGCCGGCGGCCACCTTCTCCTGCACCTTGTCGATCATGATGGCCTCGGCGCGGAACTTGTCGCGCCGGTGCACCAGGTGCACCTTGCTGGCGATGTTGGACAGGTACAGCGCCTCTTCGACTGCGGTGTTGCCGCCGCCGACCACGGCCACCTCATCGCCGCGGTAGAAGAAACCGTCGCAGGTGGCGCAGCCGCTGACGCCGCGGCCCATGAAGGCGCTTTCCGATGGCAGGCCCAGGTACTTGGCCGATGCGCCGGTGGCGATCACCAGGCTGTCGCAGGTGTAGGTGCCGCTGTCGCCGGTGAGGGTGAACGGGCGCTTGGAGAGATCGACCGCATTGATGTGGTCGAACACCATCTGGGTGTTGAAGCGCTCGGCATGCTTCTGGAAGCGCTCCATCAGCTCGGGGCCTTGCACGCCCATCACGTCGGCGGGCCAGTTGTCGACTTCGGTGGTGGTCATCAGCTGGCCGCCTTGGGCCATGCCGGTGATCAGCACCGGCTTGAGGTTGGCGCGGGCGGCATAGATGGCCGCGGAGTAGCCGGCCGGGCCGGAGCCCAGGATCAGCACCTGGGCGTGCAGGATGGGGGTGCTCATGACAGTTCCATGGAGGTGGGTGGCCGGTGCCGGGCGGGTTGCCCGGAGGCCGTCCAGGAATTGTCACATGGGGTGCATACCGGCATGCCGCAGGCGTTTCGATCGGCACAATAGAGAAAATCTGCTCGAATCTGGCCCTCGAAGCCCATGCTGTTTGCGCGTTTGGCGCAATCAGTCACAGAACACACTGCTGCCAGGAAGGGAAATCACCATGTCCATGCTGACGAATCTCGATTTGATCCGGCGCGTGCCGCTGTTCTCGATGTTGACGAACGACCAGGCGCAGGCGATTGCCGACAGCGTCGTCAAGCGGCGCTTCCGCCGCGGCGAACTGGTGGTGGAGCAGGGCCGCAAGAGCAACACGCTGTTCATCCTGCTCAATGGCCGGGCGCGGGTGCTCACCTCCGACAGCCGCGGCCGCGAGGTCATCCTGGCGGTGCTGGAAAGCGGCGACTATGTCGGCGAGATGAGCCTGATCGACAACGAGGCCCATTCGGCCACGGTGCGCTGCGAGATCCAGACGGACATGCTGATCCTGGGCCGGGCCGACTTCGCCCGCTGCCTGCCGGAGCATTCCAGCCTCAGCTACGCCATCCTGCGTGGCCTGGTGCGGCGCCTGCGCCATGCCGACCGGCAGATCGAGTCGCTGGCGCTGCTGGATGTGTACGGCCGCGTGGCCCGCACGCTGCTGGAGATGTCGGAAGACATCAATGGCGTCAAGACCATCCGCAACAAGGTCTCGCGCCAGGACATGGCCAAGGTCGTCGGCGCCAGCCGCGAGATGGTCAGCCGGGTGATGAAGGACCTGGAAGAGCGCGGCGTCATCGAGACGCAGGAGAACGGCTCGGTGGTCATCAAGGAACGGGCTGCGCAGCCTGAGTAGGTTCGCCGGCCTTCTGGCTGGCTTGCGCCACAATCAGGCGCATGACCTTTCCCCTGGGATCGCTGCAGCGCGATGGCGCTGTGACGTTGGCCTCGCAACGGTCCGCCGATGCGCAGGAAGCGCCCCGCTGGCGCCCGCAACTGCTGCTGCTCGCCGGCGGCGTGCTGTGGCTGCTGATGCTGCTGGCACTCGCCAGCCACCAGGCGGCCGACCCCGGCTTCTCCACGTCCGGCACCGGTGCGCCGGTGGCCAACTGGGCCGGCCTGCTGGGCGCCTGGGCCTCTGACCTGACGCTGTTCCTGTTCGGCTATTCGGCCTGGTGGCTGATGCTGGTGGGCGCGCGCGCCTGGCTGGCCCTGCTGGCGCGCAGCCTGCGCGGCCCGCTCGCGGCCGATGGGCCCGCCACGCCCGCCTGGTGGTTCTGGGCCGGCCTGGTGCTGCTGATGGCTGCCAGCTGCGGTCTGGAATGGACCCGCCTCTACCGGCTGGATGCCGCCGTGCCTGGCGGTCAGGCCGGCGGCGTGCTGGGCGCGGTGGTGGGCGGTCTGTCGATGCGCTGGCTGGGCTTTGCCGGCTCGGGCGTGTTGTGGATTGCCGGCCTGGTGCTGGGTGTGTCGCTGGCCATGCGTTTTTCCTGGGCCCGGGTGGCCGATGGCCTGGGCCAGCGCATCGAGGGCCTGTGGCGAGCCCAGGCCGACAAGCGCGAAGTCAAGGAAGACCTGCGCATCGCCGAGGTGCTGACACGCGAACGCGAACTGGTCGTCGAGGAAGAGCGCGCCGTGGTCGAGGACCACGCCCCCATCGTCATCGAGGAGACGATGGTCGAGGTGCCCAAGAGCACCCGGGTGGCCAAGGAGCGGCAGAAGCCGCTGTTCACCGAGCTGGCCGACACCAAGCTGCCGCAAGTGGACTTGCTGGACGCCGCACCGGCGGTGCGGGTGGATTCGGTGACGCCCGAATCGCTGGAGATGACCTCGCGCATGATCGAGAAGAAGCTGCGCGACTTCGGCGTGGAAGTGCGCGTGGTGGCGGCCAGCCCCGGCCCGGTGATCACCCGCTACGAGATCGAGCCGGCCACCGGCGTCAAGGGCAGCCAGGTGGTCAACCTCGCCAAGGACCTGGCACGTTCGCTCAGCCTGGTCAGCATCCGGGTGGTGGAGACCATCCCCGGCCGCACCACCATGGCGCTGGAGCTGCCCAATGCCAAGCGGCAGATGATCCGCCTGGCCGAGATCCTGGGCTCGCAGATCTACCACGATGCCGCCTCGCAGCTGACCATGGGCCTGGGCAAGGACATCGTCGGCGCGCCGATGGTGGCCGATCTGGCCAAGATGCCGCACTGCCTGGTGGCCGGCACCACCGGCTCGGGCAAGTCGGTGGGCATCAACGCGATGATCCTGAGCCTGCTCTACAAGGCCGAGGCGCGGGATGTGCGGCTGATCCTGATCGACCCGAAGATGCTGGAGATGAGCGTCTACGAGGGCATTCCGCACCTGCTGTGCCCGGTGGTGACGGACATGAAGCAGGCTGCCAACGCGCTGAACTGGTGCGTGGGCGAGATGGAGCGCCGCTACAAGCTGATGTCCAAGATGGGCGTGCGCAACCTGGCCGGCTACAACAAGAAGCTCGATGAAGCCAAGGCCCGTGGCGAGCTGATCCCCAACCCGTTCAGCCTGACGCCGGAAGAGCCCGAGCCGCTGGAGCGCCTGCCCTTCGTGGTGGTGGTGATCGACGAGCTGGCCGACCTGATGATGGTGGTGGGCAAGAAGATCGAGGAGCTGATCGCCCGCCTGGCGCAGAAGGCCCGCGCGGCCGGCATCCACCTGATCCTGGCCACCCAGCGGCCCAGCGTGGACGTGATCACCGGCCTGATCAAGGCCAACATCCCCACGCGGCTGAGCTTCCAGGTCAGCAGCAAGATCGACAGCCGCACCATCCTCGACCAGATGGGCGCCGAGGCGCTGCTGGGCCAGGGCGACATGCTGTACCTGACGCCCGGCGGCGGCCTGCCGGTGCGGGTGCACGGCGCCTTCGTGTCCGACGAGGAAGTGCACCGGGTGGTCGAGTACATCAAGAGCCAGGGCGAGCCCAACTACATCGAGGGCATCCTCGAGGGCGGTACGCTCGACGGCGATGGCGATGCCCCGGGTGGCGGTGGCGGCGGCGGTGGCGGCGATGCCGAAAGCGACCCGATGTACGACCAGGCGGTGGCCATCGTGCTGCAGAACAAGAAGGCCAGCATCTCGCTGGTGCAGCGCCATCTGCGCATCGGCTACAACCGCGCCGCGCGGCTGCTGGAGCAGATGGAGAAGAGTGGCCTGGTCTCGGCCCTGTCGCCCAGCGGCAACCGCGATCTGCTGGTGCCAAGGCGCGACGAATGACCACCCTCCACACACGCCGCCGCCTGGTGGGCCTGCTGCTGCCGCTGGGCCTGGCCCTGGCGCTGCCATCGGCCCGGGCCGATGCGGTGGACACGCTGCGCGCCTTCACCCGTGAGGTGCAGACCGGCCGCGCCAGCTTCACCCAGACGGTGACCTCGCCCGACGGTGCCCGCAAGAAGACGTCGACCGGCAGTTTCGAGTTCAGCCGGCCCAACCGTTTCCGCTTCGCCTACAGCAAACCCTTCGAGCAGCTGATCGTCAGTGACGGGGCCAAGGTCTGGCTGCACGACATCGACCTGAACCAAGTCAGCGTGCGCCTGCTCGACCAGGCGCTGGGCGGCACGCCGGCGGCGCTGCTGGCCGGCGGCACGCTGGAGAAGGACTTCGAGCTGGCGGCCCAGCCGGCCAAGGATGGGCTGGACTGGGTGCTGGCCACGCCGCGCTCCAAGGATGGCAGCGTCACCCAGCTGCGGGTGGGCTTCCGCGGCAAGGAGCTGGCGGCGCTCGAGATCGTCGACGCGTTCGGCCAGCGTTCGCAGCTGCAGTTCAGCGGCGTGCAGCAGGGGCTGGCGCTGCCGGCCGAGCGCTTCCGCTTCGTGCCGCCGCCGGGCGTGGACGTGATCGGGCCCTGACGGCTGGCCGCTGCACGGCCCGGCCCCGGGGCGTTCAGAAGCGGTGGCCGATGTTCACCCACAGCCGGGGGCTGCTGCCGTGGCCGCCATCGGCCTGCGCCGGGCCGCCGCGGCTGGACCAGGCGGCGGCTGCATCGGCTTGCCAGCGGCCATGCTGCCAACGCAGGCCCACGCCGCCGCCGGCCAGCTGGCGACGGTTGATGTCGCTGGCCCGGACGGGCCGGGTGTTGATCTGCACCTCGCCGGCATCGGCAAACAGGTACGGCGCCCAGGTGCCGGCGTCGTACCGCAGCTCGGCCTGCAGCAGCCAGGCCTGGTCGCCCGTGGCCTCCCCGCTGGGGTAGGCGCGCACGCCCGCGGTGCCGCCCAGGCTGGTGCGCTCGGAGGAGTCGAGGTTGCGGCTGGCCCATTGCGCGCTCATCCGCCCCAGCAGGCTGAACCGACCGGGCAGCGACTGCAGGCGGGCCAGGTCCAGGTTGACCTTTTGGAAGCGTCCGCGGGTCTGGTTGGTGTCGTTGACCACCTGGTCGGCCGGCAGGCGCAGACGCCCGCCGGTCCAGCCCAGGCTGCCGAAGACCAGACCGCCGCCACCGATCTCGTCGCGCCAGTCCAGGTCCCAGCTGATGGGCAGTGTGGTGCTGGCCTTGCGGGCCTGTGTGCCGGCCTGGTCGTCGCGCAGCCGCTTGCGCTGCAGCTGTGCCGTCACCTGCAGGTTGGCCTGGTGGCTGCGCAACAGCGGGTAGCCCAGCCCCAGGCTGGCCACCTGTGCGGTGCCGGTGGCGCCCAGGCGTGCGAACTCGCGCCCCAGTGCATAGCGGGTGTGGGCATAGAACGTCATGGCGCGCCAACCCTGGCCGCCCAGCGGCGCGGCATAGGCCAGGCTGCCCAGCCAGAGCCGCTCGTCGCTGCGCATGAGGCGCAGGCTCCAGCGGTCGCCCAGCAGACCGGGGCTGTTCCAGTCGACGCTGGCATGCAGACGGTGCTGCCCGCTGTAGCGGTTGCCATGGTTGTCCAGCGCCACGGCGCCGGTCCAAGATGGGCCTTGCGCCAGCGTGACCAGCAGGTCGCCGGTGCCGGGCGCGGTGCCGGGTTGCACCACCGGCGTCGACAGCACCCCCGGCAGGTCGGCCAGCAGCAGGACGGCACGTTCCAGCGCCGGGCCGTGGATCACGCTGCCGGTCGTGAGCCTGGCCAGGTAGGCCTGGCCTGCCTGCGCCCAGGCATTGTTGTCGGCCCGGGCTTCGGCGCTGCCATAGCGGCCTTCCACCACCGTGATCTGCAGCCTGCCGTCGTCGAGCGGCTGGGCAGGCAGGATGGCGCGGGCGAACAGGTAGCCCGCGCCACGGTAGTGGCTGCTGATGCGGTCGGCCAACGCGCGCAGTCCGGCCATGTCCAGCGGCCGGCCGATGGCGTCGGCCACCAGGCCTTGCAGCACCTCGGTGCTGACCACCGTGTGGCCGCTGAACTGCACCGCCTGCAACTGCACCTGGGGCCCGCCCGGCGCCACCGTGTCGGTCAGCGGTTGCGGCAGCCGCAGTGGCTGGTCAGCGCGCGGCGGTTGGGGCTGGGCCCGCTGCAGCTGCAGGATCTGGCCGGCGTCGGGCACGGCTTGCGCATGGGCGTTGCCGGACTGCGCGGCGTGCAGCAGGCAGGCCGCAGCCGCCAGGGCCAGCGCATGGAGACGGCGGGAGGAGCCAGTGGTCATGGATGTCGACGGATGGAGGAGGGTGCAGGTGGCATTCACGGCATCTGGACCGGGCGGGCTGGCGTCTGCAGCGGGCGGTCGGTGGCGGTGCCGTCGGTACCGGGGACGCTGCCCGCCAGTCCGCGCAGGCCGCCATCCACCACGAACAGCCGGCCGGGCGCGGCGCTGTTGCCAGCGCCACCGTTGCCCGCCATGGCAGCACTGCCCGGAGCCAGCGGTGTGAGCACCAGCCCGGTTCCCGCGGAGGCGGTGCCACCGCTGGTTGGCAGGGGCGGTGCCACGACGGCAGGTGTCTGCATCGTCGCTGTCGGCGCATTGCCGGACACGGTGTTCACCAGCACGGCCGGCATGATGCGGAGCACGCCGTCGACGGTGGTGACGGTGTAGTTGCCGTTGGCCAGGGCGGCGGCGCTGATGGTGTAGCTGCCGACGTTCTCGCCGTTGCTGCGGCTGAGGCTGCCGCCCAGGCTGTCGCTGCCGACGAGACTGCCGTTGGTGAGCTGGTAGGTCAGCGCCGGATCGCTGTTGCCGTAGACCTTGGACTTGGCGTCGGCGGTCACCGTGATCGGACGTGGCGTGATGCTGAGCGAGCCGTCGACGGCGGTGATGGTGTAGTTGCCGTTGGTCAATGCCGCGGCGCTGATGGTGTGGCTGCCGACGTTCTCGCCAGTCGTGCGGCTGAGGCTGCCGCTCAGGCTGTCGGTGCCGACCAAGCTGCCGGCGGTGAGTTGATAGGTCAATGCCGGATCGCTGTTGCCATAGACCTTGGTTTTGGCATCGGCCGAAACGGTGATCGGTCGCGGGGTGATGCTGAGCGCTCCGTCGATGGCGGTGATGGTGTAGTTGCCGTTGGCCAGCGCCGCGGCGCTGATGGTGTAGCCGCCGACGTTTTCACCGCTGCTGCGGCTGAGGCTGCCGCTCAGGCTGTCGTTGCCGACGAGGCTGCCGGTGGTGAGCCGGTAGGTCAGCGCCGGATCGCTGTTGCCGTAGACCTTGGATTGGGCATCGGCGGCGACGGTGATGGCCCGCGGCGTGATGCTCAGCGCACCATCGACAGCGGTGATGGTGTAGTTGCCGTTGGCCAGCGACGCGGCGCTGATGGTGTAGCTGCCGACGTTCTCGCCGCTGCTGCGGCTGAGGCTGCCGCTCAGGCTGTCGTTGCCGACGAGGCTGCCGGTAGTGAGCCGGTAGGTCAGCGCCGGATCGCTGTTGCCATAGACCTTGGATTGGGCTTCGGCGGCAACGGTGATCGGCCGGGGCGTGATGCTCAGCGCACCGTCGACGGCGGTGATGGTGTAGTTGCCGTTGGCCAGCGCCGCGGCGCTGATGGTGTAGCTGCCGACGTTCTCGCCGCTGCTGCGGCTGAGGCTGCCGCTCAGGCTGTCGTTGCCGACGAGGCTGCCGGTGGTGAGCCGATAGGTCAGCGCCGGATCGCTGTTGCCGTAGACCTTCGACTTGGCATCTGCGGTGACGGTGATGGCCCGTGGCGTGATGCTCAGCGCTCCGTCGATGGCGGTGATGGTGTAGTTGCCGTTGACCAGGGCCGCAGCGCTGATGGTGTAGCCACCGACGTTTTCGCCGCTGCTGCGGCTGAGGCTGCCGCTCAGGCTGTCGTTGCCGACCAGGCTGCCGGCGGTGAGCTGGTAGGTGAGCGTCGGATCGTCGTTGCCGTAGACCTTGGACTTGGCGTCGGCAGTCACCGTGATCGGCCGCGGCGTGATGCTGAGCGCCCCGTCGATGGCGGTGACGGTGTAGTTGCCGTTGGCCAGCGCCGAGGCGCTGATGGTGTAGCTGCCGACGTTCTCGCCAGTGGTGCGGCTGAGGCTGCCACTCAGGCTGTCGTTGCCGACCAGGCTGCCGGTGGTGAGCTGGTAGGTCAGCGCCGGATCGCTGTTGCCGTAGACCTTGGACTTGGCGTCGGCAGTCACCGTGATCGGCCGCGGCGTGATGCTGAGCGCCCCGTCGATGGCAGTGATGGTGTAGTTGCCGTTGGCCAGCGCCGCGGCGCTGATGGTGTAGCTGCCGACGTTCTCGCCAGTGGTGCGGCTGAGGCTGCCACTCAGGCTGTCGTTGCCGACCAGGCTGCCGGCGGTGAGCTGGTAGGTGAGCGTCGGATCGCCGTTGCCGTAGACCTTCGACTTGGCATCTGCGGTGACGGTGATGGCCCGCGGCGTGATGCTCAGCGCACCGTCGACGGCGGTGATGGTGTAGTTGCCGTTGGCCAGCGCCGCGGCGCTGATGGTGTAGCTGCCGACGTTCTCGCCAGTGGTGCGGCTGAGGCTGCCGCTCAGGCTGTCGTTGCCGACGAGGCTGCCGGTGGTGAGCCGGTAGGTCAGCGCCGGATCGCTGTTGCCGTAGACCTTGGATTGGGCATCGGCGGCGACGGTGATCGGCCGGGGCGTGATGCTCAGCGCACCATCGACAGCGGTGATGGTGTAGTTGCCGTTGGCCAGCGCCGCGGCGCTGATGGCGTAGCTGCCGACGTTCTCGCCGCTGTTGCGGCTGAGGCTGCCGCTCAGGCTGTCGTTGCCGACCAGGCTGCCGCTGGTGAGCTGGTAGGTCAGCGTTGGATCGCTGCTGCCATAGACCTTGGATTGGGCATTGGCCGTGACGGTGATGGGTCGTGGCGTGATCGTGCCGGTCAGCGCACTGTCGAGCTGGTAGTTGCCGGCATCGGCCCCGCCCAGGCCCAGACCGCTGATGCTGACCGGGCGCGCCGTGCCCGCCCCCGGGCTGTTGAAGCTGGCCACCGCCGTGCCGCTGACCGACACGCTGTCGCCGCCCAACGCCGAGACTGCAGCCGTGCCGGTCAGCGTCGCTTGCAGGCCACCGTCGTAGGGGCGCGACGCCACCACCAGGCCGCCGAGCGCCAGGCTGCGCGCCTGCACGGTCCATTCATTCAGGCTGCTGGCATCGTCCTGGAAACCATATCCCAGGCTGCTGGCCAGGCCGCCGCTGTAGCTGCGGTCATGTGTTCCAGCCACCGTGTGGCCGGCGCCCGACAAGGCACCGCCATTCAGCACCGTGGCACTGCCGCTGACGTGGCCGTTCCCATCGCCGAACCGCTGGCCCGTCAGCTGGACCGACGCCGCCGGTGGGGCATCGCCGTAGGTGGTGGTGGCGCTGTCTGGCGTGACCGTCAGCACGGGCTGCTCGCGGAACACGACCTGCACGCCGCTGCCCAGTGGCGCCAGGCTGGTGCTGTAGCCGGTGCTGGATTCGTCACTGTGGTAGCGGAAGCGGCCGCTGCCGCTGCCGGCCAGTGCCACCAGGCTGCTGGCGCCGGCCAGGCTGCCGGTGTAGACCGTGGTCCGTCCGCCGCTGCCGGTCTGCAGGCTGCCCTGGGCGCCCAGCAGCACATCGCCGCCACTGGCCGTGCCGGCGCTGCTGCTGCGGCCGGCAGTCAAGCGGATGGCGTCATCCCCCTGGGCCGTGGTCACGACTGCCTGCGCGATCTGGAGGTTGCCGCTCAGCGTGGCCAGGTCCACCGCACCGCCAGCCTGCACGCCTGTGGTGCTGCCGACCAGGTCCACAGCCAGGCCGTCGGCGTTGTGCAGTGCCAATGCACCGCCGACGTCGGCCGCCAGGCTGCCCACGCTGTGGGTGGCACCCAGCAGGTTGAAGCTGGCCAGGCTGCCCAGCAGCTCCAGACTGTCCGCGCTGATGGCCTGGCTGGCGGTCACGCTGCCGCTGCCGGTGGTCTGCAGGCTCAGCCGGTGGCCGGTGACAGTGGCGCCGCTGAGGCCTGCGACGGTGCCCACCGCGAAGGCCTGGCTGCTGCGCGCCAGGCTGTCGCCGCCGGCATTCAGGGCCAGGGTCGTGAAGTTGAAGCTGCTGTCGCTGAGGTCGACTGCGCCACCGGCGTCCACGGCCAGATCGGCCACGGCCACACCGCCGGCGATGGCGGTGATGCTGCCGGCGCTGCGCAGCACCGCGGTGCCGGCAGTGGTGGGCACGTCGCTCTGCAGCACCAGCGGCCCGCCGCTGGCACTGCCCAGGGTGAGCAGGCTGGTGTCCAGCGTGGCGCCGTTGCTGAAGGCCATCTGCAGTGTGGCGGTGGGGTCCAGGGCCTGAAGGCTGATGCCGGACGTGGCCGTCACATCGCGGCCGATGTTGATCTGGTCGCCGGTCAGGCGCACCGTGCCGGTGGTGTTGCCGAGCCGGCCGCCGGTCACATCGATGCGGCGGTTGACGAGTTCGAACACGCCGCTGGCGGCCACGCTGGTGTCGCTGACCACGGTGGTGGTGCCAGTGCCGTCGCTGCGGCCGATGGTGATGTTGCCGAAGCCGCTGAGCTGGGCCAGCGCGGCCGCACTGATCAGCATGCCGCCACTGCCGGCGCTGCCGATGTCCACATCGGTGGCTGCGCTGTAGGGCCGCAGCGTGATGTTGGCGGCATTGCCGTTGAAGCTGTTGTTGAAGACGAAGTCGCTGGCCGTCAACGTCAGGCTGCCGCCGGCCAGCATGCTGGCCGTGCTGTTGAAGGTGACGGTGCCCGAGGTGCTGATGCCGGCATTGGCGCCGAAGGAGAGCGGCGCATTGACGCTGATGTTGCTGGTCGATTGCAGCAGCGAGTTGATCTGCGTGCCGGTGCCGCCGAAGGTGGCGCTGCCGGCGCCCAGGTTCATGCCGCCGTTGACCTGCACCGTGCCGGTCATGTTGCTGGTGAAGTCACCGCCACCGGTGTCCACGGCGCCGCGCAGGTCCAGGTCCACTGCATTGGAGTTGGTCAGCCCGAAGCGGGTGCCTGGCGCCACGCTGACGCTGCCGCCATTGGTGGTGATGGTGCCGTTGACCACCATCGGCGTGGCCGCGCTGCTGCGCTTGGTGTTGAGCACCACGCTGGCGCCCAGCGTCTCCACGTTGCCGATGAAGATCGATGCCGACGTGAACGCGGCGTTCGAATTGGCCGTGGTGTTGCGGCTGCTCACGTTGCCGCCCTGGAAGACGATGCTGCTGCCTGCGCCCTGGTTCAGCCGGATGGTGTCGTTGATGTCGCGCATCGTGAACCCGCCCGTCGACGAGCCGCTGCTCTCGTCGTTGGCGAAGAACGAGATGTTGGTGGCGCTCAGATTCAGCAGGTTGTCGGACAGGTTGTTGATGATGATGTCGGTCACCGCCGTCAGCACCACGTTGCCGGTCATGCCCTCGAGCACGGTCTCGGGGATGGTGTAGGAGCCACCCTGCGCCTGGTTGCTCCAGTTGGCGTAGGTGCCGGTCTGGCCGCTGCTGCCGTCGGTGATGGTCAGGGTGCTTGGATCCAGCAGCAGCAGCCCCGGCAGGCCGCTCGGGGCCGATGTGTCGGCATGGCCGGTGAAGCCCAGGTGCTGCTTGCCGGAGACTTCCACCTGGCCGCCGTTGCCGCCCCGCGGGCCACCGGTGGCCGAGATGCGGCCGGCGAACTGCGTGCCGCCATCGGCCCACACCACCACGGTGCCGCCATCGCCCTGGCGCAGGGCATCCGCCTGCAGGGTGGCGCCAGCGCGCACCAGCACCTCCTGGGCGTTGGCCAGGCTGCTGTCGCGCCCCTGCCAGCCACCGCCCACCTGCAGCAGCCCGCCACCCAGCGCGCCCGAGGCGTCCAGCGTTGCACCGTCGTCCACCAGCACCCGCGGCGCCGTGGCGCTGAGGTGACCGCCGCGGCCGGCCGTGGCCTGCACGTCCAGGCGCCCGGTCAGCTGGACGATGCCGCTGTCGGCCTCCAGCATGATGCGACCACCCGGGCCGGTCGCCAGCGACCGCGCCTCGGTGATGCCGTTGTGGGCGATCACCGTGCTGCCCAGGTCCGCCGCCGCCTTGGCGCTGAGGACGACCACGCCGCCATCGGCGCGCACCGCACCGCCCTGGCTGATCAGCGCATCCAGCGCCGCCTGCTCCACCCGCAGCGGCACCGGTCCGCCCAGGTCCAGCGTCACGCGGCTGCCGGCACCCAGCAGCACCTGGCCGCCGTTGGCCTGGATCTGCCCGCTGTTGAGCACCCGCGCCGCCACCAGGGCCACGCTGCCGCCATCAGCCGCCCGGATGTGTCCCGCATTGGCCACCGACGCGTGGCTGTTGCCGTTGAGCATGGTGCGGCCGGCCAGGAAGTCATCGTTGGACAGGGCCAGCGTCGACGCCAGCAGGCCACCCACCTGCACCTGGGCGGTGGGCGTGAACAGCACGCCATTGGGATTGAGCAGGAACACCTGCCCGTTCGCGCGCAGCGCGCCCTGGATCACCGACGGGTCATTGCCCAGCACCCGGTTCAGCACCACGGCGCTGGCCGATGGCTGCTGGAACTGCACCGTGTGGCCGGCGCCGATGTCGAAGCTGCGCCAGTCGGCCACCATGCGCTGGCTGGTCTGCCGCACTGTCAGCTGCTGGCCCTGCTGGTGGATGCTGCCGCTGCCGGCGCTGACCTGGCCACCGCTGGGCAGCGGGGCTGACAGGGTCGCGGTGCCCTGGGCCCAGGCGGCGCTGCCGCCCACCGCCAGCGCGGCGGCCGTGGCCAGCAGGCGGCGGGCGCGCGGCCTGCCGGCCCGCTGCGGCGTCCGGGTGATCAGGGTTTGCCAGGTGAGGCAGGCGACATTCCAGACGGCACGTTGGGCAGGGATCATGGAGCGCAGGGAGTGATGGACGGGCGTTGCAGCGGCAAGTCGCCATGCTGCAACTCGGTCTATCGGCTCTGCGCGGAAAAACTTAACACCTGATGCCGCCCGTGCCGGCGGTGCCGGTTCAGAAGTCGAGCTTGAAGCCCAGCGTCCACTGGCGCACCCGCGGGCGCTCGAACTGCTGCGCGTACGCCAGGTTGGCGGTCAGCTTCTCCGCCAGCGGCCAGATCAGGCCGGCCGAGACCCAGGCGCGGGAGCGGTCGTCGCCGAACACATCGGCGGCCCAGCGCACCGGGCCATCGCCTTCGAAACCGATGGACCAGGTGGTGCTGTTCAGCCGGTCGGATTCGGTGCGCAGCCAGCCCAGGTTCAGGTGGCCCAGCAGGCCATCGCGCAGCGCCTTGGTGGCCACGCCGAACAGCCGCGTGCTGCCATGCTTCCAACCGTCGCCAGGGGCCTTGTCGAGCGATGCGCCGTAGGCGATGGCCCAGCCGATGCGGCCATCCTGCGCTTCGACCAGGTTGGTCTTGCCGCCCAGGGTGACCGCCTGCCCGGTCAGGCCGCCGCTGCGTGCGCGGTTGTAGGCGCCGCTGAGCTGCGTCCCCTTGCCGATGCCGCAGGCCACCAGGGCGTCCACGCTGCCCGTGTTCGGCTCGCCGCGGACGCGGGTGCTGGCCACGGCCGTCTCCAGCTCGCAGTCACCCGGTGCCAGCGAGTCGGCCGTTTCGCTGACCAGCGGGCGTGCCGCCCAGGCTGCGTGCGGGACAGCCAGGGCCACCAGGGCACTGCCCAGGGCGATCAACAGGGCAGGGCGCATGGTGTCTCCTCGTTGTGTGGGGTTGGCGGGGCGGTCAGCCGGCGAAATGGTCCATCAAGCCCATGTCGGCGCTGCTCATCATCGCCTCGATCTCCAGCAGGATCAGCATGCGCTCGTCGTCGCCGGTCTTCACCGTGCCCAGGCCGGTGATGTGGGTGGCGGCCACGCTGCCGTTGAACTCGGGCGCGGGCTTGATCTGGTCGGGGCGCAGTTCCAGGACGTCGCTGACCGAGTCGACCACGATGCCCACGGTGCGGCCGGCCACGTTGAGGATGATGACCACGGTGAAGGCGTCGTACTTGACGTCGTCGAGCATGAAGCGCATGCGCATGTCGACGATGGGCACGATGACGCCACGCAGGTTGACCACGCCCTTCATGAAGCCGGGGGCATTGGCGATGCGGGTGGGGCTCTCGTAGCCGCGGATCTCCTGCACCTTCAGGATGTCGATGCCGTACTCCTCGGCGCCGAGCTTGAAGGACAGTACCTCGCGCGGGGCGCCGTGCAGGGCGGAGGTCTGCGACACCGCGGTGGCTTCTTGAAGGGTGACGGCGCTCATCGGCATCTCCTGGGCATGCCGGGCTGCTGCAGGCAGCCCGCTGTTGGATGGAACGGCGGCACCGGCTGCGCGCCGGCACCACGCGGGAATGTCCAGGGAGTGTGGCCGCTGCCGGTGCTGCCGATCGGGAGATCAGGCCGGGTGCGGCCGGTCAGTTTCCCGGTCTGCGCGGGCGGCGTGTCAGAACGGCTGCTTCACGCCAGTGACCATGGCGCGCACCAGGCGCACCCGCTCCAGCCGGCCCATCACCAGGGCGGCCGCCGCATGCAGGCCGGCGGCCCACAGCAGGCCGGAGGCCAGGGTCTCGTGCAGGTCCTGCAGGCCCTCGTCGCCCCAGAAGGCGTCGGTGCCCTGCAGCCAGCCGGTGACGCCCAGCGCCAGCACGGCCGCCATCAGCGCCAGCATCATCAGCGCGCCCAGCGGGTTGTGCCCGGCATGCACCGGATGCTCGCCGCGGTGCAGCGCCTGCAGGTGGCCACGCAGCCGCGCCGGGGTGGGGAAGAAGTCGGCAAAGCGCGCATGGCGGCTGCCGATGAAGCCCCACACCACCCGCGCCAGCACCAGTGCGGTGGCGGCGTAGCCGGTCCAGCGGTGGGGCGTCTCGCCGCCCTCCAGCACCCACTGGTTCAGCAGCACGCAGGCCACCAGGCTCCAGTGGAACAGCCGGATGAACGGGTCCCACACGCGCTGGGCGACCCGTGTGGGTGCCGCAGCCGGCGTGGCCGGCGCGCTCAGCGGCTGATTCGCTGGTGCGGGCTGCATGTCACTTCTGTTCCAGCATGGCGGCGGTCACCGGGTCGAAGTAGATCTCGACCTTCTTGCCGGCCTTGTCGGTGCCATAGATCTCGTAGCACTGACCCTTGCTGACCTTGAAGGTCTTGATCTGGTAGCCCTGCTGTTCCATCTTGGCCTTGAAGTCGGCCTCCTTCATCCACTGGGCCTGCGGCTGGTTGCAGCTGGGGCCGGCCACCGCGGCGGTGGTGGCGGCGGTGGTGCCCAGGGCGAGGGCGATGGCGGCGATGTGGCGGAGTTTCATGGTGAGCGTCTTTCGGTGTGAGTGGGTTGGGGGTTGTGCCTGCACAAAACCGATTGGAGCGGCCGCCGCTGAAGGCATTCTTAAAGACAATGCCGGCGCATGAGCCCGACGCAGGATTCCTTGTTCTCACCGCCCGAGCCGCCTGCCACCGTGGCGCCCGTCTTGTCCGGCCAGGCACCGCTGGCCGAGCGGCTGCGGCCGCAGACCCTGGCCGACGTGATCGGTCAGTCCCACCTGCTCGGCGCGGGCAAGCCGCTGCGCGTGGCGTTCGAGTCGGGCCGCATCCGCTCGATGATCCTGTGGGGCCCACCCGGTGTCGGCAAGACCACGCTGGCGCGGCTGGTGGCCACCGCGGTCAGCGCCCGCTTCATCGTGCTGAGTGCCGTGCTCGCCGGGGTGAAGGACATCCGCGACGCGGTGGAGCAGGCCCGCGCCGCCCAGGCCGCCAGCGGGCAGGGCACCATCGTCTTCGTCGACGAGGTGCACCGCTTCAACAAGGCGCAGCAGGATGCCTTCCTGCCGCATGTGGAATCGGGCCTGTTCACCTTCATCGGCGCCACCACCGAGAACCCCAGCTTCGAAGTCAACAGCGCACTGCTCAGCCGCGCCACGGTGCATGTGCTGAAGGCGCTGGATGACAACGACCTGGCCGCGCTGATCGCCCGCGCCCAGGCCTTGCTCGATGCGCCACCGCTGACCGACGCGGCCCGCCAGCGGCTGGTCGCCCATGCCGATGGCGACGCGCGGCGGCTGCTGAACGCCTACCAGGCGTTGGTCGATGGGCTGGGGGATGGCGTTGACCGCCCCGCGCAGATCGACGAGGCCCGGCTGGAACTGACGCTGGGCGAACTGCTGCGCCGCTACGACAAGGGTGGCGACCAGTTCTACGACATGATCAGCGCGCTGCACAAGAGCGTGCGCGGCTCCGACCCCGATGCCGCGCTGTACTGGCTGGCGCGCATGCTCGATGGCGGTGCCGACCCGCGCTACGCCTGCCGCCGGGTGATCCGCATGGCCAGCGAGGACATCGGCCTGGCCGACCCGCGCGGCCAGCAGCTGGCGCTGCAGGCGGCCGAGGTCTACGAGCGCCTGGGCTCGCCCGAGGGCGAGCTGGCGCTGGCCCAGGCGGTGGTCTACCTGGCGGTGGCGCCCAAGAGCAATGCCGTCTACACCGCCTGGAACCAGGTGCGCGCCCTGGTCAAGCAGGACAGCACCCGCCCCGTGCCGATGCAGCTGCGCAACGCGCCCACCGCGCTGATGAAGGGCCTGGGCCATGGCAGCGGCTACCGCTATGCCCATGACGAAGCCGGCGGCTTTGCCGCGGGCGCGCAGTACCTGCCCGACGGCCTGGACGGCCAGACTTTCTACCAGCCGGTGGCGCGCGGGCTCGAGCTGCGCATCGGCGAACGCCTGGCCGAGCTGCGCCGGCTGAACCAGCTGGCCCGCACCGGCGAAGGCGGTTCCGCGGACACCGCGCCCGGCTGATCAGGGAGAACCCGGAAGGCCGAACAAGGCTCGGCCAGCGGGCTGATCTTCGGACGATTGTTCGGCCAGCGGCCGGGAATCTCCTGCCGTTTCACCGGGAGCCCCCTGCCTACAATGCCGCCCAGCCAGGAGTCACGGCATCGGCCGGCTTCTTGCTAGAGACCACCAAGACATGCCCGGTTGTGCCCCGGCGCTGCCGTTCCGGGCAGCGCGTGCCGCCGGGCCGAGGACCGGAGACCCCCCCGCCATGGATATCTTGTTGCAACAGATCATCAACGGTCTGGTGCTGGGCAGCATGTACGCGCTGGTGGCCCTGGGCTACACCATGGTGTACGGCATCATCAACCTGATCAACTTCGCCCACGGCGAGGTGCTGATGGTGGGTGCGCTGACCAGCTGGACGGTGTTGCGCATGCTGGCCGGCAGCGGCCTGCCCGGCTGGGTGATGCTGCTGATCAGCCTGGTGGCTGCCGTGGTGGTGTGCTCGGCGCTGAACTACGTGATCGAGAAGATCGCCTACAAGCCGCTGCGCAACGCGCCGCGGCTGGCGCCGCTGATCACCGCCATGGGCATGAGTCTGCTGCTGCAGACTCTGGCGATGATCATCTGGCAGCCCAGCACCAAGCCCTATCCGATCCTGCTGCCGAACGACCCGTTCTTCATCGGCGGTGCGGTGATCAACCTCACCCAGATCCTGATCCTGGTGACCACGGTGATCGTGCTGCTGGCGCTGATGTACCTGGTCAACCGCACCAAGCTGGGCCGCGCGATGCGCGCCACCGCCGAGAACCCGCGCGTGGCCGCGCTGATGGGCGTGCGGCCCGACCATGTGATCTCGGCCACCTTCATCATCGGCGCGGCGCTGGCGGCGCTGGCCGGCGTGATGTATGCGGCCAACTACGGCACGGTGCAGCACACCATGGGCTTCCTGCCGGGGCTGAAGGCCTTCACCGCGGCGGTGTTTGGCGGCATCGGCAACCTGGCCGGCGCGGTGGTGGGCGGCGTGCTGCTGGGCATCATCGAGGCGCTGGGCTCGGGCTACATCGGCATGCTCACCGGTGGCGTGCTGGGCAGCCAGTACAGCGACATCTTCGCCTTCCTGGTGCTGATCCTGGTGCTCACCGTCCGGCCGCAGGGCCTGATGGGCGAACGCGTGGCCGACCGTGCCTGACCCCGGAGAAACCAAGATGAAGAACAAGCTGATCGTCTTCCTGATCGCCGCGGTGGCGCTGATGGTGCTGCCGCTGGTCGCCCAGTCGGCTGGCAATTTCTGGGTGCGCATGCTCGACTTCGCGCTGCTCTACGTGCTGCTGGCGCTGGGCCTGAACATCGTGGTGGGCTATGCCGGCCTGCTGGACCTGGGCTATGTGGCCTTCTACGCGGTGGGCGCCTACATGTTCGGCCTGATGGCCTCGCCGCACCTGGCCGAGAACTTCGCCACCTTCAAGGCCGCCTTTCCCGACGGCCTGCACAGCCCGATCTGGCTGGTCATTCCACTCGGGGCGGGGCTGGCCGGCCTGGCGGGCATGCTGCTGGGCGCACCCACGCTGAAGCTGCGTGGCGACTACCTGGCCATCGTGACCCTGGGCTTCGGCGAGATCGTGCGGGTGTTCATGAACAACCTCGACCGCCCCGTCAACATCACCAACGGCCCCAAGGGCCTGACGCAGATCGACAACCTCACCGTCTTCGGCATCGACTTCGGCAAGACCGGCCACCTGTTCGGCATGGAGATCTCGTCGGTCACCAAGTATTACTACCTGTTCCTGCTGCTGGTGGTGATCAGCGTGGTGATCTGCTACCGGCTGGAGCAGAGCCGCATCGGCCGTGCCTGGATGGCCATCCGCGAGGATGAGATCGCCGCCAAGGCCATGGGCATCAACACCCGCAACCTGAAGCTGCTGGCCTTCGGCATGGGCGCCACCTTCGGCGGCGTGTCGGGCGTGATGTTCGCCAGCTTTCAGGGCTTCGTCTCCCCCGAGAGCTTCTCGCTGCAGGAGAGCGTGATGATCGTCGCCATGGTGGTGCTGGGCGGCATCGGCCACATCCCCGGCGTGGTGCTGGGCGCGGTGCTGCTGGCCGCGCTGCCCGAGGCCCTGCGCTGGGTGGCCGGCGAGCTGGACCTGCAGCGCCTGACCGATGGCCGCATCGACGCCGCCATCCTGCGCCAGCTGATGGTGGCGCTGGCCATGATCATCATCATGCTGGTGCGGCCACGCGGGCTGTGGCCCTCGCCCGAACACGGCAAGGCCGCACCGCAGCCGGTGCCGGGCGCCAAGACCGGGGGTGCCGCATGAGCGAGGTGGTGCTGCAGGTGAAGGGCGTGTCCAAGCGCTTCGGCGGGCTGCAGGCCCTGTCGGACGTGGGCATCACCATCCACAAGGGCCAGGTCTACGGCCTGATCGGCCCCAACGGCGCAGGCAAGACCACGTTCTTCAACGTGATCACCGGGCTCTACACGCCCGACAGTGGCAGCTTCGACCTGGGTGGTGCGCCGTACAAGCCCACCGCGGTGCATGAGGTGGCCAAGGCCGGCATCGCCCGCACCTTCCAGAACATCCGGCTGTTCGCCGAGATGACGGCACTCGAGAACGTGATGGTCGGCCGCCATGTGCGCAGCCAGTCGGGCCTGCTGGGCGCGATCTTCCGCACGCCGGGCTTCAAGTCGGAGGAGGCGGCCATCGCCCGCCGAGCGCAGGAGCTGCTGGACTACGTCGGCATCGGCCGTTTCGCCGAGATGAAGGCCCGCACGCTGAGCTATGGCGACCAGCGCCGGCTGGAAATCGCCCGCGCCCTGGCCACCGATCCCAAGCTGATCGCCCTGGACGAGCCCGCTGCCGGCATGAACGCCACCGAGAAGGTGGTGCTGCGCGAGCTGATCGACCAGATCCGCAAGGACGGCCGCACCATCCTGCTGATCGAGCATGACGTGAAGCTGGTCATGGGCCTGTGCGACCGGGTGACCGTGCTCGACTACGGCAAGCAGATCGCGGAGGGCACGCCCTACGACGTGCAGCGCAACGACAAGGTGATCGAGGCCTACCTCGGCGCCGGCCACAAGGCGCATTGACGCCGCAGGACACCAAGATGGCAACCAACAACAACCAGGTCCTGCTGGAAGTCAGCAACCTCAAGGTCGCCTACGGCGGCATCCAGGCCGTCAAGGGCGCCAGCTTCCAGGTGCGCCAGGGCGAGCTGGTGTCGCTGATCGGCGCCAACGGCGCGGGCAAGACCACCACGCTCAAGGCCATCACCGGCACCCAGCCGGCGGCCGACGGCAGCATCCGCTTCATGGGCCAGGACATCAAGGGCCAGGGCGCCTGGGATCTGGTCAAGCAGGGCCTGGTGATGGTGCCCGAGGGCCGCGGCACCTTCACCCGCATGACCATCACCGAGAATCTGCTGATGGGCGCCTACATCCGCGAGGATGCCGAGGTGCAGGCCGACATCGACAAGGTCTTCAGCATCTTCCCGCGGCTGAAGGAGCGGGCGCTGCAGCTGGCCGGCACCATGAGCGGCGGCGAGCAGCAGATGCTGGCCATGGGCCGCGCGCTGATGGCCCGGCCCAAGGTGCTGCTGCTGGACGAGCCCAGCATGGGTCTGAGTCCCATCATGGTCGACAAGATCTTCGAGGTGGTGGCCGACATCCACAGCCGCGGCACCACCATCCTGCTGGTCGAGCAGAACGCCAGCCGGGCCCTGGGCCTGGCCGACCGCGGCTATGTGATGGAGAGCGGCCTGATCACCATGGACGGCGAGGCCAAGGCCCTGCTGAACGATCCCAAGGTGCGCGCCGCCTACCTGGGCGAATAGACCCTTCCAGGAATCGGAAGGCAGGCTGTCGGGCAGGCGACAGCCCGGTGTGCAAGCGCGCAGCAGCATGCGCCACCTTTGCACACTGGAGACCTGCCCATGCCCTTGCCGACCCAGCCCCTGGACGCCGATGTCCCCGCCAGCAACACCCGCCGCCGGTTGTTGCTGGGCGCCGCTGCAGCGGCCGCCGGCGCCACTTTGCCGGCCGTCGGCCAGGCCCAGGGCGCCTGGCCCAACCGGCCGGTGCGGGTGATCGTGCCCTTCCCGCCGGGCGGCCTGACCGACGCCTATGCCCGCATGTATGCCGAGCAGCTGTCGCGCAAGTTCGGCCAGCCCTTCAACATCGAGAACAAGACCGGCGCCGGCGGCACCCTGGGTGCCGGCGAGGTGGCCAAGGCCGCGCCCGATGGCTACACCCTGCTGATCAGCACCAGCACGCCCACCTGGCAGGCCAAGGTGCTCTACAAGAAGCTGCCCTACACGCCGGTCAAGGACTTCGACCCGATCGCGCTGTTCCCCAGCGGGGCGCTGCTGGTGGCCGTCAATGCCAATGTGCCGGCGAAGAACCTGCGCGAGCTGATTGCCTACGCCAAGACCAACCCGGCCGCCTGGGGCACCTACGGCGCCGGCTCCTGGGCCCACATGCTGGGCGACGTGGTGAACAAGCGCGAGAAGCTGAACATGGTGGTGGCGCATTACCGCGGCGAGGCGCCGATGCTCACCGACCTGATCGGCGGCCAGATCCAGGCCGGCGTGGGCAGCGTGCAGGGCATCCTGCCGCACATCCAGTCTGGCAAGCTGCGCGCCATCGGCGCCACCGGCAAGGTGCGCACGCCACGCCTTCCTGAGCTGACCACGCTGGTGGAGCAGGGCTTCACCGCGCCGGTGTTCGGCATGGAAGGTTTCCTGCCCTTCGCTGCGCCGGCCGGCACGCCGCGCGACATCCTCGACAAACTGTCGGCCGCGGTGCGCGATGCGTCGAACACCCCGGAGCTGAAGGCCCTGCGTGAGCAGTTCGGCATTCCCAACGTGCCGGTGTCCGACCCGGCCGAGGTGCGCAAGACCTGGGCCGAGGATGCGGCGGAGTGGACCACCCTGGCCACCGACCTGGGCATCACGCTGGATTGAGCGGCCGGCGGCCTTGCCGCCGCCTTGCCGTCGATCGGCCCCGCGCCGCTGGCGGGCTTGTGCCGCGATGTCGGCGGCAAGGCAGGTCCTGCGCCCACACTCGCGGCCAGCAACCTGCTGAACGCACCCGTGACCGATCCCGCCCCAGGCTCCCCGACCGCCGCCCCTTGCGTCTATTACGACGGCGGTTGCCCGCTGTGCAGCCGCGAGATCGCCACCTACCAGCGTGCCCGCGGCGGTGGCCAGCTGCAATGGGTCGACGCCCAGGCCTGTTCGCCGCAGGCGCTGGGACCGGCGCTGCAGCGCGAGGCGGCGCTGCAGCGCCTGCACGTGCGTCTGCCGGATGGCCGGCTGGTCAGCGGTGCAGAAGCCTTCGTCGCCATCTGGCAGCGGCTGCCCGCCTTCCGCGGCCTGGCGCTGCTGGCCAAGGTGCCGGGCATGCTGTGGTTGATGGAGGGGCTGTACCGCTTCTTCCTGCGGGTGCGGCCACTGTGGCGGGCTGCGCCGGCGGCGGCCAGTGGTCACTGGGCCGCCTGGCCCGCACCGCTGCGCCGCGAATTGCGCACCGACCATGCCGGCGAGGCCGGTGCGGTGATGATCTACCGCGGTGTGCTGGCGGTGGCGCGGGATCCGGTGCTGCGGGCTTTCGCCAATGAGCACCTGGCCACCGAATCGCGGCATCTGGCGCAGATCGAGGCCGTGGTGCCCGGCAGCGGCCGCAGCCGGCTGCTGCCGCTGTGGCGCCTGGCCGGCTGGTTGACCGGCGCGCTGCCGGCCCTCGTCGGGCCGCGGGCGGTGTACGCCACCATCGAGGCGGTGGAGACCTTCGTCGACCGCCACTACGCCGCCCAGCTGCAGCAGGTCGACCAGCTGCTGCCGCAGCAGCCGCCCGCACAGCAGGCGCCGTTGCAGCAGCTGCGCAGTCTGCTGGCCGACTGCCAGGCCGACGAACTGGCCCACCGTGACGACGCCCGCAGCCGGCGCGGCGCTGCCGCAGGGTCTTGGCCAGGCGCGGTCTGGGCCGCAGCCGTCGGCACCGGCTCCGCGCTGGCGGTGCGCATCTGCCGCTGGGTCTGACGACGCCGACCGCGGCCCCCGCACCATGGACACCACCTTCCGCCTGGTCAGCCTGCTGCTGACCGCCGGCCTGTTCGGCGGCATGCTGCTGTTTGCCGGCGGCTTTGCGGCCTTCCTGTTCACCGCCTTGCCGGTGGACCAGGCCCGGCAGCTGATCCGCCGCGCCTTCCCGCCGTTCTACCTGTTCGTCATCGGCGCGGCGGCGCTGTCGGCGGCCGGCGCCGCCTGGGTGGACAGCCTGGCCGCGCTGCTGCTGGTGGCGGTGGCCCTGACCACGCTGCCCACCCGGCAGGTGCTGATGCCGGCCATCAACCGCGCCACCGATGCCGGCCAGCGCGCCCGCTTTGCCTGGCTGCACGGCTTGTCGGTGGGGGTCACGCTTGCACACATCGGCGTCGCGGGCTGGGCGCTGGTGCGGCTGGCGGGCTGATCCACCGGCTCAGCGGCCGGCCAGCAGCTGGTCCACCGCGGCATGCGGATGCCGCCGCGGCACGGTGATGGCGTAGAAGCTCTCGCGCAGGTCGGCCGGGCGGCCGGCCACCACCAGTGCACCGGTGCGCAGCTCGTCCTGCACCACCACCTCGGGCAGCAGGGTCAGCCAGCCGCTGTCGCGGGCGATCAGGCGCAGCATGGCCATGTCGTCCACCTCGGCGCGCAACCGTGGGCGCACGCCGGCTGCCGCGCACAGCGCGTCGAATTGGCCGCGCAATGCACTGCGCGGGCCGGGCAGGGCGATCTCCAGGCCGTCCAGGCCCTGTGGCACGGACAGGGGCTGCGGCCAGCGGCCGGCCGGCCCCACGATGCACACCGACTGGCTGCCCAGCAGCCGGCAGCGCAGCGGCCGTTCCGGGTCGGCCGGCACCGATTCATTGGCCAGCACCACGTCCAGCTGGTGCTGCAGCAGGCGGGTCAGCAGGCTGTCGAGCGGGCCGGACTCCAGGGTCAGCACCAGCGCCGGGTCGGCCAGCAGCGGGCGCAGCAGGTTCTCCTGGTAGTTGCGCGACAGCGTGGCCACGCTGCCCACCCGCAGCCGCGCCATGCCCAGCGCATGGCCTTGCAGCCGGCCCAGCAGCTCCTGCCCCAGGCCGAAGATTTCCTCGGCATAGGTCAGCACCAGCCGGCCGGCGTCGGTCAGCGCCAGCCGGCGGCCGGCGCGGGTGAACAGCGGCTCGCCCAGGCGGTCTTCCAGCTGGCGGATCTGCGCCGACAGCGCCGACTGCGAGGTGTGCACCTGCTGCGCCGCCTGCGTCAGGTGGCCGATCTTGGCCACCTGCCAGAAGTAGTACAGGTGGTGGAAGTTGAGCTGGCCCAGGTCCATCGTTCTTTATTTCAGATTGAAAACTGACTTTCATTGAATTTTACAGAAGCAATCGGCCGCGGCAGCATTCCGCCTCGTCGCCACCTGACTGCCACCGACCATGGACCTGCCCGCCCACCTTTCTGACACCGCCGCCCTGCTGCCGCTGGCGGCCATGTTGCTGGCCGTGGTGCTGCCCTTGGCCACCACCGCGCCGGCAGCGGCGCAGTGGCGGCGGTTCCACGTGCTGGCGGCGCTGGGCCTGCTGGCCAGCGTGGCCAGCGCAGGCCTGCATGCGCTGCGGCCGGATGCAGCGCATGCCTCGGCCTGGTCGCCGTGGTTGCAGGTCACCCTGGTGGGCAGCGTGCTGGCGGTGCTGGTGCAGGGGCTGGTGGTGGTGCTGGGCCACTTCTCGGCGCGCTACCTGCAGGGCGAGGCCGGGCAGGCCCGCTACGTCGCCAGCCTGGCAGGCGTCCTGGCGGCGGTGCATGCACTGCTGCTGGCCGACCACTGGCTGGTGCTGATCGCCGCCTGGGCCGCAGTGGGTCTGGCGCTGGAGCGGCTGCTGTGCTTCTACGCCGATCGGCCGTTCGCCCTGCTGGCGGCTCACAAGAAGCGGCTGGCCGACCGCCTGGCCGATGCCCTGCTGCTGGCCGCCGCCGCCCTGTGCTGGACGACCGTGGGCAGCGGCTCGTTCAGCGACCTCAGCGCCCACCTGCAGGCCCATGGCGCGTCACCGGCGCTGCAGTGGGCCGCCGTGCTGCTGGCGGTGGCGGTGGTGCTGCGCACTGCGCTGCTGCCGGTGCATGGCTGGCTGATCCAGGTGATGGAGGCGCCCACGCCGGTGTCGGCCCTGCTGCATGCCGGCGTGGTCAACCTGGGCGGCTATGTGCTGATCCGCCTGTGGCCGCTGCTGGAGCAGGCCGCCGCGGCGCGCTGGCTGCTGGTGGCCCTGGGCGCGGCCACCGCGGTCCTGGCCGGCCTGGTGATGCTGACCCGCGTCAGCATCAAGGTGCGGCTGGCCTGGTCCACCGTGGCGCAGATGGGCTTCATGGTGCTGGAGTGCGGCCTGGGCCTGACCACGCTGGCGTTGCTGCACCTGATCGGGCATGCGCTCTACAAGTCGCACGGCTTCCTGGTGGCCGCCGACGCGGTGCGCCAGGCCCGGCTGCAGGACTTGCGCGGCCCGGCACGGCCCACGGCCGCCAGCGTGCTGGGCGCGCCACTGCTGACCGTGCCGCTGGTGCTGCTGCTGGCCACGGCCGGTGTGGCAACTGCCCGTGCCGCCGCCTGGCCCTGGTGGTGGAGCGTGGTGCTGGGCCTGGCCTGGGCGCCGCTGCTGTGGCGTGCCGACAGGGCACCGGCCGGCGCTGCCGGCACAGCGCAGCACCTGCTGCGTGGCCTGGTACTGGCCACGGCGCTGACCGCCGCCGCCATGCTGACCCACGGCCTGCCCTGGGGCCTGTCCGACGCGCCTGCCGATGCGCCTGGCCTGCTGGCGCTGGCCAGCCTGGCCCTGCTGTACGCACTGCAGGCCATGCTGCTGCTGCGGCCCGCCGCCCTGCCGCGGCTGCGCCGCTGGGCCTATGCCGGCTTCTACCTGGACGAGCGCTTCACCCGCCTCACCCTGCGCTGCTGGCCGGCGCGCTGGGTGCCGCCGCCCCCAGCCAGCGTGAGTGGCCCCAAGGGCCTCCCCCGCACCGTCCACACCCCGGTCTGACCACCGATCACCACGGAGATCCGCATGTCCCTCGCCCTGATCGACGCCGCGGCCGCGGTCGCGCCCCGCACCAGCGCGCCTGCCCTGGAAGCCGCCACCCTGCAGCCGCAGATCGACGCGGCCTGCACCCAGGCCTGTGCCGCCATCGCCCCCGCCTGGCCGCTGGACCGGGCCATCGCGGTCAACCCGCACTGGCAGCGCATCGGCCTGCCGCTGCGCACCGTGGCCGCGCGGATGGCGCTGCTGGGCGGCATCCAGGTGTTGCCGCCGCGCCCACGGCAGCAGGCGGCGTGGACGGCCGGCCGCATCACTGGCGACGATCTGGCGCTGGCGCTGGACCAGCTGCCCGCCGCCCGCGCTGCCGGGCTGACGCCGGTGCGCTGCGTGGATGCCCTGCAGCGCGAAGCGGCAACTGCCCCGCTGCCGCTGCTGATCGACATGCTGGACGACGACCCCCAGCGCCACACCCGGTTGTCCTGGCGCCAGGCCATCACCCACCAGGTCAGCCAGACCTGCGCCGCCTACTTCGACCGCCACCAGGCCGACTGGCAGCCGCAGCGCACGGGCGGCCTCTATGCCTTCTGGCGCGAGACGCTGGTGCATGACCACGGCATCGGCGGCCTGATGGGCCTGCCGCGCCTGTCGCAGGGCCTGCAGGCCCTGCCGCCCAGCCGCGCCGAGGCCGAGCGCTGGGTGCTGCAGCGGCTGGGCCTGCCGCCGGCGGTGTGGGCCGACTACCTGGAGTCGGTGCTGCTGACGGTGCAGGGCTGGGCGTCCTGGTGCGCCTACCTGGGCTGGCAGGCCGGGCTGGAAGGCCGCACCGATCCGCACCTGCGCGAGCTGCTGGCCATCCGGCTGGCCTGGGGCGCGATCCTGCTGGAATGCAAGGGCAGCGCTGCCGCACAGGCTGCGTTCGCCGCGCTGCAGGCCGCCTGGCGCGACGCGCCGCAGCGGCTGCAGCTGGCCGAGCAGGACTTGCTGGTCGACGAGGTGTGGCAGCTGGCCCTCGAAGCGGGTTACCAGCGCCAGCTGGCGCAGCGACTGGTCTGCGCGCCCGCGGCGCTGCAGGCCGAGCCGCCCGCGGCCCAGGTCGTGTTCTGCATCGACGTGCGCAGCGAGCCGCTGCGCCGCGCGCTGGAGGCGGTGGACCCGGGCGTGCAGACGCTGGGCTTCGCAGGCTTCTTCGGACTGCCGGCGGCCTACACGCCGCTGGGCACGCCGGCGCGGCGGCCGCAGCTGCCCGGCCTGCTGGCGCCGACGGTGGAGGTGGTCGACCACATCCTGCCTGGCGGCGCTGCTTCGGCAACGGCGCAGCACGCCGCCGATGCCGCGTCTGCGCGACAGCAGCGCTTCGGCCAGGCCCGCCAGTGGGGCGCGGCCACCCGCTGGCCTGGCGCGGCCTTCTCGTTTGTCGAGGCGCTGGGCGTCGGCTACATCGCCGCACTGGGCAGCTGGCTGCGCCCTGGCACCGCCGAGCGCCGCCGTGACGACCTGGATGGCCTGCCGGCGCGCTACACGCCAGTGTGCCGGCCGGTGCTGGGTGGGCTGGACATCGATGCCCAGGCTGCGCTGGCCGCCCGGGTGCTGGGCGGCATGGGGCTGACCAGCGGCCTGGCGCCCACCGTGCTGTTGGTGGGCCATGGCAGCCAGTCGGCCAACAACGCCCAGGCGGCGGCGCTGGACTGTGGCGCCTGCTGCGGCCAGACCGGCGAGGTCAATGCCCGCAGCCTGGCCCGCCTGCTCAACGATGCCGCGGTGCGCGCCACGCTGCAGCAGCGCGGCCTGGCCATCCCGGCCGCTACGGTGTTCGTGGCCGCGCTGCACAACACCACCACCGACGAGATCGAGCCCTTCGACCTGGACCTGCTGCCATCCGCCAGCCAGGCCGCCTGGCGGCGTCTGCAGACCAGTCTGGAGCACGCCGGCGACCAGACCCGGCGCGAACGCGCGCCGGGTCTGGGGCTGGACCCGCGCCTGCCGCATGCCCGCCTGCTGGACACCCTGCGCCGCCGGGCCAACGATGGTGCCCAGACGCGACCGGAATGGGGCTTGGCCGGCAATGCCAGCTTCCTGATCGCACCGCGCCACCGCAGCCTTGGTGTGGTGCTGCAGGGCCGCAGCTTCCTGCATGACTACGACCACCGCCAGGATGCCGACGGCAGCCTGCTGGAGCTGCTGATGACCGCGCCGATGCTGGTCACCCACTGGATCAACTGGCAGTACCACGCCTCCACCTGCGACCCGGTGCGCCTGGGCAGCGGCAACAAGCTGCTGCACAACGTGGTGGGTGGCCACATCGGCGTGTTCGAGGGCAATGGCGGCGATCTGCGCATCGGCCTGTCGCAGCAGTCGCTGCACGACGGCACGCAGTGGGTGCACGAGCCGCTGCGCTTGACGGTGGTGATCGACGCACCTGCCGCGGCCATCGAGCGGGTGATCGCCCGGCATGCGCCGGTGCGCCAGCTGGTCGACAACGGCTGGCTGCACCTGTGGCGCTGGGACGGCAATGCACTGTTGCGCCGGGTGGACGGCGGCTGGCAGCCGGTCTGAAACAAGTGGCCAGGCGAGGGCAAGCCGCGGTGGCGGCGACGACCATCGGTCCGTAGCATGCAGCGCATCGCGGTTCACAGATGGGGCGGACAGGCATGGCGGCAGATGGCAACCCGGCGGCGGCCGTGACAGGCGGTGCTCAGCCGCGCCGCAAGGTGCTGGTGGTGGGCGCGCTGGGCATGGTGGGCCGCGCCGCAATGGAGCGCTTTGCCGGCCGCGCCAACCTGCGGGCCGTGGGCCTGGCGCGCCGCGCTGCCGACTTCGCGCCCGATGCGCTGTGGCTGCGGGTCGACCTGCGCGACGCCGAGGCCACCCGCGCCGCGCTGGCGCCGCACCAGGACGTGACGCACCTCGTCTACGCTGCGCTCAACGAGCAGCCCACGTTGGTCAAGGGTTGGCGCAGCGTCGACAACATGGCGCTGAACACCCGCATGCTGGCGCACACGCTGGAGGCGCTGGACGGTGCGCCGCTGCAGCATGTCACCCTGTTGCAGGGCACCAAGGCCTACGGCGTGCACACCGGCCGGCCGATGCGCGTGCCCGCCCGCGAACAGGATGCGGTGCGTGACCATGTCAACTTCTACTTCGACCAGCAGGATCTGGTGGAGGCGCACGCCGCCCGCGCCGGCTTCGCCTGGACGGCCTTCCGCCCGCAGATCGTGCTGGGCGTGGCCGTGGGAAGCGCGATGAACCCGGTGGTGGCGCTGGGGGCCTACGCCGCGCTGTGCCGGGAACAAGGCCTGCCGCTGCGGTACCCCGGCCACCCGCACCTGCTGACCGAATGCACCGACGCCCGGCTGATTGCCGAGGCCATCGAATGGGCCTGGAGCGCGCCGCAGGCCCATGGCGAGGTGTTCAACATCGGCAACGGCGACGTGATCCTTTGGGCCACGCTGTTCCCGCGGCTGGCCGCCCATTTCGGCCTGCCGCTGGCCGAGGCCGCGCCGCTGCGCATGGCCGAGGTCATGACGCCGCTGGCGCCGCTGTGGCGGCAGATCGCCGAGCGCGAACGCCTGCGCGTGGCCGACCTCGATGCGCTGGTGGGCCTGTCGTGGCAATACGCCGATGCTACCTTCGCGGCGCAGCGGCCGCTGGCCGTGCCGCCCATCGTGTCGACCATCAAGCTGCGTCAGGCCGGCTTTGCCAGCTGCATCGACACCGAAGAGTGCATCCTGCAGCACCTGCAGGCCATGCAGACACAAGGTTATCTGCCGGTCTGACCGGCGCAGTGGGCCGGCTGGGCCGCCAGCAGGTCAGGCTCCGACTCGGGCGATGTCGCGCTCACCAACAAGCGGGCAGCCTGCGACGCGTCAAGTGACTAGAAACGACCGTTGACACAGGCATCGAGGTCGCTATGCCCCAAGTCGTCGCCGGAAGCAATGCTGACGAACGACTCTGCGCAGACCGTCGGTGGTGTGCCGCAAACCCGCGGATCCGTGCAACAGCCATTCGCTCATGGCGGCGTGGTACAGGGAACGGAAGGCTCCAGCCTTGTCGTCGAGACGCTCCAAGCAGCGGGCAGCCTGCTCGAGGTACTGATGCGCCTCCCGCAGACGGGAGGCGCCGCGGGCCTCGCGCGATGCCTCGGCACAGGCGCTGGCTGCCTGCCGCCATCGCTGCGCCTGCTCAGCGAAAAACGCGCGTCGGTCGGGACGAATGGAGAGGTTGCGCACGGGCACTTCAAACGGCCTCCCGAACGCCCGGAACAGTCGAATCACGCGTCGGTGGCCGGGCGATGCTGGCCTGGACGACTTGGACCGGACGGCTGCGACGTCGTCCTGTCCAGAATCGGTCAGCCCCTGAAGATTGACTTGAGAGTCGCAGGTCCGATGCGCGGCGCGCAGAGCTTCTGTCCCTTCCGCCGCGACGACGTGCACGGACGCGCCTGAGCGGCCGATCGACCCCGCGCCGCGAGCTGGCGCCTCGGCGCGTGTCGCCGGACGCCTACCGCACGAACTCAATGAAGGTCGAGCGCAGGTTCACGTTGGCGCCGAAGAGCGAGAAGTCCGCGCGCGTCGGATCGGCGGCATTGACCGACCCGGTCCCCGTGATGACGCGCGTGAAGCGGGCACCGGGCACTGTCAGCTGCGTCGAGCCGAAGAACGACGCGGTCGGGTCGCGGAACGTCAGCCGGAGCTGATAAGTCCCCGGCGCAAGCGCGGCCACGTCGAACGCGGCGTTGGCGATGCAGGGCGGGTTCCGCACCGTCGCAACCTCGCAGCCGGTGGACTGCCCGAAGAAGCCGCGCGATTCGGACCAGAACTCGACGCCCGCCGCGTTGCGGAGACCGATCTCGATGATCCGGTTGACCGCGGCGCCCGAAGCTCCGACAGCGGTGTTGCGCCGGATGCGGATGGAGCCGAGCGACGCCAGCGGGTCGAGGCGACCGGCGCCGAGATCCTGGTTGCAGGGCTGGGCAGGGCAGGTGTCCAGGCCGGCGACGGCCGGTATTGGCAACGTCGTCGCGTACAGGTGGTCGATCAACACCTGGCGTCCGAGCGTCGGGTACTTCGTCGCCATCATGGCGAGCGTTCCGGCCACGAAGGGCGCCGAGAACGAGGTGCCGCTGCCCGCCGCGCCGAAGCCGCCGATGTTCACGCCGGGCGCCGCGAGGTTGACCCAGTTGCCTCGGTTCGAGTCGGCTGCGCGCTGGTTGCGCTCGTTGACATTGCCGACCGCGACGACGCCGATGTGCGCCGCCGGGTATTCGCGGATCGTGCTGGCGCTGTTGCCGGCGGCGGCGACGATGATGACGCCAGCGGCCTGCACCTCCGAGATGAATTGGCGGGCCACGAAGGTCTGGAGGCGGCTGCTCAGGCTCATGTTGACGATCGGCGTCAGGCCGACGGTGACCGCCTCGTGGAGCCCGAGCATCGCAGCGGTCTCGGTGCCGCGGTTTGCCGAGTTCAGCACCTTCGAGATGAACAGCGTCGCGCCCGGTGCGGTCGCCTGGGCAATCGCCGCGACGAGCGTGCCGTGCCCGTTGTCGTCCCGCGGGATACCGGCCGGTCCGCTGCTGCTGAAGTTGCTGCCGAGCACCGCGGTCGGCAGGCTGAGCCCAGGGATGATGCTGGCGTCGAGGCCGGTGTCAAGGATGCCGATGTTGATGCCGGTGCCAAGCGCCTGCGCGCGCCGGTGCGCATCCCCGAGGTTGAGCACGGTCGAGTAGTTGGGATCGGCGCAGATCGGACCGGCACACGGGTCCGCCGCTTGCGCGCCTTGGACGATCGGCTCTGGCTCGGCGCTCGTGACCTCCGGGCGTGTGGCGAGGAGCGCGACCGCCGCGGCGATGCCCGCGCCATCGGTCGAAGCCAGTTCCAATTGCCAGCAGTTGCCGATCGCCGGAAAGCGCCCTGCAGGCACGGCACCGGCCGCCGCTGCGGCGGCCTGGACCGATGCGTAGGACGTCGAGGCCGAGAAGCAGGCGTTGACGAGGTTGCCGACGATTGGCGCGCCCGTCGCGGGATCGGCCGCCTGCACGGCAATATCGGGAAGCTTGAGACGCACCGGCGCCCCAGCCGGCACCACACCGAGCAGCGCTGCCGTCGACTGCAAGCGCCGCAACTGCCCGCGCACCGCTGCCGACACGCGCAGGCCCACGTTGCCTTCGACGCTCTCGGTCAGCACCACCTGTCCCGAGTGCAACCCGTCGCCGGCGACCGCATCGCCGGCGGTGCCGTTATCGTTGAGGGTCCCCGCCACCGTCGTGGCGCCGCCCGGCCCCACCCGGACGACGTTGACACTGCCCGGTATCACGTTCGGTTGCGTGATGCGTGCCGTCACGAGGAGGATCGTCGGCGTGCCGACGGATACGACCGCCGGCGACACGATCGGCTGCGCGACCCCTTGGGC
Organism: Pseudaquabacterium pictum; assembly: GCF_005403045.1. GTDB lineage: Bacteria > Pseudomonadota > Gammaproteobacteria > Burkholderiales > Burkholderiaceae_C > Pseudaquabacterium > Pseudaquabacterium pictum. The sequence continues at coordinate 514,568 of NZ_BJCL01000003.1, forward strand.
CTGCGCGACCGTGTGTGCCGCGAGCAAGGCCGCCGCAGCGACGATCGGTCGGCGCACACGACGCCGCCGCCACGCCAGCAGCCACAGGGCACCGGCCCCGAACAGAACGCCGGTCCCGGGCTCGGGCACCGCCGTCACGGCCAGATCGTCGAGCGTGAATGAAGCGCCGCCCGCATCACCGGTGATGCGCAGCAGCGTGAACCCCGACGCGAAGCTCAGCTCGATCCGCTCATTGGGCGGGTTGACGCCGCCGCCGAGGTTGCTGGCGAACGCCGACGACGCGCTGGCGACCAGCGCCGCGCGGGCGTCGAAGGCTTGCAGCAGCAGCGGCACCGTGTACGTGAAGTGGCCGGAGAAGCTCAGCACCGGCGCCGCGAACGTGATCTCGAGCGCCCCGCCGTCGTCGGACGCGACGCCGCTGCCCGAGCGCGGCGGAAAATCGAACTCGTTGATGCCGATGCCGGCGACCAGAACGATCGTTCGCGAGAACGTCAGGCCCGCGATTTGCGTTGTCAGCGCCGAACCGTCTGAGATGCCTTCGAAATCGACCAGTGTGACCGCCCGCGCGGGCAACAACCCCAAAAACGCGCACAGCAGAGCGGCGAATGTCAATCGAGCCAGGTTCATGCTCGTTCCCCCTGTTGGCCTCGACTTCGTCACGCCGGTGCCCGGCCGCATCCGATTCGATGGTCCAAGGCCAGGGTATCAAGCAGCGCCATGGGCCGGACCCTCGCGAATCGGCGGCCGTCCGTCCTATTAGCTAGGATCGCGGGTGACGGGCCTCTCCGCATGGAGGCGAGCCCAACCGGGTCAGGTGGGGAACCAAGCAGCCATCAGCTGCCGGCAAGATGACCTCTTCGCTGGGCTTCGCTTTCCTGGGGGCGGGTACCGGAGGTCGGTGTCATGACGATTTCGAGTTGGTGGGCCCAGGAACGCAATCAGGACAGCCTAGGTCGACGCCTGTCACCCTGCTTATGCGTTGCTGTGGGCCGCTGTTGTTTTGCAACTTTGTCTCGACTTTCGCCGCGCTGTGTCGACTCCGCGCACAGTTCCGAATCGTCTGGATGGCAACTCTGAGTCAACCGACTGCGCGTTCCGGCGACAGCAGCGCTCAAACGCCCAGCAGCTGCCCCCCGTCCACCGTCAACACCTGACCGTTGATCCACCGAGCGTGGGGTGAGGCGAGGAACAGGGCCACCTCGGCGATCTCGTCCGGCGTGCCCATGCGGCCGGCCGGAATACTCTGGCGCGTGCGTTCGTAGAGCGCCGGGTTGTCCGTCTTGCGCTGTTCCCATACACCGCCCGCAAACTCCACCGAGCCGGGTGCAATGGCGTTCACGCGCACACCCTGTCTGCACCATTGCGCGGCCTGGCTGCCGGTGTAGCTGTTCATGGCGGCCTTCACGGCGGCATAGGGCGCCGACCGCGTGGATGGCCTGACGGCCGAGATCGAAGACAGGTGGATGATGCTGGCACCTTCCGGCGCGCCAGACTCGGCCGACTTCAACAACCACGGCAAGGCAGCCCTGGAGCAGCGCACCATGGCCATCACGTCCACTGCCAGGCTGGATGCCCAACCCTCTTCGTCGTCGCTCATGCCAAAGCCCGACGCATTGTTGACAAGCACGTCGATGCCGCCCAGGGCCTCGGCGGCCGCAGGCACCCAGGCTGCGATGTCCTTCTCGACCGCCAGGTCGCACTCCATGGCATGCACGCGCCTGCCATGCGCTGCCAGGTCGGCGCGTGCGTCTTCCAGAGCCCCTGCACCCCGCGCGCAGATGGCCACGTCAGCGCCGGCGGCAGCGAAGTGCATCGCGATGGCGCGGCCAATGCCGCGGCTGCCTCCGGCCACGAGGACGCGTCGGTGCTTGAAGTCGAAGGACATGGGAAAGTCTCCGCAGAGTGATCATGGGTTGAGTGAGTTCGCCGCACACAGTTGACCTGGCAGCAGCGCGGCAACCGGACGTCGCCATCTGGGCAACGGCACTGGTGATCCAGTATCCAAGGCCTGCCTCGATTCTGCTGCGCATGCCGTACCCACCCGGCTGCCTGACTCGAGCGATGGCTGCCCTGCGGCATGCGCAAGCGCCGCTTCAGACTGATTGCAGTCAGCCCGAGCCGCTGTCACCAATGACCGCATCGACCCGGAGGAGACATTCCGGCCAAGTACAGCCAATGGAAATGCCGTAGTCCGGCGGCATCAAGGCTTTCCAATGGCCGCCTTCTCGAGTTTCAATGTCTGAGGCCAACACAAGCATGTCATCACGAAGAGGCCGAAGGTGTCCTGGTCGTCGCCCAGACCAGCGGCAGGCCTCATCGAACGCTTCTCTCCTAGAAAGCCGACCATGCCCTGCTCACAGTATTGTTGACTTGCGTGAATCCACCGGGCTTGGCCGTTATTCAATGACGACGTAGAAGGGGTCGGATTGTCCAACCAGACGGTTGTCCCGCTTGCGAATCAAGAACGCCTCCACGAAGTGCACGCCGCGGTACTGCAGCCTCTCCGACCGACTGGCACCGTCGTCGGAGGCATAGAAGTCACCGCGAAGCGCCCCCGCCCTAGATGCAGCCTTGTCCGTGTTCGCCACTCGCCAGTGGACTCTGTAGTCGTCGGTGAAGGGAATACCGTGGCTGCCGGTGGCCGTGAATCGGAGCCAATAGTCGGGCTGCAGTGGTTCAGCTGACTGGAGGGGCCTAACAGTGGTCCCATACTTTCCAGTCCGCAGCTCGGCGCTGAACAGTTCAGAGGCGCACGGGCCTCCGGATCAATGGCGGTCTACAGCCGCACCGCAATGAACATTAGCCTTTTAGGCCGGCGCTGATCTCCGCGGACAAATGACCGATTGCCGCCGGTCAGCGTGAGTTCGCCATCCAGCGATGAAGGTCAGCAAACGCTGCTAAGCGGAATCCCACCCCTGCTGGCTCAAATCGCAGCGGCCACCTCAGGAATCGCTGCGAACAGATCGGCCTCCAGGCCGTAGTCGGCCACGCTGAAGATCGGCGCCTCGGCGTCCTTGTTGATCGCGACGATCACCTTGCTGTCCTTCATGCCGGCCAGGTGCTGGATCGCGCCCGAGATGCCCGCGGCGATGTACAGCGTGGGCGCAACGATCTTGCCGGTCTGGCCGACCTGCCAGTCGTTGGGTGCATAGCCCGCGTCCACCGCAGCGCGGCTGGCACCGAGTGCGGCGCCCAGCTTGTCGGCCAGCGGCGTCAGCACCTCGTTGAACTTCTCGCTGCTGCCCAGCGCACGGCCACCGGATACGATGATCTTCGCGGCGGTCAGTTCCGGCCGGTCGTTCTTGGCGATCTCGCTGGCGAGCCAAGTGCTGCTGGCCGAGGCGGCCACCGCTGCAATGGTCTCGACCGCGGCGCTGCCACCGGTCGCAGCCGCGGCGTCGAAGCCGGTGGTGCGCACGGTGATCACCTTGGTCGCATCGGTGCTCTGCACCGTGGCGATCGCGTTGCCAGCATAGATCGGCCGCTCGAAGGTGTCGGCGCTGACCACCTTGGTCGCGTCGCTGATCTGCGTCACGTCCAGCAGCGCGGCGACGCGCGGAGCCACGTTCTTGCCCGCGGCGGTCGCCGGGAACAGCAGGTGGCTGTAGGCACCAGCGACGGCCACCACTTGCGCTGCCAGGTTCTCGGCCAGGCCATGGCCCAGGCCGGCGCCGTCGGCATGCAGCACCTTGACCACACCGGCAATCTGCGCGGCGGCTGCGGCGGCGGCACCGGCGTTCTCGCCGGCCACCAGCACATGCACCTCACCACCGCAGGCCAGGGCCGCGGTCACGGTGTTCAGGGTCGATCCCTTGATCGACGCGTTGTCGTGTTCGGCAATGACAAGTGCGGCCATGGTCAGATCACCTTTGCTTCGTTCTTCAGCTTCGCCACCAGCGTCGCCACGTCGGGCACTTTGATGCCGGCGCCGCGCTTGGGCGGCTCGCTCACGTTCAGAGTCTTGATGCGCGGGGTCACGTCCACACCCAGGTCGGCAGGCTTCACCACGTCCAGCGTCTTCTTCTTCGCCTTCATGATGTTGGGCAGCGTCACGTAGCGCGGCTCGTTCAGGCGCAGGTCGGTGGTGATCACCGCCGGCAACGTCAGGCTCAGCGTCTCCAGGCCGCCGTCGATCTCGCGGGTGCAGGTCAGCTTGCCGTCGGCGATCTCAACCTTGCTGGCGAAGGTGGCTTGCGGCAGGCCAGCCAGCGCCGCCAGCATCTGGCCGGTCTGGTTGCAGTCATCGTCGATGGCCTGCTTGCCCAGGATGATCAGGCCGGGCTGTTCCTTGTCGACCAGGGCCTTGAGCAGCTTGGCCACGGCCAGGGGCTGCAACTCGTCGACACACTCGACCAGGATACCGCGGTCGGCGCCAATGGCCATGGCGTTGCGCAGCGTCTCCTGGCACTGGGTGACGCCGCAAGAGACGGCGATCACCTCAGTGATCACCCCCTTCTCCTTCAGGCGCACGGCCTCTTCGACGGCGATCTCGTCAAAGGGGTTCATGCTCATCTTGACGTTGGCCAGGTCGACGCCCGACCCGTCCGCTTTCACCCGGGCCTTAACGTTGTAGTCCAGCACCCGCTTGATGGCGACGATAACCTTCATGATGCGCCTCCGTTCAGTTCGCGAAGGCCGCAATGCCGGTGATGGCGCGGCCCAGGATCAGCGCGTGCACATCGTGTGTGCCCTCGTAGGTGTTGACCACCTCCAGGTTCACCAGGTGGCGCGCCACGCCGTATTCGTCGCTGATGCCGTTGCCGCCCATCATGTCGCGGGCGGTGCGGGCAATGTCCAGCGCCTTGCCGCAGCTGTTGCGCTTGAGGATCGAGGTGATTTCCACCGCTGCCGTGCCCGCATCCTTCATCCGGCCCAGCCTCAGGCAGCCCTGCAGGCCCAGGCTGATGTCGGTCAGCATGTCGGCCAGCTTCTTCTGGATCAGCTGGTTGGCTGCCAGCGGCCGGCCGAACTGCTGGCGTTCCAGCACATAGTGGCGGGCGCGCTGGTAGCAGTCCTCCGCCGCTCCCAGCGCGCCCCAGGCGATGCCGTAGCGCGCACTGTTCAGGCAGGTGAACGGGCCCTTCAGGCCGCGCACCTCGGGGAAAGCGTTCTCCTCGGGACAGAACACTCCGTCCATCACGATCTCTCCGGTGATGGAAGTGCGCAGCCCCACCTTGCCCTCGATCTTCGGTGCGGTGAGGCCCTTCCAGCCCTTTTCCAGCACGAAACCCCGGATTGCACCGGCGTCGTCCTTGGCCCAGACGACGAACACGTCGGCGATCGGGCTGTTGGTGATCCACATCTTGGCACCTGACAGGCTGTAGCCACCCGGCACCGTCTTCGCGCGGGTGATCATGCTGCCCGGGTCGCTGCCGTGGTTGGGCTCGGTCAGACCGAAGCAGCCAATCCACTGGCCGCTGGCCAGCTTGGGCAGGTACTTCTGCTTCGTCGCTTCGTTGGCGAACTCCTGGATCGGCACCATCACCAGGCTGCTCTGCACACTCATCATGCTGCGGTAGCCTGAGTCGATGCGCTCGACCTCGCGCGCCACCAAGCCGTAGCAGACGTAGTTCAGGCCTGCGCCGCCATAGGCTTCGGCAATCGTCGGCCCCAGCAGGCCGAGTTCACCCATTTCGCGGAAGATCGAGGCATCGGTCTGCTCGTGGCGGAACGACTGCTGCACACGCGGCAGCAGGCGATCGCGGCAGTAGGTGGCGGCGGCGTCCTGGATCTGGCGCTCATCGGCGCTCAGCTGGTCGGCCAACTGAAACGGGTCTTCCCAGGAGAAGCGGGCGGCTTGGAGAGTGGCCATGGGTGTGCTCGAAGGTGGTGAGAGAAGGAATCACGCCTGGCGCAGCAACTCGCGCCCGACGATCAGTTGCTGGACCTGGCTGGTGCCTTCGTAGAGACGCAGCAGGCGCACGTCGCGGTAGAAGCGTTCGACCGGGTATTCGTTGATGTAGCCTGCGCCGCCGTGCACCTGCACGCCGCGGTCGGCCACGCGGCCGGCCATCTCGGTGCAGAACAGCTTGGCGCAGGACACGCGCATCGACACGTCGGGGTCGGACAGGCCTGCAGGCTTGGCGTCGTACAGGGTTGCCACCTCGCGCACCAGCGCCCAGCCGGCCAGCAGCTCGGCCTGGCTGTCGGCCAACATGCCTTGCACCAGCTGGAACTCGCCGATGGGCTTGCCGAACTGTCGGCGCTCGCGGGCATAGCGCGCCGAGTCGTCGAGCACCCGCCGCGCCATGCCGCAGGCCACGGCCGAGATATTGAGCCGGCCGCGGTCCAGCACCTTCATCGCCGTCTTGAAGCCCTGGCCGGGCACGCCGCCGATGATGTTGGCCGCCGGCACGCGCACGTCGGTGAGCACCACGTCGCAGGTCATCGTGCCCCGCTGGCCCATCTTGCGGTCCTTCTTGCCCAGCGTGATGCCGGGCAGGTCGGCCGGCACGATGAAGGCAGAGACACCGGCCGCTCCCGGCCCGCCGGTGCGTGCCATCAGCGTGAAGGCGCCAGCGCGGGGCGCATTCGTGATGTATCGCTTGCTGCCGTTGAGGATGTAGTGGTCGCTGTCCAGCACGGCGCGGGTCTTCAGCGCTGCGGCGTCGGTGCCGGCATCGGGTTCGGTCAGCGCGAACGACATCACCAGTTCGCCGCTGGCCACCCGTGTCAGCCAGGCGTCCTTTTGCGCTGGCGTGCCGTCGATCAGGATGCCCTGCGAGCCGATGCCGATGTTGGTACCGAACACCGAGCGGAAGGCTGGCGCGGTCTGGCCCAGCAGAAAGTTGACCTGCACCTCCTGCGCCACGCTCAGGCCGATGCCGCCGTATTCCTCCGGCACGGTCAGGCCGAACAGGCCCATGGCCTTCATCTCGGCGACCAGGTCGGCCGGCACCTCGTCGAACTCCTCGAGGTGGTTCTCGGCGGGCACCAGCCGGTCGCGCACGAAGCGTTCAACCGTGGCGATCAGGATGTCGAAGGACTCGGGATCAAGCGCCATGGGAAGGTTCAGCGGTGTTGGAAGTCAGGTGTGCGCTTGGCCAGGAAGGCATGCATGCCCTCGTGCGCATCGGCGCTGGCAAAGCGGGTGTACAAGGCGCGGCGCTCGAACAGGATGCCTTCGGTGAGGGTGCCCTCCCAGGCCCGGTTGACCGACTCCTTGATGGCCACCAGTGCCGGCAGCGAGTAGCCGGCAATGCGCGCCGCGAGCGCCAGCGTGTCGTCGAGCAGCCGGTCATCGGGCACCACGCGCGAGACCAGCCCGTAGCGGTCGGCTTCCTGTGCGTCGAGCATGCGCGCCGACAGGCACATGTCCATCGCCTTGGCCTTGCCGATCGCATGCGGAAGCCGCTGCGTGCCGCCTGCGCCAGGCAGCATCGCCAGCTTGATCTCGGGCAGTGCGAAGCGGGCAGAGTCGGCCGCCACCACGATGTCGCAGGCCAGCGCCAGTTCGCAGCCGCCGCCCATCGCATAGCCCGCCACGGCCGCCAGCACCGGCTTGCGCACTTGGCGGATCGTCTCCCAGTTGCGGGTGATGAAGCGATCACGGTGCACATCCATGCAAGACCAGTCCGCCATCGCGCCGATGTCGGCTCCGGCCGCAAAGGCCTTCGGCCCGCCGGTGATCACGATGGCGCCGATGCCGTCGTCGGCATCGAAGCGCAGCAGGGCGGCGCCGAGGGCGTCCATCAGCGCGTCGTTCAGTGCGTTCAGCTGAGCCGGGCGGTTCAGCGTGACCAGCGCCACGCGGCCGTGGGTTTCGGTGAGGATCTCGTTGGACATCGGCGTGACCTGCGTTCGGTGTCGGTCACTCGACCACGATCTTGCGATCCTTGATCAGTGCGGCCAGCGTCTTGCCCTCGTCGGCCAACAGCTTGCGGAAGGCGGCGTTGTCCAGCGGCGTCGGCTCGGCGCCCAGATCACCGAAGCGCTGCTTCAGCGCGGGTGCGGCCAGTGCCTTGTTGAGCTCGCTGGTCAGGCGGGCAACGATCTCCGGCGGTGTGTTGTTCGGCGCCCAGACGCCGAACCAGATGTCCAGGCCGGCGTTCTTGATGCCCAGGTCGGCATAGGTCGGGACATCGGGGAAGAACGGCGACTTCTTGTCACTGGCCACAGCCAACAGCTTGACCCGCCCGCTCTTGATGTGCGGGAAAGCGATGCCCGGGTCGAAAGCGATGTCGGCCTGGCTGGCCATCACGTCCTGCAGCGCCGGGGCTGCACCGCGGTAAGGCACATGGGTGATGAACACGCCGGCGCTCTGCTTGAACAACTCACCCGCCAGATGGGGCGGGGTACCGGTGCCTGCTGACGCATAAGCCAGCTTGCCCGGTTGCGCCTTGGCCATGGCCACCAGCTGCTTGCCGTCCTTGACCTCCAGCCCCGGGCGGGCGATCAGGTACATCTGGGTGCGGCCGATGCCCATCACCGGCGTCAGGTCACGCGACGGCAGCAAGGGCGACTTGAACAACGAGGGGTTGGCGGTTTCCACCGAGGTGGGCGCCACCAGGAAGGTGTAGCCGTCGGGTGCTGCCTTGGCGACTTCTCCCGCGGCGATGTTGCCGCTGGCGCCCGGCTTGTTCTCGACGAGCACGGTCTGCCCCAGCGCCTCGGTGGCGGCCTGTGCCAGGGTGCGTGCCATCACGTCGGTGGTGCCGCCGGGCGCGAAGCCCACAACGATGCGCACCGGCTTGGATGGCCAAGCGGGGGTCTGCGCAGCAACGGGCAAAGCGGCGAACGCCAGGACTGCAACCGCGCCCATCAGCGAGCGGCGGGCGAGGTGGGTCATGTGGGTCATCGTTGTCTCCTTGGGGTGGTGGGTCGTCGCCGGGGTCAGAGCTGGCCGGATGCAGCCAGCGCACGCACCTGCTCACGCAACTTGAACTTCTGGACCTTGCCCGATGGGGTGCTGGGCATGGACTCGCACAGGTGCAGGCGCTCGGGGATGTACTGCAGCGCCACCTTCTGGTCCTTGAGGAACTGCACCAGTTCGGGCAACGTCACGGTCTGGCCGGGGCGTGGCACCACCACCGCGCAGCCGCGTTCGCCCAGGCGCTCATCGGGCACGGCCACCACTGCCACCTGGGCGATCGCCGGATGTTTGTAGAGCAGGGCCTCGATCTCAAAGACCGGCACGTTCTCGCCGCCACGGATGATCACGTCCTTGCTGCGGCCGCTGATGCGCACATAGCCCGCGTCTGTCAGGTATGCCTCGTCGCCGGTGTCCATCCAGCCTTCGCCATCCACGCCGTTGAGTTGCGGACGCTTCAGGTACCCGCCGAAGTTCGACGGTGAGCGCACCAGCAGCTTGCCGGGCTGGCCGTCGGGCACCGGGTTGCCGTCGAAGTCGACCACCAACAGTTCGACGCCGGGCAGCGGGCAGCCGTCGGTGGTGGCCGCCAGCGCGTCGTCGTCGTCCAGCTTGATCAGCGTGACGGCGCCGTTCTCTGTCATGCCCCAGGCCGAAACGATCTTCGTGCCGAGTACCTGGCGCGCCTGTTCCACCAGCGGGCCGGGAATCGGTGCGCCGGCACACAGGAAGGTCTTCAGGCTGGGCACGCCCTGGCCACTCTCGGCCACCACCCGCGACAGGTCGGCCAGGAAGGGCGTCGACGCCATGGTGAAGCTGCAGCCTTCGGAGCGGATCAGCGCGGCCGCGCGTGCTGGTTCCCAGGTGTCCTGCAGCACCGCGCTGGCGCGCAGCAGGATCGGCATCATCAGGCCGTACATGAAGCCGGTCTGGTGGGCCATCGGCGAGGCCATCAGCACCACGTCGTCGGCGCCCAGGCGCAGTCGCTCCGCATAGGGACGAATGTTGGCCATCACCGTGTTGGCGGTGTGCATCACGCCCTTGGGCTCGCCGGTCGTGCCCGAGGTGTAGATCAGCTGAGTGATGTCGTCGGGGCCGGGTCGGTGGGCATGGAGGATCTGCGCCGCATCGGGCGCGTTCTCCCAGGCCGGTTCGCTCAGCAGAGCCTCGTAGCTGTTGGCGCCGGTGCCGCCGACCACCACGACATGCTCCAGCTCGGGCAGGCTGGCGCGCAGGCCGTTGGCCATCGCCTCATGGTCGAAATTGCGAAACACCTTGGGCACGATCAGCACCTTGGCTGCACCGTGCTTCAGCATGAACGACAGCTCGCGCTCGCGGAAGATGTGCATCAACGGGTTCACCACCGCACCGATGCGCGAGCAGGCCAGGTAGGTGACGGTGAATTGCCACCAGTTCGGCAACTGCATCGCCACCACGTCATTGCGGCCCACGCCCAGCCGGGCCAGGCCCACGGCCACGCGGTCGGCCAGGCGGGCCAGTTCGCGGTAGGTCAGGCGGGCGACCTGGTCGCCATCGAGTTGCAGCGCAGTCAGCGCGCGCTTGTCGGGGCAGGTGGCGACGCAGCCGTCCAACTCGTCGTTGATCGTGCGGTCAAGCCAGTGGCCCTGCGCGACGGCGGCAGCACGGCGCGGGGGCAGCAGAACGGCGTCGAATTCCATGGTTTGTCTCCTGGTGTGTTCTGGTCGGGTCTCTGGGCACGCCGCGGTTTTCAGGCCGGCACGAACTGCCGCCCGGCGCGGGTGCGGGCGATGATGGTTTTCATGATCTGGGCCGTGCCGTCGCCGATCTGGAAGCCCAGCACGTCGCGCAGCCGCTGCTCCATCGGCCCGCGGTCGTAGCCGCCGTGGCCGAAGCAGAGCAGGCACTGGTGGATCACGTCGTAGGCCAGCTTCGGGCCCCACCACTTGGCCATGCCGGCTTCGGCGGTGTGCGGCAGGCCGCGGTCTTTCAGCCACAGGCCCTGCAGGCACAGCAGGCGTGCGCCCTCGACCTCGGTGTCGAACTGCGCCAGCGGATGCGTCACGCCCTGGAAGGCCGACAGTGGCTGACCAAACGCCTGCCGCTGCGTGATCCAGGCCCAGGTCTCCTCCAGCGCCACCCGGGCGACGGCCAGGCACTGCAGGCCGATCAGCGAGCGTGAGAAGTCGAAGCCGTGCATCACCTGCACGAAGCCCTTGTTCTCGTCGCCGAGGCGGTGGGTGGCAGGCACGCGCACGTTCTCGAAGAAGATCGAGCCGCGGCCGATGGCGCGCTGGCCGTGGCAGTCAAAGCGGTTGGTCGTGATGCCCGGCGTGCCCATCGGCACCAGCAGCGCAGTCACGCCGTGGGCGCCAGACTCCGGCGTGCTGGTGCGTCCGAAGACCACCGAAATGTCGGCCTGGTCGGCGGCCGAGATCGAGGTCTTTTCGCCGTTGATCACGTAGTGGTCGCCATCGCGTTCGATGCGCAGCCGCAGGTTCGCCGCATCCGACCCGCCGCGGGGCTCGGTCAGCGCGATCGCGCAGATCGCCTTGCCGGCGACCAGCTTCTTCAGCCACGGGCCGACGACATCCGGGTTGCCGTACTTGGACAGGATCTGCGCGTTCAGCGATGCCAGCAGGTTCAGGTATGAGAAGCTCAGGTCGGCGCGGGCGATCTCCTCGTGGATCACGCCGGCGGCCAGGCAGCCCATGCCCAATCCGCCGAACTGCTCGGGCAGTTCCGGGCAGATGAAGCCGAGCTCGCCCATCTCGGCCAGCAGCTGACGGTCCAGGTCGCGGCTCTTGTCGCGGGCCAGGAAGCCAGGCGCCACGCGCTCGGTGGCGAAGCGGCGCACACTGTCGGCAAGAGCCTGCAGGTCGCTGTCGATGTAGGGGTTCGGATTCATCGCGGCGCTCCGGCTGGACGCTTACTTGGCGTACTTCTTGAAGTCAGGCTTGCGCTTGTCCTTCAGCGCGTTCACCCCCTCGCGCGACTCCTCGGTGTCGTAGTACAGCTTCAGCGCGTACATGCCCATGCCGGCGATGCCGCTCTGGTGCGCGGTGTCGCAGTTGAAGCTGCGTTTGGCAATCGCGATGGCGGTGGGGCTGCGCTCGCAGATCGTCTCGGCCCATTCCTGCACCGTGGCGTCGAGCTGCTCGTGCGGCACGCAGACGTTTGCCAGACCCATCGCCACAGCCTCGGCGCCTGAGTAGCGCTTGTTCAGGTACCAGATCTCCCGCGCCTTCTTCTCACCCACCACGCGGGCCAGGAAGGCGGTGCCATAGCCTGGGTCGACCGAGCCCATCTTCGGGCCGACCTGGCCGAAGACGGCCTTCTCGGAGCAGATCGTCAGGTCGCAGATCGTGCAGAGCACGTTGCCGCCGCCGATGGCAAAGCCCTGCACCCGGGCGATCACCGGCTTGGGCACGTCGCGGATGGCGGTGTGCAGCTCTTCCATCGGCAAGCCGATGGTGCCGCGGCCGTCGTAGTTGCCGTCGTGCGCCGATTGGTCGCCGCCGGTGCAGAAGGCCTTCTCGCCGGCGCCGGCCAGCACGATGCAGCCCACTTCGCGGTCGTAGCCTGCCTTGTTCAAGGCCTTGATCAGTTCGTCGCAGGTGGTGCCGCGGAACGCGTTCATCTTGTCCGGGCGGTTGATCGTGATCCAGGCCACGCCGTTGCGGACTTCGTACAGGATGTCTTCGAATTTCATGGTGTCTCCAGGGATGTGTGGGATGGGAAGCGCCGAGAGGTCAACCGTGCATCGTCAGACCGCCCGACACCGAGATCACCTGCCCGGTGATGAAGCCCGCGTCATCGCTGCCGAAGAAGGCCAGTGCGCTGGCCAGGTCGTCCGGCTGGCCAAGTCGGCCCAGCGGGATGGCGCTGCGGAAGGCTTCCAGCAGCTTGGCCGGGTCCCGCGCGCCTTCGACCACACCGGCAAGCAGCGCGGTTTCGGTCGGGCCGGGGCAGACGACGTTGACAGTGATGCCCTGGCGGGCGTGTTCACGCGCCAGGGTCTTCGACAGCGCCACCAGGCCGCCCTTGCAGGCCGAATAAACCGCTTCGCCGGAGGAACCGCCGCGGGCGGCGTCGGACGCGACATTCACGATACGGCCGTAGCGACGCTCGGCCATGCCGGGCAGCACGGCGTGCAGCATGTGCAGCGCGCCGGTCAGGTTGATCGCGATCAGCTTGTCCCACTCGGCCGGCACGGTCTTGACGAACGGCTTGAAGACATCCCAGCCGGCGTTGTTCACCAGCACGGCAATCGGGCCAAGCTCGGCCTCGGCGGCGGCCACCGCCTGGTCCACCGCGGCGCGGTCGGTGATGTCGCAGCGGAAGGCGTGGGCGATGCCACCTGCCTCGCGGATGCCGGAGGCCACCTTCTGCGCAGCCTCCAGGTTCAGGTCGAAGACGGCGACCTTGGCGCCTTCGTGCGCAAAGCGCCGGCAGGCGGCGCTGCCGATGCCACCGCCGCCGCCTGTGATCACCACTGTCTTGTCGTTCAGATTGCGCATGTCGAGCTCCTGGGTTGGGACCGGCAGGACATGTGCGTCTGCAACGGTCATTGCATTGAGTCAATGTGTTGTCTCATTATGCGGAGATCCGATGCGAAACGACAATAGGTTGTCGTATTAATTTTCTTTGGGGCTTACCCTATGTCGACCACGCTAGGAGTGCAGCCTCACGGAGGTGGGTGTGATGCGCCAATCCATTGGCGCACCTCCGTCAGGATGTTTCAGATGGAAGCGCTGGGCCCCGCGCTCACGGGCAGGCACGCCATGGGCACATGGCGCCGGTGCCGAAGGCCGGCCCGGCGAAGTGCGGCCGGATCTGAGAGTTTCAGAGCGCAGCGGTCTCGCCGTCCGGCCCCTGGTCCAGGCGCTGCATGTTCTCCAACAGCCGCAGCAGGTAGTGCAGGGTGTGGGTGATGTCGCCGAGCGAGAACTCGTCGAGTGCCTGGGCGTAGTAGGCATTGATCTTGGGCCTGGCCAGGTCCAGCCAGACGTGGCGCCCATGGTCGGTCATGCGGATCAGGCGAGACCGCCGATCCTTCTCGTCGGGCTCCACGCAGATGTGGCCGTCGCGTTCCATGCGGCCGAGCACGCCCGACAGGTTTTGCCGGCTGACCATCAGATAGCGGGCCAGCTCATTCACACCCATGCCCGGCGCGGACTCTGGCCGCGAGAGCGCGCCCAGAACGGCCCACTGCTGGGTGGTGAGGCCTTCGCTCTCGACCGCGCGCGAGCCAGTTTTGTGCAGCAGGTTGGTGCACTGGTACAAACGAAAGAACAACCGGTTGGCCAACTCCATCCGGGCTGCTTCGCGGCTGTCTTGTGGATCTGCTTGTGACGACTGGCCGCCGGATGTTGGCAGTGCGGGTGGCTTGGGCATGGGCATAGGCATAGGACCGGTGGAATGGCGCACACTGCAGACGATCTGCAATGCATTGACTCATTTTGCCAGCAGCAGCCTGCCGCAGGTTGCCGCCACCATGGCCATGCGCTGCAATTCGCTGCGGGCTGCCGGCCGCAATCGCCATCAACGCTCAGGCGGTTCGATTGGCGAATCACGTCGAACCGTGCCGGCTTGCCAAGCCGGCAGGCGCCAATCCAGCAGAACTGCAGCAACGCGCAGCGCGGTCGCTGTGCCAGCAGCGGCCAGCAGGGCGCCCCACTGCGACAGGCCTGCGGCGTGTGCCAGAACCAATACCCAGCCGCCCGCGAATGAGCAGATGGCGTAGGGCCGATGGTCGCTGAACGCTCTGGGAATCTCGTTGCAGACGATGTCGCGCAACACGCCGCCGAACACCGCCGTCACCATGCCCAGGATCACGGCAATGATGGCCGGCATCTGTGCATCGATGGCGATTTGTGTGCCCACCGCAGTGAACAACCCGAGTCCGAGTGCATCGGGCCACTGCATGGCCCGCGCCGTTGGATCCAGATGCTTGGCGCGCATTACGAGCATGGCGCCCACGCACAGCGCGAGCAGGACCCACACCCATCCCGCGTGCTGCACCCAGAACAGCGGGCGCCTGTCCAGCAGGATGTCACGGACGGTGCCGCCGCCAAAGGCCGCCAGTCCCGCCACGACGCAGATGCCCACGGCGTCGAGGCGCTTGCGGGCGCCTTCGATCACACCCGACAGGGCGAACGCAATGGTGGCGACGACCTCCACGGCAAACTGTGTCTGGGATAGCGCCCACGGCAAGGCATTCGGCATGTGATTTCTCGATCGCTGTCAGGTCGCGAGGTGGGCGTGGCTTCGATACGCGCTCGCACGCATTCAGTGTGGCAGCAGACTGCCCAGACGTTCGGCCACCGCCTGCAACAGCGGCAGGTAGCGCCGCTGCATCTCGGCCGCCGACTGCTGCTGTGGCCGGCTGCTCACATTGATGGCCGCCACCACCCGGCCGGCGTGGTCGCGCAGCGGCACGGCCAGCGACATCAGGCCCAGTTCCAGTTCCTCGTTGACCAGCGCCCAGCCCTGGCGGCGCACCTGCGCCAAGGTGCGCAGCAGTTTGCCGGCGTCGATGGTCGTCTTCGGCGTCAGCGGCTGCAGGTCCATGGCTTGCACTCGGCGGGTGCGCTCGTCTTCGGCCAGGCTGGCTAGCAGCACCCGGCCCATCGATGTGCAGTGCGCTGGCAGCCGCGAGCCGATGCCCAGGTTGATCGACATGATCTTCTGCGCCGGCACCCGCACCATGTAGACGATCTGGTCGCCGTCGAGCACCGATGCCGACGTGGATTCGCGGGTCTGCTGGGTCAGTTCCTCCATCAGTGGCTGCGCCTGGTGCCACCAAGGCTGGGCGCTGAGATAGGCGAAGCCGAGTTCCAGCACCTTGGGTGTCAGGCGGAATTGGCGGCCGTCCTGCTCGACATAGCCCAGCGTCTGCAAGGTCAGCAGAATGCGGCGCGCGCCGGCGCGGGTCAGTCCCACGCGCTCGGCGGTCTCGCTGAGGGTCTGCGCCGGCGCCTCCGCGCCGAAGCTGCGCAGCACCTCCAGCCCCCGGGCGAAGGACTGGACGTAGCCGTCGCCAGGCTTCAGTGGGTCCGTCGCGGGCGGGGCGGGATCTTGGTCGTGATCGTGGTCGAACTTGGGCATCGGGCCTCCGTCTGCAGCGCGCTGCTGCACATCTGCCACCTTGACAGCGGGCGGTGAGGTGCTTAGGCTGCGCACCTCATGAATTCTATACACGAACACATGTTCGTATATAGAACAAACTACAACTTGGCGGTAGCGTGGGGACAGCGCGCCTGCCGTCCACCCCGCACTGTCCGCAGGCTCCTCCATGATCGACAAGACCCTTGCCTCCGCCGCGGCTGCGCTGGCCGATGTGCGCGACGGCGCCACTGTGATGATCGGTGGCTTCGGCACCGCCGGGCTACCCCACGAACTGATCGACGCGCTGATCGACACCGGCGCACGCGACCTGGTAGTCGTCAACAACAACGCGGGTAACGGCGACACCGGGCTGGCCCGGTTGCTGGCGCTCAAGCGCGTGCGCAAGATGATCTGCTCGTTCCCGCGCCAGGCCGACAGCCACCACTTTGACGCGCTGTACCGCGCCGGGCAGATCGAACTCGAACTGGTGCCGCAGGGCAACCTGGCTGAGCGCATCCGCGCCGCAGGCGCCGGCATCGGTGGCTTCTTCACGCCCACCGGCTACGGCACCACATTGGCCAAGGGCAAGGAGACCCGCCTGATCGACGGACGCGGCTTCGTGCTCGAGTCGCCCATCCATGGTGACTTCGCGCTGATTCGGGCCGAGAAGGGCGACCGCTGGGGCAACCTGACCTACCGCATGACGGCGCGCAACTTCGGACCGGTGATGGCGATGGCGGCCAAGGTCACTGTCGCCACCGTGCACGAGGTCGTCGAACTCGGCGCGCTCGATCCGGAGAGCGTGGTCACGCCCGGCCTGTTCGTGCAGCGCCTCGTGCGGGTCGATCGGGTCGCCACCACCGCCGGCGGCTTCAAGCAGGCCGCCTGACCGAGGAGCACACCATGAACGCACCGAATCCCTCGACCTTGGCTGGCGTCACCCGCTGGACCCGCGACCAGATCGCCCGCCGCGTGGCACAAGACATCCCCGACGGAGCTGTCGTCAACCTCGGTATCGGCCTGCCCACCGCGGTGGCCAACCACCTCGGCGCCGACAAGGAAGTGGTGTTGCACTCCGAGAACGGCGTGATCGGCATGGGCCCGGCGCCCGCATCCGGCGACGAGGACTATGACCTCATCAACGCTGGCAAGCAGCCGGTCACGCTGCTGCCCGGCGGTTGCTTCTTCCACCACGCCGACAGCTTCGCGATGATGCGCGGCGGCCACCTCGACATCTGCGTGCTCGGCGCGTTTCAGGTGTCGGCTGCTGGCGACCTGGCCAACTGGCACACAGGGGCACCCGATGCCATCCCGGCGGTCGGCGGCGCGATGGACCTGGCCATCGGTGCAAAGAAGACGCTGGTGATGATGGACTACCTGACCAAGGGCGGCGAGGCCAAGCTGGTGCCCGCCTGCACCTATCCGCTGACTGGCCTGGCCTGCGTGAGCCGCCTCTACAGCGACTTGGCGGTGATCGACCTGGCCGGCGGCCATGCCACCGTGGTCGACTTGGCTCCGGGACTGAGCCTGGACACGCTGCAGTCACTCACCCCTGGCATCACGCTGCAAGCCGCGTGAGCCAGCACCTATTTCCTGGAGACCCCATGACCCGACACGCTTTCATCTGCGATGCCCTGCGCACGCCCTTCGGCCGCTATGGCGGCAGCCTCTCGTCGGTGCGTACCGACGATCTCGGCGCCGTGCCGCTGCGTGCCTTGGACTCGCGCCATGCATCGCTCGACTGGGAGGCCGTCAGCGACGTGATTTACGGCTGCGCCAACCAGGCGGGGGAAGACAACCGCAACGTTGCCCGCATGGCGTTGCTGCTGGCCGGCCTGCCGCTGGGCCTGCCGGGCAGCACCGTCAACAGGCTGTGCGGATCGGGCATGGATGCCGTCGGCACGGCGGCCCGCGCGATCAAGGCCGGCGAAGCCGACTTGATGGTGGCCGGCGGTGTCGAGAGCATGAGCCGTGCGCCGTTCGTGATACCCAAGGCCGAATCGGCCTTCAGCCGCAGCAATGCGATCCATGACACCACCATCGGCTGGCGCTTCGTCAACAAGTTGATGAAGGAACAGTACGGCGTCGATGCGATGCCCGAAACGGCCGAGAACGTGGCGCAGCAGTTCGGCATCGAGCGCGCTGCCCAGGACCGCATGGCCCTGGCCAGCCAGATGAAGGCGGTGGCGGCACAGGAGGCGGGCTGGTTTGACGCGGAGATCACGCCGGTGACCGTGGCCCAGAAGAAGGGCGACGCGCTCGTGGTGTCGAAGGACGAACATCCGCGGCAGACCAGCATCGACGCATTGGCGAAGCTGAAGGGAGTGGTGCGCCCTGATGGCAGCGTGACCGCTGGCAATGCCTCCGGTGTCAACGACGGCGCCTGTGCGCTGCTGCTGGCGTCGGAACAGGGCGCCGCCCGCCAGGGCCTGACGCCGCGTGCCCGTGTGGTCGGCATGGCCACGGCCGGCGTGGCGCCGCGCATCATGGGCATCGGCCCGGTGCCGGCCACGCGCAAGGTGCTGGCACTCACCGGCCTGTCGCTGGCACAGATGGATGTGATCGAGCTGAATGAGGCCTTTGCTGCCCAGGGCCTGGCGGTGATGCGCGAGCTGGGCCTGCCCGACGACGATCCGCGTGTGAACCCGTGGGGCGGCGCCATCGCACTGGGCCATCCGCTGGGCGCCAGCGGTGCGCGGCTGGTGACCACTGCAGTGAACCAGTTGCACCGCAATGGCGGCCGCTACGCGCTGTGCACGATGTGCGTCGGCGTAGGGCAGGGCATCGCGATCGTGCTGGAGCGGGTGTGATGGCCGGCACCGCGCACCAATCTGCCGCGCACCCCCGGCTGACCTCCAGCGCGCCGCGCCTGCGCCACGATGTGCAGGGCCCGCTGGACGGCGGTGCAGCGCGCCTGACCTTGGTGCTGTCGCATGCCCTGGGCTGCGACATGACGATGTGGGATGACTTGGCCGCCCACCTGGCGCAGCATGCCCGTGTCGTGCGCTATGACCAGCGCGGCCACGGCGGCAGCGAAGCGCCGGTCGGCCCGTACACGATGGCGGACCTCGCCGACGACGCCGCACGGTTGATCGACGAGCTGGCGCTGGGCCCGGTGGTGTGGATCGGCCTGTCGATGGGCGGCATGATCGGTCAGGAACTGGCGCTGCGCCATCCGGGCAAGGTGCGCGCGCTGGTGCTGGCCAACACCACCTCGGGCTACCCGGCCGAGGCCCAGGCCGGCTGGGCGCAGCGCATTGCCGGCATCACGCAAGGCGGGCTGGAGAGCATTGTCGACGGTGCGCTGCAGCGCTGGTTCCATGCCGGCTTCCACGCCGAACAACCACAGAAGCTGGCGCACTGGCGCGCCCGGGTGCTGCGCTGTAGTGCCGCCGGCTACATCGCCTGCTGCCATGCGATCGCCAGCATCGACACCACCGCGCGCTTGCCAAGCATCACCTTGCCGACGCTGGTGATCGCCGGCGCGCTGGACCTGGGTACGCCGCCAGAGATGGCTCGCACCATCGCGCACGCCATCCCCGGCGCCCGCCTCGTGGTGTTGCCCGATGCGTCGCACCTGAGCGTGCTGGAGCAGCCGCAGGCCTTCCGCGACGCGCTGGACGACTGGTTGCGCAGCGCGCTGCCGGCTTGAGCTCGCGCTGGCTGCCCGCTGGCCACGCCCACTACGTGCAGGCGTTTCCACATCCCCACCTAGTGCAATCGCCATGCTCCGACGCGACTGGTCCGTCTCCGCCATCACCGCCGGCTTCCTGGCCGTGCTGATCTCGTATGCCGGTCCGTTGCTGATCTTCTTCCAGGCTGGTCGCGCCGCTGGTGCGGGGCCGGAACTGATGGCGTCATGGGTGTGGGCCATTTCGATGGGTGCAGCGGTCTCCGGCATCGTGCTGAGCTGGTGGCTGAAGGTGCCGGTGGTCACCGCCTGGTCGGCGCCCGGCACGGCGCTGCTGATCACCTTGTTCCCCGGGCTGTCGCTGGCCGAGGCCGTGGGGGCGTACATCACGGCTGCGGTGCTCATCTTGCTGGTGGGCCTGAGCGGCGGCTTCGACTGGCTGATGCGACGCATACCGCGAGGCATCTGCGCCGGCATGATGGCCGGCATCCTGTTCCAGTTCGGCGCCGGCGCCTTCAAGGCGGTGCAGGCGATGCCGCTGCCCACGCTGTGCATGGTGGCCGGCTGGCTGGTGGCGCGGCGCTTCTGGCCGCGCGACCACCTGCTGATCGTGCTGGCGCTGGGCCTGGCACTGGCCGCCGGCAGCGGAGGTGTCGACTGGAGCGTGTTGCAGCTGGAGTTCTCGCGCCCGGTCTTCACCGCACCCGCGTGGAGCTGGGCCTCGACGCTGAGCCTGGCGTTGCCGCTGGCGGTGGTCAGCCTGGCCGGCCAGTTCCTGCCCGGCATGGCCATCCTGCGCGGCGCGGGCTACACCACGCCGGCGCGGCCGGTGCTGGTGGCCACCGGCCTGGCGTCGCTGTGCACCGCGCCGTTCGGTGGCATCACCACCGTGCTGGCCGCGATCACGGCAGCACTCTGCACCGGTCGCGATGCGCACTCCGACCCGGCGCGCCGCTACGTGGCCGGCATCGCCAGCGGCTCCTTCTTCCTCTTGGGCGGTTGCCTGGCCGGCAGCATCATCGGTCTGTTCACCGTGCTGCCCGCACCCTTCGTTGCGGTGCTGGCGGGGCTCGCGCTGGTCGGTGCGATCACCGCCAACGTGCAAGCGGCGGTCAGCGACCCGGCCGACCGCGACGCGGCGATGGTCACCTTTCTCGTCACCGCCAGCGGCATGGGCCTGTGGGGCCTGGGGTCGGCGTTTTGGGGCGTGGTGATCGGTGGCGGCGCCCATGCGGTGCTGGGCTGGCGGCGACCGACCGCCGCAACGGCCGCAGCCGCCGACGCCGCGGCGCGTTAGAACGACAGGTCCGCGTTCGGACCGCCGCCCAGGCCCACCGACGCGGGTGTGCCGATGTCGGCCTGCTGCCGCGCCGCGGCATGCTCGGCGTAGATCCGGTCGATCAGCCCGCGCAGCAGCACGATGTCCTCGTTGCGGTCGTGCATCCGCGTGCTCATGATGATCGGCGACACAGCCTGCGGATCGCTCAGCGGGCGGTAGACCACCTCATCGGGCCGCAACCGGCTCACGCCGGTGGGCACCACGCACAGGCCCATGCCGGAGGCCACGAGGCCCAGCGCAGTTTGGATTTCCTGCACCTCGTGCACCGCTGCGGGCTGCAAGCCTTGGTCGCGGAACAGCGACAACACCTGGTCGGCATAGCTGGGCCTGGGCTTTCGCGGGTAAACCAGAATATCGTAGCTCTCTAGTGCCGCGATAATAATAGGTTTGCCTGAAATTGCCAGGCTATGCTCAATAGGTATCGCCACCACCAGGCGTTCCTCGCGCAGCACCTCGCGCTGGATGCTGGGATCGTCCAGCCGCACGCGGCCGAATCCCACGTCGATGCGGCCCGCCTTCAGGGCCTCGGTCTGGTCCAGCGTCGACATCTCTTCCAGCGCGATCTCCACCTGCGGCAACTCGGCGCGGAACAACCGCACCAGGCGCGGCAGCGCGCCGTACATCGTCGACGCGACGAAGCCGATCACCAGCCGTCGCTCCATGCGGGCCACCCTGCGCGTGGCCCGGGCCGCCTGGGCGGCCTGTTCCAGCAAGCGCGTGGCGTGGCTGTAAAAAAAGCGCCCGGGCTCGGTCAGCTTCAGCGGGCGTGAGCCGCGTTCGAACAGCGGCGTCCCCAGTTCCTCTTCCAGATCCTGGATCTGCCGGCTCAGCGGCGGCTGCGAGATGTGCAGCCGCTCGGCCGCGCGGGTGAAGCTCTGCTCATCAGCCACGGCGACGAAGTAGCGCAGGTGTCGCAATTCCATTGCATACCTTCAAAGTATCGAATCAGTCTAAAAGCGTCTTGGACGTGGCGCCAGCGAGTTTCTACGATTCGCTCCATTCCAGACCTCCGGAATCCCCGGCTCCCGGTCTTTCCGAACCCCCCGGCCCAACGGTCGACCACCCGAGCAGTCCAGCCTGCAAACCCTGCGCCCATGACCTCCAAACTGGAAATCCTCTCGGTCGAGACCATCCTGGTCGACGTGCCCACCATCCGGCCGCACAAGCTGTCTGTCGCCACGATGAACCACCAGACGCTGGTGCTGGTGCGCATTGCCACCAGCGACGGCATCGTCGGCTGGGGCGAAGGCACCACCATCGGTGGCCTGGCCTATGGCGAGGAAAGCCCCGAGAGCATCAAGACCAACCTCGACACCTATGTCGCGCCACTGCTGAAGGGCCAGGACCCACGCGGCGTGGCCCGCCTGATGGCCACGGTGAGCGGCCGCATCCAGGGCAACCGGTTTGCCAAGTGCGCGCTGGAGACGGCGCTGTACGACAACCAGGCCCGGCGCCTGGGCGTGCCGTTGAGCGAACTCTTCGGCGGCCGGGTGCGCGACAGCATCCCGGTGGCCTGGACCCTGGCCAGCGGCGACACCCAGCGCGACATCGCCGAAGCCCAGCGCGTGCTGGAACTGCGCCGCCACAACATCTTCAAGCTGAAGATCGGCCTGCGCTCAGTGAAGGACGACGTGGCCCATGTGGCCGCGATCAAGCGCGCCCTGGGCGATGTGGCCAGCGTGCGCATCGACGCCAACCAGGCCTGGTCGGTGACCCAGGCGCTGGACGGCATGCGCCAGCTGGCCGATGCCGGCATCGATATGGTCGAGCAGCCCATCGTCGCCCGCGACAAGCTGGGACTGCAGCGCCTGACCCAGGCCAACATCATCCCGGTGATGGCCGACGAGGCGCTGCACGGCGCGCGCGATGCCTTCGAGGTGGCCAGCCTGGGCGCGGCCGACATCTTCGCGGTCAAGATCAACCAGTCGGGCGGGCTGCGCGGCGCGGCGCAGGTGGCGGGTATCGCCCAGGCCGCCAACATTGCGCTGTACGGCGGCACGATGCTCGAGGGCGCGGTGGGCACGATGGCCTCGGCCCAGCTGTTTGCCACCTTCCACGACCTGGCCTGGGGCACCGAGCTGTTTGGGCCGCTGCTGCTGACCGAGGAGATCCTCCGCGAGCCGCTGTTCTACCGCGACTACTCGCTGCAGATACCGGTCAAGCCGGGCCTCGGCATCGACATCGACGAAGAGAAGGTCGCGCGCCTGCGCCGCGACCGCTGAGCCTGCGCCCCCTTCCCACACCCACAGAGGAGACACCCATGCTGTTCCAGGTCCAGATGGACGTGCGCCTGCCGCACGACATGCCCGCCGAGCGCGCCGACGCGCTGAAGAAGACCGAGCGCGAGCGCGCCCAGGACCTGCAGCGCGCCGGCACCTGGCGCCACCTGTGGCGCGTGGCCGGCCGCTACGCCAATGTCAGTGTCTTCGACGTGGCCAGCGTCGACGAACTGCACCAGATCCTGTCGACGCTGCCGCTGTTCCCGTACATGCAGATCGCCGTGACGGCGCTGTGCCGCCATCCTTCGTCGATCCACGACGACGACCGCTGATTGCCCACTTACCCCTTTCTTCACCCACATCCTACCGAGGAGACAACCATGGATACCAAGACCATCGACCAGCTGCTGGACCGTTTCGAGACCACCGGCGTGGTCGGCGAGGGCAACCCCCGCATCAAGGCCATCACCCGCCGCCTGGTGCGCGACCTGATGATCGCCATCGAAGACCTGGACATCACGTCCGAAGAGTTCTGGTCCGGCCTGAACTACTTTGCCGAAGCCGGCCGCAACGGCGAGTTGGGCCTGATCGCCCCGGGCATCGGCCTGGAACACTTCCTGGACCTGCGCCTGGACGAGGCCGAAACCAAGGCCGGCCTGCAGGGCGGCACGCCGCGCACCATCGAAGGCCCGCTGTACGTGGCCGGCGCGCCGGTTGCACAGGGTGAAGCCCGCCTCGACGACGGCCAGACCGCCGGCGAGGTGGTGGTGATGCAGGGCGTGGTGCGCGGCACGGATGGCAAGCCGGTGGCCGGGGCACAGGTCGAGGTCTGGCACGCCAACGACAAGGGCGGCTACTCGTACTTCGACACGACCCAGAGCGCCTTCAACCTGCGCCGCACCATCGTCGCCGACGCCCAGGGCCGTTACAAGTTCCGCAGCGTGATGCCGGTGGGCTACAGCTGCCCCCCGGGCGGCGCCACCGAGCGCCTGCTGCAGCAACTGGGTCGCCATGGCCACCGCCCGGCGCACATCCACTTCTTCGTCAGCGCCCCGGGCCACCGCAAGCTGACCACGCAGATCAACATCGAGAACGATCCGCACCTGTGGGACGACTTCGCTTTCGGCACGCGTGACGGCCTGGTGCCGCCGGTGCACACCAATGCCGACCGCGCGGCGATGAACGACCTGGGCGTGGACAAGCCGTTCTACGAGATCAGGTTCGACTTCACGCTGCACGCCGAGAAGGCCAGCGCACCGGCGACCGACTTCGCCCGCCCGCGCGCCGCCGCCTGACCGACACCCGGGGCGCATGCCCCGGCACCCGTGCCGCCCCGCGCGGCGCCCACACCCCCCAAGAGCCTCCCCGTCCGGGCGCCTGCGCGCCCGGGCCGGGCGAAGCCTTGCCCCAACGTGGCCCGCGTGGCGGGCATGGAGACACGCATGAGCACTTCCGCATCCCTCGATGCCGTCAAGAATCGGCTGGCTGGCATGCTGGTGGAGGACGCCGACCGGCACGTCTACCGCCTGCACCGCAGCGCCTTCACCGACGAAGCCCTGTTCGACCTGGAGATGAAGCACATCTTCGAGGGCAACTGGATCTACCTGGCCCACGAGAGCCAGATCCCCAACCCCAACGACTACTTCACCACCCAGATCGGCCGCCAGCCGATCGTGATCACCCGCAACAAGGCGGGCGAGCTGAACGCGATCATCAACGCCTGCTCGCACCGCGGCGCCACGCTGTGCCGCCACAAGAAGGGCAATAAGACCAGCTTCACTTGCACCTTCCACGGCTGGACCTTCAACAACAGCGGCAAGCTGCTGAAGGTGAAGGACGCCAACGGCGCCGGCTACCCCGACAACTTCAACAAGGACGGCAGCCACGACCTGAAGAAGGTCGCCCGCTTTGAGAGCTACCGCGGCTTCCTGTTCGGCAGTCTCAACCCCGACGTGCCGCCGCTGACTGAGTTCCTCGGCGAGTCGACCAAGATCATCGACATGATCGTCGACCAGTCGCCCGAGGGCCTGGAGGTGCTGCGCGGCTCGTCGACCTACACCTTCGACGGCAACTGGAAACTGCAGGCCGAGAACGGCGCCGACGGCTACCACGTCAGCTCGGTGCACTGGAACTACGCGGCTACGACCAACCAGCGCAAGCAGGCCGCGGCTGGTGACACCATCAAAGCGATGGACGCCGGCAGCTGGGCCAAGAACGGCGGCGGCTTCTACTCGTTCGAGCACGGCCACATGCTGCTCTGGACCAAGTGGGCCAACCCCGAAGACCGGCCCGCCTACCCGATCCGCGACCAGCTGGCCGCGCAGTTCGGTCAGGCCCGGGCCGACTGGATGATCGGCCACTCGCGCAACCTGTGCCTGTACCCGAACGTCTACCTGATGGACCAGTTCAGCTCGCAGATCCGCGTGCTGCGGCCGATCAGCGTGAACAAGACCGAGGTCACGATCTACTGCATCGCGCCCAAGGGCGAGACGCCCGAGGCGCGCGCCCGCCGCATCCGCCAGTACGAGGACTTCTTCAACGCCACCGGCATGGCCACGCCCGACGACCTGGAGGAGTTCCGCGCCTGCCAGCAGGGCTACGCCGGCATTGCGCTGCCCTGGAACGACATGTGCCGCGGTGCCACGCAGTGGGTGCAGGGCCCCGATGCCGCCGCCAAGGAAATCGGCCTGAACCCGAAGCTGTCGGGCGTGAAGACCGAGGACGAAGGCCTCTACACCGTGCAGCACGGCTATTGGCTGGAGACGATGCAGCGCGCCGTCGCCGCCGAGGAAGCCCGCGAAGCGGTCGGCGTCGAGCACCCGGTGTGCGGCCACCAGCACGCATGCGACCACTGACCGCACCGAAGGAGCGCACCATGATGACCATCGAACAAGTGCAGGCCTTCCTGTACCGCGAAGCCCGGCTGCTGGACGACCGCCAGTGGGACGACTGGCTGGCCCTGTACCACCCGGCGGTGGATTTCTGGATGCCGTCGTGGGACGACGACGACCAGCTCACCACCGACCCGCAGCGTGAGATCTCGCTGATCTACTACGCCAACAAGGGCGGGCTGGAAGACCGGGTCTTCCGCATCAAGACCGAGCGTTCGGCAGCCTCCATGCCCGAGCCGCGCACCGGCCACAACATCCACAACGTCGAGATCGTGTCGCAGCACGGCGAGCAGATCGCGCTGCGCTTCAACTGGCACACCTTGAGCTACCGCTACCAGACGGTGGACAGCTACTTCGGCACCAGCCACTACACGCTGGACCTGAGCAGCGGTGCGCCGCTCATCCGGCGCAAGCACGTGGTGCTGAAGAACGACTACATCCACCACGTCCTGGACGTGTACCACATCTAACCCCGGTTGAACGCGGCCCTGCACAGCGGGGCCGCGCTGCCGCATGGAGGAGACACCCCGTGACCCACCAGATTGCCTTCCGCTTCGAAGACGGCGTCACCCGCTTCATCACCGCCAACGCCGGCGAGACCGTGGCGGATGCCGCCTACCGCCAGGGCGTCAACATCCCGCTGGACTGCCGCGACGGCGCCTGCGGCACCTGCAAGTGCCGCGCCGAATCGGGCCGCTTCGAGATGGGCGAGTACATCGAGGACGCGCTGAGCGAAGATGAAGCCGCGCAGGGCTTCGTGCTGACCTGCCAGATGCGCGCCCAGAGCGATTGCGTGGTGGCCGTGCCCGCTTCATCGGCGGTGTGCCGCACGCCGCAGGCGGCGGTGCAAGCCAACGTGCAGTCGGTGCGCCAGCTGTCGCCCAGCACCATCGCGCTGACGCTGCAGGCCCCTGCGCTGGACAAGCTCGCCTTCCTGCCCGGCCAGTACGTCAACCTGCAGTTGCCCGGCAGCACCGAGACGCGCGCCTACTCGTTCAGCTCGTTGGTGAACGACGGCATGGTGTCGTTCCTGATCCGCAATGTGCCGGGCGGCCGCATGAGCGGCTGGCTGACAGGCACCGCCCAGCCCGGCGATGCGATGACGCTGACCGGCCCGCTGGGCACCTTCTACCTGCGTGACATCCAGCGCCCGCTGCTGCTGCTGGCCGGCGGCACCGGCCTGGCGCCGTTCACCGCCATGCTGGAGAAGATCGCCCGGGACGGCGGCAGCCCGCACCCGATCCACCTGGTCTACGGCGTCACGCTCGATGCCGACCTGGTCGACATGGACAAGCTGGCTGACTTTGCCCGCCGCATCCCGAACTTCAGTTTCGCCGCCTGCGTGGCCAGCCCGGACAGCGCCTACCCAAACAAGGGCTATGTCACCCAGCACATCACGCCGGCGCACCTGAACGACGGTGACGTCGACATCTACCTGTGCGGCCCGCCGCCGATGGTCGAGGCCGTGAGCCAGTTCATCCGCGGCTGCGGTGTCAAACCGGCGAACTTCCACCACGAGAAGTTCGCTGCCAGCGCCTGAGGAGCCAACATGACCGCACGATTCAACAACAAGGTGGCCGTGGTCACCGGCGCGGCGCAGGGCATCGGCCGGCGCGTCGTCGAGCGCATGCTGGCCGAGGGCGGCCGCGTGGCCGCGGTGGACCGCGCCGAGATCGTCCATGAACTGACCACGCTGCCCGGCGCCGCCGAGCGCCTGCTGACGCTGGCCGCCGACCTCGAGCGCAACGCCGATGCTGAGCGTGTGATGGCGGCCACGGCCGAACGCTTCGGCCGGCTCGACATCCTGGTCAACAACGTCGGCGGCACGATCTGGGCCAAGCCCTTCGAGCACTACCGTGAACACGAGATCGAGGCCGAGGTACGGCGCTCGCTGTTCCCCACGCTGTGGTGCTGCCATGCGGCGCTGCCCTACATGCTCCAACAGGGCGGTGGTGCGATCGTCAACGTCTCGTCGATCGCCACCCGCGGCGTCAACCGCGTGCCCTATGGCGCGGCCAAGGGCGGCGTCAATGCGCTGACCGCCTGCCTCGCCTTCGAGAACGCCGAGCGTGGCATCCGCGTCAACGCCACCGCCCCTGGCGGCACCGAGGCGCCGCCACGGCGCATCCCGCGCAACACCGAGCAGCCCACTTCGCAGGAGAAAGCCTGGTATCAGCAGATCGTCGACCAGACGGTGCAGTCCAGCCTGATGAAGCGCTACGGAACGATCGACGAGCAGGCCGGCGCGATCCTGTTCCTCGCCTCGGACGAGGCCAGCTATATCACCGGCGTCACCTTGCCGGTGGGCGGCGGCGACCTGGGTTGACCCCGCGCCAGCCCAGCCGCATCCAGACCACACAACACACAGTTCCCGGAGAGAGACCCATGCGACAGATCGACCTTCACAAGGTGGCCGACGAGGCCCCCTTCACCCGCTACCACGGCCTCGTGCTGTTCTGGTGCGCCCTGATCATCATCTTCGACGGCTATGACCTGGCGGTGGCCGGTATCGCCCTGCCGTCTATCATGAAGCAGATGGGCGTGGACCCGACCCAGGCCGGCTTCATGGTCAGCTCAGCCCTGTTCGGCATGATGTTCGGTGCCATCTTCCTCGGCACCATCGCCGACCGCATCGGCCGCCGTTGGGCGATCGCGATCTGCATCGCGCTGTTCAGCATCTTCACGGCCGCAGCGGGCCTCACCAACGATCCGGTGTGGTTCAGCGTCACCCGCTTCCTGGCCGGCCTGGGCATCGGCGGCGTCATGCCCAACGTCGTGGCGCAGATGACCGAGTATTCGCCGCGCCGCCTGCGCGCCACCCTCGTCACGCTGATGTTCAGCGGCTACGCGGTGGGTGGCATGCTGGCTGCCGTGCTGGGCAAGGGCCTGATCGAGAGCCACGGCTGGCAGTCGGTCTTCCTGGCTGCGGCGCTGCCGGTGCTGCTGATCCCGTTCATCCTGAAGTCGCTGCCCGAGTCCATGCCCTTCCTGCTGAAGCGTGGCCGCCATGACGAGCTGAAGGCCATCCTCGGCAAGCTGGACCCGCGTCTGCAGCCCACCGCCGCCGACCGCTTCGTGCTGCCACCGGTCGAGCAGGCCGCCAGCGCACCCGTGCGCCACCTGTTCCAAGACGGCCGCGGCTTCAGCACCGTGATGTTCTGGGTCGCGTTCTTCATGTGCCTGTTCATGGTCTACGCGCTCAGCTCGTGGCTGACCAAGCTGATGGCCGGCGCCGGCTACACGCTGGGCTCGGCACTCACCTTCGTGCTGACGCTGAATTTCGGCGGCATGCTGGGCGCTATCGGCGGCGGCTGGCTGGCCGACCGCTTCAACATCAAGTGGGTGCTGTTCTCGATGTACCTGCTGGCGGCGGTGTCGATCACGCTGCTGGGCGTGCCAATGCCCACCGACGCGCTGTTCGTGGTCGTCGGCCTGGCGGGTGCATCGACCATTGGCACGCAGATCGTCACCTATGCCTACGCCGGCCAGTTCTACCCGATGGCAATCCGCTCCACAGGCATTGGCTTTGCCTCCGGCGTGGGCCGCAGCGGCGCGATCCTGGCGCCGATCGTGATCGGCATGCTGGTGGCGATGGCCCTGCCGCTGCAGCTGAACTTCGTCGCCATCGCCATCCCTGCCGCGCTCGCTGCGCTGGCGGTGGCGATGATCCAGCACGACCGCTCGGCGACGGTGCAGGCCACGGCCGTGCGCAACGCCGATGCGGCCGGCGTCGCGCCGCTCGCCGCTGCCGGCGGCGGGGCGGATTGAGAGTCTGGCAGGTCCGCACCATGATTGCCCTTCGCACCTTGCGCATGCTGTTCCGTCCCAGCGGCCGACTGGCCCGCGCGCTGGCCCCGACCTTGATGACGCTGCAGGCCGCCTGGGTTCCGGCCGGCGCCGCGCAGGCCCAGCCTCATGCCCTGGCGCCGGCCATCGATGCTCAGGTGGCACGCCACTACCCCGGGCTGGAGCAGCTGTACCAGGACCTGCATGCCCATCCCGAACTGGGCTTCCAGGAGGTGCAGACCGCCGCGAAGCTGGCCGCCGCCATGCGCGCCGCTGGTTTCACCGTGACCGAGCAGGTCGGCCGCACCGGCCTCGTGGCCCTGCTGCGCAACGGCCCCGGGCCGACCATCCTGGTGCGCACCGACATGGATGCCCTGCCGATGGAGGAGAAGACCGGGCTGCCCTACGCCAGCCACGTGCAGGTGGACCACCTGGGCCGCCAGACCTTCGTCGCGCACAGCTGTGGGCATGACCTGCACATGGCCGGCTGGGTCGGCACCGCGCTGACGCTGGCGGCCCTGAAGGACCGTTGGCAGGGCACGCTGATGTTCATCGCCCAGCCTGCCGAGGAACTGCTGGGGGGTGCCAAGGCGATGCTGGCCGACGGCCTGTTCCAGCGCTTCGGCAAGCCGGACTTCGCCTTTGCACTGCACACCTGGCCGATGGCACATGGCGAGATCGGCTTCAACGTCGGCGCGGTGACGTCGAACGCCGACGCCTTCGAACTGACTTTCAACGGTCGCGGCGCCCACGGATCGGCACCCGACAAGTCGATCGACCCGCTGCTGATGGCGTCACGCTTCGTCGTCGACGTGCAGGGCGTGGTCAGCCGCGAGAAGGACCCGTTCCAGTTCGGCGTGCTCAGCGTCGGCGCGATCCAGGGCGGCACCAGCGGCAATATCATTCCTGACAGCGCGTTGCTGCGCGGCACGCTACGCAGCTACGACCCAGCGGTGCGCACCAAGCTGCGTGACGGCCTGCGGCGCACCGCGCTGGCCACCGCCACGATGGCCGGCGCGCCCGAGCCGAAGCTCACCATCACGCCTGGCGGTGACGCCACGGTCAACGACGCGCGGCTGGTCGAGCGGGCCGAGACGGTGCTGAAGGCCGCCTTCGGCGCCCAGGTCAAGCGCATGCCGCCGATCACGCCCAGCGAGGACTTCGCCGAGTTTGGCAGCGCCGGCGTGCCTTCGATGTTCTTCCTGGTCGGTGTGCTCGACCCGAAAGATGTCGAGGCGGCGCGCCAGCCGGGCGGCAAGCCGGTGCCGGGCAACCACTCGCCCTTCTTCGCGCCGGTGCCCGAGCCCTCGATCAAGACCGCGGTGAAGGCGATGAGCCTGGCCGTGCTGAGCGCGCTGCAGCGCTGAACCCCGCCTACGGTGCCGCGCCCGCGCGGAGCGGCAGCCCACGAAAGACCACCACCATGACCCAACCCTGCATCATCACCGTCGCCATCACCGGCTCGCTGCCGCAGAAGCGCGACAACCCGGCCGTGCCGATCACCGTTGCCGAGCAGATCGAATCCACGCACGAGGCCTTCGAGGCCGGCGCGACGCTGGTGCACCTGCATGTGCGCAATGACGACGGCACCGCCACCTCGTCGCCCGAGCGCTTTGCCCAGGTGTTCGACGGCATCCGCAAGCACTGCCCGGGCATGATCGTGCAGTTCTCGACCGGCGGCCGTTCCGGCGCCGGCCGCGAACGCGGCGCGCACCTGCTGTTGAAGCCAGACATGGGCTCGCTGGCCACCGGCTCGGTCAACTTCCCGACCCGCGTCTACGACAACAGCCCCGACCTGGTCGAGTGGCTGGCCACCGAGATGCGTGAACACGGCATCAAGCCCGAGGTCGAGGCCTTCGACCTGTCGATGATCTTCCAGGCCGCCAGCCTGCAGCAGCGGGGTTTCATTCGCGGTCCGCTGCATGTGCAGTTCGTGATGGGCATCCGCAACGCGATGCCGGTTGACCGCGAGGTGCTGGAGTTCTACGTGCGCACGCTCCAGCGCCTGGCCCCCGACGCCACCTGGACCGGCGCCGGCATCGGCCGGGACCAGCTGACGCTGGCGCGCTGGTCGCTGGAACTGGGCGGCCACTGCCGAACCGGCATGGAGGACAACGTGCGCCTGGATCGCGACACGCTGGCACCGTCGAACGCCGCGCTGGTGCGCCAGGTGGCGCAGCTTTGCGCCGAGCATGGCCGCCCGGTCGCCACCGCCGCGCAGGCGCGGCGACTGCTCGGCCTGGCCGCAGCCTGATCGACGGAGCCACCAGACACATGCCCCAATCCCTCTCTGCTGCCGAACAAGCCCTGCGCGATGCCGCGCGTGAATACCACCGTGGCCCCACGCGCGGCAAGGTGTCGGTCACGCCGACCAAGCCACTGTCCAACCAGCGCGACCTGAGCCTGGCCTATTCACCCGGCGTGGCCTACCCCTGCCTGGACATCGCCGCCGACCCCAGCCTGGCGGCCGAGTACACCAGCCGCAGCAACCTGGTGGGCGTGATCACCAACGGCACGGCCGTGCTGGGCCTGGGCGACATCGGCCCCCTGGCCGCCAAGCCCGTGATGGAGGGCAAGGGCTGTTTGTTCAAGAAGTTCGCCGGCATCGACGTCTTCGACATCGAACTGGCCGAGCGCGACCCCGACAAGCTGGTGGACATCATCGCCGCGCTGGAGCCCACGCTGGGCGGCATCAACCTCGAAGACATCAAGGCGCCCGAGTGCTTCCTGATCGAGCGCAAGCTGCGTGAGCGGCTGAAGATCCCCGTCTTCCACGACGACCAGCACGGCACGGCCATCATCTCGTCGGCCGCGCTGATCAATGCGCTGGAACTGGTGGGCAAGCCCATCGGCGCAGTGAAGATGGTGGTCTCGGGCGCGGGCGCGGCTGCCATCGCCTGCCTGGACCTGATGGTGGGCCTGGGCGTGAAGCCGGCCAACATCTTCGTCGTCGACAGCAAGGGCGTCATCCGCGAGGGCCGCGGCGACAAGCTCGACGAGAGCAAGCAGCGGTACTGTCAGAAGACCGACCAGAAGACCCTGGCCGAGGTGGTGCGCGGGGCCGATGTGTTCCTGGGCTGCAGCGCCGCGGGCGTGTTGACGGGCGAGATGGTGGCCACCATGGCCAGCCAGCCCATCATCCTGGCGCTGGCCAACCCCGAGCCCGAGATCCGGCCCGAGCTGGCCAAGGCCGCCCGGCCCGACTGCATCATGGCCACCGGCCGCAGCGACTACCCGAACCAGGTCAACAACGTCCTGTGCTTCCCGTACATCTTCCGCGGCGCGCTCGACTGTGGCGCCACCACCATCAACGAGGCGATGAAGCTGGCCTGCGTGCGCGAGATCGCCGCGCTGGCCAAGGCCGAGACCAGCGACGAAGTGGCCGCCGCCTATGCCGGGCAAGAGCTGCGCTTCGGCCCCGACTACATCATCCCCAAGCCCTTCGACGTGCGGCTGATCCTGCGCATCGCCCCCGCGGTGGCCCAGGCCGCTGCCGAGAGCGGCGTGGCCACCCGGCCCATCGCCGACCTGGACGCCTACCGCCAGCAGCTCACCCGCTTCGTCTACCAGACCGGCATGGTGATGCGGCCGGTGTTTGCCGCCGCCAAGTCGGCCAACGCCACCCATGCCGCCCGCGTGGTGTATGCCGAAGGCGAAGACGAACGTGTGCTGCGTGCGGTGCAGGTGGTGCTGGACGAAGGCCTGGCCCAGCCCATCCTGGTGGGCCGGCCGGCGGTGATCGACATGCGCATCGCCCGCGCCGGTCTGCGCCTGCAGCGCGGCGTGCACTTCGAAGTGTGCGACCCCGAGAACGATCCGCGCTTCCGCGCCTACTGGGAGGCGTACCACGCGCTGATGGGGCGCGACGGCGTGTCGCCCGAGGCGGCCAAAGCGGCGGTGCGGCGCAGCAACACATTGATTGCCTGCCTGATGCTCAAGCGCGGCGAGGCCGATGCCATGCTGTGCGGCCTGGTGGGCCGCTACGACCAGCACCTGGACCATGTGCGCGCCGTCATCGGCCAGCGGCCCGACGCCCGCACCATGGCCGCGATGAACGCGGTGATGCTGCCCGAGCACACGCTGTTCATCACCGACACCTTCGTCAACGAGGCGCCCAGTGCCGAGGAACTGGCCGACATCGGCCTGATGGCTGCACACGAGGTGCAGCGCTTCGGCATGCCGGCCAAGGTGGCATTCCTGTCGCATTCGATGTACGGCAGCTCGCAACGTGAGTCGGCCCGGCGCATGCGCGCGGCCCGCAACCTGTTCGTGCAGCGCGCGCCCGACATCATGTGCGACGGTGAGCTGCAGGGCGACGCGGCGCTGTCGGAGGTGATCCGCGCCGGCGCGCTGGCCGACAGCAGCCTCAGCGGTGCGGCCAATCTGCTGGTCTGCCCCAACCTGGACGCAGCCAACATCCTGTTCAACGTGCTCAAGGTCACCGCCAGCCAGGGCGTGACCATCGGCCCCATCCTGCTGGGGGCCGCCGCGCCGGTGCACATCCTCACGCCGTCGGCCACCATGCGGCGGGTGGTCAACATGACGGCGCTGGCGGTGGCCGACGCCGCGGACCGCGAGCGGCGGTGACGCTCGGGTTGCCTTGCAACGACCTGATGCCTCGTCCCGAGCCACCTGCGTGGCGGGACGCTTGCCACCGCGCACAGCCTCATCCGGTCGATGCGCTGCCTTCAGGGCTGTTCACGCATCAGGTCGGCGACCAGCTTTCGCACAATCGGCAGGCCAGGCGGCTCAGCCCGGCGGGCCAGCGTGACGATGCCGAAGCGCGCCGTGGCGCCCATCGCGGGTTTCAGCGCCAGTTCCACCAGGTCTGGCGCCGCGGCACGGATGGCGATCAGCACCGCATCGCTGTCGCGCACCACCTCGACCAGGCTGGCAATCTCCTCACAACGCAGGGTGACGCACTCGGACGGGTGCGCGCCGGGCCCGTAGCGCTCGACCAGCGTGCGCGCCACCTCGTCGCTGAGCGGCGTGGAGGCGATCGGAAACTGGCGAAGCGCGTCGAAGCGCAAGTGGCCTTTCCAGCGGGTGAGCGGGTGGTCTGCGCGCACCATGAAGGCGCCGCGCATCTCGACCAGGCTGGCCACGCGCAGGTCGGCAGCCGGCACCAGCGAACGCGCGTCGACGACCAGCGCGTCCAGCTCGCGTTCGCGCAAGCGGCGGATCAGCACGTCGGTGTGACCGCGTGCGATGTCGACGTGCACCGTCGGGTGTGATGTCGCCATCGTCTTCAGCAGTGGCGTCATCAGCATCGCGCCAGGCCCGGAGCCCAGGCCAATGCGCACCGTGCCCGAGCGGCCTTCGCACATCTGCCGGCCGCTGCCGGCCAGCTCTTCGGCATCGAACACCAGCTGCCGCGCCCGCTGCAATGCGTCGGCACCGAAGGACGTGAGCACGCTGCGCTTACCCACCCGGTCGAACAACGGCTGCCCGAGTTCGTCTTCCAGGGCTCGGATGCTGCGGCTGAGTGCAGGTTGCGTCAGGAACAACGACTCGGCCGACTTGGTGAACGAGCCGCTCTGCGCAAGGGAGATCAGGTGTCGAAGCTGGACCAGTGTCATCGGGTTAACCAGACATGAGCATGCTTTGAACTCATCATATCGCCACACACAATGCATTGGACGTTGTTTGTTTGCTTTCCTACATTGGCGCATCTACACCCTGTACCCACTACCTGCACAAAGGATTCGCCATGAGACAGTTCCAACGCTCCATGACCCTGTTCGCCGGCTTGCTGCTTGGCGCCGCTGCAGTCCTGGCGCAGGGCGGGCCGTCCAAGCCGGTCAACCTGATGGTCCCGTACCCGGCGGGCGGCCCTTCCGACGCGATCGCACGCATCTTCTTCAATCCGCTCGGCAAGGAGCTGGGGCAACAGGTGCTGGTGGAAAACCTCGGCGGCGTCAGCGGTGCCCTGGCCGCGCAGAAGGTGCTGGCGGCACCGGCGGACGGCCAGTACATCTTTCAGGGTTCACCCAATGAGGTGATCCTGTCGCCGCTGGCCAATGCCGCAGTGAAGCTGAAGACAGAGGACTTCCGCCTGGTCCATCCGGTGGCCGACGCGGTGATGGTCTTCGTGACCCGCAAGGACCTGCCCGTGGCCAGCGTCGACGAACTCATCGCGCTGGCCCGGAAGTCGGCCGACAGGCCGCTGAGCTACGGCAGCGTTGGCATCGGCTCGCTCTACCACCTGATCCTGGAGAACGTGCAGGCGCAGACAGGCGTCAAGCTGTCGCATGTGCCCTACAAGGGCAACGCGCCGCTGCTGCAGGACATCGCCGGCGGCCAGGTCGACTTCGCCGTGCTGGTCTACAGCGCTGCGATGGGTGCGCTCGCTGACCAGGGGCGGCTGAAGGTGATCGGCCAGCTCGGCGCGCAGCGCTCGGAGCTGCTGAAGAACGTGCCTTCGGCCAGCGAGAGCCAGGCACTGAAGGGCTTCTCGTACAAGATCTGGACGGGGTTCATGGTGCCGAAGAGCACGCCGGAAGATGTCGTCGTGCGCCTGCATGCCGCCATCGGCAAGACCCTGCAGGACCCGACGGTGCGCACGCAGTTGGCAGCGCAGACGCAGCTGGCTGCCGCGCCGATGACGCTGGCCGAGTCGGCCAGGTTCTTCGACGCCGAAACGGCGCGCTACCGCGCGATTGCCAAGCAGATCCAGCTGCAGCCGCAGTGAGGCCGGCGTGACCTACTTGCTGGATGCGTTGAACGCCCGAGCGGGTGAGTTCATCAGCCTGCGCCGGGACATCCACCGCCACCCCGAGCTGGCCTTCGAGGAGCACCGCACTGCTGCCCTGGTGGCCGACAAGCTGTCCGGCTGGGGCTACGAGGTGCATCGGGGCATCGGCGGCACCGGCGTGGTCGGCACGCTGGTGCGCGGCACCAGCCCCCGGCGGCTCGGTATCCGTGCCGACATGGATGCCCTGCCGATCGACGAAGCCAGCGGCGCCGGCTGGGCCAGCGTGCATGCCGGCGTGATGCACGCCTGCGGGCACGACGGCCACACGGCCATGCTGCTGGCAGCGGCGCGGCACCTGGCCGAGCACGCCACCTTCGACGGCACGCTGCACCTGATCTTTCAGCCGGCTGAAGAAGGTGGCGGCGGTGCGCTGCGCATGATGGCCGACGGCCTGTTCGAACGCTTTCCCTGCGACGCCGTCTTTGCCATGCACAACATGCCGGGCATTGAACAGGGCCGCTTCGTTCTGCGCGACGGGGCCGCGATGGCCTCGTCGGACTATGCCACCGTCACCATCACCGGCCGAGGCGGGCATGGAGCCATGCCACACCAGGCAGCCGACCCCATCGTCGCCGCGGCCAGCATCGTCATGGCGCTGCAGACCATCGTGGCGCGCAACATCGACCCGCTGCAGGCGGCGGTGGTGACCGTGGGCGCGTTGCACAGCGGCAAGGCGAACAACGTGATCCCCGCCAGCGCCACGCTGGAGCTCAGCGTGCGTGCGCTCGACCGCGCCGTGCGCGCCACGGTCGAGCGCCGCGTGAAAGCGGTGGTCGCGGCACAGGCCGAGAGCTTCGACGTGCAGGCACAGATCGACTGGCGGCCGGGCTACGCGGTGCTGGTCAACACGCCCGTCGAAACCGCGTTTGCACGGGAGGTGGCCACGGAACTGGTGGGTGCCGAACGGGTGACACCGCAGGGACCGCCGCTCACCGGCAGCGAGGACTTCGCGTTCATGCTGGAGCGCGTGCCAGGCAGCTATCTGCTGATCGGCAATGGCACTGATGGCAGTCCGGGCGCGGGCGGCTGCATGGTGCACAACCCCGGCTACGACTTCAACGACGAGAACATCGCTGCTGGAAGCGCCTACTGGGTGCTGTTGGCAGAACGGTTTCTGGCTGCGAAGGAACCTGTCGAACAACGATAGACGCTGGAACCCCGCAGGAGAGCGCTCCGGCCATGGCCGGAGCCACCGAAGGCGCAATCTCCCATGAACGCTCAGGTCCCGTACTGCACACCACCATCGCCGTCTGGAGAGCCGTCACGACCGTGACGCACCGAAGGAGCAAGGCCCCAGTTGATGACCGGGGCTGAATCTCTCAGGTACCAAGGACAGGGGGAGCGGCACACCGCAGGGCCACGCCTTGAGGATTCCTGTCCCTTTGGAGATCTCAATGAAAGTCATCGTCCTCGGCGCCGGCCTGCTCGGCGTCACCTCGGCCTATTTCCTGCGTCAGCAGGGCCACGACGTCACCGTGATCGACCGGCAGGCCACGCCCGCCGCCGAAACCAGCTTCGCCAACGGCGGGCAGATCTCCGTCAGCCATG
Organism: Pseudaquabacterium pictum; assembly: GCF_005403045.1. Classification (GTDB taxonomy): domain Bacteria; phylum Pseudomonadota; class Gammaproteobacteria; order Burkholderiales; family Burkholderiaceae_C; genus Pseudaquabacterium; species Pseudaquabacterium pictum. Next base: position 552,634 of record NZ_BJCL01000003.1, read on the forward strand.
CCGAACCCTGGGCCAACCCCAGCGCGCCGCTGAAGGTGCTGCAGTGGCTGGGGCAGGAAGACGCGCCCCTGCTGTTCCGCATCCGTGCCGACATGCGGCAGTGGCTGTGGGGCTTGCAGTTCCTGCGTGAATGCACGCCGGCGCGCACCCGCCACAACATCGAACAGATCGTGCGCCTGGGCACCTACAGCCGCGACATGCTGCAGGCCCTGCGCCGCGACATCGGCATCGACTACGACCAGCGCACCCAGGGCATCCTGCACTTCTACACCAGCCAGAAGGAATTCGACGGCGCCGAAGCGCCGGCTGCGCAGATGCGCGCGCTCGGCTGCGACCGGCGGGTGATCTCGGCTGACGAGGCCGTGGCGCTGGAGCCGGCGCTGCGCCACATCCGCCCGCAGCTGGCCGGTGCCACCTACACCGCCGAGGACGAATCTGGCGACGCCAACCGCTTTGCCCGCGAACTGGTGGCCCGCTGCCGCGCCGACGGCGTGCAGTTCCTGATGAGCCACACCGTGACGGCGCTGCGCGAGGCCGGTGGCCAGATCGACCATGTCGAGGCCACCGACGCCGAAGGCCGGTTCCAGCGCGTGCGCGGCGATGCCTATGTGCTGGCCATGGGGAGCCTGAGCCCGCTGCTTGCCGCGCCGCTGGGCATCCGTTTGCCGATCTACCCGGCCAAGGGCTACTCGGTGACGATGCCGGTCAAGGATGCGTCGATGGCGCATCAGGTGTCGTTGACCGACGACGAATACAAGCTCGTCTTCTCGCGCCTGGGCGACCGCCTGCGCATCGCCGGCACGGCCGAGCTCAACGGCTACGACCGCGACCTGAACCGCGTGCGTTGCGAGGCGATCGTGCGCCGGACCGAGGAACTGTTTCCTGGCGCTGGCGACACCGAACAAGCCCAGTTCTGGACCGGGTTGCGGCCGGCCACGCCATCCAACGTGCCGATCATTGGCCGCTCGAAGATCGGCAACCTCTACCTGAACACCGGTCACGGCACGCTGGGCTGGACCCACGCCTGCGGCTCGGGCAAGAGCATTGCGCGCATCGTCAGCGGGCTGGCGCCGGAGGTGGACTTTGCGTTCACCGGGCTGCCTGCGCGAGTGGCCCGGATCCGGGGTCTCGAAATGCCGGCATGAGGCTGGCCTGGGCACGGCGGGCTGCCTGACAGAGACGGAGCGCATGCCTCGCCGGTTATCGCGCTGACCGGGAATCTCATTGGCGTGCGCGCGGGGCTGGTGCCACAGTGCGCGCATGCCAACGACTCCCATCATCGGCGCGTCCCGCGGCCTTGGGCTGGAGTTCGTTCGCCAGTGCGCTGCCGATGGCGATGAAGTCTGGGCAACGGCCCGCGGCGAAGCCGACCTGCAGGGCGGCAGTGTAAGTACGCAATCTTCGGATGCAGACTTTCAGCCGCGATCTCATGCCTGGCGCATGAGGGCCGCCCCGAATGACCGCTGTCGCCGTCTCCGGGGGAGCTGGGCGGTGTCGACCAACGTCAGTTACCGGGGTTGACCGGTCGCTCGCTACGAAGTCAGCCACGGGCAGCAACGGGTCGGCCAGCGCCGGTCGACCGCGCGAGCTCACCGCCGGAAAGCTGACTCCCAAGGTGAGCCACCGGATAGCCGACACCCGTGGTCGGCAGTGGACGACCCATACCTGCCCGTCAGCCTTCTCCAAAGCTGCCCGATGCTCGGCGCTGGCATCTCAAGCTTCGCTGCTCCGAAGCGGCCGTTCGTGGCCTCCAGCAGTCGGCCAAAACCGGTCGCTCAAGTAATCACCCATTAAAACCTCACACCGATGATGCACCGCCCAGCTGATGCCGAAGCTATTCTCCGCCTTACGTCTACCAGATAGCAACCAAGATAAAGTATTCACTGACAGGCAGTTCACTCCGGATGTTGCATAAGTTCTATGGTGTGGCCGTCAGGTCCTCGGGTGTAGACCATGATTGTTCCGCTAGGCGCAGTTTGCGGTTCGCCGGTTGCCGTCCATCCATAAGGTGCCATGCGATTCAGCATTGCGCGAAGATCGGTCACGGCAAACGTCAAATGAGCCGAACCGACGTCGCATGGACGTTGTTTCAAAATCACGCGGTCTTCCGGCGAATCGTACTCAATCAGCTCAACTCTATATCCATCGGGACCCTCTAGGAGAGCGTTTCTTAAATAAGCCCCCGACACCCCGACCACTTGTTCCATCGCGTGCCCACCGCCAAGCTCTTTGCGGTACACGAGTTGAAAGCCGAGGACCTCAGTCCAGAAATCAAGTACGCCATTGATCGACGCGACAGTCAGCCCAGTGTGCTCGGTGCGCAATACGGTAGAGGTTTGGTCGTTCATAGGTGCATCCTGTTAACAGTCGATGCCGCAGATTTATGCGAGAGTTAAGAATCCAGTCTGGATTTCCCTCATTACTTTAACAGATGACCGTTATGGGGCGGTATGCGACGGTCGCATCAGGGTCGTGACCGCGAGTTCGAGCGGAATGGAAGCCGTCATTGGCGCGGCGTGAATGGCATCAGGAAGGCCGACGACGGCAGTACCCCGTAAACCCTTCGTCGCGACCAGCGCTGTCGTCAGGCCGAGAGACTCCTTGGCGCCATGTGGGGTGAGTACGCTCGCCAGCGGCCACCGGCAGCAAACGCTGCACTTCGGCCATTGCCTAATGCGGAGGCTATGACCGCAACGGGTCGACCACTGCCGGCCGTGGACGTCAGCTATCCAGTGGCTCAAGCTGCTGGTCAGCTTCCCGGCGGTGAGATCGCGCGCCTGACCGGCGCAGGCCGACCCAATGCGGTCTGATGGAAGGCGAAAGAGCGGACCGTCAAACGCATTGCTCTGTCCCGGGTGCACGCTACTGCTGTTCCGACTCAACATTGGTCTGACTGTGCCTTGCTACACTGTTCAGTTGTTGTAGGTACCGCTCCCCCGCACTGCTCGTGTCACTCGGTACAAGTGGCAAGCGAGCAAGTTCGGCCGAGGTGCCTCATGAATCCAAGCTTTTCGGCCTGGTTACTCGTCGCAGCGAGCGTCGTCGCGGAAGTCGTTGGCACTGTCGCGCTAAAGTACTCCGATGGGTTTTCGAAGGTTCTCCCGTCCGGCGCTGCTGCCACTTGTTATGCACTTGCAATCTGGCTCATGGCGGTCGCCATGCGTCATCTCGACATGGGAATTACCTATGCAGTCTGGGCCGGAAGCGGCACCGCTGCCACGGCTCTCGTAGGAGTCGCGCTCTTTGGAGAGCAGTTGGGTGCCGTCAAAGCGCTTGGCCTAGTTTGCGTGGTTGGCGGCGTAGTGATGCTCAATGTCGGTAGCCCGCGGTGAAGCCTTACCCTTGGTTAGATGGCCTGCCTTCAACGCAATCCGAGCTTCCCTCATGAATGACTTGCCGCTTTTCGAAGACTTCTCCCAGCCGTGTTTGAACCCGAGGCTGAGCTGGCGCCGCGAACCCGCGAGTTGGCGGGTAGACAATTCCGCAAAGTGCCTTCAGGTCAACCCGGATTCAAAGACCGACTTCTGGCAACGAACTCACTATGGTTTCGAGGTCGAAAACGGACATTTGCTGTTCCTTGAGGCTGTGGGTGACTTTGTGCTGACGACCAAGGTCACGTCGAAGCCGCTGCACCAGTACGACCAAGCTGGCCTCATGGTGCGGGTGTCGTCCGCCTGCTGGCTCAAGACTTCAGTCGAGTTCGAGCCCGTGGGCTCCAGTCGTTTGGGCGCAGTCGTCACAAACGGCCAGTATTCGGACTGGTCGACACAGCCAATCGCTGCGGAGCAACGTACCGTTTGGTTCCGAATCAGGGCAGAAGACAGTGACTACATCGTCGACACCTCGTTCAACGGTCAGAAGTGGGAACAGATTCGAATGGCACGCCTGCTCGAACGGCCTGCAATGAAATCGGTGTATTGCGGTCTGTACGCCTGTAGCCCGAAGGCTGCAGGCTATCAAGCAGAGTTCTCGTTCTTGAACTTCGAGCCGGGACGGTTGAGTTAGGCGCAGCGTGGAAAAGCACTGCGGGTCGCCGCGAGCCATCTGACCCTTCTGTACATATGCCTGCCAATGGCATCCCCTGAGCAAAGACGTTTCACCTCACGGCAGATTTCGCTTCGAGGTGCAACAGGGCCCGGTCTCGAATGACTGCTCGCACCCTCGGCGGGGAATGTCATCTTGTGGCTGGGTCAAGTCAAAGACGGCCCCAGACTCGGCGCCGGAAACCTGTCGTTCAGTTGCTCGCCGCGGCCAGGCTTGGGCGCGTGGGGCGACCGACCGGTAGTGGCCGGCAGCCGAAGTTCGCGAATGCGCTTGGAAGCTGTCGCCCAGGCAGAACCGCCAGCGGTAAACCCGGTCAGGTTTGGCTGCCAGCAGTTGCTCGTCGACTTCGTCAAGTACGTCGTGCAGGTCGTCCCGTCGACCATGCCGCCGCCACAGATCCACCAGCTTGTGGCGCGCGATGGCGACGGCCCGCGCGCTAACAGGCAGCGATGCATCCCAAATGCCACGTTGCAGATGCAGGGCCAACAGTGTCCCCTGAACCAAGTCCTCCACCTCATCGGGCAAGTCCGAAAGGCGGCGCTTCAAAAAGGCACGCAGTCGCGACGCCAGCGAGCCCAGCGCTTGCCTGTAGGCCGCGTCATCACCCGACGGAGAACGCAACCACAGCGGATTGAGGCTGATTCGAAGTCGCCGAGGCTGTCGTCAACAGGAATTTCGTCGCCAGGGGGCCTTTGGTGACATCGGCCGGACGTCCGGGCGTTCAGTCGCAGCAGAAGAGCAAGATTCAGCGGGTGGTGCCGCCCCTGCCTGCAGAGTTCACTGGTGCAGACCCGGCTGTAACCATTCGGACGGCCACGGCGAATACCCGGCGGCGCACCCTTTCGATTCGATCATCCATGCATGCAACGCTGCCCTTGCTCGCCGCCACCGACTTCCCGCCGATCCGGCGCCGCTCGCTGGACCCGGACCTGAAGTCGATCAAGGATCTGGGCAGCCAGCTCAGCAGCCCCTGGAAGCCGAAGTGGATCGCGCAGCTGGACGAGCAGACGCTGCGCTTCATGAGCGACCGCACGCGCAACCGCTACAACGCGCAGCGCGGGCGGCTGGAGCTGTCGAAGATCTTCGACTGGTACGGCGAGGACTTCCGGCTGGGGCACCGCGGCATCGCGTCGCTGCCGGCGTTCGCCGCGCGCCACGCCGATCAGTTGGCCGATGCCTCGGCTGGCCGCGAGCGCATCCGTGCTGCGAGCGTCGACATCGCCTTCTTTGACTACGACTGGGCGCTGAACGACGCGCGATGAAGCCTGTCTTGTCGATCGTCATCCCGGCGCTGAACGAAGATGCGGGCATCGGGGCCACGCTGCAGCCCTTGCATCCCTTGCGCATGCGAGGCGTCGAGCTAATGCTGGCCGATGGCGGCAGCAGCGACGCCACGACGGCGCTGGCCCGGCCCTGGGTCGACGCCATGGTGGACGCGCCGCGCGGTCGTGCGCTGCAGATGAACGCGGGTGCCGCGCTGGCTCGGGCCGATGTGCTGCTGTTTCTGCATGCCGAAACCCGGCTGCCGCCGCTTGCCGACGTGCTGGTGCTGCAGGTCAGGCAGGGAGCCGGCGGCGGCGCCTGCTGGGGCCGCTTCGATGTGCGCATCGCGGGCCGCCCCTGGATGCTGCGCGTCGTGTCATGGCTGATGAACCTGCGCTCCCGCCTGAGCGGCATCGTCACCGGCGACCAGGCGATCTTCGTCACACGGGAGGCCTTCGAGCAGGTTGGCGGCTTCCCGGTCCAGCCGCTGATGGAAGACATCGAGATCTCGCGCCGGCTGAAGCGCCTGGGTCCTCCCGCCTGCCTGCGCGCAAGGGTCTGCACCTCGGGCCGGCGCTGGGAGCAGTGCGGCGTCTGGCGCACCATCGTGCTGATGTGGCACCCGCGCTGGCGTTACTGGCGGAAGCCGGCGCTGCGGCGCTTGCCGAGCGCATGCTGCAACACGCGCTGGCTCAGGCCACGGCGGCGGATGTCGGACCCGTCGAACTGTGCACCGCTCCGGATGCCACGCATCCCGCGCTGCAGGCCGCGGCAGCCAGACATGGCGCCCTGCTGCCCGAGCAAGGCACCGGCGATCTCGGCCTGCGCATGCAGCGCGCATTGGCGCGCAGCCTGATGCGCCACGGCCGCGTACTGCTGATCGGCACCGATGCGCCGGCGCTGGACGCCGCCGTGCTGCGCCAGGCGGCGCCCGCACTGCAGGACCACGATGCCGTGTTCGTGTCGGCCCTGGACGGCGGCTATGCCCTGGTGGGTCAGCGTCGAGCGGACCCGCGCTGGTATCCCGACATGCGCTGGAGCCATGACCGCGTGATGGACCAGACGCGCGAGCGGCTGCGGGCGGTCGGCGTCCGCTGGGCGGAGCTGCCTCCGGTGGCCGACATCGGCGAGCCGGTGGAACTGGTGCACGTGCCACCCGGCTGGCTCGATGGCTTGGAGATCGCCAGCCGGATCCGGGAGCAGCAAGCATGAAGCGGCTGGTGCTGGCCGGCGCCGGCCATGCCCACGCACTGGTGTTGCGCGCACTGGTACGGCAGCCGATGCCCGGCGTCGAGGTCGTGGTGATCTCGCCGGAGCCGCTGGCGCCCTACTCGGGCATGGTGCCTGGGTGGCTGTCCGGTCACTACCGGTTCGACGAGATCGCCATCGACTTTCCGCCCTTGGCCGCGGCGGCCGGCGCGCGCTGGTGTCGGGACGAGATCCATGCACTGGATCCGGCACGCCGGCAGCTGCGGCTGGCGGACGGCAGCACGCTCGACTACGACGTGCTGTCCCTGAACGTCGGCTCGACGCTGCAACCGCCGCCAGCCGAACACGCACAGATGCTGCCCTTGCGCCCGCTGGCGATGCTGCATCGGCGCTACGAGAACTTGCTGGAGCGCTGGGCCCGGGCGCCTGCCGACCGGCCCTTCGTCGTCACCGCGGTGGGTGGCGGCGCGGCCGGCTTCGAGGCCTTGCTCGCGGTGCTGACCCGGCTGCGGGCCCTGCGTCCGGACCACCCCGTGCATGGCAGCCTGCTGACCCGGGGCACGCGCCTGCTGCCCGGGCTGGCGCCGGCCGCACGGCGTGCCGCGCAGCGCGCACTGGACCGCGCCGGGGTGACCGTGCAGTTCGGCAGCGGTTGGTGCACGTCCGTCGACCGCAGCGACGTCGTCCTCTGGGCCACTGGGGCCGAAGCGCACGGATGGCAGCGGGACCCCGCGCGCCGTGGCTCGTTGGCGGTCGACGAGCAGGGCTTCGTGCGCATTGACGAGCTGCTGCGATCGGTGTCACACCCGCAGGTGTTTGCCACCGGCGATTGCGCCAGCTGGTCCGGCCAGGCCCTGCCCAAGGCTGGCGTGCATGCGGTGCGCATGGGGCCGGTGCTTGCGGGCAACCTGCGCGCGGCGCTGAGGGTGCCGGCAGCTGCCGGCGACCTCCGTGTCCACCGGCCGCAGCGCCACTTCCTGGCCTTGCTGGCCACGGGTGATGGACGCGCCATCGCATCCCGCGGGCCCTTCGGTGCCGAAGGCGCCTGGGCGTGGCGCTTGAAGGACTGCATCGACCGCCGCTTCCTGCAGCAGTTCGTCGCAACACAGGCCACACCCCCGAACGCTTCCCAGCCCGCGAAAACCCTCAACCCGTTGGCCGACGTGTCGGCCCGCCACTCAGGAGAATCCCCATGAACTTGACCCGTCGGCATGCGGCCTCCCTGGCCCTGGGAAGTCTGCTGAGTCTGCCCGGCCTGGCGCTGGCACAAGGCGCTCCGCTGAAGTTCGGCGTCGGCATGTTCCAGCCCGACCGGGAGAAGAACGACGCCACCTACCGCCCGCTGGCCGCACACCTGGCACAGCGCCTGGGGCGGCCGGTCGAACTGCGCACGGTCGACAGCTGGGAGGGCCTGGCTAAGAGCCTGGCCAACGGCGAGACCGACGTCGCCTTGATGGGCCCGTGGGGCTACGTGCTGGCCAATCACTTCGCCGAGGCGCAGGTGGTCTCGACCATCCTGTACCAGGGCAAGCCGGAATACTTCGCGATGATCGTGACCCATCCGGATTCGGGGCTGAACAGCATCGACGACCTGCTGGGGCCCAAGGGCAGGGGGCGCAACTTCGCCTTTGGCGACAAGGGCTCGACCTCCGGCTACCTGATCCCGGTGCATGAGTTCCAGAAACGTGGCATCGATCCCGAGAAGCACTTTGCCCGCGTGCTGTACACCAAGCACCAGGCCATCCAGACGCAGGTGACGGCGGGCCAGCTCGATGCCGGCGCCGACTACAACCGTAACCGCGACGCGATGATTTCGCAGGGCCTGATCGCGGCCGCGCGCAGCAAGGTCATCTGGCAGTCGGCACCTCTGCCGAACGACGCGTTCGCCGTCAGCGCCGTGCTGGCGAAGGACGTGGCCCTGGTGAGGGGCTTGCAGGCGGCGCTGGCGGAGATCGGCCCGCTGCTGGCCGGTCAGCCGAACCTGCTGCCCGCCAATTACACCGGTTTCGTGACCCGCGACAACGCGTTCTACAAGCCCATCCGGGATGCCGGACTGGCCACCGGCAAGCTGGGCGCACGGTGACCGGGCTGGCACATCGTCAGCCATCGCAGCCGGTGCGCTGGGCGCTGCCCGCGGGCCGGGCTGGCTTTGCCACGCTGGTCGCGTTCTACGCGGTGCTGGTAGCGCTGTGCCTGGCCACGCTGGTGGCCGCGGGCGATCTCAACTTCGGCCGCAACCCCTGGGACAACTTGCTCAAGACCGTGGGCGACTTCGCGCGGCCGAGTTTCCTGGACGTCTGGTTCGGCCCCGAGCGGCTGGAGTACCGCAGCGACGACGGCACCGTGCTGCGCGTGGAGAACCGCCGCGAGGTCGAGGCGACCTTCCTCGCCGCCGTGGGGCGGGCCACCTGGGTGACCTTCCAGATCGCGACGCTGGGGTCGCTGCTGGCCGCGCTGATGGCCCTGCCGCTGGCGATGCTGGTGGCGCGCAACCTTCGCGCGCCGCGGCCGTTGGCCTGGGCGGCCAAGGGCGTGCTCGACTTGTCTCGAGCAGTGCACACGCTGGTGTTCGGCCTGATCCTCGTGGGCATCGTGGGCCTGGGGCCAACTGCCGGAGTGCTGGCCATCGCGCTGCACTCGATGGGCACCTACGGCAAGCTGTTCGCCGAGAGCATCGAGTCGCTGGACATGGCGGCGGTCGATGCCGTGCGCGCCACCGGCGCGGGCGAGGCACAGGTCTTCTTCCACGGCGTGTGGCCCTCGGTGCTGCCGCAGTTCGTCAGCCACCACCTGTACGTGTGGGAGTTCAACATCCGCGACTCCACCATCCTGGGGCTGATCGGCGCCGGCGGGCTGGGGCTGCTGATCAGCGAAGCGGTCAGCCTGTTCCAGTGGAGCCGGCTGGCCACCTTGCTGATTGTGGTGGTGGCGCTGGTGATGGCTTTCGATGCGTTGTCGCGCCGCATCCGGGAGGTGCTGCTGTGAGGACCTTGTCGTGAGTGCGGCCGTCTGTCTGAAGGACGTGCAGGTGGTGGTCGGCAACCGTGTGCTGCTCGACGTGCCGCGTCTGGTCATCGAGCCGGGCGAGCGGGTGGCCATCGTCGGGCCCAATGGCGCTGGCAAGAGCACCTTGCTGAAGCTGATCGGCGCGCTGGTCGAGGCCCATCAAGGGCGTGTCAAGGTGCTCGGTCGCTCGCTGGGCCCAGGCGACCGGGCTGCGGACCGCCGCGCTTTGCGCCGTGACACCGGCCTGCTGATGCAGGGCCTGCACCTGGTGCCGCGGCTGAGCGCGCGTGAGAACGTGCTGATTGGCGCACTGGCCCGGCTGCGCGGCGCAAAGGCCGTGCGCAGCTGGTGCCGCTGGTATCCGCAGGAACTGATCGCCGAAGCCGACGCCGCGCTGGCGGCCCTCGATCTCGGGGACCGCGGCGACATACGTGCTGACCGGCTGTCCGGCGGTGAGCGGCAGAAGGTCGCCCTCGCGCGCCTGCAACTGCAGCGCCCGCGCCTGTTGCTGGCCGACGAGCCCACTTCGGCGCTGGATCCGGCAGCGACCCGGGAGGTGTGCCTTGCGCTGTGTGCCGTGGCTGCAGCGCCCGGGCGGACGCTGCTGACCGTGGTTCACGACCTCGAACTGCTGCCGCTGCTGGCCACCCGCGTCATCGGCATGGCCGAAGGCCGGGTGCGCTGGGACCGGCCGCTGGGCGATGTGACGCCGTCGCTGCTGCAGGCCCTCTACGGACGGCACGCCGCCGACGTGACTCCAGCCGCGCCTTCCGAGCCAGTTGCCATGGTCAGGCTGGCCAACGCCTGAACGCCGGCTTGACGGAAAAACCTTTGATTCACCACCACCAGGAGAAGACGATGAAGATTTACAAAGGACTGGCGCTCGCTCTCGGGGCCTTGCTGCTGGGCGGCTGCGGCGCGATGGGTGCCCACCACGGCGCTGGCGGCCCGGGGCATGGCGGCAACCGCGCCACCGCCACGCACGGCCTGACCGCGCTGCAGAGCCCCTACACGCCGGCCGAGACCATGAACCGGCTGGAAGCCGAGGTGAAGAAGCGCAACCTCGCGGTGGTGGCCCGCATCGACCATGCCGCCGCAGCGCAGCGCATCGGCCAGACCTTGCGGCCGACCGAACTGCTGATCTTCGGCAACCCGCAGGCCGGCACGCCGCTGATGCTGTGCGCCCAGCTGACCAGCATCGACCTGCCGATGAAGGCACTGGTGTGGGCCGATTCGGCCGGCCAGACCTGGCTCGGCTACAACGACCCGCAGTGGCTGATGCACCGCCACGGCCAGCGCGACTGTGCACCGGCCGAGCAGGTGGGCAAGGCGCTGGCCGGCATCGCCGCCGCCGTGGTGGCGAAGTGATCGAGGTTGACGATCCTGCGCCGTCGGTCGCGTCGGCTCCGGGGCGCAGCTGCCCGCTGCACTACCGGTACCGGCCCGAAGACTTCGCCATCGACGCACCCGAGCATCTGCGTGCGCTCGACGTGCTGTACGTGGTGGGCGGCCTGTACGGCAATCCGCTGGCGCTGGACCGCGTGCTGGAGCTTTTCGACCGCGAACGGGGCCGCAAGCGGTTGGTGTTCAACGGCGACTTTCACTGGTTCGATGCCGACCCTGAGGTCTTCGCGCAGGTGCAGCGCGGGGTGCTGGCGCACGAGGCCCTGAGGGGCAACGTCGAGACCGAACTGGCGGACCCGAACGCGGACGCCGACGCCGGCTGCGGCTGCGCTTATCCGGACTGGGTGGGCGACGGCGTGGTCGAGCGCTCCAACCGCATCCTGGCGCGCTTGCGGACAGCGGCAGACGCAAGCCAGCGTGCGGCGTTGGCGGCGCTGCCGATGTGCCAGCGTGCCGATGTCGGGCCGCTGCGGCTGGGCATCGTGCATGGCGACGCCACCTCGCTGGCGGGCTGGGGTTTCGCGCAGGAGCACCTGCGGGCGGCGGAACACCGCGCCGAGGTCGCGCGCTGGCTGGACCGCGCGGGCGTGGACGCCTTCGCCTGCACCCACACCTGCCTGCCGGTGTTCCAGGCGGTGCCAAGGGTGCAGGGCCGGCACGCGCGCTGGATCCTCAACAACGGCGCCGCCGGCATGCCCAACTTCCGCGACGACGCCGCTGGACTGCTGACCCGCATCGCCGTCGCGCCGTCTGACAAGGCGCACAGGCGGTTCGGCGTCGAACTCGGCGGTGGGGTGGTGGCAGAGGCCATCGCCATTGACATCGACCTGCCGCGTTGGCGGTCCGGATTCGAGGCCGTCTGGCCCGAGGGCAGCGATGCCCATGCGTCCTACTTCGATCGCATCGTGCGAGGGCCCGAGTACGCGGTTGCCGATGCGGTCCGACCCTTGGAGTGAATCAGATGCTCGCCATCGTAGGAGGCACGGGCCTCTATGAACTGCCCGGACTCGACATCGTCGAGCGCATCGCAGGCGACACACCGTTCGGCAGGGCGTCGGGCGACGTCCTTCGCGGTCGCCTGCATGACCGCGAGCTGCTGTTCCTCGCACGCCATGGCACTGGCCACCGGTTGCTGCCGCACGAGGTGAACTACCGCGCCAACGTGTTCGCGCTCAAGCGGGCGGGGGCCACGATGCTGCTGGGGTTTTCGGCCGTCGGCAGCCTCGCACTCGAGGTGGCGCCGGGCACGTTGGCCATGCCCGAGCAGTATGTCGACTGGACCCGCGGCCGCCGAGAGCAGTCGTTCTTCGGCGGCGGGGTTGCGGCCCATGTCTCAACGGCGCGACCCGTCAGCGCGGCGATGGTCGGTGCGGTGCAGGGCGCCGCGGAACGTACGGGTACTTCTCTGACAAGAGGCCTGACCTACGCCTGCGTCGAGGGGCCTCGCCTGGGTACCCAGGCCGAGAGCCACCTGCTGCGGCAACTGGGCTGCCACCTGGTGGGCATGACGAACGTGCCGGAAGCATTCCTGGCGCGCGAGGCGCAGATGGCCTACGCCACGGTGGGCCTTGTCACCGACTACGACAGCTGGCTCGACGACCCCGCGCAGCATGTCAGCGTTGGCGCGATCTTCCAGCGCTACGGTCAGACCTTGTCCATGGCCAGGCGGGTCCTTGACGAACTGTTGCGCATGCCTCCGCCGGAACCCGAGGCCGAAAGCCGGCAGGCGCTCACAAGTGCCATGCTGACGTCCGACGAGGCACTCTGCGCAGATCAGAAGGCGTGGCTGTCCGTGCTGCGCGCATGAGTGCATCAGTCGGCGGGACGGGCCATTGCTTGTCGACATCCAACGGCAGGTGAGTCTGTTCACCACGGCAGCCCGCCCGCGTCGGAGTTGGCATGCTCAGGCAATCGCCTGCAGCCCCCGCAGCACCGCGGACCGCGTCGCGATGCGTTTGACCCAACCCTGTACCGACGGATACCGCTCGAGGCGCACACCGGCGTACTCCGGCGCGCGCAGCCAACCGAAGTTCATGACGTCGGCGACCGAGTAGCTCTGGCCCGCGAGCCATGGCACCGTCTGCAGGCGTGCTTCGAGCACGGCCGTCAGGCGATTGGCTTCCGCCTGGTACCGGTCGATGGCCAGCGGCACCTGTTCGCTGTGGCGCGCGAACCAGCCCGCCTGCCCGAACATCGGCCCGATGCCGCCGACCTGGAAGAAGGTGTACTCCAGCGCGCGGATGCGCTCCACCTGGTCGCCAGGCATCAGCCCCGGGAACTTCTCGGCCAGGTACCACAGGATGGCCCCTGACTCGAACACGCTCACAGGCGCGCCGCCCGGGCCGTCAGGATCGACGATGGCCGGGATGCGGCCGTTCGGGTTCAGGCGCAGGAAGTCCGGGCGCTTCTGCTCGTTGGCACCGAGGTTGATGCGGTGCACGCGGTAGGGCACGCCGAGTTCTTCCAGCGCGATGGGAACCTTCACGCCGTTGGGCGTGTTGGCGGTGTAGACGTCGATCATGGTTGTGCTTTCAGAAGCTGTGGTTCACGCGCCGGGGCCGCAGTCCAGACAGCGCTCCACCGGCACCGGCCCCATGCGCAGCGCGCGCTGAAGCTGGCGCAGCGCCGCGCGCAGGCCTTCCTCAACCACCGGGTGGTAGAACGGGCTGTCCAGCATCTGCTGCACGGTGTCGCCCCGTTGCACCGACCAGGCCAGCAGATGGCCGATGTGCTCGGCCGCTGGACCCAGCATCTCGGCGCCAAGAAGACGGCCGGTGCCGGTCTCGGCATAGACGTGCAGGGCGCCCTGGTTGCGGCCCATCACGCGGCTGCGGCCCTGGTCGTCGAAGGAGACCCTGCCGGTCTTGAAGGCGATACCGCTGGCGCACAGTTCGGCATGGCTGGCGCCGGCCAGTGCAATTTGCGGCTCGCTGAACACCACCGCCAGTGGCGCGCGGCGGGGCCGGATGCGCACGTCAGGGAAGCGGCCGGCGTTGTCACCGGCGATGCGACCTTCGTCAGCCGCTTCGTGCAGCAGCGGTCGGTCCTCGTTGACGTCGCCCGCCATGAACACCGGGCGATCTGCCACCTGGGCGCTGCGGCGGTCATGCACCGGAATGCCGTCCGGGTCCAGCGGCAGCGTGGTGTGTTCCAGGCCGAGCTGGTCGACGTTCGGGCGGCGTCCGGTAGCGGCCAGCAGCCAATCGAAGCGTTCCTCGTGGACGCTGCCGTCGAGGCCGGTGGCGCGCACGACGACGCTGTCACCGTCGCGGCGCGGCTCGATCGCTGCAAGGTCGGTGCTCAACGGCAGCTCCGCGGCGAACACCTGGCGCGTCAGCGCCTGCAGTGCCGGGTCGGTCGCCGGGCCGACACGCGCGGTGCGGCCGTACAGGCGCACCCGCACGCCCAGCCGGTGCATCGCCTGCGCCAGCTCCAGGCCGATGACACCCGCCCCGACCACCGCGACCGAACGCGGCAGGTCGGTCCACTCAAAGACATCGTCGTTGACGATCAGCCGGTCACCCAGCGCGGCGCGCCAGGCTGCGGGGACGTTGGGCCGGGAACCGGTGGCGATGACGATGCGCTGCGCGCGCACCTGCGCCGCACCCACCTGAAGGGTGTGGTCGTCGACGAAACGGGCGTGCCCCGTCAAGCGGTGCTCGGCAGGCCAGTGCTGCACGGCGTCGACGACGAAGCCGACGAATCGGTCGCGTTCGCTGCGCACGCGCGCCATCACGGCGCGGCCATCGATCGCCGCAGGCCCGGCCATGACGCCGAAGCGCGCGGCGCCGGCCACCGCATGGGCCGCTTCTGCCGCTGCGATCAGCAGCTTGCTGGGCATGCAGCCGACACGCGCACAGGTGGTGCCGTAGACGCCACTCTCGATCACCAGCACACGCGGCGTGTGTGCCAGGGCGGCGCGGTAGGCCGACATGCCGGCGGTGCCGGCGCCGATGATGGCGACGTCGGTCTCGATGACGGGGTTCTGGTTCATGGTCATTGCCCGCGCGGTCAGAGGCCCAGCTCGCTCAAGCCCGGGTGTTCGTCGGGCCGGCGGCCCTGTGGCCAGTGGAACTTGCGGTCCTGGGCGGCGATGGGCTTGTCGTTGATGCTTGCGAAGCGCCGGTG
This sequence comes from Pseudaquabacterium pictum, assembly GCF_005403045.1. Taxonomy (GTDB): domain Bacteria; phylum Pseudomonadota; class Gammaproteobacteria; order Burkholderiales; family Burkholderiaceae_C; genus Pseudaquabacterium; species Pseudaquabacterium pictum. The sequence goes on from NZ_BJCL01000003.1 coordinate 567,688, forward strand.
CATGTAGCCGAGGTCATCGAACTCCCAGTTTTCGTTGCCATAGGAGCGGAACCAGTGGCCGGCGTCGTCGCGCCATTCGTAGGCAAAGCGCACAGCGATGTGGTGGCCGTCATGCGCCCACAGTTCCTTGATCAGCCGGTAATCCAGTTCGCGCGCCCACTTGCGCTCGAGGAAGGCCTGAACCTGCGCGCGGCCTTGCGGAAACTCGGCGCGGTTGCGCCAGACCGTGTCCACCGTGTAGGCCAACGCCACGCGCTGCGGGTCACGCGTGTTCCAGGCGTCCTCGGCCAGGCGCACCTTCTGCGCCGCGGTATCGCGGGTGAACGGGGGCAGCGGCGGGCGGGGTGTGGACGAGGCGGTCATGGCGGGTTCCTGTGGGTGTATCGAGGGGTTGGTGGCGCGGCATGTCCATCAAGGCCCGCATCACGTCGCGACCCAACCACGCAGCTTCGTGGCCCAGGTCGTCGGGCATTTCACCAAAGTAGGGTGCGGGCAACATGATGGAGGCTCCAGGCGCAGGTCGGGATGGCAGACGGACTGTGCGCGATGGCGGCTGGACAGAGAATCCGCGTGTCAGCCAAGACAGCATTCCTGAATCGGAAACAACATGGACCGCCTGCAAGCCATGACCACCTTCGTCGCCGTCGTCGACAGCGGCGGCTTTGCCAGCGCGGCGCGCAAGCTCAACCTGTCGCCGCCGGTGGTCACGCGGGCTGTGGCTGAACTGGAAGAACGGCTGGGTCTGCGCCTGCTCACCCGCACCACGCGCGTGGTGCGGGTCACGGACGCTGGCGCCCGGTTCGCCGAGGACTGCCGCCGCATCCTGGCCGACATCGACGAGGCCGAGACGGTCGCGACCGGCACGCATGCCGCCCCACGCGGCACCCTCACGCTGACGGCGCCGGTGCTGTTTGGCCATCTCTACGTCACGCCGGTCCTGGTGCGCTATCTGCAGCAATATCCCGAAGTTGACGCGCAGTGCCTGTTCCTGGACCGCGTGGTCAACGTCGTCGAGGAGGGCATCGACGTGGCGGTGCGCATCGGCGAACTGCCCGACTCGTCACTGCAGGCCGTGCGCGTCGGGCGCGTGCGCCGTGTGCTGGTGGCCGCACCGTCCTATCTGAAGGCGCAGGGCGTTCCGCAGCGCCCAGAAGATCTGGCGCGGCACGCCATCGTGTCAGCCTCGGGCGTGACCCCGGTATCGGAGTGGCGCTTCAACGATGCAGGCAAGCCCATGTTACAGCGCATGCAGCCAAGAATGCGCACGACGACGAACGACTCGGCCATCGCCGCTGCGGTGGCGGGCCTGGGCGTCACGCGGCTGCTGAGCTACCAGGTGGCGTCGCATGTGCGCAGCGGCGCGCTGCAGGTCCTGCTGGAGGATTTCGAATCGGCACCGCTGCCGGTGCACGTGGTGCATCACGAGGGGCGGCGTGCGACGCAGAAGGTGCGCGCCTTCATCGACCTGGCGGTGGACACGCTGCGTGCGGATCCGGCACTGCGATGACGTCGAGGGCTGTGCTGGGCCACCCGAGGGCCTAGTTCGGAAGTGCGCCCAGCAGCCGAGGTCCAGCGCAGGCTGCCTTCGGGCAGGACCCGGCCAGGACCAGGTGTTGGCGACAGGCTGCTTGTCGGTGTTTCGCCTTGCACAGATTCCGTGTCGAACATTACCGTGCATTGCTTCAGCCCAACGGATCAGTCTGCCCGCTCGTGGAAGAAGTGATCTTTACTCATGAGCTTATCGATGCTGTGAACCTTGCCGCACGGTGACCCGCCTGAGTTCCGGGTTCCAGTTTCTTCAAAAAGGCAATTCGCTTTGGCCAGCCATCGGGGCGTTGGGCAAACACGCGAAGTCGCGCTTGTCGGGCCGATGATCGGGTAGGGCGCGGGTCAACTGGACGATGCTTTCGCGCCCCGCCTCCATGTCAGGGCAGCAGCCTCCGATAGGTGCGAACGACGTTCGTGGACGTGCCCGCCACCAGGTTCGTCGAATTGTTGTCGAAGGCAGTGACCCGGCCATCCCGTGACAGCAGCATGCCCAAGTTGACCGTTCCATTGCCAGTCGTGCCGTTGATCAATGTGGCGGCATTCAACGTAGCCCCGGTGGTCAGGTCCAGCACGGTCGGCCGCGCAGGTGGCTGTGGGTTGGTATTCGAGCGCGGAACGTAGGCGACCTTCCGCCCATCGTCAGAAAAGCTCAGGTCGGCGCGAACGCCGCTCACGTTGACGTTGGGGAAGTCGACGGAAAAGCCAGCGGGCATCACTGGCGTCAGCGCACCGGTCACCAGGTTTTTCGCATAGATGTTGGCATTGCCAACATTCAAGTCGGCCGAACTGCGAAACGCAACCCGTGTGCTGTTGGCGAGAAAGGATTGAACGCCAAAAGTGGGACCTCCTGCCGTTTCTGCAAAGCCCCGAATGGTGATTTGCTGTCCATCGGCATCGGCAGTGACCAGTCGAACGGTGTTGCTGGCCAGGTTCAGTACAAACACATCGCTGCGGTTGGTATTGCGATCGCCGAGCTCCGGATATGGCGCCCTGGTGGAAAACGCCAGGATCTGGCCGTCTGGCGACAGCAGCGCGTTGCCATCAACTTGGCCTTGTCCGGACGTGAGTCTCACCTGCTCGTCCAAGTTGAGCAGTGCCCCCGTGCCGAGATCACGCACGAACATGCGGGTCGGTCCTGTGGCGGTGCAGCTGTAGAGCACGCAGCTGAAGGTGGGCTCCACGATGAAGGCTACGCGTTGGCCGTCGTCGGAGACGCCTGCAAACACGAACTTGGTTGCGCTCGGCAGTGTTCCAAGCTTCGGCGTGATGCGGGTCTCCACTCCCGTTAGCAGGTTCTTGACCTTGATGGCCGGCTCCACACCTTCGCGACCGAGGTAATCGAAGATGCCGTTGGGGGCCGCGCCGATGAAGACAACCGTGTTGGCGTCGGGCGTCATGGCCAAGCAGGTCAGCTTCACGAACGAGGAGCTGCCAGGCACGACGCGGGTCGACGTGTTGCCGTTGAAGTCCTTGATGAACAGTTGCTCGGGCTCGAAAGTGCCATTGCGCGAGCGGAACAGCACCTTGCCGCCATCGGCCGACAGACCGCAGACCTCGCCGTCGACGACGGCACCCGCGGTGTTGGTCGAGACCAGCTGCAAGTTGCTGTCTGCGATCGGCGGGGGCGGAGGAGGTGGCGGCGGTCTTTTCCTTTGCGCAGACGCCTCGCCGTGGACGGCACAGGTCAAAAGGAAGGCGAGCGCAAGGGTCGCCAGACTTCCTGACGGATGGGGAGTTTGCATGACGTTGAGCTGGTGACTTGGCGACATTGCCTGGGCACAGCTTTGCAGAACTCAGCAGATAAATCCTCACCGAATCTTCACGGAACGATCACCGCGTGGGCCCTGCAGACAAGCCTGGGTTGGACGGGTACCAGTGCGATGACTTGCACACCGACGTGCCGCCGCCCCGTGGTCGGGCGCAGGTGTCAGATCCCGAGAACAACTTGATTGCCGAGCACCGACGCGTCGCGGGTAGCCCAGGCGGGGCAACATTCACAGCGAAGCACCGTGGCAGCTGGTTGGCGGGCCGGCAGGCTTGCCGAGTTTCGTTCGACAGCGTTGACGGCGAATCCGTCGGCTCGTTAGCGCGTTAAGAACGCCCAAGGGTTGCTGCGGGCGCACCTGCGCCACTGCCGATCAGCTGCGGCGCGATCTTGGACAAGCGCGCCAGCGCAATCAGGCGGGCAACAGCCCGCACCATGGCCAGTCCGCGCAAAGGCTGTCGCTGCAGCTCTCAGTGGCACGCGAGCGCATTGACGCACTTGGCCGTGGCCGCGCGCTGCCTGTACACGCCCTGGACTTCGTCGCCTGCCGTGTGCGCTCGCCATTGCGTTACTGGCTCGGCGTCGCTGTCCTTGCTCTGCTGCTTCTCCGGCGGCAGCTCTTCAGAGTCCTCGGTCTTGGTCTCAGCTCTGACCCGGTGCTGCTCAGGGACAGGCGCAGCGGCTGCGGTCTTGCCTTCGGTGCCTGTGAGCCAGTCCGACCGGCAGCTTTGGGACGCCGAGATCAGGGCAGCGGTTGTCCCGTGAGGATCGATCGCCGCCGACCGATCCACCGCCGCGGCGGGCTGCCTCCGCGCCCGCTGCCAAAATCCGTACGAAAACGCGTGGGGACTCGCCCGGGAGGGCGGCGCGTACAGCTCGGGCAGAGGGCGATTCAGCTCACAAGCGGCGGCGTGAGGAACCTGGCACCGAGGTGCCCGACTTTCACGTAGATCAGCGCGCCTTCGGGGCCCGTGAACGGGGTATGCCGGCTCCACCGCGGGCTGCGTAGCCAGGTGCCGGCCGGGTACTCGCCTTGCTCGTCCCGGAACAGACCCTGCAGCACGAGGATCTCCTCGCCGCCAGGGTGGGTGTGGGTGTTGAAGCGTGTGTCCTTCGCCCAGCGCACCAGCGCCGTGCTGACGCCGTCGAATTCATGCAGCGGCAGCACGGCCAGGCCCGGCACCAGCCCTGGGCGCCAGGTGGCCCGGGTGGTGTCGATGCAGACCCGCTCGTTGTCGCCCTCGGCAAACTGCCACAGCTTGACGAACAGCGTGCAGCCCTCGCTCGAGAACGGTGCGTGCGCGCTGCCCGGCGGATTGCGCACATAGGTGCCGGTCGGGTAGTCACCCTGCGCGTCGTTGAAGGTGCCCTCCAGCACCAGGAACTCTTCGCCGCCGCCATGCGTGTGGCGGGCGAACCGCGAGCCGGCGTCGTAGCGGACGATGCTGGTCGCGCGGGCGACTTCGTCGCCAATGCGGTCTAGCCGGTGACGGTGCACGCCAGGTTCGGGTGAGGGCGCCCAACTGGCGGCGCTGACGGGCGGCACCACGACACGTTGATCGAAGTCGGCATTCAGGCGGCTGGTGTTCATCGCGTGATTGTCGGGTGCGGCTTCACAAGTCCAGTGTGATGCGCTCACCGCCACCGGCCGCGGGCACGGCGCAGCACAGCAGCACCTCGCCGTCGGCCGGCCGCCACGCCGTGGGCTCGGCGTAGGTGACGCGCCCGGCCGTCAGGCGCGTGGCGCACGACCCGCAGTGTCCGGCGCGGCACGAGAACGGTGGGTTCAAGCCTTTCCCCTCCGCAAACTCCAGCAGCGTGCCGTGTTCGGGCGTCCACTCGGCGGCGTCGCCGCTGCGCAGAAAGGTCACCGTTGCCTGATTCGCCGCCGGTGCTGGCGGCGTGGGTGCGGCAGCCGCGCCGTCGGGTCGGCGCTTCAGCGACGACGGCCCGAAGGCCTCGGCCTGGATGCGCGCGTCACGCACGCCCAGGTCGCGCAGGCCGTCGTACAGCGCCTGCATGAAACCGGGCGGTCCGCAAAGGAAGAACTCATGGTCGTCGAAGGGCAGCAGGGTCTTCAGCATGTCCAGCGTCAGTGGTCCCTGGCGTGCGCCTTCCGGTGCGCCTTCGCCCTCGTCGAGCACCACGTGCAACTTCATCGCCCCGTTGGCCCGCTGATTCAGCGTTTGCAATTCGGCGCCGAAGGCGCGCAGGTCTTCGCTGCGCGCCACCTGGATCAGGTGCAGCGGCCGCGTGCGGCGGTTGCGGAAGCCCTCGGTGACGACATGGCGCGCAAAGGCCACCATCGGCGTGATGCCCACGCCGGCTCCGATCAGCACGGCCGGTCGGCGCAGCGCCGCGTCGATCGTGAACTGGCCGCGCGGGCCCAAGGCCTCGATCACGCCGCCGGCGTGCACTTGGTCATGCAAGTGGCTCGACGTGACGCCCTCGCGCTTGATGCTCAAGCGCAAACCCCCCTCGCTTGGCGCCTGCGAAATCGTGTAGGTCCGGTGCAGCAGTTCGCCCGTGGCCGTCTTCACGCGGACCGGCAGGTGCTGTCCGGCCTGGAACGGCGGAACGGCATGGCCGTCGGCGGGCGCGAGGTGGAAGGACCGGATGACGCGACTCTCGTCGACGATGCGCGTCACCCGGTAGGGCCGCCAGGTCTGCGCCAGGCGCTGCACCTCGCGGCGTGCCTCGGCCTCGGCCCAGGTGCCGGTGAGGGTCGAGTGGGGCGACCAGTCGCGGAAGGCCCAGCGCAGCGGCAGCGCTTCGCGCAGACGCCAACCCGACTGCACTCGGAAACGCCATGCCCGTTCGGCGCCGTCGAAGGCCTTCAACTCGTCTCCGCCCCACACCACCTCGGCGGTGCCAGTGAGCGTGAGCAGGTCACCGGTGTCGAAATCGATGAACAGCACGCCGGCACGCGGGTTGAGCTGCAGGTTGCCCAAGGTCATGAAGAAGAAGTTGCCGGTGAAGTCGGGCACGAGGAAGGTGCGGTCGTCCTCGATCTTCACGAAGCCGGGCCGCCCGCCGCGATGCGAGACGTCGGCACCACGGCCTGTGGCCACGTCGGCGCCATCGGCGGCAGCGGGCGCCTGGGTGGCGATGAACAGGGTGTCCGCGCGCTGGATGAGCGCCTGGGCCTCTGCGTCTAGCGCCGTGAGGGCCTCAGTGCCGCGCGGCTGCAGATCGGCAGCGTCACGCACCCAGGTGAACTCCCGGCCCTGGATGTACTGCGGGCAGTTGCCCACCGATTGGTCGACCTCGATGCTGAAGCCGCCCGCATCCAGCGCCACGACATGGCCGTTGACCCGGTTGCGACGGCGGGTGTGCAGCTCGATGCCCAGGAAGCCCAGTTGTGCGCCGGGCGCCAAGCCATCGGCCAGCGGGTCACCCGGGATCGGGCGCGTGTGGAAGTCCAGCCGCTTGGCGCCCGGGGCCTGCACGAAGCCCGGCTGACCCACCAGCACCGAAGCCCAGGGCCGGCCATCGCCGTCCACCGAGCCTGCGAGCATGAACGGCAACTGCTCGAAGAAGCGCTGGTGCTGCTCGGGCATGGCGGTGCGGATGACACGCTGCCCCAGGCCGACCATGCGTTCGCGGATGCCCAGCCGTTCGTGCACGGCTTGTTCGCCGGCATGGAAGGGGTTGTCGTGGCGTGCGATGGGGGTGTCCATGGTCGGCTCCCGGGATGGCGCAGCGTGTGACGATCAGGCCGCCAGGCCGACCGGCGTCTTCTGGAACGGCACGAAGCCGGGCAAGGCTTCCACTCGGGTCAGCCAGGCGCGCACATGGGCGTAGGCAGACAGGTCGACATTGCCTTCGGGCGCGGCCGAGATGTAGCTGTAGCCGGCGATGTCGGCCAGCGTGGCGCCGTGGCCGACCAGGAAGGGGCGCGTCGCCAGCTGTGCCTCCATCACCTTCAGCAAGCCGTGTGCACGGTCGATGACCTCCTGCGCATCGCGCTTGGCGCCGAACACCGTGATCAGGCGCGCCGCGGCCGGGCCGAAGGCGATCAGGCCGGCAGCCACCGACAACCACGCCTGCACGTCGGCCTGCTCCTTGGGGTCACGCGGCAGCCAGCGACGGTCGGCGTCGTACTTGGTGGCCAGGTAGACCAGGATGGCGTTGGAGTCAAACAGCACGGTGCCGTCGTCGTCGAGCACCGGCACCTGGCCGAAGGGGTTGCCCTTCAGGAACTCAGGCGACTTGTGCGCGCCGTTCTTCAGGTCGACCTGCACCACCTGGTGCGGCAGCCCCATCAGGGACAGCGCCAGTTGAACGCGGTGCGAGTGGCCGGAGAGTGGGAAGCCGTGGAGCGTGATGGACATGGTGGTTCTCTTGGAGGGGGTGGATGGTTCGCTGGCGACAGGGAGCCTTCGTCCCCACGCGAACGAGGCAGGGGCGGGGCGGGCAGGCAGAGGCGCGCTCGGTCAACCGGCGCGACGGCGGTAGGTGGGTGTTCAGCCGGATGCAGGCAGGTCGGCGGCGCGTTGGGCAAGCCGAGCCTCCAGCTCGGCGATGCGCGCATCGCGCTGGTCCAGCGCGCGCTGCACGTCCTCGGCGTCGATGTGCACGGGGATGTGCTGCGGGCAGTTCCAGTCGAAGCCTTCGACGTGGATGTGCATGGCGCGTTGCGGCCGTGCGCGGTAGGTCGGGTCGACGAGGGTCTGGGCCAGTTCGTCAGAAGGTGCCAGGTCCCGAACCGCCATCCGCCCGAGCACCTTCAGCCGCACCCGATGCGCGTAGTCCATCAGGATCAGCGCGACACGGTCGTTGCCCGTCAGGTTGCCCAGGCTGATCAGTTGGCGGTTGCCGGCGAAGTCGGCAAAGGCCAGGGTCCGGTCGTCCAGCACCTTCAGAAAGCCACGCGGCCCGCCGCGGTGCTGCAGGTAGGGCCAGCCGGTCTCGGACACCGTGGCCATGTAGAAGCTGCGCTGTGCGGCGATGAACTCGGTCTCGGCTTCGCCCAGCCGATCGTTGAACACATCGGCACCGTCTTCGAAGTTGCGCGCATAACCTGCACGGCTGCCGTCGCGCTGCTGCGCGGCCTTGACCGAAGGCGTGAAGGCGATGTCTGCGAAGGCGTGGGGCATGGTGGGCTCCGTGGATCTGCGCTGCGGATGGTGCGGCGCATGACCGTGACTGTGGCCGCACCAGGCCTGTAGCGGAATGCCCGCACGCGCCAAGTCAGTGTTTCGGATCCTGCAAGAGTGGTGCGCCAGCATCCCGGCCGCGCAGTTGGAAGTCCTCACCACCGCGTGAGGACTTCGCCTGGATGGGCCGCTTCAATGCGTCAGTGAACGCAGCCCACCCTTGGCCTAGAGGCCGGGGCAGGACGACGGTGAACGCCAACTGGACTCAGCGCGCCGGTTGAATCAGTGACACGCGTGGCAGGGCACCCTTGGGCCCGCGGTGGACGATGGGGCAGTTCAGCACCACCCTGGTGGCTTCCAGCGTCACTGCGCCACTGTCGACCGCTGCCAACACCGCCTCTTCCGACTTCAGCGTCTGCGGGTGCTTGCCAGCAGCCCAGGTGACCTTGACCATCTGCCACAGCGGGCTGTAGGCCGTGTCACGACTTGCCGAACCCATCGGATAGGGCGCGGATGCAAAGATGCTCTCCTGCTTGAAGTTGGTCACGGCATAGACCTTGTCCACCGACGATCGGCGGCCCGGCACTGGCGGGCCCACTGGCAGGGCATCGGCAAGCCTTGGTGCAAAGTTGGCGCCCTTGGCTTCCGCCACGTCGGCATGCGACACGTCGGTGGTGATGTAGAACACCTCTTCGCCTTCAAACCAGCCGCGCAGCACCGGAATCGATGCCTGGCTGTTGCCAACGAGCGGCGGCGCCGTGCTGCAGGCTCCCAGCAGAAGAATGGCAAGGCTTGCCAGCGCCAGTTGGGCCCTGTGCAGGCGCGGCCAGAGTCTGGACGTCCCAGGCTGCCCGACGGTGGTCTTTGTCTGCAGGGCCATGTCTCCACTTTCTCGTTGAAATCAGCGAAGACGCATTGTCAGTGTGCAAGTCCTGGGCCGGCGCGCGCGAGACGAATCGCATGCTGTCTGAGCCGATCGGTTCACTGGCCTGGCTGCCGAATGCCTGGGTGAACCTGACGATCGGGATCGGAGCAGGCTCAGGGCCTCGCGACTGCGTCGCCTTGCTGCCATTGCGTGGGTGTCCTGCCCAGGCGTTGCAGGAAAGCACGCCCGAAGGCTCCCGGACTGGCATAGCCCACCTCGGCGGCCACCTGCTTCACCGTCAGTCCCTTGCGCAGCAACGTGCGGGCGAGTCCCAGGCGCCAGCCGGTCAGATAGTCGCCGGGCGGGACGCCGACCGTGTGCGTGAAGTGCGCCGCGAACCGGGCCCGCGACATGCCGGCCAGTGCGGCCATGGCGTCCAGGGTCCAGGCCCGCGCGGGGTCGTCATGCAGCGCGCTGATGGCCTTGGCCAGGCGCGGGTCGGCCAGCCCGGCCATGACGCCGCCGTCCACCAGATGGTGCGCGATGGCATGGCGCAGGAGCTGGATCACCAGCACCTCGGTCAGGCGGTCGACCACTGCGCCGTGTCCACAGCGGCTGGCCTGTGCCTCGCTGAACAGAAGCTGCTGGGCAAGATCGAGGCCGGGCAGCTGGGCCAGCGGCACGCTCAACAGGGCTGGCAGACCGCGCAACAGCGGGTTCTCGTCACCAGCGCCGAAGTCGATCGACGCACACACGACGTCGGCACCCTCGCGCTCGCCACCGTCGAGCCGGTGCGCACCGGCGCGCGGGAAGAACAGCACGCTCGGCTCGCTGACGACGCTGTGCCGCCCGCGCGTGTCGACCACGCCCAGCGGCCCGCGCCGCACCAGGTGCAGATGGCCGACGCCGCTGCCGCCGTCGAAGTCGGCGATGCCGCACAACGCGCCGCTGTGGAACACGCGTGCGTGCAGTTCGAAGCGCTGGAGCAAGGCGGACAGACGGTCGGGCATGCGAGGGAAGACCGAGATGAATGGTTGAATAACGGAGATGAATCGCTGCCAATGATCTCACCCAAGGCGCTACATTGCCGCGTATCCCCCATCTGGAGACCTGACATGTCGAACCCGCCACTGCCGTCCCCGTTGATCCCGCGACAGCCCGTGCCGTCCCTGCAGGTGCCGACGCTGGAGCACGGCAGCTTCTGCCTGGCGGACGACGCCGCCGAGAACTTCACCTTGGTGGTGTTCTACCGCGGCCTGCACTGCCCGATCTGCCTGAAGTACCTGTTGGAACTGGGTCGCCTGCAAGCCGAGTTCGACAAGCGCGGCGTGAAGGTGATTGCGATCTCCAGTGACGGGCGCGAGCGGGCGCAGGCGATGGCTGACAAGCTGAAGGCGCCTGCCCTGCGCATGGGCTACGACCTGAGCCTGGCCAAAGCGCGCGAGTGGGGGCTGTTCGTCAGCACCTCGCGCGGCACCACGTCCATCGGCATCGAGGAGCCGGCGCACTTCTCCGAACCCGGCGTGTTCATCGTGCGGCCCGACGGCACGCTGTACTACGGCGCGGTGCAGACCATGCCCTTTGCGCGGCCGCACTTCGACGAGCTGCTGGCAGCGCTGGACTTCGCGCTGCAGAAGAACTACCCGGCGCGCGGCGAGTACATCGGCGCGGTGTGAACCCGTTGCGCCCGCCTGGGTTCACCCGGCGCCGGGCCCTGGTCGCAGGTGTCGTCGGGCTGGGACCTGCCAGCGGGCAGGTTGGCGCGCAGGCCACCGCGGCGGCTGACGCGCCGCGCTGGGCCGTGCGCGCCGTGCTGGCAGCCGAAGCGATGCGGCAGCTGCATGCAGGCGGACCTTCCGGTCTGCTGGGGACCGGCGTCAGCGGCAGCTTGTGGGCCTTGTCAGTGGAGGGCCAGGCACCGCGCCGCATTGCAGACGGGATCGATCCCGCCACGCCCGTCGCCGCGGGCCACGGCCGAATCGCCGCGCGCACGGCCGACGGCGGACTGTGGGTCTGCGAAGAGAGTGGTCGGGACGGCCGCGTGCGGACTGTGCCTCCATCGCGTTCCGCAAACCTGTCAGTGCACGCCGGGCTGCTGATCCTGCCGCTGGCCGTGCTGGCCGTCGTCACCGCCGGTGCTCGGCCAGCCGACGCGCTGGGCCACCATCTCGCCCGCTTCGAGGCCGACCCCGCGGGACGCTGGCGTGAAGTGGCGCGTTCGACCGACGCGGTGCTGCCCGACGCACGGCCCGTGCAAGTCGACCTGGACGGCCGCGGCGACGGTGGCCACATCGCGGTGCTGGCCGGTCCCGACGGCAGCCGCTACGGCCACGCCGTGCTGGGCGACGCGATCGAGGCGACACGGGTGCTCTGGCTTGAACGCCACGGGCTGGAGGTGCTGCGCGAACTCAGCCTGCCAGCACCGCATGTGTTCGAGGACATTGCGCCTCGCCCAGTGGCATTGCCAGGCGCGCCGCTTGGGCGCGGCTTGCTGACGGTGCGATCCGGCCCCGATGGCGGTCAACTGGCGCTGGTGACAGCCGATCCGGCACGGCCGCGGGGCTTGCGCCTGGCCGCGCTGGGCGACACGGTCGGCGGCTACCACCGCTGGCTGGCACCCACCACCGATGGCCGCCACCTGGCGGCCGTGCACACGCCGCACATCGGCGGTGTGCTGCACATCTATCAGCCCGAAGGCGAGCGACTGACCCGCCAGCGCCTGCATGCCGATGTCAGCACCCACCGCATCGGTTCGCGCGAGATCGACCTCGCGGCCTGGCTGCAAGGGTTGCTGATCCTGCCCAGCCAGGACGGCCGCCAACTGCGGCTGATCAGTCCGGCGGCTGATTGGGCCGAGTTGCAGGCGCTCGCGCTGCCGGGGCGTGCAGTCCTGACTGCAGCTGTGCCTGAGGCGGCAGCGCTGACCGTCATGCTGGAGAGCGGCGAGGTCCTTCTGGTGGGGCCTCTGGCGCGCGCAAAGTCCTAAGGCGCACGGCCGGTCCGGCGGCTGTTGGCGATAGTCCAGTCGTACGGCGTGAAGCGCACGGTGAAGCCCGGCGGTGCCGGTTGCGGCGCATAGCGGTTGGCATAGGCCAGCAGGCTGTCGGCGGCCACCGGCACGAAGTCCGCAGGGTAGAAGCCGAGCAGTTCGCTCAACCAGACCGTCGACGTGGCCGAGTCGATGCGGAAGTTCTCGCGCCGTGCGAAGAACGCGCGCGTCTCGCGGTCGAGTTCGGCGTCCAGCGTGTTCGCAGCGAAAGGCACACGCGGCAGCGCCGGACACGACAGTGCCGAGCAGTTGAGCGCGAAGTGGATGCGTGGCTCGCCGCGGGCATAGGGCCGGATCACGTCGTTCTCGTAGCTGTACAACGACATGGATTGGCCGCCGATGTCCAGCTTGCGCAGCAGGAAGAACGTGACCTTGTTGAAGCCGGCGTGGGTGGCCGGGATGCCGCTCTGCAGAACGTTGAACATCGACAGCGCGTTGTAGGCGTTGATCATGTGCGCCAGCCGCTGGGGTCCGTCGGGCCACTGCGCGAGAGGACTGTCAGCGACATGCCGCACATAGCGGTCGAGGTCCGCACGGTCGCGCGCCAACGCCGGAAAGTCGACCTCGCCCCGTTCGTCGACGAAGCGGTCAAGAACACGTGCCCAGGCGTCCAGCGCGGCCTGCGGCGTGGATGGCGGCGCCGCAGGCGCAGGCACCAGTGTCGAGCAGCCACCCAGCAGCGCAGCCAGCAGGACCCACAACGCGGCGAACCCCCTCATGGCTGCGCCTGCTTCGCGGTGGCTGCCGCCTGCCGGGGCTGCCTCGCCTGGGCCCGCGGCCGGCCCTTCAGCCATTTGATCGGAAAGGTCGGCACCGCGTCGTGGCCCGGCGGCAGCGGCTGCCAGGTGCCGGTGCTGGTCTGCAGCGGTCGCAGCAGGTAGGCGTCGCGCTGGGCATTGAAGGCACACATGCTCAGCGGCCCGTCCTGGGTGATGGCCATGAACACGCAGGCCTCGATGCGTTCGGGGTCGAGCTGGCAGGCGTCCATGAAGTTGTGGGTGAACAGCGTCAGCTTGTGCACGCGGCCGCGCCCGGCCAGCAGCCCGGCGCGCATGCGCCAGGCCAGGCGCAGGCCCCAGCCCAGCCCGGTCAGCGCCAGGGCCGGCCGTGCCCAGGCGGCCACCGCCAACGATCGCACCGACTTCCAGCGGGTGCCGCGGTCGATGCGCAGGTGGGCTGTTTCGCGCATGAAACGTTGCACGAACGCGGGCTCGGCAAAGGCATCGTAGGCGCGGCCACCTGCCACCAGCAGCACGGCGCTGCGGTTGCAGTCATGGTGGCCGGCGGCCAGCACGTTGAAGCGCAGGGCCGTGCCGGCCCCCTGCTGCAGTCGGGCGGCGACGCTGTCGTTGCCAATCGGTTCGGCCCGTGCACCCAGCACGCCGCGCCCGGTCTCGGCCTGCAACTGGAAAGACGCAAAGCGCACCACGTCGGCGTGCGCGACGAAGAACGCGGCCAGCATCGGCACCTGCTCGAAGTTGCCCTGGTGCACCGTGGTGTTGAAGAAGACGCTGATCGGCAGGCCGCGGGCGCGTTCGATGTACTCGCGGCGCAGCGCGTTCAGGTCGTGTTCGGTCGGGTAGCCGGCGCGTTCCTGCGTCGTATCCACATGGAAGGCGACATCGACCAGCCCGGCTTCGGCGAGTTCGGCCAGCAGTGCGCGGCTGGCGCGGATGCCGTTCGTGAACAGTGAGGCGCGCAGCCCACGCTCGGCCAGACGCCGGACGATCGCCACCAGTTCATCGCGTTGGCGCAGGGTCGGCTCACCGCCCGAGACCTGCACGTCGGTGCCCGGGCCATAGTGCGCAACGATGGTGTCGATGCGGCGGTAGATCTCCTCCAGCGGATAGTCGCGCACCGCTTCCGACGACTCGCTCAGGTAGCACAGCGTGCAGTCCAGGTTGCAGCGCTGGGTGATCTCGAGCGAGACACAGGCCACCGGCCAGCGGCGTCCGGCCGTCTGGTGTGCCGACCACTGGCCGCTGCGCTGCTGGCGCATGCGCATGTCGGCCAGCGGGTCGGCCAGGGGCTGGCGCTGCGGCTGGTAGCGGGCTGGGTCCTGCGTGTTCGGGTCGTCGTCGGGTCGCATGGGCGGTGGGCGTGGACTGCGCGCGGATTCTGTCTTCGCAACGCAGCCCGGTGCATCACGGCGCCGTGACAACCCCGGCACGTCAGGTGCCGGGCCGGCGACCTTCAGCCCGCCAGGGGCAGCGCCATGCACAGCCGCGTGCCACCACCCGGTGCGGGCAGCGGCCGCAGGCTGCCGCCGTGCAGCACGGCCACCCGCTGCGCAATGGCCAGACCAAGGCCGCCAATGCCACCGCTGCTGCGCTTGATCGGCGGGTCGCGCAGCGACACGCCCTGGTCCAGCCGCTGGTGCAGTTCGCCCGGCAGGCCCGGACCGCTGTCTTCCACCACGATCTCGGCCTGCGTGCCTTCTCGGCGCAGGCTCACCCGGACCGGCTGGCTGCCCGGGGCGTGGCGCAAGGCGTTGTCGATCAGGTTCGTCAAGGCACGCTCGATCAACTGCAGGTCGCCGTCGAGTTCCAGGCGGCCCGGTGGCAGGCCATGCAGCGTGACCGAGGGCTGCACATCATGCAGGCCGAACTTCTGCACCGCGTCGGTCACGACCTCGTCCAGACTGAAGCGTTCGCGGTGCAGCGCCTGGCCGTCGGACTGCAGCGCAGCCAGCTCGAACAACTGCTGCGACAGGCGGCTGACCTTGCGGCTTTGGGCCAGCGCGGCCTGCAGCACCGCCGCGCCGCGCGCTGCGTCCGGTGTGGCATCGCCTGCCAATGCCTCCAGGTGGCCATGCAGCGCCGTCAGCGGCGTGCGCAGGTCGTGCGCCACGCTGGCCATCATCTCGCGGTGGTCGGCCACCTGGCGCTGCTCACGCTCGGCCTGCGATTCGATGCGCCGGGTCATGTCGCCGAAGGCATCGGCCAGTGCCTGCACCTCGTCGCCCACCGGGCGCTGCTGCGCGTCACCGGCCGAGCCGTCACTGGCGTCGGCCCCGGTGCTGCGCCGGCTGTAGTCGCGCAGACGCCGGGCCAGGCGGTGCAGAGGCCGTGTCAGGCGGCGGAAGGTGAACAGCCCGAGACCCAGAGTCACCAGAAGGCCCGTGGCTGCGGCGAGCGCGGCGCCCCGCCACAGTCGGTCAGCGCCGACCTGCGCGGCCACGGCATCGCGCGCCGGACTGTCCAGCACGACGTAGAGATACCCCGGCGGTCGCACATCGCCCGGGCGCACCGGGAACATGGCCGCGCTGAAGATGCGCGGCACACCCGTGCCCATGGGGTCGGTGCCCCGCAGCGGCAGCGGCGCGCCGGCCAGGAAGGCGCGGATGACGTCGAGGTCCATCTGATGCTGCCGCACCATGCCGGGCTCGCCGATGTAGTGCTGTACACGCCCGTCGGCATCCAGCAGATAGACCTGCACCCCTGGGTTCACCGTCATCAACATCGACAGCAGAGAGCCACGCGCCGTGCGTTCAGCCTCGTCGCGATCGGGCGAGGCGATTTCGGGCCAGTGTCCGACGATGTGCTGGGCCAGCCCATGCGACAGGCGCTGCAGCGACTCCTGCTCCTGTTCAGCCGCCACCTGCCGCCCGAGCAAGGCCACGAAGGCGCCGTAGGCCAGCAGAAGCACGGCCAAGGCCAGTGACAGGCGGGCGGTGAAGGAACGGCCCGCCATCATGGCGCGGGCTCCGGATCAAAACGGTAGCCCACGCCCCACACGGTGACCACGCGCCGGGGGTCGCGCGAGTTGTCCTCGATGCGGCTGCGCAGCCGGTTGATGTGGGAGTTGACGGTGTGCTCATAGCCGTCGAAGCCATCGCCCCAGACGCGTTGCAGCAGTTCTGCGCGGCTGAAGGGGCGGCCGGGATTCTTGAGCAGGAAGTGCAGCAGGTCGAATTCGCGCAGGGTCAGCGGCACCACGGTGCCGTCGCGCAGCAGCTCCCGCCGAACGGTGTCCAGCCGGAAGGAGCCGAAGCAGAAATCCTGCCTCGACGCCGCAGCCGAACGCATCTGCTCGATGCGCCGCAGCAGCGCACGGATGCGGGCGACCAGTTCCAGCATGGAGAACGGCTTGGCCACGTAGTCGTCGGCGCCCAGTTCCAACCCCAGCACGCGGTGTGCCTCGGTCGAGCGTGCGCTGAGCATGATCACCGGCACATCCGCATGCAGGGCACGCAGATGGCGGCAGACCTCCCAGCCATCGGCGCCCGGCAGCATCAGGTCCAGCAGCACCAGGTCCCAGCGCTGCCGATCGATGGCGGCCATCGCCTGCCGGCCGTCGGCCTCACGGTGCAGGCGGTAGCCCGCGTCTTCCAGATGCAGGCGCAGGGCCACGGCGATGGCGTCGTCATCTTCGACCAGCAGGAGGTGTTCGTTCATGGGAGGCCAGCGCCGCCTCCGGGCGGCACTGGCGGGTCATTGGAACAGAGCGACGGGATCGGGGTGTCAGCGCGCGGTCGTGTCGGTCGGCTGCGTGCCGACGCGCCGCCGACGCGCCATGAAGCCCACGGCCATCAGGCCCGCCGCCATCAACGCATAGCTGCCAGGCTCAGGCACAGCCGACACGCCGAAGCTGATGCGGTACACATCGCTGTCTGCCGTCAAGGCGCTGTTGAAGGTGTAGCCGGCCCCCGTGGCCAGGCCGTTGAAGCCCGCGAACTCGGCGAAGTTGAAGGCAACCACGGAGTTCTGGTCACTGCGCAGGCCGTTGTTGCCCACGAAGGCCGCAGCGGCCGGGTCGAAGACCTCCGAACCTGCGTCCCAGATGTCCCTGGCCTTGATGCCGATGGTGGCCACGTTCAGGTTGCCAGCCGCATCGAAGAGCCGGTACTCGGTCGGGCTATCGTTGCCGATGAAGAAGTCATTGCTCGGCACCACCATCGCGCCGAAGGTGAAGAACGGGTTCAGTGCCGTGTCGACCCGGAAGGTCAGGCTGCTGGCGCCGCCCGGCTGCAGCAAGCCGCCGATGGTGCCCCGCGTGGCAGTCGGATCGGCCGTCGCAAACGCCGCTTGCCACGCGCCGCCGGCGCCGCCTTCGGCAACCGAGACGATCGGCGCGGTGGCCACGCCGCCCAGGTTGAAGGCGTCGAAGCTGCCGTTGTTGAACCCGACGTGAAGTGGCGCGAAGCTGATGCTGCTGGCGGGTGCAAGGTTCTGCACCATGACCGTCACGTCGACAACGGCGGCCTGCGCCGAGGCGCACAGGGCGAACATGGTGGTGATGGCTGCGCCAGTGCGCGAGCAGGGGAAGGGGCGTTGAATCATGACGGACTCCTGGCAGGGCTGTGGTGGGGAGCGAAGTTCGCAAGTCCGAACCCGCATGGCCGATGCTAGGGAGATGAAGTCATGGATGCATCACTGGAAGTTCACCGCAACGGGAACCTTTGCTCGGGCGACCCGGCGCTCCAGGTGTACGTTTGGATGGGCCGCCGTCATGGCGCCCCAGTCGTCGGACCAGACGCAGCGGTGAGCGATGCCGGTGGGCGCGCCCCAGTCGATTCTGGCGCTGAGATGGGACAGGCCATGCATCGAGCCCGGGTGAGTTTCCATTGGCTGGACGGGGGCCAGGCGATGCTCACAGAATCGCGGCACCCGCAGCCATCGTCCGAGGCCCCAGCATGCTGAAGTTCTACTACTCACTCGCACCCAACCCCATGAAGGTGGCACTCTTCCTGGAGGAATCGGGCCTGCCCTACGAGGCCATCCCGGTGGACACGCGCAAGGGTGAGCAACACGGCGCCGCCTTCACGGCGCTGAACCCCAACGCCAAGGTGCCTGTGATCGTCGATGGGGAGACCACCGTCTTCGACAGCAACGCCATTCTGCTGTTCCTGGCGGAGAAGACAGGCCAGTTCCTGCCGGCGCCGCAGGATCGCGGCCCCATGCTGTCTTGGCTGATGTTCGTGGCGTCCGGCATCGGGCCATTCACCGGCCAGTGCGTGCACTTCAAGCACTACGCGCCGGAACCGAACCCCTACGCGCTGAACCGCTATGACTTCGAAGCCTGGCGGCACTGGAAGATTGTGGACGCGCACCTGGCAGACCGTACATGGATGGTTGGCGGGCAGTACACCCTGCTGGACATGGCGGTCTGGGGCTGGGCGCGGGCTGTGCCCTTTGCGCTGGGCTCCGAAGCCTGGCAGCAACTGCCCCACGTGAAGCGGCTGCTGGATGCAGTGAACGAGAGACCCGCCGCGCGGCGTGCTGCCGCGTTGAAGGATCGCCACGCATTCAAGGCCGAACTGGACGACGAAGCGCGGCGGGCGATGTTTCCGCAGAACGAGAGACTCAAGGGCTGATCTGCAGGGGCGCGGGCCTGGACATTGCGCAAGGGTCGTTGTTGGTGGCAAGGCATCTTCCAGCGCGGCGTGGGCCGCACACACGAAAGTGGTCGCATGAACATCCAGGCACTGGCCTTCGACACGGGCGGCACCGTACTCGACTGGCATGGCGGACTCGTGCGCGCGTTGACTGACATGGGCTCGCGCCATGGCGTCGAACGCGACTGGCATGCGGCGGCCAACGACTGGCGGAGGCGGACGATGAAGCACATCGTCGGCCAGAGGCATCCTGAGTTCCACATGGATGACGTGCACAGGCGAGTGCTCGACGAGACACTCGCCGAGTTTGATCTCGAGGCGTTTTCGACGGTGGAGTGCGACGAACTCTGGCGCACATGGCACCGGCTCGACACCTGGCCCGACTTCGCGCCTGCGCTCGCGGCACTGCGCCAACGCCTGCCCGTGGTGTCGTTCACCATGCTGCCCACAGCGCTGGTGGTCGACGTTTCGCGCCGCAACGGCGTCACCTGGGACGCGATCACCTCGTGCGAGATGATCGGTATCTACAAGCCACATGCCGAGGCTTACCAGACTGCAGGACGATGGCTGAACCTGCAGCCGCAAGCGATCCTCATGGTGGCTTGCCACAACTTCGACCTCAACGCGGCGCAAGATGTCGGAATGCGCACGGCGTTCGTCCGGCGGCCTGACGAGTGGGGCCCTGCTGGGGCGCCCGATCCGAACCCGAACAGGGCCTACGACTTCATCGAGGACGGGTTCGATGGCCTTCGTGAACGTGTGCTGGCGGCGTTGCGACTCAACGGTGTTGAACACTTTCCGTCGGGTGTAGATGCCGTCCGAGATCACAACGACTTCCCCAGATCGAGGGGCGAACCGAGCCGAACCTCGTCAGGGGTTCGCCCCGAGAGCGTGTCAGAACGGTCGCAGACACTGTAGCCCCCCAGGGATCGGGCTCGCCGAGTTTGGTCCAACCCTTGTCGGCAATGGCAGGCTTGGCACCCTTCGAATCCATCGACCTGAGTGATTTGATGTCGGCGCTCGGTCCGCAGCGTGCGGGCGATCAGCTACTGCCAGCCGCCCCAGTTCAACGACGGCGGCGAAGGCTCAAGCGGTGACACGGGGTAGTGAACCAAGCCGGGATAGAGGCGGCTCCACACCACAGCCAAGCAGACCAGGTACAACACTCCGAGAAGAACCGGGTTCAGCAGTGCCCCCCAATGAGCCTGGACGTAGACCTTGATGACCGGATTGGCGCCAGCAGGCGGATGAACCGTCCGGGTGGCGAGCATGAAGGCCAGTGACAGGCTCACGGCCAGCGCGTAGGCCAGCAGCGACGACCCCAGGAACTGAGCGCATGCGATGCCGATGGTGGCGCCGCCAAGATGACCGCCGAGGATGGCCCGCAGTTGTGCCGCCGGCGCCCGAGTCAGCCCAAGGAGGAAGATTGAGCTGCCACCCAGCGAGGCCAAAACAAAGTTGGCGTGAGGTGGACCCACCAGGTAGAGCGCCAGTGAAATGCCGACACCTGCGCCGAAGACGCATCATGCAAGTCGAGTTGCGTGATGGCGATGCATTGAACAGGTCGTGGAGTCGCGCACGCTTGGATTGTGGCTGGTGCAGGCACCTACCGACGCTGCCCCTTGCCTAGGGACGCTCTGCACAACACGGCGACCGATATGGCAGCGCCTTGCAATTTGATCGGGGTCGGGCAATTGCGGTCCGAGTTGACGCTTGCAACGAGATCGCAAGGTGCCCGCGACGCGTTGTGCCGCTTG
>NZ_BJCL01000004.1 GCF_005403045.1 Pseudaquabacterium pictum
GCGCTGCATGCGGTGATGGTGGCTGGACGAGGACAGTGGGTGACTGGCCGACGCAGGTAAGAGGAAGGAGGGCCGGCAGGCCCGGGGGGACACGGAGTCGGCCAGTTGCCCGCTGGCCTCGGCCTCGCGCAGATCAATGCATGTCCGCAGAGAGCCCAAACCGGCAGCTCAAGGCATGCGCAGCGGATGCTGGGCGGCCACGCTCAGCGAGTACTGGTCGATCGGGCCGGCGTGCACCGGCTGGTCGGCGAAACCGGCCTCGCTGCCGAAGTAGACCCACACCGTCTCGGCAGGGGCGTCGTCCGGACCGGGATGCGGGCGCACCTGGATCTGACGGCGCTCGTACCACAGCGGGTCGTCCAGGCGCTCCAGCCGGTCCATGTCGGCCAGGGTGGCATCGTCCACTTCGTAGAGCTGGCCGATCACCTGCACGCCCTGGCCCGGGCGGTTCAGCAGCCAGGGCAGGCGGTAGCGGCCGATCACGTACAGCGGGTGCGGCTGGGCGGTGATCCAGTGGTCGCCCACCCGCGTGCCGCGGTTGACGTGGAAGTTGCGGTGGCCGGCCTGCAGGGTGCCGAAGACGAAGATGCGGTGCATGGTGGTGGTGCGGATGGTGTGGCGGCTGACAGCGGCGGCATCTTAGGCCGGCAGGCTCAGCCGCGCCGGCCGGCCACCACCACCTGGGTGCCGGCGGCCTGCAGCGCCTGCACCGCGGCCGATGGCGCACCCGGTGTCACCACCAGCCGGCCCAGCTCGGCCAGTGGGGCGATCAGGAAGGGCGAGGCCGCGCCCAGCTTCTCGGCCGACGCCAGCACCACCGTCTCGGCGGCAGCCTGGTGCAGCGCCCGCTTGACGGCGGCCTCTTCATGGTCGCCGGTGGTCAGGCCGGCCTGGGCATGCACGCCGGTCACGCCCATCAGGTACAGGTCGGCGCGCAGCCGCGCCGCGGCCTCGAACAGCGCCGCGCCCATGTTCACCATCGAATGGCGGAACAACAGACCACCCAGCATCAGCACCTGCAGCCGCGGGTGCACCGCCAGCGCCACCGCCACCGTGGGGCTGTGGGTGACGATGGTGGCGGCCAGGTCGTCGCCGAGGTGGTGGGCCACCTGCAATGCCGTGGTGCCGCCGTCCAGGATCACCACCTGCCCCGGCTGCACCAGCGCCGCGCCGGCGCGGCCCAGCAGCTGCTTGTCGGCCGGAGCGATCTGCGCCCGCACCGCCATGTCGCCCACCGCGGGCGATGCCGGCAATGCGCCGCCGTGCACACGCTGCAGCTTGCCCTCCTGCGCCAGCTCGCGCAGGTCACGGCGGATGGTGTCCTCCGACAGGCCCAGCTCGGCGCTGAGCGACTTGGCCACCAGCTGGCCGTCCTGCGCCAGCCGGGCCAGCAGCAGTTGCTTGCGTTGGGAAGTGAGCATGCGGCGACTGTAGGAGATCACGGCGGGCCGGCCGGCGCAGGCTTGTCGAATGCATGAGTCTGCACCACAATGCACGACATTACCCGTTTCAGCGTGAATCCGCACATCTTCAAGGAGCCCGGCCATGTCCCAAGCCCCCCGCCCGCTGCTGGTGCTGATCGCCGGCCCGTACATGTCCGGCACCGATGGTGACCCCGCCAAGGTGGCCGCCAACCGCGCCCGGCTGGAGAGCTTCGCCCTGCCGATCTACCAGCGCGGCCACCTGCCGATGGTGGGTGAATGGCTGGTGCACCCGATCGTGGAAGCCGCCGGCAGCCAGGCCAGCGGCGATGCCGTGTTCAACGCCTACCAGTACCCGGTGGCCGAGCGTCTGCTGCAGCGCTGCGACGCGGTGCTGCGCATTCCCGGCGACTCCCGCGGGGCCGACATGGACGTGGCCCGGGCGCAGGCCCTGGGCCTGCCGGTCTATAACCGGGTGGAGGATCTGCCGGCCGCGGCCTGAACCACCGCGCGCCAGGCCTGGCGGCCGTTCAGGCCGGCGCCACCACCACCCGCTTGGGCTGCAGCCGCTCGGGCGACAGGTAGGCCTGGCGGTATTGCTCGAAGGGCATGGTGTCGGCCGCCTCGATGCGCTGCTGCTCGGCCAGCGAGTCCAGCGCCATGGCGGCATAACGCGCCGCCTGCGCGTCCGACCAGGGCAGGCCCAGCAGGTGGCTGCGGGTGGCGGCCGATTGCGCGCGGATGAACTGCACGTAGCTGCCGTTGAAGTCCTGCTGCATCGCCGCCAGCACCCGGGCCGACGGCAACCGCTCGGGCGTGTCCACCAGCGCGCGGGCGGCGGCCAGCGCGGCGGCGTTGGCCTCGCCGCCCTGGGCGGCGTCCAGCGCCTCGGCAATCGGCACGCACTCGTCCAGCAGGTGGCGGGCCCAGTCGGTCAGGGTGATGGTGTGCTCACCCTGCTCCAGCAGCAGGCCGGGCTCGCGCCCGCGCGCGGCCACGCGGTGCTGGTTGCGGCCCAGCGCGGCCACCTCGGCCGGCGTGTCGGGCGGGCTGTCGGCCAGCAGGCAGTGCAGCAGGAAGATGTCGATGAAGCGCATCGTCGGCGTGGCGATGCCCACCGGCTCGAACGGGTCGAGGTCCATGCAGCGCACCTCGATGTACTCCACGCCGCGCTCGCGCAGCGCATGCAGCGGCCGCTCGCCGGGGAAGATCACCCGCTTGGGGCGGATCAGCCCGTAGAACTCGTTCTCGATCTGCAGCAGCGTGGTGGCCAGCTGGTTGTAGTCGCCGCCCGGGTTGCGGATGCCCACCTTCTCATAGGCCGGGTAGGGCTTGGTCAGCGCCTCGTGCAGCGAGTTGGCGTAACTTTCCAGGCTGTTGCAGCTGACGTTCAGCGAGGCCTGCGCCTCGCTCTGGTAGCCCAGCCGGCCCATGCGCAGCGTGGTGCCGTGGGGCATGTGCAGCGTGCCATGGCTGCCCGGCACCGGCAGCAGCTGGTGGTCGCGCCCGGCCACGAAGCTGCCGCACACCGCCGGGCTGGCGCCGAACAGGTACAGCAGCACGAAGGCATGGCGGCGGAAGTTGCGGATCAGCGCGAAGTGCTGGTCGTTGTCCAGCCCCGGCAGGCTCCAGTTGTAGTGGATGCCGCTGATGGTCTGCATGCGGCGGCCGTAGCGGTGGCCCAGGCCCATGCGGTAGACGCTCTTGGCGCGGCCCACGTTGCTGCTGCCGTAGCGGCCCAGCGGGATGGTTTCATCGGTGGGCAGGCCGCAGGGCATGCTGCCCACCCACAACTGCTCGTCGCCGGACTCGGTGCCCATGGCGCGGTAGGTGGCCTGGTGGATCTCGGTCAGCTCGGCCAGCGCGGCGTCCACCGTGGGGTGCACGCCGGTGATCAGCTCAAGCTGGCTCTCGCTGTAGTCGGTGGTGATGTGCGGGTGCGTCAGGGCCGAGCCCAGGGCCGCCGGATGCGGCGTCAGCGCCAGGCCGCCACCGGGCAGTGCGCGCAGGCTTTCCTTCTCGATGCCGCGGCGGATGCCCGCCAGCCGTGCCAGCGGCAGGGCACGCAGGCGGTCGTGCAATGCTGTCACTGGCCGTCTCCTCGTTTTGAATCGGGTTGCCACCCTACCAGAGCCCGATGACCGGCGTGGGCCACCGGGTCAGGCCGGTTTGTGCTACGCCTTGCCCGGCGCCAAGGCCAGGCGCAGGGCGGCGGCGCAGCAGGCCATCGCCGCCCACTGGCTGGCGCCCAGCGGCTCGCCGTGCACCAGCGCGCCCACCACCATGGCCACCACCGGCACCAGGATGGCCGACAGCCCGGCCACGCTGGCCGGCAGCAGCCCCACTACCGCAAACCAGGCGGCATTGCCGATGGCCATCGGCACCAGGGCGATGTAGAGGATCAACGCCAGCGTGAAGGGCGACGGCAGCACCCAAGGCCCGGGTGGCGCCAGCCACAACGCGCCCACGGCGGTGGGCACGGCGGTGACCAGCAGCTGCCAGCCCGACAGCACCAGCGGGTGCACATCCACCTTGCCGCGCTTGAGGATCAGCGTGCCCACCGCCCAGCCGATGCCGGCGATCAGCCCCAGCGCCACGCCCAGCGGCGCCTGCGCATACACGCCCAGGCTGCGCCAGGCCAGCAGGGTGACGGCCGCCGCCCCCAGCGCCAGCGCCAGCAGCAGGCGGCGGCCCAGGCGCTCGCCCAGCACCGCCCAGCTGATCAGCGCCGCCCACAGCGGCATGGTGAAGCCCAGCACCGCCGCCTGGCCCGAGGGGATCATCACCGCCGCATAGGTGCTGGCGATGTTCCACAGCAGCAAGTAGCAGGCGGTGGCCAGGCCCACCATCAGCCAGTGCCGGCGCGGGATCACCAGCGACAGGCCGCGCCAGCGCGCCACGCCCAGCAGCACCAGACCGGCGATGAACACGCCCACCGCGCGGAAGGTCCACACCGACACCTCGCGCACCACCAGCGGAAACAGCGACCAGTTGGTGCCCCAGACCAGGGTGATGATGGCCAGCAGCACCAGGGCGCGCGGCGGGATGCGATCGGCAGGTGCGGACATGGGGCGCGGGCAGGCCCCGGCAGGGCCGCAGGCGGGATGGAGGGAGCGCTGGAGTATCCGCCGCGCTGTCGGCGGCACGGCCACTCAGCCGCGGCGGCCGTCCTGCAGCCAGCGCAGCACCGTGGCGAACAGCTGCGCCGGCTCCACCGGCTTGGCCAGGTAGTCGTCCATGCCCGCGGCCAGGCAGAGGCGGCGGTCGTCGGCGAAGGCCATGGCCGTCAGCGCCACCACCGGCAACTGGTCGGTGCCAGGCAGCGCCCGCAGGGCCCGGGTGGTGTCGAGACCGTCCAGGCCAGGCAGGCGCACGTCCATCAGCACCAGCGCATACGGCCGGGACGCCAGGCAGTGCAGGGCCTGCAAACCGTCGTCGGCCAGGTCCACCTGCAGGCCGGCCAGGCGCAGCAGTTCGGCCACCACCTCGGCGTTGGCCGGGTCGTCCTCGACCAGCAGCACCCGGGCACCATGGTGCCGGCCCTGCAGCACGGCTTCCAGGGAATCGGGCGCTGGTGTGTGCATGGCCCGCCAACACATCAGACCGGTCGGTCGTCCGCGGTGCCGCTGTCGGCAGCCAGCCGCGCGCAGGCCCGCATCTCCGTCGGCGGCACCCCGGTCCAGCGGCGGAAGGCCCGGCCGAAGGCATTGGTGTCGGCAAAGCCGGTGCGCTCGGCCACCTGCTTGAGCGGCAGGTCATCCTGCAGGACCAGGGCCAGCGCCAGCGATTGCCGGCAGGCATCGACCAGGCCGCGGTACTGCAGGCCGGCGCTGGCCAGCTTGCGGCGCAGGCTGCGTTCGCTCATGTGCAGCGACGCCGCCACCGCTGCGGGCGGCGGCACCGCGGGCATGGCCCGGCGGATCGCCTGCTCCACCGCCGCGCCGATGGCGGCGCGCTGCTGCGCGGGCTGCTGGCCGCCTTGCAGCAAGCGCGCCGCCAGGCGGCTGGCCATGGTGCTGGCTTGCGGCAGCACCGCGGCCAGCCAGCCGGCATCCGACACCAGCCGGTCGGCTGCACAGCCGAACTGCACCGGGCAGCCGAAGTGCTGGGCGTAGACCGCGTCGTCGGCCGGCCGGGCCCGGGTCAGCTGCACCAGCATCGGTGAATAGGCACCATCGGTCACCCGGCGCAGCAGGGTCACCAGGCCGGCGAACTGCAGGTCGACCAGGAAGCCCTGCACATCGTCTTCGCCGGCGTGCGGCTGCACCTGCAGGATGTGCTGGCGCTCGCCGTGCAGGGCCTGCATGTCCAGCAGGAAGCCGGCCCAGTGGGGGTACTGCAGCGCCAGCGCCAGCGCATCGCCCAGCGTCAGCGCGGCCAGCATGGCCAGGCCCAGCGCACCGCGGTCGGTCAGCCGGCTGAGGCGGCCGATCTGCAGGCCGGCGGCTGGGTCGGGCAGGATGCGCAACACGCGGCGCACCAGCGTCAGGGCCACGGCCCGGCTGACCAGGCCGCCGGGCTCGTCGACCACCTCGGCACGGGTGCCGAGGTTCTGGAACAGCGCCGCTGCCGACACGCCCTGCCCGGCCACCTGCACCAGCATCGGCTGCAGATCGGCCAGGGCGACCCAACTGGGTCGCCCGTCCTGGGCTTCGCCATCGGCCCGCTGGTCCACGTGATCTCCTCATCCGCGCCGCCAGAGGGCGCAGCCGGCATTGCAGCGCCCCGCGGCCGCGCGGAGGCGGCCGGCACGGCCAGCCAGCCGGCTGCGCCGGCCAGGTGGCCCTGAAAGCGCAACCATGGTGGACGCCAGGGATGCCCGCGTCGGTGCGCTGCGCCACGTGAGGCCCTATGCTGCGCGGCCCGCACCGAGCACCCCATGCCCCCCGTGCCCCTCCTGCCCGATCGACCTGCCACCGAGACCGACCTGCGCGCGCTGAGCCGCCGCTTCGCCAGCGCCGGCGCGCTGCAGGCCATCCTGCTGCGGCCGGGCCGCGGCCGGCCGGCGGTGGCGGTGCCGCGGGCCGAGGCCCATGCCGGCCAGGGCCTGGTGGGCGACCGCTCCTACCGCGTCGCCGGGCCGGGCAGCGGCAAGCGCCAGGTCACGCTGATCCAGGCCGAGCACCTGCCGGTGATCGCCGCGCTGGCCGGCGGCCGCTGGGCCGGCCAGGGCCTGGATGCGCTGCTGCTGCGCCGCAACCTGGTGGTTGCAGGGCTGAACCTGCTGGCGGCGCGCAGCCTGTTCAAGGACCAGCCGCTGGTGCTGCAGCTGGGCGAGGCCGTGCTGCTGGAGGTCACCGGCCCCTGCGAGCCCTGCAGCAAGATGGAGGCGCTGCTGGGCGCCGGTGGCTACAACGCGATGCGCGGCCACGGCGGCATCACCGCCCGGGTGCTGCAGGGCGGCTGGCTGGCGGTTGGTGATGCGGTGCGCTGCGTGCCGGCGCCGGCTGCAGATCAGCCCGTCAGCGCCGGGTAATCGGTGTAGCCCGCCGGGCCCGGCGTGTAGAACGTGGGCCGGTGGTAGGGCGTGAGCGCCGCGCCGCGGCGGATGCGCTCGGGCAGGTCGGGGTTGCTGATGAAGAAGCGGCCGAAGGCCACCGCATCGATCTGGCCGCCAGCCACCGCCTGCAGCGCGCCGGCGGGCTCGTAGCCGCCGGCATCGATCAGCACGCCCGGCCACAGCGGCCGGAAGAGGGCCGCCACGGCCGGCTGGCCGTCGCGCACGATGTCGGCCTTGCCGGTGCCGCTGGCGCGCGGCTCGATCAGGTGCAGGTAGACCAGGTTCAGCCGCGCCAGCCCGGTGATCAGGTGGGTGTAGAGCGGCAGCGGGTCGTCCTCGCCGCTGTCGTTGGCCACGCCCCAGGGCGACAGGCGGATGCCGGTGCGCGCCGCGCCCACTTCGTCGGCCACCGCGCTGGCGATCTCCAGGTGCAGCCGGCAGCGGTTGGCGATGGACCCGCCCCAGTCGTCGCCACGCTGGTTGCTGCGCGACTGCAGGAACTGCTCCAGCAGGTAGCCGTTGGCGCCGTGGATCTCCACGCCGTCGAAGCCGGCCGCCATCGCATTGGCCGCCGCCTGGCGGAAGCTGTCGACCAGGCCCGGCATCTCGTCGGCACGCAGCGCGCGCGGCACTTCATAAGGCACGGCGCGGCCGTCGCGGTCCATCGCCATGCCGCCCTGGGCGGCGATGGCCGATGGCGCCACCGGCGCACCGCCATCGGGCTGGTGGCTGCTGTGCGACACCCGGCCGGTGTGCCACAGCTGCAGGTAGATGATGCCGCCGCGGGCATGCACCGCGTCGGTCACCAGGCGCCAGCCGGCGACCTGCGCGGCCGTGTGGATGCCCGGCACCCGCGGATGGCCGTGGCCCTGCCAGGACACCGGCGTGGCCTCGGCGATCAGCAGGCCGCCGGGCGTGGCGCGCTGGGCGTAGTAGCTGGCATTCAGCGCGGTGGGGGCGTGGCCCTCACCGGCGCGCATGCGCGTCAGCGGGGCCATCACCACCCGGTGCTGCAACGTGGCGGCGCCCAGGGCGAGCGGGGTGAACAGGGCATCGGTCATCGGCATCGGCGCAGGGGTGGGTGGATCGGATGGCAGGGTGCCCGCCAGTGTCGCAGGCGGTGGCGCAGAGAGCTCCCCACAGGCGGACACCGGGGAACCTGGATCCGGCCTGTGGGGACAGCATGACACTTTTATCATTTTTTTACGTCTGACCCTCATGTTGGCCGTCACCGGCACCGATAGAAGATGCATCAATCGCCGATCAAACCGCCCGGCCGGACCATGACAACAACCACAAGCCCGCAGATCGCACCGGACGCGGATGTCCGCCCGGACACCGCGCCCCTTGGCTGGTGGCGCCGCTGGCGCGGCGGCAGTGCCGGCGCGGCGCTGGACGCGGCAGCGATGGCGGCGATGCAGCAGCGCCTGCAGGAAGCCGCCCAGCACTGGACCGCCCATGTCGGCCTGGCGCAGCAGCAGATGCAGGCGGCCACCGGCCAGCTGCTGGAGGGCTTCAACCAGATCCTGTCGGAACTGGACCACCTGGTGCTGCAGCCCGAGCAGAGCTGTACCGACGACGAGATGACGGCGCGCGCCAACATGCTGGCAGAGTGCGAGCAGAGGCTGCTGGGCCTGCTGAAGACGCTGGACGGCTTCGTGCAGTCGCGCAACGACATGCTGGGCTCGGTGCGGGCGCTGTCGCAGGCCTCGGGCAGCCTGGGCGACATGGCCGAGGACGTGGGCAAGCTGGCCCGCCAGACCAACCTGCTGTCGATCAACGCCGCCATCGAGGCGGCCCGTGCCGGCGAAAGCGGCCGCGGCTTCGCGGTGGTGGCCACCGAGGTGCGTCGCCTGTCCACCGCCTCGGGCGAGACCGGCCAGCGCATCAGCAGCCAGGTGCAGCAGTTCAGCAGCCACATGCAGGCCGCGCTGGCCGAGGCCGACGCGCAGGCCGTGCGCGGCAGCACCGCCATCAACTCCTCGGAGGAGACCATCCGCGGCGTGGTGGCCGATGTCGATGGCGCGGTGGCCCAGCTGCACGACCGCGCGGTGGAGCTGCGGCAGCACGGCGAGGTGGTGAGGACCCAGGTGCAGCAGCTGATGTTGGCCTTCCAGTTCCAGGACCGGGTGCACCAGATCCTGGACCAGGTGAACAGCTCGATCGCCAGCGCCGTGGGCCGGCTGCAGACCGCACTGGCCGACGGCCGCGTGCCCGATGCCGCCGAGTGGGCCGCGCTGCTGGGCGCCGGCTACACCACGCTGGAGCAGCAGGCGGTGTCCAGCAACGCCGACATCACCCCCCTGGCTGCCACCCGCAGCACCGAAACCACGTTCTTCTGACCGGCCCGTTGCGCCAACCACCATGCCCAAGACCATCCTCATCGTCGACGACTCGAGTTCCCTGCGCACCGTGGTGAAGATCGCCCTGGGGCGTGCCGGCTACGACGTGCTCGAGGCCGGTGACGGCAAGGAGGGGCTGACCCAGCTGGACAAGGCCGGCAAGGTGCACCTGATCGTCAGCGACGTGAACATGCCGAACATGGACGGCATCAGCTTCGTCACCGAGGTGAAGAAGCATCCGCGCCACCGTTTCACGCCGGTGATCATGCTGACCACCGAAGGTGCCGAGGGCAAGAAGGAGCAGGGCCGCGCCGCCGGCGCCAAGGCCTGGATCACCAAGCCCTTCAACCCGCCGCAGCTGCTGGACGCGGTCTCCAAGCTGATCCTGCCCTAGGAGGGCCCATGTCCATCGATGCCCCTGAGACCCTGGTGGACGACGCCGCCAGGCCGGCAGCGCTGTGCCTGCCGGGCGAGCTGACCATCTACACCGCCAGCGAGACCCGCGCCGCCTGGCTGTCCTGGCTGGCCACCGATGCCGCCGCCGGCCAGGGCGAGCCGCTGTGCCCGGTCGACGCCAGCGGCTGCGACGAGATCGACGCCGCCGGCGCCCAGCTGCTGGTGGCGCTGGCCCACAGCCTGGCCCGGCAGCAGCGCCAGCTGCAACTGCAGCAGCCCAGCTCGCCGGTGCGCAACGCCTGCCAGGACCTGGGCCTGGCTGCCCTGCTGCTGGCGGATGCCCACGGCGACGCCGGCCCCGACGGAGTGCGGACATGAAGCCGATGGACATGGACCTGCAGTTCGTCGCCGAAGCGCTGCCCGCCTTCCTCAGCGAGGCGCGCGAGCAGATCACCGCCATCGAGCAGCTGCTGCTGCAGCTGGAAGACGCACCCGAAGACCGCGAGCTGCTGGACGCGCTGTTCCGCTGCGCCCACACCGTCAAGGGCTCGGCCGGCATCTTCGGGCTGGATGCGGTGGTGGACTTCACCCACCATGTCGAGAGCCTGCTCGACCGGCTGCGCGACGGCCAGCTGCTGCTGACGCCCGTGCTGAGCACCCTGCTGCTGCGCTGCAACGACCAGATCCGCGCCCTGGTGGACGCCGCCACCCAGGCCGATGGCGGCAACGACCCCGACGGCGAGGCCGCACGCCAGGCCCTGGTGCAGCAGCTGCAGGCCGCCGGCGCCGGCCCGGCTGCCGCACCCGCGCCGGCGCCGGTGGCCGCAGCACCAGCCGCACCGAGCGGCGGCTGCTGGCAGATCGGCGCCAGCTTCGGCGCCGAGACCTTCCGCAACGGCATGGACCCGCTGACTATCCTGCGCTACGTGGCCGGTCTGGGCGCGGTGTCGCAGGTGCAGTGCGACACCGCCGCCGTACCCACGCTGGAGGCGCTGGACCCGGAGTGCTGC
Organism: Pseudaquabacterium pictum; assembly: GCF_005403045.1. Lineage (GTDB taxonomy): Bacteria > Pseudomonadota > Gammaproteobacteria > Burkholderiales > Burkholderiaceae_C > Pseudaquabacterium > Pseudaquabacterium pictum. The sequence continues at coordinate 10,670 of NZ_BJCL01000004.1, forward strand.
CACCTGGACCTGCGCTTCGCGCTGGACACACCGGCGCCGGCCAGCGACATCGAGGCCGCCTTCAGCTTCGTGCGTGACGACTGCCAGCTGCAGTTGCAGCCGCCGGCCCCGGCCCCGACCCCTGTGCACGACAGCGCACCGCCCGAGGCCGCCGCCGTCGACATCGCCCCGTTGGCCAGCCGCCTGGGCGAGCTGCTGGTGCAGGACGGCGCCGCCACCGCCGATGCGGTGCAGGCCGCGCTGCAGAAGCAGGCCCGCCAGCGCGGCGCCGGCACGCCGGCGCCGGCCGACGACAACCGCTTCATCCGTGTGCAGGCCGACCGGCTGGACGCGGTGATCAACCTGCTGGGCGAACTGGTGATCGCCGGCGCCGGCGCCCAGCTGCTGGCGCGGCAGACCAAGCAGCGCAACCTGATCGAGGCCAACACCCAGATCGGCCGGCTGATCGAGGAGATCCGCAACGGCACGCTGAAGCTGCGCATGGTGCCCATCGGCGAGACCTTCTCGCGCTTTCGCCGCGTGGTGCGCGACACCGCCGCCGAGCTGGGCAAGGACGTGGCGCTGGAGATCGTGGGTGGCGACACCGAGCTGGACAAGTCGGTGGTCGAGCGCATTGCCGACCCGCTGATGCACCTGGTGCGCAACGGCCTGGACCATGGCCTGGAGCCGCCGGCCGAGCGCACCGCCGCCGGCAAGCCGGCCCAGGGCCGGCTGGTGCTGTCGGCCTGCCACGAGGCCGGCGGCATCCTGATCCGCATCCAGGACGACGGCCGCGGCATCCACCGCGAGCGAGTGCTGGCCCGTGCCTGGGACCGCGGCATCGTCGAACGCGGCGTGACACCGCCCGACGACGCCATCCTGCAGCTGATCTTCGAACCCGGCTTCTCCACCGCCGAGAAGGTGACCAACCTCTCCGGCCGTGGCGTGGGCATGGACGTGGTGCGCCGCAACATCGAGGCCCTGCGCGGCACGGTGACGGTGCGCAGCACCGAAGGCGCCGGCAGCACCATCGACATCCGCCTGCCGCTGACCTTGGCCATCATCGACGGCTTCCTGATCGGCGTGGGCAGCACCAAGTTCATCTTCCCGCTGGATGCGGTGGTGGAGGTGATCGAGCAGCGCAGTGCCGCGCTGCAGCCCGACAGCCGCGGCCGCGCCTGCGTGGAACTGCGCGGCCGCGTGCTGCCGGTGGTGGACCTGCGCAGCCTCTACCAGCTCGACGGCACGCCGCCGCCGCGGGTGAGCGTGGTGGTGATCCAGTCGCAGGGCCGCGCCTTCGGCGTGGTGGTCGATGCCCTGCTGGGCCAGCACCAGACGGTGATCAAGCCCCTGTCCCCGATGTTCCGCAGCCTGCGCGGCATCTCCGGCTCGTCCATCCTGGGCAGCGGCGAGGTGGCGCTGATCTTCGACGCCGCGTCCCTGTCCCAGCTGGCCGCCCAACCCGCCCTGACCTGACCCCCTGCCCCGAAAGAACACACCATGAACCACTCCGAACTCTCGTGGATCACCCGCCTGGTGGCAGGTGCCGAACTGGACCAGGCCAACACCGCCCTGGATGCCGCGCAGCAGCAGCTGCAGCAGACGCGCAGCGCGCTGGCGGCGCAGGAAGCCGCCCGGGCCGAAGCGGAACGCGCGCGCGCTGATTCCGAACGCGCCCGTGCCGAGGCCGAACGCACCATCGCCGATGTCGACCGCGCCCGCGCCAACGCGGAGGCCGAGCGCGCCGACACCGCGGCCACGCTGGCCCAGCTGCAGGCCCGGCTGGAGGCCGCCGAGGCCGAGCTGAAGGTGCGCACCGACATCATGAACCTCACCAGCATCGTCTCCGAGGCCGACAAGAAGGGCGACATCCTGTCGGTCAACGAGAAGTTCCTGGAGGTCTCCAAGTACCCCAAGCATGAGCTGATCGGCCACGGCCACAACACCACCCGGCATCCCGACATGCCCAAGGCCGTGTTCAAGGAGATGTGGCAGACCATCGGCCGCGGCGACATCTTCCGCGGCGTGGTGAAGAACCGCGCCAAGGACGGCACGCCGTACTACGTGGACGCGGTGATCGCCCCGATCCTGGGCGAGAACGGCAAGCCGATGAAGTACCTGGGCGTGCGCTACGACATCACCGATGTCGAGCTGGAGCGTCAGAACGCACGCGGTGTGCTGACGGCCATCGACACCAACTACGCCTACATCGAGTTCGATCTCGGCGGCCATGTGCTGACGGCGAACCGCAACTTCCAGCAGGCGCTGGGCTACGCGCTCGACGAGATCCGCGGCAAGCACCACCGCATGTTCGTGGACCCGGGCTACGGCATGTCGCCGGCCTATGCCCAGTTCTGGCGCGACCTGAACGACGGCAAGCCGTTCAGCGATGTCTTCAAGCGCTTCACCAAGACCGGGCAGGCCATCTGGATCCAGGCGGTCTACGCCCCGGTCAAGGACGAGATGGGCCGGGTCTACAAGGTGGTGAAGATCGCCACCGACGTGACCGCCCAGGTCAACGCCAGCAACATGCTGAAGGAGGCGGTCGACCAGGCCCAGGGCGTGACTACCGCGGCCAGCCGCGGCGACCTGTCGCAGCGCATCCCGCTGGACGGCAAGGAAGGCCCGATCCGCACCCTGTGCGAGGGCGTGAACCTGCTGATGGAGACCACCTCGGTGATCTTCAACGATGTGGGCCGGGTGTTCGGCGCGCTGTCCGCCGGCGACCTGACGCAGCGCATCACCGCCGACTACACCGGCGTCTTCGGCAGCGTCAAGGACGACGCCAACGCCACCAGCGAGAAGCTCGCGGCCATCATCGCCGACGTGGGCCGCGTCTTCGGCGCGCTGGCCGCCGGCGACCTCAGCCAGCGCATCACCCGCGTCGCCGAAGGCACCTTCGACCAGGTCAAGACCGATGCCAACAGCACCAGCGAGAAGCTGGCGTCCATCATCGAGGAGGTGCGCGCCGCCGCCGATGCGCTGACCGGCGCGGCCAGCCAGGTCAGCGCCACCGCGCAGAGCCTGTCGCAGGCGGCCAGCGAGCAGGCCAGCTCGGTGGAGGAGACCACCGCCTCGATCGACCTGATGAGCGCCAGCATCTCGCAGAACAGCGACAACGCCCGCGTCACCGACGGCATGGCCACCAAGGCCAGCCGCGAGGCCGCCGACGGCGGCACCGCGGTGACCCAGACCGTGGCCGCGATGAAGCAGATCGCCGCCAAGATCAGCATCGTCGACGACATCGCCTACCAGACCAACCTGCTGGCGCTGAACGCCGCCATCGAGGCCGCCCGGGCCGGCGAGCACGGCAAGGGCTTCGCGGTGGTGGCCGCCGAAGTGCGCAAGCTGGCCGAACGCAGCCAGGAGGCCGCGCAGGAGATCGGCGACCTGGCCGCCAACAGCGTGAGCACGGCGGAACGCGCCGGCAAGCTGCTCGACGAGATCGTGCCCAGCATCCAGAAGACCAGCGAGCTGGTGCAGGAGATCGCCGCCGCCTCGGCCGAGCAGAGCCAGAGCGTGGGCCAGATCGGCAGTGCCATGGGCCAGCTGAGCAAGGCCACCTCGCAGAACGCCTCGGCGTCGGAGGAACTGGCCGCCACCTCGGAAGAGCTGTCGGGCCAGGCCGAGCAGCTGCAGGAATCGGTGGCCTTCTTCCACCTGGGCACGCCGGCGGCCGCGCCGCGCGGCCGCAACGAGCCACCGGCCCGCGGCCGCCCGGCCAGCACCCCGGCACGCAGCACGGCCGCCGCACCGCGCGCCGCGGGCCAGGGCAACTTCCGCCCGTACTGACCATGGCTGCCGCGCACCCCGCCACCGAGGCCGCACCGGCCGGCGACGGTGGCCACTTCCTCACCTTCCTGCTGGGCGAGGGCATGTTCGCCACCGACATCCGCATCGTGCGCGAGATCATCCAGCACGGCCCGATGACCGCCATGCCGCTGATGCCGCACTTCGTGCGCGGCGTCATCAACCTGCGCGGCGCGGTGGTGCCGGTGATCGACCTGCATGCCCGCTTCGGCCACGGCCCGGCGGCGCTGGGCAAGAAGAGCTGCATCGTGATGGTGGAGGTGCAGCGCGCCGGTGAACGCCAGGAGCTGGGCCTGCTGGTCGACGCGGTGAGCGCCGTGGTGGAGATCCCTGCCACCGCCATCGAGCCGCCGCCGGGCTTCGGCGCGCCGGTGCGGCGCGAGTTCATCCAGGCCATGGGCCGGATGGGCCAGCGCTTCGTCGTCATCCTGGCGCCGGACAAGGCCTTCGACATCGACGAGATGGCCCAGCTCTGCGAGGCCGCACTGGCCGAGGCAGCCTGAGGCGCACCACGATGGACACCTTGCAGGACCGCACCTTCCAGGCCTTCAGCCGCCTGATGCACGAGGCCATCGGCGTGCACTTCACCGCCGCCAAGAAGCCGCTGGTGGCCTCGCGCCTGGCCCCGCGCATCCAGAAGCTGGGCCTGGGCGGCTACGAGGACTACCTGGCGCTGATCAGCGGCCACACGGCCGGCGACGCGGGCGATGGGGCGACCGGCGGCGAGTTCCAGATGGCGGTGGACCTGCTGACCACCAACGAGACCTACTTCTTCCGCGAGCCGGCGCACTACACGCTGATCGAGCAGGAGATCACCCGCACCAAGCCGCTGAGCCTGGCGGTGTGGAGCGCGGCCTCGTCGTTCGGCGACGAGGCCTACAGCACGGCGATGCTGCTGGCCGACCTGCAGCTGCGCGGCACCCTGGGCAGCGACTGGCGGGTGCTGGGCACCGACATCAGCGACCGCGTGCTGCGCAGCGCCATCGAGGCCGTCTACCCCGAGGACCGGCTGCGCAACGTCACGCCCGAGCGGCTGCGCCGGCACTGCCTGCGCGGCAGCGGCGAGGCCGCCGGCATGGTGCAGGTCCACCCCAAGCTGCGCGAGCGGGTGCGCTTCGGGCAGCTGAACCTGTGCCAGCCGATCGAAGACATCGGGCCCTTCGACATCGTGCTGCTGCGCAACGTGCTGATCTATTTCGACGCCGCCACCAAGTCGGCGGTGGTCGACCGGGTGCTGACCCAGCTGCGCCCCGGCGGGCTGTTCTTCATCGGCACGGCCGAAGGCCGGGTGGCCTGCACCACACCCTTGCAGCCGATCGCCCCCGGGGCGTTCCGCAAGACCTGAACTGAAGGCAGACCATGGCGATCCAGGTGTATGTGGTGGACGACTCGGCGGTGGTGCGGCAGACGCTGCAGCACCTGCTGGCGGGCGATCCGGAGATCGTGTTGATGGGCAGTGCGCCCAACCCGCTGATCGCCGGCCCGGTGATCCGCAAGAACCGGCCCGACGTGCTGCTGCTGGACATCGAGATGCCCGGCATGGACGGCCTGACCTTCCTGCGCCAGGTGATGGACGAGGCCCCCATCCCCACGGTGATCTGCTCCACGCTGACCACCAGCGGCAGCCAGGTGGCGCTGGAGGCGCTGGCCGCCGGCGCGGTGGCCATCGTGGCCAAGCCGCGGCTGGGCCTCAAGCAGTTCCTGGAGGACTCGCGCCGCGAGCTGTTGCAGACGCTGAAGACCGCCGCCCGCGCCCGGCCCCGCGCCAGCGCCGCCGCCGGCCCGCGGCTGGCCAGCAGCCAGGCCGTGCGGCCGGCGGCCGGCCCGGCGCGCGCGCCTGTGGCCGGCCTGCATGCGCTGGCCATGAACAAGCCGGTGCTGATCGGCAGCAGCACCGGTGGCACCCAGGCCCTGGAGCTGGTGCTGACCGCCCTGCCCGGCGACGCGCCCGGCATCGCCATCACCCAGCACATGCCGGAGAAGTTCACCGCCATGTATGCCGAGCGGCTGAACAGCCTGTGCGCGGTGCAGGTGCGCGAGGCCCGCGACGGCGACCGGCTGGAGCGCGGCGTGGTGCTGATCGCTCCGGGCGGCCGCCACCTCAAGCTGCGCAAGGCCGGCGGCCAGTACTTCGCGGTGGTGCTCGACGGCCCGCCGGTGAACCGCCACAAGCCGTCGGTGGACGTGCTGTTCCGCAGTGCCGCCGAATGCGCCGGCCGCGATGCGCTGGCCATCATGCTCACCGGCATGGGCGACGACGGCGCCCGCGCGATGAAGGCGCTGCACGACCTGGGCGCCCGCACCATCGCCCAGGACGAAGCCAGCTGCGTGGTCTTCGGCATGCCCAAGGAGGCCATCGCCCTGGGTGCGGTGGACGAGGTCATGCCGATCGGCCAGGTGGCGCGTGCCATCCTGGCATTTGACGCACGCGGATGACGCAGCAGGGGGGATGACGTGTCACGTCGGCCTGATAACCTCGCGCCGCATGGGCCGCATCCAAACCCGCCTCCGCACATCGCCTGACACCCCCCTGCCCGGCCGCCGCGACCTGCTGCGCCTGGGCCCGGCCGCACTCGGCCTGGCCGCCACTGGCGGCAGCCTGCTGACGGCGGGCTGTGCCAGCACCGCGCCCGACGGCCCGGCGCGCAGCGATGTGGTGCCGTTCTCCACCAGCGACCGTGTCGGCGCCCTGCCCGAGGGCTGGCGCCTGCATGTCACCCGGCCCGACCGGCCAGTCACCGGCTACGGCCTGGCCCGCATCGACGGCCGCATGGCCCTGCATGCGCAGGGCACGGCCTCCACCTCCGGCGTGCGCTGCGATGTCGACATCGACCTGGCCGAGCGGCCCTGGCTGCGCTGGGAATGGCGGGTCGACCAGATCCCCGCCGACGCCACCGTGGCCGACGACGACCAGGACGACAGCCCGGCCCGCCTGGTGCTGGGCTTTGCCGGCGACAGCGGCCGGCTGTCGCTGCGCGACCGGCTGTTCGCCGACCAGGTGGAGCTGTTCACCGGCGGTACGCTGCCGTTTGCCACGCTGTGCTACGTGTGGGATGGCCAGGCCGCGCGCGACACGGTGCTGCCCTATGCCCGCAGCGGCCGCATCCGCTACCTGGTGGTGGAAAGCGGCCAGGGCAGCACCGGCCAGTGGCATGCCTACCGCCGCAACGTGGCGGCCGACTACCAGCGCGTCTACGGCGAGCCGCCGGGCCGGCTGATCGGCGTGGGCGTGCTGACCGACAGCGACGACCTGAAGGGCCGCGCCGAAGCCTGGTACGGCGATCTGGTCATCGAGTGAGCACCGGCGCGTCGGCGGCCGGCAGCCACTGCAGCACCAGCGCGAACAGCAGATCGGGGTCGATCGGCTTGGCGATGAAGTCGTCCATGCCGCCAGCCAGGCACTCGGCGCGGTTCTCGGCATAGGCGTTGGCCGTCAGCGCGATGATCGGCAGCCGTGCCCCGCCGGGCAGCAGGCGGATGCGGCGCGTGGCCGCGACGCCGTCGAGATGGGGCATCTGCATGTCCATCAGCACCAGGTCGGGCAGCCGCGATGCGGCCAGCTCGACGGCCTGCAGCCCGTCCACGGCCTGCACCACCTCCAGTCCGGCCGACTGCAGCAGGATGGACACCACCTCGCGGTTGATCGGCTCGTCCTCCACCAGCAGCACCATCCGTCCGGCGTGGTGGCGGCGCAGCAGTTGCTCGGCACCCAGGCCGGCGTCGGCAACTGGCGGTTGGGCGGCCTGGGCGCCGACGGCCGGCGCCAGGCGGGCCGTGAACCAGAACAGGCTGCCCTGCCCGGGCTGGCTGTGCAGGCCGGCATCGCCGCCCATCAGCGTCGCCAGGCGGCGCGTGATGGCCAGGCCCAGGCCGGTGCCGCCGTAGCGGCGGGTGGTGGAGCTGTCGGCCTGCTCGAAGGCATGGAACAGGCGCGGCTGCACCTCGGGCGCGATGCCGATGCCGGTGTCCTCGACCTCGAAGCGCAGCAGCACGCCGTCCTCGGCCTCGGACTCGACACGGGCCCGCAGCGTCACGCTGCCTGCCTGGGTGAACTTGATGGCGTTGCCGACATAGTTCAGCAGCGCCTGCTGCAGACGCGTGGCGTCACCCTGCAGCAGCAGCGGCAAGGCGCCGGACTCGACCCGCAGCTGCAGGCCCTTGGCCTGGGCGCGGTCGACCATCTGGATGCGCACCTGCTCCAGCAGCAGCGCCGGCGACAGCGGCGCGGCTTGCAGCGTCAGCCGGCCTGCCTCGATCTTGGACAGGTCGAGCATGTCGTCGATGATGGCCACGAGGTGCGCGCCGGCGGCATCGATGCGGTCCAGCCGCTCGGCCTGCTGGGGCGTCACCCCGCCGCGGCGCAGCAGATTGGCCATGCCCAGGATGCCGTTCATCGGCGTGCGGATCTCGTGGCTCATGTTGGCCAGGAAGGCGCTCTTGGCCCGGTTGGCAGCCTCGGCAGCGTCGCGGGCCTGGACCAGTCCCTGGTTGGCCACCTCCAAATCGGCGGTGCGCTGGCGCACCCGCAGCTCCAGCTCCGCATTGAGCCCGCGGATCGCTGCCTCGGCCTGCTTGCGCTCGGCGATCGGGCGGGCCGAGGCGAACACCACCGGCCGGTCGTCCAGCACCAGGGGCTGGCGGCTGATCTCCACGTCGACGAGGTGGCCGTCGCGGTGGCGCAGCTGGGCCTCGACCAGCTGATCGGCACCACCTGCCGGCCGCGGCGGTGCCGGCCCCTGGGCCGGCTCCACCAGCCACTGTGCCAGCGGCGTGCCCAGCACATCCGCACGCTCGCCGCCCACCAGTCGGGCGAAGGCATCGCTCGCCTCCACCACCCGGCCTTCGGCGTCGACGATGTGGATGCCGTCGCCAGCACCGCGGAGCAGGGCCTGGTTGCGCTCCAGCGCCAGGCGCTGCTGCCTGGCAGCACGCCACAGCAGCCAGCCGGCGCCGGTGCTGAGCAGCACGAACAGGCCCAGCTGCACCGCGGTGGCACGCAGGTCGGCATCCCAGGCCGCCAGCACGTCAGCCTCGCCCAGCCCCACCACCAGGATGAACGGTCGCCCTTCCAACAGGCGGTAGCCCACCACCCGCGCCTGACCGTCGGCAGTCTGCGCGGTGCGGTAGCTGCCCTCGCGCCGCCCGCTGGCCACGGCGGCGGCCAGCTCCGGCGGCACGGTCTGGTTGCCAATCTCGCCGCGGGGCCGCGCCGCCAGCGGCGGATGCCGGGCCACCAGCGTGAAATCGGCGCTGCGCAGCGCCACCACACCGTTGCGGCCGAGGTCGGGCATGGCCACCAGGCGGTTGAAGGCGTCGAGCGTCACCGACGCCGCCAGCACCCCGGCAAAGCGGCCATCGGGCCGGTTGACGCGGCGGGAGAACGACACCACCCACACGCCGCTGACCCGGCCGACGATGGGCGGACTGATGACGAGGCCAGCCGCCGGGTCATCACGCAGGGCGATGAAGGTCGGCCGGTCGGCCCAGCTGGCATGCTGGCCGGCCACCACGTCGGCACCCAGCACCACGGTTCCGTCGGCGTCGGCCAGGCGCATGCTGGCCAGGCCCTGCAGACGCTGGCTGTAGCGCAGGATCTCGGCATTGGCGCGCGGCGGGTCAAAGCCGCCGGCCGCCGCCAGTTGCCGCTCCAGGTCGTCGGCCACCGCCAGCAGTGCCAGGTCGATGCGGTCGATGGTGCCGGCGATGCCCTGCTCGAGCACCCGCGCCAGGTTCATCGTCCGCACCTCGGCCTGCTGCAGATGCAGCGAGCGCGACGCCAGTTGGCCGCTGACCACCCACACCACCAATGCCACATTGGTGAACAACAAGGCGGCGACGATCTGCAGGCCGAGCCGGCGGGGTAGGACCTGGTGCACATCAACCTCCGGCCGGCTTGGACAGACGGCGCCCTCTCGCCGAGCCGACCGAAGTCTAACCAGCGATCCTGACGCCAATCCGTCCAACCGGGCCCGGATTCGGGCAGTGCACGGCCGACCCGCTGCGGCGGGTCAATCCGCATGGCTGCGCGGGCCGGTCACAGGCACGATGACCGGCTGCCGAATCCGATCCGCCCTCGACCATGCCCCCTCTGCTGCACGCCACCGCCCTGCACCCGTTCAACCGCCTGGACGTGCCCACCCTGCTGGCCGACCGGGCGCGACGCCGGCGCGACCACCCCTTCATCGTCTGGGAGCCGTTCGACGGCCCCGGCCAGACCTGGACCTACGGCCAGTTCCATGCTGCGGTGGGCCGCATCGCCGGCGGCCTGGCGCGGCGCGGCGTGCAGGCCGGCGACCGGGTGCTGATCCACCTGGACAACTGCCCCGAGACCCTGCTGGCCTGGTATGCCTGCGGCTGGATCGGCGCGGTGGCCGTCACCACCAATGCCCGCGCCGCCGACGACGAGCTGGCCTACTACGCCGAGCACAGCGGCGCGGTGGCGGCCATCACCCAGCCGAAGTTCGCCGAGGCCGTAGCCCGCAACTGCCGCCACCTGACGTGGCAGGTGGTGACCGACACCGACAACGGCACGCCCTCGGCCCACCCGGTGCCGGCCGACCAGCGCTTTGCCACGCTGGACGCCGAGCCACCGCCGCGGCGCGCACCCGACCCGCTGGCGCCCTGCAGCGTGCAGTACACCAGCGGCACCACCAGCCGGCCCAAGGCTGTGCTGTGGACCCACGCCAATGCGCTGTGGGGCGCGCGCATCAACGCGGTGCATGAAGACCTGCAGGCCACGGACGTGCACCTGGTGCACCTGCCGCTGTTCCACACCAATGCCCAGGCCTACTCGGTGCTGGCCACGCTGTGGGCCGGCGGCACGGCGGTGGTGCTGCCGCGCTTTTCGGCCAGCCGCTTCTGGCCGATCAGCCTGAAGCACCGCTGCACCTGGGTGTCGATGATCCCGTTCTGCATCAAGGCGCTGATGGCGCACGAGGTGCCGCCACACCACTACCGGCTGTGGGGCGCCGCCGCCTGCGACCTGCCCACCGACCCGCACTTCAAGGTGCAGACCATCGGCTGGTGGGGCATGACCGAGACCATCACCCACGGCATCGTCAGCTGCCGGCATGTGCCCAGCACGCCGCTGTCCATCGGCCGGCCTGCGCCGGAGTACGGCATCGCCATCGTCGACGACGACGAGATCCCGGTGGCCGACGCGCGCGCGGTGGCACCCGGCGGCTCGGGCCAGCTGCTGGTGAAGGGCATCCGCGGCCTGAGCCTGTTTGCCGAGTACCTGGGCAATGCCGCGGCCACCGAGGGCAGCTACACCGCCGACGGCTGGTTCCGCACCGGCGACCGGGTGGATCTGCTGGAGGACGGCAGCATCCGCTTCGGCGACCGCACCAAGGACATGCTGAAGGTGGGCGGCGAGAACGTGGCCGCCAGCGAGATCGAGCGTGTCATCGCCACCGTGCCCGGCGTGCATGAGTGTGCCGTGGTGGCGCGCAAGCACCGCATGCTGGACGAGGTGCCGGTGGTCTTCGTCCTGCCGCTGGAGGCGCTGCGCGGCAACCCGCAGGCCGGCGCCGAGCTGGCCGAGCAGGTGCGCGCCGCCTGCCGGCAGCAGCTGGCCGACTTCAAGCGCCCGCACGAGGTGCGCCTGGTCGACAGCCTGCCGCGCAGCACGCTGGAGAAGATCGCCAAGGCGCAGCTGCGGGCCGCGCTGGCGGAGGAAGGGCCGCTGGGCTGAGCCCAGCGGCGGTCAGCGCTGCAGCTGGTGCAGGCTGGCGACGGTGCGCAGGCAGGCCTGCGCCACCTCGGTGCCCTTGACCACGAAGTGGTCGGCGAAGTAGCGCTGGTGCTCGGCATGCTCGTGGAAGTGGTGCGGCGTCAGCACGGCAGAGAACACCGGCACGCCGGTGTCCAGCTGCACCCGCATCAGGCTGTCGATGACGGCGGTGGCGACGAAGTCATGCCGGTAGATGCCGCCGTCGACCACCAGGCCGCAGGCCACGATGGCCGCATGCCGGCCGGCGCGCGCCAGCACCTGGGCATGCAGCGGGATCTCGAAGGCGCCGGGCAGCGGGATCACGTCGATCTGCGTGGCCGGCACGCCGTGGCGGGCCATCTCGGCCAGGAAGGCATCGCGGCCGCGGCCGACGATGTCGGCATGCCAGGTGCCGTGCACGAAGGCATAGCGCAGGCCGGCGGGCGGCAGCGCCGCGGCGGGGATGGTGGAAGCTGGTTGCATGGTGAGGACCTGAAGGATGACGTTGTGCCAACCTCGGGGCGCACGCAGGCCGGCCACCCTGCCGTTCCGCCGTTGCAGGCGAGAACGCCCACACCGGCGGCCCGGCGGGGCAGCCTGCACCACGCGCTCTCTTTCATCCGGACTGTGACCGTCGGCCCCGGATTCACACCGGGTCTGCTGACCCCGGCCGGTGGCCCGGCCGGGCGCTCGCGGGCTGGTGCCGCCGCAACCATCGGCTGCAGCGGCCATCACCGCCGGTGGGGACTTCCACCCCGCCCTGAGAACGCTGTGGCGGGCCACAGGCCCGCCACGCCGCGATCGTAGCCAGGGCAGAGCGGGCGGCGCTTCGCCGATGCGACACGCCCGGCTCACATCCCCGAACCGGACGACGCGAGACCGGCGACGCATGCACCGACCGATTCAACGGCGATGGCGCCAGTCCGAGTCCGGCGGCCGGCAGCATGACGGTGCGGTGCAAATCGGCAGTGACGCTGACCACGCCTTCGCGTCAAGGAGGACTTGAATGAACAACGGGCTGCGCACCACTCCATCTCTTGAGCGCCTGGTAGCAGAGTTCGCCAGAAACCCAGGCATCTCTCGCGTCTTCGCCGTCCCACACGGCTGCATCTGCCAAGGCGGCAAGTGGCCCCTCAGCGTGCAGCGCATACCGGGTTTGGGAAAGATCCCGCGCAGCGCTGACAAGCGACAGCGCGTAGGTCTGGATCAAGGCGTCCCGCTTCTCCCTGCTGAAACGCCCTCGGTCGGTGTCCCGGCCAACGGTGGCTTCGAAGCTGCGGGCCTTTGCGCGTTGATCTGCAGTCGTTTTCGTGGCGTCGACCAGCGCATGGCGCAATGTCTTGTCCGAACTCTTCAGACCCTGCGCCAGGGAATCTTGGAATTCGCCCAAAGGCCGCTCCCCAATGTTGCGGCACATGCCTTCAAATTCTTCGCGAAGAATGAAGAGAGGCACCAACTTGAATGGTTCAGGCGCAGCCAACCGACGGATTGGACCGCTTGGAAATCGGGCTGTGGCAGTCCAGTCGCTGGTGTCACTCTTTGCCGTCTGCTCCGGCCGGACCTTGATCTCCAATCCCTCCGCCATGAGGTGATCCAGCATCTCGGCGCCTGGGTCAACCAATCGAACGCTGCGCCCGCCATTGCGGCTGCGCAGGCAATCCAACTGGCTGAGCTGCCTGAGCGACTGGAGAAGGCAGGCGCGCCCAACGCTGTCTTCTTCCGTTTGCAGTTGCGCTGCGGCGGTCAGGGTGCCCATGACAGGCAAACCGAAGGGGCACAACAGGCCTTTGTCGTGGGCGCCGTCCACATGCAGCTGCAGGCTCGTGGCCAACCTGGCCGGGGCACCTGCGACCATGGGCATCACCACGACACTCGAACCCGGAGAAATGCGTTGTCCGGTGGCTGCGCAGCAGGGGGAATTCATCGATGCCACCATCTCAGCCGCGCAGCCGCTGCACCGCCAGCGCCGCCGGATCCACGCCCTCGTCCACCAGTCCCGCCGGCAGCGGTGCCCCGCTGAGCAACGCCGCGGCCAGGGCTGCCGCACCGGCCGCGCTCTGGATGCCGTAGCCGCCCTGCCCCACCAGCCAGAAGAAGCCGGGGCATGCATCGTCGAAGCCGATCACCAGCTCGCCGTCGGGCACGAAGCTGCGTAGCCCCGCCCAGGTGGCGGTGGGCCGGCCCACGGTGAGCGTGGTGGCCGTCTCGATGCGGTGCACGGCCAGCGCGATGTCCAGCTCCTCGGGCCGCACGTCCTGCGGCACCGTATCGTCGGCGTTGGCGGGTGAACCCAGCAGCTGGCCGGCATCGGGCTTGACATACCAGCCCTCACCCTCGGCGTCGACCGAGGCCACCAGGGGCCAGGCGCGGGTGTCGGCGCCCGCGGGGCCGCGGAAAGTGAAGGCGCTGCGCCGGCGCGGCACCAGGCCCACCGGCGCGGCACCGCAGCGTGCGGCCAGCACATCGCCCCAGGCGCCGGCGGCATTCACCAGCACGGCTGCGTTGATGCGCGTGCCATCGGCCAGCTGCAGCTGCCAGCGGTGGCCGTCGCGTTGTGCGGCCACCAGCTCGGCATCGCAGCGCAGTTGGCCACCGGTCCGCCGGAAGCCGCGCAGGTAGCCCTGGTGCAGCGCATGCACGTCGATGTCGGTCGACTCCGGATCCCACAGGCTGCCGATCAGCTGGTCGGCACGCAGCCAGGGTGCGCGGGCCAGCGTGGCGGCCGCATCCAGCCGCAGCAGGCCGGCGCAGCAAGGCGTGAGCTCGCGTTCCAGGTCGTCCAGGGCGGCTTCCTGGCCCGGCGCCGCCACGTACAGCACGCCGCGTGGCGGCAGCAGCGGCACGTCGGTGAAGCCGGGCGGCGGCGCGGCATAGAAGGCACCGGCCGCGCGGGTCAGCGCGCGCACCGCTGGCGGGCCGTAGCTGGGCATCCACATCGCCGCCGAGCGGCCGGTGCTGTGCATGCCGGGCTGGCTTTCGCGCTCCAGCAGCAGCACCCGGGTGGGATCCGCCTGCTGCGCCAGCTGCCAGGCGAGGGAGGCACCGGCGATGCCGGCGCCCACGATCACGGTGTCGACGTCCAGAAGTTCCATCGCCGGATTCTCGCCGTGCGCGGACCCGGCATGATGGCGGCCCGGCCAACCCTCCGCAGCCCCCTGCCCTGCCCCCATGCCCGACATCACCTTCATCGCCGCCGACGGCACCGAGACCGGCTTCGAGGCGCCCGACGGCGTCAGTCTGATGGCCGCGGCCACCGGCTTCGGCGTGGCCGGCATCCTGGCCGACTGCGGCGGCTCGGCCAGCTGCGGCACCTGCCATGTCATCGTCGATCCGGCCTGGGCCGACCGCCTGCCCGCGCCCGAGCCGGTCGAGCGCATGGTGCTGGAAACCACCGCCGTGCCGGCCGGCCCGACCAGCCGCCTGGCCTGCCAGGTCCACCTGACACCGGCGCTGCAGGGTCTGGTGGTGCACCTGCCCGAGCGCCAGGTGTGATCCCGGCTCGCTGACAATCCCGCCCATGAACTCCATCGTCATCGTCGGCGGCGGCCATGCCGCAGCCCCCCTGTGCGCAGCCCTGGCCGAGGCCGGCCTGGGTGCCCAGGTGCACCTGGTTTGCGGCGAGCCGCACCTGCCCTACCAGCGCCCGCCGCTGTCCAAGGCCTACCTGAAGAACCCGGCCGAAGCGCTGCAAGGCCACCGAGGCGAGGCCTGGTATGCCCAGGCCGGCATCACGGTGCACAGCGGTGATCCGGCCGTGTCCATCGACCGCGCGGCCCGCACCCTCACGCTGCGCTCGGGCGCGGTGCTGCCCTACGGCCAGCTGGTGCTGGCCACCGGCACGCGGGCGCGTCGCCTGCCGCAGCTGCAGACCCCGGCTGGAGGCCTGGCCAACGTGGCGGTGCTGCGCGACGCGGGGGATGCCGAGCGCCTGCGCGGCCTGCTGGCCGGCGCGACCTCACTCACCGTGCTGGGCGGTGGCTTCATCGGCCTGGAGGTGGCGGCCACCGCCCGCGCCCAGGGGCTGGTCGTGCGGGTGGTGGAGGTGGCGCCGCGGCTGCTGGGCCGCAGCGTGTCGGCCGAGCTGGCCGCCCATGTGCTGGCGGTGCACCGCGCCAGCGGCATCACCGTCGACCTGGGCGCGCAGCTGGGCGCCTTCGAACACGACGGCCAGCGCCTGCAGGCCATGACCGTGGACGGCCAGCGCCTGCCGGTCGACCTGCTGCTGCTGGGCATCGGCGCCGAGCCCGAGGACACGCTGGCGCGCGCCGCTGGCCTGCACTGCGACAACGGCATCGTCGTCGATGCGTCGCTGCGCACCAGCGACCCGGCCATCCTGGCCATCGGCGACGTGGCGCGCTTTCCGGTCAGCACCCATTGGGCGCCGGCAGGTGGTCTGCTGCGGCTGGAATCGGTGCAGAACGCGACCGACCAGGCCCGCGCCGCCGCGCTGACGCTGCAGGGCCAGAGCCCGGTCTACGGCGCCCTGCCCTGGTTCTGGAGCGAGCAGGGCGCGCTGCGCCTGCAGATGACCGGCCTGATGCCGGCGCCCGACGCACCCGGCGTGCAGCGCCACCGCCGCCCCGGCCCGGCCGAGGGCAGCTTCTCCATCCTGCACTACCTGGGCGAGCGGCTGCTGTGCGCGGAATCGGTCAACGCGCCGATGGACCATGTGATGTCGCGCAAGCTGATGGAGGCCGGCCGCAACCCGCCGCCGGCGGTGGCCTGCGACCCGGCCGTGGCGCTGAAGAGCCTGCTGGCCTGACGTGCCTCTGACGCGGCTCTAACGCGCCTTGGGCGCGGCCGCGGCATAGCGGCAGACCAGGTCCACCACCAGCTGCCGGCGCAGGCCGGCCTCGGTGTCGCCCAGCATGTCGACACCCAGCGCCGCCTGCACCGAGCTGCGGTTGGACACCGCATGGAAGCTCATGCCCACCACGGTGAGGAACAGGTCGAGCACGCGGAAGTCGCGCCGCATCACGCCGGCCTGGCGGCCGGCCTGCACGATGGTCTCCAGCGAGCGCAGATTGTCGGCGCTGATCGCCGCGATGGCCTTGGACTGCCGCGCCACCTGGGCGCCGGCCAGGTTCTCGAACAGCACCAGGCGCACGAAGTCCTGGTGCTGCATGAAGTTGTCGAAGGCGTCCTGCGCGTACTGGCGCAGCGCGTCCATCGGCGCCACGCCGGCCAGGCCGTCGGGCGGATCGATGCGGCGCACCCGGGCATAGGCCGCCTCCAGCACCGCCACATACAGCTGCTGCTTGCCACCGAAGTGGTAGTACAGCATGCGCTTGCTGCTGCGCGTCTGCGCCGCGATGGCCGCGATGCTGGCGGCCTCGTAGCCGCTGCGGGCGAACTCGGCGGTGGCGGCCTGCAGGATGTCGTCGCGGGTGGCTTCGGTCACCGCCTCGGCGTTCATCGCGCCTTGCAGGCGGCGGCGGCCGGGGGCCTGCTGCCGCGGCAGGCGGTCGGTGGCGGCGGTCTGGGTGGGCGTGTTCTTCTCGGCTGTCTCGGCAGGCATGGCGGCAGTGTCGGGAGACAACCCCGTCTTGACAAGACCGGGTCTGCATGTAATTGTTCACCCCGGTACAAAAACAGCGTCAGCCAAGGCAACACCGGTCCGGCGCGCACCGAAGGAGACACGTGCACCCGCTCGCCCATGCCTACCTGCGCCTGCTCAAGGGCGTGCTGGTGCTGCTGGCCATCGCCATGGTCGGCATGGTCTTCACCAACTTCGTGCTGCGCTATGGGTTCGACTCCGGCATCGCGGTCACGGAGGAGCTGTCGCGCTGGGCGCTGGTGTGGGGCGGGTTCATTGGCGCCACGGTGATGCTGATCGAGCGCCGCCACATGGCGGTGCTGGGACTGCTGCAGCCGCTGCCGGCGCCGCTGGCCAAGGCGGTGCTGCTGCTGGCGCAGGCGCTGAGCCTGGGCGCCAGCGGCTTCTTCCTGGTCGGCGCCTGGCGCCAGGTGCTGCTGAACATGAACATGGCCGGCGCCATCACCGGCTGGCCCACCGGCATCGCGCTGTACGGCGCCGGCCTGTTCTTCGCCGCCCATGCGGTGCCGGTGATCGCCTGGCAGATGCTGCAACTGCTGCGCAGCAGCGGCCGCCCCCAGTGGCAGCTCGAGGGAGACGCCTGACATGGTGATGCTGGTCTTCATCGGCACCCTGCTGCTCACGCTGGCGATGGGCATGCCCATCGCGTTCTCGCTGCTGGTCAGCGGCATCGCGCTGATGTTCTGGCAGGGCATGGCCGATCCGCAGATCCTGGCGATGACGGTGATCAACGGCAACGACAACTATGCGCTGCTGGCCATCCCGTTCTTCCTGCTGGCCGGCGAGGTGATGAACGCCGGTGGGCTGTCGCGCCGCATCGTCGACCTGGCCGCCGGCCTGGTGGGCCACTTCCACGGCGGCCTGGGTTATGTGGTGATCCTGGTGGGCGTGGTGCTGGCCGCGCTGTCGGGCTCGGCGGTGGCCGATGCGGCGGTGATGGCCGCCTTCCTGCTGCCGATGATGAAGGCCGAAGGCTACGACCAGCGGCATTCGGCCGGCCTGGTGGCCAGTGCCGGCCTGATCGGCCCGGTGATCCCGCCCAGCCTGGCGCTGATCTTCTACGGCATCCTGTCCAACACCTCGGTGGCCAAGCTGTTCCTGGCGGGTGTGTTCCCAGGCATCCTGATGGCCACCGCGCTGGCCATCACCTGGGCCTGGCTGATGCGCAAGGCACCGCGCAACCCGCGGCCGCGCACGCCGGCCACCGAGGTGCTGCGCCGGCTGCGTGCCGCCGGCTGGGCGCTGGGCCTGCCATTCATCATCATCTTCGGGCTGAAGTTCGGCATCGTCACCACCACCGAGGCGGCGGTGGTGTCGGCGGTCTATGCGCTGTTCGTCGCCGGCGTGGTCTACCGCGAGCTGCCGCTGGCCCGCCTGCCCCAGCTGCTGCTGGCCGCGATGATGAATTCCGCCGGCGTGATGCTGATCGTGGCCTGCGCCATGCTGGCCAGCTGGATGATCACCGTCTCGGGCATGGCCGCGCAGATCGTCGGCCTGGTCGAGCCGCTGCTCGATGACCCGCGCCTGCTGGTCGGCGCCATCTGCGCCCTGGTGCTGGTGCTGGGCACGGCGCTGGAAATGGGCCCGATCCTGCTGATGCTGACGCCGCTGGTGATGCCCGTCGTCAAGCAGGCCGGCATCGACCCGGTGTACTTCGGGATCGTCTTCGTCATCAGCGGCGTGATCGGCCTGATCACGCCGCCAGTGGGCTCGGTGCTGGCCGTGGTGGCCAGCGCCGGCAAGCTGCCGATGTCCACCGTGAACCGCGGCGTCACGCCCTTCGTCATCGCCCTGGTGGCGGTGCTGGGGCTGATGGTCGCCTTCCCGGCGCTGGTGACCGAGCCCGCCGCCTGGCTGTCACGCCGCTGACCGCCTCTCCCTCCTCCCCACGCCGCACAAGGAGTGCCGCCACCATGCTGAAGACCCTGCTCCGCCATACCCTGGCCACCGCCACCCTGCTGGCCGCCGGCCTGGCCGCCACCACGGCGCACGCCCAGGTGCGCGACCACACCTTCAAGCTCAGCTTCGCCATCGCCGGCGACAACGCCCAGAGCCGCAGCGCCGCCTTCTTCAAGAGCGAGGTCGAGCGCCTGTCGGGCGGCAAGATGAAGGTCACCCTGTTCCCTGGCTCGCAGCTGGGGCCGGACCTGCAGGTGCTCAGCGGCCTGCGCGCCGGCGCCATCGAGGCGCAGATCGGCACCACCAGCCTGCTGGGCAGCATCGACCCGGCCTTCAACCTCTACGACATCCCGTTCCTGTTCCGCAGCTTCGACGAGGTGTATGCGGTGGCCGACGGCGAGCCGGGCAAGCGCTTCGCCGCCATCGGCGAGAAGAACGGCTTCATCCTGCTCAACACCCACTCGGGCGTGTGGCGCAACCTCACCAACCGCAGCCGGCCGGTGGCCAGCGCGGCCGACATCAAGGGCCTGAAGATCCGCACGCTGCAGAACACGGTGTTCATCGACTTCTGGAAGGCGCTGGGCGCCAACCCGGTGGCCATCCCCTTCCCCGAGCTGTACTCGGCGCTGGAAGGCGGCACGGTGGACGGCCAGGAGAACGCCAACGGCGTGACGGTGTTCGCCAAGCTGATGGAGGTGCAGAAGCACTTCACGCCCACCCAGCATGGCGCCTACGTGGGCGTGGTGATGTTCAGCGGCCCGGTGTGGGCCAGGCTGAACGAGGACGAGCGCAAGGTGCTGCGCGAGGCCGGTGCCACCTCCGGCGCGCAGTGGCGCAAGGCCTTCGCCGAGGAGGACGTGATGCTGAACAAGCGCATCGGCGAGAAGCTGACCATCACCCCGCTGAGCCCCGCCGCCCGGGCCGACCTGGAGAAGCTGGCCCAGCCGGTGATCGACAAGCACCTGGCCAGCTTCGACCCCGCCCTGGTGCAGCAGGTGCGCGCCGCCATCGCCACGGTGCGCAAGTGAGTTCCACCGCCCCCGCGCTGCACCCCGGCATCGATGCCGGCGTGCGCGACTGGCTGGCGCTGTGGGAGCAGGCCTGGGCCGCGCTGCCGCCCGGCGCCGGCCATGCCGAACGGCGCCACCTGTTCGAGACCCTGGCGCGCCAGCAGCGCCAGCCCACGCCGGCCGACATCACGGTCAGCGAGCTGTATGCGCCGCATGGCACGCAGTTCGTGCGGCTGCGGGTGTTCCGACCGCAGGCCGACGGCCCCACGCCGGCCGTGCTGATGCTGCACGGTGGTGCCTGGATGGAAGGCAGCCCCGAGACCCACTGGGACAACGCGGTGGCCGTGGCCAGCCGCACCCGCGCCACCGTGCTGAGCATCGCCTACGGGCTCACGCCCGAGCACCCGTTTCCCACCGCCATCGAGCAGTGCCGATCCGTCGCGCTGTGGGTGCACGACCACGCCGCCACGCTGGGGCTGGATGCCATGCGCCTGGCGCTGTGGGGCGACAGCGCCGGCGCCAACCTGGCCGCTGCCCTGGCCCTGGTGCTGCGCGATGCCCGCGTGCCGGTGGCCGGCCAGGTGCTGGTCTACCCCGCGCTGGCCTTCGACCGCAACCGCCCCAGCTACCGCGAGAACGCCGACGGCCCGGTGGTGCTGGTCAAGGCGATGGACTTCGTCGACAGCCTGTACTGCCGCCGGCCCGAAGACCGGCAACACCCGCTGGCCGCGCCGCTGCTGGCCGCCAGCCATGCCGGGCTGGCGCCGGCGATGGTCGCCGTGGCGCAGTTCGACCCGCTGCGCGACGACGGCGTGGCCTATGCCGAGGTGCTGCGCGCTGCCGGCGTGCCGGTGCAGCTGCACCCGGGCGCCGGCCTGGTGCACGGCTACATGCGGGCCGTGCCCTGGTCGGCGGCGGCCCGGCAGGCGCAGGACACCTGCCTGGACTGGCTGGCCGCCCGGCTGGCAGCCGCGGTGCCTGCCGGGGCATGATGGCGCCATGACCGACCTTCCCGATCCCAGCATCCCCGGCCTGCAGCACGCGTTCGACATCCATGCCGAGGTCAACGCCCCGCTGACCTCCGGCCCGGGGACGAACGGCGAGCGCAAGCACATCGTCATCACCGGCGGCTGGCTGCGCGGGCCGCTGCTCAACGGCCGCATCCTGCCCGGCGGCAGCGACTGGCTGTGGCAGCGTCCCGACGGCACGGCCGAGATCAACGCCCACTACACCGTGCAGCTGGACGACGGCACGCCGGTGTACCTGCGCAACCTGGGCCTGCGCCATGCAGAGCCGGCGGTGCTGGCGCGGCTGCTGGCCCGCGAGCCGGTGCACCCGTCGGAGTACTACTTCCGCACCGCGCCGGTGTTCGACGCCCCCGACGGCCCGCATGCCTGGCTGCGCAATCGCTGCTTCGTCGGCAGCGCGCGGCCCGGGCCGGGCCATGTGCGCATCGCCGTCTACCTGGTGACCTGAGCCGCGGTGGCCGACCACCGCGTGATCCAGGGCCCGAGGAACGCCGCGAAGCCCTCCGCCGCGGGCGACAGGGCCCGTACCGCCGGCATGTAGAGGCAGACCTTGCGCATCGACTCGGGATCCACCACGCGCTTCATGATCAGGCCGGCTGGCCTGGCCAGCACGCCGACATAGGCCGGCGCCAGGGTCACGGCCAGGCCCTGCGCCGCGATGCCGATGGCCGTCGAGATGTTGTCGACCACGTCCACCGGTGTCACCCGCGTGCCGGCGGGCAGGTCCTGGTGCATCTGGGCCACGTTGAACTCGTGGTCGCGGCCGGCTGAGACGATGGGCACACCGGCCAGCTCGGCCCAGCGCAGTGCACGCCGCCGCCTGGCCAGCGGATGGCCGGGCGCGCACCACAGCACCCAGGCACTGTCGAACAGCGGCAGCGCGGTCACGGCATCGCCGGTGTGGCGGTCCGGGCCGATGGCCAGGTCCACATCGCCGTCGGCCACCCGGTCGACGAGGTGGTCCACCGGCACGTCGCGCAGGCGCACCACCACCTTGGGCTTGGACTTCTGGTAGCCGCGCATGGCCATCGGCAGCACCGCCGATGCCAGCACCAGCGGAGCGCCGACCCGCACCACCCCGGACGCCCGGTTGCGCACATCGTCGGCTGCGCTGTCGGCCGCCCGCACATGGCGCAGCAGGGTGGCGGCCGGTCCGAGGAAGTCGCGCCCGGCGCTGGACAGCGCCACCTTGCGCGTCGTGCGGTCGAACAGGCGGAAGCCGACGATGGTCTCCAGCTCGGCCACCAGCTGGCTCACTGCCTGCGCCGTGAGGCCCAGGCGGGACGCGGCGACGGTGAAGCTGTGCGCCTCGGTCACGGCGATGAAGGCCTCGATCTGGCGCAGGGTGAAGCGGGTCAGCGGCATGGGTCCATTATCAAGCTGGCGTTGACAACTGCCCAGCAAGCATTGGTTGTGAACCGCGGCACCGGGCGCTGACACTTTGTCCCGCATCAACACGGCCCGCGCAGAACGGGCCCCGCCGGAGACCATCGTTGTCCACTGCCGCCCGAATCGCCCGCCACACTGCGCTGGCAGCCTGCCTCGCCGCCGCCGCCGGCCAGGCCGTTGCGCAAGACCCGCTGACCACCCGCTGCGAATCGGCGCCGATCGCCGCGCTGTTTAAGGTGTTCGGCGACACCGGCCGCATGCCGCCGGACCTCGGCCGCTTCCTCCAGACCGCTGCGCTGCAGAAGATCGAGCCCTACAAGGCCTTCGACAACGTCCACTATGTCGGCATCTGCTGGGTCTCGGCCTGGCTGATCACCTCGCCGCAGGGCCATGTGCTGATCGACACCCTGTACGGCCCGTACACCACGCCGATGCTGGACAACATCCGCCGCCTGGGCTTCGATCCGCAGGACATCCGGCAGGTGGTGATCACCCATGGCCACTTCGACCACGCTGGCGGCGCGGCCACGCTGAAGGCGGCCCTGCCCAACGCCCGCTTCGCGATGACGGCCGAAGGCTGGCGCGAGGCCGCCGAGTCCGCGGCCCAGTCGGCCAGCCGGCCCGACCGCTGGTCCATGGTGGACAAGGACATCGTGCTGACCGATGGGCAGGTGCTGGAGGTCGGCAGCATCCGGCTGCAGGCCTTCGAGACACCGGGCCACACCATGGGCACCAGCTCCTTCGCCTTCGATGCCTTCGACGGCGGCAAGCGGTATCGGGCCTTCACCGTCGGTGGCCTGGGTCTCAATGCGATCAAGGGGCCCGAGCAGGTCGAGGCCTTCATCGCCAGCCTGCAACGCATCCGCAGACTGACCGAAGACCCGAAGGACCCGGTCACCACCCACCTGACCACCCACGCCTTCTCCAACGGCCTGACCGAAGCCAAGGCGCTGATCCAGGGCCGGCCGCCGGGCGCGCCGCATCCGCTGGTCGACCCCAACGGCTTCCGGGCGCAGTTGGACGCCCTGCAGGCCGGCGCCGCGCAGCGCCTGGTGGTCGAGCGCGCGAAGAAGAACTGACGATGGACCTCGCCGACCTGCGCGCCGCGTTCGCCGGCCGCCTGCTGGCCGATACCGACGCCATGGCGCCGCACCTGACCGACTGGCGCCGCAAGTGGACGGGCCGGGCCATCGCCGTGGCGCAGCCCGACACCGCCGCCGGCGTGGCCGCGGTGGTCCGCTGGTGCAAGGCGCAAGGCGTGGCCGTGGTGCCGCAGGGCGGCAACACCGGTCTGTCGGGTGGTGCCACGCCGGCGGCCGATGGCCGCAGCCTGGTGCTGTCGACCGCCAGGCTGCAGCGCATCCGTGCGCTCGATCCCATCGGCCAGACCATCACTGCCGAAGCCGGTGTCACGCTGCAGCAGCTGCAGGACACCGCCCGCGAGGCCGGCCGCCTGTTCCCGCTGAGCCTGGCCGCGCAGGGCACCTGCACCATCGGCGGCAACCTGGCCACCAATGCCGGCGGCGTGCAGGTGCTGCGCTACGGCAATGCCCGCGACCTGTGCCTGGGCCTGGAAGTGGTGACGGCCGAGGGCGAGCTGTGGGACGGCCTGCGCCCGCTGCGCAAGGACAACACCGGCTATGCCCTGCGCGACCTGTTCATCGGCAGCGAGGGCACGCTGGGCGTGGTCACGGCCGCGGTGCTGAAGCTGTTCCCGCTGCCGGCGGCCCAGGTGGCAGCCTTCGTGGCCGTGCCGTCGCCGGCGGCCGCGCTGGCGCTGCTGGCAGGGGCCCAGGCCCGCCTGGCCTCGGAGCTGTCCGCGTTCGAGATGCTCAGCGAGACCTGCCTGCAGCTGGTGCTGCAGCATGTGGATGCCGCCCGCCGCCCGCTGGCCTGGCCATCGCCCTGGTACGTGCTGCTGGAAGTCAGCAGCGCCCAGGGCGAGCAGGCCGCCACCGAGGCCATCGAAGCGGTGCTGGAAGCCGCGCTCGAGGCCGGCCATGCCAGCGATGCCGCCCTGTCGGCGAGCCTGGCCCAGTTCCGCAGCCTGTGGGCGCTGCGCGAGGACATCTCCGAAGCGCAGGGCGCCGCAGGGCCGACGATCAAGCACGACATCGCGCTGCCGATCGGGCGCATTCCCGAGTTCATCGAACGCACCGATGCGGCCCTGGCGCAACACCACCCGGCGCTGCGCCTGGTGGTCTTCGGCCACCTGGGCGACGGCAACCTGCACTACAACCTGTCGCCACCGGCCGCCGGCATGGCGCGCGAGGCCTTCACCGCGCTGGAGGCGCCGGTCAACCGCCTGGTGCACGACATGGTGCATGCGCTGGGCGGCTCCATCTCCGCCGAGCACGGCCTGGGCGTGCTGCGGCGCGATGAATCGGCCCGCTACAAGCCCGCCGTCGAACTGCGCCTGATGCAGGCCGTCAAGCAGGCGCTGGACCCGCTGAACCTGATGAACCCGGGCAAGTTGCTCGGCACCCCGATCCCCCCCAACAACGCTCCGGAGACATGAGCATGCAACGCCGTCACTTCATCCTGTCCGCCGCTGCAGCGGCCACCACGCTGGCCCAGCCGCTGGCACGCGCCCAGGGCCTGCCCGATCGCGCCACCATCCTGGCCGGCTTCGCGCCCGGTGGCACGGTGGATGTCACCGCTCGCCGGGTGGCCGACAAGCTGCGCGACACGCTGGCCAAGGTGGTGGTGGTGGAGAACCGTGCCGGCGCCGGCGGCCAGATCGCCCTGTCGGCCCTGAAGACCGCGCCCGCTGACGGCCTGACCCTGCTGGTCACGCCGATGTCGATGCTGGGCATCTACCCGCACACCTACAAGAAGCTGCCCTACGACCCGGTGGCCGATTTCCAGCCGGTGTCGCAGGCGGTGCGCTTCGACTTCGGCTTCGCCGTCGGCCCGATGGTGCCGGCCAGCGTGAAGACGCTGGCCGAGTTCGTTGCCTGGTGCAAGGCCAACCCGCGCGATGCCAACTTCGGCAGCCCGGCCGCCGGCTCGGTGCCGCATTTCACGGCCGAGCTGTTCGGCCGCGCCGCCGGCATCGACTTGAAGCATGTGCCCTACCGCGGCACGCAGCCGGCCATCACCGACCTGATCGGCGGCACGGTGGCTGCGGTGTCCGGCCCGGTGGGCGAGTTCCTGCAGCACCTGCCGGGCGGCAAGGTGCAGCTGCTGGCCACCTCGGGCGCGGCACGCAGCAAGTTCGCGCCGGCGGTGCCCACCTATGCCGAGCAGGGCTTCAAGGACATCGTGTTCGACGAGTGGTTCGGCATCTTCATGCCCGCCAAGGTGCCGGCCGAGGCGCTGAACCGGGCGGCCACCGCCATCCGCAGCGCCCTGGCGGCGCAGGACCTGGTGGACGCGCTGGCGCAGATGGGCCTGGAGGCCCGGCCGTCGACGCCGACGGAGCTGGCCGCGCTGCTGAAGAAGGACAGCGAGCGCTGGGCACCGCTGATCAAGTCCATCGGCTTCACCGCCGACTCCTGACATGGCATCGCAGCCCCTGCAGGTGGCGGGCGTCGCCGTCTCGCCCGACCACTACATCGATGGACAGCGCGTCGCATCGGCCAGCCGCTTCGCGCTGCACAGCCCGATCGACCAGCGCCTGCTGGGCGAGGTGGCCGAAGGCGAGCCTGCCCATGTGGAGGCGGCGATCGCCGCGGCCGAACGCGCCTTCCCGGCCTGGGCGGCCCTGACCGCGGCCGAACGCCAGCCCTATCTCGACCGCTTCGCCGACGAGATCGGCCGCCGTGCCGAGGCCTTCTGCCTGCTGGAGAGCAACGACGCCGGCGTGCTGCTGTCGCGCATGCAGCACGGCGTGGTGCCGCGGGCGATGCAGAACATCCGCTGGTTTGCCGCCCACGCGCTGGGCCTGCAGGACCGCCCGATCGACACCGAGCAGGCGCACCACCGCGTGCGGCATGACCCGGCCGGCGTGGTGGTGGTCATCACGCCCTGGAACGCACCGCTGATGCTGTCCACCTGGAAGCTGGGGCCGGCCCTGGCAGCGGGCAACACCTGCATCCTGAAGCCGCCGGAGTGGGCGCCGCTGACCTGCTCGCTGCTGGCCGATGCAGCCCATGCCGCCGGCCTGCCGCCGGGCGTGTTCAACGTGGTGCAGGGCGCCGGTGCCACCACCGGCGCGCAGCTGGTGGCCGATCCGCGCATCGCGCGCGTCTCGTTCACCGGCAGCGTGCCCACGGCCAAGCGCATTGCCCAGGCGGCCGGCGCCAACCTGGTGCCCTGCAGCCTGGAGCTGGGCGGCAAGAGCCCGTTCATCGTGCTGGAAGATGCCGACATCGACGCCGCCGCCGCCACCGGTGCGCTGATGTACCGCAACGCCGGCCAGGTGTGCCTGGCCGGCACCCGCTTCCTGGTGCACCAACGCGTGGGCGACCGCTTCGTGGCCGCGATGCGCGCCACCGTCGAGCGGCTGCAGGTGGGCGATCCGCGCGAGCCGTCCACCGAGGTCGGGCCGATCATCCATCCGCGCCAGGTCGAGCGGGTGCTGGGCTACATCGACCGCGCGGTGGCCGGCGGTGCGCAGCTGCTGTGGGGCGGCAAGCCGCATCCCTTCGGCGCCCAGTATGTGCAGCCGACCATGCTGACCGGCCTGCAGCAGAGCGACGAGATCGTGCAGAACGAGGTGTTCGGCCCGGTGCTGACGCTGCAGACCTTTGCCGGCGACGACGAGGCCGTGGCCCTGGCCAACGGCACCGACTACGGCCTGGGCGGCGTGTGCTACGGCGAGACCACCCATGCCACCGCAGTGGCCGACCGGGTGCGCACCGGCTTCATCTGGATCAACAGCTTCGGCATCCGCGATCTGGCCGCGCCCTTCGGCGGCATCAAGCGCAGCGGCATCGGCCGCGAAGGCGGCGACTGGAGCTTCGAATTCTTCTGCGACGTGAAGGACGTGGTGGTGCCGAAGAAGCCCTTCACGCCCAGCTTCAGCCACCGCTGAAAAGGATGGAACTGATGAACGGAAAAGTTGCCGGTGCGGCCCTGGTGTCGCACCACCCGGGGCTGATGCAGTGCGAGGAGTTCCGCGTGCTGCAGGGCGCGGGCGCCGACTCGGACCTGATCGCCGGCTATGCCCGGCTGCGCCAGAAGATCGCCGACGCCAGCCCGCAGGTGGTGGTGATCTTCGACTCGCACTGGTTCACCACCGGCTACCACCTGGTCGATGGCGGCGAGCGCTACAGCGGCACCTACATCTCCGACGAGATGCCCTGGTACCTGCACGGCGTGCCCTACGACTACCGCGGCCACCCGGATCTGGCCACGCTGATCGAAGCCGTCTCGCGCGAGCGCGGTGGCTACAACCGCGTCATCGCCCATCCCGATCTGGGCAAGCAGTACGCCACGATCAACCTCGTCAAGCAGCTGCGGCTGGAGCAGGCCGGCCTGCCGGTGGTCACCGTCAGCTCATGCCAGAACTGCGACTGGCAGCACTTCCTCGCGTCCGGCGCGGCCATCGGCGAGGCCATCCGCCGCAGCGGGCTGCGCGCGGTGCTGCTGGCCTCGGGCGCGCTGAGCCACAAGTTCAATCCGATCGACTGGAAGCCGAACCATCCGCGCATCTTCCACGAGACCAATGTCTCGCGCCCCGAGAACATCGCCAGCGACAAGCAGGCCATCGAGCGCTTCTGCCAGGGGCGGCACGACGAGGTGCTGGCCCACTGGGACGAGGACTACCGCAGGAAACCCTGGGAGGCCTTCGGCGCGCACTACCTGCAGATGGTGGGCGCGATGGGCGGTGCGGACTGCAGCGCGCGCGGCGAGCCGCTGTCGGCCTACGAGAACGCCCGC
Organism: Pseudaquabacterium pictum; assembly: GCF_005403045.1. GTDB lineage: Bacteria > Pseudomonadota > Gammaproteobacteria > Burkholderiales > Burkholderiaceae_C > Pseudaquabacterium > Pseudaquabacterium pictum. Next base: position 38,879 of record NZ_BJCL01000004.1, read on the forward strand.
GGCACCGGCAACATCCACATCTGGTTCGACACCGAGCCCCACCTGCGCACGCGCGGTGCCGCCGGCACCAGCGAGTTCGGCTTCAGCACACAGCAGGTGGGCGCATGAATTTCGAATTCCCGCTGCAGGAACTGCCCGCCGTGATGCGCGGCCCGCGTGTCGAGCGGCGCCGCGTGCTCGTCGGCGGCAGCGCCTTCTGGGGCACGATGCGCGACGAGGCCACCCTGGTGCTGGACGACGGGCGGGAGGTGGACGCGGCATCCGCCAGCTACCTGCCACCGGTGAGCCCCAGCAAGATCATCGCGGTGCACATCTCGTACACCTCGCGCAGCATCGAGACGCGCAACAAGCCCAAGCCCACCGAGACACCCACCTACTTCACCAAGCCGCCCTCATCGCTGAACGGGCATGGCGGCCAGATCCTGAAGCCGGCGGACTGCCAGTACCTCAACTACGAGGGCGAGTACGCGGTGGTCATCGGCCGCACCTGCCGCAACGTGACGCCCGACGAGGCCTGGGACCACATCGCCGGCTTCTGCCCCGCGCTGGACATGGGCCTGCAGGACTTCCGCGACACCGACCAGGGCAGCATGCTGCGGGTCAAGGGTGCTGACACGCTGCTGCCGATCGGCCCGGGCATCGTGCGCGGTGTGAACCTGTTTGAGCAGACCCTGCGCACCCATGTCGACGGCCTGGTGGTGCAGGAGGCGCACATCGGCGACGAGACGATCTGGGGCCCGCACTACGTGATTGCCGACATCGCCCGCCACATCACCCTGGTGCCGGGCGACGTGATCCTGATGGGCACGCCCTGCCACTCGCGCAGCGTGGACCCGGGGCACCACGTCGAATGCGAGATCACCAACATCGGCCGCGTCGGTGGCACGGTGGTGGCCATCCCCGCGCCCCGCGCGGCCGCCCTGGGCGTGGGCCATGCCCCCACCGACACGCCCGAGGTGCGCCGCGTCGCCCTGGGCTTCGACGAGCGGGTGCCCGAGCGCTTCAAGGACAACCTGCGCCGCACGCGCCAGCGCTGACCAGGCACCGCCGCGCCCGCGGCGGCCGCTGTCCGGACTTCAACAAGGAGGAGACCCCACCATGCCACACCCTTCCATCCACCGGCTGGCCCCGGCTGCACTGGCCGCTGCCACACTGCTGGCCGCCTGCGGCGGCGGCGGCAGCGACTTCGCCACGCCCTTCGTCGACAGCGCACTGGTGCTGCCGACCGCAGCCGCACCCCGCTTCACCGAACCGCCGGCTGGCACCAGCGAGTACCAGCGCCATCTGGACACCGCCACCGCCAATGCCGGCACCGAGTTCGCCGGTGAACAGCGCCGCCAGTGGTGCTACTCGGTCGAGAACGTCGGTGCACCGCCGGAACTGCAGAACACCACGGTCGTGCCGATGACCAGGCTGTTCGACAACCTGTACTACGCCGGCCGGCGCTGGGTGGGCGTGTATGTGCTGAAGACGGCCAACGGCTACTTCCTGCTCGACGGCCAGAACACCCTGGCCGATGCCCGCGAGATCACCGTGCCCGGCCTGGTGGCCATGGGCATCGACCCGGCCAGCTTCAAGGCCGGCATGCCCACGCACGGCCATGGCGACCACTACAACGGCCTGAAGCACATGCAGGATGCCTACGGCGGCCCGGTCTACATCGGCTCGGCCGATGCGGCGGCGCTGTCGGCCACCAACCCCCGCAACACCACCGCCTTCGCCGGCTCGGCCACCAACTTCATCACCACCACGGCGCTGCCCACCGAGGTGCTGACACCGCAGACCATCACGGTCGACGGCCAGGCGCTGACCGTGCTGTCGACGCCCGGCCACACGCCCGGCACCGTCTCGGGCATCCTGCCCGCGACGATCGGCGACAAGACCTACAAGCTGGTCTACTGGGGTGGCACCGGCACGCCGACCACGCTGCCGCTGGCCAAGCAGTATCTGGATGGCGCGGAGCGCACCTACCAGCTGGCCAAGGCCGAGAACGTGGACGGCACCATCCACACCCATCCCTTCGTCGATGGCTCGCTGGCCAAGGTGGATGCGATACGGGCCGGCACCGCCGGCGGCCGCAACCCGTTCCTGATCGGCAACGCCAGCACGCTGCGCTCGCTGTCGGTGCTGCGCGAGTGCTCGGCCGCCAAGGTCAACGCGCTGGATGCCACCGTGGTCAACCCGGTCTGGCTGACCACCACGGTGGAGATGGTGGTCTCCAGCCTCACCAGCGGCTCGGGCGACAACCACAACGTCTCGGCCCGGGTGCGCATCAGCGATCCCTACGGCCCGGTGGCCAACGCAGCGGTCACGCTGCGCCTGGCCGGCACCACCGGCACCTGCACCGCCACCACCGACAGCACCGGGGTGGCCGCCTGCGGCCTGCTGACCTACCTGCCCACCAAGGGCAAGACGCTGCAGGCCAGCTTCGACGGCACGTCGACCGCTGCCAAGGTCTGGCTGGGCAGCGGCGCGTCGGCGGTGCTGAACTGACACCGGCTGCAGCCATGCGCCCGCGGCCCCACCGTTCCTTTGCTGCCGTGGCGGTGGCGCTGCTGCCACTGGCCTGCCTGTCGGGACCGACCGACGCGGCCTTGGCCGACCGCCTCGTGCCTGCAGGCACGACCGGTGTCCCGTCGGACAGCCACCTGCGCGCGGCACAGCGGCAGGCTCGCGGGCAGCCCGCACTGGCGGCCCTGGTGCGACACCATTGTGCGCAGACGGCCGCCCCGAAGACCGCTGCCCTGGCACGGCAGGCCCTGGAACAGGCCGAAGCAGCCCATCGGGCCGAGCGCGCGCTGCCGCGCCCGGAGCCCGACCGCCTGCTGCAGCACGTGGTGCTGCGCAGCTGCGCGGCACACCACGCCACCCGTTTGCAGCCAGGCGCATCGTTTGCGGTGTGGTGGCACACCCGGCTCGCCATCGACAGCATGCGCCCGACCGCCACCGGCTTCGAGGCCCTGGCACGCGCCAGCACGGTCAACGGCGCCGTGGCCAGCAGCCGGGTCACCTTGGCGCGCGGGCTGCACCATGCTTGCTTCATGGCCACCGATGCCACCGGACAGGCGGCCTGCGTGCTGGTCGACACCCATCCCCACGGCGGCCGGCCCGATGCCTGGGCCGAGGCCCACGAAGGTCCGGTGATCGCCACCTTTGCCGGCAGCGTGTCGCCGGACCGGGTGGAACTGCCCGCCGTTGCCTTCCGCGACATGCCGGTCTTCGCCAGCCCGCCGGCCTGGCGCTGATCCCTCCCCCTGCCCCACTTCGCCGCCGCCGCGCTGGCACCCACCGACCCAACCGCCATGACAACCCACCCCAACTACATCGCCGGTGACTGGATGGACGGCGCCGATGCGGCCGACAACACCAACCCGTCGGACACCCGGGATGTGATCGGCAGCTATGCCCGGGCCAGTGCGGACCAGGCCCGAGAGGCCGTGGCGGCCGCCCAGTCGGCGCAACCGCGCTGGGCCGCCAGCACGCCGCAGCAGCGTGCCGATGCGCTGGATGCCATCGGCCGCGAAATCGCCGACCGGCAGGCTGCGCTGGCCGACCTGCTGGCCCGCGAGGAGGGCAAGCCGCTGGCCGAGGCACGTGGCGAGGTGCTGCGGGCCTCGCACATCTTCCGCTTCTTCGCCGGTGAGGCCATGCGCCAGCGCGGCGAGCTGCTGCCGTCCACCCGTCCCGGGCTGACGGTGGAGGTGACGCGCGAGCCGGTCGGCGTGGTGAGCATCATCACGCCCTGGAACTTCCCGATCGCCATCCCGGCCTGGAAGATCGCGCCCGCGCTGGCCCACGGCAACGCGGTGGTGTTCAAGCCGGCCGAGCTGGTGCCCGGGTCGGCCTGGGCGCTGGCCGAGATCATCAGCCGCGCCGGCCTGCCCGCCGGCACCTTCAACCTGGTGATGGGCCGCGGCCGCGACCTGGGCGAGGTGCTGCTGGGCGACCCCGGCGTGCAGGCCGTGACCTTCACCGGCTCGGAGGCCACCGGCCGCCGGGTGGCGCAGGCCTGCATCGGCCGGTCCGGCGCGATGGCGAAGTTCCAGCTGGAGATGGGCGGCAAGAACCCGCTGGTGGTCCTGGACGACGCGGACCTCGAGGTCGCCGTGGCCTGCGCCCTCAACGGTGCGTTCTTCTCCACCGGCCAGCGCTGCACTGCGTCGTCGCGCCTGGTGGTGACCGACGGCATCCACGACCGCTTCGTCGCCGCCCTGGTCGCGCGGATGGGAACCCTGGTCGTCGGCGATGCCCGCGACCCGCGCACCACCATCGGCCCCGTGGTCGATGCCAGCCAGCTGCAGCAGGACTGCGGCTACATCGCCATCGGCCGCAGCGAGGGCGCGCGCCTGGCCTTCGGCGGCGAGGCACTGCCCGCCATCGACGGCAAGCCCGGCTTCTACCTGCAGCCGACACTCTTCGTCGACACCCACAACGGCATGCGCATCAACCGCGAAGAGATCTTCGGCCCGGTGGCATCCGTCATCCGCGTGCGTGATGCCGACGAAGCGCTGGCGGTGGCCAACGACACGGCCTTCGGCCTGTCGGCGGGCGTGTGCACCACGTCGCTGAAGTGGGCCGCGCACTTCAAGCGCCACCTGCAGGCCGGCATGGTGATGGTGAACGCACCGACAGCCGGCGTCGATCCGCATGTGCCCTTCGGCGGGCGCAAGGGATCGAGCGCCGGCCCGCGCGAGCAGGGCCGCCACGCCGCCGAGTTCTACACCACGGTCAAGACGGCCTACGTGGCAGCCTGACATCCGATCCTCTCCCACCTGGACGACACCACCATGCCCATGACCTTCCACCGCCGCCTGCTCCTGCGGGCAGCGCTGCTCGCCGCCACCGCCGTGGCCATCGCCGCCGGAGCGCAGACCCCTGCCACCGCCCCGCCTGCGGTCGCTGAGCGCGACGGATCCGGCCAGACCCTGCAGGACCTGTACCAGGCCGCGCTGAAGGAAGGCGGCACGCTGACGGTGTATGCCGGCGGCGACGAGGTGACGCAGGGCTTCGGCATCAAGGCCGGCTTCGAGCGCCAGTTTCCCGGCATGAAGATCCACATCGTGGTCGACCTCAGCAAGTACCACGATGCCCGCATCGAGGAGGAGCTGCTGCGCAAGGACCTGAAGGCCGACGTGGCGCATCTGCAGACCCTGCACGACTTCGACGACTGGGCGCGCCGCGGCCTGCTGCTGGCCTACCGGCCGGTGGGCTTCGACCAGGTGCCCGATGCCTACAAGGATCCGCAGGGCCGCTTCACCGGCCTGTTCATGCTGACCTTTGCCAACAGCTACAACAAGCTGCAGGTGGATGCCGCCGATGCGCCGCGCGACTACGCCGACTTCCTGAAGCCGCAGTTCAAGAACCGCATCGTCATCGCCTACCCGCACGACGACGATGCGGTGCTCTACATCTTCGACAAGATGATCCAGAAGCACGGCATCGGCTTCATCGACCAGCTCAACGCGCAGGGCGTGCAGTGGGTGCGTGGCACCCAGACGCCGCGCGACGCGGTGGAGGCCGGCAAGTACGCGGTGTCGGCAGCCACCTCGGGCGCCTTCGTGCCGGTGGAATCGGCCAACACCCGCTTCGTGCTGCCCACCAGCGACCCCTTCCTGACCTGGGCGCAGACCGGTGCCATCTTCAAGGACGCCAGGCATCCCGCGGCAGCCAAGCTCTACATGAGCTGGATGCTGTCGCTGCCGATGCAGTCGCAACCGCGGCAGTTTCCGTTGCGCAAGGATGTCGCCCCCTTGCCGGGCTTCAAGCCGCTGGCGCAGTACAACACCGATCCGCTGGACTTCCTGGCCTTCATGCGCGACCGCGCCCGGGTCGAGCGCCTGAAATCCCTGATGGAACGCCTGATCGGACCGGTGCAGGGCATCTCGCCGCTGAAGGACTGAGCGGTTGTCGATCCTTGCTTGAGCATCCAGCGGATTCCGTGGCTTGTGGCGGCGCGCCAGCGCGGCCAGCGTCGCGGGTTCCACCACAACAGAGGCCACCACCATGCTAGAGACAAGCCAACACGCCGCGCTGGCGCGTGAACTCGATGCCGCCGAACGCACCCGGGTGCAGGTGGCGCAGTTCTCGCGCCGGCATCCCGACATGACGATCGCCGACAGCTACGCCATCCAGCGCGAATGGGTGCGGCTGCAGTGCGCGGCCGGGCGCCGCGTCATCGGCCACAAGATCGGCCTGACGTCGCGGGCGATGCAGATCGCCTCGCAGATCACCGAGCCCGACCACGGCACCCTGCTCGACAGCATGCTGCTGCGCGACGGCAGCGAGGTGGAGGCGGCGCGCTTCATCGTGCCGCGCTTCGAGGTCGAGTTCGCCTTCATCCTGGCCAAGCCGCTGGCCGGCCCCGGCGTCACCGTGTTCGACGTGCTCAATGCCACCGACCATGTGGTCCCGGCGCTGGAGCTCATCGATGCCCGCATCGAACAATTCGACCGCCACACCAAGGCGCCGCGCAAGGTGCTGGACACCATCGCCGACAACGCGGCCAACGCCGGCATCGTGCTGGGCGGCCGGCCGATGCGCCCGGATGCCGTGGACTGGCGCTGGGCCGGCGCGCTGCTGTTCAAGAACGGCGTGATCGAGGAGTCGGGCCTGGGCGCGGCGGTGCTCAACCACCCGGCCAATGGCGTGGCCTGGCTGGCCAACACGCTGGCGCGGCACGGCGAGAGCCTGGCCGCCGGCGAGATCGTGCTGGGCGGCAGCTTCATCCGCCCGGTGGCCTGCGCCGCCGGCGACACCTTCCATGCCGACTATGGCCCGCTGGGCTCGATCTCGGTGAAGTTCGTCTGATGCGCACGCCAGCCAACACCTTCAAGCAGGCACTGACCGCACCCGGTGCACGCATCGGCCTGTGGCTGGGGCTGGCCGACCCCTATGCGGCCGAGCTGTGCGCGACGGCAGGCTTCGACTGGCTGCTGATCGACGGCGAGCATGGCCCGAACGACCTGCGGTCGATGCTGGGCGCGCTGCAGGCGGTGGCACCCTATCCCTCGCACCCGGTGGTGCGCATCCCGCAGGGCGATGCGGTGCTGATCAAGCAGGTGCTGGAGATCGGCGCCACCACGCTGCTGGTGCCGATGGTGGAGACCGCCGCGCAGGCGCGTGACCTGGTGCGGGCCACCCGCTACCCGCCGCAGGGCGTGCGCGGCGTGGGCAGCGGGCTGGCGCGCTCGTCGCGCTGGGGCGCACGCCCGGACTATCTGCAGCAGGCGAACGACAGCGTGTGCCTGCTGGTGCAGGTGGAGACCGCATCGGCACTGGCGCAGCTCGACGCCATCGCCGCGGTCGAGGGCGTCGACGGCGTGTTCATCGGGCCGGCCGACCTGTCGGCATCGATGGGGCACCTGGGCGACCCAGGCCATCCGGATGTCCAGCGGGCGATCGACAGCGCCATCGATCGCATCCTGGCCGCCGGCAAGGCGCCCGGGATCCTGGCGGTGGACGACGCCCTGGCGCGCCGTTACATCGGGATGGGCGTCCGCTTCGTGGCGGTCGGCGTCGAGGCCACCCTGCTGGCCCGCGCGGCACGCGCACTCGCCACGCGGTTCACGGCGGCTGGCGTGCCGCCCTGATCAGGCGGCCTGCAGGGCGGGCGGGCCACCATCACCGAACTGACATGCCGGGGTCATGGCGAGGACACGGCGGCCGGCCAGCATGGCCGGCATGCAGAACCTCGCACCCGCGCAGACACGCCACCCCCACCCCAGCGCGCCAGCGGCGCAGGCCCACCGCAGCGCCCCACGCACCCCGGTGCCCGGGGCCGACAACCTGCGGCTGGAGGCCGTCTGGGCCTGCCATGCCGACGAGGTGCGCGAGGCCCAGCGCCTGCGGCACCGGATCTTTGCCGGCGAAATGGGCGCCCGCCTGCCGGTGCTGCCCGGCACGCCACCGGGTCTGGATGTCGACACCTTCGACGCCCATTGCGAACACCTGCTGGTGCGCATCGCCGAGACGGCCGACAGCCCGGCCCGGGTGGTCGGCACCTACCGGGTGCTGACGGCCGCCGCCGCCCGCCGTGCCGGCGGCCTGTACAGCGACCAGGAGTTCGACCTCTCGGCCCTGGACGCGCTGCGCCCGCGCATCGCCGAACTGGGCCGCAGCTGCACCGACCCCGCCTTCCGCCAGGGCGGCGTGATCCTGATGCTGTGGTCGGCGCTGGCCGACTTCATGGTGCGCAACCAGCTCGACCTGACGGTGGGCTGCGCCAGCGTGCCGATGGCCGACGGCGGCCACACCGCCGCCAGCCTGTGGCAGCAGCTGCGCCGCAGCCACCTGGCACCGGCGCCGCTGGTGGCCGTGCCGCGCCTGCCGCTGCCGGTGGACAGCCTGCGCGGCGACCTGCCGGTGGAAGCGCCGCCGCTGATCAAGGGCTACCTGAAGTGCGGCGGCCGGGTGCTGGGCGCACCCGCCTGGGACCCCGATTTCCGCACCGCCGACCTGCCGATGATCATGGACCTGGCGGATCTGCCGGCGTCCTACCGCCGGCGCTTCCTGCCCAGCTGAGGGGCAGGCGCCGCCGGCCGCAGCCCGCGGCAGCCGTTCAGGCGGCTTGACGGCGGCGCGCCGCCGCACCCACCAGGCCCAGGCCGCCCAGCAGCAGCGCCCAGGTGCCGGGCTCGGGCACGGCCGACACGCCCAGGTCCGGGTGGTCGGTGAAGAAGCCGTCCATGCCCAGCGCCACGAAGGCCTTCACCTGGCCGGCCATGTCGCCGAAGGCCGCCGGGTCGGTGCTGCTGTCGAACTCGTTGGGCAGGAAGATGTTCTCGGCGCGGAAGGTCCAGCCATGCACCTCCAGGCCCAGGCTGTGGGCATCGGCCACCAGGGTGGTGGGCGTGCCCAGTTTGCCTGCCACCAGCGGGATCATCAGGTTGGTGTTGGCGCCCACGCCGTCGGCATAGGTGTCGATGAACTGCAGGCCGGCGGCATTCAGCTTGGCCAGATCGGCGTAGGTGCGCGTGTCGCCGCTGACCGCGAAGTCATAGGGCCGGCCACCACTGCTCAGCAGCTGGGCGATGCGGATGTCGGTGATGCTGTTGACGTACTGCAGGTTGCCCACCTCGAACGACTGGATGTAGACCGGCGCGCTGGCGGTGTTGCCGTAGTTGGCATGCAGGATCGAGACCAGCTTGTCCTCCATGCGCTGCACGCCATTGGCCTGGGCCACCGCGGCAAAGTAGGTGGGGTGCTTGGTCTCGGGGTAGATGCCGATGGTGCGGCCCAGCGTGGCCGAGCGCGCCTTGGCCAGGTCGATCACCTCCTGCAGCGTCGGGATGCGGTCCTGGTCGTTGTAGGCGTTGTTGCCGGTGCGCAGATCGCGCAGACGCTCCTGCGCAAAGATGTCGGTACGGATCTCGGCGGCGGTGAAGTCCTCGACCCACCAGCCGCCCACCTTCTGGCCGTCCAGCGTCTTCACCTGCAGGCGGCCGGCGTACTGCGGCAGCTGCCAGACATTGGTGCTGGTGTCGGTGCGGTTCAGCTCGGGCGCGCCGTTCACATACTTGATGCTGCCGTCCGCGTTGAGGTTGACCCGCGCCAGCATCGGCTCATGCCGGGCCAGCAGCTCGCCGTCCTTGGTCATCACCAGGTCGGGCTCGATGAAGTGGGCGCCCTGGCGGATGGCCAGGTCGTAGGCGGCCAGGGTGTGCTCGGGCCGGTAGCCCGAGGCCCCGCGGTGGCCGATGACGATGGGCGCGGCGCCCGACAGGGTGTTCCAGCCGGCGGCAGCCGCCGGTGCGCTGGCGCCCAGGCCGGCGGCGGCCAGCGCGGCGCTGGCCAGCAGGGTGGGAAGGAAGTTGTGCATGGTGGGGGTCCTCGGGATGTTGATGGGTTCAGGTGCTGCGACGGCGGGCCAGCGCACCCACGGCCAGCAGGCCGGCGGCCATCAGGGCCCAGGTGCCGGGCTCGGGGATGGGCGCGGTCAGGCTGATCTTCAGGAACTCGGTGTTGTCCGACTGCAGGTTGCGGCCGCCACCGCCGGGGAAGTTGTTGTCGTTGACCACCAGCAGGGTCTGGCTGTCGAGGATCAGCACGTCCTCGATGGTGACGTAGGGGAAGGTGAAGGTGGTGCTGCCGTCGCCGTTCAGGTCGTCGGGGTCGGCGATGTTCATCAGATCGACCAGCTCGGTCTTCTTCGCAAAGCCGTCGGCATCCTTCTGGCTGCTGTCGATCAGGAAGATCTTCTTGAACGGCGTGCCGCTGGTGGCGGTGCCGCCGTTACGCTCGATCACCACGAAGCGGTGGTCGTCGATGGCGGTCATGTCGCCGATGTTGGTGCCCAGGGTGTCGAGCTTGTAGCCGAACCAGCTGCCGTCGAAGGACTCGCTGGCCAGATCGAAGGATTGCACCAGCAGGCGCTTCTGGTCGGTGTCGGAGCTGACAGGCCGCTCCAGCAGGGTGTGCAGCTTGGTGCCGCTGGCGTTCAGCGCCATGCCCTCGAAGCCGCCCGAGCCGGGCAGGTTGTTGGCGCCGGTGGGCATCGGGTTGGACGGCGACTGCACCCAGGGGTTGGCATCCAGGCCCAGCACATTGGGCGTGCGGAACACCTTCTGCACCGTGCCGCTGGCATCGGCCTTCACCAGGAAGGGGCCGAACTCCTCGCCGAACCACAGGTTGCCGCTGCGGTCGCGGCGCACCGACTCGATGTCCAGGTCACCGCCGGTCAGCAGCCGGCCCTGGGTGATGGCCGCATCCACCGCGATGGCGCTGCCCGGGTAGTTGGCGCCGTCGGCCACGATGCCGAAGGGCATCCTGCGCTGGGCGTCGTTGAGGGTGATGCGGCTGGCCGCGGTGTAGCCGGGCAGCACAGCGCCGGTCTGGAAGTCAGCGGCGGCCACCGACCTGCCGGCCCAGTCCACCTGCACCGCGTACATGCGCAGCAATGCGTCGGCCGAGTTGCCCTTGGCGCCGAAACCGTTGTCCACCAGCATCTGGAAGCTGCCGTTCGCGCCCTGCAGCACGCCCGAGAAACCCTGCACCGGCTGCTTGCCGATGTACGGCGGGTTGTTGGCGGGGCTGTTGGCGTTGCTGAAGGCGAACTGGCCGGAGGTGGGCCCGTCGCTGAAGGTGGCGGCGGGCAGCAGGGCCCAACCGGTCAGGGTGTTGGCGGCTGCGGGGGCCACGGCGGCGGCCGCGGCAGCGGCCAGGGCCAGCAGGCGGAAGCGGCCGGCCAGGGTGGAAGCGGTCATCGGGTGTTCTCCTCGGGGACAGGGTTGTGATCGGTGGCACCTGCGTGGCCACGCAGGCATGCCGCTGATCCTGCCCGTTGGGTGCGACAGTCCGATGAAAGACTCAAGTCAGGCGACGGGCCAGCGCCGGCGGGGCGTGCACGGGCTCCAGCGCCTCGGGCTCCTCGGCTGCATCGGCCCCGGCAGTCTGCCGGGAGGGCAGCTGCACCGCGCGCTGCGCCGACCAGTCGGCGATCTCCAGCCGGCCGTCGTGGTGTTCCACCAGCGCGGTGAGGCTCTCGACCCAGTCGCCGTCGTTGCAGTACAGCACGCCCTCCACCTCGCGGATCTCGGCATGGTGGATGTGGCCGCACACCACACCATGCAGGCCGCGCTGGCGCGCCTCGCGCGCCACGGCGGCCTCGAAGTCACCGATGTAGCTGACCGCCCGCTTGACCTTGCCCTTCAGGTACTTCGACAGGCTCCAGTACGGCAGGCCCAGGCGGGCCCGCGCGCGGTTGAACCAGCTGTTGACCTGCAGCGTGCGCTCATAGGCCCAGTCGCCCACATGGGCCAGCCACTTGGCGCACTGGATCACGCCGTCGAAGTGGTCGCCGTGCGTCACCCACAGCCGGCGGCCGTCGGCGGTGGTGTGCACCGCCTCGTCGACCACGTCGACACCACCGAAGTTGTGCTCCACATAGCGCCGCGCGAACTCGTCGTGGTTGCCCGGTACGAAGACCACCCGCGTGCCCTTGCGCGCCTTGCGCAGGATCTTCTGCACCACGTCGTTGTGCGACTGCGGCCAGTACCAGCTGCGCCGCAGCTGCCAGCCGTCGATGATGTCGCCCACCAGGTACAGCGTCTCGCAGTCCACCTGGCGCAGGAAGTCGAGCAGGGCGCGCGCCTGGCAGCCGGGCGTGCCCAGGTGCAGGTCGGAGATCCAGACGGTGCGCACCCGCAGGCTGGCGCCGTCATCCAGGGGGTGTTCTGGCACGGTGCAGTGCGGTGGATGCATGGACTGCCATGGTGCTGGCGTCCGATGACAGGGGCAGGACGGTTGGATGACGGTTCAGCGCCGCGCGCATCAGCCCGTCCACCTGGGCCACCACCTGCTCCCACTGGCAGCCCAGCGTGGTCTGGCGGGCGCTGGCACCCCAGATGCCCGCCCGGTGGGCATCGGCCACCAGGTCGGCAGCCAGGGCCACGAAGCCGGCGGCGTCGCCCAGCCGGGCCAGCAGGCCGTTGTGGCCGCTGCGGATCAGCTGGCCGGCGGCGGCATGGTCGTAGGCCAGCACCGGCAGGCCGCTGGCCATGGCCTCGGGCACCACATTGCCGAAGGTCTCGGTCATGCTCGGGAAGACGAAGGCATCGGCGGAGGCGTAGTGCGCCGCCAGGTCGCTGCCGCTGCGCATGCCGGCGAACACCGCATCCGGGCAGCGTGCCTGCAGCGCGGCGCGCTCCGGGCCATCGCCCACCAGCAGCAGCCGGCTGTCGGGCCGCACCCGGCGCACCGCGTCGAAGGCCTGCAGCAGCAGACCCAGGTTCTTCTCGGCTGCCAGCCGGCCCACATGGGCCACCACGCAGGTGTCGGGGCCGGCGCCCCAGGACGCGCGCAGCGCCGTGCTGCGCTGGGCCGGGCCGAACTGGGCGGTGTCCACGCCGCGGGCCACCACGCTGACGTTCTCGAAACCCGCGCGCATGAGCGCCCGCTGCAGCACGGGCGTGGGCACCATCGTGGCCTGGGTGCGGTTGTGGAAGTGGCGCAGGTAGGCCAGGATCGGCCGCTCCAGCCAGCCGATGCCGTAGTGCTGGCTGTACGCCTGGAAGTTGGTGCGGAAGTCCGAGGTCACCGGCAGCCCCAGCTGCCGCGCCGCCCGCAGGGCCGACCAGCCCAACGGCCCCTCGGTGGCGATGTGCACCAGATCGGGCCGCTGCTGCTGCCACCGCGCCCGCAGCACGCCGGTGGCCGGCAGGCCCATGGTCAGCTGCGGATAGCGCGGGATGGGCAGGCCGGGCAGCTGCAGCTCGTCCAGCAGGCCGCTCGCCTGGCTGTCTGGCGGCGCGTCAAGCCGCGGGCGTGGGCGCACCAGCTGCAGCCGGTGGCCACGCGCCTGCAGGCCCCGCACCAGGCGGGCCACCGTCAGCGCAACGCCATTGACCTCGGGTGGATAGGTTTCCGTCACCACGGCGATGTGCAGCGGTGGCAGCCCGGGTGGATCGCCGCAGTGGGCAGGTTGCATGGCCATGGCCCATGCTGGCAGCCGCCGGCAACAGTTTGATGACGTGGCGGCAGGCGCACTGCCATCGGCCCGACACGGCACCGTCACCACCGCTTCATCACCCGGCGCCAGCATGCGCCCCGCGGGCCTGGCCCGCACGCCCGGCCACACACCCGATGTGCGCCAGGCGGCCCCTCCACCGAACCCCCAATGGACGGCACGCATGACCACCTTCGGCGACGCATTGCGCCAGCAGCGCTGGGACGACCACCGCTACTACCACCACAGCCGCATCAACCAGACGCTGCACCTGGTCAGCGCCATCAGCTTCGTCATCGCCTACGGCGTGCTGTTCGTCGACCCGCCACTGGCCGCGCTGATCGGCTGGCTGGTGTCGATGACCACCCGCCAGAGCGGCCACTTCTTCTTCGAGCCCACCGGCTACGACCATGTCAACCAGGCCACGCATGCGCACAAGGAGGCGATCAAGGTGGGCTACAACCTGCGCCGCAAGGTGGTGCTGCTGGCGGTGTGGGCCGCGGCGCCGCTGGCCGTGGCACTGCAGCCCGGCCTTTGGGGCCTGCTGACGCCGCACACCGACTTCGCCGGGTATGCCCGCAACGTGGGCTGGATCTGGCTGTGGCTGGGCGTGGCCGGCCTGGTGTTCCGCACGCTGCACCTGTTCATCCTGAGCGGCGTGCAGACCGGCCTGGTGTGGGCCACCAAGATCCTGACCGATCCGTTCCACGACATCTGGCTGTACCACCGCGCGCCGCTGCACCTGCTGCGCGGTGAATTGATCGACCCGATGCACCACGCGGCCGCGGGCCGCGGGCACTGAGGGCTGTCAGAACCGCTGCGCCAGCAGCTCGCGCAGGATGCCCCGGCGGATGGTCTGGTTGGTGCGGCGCGGATCGTGCCACCACCAGCCATCCGCCTGCATCTCCTTGCAGGCTGCCACGATGCGATGCGCCACCTCCCTGAAGTCGTTGTCGCTGTAGTCCAGGCTGAACACCAGCCGGCCGGTGCCCACCCAGCTGAGCGCCAGGCCATGGGCCCGCAGGTAGAACTGCAGCATCCAGTTGTACCGCGCCGGCTGGGTGTAGAACAGGGTCCACACCGAGCTGATGTTGGCCACCTGCACCGGCACGTCGGCCGCCAGCAGCTGCTGGTTGAGCTGGGCGGCGCGGGCGTTCCAGCGCGCATCCAGGCCGTCGTAGACGGCCTGCACGGCCGGGCTGTCGAGCCGCTCCAGGAAGACCTGCATCGCGCACATCACCATCGGATGGGCATTGAAGGTGCCGCGGGCAAAGCAGATGTCGGCCGGCCGGTCCTCGCGGTAGCGCTTCATCAGGGCGCGCCTGCCGCACACCACGCCCACCGGCAGGCCACCGCCCAGCGTCTTGCCGTAGGTCACCATGTCCGCCCGCACGCCGAAGTAGGCCTGGGCACCGCCGAGTGCCAGCCGGAAGCCCATGAACACCTCGTCGAAGATCAGCACGATGCCGCGCTCGGTGCACACGGTGCGCAGTTCCTGCAGCCAGGCGGTGTAGGCGCTGCGGTCGAAGCCGGCGCGGCGGCTGCTGTCGACCAGCGACGAATCACCCGGCGCCGCGCTGTTGGGATGCAGGCCCTGCAGCGGGTTGACCAGCACGCAGGCGATGTCGGTGCGGGTGCGCAGCACCCGCAGCGTGTCGGCGTCCATCTCCTTGAGGGTGTAGGTGTCGCGCGGCTTCACCGGGTTGCCCGGGCCGGGCTGCACGTCCTCCCACCAGCCGTGGTAGGCGCCGCAGAAGCGCACCAGGTGGGTCTTGCGGGTGTGGTAACGCGCCAGGCGCACGGCCTGCATCACCGCCTCGGTGCCGCTCATGTGGAACGAGACTTCGTCCAGCCCCGAGATCTGGCGCAGCCGCTCGACGTTGAAGGCCACCGCCGGGTGGTACGACCCGAGCAGCACGCCGTGGCTGCTGGCACGGGCCGTGGCCTCGGCCATCACCTGCCGGTAGAAGTCATGCCCGAAGACGTTGACGCCGTAGGAGCCGGTGAGGTCGTAGAAGGTCCGGCCGTCCAGGTCGGTCACCGTCACGCCGTCGGCCCGCTGCACGAAGCTGGCCACCTGCAGGTGCTTGCGCAGGTAGGGGCTGTACTGGAAGGGCACCCGGTAGGCGCTGGTGAACTGCAGGTCCGACAGGCCGTCGGCCGCCTGGCGCGTGAGCGCCAGCGACCGGGCATGCCGATCGCCCAGCTGCTGCGCCAGCTTCTGCAGCGCTGCCCGCCGGCGCGACACCGCCTCGGCCGGCGCCTGGTCGCTGTTGAAGAAGCGCTCGGCGTCGTAGGCATAACCAGGCAGCAGCGCGGCCACGCGCTTGGCCATGCGGGCATGGCCGGTCAGCGAAGGGTGCTTGGCGATCGACAGTTCCAGCCGGCGCTTGGCCGCCGGCAGCACCAGCGCCGCCGAGGCCAGGGCCACGGCGGTGAGTGCAAGGGTTTCATTCATCGGGTGGGCCTCCTTGGCGTCCACCCGCTTTCTAACCACCGGCTTTGACACCCGCATGAATTTCCAGCACTGGCGTGACCGCATCCTGCAGCAGGAGGACCTGAACTTCCTGCTGACCAACCGCGTGCCGCGCATCGCCCTCACCCGCTTCATGGGCTGGTTCAGCCAGATCCGGCAGCCGCTGGTGCGCGATGTCTCGCTGTGGATCTGGCAGCTGTTCGGCGACCTGGACCTGCGCGACGCACGCAAGACGCGCTTCGACAGCATGCACGACTGCTTCATCCGCGAGCTGCAGCCCGGCGCGCGGCCGGTGGATGCCGACCCGCAGGTGCTCTGCAGCCCTTGCGACGCCATCCTGGGCGCCTGCGGGCCGGTGCAGGGGCTGACGGTGTTCCAGGCCAAGGGCTTTCCGTACACCCTGCCCGAACTGTTCGGGGATGACCCGCAAGCCTTTGCACCGTACCGCGACGGCGTCTTCGCCACGCTGCGGCTCACCTCGGGCATGTACCACCGCTTCCATGCGCCGCATGATTGCCAGGTGCACCATGTCACCCACCACAGCGGCGACACCTGGAACGTCAACCCGATCGCGCTGAAGCGGGTGCAGAAGCTGTTCTGCCGCAACGAGCGCGCCGTGGTGCACACCCGGGTGGGTGCGGCGGGGCACCCGGTGGCCCTGGTGCCGGTGGCCGCCATCCTGGTGGCCAGCCTGCGCCTGCACTGGCTGAGCCCGCTGCTCGGGCTGGACTACCGCGGGCCCGATGAACTGCCCTGCGACGCCCACTTCGCCAAGGGCCAGGAAATGGGCTGGTTCCAGCACGGCTCGACGATCATCGTCTTCACGCCGCGCGGCTTCACCCTGGCCGATGGCCTGGCCCCCGGCAGCCGGCTGCGCATGGGCCAGGCGTTGATGCGGCTGCCAGCGGGCGCCTGAAGCCTCAGGCGGTGTGGCGGCGGCCGCGCTGCAGGGCCAGCAGCACCAGCAGGCCGGCCGACAGCATGGCCAGCGTCGACGCCTCGGGCACCGGGCTGGTGACCACCCACAGTTGCGGCGCGACCGACCCCTGCAGGCTGTCAAACCGCTTGGCGGTGCGCGTGTCCGCCGGCTCGGCGCCGATCAGGATCCAGCCGAAATTGCTGGCGGGCCGGTCCAGCCAGCCCTGCACATCGGCCACCAGGCCGGGCGTGCTCGTCCAGGTGTAGGCCGCTGGCGCCGGACCGACCAATGTGGCAGCGCTGGACTGCGCCACGAAGTCGCCACCGCGGCGGGCCCATTCGGTCACGCCGAAACTGCTCCAGCGCCAGGTGGTATCGCCCGCCTGCGCCGGCGCGCCGGAACCCAGCGATCCGCCGTTGGACGGCCCCTCGCCCCAAGGCGACAACAGCCGGTGCACCCGCACCGCATGGTCGTCCACCGAACGCGTCTCGAACAGGCGCAGGGAAGCCGACACCACCACCTGCCCCGCCGGAATGCTGCCGAGGTCGAACCGCAGCAAGGCCCGCCGCACGAAGCCACCTGCCGTCGTTCCCAGCCACAACGATCCGCCCTGGCTGTCGCTGACGCTGTCCCAGTCGACGACCGACGGTGCATCGGTGGCGTTGGCGAAGATGGTCGTGTCCGCCACGGGCTGGAACTGGTGGACCACCTCGCCCGGCAGCGCCTGGGCGGCGCCGCTGCCCAACAGCACCAAAAGACAAAGCCCGTGTCTGCCGTCCATCGATCGCATGCCGCACTCCTGTCTGTTGCCATCCGCAGCGTAGGCACCCCACGTGGCGGCCATGTGACAGCACCGCGGCCGGTGTGCCCCGACTCGATCGGGGGGCATGGCAAGGCCTTCACGCCACGGTCACATCGCCTCCCTAGATTCCACGGCATTCCGCCGCACAACCAGGCCAGTGACGGCGGAGCCACACCACACGCCAGGAGCATCCCCGCCATGAGCAGCGTCTTTCACCCGAGCAACGACGAGACCATCAATCCGTCCGGCAACGCATCGATCCGCGATGTCATGGCCGCCTTCACCGGCCGCCGCAATTTCATGAAGGGCACCCTGGGTGCGGCCACGCTGGCCACGCTGGGTGGCTTCGGTACGTCGGCCCATGCCTATCCGGTGGCACCGGCGCCGACCGGCGCCATCGGCTTCACCGGCCTGCCGCCCAACCTGGCAGCCGGCTTCATCGATGCGGTGCGCGTGCCCGCTGGTTACACCGCCAAGGTCATGGTCAGCTGGGGCGACGCCATCGGCGTGGCCGGCCCGAACGCCCTGGTCGGCCACGACCACAGCGATCCGTCGCCCATCACGGCTGCCGTGCAGAACGCGACCTTCGGCCAGCACAACGACGGCATGCACTTCTTCCCGTTCGCCGGTGTCGGCGCGGGCACGGTGAGCAATGACCGCGGCCTGCTGGTGGTCAACCACGAGTACGTCGATCCGGGCCTGCACGCCAACACCGCCAGCTACGGCTCGGCCACCATCACCAAGGCCCTGGTCGATGCGCAGGTCGCGGCCCATGGTGTGAGCGTCGTCGAACTGCGCCGCATGGGTGGCAAGTGGAGCGTGGTGCGGCCGTCGACGTTTGCCCGCCGCATCACCGGCGCCACGCCGATGACCATCAGCGGACCGGCCGCTGGCGCCGATGCCCTGAAGACCGCTGCCGACCCGACCGGCATGTCGGTGATGGGCACGCTGAACAACTGTGCCCACGGCACCACGCCCTGGGGCACCTACCTCACCTGCGAAGAGAACTGGAACGGCTACTTCGGTGCCAACGGCGCCTTCACGCAGACGCCCGTCGAGCGCCGCTACGGCGTCACGGCCGGCGGCTTCGGCTACCGCTGGCATGAGGCCGATGCGCGTTTCGACCTCAACGCCCCGGGCAACCGCAACGAGCCCAACCGCTTCGGCTGGGTGGTGGAGATCGACCCGTTCAACCCGCGCTCGACGCCGGTCAAGCGCACCGCGCTGGGCCGCATCAAGCACGAGAGCTGCGACTACGCGGTGGCGCCGGACGGCACGGTCTGCTTCTACACCGGTGACGACGAGCGCAACGACTACATGTACAAGTTCGTCTGCGCCGGCAAGTTCAACAAGACCAACCGCGCCGCCAACCGCAACCTGCTGGACAGCGGCACGCTGTACGTGGCCCGGTTCAATGCCGATGGCACCGGCACCTGGCTGCCGCTGGTCTTCGGCGTGGGCCCGCTGACGGCCGAGAACGGCTTCACCAGCCAGGCCGACGTGCTGATCCGCACCCGCCAGGCCGCCGACCGCGTGGGCGCCACGATGATGGACCGCCCGGAGTGGGTGGCCGTGCACCCCACCACCCGCGAGGTCTACCTCACGTTGACCAACAACAACCGCCGCGGCACCAGCCCGGCGTCGGTGAACAACCCCAACGGGTCGTCCAGCGCCGGCGGTTCCCGCCCGCCGGTGGATGCCGCCAACCCGCGTCCGGACAACCGCTACGGCCACATCATCCGCTGGACCGAAACCGGCAACAGCCCGGCCGCCACCAGCTTCGACTGGGATATCTTCGCCGAGTGCGGCGACAAGATGGCCACGGCGGCCAACCTGAAGGGCAACATCAACGGCGACGACCTGGGTGCGCCCGACGGCCTGTGGTTCGACAAGCAGGGCCGGCTGTGGATCCAGACCGACCAGCAGGGCGATGGCCTGGGCGACTGGGCCAACATCGGCGGCAACGCGATGTTCGCGGCCGATCCGTCGACCCGCAAGATCACCCGCTTCCTGACCAGCCCGCGCAACTGCGAGGTCACCGGTGTGATCAACACGCCGGACGGCAAGACCATGTTCGTCGGCATCCAGCACCCGGGCGAGGACTGGGCCCCTGGCGGCTACACCAAGAACAGCACCTGGCCCGACAGCGGCGCCAACGGCCCCACCACGCAGGCCGTGGTGACCAAGCCGCGCTCGTCGGTGGTGGTCATCACCAAGGACGACGGTGGCGTGATCGGCACCTGACCGCCACGCGGCCGGCCCAGGCCGGCTGCCACCCGCATCCCCATCCCTCGACTGGAGTTCCCATGAAACTGCACCTGATTGCCGCCGCCACCCTGGCCGCCGCGGCCACCCTGCCGGCCCACGCGCTGCTGGTCAACGACGCCGCCGCCATCGCCGGCCCGACCATGATGGTCGATTTCGAGGCCTTCGACGGCCTGCTGGGCAGCGGCCCGGTGACCGTGGCCCCCGGCGTCGTGTTCAGCGGCGACAGCGGCGCCGAGCTGGGCGCCAACAACCGCGACCTGGGCGACAACGGCCTGTGGGGCGCCATCGGCAACTTCGCCGCCGGCGGTGTCGGCGGTGAGCTGCGCTTCACCTTCAGCGACGGCCTGAGCAGCGGCGCCGGCGCCTTCGTCAGCCACTATGCCAACGCGGCGCTGCCGTTCGCGCTGGCGGTGGAAGTGTCGGCCTACGGCGACAACGGCCTGATCATCGAGACCCACAGCTTCACCGTGGGCGCCACGGCCGAGGACTACAACGCCGGCCAGTTCCTGGGCATCACCCGCGCGCAAGCCGACATCCGCAGCATCAGCTTCAAGGGCGTCGGCGTGGTCGCCGACAACCTGGTGCTGACCACGCCGGTGCCGGAGCCCGGCACCTGGGCGTTGATGCTCGCCGGCCTGGTGGCCGTGGGCTTCCTGGGCGTGCGCCAGCGCATGGGCTGAGCGTCCCCGCAACAGACAACAGCAAGAACAAGGCCGGGCGCAAGCCCGGCCTTTTCTTTTGGTGCGCCATGGGCTGTCACACGCCTGCCGCCACACCCGCCCAGCCCGGCCAGAAGGCTGCGTGGGCATGGTCCGAACGGACCATGCAACGCACCAAAGCGCGTCGAAACATCACTCGGCAGTCACGGCCGGTCGGTAGTCTGAGCCGATTGTTGCTGCGCCTTGTCCACACCGTGTCCGTCCCTCCCGTCCACCCCCGTTCCACCCCGCCCCGGCGCAGGTTGGCCACCGGCTTCACCCTGCTGGAGCTGCTGGTGGTGATGGTCATCATCGGCCTGCTGGCGGGCTATGTCGGCCCCAAGCTGTTCGCGCAGATCGGCAAGTCGGAGACCAAGGTCACCCGGGCCCAGATCGACGCGCTGCAGAAGGCGCTGGACCAGTACCGCATCGACACCGGCCGCTACCCCAGCACCGAGCAGGGCCTGGCGGTGCTGGTGCAGCGCCCGGCCGACGAGCCGCGCTGGAGCGGCCCCTACCTGGCCAAGGCCGTGCCCGCCGATCCCTGGGGCAGGCCTTTCCTCTACACCATGCCCGGCCGCCAGGGCGAGTACGACCTGCAGAGCCTGGGCAAGGATGGCCAGCCCGGTGGCGACGGCGACGACGCCGACCTGAACAGTTGGTGAACCGGCATGCCGCAGTACCGCGCCCGCTGGCTGGAGCCGGCCACCACCACCGCGGCCGCCCGCCTGCGCCAGGCCACGGTGCAGGCCGCCGGCCCGCAGGCGGTGGCCGCAGTGCTGGGTGTGGCACCGCCGCAGCTGCTGTCGGTGCAGCCGGTGGCGCCGGCCTGGGGCTGGGCCGTACGCTGGCGGCAACGGCCGCTGGGACTGCAGTTGTTCAGCCAGGAGCTGGCAGTGCTGCTGCAGGCCGGCATCCCGCTGCTGGAAGCGCTGCAGACCCTGCGCGAAAAGGACGACGGCAGCGCCGGCAGCAGCCCGCTGGATGCGGTGATCGCCGCGCTGCGCGACGGCCAGCCAGTGTCGGCCGCGCTGGCGCAATCGCCCGACTGCTTCGATGCGCT
The DNA here is from genome assembly GCF_005403045.1 of Pseudaquabacterium pictum. Taxonomy (GTDB): domain Bacteria; phylum Pseudomonadota; class Gammaproteobacteria; order Burkholderiales; family Burkholderiaceae_C; genus Pseudaquabacterium; species Pseudaquabacterium pictum. Next base: position 60,546 of record NZ_BJCL01000004.1, read on the forward strand.
GTTCATCGCCCTGGTGGCCGCCAGCGAGCGCAGCGGCCAGCTGGCCACCACGCTGCGTGACCATGCCGCCTACCTGGGCTGGGTGCAGGCGCTGGCCGGCCAGCTGCGCGCTGCCCTGGTGTACCCGCTGCTGCTGCTGGGCGCCGGCGGCGCGGTGATCCTGTTCCTGCTGCTGTATGTGCTGCCGCGCTTTGCCGGCGTGTTCGACGGCCTGGGACGCGACTTGCCGCTGGCCTCGCGGTGGCTGATCGACCTGGGCGTGCTGGCTGCGGCCCACCCCGGCGCGGCCGTGGCGCTGGCCCTGGCCGGCCCGGTGCTGGCCGGGCTGGGCAGCCGTTGGCCGGCCTTGCGCCAGGCGGTGCAGCGCGGGCTGTGGCGCAGCCCCGGCCTCGGCCCGCGGCTGCGCCTGGTGGCCCTGGCCCGGCTGTACCGCGCGCTGGGCCTCACCCTGGCCGCCGGCCTGCCGGCGCCGGCCGCGCTGCAGCTGGTGGCCGGCGTGCTGCCGCAGCCGCTGCAGCCGGCGCTGCAGCAGGTGCTGCAGCAGGTGCGCAGCGGCCTGCGCCTGTCGGCCAGCCTGCAGGGGCAGGGCCTGGCCACGCCGGTGGCCTGGCGCATGCTGCGGGTGGGCGAAAGCAGCGGCGAGGTGCCGGCCATGCTGGCCCAGGCCGCCGCGTTCCACGATGGCGAGATCGCCCGCTTCTCCGAGCTGGTCACCCGCCTGGTCAACCCGCTGCTGATGCTGGTGATGGGCGTGGTGATCGGCGGCATCGTGGTGCTGATGTACCTGCCGATCTTCACGCTGATGGAGCAGGTGCAGTGACGCCGCTGCAGCGCTTCGACCACGCACGCTGGCCGCAGGCCCAGGCGGTGCGCCACCGCGCCCTGGTGGCGCTGCAGGCCGACGGCGCAGCCCGCCTGCTGGCCGACCGGCCCCTCGACCCGCTGCTGCTGCAGCTGGCCGAGGCCCGCCTGGCCGCGCCGCTGCAATGGCAGCAGGTGGATGCGGCCACGCTCGACGGCTGGCTGGCACAGGGCGAGGCCCAGGGCCGTGCGCTGGATGCATTGGGCAGCGAAGCGGCCACGGTGGCCGCAGGCCCATCGGCCAACGACAGCGGCACCCAGGAGCTGAGCCTGGCCGGCCTGGGCGCCGAGACCAGCCCGGCGGTGCGCCTGCTGGACGCGGTGCTGTTCGACGCCCTGCAGGACGGTGCCAGCGACATCCACATCGAAAGCCAGCCCCGTGGCGCCCAGCTGCGCCTGCGCCACGACGGCGTGATGCAGCCGCTGCGCAGCATCGACAGCGCCGCGCTGGCCGAGCAGATGGTGTCGCGGCTGAAGGTGATGGCCGAGCTCGACATCGGCGAGCGCCGCCTGCCGCAGGACGGCCGCTTCAAGCTGCGGGTGCAGGGGCGCGAGGTGGACTTCCGCCTGTCCATCATGCCCAGCGTGTTCGGCGAGGACGCGGTGGTGCGGGTGCTCGACCGCAGCCACCTGGCGCCGGGCGGCCAGGCGCTGACGTTGCAGTCACTGGGCTTCGCGCCCGCGCTGCGCGCATCGGTGCTGGCGCTGGCCCGCGCGCCGCACGGCATGCTGCTGGTCACCGGCCCCACCGGCAGCGGCAAGACCACCACGCTGTACGCCGCCATCACCGAGGTGCACACCGGCCGCGAGAAGGTCATCACCATCGAGGACCCGGTGGAGTACCAGCTGGCCGGCGTGGTGCAGATCCCCGTCAACGACCGCAAGGGCCTGGGCTTTGCCCGCGGCCTGCGCTCCATCCTGCGGCACGACCCCGACCGGGTGATGGTCGGCGAGATCCGCGACACCGAGACCGCGCAGATCGCGGTGCAGGCGGCGTTGACCGGGCACCTGGTCTTCAGCACCGTGCATGCCAACAGCGCCTTTGATGTGATCGGCCGCTTCATGCACATGGGGCTGGACCTGTACAACGTGGTCTCGGCGCTGAATGCGGTGCTGGCCCAGCGCCTGCTGCGCCAGGTGTGCGGCCAGTGTGCCGAGCCGGTGGCTGCCAGCGCCAGCGAACAGGCCGTGCTGGGCAGCGACGATGGGGCCCCGCTGCAGCTGCGCCGCGGCCGCGGCTGCGCCCACTGCCACGGCAGCGGCTACCGCGGCCGCCAGGCCGTGGCCGAACTGCTGCGCCTGGACGACGGCCTGCGCGACCTGATCGCCGGCCGCGCACCGCTGTCCGACATCAAGCAGGCCGCCCGGGCGCGTGGCCTGCAGACCCTGCGCGCCGCCGCGCTGGCCGCGGTGCGCCAGGGCCACACCACGCTGGAGGAGGTGGACCGTGTGGTCGGCAGCGACTGAGCGCCCCGCCTGGGCCCGCCGTCTGGCACCGCCGCATGCGCTGTGGCTGGGCGCCGATGGCCTGTGGGACCACGGCCCCCAACCCGGCTGGCGCGCCCGCGCCATGGCACCGCAGCGCCATGCCGGCTTCGGCGCCTGGTGCCAGGCCCACCCGGGCCGGGCCTGCCAGCTGGCGCTGTCGGGCTGGCTGCTGCATGAGCTGCTGCTCGATGCCCAGCTGCCGCTGGCCGACGACGCCGCCCGCCTGGCCTATGCCCGCGGCCTGCTGCAGCACTACCACGGCGAGGCCGCGGCCCATTGGCCGCTGGCGGCCTGGCAGGCCGGTGGCCGCCACGGCATCAGCGCCCTGCATGGCGTTGCGCTGGATGCCCTGCAGGCCAGCGCCCGCCGGGCCGGCGTGGCGCTGCGGCGGGCCTGCCCGGCCTGGAGCCTGGCCCTGCCGCTGGTGCAGCAGCACCAGCCGGCGCTGGCCAGCGCGGCCAATGCCCGGCTGCTGGTGGTCGACGGCACGCTGGTCACCCAGATCGACCTGGCCGGCGGCCGCCTGCAGCAGCTGCTGCAGCGGCGCCTGGCCAGCAACCAGCCGGCCGCGCTGGCGGCCCTGGTTGCAGGCTTGCCGCCGGTGGACTGCAGCCTGGCCGTGGGCCATGGCCTGGCCGCGCCCTGGCCGGCGGGCCTGGCCGACCTGCCGGCGCTGGGCAACCTGGCAGGCGACGTGCCGCCGGCACCCTGGCTGGCAGCCACCCCGCATCGGATGGCGGCATGACTGCAGCACGCTGGCCCCGGCCCGACTTCCTTCGCCCGGCCGCCCGCGCCGGACGCCTGGCCTGGGCCTGGTGCGCCACCGGCCTGCTGGTGCTGGCGGCAGCCGGCCTGGAGGGCCAGACCGCCTGGGCCGAGCGGCAGCAGGCACTGCAGCGCCAGGCGCGCGCCGCACAGCAGCCCGCAGCCTCCGCCCGTGGCCCGGCCAGTGGCGATGCCACCCGGCGGAGCGCCGAGGCCACCCAGCGCGCCGCCGAAGCCGCCCGCTGGGCCGCCGGGCTGGCCCAGCCATGGCCCGCGGTGTGGGCCGCCAGCGAGACGGCCCCGGCCAGCGTGCAGTGGCTGCAGCTGGCCCATGGCCCGGGTGGCGGCCTGCGCCTGTCCGGTCTGGCCAGCGACCCAGCCGCCGCCCAGGCCGCGGCGCAGGCCCTGCATCAGCAGGCGCCGTGGCAGGGCGTGACACTGGCCAGCATCGAGCGCCTGCCGGAGGGCCAGCGCTTCGAGCTGGTGGCACGCTTGGCGGGCGACACCCGGAGGCCGGCGCCATGACTGCGTGGCGCACGCACCTGCCGGTACTGACCGGCAGCGCCGCCCTGCTGCTGGCCGCCTGGCTGGCGGTGGTGGCCACGCCGCGCTGGCGGGCCGAGGCCACGCAGGCCATGCAGACGCAGCGCCAGGCAGTGCGTGCGACGGCTGGCGCACCACCACCGGCCGATGCCCGGCTGGTGCAGGCGCTGCCCAGGTCAGACGCCAGCGCCGCCCGCATCCAGGCGCTGGTGGCCGCCGCCCAGGCCCACGGCATCCGGCTCGACAACCTGCGCCAGAGCCCACCGCTGCGCCTGGGCCAGGGCGCCGGCCAGCTGGCCGCCGAGCGGGTGCCGCTGCAGCTGAGCGGCCATGCCAGCTACAGCGCCTGGCGGCAGTTCGTCGCCGACGCACTGCAGCAGGATGACGCCCTGCTGCTGGACGACCTGCGCCTGCACCGCAGCGGCCCCACCGAGCCGCTGCTGGCCGGCACGCTGCAATGGGCCCTGCTGCAGCAGTTGCCCGGCGCCGCTGCGGCGCCCACCGCCGCTCCCCTGCCCACCCGCCCGGCCGACTGGCCCGCTGCCCCGGCCACCGCGCTGGCCGCCTGGCAGCCGCCCGCGGCCAAGCCGGTGCTGACCGCCGCAGCCCCGCAGGCCGCCGCACCCAGCGCGCCGCCGGCACCGCCCTTCCCCTACCGCTGGATCGGCCAGCTCGACGATGGCGGCCCGCCCCAAGCGCTGCTGGCCAGCGCCCAGCGCAGCGTGGCCGTTCGCCTGGGCGACACGCTGGACGGCCGCTGGCGGCTGCTGCGCGGCGCCGATGGCCGGCTGCTGGCCCAGGCCCTGCCCGACGGCACCCCGCTCCCGGTGCCTGGCGCGCCGGCTGCTGCCCTGCCCTGAAACCGCCTCCGCGCCCCTGACACGTGACGACCCGAGCATTCGCCTTCCCACCCGCCAGCCCAGCCGTGCGCTGTGCAGCCGCCCTGCTGCTGGCCGCCGCCCTGGTCGGCTGCGCCAGCACGCCGGTGGACGATGCCGAGCGCCAGGCGCGCAGCCAGCGCGCCGAGGCCGCCCTGACCGCCCGCTTGGCTGCGCTGGACGCGCTGCATGCCCAGTCCCGCGCCAACCTGCAGCGCCAGGCCGAGGAGGCGCAGGCCCGTGCTGCCGCCGCCGCAGCGGCCACCACACCACCGCCACCCCCGCTGCCTGCCGCGCTGTCGGCCGCCTTCCAGAAGCCGGTGGGGCTGGAGTTCCGCGAAGCCACGCTGCGCCAGGTGTTCGAATCCCTGGCGCGCAGCAGCGGCGTCAACTTCGTCTTCGACAAGGACGTGCGTGGCGACGCCAAGGTCACCGTGTTCCTGCGCCAGGTGTCGCTGGACGAGGCGCTGCGGGTGATCCTGGCCACCCAGCAGCTCGACCGCAAGCTGCTCAACGACAGCACGGTGCTGGTCTACCCCAACACCACCGCCAAGCAGCGTGAGCACCAGGAGCTGGTGACCCGCACCCTGTACCTGGCCAATGCCGATGTGCGGCAGGTGCTGACCCTGGTGCGCACCATGGCCAAGACCCGCGACCTGCATGCCGACGAGCGGCTGAACCTGCTGGTGGTGCGCGACACGCCCGAGGTGGTGCGCCAGGTGGAACGCCTGGTGGCCACGTTGGATCTGCCCGAGCCCGAGGTGATGCTGGCGGTGGAGGTGATGGAGGTGGCCAGCAGCCGGCTCGACCAGCTGGGGCTGAACTGGCCCAGCACGGTGCAGTACGGCATCACCAACGCCACGGGCCAGATCGAGCTGGGCCAGCGCGGCAGCTTCACAGCCAGCATCGCCAACCCGGCGCTGCTGGCCACGCTGCGCGGCGACAGCGGCAGCACCAATTTGCTGGCCAACCCCAGCATCCGCGCCCGCAACCGCGAGAAGGCCAAGGTGCAGATCGGCGACAAGCTGCCGGTGTTCACCACCACCTCCACCGCCAACGTGGGCGTGTCCACCTCGGTCAGCTACCTGGACGTGGGGCTGAAGCTGGAGGTCGAACCCACCGTGCAGCTCGATGGCGACGTCACCATCAAGGTGGCGCTGGAGGTGAGCAACCTGCTGCGTGAGGTGAGCGGCCCGGCGGGTGCGCTGGCCTACCAGGTGGGCACGCGCAGCAGCAGCACCACGCTGCGGCTGAAGGACGGCGAGACCCAGGTGCTGGCTGGCCTGATCAACGACGAGGACCGCCAGCGTGCCGTGGGCGTGCCAGGCCTGAGTGCGGCCCCGGTGGTGGGCAAGCTGTTTGGCACCCAGAGCGACACCCGCAACAAGACCGAGGTGGTGATGCTGATCACCCCGCGCATCCTGCGCCAGGTGACACCACTGCCCGTGGCGCTGGCCACCACCGGCTCGGGCACCGACAGCCAGCCGGGCGCGCAGCCGCTGCGCCTGGGCAGCAGCGGCGCGGCGCGTGTGGCGGCCGGCAGCGGTGGGCGCGGCGCCACGCCGCGGCAGACCGAGCCGTCCGACAGCGATGCCGTGGCCGCCACCGCCGCCGCCGGCCCGCGCCTGCTCTTGTCGGCCGCCAGCCAGGCGCGGGTGGGCGAGACGGTGGCCGTCACGCTGCGCAACGACAGCCCGCTGCAGGCCGGCGGCACCCTGGTGTTCGACCCCGCCAGCCTGCAGCCGGCCTCCGGCGGCAGCGATGCCGGCAGCGGCCGCGTGGCCTTCTCGCTGACGCCGCGCGGCGAGCTGGTGGCGGTGTTCCGGGTGCTGGCGCCGGCCGCCGGCCAGCAGCTGGCGGTGCAGTTGGGCGGGCTGCGCGCCAGCACCGCCGATGGCGCCACCGCCAGCCTGGCTGTCGAGGGCACGGTGCAGATCGACGTGCCTGCGGCCGACCAGCCACGCAGCGGAACCGCACCATGACCAGCCGGGCCAACCGGCGGGGCTTCACGCTGATCGAGATGGTGGTGGTGCTGGGCATCGTCGCCATCCTGGCGGCCACCGCGCTGCCGCTGCAGGAGCTGGCGCTGCGGCGCAGCCAGGAGCAGGCCCTGCGCGAGGCCCTGCGCAGCCTGCGCGGCGCGCTGGACGCCCACCGCCTGGCGGTGGAGGCCAAGCGCATCGCCCCGGGGCCCGACGGCTCGCCCTGGCCGGCCAGCCTGCAGGTGCTGGTGCAGGGCGTGCCGCTGCTCGATGGCGACGGCCAGCCACAGACCAACGGAAGCCGGCTGTACCTGCTGCGCCAGCTGCCGCGCGACCCGTTCGCCGATGCCGCGCTGCCGGCCGCCGACACCTGGGCGCTGCGTGCCAGCGACACCCCGCCCGACGCGCCGGCACCCGGCCGCGATGTCTTCGACGTGCGCTCGCGCAGCAAGCGCAGCGCCCTGGATGGCAGCCGCTATGCGCAGTGGTGAGCACGCCCGCGGCTTCACGCTGATCGAGCTGATCGTGGTGATGGCTATCGTCGCGCTGCTGGTGTCCATCGCCGCACCGCGCTACCTGCAGAGCCTGGACCGCGCCCGCGAGGCCAGCCTGCGCAGCAGCCTGCAGGTGCTGCGCCATGCCATCGACCAGTTCGCCGCCGACCGCGGCCGCTACCCCGACAGCCTGGACGAGCTGGTGCAGGCGCGCTACCTGCGCGCCCTGCCCGAGGAGCCGATCAGCGGCCAGCGCGACCGCTGGGTGACGCTGAGCCCGGCACCCGACAGCACCGTGCCGGGCCAGGTGTGGGATGTGCGCAGCGGCGCCGCCGGCCGCGCCCGCGACGGGAGCCTCTATGCCGATTGGTGAGCGTCCAGGCCGCAGTGCCCAGCGCGGCTTCACCTACCTGCTGCTGCTGTTCATCGTGGCAGCCAGCGGGGTGGCCGCGGCCACGCTGGGCACCCGCTGGCAGACCCAGGCCCAGCGCGAGCGCGAGGCCGAGCTGCTGTTCCGCGGCCTGCAGATCCGCCAGGCCCTGCAGCAGTACCACGACCAGAGCCCCGACGGCCAGCCCCGGCGCCCGCAACAGCTGCAGGACCTGCTGGTCGACGCGCGCGGCGGGCCGGTGCGCCACCCGCTGCGCCAGCTCTATGCCGACCCCTTCACCGGCCAGGCCGACTGGGTGCTGCTGCGCGATGCCGACGGCGGCATCGTCGGCCTGCACAGCCGCGCCAGCGTGCCGTTGCTGCGCCGCCAGGGCCTGCCCCCCGGCGTGGAGGGCGGCAGCACGGCCACCACGGTCGACCAGTGGCAGTTCCTGGCCGGCCCGGCCAGCGCCCCTGCCCTCACCCAACCAGCCGATGCCCAGGCCGCGGCTTCCGCCGGCGGCACGCCACCATGACCCCCTCCCCCGACCACCTGCCCCTGCCGCGGCCGCAACCGGTGCCGCTGCTGCTGTCCACCGACCAGGCCCAGAGCCTGGTGCGGCTGATGGAGGCCGCGCCCGCGGTGCACCGCCGCTACCAGTTCTTCGTCTGGGCCCAGAGCCATGTGCAGCCGCTGGTGCCGCACCAGCTGCTGGTCTGCGGCCACTACCAGCGCCAGCGCCGCGGCGTGGTGTTCGACACCTTCCACAGCGTGGTGCTGTCAGGCGCGTTGCTGGCGGCGCTGAACGATGCCGAGGGTGCGCTGATGCGCGCCATCAGCCAGGCCTGGGTGGACGGCCGCGGCCACCCGCTGCGCCTGGCGCTGGCCGGGCTGCCGGCCGCGGCCCGGCCGGCCGCCGAGCTGATGGCCCGCGAGCTGGGCACCGCCGGCCTGCTGGTGCACGGCGTGGCGCGGCCGCAGCGGCCGGCCGACATCGAGAGCCTGTTCATCTTCGGCACCACCGGCAGCCCGCCCGCTGCCGCCGACACCCGGCTGCAGGCCTGCCTGGACCTGCTGCTGCCGCAACTGCACCGCACCTGGCAGCGGGTGGTGGGCACCGAGAGCGATCTGCTGCGCCCCGGCCTGCCGTCCGCCGAACGCCCGCCCGCCACCCGCCCGGCCGAGCTGCCTGCGCGCAGCGCGGTCACGCCGCGCGAGTGCCAGATCCTGGCCTGGGTGCGCGAGGGCAAGAGCAACCAGCAGATTGCCGACGCGCTGGCCATCAGCCCGCTGACCGTCAAGAACCATGTGCAGAAGATCCTGCGCAAGCTGCAGGCCAGCAACCGCGCCCAGGCCGTGGCCATTGCCATGGACCTGGGCCTGCTGGGTGATGCCGGCAGCCGCGGCATCGCCTGACCCGCGGCACCCCCCAACCCCTTCAACCAACCGCCCGCCTGCCGGAGCCTCGCCATGCCCGCCTTCCACACCCCGTCCATTCGCCGCCCCGCCGGCGCGCTGCTGTCCACCCTGGCCCTGTTGACCCTGGCCGCCTGCGGCGGTGGCGGTGGTGGCGGCGGCGATGCCGAGCCCGTGCCCGTGCCCGAGCAGCCACCAGCCGGCATCCCCGACAGTGCCACTGCGCAGTTCACCAGCAGCGCCGATGCCGCCGCGGCACTGGCGCGCGATGTGGAGCAGCGCACCCGCGACCTGCAGCTGGGCAGCGGCCTGGCCCATGCCACCGCGCCGCAGGCGCCGTCGGCGGTGGGCGGGCCGGTGGCCGTCAGGTTGCGGATCGTGCCGGACGGCATGAAGCGCCCGTTGGCGGTGGAAGACCTCAGCGCCGAACTGTGCAGCCAGGGCACCGCCAGTGTCGACGTGCCCGACGCGCTGCTGCAGCGCTTCGCCAACGACCCCAACGCCACGCTGCGCACCGGCGACAGCCTGTCCTTCAGCGCCAACGCCTGCGTGGTGCGCGGTGCGGTGGAGCTGGGCGACGATGTGGCGCTGGGCAACTTCGGCGTCGGCGACACCGTCAGCGGCAGCTTCCGGCTGGACGTGGAGGCACGCGATGCCAACCAGGAACTGCTGCGCCTGACCTACACCGCCTTCCGCTGGCAGCCGGCCGGCCAGGCCGCCTACGACCCGCTGGACGCGGTGGTGCGCTTCGGCACCCAGGGCGGGCAGCAGGTGTTCGCGCTGGACCTGGCCGGTCGCCGCTTCCTGGATGCGCCGCAGGTGGTGGCCCAGGTCGACGGCAGCCGCATCGCCAACGGCCGCCTGCGCAGCGCGCTGCCGGCAGCCGCCGGCAGCGGCTACGGCGACTACCGCTTCACCGGCTGGCGCTACCTGCCGGGTAGCAGCCGGGCCAGCGCGGGCACGGTGGTGGTGACGGGCGGTGGCGTGCAGCAGGCCACCGTCACGCCCACGGCCGGCGGCTACCAGGTGCAGATCACCACCGCGGCAGGCACGCAAGCCTATGCCATTAGCCGCTGACACCCGCACCCCCGGGTTTGCAGGGGTGCCGTTCAGCGCAGGGATGGTCCGAACAGCACATGGCCGCATGTTTCCAGACCATTGCTGGTGTCATGCACGCTTGCCAAACTTCCGGCAGTGCAAAGGCTAGTGGAGGGTTCTGGGGTGCAACGCCCCGGGCTCCGGGGTGCGCCCCGATCCGCCGGCGCTGCGCGTCTTCACCGGCCGGCCGCCCCGCGCGGCCCGGCCGGTGGCAACCACAGCACCGATCCATCCCAGATCTCAGGAGTGACCCAACCATGAAACTGATCCAGAAGACCCTCGTTGCCGCTGCGGTGGCACTGTCGGCACCGGCGTTCGCGGGCATCGCGCCCACCGGCACCGGCAACGGCGAACTGTTCCTGGTCCTGTTCAACCCCACCGCCGAGGTGTCGCTGACCAAGGACCTGGGCATCGGCATCAACGACTTCCGCGCCTTGGACTTCAACGCGGCGATGGCGCCCGCTGGCAGCAGCAAGACCTGGGCGATCGAGGCGGGCAACGCCGAAGTGGCCAAGTTCCTGGCCAAGGCCGGCGCCTCGAGCGACTGGCGCTGGTATGTGCAGGCCGGCGACTCGGTGGGCCCGCAGAACGTCTTCGGCGGCCGCGGCCTGCTGACGACGCTGACCGACGGCGTCGATGCGGCGACGATCGGGACGATGAAGAACAACTCGTTCACCGCAAACTTCGGTCCGATCAACAGCTTCCTGTCGGCCACCAACGTCAACGGCGACACCGAAGGCGACAGCCACGAGCTGCATGGCTACAGCTTCGGCGACAAGACCAACGGCGGCTATGCGCTGACCGAGGGCTTCGCCGGCATCAACGGCGGCTCGTTCGCGCCCTACACCAACGACAACGCCTTCGGCACCAGCTCGGCGGTCTACTACGTCAGCCGCGACGTGTCGAGCAACCTGGCCAACGCCAAGTACGACCAGTTCGACAGCCAGCACGGCCCCAGCACCTTCAGCGTGGCAGCCGCCTCGGGTGGCGACTACGTGGTGAGCTTCACCACCGCCGTGCCCGAGCCCGGCACCTACGCACTGATGCTGGCCGGCCTGGCCGCCGTGGGCCTGCTGGCCCGCCGCCGCGCCTGAGCGGCACCGCCACCCCTCCCTGACCCCATCGCCGACCCACCCGCCGCAGGCGGGCAGGGCGGCGCCATGCCCGAAGGACACACCATGCAAATCCGTCTGATCGCCGCCGCCGTCCTGTTGGTCGCCGGCCAAGCGCACGCCCTGACCCCCACCGAAGTCGCCGCCGCCTCCACCATCAAGGTGTATGCATCGGGCGCCTCGGCCATCCGCAACATCGTCGGCCAGATCTTCCTGCAGAACTGCGCCTCCAACCTCGACATCTACTACAGCGACCGTGCAGCCGGCGGCAACTTCACCGCCGACGGTGCCAATGGCGACTCGCACCGCGTCTACACCTGCACGCTGAAGGCCGAGGCCAACCTCGAGACCGACCTGAAGGGCAAGGGCCTGGGCGGCCGCAACGTGGCCTTCTTCAAGCGCGATGCCGGTGGCTCGGCCCAGGGCGTGTTCCCGGTCGCCGTGCCGTCGAACTCGGCCAACCTGGCCGTCAACGGCACCTCGTGCGTGGCCACCGGCAATGCCGCCGCCTTCAACGCGGCCACCGGCGTCACCACGCCGTCGTTCCTGTGCAAGAACAGCGAGACGGTGCGCGCCCCCGAGCTGGGCTTTTCCGACGTCGAGCCGGCGTTCTTCAAGGGCCTGAATGCGTTGTCGGGCTTCAGCAGCGCCGGCCTGACGCCGGCCCAGGCCAGCGGCCTGACCGTGGTGCCCACCTTCCTGACCATCATGGGCGTGGGCGTCAGCAATGCGCTGTACACCGCGCTGCAGGACGCCCAGGGCACCACCGGCGTGCCGACCGTGCCGCGCAGCGTCATCGGCTCGCTGACCCGCGGTGAGCTGGCCGACCCGGCTGGCGGCCTCGGCTGGCAGGCGCTGGGCGTGGCCGATGCGGAGAAGCAGGTCAACATCTGCCGCCGGGCTGCCGGCTCGGGCACGCAGGCTGCCGCCAACCTGCTGTTCAGCAACTTCCCCTGCAGCCGCGACGCCCAGGCCGCGCCGTCCGTCAACGCCGACTCCGAGTACCCCAACACGCTGACCCCGGCGAGCTGGAACGATGGCGCCTTCTTCGTCTACGAAGCCAGCTCGGCCGGCAACGTGGCCAACTGCCTGTCCAACGCCAATGACGCCGGCGGCTATGCCATCGGCCACCTGTCGCTGGAGAACGCACCCACCGCCAAGTGGAAGCATGTGGCCCTGGACGGCGTCGAGCCCACCCGCGCCAACATGACCGCCGGCAAGTACGACTACGCGGTGGAATCGACCGCCCAGTACCGCACTGCGCTGATCACCGCGCTGAACGCCGGCAGCGCCGACGACAAGGCCAAGGCCGGCTTCATCACCGGCTTCGCCAAGGCCGTGGGTCGCCCGGTGAACATGGACAAGCTGGCCACCGCCACCAAGGCCGGCCTGGCTGCCCTGCCCGGCGCCGGCATCTACAACGACCCGGCCGATCCGATCGCTGCTGCCTTCGTGTCGCGTGTCGGCCGCACCAACGGCAACAACTGCACGCCGCTGGCCGTGGTGCAGTGACCGGGGCCTGACTGCCCCGCCACCGCAGGGTGCCGCACCGTCGGCAGCCTGCGTTCCCGTGGCCCCGGCATGCCGGGGCCACCTTGATGTTCCTTCGCCACCGGTCCCTGCCGTGAACAAGCGCTCCCTCCCTCTTCTGCTGGTGCTGATCGCAAGCCTGGTGTCCGCACACCATGCGCAAGCCACGCTGCGCCGACCGAACCTGGCGACCCTGAGCAACGGCGACAGCACGGACGGCACACGCTCGGAGCTGTGGTTCAGCGTGCTCGATCCGGTGGGCGAGATGTCCTACACCCTGGACCTGGGCGTGACCATGACCATGGTGCGCCAGGCCAATGCGGATGCCGGCTCGGCCAGCACGCTGGCGCCGGCCGGCAGCAACATCGCCGCCACCTTCCAATCGGCCAGCGACGCGACACGGGACCACGCCTTCTGGATCATCGATCCCGGCAAGGACACGGCCTGGTCCCAGTTCGCCGCTGCGGCGAGCCTGTCGAACAGCGCCTGGGCGGTGATGGGCAGCGACTCCATCGGCTCGGCTGCCACCGTCGGCGGCCGCGGCATGCTGCTGACCATCGGCCAGGGCGGTGAGGCCGCCTACCGCAACCTGACCAACGGCGGCCTGAACGGGCTGTTCGCGCAGGTCAACCAGTTCGTCGGCGTCGGTGTCAACAACCGGCCCAGCCATGCAGTGGAGAGCGATGTGACTGGCGACCTCGAATCGTCGATCGCGGTCAACGGCTCCAGCTTCGACACCAAGGCCAGCCACCCGGATGCCTACTTCGCCCAGGTGGTGGAAACCTTCGCCGGCCTGGGCGTGCCCGCCATCACCAACCCCATCGGCCAATCGGCCTGGTTCTACGACATCACCCGCAGCGGCAGCAGCAACCTGGCGCTGGCCACCGTCAATGAATTCGACAACCTCGGTGGCGATGCCTACTGGGGCTTCACCGCCGAGGCCGGCAACACCGGCCGCTACCTGCTGAGCTTCACCACACAGCGCTTCGTGTCGACGGCCGAGGCCCGCACCGCGCTCACCTTCGAGAACAGCTTCGCCCGCCTGGCCGGTGTGCTGAGCGTGGCCAACGCCGTGGGCCAGAGCGACGAGGTCATCGGCCTGACCGACGGCTTCCTGCGCCGGCTGGTCAGCCGCCAGGCCGCCCGCAGCCAGCTCGATGGGCCGACCGACAAGACGCTGCAGCTGGTGCAGGGCCTGCAGGCGCCGGTGACCCCGGTGCCCGAGCCCGCCGGCTGGGTGCTGATGGGCCTGGGCCTGGCCGGCCTCGGCCTGTGGTCACGCCGCCGCGCCCGCTGACACCGCGCCACCGTCCCGCCATGCGCCGCACCGCCTGCCTGGTGGCGCTGCTGTTCGCCGTCCTGGCGCCGGCAGCGCCTGCCGCCGATGCACCTGCCCGCCCCGCCACGTCTGCCGAGCCGGCCTTCGACGTGCTGGAGTTCGAGGTGCATGGCAACACCGTGCTGCCGGTCCTGGCGATCGAGCAGGCGGTCAGCCCGCACCTGGGGCAGCAGCGCGGCATGGCCGCGGTGGAGGCCGCCCGCGCCGCACTCGACAAGGCCTACCAGCAGGCCGGCTTCCTCAGCGTGGTGGTCGACATCCCCGAGCAGCGGGTGGACCAGGGCGTGGTGGTGCTGCGGGTGGTCGAAGGCAGCGTGGCCCAGCTGCGGGTGACCGGCGCGCGCCACTTCTCGCAGGGCTGGATCCGCGACAAGGTGCCTGCCCTGGCCCCCGGCTCGGTGCCCGATTTCAACGCCGTGCAGACCCAGCTGGCCGCGCTGAACCGCAGCGCCGAGCGCCGGGTGCAGCCGCTCTTGAGCGCCGGCGCCGTGCCCGGCACGCTCAATGCCGAGCTGCGGGTGGAAGACAGCCTGCCGCTGGCCGCCAGCCTGACGCTGCACAACCGCCATGCCGCCAACACCGTGCCCTGGCGCCTGGCCGCCAGCCTGCGCTACGACAACCTGTTCCAACGCGAACACAGCCTGTCGCTGACCGCCATCACCGCGCCCGAGGCGCCCCGCCAGACCCGGGTGCTGGTGCTGAACTACGCCGTGCCCACCGACGACGGCGGCCGCTGGACGGTGCAGCTGGTCGATTCCGACAGCCTGACCGAGCCGCTGGGCAGCAGCGTGATCGGCCAGGGCAGCACCCTGGGTGTGAAGCGCAGCTGGCCGCTGCCGGGCGCGGGCGACTTCAGCCACGGCCTGACCCTGGGTCTGGACCTCAAGCGGGTGCAGCAGCGCATCGTCGCCGGCAGCGATGTGCTGGCCTCGCCGCTGCGCTACCTGCCGCTGTCGGCCGCGTGGTCGGGCGTGCTGGCCGGCGCCGACCACAGCACCCAGTTCGACCTGACGCTGACCCTGGCCAACCGGGCGGTGCTGCGCCGCACCGTGCGCTGCGCCGGCCAGGCCGAAGACCAGTTCGCCTGCGCCCAGCGCGATGCCGACGGCAGCTTCATGACCCTGCGCGCCGACCTGCGCCATGACCGCGCCCTGGGCGCCGGCGGCTGGCGCCTGGCCGGCCGGCTGGCGCTGCAGCAGGCCACCGGCGCCCTGGTCAGCGGCGAGCAGTTCGCCCTGGGCGGCGCCGACACGGTGCGCGGCCACCTGGAATCGGCCACCGCCGGCGACCAGGCCTGGCTGGCCTCGCTGACGCTGCGCACCCCCAACCAGGCGCCGCGCCTGGGCCTGGCCACCAACGCCGAGCTGGTGTTCTCGGCCTTTGCCGATGCCGGCGGCACCACGCTGCTGGCGCCAGCCATCGGCCAGGCCGGCCACCGCCAGCTGGCCGGCGCCGGGCTGGGCATGGCCGTGCGGCTGGGCGGCCAGCTCGACGGCAACCTCGACCTGGCGTGGCCGCTGCACCGCAGCGGCAACAGCCTGGGTGACCCCCGGCTGCATGCGCAGCTGCAGTGGAAGTTCTGACCGCCATGGCCCGCCGCGCACCGCCCCTCCCTGCCGCCCCCACGCTGCGCCCCCTGGCCGCTGCGCTGGCCGGCGTGTTCCCGCTGGGCCTGGCCATGGCCGCCGAGCCGGTGGCCGCGCCCCGCATCAGCCTGCCGCCGCCGGCTGCCGCAGCGCTGCCGGTGCCCGCTGCGCGCTGGGTGGTCAACGGCGCGGCCCGCGTGGCAGCCGATGCCGCCAATGCCCAGGGCGGCCGCAACCTCACCATCGAGCAGAGCTCGCAGCGCGCCATCTACCACTGGCAGCGCTTCGACATCGGCGCAGCCAGCGGCGTGCACTTCGACATGCGCACCGGCGCCAACGGCACGGCGCTGAACCGGGTGGTGGGCGATGGCAGCGGCATCAGCCCCAGCCAGATCCTGGGCCGCCTCACCAGCAACGGCACGGTGGTGCTGGTCAACCAGAACGGCGTGCTGTTCGGCGCCAATGCGCAGGTCAACGTGGGCGGGTTGATCGCGTCGACGCTGAACGTCGGCGATGCCGACTTCCTCTCGGGCTTCACCAACAGCCTGTTCAGCACCGCGCCCACCTTCCTGCTGCAGGATGTACACCAGCCGCTGGCGCTGTTCGCCAACCCGGGCAACTTCGTGCTGGTGGAGCCCGGTGCGGCCATCACCACGCCGGCCGGCGGCCGGGTGATGCTGCTGGCCGAATCGGTGGAGAACCGCGGCCGCATCAGCACCCCGGGCGGGCAGACGGTGCTGGCCGCCGGCAACCAGGCCTACCTGCAGACGCCCACCGCCGAGCGGCTGTACGCGTCCGAGGCCAATGCCGACATCCCGGCGCTGCGCGGCCTGCTGGTCGAGGTGGATGGCGCCGGCCGCGCCAGCAACCTGGGCGAGATCCTGACCGAGCGCGGCAACACCACGCTGGTGGGCCTGGCGGTCAACCAGAGCGGCCGCATCTCGGCGTCGACCGGTGTCAGCGAGAACGGCTCGGTCTTCCTGCTGGCGCGCAACAAGGTGCAGGCCACGCAGACCAATGCGCTGGTCAAGCGCGCCACCGAGGGCGGCCAGCTGGTGCTGGGCCCGCAGAGCGACATCCGCCTGCTGCCGGCCACCGAGTCCGACAGCGCCGGCAAGCCGCTGACCTCGTCGGACAACTCGGCCTTCACCACCTCGCGGGTGGAGCTGTCGGGCGCGCAGATCGACCTGCGGGGCGGGTCGTCCATCGTGGCCCCGGGCGGCCTGGTGCGGGCCCGCGCCGAAGCCCAGCCGCTGTACGACGGCACGCTGGCCGATGCGCCGCCGCAGACCTTCCTGCCGGCCGATGCGCACAGCCGGCTGACGCTGAGCGACGGCGCCCGCATCGACGTGGCCGGCACCCGCAGCGAGACGCTGTCGGTGGCGCGGCAGTTCGTCACCACCGAGCTGCTGGGCAACAGCGACCTGCGCGACGCCCCGCTGCAGAAAGACGGTCCGCTCTACCGCAGCCGCGTCACCTTCGACCTGCGCCAGGGCGTGCCCATCCTGGGCGACACCAGCGCCTACAGCCGTGCGCTGCAGCGCACGGTCAACGAGCGCTTGTCGGTGGGCGGTGCGGTGCTGCTGGCGTCGCGCGGGGATCTGCACACCGCCGCCGGCGCGCGCATTGACCTGTCCGGCGGCCAGCTGACCTACACCGCCGCCAGCGTGCGGCCCAGCGCCCTGGTGGCCGACGACGGCAGCCGCTACAGCCTGAACACCGCCCGCGCCGACCTGCGCTACACCGCGCTGGAGAACGCCACCCAGACCGCCCGCAACCGCTGGCAGGACACCCTGCCCAGCTTCGCCAGCAACCTGGCCGGCCAGCTGGAGCCCGGCTACACCGAAGGCCGCGCCGCCGGCAGCCTGAGCCTGCTGGCCCGCCAGGCGGTGCTGGACGGCCAGGTGCTGGCCAGCACGCTGCAGGGCAGCCGCCAGACCAGCGGCAGCGATGCCCTGGCCGGCCGTGCCAGCCTGGCGCTGGCACTGAGCGCACCCTTCAACACCACATTCGGCACCGCCGCCATCAACCCGGCCGACCTGCGGCTGGCCGCCGCCGCCAGCGGCCTGTCCGCACCGGACTGGGCCGCCCTGGGCAGCAACGGGTCGGCGCTGGCCGATCTGGTGGCCGGTAGCCACTGGTCGGCCACGGCCCTCACTGCTGCCGACCCTAGCCGGCTGACGATCAGCACCACCGGCGCCCTGCTGCAGCAGGACGGCGCCCACCTGCGCCTGGGCCCACGCACCAGCATCAGCCTGACGGCCCAGGGTGCCGGCGGCCTCACGCTGGGCGCCGACATCACCAGCGCCGGCGGCAGCCTGACGGCCCGCACCGCCGATGCCGCCGCCGGCTCGGCCACCGGCCCGGGCGTGGCCGGCACGCTGCAGCTGGGCGCGGCCGCCCGGCTGGACATGGCCGGCACCTGGGTCAACCAGGCCGCGGCGGTGCAGGCCCTGCCGGCACCGGCGCTGGCCGGCGGCAGCGTGGCGCTGCAGGCCGCCCACGGGTTGCAGCTGGACGCGGGCAGCGCCATCGACGTGTCCGGCGGCGCCACGGTGCGCACCAACGGCAGCGTGCAGGGCACCGCGGCCGGCAGCATCACGCTGGAGGGCAACACCGGCCTGGCCTCGCCCGGCGAGGCACTGGCACCGGTGCTGCTGGGCAGCCAGCTGGCCGGCTTCGCGATCAACGGCGGCGGCAGCCTGAAGCTGCGCGCCGCCGACGTGCACATCGTCGCCGACACCGCCGGCCAGCCCGCGCTGCAGGCGCTGGACGGCGGCCTGGGCCTGCAGCTGGGCACCAGCTTCTTCCAGCAGGGCGGCTTCGCCAGCTTCGACATCGACGGCGCCAACCGCCTGGTGCTGGAACCGGGCGCGGTGCTGGCGCCGCGCCAGCTGAATTGGCTGGCCGGCGCCGACGCCCGCCTGTCGGCCAGCGGCAGCCGCCCGGCCGAGGTGCTGCAGACCAGCCGGCTGGACGACGCCCTGCGCCAGCCGGTGCACCTGGCCCTGCGTGCCACCGGCACCGACCGGGTGCTGCCCGCCGGTGCGCTGACGCTGTCGGCCGGGTCCGCCATCCAGGCCGATGCCCGCGCCAATGTGCAGCTCATTGCCGGGCGCGACCTGCTGGCCGCCGGCCAGGTGCAGGCGGCGGGCGGCAACGTGGCGCTGTCGCTGGCCGGCAGCTTCAGCGGCGTGCCGGCGGGGTATGCGGGAAGCCTGGTGCTGGCCAGCGGCGCGGGGATCGACGTGGCGGGCACCACGCTGGTCACACCCACCACCAACGGCCTGCAGCAAGGCCAGGTGCTGGCCGGCGGCACGGTCAGCATCAGCGGCGCACGGCTCACCGGCATCGACCTGCAGCCCGGCGCGGTGATCCGCCTGGACGGCGCCAGCGCGGTGCTGAACCAACCCACCCCGACCGGCGCAGGTGCCACCGCCACCCAGCGCGTCCACGTGCACAGCGATGCCGGCCAGCTGCAGATCGCCACGCAGGAAGGCGGCGGCCGGCTGGCCGCCACGGTGTCGGCCAAGGGCGGGCGCAGCGCCGCCGGCCAGGCCGCCGGCGGCAGCCTGGGCGTGCGCCTGTCGGCGCAGGCCAATGCCACCGATGCCAGCCAGGACCGCGACGATGTGCAGCTGCGGGTGCAGGCCGGCGCGGCCGATGCGCCGGTGCAGGCCGGCGTGGTCACGCTGTCGGCCGATGCGGTGCGCGACGCCGGCCTGGCCAGCCTGAGCCTGCGGTCCAGCGACCGCATCCGCTTCGACGGCGATGTGGCGCTGGACCTGCAGCGCGCGCTGACGCTGGACGCGCCGGTCATCGAGGCCACTGCGGGCGCCGACGTGCGCCTGTCCACTGCCGGCGTGCTGACGGTGGGCAACACCGACACCGGCACCCGCTTCAACGACAGCGCCCGGCCCAACAACCAGGTGCAGCGGCCGGCCAGCGGCGGCAGCGCCAGCCTGGCGCTGCAGGGCGACCTGGTGCAGCTGGTCGGCCGTCAGGCGCTGCAGGGCGTGGGCACGCTGGACCTGCGCAGCACCACCGAGCTGCGGCTGCGCGGCGCCAACGTCGGCAGCGGCGCCACCGGCAGCCTGGCCACCGCGGCCGATGTGACGCTGCTGGCCGCCCGCGTGGCGCCGGCCACCGACACCACCTACCAGCTGCTGGCCCCCGGCCACCGCCTGCGCATCGACGCTGGTGGCACCCTGGCCGACCCGCTGCTGTCGGCCGGCGGCGTGCTGACGCTGCAGGCCGCGCAGATCGAACAGTTCGGCCGCGTGCAGGCGCCGTTCGGCCAGATCACGCTGGACGCCAGCGAGCGGCTGACGCTGGGCAGCGGCAGCATCACCTCGGTGGCGGGTGGCAACACCACCGTGCCCTACGGCAGCGCGGTCGCCAACACCGCAGGCAGCGCCTGGACGGCCGGCGACGGCCGCAGCCTGGCCAGCGGCCCGGCCAAGTCCATCCAGCTGAAGGTGGCCGGCGGCAGCGCCGAGGTGCAGGCCGGCGCCACGCTGGACCTGTCGGGCGGCGGCAGCCTGCAGGCGCAGTCCTTCGTGCCCGGGCCGGGCGGCTCGCGCGATGTCTTTGCCGGCGGTGCCGACGGCGCCTTCGCGGTGCTGCCCGGCGTGCAGGCCTACGCGCCGCATGACGACGCGATCCTGGCGGCGGTGAACGACCGCAACCAACCGGTCAGCGTGCGCCCCGGCGACACCATCACCTTCGGGCCCGGCGGGCCGATCCCGGCCGGCACCTACGCCCGCCTGCCGGCGCGTTACGCGGTGCTGGATGGCGCCTTCCTGGTGCGGCCGGCGGCCGGCAACCTGGGGCTGGGCCAGACCCAGGCGCAGCCATCAGGCGCCACCCTGGTGGGCGCCCGCACCGGCCTGCGCGCCGATGCCGCGGCCGGCCTGGCGCCGGCGGCCGACAGCACCTGGCAGGTGCTGCCGTCGGCGCTGGCGCGGCGGTCCAGCGAGATCCGGACCGCCCAGGCCGACACCGTGTTCGCCGCGGGCCAGGGCCGGCCCATGGATGCCGGCCAGCTGGCCATCGAGACCGGCGCGCTGACGCTGGCCGGCGCCCTGCGCTTCGACCTGCCCGGCGGCACCGCCGGCCGGGGTGCGGTGGGCGGCGAGCTGGCCATCGCCTCGCGCCACATCCTGATCGACAGCGCCGGCAACGCCGAAGCAGGCAGCCTGCTGCTGACACCAGCGCAGCTGCAGGCCGCCGGTGCCCAGCGGCTGCTGATCGGCGCCACCCGCGGCGCTGACGGCCAGCTGGCGGTGCAAGCCGACACCATCCGCGTGGGCGCCGGCCTGGACCTGGCCGCTGCCGCCGACCTGACCCTGGCCGCCACCGACAGCCTGCAGGTGGGCGCCGGCACCCGGCTGGGCACCCGCGGCAGCCTGGCCGCCGGCAGCGCCACCGAACTGCGCCTGGCCGGCGACGGCGCGCTGCTGCGGCTGTCGGCCGATGCCGAGGCCAGCACCCGGCGCAGCGGCACCAGCCGCCTGGCCGGCACGCTGGACCTGCGCACGGGCGTGCAGCTGCAGGCCGCCTCGGTGCTGGCCGAGGCCACGCAGGCGGTGCAGCTGGCGGCCGATGTCGCGGTGGCGGCCCAGGCCGTCACGCTGGGCGGGCCGCGCATCGCCGTGGGCGCGGGCGATGGCGATGCGCTGGCGCTGTCGGCTGCGCTGGCCGCCCAGCTGGGCCAGGCCGAGGCGCTGACGCTGCGCAGCTTCAGCAGCATCGACTTCTTCGGCGACGCATCGCTGGGCAGCCCCGGCCAGCGCCGGCTGGCACTGGACGCCGGCAGCCTGCGCCTGGCCACGCCCGGCAGCACGGTGACCGTGCAGGCCGGCGCGCTGGACCTGGTCAACACCAGCGGCGCGGCGGCCACGGCCGGCAGCGGCGGCAGCAGCCAGCTGCGGCTGCTGGCCGGCGGCACGCTGACGCTGGGTGGCGGCACCGTGGCCGTCGACGGCGCCGACCACACCCTGCTGCGCGCCGATGGTGGCCTGGTGGCCGGGGTGGCAGACAACGCCCCCGCCCGCCTGGCGACCAGCGGCGATCTGACCCTGCAGACGCCGCTGCTGACCGCCGGCACCGGCGCCAGCGCCAGCCTGACCGCCACCGGTGCGCTGCAGCTGCAGCCGCTGCCGGCCGGCCGTGCGCCCAGCGCCAGCCTGCCCACGCCGGGCGCAGGCGCCCATCTGCAGCTGCAGGCCGGCACCGTGGCGCTGGACGGCCGCGTGGCGCTGCCGTCCGGCGCGCTGCAAGTCCAGACGCGCGGTGCGGGCGCGGACGGCGTGGCGGTGCACCTGGGCAGCGCCGGCGTGCTCGACCTGGCCGGCCAGACGCGGCGCATCGACGGTGTGACGATCGCCACGCCCGGCGGCGACCTGCAGCTGCGTGCCGACGCCGGCAGCGTGCGGCTGGATGGCCTGGTCGATGTCTCCGGCGCTGCCGGTGCTCCGGCCACTGCCAGCATGCCGCGGCGGCCGGCCAGCCAGGGCGGCAGCCTCAGCCTGCAGGCCGCCGCCGGCGCCATCGACCTGGGCGGCACGCTGCGCGGCCACAGCAGCGCCGGTGCCGATGGCGCGACGCTGCGCATCGATGCCCGCGACGCCGTCGATCCGGCGCAACTGCAGGCCCTGCTGACCGCCAGCGCAGCGGCCGACGGCAGTGGCAATTTCAACGGCCTGCTGGCGCTGCGCAACCGGCAGGGCGACCAGACGGTGGCCGCCGGCACCAGGCTGCAGGCCGCCACGATCGACCTGGCCAGCGACGCCGGGCGGCTGACCGTGGCCGGCAGCCTGGTCACCGACGGCGCCACTGGCGGCCAGGTGCTGCTGGCGGCAGGCCAGGACCTGCAACTGGCCGACAGCAGCCGCATCCGCGCCACCGGCGTGGCTGGCCAGCCTGGCCGGGTGACGCTGGCCAGCCGCGATGGCAGCGTGCAGATCGCGCCGCAGGCCGGCATCGACGTCGCGTCCGCAGCCGGCGCGGCCAGTGGCGAGCTGCTGCTGCGGGCCCCACGCACGCCCGGCGGCGACGTGGCCGTCGGCGCGCTGAGCGGCCGCATCCAGGGCGCCGCCCGGGTGGTGGTGGAGGCGGTGCAGGTCTACCAGGCGGACACCATCGTGGCGGGTGACCTGGCACCGACCGCAGCACCGACACCGGCCCCGACTGCGGCGCCAACTCCCGCCCCGACGCCTGCCCCCACGGCTGCACCGACCGCCGCGCCCAGCCCGGCGCCGACGGGCGCGCCCGCGCCGGCACCCACCGCGCCACCGGCCACGTCGACCATCGGCGTGACGCCGCCGACGCCGCCCGACCAGGTGCCCGGCGCGGCCGCCACCAAGACAGCTGCGGACGCGGCCAATCCGGGCAGCTCGACCGTGGGCAGCAAGCCGCCGTCGCCGCCTTCGAGCATCCCGGCGCCGACCGCGGCACCGACGCCAGCCCCCACGCCGGCGCCCACCCCGGCCCCGACGCCCGCACCGACACCTGCACCAACGCCCGCACCAACGCCCGCACCCACGGCAGCGCCTGGGGAGTCGACGGTGGGCGTCAAGCCGCCAGCGCCACCGTCCGTGGTGCCGACCCCGGCACCCACCCCCGCGCCAACCGTGGCGCCGACGCCGGCGCCAACACCGGCACCCACCGCCGCGCCGACGCCAGCGCCAACACCGGCACCCACCGCAGCACCGACACCTGCGCCAACACCGGCACCCACCGCAGCACCGACACCTGCGCCAACACCGGCACCCACCGCAGCACCGACACCTGCGCCAACACCTGCACCCACCGCAGCACCGACACCTGCGCCAACACCGGCACCCACCGCGGCCCCCACACCTGCTCCCACTGCTGCCCCCACCGCAGCCCCCACCGCAGCCCCCACACCTGCCCCCACCGCAGCCCCTACCGCAGCGCCGACACCGGCGCCGACGCCTGCACCCACGCCCGCCCCCACCGTTGCGCCCACGCCGGCGCCGTCACCGGGCGGCTCGACGATCGGCGTGAAGCCACCGCTGCCGCCGTCGGTCGTCCCCACCGTGGCGCCCACGCCGGCGCCCACCGCTGCACCCACGCCGGCGCCGACACCGGCCCCAACCGCGGCCCCGACGCCAGCACCAACCCCAGCGCCCACGGCTGCGCTCACACCCGCACCCACGGCCGCGCCCACACCCGCACCGACGCCCGCACCCACGGCTGCGCCCGCACCGGGCAGTTCAACCATTGGCGTGACGCCCCCGCTGCCGCCATCGGCCGTGCCCACGGCAGCGCCCACGCCCGGGCCGACCCCAGCGCCCACCGCGGCGCCAAGTCCGTCGCCCACGGTTGCACCCACCGCCGCGCCGACGCCAGCGCCCACCGCGGCGCCCACGCCAGCCCCGACGCCGGCGCCCACCGCGGCGCCGACGCAGGCCGTGGGCACGGCGCAGATCCAGCGCGACAACCAGGCCTTCGCCGGCGCCGACGGCAGCGGGCTGGCAGCCATCGCCGGCCGGTTGACCGGTGGCGACGGCATGCTGGCACCAGCCGTGCAGGTGCGGCCCGGCGTGGAGGTGCGCAGCGCCGGCCGCCTGCGCCTGCAGGGCGACTGGAACCTGCTCGACTTCGACGACACCGGCACCGTGCTGCCGCGCCCCGGCGGCGCACCCACCGTGCTGACCCTGCGCGCTGCCGGCGACCTGGTGCTGGACCACAGCCTCAGCGACGGCCTGCGCAGCAGCACCCGCGAGACCGCCGGCAACGCGGGCAGCACGCTGGCCGACCGGGCCGCGGCGGTGCGACCCGACAGCACCATCGTCGCCGGCGAAGGCGCCAGCCTGCGCCTGGTCGGCGGCGCCGACCTGGGCGCGGCGCGGGTGCTGGAGACACGCAGCGACGGCACCGGCGATGTGCGCATCGGCCGCCAGGATGGCGCCAACGCGGCCGACGTCATCGTGCGCACCACCACCGGGCGCATCGACATCGCGGCCGGGCGCGACGTGGCCCTGGCCAATGCCAAGGCCGTGGTCTACACCACCGGTCTGCCGCAGCCCACGGCCGGCATCGCTGGTCTGGTGCTGCCGGCTGCCAGCCAGCTGCTGGCGGCCGGCCAGGAAGGCAACAGCCGGCAGAGCCCGTTCCTGGACGGCGGCGGCGACATCACGCTGCAGGCCAGGCGCGACCTGGTCGGTGCGGCCGGCAGCGGCGCCAGCCCCTACGGCACCGACTGGTGGTGGCGCAGTGCCAGCGGCACCACCGGCGCACTGAACTGGTGGAGCCGCTACGACCTGTTCCAGCAGGGCGTGGCCACCTTCGGCGGCGGCAGCCTGGCGGCCATGGCCGGTGGCGATGCGCGCGGCCTGGCGCTGTCCACCGCGGCCAGCGGCAGCCTGACGCAGGACAGCGGCAGCGGCCGCAGCCTGCTGGGCTTTGGCGGCGGCGCGCTGCACTGGCAGGTCAGCGGCAACCTGGTCGACGGCTTCGTGTTCGCCGGCGGCGACCGCGCCACCATCGATGCCGGTGGCGCCGTGCAATCCAGCACCGGCTTCAACGGCCTGCAACTGATGCACCTGGACACGCAGGTGTCGGTCACCGCCCGCAACGGCCTGGACCTGGGCCAGGTGGCATCGGCCGGCCTGGTGGCACCACTGGCGCGGCAGGGCACGCAGTCGACCAACGGCGTGCTGCTGGCCGGGCTGTCGCCCGCAGCCAGCCTGGGCGTGCTGAGCACCGCTGGCAGCGTGGCCTACAGCGGCCAGGTGCCGACCGCGCTGACCGGCAACTACAGCCAGCGCAGCCAGGCCGAGCGGGTGGTGCCATCGTCGACCTGGATGGCCGCACCCGAAGGCAGCCTGCGGCTGCAGGGCGACCTGGTGCAGGCGCCGGTGCTGGGCGCCGACCTGCTGCTGCTGGCGCGCGACGATGTCACCCTGTCGGCCATCGCCATCACCGGCAGCCAGCCGGCCTTCGCCCGGCCCTTTGCCTCCGATGCCAGCGGCCTGGCCGACCGGCTGGACCCCTTCCCCCGCAACAGCAGCGCCACCGCGCCGGCCGGCCAGCCGCCGCTGCGGGTGGTGGCCGAGACCGGCAGCCTGCGCTTCGATGCGGTGCAGGCGCTGAGCCCGGCGCGGCTGGTCGCCGGCCAGGACCTGGTGGGCCGGGCGCTGTCGCTCCAGCACCAGGCCAGCGATGCGCTGAGCCTGCTGCAGGCTGGCGGCGACCTGGTGTTCGATGCCGTCACCGGGGACGCCAACTTCAGCGCCAAGCTGCAGGGCCCGGGCGACCTGGTGGTGCTGGCCG
This sequence comes from Pseudaquabacterium pictum, assembly GCF_005403045.1. GTDB lineage: Bacteria > Pseudomonadota > Gammaproteobacteria > Burkholderiales > Burkholderiaceae_C > Pseudaquabacterium > Pseudaquabacterium pictum. The sequence goes on from NZ_BJCL01000004.1 coordinate 86,310, forward strand.
GGCGCGACGTGGTGCTGGGCAGCTCCGGCGGCATCGGCAGCGTGGGCAACCTGGAGAACAGCGCGCTGCTGGCCGGCGGTGCCGCGATCACCGTGGTCGCCGGCGTGCAGCTGGGCACGGCCGATGTGGCGCAGGCAAGCAGCCGCCATGTGGCGGTGCTGGGCGGTGCCGGCCTGGCCAGCCAGGCGGCGCAGCTGTTCGTGCAGCTCGATGCGCTGGCGGCCGGCCGCACGCCGCCGGCCATCGGCTCGGCCGAGGCCCAGGCGGCAGCCACTGCCCATGGCCAGGCGACGCTGGACGAACGCCAGGCCCGCATCCAGGCCCTGGTGGGCGCCGGCCCGCTGGCGGCGCAGGCAGCAGACTTCCTGGCCCAACGCGGCCTGGCGCCGGTGGCGCCGGCGCAGGCGCTGGCCGCCCTGGCCCAGCAGCCCGCCGCGCTGCGCGAAAGCTTCCTCGGCCATGCCCTGGCCGAGGCCTGGCTGGCGCGGGTGGATGGCAGCGCGCGCAACGCCGCGGTGCTGGCGCTGGCCACCTTGGCCCCAGCCACGCCGGCGACGGCCGACGCACCCGCCGATCCACGCAGCGGCTACCTGCCGCGGCTGCGCAGCTTCCTGCAGGCGCGCACCGGCCAGGCAGTCGACAACGCCCAGGCCCTGGCCGCCTTCGACGCCCTGCCGCCCGAGCAGCGGTTGCTGTGGCTGCAGCAGGTGCTGTTCGACGAGCTGCGCTTTGCCGGCCGCACCGCTGCCCGCAGCGATGGCGCCGAGCGCGCCGCCGCCTACGAGCGCGGCTTCAGCACCCTGGCCGCGCTGTTCCCGGGCAGCCGGGCGACCGGCGAGATCCGCATGACCGCCAGCCAGATCAAGACCCAGCAGGGCGGCGCGGTGCACCTGCTGGCGCCGGGCGGTGGCGTCAACGCGGGCGAGACCTTCAGCGGCGGTGCGGTCAAGCCGGCCAGCGCCATCGGCATCGTCACCGTGGCTGGTGGCGATGTGCAGATCGCTGCGCGCGACAGCCTGGTGGTCAACCAGTCGCGGGTGTTCACCGTCGGCCAGGGCGATGTGCTGATCTGGGCCAGCCGGGGCGACATCGACGCCGGCCGCGGCGCCAAGACGGTGACCGGCGCGCCCGCGCCGATCACCCGCATCGACCGCAACGGCAATGTGGTGGTCGACACCTCGGCCGCCTTCTCCGGCAGCGGCATCGCGGTGCTGGATGCGAAGAGCACGCTGGACCTGTTCGCGCCGTCCGGCGAGATCAACGCCGGCGATGCCGGCATCCAGTCACGCGGCAATGCCAACCTGGCTGCCGAGCGGCTGGTGGGCGCCGATGCGATCAGCGTGCGCGGCGACACCAGCAGCAACATGCCGCCGCCGGCGGTGAATGCCGCCACCGCGCTGCCGGCCACCGTGGCCACCGCCGGCCTGGCCAATGCCAGCCCCGCCGCCAGCGACGACGAGGCGCAGAAGCGGCGCCGCCGGCGCAACCTGATCCTGGACTTCCTCGGCTTCAGCCAAGGCGACTGACCCCATGCACACCTCCACCTTCCTCCCCGCCCGGGCCCGCGCCGCGGCCGCCGGCCTGCTGCTGTGTCTGTCGGGCGTGCTGGGCCTGGCCGGGCCGGCCCAGGCCTGGTGGCAGGCCGACTGGCCGCAGCGCACCCGCTACACGCTGGACACCAGCAACCAGGGCCAGCCGACCACCGAGGCGGTGAACGGCCTGCCGCTGGCCATCCGCCTGCACAGCGGCAACTTCGACTTCGCCGGTGCCAAGGACGACGGCAGCGACCTGCGGGTGCTGGCCGCCGACGACAAGACGGTGCTGCCGCACCGCATCGAACGCTTCGATGCGGTCAACGAGCTGGCGGTGGTCTGGGTCACGCTGCCGGCGGTGCTGCCGGGCAGCGACAAGAACGCGGTGCTGGTCTACAGCGGCAACCTGCAGGCGCCGGCCGCCACCGGCAGCCCGGCCGCCGATGCGGCGCTGAAGCTGGCGGTGGGCTTCGACGATGCCGCCGGCCGCGGCCAGGACCGGGTGGCCGGCGCGCTGGCCACCACCCCGGTGGTGCGCGAGGCCAACGCCCTGCTGGCTGGCGGCGCCCGGCTGGACGGCAGCACGCTGCAGTGGCCGGCGGCCGATGCGCTGGCGATCACCCCCGGCGGTGCGGCCACCGTGTCGCTGTGGCTGCGTGCCGATGCGGTGGACGGCGGCCAGGTGCTGCGCTGGGGCCCGCTGCAGATCGCCCTGGCCGGCGGCAAGCTGCAGGCCCGCGTGGGCGGCACGGTGCTGGACGGCGGCCCGCTGACCGCCGCCACCTGGACCCATGTGGCCCTGGTGCTGGAAGGCGCCAAGGCGCGGCTGCATGTCAACGGCGGCGAGGTGGCGCAGGCCGCCGTGGCCACACCCGCGTTGGCCGGCGCGCTGCAGCTGGGTGGCACAGAAGGGAGCACCGCGCTGCGCGGCGCAGTGGACGAGCTGCAGGTGGCCGCCGCCGCCCGCAGCGCCCCCTGGCTGGCCCTGGTGGCCGGCTCGCAGGGCAGTGCCGGCAAGCTGGTGAAGGCGGTGCGCGAGAGCGACGGCGAGGCCGACGGCGGCGGCCAGCACGGCTACATGGGCATCCTGGTCAAGAACCTCACCATCGACGCCTGGGTGGTGATCGTCATCCTGGGCGTGATGTTCGTGGTGGCCGCCCTGGTGATGGTGGTCAAGCTGCGCTACATCGTGCGCGCCGACCGCGACAACCGGCAGTTCCTGGGCCGCTTCCGCCAGGCCACCGATGCGCTGCTGCAGCTCGACCAGGGCGCCGCCCACCCCAACTCCACGCTGTACCGGCTGTACCTGGCCGGCCAGCGCGAGCTGCGCAAGCGCCGGGTCGGCGAGCCGGGCATGGCGCCACTGTCGGGCGCGTCGATCGACGCGGTGAAGGCCTCGGTCGATGCCGACCTGGTGCGCGAGAGCCACCGCCTGAACGGCCAGATGGTGTGGCTGACCATCGCCATCTCCGGCGGCCCGTTCCTGGGCCTGCTGGGCACGGTGGTGGGCGTGATGATCACCTTCGCGGCCATCGCCGCGGCCGGCGATGTCAACGTCAACGCCATCGCCCCCGGCATCGCCGCGGCGCTGCTGGCCACGGTGGCCGGCCTGGGCGTGGCCATCCCGGCGCTGTTCGGCTACAACTACCTGGCCTCGCGCATCAAGACGCTGTCGGCCGACATGCAGATCTTCGTCGACGAGTTCATCACTCGGATCGCCGAGGAATACGGCGCACGATGAGCGCCGACATCAAGGCTGAGAACCAGCCGTATGACGACATCAACGTCACACCGATGCTGGACCTGGCCTATGTGCTGCTGGTGGTGTTCATCATCCTCACCACCGCCTCGGTGCAGGGCGTGAAGGTGGACTCGCCCAACACCCGCGCCAGCGAGAACCTGGCGCGGCCGCAGACCCGCGCCATCACCATCACCGCCGACGGCACGGTGTTCCTCGACGCCTACCCGGTGGACATCGCGCAGCTGAAGAGCCGCCTGGCCGACCACAAGGCCGCCAACCCGGCCCTGCCGGTGGTGCTGAAGGCCGACGCCGCCGCGCAGTACGACACGGTGATGCAGGTGCTGGAAGTGGCCAAGGCGCTGGACATCACCGAGCTGGGCCTGGTCACCAAGCGCCAGGCACCCTGAGCCCAGGAGCCATCCGCGATGCAGCTCAACACCGACGCCCAGCCCTACGACAGCATCAACGTCACGCCGATGCTGGACCTGGCCTATGTGCTGCTGGTGGTCTTCATCCTGATGACCACCGCCTCGGTGCAGGGCCTGAAGATCAACCTGCCGCTGCCCAGCAACAAGCCATCGACCGAGAAGCACGAACTGAAGATCGTGCAGGTGATGCCCGGCGGCGCCCTGCTGGTCAACGGCGCGCCGGTCACGCTGGCCCAGCTGGAAAGCCAGCTGCAGGCCGACCGCGCCCGCGATCCGAAGCTGACCGTGGCCATCAAGGGCGACGCGCGGGCGCAGTACGCCGCGGTGGTCAGCGTGATCGACCTGTGCAACGCCCTGGCCATCGACATGGCCCTGGTCACCAGCCGCATCGGCAGCTAGCCGGCGCCACCACCCGGCACCACCCGGCACCACCACCCACCCCATGGCCGACCTCGCCGACGCCCAGACCCCACCCGCCTCCGCCGGCCAGCGCATCGCCGTGGCCACCGCGGTGCTGGCCGGCCTGCTGCTGGTGGGTGCGCTGGCCTGGTGGCTGAAGCAGCAGCTGTCGGCACCGGAGGCGCCGAGGCGCCAGGTGGCGCGCATCAGCATCCTGCCCGACACCCCGCCGCCACCGCCCCCGCCGCCGCCCAAGGACCAGCCCAAGCCGGCGCCCAAGGACGACGCCCGGCCGCCGCCGCCCACCGCCACGCCCCAGCCGCCCGCCCCGGCGCCGGCCGATGCGCCGATCAAGATGGAAGGCGCCGCCGGCACCGGCGACAGCCCGTTCGCCGCCGGCCCTGTCACCAGCGACTACCAGGGCGGCCGGCCCACGGTGGGCGGCACCGCAGCATCCGCCCCGCCGCCGGTGGCCGACCGCGCCCAGGCCCGGCTGTATGCCAACAGCGCGCGCGGCCTGCTGCGCGACGCCATCGAGCAGCACCTGCGCAGCGATGCGGCCGAGCTGACCGCCGAGTTCACCCTCTGGCTGGCGGCAGACGGCAGCATCCAGCGCTACGCCCTGCAGCCCGGCGCCGACCCGCGCCACGACAGCGCCCTGCAGGCCGCGCTGGACGACACCCAGCGCCAGCTGCGCCTGCCGCGGCCACCGGCGGCGCTGCAGCCGATGCGCTTCCGCCTGACCGTGCGTCCGCAAGGCTGACCCCCGAATTTCCTCTTTGAGACCTCCGCATGCACCACCCTGCCCCACCCCACCGCTGGCGCCGCCATGCCCTGGCCCTGCTGCTGGGCTGCAGCGCGCTGGGCGCCGCCCAGGCCGCCGACCCCGCCAGTGACCGCGCCGAGCTGGAACGCCTGCGCGCCACCACCCAGGCCCTGATCGAGACCCTGGTCAGCCAGGGCCTGGTCACCCGCGAGCGGGCCGATGCCATCCTGCGCCAGGCCGGTGCCAGCGCCGCCCCGGCCGGCCCCGGCTGGGGCAGCCCGCTGCCGGCCGCCAGTGCCACCGCCGCTGCGCCGGTGGTGCGCGTGCCCTACCTCAGCGAGACCCAGCGCGCCCAGCTGCGCGACGAGATCCGCAACGACGTGCTGGCCACCGCCCGCAGCGACGGCTGGGCCGATGCGCGGCAGATCCCCGAGTGGGTGCGCGGCATCCGCTTCGAAGGCGACCTGCGGCTGCGCGCGCAATCCGAGCGCTACCCCGAGCCGGCCTATGCGCTGGACGCCACCACCGGCCTGCTGCTGGGCGATGCCTGCAGCATCGTCGCCGGCAACCTGCCGGCGCGCTGCTACCGCCGCCAGGTCAGCTCGCCCGCCTGGGCGCCCGACATCGCCGACACCACCAACGGCCGCAACCGCCTCACGCTGCGCGCCCGCCTGGGTCTGCAGGCCCGCATCTCGGGCGATTTCACCGGCCAGCTGCGGCTGTCCACCGGCAGCGCCACCGGCGGGCCCAGCTCGTCGACGCAGACCCTGGGCAACTACTTCAACAAGAGCAGCGTGGTGATCGACCGCGCGCTGGTGCAGTGGGAGCCGCGCCACGACATGCGCCTGCAGGCCGGGCGCATCGGCAACCCGTTCTTCTCCAGCGACCTGACCTGGCCCGACGACATCGGCTTCGACGGCGTCGCCGCCCAGGGCGAGCTGACGCTGGCGCCCGGCGCCTTCGCCTTCGCCCACGCCGGCGTGTTCGCGCTGCAGGAGCTGAGCCTGGACCGCGACCGCTGGCTCACCGGCCTGCAGGTGGGCGCGCAATGGGCCTTCAATGCCCACGGCACGCTGCGCCTGGGCGTGGCGATGTACGACTTCGCCCGCGTGGAAGGCGTGCGCGAGACCAACCCGCCGCCCGGTGGCGAGCGCGCCGGCACCGAGCCCTACTTCAGCAGCCAATACCCCGCCGGCGTGCGCCAGAAGGGCAACACCCTGATCAACCTGAACGACCCGGCCAGCACCGCCGCGCCAACCTGGGGCCTGGCGTCGAAGTTCCGGCCGATCAACATCACCGCCCAGCTGGACTACCGCTTGAGCGACCGCCTGGCGATGGCCTGGAGCCTCGACTGGCTGCGCAACACCGGCTTCGACCTGGCCGACATCCGCCGCCGCGCCGGCACGCCGGCGGTGGACGGCCTGGCCGAGAAGACCGACGGCCTGCAGACCCGCTGGCAGATCGGCAGCCCGGCGCTGAACACCGCCGGCCAGTGGCGGCTGTCGGCCGCGCTGCGCCGCTTCGAGCGCGACGCCTGGCTGGACGCCTTCACCGACACCACCTGGCACCTGGGCGGCACCAACTACAAGGGCTGGCAGCTCGTCGGCCAGTACGCCATCGACAGCCGCGCCGTGCTGGGCCTGCGCCTGACCAGCAGCCGCAACCTGGACGACGGCGTGCGCACAGTCAATGCCGCCAACGGCGCGGTGGAGTCCAGCTTCAGCAATGCGCCGCTGAAGATCGACGTGCTGCAGCTCGACCTGAGCACGCGGTTCTGAGCATGCGCAGCCGTCGCATCCTCCCCCTGCTGGCTTTGGCCCTGGCCGTGCTGCATGCCGGCGCGCCGGCCCAGACCACCGACCGCGACCGCACCGCCCTGCGCCGCGCCCAGGCCGCGCTGCAGCAGGCCCAGCAGGCCCGCGAGGCCGCCGAGGCCGAGGCCCGCAGCCAGGGCACGGCCCGCAGCGAGGCCGAGGCGCGCCTGACCCGCCAGCAGGCCGAGCAGGCCGGCCTGCGCCGGGCGCTGGCCGAGGCCCGCGCGGCGCTGGCGGCCGCCCAGGCCACCCACGCCACCGCGCTGGATGCGGAACGCCAGCGCCAGGCCCAGGCCGAGGCGGCCCGCACCGCCGACGAGGCCGCCCGCACCCAGGCCTGGCGCGGCCAGCTGGCCGACAGCGAGCGCCTGGCCGAGGAGCGGCGCCTGGCCAATGCCGCCCTGGTGCAACAGCTGGCCCAGCGCAGCGCCGCGCTGGCCGATGCCGAGCGCCGAATCGACGCGCTGCACGGCCTGGGCGGCGAGCTGCTGCAGCGCTACCGCGACAAGGGCCGGCTGGAGCAGGCGCTGCAGAACGAGCCGGTGTTCGGCCTGGTGGCGGTGCGGCAGGAAGACCGCATCACCAGGCTGCAGGAGCAGCTGGACCAGCTGCGCCAACCCACGCCGCCGGCGGCCGGCGCGGGGCAGTGACCGCTGCTCAACAACCGAAGCGCGCGCGCCGCGCCTGCGGTGCGATCTGCCGCGCGGCGTAGTCGATGCCGCTGAACGCCGCATAGTCGGCCAGCGTGCGCCGGCGGCCCAGGCCGTAGACGCCGAGGTCGGCGCCGCCCCACAGCAGCGACGCCAGGCGGCGGTTGGCGGCCTCGGTCAGCGCGGCGGCGCGCACCGAGCGCTGCGCGTCCAGCTCGGGCGACCAGTGCAGCGGCCGCGGCGCCGCGCCGGCCTGGTGGTAGAGGTGGTAGACCGGCATGCCGGGGATGTGGAAGATGTCCCAGCCATGGGTCCAGGCGCGCAGCGCCAGCGCCTGCTCCTCGCCGTGGAAGTACAGCTGCGGGTCGTAGGGCAGCGCATCGACGATGCTGCCCGGCGCCCACAGGCAGCCCGCGCCCACATGCAGGCCGGGCACCGGCTCGGTGCTGGCCACCGGCACGCCCTCGAACATCAGCACCGGGTGGGCGGCGTCGAACTGGCTGGCATCGCCCACCACATGAGCCAGCACCTGCGGCCCCACCACGCTGGCAAAGGGCTCGCCGGCGGCCATGCGGAAGGGGTTGGGATAGCAGCTGATCAGGCAGCGCGGGTTCAGCGCCTGGCAGCGCTGCGCCCAGCGCAGCAGCCGGGTGTCCCAGCCGGGCTCGAACCAGGTGTGCGAGTCGATCTGGAAGAACCAGTCCTCGCCCTGGTACAGCGACATGGCCAGCGCCCGCGCCCAGCAGGGGCCGCGCGCCTCCAGCGCATGCAGCCGCGCCCAGCGCAGCTGGCCGTCGGCCCAGGGCGCCTGCAGCCGCAGCTGCTCGGCGGGCAGCGCCTGCTCCACCACGCCGATGAACACCCGGCCGGGATCATCGGCCTGGGCCATCGCGCTGCGCAGGGTGAAGCCGAGCAGCGGATCGCGGTACGCGGCCACGCTGATGAAGATCGAAGGGCGCGTCGCCATGTCTGCCGGTGCGTGGCCGCTCAGGGCAGGCGGTAGGCCACCTCGCGCGGCTGCGCCACCACACGCAAGCGCGCCGGCCGCACCAGGGTCTGGCCGTCGAAGTGGCGCACCGGCAGGTCGGCGGCATTGAGCTGGTCGACCAGCGCCTCCAGTGGCCATGGCGCCGGCTGGTAGCCGCGCAGCAGCAGCAGGCTGGTGGCACGGCAGTTGTCCCAGGCCCAGAGGTCGTGCCAGTGCAGGTCGCGCTCGCTCCACACCGACAGGTGGGCCTCGGCCGCCACGCCGCCCACGGCGCCCTGCACCACGAACTCGGGCACCAGCACCAGCAGGTAACCGCAGCGGTAGACCATGGCATTGAGCAGGTCCAGCCCGGCGCTCTTGGGCAGGTGCTCCAGGCAGTCGCCCACCAGCACCAGGTCGAAGGTGTCGGCCGGATGCTGGCGCCACCACTGCGCCGCATCGGCCACATGCAGGCGGTGGTACAGCGCCTGCAGGCCATGCGCTTCCACATAGGCCGGCTCGATCTCGATGCCCTCGCGGTGGCCGTCGGGCGCCAGCGCGGCCAGCATGCGGCCGTACTTGCCGGCACCGGCGCCGATGTCCAGCGCCCGGCCCGGCGCCAGCAGGCGGATGACCTGCTGCACCACGGCGTCGAACACGGGAAACGATCCAGGCATGGAAGGGTCGGCGGCGGGCCGCTGGGCAAAACCCGCCATTCAATCGCCGCCGTGTGACAGCTTGATGGCCGGGTCGCAGAAAAATCGCGTATATTTTATAAATCGTTTATACGGAATTCTGCGATGACCACCACCACGCCCACCCCTGCTCCCACCGACGCCCCGGCTCCGGCCCCGGCTGCGACCGCCACACCAGCGGCAGAGGCACCGACACCGGCAGCGGCCACGAAGCCCGCCAAGGCCGCCCGCAAGCCCGCCAGCCGCACACCGGCGAAGTCGGCAGCCAAGCCGGCGGCCCCAGCGGCCGCCAAGGCCGAAGCCAAGCCGGCCTCCAAGCCCATCGTGAAGCCTGTCACCAAGCCTGTCGCCAAGCCGAAGGCCAAGCGAGCCACCCCGGCTGGCCCGAAGAAGGCAGCGCCGGCGGTGGCAACCGCTGCTGCGCCCAAGCCACCCAAGGTCAAGGAGAAGCTGGTCCGCGACAGCTTCACCATGCCGCGGTCCGACTTTGCCCTGGTGCAGCGGCTGAAGGACCGGGCGCTGGGTTTCCGCCATGCCGCCAAGAAGAGCGAGCTGCTGCGCGCCGGCCTGCATGCCCTGATGGCGCTGGACAACGAGCAGTTGCAGGCCGCGCTGACCGCTCTGCCCACACTGAAGGCTGGCCGGCCGCGCAAGGCGGGCTGAATCCGGGCGCTGCACACGTCTGCAGCCCTCAAGCCGGCGCCCTGGTGGCCGAACTGTCTGGCCATGCACCGCACACGCCGCCCTGCCCTCTGCCCGCCGATTGGCGCGCTGCGCCACCTGCTGGCCGGCACGGCCGCCGCCTGGTTGCTGCTGGCGACCGGGCCGGTGGCGGCCCAGGCCCCCACCGGACCGGAGCTGGTGGCGGCCATGGCCACCAGCACCAGGCAGGCGCAGCAGAGTGGTCTGGTCTGGCGCACCCAGCAGCTGTGGCTGGAGGCGCTGCGCCACCGCAGCCCGATGGTGGCGGTGCACCACCGTGGCGTCTGCCACCTGGGCTACTCGGCCTACACGCCGGGGCAGGATTTCCGCTGGCTGTTCCCGGCCCTGCCACCGGCCCAGCGCAGCGTCTGGCTGGCCGGCGTGGTGCACCACGAACTGGCGCACTGCGCCGAGCAGGCGGCGGCCGGCGGCGATGCCCGGGCCGTGCCCGCCAGCCCGCGCCAGCAGGAGGTGCTGGCCGATCTGGCCTTTGCGCTGCAGGTCGACCAGCCCGATGCCGACGGCACCGCCCTGGTGGCGCTGCTGGCCGCATTGCGGTCACGCCAGGCCAACGCCGATCCGGTCCACGACACGGCCGCTGCACTCCAGTGTTACCTGCAGCAGCGCGGCAGCTTCACGCCGCCAGGGGACTGGCTGGCGCGGCTGCAGGCCTGGCGCAGCCGCTGCAGCACCGAGACGGACGCCCTGCCAGCTGCGCCGCCGGCCGACATGGCAGCGGCGTGGGCCGCGCCGGCCAGCGCTCAGGCCAGCGCGCCCCAGCCGGTGGGGATGCGGCGGTAACGGCCCTGATCGTCCAGGGCATGGCGGGGCACGTCCTCCGCGGTGCCGGGCACCAGCTCGGCCGTGGCCACCTTGCCGATGGTGTCCAGCGTGGCCTTGCAGGCAGCCACCTGCATCTCGCGCGAGTCGGGATCGAACACCTTGAAGCCGTGGACGGTCACGGTGCGGGTGTCGGGGCGGTGCATCCTGGGCATCATGGGCGGCTCCGGAGCCAGATCGTCTGGCGCTGATCCATTCTGCGCCGAACACCGCTGCCGCACCATGCGCCAGCGCAAGCATGGCAGCCACCGCGCCACAATCACCGCATGCCTGACCGCCCCCTGCCCCCTCTGCAGCCCCAGGCCACCTTGGCAGTGACCGCCGGCGCCTACGGCTCGGACCGCCATGGCCTGGTCAGCGGCTTCCACTTCTCGGCCGGGCAGGCCGGTCGTGCGCTGTCCCTGGACGAGGCCCTGGGCTGCCTGGCCGCACCCGCGGAGGCCCGCGCGCCCGACGACTTCCTCTGGCTGCACTTCAACCTCAGCGATGCCTCGGCCGAGGCCTGGATGCAGGCCCACCTGCCGCTGCCGGCGGAGTTCTTCGACGCGCTGCACGAGGGCTCGCGCAGCACCCGCATCGAGGACGCCGCCGACCACCTGGTGGCGGTGGTCAACGACGTCGCCTTCGAGTTCTCGTTCGAACCGTCGGAGATCGCCTCGCTGTGGCTGGCGGTGCATCCGCGGCTGGTGGTCAGCGCCCGCACCCAGCCGCTGCGCTCGGTCGACCGGCTGCGCCAGGCCGTGAAGGACGGTACCCGCTTCGGCTCACCGGTGGCGCTGCTGAACCACCTGCTGCATGACCAGGGCGATGTGCTGGTGCGCATCGTGCGGGACGCCACGCTGCAGGTGGATGCAGTGGAGGACAACCTGCAGCGCGGCCAGTTCCGGGTGCAGCGGGCGGCGCTGGGCAAGCTGCGTCGGGTGCTGGTGCGGCTGCAGCGCCTGCTGGCGCCCGAGCCCGGCGCGCTGTTCCGCCTGCTGCGCCAGCCGCCGCCCTGGCTGGACGCCGACGACCTGGACGCGCTGCGCCAGGCCACCGAGGAGTTCTCGCTGGTGCTGCGCGACCTGGCCGCACTGCAGGAGCGCATCAAGCTGCTGCAGGAAGAGATCACCGCCCAGGTGGCCGAGCAGACCAACCGCAGCCTGTTCACGCTGACGGTGGTGACGGTGCTGGCGCTGCCGATCAACATCATCGCCGGCCTGCTGGGCATGAACGTGGGCGGCATTCCGCTGGCCGACAGCCCGCATGGCTTCCTGACGATCGCGCTGATCGTGCTGAGCTTCACCGTGGTGGCTGGCTGGCTGGCGTTCCGCCGGCGCAGCTGAAGCCGGCGCGCCGGGGTCAGCTGCGCACCAGTTCCAGGGTCAGGCAGTTGCGATCCTGCACCCGCTCATAACACCAGGCCGACACGGCTTGGCGCGTCAGCAGCAGGCCCAGGCCACCGGGGGTGGCGTCGTCCAGCGACGTGGGCAGGCCGGGGTGGCGCGCCAGCGTCGGATCGAAGGCGGGGCCGTCGTCCTCGAAGCGCAGCACCAGCCCATCGGGCTGCACCTGCAGCTGCAGATCGGTGTGGCCGACGCCAGCCGGCGCGCCGCTGTGCCACAGGCGGTTCATCAGCACCTCCTCCAGCACCAGCTCCAGCCGGTAGATCACCCGGTCGGGCAAGCCATCGCCCTGCAGGAACTCGAGCAGGCGCAGGCGCGTGGCCTCGAGCGCAGCGCGCTCGTTGGGCACCTGCAGGCGCAGCGTGCGCGCGCCGTCAGGGGGTGGCGAGCCGGGCAAGCGCCTGGGCCTCGGTGTCGACCACCGGGATGATCTGGTCCAGCGCCACATCGTCCAGCACGCCACGCACCAGCGGGCCAGCGCCGAACAGCACCATCGCCTGCTGGCGGGCGGCCATGCTGCGCGCCGTGGCGATCAGCAGGCGGATGCCCAGCGAGGCAATGAAGCTGACGCCGCCCAGGTCGACCACCGCCGGACGGCCGCCGGTCGCCACCGCAGCGGTGAACTGCACGCCGATCTGGTCGGCACCCACGGCATCCAGGCGGCCATCCAGCCGCACGCAGGTGGTCGGTCCGTCGAGTTCGCTCACACGCAATTCCACAGCAGTCATCTCCAGCGGCGACGGCGGTGCCCGGCCTGTCCGGGCCTCGCCTGCCGGACGCCACTGTGCGACAGGTCCGTGACAGGACAGTGACGTCCGGTGGACACGGCCATCATGCGACGGGCAGGCGCCGGATCAGCACCATCGTGATGTCGTCGTCCTGCGCGGCGCCACGCGCATGGGCCTGCACCGCCACCAGCAGCTGTTCGGCCACCTCGGCCGGCATGGCCGCCTGGTGCCGCTGCAGCACGGCCTCGACCCGCGCACAGCCGAACTGCACGCCGTCGGGATCGGCGTACTCGTAGATGCCGTCCGACAGGAGCAGCAGCCAGTCGCCCGGCGCCAGGTCCAGCACCACCGCGGGTTTCAGCGCCTGCAGCCGCATCGCGCCCATCGGGAAGCTGGTGGCGCGGTGGGCGGTGCACTGGCCGCTGGCTGCCTGCAGGTGCAGGATCGGCCCCTGCCCGCCGCTGAGGAAGCGCAGCTGGTGGTGCTGCGCGTCGAGCAGACCGACGAAGGCCGTGACGAAACGGCTGTCCGGCAGGGTGTCGGCCAGCCGGTCGTTGACATGCCGGAAGGCCTGCTCGAGGCTGGCGCCGAGGCTGAAGGCCATGCGCAGCATCGCGTGCATCTGCACCACCGACAGCGCCGGCCCGATGCCGTGGCCGGTGGCATCGGCCAGCACCACCAGCAGGCCCTGGTCGAGCAAGGCCAGGTCGTAGGTGTCGCCGCCGGTGGCCGCCGCGGGCATGAAGACGCCGTGCATCGCATAGCCGGGAACCTGCGGCATGGCCGCCGGCAGCGTGCTGCGCTGCACCTGGCCGGCCAGCTCCACCTCCTGACGCAGCAGCTCGCTCTGGACCAGCTGCCGGGTCAGGTGCACCCGGGTGAGCGCCACGGCGCACTGCGCGGCCAGGGCTTCGGCCAGTTGCTGGTCCTGGTCGTCGAAGACACCGCCGCGCCGGTTCAGCAGCTGCAGCACGCCGACCAGCTGCGCGCAGTGGTCGATCAGCGGCACGCTGAGCATGCTGCGGGTGTGGAAGCCGGTCTGCCGGTCGATGGCCGGGTTGAAGCGTGGATCGGCGTAACAGTCGGGCACGTGGATCGTGCAGCGCTGCTGCGCACAGGCACCGACGAGGCCCTGGCCCAGCGGCACCCGCAGCATCGGCAGGTCTCCAGCCACCTCCACATGCAGCGACTGGCCGTCGGCATCGGCCAGCCACACCGAGACGCGCTCGGCCTGCACCACCCGCTGCGCCGCCGCGGTGATTTGCTGCAGCAGGGTGTGCAGGTCGAAGGGCGCGGCCAGCGCGCGCGTCACCTCCAGGATGGCCGACAAGCCGTCGGCCGACGGCGGCATCGTCAGGGTGTCGGGCCCGGTCATGCCGCGCCGGGCTCGCCAGCCTGGTGCGTCGCCATCAGCGACTCGAACTCCGCCAGCGGCAGGCCGGCCCAGTCCTCGTCGATCTCGCGGCGGGCGTAGTGCTGGATCACCATCACCTGCACCAGCGGCGACTGCCATTCGCCCCGCAGCAGCCGCTTCATGATGCTGGGGCTGGGCGTGGCACTGGCCTCCACCTCGTCGCGCACGCGGCGCACCCACTCGGCCTGCTCCTCGGCATCGAGCTGGGCGAACTGCTCGCGGATGCGGCTGAAGCGGCGGTGGCGCTCGGCATCGTCGGCGGCATGGCGTGACGGCGGCGGCGCCGGTGCGGCGGCCGGCAGCAGCACCGCATCGGCCGGGCTGCCGGCGGTGGCGCCCTGCCCTGCCCCGCCGTACCCTGCCCCACCCTCCTCGCGCGACTTGTTGGCGATGATGCTGCGCAGGTAGGCGCCGGCATTGCCGATGCGCGGCCGGTCGCCGCCGCTGAGGAAGCGCTCGTAGCGGTCCAGCCCATCGGCCACCGCGGCCGCGCCGTAGGCGCGCTCCAGGTCCTCGACCACCGTGTCGCGCACACCCAGCTTACCGCCGCGCAGGATGTTGGTGACATCGGGCGGCACCGGCGCCATGCGGTCGGGCCGGCGCGCGCTCTTGCGCACGCCGAACTGCACGAACTCCACCTCGCGGCCGCGGCGGAACTCGATCAGCTCGATCTCGATGTCGCCCAGGTCGTTGATCTCCTTGATCGCCGGGGCGACGAACTCGTTCTTGAACTTGCGCCAGGCCCGCACCTTGGAGGTGGGCGAGCTGCGCAGCGCCTCGGCCCACCAGGACCAGTGCTGGCGGCTGGTGACGCCGGCCGGACTGTCGCGGTAGCGGGCGCACATCTCGTACAGGGCCACGGCACAGTAGGTGGTCAGCTCGCGCAGCACCGCGAAGTCGACCTGGGCCCAGCGCGACGGGCTGACCAGCTCCTCGCGGATCGACGGCGGGTAGTACCAGGTCACCCAGTTCTCGCCGGCGCGCTTGTAGATGCGCACCTCGGCCAGCAGGTTGAAGATGCGCAGCTCGTCGGTGATCTGCGGCGGCACCGTGCCGGCATCGGTGGCGGTGCCGGTGGCGGGGTCGAAGCCCAGCGGCAACTGCTGCTCGGACTTCGACAGCGGCCGCCACTCGACCTTGGTCGACACCATCTGGTCGATGTACTTCTTGGCGTCGGTGGAGATGCTGTTGGTGGCACCAAAGCCGCGCAGAATCGCGTTCAGCGGCGTCGAGAAGCCGCCGTCGGCACCCTCGGCCCCGGCGGCGGCCTGGCGCTGCGCCAGGTGCAGCATCACCGAATAGGCCTTGCGGCCGGTGACCGTCAGCGACCGGTTGGTCGGCACGATGGCCAGGGCAATGACCGACTTGTGCAGCATGCCCTGCACCACGTCCATCTGCCTCACGATCGCGACACCGTCCATGTGTCCATTCTAGGCGGCGACTCCCGGGCAAGTGTCCGGGGCGATCAAACTTTTCCGGACGCTGACGGCGCCGCGCTTGCTGCCCCAGGACCAAGGCAGCGAAGGGCCCGCGCAGGGCCTGAGAATCCGGACACTTCGCGGGGCACCAGGGGCCGGAAACGCAGGACGCGTCGCCGCCCAGCCGGCCGGCAGGCCTGGCGCGTGGGCCGGAAAACCCGGACACCGAGTTGTCCACAGCCCGCCAGCCCACACCCCGGACTTTCCGGACGACCGGGCCGGCATCGACGGACGCATCCGGCACCCAATCCGGACGCCAGACAGGCAGAGCCCGGACGCAGAAGCGGCCAAGTGCTTGATCTGCCTGAATTTTCAGGCACAGAAAGTCTAGAAGACTTGAACTTCTAGAACAGATCGACGATGGACGGAAGGATGAACCTGGAACGTCCTGAAATCCAGGGACGGCAGCGCTGGAAGACAGTGCCTTGTGCGACTGACGTGAAATTCGCCGACATCTTGGCAAATGACTGTCCCACGTAGAATGCGGTCATCGACACACCACACTCCAAGGACCGCATGGATCCGACGACTCCCGGGCCCTCGCTCACCCACCCGATCTCGCTGAAAGCCATCACCGAGCAGGCGGAACGGGCCACCTCGATCGTGGCCCAGGCCCGCAGCGTGATGCTGTCGCCCGATTCACGCAAGCTGCCGCCCACATTCTCGGCCACGCAGCTGATCGAGCGGCTGAAGATCGAGCGCTCGCAGTATGAATACCGGGTGCGCAACCCCAACGGGCTGCCGATCGGCCGGCTCACCTCCACCGGTGCGCGGCGCGAGTTCAGCCTGTCGGAGATGCGGCAGTGGGCGCGGCAATACCGGGCGGCGCACCTGCGGCCTGAGGGTGGCGAGGCCATCACCATCTCCACCGCGCACTTCAAGGGCGGCAGCTCCAAGACCACCACCGCCACCACGCTGGCCCAGGGCCTGAGCATGCGCGGCCACAAGGTGCTGGTGGTCGACGTCGACCCGCAGGGCAGCATGACCACCCTCTTCGGCTTCCTGCCCGATGCCGAGGTGGACGTGACGCAGACCCTGCTGCCGCTGCTCAGCGGCGACGAACCGGATGTGGCCTATGCCATCCGGCCCACCTACTGGGACGGTGTCGACCTGGTGCCGGCGGCCTCGCCGCTGTTCTCGGCCGAGTTCATCCTGCCGACGCGGCAGCTGAAGGAAGCCTCGTTCCAGTTCTGGCGCACGCTGGACTTCGGCCTGGATCCGGTGCGCTCGCAGTACGACGTGATCATCTGCGACACCCCGCCCTCGCTGTCGTTCCTGACGGTCAATGCGCTGATGGCCAGCGACGGCATCATCATGCCGCTGCCGCCCAACAACCTCGACTTCGCTTCCAGCGCGCAGTTCTGGGACTTGTTCAAGGACCTGGCCGACGACTTCGCCGGCCGCGGCGCCGGCAAGGATTTCGCCTTCATCAATGTGCTGCTGTCGAAGGTGAAGTACGCCGCACCCAAGGACAACACCGGCCAGTCGACGGCGATCATCCGCGAATGGATCCAGGCAGCCTACGCAGAGCGGGTGCTGCCGGTGGAGATCCCCGACGTGGAAGCCGTGCGCACCGCCAGCAAGGAGTTCGGCACGGTCTACGACGCCAGCCGCGACAACGCGTCGACCCGCACCTTCAAGAGCGCTTTCGAGGCCTACGACCGCTTCGTCGACCTGATCGAACAGCAGATGGAAACCTTCTGGCGCCGCCAGGTGGGAGGCTGAGATGGCCACGCCGAAAAAGGGACAGGGGATCGCCTTCAAGATCCCGGGCCTGGACGAGGCGGCGGCACCGGCCGCCGAATCGCCCGCCGAGCCGCGCGCCGGGCAGCCGCGCACCGGCGTGGGCATGCTGTCGCGGCTGATCCAGGGTGCGCAGGCCGACACCGAGGCGGTATCGCGGCTCAATGCCGAGATCGACCGGCTCAAGCTGCAGGTGGGCGAGCAGCTGGTCGACCCGCGCCAGATCGTGCTGACGCGCTGGGCCGACAGGCATCCGGATTCCTTCGCCAGCGCGGCGTTCCTCGAGCTCAAGCAGGAGATCGAAAGCGCGGGCGGCAATGTGCAGCCGGTCAAGCTGCGGCCGCTGCGCGGCGCGCTGGCCGACCAGGCAGACGGTCCGCGCTTCGAGCTGGTCTACGGCTCGCGGCGCACCCGCGCCTGCCTGGAGCTGGGGCTGCCGGTGCGGGCGGTGGTCGACGAACACATCGACGACCAGGCGCTGTATGTGCAGATGCAGCGCGAGAACCGCGGCCGCGCCAACCTGTCGGCCTGGGAACAGGGTGTCAGCTACCACAAGGCGTTGAGCGAAGGCCTGTTTCCCAGCGCCCGGCGGCTGGCTGAGCAGATCGGCCTGGACCACAGCAACGTGGCCAAGGCGCTGCGGGTGGCCGAGCTGCCGCACGAGGTGGTGGGTGCCTTCCGCAGCCCGGTGGACATCCAGTTCCGCTGGGCCGTGGCGCTGGACAAGGCCTGGCAGCAGCACCCCGACGCGGTGTTGTCCGCGGCGCGCCAGCTGGCCGGGCGGCAGGTGCGGCCGGCGGCTGCCGAGGTGTTCCGGGCGCTGACCGAAGCCGCCACCACCAGGCCGGCGCGCAAGGTGGCGCCGGCCAGCCAGACGCTCGCCTTGGCCGGTGGCCGCAAGGCGGTGATCCGCGCCGGCAAGGCCGGCGCCGTCAGCATCGACCTGCCCCGCGGCAGCGTGCCGGCGGGCCGCTGGGCGGACTTCGAGACCGCCCTGCAGACCCTGCTCGATTCGCTGCAGGACGGCCGCTGAAACGGCCCGTGGTACGGTACCACGGACCCCTGGGAAGGGGTCCGGGTCGTGCCGGTCGGGCTGGGGCGCAAGCCCCCTGCCCTGCCCTGCACTGTTGACCACCACCAAGCCGGGGTGTGGTTCCGTACCACACCCCCTGCCTCAGCCGCTGTCCGGCCTGGTGCCCGGCGGCTGCAAGGCCCGCATGCCGCGTACCACTGCGGCGGTATCTGTCGCCAGATAGCGCGCCGCCGTGCGCGGGCTGACATGTCCCAGCACCTGCTGCAGCAAGGGTGGAGAAAGCTGCTGCGCCGCACGGTGCGCAAAGCTGTGGCGCAGCCAGTGGCTGGACGCGGCGAGAAAGGCCTCGGCAGCTGGCGCACCGGCGCGTGCCGCCGCCTCCCGTGCCACGCCGTGGAAGAAGCGGCGCAGCAGCTTGTCGATGGCGGACCGCTCCAACGCGCCGTGGCGGTCGGCCTGCGTGGGCTGGGCGCGGTCGACCACCGGCAGGCCCAGGGCGTCCAGGCCGCGCCGCGGCGGTGGGCGGCGAAGGATGCCCAGCAGCGGCCGCCAGGCCTGTGGATCGTCCTGCGGCGACGTGCTGGCGGCCGCGCCTTGTGCATCTGAGCCCGGAGCCGGGCAGGGCGCCTGCACCCGCGCCACCGCGCTGTCGAAGCCCAGGCCGGCGGCGTCCATGTCGCGGTGGTGCTGCCCCAGCAGCGCGTGCACCTCGTTCGGGACCAGCACCGTGCGGGTCCGGCCGGCCCGGCCCACCAGCTCCAGCAGCCAGGCGGGTTCACCATCCACCGAGCTGCGGCGCAGCGCGCGCAGGCGGGTGGTGGCCAGCTCCGACAACGTCAACCCGGCGCCGCCCGCCAGTGCCAGCAGCAGCTGCAGGCGCCGCCGGGCCGGAGTGTCCGGCTTTTCATGCAGCACCTGCCGGGCAAAGTCCCACTGCGCCGGGCTCAGTGCGCGGCCCACGTCGACCGTGGGTGTGGGCAGATCCAGCCGGCGCAGAATGCGCGCTGCAGGATGGCCGGGCAGCTGGCCGGCGGCATGCAGGTCGCCCAGCAGGCTGGCCAGCACCGCCAGCTCCTGCCGCTGGCTGCTCGGCCCCAGCGGGCCCTGGAAGGGCCGCCATGCCGGGCTGTCGCGCCGTACCCGGCGCTGCTGCACCCAGTCGGCCGGTGGTGCCCGCACGAAGTCCAGGTAGGCCTGCAGATCGGCGGCTGTCAGCCCGGCCAGCGGCTGGTGCCGCAGTTCGCTGGCCCAGCGCAGAAATCGCTCGGTCACGCGGGCATAGGCGCGGCGGGTGGCGCCAGTGTGGCGGTCCAGCCAGGCGCTGACGACTGCCGCGTCGGTGGCCGGGCTGGTGGTGGCCTGCGCAGGGCGTGTCGATGCCGTGGCCGGGGTTCTCAGCCGCTGCCGCGCCAGCACCAGATCCGTCTCCGGCCGGCGTGAGGTCTCCAGCACCGGCTGGCCGCCCGCCTCGGCCACCGGCAACAGCCAGTCCAGCAGGCGCTGCGCCCGCACCACGCCCAGGCCAGGCACCAGCCGGTGCCAGCGGAAGCCCTGCAGGTTGATCAGGCTGACCAGATCGCCCAGCGTGCGCACGCCGGCGGTGGCCAGCTGCCGTGGCAGCTGGCCGGCCAGCCAGAGCCCGGTGGCGTCGCCCAAGTGCGCCTCGCGGGCCAGGGACAGCTCCAGCGTCGCCAGCGCATCGAGCACGGCGCGGCGCCGTGTCGGAGCCAGACCGTTGGTGCCGGGTGCCGGCACGGACTCGGCCAGGCGCACATCGGCCGTCGCGGCCAGGGCAGGCGAGGGCGCTGCCGCCAACTGTCCGGGAATGCCGGCCCCTGCAGGCTGCGCGGCGCCTGTGCCGAACGCATCGGCATACAGCGCCAGCCACTCCGCCTCGGTGTAGAAGTCCTCGTCGATCCCGGCGTCGCCGCACTGCCGGGCACGCCAGTCGTCGAGCGTCGGCGGCGCCTGGATCGGCGCCACGGCGATCGACTGTCCGGGATTTCCGGCCCCATGCCGGGCACGCCGGCGTGCCAGGTCGGGCAGGGCGCGCAGCGCGGGCAGGGCCACGGCCATGGCGGGCGCGCAGCCTTGGTGCCCACCAGCACGGCCCAGCGTCTGGACCAACTGCCGCAGCTGGCCCAAGGCTTGCCGGCGGTCGCCCGGCCCGCCAGCGAACGACAGGTAGGTGCGCCAAGCCTGTTCCAACGTGATGCCGTCGAGCAGCGCCCGCAGGAAGGCGAAGTGGTGGCGCCCGACCGGCCCGGCGCCGCTGTTCAGCAGCCGGGTCTGCGCGCCGCGCGGGCGGCCGAGCGGCTGCAGTGGCGCGGGCCGGTCCACCACTGGGAACAGTCCGTCGGCAGGCATCGCGACACGCCGGTTGCTGAACACGCCGGGATCATAGTGGCGTTTTCCTAGCATCTTGATAAACGAAGTTATCAAGACGTTGTTTTAAAAGTCTGGCCTCGATGCGACAAGTGCAGCCCCCCGCCTCGGTGATGATCGATGCCATGACCACCAGCCCACCGCCCAGCCACCCGCCCGATGCCACGCACCACCGCCTGCTGCACCGGGCGCGCCCCCATGGCTGATCTCCGCATCCGACCGGCCCTGGCGGCGGCCGCCACGGTGCTGCTGCTGGCCGCACTGGCCGCGGTGCCCATGCTGGCCACCGACTTCCAGCTGTTCCGCTTCACCAATGTGCTGATCTACGCGCTGGCCCTGGTCGGGCTCAACCTGCTGGTCGGCTACAACGGCCAGATCTCGCTGGGCCATGGCGCCTTCTATGCCATCGGCGCCTACGCCACCGCGCTGCTGGTGGCCCACGCCGATCTGGCCCACTGGCTGGCCGTGCCGCTGGGCGGCCTGCTGTGCCTCGTGCTCGGCTTCCTGTTCAGCCTGCCGGTGCTGCGGCTGCAGACCATGCACCTGGCGATGGCCACCTTCGCCTTCGGCGCCGTGCTGCCCACGGTGGCCAAGTGGAAGGGTGTGGAGCAGTGGACCGGCGGCACCCAGGGCCTGGCGCTGGACGAGCCCACCGTGCCCTTCGGCCTGGCGCTGCGCTTCGACCAGTGGATCTACCTGCTGGCGCTGTTCGTCCTGGTGGTGTGCTTCTGGATGACCTGGCAGCTGCTGCGCGGCCGGGTGGGCCGCGCCGTCATCGCGCTGCGCGACCACCCGATCGCCGCCCAGTCGATGGGCGTGCATGCGGTGCTCTACAAGGCGACGATCTTCGGACTCAGCGCCATGCTGGTGGGCCTGGCCGGCGGCCTGGCGGCCTTGTCGATGCGCTTTGTGGCGCCGGGCATGTTCGGCCTGTTCCTGTCCTTCGGCTTCCTGATCGGCATCGCCGTCGGCGGGCTGGGTGCGCTCAGCGGGGCGCTGTACGGCGCCGTGTGCCTGCAGTTCATCTTCCTCGTGGTGGGTGCGTCGGCCAGCTCGCTGCGCACCTCGAACACGCCGCTGGTCTACGGCGTGGTGCTGATCATCTTCCTGTGCCTGTTCCCCAACGGCATCGCCGGGCTGGTGCGCACCGGCTGGGCAGCGCTGCGGCGGCGCTGGGCAGGACGGTCTGGGTCAGGCCACCCCTTGCCAGGTCGAATCGGCTAGCGCGTCCGGCGGAGGGCCCGGGTCCGGCCAGGTCCAGCTGGCTGCCACCGTTGCAGTGCGGCTGGGCGGCGCCTTGACCGTGCCGGCAGTGGCCGTCAGGCGGCAGTGACGTCCAGCCAGAAGCCGCCCTGGGGCAGGCGCTTCACCCGGCCGGCGGTGGGCGCGGCAAAGTGGGTGCCGATCACCAGCGTGCCGGCATCGGCCGCCTGCGCCCACACGCGCTCGCGCGTGGCGCGGGCCTGGGCAGGGTCGGTGTCGGCCGAGCTGCCCCAGTCCAGGCGCTCCAGCTGGCACGGATGGTGGGTGAAGTCGCCGGTGATCAGGGCCTCCTGCCCACCCGCGCGGATGCGCACCGACACATGGCCCGGCGTGTGGCCGGGCGTGGGCTCCAGCTGCACCTCGTCGCACACCGCATGGTCGGCCGCCACCAGGTCCATCAGGCCCGCGGCCAGCACCGGCCGCACCGAATCGGCCAGGATCTGCGCCGATTCGCCATGCACCACGCTGGCCTTGCCATCGCCGGCTGCAGGGGCGGCCGCAGCGGCGGCCTGCAGCTCGGCCTGGCTTTCGCGGTCCCAGTGGGTCCACTCGTCGCGGTGCACCAGGTAGCGGGCCTGCGGGAAGGTGGGCACCCAGGCGCCGTCCACCCACATGGTGTTCCAGCCCACATGGTCCACATGCAGGTGGGTGCAGAGCACGGTGTCGATCGAGGTGCGTGCATAGCCGGCTGCGGCCAGCGTGTCCAGGAAGCCGGTCTGCAGGTGCGACCAGTTCGGGTTGCGGCGCGGCTTGTCGTTGCCGATGCAGGTGTCCACCAGGATGCGGCGCTGGCCGGTGTCGATGACCAGCGCATGCACGCTCATCTTCAGCTTGCCTTCGGGCGTGCAGAAGTGGGGCTGCATCCAGCGCATCGGCTTGCAGGCCTCGGGTGTGGCATCGGGCAGGATGAAGCGCGATCCGCCGGTGGCTTCCAGCTCCACGACGCGGGTGATGCGGACATGGCCGACGGTCCATTGCAGCATGGGGTGTCCTTGCAGCGCGACGACGCTGCCTGCGTTTGACCGTACCAGCGCCCGGCGGGCGCGGCCATCGGGATTGCGCCCAGGCCACCCTGGGCGGGTCGGCCTCAGCCTGCCTTCAGCCGCTGCCGCACCATGTCGATGTGGCTGCGCAGCGAGTACAGCTCGTCGGCATAGCTCAGCGGCACGGTGACCTGGCCCACCCGGGTCTCGATGTCGGCCAGCTCGGCCAGCAGGGCGTCGGCCGGGCGCTGGCCCACCGCCTCGTCCACCGCCCGCAGCTGGGCATACCAGCGGAACACCCGGCGGCGGATGCGGAACTCGTAGACCGGCGGCAGCACCCGCGCCAGCGGGATCAGCACCGCCACGATGGCCAGCAGCGCCAGCCACATGCGGTCGGCCAGGTTGGCCAGCCAGAACGGCAGGAAGCGCTGCAGCCAGGGCGGGCCGCCGTTGGCATAGAAGCGCTCGGCTTCGGCCGCCATCGGCCACTCGCTGTCGCCGGCATTGGGAAAGTCGCCCTTGCGCTGGAACCAGCCGGCGCCGCCATGCACCTGCTGCGCCGCCTGCACCAGCAGCTGCACCAGCGCCGGATGCAGGCCCTCGCGCGCCACCAGCGATGCGGTGGGCGCCAGCAGACGCACATCGGCCGACGGCAGGTCGCGCGACAGATCGGCCACGCCGCGCGGCAGCACCACCGGGCTCAGGAAGGCGAAGCGCCGGCTGTAGGCCTCGGCCTGGGCCACGTCGAACAGGGCGATGCCGGGTGTCTGCAGCAGCATCTGCACCATCAGCGACTCGGGTGCCGAGGCCAGCGCCAGCGCGTCGATGCGGCCGGCCAGCAGATCGACCACCGCCGGCGTGGTGGGCTGCTGCTGGATGGTGATAGCCCCGGGCGCGATGCGGTTGGCCTCCAGCAACGCCTGCAGCAGCGGCGGCACGCCGCTGCCCGGCGCGCCCACGTTCAGCGTGCCGCCGGCCAGCTGTGCCAGCCGGGTGATCTGCGGCGCCTTGGCCAGGCGGCGGGCGCTGTCGCTGCGGTAGAACAGCCAGATCGGCTCGTGGAACATGCGGCCCAGGCTCTGCAGGCCGGGGTCGGCATCCGGGTCGGTGCCGGCCGGCTTCTGCCAGGTGCCGCCCTGCACGAAGGCGATGTCCACGCCGGATCCCGCCTGCTGCAGCAGCGCCAGGTTCTCGGCCGATCCCTGGGTGTTGCGCAGCTGCACGGTGATGCCGTGGCGCGCCAGCAGCTCGGCATAGCGCTTGCCGAAGCCGTCGTAGGCGCCCTGGGCCACGCCGGTGGCCAGCACCACGGTGCGCGGCGGGTTGGGCTGCAGCAGCTGGTAGGCGGCCCACAGCAGGCCGGCGGCCAGCAGGGCAAACGGGCCGGCGGTGAACAGCAGTTCGCGCAGCGTCAGCAGGGTGGTCTGCAGGGCCTTGGGCATGGTGTCGCCCTCAGCGGGGGGCCGGGGTGGGTGTGGCAGGCATGCGCATGCCGGCGCAGGGGTCGGTGCGGGGTTGCGCGGCGGTGCGCAGCACGGTGTCGTAGGCGGCGGGCCCGGTGCTGTCGGCCTCCAGCGCGCCCACCACCCGGGTGCGCGCGCGCAGGTCGGCCGGCAGCCAGCTCGGCACGCCGATGTCGCTGCGCACATGGCCATTGCCGGCCAGCAGCACCACGCCGCGGCCGGCATGCCGGGCCACCAGGCGGGCCATGAACTGGTCGCGCGCCACCTGCGCCAGCGCCAGCCGCGCCGCCTGCGCGGCAGTCAGCTGGCCGCAGTGGCTGGCCTCGATCGCCGTGGCCTGGGCACGGGCGATGTCGTCGGGCACGGCGGCGTCGAAGCCGGTTGCGGCCAGGCCCTGCTGCATCACCGTGCGCGCCTCGGCGCGCGGGACATTCGCCGCCACGATCGGCAGGCCATGCAGCAGCGCCAGGCGGATGTAGGGGGTGTAGAAGGGCCAGTGCCAGCCCGGTGCCGAGCCAGCGGCCTGCACCACCGCATCCACCTGCGCGTCCAGCGCGGCAGGCGACAGGTCGCCGCCGGGGCGGCTGGCGGCATCCAGTGCCGGCTGCCGCTCGCGGTCGAGCTGTTCCATCAGCAGGGCAGGGCGGTCGCCGCGGGCCATCAGGGCGGCCAGCAGTTCTTGCCGCAGGGCATGCTGGGCCGCGTTGTCATGCACCTCCCCCAGCAGCAGGGCCTGGCCCGGACCGGCGCGCAGGGCGGGCAGGTCGGCCGGCGGCGGCGCCGTGCCGGCACAGCCGGCCAGCAGCCCGAGCGCCGCCATGACCAGTCGCCCGGTCAGCGCGGCGCCCCAGCGCAAGGCCAGGCGGTGCGTCGGGGGGCGGTGCAGGGTCTGGGCAGGGGGCATGCCGGCATTCTGCGCTGCCCACCTGGCCGGCCGGCGGGTTGACGTGCAGGCCGGCGCCGGCGCAGCATCCGGCGGCTGCCACCACGCTGCCATCCACCGTGTCCACCCTCGATCTGCGCGCTGCGCCACAGACCCTGCACGCCCCCCGCCTGCGCCTGGAAGCACCGGCCCTGCACCATGCCGCCGCGTTCTCGGCCGGTGTGCAGGCCTCGCGCGCCACGCTGGACTTCGTGGCCTGGCGCCTGCGCCCCTGCGATCTGGCCTGGGCCCAGGGCTTCTGCCAGCGTGATGCCGACAGCCGCGCCGCCGGGCTGGACCTGGCCTTCCATGCCTTCACCCGCGACAGCGGCGACTGGGTGGGCCGCATCGACGTGCACAGCATCGACTTCGATGCTGCCCGCGGCGAGATCGGCTACGTGGGTGATGTGCGCCTGTCCGGCCGCGGCCTGATGCGCGAGGCGGTGCGCGCGGTCATCGGGCTGTGTTTCGACCTGGGTTTCGAGCGCATCGAGGCGATGAGCGACGCCCGCAACACCCGGGCGCTGCACTTTGCCGACAGCCTGGGCCTGCTGCAGCGCGAGGGCGTGCTGCGCCGGCACGAGCGCGATGTCGATGGCCAGCTCTGCGACATGGTGCTGTGGGCGGCGCTGAACCCCCGGGGCCCGCTGCCGGTGGCGCCGCCCACGGCCTGAACCGTGCCGCCAGCTTGTCCACCGATGCTGTGGATAAGCCTGTGGGCAAGCCTGAACGGCCGGCCGCCGGGCCGCGCCAACGCTGGCTGTCAAGAGCCTTGCTGCCAAAACGGGCAGGGAAACCCTTGGCACCAGGCGGCCCCTGGGTGACACGGCCCGGGCTGGCGCCGGGCCTATGCTGCGGCGACCTTGGCAAGCCTGCTGTCCGCCACCCCCACCACCTGCCCGCGCGGCCTGCGCTGGCGGCTGGCATGCTGGCTGCTGGCCGCCTGGCTGGGTCTGCTGGGCCTGCCTGCCGGCGCCGGCACGCTGGACCGCAACGCGCTGCAGGCGCTGCTGCCACCGCCGCTGGTGCTGGGTGAGCGCAGCCCCAGCCTGCCGGCCTGGCCGGTGTTTCGTCGCGAGGGTGCGGCCCTGACCCTGCAGGGTCATGTGTTCGAGACCATCGACCTGGAGCCGGTAGCCGGCTACGGCGGCCGGCCGGTCAACATGCTGGTGCTGCTGGACCGCGACGGCGTGTTCCTCGACGTGCGGCTGCTGTCGCATGCCGAGCCGCTGTTCACCTCGCCCCAGGGCACGGCGGTGCTGGCGGCGTTTGCGCAGCAGTACAAGGGCCTGTCGCTGCAGCAGGACATCCAGGTGCTCAGCGCGTCGGCCCAGCGCCAGGTCACCGACACCAGCGCCGCGCTGCACGGCGTGCTGACCGGCACCGTCTCGGCCCTGGCGATCGACCGTGCGGTGCTGGAATCGGCCGCGCAGCTGGCGCGGCTGCGCGCCCAGGCCGACAGCGGCCAGCCTGCCGCGTCGCCCCCCCGCGGTCCCGACGACCGCTACCGCAAGACCGGCTGGAACGAGCTGGTGCGCCTGGGCCTGGTGCAGCCCTGGCGGCTGAGCAACCGGCAGGTGCAGGCCGCCTTCGACAACGGCCCGGCCGCCTGGCGTGACCCCGGCGGCCGCAGCTGGCCCGACGGCCCGGCGGTGGACCTGTGGATCGCCCTGGCCGGCCTGCCGCAAGCGGGGCGCAACCTGTTCGATGCGGCAGGCTGGCAGCAGGTGCGCGCCGCCCGCCAGCAGGGCCACACCGTGCTGCTGCTGCTGGACGGCGGCCGCTATCCGGTGGCGGCGAGCGCCGCACCCGATGCCGCGCGCGCCGCGGTGCTGCAGCTGCGCCAGCAGGGCCGGCTGTTCACGCTGCAGCCGCTGGCCTGGACCGGCGGCATGGCCTTGTCGGGCAGCCGCTCGGGCGTGCCCCGCGATGCGGTGCCGCGGCTGTTCACCGTCGCCCCGGCGGCCGATGGCACCCGGCTGGATGCCGAGCAGCCGCTGGACCTGCTGCTGGCGGTGCAGCGTGGCGGCACCGAGCCGGGCAGCGCCGTGCAGGTGGCGGTGCAGCGGCCCTTCGCGGTGCCCGAGGTGGCCACCTGGCGGCCGCAGCCCGAGCGGCCGGCCTGGCAGGCCGGCTGGGCGCGGCGCACGGTCGATCTGGCGATCCTGGCCACCGGCCTGGTGGTGCTGGTGGTGGCGCTGGCCCGCCAGCGCTGGCTGACCGCGCGGCCGGGCCGGCTGGCGGTCTTCCGCACCGGCTACCTGCTGTTCACGCTGGGCTTCATCGGCTGGTGGGCGCAGGGGCAGCTCACCATCGTCTCGGTCACCGCCGCCATCGAGGCCGGCGTGGCCGGCCGCGCGCTGGACTTCCTGCTCACCGACCCGGTGGCCCTGTTGCTGTGGGCCTTCACCGGCGTCACGCTGCTGGTGTGGGGGCGCGGCACGTTCTGCGGCTGGCTCTGCCCCTTCGGCGCGCTGCAGGAGCTGGCCAGCCAGCTGGCGCGCCGGCTGGGCCTGCGCCAGCGCCCGCTGCACCGCCGGCTGGACCAGCGGTTGAAGTGGTTGAAATACGGCGTGCTGGCCGTGCTGTGCAGCGGCGCCGCGTTGGCCGCCGGCTGGACCGACACCGCGGTGGAGGTGGAGCCGTTCAAGACCGCGATCAGCCAGACCTTCCAGCGCGACTGGCCCTACGTGGCCTGGGCGCTGGCCTGCGTGGGCGCCAGCGTGCTGGTGTTCCGCGGCTACTGCCGCTACCTGTGCCCGCTGGGCGCGGCGTTGGCGCTGCTGGACGGGCTGCGGCGCTGGGCCTGGATCCCGCGGCGGGCCGAGTGCGGCACGCCCTGCCAGACCTGCCGCCACCGCTGCGGCTACCAGGCCATCACCCCGGCCGGCCAGGTGCAGTACGCCGAGTGCTTCCAGTGCCTGGACTGCGTGGCCATCCACCAGGACGCGCAGCAGTGCCTGCCGCTGTTGCAGCAGGCGCGGCGGGTGATCCCGATCGGGGTGGTGCGGTGAGCGGCACCCGGCGCCAGTGGCTGCGCTGCGCCTTCGGTCTCGGTGCGGCCCTGGGTGCCGGCCTGGGGATGGCGGCCACCGGCCTGCAGTGGCGCGAGCGCGCGTTGCTGGGCTTCGGCACCACGCTGTGGCTGCGCGCCGGCCATGCCGATGGCGGCCGGGCCGATGCCGCGCTGGATACCGCCGTGGCCCGTCTGCGCCACCTGGAGGCGCAGTGCAGCCTGTTCAATCCTGCCAGCGCGCTGTGCCGGCTGAACCACGACGGCCAGCTCGACGATCCCGACCCGGCGCTGGTCGACCTGCTGCGGCAGGCGCAGGCGGTGTCGGCGCGCTGCCAGGGCGCCTTCGACGTGACGGTGCAGCCGCTGTGGGCCGCCTGGCAGCAGGCCAGCGGCGCCGGCCGCGTGCCGACGCCAGCCGAGCTGGCCGCAGCGCGTGCCCGGGTGGACTGGCGCGCGCTGCAGGTGGCGCCTCGGCGCATCCGCTTGGTGCGGCCGGACATGGCGGTCACCCTCAACGGCATTGCCCAGGGCTACGCGGCCGACCTGGCGCGGCAGGTGCTGCAGCAGCACGGCATCGGCCACGCGCTGCTGGACACCGGCGAATGGGCGCCGCTGGGCCAGTCACCGGATGGCCAGCCGTGGCAGCTGGGCCTGGCCGACCCGCGTGACAGCGCCCGGCTGCTGCGCCAACTGCAGGCTGGCGGCCGCGGCATCGCGGTGTCGACCGATGCCACGCTGCGCTTCGGCGCCAGCCACCGTGACCACCACATCCTCGATCCGCGCAGCGGCCGATCGCCGCCGCACCTGGCGGCGGCGGTGGTGGCCGCGCCCAGCACCACGCTGGCCGATGCGCTGACCAAGGTGCTGTTCATGGGCACGCCAGCCCAGGCGCTGGCGCAGGCGCGCCGCTGGGGCGTGGACGTGGTGGTGGTCGACAAGGCCGGGCGGGTGCAGGCCAGCGCCGGCTGGGGGTGAATCAACGCGTCACGCTTGCGGGCGCTTCAGCTTCAAGTTGGGAGCATGTTTGGGGATGGTGCCGCCGGCTCGACGACGTTCCAGAGGCGCCGCTCGCCGGTGCCTGCAACCGGCCAACCGCTGACGTCTGGTGCGGCGGTCAGAGGCGGACACTTGATGTCTAGCAAGCGCGCGTCGCCTCCCGCAGCCCAAGGCAAGGCCTCAGCGCAGGCTTGTTTCCAGGGCGGCGTCCCACTCCGGCGGTGGTGAGGTCCGCTTGTTGTGCTTGGGCGTCCAATGGTTGATGCCCCAACTGTAGAGCCCGAGCGCGAAGGATGTCGGCGCACGGTCAGGCTCGTGGCTTTCCCACCCTTTCAGGCCGGACCAGACGAGCATTCGCAAGGCCCGTGCAATTCGCTCGGGCTTGTCCAGGAGTTGGCGATGCAGCTCATACGCCGCGCCATAGGCATGCCTGTTCGTGTAAACCCAACCCTCCGAGTCATGGGCAAAGCCATTGATGTCCATCCAGTGCAGAAAGATGGTTTTGCAGCAAATCGACACCTCAGAGTCAGTCCAGAGGGTCGCTGCTTGAGCAGCGGTAATGCTGGGCGGGCCACCATTCGTCTTCGATGCGGGGAAGTCGACCGGAAGCAGCCAGTCGAGCAATTCCGGCCGTTCAAGAAACTCCTGCGGCGGTGTCTCGAGCAACTGTCGGTAGGTCATCCCGCAGGCCAACGTCGCCCGCCCGCCCCAGAAGTCCCGGATAACCTTCAGATTGCAATCTTCGATGGCAAAGTTCATTGCGTGAGTCTTAGGTCAAGGTCAAGTCAGCATAGCCGCCGAAGCGGCCCGCCGCTCAGGCATCCCGTGTTGAACGAACTCGCCGCGCATTCCCCCGCCTGGTGCCGCCTGCCGCCCGGGGCGGCATCAAGGCAAAGCCGACGGCTCAGGCGGTGGGTCAAGCGACGCTGAAAAGGTCTGCTCGGGACAAAGAACCTGGACGCTTTCGGGGCAAATGTGCAGGTTCGGCTCAATTTCAGCCTGCCTTACCTTTCACGACTTGAAGCGCTGCCTCGGCAATATCGCATGCTCTCCGGCTACCGCCCCCGAGCCTACAGGCCTCAGTGTGCGCAATGAAGCCGGCCGCGTGCTTCTGCACCAGGCGGTACAGCGTGGTCTGCTTAGGGCGGTGGCGTTCGTAGTGCGGCGGGGCGCCGTCCGGCGCCCTCTGAGGCGTTCGGCCGACGGCTTGCACGCGAGGCTCCTGAGGTGGTGAGCTCGGAAGGTCTCAAGCTGCGCACGACGTCGCAATCGCCCTGTCGGGCGCCAATCTACTAGTGCCAACTTGCGGATGCCTACCTTCGGGTGGTTACCGCAATGCCGCCGCCGGCGTTAGTACCGACCAGGCGAGATACTCTGAAGCGGCTGGCCGTGTACGACCGGAACTGGCCCGGTCTGTGAGGTCACGAACGGCCGCTTCGGAGACGTTGAACCCGAAAAAGTGGGTCCGAGCGTCGGAGCTGCTTCGGAGAAGCTTGACGGGCAGGAATGGGTCGAATGCACGCATCGACCAGCGCAGTTGGCCTTCAAGAAAGCTGTCGCCTGCAAGCTGCAGTCAACGTCTGGGCCACCGCCGCGCACAAGCCAGGCTCAGACCACCAGCACCGTGCTGCACCTGCCAGGCAAGGCGCCTGCTGGCAGGTCAACTGCCCAGGGCCGGCTCAGCGGCCGGCCGTCAACGCCGCCAGCAGCGTGTCGGCGTTGTGCGCCATCAGCTTCAGGTAGGTGTCGGCGCGGCTGCCGGGCGGCGACAGCGCGTCGCTGTACAGCGTGCCGCCCACGGTGGCGCCGGCCTCGCGGGCGATGCGCTCGACCAGCCGCGGATCGCTGATGTTCTCGACGAACAGCGCACGCACCTTCTGCGCCTTCAGCTGGCGGATCAGCCGCGCCACGTCGGCGGCCGAGGCCTCGCCCGCGGTGGTCCAGCCCTGGGCGGCGCGCATGTCCAGGCCCCAGGCATCGGCCATGTAGCCGAAGGCATCGTGCGAGGTGACCAGCTTGCGCTCGCCCGGCGGGATGGCGGCCAGCCGGCCGCGCACGCTGGCGTCCAGCGTGGCCAGGCGGGTGGTGTAGTCGGCGGCGCGGGCATTGATGGCGCCGGCCTGGGCCGGCCGTGCCGCCACCAGCGCGGCGCGGATGTTCTCCACATAGCGCTGCGCCGCCTCCAGGCTCTGCCAGGCATGTGGATCGGTGGTCTTGCCGATGCGCCGCACGTTGATGCCCTGGCTGGCCACCACCACCGGCGCCTTGCTGCCGGAGGCCCGCACCAGCCGGTCGATCCAGCCCTCGAAGCCCAGGCCGTTGACGACGATCAGGTCGGCCTTGGCCAGCCGCTGCGCATCGGCCGGCGCCGGGGTGAAGGCATGGGCGTCGGCATCCGGGCCCACCAGGGCATGCACCGACACGGCGTCGCCGCCCACCTGCGCCACCATGTCGGCCAGCAGGCTGAAGCTGGCCACCACCTTCAGCGGCTCGGCAGCCCTGGCAACCGTGGCGAAGGCGGGCAGGGCGCAGGCGATCAGGGCCTGGCGGCGGGTCAGCAACGGGGTCATGCGGCGCGGTGGCGGTGGGCGGTGAAGAAGCGGGTGCGCAGGCTGTCACGCGTGCCGATGCACAGCGAGACCAGGTACACCGCGCCGGCCAGCAGCACGATGGCCGGGCCCGAGGGCAGGCCGAAGTGGTAAGACAGCAGCAGCCCGCCGTAGCCGCAGGCCGCGGCAATGCCGCAGGCGATGGCCGACAGCCGGGCCACGCTGTGCGCCCAGCAGCGCGCGGCGATGGCCGGCAGCATCAGCAGGCCCACGGCCATCAGCGTGCCCAGGGCCTGGAAGCCCGCCACCAGGTTGGCCACCAGCAGCACCAGGAACAGCTGGTGGTGCAGACCGCCATGGCCGCCCACCGCGCGCAGGAAGCCGGGGTCGAAGCACTCCACCAGCAGCGGCCGCCACACCAGGGCCAGCACCAGCAGGCTGGCGCTGGACACGCCGGCCACCAGCAGCAGCGCCGCGTCGTCCACCGCCAGGATGCTGCCGAACAGCACCCGCATCAGGTCGACGCTGTTGCCGCGCAGCGAGATCAGCATCACCCCGGCGGCCAGCGCGATCAGGTAGAAGCCGGCCAGGCTGGCGTCTTCACGCTGGGCGGTGAAGCGGGCCACGCCGCCGGCCAGCGCGGCCACCGCCAGCGCGGCGATGAAGGCGCCCAGGCTCATCGCCGGCAGGCTCAGACCCACCAGCAGGAAGGCCACCGCCGCGCCAGGCAGCAGGGCATGGGCCATCGCATCGCCGGCCAGGCTCATGCGGCGCAGCACCAGCAGCGTGCCCACCGGGCCGCAGCTCAGGCCCAGGGCCAGGCAGGCCACCAGGGCCCGGCGCATGAAGCCGAACTCGATGAAGGGCTGGACCAGCGCCCCATGGACAGCCGCGCCCAGCATCATGCGGCGATCCGCGGGCCGGGGAGGGCGGCTGCGCTGCCGGGCGCCTCGCACCAGGGCGCCTGCGCCTCCCAGTGCTCGGCCTGCAGGCGGGCGCGCTGCAGGTGCTGCGGCTGCAGCACCTCGGTGGTGGCGCCCCAGGCGATGGGTTCGCGGGCCAGCAGCAGGGTGTGCGGGAAATGCGCCCGCACCTGGGCCAGGTCGTGCAGCACCGCCACCACGGTGCGGCCCTCGGCATGCCAGCGGTGCAGCAGGGTCAGCAGATCGGCGGTGGTGCGCTCGTCGATGGCGTTGAATGGTTCGTCCAGCAGGAGTACCGGCGCGTCCTGCAGCAGCAAGCGGGCGAACAGCACCCGCTGGAACTGCCCGGCCGACAGCTCGCCGATGGCCCGCCGCTCCACGCCGGCCAGGCCCACGGCGGCCAGGGCCTCCAGTGCCTGGGTGCGGTGCGCGGCGCCGCCGGCACGCCAGGCACCCAGCCGGCCCCAGTGGCCCAGCATCACCACATCCAGCACGCTCACCGGAAAACTGCGGTCGATGTCGGCCTGCTGAGGCAGGTAGGCGATGCGGCCGGCCAGGCCGGCGGGCAGGCCGATGCGGCCGGTGCTGGGCGCGATGCGGCCCATCAGCCCGCCCAGCAGCGTGCTCTTGCCGGCGCCGTTGGGGCCGACGATGGCCGTCAGGCTGCCCGGCGCGAACTGGCCGCTGAGGTGGTGCACCGCAGGGCGGTCGCGGTAGCAGAGGGTGACGTTGTCCAGCGTGATCATGCGGGTTCGCCCAGGGCCCAGGCCACGGCCAGCCACAGCAGGGCCAGCAGGCCGGCCACGCCGAGCAGGCGGGTGCCGACGCCGGCCATCAGCAGGCTGGGCAGCATGGCGCGCAGCGGGGCAGCCGCGGGCGCAGGAGGGTGGTGGTGGTCGCCTTGGCCGGGCCCATGGGCATGCGCATGGGTGTGCACATGGGCCGCGGGCGTGGCCGAAGCCGCTGGACGTGACACGCGGGGCCTGTCTTGATGAAATCGCTTTCTCAATATCGTACCATGCAGGGCTGTTGCACACTGCTGCCCATGGAACGATCGACCCGCCAGCGCAGCGCCATCCGCGCCGCCATCGACGCTGCACAGCGCCCGCTGTCGCCGCAGGAAGTGCTGGCCGCCTCGCAGGCGGCCGTGGCCGGCCTGGGCCTGGCCACCGTCTACCGCAACCTGAAGCTGCTGGTCGAGGCCGGCGAGATCCAGCAGGTGACGCTGCCCGGCGACAGCGCCCGCTACGAGCCGGCGCGCCAGGCCCACCACCACCACTTCCAGTGCACCCGCTGCCAGCGGGTGTTCGACGTGCACCACTGCCCGGGCGACATGGCGCACATGGCACCGGCCGGCTTCCTGGTCGAGGCGCATGAGCTCACGCTCTACGGCTGCTGCCAGGACTGTGCGCCGCCGGTGCGCGGCAAGCCGGTGCGCGTGCCCATTCGATCAGGAGGCCCCGCATGACCCCCCGCCGCATCCGCCGCCACGCTGCCCTGGCGCTGGCCCTGTCCGCCCTGCTGGTGGGCGCCGCCCAGGCCGCCGGCGCCCACCAGCATGGCGTGGCCGCGCTGCAGGTGGTGGTCGACGGCAACAGCCTGACCGTCAGCCTCGACAGCCCGCTGGACAACCTGCTGGGCTTCGAGCGCGGCCCGCGCACCGAGGCCGAGCGCAAGGCGGTGCAGGCCATGGCCCAGCGGCTGCGCAACGCCGGCACGCTGCTGGTGCCGGCCGCCGCGGCCCAGTGCCAGCTGCAGGGCGTGGATCTGGCGTCCGACGTCATCGCCCCGGCCCTGCTGGCGGCCACGGCCGCAGCCACCACCGCCGCGGCACCGGCCGCCGCCGGCAGCGGTCATGCCGACCTGGAGGCGGGCTTCCGCTTCCAGTGTGCGCAGCCGCAGGCGCTGAAGGCGCTGGACGTGGCCGGGCTGTTCCAGGCCTTTCCGCGGCTGAAGCAGCTGGATGCCGCGCTGGCCGCACCCGGCGTGCAGCGCGGCGCCAAGCTGCGGCCGAAGCAGGCCACGCTGGCCTGGTGAGGTCGCGATGCATCCGCTGATCAGCACCCAGGCCCTGGCCGACCGCCTGGCCGCGGCGCCCGGTGGCCGGCCGCTGCGGCTGTTCGACGTCACCACCCACCTGCGCCCGGCCACGCCCGGGCCCTGGGCGGTGGAAAGCGGCCGGGCCGACTACCTGGCCGCCCACATCCCCGGCGCCGCCCACATCGATCTGCAGGCCGCGCTGTCGGACACCGCCTCGCCGCTGCGTTTCACCCAGCCAGGGCCGGCGCGGCTGGCCGCTGCCTTTGCCGCGGCCGGGCTGGGCGACGGCGACGACTGCGTGCTCTACAGCAGCACCAACGCCATGTGGGCCACGCGGGTGTGGTGGCTGCTGCAGTCCATCGGCGTGGCGGCGCAGGTGCTCGATGGCGGCCTGCCGCTGTGGCGTGCCGAAGGCCGGCCCGTCGTCACCGATGCCAGCACCTACCCGCCGGCGGCACCGTGGACACCGCGCCCGCAGCCGGCACGCTGGGCCGACAAGCAGGACCTGCTGCTGGCCATCGGCAACCAGCGGGTGTGCACGCTCAATGCGCTGTCCGAGGCACTGCATGCCGGCACCGCGCCCATCCACTACGGCCGGCCGGGCCACATCCTGGGCAGCGTGAACCTGCCCTACAGCGCGCTGCTGGATGGCCACGGCCGCTTCCTGCCGGCCGAGCAGCTGCGCACGGCGCTGGACGGTGTCGGCGCGCTGGGCGCCGCACGGGTGCTGTGTTATTGCGGCGGCGGCATCGCGGCCACGGTGGATGCGATGGCGCTGACGCTGGCGGGCCACGCCAACGTGGCGGTGTACGACGGCTCACTGCAGGAGTGGGCGGCCGATCCGGCGCTGCCGATGGACACGGTGCCGTGATGCGGGCAGAGCCCGACTGCCGATGATCCTGCGCCCGCGACTCCAACCGTATGCCATCGCCAGCCTCGCCTGCCTGACCCTGATCGGGTCGGCCGCCTACGACCTGTACCGGGAACGGATGCAGGCCGTCCAGACCGCCCGTGGCCAGACTGCGGCGCTGGTGCGTCTGCTGGAAGAGACCGCACACCAGCTGTTCCGGCGCGCCGATGCCGAGCTGGACCTTCTGGCGCAGAACCCGGCCCCCGCACGCGGCGTGCTCCCGTCCGACGGCTTCCTGCACTCGGCAGGTCCGGCCGGGGTGGGCGCCGGCACCGACGCTGCATGGCGCACACGCCTGGAACAAGGCCGCGCCGGCGTGCTCCAGGTCGACCGCCTGCGGCGGGATGCCGACGGCCGCTGGCGCCTGGCGATCGGCAAACGCGTGCCGCCGGCATCCGGCGCGGACGGCGTGGCCTGGCAGGCGCAGCTCGACCTGCAGCCATTGCAGCGCCTGCTGGACACGGCCGACACCCGCAACAACGGCTTTGCCACGCTCTTCACACGCGACGGCTGGCTGCTGGCCACGGCGCCGCGCAACGACGCCCTGCCGCTGCGCAATTGGGGCGACGCGCCCATGTTCACGCAGCACCTGCCGCGCGCACCGAACGACACCGTGCAGCAGGTCGTGGTGCGCGATGGCACCGAGCGCCTCTACAGCTACCGCACCGTGCGCGACTTCCCGCTGGTCATCTCGGCCGGCATCTCCCTGACCGACGCGCTGGCAGCCTGGCGCCAGCGGGTGGCCTGGCATGGCGTGCTGCTCGGGCTGGTGTCGGTGGCCTTCTTCGCCGGCGCCTTCGGCATGTCACGCACCATCCGTCGCCGCGAAGAAGTGCAGCAGGCGCTGGTCGATGCGCGTGTCGACGCCGAGCGCAGCGAAGCCTTCTTGCGCACCCTCACCGACAACCTGCCGCTGCGCATCGCCTACTTCGACACGTCGCTGCGCTACCGCTTCGCCAACCGCACGCAGTGCCAGGATCTCGGCCTGCCGCGCGAGCGCATCCTGGGGCACACGCACGAAGCGCTGACCGGGCACGCCGCGACGGACCCGCTGGCATCGGCCATCGCGCTGGCGCTGCAGGGCGAGGCGCAGAACCTCGAGATCGAGGAGACCGACGCACGCGGTCATCGGGCACTGGCCACCCTGCTGGTGCCCGAACGCGACGCCAGCGGCCGTGTCGCCGGGCTCTATGCCGCCAGCCTGGACATCACCGAACGCTTCGCGCAGCGCCGCCGGCTGGATGCCGCCCTGCAGGAGCGCGAGACCCTGCTGCGCGAGGTCTACCACCGGGTGAAGAACAACCTGCAGGTCATCCAGAGCCTGCTGCGCCTGCAGCGCCGCAACCTGGCCGACCGCGCGGCCCAGGAGGCGCTGGACGAGAGCGCCAGCCGCGTCCGGGCGATGGCGCTGGTGCATGAGCGGCTCTACCAGTCGGCATCGCTGGAGGCCGTGTCCCTGCGCGACTACACGCTGGAGCTGCTGCAGTACCTGGACGAGACGCTGGGTGCCAGCGCCCGCGGGGTGCGGTTGCAGGCCGATGTGGTGGTGTTCGAGGCCCGGATCGAGGCCGCCATCCCCTACGGCCTGCTGGTCAACGAACTGGTGAGCAACAGCCTGAAGCATGGCTTCGCCACCGGCGCCGGCGGCACCGTGCAGCTGACGGTGGAGCGCGCCGACCGCGGCCTGCGCCTGACGCTGCAGGACGATGGCGCCGGTCTCCCCGCAGGCTTCACGCTCGGCGCCGATGCGTCCATGGGCCTGCAGCTGGCCGCCAGCCTCGCCGCGCAGCTGGGCGGCAAGCTCACGGCGCACAATGACGGCGGCGCCGTCTTCACCACGGCCATGCCTGCGTTCGCCAAGCCCGACCACGACTGACCCACCTGTGAACCCGTCCATCCTGATCGTCGAAGACGAAGCCATCGTTGCGCTGGATCTCAAGCTCCAGCTCCAGGACCTGGGCTACCTGGTGGCCGGCATCGCAGGCAGTGCCGCCGAGGCGGTGGCTGCGGTGCAAGAACACCGACCGAGCCTGGTGCTGATGGATGTGCGCCTGCAGGGGCCGGGCGATGGCATCCAGGCGGCCGAACAGATCCAGCGCGAGCGGCCAACGCCCCTGATCTTCCTCACTTCGCACAGCGATGCCGACACCGTGCAGCGCGCGGCCCGCACGGCACCCTATGGCTACCTCACGAAGCCGTACCAGCTCAAGGAGCTGCGGGCAGGCATCGAAGTGGCGCTGACCAAGGCGCGGCTGGAACGGCAGCTGCGCGAGGCCGACCGCTGGTTTGCCAACACCTTGCAGTGCGTGGCCGATGGCGTGGTGGTCACCGATCTGGAGGGGCGGATCCGGTTCCTGAACCCGGCCGCCGAGAGCCTGACGGGCTGGCCCAGCGAAGATGCCGCCGGGCGCCAGGTGGAAGACGTCGTCCAGCTGCAAGGCAGCGACGACGGGCTGGCAGAGGCCGCGTCGGCCCTGGTGCGCGGCGTCATCGCGGAGGGCCGGCCCAGGCCGGTCGCGCATGGCCGGCGGCTGCAGCGCCGGGAAGGCTCCGAGCGGGTGGTGGACAACAGCGCCGGCCCCGTCCGCACGGACGATGGCCAGCCGCTGGGGGCGGTGCTGGTGCTGCGCGACGCGACCGAGCGCCTGGCGCACGAAGCCCAGCTGCGCGCCAGCGAGGAACGTTTCCGCAGTGCCTTCGACCTGGCGCCGCTGGGCATGGCGCTGGTGTCCTTCGACGGCCGCTTCCTCCAGGTCAACGATGCGCTGTGCCGCCTGCTGCGGCTGCCGCGCGAACAGCTGCAGAGCGGCAGCCAGGTCGACCTCACCTTCGCGGCCGACCGCGAGCACGAGGCCCGGCGCCTGCACGAGCTGGCGGCGGGCCAGGCCCTGGTGGTGCAGTTCGAGAAGCGCTACCTCCGGCCGGCACCGCAGGAGCCGGTGTGGACGCTGGTCAGCGTCTCCCAGCTCAACGACGGCCCGAATGCGACCTGCCACCTCTACCAGGTGCACGACCTGAGCGAGCAGAAGCAGGCCGCCGAGCACCTGGCCGAACTGGCGCAGGAGCGCATGCGCCGCGAAGCCAGCGAGCTGGCCAGCGCGCACAAGAGCGAGTTCCTGTCACGCGTCAGCCACGAGATGCGCACGCCGCTCAATGCGGTGATCGGCTTCGCGCAGCTGATGCAGATGGGCAACGCGGCGCTCGAACCCCAGCAGCTGCGGCTCTACGTCGACCACATCCGCAGCGCTGGCGAACATCTGCTCGGCCTGGTGACGGACCTGCTCGATCTGAACCGCGCCTCGCAGGGCTCGCTGCAGCTGGATCTGCAGCCCACGCCGGTGGTCCGCGCCGTCGAGGACACCCGCATGCTGCTCGAAGGTCTGGCGCAGTCGCATGGCATCACGCTGTCGGCCGCTGTCCCCGCCGGCCTGCAGGTGCTGGCCGATGCGCAGCGCCTGCGCCAGGTGTTGTTGAACCTGGGATCCAACGCCATCAAGTACAACCGGCAGGGCGGCCAGGTGCAGGTGGCGGCGCAGGCCGATGCCACCGGTGGCGTGACCATCACCGTGCAGGACACCGGGATCGGCATGACGCCGCAGCAGCTGGAGCGCCTGTTTCAGCCCTTCGACCGCCTGGGTGCCGAGCGCACGCGCGTGGAGGGCACCGGTCTCGGGATGGTGATCTGCAAGGCACTGGTGGCCGAGATGAACGGCACGCTGCGGTTGACGAGTCAGGCCCGCGTCGGCACCACGGTCACCGTCACCTTGCCTGCAGCGGGCTGACCACCGGCTGCGGCGCGGCCACCAGCCTCGGCAGGGCAGCGCTGAACCGCGCGCCCGGGGCCGATGTCGCTTGCAGCCGACCGCCGAGTTGCGTCACCAGGGCGCTGGCCAGCTGCAGGCCCATCGAGGACGGCGCCTGGACATCGAAGCCCGCCGGCAGGCCCAGGCCATCGTCGGCGATCGACAGCACCGGCACACCGTCCTGCAGCGTCAGCTCGATCTGCACCCGGCCGGTGGTCCGGCCGATGAACGCGTGCTCCATCGCATTGGTCACGAGTTCGGTCAGGATGAGGCCGTATGGAATGGCGCTGTCGGGCTGGCAGTGCAGGTCCAGCACCTCGGCCTGCAGCGACACGCCGTGCCGTGACGCGCCGGTGGCTTCGTCGATCTGCCGCAGCAGATCGGCCGTGTACCCGCGCAGCGGCAACGAGCCCAGGTCGCCGGCCTGGTACAGCCGCTCGTGCACCATGGCCATGGCCCGGACGCGGCGCGAGCTGTCCTGCAGAGCGCGCTGTGCCTGCGGATCGGCCAGGCCGCGCTGCTGCAGGCTGAGCAGGCTCTGCACCATCTGCAGGTTGTTCTTGACGCGGTGGTAGACCTCCTTGAGCAGCGTCTCGCGCTCGGCCACGGCCGTGCGCAGGCCGTCTTCGGCCAGGCGCTGCTCGGTGATGTCCCGGCCCACCGACTGGATCGCCTGCACCTCGCCGTCGGCCCCGAGCAGAGGGCGGTTGACCCACGACACCCAGCGCGCCTCGCCCGCCGCGGAGCGCATGCGGTTGACGCCGGACGCCGCCGCCCGGCTCTGCCGTGTCGCGGCCAGGTGCATGGCAACCGCGGGACGATCGGCATCGGCGACGAAGTCGAGCAGGTTGCGGCCCGCCATGTCCTGCGGCGCCAGGCCGAAGTGGTGCGCATAGGCCGCGTTGACGAAGCGCAAGGTGCCGTCCGGGTCGGCCACCGAGATCAGTTCGCTCTGATCCTCCACGATGGCGCGGTAGCGGGCCTCGCTGGTGGCCAGCGCCTGCACCGCTTCCAGGCGGGTACGCCGGTCGGCCAGCGCCAGGCTGGCGATGTGGGCCAGGCCGACCAGCACGCTGCGCTGGCCGGGCGTCAGCTGCCGCGGCTGGCGGTCGATCACGCACACCGTGCCGATGCGGTGGCCGCCGGCCACCTCGATGGGCGCGCCGGCGTAGAAGCGGATGTCCGGCCGGCCGGTCACCAGCGGGTTGTCGCAGAAGCGTGGGTCGGCCTGGGCGTCGGTCACCTCCAGCACGGCAGTCTGCTCGATGGCATGGTGGCAGAAGGCCACCTCGCGCGGCGTCTGGGTGACGCCGGGCAGCCCGATGTTGGACTTGAACCACTGGCGGTCCACGTCGACCAGCGACACCAGCGCGATCGGCACCTCGCACACCTGCGCCGCCAGCGCGGTGATGGCGTCGAACACCGGCTCGGGGGGCGTGTCCAGCACCGCCAGCGCGTTCAGCGCGACCAGGCGGCGTTCGTCGTCCAATGCGTCCATGGGGCGCGATTCTGGCCCCGCGTGCACGCCTTTGGCAGACCGGGCAGCTCAGGCGCCGGCCGGCATCAACGGCGACAGCAGGCCATCGAGCGGCTCCGGCCGGTGGATCAGGTTGCCCTGGGCGGCATCCACGCCCAGTTCGAGCAGGCGCAGGCGCACGTCGTCTCGCTCCACGTGCTCGGCCACGGTGGTCATGCCAACCACGCGCGCCACGTCGACGAAGCAGCGCACGGCCGCGTCGTCCAGCGGGTCCTCCAGCAAGTCGACCACGAACTGGCCGTCGATCTTCAGCACATCGACCGGCAGGCTCTTCAGGTGGCCGAAGGACGAGCCCGCGCCGCCAAAGTCCTCCAGCGCCACCTGGACGCCACGCGAACGCATGTGCGCGATGAACTGCGTCGCGTCGGCCAGCTGGGCCACGGCCGCGGTCTCGGTGATCTCCAGGCCGATGCAGCGGCAGATGGCCGGGCCGGCGCGGTCCAGC
Source organism: Pseudaquabacterium pictum (assembly GCF_005403045.1). Lineage (GTDB taxonomy): Bacteria > Pseudomonadota > Gammaproteobacteria > Burkholderiales > Burkholderiaceae_C > Pseudaquabacterium > Pseudaquabacterium pictum. Next base: position 127,860 of record NZ_BJCL01000004.1, read on the forward strand.
AGGTCGGCCATCCAGGCGTGGAAGGCGTGGTCGCCCACCGAGCGGCCTGACAGGTTCACGCTGAGGCGGTCGATCATGGCCAGCGACGGCAGCGCGCACAGCCGCAGCACCAGCGCCTCCAGCACCCAGCGGTCGATGCGGGTGGCCAGGTGCAGGCGCTCCGCAGCCGGCAGGAACAGCCCGGGCAGCGTGACCGAGCCGTCGCCGTTGTCCATGCGCAGCAGCACCTCGGCCCGCAGGCCTGGCTGCGCGCCCTTCCATGTCTGGATGCGCTGCGCATGGAGCAGGAAGCCGGTGTCGTCGAGCGCGCGCTCGATGCGCCTGGACCACTGCCCCTGGGCCTGGCGGGCCTGCAGCTCGGCATCGCTGTCGAACCAGGCGTGCACCCGGTTGCGGCCGGCCTCCTTGGCGGCGTAGCAGGCGCTGTCGGCCGCCTGCTGCAGGGCCGCCACGCTGGTCCAGCGCTGGTCGATCGGCACCAGGCCGATGCTGGTGCCGACGCGGAAGCGGCGCTCGCCGTGCACGAAGCGGAACTGGTCGACGCGTTCGCGGATCTTCTGCGCCACCTGCATGGCCTGGTCGTGGCTGCAGTGTTCCAGGATGACGGCGAATTCATCGCCACCCAGCCGTGCCACGGTGTCGCGCCCGCGGATGGCGTCGGCCAGCAGCTTGCTCACCTGTTGCAGCAGCCGGTCGCCCTCGGCGTGGCCGCAGGCATCGTTGACCTGCTTGAACTGGTCCAGGTCGATGTAGAGCAGTGCGTGGTGGCTGCCTTCTTCCTGCGCATGGCGCAGCGCGCGTTGCAGCCGGGCCTCGAATTCGGTGCGGTTGACCAGGCCGGTCAGCGCATCGTGCGTGGCGCGGTGGGTCAGTTCGCCGCGCAGGCGCCGCTGCTCGCTGACATCGTGGAAGACCAGAACCACGCCCAGCACGTCGTCCTGCGGGCCCAGGATGGGCGCCGCCGAGCCGTGCACGCCGACCTCGGTGCCGCTGCGCGCCAGCAACAAGGTGTGGTCGGCCAGGTCGACCGTGCGGTGCGAGGCCAGGCACGAGGCCACCGGGTCGCGCACCACTTCGCGCGTCTGCTCGTGCACGGTGTGGAAGACCTCGGGCATCGGCCGGCCCTGCGCCTGCGCCGATGCCCAGCCGGTCATGCGCTCTGCCGCCGGATTGAGCCAGCTGACCCGGCCTGCGGCATCGGTGGTGATCACCGCGTCGCCGATGGACTGCAGCGTCACCCGCATCAGCTCGTGCTGCCGCGCGAGCTGTGCGCTCAGCGCCTGCATGGCGGTCACGTCCCAGCTGACACCCACCAGCGCCAGTGCCTGGCCATGGTCGTCGCGGGTGATGCGGGCGGCCACGCGCATGTGGTGCGTGCCATCGCTGCGCACGACGCGGAACTCCGCCTCCAGCCGGCGCTGGCGTGCCAGTGCCAGCTCCACGGTCCGTGCCAGCGCCGCGCGGTCATCGGGATGCACGTGCAGCGACCACAGGTCGGTCGGCACATGCTCGCGGCCTGCCGGCAGCTCGTACTGGCGCACCAGCAGGCTGTCGGCCGTCAGCCGGCCCGCTGCCAGGTCGATCTCGAAGACGGCAATGCCGCCGCTGTCGGCCGCCAGGGCCATGCGCTGGTGGGCGGCCTGCAGCGCGCGGCGGTGCTCGACCGCCTCGGTGATGTCCTGCACGGCTCCCAGCAACCGGGAGGGGCGGCCGCCGTCGAGCTCGACCTGGCCCACCGTCCGCACGACGATGCGGCTGCCGTCGGTGCGGATGAGCGGTGCCTCGACATCCCAGCGGCGGCCGTCGCTGATGGCCGCCTCGAAGGCGCCGCGCATCATCGGCCGCGCCTGCGGGGCAAAGAAGGCGATGGCGGATTCCAGGTCGGGCAGGAAATCGTCGGGCACGCCATGGATGCGGCGGGTCTGCGGCGACCAGCTGAGCTGGCGCGTCGCCAGGTCCAGCTCCCAGCCGCCGACCCCGCCCACCTCGCCGGTGCGGTTGAGCAGGGCCTCGCTGCGGCGCAGGGCCTCGTCCCGGCGCTTGCGATCGCTGATGTCGATCTGCACGCCGAACATCCACTCGGGTCGGCCGTCGGGCGTGCGGGAGACGAGGCGCCCCCGGTCCTCCACCCAGATCCAGTGCCCGTCCCGGTGGCGCAGGCGCACGTCGGCGATGTAGGCATCGCTGTGCCCGGCGAAGTGCTCGCGCAACAGTTGCCGCGTGTGCGGCAGTTCGTCCGGATGCGCGAGCCCGGCCCGGAACTGGTTGTGCACCGGTCCCAGTTCCTCGGCGGTCCAGCCGATGATGGCGGCCCAGCGCGCATTGACGATGACCTCGCCGGTCTGGACGTTCCATTCCCAGGTGCCGGCCCGCGTGCTGTCGATGAGGTTGTGCAAGCGATCGCGTTCACGCTCCAGCGCGAACCGCGCCTGCTGCAGCGCCTGCTGGGTGGCCTTCATCTCGGTCACGTCGCTGGCATGCACGAAGAAGCCGACCACCTGGCCGTCGACAAGGTCAGGCAGGTAGTGCACGACGAGGTGGCCGATGCTGCCCCCGGGGCGGGCCAACTCGCGTTCGAACCGCTGCTCCTGGCCCGCCAGCACGCCTTCCACCCAGGGCCGGTACTGCGCGAACACCTCGTCTCCGAGCAAGTCCTGCAGCGTCGACCCGAGCAGGGCACCCGGCGCGCTGCTGAACCAGGCCTCGTAGGCCGGGTTGGCGAAGCGGCATCGCAGCGCCCGGTCCCAGTAGGCGACCAGTCCGGGAATGGCATCGGTGATGCCCTTGGTGAAGCGCTGGCTGGCTTCGAGGGCGATGACGGCCGACTCGGAGCGGTTGCGCTGGGCGACCAGTTCGGCTTCGAAGCGGTGCCGCTCGCGCGCCGGGAACAGCGTCCAGATGTAGGCGGCCGCGCCGTCGTGCGTGCCCAGGCGGCCGTTCAGCAGCACCGGCACGGCCTCGCCGGCCTCGGTCTTGACCGGCAGCTGGATCTCGACCACCTGCCCCGTGCGCAGCAGTGTCGGCCAGACATGGGTCTGGACGAAGATGCGGCTGGCCGGCGGCAGCAGGTCGTTCATCGGCGCGCCCAGCCAGCGGGCCCGGCTGTGGCCCACCAGCGCCACCAGTTCGGCGTTCAGGTCCAGCAGGCAGCCGCCTGCGTCCGTGACGACCACGGCGCAGGGCAGTTGGTCGAGCATGCGCATGGGCCTGGGGTCGTCCTGCATCGTCGGGTCAGGCTGGCGCCAGCAAGTCCTGCATGGCGTCGATGACCAGGTCGGGGTTGCTGAGGTGGGCGCAATGCCCGGCCACGTCGAGCACCCGCAGCCGGCTGCCCCGCAGATGGGCGTGCAGGTAGTCGCCCACGCCCAGGGGGGCCAGGCTGTCGCTGCGGTTCTGCAGGATCAGCGCGGGGCGCGTCACGCGCGGCAGGTCTGCCCGGTTGTCGGCGAAGAACGTGGCGCGTGCGAACACCTTGGCCGCCACCGGATCGGTCGAGCAGAAGCTGTCGGACAGGGACGCCGCCACCGCGCCGGCGCCTGCCGGTCCGGCCACGATGGGCGCCAGGGTCTGGGCCCAGCCCATGTAGTTCTGGTCCATCAGCGCGAGCAGCCCCTCAAGATCTTCGGGCTCGAAGCCGCCCATGTAGGCGGGTGGATGGTTGAGGAAGCAGGGCGACGGGCCGACCAGCACAAGCCGATCGAACAGCGCGGGGCGTGCGATCGATGCCAGCAGGCCGATGCTGCAGCTGACCGAGTGGCCGACGAAGGTCACGCCGGCGGTCAGGCCCAGCGCATCGCAGACCTCGAGCAGGTCCTGTGCATAGCCGTCCAGGCTGGCATAGCGCCGGCGATCGAAGGCCGACAAGTCGGACTTGCCGCTGCCGACGTAGTCGAACAACACTTGCCGGTGCGTGGAAGCAAAGGCCGGCGTGACCAGCCGCCACATGTCCTGGTTGCAGCCGAAACCGTGCGCGTACAGCAAGACCGGGCCACGGTCGCCCAGTTGCTGCACATGGTTGCGTTTGATGATGTCCATCCATCTCCTCCAGTCGGCTGGTGCAGGCTGCCGGCGATTGTGGCGTGATCCCCGCGCATGCGGCCCGCGCGCGCGGCGCCTGCGCCAGCAACGCCCTAGCGCAGCGGGATGGGCAGGCTGCGTTCCACCGACACCGCCGTCACCGCGTTCTGCGGGCTGCCTTCGATGACGCGGTCGCTGTAGGTCAGGTAGACCAGGGCATTGCGCTTGGCGTCCACCATGCGCACCACCCGCAGCCGCTTGAAGACCAGCGAGGTGCGCTCGGTGAAGATCTCGTCCTGCTGGCGCAGCGGCTTGGCAAAGCGGATCGGGCCCACCTGGCGGCAGGCGATGCTGGCCTCGGCCTTGTCCTCGGCCAGGCCCAGGCCGCCCTTGATGCCGCCGGTCTTGGCGCGCGAGACATAGCAGGTCACGCCCTGCACATCGGGATCGTCGTAGGCCTCGACCACGATCTTGTGGTCCGGGCCGATCAGCTTGAAGACGGTGTCGACCTCGCCGATGGGCTCGGCCGCGAGGCCGCCGGCGCTGGCCAGTGCCAGCAGTGCAAGCGGGAAGAGGGCGGTCAGGCGTGCGCGCATGGCGTGGCTTTCAGGACGTGGGTGCGGAGGTGGCAGGCTGCCAGCCCAGCCGTGCCGATGCGGCCTGGCCCGCCTGGCGCAGCAGGGCGGCCAGCGGGCCGTCCCAGCGGGTGTCGAGGGCGGCCGAGGGGCCGATGGCAGTGAGCGCCAGCATGATCTGGCCGCGGTGGTCCAGCACCGGCGCGGCCAGCGCGCTGACACCGGCCACCACGCCACCGTCGGCCCGCGCCAGGCCCTGGGCGCGCACCTCGGCCAGCGTGCCGGCGACGAACTGCGCCCAGCTGGGCAGGCTGCGCGCGCCGGCGGCGCGGCGCTCGGCCTCGTACAGCGGCTTGGCCGCATCGCCCAGCCAGGCCGCGAACAGCTGGCCCGAGGCGGTGCCGGTGATCGAGAACACCGTGCCGTGGCGCATGTTGATGTGCACCGCCGCCGGCGATTCGGCCAGCCGCACGATGGTGGGGCCGTGCGTGCCCCACACCGCGATGGCCACGGTGTGGCCGCTGGCGCTGGCCAGGTCCTCGATCAGCGGCGTGGCGATGCGCACCGGGTCGGCCTGCTGCAGGCTCATCAGCCCCAGCTGCAGCGCCAGCGGGCCCAGGCCGTAGCGGCCGCTGGCGCGGTCCTGCTCGACCAGGCCGATCTTGCCGAAGCTGACCAGGTACGGATGGGCCTTGGCCGCGGCCATGCCGGCGGCGGCGGCCAGGTCCTTCAGCGGCAACGGCCGACCGGCATGGGCCAGGGCCCGCAGCAGCTGGCCGCCGACCTCGATGCTCTGGATGCCGCGCTGGGCGGGGCTGGGGGCGGGCGGGGTCACGGTGCGGCGGTGGGCGGACAGCAAAGGAGAGCCCGCATTGTGCAGGCCAGTCCAGACCGGTCTGGCGGCGCCATGCAGAATGCCGGGCACTGCAACCGCATCCACTGCCCGCCATGTCCACGCCGCTCTTCCACCTGGCCTTCCCCGTCCACAGCATCGCCGCGGCCCGCGCCTTCTATGGCGACCTGCTGGGCTGCCCCGAGGGCCGCAGTTCCGACAGCTGGGTCGACTTCGACTTCTACGGCCACCAGGTGGTGGCCCACCTGTCGCCCGACGAGTGCAAGCTGGCGGCCACCGGCGAGGTGGACGGCGACGCGGTGCCGGTGCGGCACTTCGGCACCATCCTGCCGATGGCCGAGTGGGAAGCGCTGGCCGCCAAGCTGCAGGCAGTCGGCACCCGTTTCATCATCGAGCCGCATGTGCGCTTCAAGGGCGAGGTGGGCGAGCAGGCCACGATGTTCTTCCTCGATCCGTCGGGCAATGCGCTGGAATTCAAGTCGTTCGCCGACATGTCGCAGGTGTTCGCCAAGTAAGGCGTGGCGATGAAGGTCTGCATCTACGGCGTCGGCGCCATCGGCGGCTTCATCGGCGCGCGGCTGGCGGCGGCCGGCGGCTGCAGGGTCAGTGCGGTGGCGCGTGGCGACACGCTGGCCGCGCTGCAGCAGCACGGCCTGCGGCTGCGCCAGGGCGGCGCGCTGCTGACGGCGCCGGTGCAGGCCAGCGACGAGCCGGCCACGCTGGGCGTGCAGGATCTGGTGGTGATCGCGGTGAAGGGCCCGGCGCTGGGCGCGGTGGCCGCGCGCATCGCGCCGCTGATCGGCCCGCAGACCCTGCTGCTGCCGGCGATGAATGGCGTGCCCTGGTGGTTTGCAGCCGGCGCACCGGCGCTGGGCACCGCGCCGCTGGCCAGCATCGACCCTGGCGGTCACATCGCCGCGGCCCTGCCGCTGGCGCAGGTGATCGGCTGCGTGGTGCATGCCAGCACCTTCACGTCCGCGCCTGGCCTGGTGGAACACAAGATGGGCCAGGGGCTGATCCTCGGCGAGCCGCTGGGCGGTGTGTCCGACCGGGTGCAGGCCCTGGCGGGCCTGCTGCAGCAGGCCGGTTTCGACGCCACGGCATCGGCCGATGTGCGCCGGGACATCTGGTACAAGCTGTGGGGCAACATGACGATGAACCCGCTGACGGCGATCACCGGTGCCACGGTCGACAAGGTGCTGGACGACCCGCTGACCCGCGCCTTCGTCTCCCGGGCCATGGCCGAGGCGGCCACCGTGGGCGCGATGATCGGTTGCGCCATCGACCAGACGCCCGAGGACCGGCACCAGGTCACCCGCAAGCTGGGCGCCTTCAAGACCAGCATGCTGCAGGATGTGGAGGCCGGCCGGCCGATCGAGCTGGACGCGCTGGTGACGGTGGTGCAGGAGATCGCCCAGCGTGTGGGCGTGACTACGCCGAACATCGATGCGCTGCTGGGCCTGGCCCGGCTGCATGGCCGGATGCGCGGGCTGTACCCCGAGGCCGCGCCGGCCTGAGCCTCAGACCGGCCAGGGCCGGGCGCTGCTGGCCTCGTTGCGGGCCGCACTGGGCCAGCCGGCCAGCACATGCTGGTAGCGCAGCATCACCTGCGGATCGGTGATCCCCAGCCAGCCGGCCACGGTGTCGGCGCCATGGCCATGTTGGAGTTGGCGCAGCGCGAAGCTGTGGCGCAGCGGGAACGAGCCGCCACCGGCATCGGGCAGGCCGGCATCGGCCAGCACCCGTTGCGCAGCCACGTACTGCGCCACCTTGCCCCAGGGCTTGCCGCTGCGCGTGGAGGGCAGCAGCCAAGGTCCGCCGATGCCTTCGGCCGCGCGCCGGGCCAGCCAGGCGCCGAGCACCGCACCGGCCCAGTCGGCCAGCGGTGCGCTGTGCGCTGGCGCGCTGCCGTTGGCTGCGACCGCCAGCTGCCAGCGCGGGCCGTTGGCGCCGGGCTGCCGCGCGGCGTCATCCAGCCGCAGTGCCCGCACATCGCCCGGCCCCAGGCCGCCGCCCAACATCAGCGCCGCGGCACAGCGGTCGCGGCTGGTCTGCCAGCGGCCGTCGACGGCCTGGGTGAGCAGGGCCTGCAGCTGTGCCACCGCGGTCGGCAGCAGATGCAGCGGTGGCTCCGACTGCGCTGCCGGCTGGCCGGCGGGCAGCGCGGCGGCGCGCCCGGCAGGTGCGCTGCGGACCAGTGCCAGGGCCTGGGCAGGCCCGGCCGATGCCTGCTGCCGGCGCCAGGCTTCGTGCGTCTGCACCCGCCGCACCAGGCTGAGCAGCCGCTGCTGGTAACGCGGCGTCAGCAGGCCATCGGCCAGCTGCTGGCCGTGGCGGCTGGCCAGGTAACGCAGCAGCTGCTCGCCATGCAGGTCGGCCAGGCGCAGCCGGGGGCGCTGCGCGGTGCACCAGGCGCTCAGCGCCTGCCACATCGCGCGGTACACCGCCTCCGAGCTGCCGCGCCGAAGCCGGCCTGCCACGCGTTGGTGCGCCAGCCAGTGGTCGAAGGCTTGTGCGAGGGGCGGCGCCGGTTGGGACATGCTGAGAATTATGAACTAACGCCAGCCAAGCCGGATCGTGCAGGTTTCGTCAATGCTTGGCTTTTGGAGGGCGTGGTGTTGCCCGTTGGGCTGTTGCGTCCATATCGCGTTAGTTCATTTTTAAACGGGCCTGTCAGGCCGCACAATCCTTCCCTCTCAGCACAGGCCCTGCGCGCACGCCATGCAGACATCCTTGCCGCATACCAACGCGCCCTCCGAGACGGCGCTGGCCGCGCTTTGGCGTGACGCCGGACTGCCCGCCACGCCACTGGCCTGGGCCAGCCTGCCGGGGCAGGGCCAGGTGCTGCCTTCGTCGTTCGACGTCGCCACCGCGGCACAGGCCGGCATCGGCGCGGCGGCGCTGGCCGCTGCCTGGCTGTGGCACTGGCGCACCGGCCAGGCACAACAGGTGCGGGTCGACCGCGCCCAGGCCACGGTGGAGTGTTCAGGCGCCTTCAGCATCGACGGTCACGCACCCGACCTGTGGGACAAGCTGTCGGGCCTGTATGCCTGCGGTAGCGCCGCCGGCCAGCCAGGGTGGGTGCGGGTGCATGCCAACTTCGCCCACCACCGCGATACCGCCTTGCAGGTGCTGGGCCTGCCGCCCGGCCCCGACACCGACCGCGCCGCCGTCACCCAGGCCCTGCAGGGCTGGACCGCCACCGACTACGAACAGGCAGTGGCCGATGCCGGCGGGGTGGTGGCCGCCGCCCGCAGCTTTGCCGATTGGGATGCCCATCCGCAGGCCCGGGTGCTGGCCAGCCAGCCGGTGCTGGCCATCACGCCGATTGCCGGTGGCGACGCGCCCCCGCACCCCTGGGCAGCGCTGTCGACCCCACCGAACGGCGACGCCCAACCGCTGACCGGCCTGCGCGTGCTGGACCTCACCCGCATCCTGGCCGGCCCGGTGGCCGGCCGCTGCCTGGCGGCCCATGGTGCGGATGTGCTGCTGGTCAACGGCCCGCACCTAACCAACATCGCGGCCATCGCCGACACCAGCCGCGGCAAGCTGTCCACCCAGATCGATCTGCGCACCGAGGCCGGCCGCGCAGCGCTGCAGGGCCTGGCCAGCCAGGCCCATGTGTTCCTGCAGGGCTACCGCCCCGGCGCGCTGGCGGGCCATGGCTTCAGCCCGGAGGCACTGGCGCAGCGGCACCCGGGCATCGTGGTGGCCAGCCTGTCGGCCTATGGCGACAGCGGCCCCTGGGCCGGCCGCCGCGGCTTCGATTCCCTGGTGCAGACAGCGACCGGCTTCAACCTGGCCGAGGCCGCCGCCGCAGGCAGCACCACCCCCAGGGCCCAGCCGGTGCAGATCCTCGACTACACCGCCGGCCACCTGCTGGCCTTCGGCATCCAGGCGGCGCTGTGGCGCCAGGCCACCCAGGGCGGCAGCTGGCAGGTGCGCGTCACACTGGCTGGCGTGGCCAACTGGTTGCGTGCGATGGGGCAGGACGCCAGCGGCCTCGCCGCCCGGGCGCCCGATGCCGAGGTCTGGATGGACGACAGCGACAGCGGCTTCGGCCAGGGCGGCCCCGGCCGGCTGCGGGCGCTGCGCCATGCCGCCTGGCTGTCGGCCACACCACCGCGCTGGCGCCGCCCGTCGATGCCGCCGGGCAGCCACCCGGCCGCCTGGCCCTGAGGCGGCCGGGCCGGCTGCCGCGGCGTCAGCCGGCGGCGGGCACCTGCTGCAGATGCAGCGTGAACGTGGCGCCGTCGCCGACCACGCTGTGCACCGTGATGTCGCCACGCAGCGCCTGGGCCAGCATGCGGGCGATCGACAGACCCAGGCCATGCCCCTCCACGCCGCTGAACTCGGCGCCCAGGCGGTTGAAAGGCTGGAACAGCGCCGCCTGCTGCAATGCAGTGAGCCCCGGCCCGGTGTCCTGCACCTGCAGGGCCAGCCGGCCGCTGCCGTCGGCGGGCACCAGCTGCACCTGCACCCGGCCACCGGGCCGGTTGTACTTGATGGCGTTGGACAGCAGGTTGATCAGCACCTGGCGCAGCGGCGTCGGCTCGGCCAGCACCCAGGGTGCCGGCTGCGGCGGCAGCGGCAGGGACAGCGCCACGCCCCGTGCCTGGGCCAGCGGCTCGCACAGGGCCACGCAGTCGGCCAGCAGCGGCCACAGCGCCACCGGCTGCAGCGCCGGCCGATGGCCGGCCTCCACCTGGGTCAGGTCCAGCACCTGGTTGATCAGCGACAGCAGGTGCTGACCGGCATGCAGCACATGCTGCACCTTGTCCTTGCTGGCCGGCGGCACCTGCGGGTCCATCAGCACCAGCTCGGAGAAGCCGTTGATCGCATTCAGCGGTGTGCGCAGCTCATGGCTGACGCGTGACAGGAAGGCCGACTTCGCCGCACTCGCCGCCTCGGCGGATTCCTTGGCCTGGCGCAAGGCCTCGGCCTCGCGCTCGACGGTCACGTCGACGAACGCAACGATCACCCGCTGCAACTGGCCGCCGGCGTCGAACTGCGGGTAGCCGGTGACCATCACCCAGGTGTGCGCCTGTGGCGGCATGTCGGCGCCCAGGTCAGCGGCGATGCCCAGCAGCAGCGGCGGCAGCGGTTCGCGGCTGCGCAGCAGGCGGCTCACCGGGTAGGCCGGCGGCGGCAGGCGCTGCCCTTGCGCGTCAACGAAGCACCAGGCCGGGTCGGCCACGGTGCGGCCCGCCATCTGCGCCGGGCTCAGCCGCAGCAGGCTGCTGGCGCGGTCATTGAACACCTCGATGGCGCTGTCGGGCAGGTGCGTCACCACCGCCACCGGCAGGTTCTGGATCAGCGTGCGGTACTGCTGCTCGCCGGCCTGCAACTGGGCGCGGGCGGCGGCATTGGCCGCCACCATGCGGTTGAACTCGCGCGCCACCTCGGCCATCTCCCGCGGGCCGGTCTCCTGCGCACGGCGGCTGTCGTCGCCGGCGGCCACATCGCGGGCGGCGCTGGCCAGCCCCTGCATCGGCGCGGCGATCGCCCGGCCCACCCGCCAGGCCGCCAGCCCGGCGCACAGCAGCATCAGCAGGGCGGCGGCCAGCGCGCGGTTGCGGGTGGCGCGGTAGCCCTGCAGCGTGTCGTCCTCGGGCAGCGAGGCCACCACCACCCAGTCGGTCAGCGGCACCGGCCGCATCGAGAACAGCCGCCGCGAGCCGTCGAAGCCGGTCTCGACGAACTGCCGCACCTCGGCATCGCCGCGGCCGGCCGCGGCGTCCCGGCGCAGCTGGTCGACCAGCCTGGCCACGCTCTCGACGGCAACCTTGCCCACCCGCGCCTCCTGCTGCTGCGACTGCAGCACCACCCGGTTCCGGCCATCGACCACCGCCACCCGGGCCTGCGGCGGCAGGCGCGCAAACAGCCGCTGGTGCAGCTGCTTCAGATCCACCGGCGAGACCAGCAGCCCCTCTGCCTGGCCATTGGCCGAGACCACTGCATGGGTCAGCCGCACGGCCCAGGGTTGCTGCACCGTGCCGGGGTGCACGCCGCTGACGCGAAAGCCCGGCTGCTGCACCGCCTGCTGGAACCAGTCGGACGCCGCCACCACGGCCCGCGGGGGCGGATTGGCCAGCTCGGAGCAGACCGAATCGCCATTGGTGCGCCGCAGCGCCAGCGCCTTGTACGACGGCAGCACCGCGCGGAAGTCGCGGAACAGCGGATCGCAGTCGGCGGAGTCGAGCGCCCGCACCTTGGGCCGCGCCGCCACTGCCGCCAGCATGGCCTGGGCGTCCTGCACCACCCAGCGCAGGGCCTCGGCGGTGCCGCCGGCCATCAGGTCGGCCTGGGCGTAGGCGTCGCGCATCGCGATCGCGCGCAGCTGCACCAGGTACCAGGCGGTGCCGGCCAGCGCCGGCAACAGGCCGATGCCGATCAGCAGCCACAGGCCGGTGCGCAAGCCGGGCAGCCGGCGCGCCGCAGGGTGCGTCCCGGCAGCACCGACAGCGGGCCGTGCCGCCGCCAGCGCCGTCTCCAGCGTGAGCGCGCCGCCAGACCATGCAGGCGTGGCATCGGGCACTGCAGGGTCAGGCAACTCGGGCATCGGCCGATCCGGCTGCAAGCGCTGCCGACGTCTCCCATGCCATTGCAGCAGCGCACCATGGCCGGCCCAGTATGGCAGAGCAGGGCGCGCTGCGGGCCTCTTAAACTGGCGCGATGCAGTGGTGGCGAACCTGGTGGGCACGGCGGCGTGGCGCAACGGCGTCGGCAGTGCCATTGAGCGATCGCCAGCAGGCCCAGGCCCTGATCGCCGCCATCGACCGCGGCGGCTTGCCGCTGAACCCGGCGCGGGTCAACCAGATCGCCCGCGGCCTGGGGCTGGAGGTGTCGGCCCGCGCGCCGATGGAGCAGACCATCGAGCGCATCCGCCAGGCACTGGCGCGCTGCGGCTGAGGCTCACACCATCAGCATGCCGCCGTCCAGCAGGATGGATTGGCCGGTCATGCCGTCGCTCTCGGCCGATCCCAGGTAGACCGCCAGGTGGGCGATCTCCTGCGGCTGCAGGAAGCGCCGCAGCGGCACCCGCGCCTTGCCGTTGGCCAGGATCTGCTCGAAGCTCAGCCCGGTGATGGCGCTGTGGGCGCTGAAGTTCTGCAGCATGTCGGTCTCGACGAAGCCGGGGCAGATGGCGTTGATGCAGATGCCCAGCGGGCCCAGCTCCACCGCGGCGCAGCGGGTCAGGCCCACCAGCGCATGCTTGCTGGCGTTGTAGGCGCTCTGGTTCATCGAGCCGCCCTTGCCGGCGGTGCTGGCGATGTTGACCACCTTGCCCGCGCCCTGGGTGCGCATCTGCCGCAGGCTCAGCTGCAGCACATGGAAGGCGCCGTACAGGTTCACCTGCATCACCCGGTCGAAGTCCTCGGGCGTGGTGTCGAGCAGCGTGGCGGCGTGGTACACGCCGGCGTTGTTGACCAGCACGTCGATGCCGCCCAGGCGGGCCACCATGGTGTCGATCATCACCTGCACCGCAGCACGGTCGGCCACGTCCAACGCCAGCGCCAGCACCTCGGCGCCGCGGGCCTCGGCCTGGGCACGGGTGTTGGCCAGGCCGTCCAGTGTGGTGGCAGCCAGGCACAGGCGGGCGCCTTCCTCGGCATAGCGCAGTGCGATGGCCTGGCCGATGCCGCGGCTGGCGCCGGTGATCAGCACACGGCGGCCGGCCAGGCGGCCGGGGCGGGGTGTCGCCGGGGGTGTCGCGGAAGTGAATGCCGTCATGGAACGATCCTGGGAAGGTGGGCGCAGGGCTTGCATGATGCCCAGCGGACCCACCACCAGCCACCCGAGGACACCCGATGGACGCGCAGACCCTGAACCCCCTGACCGAGCAGCAGATCCTGGATGCGGTGGCGGCGCTGCAGCCCCAGTCGGTCGCCCTGCTGGCCGAACTGGTGGCCCAGCCGTCGCTGCTGGGTGACGAGGCCGGCGCCCAGGTGCTGATGGCGCGCGAGTTCGCAGCGCTGGGCCTGCGCGTGCATGAGTTCGAAGTCGACCAGGCCAAGATCCAGGACCACCCCGGCTATTCGCCGTCGATCCTGCACTATGCCGGCCGGCGCAACGTGGTCGGCATCCACCAGCCGGCCGGGCCGGTGCGTGGCCGCAGCCTGATCCTCAACGGCCACATCGACGTGGTGCCGGTGGGCACCGACAGCCTGTGGTCCAGCCCGCCGTTCGCGCCGCGCATCGAAGGCGATCCGCTCAGCGGCAAGCTCTACGGCCGCGGCGCGGCCGACATGAAGGCCGGCATCGTGGCCTACACCCAGGCCTTCCGCGCGCTGCAGGCGCTGGGCTACGAGCCGGCGGCGCCGGTCTACCTGCAGAGCGTGGTCGAGGAGGAATGCACCGGCAACGGCGCGCTGGCCTGCCTGGTCGAGGGTTACACCGCCGACGCGGCCATCATCCCCGAGCCGTTCGAAGGCGTGATGAGCGCGCAGATGGGCGTGATGTGGCTGACCATCGACGTGCACGGCCTGCCGGTGCATGCCTCGGTGGCGCACACCGGCATGTCGGCCATCGGCTATGCCCAGCAGATGGTGGAGTGGCTGAAGGAGCTGGAGACGGCCTGGAACCGGCCGTCCGCGCGCCATGCCTGCTATGCCGGCCACCCGCATCCGATCAACTTCAACCTGGGCAGGATCAGCGGTGGCGAGTGGACCAGCAGCGTGCCCACGCACTGCCGGGTCGACATGCGCCTGGGCTTCTATCCCGGCCGCACGCCGGCCGAGGTGCGCGCCGAGGTCGAGGCCCACCTGGCCGCCAGCCATGCCCGGCACCCCGGCAATGCCAGCCTGAAATACAGCATCACCTACCAGGGCTTCCAGGCCCAGGGCTGCGTGGTCGACATCGGCGCACCGGCCATCCAGCAGCTGCTGCAGGCCCACCGCGACATCGCCGGCACCGACGCGCCGCTGAACGCCACGCCGGCCACGACCGACGTGCGCTTCTTCCACCTCTACGGCCAGATCCCCAGCACCTGTTACGGGCCCAACGGCTCCGACATCCACGGCATCGATGAATGGGTGTCGCTGTCCAGCATGCAACGCGTCACCGCGGTGCTGGCGCTGTACATCGCGCGCTGGTGCGGCCTGAACCGGCGGGCCGCTTGAGCGCAACAGCCACCGGGCTGCGCAGCCTCCAGCCCGTCTGGGCGATCCTGCTGGGCGCGGCCACCGTGCTCAGCCTGAGCCTGGGCCTGCGCCAGAGTCTGGGCATCTTCATGCCGCCGATCACCCAGGGGCCGCAGTCCATCGGCATCACCGTGGCGCAGTTCACCGCCGCGGTGGCGGTGCAGAACCTGGCCTGGGGCCTGCTGCAGCCGCTGGCCGGCGCCTGGGCGGCGCGGGTGGGGTTCCGGCCGCTGATGGTGGCCGGCGCCGTGCTGTACGTGGCCGCATTGGTGCTGCTGGCCAGCGCGCAGGGCCTGCTGGCGGTGGTGCTCAGTGCGGGCGTGATGATCGGCGCGTCGCTGGCCTGCACCGGCTCGGCGCTGACGATGTCGGTGGCCACGCGGGTGGTCTCGCCGGCCAACCGCAGCCTGGTGCTGGGCATGGTGTCGGCGGTGGGCTCGCTGGGCGCGATGATCGCCGCGCCCATCGGCCAGATGCTGGCCGCCGACCACGGCTGGCGCTGGGGCGTGGCCGGCTTCGCGATCCTGTCGCTGGTGATGATTCCGGCCGCCTGGGTGGCCGGCCGGGCCGACAAGGTGCCGCTGCCCGCGCCGGTGGCCGGCACGGCCGATGGCGGCTCGGCCATGCAGGCGGTGCGCCAGGCGCTGCACAGCGTGTCCTTCCTGGTGATGGCCGGTGCGTACTTCGTCTGCGGCATGCAGCTGGTCTTCCTCACCACCCACCTGCCGGCCTACCTGGCCATCTGCGGCATGGACCCGATGCTCAGCGCCCAGGCGCTGGGCATGATCGGCGCGTTCAACGTGCTGGGCAGCCTGTTCTTCGGCTGGGCCGGCGGACGCTGGAACAAGCAGGTGCTGCTGGGCCTGCTGTACTGCACCCGCTCGCTGGTGCTGGCGGCCTACTTCGTGGCGCCACCCACGCCCGCCAGCACGCTGGTGTTTGCCGGCGTGATGGGTTTCCTGTGGCTGGGCGTGGCGCCGCTGGTGGCCGGCAGCGTGGCCGAGATGTTCGGCCTGCGCTGGCAGGCCATGATCCAGGGCGTGGCTTTCTTCAGCCACCAGATGGGCAGCTTCCTGGGCGCCTTCGGCGGCGGCCTGCTCTACACCTGGCTGGGCAACTATGAACTGGCCTGGCGGGTGGGGGTGGGGCTGGGCTTGTTCGCCGGGTTGGTGCAGATGGCGGTGGCCATCGGGCGACCACCGGCGGCGGGCCGGCTGGCGCCGGCCTGATCAACCGCGCCCAGATTCAGGCCTGGGCCATGTAGACGTCGTCCAGGCTCACATCGTGCAGCCGCAGGCGGCGGCCGGTGGCCACCAGGCCGAGCTGCTCCAGCGCATCGGCCGCGCGGTTGTAGTCGTCCAGGCCGAAGGCGCGGGCGACGCGGTAGACCTGGCCGTTGCGGGCCAGGATGCCCAGGTTCAGGGCGATGCCGCCGCCGGTCAGCAGATCGGCGCCGGGCCGCAACGCCTGCACGATCTGGGTGTCGTTCGGCAGCGGCGGGATGTGGTCGATGACCCAGGTGTGCATGGTGTTGGTGCCTCCGTGCATGGGCTGTGGTGCTGGCCGGCCTGTGGGCCCGCCATCCGCACACAGCCAAGCCAGTTTCGGGCCAGCGCCACGCCTTGGGTTGTGACCAACCGCACAGGTTTCAGGTGCGCAGCGTCAGCCCGCCATCGGCCACCAGGCCGTGGCCGGTGATGAAGTCGGCCTCGTCGCTGGCCAGCAGCAGCACCGAGCGGGCCATGTCGATCGGCTGGCCCAGGCGGCGCAGCGCGGCCTTCTTGGCCCAGATGGCGGCGATCTTCTCGTCGGCGAAGCTCTTGGCCGTCATGCCGGTGTGGATGGCGCCGGGCAGCAGGTAGTTCACCGTGATGCCGTGCTTGCCCAGTTCCAGCGCCAGGGTCTTGCTGAGGCCGGCCACCGCATGCTTGCTGGCGGTGTAGGCACTCAGGCCGATGTCGGTGCGCTCGGCCATCACGCTGGCGGTGTTGATGATGCGGGCGCGGCCGGTGATGGCCGCCCGTGCCCGCAACGCCGGGATGGCGGCGCGGCAGAGCCGGAACACCGCCCGGGTGTTGACGCTGAACACCCGGTCCCATTCGGCATCGGTGCTCAGCTCGCCCAGCGCGTTGTAGGACACGCCGGCGTTGTTGAACAGGATGTCGAGCTGGCCGCCGCCGGCCTGCAGCGCGGCGGCCACGATGGCCTCGGCCGCGCCGTCGGCCGCCACGTCCTGCGCCAGGGCATGCACCCGGTCGACGCCGGCATGCGCAGTGTCGATGGCACTGCCCGGGCGGTCGACGGCCAGCACGGTGGCACCTTCGGCGGCAAACAGCTGGGCGGTGGCGCGGCCGATGCCCGAGGCCGCGCCGGTGACGATGGCGACCTTGCCGGCCAGGCGTTGCAGTGCAGCAGTCATGGGTGTCTCCGGTGGATGTTGTCGCTGCAGTGTGCGGCGCCGGCACCTGCGGGTTCTTGCACCCAGGTGACATGCCGCGGCCGTTCACAATCGGCCATCCACCCGAGGAGCCCGCATGCCCGCCACCGTCGACTACTACTTCGCCACCGTCTCGCCCTGGGCCTACCTGGGCCATGCCCGCTTCGTGGCGATGACCCGGGCGGCCGGTGCCACGGTGCGGGTCAAGCCGGTGGACTACGGCGAGATCTTCCCGGTCTCCGGCGGGCTGCCACTGGCCAAGCGGGCACCGCAGCGCCAGGCCTACCGGCTGGTGGAACTCAAGCGCTTCAGCGACTTCCTCGGCATCCCGCTGCATCCGCAGCCGGCCTTCTTCCCGGTCAATGGCAACCCGGCCGCCCACCTGATCCTGGCGACCGATGCTGCGCTGGGCAGCGCCGCCGCGCTGGACCTGGCCGGCCGGGTGGGCACCGCCATCTGGGCGCAGCAGCGCAACGTGGCCGATGCCGAGGTGCTGGCCGCCCTGGTGGCCGAGGCCGGCCTGCCGGCCAGCCTGCTGGACGCCGCCGGGCTGGAGGCCGCCGCAACGCGCTACACCACACTCACCGCCGAGGCACGCGACCTGGGCGTGTTCGGCGCGCCCACCTACGTGATCGACGGCGAGCTGTTCTGGGGCCAGGACCGGCTGGACTTCGTGCAGCGGCGGCTGCAGGCGGGCTGACCCGCGCCTGTCACACGCCCAGCCTCACCAGCCGCCCCACCTGCACCGCCATCTCGGCGTAGTGCAGGCGGTCGCTCTCGATGGCGGCGCTGCGTGACGCGGCCTCCAGCCGCGCCTTCAGCCCCGGCAGGCTGCCGCGCAGCCAGGGGATGAAGACGGTGTCGTCACCGGTCTCCACCAGCGCCCGGGCTGCGAAGCCGCTGACCGGCAGTTCGGCCTGCAAGGCCCTGGCCTGCGCCGCTTCGGCGGCGCTGCCGCCCTTGGCCCAGGCGGTCAGCAGGGTGCGGGCCGCGTCGATGTAGCCACGCTGCAGGGCGCGGTGGGTGGTGCTGGCCGACCTCAGGTTGCCCCACACCGCCGCCGCCACATCGCGCCCGAAGTCCAGTGACGAGTAGGCCGCGGCATCGCGGCGCTTCTGGCTTTCCAGCAGGGCCACGTTGGGCCCGGTCACCAGGTCGGTCACCAGGCTGGCCTGCACGCGGTCGATGCCGCGGTAACCGCCGTAGGTGGCCACCCGCTCGACCACCGCCGGCGCCGCATACGGCTCCAGCGAGGCCGCGCCCTCGCCCAGCAGGTACTGCACCGCCTGGCGCTGCTCGGCCGCGGGCACCAGGCGCGCGGTGGGCCCTTCGCCCGGCGCGATCGGCTGCAAGGCGCCGCCGACCAGGCGGTTGACCGACTTCAGCAGCGTCAGGTGGCGGCCCAGCACCACCTCGTAGGTGGACGCGTAGAGCGTGGCATCACCGCCGGTGCCGGCGTCCAGCCGGCCCAGCGAGCGCAGCAGGTTGGCCACGCCGAGCCGGGTGGCCTGCAGCCGCTCGGCGCCGGTGTTTTCGGTCTGCACCCGCGGGTCGCGGCCGAAGCGGTTGATCAGGTCGCCGGATTCCTCGCTGCCGTAGAACAGCTGGCGATCGCGGGTGAAGGTGTCGGCGAAGGCGGCCAACTCACGCTGCTCGCTCGCCCGGTCGGTGCCGAACACGCCGTAACCGTACTTGATGGCGGCGATGTCGTAGGGCCCCAGCACGCTCCACAGCTGCGTGATGCCGTCGCCCGGCTGTGCCACCTGGTTGAAGCGGCCGTAGGCCATGATCGAGCTGTTGGGCCCGAAGCGGTTGGCGAAGGACGGCGTGCGCATCTGCATCACCGAGTGCGCGGTCGAGGCGATCTGGTTGTGCATCAGGCCCAGGGTGTGGCCCACCTCGTGGGCCACGATGTAGCCCATCAGCGCACCGGCCTTCTCGGTGCTCAGCGGCAGGGTGGGCGCGGCCGGGTCGACCCCCGAGCCGCCGAACAGCGACCAGTAGTACTGGCTGAAGAAGTCGATCACCGAGGGCCAGATGTGGATGTGTGCCGACAGCGTCTCGCCCGAACGCGGGTCGACCACATGCGGCCCCATCGCATTGACCTTCTCCTCGGGCACCCAGCGGATGACGTTGATCGACACGTCCTCGGGCGACCAGTTCGGGTCCTGTGCCGGCGTGGGTGCGTCCAGCACGCGGATGGCGTTGGAGAAGCCGGCGGCCTCGAAGGCCGGCAGCCACTGCAGCACGCCGGCGGTGATGTGGGGCTTCCAGCGCTCGGGGATGCCGGGGCCCAGGTAGTAGGTGATGGGCTTGACCGGGTCGCTGACCGCGGCGGCCGGGTTGGCCTTCTCGAGGCGGAAGCGCGAGATCACCACCTGCCGGGCCACCGCGACGCCACGCGCGGATTCGAATTCGCTGAACGCGTTGGGGAAGTAGCCCACCCGGATGTCGTAGGGCCGCGTGGCCATCGGCTTCTCGGGCAGGAACATCAGCGAATGGCCCAGCACCACCGACACCGGCTGCGGCCCGGCCGCCGGTGCCGCCGGATAGGCCGCCAGGTAGGTCAGGTGCGAGCGGATGTTCAGCGCGTCGCCACGCACCCGCACCAGGTCGATGTACGACTTGCTCGGGTCCACCGCCGCCACCAGGCCACCGGTGCGGGCCACCACCATGCGGCCGGTGACGGCCGGGATGTCGCCGGAGAAGGTGGTGGTCAGGTCGACCAGCAGCGTGCCGTCGTCCTTGGCGCCCAGGATCGGGAAGCTGGCGATCAGCGGCCCGGTCTCGGTGCTGGAGATGGCCACGTCGATCGGCCGGATCTTGGCGTCGCGCGGCGCCGCGCCGGGCACCGCACCCGGCGTGGCCGGTGGTGCCGGTTCCGGCGCACCGGCGCGGCGTTTCTGCGTGCCGCCCAGGTCGCGCACATGCACCAGGTTGCCGATGCGCTCCAGCCGCACCAGGGTGTTGGTGACTTCCAGCGAGTCCACCACCACGCCCGGCGGCAGCGACACCGCCTCGGTGTACCAGAGCATCGGCTGGCCCAGCGCGGCAGGCGGCAGTTCCAGCAGGAGGTTGCCGCCCACCCGGTAGGCGGTGACGCGGCCGCTGCCGATGCGCTCGGCCGCCTGCATCAGCTTCTCCAGGTCGGGCGGCGCGGCGGCCTGCCCCTGGGCCTGGACGGACGCCACGGCCAGGGCGAGGCAGGCCGCTGACCACAGACGCAAGAGGGAGACGGCGGGACGCTGCATCGTGGCACCTGTGACGGACGGTGGCAGGGGTGGCGCGGTTGACCGTCGATCATCTTAGCCACTACATTGCTCATGTCTGAGTGATTCCGCTGCGCCATGCCCCATCTGGTCATCCTCTACACCGGCAACCTCGACGCGGTGACCGACATGAGCACGCTGTGCCGCCGCCTGGCCGACGCGATGCTGGCGGTGCGTGACGAGGCCGGCCGCCCCGTCTTCCCGACCGGCGGCACGCGGGTGTTGGCCTATCCGGCGCCGCACTTTGCGGTGGCCGATGGCGGTGCCGCCGGCCAGGCCGCCGGCCTGGGCAGCGACTACGGCTTCGTCTACCTGAACCTGCGCATGGGCCGCGGCCGCAGCGCTGCGGTGCATGCCGACGCGGGCCGCCGGCTGGAAGCGGTGGCCAAGGACCACTTCGCGCCGCTGCTGGCCACCCGCCCCGTGGGCGTGACCCTGCAGATCGACGAAGGGCCCGAGGTCTTCGACGCCAAGAACAGCTCGCTGCACCCGCTGTTTGCGCCGCGCACCTGACGCCGGGGCCGTTCCCGGCAGCCATGTCGGGAATTCTTGACAACTGCATCACGCCTGACTGCGCCAGCCAGCTTCAGCCCGCGCGGCGGCAGGCCGACACCCCGGCGAGCGAGGCCATCGCGACGCAGCCGTGGTGGTTGCTGATGGCCCGCCACCCATCCGCGGACGACCGACCACATGCCAACAGCCCGACGCAACAGCCTGGCGCAGCGCCTCTACCTCACCTGCGCCACCCTCATCCTCACCATGTTCGGACTGGCCATCACCGTCTGGGTGCTGCTGGACTCCGAGGCCGAGCATGCGCAGGCGGTCGTCGACAACCGCGTGCCACAGCTGCAGCGCATCGCCGAGATCGAGCTGACCGTGACCCGCACCTCGCTGCAGCTGCGGCATGCCATCCTGGCCCGCAATCCGCAGGAGCTGGAGGCCACGCTGGCCGACATCGCGGCCAAGAAGGACTTGCTGGAATCCACGCTGAAGGAATTCGGCGACGCCATGACCACCGACGCCGGCCGCGAAGCCTTCAAGCCCCTGCCCGCGCTGATGCAGGCCTTCTGGGCCGTCGGCACCCAGAACCTGCAGCTCATCCAGGCCGGCAAGAAGGACGAGGCCTTTGCCTATCTGGTGGACAAGACCATCCCCGCCCGCAACCAGCTGCTGACACCGCTGGGCGCCGAGAAAAAGCGCCAAGGCACCCGGATGGCGCAAGAGGTGGTGGCCGTGGCCGACGAGGCCCGCTTTGCCCGCAATCTGGTGCTGGGCGTGGTGCTGGCGGTCTCGGCCGGGCTGCTGGGTCTGGTGGCCTACCTGGTGCGGGTGCTGCGGCAGCTGGGCGCCGAACCGGCCACGTTGCGACAGGTGGCCGACACGGTGGCCGCCGGTGACCTGTCGACCACGATCACCCTGCGCCCGGGCGACACAGGCAGCACCCTGGCGTCGCTCAAGCGCATGTCGGACAGCCTGGCCAGCACCGTGCGGGCCGTGCGCCACAACGCCGAACAGGTGGCCACCGCCAGTGTCGAGATCGCCCAGGGCAACCTGGATCTGTCCGGCCGCACCGAGCAGCAGGCCAGCGCACTGCAGCAGACCGCCTCCACGATGGCGCAGCTGGGCACCACCGTGCGCCACAACGCCGACCATGCCAGGCAGGCCAACCAGCTGGCGCAGGAGGCCTCCGCGGTGGCCCAGCAGGGCGGCGACGTGGTCGGCAAGGTGGTGAGCACCATGCAGGGCATCCAGGACAGCAGCCGCGAGATCGGCGACATCATCAGCGTCATCGACGGCATCGCCTTCCAGACCAACATCCTGGCATTGAACGCCGCGGTGGAGGCGGCGCGCGCCGGCGAGCAGGGCCGCGGCTTCGCGGTGGTGGCCGGTGAGGTGCGCAGCCTGGCCCAGCGCAGTGCCGAAGCCGCCAGGCAGATCAAGACGCTGATCGGCCGCAGCGTCGAGCAGGTGGAGCAAGGCACGGCCCTGGTGGGCGAGGCGGGCAAGACCATGGGCGAGATCGTCGGCTCGATCCAGCGGGTGCGCCACATCGTGGCCGAGATCTCCTCGGCCAGCGCCGAGCAGCAACAGGGCGTGCAGCAGGTCGGCCAGGCCGTCAGCCAGATGGACCAGGCCACGCAACAGAACGCGGCGCTGGTGGAAGAGAGCGCGGCATCGGCCGATGGCCTCCAGCAGCAGGCGCAGGCGCTGGTGCAGGCGGTGGCGGTGTTCAAGGTCTGACGCCGCGCGGCCGGCAGGCTGCCTGGCGCCAACGCGGCGCTACCATGCGGCGCACGTCGCAGCCACCCTTGAACGCGCCAACACGCGTCCCGTCCCATGCAGATGCCGCAGAACACCTTCAAGGCCGCCCTGGCCGCCGGCCGGCCGCAGATCGGCCTGTGGGTCGGCCTGGCCGATGCCACCGCCGCCGAGGCCCTGGCCACCACCGGCTATGACTGGCTGCTGCTCGACGGCGAGCATGCACCCAACGACCCGCGCAGCATCCTGCAGCAGCTGCGCGCAGTGGCGCCTTATCCGGTGCAGCCGGTGGTGCGGCCGGTGATCGGGGATGTGGCCCTGGTCAAGCAGTACCTGGACATCGGTGCGCAGACCCTGCTGGTGCCGATGATCGACACCGCCGAACAGGCCGCGCTGATGGTGCAGGCCATGCGCTATGCGCCGGCCGGCATCCGCGGCATGGGCGCGGCGCTGGCACGGGCCTCGCGCTACAACCAGGTCGAGGGCTACCTGGCCCAGGCCGATGCGCAGATGTGCCTGCTGGTGCAGGCCGAGACCACCACCGCCATCACCAACCTGCGGGCCATCGCCGAGACCGAGGGCGTGGACGGCGTGTTCTTCGGCCCGGCCGACCTGTCGGCGTCGATGGGCTATCCCGGCCAGCCCGGCCACCCGGCCGTGGTCAAGACCATGCTGGACGGCATCGCCACCGTGCGCGCGGCCGGCAAGGCGCCGGGCATCCTGATGACCGACCCGGCCGAGGCCCAGCGCTACCTGGATGCCGGCGCGCTGTTCGTGGCCGTGGGCGTGGACACGCTGCTGCTGGTGGCTGCGGCACGCAGCCTGGTGCAGCGCTTCCAGGGCGGCACGGCGGGCGCGGCCAGACCGGGGTCTTGAGCGCATGCCGGCCGTGCTGCAGGCAGAGGGCCTGGAACTGCGGTTCGACGGCGAGCCCCAGCCGCTGCTTGCCGCGCTGCGCTTCAGCCTGTCGGCCGGCACGCATGGGCTGGACGGCGAGTCCGGCAGCGGCAAGACCAGCCTGCTGCGCGGCCTGGCCGGCGCCCAACCGCTGGCTGGCCGGCTCTGGCTGAACGGCCAGCCGATGCCCGCGGGTCTGGCAGCGCGCCAACCGCTGGTGTGGTGGGCCGATGCGCAGGCGCCCGGCTTCGACGCCCTGACGCCCGACGGCCTGCGGCTGGTGCTGCAGCAGCGCCACGGGCCGATCGACGCCGCCGCCTGGCAGCGCCATGTCGACGGCTTCGGCCTGGCGCCGCATGCCTTCAAGACGCTGCACATGCTGTCCACCGGCATGCGGCGCAAGGCCGTGCTGGCCGCCGGTCTGGCCAGCGCCTGCCCGCTGCTGCTGCTGGACGAGCCCTGCGGCGGCCTCGACGCGTCGGCCATCGCCTGGCTGGTGCAGGCGCTGAACGACCGCGCTGCCCAGCCGGGCTGCGCCGCGCTGGTGGTCAGCGGCCGCTGGCCCGCCGGGCTGGCGCAGGCGGGGCAGGTGCTGCTGCCGGGGGGCTGAGGGGCTGCGGCAGCAGGGCATCGGCCAGCAGGTCGAACACCAGGCGGATGCGTCGGGCGGTGCGCAGCTCGCGGTGCGTCACCAGCCAGATCGGAAACACCACCGGCGGCACGTCGTCCAGCACCTGCACCACGCCAGGCGTGGCGCGGCCGATCTCGACCATCATCGCGCCGATGCCCAGGCCCTGGCGCACCAGCGCCCAGTGGGCCATGGTGTTCTCGGCATAACAGCTGAAGTTGGCGTCCGACAGCGGCAGGCCGTGCTGGCGCAGGTAGCCCAGGTAGCGGCCGGCGCGGTCGCTGCCGACGAAGGCATGCTGCGCCGCCTGGGCGGCGGTGCGCGGGTGGCCGTGCTGCTGCACCCAGGCCGTCGACGCATAGAAGCCGGCCTGGGCATCCCGCACGAAGCGGCCGATCAGGTCGGGCTGCGCCGGCCGCAGATGGCGCACCGCGATGTCGGCCTCGCGCCGGCGCAGGTCGCTCAGCGCATCGGAGGCGACCAGATCGATGACGATGCCCGGTGCCTGCTGGCGCAGCCGCAGCAGCACCGCCGGCAGCAGGTGGGCGGCCACCGCCTCGCTGGCCGAGATGGTGACCACGCCGTCCACCGCCTGCGACTGGCCAGTGGCGGCCAGCCGCAGGTCCTCGGCCGCGGCCCCCATCACGCGGGCATGCTCCAGCAGCGCCAAGCCGGTGGCGGTGGGCACCAGGGCCTTGCCGCCACGCTCGAACAAGGTCACGCCCAGCTGACGTTCGATGGCCGCCACCTGGCGGCTGAGCGTCGGCTGGGTCAGGCCCAGCTTGCGCGCGGCGGCCGAGAGCGACCCGGCCTCCGCCGTTTCCAGAAAGGCCTTGAGCTGGTTCCAGTCGGGTTGATCCATACGCTGCTGCATGGGTGGCTTGCGATTCTCGTGGATGCCAGATTCTTCATGCATGCATAGTATGCTGCCATGCCCTTGACCACCTCCACCCGACCCGGGCTCACCGCGCCTGCCCAAGCCCAGGCCCGCTTCTGGGACCGCATGGCCCGCCGCTATGCCGCCGCCCGCATCGCCGACCCGGCCGGCTACGAAACCACGCTGCAACGCGTGGCCGCACTGCTGTCGCCCGCGCAGTCGGTGCTGGAGATCGGCTGCGGCACCGGCACCACCGCGTTGCGGCTGGCCGGTGGCACGCGGCGCATGCTGGCCACCGACGTGTCGGCCGCGATGATCGCCATCGCCCGCGACAAGCTGGCCGCACAACCGGTGCCGCAGCTGCGCTTCGGGCTGGCCGGCGCCGAGGATGCCGCCGACGGCGCCGTGCACGACACGGTGCTGGCCTTCAATGTGCTGCACCTGCTGCCCGACCTGGACACGGCGCTGCCCGCCATCCTGGCGGCGCTGAAGCCGGGCGGCCGCTTCATCTCCAAGACGCCCTGCCTGCGCGAGATGCACCCGGCCGTGCCGCGCCTGCTGGTGCCGCTGCTGCGCGCGGTGGGCCTGGCGCCGCCGGTGCTGGTGTTCGATGCCGCGCAGCTGCAGGCCAGCCTGGTGCGCCAGGGCCTGGTGATCGAGGCGGTCGAACGGCATGGCAGCGGCCGCAAGGACATGCGGGTGTTCATCGTCGCCCGCAAGCCGGCCTGACACCGGCCCGCCTGGTTCAGGCGGCCGGGGGTGCTTCCAGCCGGTAACCCAGCCCGCGCACGGTGTGGATCAGCGGGCGCTGGCCGTCGGCCTCGATGCGGGCGCGCAGCCGGCGGATGTAGACATCGACCACGTTGGTCAGCGGGTCCTCGCTGGTGCCCCAGACGCTGGCCAGGATGCGCTCGCGGCTGAACAGCCGGCCGGGCGCGCGCATCAGCAGTTCCAGCAGCGCCAGCTCCCGGGCCGTCAGCGGCAGCGGCCGGCCGGCGCGGCTGGCCTGCATGCGCTCCAGGTCCAGCACCAGGTCGGCCACCTGCAGCCGGCTGGCCGGCCGGGGCCGCTGCACCCGGCCGCGGCGCGCCAGCGCCTCCAGGCGCGCCAGCAGCTCCTCGAACTCGAAGGGCTTGCAGAGGTAGTCGTCCGCGCCCAGCCGCAGGCCGGCGACACGGTCCTCCAGCGCACCCTGGGCGGTGAGCATCAGGATCGGCAGGTCGACTTGCTCGGCGCGCAGGGCCTGGCAGATCTCCAGGCCGCCCATGCCGGGCAGCATCAGGTCGAGCAGCAGCACGGTGCAGGTGCCGTCGGCCTGCGCCTGGCGGGCCGCCTCGCGGGCCATGGCCAGGCCGCCAGGGCCATCGGCCGCGCGCTGGATGTGGTGGCCCTCGGCGCGCAGGCCGCGGCACAGGAAGTCGGCGATGCGGTCGTCGTCCTCGACGATCAGGATGTTCATGCGCTGCGTTCCAGCCTGGCCGCCCGCGGCGCCTCGGCGGCCACGGCCGGCAGCAACAGGCGGGCGGTGGTGCCCTGGCCCGGGTTGCTGTGCAGCTGCACCTGGCCGCCATGGGCCCGTGCCAGCGCCTGGGCGATGGCCAGGCCCAGGCCGCTGCCCTCGGGCCGCTGGCGGCGCGCCGCCTCGCCGCGGAAGTGGCGGTCGAAGACCTGCGCCAGTTCATGTGGCGGGATGCCGATGCCATCGTCGGCCACCTCGACGCAGCACTGCGGCGCGCCCGGCGCTGCAGGCAGCAGGTGCAGGCGCACCTCGGCCCCATCGGGCGAGTAGCGCACCGCGTTGTCCAGCAGGATCAGCAGCAGCTGGCGCAGGCGCTGCGCATCACCCAGCACGGTGCAGCCACCGGCCGGCAGCGGCCCGGCCTGCAGCCGCACGCCGCGGCCAGCGGCCAGGGCGCCGGCCTGCAGCAGCGCCTCGCGCACCAGGTCGGCCAGGTCCAGCGGCTGCCGGACCAGCGACATGGCATCGATGTCGCTGCGCGCCATGGCCAGCAGGTCGTCGATGACCAGCGCCAGCTGGCGTGCGGTGTCGACGATGCGGCGCAGCGCCGCCTTGTAGTCCTCGGCCGGGCGGTCGGCGCCGCGCAGGGTGATCTCGGCCTCGCCGCGGATGGCGGTGGTCGGGGTGCGCAGCTCGTGGCTGACGTCGGCAAACAGCTGCCGGCGGCGCAGGTCGGCCTGGCCCAGGGCCTGCAGGGCCTCGCGCAGTTCGGCCGTGCGGGCATCCACCTGCGCCTCGAGCTGCTGGCGCTGCGCAGCCTCGCGGACGCGGTGCTGCTCCAGCTCGGCCGCCATCGCATTGACGCTGCGCGCCACGGCCGAGAACTCGTCGGCACCCTCGAGCGGGATGCGGTGCTGCAGTTCGCCCTGGCGCAGCCGCAGCGCGCCATCGCTCAACAGATCCAGCGGTCGGCGCAGCGCCCGCGTGAAGTGCAACGCCGCAGCCACCGCCAGCACCGCCAGCGTGGCGGCCATGGCCAGCCAGAGGCCGCGCATCCAGGCCAGCGTGGCATCGGCCGCCGCCCGCTCACGCGCCACCGCCGCGGCCTCGCGCACCAGGCTGTCGGCGATCAGCTGGCGCACATCGCGGCCCTGCGAGCGGTCGAACACCCCCGACAGCGCCTGCCAGGCCTGCTGGGCATCGGCGCCCGGGGCCAGCGGCTGGGCGGCATTGACGGCGCGTTCCAGGTCGACGACGCTGTCGCGCAGCACGCCCAGCGCGTCCTGGCGGCGCAGATGCTCGCCGCGGGTGGCCGGGCTGTCGTCGAGCGTGACGGCCTGTGCCGCCAGCACCTGCAGCCGGTCGAGCGTGGCGCGCATGTCGCGCTGCAGCCGCTCGCGCGCCGCAGGGTCGGCGCCGGCGCCCTGCTGCCGCTGCGCCACCCAGGTGCGCAGGCGCTGCTTGGTGGCCGACAGCTCGACGAACCCGGTGCGGATGTCGCTGGCCACGCGGCCACGCTCCACCTGGCGCTCGGCCACGCGCAGGGCCGCCGCTGCGCCCAGGCCTTCGGCCACGGCCACGGCGGCCAGCAGGCCCAGTGCGATCGACAGTCGGCGGCGGAACATGGCCAGATTGTGGGCGCGCGCCGGGCCGCTCCCGGCGTTTCATCTGGCGTTCATCTGGCCGTCAGCGCCGGCTCATCTGCGGTTCAGCCGGCGTCCACCTGCAGCGGTTGCAATGCCTGCCATGCCGGGGCCGCGGGGCCACCGGCAGATCCACACCCCCCCCCGCCACCAAACTGGAGTACCCCCATGCACACCACCATCCGCAACCTGGCCGTCCTGGCCCTGGCCGCCGCCACGCTGCCCGCCATCGCCAAGGGCGTCGTCGTCAACCAGGCCATCAGCGAAGCCGAGGTGCTGGCCGCCCAGCAGGCCTGGTGCAAGGCGCTGGTCGACATCTCCACCGTGGGCGCCAAGGAGGGCCAGCCCGCCGCCAAGGCCCTGGCCGAGAAGGTGATCGACGGCGCCTATGCCTACCAGTTGGGCACCGTGCTGTTCAAGCCCACGCTGACCGTCAACCCGCAGACCTTCCGCACCACCCGCGCCGGCGCGCTGGCCTACTTCGTGGGCGGTGACACAGCCTTTCCCAAGGACACCGGCTTTGCGCTGAAGGGCTGGACCCAATGCCAGCCGGTCAATGCCGCCGTCTTCATCGCCGGCGACAGCGCCACCACCATGGGCAAGGTCAACATCACCGGCCAGGACGGCAAGGTGACCACGGTCGACAAGACCTGGAAGTTCGTCAAGGACGATGCCGGCAAACTGCGCATCGCCGTGCACCACTCGTCGCTGGAGTACGCCGGTCAGTGACCTGACCCGGCGGCGCCCAGGCCGAACAGCGCCGCCACCGCCGCCTGGTACTGCGGCTGGCCCAGGCCGTTGGTGCTGTGGTGCGAGCCGCCTTCGACCAGCACCCAGCGCTTGGGCGCGGGCGCCCGCTCGTAGAGCGCGCGGCCCAGGTCGGGTGGGATCAGGCTGTCGTTGCTGCCGTGCACCACCAGCACCGGCGCCTTCACCTGGCCGATGCGGCTGGCCGCGTCGAAGCGCTGGGTGATCAGCGGCGAGACCGGCAGCCAGCCCCACTTGAAGTTGCGCACCACGTCCGGGATCGACGGGAAGCTGCCCTCGACCATCAGGCCGGCCAGATCCGGCACCTCGGCGGCCAGCCGCACCGCGATGGCGCCGCCCAGCGAGTGGCCGAACAGGTAGCGCCGCGCCTGCGGCTGCTGCTGCGCCAGCCACTGCCAGGCGGCCTGCGCGTCCTCATGGGCCAGGTCCTCCGACGGCAGGCCGGGGCTGCTCTGGCCGAAGCCGCGGTAGTCGATGCCCAGCACCGAGAAGCCCAGCTCGTGCATGCGGCGCATGCGGTGGGCGCTGCCGCGCACATCCCAGCGGGCGCCGTGCAGGTACAGCAGCACCGGCGCGTCGGGCCGCGGCTGCGGCAGCCACAGGCCATGCAGGCGCACCGGCTGGCCGGTCTCGGCCGAGCGGAACGGGATCCACACATCGTCCATGCCCTGGGCCGCGGCCAGGCCGCCGGACCAGGTGCGGTCACTGGGCTGGAAGATCCAGGCGCGCTGCTTCTCGTCCAGCGTGGCGCAGCCGCTGGCCAGGCCCAGCACGGCGGCCACGGCCAGCACGGCAGCGGCGCCGCGGCGGCGCCAACGGGGCCGGCGATCGGCCGGCCTGACGGAGCGGGGTGGTGTGGCTGTCATCGCTTTGCATCGTCGCATGACCCCCGGCAGTGCGGGGTCATCGGCCGCAGATGCACCTGCGCGCCACACGGGTGATCATCCGACCATAGCGGCCGGCACGACGCCGCGGCAGGAGGCAGGGCATGGCACATCCAGCAAGCGCAGCGCCGGGCAGCTTCGAGCAGTCGTTCATGTTCCACATGATCCGCGACTTCTTCCTGCTGCTGCTGGTGGTGGCGGCGGTGGAGCTGGCGATCCGCTATGCGGTGCTGCGCTACAACTTCGCCCAGGGCGAGCCGGCGCGGGTGGACCGCGCGGCCGAGCAGCTGGCCAACGATGTGCGCTCGATCATGCTGAACTCGGGCGGGCCGACTGCGGCGCAGACGGTCTACCCCATCCTGAACCGCAACTTTGCCGACCTGGGGCTGGCCATCGCGGTGCTGCCCTCGGCCGTCACCGTGGAGTCGATGCGCACCACCCGCAACATGGAGGCCCAGGGCCTGCCGGCGCGCTGGGTGGCCGGCGAGCACCGCGAGGCCAGCGTGGTGATGAAGGCCGAGCAGTTCTGCCTGGGCTGCCATGTGAAAGCCAGCGTGGGCGATGTGCTGGGCACGGTGACGGTGCGCAGCTACCTGGAGCGCAAGGAGGCCGCGTGGTGGCAGGAGGTGCGGCTGACCGCCGGCGCGCTGAGCCTGAAGATCCTGGTCCACACGATCCTGCTGTTCGGCCTGATGAAGGTGCGCATGGCGCCGCTGCTGACGCTGCGCGCCACCGTCAGCAGCCTGGCGCGCGGGGTGATGGACCTGTCGCCGCGGGCCGCCGTGAACAGCGGCGACGAGTTCGGCGAGCTGGCGCGCGATCTCAACCACTTCCTCGACCGCATCACCCAGGTGGTCGGTGACCTCGACCGCATCCTGGCCGAGGTGCTGGCGGTGGGCGAGCGCCTGGGCGCGCTGAACCGCCACCTGGAGCGCCAGCTGGAGGGCCTGCGCGACAACGCGCTGCGCACCATCGGCGAAGGCGCCCAGCGCGGGCTGGACACCCAGCTGGTGGCGGCGCGTGAATCGGGCGCCTTCGGCGCGCTGGTGCAGACGCTGGACGCCCTGGCCGACAACGGTGCGATGTTCGGCCATGCCGGTCCGGCGCTGCGCGCCCAGCTGGAGCGGCTGCGCGACAGCTTCGGCGCGGTGTCGGGCGCACTGCAGGCCATGGCGCCGCCGGTGATGGTGGCCGATGCCCAGGCCGCCGAGTACAAGGCCTTCGCCCAGAGCCTGCGCGAGATGGCCCTGCTCGAAGCCACGATGCAGAAGGTGGCCGAGAGCGGGCAGCAGGTGCTGCAGCGGCTGGCCGCAGGGCAGGGCAGGGCGGGCTGAGCCGGGCGGGCCCAGCCCGAAGGGCGGCGCTGGCATCCGTCTTGCTGACGTCCCGGCTCCCACCCATGGAGCCATCGATGAAGCGTCGCACCGTCCTTGCCGCAGGAGCCTCCCTGCTGTCTGCCCCCGCCTTCGTGGGAGCCCAGGCCGCCTGGCCCAGCCGCGGGCCGATCAAGCTGGTGGCCCAGTTCCCGCCCGGCGGCCTGGTCGACGTGGTCTCGCGCCTGATGGCGCCGCACCTCAGCCAGGCGCTGGGGCAATCGGTGGTGGTGGAGAACCGGCCCGGTGCCGGCGGGCTGATCGGCACCGACTACGTGTCCAAGCAGGCGGCCGACGGCTACACCCTGCTGGTCAGCCATGCGGCGGTGCATGTCTACGCCGCCGCGACGCGGCGCACCATGCCCTTCGACGCGGTGGCCGACTTCACCCACATGGGCCTGCTGGTGGAAGCGCCGATGGTGCTGGTGGTGCGGGCGCAGTCGCCCTTCCAGACGCTGGCGCAGTATGTGGACGCGGCACGGAGCAAGCCGGTGCGCTACGGCACGTCCGGCATCGGCTCGGCCAACCACCTGTACGGCGAGCTGCTGAAGATCGAGGGCAAGGCGCCCAACCACGACCATGTGCCCTACCAGGGCAGCGCCCCGGCCATGCAGGACCTGCTGGCCGGCAACATCGAGAGCGTGTTCGATCCCATCACCACCAACGTGGCCACGCTCAAGGCCGGGCAGCTGCGGGCGCTGGCCGTCAGCACGCCCAAGCGGCTGGCGGCGCTGCCCAACATCCCCACCTTCGCCGAGCTGGGCTACGGCAAGCTGACCGGCTCGCAGTGGCTGGGGCTGTCGGCACCCAAGGGCCTGCCGGCGCCGATCGCGGCCAAGCTGTCGTCGCTGATCCCGGAGATCCTGGCCAAGCCCGACGTGGCGGCCCGCCTGGAAGAGCTGCAAACCCTGCCCCGGCAGCCGCAGCTGATCGGCGATGATTTCTCCAAGCTGGTGCGCGCGCAGATCGATGAGTGGCGTGCCGTCGCCCGCGCCTCCAATGTGGAAGTGATCACCTGATGACTGCACCCGATGCCCCCAGCACGCCGGCCGCGGTGGTGGATGAATTCCTGCGCCTGATCATGCTGCCCGACCCGGTGGCCGCCCGGCGCTACACCGCGCCGGGCCTGGCCATCCGCTTCACCGGCGGCCGGGCCATGGCCGACCCCACCGAGTGCACCGCCTTCAACAAGGGCCGCTATGCCTGGGTGAAGAAGCGCATCGAACGCACCGAGACGGTGTCGGCCATCCAGGTGCATGGTGCCCAGGCTGGTGCATCCGCCACGCCAGCGGACCCGGAAGAGACCGTGGTCTACAGCCTCGGCACCCTGTATGGCGAATGGCCCGACGGCACGCCGTTCGAGGGCAACCGCTACGTGGACCGCTATGTGGTGAAGCACGGCCTGATCACCCACATGGACGTGTGGAACGACAGTGCCGAGTGGTTGATGGTGCGCGCCGGCCTGGCCACGCTGTAGCCGATGCCGGCCCAGTACCTCGGCCCGCTGCCCGACCACGGCCGCTTCGACTACCTGCCGATCACCCGCCGCCCGCGGTACCGCTGGCCGGGCGGCGCGGGCCTGGCGGTCTACCTGGGTTTCAACCTCGAGCATTTCGCCTTCGGTGAAGGCATGGGCGCGGGCATCGGCCCCGGCAGCCCGCAACCCGACGTGCTGAACTTCAGCTGGCGCGAGTACGGCAACCGCGTCGGCGCCTGGCGCTGCCTGGACCTGTTCAGCCAGCTGGGCATGCCGGCCGCCGCACTGATCAACACCGCGCTGTACAGCCACTGCCCCGAGCTGGTGGCCGCCTGCGTGGCCCGCGGCGACGAGCTGGTGGGCCACGGCCACAGCAATGCCGAGCGGCAGGGTGTGCTGGCGGAAGCCGACGAGCGCGCGCTGCTGCTGCACTGCCGGCAGCAGATGCAGCAGCACAGCGGACAGGCGCCGGCCGGCTGGCTGTCGCCGTGGATCTCTGAAAGCGTGCACACGCCCGACCTGCTGGCCGAGACCGGCTATGCCTACACGCTGAACTGGTGCCACGACGACCAGCCGCTGCCGATGCGCACACGCGGCGGTGCGGCGCTGTGGTCGGTGCCCTATCCGCAGGAGCTGAACGACATCCCGATGGTCATCGCCCGGCAGATGGACGGCAAGGACTTCGCCCAGCTGATCATCGACAACCTGCAAGAGATGCTGGACCAGACCCGCGCGCCCGATGCGCCGGCGCTGGTGATGGGCATCGCCCTGCACCCGTACATCGTGGGCCAGCCCTACCGCCTGCGCCACCTGCGCCGGGCGCTGCAGGCGGTGGCGGCGGCGCGGGATGCCGGCGAGGTGTGGATGACCACGCCGGGCGCCATCTGCGGGCATGCGGCGAAGGTGGCTGGACCGGGCTGAGGCGCCTGCACCGGGCGTTGGCGGTGTCACGCTGGATGGGTGTCAGCCAGATGCAAAGCGGGTAATCGACGAGGGCGGCGTTCGGACAGGAGCAGCCGTTCGCCATGGGCTTCCAACGCGACACGCCATGATGCGGTGACGGACAGCCTTGTGGCGATGCGTCAGGACTGCGTGCATGCCCAACGCGGCCGCGATCAATCCGGCAACAAACTCCCGAATTCAATTCCTTGACGACCAGCCCTGCCCTCCGCCGGCTTGGCCCGGCCATTTGCGACCAATCGGCAGTCCACCGTGCGCCTTGACCAAGGCGCGCACAGCGTCTGTCGATGGTTCCACTATTCAAACATCGTCGTCACGCGCACCACATCGCCTTCAGGGACGACTTGCACCTTGCCAGTACTCGCGCGAGCAAGGCGAATCATCTTTTGGTTGGTGGGCAGGATCTCGGCCATGAATCCCTGCACGCCCCTCTGACTGGCGTGCTCCCGAAGACGCTGCTGCAGCGCGGCGCCCAAGCCTTTGCCCTGCCAATCAGGGTGCACCATGAAGGCCGTCTCGGCGATGCGCGTGGCAGGGTCGACGAAATAGCAGGCGTGGGCGACCACCCGTGGGTGCTCGCGCGTACCCACCGCTGCCACGAACGCCACTTCAGTCTCCAGGTTCAGGTTGCAAAGGCGTTGCGCGTCGGACAGCGACAAGCCCCTGACATGGCGGAAGAAGCGTGTGTAGACGTCACGCTCTGGCAGTTGATGGAAGAGTTCGCGTATGGCGACATCATCGGTGCTCAGCGCCGGGCGCAGCAGCAACGGCGGGCACTGGTCCAAGACCACTTCGCGCTCTTCGGCCACCGGGTAAGCCTGCAGATGCTTCAACTGCTGTTCTGGGGGCAACCAGCCGACTTGTTGGGCCTGCGTCCACAACTCCGCACGAAACTTCGGGTGGGCGAGGTGAATGAGGGCGGTCACGCGCTCTCGCAACGACTTGCCAAACAAGTAGGCAATCCCGTACTCGGTGATGACATAGTGGATGTCACTTCGGGAAATCGTCGCGGTCTCGCCCAAGTCAAGGGTCAGCTTGATCTGCGAACGTTGACCATCGGATGTTGTCGAGGCCAAACACACGATGGCTTTGCCACCAACCGATCGAGACGCACCTTGCAGGAACTCGGGCTGCGCCACCAAACCGCCGTACACCATCCCTTCGAACTGGTCCAGGCAGACTTGGCCAGTCAGGTCCAAAGCAAAGGCCTGAATCACCGACACCAGCTTGTGCTGGGCGGCCAGGACAGCTGGGTCACACACGGTTTCAAGGGGCTGAAACACGAAGAGCGGATTGCGGTCGATCAGTTCAAACAGTCGCCGGGATCCTCTTGCGAAGCTGGCCACCACCTTTCCCCGGTTCTGGCTCTTCATGCGCCCGTTGATGACGCCACTTTCAAGCAGCGGCACGATGGCGTCGGTGATGACGTCGGAGTGGATGCCGAGGTCCCTGTGAGCGGTCAGGCGCTCAAGCGCTGCAACGGTGAAGCGACCCAGACCGACCTGCAGGGTTGCGCCATCTTCGATGACGCTACTGATGTACCGCGCGATGGCCTCAACGACCTCGCTGCTCGCAACGGGGTGGTGGTATTCGATCAACTGGGCCGGCACCTGCACCCAATGGTCGATGTCGTCCATGCGGATCGCACTGTCGCCCATGGATCGCGGCATGGCGGGGTTGATCTCCGCCAGCACCAACCGCGCCTTCCTCACCGCCGCGGGAATGACATCCACCGAAACGCCAAGGCTGACCCACCCGAATTCGTCGGGCGGCGAGACCTGGATCATGGCCACGTCGACCCGCACGCGCCCGTTGGCAATGAGCTCGGGCAACCGTGCCGCCGACAGCGGCACGTACTCGCACAGCCCTTGGCGCACTGCGGCGCGCACGTCATTGCCGACGAAGAAGCTCCTGTGGCGGTAACGACTGGTGCAGTTCCCGTCGTCGTCGTGAGGCACCGCACCGTCGGTCAAAAAGTGCAGCAACTCCACATCGCGCTGGCAAGGCATCAAGCCCTCCAGCGCTGCCACCAGCGTCCGCGGGGTGGCGCATCCAGTGCCAACGAACACGTGCTCACCGTGCCGCACCAGGCCGGCGGCCTGCTCCGCCGTCAGACGCTTGGCGGCGTACCTGTTGATCCAGGCCGGCTCCACACCGGCGGGGTGTGCAGTCGCAGGTTCCTTGGCCGGCATTGGCCTGTCGCTCGACATCTTCGCATCACCCCCTGCCATCGAGCGCAATCCCGCAGCCGCACGCAGAAGCCACTGTGCCGGGCCTCCGCTCACAGCGACTCCAGCCTGCGCAGCAACTCGGGCTCGGCTCGGGACAGCACGGCCTGCGCATGTTCATAGCCCTGCTCGACGATCTTGTCGAAGCGATTCCACTGCATCATTCCCACACCTGACATGACCGGGTTGAAATACAAGTCCACATCGGCCAACGACGCCTTCCGCCGCGACTGGCTGTAGAGGGTAGTGACGTTCATCAGATACGCCGTGAGGCTGGGCAGCTTGAACCGCCGGCGCGCCCGGGGTCGCAAGCGATCCAGGGCCAGCCGCCACCAGGGCGGCATGTACTCGAAGTCGAGTTGGCGCACCTGACTGTTGCCGAGGTCCACGCCGATGACCATGCCAACGCCGCGCTGTGCCCGCATCACATCCACAGGGAAGTTGTTCAGGGTGCCCCCGTCACAGAGCAGATCGCGGTCACGAACGACCGGCGGCAGCGCGCCCGGGATGGCGATGCTCGACTTCAACGCGTCGAGCAGCGGCCCGCTGCGCAAATGCTCTTCACGGGCCCGGGTGTAATTGGTCGCGACGCAGAAGTAGGACTTCCACAGTTCCTCGATGGCGCCATGCGCGCCCAGCAACTCGCGCAAGGCGCCGGACAACACCCGATTCAGCCGCTGCCCTCGGATCAGCGACATGATCGGCAACGGGTTGATGTCGCTGGTTGGATTGCGGGCAAACGCGCGTCTCGCCAGCGCGGTGACCTGATCCGGCGGCTGGTCTGCCGCAACCAGCGCAGCCATCAACGCGCCGATGCTGGTGCCGCCTACCCGATCAACGGGAATGCCGCGTTCGTGGAGCGCCTGCAGCACGCCCAGGTGTGCGAAGCCGCGAGCCCCGCCGCCACTGAAGACCAGTCCCACGCCGTGACGGCTTTGCAGGCGCGCAAGGCGTTGGAAGTCGCGTGCATCGGACAGGCGAACATGCACATGATCGGCCACGGGACGCCGCTTCAGCCACTGGCCAACCTGACCCGGTGCCACCCGCTGCGGGCCGTGCAACAGCACCAGCACCTCGGCCACTCCGGAACGCGGTGGCCGGTCAAGTGGGCCGGCCCGCTCGGTGGCATGCAACTCGGGCGCCTGCGCGGCGTCGGCCACCAGCAGCAATTCGTCGCTGTGCCGGATGCAGCGTCGCGTCCATGCACTGGGCCCATCTTCACCCACCAGAATCAGAAAGTCTGCATTGGTCTCCATCTCGTCGAGGAGCAGTGCCACCAGACGGCTCGCCTCGGAACCTTCCTGTTGCAGGCTCAATCCTTGGGCTTGCAACTCCGCATTGATGGCAGCGCTGTCGACGCAATGCACGCGGCCGAATGTCATCAGCGCTTCTGCCAGTCGTCGACCAAAGGCCGCGATGTCGACGCCGTTGCTGATCGGCAGCAACCCCATCGTGACCGGCCGCGCGTGGACGGGCGCCGGGTGTCGGTTGAACAGCCGGCGCATCAGCTGCCGTGTCAGCGCCGCCGACACGCGAGGATTGAGACTGTCGAGTTCATCGAACGACTGCCGGCTCAGCTTGACCAGCACGCTGTCACGGGTGGCCACGACGGTGGCAGCGCGTGGTTCACCAGTCAGCAGGCTCATTTCGCCGAAGACTTGCCCGCGCGCCAGTTCTCGAACCAGGCGCTGTTCGTCGCGCTCGTCGCGGCGG
Source organism: Pseudaquabacterium pictum (assembly GCF_005403045.1). Lineage (GTDB taxonomy): Bacteria > Pseudomonadota > Gammaproteobacteria > Burkholderiales > Burkholderiaceae_C > Pseudaquabacterium > Pseudaquabacterium pictum. Next base: position 165,320 of record NZ_BJCL01000004.1, read on the forward strand.
TAGGCGCGCATGCGCCCGCTGACCAACATGTAGAGCGCGTCGCCGGATGCGTCCTGCTCGATCAAGGTCACGCCGCCGGCCACGTCCACCCATTCCAGTCGGTGGCGAAGCAGTAGCAGCGTCGGCTCGTCGAGGTCACCGAAGTTGGTGCTCAGCAGGTTCTGGAGCAGGCGCTCGTGGTGGGTGGAGCGGTTGGTCGATAGGTGCATGGGTTGCAGGAGGAGCTTGGCGATCACCGTCACCGCAGCGCAGCTGAGCGCGCCAGACGGCCGCCGTCAAGTCGATGGTGCATCGGTGTTGGCCAGGGCAGGCGTGGCCGCGGCATCCAGTAAATGGCTGGACCATGCAACCACGATCTCGCTGTGCACGGGAATGTTGTGCAGGAAACTTTGGCGCAGCGAGGGGTCGGCAATGGCCTCGGCCTGCCTCTCCAGCGCGGCATGCGCACGCTCCAGCCAGTCGGCGGCGTGACGGTCATTCGCGCGGGCAAGTGTTTGGTAGCAAACCCACTCGACCAGACGCGGGCGCATGCAGCGGTGCAGGGTGCGGCCGGCCGACATGGCATCCAGCGTGGGGGTCAATGCTGCAAGCGCCGCGACCACGTCGCCTTCAGCCAGCGCGACCTCCGCAAGACCAGCCACGGCGTCATGCGGGCGCGGCGGATCCATTCGCAGCCCGACTTCCGTCGCCTGTCGATACGTCTGCCGCGCCGCCGCATGCAGGCCCAAGACCAGTTCGGCGTCGCCCACCCTCAGCAGCGCCTCCAGCTGCAACTTGGGTGCCCTGGCTTCGATGATGATGTCAAGCCCCTCGCGGGCCAAGGCGAGTGCCCGATGGGCGTCCCGCCGCAAGAGGGTGACCTCGGACAAGTCGCACAGCGCAACACCTTCCGCCAGGCGGTCGCCATTCGCGCGCAACAGATGGAGCGCCTCGACCAGTCCGCGCTCGGCCAGTTCAAGATCGCCCAGCCGCAACTGGGCCGCCCCCAGGTTCAACGCGGCGATCGCTGCATTCACCCGATCCCCGGTCTCGCGCAGGACGCGCAGGCTATCCATCGACAGATTCCGAACGCTCACCAGATCGCCGCGTATCTCCGCAGCGCTCACGAGGGAGTTCAGCAACCGCCCCTCGATGCCGGTCAATCCCAGTCGACGTGCATCGGCCAGGCCTTGCTCGGCCAGCGCGCAACCGGCATCGATATCCTGACGTTCCATCGCCACGAAAGCAAGCAATCGAAGTGACTGCAGTCTCAGGGCGTCATCGCCAGCCCGGGTGGCACAGGCCATGCCGCGACGAGCCGCGCTTTCCATCTCCACGATGTCATCCCTGCGCATCGCAAAGACGCCGCAACGCCATGCTGCTTCGGCGCGAAGCCTGTCATCCCCGAGCGCCTCGGCCAGTTGCGTCAGCGAGTCCAGATCGGCCGTCTGCTCGACGTGGCGAGCCTGCAAGCCCAGCGTGATCTCGCGAATGCGAAGCAACTGCCAGCGTCTGGTGGCGTCATCGGTGGGATCAACCTGTTGGCGATGATCTGGCGTGGCACGCATTTCGTCCAGCAGTGCCAAGGCCCGCGCCACGTGTTCCAGCACACGCTCGTGGGCCATCAGCTGCGCAGCTTGCTGGGCCGCCTTCGCATGAAACTCCGCAGCGCCGGCCCGATCTCCTGCCAGCTCGAAATGCGCTGCCGCCAATCCAAACAGGTCACCCGCCCGCAAGTCGCGCCCTGCCGCCAGACCCGCAATCCACTGCGCCACCCGCGCGTGGCCTTCGCGCCGGGCGCGTTCGAGCACCGTGTCGTAGGTCACTTGGTACAGCAGGTGGTGACTGAAGGCGTACTCGCGCAGACCATCCAACAGCGTGCCCGACTCCGCCGCGATGCGCCGCAGCGCGAGCTGGCGCCGCACCAGCGCGGGCAGTTCGTCTACAGCTCGGGCATCCACGGCCGCCAGCGCTTGGTCCCAGAAGACCGCGCCCACCACGCTGGCCAGCTGCAGTGCCTGCTTCTCGGCAGCGGGCAGGCTGTCGAGGCGGGCCTGCAGCACACCGGTCAACGTGGATGGCACCTGGGCGACCAGGAGCCGGTCGCCGACCACCCGCCATCGACCGTCCGCAGCCGCGTCCGTCTGAATGGCGCCCTGGTCGATGAACATCTTCACCAGTTCTTCCATGTAGAAGGGGTTGCCTTCCGCGCGGCCGGTCAGCAGGTCCTGCAGGGCCACCGGCACCTGGGGCAGCTTCTTGAGCAACTCGATCGCCAACGCACGGCTGTTGTCTGCGCCTAGCGGAGCGAGGTCGATGCGTTGATGGACGGCACCTGTTCCGTACCAGTCAACGCTCTGCTCGAAAAGCGTGGGCCGCGTGAAGGCCAGCAGCAGCAGCGGCACGTCCTTGTTTCGGTCGACCAGCTGGCTCATGAACTCCAGCGTCTCCCGGTCGGCCCAGTGCAGGTCTTCGATCTGCAGCACCACCGGGTGGCCGTGCGCCGCCGCCATGCGCCTGAAGACCTGCACCGCGGCATGCAGAGCCCGGCTGCGGATCTGCCGTGCGTCGTCGACGATGCCACGGATGTGGCGGCTGTCTTTCCACTCGATGCCGATCAGATAGCCCAGCAGGTGGGCATGGGCCTCGGCCAGATCCGGGCCGTCGTCGTGCAGGAACAGCGGCACGACGCCGTCCTCCATCTTCTGGCGCGCCGCCTGCACCGTGTCGTCGTCGCTGATCTGGAACCGCCACGCGAAGATGTCACGCAGCAGACCATAGGCCTGCAGCGGGGTTTGCGGCGTCGCCCGCCCGCGGAACAGCACGAAGCGCTCAGGCCGCGCTTCGCTCCAGGCGGCGAACTCGTCCAGCAGGCGGCTCTTGCCGACGCCGGCTTCGGCCACGACGGTCACCGCGGCGAGCCGGCGTTCCTCGAACAGGCGCAGGAAGGCCGCCTGCAGCGCCTGCAGTTCCGTGTCGCGTCCGATCATCCGGGTGGCCACCCCCTCGATCCCCCGCGTGACGATGCGGAAGGAACGCGGCTTGGTGCGCTGCACCAGATAGGTTTGCAGGGGCGCGGCAACGCCCTTGACCTGGATGGGATCCTGCGCTTCCACATCGAACAGACCGCGCACTTGGGCGTAGGTGTCCAGGCTGATCCGCACGGTGCCAGGCGGTGCACTTTGTTCCATGCGCGCCGCGATGTGCACGGCCGCACCCACCGCGGTGTTGTCGGCCTCAACGCCGGCGCCCAGCGCAACGTCGCCGGTGTGCAGACCCACGCGCACGGCGAAGTCGGCCAGGCCATGCGCGCGCTGCACCTGCGCAGCGTGCTCCCGCCCGGACGCCACGATGGCCAGGGCTGCGCGCACAGCGCGTTCACCGTCGTCCTCGCGTGCAGCATCCATGCCGAAGACAGCTTTCACGCCATCGCCGGTGAAGCGCAGAACGCGGCCTTGGTGCGCTTCGACCAGGGATGCCATGCGCCGCAACACCTGGCTGAGCAGGTCCAGGGTTTCCTCCGGACCCAGGGCTTGCGCCAGCACGGTGGAGTTCACGACATCGGCGAACAGCACCGTCACCTGGCGGCGCTGCAGGCCGGCGGGCCGCAGCAGGGCGGCCAGCTGCAACCTGAGCGGCGCCACCGCGACATCGACCACTGCATCGCCGAGCAGCGCTCTCTGCCCTTCGATCGCCGAAATGGCGGCTTCCAACTGGTCCGGATCCACGCTCAACCCCGCTGCCCCCCGTGCTTCTTGCTTTGGTGGGGCCCGGGGCAAGCGGCCCCGCGACAGCGCGTCGGCAAGTCGGAGCGTTCCCGGCCCGTCGTCGCGCGCCGGCCCGAAGCGAGCTCTGCAGGCCGACAGGGCATAGTCCAGGCCGGTTGGTCACAGTTGACCTGGCACGTTCCGAGGCCACCTCGCAACTTGCACCTCGGATACTGAAGACCGAGACTGCGTGGCTGGTCCTCGGAGGTCTGGGCGGCGGCTGTCACGACGTCAACTGCAGGAAATTTCTGGATGAGACTGCTTGGCGTGAGCGTGTGGAAAACGGCTTCGAAACAGGGATCCAGCCTCGCTCGGGTTGACTGTAACCAAAGCACACGCATGCCGCCGACGTTGGCACGCTCCAAGGCGCCCGTCGCACCGCTCCACCCCAGGGTCTCATGGTTGGCGGAGGACGAACAGTTCACCAGGCGCTGCGTACCGCGCTCGTCACGCGGGTCGGTGGCCACGGACCGACATGCAGCGCGTCGCCCGGCGTGCCTTGCTTCATCAGGGTGGCGCCGCCGGCCATGTCCACCCCTGCAACCCGGTGGCGCAGCAGTTCCAGCTGTGGTGTGTGTGTCTTCAGCGCGCGCGGGCGTCCCACGCGGCCACGATTTCGCGGTGGTGGGGGATGTTGTTCAAGAAGCTCTGGCGAAGCGCGGTGTCCTCGATCGTGTGAACCTGTCCCATCAGCGCTGTGTGCGCGCGGACCAGCCAGACATCAGCGCGCGGATCCCGGGCCAGCGCCAGGGCCCGGTAGCAGATCAGCTCGATCTTTCTCTCCGCCGTACCGTCCAACGTCTGTCCTGCAGCCACCCGGTCGAACACCGATTGCAGCGCGGCGAGCGCGGCCTCCGTGTCGCCCTCCAAGATGGCCACGGCAGCCAATCCAGCGCAGGCGTCGTACTGGAAGGGATCGTCGATGTCAGCCGCCAGCGTTCTAGCCCGTGTGTACGCCTGACGAGCGGCGACGAATCGACCGGCAGCCAGTTCGGCCGCGGCCAGCCGAATCCAGCCGTTGATCTCCTCGACGCTGCCCTGTGTGGTGACTGCAATGTCCAGGGCCTGCTGCGCCAGTGTCAGCGCCTGCGTCGCCTCGCCTTGCCACAGCGCCAACTCCGACAGCTTGCCCAGGGCGCTGCCCAACATTGCCCGGTCGCCAATGGCAATCAGCAGCTTGATCGCAGCGTCAAGCTCCCGTCGGGCCTGCGCTAGCGCGCCCAGGTTGGCCCAGCCCCCCCCAAGATTCGACAGACTGATCGCTTCGTTGACTTGGTCGCCTGCTTCACGGTACTTCCGCAGCATGTGCAAGTCCAGCGCGAGCCGCCCCGCCGCGTCACCTTGCATGTTGGCGGCGACCGACAGCGCGTTGTAGAAGCGGGCCTCCAGACCATGCAACCCCAGACTGCAGGCCTCGGATGCGCCCTTGGTTGCCAGCGCCTTGCCTGCATCGATCTGGTCCTGCATGATGAGTGCGGCCGCCAGCAGCCGCAGCGCGTGCAAGCGAAGGCTGTCGTCAGCGGCCCGTTTCGCACAGGCCAGGCTCCGGCGCGCGGCGCGCTCCGTTTCGGCCCAGTTGCCCATGCGCAACCACCGAATGGCTTGGCGCTGAGCCGACTCTGCACGCCGGCGGTCGTCATCCAGCGCCTCGGCAAGTTCCGCCAGTGCGTCCAAGTCGGCAGACTGTTCGGCACGGCGGCCCTGCAGATGCAGCGTCATCTCGCGGGCACTCAAGAGCTGCCAGCGTATCGCGGCCTGCCCGCGCTGCCGCTCGGGCTGCAACTTCGCCAGCAGCGCCAGCGCCCTGACCACATGGTCCTGTACGCGGTCATGCGCGAACCGCTCCGCGGCGTCTTCCGCCGCGAGGGCGTGGAACTCGGCGGCCTTGACCTCGTCGCCCGCTTGCTCGAAGTGGTCAGCGGCAAGTCCCAGCAGGTGGCCAGCATGCAAGCCGCCTTTGGCGCTGACGCCCGCGAGCCACCGGGCCACCTTGGCGTGGCCTTCCCGCCGCTCGCGCCTCAGCACGGTGTTGTAGGTCACTTGGTGCAGCAGGTGGTGGCTGAAGGCGAATTCACGCATGCCATCCAGTAGCGCGTTGAACTCGGCCGCTGTCCGGGGCATCGCCAGCTGGCGCCGCCCCAGCGCCGGTAACAGCTCGACGGCTTGGGCATCGATGGCCGCCAATGCCTGATCCCAAAACACCGCACCCACCACGCTGGCCTGCTGCAGCGTGCGCCTTTCGTCGACAGGCAGCCCGTCCAGGCGCGCCTGCAGCACGCCAGTCAGGGTGGACGGCAGCTGGGAGACGAGCAGCTTGTCGGCGTCGACCCGCCACATTCCGTCTGAGCTGGCATTCGTCTGGATGGCGCCCTGGTCGATGAACATCTTCACCAGTTCTTCCATGTAGAAGGGGTTGCCTTCCGCACGGCCGGTCAGCAGGTCCTGCAGGGCCACCGGCACCTGGGGCAGCTTCTTGAGCAACTCGATCGCCAACGCGCGGCTGTTGTCTGCGTCTAGCGGAGCGAGGTCGATGCGTTGATGGACGGCACCTGTTCCGTACCAGTCAACGCTCTGCTCGAAAAGCGTGGGCCGCGTGAAGGCCAGCAGCAGCAGCGGCACGTCCTTGTTTCGGTCGACCAGCTGGCTCATGAACTCCAGCGTCTCCCGGTCGGCCCAGTGCAGGTCTTCGATCTGCAGCACCACCGGGTGGCCGTGCGCCGCCGCCATGCGCCTGAAGACCTGCACCGCGGCATGCAGAGCCCGGCTGCGGATCTGCCGTGCGTCGTCGACGATGCCACGGATGTGGCGGCTGTCTTTCCACTCGATGCCGATCAGATAGCCCAGCAGGTGGGCATGGGCCTCGGCCAGATCCGGGCCGTCGTCGTGCAGGAACAGCGGCACGACGCCGTCCTCCATCTTCTGGCGCGCCGCCTGCACCGTGTCGTCGTCGCTGATCTGGAACCGCCACGCGAAGATGTCACGCAGCAGACCATAGGCCTGCAGCGGGGTTTGCGGCGTCGCCCGCCCGCGGAACAGCACGAAGCGCTCAGGCCGCGCTTCGCTCCAGGCGGCGAACTCGTCCAGCAGGCGGCTCTTGCCGACGCCGGCTTCGGCCACGACGGTCACCGCGGCGAGCCGGCGTTCCTCGAACAGGCGCAGGAAGGCCGCCTGCAGCGCCTGCAGTTCCGTGTCGCGTCCGATCATCCGGGTGGCCACCCCCTCGATCCCCCGCGTGACGATGCGGAAGGAACGCGGCTTGGTGCGCTGCACCAGATAGGTTTGCAGGGGCGCGGCAACGCCCTTGACCTGGATGGGATCCTGCGCTTCCACATCGAACAGACCGCGCACTTGGGCGTAGGTGTCCAGGCTGATCCGCACGGTGCCAGGCGGTGCACTTTGTTCCATGCGCGCCGCGATGTGCACGGCCGCACCCACCGCGGTGTTGTCGGCCTCAACGCCGGCGCCCAGCGCAACGTCGCCGGTGTGCAGACCCACGCGCACGGCGAAGTCGGCCAGGCCATGCGCGCGCTGCACCTGCGCAGCGTGCTCCCGCCCGGACGCCACGATGGCCAGGGCTGCGCGCACAGCGCGTTCACCGTCGTCCTCGCGTGCAGCATCCATGCCGAAGACAGCTTTCACGCCATCGCCGGTGAAGCGCAGAACGCGGCCTTGGTGCGCTTCGACCAGGGATGCCATGCGCCGCAACACCTGGCTGAGCAGGTCCAGGGTTTCCTCCGGACCCAGGGCTTGCGCCAGCACGGTGGAGTTCACGACATCGGCGAACAGCACCGTCACCTGGCGGCGCTGCAGGCCGGCGGGCCGCAGCAGGGCGGCCAGCTGCAACCTGAGCGGCGCCACCGCGACATCGACCACTGCATCGCCGAGCAGCGCTCTCTGCCCTTCAAGAGCAGCAATGGCGGCTTCCAATTGGCTTGGGGCGGCACTCAACGTCCCGGGTCTCCGCTCTTCTTGGTGGAGGGATGCCCAGGGTGAGCTGCCTGCTCAGAGCCTGTCCCAACGCCGGTGAATCCTCCGCCCGTGGTCGTGTGCAACGCTGAGGCTTGGTTTGCAGACCCAAAGGGCGCCATTTGGGCCGATTGGTGGTGGATGAGCAAACAATGGCCGAGGCTGTCGCCTGAGTGGTTCCTCGCGCATGGAGGACGGCGGCTGCGAGGCTGGTACTTCGGGGTAGGGACGACGGCTATCACGACGTTGAAGTCACGAAACAACAGACTGAGACTGATCAGCGTGCGCCGTTGGCGACAGCCATGCAAACGGTGGTCCAGCCTCCCACGCTTGGAATGTACCCAAGTCTCATGGACGACGCGGGTGGACCCCAACCGAAAGTCCGGCTCTGGGCTCTACCCCAGGCGTGGACAGCTCGCCAGGGACGGGTCGCCGGTGAGTGCGACTGGCCGCCTCTTGGCGCTCCAATGCCGCCAGGCCCCCCAGCGAGCTGCTTTGCAGCGCCTCGATTCACTCCTCAGGGTCGATTCCAGCCGGAGAGCCCCACCCACCGCCCTCCGCAGACCAGTCACCCCGCAGCAGGCCAGCGTCCAAACCCCCGCCAGGACGGCGGCCTGTCCTACCCACGCTCGGCCGGCGCGCCGATGCCCGACACGCCCGCGGCGGGCTGCAATGGCGCCATCCCATTCCACGCTGCGTCTGTCGCCCGGCCCCACCCATGTCCGCCATTCCGTTTGCCACCAGCCTCAACGCCCCCAACAGCCCCAGCCACACCGGCTCCGGCGCCGCAGCGCAATCGCCGAGTGCGGTGATCTACACCCAGCGCGCCACCGTGCCCGACATCCCGGTGCAGCAGACCTTCGACATCGACTGCCAGCTGCAGTACGACGTGCGCGGGCCGTCCGACTTCCTGTTCCAGATCCATGCGCAGCAGGGCGTTGACCAGACCGTGCTCAGCGAATCCCTGGTCATCACGCCCAACCTGCCCCGGCATGTGTTCGCCGACCCGAACATCGGTCACCGCTTCCTGCGCCTGCATGCCGACAATGGCCTGTTGACACTGCACTACCAGGCCCGCGTGCAGCGCACGGTGCAGCCGCTGGATCCGCTGGCCGCCGAGCTGGCCATCGCCGACCTGCCCGACGACCTGCTGCACAACCTGAACCCGACGCGCTACTGCGAATCCGATGCGCTCAGCCAGGTCACGCAGCAGCTGTTCGGCCAGCTGCCGCGCGGCCTGCGCCGGGTGCAGGCGGTGGTGGAATGGATCCACCAGAACATCCACTACCAGATCGGCACCTCGAACGCGCTCACGACGGCGCGCGATGTGTTCAACCAGCGCGCCGGTGTCTGCCGCGACTTCGCCCACCTGGGCGTCACCTTCTGCCGGGCGCTGAACATCCCGGCGCGGCTGGTGGTGGGCTACGCCAGCTTCGATGATCCGCCGCCCGACTTCCACGCGGTGTTCGAGGCCTACCTGGGCGGGCGCTGGGTGCTGTTCGACGCCACCCACATGTCGCCGATCGACGACGTGGTGCGCATCGCCACGGGCCGCGATGCCAAGGACGTGGCCTTTGCCACCATCTACGGCCCGGCCACCATGCTGTCGATGGCGCCGCTGGTGCGCAAGCTGGCCTGACCGGCGATCGGGCTGCTCAGCCCGGCGGCCGCTCCAGCGCCGCGCGCACCGCACGGGCCAGCTCGGCACGCCGGTAGGGCTTGGGCAGCAGCGGCAGCCCGGCATCGGGCCGGCCGGGCTGGGCGAAGGCGTCCTCGGTGTAGCCGGAGGTGAACAGCACCGGCAAGCCGGGGCGCAGACGGCGGGCGGCATCGGCCAGCTCACGGCCCGACAGGCCGCCCGGCATGATCACATCGGTGAACAGCAGGTCGAAGGCCTGGCCCTGCTCGATCAGGCGCAGCGCGTCCACGCCGTTGGCCGCCTCGACCACCCGGTAGCCCAGGGCCTGCAGCTCGGCGCTGGCCAGCAGGCGCACCAGCTCGTCGTCCTCCACCACCAGCAGCGTCTCATGGCCACCGCGCACCGCAGCGGGCGGCAGGGCTGTCGCGGCAGCCACCGGGCTGCTGGCGCGCGGCAGGTCCAGCTGCACCGTGGTGCCATGCCCGGGCTCGGAGCTGATGCCGATCTGCCCGCCCGACTGCCGCACGAAGCCATACACCATCGCCAGGCCCAGGCCGGTGCCCTTGCCCTTTTCCTTGGTGGTGAAGAAGGGCTCGAACACCCGCTGCAGATCGTCCGCAGCAATGCCGCTGCCGGTGTCGGACACGCGCAGGCGCACATAGTCGCCCGCTGGCAGGTCGGCGTCGCCCGGCTGCAGTGTCAACCGGCTGGTGTGCAGCGTCAGCCGCCCGCCGGACGGCATCGCGTCGCGGGCGTTCAGGCACAGGTTGAGCAGGGCGCTCTCCAGCTGCGTGGCATCGACCATGGCCGGCCACAGCTGCGGCGCGCCGTCGACGGCGATCTCGATGTGTTCGCCCAGGGTGCGCTGCAGCATCGGGTGGATGGCCATGACCAGCTGGTTGACATCGACCGCGCTGGGCGCCAGCGGCTGCTGGCGGGCATAGGCCAGCAGCTGGCGGGTCAGCACCGCACCACGCTCGGCGGCGCCGATCAACATGTGCAGGGCTTGCCGGCGCTGCGCCGCATCCAGGCGGTCGCCGGCCAGCAGGTCGGCATGGCCCAGCACCACGGTGAGCAGGTTGTTGAAGTCATGGGCCACGCCACCGGTGAGCTGGCCCACCGCCTCCAGCCGCTGCGACTGCGACAGCCGGGCATGCAGCGCCCCGATGTCGGTGCGCTGGGCCTGCAGCGCCGCGGCGGCCTGGTTCAGCGCCGTGGCCAGCGTGCCCAGTTCGCCGCGCGGCAGCGGCCCGTCCACCCGCGCCTGCAGGTCGCCGCTGGCCAGGCGGCCGGCCATGCCGGTCATGCGGGCGATGGGCCGCCGGATCGCCCGCTCGGCCATCCACCACACCGTCAGGAACAGCGCGGCAGCAAAGGCGGCGTACCAGGCGGCGTCGCGCCGGAAGCGCTGGTCGGCAGCGGCGACGATGGTGGCCTCGGGTGCGCCAGCCAGCACCCGCAGGCCGGCCGGCGCCAGCGCACGCACATCGGCCCGCGCCCAGACATGGCGCTGGCCATCGGGCATCACCACCTCGGTGGTGCCGGCCTCGCGCGAGGCCGCCGCAAACTGCCCCAGTGGCGTGCCGGCCAGCTGCATGCCGCCCTGCAGGCCGGTGCCGTCGGCCGGCGACACCGCCAGCACCTGGCCGTTGTCGTCCAGCAGCAGCAGGCGGCGGCCGGCGGTGGGCTGGACCGCCGGACGCATGGCCCGCGCCAGATCGAGCGAGGCCAGCAGCACGAAGCGCAGGCTGGCATCCGGCGTGCGCACCGGGTAGGCCACCTGCAGCACGGCGCGGCCGGTCAGGCGGCCGAAGGCCGGTTCCAACACCACCGCCTCGCTGCTGCTGCGGGCACGCTGGAAGTAGCCCCGGTCGTTGAGGTCCAGTTCGCGGCCGCTGCGCAGCGAATCGCAGAACAGCCGGCCGTCGGGGTTGATGGTGAGGATGCCGGTGTACTGCGGATGGGCCTCGCGCACCTCGGACAGGAAGGCCGAGCAGGCGGTGCGGTCCGGCTGCACCAGGACACTGGCACGGGCCAGGCCGAACTGCAGCTGGGTGGTGGCCAGGATGCGCTGGCGCAGGTCCTCGGCCTGCGCCTGGGCCAGGGCCGCCAGGCGCTGCCCGTCGGCAGCCACCTGGGCGCGGCGGTCGTCCTGGAAGCGCAGCAGTGCCAGCAGTGCGGGCAGCAGCGTGGCCAGCAGCGCCACCATCAGCAGTCGTGCGCGGATGCTCAAGCGCGGGCTCTCCAACGGCCCCGGTGTCCTGCAGCACGACCGCAGACGTGATGCCGGCGCGCCAGGAACCGGGGCCATGCATCATACGCAGGGCCGCTGACCTGCCGCGTCAGCGGCGCGGCAAGCCGATCAGGCGCCGGACGTGTCCAGCATCAGCTTGCCACTGGCCACGTCGGCCAGCTTCTGCGGCAGCAGCACCTCGATGCGGCCATGGCTGCCGCCCAGCACACCCAGCGCCTGCAGCTGGCGCAGCACGCCGTTGATGCGCTGGCGGCTGGCGCACAGCAGGGCCGCCAGGTCACCCTGCGTGAGCGACAGCTCGATCAGCCGCGCCTGCGTGGGCACCACACCCATCACCGGCGGCCGGCCGAACTGCTTGAGCAGGCGCTGCAGCTTGATGGCCACGCGCTGGCTCAGCGGCAGGGTCTGCAGCTCTTCCAGCCGGCGGAACATGTGGCGCAGGCGGCGGCAGTCGAGCTGCAGCAGCGCATGGCGCAGCTCGGGCTGGCTGTTGAGCAGCTGCTGCAGGCTGGCCAGCGGCACCAGCAGCACCGTGCTGTGCACCTGGGCCACGATGTCGAGATCGACCGGGCTGTGGTCGATCAGCGCGATGTCGCCGTACCAGTCACCGGGGCCCAGCAGTTCCATGGTGAAGGCGCGGCCATCGCGCCAGCTCGTGGCCAGGCCCAGCGCGCCGCTGGCCACGCCCACCCATTCGGTGGCCACCGCGCCACGCTCGACCAGGCGCGCGCCGCGCTTGACATGCTGCACCCGGGCCTCGGCCAGGATGGCCGCCCGCAGGCTGGCCGACAGGCCGGCGAACCAGGCGCCGGATTCGATGCGCTGGCTTTCCACCGGGCGCAGGCCCGGCAGCAGCGGCGCGCGCGAGACCACCGGCGGCACCGGCAGGTGCGCCGGCGGCGGCCGCAGCGTGCCCGGGTGGGGTTGGGGATGCAGGGCACGCTGGGGAAAGACGTAGGCCATCACTGCTCCACACGGATGTTGTTGTCCGCCGAGAGCTTCTTCCACTTGGCGATTTCCTGGCGGAAGAAGTCGGCGAAGGCCGGCTGGCTCATGACCTGGTAGACACCGCCGGCATTGGCCAGGATGTTGGTCAGCTCGGGCGTCTGCATCGCGGCCACCAGCGCCGCATGCATCTTGGCCACCATCGGCGCCGGCGTGCCGACCGGGTAGAAGAAGCCGCTGAAGGACGGCAGCGACAGCTCGGGGTGGCCCACTTCGGCCATGGTCGGCACGTTGGGGTACCGGGGCAGGCGCTGCGGGCCGTACACCGCCAGCGGCACCAGCTTGCCGGCGCTGACCAGCGGATCGATCTCGCTGAAGAACGCGGCGGTGAAGTCGACCTGGCCGGCCGCCGCATCCTGCGCCGCCAGCGCCGCCGCCTTGTAGGGCACGTTCAGCAGCTTGACCTTGGTGGCCCGCGCCAGGGTGTCGCAGGCGAAGTGCGCCACCGAGGCATTGCCGCCGGTGCCGCAGGTGCGCTCGGCCGCCACGCCCTTGGCAACGGCCTCGGCGAAGGTCTTGGCGCCGACATGGACGCCCGCCACCAGGGTGGGAAAGCCCATCGTGCCCAGGGCGATCGGCAGGAAGTCCTTCAGCGGGTCGTAGCGCACCTTGCCGCCGGCGCCGGGAAACAGCACCAGCGGGTTCATGCCGCCGTAGTACATGGTGTAGCCGTCGGGCGGCGCCTGGGTCAGCGCCTCGGCCGAGATCGTGCCCGAGGCGCCACTGCGGTTCTCGATGACGAAGGTGGCCTTCATCGCCGGGCCGACGACGTTGGTGTAGCGCCGGGCCCAGATGTCGTTGATGCCGCCGGCCGGGCCGTCGACGATCAGCTTGATCGGCTTGTTGGGGTAGTCGGCCTGGGCGTGGACCGATGGCACGGCCAGGGCCGCAGCACCGACGAGCAGGGCGAGCGAGAGAGACAGGCGACGGCGCATGATCAGACCACCTCGAAGAGACCAGCGGCACCCTGGCCGCCACCGATGCACATCGTCACCACGACGAACTTGGCGCCGCGGCGCTTGCCCTCGATCAGCGCGTGGCCGGTCAGCCGTGCGCCCGACACGCCGTACGGGTGGCCCACCGCGATGGCGCCGCCGTTGACGTTGAGCAGTTCATCGGGGATGCCCAGCTTGTCGCGGCAGTACAGCACCTGGCAGGCGAAGGCCTCGTTCAGCTCCCACAGGCCGATGTCGGACACCTTCAGCCCGGCGCGCTGCAGCAGCCGCGGCACGGCGAAGACCGGACCGATGCCCATCTCGTCGGGCTCGCAGCCCGCGATGGCGAAGCCGCGGAAGATGCCCAGCGGCTGGATGCCCAGCTGCTCGGCGCGCTTGCCGTTCATCACCACCACCGCGCTGGCGCCGTCGGAGAACTGGCTGGCATTGCCGGCCGTGACGATGCCGCCCGGCAGGGCCGAGCGCAGGCCGCTCACCGCCTCCAGCGTGGTGTCGCCGCGGATGCCCTCGTCGCTGTCGATGGTGACTTCCTTGCGGGTGAGGCGGCCGCTGGCCTTGTCGACCACGCCCATCACCGTGGTCATCGGCACGATCTCGTCCTTGAACTTGCCGGCCTGCTGGGCGGCAAAGGCCCGCTGCTGGCTGCGCACGCCGTATTCGTCCTGAGCAAGCTTGGGGATGTTGTAGCGCTGGATCACCTGTTCGGCGGTCTGCAGCATGTTCCAGTACAGCGTGGGCTTGTGCTCCATCAGCCACGGGTCCACCCGCATGTGCTTGTTGGCCTCGTTCTGCACGCAGCTGATGGATTCGACACCGCCGGCCACGATGGCCGGGCAGCCTTCGGTCAGCACGCGCTGGGCTGCCAGGGCGATGCTCTGCAGGCCCGACGAGCAGAAGCGGTTGATGGTGAGGCCGGCGGTGGTGACCGGCAGGCCGGCACGCAGGGCGATGGCGCGGGCGATGTTGCCGCCGGTGGTGCCTTCACCGAAGGTGCCGCCCATGATGCAGTCTTCGATTTCAGCCGGATCGATGCCGGCGCGGGCCACGGCATGCTGGACCGCATGGCCGCCCAGGGTGGCACCATAGGTCATGTTGAAGGCGCCCTTCCAGCTCTTGGCCAGGCCGGTGCGCGCGGTGGAGACGATGACAGCGTCGGTCATGGTGTGCCTTTGTCGGATCAGTCGGTTCAGTTGAAGGTCTTGCCTTCGTCGGCCAGGCGCACCAGCAGCGGCGCCGGCTGCCAGGACGGATCGGCACCGGGCTCGGCCGCAAAGCGGCGCAGTGCGCGCACCACGTTGGCCAGGCCCACGGTGTCGGCATACAGCATCGGGCCGCCGCGGTGCAGCGGGAAGCCGTAGCCGTTGAGGTAGACGATGTCGATGTCCGACGCGCGGGCGGCGATGCCTTCTTCCAGGATGCGCGCACCTTCATTGACCAGCGCGAACATGCAGCGCTCGACCACCTCGTCGTTGCTGATCTTGCGCGGCGTGATGCCGTTGGCGGCGCGGTAGTCGGCGATCAGCTGCTCGGTCACCGGATCGGGGATCGGGTCGCGCTTGCCGGCCTCGTAGCGGTAGTAGCCGGCGCCGGTCTTCTGGCCGAAGCGGCCGGCCTCGGCCAGCTTGTCGGCCACGCTGGGCTTGAGCTCGACCCCGGCCTCGGCGGCCTTGCGCTTGCGCGTGGCCCAGCCGATGTCCAGGCCCGCCAGGTCACCCATGCGGAACGGGCCCATGGCCATGCCGTAGCCCTGCAGCGCGCCGTCGATCTGCTGGGGCAGGGCGCCGGCATTCAGCAGGCCCTGGGCCGCCGCGCCATAGCGCGCCAGCATGCGGTTGCCGATGAAGCCGTCGCACACGCCCGAGACCACGGCGATCTTCTTGATCGTCTTGGCCACGGCCATGCTGGTGGCCAGCACATCGGGTGCGGTCTTGGCGCCGCGCACCACCTCCAGCAGGCGCATCACATTGGCCGGGCTGAAGAAGTGCAGGCCCACCACATCCTGCGGACGCCTGGTGAAGCCGGCGATGGTGTCGACGTTCAGGTAGCTGGTGTTGGACGCCAGGATGGCGCCGGGCTTGCACACCTTGTCCAGTGTCTCGAACACCGTCTTCTTGACGTCCATGTTCTCGAACACCGCCTCGATCACCAGGTCGACATCGGCGAAGCCGTCGTAGCTCAAGGTGCCGGTGACAGCGGCCATGCGCTGCTCCACCTGCTCGGGCTTGAGCTTGCCCTTCTTCATGGTGTTCTCGTAGTTGCGGCGGATGGTGGCCAGGCCCTTGTCCAGCGCCTCCTGCTTCATCTCGAGCAGCACCACCGGGATGCCGGCATTCAGGAAGTTCATCGTGATGCCGCCACCCATGGTGCCGGCGCCGATCACGCCCACCTTCTTGATCGGCCGCAGCGCGGTGTCGGCCGGCAGGTCAGGGATCTTGGCGGCCGCACGCTCGGCCATGAAGACATGGCGCAGGGCCTTGCTCTCGGGGCTGGCCATCAGCGAGAGGAAGCCCTCGCGCTCGACCGCCACACCCTTGTCGAACGACTGGCCCACGCTGGCGGCCACCGCCTCCAGGCACTTCATCGGCGCGGGGAAGTGCTTGCTCATCGCCCCCACGGTGTTGCGGGCGAACTGCAGGAAGGCCTCGGCCTGCGGATCGGTCACCTTGCGGTCGCGGGCACGCACCGCGGGCAGCTTGCGCTCGATCACCTCTTCGGCAAAGGCGATGGCGCCGGCCGTCAGGTCACCGTCGATCACCTTGTCGACCAGCGGCGTGCCGGCGAACTTGGCGGCAGCCACCGGCGCACCGCTGACGATCATGTTCAGCGCCGCCTCGAGGCCGATCAGCCGCGGCAGGCGCTGCGTGCCACCGGCGCCGGGCAGCAGGCCGATCTTCACCTCCGGCAGGCCCAGCTGCGCATCAGGCGCCGCCACGCGGAAGTGGCAGCCCATGGCCAGTTCCAGCCCACCGCCCAGACACTGGCCGGCGATGGCGCCGACCACCGGCTTGGGGTTGTTCTCGAGCAGGCCGATCACCACGCGCAGGTTCGGCTCCTTGGCGCCCTTGGACGTGCCGAACTCGGTGACATCGGCGCCGGCCGAGAAGGCGCGGGCGGTGCCGGTCAGCACGATGGCCTGCACCGCCGGGTTGGCATTGGCCACGTCCAGCGCGTCGGCAATGCCCACGCGCAGGTCGTAGCCGAGGCTGTTGACGGGCGGCCGGTCCATGGTGAGCACGGCCACGGCGCCTTGCACGCGGACGCTGACGCAGGTGTTGCCAGGGGTGGTCATGGTGTTTCTCTTTCGCAGGGAAGTTCAGTCGTGGAAACGTGAGCGTGCATGCGGTCAGTAACCGACATGTGAAGCGAACGCGTGGGTGTGGAAGTGCTGGTCGCCCCACAGCTCGTTCAACACCCGGGCGCGCTTCATGAAGAAGCCGATCTCGAAGGCATCGGTCATGCCCATGCCGCCGTGCATCTGCACGCCTTCCTGCACCGCCGTGGTGGCGGTGCGGCCGGCGCGGGCCTTGGCCACGGCGATGGCCTTGCCGGCAGTGTGGATGTCGGCATCCAGCGCCTGCTGGGCGGCGATCAGCGCGGCGCGGCTGATCTCCAGGTCGGCATACAGCGTGGCAGCGCGGTGCTGCAGGCCCTGGAACTCGCCGATCAGCTTGCCGAACTGCTTGCGCTGCTTGATGTAGTCGATCGTGCGGGCGAACACCTCGTCGGCCAGGCCCAGCAGCTCGGCCGCGGCGGCGCAGCGGCCGGCATCCAGCGTGGCGGCCAGGGTGGCGGCGCCGGTCTCGGGCGTGCCCAGCAGCGCATCGGCCGGCAGCCGGACCGACTTGAACTGCAGCCGCGCCGCGTTGTGGGCATCGACCATCACCGTGCGCTCGACCTGCACGCCGGCCATGCCCGACGGCACCAGGAACAGACCGGTGCCGGCATCGCCCACGCGGGCGGCGACGATGAACAGGTCGGCCACATGGCCATCGAGCACCAGCGCCTTGGCGCCGTCGAGCACCCAGCCGCCACCGTCGGCACGTGCCGTGGTGGCCAGCTGCTGCGGGCGGTGCTTGCCGCCTTCGTCCACCGCCAGCGTGGCGATCGCCCGGGCGGTGGCCAGCTTGGGCAGCCAGGCGGCCTGCTGGGCCGCGCTGCCGGCCAGCGTGAGCGCCGTGGTGGCCACGATGCCCGAGGCCAGCAGCGGGCTGGCACACAGCTGGCGGCCGATCTGGTCCATCAGCACGCCGGCTTCCACATGGCCCAGGCCCAGGCCGCCATGGGCCTCGGGCACCAGCACGCCGGTGTAGCCCATCTCGGCGAACTGCGCCCATAGCGGGCGGCTGAAACCGTCGGCATCGGCGCTGTCACGCAGCTGGCGCAGCGCCTTGACGGGGCTCTGCTCCGAGAGGAAATCCCGCGCGCTGTCGCGCAGGGCGGTCTGGTCGTCGGTCAGGGTCAGCGCCATGCTCACGCTCCAGGCAGTTCAAGAATGCGCTTGCTGATGATGTTCAGCTGGACCTCGCTGGTGCCGCCCTCGATCGAGTTGGCCTTGGTGCGCAGCCAGGTGCGGGCCCGGTCGCCATGGCGGGAGCGGTCGCTCTCCCACTCCAGGGCGTCGGCGCCGAACACCGCCATCATCAGTTCCCAGCGGCGCTTGTTGAGTTCCGCGCCGTAGTACTTCAGCATCGACGGCAGGGCCGGGTGGGCCTGCTTGCCGCGGGCGAGGTCACCGGCGCGTTCCATCATCAGCCGGAAGGCCGCCTCGTCGACCTCGAACTCGGCGACCTGGGCCCGCAGCAGCGGGTCGGCCAGCCGGCCCTGGGCGTCCAGGCCGATGGCGGCGGCCGCCTGCAGGCCGAGCGGCCTGGCGGCGGCGCGGTCGCCGATGCTGCCGATCATTTCGCGCTCATGGCCCAGCAGGTACTTGGCGACATCCCAGCCCTTGTCCTGCGTGCCCACCAGGTTGCGCTTCTCGACCCGCACGTTGTCGAAGAAGGTCTCGCAGAACGGGCTGGCGCCGCTGATCAGCAGGATGGGCTGGGTGCGCACGCCCGGGGAGGCCATGTCGAACAGCACGAAGCTGATGCCGTTGTGCTTGCTCTCGGTGCTGGTGCGCACCAGGCAGAAGATCCAGTCGGCCTTGTCGGCATAACTGGTCCAGATCTTCTGGCCGCTGACCAGGAAGTGGTCGCCCTGGTCCTCGGCCCGGGTGGCCAGGCTGGCCAGGTCGGAGCCGGCATTGGGCTCGCTGTAGCCCTGGCACCAGCGGATCTGGCCGCGTGCGATGGGCGGCAGGTGCTCCAGCTTCTGCGCCTCGGTGCCGAACTTCAGCAGCGCCGGGCCCAGCATCCAGATGCCGAAGCTGTTGAGCGGGCTGCGGCAGTTCAGTGCGCGCATCTCCTGCGCCAGCACCTTGGCCTGCAGCGGCGTCAGGCCGCCACCACCGTAGGCCTTGGGCCAGGTGGGCACGGTCCAGCCGCGTTCGGCCATGCGCTCCAGCCACTGCTGCTGCGCCGGCGAGCTGAAACGGAACTTTCGGCCGCCCCAGCACACATCGTCCTCAGTGGCCATGGGCTGGCGCATCTCCGCCGGGCAGTTGGCCAGCAGCCAGGCCCGGGTTTCGGCCCGGAAACCAGCCAGATCGGGGGTGTCGCCGGTGGTGCCGGCAAGGGTGTCGGCGGCGGAGGAGTTGGCCATGCGCAGGGTGTCTCCAGGTGGTGGCCGGCCAAGTGTCCGGGGCGGCCCAGGGTACAAACCCTGTTTTCGAAACTGTAGCCCACCCGCCCGTCCTCCGGGTGACACCCCGGGAAAACGATAGCGTACCCGGGCTTCTATCTCGGCGCATCATGGTGGCCACAGCCGGCGGCACGCATCGCCGGCAGACTGGAGACAAAGCCCATGTTGCACACCGGGTTTGTGCGTTCTTGCGCAAGGGTTCTGCACGTCTTGGCGGCCGCTGGCCGGCGGGCACGGGGCGGCTGATGCGCAGCTACGTCATCCGCCGCCTTCTGGCGCTGCTGCCCACGCTGATCCTGGCCAGCATCATCGTGTTCGTCACCGTGCGGTTGATCCCCGGCGACGTCATCGACCTGATGCTCAGCCAGAACGACGTGGCCGCCGACAAGAAAAGCCGCGAGCAGATCATTGCCGCGCTCGGCATGGACAAGCCGATGTGGCAGCAGTACTTCCACTGGGTCTCGGCCATCGTGCTGCATGGCGACCTGGGCAACTCGCTGTGGCAGGGCACGCCGGTCACCGAGCACCTGCGGGCCCGCCTGCCGGTCACCTTCGAGCTGGGGCTGATCGCGCTGGTGGTGGGACTGATCATCGCGCTGCCCATCGGCATCTACTCGGCCGTGCGGCAGGACACCGCGGGGGATTACCTGGCGCGCAGCTTCTCCATCCTGCTGCTGGCCGTACCCAGCTTCTGGCTGGGCACGATGGTGGTGGTGTTCCCGTCGATCTGGTGGGGCTGGTCGCCGTCGGTCGACTACGTGGCCTTCTTCGCCAACCCGGCGGGCAACCTGTCGCAGATGCTGCTGCCCGGCATCGTGCTGGGCGCGGCGCTGTCGGCCGTCACGATGCGGCTGACCCGCACCATGATGCTGGAGGTGCTGCGCCAGGACTACATCCGCACCGCCTGGGCCAAGGGCCTGGGCGAGCGGCTGGTGATCGTGCGGCATGCGCTGCGCAACGCGATGATCCCGGTGGTCACCCTCGTGGGGCTGCAGGCGCCGCTGCTGATCGGCGGGGCGGTGATCATCGAGCAGATCTTCGTCATCCCCGGCATGGGCCTGCTGCTGCTGGATGCGGTGCAGCAGCGTGACTACCCGATCATCACCGGCGTGTTCCTGGTGGTGGGCGTGGCGGTGATGCTGATCAACCTGCTGGTCGACCTGAGCTACGGCTTCCTGGATCCGAAGGTGAGGATGCGCTGATGAGTGCGGTACTTCCCCTGCCCGCTGCCAAGCGGCGCAGCAACAGTTTCCTGGCACGGCTGTGGCGCGACAAACCGCTGGGCGCAGTGGGCGGCCTGGTGCTGCTGCTGTTCGTGGTGGTGGGCGTGTTCGCGCCCTGGGTCGCCCCGTACGACTACAACGAGATCGCGCCGCTCGACCGCATGCAGGCGCCCAGCTGGGCGCACTGGTTCGGCACCGACAACCTCGGCCGCGACGTGCTCTCGCGCTGCATCTACGGCGCCCAGCTGTCGGTGATCATCGGCTGCTCGGCCGCGGCGCTGGCCACACTGATCTCGGGTGTCATCGGCATCGTCAGCGGCTACTTCGGCGGCAAGATCGACATGGCGGTGCAGCGCTTCGTCGATGCCTGGATGAGCTTCCCCGACCTGATCGTGCTGATCGTGGTCGTCAGCGTGCTCGGCCCAGGCATGCCGCAGATCATCTTCACGCTCGGTCTGCTGCTGGGCATCGGCGGCTCGCGCATCGTGCGCTCGGCGGTGGTGTCGGTGCGCGAGCACATGTATGTGCATGCGGCGCAGAGCATCGGCGCGGGCACGCTGCGCATCCTGTGGCGGCATGTGCTGCCCAATGTGCTGCCGCCGATCATCGTGCTGTTCACCACCCGCGTGGGCTCGGTGATCCTGGCCGAATCGGGCCTCAGCTTCCTGGGCCTGGGCGTGCCGCCACCGGCACCCACCTGGGGCTCGATGCTGTCGGGCAGCGGCCGCACCTACATGTTCCAGGGCCCCTGGCTGGCGCTGGCGCCCGGCCTGTGCCTGACGGCCGTGGTGTACGCCACCAACGTGTTCGGCGATGCGCTGCGCGACTTGCTGGATCCACGCATGCGCGGCACCCGCTGATTGCGGCACCAAGACCAAGAAGACCAGCCCGCCTGCGCGGGCCCACAACGAGGAGACACCCATGGTCCGTCTGCAGTTCCCCCAACGCCTGGTCTGCGTGGTCGCCGCGGCACTGGTGGCCACGTCACCGGCCTGGGGCCAGGCCAAGCCGGCCGCTGCGCCGGCCGAGAAGCCGCAGTACGGCGGCTCGCTGAGCATCGGCAATGTCTACTACACCGTCTCGCCGCTGAGCTTCGACGCCGCTGACTGGCCCTGGAAGCACAACCAGGACACCGGCCTGGTCTATGAGCAGCTGATCGCTGCCGACCTGAGCAAGGCCAAGCGCAATGGCGGGCCGTTCCCCTTCCAGAGCGACGCCTACCTGCCGCCGCAGGGCCAGCGCGGCGAGCTGGCCGAGAAGTGGGAGCTGAAGCAGAACCCGTGGCGGCTGGAAGTGCAGCTGCGCAAGGGCATCATGTTCCCGGCCAAGCAGGGTGTGATGGCCGCGCGCGAGATGACCGCCGAGGACGTGGTCTACAGCTACGACCGGCTCAACAAGAGCCCGAAGAAGATCGCCGGTTACTTCGACCACGTCGAGAAGGTCGAGGCCACCGGCAAGCACACGGTGGTGTTCACCTACAAGCACTACAACGCCGAGTACGACTACCGCTTCGGCTGGGGCTACTACTCGGCCATCATGCCCAAGGAGGTGGTGGCCGCCGGCGCGCAGGACTGGAAGAACATGAACGGCACCGGCCCGTTCATGGTCGACAACTACATCCAGGGCAATTCGCTGTCGTTCAAGAAGAACCCGAACTACTGGGACAGCGAGACCATCGGCGGCCAGCCCTACAAGCTGCCCTTCGTCGACGGCATCACCTACCGCTTCATCAAGGATGAGGCGACGATGCTGACCGCCCTGCGCACCGCCAAGGTGGATGTGCTGGAGTCCATCCGCTGGAGCGCGGCCGACGAACTGCGGAAGAACGCGCCCAAGCTGCAATGGAACAAGGTGCTGGCGATGGGCGGCATGTTCGTCGCGATGCGGGTCGACCAGAAGCCGTTCGACGACATCCGCGTGCGCCGCGCGCTGAACATGGCGGTCAACAAGCCCGAGATCATCAAGACCTACTGGGGCGGCAATGCCGAGATGCTCGGCTTCCCGATGCACCCCACCTGGACGGGCTACTACGAGCCGCTGTCGGACATGCCCGAATCGGTGAAGGAGCTGTTCGTCTACAACCCCGCCAAGGCCAAGCAGCTGCTGGCCGAGGCCGGCTACCCCAACGGCTTCAGCTTCAAGACCCAGACCACCTCGGCCTCCACCGACAACGACCTCCTGGCCATGGTGGCCGCCTACCTGGCCAAGGTGGGCGTGAAGATGGAGATCCAGGTGATGGAGTACCCGGCCTACATGTCGGCCATGGGCACCAAGACCAATGCCCCGGGCTACTTCATGTTCACCGGCGCCACCAACCCGACGACGTCTCTGCGCAAGAACTTCGTCAAGGGCCAGTACTGGAACCCGTCGCAGTGGGCGGATCCGGAGTTCGACAAGAAGATGGCCGAGGTCTATGCCGAGCCGGACGAGCGGGTGCGCCAGATCAAGGTCAAGCTGATGACCCGCGAGATCCTGGAGAAGGCGCCGCTGATCTTCCTGCCCAACGCCTACAGCTACACCGCCTGGTGGCCATGGGTGAAGAACTACGGCGGTGAGCTGCGCGCCGGCAGCGAACGGCCCAACCCGATCCATGCCCGCATGTGGGTCGACCAGGACCTGAAGAAGAAGCTCGGCTTCTGAGCGGGCGCAGCCCGCGGCGCCACACCACCACCGAGGAGACAGCCATGAAGATGCTTGCAATCGCGGCCGCAACCCTGCTGGCCCTGTCGGGCGCTGCCCAGGCGCAGCCCAAGCCCGCCACCGCACCAGCCGCGGCCGAGAAGCCGCAGTACGGCGGCGCGCTCAGCGTGGCGAACGTGTACTACACGATCTCGCCGCTGACCTTCGATTCGGCCGACATGGCTTGGAAGTTCAACCAGGACACCGGCCTGGTCTATGAGCAGCTGTTCGTGGCCGACCTGTCCAAGGCCAGGCGCAACGGCGGCAAGTACCCGTTCGTCTCGGATTCCTTCCTGCCGCCCGACAGCCTGAAGGGCGAGCTGGCCGAGAAGTGGGAACTGAAGCAGAACCCGTGGCGGCTGGAGGTGCAGCTGCGCAAGGGCATCCAGTGGCCGGCCAAGCCCGGCATCATGGCCGCCCGCGAGCTGGTGGCCGACGACGTGGTCTACAGCTTCGACCGCGTCAACAAGAGCCCCAAGAAGATCCCGACCTACTGGGACCATGTCAGCCGCATCGAGGTGACGGGCAAGCACAGCTTCACCATGCACTTCAGCAGCTACAACGCCGAGTGGGACTACCGCTGGGGCTGGGGCTACTACTCGGCCATCGTGCCGAAAGAGGTGATGGAGGCCGGCGCCAAGGACTGGAAGAACGTCAGCGGCACCGGGCCGTATGCCCTGACGAACTACGTGCAGGGCAACCAGATGACCTTCACGAAGAACCCGGCCTACTGGGACAGCGAGACCATCGGCGGCGCGCCCTACAAGCTGCCGTTCGCCGACACCATCACCTACCGCTACATCAAGGACGAGAGCACCGCGCTGACGGCGCTGCGCACCGGCAAGATCGACATCATGGAAGCGGTGCGCTGGAGCGCGGTGGACGAGCTGAAGAAGAGCGCGCCCAAGCTGCAGTGGAACAAGATCATCAGCAACAACGGCAGCTACATCACGCTGCGCATGGACCAGAAGCCGTTCGACGATGTGCGGGTGCGCCGGGCGCTGAACATGGCGATCAACAAGCCCGAGATCATCAAGGCCTACTACGGCGGCAATGCCGAGATGCTGGGCTTCCCCATGCACTCCAGCTGGGGTGGCTACTACGAACCGCTGGCCGAGATGCCCGAGTCGGTCCGCGAGCTCTACACCTTCAACCCGACCAAGGCCAAGCAGCTGCTGGCCGAGGCCGGCTACCCCAACGGCTTCAGCTTCAAGACGCAGACCTCCTCGGCCAGCCTGGACAACGACCTGCTGGCGCTGATCGCCGCCTACCTGGCCAAGGTGGGGGTGAAGATGGAGATCCAGGTCATGGAGTACTCGGCCTACCTGTCGGCCATGACCACCAAGACCAATGCCGCGGGCTACTTCCTGCAGGCCGGCCTGAACAACCCCACCACCTCGCTGCGCAAGACCTTCGTCACCAAGCAGACCTGGAACCCGTCGCAGCACAGCGACCCGGAGTTCGACAAGAAGATGGCCGAGGTCTATGCCGAGCCCGACGAGCGGGTGCGCCAGATCAAGGTCAAGCTGATGACGCGCGAGATCCTGGACAAGGCGCCGCACATCTTCCTGCCCGTGCCGCATGTCTACACCGCCTGGTGGCCGTGGGTGAAGAACTACGGCGGCGAGCTGCGCGCAGGCGCCGACCGGCCCGGCCCGATCCATGCCCGCGTGTGGATCGATCAAGAGATGAAAAAGAAGATGGGCTTCTGACATGGCTGCACCGCTGCTCGAGGTCAAGAACCTCACCACCCGCTTCCGCACCGAGCGGGGTGAACTGACCGCCGTCGACGACGTCAGCTTCAGCGTGCAGCCGGGGCAGACGCTGGCCATCGTCGGCGAATCGGGCTCGGGCAAGAGCGTCACCGCGCTGTCGCTGATGCGGCTGATCCCCGATCCGCCGGGCCGCATCACCAATGGGCAGCTCCTGTTCGAGGGGCAGGACCTGCTGAAGCTCAGCGATGCCGAGATGCGTGCCATCCGCGGCGACCGCATCGCGATGATCTTCCAGGAGCCGATGAGCAGCCTGAACCCGGCGCTGACCGTGGGCATGCAGATCGCCGAGCCGGTGAACCTGCACCGCAAGATGCCCTGGACCCAGGCCTACGAGGTGGCCAAGGGCCTGCTGGGTAAGGTGCGCATCCCCGATGCCGCCAGCCGCCTGCAGACCTGGCCGCACCAATACTCGGGCGGCATGCGCCAGCGCACGATGATCGCGATGGCGCTGGCCTGCCAGCCCAAGCTGATCATCGCCGACGAGCCCACCACCGCGCTGGATGTGACGGTGCAGGCCCAGATCCTGGACCTGCTGAAGGAACTGACCCGCGAGACCGGCGCCGCGCTGATCCTGATCACCCATGACCTGGGCGTGGTGGCGCGTTACGCCGACCATGTGGCGGTGATGTACGGCGGGCGCATCGTCGAGCAGGCCGAGGCCGGCGCGCTGTACGCCAGCCCGCGCCACCCCTACACCCGCGGCCTGCTGGCCTCGATCCCGCGGCTGGACAGCCATGCCGGCCAGCGCCTGGTGCCGATCCAGGGCCAGCCACCCGACCTGGCCCGCCTGCCGCCGGGCTGCGCCTTTGCACCGCGCTGCCAGCATGCCGATGCGCAGTGCAGCGCCAGCCGGCCGCTGCTGCGCATGGTGGAGCCCGGCCACCTGGCCGCCTGCCACCACGACCACGCCATCGACGCCGTCCTCCAGCCCGCCCAAGCCCATGCCGCCTGACACCGCCCCCCTGCTGCAGGTCGACAACCTGAAGGTGCACTTCCCGCTGCCGGCCGCCGGCCTGCTGCGCAGATCGGCCGGCGCCGTCAAGGCGGTGGACGGCGTGTCGTTCAGCCTGAACGCCGGCGAGACGCTGGGCCTGGTGGGCGAAAGCGGCTGCGGCAAGAGCACCACCGGCCTGGCGGTGCTGCGCATGCAGCCGGTGACCAGTGGCCGCGTCATCTTCGAAGGCGCCGACATCACCACCCAGCAGGCCCGCACCGGCACCTTCCGCCGGCGCATGCAGATGGTCTACCAGGATCCGTACGGCAGCCTCAACCCGCGCATGAAGGTGCGGGATCTGGTGGGCGAGCCGCTGCAGGTGCACGGCATGGACAAGAACCCCGGCGAGTACCAGGACCGCATCGCCGGCCTGCTCAAGACCGTGGGCCTGCTGCCCGACATGGCCGACCGCTATCCGCATGAGTTCTCAGGCGGCCAGCGCCAGCGCATCGGCATCGCCCGCGCACTGGCGCTGGAGCCCAGCCTGATTATCTGCGACGAGCCGGTGTCGGCGCTGGACGTGTCGATCCAGGCCCAGGTGGTCAACGTGCTGCAGGAGCTGCAGGAGCGCCTCGGCCTGGCCTACCTGTTCATCGCGCATGACCTGGCCGTGGTGCGCCACCTCAGCCACCGGGTGGCGGTGATGTACCTGGGCCGCATCGTCGAGATCGCCAGCCGGGACGACCTCTACCGCGCGCCGCTGCACCCGTATACCCAGGCCCTGCTGTCGGCGGTGCCGGTGGCCGATCCGGTGGTCGAGCGGGCGCGCCAGCGCATCGTCGTGCAGGGCGAGGTGCCCAGCGCGCTGAAGCCGCCGCCGGGCTGCCGCTTCCACACCCGCTGCCCGCATGCCATGGCCAAGTGCCGCACCGACGACCCGCCCTTGGCCGACCTGAGCCACCTGGGTGCCGGCCGGGCGGTGGCCTGCCACCTGCACACCGTGTCGGCCCCGGTGTCGGCCGGCTCGACGGCCCTGGCGGCCGCCGCCTGAAACCCGGCCCGCCCAGCCGCCGAAAGCCGCCCGCATGCAGCCGTCGGTCCCCGGCACCACCCTGCCGCCACCGACCGCCCGCTTCCAGGAGAAGCGCGAGGTGCTGCTGGACGCGGCGGCCCGCCACTTCAACGCCCAGGGCGTCAAGGGCGCCACGCTGGGCGAGATCGCCGCCCAGGTGGGCCTGGTCACCACCAGCCTGACCTACTACTACCGCAAGAAGGAGGACCTGGCCACCGCCTGCTTCCTGCGTGCCATCGCGGCGCACGAGGCGCTGGCCCGGCAGGCCCAGGCAGAGGCGCCGGCGGCCACGGCGGCGGCACGGGTGCTCTGCTTCCTGCAACTGCATGCCCAGCTGCTGGCCGGCATGGACAGCGGCAGCCAGCCAGCGCTGATCGGCTTTGCCGACATCCGCGCGCTGCCCGAAGCCCAGGCAGCCAGCGTGTTCGCCGCCTACAACGGCATGTTCCGCCGCGTGCGGGCGCTGCTGGACGGCCCGGAGACCGCCGCTCTGGGCCGCGACGACCTCAACGCCCGCGCCCACCTGCTGCTCTCAGCCGCCCACTGGCTGCGCGCCTGGGTGCAGCGCCATGCGGTCGATGACTATCCCCGCGTGGCCCAGCGCCAGGGCCAGCTGCTGCTGCAGGGCCTGGCGGCCGCCGGCGTGGCCTGGCCTGACGCGACCAGCCTGGCCCCGCTGGGGCTGGACGCGGTGGCCGCGGCTGCGCTGCACCCGGCCGGAGCGAGCACCGGCAACCACACGGCCGACGACCACACCGCCGATGCCTTCCTGCGCGCGGCCACCATGCTGGTCAACGAGCAGGGCTACCGCGGCGCCTCGGTCGAGCGCATCTCGGCCCGGCTGCATGTGACCAAGGGCTCGTTCTACCACCACAACGAGACCAAGCACGACCTGATCACCGCCTGCTTCGACCGCAGCTTCGCGGTGGTGGGCCAGACGCTGCGCGCCGCCGCCGGCGCCCCCGGCCCGGCCTGGCAACGGGCCTGTGCGGCGACGGACGCGCTGGTGCGCTTCCAGCTGGGGTCGCAAGGCCCGCTGCTGCGCACCAGCGCCACCAGCGCCCTGCCCGACGAACCCCAGCGCGCCCATGTGCGCCGCCAGCTGCAGCAGCTCACCGGCGTGATCGCCGGCCTGCTGGTCGACGGCCTGGAAGACGGCAGCCTGCGCCCGCACGACCCGGCCATCGCCGCCCAGCTGCTGTCCTCGGCGATCAATGCCGCGGCCGAGCTGCAGCGCTGGGTGCCGGGCATCAGCCCGGCCACCTCCACGGCGCTCTACACCCGGCCGGCCCTGCTGGGCCTGCTGTGCAGCGCCGGCTGACGGCGCGCAACCGCAGCCGGACCACGACGACCCAAGCGCTCGCGCGGGGCGTGCCCACACCGTCACCGCTTCCGGCTTTCTTGCGCCGCCGCGCTCAAGCCGGCCGTGTGGCGGGCGATATCCAGCCATCGTTGTACTCCCGCCCCGCGCCATGGCCCTGATCCTGCTCTCGCTGTTGCTGCTGGCTGCCCTGGCCGGCGGCTTCCTGCTGTGGCGCAGCCGTGCCCGGGTGGCGGTCCCGGCCGCGCCCGCCCGGCCGCAGCGCACGCCGCTGCCGGCCGCGGCACCGGCCAGTGTGGGCGCCGCACCGCGGCCCCCGGTGGCGGCCGCGGCCAACCCGCCGCCGCCGCTGGTGCTGCCGCCGGCCCTGGTCGGCAGCTTCCGCTGGCTGCTGGCGGACGATCTGCCCGGCCCGCAGCGCCAGGCGCTGACCGAGGCCATGGCCAGCATCCGCCGGCCGCCGGCGGCGGTGCACCAGATGCTGTCGCCGCAGTTCCTCGACCGCGCCAGCTCGCAGGCCCTGAGCGACCTGATCAGTGGCGAGGCGCAGATCGCCGCCAAGGTGCTGGCCAGCGTCAATGCGCCGCACCACGGCCTGTCGCGGCCGGTGTCGAGCATCGGCCAGGCCATCACCTTCCTCGGGCTGAACACGGTGCGCAGCATCTGCCTGCGCGACCTGCTGGACGATTCCTTCCCGCACCGGCCGGCGGCGCTGCGGCAGACCACGCGCGAGCTGTGGAACGCCAGCGCGCTGGCCAGCGAGCTGTGCAGCCGGCTGGCCGCGCGCCTGGGTCTGGCCGACAGCGGCACGCTGGTGGCGCAGACGCTGCTGTCCTTCCTGGGCCACCTGGCGATGTCCACGCTGCTGGCTGCCAAGGACGAGGATCCGGCCTCCACCGGCCCGCTGCTGGCGCGCACCGCGCGCGCCCAGGCGGCGCTGGGCCTGGGGCCGGCCGAGCTGGGTGGCCTGCTGCTGCAGGCCTGGGGCCTGCCGGACCCGATCATCGACGGCGTGCGCGCCATCGACCGGCTGCTGGTCGTGCCGGCCGGCGGCCGCGATGCCGAGACCCACCAGCGCCTGGCCCTGGCCCACCTGTGCGCCCGCATCGGCGAGCAGCTGGCCTGCAGCAGCGCCAGCCCGGCCAGCGCGGCCGGCCTGGCCGGCCTGGCCATGGCGATCACCGACGCCGAGGAGAGCTACCACCTGCGCGAGCACCTGGCTGCGCCGATGTTCGCGCGGCTGCCCGAGCTGCTGCTGTCGGCCGACCTGGCGCAGCCGCTGCTGGCGCTGCAGCAGGGCATGCGCGGCCCGCGCTGATCCCGCCGGCCGGCGCGGGCGGCGCCGGCATCGCAGAATGGGCGGGTCGCCTTGCCACCGATCGGGGCCCGCCGCATGCCGCCACCACCGCTCACCCACCATCAGATCCTCGGCCTGGTCGAGCCCTTCACCCGCAGTGGTCGGCAGGTGGACCTGGCCGCCAGCGACCGCCTGGCCCGCCGCCTGCACTTCAAGCCGGTCGCGCATGCCGCCAGCGGCAACACCCCGGCGCTGACCGAGACGCTGCAGCTGGAATGCCATGAGAGCGGCAACCACCGCCTCACCCGCCAGCTGCGCCCGGTCGATGGCCCTGCCGCCACGCTGCAGGCCATGGGCACCGACCTGGCCCGCCTGCTGGCCCAGGTGGATGCGGTGGCGCCGCCGCAGCACTTCAGCGCCGGCCCCGGCTGGCAGGTCGCCCGCAGCTACGACCTGGTGCCCAGCGCCCATGCCGGCCCGCCGGTGCTGACCTTCCGCCACGGCGAGGCCTGGGTCGACGGCCTGCACTTCAGCCTGGCGGTGATGGATGTGAAGAACGTGGCCGGCGACATCACGCTGCGCCCGGCACCCGGCGAACGCCTGGCCCTGCCCGAGGATCTGCTGGCGGTGATGGGCTGGAACTGGGTGCGTCTGGTGCCGGCCACCGATGGCTGGACCAGCAAGCTGCGCCTGCGCGGCCGCGGCCCTGGGCGCACCCAGGCTGCCGAACGGGCGCTGGACCAGGCCGCCCGCCACCTGGCACAGGTGCTGGCCACGCCGCCGGCAGCGTTCCACAGCCGCTGGCGCGCGGCCCGCTGGGGCGTGGTGCTGCGGCGCAGCATCCCCACGCTGACGGCCGTGGGGCTGGTGGTCGGCGCGCTGCTGCTGCCGCACATCACCGGCAACGAGCTGTCGGGCGTCTGGATGGCCCTGCACTACCTGCCCATCGCCATCCTGGCGCTGAGCTTCACCATGCAGGAGCTGGCGCGCTTCGAGATCCCGCCGCTGCCGCGGCGGCTGAAGGCGGCGCACTGGCGCAGCGGGCCGGCAGCCGCCCTGGCACCGGCCAGCGCGCAGTGAGCCACCAGACAGGCGCCCACCGATGTTCTCGCACCTCTTCACCGGCGTTCACGACTTCGCCCGCGCCTTCGCGTTCTACGACGCGGTGACCGGCGCGCTGGGCCTGCAGCTGCGCTTCAACCAGCCCGACCACGGCTGGGCCGGCTGGCAACAGCCCGGCGGCGGCCGGCCGCTGTTCGTCATCGGCCGGCCCTACGACGGCGAGCCCCACCACCCGGGCAACGGCCAGATGGTGGCCTTCCTGGCGCCGACGCGGGCGGTCGTGCGGCAGGTGCATGCCGCGGCGCTGCAGCATGGCGGCAGCTGCGAGGGCCCGCCCGGCCTGCGGCCTCACTACCACCC
Organism: Pseudaquabacterium pictum; assembly: GCF_005403045.1. Classification (GTDB taxonomy): domain Bacteria; phylum Pseudomonadota; class Gammaproteobacteria; order Burkholderiales; family Burkholderiaceae_C; genus Pseudaquabacterium; species Pseudaquabacterium pictum. The sequence continues at coordinate 196,348 of NZ_BJCL01000004.1, forward strand.
CGACTACTACGGCGCCTACTTCCGCGACACCGAGGGCAACAAGGTCTGCGTGGCCTGCCACGGGCCGGAGGCCTGACGCCCGGGCCCCGCCAACCCGGGACGGTCAGTCCTGGGCCAGCCGGAAGGCGCCCACCGCATCGGCCAGGCGCCCGGCCTGGTCGCGCAGCATGGCGGCGGCGGCGGCGCTTTCTTCCACCAGCGCGGCGTTCTGCTGCGTGCCCTGGTCCAGCGCGCTGACGGCCGCGCCCACCTGGGCGATGCCGCTGGTCTGTTGCCGTGCGGCGCCGCTGATCTCGGCCACCAGCGCATTGACGCGGCCGAACTGGGCCACGATCTCGCCCATGGTGGCGCCGGCCTCGGCCACCTGGCGGCTGCCGTCGGCCACCTGGGTCACGCTGCTGGCGATCAGGCCCTTGATCTCACGGGCGGCATCGGCGCTGCGCTGGGCCAGGCTGCGCACCTCGGCCGCCACCACGGCGAAGCCGCGGCCCTGCTCGCCGGCGCGCGAGGCTTCCACCGCCGCATTCAGCGCGAGGATGTTGGTCTGGAAGGCAATGCCGTCGATCACGTTGGTGATGTCGGCAATGCGGCGGCTGGCGTCCTCGATCTCGGCCATGGTCGCCACCACCTGGTGCACCACCGCGCCGCCACGCTCGGCGGCCTGGCTGGATTCGGCCGCCAGCGTGGTCGCCGTCTCGGCATGCACTGCCGTCTGCTGCACGCTGTCGGTGACGCCGGCCATGCCGGCGGCGGCGGCCTGCAGGCTGCTGGCCTGCTGGCTGGTGCGCTCGGCCAGATCCTGGTTGCCGCTGGCGATCTGGATGCTGCTGCTGGCCACGCTGTCGGCGCCATGGCGGATGGTGACCACGGTGTCGTGCAGGCGGTCGCGCATGCCTTCGAGCGCGGCGGCCACGCTGCCCTGGCAGGTGGGCGGCTGGTCGAAGCGGGTGGCCAGCGCGCCATCGGCGATGCGCTGGGCGAACCGGCGCAGCTGGTCGGGCTCGGCGCCCAGGCGGCGCAGCAGGCCATTGGCAAAGCGCAGCCCCAGCCCCAGCAGCAGCGCCACCATCGCCGCGGCCACGCCACCGGCCAGCAGGCGGTCCTGGGTGATCAGTGCATCGCGCTGGGCCAGGCGGCGGCCGGCACCGGCCTCGATCAGCGTGCCCAGCTGGTCCAGCCGGGTCTCCAGCTGCTTGAAATCGGCTTCGAAGCGGCTGCGCAGCGCCGGCACGGTGGCCTGGCCGCTCAGCGCCGCGTCGACCAGGGCCTGGGCGGCGCCCAGGTAGGCTTCGAGCACCGGGCGCAGGTCATCGGCCATCTGCTGCACCGCGGCATCGTCGGCATGCTGGACGATCTGTTTCTGCGCCTCGACCAGGGTGCGCTGCATGTCGGCCAGCTCGGCACGCACGGCGGCCTGCTCGGCCGAAGCCGCCTGCGGGCCGGCGAGCAGGGCGCCGCGGGTGGTGGCCAGCAGGCCGTCGTGCACCATGTCCACCTGCAGCACCGCCCGCACCAGCTGCACATCGCCCAGCAGCTGGTCGGACAACGACTGGCTGTGCTGGATCTGCTGCTGGGCCAGGCCACCGAGCAGGGCGGCGCCGGCGCTGGCGATGGCGACGAACAGCAGCACGCTGCCGCGCACGGTCATGGATCTGGGGGACATGGGGACACTCCTGGGACAGCGGGGATGCGCGCGCCAGTCGGCATCCGGCCGCCAACACGCTGCCAGGCTTATCGGAGCGGCTGCAATCGACATGACCCCCGGCAGGCGGTGGAGATCTCCCGACAGGCCGCTGCGTGCAATCCAGCACGGCGCGCGGCGCGCACCGCTGCGCCGCCGGGGACAGACAGCCGCCGTGGCCCGCTCCTACAGTGGCCGCATGCAAGACACCACATTGCCGCCGCTGCAGCAGGGCCCGCAGATCTGGCTGGGCCCCGAGATGGCCGCCCGCAGCGACTGGATCGTGCCGCTGTCGTCGGCCGAGATCGCCGAGATTGCCGCGGCTGCCGAACCGCTGGCCGACCGCGGCGCCGACATCGCCGCGCTGACCGCGGCCGACTTCCCGCTGCCCACGCTGGCGCCGCGCCTGGCAGGCCTGCAGCAGCAGGTGCTGGAAGGCCGCGGCTTCGTGCTGCTGCGCGGCCTGCCGGTGGACCGCTGGCCGCTGCGGCTGAGCGCCACCGCCTTCTACGGCCTGGGCCTGCACCTGGGCAGCGCCGTCAGCCAGAACGCGCAGGGCCATGTGCTGGGCCATGTGCGCGACCTGGGCCTGAAGAGCGACGACCCGCGGGTGCGCATCTACCAGACCGCCGAGCGCCAGACCTTCCACACCGACAGCTGCGACATCGTCGGCCTGCTGTGCCTGCAGGCGGCGAAGGCGGGCGGCCACTCGGCCCTGGTGAGCACCGGCGCGGTGTGGAACGCAGTGCTGCAGCAGCGGCCCGACCTGGCCGCCGCGCTGCTGCAGCCGGTGGCGACCGACCGCCGTGGCGAGGTGCCACCCGGCCAGCAGCCGTTCTTCACCATCCCGGTGCTGAACTGGTTCGACGGCCAGCTGTCGGGCATCTACCACCGGTCCTATGTCGATTCGGCCCAGCGCTTTGCCGATGCGCCGAAGCTGACGCCGCTGCAGCGCGAGGCGCTGGACCTGTTCGACAGCCTGTGCAACAGCCCGGCGATGCACTTCCTGATGACGCTGCAGCGCGGCGACATCCAGCTGGTGCACAACCACACCCTGCTGCACGACCGCACCGCCTTCACCGACTGGCCCGAGCCCGATCGCCGACGCCACCTGTTGCGGCTGTGGCTGGCGCCGGCCAACGCCCGGCCGCTGCCGCCGGTGTTCGCCCAGCGCTATGGCAGCGTGGTGCCGGGCGCCCGTGGCGGCGTGCCGCCGAAGAACGGCCAGCTGGTGGCCCCGCTGTCGCCCGACGGCGGCACGGTCGGTTGATCTCCCTTCCCAACCAGGAACCCGCGATGTCCTATGACCCCAGCCCCAAGGTGCAGGCCCTGCAGCAGCGCCTGCTGGCCTTCATGGACCAGCACATCTATCCCAACGAGGCCCGCCATGCCGAAGAGGCCGAGCGCCTGGGCCCCTGGGCGGTGCACCCGGTCATCGACACCCTGAAGCCACTGGCCCGCGCCGCCGGGCTGTGGAACCTGTTCCTGCCGGAGAGCGCCCACGGCGCCGGGCTCACCAACCTGGAATACGCGCCGCTGTGCGAGATCATGGGCCGCAGCTTCCTGGCGCCCGAGGTCTTCAACTGCAGCGCGCCCGACACCGGCAACATGGAGGTGCTGGCCCGCTACGGCACGCCAGAGCACCAGGAGCGGTGGCTGAAACCGCTGCTGGCCGGCGAGATCCGCAGCTGCTTCGCGATGACCGAGCCCAAGGTGGCGTCCAGCGACGCCACCAACATCGAGAGCTCGATCGTGCGCGACGGTGACGAGTACGTCATCAACGGCCACAAGTGGTACACCACCAACGCGACCGACCCGCGCTGCAGGATCGCGATCTTCATGGGCAAGAGCGACCCCGACAACGCCGACCGCCACCGGCAGCAGTCGATGGTGCTGGTGCCGATGGACACGCCGGGCGTGAAGGTACTCCGCCCGATCCCGGTGTTCGGCTTCTACGGCATGCCCGACCGGGCCAGCGAAGTCACCTTCACCAATGTGCGGGTGCCGGTGTCGAACATCCTGCTGGGCGAGGGCCGCGGCTTCGAGATCGCGCAGGGCCGGCTGGGGCCGGGCCGCATCCACCACTGCATGCGGCTGATCGGCATGGCCGAACGGGCGCTGGAAAAGATGTGCCAGCGCACCAGCACCCGGGTGGCCTTCGGCAAGCCGGTGTCGGAGCAGGGCGTGACGGTGGAGCGCATCGCCGAATGCCGCATCGCCATCGAGCAGGCCCGCCTGCTGACCCTGCATGCCGCGCACCGCATGGACACCGTGGGCAACAAGGTGGCCAAGGCCGAGATCGCGATGATCAAGGTGGCCGTGCCGGCGATGGCCTGCAAGGTGGTCGACTGGGCCATCCAGGCCCACGGCGGCGGCGGCACCAGCAACGATTTCGGCCTGGCCCATGCCTACGCCATGGCCCGGGTGCTGCGCCTGGCCGACGGGCCGGACGAGGTGCATCGGCAACAGCTGGGGCGGATGGAGCTGAAGAAGTACCGCTGAGCGGCAGCCCGGATCAGGCCGGGACGAACCGCAGCAGCGCCGTCCCCGCCAGCGTGACGGCAATGGCCCGCACCCGCTGGTTGATGGCCAGCCCCGCAGCCCCGTGCGCCATCAGCCGCGGGCCCTCGTCCAGGTCGACCAGCACCAGGGTGTAGGGCGCCAGCGCGCGCCAGGCCTCGGTGGGTGCGCGGTGCACGGTGCTGACGGCGTACACCGTGCCGGTGCCGGCGGCATCGCACCAGGCCAGCCGGGCGCTGCCGCAGCCGGTGCAGGCGAAACGCTGGCCGGTCAACGCCGTGCCGCAGGCAGTGCAGCGCTGGTGGCGCAACACACCGGCGGCCAGGCCCTGGACGAAAGGGGACGCGGTGGGGTCCATCAAGCCTCCCGGGTCAGCACCAGGCTCACGTGGGACGACATCACGCCGCCATCGGCATGCACCAGGGCATGCGTGGCCGGCCGGGCCTGGCGGTCACCGGCCCGGCCGCCCAGCTGCAGCACCGTCTCCACCGCGTGGGCCATGCCACCGGCCACGCCGCAGTGGCCGTAGCTCAGCAGGCCGCCGTGCAGGTTCAGAGGCAGATCACCCTGCGGGCCGAAGACACCGGCCCGCGCCATCGCCGCGCTGCCGCCGCGCGGCGCGATGCCGATCTCCTCCAGCAGCATCACCAGGGTGATGGTGAAGGAGTCGTAGATGCCCAGGTGGCCGATCTGCGCCAGCGCCACGCCGGCCTCGGCCAGGGCGCACTGCGCCGCCTCGGCCGCGCCGCAGGCCAGCACGTCGGCCATGGCGCTCAGGTGCTGGTGGCGGTGGGCCTGGCCGGCACCGCGCAGCACCACACGCACACCGGGCCCGGGGTCGGCTGCCACCACGAAGGCCGCCGCGCCATCGCTGATCGGGCAGCAGTCGGCCAGCTTCAGCGGCGTGGCGATCGGCTTGCTGGCCAGCACATCGGCCACCGTCAGCGGGCTGCGCAGCTGGGCGCCGGGGTGGGCCTGGGCATGGCGGCGCATCAGCACCGCCAGCTCGGCCAGATCGGCTTCGGTGGTGCCGGTGGCATGCAGGTAACGGCTGGCCATCAGCGCGTAGTAGGCCGGCACCGAGGCGCCGTTGGGCACCTCCATCTCGGCATCGCCCACCTGGGCCAGGGTCTGGATGGCACTGTCGCGGGCCTGGCCGCTCAGGCGGTTCTCGCCGGCCAGCACCAGCACCCGCCGGCAGCGGCCGCTGCGCACCAGGTCGCCGGCCAGCATCAGCAGTGCCGCGCCGGTGGCGCCGCCCAGTTGCACGCTGTGCGCGTAGGCCGGCCGCAGCGCCAGGCGCTCGGCCACCAGCGTGGACAGCATCAGGTGCGGCAGTGTGGTGGCATAACCGCACAGCAGGCCGTCGATCTGGCCGCGGGCCAGGCCGGCATCGTCCAGCGCCGCCTGGGCAGCCTGGGCCATCAGGCCGATGGCGGTGCTGCCATCGTGCCGCCCGAAAGGCGTGCAACCCACGCCGGTGATGTTCGGCAATGCGGCCATGCTGCTCAGGCGCGGTCAGGGGCGGTGTGAACCACGATGTGCCAGGCGGCGATGAACATCGCCGCAATGGCCGGCCCCACCACGAAGCCGTTGAGCCCAAACACCGACATGCCGCCCAGCGTGGCGATCATCACCACGTAGTCGGGCAGCCGGGTGTCCTTGCCCACCAGGATGGGCCGCAGCAGGTTGTCGACCAGGCCGATCACCAGCACGCCCCAGGCGGTGAGGCCGGCAGCCTCCGCCCATTGGCCGTGCAGCGCGAACCACGTCGCCACCGGGGCCCAGACCAGGGCCGCGCCCACCGCCGGCACCAGCGACAGGAAGGTCATCAGCACCGCCCAGAGCAGCGCACCCTGCACGCCCAGCACCCAGAAGGCCAGGCCACCCAGCGCGCCCTGGGCCACCGCCACCAGCAGGCTGCCCTTGACGGTGGCGCGCACCACGGTGGCGAACTTGCTGCCCAGCGCCCGCTGGTGGGCCGCTGCCAGCGGCAGACCGGCGGCGATGGTGCGCACCAGGGCTTCGCCGTCGCGCACCAGGAAGAAGGCCAGGTACAGCGTGATGGCCAGGCTGGTGAGGAAGTCGAAGGTGTCCAGCCCGATGCCCAGCGCCCGGGTGGTGATCAGCTGTGCGGCCTGGGCCACGGCCGCCGTCATGCGGCGCTGCAGGCTGTCGAAATCGGCCACGCCGAAGCGCTGCAGCAGGCTGGCCACCCAGTCGGGCAGGGTGTTGAACAGCCGGCGCACCGCCAGCTCGGGCTGCCAGGCGCCGCTGTCGATCTGCTGGTAGACCACCGCCGCCTCGCGCGCCAGCGATGCCGCCACCAGCGTCAGCGGCAGCACGCCGATCAGCAGCACCGCGCCCAGCACCAGGCCGGCGGCCACGTTGCGGCGCCCGCCCACCCGCGGCAGCAGGCGGCGGAACATCGGCATGAAGATCAGGGCGATGATCACCGCCCACAGGATGGCGCCCCAGAAGGGTTGCAGGATCCAGCCCAACGCCAGGGCGCAGGCCAGCAGCAGCAGGACAGGCAGTCGGGAAGCCATGCAGGGGTCAGATGGAGACAGACTGCTCAGCGCGGATCGATCGGCGTCATCGGCGGCTGCCGCGCCTCGATGACGGCGGCGGCGTCGAGCACCAGGTCTTCGCGGAAACGCGGGCCGATGAGCTGCACGCCCATCGGCAGCGCGCCGGCCAGGCCGGTCGGCACCGACACGGCGGGCAGCCCCAGCACCGGCACCGCGAATTGCGACTCCTGCGCACGCAGCACGGCGGCCATGGATTCGGCGCTGTCCACATCCCGGCCCCAGGCGAAGGGTGGCTCGCCGGAGACCGGCGTCAGCACCAGCGGGTAGCGTTCCAGGAACAGCTGCCAACGCCGCACCAGGGTGGACCGCTTGGCCAGGGCCAGCAGGTGGGCGGTGTGGTCCAGCGCCGGCGAGGCGGCCAGCATCCAGCCGAAGGACCGGCGCACACCCTCGTCGCCATGGGCCTCGATGGCCGGCCACATGAAGCGGCGCGCCTCGTCGTTGCCCATCAGGTTCCACAGTTCGTGGGCCTCGGCCAGGCTGGGTGGCTCGGTCTCTTCCACGGTGTAGCCGGCGTCGGCCAGCCAGGCACCGGCCTGGCGCACCGCGGCCACCACCGCCGGGTCGGCCGGCTGGCCGTTGCAGCACACCGTCATCGCCACCCGCAGCGGCCGGTCCGGGGCCGGGCCGGTGAGCGGTGCGGGCACCCACCAGGGGTCGCGGGCATCGCCGGCGCTCATGGCCTGCAGCGCCAGGCGCACATCGACCACCTCGCGGGCCAGCGGGCCCTGCACCGACATCATCGCCATCGACAATGGCCGCTCGGCCTGGGCGCTGGGCAGGAAGGCCGGCACGCGGCCGAACGACGGCCGCAGGCCCACCACGCCGGTGCAGTAGGCCGGGTAGCGCACCGAGCCAGCCAGGTCATTGCCATGGGCGATGGCGCCCAGACCGGCGGCCACCGCCGCCGACGCGCCGCCGCTGGAGCCGCCCGGCGTGTGGTCGGCCGACCAGGGGTTCAGCGTGCGGCCGTGCAGCGCGTTGTCGGTGAACCAGCGCACCGAGAACGCCGGCGTGTTGGTGCGGCCGATGATGACGGCGCCGGCGCGGCGCAGGTTGGCCACCACCGGGCTGTCTTCGGGGGCGATGTTGTCGCGGTAGGCCACCACGCCGTTGGTGGTGGCGCGGCTGGCCACGTCGACATTCACCTTGACGGTGACCGGCACACCGTGCAGCACGCCCAGCGGATCGCCGCGGCGGCGGGCGGCATCGGCGGCGCGTGCGGCGGCCAGGGCCTCGTCGGCCATCACATCGACCACGGCATTCAGGCGCGGATTGACATCGGCCACCCGGGCCAGGCTGGACGCGACGGCTTCCTGCGCCGAGATGGCGCCGGTGCGGATGGCGGCGGCCAGGCGGTGTGCCGGCCAGCGCCAGAGAGCTTCGTCAGACAAGGGGAACCTCCAGGTCAGGGTTGCGGTGGCCGCTGCAGCGGTGCAACGGCAGTCAGGCCAGCGTGAGCTTCATGCCGCCCACATCGAAGCGCAGCGTCAGCGTGGCGATGCGGTCTGCGGCGCCGCCCAGCGGCTCCTCGTCCATGCCGCTCAGCAGGCATCCCGTCAGCTGCACGCTGGCCAGCGTCTTCTTCAGCGCGGCGTCGAGCAGGTCCACCTGCAGCGCGAGGCCGTCGCGCTCGTCGATGCTGCCGTCGGCCACCAGCTTGTGCACCCAGGCGCGGGCCGCCTCGGCCCGGCGGGCGCTGACCGTGACCACCAGCTCGCCCAGCTGGCGCTGCACCATCTGCGGGTCGCGGTAGCCGCCGTTGAAGCGGTCCTGGGCCCAGCCCACCTGCAGCGTGGGCAGTTCCACCATGGTCACGGCATCGTCGCCAAACGGCAGGCCGACAAAGCGGAAGTTGCTGGCCATCAGCGGCCGGCGGCGGCTGGTGCCGCTCTTGAGCTTGCCGCTCGATGGTGCATCGTCCACACCGGCGACCAGCCAGCGCAGCGTCAGGCTGAGGGCACGCCTGCCGGCGCTGGCGTCCAGCACCGGCCAGGACAGCCCCGAGATGCAGGCGCCGCGGAAACCGATGCGGCGGCGGGCATTGAAGTTCATGTCCCCCACCAGCAGCGCGCCGTCGCGGGGCGCCATGTCGCCGGCCAGCGCCGCGCCCAGCCAGTCGACCAGCGGCCCCGGTTCCAGCAGATCGAACTCGGCCGCCATCTCGCCCAGGGTCACCTGGGCGCTGCGGCGCACCACCATCTCGCGGCCGGTCGGCTGCGTGGCCATGTCGACGCGCAGGCTGGCCGGCTGCGCGCTGCGCAGGGGCCCGGCTGCCGCGCCGTCAAGTTCCAGGAACAATGCGCCGGTGGCGCTGGAAACAACAGTGGCCATGGGCGGCTCCGCCGTGGTGGAGCGGCCAGCATAACAAGCACCCGGCAGGGTGGCGACCGGGTTTGTCAGGGCCGGCGCGGGCGTTGGCCGCAGGGGCGAGCTCAGCAAGACGCCGGCGTCAGCGAGAAGCCGGCATAGCCCTGCTGCTGCACCTCGGCGCACTTCTGCACATAGGCCGGAAAGCCGAACAGCGGCATGAAGATGCGCGGCTTGCCCGGGATGTTGGCGCCCAGGTACCAGCTGTTGCAGCCCAGGTAGATGGTGCGGGCGGCCACCGCATTGACATGGGCCACCCAGGCGGCCTCGGCCTCGGGCGTGGCCTCCAGCGTGCGCACGCCGCGGGCATCGAGATCGGTCACCGTGTCGGCGATCCATTGCACCTGGTGCTCGATGGCGACGATCACGTTGGTGAAGGCGGCGGTGGCGCCCGGCCCGGTCAGCGTGTACAGGTTGGGGAAGCCCGACAGGCACAGGCCCAGGTAGTTCAGCGGCCCGGCCCGCCAGTGCTGCTGGATGCTGCGGCCGCCGCGGCCGCGCAGGTCCAGCCGCAGCATGGTGCCGGTCATCGCGTCGAAGCCGGTGGCCAGGATCAGCGCATCCAGCGTGTGCTCCTCGCCGCCGGCCAGCACGCCGGTGGCGGTGAAGCCGTCGATCGGCGTCGTCTGCAGATCGACCAGCCGCACGTTGGGCCGGTTGAAGGTGGCGTAGTAGCCGGTGTCCACGCACAGCCGCTTGCAGCCGATGGGGTGGCTGGGGCACAGCGCGGCGGCGGTGGCCGGGTCGTGCACGATGCTGCGGATCTTGTTGCGCACGAACTCGCCGGCCAGTTCATTGGCCGCCGGGTTGACGATCAGGTCGTTGAAGGTGCCCAGCAGGCCGAAGCCGCCGATCTGCCAGCGCTCCTCGAACATGCGTTCACGTTCTTCGGCCGACACCGAGAAGGCCGAGAAGCCATTGGGCGGCAGCATGGACCCGAAGCCGCCCATCATCTTGCGGTTGCGTTCGCGGAAGGCGGGGTAGTCGGCCTTGACCTGGGCTTCCAGCGCCTTGTCCAGCGGGCCGTTGTGGGCCGGCACCGCATAGGTGGGCGTGCGCTGGAACACGGTGAGCTGCGCCACCTGCGGCGCGATGGTGGTGATGGTCTGCACGCCCGACGAGCCGGTGCCGATCACGCCCACCCGCAGGCCGGTCAGGTCGACCGGCTCGTGCGGCCAGGCCGCCGTGTGCAGCACCCGACCCTTGAAATCCGAGAGGCCGGGAAAGTCGGGCTGGTTGGGCGTGGACAGCGGGCCGGTGGCCAGCACCAGGTGGCGCGCCGACCAGGAGCGGCCGTCCTTCGCCGCCACCTGCCAGACCAGCGCGGCCTCGTCCCAGTGCGCCGCGGCGATGCGGGTGTCCAGCAGGATGCCGTCGCGCAGCGCATAGCGGTCGGCCACATGGTTGGCATAGGCCAGCAGCTCAGGCTGGGCGGCATAGCGCTCGGTCCAGCACCAATCCTGCTGCAAGGCATCGTCGAAGCCGAAGCTGTACTCCAGGCTCTGGATGTCGACCCGCGCGCCGGGGTAGCGGTTGTGGTACCAGGTGCCGCCCACGCCCCCGGCGGCTTCCACCACCAGCGCGGTCAGCCCGCGCTGGCGTGCGGTGTGCAGCATGTACAGGCCGCCGAAGCCGGCGCCGACGATCAGCAGGTCAATGGGAGCGGGCGTGTGGGTCATGCGGAGGTTGCTCGTCTAGCGTTGGCCGATGCGGGCATCGCCGAACAGGTGGGTCATGCCACGCGGCTGGCTGCGCCAGTACTGCTTCGGCGCCTGCACCTGCGCGCCCAGTGCGGCGGCGGCATGCCAGGGCCAGTGCGGGTCGTAGAGGATGCCGCGGGCGATGGCCACCGCATCGGCCTGGCCGCTGGCGATGATGTCTTCGGCCTGCTGCGGCTCGGTGATCAGGCCCACGGCGAGGGTGGGCAGGCCGGCCTCGCGCTTGATCTGTGCGGCCAGGTGCACCTGGTAACCGGGGCCGATGGGGATCTGCTGGCGCGGCGACACGCCGCCCGAGCTGACGTGGATGAAATCGCCGCCCAGGCGCTTGAGTTCCTGCGTGAAGGCGACGCTGTCATCGGGGCCCCAACCGCCGTCCACCCAATCGGTGGCCGACAGGCGCATGCCCACCGCCACGCCGGCCGGCACGGCGGCGCGCACGGCGCTGAACACCTGGAGCGGGAAGCGCATGCGGTTGGCCAGGCTGCCGCCGTAGGCATCGGTGCGCTGGTTGGCGATCGGCGAGAGGAACTGGTGCAGCAGGTAGCCATGCGCCGCATGCAGCTCGATGGCCTGGAAGCCCAGGCGCACGGCGCGGCGGGCGGCGGCGACGAAGTCGTCCTGCACCTGCTGCAGGCCGGCGTCGTCGAGCGCGGCGGGCGGCAGTTCACCATCGCCGTGGGGCAGGGCGGATGGCGCCTGCGCCAGCCAGCCGCCCTGGTCCAGCGGGATCTGCTGGCCGCCGTCCCAGGGCGTGTGGCTGCTGGCCTTGCGGCCGGCATGGCCGAGCTGGATGGCCAACGGCATGGGGGTGCCGGTGTGGCGCACGGCTTGCAGCACGCGGGCCAGGGCGGCCTCGTTGGCGTCGTTGTACAGGCCCAGGCAGCCTGGGGTGATGCGGCCTGCGGCGCTGACAGCCGTGGCCTCGACGATCAGCAGGCCGGCGCCGCTGAGCGCCAGCCGGCCCAGGTGGATCAGATGCCAGTCGGTGGCATTCCCGTCAACGGCGCTGTACTGGCACATCGGCGCGATGACGATGCGGTTGGGCAGGTTCAGCTGGCCGAGCGCGAGGGGGGTGAAGAGCTGGGGCATGGTTGCAGTGTGCACGGGCTGGGGCACCTGCGCTGTCACCAGGCGGTCGCCTTTGGGCTCGTTGCGGACGTTTGGTTCTGCGCGATCGCGCCGGGCCGGGTGGGCCTGTTTTGCTCCATGTCCCCCGTCCTACACGCCGCAAGCGGCGCATAGGACTCCTCCCCTACTTCCGCAAAACAGGCCCACCCGCCCCGACGCTCAGCCACCACTGTGACCTTCTCCGAGCGCGGAGACGGTGGCTGGCCTCGTCCTTGCGCCAGTCAAGGCGTGTCCGCAAAGAGCCCACAGCCGCCAAGCCCACGCTAAGCCGGCACAAACAGCGCTTCGCAGCCGGTGCCTGCGAGCGCTGCATCCACCTGGGCGCGCGCATCGGGCAGCAGTGCGGCATGGTCGCGCCGCAGCCACGCCAGGCACTTGGCCTGGTAAGGGAACGCCTGCTGCACCCAGGGCTGGCCATCCACCGTGGTCTGCAGTTCACTCTGGCCAGCGGCCAGCGCACGGGCGTTGGCCAGCAGCAGCGGCGCGTACAGGCGGCCCACCTCGCCCAGCATCGCCTGCACGCTGGCGGGCAGATGGGAAGGATCCAGCCAGCCGCTGTCGGCCACCTCCAGGCCCGACAGGTCTTCCATGCGACCGGTCCAGGCCATCACCCGCGGCGCGGTGGCGCTGGCCAGGGCCATCGGCGTGGGGTCGAACTGCACCAGCTGGGTGAGCTGGCCGAACATGCCGAAATCGCTGGCGCCCGGGCGGCTGCCCATCAGGAACGGATGCTGGCGGAGGTGGTCCTCCAGCGCCAGCAGCACACGCTGGTAACCCGCCTCGATCACCGGCGCGGTGGTGGCGTTGCTGCCCACGTAGCGCAGCCGCGGCACCTGGCGGCCGCTGACCAGCGCCGCCGTCTCGGCCAGGGCCGCGTCGTCCTGCGGCGCACCGCGCCAGCTGGCCAGCACCCGCATGGCCTGGTGCTCGTCCGCCTTGTAGGCCCAGCGGTAATGGAACATCGCCTTGGTCAGCCACTCGTCGGCAAAGTCTTCCAGCAGCGCATCGATGAAGGCCAGCGCCGGGTCGGGCGGCACTGCGGCGCGGCCGGGGTGGTCGGCCTCGAAGCGGCGGATCAGCGGCGTGGAATCGGTGACCGGCTGCAGGGTACCGCCGGCATCGGGCAGGTAGAACGTGGGCAGCAGCCGCGGCTTCGCCTCCGGCAGGCCCGGGATGCCGGTGCTGCTGTGGGTGTAGCGGTAGGGGATGTGCCGGTAGCGCAGCAGCGCCAGCATCTTGCGGGTGTAGGGCGAACCATGCACGCCGTAGAGCTGCAAGGGGGCGGTGGACATGGCAGCTCCTGGTGGCGGCGGTGGTGGATCGGCCTAGTGCGGCGCGGCCAGCCGCATCACCGCCAAGTAGCCGGGCTGCACCTCCATGCGGGCGGTGGTGCCGGCGGCCTGCAGCAGCGCATGGGCCTTGGGCAGCTGCCAGCAGGGCAGCTGGGTGAACAGGTGGTGCTCGCTGTGGAAGTTGACCCAGTAGGGCGCGATCAGGGCGCGCTCCAGCCAGCCGGCACGGGTGGTGCGGGCCTGGCGCAGCGGATCGGGCTGGTCCACCGGCACCAGCGCATGCTCGGCGATGTTGCGCAGACGGGTGACCAGCGGCAGCCAGGTCGCCATCGGCAGCAGCCACAGCAGCAGCCACAGCCACCACCAGCCGGCGGCGGCCAACACCGCGAAGCCCAGCGCGTTGGCGATCACGAAGTGCCGGTCATGGCCCGCGAAGGCACTGGCGCCATCGCCGCCCGCGGCCTTGCTGCTGCGCTGCAGGAAGGGCTGGATGCGCTGCTTGTAGAAGGTCTGGCCGCTCAGGTCGCGCCACATCTTGCGGCGCAGCGAGGTGCGGCTGATCGGGAACGGCGCCGACAGCACCAGGTCCGGATCCTCGGCCTGCTGCACATAGCGGTGGTGCTGCAGGTGGTAGGGCCGGTAGGCCTTCAGCGTGGGGGCGCACAGCCAGTGGCCGACCCAGTCGTTGACGGCGCGGTTGGGGTGCAGCAGGCCGTGGGCCGCGTCGTGCATCAGGATGGCCAGGCCCAGCTGGCGGGTGCCGACCACCATCACGCACAGCGGGATCAGCCAGGGCCAGCGTGCACCCACCAGCATGGCCAGGCCGATCGCGCCCCAGCAGTGCGCCACCAGCCACAGCCCGCGCCAGGGCGACTTGGCCGACAGCCGGCGCCACTGGTCGGGCGTGAAGTGGTCTTCGGGGCGGGCACGGGGGGCAGCGGCCATGGTGCGCGGATTGTGTTGGCGACCGGCCTGCGCGGGCGTCGCGCAGATGACGGCCGGCATGGCGACAATCCCGGCCATGCACCCCCTCGACATCCTCGACACGCCCGCCGCCGTGCTGGACGTGGCACGCCTGCAGCACAACCTGGCGCACATGCAGCAGCGCATCAGTGCCCTGGGCGTCGCCCTGCGTCCGCACATCAAGACCAGCAAGTGCCTGGCGGTGGTGCAGCAGCAGCTGGCGCTGGGCGCGCAGGGCGTCACCGTGTCGACGCTGAAGGAGGCGCAGCAGTGCCTCGCCGCAGGCATCACCGACATCACCTACGCAGTGGGCATCGCGCCGGCCAAGCTGCCGCAGGTGCTGGCGCTGCGCCGCCAGGGCGCGCAGCTGACCATCCTGACCGACAACCTGGCCAGCGCGCAGGCCATCGGCAGCTTCTGCCAAGTGCAGGGCGAGGCCATCCCGGTGCTGATCGAGATCGACACCGACCAGCACCGCAGCGGCGTGGCGCCCGAGTCCGGCCTGCTGCTGGACCTGGGCCGCGCCCTGCACGCCAGCGGCTGCCTGGCGGGCGTGCTGACCCATGCCGGCGCCAGCTACCAATGCAACACCCCCGCCGCGCTGCAGGCCATGGCCGAGCAGGAACGTGCCGGCTGCGTGCGCGCCGCCGAGCGCCTGCGCGCCGCCGGCCTGCCCTGCCCGGTGGTGAGCGTGGGCTCCACGCCCACCGCGCTGTCGGCCACCCGGCTGCACGGCGTGACCGAGGTGCGTGCCGGCGTCTATGCCTTCATGGACCTGGTGATGGCCAACGTGGGCGTGTGCAGCGCCGACGACATCGCGCTGAGCGTGCTGGCCACGGTGATCGGCCACCAGGCCGAGCGCGGCTGGGCCCTGGTCGACGCCGGCTGGATGGCGATGAGCCGCGACCGCGGCACCCAGTCCCAGGCCTGCGACTACGGCTACGGCCAGGTCTGTGACGCCGACGGCCGCCTGCTGCCCGGCTGGGTGATGTCCGGCGCCAACCAGGAGCACGGCATCGTCGGCTTCGACGCCGCCAAGCCCGGCGCGGGCGCGGCCCCGGCCGATGTGGTGCAGGCGCTGCCGGTGGGCACGCGCTTGCGCATCCTGCCCAACCATGCCTGCGCCACCGCGGCGCAGTTTGCCGGCTACCACGCGCTGCAGCGCGACGGCACGCTGGCCGACTGGCCGCGCTGGAACCACTGGTAGCCGGTGCATCCGGTCCCTGCCTGCCTGCGTAACCGAGACCATGACCGCCACCTCCCTGCCAAGACCCCGGCGCCATTGGCTGGCGCTGTTGCTGCTCACCCTCGCCGGCGCGGCCCAGGCCCACGACACCTGGTTTGCGCCGCAGCCCCCCGGGCCCGCAGGTGAGCTGGTGCTGGCGCTGGGCACCGGCGACCGCTTCCCGCGCCAGGAAACCGCGCTGGACAAGGCCCTGATCCAGGCCAGCGGCTGCCACGCCCGCGGCAGCGCCGCCACGTCCACCGGCCCGTTGCAATGGCTGGCCTACCGGGATGACGCGGTGCTGCTGCGCGCCGCCGCAGCGCAGGATGCCGGCACCCGGCTGAGCTGCTGGCTGCAGGCGAAGCCGCTGGCCGTCGACCTGGACGACCGCATCGTCCAGCTCTACCTCGACGAGATCCGCGCGCTGCCGGCGGTGCGTGAGCGCTGGGCCGCGCTGCAGGCGCGCGGCGTGCGCTGGCAGGAGCGGTATGTGAAGAACGCCCGCATCGAGCTGCCCGCCGCCACGCCTGGCGCCGCCACTGGCGGCCTGCCCGGGCAGGCGGACGGCGCGCCCGGGCTGGACCTGCAGGCCGACATGCCGGCCGGCCCGCTGCGCGCCGGCGACAGCCTGCGGGTGCGGCTGTTGCGCGACGGCGCGCCGCTGGCCGGCCTGCCGCTGGCGCTGCGCAACGACACCAGCCCGGTGACGCTGTGGCACCGCAGCGATGCCGACGGCTGGGTCACGCTGACGCTGCCGCTGGCCGCACGCTGGCTGCTGACCGGCGTCGACCTTGGCCCCTCGGCCACCGCTGCCGACGGCTGGGACAGCCGCTTCGTCAGCCTGCACCTCGAGGCGCTGCCGCGGCGCTGAGCAACCCGGCCGCGTGCTGCGCCGTCACGGCGCGGCAGTCAGGCGCTGCAGCAAGTCCAGCGTGGGGTGCCCGTCGGCCGGCATGCCGATGCTGCGCTGCAAGCCACGCAGCGCCGCCCGCGTGGCCGGGCCCAGCAGGCCGTCGGGCGTGCCGCTGTCGAAGCCGCGGGCGTTCAGCGCGGTCTGCAGCGCCAGCACCTGGGCCCGGCTGAGCGCCGGTTGCTCACGCGGCCAGGCGGCCTGCACGCCGGGGCCGCCGGCCAGGGCCTGCGACAGCAGGCCGACCGCCAGCGCATAGCTGGTGGCATTGTTGTAGCGCAGCAGCGCCCGGAAATTGGCACCCACCAGGAAGGCCGGCCCGCGCACGCCGGCCGGCAGCAGCACCATCGCATCGGCCAGGACCGGCAGCGGTTGGCCGTCCACGGCCTGCAGGCCCTCGGCCGCCCACTGGCTGGCCGGCTGCCGCACGCTGGCATCGGCGCGGCCGGCGTCGAAGCCGGGCGGCAGCCGCACCTCGGCGCCCCAGGGCTCGCCGGCCTGCCAGCCGGCGTGGGCCAGGAAGTTGGCGGTGGATGCCAGCACATCGGGCAGGCTGCCCCAGATGTCGCGCCGGCCATCGCCGTCGGCGTCGACCGCATGGGCCAGGAAGCTGGTCGGCAGGAACTGCGTCTGGCCCATGGCCCCGGCCCAGGAGCCGACCATGCGCGCGCGCGGGATGTCGCCCTGCTGCAGGATGCGCAGCGCGGCGATCAGCTGGCTGCGCGCCCAGTCGGCGCGCCGGCCGTCGAAGCCCAGCGTGGCCAGCGCGTCGATGGTCGGCAGATCGCCGGTGTTGGCGCCGTAGTCGCTCTCCATGCCCCAGATGGCCACCAGCACCTCGGCGGGCACGCCGTACCGGGCGGCGGCGGCATCGGCCTCGGGGCGCAGCTGGGCCAGCCGGGCCTGGCCGCCGGCCACGCGCCGGGCGCTGACGCTGCGGTCCAGGTAGTCCCAGACCGTGCGGTTGAACTCGGGTTGGGCGCGGTCCAGCGCCACCACCCGCGGAATGTGGCGCACATCGGCCAGGGCGCTGCGCAGGGTGTCGTCGGCAATGCCGGCGGCACGGGCTGTGGCGGCGAAGTCGCGCACCCAGGCGCTGAATGCGGCCGGCTGCGCGGCCGCTTCCGGCGGCATGGCCGGGGGCAGCACCGCGGCCGTGACCGGCGCAGCGCCGGTTGGCGCCGGCGGCGTCCGGCCGGGTGCCGGATGGGGTGCTGGATCGGGTGCGGTGGCGCAGGCGGCCAGCAGCAGGGCCGCCAGGCCCAGGCTGGTCAGCCGCAGGCGGGCACAGGTTGGGGCGGCGGTGCAGGGCATGCCGCGATTGTCCCGTGCCCGCCGCAGCGGGCCGCCGCGGTCAGTCCACCGGCAGCGGGCTGTCGATCTCGCTGAGCGGC
This sequence comes from Pseudaquabacterium pictum, assembly GCF_005403045.1. Taxonomy (GTDB): domain Bacteria; phylum Pseudomonadota; class Gammaproteobacteria; order Burkholderiales; family Burkholderiaceae_C; genus Pseudaquabacterium; species Pseudaquabacterium pictum. The sequence continues at coordinate 214,143 of NZ_BJCL01000004.1, forward strand.
GCCGAGGCCGCATTCAGCATCAGCGGCGCCGCGGTCTCGCTGTTCGCGGTGTTGGCGACCAGCTGGGCGGCGAACTCGGTGTAGGCGCGCACGGAGGCGGTGGCGCTGTCGGGCACGGTGTCCGTCGGCGTGGTGGGCGGCGCGGGCGTCTCCGGGTGGTCATTGCTGCCGCCGCCGCAGGCGGCGAGCAGGGCAGCCGCCGCAGCGGCCACCCCCAGGCGAATCAGGCGTTGCATGGCGTGGTTCTCCTGGGTGTGCATCACTTGCTGCCCGGCAGCGGGGTGTTCAGGTACGGGAAGCCCGGCAGCAGCGTCACCACGGCCTGGTCGACCGCGTCATGCAGCGAGAACGCGGTGCTGCTCAGCGGCACCTTGGCCGGCGTGCAGTCGGTGCCGAAGCCCAGCGCGTTGGTGGTGCCGTTGGCCACGCACAGGCCGCCCATCACCGCCACCAGCGAGATGTCGACCACGTCGTCCTTCGGCCGGCGGCCGTTGGGGTAGCCGGCGTTGTCGTTGCCACCGGCCAGGATGTTGCCGACGATGCCCAGCCGGTTCTGCTGGGCAAAGGCCACCGGCGGGATGGCGGTGTTCAGCCGCAGCATCTCGGCGCCGACCACGTTCCTTGGCTGGTTCACGCCGGCGATGCCGGTCAGGAAGGTGGTGACCAGGTCGTTGCGCGGGAAGTTCGTCGGCGCGATGTTCGGCAGGGCCAGCGCAATCTCCAGCAGCGCCGGCAGGGTGGGGTTGGTCACGTAGTCGATGAACTGGCCGTCGCCCGTGGGGGCCGAGGCGTTGAACTTGTCCTTGTCCTTCAGGCCGATCACCACCTCGTTGACCAGGGGCATGCCCAGGCGCGAGACCTGCACCCAGGCGCCGCCGGGCTTTTCACTGGCCTGGTGGGCCGACGCGGGCCGCGGGTTCAGCAGCCGCGCCTGGCGCAGGCTGGCGGTGGTCCAGCCGCCGATCACGTCATCGCCGGTCTCGCCGGCCTTCAGGCAGCTCTTGTGCACCTCCAGGGCCAGCGTGGTGACGTTCTTGTCGCCGATGGTGTTGGGCGCGGCATTGATCAGCTCCGGGTTGGTGATCACACCCACGGGTGCGTTGACCAGGTCGAAGATGGTGCCCAGGTTGACGGCGAACGGATCCTGCCGCTGGCCGACGAACACCTTGGCCGGCATGGCGCAGCCGGGAATGTTGACGGTGTGGATGTGCTTGGCGGCGTAGCCGGCGTAGTCGGGAATGGTCTTCACGCCGATGTTGTCGACCGGCTTGTCGAACTGGGTGGCGCCGCCGCTGGCGTTGGTGGCCAGACTGGCCGTGCCGGTGCGGCGGTCGCCGCGCACCACTGTCAGGGTGAACTTCTCGGACAGGTTCAGGCTGGCATCGCGCACGTTCGCCACCTGGCCGGCCTGGATCAGCGGGATGGCCACGTTCTTGCCGCCGATGGGCAGCGTCACGCCGGCGCCGGCGTTGGCCAGGGTGTTGGTGAAGCGGAACTGGAAGGTCAGGTCTTCCTTGGCATCACCGTTGTTGTCGACATGGATCTCGTACAGCGCATTCGGATCCATCGCGAAGTAGTTCGGGCCGCCGTAGGCGTCCTGCAGCGGCACGTAGTTCGCGATCAGCGTCACATGGTCGTCGCGGCCGGCTTCATAGCTGCGGAACATGTAGAAATCCGTCGCGTCCACCTTGGGCACGGTGGTGATGAACGGCGCTTCGCGGTGGCTGGACGCACCGACGGGGCCGACGGCTGCCATCAGCAGGGCAGCCAGCAAAGGGGTGAACGCGAACGACGGCTTGGTCATGACAAGTCCTCGGAGGAGCAAGTGGTAGGGACGTGGTGAGGTGACTGCGCAGCCCCTTCGACTGCTGATCCGGGGTGCGGGGAATCTAATCGACCCCCCCCTAATTCAAGGGGGTCGTATCCCGCGCATTTCCGTGAACTAGGTCGCATCCCCGCCAACACGCTGGGGTCAAGGTTGGCGGGGGCGCCAGGGACCGGCTCAGTGCACCGGCAGCGGGCTGTCGGTGTCGCTCAGCGGCGCGGATGCCGCGTTCAACATCAACGGCGCCGCGGTCTCGCTGGTGGCGGCGCTGGTGGCCAACTGGGCGGTGAACTCGGTGTAGGCGCGCACCGAGGCAGTGGCGCTGTCGGGCACGGTGTCCGTCGGCGTGGTGGGCGGCGCGGGCGTCTCCGGGTGGTCATTGCTGCCGCCGCCGCAGGCGGCGAGCAGGGCAGCCGCCGCAGCGGCCACCCCCAGGCGAATCAGGCGTTGCATGGCGTGGTTCTCCTGGGTGTGCATCACTTGCTGCCCGGCAGCGGGGTGTTCAGGTACGGGAAGCCCGACAGCAGCGGCACCACAGCCTGGTCGACCGCGTCGTGCAGCGAGAAGGCGGTGGCCCCCAGCGGCACCTTGGCCGGCGTGCAGTCGGTGCCGAAGCCCAGCGCGTTGGTGGTGCCGTTGGCCACGCACAGGCCGCCCATCACCGCCACCAGCGAGATGTCGACCACGTCGTCCTTCGGCCGGCGGCCATTGGGGTAGCCGGCGTTGTCGCTGCCACCGGCCAGGATGTTGCCGACGATGCCCAGCCGGTTCTGCTGCGCAAAAGGAACCGCCGGGATCGCGGTGTTCAGCCGCAGCATCTCGGCGCCGACCACGTTCTTCGGCTTGTTCACGCCGGTGATGCCGGTCAGGAAGGTGGTGACCAGGTCGTTGCGCGGGAAGTTCGTCGGCGCAATGTTCGGCAGGGCCAGCGCAATCTCCAGCAGCGCCGGCAGCGTGGGGTTGGTCACGTAGTCGATGAACTGGCCGTCGCCGCCGGGCACCGAGGCGTTGAACTTGTCCTTGTCCTTCAGGCCGATCACCACCTCGTTGACCAGGGGCATGCCCAGGCGCGAGACCTGCACCCAGGCGCCGCCGGGCTTCTCGCTGGCCTGGTGGCCGGACGGCGGCATCGGGTTCAGCAGCCGCGCCTGGCGCAGGCTGGCACTGGTCCAGCCGCCGATCACGTCGTCGCCATTGGTCAGGCAGCTCTTGTGCACCTCCAGCGCCAGCGCGGTGACGTTCTTGTCGCCGATGGTGTTGGGCGCGGCATTGATCAGCGCCGGGTTGGTGATGACGTTCACCGGTGCGTTGACCAGGTCGAAGATGGTGCCCAGGTTGACGGCGAACGGATCCTGCCGCTGGCCGACGAACACCTTGGCCGGCATGGCGCAGCCGGGGATGTTGACGGTGTGGATGTGCTTGGCAGCGTAGCCGGCGTAGTCGGGAATGGTCTTCACGCCGATGTTGTCGACCGGCTTGTCGAACTGCGTGGCGCCGCCGCTGGCGTTGGTGGCCATGCTGGCCGTGCCGGTGCGGCGGTCACCACGCACCACGGTCAGGCTGAAGCGCTCGGCCAGGTTCAGACTGGCATCACGCACATTGGCCACCTGGCCGGCCTGCACCAACGGAATGGCCACGTTCTTGCCGCCGATGGGCAGCGTCACGCCGGCGCCGGCGTTGGCCAGGGTGTTGGTGAAGCGGAACTGGAAGGTCAGGTCTTCCTTGGCATCACCGTTGTTGTCGACATGGATCTCGTACAGCGCATTCGGATCCATCGCGAAGTAGTTCGGGCCGCCGTAGGCATCCTGCAGCGGCTGGTAGTTGGCGATCAGCGTCACGTAGTCGGAGCGGCCAGCCTCGTAGCTGCGGAACATGTAGAAGTCGCTGGCGTCCACCTTGGGACTGGTGGTGATGAACGGCGCCTCGCGGTGGCTGGACGCGCCCACAGGGCCGGCAGCGGCCAGCAGCAGCGCAGCCATCAGCGGCGTCAGGGCGAAGAAGGGCTTGGTCATGGGATTTCCTCAAGGTGGAAGGGTGGCGAGAACCCCCACTTACGCGGTCCGTCCGGCAGCGGATGCAGCCCCGGATGCAAAGCCCGGCAAAATTCTTTTGTCGTGCGATGCGTGCTGCAGTTGCATCCGATCCGCGGGCGGGCACGTATCGCGGGAACCCAACTGGAGATCCGCCATGCACCCACTGCCTGCCATCACCCGCTTCCTGCGCACCGCCACCCTGGCTGCGCTGCCCTGGTTCGCCCTGGCACCTGCCGCGCAGGCGGGCCCCTTGGTGTTTGCACCCTTTGCCGGCAGCGGCAATGCGGTGCTGTTCGATGCCAGCACCGGCGAAGGCGGCTGGGTCGGATCGGTGGTGCAGACCCCTGACCCGGGCGTGGCCGTCCCGCTGGACTTCGTCAGCGTGGTGTCCTTCCAATTCGATGCGCTGACGCGGATGCTGAGCGGCCAGTTCGAGTTCACCCGCAGCACCGATCTGGGCGCCACGCTGTTCGGCCAGGTGACCGGCAGCACCACCGATGCCGACCTGTTCAACCTGGGCGGGCAGCTGGCGCTGGACTACACCATCCGCGGTGGCACCGGTGACTTCGCCGGCGCCAACGGCTTCGGGCTGTCGTTCCTGACCTACGACCCGGCCGGAACGCTCGACAACTACCTGGAAGACGGCCTGCTCGTCTTCGCCGTGCCCGAACCGGGCTCCCTGCCGCTGCTGGCCGGTGCACTGGGCCTGCTGGTGGTGCTGCAGCGCCGCCGCGAAGCGCCGCAACGCCTGCAGCGCTGACGGCTGGCGCCCCTCGTCGGATCGGACGATGGGCGCGCAGCGGGGGGCTGCTTACGATGCCCGGTCCATCCAAGACCCGAGGAACGCCCGCCCATGACCGCCCCCGCCGTGCTGATCGAGAAGCTGCCCGACCATGTCACCCTGGTCACCATCAACCGGCCCGAGGCCCGCAATGCCGTCAATGGCGACGTGGCCGCCGGGCTGGATGCCGCCATCACCCAGACCGAGGCCGATGTCGACTGCTGGGTGGTGATCCTCACCGGCGTGGGCAACGACGCCTTCAGCGCCGGCGCCGACCTGAAGGCGGTGTCCAGCGGCAACGGCCACCTGCTGCGCACCGAGCGCGGCGGCTTTGCCGGTTTCGTGACCGCGCCGCGCAGCAAGCCCTGGATCGCCGCGGTCAACGGCCCGGCACTGGCCGGCGGCTGCGAGCTGGCCCTGGCCTGTGATCTGCGTGTGGCCGTGCCCGAATCCCGCTTCGGCCTGCCCGAGGTCAAGCGCGGCCTGATCGCGTCGGCCGGCGGCCTGTACCGCCTGCCGCGCGCGCTGCCGCAGGCGGTGGCGCTGGAGATGATCCTGACCGGCGACCCCATCCCCGCCGAACGTGCGCATGCGCTGGGCATGGTCAATGCGCTGGCGCCGCGGGACCAGCTGCTGGCCACCGCCCAGGCACTGGCCGCGCGCATCACCGTGAACGCGCCGGTGTCGGTGCGCCACAGCCTGAGCGTCGCCCGCCAGTCGCAGGACCTGAGCGATGCCGAGCTGATGGCCGTCTCGCAGACCGCCCAGGCCGCCAACATGACCAGCGAGGACTTCAAGGAAGGCCCGCGCGCCTTCATCGAGAAGCGCGCCCCGCGCTGGACGGGCAAATGAGCTGGCAGGACCGGCTGCCGGTGCTGGTCGGCGTCGGCCAGATCACCCAGCGCGAACCAGACCCGCGGGCCGCGATGGGCCCGCTGGACCTGATGGCCGCTGCGGCCAAGGCAGCGGCCGAGGACAGCGGCGCCGGCCCGGCGCTGCTCGCCGCGCTGGACCAGCTGACGGTGATCCGCCTGTTCGCCGACACCAGCCCGCGCTTCGTCAGCCCCTTCGGCAAGCAGACGAATCCGCCGGTCAGCGTGGCGCGGCGCCTCGGCGCGGACCACGTGCGCCAGCATGTCTACACCTGGCCCGGCGGCAACATGCCGCAGTACTGCCTGAACCGGCTGGGCGAGGCCATCACCCGCGGCGAGGTGGAGGCGGCCATGGTCGTCGGCGCCGAGGCGCTGTCCACGCAGAAGGCGGCGCAGCGCCAGGGCGTGGCGCTCGACTGGGCCGAGGACCTGGGCGGCACGCACCACACCTGGGGCGTGTCGCGCCGCGGCTGGTCGGACCTGGAAGACCGCCATGGCGCGCGCGCGGCGATCACCATGTACCCGATGTTCGAGCATGCCATCCGCGGCCGGCTGGGCCGCAGCGTGGCCGATCACCAGGCGGCCATCGGCACGCTGCTGGCGCGCTTTGCCGCGGTGGCCGCCGCCAACCCGCTGGCCGACCGGCGTGCCGGCTACGGCGCGGCGCAGATCAGCACGCCGGCAGCCGACAACAAGTTCATCGCCCACCCGTACACCCGGCTGATGAGCGCCAATGCCTTCATCGACCAGGGCGCGGCGGTGGCCATGACCAGCGTGGCCAAGGCCCGGTCGCTCGGCATTCCGCCCGACAAGTGGGTCTACCTGCACGGCTGCGCCGACGGCCACGACCACTGGCATGTCACCGAACGGCGGGATCTGCATTCCTCACCGGCGATGCAGCAGGTCTTCGCCCAGGCCTTCGACATGGCCGGCTGCACGCTGGCCGACATCGGCGTGCTCGACATCTACAGCTGCTTCGCCAGCGCGGTGGAAGTGGCCTGCGACGCGCTGGGCCTGGCCCAGGACGACCCGCGTGGCCTCACCGTCACCGGCGGGCTGCCGTACTTCGGCGGGCCGGGCAACAACTACGTGACCCACAGCATCGCCGAGATGGTGCAGCGGGTGCGGGCCCGCCCCGGCGTCAAGGGCCTGGTGACGGCCAACGGCAACTACCTGACCAAGCACTCGGCCGGCATCTACAGCACCGAGCCGCCGGCGCGGCCGTTCGCGCCGGCCGATCCGGCGCTGCTGCAGGCCCGGCTGGATGCGATCCCGCGTCCACCGCTGGTCGAGCTGGCCGACGGCGCGGCCACGGTGGAGAGCTACACCGTCAGCCACGACGGCCAGGGCCCGGTCAACGCGGTGGTGATCGGCCGTCTGGGCGACGGCAGCCGCTTCATCGCCAACACGCCGGCCGATGCGGCGCTGTGGCAGGCCATGCAGACCGAGGACTTCCTCGGCCGCCGTGGCCAGGTGGCCAACGACGGCCGCATCAACCGCTTCACGCCGGCCTGAGCGGCGGAGCGGTCGCCGGGCCAGTGTCGACCTCCACCCGGCCGCGGCCGGCCTGCTTGCCGCGGTACATCGCCTGGTCGGCACGGCGCAGCAGCGATTCCAGCGGCTCGGGCTGCTCCACATAGGCGCAGCCGGCGGTCAGGCCCAGCGGCAGGTCGGCCCGCTCGGGCAGCAGCGGCGTGGCCAGTGCATCGACCAGGTTGCGGCCCAGGGCCTGCGCCTGGGCAGGGTGGTGCAGGCCCTCGGCCACCAGCACGAATTCATCGCCGCCCAGCCGTGCCAGCACATCGCCCGGGCGGATGCGGCTGCGCAGCCGGTCGGCCAGCGCGGCCAGCAGCCGGTCGCCCACCGCATGGCCATGGGCGTCGTTGACGGCCTTGAAGCCATCCAGGTCGATCATGTAGACCGCCAGGCCGTGGCCCGGCCGGGCGCGGGCCAACGATTCCTGCACCACCGCATCCAGCCCGCGGCGGTTGGGCAGCAGCGTCAGCGGGTCGGTCTCGGCCAGGTTGCGCAGGTGGCCGGCCTCGCGGGCCGCATGCTCGGCGCGGGCCAGGCGCTCGCGCTGGCGCAGCACCACCACCTGCAGGAACAGCAGCAGGTCCAGCACCGCGGCGATCTGGAAGGCATGCAGGGTCAGCGGCTGCGCCGGCAACCGGCCGTAGGACACGCCCATCAAGGTGAACACACCCAGGTAGTAGCCCAGCCAGGCCAGCAACAGGTACACGCCGGTGGCATCGCCCAGCCGCACCCGCGACCAGGCCCGCGACAGCGCCAGCAGCGCCGGCAGCATGCCCACCGTGCCGGCCACCGCGCTGACCCCGGCGATGCCGATGGCGTCCACCGCGAACAGCAGCGCCGTGGCCAGCATCACCGCGGCACCCAGCCGCATCGTGGTGCTGAAGCCGCGCCAGCCGGCCTGGTCGCGCAGCACCGCCTCGGTGTAGAGGAAGCTGGCGCACTGCGCCAGCAGCGCGGCCATGCCGGCGCCATGGCGCAACGCCCAGGCATGGCCCGGCCACAGGAACTGCGCTGCCAGGCCGAACTGCGCCAGCGACACGGTCAGCGAACAGGCCACCATGAAGGCGTACTTCAGGTGCAGGCTGTCGCGGTGCCACCAGGCCTGGCCCAGGCTGTAGGCCAGCAGGGCCAGGCTCAAGCCGGCCAGCAGCGCCTGCAGGGATTGCGCAGCCAGCGTGTTGTCGATGTAGGGGCCGGGCTTGCTCATGCGCAGCGGCAGGATCAGCGGCGCCTCCGATCGCGCGCGCAGCAGCAGCACCAGGTCCTGCCCGGCCGGCAGCGTCAGCCGGGCGGTGGGCACGCGGGCGCTCAGCCGCTCCAGCGCGCCGATCTGGCCGGCGGCCAGCACCGCGCCACGGGCATCCAGCAGGTGGTAGGACAGGTGCTGCACCGAGGCATGGTCGGATTCCAGGATCCACTGCCCGTCCGAGCTGGCCGGCACCCGCAGCGGCACCGCCAGCCAGACCGCACCGCGCTGCAGGCCGAGCGTGCCCGGCTGCGTGGGCGGCTGGCTGAACTGCCGCAGCCGCTGGTGCGCGCCGGCCAGGTCGAGCCGGCCGTCAGCGTCGGGCAGCCAGCGCACCGCCGGCCACAGCGGCACCACGCCCGCGGCGTCGTCGAGCACTGCCGGCACGGCCGGTGCGGCCTGCGCCCACGCAGTGCCGCCCAGCAGCCAGCCAAGGATCAGCAGCAGGAACCAGCACCACCACCGATGCAGGCTGCCGCGGCCACCACCGGCCCTGAGCCTGCCCGTCCATCCACCCACCGCATGCAACTCGCTGCCCTTTCGTGCCTGTCCTGGCGTGATGGCTGCATTCTGCCGGCGCCGGGCGGTGCACCGCACCGCGCTGTCACCTGCCATACGCCGCCGCACCCGGGCCCGGGTCTATGCTGGCCGATCCAACCTGGAGGAGAGCCCGATGAAGGTGCGTGAAATCGCCAGCGGCCTGCAGTTCCCCGAGGGCCCGGTGGCCTTGTCCGACGGCTCGGTGCTGGTCGTCGAGATCGCCCGAGGCACGCTGAGCCGGGTGACGCCGGACGGCCGCATCCATGTCGTGGCCGACCTCGGCGGCGGCCCCAATGGTGCGGCCATCGGGCCCGACGGCGCGGTCTATGTCTGCAACAACGGCGGCTTCCGCTGGCACACCGAGGCCGACGGCTGCCTGCGCCCGGTGGCCCAGGCCGACGACTACTCCGGCGGCCGCATCGAGCGTGTGAACCTGGTCACCGGCCAGGCCGAGCGGGTCTGTGACAGCGTGGAAGGGCGCGCGCTGCGCGGCCCCAACGACATCGTCTTCGATGCCCAGGGCGGCTTCTACTTCACCGACCTGGGCAAGGGCCGAGAGTTCGACATGGACATGGGCGCGGTGCACTACGGCCATGCCGACGGCCGCGCGGCCCACGTGGTGGCACGGCCGCTGCTCACGCCCAACGGCGTGGGCCTGTCGCCCGACGGCCAGACCCTGTACTACGCCGAGACCGCCGGCGCCCGGCTCTGGGCCTACGACATCACCGCCCCGGGCCAGGTGCAGAAGCACGCCTGGCCATCGCCCAATGGCGGGCGTCTGCTCACCGCATCGCCGGGCGGGGGGCTGCAGCGCTTCGATTCGCTGGCGGTGGACGCGCTGGGCAACATCTGCGTGGCCACGCTGATGCACGGCGGCATCAGCATCGTCTCGCCCGACGGTCGGCTGGTCAGCCATGTGCCGCTGCCCGACCGCATGACCACCAACCTGTGCTTCGGCGGCCCGGGGCTGCGCACCGCGTATGTCACGCTGTCGGGCACCGGCAAGCTGATCGCCATCGACGACTGGCCGATCCCCGGCCTGCCCCTGCACTTCAACGCATGACCACGACCACCGATCCCGGCGCGCCGTCCATCGGCGCGGTGCGCAGCAACCAGCAACTCGACCAGCCGGCGCTGGAAGCCTGGTTCCGCGCCCATGTCGACAACCCGGCCGAGCCGCTGCAGCTGCAGCAGTTCCAGCGCGGCGCGTCCAACCCCACCTACCTGCTGAGCGCCGGCACCCGGCGCTGGGTGCTGCGCAAGAAGCCGCCCGGCACGTTGCTGGCCAGCGCCCACCAGGTGGACCGCGAGTTCCGTGTGATGCAGGCGCTGGGCGGCATCGGCTTCCCGGTGCCGCGGGTGCGGGCCTACTGCGACGATGCGTCGGTCATCGGCACCGCCTTCTACGTGATGGACTTCCTGGAAGGCCGCATCTTCCGCGATGCCCGGCTGCCCGGCATGGCGCCCGCCGAACGTGCCGCCATCTACGACGACCTCAACGCCACGCTGGCGCGGCTGCACCAGGTCGATGTGGCCGCCATCGGCCTGGCCGACTACGGCCGGCCCGGCAACTACTTCCAGCGCCAGATCGACCGCTGGATCAAGCAGTACCGCGGCGCCGAGACCGAGACGATCCCGGCGATGGAACGGCTGATGGCCGAGCTGCCAGGCCGCATCCCGCCCGGTGACGAGACCGCCATCGCCCACGGCGACTACCGGCTGGAGAACGTGATGTTCCACCCCACCGAGCCGCGGGTGATCGCGGTGCTCGACTGGGAGCTGTCCACCCTGGGCCATCCGCTGGCCGACATCGCCTACGGCTGCATCCTCTACCACTCCGACAGCGAGAGCTGGGGCACGCTCAAGGGCCTGGACTTCCGCGCCGCCGGCATCCCCGACGAGGACGCGTACGTGGCCGCCTATTGCCGGCGCACCGGGCGGGCCAGCATCCCCGGCTTCAACGTCTACCTGGCGTTCTCGATGTTCCGGCTGGCGTCCATCGGCCAGGGCGTGTTCAAGCGCAACCTGGTGGGCATCGGCAATGCGCCGGCCTCGCGCGACAACAGCCACACCCACCACCTCGCCAGCACGGCCTGCGCCATCCTGGACCGCTGACGCGCGCAGCCTCAGGCCGGCAGCATGCCGGCCTGCTGCATCAGCTCGGCCAGGAAGCTGTCTTCCAGCGCATAGACGCCGCGGGCGGCCTTCCAGACCAGGGCCTTGTCCTGCAGCGCCACCAGGGCCTGCTGGACGTTGTTGGTCTCGGGCTCGACCTTGGCATCGGGCGCGATGGTGGCCAGCGTGGCGCGGTAGCGGTCCATGGTCTGCGCCTCGAACGGCGCATAGCCGGCGCCACTGGCGGCCAGCACCCGCAGCACAGCCGACTGCAGCGGCGTCAGGCTGTGCACCACGCGCAAGGCCTCGTGATTGCTGGCACGCACCTGTTCCTGGATCAGCTGGTGCAGGCGCTGGGCAAACTGGCCGGGGCGCACGGCCAGGTCATACAGCAACGCATCGACCGCGCCGCCCAGGATCTCCGGCCGGAAGGCCGCCGCGCTGAACCACTGGTAGACCTGGTCCGCGTCCAGTTCCTGCCGGAACGGCAGGTGGCTGATGAACCAGGCGATGTAGTCGGGCCCCAGCGGCGGAAAGTTGACCAGCGGCGCGCCGAAGAAGGCCTGGTCCTTGCTGTTCCGCAGCATGGCCAGCTTGTCGCGGTTGGAGCCGGTGGCCACCACCCGCAGGCCGTGGTGGGCGCTGGAATTGAGCTCGTCGCGCGCGGCCTTCAGCGCGAACAGCGCATTCGCGCCGGCCTCGCTGGTGATGGCATGCTGGGCTTCGTCGACGATCAGCACCGTCATCGCCTGGGCCTCGTCGGACAGCGCCGCCAGCGCGGCGCTGAGGCTCACCCCCTGGGCCAGACCCACCCGGTCCAGCGAGAAGGCCAGGCCGCCGACGCTGACCTTGTCCAGCCCGCTGCTGCGCGCCAGCCGGGTGACCACACCCTCGCGCTGGGCCAGGGCCGCGCGGATGGCCGCGACGATCACGTCGCCGGGGTCGGCCGTCTTGTCGGCCCACAGGTCGGCATAGATGACGACGGCGCCGCGCCGGGCCAGTGCGGGGCGCAGGTCTTCCCGCAGGAAGGTACTCTTGCCGGTGCGCCGCGGCGCGGCCAGGAACAGGCCGGAGCCCGAGGCCGAGGTGGCCGGCGCCGCCAGCAGCCGGGCGGCCAGGTCGTCGGCCAGGGCCTGGCGGGGGAAGATGGTCACGGCGGGGTCGCGGCGGGCAGCCGCAGGTTGGCATTACAGGCAATTATAGTTGTCTATAGTGCGCAGCAGGCCAACACGGCGCTGCGGGCACGGCTGTCACCGGTTCTGGCCAGAATGCGCCGCCGACCCACCGCCGTCCCGCCATGCCTTCCTCTGCCCCCGGCCGCGCTGCCGAACCGCCCGCCAACCCGGTGCTGTGGCTGATCCCGGCGGTGTACTTCCTGTTCGTCGCCGGGGAATTCGCCACCATCACGTCGATCGCCCTCACGCTCACCGAGCGCGGCGCCAGCGCGCTGCGCGTGGGCGTGCTGGTGTCGGCGCTGTGGCTGGGCATCCTGGCGGCCAGCCTGCGGGCCCATGCCTGGATCGCGCGGCATGGCCATGGCCGGGTCTTCGTCGGGGCGATGGTGGTGTCCCTGGTCAGCATGGGCTCGATGGCACTGCACCAGCGCTACGACGCCTGGCTGCCGGCGGCGGTGGTGCTGGGCATCGGCGGCGGGCTGGTGTGGGTGGCTGGCGAGAGCTGGCTGGCCGAAGCTGCACCGCCGGCGCGGCGCGGCCTCTACGTCGGCCTGTTCGAGACGGCCGTGGGCCTGGGGCTGATGGCCGGCCCGGCCCTGGTCCCGCTGGCGCTGTGGCTGCAGGCACCACCCATCGTGCTGGGCACCGGCCTGATGCTGGTGGCGCTGGGGGTCTCGCTGGCGCTGCTACGGGCACCGCGTCTGGCCATGCACGACACGGTGGCGACTGGCGATGCCACCACGCCAGACCCCGGCGGCGACTGGCGGGCGGTGGCCCTGCCGCTGGTCATGCTGGCGGCGCTGAGCGGCCTGATGGAGAGCGGCATCTCGTCCCTGCTGCCGTCGATCGCGATGCGGCTGGACTTCAGCATGGCCGCCGCGGCAACGCTGGGCGCGGTGATCGGCGCCGGCAGCGCGCTGCTGCAGAGCCCGTTCGGCCTACTGGCCGACCGCACCGGCATGGGCCGGGCCATGGCGCTGGCCTGGCTGCTGGTGGTGGCCAGCCTGGCGGCCCTGGTGGCCGGCGCCGAGCACCACGGGCTGCTGTGGGGCGCCGGCTTCGTGATCGGCGGCGCGGGCGGGGCGGTCTACACGCTGGTCGTCATCGCGCTGGGGCACCACCTGCGCGGCAGCGGCCTGGTCAAGGCGATGGGGCTGCTGGTCACCGCCTACACCATGGGCACGGCCGGCGGACCGGCGGCCGGCGGCTGGCTGTTCGACCAGGCCGGCCTGCGCGGCCTGGCCGGCGTGCTGCTGGCGGTGGCGCTGCTGGGCTGCGTGCTGACCTGGCGGGCGGTGCCGGCCACCCGCGCATCAGCCTGACCGCGTCGGCCGGCCGGCCGCATGCCGCACCGCCGGGCGGTGCCCGGGCAGCTGCCGCAGCAACTGGCGCACCACCGCATCCACCTTGCCGGCGCGGCAGGTGAGCACGATGTCCTGCTGGAACGACAGCCCGTCGGGCCACACCCGGCGCAGGCTGCGCAGCGCCTGCGACTGCGCGACCAGGTGGTCGGGCAGCACGCCGGCATGGCAACCGGTCAGCACCAGCAGGGCCACGCCCTCCAGGCTGTCGGCCTGTGCCGACGGCCGGGCCTGGCGCCAGGCGCTGCGCAGCGGCTCGGGCACATCGTCGCCGTAGGGATCGGCCACGAAGGGCAGCTGGGCCAGCGCCTGCAGGCTGCGCGCGGCGGCAGCGTCGTCGTGCCAGGGGTGGCCCGGCGCCACCCACAGGCTGTTGGGCTCGCTGTACAGCGGCAACTGCTGCAGGCCAGGCGCTGCCGCGCGGGCGCCGATCACGCCAGCGTCCAGCTGCCCGGCCAGGATGTCGCGCTCGATCTGCAGCGGCCGCAGCGCGCTGATGCGCAGCTGCAGGCCCGGCATGGCGTGGCTGCAGCCGGCCAGCATGTCGGCCAGCAGGTTGTTGCCGGCCAGCGTGGTCAGGCTCATCAGCGCGTCCACCACGCCCAGGCGCAGCAGCGGAGGCGGCGCCTGGCCCAGGGCGGCCACGCCGCTGTCGAAGCTGCGCATGGCCGCCAGCAGCGGCAGGGCCAGCGCATGCAGCTGGCGGCCGTCGGCCGTGAGGCGGAAGCCGCCGCGGCCGCGCTCGGCCAGCCGCAGGCCCAGGCGGGCCTCCAGCGCGGCCATCTGCTTGCTGACGGTCGACAGATCGACCCGCAGCGCCGCCGCCGCGGCCGAGAAGCCGCCGGCCGCCACCACCGCCACGAAGACCTGCACCAACCGCCAGTCGGCCTCGCCCAGCGCGGGCAGGGCGCCGTCCGCGAACATGGCGTGCGGATCCAGTGAACGTGGCGGTGCCGGCATGTGTGGCGCTGGGTTGTCTGGCTAGGCTGCCGGTCTTGATTCTCGACGCTGTGCCGCCGCCGCGGCCCGCCCCCTGCCATGCATGATTTCGCCTTCCTCTCCGACAGCAGCTTCCTGCGCGTGCCACGCCAGGCCGCGCCGGCCGAGCGCCCGCTGGCCATCGCCGGCATCGCCTGGGATGGGTCCACCACCAACCGACCCGGCGCGCGCTTCGGCCCGCGGGCCATCCGCCAGGCCAGCCACATGCTGTGCGACGGCATCCACCCGGTGCTGGACAGCAACCCCACCCCGCTGCTGACCGACCTGGGCGACCTGCTGCTGCCCAACACCAGCCTGGCCGGCATGCGCGCCGCGCTGGCGCCGCAGCTGCCGGCCCTGCTGGCCGCGCACCACATGGTGTGGCTGGGCGGCGACCACTCCATCACCCTGCCCATCCTGCGGGCGCTGGCCGCCCACCACGGCCAGCCGCTGGCGGTGGTCCACTTCGACGCGCATTGCGACACCTGGCAGGACCACTTCGGCGAGCCCAGCGGCCACGGCACCTGGGTCAGCGAGGCCATCCAGGAAGGCCTGGTGCACCGCAGCTGCTTTACCCAGCTGGGCATCCGCTCGGCAGGTGATCCGGCGGCCACCCGCTATGTGCGCGACCAGGGCGGCCTGCTCTACACCGCCCGCGACCTGCGCGGCCGCGAGAGCAGCGCCCAGCTGGCCGAGGTGGTGCAGGCCATCCGCCAGCGCCTGGACGCGCAAGGCCGCCCGCCGGTCTACCTGAGCCTGGACATCGACTGCCTGGACCCGGCCTTCGCCCCCGGCACCGGCACGCCCGAGCCAGCCGGCATGACCAGCGCCCAGGTGATGACCCTGCTGGAAGACCTGGCCGACCTCGACTTCGTCGGCATGGACTGCGTGGAGGTGGCACCGCCCTACGACCATGCGGAAATCACCGCCAGTGCGGCGGCTGGCTTCATCTGGACCTACCTGGCGGGGCGGGCGCGGGCCGTCAGCGCTCGGCGCGCGGGGTGAGCGCCAGGTCGGTGATGAAACCCAGGCTGTCGCCGCCCGTGTTGTCCGCATCGGCGCCCACGGCGATGGCCAGCAGCGGCGGCACGCTGGTGGTTTCGTCGCCGAAGGCGCGGAGGAAGTCCGCCGCCAGGTCACGCTGCACGGCCTGCCAGGACCGCACGGCGGTGCCGAGGGTGAGGTAGCGGACCCGACGGGTGTAGGCATTCGGCACCACCGTGCCCTCGGGCCACGACGGATCCCACACGTAGCACACGGTGGCCGACGGCAGGCGCTCGCCGGTGCGGCTCTCGGCCAGCCGCAGCAGCTGGCGTTCCAGGAACGGCACGGCGGCGCGGGGCATGTCGAACAGGGCGCAGACCTTCAGCGCCACATCATCGCCCTGGCGGCTGCGCAGGTCCGCCGCGGCCAGCGGCTGGTCGACACGCCAACGCCAGGCCAGCCGCCCCGCGGCGCCGTCCTTCAGCGGATGCACCAGGTTGCCGTAGGACGCCACCGCCTGGATGCGCAGCACCACACCGCCGTCCAGCGGCGCCAGCTGGAAGCGGGTGACCGGCAGCGTCTGCGCCGGAAGCTTGGCCAGCACCCAGGGCGCTGGCGGCAGGGAACCGGGCGACCCCGCCAGCGGCGCCAAGGGCGGCACCAGCAACTGCGCCGCCGCCAGGCAGGGCGCCAGCGCGCCGATCAACCCGGCCCAGCGCCGCACGTGGTGGTGGCGCATGCGGTCAGGCCAGCGGTCGCACCGCATCGCCGGCACCGCCATCAGGCCCGCGCAGGATGCGGTCGAGACGGGACACATCGGCACCGCTGCCCGCGGGCCACCAGGCCTCGACGTCGGTGCGCCAGCCCGGCGGCAGGTGCACCAGGTCGGCCGGCTCGTCGATGTCGGCCACCGGCGCCAGCTCGGCCCAGCGCACGCCGGCGGCACGCAGCCGTTCGCGGGTGTCGTCCATCACGCGGGCATGGCTCCAGGCCATGCCGTCGAAGCAGCGCGCATCGGCCCGGCGCTGACCCACCAGGACGTAGCCGCCATCCAGCGCAGGCACGAACACGGCATCGTGGTCCTGCAGCGCCTGGGCGGCCTGGCGCAGCACGGCTGCATCCAGCCCCGGCGCATCGGTGCCGATCAGCAGCGCGCGGCCATGCGCCGCCAGGCTGCGCGCCAGGGCGCGGTGCATGCGCTGGCCCAGGTCGCCGCTGCCTTGCGCAGCCAGGGTGGCGCCGTGCTGCGCGGCTGCGGCCTGCAGGGCAGGGTGCCCGGCATCGGGCGTGGCGCACAGTTCCACCGGGCCCACACCAGCCGCCGTGGCCTGGGCCAGGGCATGGCGCAGCATGCGCTCGGCGAGCGCCGCGGCGCCGGCCGTGCCCAGCACGGGGGCCAGGCGTGTCTTGGCCAGGCCGGGCACGGGGGCCTTGGCAAACACGATCACCGCCGTGCTCACCGGTAGGCCTCCGCCAGGCGTGCCGCCGATTCGCCACGCCAGTAACGCCAGCGCAGCCGCCACATCAGCAGGATGGTGCGCCAGACGCCGCGCTGCTCCCAGCGCCGGCCCGAGGTGCAGACCCGCGCACGCAGGCAGGCCGGCGGCCCCAGCCGCTTGAGCCGCCGCGAGATCTCGATGTCCTCCATCAGCGGCTGGACCGGGAAGCCGCCCACCTGGTCGAAGGCATCACGGGTGACGAAGATCGCCTGGTCACCGGTGGCGATGCCGCTGCAGCGCGAGCGCAGGTTCATCAGCGCCGCCACCACGCGCAGCATCCAGGGCCGGCCGGCGATGCGCACGTCGAAGCGGCCCCAGGACGCGCCGGCGGCCAGGGCCTGCGCCACCAGCACATCGGCCAGCGGTGGCAGGCGGGTGTCGGCATGCAGGAACAGCAGCGCCGCCCCGCGGGCCTGCGCGGCGCCGGCGTTCATCTGCAGTGCACGTCCGCGCGGTGCGTCCACCACGGCATCGACCCAGGGCCGGGCCAGTGCCGGCGTGGCGTCGCTGCTGTGGCCATCGGCCAGCACCAGCTCGACACCCCGCGCCCGCAGGGGCTGCAGGGCCTGCAGCGTGGCCTCGATGCCTGCGGCCTCGTCCAGGGCCGGCACCACGATCGACAGTGCCGGTCTCATCGTGCGTCGTTCAGCGCCCAGTCGTAATCGGTGAAGGCGATGTCGACACTGCCGGCGCGGATGCGCGCGCGGTCGGCCGGCGCGTCCGCCAGCTGGTCGGCGTAGCGCGCGGCAAACGCCGGCAGCGAGGCGATGCCGCGGTGGCCGAGGCGGAAGTCCTCGCCATACCAGTCGAAGATCTTCGACAGCTCCAGCCGGCCGCGCTGGGCGTTGTAGCGGTTGCGGGTGCGGTCGCTCATGAAGCGCAGCGTCTGCTCGTCCATCTGCGCGTCCAGCCGGGCGGCGACGAAGGCCTCCTCGCGCAGCGCCGGGCAGCCGATGCTGGCGCAGTTGACCGCGAAGTGCACCCGCGGATCGTCGTATTCACCGCGCTTGCGCAGCATGGCGTGCTCGATGTCGTCCAGCGACACCTTGCCGCCCAGCAGGCTGATCCACTGGGGCTTCCAGGGGCTGCTGAGCAGGCTGCCGAGGTCCTTGATCGACTTCAGATCCGGGTAACGGGTGAGGATCAGCTCGACCGTGAAGGCGTTGTAGGCATTGGTGAGGAAGGCCTGGCGCTCGGCCTTGGACCAGGCGCCGAAGCTGCCCGACGCCACCGCCGACAGGCTGTCGAGGTAAGTCTTCAGCGCCGCGCGGTCGGCCTTGAAGCCGGCATAGGCCACCTGCGTGGCCTGGCCGCCGCGCAGCAGCCGCACATGCTTGCGCAGCAGCGCCGTCCAGGCCGCGTGGCTGTGGTCGAAGCCGGCGGACTGCGCCCGCAGCGGTGGCGGCAGCAGGGCCGCGGTGCTGGCCAGTGCCAGGCCCAGCCAGTGGCGTCGTGGCAGTGTCGTCATGCCCGCTCCCAGGCGTGGTAACGCCCCACCCACTGCAGCAGCGTCTGCGGCGCATGGGTGCGCTTCCATTCGCCGGCCACCGCCTTGTTGGCCTCGGCCAGCGTGGGGTAGGTGTGGATGGTGCCGAGGATCTTGTTCAGGCCCAGGCCATGCTTCATGGCCAGCACGTATTCGGCCAGCAGGTCACCGGCGTGCTCGCCGACGATGGTCACGCCCAGGATCCTGTCCTTGCCGGGCACGGTGAGCACCTTGACGAAGCCGTGCGCCGCACCGTCGGCGATGGCGCGGTCGAGGTCGTCGATGCCGTAGCGTGTCACCTCGTAGGCCACGCCCTGCTCCCGGGCTTCCACCTCGCTCAGGCCCACCCGCGCCACCTCGGGGTCGGTGAAGGTGGCCCAGGGGATCACGCGGTAGTCGGCCTTGAAGCGGCGGAAGCGGCCGAACAGCGCATTCACCGCCGCATACCAGGCCTGGTGGGCGGCGGTGTGGGTGAACTGGAACGGCCCGGCCACATCACCCACGGCATAGATGTTGGGGTACAGCGTCTGCAGGTAGGCATTGGTCTCGATGGTCTTGCGCGGGGTCAGCGGGATCCCCAGTTCCTCCAGCCCGTAGCCGGTGACACGCGGGCTGCGGCCCACCGCGCACAGCAGGTCGTCGAAGGGAATGGCCACCTCCACGCCGCCGGCCTTGGCGATCAGCCGTTTCTCCCCGTCCACCACCTCGACCCGCACCGCCTGGTGGCCGGTGAGCACGTTCACGCCATCGGCGCGCAGCGAGGCGGTCACCAGGGCCGAGACCTCGGGGTCCTCGCGCCCCATGATGCGCGGCGCCATCTCCACCTGGGTGACGGCACTGCCCAGCCGGGCAAAGCTCTGCGCCAGCTCGCTGCCGATGGGACCGCCGCCCAGCACCACCAAGCGCTTTGGCAACTTGGTCAGGCCCCACACCGTGTCACTGGTGAGGAAGCCGGCTTCCTTCAGCCCCGGGATCGGCGGCACGAAGGGGCTGGCCCCGGCGGCGATGACGATGTTCTTCGTCGTCAGGGTCTGCTGGCTGCCATCGGCCAGCGCCACCTCCACCGTCCAGGGGCTGGTGATGCGGGCGTGGCCCTGCAGCACCTCCACGCCCAGGCCGGTGTAGCGTTCCACCGAGTCGTGCGGCGCGATGTCGGCGATGACCCGGTGCACCCGCTGCATCACCGCGGCGAAGTCGACCCGGCCGGCGGCATCGGTCACGCCGAGCTCGTGGGCCTTCTTCAGCTGCTGCGCCATCTTGGCCGAGCGGATCAGCGCCTTGCTGGGCACGCAGCCGAAGTTCAGGCAGTCGCCGCCCATCTTGTGGCCTTCGATCAGCGTCACCTTGGCCTTGACGGCCGCGGCAATGTAGGCCGAGACCAGGCCACCGGCGCCGGCGCCGATCACCACCAGGTTGCGGTCGAAGGACCGTGGCCTGGTCCATTTGGCGTAGACCTTGCGCTGTGCCAGCCAGCCCACGCCGGCCTTGGCCAGCAGCGGGAACAGGCCCAGCAGCACGAAGCTGCCCCACAGGCCCGGCGAGAGGATGTCGCCGGCCGACTGCACCGCCGCCAGCTGCGTGCCGGCGTTCACGAACACCGCGGTGCCGGCCAGCATGCCGACCTGGCTGACGGCATAGAAGCGGCCCGCGCCGATGGGCGTCAGGCCCATCATCAGGTTCACCAGCCAGAACGGGAACACCGGCACCAGGCGCAGCGTCAGCAGGTAGAAGGTGCCGTCCTGGCGCACACCCTCGTTGATGGGTGCCAGCGCCTGGCCGAAGCGGGCCTGGATGGTGTCACGCAGCAGGTAGCGCGCCGCCAGGAAGGCCAGCAGGGCGCCCAGGCTGGACGCGAAGCTCACCAGCAGCAGGCCCCAGCCCAGGCCGAACATGGCGCCGGCCGCCAGCGTGAGGATCAGCGCGCCGGGGATCGACAGCGCCGCGGCGGCCACATAGATGGCAAAGAAGATGGCGGCGGTGGTGATCGGCTGGGCCTGCACCCGCGCCTGCAGCGCATCGCGGCTGGCCTTGAGGTTGTCCAGCGTCAGCAGCGCACCCAGGCCGAAGTGCTGCCAAGCCCACACGGCCGCCAGCACCAAGGCCGCCGCGCCGGCCCACAGCAGGGCTTTGGGGGGGCGGGCCATCAGCGGGCGCCCTCGGCCTCGGCCGCCGCCGCTTCCAGCGCACCGCCGCAACTGCTGCCCTGGCCGGCCGTGCAGCCGTAGCAATGGTCGGCGATGCGGATGTCGGTGCCTGCCGCGCCGTGTTGCAGCAGGTCACGCAGGTGCGGCTGCGACTGCCCGCCGATGCTGGCGCGCAGGCCCAGCATCTGGTTGAAGTCGCAGTCGAAGAGGAAGCCCTGCCAGTCGACGCTGAGCAGGCTGCGGCACATCACGGTGTCGAGGTTCTCGGCGCGGTAGCTGCCATGCAGCAGCTGCATGTAGCTGCCGAACGTGCCCTGGCTGACCAGCGTGCTGCCGAAGCGCTGGATCGGCATGTTGGTCAGCGCGAACAGGTGGTCGAAGCGGATGCCGAAGTGCAGCAGCAGCTCGCGCTTGTAGTCGGCCTCCAGCGGCCCCTGCGGTGGCGGCAGCACCGGGCCCTGCGGGTTGTAGACGAGGTTCAGCACCAGACCGCGGGCGGGGTCACCGTAGCCCAGCGCATTGAGCTGGCGCAGCCCGGCGATGCTGCGCTCGAACACGCCGTCGCCGCGCTGCCGGTCGACATTGGCCGGCGAGTAGCAGGGCAGCGAGGCGGTGACCTCCACCCCCTGCCCGGCCAGGAAGGCCGCCAGATCGTCCTGGCCCGGCTCGGACAGGATGGTGAGGTTGCAGCGGTCGATGACCCGCACGCCCAGTGCCCGGGCCTGGCGCACCAGGTGGCGGAAGTGCAGATTCAGCTCCGGCGCCCCGCCGGTGAGGTCCAGCGTCGCCACCCGGCGGGTGCGCAGCACCTCGATCACCAGGGCGACCGTGTCGCCGTCCATCATCTCGGTGCGCTGCGGGCTGGCCGCCACGTGGCAGTGCAGGCAGCTCTGGTTGCACTTGTAGCCCAGGTTCACCTGGAGGGTGTCCAGCGAGCGGCGCCGGATCGGCGGGAAGTCGGTGGCGGCGAGCAGGGGCAGGGTGGCGTGCATGGGTGTCCGGTTCGGCAGGAAGCGACACCCGGTATTCGCGCCAGCGCGCCGATCGGTTACAGCCGGCACCGCCGCCGCGGCCTGGGTGCCTTGGGCGGCACAATGGTCTCACTGAACCGGCACACCGACCCACCCATCCTGCGGGCCGGTGTAACCAAAGGGGCTTGCGCCGCGACATGCCTGTTGACGACAGCCACGGCGACTTCGAGTCAGCCCTCAAGCCGCTTTGGCTGCGTGCGCAGTCGGGCGATGACGCCGCCTACCGGCAAGCCTTGGGCCTGCTGGCGGCGCGGCTGCGCGCCTACTTGAAGCGCCGTCTCGCGGGCTGGCCCGACGAGGTGGAAGACCTGGTTCAGGAGACGCTGTTGGCCCTGCATCTGCAACGTGGCACCTACGACCCGACGCTGGCTGTCAGCGCCTGGGCCGTGGCGATCGCACGCCACAAGCTGGTCGACCTGTGGCGCCGGCGTGGCCGGCGCGACAAGCTGCACGACGCCATCGACGATGTGGACGAGCAACTGCTGGCGGCCGAGCCCGACGACGGCGGCGCCCGGCGTGATCTGGAAACGCTGTTCGGCGCCTTGCCGCAGGCCCAGCGGCAGGCCATCGTGCTGACCAAGCTCGAAGGCCTCTCGGTGGCCGAAGCGGCGGCGCGCACCGGCGCGTCCGAATCGGCCATCAAGGTGCAGGTGCACCGCGGCCTGAAACGCCTGGCGGCCCTGGTCCGCCAGGACACCCGGGATGACCCAGGCACGCACCAGCCTGGTCCAGCACGCCCGACATGAAGACCGATGCCCTGATCGACCTGCTGGCCCGCGACGCCGGCCCCGCACCCCGTGCGCTGGCGGCGCGCCGGCTGTCGCCTGCCGCCGCCGCCGGCCTGCTGATGAGCGCAGCGATCTCGATCGCCTGGTTCGGCGTCATCCCGGCGCCGATGTTCGCCACCGCCGTGCCGTGGACGAAGATGGCCTATGCCGGCGCCCTGGCGCTGGCCGCCGGCTGGCTGACGGCGCGCCTGTCGCGGCCGGCGGCGCCGACCGCCCAGCCGCGGCGCCTGACCGTCCTGGTGCTGCTGGCCATGGCGGCGGTGGGTGGCGTTTCGCTGGCCGCCACGCCACCCGGTGCGCGCCTGGATGGCCTGCTCGGCCATTCCTGGGCCTCGTGCCCCTGGAGCGTGTTGGCGCTGTCGCTGCCGGCGCTGGCAGCCGCGCTCTGGTCGGTGCGCGGCCTCGCGCCAACGCGGCCCCGGGCCGCCGGGTTCGCGGCCGGGCTGTTGGCCGGCTCGGTGGGCGCCTTCGGCTATGCCTTGTCCTGTCCCGAGGCCTCGCCGGCCTTCGTGGCTGTGTGGTACACGCTGGGCATCGCCGTCACCGGCGCTGTCGGCGCCGCCCTCGGGCCCCGGCTGCTGCGCTGGTGAGCGGCCTGGCCGCGCGGCGCCGTCTGCCGGGCGCAGCCGATCGGGTCAACGACCGGCGGCCGCCGTTCACGTGCCGTGGGACTTGCCGGTGTCCAGGTTGTAGTCCTTGGCCGACAGGCTGGTCTTGGCCCTCTGCTTGGGCTTGACCTCGATGACATTGCGCTTGACCTTGCGGCGGACCTGGCCGTCCCGCAGCTTCGCGGCCACCACGTTGTCCGCAATGTCGTAGTCCTTGTCGAAGGTTTCGGCCCAGGTGATCCACAGGGTCTTGAAGTCGATCGCCAGCACCTTGTTGGCATCGGTGGCGTGGGCGGTGTAGAACAGCGAGTCGTCGTGCAGGTTGGCGGCATGCCGGCGCACACACTGCCAGCGTGCACCCTCGCCGGCCAGCTTGGTGTAGGCGTCCAGGTTGTGTTCGGCGCCGCCCAGCGTCTCGGCCAGGATGTTGGGCGCCGGCAGGGGGCTGTTGCCGTCGTGCTTGTCGTGCACGTTCGAGAACTTCAGGTGGCGGTAGTGGTCGCCCACCAGGCCGGAGGTGTCCTTGAGCGCCGCTTCCGTGCCCACGTCGTACATCGACGGCACCGCGCGGGTGTCGGCATTGGTGCTGTCGTAGATGGCCTCGACATAGCCCGTCCAGTGCTTGGCATGCTGGAAGATCAGCTCCAGCCGCTGGTCATGGCCGCCATCGTCGAAGGACACCATCACGCCGAACATGAACGGATCCACCTTGTCCAGGTCCTTGTCGTTCAAGGCCTGGTGGCTGGGCGTCCACTTCTGGTTCTTGTCGGCGATGCGCAGTTCGTTCCTGGCGTACTGGTCGACGGCCACGCCCACCGCGGCATTCAGGGTGGCGGCCTGCTGGATGGCGGCGATCCTGCTGGCGGCCTTGGTGGCATGTTCCTTCACATAAAGGTTGACCTCCCGGCCGTCGGACACGGCGTTGCGCTTGCCGTCGTCCGTGTAGCCGGTGGCCAGCTTGGCCTGCGCCAGGTTCTTGCCCTGCACCACGGTGGACGCAGGCGCAGCGGTCGGCAGGCGGGCCGCCAGGCTGGTGGAAGGCCGATCCGGACCGGCGGCCCAGGCCGCTGCACGCGCGCCCATCGCATCGGCCTCCTGCTCCAGCTGCTGGTCCTGGTTGACTGCCCAGCCACCGGCCATCTGCAGGCTGGGCGCCACCCGGCCCTGGGCCTGCTGCACCACATGCCAGGCCTCGTGCGCCAGGTGGTGGTCCTGGCCCGGCGCCAGGTGGATGTCATGGCCCTGCGCAAAGGCCTGCGCACCCAGCGCGGCCGGCATCGGTGAACCACGGTGCACCCGCACGCCGCCCAGATCGAGCCCGGACAGCGCCTGGATGCCCTGGCGCAGCGGCGCCGGCAGGCTGCCCACCTGGGCAGGCCCGGGCGGCTGGCGGGCCAGGCCGCGATGCCCGGCTGTGCTGGCGGGCTCAGGGTGGTTCGCGGCCTTCCGGCTCGCTGGCAGATGCTGGCGCATGGGCGGGGGCTCCTGGTGGCAGACGGGGCCGCCCAGCCTGGCTGCGCCCCCGCGCAGCGCACTGTAGGCACCGCCCGGGCGCACCACAAGCCGCCCGTCGGTCCGGACCCCTAGGTTCAAGCCTGGGTGCGCTCAGGCGGTGCCGCCATGGGGCAACGCCAGGAAGAACCGCACCATTTCCGCCGAGGCATCCGGCCCGGCGCCGTCGGTGTGGGACCCGCTGGCATGGCCGCCAGACCAGGCATGGCCCGCGCCGTGCACCGTCCAATGCTCGATGCGGGTGTGGCCCAGCGCGTCGGTGTGCACAGCGCGGCTGTAGCGGCGCCCGCCGGGCGCCTGGCCGGTGTGGGTGACGGCCTGCAGGCCGCCACCTGCTTCGGCGGCATGGGCTGCCCGGGCCTGCTGCACGATGGCTTCGCCATTGGCGGGCTGCACGGTGTGGTCCCGGTCGCCATGGAAGACGATGACCGGCACCGCCTGCACCGCCTTCCTGCCGCCACCGGCCGCAGCGCCGGGCAGGTTCTTCAGGGCCGGCAGGCCGCTGCGCCCGCCCTTCATCGCGGCCAGGGCCGACGGGATGTCGTGCGCGCTGGCATAGGGCAGGCCGGAGTGGGCGCCGACGCCGGCAAACAGATCGGGGCAGGTCTCGCCCAGCACCACGGCCATGGCCGCGCCGGCCGACAGACCGGCCACGAAGATGCGCCGGGGGTCGGCACCATGCCGCTGCGCCACCTCGCGGACGATGCCCGCGATCAGCGACGGCTCGCCGCCATCGCCGGCCTGGTCCTGCGGCCGGAACCAGTTCCAGCATGCCGACGGGTTGGCCTGCGCCGGCTGCTCGGGATAGACCACCAGGAAGCCGTGCGCATCGGCCAGCCGGTTCATCTGCGTGCCTGTCGCGAAGTCGTCGGCGGACTGGGTGCAGCCGTGCAGCATCACCAGCAGCGGGGGTGGCCCGTCCGGCAGGACCGCCGGCACATGCAGCTTGTAGGCCCGGGTGCCGGCGGCGTTGCTGAAGTGGTGCGTGGCCAGACCGCCCGGACGCTGCGGTGCCTCGGCCAGCGGCCCGGGGGCCAGGGCGCGCCGGAGGGTCTCGGTCACGCCACGCATCGGCCCGGTGCCGGTGTCGAGGCCGGCGGAGGCCAGCGCCCGCTGGATGGTCGCGTGGATCGCCTGGCCGTCGAACGACGGCGCACGGGCGTGGAAGGGAGGCTTCATGGTGGGCTTTCTGCGGGTGGTGTCGGGGGAAGGAGGGCGGTCAGCGGATGCGGTCGGCCAGCGCCCGCCGCACCGCCGGGCTGGCCTGGAACGCGCCCAGCACGGTGACGGAGGCGATGGCCGCGCGTGCCAGCACGGGCGGCACGTCGTCGGCGATGCGGGCGAGGCCGACGACCTGCACCTGCAGCGTCTGGCCCGCCGCCACCACCTGCTCCAGGTCGGCGCGGCTGAAGTGCTGCAGGCCGACGGTGAGCGTGCGGCGCGAGACGGTCTGCTTCAGCGTGTCGGCATGCAGGGCCAGCTGGTTGCGCAGCGCCGTGCGCACCAGGTCCGAGCGGTTGGAGTAGAAGCCTTCCTGGACCAGCAGGTCCACCTGGCCCAGGTCGACGACGCCGACGTTGACGGTCATCTTCTCGGTTTCGCCGGCGCGCTGGCGGGGTTCGATCGCTGCTGATTTCTGCTGCATGTCATCCATCTGGATTCCAATTGGAATCCCATTGGAGCATGAATCGGCAACGGACGGACCGAAGCGACGGTTTTGCCGCCACCCGGCCGCCACGTCGAGGTGGTGGACTTCGCCGCCGCGCCGGCGTCGCGCCTCAGGGCGCCAGGTAGCGCAGCAGCCGCGGATCGTCCTTCACCTGGGCCACCGGGCCATCCAGCGCCACGCGGCCGCGCTCCATCACATGGGCGGTCTGCGCCACGCGCATCGCCAGCTCGATGTGCTGCTCCACCAGCACCACCGCCATCGTGGTGGCCAGCTTCTGCAGCTGCTCGGCGATCTCCTCGATCACGCCGATCCACACGCCTTCGGTGGGCTCGTCGAGCATCAGCAGCCTGGGCCGGCCGAGCATGGCGCGGCCGATCGCCAGCATCTTGCGCTCGCCGCCCGACAGCGTGCCCGCCGCCTGGTTCAGCCGGCTGCCCAGCTTGGGGAAGACGGCCAGCACCTCGTCGATGCCGCTGCGGTCCTTCTGGCGGATGGCGCCGAGCTGCAGGTTCTCGCGCACGCTGAGGTTGGAGAATGCAGCGTTCTCCTGCGGCACATAGCCCACGCCGATGCGGGCGCGTTGCTCCATCGGCATGGTGGTGATGTTGCGGCCGTCGAACTCGATCGTGCCCGACATCGCCGGCAGGTCGCCGGCCAGCGCCTTGAGCAGCGTGGTCTTGCCGGCGCCGTTGCGACCCAGCACGCAGACGGCGCCTTGCGCTGGCACGTCCAGCGACAGGCCGAACAGGACCTGGCTGCGGCCGTAGCCGGCACACAGGTCGGTGACTTTCAGAAGGGGCGGGGGCACGTCAGACTCGTGTGGTGTAGACCTGCTGGACCTTCGCGGACTGCTGGATCTGGTCGACCGTGCCCGAGTCCAGCACCTTGCCCTGGTCCAGCACGGTCAGCACGTCGCAGATGTCGCGGATGAAGTCGAGGTCGTGCTCGACGATCACCAGCGCGCAGGTGGACTTGATCGGCATCAGCAACTCGCCGGTCACCCGGCGCTCCTCGGGGCTCATGCCGCCGGTGGGCTCGTCCAGCAGCAGCAGCTGCGGCTTGGGCGCCAGCGCCATCGCGATCTCCAGCCACTGCTGCTCGCCGTGCGACAGCGCGCCGGCGAGCTCGTCGGCACGGTCGGCCAGGCGGAAGCGCTCCAGCGCATGCATCACCTCGCCGCGCATCCTGGTGCGGCTGCGCGAGCGGATCAGCGCCCACACGCCCTGCTCGGCCTGCAGCGCCAGCAGCACGTTGTCGTAGACCGACAGCTCGGGCAGCACCGCGGTGATCTGGAACTTCAGGCTCAGCCCCAAGCGTGCGCGCTCGTAGGGCGTGGCGTTGGTGATGTCGGTGCCACCGAAGTGCACCGTGCCGCTGCTGGGCAGGTGGGCGCCGGCGATGGCCTTCAGCAGCGTGCTCTTGCCCGAGCCGTTGGGTCCGATCAGGCCGTGGAAGGTGCCGGCGCGCACGGTGACATCGACGCCGCCCAGCGCCTGCAGCGTGCCGAAGCGCTTGGTGACGCCGCGGACTTCCAGCAGTTCACTCACTTGGGGCCCTTCCGCCCGCCGAAGGAGCCGATGCGCTCGCGCGGCGAGACGAAGAAGCCGAGGATGCCGGTGGGCTTGAACACCACCACCACCAGCAGCACCACGCCCAGGATCACCGGCCAGTACTGCTTGATCGCGTCCTGGTCGGCCAGCACATAGCTGATGGTCTCGATCAGGAAGGCGCCGATCACCGGCCCGATCAGCGTGCCGCTGCCGCCGAACAGCGCGTACAGCACCGCGGTGGTCGACAGGCCCGGCCCCATGTTGCCCGGGCCGATGAAACCCTGGTGGTACGAGTAGAGCGCGCCGGCCAGCCCCGCCAGCAGGCCGGCGAAGGAGAAGATCAGCGCCTTGAACACCTGGGTGCGGTAGCCGAAGAAGGCCAGCCGCTCCTCGTTCTGCCGCATGCCGGCCAGCACCAGGCCGAACTGCGAGCGCACGATGTAGCGCGAGGCGCCGTAGCACAGCGCCAGGATGGCCAGCACCATGTAGTAGAAGGCCGGCCCCTCGACCATCTCGAACGATCCCCACTGCAGCAGCTTGACCGACGACAGGCCGTTGCCCGCGCCCACGTACTGCCAGCCCGAGACCAGCCGCTCGGCGGCATAGGCGCCGGTCAGCGTGCCCAGCGAGACGAAGATCACCGTCGGCGTGCGCCGCCCCAGCAGCAGGAAGGCGGCGAACGCGAACGACAGCAACAGCCCCACGCCCATGGCGATGGGCAGCGTGCCCCAGCCGTGGCTGAACTCCAGGTCGCGCCCGATCAGCGCGATGGCATAACCCGCCACGCCGAAGAACAGCGCCTGGCCGAAGCTCATGATGCCGGAGTAGCCCCAGCACAGGTCGAAGCTGATCGCCAGCAGCGACAGGATCAGCACATTGGTGGCCAGCGTGATCAGCTCGGGCTTGCTCGTCAGCAGCAGCGGCGTGGCCAGCGCGATGGCGAAGACCGCGATCTCGATGACCGGCAGGATGCGCCGGGGGGGCCGGGTCAGCACGGGATCAGCACTCCTTGGGGTCGACCATGCCGTGCTTGGAGATGATGTCCCAGCGCAGCTTGTCGCCGTCCTTCTTGCACTGCGCCACGTACATGTTCATCTTCGCGTGCATCTTGCCCGGCACCATCTCGGCGCCGCCGCCGGGGCCCTTGTCGATCTTGGCCTTGTCCAGCGCGGCCGACACCGTCTCGCGGTTGGTGTCGCCCTTGGTGGCCTTGACGGCCGCCTCGTACAGGCGGATGCCGCGGTACATGCCGGTGGCCGCGCTGCCGGCGGTGAACTGGTACTTGGTGCCGGGGAACTTCTTGGCATAGGCGGCCAGCAGCTCCTTGCTGAACGGGTCGTCCACGGTGTGGAAGAAGTCCAGACAGGAGTACACGCCTTCCAGCTCGCGCGCCGGCACGTAGTTCAGCGAGTTCTCGTCGAAGTAGACGCAGGCCTGCGCACCACCGCGCTGCGGGAAGCCCGATTCATACAGCTGCTTCATGAACGGCTGCAGGCCCGGGGGAATGATGGTGTTGAACACGCAGTCGACCTTGCCGTCGCGGATCTTGTTGATCGTGGCCGAGTACTCGGCCTGGTCCAGCGGGTAGTACTCCTCGAACACCACCTCGCCGCCGTTGGCCTGGATCACCTTGCGGGCGTACTTGTTCAGCAGCTGCGGCCACACATAGTTGGCCGAGGGCATGGCGAAGCGCTTCTTGCCCACCGTCTTGATCAGGTAGGGAATCAGCTCGTCGATCTGCTGCGCCGGCGACGGGCCGGTGTTGAACAGGTGCTTGGTGCACTCCTGGCCTTCGTACAGCTGCGGGTAGATGTAGAGCGTCTTGCCGCGGTTGACGATCGGGTCCTTGATGGCCTGGCGCATCGCCGAGGTGATGCCGCCGAGCACCACGTCGACCTTGTCGCGCTGGATCAGCTTGCGCACATTGGCCACGGCCGCCTTCGGGTCGGAGGCGGTGTCCTCCAGGAACAGCTCCACCGGCCGGCCGGCCATGCCGCCGGCGGCATTGATCTGCTCGACCGCCAGCTGCGCGACCTGCCAGTTGGAGTTGCCCGATGGCGCGATGGCGCCGGTGATGTCGGTGGCGATGCCCAGCTTGATGGCGTTCTTGCCCTGGCCCCAGGCGGCCGGCAGGAACCAGCTGCCGGGTCCGCCCGCCGTCCAGCCGGCCAGCGCCAGCGCGGCCGACCGGGTGACGATGCGGCGGCGGTCCGGACGGGCCGGTTGGTTGGAAGCGTCGTCGAACTTGTCTTGGCTCATTTTCTTGCTCCTGCGATGAAGCCCTGTGGGCGTAACTTGACGATGACCAGCGCGATGAGGAACACCAGGGGATCGGCCAGCACGGGCGGCACGGCCCATGGCAGGCCGGCGGCCATCGCGCCGATGGCCGCCGCTCCCAGCACCGGCCCTTCGAAGGTGCCGACGCCGCC
Organism: Pseudaquabacterium pictum; assembly: GCF_005403045.1. GTDB lineage: Bacteria > Pseudomonadota > Gammaproteobacteria > Burkholderiales > Burkholderiaceae_C > Pseudaquabacterium > Pseudaquabacterium pictum. The sequence continues at coordinate 244,305 of NZ_BJCL01000004.1, forward strand.
CAGCATCACCGACAGGAAACCCTGCACGAGGAAGCGCAGGCCCATGTCGGCCGACAGCTGGTACAGCGGCACCACCAGTGCACCGGCCAGGCCGGCCAGCGCGGCACCGAAGGCGAAGGTGGCGGTGTAGAGGGTGCCCGTCGAGATGCCGCAGGCGCGCGCCAGCATCGCGTTCTCGAGCGAGCCGCGGATGCGCAGGCCGAACGAGGTGCGCACCAGGAACAGCCAGCTGCCGGCGATGACCGCCCCCGTGGTGACGATGATCACCGTGCGCCAGATCGAGAAGTCCAGCCCCAGCATCGACCAGGAGCCGGGCCAGGGCTCGGCCACCGAGCGGTAGTGGCCGCCCAGCAGGCCGCGCACGATCTCGCGGATGATCAGCCCGATGGCATAGGTGCCCAGCATCGCGATGATGGGCGACGCATAGAAGCGGCGGATGATGGTGCGCTCCAGCACCACGCCGAACAGGCCGACGACGATGGGCGCCGCGATGATGCCCACCCAGATGTTCAGCCCCGCCTCGCTGACCACGAACACGGTGTAGGCGCCCAGCAGCACCAGCTCGCCATGGGCGAAGTTGAAGATGCCCATCATGCTGGCGATCACGCCCAGGCCCAGCACGATCAGCACCATCACCGCGGTGAAGGCCAGGATGTCGAAGGCGAAGCGGACGATGTCGAGCATGGCGATCCGCTCAAAACCAGCCAGGCTTGACGCCGGTGCCGAGCATGGCGTCGTAGTGGTCGGTGCGGCGGTCGCGCAGGATCTGGTTGAAGTCGTTCCAGTTGCGCGCGCGCCGGGCCAGCGACAGGTTCAGGTCGGCGATCAGCGTCTCGGGCTCGGTGCGGCTGGCCGGCCCGGCCACCGGCCAGCCGGTGTGGGCGCAGATCAGCGAGCTGCCGAGGAAGGGCTGGCCGCGCTCGGTGCCCACCCGGTCGGCGCAGGCGACGAACAGCGAGTTGACATGGGCCGCGCCCATGGCCAGCACATTGGCCATCGCCGGCTGGGCCGGGTCCTGGCCGGGGATCGGCACCCAGTTGGTCGGCACGCAGACGATGTCGGCGCCCTGCAGCGCGCACAGCCGCCAGGCCTCGGGGAACCAGCCGTCGTAGCAGATCAGCATGCCGATGCGCCCGATCGGCGTGGCGTAGACCGGAAAGCCCAGATCGCCCGGCTCGAAGAACAGGTTCTCGGCCGCCCACAGGTGCATCTTGCGGAAGGTGCCGATGTGGCCATCGGGCCCGACCAGCACCGCCGCGTTGTACAGCCTGGGGCCCACCCGCTCGGCCAGGCCGGCGACGATCCAGGCGCCATGCCGCTTCGCCGCCGCCATCCACGCGGTGCAGGCGGGGCCGTGCGGAATCTCCTCGGCCAGTGCAAAGGCCTCGTCGCGGGTGGCGAAGACATAGCCCGACGACGTCAGCTCGGGCAGCACCATCAGCTTGGCGCCCTGGGCGGCCGCGGCATCGATGCGGGCGACGCTGTCGGCGATGTTGTCGTGCAGCGCACCGACGCGCGGCTCCATCTGGATGCAGGCGACGCGGACCGGGCTTTCGGCGGGCAGGGTGCGCATCGGACGTCTCAGCGCTGCGGCTGGCGGGTGTGCCAGTCGGTGGCGCGCTCGTAGGCACGGGCGATGCGCAGGATGCGGGCCTCGCCGAAGGGCCGGCCCATCACCTGGAAGGCGGTGGGCAGGCCGCCCTGGCCGAAGCCGCAGGGCACCGACACCGATGGCGTGCCGGTGACATTGGCCGGCGCCGACAGCCGCACATAGACCCCCGATGCGGTCTCCTCGACCCCATCGGGCCAGGTGATGGTCGGCTGGTCGCGGCGCATCGCCACCGCCGCCACGGCCGGGCCGATCAGGGCATCCAGTCCGTCGAACATCGTGGCCCAGGCGGCCTGGATCAGCGTGCGCTGGCGCAGCGCGGCGATGTAGTCGACCGCGGGGATCAGCATGCCGGCCTCGAGAAAGGTGCGCACATCCGGCTCATAGAGATCGGCCCGCTCGCGCAGCATGCTGCGGTGGTAGGCCGAGGCCTCGGGCATGCACAGGCCGAATTCGATGGCCGAGATCATGTCGGTCATCGGCACCGTGACCTCCACCAGCTCGGCGCCCTGGCTCTCCAGCAGCGCCAGCGCGGCGCGCACGTTGGCCGCCACCTCGGGCTCGACATGGTCGAAGAAGAAATTGCGCGGCACGCCGATGCGCAGGCCCTGCACGCCCAGCTCCAGCTCGGCGGTGTAGTCGGCCACCGGCACATCGGCGCTGCCGGGGTCGCGTGGATCATGGCCGGCCAGGGCGCCCAGCGTCACCGCGCAGTCGCCCACCGTGCGGGCCAGCGGGCCGGCATGGTCCAGCGACCAGCTCAACGAGGCGATGCCGACGCGGCTGACCCGGCCGTAGGTGGGCTTCAGGCCCACCGTGCCGCAGACCGCGGCGGGGATGCGGATCGAGCCGCCGGTGTCGGTGCCCATGGCCATGAAGCAGCCGCGCGCCGCCAGCGTGGCGCCCGAGCCGCCCGACGAGCCACCGGGGATGTGCGCGGTGTTCCAGGGATTGCCGGTGGTGGGCGTGGCGATGCCGTAGGCGAACTCATGCGTGTGGGTCATGCCGACGATGCAGGCGCCGGCCTGCTCCAGCCGCTGCACGCAGGCGGAGTCGGCCGCGGCGATGTGGTCATGCCGCACCTTGGAGCTGCAGGTGGCCGGCAGGCCGGCCATGTCGTAGAGGTCCTTCACCGCGACGGGCACGCCATGCAGTTCGCCGCGCCAGTGGCCGGCCAGGATCTCGCGCTCGGCCTGCCGCGCGGCGGCCATGGCGCGGGCCTCGGTCAGCCGCGCGTAGGCGTTGATGCGTGGCTCGTCAGCGGCGATGCGCTCCAGCGACAGCCGGGCCAGTTCCACCGGCGAGACGTCCTTCGTGCGGATGGCCGCGGCCACCTCGCGCATCGACAGGTCGAGCAGGCCGGCCATGTCAGCGCCCCGTCCAGCTGGCGTGGAAGGCGATGGCCGGCGGCGTCTCGCCCAGCTCGGTGCTGTGCAGCACATCGAGCAGGGCATAGAAGCCGTCCATCGCTGGCACGAGTTGTGCGACGCGCTCCGCATCGAGCGTCAGGTCTGCGAGTGTCGCGGCGGCCTCGACCAGCGGGGCGTTGGTGGGTGTGCGCATGGACATGGTGGCAATCACTTTCCCAGGCAACTATTTCGGCCCATGCTACGCCGCGACTTCGGGCGCCGTCAACCGTGTTCTTGCCCCGCGTTGCGCGGGCCCTGGCGGCGGTATGCTCGGCCGGGCGTCGGGCGCAGGCGCCGGTCGGCTGACCGGTGGTCACGACGCAGACGGGGGCATCGGGTGGGGCAGTTGAAGCCAAGCGATGTGTTCGGGCGCGGGCTGCTGCAGCGGGCCCGCGTGCACCGGCGCGGGCCGTTCCATGTCGGCGTGCTGATCCCCACGTCGGGTGCGATGGGGCTGCTCGGGCCGTGTGCGCTGGCCTGTGCGGCGCTGGCGCGCGACAGCTGGAACGCCCAGGGCGGCCTCGATGGGCGCGAGGTGCGGTTGACGCTGCTGAACGCCAGCGAGGCCAACACCGGGCTCGACGACGACGTGCGCGACCTGGTCGCCGATGGCGCGGTCGATGCCCTGGTGGCGCTGAGCAACACCGCCGTGTGCCGGCGCATTGCCGGCGTGGTCGATGCCCGCGTGCCGCTCATCTACACGCCCTTGTACGAGGGCTGCGGCCTGCCGGCCTGGGTGCATGCCATCGGCGAGACGCCGGAACGCCAGCTGCTGCCGGCCATCGACTGGCTGGCCGGGCGCTACCGGCCGCGGCGGTGGTACCTGCTGGGCAACGACTACAGCTGGCCGCGCCGCACCCATGCGCTGGCGCTGCCGGCCATCCGCACCAGCGGTGCCGAGGTGGTGCGCGAGCGCTACGTGCCGCTGGGCGAGCGCGACTATGACGCCATCATCGACGACGTGATCGCCAGCCGTGCGCAGGTGGTGCTGCTGTCGCTGCTGACGGCCGACGCGGTGCACTTCTGCCGTGCCTTCGAACGCGCCGGGCTCGGCGGCAAGGTGCTGCGGCTGTCGACCTGTGTCGAGGAGAACACCGTGCTCGGCGTGGGCGATGCCAACTCCGAGGGCATGTTCGTCGCCGCGGGCTACTTCGATGCGCTGGATTCCGATGCCAACCACGCCTTCAAGGAGCGCTACCGCGCCCGCTTCGGCGACCGCGCGCCGGCGCTGAACTCCGCCTCGCAGTCGGTCTACGAGGGCTTCGCCCACCTGCAGCGGCAGGCGCAGACCCGGCGCGGCCCGCTGCTGCCGGGCGCACGCGACACCCAGCGTGGCGCCTACGACGCCGGCCGCAGCCCGATCTACCTGGGCGAGGTGCGCGGCCTGGGCATCCGCCCGCTGCGCACGCTCACCGATGCGCCTGGATGAAGGCGCTGAGCAGTTCGCGCAACTGCGCCTCGCGCTCGGGCCCGAAGCTGTCGCGCAGGCGGTCCTGGTGGGCGCGCACATCGGCGCGCAGCGCGGCCACCTTCTGCAGCCCGAGGTCGGAGATGTGCAGGATCACGCGGCGCTGGTCCTGCGGATCGACCGCGCGCTGCACCAGCGCGGCCTCGGTCATCCGGTCGACCAGTTTGCAGGTGGCCGGCAGCTGCATGCCGGCCTGCTCGGCCAGCGCCGACATCGACCGGCCCTGCTCGTCGGCCAGCACCTCCAGCACCCGCCAGAACTCGGCCGGCAGGCCTTCGGTGCCGACCAGCCGCCGCAAGTCCAATGTGGCCTGGCGGCTGGCCTGGCTCAGCAGACTGTGCAGGGCCTGACCGGCAGGCTGGGGTTCGGATTTCCGTCGGGTCGCCATGGGATGCGGAGGTCGCACCGCCCTGGTGCGAAACGGGCTGACAGGCACCAAACCAGTATAGCCACCGGCCTGTTCTTCACCGTCACGGGCCGCCGCGCAGCTGCCACCAGGCCGGCAGCAGATTGACGACCTCCGGCCGCCGGTAGCGGTCATCCAGCAGCCACAGCCAGCCGCGGTCGTCGGGTGTGCGCAGCACCCGGCCGGCCGCCTGGGTGACACGCTGCATGGCCGGCACCAGATCGGCATGGGCGCCACCGGCGCCGAACAGCGCGGCCAGCCGGGCCTGGATGGCGTCCTGCGCGGGTGACACCGGCGGCAGGCCCAGCGTGGCGATGAAGGCCCCGATCAGCAGCGGCCCGGGCAGATCCACGCCTTCGGCAAACACGCCACCCAGCACGGCAAAGCCGATGCCCCGGCCCTGCGGCTGGAAGCGCGCCAGGAACTCGCTGCGCGCGCCGCTGTGCATGCGGCGCGCCTGCCGCCACTGCGGGATGTCCGGCCGCAGTCTGGCCAGTTGCGTCGCGGCCTGGTCCAGGTAGTCAAAGCTGCTGAAGAACGCCAGGTAGTTGCCCGGGTGCTGGTCGAACTGGCGGGCGACCACGGTCAGCAGCGCCTGCAGCGAGCGGGCGCGGTGCGCGTAACGGGTCGACAGGCCGTCGGCCACACGCACCGTCAGGTGCTCGGCAGGGAAGGGCGGCGGCACGTCCAGCCAGGCGGTGTCGGCCGGCAGGCCCAGCAGCTGCATGGCATGGGCCGGCGGCGCCAGCGTGGCCGAGAACAGCGTGGTGCTGTGCAGCGCCTCGAAGCGCCGGCGCAGAAAGCAGGCCGGCGCCACGTTGCGCACGCCCAGCACGGCATCGGCGGCCACCGGCGTCGGGGTCTGGACCTCGAACAGCGCATGGTCGTTCAGGGCCTCCACCAACCACTGGAAGCGCTGCAGCGCGAAGTGGAAGTCCAGCAGCGTGCCCACGCTCAGCGGGTGCTGGTGGAAGTGCTCCGACAGGGCGCCCGCTGCCGTCTGCAGGGCCTGCACGAAGGCGTCGGGCGGGGCATCCAGCACCGCATGGGGCGGGTCGGCCGCAGCGACGACGTCGTCGCTGGCTTGCGCCAGCCGGTCCAGTGCGCCGCGCACCGTGGCCGGCGCGGTGTCGGCCGCGCCGCGGATGTCGCCCAGCCGCAGGTCGGCGCTGTACATCTGCCGCACCCGGTCGACCAGGTTGTGCGCCTCGTCCACCAGCACCGCCAGCCGCCAGTCCAGCGCCTGGTTCAGCCCCCACAGCAGGCCGTGGCTGTCGAACAGGTGGTTCACGTCGCCCACCAGCACGTCGGCCCAGCGCACCAGCTCCTGACCCAGGTAGTAGGGGCAGATGCCGTGGCGCAGTGCGGTTTGGCGCTGGCCGGCCGCATCCAGCCAGCCCTGGTCCACGGCCTCCTGGCGGGCGGCGGGCAGGCGGTCGTAGAAGCCGCGGGCCAGCGGACAGGCGTCCCCGTGGCAGGCCTTGTCGGGGTGCACGCAGCCCTCGTCCTTGGGCACCAGGGTCAGCACCCGCAGCGCCGTGCGGGTGGTGCCGGCGCGCAGGCTGTCCAGCGCGTCCAGCGCGGCCAGGCGACCGGTGCCCTTGCAGGTGAGGTAGGCCAGCTTGTCGATGCCGTGCACCGGCATCGCCCGCAGCAGCGGGAACAGCGTGCCGATGGTCTTGCCGATGCCGGTGGGCGCCTGGGCCAGCAGGCAGCCGCCGCGCGCCGCCGTCCGGTAGACCGCTTCGGCCAGCACCCGCTGGCCGGGACGGAAGGCCGGTTGCGGAAACGCCAGCGCCTGCAGCGCCCCGTCACGCGCGCTGCGGTGGCCGGCTTCCTGCTGCGCCCAGGCCAGGAAGGCGTCGCAGCGCTGCGCCAGCAGGGCGTCCAGTTCTTCGGCACCGCAGACCTGGCGCAGTTCCACCTCGGACTGGCTGGCCACGTCGAAGTACACCAGGGCCAGCGCCAGCTCCGGCAGGCCCCGGGCGCGGCAGAACAGCGCGCCGTAGGTCTGCAGCTGCGCCCAGTGCAGCAGCCGGCGGTTGGCGGGAATCGTGTCCGGGTGGCCGCGGATGGTCTTGATCTCTTCCAGGCAGCGGCGGCGCGGGTCATGGCCGTCGGCCCGGCCACGCACCCGCAGCGGGCCGCAGGTGGTCTCCAGCGCGATCTCGGTCTCGTAGTCGGGGCCGCGGCGCAGCGCCACGGTGGATTGGCCCATCAGGCCCTCCAGCGCGGTGGCCGACGGCGTGAAGCGCCGGTCCAGATCGCCACGCTTGGCGGTGAACTCGCACAGCGCGCGGACGGAGACGGTGTAGGTCCAGGCGGCTGGCGTCTGGTCGGGCGCTGGATCCGGCGGCATGGCGCGATTGTCAGGACACCGGTGAACAACGGGCGCCGGCCCTGGCGCCCGGCCAGATCGGCCCCCCCGGTTGGGGATCCAGGCCGGGCGGGGATTGCCCTAGGATGGTCTCGTGCGCCTCACCCACCTCTTCTGGCCCCCTGATCGCAAGCTGTTCCGCCGGCATTCGCGCTGGCGCGGCGCGTTGCCGGCCATCGCCGCCATGCTGGTGGCGGTGCTGGCCGTGGCCGTGGGGCATGTCAGCTGGCGCTGACGGCCGCCACCTGGTCATCGCCGAACAGCTGGAACACCAGGCCGCGCAGCCACTGGTGCATCGGTGACCGGTGCACCTTGGCGTGCCAGAACACATTGATCGCCACATCGGGCAGATCCACCGGATGCGGCAGGTGGCGCAGCCCGAAGGGCGCTGCCAAGCGGTCGGCCAGGCGTTCGGTGACCGTAGCCACCAGGTCGGTGTGCTGCAGGATGTGACCCACGCTGACGAAGTGCGGCACGGTCAGGCGCATGTGGCGCTGCACGCCGGCGCGGCGGATCAGCGCATCCACCTGGCCATGCCCGGTGCCCGCCGACACGATGACCAGGTGCTCGGCCGCCTGGAAATCGGCCAGCGACAGGCGCTGGCGGTCCAGCGCATGGCCCTGCCGGAACAGGCAGACATAGCGCTGGCGGAACAGGCACCGCTGGAAGAACCCGGCCTTCAGCTGCGGCAGCGGCCCGATGGCCAGGTCGACCTTGCCGGCCTCCATGTCCTCGCGCAGGGTGCTGGTGGTGGTGCGCACGGTCGTCAGCGTGGCGCCCGGCGCCACCTGCCGCAGATGCGCCAGCAGCGCAGGCAGGAAGATGATCTCGCCGATGTCGGTCATGCCGATGGTGATCGACCGCTGCACGCTGGCCGGATCGAAGCGGCTGTGCTGGTTCAGGCCGCCGTGGATCAGCGCCAGCGCCTCGCCGATCGGCCCGGCCAGCTGCTCGGCGAACGGGGTGGGCTGCATGCCCTGGGGCGTGCGCACGAACAGGTCGTCACCGAACTGGCGGCGCAGCCTGGCCAGGGTGTTGCTGACCGCCGGCTGGGTGATCCCCAGGTTCTCGGCCACCCGGGACACCCGCCGCTCGACCATCAGCTGCTGGAACAGCACCAGCTGGTTGAGGTCGATGTCCGACAGCTCCATGGGGCCTCCATCACCAGCGGTGATACATCACATTCACGAGATTCTATTTTCCGAATGGGCTGAACCGGGAATGATCCGCCGGGCCGGCGGCAGCACCGCTGCCGGCCCCGACGATGCCGACGCCTCGACCATCCGAGGCCCCCAGGAGACAGCCCATGCACGCCGCCAACCCAGCGCCCGAGGCCCAGCGCCAGCGCGCCGACTACTACGGCCGCATCGGCACCCGGCACATGACGCCGCTGTGGGAGGTGCTGGGCGCCCTGGTGCCGCCGCAGCCGCGCTCCCCTGCCCAGGCCCACCTGTGGCGCTATGCCGAGCTGCGTGAGCAGGTGATGGAGGCCGGCCGGCTGATCACCGCCGAGGAGGCCGAGCGCCGGGTGCTGATCCTGGAGAACCCGGCGCTGCGCGGCCAGTCCTGCATCACCCCGTCGCTGTATGCCGGGCTGCAGCTGATCATGCCGGGCGAGGTGGCGCCGGCGCACCGCCACACCCAGACGGCCCTGCGCCTGGTGCTGGATGGCGCCGGTGCCTACACGGCCGTGGACGGCGAGCGCACCACCATGCGCCGTGGCGACTTCATCATCACGCCTGCCTGGACCTGGCACGACCACGGCAACCTGGGCAGCGAGCCGGTGGTGTGGCTGGACGGGCTGGACATCCCGATCGTGCGCTTCCTGGACGCCGGCTTTGCCGAGCGCAGCACCCAGCAGAGCCAGCAGCCGCTGCGCCCGGAAGGCGACGCGCTGGCCCGCTACGGCGCCAACATGCTGCCGCTGGATGAGCAGCCGCGGCCGGCCGATCCGGCCAAGCTGTTCATCTACCCGTTCGACCGCACCAAGGCGTCCCTGGTGGCCATCTCGCAGGGCACGCCCGACGCACACCACGGCTTCAAGCTGCGCTACGTGAACCCGGCCACCGGTGCCTCGCCGATGCCGACGATGGGTGCCTTTGCCCAGCGGCTGCCGGCCGGCTTCGAGACACAGCCGGTGCGGGCCACCGACGGCACGGTGCATGTGTGCCTGGAAGGTGGCGGCGAGGCGCGCCTCAGCGGCCCGTTGGGCGACGTCACCTGGCGCTTCCAGGAGAACGACGTCTTCGTCGTGCCATCGTGGCATGCGCTGCAGCTGCGCGCCGATCGTGATGCGCTGCTGTTCAGCTTCTCGGACCGCCCCGTGCAGCAGGCCCTGGGCCTGTGGCGCGAAGAGCGGCTCTGACCCTCCGGAGACAGGCCATGGCCACGACAACCACCATCTTCCCCGACCAGCCGGTGTGGGAGGGCGACGGCACCCACCGCATTCCGTTCCGCGCCTACACCAGCGACGCCATCTACCGGCAGGAACTGGAGCGCTTCTTCTACAAGGCCCACTGGTGCTACGTCGGCCTGGAGGCCGAGGTGCCGAACCCCGGCGACTTCAAGCGCACGGTGATCGGCGAGCGCTCGGTGATCCTGGCGCGCGATGCCGACGGCCAGCTCAACGTGGTGGAGAACGTCTGTGCCCACCGCGGCATGCGCTTCTGCCGCGAACGGCATGGCAACCGCAAGGAGTTCGTCTGCCCCTACCACCAGTGGAACTACACCCTGAAGGGCGACCTGCAGGGCGTGCCGTTCCGCCGCGGCGTGAAGCAGGACGGCCAGGTGCATGGCGGCATGCCGGCCGACTTCAAGACGGCCGACCATGGCCTGACCAAGCTGAAGGTGGCCACCCGCGGCGGCGTGGTGTTCGCGTCCTTCGACCCCGATGTCGAGCCCTTCGAGGACTTCCTGGGCCCGACCATCCTGGGCTACTTCGACCGGCTGTTCAACGGCCGCCAGCTGAAGATCCTGGGCTACAACCGCCAGCGCATCCCCGGCAACTGGAAGCTGATGCAGGAGAACATCAAGGACCCGTACCACCCGGGCCTGCTGCACACCTGGTTCGTCACCTTCGGGCTCTGGCGGGCCGACAACAAGAGCATGCTGCGCATGGACGACAAGCACCGCCACGCGGCCATGATCTCCACCCGCGGCACTGGCGGCCAGGGCGGCCAGGTGACCCAGGTGTCCAGCTTCAAGGAAGGCATGCAGCTGCAGGACCCGAGTTTCCTGGACATCGTGCCCGAGCCCTGGTGGGGCGGTCCCACCGCTGTCATGACGACCATCTTCCCCAGCGTGATCCTGCAGCAGCAGGTCAACAGCGTGTCGACGCGCCACATCCAGCCCAACGGCACCGGCAGTTTCGACTTCGTCTGGACGCACTTCGGCTTCGACGACGACAGCGACGAGATGACCCACCGCCGCCTGACCCAGGCCAACCTGTTCGGCCCGGCCGGCTTCGTGTCGGCCGACGACGGCGAGGTGATCGAGTTCAGCCAGCAGGCCTTCGAGAGCAAGCCCTTCCACCGCGCCGTGGCCGAACTGGGCGGGCGCGAGGTGGGCGACACCGAGCACATGGTGACCGAGACGCTGATCCGCGGCATGTACGCCTACTGGCGCAACGTGATGGAGGCCTGAGCGGTGGGCACCATGACCTTCGACGACTGGCTGGCGCTGAACCAGCTGTATGCCGACTACGCCAGCGCGGTCGATTCCAACCGCTGGGACCTCTGGCCCGAGTTCTTCACCGACGACTGCGTCTACCGGCTGCAGCCGCGCGAGAACCATGAGCGCGGCTTCCCGCTGGCCACGCTGGCGTTCACCAGCAAGGGCATGCTGAAGGACCGTGCCTACGGCATCCAGGAAACCCTGTTCCACGACCCGTACTACCAGCGGCATGTCGTCGGCGCACCGGTGGTGCGTGAGGCCGCGGACGGCCGCTGGCGCTGCGAGGCCAACTATGCGGTGTTCCGCACCAAGCTGTCGGAGGTGTCCACCGTGTTCAACGTCGGCCGCTACCTCGACACCGTGGTGCGCACGCCGGCCGGCCTGAAGTTCGCGGTCCGCGAGTGCATCTACGACTCCGAGATGATCCCCAACTCCATCATCTACCCGATCTGAGGCCGCCATGGACAACACCACCTGGGTCGACGCGCTGTCGGCCACCGAGCTGCCGGCCGACGATGTCACGGGCGTCATCGTGGCCGGGCGCGACATCGCGGTCTACACCGTCGGCGATGCGGTCTATGCCACCGACAACCTCTGCACCCACGGCCACGCCCGCCTGTGCGACGGCTTCCTGGACGGCCATGAGATCGAATGCCCGCTGCACCAGGGCAAGTTCGACGTGCGCGACGGCCGACCGGCCTGTGACCCGGTGACCGAGGCGGTGCGCAGCTACCCGGTGAAGATCGAGGGTGGCCGGGTCTTCGTGGCGCTGGACTGACCACCCGTTGTTGACATAATCCATATCGTCGCGGTTGCGTGGATGCTGCAGCGTCCGGCAGGCGCTGCAGCATCAGCGCGTCTGCGACGGCCCGGTGGCGGCAGGTGCCAGGCCCAGGGGCTGCAGGCGGTCCAGCAGCCGGGGCAGCTGGCGGCGTGCGCTCGCTTCGCCGGTGCTGCGGGCCTCGCGGAAGTAGCCGGGCCAGGGCGATGCCTGCCAGCCCAGCCCCGCGTCGATCACGAAGTCCGCCTGGGCGGCCTCCGGTGCGATGCGTGCCAGCCGTTGGCCGATGCGCGCGCGCTGCGACGGCGAGGCATCCGCCGGCGCCGTCTCCAGCCGCGGCGTCACATCCACCGCGATCACGAACTGCGCGCCGGCCTGGCGGGCGGCCCGCACGGCCAGCGGCAGGGATTCATCGCCGTCCTCGTACTCGGTGCCCTGGATGCCGACCGGCGACAGCACGCCCGGCACCGCGCTGGACGCCCGCACCGCCACGCCGGCGTTGCCGCTGGTGAAGAACACCGGCGCCTTGTCGGTGCGGCGCGTGGCGCCGATCACCACGCGCCGCGGCAGCTGTTCGATGCGGCGCTGCCCCAGCCCGGTGTTCACGTAGTCCTGCAGGCGCTGGCCGTGGATCCAGCCGCGGTCGGCCAACGGCGAGAGGTCGAAGAGCGTCAGCGGGCCGCCGTCCCGGGACAGCGCATCGATCTCCGCGGCCGATCGGCCGTCGGCCCAGAACACGCCCAGCAGCGACCCGACGCTGGTGCCGACCACCAGATCGATTGTGACCCCGGCTTCTTCCAGCACGCGCAGCACGCCGATGTGGGCATAACCGCGCGGCCCGCCGCTGCTCAACACCAGGGCCACCCGCGGCGGCGGCACCAGGGGCTGCAGCGTGGTCTGGGCCACCGGGCTGTCGGGCCCGGTGTGGTTGAAGGCAGTGCAGCCGGCCAGGGCCAGGCTGGCCAGCAGAGGCAGGGCGCGCCTTGTCAGGCCGGGCGTCAGCAGGGTCATCGGTTTCACTCCACAGCGGCCACCTGCAACACGGCAGTCTCATGTTGACAGCGTCAACCATTGTTCCTGCAGCCGTAGACACTGTCAACTTTCGATGTCTGCCGAACGCTGTTCCGGCGCATCACATCCCTGGGAGTGCTTGGATGGACGTTCTTCGCCCTGCCCCCACCACCGGCCGCCAGTGGACTCGACATCCCGGTGGCCACGTGAGCGACGGCCGCAGCCGAGCCGCGCAACGCGACGGGCCGTGGGCCGTGGTCTTCATGAGCTCGCTGCTGGGCATCGACGTGGTGGCGCAGGTCACGATGCGCGCGCTGGGGCCAGGTGCAGGTGATCGCGCAAGTGATGAAGGGCATGCCCGCCCACCGGGCGGGCACCAAGGGCCCGCTGCGGCCCTGAGCTGCCGCGGCGCAGGCGCCGGGAGCCACGGAACGCCTGTGGTAGCTTCACCCGCGCCCGCCACCGCGATCCGAGCCCCATGCCCTCGAAGAAGACTGCCGCCACGCCGCCGCTCGAACTGCGCGACGCCTGCATCGTCGCGGCCCAGCAGGTCATCGCCGAGCGCGGCATCGAACACCTGAGCCTGCGCGAGGTGGCGCGCAGGCTCGGGGTCTCGCACCAGGCGCCGTACAGGCACTACCCCAGCCGCGACCATCTGCTCTCCGAGGTGATGCGGCGCTGCTTCCAGCGGTTTGCGCAGCATCTGGACAGCCGCGCCCGCTTCGACGATCCGGTGCAGGACCTGGAATCGCTGGGGCAGCAGTACCTGGCCTATGCCCAGCAGCATCCGCTGGAATACCGGCTGATGTTCAGCACCACCTGGCCCGAGGCCGCCGGATCACCGGCGCTGGTGCGCGATGCCACCCACGCCTTCGACGTGCTGCGCAGCGTGCTGCGGCGCCTGCATGGCGACACCGCCAGGGCGCGCGAGGCGGTGGAGCTCGATGCGCTGTACATCTGGTCGACCATGCACGGCCTGGCCGGGGTGATGAACGGGCCCTGCATCGGCCAGCTCGATCTCCGGGCCAAGGTGCTGAAACAGGCCGTGCCCCACGCGATGGACCGCCTGCGCACCGGCCTGGGCCAGCCGCCTGGCGGCTGACCAGGCAGGCGGGACGGCAGGCGGCGCTGGTGCAGAGACGACCATTGGAACGGGAGCCGACGCGATGAACAGACTGCGGCCTGGCGCCTGGCTGGGCGCCGCGCTGACGGCCATCACCCTGCACGCCACCGCCCAGGCCCCGGGCCTGAAGCTGCATGTGCCCTCGCCCGACTGGCGCGACCAGGTCATCTACTTCGTGCTGACCGACCGCTTCGACGACGGCAACCCGCGCAACAACGACCAGGGTCTGGGCGAGTACGACCCGCGCCAGAGCCACACCTACAGCGGCGGCGATCTCGCGGGCCTGCAGCGCCGATTGGACTATGTGCAGGCCCTGGGCGCCACCGCGCTGTGGCTGACGCCGCCGGTGCTGAACCAGTGGCACGACGCCACGCACGGCTTCTACGGCTACCACGGCTACTGGGCCAGCCACTTCAAGCGCATGGACCCGCACGTGGGCACGCTGGCCGAGTACCAGCGCCTGTCGGACGCCCTGCACCGGCGCGGCATGTACCTGGTGCAGGACGTGGTGGTCAACCACACCGGCAACTTCTTCAGCCACGGCCCGGGCTGGCGCGCCGACGATCCCGCCGCCGACTACCGGCCCAACACCGGTTCCCGGCCGCAGCGCCGGCCGCTGCAGCCGCCCTTCCACCTGAACGACCCGCGTCGCGCCGCCGACCGCGCGGCCGGCATCTACCACTGGACGCCGGAGATCCGCGACGTCACCGTGCGCCGCGAGGAGCTCGACTTCCAGACCTCGGGGCTGGACGACCTGAACACCGAGAACCCGCGGGTGCGCCGTGCGCTGCGCGACAGCTTCGGCTGGTGGATCCGCTCGGTGGGTGTCGACGCCTTCCGCATCGACACGGCCTACCACGTGCCGCCCGAGTTCTTCGAGGACTTCCTGTACGCCGACGACCGCCAGGCGCCCGGCATGGCCCGGGTGGCCGAGCGCACCGGCCGGCGCGACTTCCTGGCCTTCGGCGAGGGCTTCGGCATCGATGCGCCTGGCCAGACCCGCTACACCCGCAAGCTGGAGAGCTACATCCGCGGCGACGACGGCCGCGCCCGCCTGGGCGGCATGCTGAACTTTCCGCTGTATGCCGGGCTGGTGGATGTGTTCGCGCGTGGCCGGCCCGCCACCGACCTGCAGCGCCGGGTGCAGGACATGGTGGCCGCCGATGCCCGCGGCATCGATCCGCGGCGCCTGCCCACCTTCATCGACAACCACGACGTCGACCGCTGGCTGGCCGTCAGCGGCGAGGCGGCGATGAAGCAGGCGTTGCTGGCGATGATGACGCTGCCCGGCATCCCGGTGCTGTACTACGGCACCGAGCAGGGCCTGGTGGCGCAGCGCGCGTCGATGTTCGCCGCCGGCTGGGGCTCGGGCGGCCGCGACCGCTTCGACACCGCATCACCGCTGTTCCGCTACACCCAGTCGGTGGTGGCGCTGCGCCAGGCCAACCGCGGCTTCTCGCGCGCACTGCCGCAGGTGCTGCAGGCCAGCGGCGCCGGCCCCGGCGTGCTGGCCTGGCGCACCGCGCATGACGGGCAGGTGCGGCTGGTGGTGTTCAACACCGCCGACACGCCGCGCTTCGTCGACAACCTGCCGGTGGGCCCGGCACAGGCGCGGCTGCGCCGGCTGTTCGACATCCACGGCGATGCGCCCGCCACACTGGCGGCCGATGCCGGCGGCCAGGTGCACCTGCGGCTGCCGGCGCGCAGCGGCACGGTCTGGGCGGTGGAGCCGGCCACCGACGGCCCGGCTGTGTCCGCGGAAGAAGCACCCCGGCTCGACCCGCTGCCGGCCGAGCCGATGACTGGCGACTTCAGCCTCACCGGGCAGGCGCGCCCGGGCACCGAACTGGCCCTGATCGTCGATGGCGACGAGTCCCGGGCGCAGCGCGTGCACGCCGGCGCCGACGGCCGCTTCACCGCACGCATCGACACCCGGCGCATGAGCGATCCCGCGTTGGCGCACCGCGTGGTGCTGCGCACGCTGGACGGCAGCCGCGTCAGCAATGCGCTGAGCTTCCGGATGGCGCTGCCCTGGCAGACCCTGGCCGACGTGCCGCAGCCTCTGCAGGCCGGCGGCGGGCCCACGGGAAGCTACCGCTATCCCACCCACGAGAGCTTCACGCAGCAGATGGACCTGCGCCGCACCCGGGTGCTGGCCGCCGGCGGCGCCCTGCGCATCGAACTGGACATGGCCGATCTCACCAGCGTCTGGGCGCCGGCCAACGGCTTCGACCATGTGGCCTTCTCCATCTTCGTCGAGCTGCCGGGCCGCGCGGGCGGCGCACGCGTGATGCCCGGCCAGAACGCCGAGCTGCCCGACGGCATGCACTGGCACCTGCGGCTGCGGTCGCACGGCTGGAGCAACGCGCTGTTCGGCCCCGAGGGCGCCAGCGCCACGGCCGACGGCCGCAGCATCACGCCGGCCGCCGCCATCCACACCGATGCCGCCCAGCGGCGGGTGGTCTTCACCCTGCCCAGCGAGGCACTGGGCGACCCGGCCAGCTTCAGCGGCGCACGGGTGTTCGTCACCACCTGGGACTGGGACGGCACCTGGCGCCCGCTGGCCCCGGAGGCCGGCAGCTTCACCATGGGCGGCGGCATGGCCGACGGTCCCAAGGTCTGGAGCGCCAGCCCGGTCATCCGCCTGCCCTGACACCGCCCGCCTCAGGCACCGGCGCGCTTGCGGGCCTCCAGCGCATACGGGATGCCACCGTCCTTCAACGCCGCATTGAAGGCCGACAGCGCGGCGGCGTCCGCCTGCAGCCCGCCCACCAGCAGGGCCAGCATCTCGGCGGGCGACGACTCCAGGCCGGCCAGGGCGTCACGCAGCCGCACATCGATGCGCGACACCTCGAACGGCTGCAGCACCAGCGGGCCACCCGGTTCCGGCGGCAGCGACACCACGGCCGCACCGCTGGCCAGCGGCAGCGTGGCCTGCAGCTGGCTGGTGATGGTGTTGGCCGCGGAGAAGAAGGTGGCGCGGCTCTGCGGCGTCAGCAGCACCTTCACCGGCGCGGCCGCCTGCGGCACGGTGAACAGCGAGAACGGCGGCCCGGGCGGGAACACCGCCGGCAGCTTGATCACCACATGGCCGCGCACCTCGAAGTTGGGCACCAGCAGCGGCGTCGGGTCGAAGGCATTGCCGAACACGCTGGGCAGCACCGCCACCAGCGCCGTGCCCTTGGGCGGCACCAGGATGCTGCCGCGGCTGGGCCGGAACACCGTGGCGCTGACGCCGCCGTTGAGCACGCCCGACTGGTTGTCGGTGCCCGGCGGCGTGTCGACGAAATAGATGCAGTTGCCCGCCAGGCTGCGCTCGGGCCGCGTCGGGTCGGCCGGCGAGACCACGAACTCCAGCGCGTAGCGGTAAGGCTGGTCCTCGAGGTTGGTGATCTCGAGAAAGTAGCCCTGCACCACCCGGTCCACGTTCACCCCAGCCGCGGGGCCTGGCGCCTGCGGCTTGAAGATCAGCTCGAAGTGAGAAACGATCATGGCAGCTCCCTGTTGCGCCGCGGGCCCCGGCCTGCTGGTTGCAGGCCACCCTGGGCCGGGCTGCCGCCATCGTGGGCGCCGGTGCGCGGCGCGGCATCCGCCAGGCAAGGGACCGCAGGCGGCCGGCAGGGCCTGCCATGCCCCCGGTTGATGACGGCCGGCGCCGCTACAGTCGGCCACCGTTGCCACCCACCCCGCACGCCATGCCCGACACCGCCCAGCCGATCTCCGCACGCGCCCTGGCGGCCCTGCTGCAGCAGGGCGCGCTGGCGCCCGATGCGCTGGCCCGCCAGACCCTGGCCGCGATCGCCGCGGCCGAGCCGGCGCTGCAGGCCTTCACCTGCGTGCTGGACGCCGACACCGCCGCCGCCCAGGCGCGCCAGCTGCAAGGCCCGCTGGCCGGCCTGCCGGTGGCGGTGAAGGACATCTTCGACACCCGCGATCTGCCCACCGCCTACGGCAGCCCGGCCATCTACCCGCCGCGCCCGGCCGGCAGCGATGCGGCCCTGGTGGCGCTGCTGCGCCGCGCCGGCGCGCTGGTGATCGGCAAGAGCAGCACCACCGAGTTCGCCTACCTGCACCCCACGGCCACCACCAACCCGCGCGCGCCGGGGCGCACGCCGGGCGGCTCGTCCTCGGGGTCGGCCGCGGCGGTGGCCGCGGGCCTGGTGCCGCTGGCCGTGGGCACGCAGACCGGCGGTTCGGTGGTGCGGCCGGCGGCCTACTGCGGCGTGGTCGGCTACAAGCCCACCGCCGGCTGGCTGCCCACCGGCGGGCTGAAGTGCTTCTCCTGGTCGCTGGACACGGTGGGCCTGTTCAGCCGCGACGTGGCCGACATGGCCTGGTTCGCCGAGGCGCTGACCGGCCGCGCGCTGGCACGGCCGGCCGCGCCATCGGCCGACCGGCTGGTGGTCGGCGTGCCGACCGACTTCCCATGGGAGGGCCTGTCGGCCAATGCCAGCGCCGCCATCGCGCACGGCTGCCGCGCGCTGGCCGCCGCCGGGATCGAGGTGCGCCCCTGCACCCTGCCGGCCTGGGCCGCCACCGGCTTCGACGACCATGCCGTGGTGCAGGGCCACGAGGCCTGGCGCTGCCTGGACTGGGAGTTCGACTACCATGCCGCGCAGCTGTCACCGGTGCTGCGCGACTACCTGGCCAGCACCCGCCGCATCACGCCAGCAGCCTACGAGGCGGCGCAGCTGCGCACCTTGCAGGCCCGCGCCGACGCCCAGGCCTGGCTGGCCGGCGTCGACGCCCTGCTCACGCCCAGCGCACCCGACGAGCCGCCGCCCGGCCTGGGCAGCACCGGCCACTCCAGCTTCAACCGCCTATGGACCCTGCTGGGCCTGCCCTGCATCAACGTGCCCGGCGCCGTGGGCGACCACGGTGCGCCGATGGGCCTGCAGCTGATCGCCGCGGCGGGCGCCGATGCCCGGCTGCTGCAGGTGGCACAGCGGCTGGAGCAGGCACTGGCCGCCGCCGCCGGGCCGGCACCGTCAAGCCTCTGAGGCCTGCGGCACCCGCGCCGCGCGTGGCGGCAGCGCCGCCGCCACATGGTCGACAAAGGCCCGCACCCGCGCCGCCAGCTGGTGGCGCTGCGGGTAGACGGCATAGACATCGGCATCGGGCGTGCGGCACTGCGGCAGCACCTGCACCAGCCGGCCGCTGGCCAGGTGGTGGGCGATGTCCCATTCGGCGCGCATCAGGATGCCGTGGCCGTCCAGCGCCCAGTGCACCGCGATCTCGCCGTCGTTGGTGCTCAGGTTGCCGCGGGTCTTGATGGCATCGGTGGTGGCGGCCTTGCCGCGGCCGCTGGTCAGCCGCCACAGACCGTAGGCCTCCTCGCCCTGGCGGATGCCGATGCAGGGGTGGCGCACCAGATCATGCGGCACCCGCGGCGTGCCGTGGCGCGCCAGGTAGGCCGGCGCGGCGCACAGCAGGCGGCGGTTGGGCGCGATGTGCCGGGCGATCACCCGCGCCTCCGGCGGCGCGCCGAAGCGGATGCAGACATCGAAACTGTCGTCGGTCAGCGGCGGCGGGTTGACCGACAGCTGCAGCTGCACCTCCAGCTGCGGGTGCCGGCGTGCGAAGTCGGAGATCAGCGGCGCCACATGGCTGCGGCCGAAGCCCAGCGTGGCATTCACCCGCAGCAGGCCGGTGGGCATGCCGCGCGAAGCGCCCAGCAGCTGCTCCAGGTCGTCGATCTCGCCGAGGATGCGGCGCGCATGCGCCAGGTACAGCTCACCCTCGGGCGTGAGGCCCATGCGCCGGGTGGTGCGCACGACCAGCGGCACGCCGAGGCGCCGCTCCATCAGCGCCAGGTGCTTGCTGACCGCCGGCGTGGTGATGCCCAGCTCGCGCGCGGCCGCGCCCAGGCTGCCGGCGCCGGCCAGCACCGAGAAGAACCGCAGGTCACCCGGCTGGACGCCACTGCCCATCGCCAATGCACCGCCCATTGATTGTGAACTTCAGGTGAACAATGCCTGAACTTTAGCCCCGACCCTGTGCCCGGTCCAGTGCCTACAGTCCCGCCCACTGCAACCCACGGACGGAGACCCCGCATGAAGATCTACAAGATCGCCACCATTCCCGGCGACGGCATCGGCAAGGAAGTGGTGCCCGCCGGCCAGCAGGTGCTGGAGGCGCTGGCCGCCGGCAGCCGCGGATTCGGCTTTGCCTTCCAGAACTTCGACTGGGGCGGCGACTTCTACCGGGCCCACGGCGTGATGATGCCGGCCGACGGCCTGGACGCACTGCGCCCCATGGACGCCATCCTGTTCGGCTCGGCCGGCGACCCGCACATCCCCGACCACATCACGCTGTGGGGCCTGCGGCTGAAGATCTGCCAGGGCTTCGACCAGTACGCCAATGTGCGGCCCACCCGCATCCTGCCCGGCATCGACGGGCCGCTGAAGCGCTGCGGACCGAAGGACCTGGACTGGGTGATCGTGCGCGAGAACTCTGAGGGCGAGTATTCCGGCGTGGGCGGCCGCGTGCACCAGGGCCACCCGATCGAGGCGGCCACCGACGTGTCGATCATGACCCGCGCCGGCGTCGAGCGCATCATGCGCTACGCCTTCAAGCTGGCGCAAAGCCGCCCGCGCAAGCTGCTGACGGTGGTGACCAAGAGCAATGCCCAGCGCCACGCCATGGTGATGTGGGACGAGATCGCGGTGCAAATCTCCAAGGAGTTCCCCGACGTCACCTGGGACAAGGAACTGGTCGACGCCTGCACCGCCCGCATGGTGAACCGCCCGGCCACGCTGGACACCATCGTCGCCACCAACCTGCATGCCGACATCCTGAGCGACCTGGCCGCCGCGCTGGCCGGCAGCCTGGGCATCGCGCCCACCGGCAACATCGACCCCGAACGCCGCTACCCCAGCATGTTCGAGCCCATCCACGGCTCGGCCTTCGACATCATGGGCCAGGGCCTGGCCAACCCGGTGGGCACCTTCTGGTCGGTGGTGATGCTGCTGGAGCACCTGGGCGAGGCAGCCGCCGCCCAGCAGGTGATGGCCGCCATCGAGCGTGTGACCGCCGACCCCACGCTGCACACCCGCGACCTGGGCGGCCGGGCCACCACCGCCCAGGTCACGCAGGCGGTGTGCCGGCTGCTGGCGGACTGAACGGCGTCAGAACGAGGAGACAACCATGCAAAAGAATTCCCTGCGCCGCCACCTGGTGGGCGCTGTTGCCCTGGCCGCCATCACCGGGGCCCTGCCGGCCCTGGCCGACACCTGGCCCAGCAAGCCCATCACCCTGGTCGTGCCCTTCCCGGCCGGCGGCACCACCGACGTGCTGGCCCGCGCCCTGGCCGAGAAGCTCACACTCAGCCTGGGCCAGCCGGTCATCGTCGAGAGCAAGCCGGGTGCCGGCGCCACGCTGGGTGCCGACATGGTGGCCAAGTCCCGGCCCGACGGCCACACCCTGCTGGTCGGTGCGGTGCACCACACCATTGCCAGCAGCGTGTACAAGAAGCTGCCCTACGACTTCCAGAAGGACTTTGCGCCGATCACCACCATCGCCCTGGTGCCCAACGTGCTGGTGGTCAACGCCGCCACCCCGGCGAAGAACGTGGCCGAGCTGGTGGCCCTGCTCAAGGCCAAGCCGGGTGAGTCCAACTACGGCTCCAACGGCAACGGCACCGCGCAGCACCTGATCGGTACCCAGTTCGAGAACATGACCGGCACGAACTTCGGTCACATCCCCTACAAGGGCAGCGGGCCGCTGACCACAGACCTGCTGGGTGGCCAGATCACGATGTCGTTCGACACGGTGACGCCGGTGCTGCCGCACATCAAGGCCGGCAAGCTGCGGGCACTGGCCGTCACCACGGCCAGGCGCTCGTCGGCCCTGCCCGACGTGCCCACGCTGGACGAGGCTGGCCTGAAGGGCTTCAACATCGGCACCTGGTTCGGCGTGCTGGCACCGGTGGCCACGCCCAAGGATGTGCTGGCCCGGCTGAACACCGAGATGGTCAAGGTGATCCAGTCGCCCGAGTTCCGCAAGCGCATGGACGAGATCGGTGCCGAGCCCATCGGCAACAGCGCCGAGCAGATGGCCCAGCAGATCAAGGCCGAGACCGAGAAGTTCGCGAAGCTGGTGAAGGACGCGAAGGTCGTGATCGAGTGAGGCCGGCTCAGCCGCGCGCCTGCAGTGCGGCGGCCATGGCCTGGGCCGCACGCTCACGGCCCAGCGCGATCAGTTCCTCGGCCCGCCAGAACTCGAAGAAGCCGCAGGCATTGCGCGGCACCTGCACCAGCACATCCGGCGGGCAGCCCGAGAGCTTGAGCCGGGTGATGGTGTCCTGCATGGTCTGCATCGACGCGAAGGCCACGTCGATCAGGCCGCGGCCGTCGCCATCGGCCTTGCGCTGCGGCCGCAGGCTGTCGACGAACTTCAGGATCTGGCGGCGGTAGCGGTTGTCGCCGTGCGGCGTGTCGGCCACCGGCGGCGGGCGCAGCTCGACCGGGCCGCTCAGGTCGACGGCGATGGTCAGGTCGGTGGCGTCGTCCACCGTCGGTGCCACCGGCACCGGGTTGACCACGGCGCCGTCCACCAGGGTGCGGCCGCCGCGCCGCGCCGGGGTGAAGACCGAGGGCGTGGCCATCGACGCGCGGATGGCGTCGAACAGCGGGCCCTGGCGCAGCCACACCTCCTCGCCCGATTCCAGATCGGTGGCCACCGCGGTGAAGCGGATCGGCAGCGTGGCGATCTCGGCATCGCCCACCAGCTCGCGCAGCACCTGGATGATGCGTTCGCCCTTGAACAGCCCGGCGCTGCCGATGGTGGGGTCCAGCAGACGCAGCACATGCATGCGCTCCAGCGCCAGCACCCAGTCGGCATAGACATCGAGCTTGCGGTTGGCATAGATGCCGCCGATCAGCGCGCCGATCGACGAGCCGGCGATCGACTGGATGGCATAGCCCTGTTCGGTGAGCCACTGGATCACGCCGATGTGGGCCAGCCCGCGCGCGCCGCCGCTGCCCAGCACCAGCGAGACGGTGGGGGTGGTGCCGGCGGCGGTGGCAGGTGCGGTGGGCAGGTGCGGCGCGTCCATGGCGTGGCGGGTGGGCGGAGTTGGCGGTTCCGCGCTGGGATGCCGGGTGGCTAGCAAAGTTCGCACCCAGGGCGCCGGCCTGTCGTTTGCCCTGACGTGGCCGCCGGCCGGGCCGGTTTCCAATGCAGCCTGTCGCCTCCACCACCCGGCACCATGGCCCTGACCTTCTCCCACGCCACCGGACCCACCACCCCGCCGCTGCGCGACACCACCCTGGGCGCGCTGCTGGCCTGGGCGGCCGAGACCACGCCCGACCGCATCGCGCTGATCGAAGGCACGCCCGACCCGGCCAACCGCCGGCAGTGGACCTATGCCCAGCTGTACGCCGAGAGCCAGCGCACCGCCCGCGCCCTGCGCCAGCGCTTTCAGACTGGCGAGCGGGTGGCGGTGTGGTCGGCCAACCGGCCCGAATGGGTACTGCTGGAATTCGGCTGCGCGCTGGCCGGGCTGGTGCTGGTCACCGTCAACCCGGCCTTCCGCGCGCAGGAAGTGCAGTACGTGCTGAACCAGTCGACCTCGTCCGGCGTGTTCGTGGTCGACCAGTTCCGCGGCAACCCGATGCTGGCCACGGTGCAGCAGGTGGCGCCGGCCTGCCCGACGCTGCGCGAGATCATCCGGCTGGACGACTGGGCTGGCTTCATCACCGCCGGCGACGACACCACCATCGCCCTGCCCACAGTGCAGCCGCGCGACCCGGTGATGATCCAGTACACCTCGGGCACCACCGGCTTCCCCAAGGGTGCGCTGCTGCACCACCACGGCCTGGCCAACAACGGCGCCCACACGGCCGACCGCATGGGCGTGCCCGACGGCGGGGTGTGGATCACCACCATGCCGCTGTTCCACACCGGCGGCTGCGTCTGCTGCGTGATCGGCGCGGTATCGCAGCGTTGCACCAATGTGCTGCTCGAGGCCTTCGACCCCGGCCTGGTGCTGGAGCTGTTCGAAACCTACCAGGGCAACGCCATGGTCGGCGTGCCCACCATGCTGATCGCCATGCTGGAGCACCCGCGCTTCGCCGAGACGGATCTGTCGTCGGTGCGCGCCATCTGCGCGGGCGGCTCCACCGTGCCGGCAGCCCTGGTCACCCGGCTGGAACAGACCCTGGGCGCGCCATTCACCATCGTCTTCGGCCAGACCGAATGCTCGCCGGTGGCGCAGATGACCCGGCCCGACGACAGCGTGCAGGACAAGGCCGAAACGCTCGGCGGCCCGATGCCGCATGTGGAGGTGAAGATCATCGACCCGGCCACCGGTGCCACGCTGCCGGTGGGCCAGATCGGCGAGTACTGCACCCGCGGCTACCACGTGATGCACGGCTACTTCGACATGCCCGAGGCCACCGCCGCCGCCATCGACGCCGACGGCTGGCTGCACACCGGCGACCTGTGCGCGATGGACGCGCGCGGCTACTGCACGGTGGAGGGCCGGCTCAAGGACATGATCATCCGCGGCGGCGAGAACATCTACCCGCGCGAGCTGGAGGAGCTGCTGTTCCGCCACCCCAGCGTGGGCAGCGTGGCGGTGGTGGGCCTGCCCGATGCCAAGTGGGGCGAGGAGGTGGCGGCCTTCCTGCGGCCGGCGCCCGGCGCGGTGATCGACAAGGCCCAGCTGATCGACCACATGCGCCAGCACCTGGCGCCGCACAAGACGCCGCGGCGGTGGTTCAGCGTGGCCGAGTTTCCGCTGACCGGCTCGGGCAAGATCCAGAAGTTCAAGCTGCGTGAACTGCAGCAGGCGGGGCAGCTGACGGAGCTGTAGGCCTCAGCCCGGCGCCGTCAATCGCCGTCAATCGACGTCGTCCGCCGCGTAGTGGCCCATGCGCTGGGCCTTGGTCTCGATGTAGCCGCGGTTGTGCGGATTGGGCGGGGTGTGCAGCGGCACACGCGCCACCACGTCGATGCCCAGCGCCTGCAGCGCCTCCACCTTGGCCGGGTTGTTGGTCAGCAGGCGCACCTGCTGCACGCCCAGGTCACGCAGCATGCGGGCGGCGATGCCGTAGTCGCGCGCATCGTCGGGCAGCCCCAGCATGCGGTTGGCCATCACCGTGTCGGCGCCGGCCTGCTGCAGCGCGTAGGCCCGGATCTTGTTGACCAGGCCGATGCCACGGCCTTCTTGCCGCAGGTACAGCAGCACGCCGCGGCCGGCCTCGGCAATCGCCTTGAGGCCCGCTTCCAGCTGGGCGCCGCAGTCGCACTTCATGCTGTAGAGCGTGTCGCCGGTCAGGCACTCGCTGTGCATGCGGATCAGCACCGGCTCGTCGGCGCGCAGGTCGCCCAGGCTCATCGCCGCATGCTCCTGGCCGGTGTCCGGGTCCACCAGGCCGTGCAGGTCGAACTCACCCCAGCGGGTGGGCAGCTTGCAGCTGACCAGCTCGCCGGGCGGGGCATCGGCCAGGGCCGTCTTCAGTCGTTCGTTCATGGCAGCCCCGCATTGTCGGCGATCGGCCGGGCAACGGCCGGCGCCTGCGGGACACGGCCGGCTGCCGGCTGCTAGACGATGCGTGAACCGTGGCCCGCCCAGTAGGCATCGCGCAGCTTGCGCTTGTACAGCTTGCCGGTGGGCAGGCGCGGCAGCTCGTGGCTGAAATCGATGCTGCGCGGGCACTTCAGGTGGGCCAGGTGGGCACGGCAGAAGGCGATCAGCTCGGCGGCCAGCTCGGGCGTGTGGGCCTGGCCGGCCACCGGCTGCACCACCGCCTTCACCTCCTCGCCCAGGTCGGCATTGGGCACGCCGAACACCGCCGCATCGGCCACCTTGGGGTGGGTGATCAGCAGGTTTTCGCATTCCTGCGGGTAGATGTTGACCCCGCCGGAGATGATCATGAAGGTGCTGCGGTCGGTCAGGTACAGGAAGCCGTCGTCGTCGAGGTAGCCCATGTCGCCCACGGTGGTCATGGTGCCGTCAGCCGAGCGGGTCTGGGCGGTGCGTTCCGGATCCTGGTAGTACTCGAAGGGATTGGCGGTCTTGAACCAGATCTCGCCGGTCTGGCCCTTGGCCACCGGCTGCATCTGATCGTCCAGGATGTGGATGTCGCCCATCAGCACCCGGCCCACGGTGCCGCGGTGGGCCAGCCATTCGGGCGTGTTGCAGGCGGTGAAGCCCATGGCCTCGGTGGCGCCGTAGTACTCGTGGATGATCGGTCCCCACCAGCCGATCATGGCCTCCTTCACCTGCGCCGGGCAGGGCGCGGCGGCATGCACCGCGATCTTCAGCGACGACAGGTCGTGCCGCTTCCGGTCGGCCTCGGGCAGCTTGAGCATGCGGCTGAACATCGTCGGCACCAGCTGGCTGTGGGTGATCTGGTGCTGCTCGACCAGTTCCAGGTAGTGCAGCGGATCGAAGTGCTCCATGATCACCACCGTGCCACCGTAGCGGATCACCAGGCTCACGTTGGCCAGCGGCGCCGAGTGGTACAGCGGCGCCGGCGACAGGTAGCGCATGCCCTCCTCGCACTGCCACAGCTTGGCCAGGAAATGGAACAGCGCGATCGGCTCGGACGGCGGGTTCTCCGGCAGCGGCCGCAGGATGCCCTTGGGGCGCCCCGTGGTGCCGGACGAATACAGCATCGACGTGCCCAGCGCCTCGTCGGCGATCGGCGTGGCCGGGTGGGCGGCGATGGCGCTGGCGTAGTCGGTCACCCGCGCGGCGCCGACCGTGCCCTCCACCGCCGCGCCGCCGCCCACCACCAGGCACAGCGCCACGCCCGGGCACTCGGCCAGGGCCTGGCGGGCCACCGGCAGCTTGTCGATGGAGGTGACCAGCAGCTTCGATTCGCTGTTGTTCAGGATGTAGGCCAACTCGTCGGCCTGCAGGTAGCCGTTGATGCAGGTGTAGTACAGGCCGCTGCGCTCGCCGGCCACGCAGGCCTCCACATAGCGGCTGTTGTTCTCCATGAACACGGCGTAATGGCCCAGGCGCTGCAGGCCCTGGGCACGCAGCAGGTGGGCCAGGCGGTTGCTGCGGGCCTCCAGCTCGGCATAGGTGACGGTCTCGCCGCTGCTGGCCATGATGAAGGCGGGGCGGTCGGCGAGCTTCTGGGCGTAGATTCCGGGGTACATGCGGTCTCCTGCGGCGTGCGTGGTGCACCGCGGGCATTGTCCGGAGCGCCTCCGCGGCCGGCCTTGGGTGTTTGCCCGGTCTGTCGCCAGGGTGTCATCAATGCGATCCTTGCTGCGCCCGGGCGCGGCGGCTAACCTGCGCGGCCGGTGGCATTTCCACCGCCCTCCACCTTCCACCACCTGGACGACACCATGATCACTGCCGAGAAGCTGCTGAAGTTCGCGCCCAACATCAAGGACGCCGCCGCCCACGCCGCTGCCCTGGAGGCGGCCCGCAAGGAGAGCACGGTCGACAACGTGCGCCGTCTCTGTGCCTTCCTGGGCCAGATCTCGGTGGAGACCGGCGGCCTCACGCTGATGGAAGAGAACATGAACTACCGCAACCCCGAGCGGCTGGACGCGCTGTTCTCCAAGGTCAAGGGCATCGAGGACGCGAAGGCCCTGATCGCCAAGGGCCCGCAGGCCATCGCCAACCGGGTGTACGGCGGCCGTGCCGACCTGGGCAACGGCGACGAGGCCAGCGGCGACGGCTGGAAGTACCGCGGCTCGGGCTACAAGCAGCTCACCGGCCGCTACAACTACCGCGAGATGGGCAAGCTGATCGGCCTGGACCTGGAGAACAACCCCGACTGGGTGCGCGTGAACCCCACCGCCGCCAAGGTGGCGTTTGCCTTCTGGGACGCCAAGAAGTGCTCGCCGCTGGCCGATGCCGGCGACATCGAGGCCGTCACCGAGCGGGTGAACGGCCCGGCCAAGCTGGCCCTGGCCGAGCGCCGCGCCGCCACCGACCGCGCGCTGGACATCTGGTCGACCTGATGCAGGCAACGGCAGCCGCAACCACCCCATCCACGCGCCGCCAGTGGCCCGCCCGGGCCCTGGCGGCGTTGTGCCTGGCGACGCTGGGCGTGGCAGCGCCCGCCCTGGCCGCGCCGCCGGCCCTGCCGGCCTCGGCCGCCACGCCGGCAGGCTTTGTGCCGGCCGGCTGGCAGGTGGCCCAGCAGGTGGACATCGACCTCAACCGCGACAAGCGCACCGATGCCGTGCTGCTGCTGCAGCCCGAGGCGCCGCCCGCACCGCCGGGCACCGGCCAGTCGCCTGAACGGCTGCTGGCGGTGCTGCTGCATCAGCGTGACGGCTGGGTGCTGGCGGCGCAGAACGCCCGCCTGGTGCCGCGGGTCGATCTGGCCACGCAGGAAGACCCGCTGGTCAACGGCGAACTCGCCGCCGGTCGCGGCGGCTTCAGCCTGTCGCTGGGGCTGACCAGCACGGCAGGCTCGTACCTGTCAGCGGTGCAGACCTACCGCTTCCGGCTGGAACGCGGCTGCGTGCGCCTGATCGGCCACGACACGCTGCAGACCCACCGCGGCACCCAGGACACGCAGGACACCAGCATCAACTTCCTGACCGGCGCGGTGGTGGTGCGCAGCGGCAATGCGCAGACCGATGCGACAACCCAGCGCCGCAGCCGGCTGAGCGCCAACCCGCGCCGCTGCCTGCCCGACCTGGACGGCGCCGACCGCTTCCAGCCGCTGGGCGCGCCGCGCTGATTCAGCCGCCGCAGCCGGCCTCGGCCCGCGCCGCCACCGCGTCCACCCAGCCGCTGAAGGCCGCCAGCAGCGGCGCATAGTGCGCCGGCCGGTCTTCCAGCTGGCCCAGCGCGGTGCAGGCCGCCTCCAGCGTCGACCGCTGCGCCGGCTGCTGCGCGCGGCGGATGCGGTAGCGCGACGGCGCGACCGCCGGCAACGCCCAGCGCGGCAAGGCCTGCAGCGCGGGATGGCGGCGCAGCAGCGCCCGGGCCTGGCGCCAGGTGCCGTCCAGCAGCACCAGCTGCGCCGGCTGGGGCAGCGCATCTGCGGGCCGCGGCGGTGCACCGGGCGCGTCGGGGTACAGCAGCAGGCTGCTGCCGGGCGGCCCCAGCCAGGCGGTCAATGCTGCCGGGTCGAAGCTGTCGCCCACCTGCACACGGCAGGCCGACAGGCTCAGACCCAGCAGGCGCAGGCTGCCCTTGGCCTGCGCCGCCTCCTGCGGATGCTGCAGCACCAGCAGCGGCAGCCGGTTGGCGATGGGCCGCACCCAGGCACACAGGCAGGCCGGCAACGGCAGGTGACAGCGGGAGCAGACAGGGCGCATGGCAGGCCGCAAGCTAGCACGGCCGCAGCCGTACACTGACCCGCCACCCGGGCCTGCACGCCTCGCCCCATCCCCCCTGCCCCAGCCCCACCCCCGCGTGCCCATGCCCGACGAGCCGACCCTTCCCGCCGCTGCCGACCCGTCTGCACCGGGATTTGCCACCCTGGGCCTGCTGCCGGGCCTCACGGCCGCGGCAGCCGCAGCAGGCTGGCTGCAGCCCACGCCGGTGCAGGTGCAGGTGCTGCCGGCCGCGCTGCACGGGCGCGATGTGCTGGCCCTGGCGCCCACCGGCTCGGGCAAGACCGCCGCCTTCCTGCTGCCGCTGCTGCAGCGCCTGGTGGCCCAGCCGCAGCGCCCGCCCGCCCGCCCGCGCCGCCTGCGCGCCCTGGTGCTGGCCCCCACGCGCGAGCTGGCGCTGCAGACCGCCGCCGCCGCCCGCGCCCTGCTGGCAGACCTGCCCGCTGCGCCCAAGCTGGTGCTGGCGGTGGGCGGCGCCTCGATCAACCCGCAGCTGATGGCCCTGCGCGGCGGCACCGACCTGCTGGTGGCCACGCCCGGCCGTCTGCTCGACCTGCTGGCCCACAACGCCCTGCGCCTGGACGACGTGGCCACCCTGGTGCTGGACGAGGCCGACCGCCTGCTGGACCTGGGCTTTGCCGACGAACTGGGCCAGGTGCTGGCCGCGCTGCCCGCGCGCCGCCAGACGCTGCTGGTCTCCGCCACCCTGCCCGACGCGGTGCGGGCCCTGGCTGCGCAGGTGCTGCACGATCCGCTGCAGGTGGACGCAGCAGCCGGCGACCACGCGGCACCGGCGCCGGCCATCACCCAGCGCGCCATCGTCGTCGACAGCGGCCGGCGCACCACCTTGCTGCGTCATCTGGTCGCCAGCGAAGCCTGGCCGCGCACGCTGGTGTTCGTGGCCACGCAGTACGCCAGCGAGCATGTGGCCGACAAGCTGCGCCGCCAGGGCCTGCAGGCCGAGGCCCTGCACGGCAGCCAGAGCCCCGGCCGCCGCGCCGCGGCGCTCGACGCCTTCGCCGCCGGCCGGCTGCCGGTGCTGGTGGCCACCGACCTGGCCGCCCGCGGCATCGACCTGCCCGGCCTGGGCGTGGTGGTGCAGCATGACCTGCCGCGATCGGCGGTGGACCACACCCACCGCATCGGCCGCACCGGGCGCGCCGGCGCCAGCGGCCTGGCAGTGAGCTTCATCCTGGCCGATGCGCCGGGCAGCGAGGCCCACTTCCGGCTGATCGAGAAGCGCCAGCAGCAGCGGGTGCCGCGCGAGGTGGTGCCCGGCTTCGAACCCGTCGCCGAGCCGCTGCCGCCCGCCGTGGCCGATGGCAACGGCGGCATCAAGGGCAAGCGGCCGAGCAAGAAGGACAAGCTGCGCGCCGCCGCGGCTGCAGCTGCCGGCGCCACCGCCGCGACGAGGACTCCACGATGAGCGACACCCCCACCCCCGGCAAACCCGCCAACCAGCTCACCGGCGTGGCCCTGGTGCTGCTGCAGTTCGCGCTGATCGCGGTGATCGCCTGGCGCGCCGGGCCGTCGTTCCTGGCGCTGCAGGCCTCAGTGCTGGCGTGGGTGGTGCTGGCGGCCGGGGTGGCGCTGGGCGGCTGGGCGCTGGCGGCCAACCGGCCCGGCAACTTCAACATCCGGCCGGTGCCCAAGGCCGGCGGCCAGCTGGTGCGCAGCGGGCCCTATGCCTGGATCCGGCATCCGATGTACTCGGCCATCCTGCTGATGGGCCTGTCCGGCGTGTACGGCGTCGACATCCCTGGCCGCATGCTGGTGGGCACCGCGTTCTTCGCGCTGCTGGCGGTGCTGTGGATCAAGGCCGGGCTGGAGGAGCGCTGGATGGCTGCCCAACACCCGGCGTACGCGGACTACCAGAAGGCATCATCGAAGTTCATTCCGTGGCTGGTATGAGCGGGCGGGTGGGCGTCTTCCGCGGAACCCACGGTGCACGACGCCGCCGGGCCAGACCCGGCCTCTGATCGGCAAGTGGGTCAGGGTGCCGACCAGCGCGCCGGGTGCGCAGGGAGCCGAAGCGAGGATG
The DNA here is from genome assembly GCF_005403045.1 of Pseudaquabacterium pictum. Lineage (GTDB taxonomy): Bacteria > Pseudomonadota > Gammaproteobacteria > Burkholderiales > Burkholderiaceae_C > Pseudaquabacterium > Pseudaquabacterium pictum. The sequence goes on from NZ_BJCL01000004.1 coordinate 275,466, forward strand.
GGCCAGTCAGCATGTCGCGGCGCGGAGACATCCGCCGACACCCCGTACAGCAGCAGTGTGGCGGACAGGACCGATGCACATGTCGACGCCCTTCAAGACATCGTGCGGCGCCTGAAGGCAGCTTTCGTGCCCGCGGCAGCGAGCGCCGGCGGCTTCCCAAGTGCCGTAGCCAGCAACCCTTGCTGGACCCACACCGCCCTGTTCATCGCACCGTTCTTCGTGGACGCCCTCCCCATTGACTGCGTTTCTTGTTCGTCATGCCGTGGCACCCGATGGCAGCTGGGCCAGCACGTACTGCACCTCCACGCCGACAGCGCCGCCATGCTCCAGCATCACAGGGTACAAGTTCTGGTAAGCCGGGGCCGTGTTGTCAGGGCATAGCTCGGCCATGACCGACAACCAGGTCATGGGGATCGCACCGGCTTGAACCATGCGCTGCTTGCCCTCCGCGTGTGCCTCGGCACTGACACCGCCAGAGCAGTCCGCCACGAAGTACACCTCGTAGTCGGCTGCAAGTGCGGACACCACCGTCTGAGCCAGGCACACCTCGGTCCATAGCCCGCAGAGGACCAGCTGGCGTCGCCCGGTGGCTTCCACTGCCGCCACAAACGCTGGATCGGACCAGGCATTGGTGTTGCGCCGGTCAATCGGCGTCACGCCGGGAAAGAGCGCGCTCAGCTGCGAGAACAACGGATCGCTCAACGGCCCACCTCGAGCCATGATGGTGCTCAGTACCACCGGCACATCGAGCGCTTTCGCCACCTTGGCCAGGCCGGTCACGTTGTTCACCAACTCGGCATGTGGAATCGATGCCACTGGGAAGGTGACGAAAGGCTGGTGGTCGATGAAGGCAAAGACGCAGGCGTCGAGACGCAATCGGTTGATCGTGTGCACGAGTGACTCCGGTTGATTGATTTGTATCAGTGATCATCAGTGATACTGACGATATGGTGGACTGCAGCATCCCATGCATGAAAAGAGAACCCTTGGCGAGCAGGCCCCTGCGAGCCACCACGGCGTACATCGGCCACCAACTGATGGGTTTGGCGATGCGCTTTCGCGCCGATTGCGAACATTCGCTGAAGCACCTGGATCTGCTGCCCAGGGAGTTCGGTCTCCTCAATGAGGTGGTGCTGCACGCAGGCCAGACGCAGGCGCAGATCGGTCAACGCCTGGGTATCGATCGAACAACCATGGTCACGATGGTGGACCGCTTGGCGGCCGCCGATTGGCTGGAGCGAACGCCCGATCCTCAGGATCGGCGCGCCTACCGACTGGTCGCCACCGCCAAGGGCCTGCAGCTGCATCTGGTCGCCGCCGAGGTCATGGCAGCCGCCGAAGAACGGCTGCTCAACCCGCTGAGCACCGCCAAGCAATTTGCCTTGCGCGACATGCTCGCGTGTCTGGCCGGGATGGAGCGATCAGCTTCCGCTGAGGGACAACACCCCACTTCGGGTCTCACCGCCAATCGCAGCGGCGCGTAGGGCGGAGCCCGAAGCGGCTGGCCGGCCGGCGGCGGCCATCACACTGACAGCAGCCATGCCCGGGACCGGCAGCGGGCGCGTCCGAGCGCTGCCGCACATCGGCGCCTGGGTGCGCCTGCGCACGGACTGCGCGCCTCCGGACCCCTATCTTCCATCTCGCGCCGGAGCCGTGCACGGCCCCGGCCGTCACCGCGGAACTCGGTTCCAGCGCGCCTCGTCGGCGCATTGGACAGATGCTCCTTCACACGCCTCAGACCAGGGAACGACCATGACAACCAACTACGTCACGCGCGACAACTACGGCATGTACGCCAACGCTGCAGCCGGGCCAGGCCCGTCGCTGATGGGGGCGAACACCCTCCTTGGCAACGATGTCTATAACCAAGACGGCGAAGATCTCGGCGACATCAAGGAGTTCATGCTCGACATGGCTTCCGGCAAGGTGGCGTACGCGGTGCTGTCGTTCGGCGGCCTGATGGGCATGGGCGACAAGCTGTTCGCTGTCCCTTGGGCGGCGCTGGCACTGGACACGGCGAACAAGCGCTTCACACTCCGTGTCCCGAAGAACGCGCTGAAGGACGCACCGGGCTTCGACAAGGACCACTGGCCGTCGATGTCGGACAAAACATGGGCCAGCGGCGTGCACAAGTTCTACGGCACGCCCTACACGGCCGAATGAGACCCTCCCTCCCGCCAGCGCCCGCTCCCATGCACATCCTGATGGTCCTCACCTCTCACGCACAGCTCGGCGACACCGGCCGCAAGACCGGCTTCTGGCTCGAGGAGTTCGCGGCTCCCTACTATGTCTTCAAGGAGGCGGGTGCCACGCTCACCTTGGCATCACCGCTCGGCGGCCAGCCGCCGCTCGACCCCAAGAGCGATGACGCAGCGTCGCAGACAGCCGCCACGCGCCGCTACAAGTCCGACACCGCAGCGCAGTCGGCGCTGGCCGAAACGGTCGTGCTGTCGACGCTGCATGCGGCCAAGTTCGATGCCTTGTTCTACCCCGGCGGCCACGGCCCGTTGTGGGACCTGGCCGAAGACCCTGCGTCGATCGCCCTGATCGACGCGATGACCGCTGCCGGCAAACCAGTGGCTGCGGTTTGCCATGCACCTGGTGTGCTTCGACATGCCCGAACGCCCGGCGGTCAGTGGCTGGTGACGGGCAAGAACATCACCGGGTTCACGAACACCGAGGAGGAAGCAGCAGGCCTGTCCAAGGTGGTGCCATTCCTGGTGGAGGACATGCTCAGGGACCAGGGCGGCAGGTACTCCAAGGCGGCAGACTGGCAGCCGCATGTCGTGGTCGATGGCCGGTTGATCACGGGCCAGAACCCGGCGTCGTCGGAAGGCGCCGCCCGAGCGCTGCTGACAGCACTCGGGAACGCGTCGTCTCTGGACGGCATCCTGCAGCGTTGAAGCCACGCGCTGTGCGCTGGCTAGCACCGCCGTAGCGCGCGCGGTGTCAGGCCGAGCCTGCGGCGCATCAGCTCGGTCATGTGCGACTGGCTCGCAAACCCATGCGCCAGCGCGATCTCGGCAATGGGCCGGCGGTCGTCGCGGCGCAAGGCCGCAGCCGCCGCTTCGAGCCGCCGCTGCTGCACGTAGCGGTGCGGTGTGGTGCCGAAGCTCGCCTTGAAGACGCGAACAAAGTGGTGCGGGCTCAGCCCGACCTCGTCAGCCAGGCGGGTGAGCGACAGATCGGCGGCGGGGTGGTCCTCGATGAGCGCCTCCAGCCGCTGCTGCTGTCGTGCGGCAAGCCGCCCTGCGCCGCGCGCCGACGCTGATCCGTCCTGCTGGCCACCCTGCGCGGCCAGCAGGCCCAGCAGCGCGACGCCCAGTCCCTGGGCGTACAGGCGGCCTTCCGGCAAGCCTTGCAAGGCCTGCTGCGCCAGCTCGAGCGCCAGGCTGCTGATGCGGTCGTCGAACAGCTCGTGCTGCGTGCGCAGATCCAGCCGCTGCAGCTGGCCGTGCGTCAGGGCCTGCACCTCGGCATTGGCGAACGCGATCATCACGCAGCGGCCCGCCTCGCCTTCCCACCGGCAGTGGCCGAAGCGCAGGCCGCCCTCGTAGATCTCGATCATTCGCGGGGCCGTGCGCAGCGCACGTGTCTGCGCGCCTAGTTGGTACCAGCGGCGGCCTTGGCCGGTGTGGGCCACGAAGATGCGGGGCTGCGAGAAGAGATCGCGCTCCAGTTCGCCAACCGCGGGGATCGGCAGCACCATCACCGGCAGGCCGGACACCGACGCCGGACAGAACGCCAGAGGCGTGGTCGGGTCGTTCGAGGTCGGCAGATCGCGCCAGGTGCACTTGTCCATGCATGCATGATCGTGCACGTTGCAGAACATCCGATCCGCTCGTTTTCCCGAGTACAGACCGATTTCGACAGGAACCGCGAGACGGCGAAAGAACTAAAGTGCATGGCTTCCTACAGTCGCCTCCAGCTCGAGCGTCGAGCATCACAACGAGGAGGCGTCTTTCATGGAACCCAACATCCCCATGCGTCCCGGCTGGGCGCAGCGGCTCACCACAGGCTGCGCCGTTGCGTCCGCCGCGGCCCTGCTGGCCGCCTGCAGCGGCGGCGACGGCGACAGCACGCCGCCATCGCCACCGCCCAGCCAGCCCGAGGCCGCACTCGCTTGCGACGACACGATGAAGTCCGCGTTCAAGCCGGACGCCGACACCCAGGTGCTGCTGGTCAAGCCCTTCAAGCAGGGCGACCCGCTGGCCCTGGCAGGAACCACCGGCACACCACCGACCGCGGCCGCCGACCTGTGCATGGTGAAGCTGCTGGTGGGGCCTGGCAGCCCGGGCACGGCCGGTGCAGCGTCCACTTCGGCCGGCATCGGCATCGAGGTCTGGCTGCCATCGCCGGCGAAGTGGAATGAGCGCATCCGCAACCTCGGCGGCGGCGGCTGGGCCGGGGGCACGCAGGCGTCGACCACGCTGGTCGGCAACGCCAATGCGGCGAGCGTGGCCGCCAGCGGCTATGTGGTCGGCACCACCGACACCGGCCACACCGCGCCGGCCGGCAGCTTCGCGATGCGCGAGGACGGTGGCATCAACGCGACGCTGTGGAAGGACTTCGCCGAGCGCAGCCTGCAGCAGCTCGCCCTGAAGACCAAGGCGCTGGCCCGCGCCTACTACCTGAAGCCGCAGAAGTACGCCTACTGGGAGGGCTGCTCGACCGGCGGCCGGCAGGGCTACAAGATGGCCCAGGAGCATCCCGACGCGTACGACGGCTACGTGATCGAGGCGCCGGCCATGAACTGGACGCGCTTCATCTCCTACGAGCTGTACCCGCAGGTGGTGATGCAGCGTGATCTCGGCGGCAACCTGTCGGGCGCGCAGCTCGGCCTGGTCAGTGCCGCCGCGGTCAGCGCCTGCGGCGTCGTCGGCGGACAAGCGCTGGGCTTCATCACCGATCCGCGGCAATGCCGCTACGACCCGACCCGCGATGCCGCCGTGCTGTGCAACGGCGCGCAGGGCAACGGCGTGGTGGGCACCAGCAGCCATGCGGCCTGCGTGAACCTGGCGCAGGCGCAGGCCATCAACAAGGTCTGGTACGGCCAGACGGCCGACGGCTCGGTGCCCGACCCCTTGGTGGACAACGCCAGCAACGCGACGCTCGCGAACAGCAACCAACTGTGGTGGGGCCTGTCACGGGGCGCGTTCCTCGGCCTGCTGGCCGGTGATGCGGCCAGCCCGCCGTTCTTCGGGCCGTTCCCCATCGCGACCGACATGGCCGCGCTGACGCTGCAGGATCCGGGTTATGCGACACCCACCTTCACCAACCCCTCGGGCAACGGCCAGAACCGCTGGCGCAGCATGACCTACGCCGATCTGGCCGGCGTCTCGGCGCAAGGCGATGCACTGCAGCCGTTCTTCGGCGGCATCAACACCGACAAGCCGGACCTGTCCCGGGCGCGTGCCAAGGGCGCCAAGATCATCCACTTCCACGGCTGGGGCGACCAGTTGATCCCGGCGCAGGGGTCGATCAACTACTACACCCGCATGGCCAACGCTGCGGGGGGCTTTGCCGAGGCGCAGAAGTTCAACCGCCTCTTCATGGTGCCCGCACTCGGCCACTGTGGTGGGGTGGGCTCGGTCAGCGGCCTCAGCGGACCGGCGGCCACGCCGAACAACGTGCCGCTGCCCGGCGCCACCCAGTTCTTCGACCTGCTCGTCGACTGGGTCGAGAACAACAATGCACCGGAGCGGGTGGTCCTGCGCTCGGCCGATGCCAGCGTCTCGATGCCGGTGTGTCCGTTCCCGAAGAAGCCCGTCTACGCCGGCAGCGGGTCGCCGACCGCCGAGGGAAGCTACAGCTGCCAGTAGCCCCAGAGCCCGGGGGTGCTGGCTGACCTCTGGGCTCCCGCAGGGCCTGCACGCAGCCCATCGCCGGCGCGCAGCGCCCGCTCAGCGCCAGGCCTCGCGCAACTCCCGCTTCAGAACCTTGCCGATGGCGCTGCGCGGCAGCTCGTCGGTGAAGCGCAGGCCGGAGAGGCGCTGGGTCTTGCCCACCTGGCTGTTCATCCAGCCGCGGATGTCCTCCTCGCTGGCGCTGGCACCGTCGCGCCGCACGACGTACGCCACCGGCGTCTCGCCCCATTCGGCGCTGGGCACGCCCACCACCGCGCAGTCGGCCACCGCCGGGTGCTGGCGCAGCACGGCCTCCAGGTCGCTGGGGTAGATGTTGAAGCCGCCGGAGATGACCATGTCCTTGCGGCGGTCGAACAGCACCAGGAAGCCGTCGGCATCGAAGCGGCCGATGTCGCCGGTGCGGATGAAGCGGTTGCCGTCGCCGTCGTACCACTCGGCCTCGGCCGTCTTGGCCGGCTGCTTGTGGTAGCCGGTCATCATCGCCGGGCTGCGGCCCACCACCTCGCCGGCCTCGCCCTTGGCCACCACCCGGCCTTGCTCGTCGATCAAGCGGATGTCATGCCCATCGGCCGGCTGGCCCACGGTGTGCAGCTTGGTCGGGTGCAGGTGGGCCTGCAGCATGCAGGTGCCGCCGCCTTCGGTCATGCCGTAGTACTCGGTCAGGCCGCCGGGCCAGCGCTTGAGCACATCGGCCTTCAGATCGGCGTGGAAGGGCGCGCTGGTGCAGAACTTCATGCGGTAGCTGCCGAGGTCGAAGCTGTCGAACTCGGGCCGCGCCATCAGCCGCTGGTACTGCACCGGCACCAGCATGGTGTGGGTGACGCGCTCGCGCTCGGCGGTCTGCAGGTAGGCCAGCGCATCGAACTTCGGCATCAGGATCACGCAGCCGCCCCAGGCCAGCGTGGGGATCACGCTGACCAGGGTGGTGTTGCTGTACAGCGGCGTGGCGATCAGCGTGACGCAGTCGGGCGCATAGCCCGACATCGCCGCCCGCAGGATGTGGCCCCAGCGCATGCCGTGGCTCTGCACGATGCCCTTGGGCGTGCCGGTGGTGCCCGATGAATAGATCAGGTTGAACGGCCAGGCCGGGTCGATGGCCACCGGCGTGGGTTGCGTGCCTTCCGGCGGCAGCCAGGTGTCCAGCGCCTCCAGCCGCGTCACCGGCAGGTCGGCCGGCACCGCCACGCCGGCCGCCGCCAGCGCCTCGGCCACGCCGGCATCCAGGAAGAAGCGGCGTGCATCGGCATCCACCGCCATGCCCACCAGCTGGTCGGCCGTGCTGCTGGGCGCCAGCGGCGCCACCGCGCCACCGGCGCGCAGCGTGCCGAGGAACACCGCCACATAGGCCGGGCTGCTGGTGGCGCAGACGGCCACCCGCTCGCCGGGCTGCAGGCCGTCGCGCTGCAGGCCGGCGGCCACGCGGTCGGCCAGGGCGTCCAGCGCGGCATAGCTCAGCCGCTGCGCACCCACCACCAGGGCGGTGGCCTGCGGGCGCTGGCGGGCATGTTCGGCCACCAGGGACGGCAGGTCGCGGAACGGGGCGGGTGCGGTGGCGGAGGCGGGGAGGGACATGGGCGCGGCTCGGGCTGGCGTCGGGGCGCCAGACCATAGCAGCGCCGCGCACCGGCATCCTGTCGCCCAGGTGCTTGTCCACCGGGCACCGCGGCGCGGCCAATCGACGCTTTCAACCGCAGCAGAAGGCGCATGGCGATGGACTTCCAGGGCAAGGTGGTGGTGGTGACGGGCGGCGCCTCGGGCATCGGCAAGGCGCTGTGCCAGGCCTTTGCCGCGGCCGGGGCGCGCGGCGTGGTGGTGTCCGACCTGGACGGCGCCGGCGCGCAGGCGGTGGCCGCGGAGATCGGCGCCCGGACACCGGCGGTCGGCGTCCTCGCGGTGCGCACCGACGTGGCCCAGGCCGACCAGGTGCAGGCCCTGGTGGACCAGGCCACCGCCCATTACGGCCAGGTCGACATCTTCTGCAGCAACGCCGGCATCCTGAGCCGCACCGACGCCGACGCCCCCGCCGCCACCTGGCAGCGCCACTGGGATGTCAACGTGATGGCCCATGTGCATGCCGCCAACGCGGTGCTGCCGCAGATGCTGGCCCGCGGCCAGGGCTGGCTGCTGCAGACGGCCAGCGCCGCCGGCCTGCTGAGCCAGGTGAACGCGGCGCCCTACTCCGTCACCAAGCATGCGGCGGTGGGCTTTGCCGAGTGGCTGAGCATCGCCCATGGCGATGCGGGCATCCACGTCAGCTGCCTGTGCCCGCAGGGCGTGCGCACGCCGATGATGCTGAGCGCCGACAGCGACAGCGGCCGCCCCAGCTTCCTGGGCGATGGCGCGCTCGATGCCGACGTGGTGGCGCAATGCGCGCTGGACGGCCTGCGCGACGGCCGCTTCCTGATCCTGCCGCACGCGGAGGTGCTGACCTTCTGGCAGCGCAAGACCGCCGATGTCGACCGCTGGCTGCGCGGCATGCGCCGGCTGCGGGCCAAGGTGATGGGCGCCGCCGGCTGAGCGCCCGGGCAAGGGGCCCGTTCAGGGCTTCACATAGCGGTGGGTGAAGCGGTCGGATTCGCCGATGGCGACAAAGCGCGCGCGGTCGGCCTCGCCGCCGCGCAGCGTGGGCGGCAGTGACCACACGCCGTGCGGGTGGTTCTTGGTGTCCAGCGGATTGGCATTGACCTCGCTGCGTGCAGCCAGCCGGAAGCCCGCTGCCTCGGCCCGCTCGACCATCAGCGCCTCGGGCACGTAGCCGTTCTTCACCACCCAGTCGGCGGACACGCCTGGCGGCGCGCGGTGCTCCTCCACGCCCAGCATGCCGCCGGGCTTGAGCACCGCGAACGCCGCCTGCAGCGTGGCATCCAGGTGGCTGGCCTCCATCCAGTTGTGCACATTGCGGAAGGTCAGCACCGCATCGGCGCCGCCGGGCGGGGCGATGTCGGCAAAGCGCGGCGTGCGCGGCATCAGGCCCACCCGCACCTGGTCGTAAAGCGCCGGCTCGCGGGCCAGCTTGGCGTCGAAGTTCTGGCGGCTGCGGCGGCGGTAGTCGCTCGGGTCGGCGGCCGATTCATGGGCGGCATACAGCACACCCTGGCCGCGCAGGTAGGGCGCCAGGATCTCGGTGAACCAGCCGCCACCGGGTGACAGCTCGATGACCTGGTGCGTCGGCGCCAGGCCGAAGAACTGCAGCGTCTCGAACGGATGGCGGGCCCCGTCGCGGGCGCGGTTGGCGGCGCTGCGGTGGCCGCCGGCGACGGCGGCACGCAGGCGGTTGTCGTCCACCGCGGGCGCCGGCGCCAGCACGGCGCAGCCCGGCAGGCTGGCGGCCAGCAACGCGCCGCCGAAGGCGCGGCGTTGCAGATTCAGGGAAAGGGGCATGGACCGTCCTCGGGGTGGAGCCCCGATGCTGCCATGCCGGACGACGCGGCGCGCGGCGGCTCAGGCCACCCGGCGCAGCGCCGTGCGGCCCGTGTCGCCCACGGCGAAGCGGAACAGGTCCTTGGGATCGTCGCCCGACGGCACCAGGTCCACCTCCCGGCCGATGCCATGGGCCAGGGCCAGCCGGTGCACCAGGCGCAGCGCGGCAAAGTCCTCCAGCGCGAAGCCGACCGAGTCGAACACCGTCACCTGGGCCGCGTGTTGCCGGCCGGTGGCGTTGCCGGCCAGCACCCGCCACAGGTCGACCACCGGGAAGTCGGCCTCCAGCTGCTGGATGTCGCCTTCCACCCGGGTCTGCGGCGGGTACTCCACCACCACCCGGGCAGCGCGCAGCACATCGGGGTGCAGCTCGGTCTTGCCCGGGCAGTCACCGCCCACCGCATTGATGTGCATGCCGGGGGCGATCATCTCCGGCGTCAGGATGGTGGCGCGGGTCTTGTCGGCGGTGACGGTGGTGACGATGTCGGCGCCGGCCACCGCCTCGGCGGTGCTGCCGGCGCGCTGCACCCGCAGGCCGGGCCAGGCGGCCAGGTGGCGCACCAGCTTGTCGGTGGCGGCGGGGTCGACGTCGTACACCGCCAGTTCGCTGATGCCCATCAGCGCATGGAAGGCCAGCGCCTGGAACTCGCTCTGCGCGCCGTTGCCGATCAGCGCCATGCGGCGGGCCCCCGGCCGGGCCAATGCCCGCGCGGCCACCACCGAGGTGGCGGCGGTGCGCAGCGCCGTGGTCAGCGTCAGCTCCGACAGCAGCAGCGGGCGGCCGGTCGCCACGTCGGCCAGCACGCCGAAGGCCATCACCGTGGGCAGGCCGCGGGCCGGGTTGCCGGGGTGGCCGTTGACGTACTTGAAGGCATAGCGCTGCGCGTCGGCCACCGGCATCAGCTCGATCACGCCGGTGGGCGAGTGGCTGGCCACGCGGGCGGTCTTGTCGAAATCCTCCCAGCGCAGGAAATCGGCGTGGATGGTGTCGGCCAGCTCGGCCAGGAAGGCGGCAGGGCCCAGCATCTGCACCAGCTGGGACAGCGCGGGAACGTCGATGAAGCGGGTCATGGTCGGGCTTGGTTGCGGGCAGAAGGCGCCGTGGCGGCCAGTCTCGGCCAGGGCAGCGCCAGGCGGAAGCCGCAGCCTTGATCAAAAAGTTGGGTAAGCTGATCATTTCGCCAACGCCATTGATCAACATGACGCCGCTCGACGACACCGACCGCGAACTGATCGCGCTGCTGCGCGACGACGGCCGCGCCACCGTGGCGGCGCTGGCCGCGCGGCTGAAGGTGGCCCGCGGCACGGTGCAGAACCGCATGGCGCGGCTGCAGCGGGAGGGCGTGATCGTCGGCTACACCGTGCGGCTGAAGCCGCAGATCGAGGCCCACCGCATCCGCGCGCTGATGAACATCGCCGTCGACGGCAACGGCGGCGACGCGGTGCTGAAGGCCCTGCGCGGCCATCCGCATGTGACGGCGCTGTACACCACCAACGGCCGCTGGGACATCGTGGCCGAGCTGCAGGCCGAATCGCTGGAGGCCTTCGACCGGGTGCTCAGCGCCATCCGGCTGATCAGCGGCATCGCCAGCAGCGAAACCAGCCTCCTGCTGTCCATCCACAAGCTGTAGCGCCATGCCCTCGATGCGCAAGAACCCCGCCGGCGGCCTGGTCTACAGCACCGAGGGCGGCCGCATGTGCCCGGCCTGCCGCCAGCCGCTGGCCGACTGCCGCTGCGCCAGCGCCGCCGCCGTACCCGCCGGTGACGGCGTGGCCCGGGTGCGGCGCGAGACCAGCGGCCGCGGCGGCAAGGCGGTGACGGTGGTGCGTGGCCTGCCGCTGGATGCGGTGGCGCTGGCCGCGCTGGGCAAGCGCCTGCGCACCGCCTGCGGCACCGGCGGCACCTGCAAGGACGGCGTGATCGAGGTGCAGGGCGATCATGTCGATCGGGTGCTGGCGCTGCTGCAGGCCGAGGGGCACCGAGCCAAGCGCGCAGGAGGCTGACTCGCAACCAGCCTCAGCTGGCGGGGCAGCTTCGGCCTGCCGCGCGTCGCAACCGCTGGCCCGCCTGCGGCCCTGCGCCAGATGGCACCGCCTGCAGCTGCAACGCACCATCGGACCCGGCCAGCGCCTGCCAGGCCTGGTCGCTGCCGGCGGCCAGCCAGTGCAGCCGGGCGCCGTCGATGCGGCCCGTCACCGCCCGCTGCTCATCGCCCAGCTGCAGCGTGCCGCTCACCCGCTGGAACTGCTGGGCCAGTTGCAGCGACACACCGCCCGGCCCGCACCACAGGCCCTGCAGCGGCGCCGGCACCACCCACAGGTGCACGCGGCTGCGCTTCTCGTGGCCGATGGCCTTCTCGGGCACGTCCACCGTCAGCGTGCGGTCGGCAGCCCAGTCGCCCATGTCCCAGTCATGCGACACCACCCGGGTGCCGGGCGGCAGGGCCAGCAGCCGGGGGCGCAGCTTCAGGTTGACCTCGGGCAGCAGGTACATGGTGACGACGCTGAAGCCGGCCAGGTCGGTCTCGAACAGGTCCTGCACGCGGAAGCGGGTTCGGTCGGCCACGCCGGCCTGGCGGGCGCTGGCCTCGCTGCGGGCCACCAGGTCGGGCACCAGGTCCACACCCAGGCCGCGGGCGCCGAAACGCTTCGCCGCGGTGATGACGATGCGGCCATCGCCCGAGCCCAGGTCGATCAGGTTATCGGCCGGGCCGACGCCGGCCAGCTGCAGCATGGCCAGCGTCACCCGGTCGGGCGTGGTGATGAAGGGCACCTCCTCGTCGCCGCCCGGCTGGGCCTGGGCCGCGCCGAAGCACAGCGCCAGCGCCAGCACGGCGGCGCGTTGCAGCGCCCTCACCCGCCCAGCGCGGTGGCCTGCACCGCGGCGGCGTCCACGCCCAGCTTGGTGGCGGCGTCCAGGATCTCCTGCCAGGTGGTGGCATCCACCGGCACGCCCTCGACGGTGCGGCGGGCGCGGTGGGCGCGCTCGGGTTCACCGGCGATCAACACACCGTCGAAGCCTTCGCGCGGCGGCGAGGCCCGCACCCAGTCGATGAAGGCCAGGGCCTCGCCCTCGAAGCCGGCGCGGTCGGCCAGCGCCGCCGGGTCGACCAGCACGCTGAACATGCCGTTGAGCACCCGGCGCTGGCTGGCATCGGCATCGCGCTGCGTCATGCCGGCGGCCAGGGCGCCACCCAGCAGCTCGCACATCATCGCCAGGCCGAAGCCCTTGTGGCCGCCGAAGGTCAGCAGCGCGCCGAACGGCGGCACCACGGTGAAGCGCGGCTCGCGGGTGGGGCGGCCGTGGTCATCGATCAGGCAGCCGTCGTCCACCAGCTCGCCCTTGTTCATCGCCACCCGGGTCTTGCCCTGGGCGATCATGCTGGTGGCGAAGTCCAGGATCACCGGCGGCCGGCCGGTCAGCGGCACGCCGGCGCAGAACGGGTTGGTGCCGAAGCGGGCATCCGCGCCGCCGAAGGGTGCGACGATGCCGCGCGAGATCACGTTGACGAAGTGCATCGACACCAGGCCGGCGGCGGCGGCCTGCTCGGCCCAGGCACCGATGCGGCCCAGGTGGTGGCTGTTGCCCAGCGCCACCACGCAGGTGCCCAGGGCCTTGGCGCGCTCGATGCCCAGCGCCATGGCCTGCGCGCCGATGACCTGGCCGAAGCCGCGGTTGCCGTTCAGCCGCAGCAGGGCGCCGGCATCCAGTTCGGTGCTGACGGCGGCGTTGGGTTGCAGGCCGCCCTGCAGGAACGCGTCGGCATAACGCGGCAGCATGCCGATGCCGTGGGAATCATGGCCGGTGAGGTTGGCCTCGATCAGGTTGCCGGCCACGGCGGCCACTTCGTCGGCGCTGCTGCCGAAGCCGCGCACCACCAGGTGCATGGCCGCCTGCAGGCGCGGCAGGGGAATCAGGTGGGTGTCGTTCATGGGCTGTTGGGGGTGCAAGGCCGGGTGGCCGGTCGCCGATGCTAGACGCTGGACACCCCCCGCCCGCACAGGGGCAGACCCGGGGGCGCCGCGACGAGGGTGGACAGTTGCGGGCGGCGGCCGATATCCTGCGTGGCACCGATCCGACCCGCATGCCCGACACCCCGCCCACACCCGCCCCGGACAGCCCGCTGCAAGGCAGCTGCCATTGCGGCGCAGTGCGCCTCACGCTGCCGGCCTGGCCCGAGAAGGCCACCCGCTGCAACTGCTCGATCTGCCGCCGCCTGGGCGGGCTGTGGGCCTACTTCGCCGTGGGCAGCGTCACCATCGACGGCCACCCCGGGCACACCGACAGCTACATCTGGGGCGACCGCACGCTGCGCACGGTGCGCTGCCGCACCTGCGGCGTGGCCACCCACTGGGAACCGCTGGCGCCCCAGCCCGGCGACAAGCACGGGGTCAACCTGAACAACTTCGACCCCGCCATGGTGCAGGCGGTGACCGTGCGGCACTTCGACGGCGCCGACACCTGGACCTTTCTCGAATGAGGCCCTCGATGGACGCCCCCGCGCAGGACGCACCCCGCCTGGACCACCTCTGCCCGGTCTGCGGCCAGCCCAATGCCTGTGCCATGGCGGCCCAGGGCGGCAGCGCGCCACCCTGCTGGTGCGTGAACGCGTCGTTCTCCAGCGATGTGATCGCGCTGGTGCCGGCGCAGGACCGCGGCCTGCGCTGCGTCTGCGCCGCCTGCGCGGCCCGGCCGCCGCAGCCCTAGCCAGCGGCCTTCAGTGCACCTGCTGCACCGTGGGGCAGGCGTATTCGCGGCCGACCATGGCCCGCGCGCCGAGGTAGGCATTGCGCAGCCGTTCCGACAAGGTGTCCAGGTCGACATGGCCGCTGGCATCACAGGGCACGGCCACGCCGCGGCCGGGGTGGAACAAGGAGTCGAAGCGCAGCACATGCGAGCTGGCGGGTGCGGCAGGATGGGCGGTGGGGTTGTGGGCGGTCATGGGGTCGCCTCGGCAGTTGGGGTGTGGGATCGGGCTGACGCACCGCCTTCAGACAACCCTGGTGCGACCAGCGCATGTTCAGCCGCCGCCCGGCGGCGCGATCGCACGAACAGCGCACGCTGGCGAGCGCATCTTGCCGGCCGGTGGGCGGCCGTTGACCGCACCAGCACGGGGCCCACGCCTGGTCTGCCACACTGCAGGCTGGATTCCTCACTGCCTGCAGACCACCATGCCCCCCCGCACCCCTGACGAGATCGAGCTCAACCGCATCCACCGCCTGATCGGCCTGTTCGCCATCTCGGTCATTTTCCTGGCGATCACCGTGATCGCCAGCCGCCAAGGCGGTCCGGCCGTGTCGGTCTGGCTGACCGGGGCCTTCGCGCTGCTGGGCATGGCCAGCCTGGGCGGCTGGATCTTCCTGGCGGCCCGGCGCGTCGAGCGCATGGAATCGCTGCGCCGCAAGCTGCTGCCCTGACCGGCCTGTCTTCTCAGGCGTAGCGCTGGCGCGCCAGCGCCGCGCCGTCGGCCAGGGCGCGCAACTTGGCCTCGGCCACGCCGCGCTGCATCGGCGCCAGGCCGCAGTTGGTGCAGGCGATCAGCCGGTGCTTGGGCACGAACTGCAGCGCGCGGCCGATGGTGTCGGCCACGTCCTCGGCCGTCTCCACCACATCGCTGGCCACGTCGATCACGCCCACCATCACCTCCTTGCCGGTGAGCAGGGCCATCAGCTCGGGCGGCACCTGGCTGTGGATGCACTCCAGGCTGACCTGGTCGATGCGGCTGGCGGCCAGCGCGGGGAACACCTTCTCGTACTGGCGCCACTCCTCGCCCAGGGTCTTCTTCCAGGCGATGTTGGCCTCGATGCCGTAGCCGTAGCAGATGTGCACTGCGGTCGTGCAGGTCAGGCCCTGGGCCGCCCGCTCCAGCGCCTGCACGCCCCAGGTGGCGGCCTCGTCCAGGTAGACATTGAAGGCCGGCTCATCGAACTGGATGATGTCCACGCCATCGGCCTGCAGCGCCAGCGCCTCCTGGTTCAGCAGCTCGGCGAAGGCCATGGCCATGGCCACGCGGTCGGCATAGTGGCGGTTGGCCACGGTGTCGACGATGGTCATCGGCCCGGGCAGGGTGAACTTGATCTTCTTGCTGGTGTGGGCACGCAGCAGGCGCGCCTCAGTCGCGTGCACACGGCCCTTGAGCCGCAGCGGCGCCACCACCTGCGGCACCATGGCCTTGTAGCGGTCGTTGCGGATGCCGATCTCGACCTTGTTGGCGAAGTCGATGCCCTCCACCTGCTCCAGGAAGCCGTGCACGAAGTGCTGGCGGCTCTGCTCGCCATCGCCGATCACGTCCAGCCCGGCGTCCTCCTGCAGCTTGATCCACAGCAGCGTGGCATCGGCCTTGGCGCGGGCCAGGGCCTCGCCCTGGGCCTGCCACTGGGGCCACAGCTTGCCGGTCTCGGACAGCCAGGCGGGCTTGGGCAGGCTGCCGGCGATGGCGGTGTCGAACATGGGAGGTCTCCTGTCGGTGTCGGGTGGGATCGGGTGGGGCCGCAAGGTAGCACGGCAGTGACAATCCTGCGCTGCGCCTCTCCGGACCCGCCTTGAACACGCCTGCCGACCTCGCCGCCCTGCGCCGCCAGCGCTTCGCCCGCATCCTGCTGTGGCTGGTGCCGCTGGCCTGGTCGAGCAACTACCTGATCGCCCGTGCCGCGTCAGGCGTGATCTCGCCGCATGTGCTGGCCCTGGGCCGCTGGAGCCTGGCCTTCGCGCTGATGCTGCCGCTGGCCTGGGCCGGGCTGCGCCGCGCCGGCCGGCCCTGGCTGGCGGCCGAATGGAAGCAGCTGCTGGTGCTGGGCGGCCTGGGCATGTGGATCTGCGGCGCCTTCGTCTACATCGGCGGGCAGACCACCTCGTCGGCCAACATCGCGCTGATCTACGCGGCCACGCCGGTGGCCATCGCGGTGGTGGGCGCGGTGCTGCTGGGCGAGCGCATGGCGTCCAGCCAGGTGGCGGGCGTGGCACTGGCGCTGGCCGGCGTGCTGTTCGTCATCGCCAAGGGCGATCTGCGCAACCTGCTGGCGGTGCGCTTCACCATCGGCGACGGCTGGGTGCTGGCCGCCGGCGTCAGCTGGGTGGCCTACTCGGTGCTGCTGCGGCTGTGGCCCAGCCGGCTGGGCACGGCCGAGCGGCTGGTGGCCATCACCGCCGGTGGCATCCTGGTGCTGCTGCCCTTCACCGCACTGGAGCTGGCCCTGGTCACGCCGCCGCCGTTCAGCTGGCCCGCACTGGGCCTGGTGGTGGCCGCCGCGGTGCTGCCGGGCATGCTGGCCTACCAGGCCTATTCCTTCATGCTGCGCGAGCTGGGCGCCGGGCCCACCGCGCTGGTGCTGTACCTCGGGCCGGTGTATGCCGCGTTCACTGCCTGGCTGCTGCTGGGCGAGCGGCCGGCCTGGTACCACGCGGCCGGCGCGGCGCTGATCCTGCCCAGCATCTGGCTGGCGACGCGGCGCCAGGCTTAGCGCACCCACAGCCGGGCCGCGCTGGACAGTGCGCCCAGCGCCGCAAAGCCGGCGCCCAGTGCCAAGGCCACCACCGGCCCCTGGCTGCCAGCGATGCCGAAGCACAGCGCCACCAGGGCCGCGCCCAGGGCCTGGCCGTTGAGCCGCGCCATCGCCACCATGCCGCTGGCACCACCGGCGCGCTGCGGCGGCGCCGCCGACATGATGGCCTTGAGGTTGGGCGACTGGAACAGGCCGAAGCCCAGGCCGCACACCGCCATGCCCAGCGTGATGCGCAGCACCGAGGCATCCCCTGGCAGCAGGGCCATGGCGGCCATGCCGGCGCTGAGGATGACCAGGCCGATGCCGCCCATCAGGCCCGGTGCCTGGCTGTCCGACAGACGGCCGGCGATCGGTGCCATCGCCGCCACCATGATGGCCCAGGGCGCCATCATGAAGCCGGTCTGCACCGGATCGCGGTGCAGCACCGTCTCGAAGAAGAACGGCAGGCTGACGAAGGCCAGGCCCTGGGCGCAGAACGACGCCACCGCGGTGCAGATCGACAGCGCGAACATCGGCCGGCGCAGCAGGTCCACCGGCAGCATGGGCGCCGGATGGCCGGCCTGGCGGCGCAGCAGCAGCGCGCCGGCACCCAGGGTCAGCGCCAGCAACGGCGCCACCACCACCAGCGGCTGGCGCTGGGTGGCGGCGCTCAGCGCACCGACCAGGCTGGCAAAGCACAGCGCGGTGAGCAGCGCGGTCAGCGGATCGGGCGGTGCGCCGGCGGTGTGGCTGCGCGGCAGCGCCGGCCAGGCCACCAGCAGCGCCAGCAGGGCCAGCGGCAGGTTGATGCCGAACAGCCACGGCCAGGGCGCCACCGCCAGCACCAGCGAGGCGATGGTGGGCCCGGCGGCGAAGGACACGCCCACCACCAGCGCGTTCAGCCCAACGCCACGGCCCAGCATCTGCGGCGGGTAGATGGCGCGGATCAGCGCGATGTTCACGCTCATCAGCGCCGCCGCGGCAATGCCCTGCAGCGCCCGGGCGATGGCCAGGACGGTCAGGCTGTCGGCCAGGGCGCAGCCCAGCGAGGCCAGCA
The DNA here is from genome assembly GCF_005403045.1 of Pseudaquabacterium pictum. Classification (GTDB taxonomy): domain Bacteria; phylum Pseudomonadota; class Gammaproteobacteria; order Burkholderiales; family Burkholderiaceae_C; genus Pseudaquabacterium; species Pseudaquabacterium pictum. The sequence goes on from NZ_BJCL01000004.1 coordinate 293,292, forward strand.
TGTAGGCCACCAGCCCGCCCAGGTGCACCCGGCGCGCGCCCAGGCGGTCGGCCAGCGCGGCGAACGGCAGCAGGCAGCCGGCCACCGCCAGCTGGTAGGCATTGACCACCCAGATGGCCTGGGCCGGCGGCGACTTCAGATCAGCCGCGATGGCGGGCAGCGCGGTGTTGACGATGGTGGAATCGAGCGTGGCCAGGGCCACGGCCAGCAGCACCGCGGCCAGCGCGAGCCGGTCGCGCGGGCCCAGGCCGGCGGCAGACGGGGGCGTGGCGGCCATCAACCGGGCCGGCGGCTGACCGGCCGCGCAGCGCGCCTGGCGGAGGGGAATGGGAGTCGAACCCACCCGGCAGCGCTGAGCGCCACCCACCGGGTTTGAAGCCCGGCCGGCCCACCGGGACCGTTTCCCCTCCTGAATCCTTCGATCATCGCCTGGGTGCCCGGCCGCCCTCAGGCCAGCGCGGCCTGCAGGGCCGGCAGCTGGGCAGTGAAGGCGGCGCTGTCGTCCAGGCAGCGCAGGTCCAGCAGCAGGCGGTCGTCATGGATGCGGCCGATCACCGGCAGCGGCAGGCCGCGCAGGGCGGTGGCCAGGCCGTCGAGCGCGCGGCCGGCGGCCTTCTTCTGCGCCGGCGCGATGGCCAGGCCGGCCGAGGGCAGCCGGTCCACCGGCAGCGAGCCGGAGCCGATCTGGCCCAGCAGATCGACCACCGCCACGCCGAAGCGCGGCGCCAGCGCTGCCGCCAGCAGCGGCTGCAGCGCCTGCGCCTGGGCGCGGATGGCCTCGGCCGGGCGGGTGAGCAGGCGCAGCGTGGGCAGGTCCTGCGCCAGCCGTTCGGGCCGCAGGTAGAGCATCAGCGTGGCCTCCAGCGCCGCCAGCGGGAGCTTGCCCATGCGCAGCGCGCGCTTGAGCGGGCAGCGGCGGATGCGCTCGATGGCCGCGCGGCGGCCCACCAGCAGGCCGGCCTGCGGGCCGCCCAGCAGCTTGTCGCCGCTGAAGGTGACGACATCGCAGCCGGCGGCGATCTTCTCCTGCGGCAGCGGCTCGCGCGGCAGGCCCCACTGCGCCAGATCGACCAGCGAGCCGGCGCCCAGGTCGGTGGCCAGCGGCAGGCCGTGGGCCTGGGCGATGCCGACCAGCTCGGCTTCATCGACGGCGGCGGTGAAGCCCTGCACCATGTAGTTGCTGGTGTGCACCTTCATCAGCAGCGCGGTCTGCGGCGTGATGGCCTGGGCATAGTCGCGCGCATGGGTGCGGTTGGTGGTGCCCACCTCCACCATGCGGGCGCCGGCGCTGGCCATCACGTCGGGCATGCGGAAGGCGCCGCCGATCTCCACCAGTTCGCCGCGCGAGACGATCACCTCACGCCCGCCGCCGGCCAGCGCGGCGATGGTCAGAAGCACCGCCGCGGCATTGTTGTTGACCACGGTGGCGGCCTCGGCGCCGGTCAGCGTGCACAGCAGTTCCTCGACCACGCTGTCGCGGTCGCCGCGGCCACCGCTGTGCAGGTCGTATTCCAGGTTGTTGGGGCCGGTCATCACCGCCAGCAGGTGGGCCAGGGCGCTGTCGGCCAGCAGGGCGCGGCCCAGGTTGGTGTGCACCACCGTGCCGGTGAGGTTGAGCACCGGCCGCAGCCGCGGCGCCAGCCGGGCGGCCACCCGGTCGGCCAGCGCCTGGGCGAGTGAATCAGGCTGCACCGCGGCGGGCGGCAGGCTGCCGTCCAGCGCCTGGCGGCGCAGGCCGTCGAGCAGGCCGCGCGCCTGGTCGGCCACCAGGCTGTGGCCGTGCTGCTGCACCAGGGCCGCCACCGGGGGCTGGCGCAGCAGGCGGTCAACGGCGGGCAGATCCTGCGGACGTGCAGCGGGCAGGGTCGGCGGAGACGGGGGCGGGCAGATCATGGACGGCGTGGCAGACTGGCCGATCATCGTCGATCCTCCGGCCCCCGGCCGTGTGTCGCCCAGGCAACAGACCCGGCCCGCCAAGGCTGGCACCGTGCCGGTCGGCCCGGCGACGCCGCCCCAACCCCTCTCTGGAAGACTGCCATGCGCGACTACCTCAAGTTCTACATCAACGGTGCCTGGATCGACCCCGTCACCCCGAAGACGCTGGACGTGACCAACCCCGCCACCGAAGCCGTGGCCGGCCGCATCAGCATGGGCAGCGCCGCCGACGTGGACGCCGCGGTGAAGGCCGCCCGCGCCGCCTTCGCCAGCTACAGCCAGACCAGCGTGGCCGAGCGCGTGGCCCTGCTGGAAGCCATCATCAACGAGTACAAGAAGCGCTACGCCGACATGGCCGCGGCCATCACCGAGGAAATGGGCGCGCCGGCGGTGCTGAGCCAGAAGGCCCAGGCCGCGATGGGCGTGGGCCACCTGACCACCGCGCTGAACGTGCTGAAGGACTACCGCTTTTCCGAGCAGCGCGGCACCACCCTGCTGGCCAAGGAGCCGATCGGCGTCTGCGGCCTGATCACGCCCTGGAACTGGCCGGTCAACCAGATCGCCTGCAAGGTGGCGCCGGCGCTGGCCGTGGGCTGCACCATGGTGCTCAAGCCCAGCGAGCTGAGCCCGTTCTCGGCCCAGATCTGGACCGAGATCCTGCATGCCGCCGGTGTGCCGGCCGGCGTGTTCAACCTGGTCAACGGCGACGGCCCGACCGTGGGCGCGGCGCTGTCCAGCCACCCCGAGGTGGACCTGGTCAGCTTCACCGGCAGCACGCGCGCCGGCATCGAGGTGGCGCGCAATGCGGCGCCCACCGTCAAGCGGGTGCACCAGGAGCTGGGCGGCAAGAGCCCCAACCTGATCCTGCCCGACCTGGATGCCGCCGGCTTCCAGAAGGCCGTGACCGCCGGCGTGCGCGGCGTGATGAACAACAGCGGCCAGAGCTGCAATGCCCCCACCCGCATGCTGGTGCCCAACAGCCGCATGGACGAGGCCCTGGCCGCCGCCAAGGCCGCCGCCGAGGCCACCACCGTGGGCGCGCCCGACAGCGGCGCCGCCCTGGGCCCGGTGATCAGCCGCAACCAGTGGGACAAGATCGAGGGCCTGATTGCCAAGGGCATCGAGGAAGGCGCCACCGTGGTGGCCGGCGGCGTCGGCAAGCCCGCGGGCCTGGACACCGGCTACTACGTGAAGCCCACGGTGCTGGCCGGCGTCAACAACCAGATGACGGTGGCCCGCGAGGAGATCTTCGGCCCGGTGCTGACCATCCTGGGCTACGACACGGTGGACGAGGCGGTGGCGATCGCCAACGACACGCCCTACGGCCTGGCCGCGTACGTGTCGGGCGCCGACGCCGAGGCCACCCGCAAGGTGGCCAGCCGCCTGCGCGCCGGCCAGGTCAACATCAACAGCGCCGCCCCCGACCTGATGGCGCCGTTCGGCGGCTTCAAGCAATCGGGCAACGGCCGCGAGTGGGGCGAGCACGCCTTCGGCGAGTTCCTGGAAGTCAAGGCGGTGCTGGGCTACGCGGCCAAGCAGGCGTGATGGCGCATCGGTCCGCGGGCCGGGCTTGCGGCCAGCGGACGTGACCGCGCAGGTGACGCCGGGGCGCCAACCTTGAAGACCGCGCCAGGGCAGCAGCGAACCAACGCACCGAACACCGGTCAGGTGCGTCACCACTCCACTCCCGCATGCAGCCCCTGCGCGTCTACCTGTCCTCGACGCTGGAAGACCTCAAGGAACACCGTGAGGCGGTGTTCCGCGCGCTGGAGAGGGCAGGTCTTCTCACCGTGCGCATGGAGGCCTACACCGCTTCGGACGAGCGCCCACTGGACCTGTGCCGGCGCGACGTGGCTGGATGCGACCTGCTCGTCGGTCTGTACGCGTGGCGCTATGGCTATGAGCCTCCGGCAGAGCACGGCAACCCGGACGGCCTCTCGATCACCCACCTCGAGTACCTGCAGGCCGAGGCATCGGGATTGCGCAAGTTGTTGTTCTTCGCGCATCCGGACACCTGCACAACCTGGCCTGCAGCCTTTCAGGATCACCTGACGGGCCGGGGGGACGGTGGCGCCAAGCTCAACCGCTTTCGCCAGCACCTCGGCACCGAGAAGACCGCGAGCTTCTTCCACACGCAAGACGAGCTGTGCACCTTGGTGCTGGCTGCCGTCCTGCGCAGCGGACTGAGCGGTCGCCTCTACAACGTCCCGCCCCTGCCGGCGGGTCTGGTGCCGCGCACGCATCTCGTCGAAGCCATCCGGGCCGGCCTGCTCGGCCAGGCAGGCAGCGCCGCCCTGCACACATGCGTGCAGGGCGCGGGCGGGTTCGGCAAGACCACGCTCGCGCTGCTGGCCTGCCACGACGCGCGTTCGGTCGACGCCTTCCCAGACGGCATGCTCTGGACCTCACTCGGCGAAGCGCCAGACCTGCTGCGGATCCTGGGCGACCTGCACGTGCAGGTGACCGGCGAACCGGCAGCTGTCTCCGGCGTGGCGTCGCTCGGCTCGGCGCTTGCCAAGGCGCTGAAGGGACGGCGGTGCCTGGTCGTCGTCGACGATGTGTGGCGCGCCGATGACCTCGAGCCCTTCCTCGCGTGGCAGGGCCCGCGGTTCCTGGTCACCACCCGCCACCGCGCATTGGTGCAGTCGCTGTCCACCGATGCATGGTGCGAGGTGGAGGTCGACGAGCTGTCCGTGCCGGAGGCCGCCGAGTTGCTCGGGCGCGGATTCGAGGTCGACACGCCGGCCCGCGACGCGCTGCGTGCGCTGGCGCAGGCGCTCGGGTGCTGGCCGCTGTTGCTGGAGCTCGCCGCGGCGCGGCTGCGGGAGGAACACCGTCGCGGACGCGGCACGCTGCGCCAGTGCATCGACTTCGCGTCCACACTGCTCGATCGCAAAGGCGTGCTGGGTTTCGACCGGCGCGACTCGCAGGCCCGCAATGCTGCAGTGGCGCGTTCCGTGGACGTGGGTCTGGACCTGGCCGAACGCATGCAGCCCGGCGGCGGGCTGTCGCGCCAGGCGGCGGAGCTGTCGATCTTCCCCGAGAACACCCCGATCGCCATGCGCCTGCTGGCGGACCTCTGGGGGCTGGACGACTTCGACCTCGAGGAGGACGTGCTCCGGCCGCTGGACACGCTCAGCCTCGTGCGCTGGGATCGACAGTCGGGCAGCGTGCAGCTGCACATGATGGTCCACCGCGCCCTGGGCGCACGGCTCGAGCGCGCGCCGGGAACGTCAACGGCGGTGCATCGACGCCTGCTGCAGGCCTGGGGCGACCCGCTCGCGTTGCCGCACCCGCTGGCCTGGAAGTGGTTCGGCTGGCACTGCGTGCAAGCCGGGGATGCGGCGCGCCTGCGCGCCCTGCTGGTGGACTTCGACTGGCTGCGTGCGCGCGTTGCCGCCACGGTCAGCCCGGCGGGCGATCACACCGCCACGCGCCTGGCCGATGTGCTGTCGGACTGCGCGCTGGTGGCCGACGACCCTGCGGTCGCGGAGTTGCGGCTGGCACTGATCCTGTCGATGTACGCACTGCAATTCCGGCCGGATGACCTGGCGGCGCAGCTGTACGGCCGGCTGGGCGGCCATGCACACCCGGCATTGGCCGGGCTGGCCGCGTCGGCTCACGTGGCGCTGCAGCGCACCGGCCGGCTTGTGCCGGCCATCGCCGCGCTGACGGCACCGGGCGCCGTGGTCGGCACACAGCGCCATGCACACGGCCATCCCCATGACGGCCCGCTGCTGGTGGCCGGTGAGCGACGCCTCGTGGTCTGGGCGGACACGGCCGTCGAACTGCTGGGTGTTCCGGAGAACCTGGCCAGGCTCGCCCGCGTCGATGTCGAGGCCGTGATCCAACAGGTCATCCCGCTGGCGGCGGATCGCGGAATCCTCGTGCGCACCGAGCATGCGGTCTGGCACCTGGCGGCCGGCGACGAGTTGCGGGTGCGCGGGCGGGTCGATGTGGCGGGCATGACCGAGCGCCTGACGCTCCTGCCGGGTGAGCAGGAGATCGTGTGCTGGTGCCGCGGCGACGATGCGTCGCTGCAGGCCTGGCAGGGCACGGTGGAGCCGCTCGGGGCCCTGGCGTGCGTGGGCTCGTGGACCGAGGGGCCGCCTGAACTGCACGATGTGCCGGGACATCGCAGGGCACTGGTTGCGGCGGAGGGATCGGCCCCAGTCCTGCTCGACCTGACGCGCCGTTGCCTTGCGCTGCCAGTCTCGGTGGCGGCCGCGCCGGGACCGCATCAACTTGTCGTCAGCCCCTCGGGCCGCGCCGCGGTGTGGCATGCCAACGACCTCACCGAGCCGATGACCTGGCTCGATCTCGAGAATGGGGCGCACCGACCGATGCTCGTGGCCGGTGAAAGCGGATTCGATGCCGACGACCCGTGCCAGGTCCTGGCGATCGACCCACAGGACGAACGCGTGCTCATCCGTGTGGGGCCCTACTCGGACCACCTGTACGCCTGTCTGCCCGGCGCAGGCCAGGTCGCCCGCATCGGACGCGTGCCGCGCGACCACACGCCGTGGGTCTTGTGGCTGCCGACGGGACTGCGCGCCCTGGCCTGGCAACACGGTGCGCCGATGGACCGCGCGACGGAGACTGTCGACGATGGCGGCCTGCGTCTGCTGTCCGAAGATCATCAGGAACGCCTGCTGCTGGCCATGCCGGAGAGCCGCCTCTTCCATGCCGACGAGGGCCAGTCCGTCACGTCGCCAGATGGCAACCGGTTCCTGTTGCTGACCCGTTCGCGCTTGGTGATGGTGACGCTGGCCGGGGATGCCGATCCGTTCTGCCAGGCGTTCCCCAATGCGGGCGCCATGGAGGCGACCTGGCTGCCAGATGGCCGGCACGCCCTCCTGTGGCACCCGGCGGAGCGGGGGCTGACACTCTGGAATGTGCAGTCCGCCTGTGTGGAAGCCACGCTGGACGGGCAAGCGCCAGCCATCATCCGGGTGCGACCACTCGCCGACGGCACCCGTGCCATCAGCTGTTCACTGGACGGAACGGTGCAGCTCTGGAACCTTGCACGCCGCGCGCCAGTCGCCCGGCAGAGCCGGCACGATGGCGACGTGGTCGGCGCGGTGGTGTCGCGTGACGGCCGCCGAGCGCTGACTGCGTCGCGTGACGGCACCTGTCGGATCTGGTCGCTGCCGGATGGCTGTTGCCTGCACGTCGTCCGCGTCGCGCACAGGCCTGCAGAGATCGAGCGCCTGCATCTGCTGGAAGATGGCCGGCGTGTCCTGGTGACGGGCAACAGCGGGGCGGGTGCCTGCCTGGTCGACCTCGTCACCGGCGACAGGTGCGTGCTGGCGCCGGTCAGCGGCTGGGACGGCGTGCATGTTGACTGGCTGGATGACAGCGCCGAAGGCGTGCTCTGGCAGCCCGACGGCGATGCCTGGATGCCGACGCCGGTTGTCGCGCTTCCGGCATGGCCGTGGATGAGGCCGGCCGATTGCAGCGACGCCTGGAATCGCGGTCTGTTGAGGATCGGCGATGACGGCGACCTGCACTGGCTCCAGGACAGCGCGGACGTGTGCGCCCACCTCGTGGTGCGCGGTGATGCGGTGCCGGTCGTGTTGCTGGAGTCCTGCGCCGGGCAGCATGGCGAAACCGTCGACATCGTGTACGAGCTGGATCAGCTTGACAGTGCCGACGGGAACGGCGCGCTCAGCGTCTTCCATGGACGCTTCGGCGGACCCTTGAACACCTACCTGGACTGTGGCGTGGCGGTGGCCGGCGGACCCTACGTGCTGGCGTGGACCCAGGGCGAGGCGCCGATCTGCTGGTCAACCGAGCCAGGCAGTGCGCCGCGCCGGCTTGACGGCCCGGGGGGCACCATCCTGGCCATCTGCGCGTTGCCTGGCGGGCAGGCCGTGCTGATCGGATACCACGACGGGTTCCTGCGGCGTTGGGACCTGGGCCTGGGGCACATGACGGCGCAATGGGCCTGCGGGGCATCCGTCACCCAGCTCGTGCTGCTGGCCGATGGGCTCCATGTCCTGGCTGCAGTGCATGATGAGGTGCAGCTGCATGACATCACCGCACAAGCGGCCATCGCCCGCCATGCCTGCGACGCGGCCGTCACGGCAGTGGCCGTTTCAGCGGATGGACGATGCGCTGTCGTCGGTGACCAGGCGGGCTTCGTGCAGGTGCTGAACTTGATCGAACCGCACTGAAGCGCGCCAGGCTGGCGCGACAACCAGGCCAGGCAACAGCCGCTTCGGACCCGAACCGGAAGCAGAAACCGCGGCATATCATCGACGGCATGCCGATCAACATCTCCGTGCAATGACCACCACTGCCGCACCTGACGTCACCGCCGCCGGCCGCAGCGACATCGCCCACCACCTGCACCCGTACACCCAGCTGCGCCAGCTGGAGCAGGACGGACCGCTGGTGATCGTGCAGGGCGATGGCGTGCATGTGGTCGACGAACACGGCAAGCGCTACCTGGAAGGCATGGCCGGGTTGTGGTGCGCCTCGCTGGGCTTCAGCGAGCGGCGCCTGGCCGACGCCGCCCACCGGCAGATGCTGCAGCTGCCGTACTACCACGCATTCAGCGGCAAGGTGCCCGGGCCGGTCACCGAGCTGGTGAAGACGCTGATGGCCTGGGCGCCCACGCCCGAGCTGCAGCGCGGCCGGGTGCTGTTCGCCAACTCCGGCTCGGAGAGCAACGACACCGCCTTCAAGCTGGTCCGCTACTACAACAACGCGCGCGGCCGGCCGGCCAAGAAGAAGATCATCGCGCGGCAGAAGGGTTACCACGGCGTCACCGCCGCCGCCGCGTCGCTGTCGGGCCTGCCGACGATGCACCAGCACTTCGACCTGCCGCTGCCCGGCGTGCTGCGCGTGAGCGCACCGCACTTCTACGGCAACGGCAAGCCGGGCGAGACCGAGGCCCAGTTCGTTGACCGCCTGGTGCAGGAACTGCAGGACCTGATCGCCGCCGAGGGCGCCGACACCATCGCCGCCTTCATCGCCGAGCCGGTGCAGGGCGCCGGCGGCGTGGTCATCCCGCCGGACGGCTACTTCCCGCGCATCCAGGCGGTGCTGAAGCAGCACGACATCCTGCTGATCGCCGATGAGGTCATCACCGGCTTCGGCCGCCTGGGCCAGCCCTTCGGCACCAATGTGTTCGGCCTGCAGCCCGACATGGTGACGGTGGCCAAGATGCTGACCTCGGCCTACGTGCCGATGTCGGCGCTGATGGTGAGCGATGCGGTCTACCAGGTGGTGGCCGATGCCAGCGCCAGCGTCGGCACCTTCGGCCATGGCTACACCTACAGCGGCCATCCGCTGGCCTGCGCGGTGGCGCTGGAAACCCTGCGCATCTACACCGACGACGACATCATCGGCCATGTGCAGCGGGTGGCGCCGCGGCTGCAGGCCGGGCTGCGGCAGTTTGCCGAACACCCGCTGGTGGGCGAGGCCCGCGGCCTGGGCCTGATCGGCGCGCTGGAGCTGGCCGCCGACCCGGCCAGCCGCAAACCCTTCGATCCCAAGCGCGGCGTCGGCGCCTACCTGGTCAAGCGCGCCCAGGCCCATGGCCTGATCCTGCGGGTGCTGGCCGGCGACATCATCGCCTTCTCGCCGCCGCTGGTCATCACCGAGGCGCAGATCGACGAGCTGCTGGCCAAGACGGCGCTGGCCCTGGACGACACGCTGGCCTGGGTGCGCGGCACGGCCTGACGCGCCGGTGGTCATCTTCGACTGCGATGGGGTGCTGGTCGACAGCGAGCGCCTCACCCACCAGGTGGTGGTCGACATGCTGGCCGAGCACGGCGTGGCGCTGCCGTTCGAGGAGGCGGTCGACCGCTTCATCGGCATGTCGATGGCCAACGGCCTGGTGCAGCTGAAAGCCCTGCTGGGCGGCGAACTGCCCGCCGACTTCCTGCCCGAGATGGGCCGCCGCACCCGCGCCGCCTTCCGTGCCGGGCTGACCAGCGTGCCCGGCGTCGAGGCCGTGCTCGACGGGCTGCATCGGCCGTACTGCGTCGCGTCCAACGGCAACCATGCCAAGGTGAACTTCACGCTTGGCCACACCGGGCTGCTGCCGCGGTTCGCCGGCCGCATCTTCACCGCCGACGATGTGCAGCACCCCAAGCCCGCGCCCGACCTGTTCCTGCTGGCCGCCCGCAGCCTGGGCGCTGCACCGGAGCGCACCACCGTCGTGGAAGACACACCCACCGGCGTGACCGCCGCCAAGGCCGCCGGCATGCGCGCCATCGGCTTTGCGGCGATGACGCCGGCCGGCCGGCTGCAGGCCGCCGGGGCCGACGCGATTGCGCACGACATGGCCAGCGTCGCCCGCCTGCTGGCTGCAGAGCGGACCGCCTGATCCGCCGCTGAACGGCGCCCAGGCGGCGCACGCGTCCGATGCGCTGCCGCCCAGGCGCGGCTCAAGTTCCGTGGCTGCATGCCGATCACCTCCGAATGCCGAAGAGGGACGACATGCGACGATCGCTGCTGGGGTGGTGGGCCGTGTGCTGGGCGCTGGCGCTCTGCACGGCGGTGCAGGCCATGCCCACGCGCAGCGCGCTGATCGTCGGCGTGTCGACCTATGCATCCCCCGACGTGCCGCCGCTGGCCGGTGTGGCGGCCGACCTGGTCAGCGCGCAGCGCATCGCCCAGGCCATGGGCATCCCGGCGGCCCAGACCACGGTGCTGCGGGACGAGCAGGCGACCAAGGCCAACATCCTGCGCGCGCTGGAGACGCTGGCCACCCAGGCCGCCGAAGGCAGCCGCGTCCTCATCTACTTCTCCGGCCACGGCACCCGGTGGTTCGAGCCACAGCGCCAGGGCTGCATGGAAGGCCTGCTGGCCCACGACCGCGGCACCATCACCAACGAAGAGATCGCCAGACACACCCGCCGCATCAGCGAGGTGGCCGACAAGGTGGTGGTGCTCTTCGATGCCTGCCACTCCGACGGGGTGTCGGGATCCCGGGCGGCCACCCGGTCCATCGCCAGCGGTGCGCTGACCGCGAAGTTCTTCCTCAAGGGCGGCGCCGACGCTGAAGCTTGCAGCCAGCCGCGCAACCTGAAGACGCGCAGCCTGCTGGCCGAAGCCACCCGCCTGGGTGCGCTGAGCGAGAACTTCGTGCAGATCACCTCGTCGCGCGCCGACGAAGTCAGCTTCGACGACGCCGTGCACGGCGGTCTGGCCACCCAGAGCGTGCGCGATTGCCTGCTGGGCCGGGCGGGCGACCTGGACGGCTCGGGCGCGGTGTCGATCCGCGAAGTCGAGCAGTGCGCACAGCGCCTGCTGGAGCAGAAGCTCCAGCCGTTCCGCGACCTGCTGCCACACCACATCACCGTGACCGGCAACCGCAACCTCGTGCCAGTGGCGGTGAGCCGCCCACCCACCCAAGCCGCGCCACCCGTGGCCACCGTCCCGGCACCATCCACGACGCCGACCCCGATCCCGGCACCCATCACCATGGCGGACACCCCCGCCACCCAGGCCGCCGCGGGCCCGGCCGCGCAGCCACACGCCGCACCCGCAGGCCCTGCCGCGGTGCCCGCCCCGTCCCCGGCGCTGGCGTCGCTGGCCACGCTGCAGGAGCTGTCCGCCCAGCGCAACCCCCGGCGCAAGGTGGAGGTGGCGCTGAGCCAGCCGTCGCTGCGCATCGGCCAGGACGCCCTGGAGATGACGGTGCGCGCCAGCCACGCCGGGCATGTCTACCTGGTGATGCTGGGCAGCGACCGCCGCAGCTTCTACCTGCTGTTTCCGAATGCGCTGGACACCGACAACCGCATCCGCGCCAACGCACCGCTCACACTGCCGCGGCCCGACTGGCGCCTGCTGGCCCAGGGCCCGGCGGGCACCGACCACCTGCTGGTGCTGGTGACCGACACACCGCGTGACCTGGCCGCACTGCGCACCGCGCCGGCCACCGCCGCCGCGCCCTTCACGTTCGCGCTGAATGATCTGGCCGGTCGCGGCGCCCTGATCGACTTCTTCACCGGCAGCGGCGTGCGCGGCCAATCCGAGGCGTTCGGCGCGCGACTGCTGTCCCTGGAGGAGCTGCCATGAGCCTGTTGCACACGCTGGCCCGGGCCGCCATGGCCCTGGCACTGGCCACACCGGCGGCCATGGCCGCGGACGGCACGGCGCCCCCTGCCGAGCGCACCGTGGACGAGATGGTCGAACAGCTGGCCACCCGCCCAGCCACCACCACCCGCGGGCTGCGCAACCTGGTCCCGGTGGTGCGGCAGATCGATCTGGTGGTCCCGTTCGACTTCGACTCGGCGCGGCTGCAGGCAGCGAGCCGGCCGCAGCTGCAACGCCTGGCCGAGGCGATGAACAGCCCACGGCTGGTGGCCACGCGCTTCAAGGTGCAGGGCCACACCGATGCCAAGGGCGCCGCAGCCTACAACGACGACCTGTCGGCCCGGCGTGCGCGTGCAGTGGCCGACTTCCTGCAAACCCAGGGGGTGACGGTCGACCGGCTGCAGGCCGAAGGCAAGGGGGCCAGCGAACTGCTCGACCCAGCCCGCCCCGAATCACCCGACAACCGTCGTGTGCGCATCGTCGCCATGGAGCCGACACCATGAAACGTCTGCCTTGGGTCGTCTGGGCGGGATGGGCCCTGAGTCCGGCCGTGCAGGCCCACTGGCTGGTCAGCGAGGCCGAGGCTGCGGCCGCGCAGGCGGCGCCGACAGCACCCGCCACGCGCGCGGTGCCGGCTGCGGATGCCCCGCGCATCAACCTGCTGGCGCCCAGCCTGACCAGCGCGGTGGCTTCGCCGACGCGCATCCACCTGCGCTTCGAGGCCGTGGCCCCGGCGGCCATCCGCCCCGACAGCCTGCGGGTGCGCTACGGCAGCTTCCGGCTGGACATCACCGGCCGCATCACCGCCGCATCGCGCGTGACGGCCGACGGCATCGATGTGGCCGAGGCCCAGCTGCCCAAGGGTGCGCACCGGCTGTTCGTCGAGATCCAGGACACGCTGGGCCGCACGGCCGAGCGGCAGCTGCAGTTCGTGGTGGAGTGATGCGCAGCGTTCTCCGGATCCTTGGGGCGCTGGTGTCGGCATGCTGCATGGCGGCCGCTGGACCGGCGGCGGCGCAACCCGTGGTGGGCCAGGTGCTGGAACAGGCCATGCCCACCGGGCGCGGCTACGACATTCCGCTGCCCGAGGCGCGCTGGCGGGTGACGGCAGTCGCCGACATGAACCACGGCGGGAACGACTTCCGCGTGGTCACCCTGCGCGACGTGGAGCCGCAGGCCCGCATGCCCTACCTGTTCATCCGCCATGCCATGCTGCCGGCGGAATGGACATCGCCCTGCGAGAAGCTGCATCCCGGTGCGTTCAATGTGAACCGGTACTTCACGCGGTCCAACGAGCTGTTCACCCGCTGCTCGCGCCTGTTCCCCAGCGAGCTGCCCAAGCCGGACGCCAGCGACTGGTGGGCCGGCATGCACCGGGGCATCGAGAGTGCCGATGCCTCCCGCATGTCGGGTCCGATGCTGTTGGCCGAAGTGACGGTGACGCAGCACCGCGGGGCCTTCGTGCGGGCGGAAGTCTTCATCCGCACCGATGGTGCCGACCTGTCGCCCTCCAAGATGCGCGATGCCTGGCGTGCAGGGCAGACACACCCCTGGATCGGCCGGCTGCAACAGTTCCTCGGCCCGTATGTGTATGCGCTGGAGGAAGGCGCGCTCAAGAAGAACAAGCCGGACCGCGTCGCCGCATTCGAGCCACCGCCCAAGGATGTGGAGGAGCAGATCCGCCGCATGGCGGGGTCGCAGCCGCGGGAAGCGCCCGCTGCCGCGCCGAACAGGCCGGCGGCGGCGCCTGCCCAAGTCAGCGACGCCGAAATCGCAGAGCGGATTCGCCAGATGGCCCAGGCGAGCGAGCGCAGCCGTGTGCCGGCTCCCACGCCTGCGCCTGCGCCTGCGCCCCCACCACAGGCTGCCGTGTCGGCAGGCGCCATGGCCACCCCACCACAGGCCGTGCAGGTCGCGGCCCAGCCCAGTGTCTCGGCTGCGGACCTGGCCCGGCTGTCCGCCGAAATCGCACGGCTGCGCGACGAGTTGAAATCGCGCCCTGCGGTGGCAGCCGCGGCGCCCGCTTCCGCACCGCCACCCAAGCCCACCGCGGCGGCAGCCCCGACCACGCAGGCCAGGCGGCTGGCGCTGGTGATCGGCAACGACGTCTACCAATCGGTGGCCAAGCTGCAGAACGCACGCACCGATGCACGCGCCATGGCCGATGCCTTGGGCCGTGCCGGCTACAAGGTGCGCCTGCGCACCGACCTGGGCGAGCGCGCCATGAAGGACGAGCTGCGCGCCTTCAAGGCCGAGATCCAGGGCGGGGATGAGGTGCTGTTCTACTTTGCCGGCCATGGCGTGCAGCTGTCCGGGGCCAACTACCTGCTGCCCACCGACATCCGCGGTGAGGCCGAAGACCAGGTGCGCGACGATGCGCTCCTGCTGCAGAAGGTGCTCGATGACCTGCAGGAACGCAAGGCCCGCTTTGCGCTGGCCATCGTCGACGCCTGCCGCGACAACCCGTTCCGCAGCGCCGGGCGCACGCTCGGCGGCCGGGGGCTGGCCCCCACCACCGCCGCCACCGGACAGATGGTCATGTTCTCCGCCGGTGCCGGCCAGCAGGCGCTGGACCGTCTGGGCGAGCGCGACAGCAACCCCAACGGCCTGTTCACGCGGGTGCTGCTCAAGGAGATGGACAAGCCCGATGTCAGCGTCGACCGGATGCTGCGGACCGTGCGCAACCAGGTCGTGGAGCTGGCCAAGTCGGTCGGCCATGAGCAGGTGCCCGCGCTGTACGACCAGACGGTCGGCGAGTTCTACCTGCGCCGCTGAGCAGCGGCCGTCCGGGCCGCCGGACCTGGGGATTGTTGGCATGCCGCGGACGCCCGAGCGCCGGCACACTGGCGGCCCCCAACGACCGAGTGAATGATGTCCACATCCGTGCGCTTCGCCCGCCGCCTCGCGCTGGTCGCCCTGACCAGCCTGGCCACCTTCACCGCGCCGCTGGCGCTGGCCCAGGGCTACCCCACCAAGGCCATCACCCTGGTCGTGCCGTTCGCTGCTGGCGGGCCCACCGACATCGTGGCCCGCACCCTGGCCGGCGTGATGACCAAGAGCCTGGGCCAGACCGTGGTGGTGGAAAACCGTGCCGGTGCCGGCGGCACGCTGGCCGCCGGCCATGTGATGCGGGCCGCGCCCGACGGCTACACCTACCTGATCCACCACAACGGCATGGCCACCGCGCCGGCGCTCTACCGCAAGCTGCCCTACAACCCGCAGACCGACTTCGAGCATGTCAGCCAGGTGATCGACGTGCCGATGACGCTGCTGGGCCGCAAGGACCTGCCGGCCAACAACTTCCCAGAGCTGCTGGCCTACATGAAGGCCCAGGGCGACAAGATCAACCTGGCCCATGCCGGCCTGGGCGCGGTGAGCCACCTGTGCGGCATGGTGCTGCGCCAGGCCGTGGGCGTGGACATGACCACCGTGCCCTACCAGGGCACCGGCCCGGCCTTCCAAGCGCTGCTGGGCGGACAGGTCGACATCCTGTGCGACCAGACCACCCAGACCACGCCACACATCAAGGCCGGCACGGTGAAGTTCTTCGGCGTCACCACCGCCAGCCGCATCAAGGTGCTGCCCGACGCGCCCACGCTGGCCGAGCAGGGCCTCAAGGGCTTCGAGGTGGTGGTGTGGCACGGCATCTACGCGCCGAAGAACACACCGAAGGACGCCACCGAGAAGTTCGCCGCCGCACTGCGTGCGGCGCTGAAGGACCCGACGGTGGTGCAGCGCATGACCGAGCTGGGCGCCGAGTTCGTGCCCGACGCCAAGCTCACGCCCGAGGGCCTGCGCAGCTGGCTGAAGCAGGAGACCGAGCGCTGGGGCCCGGTGATCAAGTCGGCCGGGGTGTACGCCGACTGACCCGAACGCTGGCTGACGCCGTCACTGCGGCTTGATGCCCGCCGCGGTGACGATGTTCTGCCACAGCTGCTTGTCGCGCTTGAGGGTGCGGGCGAACGAGGCGGCGTTGTCGCCCACCGGCATCAGCGTCTGCTCGTACAGGCGGGCGCGCACCTCGGGCAGCTTGACGATGCGCACGATCTCGTTCGAGTACTTGTCGACGATGGGCTTGGGCGTGCCCGCCGGCAGCAGGATGCCCACCCAGCCCAGCGGCTCGAAGCCCGGGAAGCCCAGTTCCAGCAGCGTGGGCACCTGGGCCAGCAGCGGCGCGCGGCGCTCGCCAGTCACGGCCAGCGGCTTGAGTTTGCCCGCGGCGATGTGCTGGGTGGCGGTGCTCACATCGGCCCAGGCGCAGGGGATCTGGCCGCCCAGCAGGTCGGTCAGCATCAGGGCCGAGCCCTTGTAGGGCACATGGGCCAGGTCCAGCCCGGCCTTGCGGGCGAAGGTCTCGCCGACGATGTGCGACGACGAGCCGGTGCCGAAGGAGCCGAAGCTGACCTTGCCCGGGTTGGCCTTCACATGGGCGATGAACTCCTTCAGGTTGTTGGCCGGGAAGTCGGGCTTGACCACCAGCACCAGGTACGACAGGCAGATCTGCGAGACCGGCTCGAAGTCCTTCAGCGGGTCGTACGGCACCTTGGCGAAGATGGCCGAGTTCTGGATGTGGGTGGTGATGGTGACCAGCGCGGTGTAGCCGTCGGGCGGCGCGCGCATCACCTGTTCGCTGCCGATCATGCCGCTGGCGCCGGCCTTGTTCTCGACCACCA
Source organism: Pseudaquabacterium pictum (assembly GCF_005403045.1). Classification (GTDB taxonomy): domain Bacteria; phylum Pseudomonadota; class Gammaproteobacteria; order Burkholderiales; family Burkholderiaceae_C; genus Pseudaquabacterium; species Pseudaquabacterium pictum. The sequence continues at coordinate 309,953 of NZ_BJCL01000004.1, forward strand.
CGTTCTGGCCCCAGCTCTCCTGCAGCTTGCTGGCGATCAGCCGGCCGACCAGATCGGTGGCGCCGCCGGGTGGAAAGGCGACGACGAACTTGATCGGCTTGGACGGGAAGCCGGCCTGGGCCAGGGCGGCCGGCGCCGCGGCGGTGAGCGCGGCGGGCGCCGTGCCGGCCAGGGCGGCTTGCAGCAGGTGGCGGCGGTTCAGGCGGGGCATGGGCGGCTCCAGAGGTGGGTCGGGCGGCGCAGTGTGCCAGTGGCCGCCGTGCCGCGGGCTCCGCAGCATCCCGCAGCGGGCTCTGTCTTCGTGGAAGCGGGCCTGCAAGCGGCCGTGCAGCCAGCCGGTCGCCCAGGCGACTGCGGCCCTGCGGCTGACGCCAGACCATGGCCCGACAACAACCAAAGTCGGAGACTGCCTTGCCTGCCCTGCCCTTCACCGCGCCATTCCACGCCGCCGCCTCAACCGATTTCCAGCCCGGCCGCCGCCTCGCCCTGGCCGGCGGCGCCGCCCTGCTGGCCGGCAGCACGCTGGGCTGGAGCCCGGCTGCCCGCGCCCAGGGCATCCCCAGCGCCGCGCCGGCCGAACTGGGCCTGTCGCCGCAGCGGCTGTCGCGCATCGGCGACTGGCTGCGTGGCGAGGTGGCGGCCAAGAAGATCCCTGGCGCGGTGGTGATGCTGCTGCGCCGCGGCAAGGTGGCCTATGTGGAGAGCGTGGGCCAGCGCCGTGCGGACATGCCCGGCGCGATGCAGCACGACGACATCTTCCGCATCTACTCGATGACCAAGCCCATCGTCAGCGTGGCTGCGCTGATGCTGGCCGAGGAAGGCAAGCTGCTGCTGGATGCGCCGGTGGCCACCTACATCCCTGCCTTCGCCCAAGTGAAGGTGGGCGTGGAGAAGACCGATGCCGCCGGCGCCAAGACGCTGGAGCTGGTGGCGCCGCTGCGGCCGATGACGGTGCAGGACCTGCTGCGCCACACCTCGGGCCTGACCTACGGCTTCTTCGGCGCCGGGCTGGTCAAGAAGCTGTATGTGGACAACCGTGTCAGCACCCGCGGCGAACTCAGCAACGCCGAGTTCGCCGACCTGATCGCGACGATGCCGCTGGCCTTCCAGCCCGGCAGCACCTGGGACTACAGCAACTCCACCGACGTGCTGGGCCGGGTGGTCGAGGTGGCGAGCGGCCAGACCCTGGGCGCGCACCTGAAGCAGCGGTTGACCGATCCGCTGGGCATGCCCGACACCAGCTTCTACGTGCCCGAAGCGGCGCGCCAGGCCCGCATCGCGGAGCCGTTTGCCGACGACCGCACCATCGGCGTGGGCGCGGTGGTGGGTGACCCGCGGATGGTGCAGCGCATGGAGAGCGGCGGCGGTGGCATGGTCAGCACCGCGCCCGACTACGCCCGCTTTCTGTTGATGCTGCGCAACGGCGGCCAGCTCGATGGCAAGCGCTACCTCAGCCCGCGCACCGTCGACTACATGACCAGCAACCACCTGGGGCCGCAGGTGCAGCGCACGGCGCTGTACCTGCCCGGCGCGGGCTACGGCTTCGGCCTGGGGTTTGCCGTGCGCACCAGCGCCGGCGAGGCCGGCAGCATCGGCGCGGCAGGTGAGTACAACTGGGGCGGCGCCGGCGGCACCGCGATGTGGGTGGACCCGGCCAGCGATCTCGTCACCGTGTTCATGATGCAGAGCCCGAAGCAGCGGGTGCTGTACCGGCCGATCCTGCGCAACCTGGTCTACGGGGCGTTGACCGAGCCGAAGTGAGTGGCCGCGGCGCCGGGCCTACAGCTGGAAGGCCGGCCGCTGCGCCAGCGCCGCCCGCCATCGAAGCAGGTGCGGGTGCTGCTCGCCCGGCTTGACCTTGACGATGCGGGCGAAGTCCACCGCCACCGCGGCGGTGATGTCGACGATGCTCAGCGCGTCACCGACGAGGAAGTCGCGGCCGGCCAGGCGGGCGTCGAGCATGTCGATGAAGTGCTGCACCCGCAGCAGCCCGCGCTCGGCCAGCGCCGGGATCTGGGCGTAATCCTGCGGGCCGGGCAGCGCGCGGTTGACCATCGCCGGCGTGCTGTTGCGGAAGGCCTCGGCGATGGCGGTGTAGCCCTCGAACTCCACCCGCCAGTTCCAGCTGGCGATCTCGGCCTTCTCCACCGGCGTGCGGCCCAGCAGCGGCGGCTCGGGCCAGCGCGCTTCCACATAGGCGGTGATGGCGGCGTTGTCGGTCAGAACCGCACCGTCATCGGTGCGCAGGGCCGGCACGGTGCACTGCGGGTTGATGGCGCGGTAGGCGTCGCCCAGCTGCTCGCCGCTGCGCAGGTCGATCTGCACCGTGGCATGGGCCACGCCCTTCTCGGCCAGCAGGATGCGGGCGCGCCGCGGGCTGGGCGCGGTGCTGCAGTCGTACAGGGTGATGGCCATGGTCAGGCCTTGCCTTCGCCCAGCACGGCCTTGGCGTAGAGCTTCTGCATGCCGCCCAGCCACTTGTCGTAGTGCGCCGTCTTGCCGCGCAGGTAGTCCAGCACCTCGGGGTGGGGCAGGATCAGGAAGGTCTCGTCGCGCAGGGCCTGCACCACGCTCTCGGCCACCTGGGCCGGCTGCAGCATGCCGTCCACCTCGGCCGAGCCGGCGCCGCCGGCGGTCATGGCCGTGGCCACACCCTGCGGGCAGAGGCACGCCACCCGCACGCCACGCCGGCCGTAGCCGATGCGCAGCCACTCGGCGAACGCCACCGACGCATGCTTGGTGACGCCGTAGGGCGCGGTCTCGACGATGTTCAGCAGGCCGGCGGCCGACGCGGTGACGACGAAGCCGCCCTCGCCGCGTTCCACCATCTCGGGCACCACCGCGCGCGCGGCCCACACATGGGCCATGCCGTGGATCTTCCACATGCGCTCCCACACCTCGTCGGCCACCTCGAAGCCGCCGGTGCCGCCGCCGATGCCGGCGTTGGAGATGTAGAGGTCGACCTGGCCGAAGCGCGCCCGGGTGGCGGCCACCAGGGCCTGGATGTCGGCCTCCTGGCTGACGTCGCAGCGCACGGCCAGCGCGCGGTTGCTGCCGTCGGCGTTGATCTTCGCGGCCACCTGCTCGGCCAGCGCCAGCTGCAGGTCGGCGACGACGATGCCGCGTGCGCCGTCGGCGGCGAAGCGTTCAGCCAGCCCGGCGCCGATGCCGCTGGCGCCGCCGGTGATGATGGCGACCTTGCCTTGGATGTCCATGGTGTGCTTTCGGTGGGGAAGGTGGATCAGCGGCCGTTGAACTTGGGCGCGCGCTTGTCGACGAAGGCCGCGGCGGCGCCCTTGTGGTCGTCGGTCTCGAAGGTGCGGATCATGTGCACCGCCTCGGCATCCAGCACATCGCTGAGGCTGCCGCGCAGGCCGGTGTTGAGGTTGCGCTTCATGTAGCCCACGGCCACCGTGGGCAGCGCGGCCAGCTCGGCCGCCCAGGCCGCCGCAGCGGCGGGCAGCTCGGCCGCCGGCACCGCGCGGTTGACCAGGCCGATGCGCGCGGCCTCGGCGCCCAGCACCACCTGGCCGGTGAAGTACATCTCGCGCGCCTTGGCGGCGCCCACCAGGTGGTTGAGGAAGAAGCTGCCGCCAAAGTCGCCCGACAGGCCGATCTTCGAGAAGGCGGTGGTCAGCTTGGCATCGTCGGCGCAGATGCGCAGGTCGCAGGCCAGGGCCAGCGACAGGCCGGCGCCGGCCGCCGGGCCGGGGATGACGGCCAGCGTGGGCTTGGGCATCTCGTGCAGCCAGCGCACCGCCTCCATGCGCATGCGCAGGTCGGTCACCTTGGTGTCGAACGACACGGTGACTGGTGCGCCGGCCGCGTTGCGGGCGAAGCCCTTGACGTCGCCGCCCGAGCAGAAGGCCGCGCCGGTGCCGGTCAGCACCACCAGACGCACCGCCGGGTCGTTGGCCAGGCGCGGCAGCGCCTCGGCCAGGGCCAGCATCATGTCGCGGCTGAGGGCATTGCGCGCCTCGGGGCGGTTCATCGTCAGGGTGGCGATGCCGCCGTCGATGGTTTCCAGCAGGTCAGTGGTCATGGTGGTGGTGGCAGTGGGTGGCGGGACGGCTGCACGCCCGGCACCCGCCGCGCGCGTGCCTGCATGGTGGCAAGGGTCGCCCTGGCTGGTCTGTCACCCTGGTATCTGAAAGAACCGCGATAGACGGCGTGTGGCCGGCCCCGGCGATTTGGCACACTGCGTTGCGGGCGGTGTGTGCCGCCCGCGCATGGAGCGTCGTGACCCCCCAGGCTTTCATCCACCTGCCGGCCCTGCTGGGCCGGTTGACCCCGCCCGATGACTCGGCGCTGCGGGTCACGCCCGCCGTGCTGGCCGAATGGGATACGCGTGCCCACCAGCAGGGTCGCGGCCCCGATTGGCGCCTGGCCTGCGAGGTGCGCGAAGCCGCCCGCCAGGCGGTGCTGGCACCGCACCCGCCCGGGCAGGACCTGTGGGTCTATGCCTACGGCTCGCTGATGTGGGACCCGGGCATCCGCTTTGCCGAGGTGCGCCAGGCCGATCTGCACGGCTGGCAGCGCCGCTTCAGCTACCGCATCACCGGCGGGCGCGGCTCGCCGGAGTGCCCGGCGCTGATGCTGACCCTGGAGCAGCAGCCCGGCTGCTGCACCGGCCTGGTGTTCCGCATCCCGGCCGCCGATGTCGACGCCGAGACCACCCTGCTGTGGCGCCGCGAGATGCTGCGCGACGGCTATTGCCCGGCGCTGCTGCCGCTTTCCACACCGCAGGGTGATGTGACGGCGCTGGTGTTCACCGCCAACACCGCCCATCCCGAGTACGTGGGTGAATTGCCGCTGCACGAGACCGCCGCCACCGTGGCCACCGCCTGCGGCCCGCTGGGCAGCAACCGCCACTACCTGGAACAGTTGGCCAGCCAGCTGCAGGCGCTGCAGATCGACGATCCGTATGTGCAGACGCTGTGGCAGCGGGTGCAGGCGCTGGCGGGCTGACGCCACCGGGGGTGTCGACGGGCGCTGCCGGACCGCGCCACGGTCATGGGCAGCACGGGCCTGCGACGACACAGCTTGCGCGCCAAGGGGCCGAGTTTCGATAATCGCCGCTTCCGCACGGCACAGCCGGGCGAGGGGGAGCGCAGCATGCACAAGGATCGATACGGCCTGGCCTGCACCGGCAGCGCGGCGGCAGTGCAACGCCTCGCGCGAGCGCAGGAACACCTGCTGCGCTTCCGTCCCGAGGTGGTCGACGAGCTCGACAACGCGATCGCTGAGGACGCGGGCTGCGTGATGGCGCGCGCCGCGCGCGCTTGGATCGGACTCATGTCCAGTGAGTGGCCGGACACGCGCGCTGCTGCCGAGCTCGTCGCTGGCACACGCAGCAGCGATGCGCGCGAGCAGGCTCACCTGGAGGCGATCCGCGCCTGGTCTTCGGGCGACATGCACGCCTGCAGCCGGCTCCTCGACGCACTGCTGGACGCTCACCCGCGGGACGCGCTTGCACTGTACGTGGGGCATCAGATCGATTTCTTTTGCGGCGATGCGGTGAACCTGCGCGACCGGGTCGTGCGATCGCGCCGCGGCTGGGACACCCAGCACCCTGACTTTTCGGCGGTCGACGGCATGCTGGCCTTCGGACTCGAGGAGTGCGGCGACTACGCGCGTGCCGAGGACATCGGCCGCCGCGCCGTCGAGCGCCATGCCGACGACGTCTGGGCGATCCACGCGGTGGTGCACGTGCTCGAGATGCAGGCGCGCTTCGACGAGGGCATCGCCTTCCTCGAGGCCCGCCGCTGCCATTGGGCCGAAGGAAACTTCCTCAACGCCCACAATGGCTGGCACCTGGCGGTGTTCTTGCTCGAACGCGAAGACCACCCTGGTGCACTCGCCATCTACGACAGCTTGCTGCACCATGCCGCCTCGCCTGGCGTCGCGCTGGAAATGCTCGACGCGAGTGGGCTGCTGTGGCGCTTGTCACTCGACGGCGTCGACACCGGCGGTCGCTGGGCGGCGCTGGCCGACGCCTGGGCGGCGAAGGACCCGACGCCGTGGTACGTGTTCAACGACCTGCACGCGATCATGGCCTTCGTCGGTGCGGGTCGTCAGGCACTGGCCGAACAGCGCGTGGCACAGCTCGAGCGCTACTTGCGCGAAGGCGACCTGGGCCAGTCCAACCACCGCATGGTCGCTGGCGCCGGGCTGGCGGCGGCCCGTGCGCTGACCGCGTGGGGTCGCGGCGACGATGACGCCGCGGTTTCCGCGCTGGCGCCCGTGCGGCACCAGCTGTCGGTGTTCGGCGGCAGCCACGCACAACGCGACGCCTGCCAGCGCACGTTGCTCTGCGCAGCCATGCGCGGCGGGCATGGCACGCTCGCGCGCCAGTTGCTCGACGAGCGGCTCGCGGCCAAGCCGGGCAGCCTTTGGAACCGGATGCGCGACCGACAATCACGCGGGCTCGACGCGCCCGCGGCCTGAACATCGCGCACTTGCCGTGGACTGGCGGCGCTGGTGCTGTGACCATGTCCCGCTCCGGCATCGGGTTGATCTGGGCACTGAATGGGCGCTGTGGGCCACCGCGCCACGCGAACGGTCGGCCAAGTCGATGGCGAAAACCGCAGACCGCATCGCCGACGGATGCTTTCAGCCGGTCAGCGCAGCGGCCATGCGCCAGCCTCGAACGATCACCTTCGGCCGACGGCCTTCCGCCGTGTGAACGAGGTTCGACTTCAGCATGCTGGGGTTCTGCCGGCACGGCGGAAGAGGAGCGCGGCCATGCCGGCTGACAACAGCAGCCAACTGCCGGGTTCAGGCACCAGGGCGATCTCGCCGGCGTACGTGAGGTCTGCCATGGCCGATGTGGCACTGGTGAAGACGCCCGTGCCGCTGAACGATGCGCTGCCACTGGCGCCGCTGAAGGCGCCGGTGCCGCCAGCGAATGTCGCCTGGCCGACCAGCGCCACGACATTGGCCACGGCCGTGGGAATCACCTGCACGCTGAAGGTGCCGTGGAGTTCGTCGCCGTTGCCCGCGGTGAAGATGTTGGATCCGGATCCAGCGCCAGTGGACATGTCGATCACATCCGTGGAGCGGTAGCTTCCCAGGTCGAATGCGCCCATGCCACTGGCGAAGGTCTCGAAGCGCAGGACAGGGGTGGTGCTGTCGATGATCTCGACGACATTGGCGATGCCGCTGTAGCTGGCGGTGAAGGACAGCGTCGCAGCGGATGCGGGGACACCGACGGCAGCCGCCAGCGACATGGCGATCCGGGGAAGCAGGGCCTGACGCAGCGTGGTCTTCATGGTGTGGTCCTTTCGGGGTTGGAGGGAAGTGGGGGCGATGCCGATGACAGGGACGTCCGGACGCTTGCTGTTTCGCGGTCGACGGGGGCGCCACCAGCGAAACGCTGGCGGATCAGGCCGGCCAGTCGGGCCGCTGCAGTGAAGACGGGCACGTGACCGACGCCCGGCAGCAGATGCAGTTCGGCATCGGGCAGGGAAGCGGCCAGCAGCCGCGATGACGCAGGCGGCACGATGCAGTCGAGTTCACCGTGCACCACCAGCGCGGGCTGCTTGATGTCGCGCAGGCGGTCCTGGGCGGTGAGCTGGTCGCGGGAGCGAAGCAGCTCCACCGCGTGCTGCAACGGGGCGCGGCGCAGCATGTGCAGGCCCCAGCGGCGGTGGTCGTCGCTGTCCGGCTCGGGCAGGCAGTGGTCGACGAAGCTGCGCAACGCCGCCTCGTGGTCCGCTTCGAGCCGACCGATGAAGCTGTCTGTCGCGCCAGGCGCTGGGCGACTCCAACTGGCGCCGACCAGGACCAGCCCGTCGAAGCGATGCGGTGCACGCAGCACCGCTTCGAGCGCAATCCCCGCGCCAGACGACTCGGCACCCAGGATGCAGCGCTGGACCCGCTGCGCGTCCATCACGGCGATCAGGTCGTCCACCTGCGCGGCCACCGTGATCGGCGAGCCGCTGTGCGTGCTGGCCCCCGAGCCGCGGTGGTCGTAGGCCACACAACGCCAGTCAGGCAGATGGCCGAAGAGTTCGAACCAGACCTCGCCGCTGCCAACCCATCCGCCCAAGGCGAACAGCGTGGACGGCCCCTGGCCGAAGCTGAGCGAGAACAGGCGGGCGTCAGGGCGGTGGACGAACATCGAAGGCTCCAGGGTGGCGATGGAGCCATTCGATCGCACGGCGGTCCGCGAGGCCGCGGGACAGGTGTCCCGTGCGTCCAGAACCGCCGTGCTGGCGGTCCCGGTCGAGGCAGGACACCCAGGAAGGACGGACCGCTCAGGATCCGCCCAGGCCGAGCTCGCGTGTGCGCACCACAGCTTGTGGTCGTCCCTCGACCTGCAGCTTGGCATACAGCGTCGACAGCGCATTGCGCACGGTCTTGTCGGCCACACCCAGTCGGGCGGCGATCTGCAGGTTGTCCAGCCCTTGTGCGACCAGTTCGGCCAGTTCAAGCTCGCGCGCGGTCAGCGCAGGCTTGATGCCGTCGGGACGCACGAACGCGGTGACTGTGCGGCAGAACAACTCGAAGCCCGGGTCCGCTGCCAGAGGGATGTGGTTGCGGGTCGGCAGCGTCACAAAGCGTGCCCCGGGTATCGCCGCGGCCAGGTCCTGACCCAGCCCCACCGGCACGATCTGGTCTCCCTCGGCGTGCATCACCAGGGTCGGACAGCGCACGAGTGGGGCCAGCAGCCGCACGTCCAGCGCGGCGCGAGCACGCATGATCTGCACTGCCCTGGCCGCACCGCATGACAGGCGCTGTTGCTCGTTGAGTGCGCGCGCTTCGTCCAGGCTGGCATCGGGGATGAAGCGGGTGGTGAAGAACTGCTGCACCGCAGGATCGTTGCGGCCCCAGCCCAACTCGACCAGACGCAGGGATGCGTCGTGAAAGGCCAGTGCCTCGGGGCTGGGCGCGCGATGCAGCAAGCCGGCCAGATATCCGCCGAGCAGCACCAAGTGCGACACCCGCTCCGGGTGGCGCACGGCATAGGCGACGGCCGGTCCCGCCGCGCCCGATTGACCCAGCAGCGCGACCCGCGGCGCGCCGGTGGCCGCCACCACAGCGGCCAATTCCTCGACGGCGGTATCCAGTTCGAGCGGCACGTCGTCGCTGCCGGACAGGCCACAACCACGCTCGTCGTAACGCACCACTTCCAACTCGCGCCCCAGGCGATCCAGCCAGGGGCGCCAAACCGGGGATCGAAGGTCGTGCTCCACATGCGTCATCCAGTGCGCCACACGCACCAGCACAGGGCCTCGGCCGTGGCGTGCCCAGGCGATTCGCGCGCCCGATCGGAGCTGCGCAAAGCGAATCTCGGCAGCCGAACCAGCAGAGTGGGAACCGGAGGCAGGCATGACGCCACTTTAAGCGCCATGCCGTCCATTCCGGCAACCGCGGCTGCACGGCAAGCCAGGCGGGGCTCCGTGGCATGGCATCGCATCAGGTGCTGGATGCCACACCGGCCCGCACTGCGGGTCCGTGCGAAGCCGCGCTGCCCGTCGCCACAACCCGCACGACCGACATCACTGGTGGAAACGACTGTTGCCGGGCCTGCGCCAGCCACCGACAGTGCAGGCCCATCCCCATTGCCCGAGGCCCGCAGCCCCCATGTCGAACGACCATGCCCCCGACCTGATCCTGGACCACGTCTACCAGCACGAAGCCGCGCAGCCGGACCGCATCTTCCTCACCCAGCCGGTCGGCGGCGGCGAGGTCGTCGACTACACCTGGGCGCAGACGCTCGACCAGGCCCGCCGCATGGCGGCGCACCTGCAATCGCTGGGCTTGCCGCCCGGCGCCAGGATCGCGATGCTGGCCAAGAACAGCGCGCACTTCTTCATGGCCGAGCTGGCCATCTGGATGGCCGGCGGCACCACGGTGGCCATCTTCCCCACCGAGACGGCCGACAACGTGGGCTATGTGCTGGGCCACTGCGAGGCCAGCCTGCTGTTCATCGGCAAGCTCGACACCTGGGATCTGCAACAGGGCGGCATCCCCGCCGGGCTGCCCTGCATTGCCCTGCCGCTGGCACCGGCGGCGCTGGCCGATCGCCCGGGCTGCACCCGCTGGGATGCCATCACCGCCCGCACACCGCCCCTGCCCGGCCGGCCCCAGCGCGCGGCCGGTGACCTGGCCATGCTGCTCTACACCTCGGGCTCCACCGGCCAGCCCAAGGGCGTGATGCAGACCTTCGGCAGCATCACCGCCGCCGCGCGGGGCATGGTCGCCCGGGGCGTGGCGATGAACGGCGGCGTGCAGGCGCCATCGCGTGTCATCTCCTACCTGCCGCTGGCCCACACCTTCGAGCGCGCCTGGGTCGAGTGCACCGCCTTCATCACCGGCGACACCCATGTGTTCTTCAGCGACTCGCTGGCCACCTTCATGGCCGATGTGAAGCGGGCCCAACCCACCAGCTTCATCTCGGTGCCCCGGCTGTGGACCAAGTTCCAGCAGGCGGTGCTGGCGCAGATGCCTGCCGCCCAGCTGGATGCCGCGCTGGCCAACCCCGCCATGGCGGCCGTGGTGGGCAAGAAGGTGCTGGCCGGCCTGGGGCTGGACCAGGTGCGCAATGCCGGCAGCGGCTCGGCCCCGCTGCCGGCCGAGCTGCTGCGCTGGTACCGCAAGCTGGGCCTGGAATTGACCGAGGGCTATGCCATGACCGAGGACTTCGCCTACTCGCACACCGGCGACGCGGGCGAGCAGGCGGTGGGCACGGTGGGCCGGCCCTTCCCCGACGTGCAGGCCCGCCTGGCCGACGACGGCGAGGTGCTGGTCAAGTCGCCCGGCCAGATGGCTGGGTACTACAAGCAGCCCGAGTTGAACGCCGAGTGCTTCACCGACGACGGCTTCTTCCGCACCGGCGACCTGGGCCGCTACGACGAACTGGGCCAGCTGGTGCTGACCGGCCGCAAGAAGGAGCTGTTCAAGACCGCCAAGGGCAAGTACGTGGCGCCGGCACCGATCGAGAACCGCCTGAACGCCCACCCGATGGTCGAGCTGTCGATGGTCTCGGGCATGGGCCAGCCGGCGGCCTATGCGGTGGTGGTGCTCGACGAACACCTGCGCCCGAAGCTGGCCGACGACACGGTGCGTGCCCAGGTGGACACCGCACTGCGGCAGTTGCTGGCCGCCGTGAACGCCGACCTGGCCAGCCATGAGCATCTGCAGATGCTGGTGGTCGCCCGCGAGCCCTGGAGCATGGAGGCCGGCACGCTGACACCCACGATGAAGATCAAGCGCAGCCGCATCGAGGCCAGCGTGGCCGCAGCGGTGGACCAGTGGTATGCCACCGGCGCGCCGGTGGTCTGGGCCTGAACCGGGCCATCCAGCCGTCTCGGCAGAGCGCCGGCTGGATGGCTGGCAGATCGGCAGCCAGGATTTGACATTTCACCTGTAATGTGTAACGTCGCAACATGCGACCACCGCCCTGCAGCACCCCGCGCCCGACACGCAGCCAAGGGCCGCGCGCCGAGCAGGCCGATGCCACCCGCGCGCACCTGATCGGCACCGCCATCGACCTGCTGGGCGCGGGCAGCTACCAGGGCGCCACGGTGTTCGAGGTGGCCAAGGCCGCCGGCCTCACCCCGGGCGCGGTGCAGCACCACTTCGGCTCCAAGGCGGTGCTGATGGTGGAGGTGATCGACGCCATCCTGCGCGACAGCGGGCCCGACGGCGTGGCCTGGCCGGCGGCCGACCTGCCGCTGGCCGCCCGCTGCGACGGCCTGGTGCAGGCCCTGTGGCAGCGCGCCTATGCGCCGCCGCGCTTCCTGGCAGCCTGGGCGGTGTACTTCGGCAGCGCGGCCGAACCCGAGCTGCGCCTGCAGGTGGCGCAGAAGCGCCAGGCCGTGACCCGGACGCTGATCGACCGCTTCCTGGCGGTGCTGCCGGAACTGCAGGCCACCACCGAAGCGCCGGCCCTGGTGCAGCTGGTGCTGTCGGGCCTGCGCGGGCTGGGCATGGTTCGCCTGTTCGGCGACCCGGGCCCGGCCGAGGCCGCCCAGCTGCAGCTGCTGGGCCGGCTGCTGCTGTCGCATTGCCAGTGCGCGGCGCCGCCGGCCACGCCCGCTCCTGTCCCACGACCCCACCGAAAGCCCTGACCATGCACCCATCCACTGCATCTGCGCGCCGCCGCCTGGCCGGCCTGGCCACCCTGGGCGTGCTCGCGCTGTTCGGCGCGCCGCAGGCCGCGCTGGCCGCCTTCCCCGAGCGGCCGATCACCATCGTCGTCCCCTACCCGCCCGGCGGCGCGGCCGATGTGCTGGGCCGCCTGGTGGCCCGCCACATGCAGCTGCAGCTGCCCGGCAGCAGCATCGTGGTGGAGAACAAGGCCGGCGCCGGCACCGCCGTGGGCGCACAGGCGGTGGCCCAGGCCGCGCCCGACGGCTACACCCTGCTGAGCAGCAGCAACACCACCTGGACGATGAACCCGGCGCTCAAGCCCAGGCTGCCCTACGACACGCTCAAGAGCTTCGAGGCCATCGGCACCATCGGCAGCATCCCGCTGATGCTGGTGGCCCATCCGTCGGCGCCGTTCAGCAGCGTGAAGGACCTGGTGGCCCAGGCCAAGGCGCAGCCGGGCAAGCTGAACTACGCCTCCTTCGGCGCCGGCACCAGCTCGCACTTCGCCGGCGAGATGTTCAACGCCGCGGCCGGGGTGGACATCGCCCATGTGCCCTACAAGGGCAGCGCCCCGGCCATGCAGGACCTGATCGGCGGCCAGGTGCCGATGTCCTTCGACACCAACATCGCCTCGCTGCCGCAGATCAAGGCCGGCAAGATCAAGCCGCTGGCCGTCACCACCGCCCGCCGGCTGTCCACCGCGCCCGACGTGCCCACGCTGGCCGAATCCGGCCTGCCGGGCTTCGAGCTGTCGGCCTGGGTGTCGTTCGTGGCGCCGCGCGGCCTGCCCGAGCCGGTGCGCGCCACCCTGGTCAAGGCCCTGGCCGATGCCATGGCCACCCCGGCCCTGCAGGCCGACCTGGCCAAGGCCGGTCTGGAGGTGGCCTACGAGCCGCCGGCCACCTTCGAGGCCCGGGTGCAGAAGGAACTGCCGCAGATGCGCGAGCTGGTGCGCAAGGCCAACATCACCGTGGACTGAAATGAAAAGGCCCCCTGACTCGCTGCGCTCGTTTCCCCCCGTGGGGGAGGTCAGTTCCTTCGGAACGGCCGTGCGGAACTGACATGGCCCGCGACGACGCCCTGGTGGCCCTGTCCGCGGTCGAGCAGCGCCGCCTGATCGGCCGCAAGGCCGTCTCGCCGGTGGAGCTGCTGCAGGCCTGCATCGCCCGCATCGAGGCGCTGAACCCCGGCGTCAATGCGCTGGCCGCCACCGACTTCGACCGCGCCCTGGCCCAGGCCCGTGTGGCCGAGGACCAGGTGCTGCGCGGCGCGCCGCTGGGCCTGCTGCACGGCCTGCCACTGGGCGTGAAGGACCTGCAGGACACCGCCGGCCTGCTGACCACCTACGGCAACATCGGGCTGCGCGGCCATGTGCCCGCGGCCGACATCGGCCTGGTGGCACGGCTGAAGGCGGCGGGCGCCATCGTCACCGCCAAGACCAACGTGCCCGACATGGGCGCCGGCGCCAACACCCGCAACCCGGTGTGGGGCGCCACCGGCAACCCGTTCAACCCGCTGCTGAACGCCGGCGGCTCGTCGGGCGGCTCGGCCGCGGCCCTGGCCTGCGACATGCTGCCGCTGTGCACCGGCTCGGACACCGGCGGCTCGCTGCGCATCCCGGCGGCGCTGTGCGGCGTGGTTGGCCTGCGGCCGTCGCCCTCGATGGTGGCCAACACCGCCCGGCCGCTGGGCTGGTCGGCGCTGTCGGTGCTGGGCCCGATGGGCCGCGACGTGGCCGACACCGCGCTGCTGATGGCCGCCAGCGTGGGCTTCGATGGCCGCGATCCGCTGTCGGCCGACATCCCGGCATCCCGCTTCACCACGCTGCCCGAGGTGGATCTCTCACGGCTGCGGGTCGGCTACACCGAAGACTTCGGCCTGTGCGCGGTGGATGCCGGCGTGCGCGCGACCTTCCGCCAGCGCATCGATGCGCTGCGGCCACTGGTGGCCAGCTGCGAGCCCTGGCCGCTGCAGCCGACCGACGCCGACCGCACGTTCGATGTGCTGCGCGCCGAGGCCTTCCTGGCCGCCTTCGGCGACACCCACCGTCGCGCGCCCGAGACGCTGGGCCCCAACGTGCGCGCCAACGTGGAGCTGGCCGCGCGCATCAGCCTGGCCGACCGGGCCGAGGCCCACCTGGCGCAGACCCGGCTGGCACGCGATGTCCACGCCGCCTTCGGCCGCTTCGACCTGCTGCTGAGCCCGGTGACGCCGCTGTCGCCCTTCCCCTGGACCACGCTGTTCGCCACCCATGTGGACGGCCAGGCCATGGCCACCTACTACCAGTGGCTGGCCCTGACCTATGTGGTGACGCTGGCCACCAACCCGGCCCTGTCGCTGCCCTGCGGCGTGGACGCAGCCGGCATGCCGTTCGGCCTGCAGCTGATCGGCCCGCTGAACGGTGATGCCGCACTGCTGGGCGCGGCCCGCGCCATCGAGCAGGCCTGGGCCGGCAATGCGCTGCTGGCGCGGCCGCGGCCGGATGTGCAGCGCCTGCGCCAGCCCTGCCCCGAACTGCGGTCCATCGTCACCCACCCGCCCGAGCCGGGGCTGGCCGGCAGCGTGCCGGCGCAGAGCCCGGTCTGATCAGCCCGGCGGCGGAGCCTCAGCCCAGCGGCGGCGCGATCGCCGGCAGGTCGGCAAACGCCGCCGGCTGGCCGGCCTTCTGCGCCGCCACCGCGCGGGCGATGTCCTCGGGGTCGAACACCCCGGGCTGCAGCGCGTTCATGTAGGTGAAGCTCTCCGCCACCGAGTGGTCGCGGGTGTAGTTGATCATCTCCTTGCTGGCGGCCACGGCCACCGGGGCGCGGGCAGCGATCTTCTGCGCCACCGCCAGCGCGCCGGCCACGGTGGCGGCGGCATCGTCGAACAGGCCGTTGACGAAGCCCAGCCGCTCAGCCCGCTCGGCGCCCAGGCGGTCGCCGGTGTAGGCCAGCTCGCGCATCACCGCTTCGGGGATCTGCTTGGGCATGCGGTTCATCGTGCCCACGTCGGCCATCATGCCGATGTTGATCTCCTGGATGCAGAACCAGGCCTCACGGCTGCAGTAGCGCAGGCAGCAGGCGGTGGCCAGATCCACCGCGCCGCCGATGCAGCCGCCCTGGATGGCGGCGATGACCGGGAAGCGCGCCTCGGCGATCGCATGGAAGCTGCCCTGCAGTTGCCTGAGCTGGTGGCGGAAGCGCTCGCGCGCGGCCACGTCCACCGTGCCCAGCGTGCCGGCGTTGGCGAACACGCTCAGGTCCATGCCGGCGCTGAAGTGCTTGCCCACCGACGACAGCACCGCGGCGCGCACGCCGCCGGCGGCATCCAGCTGGCGGAACAGCTGCGGAATCTCGGCCCAGAAGGCCGGCGTCATCGCGTTGTGGCGCTGCGGCTGGTTCATGCGGACATGCGCCACGGCGCCGTCCATCGTCACATCGAAACAGGTCCAGGTGGTCATGGGGTGCAGGGGTTGATCAGGTGATGGCCGGGGCGTTGCTGCCGACGAACTGCTTGCGCAGCTCGCGCTTGAGCACCTTGCCGGTTGCATTGCGCGGCAGCGCCGGCACGATGGCGATGTCGGTGGGAATCTTGAAGCGCGCCAGCTTGCCCTGGCAGTGGGCCAGCACGGTGTCGCGGTCCAGCGTCTGCCCGGGCTTCAGCGCCAGCACCGCCAGGCCCACCTCGCCCCACTTGTCGCTGGGCACGCCGATGATCGCGGCCTCGGCCACCTGGGGCAGCTGGTACAGCACGTTCTCCACCTCGGCGGGGTAGACGTTCTCGCCGCCGGAGATGTACATGTCCTTCCAGCGGTCGACGATGTAGAAGAAGCCCTCGCTGTCCATGCGGGCGGCATCGCCGGTCTTCAGCCAGCGGCCTTCGAACGCGCCGGCGGTGGCATCGGGCCGGTTCCAGTAGCCCGGGGTGATGTTGGGGCCGGCCACCCACAGCTCGCCGATCTCGTCGGGCCCGCAGTCGGCGCCGGCGTCGTTGACGATGCGGGCCTCGGTGTGCAGCAGCGGCTTGCCGGTGGAGCCCAGCTTGCGCTGTGCATCGGCCGGATCCAGGAAGATGCAGGCCGGGCTGGTCTCGGTCATGCCGAAGCCCTGCATCAGGTGCACGCCGCGCGACCCCCAGCCCTGCAGGATGGGCAGGGCGCAGGGCGCACCGCCCACGCCGGCGCTCTGCAGCCGGCTCAGGTCGGTGGTGGCGAACTCGGGGTGCTGCAGCATGAACTGGTAGGGCGCCGGCACGCCGAAGAAATGGGTGATGCCCTCAGCCACGTCGCCGATCACCCGCAGCGCGGCGCCGGGGTCGAAGGTGCGCATCACCACCACCGTGCCGCCGGCATGCAGCACCGGGTTGGAGTAGCAGTTCAGCCCGCCGGTGTGGAACAGCGGCAGCACCGACAGGTGCACCGTCTTCATGCCCACCCCGGCCGGCGTGCCGAGGTTGGTGCAGTTCCAGAAGTTCATGCCGTGGGTGATCATCGCCCCTTTGGGGTGGCCGGTGGTGCCCGAGGTGTACATGATGGTCACCACGTCGTCGTGGGTCAGCACCTCGCGCCGGGCCACCTGGCCGGCCTGGGCGGCCAGTGCCGCCTCGTAGGCGCTGGCCGCGCCCCGGCCCTTGTCGATGCACAGCAGGTGGCGGATGCCGCAGCGCTGCTGCAGGTCCTGCGCGGTGGCGGTGAACTCCACATCGTGGATCAGCAGCAGCGGTGCGCTGTCGTTGAGGATGTACTCGAGCTCGGTGGCGGTCAGCCGCCAGTTCAGCAGCACCGCGATGCCGCCGGTGCGGCCGCAGGCGAACTGCAGGTCGAAATACTCGACGCCGTTGTGCGCCAGCAGCGCCACCCGGGCGCCGCGGCCGATGCCTTGCGACTGCAAATGCACGGCCAGGGCCTCGGCACGCCGGTCCAGGTCGGCATAACTGTGGTGCTTGCGCGGGCTCAGCTCGCGCACCGCCTCCTTGCCTGGCCGGTTGGCGGCATGGTGGCCGATCCAGTCGTAGGCGCGCACCGGGCCGTGGCCGGCCGGGCGGGAACTGCGCATCGCCGCCTGGGCGGCGGTATCGATCGCGAAGGCGGTGCTGTCGGTGGATGGGGCGGGATTGGTCATGCGGGCGGGCGCTCAGGCGGTGGTCCGGAGGGGCCATTCTGGGCGGCGATGGCGCCGAATCAACCCGTGAAGCCCCTGCCCGCCCGGCGGGTGCCTGCCGCACCCGGCTGTCACCCAGGTGTTAGCCATGGCCGGCGGCGGCCCTCCACACTGGCCGGCCCACCCCTGCCGCACCCGCCATGGCCCACCCCTTTGCCGAGCGCCCGTTCCTGTGCGGCCGCCTGCGCCAGCCACGCCAGATGCTGGCCGACCAGACCTACGACGGCCACAAGTCCATCCACGACGACGCCATGGCCGCCGACCTGGGCCTGCGTGCCGGGCCGATCGAGGGCCCGACGCACTTCAGCCAGTTCGACCCGCTGCTGGTGCAGCTGTGGGGCGCCGACTGGTACGCCACCGGCTGCATCAGCGCCCACTACCAGACCATGGTGGTCGAGGGCGAGCAGGTGCGGGCCTTTGTCCAACTGCCAGACGCCGGTGGTACGTTCACCCGCCTCTGGGCCGAGAAGGCCGATGGCACGCCGGTGCTGACCGGCACGGCCAGCGTCGGCGCCGGGCCGCATCCACCGAGTGAGATCACGCAGCGCATCGCCAAGCTGCGGCCGGCGCAGCAACTGGTGATCAACCGCGATCTGCGCGTCGGCCAGCAGGGTGCCGGCAACCCGGAATCGGTGCGCATGGCCTTCGGCCAGCACATGGGGCCGCACTATCCGTTCACGCTGAACGACAAGCTGCAGGTGATCACCGAGCCGTGCAGCTGGTACACCGGTGCCGATTCACCCTGGGGCCGGCCGATCATCCCCACCGAGATGATCAGCGTGCTGCTGGGCAGCACCATGGACCAGGCGCAGTTCCGCGGCAAGGGTCCAGCGGTGGGGCTGTTCGCCGGGCAGGAAATCAAGCGCATCGCAGGCCCGCTGTTCGTCGACCACCCGTACCTGCTGGAGCGCGAGATCGTCGCGCTCAGCGAGAGCGCCCGCACCGAGTCGGTCTGGGTGAAGACCCGCATCCTCGACGGCGTGACGAAGCAGCTGGTGGCGGAGATGATCCTGAACAGCGCCACGCTGAAGGCGTCGTATGCCGCGTACGACGAAGAAGCCCGCATGCTGGGCAAGCCGCTGGAAGGAACCCAGGCATGAGCGCACCCGTCCCCGGCAGCGAGGCCTGGCTGCGCCTCGGGCGCGAGGAGGCGATCGACCCCGACCGGCCGATCATCGACCCGCACCACCACCTGTGGCTGGCCGGCACGCCCGGCGCGCCCTGGCCGGCGGGCCGGCCCGCCTACCTGCTGGGTGACCTGTGGGGCGACACCAACAGCGGCCACAACCTGGTGAAGACGGTCTTCATCGAATGCCGCGCTGCGGCCCGGCCCGATGGTCCCGACCACCTGAAACCGGTGGGCGAAACCGAGTTCGTCGCGCGCATCGCGCTTGCCAGCCGCGATGGCGGCGGCGGCGCGGTGATCGCCGGCATCGTGGCCCATGCCGACCTGCGCGGCGGGCCGACGCTGGATGAAGCGCTGGATGCCCACGCCGAGGCTGGCGGCGGCCTGTTCAAGGGCATCCGCCACTCCGGCGCCCGCGATCCGCACCCCGAGCACCTCAGCATCCCCGGCCGCGGCGCCGAGGGCCTGTATGCCGACCCGGCCTTTCGCGCCGGCGTCGCCCGCCTGGGCGAGCGTGGCCTGAGCTACGACACCTGGCACTACCACCACCAGAACCCGGCCTTCGCCGCCCTGGCGCGCGCCGTGCCGGGCACCACCATGGTGATCGACCACTTCGGCACGCCGCTGGGCGTGGGGCCGTATGCCGGCCAGCGCGATGCCATCTTCCTGCAATGGCAGCGCGACGTGGCCGCCATCGCCCAGTGCCCCAACGTCGTCGCCAAGCTCGGCGGCATGGCCATGCCCGACAACGGCTTCGGCTGGGACAAGCGCGACCGCCCGGCCAGCAGCGATGAACTGGTGGACGCCCAGGCCGCCTGGTACCACCACATGATCGACTGCTTCGGCCCCGAGCGCTGCATGTTCGAGAGCAACTTCCCGGTCGACCGCCGATCGCTGGCCTACGGCACCTACTGGAACGCGATGAAGAAGATCGCCGCGCGCTACAGCCCTGCCGCGCAGCAGGCGATGTTCCACGACACCGCCGCCCGCGTGTACCGCCTCTGACGAAGGAAGCCCGATGTCCACCAACGAAGTGCTCTACGCCGTCAGCGACCACATCGCGACGATCACGCTGAATGCGCCCGAGCGCATGAACACCATCAGCCGGGTGATGCTCAACGACCTGAGCGCCGCGCTCCTGCGTGCCAACGAGGACACCGACGTGCGCTGCGTCATCCTCACCGGCGCCGGCCGGGCCTTCTGCGCCGGGCTGGACCTGCGCGAGGCCAAGCCCGGCAGCACCAGCGGCATCGCCAACGACAACAGCACCCGCACCACGCTGGACCTGCGCAACACCCCGCCCACGGTGCTGCAGGCGATGGACAAGCCCACCATCTGCGCCGTCAACGGCGGCGCCGCCGGCTACGGCATGGACACCGCGCTGGGCTGCGACATCCGCATCATGGGCCAGTCGGCCAAGCTGGCCGCGGCCTTCGTGAAGCGCGGCGTGGTGCCCGAATCCGGCGGCACCTGGTTCCTGCCGCGCATGATCGGCTGGGCCAAGGCGGCCGAGCTGATCTTCACCGGCCGCACGCTGTCGGCGCAGGAGAGCGTGGACTGGGGCCTGGCAAACCTGGTGGTGCCCGATGCCGAGCTGCAGGCCACCGCCCGCGCCATGGCCGCCGAGATCGCCGCCAACGCGCCGCTGGCGGTGCAGGCCAGCAAACGCATGATGCGCATGGGCCTGAACGAGACCTTCCCCGACCATGTGCACCACGTCTACCTGCAGCTGCTGCCGCTGTTCAAGACGCAGGACATGGCCGAGGGCATGCGTGCCTTTCTCGAAAAACGCCAACCCGACTTCAAGGGCCAATGACCATGAGCCAAGCCGCCGGGGCGACCAAGCCCCCGTTCCGCAAGATGAACTGGCTGCCGCGCGACATCGACGTCGAGCGGCGGCCCGATGGCACGCTGGTGCTGCAGTCGCGCATCCCGCTGCAGCCCTATGCGCCGCACATCCCGGCCCTGGTGGCCAAGTGGGCCGCCGCCGCGCCCGACCGCACCTGGATCGCCCAGCGCAAGGGGGCTGACCGGCAGTGGCGGCGCATCAGCTATGCCGAAGGCAAGGCCCTGATCGACAGCCTGACCCAGGCGCTGCTGGACCTGGGCGTGCCGGCCGGGCGGCCGCTGGCCATCCTGTCGGGCAACTCGCTGGAACATGCGCTGATGACCCAGGCGGCCATGCAGGCCCGGCTGCCGGTGGCGCCGTTCTCGCCCAGCTACTCGCTGCTCAGCCAGGACCACGCCAAGCTGAAGTACCTGTTCAACCTGGTCAAGCCCGCCGCCGTGCTGGTGCAGGACGGCGTGCAGTTCCAGAAGGCGCTGGCCGCGCTGCAGGCCAACGGCCAGCTCGACGGGCTGCCGGTGGTCCATGTCGACCGTGCGCCGGAGGGGATCGCCAGCCATGGCTTCGACACCCTGTCGCGCACGCCAGTGACGCCGGCGGTGCAGGCCTCCATCGACGCGATCACGCCCGACACCGTGGGCAAGCTGCTGTTCACCAGCGGCTCCACCGGCATGCCGAAGGCGGTCATCAACACCCAGCGCATGATGTGCGCGAACGTGGCACAGGGCAACCAGGTGCGCAGCCAGCCCGGCCCGGGCCCGACGGTGGTGCTCGACTGGATGCCCTGGAACCACACCATGGGCGGCAATTCCACCTTCCACGGCATCCTGGGCGAAGGCGGCACGCTCTACATCGACGACGGCCGGCCGGTGCCGGGCCAGTACGAGGAGACGCTGAACAACCTGCGCGAGATCGCCCCCTCGCTCTACAGCAGTGCACCCTCGGGCTATGCCATGCTGGCCGCCGCGCTGGAGAAGGACGACGCGCTGGCGCGCAACTTCTTCAAGAACCTGAACCTGCTGGCCTATGGCGGCGCCCGCCTGCCCGATGACTTGTATGCCCGCATGCAGGCCCTGGCGGTGCAGTACACCGGCCACCGCCTGGTCTTCTACACCGGCTGGGGCTCGACCGAGACCGCGCCCACCTCCACCGGCACCTACTGGGAAACCGAGCGTGTCGGCCTGATCGGCCTGCCCTTCCCCGGCGTGCAGCTGAAGATGCTGCCCACCGCCACGCCGAACATGTACGAGCTGCGCCTCAAGGGCATCAACGTGTTCCCGGGCTACCACGCCCAGCCCGAGCTGACGGCCGCCGCCTTCGACGAGGAAGGCTTCTACAAGATCGGCGATGCCGGCGTGCTGTCCGACCCGGCCGATCCGGCCGCCGGCCTGATCTTCGCCGGCCGGGTGACCGAGGAGTTCAAGCTGACCACCGGCACCTTCGTGCATGTGGGCGAGCTGCGCACCGACTGCATCGCCGCCTGCTCGCCGGTGTTGCTGGACGCCCTGGTCACCGGCCAGGACCGGCCCTACATCGGCCTGCTGGCCTGGCCGAACCTGGCGGCCTGCCGGGCGCTGATCGGCCAGCCCGATGCGGGCTTCGATGCCATCGTGGCCCACCCCGCCGTGCGCGAGGCCGTGCAGCGCGGCCTGGAGGCCCACAACGCCACCACCCAGGGCGCCAGCAGCCGGCGCATCGGCCGCGTGGTGCTGCTGACCGAGCCGCCGTCGATCGACGGCAACGAGCTGACCGACAAGGGCTACATCAACCAGAAGGCCGGGCTGACGCGCCGCGCCGCACTGGTCGAGCGGCTGTATGCCGAGCAACCCACCGACGACGTGATCGTCCTGAAGTGACCACGATGAATTTCGACGACGTGATCCTGGGCCGCCGCAGCATCCGCGGCTACCTGAAGAAGCCGGTGCCCAAGGCCCTGGTGCGCGAGGTGCTGGAAATCGCGATGCGCGCGCCGACCTCGCTGAACACCCAGCCCTGGAACTTCTACGTGGTGGCCGGCGACGTGCTCGACCGCATCCGCAAGGGCAATGTCGAGCGCAACCTGGCCGGCGTGCCGCACAGCCGCGAGTTCCGCATGGGCCCCGGCTACGAGGGCGCGCACCGCGAGCGGCAGATCGGCATCGCCAAGCAGCTGTTCGCGGCCATGGGCATCGCCCGCGAGGACAAGGTGGCGCGCGACGACTGGGTGCTGCGCGGCTTCCGCCAGTTCGACGCACCGGTGTCCATCGTCATCACCTACGACAAGTCCATCCAGGGCAGCGACATCGCGCCGTTCGACTGCGGCGGCGTGGTCAACTGCATCGTCAACACCGCCTGGTCACGCGGCCTGGGCTGCGTGATCAACAGCCAGGGCATCATGCAGAGCCCGGTGGTGCGGGCCGAGGCCGGCATCCCCGACGACCAGGTGATCCAGACCTGCATCGCCATGGGCTGGCCCGACGACAGCTTCCCGGCCAATGCGGTGGTGTCCACCCGCAAAAGCGTGGACGAGGCGGCGGTGTTCCGCGGCTTCCCCGATTGAGCCGCGCCATGGCCGACTTGCTGCCCCTGCTGAAGCTGCAGGCCGTGATGCCCGGCGCGCCCGAGGTCGACCACCCGCGCCCGGAGCGGCTGATCACCGGCAACCCGCGCCGCGAGACCTGGAACACGGTGGATGGACCGGTCGGCGGCGGCCGGCTCTACTGCGGTGTCTGGCGCTGCGAACCGGGCCACTGGCGCATCGCCATGGGGCCGGGCGAGCAGGAGCTGTTCACCGTGCTGTCGGGCCGCTGCCGGGTGCATGGCGCCGACGGCGCGGTGCAGACCGCCGGCCCGGGCGAGGCGGTCTTCATCCCGCCGGGCTTCCAGGGGTCGTTCGAGGTGCTGGAGACGGTGACCAAGACCTACGCCATCGTCGACGCCGGCGCGCCCGCGGCTTAGAACCCCGCGCTCCGGGCCGGGTTTGCCGGGCTGCCGGCGGCCGCCCGCGGCCCGCAGAATCCGTGGATCTCAGTTTCAGACACACGGAGACAGCCATGGCATTCGACGGATCGGCAATCCAGGCGCTGCTGGACGGCGCGGTGGCCAGGGGCGCGGTGCACGGCATCGCCGGCCTGGTGGTCAACCGCGACGGCGCGGTGTTCCACCATGTGGCCGGCGAGGCGCGCGCCGACACCCTGTTCCGCAATGCGTCGATGACCAAGGCGGTGGCCACCACCGGGGCGCTGCAGCTGGTGGAACAGGGCCGGCTCAGCCTGGACGCGACGGTGGCCTCCATCCTGCCGGAGTTCGGCCAGCTGCAGGTGCTGGACGGCTTCGACGCCGACGGCCAGCCCCGCCTGCGGCCGCCCGCCAGCGCCGCCACGGTGCGCCAGCTGATGACCCACACCGCCGGCCTGGGCTACTTCTTCACCAGCGACAAGCTGCTGCGCCACCTGGCGCAGACCGGTGCGCCCAGCCCGCTGTCGGGCGAGAAGCGCAGCCTGTCGGTGCCGCTGGTCAACGACCCCGGCACCGCCTGGGCCTACGGCGTCAACACCGACTGGCTGGGGCTGGTGGTCGAGAAGATCAGCGGGCAGACGCTGGGCAGCTACCTGCAGCAGCATGTGTACGGCCCGCTGGGCATGGCCGAGTCCAGCTTCGCGCCCAGCGCGGCGCAGCGCGCGCGGCTGCTGCGGGTGATGCAGCGCCAGGCCGATGGCACGCTGGCGCCGTCGGTGCACGACCTGCCCGCCACCTCGGAATGGGACGCCGCAGGCCATGGCTCCTACGGCACGATCCAGGACTACGGCCGCTTCGTGCAGGCCTGGCTGAACGACGGCGCCGGGGTGCTGCAACCCGCCACCGCCCAGATGGCGATGCAGCCGCAGATCGGTAGCATCCAGCTGCCGGCGCTGATGAAGTCGGCCCTGCCCGAGCTGTCGAACGATGTGCCGTCGATGCCGGTGCCGCAGAGCTGGGGCCTGGGCTTCCACCTGACGATGACCGACCTGCCCGGCATGCGCAGCAGCGGCACCGGCGACTGGGCCGGCGTGTTCAATTCCTACTACTGGATCGACCGCCGCAAGGGCATCGGCGGCGTGCTGATGACGCAGCTGCTGCCCTTCTTCGACATGCCGGTGATCGAGACGCTGATGGGCTTCGAGATGGCGGTCTACCAGCAGGTGGGCGCGGCCCTGCCGGCGGCGTGAGCGCAGCGCGCAAGACGGCCATGGGCATCGTGAGCGACCCCCTGCTCGGCAAGTTCTCGGTGCTCAATGACGAGTGGCAGGTCGACCTGCCCACCGGCACCTTCATCTCGCCCGAGCTGCAGCCCGAACGGCCGGAGCAGATGCTGATGTTCGCGCCGCGGCTGCGCAACGGCAGCATCTCGGCCGACGTGACGCCGCTCAAGGGCGGCAAGTCACCGCGCGAGGCGGTGAGCCTGGAGGCGGCCATCGTCTTCCGCCATGGCAGCCCGGAGGGCTACTACTACGCCGGCACCAGCGCCTTCGACACCAAGTTCTTCATGGCCAAGGTGCTGCAGGGGCCGTACTTCCAGGCCCGCGGCTATGTGGGCCGCCGCTCGTCGGTGCTGGCCGGGCGCACCTACCGGCTCCGGGTGGAATTCAGCGGCAGCCAGATCACGCTCTACGAGAACGACGTGCAGCAGTTCTCGGTGTTCGACGATGCCTATGCCGGCGGCCAGGTGGGCCTGCGCACCTTCCGCACGCAGGCGCGGTTCGCCAATGTGCGCATCCGCCCGGCCACGCCGCGCTGCTTCGTCATCATGCCGTTCACGTCGGAGCTGAGCTTCGTCTATCGGGTGATGAAGGAGGTGGTCGAGTCCTACGGCATCAGCTGCGAGCGGGCCGACGAGGTGTACCTGTCACGCCCGGTGATGGACGATGTGAAGACCCGCATCGCCGAGGCCGACCTCGTGATCGTCGACTTCACCGGCCGCAACCCGAATGTCTATTACGAGGCCGGGCTGGCCGATGCCTACAAGAAGGACTGGATCGTGCTAGCGCAGTCGTCGGAGGACATGACCTTCGATGTGCGGCATGTGCGCTCGGTGCGCTACAGCAACACCATGGGCGCCGACCTGAAGCTGCGCGCCGACCTGGACCAGGCCCTGCGTGGCCTGGGCTACGGCCAGGCCGCGCGCTGAGCCGGGCGGGCGGGGCGCGCCCGTCAGCGCACGATGTCGACGCCGCCCTTGCCGGTGCGGCTGGTGCTGGCCATGGTGGCGTTGAGGGCATCGGTGCCACCGAGGGCCGTCTCGATGCTGGTGCCGTCGGTGGTGTTGATGCCCAGTGCAGCGGCTGCATCGTCGGCCGGCGTGGGCAGGTTGTCGGACTCGGGGTTGATCTCGTCGCTCGGGCTGTTGGCCATGGGGTTCTCCTGGGCGCGGCGCGCCGGTCTCACATCAGGTTACGTGAACGACTGCCGGGGCGCAATCATCGATGAACGGATGCCCGGTCAGGCCGGGCCATCGGCGATGGCCCGGTGGTCGGCCAGCTGCAGGTAGCCGCGGCGCAGCGCGGCATCGGGAATGCGGGCGCTGCGGGCCTGCAGCTCGTCGCGTGCACGGGCAACCAGCGTGGCGGTGCGCGGGTCACCGCAGGCATGCAGCACCTGGCAGCCCACCCGGTACAACAGCATCGGCAGCAGCGCACCATCGACCAGCGGCGCCGGCGACAGCAGCAGCGGCAGCAGCCCCTGCAGGTGGTCCAGCGCGGTGGCCGCGGCCTGCGGTCCGCCGCGGGCCAGGGCCAGCTCGGCCTGGGCCGCCTGCACCTCCAGCGCCGCCAGGCCGCCGCCCAGCTCCTGCAGCAGGGCAGCGGCCTGGTCCAGCGCCGGTGCAGCCGCGTCAAAGCGCCCGGCGCTGGTGTGCAGCACGCCCAGGTGGTGCAGGGTGCTGGCCTGGGTGGCGCGGGCGCCGATCTCCTGGGCCAGGGCCAGGGCGGCATGGATGGACTGCAGCGCACCGTCGTGGTGGCCCAGCGCCTGCTCGACCAGGCCCAGGTTCTCCAGCACGATGGCCTCGCCGCGGCGGAAGCCGCTGGAGCGCAGCAGCCCCAGGGCCTGGTGGCCCAGGGCCTGGGCCTGTGCGAACTGGCCCAGCTCGCGGTGGGCCTCGGCGCGGTTGACCAGGGCCAGGCCATGCTGGGTGGGCTCGTTCAGCGCGGCGAAGATGCGGGCCGCCTGCTCGGCATGCAGGCCGGCCTGGTAGAAATCGCCGGCGGCCAGGCAGGCGCTGCCCATGTTGTTGAACAGCATGGCCTCGCCCGAGCGGTCGCCGATGCGGCGCGCCAGCGGCTGCGCCTGCTCGTAGCGGCCCACCGCATCGGCATGGCGCGAGCGAGACTTGGCCACCACGCCCAGGTTGTTCAGGATGTCGATCTGCGCCCGTGCCTGGCCGGTGGCCCGGGCCAGGGCCATGGCCTGGGTCAGTGCGGCCTCGGCGGCGTCGTAATCGCCCAGATGCCAGTGCAGCAGGCCGGTCTGCGACAGCGTGGCCGATTCGGCACGCGCATCCCCGGCGGCCCGCGCCAGTGCCAGCGCACGGGCCAGCAGCGGCGGGGCGCCTGCGGCCTCGCCGGCGAAGAACAGCGCCCGGGTGTCCAGCAGCAGCGCATCGACCAGCAGGCCTGTGGAACGCGCCGCGGCGCGGGCATCGGCCTCGATGGCGCCGATGGCGGCCTGGGCGCTGAGCCGGGCGGCCGCCCAGTCGCCGCTGTCCAGCGCCAGCTTGGCGCGGCGGGTGGCCACCTGGGCCGCGGCCACCACCGGATCGGCCTGCACCGGCACCAGGGCCTGCAGCGCGTCCAGGTCGGCGCGGCGGCGGTCGTGCCGGCCCTGCAGGTCGTGGATGGCCTCGCGGCGCAGCAGCACGTCGAAGCGGCCGGCCGTGTCGCCGGCGGGCAGCCAGTCCAGCGCGCGGCCGAAGTGCGACAGCGCCTCGTCATTGGCGAAGGCCGCCGCCGCCTGCTCGCCGGCGCGGCGCAGGTAGTGGCAGGCCTTGTCGCGCTCCTCGGCGCGGGCGTAGTGGTGGGCCAGCTGCGGCACCAGCGGCGCCAGGCGGTCGGGCGGCGTCTCCTCCAGGTAGCGGGCATAGCGGCCGTGCAGCGCCACCCGGGTGGCATGGGCCAGGCTCTCGTAGCTGACCTCCAGCGTCACCAGGTGCTTGAACAGGTGACTGGGGTCGGGCTCGGGCAGTTCCTGCGGCGTCAGGCCCAGGCGGTCCAGCGCCATCAGGTCGGCCTTCAGCGCGTCCAGGCTGCCCAGCTGCGGGTAGTAGCCATGCAGGTCGGCGACTCGGAACACCCGGCCGATGATGCTGGCCACCTTCAGCGCCAGCTGCTGCGCCACGGTGAGCCGGTCGATGCGGCTGAGCACCAGGCTGTGCAGGCTGGCCGGCAGGTCCAGCGCGTCGGGCGCCACCGGGTCGCGCGGATCGATGCCGCGGTCGTGCAGGTAGTTCAGCAGCTCCTCGATGTAGAACGGGTTGCCCTGGGCGCGCTGGGTGATGCGCTCGACCAGCGCCGGCCGCACCGCCGCCGGCCGCTCGGGGAACAGCGCCGCCACCTTGGCGCGGATGACCTGCTCGGTGTGCAGCGCGGTCAGGCCGCCCAGCACCAGCTCCTCCATGTGCGGCAGGCCGGCCAGGCGGGCGCCGACGGCCTGCGTCTCGCCGGCCTCGGGCGGGCGCCAGGTCAGCAGCAGCAGCACCGGCAGCGTGGCGATGGCCTGGGCCACCAGCACCAGCAGGTCCAGCGACAGCGGGTCGGCATCGTGCAGGTCTTCCAGCACCAGCAGCAGGCCGCTGCCGTCGTCGGCCGCCTCGCGCGCGGCCGAGGCCAGGCAGCGCAGCAGCAGCGTCTCCAGCAGGGCCTTGCGGTCCTTCGGCTGCAGGGCCTGGGTGAAGGGGTTGTCGGGCAGGTCCAGCCCCAGCACCGCGCCCAGCAGCGGCCAGGCCTCGGCATGCTCGGGCGCACGCAGCGCCACCTCGCCGGCCACCTGGCGGATCTGCTTGCGCAGCGGCAGCGCCGGGTCGAGGTCGAAAAAGGCGGTCCAGATCGACTGCCAGGCCAGGTAGGGCGTGTGGATGCCGTCGAGCTGGCAGGCGCCACCGTAGCCGATCAGGTGCTCGCGGCGGGCCTGGCGGATGCCCTCGGCCACCAGGCGCGACTTGCCCATGCCGGCCTCGCCGGTGATGCCGACGATGCGGCCCTGGCCCTGCAGCGCCTGGGCCAGCCGTTGCGCCAGGTGGCGGCTCTCGGCATCGCGGCCGACCATCGGCAGCGCGGCCGCCGGCTCCTGCAAGCGGATGGCGCGCAGCTGGCGCCGGTCGCCCACCGCGAACACCGGCATGGGCTCGGCCTTGCCCTTGATGGCCATCGGCGGGCGGGCCTCGACGGTGAACTCATCGGCCACCGCATGGCGCACCCGCGCCGACACCAGGATCTCGCCCGGCGCGGCGATGGCCATCAGCCGCGCGGCGGAGTTCACCTCGTCGCCCATGGCGCCGAACGACTGGCGCGTGGTGCTGCCGTAGCCGCCCACCCGCATGGTGCCGCGGGCCACGCCGATCTGCGCCGCATAGGGTGACGCGGCGAACAGCTGGCGCAGCGCCACCGCCGCCCGCAAGGCACGGCCGGCGTCGTCCTCGTGCACCTGGGCCGCGCCGAAGGAGCCGTAGAGGTAGCTGCCCTTGTCGCCGATGGTCAGCTCCAGCAGCACGCCGCCGTGGCGCTGCAGCACGCCCTGGGCCTGGCGCACCAGGCTCTCCAGTGCGCTGGCGGCATGCTCGTCGTGGTCGTGGTCCAGGCCGGTGAAGCGCAGGAACAGCGCCGCCGCGGGCCGCAGGTCGGTGGTGAACAGGCCCTGGGCAGCCGCCTCACGCTCGGCCACGAAGGGCAGGATCCAGGGGCGCAGCACCGCGTCGTCCGGCAGCGTGTCCGGCAGCGCCGGGATGGCCGGCACCACGGCCGCCGGCAGGCCGCTGGCCAGGGCCGGATCGAGCACATGGAACGCCTCGCCGGTGTCGGCGCGGCGCACCTCGGCGGCCTGCAGGTGCAGCAGGCTGGCGGTGGGCTGGTCGAGCAGGATCTCGCCGGGCAGGGCCAGGCCCTCGCCGGCGGACACCCGGGCCACGGTGGCACCGGCCACCACGTCGATGCGCTGGATGGCCGGGTCGCCGACGGCAAAGCGCCGCGCCGGCCCGCTGCTGACCGCCACTTTCACCGCCAGCGCCGGGAATTGCTGCATCGTGGCCTGCATCGCCAGCGCGCAGTGCGCCGCCCGCGGCGCGGTGTCGGCCACGGTGCCGTCGAACCAGCAGGTGATGGCATCGCCGGCGAAGCCGACCACGCTGCCGCCGAACCGCTCAACATCGCCGATCAGGCCCTGGTAGACGGCATTGACCTGGCCGCTCAGCGCCTCGACGCCGCGGCGCTCGCCGTGGGCGCGCTTGAGCGATTCGGTCAGCGCGGTGAAGCCGGTGATGTCGGCGAACAGCGCCGAGCCGGTGGTGCGGTCAGGCAGCGCCTGGCCGCACGCCAGGGCGCGCAGGCGGTCCTGCGGAAGGTAGGTGTGCAAGGCCATGGGCGGAGGGGGCGGGCGCCGGTGGCCATCGGGTGCGCTCCGGCGCGATCGGGCGCGACGGTAGCACGGCCCTGGCTGGCAGCGCTCCGGTGGTTAGAGTGCACCCATGGATTCCCTGCTGCGCACGACCACCGGTGCCCCGGCCGCCACCTTGCTGCTGCTGACCATCCTGGTGGTCAGCGCCCTGGGCCTGACCCGCTGGCCGGGCCTGGTCACGCAGCAGCTGCTGCGGCCCCATGGCCTGGCCCGCCGGGGCGACTGGCACACCCTGGTGACCAGCGGCTTCATCCACGCCGACCTGATGCACCTGCTGTTCAACGCCTTCACCTTCTGGGCTTTCGGCTTCGGGTTGGAACGGGCGCTGGGCACGCCGCTGTTCGTGCTGCTGTATGCCGCCGGCCTGCTGGTGAGCAGCGGCATCACCGCCTGGCTGCACCGGCGTGAGCCGGGCTACGCCAGCCTGGGCGCATCGGGCGCGATCTCGGCGGTGCTGTTCGCGTCGATCGTGGTGTTCCCGCAGGCGTCGATCTACATCCTGCCGTTGCCGTTTCCGATCCCGGCCCCGGTGTTCGCGGTGGCCTACCTGGTGTTCAGCGTGCTCGCCAGCCGCGCCCGCACCGGGCGCATCAACCACGATGCCCACATCGCCGGGGCGCTGACCGGCGTGGTGTTCATGGCGCTGGTGGCGCCAGGCTCGGTGGGCCAGGCCCTGGGCGGGCTGTTCGGTCTGTTCGGCAGCTGATCTCAGCCCAGCTCCCGGCTGGCCAGCGCGGCCGCGGCGGCGCGGGTCTCCACACCCAGCTTCTCGAACACATGCTCCAGGTGCTTGTTGACGGTGCGCGGGCTCATGCCCAGGATCTCGGCGACGTCGCGGTTGGTCTTGCCCTTGGCCACCCAGCTCAGCACCTCGGTCTCGCGCGGGGTGAGTGCGGCGGTGGCCAGGCGCGAGGGCGCGGCTTCGCCGGCGGCCTGCAGGCTGAGCAGCCACATCACCTCGCCCAGGCCCACCGCGCCCAGGCGGCGGGCCACCAGCTGGCGGCCGTCGGGATGGGCGCGGCGGGCCAGCGCATCGGCCGTGCCGGGCTGGTCGGTGGCCGCCAGCCAGGCCGCCGCGGCGGACGGCACGCCGGCCGGTGCATCGGCAAAGCCCTCGGCCAGCCAGCGCTGGGCCTGGGGAGATTGCCAGGCGATGCGGCCGCGGCCGTCGACCACCAGCACGCCGTGGCCGCCCACGTCGACCGCGTCGCGCGCCAGCCGCACCGCGCGGGCATTGCGCACATGGGTGGCCAGCCGGGCCTGCACCTCCTGCGCGCGCAACGGCTTGACCACATAGTCGACACCGCCGGCATCGAAGCCCTCGACCACATGGGCCGTCTCCGACAGGCCGGTCATGAAGATCACCGGGATGTGCGACCAGGCCGGCTCGGCCTTGATGCGGCGGCAGGTCTCGAAGCCTGACCAGCCGGGCATCAGCGCATCCAGCAGGATGGCGTCGGGCGTGACCAGGTCCAGCCGGGCCAGCGCCGCCTCGCCGCTGTGCGCCACCAGCACGGTGTAGCCGTCGGCCTCCAGCACCTGCGCCAGCGCGCCCAGGCTCTGCGGCATGTCGTCGACCAGCAGCACGATGTCGCCGGTGCGGTCGGGGGTTGGCATGTCGGGCAGCATGGTCATGCGGCGGCCTCGTCGGCGGCATCGTCGGCATCCACGGCGGCGCGCAGGCGGTCGGCCAGGTCGGTGAAGGCGAAGCGCTCGACCAGGCCGCGCAGCAGCGCCACCTCGTCCTGCAGCGCCGGGTGGGCAGCGGCCAGCGCATCCAGCGCCTGGTGCAGGCCCTGGGCATGGCCCAGCCGGGCCAGGCGCAGCAGCGGCGCGGCCTGGGCGGCCAGCAGCGCGCTGGCTGCCGGCACGGCCGCCGGTTGTGCCCAGCCGGGCACGGTGAGCTCGGCCACCCATTCCAGCTGCAGGTGCTTCTGCAACGCCACCAGCAGCTCGCTCTCGATCACCGGCTTGTCGACGAAGGCCTGGGCGCCGGCCGCCTCCAGCTTGTCGGCGCGGTTCTCGAAGGCATTGGCCGAGACCATGATGATGGGCATGGCCGGCATCGGGGCGCCGCTGGCCTCGGCCAGGCGCTGCTCCTGGCTGCGCAGGCGGCGCGCGGTCTCCCAGCCGTCCATGTCGTCCATGGTGATGTCCAGCAGCACCGCGTCGGGCCGCTGGTCGGCCACGCTCTCCAGGCATTCGCTGCCGCTGGCGGCCTCGCGGATGGTGAAGCCCAGCGGCAGCAGCATGCCGGCCAGCATCTGCCGCTGGGTGGGGTGGTCGTCGACCACCAGCAGGCTGCGCCGCGCGCCGATGTAGCCGGTGACCGGCCGGTGGTGGGTGACGCTGCGCTGCGCCGGCGCGGCGATCTCGCTCAGGTACAGCCGCACGGTGAAGGTGCTGCCCTCGCCCGGCGTGCTTTGCACGGTCAGCTCGCCGCCCATCAGCTGGGTCAGCAGGTGGGTGATGGTCAGGCCCAGGCCGGTGCCGGCGTCGCCGCTGCGGCGGCCGGCGCTGCCGCGCTCGAAGGGCATGAAGATGCGCTCCAGGTCCTGCTCGGCGATGCCGATGCCGGTGTCGATGACCTGCAGCCGCGCCACCTCGCGGCTGAAGTCGATGCGCAGGGTGACGCTGCCCTGGTCGGTGAAACGGATGGCATTGCCCAGCAGGTTGATCAGGATCTGGCGCAGGCGCTTGGCATCGGCGCGGATGTAGGCCGGCACCCGGCCCTCGGTCTGCAGCGTGAAGGCCAGTTGGCGGGCCGCGGCCTGCGGCGCCACCATGCGCACCAGGTCGTCGAGGAACTCGCGCACCGGCAGCGGCGCCGGATCGAGCCGCAGGCGGCCGGCCTCGATGCGGGCCAGGTCCAGCAGGCCGTCGATCAGGCCGTGCAGGTGCTCGCCGCTGCGGTGGATGGTGGCCACGGCGCGGCGCGGCTCGGGCGTGAGCCGCTCGTCCTTCAGCAGGATCTGGGCATAGCCCAGGATGCTGTTGAGCGGCGTGCGCAGCTCATGGGTGATGCCGGCCACATAGCGGGTCTTGGCCTGGTTGGCGGCCTCGGCCACATCCTTGGCGGCCTGCAGCGCGGCGTCGGTGCGGCCATGGGCCTTGATCTCGCGGGTCAGCAGCTGGTTCTGGCGGTTGCTTTCCTCCTCGGCGCGGTGGCGGCTCTCGCTGGCCAGCACCATCCACCAGGCACCCACGGCCAGCGCCAGCGCCAGCAGCGCGAAGGCCTGCAGGAAGGGCGCGCGCAGGGCCGCCGGGTCCAGCGTGCGCAGGCCGTTCAGGCTGGCCTGCTGCTCGTAGACCACGCCCAGGATCACCGCCAGCAGCCCGATCAGCGAGACCACCACCACCAGGTAGTGCGCCACGCGGAAGTTGATGCGCGCCGCCAGCTGCGCCGGCAGCAGCTGGGCCAGCGCGGCACGCACCTGCTCGGCGGTGCGGCTCTCGGTCTTGCAGCGGTCGTGGCAGCGCGATTCCAGCGTGCAGCACAGGCTGCAGATCGGCGCGCCGTAGGCCGGGCACCAGGCCATGTCGTCGGATTCGAACGGGTTCTCGCAGACCGAGCAGCGCACCGATTCACCCGGCTTCCAGCGCGGCGGATCGGTGCGCGCCAGGTACCAGCGGCCGCGGGTCCACCAGGCCAGCAGCGGCGAGATCACCAGGCTGGCGCCCAGCGCGATGAACGGCGCATAGGCCTGGGCCAGCGGGCCGAAGGCGCCGGCATAGGCCACCACCGCCAGCGTGGCGGCGGCCAGCATCGCGCCCAGGCCCACCGGGTTGATGTCATAGAGGTAGGCGCGGCGGAACTCGATGTGCTTCGGGCTCCAGCCCAGGGGCTTGTTGATCACCAGGTCGGCCACCAGTGCGCCCACCCAGGCGATGGCCACGTTGCTGTAGAGGCCCAGCACACGTTCGAGCGCCTCGAACACGCCCAGCATCATCAGCAGCACGGCGATCAGCACGTTGAACACCAGCCACACCACCCGGCCGGGGTGGCTGTGGGTGAGGCGGGCGAAGAAATTGCTCCAGGCCAGGCTGCCGGCGTAGGCGTTGGTGAGGTTGATCTTGACCTGCGAGACGATGACGAACAGCACCGTGGCTGCCAGCACCCAGCCCGGGCTGCTGAAGACATAGGCGAAGCCCGCCATGTACATGTGGTTGGGGTCGATGGCCTTCTCGGGCGGTACCTGCTGCTGCAGCACCAGGAAGGCCAGGAAGGCACCACCCAGCATCTTCAGCATGCCCGGCACGATCCAGCCCGGCCCGGCCACCAGCACCGCCGCCCACCAGCGGCGGGCGTTGCGGGGTGTCTTCTCGGGCAGGAAGCGCAGGTAGTCGACCTGCTCGCCGATCTGCACCACCAGCGAGAACGCCACGGTGGCGGCAGCGCCGAACATCACCGCATCGAAGCCGGCGCTGCCCGAGACCTTGCCGGCCAGGCTGGTGAACTCGGCGAAACGCTCGGGCTCCTTCCAGGCCACGAACAGGTAGGGCAGCACGAACAGCGCCAGCCAGATCGGCTGCGACCACAGCTGCAGCCGGCTGATCAGCGTGATGCCGTGCATCACCAGCGGCACCACGCCCAGCGAGGCCACCAGGTAGCAGAGCCACAGCGGCCAGTCCAGGGCCATCTGCAGCGCCAGCGCCAGGATGGCGGCCTCCAGCGCGAAGAAGATGAAGGTGAAGCTGGCATACACCAGCGAGGTCAGCGTGCTGCCCAGGTAGCCGAAGCCGGCGCCACGGGTCAGCAGGTCCATGTCCAGCCCGTACTTGGCGGCGTAGTAGCTGATCGGCAGGCCGGTGAGGAAGGTGATCAGCCCCACCACCAGGATGGCCCACAGCGCATTGCTGAAGCCGTAGCTCAGCGCGATGGCACCGCCGATGGCCTCCAGCGCCAGGAAGCTGGTGGCACCGAAGGCGGTGTTGGCCACGCGCGCCTCGCTCCACTTGCGGAAGTGGCGCGGCGTGTAGCGCAGGGCGTAGTCCTCCAGCGTCTCGTCGTTGACCCAGCTGTTGTAGTCACGGCGGATGCGGAAGATCTTCTGCGGGGCAAGCGCCAATGAAACCTCCAGAGGCTGGGAAACGGCAAAACCCGCAAGCAAGAAGCGATCCCAGGGCAGCGCGCGCCGCCCGCCCAGGTGCCAGGGGAGGCGAGTCTGACGCCCCGCCGCGCCACCGGCACTGCGTTGAATGACGTATTCGGCCTGCGCAGGGCTTCTCCGACAGTCGTGGCCATGGCGACTGACGCCGTCAGCACCGTCAAGCCCACGACGCCTTCCACCCTGGAGAACCCCGCATGTCGAACCCGCATGACCATGATCTGAAGTCGGCCCAGCGCCGCCGCCTGCTGCAAGGTGCCGCCGCGGTGCCGCTGGCCGGCATCCCGGCCTGGGCGGCTGCCCAGCCCTTCCCCACCGCCAAGGTCAACACCACCGGCAAGGCCATCACCGACACCGAGGTGACGGTGGGCCAGCTGCACTCGGGCACCGGCACCATGGCCATCAGCGAGACCGGCTCCATCCAGGCCGAGCAGCTGGCGATCGACGAGATCAATGCGATGGGCGGCATCCTGGGCCGCAAGATCAAGGTCATCAAGGAGGACGGCGCCAGCGACTGGCCCACCTTTGCCGAAAAGAGCAAGAAGCTGCTGGTCAACGACAAGGTGGCCGCCGTGTTCGGCTGCTGGACCAGCGCCTCGCGCAAGGCGGTGCTGCCGGTGTTCGAGAAGGAGAACGGCATCCTCTACTACCCGACCTTCTACGAGGGCCTGGAGCAGAGCAAGAACGTGATCTACACCGGCCAGGAGGCCACGCAGCAGATCCTGTACGGCCTGGACTGGGCGCAGAAGGAGAAGAAGGCCAAGACCGTCTTCCTGATCGGCTCGGACTACATCTGGCCGCGCACCTCGATGAAGATCGCCCGCAAGCACATCGAGAACTTCCAGAAGGGCAAGGTCGTCGGCGAGGAGTACTACCCGCTGGGCAGCACCAACTTCGGCAGCCTGATGAACAAGATCAAGGTGCAGAAGCCCGACCTGATCTTCACCGCGGTGGTGGGCGGCTCCAACGTGGCCTTCTACAAGGCACTGAAGGCCGCCGGCATCACCGGTGACAAGCAGCTGCTGCTGACGCTGAGCGTCACCGAGGACGAGATGACCGGCGTGGGCGGTGAGAACTTCCAGGGCTTCTACTCGTCGATGAAGTACTTCCAGAGCCTGGACAACGAGAACAACAAGAAGTTCGTGGCCGCCTTCAAGGCCAAGTACGGCAAGGACGCGGTGATCGGCGACGTGACCCAGGCCGCCTACCTGGGCCCGTGGCTGTGGAAGGCCGCGGTGGAGATGGCCGGCAGCTTCGACGTCGACAAGGTGGTGGCCGCCTCGCGCAGCGGCAAGATCGAGCTGAAGACCGCCCCCGAGGGCTACGTCAAGCTCGACCCCAACCACCACCTGTGGAGCAAGTCGCGCATCGCCATGGGCATGCCCGACGCCACCTTCAAGGTGGTGGCGGAGAGCCCCAACCTGATCAAGCCCGATCCGTTCCCCAAAGGATATCAATAACCCCCCCCGAAGCGGCTTCGCCGCTCCCCCCCAGGGGGGCCACCCCAGTGGCCCGGCGAAGCCGGTTCCACGGGGTGTGTTTGGTTTGACGGTGGACTGCGTGGGAGCGTTGGCGTGAACTTCTCTGAAATGCTGAACATCGGGCTGATGCAGGGCTTTGCCGGCCTCAGCCTGTTTGCGGTGCTGCTGCTGATGGGCCTGGGGCTGGCCATCATCTTTGGCCAGATGGGCGTGATCAACATGGCGCATGGCGAGTTCATGACCATCGGCGCCTACACCATCTACCTGGGCAGCACGTTGGCCGAGAAGTTCGCGCCGCACCTGATGTCGGTTTACTTCCCCTTCGCCATCGTGCTGGCCTTCTGCTTCGCCTTTGCGCTGGGCTGGCTGGTGGAATGGGCGCTGATCCGGCACCTGTACAAGCGCCCGCTGGACACCCTGCTGGCCACCTGGGGCATCAGCCTGGCGCTGCAGCAGTGCTTCCGCAGCTTCATCGGGCCCAAGGAAGTGTCGCCCACCCTGCCCGACTGGCTGCTGGGCTCCTGGGCGCCCCACCCCGGGCTGGACATTCCGATCAACGGCATGTTCGTGCTGGGGCTCACCACCTTCGTCACCTGCGCCGTGCTGCTGGCGCTGGCCAAGAGCCGCTGGGGCCTGCGGGTGCGCGCCACCGTCAGCAACCGGGTGATGGCCAATGCCATCGGCATCAACACCCAGAAGACCGACCGCCTGACCTTCGCCATCGGCTGCGGCATCGCCGGCGTGGCCGGCGCGGCCTTCACCACCATCGGCTCCACCGGGCCGACCTCGGGCTCGCTGTACATCGTCGACAGCTTCCTCGTCGTCACCTTCGGCGGCGCCGCCAGCCTGCTGGGCACGGTGGTCTCGGCCTTCGGCATCGCCCAGACCCAGTCGATCACCGAATTCTTCCTGTCAGGCTCGATGGCCAAGGTGATCACGCTGTCGCTGATCGTGCTGATCCTGATGGTGCGGCCGCAGGGGCTGTTCGCCTCCAAGGTTCGGCGCTGAACTGTTACCGGAGCACCTCCCGATGAATGCACTGAAAGACCTGATCAAGCGCTACCAGCTGGCCAGCCTGCTGCTGCTGACCGTGCTGCTGGCGGTGGTGCTGCCGCTGACCCTGGACATCTTCCGCCTCAACCTGGTGGGCAAGTACCTGACCTATGCCTTCGTCGCCATCGGCCTGGTGATGGTGTGGGGCTACGGCGGCGTGCTGAGCCTGGGCCAGGGCGTGTTCTTCGGCCTGGGCGGCTATGCGATGGCGATGTTCCTGAAGCTGGAGGCCAGCGACCCCATCACCACCAAGATCCAGAGCACGCCCGGCATCCCCGACTTCATGGACTGGAACCAGCTGACGGCGCTGCCGCTGTTCTGGGAGCCCTTCCGCTACCTCAGCTTCACCCTGGTCGCCATCGTCGCGGTGCCGATGCTGCTGGCCTGGATCATCAGCTTCGCGATGTTCAAGCGCCGGGTGGGCGGGGTGTACTTCGCCATCATCACCCAGGCGGTGGCGCTGATCCTCACCGTGCTGATCATCGGCCAGCAGGGCTACACCGGCGGCGTCAACGGCATGACCGACCTGAAGACGGTGCTGGGCTGGGACACCCGCACCGACAGCGCCAAGTACATCCTCTACTACCTGTGCGTGGCCCTGCTGGTGGCCAGCATCCTGCTGTGCCGCTGGATGCAGACCGGCAAGGCCGGCACCCTGCTGCTGGCCATGCGCGACAAGGAAGACCGGGTGCGCTTCTCCGGCTACGACGTGGCCAACTTCCGCATCTTCACCTTCTGCCTGGCGGCGGGGCTGTCGGGCATCGGCGGCGCGCTGTTCTCGCTGCAGGTGGGCTTCATGTCGCCCAGCTTCGTCGGCATCGTGCCCAGCATCGAGATGGTGATCTACGCGGCGGTGGGCGGCCGCATGAGCCTGGTGGGCGCGGTCTACGGCGCGCTGATCGTCAATGCCGGCAAGACCTTCTTCTCCGAAAGCTTCCCCGAGCTGTGGCTGTTCATGATGGCTGCGCTGTTCATCGGCGTGACCATGGCCTTCCCGATGGGCCTGGCCGGGCTGTGGGAAAGCCATGTGATGCCCTGGTGGAAGAAGCGTGCCGCCGCCAAGGCACCGGCACCCGTCGCACCGCTGCCTGCCACGCCGGCTCCCAAGGCGGCGGCCGGCACCGACACCCCGCCCCTGCCGCCTGGCGTGAGCGGCCAGCAGGCTGCCTGAGCAAGGACTGCCCACCATGAGCAACACCGACTACGCCCTGGCCATCGAGGACCTGACCGTCAGCTTCGACGGCTTCAAGGCCATCGACGCGCTGACCCTGTACATCGACAAGAACGAGCTGCGGGTGATCATCGGCCCCAACGGCGCCGGCAAGACCACCCTGCTGGACCTGATCTGCGGCAAGACCAAGGCCGCGGCCGGCAGCATCAAGTTCAAGAACACCGAGCTGACGAAGATGGCCGAGTTCCAGCGGGTGCGCCTGGGCATCGGCCGCAAGTTCCAGACACCGTCGATCTACGAGAACCTGAGCGTCTTCCAGAACCTGGAGGTCTCGTACCCCAAGGGCCGCTCGGTGTTCGGTGCGCTCGCCTTCAAGTGCACCGACGAGGTCAAGGCCCGGGTGCAGGTGGTGGCCGACGACATCCACCTGGCCGACAAGCTCGACACCGAGGCCGGCCTGCTGAGCCACGGCCAGAAGCAGTGGCTGGAGATCGGCATGCTGCTGATGCAGGACCCGGAGCTGCTGCTGCTGGACGAGCCGATTGCCGGCATGAGCGCCCGCGAGCGCGAGATGACCGCCGAGCTGCTGCAGCGCATCTGCCAGAACCGCAGCGTGGTCGTGATCGAGCACGACATGGACTTCGTCAAGCAGATCGCCCACAAGGTGACGGTGATGCACCAGGGAAAGATCCTCGCCGAAGGCTCGATGGACAAGGTGCAGAACGACCCGAAGGTCATCGACGTCTACCTCGGCCATTGAAGGAGCAGCACACATGTTGAGCGTGAAGGACCTGTTCGTGGCCTATGGCCAAAGCGAGGCGCTGCACGGCATCTCGTTCGAGGCAGAGAAGAAGGAGACGGTGGCCATCATGGGCCGCAACGGCATGGGCAAGACCACGCTGTTCAAGAGCCTGATGGGCGTGCTGCCCACCAAGAGCGGCAGCGTCAGCGTGGCGGGCCAGGAGATCAGCAAGGACGAGAGCTACCGCCGCGTGGCCAAGGGCATCGCCTATGTGCCGCAGGGCCGGATGATCTTCCCGACGCTGAGCGTGGAAGAGAACATCCAGACCGGGCTGGAGAACGCCAAGCACCGCCGCATCCCGGAGGAGATCTACGCGCTGTTCCCGGTGCTGTGGGACATGCGCCGCCGCAAGGGCGGCAACCTGTCGGGCGGGCAGCAGCAGCAGTTAGCCATCGCCCGCGCGCTGGTGACCGATCCGAAGGTGCTGCTGCTCGACGAGCCCACCGAAGGCATCCAGCCCTCGATCATCAAGGACATCGCCAAGGCGCTGAACGAGATCCGCAAGATGCGCGACATCACCATCGTGGTGAGCGAGCAGGTGCTGAGCTTTGCGCTGGACGTGGCCGACCGGCTGTTCGTCATCGAAGGCGGCCGCCTGGTGCACGAGACGCGCCGCGCCGACACCGATGTCGCCCACATCAAGCAATACCTGTCGGTCTGACAGGTCCCACTTTCCCACCCCGCACCGCAGGAGATGCACATGGCCGAGACCCTGATCAGCGTTGACCTCACCAAGAGCCCGCTGGAAAACGAGAACATCCACAACCGCTGGCACCCCGACATCCCGATGGCCTGCTGGGTGAACCCGGGGGATGACTTCATCCTGGAAACCTTCGACTGGACCGGCGGCTTCATCAAGAACAACGACTCGGCCGATGACGTGCGCGACATCGACCTGAGCACGGTGCACTACCTCAGCGGCCCGGTGGGCGTGAAGGGCGCCGAGCCGGGCGACCTGCTGGTGGTGGAGCTGCTGGACATCGGCGCCAAGCAGGACAGCCTGTGGGGCTTCAACGGCTTCTTCAGCAAGAAGAACGGCGGCGGCTTCCTGACCGAGCACTTCCCCCAGGCGCAGAAGTCGATCTGGGACATCGAAGGCATGTTCACCAAGAGCCGGCATGTGCCGGGCGTGCGCTATGCCGGCCTGATCCACCCCGGCCTGATCGGCTGCCTGCCCGACCCCAAGATGCTGGAGGCCTGGAACGCGCGTGAGCAGGCCCTGATCGACACCGATCCCACCGGCAGCCTGGCCAACCCGCCGTTTGCCGGCACAGCCCACATGGGCAAGATGACCGGGGATGCCAAGGCCAAGGCCGCCGCCGAAGCGGCGCGCACCGTGCCCCCGCGTGAACATGGTGGCAACTGCGACATCAAGGACCTGTCGCGTGGCGCCAAGGTCTACTTCCCGGTCTATGTCGATGGCGCCGGCCTGAGCGTGGGCGACCTGCACTTCTCCCAGGGCGACGGCGAGATCACCTTCTGCGGCGCCATCGAGATGGCCGGCTGGGTGCACATGAAGGTGACGCTGATCAAGGGCGGCATGGCCAAGTACGGCATCAAGAACCCGATCTTCAAGCCCAGCCCGATCACGCCCACCTACAACGACTACCTGATCTTCGAAGGCATCAGCGTCGACGAGAGCGGCAAGCAGTACTACCTGGATGTGAACGTGGCCTACCGACAGGCCTGCCTGAACGCCATCGAGTACCTGAAGAAGTTCGGCTACTCCGGCGCCCAGGCCTACAGCATCCTGGGCACGGCACCGGTGCAGGGCCACATCAGCGGCGTGGT
This sequence comes from Pseudaquabacterium pictum, assembly GCF_005403045.1. Classification (GTDB taxonomy): domain Bacteria; phylum Pseudomonadota; class Gammaproteobacteria; order Burkholderiales; family Burkholderiaceae_C; genus Pseudaquabacterium; species Pseudaquabacterium pictum. Next base: position 351,192 of record NZ_BJCL01000004.1, read on the forward strand.
GGATGTGCCCAACGCCTGCGCCACGCTGTGGCTGCCCACGCAGATCTTCGATTTCGACATCAACCCCAGCGCCGCCGGGCCGGTGAAGCACCTGGATGGCTCGGTGGTGATGCCGCTGTCGCCCGACCTCTGAGCGCCGGAGCCGCCGCCATGCCCACCTACGACTACGCCTGCGGCGACTGCGGCGGCTTCGACGCCTTCCGCAGCCTGGCCGACCGCAACGAGCCTGCGCTGTGCCCCGATTGCGGCGGCGCGTCACCCCGGGTGTTTGCCACCGCGCCGCGGCTGGCGCTGATGGACGGCGGCACCCGCACCGCCATGGCCACCAATGAGCGGGCGCGGCACGAGCCCCGCCGGTCAGGCGACTACGCGCGGCTGAAGCACCCCGCCGGCTGCGGCTGCTGCAGCACCGGCGTGGGCAAGAAGGCGACGGTGACCGGCGCCAACGGCAACAAGGCCTTTCCCAGCAAGCGGCCCTGGATGATCAGCCACTGAGGCTGGCAGCCGCGCTCAGATCGGCAGCTGCGTCGTCGACAGCACCTGCTTCAGCCCCATGAACGAGCGCACCTGGCGCACGCCGGGCAGGTGCAGCAGCTGCTCGGCATGCAGGCGGTTGAAGCTCTCGTTGTCGCGGGTGCGGACGATCATGAAGTAGTCGAACTCGCCGGTGATGACATGGCATTCCATGCAGCCGGAGACCTGGGTCACCGCCTTCTCGAAGGCCGCGAACGATTCCGGCGTCGACCGGTCGAGCACCACGCCGATCATCACCACCATGCCGGCATCCAGCGCCCGCGGGTTCAGCAGCGCCACGATGTCCTGGATCAGGCCCAGCTTCTTCAAGCGGTCCACCCGCCGCAGGCAGGCCGGCGCACTCAGGTTGACCTTGCGGGACAGTGCCACGTTCGACACCGAGGCATCGCGCTGCAGCGCCCGCAGGATCTGCCGGTCGGTGCGGTCGAGCTCGGCGTCCGGCAACGGCTCAACAGCTGCCCTCGTCTGATGAACTTTTGTTGTGCTCAAGATGCGTTTCCTGCAATTCTGATGGCTTGAATCATTGAATGAAATGATCTTCGTGCGCAAGCAGCCTTGATTTTGCAACCCTGTGACGCGCCATCTTTTTTAGCATGGCGGCGTGCTGTCATCACGCCAGGAACTGCCATGAACCTCGACCGTTATCCCCGCCACCCGCTCACCTTCGGCCCCTCGCCGATCCAGCCGCTCAAGCGCCTGAGCGCCCACCTCGGCGGCAAGGTGGACCTCTACGCCAAGCGCGAGGACTGCAACAGCGGCCTGGCCTTCGGCGGCAACAAGACCCGCAAGCTGGAGTACCTGATCCCCGAGGCGCTGGCACAGGGCTGCGACACGCTGGTGTCGATCGGCGGCATCCAGTCCAACCAGACCCGCCAGGTGGCCGCGGTGGCTGCCCACCTGGGCCTGCGCTGCGTGCTGGTGCAGGAGAACTGGGTCAACTATTCCGATGCGGTCTACGACCGGGTCGGCAACATCGAGATGTCGCGCATCCTGGGTGCCGACGTGCGGTTGGACGCCGCGGGCTTCGACATCGGCATCCGCCCCAGCTGGGAGCAGGCGATGGAAGACGTGCGGCGTGCCGGCGGCAAGCCGTTCCCGATCCCGGCCGGCTGCTCCGAGCATCCGCTGGGCGGCCTGGGCTTTGTCGGCTTTGCCGAAGAGGTGCGCGCCCAGGAGGCCGAGATGGGCATCCGCTTCGACTACATCGTGGTCTGCTCGGTCACCGGCAGCACCCAGGCCGGCATGGTGGTGGGCTTCGCGGCCGACGGCCGGGCCGACCGGGTCATCGGCATCGATGCCTCGGCCAAGCCGGAGCAGACCCGCGCGCAGATCCTGCGCATCGCCCGCCACACCGCCGAGCTGGTGGACCTGGGCCGGCCGATCACCGAGGCCGACGTGGTGCTCGACACCCGCTTCGGCGGCCCCGAGTACGGTCTGCCGAACGAGGGCACGCTGGAAGCCATCCGCCTGTGCGCCCGCCAGGAAGGCATGCTGACCGACCCGGTCTACGAGGGCAAGTCGATGCACGGCATGATCGAGATGGTGCGCCAGGGCGAGTTCCCGGCCGGCTCGAAGGTGCTGTACGCCCACCTGGGCGGCGTGCCGGCGCTCAACGCCTACAGCTTCCTGTTCCGCAACGGCTGAGCGGCGGAGCGGCACGCGCCCGGCCTGTCGCGGGCGTGAAGCAGCCACGCCGGCCACGCTGGCAGCATCGGGTGTCCCCACCCCTGCGAAGGCGACGCCATGACCGATCTCGTCCACCTGCTGGTCGACCAGCCCCTGCCCGGCGTCAGCCGCCTGACGCTGAACCGCCCGGAGAAGCGCAATGCGCTGAACAACCAGCTCCGCGGCGAGTTGCTGGCCATGCTGGAGCAGAACGACCGCGACGAGGCGGTGCGGGTCACCATCCTCCGCGGCGCCGGCCCGGCCTTCTGCGCCGGCTATGACCTGTCGGCCGACAACCGCCAGGGCCAGCCGTACCACACGGCCGGCGGGCTGGGCCAGTGGCCGCGCCATGTGGTCGACGGCTGGTTCCGCATCTGGGATCTGGCCAAGCCGGTGATCGCCCAGGTGCATGGCTGGTGCCTAGCCGGCGGCAGCGAGCTGGCCACCGCCTGTGATCTTGTCTACGTGGCCGACGATGCCCGCATCGGCTACCCGCCGGTGCGGCTGAGGAGCCCGCCCGACATGCAGTTCCACCCCTGGACCATGGGCATGCGCCAGGCCATGGAATCGATGCTGACCGGCGATGCGCTGAGCGGCCAGGAGGCCGCCGCCCGCGGCTGGGCCAACCGCGCCCACCCGGCCGATGCGCTGGACGCCGAGGTGCTGGCCGTGGCCGGCCGCGTGGCCCAGCTGCCCATCGAGCTGGCGGCCATCAACAAGCGCAGCGTGCACCGGGCGATGGAGATCATGGGCCTGCGCGCGGCCATCCGCGCCGGCACGGAGCTGCAGGCCCTGGCCTTCCAGACCCCCGCCAGCCAGGCCTACATGGGCCGCTTCCGCCGCGATGGCGAGAGCGTCAGCGCCCTGCTCAGCGAACGCGACGCCGCCTTCGGCGACTACCGCGAAGGCGGCGGCTGAGCGGCCGGGCCAGGACGGCCCGCCCATCCCCCCGACAGACCAGACGGCGGGCCCCCGGTCCGCTGCGGGATGGATGCGCCCGGGCCCTGCCTCTGCGGATGATGGGACACCGGATGCATCCGCAACCGGTGCGGCGCACGATCGCAAGGCCGGGCAGCGCCGTGGCATCCGGCCACCCCCAGGAGATTCCCACATGGGCAAGTCGACCACCCTCCAGCAGCTGACCCCCGGCCATGAAGGCGACACGCCACCGGCCGCGCTGGCCAGCGAGGCCACGCAGTACGAGACCCTGCAAGGCCTGAACTTCAACCTGCTCGACCCGAACGCCGAGTCCAGCAACGCCGTGGACCCCGAGTCCGCCGCAGGCACCACCGAGTACGAGGGCTCGCTGGGTGGCGAAGCCGCCGACGAGGCCTTCGCTGGAACGCCACCCGACGCGCTGCTGGGCAGTTACGACGCCAGCGAAACGGCTGGCATGGACGAAGTCATCATCGGCAGCGACGACCGGGTGCGCGTGGGCAACACCACGGCCTACCCCTGGCGCGCGATCTGCGGGCTGAAGATCACCGCAGCCAACGGCAAGCGCTTCATCGGCACCGGCTGGATGGTCTCGCCGCGCACGGTGATCACCGCGGGCCACTGCGTCTTCATGCACAACGAAGGCGGCTGGGCGCGGTCGGTCGAGGTGGTGCCGGGGCTCAACGATGCGTCGCGCCCGTACGGCAGCGCCTCCAGCGGTGCGCTGCGCAGCGTGACCGGCTGGACCCAGTCGCGCAACCGCGAGTACGACTACGGCGCCATCATCCTGCCGGCCAACGCCCGCCTGGGCGCGCGCACAGGCTGGTTCGGCCTGGCGGTGCGCGACGATGCCTTCCTGCGGGCGGCCAGCCTGAACCTGTCGGGCTACCCCGGCGACAAGGGCGGCAACCAGCAGTGGTTCATGGCGCAGCGGGCCAAGAGCGTGTCGGGCCGCGTCATCACCTACAACATCGACACCATGGGCGGCCAGAGCGGCTCACCGGTGTGGATCCTGCAGAACGGCCAGCGCTACGGCGTGGGCGTGCACACCAACGGCTCCAGCAGCGGCAACTCGGCCACGCGCATCAACACCGACGTGTTCAACCGCATGATGGCGTGGAAGAACGAAGGCGCCTGAGCACCGCCACCATGCCGACCTTCCAGCTGCAATTGCTGCGTGCCGACGGCCAGCCGGCCGCGGATGCGCTGGTGTCGGTGGCTGCCGCCCCAGGTGCGATGCCGGACCTGGGGCTGGTGGCCGATGCGGCCGGCCGGCTGTCGATCGACGGCCCGGCCGGCGCCTACAGCCTCAGCATCTGGCTGGACGGGCGCGCGCACCGCGTGCCGTGCGATCTGCGCGCCGGTGCCGGCACCGTGGTGCTGCGGCTGCCCGGCTGAGCCGCACCGACGGTGGCGCGCGGAGCGCCGCCGACAATGCAGGGCCGGATCCCACCACCCTGCCCATGCCGCACCCGCCACCGCTGCCGCACGACACCCTGGACCGCCTGCGCGCCGGGGCCCTGGCCGGCACCACCCGGCTGGACCTGCGCGGCTGCGGCCTCACGGCGCTGCCACCCGAGGTGGTCCGGCTGGCCGACACGCTGCAGATCCTCGACCTGTCAGGCAATGCGCTGACCGACCTGCCCGACAGCCTGCCCCGCTTGCACCGGCTGCGGGTGCTGTTCGCCTCCGACAACCCGTTCACCACCCTGCCGGCGGTGCTGGGCCGCTGCCCGGCGCTGCAGCTGGTCGGCTTCAAGGCCTGCCGCATCACCACCGTGCCGGCCGAAGCCCTGCCGCCCACGCTGCGCTGGCTGATCCTCACCGACAACCAGATCGAGACGCTGCCGGACACACTGGGCCGCTGCGCCCCGCTGCAGAAGCTGATGCTGGCCGGCAACCGGCTGCGCCGCCTGCCCGACAGCATCGTCCGCTGCCGGCGGCTGGAGCTGGTGCGCCTGGCGGCCAACCAGTTCGCCACGTTGGCCGACGCGCTGCCGGCCGGCCTGCTGGCCCTGCCGCAGCTGGCCTGGGTGGCGCATGCCGGCAATCCGTTCAGCGCCGGGCTGGAACAGCAGGCCGAGCAGTCGGCACCTGCCGCGCCCATCCCCTGGGCGGCGCTGCAGCTGCAGGGCCTGCTGGGCGAGGGCGCCTCGGGCCACATCCATGCCGCGCTGTGGCAGGCCGGCACGGCGGCCGGGGTGCCGGTGGCCGTCAAGCTGTTCAAGGGCGCGATCACCAGCGATGGCCTGCCACGCAGCGAGATGGCCGCCTGCATGGCCGCCGGCGACCATCCGCACTTGGTGGGCGTGCTGGGCCGGGTGGCAGGCCACCCGCAGGGCACGCCGGGCCTGGTGCTGCGCCGCATCCCGCCCGGCCATGCCAACCTGGCCGCGCCGCCCAGCCTGGACAGCTGCAGCCGCGATGTCTATGCCAGCGGGCTGCGCCTGCAGGCCACCGCCGCGCTGGCCATCGCCAGCGGCATGCAGTCGGCACTGGACCACCTGCACCGGCAGGGGCTGGCCCATGGCGACCTGTATGCGCACAACATCCTGGTGGACGTGCAGGGGCAGGCGCTGCTGGGCGACTTCGGCGCGGCGTCCTTCCTGCCGGTCGACGACCCGGTGCGCCGTGCTGCCCTGGTGCGTTTCGACCAGCGTGCATTGGCCGTGCTGCAGGACGAACTGGCCGGCCTGTGCGACGACGCCGCCACGGCCGGGGCCCTGCGCGATGCCGCCCGCCGTCAGGCGGCCTGACGCCGGGCGTTCACACCCTGTCAGCCCAGCAGCTGGGTCGGCTTGAAGGCGTCGCCGATCACCGCCGTCTGCGGAAAGCCATCGTCATGGCGCTCGAACCGGTCCGGCGCGGCCACCTTGCGGCGCGCCGTGGCCGGCGCATCGTCCTGCTGGGGTGCCGGCGGCCGCGCGGCCAGCTCGGCCTGCAGCTTGCCGATCTGGCGCCGCGCCTGCTCGGTGTGGGCCTGGGCGGTCTGCCGCGTCACCTTCAGCTGCATTTCCAGCTGATCGATCTTGCGCTGGTGGTGGCGCGCGCTGGCCCACCAGCCGGCGGCCAGCAGCACCGCCGCAGCGTTGGCCCACATCAAGTACTGCAACATCGTCAGGCACTCCATGCGGCCACAAGAAGCCGCTGATCCGTGGGCTATCGGCGCCTGCACGAGGGTCTTGAGGACGGTGTGCGCTACGTCAATCAACGTATTCACGCGCGGGGGGCGGGTCGCGACATTGGGATGCATCCACTCCATCCACGCGAGGCCCTGCCATGCACCACGGCGACATTTCCAGCAGCAAGGACACCGTCGGCGTCGCGGTCGTCAACTACAAGATGCCGCGGCTGCACAGCAAGGCCGAGGTGATCGCCAACGCGAAGAAGATCGCCGAGATGGTGGTCGGCATGAAGGTGGGCCTGCCGGGCATGGACCTGGTGGTCTTCCCCGAGTACAGCACCCACGGCATCATGTACGACAGCCAGGAGATGTACGACACCGCGGCCAGCGTGCCGGGCGACGAGACCGAGATCTTCGCCGCCGCCTGCCGCCAGGCCAAGGTCTGGGGCGTGTTCTCGCTGACCGGCGAGCGCCATGAGGAGCACCCGCACAAGGCGCCGTACAACACGCTCATCCTGATGAACGACCAGGGCGAGATCGTCCAGAAGTACCGCAAGATCATGCCCTGGGTGCCGATCGAGGGCTGGTACCCCGGCAACTGCACCTACGTGTCGGACGGCCCCAAGGGCCTGAAGATCAGCCTGATCATCTGCGACGACGGCAACTACCCCGAGATCTGGCGCGACTGCGCGATGAAGGGTGCCGAGCTGATCATCCGCTGCCAGGGCTACATGTATCCGGCCAAGGAGCAGCAGATCCTCATCAGCAAGGCCATGGCCTTCGCCAACAACTGCTATGTGGCGGTGGCCAATGCCTCGGGCTTCGATGGTGTCTACAGCTACTTCGGCCACAGCGCCATCATCGGCTTCGACGGCCGCACGCTGGGCGAATGCGGCGAGGAGGACATGGGCGTGCAGTACGCCGCGCTCAGCAAGCACCTGATCCGCGACTTTCGCAAGAACGGCCAGAGCGAGAACCACCTGTTCAAGCTGCTGCACCGCGGCTACACCGGCCTGATCAACAGCCGCGAGGGCGACCAGGGCGTGGCCGCCTGCCCCTACGACTTCTACAGCCAGTGGATCAACGACCCCGAGGGCACGCGCAAGAAGGTGGAAGCCTTCACCCGCAGCACCGTCGGCACGGAAGAGGCGCCGATCCCCGGCATCCCGAATCCGGACACCATCGGCCACCGCTGACCCCGCCGCCGCCATGGCCCATTCCGATGCCCAGGCCCTGGCCGCCTGGCGCCTGGCTGCCGAACCGTTCTACCAGCCCACCGGCGACGAGGTGGCCCGCTTCCAGGCGGCCACCGCGCAGCGCCTGCCGGTGCTGATCAAGGGCCCCACCGGCTGCGGCAAGACCCGCTTCGTCGAGCACATGGCCTGGCGGCTGGGCCGGCCGCTGGTCACCGTGGCCTGCCATGAAGACCTGAGCGCCGGCGACCTGGTCGGCCGCTGGCTGCTGGATGCCGAGGGCACCCGCTGGCAGGACGGGCCGCTCACCCTGGCCGCCAGGCATGGCGCACTCTGCTACCTGGACGAGCTGGTCGAGGCCCGCGCCGATGCCACCGTCGTCATCCACCCGCTGACCGACACCCGCCGCATGCTGCCGCTGGCCCAGCGCGACGAGGTGGTGCCGGCGCATCCGGATTTCCAGCTGGTGGTGTCCTACAACCCCTCGCCGCTGGCGCGCGAGATGAAGACCAGCACCCGGCAGCGCTTCTGCGCGCTGGAGTTCGGCTACCCCGCGCCCGAGCGCGAAGCCGGCATCGTGGCGCGCGAATCCGGCCTGGACATCGGCCGCAGCGCCGCCATCGTGGCCTTCGGCGTGCGCACCCGGCGGCTGCAGGGCCAGGGGCTGGACGAAGGCGCGTCCACCCGCATGCTGGTGCATGCGGCGCTGCTGGTGCAGCAGGGCCTGGCGGTGGGCGCCGCCTGCGCCATGGCCGTGGCCGACGCGCTGAGCGACGAGCCCGGCGTGCGCCAGGCCCTGCATGCGGCGCTGGACGCCTCGTTCTGACCGGGCCGCCCGGCATGCACGCCCTGGCCGCTGCCACCGCGCCCGCGCAACCGCTGGCCCAGTGGCTGCGCCTGCTGTGGGACGCCGCCCCGCCGCTGCACCTGGACAGCGCGGCGCCCTACATCGCCGATGGCGGCATCCACCTGCCGCCGCAGCCACTGTGGCAACAGCACTGCGCCGCCGCGGCCCATGCGGCGGCGCACCTGGTCTATTCGCCCCGCCGCTTCGACGCCGCCGGCCTGGTGCCCACCGCCCGCGCCCTGCTGGCCCTGCTGGAAGACGCCCGGGTGGAAGCCCTGGCCATGCGCGAGCTGCCCGGCCTGGCCCGGCTGTGGCGGCCGCTGCACACCGCCAGCCCGGCCAGCGGCCACGGCTGCGAGGCCCTGCTGGCCCGGCTGGCCCGTGCGCTGGCCGACCCCGCCTACCAGGACGCCCACCCCTGGGTGGCCAAGGGCCGGCGGCTGTTCTTCCTGGACGAGGGCCTGGGCCTGCCGGCACTGCGCACGCCCGACGAGCTGCGCAGCGCCGCGCTGCGTCTGGGCCATGACATCGGCCAGATGCGCCTGCCGTTCAACAGCAAGGGCTACCGCCCGTCACCCGCCTACCGCGACGACCACCGCTGGATGTGGGCCGCCGACCAGCTCGACACCGTGCAGCCACCACCGGCGCCACAGCCCCAGCCCGCCGATGCCCAAGCCGAGCCCGACCCCGGCGAGGTGCCGCTGCCCGAGACGGTGACCCACCACCCCGAATGGGACCGGCTGATCCACCGCCTGCGGCCCGACTGGGCGCGGGTGGTGGAGCAACCCGCCGGGGCCATCGCGGCCGTTGACCTGCCGCTGCCCGCCGCACCGGCGCCATTGGCACGCCGCCTGCTGGCGCCGCTGCAGGCCCTGGCGCGCCCGCTGGCGCCACGCGGGCGCGCGGCCGATGGCGAGCGCTTCCACCTGGAGGCGCTGCTGGCCTGGCAGACGGCGCGCCGCTGCGGGCTGGCGGGTGATGGCCGTGTCTTCCGCGCCCGCCAGCCGGTGGCGGCGCGGGCCACGGTGTGGCTGCTGATCGACCAGTCGGTGTCCACCGCGGCGGCGCTGCGCACCGATCCGCCGGGCGGGCCCAGCGTGCTGCAGGCCGCTGCCGCCGGCGTGGCGGCCACTGCCAACGCGCTGCAGGCGCTGGGCGTGGCCTGCGGCGTGGCGGCCTTCCGCTCACACGGCCGGCACGCAGTGCGCTGGCACACGCTGCAGGCACCGGGCGCCAGCGATGCCGATCTGCTGCGGCAGCGGCTGCAGGCGCTGCGGCCGGCCGGATCCACCCGGCTGGGCGCGGCGTTGCGGCATGCCACCCGGCAGCTGGCGGGCGGGCGGGCCGGCGCACGCTGGGTGCTGCTGGTCTCCGACGGTCAACCGCACGACATCGACGTGCACGACCCGCGCTACCTGGTCGACGATGCCCGCCAGGCGGTGCAGGCCGCGCGCCGCCGGGGTGTGCGCATGGCCTGCCTGCACCTGGCCGGCCAGCCGGCGCCCGAGGCACTGCGCGTCTTCGGCCGCGCCGGCACGCAGACCGTGGCCGACCTGGCCGCCCTGCCCCGCGCGCTGCGCCGGCTGGTGGGCTGACGGTCCGACCGAGGCGCCCACCTGGCCCGCCGACTGGTGCTTGATGGCTCCTTCGGGCGATGTGGCCCGGCAGCGGCCGGCGCAGACTGCCGGCATGCACAACACCCTGCCCCCCACCCACGCCCGCCCCGGCCCCGTGCCGGGTTCCGCCACCGGGGCCCATGGCGCCCCGGCGCCATTGCCGATCCCCTGGCAGCCCAAGCCGCTGTCCAGCGCCCGCAGCGGGCTGCGGGTGCTGCCCGACGGCCGCCTGCACTGCTGGATCGAGCACGCCACCGTGCGCGGCGTCACGCCCGAGATGCTGTGCTGGTGGTTCCAGCACCTGGAAGGCGAGATCACCCACCATGGCGTGCGCACCCAGCGCTACCGCGTCTGGCACCCGCTGGACCATGTGCAGGTGCACTACCACGCCCGCTGCCGGGACGGCAGCATCGGCCCCGGCGCGGTGCTGCACCTCACCGAGATGCTGGGCGCCGACCCGGCCTCCACCGTGGATGTGCGCAGCCGCATCGTGCGGCTGGACGCCGGCGGCTTCGGCCACCGCCCGCGGGTGCACGGCCTGCCGCTGGCGGCGATGGACTACACCTTCGAGGCCGTGCCCGGCGGCACCCGCTATGTCAACAGCCTGACCGTGGGCCTGCCCTCGGCCTGGGCGCGGCCGCTGAATGCGCTGATCCGCCGCTTCGTCTTCAACCGCGCGCGGGGCGAGGCCTGGCTGCGGCACAACGTCGAGGAAGTGGGCCAGTTCGAACACTTCCTGCCGCAGCTGTACGCCGACGAAGCCGGGCGCTGAGTGCCCGCCAGCGCGGCGCCACGCCCATCCGCGGCCTTGTGCGCGCCCGCGGCAGGCCACACACTGTGGGCATGTCACAGAGCAGCAACCCACCGTCCGTCCTCACCGCCACCCCGCGCACCCGCGCCATCGCCGACAACCCGCGCCTGGCCACCCGTGCCACCGCGCTGCTGCAGACCTTCCGCGCCTTCGTGCAGCTGGATGCGCAGGACGCCGCCACCGTGGTGGCCTACCTGCGCGAAGTGAGCTACGCGCCGGGCGAGGTGCTGTTCCGCGCCGGCGACACCCAGGCCGTGGCCCACCTGCTGCTGCTGCTGGAGGGCGAGGTGTCGGTGGAGACCGGCACCCATCTGCCGGGCCTGGAGGTGCCGATCGCGGTGCTGGGCGCCGGCTCGGTGCTGGGCGAGATGGCCGTGCTCGACGGCGCGCCGCGCTCGGCCACCTGCACGGCCGTCACCCCGGTGAAGGCCGCCGGCCTGGCCCGCCGCGGCCTGGAGCGGCTGATCGACGAACACCCCAAGGTGGCCGCCAGGCTGATGGTCGTGCTGGCCCAGCACATGGCCGAGCGCCTGCGTGCGCTGGACGACCAGCTGCGCATGTACGGGCAGATCCACTCGGCGATCGGGCGGACTGGGGGCTGAGACGTTGTGAGCGCGCCGGGCGTGGCGGTGTTCAGCCGCCTGGCGCCGGCGGGCGGCCGTCGGCGGGCGTGGCCAGTGCCTGCTGCACGGCATGCAGCAGGCGCTCCAGCAATTCTTCCTTGGGCAGCACCTCGGGGATGCCCAGCTGGCGCGCGCGCTGCCGCAGGTCGTCGGTGACCAGACCGCTGACCAGGATGACGCGTGTGCCCGGCGAGGCCTGCCGGACCGCCTCGGCAACCCCCAGGCCGGACAGGCCGGGCATGTTGAAGTCGGTGACGACGACGTCGACCTGACCGCCTGTGGCGCCCAGGGCTGCCAGCGCCGCCTCGCCGCTCGCGGCGACCCGGACCGTGTGGCCGGCGCGCTGCAGCAGGGCCAGTGCGGTGAGGGCCACCACCTCGTCGTCGTCCACATACAGGATGCGTGCGCAGCGCTGGCTGGTCATCCCACCGGGGTCCGCGGCAGCCGGCATCGCGGTCGCGGGCGGCTGCGCATCGCCCGCCTCGGCGGCCGGGGCGCTGGCCAGCGGGAGGAAGACGCTGATGCGCGTGCCACGGCCGGGCTCGCTGTCCACGCGGATGGCACCGGCGTGCTCCGTGACCACGCCGTGCACCACCGCCAGGCCCAGGCCGGTGCCACGGCCTGGCGGCTTGGTGGTGAAGAACGGCTCGAAGATGCGGGCGCGCACCACCGCGTCCATGCCATGGCCGTCGTCGTCGACGTGCAGGCAGGCATGGTCACCCGCCGCCAGGCCCAGCAGGCGGGCGTCGGGCGCGGTCAAGCTGCAGCATTCCAGCGCCACACGCACTTCGCCGGTTTCGGCGGGCAGGGCCTGCCAGGCGTTGGTGCACAGGTTCATCAGCAGTTGCTGGATCTGCGCGCCGTCCACCCGCGCCCACAGGGGCACGGGTGATGGCTGCACCTGCAGGCGGACCGTGGGCGGCAGCGTCGAACGCATCAGGGCCATGGCCTCATCGACCAGGGGCTGCAAGGGCTGCACCGCCTGTTCACGCGGGGCCTGGCGGCTGAAGGTGAGGATCTGCCGCACCAGCTGCCGCGCACGGTTGCCCGCCTGGCGCACCAGCCGAAGCCGCGCCTGGGCCGGTGAGTCGGGCGGGATGTCCTGCTGGGCCAGGCCGACATTGCCCAGGATGGCCGCCAGCATGTTGTTGAAGTCGTGTGCCACGCCGCCGGCCAGCGTGCCGATGGCTTCCAGGCGCTGCCGTTCCTGCAGCCTGTCGGCCAGGCGCTGGCGCTCGGTGACGTCGCGGATGATCATGCTGGTGGCCTGCTGACCGTCACCATCGGTGTAGATGTTCGACGAGACCTCGGCCTCGAACAGGCTGCCATCCACGCGACGCATGCGCAGCGCGCCCGACACACGGCCGCTGCGGCTGCGCTCCTGCAGCAGCGTGGCCAGCCGCGGGTCGGTCCCATCGACCAGGCGCTCACGCGGCAGCGACTGCAGCGTCTGGACATCGGCGCCAAACAGGGCACAGGCCGAGGCGTTGGCCGCGAGCACCCGGCCGTCCGGCCGCGTGCGCAGCACGGCGTCGAAGCTGTGCTCGAAGAGCATGCGAAAGCGCGCCTCCGACAGCTGCAGCTGGTCGCGTTCCTTCATCAGTTCCTGCGCGGCGTCGCCCAGCTGCGCCTGGGTCTTCAGATTGGCCTGCGCCAGCGTGCGTGTCAGCGCCGCCAAGGCCAGGGAGAGCCCGGCACCGAAGAGCACCAGGATCCCGGTGCTTTCCTGTCCCGCCCATGCCCCACCGTGCGGATGGGCCGTCACCGTCCACTGGCGGTCGGCCACGGTGATGCGGCCGCTCCAGAACGGCGCCGCCGCCTGGGCCTGGCGGTCGGGCGCCGAATCGAAGAGCAGGCCCATGACCGCGCCGGCCAGGGCCTGCTCGTCGACGACGCGCAGCCGCATCAGCCGTGCCAGGTGCGGCGGCAGCACCGCATTCACCAGCGGCTGCACACGGAACCCGACGCCCACCACGCCAAGTGCGTTCGCGCGCCGCCCGGCCTCGGTGGGCGGCGTGGCGCCGCCGCGGTAGAGCGCGGCGCGGACGACGATGCTGGTCAGCGCCGGGTCCAGGGGCTTGTTGCGGTCGCGCGCCAGTTGCAGCGGGCCGGTGGCGACGTAGCGGCCGGTGGCCAGCGCCCGGTCGACATCGGCGCGGTAGCGCTGGCCGGGGTCGTAGAGGTCATAGCCGAACGACGGCGGGTCGTCGGGGTAGAGGTGGCGCAGCACCATGTAGTGGCTCCGCGGCCCGGGCGGGTGCACGCGGAACTCGGGGTGGCCTTGCGGCAGCACGCTGCGGTCGGCACGGGCCCGCGCCTCGAAGGCGGCGAGCCCGTCTTCCGGCACCAGCTCCGCGATGAAGCTCAGGTTCAGGCCAGGGTAGCGGTCCTGCAGCGACAGCGCCTGCACATAGTGCAGGAACTCGGCGTCGGTGGGCGACTGCTGCAGCATGCCGTAGACGCGCAGACCGGGCAGCGTGTCGAGGTAGCCCCGCACCTTGTCTTCCAGTGCGCGGGCAACCTCGCGGGCCTCGCGCTCCAGCACCGTGCGGCGCTGGTCGCTTTCACGGTGGAAGGACCAGAAGCCCAGCGCTGCAGTCAGCCCCAGGCCGACGATGAGCACCCACGCTGGAAGCCAGCGCAAGCGCGCAGACGCTTCCGTGGGACGAAGGGGCATGCTGCGCATGGAAGGGAACGTCCCGGTTGGACAGGCCGGCCATTCTGCGCGGAACCGTGATCGGGCCATGCGACAACTTGTCGCGGGCCCGTTGCGGTGATGTGGCCATCAGGCCGGTGCCCTCTGGCGCCACACGCCCGGACGGTTCACCGCGACGGATCGATCAGCACCTTGGCGCCCGTGTTGCGCGCGGTGTAGTAGGCGATGGTGTCGGCCTGCAGCGCCTCGGCCAGCGACACGGTGCGGGCATAGTGGCTGGCGAAGGTGGTCTTCAGCTCGGCGGCCACCCGCTCACGCAGGGCCTGGGCGGCCTGCGGACCGATCTTCTGCAGGAACGGGAACAGCAGCCAGCCGCCGATGCCCCAGGCCATGCCGAAGCTGCGGGTGATCTCGGTGGGCCGGGTATCGAGCATGCCGTACAGGTAGACCTGCTTGTGCACCGCCGATCCATAGCGGCTGTACTCCTTGGCATTGCGGTTGATCGCCGCCTCCATGCCCTGCAGGATCTGCCCGGCCAAGGTGCCGCCGCCGGTGGCGTCGAACGCGATGGTGGCGCCGGTGGCGGCCAGCGCGTCGGTCAGGTCGGCCATGAAGCTGGGCGCGCTGGTGTCGCACACGTGTTGCGCGCCGATGCCGCGCAGCAGCGCTGCCTGCTCGGGCTTGCGCACGATGTTGACCAGGGCGATGCCGTCCTTCTGGCAGATCTTGTTGAGCATCTGGCCCAGGTTGCTGGCGGCGGCGGTGTGCACCAGGGCGGTGTGGCCCTCGCGCTTCATCGTCTCCACCATGCCCAGCGCGGTGAGCGGGTTGACGAAGCAGGAGGCGCCGTCGGCCGCCGTGGCATCGGCGGGCAGCGCCAGGCACTGGCTGGCCGGCATGGCGCGGTACTGGGCATACATCGCACCGCCGATCACCGCCACCGTCTTGCCCAGCAGGGCCTGCGCGGCAGGTGATGCACCGGCGGCCACCACCCGACCGGCGCCTTCATTGCCCACCGGCAGGCTCTGGCCCAGGCGGCCGGCCATGGCGGGCATGGCGCGCTCGGGGATGGGCGCGGTCACCACCGGCCGGTCGGCCGTGCCGGCCACCGTCAGCGCGGCCAGGTTGCCGGCGCCGAACAGCAGGCCGATGTCCGACGGGTTGATCGGCGTGGCCTGCACCTGGATCAGCACCTCGTCGGGGCCGGGCGTGGGCACGGGCACCGATTCCAGATGCACGGTGAGGGTGGCGTCGGGCTGCACGGTGGAGCGCAGCTGCAGGGCGGTGGTGGGAAGGGTCATGGTGTCTCCTGGTGTGGTCGGGGATCGGGTCAGAGCTTGTACACGCGCCGGGCCGTGCCTTCGAACAGCGCGGCCTTCTCGTCGGCGCTGGCACCGGCGGCGATGCGCTTGAACGCATTCCACAGCACCGCGTAGCTGGCGCCGCCCTTGTCGACCGGGAAGTTGCTCTCGAACATGCAGCGCTGCGCGCCGAACTGGGTGATGGCCGTCTCCACCCAGGGCCGCCAGGCGGCGGCCACTTGCTGGGATGTGGGTGGCACGGGCTGCGCATGGTGGTCGAACACACCGATGCGCATGCCCAGGCCACCGAGCTTGACGCTGACGTTGGGGCAGCTCGCCAGCTCGGCCATGTGGGTGCGCCATTGCGCGAAGGTGGCGTCGGTCTGTCCGGCGTACGGCCCCACGCCCAGTGGTCCGCCCAGGTGGTTGAGGATGATCGCCGTGTCGGGGAAGGCGCGGGCCAGTGCCGTCACCTCGGGCAGCTGCGGGTGGTACTGCCAGGCCTCGAAGCTCAGCCCCAGCGGCGCCAGCTGCGCAAAGCCCTGGCGGAAGCTGGCGTCTCCGTACAGGCCCGGCGGCGGTTTGGTGTGGCTGTTGTGGATCAGCGGGCTGGCATCCCAGCCGCCGGCGTGGCGGATACCCTTGAAGCGCCCGCCCGGCCCGCCGGCCGCGGCAATGTGGGCAGCCAGCACGGCCTGCACCGCGGCGCCCAGGGTCAGGTCGGCATGGCTGACGATGCCGGCACAGGCGCGCAGCTCGCCGTAGGTGCCGCTGGCACACATCGCGGCCACGCCGTTGGCAAACTCGGTCTCGCCCACCGGGCGCAGCGCGGCGGGGCCGTCGGCGCGGTAGAAGGCCACACAGTCGACGAACACCGTGGCCACGATGCGGTGGCCGCTGCCGGTGTCGGCCCGCAGCTCATCGAGCAGGTAGCGGTGGCGCTTGTGGTCCCACAGGTGGTGGTGGGGGTCGACGATGGGCAGGTCGGGCGCCAGGATCTCCTCGGCCGGACCCAAGGCCAGCCAGGCATCGTTGGGCAGGATGCCGGTGCCGATGGCCTCGCGGGATTTTTCGGGCACGGGAGGGCTGGCCATGTCTCGCTCCTGATGGTTGTTGTGCGCGGATCATCCGTGCCAGGTTGCGGGCGGGCTGTCACCGAGAGGTCTGTGGAGCGGCCGGTTGGGGCTCGTTGTGGACGTTTGGTTCTGCGCGATCGCGCCGGGCCGGGAGGGCCTGTTTTGCTCCATGTCCCCCGTCCTACACGCCGCAAGCGGCGAATAGGACTCCGCCTCTACCTCCGCAAAACAGGCCCTCCCGGCC
>NZ_BJCL01000005.1 GCF_005403045.1 Pseudaquabacterium pictum
GTGGCATCCGCCCCGGCCGCTGCCGGCCCGGCGCCCACGGCCACGGCCGGCGGTGGATCCGGCCCGGCGCCGGCATTGCCCAGCCCGGCGCCCCTGCCGGCCGCCGAGGCGCCAGGCGCCAGTGTCTTCGACAGCCTCACCAGCAACCCCTGGTTGCTGCCCGGCGCCGGCCTGCTGGCGCTGGCACTCGGCGGCCTGGCGGTGTGGCGGTTGCGCGGCCGGCCGAAGGCGGCCAGCGAGACCTCGTTCCTCGAGAGCCGCATGCAGCCCGATTCGTTCTTCGGCGCCAGCGGCGGCCAGCGGGTGGACACCCGCGACGGCAGCAACAGCAACGCCAGCTCGATGGGCTACTCGCTCAGCCAACTCGACGCCATCGGCGATGTCGACCCCGTGGCCGAGGCCGATGTCTACCTCGCCTACGGCCGCGACCTGCAGGCCGAGGAAATCCTCAAGGAAGCCATGCGCGCCACGCCCGACCGGCTGGCGGTGCGCACCAAGCTGCTGGAGGTGTATGCCAAGCGCCGCGACACCAAGGGCTTTGAGCTGCTGGCCACCCAGTTGTATGCGCTGACCAAGGGCACTGGCGCCGATTGGTCACAGGCCCAGGCCCTGGGCCTGCAGATCGACCCCGACAACCAGCTGTACCAGCCTGGCGGCCACCCCGAGGAGATCATCCTCGATGGCGAGCGGGTGGTCGTGGAGCCGCTCAGCGCCACCACGCAGCCGCATTCCATCCTGGCACCGTCGACCGAGGTGATGCCTGATTCGGAGCTGCCCCAGCTGACCGATCTGGACCTCGACCTGAACCTCGACCTGCCCGACGGCGGCGACAGCGCCCGTGCGATGCAGGCCACCCAGCCGCTGGTGCCCAGCGCCCAGCGCCCGGGCGACCTGAGCCTGGACTTCGACGAAGAGCCCACGATGCCGGTGCGGCGCAAGCAGCCGCCGGTCACGCCGGACCTGGACCTGGATTCGCTCACCATGGATCTGGACGACGGTCCGACCATCAGCCAGCCGACCATCAGCGAGCCCACCGTCAACCTGGGCAAGCGTGGTGGCGACACCACCATCGACTTTGGTGATTTCGACACCACCGACCGTGGCCCGCTGGCCGGCCCGACGACGGTGTCTTCCGGCAGCCTGGACGACGACCCCCTGGCCCGCAAGCTGGAACTGGCCGAGGAGTTCCGCCAGATCGGCGACCTGGAAGGCGCGCGCGACCTGCTGGAAGAAGTGGTGGCCAAGGCCGGCGGCACGCTGCGCGCCAAGGCCCAGGCCATGCTCGACGCCCTGAACTGATGCCGCGCCTGGCCCTCGGGGTCAGCTACCGCGGCGGTGCCTACCGCGGTTGGCAGAGCCAGCCGGGCGGGCAGACGGTGCAGGACGCGCTGGAGGCGGCGCTCACCGCCTTCGTCGACCAGCCGGTGACGACGGTCTGCGCCGGCCGCACCGACGCCGGCGTGCATGCCTTCAACCAGGTGGTGCACCTCGACAGTCCGGTCGAGCGCGGGCCCTTCAGCTGGCTGCGTGGAACCAACCGCCATCTGCCGGCCGACATCGCCCTGCAGTGGGCGCAGCCGGTGCCCGATGACTTCCACGCCCGCTTCCACGCCCGCGGCCGGCGCTACCGTTACCTGCTGCTGGAATCGGCGATGCGCCCGGCGCTGGAGGCCGGCGCCGTCGGCTGGACCTTCCGGCCGCTGGATGCCGAGGCGATGCGCGCCGCGGCGGTGCTGCTGGTCGGCGAGTACGACTTCTCGTCGTTCCGCTCGTCGGAATGCCAGGCGAAGAGCCCGGTGAAGACCCTGCGCGCCATCACCATCAACCGGCGCGGCCCGTACTGGCGCTTCGACTTCGACGGCTCGGCCTTCCTGCACCACATGGTGCGCAACATCATGGGCTGCCTGGTGGCCGTGGGCAGCGGCCGCCAGCCGCCGGGCTGGCTGGGCGAGGTGCTGGCCGCCCGCAACCGCGATGCCGCCGCGCCCACATTTGCCGCCGACGGCCTGTACTTTGCCGGGCCGTACTACGATGCGGCGCTGGGCCTGCCCGAGCACACGCCAGCGATGGACTGGCTGCCCTGAGCAACGATGAGCTTCCACCCCCGCACCCGCATCAAGATCTGCGGCCTCACCCGTGAGGCCGACGTGGACGCGGCCGTCGAGGCCGGCGCCGACGCCATCGGCTTCGTGCTGTATGCCAAGAGCCCGCGCGCCGTCAGCGTCGACCGCGCCGGTGAACTGGCCCAGCGGCTGCCGCCCTTCGTCACGCCGGTGTGCCTGCTGGTCAATGCCGATGCGGCCCTGCTGCAGGCCACGCTGGCGGCGGTGCCGAATGCGCTGCTGCAGTTCCACGGTGACGAAAGCCCGGCCGACTGCGAGGCGGTGCATGCCCGGACTGGACGCCCCTACTTGCGGGCCGCGCGCATGGCGCCGGGCTTCGCTTTGCTAGACTTCGCGGCTGCGCATCCCCACGCGTCGGGCATCCTGCTCGATGCCCACGTCGACGGCTATGGTGGGGGTGGAAAGGCATTCGATTGGTCGCTCATTCCCGCCCGCGTGCCCCGTCCGGTCGTTTTGTCTGGTGGGTTGCACATTGCCAACGTGATCGATGGCATCACGCAGGTGCGGCCCTGGGCGGTTGACGTCTCGTCTGGCGTCGAAGTCGCCAAGGGCCTGAAGGATGCGGCGCTGATGCGCCAGTTCTGCGATGCAGTGCGCGAGGCCGATGCCCGCATTGCCGACGCAGACAGCTGAACCACCCATTGCCCGGCCACTGAGCCGGGCCCGAAGGACACCCATGCTGGACTACCAACAACCCGATGCCCGCGGGCATTTCGGGCCGGTCAACGGATTGAACTACGGCGGCAGCTTCGTCGCCGAGACCCTCACCCATGCGCTGGACGAGCTGAAGGCTGCCTACGCCCACTACAGCCAGGATCCGGCCTTCATGGCCGAGTACCGGCATGAGCTGGCGCATTTCGTCGGCCGGCCCAGCCCGGTCTACCACGCCGCCCGCATGAGCCGCGAGATCGGCGGTGCGCAGATCCATCTGAAGCGCGAGGATGTCAACCACACCGGCGCGCACAAGGTCAACAACACCATCGGCCAGGCCCTGCTGGCCAAGCGCATGGGCAAGCCGCGGGTCATCGCCGAGACCGGCGCCGGCCAGCACGGCGTGGCCACCGCCACCATCTGCGCCCGCTACGGCATGGAATGCGTGGTCTACATGGGCAGCGAAGACGTGAAGCGCCAGAGCCCCAACGTCTACCGCATGCACCTGCTGGGCGCCCGTGTGGTGCCGGTGGAAAGCGGCAGCAAGACGCTGAAGGACGCGCTGAACGAGGCCCTGCGCGACTGGGTGACGAATGTGGAGAACACCTTCTACATCATCGGCACCGTGGCTGGCCCGCACCCGTATCCGATGATGGTGCGCGACTTCCAGCGGGTGATCGGTGATGAATGCCTGGTGCAGATGCCGCAGCAGATCGCCGAACTCGGCGGCCCCGCCGGCCGCCAGCCCGATGCGGTGATCGCCTGCGTAGGCGGTGGCAGCAATGCCATGGGCATCTTCTATCCGTACATCCCGCACGAGAACGTGCGCCTGATCGGCGTCGAAGCCGCCGGCCTGGGGCTGGATTCCGGCAAGCATTCCGCCAGCCTGAGCGCCGGCAGCCCGGGCGTGCTGCACGGCAACCGCACCTACCTGCTGCAGGACGCCAACGGCCAGATCACCGAGACACATTCGATCTCCGCCGGCCTGGACTACCCCGGCGTCGGCCCGGAGCATGCCTTCCTGAAGGACATCGGCCGGGCCGAGTACGTGGGCATCACCGACGACGAGGCGCTGAGCGCCTTCCACCGCCTGTGCCGCACCGAGGGCATCATCCCGGCGCTGGAGTCCAGCCATGCGGTGGCCTACGCGATGAAGCTGGCCGCCACCATGCGCCCCGACCAGCACCTGCTGGTGAACCTGAGCGGCCGGGGCGACAAGGACATCGGCACCGTGGCCGACCTGTCCAATGCCGATTTCTATTGCCGGCCGTCCTGCAAGGGCCAGTCGGTCAAGGGTGGCGTGCAGAACATCGAGGTGCTGCGATGAGCCGCATCCAGTCGACGCTGGCCACGCTGCTGGCCCAGGGCCGCAAGGCGCTGATCCCCTACGTCACCGCCGGTGACCCGTTTTCCGATGCCACCGTCGAGATCATGCAGGCGCTGGCCGATGGCGGCGCCGACATCATCGAACTGGGCGTGCCCTTCAGTGACCCGATGGCCGACGGCCCGGTGATCCAGCAGGCCAGCGAGCGGGCGCTGGCCCGCGGCATCGGCCTGACCCAGGTGCTGGGCTTCGTGCGCGACTTCCGCCGCCACAACACCGCCACGCCGGTGGTGCTGATGGGCTACGCCAACCCGGTGGAGCGCTACGACCAGACCCACGGGGCCGGCCGCTTCATCCGCGATGCGGCCGAGGCCGGCGTCGACGGCCTGCTGGTGGTCGACTACCCACCGGAGGAATGCGCGCAGTTCTCGGCCGACCTGGCGGCGGCCGGCATGGACCTGATCTTCCTGCTGGCGCCCACCAGCACCGAGCAGCGCATCCGCGACGTGGCACGGGTGGCCACTGGCTATGTCTACTACGTGTCGCTGAAGGGCGTCACCGGCGCCGGTCACCTGGACACCGACGCGGTGGCCGAGGCGGTGCCACGCATCCGGGCGCATGTCAAGGTGCCGGTTGGGGTAGGCTTCGGCATCCGTGACGCGGTGACGGCCCAGGCCGTGGCCCGGGTGTCGGATGCGGTGGTCATCGGCTCGCGCCTGGTGCAACTGCTGAACGAGGCGCCGCGGGCGCAGTCGGCAGCGGTGGCCAAGGGCTTCATGGCCGAGATCCGCACCGCACTCGACACGCTGTGAACTTGCTGGAGAGCACCTGATGAGCTGGCTGGAAAAACTGCTGCCACCGAAGATCCAACAGACCGACCCGACCGAGCGCCGCTCGGTGCCCGAAGGCCTGTGGGTGAAGTGTCCGGCCTGCGAGACGGTGCTCTACAACACCGACCTGGCGCAGAACGTCAACGTCTGCCCCAAGTGCGGCCACCACCACCGCATCGGCGCGCGGGAACGGCTCAATGCCTTCCTCGATGCCGAGGGCCGCTGGGAAATCGGCCAGGAGGTGGTGCCGGTCGACCCGCTGAAGTTCAAGGACAGCCGCAAGTACCCCGAGCGTCTGAAGGACGCGCTGGAAACCACCGGCGAGACCGATGCGCTGGTGGTCTTCGGCGGCGCGGTGATGAGCGTGCCGCTGGTGGCCGCCTGCTTCGAGTTCGACTTCATGGGCGGCTCGATGGGCTCGGTGGTGGGTGAGCGCTTCGTGCGGGGCGTGCATGCCGCGCTGGAGCAGAAGGTGCCCTTCGTCTGCTTCACCGCCACTGGCGGCGCCCGCATGCAGGAAGGCCTGTTCAGCCTGTTCCAGATGGCCAAGACCAATGCCGCCCTGGGCCGGCTGGCCAAAGCCAAGCTGCCCTACATCAGCGTGCTGTGCGACCCCACGATGGGCGGCGTGTCGGCCAGCTTCGCCTTCGTGGGCGATGTGGTGCTGGCCGAGCCCAAGGCGCTGGTCGGCTTTGCCGGCCCGCGGGTGATCGAGAACACCGTGCGCGAGAAGCTGCCCGAAGGCTTCCAGCGCGCCGAGTTCCTGATCACCAAGGGCGCGATCGACCAGATCGTCGACCGCCGGCAGCTGCGGCCGACCATCGCCAGCATGCTGGCCATGCTGCAACGCCAGAGCGCCGACGCCGTCAGCTGAGGCCCGCCGCGCCGCATCCACCGGGCCCTGCGTGGGCCCGCTTTCTTTTCCGAGGCCGCTCGTGACCCTGCCCACCACGCTGGACCAATGGCTCGCCCACTGCGAGCAGCTGCACCCCAAGACCATCGACATGACGCTGGAGCGGGTGGCCGCGCTGTGCCAGCGCCTGGGCCTGCAGTTCACCGTGCCGGTGGTGGCGGTGGCCGGCACCAACGGCAAGGGGTCATCCTGCGCGATGCTGGAAGCCATCGCCCTGCAGGCCGGCTACCGCGTCGGCCTGTACATCAAGCCGCACCTGGTGCACTTCAACGAGCGCTGCCGCATCAACGGCGAGATGGCTAGCGACGCGCTGCTGCTCGAGCACTTCCAGGCGGTGGAGGCGGCGCGCCAGGGCATCACGCTGACCTGGTTCGAGTACACCACCCTGGTCATCATGCGGGCGCTGTCGCAGGCGCCGCTGGACCTGGTGATCCTGGAAGTGGGCATGGGCGGCCGGCTGGACGCGGTGAACGCGGTGGACTCGGACGTGGCGCTGATCACCAGCATCGCGCTGGACCACACCGAGTTCCTGGGCGACAACCGCGAGGCCATCGGCCGCGAAAAGGCCGGCATCATGCGCGCCGGCCGGCCCGTGGTGGTCAGCGATCCGCAGCCGCCGGCCAGCCTGCAGGCCCGCGCCACCGAACTGGGCGCCGACCTGCGCCAGCTGGGCGTGGACTTCAACTTCCAGGGCGACAAGCAGCAGTGGGGCTGGCGCGGCCGCAGCACCCGCTTCAACGGCCTGGCCTACCCGGCGCTGCGCGGTGCCAACCAGTTGCTCAACGCCGCCGGCGTGCTGGCGGTGTTCGAGGCGCTGCGCGACCGCCTGCCGGTCAATGCCCAGGCGGTGCGCAACGGCCTGGCGATGGTGGAATTGCCCGGGCGCTTCCAGATCGTGCCGGGCCAGCCCACCCTGGTGCTGGATGTGGCGCACAACCCGCAGTCGGTGGCGGCGCTGGCGCTCAACCTCGATCAGATGGGTTTCTACCCGGCCACGCATGCGGTGTTCGGCGCCATGCGCGACAAGGACCTGGCCACGCTGCTGCCGCACCTGGCGCCGCTGGTCGACCACTGGCACCTGACCGACCTGCCCACGCCCCGCGCCGCGCGCGCCCAGGAGCTGGCGGCACTGGTACAGGCCGCGGCGGGGGGGCGCACCGTCACCATCCACACCCACGCCAGCCCCGATGCGGCGCTGAAGGCGGCCGCTGCGTCGGCAGACCCCGCTGATAGAATCGTGGTCTTCGGATCGTTCTTCACCGTGGGCGGTGTGCTGAAAGACGGCTTGCCCCGTCTGGCGGCCCGGCATCTGGGCTGACAACAAGCCCCGGCGCCGGCCCCGGCGGCCGCAACACCCCTTCACCACCACCGGCTGCGGCCCCTGCCCGCATGGGTCTGCTGTCCCTCTTCCAACGCCAATTCGACGCCGCGGCCGATGCCCCGGCGGCCGAGCCCGATGCCGTCGCGGCGGCCCGCACCCGCGCCCGCCGCCGGCTGATCGGCGCGGCCGTGCTGCTGGGCATCGGCGTGGTGGGCTTCCCGCTGCTGTTCGAGACCCAGCCGCGGCCGGTGCCGGTGAACATTCCCATCGAGATTCCGCGCAAGGACGGCGCCCCGCCGCTGGCCCCGCCCGGGCCCAGCCCGGCGCTGTCGGCCGCATCGGCTGCGGTGGTGGTCCCGGATGCCGAAGCCCCGGCGGCCCGGCCGGCCGAGATCACCGAGCGTGCCGCCGATGCCGGCCGCGAGATCCCGCCGCCGGCCTCGGCGCCCGCAGCGCGCGAGACCGCGGTGGCTGCCGCACCCAAGCCGGCCGTGCCGGCGTCCAAGCCCGCCGCGGCACCCTCCCGGCCTGCACCGGCCACCAATGACGGTGCCCGCGCCGAAGCCCTGCTCAACGGCCAGGCCGCCACGCCGCCAGCCAGCGCCCCCGCGGGCCGAACCGTGGTGCAGGTGGGCGCCTACACCGAGCCGGCCAAGCTGAAGGAAGCGCGGCAGAAGGTCGAGCAGCTGGGCTTCAAGACCTACACCCAGGTGGTGGAGGTCGATGGCACCAAGCGCACCCGGGTGCGGGTGGGGCCGTTCGCCACCAAGGCCGAGGCCGACAAGGCCGCCGCCCGCATCAAGGCCAGTGGCCTGCCGGCGGCCATCCTCACGTTGTGACGGCCACTGCCATGCCCGCGCTCGGCTGGGTCGACTGGACGCTGCTGGCGGTGCTCGGCCTGTCGGTGGTGGTGGGCTTGTGGCGCGGGCTGGTGTTCGAGCTGATGTCGCTGGTGGGCTGGGTGGTGGCCTATGTGGCCGCGCAGCTGTACTCGGCCCAGGTGGCGCCGCACTTGCCGATCGGCCTGCCCGGCTCCGCCTTGAACCTGGGTGCCGGCTTCGCGCTCACCTTCATCGGCGTGCTGATCGCCTGGACGCTGCTGGCCCGGCTGGTGCGCCTGCTGGTGCATGCCACGCCGCTGACCCTGGTCGACCGCAGCCTGGGCGCCGCCTTCGGCCTGCTGCGCGGCGCCGTGCTGCTGCTGGCCGCGGCCACCATCGTCACGCTGACGCCGGCAGCGCGCAGCCAACCCTGGCAGGATAGCCAGGGCGCCGCCCTGCTGCGGGTGGCGCTGCAGGGCATCAAGCCGGTGCTGCCGGCCGAGGTGGCCCGGCACTTGCCGGCCTGAGCCACGTCCCCATCTGCTGTCCCTTCGCCCACGGCGCCCTCCATCTTTCCCAGCCTCCAGGACTCTCCACCATGTGCGGCATCGTTGGCGTGATCTCCAAAGCGCCGGTCAACCAGCTCATCTACGACGCACTGTTGCTGCTGCAGCACCGCGGCCAGGACGCGGCAGGCATCGTCACCATGCAGGGCACGCAGTGCTTCATGCACAAGGCCCGCGGCATGGTGAAGGATGTGTTCCGCACCCGCAACATGCGGGCGCTGCCCGGCCCGGTGGGCCTGGGCCAGGTGCGCTACCCCACGGCTGGCAATGCCTTCAATGAAGAGGAGGCGCAGCCTTTCTATGTCAACGCGCCCTACGGCATCGTGCTGGTGCACAACGGCAACCTGACCAATGCCCATGCGCTGAAGACCGAGCTGTTCGACATCGACCGCCGCCACATCAACACCGGCAGCGACACCGAGGTGCTGATCAATGTGCTGGCCCACGAGATGGAGCGCAGCGGCCGCGACGTGCCGCTGACGCCCGAGCTGGTGTTCCGCGCGGTGCGGGCGGTGCACCAGCGCATCCGCGGCTCGTATGCGGTGATCGCGCTGATCGCCGGCTACGGCCTGCTGGCCTTCCGTGATCCGTACGGCATCCGGCCGCTGGTCTACGGCGTGGCCGAGGGCCCGGACGGTCCGGAGATCATGGTGGCCAGCGAGACCGTGGCGCTGGAAGGCACCGGCCACACCACCGTGCGCGACGTGGCGCCCGGCGAGGCCCTGTTCATCGACCTGGACGGCAAGGTGCATGCCCAGCAGTGCGCCGAACAACCGACGCTGCACCCCTGCATGTTCGAGTACGTGTACCTGGCGCGGCCCGATTCGGTGATCGACGGCATCTCGGTCTACCAGGCGCGGCTGAACCTGGGCGAGACACTGGCCCAGCGGGTGATCAACACCATGCCGCCCAGCGACATCGACGTGGTCATCCCCATCCCCGAGAGCAGCCGGCCCAGCGCCATGCAGCTGGCGCAGAAGATCGGCAAGCCCTACCGCGAGGGCTTCGTGAAGAACCGCTACGTCGGCCGCACCTTCATCATGCCGGGCCAGCAGGCGCGCAAGAAGAGCGTGCGCCAGAAGCTCAATGCCATCGGCGTGGAGTTCAAGGGCCGCAACGTGCTGCTGGTCGACGACAGCATCGTGCGCGGCACCACCAGCAAGGAGATCGTGCAGATGGCCCGCGAGGCCGGCGCCCGCAAGGTCTACATGGCCTCGGCCGCGCCACCGGTCCGTTATCCCAATGTCTACGGCATCGACATGCCGACCTCGGAAGAGCTGATCGCCCACAACCGCACCGTCGAGGAGATCCGCCAGTTCATCGGTGCCGACGCGCTGATCTACCAGGACGTGGACGCGATGAAGCGGGTGGTGGGCGCGCTGAACCCGGCCATCGTCGGCTTCGAGGCCAGCTGCTTCGACGGCCAGTACATCACCGGCGATGTCAGCGTGGCCGACTTCGCCGCCATCGAGGCCCAGCGCACCGCCGCCCGCAAGGACGACGAGGACAGCAACGACCGCACCCGCCTGACGCTGCAGAGCCGGGCCGAGCCCGCCTGAGCCTGCCTCAGTCCCTGACACCGACCATGAGCGACCACGATCCCGAAGCCGCCCGCATCGCCCGCGCCCGGCTGCCCGACGGCCTGCGGCCCGAGACGCTGGCGGTGCGCACCGCCATGGCGCCCAGCCAGCATGGCGAGAACTCCGAGGCGCTGTTCCTCAGCACCGCCTTCGTCCAGCCCGATTCCGAGACCTCGGCCCGGCGCTTCGCCAACAACGAGGATTTCACCTACGGCCGCACCAGCAACCCGACGACGCGCAGTTTCGAGGCACGGCTGGCGGCGATGGAAGGCGCCGAGGCGGCCATCGCCACCTCCACCGGCATGAGCGCGATCCTGCTGCTGGTCATGGGCCTGCTGAAGGCTGGCGACCATGTGGTGTGCTCGCGCTCGGTGTTCGGCTCCACCATCGGCCTGCTGGGCAAGGAGTTCGGCAAGTTCGGCGTCGAGACCACGTTCGTCTCGCAGACCGACCTGGCCGAGTGGCGTGCAGCGCTGAAACCGACGACCAAGCTGCTGTTCGCCGAGACGCCCACCAACCCGCTGACCGAGGTGTGCGACATCGCGGCGCTGGCCGAGATCGCCCATGCGCACGGCGCGCTGCTGACGGTGGACAACACCTTCTGCTCGCCGGCGCTGCAGCGCCCGCTGGCCC
The DNA here is from genome assembly GCF_005403045.1 of Pseudaquabacterium pictum. GTDB lineage: Bacteria > Pseudomonadota > Gammaproteobacteria > Burkholderiales > Burkholderiaceae_C > Pseudaquabacterium > Pseudaquabacterium pictum. Next base: position 10,763 of record NZ_BJCL01000005.1, read on the forward strand.
TGGGCGCGGATCTGGTGATGCATGCCGCCACCAAGTACCTGGACGGGCAGGGCCGGGTGATGGCCGGCGCGCTGGCCGGGCCGAAGAAGCTGATCGTCGACGTGTTCGGGCCGACCCTGCGCACCGTCGGCATGACGCTTGCGCCGTTCAACGCGTGGGTGGTGCTCAAGGGCATGGAGACGCTGAACCTGCGCATGAAGGCGCAGAGCGAGGCCGCGCTGGCAGTGGCCCGCTGGCTGGAGGCGCACCCTGCCGTCAGCCGGGTGCACTACCCCGGGCTGCCCTCGCACCCGCAGCATGCGCTGGCGATGGCCCAGCAGAGCGGCCTGGGCGGCGCGGTGGTGTCGTTCGATGTGAAGGCCGATTCACCCGAGGCCGCCCGCGCCGCTGCCTTCCGCGTCATCGACAGCACCCGGGTGCTGAGCATCGCCACCAACCTGGGCGACACCAAGTCCATCATCACCCACCCGGCCACCACCTCGCATGGCCGGCTGACCGAGGCGCAGCGCCAGGCCGCCGGCATCGGCCAGGGCCTGGTGCGCCTGGCCGTCGGCCTGGAGCATGTGGACGACATCACCGACGACCTGCAGCGCGGCCTGGGGCTGTGCTGAACCATTCCTGACATGACCCAGCCCACCGTCCGTACCCGCATTGCCCCGTCGCCCACCGGCTTTCTGCACCTGGGCACGGCCCGCACCGCGCTGTATTCCTGGGCCTATGCGCGGCACCACGGCGGCCAGTTCGTGCTGCGCATCGAGGACACCGATGTGGCCCGCAGCACGCAGGATTCGGTCGACCAGATCCTGGCGTCGATGCGCTGGCTGGGGCTGAGCTACGACGAAGGCCCGGTCTACCAGATGCAGCGCCTGGCGCGCTACCACGCGGTGGTGAACCAGATGCTGGCTGCCGGCACCGCCTACAAGTGCTGGTGCAGCCCGGACGAGCTGGACGCGATGCGCGAGGCGCAGAAGGCCCGCGGCGAGAAGACCGGCTACGACGGCCGCTGGCGCCCGGCACCGGGCAAGGTGCTGCCCGCGGTACCCGACGGCGTGCAGCCGGTGGTGCGCTTCGCCAACCCGCCCGACGGCATCGTCACCTGGAACGACCTGGTCAAGGGCCCGATCAGCATCAGCAACACCGAGATCGACGACCTGATCATCCTGCGGCCGGATGGCGTGCCGACCTACAACTTCGCCGTGGTGGTCGACGACTGGGACATGGGCATCACCCATGTCTTCCGCGGCGACGAGCACATCAACAACACACCCTGGCAGATCAACATCTTCAACGCGCTGGGCGCGCCGCTGCCGCAGTTCGGCCATTGCCCGGTGATCCTGGGCGAGGACGGACAGAAGCTGAGCAAGCGCCGCGGCGCCGTCAGCGTCACGGCCTACGAGGAGAACGGCTACCTGCCCGAGGCCATGCTGAACTACCTGGCCCGCCTGGGCTGGAGCCATGGCGACGAGGAACTGTTCAGCCTCGACCAGATGGTGGCCTGGTTCGACGGCAGCCACCTCAGCAAAAGCCCGGCGCAGTGGGATGCCGCCAAGCTCAGCTGGGTGAATGCCCACTACATCAAGCAGGCCGACGATGCCCGACTGGCCGGCCTGGTGGCGGCGCAATTGGCCGGCCGCGGCGTGCAGGCGCCGGCCGATGCGCGGCTTGCGGCGATGTGCGCGCTGTTCAAGGACCGCTGCAACACCACCGTCGACCTGGCCGACTGGCTGCAGATGTATTTCGCCCCGGTCACGCCCAGTGCCGACGACTTGGCTGCCCACCTGACCGACGCGGTGCGCCCGGCGCTGGTGGGCCTGCGCGACCGGCTGGCCAACCTGGCCGATGGCGCCTGGGACAAGGCTGCCATCGCCCAGGCGCTGAAGGACACCCTGGCCGAGCACAAGCTGAAGATGCCGCAACTGGCCATGCCGCTGCGCGCGCTGCTGTGCGGCCGCACCCAGACGCCGTCGGTCGATGCGGTGGTGGCACTGTTTGAACGCCGGACCGTGCTGGAGCGCTTGCAGCACGTTTGAAAGCTGTGCTATAGTCATGGACTCGCTTGAACAGCAACAGGTGAAACCTGTGGGGGTATAGCTCAGCTGGGAGAGCGCTTGCATGGCATGCAAGAGGTCAGCGGTTCGATCCCGCTTACCTCCACCAACTTCAAGTTGATGGCGCTGTTCAAACGATGTCGTGAATTCAGTCCCCTTCGTCTAGAGGCCTAGGACACCACCCTTTCACGGTGATTACAGGGGTTCGAATCCCCTAGGGGACGCCAGATACACCGCCCGCCAACCGGCAGCGGTGGCAAGCAAAGAGCACTTCGGTGCTCTTTTTTGTTTCTGGCGGCGCTGTCGCCGGCGGGCTATCGCCGCACCGCGCGGCGTGCACCATGGGCGCACCCCTCCACTGCCGCGCAGGTGCCCCATGTCCGACACGTCCATCCTCGATCTGCCAGCCCTGGTCGACGACCTGTTCCGCCTGCTGCGGCTGAAGACCACGCCGATCGCGATGCAGCTGTTCGAGCGCGTCGACGACATGCTGGCCGTGCCCAAGATCCGCCGGCCCAAGGGCACCGTGCACACCACCGACCAGATCGTCGGCCAGGCGGCGCGCCTGGGCTTCACCGTGGGCATCACCGTCGACGACCTGGTGGGTCAGCAGTGCGGTGCGGTGATCGGCCTGGCGCCGCAGGACGCCAGCTTCCAGGCGGGCAAGGCCTTCGCCGGCGTCTGGTTCGCCACCGAGGCGGACGCTGCGGCCCACCAGAAGGCGATGACCTGCGTGCCGCATGGCCGCTACACCGCGATGGCGGCGTCGCCGCTGGCCGCCGGCCGCCTGCCGGCGCCCGACATTGCCCTGGTCTATGCCAACCCGGCGCAGATGATCCTGCTGGTCAACGGCCTGCAGTGGGCCGGCTACAAGAAGCTGGAATGGGGCGCAGTGGGCGAATCGGCCTGCGCCGACAGCTGGGGCCGGGCGCTCGCCACCGGCGAGCCCAGCCTGGCGCTGCCCTGCTTTCCCGAACGGCGCTACGGCGGCGTGCCCGACGACGAACTGCTGATGGCATTGAAGCCGGCGCAGCTGGCGCAGGCGGTGGAGGGCCTCAAGCGTCTGTCGGCCAACGGCCTGCGCTATCCGATCCCGCCTTACGGCGTGCAGAACGACGTGCGCGCCGGCATGGCCGCCAGCTACGGCGCGCGCTGACGCAGGGCAGGGCTCAGGTTTGGAGGGTGGCGGCCGATAGCCAGAAGGACGCCACCTGCCAATCCAGCCCCGCCATGTCCACACTGCAAGCCCTGCACTTCTCCGACGCCGGCCTGCTGCCAGCCCTGCAGCAACTGTCCGACGCCGACATCGACACGCTGGAGTTCGGCGTCATCGGCATCGACGCGTCGGGTGTGGTGCGCCGTTACAACGCCTTTGAGTCCCGCCTGGCCGGGCTGTCATCGCAGCGCGTTCTGGGCCATCCGCTGTTCACCGTGGTGGCGCCCTGCATGAACAACTTCATGGTGGCGCAGCGCTTTGTCGACGCTGCCACCGCGGCCCTGCCGCTGGACGTGACCATCGACTACGTGCTGACGCTGCGCATGCGCCCGGTCAAGGTCAAGCTGCGGCTGCTGGCCACGCCGGGCGAGGGCATGCGCTACGTGCTGGTGCTGCGCCCGAGCTGAGCACCGCGCCATGGACGATCAGACGTCACAGGACCACGAGGCGCTGCTGCAGTTCCTGTACATGGCCCCGATCGGCCTGGTGCAGGCACGGCCGGACGGCGAGATCCTGATGGTCAACCCGCTGTGCGCCCAGCTGCTGATGCCGCTGGTCCCCGACGGTTGCCTGGACAACCTGTTCACCGCGCTGCAGGCGGTGGCACCCGACCTGGCGCACCGTGCGGCCAGCTTCCAGGACACCCATGGCCTGGTGTGCGAGGCGATGCAGCTGCCCATCGGCGCCTGCACCGATGGCGCCGCCGGACCGCAGGTGCTGTCGCTGACCCTACTCAAGCTCGACAGCGAGCGGCTGATGGCGGTGCTCAGCGACATCACCCAGGCGGTGCAGCGTGACCGCGCCCTGCGCCACAGCCAGGCCTGGATCCACTCCATCGTCAGCAGCATCAACGACTACGCCCTGCTGCCGCTGGACGCCGAGGGCCGCATCTCGGCCTGGAACGCCAGCGTCGAGCGGCTGACCGGCCACGGCAGCGACCAGGTGCTGGGCCGCCCGCTGGCGCTGTTCTACCCGGACGGCCAGCTGCCGCCGCAGCGCCTGGCCGACCGCCTGCTGGAGGCCGATCTGCACGGCTGGACGCTGGACGAAGGCTGGCGCATGCGCGCCGATGGCAGCCGCTTCTGGGGCAGCTGCCTGATCGCGCCGCTGCACGCGCCAGGCGACCAGCGGCCGGACGAGCGGGCCTACAGCCTGATCATCCGCGACATCACCGACCGCCGCGAGGCCAACGAGGCATTGCGCCGCTCGGTGCTGTGCGACCACCTCACCGGCCTGGCCAACCGCCGCGCCTTCTTCGAGGCGGCCGAGCTGGAACTGCACCGCTGGCAGCGCCAGCCGCGGCCGCTGGCCCTGGTGGCCTTCGACGCCGACCACTTCAAGCAGATCAACGACCGCCACGGCCATGCCGCCGGCGATGCCGTGCTGCGCCACCTGGCGGCCGGGCTGGGCGCCACCTTCCGCAACCTGGACCTGGTGGCCCGCAGCGGTGGCGAGGAATTCCTGGTGCTGCTGCCCGGCACCAATCTGGACGGCGCCCGGGCTGCGGCCTGGCGCCTGTGCCAGGCGGTGGCCGACCGGGAGGTGCTGGTCGACGGCGTGCCGATCCGCTGCACCATGAGCGCCGGCGTGGCGGCCATGGACGCCGAGGTGGATGGCCTGGACGCGCTGATCAAGCGCGCCGACCTGGCGCTCTACCAGGCCAAGGCGCTGGGCCGCAACCGTGTCGAATGCTGGCAGCCCGGCCTGCGGCATGCCGCGCTGGCCGCCCAGGCTGGCTGACGGACCGCCCGACCCATGGCACCGGAGCAGGTGGCCTACGAGGCCTTGGTGGAGTTCCTCTACCGGGCACCGATCGGCCTGCTGCAGGCGCGGCCCGACGGCGAGGTCACGATGATCAACCCGATGTCGGCCCAGCTGCTGATGCCGCTGGCGCCAACCGGCGACCTGGGCAACCTGTTCGACGTGCTGGCGCCGGTGGCGCCGACGCTGCGCGGCCTGGCCGCTGCCCACACCACGCCAGGCAGCGTGGTCTGTGACGGCCTGCGCCTGCCGCTGCCCGCCAGCGATGGCCGCGCGCTGCAGACGCTGGCGCTGAGCATCACCCGGCTGGACGCAGGCACGCTGATGTGCAGCCTCAGCGACGTGAGCCACACCGTGCGCGAGGAGCAGCACCGCCTGGCCCGCCAGCTGCACGACGTGGGCCGCATCGACGCGCTGACCGCGCTGCCCAACCGCGCGGTGGTGCGTGAGCGCATCGCGCAGGCCCTGGCTGCGCAGGCCGATCCATCCGGCGTGCAGCTGGCGGTGCTGTTCGTCAACGCCGATCGCTTCAACCAGATCAACCTCGCCCACGGCACGGCCGTGGGCGATGCGCTGCTGCGCCAGATGGCCCAGCGCCTGGGCGCCACGCTGCGTCCGGGTGATGCGGTGGGGCGCGCGGTGCCACCGGCGTCCACCGCGGCCCGGCTGGGTGGCGACGAGTTCGTGGTGGTGCTCGAGGGCCTGCGCGGCGCCGACGATGTGCAGCGCGTGGCTGCACGCCTGGTGCAGACGCTGTCGCAGCCCTATGCCATCGACGGTCTGGTGCTGCACCTGGGTGTCAGCGTGGGCATCAGCCTGGGCGGCTCGGTGCCCGGCGCCGATGCCGACAGCGTGCTGCAGGATGCCGGCATCGCGATGCGCGAGGCCAAGCGTGCCGGCGGTGCGCGCCATGCGGTGTTCGATCCGGCGATGAAGGTGCGCGCCACCTACCGCGGCCTGGTCGAGACCGAACTGCGCCAGGCGCTGGACCGCGGCGAACTGTTCGTGGTGTACCAGCCCATCGTCTGGCTGGGTGACCACGACGGCGCCGGTGTGGGGGTGGAGGCGCTGGTGCGCTGGCAGCACCCGCTGCGCGGCATGGTGCCGCCGCCGGCCTTCATCGAGATCGCCGAGCAGACCGGCCTGATCGGTGCGTTGGGTGGCTTCGTGCTGGAGACGGCCTGCCGTCAGTTCATGGCCTGGCGCCAGACCCTGGGGCCGCTGGCGCCGCAGGGCCTGTCGGTGAACCTGTCGCGGGCCCAGCTGTGCGAGCCGCACCTGGTGGTGCAGGTGCAGCGCACCCTGGAGGGCAGCGGCATGCCGCCGGGGGCGCTGCAGCTGGAGGTGACCGAAAGCCTGGCCGCGCAGGACGACGCGGTGCGCCAGCGCCTGCAGGCGCTGAAGGCGCTGGGCCTGACGCTGGCGCTGGACGACTTCGGCACCGGCTATTCGTCGCTGTCCAGCCTGCACCAGCTGCCGGTGGACCTGGTGAAGATCGACCGCTCCTTCGTCAGCCAGCTGGAGACCAGCGCCCACCACCGCGCGCTGGTCAAGGCCACGGTGGAGGTGGCGCAGAGCCTGGGCATGGGCACGGTGGCCGAGGGCATCGAGACACCCGGCCAGGCCCGCGTGCTGCAGGCCCTGCAGTGCCAGAAGGGCCAGGGCTACTGGTTCGGCCGGCCGATGCCCGCCGCGGCGCTGGCCGAGTGGCTGGCAGCGCGCCAGGGCGCTGGCACCACAACGGCGGTCACGCCGCCGGTGGCCGCCACACCGGCGGTCACGCCGCCGGCTTGAGCCCCAGCAGCCGCATCGCGTTCTCCTTCAGGATCAGCGGCTTCACCTTGTCCTTGTAGCCGGCCTCGTCGAAGTCCTTCATCCAGCGCTCGGGCGTGATCAGCGGGTAGTCGCTGCCGAACAGCATGCGGTCCTTCAGCAGGGTGTTGCCGTACTGCACCAGCTGCTGCGGAAAGTACTTCGGGCTCCAGCCGCTCAGGTCGATCCACACGTTGGGCTTGTGCAGCGCCAGGCTCAGCGCCTCGTCCTGCCAAGGCCAGCTGGGGTGGGCGATGACGATCTGCATGTCGGGGAAGTCGATCGCCACGTCCTCCAGCAGCATCGGGTTGCTGTTCTGCAGGCGCAGGCCGCCGCCGCAGCGCATGCCCGAGCCGATGCCCGAGTGGCCGCTGTGGAAGATGGCGGGCAGCTTGTACTCGGCGATCACCTCGTACAGCGGCCAGGCCATGCGGTCGTAGGGCAGGAAGCCCTGCACCGTGGGGTGGAACTTGAAGCCCTTGACGCCGTGGCTCTCGATCAGGCGCCGCGCCTCGCGCGCGCCCATCTTGCCCTTGTGGGGATCGATGCTGCCGAAGGCCATCATCATGTCGCTGTTCTTCTGCGCCGCCTCGCAGATCTCCTCGTTCGGGATGCGGCGCCGGCCGAGCTGGCTCTCACTGTCGACGGTGAACATCACCAGGCCGATCTTCTTCTCGCGGTAGTAGGCCACCGTCTCCTCGATGGTGGGCCGGCGGTTGCTGCCGAAGTACTTGTCGGCCGCGCGGTCGTACTCCTCGCCGTAGTTGTCGAACGGGTTCCAGCACGACACCTCGGCATGGGTGTGGATGTCGATGGCGATCAGGTCGTCGATCTTCATGGCGGGCCTTGATGATTAAGAATTGGAAGCAAAAGCAGGGCGTGAGCGCTGGCGCTGCCGGATTCTGCGCTGCTTGATCTGGGCGAAACTTCGGGTTTGCCCTAATCATTCAGTTCATGAATTGAACTATCTTAGTGCCACTCCATAGCCTGGCGCCTCGATGAGTCCTGACTTCACTCCCGTCACCGGCCTGCTGGCCTCGCTGGACCTGCTGGCCATCAGCCAGGCCGATGCCGTGCTGCACATCCAGCTCAACCGGCCGGCCAAGCGCAATGCCATCAGCGACGGCCTGGTGGCGCAGATCCACACCGCCTTCGTCAACCTGCCCGAGACGGTGAAGGCCGTGGTGGTCAGCGGCGCCGGCGCCCACTTCTGCGCCGGGCTGGACCTGTCGGAGCTGGTCGAGCGCGACATGAAGGGCGCCATCCTGCACTCGCGCTCCTGGCATGCGGCCTTCGACGCCATCCAGTTCGGCACCGTGCCGGTGGTGGCAGTGCTGCACGGCGCGGTGGTGGGCGGCGGGCTGGAGCTGGCCGCAGCCTGCCAGATCCGCGTGGCCGAGGATTCGGCCTACTTCGGCCTGCCCGAGGGCCAGCGCGGCATCTTTGTCGGCGGCGGCGGCTCGGTGCGCATTCCGCGGCTGATGGGCACGGCCCGCATGACCGACATGATGCTCACCGGCCGCGTCTACGACGCCGACGAGGGCGACCGCGCCGGCCTGGTGCAGTACCGGGTGCGCGACGGCGAAGGCCTGGCCAAGGGCATCGCGCTGGCGCAGAAGATGGCGGCCAATTCGCCGATGACCGCCTTTGCGGTGATGCATGCGCTGCCGCGCATCGTCGAGCAGTCGCCCAGCGAGGGCCTGTTCACCGAATCGCTGATGGCTGCCGCCGCCAGCAACACGCCCGAGGCGCAGGCACGGCTGCGCGCCTTCCTGGAGGGCAAGGCCGCGAAGGTGACGAAGTCATGAGCAACGCCAAGTACCGCGATGCCAGCGTCGGCGGCTGCGTCAGCGCCACGGCCGAGCACCGGCCGGATGGATCGCTGGTGCTGCGTTCCACCGAGCCGCTGCGCTGGTTCCCCGACCGCCTGACCGACGCGCTGGAGCAGTGGGCCGCCGAAGCGCCCGACCGCACCCTGGTCGCCCGCCGCGGGCCCGACGGCCAGTGGATCCGCATCAGCTATGCGCAGATGCTGCAGCGTGCCCAGGCCGTGGGCCAGGCGCTGCTGGACCTGGGGCTGTCAGTGGACCGGCCGCTGGCCATCCTCAGCGAGAACGACCTGGAGCACTTCACCCTGGCCATGGGCGCGATGTGGGCCGGCGTGCCGTATGCGCCGGTGTCGTCGGCCTATTCGCTGGTGTCGCAGGACTACGGCAAGCTGCGCCACATCCTGGGCGTGGTGACGCCGGGGCTGGTGTTCGCCTCCGATGCCCGCTTTGCCAAGGCCATCGCCACCGTGCTGCCGGCCGATGTGCCCGTCGCGCTGACCGACGGCGCCGCGGAGGCTGCGGCCGACGGCCCGCTGGCCGGCCGCCGGGTGCTGGGCTTCAACGCGCTGCTGGCCGCCGAGCCGGGCGCCGCGTTGGCCGCAGCCCATGCGGCCGTCGGCCCCGACACCATCGCCAAGTTCCTGTTCACCTCGGGGTCCACCAAGGCGCCCAAGGGCGTGGTCAACACCCAGCGCATGGTCTGCGCCAACCAGCAGCAGGTGCGCCAGTGCATGGCCTTCCTGGCCGAGGAGCCGCCGGTGCTGGTCGACTGGCTGCCCTGGAACCACACCTTCGGCGGCAACCACAACATCGGCATCACCGTCTACAACGGCGGCACGCTGTACATCGACGACGGCAAGCCCACGCCCAAGGGCATTGCCGAGACGCTGCGCAACCTGCGCGAGATCGCGCCCACGGTGTACTTCAACGTGCCCAAGGGCTTCGAGGAGATCGCCAGCGCGATGGACACCGACACGGTGCTGCGCGACAGCCTGTTCAAGCGCTGCAAGGCCTTCATGTTCGCCGGCGCCGGCCTGGCCCAGGCGGTGTGGGACAAGCTCGACGCCCATGGCGAGGCGGCGGTGGGCGAGCGGCTGCGCATGGTCACCGGCCTGGGCATGACCGAGACGGCGCCGGCCTGCATGTTCGCGGTGGGCACCGACACCCGCTCGGGCCACATCGGCCTGCCGGTGCCGGGCGTGGAGGTCAAGCTGGTCAAGGACGACAGCACCGGCGGCAAGCTGGAGATCCGCTTCAAGGGCCCGAACGTGATGCCCGGCTACTGGCGCGCGCCCGAGCAGACGGCCGATGCCTTCGACGACGAAGGCTTCTACCGCACCGGGGATGCGGGGCGCCTGATCGACCCCGACGACATCCAGAAGGGCGTGTTCTTCGACGGCCGCACCGCCGAGGACTTCAAGCTCAGCACCGGCACCTTCGTCAGCGTGGGGCCGCTGCGGGCCAAGATCATCGCCGCCGGCGACCCGCTGGTGCAGGACGCGGTGATCACCGGCATCAACCGCGACGACGTGGGCGCCATGCTGTTCCCGCGGCCCGATGAATGCCGCAAGCTGGCCGGCCTGGGCGACGATGTGCCGCTGCCCGAGGTGCTGCACCACCCGGTGGTGCGCTCGCGCTTCCAGCAACTGGCCGACCGGCTGTGGCGCGACGCCACCGGCAGCGCCAGCCGGGTGGCCAGGCTGCATGTGCTGGCCGAGCCGCCGTCCATCGACAAGGGCGAGGTCACCGACAAGGGCTCGATCAACCAGCGCGCCGTGCTGCAGCACCGTGATGCGCTGGTGCAGGCGCTGTACGAGGGCACGGCGGCTGACCCCTTCCTGATTCTTCCGAACAAGGGCTGAGGAGCGACGATGAACATCCAGGGACAAAGCGCCATCGTCACCGGCGGTGGCTCGGGGCTGGGCGAGGCGGTGGCCCGCGCATTGGCCGCCGGCGGCGCCAAGGTGGCGGTGCTCGATGTGAACGCCGCCAACGCGCAGCGCGTGGCAGCCGACATCGCCGGCATCGCCTGCATCTGCGATGTGACCAACAGCGAATCCGTCACCGCCGCGCTGGATGCCGCCACTGCCGCGCACGGCGTGCCGCGCATCGTGATGAACATCGCCGGCATCGGCACCGCCAAGCGCATCATCGGCAAGGATGGATCGCCCGCGCCGCTGGAAGACTTCGAGCGGGTGGTGAAGATCAACCTGATCGGCACCTACAACGTGGCCCGCCTGACGGCCGCCCGCATCGCCGCCACCGAGCCGCTGGACGACGCGCTGAACAGCGGCGAGCGCGGCGTGATGGTCAACACCGCCAGCGTGGCCGCCTTCGACGGCCAGGTCGGCCAGGAGGCCTACAGCGCCAGCAAGGGCGGCGTGGTCGGCATGACGCTGCCGCTGGCGCGCGACCTGGCGCAGTGGGGCATCCGCGTCTGCACCATCGCTCCGGGCATCTTCGCCACGCCGCTGCTCCAGCAGTTGCCGGAAGCCGTGCAGCAGAGCCTGGCCGCCAGCATCCCGTTCCCCAAGCGGCTGGGCGACCCGGGCGAGTTCGCGTCGATGGCACTCGAGATCGTGCGCAACGGCCACCTGAATGGCGAGGTCATCCGCCTGGATGGCGCGCTGCGGATGGCGCCGAGGTGAGCAAGGTTCACGTCCACCGGGTCGAGGTCTGCTTCGGCGACTGCGACCCGGCCGGCATCGTGTTCTTTCCCAACTTCAGCAAGTGGATGGACACCGCCAGCCTGGCCTTCTTCATGGCCTGCGGCATTCCACCCTGGCGCGAGCTGGTGAAGACCCGCGGCATCATCGGCACGCCGCTGCTGGAGATCCACACCAAGTTCATCCAGGCGGCCACCTACGGCGAGACGCTGGAGGTGCACACCAGCATCGAGTCCTGGGCTGCCAAGACCTTCCGCCAGCGCCATGTCATCAAGCGTGGCGACACATTGATCTGCGAGGGCACCGAGGTGCGTGCCTTCTGCGTGCGCGATGCCGACAACCCCGACCGCATCCGCGCCATCCCGGTTCCCGACGACATCAAGGCCCTGTGCACTTGATGCCCACCTGAAGCCCCCCAAGGAGACATCCACCATGACACCGTTCCGCAAGACCCTGGTGGCCGCCGCCACCGCCATCGCCAGCCTGACCGCCGCCGTGCCCGCACTGGCCGACATCACCGTGGGCATCTCGCTGCCGCTGACCGGGCCGGCCTCGGGCCTGGGCATCCCGATGGCCAACTTCTTCAAGCTGTTCCCGGCCACCATCGCCGGCGAGAAGCTCAACGTCATCATCCTCGATGACGCCACCGATCCCACCAAGGGCGTGCAGAACGCCAAGCGTTTCGTCACCGAGGACAAGGTCGACATCATCATCGGCTCTGCCGCCACGCCGGTGGCCGGCCCGATGGCCGCGGTGGCCGCCGAGAGCGGCACGGTGCAGCTGGCCGCCAGCCCGGTGGGCCTGCCGCCCGGCGGCGATGCCTGGACCTTCCGCCTGCCGCAGAGCAACGACGTGATGGCCCATGCCATGGTCAACCTGATGAAGAAGCAGGGCATCAAGACCATCGGCTTCCTGGGCTACACCGATGCCTATGGCGAGCTGTGGCTGAAGGCCATCACCGCCGAGGCCGAGAAGAACGGCATCAAGATCGTGGCCACCGAGCGCTTTGCCCGGGCCGACACCAGCGTCACCGCCCAGGCCCTGAAGCTCACCGCCGCCAACCCGGATGCGATGCTGGTGGTGGCTTCGGGTTCGGGTGCGGCCATGCCGCACAAGGCCATCGTCGAGCGTGGCTACAAGGGCAAGATCTACCAGACCCATGCCGCGGCCACGATGGACCTGATGCGCGTGGGTGGAAAGGACGTGGAAGGCTCGTTCGTGGTCTCCGGCCCGGCCATGGTGGGCGACATCCTGCCCGACAGCCACCCCAGCAAGAAGCTGGCGAAGGACTTCGTCGCCCGCTACGAGAAAGCCTACGGCAACAACACCGCCAACCAGTTTGCCGGCCATGCCTATGACGCGCAGATCGTGCTGGAGAAGGTGGTGCCGGTGGCCCTGAAGAAGGCCAAGCCCGGCACCAAGGAGTTCCGCGCCGCGCTGAAGGACGCCATCGAGACCATGGGCCCCACGCCCTTCGCCCACGGCATGATGAACTGGACCAAGGACAACCACTGGGGCTACACGCTGGACACCGGCGTGATGCTGGTGGTGAAGAACGGCGATTGGGCGTTGGCGAACTGAGCCCACCCCCTACCGGCTTCGCCGGCCCCCTCAAGGGGGCGACGCCAGCGGCCCGGCGAAGCCGGTTCCGCGGCGTCCGTTGGGTTTCGGCGGCGCGGATCAACCGTCGGCGCGCAAGAACAAGGCAGTGATGGACTTCTCGATCGCAAGCATCCTGGCGCTGGACGGCGCCACCAATGGCGCCATCTATGCGCTGCTGGCGCTGGCCACGGTGCTGGTGTTCGCGGTCACGCGGATCATCTTCATCCCCCAGGGCGAGTTCGTCGCCTTCGGCGCGCTGACGCTGGCCATGCTGCAGCAGGGCCTGGTGCCGGGCACGGTGTGGTTCCTGCTGGTGATGGCCGGCGTGGCGGCGGTGGCCGAGCTGGCCGCCGGCCTGAAGGCCCATCTGCCGCCCACCCGGCTGCTGCGCCGGCTGGCCGGCATCGTGGTCTACCCGGTGGCCATCTCGCTGGTGGCGATCTGGGCCGCGCCGCTGAAGCTGCCGCTGCTGCTGCAGGCCTTGCTGACGCTGGCCCTGGTCACGCCGTTCGGCCCGCTGATCTACCGCCTGGCCTACCAGTCGCTGGCCGATGCCAGCGTGCTGGTGCTGCTCATCGTGTCGGTGGGGGTGCACTTCGCGCTGCTGGGCCTGGGCCTGTTCTTCTTCGGCGCCGAGGGCTTCCGCAACCCCAGCTTCTGGGATGCGCGCTTCAGCATCGGCCCGCTCACGCTGAGCGGGCAGACGGTGATCATCTTCCTGGCGTCGGTGGCACTGATCGTGGCGCTGTGGCTGTTCTTCGAGCGCACCTTGCAGGGCAAGGCGCTGCGGGCCACCGCAGTCAACCGGCTGGGCGCGCGGCTGCAGGGCATCTCGTCGGATTCGGCCGGCTCGCTCACCTTCACCGTGGCCGCCTTCATCGGCGCGCTGTCGGGCCTGCTGATCGGCCCCACCACCACCGTGTTCTACGACAGCGGCTTCCTCATCGGCCTCAAGGGCTTCGTGGCGGCGGTGTTCGCCGGTCTGTCCAGCTACCCGCAGGCGCTGCTGGGCGCGCTGGTCGTCGGCCTGCTGGAGAGCTTCGGCTCGTTCTGGGCCAGTGCATTCAAGGAAGTGATCGTGTTCGGTTCCATCCTGCCGGTGCTGTTGTGGCGCAGCCTGCGTGACCCGCATTCGGAGGAGCACTGACATGCAGGCGCTCCACCGCTACGGCTTCTACGGCTTTGCAGCGCTGATGCTGCTGGTGCTGCCGCTGCTGCCGCTGCCGCCGTTCTGGGTGACGCAGCTCAACATGATCGGGCTCTCCAGCATCGCTGCGCTGGGCCTGGTGCTGCTGACCGGCGTGGCCGGGCTCACCTCGTTCGGCCAGGCGGCGTTTGTCGGCGTCGGCGCCTACACGGCCGCCTTCCTGGCCACCAAGCTGGGCATCTCGCCCTGGCTGACGTTGCTGGTCGGCATCGGCCTGAGCGTGGCCGTGGCCCTGGTGCTGGGTGCGATCACGCTGCGCATGTCGGGCCACTACCTGCCGCTGGCCACCATCGCCTGGGGCCTGGCGCTGAACTACACCATGGCCAACATGGACTTCCTCGGCAAGTACGACGGCCTGATGGGCGTGCCGCCGATCACCGTGGCCGGCCTGGCGCTGAACGACGGCAAGGGCATGTATGTGCTGATCTGGGCGTTTGCGCTGGCCGCCGCGCTGGCCGCGCTGCACCTGCTGGACAGCCGGCCCGGCCGCGCCATCCGGGCATTGAAGAGCGGCACCACCATGGCCGAGGCCATGGGCATCTCGACCTTCCGCTACAAGCTGGTGGTGTTCGTGCTGGCGGCCATCCTGGCGGCCCTCTCGGGTTGGCTGTACGCGCACTTCCAGCGCACCGTCAATCCGTCGCCCTTCGGCATCAACAAGGGCATTGAGTACCTCTTCATGGCGGTGCTGGGCGGCGTGGGCCATGTCTGGGGCGCCTTCCTGGGCGCGGGCGTGGTCAAGCTGGTGGAAGACCAGCTGCAGGTGCTGTTGCCCAGGCTGATCGGCACCAGCGGCAACTTCGAGGTCATCGTCTTCGGCATCGTGATGATCGTGGTGCTGAAGTACGCGCCGGAGGGGCTGTGGAGCTTTGTCGCCAAGCGCTTCCCCAAGCCGGCGCGGCAGAAGGACTGGGCCGACGCACCGCCGCTGCCCGCACGCAGCAAGCCGCAGCGCGGCGAGCTGCTGCTGCAGGTGCAGGCGGTGCGCAAGGAGTTCGGTGGCCTGGTGGCGGTCAATGACATCAGCTTCGACATCCGCGCCGGCGACATCGTCGGCCTGATCGGCCCCAACGGCGCCGGCAAGAGCACCACCTTCAACCTGATCACCGGCGTGCTGGGCCTCACCAAGGGCGCTGTGCGCTTCCGCGGCCAGCCGGTGGGGGGGCTGTCGTCGCGGCAGATCGCGCAGGCCGGCATGTCGCGCACCTTCCAGCACGTCAAGATGATCCCGGAGATGACGGTGCTGGAGAACGTGGCCCTGGGCGGCTACCTGCGCAGCCGCAGCGGCACGCTGAAGGCCATGCTGCGGCTCGACCGCAGCGAGGAGCGCGGCCTGTTCGCCGAGGCCGAGGCGCAGCTCCAGCGCATCGGCATGGCCCACCAGATGCATGAGCTGGCCGGCAACCTGGCCCTGGGCCCGCAGCGGCTGATGGAGATCGCCCGGGCGCTGTGCACCGACCCCGCGCTGCTGCTGCTGGACGAGCCCGCCGCCGGCCTGCGCCACCAGGAGAAGCAGGCCCTGGCCGGCGTGCTGCGCCAGCTGAAGGCCGAGGGCCTGTCGATCCTGCTGGTCGAGCACGACATGGACTTCGTCATGGGCCTGACCGACCGCATCGTGGTGATGGAGTTCGGCACCCGGCTGATCGAGGGCACGCCGGCCGAAGTGCAGGCCAGCCCCATCGTGCGTGCCGCCTACCTGGGGACTGAACACTGATGACCGCGCCTCTCTTGCAAGTGCAGGGCCTGCACGCCGGCTACGGCCGCGCCGAGGTGCTGAGCGGCCTGGACTTCCAGCTGGCCCAGGGCCAGGTGGTCACCATCATCGGCCCCAACGGCGCCGGCAAGACCACCACGCTGAACGCGCTGATGGGCGTGCTGCCCAGCCGCGGCCGGGTGGTGTTCGACGGCACCGACCTGGCCGACGTCACGCTGGAAGAACGGGTGATGCTGGGCCTGGCCCTGGTGCCCGAGAAGCGTGAGCTGTTCGGCACCATGCCGGTGGAGGACAACCTGATCCTCGGCGGCTACCGGGCGATGAAGCGCAAGGTGCCGAACTGGCGCAGCGCGCTGGAGCGGGTCTACACCCTGTTCCCGCGGCTGCAGGAACGCCGCATCCAGCTGGCCGGCACGCTGTCGGGTGGTGAGCGTCAGATGCTGGCGGTGGGCCGGGCGCTGATGTCGGATCCCAAGCTGCTGATGCTCGACGAGCCCAGCCTGGGCTTGGCGCCGCTGGTGGTGCGCGAGATCTTCCGCATCATCGAGCGCCTGCGCGAGCAGGGCGTGTCGATCCTGCTGATCGAGCAGAACGCCCGCGCCGCGCTGGAGGTGGCCGACCACGGCTATGTGCTGGAGACCGGGGCGTTCTCGGTGCAAGGGCCGGCCAGCGACCTGGCGACCGACCCGCGGGTGATCGAGACCTATCTCGGCAGCGCACGCAAGTCCGCCTGAGGACACCCGCTGATGTGGACCTACCAGGCCCCGGTGGCCGACATGCTGCACCTGCTGACCCGGGTGCTCGATGCGCCCGCCAGCTGGGCGGCCCAGCCGGCGTTGGCTGACCTGGACGCCGACACCGCGGCAGAAGTGCTGGCCCAGGCCGGCCGCTTTGCCGGCGAGGTGCTGGCGCCCACCAACGCGGCGGGCGACCAGCAAGGCTGCACCTGGTCGCCTGCGGGCGTGACCACGCCGCCGGGCTTCCGTGCTGCGTACCGGGCCTTCGTCGATGGCGGCTGGCCGGCGCTGGCCTGCAGCTCCGATGCCGGTGGCCAGGGCCTGCCACAGGTGCTGAACATGGCGTTGTTCGAGATGCTGGCCGCCGCCAACCATGGCTGGACCATGTACCCCGGCCTGCTGCACGGCGCGTATGAGGTCGTGCTGCACCATGGCACGCCCGAGTTGAAGGCGCTGTACCTCGACCAGCTGGTCAGCGGTGAAGCCCTGGGCACGATGTGCCTGACCGAGCCGCAGGCCGGCAGCGATCTGGGCCTGGTGCGCACGCAGGCGACCGTGGTCGCTGGCGAGGCGGCCAACGGCGTGCCGGTGCAGGTGTCAGGCAGCAAGATCTTCATCAGCGGCGGCGACCACGACCTCACCGTCAACATCGTGCACCTGGTGCTCTGCCGGCTGGCTGGCGCGCCGGCGGGCACCAAGGGCCTGAGTCTGGCCCTGGTGCCGAAGCTGCGGCCCGATGGCGCGCGCAACACCGTGGTCTGCGACGGCATCGAGCACAAGATGGGCATCCACGGCAGCGCCACCTGCCAGATGCGCTTCGATGCCGCCGACGGTTGGCTGATCGGCGAGCCCCACCGTGGCCTGGCGGCCATGTTCCTGATGATGAATGCCGCCCGCCTGCATGTGGCGATGCAGGGCGTGGGCCACCTGGAGGCGGCCACCCAGAACGCCTGGCGCTATGCCAACGAGCGGCTGCAGATGCGCGCCGCCGTGCGCCCGGCTGATGCTGTTGCAGCGCCCGGGCCCGACCCGATCGCCTGGCACCCGGCGATGCGCCGCACGCTGTGGACGCTGCAGGCCCGCACCGATGGCTGCCGCGCCATTGCCTACTGGTGCGCGCTGTTGCTCGACGAGGCCGAACACCACCCCGATGCCGCCCGCCGCGCCACCGCCGCCGGCCATGTGGCCATCCTCACGCCGGTGGCCAAGAGCCTGTTCACCGAGCTGGGCCACCGCAGTGCCGACGAGGCGCTGCAGGTCTGGGGCGGCTACGGCTATGTGCGCGACTACGGCATCGAGCAGACGGTGCGCGACAGCCGCATCGCCATGGTCTACGAAGGCACCAACGAGATCCAGGCCATCGACCTGGTGCAGCGCAAGCTGCTGGACGACGGCGGCGCCCGCGCCCGCGCGCTGATGGCCGACCTGGCCGCCGAGGCCGCGGCCTGCCGCAGCCGGCCGGCGCTACAGCCGTTTGCCGATGCCCTGGCCCAGCAGCTGGCGCTGTGGGAGCAGGCGCTGCAGGCCCTGCAGGCCGGCCGCAGCGCCGATGCCGAGCACCCGCTGCGCGTGGCCGACGATGTGCTGGCCGGCGTCGGCCATGCGCTGCTGGCCTGGGCCTGGGCGCGCATCGCCCGCACGGCGGTGCAGGCCCCTCAGCCCGCGGTGCCTGGGGCCCGGTCGGCCGACCAGTGGCTGCAATCGGCCACCTTCGGCCTGCAGTGGTTGCTGCCGCAGGCCCAGGTGCACTGGCAGCGCGCCACCCAGCCCGGGCTGGCGCTGCCCTTCCTGGCCGCTTGATCGCGCATGCCCACGATGCCGCGCCGCGCACCGCTCGACCAGCCCCCTGAGGCCCGTGCCGCCATGCCGGTGGCACCGTCGACGCGGCGCACCGCAGACCAGCCGCTGTCCCTGGGCGTGCTGTCCGATGTGCTGGGCTACCACGTGGCCCAGGCCGCGGTCACCACGGTCGACATGTTCGAGCGCCACATCGGCCAGCCCTATGGCCTGCGCAAGGTGGAGTACTCGCTGCTGCTGCTGCTGCTGGCCAACGGCCCGCTGACGCCCAAGCGCCTGGGCCAGGCGTTGGCGCTGTCCGGCCCCAACCTCACGCTGCTGCTCGACCGCCTGCAGGACCGCGATCTGCTGCGCCGCGAGCGCAGCGCCACCGACGGCCGCAGCCAGAACATCGTGCTGACCGAAGCCGGCCGCAGCCTCACCCAGGCCGCCGGCGAGGCGGCAGCCCCGATGGAGCGTGAATTGGACGACCGGCTCAGCCGTGCCGAGCGGCTGATGCTGATCGAGCTGCTGCGGAAGGTGGCAGGCCGGTAGTCTTCACCAAGGGGCTCGGCCGATGCCCATGACGCGGCGGTACCACTCGTGGAAGTGCTGCATGCCGTCTTCCATCGGGCTCTGGTAGGGGCCGGCCTCGTCATCACCACGCTCCATCAGGGCGCGGCGGCCGGCGTCCATGCGCAGGGCGATCTCGTCGTCCTCGACGCAGGTTTCCATGTAGGCGGCCTGCTCGCTCTCGATGAACTCGCGCTCGAAGGCGGCGATCTCCTCGGGGTAGTAGAACTCCACCATGTTCACCGTCTTCTGCGGCGCCTTGGGGTACAGCGTGCTCACCACCAGCACATGCGGGTACCACTCGACCATGATGTTCGGGTAGTAGGTCAGCCAGATCGCGCCCTGCTTGGGCGGCTGGCCGTTGCCCAGGGCCAGCACCGCCTCGTGCCAGCGCTTGTAGGCCGGCGAGCCGGCCTGGCGCAGTGAGTCGTTGATGCCCACCGTCTGCACCGAATGGTGCGGGCTGAACTCCCACTTCAGGTCGTCACAGGTGACGAAGCGGCCCAGGCCGGGGTGGAACGGGCCGACGTGGTAGTCCTCCAGGTAGACCTCGATGAAGGTCTTCCAGTTGTAGTCGCACTCGTGCACATGCACCTTGTCGAGCACATAGCCGGTGAAGTCCAGGTCGGCCTTGGGGCCCACCTGGCCCAGCTCGGTGGCGATGTCGCGGCCGTTGTCCTCGAACACCATGCCGTTCCAGGTGCGCGTCTTGTAGCGCTGCAGGTTCAGGCAGGGGTCCTGCTGGAACAGCGGGGCGCCCAGCAGCTCGCCGGTGGTGCTGTAGGTCCAGCGGTGCAGCGGGCAGACGATGTTGCCGCCGCTGTGGCCCGGCGCGGTGTGGCGGGTGTTGCCGCGGCCACGCAGCATCAGCGCCTGGCGGTGGCGGCACACATTGCTGAGCAATTCCACGCCGTTGGCGGTGCGCACCAGGGCGCGGCCTTCGCCTTCCTGGGGCAGGGCGTGGTAGTCGCCCACCTCGGGCACGGCCAGTTCATGGCCGAGGTAGCGCGGCCCGTGCTGGAAGATCAGTTCCAGCTCGCGCTTGAACAGTTCGTCCGAGAAATAGGTGGTGACAGACAGTTGCGACCGCTCGGACCGCTCGTCGAGTCGGTGCGTGCGTGCAAGAGCTTCGAGTCTGGTGCTCAGGTCCGACATGATCCCCGGGATCTCCAGCGTGGATGTCAAGGCCCCCCACCCGGTGGCCCCGCGGATGGGCATGGTCAATGCTGATGAAAACGGCCGCCCCATGGGGGCAGCCGCGCCGCGGATTGTAGCCGTCGACTGTCGCCGCACGGCGACAGGGCGTGTCTAGAATCAATGCTCTGCCAAGAAGTGCGCCCTTTCCCGGGCCACCCGTCCATGCCCCCTTCCGCGCCGCCCGCCGACGACACCAGCCCGCCCCGCGACGCCCCGCGCTACGAGGACGCCCTGGCCGAGCTGGAGCGGCTGGTCAGCGCGATGGAAGGCGGCCAGCTGCCGCTGGATGCCCTGCTCGACAACTACCGCCGCGGCGCCCAGCTGCTCGACCTGTGCCGCGCCCGGCTGCAGGCGGTGGAGCAGCAGGTCAAGGTGCTGGAAGACGGCCAGCTCAAGGACTGGGTGACCGAATGAGCCAGATCGCCTTCGAGACCTGGGTGCAGCAGGAGCTGCAGCGCGTGGAGGCTGCCCTGTCGCGCTGGGTGCCGGCCGACGCACCCGCCGGCCTGGGCCTGGCCATGCGCTACGGCGTGCTCGACGGTGGCAAGCGCCTGCGGCCGCTGCTGGTGCGCGCCGCCTGCGAAGCGGTGGCCGGTGACCTGGCCGCCGCGCTGCGCGCCGCGGTGGCGGTGGAGCTGATCCACGCCTACTCCCTGGTGCACGACGACATGCCCTGCATGGACAACGACGTGCTGCGCCGCGGCAAGCCCACGGTGCATGTGCAGTACGGCGAGGCCGCGGCCATGCTGGCCGGTGACGCGATGCAGGCCCTGGCCTTCGAGGTGCTGACACCCGACGACGGCGATGCCGAGACCATGCCACCCGCGCTGCAGGCCCGGCTGTGCAGCCTGCTGGCCCGCGCCGCCGGCCATGCCGGCATGGCCGGTGGCCAGGCCATCGATCTGGCGTCCATCGGCAAGCCGCTGGCCGAGGACGCGCTGCGCGACATGCACCGCCGCAAGACCGGCGCCCTGCTGCAGGCCAGCGTGCTGATGGGCGCGGCCACCGGCGGCTGCAATCCAACCGCCCATGCCGCGCTCAGCGACTACGGCGCCGCCCTGGGCCTGGCCTTCCAGGTGGTCGACGACATCCTCGATGTCACCCAGTCCTCGGCCACGCTGGGCAAGAGCGCCGGCAAGGACCTGGACGCCAACAAGCCCACCTATGTCACCGTGCTGGGCCTCGACGAGGCCCGCCACCAGGCCCAGGCCCTGCACCAGCAGGCGCTGCAGGCGCTGTCACGCGGCGGCCTGGCCGACGCCGAGCACCTGCGCCTGCTGGCCGACATGGTCGTCGACCGGCACAGCTAACAAGGTTCCCCGCATGCCATCCTCCCTGCTGAACACCCTGAACGAGCCGGCCGACCTGCGCCGCTTGTCGCGTGGCGAACTGGGCCGGCTGGCCAACGAGCTGCGTGATTTCGTCATCCACAGCGTCAGCAAGACCGGCGGCCACCTGTCGTCCAACCTGGGCACGGTGGAACTCACCATCGCGCTGCACTATGTGTTCAACACGCCCTGGGACCGCATCGTCTGGGACGTGGGCCACCAGACCTACCCGCACAAGATCCTGACCGGCCGGCGCGAGCAAATGCCCACGCTCAAGCAGCTGCACGGCATCAGCGGCTTCCCGCGGCGCGCCGAGAGCGAGTACGACACCTTCGGCACCGGCCACTCGTCCACCAGCATCTCGGCGGCGCTGGGCATGGCCCATGCGGCCAAGGTGAAGGGCGAGCACCGCCGCGCGGTGGCGGTGATCGGCGACGGCGCGCTGACCGGCGGCATGGCCTTTGAGGCGCTCAACCACGCCGGCGCGCCGCACGGCGTGGGCCCGGCCGACCTGCTGGTGATCCTCAACGACAACGACATGTCGATCAGCCCGCCGGTGGGCGCGCTGAACAAGCACCTGGCGCGGCTCATGAGCGGCAATTTCTACAGCGCCGCCCGCGAGGGCGCCAAGAGCGTGCTGAAGAACACGCCGCTCTACGAGTTCGCCCGCCGGTTCGAGGAGCACACCAAGGGCATGGTCGTGCCCGGCACCATCTTCGAGGAGCTGGGCTTTACCTACGTCGGCCCGATCGACGGCCACGACCTGGACGCGCTGATCCCCACGCTGGAGAACCTGCGCGACAAGAAGGGCCCGCAGTTCCTGCATGTGGTCACCAAGAAGGGCTACGGCTACAAGCTGGCCGAGAACGACCCGATCAACTACCACGGCCCCGGCAAGTTCGACCCCAGCGTCGGCATCACGCCGCCCGCCAGCGCGCCCAAGATGACCTTCACCCAGGTCTTCGGCCAGTGGCTGTGCGACATGGCCGCGGCCGACGAGCGCCTGGTCGGCATCACCCCGGCGATGCGCGAAGGCTCGGGCATGGTCGAGTTCGAGCAGCGCTTCCCCAAGCGCTACCACGATGTCGGCATCGCCGAGCAGCATGCCGTCACCTTCGCCGGCGGCCTGGCCTGCGAGGGCCTCAAGCCGGTGGTCGCGATCTACAGCACCTTCCTGCAGCGCGGCTACGACCAGCTGATCCACGACGTGGCGCTGCAGAACCTGCCGGTGGTGTTTGCGCTCGACCGCGCCGGCATCGTCGGTGCCGATGGCGCCACCCATTGCGGCGCCTACGACATCGCCTATGTGCGCTGCATCCCCAACATGGCGATGCTGACACCCTCCGACGAGGACGAGTGCCGCAAGGCCCTGTCCACCGCCTTCGCCCGCAACCACCCGGTGGCCGTGCGCTACCCGCGCGGCGCCGGCATCGGCAAGCGGCCCGAGGCCAACCTCGACACCCTGCCCTGGGGCAAGGGCGAGCTGCGGCGCAGTGCCGGCCCGCAGCCGGCGCTGGGCCGGCGGGTGGCCATCCTGGCCTTCGGCACGGTGCTGCATGCGGCGCTGGCCGCCGCCGACAAGCTGGACGCCAGCGTGGCCAACATGCGATTCGCCAAGCCCATCGATGCCGACCTGGTGCTGGAGCTGGCGCGCACGCACGACGCCTTGGTCACGGTGGAAGAGGGCTGCCTGCCCGGCGGCGCCGGCAGTGCGGTCGGTGAATGCCTGGCCGCGGCCGGCGTCAGCATGCCGCTGCTGCACCTGGGCCTGCCCGACGAGTTCCTCGAGCATGGTGACCCGGCCAAGCTGATCGCGCTGGTGGGGCTGGATGCGGCCGGCATCGAGGCCTCGGTGCGCAAGCGCTTCGGCGCCGGGCTGTCGCTGGTCAAGCCTGCCGTCAACGATTGATGCGGCACGCGCCGGTGCTGCAGTGAGCCTCGCCACCGGGCTGATCGACGCCCAGGTGCACGACGCCGTGGCGATGCGGCGTGCGCCGGCATCGCTGCTGCAGCTGGCGCTGATGGACGCGCGCAACCGCACGCTCGGCTGGCTGTCGGCCTTCGACGACCTGCAGTTCCAAGCCGTCTTCGATGGGTTCGACCCGCCCTGGTGGCTGGCCGGCCAGGCGGGCTGGACCCAGGAATTCTGGGTGGCGCGGCATGTGCAGCGCGGCCGCGGCGAAGCGGCCGACCCCGGCGGTTTGCGGCTGGCCTCGGTGCACCCGCAGGCCGATGCCTGGTTCGACCCCGCGGCCAGCAGCCGCGCCACCCGCTGGCAGGCCGGCGGCCCCGATGCCGAGACCTTGCGGCAGTACCTGGCCGACACGCTGGACACCACGCTGGATCTGCTGGACAAGGCCGGTGATGGCGACGAGGCCCTGCATGTCTACCGCCAGGTGCTGCACCACGAAGACCGCCTGGGGGAGCAGCTGGCGGTGCTGGTGCAGGCCCTGGACCTGGCGCCCGAGCGCCAGCAGGCGCTGGTCGAGCGCGGCCTCTGGCCGGCCCTGCCCAGCCGCGCCCGGCGCGAGCCGCTGGTGCTGGGCGGCCAGCGTTTCCAGCTCGGCTCGCCACCCGGTGGCTTCGTGCCGGCTGGTGAGCGCTGGGCGCATGCGGTGCAGGTGCCGGCGTTCGAGATCGATGTGCAGCCGGTGTGCTGGTCGCAGTTCGCCGAGTTCGTCGACGATGGCGGCTACGACGAGCGCCGCTGGTGGAGCGAGGCCGGCTGGGATCAGCTGGAAGCCAGCGGCCGCCGCGCACCGCGCTACGTGGAGCAGGTGTCCGGCGGCGTGCTGGCGCGCCGCGGCGGCCGGCTGCAGCGCCTGCCCGGTGCGCAGCCCGCGCTGCATGTCAGCGCCCACGAGGCCGAGGCCTGGTGCCGCTGGGCTGGCCGGCGGCTGCCGTCCGAGGCGGAATGGGAACTGGCGGCCACGCTGGCCGGCGCGCGCGGCTTTGCCTGGGGCGAGGTGGCCGAATGGGTGGCGGGCAGTGCCCGCGCCTACCCGGGCGGTGCGGCCTGGCCAGCCGATGCCGCCGCCAACCGGGTGCAGCGCGGCGCCAGCGCCTGGGGCAGCCCGCGGCTGCGGCATGCACGCGCCCGTGAGGCCGTGGCCGCCGGGCGCGACGAGGGTTTCGTCGGCTTCCGCAGCTGCGCGGTCTAGCGCCGCTGCAGCCCGGCGCTATTTCTCGACCAGGCCTTCGCGCACCGCCAACCGCACCAGCGAGGTGACGCCGGCCACGCCCAGCTTGGCCATCACCCGGCTGCGGTAGGTGTCCACCGTCTTGGGCGACAGGTGCAGCTGCGTGCCGATGGCCGCGCTGCTGAGGCCGTTGACCACCATGGTGACGATCTGCCGCTCGCGCGGCGACAGGATCGCGAACGGATCGGCCGGCGCGTCGTTGGTCAGCGCCTGCAGCGCCAGGTCGGCCACCTGCGGGCCGAAGAAGCGGCGGCCGGCGGCCACGGTGTCGATGGCCTGCAGCAACTCGGCCGCGCCCGCGTCCTTCAGCACGTAGCCGGCCGCGCCGAGGCGCACCGCCTCGGCCACATGGCGGGGCTGGGCCGACATGGTGAGCACCACGGCCCGGACCGGCGATTCGCGCTTCTTCAGCTCCTGCAGCACCTCGAAGCCGGAGCGCTCGCCCAGGCCCAGGTCCAGCAGCATCACCTGCGCCTGCTGCTGCTGCGCCTCGACGACGGCTTGCGTGGGGTCGCTGCTTTCGCCGACGACCTGGTGGCCGGCGGTCTCCAGCAGGGCGTGCAGGCCGTCCCGCAGGATCAGCTGGTCGTCGACCAGGTAGATGCGGGTCATGGCCGGTGTCCTTCCATGTTGGCCCGAGCGCGTTGCGCAGTGCGCATATGGTGTTCCCTGGAAATGGCAGGCGTCCGTTGCGCCTGACACGACGATACCAAATGCAAGCGCCGTTGATCCGAATTGAAGCAATGCGCGGGAAAACGCGGGCTTGGTGATGGCACCACGCCACGGTCTGATGCGTGCCAACGATGCCGGCTGCCCCTGGGCAACGGCCAGATCCCTGTCCCGCACCTGGCGGGCAATTCCAAGACCCCTGCTGATGAGACCGTCGACTCCCCTGCGCACCACCCTGGCCGCCGCCTGCTGGCTGGCCTGCGCCACCGCCCCGGCCTGGGCTCAGACCGAGACCGTGGTGGTCACCGGCTCGCCGCGTGCCCAGCGGGTCATGGACGCGCCGTTTGCCATCACCAGCATCGATGCCACCGCCTTGCGCAATGCCGGGCCGATGGTCAACCTGTCCGAGGCCCTGGTGGCCGTGCCCGGCCTGGTGGTGAACAACCGCAACAACTACGCGCAGGACCTGCAGATCAGCGCCCGCGGCTTCGGCGCCCGCGCCGGCTTCGGCGTGCGCGGCCTGCGCCTGTACACCGACGGCATCCCCGCCACCATGCCCGACGGCCAGGGCCAGGTGGCCCACTTCGACCTGGCCGGCGCCCAGCGGGTGGAGGTGCTGCGCGGGCCGTTCTCGGTGCTCTACGGCAACAGCTCGGGCGGCGTGATCGCGCTGTTCAGCGCCCCGGTCACCCGTGCCGAGGCCGAGCTGGGCGCCGATGCCGGCAGCTTCGGCCTGCGCCAGGCGCGTGCCAGCGTGGCCGCACCGCTGGGCCAGGGGTTCGACCTGCGG
This sequence comes from Pseudaquabacterium pictum, assembly GCF_005403045.1. Taxonomy (GTDB): domain Bacteria; phylum Pseudomonadota; class Gammaproteobacteria; order Burkholderiales; family Burkholderiaceae_C; genus Pseudaquabacterium; species Pseudaquabacterium pictum. Next base: position 36,888 of record NZ_BJCL01000005.1, read on the forward strand.
GCCAGCCTGTCGACGCTGGAGACCGATGGCTTCCGCCCGCAGAGCGCGGCCGACCGCCGCCTGGCCAATGTGCGCCTGGGCTGGCAGGGCGCCAGCGACCGCGTCGTGCTGCTGGTCTCCGACCATGCACAGGATGCGCAGGATCCGCTGGGCCTGAGCGCAGCCGATCTGCGTGCCGACCCGCAGGGCACGGCCGCGGTGGCCACCCAGTTCAACACCCGCAAGACCATCGCCCAGACCCAGGCCGGCGTGAACTGGCGCCACCAGTTCGCCGACGGTGGCGTGCTGCGCGAGAGCAGCCTCAGCCTGCACAGCGGCCAGCGCAGCGTGGTGCAGTACCTGGCCATTCCCGCAGCCACCCAGGCCAATGTGCGCCACGGCGGCGGCGTGATCGACTTCGACCGCCGCTACGAGGGCGTCGAAGCCCGTCTGCAGTTCGGCTGGCCCGGCGTGGACGCGGTGGCCGGCGTGGCGCTGGAGCGCCAGACCGACGACCGCCTGGGCTACGAGAACTTCACCGGCACCAGTGCCGCGCCCACCGCGCTGGGCGTGCAGGGCCGGCTGCGCCGCGACGAGACCAACACCGCCGAGAGCCGCGATGCCTTCCTGCAGGCCGACTGGGCGCTGGGCCCGTCGCTCAGCGCCACCGCCGGCGTGCGCAGCGGCCGGGTGGCCATCGACGTGAACGACCGCTACATCAGCGGGCTGAACGGCAACGACAGCGGCAGCCTGCGCTTCGACTACACCAACCCGGTGCTGGGCCTGCGCTACACCGCCGCGCCGGGCTGGGTGCTGCATGCCAGCGTGGCGCGCGGCTTTGAATCGCCCACCCTCGGCGAGCTGGCCTACAGCGCCGACAACTCCGGCTTCAACAAGACCCTGCAGGGCCAGACCAGCCGCCAGGCCGAGCTGGGCAGCAAGTGGCGCAGCGCGGCGCTGGACGTGGACGCCACGGTGTTCGTGGTGAACACCGACGACGAGATCGGCGTGCGCAGCAACACCGGCGGCCGGTCGTCGTTCCAGAACGTGGGCCGCACCAAGCGCCATGGCGCCGAGCTGGCCACCACCTGGCGGCCGGCCACCGGGCTGAAGCTGCAGGCTGCGCTGTCGTGGCTGCAGGCCGAGTACGCCGATGGTTTCAGCACCTGCACGTCGGCGCCGTGCCCCACCACGGCCAATCCGGCCGTGGCGGTGCCCGCGGGCAACCGCATCGCCGGCACCCAGCGCGCCCTGGCCTGGGCCCAGGCGGCCTGGCGCACCGGCCCGCTGGGCGGCGAGTGGGCGCTGGAATGGCGGGCCACGGCCCGCACCATGGCCAACGACCTGAACACCGCCGCCGCGCCGGGCCACGCGCTGGCGCACCTGCGCTGGTCGGGCCGGCTGGCGCTGGGCGCGGCCGATTCGCTGGAACTGCTGGCGCGGGTGGACAACCTGTTCAACCGCGACCATGTCGGCAGCGTCATCGTCAACGATGGCAACGGCCGCTTCTACGAGCCCGGCGCCCCGCGCAGCCTGCTGCTGTCGGCGCGCTGGCAGCACCGGTTCTGAGGCGCAGGGCCATGCAGCGGCGTCACCTGTTGCTGGCGGCCGGGGCGCTGCCGTGGTCGGCAGCCCTGCAGGCCGCGGCGCCGCGGGACCAGTTCGACGGCGACCCCTTCCAGTCCTTCCAGTGGCCCGAGCTGAAGAAGGAATTCCTCGGCCCGCGCGCACGCACGGTGTTCGATGCCCGCGTCAAGGTGCAGGGCCCGGCCTTTGCCGAAGACCCGATGAACGTGCCGATCACGGTGGCGACCGACCTGCCCGGCGTGCAGCGCATCGTGGTGCTGGTCGACCGCAACCCGATCCGCAAGGTGCTGGAGCTGCAGCCGCTGGCCGCCCAGCCGGCGGTGAGCTTCCGCTTCAAGCTGGAGCAGGCCTCGCCGGTGCGCGCCCTGGTGCAGACGGCCGACGGCCTGTGGCATGTGGGCGGCACCTGGGTCGATTCGGCCGGCGGCGGCTGCACGGTCTCCGGCGCCACCCGGGCCGACGGCAGCTGGTCGCAGACGCTGGGCCAGGTCAGCGGCCGGGTGTTCGCAGGCCTGGCCAGCACGCCCGGCGGCGACGCCGCGGCGCGGCTGCGTGTGCGCATCATGCACCCCATGGACACCGGCCTGGTCGGCGGCATCCCGGCGTTCTTCGTCAGCAGGCTCAGCGTGCGCGATGCCGTTGACCGCGAGCTGCTGCGCATCCAGACCTTCGAGCCGGTCAGCGAGAACCCGGTGTTCAGCTTCGACTTCGCCAAGGCCCCGCCCGGGCCGCTGCGCATCGTGGGTGTCGACAACAACGGCAACCGCATCGACAGCAAGGTGGATTGATGCGCCGCTCGATCGTCCCAGGCGCGCTGGTGCTGTGCGCCTCGCTGCTGGCCCTGCCCGCGCCACAACCGGTGTCGGCGCAGCAGGCGCCGGCCGGCCCGCCGCAGGTCAACATCGCCCGGCTCGACTACGGCCTCAAGGCCCGCGCCCTGGCCGATGGCGTGTACGTGGTCGAAGGCGCCAACGCCGACTTCACGCCCGCCAACGGCTGCAACATCATCAACACCGGCTTCATCACCACCGGTGCCGGCGTGCTGGTGATCAACACCGGCACCAGCCGGCTGTATGGCGAGCAGCTGCGCGCGCTGATCGAGCGGACCACGCGCGAGCCGATCGTGCAGGTGCTGCATCTGAACCTGCACCCCGACTACTTCCTCGGCAACCAGGCCTTCGCCAACGTGCCCATCGCCGCCACCGCCGCCACCCGCGCCGGCATGCAGCGCGAGGCGGCCAGCTACGAGACCAACCTCTACCGCCTGTGCGGCGACTGGATGAAGGGCACCGAGGCGCGCCTGCCCACCCAGACCATCGGCCCCGGCCCGCTGCGCATCGGCCAGCGGGAGTTCGAGCTGCGCGAGTACCGCGGCCACACCGCCAGCGACCTGGTGCTGGTCGACAAGACCAGCGGCGTGGCCTTCGTCGGCGGCCTGGTCTTCGCTGACCGCGTGCCCACCACGCCCCATGCCGACCCCAAGGCCTGGCTGGCCACGCTGGACACCCTGGCCGGCCTCAAGCCGGGCACGGTGGTGCCCAGCCACGGCCCGGTGCACACCGGCCTGCGCGGCCTGCAGCAGACGCGTGACTACCTGCAGTGGCTGGACGGCAGCTTCAGCCGCTGGGCCGCCCTGGGCTGGGAGATGAACGAGGTGCTGCGCGCGGCGCCGCCGGAGGCCTTTGCCCGCTGGGCGGCCTGGCCGGCCGAGTACACCCGCAACGTGGCCCACCTGTACCCGGGTTATGAGCGGGCCGTGCTGCAGCGTTCCAAGGGGCCCTGAGCCCCAGCGTCGGTCGCCGGCTGCCACAGCGCCGCCGCCGCCCTGTGCAAAGCTGGAACAGCCTGACTCGGGTTGACCCTGGAATTCGGTGCCGTCGTGGCACCCCGGTGCGGTGGCACGCTTTGTGCCGGGAATTCTTCCTGAAGCACCGGGCCCTGTCACCCGGTGTGACAACCCTCCCGGAGGAGACCACCATGAAACTGAAGCTCTTGAGTCTGCTTGTTCCCCTGTGCCTGGCGTCGATGGGCGCCCAGGCCGCCACCCCGCCGGTCACCGACCGCATGATCGAGGGCGACGCCAGTTCCACTGGCGACGTGCTCAGCTGGGGCATCGGGCAGGAGGGTCAACGCTATTCGCCGCTGAAGACCATCCACACCGGCAACGTGGCCAAGCTGCTGCCCGTGTGGAGCTTCAGCTTCGGCGGCGAGAAGCAGCGCGGCCAGGAAAGCCAGCCGGTCATCCACAACGGCAAGATGTTCGTCACCGCCAGCTACAGCCGCATCTTCGCGCTGGACGCCAAGACCGGCGCCAAGCTGTGGAAGTACGAGCACCGCCTGCCCGACGGCATCATGCCCTGCTGCGACGTGATCAACCGTGGCGCGGCGCTGTACGGCAACCTGGTGATCTTCGCCACGCTCGATGCCCAGCTGGTGGCCCTGAACCAGGACACCGGCGAGGTGGAGTGGAAGGAGAAGATCGACGACTACGCCGCCGGCTACAGCGCCAGCGCCGCGCCGCTGATCGCCGGTGGCCTGCTGCTGACCGGCGTGTCCGGCGGCGAGTTCGGCGTGGTCGGCCGCGTCGAGGCGCGCGACCCGAAGACCGGCAAGATGGTCTGGGTGCGCCCGGTGGTCGAAGGCCACATGGGCAAGAAATTCGACAAGGACGGCAACGCCAGCGACAACGGCGTGTCCGGCACCGCCGGCAAGACCTGGCCTGGCGACCTGTGGAAGACCGGCGGCGCCGCCACCTGGCTGGGCGGCACCTACAACAAGAAGACCGGCCTGGCCTACTTCGGCACCGGCAACCCGGCGCCCTGGAACAGCCACCTGCGCAAGGGCGACAACCTGTACTCCACCAGCACGGTGGCCATCGACATCAAGACCGGCCAGATCGTCTGGCACTACCAGAACACGCCGAACGACGGCTGGGACTACGACGGCGTCAACGAGTTCATCACCTACGACGACGGCGCCGGCAACATCCTGGGCGGCAAGGCCGACCGCAACGGCTTCTTCTACGTCAACGACGCCAAGACCGGCAAGCTGGTCAACGCCTTCCCGTTCGTCAAGAAGATCACCTGGGCCTCGGGCATCGACCTGAAGACCGGCCGGCCGAACTTCACCCCCGACGGCCGCCCCGGCGACCCGACGGCCGGTGCCGACGGCAAGAAGGGCAACGTGGTGTTCGCCGCGCCCAGCTTCTTGGGCGGCAAGAACCAGATGCCGATGGCCTACTCGCCGGAGACCAAGCTGTTCTACGTGCCGGCCAACGAGTGGGGCATGGAGATCTGGAACGAGCCCATCACCTACAAGAAGGGCGCGGCCTACCTGGGCGCCGGCTTCACCATCAAGACGCTGTCCGACGGCCCGATCGGCGCGCTGCGCGCGATCGACCCGAAGACCGGCAAGATCGTCTGGGAAGCACCGAACAACGCGCCGTTGTGGGGTGGCGTGCTGACCACCGGCGGCAACCTGGTCTTCTGGGGCACGCCGGAAGGCTTCCTGCAGGCGGCCGATGCCAAGACCGGCAAGATCCTGTGGAAGTTCCAGACCGGTTCGGGCGTGGTGGCCCCGCCGGTGACCTGGAGCGAAGGCGGCGAGCAGTTCGTGGCCGTGGCCTCGGGCTGGGGTGGCGCCGTGCCGCTGTGGGGTGGTGACGTGGCCAAGAAGGTCAACTACCTCGAGCAGGGCGGCTCGGTCTGGGTCTTCAAGATTCCGAAGTGATGCCCTGACCTGCAGCGGCCCGCGTGGCCGCTGCCCAACCCCGCTGGCACAGGCCGCCCGAGGGCGGCCTTTTCATGCCCGATGTCCAGCCAACCCCCGGAGATTTCCGATGTTCCAAGCCAAACAACCCCGCCGTGTGTTCCTGCTGCGCGCAGCCGCTGTCTCCAGCGTGGTCGCTGCCGGCAGCGCGCAGGCACAAGCCAAGGTCGACGAGGCCGACGAGACCGCCGTCGGCCTGGGCTACAAGCACGACACCACCAAGGTCGACACCAGGAAGTACCCCCAGCACAAGCCCGACCAGAAGTGCAACAACTGCGGCTTCTGGCAGGGCAGCGCCAGCGATGCCTGGGCCGGCTGCGCGATGTTCGGCCGCAAGCAGATCGCCGCCAACGGCTGGTGCGTGGCCTGGAAGAAGATCGGCTGAGCCGGCGCGGAGACAGCCTGGCGCTGAACGGCTGAACTGGCCGGCCGGCCGCCTGTTGATCCGGAGTTTTCCCCACACCCGTGTAGGGAACATTCGCACCGTGGGATCAGTTGTCCCCACAGGAGGTGCACCGGATGGAGTTCTTTCGTTACCACGGCCCCTGGTCCCCAGGTGTGCGGCTGTTCCGCCGGCGGCTGTTCGCCACCAAGGCGCTGATCATCTCGGCGATGTTCCTGGTGCCGGTGGCCACGCTGGGCTGGAGTTATCTGGCCGACAAGGCCGCGGCCATCGGCTTCTCGGCCAAGGAGCGGCTGGGCGTGCGCCACGCCCAGGCGGCGTTGCCGCTGCTGCAGGCCGCGCAGGACCTGCGCCTGCAGGCCGTGCTGTCGGCCGCTGCCGGCACTGCCGCACCCGGCTGGGCGCCGGCGCAGGCCGCATGGCAGGCCGCGCTGCAGCAGCAGGCCGTGGTGGAGGCCGAGCTCGGCCCTGCGCTGGGCACGGCCACCGCGCATGCCGCGCTGCAGGCGGCTGCAGCCGATGTGGGCTGGCAGGCCGGGCAGGCGGATGCCGTGATGGCCCGGCACACCGCGCTGGTGGATGCGGTGCTGGCGCTGATCGGTCACGCCACCGACGGCTCCAACCTGACGCTGGACCCCGACATCGACAGCTACTACGTGATGGACGCGGCCCTGTTCCGCCTGCCGGCGATGCTGGAGATGGCCCAGCGGCTGCGCGGCGCGGCGGTGCTGGCCGGCCAGACCGGCAGTGCCTGGCCGGCGCAGCAGCGCACCGCGCTGGAAGCCGCCGCCGTGCATGCCCACCATGCCGACAACCTGAAGGCCGGCCTGGACAAGGCGCTGGCCGCCAGCCCTGAACTGGCCGAGCCGCTGCGCACCGCCGACTGGCTGGGCCCGGTGCAGGCGCTGGTGGCCAGCACCCGGCAGCAGGTGCTGGCCGGTGCCGAGGCTGGCGCCGACCTGGCCCCCACCGCCGCCGGGCAGGCCGTGCTGGCCGCCCAGCTGCAGGCCAACCTGGGCCTGCTGCAGACGCTGGACCAGCTGCTGGCCACCCGCGTGGCCGGCCTGGAGCGCCAGCGCGCCGCCACGCTGGCCACGGTGGTGGTCTCGCTGTCGCTGGCCGCCTACCTGTTCTATGCCTTCTTCCTGGTCACCCGCGGTGGCATGCGCGAAGTGCGGCGCCATCTGGCGGCGATGACCGGCGGTGACCTCACCACCCAGCCCCAGCCCTGGGGCAATGACGAGGCGGCGCACCTGATGCAGTCGCTGGCCGAGATGCAGGGCGCGCTGCGCCGGATCGTCACCGAAGTGCGGTCCGCCTCCGACAACCTGGTGCATGCCAGCAGCGACATCGCCAGCGGCGCTGCCGACCTGAGCAACCGCACCGAGCAGGCGGCGGCCCGGCTGCAGCAGTCGGCCGCGGCGATGGCGCAGGTGGCCGGCGTCGCCCGCGACACCGCCCAGGGCGCCGAGCAGGCCGCCAGCCTGTCCACCCGCAATGCCGACGCTGCGGTGCGTGGCGGCACGGTGATGGCATCGGTGGTCGAGATGATGGCGGGGCTCGAGGCCTCGTCGGCGCAGATCAGCGACATCGTTGCCACCATCGACGGCATCGCCTTCCAGACCAACCTGCTGTCGCTGAACGCGGCGGTGGAGGCGGCGCGGGCCGGCGCGTCCGGCCGCGGCTTCGCGGTGGTGGCGTCCGAGGTGCGCGGTCTGGCCCAGCGCGCCGCGGCGGCTGCAGGCGAGGTGCGCCGCCTGATCGGCGACAGCGTCGGCCAGGTGGCTGCCGGCGGCCAGGTGGTGCAGCAGGCCGGCGCGTCGATCAGCGAGGCATTGCACAGTGCCCGCCAGATGGATGCGCTGCTCACGCAGATCGCCAGCGGTGCCCGCAGCCAGTCGGCCGGGGTGGACGACACCGCCCGGGCCGTGGCCGCGCTGGATGCGCTGACCCAGGCCAACACCACCCTGGTGGAGCAGACGGCCGCCGCCGCCGCGGCCCTGCACGACCAGGCCGGCGAGCTGGCCACCAAGGTGGCCAGGTTCAAGCTGCCGCAGCCGGCCTGACGCGGCTGCCGGGCGGCGCGGTCCGGGGCGGCCGGCGCCGACAATCGGCGGCATGCAACGACCCGCCCTGCCGCGCCGCAGCCCGCCCCTGGACCTGCCCCGCCTGGTGATGCGCCGGGCCAGCCTGGTGGGCGTCCTGGTGCTGCTGCTGGCCCTGGTGCTGGGCCTGGCCCGCATGGGCGATGACATCGACGATGAGGTGGATGCGGCGATGACCCTGGCCGCCGCCATGGCCCGCCTGGGCCAGCTGGGCCAGACCGATGACCGCAGCGCGCTCGAGGCGCTGCGTGCGCTGCAGGCCGGGCACCCGCTGCGCCACCTGTCGCTGCAGGTGCATGCCCAGGATGGCCGGCTGCTGCTGGGCCCGCCACCGGCCGCGCCCGCGCCCGCACCGCTGCGCTGGCTGCTGCAATGGCACCAGGACTGGCTGTCGGTGCCCGATGACCGCCGCGTGGCCTGGCCGGTGCAGCGTGCCGATGGCAGCCGCTGGTCGGTGTCGCTGGCGGCCTCGCATGACAGCGAGCGGCACGAGGCCCTGGTCAGCCTGCTGGGCATGCTGGGCCTGCTGCTGCTGGCCGTGGCCGGGCTGCTGGCGGCCATGCACTGGAATGTGCGCCGCGCCTTCGCGCCGCTGGGCCGGCTGCTGCAGGCGATTGCCGGCATCGAAGGCCACGACGCCCGCCAGGTGCAGGCCCTGCCGACCATGCCCACGCGTGAGCTGGAATCGCTGGCCGCCGCACTGCGCCACCTGGGCGCCGCGCTGGACGAGGCCGAGGCCCAGCGCCGCCAGCTCAGCCAGCAGGTGCTGACGCTGCAGGAGGATGAGCGCGCCCGCCTGGCGCGCGATCTGCACGACGAGTTTGGCCAGCGGCTCACCGCGCTGCGGGTGGACGCGGCCTGGCTGTCCCGCCGCGTTGCCGGTGATGCCGCATTGCAGCAGGTGGTCGACGGCATGGCCCAGCAGTGCGGCCTGGTGCAGCAGGACATCCGCTCGCTGCTCGGCCGGCTGCAGCCCTTCGGCCCGGCCGCGCCCGGTGCCGCGCCGGCCGAGAGCCTGGCCAACGGCACCGACCTGCTGCAGGCGCTGGTGGACAGCTGGCAGGGCAGCGGGCCCGAGCCCGGCCTGGCCTGCCGGCTGGAGCTGGCCTGGCTGGCCGCCGATGGCCAGCCGCAGCCCTGGCCCGCGGCCGATGCGGCGGCGCTGTGGCTGCCGCGCCCGCTGTGGCTGGCCGTCTACCGCATCAGCCAGGAGGCGCTGACCAACGTGGCCCGCCATGCCGGCGCGCAGCGGGCCGGCCTGCGGCTGCAGCTGCAGGGCGGGCGCCAGCCCGGTGCGCCGCTGCAGCTGCACTGGCAGGCCTGGGACGATGGCTGCGGCCTGCCGCCGCAGGCCACCGCCACCACGCCCCGCGCCGATGCCGTGCTGCCGCGCGGCAACGGCCTGGCAGGCCTGCAGCAGCGGGTGTGGGCGCTGGGCGGCGAGCTGCGCTGCACGGCCTGGCAGCCCGGCAGCGCCCGGCCCGGCCTGTGCCTGGCGGCCAGCTTCGACACCCGGCTGCTGCCGCCGCCACAGACCGCCTGACCCGCCACCGCCCCGTCAGAACGTCAGCCGCAGCCCTAGCCACAGGCTGCGCGGCGCACCGGGCGCAACGAACAGCGCGTCTTCCTCGCTGCCGGTGAATTTGCCACGGGCGTCGAACACCGTCTCGGCCAGCGCGCCGTAGGTCTCGTAGCGCTTGTCCAGCGCGTTCGTCACCCGCGCCACCACGCTGAGCGCCGGCGTGGCCTGCCACTGCAGGCGCAGGTGCAGCAGGGTGTGGCCGGGGATGGAGAGGCGGTGCACCTCGGTGGCGCCGTCTTCCAGCAGGCCGTCCTCATTGCCCTGCACGCCGCGTGACGAGACGATCTGCATGTCGGCCCCCACGCGCAGGCCGCGGCCCAGGGCCCAGTCGGCGCCCAGCTTGGCGCTGTGGCGCGGCAGGCCGGCCATCCTGGTGCCCGGGGTGATGGTGACGTTGCGTTCGCCCATGCGCAGCAGGCCGTGGGCCTGGTAGGTGGCCTGCAGGTGGCTGTAGCTGGCGGTGACGGCTACCGGGCCGTACTGCGCCTGCCAGGACGTGTCCAGCCCCTGGTGCCGGGTGCGCTGGAAGTTCTGGAAGTAGCCCAGCTGGCTGACCGCGCTGACGCTGCGGAAGACGATGTCGTCGCGGTTGTCGGTGCGGAACAGCGCCAGCTCCAGCCGCTGCCCCGGGGCCGGCCGCCAGCGCAGGCCGGCCTCCAGGCTGGTGGCGCGCACCTGCTTCAGGTAGGGGTCGCTCTGCAGGCCCACCGGCAGGCGGCAGGGTTCGTCGGGATCGGCGCAGCCCAGCTCGATGACGGTGGGCACCCGGGTGTTGCGCGCCAGGTTCGCAAACACCGCCAGGCCGGTGCCCACCTGCTGCGTGATGCCCAGCGCCGGGTTCAGGCTGGTGTAGGTGAAGCTCTCCTTGGGCTTGGCTTCCAGCACGCCGGTGTCGTCGTCCACCGTGGTCAGGGTGTTGCTGACGCGGCTGCGGTTGGCGCGCAGCGTGGCGGTGACATGGGTGCCCGGCGCCAGCTGCCAGGTGTCGGTGGCATACAGGCCCAGGTGCAGGCTCTTGCCGGTGACCGAGGCGCTGAGCTCGGCCTCCTCATCGCCGGCCAGCACGCCGCGGCTGGCATCGAAGCGGCCTTCCTGCTCCAGCTGGCGGTAACGCACGCGGCTGGCATCCACGCTGGCGCCCACCTGCCACTGGTGCGCGCCGCTGCGCCGGGCCAGGCTCAGTGCCGCGCCCCAGGCCGACTGGCGGGTGGCGGTGGTATTGAGCGAGGCGTTCTCGTCGGGCACCAGCGGGTCGAAGTCGTCCGCGCCGTCGCCATTCACCGTGTCGCGCCGGCTGTTGCGGGCATAGGCCAGGGCCTGCAGGCGGCTGCCGGCAGCCAGCTGCTGGCTGAGGTTGAACGTGGCCTGGGCCAGGCGGTTCTTCGTGCGGTCGGGGTGGGTGAAGACGGCGCTGCGCGAGGTGGCGTACAGGTCGGGCGTGCGGTTGCCGTCCTCGTCCAGCGTGGCGCTGGGCAGCAGGCCGTTGCCCACCAGGGTGGCGCTGCCACCGAGCAGGCCCACGCTCCAGTCGGTGCCGCCCTGGCTGCGGCCCAACCTGGCCAGCACCAGCGCCTGCCTGCCGGGCGACTGGTCGCGCCAGCCGTTCTCGTCGAACACCGTGCCGCCCACGTAGCTGTGCCAGCCATCGGCATGGCGCTGGCCCAGGCCCACCTCGGCGCGCTGGCGGCCGTGGCTGCCGAAGCCCGCCTCGGCGCGCAGGCCCTCGGCGCTGCGGCCGTCCACCGTCTCCAGCACGATGGCGCCGCCCAGCGTGTTCAGGCCGAAGCTGGGGTTCGCCCCAGGCAGCACGGTGAGCGACTGCAGTGCGAACTCGGGCACCATGTCCCAGTTGATGACATCGCCGAAGGGCTCGTTGATGCGCACGCCGTCCAGGTACACCGACAGCCCCTGCGACGCGCCCAGCAGGCCCGAGGCGCGGTAGCCGCGGTAGGTGAGATCGGCCTGGAACGGGCTGCCCTGGATGTCGTTGACCTGCATGCCGGGCAGGCGGCGGGCCAGGAAGTCGGTCATGTTGTCGCCCTGGGCCTGGTCGAGCGCGCCGCGGCGCACCGTCTGGCTGGCATAGGGCAGCAGGTTGCGGTCGACGCCCAGGCCGGCCAGGGGCGAGGTGCCGATCACCTCCACCTGCGCGGTGGGGGCGTTCTGGGCGGACACGGTGGCGGGCCCGGAAGCGGTGATGGCTGCAATGGCGGCCAGGGCGGTGTGGCGCAGGCGTGGGAACATCAGGAACTGTCTCCTCGTTGTGGTGTTGGAAAGCTGGTGATGCCTCTGCAAAGCATGGGCCCGGGCACCCGGGAAAACTTCCCGATCTGTGCTGGGGAAATCCGGGGATGACAGTGCACGTGATGCTGGTGGACGACCACGCCGTGGTGCGTGCCGGCTACCGCCGCCTGCTGGAGCTGGAGCCCGATTGCGTGGTCAGCGCCGAGTGCGGCGACGGCGATGCCGCCTATGCCCTGCTGCAGCAGCGCCAACCGCCGCCGGTGGACGTGATCGTGCTCGACCTGTCGATGCCCGGGCGCAGCGGCTTCGACCTGCTGCGCCGCATCGCACTGCGCTGGCCCACGCTGCGCCGGCTGGTCTTCAGCATGCACGACAGCCCGGCCATGGTGGCCCAGGCCCTGGCCGCCGGGGCGGATGGCTTCGTCACCAAGAGCAGCCCGCCCGAGGTGCTGGTGGCCGCGCTGCGCCGCGTGGCCGCGGGCGAGCAGCGGGTGCTGTCGCCCGACATCGCCGACGCACCCGCCCAGCCGGCGGCGCAGGCGCCGCACCTGGCCCTGTCACCGCGCGAGTTCCAGGTGCTGCAGGGCCTGCTGGCCGGTGACGCGCTGGACGTGATCGCCGAACGCCTGCACCTGAGCGCCAAGACGGTGTCGAACCACCAGACGCTGATCCGGCAGAAGCTGGGCGTGGGCAATGCGGTGGAACTGCTGCGCTATGCGCAGCTGCACCGCTTGTTCTAGCGGCGCGCGGCCCGCGGCTTCGCGGCCAGACAAGCGGCACTTCCTGTGCGGGCCAGTCGGTTGGCGCGCGGTCACCTAAGGTCACGGCACGGGTTCCGGGCTGCGCTGTGCAGCCTGGCGCGCGCGGAGTCGGCGCATCGATCCCGATGCCCGGTCCCAGGCAACCACATGACGCTCGCAGGAGCATGGAGACGCACGCAATGGCCAAGCTGAAAGCGCAAGAGGAATATGTTCAGATCGACGACATGCCGTGGGCGCCGTTCCCGGATGCGTTCTCGAAGGGCGGCATCACCTGGCGGCTGCTCTATGTCTCGCCCGAGGCCGGCACCTGGACGGCCGTCTTCGCCTGCCCCGCGGGATCCTCGTTCAACGCCCACTTCCACACCGGGCCGGGGGAGTACTTCCTCTACGAGGGCCGGATGGACGTGCGCGGCGGCAAGGCCGCGGGCGGGGACACGGCGGTGGCGCCTGGCTACGGCTTCGAGTCCTCGGGCGCGCGGCACGACAAGACGCAGTTTCCGGTCGACAGCGCCTTCTACATGACCTTCTCCGGCCCGCTGGCCTTCATCAACCCCGATGCGTCGGTGATCGCCAACATCGGATGGGAAGAGGCGCAGGGCGCCTGGCAGGCCCATGTCGACGCGCACAGCGCTGCCCGCAACGCCGCCTGATGCCGCTGCCGGCCGCCGCCACCCAACCGCGGGACGGCGGCCGCTGCCCAACCCCGGGCCGACCACGGCCCCCAGCACCGCCATGTCCTGATGCCCAAGATCATCCACACCATGGTCCGCGTCCTCGATCTCGCGCGGTCGATGCGCTTCTACGCCGACCTGCTGGCCCTGCGCGAGGTGCACAGGCTGGACTTTCCGGACTTCGCGCTGGTGTACCTGCGCAACGATGAGAACGATGTCGAACTGGAGCTGACGCTGAACAAGGGCCGGGCGGAGCCCTACACCCATGGCACGGGCTATGGCCACATCGCCGCCGTGGTGGACGACGTCAACGCCGAACGCCATCGCCTGCGGGCACTGGGCCACGCGCCCGGTGACGTCAACGAGTTCAAGCGCGGCGACGAGCTGCTGGCCCGCTACTTCTTCATCCAGGATCCGGACGGCTACAAGATCGAGGTGCTGGAGCGCCACGGCCACTATCGCTAGGCGACCGCTGCCATACTTGGCCGACACCAGGGCCGTCCAAGACAGCGCGGTGCCAGCGTCGCGGCGCAACAGCGACGGGAACGCACCGCCCAACGGAGACAAGGCATGCATGCTGAACCCCGAGACGATGGCAGCCCCGGCACACGGCGGTGGTCGACGGCCGACGTGTGCCGGTCCGACACGACCGATGCCTGGCAGTCGGCGCTGAACGACAACTACGGTCACTGGCAGGTGACGCAGTCTGTCGGCGCGCAGTTCGCCGCCAGCACCCGCAACCGCGACTTCAATGGCGTGCGTGTGGTCGAGTGCGTGTGCGACCCCTGCACCGGCCGCCGCCTGCCGCAGTTCATCGACCGCGACCCGCAGCCCTACATCGGCGTCCAGATCACCAAGGCCGGCCGCGAGCGGTTCCACCTGGGCGGGGAGGACATCAGCCTGGGTGCCGGCGATCTGGTGATCTGGACCAGCACGCAGGCCGCCGAGTTCACGGTCATGGAGCGGCTGCACAAGGTGTCGCTGGTGCTGCCCTGGTCCGACATCCAGGAGCGGCTGCCGCGCGGCACGCGCTTCAACGGCACGGTCATCGACAGCCGCGTGGGCATCGGTGCGGTGCTGTACTCGCATGTGGACAGCCTGGCGCGCCAGCTCGACCTGTTCACCCAGACCGACCATGCCGCGGTGCGCCGGGCCACGCTGGAGCTGCTGACCGCCGCCATGAGCCACCGGGTGGAAGCACCCCAGCGCGGCCTGGCGATGCGCTACCTCAAGCAGTTGCAGGACTACATCCTGGCGAACCTGCAGGACGAGCAGCTGTCGCCGACGACCGTGGCCACGGCCAACAACATGTCGCCGCGCTATGTGCACATGCTGTTCGCGCAGATCGGGGTGAGCGCGTCGTCGTGGATCCGCCAGCAGCGCCTCGAGCGCTGCCGCGATGACCTGCGCAGCCGCACCTACCGGGACTGCAGCGTCGCCGAGATCGCCTACACCTGGGGCTTCGCAGACCCGTCGCACTTCACGCGCATCTTCAAGCAGCAGTTCGGTGTCGGGCCCCGCGCCTACCGCGAGGCCCAGCCGCGCTGATCAGCCCGCGGTGAAGGTCTGCACCGCGATCCTGCCCTTGCGGATCACGAAGGTGTCGGTCGCCTGGTTCACGAAGGGCTTGGCCTCCCACACCAGGTAGGCCACATCGCCGTCGACCGCCTGCGCGCTGATCTTGAAGGCCTCCCAGAACCCCGGCTTCACCGACTTCAGGAAGCCATCGAAGAAGCCCCGGATCTCGGTGGTGCCCCGGTACTGCTTGTCGTGCGTCAGGATCACCGACGCCGCCGTGTAGTCCTTCATGATCTCGTCCAGACCCTTGGCGAAGGCACCCAGATGGTGGTCCAGCACGGCCTTCGTCGACGGTGTCGCCGCCACGGCGGCCGCGGGCGTGCCCAGCAGCGGCAGCGCAGCCAGCGCCAGCGCGCCTTGCGCGAGCACTTGGCGCCGCGTGTCTTGCAGCGGCAGCGTCGAGGATGGGGTCCTGTCGGTCATGGCTTGTCCTCTGCCAGTGCGGTGAAGGTCTGGATGTGGATCTTGCCGTCGCGCACCAGCAGCGTGTCGGTCGCCATCGCGATGAAGGGCCTGGCTTCCCAGGCGAGGTAGGCCACCTCGCCGCGCACCGCCTGGCGCTGGATCTTGAAGGCCTCCCAGAAGCCCGGGCGGATGCTCTTCAGGAACTCTTCGAAGAAGCTGCGGATGCCGGCCAGGCCGGTGATCGTGCCGCTCTGCAGGACGATGCTCGACTGCTCGGTGTAGTCGGCCACCAGCGCATCGAGACCGAGCGCAAAGGCGTCCAGATGGCTCTCCAACACTTCTTGCGTGCTGCGCACGCGGGATGGTTCCGGGACTGCTGGCATGCTGAGGTTCCTTGTCGTCGGCGCCCCCGCGGGGCCGGTGCGACGCACGATACGCAAGCCCCTGGCGGCACACTGCCGCGCCAGCGAAACCCGGCTTGACCAGCAGCGCAGGCCGCCGGTGCCGGGCTCACTCGCCCTTGCTCGCCAGCCCCAGCCGCTCCACCACCACCCGCTCATGCTCGTACGCCGCACGCAGCGCGCGGCCGTAGTCCTCGGGCGCCAGGTACGCCGGCTCCTGGTCATAACGCGCCAGCTCGGCGACAAACGCCGGGTCCTGCATCGCGGCGCGGAAGGCCTGGTGCAGCACCTGCACCACGTCGGCCGGCATGCCCGCCGGGCCGGCCAGGCCGTAGGGCGACATGGCCACGATGTTGTGGCCCAGTTCCTTCAGCGTGGGCACGGTGGGCCAGCGCTTCGTGCGCTGTTCGCCGAAGGTGACCAGCAGCCGCAGCGTGCCCGCGTCGACGAACGGCGCAAAGCCGTTGCTGTTGACGCCCACCATCACCTGGCCGGCGGCCACGGCCACCATCTGCTCCGACGTGCCCTTGTACGGCACGTGGATGTAGCTGAGGCCGCGCTTGCCGAACAGCTCGTCGATCACCACATGCGGCGTGGTGCCGGCGCCGTTGGTGGCGATGGACAGCGCATTCGGGTGGGCCTTGGCATGGGCGAACAGGTCGTCCAGCGTCCTGAACGGGCTGGCCGCCGGCACCACGATGCCGAAGGTGACGCCCGAGAGCTGCAGGATCGGCGTGGTGTCGCGGATCGGGTCCCACAGCACCTTGCGGGTCCAGGGCGCGCGCAGCACCGTCTGCGGCAGCTGGGCCAGGGTGTAGCCGTCGGGCGCGGCCTGCTGCAGGATGGGCATGGCCAGCGTGCCGCCGGCGCCGCTGCGGTTCTCGATCAGCACCTTCTGGCCCAGGCGCCGGGCGGCGCCCTCGGCCAGCACCCGGAAGGTGAGGTCGGTGGCGCCACCGGCCGGCCAGGGCAGCCACAGCGTGACCGGCCGGGTGGGAAAGCGCTGCGGCGCCTGCGCCAGCGCGGCGCCCCAGGCGGGGCCGAGGGACAGTGCGCCCAGCAGGCCCATCAGCTGGCGGCGGTGGTTCAGTTCCATTCAAGCAACTCCAGTGTCGTCTTGCCGCCGGCCAGGAAGGTGGAATTGGCCGGCTCGGTGCGTTCCAGCTTCACCAGGCCCACGCCCTTGCAATACCACTCGGTGGTGGTCAGCGGCATGTCCTTGAAGCCCACCACCGGATCGGCGAACAGCTTCATCACCGCCGTGCCCTGCACGCGGATGCAATCGCTGAAGCTGCCGGCGCGGGTGGTCAGCTTGTCGCCCAGCGCCTCGATGCGGTAGGTCATGGGCACCGGCTTGTGGGTGTGGCGGATCTCGGGCGGAAAGTCGGCATTGCGGCGCAGCAGGTAGGTGGTGGTGGGGGCCTGCCAGCTGGTGCCCACGGCCAGCGGCATCTTCAGCACGAAGCGTGGTGCCTTGTCGGGTTCGGGCGCTTCCTGCAGGTCGGTCTTGCTGGCCACGCGGTAGATGCCGCTGTCGTCGGCCCGCAGCCAGTAGTCGATGCCGCTGTCGCTGCGGCGGCGCCAGGCGCTGCCGCTCTCGAGCTGGTCGCTGCCCAGGGCGCTCAGCACCAGCGGCTCGCGCTCGACGGTGTTGTTCTCCCATTCGGTGACCTGCTCGTACACCCAGCGCTTGCCCGCCTCCAGCGGAAAGTAGGAGGTGCTGGCCGGTGGGCCGCCGCATCCGGTCAGTGCAAGTGCGGCCAGCCAAGCGGCCGCCGCGGAACCGGCTCTGCCGGGCCGCTGGGGGCGCCCCCCTGGGGGGGAGCGCCGCAGGCGCTTCGGGGGGGAGCTCATTTTTCCGGTAGCTGCGGTGCGGGCATGTCGCGGATCTTGACGGCCTGCTCATCAGCACCCGGCCGCAGCCAGCCGATGCCCTTCTTGCCGGCCTTGGGCTCGGCCGTGCCCATCTGGCTGATGCCCTGGCGGGCCTTCTTCATGCTCTCGTTGAGCAGGGCATGCAGGTCCTTGGTGTAGGCCAGCTTGTAGGCCCGCGGCTGGGCGATGGGCTTGCCCTTGTCGATGGCGTTGACCCAGATGTACAGCGCGCCGGCGGTCTTGCTGGTGGGCTCCTCGATCACCACCGCCAGCAGGGCAAAGCGTTCGGGCAGGGCATCGGGCGTGGGCCAGCCCGACAGGTTGTGCACCACGTCGTCGCCCCAGAAGTACAGCACGGTGACGCCGGCCACCAGCAGGGCCTTCATCCACGCCGGCCAGCGCGACCACAGCAGCGCCAGGGCGCACAGCAGCACCAGGGCGGAGAACGCAAGGATCAGGGCAAGGGACATGGCAGGGTCAGATCCGTTCCACGATGGTCTTCGGCAGCGTGTTGATGTTGGTGACGCCGCCATCGGGCAGCAACGTGAAGCGGGCGGCGGTGGCCTCGTCGCCCTTGCGGGCCACGGTGACCTGGCCGTAGTACACGATCTCGGCGCGCGGGTTCACCTTGACGATGCTCACCGTCACATCCACCGGCTTGCCGTCCTTGCTCTCGTAGTAATGGGCGTTGACGGTGTACTCGCCCGGGGCGATGCCGCGCAGCGTCACCACCTCCTGGTTCAGCGGGTTCACCACCTGCTTGCCGTTGACCACGATGCTGTCGTTGGCCAGGCCGCGGTCGTCGCGGTCCAGGTGCATCAGGCCAGCCTCGCGGGCGCGGAACCACACCAGGTTGCCGCCCGGGTCCTGCACCCAGGCATCGATGTCGTTGGGATTCAGGTCGGGCCAGCTCACCGTGATGATGTACTCGGCCTTGGCCGGGATGTCGCCGGCCTTCAGCGCCTTGGGGTTCATCGCCAGCAGCGCCACGATGAAGCAGAAGACGAACGCGATCAGCATGTTGAACAACATGTCATAGAACGGGTCGACCTCGGCTTCGCGGGTGCGGCGGCGGCTGCGCATGGCTCAGGGCTTGGGCGTGGCGCCGATGTGCAGGCCGGCGCGCTGGCAGTCGGCGACGAAGGCATCGGCATACCGGTCCAGCCGCGTCAGCTGCAGGCCCAGCAGGATGTTGCCCACCAGGCCGACCATGGTTGTCAGCAGCGCAATCCCCAGACCCTGCGTCAGGCTCTTCAGCAGGTCCTGGCTCTGGCTGGCGTCAAAGCTCTGGATGTTGCCGATCTGCAGCGCCAGCACCGAGAAACCGATCACCTTGCCCAGCAGCCCCAGCTTGAGCTGGATGCCGTTGACCCACCAGGCGGTGTGGTGCGGCGCCTGC
Organism: Pseudaquabacterium pictum; assembly: GCF_005403045.1. Taxonomy (GTDB): domain Bacteria; phylum Pseudomonadota; class Gammaproteobacteria; order Burkholderiales; family Burkholderiaceae_C; genus Pseudaquabacterium; species Pseudaquabacterium pictum. The sequence goes on from NZ_BJCL01000005.1 coordinate 55,646, forward strand.
GCCAGTTCCACCAGCAGGTCCAGCGGTGCGTTGTCGTCCACCGGCCGGGCGCGCAGGGCGGCCAGGTATTCGGCGGCCCAGCCCTCGCCACTGGTGGATGTGGCAACAGCGTGCAGCAGCCGGCGCTGGCGCTGCAGCTCGCGGCTGCGCGCGCCGCACCACAGCGTGCTGGCGAAGAACACCACGATGATCACCAGCGTGATGCCGGTGGGGTCGCTGCTCAGCAGCAGCGCCCACACGCCGCGCATGCCCAGCAGCCAGCTGCCGAACAGCAGCAGCCCGCCCAGGGCCAGCCATTCGAACCAGATCGGTTCGATCTGCAGGCCGTGCGGCCGGTCCGGCGTGCGCGCCGGCAGCGCGTTGGGGTGGGGGCGGTTGAAGAAGGCCATGGTGTGGAAACTCAGCCGCCGCGTTTGGTCAGCTGACCGAAGCCGCGCTGCGGGTCATAGCCCCAGGCCGCCAGGAAGAAGCACAGGGCCAGCGTTCCCAGCACGATGAACGGCGACATGCCGGGGTCCTTGTCGTACAGCGCAAAGCGCATCCACTCCACCGCGTGGGTGAACGGGTTGAAGCGGGCGATCTGGTAGACCCAGGCCGCGCCGGACTCTTCCAGCTTCCACAGCGGGTAGAGCGCGGTGGACATGAAGTACATCGGGAAGATCACGAAGTTCATCGTGCCGGCAAAGTTCTCCAGCTGCTTGATGTGCACGCTCAGCAGCAGGCCCAGCGCGCCCAGCATCAGCGCCGACGACACCGCGGCGGCCAGCACCATCGGCGTGTTGGGTCCGATCACCGGCAGCGTCGTGCCCAGTGCCCAGGCCACCAGCACGAAGGCGGCGGCCTGCGCCAGGCTCAGCACCGCGGTGGCGGTGAGCTTGGCGAACAGGATCCACCAGCGCGGCAGCGGCGCGGTCAGCAGCAGGCGCATCAGGCCCATCTCGCGGTCGTAGACCATGGCCAGGCTGCTCTGCATGCCGTTGAACAGTAGCACCATGCCCACCAGGCCGGGCGCGATGTAGACGTCGTACGGGATGTAGGTGTCGTAGGGCTCGTTGATGGCCACGCCGAACACGTTGCGGAAGCCCGCGGCAAACACCGCCAGCCACAGCAGCGGCCGCACCAGGGCCGACACCAGCCGGCCGTACTGCCGCGCGAACTTGAGAAGCTCGCGCAGCACGATGGCGCGCAGCGCCTGGAGTGCGTGGCTCATCGGGTTTTGCAGAGCTTCTCGGGTGCGTCGGCGCCGATGGCGTCGAGGTTGTTGGTCGGGTGCAGGATGCCCTCGGCCGGCGCGCTGGCGATGACGGCCTGGCCATCGCCCAGCAGCAGCGGCTGGCGCAGCTGGCCGTCCCAGGGGCGGAAGCTCATCGCCACGCCCTTGCTGCCGTCGAGCTCGGCCTTGGCCAGCGCGGTGGCGAAGGCGGCCGCGGGCCCGATCTTGGGGAGTTTGGGTGCCGCCACCGCAGCAGCGATCAGCGCCTTGCCGCCCAGCCAGGCTGACCAGGCATGCGCATCCATCGGTCGGCCTGCGGCGCGGGTGAGCCGGCGGGTGACCTGCGGTGCGCCGAAGCGCTCGTACTTGGCCGACCAGGCCATCGCCACCAGGCCGCCATCGCCCACCACCGGCCGGGGCAGGGCGGTGCGGTAGGGCAGGTTGACGGCGAACTCGCCGTCGGCGTCGACCACCCACACCACGTCGTAGGCCGCGCCGCCGCTGGCGGTGCCGGTCAGCAGCGCGGGGTTGGCCAGGTCGCGCTCGCGCGGGTCGGCCGACAGCTTGAAGGGCTTGCGGCCCACCAGCTTGAGCCCATAGCGCTGGATGGCCGCCGCCGCCACCGCGCCGCGTTCGGCATCGGCCGGGTCCTGGCTGACCAGCAGCAGCACGTGGCGCCAGTTGCGTGTCACCAGGGTCTGGGCGATGGCGTCGGCGCGCATGCGCTCGCTGGGGCCGATGTGCAACAGGTTCCTGCGGCAGTCGACGCCGCGCAGGCGGTCGGCAGCGGTGTAAAGGTTGAGCACCGGCAGCTTGCTGCCGTCGGCGGCGGCCAGCGTCCAGTCGGCCGGCAGGTCGGTCAGCAGCGCGGCGGCGCCGGCCTTCTCGGCCGCAGCGGCGGCGGCCCGGGCGGCGGCGGCATCGGCCACCGGCACAGTGTCCAGCGCCAGGCTGGCGCCAGCGGCGTCCAGTTCCAGCTTGCCTTCCTTCAGCGCCACGGCCACCGCATCGGCTGCCGGGCCCGACGGGTGGCCCGGCACGCCGCGCTCCAGCCGGCTGCGCGTGAGCCGCGGGTCGTCGGCCGGCACCAGCAGCACCGCCTTGAAGGCGGCGGCCTGGGTGGCGGTGGCTGCCAGGGTCAGCAGCGCGGCAGTGGTGATCCTGGCGAGCTTCATTCGACGATGACGACGCTGTGCGGCACGCGGCCCACCTTCACCGTCTTGGTGGCCTTGGCGCTGGCCACATCGACGATGCTCATGTCGTCCGACAGGCCGTTGACCACGTAGAGCGTCTTGCCGGCCTTGTCCAGCGCCACGCCCCAGGCGCGCTTGCCCACCAGCACCAGGTCGGTGGTCTTGCGGCTGGCCACGTCGACGAAGGCCACATGGTTGGCCTTGCCCAGGCTGACGAAGGCGCGCGTGCCGTCGCGCGCCATGGTGATGCCCACCGGCGTGATGTCGGCCGCGCGGGCGCCCTTCACGGTGAACTTGATGGTGTCCAGCACCGTCTGCGCCTTGGTGTCGATGACGGTGACGCTGGCGTCCAGCTCGTTGGTCACCCACAGCTGGGCGCCGTCGGGTGTCAGCGCAAAGCGGCGCGGGCGCTTGCCGGCGGGGATGTTCTTGGCCACCTTGCCGCTGGCCAGGTCGACCACATGCACCAGGCTGGCGACTTCCGACGTGACATAGGCCGTCTTGCCGTCGGGCGACAGCTTCACGCCTTCGGGCTCTTCGCCCACCTTGATGGCGCCGGTGCGCTTGCCGCTGGCCACGTCGACGATGCCCAGCTCGGCGTCTTCCTCGTTGGTGACGTACAGCGTCTTGCCGTCGGCGGTGACGTCGAAAATCTCCGGGTCGCTGCCCAGGGCCAGCAGGCGCACGCGCTTGCGTGTGGCCAGGTCGATCAGGTCGGCCTGGCCCGAATCACCGCAGGCCACCAGCAGGTGCTTGCCGTCGGGCGCGATCTGCATGTGGCGCGGCCGCTTGCAGGTGGCCACGGTGCCGGTGACGGTCTGGGTCTTCAGGTCGACCAGGGCCAGGGCGTTGTCCTTCTCGCTGGACACCCAGGCCGTGCCCTGGGCCTGGGCCAGGGTGGCGGTGAGCAGGGCAGCCGCCAGGGCAGCGCGGTGCAGGGGCAAGGGCAGGGCAAGGGGCATGGTGTCTCCGGACAGGTTCAGGCAGTGGCGCGGATGAAGGCTTCTTCGAGCGTGCCGCCGCCCAGCGCGGCGGCCACGGCGGCTGGCGTGCCATCGGCCAGCAGCCGGCCCCTGTGCAGCACCAGCACCCGGTCGGCGGCCTCGGCCTCTTCCACCAGGTGGGTGGCCCACAGCACGCTGCTGGCGCGGGCGCGCACATCGTCATGCAGGCGCTGGCGCAGGTCGCGCCGGCTCTTCGGGTCCAGGCCGACGGTGGGTTCGTCCATCAGCAGCAGACCGGGGCGGTGCAGCAGGGCACGCACCAGTTCCACCTTGCGGCGGTTGCCGCCCGACAGCTCGCGCACCGCGCGGTCCAGGTCGGTGGCCAGGCCGGCGGTGGTGCAGTCGTCGGTGATGCGCTGGGCGGCCAGCGCGCGCGGCAGGCCGTGCAGGTCGGCATGGAAGCGCAGGTTGCGCGCCACGCTCAGGTCCAGGTCCAGCGACATGGCCTGGAACACCACGCCGATGTGGCGCAGCGCCGCCACCGCCTGGTGGCGCAGGTCGTGGCCGTCCACCTGCACCTTGCCGCCGTCGGCGGCGAACAGGCCGGTCAGCACCTGGAACAGCGTGCTCTTGCCCGCGCCGTTGGGCCCCAGCAGCGCGGCAAAGCAGCCGGGCTGCAGCGTGAACGACAGGCCGTCCAGCGCGGCCCGGGCGCCGTAGCGCTTGGTCAGCTGGTCGATCTGCAGGCGCGGGCCGGCGGTGCTGGGCGTGGGATCGGTCATCGGGCTGCGGTTGTAGCCGCTGCGCCGCCGCCTGCCCATCTGCGGAATGCCCTTGCTTGCTCCAGGCCCGCACACCCGATCACAGCTCGATCTCCATGCCGTCGTAGGCCAGGGCGATGCCGTCTTCGGCCCAGGTGGTGCCGCCGTCGGGGTCGGGCGTGTCGGCAAACAGCACCTTGTGGCGGGCCGGCATGTCGCGCAGCAGCGCCAGCCACGGCGGCGTGCCGACCGCGGCGCCGTCCCCGGGCAGCAGGTTGTCCAGCAGCAGGCAGTCGGCCTCGCGCATCCATTCGAACTCGGTGCTGCCGATCTGCGACAGGCCCGGCGCGCAGAACACCCGCTGGCCGGTGGCCAGGTCCTGCACCGCCAGCGCGATGCTGTCGCCCACCTGCGGTGACTCGCCGCGCGCCGTGGATGCCAGGTGCGGCGGCAGCGGGCTCTGCGTGGCCACCGCGGTGAACTGCAGGCTGGGCATGCCTTCCACCCGGAAGGCCGCCACCCGCCGGTCGCCGGCCACCGGCACCACCCGCCAGTGCACGCTGCAATAGTGCTGCAGCACCGGCAGCACCGGGAGCGCCGTGGTCAGCTGCTCGAAGACGGCTGGCGTGGCGTACAGGTCGATCGGCGCGCCGTCGCGCAGGCTCAGCAGGCCGCCGACATGGTCGACCTGGGCATCGGTCAGCACCACGGCGCGCACCTCGGGCTCGGGCAGGCCGAGGTGGCTGTCCAGCCGCAGGTCGCTGTCGAGCTGGTGGGCCACGCCGGGCGACATGTTGACCAGCACCCAGCGGCCGCTGCCGTTGCCGATGGCCATCACGCCGCGCTCGCGGGTGGAGCCGGCAGGGCTGCCCGGTGCCCGGCGCCGGCGCAGGCTGCTGCCGCCCCGCAGGATCACGATCTTCATGACCGCTGCGTCGGTTGTGCCCGCACCCGCGGTGCGCCGCCCCGTGGCGGGATTGCGGCAAGATGGCTCATGGTTGCACGCCCCTCGGTGTTGTTGTGTTCCGCCGGCTGGCCCGCCGGCGGCGCTTTGGCCGCAGCGCTGCAAGACACATGCCGCCACCGCCGCAGTCCCTGCAGCCCGCGCCTGGGCGACCGGCCGCCGGCCTGCGCCAGGGGGTGTGTGACAGCCTGCCTCCGGAGTGTTCCGTGCTGACACAGGGGCAACCCTTGGTTGGCGGGATTGCGGCGTACCGCCCCATGGCGCAGCGGCTGGCACGGTGGCTGGCCGCCGGCCTGGGCCTGCTGTTGGCCGGGCTGGCCGCTGCGGCCGGTTGCCCTGGCCCAGCGCTGCGCCTGCAGCCGCTGGCGCCCGGCGTGTGGTGGCTGCCCGCAGCCACCGGCGACAGCACGCCGGCCAACCGCGGCCAGGTGTCGAACATCGTGCTGGTGCGCGATGGCCATGGCGCTGCGGCCCGGCTGTGGGCCCTGGGCAGCGGGCCCAGCCCGGCCTTCGGGCGGGCGCTGGCCTGCCAGGTGCGCCGGCAGCTGGGTGCATCGGTCACCGATGTGGTCAGCCCCTGGGCCCATCCCGAACTCGTGCTGGGCGTTGCCGGCCTGCCCGGGCCGTTGCGCCACTGGGCCCACGATGCGGTGGCCCAGGCCATGGCTGCCCAGTGCCCGCACTGCGTGGAGCGGCTGCGCCAGCGCCTGGGCCCGGCCGCTGCCGACCTGGGTCGCGACCCGATCCGCCTGCCGGACCACCGCCTGCAGGGCGAACAGGGCCGGCTGGGCCCGCTGCACTGGTGGCGCCTGCCGCGCAGCGATGGCCGCTGGGTGACGGTGTGGCGCACCGCACCGGCCGGCGCCGCGCCGATCTGGCTGGCCCATGGCCTGCTGCAGGGCAATGGCCCGCCCGATGGCCGCGATGCCGACCTGGCACTGCTGCAGCAGTCGGCCAGGCACCTGGCCGGTTTGGCTGCGGACGACGGGCCGGGCGTGCGTTTCGTGCCCGAGCAGGGCCCGCTGCTGCCGGCCGAGGCGCCGGTGTTGCATGCCGCCTACTGGGCCGGCCTGTTGGACACCGCCCGCGCGGCGGTGGAGCGTGGCGACGACGAGACCGCCCCGCCACCCGGCTGGCCCGGTCTGCAGCGCGGCTGGCAGGCCGCGCCCTGGCATGCCGTCAACTGGCAGCGTGCCTGGCGGCAGGTGGAGCCGGCGGTGCTGGCGGCGCCACCGGCTGCGCCGGCCAGCCGGCCCTGAGCAACGGCTACCTGGGCAGGTTCCAGCGCAGCTTGCGGTAGATGGTGTTGCGGCTGATGCCCAGCCGTTTCGACGCCACCGAGATGTTGCCGCCGGCCTCGTCGACGGCGCGGCGGATGGCGTCGATCTCCATCTCCTCCAGTGACTTCGGCGCGCTGGCCGTCTCGCCGGACCAGCGCGGCGCGGTCGGCTCGGCCGGCGCCACTGGCGCCAGGTCGGCCGGCGGCATGGCGGCCACGGCAGCAGCCTGTGGCGGCAGCACCACCGGCGCGGCGGCAGCGGCCGCCACGCCGGGCGCAGCCTGGGCCGCCAGCGCTTCGTCGAGGAAGTCGTCCGAGAGGTGCTCGCGGGTGATCACCGGCTCGCTGGCGGCCATCACCGCCGCAGTGCGCAGCACGTTGAACAGCTGGCGCACATTGCCCGGCCAGTGGTAGTGCTGGAACAGCTGCAGCACCTCGGCATTGGGTTGCAGGTGGCGGCCGCGGCCGGCCGGCTCGGCCAGCTGGTCGAGGATGCGGCGCACCAGGGCCAGCAGGTCGCTGCGCTCGCGCAGCGGCGGCAGGCGCACGGCCAGGCCGTTGAGGCGGTAGAACAGGTCCTCGCGGAACAGCTTCTGGTCGATCATCTCGCGCAGGTTGCGGTGGGTGGCGCAGATGATGGACACATCCACCGCCACGCTCTTGCTGCTGCCCAGCGGCGTGACCTGCCGCTCCTGCAGCACCCGCAGCAGGTGGGCCTGCAGGGCCACCGGCATGTCGCCGATCTCGTCGAGGAACAGCGTGCCACCGTTGGCCTGCACGATCTTGCCCACCGCGCCCTTGCGGCGCGCACCGGTGAAGGCGCCGTCTTCATAGCCGAACAGCTCGGCCTCGATCAGGGTCTCGGGGATGGAGGCGCAGTTCACCGCCACGAAGGGCTGCTTGGCGCGGGCCGAATCGACGTGGATGGCGCGGGCCAGCAGTTCCTTGCCGGTGCCGGTCTCGCCGAGGATCAGCATCGGGATGTCGCGGTCGAGCACGCGGCGGATCTTGTCGATCACGCTGGCCACCTGGGCGTCGCCGGTGCGCAGCTGGGCCAGGCCGCCGGCCGGTGCCGCGCCGCCGCGGGCAGGGGCCTCGGGCCGCGAGGTGGCTTCGGCCGCCGGGCTGTGCACCGTGCCGACCGAGGGCTCCTGCGCCGTGCTGCCCGACACCGCCTCCGACAGGCTGGCCCACACCGGCCAGTTGAAGCGGGCATGGATGTGGAACTGCCGGCCACCGTTGAGCTGCACCGGCATCGGCGTGGCCAGCGGGCTGCGGAAGCGGTCGACCAGCGCGCCCACCGTGGTGCCGAACAGCGTGGTCAGGCTGTGCATGCGCAGCGCCGCGCCACTCAGGCCCAGCTGCTCCAGCGCACCGCGGTTGGCGCCCACCAGCTTGCCGTCGGCGGCCACCGCCAGGATGCCCTCCATCAGCGTGCCGATGAACTCGACCCGGCTGTGGAAGTGCAGCCGCATCACGTTGCGGTAGTCGTCGGTCAGCCAGTGGTTCTCGATCATGCGCGCCGACATCTTCACCAGCGCCATGGTGTGCTGGTGGAAGCTGCGGTGGTCGCCGGTCACGTCCAGCACGCCCAGGATGTTGCCGCGCGGGTCGAGGATGGGCGCGGCCGAGCAGGTGAGGAAGTGGTTGGCGTGCATGTAGTGCTCGTCGGCATGCACGAGCGTGGGCACCTCCTCGATCAGCGCGGTGCCGATGGCGTTGGTGCCCTTGGTGCTCTCGCTCCAGTTCACGCCCGGCTGCAGCGCCACCTTGCTGGCGCGGGCCAGGAAGTCGTCGTCGCCGATGCTGTGGATGATGGTGCCGGTGGCATCGCACAGCACCACCATGCTCTCGGTGTTGACGATCTGCTCGTAGAGCATCTCCATCACCGGCGCGGCATGGTCGTGCAGGCGCAGGTTGCGATCGCGCACCACCGCCAGGTCGCTGCGGCCCAGCGGGTTGTGGTCGGGGCGTTCGATGCGCGACACGCCCAGGGCGGCGCAGCGCTCGTGGCTCTGGTCGATGGTGTCGACATGGTCGGGGCCGAGCTTCAGGCCGGAGGCGATCGGCCGCACCGGCTCGTCGCCACCGCGGCGCACACCCACGCCACCCACAAATGCCGAATGGAACGGCCCTCGCATGCTGTCACCTCCTGGGCCGTCCGTGGACGGCTTGTCTCCATGGGCCGGCGCTGCTGGCGCCTTGGCTGCCCGTTTGTGTTGGCGCCCGCCGGCCTGTGCTGGCGGTGCGCCACTGTCGCGATCGCAAGAGCCGGGCCGCGGCCGAGTGCTTCAAGTTCGCACACTGCCCGCGTCTGGCGGCGCCGATGGTACGTCCGGCAGGCCGGATCGTTCGAAAACTCAGCAACCCGGTCGGGCATCGCCCGCATCGGCGGGCGTGTCGCTGACCGGACATTCCGTGGCACGCCGATTGCAGTCAATGCCGCCAAAGCTGTTTCAACCCTGGACGGAGACAACCCCATGACCCACCGCTGTACCCTGTTGCCGCGCCGCCTGGCGCACACGGCCGTGCTGGCCGCGCTGACCCTGGCCGCCGGCCTGGCCGCTGCCCACGGCGATGTCACGCCGCAGGCGGTGGACACCAAGGACCTGCCGCCGCTGGGCGAGCAGTGGCGTGCGGAGAACCCGTACCGGCAGAACGACAAGGCGATCAAGGTGGGCACCTCGGCCTACAACCAGAACTGCGCCCGCTGCCACGGGCTGGAGGCCATCTCCGGCGGCATCGCGCCCGATCTGCGCAAGCTGGACAACGACTGCGCCAGCCTGAAGGACGCCAAGAAGAAGGACGCCTGCATCAAGGAGATCGACGACTACTACGTGGCCAGCGTGCGCCGCGGCAAGGTGCGCAACGGCGCGGTCTACATGCCGCCGTTCGAAGGCATCCTGAACCAGGAAGCCACCTGGGCGATCAAGGCGTACCTGGAAACCCGCCGCGAGAAGCCGCTGTGACCCGCCGCCGCGTGCTGCTGGCCGGCGCTGCGGCGCTGGCCACCTCGGCCCTGCCGGCGCTGGCCCAGGACAAGCCCGCGCTGCAGCGCATCCGCGAGCGGGGCAGCCTGGTCGTCGGCGTCTACAACGAGATGCCGCCCTTCCATGCCGGCGGGCAGGGCATCGACGTGGCCCTGGCCGGCGCGCTGGCCCAGGCGCTGGACGTCAAGCTGTCGCTGCTGCCGTTCAATGCCGGCGAGGACATGAACGACGACCTGCGCAACATGGTGTGGCGCGGCCACTACCTGGGCTTCGGCCCGGCCGATGTGCTGCTGCACGTGCCGGTGGACCGGCCGCTGATGGCGGCCAACCCGCGTGTCAGCATCTTCGCGCCCTACTACCGCGAGCGGGTGATGATCGCCCGCGACCTGGCCAAGGTGCCCAGGCTGGAGAGCCTGGCCGACCTGGGCAGCCAGAAGATCGCCGTGCCCGGCCAGAGCCTGGCCGGCTGGCTGCTGATCGGCGCCGACGGCGGCAAGTACCGCGACCAGCTCAACACCCGGCTGAAGGACGGCACCGAGGCCGCGGCCCTGCTGCAGCGCGGCGAGGTGGCGGCCGCCGCCGGCCATGCGTCGGAGCTGGAATCGGTGCTGGCGGGCGATGCCCGCTATGCCATCGAGCCGCTGCCGTCGCCGCGCATGAAGGACGGCTGGGTGATCGGCCTGGCGGTCAAGAAGGAGAGCGACGACCTGGCGCGGGCGCTGCAGGCCGCCGTCAACACGCTGGTCGACAACGGCGAGATGGGCCGCTTCTTCGCGGCCGGCAAGGTGTCCTGGCGCAAGCCTTGAACTGGCCCCCCCCGAAGCGCCTGCGGCGCTCCCCCCAGGGGGCGCCCCCGGCGGCCCGGCAGAGCCGGTTCCGCGGCGGCTGCTTGGTCACCCCGGCGCCGTGGATCGAGCCAATCGGTCAACTCAATTGTTGCTGATCGCGCGCACTTCCTCGATCGAGGTCAGGCCGGCCAGCACCTTCAGGATGCCGTCCTGGCGCAGGGTGCGCATGCCTTCCATCATCGCGGCCTGCTGCAGCTGCTCGGCCCGGGCGCTGGTCTGGATCAGGTGGCGCAGCTCGCGGCTGACCACCAGCAGCTCGTGCAGGCCCACGCGGCCGGCGTAGCCGCTGTTGTCGCAGTGGCTGCAGCCGGGCGCGTGGTGGTGCATCAGCTGGCCGTCCACGCCGAAGCGCTGGGTCCAGTCGGCCAGCAGCGCATCGCCGTCGGGGCGCTGGTTGGCATCGGGGTAGCTGAACAGGTAGCCGTCCACCAGGCCCTGCAGGTCCTCGGGCGTGGCCGGGCGGTGGGTCACGCAGTGCTTGCACAGCCGTCGCACCAGCCGCTGGGCCAGCACCGCCAGCAGACTGTCGGCAAAGCTGAACGGGTCCATGCCCATGTCCAGCAGGCGGGTCACCGTCTCGGGCGCGCTGTTGGTGTGCAGCGTGCTCATCACCAGGTGGCCGGTCAGGCTGGCCTCCACCGCCATGCCGGCGGTCTCGGCATCGCGGATCTCGCCGACCATCACCACGTCGGGGTCGGCACGCAGGAAGGCGCGCAGCGCCTTGGCGAAGGTCCAGTCGATCTTCGGGTTCACCTGCACCTGGCGCAGGCCGGGCTGGGTGATTTCCACCGGGTCCTCGGCCGTCCAGATCTTGCGCTCGGGGGTGTTGATGTGGCCCAGCGCGGCATGCAGGGTGGTCGTCTTGCCGCTGCCGGTGGGCCCCACGCACAGCACCATGCCGTAGGGCCGCTCGATGGCGGTGCGCAGCTTCTCCAGCGTGTCGGGCTGCATGCCCATGCCTTCCAGCGGCAGCGTCTTGGCGCTGGCCAGCAGGCGCATCACCACGTCTTCCAGGCCGTTGGCCGTGGGGATGGTGGCCACCCGCAGTTCCAGCTTCTGGCCCTGCATCCAGCGGCCGAAGTTGATCTTGCCGTCCTGCGGTTTGCGGCGCTCGCTGATGTCGAGGTCGCACATGATCTTGATGCGGGCCACCAGCGCGCTGCGGTAGGTGTGCGGCAGCTCGATGTAGGGCTTGAGCACGCCGTCGCGGCGGAAGCGCACCTGCACCTTCTGCGTGCCGGGCTGGCATTCGATGTGGATGTCGGAGACGCCGCCCTGCTTGGCCTCCATGATCATGGTGTTGATCAGCCGCACCAGCGAGTTGTCGCTCTGCTCGATGGGCGTCTCGTCCTCGCGCGTGCCCGGTGACTGCTCCTGCTCCAGGTTGGCCAGCAGCTTGTTGGCGTTGTCGCCGCCGTCCAGGTCCAGCGTGAAGGCGGCGGCCAGATCGGCCGACGGCTCGATCGCATCCTTGCCCAGGCGCAGGTAGACGCGGTCGATGGCCATGGCCAGCGTGCCGGCCCGCGCCAGCACCGGCAGCACCTTGCACTGGGCGCTGAACTCGATCTCGTCGATGGCCATGCGGGCCGACGGGTCCTCCAGCGCCACCACCAGGCGGCCGGCGCGCATCATCAGCGGCAGGGCGGTCAGCCGCCGGGCGGCAGCCAGCGGCAGCCGCAGCGCGGCCTCGTTCTCCACCGGGAAGGCCGCCACGTCGACGATGGGGTAGCCCATCTTGCGCGACAGCGCAGTCTGCAGGTCGGCACGGGTCACGATGCCGCGGCTGACCAGCAGTTCGCCCAGCGGCAGGCGGCGGTCGGCCGACTGCAGCTTCAGCGCCTCGCCCAACTGGGCCTCGGTGATGAAGCCCAGGCCCACCAGCGCCTCGCCGATGCGCACCATCGGCATCTTGGCCTGCTGGTCGATGGCCTTGGCCAGGTGCTCGGCTGTGGTGATCTGGGCGGCCGTCAGCATGTCGCCCAGCGATGGCGGGCGCGCCACCCGGGCGCTGGGAAGCTCGTCCAGCGCCATCGGCGCGGTGTCCGGTTCGTCGCTGGCGGGTCGCGCGCCGCCAGCCGGTGCCACGTCCACCGCCACCAGCATCGGCCGCGGATACAGGCTGCGCAGCAGGCGGCCGCTGGCGTCGATGGGGCTGAAGGTGAACAGGCCCAGCGGCTTGTCGATCAGGCCGACGCTGGACAGCGTGGTCTCGGTGCCGTCCTTGAAGCGCAGGCGGTAGGGCTGCAGCAGGTTCTGCGGCAGCAGCGGGGTGGTGTCGTCCAGCCGGGCGCCGTCGGCCATCGGCAGCGGCTCCAGCGGGCGCAGCAGGCTCAGCCGGCGGAACTGGGTGAAGCGCAGCGTCAGCGGGTTGCGCCCGGGCGGGATCAGGATCTGCACCTGGCCGGCGTCGGGATCGAAGGCGACCAGGCGGCCGGTGTTGACCTTGCCGTTGGGGCCTTCCAGCTCGCAGGGCTCATGCTCGCCGGTGGCCGGGGGCGCGGCGTAGCCGACGCTCGGCGGGGCCGGCCAGGGCAGGCTGGCGATGGCCGCCCGCAGCGGCCCCGGGGCGATGGGTGGTGGCGGCTCGGCACCGAGCGGCACCAGCGTCAGCGGCGGCAGGGATAGGTCGGACATGGCGGGTTCCTGGCACAGACAGCTGCCCCACGCCACCGGGGCCGCGGCGGCATGTCAGCCGTTCCATGCTAGGTGCCGGTGCCTGCGGCCATCGCCTGAACAGGCGGGCCGCAGCCGGTCAGTTCGCCGTCACGTGCATGCCGTCACATCCGCGCCGGCAGCGCGGTGACGATGCCGGGGAACAGCCAGATCAGCGTCACCGCCAGCACCATCAGGAAGAAGAAGGGCAGTGTCACCTTGGCCAGCCAGCTGATCTCGCGCCCGGTCATGCCCTGCAGCACGAACAGGTTGAAGCCCACCGGCGGCGTGATCTGCGCCATCTCGACCACCAGCACGATGAAGATGCCGAACCAGATCAGGTCGATGCCGGCCTTCTGCACCGTGGGCAGGATCACGCCCATGGTCAGTACCACCATGCTGATGCCGTCGAGGAAGCAGCCCAGCACGATGTAGAACACCATCAGCACCGCCAGCAGGGCCACCGCCGAGAGGTTGAGGCTGCCGATCCACTCGGCCAGGTGGCGCGGCAGGCCGATGTAGCCCATGGCCAGCGTCAGGAAGCTGGCGCCGGCCAGGATCAGCGCGATCATGCAGTACAGCCGGGTGCCGCCCATCAGCGAGTCCCGGAAGGTAGCCCAGCTCAGCGAGCCCTGCAGCGCCGACAGCACCAGCGCGCCCAGCACGCCCACGCCCGCGGCCTCGGTGGCGGTGGCCACGCCGGTGTAGATGCTGCCCAGCACCGCGGCGATCAGCAGCACCACCGGGATCAGGTGGCGGCTCTCGTGCAGCTTCTGCGCCAGGGTCATCGGCGCGTCGGCCGGCGGCACCTTGGCCGGGTTCAGCAGCGCCCACACGCCCAGGTAGCCGGAGAACAGCCCGGCCAGCAGCAGCCCCGGCAGCACGCCGGCCATGAACAGCTTGGCGATCGACACATCGGCCGACACGCCGTAGACGATCATGATGATCGACGGCGGGATCAGCAGGCCCAGCGTGCCGGCGCCGGCCAGCGAGCCGATGGCGATGCTGTCGGGGTAGCCGCGGCGCTGCAGCTCGGGCAGCGTCATCTTGCCGATGGTGGCGCAGGTGGCCGCGCTGCTGCCCGAGACGGCGGCGAAGATGGTGCAGCCGATCACGTTGGTGTGCAGCAGCCGGCCGGGCAGGGCCTGCACCCAGGGCGACAGGCCGCGGAACATGTCGCTGGACAGCCGGGTGCGGAACAGGATCTCGCCCATCCAGATGAACAGCGGCAGCGCGGTCAGCGTCCAGCTGCTGCTCGATCCCCAGATGGTGACGGCCATGGCATCGCCGGCCGGGCGGCTGCTAAACAGCTGCATGCCGATCCAGGCCACGCCCGACAGCGTGAGGCCGATCCACACGCCGCTGGCCAGGATGGCGAACAGCGCGCCCACCAGCAGCACGGTGATGGCGATGTCATTCATTGCGCAGCGGCTCCGCAGAGGCCGGCTGGCTGCGCTGGCCGCGCCATTCCAGCACCAGTTCATCGAGCAGGGCCACCGTCAGCACCAGGGTGCCGGCGGCCATGCCCAGCTGCGGCAGCCACAGCGGCGTGGCGTCGTTGCCGGTGGAGATGTCGTTGAAGGCACGGCTCTGCCAGACCAGCCGCGCGCTGTAGAAGGCCAGCAGCCCGGCCAGGCCGCTGGCAGCGGCCAGGGCCCACAGCTCCAGCGCCCGCCGGGTGGTGCCCTGCAGGGCGCTGAGCAGCAGCGTGACGCGGATGTGCTCGCCCCGCTTGAGGGTGTGGGCCAGCGCCAGGAAGCCGGCACCGGCCATCAGGTAGCCGGCATAGGCATCGGTGCCGGGCAGGTGGAAGCCCAGCGAGCGGCCAGCGATGCCCAGCATCACCATCGCCAGCAGGGCCACCATGCACAGCGCGGCGAGGGCCGCGGCGCCGTCGTACAGCAGGTTCAGCGCGCGCCGCATGCCGGCACAGTCACTTCATGAAGGCGTCGACCAGCGACTTGCCCTCGGGGCCGGCCTTGTCCAGCCATTCCTTCAGCATCGTCTCGCCGACCTTCTTCATGTCGGCCTTGAGCTGCGGCGTGGGCGGCACGATGGCCATGCCGTTCTTCTTCAGCAGGTCCAGGTACTCGGTGTTCTTGGCCTTGCTGGTGGCCCAGCCGCGGGTCTCGGCATCGGCGCCGGCCTTCATCACCGCGGCCTTGGTGGGTGCGTCCAGCGCGTCGAAGGCGGCCTTGTTGACCAGCACCGCGTTCTTCGGCAGCCAGGCCTGGGTGTCCATGTAGAACTTCAGGTGCTCGTAGGTCTTGGTGTCGTAGCCGGTGGCACCGCTGGACATGTAGCTCTCGACCACGCCGGTGGCCATGGCCTGGCTCAGCTCGGCCTGCTGGATGGTGACCGGCTGGGCGCCCACCAGCTCGGCGATGCGGCCGGTGCTGGGGCTGTAGGCGCGCCACTTCACGCCCTTGAGGTCGGCCGCGCTGCTGATCGTCTTCTTCGCGAAGATACCCTGCGGCGGCCACGGCACCGAATACAGCAGCAGCATGCCCTGCTCGGCCAGCTTCTTCTCGAGCAGCGGCTTCTGCACCTTGTAGAGCTTGGCGGCCTCGTCGTAGCTGTCGGCCAGGAAGGGCAGGCCGTCGGCGGCGTAGACCGGCCACTCATTGCTGAAGTTGGCCAGCAGGATCTCGCCCATCTGCGCCTGGCCGCCCTGCACCGCGCGCTTGATCTCGGGCGCCTTGAACAGCGAGGCGCCGGCATGCACGGTGATCTTCAGCTTGCCGGCGGTGGCCTTGTCCACGTCGGTGGCGAACTGCGCCAGGTTCTCGGTGTGGAAGTTGCTGGCCGGATAGGCCGACGGCAGATCCCATTTCACCTGGGCCTGGGCGGTGCCGGCCAGCAGGCTGCCGAAGCAGGCCAGGGCCAGGAGATGGCGGCGGAGGGGGCGGCAGACGGACATCGGGCGAACTCCTGTGGTGGATGTGCGGTGGGGCCAGAGCATATCGGCATCCACAGGTGCACGAGCCGTGCCAGCCGCCGTGGATACTGCGCGCTGCTGCATTCCCAGGCCCCGCGATGTCCCTGCTTCCCCCTTCCCGCTGGCAGTTCTGGATCGACCGCGGTGGCACCTTCACCGACATCGTCGGCCGCCGCCCCGACGGCACGCTGGCCACGGCCAAGCTGCTGAGCGAGAACCCCGGGCAGTACGCCGATGCGGCGGTGGAGGGCATGCGCCGCCTGCTGGGACTGGGCCCGGACGAAGCCATCACGCCCGACCGGGTGGCCAGCGTGAAGATGGGCACCACCGTGGCCACCAATGCCCTGCTGGAGCGCAAGGGCGACCGCACCGCGCTGGTGATCACCCGCGGCTTCGGCGATGCGCTGCGCATCGCCTACCAGAACCGCCCGCGGCTGTTCGACCGCCACATCGTGCTGCCCGAGCTGCTGTACAGCGCCGTGGTCGAGGCCGACGAGCGGCTGGATGCCCAGGGCCAGGTGCTGCAGCCGCTGGATGCGGCCGCGCTGCGCGTGGCGCTGCAGCCGCTGTTCGAGGCCGGCATCCGCGCCTGCGCCATCGTCCTGCTGCACGGCTGGCGCAACCCGGCGCATGAGCTGGCCGCCGCCGCCGTGGCCCGGGCCATCGGCTTCAGCCAGGTCAGCGTCTCGCACCAGGTCAGCCCGCTCATCAAGCTGGTGCCGCGCGGCGACACCACCGTGGTCGATGCCTACCTCAGCCCGATCCTGCAGCGCTACGTGGACAGCGTGGCCAGCCAGATGCCGGGCGTGCCGCTGTACTTCATGCAGAGCTCGGGCGGGCTGACCGAGGCCCACCGCTTCCAGGGCAAGGATGCCATCCTGAGCGGCCCTGCGGGTGGCATCGTCGGCATGGTGCGCACGGCGCTGGCGGCCGGGCACGGCAAGGTGATCGGCTTCGACATGGGCGGCACCAGCACCGATGTGAGCCACTACGCCGGTGTCTTCGAGCGGGCCTTCGACACCCAGGTGGCCGGCGTGCGCATGCGCGCGCCGATGATGGCCATCCACACCGTGGCCGCCGGTGGCGGCTCGGTCATCGCCTTCGACGGCGCCCGCCTGCGGGTGGGGCCCGAATCGGCCGGCGCCCACCCCGGCCCGGCCGCCTACCGCCGCGGCGGCCCGCTGGCGGTGACCGATGCCAACGTGCTGCTGGGCCGCCTGCAGCCGGCGCACTTCCCGGCGGTGTTCGGTGCCGATGGGCAGCAGCCGCTGGATGGTGAGGTGGTGCGCCGGCAGTTCGACACGCTGGCCGCACGCATCGCCCAGGCCACCGGCCGACCGGCCACCGCCGAGATGGTGGCCGCCGGCGCGCTGCAGATCGCCGTGGCCAGCATGGCCAATGCGATCAAGCGCATCTCGGTGGCGCGCGGCTACGACGTCACTGCCTACACCCTGCAGTGCTTTGGCGGTGCCGGCGGCCAGCATGCCTGCGCGGTGGCCGATGCGCTGGGCATGCAGCAGGTGCTGATCCACCCGCTGGCCGGCGTGCTGTCGGCCTATGGCATGGGCCTGGCCGACCAGATCGCGATGCGCGAAGCCTCGGTGGAACGGCCGCTGGACGCTGCCGGCCTGCAGGCCGCCCGCGAGCGCCTGGTCACGTTGACCGACGCCGCGGTGGCCGAGGTGCAGGCCCAAGGCGTGCCGCCCGACCGCATCCAGCCGGTGCAGCGCCTGCTGCTGCGCTACCAGGGCACCGACACCGCGCTGGCCGTGCCGGTGTCGGCCGACAGCACCATCGCCAATCTGGTGGCCGGTTTCGAGGCGGCCTACCGCCAGCGCTTCGCCTTCGGCATGCCGGGGCGCGCGCTGGTGATCGAGGCTGCGTCGGTCGAGGCCATCGGCGCAGCTGAAGCGGTGCCCGATGGACCGGCGGCCACCGTGGCCTTGCCGCGCGACGCCACGCCGCTGGCCACGGTGCGCATGCACTGTGCCCTGGACGACGGCAGCGCCGAGGCCTGGTGTGATGCCGGGCTGTTCCGGCGCGAAGCCCTGACGCCTGGCGCCCGCGTCGCCGGCCCGGCGGTCATCACCGAGGCCAACGCCACCACCGTGGTCGAGCCCGGCTGGGCCGCCACCGCCACCGCCCGGGGTGACCTGCTGCTGCAGCGGCTGCGCCCGCGGGCGCAGCGCCAGGCGGCCGGCACCCAGGCCGACCCGGTGATGCTGGAGGTGTTCAACAACCTGTTCATGAACATCGCCGAGCAGATGGGCCTGCGGCTGCAGAACACCGCCCACTCGGTCAACATCAAGGAGCGGCTGGACTTCAGCTGCGCGCTGTTCAGCGCCGACGGCGCACTGATCGCCAACGCGCCGCACATGCCGGTGCACCTGGGCAGCATGGGCGAGTCGATCAAGACGGTGATCGCCCGCAACCCTGCCATGCAGCCGGGCGATGTGTACGTGCTGAACGACCCGTACCACGGTGGCACCCACCTGCCCGACGTGACGGTGGTGACGCCGGTGTACCTGGACGATGCCGCCACCTGCCCGCAGTTCTACGTCGCCAGCCGCGGCCACCATGCCGACATCGGCGGCAGTACGCCCGGCTCGGTGCCGCCGTTCTCGAAGACCATCGACGAGGAGGGCGTGCTGATCGACAACCAGTTGCTGGTGCGTGGCGGCCGCCTGCTGGAAACCGAGCTGCGCACGCTGCTGGCCAGCGGCCCCTGGCCGGCCCGCAACCCCGACCAGACCATCGCCGATCTGCGGGCCCAGATCGCCGCCAACGAGAAGGGCGTGCAGGAGCTGCGCGCGATGGTGGCGCAGTGGGGCGAGCCCACCGTGACCGCCTACATGCAGCACGTGCAGGACAACGCCGAGGAATCGGTGCGCCGGGTGATCACGGCGCTGAAGGACGGTGCCTTCACCCTGCCGATGGACAACGGCGCGCAGATCCAGGTGCGGCTGACGGTGGACGCGGCCCGCCGCGCCGCCACGCTCGACTTCACCGGCACCAGCGCGCAGACGCCCGACAACTTCAACGCGCCCAAGGCGGTGACGATGGCGGCGGTGCTGTACGTGTTCCGCAGCCTGGTCGACGACGACATCCCGCTGAACGCCGGCTGCCTGAAGCCGCTGCAGGTGATCGTGCCCGACGGCTGCCTGCTGAACCCGCGGCCGCCGGCAGCGGTGGTGGCGGGCAACGTGGAGACCTCGTCCTGCGTGACCAATGCGCTGTACGGCGCGCTGGGCGTGATGGCCGCCAGCCCCTGCACGATGAACAACTTCACCTTCGGCAATGACCGCCACCAGTACTACGAGACGATCTCCGGCGGCTCGGGCGCCGGGCCCGGCTTCGACGGCACCAGCGTCGTGCAGACCCACATGACCAACAGCCGCCTCACCGACCCGGAGGTGCTGGAACTGCGCTTCCCGGTGCGGCTGGACAGCTACGCCATCCGCCCCGGATCGGGTGGCGCCGGCCGCTGGCGCGGTGGCGATGGCGGCGTGCGCCGCGTGCGCTTCCTGGAGACGATGACCGCGTCCATCCTCAGCAACGGCCGCCACCATGGCGCCTTCGGCGGCGACGGCGGTCAGCCCGGTGCGCCCGGCATCAACCGGGTGGAGCGGGCCGACGGCACGGTGGAGGCGCTGGACTACATCGGCTCGGTGACGGTGCAGCCAGGGGATGTGTTCGTGGTCGAGACGCCCGGTGGTGGCGGATGGGGGCAGGCATGAGCGTGCAGCGGGTGCTGGTGACGGGCTTCGAGCCCTTCGGTGGCGAGACGATCAACCCGTCGTGGGACGTGGCGCAGGCGCTGCACGGCCAGGTGCGCGGCGGCGCCACCATCACCGCGGTGCAGCTGCCCTGCGCCTTCGCCACGTCGTTGCCGGCGCTGCGCGCGGCCCTCCGCCGCCACCGGCCGCAGCTGGTGCTGAGCCTGGGCCTGGCCGGCAGCCGCTCGGCCATCAGCCTGGAGCGGGTGGCCGTCAACCTGTGCGATGCCCGCATCCCCGACAACGCCGGCGCCCAGCCGGCCGGCACGCCGGTGGTGGCCGGCGGCCCGGCGGCCTGCTTCACCCGCCTGCCGGTGAAGGCGCTGCTGCAGCGGCTGCAGGCGGCGGGCCTGCCGGCCGAGCTGTCGCTGAGTGCTGGCAGCTTCGTCTGCAACCAGGTGATGTACGGCCTGCTGCATGCCTTGCGCCGCCAGCCCGGCGTGGCCGCCGGCTTCATCCACCTGCCGCCGCTGCCCGCGCAGGCCGCCGCCCATCCGGGCAGCCGGCCGCTGGCGCTGGCCGACCAGGTGCGCGCGCTGGAACTGCTGGTGGATGCGCTGGTGCCCGGCCTGGACGAATTGCACATTCCTGGCGGCCGCACCGACTGACCGGCGGCTGACAGCCGTCAAGTCCCCGCACCAGCTGGCCGATATGGCGAAGACCGGTGGACAGCCGCGGCCTGCGGCCGTGTCCGGCCGGCCATCCACACCACCGCCATTGGAGTTTGCCCATGAAGAAGTTCGCCCGCTGCCTGTCCCTGGCCATTGCTGCCGCCGTGCTGTCCGTTCCGGTTGCCGCCGAAGTGAAGAACGCCACCAAGGACGAAGCGCTGGCCATGATCAAGAAGGCGGTCGCCCACTACAAGAAGGTCGGCAAGGACAAGGCCCTGGCCGACTTCAGCGCCAAGGGCGGGCCGTTCACCGACCGCGACCTGTATGTCTACACCGCCGACCTGACCGGCAAGGTCACCTCGCACGGCGCCAACGAGAAGCTGCTGGGCCGCGACCTGATGCAACTGAAGGATGCCGACGGCAAGCTGTTCATCGTCGAGATCCTGGACAAGGCCAAGGCCGGCAAGACGGGCTGGACCGACTACAAGTGGGTCAACCCGGTCAGCAAGGACATCGAGCAGAAGTCCGCCTACTGCGAGCCGCTGGATGCCCAGGTGATCTGCGCTGGCGTCTACAAGTGAGCGGCCGGCCGACTGACCGGACGAGGAGGTGCTGATGTCGAGCCAACTCACGGTGTCGCAGCGGTTGTCGCTGGGATTTGCGGTGCTGGCGCTGCTGCTGCTGGCGGTGTGCGCGGCGTCCTGGTTGACCGTCAACCGCACCCAGGACATGGTATCCGGCGACTTGCGGCAGGCGCAGGACCGGCTGGCCCGCGCCAACGAGATGGTGCAGCTGGTCTTCGAGCAGGATCTGCATCTGCGCCAGGTGGGCCTGGTGACCGATCCGCCGACGATGGAGCGCCATGCCACCCTGGTGCGTCAGGCTGGCGAGAAGCTGGAGAAGATGCTCGATGCCCTGGGCAACGAGCCGGACCTGAGCACCGCCGAGAAGGCGCTGCTGGGCGAGGTGCGCAGCCTGCACGACAAGAGCAAGCCGGTGCTCAAGCGGGCGATGAACCTGGCACTGATGGTGATGCAGGAGGATGCCGCCAAGGTGATCACCGGCCAGCTCGACCAGTTGTCGCAGCAGCGGCGGGACCGGCTGCTGGCCTTCAACACGCTGCAGCGTGAGCAGGCCAGTGCCGCGGAGGCCCGCATCGGCGCCAGCAGCCGCCATGCGTCGGTCGCGATGCTGGTGGCCGCCGTCGCCGGTGTGCTGCTGGCCGCAGTGGCCGGCGTGCTGTGCACCCGCTCGGTGGTGCGGCCGCTGCAGGCCGCGGTGCAGGCCGCGCAGCAGCTGGCCGACGGTGACCTGCGGGTGCGCCTGGACAGCAGCCGTCGCGACGAATTCGGCCAGCTGCTCGGCGGCATGAACCGCATGGCCGAATCGCTGCGCGGCGTGATCGGCACGATGCGCAGCTCGGCGGAGTCGGTGCGCAATGCCTCGGCCGAGATCGCCGCCGGCAACCACGACCTGTCGTCGCGCACCGAGCAGCAGGCCAGCAGCCTGCAGTCCACCGTGTCGACGGTCGCCGAGCTGGGCGCCTCGGTGCGCCGCAATGCCGAGGCGGCCCAGCAGGCCACCCGGCTGGCGGCCGACGCCTCCGGCGTGGCCAGCCAGGGCGGTCAGCGGGTGGGCGAGGTGGTCAGCACCATGGACGAGATCAGCCAGTCGTCCAGGCGCATCGCCGACATCGTCGGCGTGATCGACGGCATCGCCTTCCAGACCAACATCCTGGCATTGAATGCCGCGGTGGAGGCAGCGCGCGCCGGCGAGCAGGGCCGCGGCTTTGCGGTGGTGGCCGGCGAGGTGCGCAGCCTGGCCCAACGCAGCGCCGGCGCGGCCCGCGAGATCAAGACCCTGATCAGCGCCAACGTCGAGAAGGTGGAAAGCGGCACCCGCCTGGTGGCCGATGCCGGCAGCACCATGTCGGACATCGTGCAGTCGTCCGAGCGGGTGGCGGCCATCATCAGCGAGATCAGCCAGGCCACGCAGGAACAGGCCAGCGGGCTGGAGCTGGTCAGCGGCGCCGTGCAGCGCATCGACGAAGCCACGCAGCAGAACGCGGCGCTGGTGGAACAGAGCGCGGCTGCCGCCAGCAGCCTGCAGGACCAGACCGTCCGTCTCAACGAGGCGGTGGGCGTGTTCCAGGTCGCCGATCAGTCCTCGGACCGGTAGGCGCGCCAGCGGTCCAGCGCCTGGCGCATCACGGCCTGCTGGTCGCGGAAGCGCCGGCAGCCGCCGCAGGCCAGCCAGTGCAGCCGCAGGGACAGCGCTTCCAGCGCGTCCAGCGGCCGGTCCTGGCTCTCCAGCACCAGGCGGGTGACGTCGCGGCAGCTGCGGCGGATCTTCATGGCGGGCTGGGGCGGGGCAAGGTGTTCAGGTCGGCTGGGCGCTGTTGAACCAGCGCTGCTGCAGGCATTCCCGCAGCCGCAGCCGCGCCCGGTGCAGCAGCACCCACAGGTTGGTCGCGGTGATCTGCAATTCCTTGCAGATTTCGTCGGTGCTCAGCTCCAGCCACTCGCGCATCATGAACACCCGGCCCTGTGCCGGCGGCAGGTGGTCCATGCAGGCCTCCAGCACCTCGAAGAACTGGCGCTGGCCCAGGTGCGCCTCGGGGCTGCCCCAGTCGGGCGGCATGGCGCGCCAATGGTGGCCTGCGGCGCTGTCGAACAGGCTCTCGTCCAGGTCCTCGCCGTCGTCGGTGGTCAGCACCGTGGCCTCGCGGGCATGGCGGCGCAGCTGGTCGACGACCTTGTTCTTCAGCACCGCCACCAGCCAGGTCTTGAGCTGGCTGCGGCCGGCAAAGCTGTGTGGCTTCTCCAGCGCGGCCAGCAGGGTCTCGCTGACGGCGTCCTCCGCCCAGGCGTCGTTGCGCAGCTGGCTGCGGGCAAAGCGCAGCAGCTGCGGGCGCAGCGCCTCCACCTGGGCGGCGAAGTCGACGCCGTCGTTCATGCCTGCGCCCAGTCCGCCGGCTCCAGCACGATGGGCTGGCCGTGCGGCGTGCGGTCGGCGGCGTGGTCCCAGGCGCGGGCGCAGCGCGCCAGCTCATCGGCCTGCGCGGCGCCCTTGGCGGCCACCAGCGTCTCCAGCGCGGCCAGCCAGTGGTGGTAGTAGGTATCGCCCAGGTCGGCATCGCCGGCGGCCTGCGCAGCGGCGATCTGCGCCGACAGCGCCGCGGCCCATTCCGGCCAGGTGAACAGGCCCTGCTGGTGCAGCTGCAGCACCATCGCGAAGGCCTGGGCCATCCAGGGTTCGGCGAAGACCGGGGCGCTGTCGTCGCCCAGCGGCAGGCCGGGGCAGCTGGCCAGATCCATGGTCATGCAGGGTCTCCGTCGTCGGGCTGCAGGTAGCTCTCCCAGGCATCCACCGACACCTGCAGGCCCGGCTGGGCCTCGGGGCCCCACAGCGTGGCGCCGTCGAACACCACGGTGTACAGCCACTGCGGCTGCTCGCCCCGGCCCTGGGCGTTGGTGTCGGGGAACACATGGGCGCCATGCAGCCGGGCGATGGTGCCGCGCCGGCCCTGCGCATAGCCGGGCAGCCGGCTGTGGTGGTCGACATGGCCGGCCCGGGTGCGCACCGCATCGCCCACTGCAAACCGGGCCGGACCAGGCGCCGGGCGATCGGTGGGCGAGCCCTTGGCCAGCACCGCCGGCACGGCATCGGCCAGCAGCTTGCGCGGCAGCGGCTTCGGCGGGTGCAGCAGCCGGCCGGCGGCCACTTCATCGGCACCCACCAGGCCGCGTTCGGCCATCAGGCGTTCGATGCCCGCCAGCCAGATGCGGTAGTAGCTGAGCCGGGCGTAGTCGGGCATGGTCTCGCGGGCCGAGCGGCTCTGGTCGATGTTCCAGGCGCCGGTGGCGCCCATGGCGAGGGTCAGGGCCAGGGCCTTGGGCTCGAAGGCTTCGTGCCAGAACTCGCCTTCGGCCTCGGGTGTCACCGGGCCATGACCGGGCTGGCCGCCCAGGTCGGCGTGGAATGCGTAGCTCATGCCTGCGGGCTCCTGGCCAGGCCGGTGCCGATCATCGAATCCCGCGTCACCAGGTCGGCCAGCTGGTCCTCGGTCAGCCCGTCGGTGCCCGCCGGCCGCTGCGGGATGACGAGGTAGCGCACTTCCGCCGTGCTGTCCCAGATGCGGCACTGCGTGGCCTCGGGCAGCTGCACGCCGAAGTCGGCCAGCACGCCGCGTGGGTCTTTCACCGCCCGGCTGCGGTAGGGCGCGCTCTTGTACCAGGTGGGCGGCAGGCCCAGCACGGTCCAGGGGTAGCAGCTGCACAGGGTGCAGACCACCAGGTGGTGGGTGTCGGGCGTGTTGAACACCGCCACCATGTGCTCGCCCTGGCGGCCGGTGTAGCCCAGGCTGGCGATGGCGGCGGTGGCATCGGCCTCCAGCCAGGCGGCAAAGGCCGGGTCGGCCCAGGCCTTGGCCACCACCCGGGCGCCGTTGCGCGGGCCGATCTTGGTCTGGTAGGTGTCGACCAGCACATCCAGCGCGGCCGGATCGATGTAGCCCTTCTGGGTCAGCACCGTCTCCAGCGCGCGCACCCGCAGGTCCATGGCGTCGAGATGGCTCATGCCATCGGCGTGGTCATGATCGTGGTCGTGGCTCATGGCAAAACCCTCAGAACGCGCCCGTCGGCGTTGTCAGTCAGCAAGTAGAGCAGCCCGTCGGGCCCTTGACGCACATCGCGGATGCGCTCGTTCAGGGACTGCAGCAGGCGTTCCTGCGCCACCACCTTGTTGCCGTCCAGCGTGATGCGCACCAGCGCCTGGCCACGCAGCGCGCCGATGAACAGGTTGCCCTTCCAGCCGGGGTAGCGGTCGCTGGTCAGGAAGGCCATGCCGCTGGGGGCGATCGAGGTGGGCACCCAGTGGGCCTGCGGCGCCACCACGTCGGCCCGCTCGGTGCCGTCGCCGATCTTGGTGCCCAGGCCGTAGTTGCGGCCGAAGGTGATCACCGGCCAGCCGTGGTTGCCGCCGCGCTGCACCAGGTTCAGCTCGTCGCCGCCCTGGGGGCCGTGCTCGGTGGCCCACAGGTCGCCGGTGGCGGGGTGGATGGCTGCGCCCTGCACATTGCGGTGGCCCCAGCTCCAGATCTCCGGGCGGGTGCCGGCCCTGCCCACCAGCGGGTTGTCGGCCGGCACCTTGCCGTCGGCCTCGATGCGCACGATCTTGCCCAGGTGGTTGTCCAGCGTCTGCGCATCGTCCTTGCGGCTGAAGCGGTCGCCCAGGGCGATGAACAGCCGGCCGTCGCTGCCGAACACCAGGCGGCTTCCGAAGTGCAGCTTGCTGGCCACCTTGGGCAGCTGGCGGAACACCACGGCCACCTCGGCCAGTCGCTCCGCACCCGGGGCGCCGTCCAGCCGGGCGCGGGCCACGGCGGTGCCGTTGGCGTCGCCGTCGGCGGCGGCCTCGCTGTAGCTCCAGTAGACCAGCCGGTTGCTGGCAAAGCGGGGGTCGACCACCACATCGAGCAGGCCGCCCTGGCCCTCGGCCACCACCGGTGGCAGGCCGGGCAGCGGCGGGCCCAGCTTGCCGTCGGCAGCGATCACCCGCATGCGGCCGGCCCGCTCGGTCACCAGCATGCGGCCGTCGGGCAGGAAGGCCAGGCCCCAGGGGTTGACCAGACCATGGGCCACCACGGCCACCTTGGGCGCATTGCCCTGCGCCGCGGTCAGCGCCGGGGCCAGCAGGCCGGGCGTGGCCAGCAGGGCCAGGGCCTGGCGGCGTGTGGTGGTGGCGCGGGGGGATGGCATCGGCGGTCTCCGGGGCAAGGTCAGGACAGGGAGGATGTGGGGGCGAAGGCGGCTTCCACCACCATCTGCAGGCGCTGCTGGCCCTGGAATTCATCCAGGTTCAGCCGGTAGGCCAGCTGCACCCGCGCGGGCAGCGGCTCGGCATGGCCGAACCAGATGGCGTCGCGCAGCGTACCGGCATGGCGCACCCGCAGCTTCAAGTGCTTCTCGCCGACCAGGCGCTGCTGCAGCACGTCCACCTCGTCGCAGAACACCGGCGCCTCGAAGCCCTGGCCCCAGACCTGGGCGTCCAGCGTGGCCACGGTGGCGGTGTTGAACCACTCGCCGCCCAGCGGGCCGTCGGTGGCCACGCAGCGCTGCAGCGCGGCCGGCTGCAACGCCTCGGCAGCCACTTGCTGCAGTGCGCTGGCGAACAGCGGCCAGTCGGCCTCGGCCAGGGTGCAGCCGGCGGCCATCGCATGGCCACCGAAGCGCAGCAGCACGCCGGGGTGGCGCTTGCTGACCAGATCGAGCGCATCACGCAGGTGGAAGCCGGCGATCGACCGGCCCGAACCCTTCAGCAGCCCGTCCTGCCCGCGCGCCAGCACGAAGGTGGGCCGGTGCAGCCGGTCCTTCAGCCGCCCGGCGACGATGCCGACCACGCCTTCATGGAAGTCGGGGTCGAACAGCACCAGCGCGGGCGGTGTCTCCTGTCCGGCGGGCTGGCGGGCCAGCAGCGCGTCCAGCAGCACCTCGGCCTGGGTGGCCATGTCGGTCTGCACCTCGCGGCGCTGGCGGTTGATGGCGTCCAGCGCCTGGGCCAGCTCGCCGGCGCGGGCCGGGTCGTCGGTCAGCAGGCACTCGATGCCCAGCGTCATGTCCGACAGCCGGCCGGCGGCATTGATGCGCGGGCCCAGGGCAAAGCCGAAGTCGAAGGCGGCGGCCCGTGCCGGCACCCGGCCGGCAGCGGCGAACAGCGCCGCCACGCCCGGTTGCATGCGCCCGGCGCGGATGCGCTTCAGGCCCTGCGCCACCAGGCGGCGGTTGTTGTCGTCGAGCTTCACCACATCGGCCACCGTGCCCAGGGCCACCAGGTCGAGCAGGGCATCCAGCCGCGGCTGCTGGTCGGCGGCGAAGGCGCCGCGCGCGCGCAGCTCGGCCCGCAGCGCCAGCAGCACATAGAACACCACGCCCACGCCTGCCAGGGCCTTGCTGGCGAAGCCGCAGCCGGGCTGGTTGGGGTTGACGATCACATCGGCGGCGGGCAGCTGCACCGTGCCGTCGGCGCCCAGCGCAGGCAGGTGGTGGTCGGTCACCAGCACCTGCAGGCCCAGCGCGCGGGCATGGGCCACGCCGGCGCTGCTGGCGATGCCGTTGTCCACCGTCACCAGCAGCTGCGGCGGCGTGGCCGGGGTCTGCGCCAGGGCCAGATCGACGATGGCCGGCGTCAGGCCGTAGCCATGCACCAGGCGGTCGGGCACCACGTACTGCAAGGTGTCGGGTGCGGCGCCCAGCAGGCCCAGGCCACGCAGGGCCACGGCGCAGGCGGTGGCGCCATCGCAGTCGTAGTCGGCCACGATGCAGATGCGCCGGTGTGCGGCGATGGCATCGGCCAGCAGCACCGCGGCCTCGGTGGCGCCTTGCAGCTGCGCAGGCGGCAGCAGCCGGGCCAGGCCGTCGTCCAGATCGTCGGCGCTGCGCACGCCACGGGCGGCGAACAGCCGGGCCAGCAGCGGGTGCACGCCGGCCTGTTCCAGGGCGAAGGCGACGCGCGGCGGAACGTCGCGCCGGGTCAGGGTCTGCGGCGGCACGTCCCGGCGCTGCAGCGTGGGGCTGGTCACAGCGCCTCCAGCACCGCGGTGGCCGACGGCGGCTGCCAGCGGCCGGCCAGGCGCTGCCACAGGCCCTGCCGGGCGGGCATGAAGGTCTGCGCGAAGCGTTCGCCGCACAGGGTGAGCCGCACGTCGCCACCGGCGCGGGCCAGGGCGTCGATCGGGCCGGCGTCCAGCGCCCGCCAGGCCTCGCACCAGGCGGCCCAGTCCTCGTCCAGCGCGGGCTGGCGCAGGCGGTCGTCCACCTGCGCCGAGGGCGGCGGGGAGGCCCCGTCGGGCAGGCGGCCGCAGTGGCTGAGCCAGACGCTGTTGACCGTGGGCAGGCCGGCAGCCTCGCGCGCATCGTTCAGCGGGTGGGTGTAGAGCAGCATCTGCACCTCGTTCTGCAGCCGGCGGATCAGCCGCGCATCGCCGTGGCCGGGCAGCCAGCGGTCGATGTTGCGGCCGACCACGCGGTCCAGCGCGGCGGTGGCCAGGCCGTCGAACAGCGGGTGGCTGGCCAGCCATTGCAGCGGGCCGGTCGGGTGCAGGGTGAAGCCCTCGCTCTCGAACAGGGGGCGCACGGCGTCGAGCAAGCCGCGTGATGCCGCGTCGTCCAGCTGCAGGGCCCAGGGGGCCGTCAGGCTGACCTGGTCGGTGCCCACGTGCAGGTGTACAGGCGTCAGCAGGCCCCAGGGCTGGCTGGCGTCCAGGCCCAGCGCGGCGGCCTGGCGGGCAGCCAAGGGCAGGGCGGCATCGGGACCGGCTGGCCAACCCCAGGCCGTGGCCAGGGCCTGCTCATGCGGCGGGTTCAGGCTGTGGGCGTCGCTGCCCAGGCGTTGCCCCGGCTGCAGCCGGGCCAGCAGCTTCTCCAGCCGCGGCAGGGCCAGCGACTGCAGGGCCTGGTGGCCTGCCTCGGAGACAGTGCCGGCGAAGGGGACGATCAGGTGCATGTGCGACGCATTATCCGGGCCGGGCTCTGGCCGGCGCCGCGGCGGGCCCACTGTTAGCATCCCGCGCCTATGGCTTCTTCCCCTGGCCGGCCCGCATGAACTGGCCCTATGAATGGCAGATCGGCTGGCGCTACACCCGCGCCGGTCGGGTCGGTCGGCGCAACGGCTTCATCTCCTTCATCTCGCTGGTGTCGATGCTGGGCATCGCGCTGGGCGTGGCGGCGCTGATCATCGTGCTGAGCGTGATGAACGGCTTCCAGAAGGAAGTGACCGACCGCATGCTCAGCGTGGTGGCCCACATCGAGGTGTTCGACGTGCAGGGCAATGCCCTGGCCGACTGGCGCGCCACCGCCGCCGCCGCGCAGAAGAACCCCGCCGTGGTGGCCGCCGCGCCCTTCATCACGCAGCAGTCGCTGATCGCCCGCGGCGACGAGATGCGCGGCGCCATCGTGCGCGGTGTCGACCCGGCCGAGGAACTGAAGGTGACGCCGCTGGCCGCGCAGATGGCCCAGAGCGGCCTGCTGGGCCAGCTGCAGCCCGGTGCCTGGCGCATCGTGCTCGGTGCCGAGCTGGCACGCCAGCTGCGCGTGCGGGCCGGCGACAGCGTCACCCTCGTGGCACCGGGCGGCCAGGTGACGCCGGCGGGCACGGTGCCGCGGCTCAAGAGCTTCACCGTGGCCGGCACCTTCGACGCCGGCCACTACGAGTACGACAGCGGCCTGGCGCTGATCCATGTGGAGGACGCGGCCCGCCTGTACCGGCTGGACGGCCCCAGCGGCGTGCAGCTGAAGCTGGCCGACCTGCACCAGGCCCGCGCCGTGGCCCAGCAGCTGGTCGACAGCCTGCAGCCCGGCCTGCTGGTGCGCGACTGGACCCGCACCAACCGCAACTGGTTCGACGCGGTGCAGCTGGAGAAGCGGCTGATGTTCATCATCCTGACGCTGATCGTCGCGGTGGCGGCGTTCAACCTGGTCAGCACCCTGGTGATGACGGTGACCGACAAGCGCGCCGACATCGCCATCCTGCGCACCCTGGGCGCCAGCCCGCGGTCGGTGATGGGCATCTTCGTTGTGCAGGGTGCGGCCAGCGGGGTGATCGGCACGCTGTCGGGTGTGGCTTTCGGCCTGCTGGTGGCGCTGAACATCGGCACCCTGGTGCCGGCGCTGGAGCGGCTGCTGGGCGTGGCCTTCCTGCCCGGCAGCATCTACGTGATCAGCCGCATGCCCAGCGACCCGCGCATGAGCGACGTGCTGCCGATCACGCTGATCTCGCTGCTGCTGGCCTTCCTGGCCACGCTGTACCCCAGCTGGCGCGCCAGCCGCGTCAATCCGGCGGAAGCCCTGCGCTATGAGTGAGCCTGTGCTGCGCTGCGAAGGCCTGGGCAAGCGCTTCACCGAAGGCGGGCTGGATGTGGCCGTGCTGCAGGGCGTGGGCCTGCAGGTGGCGGCCGGCGAGACGCTGGCCATCGTCGGCGCCTCGGGCTCGGGCAAGAGCACGCTGCTGCACCTGCTGGGCGGGCTGGACGCGCCCAGCACCGGCAGCGTGCACCTGATGGGCCGCGACCTGGCCACGCTGGGCCAGGCCGAACAGGGCGCCTGGCGCAACCGCCACCTGGGCTTCGTCTACCAGTTCCACCACCTCCTGCCTGAGTTCACCGCGTTGGACAACGTGGCCATGCCGCTGCGCATCCGCCGCGACAGCGTGGCCAGCGCGCAGGCGGCGGCGCGCGAGGCGCTCACCGCGGTGGGCCTGGCCGCCCGGCTGGACCACCGGCCGGCGCAGCTGTCGGGCGGCGAGCGCCAGCGCGTGGCCATCGCCCGTGCGCTGGTGACGCGGCCGGCCTGCGTGCTGGCCGACGAGCCCACCGGCAACCTCGACCGCAGCAGCGCCGACGCCGTGTTTGCGCTGATGCTGCAGCTGGCCCGCGAGCGCGGCACCGCCTTCGTGCTGGTGACGCATGACAGCACCCTGGCGGCCCGCTGCCAGCGCGTGCTGCGCCTGGAGCAGGGCCGGCTGGAACAGCCCACGGCGGCCTGACGGCCTGTCCACCGTCGGGACGATGCAGGGCGCACCGGCGGAACGCCGCTCGGTGCAAATTGGCGGCCTGTGCCACGCCACGCCAGGAAACGCCCATGTCCTGCCTCATCGATCCGCCGCTACAACCTGCCAACCGAACGGTCCGCGAGCCCGCCCCGTTCGGCCCCATCGTGCTGGCCAGCGGCATGGGCCAGGGGCCGACACCGCTGGCCGCCTTCGATGCCGCCTTGCGCGACACCGGCGTGGCCAACTACAACCTGATCTGCCTGTCGTCGGTGATCCCGCCGGGCGCGCAGCTGCAGCGCGGGCGCTGGCACACGCCGCCATCGGCCTGGGGCCAGCGGCTGTACGTGGTGATGTCGCAGATGCGTGAGGAGCGGCCCGGCCACAGCGTGCATGCCGGCATCGGCTGGGTGCAGGAGCCGCGAAGCGGCGCCGGCCTGTTCGTCGAGCTGCATGGCGACGATCCCGACCGGCTGCAGCATGATCTTCAGCGCACGCTGCAGGCGATGCAGGCCGGCCGCGGTATCGATTTCGGCCCGGTGCACACCGAGATCGCCAGCGCCACCTGCCACGACCAGCCGGTGTGCGCGCTGGCCATCGCGGTCTACGGCAGCAGCCCATGGTGAGCCAGGCCGCCGACGCCGCGCCGCTGCGCAGCGCGATGGACCGGCTGCATCAGACGCTGTGGTTCGAGGCGCTGGGCCTGGTGCTGGTTGCACCGCTGCTGGCCTGGACCACCGGCGGTGACGCGGTGGAGTCGGTGGGCCTGCTGGTGGCGCTGTCGCTGCTGGTGATGGCCTGGGCGGCGATCTACAACACGCTGTTCGACCGCTGGGAGTGGCGCCGCCACCGCCGCGTGGCCAGTGACCGCCCAGCCAGCCTGCGCACCCTCCACGCGATCGGTCTCGAGGCCACCGTGGTGCTGATGAGCTGCCCGCTGATCATGGTCTTCACCGGCCTGGACTTCTGGCCGGCCCTGGGCCTGGACCTGGCCCTGAGCGCCGTGTACGCCGCCTACGGCTGGGTCTTCCATTGGGGCTATGACCGGCTGCGGCCGGTGGGCGGCTGAGACGCACCGGCGCACGCCGGGCTGCGAGCGCCCTTGCACCCGCGGTGGACAGGGCGCCATGCCCGGTTCAGCCGATTGACAGCGTGACCGGCAAGCGCACACTGCCCCGCACCCCAACACCACGGCCCGCGAAACGGGCCGGTCAACGAGGAGAACCGCATGCTGTTCGATGTCTTGAAGCACTCCGCCATTGCCGTTGCGCTGTGCGCTGCCGGCATGGCCGTCGTCTCGGCCCAGCAGGCCGATGAGCGCCCGTTCGCCATCGAAGGGCGCACCTTCGTCAACCAGGGCGCGTTTATCGCCGCCGGCCACCGCTGCGGCACGCCGCAGCATGACGACGAGCGCATGTCCGAGGTCGACCGGGTGCTGGCCGCGCACAAGGCCAAGCTGCAGAAGTGGGCCAAGCCCGGCGATCCGACACCGCAGGCCGCTGGCGGGGTGATCAATGTGTATGTCCACGTGATCACTGCCAGCAACGGCACCGGCGCACCCACGTCGCAGCAGATCACCAACCAGATCAATGTGCTGAACCAGGCCTACGGCGGGCAGTGGACGTTCAACCTGGTGCAGACCACGGTCACCGCCAACACGGCCTGGTACACGATGCAGCCCGGCACCACCGCCGAGCGCGACGCCAAGAACGCGCTGCGCCAAGGCACCGCGGACGACCTGAACATCTACCTGGCCAACATCGGCGGCGGCCTGCTGGGCTGGGCCACCTTTCCGTCGGACTACACCCGCAGCCCGATGATGGATGGCGTGGTGGTGCTGACCGCGTCGCTGCCGGGCGGCAGTGCTGCGCCCTACAACCTGGGGGACACCGGCACCCATGAGGTGGGCCACTGGATGGGCCTGTACCACACCTTTCAGGGCGGCTGCGCGCGGCAGGACACGGGCGGTGACGGCGTGGCCGACACGCCGGCCGAGAAGTCACCCGCTTACGGCTGCCCGACAGGGCGCGATTCCTGCAAGAACCTGGCAGGCCTCGACCCGATCAGCAACTTCATGGACTACACCGACGATGCGTGCATGAACACGTTCTCGAATGGGCAGTTCAGCCGCATGGCGACCGCCTTCGCCAGCTACCGCGCGGGCAAGTGAGCCGCCTCAGCGCGGCGGCTGCCAGTCCACCAGCGGATTGCGGCCGTCGTCGCAGACCCAGGCCACCACCCGCCAGCCCGGTCGCAGCCGACCGGCTGCCGTGGTGATGCGCGCCCAGTCGGCAGCCTGGAACGGCTGGCCGGCCAGCATGAACCAGCGTGCCGCATCGCCCTGGCCGGGATGGCGGATGCGCACGGACTCGGTGGTGTCCCAGTCGGTGCGGATCTGCAGGTCGGTGTGGTCGCTGTGCCGGCTGTAGCGCAACACGCGCCCGTCGTACGAGGTCAGATGATCGCGCGGGCAGCCCGCCTCATCCGGTGGTCGCGACCGCGGCGCTGCGTCGCCCGCTGGCTGCGCCTGCGCGGCTGCGGTGGCCAGCACCACGGCCAGTCCGCAGGCGGCGGCGCGGCGCGGCGTCAAAGAACCCGTCCGAACCACCACACGCTCAGGCCGGCGGCCAGCACCACCAGCAGGGCGCCGGCGGCCGCGAACAGCGCGCTGACCTCGGTCTCCTTGGTCTCCACCACCAGCCGGCTGGAGAGGCCCTGGTAGACCTGCTTCAGGTCCTCGGCCGTGCCGGCGTAGAAGTAGTTGGCACGGGTGGCGTTGGAGATGGCCTTCAGCGTCTCCTCGTCCAGCTTCACCCGCATGCTCCAGCCCTCGAAGCCGATGGTCTCGCCGGCCTTGGTGCCGATGCCCACGGTGAACACCTTCACGCCGCGCTCGGCCGCCATCTTGGCGGCTTCCATCGGATCCGGCCCGGTCGTGCGCTGGCCATCGGTCAGCAGGATCACCGCAGCCGATCCGTAGCTGCCCGGCTCCACCGGCTCGAACGGCTTCCTGGCCTTCTTCTCCTCGGGTGAGGCCGGCATCGCCCGCGCGCCGGTGATCTGGCTCAGGTCGATGCCTTCATCCGGGAAGATCGTCGCCAGCGACAGGATCAGGCCCGAGCCGATGGCCGTGGCCCGCTGCATCTGGAAGCGGTCGATGGCCGCCACCACGTCCTCGCGGCTGACGGTGGGGGCCTGCACCACCGCGGCCGTGCCGGCGAAGCTGACCACGCCCACCCGCACCGAGCGTGGCAGCCCGGCGACGAAGGCCTTGGCGGCCTCCTGCGCGGCCACCATGCGGTTGGGCTTCACATCGGTGGCGCGCATGCTGCCCGACACATCCATGGCCAGGATGATGGTCTGGTCGCGCGCCGGCAGCTTGAGCTTGACCACCGGCCGCGATGTGGCGAACAGCAGCAGGCCGACGGCCAGCAGCAGCAGCAGCGGCGGCACATGGCGGCGCCAGCCCGGGCCGCTGCCCAGCGCCTGGCGCACGATGGCCACGCTGGCCAGCCGCACGCTGTTCTTCTTGCGCCGCGCCAGCAGGCGCAGGTACAGCAGCACCAGCGCCGGCAGCAGCAGCAGGGTCCACAACCAATCGGGCCAGAGCAGGGTCATGGCGGTTCCTCGGGTTCAGGCCGCAGCCGGCGTGCGCAGCGCCGCCGGCATGCGGTGGCCGCTGACAGCCCGCCCGCGCTGGCGGCGCAGGGCCACGTAGCGCAGCAGGGCGGCCAGCAGGTCTTCGTCGGTGGCCAGCTCCAGCACGTCGACGCCGGCGCTCTGCAGCTGGTCGCGCAGGGCTTCCTCGTGCTGCGCAGCCATGGCCTCGAAGCGTTCGCGGAAGCCGGCGTCCTGGGTGTCGACCAGCAACTGCTCGCCGGTCTCGGCGTCCTCCACCGTCAGCAGGCCGATGTCGGGCAGGGCCAACTCCAGCGGGTCGACCAGGCGCACCGCCAGCACCTCGTGCCGGCGCGCCAGCCGGCCCAGCGGCGTGGCCCAGCCGGGGTCGCTGATGAAATCGCTGACGACGAACAGCAGCGACCGGCGCCGCACGATGCCCTCGGCCCGGCCCAGCAGGTCGGCCAGCCGGGTGGGCGCGGCCGTGCCGCCCTGGCCGCGGGGTGCCGACGCCGGCGGTTGGCGCATGCGGGCCAGCAACTGCAGCACCTGGCTGCGGCCCAGGCCGGGCGGGACCACCACCAGCCGCAGACGCGCATCGGCCGCGCCGGGGTGGTACAGGATGGCGCCGACCCGGTTGCCGTGGCGGGTGAGCAGCCGGGCCAGCGCGGCCACGAAGCCTTCGCTGAGGCCCAGCTTGGTCTGGTCGGCCGAGCCGAAATCCACGCTGCCCGACAGGTCGAGCAGGAACCAGGCGGTCAACTCCCGGTCCTCGGTGAACTGGCGCACATGCGGCACCTGCAGCCGGGCGGTGACGTTCCAGTCGATGTGGCGCACGTCGTCGGCATGCTGGTACTCGCGCAGGTCGGCCAGGTCGAGCCCGGCGCCCCGCCACAGCGTGCGGTAGTCGCCCTGCAGCAGGCCGTCGAGGCGGCGCAGCACCGTCCATTCCAGACGGTGCAGCAGCGGCTCGGCAGCGCTGCTGCCGGTGGCGGCTGGGGTGGCGGTCGTGGCCACGGCGGTCAGGTCGATTGGTGCTGCAGCGGCTTGTCAGGCAAGGGCAGCTTGGCCATCACCTTGGCAATCAGCGCATCGGCGGTCAGGCCCTCTGCCAGCGCTTCGTAGCTGAGCACCATGCGGTGGCGCAGGCAGTCGGCGGCCAGGTCGCCCAGGTCTTCGGGCAGCACATAGCCGCGCCCGCGCATGAAGGCCAGCGCCCGCGCCGCTTCCACCAGGGCGATGCTGGCGCGCGGGCTGGCGCCGTAGCTGAGGTACTTGGCCAGATCGCCCAGACCGTGCTTGTCGGGCCGGCGGGTGGCGCCCACCAGCTTCACCGCGTACTGGATCAGACTGGGGTCGACATACACCTGCCGACACTGCTGCTGCAGCTCGGCCAGCTGGGTGGTGCTGGCCACCGGTGTGGCGGCCAGTGGCGGGCCGATGACGCGTTCGACGATGACGAACTCTTCCTCGTCGCTCGGGTAGTCGACCAGCACCTTCATCATGAAGCGGTCGACCTGGGCCTCGGGCAGCGGGTAGGTGCCCTCGGTCTCGATCGGGTTCTGGGTGGCCATCACGATGAAGGGCGCGGGCACCTTGTGCGTCTCGCCGGCAATCGTCACCTGCCGTTCCTGCATCACTTCCAGCAGCGCGCTCTGCACCTTGGCCGGCGCGCGGTTGATCTCGTCGGCCAGCAGCAGGTTGGCGAACACCGGCCCCAGCGTGGTGCCGAACTCGCCGGTCTTCTGGTTGTAGATGCGCGTGCCCACCAGGTCGGCCGGCACCAGGTCGGGCGTGAACTGGATGCGCTTGTAGCTGCCGCGCAGCGTGCCCGCCAGGGTGCGCACCGTCAGCGTCTTGGCCAGGCCCGGCACGCCCTCGACCAGCAGGTGGCCCTGGGCCAGCAGGGCGACCATCACCCGCTCCAGGAAGCGGTCTTGTCCGACGACGACACGCTTGACCTCGTAGAGGATGCGCTCCATCAGCTGGGCGGTTTCGGCGGCGATGACGGGTGGGTTGGACATGGCGTGGCAGTCAGGTCAGAAAGGAGGCAGGCCGGCGCCGGCGGCGGCGTTCTCGATGGGCACGGCAAAGCCGATGCCGATGAAGGTGCGCTGTTCGTTCGGGTTCATGATGGCGGTGACGATGCCCACCACATGGCCGTCCATGGTGATCAGCGGCCCGCCGGAATTGCCCGGGTTGGCCGCCGCGTCGAACTGGATCAGGTTGGTGAGGATGCGGCGTCCCTCGGGCGAGCGGAACTCCCGCTTCAGGCCCGAGACCACGCCTTGCGAGGCCGATGGCCCGATGCCGAAGGGGAAGCCCACCGCCATCACCGCCTCGCCAGGCGCGAGGCCGCTGGTCGAGCGCATGGTGGCGGCATGCAGGTCGTCGGGGATGGTCAGCGCCTGCAGCACCGCCAGGTCGTTCTCGGGCATCAGGTTCACCACCCGGGCCTCGCTCTGGCTGCCGTCGGAGAAGGTGACGGTGATCTTGGCCGCGCCGTCGACCACATGCAGGTTGGTCAGGATCAGGCCCTTGTCGACGATGACCACGCCGGTGCCGACACTGCGGCCGCCGTGCGGGTCGGCATCCTCGCTGTCAGGCGCGGGCACCACCGGTTTGCCGCCCTTGGCCGTCTTCTGCAGCGGTGCAGATGCGGCCGCAGGCGGTTCGCCCACCACCCGCACCACCGACGGCAGCACGGCCTCGTACGCCGCCAGGCCAGGCGCCTGCAGCGGCTCCTTGGCGATGGACTCGCGCAGTGCGGCATCGATCTGGTCGATGCCCAGCGGGCGCTGCACCTTGGCTGTCCAGGCCGGCCAGCCAGCGATCAACATCGCCAGCACCAACCCGGTGGCCCACAGCCAGCGCTCATGCCGCAGCAGCCGCTGTCGCCATGTCGGCCGGGCCGATGGCGGAACGTCGGCTGGTGGCATGTCGGACGCGGGCGGGCGGCCGGCGGCAGCCGCTGCGAGCGGCGCAGCCGGTGCCGGCGCAGGGCCGGCGGCGCGGGCAGGGGATCGGCTGTAGATCGAGGGGCGTGCCATCGTCACCGGCTCCGGCAGCCGCCAGCGGGCCACCTGCACAACACCCTATCACGGCCAGCCGGCGTCTGCAGCCGCACGGAGATGCCGACGCGGTGCTGCATCATGGGGGGCATGACGCCGGTCTGGATCGACACCCATTGCCATCTGGACGCGCCGGAGTTCGATGGCGACCGTCCCGCGGTGCTGGCCCGCGCCCGCGCCGCCGGCGTGGCCCTGCAGGTGCTGCCAGCGGTGATGGCAGCCCACTTCGACACCGTGCGCGCGATGGCCCATGCCCACGGTCTGGCCTACGCGCTGGGCATCCACCCGTTGTACGTGGACCGCAGCGTCGACGCCGACCTGGACATCCTGGCCGACGCCCTGGCCCGCCACCGAGACGACCCGCGCCTGGTGGCGGTGGGCGAGATCGGGCTCGATCACTTCGTGCCCGGGCTGGATCTGGTGCGTGCCGAGCGCTTCTACCAGGCGCAGCTGCGGCTGGCGCGGGATGCGGGGCTGCCGGTCCTGCTGCATGTGCGGCGCTCGGCCGACGGGCTGCTGAAGGGACTGCGCCGCATGCCGGTGCCTGGCGGCATCGCGCATGCGTTCAATGCCAGCGATGCGCAGGCTGCGGTGTTCGTGGCCATGGGGTTCCGCATGGGTTTTGGCGGCGCCATGACCTTCGAGCGTTCGCTGCAGATCCGCCGTCTGGCCGGCAGCCTGCCGGCCGACCGGCTGGTGCTGGAGACCGACGCGCCGGACATCCCGCCGCACTGGCTGTACCGCACCGCGGCGCAGCGGGATGCGGGCGAGGCCACCGGCCGCAACGAGCCGGCCGAGTTGCCGCGCATCGCCCACACGCTGGCCGGGCTGCGCGGCTGGAACCTGGCGGAGACGGCCGCCGCCACCAGTGCCAACGCGGTGGCGGCGCTGCCGCGGCTGGCCGGTCTGCTCAGTCCCGCGCGCGCGGCGTGATCGGGGTCTCGGGCACCGGGTAGCCGGCAGCGCCGAAGGTGGCGACGATGGCCTTGTGGGTGTCGAAGTACACCTGCCAGTAGTGGTTGTTGTGGGTGTAGGGCCGCACGCACAGCAGCGGGCCTTCGGGCGAGAAGCCGGTGATCTCGATGTCGGGTGCGGGCGTGGTGGCCACGTTGGGGATCAGCGTGATCGAGGCCTTCAGCCGGGCGATGGCGTCCAGCGGGTCGACGCTGTTGGCCACCTTGGCCATGCAGTCCACCCGGCGGTAGGGCAGGGTGGTGTAGTTCTGGATGCTCTCGGAGAACACCTTGTTGTTGCCGACGATGGTCATCACGTTGTCGGGTGTGATGATGGTGGTGCCGAACAGGCCCACCTCGTGCACCGTGCCGGTGACGCCGCCGGCCTGCACGAAATCACCCACCTTGAACGGCCGCAGCACCTGCATGAACACGCCGGCGGCAAAGTGCGTCAGCAGGCCGCCCCAGGCGGTGCCGATGGCGAGACCGGCGCCGGCCAGCAGGGCGGCGAAGCTGGTGGTCTTGACGCCGAAGATGTCGAGGATGGCCAGCACCAGCACGACGTTCAACACCACGTTGAAGATCGAGCGAAGGTAGTTGGCCAGCGTGGCATCCACCTTCTTGCCGCGCTCCAGCGCCGCGCCCACCGCGCGCAGCACCAGGCCGATCAGCCAGCGGCCCACAATCCAGGCTGCCAGCGCGCCCAGGATCTTCAGCCCGAAATCCGCGCCCTGCGTGGTCAGAAAAGTGACGATGGTCTCGACGTTCATGCGCAATCACTCCTGTCTGTTGTATGGCCTCCCCCTCGGGCGGCGCGCGATGATGGCACCGGCTCCGGGCCGATTCAACCAGCAGCATCCAGCCCCATGCCGCTGAACGCCGTTCAACTTGGGGATGGTGCGGTGCAGCACAGCCGTGCCAAGCCGCCGCTGCAGGGCCTGGCCGCGGTGGCCGGGCCGGACACCCGCCTACTGCTGCTGGGCAGCTTTCCCGGCGTGGCTTCGCTGGCGGCGCAGCAGTACTACGGCCACCCGCGCAACCAGTTCTGGCCGCTGCTGTCGGCCATCTGGAACCTGGACCTGGTGGCGCTGCCCTATGCCGCACGGTTGGCAGCGATGCAAGACCGGGGGCTGGGCCTGTGGGATGTCCACGCCAGCTGCCACCGGCAGGGCAGCCTGGACAGTGCCATCCGCGGTGCTGTCCCGAATGACCTGCCTGGCCTGGCCGCGCGCCTGCCGAAGCTGCAGGCCATCGCCCACAACGGCGGCGAATCGGCGCGGGCGATGCGGGTGACGGCGGCGCTGGGCCTGCCGGTGCACCGGCTGCCGTCGAGCAGCCCGGCCAATGCCAGCTGGTCGTTCGAGCGCAAGCGGGCGTCCTGGGCCGCGGTGTTCCACCAGCACGGGCTGGCATGATGACCAAGAAGACACAGACCCACCTGGCCGGCGCCACCATCAGCGAGTTCGATGGGGTGCGCTACCTGCACCTGGGCACCGATTGGGTGCAGGGTGCGATGCGCATCCGCAGCCCGCGCAAGCTGGAGCTGGAGTACATCCAGCGCATGATGGCCTGGCTGCTGTGGCGGCCCAGCGATCAGCTGGGCCAGGGCCATGCGGTGCAGCTGGGCCTGGGCGCCGGCGCCATCACCCGCTTCAGCCACCAGGTGCTGCGCTGGCGCACCACCGCGGTGGAGATCAACCCCAGCGTGGTGGCCGCCAACCGGCTGTGGTTCCAGTTGCCGGCCGACGATGACCGTCTGCAGGTGGTCGAGGCCGACGCCGCCCGCTGGGTGCTGGACGATGCCCACCTGCAGACGGTGGACGCCCTCTGTGTCGACCTCTACGACCACGAGGCCGCCGCACCGGTGCTGGACGACGAGGACTTCTACCGCGCCTGCCGCGGCCTGCTGGCGCCGGGCGGGCTGATGGCGGTGAACCTGTTCGGCCGCGACAGCAGCTTCGACCGCAGCGCGGCCCGGGTGGCCGCCGCCTTCGGCGCCGACCAGCTCTGGCAGCTGGCGCCGACGGCCGAGGGCAACACCATCCTGGTGGCCGGCCGCGACGTCGCGGTGCCCGACCGCGAGACATTGACAGCCCGGGCGGCGGTGATCGAGGCGCGCTACGGCTTGAAGGCCGGAAAGTGGCTGCGATTGTTGCGGCCGTATCAGGCGCATGGGGCTTGATGGCGGTATGGGGCTCGTTGCGGTCTGAGGTTCTGCGCGATCGCGCCGGGCCGGGAGGGCCTGCTTTGCTCCATGTCCCCCGTCCTACACGCCGCAAGCGGCGCATAGGACTCCGCCTTCACTTCCGCAAAGCAGGCCCTCCCGGCCCGGCGCTCAGGCACCACTGTGACCTTCGCCGCGCGCGGAGACGGTGGCTGGACGAGGGCGTCGGGTATCTGGCCGACGTAAGTATTGGGAGGAGGGCCGGAGGCCCGGGGGACATGGAGTCGGCCAGGTACCCGGCGGCCTCGGCCTCGCGCCAAACAAGGCATGGCCGCTACGAGCCCACACGCGTCACTCCCCCGAGACCTTCCCCCGCAGCGCCTTCACCTGCCCGCGCTGCACCTTGCCCTCGACCCGCCGCCGTTGCGATCCCCGGGTGGGCTTCGTGGCGCGCCGGGTCTTGGCCACATGGGCCGCATCGGCGATCAGCGCGGCCAGCCGTGCCAGCGCATCGGCCTTGTTGCGCTCCAGGCTGCGGTGGTCCTGGGCCTTGATGACCACCACGCCATCGCTGCTGATGCGCTGGTCGCCCAGGGCCAGCAGGCGTGCCTTCAGCGCGTCGGGCAGGCTGCTGGCATGGATGTCGTAGCGCAGGTGCACCGCGTTGCTCACCTTGTTGATGTTCTGCCCGCCCGCGCCCTGGGCGCGGATGGCGTTGAACTGGCACTCGTCCTCGCGCGGGTGGCCTGACGGGGCTGGCATCATCGACGCCTGGTGGCGTGTTGACAGGGACAGGAGCGGCGCATGTTCGGTGTGATGGACTACGGGGCCTTCGTGGTGGCGGTGATTGTGTTCCTGGCCATCCCCGGGCCGGGCAACCTGGCGCTGGTCACGTCCACCGGCAAGGGCGGGCTGACCGGCGGGCTGGCGGCCACGCTGGGCGTGATCGCCGGCGACCAGGTGCTGATCTGGCTGGCCGTGGCCGGCATGGCGGCGCTGCTGTCGACCTCGCCGTTGCTGTTCTCGTCGGTGCAGTGGCTGGGCGCGGCCTACCTGGCCTGGCTGGGCTGGATGATGATCACCGCCAAGCCGGGCGACAAGCCGGTGCTGCAGATCCGCGCCGGCCAGTACTTCCGCCAGGCGCTGATGATCACCCTGCTCAACCCCAAGGCCATCGTGTTCTACATGGCCTTCTTTCCGCTGTTCGTCGACCCGGCGCGCCACCAGGGCCTGCTCACCTTCGGTGTGATGGCGGCCACGGTGGCGGTGCTCACCTTCCTGTACGGCGCGCTGGCGGTGGGCCTGACGCTGCACTTTGCCGAACGGCTGCGCGCCAACCCGGTCGCCACCCGCTGGCTGAACCGGCTGGCCGGCACGCTGCTGGTGGGCTTCGGCATCAAGCTGGCACTGTCACGCTAACCTGCACAGGGGGTGGACCCGCTGGGCCGCCGCCGGCTTTCGTGTCAGCATGCGGGCGGAGGTGAGCGATGCAGAACCTGATCTACCTGATCATCATGGCGCTGGCCGGTGGCGCCGGCTGGTATGCCGGCAGCTGGAAGGGGCGTGACGCGGTGGAGGCCGTGGCCA
Source organism: Pseudaquabacterium pictum (assembly GCF_005403045.1). Lineage (GTDB taxonomy): Bacteria > Pseudomonadota > Gammaproteobacteria > Burkholderiales > Burkholderiaceae_C > Pseudaquabacterium > Pseudaquabacterium pictum. Next base: position 97,750 of record NZ_BJCL01000005.1, read on the forward strand.
AGGCCAAGGTCGTGGCCGAGGAAGCGGTGGCCGCGCGCGACAAGATCGAGCGTGACCTGAAGGCCAGCCAGGCCGACCTGGTGGCCAAGTTCGAGCAGGCCCAGCAGGCCCGCGATGCCAACCATGCCAAGGTGACCGACGAGCTGAAGACCGCGCTGGCCAACAGCGACAAGACCGTGGCCGATCTCAAGCGCACACGCGACGGCAAGCAGACGCAGATCCGCCAGAACACCGCGCTGATCGACAACCCCGCCACCAGCGCCGCCGAGCGTGACCGCCTGCTGGCCGAGAACAGGCGGCTCAGCGACGAGGTCGCCCGCCAGCAGGCCCAGATCGCCGGCTTCGAATGCGCCAAGGTGCCGGTGCCCGACAAGCTGCTGTCGCCGCTGCAACGGAGCTGACGCCATGGCCCGCCGCACCATCCCGTTCCTCACCGTCCCGTCCGCCCTGCTGGCCCTGCTGGCCCTGCTGCTGGCCGGCTGCGCCCCCACCGTGCCGGTGGTGGTGGCGCCGGTGCAGTGCCCCGACGCCGACGCCGTGCTCACCCAGCGCTGCAGCGCGCCGCAGGCCATACCCGACGGCGCCACCTACGGCGCCGTGCTCGAGCTGCACCAGGCCGACCGCAAGGCCCTGCGGGATTGCGCCGAGCGGCATGCCGCGCTGGTGCAGTCGGCACTGAACTGCCGCAAGGCGGTGCAGGACTACAACGCCTCGCTGGACGAGGTGAACCGCCGCATCGCCAACAAGCCTTGAGCGCGGTGCCGGCCGGCGCCGCCGGCAGGGCATAGGATCGGGCGTCTCTCCAACGCCCACGGATCCCATGGCCACCAGCCTGCTTGTCCTGCTCGACGACATCGCCAGCGTGCTGGACGACGTGGCCACCATGACCAAGGTGGCCGCCAAGAAGACCGCCGGCGTGCTGGGCGACGACCTGGCGCTCAATGCCCAGCAGGTGGCCGGCGTGCAGGCCGACCGCGAGCTGCCGGTGGTGTGGGCGGTGGCCCGCGGCTCGGCCATCAACAAGGTGATCCTGGTGCCGGCGGCGCTGCTGATCGCCACGCTGGCGCCCTGGCTGATCACGCCGCTGCTGATGCTGGGCGGTGCCTACCTGTGCTTCGAGGGCGTGGAGAAGCTGGCGCACAAGTACCTGCACAACCCGGCCGACGATGCCGCCGAGCGCGCCGCGTTGAAGCAGGCGCTTGCTGACCCGACGCTGGACCTGGTGGCGCTGGAGAAGGACAAGATCAAGGGCGCGGTGCGCACCGATTTCATCCTGTCGGCCGAGATCGTGGTGATCTCGCTGGGCACGGTGGCCGATGCGCCGCTGGCCCAGCAGGCCGCGGTGCTGGCCGGCATCGCGCTGGTGATGACGGTGGGCGTCTACGGCCTGGTGGCCGGCATCGTCAAGCTCGACGATGCCGGACTGTGGCTCACCCGCCAGGCCAGCGCGGCGCAGCAGGCGCTGGGCCGCGGCCTGCTGGCCTTTGCGCCCTGGCTGATGAAGGCGCTCAGCGTGGTCGGCACGCTGGCGATGTTCCTGGTCGGCGGCGGCATCCTCACCCACGGCCTGCCGTGGCTGCACCATGCCATCGAGGGCCTCACCGCCGGCGCCGGCGCGGTGGCCGGCTTCCTGGTGCCGCTGCTGGCCGATGCGCTGGTGGGCGTGGCGGCCGGCATCGTGGTGCTGGCCGCGGTGATGGCGGTGCAGCGGATGCGTGGCGCGGCGCCGGCGCACTGATGCGGCGCGGTCAGCGCGCTGCGGCCACCGCCTGGCCCAGTTCGATCACCGCCAGCGCGTAGTAGCTGCTCCAGTTGTAGCGGGTGACGGCATAGAAGTTCTGCGTGCCGGCCACATGGCTGGGTGCGGCGTCGCCGTTCTGCAGCTCCACCAGCGCCATCGGGCCAGGGTGGGCGGCACCGGCGGCGTCCAGCACCGCACCGCGCTCGGCCATTTGCGCCGCGGTGAAGCTGGGCAGGATGTCGGGCGCCAGCAGGGCGGCGCGGTCGGCGGTGTCGACCGGCGGCTTCACCGCGTGGTGCGTGGGCATGCCGCGCTGCCAGCCGTGCTCGGCCAGGTAGTGGGCCACGCTGCCGATCACGTCGGCCGGGTTGTTGGCCATGTCGATGTGGCCATCGCCATCGAAGTCGACCGAGAACCGGTTGATGCTGCCGGGCATGAACTGCCCCAGGCCGATGGCACCGGCGAACGAGCCCTTGATCGACGTGGGCGCGACCTGCTCGGTGTGCGCCAGCCGCAGGAACTGGCCCAGCTCGTCGCGGAAGAAGTCGCTGCGGTCCTTGCGGCCCTTGGGGAAGTCCAGGCTCAGCGTGGCCAGTGCATCCAGCACCCGGAAGTTGCCGGTGACGCGGCCATAGAAGGTCTCCACGCCGATGATGCCCACCACGATGTCGGCCGGCACGCCGTAGCGCTCGGCCGCGGCATCCAGCCAGCGCTGGTGCGTGGCCCAGAAGGCCACGCCGGCGCGCACCCGCTCGGGCTCGATGAAGCGGGCGCGGTAGGCCGCCCAGTTCTTGGCCGTGCCGGCCGGCGGCGGCATGATCAGCCGCGCCACCGCCGGCTGGTAGCGGGCCTGGGCCAGCTGGGCACGCACCCAGTCGGGCGCCAGTCCATGCTGCTGGGCCAGCTGGTCGGCCAGGGCCATGGCATCGTCGCGCCGGCCGTAGGTGACGGCATCGGGCGCGTTGTCCGACTGGATCTTGGGGCTGGAGACGCGGCGCTGCGCCGCCTTGGACGGCTTGGCGGCTGGCGTGGCCTTGGCGGCCTTGGCCGGCCGGGCCTCGCCCCGCACCGCCGGCGAGCTGACGGCCTGGGCCGCCACCGGTGCCGCCGGCATGGCCCCCAGCGTCAGCGCCAGGCTGGCGATGGCCACGGCCCGGGTGGTGGAGCGGCGGGCGGTGGCGGCAGGCGGGACGGCGGGCATGGGCCGGATTATCCGGCGGCCGACCCGCGCAACCGGGCGGCTTCGGCCGACACCCGGGCCCACCAGCGCCGGTCGGGCAGCTGCGCCTGGGCACCGGGGGCATAGCGCCAGCGGTCCAGCGCGTCCAGCGTCTGCGCCAGGGCTTCGCCGCCCGGGCCGTGGCGGTCGCGCACCATGGCGGCCAGGGTGCGCGGCGGGTGGTGCGGCTGGGCATCGACGCCGATGCCACGCAGCCGCGCCGCCAGCAGGCCCTGCAGCCGCTGCCAGGGATCCTGCCGGCGGCGGTCGATCCAGGCCCACACCGCGCCGGCGCTGGCCGCCAGCGACAGCACGATCACCAGCGCCCGCGCCACATCGGCCCAGTCGGGCTGGCGCACGCCCAGCTTGGCCAGCAGGTCGAACTGCCGGGTGCGCGAGTAGCCCATCACCCACTGGTTCCAGCGGCTGTCCAGCAGCTCCCAGGCGCGGCGCAGCTGCGTGGCCAGCGCCGGGTTCATGCTTTGCAGCGCGCCGGCCACCAGTCCCGGCTGCGGCGGCAGCTGGCGGCTGGCGCGCACCCGCTCCGGCGCGACGGCGGCGGTGGGGTCGGCCCGCTGCCAGCCGGCGCCGGGCAGCCAGTACTCGGCCCAGGCATGGGCATGGCTCTGCCGTACCACCCGGAAGCCGTCCGCATCGGGCGGCTCGGCGCCCTGGTAGCCGGTGACCACCCGCGCCGGCACGCCCAGCGCCCGCATCACCACCACGAAGGCGGTGGCGAAGTGCTCGCAGAAGCCTTCGCGGCGGTCCAGCCAGAACTCGTCGATGGCATCGCGGCCGTAGAGGCCCGGCTGCAGCGTGTACACATAGTTGGCCTGGCGGATGTGGGCCAGCACCGCCGCGGCCAGGGTGCGGGCGTCGACATCGCCCAGCTGCGTCCGCAGCTGCCGCGCCCAGGCCACGGTGCGCGGGTTGAAGCCGTCGGGCAGGTCGCGCAGCGCGGCCAGTTCATGCGGCGGCAGCTGCTGGCCATGGCTGAAGTAGGGCCAGGCGCGGGTGCGCAGGCGCAGGCGTTCACCCACCAGCCGGTCGGTGTGCCACAGCAGGTCGGCGCCCTGCCACAGCACCCAGTCGGGCAGCTGCTGCTGCATGCCGGCATCTGGCGGTGTGGCCTCCAGCAAGGGCAGCAGCGGCAGGCGGATCGGCTCGAGCATCAGCTCGTAGTCGACCGGGTTGCCGGCAGGGCGCAGGTCCGGCGGCCGCTGCAGGTTGCGGCGGGCTGCGAAGATCGACGGCTGCCATTCGGTGCCGTCGAAGCGCGACAGCACCGGGCCGCGGAAATACAGCGCCTCGTTCGGCGGCTCGGCACCGCTGAAGCGGATGCGGAAGGCGATGGTCTCGTCGTTGGCCAGGTCGGCCACACCGCCCAGGCGCAGCGTGCCCGACAGGCCGGTGCGGCCACCGGCATCCTGCGGCAGGCCCCACAGCGGGCCGAAGCGCGGGAACAGCACGAACAGCGCCACCATCAGGGGCAGGCCCAGCAGCGCCGAGCGTGCCGCCACCGCGGCGGCACGCCACAGCGGCGGCTTGCCCACCGGCATGTGGGCCAGCACCAGGGCGGTGAGCAGGCCCCAGGTGGCCACCCCCATGTGCAGCGCGGTCAGCAGCGATTGCGAGTACAGGCAGTGTGTCAGCACCAGGAAGAAGCCGAGGAAGAAGATCACCATCGCGTCGCGGCGGGCGCGCAGCTCCAGTGTCTTCAGCGCCATCAGCACCACCAGCAGGGTGACGCCGGCCTCCTTGCCCAGCAGGGTGCGCTCGGTCCAGGCCGTCAGACCGATGGCCAGCGCCAGCACCGCGGCCACCTTCCAGCGGCTGGGCAACTGGCCGCTGGACAGCGCCAGCTGGGCCCGCCATCCCAGCACCACCACCGTCAGTGCGCCGCACCAGGGCGCCAGGTGCAGCAGGTGGGGCAGCACCGTCCAGCCGATCAGCACCAGCTGGAACAGGGTGTCGCGGGTCTCGCGCGGCCACTGGCGCCAGGTGCCCAGGCGGGCACGCAAGGCTTGGCGGGGCAGGGGGGTGGCGCTGTCGGCCATGGTCAGCCCCGCGCTGGCGACCACAGCGCCAGCGCCTCCAGCGCGCTGCGCCGCTGGCCCTCGCCGCTGGCCTGCGGCAGCTCCTGCCCGGGCAGGCGCAGCCCGAAGCCCAGGCCGCTGCGCTCGGCCGCCAGCACCCAGGCCGCCAGGCGCGACAGCCGCGCCTCGGCATCCAGTGCGCCAGTGGCGGCGTAGTCCAGCACCAGGGCCTGGGCGGCACTGGCGCTGGTGTCACGGCTGACCAGCTCGCCGGTGCGGGCCACCTTCTTCCACACCACCTGGCGCAGCGGGTCACCGCGGCGGTAGGCGCGCACGCCTTCAAATTCGCCGCCGGTGCCGCTGCGGGCCTGCAGCTCATGGCCGCCGCTGGGCTGGCCGGGCGGCAGCGGCTGGGCCGGTGTCTCGGGCGCCGGGTAGACCAGGGCGGTGGCCGCCGGCCGCCACACCGTCCAGGCGCGGAACAGGCCCAGCGGGAACTGCGTCTCCACCCGCAGCGTGGGCAGCGGGTGCCGGCCGCGCCGCGCCGGCGTGAAGCGCAGCCGCATCAGCGTGCTGCCCTGGGCCGGCACATCGCAGTGGGCGATGCCGGCCTGGCGGTCGCCGTACAGGCCCAGGCCGACGGCATGGCGCTCGCCGCCGGGGTTGTCCAGCACCACCTCCAGCGTCGCCGGCTCGCCGGCGAAGACCGGCGGTGGCGGCTTCACTCGCAGCTGCAGCCGGCGCAGGTTGCCGTGGGTCTGGTGCATGGCGGCCAGCGCCGCGCCGCCGAGCAGGAAGGTCAGCGCATAGCCCAGGTTGAGCTGGTAGTTCACCGAGGCCAGCAGCATCACCAGCAGGGTGATGCAGAAGCCCCAGCCGGCCTTGGTGGGCAGGATGTAGAGGTTGCGCTGGGTCAGCACCCAGCTGTCGCTGCGCGGCAGCCGGTTCTCGAACCAGCGCCGGACACGGCCGCGGATCACGGGATGCCGACAGCTTCGATCATGGCCCGCACCTGCTCCACCCGGCCGCGGCCGGCGCTGCCCACCGGCACCAGGCGGTGCGCGGCGGTCTGCGGCAGGATGGCCTGGATGTCGTCGGGCGCCACGTAGTCGCGCTGGGCCAGCAGGGCGCGGGCGCGGGCGGCGCGCAGGATGGCGATGCCGGCGCGCGGGCTCAGGCCCTCGGCAAACCACTGGCCTGACCGTGTGGCGGCGATCAGCGCCTGCAGGTAGTCCAGCAACGCGTCCGACGCATGCACCTGCTGCACCGCCGACTGCGCCAGCACCAACTCGGCCGGCGTCATCACCGCGCCCAGGCTGGCCACCAGGTGGCGGCGGTCCACGCCGGCCAGCAGCGCCCGCTCGCTGGCCCGGTCGGGGTAGCCCAGGGTGATGCACATCAGGAAGCGGTCGAGCTGGCTTTCCGGCAGCGGATAGGTGCCGAGCTGGTCGCTGGGGTTCTGGGTGGCGATCACGAAGAACGGCTTGGGCAGCGGCCGGGTCTCGTTCTCCACCGTCACCTGCTGCTCTTCCATCGCCTCCAGCAGCGCGCTCTGGGTCTTGGGGCCGGCGCGGTTGATCTCGTCGGCCAGCAGCACCTGGGTGAACACCGGGCCGGGGTGGAAGCTGAAGGCTTCCTTGCTGCGCTCGAACACGCTGACGCCGATCAGGTCGGACGGCATCAGGTCGGCGGTGAACTGCACGCGGGAGAACTTCAGCCCCAGCGAGACCGCCAGCGCATGCGCCAACGTGGTCTTGCCCACGCCTGGCAGGTCTTCGATCAGCAGGTGGCCACCGGCCAGCAGGCAGGCGATGCAGTCGGTGATCTGCGGCTCTTTGCCGACGATGACCGTGCTAATCTGACTTGTGAGCCGCGCCAGGCGCTGCGCAAGGTTGGAATCAGCCATCGGCGGCACCATACCGGAAATCATTTCGAGACAACGATGTCCACTGCTTACTACAGCCACGCCGAGTGCCGTTTGCACGACATGGGCGATGGCCACCCCGAGTGCCCGCAGCGGCTGGACGCCATCGCCGACCAGCTGCTGTCCTCGGGGCTGTCGATCGCGCTGGACCAGCGCGAGGCGCCGCTGGCCACGCTGGAGCAGGTGGAGCGCGCCCACTCGGTCAACTACGTCACCCAGCTGCGTGAATTCATGGAGCAGGTGCAGGCCAGCGGCGAACCGCGCCACCTGGATCCGGACACCGTCGTCGGCCCCGGCACCTGGCGCGCCGCGCTGCGCTCGGCCGGCGCGGCCGTGGCGGCCACCGAGGCGGTGGTGCGCGGCGAGGTGGAGAACGCCTTCTGCGCCATCCGCCCGCCCGGCCACCATGCCACGCGCAGCGAGACCATGGGCTTCTGCTTCTTCAACAACGTGGCCATCGCCGCCCGCCATGCGCTGGACGTGCTGGGCCTGGAACGCGTGGCGATCATCGATTTCGACGTGCACCACGGCAACGGCACCGAGGACATCATTGCCGGCGACGAGCGGGTGCTGATGGCCAGCTTCTTCCAGCACCCGCTGTACCCGGGCAGCGGCGCCGTGCCCATGGGCACCAACATGGTCAATGTGCCGGTGCCGCCGTACACCCGCGGCATGGCGGTGCGCGAGCTGATCGACGTGATGTGGATGCCGCGGCTGGAGGAGTTTGCGCCGCAGATGCTGTTCATCAGCGCCGGCTTCGACGCCCACCGCGAGGATGACCTCGGCCAGCTGGGCCTGGTGGAGGCCGACTACGAGTGGATCACCCGCCGGCTGAAGGACGTGGCCGACCGCCATTGCAACGGCCGCATCGTCTCCTGCCTGGAGGGCGGCTATGCGCTGAGCGCGCTGGGCCGCAGTGTCGTGGCGCATGTGCGGGTCCTGGCCGATGTCTAGCCCCCTGCCGATGGAGTGCGCCGCGGCATGAACGGCGTCGACTCCTTCCCTGAACTCATCACCGCCCTGACCCGACCGACCGCCCTGCTGGAGCTGGGGCTGTTGGTGGGGTGTCTGGGCGTGGCCTGGGCCATCTGTGCGCTGCTGCGGCCGAAGGACGCCCCGCCCGACCCGGATGGCGTCGACACCGCGCAGGCCGCCCAGGGCGGCATCTGGTTCGGCCGCCGCGGCTTCGACGGTGCGCTGTTCCCAGTGCTGGCGCTGGCGCTGGCGGTGGCCGCGCGGGTGCTGATGCGCGACCACATCCCGGTGGCGGTGTTCAAGGTGGCGGTGCCGGTGCTGCTGAGCCTGGCGCTGATCCGCGTCTCGGTGCGGGTGCTGCATGCGGCGTTTCCGGCGTCGGCCGTGGTGCGGGCCTTCGAGCGCACGCTGAGCTGGGGCGTGTGGATCGCCGCGGTGCTGTGGACCACCGGCCTGCTGCCGGTGCTGCTGACCGAGATGGAGGCCATCAGCTGGAAGATCGGCGGTGCGCCGGTGTCGCTGCGCAGCCTGATCGAGGGCGGGCTCAGCGCGGTGGCGGTGCTGCTGGTGATGCTGTGGCTGTCGGCCACCATCGAGCAGCGCCTGCTGCGCGCCAGCAGCATGCACCTGAGCGTGCGCAAGATTGCCGCCAACGCCACCCGGGCCATCCTGCTGCTGGTGGGCCTGCTGATCGCGCTGTCGGCCGCCGGCATTCCGCTGGGCGCGCTGGGGGTGATGGGCGGCGCGGTGGGCGTGGGCATCGGCCTGGGTCTGCAGCGGCTGGCGGCCAACTATGTGTCGGGCTTCGTGATCCTGGCCGAGCGCAGCCTGCGCATCGGCGACACGGTGCGGGTGGATGGCTTCGAGGGCCGCATCAGCGACATCACCACCCGCTACACCCTGATCCGGGCGGCCAACGGGCGCGAGTCCATCGTGCCCAACGAGATGCTGATCACCCAGCGGGTGGAGAACTTCTCCTATGCCGATCCGAACGTGGCCATCAGCACCCTGGTGCAGGTGGCCTATGGCACCGATGTGCCGGCGCTCACGCCGAAGCTGCAGGCGGCCATGGTCACCGTGCCGCGGGTGCTGAAGGTGCCGGCGCCGGCCGTGCAGCTGAGCAACTTCGCTGCCGACGGGCTGGAGCTGACCCTGGTGTTCTGGATCGGCGACCTCGAGAACGGCCAGGGCAATGTGCGCAGCGAGGTCAACCTGGCGGTGCTGAACCTGCTGCAGGCCGAGGGCATCGAGATCCCGTTCCCGCAGCGGGTGGTGCGCGGCCTGCCACCGGCCGGCCCCGCCGCGGCGGCCGAGGCGGCTGGCTGAGCCTGCCTCAGGCCGCCACCGGCAGCAGCGGAATCCGGCCTGCCGCGCTGCGGCGGGCCAGCAGGTCGAACCAGTCGACCAGCGGCGACGGTTGCCGCTGCAGGCTGGCCAGCGCCGAGCCCACCAGATCACGCAGCGCCGGCAGGCCATGTGCGGTGTAGGCCGCCAGCAGCGCATCGCCGGCATCGGCCAGGCTGCCGATGTCGTGGCGGCTGTCAAAGTCGTAGGCGATGGGCTTGAGCCGGCCGGTCTCGGTCACGACCAGCGGGTTCACCAGGTCGGACAGGCGGCGCGGGGCGTCACCGTCGGCGCAGCGGGCCAGCAGCGCGGCATAGGCCTCCCGCTGCTGCCACAGCCGCTGCGCCGGTGCCAGGTCGCACTGCACCAGCACGTCGGGCGCCAGTTCCTGCTGCAGGGCCAGCATCACCAGGTACAGCCGCTGCAAGTCGACCGGGCTGCAGAAGCGGTTGCTCTCCAGCTGCTGGGCGCGGCCGGCGGCGGCCACCGGCCGCACCTGCAGGGCGCGTGCGCCGCGGGCCACCAGATGCTCGGCCAATTCAGGCAGGTCGGGCAGGGCCTCGCGGGTGACCGACACCGCTGCCGCCACCGGCCGGCCACGGTCGGCCTGGCGGGCCAGGGCGTCGCTCGCGCGGGCGAAGGCATCGCTGCGGCCACGCAGCCGGTTGTGCACTGGGGCCAGGCCATCGAAGCTGATGGCGATGCCGTCCAGACGGTCGAGCACCGCGTCATGCCGCGGGCCGTGTCGGCCGTCGGCCAGCAGGCCGTTGCTGATCAGGGTGACGCGCAGGCCGGCATCCTGGCTGGCGGCCACCAGCTCACCCAGCTGCGGGTGCACCAGGGGCTCGCCGCCCGACAGGCTGACCTGGTCGTAGCCCTGGGCACGCAGCCAGGGCAGGGCGGCGCGCCACGTCGCCGCGTCCAGCCCGGGCCCCTGCTGCGGCGACGAGCTGGAATAGCAGTGCGCGCAGGCCAGGTTGCAGGTCAGCGTGGGGTGCAAGTGCACCACCCGCCCGGGCAGGAAGCCCGAGCGGGTGGGCTGCACCGGCTCAGAAGCCGGCGCCACGGGCCACCTGGTTGATGACCTTGCCCTGCAGCTCGTCGACCTCGAAGCCGACGCGCACATGCCAGCGGTCCCAGTCGATGATGCCGTAGGGGAACACCTCCAGCCCGGCCACGCCGCGCTTGCGGAACATGTCCAGGTCGGGCGTCTTGTCGGTGAAGTAGTCGATGCAGATGCCCACCGCGCAGGGGTTCCAGCGGTGCATCACCAGGCCGTCGATCAGCAGCCGATCGGTCAGCCGGGTGATGGCGGCATCGGTCAGCTTGTAGCTGGCCAGGCGGGTCGACAGACGCTTGGCCAGATCCTTGGCCGGGGGGTTGGCAGTTGCCATGGTGCGCTCTCCTTCGGGTTGCAGGGTGCAGGCCCTGCACCGGCCCGGTTGGGCGGCACAAAGCCTGGCTGCAGCTTAGGGAGCGCACCCGCGGTGGCCATCCACCGCGCGGGCGAGGGAACGGCGCGCCGGTCCCTCTTCAAGCGGAGGTTCAGCCCGCCACCACCGGGATGCCGGCGATCTTCGCCTTCCATTCCTTCGGGCCGGTGTCGTGCACGCTGGTGCCCTGGCTGTCCACCGCCACGGTGACCGGCATGTCCTTCACGTCGAACTCGTAGATGGCCTCCATGCCCAGGTCGGCAAAGCCCAGCACCTTGGCGCCCTTGATGGCCTTGGCCACCAGGTAGGCCGCGCCGCCCACGGCCATCAGGTAGGCGCTCTGGTGCTTGCGGATGGCCTCGATGGCCACCGGGCCACGCTCGCTCTTGCCGATCATCGCGATCAGCCCGGTCTTCGCCAGCATCATCTCGGTGAACTTGTCCATGCGGGTGGCGGTGGTGGGGCCGGCCGGGCCCACCACCTCGTCGCGCACCGGATCGACCGGGCCGACGTAGTAGATGACGCGGTTGGTGAAGTCCACCGGCAGCGGCTCGCCCTTGGCCAGCATGTCCTGGATGCGCTTGTGCGCGGCATCGCGCCCGGTCAGCATCTTGCCGCTGAGCAGCAGGGTGTCGCCCGGCTTCCAGCTGGCCACCTCGGCAGGGGTCAGGGTGTTCAGGTCGACCTGGCGGCTCTTGTTGTAGTCGGGTGCCCAGGTCACGTCGGGCCACAGGTCCAGGCTGGGCGGGTCGAGGTAGACCGGGCCGCTGCCGTCCAGCACGAAGTGGGCATGGCGGGTGGCCGCGCAGTTGGGGATCATCGCCACTGGCAGGCTGGCGGCGTGGGTGGGGTAGGTCTTGATCTTGACGTCCAGCACCGTGGTCAGGCCGCCCAGGCCCTGCGCGCCGATGCCCAGCGCGTTGACCTTCTCGTACAGCTCGATGCGCAGTTCTTCCAGCTTGTTCGACGGGCCGCGCGCCAGCAGCTCGTACATGTCGATGTCGTCCATCAGCGCTTCCTTGGCCAGCAGCACGGCCTTCTCGGCGGTGCCGCCCACGCCGATGCCCAGCATGCCCGGCGGGCACCAGCCGGCGCCCATCGTCGGCACCGTCTTGAGCACCCAGTCGACGATGCTGTCGCTGGGGTTGAGCATCTGCATCTTGCTCTTGTTCTCGCTGCCGCCGCCCTTGGCGGCCACGGTCACGTCCACCGTGTTGCCCGGAACCACCGTCATGTGGATGACGGCCGGCGTGTTGTCCTTGGTGTTCTTGCGGGCGAAGATCGGATCGTCCAGCACGCTGGCGCGCAGCACGTTGTCGGGGTTCAGGTAGCCCTGGCGCACGCCCTGGTTCACCACATCCTCGATGCTGCCGTTGAAGCCCTCCCAGCGCACGTCCATGCCGATCTTCAGGAACACGTTGATGATGCCGGTGTCCTGGCAGATCGGCCGGTGGCCGGTGGCGCACATCTTGGAGTTGGTCAGGATCTGAGCGATCGCATCCTTGGCCGCCGGGCTCTGCTCACGCGCGTAGGCCCGTGCCAGGTGGGCGATGAAATCGGCCGGGTGGTAGTAGCTGATGTACTGCAGCGCGGCGGCCACGCTCTCGATCAGGTCGGCTTGGCGGATGGTGGTGGTGTTGAGGCTCATGGCAGAGAGCGCCGGCGTGGCGCCGTGGTCAACAAGGGAACTTTGCAGTGTAGAACGCACACCCAGGCGGTGGCCTGACATGTCCGACCGGGCTTCTACACTGGCGCGCGCCGCAGCCCGCGCTCTCAGAACACGAACAACACCGCCTGCATGAGCCCGCTCGCCCTCGTCGTCCTGCTGCCGCTGCTGCTGGGCACCACGCTGTGCTGGGCCGCGGGCCGCGCCGGCACGCCGGCCGCGCGGCGCGCCACGGCCTGGCTGGCGGCCGCCGTCACCGGCGCGGCGCTGGCGCTGCTGCTCGGCCAGGCCGGCGCGGTGTTCGGCGGCCAGGTGCTGCTGGCGCAGGCCGAGTGGCTGCCAGCCCTGGGCCTGAACCTGGGCCTGCGGCTGGACGGCCTGGCGCTGATGTTCGCGCTGCTGATCACCGGCATCGGTCTGCTGATCATCCTGTATGCCGCCTGGTACCTGCATGACGATGATCCGGCGGGCAAGTTCTACAGCCTGCTGATGCTGTTCATGGCAGCGATGCTGGGCATTGCGCTGTCGGACAACCTGTTGCTGCTGGTGGTGTTCTGGGAGCTGACCAGCATCTCGTCCTTCCTGCTGGTGGGCTACTGGGGCCACAAGGCCGAAGCCCGCGCCGGCGCCCGCATGGCGCTGGCCGTCACCGGCGGCGGCGGCCTGGTCATGCTGGCTGGCGTGCTGGTGCTGGGCCACATCGGCGGCAGCTACGAGCTGTCGGTGCTGCTGCAGCGTGGCGCCCAGGTGCAGGCCCATGCGCTGTACCCGGTGGCGCTGGGCCTGATCCTGGTGGGCTGCTTCACCAAGAGCGCGCAGTGGCCGTTCCACTTCTGGCTGCCCGAGGCCATGGCCGCGCCCACGCCGGTGTCGGCCTACCTGCACTCGGCCACCATGGTCAAGGCCGGCATCTTCCTGCTGCTGCGGCTGTACCCGGTGCTGGGCGGCACCGCGCTGTTCGAGGGCGTGGTGGCCACCGTGGGCCTGGCCACCATGGTGTTTGGCGCCTATGTGGCGGTGTTCAAGCACGACCTGAAGGGCCTGCTGGCCTATTCCACCATCAGCCACCTGGGGCTGATCGTGTTCCTGATCGGGCTGGACACCCCGCTGGCCGAGGTGGCGGCGGTGTTCCACATCCTCAACCACGCCACCTTCAAGGCCGCGCTGTTCATGACGGCCGGCATCATCGACCACGAGACCGGCACGCGGGACATGCGCCGCCTGGGCGGCCTGCTGAAGTTCATGCCCTGGACGGCCACGCTGGCGATGGTGGCGGCGGCGTCCATGGCCGGCGTGCCGCTGTTCAACGGCTTCCTGTCCAAGGAGATGTTCTTCACCGAGGCGGTGGCGGGCCAGGCCAATTTCGCCTTCGGCCTGCTGGTGCCGGTGGCCGCCACGCTGGGCGGCATCTTCTCGATGGCCTATTCGCTGCGCTTCATCCACGACGTGTTCTTCAACGGTCCGCCGGTCAACCTGCCCAAGCCGCATCCGCATGAGCCGCCCTGGATGATGAAGGCGCCGGTGGGCCTGCTGGTGGTGCTGTGCCTGGTGGTGGGCCTGCTGCCGGCGGCCACCTACGGGCCGATGGTGCACCTGGCCGCCACTGCAGTCCTTGGCACGGCGCCGCCGGCCTACACCCTGGCCATCTGGCACGGCTTCAACCTGCCGCTGGGCATGAGCGCGGTGGCCCTGGTGGGCGGCGTGGCGATGTACTGGGCGCTGCAGCGCCGCTTCCACCTGCACCTGCACCACCCGCGCGGGTTCACCGGCCGGCTGCTGTTCACCCGGGCGATCGACGGCCTGTTCAGCCTGGCAGGGCGTCTCACGGCCCGGCTGGAGATCCAGTCGCTGCAGCGCCATCTGGCCTGGACGCTGGGCTTCGCGCTGCTGCTGGCCATCTGGGCCTTCACCACCGGGCAAGACAGCGCGCCGGCCACCGGCACCCGCCCGCTGTTGCCGGCCACGCTGCCGGCGGTGGCGGCCTGGTTGCTGCTGCTGGCCGCCGGCGGCGCGCTGGTGCTGGGCCACCACCAGCGGCTGCGGGCGGTGGTGCTGGTGGGGGTGGTCGGCCTGGTCACCTCGCTGGCCTTCGTCGGCCTGTCGGCGCCCGATCTGGCGCTGACCCAGCTGTCGGTGGAGGTGGTGTCCACCGTGCTGCTGCTGATGGGCCTGGCCCTGCTGCCGCCGACCACACCGCGGGAATCGAGCGCGCTGCGCCGCTGGCGCGATGCCACGCTGGCCATCGGTGGCGGCGCCGGCATGGCCTGGCTGAGCTGGCTGCTGATGACCCGCGGCCATGATTCGATCAGCTGGTTCTTCCTCGACAAGTCGGTCTCCGAGGGCGGCGGCACCAACACCGTCAACGTGATCCTGGTCGACTTCCGTGGCTACGACACCTTCGGCGAGATCACCGTGCTGGGCATCGCCGCGCTGGGCGTGCTGGCGCTGATGGACCGCTGGCGGGTGCGCCGGCCCACGGCCGACGCCGACGGCCGGCCCTGGGGCTTTGCCCCGCCGCCGCTGCTGCTGCAGACCGCCGCCCGCCTGGTGCTGCCGCTGGCCATCGTGGTCAGCCTCTACATCTTCTGGCGCGGCCACAACCTGCCGGGCGGTGGCTTCATCGCCGGGCTGCTGACGGCGGTGGCGCTGGTGCTGCAGTTCATGGCCATGGGCCAGCAGCGGGCCGAGGCCCTGCTGCACGCGGCCGGCGGCCAGCGCTTCGTGCAGGCCGTGGGCATCGGGCTGGGCATCGCCTGGCTGACCGGCATCGGCGCCTTCGTCTTCGGCCGACCGTTCCTCACCAGCGCCTTCGGCCACCCGGTGGTGCCACTGCTGGGCGAACTGCCGCTGGCCACCGCGGCGCTGTTCGACCTGGGGGTCTACATCACCGTGGTGGCGTCGACGCTGCTCACGCTGTCGGTGCTGGGCGCCGCCAGCAAGGAAGGGCAGCGACCATGATCTCGATGGAATTCCTCTTCGCCACCGGCATCGGCTTCGTCACCGCCTGCGGCATCTGGCTGCTGCTGCACGGGCGCAGCTTTCCGGTGGTGCTGGGCTTGGGCCTGCTGGGCTATGCGGTCAACGTGTTCATCTTCGTGATGGGCCGGCTGTGGCAGAACGCGCCGCCCATCCTGGGCCAGGACGGGCGCGCCATCGCCGACCCGCTGCCCCAGGCCCTGGTGCTGACCGCCATCGTGATCGGCTTCGCCACCACCGGCTTCGTGATCGAGCTGGCGCTGCGCAGCCGGGCCGAGAACGGCAGTGACCACGTGGACGGGCGCGAGCCCGGCCACCCGTCTCGTTCTGATGGGCGCGAGCCCGGCCAGCCGCCGGAGGCGCCCAAGTGACCGGGCTCGCCCAGCACCTGCCCGTGCTGCCGGTGCTGCTGCCGGCCGCCACCGCCATGCTGCTCTTGCTGCTGGGCGATGGCGGTGGTGGCAGCGGCGTGGGTGGCCATGGCCACCGCCGTCTGCTGTGGGCGCGCCGGCTGGCCCTGCTGTCCACAGCCCTGGGCCTGGGCCTGGCCGTGCTGCTGCTGCGCCAGGCCGACACCGGCGCGCTGGCGGTCTACCGGCTGGGCGACTGGCCGGCGCCGTTCGGCATCGTGCTGGTGGTCGACCGGCTGTCGGCGCTGATGCTGGTGCTGACCAGCGTGGTGGCGCTGCCGGTCCTGGTCTATGCCAGCGGCGGCTGGGACCAGCACGGCCGCTACTTCCATGCGCTGTTCCAGTTCCAGCTGATGGGCCTGAACGGTGCCTTCGTCACCGGCGATCTGTTCAACCTGTTCGTGTTCTTCGAGGTGCTGCTGATCGCCAGCTATGTGCTGATGCTGCACGGCGGCGGTGCCGAGCGGCTGCGCACCGGCCTGCACTACGTGGTGCTGAACCTCTGTGCGTCGGCGCTGTTCCTGATCGGCGTGGCCATGGTCTACGCCCTGACCGGCACGCTGAACTTCGCCGATCTGGCGCTGCGGGTGCCGCAGGTGCTGGGGCCCGATGCCGCCATCCTGAAGGCTGCGGCGCTGCTGCTGCTGGTGGTGTTCGGCTTCAAGGCGGCGCTGGCGCCGCTGTCGCTGTGGCTGCCGGCCACCTATGCCGCGGCCAGCCCGCCGGTGGCCGCGCTGTTCGCGATCATGACCAAGGTCGGCGTCTACGCCATCCTGCGGGTGCACGGCGTGGTGTTCGGTGATTTCACGCCGGCCGGGCCGGGCGATTCGGCCGCCCTGGTGGCCCAGCCGGTGCTGCTGCCGCTGGCGCTGGCCGGCAGCGTGGTGGCGGTGCTGGGTGCGCTGGCGTCGCACACCTTGCCGCGGCTGGTGGCCTGGCTGACGGTGGCCTCGGTGGGCACCATCCTGGCGGCGCTGGGGCTGCATGGCGTGGCCGCGTGGTCGGCCGGCCTGTTCTACCTGCTCAACAGCACGCTGGTGGTGGCCGGGCTGTTCCTGCTGGCCGAGCTGGTGGCGGCGCAGCGGGGCGAAGCCGGTGGCCGGCTGGAGCCGGCGTCTGCGGTGGCACAGCCGGTGCTGCTGGGCGGGTTGCTGCTGCTGGCAGCAGCCAGCGCGGCCGGCCTGCCTCCGCTGCCGGGCTTCATCGGCAAGGTGATGCTGCTGCAGGCGGCCTGGGGGCAGGGCGCCGCGGTGGCGCTGTGGGTGGTGGTGCTGGGCGTGGGCTTCCTCACGCTGCTGGGCCTGGCGCGGGCCGGCAGCGTGCTGTTCTGGCATGTGCGGCCCGACCTGCCGGCCACCACCGCCGGCGGCAGCCCGCGCATGGTGGGGGCCACGGTGGCGCTGGTGGCCGCCAGCGTGCTGCTGAGCCTGGCCGCCGCGCCGGTCACCCGCTACACCGATGCCACTGCGCGGCAGCTGACCGACCGCGCGGCGTATGCCCGCGCGGTGCTGCCCGAGCTGGGCGGCGAGCGGGCGGTGACGGTGCGGCCCTACACCGGTGAGCGACCGTCCGCCGCAATACCGCCTGCTGCGGGAGCCAGCCGATGAAGCCGACCGGCGTCTGGCCCCGTCCGCTGCTGTCGGCCCTGGTGGCGGCCAGCTGGCTGCTGCTCAATCAGAGCCTGTCGCCGCCGCAGCTGATCACCGCCGCGCTGCTGGCCTGGGGCCTGCCGCGGCTGCTGCACGGCTTCCTCGGCCCGGCGGCGCAGGTGCACGCCTGGGGCACCGTGCTGCGGCTGATCGGCCTGGTGCTGTGGGACATCCTGGTCTCCAACATCGCCGTGGCGAAGCTGGTGCTGCTGCCCGGCGCCCGGCCGCAGCCGCTGTGGGTGCCGGTGCCGCTGGACATCCAGCACCCGGTGGCGGTGTCGCTGTTTGCCACCATCATCACCACCACGCCGGGCACGGTGTCCTGTGTGGTCGACCTGGCCGGCCGGCAGATCCTGGTGCATGCGCTCGATGGTGCCGATCCGGCCGCCATGGCGCAGCAGATGAAGCAACGCTACGAACAGCCGCTGCGGGAGATCTTCGAACCATGATCCTCGGATACGCCCTCGACCTGGCCACCGGTGCGGTGGCCCTGGCCATGCTGCTGTGTGGCTGGCGCCTGCTGGCCGGGCCGTCCCTGCCGGACCGGCTGCTGGCGCTGGACACCCTGGCCATCAATGCGGTGGCGCTGGTGGTGCTGCTGGGCCTGCGCTGGCAGACCGGCCTGCTGTTCGAGGCGGCGCTGATCATCGCGATGCTGGGTTTCGTGTCCACCGTGGCGGTGGCGCGCTTCGTCACCCGTGGCGACGTGGTGGAGTGATGGCGATGCACGACCTGCCCTTGTGGCTGGAAATCGGGCTGTCGATGCTGCTGCTGGTGGGCGGTCTGTTTGCGCTGGTGGGATCGGTGGGGCTGCTGCGCTTCCCGGATTTCTTCATGCGCCTGCATGCGCCCACCAAGGCCACCACGCTGGGCGTGGGTGGCCTGCTGCTGGCCAGCATGGTGGCGGCCTGGTGGCGCGGTCAGACCGGCGCGCCCGAACTGATGATCACGCTGTTCCTGTTCGTCACCGCGCCGGTGTCGGCCAGCCTGATGGCCAAGGCCGCCATCCATCTGGGCCTGGCCTCGCGGGCCGGTGCCGCGCCGGTGGATGCCGACCCGGCGCCGCCGCCGCGCTGACCGACCGGCTGCATCCGATGCCCTGGACGGCGATCAAGGCGCGGCTGCGCCGCCTGCTGCCCGAACCCGACACCCTGGCGCAGAACCGCTGGCTGCGCTGGCTGGGCCCGGCGCTGCACCACCCGCGCCTGTGGCACATGAGCCGGCGCGGCATCGCGCTGGGCGCCGCCATCGGGGTGTTCTTCGGTTTCCTGATCCCGCTGGCGCAGATCCCTGTGTCGGCCGCCTTCGCCGTCGCGCTGCGCGCCAATGTGCCCACCGCCGTGGCCAGCACGCTGGTGACCAACCCGATCACCTTTCCGCCGGTGTACTACGCCGCCTGGAAGGTGGGCGGCGCGATCCTGGGCGAGGCCGGGCCGGCACCCGGTCGTGCGCAGGCCGAACCCCCGCCCGCCGAGGCCAGCGGCAACTGGCTGCAGCGCACCTGGGCCAGCCTGCAGCGGGTGGGCAAGCCGCTGGTGCTGGGGCTGGCGATCTTCGCCTGCGGCTTCGGGCTGCTGGTCTACCTGCTGGTGCACCTGGGCTGGCGCGCCCAGGTGCGCTTCAAGCGCTGGCGGCGCACGCGGGCGGCGGCCCGCTGAGGGCTGTCCGGCGCCGTCAGCGCCGGGTGGCGGCCGGCTTGATCAGCACCACCATCAGCGTCACCACTGTCAGCGGCGCCACGAAGCCCAGCATCGCTGCCGAGAACGGCTGTGCGGCGCTGTGCTGCTGGGCCTGCAGCACCAGCCAGGTCACATAGGCGGCGTAGTACGCCACGAACAGGCCACCCTCCCAGCGGGCGATCTCGCGGCCGCTGACGAACACCGGCAGGCAGGCCAGGGCCACGGCCACCATCACCCACAGGTCGAAGGCCATGGCCGCCGGCGGCACCGGCAGGCCGCTGCCCGAGGCCAGGCCGGCCAGGCCCAGGCAGCCCAGGATGTTGAACACGTTGCTGCCCACCACATTGCCCACGGCGATGTCGCGCTGGCCACGGATGGCCGCCATCACCGAGGTGGCCACCTCGGGCAGCGAGGTGCCGGCCGCGACGATGGTCAGGCCGATGACGAGGTCGCTGACACCCAGCGACTTCGCGACCGTGACGGCGGCGGTCAGCAGCGCCTGCGAGCCGGCCACCAGCAGCACCAGGCCGCCGACGATCAGCACGAACTGCGCCGGCAGCTTGGCGTCCCAGTCCTGCGGTGCAGCGGCGGCGGGCAAGTCGTCGGTCTGCGCTGCGGCCTGCGCCGTCTGCGCCCGCGACTGGCGCACCAGGAACACGGTGTAGCCCACCTGCAGCGCGAGCAGCAGGGCCGCGTCGCCCAGGCCCAGCCGGCCGTCCAGCGCCATCACCAGCAGCAGCACCGAGACGCCGATCATGATCGGCACCTCCTGGCGGATCAGCTGGCGGTCGACCACCAGCGGCGTGATCAGCGCCGCCACACCCAGGATGAACAGCACGTTGAAGATGTTGCTGCCCACCACGTTGCCCACCGCCAGGTCGGCCTGGCCCTGCAGGGCGGCGCCCACCGACACCGCCACCTCGGGTGCGCTGGTGCCGAAGGCCACCACCGTGAGGCCCACCACCAACGGCGACAGGCCGAACGACAGCGCCAGCTTGGAGGCACCGCGCACCAGCAATTCAGCCCCGGCCACCAGGCCCACCAGGCCGGCGATGAACAGGCCGGCGGTGACCAGCATGGTCAGTGCGAGCCCGGCTGGGCGGCCGGATGCATGATCCGGTCGGCCAGCGCGATGGCCAGCGCCGAGAACAGGAAGGCGACGTGGATGATCGTCTGCCAGAGCAGCACCTTCTCGGTGTAGTTGGCGGCGTTGATGAAGGTCTTGAGCAGGTGGATGGAGCTGATGCCGATGATGGCGGTGGCCAGCTTGACCTTCAGCACCGAGGCGTTCACATGGTCCAGCCACTCGGGCTGGTCGGGGTGGCCGTCGAGCCGCAGGCGGGAGACGAAGGTCTCGTAGCCGCCGATGATCACCATGATCAGCAGGTTGCTGATCATCACCACGTCGATCAGCGCCAGCACCACCAGCATGATGATGGTCTCGTTCAGCGCCTTGATCGGCTGGTAGCCGGTGATCTTGCCGTCGGGCCCGAAGATCGGCGCGGCCTGGTAGCCGGTGCTGGTGACCAGCGTGGCCAGCGCATCCTGGTTGCCGAAGGCGGCCTCGATCAGGTGCACCAGCTCCAGCCAGAACTGCCAGACATAGACGCCCTGGGCCAGGATCAGCCCGATGTAGAGCGGCAGCTGCAGCCAGCGGCTGGCGAAGATCAGGCGTGGCAGTGGCGACATGCTGGTGTTGGAGGTCTGGGGGTGCTGTGCCATGGTGTGACGCCGGCTTCGGGGATTTCCCGGAGATTCTAGGTGGCTGCCTGTGACGGGCTGGCCGGCACGGCGCTTGCGCTGCATCATCGGCGACCGCGCGCACCGGTGGCGGAGTCAGGCGTTCGTCAGCCCCTCTGCCTAAGGTGCTGCCCAGGACGCTGCCATCCGGCAAGCCGCCGTTCCACCGCCAGACACCAGGAGACGACAATGACCGCTGAAGGCCCGACCGAGCTCAAGACCTACCTGCCCTCGGCCGCCGCCATGGCCGGCGCCCATGTGCAAGGCATGGCTGCCTATGACGCCTTGTGCGCAGAGGCCGAGGCCGACTACGCAGGCTACTGGGCCCGCCATGCCCGCGAGCTGCTGACCTGGAAGACGCCCTTCACCCAGGTGCTGGACGACAGCAATGCGCCGTTCTTCAAGTGGTTTGCCGACGGCACGCTGAACGCCAGCGTCAACTGCCTGGACCGCAATGTCGAGCGCGGCCTGGGCGACAAGACCGCCATCATCTTCGAGGCCGACGGCGGCGAAGTCACCCGCACCACCTACAGCCAGCTGCTGGCCCGCACCTGCCAGATCGCCAACGGCCTGCGCAGCCTGGGCGTGCAGAAGGGCGACCGGGTCATCATCTACATCAGCATGTCGATCGACGGCGTGGCCGCCATGCAGGCCTGCGCCCGCATCGGCGCCACCCACTCGGTGGTGTTCGGCGGCTTCAGCGCCCAGAGCCTGCGCGACCGCATCGAGGACACCGGCGCCGTGGCGGTGATCACCGCCGACCACCAGGTGCGCGGCGGCAAGCAGCTGCCGCTGAAGAGCATCGTCGACGAGGCCCTGGCCATGCCGGGCTGCGGCTCGGTGAAGAACGTGCTGGTGGTCAAGCGCAGCGGCGCCGACATCGCGATGACCGCCGGCCGCGACCAGTGGATGGCCGACGTGGCCGACCGCCAGCCCACCACCTGCGAGCCCGAGTGGGTGGGCGCCGAGCACCCGCTGTTCCTGCTGTACACCAGCGGCTCGACCGGCAAGCCCAAGGGTGTGCAGCACAGCACCGGCGGCTACCTGCTGCATGCGGCGCTGACCACCAAGCTCACGTTCGACCTGAAGCCCGACGACGTGTTCTGGTGCACCGCCGACATCGGCTGGGTGACCGGCCACACCTACATCACCTACGGCCCGCTGGCCCTGGGCGGCACCGAGATCGTCTTCGAGGGCGTGCCCACCTACCCGGATGCCGGCCGCTTCTGGAAGATGATCCAGGACCACAAGGTCAGCATCTTCTACACCGCGCCCACGGCCATCCGCAGCCTGATCAAGGCCGCCGAAGCCAACGACAAGGTGCACCCCAAGAGCTACGACCTGTCCAGCCTGCGCATCCTGGGCTCGGTCGGCGAGCCGATCAACCCGGCCGCCTGGGAGTGGTACCACCTGCATGTGGGCGGCGGCCGCTGTCCCATCGTCGACACCTTCTGGCAGACCGAGACCGGCGGCCACATGATCACGCCGCTGCCGGGCGCCACGCCGCTGGTGCCGGGCTCGTGCACGTTGCCCTTCCCGGGCATCCAGGCCGCGGTGGTCGACGAGACCGGCAAGGACGTGCCCAACGGCCAGGGCGGCATCCTGGTCGTCAAGAAGCCGTGGCCCAGCATGATCCGCACCATCTGGGGCGACCCCGAGCGCTTCAAGAAGAGCTACTACCCCGACGACTTCAAGGGCCAGTACTACCTGGCGGGCGACGGCGCGATCCGCGACGCCAAGACCGGCTACTTCACCATCACCGGCCGCATCGACGACGTGCTGAACGTCAGCGGCCACCGCATGGGCACGATGGAGATCGAGAGCGCCCTGGTCAGCTGCACCGAGCTGGTGGCCGAGGCCGCGGTGGTGGGCCGGCCCGACGACACCACCGGCGAGGCGATCTGCGCCTTCGTGGTGCTGAAGCGCCCGCGCCCCACCGGCGATGAGGCCAAGGCCATCGCCAAGCAGCTGCGCGACTGGGTGGGCAAGGAGATCGGCCCGATCGCCAAGCCCAAGGACATCCGCTTCGGCGACAACCTGCCCAAGACCCGCAGCGGCAAGATCATGCGCCGCCTGCTGCGTTCACTGGCCAAGGGCGAGGCGATCACGCAGGACACCAGCACGCTGGAGAACCCGGCGATCCTGGACCAGTTGGGCGAGAACCTCTGACCCAGGGCGGGCGCAGGCCCGCAGCTGAAACGGCCTGTGCCTCAGCCGGCAGCAGCGCTGCGCCGACGGGCTGCCACCCCGATCAGGCCCAGCCCTGCGGCCAGCATCACTATGCTGGCGGGCTCCGGCACCGGTTGCGCCAAGGCGATGCCGATGGTGAGGGTGCCGCTGCTGGTGCCGTCCAGGTTGATGGCCATCGAACGTGCGTCCGGCAGCGAGATCGACACGCCAAACCCCGTGGCGTGGTTCAGCGTGAAGGATTGGATGTCGTGATCGAACCCGGAGATCACGTAGCCATCGAATCGGCTGCCAGACCCGATGTATCCAGATGTGACATTGGCAGTCAGTTGGATTTCGTACGCTTCGGGGTTGAAGGTCGTGACACTCAGGGTGCCGCTGTTGACGACCCAGCTCACCTGATCGCTGGTTCCTGCGGCCACCACCGTGTCGGGGATCGGCGCCAGGTATTGGGTCGCGGTGTTTGGATAGGCCCGCAGGAACGACAGCGTGTCGCCCAGGAGATTCACGTCGGCCAGCGCTGCGCTGGTCGACAGTGCCAACGTGGCCGCAGCCAGTGCGCGGGATGTGGTGCTCTGCAGGGACATGGCGGTGTCCTTCCTTGGCTGTTGGGGTCTGGGCGGCGGGCCTGGATCGCCAACGACCCGGCTCCGGTCGGTCATTGCGTTGGGCATCCGAGCTGACGACAGATCCTGGCGGCGTGGGGTACGTCTGGCCTCCTGCATGTTGTGGAGCACCCCGCAACTGGGGGGCTGAGGTTCTGGGCACCGCGTCAGGCTGACGCCGTCGCACCGTCAAATACCCCCCAGATTCGGGGGCGGGGCTGCGTGCCCGCGGTTTCCGGCATGGCCGACCGGGCCCGTGTGCGCCGGCAACTCGGCACAATTTGAGTGACTTCGATTCCTGGCGTGTCGCCTCCGGGCTGCGGCACCGCCATGGACTGGGCGATCTGCCCCGTGTTCACCGACGCTCGCCGATGCCCGTTCCCGATTTCGATGCCACCGTGCGGAGCCTGTACCTCGCTGCCACCGGTGCGGCGCTGTGGGACGGCGCGCTGGCGGCCCTGCGCGACGGGCTGGGCGCTGCCGCCCTGGAGGTTCAGCAGGCGCCGGCGTCTGCCACGG
Organism: Pseudaquabacterium pictum; assembly: GCF_005403045.1. GTDB lineage: Bacteria > Pseudomonadota > Gammaproteobacteria > Burkholderiales > Burkholderiaceae_C > Pseudaquabacterium > Pseudaquabacterium pictum. Next base: position 121,853 of record NZ_BJCL01000005.1, read on the forward strand.
CGGGCCGAATGGCCGATCCCGACCCACGCTGGGCCCATGGCCCGGCGGCCGGCACGCCCGGGCACATTGCCCGGCTGCAACTTCGGCCGCAGGCGGGTGCGGCCGTCGCGCTGCAGATCAGCTGGTCAGGCCACCAGGCGCCGGACACCACCACCCGCACCTGGCTCGACCGCCTAGCGCCGCATCTGAACGACGCACTGCGGGCCGACGCCCGGCTGCGGCAGCTGCCGGCGCGGGCGCAACTGGGCCAGCTGCTGCTGGACACGCTGCCGCACCCGGCCTGGCTGCTGCGGGGGGACGGCTGCATCGCCGGCGCCAATGCCGCGGCCCGGCAGCCTCGCGTCCCGCCGCGCTGGCTGCAGTCCGCCGGGCCGGCGCTGCTGCTGCCGACGCCTGCCGAGCAGCAGGCTGTCGATGCGGCGCGGCTGCAGGCGCTGGCGTCTGACGCGAGACGGCCGGTCATGGCCACGCTGGCAGGCGTGGATGCCAGCAGTGGGGCCGGCGCACAGGCGGCGCGGGCGCGCTGGCTGATCCGCCGCCTGGATGCAACCGCCGACGATCCGGTGCTGCTGGCCATCCTGTTCGATCCGGATGCCGGCAGCGCCAGCAAGTCAGGTGCAGGCACCATCACGCTGTCCGCCCCCGCGCTGGCGGGCACCTTCGGCTTCACCCCGGCGGAGTCCCGGGTGGCCGTCTGGCTGGCCCAGGGCTGCACCGTGCGCGAGATCGCCATCTTGCTGGATGTGGCGCCCAGCACCGTGCGCAGCCATCTCGACGCGGTGATGGCCAAGCTGGGCGTGGACCGCAAGCTGGATGCGGTGCGTCTGCTGGTGCAGGGCGGTTGGATGTGGCGCGACATGCAAGCAGAGGGAGCCGTGGATGCGTGAGGCAGCAGTGGACGCGCTGGTGCGCGGTGTGTGGGCGGCAGCCACCGGGGAGGCGAGCTGGGTGGATGCGCTGGATCCGGTGGCCAGGCACTTCCGGGCGCGGATGGCCGTGGTGCAGCGCTTCGACCTGGCCAACCACCGTGTGCTGGCCATCGAGTCCGGCGGCGCGCCGGACCTGGAGGACGGCGTTCTGCAGTACCTGCGCCAGTTCCACCAGCTGGATACGCGCAAGGCCAGCCTGCTGGAGGGCCGCCTGGTGCCGCACGGCGGCTGGTACCACGACCACGAACACCTCGACGAGCAGTTCGTGGCGGGCGATCCGTTCTACCAGCACTTCCTGCCGGCCTATGGCTGCCGCTATGTGTCTGGCCGCACCCACGCACCGGCGCCGGACCAGGCCTGCCTGTTCGCCCTGGAGCTGGCGCCCGACCGCGGGCCGCTGGACACCGACGAGCGCGCCGAGCTGGACCGCCTCGGCGGCCACCTCGACGAGGCGCTGCGCGCCTACGAGCGGCTGCGCCGTGCGCAGGCGCAGGTGCTGGCCGGCCACCAGCTGCTGCACACCTTCGCCCAGCCGATGTGGCTGATCGACACCGACCGCTTCGTCCACGACGCCAATGCGGCTGCACGGGCCGAGGCGCAGCAGGCGCGGCTGCTCGCCCAGCGCGGCCCGCACCTGGTGGCCACCGCCGGCCGGCTGGAGACGGCGCTGCTGGCGGCCGTGCACCAGCTGCGCGGCCAGCCGCATGGCAGCCGGCAGGTGCTGCAGCACCGCCCGGCCGGCGCCGCCCAGCCGCTGTGGCTGCACCTGTCGCTGCTGCAGCCGCAGTTGAGCGCCGGCGCCTTCGGTGCCCAGGCGATGGTGCTGGTGACCCTGTTTGATCCGCAGCAGGTACCGGCCTTCGACCCCTATGCGCTGTCCAGCCTGCTGGACCTGACGCCCACCCAGGCGCGCGTGGCCACCGGCCTGGCACAGGGCCACACCGTGGCGCAGATGGCGGCTGCCAGCGGCACGGCGGTGGCGACGGTCCGTTCGCACTTGTTCAGCGTGATGCAGCGGGTGGGCGCCAACCGTGGCGATGACCTGGTGCGCCGCCTGCACGACGGCCACCTGCTGTGGGGCGCGACCGGCGCCTGAGCGGCCGGCGCAGGCTCAGGCCGCCAGCCGCTCCAGCGCCCACTGCAGCGCGCGGGCGTCGCTGCTGGCGCGGTGCCGGCCGATGCCCAGCGCGGCAAAGGCCTGCTGGCGCTCGGCGTCCAGCCGGGCCAGGCGGGCGTCGTCGAGCAGGCGGTTCACCGATTCCAGCTTGAAGCGCGGCACCAGGCCGGCTTCCTCGAACAACAGGCCCAGCCAGGCGTAGTCATGGGCCCAGCCGTCGCAGTAGACGGTGCGGCCGGCCAGATCGGCATTCAGGCGGCGGGCCACCTCGGCCACCGCGCGGCCGTGCTGCAGCAGCACCGGTCGGGCGATGCCGTGCACCCGCTCGGCCTGCTCGTCCCAGTGCTGCCAGTCGTCGGCCGGGCGCACGAGGCTGCACCAGGCCTGGCCATCCTCGCGCACATAACCGATCTCGATGGGGTAGCTGTGCCGACCGAAGCCCGAGGCCTCGATGTCGAGCACGCAACGCTGGGCATCCTGCATCGGACCGCACGATAACCCAGCGCGGCCCGACCCAGGCAAACAAAAGCCCGCGCAGTGGCGGGCTCGAGCGGGAGCGGGTGCTCAGCTCACTTGATCGACAGCACCCAGGTGGCGAGCTGCTTCGCTTCGTCGGCGCTGACCTGCGGGTTGGCCGGCATCGGGATCGCGCCCCAGTTGCCCTTGCCCGGCACGCTGCCCTTCTGGATGCGCTCGGCCAGCTGGGCGACGGCGTCCTTCTGGCCGGCGTATTTGGCGGCGACATCCTTGTAGGACGGGCCGACCAGCTTCTTGTCGGCGGCATGGCAGGCCATGCAGCTCTTCTTCTGGGCCAGTTCCATGCTGGCCTGGGCGGGCACGGCCAGCAGCATGCCCAGGGCGGCAGCGGCAAGCGCGAAGGGGGTCTTCATGGAGTCCTTTCAGGGGCCACAGCCGGGAGCGGCTGCACTACAGTGTCTTCAATGCAGTTTAGCCCGCACCGGTTGACAGCCACCCGCTGCAACCCCGGGCCGCGCAAGGGGACCAAGGCATGTGGCTCGTGGTGGTGGGGGTGGTGCTGTCGGGGCTGAAGCTGGCCGGTGTCGGCTTCGTGGCCGGCTGGTCGTGGTGGCTGGTGCTGGCGCCGTTTGCGCTGGCGGCGGTCTGGTGGAAGGTGGCCGACATGACCGGCATCACCCAGCGCCAGGCGATGGCGCGGGAAGATGCCCGTGCCGCCCAGCGCCGCGAGGCGCAGTTCGAGTCGTTGGGCATGCGCCCGCCGTCGGCCGGCCGCCCGGCCAAGCCCGAGCGGTCCAACCGCGCCGACAACTGAGCGCTCAGAACTTGTCGAGCACGGCGCCCGAGCTGGCGCTGCTGGCGTTGTGGGCGAACTTCGCCAGCACGCCGCGGGTGTAGCGCGGCGCCGGCTTCTTCCACAGCGCACGGCGGCGGGCGATCTCGGCATCGTCGACGTTCAGCTGCAGCAGCAGCCGGTGCGCGTCGATGGTGATGGCATCGCCTTCCTGGATCAGCGCGATCAGCCCGCCCTCGGCGGCCTCGGGCGCCACATGGCCCACCACCATGCCCCAGGTGCCGCCGGAGAAGCGGCCGTCGGTGATCAGGCCCACGCTCTCGCCCAGGCCCTGGCCGATCAGCGCGCCGGTGGGCGCCAGCATCTCCGGCATGCCCGGGCCGCCCTTGGGGCCCAGGTAGCGCAGCACCATCACGTCGCCGGCGACGATTTTCTTGGCCATGATGGCCGCCAGCGCCGATTGCTCGTCGTCGAACACCCGCGCCGGGCCGGTGATCACCGGGTTCTTGAGACCCGTGATCTTGGCCACGCAGCCTTCGGGCGACAGGTTGCCCTTCAGGATGGCGAGGTGGCCTTCGGCATACAGCGGGTTGCTGACCTTGCGGATCACCTTGTTGTCGGCGGCCACCGGCGGCACGTCGGCCAGGTTCTCGGCCACGGTCTTGCCGGTGATGGTCATGCAGTCGCCATGCAGCAGGCCGGCGTCCAGCAGTTCCTTCATCACCGCGGGGATGCCGCCGGCATGGTGCAGGTCGATGGCCAGGTACTGGCCGCTGGGCTTCAGGTCACACAGCACCGGCGTCTTGCGGCGCACGCGTTCGAAGTCGTCGATGGTCCATTCGACCTCGGCCGCATGGGCGATGGCCAGGAAGTGCAGCACCGCGTTGGTGCTGCCGCCGGTGGCCATGATCACTGCCACCGTGTTCTCGATGGCCTTCTTGGTGACGATGTCGCGCGGCTTCAGGTCGGCCTTGACCGCCTCCACCAGCGTGGTGGCGGCCGTGCGCACCATGGTGACGATCTCGTCCTCGACATTGGCCATGGTGCTGGCGTAGGGCAGGCTCAGGCCCAGCGCCTCGAAGGCCGAGCTCATGGTGTTGGCGGTGTACATGCCGCCACAGCTGCCGCTGCCCGGGATGGCCCGGCGCTCGATCTGGCAGAAGTCTTCCTCGCTCATGTTGCCGGCGGAGAACTGGCCCACCGCCTCGAACACGCTGACGATGTTCAGGTCCTGGCCCTTGTACTTGCCCGGCAGGATGGTGCCGCCGTAGACATAGATGGCCGGCACGTTGGCGCGCAGCATGCCCATCATGCCGCCGGGCATGTTCTTGTCGCAGCCGCCGATCACCAGCACGCCGTCCATCCACTGGCCGCCGACGCAGGTTTCCACGCAGTCGGAAATCACCTCACGCGAGACCAGGCTGTACTTCATGCCCTCGGTGCCCATGGCCATGCCGTCGGAGATGGTGGGCGTGCCGAAGATCTGCGGGTTGGCGCCGGCTTCCTTCAGGCCGATCACCGCCGCATCGGCCAGGCGCTGCAGGCCGCTGTTGCAGGGGGTGATGGTGCTGTGGCCGTTGGCCACGCCGATCATCGGCTTGCCGAAGTCGCCCTCGGTGTAGCCCATGGCGTAGTACATGCTGCGGTTGGGCGCGCGGGCCACGCCTTCGGTGATGTTCTTGCTGCGGCGATTGCTGCTCATGGGGAGTCTCCTGGCACGGTGGTTCGGCGAAGGCCGCGAGGTTAATCGCCGGTTGCATGTATCGTCCAATCTATTTGTCGACATGCAAACTGTGGGTGGAGCGTATCAATGATCGAGTTGCGGCTGTGGCGCCAGTTCACCGCGCTGGCCGAGGAACTGCACTTCGGCCGCGCCGCCGCCCGCCTGCACATGACCCAGCCGCCGCTGACCCAGGCCATCCAGGGGCTGGAGCGGCAACTGGGCGTGCCGCTGTTCGTCCGCACCCGGCGCAGCGTGGCGCTCACGCCCGCCGGGCTGGCGCTGCTGCCGGCGGTGCGCCGCCTGCTGGCGGCGGCCGAGGCGCTGCCGCAGGTGGCCCAGGCCGCCGCCGCCGGCCTGGCCGGGCAGCTGCGGCTGGCCTTCGTGTCCAGCGTGGCCTACGGCCCGCTGCCCGAATGGCTGCGCAGCTTCCGCGAAGCGCACCCCGACGTGGTGCTGCAGCTGCGCGAGGCCACGCTGGACGTGCAGCTGGCCGCCTTCGACGCCGACGAGATCGACGCCGGCTTCCTGCTGCATGCACTCGGCGCGGTGCCGCCGGGCTTTGCCGCCTGGCCGGCGCTGACCGAGCCGCTGGTGATGGCGCTGCCGGCCAGCCACCCGGCGGCCGCGCGGCCGGTGCTGCACCTGGCCGATGTGGCGGCCGAGCCGCTGGTGATCTTTCCGCGGCAGATCGCGCCGTCGCTCTACGACGCGCTGCTGGCCGCCTACCGCGCCCGCGGCGCCACGCCGCAGATCGCCCAGGAGGCGATCCAGATGCAGACCATCGTCAACCTGGTGTCGGCCGGCATGGGCCTGGCCTGGGTGCCCGAGGCGGTGACGCGGCTGCAGCGCCCGGGGGTGGTCTACCGCGCGGTGGCCGACGCGCCGCTGCGCTGCCAGACCAGCCTGGTCTGGCGCGAGCAGGGCCCGCCGGTGGTGCAGCGCTTCGTGGCGCATGTGCAGGGGGCGCCGGCCGGCGCGGCGACAATGGCCCGCTCCGCCGCCGACCCCGGCACCTGACGCCTTCCACAGGACGCTTCCCACGATGCTGCAGCATCCCCAGTTCGACCCGGTGGCCCTGTCCCTGGGTCCGGTGCAGATCCACTGGTACGGCCTGACCTACCTGGTCGCCTTCGGCCTGTTCATGGCGCTGGCCGCCGCGCGCGCCCGCCAGCCCTGGTACGCCAATGCCGGCTGGAGCCGGCGCGATGTGGAAGACCTGCTGTTCTGGGGTGTGCTGGGCGTGGTGCTGGGCGGGCGCATCGGCTATGCGCTGTTCTACAAGCCCGGCCAGTACCTGGCCAATCCGCTGGAGATCCTGATGGTGTGGAAGGGCGGCATGTCCTTCCACGGCGGCATGCTGGGCGTGATCGTCGCGATGGTGCTGTATGCCCGCAGCCGCGGCCGCCGCTGGCTGGAGGTGACCGACCTGATCGCCCCCTGCGTGCCCACCGGCCTGGCCAGCGGCCGCATCGGCAACTTCATCAACGGCGAGCTGTGGGGCCGCCCGGCCGACCCCAGCCTGCCCTGGGCGATGGTGTTCCCGCAGTCGGGCACCGATGTGGCGCGCCACCCGTCGCAGCTCTACCAGTTCCTGCTGGAGGGGCTGCTGCTGTTCGTGCTGCTGTGGCTCTATGCACGCCGGCCGCGCGCCACGGGCCAGGTGTCCGGTGCCTTCCTGGTCGGCTATGGCGTGCTGCGCTTCATCGCCGAATACTTCCGCGAGCCCGACAGCTTCCTGGGACCGCTGGCGCTGGGCCTGAGCATGGGCCAGTGGCTGTGCCTGCCGATGATCGCCGCCGGCGCGGCACTGTGGGCCTGGGCGGGGCGCCAGGGCCAGACCTTGCGTTGAGACCACCATGAGCCGACAGATCTTCCTCGACACCGAAACCACCGGCCTGAACCCCGAGAGCGGCGACCGCATCGTCGAGATCGGCTGCATCGAGATGGTGAACCGCCGCCTCACCGGCGAGACCCGCCATGTCTACCTCAACCCCGAGCGCAAGGGCAACGAGGAGGCCATCAGGATCCACGGCCTGACCGACGCCTTCCTGGCCGACAAGCCGAAGTTCGCCGAGGTGGCCGACGACATCCTGGGTTTCCTGCAGGGCGCCGACGTGGTGATCCACAACGCTGCCTTCGACGTCGGCTTCCTCAACGCCGAGCTGAAGCGCCTGGGCCGGCAGCCGTTCCACACCGTGGCCGCCAGGGTGACCGACACCCTGCTGATGGCCCGCGAACTGTTCCCCGGCAAGGCCAACAGCCTGGACGCGCTGTGCAAGCGGCTGGAGGTTGACAACACCCACCGCACCTTCCACGGCGCGCTGCTGGACGCCGGCCTGCTCGCCGAGGTCTACATCCGCCTGACCCGCGGCCAGGATTCGCTGGTCATCCAGGCCGACGAGGCCCGCCCCGGCCAGACGCTGGCGGTGCCGCAGCTGGACCTGGCCAGCTTCAGCCTGCCGGTGATCGCGCCCGATGCCGACGACATCGCGGCCCACGCGGCGGTGCTGGCCGATCTGGACAAGGCCAGCGGCGGCAAGACCGTCTGGCGCACATTGGCAGCCTGAAAATCTGTGGCATAATCGCGGGCTTGTCGCCGTAGACCAACGGCGGCAGCCGGGATGTCTTCCCCCAGATTCCCGGGCGGTTAGCTCAGCGGTAGAGCACTGCCTTCACACGGCAGGGGTCGCAGGTTCGAACCCTGCACCGCCCACCAGATGCAAAGCCCCGCAAGTCATCGACTTGCGGGGCTTTTGTCTTCTGGCCGCCGGCCTCTCAGGCCCCGCTCACTGCGGTTGCAGGTTGATCTGCCTCGCGATGGCGCGGTAGCGCGCGGTCTCGGCATCGAAGAACCGCGCTGATTCGGCCAGCGTCATCGGCGCGGCGGCCACTTGCGTCTGCGCTGCCAGCTGCGTGCGCACCGCCGGATCCTGCAGCGTCTTGCCGATGGCCGCATGCAGGCGAACGACGACATCCTCCGGTGTGCTTCTGGGCACCATGAAGCCGGTCCAGATCTTGTAGGAGAGGTTCTTCAGCGCCTGGCTCTCGCTGGCCGTCGGCAGGTTCTTCAGCAGTTCCGAACGCTGCGCACCGAGTTGCCCGATGACCTTCAGCCGCCCCTGGTCGGCCAGCGCGCCCATGGCGGCGCTGTACACCAGCACGGCAAAGTCGACCTGGCCGCCCGCGATGTCCTGCAGCAGCGGGGCATTGCCCTTGTACGGCACATGCGCCAGCTTGATGCCGGTCTGCGCCTGCACGTTCTCCAGGATCAGGTGGTAGAGCGAGCCCACGCCCACGCTGCCGTAGGTCAGCGGCCGGTCCGCCGACTTGCGCGCCAGCGCGATCAGCTCATCCACGTTGCCGGCGGGCAGGTCCTTGCGGGTCACGAAGACCATCACCGCGTCTGCGACCGGGTGGACCAGCCGGAAGTCCTCGGTCTTGAGCTTCACCGCGGCATTGGCCAGCGGCGACAGGATCACCTCGTTGGGCGACCCCTGGAAGATGGTTTGGCCATCGGCCGCGGCCGCCAGCACCTTCTGCGCTGCCAGGGCGCCGCTGACGCCGCCGAGGTTCTCCACCAGCACCTGCTGCCCCAGTTCCCGCCCGAGCGGCTGGAAGAAGATGCGGGCGATCGCGTCCGAGGGCCCGCCCGCCGGGTACGGGACCATCAGGTTGACGGGCTTGGCGGGCCCGCCCTGCGCCAGGGCGGCGGCGGCACCGAGCAGCAGACCGGCGAGCAGGGTCAGCGAGCGTCGGACGTTCTTCATGGGAGTTCCTTCAGTCGGGTGGCAGAGGGGGGATCGGTGGGCGACTGTAGAAGTCCGATCATCCAACGTCCAATGCATTGTTGGAGCCGATATGATGAGTCGAATGCATTCACATTCCAGGTAAACCCGATGACCCTGGTTCAGCTTCGGCACCTGATCTCGCTGGCGCAGAGCGGCTCGTTCACCAAGTCGGCCGAGTCGCTGTTCCTGACCCAGCCCGCGCTCAGCCGCAGCATCCGGGCCCTGGAAGAGGAGCTCGGCCAGCCCCTGTTCGACCGGGTGGGGCGGCGCAGCGTGCTGACACCCTTCGGTGCCGAGGCGCTGCAGCGCGCGCGGCAGCTGGTGTTCGATGCCGACGAACTCGCGCGCAGCGGCCGCCAGATGCTCGAAGGCCGCTCGGGCACGGTGCGCATCGGCCTGGGCTCGGGGCCCGGCGCGATGCTGATGACCCCGCTGCTGAAGACGATGGCGACATCGCACCCGACCGTGCACCTGGACATTGCCCGCGGCCACACCGACGTGCTGGTGCGCCGCCTGCGGGAGCGCGAGCTGGACGCGCTGGTGGTCGACGCCCGCTCGCTGGTGCCCGCCGCCGACCTGCGCGTGGCCAACCTGGTCGAGATGCGGGGCGCCTGCATGGTGCGCGCCGGCCATCCGCTCACCCGCTGGTCCGGCCCGTTGCGCTTCGACACCCTGCGCCAGTTCCCGATCGCGTCGACGCCGCTCAGCGACGAGGTCGCGCGCTCGCTGGTCGAGCGCTACGGGGCGGCGGCCCATCCGGGCGAGTGTGTCACCCTGCGCTGCGAGGAGATCGCCAGCCTGGTGGAGGTGGTGCGTGACAGCGACGCGGTGCTGATCGCCATCCGCGCCGCGGCGCCCGAGCTGACGGAGCTGGTGCTGAGCCCGGCGATGGGCACCACGGCGCGCTTTGGCATCGTCACGCTGGCCCGCCGGGCCGAACCACCGGGTCTGCCGGTGGTGCGCAAGCTGGTCGCACAGCTGATGCGTTAGCGGCGCCGCACGCGCCGGCCGCCCGCTTGGCCTGCCGTCAGCCGCCCGGCGGCCGCAGCGCCGTCAGGCCCAGGCTGTGCGCCAGGCCGCGCAGGCGGCTGAGCTGCGCCTCGACCTCCTGCGCCAGCGGCGCACCGGTCAGCGCCAGCGGCTGCATGCCCAGCGCCTGCACCCGCGCCGCATGGGCCGGGCTGCGCAGGGCCGTCTCCAGCTGCTCCAGCACCGGCGCCAGCTGCGCGGCCGGGTGGTCGGCCGGCGCATACACGCCGCGCAGGATGGGCCAGCGCAGGTCCACGCCCTGTTCCTCGGCGGTGGGCACCTGGGCCAGCCGGCCGGGCAGGCGCGCCGGCGCCAGCGTGGCCAGCAGCCGCACCGGCACGCCCTGGGCCAGCGGCGCCATCAGCTCGGCCACATCGCCGCACAGCACCTGCACATGGCGGTCCTGCAGGGCGCGCAGCGCATCGCCGCCGCCCTCGAAGGCCACGCAGCGCAACCGCTTGTGGCTGACACCGGCCGCGCGCGCCAGCAGCGCCGCCTTCATCCAGTCCTGGCTGCCGATCGTGCCGCCGGTGGCAAAGGCCACGGCCGCTGGCTGGCGCCGCAGGTCGGCCAGCAGCGCAGCCAGCGTGGGCCAGGGCGCATCGCGGTGCACCGCCACCACGCCATGGTCCTGCGCCAGGCCGGCCACCCAGCGCAGGCGCTCTGGGCGCCAGGGACCGAAGCGGCCCTGGGCGATGTTGAGCAGGGTGCCGGTGGAGAAGGCCACCAGCTCCCGTGACTCGGGCCGGCCGCCGCGCACCACCTCGCTGTAGGTCAGCGCGCCGATGCCGCCGGGCTGGTAGACCAGGCGCGGTGGCGGGCCGGGCTGGGCCAGCAGGGCCTGGGTCAGCTGGCAGGTGAGATCAAAGCCGCCGCCGGCCTTGGACGGCACCACGCACTGCACCACGCCGGCCTGTGCCGCCGGCCAGGTGGGCAGCAGGCCCAGCGCCAGCAGCGGTCGCCGCCTCATGCCGTCCCCCAGACCAGGCTGGCGCGCAGCCCCTGGCCACCGTCGCCGGGCGCCAGGTCCAGCCGGCCGCCGTGGCGCTCGGCCACGGCGCGGGCCATGGCCAGGCCCAGCCCGGCGCCGCGGCTGCCGCGGCCCTTGGCGAAGCGCTCGCCAGCGCGCCCGGCCAGCGCCGCCGGCAGGCCGGGCCCGGCATCGACCACGCCCAGGCGCCAGCCGCCGCCGGGCAGGGCGGCCGCCTCGATCGTGACCGGCCCGCCGCCATGCACCAGCGCGTTGTGGGCCAGGTTGGCCAGGGCCTCGCGCAGCAGCAGGGCGTCGCCGCGGGCCGGCACCGGCGCCTCCTGCGCATCCAGGCCGAAGTCGATGCCGGCACCGCGGGCCAGCGGCAGCAGCGACAGCGCCACCTCGCGGGCCAGCGCGCGCAAGTCCACGCTGTCGGCCTGCAGCGCGCCGGCATCGGCGCGCGCCAGCGACAGCAGCTGGTTGGTGGCCCGGGTGGCATGGTCCAGCTCGTGCGACAGCGCATCCATCGCCGCCTGGGCGCGGCCGGGGTCGGCCTCGCGCCGCGCATAGTCGAGCTGGGCGCGCAGCGTGGTCAGCGGCGTGCGCAGCTGGTGCGAGGCATCGTCGATGAACTGGCGGCGGGTCTCGGTCAGCGCCGACACCCGCGCCACCTGGCCGTTGATGGCCTCCACCAGCGGCACCAGGTTCACCGGCAGGTCGGCCACCGACAGCGGCTGCAGGTCGTCCGGTGCCCGGCGGCGGGTGGCCTCGGCCAGCGCGCGCACCGGCCGCAGCGCCCAGGCCGAGGCGCCGCCCACGGCCAGCACCAGCACCGCCAGCACCACCGCATCACGCGCCAGCGCCTGGCGCACGAAGCCGGCGGCAAAGCGTTCGCGCGCGTCGGTGGCCTCGGCCACCTGGATCAGCACATGCCGGGCACTGCCCACCGGCGGTGCCAGCGCGCGGCGCAGCACGCCCACGCGCACCGGCTGGTCCATGTAGCGGGCGTCGTAGAACACCGGCTGGCCCTCAGCCAGGGCCTGGTCCGGCAGCGGCAGGTCGGGCGCGCCGATCTCGACCAGGCCATCGTCGGTGGCCACGCGGTAGTGCACCGGGCCGCTGGCGCTGAGCGCGAAGAATTCGAACAGCGGGTAGGGCTGCTCCACCGACAGCCCGCCGCTGGCGGTGGAGACGTTCTGGTCCAGGCCCTTGATGGCGCCCAGCAGCGAGCGGTCGAAGGCCGCGTTGGCCGCACGCAAGGCATCGCTGCGGGTGGTCCACAGGCCCAGCGCCAGCACCAGCAGCATGCCCGGCAGCAGCACGCCCAGCAGCCGCGCCTCAAGCGTGAGCGGTCGGGTCCGATTCCAGCGCATAGCCCAGGCCGCGGTAGGTGACGATGTGCACGCCACTGCCGTCCAGGCGGCGGCGCAGGCGGTGCATCAGGGTGTCCAGCGCGGCGGGCTGCACGTCCTCGTCGTCGCCGAACACCCGCTCCAGCAGCTGCTGGCGGCCCATCGGCTCGCCGCTGCGCACGATCAGCGCCCGCAGCAGGCCCTGCTCGCGCGGCGACAGCGCCAGCACCTCGCCGGCCAGGGTGAACTGGCGCAGTGCGGTGTCGAACTGCAGCGGCCCGCAGGCCAGCCGCGGCCGCTCGCTGCCGCGGGCGCGGCGGATCAGCGCGGTCAGCCGGGCCTCCAGCTCCGCCAGGGCAAAGGGCTTGGGCAGGAAGTCGTCGGCCCCGGCGTTCAGCGTGTCCACCCGCTCGGCCAGCGAATCACGGGCGGTGAGCACCAGCACCGGCAGCGGGCTGTGGCGGGCCCGCAGGCGGCGCAGCAGGCTGTGGCCGTCGCGCCCGGGCAGGCCCAGGTCGAGCACCAGGGCGTCGTAGGCGCCGTTTTCCAGCGCCTGCTCGGCGAGCCGTCCGTCGTCGCGCCAGTCGACGCGGAAGCCCGACTGCTCCAGCGCCTTGCTGAGCCATTCGCCCAGGGCGTGTTCGTCTTCGGCCAGCAGGATCTGCATCGCGGCATTGTGCGGTGGCGCCGCCGCCTGGACTGAAAGGTGATTGAGAGGTTGGTGCAGGCACCATCCGGCCCCACAACAATCGACCGGAGACATGCATGCAGCGTTCGCCCACCCCCCGCCGTGACTTCCTGCGCCTGGCCGCGCTGGCCAGCGGCAGCGCCCTGGTGCCGCGCCTGGCCAGCGCCTCGGACGCCTGGCCGAGCAAGGCCATCCGCTTCGTCGTGCCCTTCGCGCCCGGCGGCAGCAGCGAGATCGTCGCCCGCGCCAGCGCCTTCGAGCTGAGCAAGCTGCTGGGCCAGAGCGTCTTCGTCGACAACAAGCCCGGTGCCGCCGGCAACGTGGCCATGCAGGAAGTGGCGCGTGCGGAGGACCAGCACACGCTGATCCTCGGCCACATCGGCACGCTGGCGGTCAACCCGTTCATCTTCGACAAGCTGCCCTACGACCCGAACAAGGATTTCCGCGCGATCTCGCTGCTGGCCAAGGTGCCCAGCCTGTACCTGGTGCGGCCCGACCTGCCGGTGAAGAACCTGAAGGAGCTGATCGCCTTCGCCAAGAAGAACCCCGGCAAGCTGAACTACGGCTCGGCCGGCAACGGCAGCGCCGGCCACCTGGCGATGGAGTACCTGAAGATGGCCAGCGAGACCTTCATGCTGCACGTGCCCTACCGCGGCACCGGCCCGCAGCTGACCGACCTGCTGGCCGGCCGGCTGGACGCCGCCAGCGTGGGCGCGCCGGCGGTCATGCAGTTCATCAAGACCGGCAAGCTGCGCTGCATCGCCACCGGCACGCCGCAGCGCCTGCCGCAGCTGCCCGATGTGCCCACCGTGGCCGAGCAGGGCTACCCCGGCTTCGAGATGACGCAGTGGTACGGCCTGATGGCGCCGGCCTCGCTGCCGCAGGCCGCGGCCGACAAGCTGGCCACCGCCGCCGCCGCCGCGATGCGCCAGCCCTCCACCACCGAGAAGCTGGCTGCCGATTCGGCCATCGGCGTGGGCGGCACGCCGGCGGAGTTCGCCCGCTTCATCGCTGCCGAGCAGCAGCGCTGGAAGGTGGTGGTGGCGCGCGCCAAGATCAAGCCGGACTGACCCGCCCGGCCGCTGCGGTATCGTCAGGCACGAATGGCGGCGCGGCCGCCCGCTGCTGTCTGCCCACCGCCATGCATCCTGTCCTTGACGACCTGAGCCGCACCTTCGTGGCCGGCACGCCGCACATGCGTGAATCCGGCATGGCCATCACCGCGCTGTCCACCGGCCGCGGCACCATGGTGCTGCCGGCCCGTGCCGACTGGGTGGGCGATCCGGTGCGCCAGGTGCTGCACCCGGGCGTGCTCACCGTGCTGGCCGATTCGGCCTGCGGCCTGGCGGTGGGTGCGGCGCTGGACAAGCGCGTGCCCTATGCCACGCTCGACCTGCGCATGGACTACCTGCGCCCCGCCGGCCCCGACCACGATGTGCATTGCGAAGCGCATTGCTACCGGCTGACACGCAGCGTGGCCTTTGCGCGGGCCGATGTCTGGCAGGCCGACCGCAGCCAGCCGATCGCCACCGCCCAGGCCACCTTCATGCTGTCGACGCCCGGCGGGGCATCGCCGCGGCAGGCTGGTGCGGCGGCCGCGGCGTCTGCCGTGCCAGCCTGGCAGGCGCCGGCCGACAGCCTGCCGGTGCTGCCCGGCCTGGCCATTCCGTATGTCGACTACCTGGGCATCCGCATGGCACCGGGGGGCGATGCGCCGCTGTTCCGCATGCCCTACCAGGCCAAGCTGATCGGCAACCCCAACCTGCCGGCGCTGCACGGTGGCGTGGTGGCCGGCTTTGCCGAGACCGCCGCGCTGCTGCACCTGTCGCAGGCCCTGGGCGGCGCCAAGCTGCCCAAGGGCATCGACTTCTCGGTCGACTACCTGCGTGCCGGCCGGCCGGTCGAGACCTTCGCTGCCTGCGAGCTGGTGCGGGTGGGCGCCCGCGTGGCGCTGGTGCAGGTGCGCTGCTGGCAGAGCGATCCGGCCACGCCGATCATCGTGGCGCGCGGGCACTTCCTGCTGACTGCGCCTGAAGGCGCCGCCGACGCCGGCTGAGCCCGGCAGGTCAGTCGAAACCGCCGGCCTGCATCGCAGCGAGGGTGTCGCGGATCAGGTGCCCGGCGATCGAGAAGCGCGGCGGGATGCCGGGCAGCGCATCCAGCGGGAACCACTGCGCATCCTCGATCTCGCCGGCCTGCGGCACGATGGTGCCGCCGGTCCAGCGGGCGGTGAAGGCCACCATCAGGCTGTGCGGGAACGGCCAGCTCTGGCTGCCGTGGTAGCGCAGGTTGTCGACGGTGACCGACACCTCCTCGGCCACCTCGCGGTGCACGCATTCCTCCAGCGATTCACCGGCCTCGACGAAGCCGGCCAGCGCGCTGTACATGCCGCGGGCGAAGTGCGGCGAGCGGGCCAGCAGCAGCTCACCCGGCCGCCACACCAGGGCCATCATCGACGGGCTCAGCCGCGGGTAGCTGGCATGCCGGCAGGCCGGGCAGATGCGGGCGCGCTCGCCGGGCTGCAGCTCGGTGGGCGTGCCGCAGACGCCGCAGAAGCGGTGGGCGCGGTCCCATTCCAGCACCTGGGCGGCGCGGCCGGCCAGGGCGCTGAGGCGCGGCTCCAGCGCCATCATCGCGGCGCGCAGCGGGCGCGGCTCCCAGCCGGGCGGCGGCTCGGGCAGGGCCACGGCCCAGCAGTCGGCGCCGGCCAGCGTGCCCAGGTAGTGGCGCCCGCTGGCACCACCCAGCAGCGCGGCCAGCGCCAGGCCGCCCACCGGCCCGGCCAGCGGCTCGCCGGCGGGCAGCAGCAGGTCACGCTGCACGAAGGCGAAGCACCAGGCTTCGGGCGAGGGCTGGGCCGGGGGCTGGCTGGCGGGGACGAAGGGCATGGCGGGCGGCAGGTCGGGTGGACCACCGATCATCGCCGATGGCCCGGGGCAAAGCCGCCCAGGAAGCCGCGGTCGATGCGGTCCTTCCAGCGCCACACCCAGCGGCCGGAGGCCCACAGCCGGCCGCGGCTGGCGATGGCACGGCCGTCGCCGGTGGCCAGCAGCACCAGGAAGCGCTGCTGCGGCACATAGCCGTCCGGGGGCGGGCCGCCGGCCACGGCGGCGCGCAGCTGGGCCGTCAGCACCGGCCCCTGGCGCACCGCAAACACGCCGGCCTTGGCCAGCGCCGGCTGGAAGGCCGCGCAGTCACCCACGGCGAACACCCGCGGGTGCGACACCGAGCGCAGCCGCGCATCCACCTGGATGAAGCCGCCGGCATCCACCGCCAGGCCACCGCGGCGCGCCGCGTCACGCTGCCAGGGCTGGGCCAGCGCGCCGGTGGCCCACAGCAGCAGGTGCTGGCCGGCAGCGGTGGCCGCCGTGCAGGCGGTGCCCAGCTGCAGCTGCACGCCGGTGCGCTGCAGCACCCGGGTGGCCGCCGCCACCGCGCCGGGCGCCAGGCCGGGCAGCAGCGCCCGGCCGCGCGACACCAGCGTGGCCTGCACCGGCCGGTCGGGCCGCAGCGCAAGCAGCCGGGCCCGCGCCGCCAGCAGGGATTCGAAGCCCGCCGCGCCGCCGCCCACCGCCATCAGCCGCAGCGGCTGGCCGGCCGGTCCGTCGGCGTGGGCGGCCAGGGCGGCATCCCAGGCAGGCTGCAGGCGGGCCAGCGGCCGCAGCGCCAGCACCGGCGCGCCCAGGTCGGCCGGCGGCTCCAGGGTGGAGCCGGTGTTCAGCGACAGCCAGTCCCAGGCCAGCACCTCGCCGCTGGCCAGCGTGGCGGTCTGCGCGGTGGCGTCCAGCGCCACCAGGTCGGTGGCCAGCAGTCGGGCGCCGGCCGCGGCGGCCAGCGCCGCCACGTCGATGCAGATCTCGCGCCAGGCATAGGCGCCGCCCAGCCAGCCCGGCACCATGCCCGAGTACGGCGCCAGCGGCCCCGGCGACACCAGCACCAGCTCGACCCCCGGCACCGGCTGCTGCGCCCAGCTGCGCAGTACCTGGGCATGGGCATGGCCCGCGCCCACCAGCAGCAGCCGGGTCACCGGGACGGCGCGTCGTTCAGCGCCCAGTCGTAGTCCAGGAAGCCGATCGGCACCTGGGCGCTGCGGATGCGGACGCGGTCGGCCGGCGCATCGGCCAGCAGGTCGGCATGGGCGGCCAGGAAGGCCGGCAGCGAGGCGATGCCCTGGTGGCCCAGCCGGAAGTCCTCGCCGTACCAGTCGAAGATCTTCGACACCTGCAGCCGGCCGCCGGCGGTGTCCCAGCGGTTGCGGGTGCGGTCGGACATGAAGCGGCGGGTCTGCTCGGCCAGCTGCGCGTCCAGCCGGTCGCCGGTGAAGGCTTCCTCGCGCAGCATCGGGCAGCCGATGCTGGCGCAGTTGACGGCGAAGTGGATGCGCGGATCGTCGTACCGCCCGCGCGCGCGCAGGCGGCCGTGCTCGATGTCGTCCAGGCTCAGCGTCTGGCCCAGCAGCGGGATCCACTTCGGCTTCCAGGGGTTGCTCAGCAGGCTGCCCAGGTCCTTGATCGAGGCCAGTCCGGGGTACTTGCCGAGGATCAGCTCCACGGTGAAGGCGTTGTAGGCATTGATCAGGAAGGCCATCTGCTGCGCCTTGCCGAAGCCGGCGAAGGCGGCGGCGTCCACCGCCGACAGGCTGGCGAGGTAGGCCTTCAGCGCCGGCCGGTCGGTGGCCATGCCGGCGTAGCGCACCTGCGAAGCCTGGCCACCACGCAGCAGGACCACGTGCTTCTTCAGCAGGGCGGTCCAGGCGGCATGGCTGTGGTCCAGTGCCTGGGCCGCGGCGGGTGCGGCCAGCCACGGCAGGGTGGTGGTGGCCAGCAGCCACTGGCGGCGCGTCGGGTGGGTCATGGGGAGCTCGGCGATGGGGGCCGACAGCAGGCGCGCCGCCGGTCGCCGGAGCTTACAGGCGTCGGCTCAAGCATGATGCCGGGATGTCCAGTGCCCTGCCTGCCACCAGCCACCTGCCCGCCCGGGCCGACTGGCTGCCGGCCGCCGCAGGCTGGCGGCTGCAGCTGGCCGGTGACTGGGCCGCCGGCGCCGGCTCCTGGCCCGAGCCGCCCGCCGGCCTGGGCCCGCAGACGCCGGTGGCCTTCGACACCGCCGCGCTGCAGGCCTGGGACAGCGGCCTGCCGGCGCGGCTGTGGGCACTGTGCGCCGTGCTGCGGCAGCAGGCCGTGCCGGTCGATCTGGATGGCCTGCCGCCCGGCCTGCGCGGCGCCCTGCAGCTGGCGCAGGCCGATCCGGCGCCACCGCAGCGGCCGGCCACCGGGCCGCGGCCGCCTTCGGAGGCCGCCATCACCGTGGCCTTCTTCGGAGACGTGCTGCTGGCCCTGGGCCGCTGGCTGCGCGGCCAGGGCCGGGTGCGTGGCGCCGATGTGCTGCAGCAGCTCGACGAGACCGGCCCGCGCAGCCTGCCCGTCGTGCTGCTGACCTGCGGCCTGGTGGGCCTGATGCTGGCCTACATGGGCGGCGCCCAGCTGGGCCGCATCGGCGCCCAGGGCTACCTGGCCGACGTGGTGGCGGTGGGCATGGTGCGCGAGCTGGCCGGGCTGATGACGGCGGTGATCCTGGCCGGCCGGGTGGGCGCGGCCTTTGCGGCCGAGCTGGGCAGCATGCAGGCCGGCGAGGAGATCGACGCACTGCGGGTGCTGGGCGTCGACCCCGTCACCCACCTGGTGCTGCCACGCCTGCTGGCCCTGCTGCTGATGGCACCAGCGCTGATGGCCTGCGGCGCGCTGGCCGGCGTGGCCGCGGGCTGGCCGCCGGCCGTGCTGGCCTACGGCGTGACCTCGGCCGAGTACTGGCACCAGGCGCTGCGGGCGCTGAACTTCACCCACCTGTGGATCGGCCTGTTCAAGGGCATGCTCTACGTGGCCCTGGTGGCGGTGGCCGGCTGCCGCTGCGGCCTGCATGCCGGCCGCAGCGCCCAGGCCGTGGGCCAGGCCACCACGGCGGCGGTGGTCAAGGCGCTGGTGTGGGTGGTGGCCGCGGCCACCGGCACTACCATGGTCTTCACCAACCTCGGTTTTTGATGCTGCAGTCTCCGCCCACCCCCATGCCCCGGATCCAGGTGCGCGGCCTGGCCATCCAGGCCGGCGGCCGCCTGGTGCAGCAGGGGCTGGACTTCGACGTGCAGGCCGGCGAGGTGCTGGTCATCATGGGCGCCAGCGGCTGCGGCAAGAGCACGCTGCTGCGCCACCTGGTGGGGCTGCAGCGGCCGGTGGCCGGCACGGTGCGCATCGACGGCGACGACCTGCATGCCGGCAGCGCCGCCGCGCAGGCCGCACGCCGGCGCCGTTTCGGCGTGATGTTCCAGGCCGGCGCGCTGTGGAGCGCGATGAGCCTGGGCCGCAACCTGATGCTGCCGCTGCAGCTGTTCACCGGCCTGGACGATGCCGAATGCGCCCGCCGTGCCCGCTACAAGCTGGCCCTGGTGGGGCTGGACGGTGCCTTCGACCTGGCGCCGGCGGCGCTGTCGGGCGGCATGCGCAAGCGCGCGGCGCTGGCCCGGGCCCTGGTGCTGGACCCGACCCTGCTGTTGCTGGACGAGCCCGGCGCCGGTCTCGATCCGGCCAACACCGCCCGGCTGGACGAGCTGGTGCTCAATCTCAGGCACCATCTGGGCACCACGGTGGTGATGGTCACCCATGAGATCGCCAGCATCTTCGCCGTGGCCGACCGCGCCCTCTTCCTCGATGACCATGCCATGACCATGACCGCGCTGGGCCCACCCAGGGATCTGCTGCACAGCGGCCCGCCGGCAGTGCGCGCGTTCCTGCAGCGTGGGACCGGACCATGAACGCAGCCGCCTGGCGGGTGGGCGCGCTGGCGCTGGCCGGCATCGTGCTGCTGGGTCTGGCCATCGCCGCGGTGGGCGGCCAGTGGTTCAGCCCGCGCGACCGGGCGGTGATGCGCTTCGAGCGCTCGGTCTACGGCCTGAACACCGGCGCGCCGGTGGTGCTGCGCGGCGTGCGGGTGGGCCAGGTCACCGCGGTGGGCCTGGCGCCGGCCGCCGGCGGCGGGCTGGCGATGCCGGTGACGGCCGAGTTCGACCGCGCCCTGCTGCGCGACCTGCTCGGCGCCGATGCCCCGGCCGACGGCCCCGCGCTGCCGCTGCTGGTGCAGCGCGGCCTGGTGGCACGCCTGTCCACCCAGAGCCTGCTGACCGGCCTGCTGTATGTCGACCTGGACCTGGTGCCCGGCCGGCCGGTGGCCGCCGCCGCGCCCGGCGCGCTGCCGGCGATTCCCACCGAGGCCACCCGCCTGCAGACGCTGCAGGCCCAGCTCGAAGGGCTGGACCTGGCGCAGATCGGGCAGGACCTGGCCGCGGTGGCTGGCGCCGCCCGACAGCTGCTGGCCGGGCCCGAGGCGCGCCAGCTGCTGCAGCGCAGCACCGACGCCGCTGTCCAGCTGCAGCAACTGGCCCAGACGCTGCAGCAGCAGCTGCCGCCGCTGGCCCGCAGCGCCGAGGCCACGCTGGCCGACACCCGCCGCAGCCTGGCCACGCTGCCGCCGGCGGCCGCCCAGGTGGGCGCGGCTGCGCAGCAAGTGGGTGCGGCAGCCTCGGAGGCCCAGGCGCTGGCCCAGGGCCTGGCGCAGGCGGCGCCGCCGGCGCTGGCCGAGGTGCAGCGTGCCGCAGCGGCACTGGGCCAGGCCGCCGAGACCTTGCGCACGGCTGCCGCCGACGACTCGGTGCTGCGCCTGAATGCCGACCGCGCGCTGCAGGACGTCGCCCGCGCCGCCCGTGCGCTGCGCGAGCTGGGCGAACTGCTGGAGCGCCAGCCCGACGCCCTGCTGCGCGGCCGCGCCAGCGCCCCCTGATCCACCCGAGGCCCCCGTCCGCCATGCACCCGCTGCCCCATCCCTTGCCCCAGCCCCAGGCGGGCCGCCGTGCCGTGGCGGTCGGCCTGCCTGCGCTGCTGGTGGCGCTGCTGGCCGCCGGCTGCGCCGGCCCGTTGCCGCCGGTGCAGTGGCTGCGCCTGCCGGCCGAGCCAGCAGGCGCAGCGGCGGCCGTGGCCCGCCCCGCGGCCGGCCCGGCCTGGCAGCTGATGGCCCCGGTGCCGCTGCCCGGACACCTGGACCGCGACGCCCTGCTGGTGCCGCAAGGCCAGGCCGGCCTGCAGCCGCTGGGCGGCGCCCGCTGGGCCGAGCCGCTGCGCGATGCCGTGCCGCGCCTGCTGCGGCAGGACCTGGGCCGGCTGCTCGGCGCCCCGCCGTGGACCGCGCCGCTGCCGCCCGGCGTGCGGCCGGCACGCCAGCTGCGGCTGGAGATCAGCGTGCTCGATGTTGGCGCCGACGGCCGCAGCGTGCGCCTGCAGGCCCGCTGGAGCCTGGCCGATCCCAGCGGCACCACGGCGCCGCAACTGGGCGAGGCCGCCTTCATCACCAACGCCAGTGGTGCCGATGCCGACGCGCTGGCCGTGGCCCACCGGCAGGCGCTGTGGCAGCTGGCGCAGCGCATCGCGGCCACGCCCTGAAGCGTCGCTGACAGTGCTGGCTCAGCCGGCGTGCAGTGCCCGCAGGGCCGGCGCCGCGGCCAGCGTGGCGGCGTGGCCCGCGTCGATGGCGCGGCGGCGGAAGGCCTCGGTCATGCTGACCCAGTAGCCGAACTCCGGGTGCAGCAGCACGTCGGCCAGCGCGGCATCGGGCGCGGTGAGGGCGCGCTTGCGCAGGTCGCTCTCGCGGTAGCGCTGGGCGCCGGCGGGTGCCCGGTCCTCGTGGGCCGAGGCGTCGACCGCCAGCACCCGGGTGGCGCCGGCTGCACGCGCCAGCCGCACCGGCAGCGGCATGCGCAGGTCGGCATCGGCAAAGGCCTCGCCGCGGATGGTGACCGGTGTGAACTGGCCCTCGATCGCGGCCGATGCCTGCACCGCCAGGCCGGCGTGGCCGCGGTTGAAGCCCAGCACCGCGCCGTCGCGCAGCCGCTGCACGGCGCACAGCACCGGCGTGGGCAGGGCCTGCAGCGGCCGGCCGCCCACCGCCTGCTGCACCCAGCTGGCCAGGCCGGTGGCCGCCAGGCGCTGCTGGCTGCCCGGTGCCCAGCGCACCAGTTCCCAGGGCTGCAGGCCGAGCGCGGCGCGCTCGATCGCCTCGGCCGGCACGCCGGCCGCGCACAGCGTGCCCACCAGCGCACCGGCCGACGCGCCGACGATCAGGTCCGGCCGCAGCCCCAGCTGGTGCAGCGCCTTGACCACGCCCACATGCACGAAGCCGCGTGGCCCGCCGGAGCTGAAGATCCAGGCCACCCGCGGCGTGCGCGCCAGCGGACCGGCCTCGGGGGCGTCAGGGCCGGTGTGGTCCTGGTCGGGCTGCAGCGCGCAGCCGGGCAGCAGCGTGGCGGCGCCCAGCGCGCTCGCCGCGCCCAGCCAGCCGCGGCGGGTGGGGCCGCTCAAGGCTTGGCGGTGCGTGCCGCGGCCACGCGGCGGGCCAGTTCCTCGCCGCTGGCGTAGTGCGGCACGCGGAACACCAGGCGCTTGCTGCGCTGCCAGAAGCTGTTGCTGCCGGCCACTTCCTCGGCCCAGTACTTGTCGGCCAGCCGGCGGTTGCCCGGCACGTCGAGCAGGAAGGCATCGCGCGAGCCGGCGCCGCCGAAGATGTAGAGCTTGCCGTCGATGATGCGCCAGGCGTCGGCATCGCCGCCCCAGGGGATGCCGTAGACGATGCCGTTGGCGCAGAAGCCGCCGAACTGCGGCAGGTACTTCTGCGGTGCGGCATCGAACAGCGCCTTGTGCGCCGCGCTGGCGAAATGGAAGCTGACGCCCTGGTACTGGCTGCGGAACTGCGGCTGGCCCATGGCGTGGCGGTTCTCGGTGAAGTAGGCCACCACGTCATGGCCGTCCAGCATCACATGGGCATCGCTGCCCACCGCGCTGGCGCGCACCGGCGCCAGCGGTGAATCGGGGTTCTGCGCGCGCATGGCGGCGCAGCCGCCCAGCAGCAGCGCGGAAGTGGCCAGCAGGGCCAGGGCCAGGCGGCGCCAGACGGGCGCGGTGCGGGTCAGGGTGGGTGTCATGTCGGTGCTCCAGGGACCAGGGGATGGGAAACGGCGGACAGGCCCTCGGCCGGCAGGCGCAGGCCCAGGCGGTCGGCATAGGGCGCCGGCCAGCCGAGCAGGGCGCTGGCTGCCTCGGCGCGGCGCCGCAGGTGGGCCTCGTCGCGGCCGTGCAGGTGCAGGATGCCGTAGCGGTGGCTGCCCAGCCACTTGAAATCGCGCGCCAGCGCATGGCCGCTGCGGGGGTAGGTGAACAGCATCGCATCGGGAAAGCGGCGGGCCAGCGCCGCACGCTGGGCGGCATCCGGCATCGGCGGCGTGCTGCCGGGCTGGAAGGCGCGGTAGACCAGGCTGGCGGCCGCACCGCCCACCGGCGGCTGGCGTGGCAGCGTGGCCGGGTCCTGCCCCATCGCCAGCGCCAGCGACATGGCATGCGGATCCAGCCCCTGCACCCGCAGGTACAGGTCGGAAAACTGGCTGGCCAGCCGCGGGTTCACCTCGATCACCGTCAACCGCTGGCTGGCGGCGTCGTAGAAGAACTCGATGTTGAACAGGCCGTGGTCGAAGCCGACCGCAGCCAGGAAGCGCTGCGCCACATCCAGCGCCCGTGCCTGCACGGCCACGGGCAGGCGGCTGGGGAGCTCCCAGCGCATGAAGGCCTGGGTGCCGGGGTACATCACCGCGTCCACCACGCCCAGCGCATGGGCGCGGCCCTTGTGCACCCAGCCGTCCAGGTTGAACTGCGCCGCCTGCACCGGCGCTTCCAGCAGCAGCCGGTGGGCGCTGCCGGCCTGCGGCAGGCGCTCCCGCACCACCCGCTCGAAGGGCTCGACCAGCCGGCGGATCACCCACAGCTCGCGCCGGCCGAAGCGGGTGTGGCGGTGCAGCTCGTCCTGGCTGTCGACCCGCCGTGCCAGCACCGAGAACGCCGCCTTCACCGGCTTGACGTAGATGGGGTAGTCCAGGCCGCCAGGCACCGGGCCGCCGTAGCAGGCCTCCAGCGGGGCGAACGGCAGGTTGGCCTCCGGGCAGACCTGCTGCAGCACCTGGCGCGCATGCAGCTTGTGCTGGCAGGCCAGCACCGCCGCCACCGGTGTGCCGGGCAGGCCGGCAGCCTCGGCCACCAGGGCGGCGGCCAGCGCGCCGAACTGCTCATGGTGCGAGACCACGCCGGCCCAGCCGCGCGCCCGTGCCCGCCGTGCCTGCGCGGTGGCAAAGCGCTGCAGGTCGAAGCCGATCAGCCGTGCGTTGCTCGGGAAGGAGAACAGGTCGAAGCCGGCGCTGTCGATGGCGACCACGCCGGCCTGGCGCGCGAAGCCCAGCGCATCCCAGTCGTGGTTGAACAGCACGCCGACTCGGGTCATGTCAGTTGCAGTCGCGCGCCAGCCGCACACCGCTGAACTGCCAGCGCGCATCGGTGGGGAAGAAGTTGCGGTAGCTGGGGCGGAGGTGGCTGCGCGGCGTGGCGCAGGAACCGCCGCGCAGCACCATCTGGTTGACCATGAACTTGCCGTTGTACTCGCCCACCGCGCCGGTCCAGGGGCGGTAGCCCGGGTAGGCGGTGTAGGGGCTGGCGGTCCATTCCCACACATCGCCGGCCAGCTGTTGCAGGCCGTCGCCCGTGTCGGCCGCCGGCAGCGGCCGCAGTGCGCCCGATTCCAGCAGGTTGCCGCTGGCCACCGCCTGCGGCCAGGCAGCCTGGGCGGCGGCTTCCCACTCGGCCTCGGTGGGCAGGCGCGATGGCGGGCTGTCCGGGTGCTGGGCGGCGTGCCAGCGGGCGAAGGCATCGGCCTCGAACCAGCTGACATGGCACACCGGCGCGCCGGCCTGCAGCGGCTGCAGACCGCGCAGGCTGAACACCTGCCAGTCGAACGGCCCAGGGCCGCCGCGGCGCCAGTGCAGCGGCGCGGCGACCTGCTGCTGGCGCACCCAATCCCAGCCGGCCGACATCCACCAGCGCGGGTCGGCATAGCCACCGTCGGCGATGAAGGCGGTCCAATCCCCCTGGCTCACAGGCCGGCTGGCCAGCGCATGCGGCCGCAGGTGCTGTGCATGGCGTGGCTGCTCGTTGTCGAAGGCGAAGCCGCCCGCGGCATCGCCGATCTCGACCAGGCCGCCGGGCTGGCCGATCCACCGCAGCGGGGCGGCGGGCCCGGCTGGCACCGGCGCTGCCGGCAAGGGCAGGTACAGCGGCGCCAGCGGGTTGCAGGACAGCAGGTGCAGCACGTCGGTGAGGACCAGCTCCTGGTGCTGCTGCTCATGCTGCAGCCCCAGTTCGACCAGCGCGGCCACGCCGGGCGGCAGCGGCAGGGACAGCAGCGTGGCCATCTGCTCGTCCACCGCGGCCCGCCAGGCGCGCACCGTGGCCAGGTCGGGCCGCGTCACCAGGCCGCGCTGGGCCCGCGGGTGCTGGGCGCCGACGCCGTTGTAGTAGCTGTTGAACAGCACCTTGAACGCCGGATCGAAGGGCCGGTGCCCAGCCACATGCGCCGCCAGCACGAAGGTCTCGAAGAACCAGGTGGTGTGGGCCAGGTGCCACTTCACCGGGCTGGCATCGGGCATCGACTGCACCTGGCAGTCGGCCTCGCTCAACGGCGCGGCCAGCGCCAGCGACTGGCTGCGCACCGCCCCGTAGCGGTCGGCCAGCGCCGGATGGGGCGGCAGATCCAGGCGGGCATTCATGGCGAGATCAGGCGGCCGTGCGCGATGTAGCCCATGCCGCCCTGCGTGCTGCCGACATGAAAGTCCTGGCAACGCGCGGCCACCTTGTCCCACGGCTGCCAGAGGTCGGTCGCGCGGGCGTTGTAGGGGCGGTTCTTCAGCCAGGCCAGCAGGTTCAGCGGCCCGGTCCACCAGGGGAAGAACTTCATGCCGGCCATGGCGATGCGGGCGCCGGGCCTGGCCTGGCGCAGCAGGTTGGTGACCGCCTGCGGGCTGCGGGTGATGTCATGCACGTAGTTGAACAGCAGGGCATCGGGCGCATGGGGCAGTTGTACGTCCTCCGCGGCGCTCTGGATGTGCCACAGCTGCGGCCAGCCGTGCTGTTGCACACGGCGCTCGGCCAGCGCGAACATGTCGGGGCTCTGCTCGACGGCCAGCACCCGCCCGCCGGCACCCACCGCCTGCAGCAGTGGCGCATAGCTCAGGCCGGTGCCGGCGCCCACGTCCAGCACCACGTCGCCGGGCCGCAGCTGCAGCAGGGCGATGGTGCGCAGCCGCAGCGCCATGGTGCGGCGGGCCGATGCGTCGTAGCCGGCGGCATGGCGCCGGTAGCGTGCGATCGACAGCTGGTTGTCCGGGTGCATCGTCAGGTGGAGGCACGGGAGGCGAGGTGCATGCCCACCACGCCCAGGATGATCAGGCCGGCGCTGGCCACCTTCAGCGCGGTGGCCGGCTCCTGGAACCACAGGTAGCCGATGGCCGCGGTGGCCAGCGTGCCCACGCCAGACCACACGGCATAGGTGACGCTGAGTCCCAGCACGCGGATGACCATCACATTGAGGCTGAATGCGCCCGCATAGAACACGAAGATCAGCACCGACGGCGTGAGCCGGCTGAAGCCGTCGGACAGGCGCATGCAGGTCGTGCCGCCCACCTCCAGCAGGATGGCCAGGGCCAGCACCCACCAGGCCTGGGTGACGGAGAGCAGGGGCAGGGTGGAGAGCATGATCGCGCACCAGGGTGATCGGTGGAAGGCGGCGGGAAGTTACACCGCCGCCAGGGTTTGCGGGTAAACACCAGGTCCGGCCTGGCGGCGCGGCGGCGGGCTCAGCGCATCAGCCAGCGCCGGCTGCCGTAGCTCAGGCCGTCGACCACGCCCACCAGCAGCAGCATGGCGCCCAGCACGGTGGCGGTCTTGGCCATGTGGAACAGCCCCATGTGGAAGGCCAGCAGCTGGCCCAGTCCGCCGGCACCCACCACGCCCAGCACGGCGGCGGCGCGGATGTTGTTCTCCCAGCGGTACAGGGTGTAGCTCAGCAGCTGCGGCAGCACCTGCGGCAGGGTGGCGTACAGCGCCACCCGCCACTTGCCGACACCCTGGGCGCGCAGCGCGTCGCCAGGACCAGACGGCGCGTTCTCCATCGCTTCGGCGAACAGCCGGCCGAGCACGCCGGTGGTGTGCGCCGCCAGCGCCAGCGTGCCGGCCAGCGGTCCGAGGCCGGCGGCGATCAGCAGCAGGCCGGCCCACACCAGCTCGGGCACGGCGCGCAGCAGGTTCAGCAGGCCGCGGGTGGGCGTGCGTGCCCAGGCCCGCTCGCCGGCCTGCAGGCGGCTGGCCGGCAGGGCCAGCAGCAGGCCGCCGGCGGCGGCCAGCGCCGTGCCCAGCGCCGACATCGCCAGCGTTTCCCAGGTGCCCAGCGCCACCTTGCGCAGGAACTCGGGCGAGGTGTCGGGGGGGAAGAACTCGCCGATGAAGCGGCCCATGCTGCGCGCCGCCTCCAGCGAGAAGAACTGCGCCCACTGCAGGTCCAGGCTCCAGAAGCTGGCCACCACCAGGGCCAGCACCGCCAGGGTGAACCAGCAGGCCCGGCAGCGTGCCTGCCACAGCGGCGGCGGCAGCAGGTGGGGTGGCGTGCCGCTGCTCATCCCAGCCCCCGCCGCAGGCCGGCGCTCACCCGGTCGGCCAGCGCCACCAGGGCGACAAACACCGCCAGCATGGTGAAGACCTCGCCGCCGTTGAACATCTTCATCGAGTTGTCCATCTGCTGGCCCAGCCCGCCTGCGCCGACGAAACCCAGCACCACCGAGCTGCGGATGGCGCACTCCCAGCGGTAGACGGTGTAGCTGGTCAGCTCGGCCGCGTTCTGCGGCAGCAGGCCGTAGAACAGCGCCTGGCCGCGGCCGGCGCCGTTGCGCAGCAGGGTCTCGGTGGCATGCGGGTCGCCGCTTTCCAGGATCTCGGCATACACCTTGCCCAGCATGCCGCCGTAGGTCAGCGCGATGGCCAGCACGCCGGCGGTGGGCCCCAGGCCGACCACCCGCACGAAGACCAGCGCCCACACCAGTTCGGGCACGCTGCGCAGCACCACCAGCAGCCAGCGCACCGCCTGGCGCAGCCAGAACGGCCCGCGCGCCATGCGCCCGGTCAGTGCCGACACCGACAGCACCCGCACCGCCAGCAGCGACAGCGGCACCGCCAGCACCAGGGCCAGCACCAGGCCGGCGGTGGCAATGGCCACGGTGCGCCAGGCCTCGCGGGCCACCAGGGCCAGGAACTCGGCCGAATGTGCCGGCGGCAGGAAGCTGGCCAGGAACTGGCCGGTGACCTTCATGTTGTCGGCCGACAGCAGCGTCCAAGGCCGGAACTCGGTGGCCACGCCCAGCGGCCACAGCACCACCAGCGCCGCACCCAGCCAGAACAGCCGGCCCAGCCAGGCCGGGTCATGCTGCGGTGCGCCGCGGGCGGCGGAGGGCAGGGCGCTCATCGGCAGTGCATCACCACCGGTGCCGGGCGCGCCTGCGCCGGCTGGTCGGCCGCGGGGGCGGCACCGTGCAGTTCCGCCTCGTGCTGGTCGTAGAGGCGGGCCAGATGGTCGGGCGTGACCTGGGCCGCCGGCAGGTCGAAGGCCAGCGCGCCGTCGCGCAGGCCGATCACCCGGGGGAACTGCGCCAGCGCCACCTCCACCTGGTGCAGCGTGGCCACCAGGGTGATGCGCCGGTCCGCGGCCTCCTGCACCAGGCTGTGGATGGCCTGGCGCGACCGCGTCGGGTCCAGCGCCGACAGCGGCTCGTCGACCAGCCACAGCGTGGCCGGCGCCACCAGGGCGCGGGCCAGGCCCACGCGCTGGCGCTCGCCGCCGCTGAGCCGGTCGACGCGGTCGAACAGCTTGTCGGCCAGGTCGAAGCGGGTCAGCGCAGCATGGGCCGCAGGGATGTCGCTGGGATAGAACAGCGAGCGCAGGCTGGCCCAGGTGCCCAGCGCCGGCAGGCGGCCGGCCAGCACCGCGGTGACCACCCGCTGGCGCGGTGGCAGGGGCGGCACCTGCGGCGCCAGCAGCAGGCGGCCGCGCAGGCGCTGCAGCGCGGCGCGCGGCAGTGCCCAGGGGTCGGTGCCGTCCAGCCGCAGCCGGCCGCTGTCCGGCGGCAGGGCGCAGGCCATCACCTGCAGCAGGGTGGTCTTGCCGGCGCCCGAAGGGCCGATCACCGCCACCTGCTCGCCGCTGGCCACCCGCAGGTTCAGGCCCTGCAGCGCCGGCCCAGCGCCGGCGCGCGCCGCCGGGTGGCGTGCGGCCACCCCTTCCAGATCGAGCTGCACCGTGGCGTCAGATCAGGCCGGCGCTGCGGCCCGCGGCCTCGATGCCCTTGTAGTTGTCGGGCGTGGTGGGGATGTAGCGGGTGGCGCGGTTGAGCTTGAGGATCTCGGCGCCCTCGGGCGTGGCCGGGTCGATGTCCAGCAGCGCCTTCTGCAGCTTGTTGCGCAGGTCCACCGGCATGTCGGCATGCACCGACCAGTTGTAGTTGAAGAAGGTGGGCGTGGTGTAGAACACGTCGACCGCCTTGGTGTCGACCTTGCCCTCGCTGGTGAACTTCTTCCACACGGTGATGTCGAGTGCGGCCGCATCCACCTTGCCGCTGACCACCGAGGCGATGGTGGCATCGTGCGCGCCGCTGTAGGCCACGCGGCGGAAGTCCTTCTCGGGATTGATCGACGCCTGCAGCAGGAAGTGCCGCGGCATCAGGTGGCCCGAGGTGCTGCTCTGCGAGCCGAAGCTGATCTGCTTGCCCTTGAGGTCGGCCAGGGTCTTGATGCCTGAATCCGTCTTGGCGATGAACACCGACTGGAAGCGGGTGTCCTCCTCGCGCTGGGCGATCGGCACCACCTTGCCGCCCGAGCGGATGCTGGCCTGCACGAAGGTGAAGCCGCCGAACCAGACCAGGTCGACCTTCTTGTTGACCAGGGTCTCCACGGCGGCGGGGTAGTCGCTGACCGGCGTGAACTCCACCTTCATGCCCAGCTTCTTCTCCAGGTAGCTCGCGATCGGGCCGAACTTGCGCACCTGCTCGGTGGCCGCCTCCTCGGGGATGGTGGTCACGCGCAGCACCTGCTGGGCGGCGCTGTAGGCGCTGAAGGCGGCCAGGGCGCAGCCCAGCAGGACATGGCGCAGGCGGATGGTGGACAGGCGGTTCATCGGTGGGTCTCCAGGTCGTTCGGCGGTCAGGGGTGTGTCTCGCAGGCCGCCACTCTAGCCGGGTCGACCTGCTAGAGTGAATTGACGATGCACAACACCCCGCAATTCATCCAGCTGCACCAGGCCGACCATGCCAGCCTGGCCGCCGAGGCCACGGCCGGGCTGCTGGCGCCAGCAGCGGCGGTGTCGCCCAAATTCTTCTATGACGCGCTGGGCTCGCGGCTGTTCGATGTCATCACCGAGCTGCCCGAGTACTACCCCACCCGCACCGAGGCCGCCATCGTCGACCAGCATGGTCCGGCCATTGCCCAGGCGGTGCTGTCGGCCTGCGGCAGCGCGCCGGTGATGGTCGACCTGGGTGCGGGCAACTGCGCCAAGGCGGCCCGGCTATTCCCGCTGCTGGAGCCGCGCCGCTACGTGGCGGTGGACATCTCGGTGGACTACCTGCGCCAGGCCCTGCACGACCTGCAGCGGCGTCACCCGGCCATGGGCCTGGCGGGGGTGGGCCTGGACTTCTCCAGCCAGCTGCAGCTGCCCGCCGGCCTGGTCGACGGCCCGGCGCTGGTGTTCTACCCGGGCTCGAGCATCGGCAACTTCAGCCCCGATGCGGCGCTGCAGCTGCTGCGCCAGGCACGCACCCTGGCCGCCGGCGGCGCCATGCTGATCGGCGTCGACCTGGTCAAGCCGGTGGCCCAGCTGGAGGCCGCCTACGACGACGCCCTGGGTGTCACCGCGGCCTTCAACCTGAACCTGCTGAACCACTTGAACCGCCTGCTCGGCAGCGATTTCCAGCTGCGCGACTGGCGCCATGTGGCGCTGTTCGACGCTGTGCAGTCGCGCATCGAGATGCACCTGGCGGCGCGCCAGGCCACCACCGTGCGCTGGCCCGGCAGCGTGCGCGTGTTTGCCGCAGGCGAACGCATCCACACCGAGAACTCGTACAAGTGGACACCCGCGGCGTTCACTGCCCTGCTGCACCGCGCCGGCTTCGCGCAGGTGCAGCACTGGACCGACCCGCAGGGCTGGTTCGGCGTCTGCCTGGCGTCTGGCTGAGCGGGCACGGGACGGCCCGGCGCTCACAGCGCGCAGCTGCGGAAGCCGGCCGGCACGTCGGTGCGGTGGCCCGGGAAGAAGTTGCGGTAGCGCGGATGCTTCATGCGCGGCTGCGTCATGAACGAGCCGCCGCGCAGCACCGGCCGGCCGTCGAACCAGGGCGCGGAATAGTCGCGGTACGGATGGGCACGGAAGCCGGGGTAGGGCGCGAAGCCGCTGGCCGTCCATTCCCACACATCGCCCCAGCGGAAGGCGCCAGGCTGGCTGATGGCGGCGCATTCCCATTCGGCCTCGGTGGGCAGGCGGCGGCCGGCCCAGGCGCACCAGGCAACGGCCTCGTGGGCGCTGAGGTGGCAGGCCGGTTCGGCCAGGTCCAGCGCCCGCCATTGGCCGTGCCGCCACTGTTGCCACTGGCCGTCCTGCTGCCGCAGGTGGCGCGGGGCGGCGGCACCGGTGGCCTGGCGCCAGGCCCAGCCATCTGCCGACCACAGCCGCGCATCGGCCTGGCCGCCGCTGTCGACGAAGGGCAGGTAGTCGGCCCAGCGCAGCACCTGGGCATCGATGCGGCAGCCCGGCAGCGGCACCGGGTGGGCGCCCAGCTCGTTGTCGAAGGCGAAGCCGGCGGTGCCGTGGCCCAGCAGCCAGCTGCCGGCCGGGCAGGCCAGTGCCGGGCCGGGCGCTGGCAACTGCGGCGCCTGCCAGCGTGGATCGTCCACCGCGATGCCCAGCGCCCGTGCCATGTAGAGGCCGGCCTCGTGGTGCATGTCCTCGTGCAGCAGCGCCAGGCGGAAGAAGTACAGCCCGTCGTCACCGGCGTGGTCCAGCCGGCCGAGCAGCGACAGCGTGTCACCGAGCTGTGCTGCCAGGTCGGCACGGGTCGCGGCGGCATCGGGCAGCGGCAGCGCCCAGCGGCTGGCATGCGGCACCGCGCTGCTGTCGTACAGCGCATCGGCGCCGGCCCGCAGCGGCGCGCTGCGCGGTGCGGCCGGGTCGGCCGCGGCACCAGCCAGCCGTTGCGGGTTGCGGGCCAGCCAGTACTCCTGGAACCAGCCGATGTGGCCCAGTTCCCACAGGGGCGGGTTCAGCGTGGCCTGCTGCGGAACCTGCAGCCCCGGCAGCGCCTGCTGCAGGCGCTGGAAGTGCAGCAGGGTGTCGGCGCGGCTGGCCTGCAGTGCCGCTGCCAGCGCGGCGGCATCGCCGTGGCGCGCCACCAGCGCAGCGGGGTGGGCACCGATGGCATCCGGTGCGTGGGTGGCTATGCTGTCAGGGTGCATCGTCGCAAACTCGTCATCGTCACACCCGCGCTGGCCGATGCCAACAACGGCAACTGGCAGACCGCCAGGCGCTGGCGTCAGATGCTGGCGCCAGCTTACCGCGTGCGGCTGGCCGCGGCTTGGGATGGCGGCGACGATGACCTGATGGTGGCCCTGCATGCACGCCGCTCGGCACCGTCGGTGGCGGCCTGGCGGGCGGCCCAGCCGCGGCGGCCACTGCTGCTGGTGCTGACCGGCACCGACCTGTACCGCGACATCCACGCCGACGCCGATGCCCGCCGGTCGCTGCAGACAGCCGATGCGCTGGTCGTGCTCAACGCGTTGGGCGCGCGCAGCCTGCCGGCCGATCTGCAAGCCCGCTGCCATGTCGTGCTGCAGTCCTGCCCGGCCCGCCAGCCGCTGCCGGCCAAGCCGCAGCGCCACCTGCGGGCGCTGATGGTCGGCCACCTGCGCGACGAGAAAGACCCGCTGACCTACCTGCGCGCCGCCGCCCGCCTGGCCGGCCGTGCCGACATCCGCCTCGACCACATCGGCGGCGCGCTCGATCCGGCCCTGGGCGCGCAGGCCCGGGCGCTGGCGGCTGCCCAGCCCAGCTACCGCTGGCTCGGGGCGCTGCCGCATGCGGCCACCCGCCGGCGCATCCAGCAGGCCCATCTGCTGGTGCATCCCAGCCGCATGGAAGGCGGCGCCCATGTGGTGATCGAGGCACTGCGCAGCGGCACGCCGGTGCTGGCCTCGCGCATCGACGGCAACCTCGGCCTGCTGGGCGCCGACTGGCCGGGTCTGTTCGACCCCGGCGACGATGCCGCGCTGGCCGCCCTGCTGCAGCGCACCCGCGACGATGCCGCTATGCTCCCGGCGCTGGCCGAGCGGGCCGCGCAGCGGGCGCCGCTGTTCGCGCCCGCAGCCGAAGCCGCCACCCTGCAGGCCCTGGTGGCCGGCCTGCTGACGACGCACCCCATTCCAGGAGACCACCGATGACCACCGCCTACACCCCGCCGGCCGGCGAACCGCGCCTGACTTCGCTGTCCCATGGCGGCGGCTGCGGCTGCAAGATCGCCCCGGGCGTGCTCAGCGAGATCCTCAAGGGCACGGCTGCGCTGCCGATCCCGCCAGAGCTGATGGTGGGCATCGAGACCGCCGACGACGCTGCCGTCTACAAGCTCAACGACGAGCAGGCGCTGATCGCCACCACCGATTTCTTCATGCCCATCGTCGACGATCCGTTCGACTTCGGCCGCATCGCCGCCACCAACGCCATCAGCGACGTGTATGCGATGGGCGGCCGCCCGATCCTGGCACTGGCGCTGGTGGGCATGCCGATCAATGTGCTGAGCACGGCCACCATCGGCCGGGTGCTGGAGGGCGGCGCCTCGGTGTGCCGCACCGCGGGCATCCCGATCGCCGGCGGCCACACCATCGATTCGGTGGAAGCCATCTACGGCCTGGTGGCCCTGGGCCTGGTGCACCCCAGCCGCGTCAAGCGCAATGCCGATGCCCGTCCCGGCGACCTGCTGGTGCTGGGCAAGCCGCTGGGCGTGGGCGTGATGAGCGCGGCGCTGAAGAAGGGCGTGCTCGATGCCGCCGGCTATGCCCAGATGATCGACAACACCACCCGGCTGAACACCCCTGGCCCGGCGCTGGCGGCGCTGCCGGGCGTGCATGCGCTGACCGATGTCACCGGCTTCGGTCTGGCCGGCCATGCGCTGGAGCTGGCCCGCGGTGCCGGCTGCACGGTGCACATCGACTGGGCCAGCGTGCCCTTGCTGCCCGGCGTGCATGCCATGGCCGGGCAGGGCTTCGTCACCGGCGCCTCGGGCCGCAACTGGGCCGGCTACGGCAGCGAGGTGTCGGTGGCCGCGCGGCTGGGCGATGCCGACCGCGCCCTGCTGACCGATCCGCAGACCAGCGGCGGCCTGCTGGTCTCTTGCACGCCGCAGGCCCTGCCGGCGGTGCTGGCGATCTTCCAGGAGCAGGGCTTCGGCCAGGCAGCGGTGGTCGGCCAGGTGGCTGCCGGCGGCAGCGGGCCGCGCCTGGTGGTGGGCTGACCGGCGGTGGACTTCCGGCACATCCGCCTGCACACCGACGGCCGTCTGGCCACGGTGCAGCTGCACCGCCCGGCCGCGCGCAATGCGATGAGCGTGGCGCTGATGCGCGAGCTGACCGCCGCCGCCCACGCCCTGGCCGAGCGCACCGACATCGATGCCGTGCTGCTGACCGGCGATGCCACCTGCTTCACCGCCGGCGCCGACCTGAAGGACACCGCCGGCTGGGCCGATGAAAGCCTGTCGCTGGTCGAGCGGCGCGAGATCGCCGGCGTCGGCTGGCGCCTGTGCAAGGCCTGGGAGGAGCTGCCCCAGGTCACCATCGTCGCCATCGAGGGCTACGCCGTCGGTGGCGGGCTCGCGATTGCCGTGGCCTGCGACTGGCGGGTGATGGCCGACAACGCCTTCGTCTCGCTGCCCGAGATCGCCCTGGGCATCCCGCTGACCTGGGGCGCGATCCCGCGGCTCACCGCGCTGGTGGGGCCGTCGCGGGCCAAGCGGCTGACCATCCTGTGCGAGCGCCTGGGCGCGGCCGATGCACTGGCCATGGGCCTGGTCGACGATGTCACGCCGCCCGGCGGCGCGCTGGCCAAGGCGGCTGCGCTGGCGCAGCAGGTGCTGGCCATGCCGGCAGCGGCGGTGCGCATGAGCAAGGCCACGGTCAATGCCGTGGCCACCGCCGGCCACCTGGCGGCCGGCCACATGGGGCTGGACCAGCTGATGCTGGCCGGTGCCAGCGTGGAATCGAAGGCGGCCCGGGCGGCCGCGCTGAAGCGGCGCTGAAGGGGCGCTGAAGGGGCGCTGAGTCTCGGCCGGCGCCCACCGCGCCGGCAATCCTGCACTGCCGGCGGCCCGGACAATGCGCCGATGCCGTCTGCCGCCCGTCCGCCCGCCGCCGCCCTGTCGGGCACCGCCTTCGCCACGCTGCTGCTGATCGCGCTGATGATGGGCGCCAACCATGTGGCGGCGCGGCTGGCCTTCAACCACGGCGTGGACGTGGCCACCGCGGTGATGTTCCGCAGCGGCATCACCGCCCTGGTGGTGGGCGCCCTGGTGCTGGCCACCGGCGTGCCGCTGGCACTGAGCAGCCGGCAGCGCCGCGCCATGCCGGCCATCGGTCTGCTGGTGGCCGTGCAGAGCCTGTGCCTGTATTCGTCGGTGGCGCGGCTGCCGGTGGCGCTGGCGCTGCTGGCCTTCAACACCTACCCGCTGTGGACGGCGCTGTGGGCCCGGGTGGTCTACCAGCACCGGCCCGAGCCGCGGGTGCTGCGCGCCATGCCGGTGATGCTGCTGGGCCTGGCCCTGGCGCTGGATGTGTTCGGCGCCGCCTCCGGCCTGGGCGCGGCCGGCCAGTGGGCGCAGATCGGCGTGGGCGTGGCCTTTGCGCTGGCCGCAGCGGCCACCTTCGGCCTGGCCCTGGTGCTGACCCAGCACGAGGCGGCCGACCTCGATGGCCGCCTGCGCACCGCGCTGACCATGGCCCAGGTGGGCCTGCTGGCGGCCGCCGGCGTGGCCTGGCAGGGCGGCCCGCACCTGCCCGCCGATGCCGCCGGCTGGCTGGGCCTGGGCGCGCTGACCTTCCTCTACGGCACCGCCTTCACCATCATGTTCACCGTGCTGCCGCGGCTGGGCGTGGTGGGCAACTCGGCCATCATGAACGTGGAGCCGGTGTTCGCCCTGGTGCTGGCCTGGGCGCTGCTGGGTCAGCGCATCGCCGCGGTGCAGGTGGCCGGCGGCCTGCTGGTGGTGGCCACGGTCATGTGGCTGGGGCTGCGCCGCAGGTAGCCGTCGTCAGAACTCCACCACCTCGGCCTTCACGCCCTTGCCGGCCAGCAGCACCCGGGCGCGCTCGGCGTCGACCAGGCTGGTGAACGGCCACCAGGCGGCGCGCCACAGGCCCTGGCTCTCCAGCAGTTCGCCATGGCCGGGCGCCGAGCCGTCCATGCGGCCGGCGGCGGCCTTCATCAGCGCCAGGCTGCCGGCGGCGGTGGCGCGCTGGCGGCTGGCCGGGCCCACCACGGCGTAGACCGGGCCGGGCAGCAGGGTGGCCGGCGGATCCGGCGGCGGCTCGCCGCGCAGGCG
The DNA here is from genome assembly GCF_005403045.1 of Pseudaquabacterium pictum. Lineage (GTDB taxonomy): Bacteria > Pseudomonadota > Gammaproteobacteria > Burkholderiales > Burkholderiaceae_C > Pseudaquabacterium > Pseudaquabacterium pictum. The sequence goes on from NZ_BJCL01000005.1 coordinate 158,303, forward strand.
GGCCGCTTCCACCCGGGCGAGGTACCGCTCCTCGTCGGACAGCGCCGGCCGGATGTCGGCCTGGGGTTGCGAGGCGGCAGCCTCCGGCGGCGCTGCAGCCAACATGGTGGCGCCGTCGGTGGCGCTGCTGGCGGCGCTGGCCGGCGGTTCGGCGGCGCTGGCGGCGTCGGCCAGCAGTGCCGCCGATGCCGCAGCCGAAGCGGCCGCCACCGGTGGCGCCGAGGCCGCAGCCAGCGGCGCCGAGGCCGCCGACGCGGGTGCCGCGGCCAGCGCGGCGGCATCGTCACCGGAGGGCCCACCGTGCAGCGGCCGCAGCGTCCAGCCCAGGCCCACCAGCGCCACCGCCGCCACCAGGCCCACGCTGCCCAGCCGCGCCCGGCTGTAGGCCCGCGGGCCGAGGATGCTGCCGTCGGCGCCCACCAGCACACGGATGCGGCGGTCGCCCACGCCGATGGCCGCGGTCAGCACATGCAGCGGCAGGTCATGCGCCAGCCCCTTGCCGCGCAGGGCGGTCAGCCGGGTCCGGTCGGCGTCGATGCGGCGCTGCGGCCAGTCGGCCGGTGCCAGCGGCTGCGGCTGGCCATGGCGCTGGGCCCAGCGTGCCACCCGGCCCGGCCGCAGCGGCCAGATGAATTCCCGGCTGAAGGCGGCGCGCAGTGGCGGCAGGCCCGGTTGCCGGCCGGTCAGCAGGCGCCGCACGGCCGCCACCAGCCGCTGCCAGCGGCTGCCGGCGGGGGGCGCGGGCAGGTCGTCCGGCAGCGGCAGGGCACCGCCGGCGGCCTGGTGCGCCGCGGCGCGGCGCGCCACCGCGCGGGCCAGTGCCGATTCGGGCACGCTGCCGTGCGGCGGTGGGTAGACCGCAGCGGGTGCCACGTCGTGCAGTACCGGCAGCGCGGCGCCAGGGGGCGGTGTCGGTTCGGCCGCATGGGCCTCGGCGAGGCTGGCGTCGGCTTCCGGGATGGCCTGCGCGGTGATCGGTGCAGCGGCCTCTGCCGCCTCGGTGGCCGCGGGTCCATCGCCTTCTGCGGGCGTGTCGGCGGCCAGGTCCGCGGGCGCGTCTGCATCCGCCACCGCGTCGCCATCGAGCAGCGGGATCACCAGCGCGGCTTCGCCGTCCTCCGCGTCGTCAAGCGGTGCCGGCGCACCAGCCGTGGCGGCTTCGCCGCCGGTCTCTGCGCCCGCTTGCGCCGCGGCGAACAGGTCGGCATGGTCTTCCGGCAGCATCGACTGCACGTCCAGGCCGTCAATCGGCCCCGCTTCCGGCGCTGCCGCCGGTTGCAGCCGTTGCTGGCGCTGCGCCAGCGCCTCGGCCAGCGTGGGCCCACCCGCGGGCACCGGGGCGGGCGGCGCCGCAGGCGCGGGCGCCACCGGCGCGCCCGCCAGCGGCTGGGCGCTGGCGAACGGCAGCACCACCTCGCCGATGCTGTGCACCTGCGAGGCATCGATGCGTCGTGCGAGCGGGTGGCGGTTGTGCCAGGCCACCACACGCGCCGTCAGCTCGTGGAGGCGGGGCGCTTTCATGATGTGCCCGGATTGTTGGCGCCACCCCGTGGCGCCAAGCCGGCATCAAAGCCCGGAAAACAGGGCTGTTCCCGCGCCAGTCCGCCCAGCAGGCGGTCTGGCCCCGTTACATCCCGGCGTAGTTCGGACCGCCGCCGCCCTCGGGCGTGACCCAGACGATGTTCTGCGTCGGGTCCTTGATGTCGCAGGTCTTGCAGTGCACGCAGTTCTGCGCGTTGATCTGCAGGCGGTCGCTGCCGTCGTCGTTCTTGACGAACTCGTAGACGCCGGCCGGGCAGTAGCGGCTCTCGGGCCCGGCGAACCTGGCCAGGTTGATGCCCACCGGCACGCTGGCATCCTTCAGCGTCAGGTGCGCTGGCTGGTTCTCTTCATGGTTGGTGTTGCTGACGAACACCGAGCTCAGCCGGTCGAAGGTCAGCTTGCCGTCGGGCTTGGGATAGACGATCTGCAGGCAGTCGGCCGCCGGCTTCAGCTTGGCATGGTCGGGCACGCTGTTGCGGATGGTCCAGGGCGGCACCCAGTTCAGCTTGGGCATCAGCCACTGCTCGATGCCGGTCATCAGCGTGCCCACCAGGTGGCCCTTCTTGAACCAGGGCTTGAAGTTGCGGGTCTGCATCAGCTCGGCATGCAGCCAGCTCTTCTCGAAGGCTTCCGGGTAGGCGCTCAGCTCGTCGTGGCTGCGGCCGGCGGCCAGGGCCTCGGCCACGGCCTCGGCGGCCAGCATGCCGGTCTTGATGGCGGCATGGCTGCCCTTGATGCGGGCGGCGTTGAGCATGCCGGCGTCGCAGCCGATCAGCGCGCCGCCCGGGAACACCAGCTTGGGCAGGCTCTGCAGGCCGCCGTTGTTGATGGCGCGGGCGCCGTAGCTGATGCGCTTGCCGCCTTCGATGTGGGCGCGGATGGCGTGGTGCGTCTTCCAGCGCTGCATCTCCTCGAACGGGCTCATCCAGGGGTTCTGGTAGTCCAGCCCCAGCACATAGCCCAGCGTGACCTTGTTGCCTTCGAGGTGGTAGAGGAAGCCGCCGCCGAAGCTGCCGTCCTCGATCGGCCAGCCGCTGGTGTGCACCACCAGGCCGGGCTGGGCCTTGTCGGCCGGCACTTCCCAGAGCTCCTTGATGCCGATGGCGAAGCTGGGCGGATCGCGCCCGTCATCGAGCTTGTACTTGGCGATCAGCTGCTTGCCCAGGTGGCCGCGGGCGCCTTCGGCAAAGATGGTGTACTTGCCCAGCAGCTCCATGCCGAGCTGGAAGTTGTCGGTCGGCTCGCCGTCCTTGCCCAGGCCCAGGTTGCCGGTGGCCACGCCGCGCACCCGGCCCTGGTCGTCATAGAGCACCTCGGCGCCGGTGAAGCCGGGGAACACCTCGACGCCCAGCGCCTCGGCCTGCTCGCCCAGCCACTTGACCACCGCGCCCAGGCTGATGACGTAGTTGCCCTCGTTGTGGAAGCAGGTGGGCATCAGCCAGTCGGGGATGGTGGCGGTGCCGTCGGCCGTCAGCTGCAGCAGCTGGTCCCCGGTGACCGGCTGGTGCAGCGGTGCGCCGAGATCGCGCCAGTTCGGGATCAGCTCGTTGATGGCGATCGGGTCCATCACCGCGCCCGACAGGATGTGCGCGCCGGGCTCGCTGCCCTTTTCGAGCACCACCACCGAGATCTCGCGGCCCTGGGTGGCCGCCACCTGTTTCAGGCGGATGGCCGTGGCCATGCCGCCGGGGCCGCCGCCGACGATCACCACGTCGTATTCCATGGCCTCGCGCGGGCCGAACTGGGCCAAGATCTCCTGCGGTGTCATCCCGATGTTCCTGTGTGGTGGGGTCTGGCCGGCGGCCCGGGGCCTGCGGCGGCAACAACCCGGCATTCTAACCCGCGGCACCTGAAAATAGCACGGTCGTGCTTTTTTGATCGGCGTGTCCGCTGCGTGGCAGCCAGCCCGCGCGCAGCATGGCCGAAGCAGCGGCTTGCAGGCAGTTTCCGGCGCAGTTCGCCGCTTGGGTGCACCGGGCTTGCAGTAGGCTCGTGACGGTGCCGGGGTCTGTCAGACCGGCGATCCCCCCATGCCCGCCCGCCATCCACGATGCGTCTGACCCCGCCCGAACCGCCCGAACTGCTGCCGGCGACTGCCACCGCCGAACGGCGGGTGCAACTGGCGCTGTGGGCCAGCGGCGAGAGCGTGTGGGAATGGCAGGCCGCCACCGGCCAGGTGCGGGTGGATGCCGCCGAGGGCCCGGATGCACCGTTCGGCGGTGTCGCCCTGGGCATGTCGCTGGACGAGTTCCTCGGCCGCGCCCATCCCGACGACATGCCGGCCATGCGCCTGGCCTGGCAACTGCACCTGCGCGGCGCCCATCCCGACATCGATGTCAGCTTCCGCATCCCCGACGCCAACGGCCGGGTGCGCTGGCTGCGGGTGCGTGGCCGGGCGCTGGAGCGCGACAGCCAGGGCCGGGCCCGGCATGTGCTGGGCACGCTGAAGGACGTGACTGCCCAGCGCGACGCCGAGGAATCCCTGCGCCTGATGGCCCATGCCTTCAGCAGCACCCGCGACGCGATGGCGGTGATCGACCCGCAGTGGCTGGTGCTGGAGGTCAACGAGGCGCTGGTGCGCCTGGCCGGCGAGGACAGCGGCCTGATGCCGGGCTCGGACCTGCGCCAGTGGCTGCAGATCGACGACAGCGTGCTGGCGCAGGTGCTGACCGACGGCATGTGGCGCAGCGAGCGCGCGATGCGGGTGGACGAGGCCGGCAGCACCGTGCCGGTGGAGGTGTCGATCACCGCGGTGCTGGCCAGCGACGGCCGGCGGCACTGCTACCTGGTGGCATTGCATGACCTGCGCCAGCAACGCCAGACCGAGGCCCGGCTGCAGCGCATGGCCATGGTCGACGACCTGACCGGCCTGCCCAACCGGCTGGCGGCGCAGTTCCGCATCGACGAGGCGCTGGCGGTGCCGCAGCCGCAGTTCGGCATCCTGTTCATCGACCTGGATGGCTTCAAGGAGATCAACGACTCCTACGGCCACGAGCATGGCGACCAGATCCTGGCCCTGGTGGGCCAGCGGCTGCGCAAGAGCCTGCCGGAAGACGCCTTCCTGGCGCGCTGGGGCAGCGACGAGTTCCTGGTGGTGCTGGCCCCGGGCAGCGGCGACACCGAGGTGCGCGCCTCGGCCCAGGTGGTGCTGGCGGCGCTGGCCGGGCGCTTCGACGTCGGCCTGCACGAGGTGCGCATCACCCCCACCATCGGCGCGGTGCTGGCGCCGCAGGACGGCACCGACTTCAGCGTGCTGCTGCGCAAGGCCGACTCGGCCATGTACGCCGGCAAGGAACGCGGCCGCAACTGTCTGGTGTTCTTCGATGGCAGCCTGGACGGCGATGCCCAGCGCCGGGTGCGCATGACCAGCCTGCTGCGCATCGACACCGACCGCAACGGCTTCCGCTTCGTGGCCCAGCCCAAGGTCGACGCCTCCGGCCGCCCGGTGGGCGCCGAGCTGCTGATGCGCTGGACCACCGAGGCCTTCGGCAGCGTCTCGCCGGTGGAGTTCATCCCGCTGGCCGAGAAGGTGGGCCTGATCCAGCTGATGGGCCGCCATGCCGCCCATGCCGCCGCCCAGCTGGCGGCCGCCTGCGCCGAGCTGGGCCATGCGCTGCCGGTGGCCGTGAACCTGTCGCCCAAGCAGCTGCTGCAGCCCGGGCTGGACGGCCTGCTGCTGCATGCCTGCCGCCGCTACAACGTCAAGCCGGCCATGCTGGAGCTGGAGCTGACCGAATCGGCCCTGGTGCACAACATGGACATCGTCACGCCGATGCTGCACCGGCTGCGCAGCCACGGTTTCAGCCTGGCGCTGGACGACTTCGGCACCGGCTACTCGTCGCTGAGCTACCTGCGCCACCTGCCGTTCGACAAGGTCAAGATCGACCGCAGCTTCGTGATGGACATCGAGCGCGACCCGGCGGCCAGCCGGCTGCTGGAGAGCATCGTGCAGCTGTGCAAGGTGCTGGGCATGCGCACCGTGGCCGAGGGCGTGGAGACGGCCCAGCAGCTGGCCGCGCTGACCGCCATGGGCGTGGACGAGTTCCAGGGCTACCACTTCGCGCGGCCGATGCCGGTGGACGACTGGCTGGCCATGCTGCGCGCCAGCGGCGGCAGCGGTCCGCGCCTGCCGCTGCAGGGGGGCGTGCTATCGTGATTTGCAGGCGGGATGGCCGCGCTGCCGGCGTCGGCCTGGCGGGCCATCCACCGTTTCTCCACCGCTGATCGGCGCTGCGCCGACGGGGCTTCCACCATGAGCTACAACATCGATCTTTCCGGCCGCGTGGCCTTCGTCACCGGCGCCTCCAGCGGGCTGGGCGCCCACTTCGCCCGCACCCTCAGCCAGTCGGGCGCCGCCGTGGTGCTGGCCGCCCGCCGCACCGACCGGCTCAAGAGCCTGCGCGCCGAGATCGAATCGGAAGGCGGCGACGCCCACGTGGTCGAACTGGACGTGACCGACCCCGACAGCATCAAGTCGGCCGTGGCCCATGCCGAGACCGAGATGGGCACCATCGACATCCTGGTCAACAACTCGGGCGTCAGCACCACCCAGAAGCTGGTGGACGTGAGCCCGGACGACTTCGACTACGTGATGGGCACCAACACCCGTGGCGCCTTCTTCGTGGCGCAGGAGGTGGCCAAGCGCATGATCGCCCGCAGCCGCGGCGCCGCGCCCGGCACCTTCACCGGTGGGCGCATCGTCAACGTGGCCTCGATGGCCGGCATGAAGGTGCTCAGCCAGATCGGCGTGTACTGCATGAGCAAGGCCGCGGTGATCCACATGACCCGCGCGATGGCGCTGGAGTGGGGCAAGTTCGGCATCAACGTCAATGCGCTCTGCCCGGGCTACATCGACACCGAGATCAACCACCACCACTGGCAGACCGAGGCCGGCCAGAAGCTGATGAACATGACCCCGCGCAAGCGCGTGGGCAAGCCGGCCGACCTGGACGCCGCGCTGATGATGCTGTGCGCCAACGAGAGCCACTTCATCAACGGTGCCATCCTGTCCGCGGACGATGGCTTCGGTGTTTGATCGGGATCCGACATGGCGCGTGCACTGACGCCCCTGGAAGCCCGCGTGCTGGGCGTGCTGGTGGAAAAGCAGGCCACCGTGCCCGACACCTACCCGCTGAGCCTGAACAGCCTGGTGGCCGGCTGCAACCAGAAGACGGCGCGTGATCCAGTGCTCAACGCCAGCGAGTCCGACGTGCTGGCCGCCATCGATGGGCTGAAGAGCCAGAGCCTGGTCTTCGAGACCAGCGGCGGGCGGGTCAGCAAGTACGAGCACAACGCCGCCCGTGGCCTCAACGTGCCCGGCGCCGCGGCGGCGCTGCTGGCGGTGCTGATGCTGCGCGGCCCGCAGACGGTGGCCGAGCTGCGCGCCAATGCCGAGCGGCTGCACCGCTTTGCCGACATCTCCAGCGTCGAGGGCTTCCTCAACGAGCTGGCCGACCGCTACCCGCCACGCGCGGTGCTGCTGCCGCGTGCGCCCGGCGCGCGCGAGCCGCGCTGGGCCCACCTGCTGTGCGGCGAGGTGCAGATGACCGCCGAGCGCGCCGCCGGCGGCGGTGGCAGCGACGAGGATGCAATCAGCGTCGGCGAGCTGGTGGCGCTGAAGGCCGAGCTGTCGCGCCAAGGGGCCGAGCTGGCCGAGCTGCGCGCCCTGGTGCTGCGCATGGCCGGCGAGCTGGGCATCGAGGCGCCCGGCGAGACCAAGCCCGCCTGAGCACCGCGCCCGGCGGCGGCCGGTTCAGCGCGTCCGCGTCGGAATCTGGTTGAACGGCATGCCGCGGTCGGCGCGCATGTCGGCCGGCAGGCCCAGCACCCGCTCGGCGATGATGTTGCGCAGGATCTCGTCGGTGCCGCCCTCGATGCGGGTGGCCGGCGAGCGCAGCAGCATCGCCTGGAAGCGCGCCGCCGCGGTGGGCTGCGCCGCATCCACCAGCACGCCCGACGGGCCCTGCAGGTCCATCGCGAACGCCGCGATCTCCTGCAGCGTGGTGCCGGCCACCAGCTTGCCGATCGAGTTCTCCGGCCCGGGGATCTGGCCACGGCTCAGCGCCGAGATGCTGCGCCAGGCGGTGTACTTCAGGCCGCTGGTGCGCACGGCCCATTGCGCCAGCTTGCTGCGCACGGCGGGGTCGTCGACCGCCAGGCCGTCACCGGTGTCGAACTCGCAGCAGAAGTCCAGCATCTCCGGGAAGCCGGTGGGCATGCCCGCGCCGATGGACATGCGCTCGTTCATCAGCGTGGTCAGGGAGACCTTCCAGCCCTGGCCCACCGCGCCCAGGCGCTGGTGGTCGGGGATGCGCAGGTCGGTGAAGAACACCTCGTTGAAGCCCGACTGGCCGTTGACCTGCTTGATCGGCCGCACTTCCACGCCGGGGCTCTTCATGTCGAAGAAGAACATGGTCAGGCCGTCGTGCTTGGCCACGTTCGGGTCGGTGCGGGTCAGGATCATGCCGTGGTCGCTGTAGTGCGCGCCGCTGGTCCAGATCTTCTGGCCGTTGATCACCCACTCGTCGCCCACCTTCTCGGCCTTGGTGCGCAGGCCGGCCAGGTCCGAGCCCGCCACCGGCTCTGAAAACAGCTGGCACCAGATCTCCTCGCCCGAGGCCAGCGGCGGCAGGAAGCGCTGCTTGTGCCGCTCTTCGGCAAAGGCCATCAGGGTGGGCGCGATCATGCCCTGGCCGATCAGGAAGATGCCGGCCAGCTTGCCGTACACACCTTCCTCCTGCTGCCAGATCACCCGCTCGATCGGGCTGGCACCGCGGCCGCCGTATTCCTTCGGCCACTGCAGGCAGGCCCAGCCGGCGTCGCGCTTCTTCTTCTGCCAGGCCTTGCTCTCGGCGATGGCATCGCCGCCCGGAAGCGGGCTCTGGCCGTAGCCGGCCGCGGCCAGCGCGGCATGCAGGTGCTTGGGGGCGTTGGCGTCGATCCAGGCACGGGCCTCGGCACGGAACGCGGCTTCCTGGGGGGTGTCGTCGAAGTTCATGGTGTGTTCCTTGTTCCGCCGTTCAGGCCGCGTTGCGCTTGGCCACCAGGTGGCCGACCAGGCGGTCTTCCCATTCGCTGAGGCTGCCCAGCTGCAGTGCCAGCAGGTTGGCGCGGCGGTAGTGCAGGTGGCAGTCGAAGGCCCAGGTGAAGCCCATGCCGCCGTGCACCTGGATGTTGTTGCGGGCGCAGTGCTGGTAGGCCTGGGTGGCGCTCACGCGGGCGGTGGCGGCGGCCTCGGCCAGCTCGGGCGCATCGCAGCTCAGCGCCCAGGCGCCGTAGAGGGCGTTGCTGCGGGCCAGCGTGGCCGACACGTACATGTCGGCCAGCATGTGCTTGATGGCCTGCAGGCTGGCGATCGGCCGGCCGAAGGCAAAGCGCTCCTGCGCATAGTCGCAGGCGGTCTGCAGCGCCTTGTCGGCGCCGCCCACCTGCTCGAAGGCCATCAGCACCGCGGCGCGGTCCAGCGCGCTGGCCACCAGCGCAGCACCGGCGCCGGGCGCGCCCAGCGGCTCGGCCTCGGCGTTGGTGAAGCTGATCTGCGCCTGGCTGCGGGTGGGGTCGATGCCGGGCAGGGCGGTGCGCTGCACGCCGGCGCTCGTCAGGTCGACGATGTGCAGGGACAGCGCGTCGCCCGCGCCATCACGCGTGGCGACGATGGCGATGTCGGCGATGGCGCCGTCGGCCACCGGCTGCTTGCTGCCGCTGAGCCGGCCGCGCTGCACGCTGCTGGCGATGCGGCCGGCCTGCACCCGGCCGGGCTGCTCGGCCAGCGCCAGCGTGCCGATCAGCGCGCCGCTGGCCAGGCCGGGCAGCCAGCGCTGCTTCTGGGCATCGGTGCCGGCGCGCAGCAGCAGGTCGGCGGCCAGGCCGATCGACGACGAGAACGGCACCGGCGCCACCGCGCGGCCCAGTTCCTCGGCCACCACGCACAGCTCCAGGTAGCCGGCGCCGCTGCCGCCCAGGTCATCCGGAATGGCCGCGCCCAGGTAGCCCTGCTCGCCCAGGCCCTTCCACAGCGCCGTGTCGTGGCTCTGCGGCCCGTCCAGCACGGCGCGCACCGCCTGGGAGCTGCAGTGGTCGCTCAGGTAGCGGCGGGCCTGGTCCTTCAGCTGTTGCTGGTCGGGCGAGAAGTCGAAGTCCATGGGTGTCCTCGGTGCGGGGTGCAGCGGGCAGTGTGCGATGCGGCCGCCGTGCGCTTCCGTCGCTCACGAGACATCACGGCGCGCCGGCTGCACCGGATGATGCGGCGCAGTCATCGCCGAATGACACGACGGTTTCAAACCGCAGGAGACAGGAGCGCCGATGGACCCGACCGCCCCGCCGCAGACCACCACCACGCTGGACGCGGGGGTGTTGCTGCTCACGTTGAACCGGCCCGACAAGCTCAATGCCTACACCGCGCAGATGGGCCGCGAGATCACCGCCGCCTTCCAGCGCGCCGATGCCGACGATGCGGTGCGGGTGGTCGTCGTCACCGGTGCCGGCCGCGCCTTCTGCGCCGGGGCCGACATCTCCGACGGCGCCGGCAGCTTCGGCGACACCGACAAGCTGTTCGGCGATGCCGGCAAGGATGCTGCCGCGCCGCGCCAGGGCGGCGGCTTCATCGAGGCCATCTTCCACTGCCGCAAGCCGAGCATCGCCGCCATCAACGGCGCGGCGGTGGGCGTGGGCCTGACGATGACGCTGCCGATGGACATCCGCCTGGGCAGCAGCACCTCGCGCTACGGCTGCGTGTTCACCCGCCGCGGCCTGGTGCCCGAGGCCGGCAGCGGCTGGTTCCTGCCGCGCATCGTGGGCCTGCCGCAGGCGCTGCGCTGGTGCTACAGCGGCCGCGTGTTCGACGCCGCCGAGGCCGCGCACGGCGGCCTGATCGAGGAGCCGCTGGCGCCCGAGGCGCTGCTGCCCAAGGCCATGGAGATCGCCCGCGAGATCGCCGACCACACCGCGCCGGTGGCAGTGGCCGTCACCCGCCAGATGCTCTGGCGGCTGTCCGCCGAGCCGGCGCCCTGGGGCACGCTGGGCGTGGATGCCGCCATCAACGTGCACCTGGGCGCCGGTCCGGATGTGCGCGAGGGCGTGGCCGCCTTCCTGGAGAAGCGCGCGCCGCAGTTCCCCGGCAAGGTGTCGACCGACATGCCACCGCAGGTGCCGTGGTGGCCGCAGGCATGAGCGCCGACCCGGGCGGTGCCGCCGCCCTGCAGGCCGGGCTGGATGCGCTGCTGCCGCGGCTGCTGCCCGGCGTGCAGCGCTGCGCCGGGCTGCAGCGGCTGTCGGCCGGCGCCACGCTGCAGACCTGGTCGTTCGACGGAGTGGGCGAAGGTGGCGTGCAGCACGGCCTGATCCTGCGCCGCTCGCCGGGCGGCCTGCGCGGCAATGAATCGCTGTCGCTGACGCTGGAAGCCGAGCTGGTGCGCGGCCTGGCCGGCAGCGGCGTGCCGGTGGCCGAGGTGCTGCACACGCTGCAGCCGGCCGACGGCATCGGCGACGGCTTCATCATGCGCCGCATTGCCGGCGAGACCATTGCCCGCAAGATCCAGCGCGATGCGCCCTATGCCGAGGCCCGCCGCGTGCTGGTGCAGCAGCTGGGCGCCGCGGCCGGTGCGCTGCACCGCCAGCCACTGGACAGGCTGCCGGCGCTGCCGGTGCGCAGCACCGCCGCCACGCTGGAGGCGTTGACGCGCCGCTGCCATGCGATGGCCCAGCCCGATGCGGTGTTCGAGTGGTCGCTGAAATGGCTGGAGCGCCACTTGCCCGCCGAGCCGGCGCGCCTGCACCTGGTGCATGGCGACTACCGCCTGGGCAATGTGATCGTCGGTGAAGAAGGCCTGCGTGCCGTGCTCGACTGGGAGATCGCCCACCTGGGCGACCCGGCCGAGGACCTGGCCTGGGTCTGCCTGCCGCCCTGGCGCTTCGGCCAGATCACCCAGCCGGTGGCCGGCCTGGGCCAGCGTGCCGAACTCTTTGCCGCCTGGCAGCAGGCCACCGGCGAGGCGGTCGATCCGCAGCGGGTGCGCTGGTGGCAGGCCGCCGGCAGCCTGCGCTGGGGCCTGGGCTGCGCCGGCATGCGGGATTGGTTCGAGAGCGGGCGCGACCCGTCGGTCGAGCGCGCCATGATCGCCCGGCGGGTGTCCGAGAACCAGGTCGACCTGCTGCGGCTGCTGGATTCGGAGGATGCCTGTGCTTGACCACCCCCGCGGCCCCGCGCTGCTCGACGCCGTGGCCACGCTGCTGCGCGAGGTGCTGCAGCCGCAGCTGCAGGGCAACGCCGCCTTCCAGGCCCGGGTGGCCGCCAATGCGGTGGACCTGGCCGCCCGCGAGATGCGCCTGGGCCCCGCCGCCGATGCCGCCGCGGCCGACCGCCTGCAGGCGCTGCTGCAGCACCGCGGTCCGCCCGACGCGCTGGCGACCGACCTGGCGCTGGCCATCCGCAGCGGCGCCATCGACGACCAGGACCCGGCCCTGCGCGCCCACCTGTGGGCCAGCACGCTGGACAAGCTGGCCATCGACCAGCCGAGTTATGCCCCTTACCGCCGCGCCGTGCAGCTGCGCGCCGACCCTGCCCAACCCACCCCGGAGTGAGACACCATGGACTTCAACCTGCCCCACGAGCTGACCGAGTTCCTGAAGAACCTCGACCGCTTCATCGACCAGGAGATCAAGCCGCTGCAGGCGAAGGACGACAACGAGCGCTTCTTCGACCACCGCCGGGAATGGGCGCGCACCGATTTCGACAACGGCGGCCTGCCGCGCCCTGAATGGGAGGCGCTGCTGCAGCAGTGCAAGAAGATCGCCGACAAGGCCGGCTTCTACCGGCTGAGCCTGCCCAAGGAATTCGGCGGCCAGGCCATCGGCAACCTCTGGATGAGCGTGATCCGCGACCACCTCGCCAGCAAGGGCCTGGGCCTGTTCAACGATCTGCAGAACGAGCATTCGGTGGTCGGCAACTTCCCGATCATCGTGATGCTGCGCGACTTCGGCACGCCGGCGCAGAAGGACAAGTTCATCACCGGCCAGCTGGAGTTCAAGACCCGCATCACCTTCGGCCTGACCGAGCCCAACCACGGCAGCGACGCCACCCACATGGAGACCAAGGCGGTGCGCGAGACCCGCAACGGCGTGGACGGCTGGCTGATCAACGGCGAGAAGATGTGGACCACCGGCATGCACACCGCCACCCACTGCGCGCTGTTCGCCCGCACCAGCGGCCAGCCGGGCGATGCGCGGGGCATCACCTGCTTCCTGACGCCATGCGACAGCCCGGGCGTGAAGATCGAGGAATACCTCTGGACCTTCAACATGCCCACCGACCACCCGCGGGTGAGCTTCACCAACGTGTGGGTGCCCGCCGATGCGATGTTCGGCGAGGAGGGCCGCGGCCTGCCGCTGGCGCAGAGCTTCGTGCACGAGAACCGCATCCGCCAGGCGGCCAGCAGCCTGGGCGCGGCGGCCTTCTGCGTGGCCGAGAGCGTGCGTTACGCGCGTGAGAGGAAACCCTTTGGTGAGGAACTGGCCCGCAACCAGGGCATCCAATTTCCGCTGGTGGAGCTGGCCACGCAAGTGGAGATGCTGCGCCTGCTGATCCGCAAGACCGCCTGGGAGATGGACCAGATGCCCCACCCCGAGGTGGAGAAGAAGCTCAGCGACAAGGTCTCGATGTGCAACTACTGGGCCAACCGCCTGGTCTGCGAAGCGGCCGACCGGGCCATGCAGGTGCACGGCGGCATCGGCTACAGCCGGCACAAGCCGTTCGAGCACATCTACCGCCACCACCGCCGCTACCGCATCACCGAAGGGTCCGAAGAGATCCAGATGCGCAAGGTGGCCGGCTTCCTGTTCGGCTACATGGGGCCGAACAAGTTCTGACCAGTGCGCCGCGGCTCCTGGTTTTCCAGCGGCGCTGGTTTTCGCGGATTGCCCAGGCCGGGGCGATCACGCAACGTCTTGCGACCCGACCCGTTTGTTCCCACTGATAGGAGACATGCATGAAGACCCTCAGAAGATGGATGCTGACCGCTGGCCTGTCGTTGATGACGGCCTTGGCCGCCACCCCCGCCAGCGCGCAGGAGACCTGGAAGCTGGGCACCGCCGCCCAGCCCGGCTCGGTGCTCTACGACATCGTGATGAAGTTCATCAACGATTTCAACGCGGCCTCGGGCAACGAGCTGAAGCTGGAGTACCAACTGATCGGCAACGAGCAGGAGATGCACCAGCAGGTGGTGCGCGGCCGCATCCAGCTGGGCGCCTCGTCGTTTGCTGGCGGCTCGATCCTGGTGCCCGAGGGCGCGGTGTTCAACACCCCCTACCTGTGGCGCAACGACGAAGAGCGCGCCTGGGTGACCGACAACTTCGGCCTGCCGGTGGCCAAGAAGCTGTATGCCGAGAAGGGCCTGGAGCTGATCCTGGTGGCCGACGTCGGCTGGAACGACATGGTCTGCAAGAACGCCTGCCTGACGCCTGATTCCCTGAAGGGCCAGAAGATGCGGGTGTCGCCGTCACAGGCCTCGCGCATCGTGTTCAAGCAGCTGGGCGCCAACGGCGTGCAGATGCCGCTGACCGAATTCTGGCCCGGCCTGCAGAGCGGCCTGGTGGTCGGCGGTGACCTGCCCTTCCTGTTCTACGTCACCACGCCGGCCGCCCAGAGCGCGCCGCACTATGTGCTGACGCGCCACTACCACCATCCCAGCACCTTCATCATCAACAAGGGCCTGTTCGACGGCATGAAGCCCGAGCTGCGCGCCAAGCTGCTGAAGGCCTTGCCCGACGCCAACTGGGCGCGCAAGCAGGTGGCCGACACCGAGGGCCCGAAGATGAAGGAATTCGTCGCCAAGGGCGGCTTCGTGCACCAGCTGACCGACGCCCAGCGCGAGGCCTGGGCCGCCGTCATCCGCCCGGGCCAGGCCGAGATGGTGCAGGCCATCGGCGGCAAGGCGCAGGAAGTGATGGACGCGCTGAACAACGGCAAGAAGGCCTGGGCCGAGAAGTTCGGCAAGAAGTGAGGCCGGGCACCGCCCCGGGGCTCGGGAAGACCCTGGGGCGAATCGTCTGAACCGACGGTGGCAAAGCGCACTCTGTTTGCCACCATCCCCTCAGTGGTTGGATGCGGCCCGCGTGGCCGCATTTTCCTGTGTCCTTCCTGAAAACCGTCCATCCATCACCCGACTGGAGTCGCCGATGAAATCGCTGCTTGCGCTGTCCCTCACCTGCCTGAGCCTGGCCTGTGCCAGCTCCGCCGCCCTGGCACAGAAAACCTGGAAGGTCGGCTCGGCCGCCCAGCCCGGCTCGGTGCTGATCACGTTCGTCGACGAGACGGCCCAGAAGATCGGCGAAGGCACCAAGGGCGAAGTCAAGGCCGAGCGCCTGTTCATCGGCAGCGAGCAGGAAGCCACGCAGCAGGTGGTGCGCGGCCGCATCGAGATCGGCAGCATCTCCTACACCGGCACCTCCGGCCTGGTGCCCGAGGCCGCGGTGCTGAACATGCCCTACGTCTGGAACAGCACGGCCGAGAAGGATTTCGTCACCGACAAGTTCGCGCTGCCGGTGCTGCGCAAGATCTACGATTCCAAGGGTCTGGTGCTGCTGGGCCTGGGCGAAGTGGGCTGGAACGACGTGGTCTGCAAGAAGGCCTGCCTGACGCCTGATTCGGTCAAGGGCATGAAGGTGCGCATCGCCCCGTCGCCGGCGTCCAAGATGTTCTGGACCTCGCTGAACGCCAACGGCGTGCAGATGCCGCTGTCCGAGCTGTTCCCGGCGCTGCAGAGCGGCCTGGTGGATGCGGCCGACCTGCCCTTCCCGTACTACGTCACCACGCCGGCGGCGCAGAGCGCGCCGCACTATGTGCTGACGCAACACCTGCACCATGGCAGCGTGATCGTCGCCAACAAGGCGGCCTGGGAAACGCTGACGCCGGCGCAGAAGCAGGTGGTGCAGGCGTCGATGCCCGATGTGGTCCGCATGCGCAAGGCCGTGGCCGACGAGCTCGTGTCGAAGATGGACGAGTTCAAGAAGAAGGGCGGCTTCGTGCATGAGCTGACCGCCGCCCAGCGTGCCGAATGGCGCAAGCTGGTGCAGCCCAACCAGGAGGCCCTGATCAAGGACATGGGCCCGGGGGCGCCCGAACTGTGGGCTGCCATCCAGAAGGGCAAGGCCGAGTACGCCGCCAGCGGCGGCAAGTGAGCCGCCCCATGCCACGCTCTGCAGGATGACCCATGCAAGCAGTCCAGAAATTCTTGAAAGCGCTGTGGACGGTGGAGGCGACGATCTGCGTCGCTGCCTTCTGCGCCACCGCGCTGGCGCTGATGGCCGACGTGCTCGCCCGCGAGTTCTTCGGCAACGGCATCTTCGGTGCCCAACGCTTCGCGGTGTGGGGCAATGCGATTTCCGGGCTGCTGGGTTTTGCCCTGGTCACGGCCGAGCGTGGCCACCTGCGGCCGCAGTTTGCCGACAAGCTGCTGCCCAAGGCACTGGAGCCGCATGCCGACCGCATCGGTGAAGTGCTGTCTGCGGTGATCTGCCTGGGCATGGCCTGGTATGCGGTGAAGTTCGTGCAGAGCTCGGCCGCGCTGGGTGAGCGTGGCATGGCCATCCCCATCCTGGTGTGGCCGATCCAGCTGGTGCTGGTCTGGATGTTCCTGTCGTCGGCGCTGCGCCACCTGGCATTCGCCCGCTGGCCGGAACTGCGCCCCGTGCCGCGCTCGGAGGTGCCGTCATGAGCTGGCTCATCCTGCTGGTCCTGATCGTGGCGCTGCTGGCGCTGCGGCAAAGCCTGGTGCTGGTGTTCGCCGTCGCGGCGGGCTACATCCATGTCTTCATCGCCAACAGCAAGCTGGAATTCCTGATCCAGGACTTCTGGTTCACGGTCGACCGCGAGGTGCTGCTGTCGATTCCGCTGTTCATCCTGGCCGGCAACGTGATGTCGCGCGGCACCATCGCCCAGCGGCTGATCGGCTTCATGACGACGATCACCTCGCCCATCCCGGGCGGCATGGGCATCGCCTGCATCCTGAGCTGCGCGGCCTTCGCGGCCATCAACGGCTCGTCCATCGTCACCATGCTGGCCATCGGCTCGGTGATGTACCCGGCCATGGTGTCGCGCGGCTACAGCAAGAGCTTTGCGCTGGGCGCGGTGGCCTCGGCCGGCACGCTGGGCATCATCATCCCGCCGTCGATCCCGCTGATCCTCTACGGCATCATGACCGAGCGGAACATCGCGCAGCTGTTCGTCGCCGGCATCGGCCCGGGCCTGCTGCTGACGTTCATGTTCGCGATGTACTCGTTTGCCGTCAACCGCAAGATCGGCCGCGAGCGCTACACGCTGCAGCAGGCCTGGAAGTCGTTCACCGACGGCATCTTCGCGCTGATGCTGCCGGTCATCATCATCGGCGGCATCTACTCGGGCTACTTCAGCCCGACCGAATCCGCCGCGGTGGCGCTGGCCTATGCGCTGTTGATCGAGTTCTTCGTGCACAAGCGCGAGAAGCAGCCCGAGCGGCCGGCCGACACCGGCGGGCTGGCCGGCCTGCGCTACTTCTTCGCCACCCGGGCGATGAACGGCAAGGAACTGATCGAGACGGTGCTGGAGACCACCCGGTTGCTGGCCACGCTGCTGCCGCTGCTGTGCATTGCGGGCAGCCTGAACACCATCCTTGACCACTCGGGCGCGCCCAAGCAGATGGTCGAGTACATGGTCAGCGCCATCGACAACCGCTGGATGCTGATGTTCATGATCAACATCCTGCTGCTGATCGTGGGCTGCCTGATGGACGCGGGCTCGGCGATCCTGATCCTGGCGCCGCTGCTGGAGCCGCTGGCCGTGGCCAAGGGCTTCGACCCCATCCACTTCGGCATCATCATGATCGCCAACCTGGAGATCGGCTATCTGACTCCGCCGGTGGGCCTGAACCTGATCGTGGCGATGGCGGCGTTCAAGGAATCCTTTGCCGTCATCTGCAAGGCCGTGATCCCGTTCATCATCATCATGGTGGTGTGGCTGACGATCGTGGCCACAGTGCCGGCCATCTCGCTGTACCTGGTGGGCAAGTAGCCCGCCAAGGGCCCGCCGGCGGGCTGCAGGGCGGTGTGCCCGCGGTTCAGCCGGGGTTGAACGACATCACGCGGCCCCGGTTGTCGGTGCGGCAGACGAAGCGCGCACCCGACATCCGGATCACGAACTCCCAGGTGCCCGGGCGCACCTCGGTGCTGCGCTCGATGGTGCCGTCGGTGGCGCCCTGGCTGCTGTTCTGCATCATGCACATCGCCGGGTCCGGCGCCTGCGGGCGGCCCCCGCCATGCGATGGCCGGTCCGGCGGCATCGGCGGACGGCCGCCGTTGTCGCATTCGCTGTTGTTCACCGGGCGGATGGTCTGGAAGCGGCCATCGGCCACCCGCACCTCGATGCAGCCGCGCTGCGGCGTGCGCCAGAACACGAAGCGGCCGCCCGGCGCGCTCTGGTTGCGGGTCTCGCGGTAGCCGCGCCGCTGCAGTTCCGATTCGCCGCTGGAGGCGCGCACGCCCACCAGGTCGCCGTGGCCGTTGCCGTTGGGGCCGCCAGGGTTCGGATGGCCGCCATTGCCCCAGCCGCCGCCCTGGCCAGGCCGGTCGTTCCAGCCGTCGCGGGTCTCGAACACGCCGCCGCAGCCGTCGGTCACATAGAGGCCCTGGCGCGTCTCGTCCCAGTTGCGGCCCTTCACGCAGGTGGTCTTGCTGATCTGCCGCACCAGCACCACCTCGCCGCGGCCGCGCAAGCTGCAGTCCTCGCGCTGGTTGTTGCGGGACTGGCAGGTGACGCTGGCGGCCAGAGCCGGCCCGCCCAGCAGGAGCAGGGCGGCCGCGGCGGCCAGACGATGGTAGAAGCGTCGCATGGTGGTGTGCCGGACAAAAGTGGAGGCCAGGCGATGCTAAGCGCGCCAGCGCCCGGGATCCAGCCGCCGCGCTCAACCCGCCAGCAGCTTGTGCACCAGCTCGGGCGTGGTGGCCGCGCCCACCTTGCGCATCAGGCGGGCGCGGTACACGTCCACCGTGCGCGGGCTGATGCCCAGGCGCTTGCCGATCAGCTTGCTGGTCAGGCCGTCGATCAGCAGGGCGGCGATCTCGCGCTCGCGGGCGGTGAAGTCCACCGTCAGCTTGCGCTTGGCCGACAGGTCCTCGAACGCCCAGATGCCGGCGGCATGCGGCTGCGCCGGGTCCAGCGCCCGGCCGGTGACATGGCACCAGAACAGCGTGCCGCGCTGCGGGCCGTCCAGCCGCTTCATCACCCGGTCGTCGGCATACCAGCCCTGGGCATCCAGGCTGGCGACGATGCGCGCGCCGGTGCGCTCGAATTCATCGGTGCTGGGGTACAGCACCTCGAAACTCTGGCCCACCAGCTGGTCGCGCTGGGCGCCGAACATCGCCAGCAGCTGCCGGTTGCAGTCGACGATCTGCCGCTGGCGGCTGAGCACCAGGCCGATGGGCGCGAGATCGAACGCCGTCCGGTAGTCCAGCGCCGGAGGCGTCACAACAGCGCGTAGGTGGTGGTGGCGTGCGCGGCCAGCCTGCCGCCGGCGTCCAGCACCTCGATCTCGCCGAAGACCAGGTTCTTGCCCAGGCGCAGCACCCGGCCGATGACCTTGGCCTCGCCGGCGGCATCGGTGCGGCTGCCGGCGATGGGGCGCAGGAAGCTGGTCTGCAGCTGCACCGTGGTCATCGGCTGGAAGCCGCCCAGCTGGCTGCTGATGGCCAGGATCATCGCAGTGTCGGCCGCGGCCATCACCGTCTGCCCGCACAGCACGCCGCCCACATGCACATGCAGCGGCACGATGGGCAGGGCCAGCGTCACCTCGCCCGGGCTGGCGCTGAGCACCCGCATGCCGAGCTGCGCCACCCAGGGCGACACCAGGTCGGTCAGCATGGCCTGCAGCGCAGGCAGGTCGGTCAGTGGCGTGGCCGGCATCACGGGGCTCCTGGGGGTTTAGGCGATTTTACGTAACGACTACGTAATGCATTAAGCAGTACGCTCAGCGCCGCCGGCCGGTTGTGTGCCCGTGCCGGCGCCACCCCCACCACCTTCAGCGAAGGGCCCTCCCCGATGAACAAGATCTTTCCCAGTGCGGCGGCAGCGCTGGACGGCATCGTCGCCGACGACCAGCTGCTGGCCGTGGGCGGCTTCGGCCTGTGCGGCATCCCCGAGGCGCTGATCGACGCGCTGCGCGATTCCGGCAGGAAGAACCTCACCGTCATCAGCAACAACGCCGGTGTCGACGGCTTCGGTCTGGGCAAGCTGCTGGAGACGCGCCAGATCAGCAAGATGATCAGCAGCTACGTGGGCGAGAACAAGGAGTTCGAGCGCCAGTACCTGGCGGGCGAGCTGCAGCTGGAGTTCACGCCCCAGGGCACGCTGGCCGAGAAGCTGCGCGCCGGCGGCGCCGGCATCCCGGCCTTCTTCACCCGCACCGGCGTGGGCACGCTGGTGGCCGAGGGCAAGGAGCTGCGCGAGTTCGACGGCCACACCTACGTGATGGAGCGCAGCCTGGTGCCCGACGTGGCCTTGGGCAAGGCCTGGAAGGCCGACAAGAGCGGCAACCTGGTGTTCCGCCGCACCGCGCGCAACTTCAACCCGGCCGTCATCATGGCCGGCAAGATCAGCGTGGTGGAGGTGGAGGAGATCGTCGAGACCGGCAGCCTGGACCCGGACAGCATCCACCTGCCCGGCATCTACGTCAGCCGCCTGGTGCTGAATGCCACGCCCGAGAAGCGCATCGAGAAGCGCACCACCAAGCAGAACCCGAAGGGAGTTTGAGATGGCCTGGACCCATGACCAGATGGCCGCCCGCGCGGCCCAGGAACTGCAGGACGGCTTCTACGTCAACCTCGGCATCGGCCTGCCCACGCTGGTGGCCAACTTCGTGTCGCCCGACATCGAGGTGTGGCTGCAGAGCGAGAACGGCATGCTCGGCATCGGCGCCTTCCCCGACGAGAGCGAGGTCGACCCCGACCTGATCAACGCCGGCAAGCAGACGGTGACCACGCTGCCCGGCAGCAGCATCTTCGGCAGCCACGACAGCTTCGCCATGATCCGCGGCGGCAAGATCAACCTGAGCATCCTGGGCGCGATGCAGGTCAGCGCCCGTGGCGACCTGGCCAACTGGATGATCCCCGGCAAGATGGTCAAGGGCATGGGCGGCGCCATGGACCTGGTGGCCGGCGTGGCCCGGGTGCTGGTGCTGATGGAGCACGTGGCCAAGAAGAAGGACGGCAGCATCGACCTGAAGATCCTGCCCGAGTGCACCCTGCCGCTGACAGGCAAGGCGGTGGTCAACCGCCTGATCACCGACCTGTGCGTGCTGGACGTGACGCCGGCCGGCCTGAAGGTGGTGGAGCTGGCCCCCGGGGTATCGCCGGAGGAACTGCAGCAGAAGACCGGCGTGGCGCTGGTCTTCTGATCAGCGGCCCGGGCCGGCCAGCGCCCGCGCGCAGTCGGCCACCAGCTCGGGCCCCTTGTAGATCAGCCCGGTGTAGACCTGCACCAGGTCCGCCCCGGCGGCGATCTTGGCCTGGGCATCGCGGCCGCTCAGCACGCCGCCCACGCCGATGATCGGGTAGCCGCTGCCCAGCGCCGCCCGCAGCTGGGCGATCACCCGGTTGCTGGCCTCGAACACCGGCCGGCCGCTCAGGCCGCCGGCCTCGTCGGCATGCGGCAGGCCGGCCACGGCCTCCCGGGCGATGGTGGTGTTGGTGGCGATCACGCCGTCGATGCCGTTGTGCCGCAGCGTGGCCGCGATCACGCCGACCTGCGCCTCATCGAGATCGGGCGCGATCTTCACGAACATCGGCACCTGGCGGCCATGCTGCCTGGCCAGCTGCTGCCGGCGCTGCTGCAGCGCGCCCAGCAGCGCGTCCAGCGCTTCGTCGCTCTGCAGCGCGCGCAGGTTCTTGGTGTTGGGGCTGCTGATGTTCACCGTCACATAGTCGGCATGCGGGTACACGCCGTCGAGGCAGGCCAGGTAGTCGCTGGCGGCATCCTCGATCGCGGTGGCGGCGTTCTTGCCGATGTTCAGGCCCAGGATGCCGCCCGCGGCGCGGAAGCTGCGCGCCCGCTGCACATTCGCCAGAAAGGCCGCCAGGCCCTCGTTGTTGAAGCCCAGGCGGTTGATCAGCGCATCTTTCGCCGGCAGGCGGAACATGCGCGGCTTGGGATTGCCCGGCTGGCCCTTGGGCGTGACCGTGCCCACCTCGATGAAGCCGAAGCCCATCGCGCCCAGGCCGTCGATGCAGCGGCCGTTCTTGTCCAGGCCGGCGGCCAGGCCGATGCGGTTGGGGAACTTCAAGCCGGCCACGGTGACCGGGTCGGCCACCCGGGGCTGCTGCCACAGGCATTGCAGCGGCGTGTTCTGCAGCGTGGCGATGGATTCCAGCGTCAGCTCATGGGCGCGCTCGGGGTCGAGCCCGAACAGGAAGGGGCGGGTCAGCGCGTAGGGGATCAAAGCCATAATCCCGGATTGTCCCAGAGGGGCTGCAGCGCCCCGTTTTGCGCCATGAACCAGGATGAATTGAAGGCCCAGGATGCCCAGAACGCGCTGAAGGCGCTGGTGGGCCGCGCCGCGTTGGATGTGGTGGTGCCCGGCACCGTGGTGGGCGTGGGCACCGGCTCCACCGTCAACTGCTTCATCGACGCGCTGGGCACGATCAAGGACCGCATCGCCGGCGCCGTCAGCAGCTCGGTGGCCAGCACCCAGCGGCTGCAGGCGCTGGGCATCCGGGTGCTGGACGCCAACGAGGTCGAGCGCATCCCGGTCTACATCGACGGTGCCGACGAGATCGACCACCGCGGCCACATGGTCAAGGGCGGCGGCGCGGCGCTGACGCGCGAGAAGATCGTGGCCGACCTGGCGGAGCGCTTCGTCTGCATCGCCGACCAGAGCAAGCTGGTGGACGTGATGGGCCGCTTTCCGCTGCCGGTGGAGGTGATCCCGATGGCGGTGGCGCAGGTGGCGCGGCGTTTCGCGGCGGCCTACGGCGGCGTGGCCACGGTGCGTGCCGGGGTGACCACCGACAACGGCAACCTGATCCTCGACGTGCGCGGCCTGCAGATCAGCGACCCGCTGGCCATGGAGACCGAGGTCAACCAGTGGCCCGGCGTGGTGACGGTGGGCATCTTCGCCCGCCACCGCGCCCGGCTGTGCCTGCTGGGCACGCCCACCGGCGTGCAGCGCCTGTCATTCGACTGACGGCCGCGCCGCCCGCCGCACCGCGCGGGAACCGAAGCGCGCCACGTCCAGCGCATCCACCAGCGCTGCCGGCACGGGCAGCGGGTCGCCGGTCAGCCAGGCCGCCAGCAAGTCGGCGCCCAGCGGCGCCTGGGTGATGCCGCGCGAGCCCAGCGCGGTGAAGACGGCCAGCCCGGGCTGGCGCGGCACCCGACGCGGCTGGTCGGCCGGGCGGCTGGATGCGGTGCCCGCGGCCGGCAGCGGGCCCAGCAGCGGCAGGCGGTCGCTGGCCAGCAGGCGCCAGCCGACACGGCCGTCCAGCTGGCCTGCATTCGCCGGGGGCGACCAGCCCGTCAGCCGGGCCAGCGTGGACAGGTTGTGCTGGTGGTCGGCCCAGCGCACCGTGGGGTCGGCATCGCCGCGCTGCGACGTGGCGCCGCACAGCAGGCGGCCATCGGCCAGCGGCAGCACATAGCCGGCATCGGCCACTGGGCGGGGCAGGGTGGGTGCACCCGGCAGGCCGGCCGGCAGCAGCGTGGTCTGGCCGCGCACGGTCTGCAGCGGCCAGTCGGCGCCGGCCAGACGCTGCGTGTCGGCGGCGTTGCACAGCACCACCGCATCCACCTCGGCCAGCACCTGGCCATCGGCACCCAGCAGCCGCCAGCCGGCCGGTGTCGGTTGCAGCGCCTGCACGGTGGTTCCCCAGCGGCAGGCGATGCCTGGGTGCTGCAGCCAATGGGCGGACAGCGCTGCCGGCGCCGCCCAGCCACCGCCGGGGTACAACCAGGCGGCCCCCGCGCCTTGGGGCTGCACCTGCAGGTAGTCGGGCGGCAGGGCCAGGTTGTCCAGCAGCTGCTGCATCGCTGTGGATGTCAGCGCTTGCTCACCACGCAACAGGCCGTGCATGGCGCCCGGCACCGCACCGCTGTCGATCAGCGGCTGCAGCACCCGTGCCGCCTGCAGTGCTGCGGCGCGCAGCCAGCGGGCGTGGACACCGTCCTGCGCATGCACGACGCCGTGGAACAAGCCGCCGGCGTTGCCTGATGTCTCGCGCGCGGGGCCGGCTTGCCGGTCGATCACCTGCACCGCCAGGCCGCGGCGGGCCAGCGCCGCGGCGGTGGCTGCGCCGGCCAGGCCGGCACCCACCACGGCCACCGTCTGCACGCCGGTCAGCGGCTGGCGGCCGGGTGGCGCCGGCGGCGTGAAGCGGGGCGCGAACACGCCGGCGGTCATCTCCCGCTTGCCGCCCCAGCCCGGTCGCTTCTCCACCTGGAAGCCTGCTGCCTGCAGGCCCTGGCGCACCGCGCTGGCCACGCTCCAGGTGGCCAGGGTGGCGCCGGGCGCGGCCAGGCGCGGCAACTGGCGCAGGCGCCAGGGATCCCACATGGCCGGGTTGCGATCGGGCGCGAAGCCGTCGAGGTAGAAGGCGTCGGCCTGCAGCACCAGCTCGGGCAGCACCTGGGCGATGTCGCCGAAGGCCAGCAGCAGCCGCACCCGGCCGCCGGCCAGGTCGACGAGGTGCATGTCGGGTGTCAGCGGCGGCCAGGCGCGCAGCAGCTCGGCGGACAGCGCCGGCAGCGGCGACGCGGCATGGGCACGGGCCATGTCGTCACGCCGCGGCGGGTGCTTCTCGATGACCACGTACCACAGCGTGTCGCAGCGCCGGGCGTCCTGCTGCCAGGCATCCCAGGTGGCCAGGAAGTTGTGGCCCAGGCCGAAACCGGTCTCCAGCACCACGAAGCGCCGGCGCCCGGCCCAGCGCCCGGGCAGGCCGTTGCCGGCCAGAAAGACATGGCGCGCCTGGCCCAGTGCGCCGGCGCGGGCGTGGTACAGGTCGCCGAAATCGGGTGCGCTGGGCACCTGCGCATCGCTGAAGTCGATGCGCGCCGGCTGCAGCGGGCCCCAGCTCACACCGGCTGCGACTGCCGCGCCAGCCAGCGCAGCAGCGCCGGGCGGGCGCGTGTCAGGCCGCGGTAGTCCAGCACCGCGTCGCTCATCGAGGCCAGCGCATCGTGCACCCGTGCAGCCTGGGCCGGCATGGCGAAGGCGCGGGTCAGCGGCGTCACATTCACCAGGATGGTGAACACCGACTGCCGCGCACCGGGCACCGGGATGAAGGTCTGGCGCTCGGTGCGGAACCAGGTCTGCGCGGCCAGCTGGTCGTCGTCCAGCCCCGCGGCCCAGCGCGCGGGGTCCACCCGTTGCGGATGTCCGTGCAGGCGGGGGTGGGCGGTCAGGGTCCAGACAAAGCGCTCCCACGGCTCGCTCGACGTGACCAGCTTCACCAACTGCGGCGCGGCGCCGACGATCAGCCGGTTGTCGGCCACCGGCGCATGGGCCTCGGCGAAGCTGCGGCCCACCTTCTCCTCGGGCGCCCACATCGACGGCAGTGCCACCGCCAGCCAGGGCAGGGTGCCGGTGGCGCCGTCGACCACCGCAAAGTCCTCGGCGAAGGCCAGGCTCAGCAGCGCGGCGCGGCGCCAGGGGCGGTCGATGGCCAGCAGCAGCGGCCCGATCTCGGGCAGCACGTCGCCATGGGCCTGTGGCTGCTCGTCGGCATCCAGCGTCCAGCCCAGCCAGGGCGCATGCCATCGGCCGCCGTCGATCTGCAGCGCCTGGGGATGCTCGGCGGCCGCGTGGTTGGCCAGGGCCTGCAGGGCCGGCCCGGGGTCGAAACCGGTGGCGCCCAGCAGCGCCTGCGGGGCATGGGCGCCCAGCACGGCCAGCTTCTCGCCCAGGTGGCCCGCCGGGCCGCCCGGGCCCGGACGCAGCGGCGTGAGCTGCTGCGCACCCGGCGCCAGCCGGCGCAGCCCGGGCTGCATGCGGTGCGGCAGGTGCACCGCGGCGTCGAAGTCGAAGGCCATGGCAGGAACGGTATCACCGCCGCGCGGGCAGCAAAAAGGGCACCGAGGTGCCCTTGTTGGCCAAGCGCAGAGAGTGATCAGACGCGCTTGCGGTACTCGTGCGTGCGGGTGTCGATTTCGATCATGTCGCCCTGGGCGACGAAGATCGGCACCGGGATCTCGAAGCCGGTGGCGATCTTGGCCGGCTTGAGCACCTTGCCCGAGGTGTCGCCCTTGACGGCCGGCTCGGTCCAGGTCACTTCACGCACCACGCTGGTGGGCAGTTCGACCGAGATGGCCTTGCCGTCGTAGAACACCACTTCCACCGGCATGTTGTCTTCCAGGTACTGGATGGCGTCGCCCATGTTCTCGGCTTCCACCTCGAACTGGTTGTAGTCGCCGTCCATGAAGACGTACATCGGGTCGGCGAAGTAGGTGTAGGTGCACTCCTTCTTGTCCAGGACGATCTGGTCCATCTTGTCGTCGGCCTTGAACACCGTCTCGGTGGCCTGGTTGTTCAGCAGGCTCTTGAGCTTCATGCGCACGGTGGCCGAGTTGCGGCCGCCGCGGGAGTATTCGGTCTTGAGCACGACCCACGGGTCCTTGCCCTGCATGATGACGTTGCCGGCGCGGATTTCTTGAGCGATTTTCATGGGGGTTCCCGGGGATGTGGACCGGTGGTGGCCAGCCGAGCTGCGACGTGCGCAGCGGGCTTGACTGGCGACAATGACGCCGGTCGGCGTGAAGCAAAGCCCGCGATTTTAGCCGGATTTCATGGCCATCCGGCTGCCGGCGAAGGCCAGCAGCTGGGTGACCAGGTCGGCCTGGGCGTGCAATCCGGCCTGCCAGCGGCGCTGTTGTGCGGCCCAGGCGGCCAGGTCGGGCAGGGCCAGCGGCTGGTCGTCGGCGGCCGTCTCCAGGCCGTTGACCAGCCGCTGCGCCCGGCGCACGGCGGTGGCCAATGGCGCCGGCGCGCCGGCCAGCAGCCGGTCCATCCAGGCGTCCAGCTTGGACGCATGGGCGCCGTCGCTCTGCGGGTAGATCTGCCACAGCACCGGACCGGCGCCCACCAGCTGGGCGCGCACGAAGGAATCCTCGCCGCGCACCAGGGCCAGGTCGGCGGCGGCCAGCAGCTGGTCGAAGTCGGTCTGCGGCAGCCAGGGCAGGGCCTGTGCGCGCAGGCCCGGCGGCAGGGGTTGGCTGGCCAGCTGTGCCTGCAATGGCCCCTGGGGCAGCCACAGCAGCGTGGGCGGGCCGGCCAGCGCGGCCAGCAGGGCCGGCAGCGCCGGGTTGGCATAGCCGAACAGCAGCACCGCGCGTTCGCCGTCGGCTGGCGCCCAGCCGCGCTGCGCCAGCCAGGCGCGGGCTGCGGCGGCGGTGGGCGGCGGCGGGTGCTGCAGCAGCCCGCCGGTGGCCGGCGTGAAGCCGGGGTAGAAGAACCAGGTGTCCAGGCCGGCGCCGGGGCCGCTGAAGCGCGGCGAGCGCAGGCCGTGGCTGCGCTCCACATAGGCCTCCGCGCTGAGGTATTCGAGGTTGATCCACACCGGGGGCTGCGGCTGTGCGGCCATGCGGGCGACAAAGCCATCGGGCGGCGCCGCGCCGAAGGTTTCGACGACCACGTCGCCTGGCTCACTGGCCTGCGCGGCCGCATCCCAGGCCTGCACTGTGACACCCGGCGCGCCACCCGGCGCCAGCCAGGCCAGCGCGCTGGCATCGTCGATCCACAGCCGCACCGTGTGGCCGCGGGCGGCCAGCGCGCTGCTGAGCCGCCAGCTGACGCCGACATCGCCGAAGTTGTCGATCACCCGGCAGAACACATCCCAGTGCCAGCGCTCCATCTGCGGAATTGTGGCGCGGCGGCAGAATCCGACACCGCCGCCCCTGCCCACCGATGACCCCGCCCGACACGCCCGCGAACACCGACACGCCCGACGCTTCGGCCGCGCGCGCGCCCGCGCCCGACCGTGAACGCCTGCTGGCCGAGGTGGCCGCGCTGCCCAGCCTGCCCGGCGTCTACCGCTACTTCGACGCCCAGGGCAACGTGCTGTACGTGGGCAAGGCGCGCAGCCTGAAGAAGCGGGTGGCCAGCTACTTCCAGAAGGACCACGGCGGCACTCGCATCGGCCACATGGTGGGGCGCATCGCCCGCCTGGAGACCACGGTGGTGCGCACCGAGGCCGAGGCGCTGCTGCTCGAAAACAACCTGATCAAGACGTTGAACCCGAAGTTCAACATCCTGTTCCGCGACGACAAGAGCTACCCGTACCTCAAGCTGCAGCGCCATCCGTTCCCGCGCATCGCCTACTACCGCGGCGCGGTGGACCGCAAGCACACCTACTTCGGCCCCTACCCGGGCGCCTGGGCGGTGAAGGAGACCATCCTGCTGCTGCAGAAGGCCTTCAAGCTGCGCACCTGCGAGGACACGGTATACGCCAACCGCAGCCGGCCCTGCCTGCTGTACCAGATCCGCCGCTGCTCCGGCCCCTGCGTGGGCCTGATCACGCCGGAAGACTACGGCCGTGATGTCAGCAACGCCGAGCGCTTCCTGCTCGGCGCCACCGATGAGGTGATCGGCACGCTGCAGGCGCAGATGATGGCCTATGCCGATGCGCTGGAGTTCGAGCGTGCCGCCGAGGTGCGCAACCAGATCAGCGCGCTCAGCCGGGTGCTGCACCAGCAGAGCATGGAGGAGAGCAGCCTCACCTCGGTGCGCGACCGCGATGTCGACGTGCTGGCCGTCAAGGTGCAGGGCGGCCGTGCCTGCGTCAACCTGGCGATGGTGCGTGGCGGCCGCCACCTTGGCGACCGCGCCTACTTTCCCGCCCATGTGGAAGACGCCGCTGCACTGACCGCCGACGAGGCCGAGGAGCGCAGCAGCGCGCTGACGGTGGAGCAGCAGGTGCTGGAAGCCTTCATCGCCCAGCACTACCTGGGCGTGGCACCGCCCGGCCTGCTGGTGCTGAGCTGCCCGGTGGCGCCCGAGCTGCTGGCCGCGCTGGGCGAGCAGACCGGCAGCAGGATCACCGCCCAGCACCAGCCGCGGGAGCAGCGCAAGCTCTGGCTGGAGATGGCCGAGAAGGGCGCGCAGATCGCGCTGGCGCGGCTGCTGTCGGAAGAAGGCAGCCAGCGCGAGCGCACCCGCGCGCTGGTGGAGGCGCTGGACCTGGTGGTGGAAGACCTGGATGCGCTGCGCATCGAGTGCTTCGACATCAGCCACACCGCCGGTGAGGCCACCCAGGCCAGCTGCGTGGTCTACGAGGGCCATGCGATGCGCCCCGCCGATTACCGCCGCTTCAACATCGACGGCATCACCGGCGGCGACGACTATGCCGCGATGCGCCAGGTGCTGACCCGCCGCTATGCCAAGGTGGCCGAGGCC
This sequence comes from Pseudaquabacterium pictum, assembly GCF_005403045.1. Classification (GTDB taxonomy): domain Bacteria; phylum Pseudomonadota; class Gammaproteobacteria; order Burkholderiales; family Burkholderiaceae_C; genus Pseudaquabacterium; species Pseudaquabacterium pictum. The sequence continues at coordinate 187,246 of NZ_BJCL01000005.1, forward strand.
CGCGGCATCGCCCAGAAAGCCGGCGAGATGGCCGCCGATGCCGCCAACAGCGTGCTGCCCAAGGCCCTGCGCCTGCCCGACCTGGTGCTGGTGGACGGCGGCCGCGGCCAGGTGGCAATGGCGCGCGAGGTGTTCGCCGGCCTGGGGCTGGACCTGTCGCTGATCGTCGGCGTGGAAAAGGGCGAAGGCCGCAAGGTCGGCCTGGAAGAGCTGGTGTTTGCCGACGGCCGCGAGAAGGTCTACCTGGGCCATGATTCGGCCGCGCTGATGCTGGTCGCGCAGATCCGTGACGAGGCCCATCGTTTCGCCATCACCGGCATGCGCGCCAAGCGCGCCAGCGTGCGCACCGGCGGCAGCAAGCTGGAAGACATCGCCGGCGTCGGCCCGAAGAAGCGCGCCAAGCTGCTGCAGCGCTTCGGCGGCATCCGCGGTGTGGCGGCAGCGAGTGTGGAAGACCTGTGCAGCGTGGAAGGGGTGTCGCATGACCTGGCCGAGGCGATCTACCGTGCGCTGCACTGAGCCCGCACTGCGGACGCCGGAAGGCGTTCGCAGGCTGGCGAAGGCCTGGCGGCGATACAAGCCGCCAGGCTCTGAGCCCGCACTGCGGACGCCGGAAGGCGTCCGCAGGCTGGCCTGCCTGGCTGGCGTGCTGCTGTGCGCCGGCTGCAGCCAGACGCCGGCACCGCCGGTGGCTGCGCCACCCGCGGCCACCGCGCCGCCGGTGGCAAGCACGGCGCAGCCGCCCGCCGCCCCGCCGGCCCAGGCCCAGCGCCCACCCGCGGCGCCGCCGCCCTGGCGCCATGCGCGTGACTGGGACGACTACCGCCACCAGGCCGCGCTGCGCATCCTGGCACTCAACCCCGACGGCACCTACACCGGCCCGGTGCACCAGCCGGCGCTGGCGATCCCGGTGCTGGAGGTCGAGCTGAACCGCGACGGCAGCGTGCGCCGCATCCAGGTGCTGCGCCGGCCCGGCCAGGCCACCGACACGGTGCAGCTGGCCATCGATGCGGTGCAGCGCGCGGCCCCGTTCGGCGCCGTCGGCCACCTGCCGCGGCCCTGGCGCTTCACCGAGACCTTCCTGTTCGACAACCAGCGCCGCTTCAAGCCGCGCACGCTGGACCTGTAGCGTCAGCGGGCTGGCAGGGCCGTCCTGCACAATGGCCCCATGTTCCTCACGCTGCCGACACTGCTGACCTGGGCGCGCATCGTCGCCATCCCGCTGCTCGTCGGTGTGTTCTACCTGCCGCTGGACGCCGCCACCCGCAACCTGGTGGCGTCGGTGATGTTCGTGGTCTTCGCGCTGACCGACTGGCTCGACGGCTGGCTGGCGCGCAAGCTGAACCAGACCTCGGCCTTCGGCGCCTTCCTCGATCCGGTGGCCGACAAGTTCCTGGTCTGTGCGGCCCTGCTGGTGCTGGTCGACCTGAGCCGGGTGCATGTGCTGGTGGCCCTGGTCATCATCGGCCGCGAGATCGCGATCTCGTCGCTGCGGGAATGGATGGCGCAAATCGGCGCCTCGCGCAGCGTGGCGGTGCACATGCTGGGCAAGCTGAAGACGGCCACGCAGATGACGGCCATCCCGTTCCTGCTCTACGACGGCGCGCTGTTCGGCGTCATCGACACCCGCATCTGGGGCACGGTGCTGATCCTGGTGGCCTGCGTGCTGACGATCTGGTCGATGGTGTACTACCTGCAACGCGCCTTGCCCGAGATCCGCGCCAAGGCCCGATGAGCGCCGCCGCCAGCGGCCGCCAGCTGGCCTGGCTGGCCGCGATGCCCTGGGTCTTCGTGGCGATCTGGAGCACCGGCTTCGTCGTCGCCCGGCTGGCCATGCCGCATGCGCCGCCGCTCACCTTCCTCAGCTGGCGCTATGCCGCCTCGCTGCTGGCCTTTGCCGTGTGGATCGCGCTGGCCCGGGCGCCCTGGCCGCAGGGCCGGGCGCAGTGGGGCCACCTGGCGGTCAGCGGCGTGCTGATGCATGCCGGCTACCTGGGCGGCGTGTGGGCTGCCGTGAAGCTGGGCATGCCGGCGGGCACCACGGCGCTGATCGTCGGGCTGCAGCCGCTGTTCACCGCGTTGTGGGTCAGCCGGGTGGCGGTGGCCGGGCAGCCGGCCGTCACCGCCACGCAGTGGGCCGGCCTGCTGCTGGGCCTGGCGGGGCTGGTCACCGTGGTCTGGCCCAAGCTCAACCTGGGCGAGGTGACGCCGGCCAACCTGGCGCTGGCGCTGCTGGCGCTGGTGTCCATCACCACCGGCACCCTCTACCAGAAGCAACATGTGTTGCCAGCCGATGTGCGCACCGGCAACTTCGTGCAGATCGCCGCGGCGCTGGCGGTGTCGGCGCCGCTGGCCTGGCTGGAGCCGGGCACGCTGGTCTGGCATCCCGATCTGCTGGTGGCGCTGGCCTGGTCGGTGCTGGTGCTCACGCTGGGCGGCAGTTCGCTGCTGATGGTGCTGATCCAGCGCGGCGCGGCCACCCGCGTCACCAGCCTGCTGTACCTGGTGCCCCCCTGCACCGCGCTGCTGGCCTGGTGGCTGTTCGGCGAGCGCATGGCCGCCTCCGGCTGGGCCGGCATGGCGCTGTGCGCCGTCGGCGTCGGGCTGGTGTTGCGGCCTCCATCGCGCTGATGGCAGCTGCGGCTGCAAAGGATTTCACGCCGTCTGTCATCCCCGGGATTGCCATGCCTTCGAGCCCTGGGCTGGGGGGGTGTGAATCCACCTAAACTGCCCGGCGCGCGCTTGACACCGCCAGGGGTGGCCGCTGTAATGAACCGCAGCCCATCCTTGATCCTGCGCCCGCCCATACAGTGTCCCGACAAGTGCCCGAGCACCCGCCGCAACACCAGCCGGCCGGCTCGAAGCGCACCAAAGAGACAGCACCGAGAGGGAGTGATTTCGTGAACAAAGCCGAGCTGATCGACCACATCGCCACGCAGGCGGACATTTCCAAAGCCGCCGCCACGCGGGCGCTGGAGGCGATGATCGGCGGCGTCAAGTCCACCCTCAAGAAGAACGGCAGCGTGTCCATCGTGGGCTTCGGCACCTTCGCCGTGACCAAGCGTGCCGCCCGCTCGGGCCGCAACCCGCGCACCGGCGCGGCGATCAAGATCAAGGCCGCCAAGGTGCCGAAGTTCCGACCCGGCAAGGGCCTGAAAGACGCACTGAACTGACGGCCTGGCAGGGGCACCGCCCAAGCGCGGCGCCCGGATGCCTGACAATGCCGGGTTGCGGGTGCTTAGCTCAGTTGGTAGAGCGGCGCCCTTACAAGGCGTAGGTCGGGGGTTCGAACCCCTCAGCACCCACCACCGCATCATCCGGCCACGCGGCTGCCGCAAGGCGTGCCATGGCGTTGTCAGTGCCCTCCCGAGGCTGTCACCATGTTTGATTTCGTCCGCAAGCACAACCGGCTGTTCCTCGGCCTGATCCTGATCCTGATCCTGCCGTCGTTCGTGGTCTTCGGCATCCAGGGCTATTCGGGCATGACCGAAGGCGCCAATGCCGCGGTGGCCCATGTGAACGGGCAGAAGATCACCCAGGCCGAGTGGGATGCCTCGCACCAGGAGCAGGCGCAGCGTGTGCGCCAGCAGCGGCCCGAGATCGACCCCAAGCTGCTCGATTCGCCCGAGGCCCGCGCGCAGACGCTGGACGCCCTGGTGCGCGAGCGGGTGCTGGCCGTGGCCAGCGACAAGCTGCACATCGCCGTGAGCAACGAGCGGCTGCAGCGCCTGTTTGTCACCGACCCGCAGTTCGCGATGCTGCGCAACGCCGACAACAGCATCAACAAGGACCTGATCTCCGCCCAGGGCATGAGCGTGGCTGCCTTCGAGCAGCGCCTGCGCCAGGACCTGACGCTGCAACAGGTGCAGGGCGGCATCACCGGCTCGGTGCTGGCCGCAGCCGCACCGGTGAACCAGGCGCTGGACGCGCTGCTGCAGCGCCGCGAGATCCGCTTCACCCGGTTCAATGCGCCCGACTACCTGGCCAAGGTGGCACCCACCGATGCCGACATCGAGGCCTACTACAAGCAGAACGAAGCCAGCTTCCGCGCACCCGAGCAGGCCAGCATCGAGTACGTGGTGCTCGACCTGGCGGTGCTGAAGAAGACCGTGGCCGTGCCCGAGGAAGACCTGCGCAAGTACTACACCGAGAACGCCAGCCGCTACACCGCGGCCGAAGAGCGCCGCGCCCGGCACATCCTGGTGCAGGCGGCCAAGGACGCACCGGCCGACGTCAAGCAGAAGGCCAAGGCCAAGGCCGATGGCCTGCTGGCCGAGGCGCGCAAGAACCCGGCGGGCTTTGCCGAACTGGCCAAGAAGAATTCCGACGACCCGGGCTCGGCGCCCAACGGCGGCGACCTCGACTTCTTCGGCCGTGGCGCGATGGTCAAGCCCTTCGAGGATGCCGCCTTCGCGATGAAGCCGGGCGAGATCAGCAACGTCGTCGAGTCCGACTTCGGCTACCACATCATCCAGCTGGAAGCGGTGCGCGGCGGCGAGAAGAAGCCGTTCGAGGCGGTGCGGGCGGCCATCGAGGAAGAAGTGCGCCAGCAGGGCGCCACCCAGAAGTGGGCCGAGGCGGCCGAGCAGTTCACCAACACCGTCTACGAGCAGGCCGACAGCCTGCAGCCGGTGATCGACAAGCTCAAGCTCGAGAAGAAGACGGCCACCGTGCGCCGCCAGCCGCTGCCCGGTGCCAGCGGCCCGCTGGTGTCGGCCAAGCTGCTGGATGCCGTCTTCGGCAACGACGCCATCAAGAACAAGCGCAACACCGACGCGGTCGAGACCGGCCCCAACCAGCTGACCTCGGCCCGTGTGCTGCAGCACCAGCCGGCCCGCACCCTGCCGCTGGCCGAGGTGCGCGACCAGGTGCGCCAGCGCCTGGTGGCCAGCCAGGCCGAAGCCCTGGCCCGCAAGGACGGCGAGGCCCGCCTGGCGCAGCTGAAGGCCGACCCGGCAAATGCAGCAACTGCGGGCAGCCTGACCGGCCCGGCGGTGGTCTCGCGCGCGCAGCCGGGCGACCTGTCGCGCACTGCGCTGGAAGCGGTGCTGGCCGCCGATGCGACCAAGCTGCCCGCGGTGGTGGGTGTCGCCCTGCCGGGCGAGGGCTACCTGGTGGCGCGCATCGACAAGCTGATGCCGCGTGACATCCAGCCCGAGGAGAACACCGCACTGAAGGGCCAGTACGCCCAGGCCTGGGCCCGTGCCGAGGCGGAGGCCTACTACCGGGCGCTGAGCACCCGCTACAAGGTCAGCAAGCAGGTGGATCCGGTGGCTGCCGCGGCGGCCGCCTCCGCGCCCAAGCCCTGACCACAGCGCGCCGCGCTATACTCTCGGGCTCGACGGTGGCTGTAGCTCAGTTGGTAGAGTCCCAGATTGTGATTCTGGTCGTCGTGGGTTCGAGTCCCATCAGCCACCCCAGACATTGAACGCACAACGGCCCTTCGGGGCCGTTGCTGTTTGCAGGCCGGCCCCGGGGCGGTTGTCGGTGTTGCCTGGCGTGGCGTCAGCAGGCGCCTGCCGGCCGGGTGACCGTGGCCCCTGCCGTGCCGGCCGGATGCGCCGGCGCCACGCCCGAGGCATCGGCCGGCGAGCGTCCCCTGGCCGGCAGCGCGGCCAGCTCGGCGATCTTCTGCCGGCCCAGCTGGGCCATGTGCACCTCGTCGGGCCCGTCGGCAATGCGCACGAAGCGGTTGATCGACCAGAAGTAGGCCAGTTCGGTGTCGTCGCTCACGCCCATGCCGCCATGGGCCTGGATGGCGCGGTCGATCACCGTCTGCGCCATCGACGGGGCCACCACCTTGATCGCGGCGATCAGGTCCTTGGCCACCTTGTTGCCGTGCTTGTCCATCATGTCGGCGGCCTTCAGCGTCAGCAGCCGGGCCTGCTCGATCTCGCAGAAGCTGCGCGCCACGTCCTGCCGGATGCTGCCCTGCTCGGCCAGCTTGCGGCCGAAGGCGGTGCGGCTGTCCACCCGGCGGCACATGGTCTCCAGCGCCCGCTGCGCCTGGCCGATGCTGCGCATGCAGTGGTGGATGCGGCCCGGCCCCAGCCGGCCCTGGGCGATCTCGAAACCGCGGCCCGGGCCCAGGATCAGGTTGGATTTGGGGACGCGCACGTTGTCGAAGCGCAGCTCCGCCTCGCCGCCGGGCGAGTTGTAGCGGCCGAACACCTTCTGGTTGCGCACGATGGCCAGGCCTGGCGTGTCGCGCGGCACGATCACCGTGCTGTGCTGCTGGTGGCGGCTGGCCTCTTGCTGGTGGCGGCCCATCACCAGCAGCAGCGTGCAGCGCGGGTCCATCACGCCGCTGATCCACCACTTGCGGCCGTTCAGCACCAGGTGGTCGCCGTCGTCGTCGATGCGCAGCGCCACGTTGGTGGCGTCCGACGAGGCCACCTGCGGCTCGGTCATCACATAGGCCGAGCGGATGGCCCCGGCCAGCAGCGGCTGCAGCCACTGCGCCTGCTGCTCGGCGCTGCCGTAGCGGGCCAGCACCTCCATGTTGCCAGTGTCGGGCGCCGCGCAGTTGAACACCTCGGCCGACCAGGGCACACGGCCCATGAGCTCGGCCAGCGGCGCGTATTCCAGGTTGGTCAGGCCGGGGCTGATCGCACCGTACTCATGCGGCAGGAACAGGTTCCACAGCCCCTGGGCGCGGGCCTCGGCCTTCAGCGCATCCAGCCCTGGCCAGTGCTGCCACAGGTGTGCGGGGTCGTCCACCCAGTCGTCATGCGCGCGCTCGGCCGGGTAGATGTGGCGGTCCATGAACGCTTCCAGCTGGGCCAGCAGCGTCTTCACCTTGTCGGAATGGTCGAAGTTCATCGTGGTCTCCCAGGTCAGCGGGCCAGCGACAGGCCGCCGTCGCAGTTCAGCGTCTGGCCGGCCATGTAGGCGGCCAGCGGCGAGGCCAGGAACAGCACCGCGCCGGCCATGTCCGCCGGCGTGCCCAGGCGGTGCATCGGGATGCTGGCCAGGGCGCCTTCCAGCCGTTTGGGGTTCTGTGTGGTGATCTTGGTCAGCTTGGTGTCGACCAGCCCCGGCGCCATGCCGTTGACGCGGATGCCCTCGGGTGCCCAGGCCACGCCCAGGGTGCGCGCCAGGCTCATCGCGCCGGCCTTGGACGCGGCATAGGCCGGGTTGCCCACGTTCGAGCCGCCCAGCCCCGCGATCGAGCTGACGATGATCACCTTGCCACCTTCACGCCCCGCCGTGGGCAGCAGCGCCGGCTTGAAGCGGCGGCAGCAGTGCATCAGGCTGTCGAGGTTGACGGCCATCACCCGGTCCCAGCCGGCGCGTTCGAACTCGCCGCGCTTGTAGACCACCGTGCCCTGGCACAGCACCAGCACGTCCAGCGTGGCGCCGTCGCCGCCAGGCTGCGGCGCACGCTCGATCTGCTCGGGGTCGCCCACGTCGACGCTGGCGTAGTGCAGGCCGGTCAGGTCGGAGCCTTCCTCGCCGGCATAGTCGGCCGCGCTGGCCCGGGTGCCCCACACATGCACCTCGGCACCGCGCTGGCGGAAGGCATGGGCCACGCCATTGCCGATGCCGCTGGAGCCGCCCACGACCAGCACGCGCTGGCCACTGAAATCGGTGTCGGCTGTCATGGCGGTCTCCTGGTGCGGCGGTCTGCGCGCGCTGTGGTGGTGGGATGCACGATGCCCGCTGCACCACCGCGGCCACAGTCACACGCATGACATGGCCAGCCGACCGGCCGGCACGGCTCAGCGGGGCGGGGGCTCGCCGCTGCCCGGGCTGAGCGGCGCCTGCACGCTGCAGCGGATGCCCTGCGGCGTGCGCACCTCCCACCCCACCTGGCCGCCCAGCAGCTTCACCCGCTTGCGCACGCCGCCCAGGCCCAGGCCATGGGCCCAGGCCGCCGGCTGCTGGCCGATGCCGTCGTCGCTGACCTGCAGCGCCAGGCGGCCCCGGTCGAAGTGCACGCTGATCTCCACCTGGCTGGCCTGGGCGTGGGTGATGATGTTGTTGACCAGCTCGCGCAGCACCCGTGTCAGGCCCGACCACTGCACCGCCGTGAGGGTGATGTCGCGGTCGGCCGAGAAGCTCCAGTGCAGGCTGCAGCCGGCGGCGTTCAGGCGCTGGGTGATGTCGGCCTTCCACTCGGCCGCCGCATGCGACAGCCGCTGGTTGCCGGCCGCCAGGCCGCGGGTCAGCGTCTTCAGGTCCTGCAGCGTGTGGCGGATGTACTCCTCGATCTCTTCATTCGGCGCCTTGTACATCAGCGTCAGCAGCCGGGCGCCGATGTCGTCGTGCAGGTCTTGCGCGATGCGGGCGCGTTCCTCGGCGCGGCCATGCTCGACGGCGCGGTCGTAGGCGACGGCGCGGCCCAGCTGTTCCAGCAAACGCTCGCACAGCAGGCCATCGGCCTGGGTGAACAGTCGCCGGCCCTGCTGGGCATGGCGCAGCACCAGCGCGCCGCTGGGCTGGCCCGGCAACTGCGGCACCGGCACCACCAGGGTCGTGCCATCGGCTGCCACCCGCACCCGCGAGGCGCTGCGTTGGCTGCGCGCCACCTCCAGCGGATCGAACACCTCGCGCAGCAGCGTGCCCAGTTGCTGCACGGCCTCGTCCGGGGATTGCTCCAGCGCCCGCGCGGCGCGGTAGACGCTGTCGAACATGCGCTCGGCATTGCGCGGCCCGGGCCCGGCCAACTGCTGCAGCACCCAGGGCCGGGCCGCCAGGTACACGCCCAGCGACACCACCAGGGCCAGACCCAGGGCGGCCAACGGATGCAGGCCGAAGATCGCCAGGAACAGCAGCGTCAGCGAGGCCGCCACCGTGCTGACGCCGGCCAGCAGCGCAAATTCGCGCAGCACCTGGCGCGAGCGCGAGAGAAACGGCCCCAGCATCAGCAGCGACGCCAGGAACACCGTCCAGGCCAGTGCGCCCAGGGCCGCCAGCGGGCCTGGGATGCGGCTCTCGTCGCCGGCCAGCGCCAGGGCCAGGCTCGACAGCAGCAGCGTGGCCGTGGCGGCCAGCACCAGGCGCTGCAGCAGCCGGGCCAGCGGGTGGCGCGGCTGCCCGCGCCGGCGCCGCAACACCAGCGCGGCGGCCAGGCCGGCCAACAGCAGCACGCCCTGGGCCCACCACCACAGACCGGCCTGCTGGCCAACCAGCAGCCACACCAGGGTCGACAGCGCCACCGCCCAGGCCAGCGGCGCCAGCGGGCGGGACCAGGGGTGTCGACGCGGGTACAGCAGCAGCACATGCACCAGCCCGGCGGCGGTCACCAGATCCAGCGTCAGACGCCAGGCCAGGTCAGCCTGTTCCAGCCCCGCCGGCACGCCCAGGCCGGGCAGGCTGCCAGCGGCGATCAGCAGCAGGTTCAGGCACTGCGCCACGGCCAGCCCCATGTACAACTGGGCGGCGCGGCCCGGCTGGGCCAGCAGCGCCACCGCGGCCGCCAGGTACAGCGCCAGCGCCAGCGCACACACGGCCCAGCACAGCGCGCCCAGGCCACCCAGGCCACGCGGGCGCGGCGCCACCGCCAGTTGCAGGCCGCCGTCGAACTGCGCCAGCACCTGCGGCTGGCGCAGCGCCTGGCCCAGCCAGCTGCGCAGGGCCAACAGGTCCTGGCGCGCGGCGTCGTCGGCCACCCAGCGTGGAGAGTGGGGCAGCAGCGCGGGGCTGGCCGCCAGGCGGCGGCCATCGGGCAGCACCAGGGCCTGCAGCCGCTGGCCAGCGGCCGGCAGCGTTGCGGCATCGCTGCCGGCCAGCAGCGTCAGGCGGCCGCCGCCCGCGTCATGCAGGTGCAGCGGCAAGTGGGGTTCCGAGGCCAGCATCCGCAGCCACAGCGCCACCACCGCGGCGCCCAGCAAGCCCAGCCACAGCAGCCGGCGCACGCGGTCGGCAGGCGGATGGGGGCGCGTGCGCCGGCCGCCGCCGACAGCAGTGTCCACCCATTCGGAATCCGGGGGCGGCCCGGCGTCCGGGCCGGTGGTCGGCAGCGGCGCGACCACGGCCATCGCTCAGCCGGCGCTCACACCAGGCCCTGCTTGGTGGCCAGCACCGCCGCTTCTGCCCGGCTGGACACGTTGAGCTTCTTGTAGATGGACTTGATGTGGTCGTTGACGGTGAACCACTTGATGCCCATCAGGCTGGCGATCTCCTTGATCGTGAAGCCCTTGCTCAGGTAGGTGAGCACCTCGCTCTCGCGCGGGGTGAGGCGCTCGTGGTCGGGCACCTTGCCGATGGGCACCGGCGCGCTGGTGGTGCTGAGCAGGTCGGGCGAGGTGCTGAAGCCCGAATCGGGCGCGGCGCGGTCGGCCCGGCCGCCGGAGCGGAAATGCGTCAGCAACCGGCGGGCGATGGCCGGCGACAGCGGCGGCTGGCCGCGCACGATCTTCTGCAATTCCTCCACCAGCACCTCGAAGCGGTCTTCCTTCAGCAGGTAGCCGTCGGCGCCGCACTGCAGTGCCGGGAACAGGTGGTCGTCGTCCGAGTACAGCGTGGTGACGATCTTGGTGGCCGGGTACTGGGTCAGCTCGGACAGCAGCTCCATGCCGTTGCCGTCGGGCAGTTCCAGGTCGACCAGGATCAGCTTGAACGGATCGACGCCATGCAGCCCGCTGGCACCACCGGTCAGGCTGATCTGTGCACGCGCGCTCTCCAGGTCACCGGCTTCGGTGATGGCGATGGTGTCGCTGAAGCTTTCACGCACCACCCGGCACAGGAAACTGCGTGCAACCGGGTTGTCTTCGAGGATGAGGACCTTCACGGCCATGGCTGGTTCTCCCGCTGCGCATGCTAGCGCAGAAGAATGGCCGGACGGTGGCCGTTCTCATCCCTGGCATGCAGGCCAGGCGCACGCTGACGACGTTTGTTACGGTTGCAGCAGCACCAGCTTGCCCACCACCTGGCGCGCGCCCATGCGGGCATAGGCGGCATGCAGGTCCGCCAGCGGCATGGTCTTGTCCATCACCGGGGTGACCTTGCCTTCGGCATACCACTGCGCCAGCTGCTGCAGGTCGCGCTGGAAGGCCTGCGGCTCGCGGCGCACGAAGTCGCCCCAGAACACGCCGACGATGGCCGCGCCCTTGAGCAGGCTCAGGTTCAGCGGCAGCGCCGGGATGCCGCCGCCGGCGAAGCCCACCACCAGGTAGCGGCCGCGCCAGGCGATGGAGCGGAACACCGGCTCGGCCAGGTCGCCGCCCACCGGGTCGTAGACCACGTCGGGGCCCTTGCCGCCGGTCAGTGCCTTCAGCGCGTCGCGGATGTTCTCGGTGCTGTAGTTGATGGTGGCGTCGGCGCCGATCTCCTTGCACAGCGCGCACTTGGCGTCGGTGGAGGCGGCGGCGATCACCCGGGCGCCGGCCGCCTTGGCGATCTGCACCGCTGCGGTGCCCACGCCGCCGGCCGCGCCGAGCACCAGCACCGTCTCGCCGGCCTTCAGCTGGCCGCGGTCCAGCAAGGCATGCTGGGTGGTGCCGTAGGTCATCAGGAACGCCGCGCCGTGCTCGAAACTCATGCCCGCGGGCATGGGCACCAGTTTTTCGGCCGGCACCACCGCGTGGGTGCCGAAGCCGCCGGTGCCGCCGATCACCATCACCCGGTCACCGGGCTTGACGTTGGCCACGCCGTCGCCCACCGCTTCCACCACGCCGGCGTATTCGCTGCCCGGCACGAAGGGCGGCGTGGGCTTGAACTGGTACTTGTTCTGGCAGATCAGGATGTCGGGGAAGTTCAGGCTCGACGCCTTCACTGCCACGCGGGCCTGGCCGGCGCCGGGCTCGGGGGTGGGCACTTCCTCCCATTGCAGGGCGTCGGTGCCGGTGGGGTTGTGGCAGATCCAGGCGTGCATGGGAATTCCTTTTTTGGGCTGTCGGCAAGGGTGTTGGATGTTAGGCACGGCGGCTGCATCGCCCCCGTCGCCCGGGTGACGGGTGCCTACAATCGCCAACCCATGAAGATCCTGATCGCCAACGACGACGGCTACCTGGCCCCGGGCCTGGCCGCGCTGGTGCAGGCGGTGCAGGGCCTGGGCGACATCGAGGTGATCGCACCCGAGCAGAACGCCAGCGGCACCTCCAACGCGCTGACATTGAACCGGCCGCTGCAGGTCTTCAGCGCCGGGCCCGGCCAGCCTGGGGTGCGCTTCATCAACGGCACGCCATCCGACTGCGTGCACGTGGCGATGACCGGCCTGCTGGGCTACCGGCCCGATCTGGTGCTCTCGGGCATCAACCAGGGCGCCAACATGGGCGACGACACGCTCTACTCCGGGACCGTGGCCGCTGCGATGGAGGGTTACCTGTTCGGCGTGCCGGCCATCGCCTTCTCGCAGACCGAGAAGGGCTGGGCCCATCTGGACGCCGCCGGCCGGGTGGTGCGCCGCCTGGTGCAGCAGATCCTGGCCGACGGCCTGCCGGCCGAGCCCTTCCTGCTGAACGTGAACATCCCCAACCGCGCCGATGCCGATGCGCTGCCGCAGCAGGTCACCCGGCTGGGCCGCCGCCATGCCAGCGAGCCGGTGATCCGCCAGACCAACCCGCGCGGCGAGCCGATCTACTGGATCGGCCCGGCCGGTGACGCCCGGGAGGCCGGCGCCGGCACCGATTTCCACGCCACCGCCAGCGGCTGCGTCTCGATCACGCCGCTGCAGGTCGACCTGACCGACCATGCCCGGCTGGGCCACTGGCGCACCCGGCTCGGGGGCGGCGCATGACGGCTGGCAGCGGCGGCGCCAGGCCGCCGCGTTTTCCGCTGGCGCTGGACCAGGTCGGCCGCAGTGCCAGTGCGCCCAAGCCGCGCGAGCCGCTGCGCCCGCAGCGCCACCTGCATGAAGCTGCCAAGGACGCCCGCGCCCGCCCTGCGCCGCAGGGTCTGGGGCTGGATTCGGCCCTGGTGCGCCAGCGCATGGTGCAGCGCCTGCGCGCCGAGGGCATCCGCTGCGAGCCGGTGTTTGCCGCGATGGAGCAGGTGCCGCGCCACCATTTCGTCGACACCGCGCTGGCCATCCAGGCCTACGAGGACACCAGCCTGCCGATCGGCCATGGCCAGACGATCTCCAAGCCGTCGGTGGTGGCCCGCATGATCGAGCTGCTGTTCGAGGGCCGCAGCGCGCGCGATGCCGGCCACCTGGGCCGCGCGCTGGAGGTGGGCACCGGCTGCGGCTACCAGACCGCGCTGCTGGCCCAGCTGGCCCGCCGGGTGGTGTCGATCGAGCGGCTGCGCCCGCTGTTCGACAAGGCCCAGACCAACCTGTCGGCCTGGCTGCCCCGCCGCGAGCTGGACCAGGTGCGCCTGGTGTTCGCCGACGGCATGCTGGGCCATCCGCCGAACGCACCCTACGACAGCCTGATCGCCGCCGCCGGCGGCGACGAGCTGCCGGCCGCCTGGCTGGACCAGCTGGCCGTGGGCGGCCGTCTGGTGGCGCCGATGCACCGCAGCGGCGGCCGCGGCCAGGTGCTGGTGGTGGTCGACCGGCGCGAGAGCGGCCTGGTGCGCACCGAGCACGAGGCGGTGCACTTCGTCCCCCTAAAATCAGGCACCGTTTGATCGGGCCACCGGCCCCGCCCGCCAACATGCATTCCACCGCCCGCCTGCCGAATCTGTTGTTGCTCTGCGGGCTGGTGTGGCTGGCTGGGTGTGCCGGCACGCAGAACAAGGCGCCGGTCGAGGAGCGCCAGCCCACCCGCCAGGCCGCCAAGCCGCTGCCGGCGCCGGTGGCCAGCACGCCGCCGCTGGCTGCTCCGGCCGATGCCGTGAAGGTGCTGCCCGGTGCCGAGAACGCCGGCAAGCCCGGCTACTACACCGTCAAGCCCGGCGACACGATGATCCGCATCGGCCTGGAGCAGGGCCAGAACTGGCGCGACATCGTGCGCTGGAACAGCATCGAGAACCCCAACCTGATCGAGGTGGGCCAGGTGCTGCGGGTGGTACCGCCGCAGGCCGACGCCACCGCCCTGGCGAGCCAGGCCGTGGCGCCAGCCAAGGTCGAGAGCAAGCCGCTGGATGCCAAGCCCGCCGCCGCCGCCTCCACCGCTGCCCCGGCACCGGCCGCAGTGGTGGCGCCGGCTGCCGCACCGGCCAACGACGACGAGCCCGCCTGGGCCTGGCCGTCCGCCGGCTCGGTGCTGGCCGGCTTCGAGGAAGGCAAGCAGAAGGGCCTGGCCATCGCCGGCAAGGCGGGTGATCCGGTGCTGGCCGCCGCCGATGGCCGCGTGGTCTACGCTGGATCGGGGTTGCGCGGTTACGGCAACCTGGTCATCGTCAAGCACAACAACACCTACCTGACCGCCTACGCCCACAACCAGACCCTGCTGGTCAAGGAAGACCAGGCGGTGCGGCGGGGCCAGAAGATCGCCGAGATGGGCTCCAGCGATGCCGAGCGGGTGCAGCTGCACTTCGAGATCCGGCGCCAGGGCAAGCCGGTCGATCCGGCCAAGCTGCTGCCGGCGCGCTGACCCCCGCGCCTGCCGTGCGGCCCGCCACCGGATCAGCGTTTCCCTGATGCCTGGGGCGCCGGGGCGCCGCTAGCATGCGCGCAGGCGCCGCCACCCGGCGTGCGCACCGGAGACAACGCCCCATGAAGATTGCATCCCTCACCCTGGCCGTGCTGGCCGCCGTCGGCATCGGTGCCGCGAACGCACAGACCCAGGGCGTCAGCAAGACCGAGATCGTCATCGGCACCATCCAGGACTTGTCCGGCCCGGTGGCGGCCTTCGGCAAGCAGTCGCGCAACGGCATGCAGCTGCGGGTGGACGAGATCAACGAGCAGGGTGGCATCGCTGGCCGCAAGCTCAAGCTGCTGGTGGAAGACGCCGGCTACGACCCCAAGCGCGCCGTGCTGGCCGCGCAGAAGCTGGTCAACCAGGACAGGATCTTCCTGATGGCCGGCCACATCGGCACCGCCCACAACAACGCGGCCATGCCGGTGCAGTTCGAGAAGAACGTCATCAACTTCCTGCCCATCACCGCTGCGCGCGAGATGTACGAGCCCTTCCACAAGCTGAAGTACTCGTTCGCCGCCACCTACTTCGACCAGATCCGCCTGGCCGCGCCCAAGCTGGCCAAGGACAAGGGCGTGAAGAAGCCCTGCACGATCTACCAGGACGATGAGTTCGGCCTGGAAGTGCTGCGCGGCGCCGAGGCGGGTCTCAAGACCGTGGGGCTGGAGCTGGCCGAGAAGACCAGCTACAAGCGCGGCGCCACCGATTTCTCGTCGCAGGTGGCCCGCATGAAGGCCAGCGGCTGCGACATGGTGATCCTGGGCACCATCATCCGCGAGACCATCGGCACCATCGGTGAATCGCGCAAGACCGGCTTCAACCCGGTCTTCCTGGGCAGCAGCGCCAGCTACACCGATCTGATCCACAAGCTGGGTGGCAAGCCGATGGACGGCCTGTACGCCACGATGACGGCGCAGCACCCGTACCTGGACGAGGCCTCCCAGCCGATGCGCTTCTGGGCCAACAAGTACAAGACCAAGTTCAACGAGGACCCGACGGTCTTCTCGGTCTACGGCTACACCATCGTCGACCTGTTCGCCAAGGCAGCGCAGAAGGCCGGTGCCAACCTGACGACCGAGAGCTTCATCAAGGCCATGGACACGCTGACGGTCGAGCCCGACATGTTCGGCTCGCCGCAGACCACCTTCACCGCCACCAAGCGGCTGGGCAACGACCTGTCGCGCGTGTCGCAGATCGTCGACGGCCGCTGGAAGGTGGTGGGCGACTACATCAAGCCGTGATCCTGGCTCGTCCATGACCAGGCCGCCTGCGGGCGGCCTTTTTCATGCCCGGATAATCGGCGGATGACAACCAACAGTGAATGGCTGCAGGTCGAATCGCTCGACCTGGACGCCCAGGGCGTGGCCCGCAATGCCGAGGGCAAGGTGGTGTTCATCGAGGGCGCATTGCCCGGCGAGCAGGTGCAGGTGCGGGTGGGCCGCAGCAAGAACGCCTGGGAGCAGGGCGAGATGACGGCCCTGCGGCGCGAGAGTTCGCAGCGGGTGCGCCCCGGCTGCCCGCACTTCGGCCTGCACCCGGGCGCCTGCGGCGGCTGCAAGATGCAGCACCTGGATGCGGCGGCGCAGCTGGCCGTCAAGCAGCGGGTGCTGGAGGACAACCTGCAGCACCTGGCCAAGGTGCAGCCCGCGCAGTTGCTGCGCCCGATCCACGGCCCGGCATGGGGCTACCGCTACCGCGCCCGGCTGTCGGTGCGGCATGTGGCCAAGAAGGGCACGGTGCTGATCGGCTTCCATGAGCGCAAGAGTCGCTACCTGGCCGACATGCAGGTCTGCCCGGTGCTGCCGCCCCACGTCAGCGCGATGTTGATGCCGCTGCGGGCGCTGATCGGCAGCATGGACCAGCGCGACCGCCTGCCGCAGATCGAACTGGCCATCGGCCAGCGCACCGACGGCCTGGTCACGGCCCTGGTGCTGCGCCACCTGGAGCCGCTGACGGCCGCCGATGCCGATCGGCTGCGCACCTTTGCCGCCGACCACGGCGTGCAGTGGTGGCTGCAGCCCAAGGGCCCCGATACGGTGCACCTGCTGGACGCCGTCGGCCCCGAACTGGCCTACGCGCTCCCGGAATACGGCATCACGATGCCGTTCAAGCCGACCGACTTCACCCAGGTGAATCACCCGATCAACAGCGTGCTGGTCGGCCGGGCGGTGCGCCTGCTCGATCCTGGCCCGGCCGAACGGGTGATCGACTGGTTCTGCGGCCTGGGCAACTTCACCCTGCCGCTGGCCACCCGCGCCGGCGCGGTGCTGGGCATCGAGGGCAGTGAAACGCTGGTGCAGCGTGCCCGCGACAACGCGGCGCGCAACGGACTGTCTGCCAAGACGCAGTTCGCCGCCCGCAACCTGTTCGAGCTGACCGCCGACGACCTGGTGGCCCAGGGTGCGGCCGACAAGTGGCTGGTCGATCCGCCACGCGAAGGCGCGTTTGCGCTGGCCAAGGCGCTGGCCGACCTGCATGCCGAACCACGGGAGGGCTGGCAGCCGCCGCAGCGGATCGTCTATGTCAGCTGCAACCCGGCCACGCTGGCGCGTGACGCTGGCCTGCTGGTGCACCAGGCCGGCTACCGCTGCGTGGCGGCGGGGGCGGTGAACATGTTCCCGCACACGGCGCATGTGGAGAGCATGGCGGTGTTCGAGCGGGCGTGACCCAGCCGCACCGGCCATGAAAAAAGGCTCCCGAGGGAGCCTTTCCTGTGGGCGGTGACTGCTTATTCGCGTTCGCCGCCAGCGATGCCCAGGATGGCCAGCAGGCTCTGGAACACGTTGTAGATGCTCAGGTAGATCGACAGCGTGGCGCTGATGTAGTTGGTCTCGCCGCCGTCGATCACCCGCTTGATGTCGAACAGGATGAAGCCGGAGAAGATCACGATGGCCAGCACCGACAACGTCATCATCAGGGCCGTGCTCTGCATGAAGATGTTGACGATGCCTGCAGCCAGCAGGATCAGCGCACCGACGAACAGGAACTTGCCCATGCCCGTCAGGTCACGCTTGATCACCGTGGCCAGGGTGGCCATGCCGATGAACACCACGCCGGTGCCGGCAAAGGCGGTCATCACCAGCGATGTGCCGTTCTTGAAGCCCAGCACCACGGCCAGCATGCGTGCCAGCATCAGGCCCATGAAGAACGTGAAAGCCAGCAGCACGGGCACGCCGGCGGCCGAGTTCTTGGTCTTTTCGATGGCGAACATGAAACCGAAGGCGCCGGCCAGGAAGATGATGGCCGACAGGCCGTTGCCCAACGCGGCGGTGATGCCGGTGGACACGCCCACCCAGGCGCCCAGCACGGTGGGCACCATCGACAGCGCCAGCAACCAGTAGGTGTTGCGCAGGACGCGGTTGCGATCAGCGGCCAGCTTGCCCGCCGAGCCGAAGCCGGGCAGGGTTTGCAGGCGTTGTTCGTTCATGTGGAGACCTCCAAAAGGTTGTCAGGGATGCGGCT
This sequence comes from Pseudaquabacterium pictum, assembly GCF_005403045.1. Classification (GTDB taxonomy): domain Bacteria; phylum Pseudomonadota; class Gammaproteobacteria; order Burkholderiales; family Burkholderiaceae_C; genus Pseudaquabacterium; species Pseudaquabacterium pictum. Next base: position 205,176 of record NZ_BJCL01000005.1, read on the forward strand.
CTGATCCGCGGACGCATTCTAAGTTCCGCAGATGTGTCCGCACTGGGCGGGTGCCAATCACCCGGACGCGCTGGGGCACACTGCCGGATTTCCATTTTCGGAGCTTCCCATGCAGACCAAATCCGTGTTGACCCTGTCCGACGTGCGCGCCATCGCCCAGGCCGCCGAAGCCGAGGCCCAGGCCAATGGCTGGGCGGTGACCATCGCCATCGTCGACGACGGCGGCCACCTGCTGTGGCTGCAGCGTCTGGACGGCGCCGCGCCGCTGTCGGCCCACATCGGCCCGGCCAAGGCCCGCACCGCGGCGCTGGGCCGGCGCGATAGCAAGGTCTACGAGGACATGATCAACCAGGGCCGCACCAGTTTCCTGAGCGCGCCCACCCTGGAAGGCATGCTCGAAGGCGGGGTGCCGATCCTGGTGGACGGCCAGTGCGTGGGCGCGGTGGGCGTCAGCGGCGTGAAGAGCAGCGAAGACGCGCAGATCGCCCGCGCCGGGATCGCTGCACTCGGCTGAACCTGGATCCGATCGGGGCAAACCCGAACAGGCTATAATTCCGAGGTTTACCCGCCACCACCGCAGCCTAGCGAAACTCCTGCGAAGTTTCCCTCCGGACTTCCTGCCCAGGGCCTTGCCGACACCACGTCGGTGCGGCTCCATGCGAGCGGAGCTGGGCGTGCGCGACTTCCGGAGCCAATTCTCTTGCTGCCTGTTCTGCCCCCCGCACTTCTCGCCCTTGCAGACGGCACGGTCTTCCAGGGCATCTCCATCGGCGCCGCCGGGTTCACCGTGGGCGAGGTGGTGTTCAACACCGCCCTCACCGGTTACCAGGAAATCCTCACCGACCCCAGCTACTGCCGGCAGATCGTCACCCTGACGTATCCGCACATCGGCAGCTACGGTGTCAACGAGGAAGACGTCGAAGCCACGAAGATCCATGCCGCCGGCCTGATCATCAAGGACCTGCCGGTGCGCATGTCCAACTTCCGCGCCACCAGCACGCTGGACGCCTACCTGCAGCGTGAAGGCACGGTGGCCATCGCCGGCATCGACACCCGACGGCTGACCCGGGTTCTGCGCACCAAGGGCGCGCAGAACGGCTGCATCACCAGCTTCGCAGCCGGTCACAGCATCACCCAGGCCGACATCGACGCCGCCATCACCCGCGCCCAGGGCGCGCCCAGCATGGCCGGGCAGGACCTGGCTCAGGTGGTGTCGGTGAACCAACCCTACGCCTGGTCCGAGACCGAATGGGCGCTGGGCAGCGGCCACGGCACCTTGTCGGACGCCCGCTTCCACGTCGTGGCCTACGACTTCGGCGTCAAGCGCAACATCCTGCGCATGCTGGCCAGCCGCGGCTGCCGCGTCACCGTGGTGCCGGCCCAGACGCCGGCTGCCGAGGTGCTGGCGCTGCGCCCCGACGGCATCTTCCTGAGCAATGGCCCGGGTGACCCGGAACCCTGCGACTACGCCATCACCGCCGCCCGCACGCTGATCGACACCGGCATTCCCACCTTCGGCATCTGCCTGGGCCACCAGATCATGGCGCTGGCCTCGGGCGCCAAGACCTTCAAGATGAAGTTCGGCCACCACGGCGCCAACCATCCGGTGAAGGATCTCGACTCCGGCAGGGTATCGATCACCAGCCAGAACCACGGCTTCGCGGTCGACGAGACCAGCCTGCCGCCCAACCTGCGCCCCACCCACATCAGCCTGTTCGACAACACGCTGCAGGGCCTGGCCCGCACCGACAAGCCCGCGTTCTGCTTCCAGGGCCACCCGGAAGCATCGCCCGGCCCGCACGACATCGCCTACCTGTTTGACCGCTTCACGACGCTCATGTCCGAAGTGAAGGCGGAGAAGAAGAATGCCTAAGCGCACCGATCTGAAAAGCATCCTGATTATCGGCGCCGGGCCGATCATCATCGGCCAGGCCTGCGAGTTCGACTACTCGGGCGCCCAGGCCTGCAAGGCGCTGCGCCAGGAGGGCTACCGCGTCATCCTGGTCAACAGCAACCCGGCCACGATCATGACCGACCCCGACACGGCGGACGTGACCTACATCGAGCCCATCACCTGGCAGGTGGTCGAGAAGATCATCGCCAAGGAGCGCCAGGCCCGGCCCGACGACAAGATGGCGGTGCTGCCCACCATGGGCGGCCAGACGGCGCTGAACTGCGCACTCGACCTGCACAAGCACGGCGTGCTGGCCAAGTGGGGCGTGGAGATGATCGGCGCCAACGAGCACGCCATCGAGAAGGCCGAAGACCGCCTGAAGTTCAAGGACGCGATGACCAGCATCGGCCTGGGCTCGGCACGCAGCGGCATCGCCCACAGCCTGGAAGAGGCCTGGGCGGTGCAGAAGCGCATCACGGCGGAAATCGGCGGCACCGGCTTCCCGATGGTCATCCGCCCCAGCTTCACGCTGGGTGGCACCGGCGGCGGCATCGCCTACAACCCGGAAGAGTTCGAGACCATCTGCAAGCGCGGCATCGACCTGTCGCCGACGAACGAACTGCTGATCGAGGAGAGCCTGATCGGCTGGAAAGAGTACGAGATGGAGGTGGTGCGCGACCGCGCCGACAACTGCATCATCGTCTGCGCCATCGAGAACCTCGATCCGATGGGCATCCACACCGGTGACAGCATCACCGTGGCCCCGGCCCAGACGCTGACCGACAAGGAATACCAGCTGCTGCGCAACGCCAGCATCGCCATCCTGCGCGAGATCGGCGTGGACACCGGCGGCAGCAATGTGCAGTTCTCGATCAACCCGAAGGACGGCCGCATGGTCGTCATCGAGATGAATCCGCGGGTGTCGCGTTCGTCGGCACTGGCCTCCAAGGCCACCGGTTTTCCGATCGCCAAGATCGCCGCCAAGCTGGCGGTGGGCTACACGCTGGACGAGCTGCGCAACGACATCACCGGCGGTGCCACGCCAGCCAGCTTCGAGCCCAGCATCGACTACGTCGTCACCAAGATCCCGCGTTTCGCCTTCGAGAAGTTCCCGGCCGCCGACCCGCACCTGACCACGCAAATGAAGAGCGTGGGCGAGGTGATGGCCATGGGCCGGACCTTCCAGGAGAGCTTCCAGAAGGCCCTGCGTGGTCTGGAGACCGGCATCGACGGCCTGACCGAGCGCAGCACCGACCGCGACGAGATCATCGAGGAGATCGGCGAAGCCGGCCCCGAGCGCATCCTGTACGTGGCCGATGCCTTCCGCATCGGGCTGTCGCTGGACGAGATCTTCGAAGAGACGGCCATCGACCCGTGGTTCCTGGCCCAGATCGAGGACCTGGTGGCCACCGAGACGCAGCTGCAGGCCCGCACCCTGGCCAGCCTGAGCGCCGCCGAGCTGCGCTGGGCCAAGCAGAAGGGCTTCTCCGACAAGCGCCTGGGCAAGCTGCTGAACAGCAACCAGCATGACGTGCGCCGCGCCCGCCATGCGCTGGGCGTGCGCCCGGTCTACAAGCGGGTGGACACCTGCGCGGCCGAGTTCGCCACCCAGACCGCCTACCTCTACAGCTGCTACGAGACGGTGGACGGCGAGTGCGAGGCCGAGCCCACCAACCGCAAGAAGATCATGGTGCTCGGCGGTGGTCCCAACCGCATCGGCCAGGGCATCGAGTTCGACTACTGCTGCGTGCATGCCGCACTCGCCATGCGCGATGACGGCTACGAGACCATCATGGTCAACTGCAACCCGGAGACGGTGTCCACCGACTACGACACCAGCGACCGCCTCTACTTCGAGCCGGTGACGCTGGAGGACGTGCTGGAGATCGTGGCCAAGGAGCAGCCGTTGGGCGTGATCGTGCAGTACGGCGGCCAGACGCCGCTGAAGCTGGCGCTTGACCTGGAGGCCAACGGCGTGCCGATCATCGGCACCAGCCCCGATTCCATCGACATCGCCGAGGACCGCGAGCGCTTCCAGAAGCTGCTGCACACCCTGGGCCTGAAGCAGCCGCCCAACCGTACGGCGCGCACCGAAGAAGCCGCGCTGCAGCTGGCGCAGGAGATCGGCTATCCGCTGGTGGTGCGCCCCAGCTACGTGCTGGGCGGCCGCGCGATGGAGATCGTGCACGGCGACAAGGACCTGCAGCGCTACATGCGCGAGGCGGTGCGCGTCAGCGAGAAGTCACCCGTGCTGCTTGACCGCTTCCTGGACGACGCCATCGAGGTCGATGTCGACTGCATCAGCGACGGCACGGCCGTGATGATCGGCGGCATCATGGAGCACATCGAGCAGGCGGGTGTGCACTCGGGCGACTCGGCCTGTTCGCTGCCACCCTACACCCTGCCGAAGAAGCTGCAGGACGAGCTGCGCCGCCAGACCACCCAGATGGCGCTGGCGCTGAAGGTGGTGGGCCTGATGAACGTGCAATTCGCCATCCAGGGCAGCGTGGCGGGCGATGGCGACGACGCCACGGTGTACGTGCTGGAAGTCAACCCGCGCGCCTCGCGCACCGTGCCCTACGTCAGCAAGGCCACCGGCCAGCAGCTGGCCAAGATCGCCGCGCGCTGCATGGCGGGCCAGAAGCTGGCCGACCAGACCAGCCGCGACGGCAAGCCGCCGCGCGAGGTGATTCCGCCGTACTTCAGCGTCAAGGAAGCGGTGTTCCCGTTCAACAAGTTCCCGGGCGTGGACCCGATCCTCGGCCCCGAGATGCGCTCGACCGGCGAGGTGATGGGCGTGGGCACCACCTTCGGCGAGGCCATGCTCAAGAGCCAGCTCGGCGCCGGCTCGCGCCTGCCCACCAAGGGCACGGTGGTGATCACGGTGAAGAACGGCGACAAGGACCGCGCCGTGGCCGTGGCGCGGGATCTGGTGGCGCTGGGCTTTGCGGTGGTGGCCACCAAGGGCACGGCGGCGGCCATCGTCGCGGCCGGCGTGCCGGTGAAGGTGGTCAACAAGGTCAAGGACGGCCGGCCGAACATCGTCGACATGGTCAAGGCCGGCGAGATCCAGCTGGTCTTCTCCACCGTGGACGAGACCCGCACCGCCATCGCCGATTCGCGCCACATCCGCACGGCGGCGCTGGCCAACCGCGTCACCTACTACACCACCATGGCCGGCTGCGAGGCGGCCACCGAGGCGCTGAAGCACCAGCAGGGCCTGACGGTGAAGAGCCTGCAGGAACTGCACGCCGAGTTGCACTAAACTCGCGCCCTCCCGTTCCGCCGCATTGGCACCCGGCCCTGGCCGGCGTCCAGCGCGGCGGATTTGTTTTGTCCGCTGTCATCGTCTGCAGGAGGCCCGCATGGCCACCATCCCCCTCACCAAGCGCGGTGCCGAGAAGCTCAAGGAAGAGCTGCACCGGCTCAAGACCGTGGAGCGCCACGCCGTGATCCAGGCGATCGCCGAGGCGCGTGCCCAGGGTGACCTGTCGGAGAACGCCGAGTACGAGGCGGCCAAGGACAAGCAGGGCTTCATCGAAGGCCGCATCCTCGAGATCGAGGGCAAGATGGCTGCTGCCCAGGTCATCGATCCCGCCGCGCTGGACGCCGGCGGCCGGGTGGTGTTCGGTGCCACCGTTGACCTGGAGGAAGAATCCTCCGGCCAGGAAGTCACCTACCAGATCGTCGGCGACGACGAGGCCGACCTGAAGCAGGGTCTGATCTCGATCAGTTCGCCCATTGCCCGGTCGATGATCGGCAAGGAAGCCGGCGACGTGGCCGAGGTGCAGGCGCCCGGTGGCGTGAAGCGCTACGAGATCGTCGAAGTCCGCTACATCTGACCGAGGTGCTGCTGGAACGCCTGCGCCGCCTGCTGCCCGGCCTGTGGGCGGGCATGTTGTTGTGCATCGCCGCCATCGCGGCGCCGGCGGCGTTTGCGCTGCTGGAGCGGCCGGTGGCCGGGCAGGTGGTGGGCTGGCTGTTCCAGCGCGAGGCCTGGACCAGCGTGGTGCTGGCCGTGTTGCTGTTGGCGATCGAACGGTCCCGTGCCCGGGCGGCAGCCGCGACGGGTCAGGGGTCGGTGTTGAGCACCGAGATCCTGCTGCTGCTGGGCACGGTGTTCTGCACCGTGGCGGGCTACTTTGCGCTGCAGCCGCTGATGGCCGCCGCACGCGCAGGGCAGGGCGCACTCAGCTTCGGGCAGCTGCATTTCATCAGCGTGGGGTTCTTCGTCGCCAAGCTGCTGTGCATCCTGGCGCTGGCCTGGCGGGCAGCTGGCGCCCGCCGCTGATTTCAGTCAGCGGCCTTCTTCTTGACGCTGGTCACCCGCTTCTGCACCCGCTTGATTTCGCCGCCAGCGGTGACACGCTGGTTGCCGAACACGGTGATCTTCTTGATCTGCGCGCGCTGGCTGCCACTCTTGCTGAACTTGAGGATCTTCACCACCCGCGGGCCGGCGCCGCGGTCGTCACGCACCTCGGCCTTGGGCTTCTCGGGGATCGGGCGCCACAGCACCAGCAGCTTGCCGATGTGCTGCACCGGCGCGGCGTTCAGCCGGTCGGCCAGGCTGGCCAGCGCGGCTTCGCGGTCGGGGCGGCTGTCGGAGAACATGCGCACCTTGATCAGGCCGTGGGCCTTCAGCGCCAGGTCGGCTTCGCGCACGACGGCGTCGGTCAGACCCTGGTCGCCGATGAGCACGACCGGGTCCAGGTGGTGGGCGTCACCGCGTTTTTCTTTGCGTTGGGCGGGCGTCAGATGAATGGCAGGCATCGCTCTATTATCTCCTCGTCATGAAAATCGACTCCAAGAGCAAGAAGATCAACAAGGCGTGGGTCAACCAGCACGTCAACGACCCGTACGTCAAACTGGCCCAGCGGGAGGGTTACCGTGCCCGCGCCGCCTACAAGCTCAAGGAGATCGACGAGACGCTGGGGCTGGTCAAGCCCGGGCAAATCGTGGTCGATCTCGGGTCGGCGCCCGGTGCCTGGAGCCAGTACCTGCGGCGCCGCTTCGCACCGAAGACCGCCGGCACCGGCGGTGCGGCGGTGGGCGAGCTGCTGGGCACCATCATTGCGCTGGACATCCTGCCGATGGAGCCGATCGAGGGCGTGTTGTTCATCCAGGGCGATTTCCGCGAGCAGGCGGTGGCCGACCAGCTGCACGCGGCGGTGGCCGGCCGGCCGGTTGATCTGGTGGTGTCGGACATGGCGCCCAACCTGTCGGGCATCGAGTCGGCCGATGCGGCGCGCATCGAGCACCTGGTGGAGCTGGGCCTGGATTTCGCCCGCGGGCATCTCAAGCCCGGTGGTGCGATGGTGGCCAAGGTCTTCCACGGCAGCGGCTACGACCAGCTGGTGCAGCTGTTCAAGCAGCAGTTCCGGGTGGTCAAGCCGATCAAGCCCAAGGCCTCCCGCGACAAATCGGCGGAAACCTTCCTGGTCGGCATGGGTCTCAAGGCCACTTGACCCAGCGCAGGAACCGGTGGGATCGCCCCAAATTCGTCCCGAATTCACCCTGTTCTCGGCAGGTGTCGGGCCCCTGGGCCCGGGGCTTGACTGGACTAGAATCAGCCCCATCTGTTGTCAAGCCGGGTGGGTTCGCAGGCGCTGCGGGCGCATCCCGTTTCTTGATTTGCAGAATGATTGGCTGAAGGAGCCGCGGTGAACAATCAATGGTTCTCGAAGGTCGCTGTCTGGCTGGTGATCGCACTCGTGCTGTTCACCGTGTTCAAGCAGTTCGACCGCGGGGTGTCTTCGGGTCAGGTGATCGGCTATTCCGAGTTCCTGGACGAAGTGGCGGCGCGCCGCATCAAGTCGGTGGTGTTGCAGGAAGGCCAGGGCGGCACCGAAATCATCGCGCTGACCACCGATGACAAGCGCATCCGTGCCACCGCCACCTACCTCGACCGCGGTCTGGTGGGTGATCTGCGCAACAACAACATCAAATTCGACGTCAAGCCGCGTGAAGAGCCCTCGCTGCTGATGAGCCTGCTCGTTAGCTGGGGCCCGATGCTGCTGCTGATCGGCGTGTGGGTGTACTTCATGCGCCAGATGCAGGGCGGCGGCAAGGGCGGTGCCTTCAGCTTCGGCAAGAGCAAGGCCCGCATGCTGGACGAGGCCAACAACTCCACCACCTTTGCCGACGTCGCCGGTTGCGACGAGGCCAAGGAGGAAGTGAAGGAACTGGTCGACTTCCTGAAGGACCCGCAGAAGTTCCAGAAGCTGGGCGGGCGCATCCCGCGCGGCGTGCTGCTGGTGGGCCCGCCCGGAACCGGCAAGACCCTGCTGGCCAAGGCCATCGCCGGTGAAGCCAAGGTGCCGTTTTTCAGCATCTCGGGCTCCGACTTCGTCGAAATGTTCGTCGGCGTGGGTGCGGCCCGTGTGCGCGACATGTTCGAACAGGCCAAGAAGAGCGCGCCCTGCATCATCTTCGTCGACGAGATCGACGCAGTGGGCCGCCACCGCGGTGCCGGCCTGGGCGGCGGCAACGACGAACGCGAGCAGACGCTGAACCAGATGCTGGTCGAGATGGACGGCTTCGAGACCAACCTCGGCGTGATCGTGATGGCGGCCACCAACCGGCCCGACATCCTGGACCCGGCCCTGCTGCGCCCCGGCCGCTTCGACCGCCAGGTGTATGTGACGCTGCCCGATGTGCGTGGCCGCGAGCAGATCCTGAATGTGCATATGCGCAAGGTGCCGATCGGCCAGGACATCCGTGCCGACATCCTGGCGCGCGGCACCCCGGGCTTCTCGGGTGCCGATCTGGCCAATCTGGTCAACGAAGCGGCATTGTTCGCCGCGCGCCGCAGCGGGCGCGTGGTGGAGATGGTCGACTTCGAGAAGGCCAAGGACAAGATCATGATGGGCCCCGAGCGGAAGTCCATGGTGATGCCCGAGGAAGAGCGCCGCAACACCGCCTACCACGAGGCTGGCCATGCCTTGGTGGCGCGCCTGATGCCCAAGACCGATCCGGTGCACAAGGTCACCGTCATTCCGCGCGGCCGTGCGCTGGGCGTGACGATGCAGCTGCCCGAGGGTGACCGCTACAGCATGGACAAAGAGCGCATGCTCTCCACCATCTCGGTGCTGTTCGGCGGCCGGATCGCGGAAGAAGTGTTCATGCACCAGATGACCACCGGCGCCAGCAATGACTTCGAGCGCGCCACCGCCATCGCCCGCGACATGGTCACCCGCTACGGCATGACCGACGAGCTGGGTCCGATGGTCTATGCCGAGAACGAGGGCGAGGTGTTCCTGGGCCGGTCGGTCACCAAGACGACCAGCATGTCGGAAGAGACGATGCGCAAGGTCGATTCGGTGATCCGCCGCATCATCGACGAGCAGTACACCATCGCCCGCAAGCACATCGAGGACAACCAGGACAAGATGCACGCGATGGCCAAGGCGCTGCTCGAATGGGAAACCATCGACGCCGACCAGATCGACGACATCATGGACGGCAAGCCGCCGCGCCCGCCCAAGGACTGGACACCCAACCCGCGCACCGGCGGTTCGGGCCCGGCCAGCGGTGGTGGCGCGGTCAACACCGACGGCGCACCGGCCACCGCAGCCTGACGCTGCGGCCGGCGACAGTGACACGGGGCCCTTGGGCCCCGTTCTCGTTCCGGCCGAGACACCCACCGACGCCCCACGCCATGCATTGGCAGACCACCCGCCACCGCATCGCCCTGGACCAGCCGTTGGTCATGGGCATCGTGAATGCCACGCCGGATTCGTTTTCCGACGGCGGCTTGCATGCCGATGCGCCATCGGCCCAGGCGCACTGCGAGCGCCTGGTGCGCGAGGGCGCGCACATCCTCGACATCGGTGGTGAATCCACCCGCCCGGGCGCCCGCACGCCCGACCTGGCGGAGGAACTGGCGCGGGTTCTGCCGGTGTTGCGCCATGCCGTCACCCTGGGCGTGCCGGTGTCGGTCGACACCAGCCGGCCCGAGGTGATGCGAGCGGCGCTCGACCTCGGCGTGGACATCATCAACGACGTGCGGTCGCTGGCCCGGCCCGGCGCGCTGGCGGTGGTGGCCGACCACCCGGCTTGCGGTGTGTGCCTGATGCACATGAACGGCGAGCCTGGCGTGATGCAGCGGGATCCGCACTACGACGGCGATGTGGTCGACAGCGTGGTGCACTGGCTGCGCGACAGGCGCGCCGCGGTGGTGGCCGCCGGCGTGGCCGCCGAGCGCATCACGCTGGATCCGGGCATCGGATTCGGCAAGACAGCGGCACACAATTGGGAATTGTTGCGCCGCCAGCATGTTTTGCTGGCCTTGGATCAGCCGTTGCTGGTCGGCTGGAGCCGAAAATCCACCCTGGGGCAGTTGACCGGGCGGCCGGTGGACGGCCGCCTGCCGGCCAGCCTGGCGGCGGCGCTGGCCGCCGTGCAGCGCGGTGCCAAGGTGGTGCGGGTGCACGACGTGGCCGCCACCGTGGATGCACTGCAGGTCTGGGCGGCTGCCGGCCTGCCCGAGACAACATCAACACAGGGACAAGACAGACCATGAGCAGACGCTACTTCGGCACCGACGGCATCCGCGGCACCGTGGGCCAGGCCCCGATCACGCCGGATTTCATGCTGCGCTTGGGTCATGCGGTCGGCCGCGTGCTGCGCCGCAGCATCAAGCGGCCGACCGTGCTGATCGGCAAGGACACCCGCATCTCGGGCTACATGATCGAAAGCGCGCTGGAGGCCGGCCTGGTGTCGGCCGGTGTCGACACGCTGCTGACCGGCCCGCTGCCGACCCCGGGCGTGGCCTACCTGACCCGCGCGCTGCGGCTGGACCTGGGCGTGGTGATCAGCGCGTCGCACAACGCCTATCCCGACAACGGCATCAAGTTCTTCTCGGCCAAGGGCGAAAAGCTCCCGGATGACTGGGAGAAGGCAGTGGAAGCCGCGCTGGAGGAGACGCCGCAGTGGGCGGATTCGGCTTCGCTCGGCAAGGCCAGCCGGCTGCGCGATTCCCACGGCCGCTACATCGAGTTCTGCAAGTCCACCGTCGACAAGGACATGTCGCTGCGCGGACTGAAGGTGGTGGTGGATGCCGCCCACGGTGCGGCCTACCAGGTGGCGCCCGACGTGTTCCATGAACTTGGCGCCGAGGTGGTGGCCATCGGTTGTGCGCCCGACGGCACCAACATCAACGATGGCGTCGGCGCCACCGCGCCCCAGGCCCTGGTGGCCGCGGTGGCCCAGCACGGTGCCGACTATGGCGTGGCCCTGGATGGCGACGCCGACCGGCTGCAGCTGGTCGACCGCAGTGGCCGGTTGTTCAACGGTGACGAGCTGCTCTATGCGATGGTGGTGGACCGCCTGGCCCAAGGCCAGGCCGTGCCCGGCGCGGTGGGCACGCTGATGACCAACATGGCGGTGGAACTGGCGCTGCGCGCGCGCGGCGTGCCGCTGGTGCGTGCCAAGGTGGGCGACCGCTATGTGCTGGAGGAACTGGCCGCGCGCGGCTGGCTGCTGGGCGGGGAAGGCTCGGGCCACCTGCTGGCGCTGGACAAGCACACCACCGGCGACGGCATCGTCAGCGCGCTCCAGGTGCTGCAGGCCATCCAGCGCGCCCAGGCCTCGCTGGCCGACCTGCTGGCCGATGTGACGCTGTTTCCGCAGACGCTGCTGAACGTGCGCCTGCCCAGCCTGGCTGGCTGGCAGGACAACCCGCACCTGGCAGCTGAAACCCGCCGGGTGGAGGCGGAGTTGGGCGACGCCGGCCGGGTGCTGATCCGCGCCTCGGGCACCGAACCGGTGCTGCGGGTGATGGTCGAATCACGTGATGCGGCCCAGGGCCGGGCACTGGCCGAGCGGCTGGTCGCGGCGTCCCGGCGCTGAGCGCCGCGCCGCCGTGTGACGGTGGCATGACAGGCTGATGCCCCGGCGGCTGGTTTGTGACAGTCGGTCATCGACTTGTCACATGCCCTGCCTACAGTGCTGGTTGTTGCCAAAACAGCCACTTCTGCACTGAAAGGCCCCTGCCCATGACCACCAACCCGCTGCGCGCCACCCTGCTGGCGCTCTCCCTGACGTTGCCGATGGTGCCCGCCACGGTGCTGGCCCAGGATGTGACCGGTGCCGGCGCCACCTTCCCGGCGCCCGTGTACGCCAAGTGGGCCGACGCCTACAACAAGGCCACCGGCGCCCGCATCAACTACCAGTCGGTCGGCTCCGGTGCCGGCATCCGCCAGATCAAGGCCAAGACGGTCGATTTCGGCGCCACCGACATGCCGCTGACCGACGAAGAGCTGGCCAAGGACGGCCTGCTGCAGTTCCCCACCGTGATCGGCGGCGTGGTGCCGGTGATCAACATCAAGGGCATCGCCCCGGGCCAGGTCAAGCTGACCGGCGCCGTGCTGGGCGACATCTACCTGGGCAAGGTGACCAAGTGGAACGACGCCGCGCTGACCGCGCTGAACCCCGGCGTGCCGCTGCCTGATGCCGAGATCTCGGTGGTGCGCCGTGCCGACGGCTCGGGCACCAGCTTCATCTTCACCAACTACCTGAGCAAGGTGAACGCCGAGTGGAAGGCCAAGGTCGGCGAGGGCACGGCGGTGAACTGGCCGGTGGGCGCGGGCGGCAAGGGCAATGAAGGCGTGGCCGCCTTCGTGCAGCGCCTGCCCAACTCGATCGGCTATGTCGAGTACGCCTACGTCAAGCAGAACAAGATGACGTTCACGCTGATGCGCAACAAGGATGGTCAGTTCGTCGCGCCTGACGACACCGCCTTCAAGGCCGCCGCCGCCGGTGCCGACTGGAACAAGACCTTCTACCAGATCACCACCGACCAGCCCGGAAAGACCGCCTGGCCGCTGACCAACCCGACCTACATCCTGATGTACAAGACCCAGGACAAGCCGGCCAGCGGCTCCAACGCGCTGAAGTTCTTCGACTGGGCGTTCACCAACGGCGACAAGGCCGCCGACGACCTGGACTACGTGCCGCTGCCGGATTCGGTCAAGGCCCTGGTGCGCAAGCAGTGGGAAACCCAGATCAAGGATGCCGGCGGCAAGCCTGTGGCCTTCAAGTGACGCCTGCGGGCTGACCGGGCGCAGCAGCAGCGCACTTCTCCCCTACAGTCGCGTGGAGCCACCGTGGCCGCAACCTTCCCCGCCAATCCAGCCACTGACCGCGTGACACCACAGCAGCAGCCCCCCCAGCGCCGCCGCGTCGCCCCCTGGGGTGACGCGTTGTTCTCTGGCCTGGCCCATGGCGCCGCCTGGCTCACCTTGGCCCTGATGGCCGGCATCATCGTCTCGCTGTTCGTTGGCGCGGCGCCGGCCATCCAGGAGTTCGGCCTGGGCTTCCTGTGGTCCACCGAATGGGATCCGGTCAAGGAGAAGTTCGGCGGCCTGGTGATGATCTACGGCACGCTGATGACGTCGTTCATCGCGCTGGTCATCGCCGTGCCGGTGAGCTTCGGCATCGCGCTGTTCCTCACCGAGATGTCGCCCGGCTGGCTGAAGCGGCCGCTGGGCATCGCCATCGAGCTGCTGGCGGCGGTGCCGTCCATCGTGTACGGCATGTGGGGCCTGCTGGTGTTCAGCCCCATCCTCAGCACCTATGTGCAGCAGCCGCTGCAGAAGCTGCTCAAGGGCGTGCCCTTCCTGGAAACCCTGGTCTCCGGCGCGCCGGTGGGCATCGGCATCCTGTCGGCCGGCATCATCCTGGCGATCATGGTCATCCCGTTCATCGCGGCGGTGATGCGCGACGTGTTTGAGGTGACGCCACCGATGTTGAAGGAATCGGCCTACGGCCTGGGTGCCACCACCTGGGAGGTGGTGTCCAAGGTGGTGCTGCCGTACACCAAGACCGGCGTGGTCGGCGGCATCATGCTGGGGCTGGGCCGCGCGCTGGGCGAGACCATGGCGGTCACCTTCGTGATCGGCAACTTCAACCAGCTGGATTCGCTGTCGCTGTTCGAGGCTGCCAACAGCATCACCTCGGCACTGGCCAATGAATTTGCCGAAGCAGGCGAAGGTCTGCACCAGGCCTCGCTGATCTACCTCGGCCTGGTGCTGTTCTTCATCACCTTTGTCGTGCTCAGCCTGTCCAAGCTGCTGCTGACCCGCCTGCGCAAGAACGAGGGCACCCGCTCATGAGCGTCAACGCCGCCGCCGCCTTCACGCCTGCCCAGCAGGCCAGCCGTCTGGCCATGCACCGCCGCCGCAAGGTGGTGAACGTGATCGCGCTCACCCTGTCGCTCAGCGCCATGGCCTTCGGCCTGTTCTGGCTGGTCTGGATCCTGATCGAGACCTTCCGTCTCGGTGTGGGCGGCCTGAACCTGGCGGTGTTCACCGAGATGACGCCGCCGCCGCAGGCCGAGGGCGGCCTGGCCAATGCGATCTTCGGCTCCATCACCATGGCCGGCCTGGCCACGCTGCTGGGCACGCCCATCGGCGTGATGGCCGGCATCTACCTGGCCGAATACGGCCAGAAGACCTGGCTGGGCGCCATCACCCGCTTCATCAACGACATCCTGTTGTCGGCGCCGTCGATCGTGATCGGCCTGTTCATCTATGCCGCGGTGGTGGCGCAGGTCAAGAGCTTCTCCGGCTTTGCCGGCGTGCTGGCCCTGGCGCTGATCGTGATCCCGGTGGTCATCCGCCAGACCGAGAACATGCTCAGCCTGATCCCCAACGCCCTGCGCGAGGCCGCCTATGCGCTGGGCACGCCGAAGTGGAAGGTGATCTCGGCGGTGACGCTGAAGGCATCGCGGGCCGGCATCATCACCGGCATCATGCTGGCGGTGGCCCGCATCGCGGGCGAGACGGCACCGCTGCTGTTCACCGCGCTGTCCAACCAGTTCTGGACCAGCGACCTGCGCGAGCCCATGGCCAGCCTGCCGGTGACGATCTTCAAGTTCGCGATGAGCCCGTATGAGAACTGGCAGAAGCTGGCCTGGGCCGGCGTCTTCCTGATCACGCTGGGCGTGCTGGCACTGAACATCCTGGCCCGCGTGCTGTTCCGCAACAAGCACTGACCGGCTCCCGCACAAGGTTCGAAGACCATGGATTCCTCCGTCTCCACCCCGATCACCGAGCGCGCCAAGATCTCGGTGCGCGATCTCAACTTCTACTACGGCGGCTTCCAGGCGCTGAAGAAGATCAACCTCGACCTGCCCGAGAAGAAGGTCACCGCCTTCATCGGCCCGTCGGGTTGCGGCAAGAGCACGCTGCTGCGCATCTTCAACCGCATGTTCGAGCTCTACCCCGAGCAGCGCGCCGAAGGCCAGATCCTGCTCGACGGCACCGACCTGCTGGACAAGAAGGTGGACGTGAGCCTGATCGGCGCCAAGGTGGGCATGGTGTTCCAGAAGCCGACGCCGTTCCCGATGTCGATCTACGACAACATCGCCTTCGGCGTGAAGCTGTTCGAGACCCTGCCGCGCATCGAGATGGACGAGCGGGTGGAATGGGCGCTGCGCAAGGCCGCGCTGTGGAACGAGGTCAAGGACAAGCTCGACCAGAGCGGCTCCGGCCTGTCCGGCGGCCAGCAGCAACGGCTGTGCATCGCCCGCGGCATCGCCATCAAGCCCGAGGTGCTGCTGCTCGATGAACCCTGCTCGGCACTCGACCCGATCTCCACCGGCAAGATCGAGGAATTGATCCACGAGCTGAAGAACGACTACACCGTGCTCATCGTCACCCACAACATGCAGCAGGCGGCGCGGTGCAGCGACTACACCGCCTACATGTACCTGGGCGACCTGATCGAGTTCGGCCCCACCAACGACGTGTTCACCAAGCCCAAGCGCAAGGACACCGAGGACTACATCACCGGCCGGTTCGGTTGATTCGAGAGGCATCCAGCATGACCGACAAGCATCTGTCCACCCAGTTCGACAACGAGTTGTCCGGCATCTCCACGCGGGTGCTGGAGATGGGCGGCCTGGTGGAAAGCCAGGTGGCGCAGGCGGTCTACGCGCTGTCCACCTTCAGCGGCGACGTCGCCACCCAGGTGCTCAAGGCCGAGGAGCGCGTCAACCAGATGGAGATGGAGATCGACCGCGATCTGTCGACCATCATCGCCCGGCGCCAGCCCACGGCGCGTGACCTGCGCCTGCTGATCGCCGTCTCCAAGACCATCGCCAACCTCGAGCGCATCGGCGACGAGGCGGCGCGCATCGCCCGCACGGTGCAGCGGCTGCTGAACTCGGGCGTGTCCAGCCGCATGCGCCTGCCGGTGGGCGACCTGACCTTCGAGTGCGAGCTGGCCACCAAGCAGCTGCGCAAGGTGCTGGATGCCTTCGCCCGCCTGGACACCGATGCCGCGGTGGAAGTGCTGCGCCACGATGACCAGATCGACCAGGAGTTCGACGGCCTGATGCGCAAGCTGATCACCTACATGATGGAAGACCCGCGCACCATCTCGTCGTCCATCGACCTGGTGTTCGTGGCCAAGGCCATCGAGCGGGTGGGCGACCATGCCAAGAACCTGGCCGAGCAGATCATCTACATCGTCAAGGGGACCGACGTGCGCCACAACCCGGTGGACACCGTCGAGAACCTGGTGCGCTGAGCGCAGGAGCGATCCATGAGTCGAATCGTGGTGGTCGAGGATGAATCGGCGATTGCCGAGCTGATCGCGATCAACTTGCGCCATGCCGGGCATGAGGTGACGCTGGCCGCCAGCGCCGAGCAGGCGCAGCGCGCCATCGATGCCGTGCTGCCGGACCTGGTGGTGCTGGACTGGATGCTGCCCGGCCAGAGCGGCCTGGCCCTGGCCCGGCAATGGCGGGCCAGCGAGCGCACCCGCGAGCTGCCCATCATCATGCTGACCGCCCGCAGCGAAGAGGCCGACAAGGTGGCCGGGCTGGATGCCGGCGCCGATGACTACCTGAGCAAGCCGTTCTCGACCAACGAGCTGATGGCCCGCATCCGCGCGGTGCTGCGCCGCAAGGCGCCCGAGGCACTGGAGGACATGGTCGAGGTTGCCGGCCTGCGGCTCGACCCGGCCACCCGCCGCATCAGCCGCCGCACCGGCGCCGGCGAGGTCGACCTGAAGATGGGGCCGACCGAGTTCCGTCTGCTGCATTTCCTGATGACCCACCCCGAGCGGGTGCACAGCCGGGCCCAGCTGCTCGACCGCGTCTGGGGCGACCATGTGTTCATCGAAGAGCGCACGGAGGATGTGCATGTCAAGCGCCTGCGCGAGGCGCTGGCCCCGGCCCAGGCTGCGGGCATGATCGAGACGGTGCGCGGGGCCGGGTACCGCCTCACCCAGCACGTCCCTGCGCTGCAGGCCTGAGGCCCGGCGCCTGCAGACCGCTTGATGGCCTGGTTCCTGCCGCGCCTGCTGGCGTCGTTCCTGGCGCTCACCCTGGGCGGCGCGCTGGGCGTGCTGGCCGGGGCGCTGCTGCGCTCGCCGGCCATCGGCGCCGTGGTGGGTGCCGGCTCGGCCGTGGGCATGGTGGTGCTGCGCGATGCACTGCATGCCGGCCGGCTGATGCGCTGGCTGCGCGACGGCCAGAACGGCGATGCGCCGCGCGATGCCGGCCTGTGGGGCGAGCTGGGTTACCGCATCGAACGCGCGCTGCGCCAGCGCGAGCAGGCGCTGGCAGTCGAGCACCAGCGGCTGGCCGAGTTCCTGTCGGCCATCGAGGCCTCACCCAACGGCGTGCTGCTGCTGGATGCCGACGATCACATCGCCTGGTGCAGCGCCGTGGCGGCCGACCACCTGGACCTGGACGCCCAGCGCGACCTGCGCCAGCCGGTGACCAACCTGGTGCGCATGCCGGCCTTCGTCGCCTACCTGCAGGACGGCGCCTGGCGCGAGCCCATCACCCTGGCCGCACCCGGCGGCCGCGGTACGCTGCAGGTGGTGGTGCGCGGCTACGGCGACCGACAGAAGCTGGTGATCACCCAGGACGTCACCGAACGCCTGCGCGCCGAGTCGATGCGGCGTGATTTCGTCGCCAACGTCTCGCACGAGATCCGCACGCCACTGACCGTGCTGGCCGGTTTCGTCGAGACCATGGCCAGCCTGCCGCTGAGCGGTGCCGAGCGCGGCCGCGTCATCACCCTGATGCAGCAGCAGACCGACCGCATGCAGGTGCTGGTGGCCGACCTGCTGCAGCTGGCCCAGCTGGAAGGCAGCCCGCGGCCGCCGGCCGACCGCTGGACGCCGCTGGGCCCGCTGCTGCAGCGCGCCGCCGACGACGCCCGTCGCCTGTCGGCCGGCCGGCACCTGGTGGCGGTGGACGCGCCCGAGGGCATCGATCTGGCCGGTCTGGACACCGAGCTGCTCAGCGCGGTGGCCAACCTGGCCACCAATGCCGTGCGCTACACGCCAGCCGAGGGCCAGATCCACATCGGCTGGCGCCAGCGCCCCGACGGCCAGGGCGAGATCGAGGTGCGCGACACCGGCATCGGCATCGCCCGCGAGCACCTGCCGCGGCTGACCGAGCGCTTCTACCGCGTCGACGGCAGCCGCTCGCGCGACACTGGTGGCACCGGGCTCGGCCTGTCGATCGTCAAGCATGTGGTGCAGCGCCATGGCGGCTCGCTGGAGATCGACAGCGAGCCCGGCAAGGGCTCGCGCTTCCGGCTGCTGCTGCCCGCCGGCCGGGTGCGCCAGGCGGCTGCCGTGCCGCAGACCGGCGAGACGGCCGGCACGGCGTGAGCCGGGCGCCTCAGCCCGGGCTGCGGCGGAAGACCACCACCGCCTCGCTGCGGTCAGTCGGCCGACGCTCGCGGGCCACTTCCTGCCAGCCCAGGGCGCGCTGCGTGGCCGCCAGTGCGTTGCCGCGCGCCAGGTCGGGCCCGCGCAATGGCAGCACCAGCATCAGCACCGGGCAGCGCCCGCGGGCGGCACGCGGCGTGGCATCCACCCGGCGCTGGCCGTGGAACTCCAGCGCCGCCACCAGCGATGGCGGCCCCTGCGGCACGGCGATGCACTGTCCGTCAGGCACATGGCGCACCAGCCGTTCGGCCAGCGGGCGGTTGCTGCGGCCGTAGTCCAGCAGCGGCAGCCACAGCGTCATCAGCAGCAGCCAGACCAGGGCCACACCACCGGCCGGCAGCACCACGCTCTTCCAGATCACCGCGCGGTGGCGGCCGGTGCGCCAGCGCACCAGGCCCAGCCAGGCCAGTGTGGCGGCGGCGGCCAGCACCAGGCCGGGCCACGACATCTGCGGCGCAAAGCCCGGCGCCAGGCGCAGCACCGTGCCCAGCGCCTTGGCCGGCGTGCCGGTCTGCATCGCGGCATAGAACACCCAGACGATGGCGGCGCAGACACTGAAGAAGAACACCGACAGCCAGTCGATCGCCGCCGCACCGCTGCGCTGCAGCGTGGGCAGGGCGAAGGCGGCCAGCACCGCAATGCCGGGCAGGCCCAGCATCAGCGCGCGGTCGGACCCGTCCATCGCCACGCTGGTGACGCCCGCCACCAGCAGCACCAGCAGCGGAATCGCCAGGTGGCGCTGCGCCAGGTGGCGGCGCCATTGCCACACCGTCCACAGCGCCAGCGGCCAGGCCGGCCACAGGAACCACAGCAGCAGCCGCGCCAGCGAGCCGACGTCCAGCGCTGGTGCCACCCGCCAGGCCCAGGCGCCGGACGGCCAGGCCAGCAGCGCGGCCAGCACGGTGGCGGCAGCCAGCCAGGGCCGCAGTGCCCGCAGCCCGGCGTCGGCGCTGCGCCAGAACAGCAGCAAGGCGCCGACTCCCAAGGCCACGGCCATGGCGGGCGCGCCGCAGGCGGCCAGCAGTGGCAGCGCAGCCAGCACGCCCAGGCGGGCCGGCCACACCCGGTGTGGCGCCGCTGCCCAGGCCCACTGCAGGCCGGCCACCGCCGCCAGCTGGGCCAGCTCGGGCGTGGTCTGGTGGCCCAGCTGCAGCAGGCCCAGGGTGGCGATCAGCACCAGCAGGGCGCCGTCGGCCATCGCGCGGGCGTAGTCGACCGGCGAGGCCTCGCCGCCGAAGGCGAAGGGCAACGGCTGCGCCGCGTCGCTGCGCGCCAGGTGGAAGGTCGCGTACCACACCGCCACCAGCGTCAGTACCAGCAGGGCGGCGAAGGGCAGGCGGGCCGCCAGCGCCGGGTCCAGCCAGCCGCTGCCGGCGCGGATGGCCAGCGCGCCGATCCAGTGCGGCAGCAGCGCGGCATCGGTGGGCACGCCGCCCAGCGCGGGCGCCAGCCAGGGTGCGCGGCCTTCGGCGATCGACAGCATCTGGCCGAAGGCCACCAGTTCGGCGCCGCGCCAGGGATCGCGCCCGAACAGCCCCGGCAGCACATAGGCGGCGCAGAACAGCAGCAGCGCCAGCCGCGGCAGGCGGCGCACGGCGTCCTGCGTCACCAGGGCGGGGTTGGGCTTGGGCGTCACCGGGGCGATGATAGGAGACGGGCGGGCATGAAAAAGGGCAGCCTGGGCTGCCCTGATCTGGGGCGCCGGCGCCTGATGGCCAGGCTGCCGGTGCCGCGGTGGCCGTTCAGGCCGCCGACTTCTTGTTGATGCCGAGGCTGGCGAACTTGTTGCGGAACTTCTCGACGCGGCCGCCCAGGCTGTCCACGCTCTTCTGCGTGCCGGTGTAGAACGGGTGGGTTTCGCTGGTGGTTTCCAGCTTGACCAGCGGCAGCTCACGGCCGTCGTCCATCTTCACGGTTTCCTTGGTGGCCACCGTCGAGCGGGTGACGAACTTGAAGCCGTTGGACAGGTCCACGAAGCACACTTCGCGGTAGTTGGGGTGGATGCCGTCTTTCATGGGAAACCTTTGAGCGCTGATTGCCGGAAGCCACGCTGCACCATGCAGCGCACTTTCCCGAAGCGGAAAACCGCGGATTATATGCTGACTTGGGGAGGGCTCTCACGGCCTCGCAGAGCTCGGCCCGTCCGGCAGGCGAGAAACAGTCCGCAGGGACTGTTTCCCGTCCGGCCTCACCCACCGCGCCGCATCATGTCGAAGAAGTCCAGGTTGTTCTTGGTCTGCTTCATCTTGTCGAGCACGAACTCCATCGCCTCGATTTCGTCCATGTTGTAGAGCAGCTTGCGCAGGATCCAGGTCTTCTGCAGGATTTCCGGCTTCAGCAGCAGCTCTTCGCGGCGGGTGCCGGTCTTGTTGATCAGGATCGACGGGTACACCCGCTTCTCGGCCATGCGGCGGTCGAGGTGGATCTCGCAGTTGCCGGTGCCCTTGAACTCTTCGTAGATCACCTCGTCCATGCGGCTGCCGGTGTCGATCAGCGCGGTGCCGATGATGGTCAGCGAACCGCCTTCCTCCACGTTGCGCGCGGCGCCGAAGAACCGCTTGGGCCGCTGCAGCGCGTTGGCGTCCACGCCGCCGGTCAGCACCTTGCCGCTGCTGGGCAGCACGTTGTTGTAGGCGCGTGCCAGGCGGGTGATCGAGTCGAGCAGGATCACCACGTCCTTGCGCATCTCGACCAGGCGCTTGGCCCGCTCGATCACCATCTCGGCCACCTGCACGTGGCGGGCGGCGGGCTCGTCGAAGGTGGAGGAGATGACCTCGCCGCGCACGGTGCGGATCATCTCGGTCACTTCTTCCGGCCGCTCGTCGACCAGCAGCACGATCAGGTGGATCTCGGGATGGTTGGCCACCAGGGCATGCGCCATGTGCTGCATCATCACCGTCTTGCCGGTCTTGGGCTGGGCCACCAGCAGCGCGCGCTGGCCTTTGCCGATCGGCGCGATCAGGTCGATGATGCGGCTGGTGACGTTGTCTTCGCCCTTGTAGTTGTCACGTTCCAGCTTGAACGGCTCTTTCGGGAAGAGCGGCGTCAAGTTCTCGAACATGATCTTGTGCTTGCTCTCCTCCGGCGTGACGCCGTTCACCCGGTCGACCTTGACCAGGGCGAAGTAGCGCTCGCCGTCCTTGGGCACCCGCACCTCGCCCTCGATCAGGTCGCCGGTGTGCAGGTTGAAGCGGCGGATTTGGCTGGGCGACAGGTAGATGTCGTCGGTGCTGGCCATGTAGCTGGCCTCGATCGAGCGCAGGAAGCCGAAGCCGTCGGGCAGCACTTCCAGCACGCCATCGCCGAACACCTGCTCGCCAGCCTTGGCGCGCTTCTTCATGATGGCGAACATCAGCTCCTGCTTGCGCAGGCGGGCGACGTTGTCGATCTCCAGCGCCTCGCCCATCGTGATGAGTGCGGAGACGTGGAGCGCCTTCAGTTCGGAAAGATGCATGGGTGGATCACCGGGAGGTGGTGGCAGCGCGCCGGGCCAGGGCTGTTTTGCCGGGTGATGCCAGGCCGCCACAGTGGCGACGCCGGCATCCGGGGGCCAACGGCCGGGCACGGCTGGCGCATGAACTGCCGCCATCGACCGGCCCTTGCGGAGCCGGCGGGGTTGTGTGCACGGGGGAGTGGCCGGACCCTCGCGCCGGGACCGGGTCAGGGACCCGCAGGCGAGGTGGCTTCAATCGTCCTGCCGCCGGCGCCTTGGAAGGCACGACGACCAACGACTCAACGACAGATTATAGATGCGGCTCGATGAAAGCCGTCAGTTGGGCCTTGGACAGGGCGCCGACCTTGGTGGCGGCGAGCTGGCCGTCCTTGAACAGCATCAGGGTCGGGATGCCGCGGATGCCGAACTTGGCCGGCACTTCGCGGTTCTCGTCGACGTTCATCTTGGCGATCTGCAGACGGCTGCCAAATTCCTTGGCCGTCTCGTCGAGGATGGGCGCGATCATCTTGCAGGGGCCGCACCACTCGGCCCAGTAGTCCACCAGCACCGGGGTGCCCGACTTCAGCACATCGGCTTCGAAGGTGGCATCGGTGGTGTGCTTGATCAGGTCGCTGCTCATTGTTGTTCCTAGGGGAGGCCGGGTCGAATGCCGGGGGGCGCCTGGCCCGCCCGCGCGCCGCTGCAGAAGCAGGGGCAGATTTTGGCACAAAGGGGTCTGGCGCGCGTTGCGCCGCCCCAGTGGCAGCCAGGGGGGAACTGTGCGGTCAAGGCCTGGCTGTTCCGGCCTTCCTGTCTGGCCGGTTTCGATCCAATCCAGCGAAACAACACGAGCAGTCGCATGGCCGCACCACCGCCGCCCCGTTCCGCCGCCCAAGCCGTGCGCCACCTCGGCCGCTTTCAGCTGCTGCGGCTTCTGGGCAAGAGCGCCCGCAGCATGCTCTGGCTGGTGTCCGACCCGCGGGTTGGTCAGGAGATGGTGCTGATGCTGCCCCGCACCCAGCCGGCCGATGCCGATGCGCTGCAACGCTGGCTGGAGGCCGCCCGCCGCGCTGCCCGCGTCGATCACCCTGGCCTGCAACCGGCCGTGGAGGTGGGCGAGCACGAGCGCTGGCCCTACATCGCCTACGACCGCGGCAACACGGTGACGCTGGCTGAGCGCCTGAGCAGCAAGGGCCTGCCCGGTGCCGAGCTGGTGCCCTGGATGCTGCAGGTGCTGCAAGGCCTGGCCTTCGCCCATGAGGCCGGCCTGGCCCACCATGATGTGCAGGCGGGCATGCTGGCCCTGTCGGAGAACGGCACCTGCACGCTGATGGGCCTGGGCGTGGTGTCGCCGGCCGACGCCGATGCCGCCAGCCTGCAGGCGCAGCGCCGCGCCGCCGAGCGTGATGTGTTGGGCCTGGGCCTGGTGCTGCACCATGCGCTGGCCGGCACCGCGCCGCTGGAGCAGGCCGACACCGGCGTGGTGATCGACCGCATGCCGCCGCTGGGCCGCGAGATCGTGCGCCTGCCCTGGACCGGCGCGCACCCGATCCCCGAACCGCTGCGCGCCATTGTCAACCGCGCCACCGACCGCCAGGAGCGCCAGCGCTACCGCAATGCCCGCACGCTGGAGCGTG
The DNA here is from genome assembly GCF_005403045.1 of Pseudaquabacterium pictum. GTDB lineage: Bacteria > Pseudomonadota > Gammaproteobacteria > Burkholderiales > Burkholderiaceae_C > Pseudaquabacterium > Pseudaquabacterium pictum. Next base: position 228,835 of record NZ_BJCL01000005.1, read on the forward strand.
CGCTCAGCGGCTGGCTGCGCACCGATGGCGAATCCAGCGGCGGCCCGATCATGCTGCTGCTCGACCGCATGCGCGCTGCCGGCCTGTTGCCGGCGATGCCCGGCGGCGCCAGCCGCGCGGCGCGCCTGGCCTCGCTGGAGCGCCAGCGCAGCACCGACCTGGCCGAGATCGTGATCCAGGATGTCGGCCTGACCTTCGAACTGCTGCGCAGCGTCAACGGCGGCAGCATGCGCACCACCATGGGCGGCGGCAACGGGCCGATCCTGACGGCGCGCCGGGCCATCGAGATGATCGGCATCGACGGCGTGCGCCGCGTCGCCACCGCGATGCGGCCCTGGCCCGGGCCGCTGAACGAGGCCCATGCCACCGAGCTGTCGGCCCTGCTGGACCGGGTGCGCCTGGCTGGCCGGGTGGCGCAGTGGCTGCGGCCGGCCGGCTACGACGCCGAGGTGGTCTTCCTGCTGGCCATGCTGCAGAGCCTGGGCCGGCTGGTGGTGCAGTACCACTTTCCGGAAGAGGCGGTGCAGATCCGCCGGCTGATGCAGCCGGCGCCGCCGGCCAAGGCCGGCGAGCCCGAGGACCCGGGCATGGGCGAGGAGGGCGCGTCCTTCGCGGTGCTGGGCGTGGACATCGACGCGCTGGGCGTGGCCGTGGCCCGCCACTGGGGCATGGACGACAGCGTGGTGCACATGGTCCGCCGCGTGCCGTGGACGGCACCGGTGCACAGCCCCGACGGCGACGACGACCTGCTGCGCCTGACCGCCAGCTGCGCCAACGAGGTGGTCGATGCGCGCAGCGTGCCGGCCCACCACCGCCTGGCCTGGCTGCAGCGGGTGGTGCAGCGCTACGGCCGCATCCTGGGCGTGACGCTGCGCGACGTGCAGATGGCCGCCCAGGGCGTCTCGCCCTACGACGAACCTGCCGACCATGCCGCCGGCAGCGCGCCGCAGCCCGGCGCCGGCGCCGGAACGGCGTCTGCCGCCGGTCTGGCCACCGGGGCAGCGCCTTGACCCCGGCGGCCGGGGCGCAGTTCGGGCGCTACCGGCTGCTGTCGCCGCTGGGGCGTGGCGCCCAGGCCACGGTGTGGCGGGCGCATGACGAGCGCCTGGACCGCGCGGTCGCGCTGAAGCTGCTCAACCCCGAGGCCAGCCGGCCGCTGCCCGGCCAGCCGGCGCAGCACTGGCTGCAGGAGGCGCGGGCGGTCGGCCGCCTGGCACATCCGCACATCGTGCCGGTGTTCGATGCCGAGCAGATCGACGGCCAGGCCTGCCTGGTGTTCGAGCTGGTGACCGGCAGCACCCTGGCCGAACTGCTGCGCCAGCGCGGCCGGCTGCCCGCCCGCGACGCGGTGGAGCTGATGCTGGGCGTGGTGGACGCGCTGCGCGCGGCCCATGCGCAGAACATCGTGCACCGCGACCTGAAGCCGTCGAACATCCTGGTCGACGCCGACGGCCGGGCGCGTGTGATGGACTTCGGCATCGCCGCGCGGCTGGATGCCGGCCCCGGCGACGCGGCCGATGCGCTGGCCGGCTGCATCGTCGGCACGCCGGGCTACCTGTCGCCCGAGGCCGCGGCCGCGGCGGCGCCATCGGGCCAGATGGATGTGTTCGCCGCCGGCCTGGTGCTGGCCGAGCTGCTGACCGGCGAACGGCTGCTGCCCGAGCGCGAGCCACGCGCCGCCCTGCGCCGCGTGCTGAGCGAGGACCTGCTGCTGCCCGAGGGCGCCGATGCCGACGACCGGCTGCGCGCCATCGTGCAGCGGGCCATCGCCCGCGATCCGGCCGACCGCTACGACAGCGCCGCCAGCCTGCGCGATGCGCTGATGCAGTGGCTGGCGCCACCCGACGAGCCGCAGGCGGGCAGCGGCCACGGCACGCTGGACTTCCTGCTGCGGCGCATGCGCCACAAGAGCGACTTTCCGGCGCTGACCGGCCATGTGCTGCGCATCCAGCGCATGGCCAATTCCGACAGCGACTCGCTCAGCTCGCTCGCCGACGAGATCCTGAAGGACGTGGCGCTGACGCAGAAGCTGCTGCGCCTGGTCAACACCGCGCAGTACCGGCGCAACGGCCACGGCGTGTCCACGGTGTCGCGGGCGGTGGCGCTGGTGGGCCTGGCGGGCATCCGCAACCTGGCGCTGTCGCTGGTGCTGGTCGAGCACATGAAGGACAAGGCCCATGCCCAGCGGCTGAAGGAGGAGTTCCTGCGCTCGATGCTGGCCGCGCAGCTGGCGCATGCCCTGTCGGCCGGCGCGCGCGATGCCGAGGAGGCCTTCCTCGGCGGCATGTTCTACAACCTCGGCAAGCTGCTGACCGAGTACTACTTTCCCGACGAGGCCGAGGCCATCCGCGCGCAGCTGCGGCTGACGCCGGCACCGGCCGACAGCCGCAGCCACCCCGACCAGCTGGCCGACCGCGCTGCCCACATGGTGCTGGGCCTGGGCTTCGAGGCGCTGGGCATGGGCGTGGCCCGCCACTGGAGCCTGCCCGACAGCCTGCAGCGCTGCATGCGCCGTCCCGACGGCGTGCTGCCCGCGCAGTCGCTGGCCAGCGGTCCGGAGCGCCTGCGCTGGCTGGCCGTGGCCGCCAACGAGGTCTCCGATGCGCTCTGGTCGGCCGACGACGACAGCCTGCCACTGCGGCTGGAGGCGGTGGTGCAGCGCCATGGCCGCGTGCTGGGCCTGGCCTTGCCCGAGCTGCGCCGGGCCGTGGATGCCGCCCGCACGGTGATGGCCGAGATGGCGCCGGCCATGGGCCTGGTGCTGCCGCGCGGCAGCCGCGGGCAGCAGGTGCTGGACCAGGCGGCGCCGGCCGACCCGCCCGACACGCTGACGCCGCACCGGCTGGTGGCCACGCTGGGCGCGGCGGCAGCGGTGTCGCCGGCCGCGGCCGACCAGCCGACGGTGCGCCTGGTCGACACTCCCCCGCCCGGCCGGACGGCGGGCCCGACGGTGGTCGTCAGCGAGGTGCTGGCCGCCGGCATCCAGGACATCACCGACACCCTGGCCGGTGACAGCTTCCGCCTGAACGAGGTGCTGCGCATGGTGCTGGAGACCATGTACCGGGCACTGGGCTTCCAGCGCATGGTGTTCTGCCTGCGTGATCCGGCCAGCGGCCGGCTGCATGGCCGCTTCGGCCTGGGCGACCGGGCCGCTGCGCTGAGCCCGCTGTTCCAGGTGCCGCTGCGCTGGCCGGCCAACCAGCCGCCTGACCTGTTCGGCGCGGTGTGCCTCAAGGGCAGCGACACGCTGATCGCCGACGCCCGCGCGCCGGCCATCGCGCAGCGGCTGCCGGCCTGGTACCGCCAGCAGGTGGATGCGCCGTCGTTCCTGCTGCTGCCGATGCAGATGAAGCAGGCGCCATTCGCGCTGATCTATGCCGACCAGGCGCAGGCCGGGGCCTTGCAGGTGGGGGACCGGGAACTGGCGCTGCTGCGCACGCTGCGCAACCAGGCGGTGATGGCGTTCCGGCAGGCCGCGCCGCAATCCTGAGCGGCGGGTGAAGATGAGGGGGGTGACGAGCCTGACCCCGGCACTGGTCACAACGGTTGGGGCTGCTTCGTTCCCGACCTGACCCGGTTGGCCGCGCTTCCATGCGGGGAGGCCCGTCACCGCGGATTGTAGGTGAAGGCCTCCAGCGGCCCCGGTGGACGGGCGTGCACAATCCCGATTCACGTCAGTGCAGTCCCCGCAGCACGCATGCTTCCCGCCACCTTGGCCCTCGTCGACGACGACGCCACCTTCAGCGAATACCTCGCGTCCTACCTCGCTGGCCGGGGCGTGGCGGTGCAGTGGTTCGCCGACAGCGACGACCTGCTGTGCAGCGCGCAGCCCTTCGGCTTCGACTTCTACGTGGTCGACCTGATGCTGCCCGGCATCGACGGCCTGAGCCTGATCCGCCTGCTGCGCCGGCGCTCGGACGCCGGCATGCTGGTGGTCTCGGGCAAGCTCGCCGACGATGTCTTCGACCAGGTGATGCTGGCCGGTGCCGACATGCACCTGGCCAAGCCGGTCACCTTCGAGCAGGTGGCGCTGGCGGTGGCGGCGGTGTTCCGCCGCTCCGGCGGCAAGCGGGTGACGCAGGCCGCCTGGCGCCTGGATGAGGCCGCCCGCCGCCTGCTGGCGCCCGATGGCGCGGTGATCGAGCTGAGCCCCACCGATGCCAGCGTGCTGGCCTGCCTGCTGGAGGCCGATGGCGCCACCGTGGCCCGCGACACCCTGGCCCAGCGCCTGGGCCTGTCGCTCAACGAGGACCCGAACCTGCTGCACGCCACCATCTACCGCCTGCGCCGCCGCATCGAGCGGGCCACGCCCGGGCTGGTGCCGCTGCAGTCGAAGTCCCGCGTGGGCTACGTGTTCCGCGCGCCGCTCGAGCCGGCCTGAGCCAGTTCGGGCTCGCCGCCGTCGCCCACCAGGGCGTCGGCCAGCGCGTCGTCCATGCCCCAGTCGTCGGCCGGCAGCGGAAACACCAGCTGCGCGACGAAGCCGCGCGGCAACTCGTTGCCCAGCACCAGCTGGCCGCCGTGCAGATCCATCACCTGGCGCACCACGCTCAGCCCCAGGCGCCGGCGCGCCGGCTGACCGGGCGGCGGCGTCAGCAACTGGTCCGGCGCGATGCCGGGGCCGTCGTCGGCCACCAGCAGCCGCAGGCCGCCGCCGGCGGGCAACTCGTCGATGCACAGCTGCACCTGCACGGCCGGCCCGCCATGGGCGAAGGCGTTGTTCAGCAGGTTGCGCAGCGCCAGCCGCACCAGGCCGGGTTCCACCTCCAGGCTGTCGACATCGGTGCGCCAGTCCACCGTCAGCCGGTCGAGCTGGCGTGCGCCCAGGTCGCCCAGCGTCAGCTCGACCAGGAAGTCCAGCGCCACCTCCTGCCGCACCAGCGGCGTGCCGCGCGACAGCAGCGTGGCCGCGGCCAGGGTGTTGTCCAGCACCGAGCGCACATCGCCCAGCACCGTCTGCGCCTGCAGCAGCTGGGCGCGCACCTGGCCGGCGCTGGCGCCGCGCGGCTGGCGCAGCACCTGCACCGCATCCTGCATGGCCTGGCCGGCGCTCTGCAGCGGCTGGCGGATCTCGTGCGCCAGCATCTGCAGCAGGCTTTCGCGCTCCTCGGCCAGTTCGTCGCGCTGGGACAGCAGGGCCTGCAGCTCCTGCGCGGTCTGCTCGGCGGCCTCGCGGCTGGCGGTCTCGTCCATCTGCGCCTGGCGGGCCTGGAGCTCGGCACGGTGCAGGTCGTCCAGCACCATGCCCAGGCAGCCCAGGTTGCCGAACAGCGCGGCCAGCGCCGCGGCGCCGACCACCAGCCACCAGTCCCAGCGGCCGGCTGACGGCGGCGCGGCGGCGATGGCGAAGGCACGCAGCACCAGGGCGGCGGTCAGCAGCCACTCCGTCCAGGCCAGCCAGCGCCCGGTGCGGGCGCCGCTGCGGGTGCTGGCTTCCCAGGCATGTTGCCCGGTGATGGCGGTGCCCAGGATCAGCACCGCATTGGCATAGCTGGCGGCCACGCGCGGGTCGTCCGACTGCAGGCAGGCGGCCCAGCCCAGGCCCAGCGCCGCGGCCGCCACCGACCAGCTGCCCAGGTGCAGCGGCCGGCCCATGTGGCGGCGCAGTGCCAGCAGCCGCAGCACCAGCCCGGCCAGCAGCAGCGCTGGCAGCCCGGCCTGCTGCAGCACCGCCGGCAGGTGCGGCGGCAGCGGATCGGCCAGGCCACCCAGGGCCAGGCAGGCGCCCAGCAGCAGCGTGCCTGCAGCCCACAGCTGCACCGCCTGCGCATGGCGCGGGCCGCGCAGCATCAGCCAGGCGGCGCAGGCCATCAGCAGGTGCAGCAGGCCCACGGTGGCGGTGGCCAGCTGCAGCACGAAATGCGCGGGCATCGGTGCTGCCTCAGGCGGCGCGGGCCTGCGCCTGCTGCGGGAACACCAGCCGCGCCACCAGGCCGTGCGGCTGGCGCGGCTGCAGTTGCAGCGCGCCGCCGTGGCGGGCCATCACCTCGCGCACGATGTACAGGCCCAGGCCACGCGGCGCCGGTCGCTGGGCGCCGGGGCGCAGCGGCGTGCGTGCCGGCGCCGGCTGCCAGCCGGGCGGCGGGCCGACGCCGTCGTCGACGACGCTGAGCACCAGCGCCGGCGGCATGGCCTGGCGCTCGGCCTGGATCAGCACCGACACCGCCGGCCCGCCATGGCTGAAGGCATTGCGCAGCAGGTTGCGCAGCGCCAGCCGCACCAGGCCGGCTTCCAGCTCGGCGGTGTCGGGCAGGTCCTGCCAGTGCACCCGCACCAGGCGGCGCTGGGCGTCGGGCAGATCGGCCAGGGCCTGCTGGATCAGCGGCATCAGCGGCGTGTCCGGCATGTACAGCGCATCGCCACCGCCCAGCAGGTTGGCGGCGGCCAGGGTGTTGTCCAGCACCGAGCGCACGTCGGTCAGCACGCCCTGGGCGCGCTGCAGGCGCTCGGCAGCCAGCGGCAGCACGTCGCGGCGCGGCTCGTCGAGCACGGCGCGTGCGGCCTGCAACGCGCCGCTGGCGTTGTGCAGCGGCTGGCGGATCTCGTGGGCCAGCAGCTTCAGCAGGTGGTCGCGCTCGGCGGCCAGCTCGTCGCGCTGGTGCAGCAGGTCACGCAGGCTGGCGGCGCGGTCCTCGGCGGCGTCGCGGCGCAGCCGCTCGGCCCACTGCACCTCGATGGCGGCGCGCTCGGCGGCGCGGCTGCGGCCCAGCACCAGGCCCAGGTAGCCCAGGTTGCCGAACAGGGCCGTCACCACCGCCAGCGAGGCGGCCAGCGCCAGGTCCCAGCCGCTGCCGTTGCCGCCGGGCGGCACCCAGCCGGCCAGGCTGGCGGCGGTGCGTGCCACCACGGCCAGCGCCAGCAGGCATTCGGCGGCCGCCAGGCCGTGGCCGAAGCGCGACCCCAGCACCTGGCCCACCGCCACCGCATGGCGGGCCAGCACCAGGGCGGCGCCGGCCAGCAGCAGTGCACTGACCGCCAGCACCACGGCCGGCGTCGCCACCAGCCCGGCCAGCTGGTGCACCGCACCGGCCCCCAGCCAGGCTGCCAGCGCCCGGCCCACCCGCAGCGGCCGGCCCAGCTCCCGCCGCAGCGCCAGGATGCGCAGCGCGAAGGCGCCCAGCAGGCTGTGGAAGGCCAGGTGGGCGCCCAGCCAGGGCGGCATCAGCGCGGCCAGGCCCAGCAGCACCATCGCCAGGCCGGCCAGCAGCGCGCCGCCCACCCACAGCGCCAGCGGCTGCGCCGGGTGGCGGCGCCGCAGCAGGGTCCACAGGGTCAGCGCGAGCAGGCCGTACAGCACCCCCGCCACCAGGGCGATCAGCGGAAGCGGCGACAGCGGCGGCATGGTGGCATCGAGTCCCGGAACCGGCCGCTGGCAGCGTGGAGACAGCGGGCGCCGGCGCTGCGATTGTGATGGCTGCTGGCAGCTGGCCGGCAGGACCGCGCAGTGCCTGGCCGATGCAGCGGCTCAGCCGGCGGCGCGGCGGCGCGCCGCCGTGCCGCGCGGCGGCCGGGCGGCCGGGTTGGGCGCCTGGCAGTGCACCACCGTCGAACCGTCGTCCAGCACCTGCAGTTCGCCGGCACGGGTCAGCGCCATCATCACCCGGCTGACCATGGCCCGCGAGGCGCCGATCATGTCGGCGATGGCCTGGCGGCAGACGCGGCCGCGCACCACCGGCCGGCCGTCCCGCAGCTCGGCCAGATCCAGCAGCTGCTGCACCACGCAGCCGCGCACGTCGTGCAGCGCCAGCAGGGCGATGCGGCGGTTCTTGCGCCGCAGGCGCTGCACCGTCAGGCGCAGCAGTGCCTGCATCAGGGCCTGGGACTCCTGCAGGCAGTCGAGGAAGTCGTCCCGGCCGATCACCAGCACCTCGCTGGGCAGGGTGCAGCGCACGGCGGCGTACTGCGGCTGGGCGTCGATGGCGCTCAGCTCGCCGAAGTGGTCGCCCGAGCGCAGCTGGTCCACCAGCAGCGAGCGGCCGCGCAGGTTGTGCCGCAGCACCTGGGCCTGGCCCTGCAAGAGCACGAACAGCCCCGCCTCTTGGCTTGCCTGGTCCACCACCATGGCATGGCGGCCCAGACGGCGCAGCACCGCGCGCCGCGCCAGCAGGGCAAGCAGCTCGGGCTCCAGGTCATGGAACAGCGGCACGCCGCGCAGCATCTCCACGGTCACCGACGGCCGCGTGGTCGCCGGCGCTGCCGGCCTGGGCGCGGCCACCTGCACCGGCAGCACAGGGAGGAGGACGTCGCTGCGGTGGTCAGGAGCGCTGAGAAGGGTCATGGCGTGGGCGGGCTGATCTCAGCAAGATCATATCTGATCATGCTGATCAGCGCGACGCGCAGGCAACCGTCCGGCGGGGCAGCCGAGGCTCAAAACGACCGGTGGAGCGCGCCTGCCGGCGCGCGGATCAGCGCAGCTGCAGCGCGTCGTCGCCGAAGCGCAGGCCCAGCGGCTCGATCAGCAGTTGCTTGGGGCCGGCCTCGACCGTGCCGGCCACGCGGGCGCCAATGCCCAGGCCCTGGGCGATGGCCACGGTGCGCTCGGCATCGCCGGGGGCGACGAACAGGGCAAAGCCGGCGCCCATGTTCAGCGTGCTGTAGGCCTCCTGGTCGTCCTGCTGGGCCTGCTGCTGGATGAAGCGCAGCACCGGCGGCACCGGCGGCACGGTGTGGATGCGGTAGGTGAAGGTTCCCGGGTGGCGCAGCAGCTTGCGCCAGCCATGGCCGGTGATGTTGGCGTTGTAGTGCGGCACGATGCCGGCCGCCCACAGGGCCTCGGTCACCGGCGAGTACAGCACGGTGGGCGCCAGCAGGGCCTCGCCGTAGCTGAGGCCGGGCGCGATCTCGGTCAGGTAGCCCTGCGGCAGCCGCTCCACCAGCTTGCGGGCCAGGCTCAGGCCGTTGGCATGGATGCCGCTGGAATCGAGCAGCACGATGGCATCGCCGGCGGCCAGCCTGTCGCCCACGCTCAGCCGCTGCTTGGGGTTGACCAGGCCGGTGCAGCTGGCCGCCAGGTCGATGCGGCCGCCCTCGACGATGCCGGCCAGGGCCGGCGTCTCGCCGCCGCCCCAGGCCACGCCGCAGGTGTCGCAGGCGGCCTTCCAGCCGGCCACCAGCGCCTGCGCGCGGGTGGCGTCGCCAAACCAGTCCGATCCCCCGGCGGCCCAGTAGGCCTGCACCACCAGCGGTGTGGCGCCGACGGTGATCAGGTCGTTGACCGCCATCGCGATGGTGTCCTGGGCGATGCCGGCATACCAGCTGCGGCCGGTCAGCGCCGCCATCTCGTCGGCCACCAGGGCCTTGGAGCCCAGGCATTCGACGATGCTGGCGATGTAGAACGGCCCGACATCGACCACATAGGCCGATTCACCGCGCGAGGCCGCCACTTCGGTGAAGCCATGCCCTGCCAGATGCCCGGCCGTGGCCGCGGCGGCGCGCTGGGCGCTGACCTTCAGCGGGTCGATCAGGTCGTAGTTGACGCCCGCTTGTTCGTAACTGAGGGTGCCGGGGCTGGAGGGGGCATGGTGGGAACTCATGCCCGGGATTATCGGCGAGGCCCCGCGCCCGCCCGCCCCGCCGGCCCCCGGCCGGCCGGGGGGCGCCGCCTAGAATGCCGTGATGTCTCATGTCGTCCTGGCCCGCAAGTACCGGCCCCGCAGCTTTGCGCAGATGGTGGGCCAGGCGCATGTGGTGCAGGCGCTCGGCAATGCGCTGAGCAGCGGGCGGCTGCACCATGCCTATCTGTTCACCGGCACGCGGGGCATCGGCAAGACCACGGTCAGCCGCATCCTGGCCAAGAGCCTGAACTGCACCGGCCCCGACGGCACCGGCGGTGTCACTGCCGCGCCCTGCGGCGTCTGCCAGGCCTGCACCGAGATCGATGCCGACCGCTACATCGACTACATCGAGCTCGACGCCGCCAGCAACCGCAGCATCGACGAGATCCGCGAGCTGATCGAGCGCGCCGCCTACAAGCCCAGCGTCGGCCGCTACAAGGTCTTCATGATCGACGAGGCGCACCAGCTCACCAAGGACGCCTTCAACGCCTTGCTGAAGACGCTGGAGGAGCCGCCCGAGTACCTGAAGTTCGTGCTGGCCACCACCGACCCCGAGAAGATGCTGCCCACGGTGCTCAGCCGCTGCCTGCAGTTCAACCTGCGGCCGATGGCACCCGAGACCGTGGCCGCCCACCTGCAGCAGGTGCTGGCCGCCGAGGGCGTGGCCGCCGATGCCGGCGCCATCCGCCTGTTGTCGCGGGCGGCGCGCGGCTCGATGCGTGATGCGCTGTCGCTCACCGACCAGGCCATCGCCTTCGGCGCCGGCAGCCTGGCCGAGGACGGCGTGCGGGCGATGCTGGGCACGGTCGACCGCTCGCATGCCGCGGCGCTGGTGCAGGCCCTGGCCGGCCGCGACGGCCCCGCCGTGCTGGCGACGGTGGATGCCCTGCGCGGCATGGGCCTGTCGGCCGCCGGCACGCTGGAGGAGATGGCCGGCCTGCTGCAGCAGATGGCGGTGGAGCAGGCCGTGCCCGGCGCGCTGGACGATGCCGACCCGGACGCTGCCGGCGCCCGTGCCCTGGCCGCCCAGCTGCCGCCGGACGAGACCCAGCTGCTCTACAGCATCGTGGTGCATGGCCGGGTCGAACTGAGCCTGCTGTCCGATGAATACGCCGCGCTGACCATGGTGCTGCTGCGCCTGCTGGCCTTTCCGCCGGCCGGGCCGGCACCGGTGCCGGCCGGTGCGCCGCGTGCCGCGCCGCTGGTCGCTGCCCCGCGCGAGGCGCGCAGCACGGCGCCCGCACGGCCTTCAGCAGCGGCCTTGCCGGCGGTGCCGGCCGCGCCGCCGCCGCGGCCGGCACCGGCCACGCCACCCGTGCTGCAGGCGCCAGCCGGGCCGGCTGTGGCTCCGCGCCCGGCCGCCCCACCGCCCGCACCCGCTGCTGCCCGCGCGCCTGCCCCGGCGCCCCGGCGCCTCACCGCCGAGGAGCCGCCGCCCTGGGCCGAAGAGGCGGTGCCGGACGACGACGGCGCGCAGGGCGCGTCCGATGCCGTCCTGCCACCGGACGAGCCGGTCGCCGACGCGCCGGTCATGGCCCGCCCGGTACCTGCCGCAGCCGCTGCGGTGGAGCCGGTGGCACCGCTGGTCACCACCCCGCTGGGTGACCGCTGGGCCGCGCTGGTGCGCCCGCTGGCCGCCGCCGGCAACCTGGTGGCCATGGTGCGTGAACTGGCCTGGCAGGCCGAGCTGCTGGCCGTGACCCCGGTCGACAGCGGCGGCCATCGCTGGCAGCTGCGGGTCGAGCGTGAGAGCCTGCGCAACCCCAGCCTGGCGGCCAAGCTGGCGGCCGCGCTGACCGAGGCCCTGGGCGAACCCGCCCAGGTGGAGGTGGTGGCCGGCGTGGCGCAGGACGCCATCACCCGCCGCGACAACCACGCCCGCGAGACGGCCCAGCGCGCGGCCGAACAACTGATCCAGGCCGACCCCGAGGTGCGCGCGCTGATGGCACAGTTCCGCACCGCCCGCCTCGTGCCGGGCTCGGTCAAACCCCTGGCCGCCGACGGCGGCGGTCCGCAATCCAACCCGAAGGCATCCCCACCATGATGAAGAACCAACTGGCCGGCCTGATGAAGCAGGCCCAGGCCATGCAGGACAACCTGAAGAAGGCCCAGGACGAGCTCGCCACCATCGAGGTGACCGGCGAATCCGGCGCCGGTCTGGTCAAGGTGCAGATGACCTGCAAGCACGACGTGCGCCGCGTCACCATCGACCCCAGCCTGCTGGCCGACGACAAGGACATGCTGGAAGACCTGGTGGCCGCCGCCATCAACGACGCGGTGCGCCGCGTCGAGGCAACCACGCAGGAGAAGATGGGCAAGCTCACCGCCGGGATGCCCAACATCCCCGGCATGAAGTTCCCGTTCTGATCCCGCGGTGGCCGAGCGCAGCCTGGAAGGCCTGATCGACGCGCTGCGGCGGCTGCCCGGCGTGGGCCAGAAATCGGCGCAGCGCATGGCCTACCACCTGCTGCAGCATGACCGCGACGGCGCCCAGCGCCTGGCGCAGGCGCTGCAGACGGCCACGCTGGCGGTGCAGCACTGCCAGCGCTGCCACACCTTCACCGAAGAGGCGCTGTGTGCCACCTGCAGCGATGCGCAGCGCGATGCGCGCCAGCTGTTGGTGGTGGAAAGCCCGGCCGACCAGGCGGCGGTGGAGCGCAGCGGCAGCTACCGCGGCCTGTACTTCGTGCTGATGGGCCGGCTCAGCCCGCTCGATGGCATCGGCCTGGCCGACATCGGCGTGCACCCGCTGCTGGAGCGCGCGGCCGACGGCGTGGTGCAGGAGGTGATCCTGGCCACCGGCTTCTCGGCCGAGGGCGAGGCCACCGCCCATGTGCTGGCGCAGGCGCTGCGCAGCCTGCCGGGGCCCGGCGGCGCGCCGCTGACGGTCACCCGCCTGGCGCGTGGCGTGCCGGTGGGCAGCGAGCTGGAATACGTCGACCTGTCGACCCTGGCCCATGCGCTGAGCGACCGGCGCTGAGCGCCGGCGTCAGCCGCGTGCTCAGTTGGCCCGGGTGCGGGCGGTGGCGGCGGGCTTGCTCAGCCGCTTGGCGGCGCCGGCCTTGGCGGCCACCCGCGTGGGCTTGCTGGCCACCATCACCGTCACCGCCTGGCCCGGCTTGAAGCGCGCGCCCACGGCCACGTTGTTGAGCTGGGCCACCTGCTCGGGCCGCATGCGGAAGCGCTTGGCCACTGCGGCCACGCTGTCGCCCTTCTTGCCGGCCTTGAAGGTCTGGCGGCGCAGCGGCGGCACGTCGGGCGCCAGCGCCAGCATGGCGTTGTCGGCGATGTGCTCGGCCACGTCCTCGGTGCGGTGGGCACTGCGCGGCACCAGCAGGGTGGAGCCGGCCTTCACCAGCATGCCCTTGGGGATGTTGTTGACGCTGCGCAGCTGGGCCTCGTCCATGCCCACCAGGCGGGCGGCCTCGGCCGGCTTCACCGTCTTCGGTGCCACCCAGGCCGTCCAGCTGGCCAGGTTGCCGCGGTGCTGGCGCAGCCCGCGCACGAACTGGCTGGCGTTGTCGTAGGGCAGCAGCACCTGCGGCGTGCCGGCAGCCAGGATCACCGGCTTGTTCATCTGCGGGTTGAGCTGCTTGAACTCGTCCAGCGGCACACCGGCCAGGCGCGCCGCCAGGTCCAGGTCGATGTCGCGGTCCAGCGCCACCGACACGAAGTACGGGTGGTTCTGCAGCACCGGCAGGCGCAGGCCGAAGGCCTGCGGATTGGCGACGATGTTCTCCACCGCCTGCAGCTTGGGCAGGTAGTTGCGCGTCTCGTCGGGCATGCGCAGGCTGTCGTAGTCGGTGGGCAGGCCGGCGCGCTGGTTGCGGTCGATCGCGCGCTGCACGCTGCCCTGGCCCCAGTTGTACGCGGCCAGCGCCAACTGCCAGTCGCCGAACATGCCGTGCAGCATCTGCAGGTAGTCGAGTGCGGCGCGGGTGGAGGCCAGCACGTCGCGGCGGTCGTCGCGGAAGACGTTCTGCCGCAGGTCGAAATCACGCCCGGTGCCGGGGATGAACTGCCACATGCCGGACGCCTTGGCGCTGCTCATGGCCTGCGGGTTGAAGGCGCTCTCGATGAAGGGCAGCAGGGCCAGCTCGGTGGGCAGGCCGCGGCGGTTCACTTCCTCGACGATGTGGAACAGGTAGCGGCCGCCGCGCTCGGTCATGCGCTGGACGTAGTCGGGTCGGCTGGCGTAGTACTGCTGCCATTTCTCGACCCGCTCGTTCTGGAGGTCAGGAATGGCCGTGCCCTGGCGAACCCGCGCCCAGAGATCGGTCTGGCTGCCGGGGGCGCCCAGGTCGAGCAGTTCGGTGGGGCGCAGCGGGTCGACGGCGATCGGGTCGGGCGTGGCCGGCTGTGGCACCACGTCGACCAGGGCTGGCGCTGCCGCGGGTGCCGGTGCGGCCACCGGCAACGGTGCCGGCTGGGCGGCCGCCACCTGGGCGGCGGCGATGGGGGCGGTGGCCGGCGTCTGCAGGCCGGGGCCAGTGGCGCAGGCACTGACCAGGGCGGCCAGCGCCAGCGGCAGCAGGCGCAGGCTCAGCCTTGCGGTCGGGTGGTGGGGCAGGGCCAGGCCGGCATGGGGCGGTGTCATCGGAAATTGTTCTTCCATTCGCGCAGGGCGCCCAGCACCGCGGGCCCGCTGGGGTCGGCCGCCCCGCGGGACTGCGCGGCGGTGATCACGTCGGGCGCATCGCAGCGCATGAAGGGGTTGATCGCACGCTCTTGCGCGATGGTGGAGGGCAGGGTGGGCAGGCCGTCGGCGCGCAGGGCGCGGCAGGCCAGGGTGTAGCGCGCCAGCGCGGCATTGGCCGGCTCGACCGCCTGGGCGAACTTCAGGTTGCTCTCGGTGTACTCGTGGGCGCAGCACACCCGGGTGTCGCCGGGCAGGTCGGCCAGGCGGCCGAGCGACTGGTGCATCTGCGCCGGCGTGCCTTCGAACAGCCGGCCGCAACCGCCCGAGAACAGCGTGTCACCGCAGAACAGCACCGGCGCCTGGCCATCCTGCGCCGGCAGGAAATAGGCGATGTGGCCGGCGGTGTGGCCGGGCACGTCGATCACCTGGAACCGCAGACCCAACACCTCGACGCGGTCACCATCGGTCAGCGGCTGGAAGGGCTGGGGGATGGATTCGCGCGCCGGGCCGTAGACCGGGCCCTGCAGCCGCGGCCGCAACGCTGCCACGCCACCGACATGATCGGGGTGGTGGTGCGTCACTAGAATGGCGGCCAGCGCGAGGCCCTGGGCATCCAGCGCAGCTGCCACGGGTGCCGCATCACCCGGATCGACCACGATGGCCTGGCGGTCATCGTGCAGCATCCAGATGTAGTTGTCGGTGAAGGCGGGCAGGGCTATCAGTTTCATGACGCGCAATCCATCGATTATAGAGTTGGCCCAGTGGCTGCAGAGCCCGCCCGGCCGCTACCTGCTGGACTGGGAACAGGCCCAGCTGGACCGCACCGTGACCGACCTGTTCGGCTTCCATGCGCTGCAGCTGGGGCTGCCCGATCTGGCCGGCCTGCGGGCCAACCGCATGCCGCACCGCTGGGTGGCCAGCGACAGCCTGCGCGCGCCCGAAGCCCTGCCGCTGCCGGTGGCCGATGATGCCCTGTCCACGCTGATGCCGATGGATGCCGGCAGCGCTTTGCATTGTGATTTCGATGCGCTGCCTTTTCCCAACCAGAGCTTGGACCTGGTGGTGCTGCCGCACACGCTGGAGCTGGCGCGCGATCCGCACGACACCCTGCGCGAGGTGGAACGGGTGCTGGTGCCCGAGGGCCGCGTGGTCATCGTCGGCTTCAACCCGGCCAGCCTGTGGGGCCTGCGCCAGCATGCCGGCCACTGGCGCCAGCGCCTGGGCGGCCAGCGCCCGCTGTACCTGCCCAGCGCGGGCGAGTTCATCGGCTACCGCCGCGTGCGGGACTGGCTGCGCCTGCTGGGCTTCGAGGTCGAGCGTGGCCGCTTCGGCTGCTGGGCGCCGCCGCTGCGCTCGGAAGCCGGCCTGGCCCGCTTCGCCTGGATGGAGCAAGCCGGCCGCCGTGGCTGGCCGGTGCTGGGCGCGGTCTACATGGTCGAAGCCGTCAAGCGGGTGCGCGGCATGCGCCTGGTGGGCCTGGCCCGTCGGCAGAAGGTGGCCAAGCGGGCCGCTGCACCGGCGGTGGTGGCCAACCGCGGCACGCCACCGGCCTGGCGCCAGGGCTGGACCAATGCCGACGAGACACACACACAGGAGAACGACTGAATGCAAGACGACAGCCCGGCAGCGCCGGAACGCGTGGTGGTCTACACCGATGGCGCCTGCAAGGGCAACCCCGGCCCGGGCGGCTGGGGTGCGTGGCTGCGCTGGGGCGCGCACGAGAAGGAGCTGTTCGGCGGCGAGGCTTCGACCACCAACAACCGCATGGAGCTGACCGCGGTGATCGAGTCGCTGGCGCTGCTCAAGCGCCGCACGCCGGTGGCCATCTACACCGACAGCAGCTATGTGAAGGACGGCATCACCAGCTGGATCCACGGCTGGAAGAAGCGCGGCTGGCGCACCGCCGACAACAAGCCGGTGAAGAACATCGAGCTGTGGCAGCGGCTGGACGCACTGGTGTCCAGCCACGATGTGCAGTGGCACTGGGTCAAGGGCCACTCGGGCGACCCGGGCAACGAGCGCGCCGACGCGCTGGCCAACCGCGGCGTCGACACCGTGCGGCTGCGCTGAGCTGCCGCCCCGCGGCCTGCACGGTCATCACCCCGCAGGCGGGTAGCCACGGGTGACAGCGGGGTCGGGGCGGCGCCGTTACATTCGAAGATTGACTTGACGCCAGGCCTGATGAAAAAAGTGCACACCACCCTTGTCGTTGTGGCCCTGGCGGGCGCCGTGGCCGCGGCCTGGTGGCTGCAGAACCGCCCCGGTGGTGGCCTGCCCGGCATGGCGGCCACCGCGGCAGCGCCGGCCGCACGTGGTGCGTCCGGTGCCGGCGGCCCGCCGGGCGCAGGGGGCCCTGGCCAGGGCGGCCCGGTGCCTGTGGAGGCCGGCAAGGTCACCGTCGCCCGGCTGGAAGACGATGCCCAGGCGGTCGGCACGCTGCGCTCGAACCAGAGCGTGGTGGTGCGGCCCGAGGTCAGCGGCCGGGTGATCAAGCTGGGCTTTGCCGACGGCCAGCGGGTGCGCCGTGGCCAGTTGCTGGTGCAGCTGGACGACACCCTGCAGCAGGCCCAGCTGCAGCAGGCCGAGGCCCAGGCCAGCATCGCCCGCACCAACCTGCAGCGCAGCCGCGAACTGGTGGCGCAGAACTTCGTCAGCCAGAGCGCGGTCGACCAGAACGCCGCCGCGCTGGAGGTGGCCATGGCCCAGGTGGCGCTGGCCAAGGCCCAGGCGGCCCGGCTGCAGATCTACGCGCCCTTCGACGGCGTGACCGGCATCAAGCTGGTGAACGTGGGCGACTACCTGAAGGACGGTGCCGACATCGTCAACCTGGAAGACGTGTCGTCGGTGTGGGTGGACTTCCGCCTGCCCGAGCGCTTTCTCAGCCGCACCCGGCCCGGCCAGCCGGTCGAGATCACGCTGGATGCACTGCCCGGCCGCAAGCTGCAGGCGGTGGTCGGCGCACTCGATTCCCAGCTGGATGCCAATGGCCGCTCGGTGCTGGTGCGGGCCAAGCTGGCCAATGGGGATGGCGTGCTGCGCAGCGGCATGTTCGCCCGCGCGCGGGTGGTGTTCTCGGTGCGTGAAGCCGCGCTGGTGGTGCCCGAGGAAGCGCTGGTGCCGCAGGGTGACAAGCAGTTCCTGGTCCAGCTGGTGCCAGGCGAGAAGGGCCTGGTGTCGAAGAGGCTGGAAGCCCGCATCGGCCAGCGCGCCGCCGGCAAGGTGGAGGTGCTGTCCGGCCTGGCCGAGGGCGACACCGTGGTGCTGGCCGGCCAGGCCCGGCTGATGCGCGCCGACGGCACGCCGGTGCGGGTGGTCGACCTCAACCGCCCGGGTGGCCGCGCTGGCCGGCCCGGCGGCGGCGCCTCGGCGCCGGCAGGGGCCGGATCGGCGCCTGGTGGTGCCGGCGGCCCGCCGGCGGCGCGCGCAGCCTCGGCTGCCTGACGGCCTCGCCAGCCCCACCCCGCCGGAGCCCGCCATGAAGCTGTCCGAAATCTCGATCCGCCGGCCGGTGTTCGCCACCGTGCTGTCGCTGCTGCTGGTGCTGCTGGGCGCGGTGTCGTTCACCAAGCTGTCCACCCGCGAGTACCCGCGCATCGACGAGCCGGTGGTCAACGTCACCACCCGGCTGGCCGGTGCCTCGTCGGAGGTGATCGAGTCCCAGGTCACCAAGGTGGTCGAGGACTCCATCGCCGGGATCGACGGCATCGAGATCCTGACCTCGATCTCGCGCGCCGAGCAGAGCCAGATCACCGCCCGCTTCAAGCTCAGCAAGGACCCGGACTCCGCCGCCGCCGATGTGCGCGACCGCGTCTCGCGGGTGCGCGCCCGCCTGCCCGACGCCATCGACGAGCCGGTGATCGCCAAGGTCGAGGCCGATGCCACGCCGGTGCTGTGGCTGACCTTCTCCACCGAGACCATGTCGCCGCTGCAGGTGACCGACCTGGTCAACCGCATCGTCAAGCCGCGGCTGCAGACCGTGCCCGGCGTGGCCGATGTGCAGCTCAACGGCGACCGCAAGTACGCGATGCGGATCTGGCTCGATCCGGACAAGCTGAGCGCCTACCGCCTGACGGTGCAGGACGTGGAAGACGCGCTGCGCCGCCAGAACCTGGAGGTGCCGGCCGGCCGCATCGAGAGCCGGCAGCGTGAATTCAGCGTCACCGCCCGCACCGACCTCAACACCGAGGCGCAGTTCGCCGAGGTGTCATTGAAGGCCGTCAACGGCTTCACCGTGCGGCTGAAGGACGTGGCCCGCATCGAGCAGGCCGCCGCCAGCGAGCGGTCGATCGTGCGCTTCAACGGCCGCCAGGCGATGAGCGTGGGCGTGATCCGCAATGCCACCGCCAACCCGCTGGACGTGGCCGGCGGCGTGCGCGACCTGCTGCCGCGCATCCAGCAGGAGCTGCCCGCCAGCGTGAAGGTGGAGGTGGCCAACGACAACTCGGTGTTCATCGCCCGGTCGATCGAATCGGTGTACCGCACGGTGGCCGAGTCGGTGGTGCTGGTGGCGCTGGTGGTGTTCGTCTTCCTGCGCACGCTGCGCGCCAGCATCATTCCGCTGGTCACCATCCCGGTCAGCCTGATCGGCACCTTCTCGCTGATGGCGCTGGCCGGGTTCTCGATCAACACGCTGACGCTGCTGTCGCTGGTGCTGGCCATCGGCCTGGTGGTGGACGACGCCATCGTGGTGCTGGAGAACATCTACCGCCACATCGAGGAAGGACTGGAGCCGTTCCAGGCCGCGCTGAAGGGCGCCAAGGAGATTGGCTTCGCCGTGGTGGCGATGACGCTGACCCTGGCCGCGGTGTTCGCGCCGCTGGCCTTCACGCCCGGGCGCACCGGGCGGCTGTTCGTCGAATTTGCGCTGGCGCTGGCCGGTGCGGTGCTGGTGTCGGGCTTCGTCGCGCTGACGCTCACGCCGATGATGTGCAGCAAGCTGCTGAAGCACAACCCCACGCCCAACCGCTTCGACCGCGGCATGGAGCGGGTGCTGCTGGGCGTGAGCGCCGGCTACGGCAGCGCGCTGCGCTGGGTGCTGGGCCAGCGCTGGCTGGTGGTGCTGGTGATGCTGGCCTCGGGCGCGGGCAGCTGGTGGCTGTTCATCAACACCAAGAGCGAGCTGGCGCCGATGGAGGACCGCGGCGTCATCTTCACCAACATCAGCGCGCCCGATGGGTCCACGCTGGAGTACACCGACCGCTACCTGCGCGTGGTCGAGAAGGCGGCGATGGACACGCCCGAGCTCGACCGCATCTTCATGTTCGCCGGCAACCCGTCGGTGGCCCAGGGCGCCGTGATCATGCGCTCGGTCGACTGGTCCGAGCGCAGCAAGAGCACGCAGCAGATCGCCCGCGAGCTGCAACCCAAGCTGGCCGGGCTGCCGGGCGTCACCGCCTTCCCGATCACCCCGCCCAGCCTGGGCCAGGGCTTCCGCGAGCGGCCGATCAACTATGTGATCGTCACCAGCGACAGCTACGAGAACCTGTCGCGGGTGGCGCAGCAGTTCCTGGCCGAGATGGCCAAGAACCCCGGCTTCGTGCAGCCCGACACCGACCTGCGGCTGAACAAGCCCGAGCTGTTCCTCGAGGTCGACCGCGACCGCGCGGCCGATGCCGGCGTGGCCGTCGACCAGGTGGCGCGCACGGTGGAGACCATGCTGGGTGGCCGCTCGGTCACCCGCTACAAGCGCGATGCCGAGCAGTACGACGTGATCGTGCAGACCGAGACCCGCGGCCGCACCCGGCCCGAGGACATCGACAAGCTGTTCGTGCGCGGCCGCAACGACGTGATGGTGCCGCTGTCCAGCCTGGTGAAGGTGCGTGAATCGGTGAGCCCGCGGGAGCTGAACCACTTCAACCAGCGCCGCTCGGTGTCGATCACGTCCAACCTGGCGCCGGGCTATGCCCTGGGCGATGCGCTGAAGTTCATGGACGAGACGGCGGCCAAGGTGCTCAAGCCGGGCTACGCCACCGAGCTCAACGGTGTCTCGCGCGAGTACCGCGCGTCCAGCGGCGCGCTGGGCCTGGTCTTCGTGCTGGCGCTGCTGTTCATCTTCCTGGTGCTGGCGGCGCAGTTCGAGAGCTTCGTCGACCCGCTCATCATCCTGCTGTCGGTGCCGCTGTCGATGGTGGGTGCGCTGGGGGCGATGCAGCTGACCGGCGGCACGCTCAACGTCTACAGCCAGATCGGCCTGATCACGCTGGTGGGCCTGATCACCAAGCACGGCATCCTGATCGTCGAGTTCGCCAACCAGCTGC
This sequence comes from Pseudaquabacterium pictum, assembly GCF_005403045.1. Taxonomy (GTDB): domain Bacteria; phylum Pseudomonadota; class Gammaproteobacteria; order Burkholderiales; family Burkholderiaceae_C; genus Pseudaquabacterium; species Pseudaquabacterium pictum. The sequence goes on from NZ_BJCL01000005.1 coordinate 249,285, forward strand.
GCCAGCAGGGCCGCAGCACCTTCGAGGCGGTGGTCGAGGGTGCCAGCCTGCGGCTGCGGCCGATCCTGATGACCACCGGCGCGATGGTGCTGGGCGCGCTGCCGCTGGCCCTGGCCACCGGCGCGGGTGCCGAAAGCCGCCAGCAGATCGGCTGGGTGATCGTGGGCGGCATGTCGGTGGGCACGCTGCTGACGATCTTCGTGGTCCCCACGGTCTACACCCTGTTCGCCCGCCGCCGTGTGCCCGGCGAGATCACCACGGTCGAGCGCGACGACACGCCGCCCGTCCTGCACGCCGTGCCGACCCAGGCCGGCGCCGACTGAATCAACGGCCTAAATGAGGCCGTTGAAGGGGATCACGTCGACCAGGTCACCGGCGGCCACGCTGCCCTGGCCGTGGTGCAGCACCACCATGCCGTTGGCCTGGCTCATGCTGCGCAGGATGCCCGAGCCCTGGGCGCCGGTGATCTGCACCTGCCAGCGGCCGTCGGCCATCGGCGTCAGGATGCCGCGCTGGTACTCGGTGCGGCCCGGCTTCTTGCGCAGCGCCTCGGTGCTGACGGCGCGCAGCAGCGGCAGCGGCTGCGGCGTGGCGCCGCTCATCGCCAGCAGCGCATCGCGCACGAAGGCGTAGAACGTCACCATCACCGCCACCGGGTTGCCGGGCAGGCCGAACAGCATGGCCGGCCTGGCCTGGCCGGGTGGCTGCAACCGGCCAATCGCCATCGGCCGGCCCGGCCGCATCGCGATCTTCCAGAACAGCACCTCGCCCAGCGCCTTCATCACCTGCTTGGTGTGGTCGGCCTCGCCGACGCTGACGCCGCCCGAGGTGATCACCGCATCGGCGCTGGCCGCCGCCTGGGTGAAGGCCTCGCGCAGCGCATCCGGGTTGTCGGGCACCACACCCATGTCGACCAGATCGACGCCCAGGCGCTGCAGCATGCCCCACAGGGTGTAGCGATTGCTGTCGTAGACGCAGCCTTCGTCCAGCGGCTCGCCGATCGAGCGCAGTTCGTCGCCGGTGGAGAAGAAGGCCACCCGCAACCGGCGGAACACCGGCACCTCGGCCTGGCCCAGCGAGGCCAGCAGCCCCAGGTCGGCCGGCGTGAGGATGCGGCCGGCGGCCAGCGCCACCTCACCGCGGGCCAGGTCTTCGCCGGCCAGGCGGCGGTTGTCGCCGGCCGAAACCGTGCCGGCGGGGATGCAGACGCGGCCGTCGGCGGCCGGGCGGGTGAACTCCTGCGGCACCACCGTGTCCAGGCCGGCGGGCATCACCGCGCCGGTCATGATGCGCACGCCCTCGCCGGGCCCCACGGCGCCGCGGAACTGCTCGCCGGCCAGCGCGGTGCCGGCCACGGCCAGCAGGGTGTCGCCGTCGGCCGCCAGATCGGCGGCGCGCAGCGCATAGCCGTCCATCGCCGCGTTGTCGTGCGACGGCACATGGATGGGCGAGACGATGTCGCGCGCCAGCACCCGGCCCAGCGCGGCGCGGATGGCCAGGCTTTCCACCGCCTGCACCCGCGGCACCAGGCGGGCGATGAAGTCCTGCGCCTGCGCCACCGGCAGGGCATTGGAGTCGTAGCCGGCCACGCAGGCGGCGATGTCGTCGAGCGATTGCATGGTGCTCACCCGCCGATGTAGTGCATCTCGACCCGGCGCTCGCCGCCGGCCGGTGCGGCGGGCTGGGCGGCGCGCAGCTCGGAATAGCGGTCGTCGCGCCCGGCCCACACCGCCGCCAGCGCGCTGGTGATGTCGGCATCGCTGGCGCCGCTGCGCAGCAGGGCGCGCAGGTCATGGCCGCGGGTGGCGAACAGGCAGAGGAACAGCTTGCCCTCGGTGGACAGGCGGGCGCGGTTGCAGTCGTGGCAGAAGGCCTGGGTCACGCTGCTGATCAGGCCGATCTCGCCGCGGCCATCGGCCCAGGCCCAGCGCTCGGCCGTCTCGCCGGGCACGGTGGGGTCCAGCGGGCGCAGCTCGCCCAGGGCCTGCAGGCGCTGCAGCACCGCCGCCGAGGGCAGCACCTCGTCCATGCGCCAGCCGTTGCTGGCGCCCACGTCCATGTACTCGATGAAGCGCAGCACGATGCGGCCGCCGAACTGGTCGCGGAAGTAGCGCGCCATCGGCAGGATTTCCTGGTCGTTGGTGCCGCGCTTGACCACCATGTTGACCTTGATCGGCCCCAGGCCGGCGGCATCGGCCGCGCGGATGCCGTCCAGCACATCGGCCACCGGGAAGTCGACATCGTTCATGCGCCGGAAAGTGGCGTCGTCCAGCCCGTCCAGGCTGACCGTCACCCGCTGCAGGCCGGCTGCGTGCAGGGCGGCGGCCTTGCGTGCCAGCACCGAGCCGTTGGTGGTCAGCGTGATGTCCAGCCGGTCGCCGTCGGGCGTGCGCAGGTCGGCCAGCATCGCGATCAGCGCTTCCAGCCCCTTGCGCAGCAGCGGCTCGCCACCGGTCAGGCGGATCTTCTGCACGCCGTGGGCGACGAAGATCCGCGCCAGGCGGGTGATCTCCTCGAAGCTCAGCAGGCTGGTCTGCGGCAGGAAGACATAGTCCCGGTCGAAGATCTCCTTGGGCATGCAGTAGCTGCAGCGGAAGTTGCAGCGGTCGGTCACGGAGATGCGCAGGTCGCGCAATGGCCTGCCCAGTGCGTCGGCCAGCAGGCCGGTGGCCGGGATGGCCCGTGCGGGAATGGCCGGCACCGGTGCGGCATAGCGCAGGTCGGCCAGCGGGATGACGGTTTCGCCCATGACCGCGGATTGTGCCGTGCAGCAGCGCGCCGGCGCGCCGTGCGGGTTCAGCGCCTCAGCGGGTGGTGGGCAGGGGCTGGGTGGCCACGCTCAGATCGGCGCGGCGCGCGCCGGTGAAGCGGCGGGCCCAGTAGGAATCGCGCATGTCCTCGATGCGCACCGCACCGCCGGCCCGGGGCGAGTGGATGAACTTGTCGTCACCCACGTAGATGCCCACATGCGAGAAGGTGCGCCGCATGGTGTTGAAGAACACCAGGTCGCCGGGCTTGAGCTCGGCGCGGTGGATGCTCAGCAGGCCGGCGCTGGTGGCCTGTTCGTCGGCGCGGCGCGGCAGCACCAGGCCGATGCTGTTCTCGAAGATGTGGCGGGTGAAGCCGCTGCAGTCGAAGCCCGACTGCTCGCTGTTGCCGCCCATGCGGTAGGGCACGCCGAGGAAGTTCATCGCCGTCATGACCAGGTCGGACGCGGTGTCGCGCACCGAGTTGCGCATGGTCTCCACCAACGCGGCCGAGCCCAGCGGGCGCAGCAGGCCACGTTCGCCCAGCAGGTTCATGATCGGGTCGGTCAGCCCGTTGGCGGCCGGTGCCGCCGCCGTGGCGGGCGCGGTCTCCGGCGCCGCCTGCACCCCGACGCCGCCCAGGGCCACGCCGATCGCAGCCAGAATGGCGCGCAGGCGGGCAGGGGCACGTGCAACGGGTGTCATCACCGCGGAGGATACCACCCGATCCGAGGGGGGCGGCCGCGTCGGTTGGCAGTCAGTGTGTCGTCAGTGCCAGGCCTTGCAATCATCGTCAAACCCGGCCGCCTAGCCGGACGGCAATCTGCAGGAGACAACCCATGGCCCACTATCCCGACTTCCACCGCCGCTCCATCGACGACCGCGACGGCTTCTGGCGCGAGCAGGCCGCGCTGATCGACTGGGAAACCCCGTTCAGCCAGGTGTGCGCGTACAGCCGCCCGCCGTTTGCGCACTGGTTCGTCGGCGGCCGCACCAACCTGTGCCACAACGCGGTGGACCGCCATGCCGCCCAGCGGCCGGATGCGCCTGCGCTGATCTGGGTGTCGACCGAGGTTGACCAGGAAGTGGTCTACAGCTTCCGCCAGCTGCAGCGCGAGGTCGAGCGCATGGCCGCCATCCTGCAGGATCTGGGCGTGAAGCAAGGTGACCGGGTGCTGGTCTACATGCCGATGACGGCCGAGGCGGCGTTCACCATGCTGGCCTGCGCCCGCATCGGTGCCGTCCACTCGGTGGTGTTCGGCGGCTTCGCCAGCCACAGCCTGGCCACCCGCATCGACGATGCCGAGCCCACGGTCATCGTCAGCAGCGACGCGGGCAGCCGCGGCGGCAAGGTGGTGCCCTACAAGCCGCTGCTCGACGAGGCGATCACGCTGGCCAAGCACAAGCCCGCTGCGGTGCTGATGGTCGACCGCGGCCTGGCGCCGTTCAGCCGCGTGGCCGGGCGCGATGCCGACTATGCCGAACTGCGCGCCAGGCACATCGACGCCCAGGTGCCCTGCGTCTGGCTGGAGTCCAGCGAACCCAGCTACACCCTCTACACCAGCGGCACCACCGGCAAGCCCAAGGGGGTGCAGCGCGACACCGGCGGCTACTGCGTGGCCCTGGCCGCGTCGATGAAGCACATCTACATGGGCCAGCCGGGCGAGACCTACTTCAGCACCAGCGACATCGGCTGGGTGGTGGGCCACAGCTACATCATCTACGGCCCGCTGATCGCCGGCATGGCCACGATCATGTACGAGGGCCTGCCCACCCGGCCCGATGCCGGCGTGTGGTGGAGCCTGGTGGAGAAGTACAAGGTCAGCGTGATGTTCAGCGCGCCCACCGCCGCCCGGGTGCTGAAGAAGCAGGACCCGGCTTTCCTGACCAGGTACAACCTGTCGAGCCTGAAGGCGTTGTTCCTGGCCGGCGAGCCGCTGGACGAGCCCACCGCCACCTGGATCTCGCAGGCCATCGGCAAGCCGATCATCGACAACTACTGGCAGACCGAGACCGGCTGGCCGATCCTGGCCATCTGCAACGGCGTGGAGCCCGCACCCACCAAGTTCGGCTCGCCCGGCAAGGCGGTGTACGGCTTCGATGTGCGGCTGATCGACGAGACCACCGCCGAGGAGATCACCGAGCCCGGCAAGAAGGGCGTGATCGCGGTGGAAGGCCCGCTGCCCCCGGGCTGCCTGCAGACCATCTGGCGCGACGACGAGCGCTATGTGAAGACCTACTGGCAGAGCATCCACAAGCGCACCATGTACAGCACCTTCGACTGGGGCGTGAAGGATGCCGATGGCTACTTCTACATCCTGGGACGCACCGACGACGTCATCAACGTGGCCGGCCACCGCCTGGGCACGCGCGAGATCGAGGAAAGCATCTCCAGCCACCCCAACGTGGCCGAGGTGGCGGTGGTGGGCGTGGCCGACAACCTCAAGGGCCAGGTGGCGATGGCCTTCGCGGTGCTGAAGGACCCGGCGAGTGCCGCGTCGCCGGCCGACGCGCTGGCACTCGAGGGCGAGATCATGAAGCTGGTCGACAGCCAGCTGGGCGCGGTGGCACGGCCGGCGCGGGTGCGCTTCGTCAGCGGCCTGCCCAAGACCCGCTCGGGCAAGCTGCTGCGGCGGGCCATCCAGGCGGTGTGCGAGCTGCGCGACCCGGGCGACCTGACGACCATCGAGGACCCCAGCGCCCTGCAGCAGATCCGGGAGCTGGTGACACCGGCCTGAGTGGCGGCCACGGCCGTCCTTCGGCAGCTGGCGGCGTTTCGTCGCAGACGGCGCCGGACCGGGCAGGGCGCATGCAGAATCGGCCGCGCCGCGCCCCTGCGGTGTCTCTCCCGTTGCCGCCCATGCACCCACTGCCCCGCCTTGCCGGCCTCGCCGCCCTGCTGATCACCTTGAGCGGCGGCACGCAGGCCGCTGTGCCCGATGCACTGTCGGGCCCCGCCCCCGCGTGGCAGCCGGTGAACAGTCCGCAGGCTGTCAGCACCGCCTGCCAGCAGAACCTGGGCCAGGCCCGCGCGGCGCTCAAGCGGCTGCAGCGCCTGCCCGGCGATGCCCAGTGGTTGCGCGCGCAGGACAGCTTTGCCGCCCGGCTGGAAGACTGGGCCTACCGCCTGGCCTTCCTGGCCCATGTGCACCCCGACAAGGCGGTGCGCAGTGCCGCCGAGGCCTGCGAGCTGCGCTGGAATGGCTTCTTTTCCAGCCTGGCCCAGGATGCCGCGCTGTACCGTGCCGCCCGCCAGGTGCAGCCCGCCGACGAGACCGATCGCCTGCTGCTGAAGAACCTGCTGCAGGACTTCGTCGATGCCGGCGTCAACCTGCCGAAGGCCCAACGCGCCCGCGCCAAGCAACTCAATGACCGCATCGCCGAACTGGGCCAGCAGTTCGACCGCCACATCCGCGACGCGAATGTGCGCGTGCCCTTCACCGTGGCCGAGCTGCAGGGTGTGCCCGAGGCGGTGTGGAAGGACGCGAAGCGCGACGCCCAGGGCCGCGTGCAGCTGGGCGTGGACTACCCCACCTACGGCCCGCTGATGCAGCTGGCGGAATCAGCCACCGCCCGCGAGCGCATGTGGCGCGCCAAGACCGACGAGGGCGGCGCGGCCAACCTCAAGCTGCTGGCCGAGATCACCCGGCTGCGCAAGGACTACGCCCAGTTGCTGGGCGCAGGCAGTTGGGCCGAGTTCGTCACCCGGCGGCGCATGGCCGAATCGCCCGCCAAGGCCGAGGCCTTCCTGGGTGAGGTGAAGGCCGCGGTGCAGGCGCGCGAGCTCAAGGAAATCGAAGAGCTGCGCCAGGCCAAGGCCGACCACCTGGGCCAGCCGCTGGCCCAGGTCAGGCTGGACCGCTGGGACGTGAGCTTCTACACCGAGCGGGTGCGCCAAGCCCGCTACAGCGTCGACCAGGAGGCCTTCCGACAGTACTTCCCGCCGCAGGAGAGCCTGCAGTTCACGCTGCGCCTGGTCGAGAAGCTGATGGGTGTGCGCTACCAGCGCGTGGAGGCCGCCGCCTGGCACCCGGAGGTGCAGACCTATGCGGTGACCGACGCGGCCACCGGCGCACCGCTGGGCTCGCTGTGGGTGGACCTGTACCCGCGCGAGGGCAAGTACAACCATGCCGCGGTGTGGGGTCTGCGCGGCGTGTCCACCGATCTGCAGCGCCAGCCGCAGGCGGCGCTGGTGGTCAACTTCGACCGCAAGGGCCTGACGCTGGACGAGCTGGAGACCCTGCTGCATGAGCTGGGCCATGCGGTGCACAACAACCTCAGCCGCACCCGCCATGTGCAGCAGGCCGGCACCAATGTGCTGCGCGATTTTGTCGAAGCACCGTCGCAGATGCTGGAGGACTGGGTCTACGACAAGCGTGTGCTGGCGCTGATGGCCGAGGTCTGCCCCAGCTGCAAGCCGGTGCCCGATGCGCTGCTGGACAAGGCGGTGGCGGCGCGCCGCTTCGGCCAGGGCGTGGCCGATTCGCGCCAGCACCTGTATGCCAGCTATGACCTGGCGTTGTACGGCCCCAGGCCGCAGGATCCCCTGGCCCTGTGGGCGCAGATGGAGGGCGCCACCCCGCTGGGCCATGTGGCCGGCACCATGTTCCCGGCCGGCTTCTCGCACATCGCCGGTGGCTACAGCGCCGGCTACTACGGCTACCTGTGGAGCAAGGTCGTGGCCAGCGACATGCGCACCGCCTTCGGCGCCGACAAGCTCGACGCCGCCGTGGGCCGCCGCTACCGCGACACCGTGCTGGCCCAGGGCAGCCAGCGGACGCCGCAGCAGCTGGTGAAGGACTTCCTGGGCCGCGACTTCAACGCCAAGGCCTTCTTCGACGACCTGGCGCGCTGACCCGGCCTGGCGGGTGCTTCCCCCTTCCGGGTGGCGCCTGCCCCGCCGCCGGTGGGATGGTTGCGGATAGCGTCTCTGCGCAGACTGGTGGCACTGCACCAACCGCCGGAGACCGCCATGTTCCTCGTCCCCCACACCGGTCCGCTCGCCCGCCGCCAGCTGCTGACGGCCGCCCTGGGCAGCGCCTTCGGGTCCTGGCTGCCGGTCGAGTCGGCGCACGCGGCCATGGCCGGCATCCCGCTGGCGCAGGACGCCCCCGACGGCCTGCAGCCGGCCGGCTACCTGGTCAGCGAGAAGTACGACGGCGTGCGCGCGGTCTGGGATGGCCGGCAGCTGCGCTTCCGCAGCGGCCTGCCGGTGCCGGCGCCGGCCGGCTTCCTGCAGCGCCTGCCGCCGGTGCCGCTGGATGGCGAGTTGTGGCTGGGTCGTGGCCAGTTCGAGGCCACCGCCGGCCTGGTGCGCCGCCTCGAGGCCAGCGACGCCGACTGGCGGGCCCTGCGCTACATGGTCTTCGACATGCCCTGGGCCGAGGGCGGCTTCGCCAGCCGCCATGCGCTGTTGCAGGCCCTGTTGCGCCAGCATGGCCAGCCCGCGCTGGAGGCGGCGCCGCAGGCCACCGTGGCCGACCGCCCGGCCTTGCTGCAGAAACTGGATGCGGTGGTGCAGGCCGGCGGCGAAGGCCTGGTGCTGCGCCGTGCAGATGCGCTGTATGCCGGTGGCCGCAGCGCCGGCATGCTCAAGCTCAAGCCCTTGCAGGATGCCGAGGCGGTGGTGCTGGCCCATCTGCCGGGCCAGGGCCGCCATGCCGGCCGGCTGGGCGCGCTGCGGGTGCGCAGCGACAGCGGCCATGTCTTCCAGATCGGCACCGGCTTCAGCGATGCCGAGCGTGATGCGCCGCCCGCACCGGGCACGCGCATCAGCTTCGCCCACCGCGGGCTCACGGAGGCGGGGGTACCGCGCTTCGCCAGCTTCTTGCGCGTGCGGCCAGCGGGCCTGTGACAGCGCCCAGCAGCTGCACGGCCACCGGGCCCAGCCGGTCGCGCCAGCGGTGCATGCGCTGCCACAGCCGCCAGCCGGCCCAGAGGCGACCGGCCAGCCAGGCCACGCGGCGGGGCCGCCACAGCACCAGCAGGGCCACGCCCACGCCCACCCATTGCGGATGGGCCTTCAGCCATTGCCAGCCCCGGCGCACCTGGTCGACCAGGGCCAGCGGCGTGCGCAGCACCTGGGCATCCACCGCCAGCTGGCCGCGCAGCGCCGCGCTGCGCGTCTGCAGGGCACGGCCACGTTCGGCCAGGGCGTGCTGCTGGGTGTCGAAGAACATCAGGCTGGCGGCGTCGGGTCGAGCCCGGCGCGGTCCTGGGCCAGTTCGGCCCGGCTGTCGGGCAGGGCGCCCGCCGGGTTGGCGAGGCGGCGCCGCGCCTCATTGAACATGTAGGCGCCGGTGCCCAGGCAGCCCAGCGTCAGCAGGGCCAGCACCAGCGGGCGCCAGGTCTCGGGCGTCAGCGCCACCAGCATGGCCACGCCCAGCAGCAGGCCCAGGGCGATGAACAGCAGGGCCACGCCGGCCCAGACCAGCGCGTCGAAGATGCGCAGCTTTTCCTGCTCGAACTCGTTGGCGATGAGGTCCAGGCGCACCTGGACGATCTCCAGCAGCGTGGCCAGCAGACGCTGCAGCGACTGGAACAGGCCGCGGCCAGGCTCGGGCGGCGGCATGCCGTTCGGCCCGGCCACCGGGGTCAACGCCGGCCGATCAGCAGGCCCACGATCAGGCCGATGCCGGCGGCGGCGCCGATCGCCTTCCAGGGGTGCTCATGCACATAGTCGTCGGCCGCATGGCCGGCCGCCTTGGCCTTGGCCACGGCGCTGTCCTGCAGGTCTTCCAGCTTCAGCTTGGCGCGGCTGATGCGCTCTTCGACCTTGGCGCGCCATTCGGTGGCGCTGGCGCCGGTCTGCTCGGCGCCCAGGCGCAGCAGTTCCTCGGCGTCGCTGATCACCACGCGCAGGTCGGCCATCAGCTTGTCCTTCTGGGCAACGGTCATGTCGTTCATGTTCAGGTCCTCGGAGTGGGGAGATGCCGTGTGGGAGCGTCGGCCGGGGCCATCGGTTCCGTTGATGCTCACAGCACCTCGGATGCGAAGTCGGCCAGCCGCGAGCGCTCGCCGCGCGCCAGCATCACATGGCCCGAATGCGGCCAGCCCTTGAAGCGGTCGACCGCGTAGGTGAGGCCCGACGAGCCCTCGGTGAGGTAGGGCGTGTCGATCTGCGCCAGGTTGCCCAGGCAGACGATCTTGGTGCCTGGCCCAGCGCGGGTGATCAGCGTCTTCATCTGCTTGGGCGTCAGGTTCTGTGCCTCGTCGATGATGACGAACTTGTTCAGGAAGGTGCGCCCGCGCATGAAGTTCAGGCTCTTGATCTTGATCTTGCTGCGCACCAGATCCTGGGTGGCGGCGCGGCCCCACTCGCCAGCGCTGCCATCGCCCTTGGCCAGCACTTCCAGGTTGTCGTCCAGGGCGCCCATCCAGGGGCCCATCTTCTCTTCCTCGGTGCCGGGCAGGAAGCCGATGTCCTCACCCACGGGCACGGTCACGCGGGTGACGATGATCTCGGTGTAGCGGCGGTCGTCCAGCACCTGGGAAAGGCCCGCGGCCAGCGTCATGAGCGTCTTGCCGGTGCCTGCCGTGCCGGTGAGGCTGACGAAGTCGCACTCCGGGTCCATCAGCAGGTTCAGGGCGAAGTTCTGCTCGCGGTTGCGGGCGGTGACGCCCCACACCGCATTCTTGGCATGGGTGAAGTCCTTCAGCGTCTTCAGCACCGCGGTCTTGCCGGTGATCTCGGTGACGCGGGCGTACAGCGCCGCGGCGCCGGGCTGTTCCAGATAAACGAACTGGTTGACCATCAGCACCGGCACCATCGGCCCGGCGATGCGGTAGAAGGTGTGGCCACCCTGCTGCCAGCTCTCCATGGTCTTGCCGTGGCGCTCCCAGAAGTCGCCGGGCAGCGCCAGCACGCCGGTGTAGAGCAGGTCGCCGTCTTCCAGCACCTTGTCGTTGAAGTAGTCCTCGGCCGCCAGGCCCAGGGCGCGGGCCTTGACCCGCATGTTGATGTCCTTGGACACCAGCACCACCTCGCGGCCGCCGGGCTTCAGGCTCTCGGTCTCGCGCAGGCTCTTGACGACGCCCAGGATCTGGTTGTCGGCCTTGCCCTGCGGCAGGCCCGCGGGCAGCTGCACGTCCATCAGCAGGGTCTGGAAGTACAGCTTGCCGCCGGCGTCCTTGTGGCCGGTCTTGTTCAGCGGGATGCCGGCGGCGGGATCGAGGCTGCCGTCGGTGGCCAGCGCGTCCATCTCGCGGCTGACCTGGCGGGCGTTGCGCGCCACCTCGCTCATGCCCTTCTTGTGGCCGTCCAGCTCTTCCAGCGTGATCATCGGCAGGAAGACGTCGTGTTCCTCGAAGCGGAACAGGCTCATCGGATCGTGCATCAGCACATTGGTGTCCAGCACGAACAGCTTGGCCGGCCCGCTGCCGCGCGGCGAGCGCACCCGCGGCTTCGCACCGGGCGCCGGCGGCGTGGCCAGCGACAGCTGCTTGGTCGGCATGCCGGGCGATGCCGGTTTCGGTGCGGCCACCGGGGCCGCCACCGCCGCAGTAGCCTTGGCGCCGCCGCGTGCCGGCAGCTTGGGCGCGGCCACCGCCGCGGCACCGTCGAACAGGTCCAGCGACGCCGGCGCAGCCGGTTCGGCGCGGGTCTTGCCGCTCTTGCGTTCGGCGCGCGGTGCGGCCTGCGACTCGAAATCGGCGGGCGACAGGATGGCGGCTTTGGTGGCGGGCGGCTTGGGCAGAGGCATGGGCGGCGGGGAGGTGGGCGTGTCTAGGCGGGGCAGGGGCGGGTCGGGCACATGGACCGCCAACAAAAAAGCCGCACAGGCAACTGTGCGGCTTCGTTGTGGAAGGGAGTGTGCGTCGGGCGACTCACCAGCATGGGGCGATGATACACAGCCACCCCGAGGCGGCCGGTGACGGCCGCGTGACCAGGTGCGTCACCCGGGGCATCAGGCCGCCTTCTTCAGGTCCTTCACGGCCTTCAGCACTTCATCCACATGGCCGGCCACCTTGATGCCGCGCCACTCGGCACGCAGCACGCCGGCCGCGTCGATCAGGAAGGTGCTGCGCTCGATGCCCTTGACCTTCTTGCCGTACATGATCTTGTTCTTGACCACGCCGAACATGTGGCACAGCTTCTCTTCGGTGTCGGCGATCAGCTGGTAGGGCAGCTCGAGGTTCTGGCGGAACTTCTCATGCGAGGCCATGTTGTCGCGCGAGACGCCAAACACCACGGCGCCGGCCTTCAGAAAGTCCTTGTGCTTGTCGCGGAATTGCATGGCCTCGGTGGTGCAACCGGGGGTATGGTCCTTGGGGTAGAAATACAGCACCACGGCTTGACCGTTGAAGGCGGCCGGCGTGAACTTCACACCGCCGGTGGCTTGGGCTTCGAAATCAGGCAGGTTCTTGTTGAGGACAGGCGTCATGAGCGGTTGTGAAGGTCAGACGTTGAGCCCTCTCAGGGCGAATGTCGGGCGAGTGGCTGGGCGCATGCAAGAACCCCAGCAAGGGCATAACCTGCGATTATAAAGTTTCGGCGTTGCTCTGCCCCACGGGGCGGGTCCTCGCATTCCCGTGTTGCGTTTCCCTTCGCACCGCGCATCAGGCAGCCGGCGCCAGCAGCAGGGCGGCCACGGCCGAGCGGCCTTCACTGACCAGCACGTTGTAGGTGCGGCAGGCGGCGGCGGTGTCCATCGTTTCCACGCCGATGCGCCGGTCGATCAGCGCGCGCATCAGCCCGGCCGGAACGAACTTCAGCCGCGGCCCGCTGCCGAAGATCACCAGCTCGGGCTGCATGGCCAGGATGGCGCTGAAGTGCTCGGCCACCAGGTCGTCCGGCGTGGCCGGCGGCCAGGGCTGCACCACGCCCTGCCAGGGCACCAGCAGGCTGTGGCCGAAGCGCTGGTTGCCGACCCACAGCGCGTCGGCATCGTGGCGGGTGATGACATTGGTGCCGGCCAGCACATCGGGTTGGAACTTCACGGCGGCGGTGCTCGATGGTGGGCCGGCGGTGCGGCGACCGGTGCGCCGGAAGCGGCACACCCAAGGGCTAAAATTATAGGTTTTGCGCTGCAGCATGCCCGCCGGAGGCCCATCCCGCCGGGATCCGCCGCCAGCCAAGCCACCCCTGGGGAACCGCCCGTGTCCACTGTGAAACCGCACGCCAGCCCATCGCCTGCAGGCCTGACGCCGATCGTCAAGTCGGCCAAGCTGGCCAACGTCTGCTACGACATCCGCGGCCCGGTGCTGGACAAGGCCCGCCAGATGGAGGACGAGGGCCAGAAGATCATCAAGCTGAACATCGGCAACATCGCCGCGTTCGGCATCGAGCCGCCCGACGAGATCGTGCAGGACATGATCCGCAATCTGCCGCACACGGCCGGCTACACCGACAGCAAGGGCCTGTTCGCGCCGCGCAAGGCGGTGGTGCACTACTGCCAGGAAAAGAAGATCGCCGGCGTGACGGTGGACGATGTCTACCTGGGCAACGGCGCCTCCGAGCTCATCACCATGAGCATGAACGCGCTGCTCAACACCGGCGACGAGATCCTCGTGCCCGCGCCCGACTACCCGCTGTGGACGGCCAGCGTGGCGCTGTCCGGCGGCACGCCGGTGCACTACCTGTGCGACGAGGGCGCCGACTGGACGCCCGATCTCGACGACATCCGCCGCAAGATCACGCCCAACACCCGGGGCATCGTGGTCATCAACCCGAACAACCCGACCGGCACGCTCTACCCCGAGAGCGTGCTGCGCGAGATTGTGGAGATCGCCCGCCAGCACCAGTTGATCGTCTTCGCCGACGAGATCTACGACAAGACGCTGTACGACGGCGTCACCCACACCAGCATCGCCAGCCTGGCCGACGACGTGCTGTTCGTCACCTTCAACGGCCTGAGCAAGAACTACCGCAGCTGCGGCTACCGCGCCGGCTGGATGATCGTCTCGGGCGACAAGCGCCATGCCCGCGACTACATCGAGGGCCTGAACATGCTGTCGTCGATGCGGCTGTGCGCCAACACGCCGGGCCAGCTGGCCATCCAGACGGCGCTGGGCGGCTACCAGAGCATCAAGGACCTGGTGGCACCCACCGGCCGGCTGTGCCGCCAGCGCGACCTGGCCTACAACCTGCTGACCCAGATCCCGGGCGTCAGCGTGGTCAAGCCCAAGGCGGCGCTGTACATGTTCCCGCGCCTGGACCCGAAGATGTACCCGATCGCCGACGACCAGCAGTTCGCCTACGAGCTGCTGGCCGAGCAGAAGGTGCTGATCGTGCAGGGCACCGGCTTCAACTGGATCGCGCCCGACCACTTCCGCCTGGTGTTCCTGCCCAACTCCGACGATCTGGCGGAGGCCATCGGCCGCATCGACCAGTTCCTGTCGCATTACCGCCGCCGGCACTCGCTTTGAACTTGAAGAAAGACATGTCCATGAAGCCCATCCAGGTCGGCCTGCTCGGCATCGGCACCGTCGGCAGCGGCACCTTCCAGGTGCTGGCCCGCAACCAGGCAGAGATCCGCCGCCGCGCCGGCCGCGGCATCGAGATCACCATGGTGGCCGATCTGGACACCGAGCGCGCCCGCGCCATCGTCGGCCCCGAGGTGCAGGTGGTGGCCGATGGCCGCGCCATCGTCGCCAACCCCGACATCGACATCGTCATCGAGCTGATCGGCGGCTACGGCATTGCCAAGACGCTGGTGATGGAAGCCATCGCCGCCGGCAAGCATGTGGTGACGGCCAACAAGGCGCTGCTGGCGGTGCACGGCACCGAGATCTTTGCCGCGGCGCGCGCCAAGGGCGTGATGGTCGGCTTCGAGGCGGCGGTGGCCGGTGGCATCCCGATCATCAAGGCGCTGCGCGAGGGCCTGACGGCCAACCGCATCGAGTGGATCGCCGGCATCATCAACGGCACCACCAACTTCATCCTGAGCGAGATGCGCGACAAGGGTCTGGACTTCGGCGTCGTGCTGAAGGAGGCCCAGCGCCTGGGCTATGCCGAGGCCGACCCGACCTTCGACATCGAAGGCGTGGACGCCGCGCACAAGGCCAGCATCATGAGCGCCATCGCCTTCGGCACGCCGGTTCAGTTCGGCCAGGCGCATGTGGAGGGCATCACCAAGCTGCAGGCGGCCGACATCCGCTACGCCGAGCAGCTTGGCTACCGCATCAAGCTGCTGGGCATCACCAAGCGCCGGGATGATGTTGGCGGCATCGAGCTGCGCGTGCACCCCACGCTGGTGCCGGCCAAGCGGTTGATCGCTAACGTGGAAGGCGCGATGAACGCGGTGGTGGTGCAGGGCGATGCCGTGGGCACCACGCTGTACTACGGCAAGGGCGCGGGCAGCGAGCCCACCGCCAGCGCCGTGGTGGCCGACCTGGTCGACATCACCCGCCTGCACACCGCCGATGCCGACCACCGCGTGCCGCACCTGGCCTTCCAGCCCGATGCCACCGCGGCCACGCCCATCCTGCCGATCAGCGATGTGGTGACGGCGTTCTACCTGCGCCTGCAGGTGGCCGACCAGACCGGCGTGCTCAGCCGCATCACCACCATCCTGGCCGAGCATGACATCTCGATCGACGCGGTGCTGCAGCGTGAAAGCGCCGAAGGCGAGAAGCAGACCGACCTGATCATCCTGACCCACGACACGGTGGAAGGCCGCATGCGCGCCGCGCTGGCCCAGATGCAGGCCCTGCCGACGGTGCTGGCGCCGATCGTCAACATCCGCAAGGAAGAGTTGTCGTGAAGTACATCAGCACCCGCGGCGACCAGACCGAACGCCGCTTCTGCGAGATCCTGTTGGAAGGCCTGGCGCCCGATGGCGGCCTGTACCTGCCCACGCAGTACCCGAAGATCGACGACGCCACGCTGACCCGTTGGCGTGGCCTCTACGGCAATGGCCAGCCCGGTGGCTATGCCGACCTGGCCTTCGAGATCCTGTCGCTCTACATCGACGACATCCCCGCCGATGACCTGCGCACCCTGGTGCGCAAGACCTACACCAAGGCCGTCTACGGCACCGATGCCATCGTGCCGGTGCGCAAGCTGGTCGGCGACCTGCACATCGAAGCCCTGTCCAACGGCCCCACGCTGGCCTTCAAGGACATGGCGATGCAGCTGCTGGGCAACCTGTTCGAGTACGAACTGGCCCGCCGCGGCGAGGCGCTGAACATCCTGGGTGCCACCAGCGGCGACACCGGCAGCGCAGCCGAGTACGCGATGCGCGGCAAGCGCGGCGTGCGTGTCTTCATGCTGAGCCCGCACGGCCGCATGAGCCCGTTCCAGCAGGCGCAGATGTTCAGCCTGCAGGACGCCAACATCCACAACATCACCATCGCAGGCGTGTTCGACGACTGCCAGGACATCGTCAAGGCCGTCAGCAACGACCTGGCCTTCAAGCGCGCGCACAAGATCGGCACCGTCAACTCGATCAACTGGGCGCGGCTGCTGGCCCAGGTGGTGTACTACTTCGCCGGCTACTTCCAGGTGACCACGGCCAACAGCCAGAAGGTCAGCTTTGCGGTGCCCTCGGGCAACTTCGGCAATGTCTGCGCCGGCCATGTGGCGCGCATGATGGGCCTGCCCATCCACCAGCTGGTGGTGGCCACCAACGAGAACGACGTGCTCGACGAGTTCTTCCGCACCGGCCGCTACCGGGTGCGCGCCAGCGCCGAGACGCACGAGACCAGCAGCCCCAGCATGGACATCAGCAAGGCCAGCAACTTCGAGCGCTTCGCGTTCGACCTGCTGGGCCGCGATGGCACCCGGGTGGCGCGGCTGTTCGGCCCGGCGATTGCGCAGGATGGCGGCTTCCAGCTGAATGCCGACGACACCGCCCGCATCGCGACATTCGGTTTCGTCTCCGGCCGCAGCACCCATGCCGACCGCCTGGCCACCATCCGCCAGTGCTGGGCCGAGCACCAGGACATGGTCGACACCCACACTGCCGACGGCCTGAAGGTGGCGCGCGAGCACCTGCAGCCCGGCGTGCCGATGCTGGTGCTGGAAACCGCGCTGCCGGCCAAGTTCGCCGCCACCATCGAAGAGGCGCTGGGCCGTCCGCCGCTGCGCCCGGCCGGGCTGGAGGGCATCGAGGCCCTGCCCAAGCGCTTCACCACGCTGCCGGTGGATGCGACGCGGGTGAAGGCCTACATCGAGCAGCACGTCGCCGGCTGACTGCCATGCATGTCGTCGGCTTCTGCGGCCCGTCGGGTGTGGGCAAGACCACGCTGATCGAGGGCGTCATCGGCGGCCTGAAGGCGCGCGGGCTGCGGGTGTCGGTGGTCAAGCATGCCCACCAGCATTTCGACATCGACCGCCCGGGCAAGGACAGCCACCGCCACCGCAGCGCCGGCGCCACCGAGGTGCTGGTGGCCTCGTCGCAGCGGCTGGCGCTGCTGCGGGAGTTCGACACCGAAGGCCTGCCCACGGTGCACCAGCTGATCGCCGAGCTGTCGCCGGCCGACTGGGTGCTGATCGAAGGCTGGAAGCATGCCGACCTGCCGAAGATCGAGGTCTGGCGCGCCGCGCTGGGGCAGCCACCGCTGTATCCGGACGACCCGTTCGTGACCGCCGTGGCCACCGACGACCCTGCCGCACTGCCGGTGTCCACCGCCCGTCCGGTGCTGGACATGGCCACGCCGGCGGCGCTGGTGTCGCTGCTGCTCGACACTGCCCCCCGTTACCACTACGCGCCGCCCGGCGCCTGACCGATCGCCATGGCCGACCCGCAACGCCCCACCCTGCTGAGCCTGGACGAGGTGCTGCAGCGCCTGCTGGCCGTTGCCCACGACCGGGTGCTGCCCGAGGTGGAGAAGGTCGACACCTTCGACACCCTGGGCCGCGTGCTGGCCCGCGGTGTGGTGTCGGCGCTGGACGTGCCGCCGGCCGACAACACCTCGATGGACGGCTATGCGATGCGTGCGGCCGATGTGCCGGCCGCCGGCACGGTGCTGCCGGTCAGCCAGCGCATCCCCGCGGGCGTGGTGGGCCAGGCGCTGCAGCCGGGCACAGCGGTGCGCATTTTCACTGGCGCCCAGGTGCCGGCCGGCGCCGATGCGGTGGTGATGCAGGAGCAGTGCAGCGCCGTGCCGGGCGATGGCCTGGGCAGCGTGCGCATCGATGCCGTGCCCCAGCCCGGCCAGTGGGTGCGCCGCCGCGGCGAGGATGTGCTGCTGGGCGCCGAGGTGCTGGCGCCCGGCACCCGCATCACGCCGCAGGCCATGGGCCTGGCCGCCAGCGTGGGTGCGTCGCGCCTCACCGTGCGGCGCAAGCCCCGGGTGGCGCTGTTCTCCACCGGCGACGAACTGGTGATGCCGGGTGAATCGCTGAAGCCTGGCGCCATCTACAACAGCAACCGCTTCACCCTGCGTGGCCTGCTGCTGGCTGCCGGCTGCGAGGTGACCGATCTCGGCATCGTGCCCGACCGGCTGGATGCCACGCGCGACGCGCTGCGCACGGCAGCCGCCGGCAACGACCTGATCCTGACCAGCGGCGGCGTGTCGGTGGGCGAGGAAGACCACATCAAGCCGGCGGTGAAGGCCGAGGGCTGGCTGGAAGCCTGGCAGGTGGCGATGAAGCCCGGCAAGCCGCTGGCCTTCGGCGCCGTGCGGCGCGATGGTGGCGACAGCGAGGCGCTGTTCATGGGCCTGCCGGGCAACCCGGTCAGCAGCTTCGTCACCTTCCTGCTGGCGGTGGCACCGGTGCTGCGCGCGCTGCAAGGCATGCCCACCGCCATGCCGGCCAGCCTGCCGGTGCGGGCCGATTTCGACTGGCCCAAGCCCGACAAGCGGCGCGAGTTCCTGCGCGCACGCTTCAACGCCCAAGGCGGTGTGGACCTCTTCCCCAACCAGAGCTCGGGCGTGCTGACCTCGGCGGTGTGGGCCGATGGCCTGATCGACCTGCCGTCGGGCCAGGTGGTGCAGCGTGGCGACACGGTCCGCCTGCTGCCGCTGTCGGCGTTGATCGGGGCCTGACGACCATGGTCGAACACACTGTCACCGTGCGCTACTTCGCCTCGCTGCGCGAGGCCTTGGGCGGGTCGGAAACCGTCAGCATCGCCGCCGGCAGCACGCTCGGCCAGTTGCGCGATGCGCTGATCGCCCGCGGTGGCGCCCATGCCGAGGCCCTGGCCCGCGGCCGCGCCCTGCGCTGCGCGCTGAACCAGGTGATGGCCGACGAGGCCACCCCGGTGCCGGCGGGCGCCGAGGTGGCGTTCTTCCCGCCGGTCACCGGTGGCTGAGCCCGGACACAGCCAGCCCTGAGGACTGGCTGTGCCTGGCGAAGCGGCCGAGCTCTGCGAGGCCGTGGGAGAGCCCGGACACAGCCAGCCCTGAGGACTGGCTGTGCCTGGCGAAGCGGCCGAGCTCAGCGAGGCCGTGGACGATCACAGCTTGGCGGACCCCAGCAGCGCATCCACGCTGGCGGCAGCCGCCGGCAGCATGGGCGGGCGCAGCCCGTCGGCCATCCAGCCCTGGCGCGCCAGCGCGCCCTTGATCACTGCCGGGTTGGGCTCGGCAAAGGCCGCCTGGGTGATCGGCGCCAGCCGGCGCCACAGTGCGCGCGCCTCGGCCAGGCTGCCGTCGCCGCGCAGCAGGGCGGCCAGGCGCACGAAGGCGCCGGTGGCCAGATGGGCGCTGGCGGTGATGCCGCCGGCCGCACCGCGGGCCAGTTGGTCGAACAGTTCGTCATCGTTGCCACCCAGCAGGGCCAGTCGGCCATCGGCCAGCACCGCCTCGGCGGCGGCGCGGTCGCCGCTGCAATCCTTCACCGCGCGGATCAGCGGGTGCTCGGCCAGCGCCAGCAGCGTGCCCATCTGGATGCGCACGCCCGTGCGCGCCGGGATGTCGTAGGCCACCAGCGGCAGCGGCGTGGCGCTGGCCACGGTGTGGAAGTGCTGCACGATGCCAGCCTGCGACGGCTTCACGTAGGGCGGTGGCGCCAGCAGCCAGCCGGCCGGGCGGTGCCGTTCGGCCAGCGCCTGGGCCCGGCGGGCGATGGCCTGGGCATCGACGCCGGCCAGGCCCATCAGCACCGGCTTGCCGCCGGCGGCGTCCAGCGTGGTGGCCAGCACGCTGGCCTGCTCGGCCTCGGTCAGCGTCGCGGCCTCGCCGGTGCTGCCGCAGGCCACGAAGCCGGCCACGCCCTGCGCCGCCAGGTGCTGCACCAGCCGCCGCAGCGCCGGCCCGTCGACCGCGCCATCCCGAAAGGGCGTCACCAGCGGCACCCAGATTCCGTTGAACTCCACCATCACCCACTCTCCAGCACACGACCGTGTCGAGGAACCGGCGTGGCGTGCGGGGCTGCAGGGGGTTGGGGGTGCCCGGTGGCGCGGAGAGCGCCTGGGGCGGGCCGGTGGCCGCCTGTTCCGTCGCTCGCCTGGCGCCGGAACAGCTGCCCCGGTCAGACGAGCAACTGCTTTTTCGATTTGCGCGCACACACCGCCGCGGCCCGCACGGCGTGCGTGGGCGGCAGGGAGGTGGTGTGCAACGGCATGGCGCGCGATTCTAGCGATGCGAGAATTCCAGCCATGGCCTCCACCCCGCGCGTGCGCATCCAGACCGACGATTTCGACCTGTCCGCCGAGGTGGCGGCGCTGCGTGCCGGTGATGGCGGCGTGGGCGCGGTCACGGCCTTTGTCGGCACGGTGCGCGACCGCACCGCCGGCCAGCCCGGCGCCATCAGCGCGATGGAGCTGGAGCACTACCCCGGCATGACCGAGCGCGCCATCGAGGCCATGATCGACGAGGCGCACCGCCGCTTCGACCTGCGTGCAGCATGCGTGGTGCACCGCGTGGGCCTGCTGCAGCCGCTGGACCAGATCGTGCTGGTGGCCGTCAGTTCGGCCCACCGCGGGCAGGCCTTCCAGGGCTGCGAGTTCCTGATGGACTACCTGAAGACCCAGGCGCCGTTCTGGAAGAAGGAGACCACGCCCGACGGCGCGCGCTGGGTCGATGCCCGGGTGGTGGATGACGCAGCAGCCGCCCGCTGGGGCCTGGCATCGGCCAACGCGTCTTAGGCTGCCTGATGAGCGGCCTGGCCAGCAGCATCACTGCCGCCCAGGCCGGCGCCGTGGCGCTGGGTGCGGCGGTCGGGGCCCTCCTTCGCTGGTGGGCTGGGCTGGCCTTCAACCATCTATGGGCTGGCTTTCCGCTGGGCACGTTGCTGGTCAATGCCGTGGGCGGCTTGCTGATCGGTGTGGCCATGGTGTGGTTCGCCCGCTCGCCGCATGAACTGCTGCGGCTGCTGCTGGTGACCGGCCTGCTCGGCGGCTTCACCACCTTCTCCTCGTTCTCCGCTGAATCCCTGGGCCTGCTGCAGCGGGGCGACTTCGGCCTGGCGCTGTTGCACAGCGCGGCGCATCTGCTGGGTGCTTTGGCGTGCTGCGCAGTGGGCGTTGCACTGGCTCGCTGGCTCCTGCATTGAGTTGGCAGCTTCGGACTCATAGCGGAAGTTGCCGACTTGCCACCCTCGGCGCGAAGCCGAGGCCGTCGGGTACCTGGCCGACTCCGTGTCATTCCGGGCCTGCGGCCCTCCCTTCTTTACCTACGTCGGCCAGGCACCCAACGCCCTCGTCCAGCCACCGTCTCCGCGTGCGGCGAAGGTCCCAGTGGTGCCTGAGCGCAGGGCCTCCCGGCCCGGCGCGATCGCTCAAACACAGCGACCGCAACGCCCCAAGCCGCCTTATCGCCCAGCACGCTCCTCTGGCCGCGGCCCGTCTTGTTCGTCGAAATGCTGGACCAGCGCATGCAGCGCCTCGCGCATGCGTTCCAGTTCCGAAGCACCCAGGGCCTGCAGGCGCTGCGCCTCATGGGCGCGGGCGGCGGTCAGCAGGGGGGCGACATGTTGCTGGCCGGCGGTGGTCAGCGCCACGCGCACGCGGCGTGTGTCGGTGGCGTCGGCGCGGCGTTCCACCCAGGCTTGCGCCACCAGCCGGTCCAGCGTCTTGGTGACCGTGGGCTGCTGCGCCAGCACCTCCAGTGCCAGCTGGCCCACCGTCAGCGGCGGGCTGTCGGACAAGGTGGCGAGCACCCGCCACTCCAGCGAGTTCAGCCCCGCGGCCCGCAGCCGCGGCTCGAAGCCGCGCCACAGCGCATGGCTGGCACGCGCCAGCAGATACGGCAGGTGCTGGTGGACAAAACGCTCGGTCATGATCGTGGTCTGTCGGCGCCCGGGTGAAATCCCGCTTGCCTTGGTTCAATGAATTTTCATACATTTGCCGCACGATGCAGCCACCGGACATTCCCGCAACCGCCTTGGCCGACCCGGTGCCTGCCGCGTTGCCCGTGCCCACGCCACCGCTGCTGCGCGCCGCGCTGGGCCGGTTTGCCACCGGCGTCACCATCATCACCTGCGCCGGCCCGGGCGGCGCGCCGGTGGGGCTGACAGCCAATTCCTTCAGTGCGCTGTCGCTGGACCCGCCGCTGGTGCTGTGGAGCCTGCGCCAGGCCAGCGGCAGCCTGGCGGCGTTTGATGCGTCGCCGCACTTCGCCGTCAACGTGCTGGCCGAAAGCCAGGTCGATCTGTCGCGGCGCTTCGCCTCGTCCCAGGCCGACAAGTTCGCCGAAGGCGCCTGGGGCGCCGGCCTGGGTGGCGCGCCGGTGCTGGCCGGCTGTGCCGCCGTCTTCGAGTGTGAGGTCGCCAGCCGCCAGGTGGCGGGCGACCATGTGCTGTTCATCGGCCGCGTGCTGCGGCTGGCCGATCTGTCGGTGGCGCCGCTGCTGTTCCAGGGCGGCCACTACCGGATGCTGGGAGAAGTCCTGTGAGCCTGTCTGAGCGCATTGAAGCCAAGTGGATCGACAGCTTCGTCGAGGCATTCCGCCTGTGCGGCGTGAAGCCCGGCGATGCCTGCGCGGTGCTGTCGGAAACCCAGTCGCGCCAGAGCCTGGTGCAGCTGAGTGAACTGGCGCTGGCCCGCCTGGGCGCGCGCTGGTTCCATGTGGTGCTGCCCACGCCGAAGCAGACCGCGCCGGTGCCGGTGCGCAGCACCGGCGCGTCCGATGCCATCGGCCGGCTGGAGCCGGTGGTGGCCGCGCTGGCCGGCAGCGTGTTCATCGCCGACTGCACCGTCGAAGGTCTGCAGCATGCGGTGGAACTGCCGCAGATCCTGAAGGGGGGCGCCCGGGTGCTGGTGGTCAGCAACGAGCACCCCGAGATCCTGGAGCGCACCGCCCCGCATGCCGAGGACGAAGCCCCGGTGCGCGATGCCATGCGCCTGCTGAAGGGCGCACGGGTGATGCAGGTCACCAGCGCCGCGGGCACCGATCTCACCATCTCGCTCACCGGCGCGCGGGTCGGCGGTGTGTGGGGCTTCTCGGCCAAGCCCGGCTCGCTCACCCACTGGCCGGCCGGCCTGGTGCTGGCCTTTCCCGCGGCCGGTTCGGTCAACGGCACGCTGGTGCTGGCGCCGGGCGATGTGAACCTGACCTTCAAGCGCTACCTGGCCGACCCGGTGACGCTGCGCATCCAGAACGACTTCGTCACCGCCATCGAAGGCAGCAGCGTCGATGCCGAGCTGATGCGCGGCTACCTGGCCGCCTGGGGCGACCGCGAGGCCTATGCCGTCAGCCATGTGGGATGGGGGCTGAACCGCCGCGCCCGCTGGGACGCGATGACCTTCTACGACAAGGCCGATTTCAACGGCACCGAACTGCGCGCCTTCGCCGGCAGCTTCCTGTACTCCACCGGCGCCAACGAGGTGGCCGGCCGACACACGCTGGGCCACTTCGATCTGCCGATGCGCGGTTGCACCATCACCGTCGATGGCGTGGCCGTGGTCAGCAACGGAGCGCTGGCGTGACGCCGCAACTGGTCACCGGCGGGCCACTGGCCCACCTGCGCTGGGACGCCTTCCGCGCCCCGGGTGCGCCGGTGCAGCCCACCGTGCTGCTGCTGCACGGCGTGGGCGGCGGCCGCGCGGCCTGGGATGTCAGCGGTACCGGCGCGGCGCTGGCAGCGGCCGGCTTCACGGCGCTGTCGGCCGATTTCCCCGGCTATGGCGAGTCGCCGCCGGTGCAACCGTACGATCTGGCCGGCATGGCCGGCGCCGTGATCGACACGCTGGCGGCTCTGGGCACCGGCCCCGCGGTGCTGGTGGGCCACAGCATGGGCGGCATGGTGGCGCAGGAGGTGGTCGCCCGCGCGCCGCAGGTGGTGCACAGCCTGGTGCTCGCCGGCACCTCACCCGCCTTCGGCAAGCCGGGCGGCGATTGGCAGCAGGCCTTCCTGCAGAGCCGCTTCGCGCCGCTGGACGCCGGCCTGGGCATGGCCGGGCTGGCCGCCCAGCTGGTGCCGACGATGGTGGCGCCGGGCACCGCACCGGCGGCCATCGCCGCTGCCCAGGCCATGATGGCCGGCGTGCCCGAGGCCACCTACCGTGCTGCGGTGGCGGCCCTGGTGGCCTTTGACCGCCGCGCCAACCTGCCGAACATCGCCGTGCCCACGCTGGTCATCACCGGCGAACACGACCGCACCGCCGCGCCCGAGGTGGCGCGCAAGATGGCCGAGCGCATTCCCGGCGCCTTGTGCCAGGTCCTGCCGGCCGCCGGCCACCTGCTCAACATCGAGCAGCCCGACGCCTTCAACACCGCGCTGCTGTCCTTCCTGCAGCACCGCTGATCCACCGAGGAGCTCCCGATGTCCGCCGTGCTTGCCGCCGAGACCCCGCCGACCGTGGCCACCCCGTCGACCACCCGCTACCAGCCCTCGCACATCTGCGGCAATCCTGACAGGCTGACGCCGCTGCAGCGTGAGCTGATCGCCCGCGTCAGCGCGCTGGGCCCGCGCTGGGCTGCGCGGGCGGAGCGCTATGACCGCGAGGCCAGCTTCCCGTTCGAGAACTACGACGATTTGCGTGAAGCCGGCCTGCTGGGCATCTGCGTGCCGGCGCAGTACGGCGGCATCGGCGCCGACTTCGCGACCTATGTGATGGTGGCCGCCGAGATCGGCCGCTGGTGCGGCGCCACCGCGCTCAGCTTCAACATGCATGTGTGCAGCTGCATGTGGGCCGGCGCCATCGCCGACAGCCTGGACATGACGCCGGCCCAGCGCGCCGACCATGAAGCCAACCGCGCGCTGCACTTCGCCCGCATCGTCCACGAAGGCAAGGTCTACGCCCAGCCGTTCAGCGAAGGCGGCGCCGCTGCGGCCGGCGCCGCGCCCTGGGGCACCATCGCCCGCAAGGTGGATGGCGGCTACATCGTCACCGGCAAGAAGATCTTCGCCAGCCTGGCCGGCGCGGCCGACACCTACGGCGTGCTGTGCACGCTCGACCGGCCCGACCGCGCCGGCGGCGGCAGCCGGCGGGATTCGATGTACCTGGCGGTGCCGGCCGACGCGCCGGGCGTCAGCGTGGTGGGCGACTGGGATCCGCTGGGCATGCGCGGCACCGTCAGCCGCAACCTGCTGTTCAAGGATGTGTTCGTGCCCGAGACGGCGCGGATGATGCCCGAGGGCCTGTACTTCCAGGCTGCCAGCCGCTACCCGCACATGTTCGCCACGCTGTCGCCCACCTACATGGGCGTGGCGCAGGCGGCCTATGACTTCACCGTGCAGTACCTGCGGGCCGAGGTGCCGGGCATGCCGCCAGTCAAGCGCCGCATGTACCCGACCAAGCAGTACGCGGTGGCCGAGATGCGCATCAAGCTGGAGGCCACGCGGGCGCTGTTCCTGCAGAACGCGCGCGATGCCTGCATCGACCCCGACAAGGACACCCGCATGCGGTTGTACGCGGCGCACTACACCATCATGGAGAACGCCAACGACATCTGCCGGCTGGCGGTGCGCACCTGCGGCGGGCAGTCGATGCTGAAGTCGCTGCCGCTGGAGCGCCTGTACCGCGACAGCCGCTGCGGCAGCCTGATGCTGCCCTGGACGGCCGAGCTGTGCATGGACCGCCTGGGCCGCGAGTGCCTGTACGAGGCCGGCGAGCGCGACGAAGCCATCGAGTGACCGCGACACCCCGCTCCGCGTGAACCCGCTGTACCAGCGCTTCGCCGACACCGCGGCGCGCACGCCCGATGCGCTGGCCATCCAGGCCGGCGGACAGGCGTTGACGCACCGCCAGTTCCTGGCGCTGGCCGATGCCCAGGCTGCGCGCTGGCAGGCGCAAGGTCTGGAGCCCGGCCAGAGCATCGGCTGGCTGGGCCACAACAGCCCGGCGATGCTGGCCGGCCTGCTGGCCTGCGCGAAGCTGGGCGCGGTGTTCGTGCCGCTCAACTGGCGGCTGGCCGCGGCCGAGCTGGCGGCGATTGCCGACCATGCCGGCCTGGCGGCGCTGGAGCACACGCCCGAACTGGCCGACCTGGCCGCCCAGGTGCGCGCCGGCGCCCGGCTGGCCGGTGCCGATGCGCCGTTGCCACCGGGTGATGTGCTGCTGGTCTACACCAGCGGCACCACCGGCGAGCCCAAGGGCGCGCTGCACACCCAGCACGGCATGCTGGCCAACATCGACATGGCCACCGCGGTGCAGGGCTTCACCGCGGCCGAGCGGGTGCTGGCGGTGCTGCCGCTGTTCCATGTGGGCGGGCTGTGCATCCAGGTGCTGCCGGCGCTGGCGGCCGGCGGTGCCGTGCACCTGCAGGCCCGCTTCGACCCCGGCGCCTGGCTGGCCGACCTGGCGGCCTGGCGCCCCACCACCAGCCTGCTGGTGCCGGCGGTGATGCAGGCCATCCTGGCCCACCCGGGCTGGCCGGCGGCCGATGTGGCGTCGCTGCGCTTCCTCAACAGCGGCTCGTCGATCGTGCCGGTGGCCTTGATCGACCCCTTCCATGCCCGCGGTGTGCCAATGGCCCAGGTCTACGGCAGCACCGAGACCGGGCCGTTCTCGATCGCCCTGGCGCCCGGCGAGGCCCTGGCGCACCTGGGCAGCGTGGGCCGGCCAGCGCCGGGCGTGCAGCTGCGGCTGGCGGCGGCCGACGGCACCCCGGTGGCGCCCGGCGCGGTCGGCGAGATCCAGCTGCGTGCGCCCAACCTGATGCGCGGCTACCACCGGCTGCCGGCGGGTGCCGGCTTCGTCGACGGCTGGTACGCCACCGGCGACCTGGCGCGGGCCGATGCCGACGGCCGGGTGACCGTGGTCGGCCGCAGCAAGGACATGATCATTTCCGGCGGCGAGAACATCTACCCGGCCGAGATCGAGAACCTGGCCAGCACCTGGCCCGGCGTGGCCGAGGCCGCGGTGGTGGGCCTGCCCGATGCCCGCTGGGGCGAGGTGCCGGTGCTGGTGCTGGTGCCGCAGCCGGGGGCGGTGGTGGATGTGGACGGCCTGCAGGCGCTGTTCCAGGCCCGGCTGGCGCGCTTCAAGCATCCGCGCCGGGTGGTGCAGGCCGACCAGGTGCCGCGCACCGCACTGGGCAAGGTGCAGAAGGCGGCGCTGGCGGCGCAGTTGATGGCCGGGCGCGCGGCCGAGTCGCCTGGCCAGCCGACCGCCTGAGCAGGCCGTGCGGCCAGCGCCTCAGTTCAGCGTGCGTGGCGTTGCCGGCCCGGGGGCCTGCGGCGCCGTGGCGGCGGTGAACGGGCCGCCCCAGTCGGCACTGGCCAGGGCCTGCTCCAGCAGGCGCAGCAGGCCGGTGGACAGGTCATCGCTCAGCTGCATGCCCAGGCTGCGCCCGCCGGGCTCGCGCAGCTGCAGCTGCAGGCCCTGGCCGCCCTCGCCCGGCCCCAGGTCCACGGCCTCGGGCAGCAGCGGCTCGGGCCCCAGCGGCTCGGTCTGGGCCTGGGCGATGAAGGGCTCGCTGAAGCTGGCGCCGGGCAGTGGCCGCTCCAGCGCCGCCTGGGCCAGCATGGCCTGGGCCTCGGGCACCACCGTGGCATGCGGCAGCACCTGGGCCACGGCGCGGTGCGTCACCAGCTTGGTCAGCGGCGGCCAGATCAGCAGCAGCATGCGCCGGGTCAGCCACACGGCATACAGCGCGCCTTCGGTGGTGCGCAGCTGCCACAACACCCGGTCGGGGCCGGGCAGGTAGCGCACTTGCATCTGGTGGATGTTCACGTGCGCATTCTAGGAAGCCATGCCGCCGCCGGATACTCTGGGCCGTTGCATGGCATGGGCAGGGAGGCGGCAGCATGCAGTTGAAGGTGGGCGACCTGGCCCGGCGCAGCGGCCTGACCGTGCGCACCCTGCATCACTTCGACCAGATCGGCCTGCTGAGCCCGTCGGCGCGGTCGCCGGCCGGCTACCGGCTCTACGGCCGCGAGGACGTCGCCCGCCTGCACAGCATCCAGGCACTGCGGCACCTGGGCTTGCCGCTCAAGCAGATCGCCGCGCTGCTGGCCGGCGACGGCGAGCCGCTGCCGCAGACCGTGGCCAGGCAGATCCGCGCGCTGGACCACGAGATCGCCCAGGCCACCGCGCTGCGCACCCGGCTGGCCCTGCTGATGGACAAGTTCTCCGCCGGTGGCCAGCCCGAGATGGGCGACTGGCTGGACTCACTGGCGCTGATGGCCACCTACGCCCGCTACTTCAGCACCGACGAGATCCGCACCATCGTCGGCAACTGGCAGGCCGTGGGGGACGACTGGGCGGCCCTGCTGGCCCAGGTGCGGGCGCTGATGGACCAGGGTGTGCCGCCCACCGATCTGCGCGTGCAGCCGCTGGCCCACCAGTGGATGGCGCTGATCCACCACTGGCTGGGCGGCGACTTCGACCTGATCGACCGCTGGGGCCGCATGTACCTGCAGGAGCCCACGGCCCGGCCGGACGGTGCGCCGGCGCTGGACATGGTGCGCTACATCGAGCAGGCGACCGCGCCGCGCCTGGCCGCCTGGCTGCGCCACTTCACGCTGGACGAGCTGCGCCGCTTCCGGCCGGTGGGCGCGTCGGCCTGGGCGGCGCTGGCGGCCGACACTGCCCGGCTGATGGTCGCGGGCGTGCCGCCGGCGTCCGCGCGTGCGGCGGCCCTGGCAGACCGGCTTCGCGATCTGTTCCACCAGACCGTGGGCCAAGCTGCCGACCTGGTACCGACGATGGATGCTGCACTGGCCGCCGAGCCATTGCTGCGCGCCGGCGCGCCGCTGCCGCCGGACGCGCTGGCCTACCTGGCGGCTGCCTCTGCGCCCGCTGCCCGCCGCGCTGTCACGCGGTCTCGGTGACCGCGCAGCCGGCCAGCTCGGCCGCATCGGGCGGCTCGAAGTGGCCTTCCATGGTGGTGAACATGCCGGGCGTGACCTCGAAGGCGAAGGTGTCGCCGCGGGTCTGGTTGCGCTGCAGCACCCGCTGGCGGCGCACCGCCAGCGGTGCGGTGACGAAGTGCGGTCGCAGCGCCAGGCCCTGGGCGCTGGCCAGTGCGGCGTAGCGGGCGCGGTCGGCCACCTGCATGCAGCCGACATCGAGGACGGCGGTGCCGCCACGCCGAACCACATCGGTCGCCACCGCCCAGATGCGCTGCTCGCAGCGCTGCACCCGCGCCAGGATCCAGGGCAGGTTCATCGGCTGCGGCATGTCGGGCGCGAACAGCTCGCCCATCCAGTCGTCGATGGAGAAGCGCACGCCCTGCCTCTGGTCGGCCAGCTGGCGGGCGAGGGTGGACTTGCCGGCACCCTGGGGGCCGAAGAGCAGGTGGATCATGGTGGTGGCAATCAAGTGGAGTGGGACCTGCGCACTGTCTGGCCTGACGCCACGTCAGGGTCAAGCGGCAGGGCCTCCCGGCGCTGGCCGGGCTGGCGCTGGCCACTTGATCCAGCGCAACACCGCACAGACGGCGCCCGCCGGCCGGGCTTGAAATGCGCCGGGGGCAGCCCAATGTCCCTATCCATTCGGAGGACATCCCCCATGCGCATCGACAAGCTCACCACCGCCTTCCAGCAAGCCCTGGCCGAAGGCCAGTCGCTGGCCGTCGCCCGCGACAACCCCTACATCGAACCCAGCCATGTGTTGGCCGCCATGCTGGCCCAGCCCGACGGGCCCAAGGCCCTGCTCGACCGGTCGGGCGCCAACACCGCCGCCCTCAAGCAGGCGATGGACGTGGCCACCAACGCCCTGCCCAGCGTGCAGGGTGGCGGCCAGGTGCAGGCCGGACGTGACCTGGTGCAGCTGCTGCAGCAGGCCGACAAGGAGGCCACCCAACGCGGTGACCAGTTCATCGCCAGCGAGATGTTCCTGCTGGCCCTGGCCGACAGCAAGAGCGACATCGGCGGCATCGTGCGCGGCCATGGCCTGAACCGCAAGGCGCTGGAAGCGGCGATCACCGCGGTGCGCGGCGGTGCGTCGGTCGATTCGGCCGAGAGCGAAGGCCAGCGCGAGGCGCTGAAGAAGTACACGCTGGACCTGACCGAGCGGGCGCGGCAAGGCAAGCTCGATCCGGTGATCGGCCGCGACGACGAGATCCGCCGCGCCATCCAGGTGCTGCAGCGCCGCAGCAAGAACAACCCGGTGCTGATCGGCGAGCCCGGCGTGGGCAAGACCGCCATCGTCGAGGGCCTGGCCCAGCGCATCGTGGCCGGCGAGGTGCCCGACACGCTGAAGGACAAGAAGGTGCTGGTGCTGGACATGGCCGGCCTGCTGGCCGGCGCCAAGTACCGGGGCGAGTTCGAAGAGCGGCTGAAGGCCGTGCTGAAGGAAGTGGCCGCCGACCAGGGCCGCATCATCCTGTTCATCGACGAACTGCACACCATGGTGGGCGCCGGCAAGGCCGAGGGCGCGATGGACGCCGGCAACATGCTCAAGCCCGCGCTGGCGCGCGGCGAGCTGCACTGCATCGGCGCCACCACGCTCAACGAATACCGCAAGTACGTGGAGAAGGATGCCGCGCTGGAGCGCCGCTTCCAGAAGGTGTTGGTCGACGAGCCCAGTGTCGAGGCCACCATCGCCATCCTGCGTGGCCTGCAGGAGAAGTACGAGGTGCACCACGGCGTGGAGATCACCGACCCGGCCATCGTCGCCGCGGCGGAGCTCTCCCACCGCTACATCACCGACCGCTTCCTGCCCGACAAGGCCATCGACCTGATCGACGAGGCCGCGGCCAAGATCAAGATCGAGATCGACAGCAAGCCCGAGGTGATGGACAAGCTCGACCGCCGGCTGATCCAGCTGAAGATCGAGCGCGAGGCGATGAAGAAGGAGCATGACGAAGGCTCGCAGAAGCGCCTGGCGCTGATCGAGGACGAGATCGTCAAGCTGCAGCGCGAGTACGCCGACCTGGAAGAGATCTGGAAGGCCGAGAAGGCCACCGCCCAGGGCAGCGCTCAGGTGAAGGAGCAGATCGAGCAGATCAAGAGCCAGATCGAGGCGCTCAAGCGCCAGGGCGACTTCAACAAGGTGGCCGAGCTGCAGTACGGCAAGCTGCCCGAGCTGGAGAAGACGCTGAAGGAGGCACAGGCCAAGGAGAGCGGCAAGGCCAAGGGTGCCAAGGACGGCACCGGCGGCCCGCAGCTGCTGCGCACCATGGTCGGCGCCGAGGAGATCGCCGAGGTGGTCTCACGCGCCACCGGCATCCCGGTCAGCAAGCTGATGCAGGGCGAGCGCGACAAGCTGCTGCAGATGGAGACCGCGCTGCACAAGCGGGTGGTCGGCCAGGACGAGGCCATCGTCGCCGTGTCCGACGCCATCCGCCGCAGCCGCGCCGGCCTGTCAGACCCGAACCGGCCGCTGGGCAGCTTCCTGTTCCTGGGCCCCACCGGCGTGGGCAAGACCGAGCTGTGCAAGGCGCTGGCCGGCTTCCTGTTCGACAGCGAGGACCACATGATCCGCGTCGACATGAGCGAGTTCATGGAGAAGCACAGCGTCAGCCGGCTGATCGGCGCGCCCCCGGGCTACGTGGGTTATGACGAGGGCGGCACGTTGACGGAAGCCGTGCGCCGCAAGCCCTACAGCGTGCTGCTGCTCGACGAGGTGGAGAAGGCCCACCCCGACGTCTTCAACGTGCTGCTGCAGGTGCTGGACGATGGCCGCCTGACTGACGGCCAGGGCCGCACGGTGGACTTCAAGAACACCGTGATCGTGATGACCAGCAACCTGGGCAGCCACCTGATCATGCAGATGCAGGGCCAGGACTCGGAGCTGATCCGCGAGGCGGTGTGGGGCGAGGTGAAGGCGCATTTCCGGCCCGAGTTCCTCAACCGCATCGACGAGACGGTGGTGTTCCACGCGCTGGACGAGGCCAACATCAAGGCCATCGCCCGCATCCAGCTGAAGTTGCTGGAAGGCCGGCTGGAGAAGATGGACATGAAGTTGGAGGTGTCCGACGAAGCGCTGGCCGAGATCGCCAAGGTCGGCTTCGATCCGGTGTTCGGCGCCCGGCCGCTGAAGCGCGCCATCCAGCACCGCATCGAGAACCCGGTGGCCAAGCTGATCCTGCAGGGCCGCTTCGGCCCCAAGGATGTGGTGCCGGTGGATGTGAAGGACGGCGCGTTCGAGTTCGGCCGCGTGGTCCACTGACCGGCCCGGCTCAGCCCGGCGCGGCCAGCGGCAGCGCCAGGCACAGCCGGGTGCCGCCCTCGGGCGTGGCCAGCGGCCGCAGGCTGCCGCCGTGCAGCTGGGCCACCCGCTGGGCAATCGCCAGACCCAGGCCGCCGATGCCGCCGCCGCTGCGCCGAAGCGGCGGGTCGCGCAGGCTGGCCTGCTGGTCCAGGCGGGCCTGCAGGTCGGGTGGCAGGCCGGGGCCGTTGTCTTCCACCAGGATCTGGGCGTTGCCGCCCTGGCGCAACAGGCTCACCCGCACTGGCGCGCCGCCCGGGGCGTGCCGCAGGGCGTTGTCGATCAGGTTGCCCAGGGCGCGATCGATCAGCTGCAGGTCGCCGTCCAGCTCCAGCCGGCCGGGCGGGGCGCCGGTCAGCGTCACCGGCGGGTTCGGGTGGCCGATGGCGAACTTCTGCACCGTGTCGGTGACCAGCTCGTCCAGGCTGAAGCGCTCGCGGTGCAGCACCTGGTCGGTCGACTGCAAGGTGGCCAGCTCGAACAGCTGCTGCGACAGCCGGCGCACCTTGTCGCTTTGCGCCAGGGCGGCGCGCAGCAGCGGTGCCTGCTGCACCGCGCTGCCGCCCGACAGGGCTTCCAGATGGCCGTGCAGCGCGGTCAGCGGCGTGCGCAGGTCGTGGGCCACGCCGGCCATGGTCTCGCGGTGGGCCAGGGTCTGGGCCGCTTCGCGCGCAGACTGCTGTTCCAGCCGCTCGGTCAGGCCGGCAAAGGCGGTGGCAATGGCCTGCACCTCGTCGCCGCGGCCGCCGTGCTGCGGTTCGGGCCGGGTGGCCGTGGCGCCCAGGCTGTAGCTGCGCATGCGGCCGGCCAGCCGGTGCAGCGGCCGGGTCAGCTTGCGCAGGGCCAGGGCGCCCACCAGCAGGGTGAGCAGCGCGCCGACGCCGGCCACTGCCGCCGCGCCCAGCCACTCGCGGCGCAGGCTGATGGCGCCGGCCACCTGGGTGCGGGCCGCGCCATCGAGCACGATGTAGAGGTAGCCCGGCGGCTGGGTCTGCCCCGGCTTGGGCGCGAACATGGCGGCGCTGAAGATGCGGCGCACGTCGCCGCCCATCGGGTCGGTGCCGTGCAGCGGCAGGGCCGCGCCGGCGAGGAAGGCACGCACGGGTGCCAGGTCCACCTGGTGCTGGCGCACCATGCCGGGCTCGCCGATGTAGGCCGCCACCCGGCCACCGGCATCCAGCACATAGACCTGGATGCCGGGGTTCACCACCATCAGCATCTGCAGCAGGGCGCGCCGGGCCGCGGCCTCGGATTCGGCGGGATCGGTGGTGGTGATCTCGGGCCAGTGGCCCACGATGTGCTGTGCCAGGCCGTGCGACAGGCGCTGCAAGGATTCCTGCTCATGCGCCGTGGCGAGGCTGCGGCCCAGCACGGCCACCAGGCCGGCATAGGCCAGCAGCAGGGCGGCCAGCATCAGGGTGAGCCGGGTGCTGAAGGACAGCGGCGGACGCCTCATGCGGACGGCTCCCCGCCGGCGGGGTCGAACCGGTAGCCCACACCCCACACGGTGACGATGTGTGCCGGCGTGCGTGGATCACGCTCGATCTTGCTGCGCAGCCGGTTGATGTGGGAGTTCACCGTGTGTTCATAGCCGTCGAAGCCGGCGCCCCACACCCGCTGCAGCAGCTGGTCGCGGCCGAAGGCCTGGCCGGGGTGCCGGGCCAGGAAGTGCAGCAGATCGAACTCCCGCAGGGTCAGTGGCACCGGCGTGTCGCCCTGCAGCAGTTCCCGCCGGGTGGTGTCCAGCTGCCAGGCACCGAAGCGCAGCACCGGCGCCGGCGCTGGCGCGGTGCGCAGCTGCTGCACCCGGCGCAGCAGGGCGCGCACCCGGGCCACCAGTTCCAGCATCGAGAACGGCTTGGCCAGGTAGTCGTCGGCGCCCAGTTCCAGCCCCAGCACCCGGTGGGCTTCGGCCGACCGGGCGCTGAGCATGATCACCGGCACGGCGGGGTGGCGCGCCCGCAGGTGGCGGCACACCTCCCAGCCGTCGGCGCCGGGCAGCATCAGGTCCAGCAGCACCAGGTCCCAGGGCTGGCGGTCGATGGCGGCCATGGCCAGCAGGCCGTCGGCCGCGCGGTGCAGCTGGTAGCCGGCCTGCTCCAGGTGCAGCCGCAGGGCGTCGGCAATGGCGTCGTCATCTTCGACTAGCAGCAGCTGCTGGGGCATGGCCCATTCTGCCGCTTGGGTGCCGCCGCGCTGGACGGCTGCCGCTGGCTGGCGGGCCGGCCTCAAGCGCCGCGGGCCTGGCGCCGCCGTGCCAGCCAGCCCAGGCCGGCGAGGCCGGCCAGCATCAGCGCATAGGTCTGCGGCTCGGGCACCGGCGCAGCGGTGAAGCTGATGCGGTAGACATCGGTGCCGGCTGCGAGCTGGCTGTTGAAGGTGTAGCCGGCGCCGGTGGTCAGGCCGTTGTAGCCGGCGAACTCGGCGAAGTTGAAGGCCACCACCGAGCCCTGGTCGGCGCGCAGGCCGTTGTCGCCGACGAAGGCCGAGGCGGCCGGGTCGAACACCTCGGAGCCGGCATCCCAGATGTCGCGTGCCTGCACCGTGATGCTGCTGACCTGCAGCTGGCCGGCCGTGTCGAACAGCCGGTGGGCCATCGGGTTGTCGTTGCCGATGAAGAAGTCATTGCTCGGGATGGCCATCGCCGCAAAGGTGAAGAACGGGTTGGCCGCGCTGTCCACCATGTAGCTGGCCGTCTTGCTGCCGCCGGCGAACAGCGGCCCGCCGATGGTGCCGCGCACGGCGCCGGGGTCGGCCGCGGCGAAGGCGGCCTGCCAGGCGCCGCCGGCGCCGCCTTCGGCCACCGACACGATGGCCGTGCCGGCCACCTGACCCAGGTTGAAGGCGTCGTAGCTGCCGTTGTTGAAGGCCAGGTGCAGCGGCGCGAAGGCCAGGCCGCCGGCCGGCGCCAGGTTCTCGATGGTGACGGTCACCTGGGTGGGCAGGGCCTGCGCGGCCAGGCCGGTGGACAGGGCGGCAGCCGCCAGCAGGCGGGTGGTGGTGCGGGACAGGGAAGACATCGGTGGCTCCTGGCGTTGGGTGGGCCGGACCCGACATGCCGGGCCCGTTCCACCGATGCTAGGAAGCAGGCTTCCCGCGGTCCTCACCAGGAGATCACGGCGACGGGAACTCCGGCTGCAAGCCTCGCAGGCGGGGCGACCCCGACAACGCCCTTGGGCGCGGCTGCAGATCCAAACTCAGGTCAAGAATGCGCGGCAATCCCGCAACTCTGGCAATGGTCGATGGAATCGCTGCGTGGCATGGTGAGTTTTGTCCAGGTGGCACGCAGCGGCAGCTTCGTGCGGGCGGCCGAGGCGCTGGGCGTGTCGGCGGTGGCCGTCAGCCGCAACGTGGCCCGGCTGGAGGCGCAGCTGCAGCTGCGGCTGTTCGCCCGCACCACGCGCAGCCTCTCGCTGACGGCGGAGGGCGCCGCACTGCTGGCGCGCTGCGAGGCGCCGTTGGCCGAGCTGGCTGCCGCCTTCGACGACTCGCGCGATGCTGCTGGCGCGGCCTCGGGCACCGTGCGGGTGACGGCCGTGTCGCCGTATGTGCAGGCCTACCTGGCGCCCAGCCTGGTGCAGTTCCATGCCCGGCACCCCGGGGTGGTGGTCGACATCGCCTGCAGCGAGCTGGCCACCGACCTGGTGGCCGACCGCTTCGATGTCGGCGTGCGGGTGGGCCCGCTGCGGGATGCGGGCTTCGTGGCCCGCCCCCTGGGCCCGCTGGTGCTGGTGTTGTGTGCGGCGCCCACGTTCCTGGCCCGGCCCGGCCTGGATGCCGACCCGGCCATGCTGGCCAGGCTGCACGGCCTGGGTCTGCGCCGCAGCGGGGAGGTGGCGGTTGCGCCCTGGCATCTGCAGACACCCGCCGGACCGGTGGACCTGCCGGTGTCCGGGCCACTGCGCTGCAACGACATGGCGGCCCTGGCGGCCGCCTGCGCCGCCGGTCTGGGGGTGGCGCAGCTGCCGCTGGTGCAGGTGCTGCCGGCCCTGCGCCGCGGCGATCTGCAGGTGCTGCACCCGGACCTGTCGCCCGGTGGCCTGCAGCTCTTCCTGCACTACCCCGACCGGCAGTTGCCGGCCCGGGTGCGGTTGTTCGTCGACTTCGTGCTGGCCCAGGGGCGCGGTCATGCGGATCTGCAGCTGACGGCCAGCGACGCGGCCGCACTGGCGCCGGTCAGCCCCGCCACCGCGCCAACACCAGCCACACCGCGGCGGCGCCGACC
This sequence comes from Pseudaquabacterium pictum, assembly GCF_005403045.1. Classification (GTDB taxonomy): domain Bacteria; phylum Pseudomonadota; class Gammaproteobacteria; order Burkholderiales; family Burkholderiaceae_C; genus Pseudaquabacterium; species Pseudaquabacterium pictum. The sequence continues at coordinate 285,626 of NZ_BJCL01000005.1, forward strand.
GGGTTGACGCTGCGCACCAGACGGCTCAGGGCTTGGCCAGCAGCTGGTCGATCAAGCTGGCCAGCTCGGCTGGCCGGTCCAGTTGGACATAGTGCCCGGCGTCCAGCAGGCTGACGCGGGCGCCGGTGAACTGGTCGGCCAGCGCCTGTGCCACCTGCGGGTTGAGGTAGGGGTCATGCCGCCCGAAGGCCACCAGCACCGGCACCGGCGACTGCTGCATCTGTGCCCGGCGGCCATCGCGCGCGGCGATCTCCTGCCACAGCACCGAGGTGGCGCTGAAGAACGCCGGGCGGATCGCCGGCGCGCCATGGGCCAGCACCGGCACCCAGGCAGCCCGCGCCGCCTCGTCGGCAAAGAAGTCCGACATCTGGCTCTGCACGCCGGACTGGAAGACGCCGGCAGCCCGGCCGGCGCCCCAGACGCGCAGATCGCGCAGCCAGCCCTTGGAGGCGAAGACCTCGATCGCCGGCGGTGCCTGCAGCGCCGGCGAGGCGTTGTAGTAGGTGTTCAGCAGCACCAGCGCGCGGCTGCGCTGCGGGTTGTCCAGCACCCAGTCGATGCCGACCGGGCCGGACATGTCGTGCAGCACCGGCACCACCTGCTGCAGCGCCAAGTGGGCCACCACCGCGTCCAGGTCGGCGCGCTGGCTGGCCACGTCATAGACGGCCGTGGCCGGCTTGTCGGAGCCACCCCAGCCGAGGAAGTCGAAGCTCACCACATGGTGGCGCTGCGCCAGCAGCGGGATCAGCGCGTCATACAGGTGCTGGTTGTCCGGGAAGCCGTGCATCAGCACCAGCGTGGGCGAGCGCCCGCGCTGGCCGGGGTTGAACTCGCGCACCGCCAGCCGCCCGCCGTCGGGGCGGGCGACCATCTGCTGCAGATGCGGCTGGGCCACGGCAAAGCGGGCCTGGTGGGCGTCGAACGCCTGCTGCGTGACCGGCGGGCCGGCGCAGGCCGACAGCAGCAGCGCAAGCGCCAGTGCGGCCACGCTGCCTGGCCGGCGGACGCGGTGGAGGACGTGCGCGCTGGCAGCGCGCCGGATCAGGCGGGACGGGGTCATGGTGTGGGCCGGTGTGTGAAGGTGGCCCACTCTAGGATCGCGTCGCCGGGCTGGCGATGGCCGCGGCGGTTCTGGCAGTCAGAACCGCAGGTTAGGAGTGGCTAGCGCCGGGCCGCCATCACATGCCGTGCCTGCACATAGCCGAAGGCGAAGTCGACCGATTCGGCCACGTTGCGCAGGGTGGCCTGGCGCTCCTTCTCGGTGGTGAAGAAGGCCAGGTCGGCGGTGTGGCGGATGTAGTGTGGCGGCATGCGGTTCAGCGCCACGCAGGCCACGTCGGCCAGCAGGCCGGGGTCATCGGCGATGCCCGGGTAGCGCGGCGCGGCGGCGGTCACCGCCTCGAAGATGGTCTTTTCGTGGGTGTTGTGGACCGATGAGAAATCCATGGCGAGCGCTCCTGGCGGCAAGACAGCTGATCAGGCCTTATCGGCAGACCCGCCCCGCCGCTTGAGCCTCAGCCGAGCACCCGTTCCGCATCCAGCAGCTTGAAGCGCAGCAGCGCCAGGTTGGCCTGCTGCCGGTCGAGCACCGCCACGAAGCCCAGCGGCGCCTCGCCCGGCAGCCGCCGCAGCAGGGTCTGCCGCGGGCCGGTGGTCACCAGGATCTCCTCGGGCGGCGCCTCGTCGGTGGCCACGGCCTGGTGCGCCAGGCGGGCGGCGCACAGCGCCTCGGCCAGCGCGGCCAGGTCGGTGGGTGGCTCTTCGCGCTGCTGGGTGGCCAGCAGGTCACCGCTGTGCAGGTCGACGATGCCACAGGCCAGCAGGCCCTCGCTGCGCGCCAGCGGCAACAGCAGGCGGTTCAGCACCACCGGCGGCAGGCGATGGGCGGCGGGCGCTGCCGGTGGCGCCGGCCGGGCCTGGGCGGCCTCGGCCAGCGCCGGCTGGTCGTGCGGCGCTGCCGCCGCCGCCTGCTGCGTGGCCTCCCAGGCCTCGAGCACCCGGTTCCACACGCTGGCGGCGCTGGCCAGCGGCTCGGCCAGCGCATGCACCTGCAGGCCGGCCGGCCAGTCCTGCGCCAGGATGCGCTGGCGCAGCGCCGCGGCCCCTGGCGGCAGGATGAACACCAGGTGCGGGCAGCGCCATTCCGGCTGGTGGCAGGCCTGCAGCAGGCCGCGCAGCAGCACCACCAGCGCATGCGGCTGCATCGCGCCGACGATCACCGCGGTGAGCTGGCTGCCCTCGGCCAGCGCGCTGGTGATTTCTTCGGGCGCCACGCCGGCGGCGCTGGCGCCACCGCGGATGTCGGCGTGGTAAACCCGCAGCGCCGGCGCATCGCGGCGCGGCACCAGGGTGCGCTCGATCACCGCCAGCGTGCGCAGCGAGCTGCGCTCCCGCACATTCAGCCGCTGCACCGGCTGGCCGCCGGCATCGGCCAGCGCATGCAGCACCTGCGCGGCCCACAGGCGCGATGGGTCGAGCAGCGTCACCATCTGGCTGGCGCGCTGCAGATCCTGCCGGTGGGCGGCAAAGTGGGCACGGATCGCCTCGGTGGGCGAATCGTCGACCACCACGTCGATGCTGGTGGCGTGGTGCACGGCAGTGGCGGCGTCGCTGCCGTCCGACTGGGCCGGCGGGGCCGGCTGCGGCAGGCGACGGGGCGTGAGGTCACCGAACAGGCTGGTCAGCATGGCAGTCTCCGGAAGTCTGGTCGCCACTCTAGGGTCGGCATGTCAAGCGCAGGTTTCGTGATGTTGTGCCGTGCCGGCACGTCGCCCAGGAGACACGGCCCGGCAGGCGCGACAACCGCTTACACAACGGCGGTCTGTCCCGGCCGCGGCTGGGCGCCCGCTGCAGCCCGTCTACCATCGGTGGCATGACTGCCGCCACGCTCCCTGCCAGCGCTGCGCCGCCCTTGCGGCAGGACGCCTCCACCATCGGCCTGGTGGGCCTGGCGCATGCGGTCAGCCACTTCAGCCAGCTGCTGCTGGCGCCGCTGTTTCCCTGGCTGAAGATCGAGTTCAACGTCAGCTACACCGAGCTGGGCCTGCTGCTGACGATCTTCTTCGTCGTCTCCAGCGCGGTGCAGACGGCCTCGGGCTTCCTGGTCGACCGCATCGGCCCGCGGCCGGTGCTGCTGGGCGGGCTGGGGCTGCTGGCGCTGGCGGCGCTGGGCTATGCCGCCTCCACCCACTACGCCATGCTGGCCGCCAGCGCGGTGGTGGCCGGCCTCGGCAACGGCGTGTTCCACCCGGCCGACTACACCCTGCTCAACCGCAATGTGCACGCCAGCCGGCTGGGCCATGCCTACAGCGCCCACGGCATCACCGGCACGCTGGGCTGGGCGCTGGCGCCGGCGCTGATGGTGCCGGTGGCGCTGGCCGCCGGCTGGCGCGTGGCGATGGTGACCGCCGCCGCGGTGGCGCTGGTGGTGCTGCTGCTGCTGTGGTGGCAGCGTGGCCGCCTGCTGCTGCTGCCGGGCACGGCGCCGCCGGTGGCCAGCCCGGCCGCTGCGGTGCGCGCGGAAGGGCCGTTCGACTTTCTGCGCATCCCGGCGGTGTGGATGTGCTTCGGATTCTTCTTCTTCTACGCCATGGCGCTGAGCGTGGTGCAGAGCTTCGCGCCCGGCGCGGCGCAGCAGTTGCACGATGTGCCGCTGGCCTGGGTGGCGGCCTGCCTGTCGATCTACATGGTGTGCAGCGCCACCGGCATGGTGGCCGGTGGCTTCCTGGCGCGCGACCCGGCGCGCTGCGAGCAGGTGGTCGGCGTCGGCATGGGCCTGGCCGCCTGCATCGCACTGTGGATGGCGCTGGGCCCGGTGCCGGGCTGGGCGGTGCCGCTGCTGTTCGGCGCCATGGGCCTGGTCAGCGGCAGCGCCGGGCCGTCGCGCGACATGCTGGTCAAGCGCAGCACGCCGGCCAATGCCAGCGGCCGGGTGTTCGGCGTGGTGTATTCCGGGCTGGACATCGGCCAGGCGCTGGCGCCGCTGGTCTTCGGCCGGCTGATGGACCTGCACCTCTACACCGCGGTGTGGGTGGGCCTGGCCATGGTGCAGGGCGTGCTGATCGTCAGCGCCTTCCAGGTGCGCCGGGTGCGGCGCGAACTGCGGCCCACCGACAATCCGCCACCGCTTGCTTCCAGCCGCTGACTTCCATGACCACATCCCGATTGGCGGGCCATGCCCTCGTCGAAGCCCTGATCGCCCAGGGCGTCACCACCTGCTTCGGCGTGCCGGGCGAAAGCTACCTGGCCGTGCTCGACGGCTTCCATGTCCACCGCGACCAGATCCGCTTCATCGCCTGCCGGCAGGAGGGCGGCGCCGCCTTCATGGCCGAGGCGCAGGGCAAGCTGGGCCCGCGGCCGGGCGTCTGCTTCGTCACCCGCGGGCCGGGCGCGACGAACGCCAGCATCGGCATCCACACCGCCTTCCAGGATTCCACGCCGCTGGTGCTGTTCATCGGCCAGGTGGCCAGCGACCAGCGCGACCGCGAGGCCTTCCAGGAATTGGACTACCGCCAGATGTTCGGCCCCGGCACGCTGGGCCTGGCCAAGTGGGTGGGCGAGGTGCACGACGCCGACCGCCTGCCCGAATACGTGGCCCGCGCCTTCCACACCGCCACCCAGGGCCGCCCCGGCCCGGTGGTGCTGGTGCTGCCCGAGGACATGCTGACCACGCCCACCGCCGCGCCGGTGCTGCCGCAGGCGCAGACGGCCCATGCCTGGCCCGCGCCGGGCGGACTGCGTGACCTGCGGGCCCTGTTGATGGCGGCGCAGCGGCCCTTCGTCATCGCCGGTGGCGGTGGCTGGGACGCCGAGGCCGCCCGCGCGCTGCAGCGCTTTGCCGAGAACTGGCAGCTGCCGGTGGGCTGCGGCTTCCGCTTCCAGGACACCTTCGACAACCGCCATCCGCTGTATGCCGGCGACGTGGGCATCGGCATCAACCCGAAACTGGCGCAGCGGGTGAAGGATGCCGACCTCGTCATCGCCCTGGGCGTGCGCCTGGGCGAGATGACCACCGGCGGCTACACCCTGCTGACGCCGCCGCGGCCGGCGCAGAAGCTGGTGCACATCCACGCCGGGCCCGAGGAGCTGGGCCGCGTGTACGCGGCCGATCTGCTGCTGCAATCCAGCATGGCCAGCGCGGCCAAGGCGCTGGAAGGCCTGGCCGCGCCCACCAGCGTGGCCTGGGCCGGCTGGGCGGCCGACGCCCATGCCGACTACGAGGCCAACCACATCGCCACGCCGGTGGCGCCGCTGGACATGGCGGTGGTGATGCAGACGGTGCAGCGCCTGGCGCCCGAGAACACCATCTACACCAACGGCGCGGGCAACTTCGCCGGCTGGCTGCACCGCTTCGTGCGCTACCACGGCCTGCAGCACCATGGCCGCACCCAGCTGGCGCCCACCTCGGGCGCCATGGGCTATGGATTTCCCGCGGCGGTGGGGGCGGCGCTGCTGCAGCCGCACCGCACCGTGGTCAATGTGGCTGGCGATGGCGATTTCCTGATGAACGGCCAGGAACTGGCCACCGCCACCGGCTACGGCGCCAACGCAGCAGACGGGCGGCTGGTCAGCATCGTGGTCGACAACGGCACCTACGGCACCATCCGCATGCACCAGGAGCGCGAGTACCCCGGCCGGGTGAGCGGCAGCGACCTGTTCAACCCCGACTTCGCCGCCATGGCGCGGGCCTTCGGCTGGCGTGCGGCGTTCGTCGACCGCACCGAGGATTTCGAGGCCGCCTTCGCCGAGGCGCTGCAGCCTGGCGCGCCGATGCTGATCCATGTCAAGCTGGACGCCGACGTGAGCACCAGCCGCAGCACGCTGTCCGCGATGCGCGCCGCCGCGCTGCAGGCGGGCCGCTGACCCTGCGCTTGCCACAACTTCCCTGCGACAGGGGATGGCGCTGGCGGCCCGCGCCGGTATGATTTCACGCTTCTGGGACGTGGCACGCGCTGGTCGGTCTGCAGGCCGCCGGGCCCGCCCCCATCACGCCGCATCACGCGGCATGGAGCTCATCATGCTGGCTGCCGCCCCGTTCCGCCCCCACTCCACCACCTGGCGCGCCGCGCTGCGCCGAACTGCGCTGGCCGGCTGCATGGCCGCCCTGCCGCTGGCTGCACTGGCGGCCGATCCGCCGGTCGACCTGGGCGAGAAAGTGCCCGAAGCCCAGGCCATCAACGAGGGCCTGTTCCCCGAAGACGCCTGCAAGGAACTGGAGCAGGCCGGCTACAAGTGCATGGGCTTCAAGCCGGCGGTGCGCTTCTCCCTGCCCACGGCCACCTTCAAGCTCGGCTCGGCCGAACTGCCCGACCTGCTGCGCGCCCAGCTCGACCGCTTTGCCGAGGTGCTGCGCGGCAAGCGCGGCAGCGGCCGCGTGGTGCGCATCGAGGGCCATGCCGACGCCACCGGCAGCGAGGACGTCAACCTGCCGCTGTCGCAGAAGCGCGCCGAGGCGGTGAAGGAGTATCTGGTCAAGAACGGCGCCGACCCCGGCATGCTGCAGGCCGTGGGCATGGGCTCGAAGGCGCTGAAGGTGACCAAGGATCCGGCCGCCGCCGAGAACCGCCGCGTCGAGATCGGCCGCCAGCAGGCGCCCTGACCACGCGCCGCCGCAGCATGCGCTGCGGCACTGGCAACCCCTGCAATCCCTACGCTGACAGGTCCGAATGCAGGCCGTTGACGGCAGGCGTTTGGATACCATGCAGTGATGAAAAGTTGGCAGTTGGGGCGGATTTCTGCAGCAGTGCTGGCCGGCGGCCTGGCCGCCGCACCCGCGCTGGCCCAGCCCGCCGCCGCCACTCCGGCCGATCAGCGCCCCGGCGGCCTGCTGCCCAACCCCGCCGATCTGGCGCCGCGCGCCCCGCTGGCCACCGATGCCCGCGACCTGCCCGCCCGCCCGGCGCCGCCGCGTGAACTGCAGAAGCCCAGCGGCGACCTGACGCTGGACGTGCGCGGCTTCCGCCTGTCACCCAATGCGCCGCCGGAGCTGCTGGCTGCCGCGGCCGAACTGCTGGCGCCCTACACCGGCCCGCAGCGTAGCTACGAAGACCTGGTCAACGCCACGGCCGACGTCACCCGCTTCCTGCAGCGCGAATCAGGCTGGTACCTGGGCTATGCCTACCTGCCCGAGCAGGTGCCCGAGGGCGGCATCGTGCAGATCCAGCTGCTCGAAGGCCGGCTCGACCGCATCGACCTGCAATGGCCCGAGAGCCTGCCGGTGCAGCGCCGGGTGATCGAGGGCTACCTGGCCCAGCTGCGGCCCGGCGAGATCCTGCGGGTGCGCGATGTCGAGCGGGTGGTCTTCCTGATCAACGACCTGCGTGGCATCACCGCCCGCTTCGACATCGTGGCCGGTTCGCAGCCGGGCACGGCCTCGCTGCGCGTCACCGGCCAGCAGGAAGACCGCTGGTCGGGCAAGGCCGATGCCGATGTCAACGGCTCGCGCTTTCTCGGCACCGGCCGGCTGGGCGTGCTGGTGGCGGCCAACAGCCTGGCCGGGCTGGGTGACGCCTTCACCGCCAGTGTGCTGGCGTCCACCACCGGTGGCCTGGGCTTCGGCCTGCTGAGCTACGCGCTGCCGGTGGGCAGCAGCGGCCTGAAGCTGGGGGCCTCGCTGTCGGCGGTGCGCTACCAGCTCGACAGCGCCGCCTTCAACGGCCTGGACATCCACGGCGACGGCCTGACGCTGAATGCCTATGCGCTGTACCCCTGGGTGCGCTCGCGCAACCTCAACCTGTTCGCCGTGGCCTCGGTCGACCACAAGCGCTACGACGACAGCACCGGCGGCATCGCCCGCCAGCGCCAGGTCAACAACCTCAGCCTGGGCCTGACAGGCGACCTGCGCGACGACTGGTTCGGCGGCGCGGTCAGCACCTTCGAGGCCCATGTGGCCAGCGGCGATGTGCGCTACGACGGCGGCCGCCCCGACAGCCTGGACGACGCACCGCGCTTCACCAAGCTGTCGGTGGGCGTGAACCGGCTGCAGAACCTGGTCGACGGGCGGCTGCTGCTGTATGCGGCGCTGCGGGGCCAGTGGGCGTTCGACAACCTGGACTCCGGCGAGCAGTTCCGCGTCGGCGGGCCCGACGGCGTGCGCGCCTTTGCGCCTGGCGAGGGCACCGGCGACAGCGGCATGGTGGTGAGTGCCGAACTGCGCCTGCTGCCCCCGGAAGACTGGCTGGGCCGTCTGGCCCGCGAGACGGTGTTCAGCGTGTTCGTCGACCACGGTGAACTTCGCTTCCGACAGGACGCCAGCGCCCAAGGCGCGCGCTTCGTCAACACCGCGCGTTACAGCGGCGCCGGTGTGTCGGTGGCCTGGGAGCGGCCGCGCACCTACACCCTGCGCGTCAGCCTGGCCGGCCGCGTGGCGGGTGAAGCCCGCTCCGACAAGCGGGTGCGCAATCCGCGGCTGTACGCGCAGTTCACCTACTTCTTCTGACCATGCCCGCCGCCCGCTGCACCAGCCCCCACCGCCCCCACCGCCTGCGCCGCCTGCGGCCGGTGTGCATGGCCGCGGCCTGGGCGGTGGCGCTGGCGGCGCTGCCCAGCGCCTGGGCCTTGCCCGAAGGCGCGGTGCCCACGCTGGGCCAGGCCCAGCTGCTGCCGTCGGCGCCGGGCACGCTGCAGATCCTGCAGGGCAGCCAGCGTGCCGGCTTCGACTGGCGCAGCTTCAACATCGCCGCCGGCGAGCGGGTGCAGGTGCTGCAGCCCAATGCCCAGGCCATCCTGTTCAACCGGGTGACCGGGGCCGATCCGTCGCTGATCCTGGGCCAGCTGCAGTCCAACGGCCGGGTGTTCCTGAGCAATCCGCGCGGCATCGTCTTCGGCGCCGGCTCGCAGGTGGACGTGGGCGGCCTGCTGGCCACCACCCTCAGCGTCAACACCACCGCCCTGGCCGACGGCCGCTGGCAACTGAGCGGCGGTGATGCCGCCACCGGCCTGCTGCGTGCCGACGGCAGCATCCGTGCGCCGGGTGGCACGGTGGCGCTGGTGGGCCCGCAGCTCAGCGTGGGCGGCAACATCCTGGCCGGCCGGCTGGGCCTGGCGGCGGCCGGCGCCGCGCAGGTGGATGTGGACGGCGACGGCCTGATCTTCTTCAACCTGCGCGACGAGAACCTCGCTGCGCGGCTGCAGCTGCTGCCCGCCGCCAGCCTGCTGGCCCGCAGTGCCGAACTGCGGGCGGCCGCCCGCAGCCAGTTTGCCGACACCGTGCTCAACCTCGAGGGCGTGGTGCGGGCCCAAGGCCTGGTGCAGCAGGACGGCCAGGTGGTGATCGGCGGCGTGGCGCCGCAGATCCTGGTCGACGGTGGCGCCGGCGTCACCCGCTTGGCCGGCACGCTGGATGCATCGGCCACCGCCACCGGCGAGACCGGCGGCCAGGTGCGGGTGCTGGGCGAGCGGGTGTGGCTGGACAGCACGGCCCGCATCGATGCCCGCGGCGACGCCGGCGGTGGCCTGGTGCACGTCGGCGGTGCCTGGCAGGGCGCCGGGCCTGACCGCAATGCGGTGCACACCCGCGTGGTCGCCGGTGCACAGATCGATGCAAGCGCCATCCGCCTGGGCGACGGCGGCCAGGTGGTGGTGTGGGCCGATGACAGCACGGTGTTCAACGGCCACATCCGCGCCCGCGGCGGCCTGCTGGGCGGCGATGGCGGCGCGGTGGAGACCTCGGGCAAGCTGCGGCTGGGCATCGGCAGCGGCACGGTGGATGCGGGGGCGGCTGCGGGGTTCCGGTCGGGGCGCTGGTTGCTGGATCCGCTGGACATCAACGTCAAGGCTCCCGTGGTTCCTAAGGACCCTCCGGATCCCGAGGACCCGATTGGCGTGTCAGATGGCACTGAGGCCTGGAATGACGCGCCGACCACCACGCTGAACATCACGCCGGCGGCGTTGCAAAACGCGAAGGCGTTGGTCCTGCTGCAGGCGACCCGCAACATCGGCATTGAAGTTCCGGTGACGCTGACCGAAGCCGGCGCGACCTTCACCGCCGAAGCCGGCGGCGATGTCACCATCACCGCCACGGGCGGCATCACCACCACCAACAGCGCCATCACGCTGATCGCCAACCAGAGCTTTGGCGTTGCACCGCCCGCGACCAGTCCCGCCACGGGAACCGGCCGCGTGGTGGTGCTGGGTGTGCTGGATGCAGGCAGTGCCGGCATCGGCATCGACATGAAGGGCGGCACGGGTCAGCATGTGCTGGGCGGCAGCTTCAAGGGCGCCAGCCTCACGGTGACCGGCGCGGCCACCCTGGCACCGGCGGTCACCTTCGATGTCGGCAGCCTGACGCTGGCCGGGGCGGTCACGCTGCCGAACAACAGCACCATCACGGTGGAAACTGGCCGCACGCTGACGATTGCCGGTGCCATCGGCGACGGTGTCGCGCCGGCCGCGGCGTTCGGCATCACCAAGGCCGGTGCGGGATCGCTGCAGCTGTCAGGCGCCAACACCTACCGCGGCGGGACCATGCTGGCGGACGGCACTCTGGTGGCCGGCAGCGTCTCGGCACTGGGCACGGGCAGCGTGACGCTCAACGACGCCGCCGCCACCAGCCTGCAGGTGACCACGAGCGCCACCGTGGCATCGCTGGCCGGCGGCGGCGGCAGTTCCCTGGGTGTGACGCTCTCGAACGATGTGATCCTCACCACCGGTGAGGCCAGCAGCACCTACAGCGGCAAGATCACCGCGGGCACGGGCAGCGTGCTGCGCAAGGCGGGCTCTGGCGAGTTCACGTTGGACAGTGCGACGGGCTTCGCCGGTACGACGCAGCTCGTCGGTGGCACGCTTGCCTTGGACCATGCCGATGCGTTGAAGGACAGCGTGGTCACGCTCAGCAGCACGGCCGCCAGCACGCTGGCAGTGACCGACAGCACCACGGTGAAATCGCTGGGCGGCGGAGCGTTGGCAGCAGGTCTCGTGCCAGCGCTCGGCAATGTCACGCTGGCCGCCGGCAAGACGCTCACCACCGGTGAGGACAGCAGCAGCTACAGCGGCACCATCAGCGGCACCGGCACGCTGGAAAAGGCGGGCGCGGGCAACTTCACGCTGAATGGCGCGACCGGCTTCACCGGCGCGACGCAGCTCAACGGCGGCACGCTCACGCTGGGCCATGCCGATGCGTTGAAGGACAGCGCCGTCACGCTCAGCAGCACGGCCGCCAGCACGCTGGCGGTGATCGAGAGCACCACGGTGAAGTCGCTGGGCGGCGGTGCGGTGGCGGCAGGGCTCGTGCCAGCACGCGGCAACGTCACGCTGGCCGCCGGCAAGGTGCTCACCACCGGTGAGGACAGCAGCAGCTACAGCGGCACCATCAGCGGCACCGGCACGCTGGAAAAGGCGGGCGCGGGCGACTTCACGCTGAATGGCGCGACCGGCTTCACCGGTGCCACGCAGCTCGACGGCGGCACGCTCACGCTGGGCCATGCCGATGCGTTGAAGAACAGCGCCGTCACACTCAGCAGCACGGCCGCCAGCACGCTGGCGGTGATCGAGAGCACCACGGTGAAGTCGCTGGGCGGCGGTGCGGTGGCGGCAGGGCCCGTGCCAGCACGCGGCAACGTCACGCTGGCCGCCGGCAAGACGCTCACCACCGGTGAGGACAGCAGCAGCTACAGCGGCACCATCAGCGGCACCGGCACGCTGGAAAAGGCGGGCGCGGGCAACTTCACGCTGAACGGTGCGACCGGCTTGACCGGTGCCACGCAGCTCAACGGCGGCACGCTCACGCTGGGCCATGCCGATGCGTTGAAGAACAGCGCCGTCACACTCAGCAGCACGGCCGCCAGCACGCTGGCGGTGATCGAGAGCACCACGGTGAAGTCGCTGGGCGGCGGTGCGGTGGCGGCAGGGCCCGTGCCAGCACGCGGCAACGTCACGCTGGCCGCCGGCAAGACGCTCACCACCGGTGAGGACAGCAGCAGCTACAGCGGCACCATCAGCGGCACCGGCACGCTCGAAAAGGCGGGCGCGGGCAACTTCACGTTGAATGGCGCGACCGGCTTCACCGGTGCCACGCAGCTCGACGGCGGCACGCTCACGCTGGGCCATGCCGATGCGTTGAAGGGCAGCGTGGTCACGCTGAGCAGCACGGCCGCCAGCACGCTGGCGGTGATCGAGAGCACCACGGTGAAGTCGCTGGGCGGCGGTGCGGTGGCGGCAGGGCTCGTGCCAGCACGCGGCAACGTCACGCTGGCCGCCGGCAAGGTGCTCACCACCGGTGAGGACAGCAGCAGCTACAGCGGCACCATCAGCGGCACCGGCACGCTGGAAAAGGCGGGCGCGGGCAACTTCACGCTGAATGGCGCGACCGGCTTCACCGGTGCCACGCAGCTCGACGGCGGCACGCTCACGCTGGGCCATGCCGATGCGTTGAAGAACAGCGCCGTCACGCTCAGCAGCACGGCCGCCAGCACGCTGGCGGTGATCGAGAGCACCACGGTGAAATCGCTGGGCGGCGGTGCGCCCGCGTTCGGCAACGTCACGCTGGCCGCCGGCAAGACGCTCACCACCGGTGAGGCCGACAGCAGCTACAGCGGCACCATCAGCGGCACCGGCACGCTGGAAAAGGCGGGCGCGGGCAACTTCAGGCTGAACGGTGCGACCGGCTTCACAGGCGCGACGCAGCTCAACGGCGGCACGCTCACGCTGGGCCATGCCGATGCGTTGAAGGACAGCGCGGTCACGCTCGACAGCGCCGAGGCCAACACCCTGCAGGTGGCCGCGAACAGCACCGTGGCATCGCTGGCCGGCGGCGGCGGCAGTTCCCTGGGCGTGACGCTTGCTGACACGGTCACGCTCACCACCGGAGCTGACAGCAGCACCTACAGCGGCAAGATCACCGCGGGCACGGGCAGCGTGCTGCGCAAGGCCGGTGCCGGCAACTTCACGCTGAACGGCGCGACCGGCTTCACCGGCGCCACGCTGGTCGACGCCGGCACGTTGACGCTGACGGCCTCGAATGCGCTGGTTGGCAGCACCGTCACGCTCGGCAGCACCGGCACCAACGCCCTGGTTGTCGCCACCAGCAGCACGCTGGCCGCGGTGGCCGGCGGCGGTGCCGGCAGCACGCTGCAACTGGATGACCTGGCCACGCTGACCACCGGCACGGCCAGCAGCCGCTACAGCGGCAGCATCACCGGCGGCGGTCAGCTGCACAAGGTTGGCGGTGGGACTTTCACGCTCGCCGGCAGCAACAGCGCTGCCGGCAGCACCACCGTCAGCGCCGGCACCCTGGTGCTGGACGGCACCGGCGCGCTGGCGTCCGGCACCACGCTGGTCGTCGACGGCAGCGGCAGCCTCGACCTTGGGGACCAACTGCGCAGTCCGGTCCTGCTCACGCTGGACACCACCGGCCAGGTGACCAACGGCCGGTTGCAGGCCGGCGTGTTCCGGCTGCAGGCCGGCACGCTGGACGCCCGCCTGGAAGGCGGCGGCAGCCTGCAGAAGCAGGGCAGCGGCACCGTCAGCCTGCGGCGCGACAACCCGTTCTTCACCGGCCATGCCACCGTGTCCGCGGGCACGCTGTCACTGGATGCCGCGGGCGCGCTGGGGCCGCTGAACCAGGTCACACTCGACGGCCCGACGCCAGCGCGGCTGGCGGTGAATGCCGACACCACGCTGCGGGCCCTGGCCGGCGGCGCCAACGGCACGGTGGCCATCGACACCGGCGTCACGCTGACCAACGGCATCGCCGGTGAGGTGGTCGACACCAGCTTCGCCGGCAGCATCACCGGCGCGGGCCGGTTGACGCAGCAGGGCAGCGGCAGCCTCACGCTGTCGGGCAGCAACGACTTCACCGGCGGCACCACGCTGACCGCCGGCATCCTGGTGCTGTCCGGCGGCAGCGCGCTGGCCAATGCTGGTGCGGTGCAGGTGGGCACGGGCGCGACGCTGCAGCTGGCCGGCAGCGAGACGGTGGGCACGCTGTCGGGCAGCGGCACGGTGGCACTGGGCAGCCACACGCTGACCACCGGCACCGGCGCCAACAGCAGCTTCAGCGGCAACATCGTCGGCACTGGCAGCACCGGCAGCCTGGTCAAGCAGGGCGGCGGCCGGCTCACCCTCGGCGGCAGCAACCAGATCGGCGGCGGCACCCGCGTGGCCGCCGGCAGGCTGACCCTGGGCAGCGACGGCGCGCTGGCCGATGGGGCGGCCGTGCAGGTCGACAGCGGCGCCACCCTGCAGTTGCAGGTGGACGAGACGCTGGCCACCCTGTCGGGCACCGGCACGGTCGACCTGGGCAGCCGCCGGCTGACGCTGGACAGCGCGGCGGCCAACAGCTTCGGCGGCCGCATCGACGGCAGCGGCAGCCTGCAGTTGCAGGGTGGCGGCAGCCTGCTGCTGTCGGGCCGCAACGGCTACACCGGCGGCACCACGGTGCTGGCCGGCACGCTGCGCCTGGCCGGCAGCGAGGCGCTGGCCGACACCGGCACGCTGCACCTGGCGACCGGCAGCACGCTGGCGCTGGACGCCCGCGAAACCGTGGGCACGCTGTCCGGTGCCGGCGCGGTGGCGCTGGGCAGCCACGCGCTGACCGTGCGGGCGACGGCCGATGCCAGCTTCATCGGCAACATCGGCGGTGGCGGCAGTCTCGTCAAGGAGGGCGCCGCGCTGCTCAGCCTGGGCGGCAACAACACGCAGCTGGGTGGCACCACGGTGGCCGGCGGTGCGCTGCAGGTCGACAGCAACGCCCGGCTGGGCGCGGCGACGGCCCCGCTGGTCCTGGACGGTGGCACGCTGCGGGCCGGCGATTTCCAGACCCTCGATCTGGGCAGTGCCCGGCCGGTGGTCATCGGCAGCAGCGGCGGCACGCTGGAGACGGCATTCGGCGCCACCTTGACCGTGGCCGGTGCGGTCAGCGGCAGCGGCAGCCTGGCCAAGCAGGGCAGCGGCACGCTGCGGCTGCAGGGCAACAACAGCAGCTTCACCGGCAGCCTGGCGCTGCAGGGCGGCGTGCTGCGCGCCTCGGGCGGCCAGGCGCTGCCCGATGCAGGCACTGTGTCGCTGGCCAACTTCTCCACGCTGGCTGTCGATGCCACCGAGACGCTGGGCCAGTTGTCCGGCAACGGCACTGTCGTGCTGGCCACCGGCAGCTTGCTGCGCTTGGGAACGGCGGCCGATGGCCGCTTCGACGGCAGCATCGGCGGCGACGGCGGCCTGGTCAAGCAGGGGGCAGGCACGCTGACCCTGGGCGGCATCAACACCCAGTCCGGCCGCACCGAGGTGCTGCAGGGCACGCTGGCGGTGGCCAGCGATGCCAGCCTGGGCAGCAGCCTGGCCGGCCTGCGGCTGGATGGCGGCCGCCTGCGGCTGACCGCCGCCGGACTGGTGCAGCTGCCGGCCACCCGCGGGCTGGAGATCGGCGATGCCGGCGGCACGGTGGAGGTGGCAGCCGCGTCCGCGCAGCTGGATCTGCTGGGCGCCCTCAGCGGCGCCGGCACGCTGCGCAAGCAGGGCGCGGGCAGCCTGCGGCTGGCGGGTGCCGGCAGCGGTTTCGGTGGCGGCATCGACCTGGCTGCCGGCACGCTGCGCCTGGATGGCGGCCAGGCCCTGCCCGACGCCACCAGCCTGGTGCTGGCCGCGGGCAGCCTGCTGCGGATCGACGCCGACGAGCAGCTGGGCCAGCTCAGCGGCACCGGCAGCGTGCTGCTGGGCAGCGGCGCCCGGTTGACGCTGGGAACGGCCGCGGATGCCAGCTTCGGCGGCAGCTTCAGTGGCACAGGCAGCCTGGCCAAGGTCGGCAGCGGTGCGCTCACGCTGGCCGGTGCCAGCAGCCACAGCGGTGGCACCAGCGTGCTGCGGGGCCGGCTGCGGATCAGCAGCGACAGCCAGCTCGGCGAGGCTGCCGGCGCGCTCACGCTGGATGGCGGCGTGCTGGCCACCACTGGCAACAGCCCGGTGGCGCTGGCTGCCGGTCGCACAGTGGTGGTGGGCATGGCCGGCGGCACGCTGGAGACCACGGCCACGGCCGGCCTGACACTGGCCGGGCCGCTGTCTGGCAGCGGCCGCCTGACCAAGCAGGGGGCTGGCGAGCTGGCATTGGCTGGCAACGGCAGCAGCTATGGCGGCGCCGTGGCGGTGCAGGCCGGGCAGCTGGCGCTGCAGAACACCACGGCCCTGGGCGCAGGCAACGATGTGCAGCTGGACACCGGCACCCAGCTGCGGGTGGCGCGCAATGTCAGCCTCGCCAGCCTGGCGGGCACGGGCCTGGCCACGCTCGATGCGGGCACCACGCTCACCACCGGTTTTGGCAGCAGCCGCTTCGATGGCGTGCTGGCCGGCGACGGTGCGTTGCACAAGCAGGGCGTCGGCACCCTCACCCTGGCAGGCACCAACACCTTGCGCGGTGGCGCCACGCTGGACGCCGGCACGCTGCACCTGCTGGGCGGCCAGGCTCTGCCCGACGACACCGCGCTGGCGATCGGCGGCGGCGTGCTCCAGGTCTCTGCCACCGAGCGGCTGGGCACGCTCAGCGGTGCCGGCGGCGTGGTGCTGGACAACGGCAGCCAGCTCACCATCGGGACGGGCACCAGCGCCAGCTTCAGCGGCAGCTTCAGTGGTGCCGGCAGCCTGGTCAAGCAGGGCACCGGCACCCTCACGCTGGCCGGCAGCAGCAGCCATGACGGTGGCACCACGGTGGCCGCCGGCGCGCTGGTGGTGTCGGCCGACGCGGCGCTCGGTGCCGCCACCGCGCCGCTCACGCTGGACGGTGGCCGCCTGCGGGCCACCGGCGGCGGCACCGTGGCGCTGGCAGCCCAGCGCCGCGTGGTGGTGGACGACGGCGGCGGCACGCTGGCCGCCGATGCCGGCACCACGCTGCGGCTCGATGGTCCCTTGTCCGGCGGTGGCAACCTGGTCAAGGCCGGCGCCGGCACGCTGGCCCTGGCCGGCGCCAACCCGGGCTTCAGCGGCGCTGTGCAGCTGAGTGCCGGCACGCTGGCGCTGCAGCAGACCGGCGCGCTGGGCGCGGCCAATGCGGTGGCGGTGGCCGTCGGCAGCACGCTGGACCTGGGCGCCGATGTGCGGCTGGGGCCGCTGTCGGGCGCCGGCGCCGTGCAGCTGCATGGCTTCACCCTGGCCGCCGGCGGCGGCAGCGGAACGTTCAGCGGCACGCTCGGCGGCAGCCCGGATGCCGTGCTGCAGTGGCTGGGTGGCGGCCAGCTCAGCCTGACCGGCGTCACCGGCTTTGCCGGCAGCACCCAGGTGCTGGGCGGCACGCTGGCCCTGGCGCAGGCCGATGTCCTGGCCGACAGCCCGGTCAGCGTGGCCCCCGGGGCCACGCTGGCGGTGCTGGCCAGCAGCCGGGTGCAGTCACTCGCGCAGCCGGGGGATGCCGGTGGTGCGGTGCAGCTGGCCGCGGGCGCCACCCTGTCCACCGGCGGCGCGGCCGACACCCGTTTCGACGGCAGCATCACCGGCGCCGGCATCCTGCGCAAGCTGGGTGGCGGCCGCTTCACCCTGGGCGGCAGCAGCAGCCACACCGGCGGCACGCTGGTCGATGCCGGCACGCTGCAGGGCGACAGCCGCAGCCTGCAGGGTGACATCACCGTGGCGACCCAGCTGGTCTTCGACCAGGCCGATGCCGGCACCTACGCTGGCCGGTTGAGCGGTGCCGGCAGCCTGGCCAAGCAGGGCGCCGGCAGCCTGCTGCTGACCGGCGTGCACCAGCACACCGGCGGCACCGAGGTGCAGGCTGGCACGCTGCGCCTGGCTGGCGGCCAGGCGGTGCCCGATGCGGGCGCGGTGTCCATCGCCGCCGGCGCCAATCTGCAGGTCGAGGCCAATGAAACCCTGGCCCGCCTGACGGGCAACGGCGCCGTGCAGCTGCTGCCCGGTACCACGCTGACGCTGGGCGACGCCACCGACACGCGCTTCGACGGCACGCTGGCCGGCAGCGGCGCACTGGTCAAGCAGGGCAGCGGGCAGCTGACGCTGGCCGGCGTCAGCGGTCACAGCGGCAGCACCCTGGTGCAGGCCGGCCGCCTGACCCTGGACGCGCTGGACGTGCTGGCCGACAGCACCGTCACCCTGGCGGGCGCGGCCGACGTGGCGCTGCAGCTGCTGGGCGATGCCCGCATCGGCGCGCTGGCCAGCACCGACGGCCCGGGCACGCCGGTGGTGGCGCTGGGCAGCTTCGAGCTGGCCGCCGGCGGCAACGGCGCCAGCACCCGCTTCGCCGGCCGCACCGAGGGCATTGGCCGCCTGGTCAAGCAGGGCGGCGGCGTGCTGACGCTGGCCGCCGAGAACGGCCACACCGGCACCACCCAGTTGCAGGCCGGCAGCCTGGTGCTGGCCGGTGGTCAGACACTCGCGCTGGCCAGCGCGCTGCAGATCGACGCGGGCGCCACCCTGGTGCTGGCCGCGCCCCAGACGGTGGGGACGCTGACTGGGGCCGGTGCGGTGCAGCTGGGGGCCTTCCAGCTGACCAGCCGCACCGATGAAGACAGCCTGTTTGCCGGCCAGATCAGCGGCAGCGCCGGCCTCGTCAAGCAGGGCAGCGGCCGGCTCACGCTGGGCGGCAGCAACCTGTTCTCCGGCATGACCGAGGTGCAGCAGGGCACGCTGGCCCTGGCCGGCGGCGCGGCCCTGGCCGACAGCGTCACCCTGCAGATCGGCGATGCCGGCACGGTGGTGGCCAGCGGCAGCGAAACAGTGGGCGCTCTGGCCGGCAGCGGCGCCCTGGTGCTGGAGGCCGGCCGCTTCACCACCGGTGGCAGCGGCAGCAGCAGCTTCAGCGGCACCATCACCGGCAGCGGCGAGCTGGCCAAGGCGGGCACCGGCACGCTCACGCTGTCCGGCGCCAACAGCCACACCGGCGGTCTGGCCCTGCTGGGCGGCACGCTGGCCGTGGCCGCTGACAACGCCCTGGGCGCGGTGCCCGATGCCGGCACGCCAGCCAACCTGCTGTTCGATGGGGGCACCTTGCAGGCCACCGGCAGTTTCGGCATCGCCGCGGCCCGCCAGCTGCTGCTGCAGGGTGCGGGCGGCACGCTGCAGGTCGACGCCGGCCACACCCTCACGCTGCCGGCCACGCTGGCCGACGGCAGCAGCGCCGGCAGCCTCAGCAAGACCGGCGCCGGCACGCTGGCCCTGACAGCCGCCACCGACAGTGCCCGCAGCGGCAGCACCTTGGTGCAGGCCGGCACGCTGGCGCTGCAGCGCGACGGCCAACTCGGCTTGCCGGCTGGCGCACTCGTGCTGGACGGCGGCACGCTGCAGGTCGACACCAATCTGCGCCTGGCCGATGCGCGCACGCTGCAGCTGGGCGCGGCCGGCGGCACGCTGGCCGTGGGCGGCGGTGCCACGCTGGCGCTGGCCGGCCTGGTGACCGACCAGCCAGGCGCCAGCGGCGGCGCCCTGGCCAAGACCGGCGCCGGCCAGCTGCTGCTGGACGGCGCGTTCGACAACACCTACACCGGCGCCACGCTGCTGCGTGGCGGCAGGCTGGCGCTGCAGCGCGACGGCCAGCTCGGCACCGCGCCGGCCGAGGCCACGCCGGGGCAGCTGTTCATCGACGGCGCCACCTTGCAGGTCGGCGGCGACACCGTGCTGGCCGCCAGCCGCGGCCTGGCCGTGGGCGGCGCCGGCGCCACGCTGGAGGTGGCAGACGGCCGCGCGCTGACGCTGGCTGGCGCCATCGGCGATGCCGTCGGCGCCAGGGGCGGCACCGTCACCAAGGCCGGCGGCGGCCTGCTGCGTCTGCAGGGCAGCGCGCCCAGCAGCCACACCGGCGCCACCCAGGTGCTGGCCGGCACGCTGGCGCTGTCGGCCGATACCCAGCTGGGCGCGGTGCCCGGCCTGGCCACGCCGGGCCATCTGCTGCTCGATGGCGGCACGCTGCTGGTCGATGCCGGCTTCACGCTGGATGCCCGCCGCGGCCTGCAGCTGGGTGCCGGCGGTGGCGTGGTCGACGTGGTGGCCAGTCAGCAGCTGGCCTACGCCGGCGTGCTGGCAGGCACGGTCGATCCGGCACAGGGTGCCCTCACCAAGACCGGTGAGGGCCGCCTGGCACTGTCCGGCGACAACACCTACGCCGGTGCCACCCGGGTGCGCGGCGGCACGCTGGCCATCCAGGGCGATGCCCAGCTCGGCAGCGCGCCAGCCACCGGCACGCCGGGCCACCTGCTGCTGGACGGCGGCACGCTGGCCGTTGGCGCCAGCACCACGCTGGCCGCCAGCCGCGGCATCGCGCTGGGCGCCGGTGCTGCGGTGCTGGATGTGGCCACCGGCGCGAATGTGTCCTACGGCGGTGCGCTGGCCGATGCGCCGGGCGTGACCGGCGGCTTCGACAAGGCCGGCGGTGGCAGCCTGGTGCTGGGCGGCGTCTCCAGCCACACCGGCACCACCCGGGTGCTGGCCGGCACCCTGGCCACCGGCGGCGACCAGCGCCTGCCCGCGGCCGGCGCGGTGCTGCTGGCCAACCAGGCCAGCCTGGTGCTGGGCGGCCACCAGACCCTGGCCGTGCTGGGCGATGCCCCCAATCCCGGCGGCGCCCCGGCCGATGGCAGCGCCCTGGTCGACCTGGGCGGTTTCACGCTGCGGCTGGACACCGGCGCTGGCGACGAGCGCTCGTTCTACAGCGGCGCCGTCACCGGCACCGGTGGCCAGCTGCTGAAGCAGGGCGGCGGCACGCTGCAGCTGGCCGGCAGCGGCGCCGGCCGCAACCTGGTGACGGTGGACGACGGCCTGCTGGTCAGCCTGGGCAGCAACAGCCTGTCGGCTGGCGCCGAGGTGAGGGTGGCGCCCGGCGCCGCGCTGCGGCTGATGGCGCCGGTGGCGGTGCAGTCGCTCGATCTGTCCGGCCGTCTGTCCGGCCCGGGCGGGCTGACGGCCAGCAGCCATGTGGACCTGCGGGATGCGGCGGTCGACACCACCGTGGCCACGCCGGTGCTGCGCAGCCAGGGCAGCAGCCAGATCCAAGCCGCGGTGCAGGCCGACAGCAGCACCGTGACCGGCGGCACGCTGACGCTGGGCGCCGGCGGCAGCCTGACCAGCACCGCGCTGGCCGTGCAGGGCGGCGGCACGCTGGCCACCCAGGCGACCGGCCAGCTGCTTGGCCGGCCGGCGGTGGTGGTGGACAACGGCACCTTGCAGCTGGCCGGCGCCGAGCAGGTGGCCACGCTGCGGCTGGCCGGCACGCTGGCCGGCAGCGGCAGCCTGCTGGTCGATGGCGCTGCCACGCTGCAAGACGCCACCGTGCGGGCCGCGCTGGATGCCGCCACCCTGCGCAGCAGCGGCGACACCTTGCTGGGTGCAGCGGTGGTGGCCCGCGACAGCGCCACCCTGGCCGGCGGCCGCCTGACGCTGTCCGACAGTGGCCGCCTCACCACCCCCTTGCTGACGCTGGAAGCCGGCACGCTGGCCACCGGGGCGACCCCGGCCCTGTCCACGGGCAGCCGCCTGGTGGTGCAGCGCGATGCCACGCTGCTGCTGGGTGCTGACCAGCGCCTGGCCAGCCTGGACCTGGCCGGCACGCTGGGCGCGCCGGCCGTGGCGCCTGCCGAAGTGGCGCCGGATGGCCAGCAGCGCGCGCTGGCCGATGCCGGCCCCGCGGCGCAGCTGCTGGTCGACGGCGCGGTGGCGCTGGACGGCGCCAGCGTCTTCACCCCGCTGACCGCGGCCACCCTGACGACCAGCGGCGCCACCACCCTGGCGGCGCCGGTGCAGGCCGCCGTTGGCACCACGGTGGCCGGCGGCCTGCTGACCGTGGCGGCCAGCGGCCTGCTCACCACGCCCAGCCTGCAGGTGCAGGCCGGCGGCGTGGCCACCGGCGGCAGCCAGCGGCTGCAGGCCGACACCCAGCTGGCCCTGGCAGCCGGCACCACGCTGGCGCTGGGTGGTGACCAGACATTGGCCCGCCTGGCCGACCTCGGTGCCGGCGGCACGGCGGCCCAGGTGCAGCTGGGCAGCTTCACCCTGGCCGCGGGCGCCGACGGCAGCGACACGGTGTTCAGCGGCCGCTTCAGCGGCGACGGCACCGTGGCCAAGCAGGGCAGCGGCACCTGGCTGCTGCGCAGCGACCAGGCCCATGGCGACACCCGCATCGAGGCCGGCACGCTGCAGCTGGGCGACGGCGGCAGCAGCGGCAGCCTGGGCCGCGGCGCGGTGGTCAATGACGGCCTGCTGCGCTTCCAGCGCGACGACGCGGTGCGCCTGACGCAGGATGTGAGCGGCAGCGGCAGCCTGCAGCAGGCCGGCAGCGGCAGCCTCAGCCTGGCCAGCACCGGCCTGCGCTACACCGGCGACACCGTCGTCACGGCCGGCAGCCTGGGTACCGAGGGTGCCGACCGCCTGCCCGATGCCAGCCACCTGCGCCTGGCCGCCGGCGCCAGGCTGGCCACCGGTGGCGACGACCGGCTGGGTGCCTTGACGGCCGACGGCGCCGTCAGCCTGGGCGGCAGCCTGGCCAGCACCGGCGACCAGGTCTACAACGCCGCTGTCACCGTGACCGGCGGCGCGCCCATCACGCTGTCAGCCCCGAATGCCCGCATCGAGGCCGTGCATGCCGGCAACCAGTGGGGCAGCCAGCCGCTGTCGGTCGATGCCGGCGTGCTGCTGCTGGGTGCCGGCCGCGCCAGCGCCGCGGCCGATGCCGCCTGGAACCCGCTCATCCTCGGCCAGGTGACGCTGCGGGGCGCTGCAGGCGCGCCGGGCAGCCAGGTCGATGCCGGCACGCTGCAGATCGGCGCGCCGGTGGCCGCTGGCGCCGCTGCCCGCGGCGATGCCCGGCTGGACGGCCTGCTCGACCTGCGCGCCGGCAGCAGCCTGGCGCTGCGCGCCCATGCCACGCCCGGTTACCAGGCGCCGGTGGCGGTGCCCGGCGAGGCGGTCGCCGTCGACCCCCTGGGCGGCCGCCAGATCGTGCTGGCCGACGACACGCTGTGGCAAAACACCCACAGCCTGGTGCGCAGCGAGGTGGGCGCCAGCCTGCAGCTGCAGGCCGTGGCCGGCGGTTCCATCCGGCTGGGCCAGGCCACCAACCGGCTGGAGGGCACGGTGTCGGCACTCAGCGGCAGCGCCTTCAACGCCGCCTGGAAGCCCGTCGACGTCGAGCGCGGGCGGCTGGCCGGGCAGTCCAGCATCACGCTGGCCGGCCAGGTGGTGCAGGTGGGCGGTGGTGGTGTCGAGGCCGATGTGCTGCGCCTGACCGTCGGCCGACTGGGCACCGAGGCCGGCAGCCCGCTGGCCGCCCGCCTTTGGTACAACGACGCCAGCTTCGGCCAGCAGCGCTCGCTGCCCGGTCTGCAGATCACCCTGCTGCCCGAGGCCCTGGCCGTGCCGGCCAGCCTGGGCAGCTTCGACCAGCCGGTGCAGGTGCGGGTGGGCGCGCTGGACACCGGCGGCCGCACCGAGGGCCTGAACGCCGGCTATGTGCAGCTGCTGCCCAAGCGCGCGGCCGGCGGCGCCGCGGTGTTCCTGGCCGGGCCCAAGGTGGGGCAGGCGGCCTACAGCTTCTTCCAGGACGGCGCGGGCGATGTGTCCGAGGTGCCGCTGTTCTACAACAACGTGCTGCCGGCCACGCCGCAGTTGGCCGGCTCGCTGTCGGCCGTGGCCTCGGTGTCGGAGACGGCGCGGCGCGAGCGCTTCGACGAGACGGTGCGCACCGAGAACGTGGCCATCCGCCTGCGTGCCGGCGTGATCGCCGAGGTCGGCCCGGGCCGGCCGGCCACCCAGGGCACGCAGGGCATCCGCCTGCCATCCAGCTGCAGCAGCGTGGGCAATTTGCTCGGCTGCGGAGGCACGCCGTGATGCGGCCGGCCGATCCCACCCGCCGGCGCATCGTGCAGGCCGGGCTGGCCGCCGCGCTGGGCGGCCCGGCGCTGGGGGGGGCCGGGCTGGCGCGTGCCCAGGACGACGCGCCGCCGGATCCGGGCCGCCTGGCCCTGGTGATCGGCAACCGCGAGTACCCGGCCGGTTTCGATCTGCCGTCGATCCACACCAACGCCCGCGTGGTGCAGGCGGCGCTCGGCCGGCGTGGCTTCCAGACCAGCACCGTGCTCGATGCCGACCCCGGCGCCGCGCGCAACGCCGTCGAGCGCTTCGCCGCCGCCGCCCAGGCCGCGCCGCCCGACGCCACGCTGCTCTTCTACTTCAGCGGCCATGGCCTGCAGGTGGACGCCGACAACCTGCTGGTCGGCGCAGGCGTGCGGCCCGATGCGGCGGCCGATGCCCTGCTGCGTGGCAGCCTGTCGCTCAACCGCGACCTGCTGGCGCGCCTGCCGCGCCGGCCGCAGGGGCTGACGGTGCTGGTGATCGACGCCTGCCGCACCGACCTGAAGCCCAGCGTCCGCGGCGTGGACGGCTTCAACCAGGTGGAGGCACCGCCGGGCTGCCTGATCGCCTTCTCCACCGGTGCCGGCAAGCCGGCCATCGCACCCAAGGCCGAGACCGACACCACCTTCTACACCGGCGCCCTGGTGCAGCAGTTGCAGACGGCGTCGGACGAGTTGTCGTTTCCCGACCTGTTCCGCCTGGTCAAGCTGGACGTGCAGCGCCGCATGCTGGGCCACCCGGTGTCGGCGGTGCGGCGGTTTGCGCAGTTCCCGTTCATCGCCGACAACAGCAGTGCGCCGATCCCTGTGGCCTCGGCCCGGCAGCTGGCGGCGGTGCGCGCCCGCGCCAGCGCCGAGGAGCAGGCCCGCGCCGCGCTGGCCCGCGCCGCCGAGGATGCCGACTTCAACGCGCTGCAGGCCACGCTGTGGCCACCGGAGCTGCTGCGCCAGGCCGAGGCCTTCCGCCGCAACTGGCCGGCCAGCGCCCGCGCCGGCGCCGCCGAGGTGGCGGCCGAGGGCGCACGCGAGGCCGCCGGCATCCTGCGCAGCAACGATGTGCGGCTGTACCGCCGCTCCTTCGACCCGGCGCCCGAGCGTGGCGAGGTCTACAACGGCGATCTGCGGCGTGCCGCCCGCGGCGACAAGGACGCCGCCGCCCGCGTCGGCCGCCAGTGGGCCACGACGGCGCGCAGCGGCCCGGCGCTGTCGGGCTACGAGGGCTGGATGCAGTACGCCGCCGAGCTGGGCAACGGCATCGCCAGCTACGAGCTGGCGCTGCACTACCGCCGCCTCGACCAGCCCCAGCCCGCTGCCCGCTGGGAAGCCCGCGCCCGCGAGCTGGGCTACAACCCGCCGCCGTCGCTGGAGCACTACCGCAAGTAGTGCCGCCGGCTACATGGGCTTGAAGCGCCAGGCATAGGCCTGGCTGACGCCCAGCGTGTCGCCATGCTGGCGCAGGTGCAGCGTGATGCGGCCCATCTCGTCGCGCTGGGCGCGGGCGATGGCGCTGGCCCGCACGATCACGCCGCGGTGCACCTGCCAGAACACCTCCGGGTCCAGGCCCTCGGCCAGTTCCTTCAGCGGCTTGCGCACATGGGCCTCGTCGGTGGCGGTCACCACCCGGGTGTACTTCTCGTCGCTCTGGAAGAACAGGATCTCGTCGATGGCGAACAGCTTGATCGTCTCGCCCACGCTGGCGCTCACCCAGCGCAGCGGCGGCGCGGCGGCCGGCCGCACCGCGCCGGGTGTGGCGCCCAGCCGGCCGGCCAGGCGCTGCACCAGGTCGTCCAGGTCGTCAGCGGGCTGCTGCTGTGCCAGCCGCGCCTGCAGCCGCGCCACCGCCTGCGCCAGCCGGTCGGCGGCAATGGGCTTGAGCAGGTAGTCCACCGCGCCGGCATCGAAGGCGGCCACCGCGTGGCTGTCGTAGGCCGTGGTGAACACGGTGTGGCAGCGGCCGCTGGCCGCGCGCGCCACGTCCAGCCCGCTCAGGCCCGGCATGCGGATGTCGAGGAAGGCGATGGCCGGCCGCAGCGCGTCGATGGCCTCCACAGCGGCCGGGCCGTGCTCGCATTCGGCCACGATCTGCAGCGCCGGCCAGGCCTGGGCCAGCATGCGCCGCAGCTCGGCACGCGGCAGGTCTTCGTCGTCGGCGATCAGGGCGGTCACGGGCGGGGTCATGCGGGCTCCACAGGATCGGCAGGTAGGGTGAGGGTGGCGGCCACGCCGCCGCCGGGGCGCGCGCTCAGCGTGAGGCTGCTGCGGCCGCCGTGCATCTGCTGCAGCCGGGTGCGGATGTTGGCCAGGCCCAGGCCGGTGCCGCTGGTGCCGGTGTCGGCGCCGCCGAAGCCGACGCCGTCGTCGGCGACGGTGATGGCCAGGTCGCCGCTGGCGGTGCGCTGTGCGCTGACCTGCACCAGCGCCGGGCCGATCTTCGGCTCGACACCATGCTTGACCGCGTTCTCCACCAGCGAGATCAGCATCCACGGCGGGCAGGGCGCGGCCAGCAGGTCGGCCGGCGCATCCACGCTGAACTGCAGCCGCGGCATGCGCGTGGCCATCAGGCCCAGGTAGGCATGCACCATCTCCAGCTGGCCGCCCAGCGTGGCCTGGGCGCTGCCGTCGCTGCGCAGCCGGGGGATGCTGGCGCGCAGGTAGTCCACCAGCCGGTCGACCATCACGCTGGCGCGGGCGGGGTCGGTGGTGATGGCGCTGCGCACGCCGGCCAGGGTGTTGAACAGGAAGTGCGGCTCCACCTGCGCGGCCAGCACCGACAGCTGCAGCTCGGCCTCGCGCCGGGCCAGCAGGGCCTGGCGCAGGGCCTGCTCGCGCCGCAGGCCGGTCAGGCCGGCCTGTTCGCGCCGCCAGCCCCACAGGGCGCTGCCGCCGCCCAGCCAGAAGAACAGCAGCGACCAGATGGCCGTCTGGCTCCAGTCGTTGGAGTGCATCGTCGGCTTGGTGCCGGCATGCACGTCCGCCGGGTTGGCAGCCGGCGCGCTGGCCGCCTCGGCCTTGACGCTGACGCCCAGCGCCAGCTGCACCTTGCGGCGCTTGCCGCTGCCGTCGACCATGCCGGTCTGCTCGGCCATCCACTGCTTCAGCGGCTCGGTGACATCCAGACGGTGGGCGGTGGCCAGCAGCGCCAGGGCCAGACCCAGCACCAGCACCAGGGCCTGCCACTCCTTCGCCGGCGGCCAGCCCCGGCGCCGCACCCACCAGCCCAGCCAAGGCAGCAAGGCCAGCGGCACCAGGGTCTGCAGCGCCGGCACCAGCAGCATCCACCAGACGCGTTGCTCGGGTGGTGCCATCGCCACGCCTCCGGCCAGCAGCAGCATGACCAGCAGCCAGCTGGGGCCCCACAGCCGCCAGCGCCCCAGCACCCAGTGCCGGCTGAACACCGGGTAGATGCGGTAGCGGGTGAACCAGCCGTGGTGGCGGCCGGCCAGCTGGGCCGGCAGTGGTTGCTCGAGCGGCTGCTGCAGCGGCAGGGACAGCGTGGCGGTGGTCATCGGCCTGGAGCGTAGCGCGGGCGCCGCCTGCCGGAGTCGCGTGCGACCGGTGCAGGCTGGCGGCGATGAACACCGCCGCTGGCGCGACGGTTGTGGTCCGGTCGGCTGGTGCGCGGGACGGGAATCGAACCCGTACGCCTTGCGGCTGCGGGTTTTAAGCCCGCTACGTCTACCTGTTCCGTCACCCGCGCAGGTGCTGCCAGGCGGCAGTCTAGGCCCTGCCGCTGTCGGCGTCCGCGGGCAGCTGCAGCAGCTGCACGGCGCCGCCGTGGCCCAGCCAGCGCTGCGCCGCATGCTGCAGCGCCGCAGGGTGGGCGGTGGCCAGCATGTGCAGCGGGGGCGGCTGGCTGGCGGCGGGCGTCCGGTCGGGCGTGCTGTCCAGCAGGCTGGCCACCCGGCGGGCCACGGCATCGGCGGTGTCCAGCAGCTGCACGCCAGGGCCCAGCAGCGCCTGCAGGGCGTCGGCCACCAGCGGGTAGTGGGTGCAGCCCAGCACCACGGTGTCGGCACCGCTGTCGGCGATGGTCCGCGCGATGGCGGCCAGCTGGAG
The DNA here is from genome assembly GCF_005403045.1 of Pseudaquabacterium pictum. Lineage (GTDB taxonomy): Bacteria > Pseudomonadota > Gammaproteobacteria > Burkholderiales > Burkholderiaceae_C > Pseudaquabacterium > Pseudaquabacterium pictum. The sequence continues at coordinate 313,450 of NZ_BJCL01000005.1, forward strand.
TTGCAGCGGCAACGGGTCGGCGCCGGCAGCCTCGATGGCATCGGCCAGGCCGGGGCAGGGCAGCTGCAGCACCTGGGCGCCGTCGGCATGGCGGGCCACCAGCTGCTGCAGCCGCGCGCTGCGCAGCGTGCCGGTGGTGGCCATCACCACCACCCGGCCGTTGCGGCTGGCCGCCACTGCCGGCTTGATGCCGGGCTCGACGCCGACAAAGTGCTGGCCGGGCCAGCGTGCCCGCAGCGCGCCGATGGCCTGGGTGGTGCCGGTGTTGCAGGCCACCAGCACCAGGTCGGCGCCGTGGTCGATCAGCCAGCCGGCCAGCTGGGTGCAGCGGGCGGTGATCCAGCCGCCGGGCCGCTCGCCCCAGGGCGTGTGCAGGCTGTCGGCGATGTAGGTCAGCGCCGCCGCGGGCAGGCGCTGCCGCACGGCGCGCAGCACCGACAGGCCGCCGATGCCGGAGTCGAAGATGCCGATGCGGGGAAAAGCGGTGTTGGACATGGGCCGCGCAGTCTAGTTCCCCTGGCGTTGGTCCTCCTTCGAGGACGCGTCGATCCGGCGCTAGGGTGTCGCAGCCTGTCCCTTGGGGGACATTGCGCGCCGCTTGTCCGGCCGCTGCCGGAAAACTGCGGGATGACGCGATTGACGCCGGCCGGCCAACCCGTTTAGCCTGACTTTCGACCCCCACCAGGCTGCAAGGAGCGTGCTGCATGGGCCCCATGATCGCGAGAAGGTTGCTGGTCTCGATGCCTGCGTTGGTGGGGGTGCTGTTCCTGTGCTTCTGCCTGCTGCAGGTGGTGCCCACCGACCCGGCGCTGATCATCGCCGGCTCCGACGCCAGCCCCGAGGTGGTGGCCGGCATCCGCGCGGATCTGGGCCTCGATCGGCCGCTGCTGATCCAGTTCTTCGACTACATCCTGCGCGTGGCCCAGGGCGACCTGGGCCGCTCCATCATCAGCAACAAGTCGGTGATGGAGGAACTGCAGGCCACCGTGGGCCCCACCACCGAACTGATGCTGGGCGCCATGGTGCTGGCCGTGCCGCTGGGCCTGGTGCTGGGCACGGTGGCGGCGGTGCAGCGCGGCACGCTGATCGACCGGGCCATCGTGGCGCTGTCGGTGGCCGGGGTGTCGATGCCGGTGTTCTTCGTCGGCCTGATCCTGATGCAGTACGTCGGCTACAAGTGGGACCTGCTGCCCTTCACCGGCCGCACCGGCCCGGTCTGGGACGGCGGCCTGCCGGCGCTGATCCTGCCGGCGCTCACCCTGGGCAGCGTGCTGGTCGGCCCGATCGCCCGCATCACCCGCACCGCGGTGCTGGAGGTGCTGGGTGCCGACTTCGTGCGCACCGCGCGGGCCAAGGGCCTGAAGGAATGGGTGGTGATCGTGCACCATGCGCTGCGCAACGCGCTGATCCCGGTGGTCACCCTGGTGGGGCTGCAGGCGGCCTTCCTGCTGGGCGGCGCAGTGGTCACCGAGACCATGTTCTCCTGGCCCGGCGTGGGCCGGCTGGCGGTGGGCGCCATCGTCAGCAGTGATTTCCCCACCGCGCAGGGCGCCATCATGATCCTGGCGCTGGCCTTCCTGGTGATCAACCTGATCGTCGACGTGCTCTACGTCGTGCTCGACCCGCGGGTGCAGCGCTCATGAACACCACGTCTGCTGCATTGCCGGCTGCGCCGGCTATCAACGCCGGTGTCGGCCGCCGCGCCAGCCTGGTGGCCCGCCTGGCCCGCGACCGGGTGGCCCTGGTGTCGGCCGTGCTGCTGGGGCTGATCGTGCTGTCGGCCATGTGCGCGCCCTGGGTCGCGCCTTATGACCCGTACTACACGGACCTGAGCAAGACCATGCAGCCGCCCAGTGCCGCGCACTGGTTCGGCACCGACAACACCGGCCGCGACCTGCTCAGCCGCGTGCTCTACGGCGCCCGCAACACCCTGGTGATGGGCCTGGCCGGCGTGCTGCTGGGCGGTGGCCTGGGGGCGGTGCTGGGCATCCTGGCGGCGTTCTACAAGCGCATCGACCCCTGGATCATGCGGCTGGTCGACATCCTGCTGGCCTTCCCGGCCATCATGATCGGCCTGGCGGTGGCGGCCATCCTGGGCTCGGGCCTGTCGGCGGTGATCTTCGCGCTGGTGGTGTCCACCGTGCCCGATGTGGCACGGGTGGCGCGCGGCGCCGCGGTCGGCGTGATGGGGCAGGAATTCATGGAGGCCGGCCGTGCCGTGGGCCTGCGCAACGGCACGCTGATCTGGCGCTACCTCACGCTGAACTGCATCTCCACCATCGCGGTGTTCCTCACTCTGCGCTTCGGCCAGGTGATCCTGGTCGGCTCGGCACTCGGTTTCCTGGGCATGGGTGCCCAGCCGCCGGTGGCCGAGCTCGGCATGATGGCCGCGCAGGGACGCGATTTCCTGTTCATGGCGCCGCACATCGCCACGATTCCCAGCCTGGCCATCTTCGTCATCGTGCTCACCGCCAACCTGCTGGGCGATGCGGTGCGCGACGTGCTGGACCCCCGACTGCAGCAATAGCCCGACGAGCGCAGACACATGCGCCCATCCCCCACGCCCACCGAGGCACCTCAGGAGACCCCGATGCGCTTGCACCTGCCCCGCGTTGTTGCCGCCGGCCTTCTGGCCACCTTGGCCGCCCTGGCCGGCACCGCCGCCACCGCCCAGACGCTGAACATGGCCAAGGCCCTGGACAGCCCGCACTACGACAGCCAGCGCACCACATGGAGCCCCACGTCGGATGTGACGCACATGATCCAGGACACCCTGGTGGCGCTCGACTGGGACGGCAAGACCGCCGTGCCGCTGCTGGCCAGGAGCTGGACGGTCAGCCCCGACGGCAAGCTCTACACCTTCAAGCTGCGCGACGACGTGCAGTTCTGCAGCGGCAAGAAGTTCACCGCGGCCGACGTGCTCTACAGCTTCAACCGCCAGAAGGACCCGGCCACCCGCGCGCCCTATGCCTGGCGCGCCGGCAAGATCAAGGACCTGCGGGCACCCGACCCGTACACGGTGGAGTACGAGCTGAGCGAGCCGTACTCCGACCTGCTGGTGCAGCTGACCATGTTCAACAACAGCATCCACAACAAAGAGAGCGTGGATGCCCTGGGCAAGGACTACGGCATCAAGGGCATCGACGGCACCGGCCCCTGGTGCTGGGTGAGCTGGCAGCCGCGCACCGAGCTGCAGCTCAAGCGGCATGACGCCTACAAGTGGGGCCCCACGCCGATGTACAAGAACCCCGGGCCGGTGAAGTTCGAGCGGTTGTCGATCAAGATCGTGCCCGAGGACTCCAGCCGCCTGGCAGCCATGATGAGCGGCCGCTTCGACATCACCACCCACTTCCCCACCCAGTTCATCGACCAGGCCAAGAAGAGCCCGATGCTGAACGTGGAGGAGGCCAAGCCCAACTTCCAGCTGATGTACTTCGGCTTCAAGGCCGACCGGCCGCTGGTCAAGGACAAACGGGTGCGCGAGGCCATGAGCATCGGCATCAACCGGGCCGAGCTGGTCAAGGGCGTGATGCTGGGCCAGGCGGCGCCGGCCTACACCTACATCCACCCCGATGCGCTGGACTTCAACCCCGCCACCAAGGGCATCATCAAGGAAGACGTGGCCCGCGCCAACAGGCTGCTGGATGAAGCCGGCTGGGCCAAGAAGGGGCCGGACGGCATCCGCATGAACGCCCAGGGCGAGCGCCTGGCGCCGGTGGTGTTCATTCCGCAGGTGACCTACTTCCCGCGCATGACAGAGGCCATCCAGGGCTACATGCGCAAGATCGGCGTCGACTGGAAGATCACCGCGCTCGAATCGACCATCATGCCGGCCAAGTTGAGCGGCCAGGACTTCGACCTGTGGACCGTGACCGTGCCCTACCTGTCGGCCGGCGAGCTGATGATCTTCTACTTCGACAGCGAGCAGATCCCGGTGCCCAACCGCATGAACTGGAAGGACGCCGCCACCGATGCCGCCATCCGCAAGGGCAAGACCGCGCTGAACGCGGCAGACCGGTCGGCCGGCTTCATGGCCGTGCAGGACATCGTGATGAAGGAGCACCTCTGGATCCCGGTCATGGCGCCCAGCATGTACCAGACCAGCACCAAGAAGGTGAAGGGCGCGCGCGCCCACATGCTGTTCCAGTACACCTTCTACAAGGGCCTGGACACCTCGTTCTGATGAGCACCTCCACACCCGCTGGCGGGCCGCCCCAGGACGACGCCCCGCTGCTCGACGTGCGCAACCTGCGCACCTGGTTCCACACCGAGCGCGGCCTGTTCAAGGCCGTGGACGGCATCAGCTTCCAGGTGCTACGCGGCCGCGCCGTGGGGCTGGTGGGTGAATCGGGCTGCGGCAAGAGCGTCACCTCGCTGTCGCTGATGGGCCTGGTGCCGCAGCCGCCCGGCCAGGTGCAGGCCGATGCGCTGCTGTTCGAGGGCCGCGACGTGATGGCGCTGTCGGCCGAGGAGCGGCGCCTGCTGCGTGGCGGCCGCATGGCCATGGTGTTCCAGGAGCCGATGACCAGCCTGAACCCGGTGCACACCATCGGCGCGCAGATCGTCGAGGCCCTGCGCGCCCACACCGGCCTGTCCTACGACGACGCCAAGAAGCGCGCCATCGAGGTGCTGGAGCTGGTGCGCATCCCGTCGGCGGCGCAGCGGTTCGACGACTTTCCGCACCGGCTGTCGGGCGGCATGCGCCAGCGGGTGATGATCGCCATGGCCCTGGCCTGCGAGCCGGTGCTGCTGGTGGCCGACGAGCCCACCACCGCGCTGGATGTGACGATCCAGGCCCAGATCCTCGACCTGCTGCGCGATCTGCAGCAGCGCCTGGGCATGGCGGTGCTGATCATCACGCACGACCTGGGCGTCATCGCCGAACTGGTCGACGAGGTGATCGTGATGTACGCCGGCCAGATCGTCGAGAGCGCGCCGGTGCAGGCCCTGTTCGACGACCCGCAGCATCCGTACACCATCGGCCTGCTGGGCTCGATTCCGCGGCTGGATGTGGTGCGTGAACGGCTGTCCACCATCGAGGGCAGTGTGCCCAGCCCGGACAGCCAGCCGGCGGGCTGCCGCTTTGCGCCGCGCTGCCCGTTTGCCGATGCCCATTGCCATGCCAGCCAGCCGCCGCTGCGCAGCATGGGCCCCGGCCACCAGGTGGCCTGCTGGAAGGCGCCGGTGGAACTGGGCCGACCCATGCAACAGGAGCTGGCCGATGTCGCCCGTTGATGCCGCCCTGGAGACCACGGCCGCCACGCCGGTGCTGTCGGTGCGCAGCCTGGTCAAGCATTTCCCGGTGCAGCGTGGCGTCGTCATCAGCCGCACCGTGGGCCAGGTGCGGGCGGTGGACGATGTCAGCTTCGACATCGCCCGCGGCGAGACGCTGGCGCTGGTCGGGGAATCGGGCTGCGGCAAGAGCACCACCGGCCGCCTGGTGCTGCGGCTGATCGCGCCGTCCGGCGGCTCGGTGCAGTTCAAGGGCCAGGAGATTGCCACCGCCTCCGATGAGCAGATGCGCGCCATGCGCCGCCACCTGCAGATCATCTTCCAGGATCCGTACGCGTCGCTGAACCCGCGCATGACCATCGGCGACATCCTCACCGAGCCGATGGCGGTGCACGGCATCGGCAGCCCGGCCGAGCGCGCCGAGCGGGTGAAGGAACTGCTGCAGGTGGTGGGCCTGCTGCCCGAGCATGCGCGCCGCTACCCGCACCAGTTCTCGGGTGGCCAGCGCCAGCGCATCGGCATCGCCCGCGCGCTGGCGGTGCAGCCCGATCTCATCGTCTGCGACGAGCCGGTGTCGGCGCTGGATGTGTCCATCCAGGCCCAGGTGGTCAACCTGCTGCAGGATCTGCAGAAGCGCTTCGGCCTGAGCTACCTGTTCATCGCCCACGACCTGGCGGTGGTCAAGCACATCAGCGACCGGGTGGCGGTGATGTACCTGGGCAAGCTGGTGGAGATCGCCGACAAGAAGGCGCTCTACGCCCGGCCGCTGCACCCCTACACCCAGGCCCTGCTGTCGGCCATCCCGCGGCCCGAGCCCGGCCTGCAGCGCACCCGCATCCTGCTGACCGGCGACGTGCCCAGCGCCATGCATCCGCCCAGCGGCTGCCGCTTCCACACCCGCTGCCCGCATGCGCAGGAGCGCTGCCGCAGCGAGGAGCCCGCATTGCGCGATGCCGGCCCCGGCCACCGCGTGGCCTGCCACTTCTTCGAGACGCTGCCGTTGCCGGCCGGCGTGGCGGCGGTGGAACGGCAGGACCAGGGGCGCTTTGCGCTGCGCCTGGCCGCCTTCGAGGCGGCACGCCGGACGAACCTGCAGGGTTGACCCTCAGGTGACGGCGCTGCCAGGGCCGCCTGGGGCACAATGGCAAAAAATAGCACGACCGTTCGATTTCTTGCCATTCCTCGCTGCACACCCCGCCACCTAGAATTCGGCGGAAGCCATCGAGAGTCCATTTCCATCCATCCAGGAGCCGCGTGACATGAAGGTATTGGTGCCCGTGAAGCGTGTTGTCGACTACAACGTCAAGGTGCGTGTGAAGTCCGACGGCACGGGGGTCGACATCGCCAACGTCAAGATGAGCATGAACCCCTTCGACGAGATCGCCGTCGAGGAGGCCGTGCGCCTGAAGGAGAAGGGCGTGGTCACCGAGGTGATCGCCGTCTCCTGCGGTGTCACCCAGTGCCAGGAGACGCTGCGCACGGCCATGGCCATCGGTGCAGACCGCGGCATCCTGGTCGAGTGCGCCGACGAGCTGCAGCCCCTGGCCGTGGCCAAGCTGCTGAAGGCCCTGGTCGACAAGGAGCAGCCCGGCCTGATCATCCTGGGCAAGCAGGCCATCGACGATGACTGCAACCAGACTGGTCAGATGCTGGCGGCGCTGGCTGGCCTGCCGCAGGCCACCTTCGCCAGCAAGGTCGAAGTTGCCGACGGCAAGCTGACGTGTACCCGCGAGATCGACGGCGGCCTGGAGACGCTGAGCTTGAGCCTGCCGGCGGTGATCACCACCGACCTGCGCCTGAACGAGCCGCGCTACGTCACCCTGCCCAACATCATGAAGGCGAAGAAGAAGACGCTGGATGTGGTGAAGCCGGCCGACCTGGGCGTGGACGTGACCCCGCGCATCAAGACGCTGAACGTGAGCGAGCCGCCCAAGCGCGGCGCCGGCATCAAGGTGCCTGATGTGGCGACGCTGGTGGCGAAGCTGAAGAACGAAGCAAAGGTGATCTGACGGTAAGCCGGACGCCGGTGGCGCCGTCCTACCTCGTCTCGTTCGAGCGGTCGCCTGCGGTGCCGCTCAACTCTCCGGACCTCGTTCCGGCTCTTTGGAGATTTTCATGACTGTTCTGGTGATTGCCGAACACGACAACGCGTCGATCAAGGGATCGACCCTGAACACCGTCACCGCAGCACTGGCCTGCGGTGGTGATGTGCATGTGCTGGTGGCCGGCGAAAACGCCGGTGCCGCCGCCGCAGCCGCCGCGCAGATCGCCGGCGTGGCCAAGGTGCTGCATGCCGACGGCGCCGGCCTGGGCCATGGCCTGGCAGAGAACCTGGCCGCGCAAGTCGTTGCGATCGCCGGCAGCTACAGCCACCTGCTGTTCCCCGCCACCGCCGCCGGCAAGAACGTGTCGCCCCGCGTGGCCGCGCTGCTGGACGTGGCGCAGATCAGCGACGCCACCAAGGTCATCAGCGCCGACACCTTCGAACGCCCGATCTACGCCGGCAACGCCATCGCCACGGTGCAGAGCAGCGATGCCACCAAGGTGATCACCGTGCGCACCACCGGCTTCGATGCCGCTGCGGCCACCGGTGGCAGCGCCGCGGTGGAGACCATCGCCGCGGTGGCGCCGGCAGCCAGTAGCAGCTGGCAGGGCAGCGAGATCGCCAAGAACGACCGGCCCGAACTGACCGCCGCCAAGATCATCGTCAGCGGTGGCCGGGCGCTGGGCAGCAGCGAGAAGTTCAACGAGGTGCTGACGCCGCTGGCCGACAAGCTGGGCGCCGCCCTGGGCGCCAGCCGCGCCGCGGTGGACGCCGGCTACGCGCCGAATGACTGGCAGGTGGGCCAGACCGGCAAGATCGTCGCGCCCAGCCTGTATGTGGCGTGCGGCATCTCCGGGGCCATCCAGCACCTGGCCGGCATGAAGGACAGCAAGGTGATCGTGGCCATCAACAAGGACCCCGAGGCGCCGATCTTCAGTGTGGCCGACTACGGCCTGGAAGCCGACCTGTTCACCGCCGTGCCCGAGCTGATCAACACGCTGTGACCCCGCGCGCCTGAAGCGCCTTGAACGACCCTGAAGGGCGCCGAAGTCGGCGCCCTTGCTTCATCCGGAGACTGAAATGACCTACCTCGCCCCTGTCAAGGACATGCTGTTCGTGATGAACCACGTCGCCGGCCTGGAGGCCGTGGCCACGCTGCCGGGGTTCGAAGATGCCGGCCCCGACACGGCCGCGGCCGTGCTGGACGAATGCGCCAAGCTCAACCAGGACGTGATCGCGCCGCTGAACTGGGAAGGCGACAAGGCACCCTCGTCGTTCAAGGATGGCGTGGTCACCACCACCGCCGGCTTCAAGGAGGCGTTCAAGCAGTACGGCGCTGGCGGCTGGCAGGGCGTGCACCACCCGGTGGACTTCGGCGGCCAGGGCCTGCCCAAGCTGATCCACGCGGCCTGCATCGAGATGGTCAACAGCGCCAACATGAGCTTTGCGCTGTGCCCGCTGCTGACCGACGGCGCCATCGAGGCCCTGCTGACCGCCGGCAGCGACGAGCTGAAGGCCCGCTACCTGGCGCCGATGGTCGAAGGCCGCTGGACCGGCACGATGAACCTGACCGAGCCGCAGGCCGGCTCTGACCTGAGCATGGTGCGCAGCCGCGCCGAGCCGCAGCCCGACGGCACCTACAAGCTGTTCGGCACCAAGATCTACATCACCTACGGTGAGCACGACATGGCCGAGAACATCGTCCATCTGGTGCTGGCCCGGGTGACCGGCGCGCCCGAGGGCGTGAAGGGCATCTCGCTGTTCGTCTGCCCCAAGTACATGGTCAACGCCGACGGCAGCCTGGGCGCGCGCAACGATGTGCACTGCGTCAGCATCGAGCACAAGATGGGCATCAAGGCCAGCCCCACCGCGGTGCTGCAGTACGGTGACCACGGTGGCGCCATCGGCTACCTGGTTGGCCAGGAGAACCGCGGCCTGGAGTACATGTTCGTGATGATGAACGCCGCCCGTTTCGCGGTGGGGCAGCAGGGCATCGCGGTGTCGGAGCGGGCCTACCAGAAGGCGGTGCAGTACGCCCGCGACCGGGTGCAGAGCCGCCCGGTGGACGGCAGCCTGAACACCGCCGCGCCGATCATCCACCACCCCGATGTCAAGCGCATGCTGATGACCATGCGCGCCTACACCGAGGGCTGCCGCGCCATGGCCTTCGTGGCCGCCGCGGCGCTGGACGCCGCCCATGCCCACCCCGATGCCGCGGTGCGCAAGCAGAACCAGGCCTTCTATGAATTCATGGTGCCGCTGGTCAAGGGCTACAGCACCGAGGTGAGCCTGGAAGTCACCAGCCTGGGCGTGCAGGTGCATGGCGGCATGGGCTTCATCGAGGAGACCGGCGCGGCGCAGCACTACCGCGACGCCAAGATCCTCACCATCTATGAAGGCACCACCGCCATCCAGGCCAACGACCTGGTCGGCCGCAAGACCGCCCGCGACGGCGGCGCCACGGTACGGGCGATCTGCGAGCAGATCCAGGACACCGAGGCCCAGCTGGCCGCGCGCTCCAGCGATGCCGCCAAGGCCGTGGGCAAGCGCCTGGCCGCCGGCCGCCAGGCCCTGCTGGATGCCGCGGCCTTCATCGCCAGCGGTGCCAAGGGCAGCCCGAATGCGGTGTTCGCCGGCAGCGTGCCCTACCTGATGCTGGCGGGCAACGTGATGGCCGGCTGGCAGCTGGCCCGCTCACTGATCGCCGCCGAGGACCAACTGGCCGCCGGCAACGAGCCCGACTTCATGCGCGCCAAGATCACCACCGCGCGCTTCTACGCCGACCACATCCTCAGCAAGGCGCCGGGCGTGCGCGACAGCATCGTCGACGGCGCTGCCGGCGTCACCGAGATGGCGCTGGACGCGTTCTGACCCGGGCCGTGCCCACCCCGGGGCGCATGTCGCTCCGGTGATAGTGACCGGCCGGTGCGCCCTCGCACACTGGCACGCTTGTTCCCAAATTCCTGACCTGGAGCCACCCGTGCCCTTGCCCGCCGCCCTGTCCAATCTGCCGCTGCCCATCATCGGCTCGCCGCTGTTCATCATCAGCACGCCCAAGCTGGTCATCGCCCAGTGCACCGCCGGCGTGGTGGGCTCGATGCCGGCGCTCAATGCCCGGCCCGCGTCGCAGGTCGACGAATGGCTGCACGAGATCACCGAAGGCCTGGCCGCCTGGAACAAGGCCAACCCGGACAAGCCCGCCGCGCCCTATGCCATCAACCAGATCGTGCACAAGAGCAATGACCGGCTCGACCACGACATGGCCGTCTGCGCCAAGTACCACGTGCCCATCGTCATCACCAGCCTGGGCGCGCGGGTCGACATCAACGAGGCGGTGCATGCCTGGGGTGGCGTGGTGCTGCACGACATCATCAACAACTTCTTCGCCCGCAAGGCGATCGAGAAGGGTGCCGACGGCCTGATCGCCGTGGCCGCGGGCGCCGGTGGCCATGCCGGCACCAAGAGCCCCTTCGCGCTGATCCAGGAGATCCGCCAGTGGTTCGACGGCCCGCTGGCGCTGTCGGGCAGCATCGCCTCGGGGGATGCGGTGCTGGCCGCCCAGGCCATGGGCGCCGATTTCGCGTACATCGGCTCGGCCTTCATCGCGACGGAAGAAGCACGCGCGGCCGAGGGCTACAAGCAGATGATCGTCGACAGCAACTCCGACGACATCGTCTACAGCAACCTGTTCACCGGCGTGCACGGCAACTACCTGGCGCCCAGCATCCGCAACGCCGGCCTCGACCCCGCCAACCTGCCCGAGAGCGACCCGAGCAAGATGAACTTCGGCAATGTCGACGGCGGCGGCGCCAAGAAGGCCTGGAAGGACATCTGGGGCTGCGGCCAGGGCATCGGCGCGGTCGACAAGATCCAGAGCACCCACGATTTCGTCGCCAAGCTGAAGGGCGAGTACAACGCGGCGCGCCAGCGCCTGGGCCTGCCGGTGCTGGCCACCGTCTGACATCGCCACCACGATGACCGGGCGCCAAGTCCTCTTCAACGCCCGGCCGTTCGACAGCGCCGCGGGCACCATCGGCCCGCTGTCGGCCATCGTCATCGACGGCGATCGCATCACCGACGTGCTGCCGGGCTCGCCCCGGGTGGATGACGCCCAGGCCATCGACGCCGGCGGCCGGGTGGTGCTGCCGGGGCTGGTCGATGCCCATGTGCATGTCACCGCCACCACGCACGACCTCACCAACCTCGGCCTGCAGCCACCATCGCTGATCACCGCCGAGACCAGCGTGGTGATGCGCGAGATGCTGCACCGCGGCTTCACCACGGTGCGCGATGCCGCCGGGGCCGACTACGGCCTGCAGGAAGCGCAGGCCCGCGGCATCTTCGAAGGCCCGCGCCTGTTCATCGCCGGCGCGCCGATCAGCCAGACCGGCGGCCATGCCGACCAGCGGCCCAAGGGCGTGCGCCAGCGCAACTGGTTCTGCAGCTGCGCCGGTTTGGGCCTGGTGGGTGCCATCTGCGACGGCGTGGGCGAGGTGCGGCGGGCGGTGCGCGAGCAGGTGCGCACCGGCGCCAACCAGATCAAGATCATGGCCGGCGGCGGCGTCTCCAGCCCCACCGATCCGCTGGAAGGCACCCAGTTCTCGCTGGAGGAACTGCGCGCCGCGGTGGAAGAGGCCGAGGCCGCCAACCTGTATGCCATGGCCCATGCCTATTCGCCCCGCGCCATCACCCGCGCGGTGCAGGCCGGCGTGCGCAGCATCGAACACGGCAACCTGCTGGATGTGGCCACCGCCCGGGTGATGAAGGAACACGGCGCCTACCTGGTGCCCACGCTGGTGACCTACACCGCGCTGGCCACCGAGGGCGAACGCCTGGGCTGGACGGCCGAGATGCTGGCCAAGCTGGCCAAGGTGCGCGCGGCCGGGCTGGAGTCGGTGCGCATCGCCCGGGCCGAAGGCGTGCCGGTGGTCTTCGGCACCGATCTGCTGGGCCACATGCATGCGCAGCAGAACGCCGAGTTCGGCATCCGCCTGCAGGCCATGGGCCCGGTGGCGGTGCTGCAGAGCGCGACTATCGTGGCCGCGCAGCTGCTGCGCGCCGAAGGCCGCATCGGCCAGCTGCTGCCCGGCGCCTGGGCCGACCTGCTGGTCGTCGACGGCGACCCGACCGCCAGCTTGGACATGCTGGCCAGCCCTGCCACCGGCATCCGCCTGCTGATGCAGGGCGGCCGGGTGGTGCGCAGCAGCCTGCCGGCAGGCTGAACCCGGACCCTGGCCTCCCGAGGAGATCGGGCGGCCAGGGCGGGCGGGTGGTCAATCCACCTTGAACAGACCCCACACGCCGGTGTTGACCATGGTGTTCGGGCCGTCACGGTATTGCCAGTAGCCCCGCTTGGCGCCGCCGTACAGGTTGGCGGTGACGCCCTTGCCGACGGTGATCAGGCTGTTGCCGGGGTTGACGAAGTGCTCGATGCCCATGTCGGCGTAGTCGTGGCCCAGCACCCGGAAGCTGTGCTGACGCGCACGGCCATCCGACTGCAGCACGCGGAAGCGCACCTGGTCACCGGCCTTGGCGCTGAACACCGGCGTGGCCACCGGGGCACCGCGCAGGCCGATCGGCAGACGGGCGTCGTTGTCGACCATCAGCGTGGCCTGCAGGCGGCACGGATTGATGTCGTCGGCGACCACGGTGGCCTGCGTGCAGCCGGCCGACTGGCCGCTGTAGTCGATGCGGGTCCACAGCGGTTCGGTGCCGTAGTTCAGCGCACGTTCGCCGAAGTCGTAGCTGTCATCGCCCACATAGTGCTCGGGGATGGCGGTCGACGCGGCCGCAGCGCCCAGCCGCAGGTTCAGGCCGTCCTGGTACATCAGCACGAACTCGCGGAAGCTGTTGGCACCGCCGCCCGTGGTGCTGGTGGCCGTGGTCTGGGTCGTGGCCTTGAGCACCGGCGATGCCACCGAGCCGTTCAGCGTCAGGGCGGAACTGCTGCCCGTCTTGATCAGCGCCCGGGTCCCGAAGCCGTTGATCTGCGCGGTGCCGGCCTCGTTCCAGTAGGTGGACCCCTGGGGTTCGACGATCAGCGCACCGATCAGGCCCTGCGCACCATGCTTGACCACGTCGCCCATGGACCGCAGCGGCACGGCGCCGTACTCGATCGGCTCGCCGCCCTTGAAGGTGCCCGACAGCAGGTCGAAGTTCAGCTTGCCGGCGTACCAGACGTAGTTGCGTGTCTGGCCCGGGCCCACCAGGGTGTCGGGGTTGTAGCCCACGTTGGCACCGTCGCTGGTGCGCGGGTCGTAGCTCATCAGCGTCGGGTGCAGGCCCACGCGGTGTGACGGCTTGATCTGGTCGACGTTCAGCGACACCAGCTTCGGCATCGGCGCATCGCCTGGCAGATCGGGCACCGGCAGGTTAGCGGGCAGGCGGTTGGTCACCGTCACCGTCACGCAGTCGCCTGCATTGGCGCGCATCACCAGCGGCTCGGGCTGCTTGGTGCCGGCGCGCAGGGCGGCCACGTCCACCGCCGGCACGTACATCAGCGCCGTCGGGTCGGTGATGCCGGCGCGGGCGTTGTACTTCAGCGCGCCACCGGGCAGCAGGTCGCGGGCGGCCCACACCTCCAGCTGGTAGGCCCGTGCGGGCGAGCCCACCGGGCAGCCATTGGCGCCCAGCGTGCTGACTGTGGTGTTGAGCAGGCCACCGACCAGGCCACCCACCCCGCCGAGCAGGCCGGTGGTGACCTGGGTCAGCGAGCTCACCAAATTGGTGGCCAACGGCTGCAGCATCCCGCCGACCAGGGCACCGGTGGTGTTGTCCACCACGTTCTTGTCGGCATAGGTGCGCAGGATGCCCCAGCTGCCGTTCCACAGCGCATCGGTGGTGCCGTAGTGGTACAGGTAGTCGTTGATCTTCGCGCCGCCGGTCACCTGGGGCAGCTTGCCGATGTCCAGCTCCATGTGCTCGGAGATGCCGAGTTCCTGGGCGCCGACATACGGTGCCGAGGCATCGCCCACCTGGCGGCGCCAGCGCTGGCCGTGCACGGTGAAGCTGTGCTGCACCTCCTGCGCGCCGTGGATCAGCTTGAACTGCACCCGGTCGCCTTCGTAGGCCTTGAACACCGGCGTGAACGGATCGCCATGCACCTTCGAACTGAAGATGTTGGCCGTGTCGCCGCGCGCGTCGGTGTACAGGCCGCTGCTGTCGCCGTTGGACGACAGGCGCAGCGGGATCGGCTCATTCTTGTAGTTGACCAGGTACGGGTTGTGGTGGTGTGCCGACAGCAGCTCGGGCTTTTCCGGCGGGTCCACCGGCGTGCCATCGGGCCGGTACAGCAGCGAGAAGTCGGCGCTGGCCAGCAGGAACTCGCGGAAGTCGGGATGGGTGGCCTGGTCGGCCGCGCCCACGATCACCGCCTCGGGGCCCACGCCGGTGGTCAGCGGGCTGCCATCGGGCTTGAGCCAGCGCGCGCCCTTGGGCTCGACGACCAGCGCGGCATAGAAGCCGTGCTGCTGGATGTTGCTGGCCTGGAAGTGGTCGTGGGTGAACACCGTGCGCAGCGTGCGGTCTTTGCCGGCGCCGTCGAACAGCTCGTCGGCCCACCAGCGCTGGATGGTGGTCTGGTAGTCGATGGCCTCGGGCACCGGCAGGATGCTGGCACGCTGGGCGGTCAGGTCGACCACGGACCCATCGGCATTGGTGCGCTTGAGCTTCCCGGCAGGCGCCAGCGCGGCCGTGGCACGCTCGATCAGCGCCTTCTTGGCGAAGGTGCCGTCTTCATAGTTGAAGCCGTTGCCGCCGCCGTCGGAGGCCATGACGTCGAACTTCACCAGGTGGATGTGCTGGCCCAGGGTGTCGGTGGGCACCTTGACCTGGAAGTCGTCCTTCTCCAGCTCGTAGGGCAGCCGGTTCTGGTGGCGGAATTCGATGCACTCGCCCGACTGGGCGCGGAAGAAGAACGGATCGGCGGTGCGCTTCTGTCCCTCGTAGGCGGCCACGTCGCTGGTCAGCACGTTGATGCGGGCCTGCGGGTCATGCCAGCCGGCCTTGTTGACCACCAGGTCCAGCTGCACCGCCGACACGTCATAGCGGCGCAGCGGCGCGGTGGCGGGGCAGGGGTCGGCGAACGGCGCACCCGGCTGCGCCGGCCTGCCGTTGACCCGGAAGGTGGCGGCCGTGCCGTCGGCGGTCTTCGACGCAAAGCCGTTGGCATTGGCGTGGAAGGCCATGGCTGCCCGCTCCAGCGGCGTGCCTTCTTCCGGCAGCAGCTGCAGCTCGGCCGATGTCAGCACCACCGACATGTCGCCGGCGGCCACACCCGCGCCCAGCACGCGGGTGCCGGCGTTGATGACATGGCGGCCCAGGCCGGTGGGGCCCAGGCGGCTCTCGGCGGCCAGGTCCAGCGGCGGCTGCGGCGGCCGGTGGCCGGCGGAGCCGGCGACGAAGAACGGGTAGCCGGGCGTGGCCGCGGTGCCGTAGGTGGGCGCCGGCGGCAGGGCGCGGTTGCGGATCGGCACCACGGCCGGCGAGAACGCACCGCCGACGGTGACGCCCGTCAGCGGGTTGGTGCCCTGGCCCAGTTCGCCGTCGGGCAGGCGGCGGGTGCCGTCCTCGAACACATCGTGGTTGCGCCACAGGCCCCACATGCCCTGGGCGAAGTGCGGGTACATGTGGCAGTGGTAGATCGCGTCGCCCACCGACAGGTTGCGGTTGGCGCCCTGGAAGGCGATCTCGTAGGTCTGCGCCTGGCGCGGACCGATGGTCTGGCTGTCCAGGAAGTTGGCGCTTGTCGCGCCACCGTTCTGGCTGAACCACTGGTTGGCGTGCAGGTGGAAGACATGCGTTTCCTTGATGCCCGCCTGCATCGATCGGAACTTGACCGGGTCGCCCTGGTAGGCGTGGTGCACGTTGCCCGGGTCGTCGGGGTACAGCTGCTTGGCCTGGCCGTTGGCGTCGCGGCCGACGATCATCGCCGGGTCGCCGTTGGCCCAGCTGGTGAGGAAGAAGTCCTCCAGCGCGCATTCGGCGCAGTTGGCGGCCGGACCGACACCCG
Source organism: Pseudaquabacterium pictum (assembly GCF_005403045.1). Taxonomy (GTDB): domain Bacteria; phylum Pseudomonadota; class Gammaproteobacteria; order Burkholderiales; family Burkholderiaceae_C; genus Pseudaquabacterium; species Pseudaquabacterium pictum. The sequence continues at coordinate 329,736 of NZ_BJCL01000005.1, forward strand.
CGCGGTTGGCGGCGACGATGGCGCCCAGGCCGCTGGCACCGTAGTTGATGCCGAAGCCGTCGCGCCCGCCCGAGCCGGCGCCGTCGGCGTCGAACGCGGCGCCGTAGGCCTGCACCGTCTTCAGCTCGTCCTGGAAGATGCTGGTGAACTCGCGGAACCAGTTCTCGTTGGTGGCGGCGAAGTTGTCGGCCGTGAAGCTGAAGTTCTGGATCACCGCGTTCAGGTCGGTGTGCACGATCTGCCAGCGGTTGGTGCCGATGGCCTGGTGCATGTTCAGCAGCGGCGTGCCGACCTTGCCGGTGAGGGCGCCGGTGGTGTCCACCGCCTCGTAGTTCAGCACCTTGCCGGCGGCGGCCTGGGCACGGGCGGCGGCCATCACCTCGGCCCGCACCTCGCTGCGGTAGGCATCGGCACCGGCCGGCTGCACATTGACCGCGCCGAACAGACCCATGCCGGTCGAGCCGCCATCGGCCTGGCCACCGGCCGGGGCGCCGTTGTCATGGAACAGGAAGCCACCCTCGCGCTGCAGCAGCAGCTGGTAGGTGAAGCTGGCGCCCGGGGCGATGCCCACGGCGCCGCTGACGCGGGGGTCGAAGGCGTTGTAGCCGACGACGCTGCTGTCATGGGTGAGGCCCTGGAACATCATCGATGCCAGGCGCGTCAGCGGCCGGTCGGCGCCGGCGCCGGAGGCGGTCTCGCACAGCAGGTTGGTGAAGTTGACCGTCAGCTTGTCGCCGATGTTGCCGCGCAGCACCAGCGGGCGCGGCCGCTTGTCGCTGCGCAGCGCCACGCGGCAAGGGTTGGCCACCACGCCGGGGGTGTCCAGCGTCTTGCCGGTGTCGAGGTCGACCACGTCGCGCTTGAGCGCATAGACCATGCCGTACGGGTTGTACGAGCCAAAGCGGTTGTAGACGATCGGCTGGTCCAGCGCGACGACGTCGGCCACCACCGTGCCCGCCGGCCGCGCCTGTGCAACGCCGACCGCCGCCACCAGCACGGCTGCCGCCAACGCTGTCAGCGGCATGTTTGGGCGGGATTGCCCGTGAATTCTGGGATGACGCATTGAATGATTCCTTACCCTCTGTTTCGAACGGCGGCGAGAATAACAGCGGCCTCGTGAAACGCAATGCCGGCGATCCCCCGGGAATGGCTGGTCAAAACTGTTCGAATTGAATTCATGCCGGCCCATCGGCGCCAACATCCCAGGGCCGCGCGTCACATCGACAAGGGATCGATGGTTCAGAACGAGAGTGCAACAAAATGCAACCTATGCCGATTTCGCTGTTTTCAGATCACGCGAAAACGCCAAAAAGAGCAAAAAACCCCGCATTCGGGGGGGTGTCTGGCTGCATCCGTGTCCAGATCGGGTTCGTAGAGGCAGAGGTCTTCGGAAAAAACGGACCGCCTGCCGGCCCGTGCGACACCTGTTGTCAAACCGTCCGACGACCGGCCGCGGGTTTGCCTGGCGGTTGCCGTTCTTTTGTTCGCGCGGGCTCGCTGAATATCGCTGGTGGTGGGTGCGTTGATTTCCTGTGGCCTTGGATTTGGTGGGCGGCATGTTGGCTCCAAAATAATTCGGAGCTGCGGCTGCTGCATGGTTGTTTGAATATCCTGAATATGTGGAATCGAGATTCGCTCTGGCAGCGGTGGCGGCAGGCAGCGGTGGTGCTGGGCGCCGGTCTGGCGGCTTGGAGCGCCCTGGCGGCCGACCCGCTGCCGGTGCGGCTGGCGGCGCAGGAAGCGGGCGTCGCGCTGTCCCTGAGCCTGGGCTCGCCGGATGCGGCCGAGGTGCCCACCGGGCCGCCCATCGACCTGCGGCTGACCTTGGCCGATGGCGCCAGCGGCAGCCCGCTGCGCGGCCTGCGGCCGCGCGTCTGGCTGAGCCGCCGCACCGAGGGGCGCGCCGAGTCCTGCACCGATCTGGCCCGGCGCTTCGCCGCGGGGCGGCTGAGCCAGCGCGCCGACCGCGACCTCAACAGCTTCCTGCTGGTGACGCTGAACGCCGACGCCAGCGTGTCGGTGATCAATCCGCAGGTGGGGGTGGGCAGCACCCGGCTCGAGTCGCTGATCACCCTGCCGGGCGTGGGCGGCGACTGGGCCCTGGCCCAGGGGGGTGACCGTCTGCTGGTGACACTGCCGCAGCAGCGCAGCCTGGCCGTGATCGACATGACGCGCTACCGGCTGCTGGGCACGGTCGCGCTGGGCGACGGCGAGCCGCGCCGCCTGGTCGTCGGCACCGACCAGCGCCAGGCCCATGTGGCCATGGACCGCAGCGACCGCCTGGTTACCGTCGACGTCGACCGCCTGGCCGTGGTGGCCGAGGCCCGCATCGGGCGTGGCCTGCACAACCTGGTGCTGACCGACGACGGCCGCCAGCTGGTGGTCACCAGCAGCGATGACGACCAGGTCACCGTGCTGGATGCCGACGGGCTGCAGGTGCGCCAGCGCCACCGCGTGCCAGGCACGCCGGTGTTCGTGGCCTGGAGTCCGCTCGCACGCCAGGCCTATGTGGCGGCGGTCAACGACACCCGCCTCTGGGCCATCGACCCGACCGGCGCCGCGGCGCCGACGGCCTTGCCGTTCGAGCGCGGCGTCTCGGCCCTGCGCACCGATCCGTCGGGCCGCTTCCTGGTGGCGGTGCGCGAGGCCGCCAGCGAACTGCTGGTGCTCGACACCGCCAGCGGCCGCCTGGTGGGGCGCACCGCCACCGTGGCCCAGCCCGACCAGGTGGTGTTCAGCCGCCGCTACGGCTACGTGCGCGGGCTGGACAGCCTCAGCGTCACCCTGCTGGACCTGGCGTCGCTGGCCGAAGGCCGGCTTGCCACCAACCAGGTGCCGATGTTCCAGAAGGTGGCGGCCACCGCCCGCGAGCACATCAGCGGCGCCGACATGCTGGCGCCCTCGCCCGAGGGCGATGGCGTGATCGCCGCCAACGGCGCCGACACCGCGCTGTACTACTACACCGAGGGCATGATGGCGCCCCAGGGCACCTACCGCACCTACAGCCGGTCGCCGCGTGGCCTGCTGGTGCTCGACCGGTCGCTGCGCGAGGCCGCGCCGGGTGACTACCGCAGCCGCTTCAGCCTGGACCGTGGAGGCCGCTACACGCTGACCCTGCTGCTGGACCAGCCCCGCCTGGTGCGCTGTCTGGACTTCGAGGCCGGTGAACGGGTCGATGACAGCACGGCCCTGGCGCTGGACTACCGCTGGCCCGGCGCCGGCGGCGGTGCCGCGCTCGACACCGGTGCGGCGCATGTGCTGAGCGTGGCGGTGCGCGATGTGCGCACCGGCCAGCCCGTCACCGGCCTGACCGATCTGCAGCTGATGGTGCTGGAGCTGCCAGGGCTGTCGCAGCAACGGCAGGCCGCGCGCGAGACCGCGCCCGGGGTCTACAGCGTGACGCAGCGCTTCCCGCGCGCCGGCCGCTGGCGCCTGGTGGCGCAGATCCCGTCCCAGGGCATCGGTTTCGACCGTGCCGCCAGCGCCGACCTGACGGTGCAGGAGGCCGCGGCGGCCAGCCGCTGAGACCTTGCCGGCGGCCCCGCCGCTCCATCCATCCCTTGTTCCGCGAGCCGTTCATGCGCCCCCTGTTCCGATCCGCCGCCGCCTGGCGCCATGCGCTGTGCACCACCGCCTGCCTGACGGCCCTGCTGGCAGCGGGCCAGGCCGGCGCCCATGCCGACCACGCCAACACCGCGCCGCCGCCGCCGCCGTCCGCAGCCGACCTGGCCACGCCCCTGCGCATCCACGTGCCCGATGTCACCGTCACCGACCAGTTCAACCGCCAGCACCGGCTGTCGCGTGACCTGGTGCAGGGCCGCACGGTGCTCGTCAACTTCGTGTTCACCAGCTGCACCACGGTGTGCTCGCCGATGACGGCCGTGCTGAAGTCGGTGCAGGACGAACTGCGCCGCCAGGGCCGCCAGGATGTTCTGCTGCTGTCCGTCTCGGTCGATCCACTGACCGACAGCCCGCAGACCCTGGCCGGATTTGCCGCCAAGTTCGGCATCCAGAACGGCTGGCACTTCCTGACCGGCGCGCGCACGGCCATCGATGCCGTGCTCAAGGGCTTCGGCCTGCCCACCGGCGGTGCCATCGACGACCACACGCCGATGGTCTACATCGCCGACGGCAAGACCGGCCGCTGGAGCCGCGCCTACGGTCTGGCGGGGCCGCAGGCGATCCTGCAGCGCTTGCCGGGTGCCGGCGGCAAGTCCGGTGGGGCCACATCCGGCCCGTTGCCGCCCCAGCGGGCGGCATGGTCCGCGCCGGTGGCGGTGCCGCATGGGCTGCTGCACCGCGTGGCCAGCAACGCGGCGCCGGCGCCGGCCGCCAGCGCCGCGCTGCCACCGGCATGGCGCCCGCTGCAGCGCCTGGCCGGGGAGCAGACCCGCAGTGCCAGCCCGGTGGTGCTGGCCACCGGCAAGGACGGGGCGGCAGGCCACTTCACCAACCTGCCGGTGCTGACCCAGGACCGTGGCCGCGTGCGCTTCTACGACGACCTGATCAAGGGCCGGGTGGTGCTGGTCAGCGCCTTCTTCACCCAGTGCCGCGATGTGTGCTCGCCGGTGACCCACAACCTGGTGCAGGCCCAGCAGCTGCTGGCCGGCGAGCTGAAGACACCGGTGCAGCTGGTGTCGATCAGCGTCGATCCGGTGGCCGACACGCCGGAGGTGCTGGAAGCCTATGCCCGCCGCCACGGCGCCGGTCCGGGCTGGAGCTTCGTCACGGGCAAGAAGGAGAACGTCGACTGGGTGCTGCACCGCCTGGGCCTGTACGTGCCCGAGAAGGAGCAGCACCTGGCCGTGCTGTGGGCGGGCAACGACCGCACCGGCGCCTGGCTGAAGCTGCATGCGCTGGCGCCGCCCGAGGCCATCGCCGCGGCGGTGCGCAAGCTGCTGTGAACACCGCCGGCCGGCCAGCTGGGCGTGGGCTGGCGACACTGGTGCTGTCGCTGCTGCTGCCATGGTCTGCGGCCGCCCAGGTGCCCGCCAGCGCCGACCTGGCCGCACAGCGGGCCGGCAAGCGCCTGTTCCAGCTGGGTCTGAACCGCCAGGGCGGTGATCTGCAGGCGCAGATCGGTGGTGGCGTGCCGCTCAGCGGCGAGCGGGTGGCCTGTGCCCGCTGCCACGGTGTGCAGGGCCAGGGGCAGCGCGAAGGTGGCGCCGCCGCGCCGCCGCTGCGCTGGTCGGTGCTGACCCAGGGCCGTGCCGCCGGCGCCGGCCTGCTGGCCCGGCCGGCCCACGACGAGGCCAGCCTGCTGCGTGCCGTGCGCAACGGCCTGGGTGCCGACGGCCAGCCGCTGGGTGCGGCCATGCCGCGCTTCCAGCTTGGCCCGCGCGAGGCGGCGGACCTGGTGGCCTACTTGCGCGTCGTGGGCACCGATGCCGACGCCGAAGCCGGCGTCAGCGCCGACACCGTGCGCCTGGCCACGGCGCTGCCGCTCACCGGCCCGCAGGCCGCGCTGGGCCAGGCCCTGCGCCAGGGCATCGAGGCCTGCCTGGCGCGGGCCGCCGGCAGCGCGATCTTCGGCCGGCAGGTCACGCTCACGGTGCACGACAGCCATGCCGACCCGCAGGCCCTGCAGGCCGCCGCGCTGGCCGACGACCACCTGGCGCTGGTGGCGCCCTGGTGGCCGCAGCTGGATGCGCGGGCACTGGCGCAGCGCCTGCCCGGGCTGCCGGTCATCGGCGCCCTGGGCCAGGCGGCCGAGCTCGACGGCGCGCCGCCGCATTGGTTCGGCATCGCCCCGCTGCTGGGCAACCAGGCGCGGGTGATGGTCGACGCCATCGCCGACGGCCTGCCCGGTCGCACCGGCCGGCTGCTGCTGGTGGCGGGCGGCGACACCGTGGCGCCGCTGGCCGCCGAGGCATTGCGTGCCCAGGCGGCGCAATACCCGGGCCTGCAGGTCAGCACCTTGGCCTGGCCGGCGCAGCCCGCCGCACTGGTGCCGGCCCTCACCGAGGCGCTGCGGCACACGCCGCCCGACGCCCTGGTGGTGCTGGCGCCGGCCGACGCGCTGGAGGCGGTGGCCGGCACGGTGGCGCGCGAGGCGCCATCGCTGCCGATCCACGCCAGCCAGTCGCAGGCCGGCAGCGCCCCGCAACGCTGGCCGGCCGACCTGCGCAGCCGTCTGCGGCTGACCACCACCACACCCCAGGCCGACGCCCTGGCGCCGGCCGCCTTCCTGGCCGACCTGCAGGCCATCGGCGCGCGGCCGCAGCTGCCGGCCCTGCAGAGCCAGGCCTATGCCGCGGCCTGCGCCACCCTGGAAGGCCTGCGCCGCACCGGCCGCACACTCAGCCGTGACGGCCTGCAGCGTGGCCTGGAATCGTTGCGCAACTTCCAGACCGGTGTGCTGCCGCCGATCTCCTTCGGCCCGCGGCAGCGCCATGGGGTGTGGGAGGCCCGGCTGGTGCGGCCCGCGCCGGGCGGCGACCAGCCGCTGGGCACCTGGCGCGGCCCGCGCGTGCCGGACTGACCTGCGCTGCGTCGCGCCAGCGCCGGGCTGGCTGGCGCCAGCCCGGCTAGCGCAGGCCCGGGGCGGCGGGTGTCACCGGCGCCGGCAGCGCCAGCGGTGCCGCCACGCCGGTGTGCACGAAGCGCCAGTCGGCCACGCTGCGTGCCGCCGCGAAGGCGCCCTGGCCGGCGCCGAAGCCCTGCGTGCGCAGCGGCACCACCTGGGCACGCGAATGCACGCCCACCAGCGTGTTGCCGACGCGGATCGGCACCCAGTCGGCCGCGCCGGTGAACGGGTCGCGCCACAGCCGGCGCAGGTGCGCCACCGGCTGCGGAAAGCGGCGGTCGGCCAGCAGGTCGTCGAAGTCGCGTGGCCACTGCGCGGCACCCCGCGGGCTGGCCTGCACATAGGACGCGATGGCGCGCTCGAACTGCGCGCCGATGAACAGCAGCTCGGCCTCGCGCTCGCGCTGGCGGTCCACCGCGGCGGTGGACAGCGCGGCATGCTGCAGCATGCCCAGCAGCAGCACCGCCAGCAGCACGGCCAGCAGGGCGGCGCCGCGCTCAGCGTGCGGGCGGGGCATTGCGGAACTCCGCCGCGGCAGCAGGTGCCGGGCCGGTGGTCTCGTCGGCCGGGACGTCGCCCTGGCCGGTGCCGGCGTTGTCGGCCACGGGCATGGGCAGCACGTCATAGACGCGGCCAGCCTGGCCGGCCGGTGGTGGCACGAGGCGCCAGTCGGCCCGCCCGCTCACCGGGTCCACCGGCAGTTCGCGCAGGTAGCGCCGCTGCACCAGGTCGTCCAGCGTGTCGGGGTAGCGGCCGTGGTCGGCGTGGTGCTTGTCGATGGCGTCGCGCAGGCTGTGGCGGTTGGCGGCCTGCACCGCCAGGCGGCCCTGGTCGAGGGCGCTGAAGTAGCGCGGCACGGCCAGCGTCAGCAGGCTGCCGATGATGGCCAGCACCACGATCAGCTCCACCAGGGTGAAGCCGGCGGCCGGGGCATGGCGGGGGTGCGGTGTGCGGGGTGCCATGGCCGAGCTCACCAGCTGGCGTACAGGCTGCCGTCGATGGCCACGCGCGGGCTGCTCGACCGCACGTCGAACACATCCCGGCCGGGCCGCGGGTCGGCGGCGGGGCTGTCGCTGGCGCGCAGGCGCCAGGTGGCCTCGGCCGGCAGCGTGGGATCGGCGAAGGGGTCGCGCGGCAGGCGGCGCAGAAAGACCAGGCGACCGCCGCCGGGGCTGCGCTGGTCGGCCACGCCGTCGACCAGCACCTGCAGGTCGGGCGGCCAGGGACTCTGGCCGGGCGCACGGGCGATCTGCCCGGCCTCCACCGCCGCACGCCAGGCGTCGAGCGCGCCGCGCAGGTCGCGCAGCGCCCGCCGCAGCTCGGTCTCCTGGCTGCGCTGGCGGGTCAGCTCGGCCAGCGGCAGCGCGGTCATGGCCAGCAGGCCCAGCAGCGCCAGCGCCACCACCAGCTCGATCAGCGTGAAGCCGCGCGGGCGCGGCCGCGGTGGCCGGCTCATGCGCCGGGCACCGCTGGCAGCGGCAGCGCCTCGGCCGGCCGGGTGCGCCGCGGCGGTGTGGCGACGGCGCCAGCCGCCGGATCTGCCAACGCGCCCGGAGGGCGGGGTGCCGTGGCCGCGCCGGTGGCGGCGGTGTCGGGGGTGGTGGTGGCAGCCGCAGCAGGCGGGCTGCCCGGCTGGCGTCCCATGTCCAGGCGCAGCGGCGTGGTCTCGGTGCCGGCCGCGCGCTCCAGCGCCAGCGGCCGGGCACGCACCTGGGCCTCGGTGCCCGACGGGATGGTGGCCAGGTCGTCCGGCAGCGCCGTCAGCGGCCGGATGATGCGCGGCGTGATCGACAGCACGATCTCGCTCTTGCTGTTGTTGCCGTTGTCGCTGGAGAACAGCCGCCCCAGCAGCGGTGCCTGGCCCAGCAGCGGCAGCTTGGACGCGGTGTTGCGCGCCTGGTCGCTGATCAGGCCGGCCAGCACCTGGGTCTCGCCATCGCGCAGGCGCAGCGTGGTCTGGGCGTTGCGGCTGCCGATCTGGTAGGCCAGCGAGCCGGCGGGACCGGCGATCTCGCGGGCGATGTTGCTCACCTCCAGGTTCATGCGGATGCTGACCTGGTGGTCGGCATGCACCTCCGGCTCCACTTCCAGCTTGATGCCCACATCCAGGTACTGCACCGTGCCGGTGACCACGGCACTGCCGCTCTGCACCGGCGTCACGCTGTTGGTGATCACCGGCACCTTGTCGCCGATCATCACCCGCGCCTTCTCGCGCTGCTTGGTGCGGATGCGCGGACTGGCCAGCAGGTTGGCGTCGGTGTCGGACAGGCGCAGGTTCAGCCCCAACGACAAGGGCGTGACCAGCAGCTGGTTGGCCGACAGCGCGCGCAGGTCGCCCACCGTCAGGCTGCCGCCGCTGCCATTGCCGCCGGGGGTGGACAGCCCGATGCTGGCGGGGAACTGCAGGCCCAGCGTGCTGAGCCGGTCGCGCGAGACCTCCAGCACCTCCACCTCCAGCATCACCTCGGGCTCGGCCTGCTCCTGGGCGCGCAGCATGCGCTCGGCCACCGCCAGGGTGTCGGGCGTGTCGCGCATCTGGATCGTGCCGGCGCGCTCGTCGATCACCAGGTCGCGCACCTTCAGCAGGGTGCGCAGCGCGTTGGCGGCCTGCTTGATGTCGGCGTTGGACACCTGGAAGGTGCGCACCGACAGCTCCTGGTAGTCGCGCAGCTTGGCGGCCGTGGCGGGGTAGACCAGCAGCGCGTTGGCGTTGATGCTGCGGCGCGCCAGCTGGTTCTGCAGCAGCAGCATGTCGATCACGTCGCCCAGCGGCGCGTCCTGCACATGCAGGCTCACCTTGAGATCGCGCCGCACATCGCTGTCGATGACGATGTTCAGCCCGGTGCCGCGCGACAGGCCCTCCAGCGCTGCCCGCAGGTTGGCATCGCGCAGTTGCAGCGACACGCTGCGGCCCAGCGGCGACGCGGCCTCGCGGGCCTGGCGCTGCAGGGCCTCGCGGCGGGCGAGCCGGCCGTCCAGTTCGCGCAGCAGGCGGTCGGCGGCAGCCGGGCGGTGCGGGGCCGCAGCGGCCTGCGCGG
>NZ_BJCL01000006.1 GCF_005403045.1 Pseudaquabacterium pictum
GTGCTGGCGCAGGCTGTGCCCGCCGTGCCGGAGGCGGCCCCCGAGCCCGAGCCCCGCGCGTCGACCGCGGCCAGCGCCGCGCTGGCCGCGGCCGCCGCCGTGCCGGTGCCCGACCAGTTGCCGGCGCTGGCTGCACCGCCTGCGCCGGCCACCGCTGCCGTGGCCGTGGCCGATGCCGCCGCCTCGGCCGCCGCGCCGGCCTTCGCCTGGCCACCCTCCACCCGGCTCAGCTACAAGCTGCTTGGCAACTACCGTGGCCCGGTGGAAGGCGCGGCCCAGGTCGAGTGGCTGCGCCAGGGCAGCCGCTACCAGGTGCACCTGTCCACGGCGATCGGGCCGGTGCTGTCGCGCCACATCACCAGCGAGGGCGAGCTCACCGCCCAGGGCCTGGCGCCGCGGCGCTTCGACGGCGAGCAGAAGGTGCTGTTCCGCAGCCCGCGGCGCTGGCAGCTGCGCTTCGGGCCCGATCTGGTGGTGCTGTCCGACGGCAAGGAAGTGCCGCAGCAGCCCGGCGCGCAGGACGAGGCCAGCCAGTTCGTGCAGCTGACCTGGCTGTTCACCACCCAGCCGCACAAGCTGCGGGTGGGCGGCGCGGTGGAGATGCCGCTGGCCATCAGCCGCAAGCTCGAGCGCTGGATCTACGACGTGGTGGGCGAGGAGACGCTGCGCTTCCCCTTCGGCGAGGTGCCCACCTTCCACCTGAAGCCGCGGCGCGCGGCGGCCGCTGGCGACCTGACGCCCGAGATCTGGATCGCGCCGACGCTGCAGTACCTGCCGGTGCGCATCCTGATCCGCGATGGTGGCGACAACTGGATCGACCTGGCGCTGGAGCAGCCGCCGATGCAGGCCGCCCCGGCGAAATAGCCCGCCGGCGATCGGTTAGATTGCGGCGCACCTGTTGCAAGACTCCTGCGGAGACACCATGAGCTACGAGAACATACTGGTTGACGTGCGCGGCGACGGCGCCGTGCGCACCGGCCTGATCACCCTGAACCGGCCCAAGGCGCTGAATGCGCTGAACGACGGCCTGATGGACGAGCTGGGCGCGGCGCTGAAGGCCTTCGATGCCGACGCCGGCATCGGCGCCATCGTGATCACCGGCAGCGAGAAGGCCTTTGCCGCCGGCGCCGACATCGGCGTGCTGGCCCAGCATGACTTCGTCAGCGCCTACACCAGCGACCTGATCACCCGCAACTGGGAGACCATCCGCACGATCCGCAAGCCGGTGATCGCGGCGGTGGCCGGCTTCGCGCTGGGCGGCGGCTGCGAGCTGGCGATGATGTGCGACATCGTGATCGCCGCCGACACGGCCAAGTTCGGCCAGCCCGAGATCAAGCTGGGCATCATCCCCGGCGCCGGCGGCACGCAGCGCCTGCCGCGGGCCATCGGCAAGGCCAAGGCCATGGACCTGGTGCTGACCGCCCGCATGATGGATGCGGTGGAAGCCGAGCGTGCCGGTCTGGTCTCGCGCATCGTGCCCGCCGACAAGCTGCTGGACGAGGCGCTGGGCGCCGCCGCCGCCATCAATGCCCTGGGCGGCCCCAGCGTGCTGGCGGCCAAGGAGTGCGTGAACCGCGCCTACGAGGGCGGGCTGAACGACGGCATCCTGGTGGAACGTCGCCTGTTCCACGCGCTGTTCGGCACCGCCGACCAGAAGGAAGGCATGGACGCCTTCCTCAACAAGCGCAAGCCGGCGTTCAAGCGGGCCTGAGCCTTCGGCGGCCTACGGGGTGACCCAGTGGCCGTTGCCGTCGGCGTCGAACAGCGCCCGGCGGTGGCCTTCCGGGTGCAGTTCCAGCCAGTCCATCCTCTGGACATCGGCCCGCACCACGGCAAAGTGGTTGCGGCTGTCGCGGTCGGGCGCGGGCGGCGGCGTGCCACCGGTCAGCGGCGCGCCCGGCGGCAGCGGCGACAGGTAGTCCTGCGCCGCGGGGCTCATCTTCAGCCGGGCCCAGCGCGACGAGACCGCCAGCCCGCTGGTGTCCAGCGCCAGCCGCACCCGCAGCCGCAGCTGCCAGCCCAGCGCCGGGCTCCAGAAGAGCAGGGCCGCCTGGGGTTGCGACCTGATCTGCGCCACCTTGGACGAGCGGGCGTCGGTGAAGAACATCAGCGTACGGGTGTCGACATCGACCTCGCGCAGCACCACGCTGCGCAGATCCGCCACATCGCCGTCCACCGTGGCCAGGCCCATCACCCGCCAGGCATGGGCCTTGTCCCGGGTGCTGGCGGCCAGCTGCTGCCAGCAGGCCTGGTGGATGGCGGTCAGGTCGTCGAGGCGGGGCGTGGTCATGGTGCTGCCCCGCTCCGGCTCAGCCTTCGCGCCGCAGCGCGGGGAACAGGATCACGTCGCGGATGCTGGCGCTGTCGGTGATCAGCATCATCAGGCGGTCGATGCCGATGCCGCAACCACCGGCCGGTGGCATGCCGTACTCCAGCGCGCGGATGAAGTCGGCGTCGTAGTACATCGCCTCCTCGTCCCCGGCATCCTTGTTGGCCACCTGGGCCTGGAAGCGGGCGGCCTGGTCCTCGGCGTCGTTCAGCTCGCTGAAGCCGTTGCCGAACTCGCGGCCGGTGATGAACAGCTCGAAGCGCTCGGTGATGCCCGGGTTGCTGTCGGAGGCGCGGGCCAGCGGGCTCACTTCCACCGGGTAGTCGATGATGAAGGTGGGCTGCCACAGCTTGTCTTCCACCGCCGCCTCGAACAGGCCGAACTGCAGCTGCGACAGGCCCCAGTGCTTGGGCGGCTCCTCGCCCAGCGCCTTCAGGGCGGCGTGCACGGCGTCGGCCGAGTCGGCTTGCTCGGGCGTCAGCCCGGCATGCGCCACCAGGCTGTCGCGCACGCTCAGCCGGGCAAACGGCTGGTCCAGCGCCACCGGCTTGCCGGCATAGGTCACCGCGGCCGAGCCGGTGGCGGCCACCGCCGCATGGCGCAGCAGCGATTCGGTGAAGTCCATCAGATCATGGTGCGTCCAGTAGGCCGCATAGAACTCCATCATCGTGAACTCGGGGTTGTGGCGGACGCTGATCCCCTCGTTGCGGAAGTTGCGGTTGATCTCGAACACCCGCTCGAAGCCGCCCACCAGCAGGCGCTTGAGGTACAGCTCGGGCGCGATGCGCAGGAACATTTCCTGGTCCAGCGCGTTGTGGTGGGTGATGAAGGGCTTGGCATTGGCACCGCCGGGGATGGGGTGCAGCATCGGCGTCTCCACCTCCAGGAAGCCGTGGTCCACCATGAAGCCGCGGATCGAGCTGACGGCCTTGCTGCGGGCCACGAAGCGGGTGCGGGCATGCTCATCGGCGATCAGGTCGACATAGCGCTGGCGGTACTTCTGCTCCTGGTCGGCCATGCCGTGGAACTTGTCGGGCAGCGGCCGCAGGCTCTTGGTCAGCAGACGCAGGCTGGTCACCTTGACCGACAGCTCGCCGGTGCGGGTCTTGAACAGCGTGCCGCTGGCACCCAGGATGTCGCCCAGGTCGCTGTGCTTGAAGGCGTCGTAGGCCGCCTCGCCCAGCGCATCACGGCTGATGAACAGCTGGATGCGGCCGTGGGTGGTGCCGAACGAGCCGTCCTGCACCGTCGCGAAGCTGGCCTTGCCCATGATGCGCTTGAGCATCATGCGACCGGCCAGGGCCACGGCGATGCCCTGCGGCTCCAGCGACTCGTTGTCGAGTGCGCCGTACTGCGCCTGCAGGTCGGCGGCGTGGTGCGTGGGCTTGAAATCGTTGGGGAAGACGGCGGTGCCCGCGGCCTGGTGCTGGGCGCGCAGGGCGGCCAGCTTCTCGCGCCGCTCGGTCACCAGCTTGTTCTCGTCGGCGCCCGGCTCGAGGGTGGGGGCGTGCGGTGCGTGGGGGGTGGTCATGGGGCGGGCCGGGCTCGGGGGAAACCGCAAATTGTAGGCAGTGCGCCGTCGCGGCCCACGGCCCGCCGGGCCGGCAGCACCCCTGCGCGATAATTGCGCACCCTGGGCCACCGGCCCATGCCCCCTGCGTGCCCGCTGCCGATCCCTGCAGCCGGCGCCTCGCCACCGCCCCATGCACCTGCACCATCCCGCCATCACCGACCGCAAGCTGCGCTTTGCCCTGGCCGGCTGCGGCCGCATTGCGGCCAACCACATGGAATCGATCGCGCGCCATGCCGACCGGGCCGAACTGGTGGCGGTGTGCGACTCCGACCCCGCCGCGCTGGCGGCGGCGGTGCAGAAGACCGGCGCCCGCGGTTTCGCCCGCTACGAGCAGATGCTGGCCGAATCGGCCGCCGACTGCGTGGTGCTGGCCACGCCCAGCGGCCTGCATGCCCGCCAGGTGACCGAGGCCGCCCAGGCCGGCCTGCATGTGATGACCGAAAAGCCGATGGCCACCCGCTGGGCCGACGGCCTGGCCATGGTCAAGGCCTGCGACGAAGCCCGGGTGCGGCTGTTCGTCGTCAAGCAGAACCGCCGCAACCGCACGCTGCAACTGCTGCGCCAGGCGCTGCAGGCCGGGCGCTTCGGCCGGCTGTACATGGTCACCGTCAACGTGTTCTGGAGCCGGCCGCAGAGCTACTACGACTCGGCCGCCTGGCGTGGCACCTGGGAGTTCGACGGCGGCGCCTTCATGAACCAGGCCAGCCACTACATCGACCTGCTGGACTGGCTGGTCGGCCCGGTGGAGAGCGTGATGGCCTACACCGGCACCCTGGCCCGCCACATCGAGGTGGAAGACACCGGCGTGGCCGCGCTGCGCTGGCGCAATGGCGCGATGGGCTCGGTCAATGTCACCATGCTGACGCACCCGAAGAACCTGGAAGGCTCGATCACCGTGCTGGGCGAGCACGGCAGCGTGCGCATCGGCGGTGTGGCGGTGAACAAGGTCGAGCACTGGGAGTTTGCCGAACCGCACGCCATGGACGCCGGCCTGGACGATGCAAGCTACCAGACCACCTCGGTCTACGGCCATGGCCACCCGCTGTACTACGACAACGTGATCCGCACGCTGCGTGGCGAGTGCGAGCCCGAGACCGATGGCCGCGAGGGCTTGAAGTCGCTGGAACTGCTGATCGCCATGTACCGCAGCGCGCGCGATGGCGCCAAGGTCAACCTGCCCCTCGAATACTGATGGCAACGACCACCATCCACCCCAGCGCCATCGTCGACGACGGTGCCCAGCTCGGCGAGGGCTGCCGCGTCTGGCACTGGGTGCACATCTCGGGCGGCGCCCGCATCGGGCGCGGCTGCAGCCTCGGCCAGGGCGTGTTCGTGGGCAACGACGTGGTGATCGGCGACAACGTCAAGATCCAGAACAACGTCAGCGTCTACGACGCGGTGACGTTGGAGGACGACGTGTTCTGCGGCCCCAGCATGGTGTTCACCAACGTGCACAACCCGCGCAGCGCGGTGGTGCGCAAGAACGAGTACCGGCGCACGCTGGTCCGCCGTGGCGCCACGCTGGGCGCCAACTGCACCATCGTCTGCGGCACCACGGTCGGCGCGCATGCCTTCGTCGGCGCCGGCGCCGTGGTCAGCCGCGATGTGCCCGACTTCGCGCTGATGGTGGGCGTCCCGGCGAAGCAGATCGGCTGGATGAGCCGGCATGGCGAGCGCCTGGCCCTGCCGCTGCACGGCGACGCCGAGGCTGCCTGCCCCGCCACCGGCGAGCGCTACCGCCTGGCCGGCAACCAGCTGACCCTGATCGACTGAACCCCATGCAATTCACCGA
Organism: Pseudaquabacterium pictum; assembly: GCF_005403045.1. Taxonomy (GTDB): domain Bacteria; phylum Pseudomonadota; class Gammaproteobacteria; order Burkholderiales; family Burkholderiaceae_C; genus Pseudaquabacterium; species Pseudaquabacterium pictum. The sequence continues at coordinate 5,695 of NZ_BJCL01000006.1, forward strand.
CCTCAAGACCCAGTACACCGCGCTGAAGGCCGACATCGACGCCCGCATCCAGCGGGTGCTGGACCACGGCCAGTACATCATGGGCCCCGAGGTGAAGGAGATGGAGCAGGCCCTGGCAGCGCGCACCGGCGCCGCCCACTGCGTGGCGGTGGCCAGTGGCACCGAGGCGCTGCTGATCGCGCTGATGGCCATCGGCCTGAAGCCGGGCGACGAGGTCATCACCACGCCGTTCACCTTTGCCGCCACCGCCGAGGTCATCGTGCTGCTGGGCGGCAAGCCGGTCTACGTGGACATCCAGCCCGACACCTGCAACATCGATGCAGCGCTGATCGAAGCCAAGGTGACGCCCCGCACCCGGGCGATCATGCCGGTCAGCCTGTACGGCCAGGTGGCCGACATGGACGCGATCAACGCCATCGCCGCCAGGCACAACCTGGTCGTGATCGAGGATGCCGCGCAGAGCTTTGGCGCGACATACCAGGGCAAGCAGAGCTGCAATGTCAGCACCATCGCCGCCACCAGCTTCTTCCCCAGCAAGCCGCTGGGCTGCTATGGCGACGGCGGCGCGCTGTTCACCATCGATGCCGCGCTGGCGCAGGCGATGCGCGAGATCCGCGTGCATGGGCAGAGCGGCCGGTACCACCACACCCGCGTGGGCGTGGGCGGGCGCATGGACACACTGCAATGCGCCGTCATCCTGGGCAAGCTGCCGCGCTTCAGCTGGGAGCTGGAGCGCCGCCAGGCCCTGGCTGCACGCTACAGCCGGCTGATCCTGGCCAGCGGCGCGCCAGTGCAACTGCTGGCGGTGCGGCCGGACCGCGATTGCGTCTGGGCCCAGTACACCGTGATGGTCGACAACCGCCCGGCCGTGCAGGCCGCGCTGCAGGCCGCCGGCGTGCCCACGGCCGTGCACTACCCCAAGTCGCTGCACCACCAGCCGGCCTATGCCGCCGACTGCTGCCCCGATTGCAACCCGCACAGCATCGCCGCTGGCCAGCGGGTGCTGAGCCTGCCGATGAGCGCGGATCTCACCGAGGCCGACCAGGACCGCGTGGTGGCCGCGCTGGCCCAGGCCTGCGCCACGGCGATGGCCACGGCCTGAGCGCCACGCCATCCGCATGCGCCGCGCGGTGCTCACCCTGCTGGCCGGCGGCCTGCTGGCGCAGGCGCTGCCGCTGCTGCTGGGCCCCTGGCTGACGCGGCTCTACAGCCCGGCCGAGTTCGGCGTCTACCACCTGTTCGCCGCGGTGGCGGCCAATGCCGCGGTGGTGGCCTGCGCGCGCTACGAGTTCGCGCTGCCGCTGGCCGCCGACGAGGCCGAGGCCACCGCCCTGCGTGCGTTGTGCCAGCGGCTGCTGGTCGCCAGCATGGCGTTGGCAGCGGTCGGCGGTGTGGCCTGGGCGGTGGTGTCGGGCCAGGCCTGGCCGCTGTGGCTGCCCGCCGCGGTGGGCGCGCTGGGCCTGGTGTCGCTGGCCACGCTGAACGCCACCCGCGCCCAGCGCTTCCGCGGCCTGGCAGTCGCCCGTGTGGTGCAGCACGGCGGCGGCGCGTTGCTGCAACTGGCGGCCGGCCTGCTGCATGCCGGGGTGGTGGGGCTGATCGTCGCCCCCATTGCCGCAGCGCTGGCCGCGGTGGCGGCGCTGGGCTGGCCCGGGCCGGCGCAGGCGGCGCGGACGCAATGGCAGTCCGTCGCCCGGCTGCACCGCAGCTTCCCGATCCTGAACACGCCCCATGCCTTCCTGGGCGCACTGCAGGACACGCTGGCCGTCGCCCTGATCGCCGGCAGCCTGGGGCCGGCGGCCGCCGGTGCCTGGGGTCTGGCGCTGCGCTACCTGAAGGCGCCGGCCACGCTGGTGGGCGGCGCGGTGTCGCAGGCGCTGTACCCGCGGCTGACGCCGGCCAGCGGCCAGGCGGGAGGCTGCACCGCCGCCGGTCGGGCCCTGGTGCTGCGCACCATGCTGCTGCTGGCTGCACTGGCCGCGCCGTTGGTGGCCGTGCTGTGGTGGCTGGGCCCCGCGTTGTTCACCTGGGCCTTCGGGCCCGACTGGGCCGATGCCGGCCTGCTGGCGCGGGCGCTGGCGGTCTACATCGGCCTGCACTTCATCGCGTCGCCGCTGGGTGTGGTGACGATGGCCTGGCAGGCCCAGGCCTGGGCGCTGAAGCTGGCCCTGGTGGGGCAGGCGGTGTTCGTGGCGGCGCTGGCCGGCGGCCTGGCCTGGGGCGGGCTGGCCGGGGCTGGCTGGGCGGTGTCGGGCGCGATGGCGCTGTACTTCGGTTGGTACTTCAGCCGGCTGGCGACCTGGCCATTGGATGTGCCACCAGCCGTGGCGGGGGCGACACCATGAACGCCTGGCGTGGCCACTTGAACCGCTGGCGCCGGCGCATTGCGCAGTTGCTGCTGCACCGTGTGGTGTTCGGCGAGCTGTCGCAGGGCCGCTGGCTGCCCCACACCCGCATCGCGCCCAGCACCTGCATCGAGCATGACGACCGGCTGGCCCTGGCTGACCATGTGTTCATCGGCGCCTTCAACTTCATCGAGGCCAGCGGCGGCGTGACGGTGGGCGAGGGCGTGCAGATCACCCACCATGTCAGCATCGTCACCCACAGCTCGCACCGGGCGCAGCGGCTGCTGGCCAAGGCCTATGTGCTGTGGCCGGCGGGCCAGCCGCGGCCAGGCTGGGTGGCCGGGCCGGTGGCCATCGGGCCCTGGTGCTTCATCGGCCCGCACAGCCTGCTGGAGCCGGGCACCACGCTGGGCGCCGGCTGCATCGTGCGCGCCGGCAGCGTGCTGCGGGGCGACTACCCGGCCCACAGCCTGATCGCCGGCAACCCGGCGGTGGTGGTGGGTGATGCCCGCACTGGCGACCAGCGCTGGCTGGAGGCCGAACCCGGCTTGCGCGCCGATTACGAGGCCTGGGCCGCGGCGCGCCCGGCGGAGCCCGCATGAAGCTGGTGCTGCTGGGCGATGGCGAGAGCCCGCACCTGCTGAAGTGGGCGCGGGCGCTGGCGCCGCAGGTGGAGCTGTGGGCGGCGTCGTCACGCGGCTTCGCGCCGGATTTTGACGCCCTGGTGCCAACGTCGCGCCGCCTGGCGCTGGACACCCGGCCCGACTTCGAGGGCGGCAACGCCGGCCTGCTGCGCCAGCTGCCGCGCCTGGCCGCCTGGCTGAAGACGGCGCAGCCGGACTGGATCCATGCCCACTACCTGACTTCCCACGGCACGCTGGCCTGGCTGGCCACCCGGTTGTTGGGCGCGCCGGGCCGGCTGGTGGGCTCGGCCTGGGGCTCGGACATCCTGGTCACGCCCGACCGCAGCCCGCTGCTGCGCTGGCTGACCACGCGGGTGCTGCGCGCCTGCGTGCTGACGACCAGCGATTCCCAGGTGATGGCAGAGCGCATGCGGGCGTTGGGTGCCGGCGAGGTGATGACCTTTCCCTTCGGCCTGGAGGCCCTGCCGCCGGCGCCCGGCGCCAAGCAGGACCACCTGGTCTTCGCCAACCGCGGCCTGGAGACCCTCTACGACCCCGGCCGTGTGCTGCGGCTGTTCGCCGGCCTGGCCGCCGCCTGGCCCGATGCCCAGTTGGTGGTGGCCAACAGCGGATCGCTGGCGCAGGCGCTGCAGCAGCAGGCGGCCGACCTGGGCGTGGCCGACCGGGTGCGCTTCATCGGCCGGGTCGACGCCACCACCCAGGCCGGCTGGTATGCCCAGGCCCGCTGGTACGTGAGCCTGCCGGCCAGCGATTCGGTCTCGGTGTCGGTGCTGGAGGCGCTGGCCCATGGCTGCATCCCCATCCTGTCGGACCTGCCGGCCAACCGGGAACTGGTGCGACACGGCGACAACGGCTGGATCGCGGTCGGCAGCAGCCTGCCCACCGTGGCTGATCTGCAGCCGCTGTTGAACCGTGCGGACACCATCGCCGCGGCCAACCACGCCTGGGTGGCCGAGAACGCGCTGTTCGGCCCCAGCGTCAGCGCCTTCCTGGCCCAGCTTCGGGCGCTGGATGCCAACCGGCATCTCCCGTCATGAACATCCTTTACCTCAACCACTACGCCGGCAGCCCGGCGCTGGGCATGGAGTACCGGCCCTACTACCTGGCGCGGGAGTGGGTGCGCGCCGGCCACCGGGTGCAGGTGGTGGCAGCCGATTTCTCCCATGTGCGGGCGCGCCAGCCGCAAGCCGGTGACCAGACCATCGATGGCATCGCCTACCGCTGGCTGCCCACGCCGCCCTACCAGGGCAATGGCCTGGGCCGGGTGAAGAACATCTGGGCCTTCTGCCGCCAGGTGTGGGCCATGGCCGACCGGCTGGTGGCCGAGTTTCAGCCCGATGCGGTGATCGCCAGCAGCACCTATCCGATGGACATCTGGGTGGCTCGGCGCATCGCGCGCAAGGCCAGGGCGCGGCTGGTGTTCGAGGTGCACGACCTGTGGCCGCTGAGCCCGATCGAGCTGTCGGGCATGTCGCCGCGCCACCCGTTCATCCGCCTGGTGCAGAAGGCCGAGGACGATGCCTACCGCGATGCCGACGTGGTGGTCAGCATGTTGCCCAAGGTGCACAGCTACATGGCCAGCCGCGGGCTGGACCTGGCCAAGCTGACCATCGTGCCCAACGGCATCACGCTCGACGAGTGGCAGGGCACGCCGGCGCCGCTGCGCGACGACGTGGCTCGGGCCATCGCCGAGCGCCGCGCCGCTGGGCACACGGTGGTGGGCTATGCCGGGTCGATGGGCCTGCCGAATGCGCTGGACCATCTGCTGGATGCTGCCAAGGCGCTGCAGGGCGATCGGCTGGCCATCGTGATGGTGGGCGACGGCCATGAGCGCGCCCGCCTGGCGCAGCGCGTGGCCGACGAGGGGCTGCCCAACGTGACGATGCTGCCGCCCATCCCCAAGGCGCAGATCCCGTCGCTGCTGGCGGCCATCGACATCGCCTTCATCGGCTGGCAGCGGGTGCCGATCTACCGCTTCGGCATCGCGCCGAACAAGCTGATGGACTACATGATGGCCGGCTGCGCCGTGCTGCACAGCGTGGAGGCCGGCAACGACCCGGTGGCCGAGAGCGGTTGCGGCCTGACGGTGGCGCCGGAATCGGCCACCGCCATCGCCGACGGCCTGCGCCGCCTGGCCGCGCTGCCGGCCGCCGAGCGCCAGGCCATGGGCGAACGCGGCCGCGCCTTCGTGCTGGCGTACCACACCTACCCGGTGCTGGCCCAGTGCTTCATCCAGGCGATGCAGCGATGAGCAGCGATCCCGCCGACGAGACCCGGGCCGTGGCCGAGCGCTACGCCCGCCGCGCGCCGCCCGGCCGCTACAGCATGCTGCAGCCCGACGTGTGGCAGACGGTGCAGGAGCGCCAGCGCGCGATGCTGCGGCTGTTCCACCACCAGGGCCTGACCGACCTGCCGGTCCTGCGGGTGCTGGAGGTGGGCTGCGGCGCCGGCGGCAACCTGCTGGAGCTGCTGCGCCTGGGCTTTGATCCCGCCAAGCTCGCCGGCGCCGAGCTGCTGCCCGACCGCCTGGCCCAGGCCCGGGCGGTGCTGCCGGCGGCCGTCACCCTGCATGCGGGCGATGCCAGCCAGTTGCCGATCGCCGCGGGCAGCCAGCACATCGTGCTGCAGAGCACGGTGTTCAGCTCGCTGCTGGACGATGCCTTCCAGCAGCAGCTGGCATCGGCGATGTGGCGCTGGGTGGCGCCTGGTGGCGGCGTGCTGTGGTACGACTTCACCGTCAACAACCCGCGCAACCGCGATGTGCGCGGCGTGCCGCTGGCACGGCTGCGGCAGCTGTTTCCGCAGGCGATCATCACCCACCGCCGGGTGACGCTGGCGCCGCCGCTGGCGCGGCCGCTGTGCAGGCTGTACCCGGCGCTGTACACCGTGGCCAATGCGCTGCCGCTGCTGCGCACCCATGTGCTGGCCTGGGTGGGCAAGCCCAACAACCACCCGGGTGGCACCGGATAATCGGGCATGGCTGCTCCATCCCTTCCGTTCCTTCCGTTTGCCCTGCCCGAAATCGGCGAGGACGACATCGCCGAGGTCGTCGACACGCTGCGCAGCGGCTGGGTGACCACCGGCCCCAAGGCCAAGCGCTTCGAGGCCGACTTCCAGGCCTGGCTGGGTGATGCCGGCGACAACGCCGAGGGCCTGCACTGCATCGCCGTCAACTCGGCCACCGCCGGTCTGCACCTGGCGCTGGAGGCCATCGGCATCGGCCCGGGCGACGAGGTCATCACCACCACCCACACCTTCACCGCCACCGCCGAGGTGGTGCGCTACCTGGGCGCCGACGTGAAGCTGGTCGACATCGACCCGGCCACGCTGAACATCGACCCGGCCGGGGTCGAGGCGGCGATCACCCCGCAGACCAAGGCCATCATCCCGGTGCACTACGCCGGCCTGGCCGCCGACATGCCGGCCATCGGGGCGATCGCCAGGAAGCATGGGCTGAAGGTGGTGGAAGACGCCGCCCATGCCCTGCCCACCACCAGCGCCGGCCGCCGCGTGGGCACGCTGGACAGCGACGCCACGGTGTTCAGCTTCTATGCCAACAAGACCATCACCACGGGTGAGGGCGGCATGCTGGTCACCCGCGATGCGGCCCTGGCCAAGCGCGCCCGGGTGATGCGCCTGCACGGCATGAGCCGCGACGCCTTCGACCGCTTCACTGCCACCGTGCCCAGCTGGTACTACGAGATCGTGGCGCCGGGCTTCAAGTACAACCTGACCGACATCGCCGCGGCGCTGGGCATCCACCAGTTGAAGAAGGCACATGCCTTTGCCGCGCGGCGGGCGGCGATTGCGGCCCGCTACAACGCGGCCTTTGCCGACCTGCCGGTCATCACCGCGCCGGTGGCACCTGCTGGCGAACTGCATCCCTGGCACCTGTATGTGCTGCGCCTGCTGCCGGCGGCGGGCATCGCGCGCGATGCCTTCATCGAGCGGCTGTTTGCGCTGGGCATCGGTTGCAGCGTGCACTACATCCCGCTGCACCTGCAGCCCTACTGGCGCGACCGCTATGCGCTGCGGGCCGATGATTTCCCCGCCAGCCAGCAGGCCTACGAACAGATGCTGAGCTTGCCGGTCTACAGCCGCATGACCGATGCCGACACCCAGCGCGTGATCGCCGCCGTGCGTGGCCTGCTGGCGCCGGCCTGAACCGCTGCCGCCACCATCGATGGCCCTGACCATGGCCAAGCGCCTGTTCGACCTGATCGGCGCCAGCGCGGCGCTGCTGCTGCTGGCGCCGCTGCTGCTGCTGGTGGCGCTCGCGATCCGGCTGGATTCGCCCGGGCCGGTGTTCTTCCGCCAGGAGCGGGTGGGCCGCGGCGGCGTGCCGTTCCGCATCCACAAGTTCCGCACCATGCGGGTGGATGCGCCGGCCCTGGGCCCGCAGGTGACGGTGGGGCAGGATGCGCGCATCACCCGCGTGGGCCACTGGCTGCGTGACCGCCGCATCGACGAACTGCCGCAGTTCATCGACGTGCTGCTTGGCCGCATGAGCCTGGTGGGCCCGCGCCCCGAGGTGCCGCGCTTCGTGGCGCACTACCCGGTGGCACTGGCCGCCCAGGTGCTGGCGGTGCGGCCTGGCATCACCGATCCGGCGTCGCTCGCCCACATCGACGAGGCCAGCCTGCTGGCCGGCAGCGCCGACCCCGAGCGCACCTACATCGACCAGATCCTGCCGCACAAGCTGGCCTTGCAGGCCCAATACGCGGCCAGCGCCACGCTCTGGTCCGATCTGGCGGTGCTGGGCCGCACGCTGCGGGTGCTGCTGGCGCGCTGATCCCACCATGGTCACCATCTGGCACCGTCTCGACCGCTTCCTGGCCCGGCTGCGCCCGCACCGCGAGCCGCTGTCGCTGCTGATCGATGGCGCGGTGGTGGCCGTGGCCTGGAACGTGACCTACCTGTTCCGGCTGGGCTTCGAGCGCTGGATCAGCGCCCGGCCCGACTACGACGGCTGGGTGCTGCTGGGCGTGGTGCTGGCCTATGCGGCGGCCTTCAGCGCGCTGAAGGTGCCGCAGGGCATGTGGCGTTTCTCCGGCTTTGGCGAGGTCAAGCGCCTGGCGCTGGCCTGCCTGCTGGCCGGGCTGGCCAGCGCGGTGCTGGTGCTGATGATGCAGCTGACCAAGGTGCCGCGGGCGGTGCTGGCGCTGCACCCGGTGGTGGCGCTGATGGGCCTGGCCCTGGTGCGGCTGGGCTACCGCATGGTCTACGAGCATGCCCGCGCGCAGATCACCGGCAGCGACCGCGAGATCCGCCGGGCCATCGTGCTGGGCGCCGGCGAGGCCGCGCGCCGCCTGCTGGCCGGCATCCACCAGCAGGGCTGGATCGTGCTGGGCCTGCTGGACGATGACCCGGCGAAGCAAGGCGCGCGCATCGCCGGCCTGCCGGTGCTGGGGCCGCTGGCGGCGATCGCCGACAAGGCGGTGCGCGGGGCGGCCACCCATGTGATCGTGGCCATGCCGGCGGCCACGGCGGCGCAGCGCCGGCGCGCGCTGGAACTGGCCGCGCCCAGCGGCCTGCCGGTGCTGACCGTGCCCTCGGCTGGTGAGCTGCGTGACGGCCAGTCGGCCATCGAGCGCGTGCGCGACATCGAACCCGACGACCTGCTGGGCCGCGAGCCGGTGCAGCTGGACGAGGCCGGCATCGGCGCGGTGCTGGCCGGCAAGACGGTGCTGGTGACCGGCGCCGGCGGCAGCATCGGCAGCGAGCTGTGCCGCCAGCTGGCGCGCTTCCTGCCCGCGCGGCTGGTGCTGTACGAGCTGAGCGAGTTCAATCTCTACAGCATCGAGCAGGACCTGGGCCAGCGTTTTCCGCAGCTGCCGCTGGTGCGGGTGATCGGTGATGTGAAGGACCTGGCCCACCTGCAGCACACCTGCGCCCAGTGGCGGCCGCAGGTGGTGTTCCACGCCGCGGCCTTTAAGCATGTGCCGCTGATGGAGGAAGACCACAACGCGCTGGCGGCGCTGCGCAACAACACCCTGGGCACCTGGCATGCGGCGCGCGCCGCGGCCGAGGCGGGGGCCGAGCGCTTCGTGCTGATCAGCACCGACAAGGCGGTGAACCCCACCAACGTGATGGGCGCCACCAAGCGCGCGGCCGAGATGGTGGTCAGCATGATGGCCGCCGAGCACCCGGGCACGCGCTTCATGGCGGTGCGCTTCGGCAATGTGCTGGGCAGCAGCGGCAGCGTGATCCCGAAATTCAAGGAGCAGATCGCCCGCGGCGGACCGGTGACGGTCACGCACCCGGACATCATCCGCTACTTCATGACCATCCCCGAGGCTGCACGGCTGGTGCTGCAGGCTGCTGCCATCGGCGAGAGCGGCCAGGTGCTGGTGCTGGACATGGGCGAGCCGGTGAAGATCGTCGACCTGGCACGGGATCTGATCCGGTTGTCGGGTCGCACGGTGGACGAGATTCCGATCGTGTTCAGCGGGTTGCGGCCAGGCGAGAAGCTGTACGAGGAATTGCTGGCCGATACCGACAACAGCCTGCCGACCCGCATCCCCCGCTTGCGCATTGCCCGGCTGGACGCTCGCGACGAGGGCGTGCGCCAGCTGCTGGCCTGGGCCACCGCGGCCAGCGCGGCGCCGGCCGCGGTGCTGCGGGCGCGGCTGACCGAGACCGTGCCCGAGTACCTCGAGCCGGTTGACGGCCGATGAGCGGCAGGCCCGCCGCGCCATGCCAAGAACCCTTCAAGGTCCCTCCGACAACCATGAAATACAGACCTGAAGTCGACGGGCTGCGTGCCATCGCCGTGCTGTCCGTCATCCTGTTCCATGCCGGCTTCGAGTGGGTGCGGGGCGGCTATGTCGGTGTCGACATCTTCTTCGTCATCAGCGGCTACCTGATCACCACGCTGATCCTGTCCGAACATGCCGCTGGCCGCTTCTCGCTGGCGACCTTCTACGAGCGCCGGGCCCGCAGGATCCTGCCGGCCTTGTTCTTCGTCATGGCGGTGTGCATCCCGTTTGCATGGTTCTGGATGCTGCCCTACCAGTTGAAGGACTTTGCCAAGAGCGTGCTCAGCGTCCTGGTGTTCTCGTCGAACGTGCTGTTCTGGCGTGAGTCGGGCTACTTCGAGGCGGCCACCGAACTCAAGCCACTGCTGCACACCTGGAGCCTGGCGATCGAAGAGCAGTTCTATGTGGTGTTTCCGCTGGTGGTGATGGTCACCTGGCGGTTGGGGCGGCGTGCGCTGCCTGTGCTGGTGGTGCTGGCATTGATCACGAGCCTGGGCCTGGCGGAATGGGCATCCCGCAAGGGCATCATCGTGGCGAATTTCTATCTGCTGCCCACCCGCGCCTGGGAACTGCTGATCGGCTCGGCGGTGGCCATGTACCTGTTGCGCCACCCGCAGCGGCCGTCGCCGCTGGCCGGCGCAGGGGCGCTGCTGGGCCTGGTCATGGTGCTGTTCAGCATCCTGCGCTTCGACCGCACCACGCCCTTCCCCAGCCTGCTGGCGCTGGTGCCCACGGTGGGTGCGGCGCTGATGATCGTCTTTGCCCAGGCGGGTGGCCTGGTGTATCGCCTGCTGGCGTCGCCGCCGGCGGTGGGCATCGGCGTCATCAGCTACAGCGCCTACCTGTGGCACCAACCCCTGTTTGCGTTTGCGCGCCTGATGCTGCCCGACCCGTCCCGGCCGGGCTGGCTGTATGCAGCGCTGATCGCTGCCACCCTGGCACTGGGCTGGATCAGCTGGAAGCATGTGGAGCAGCCATTCCGCGGGCGTGGCTGGCTGTCGCGCAGGCAGGTGTTTCTCGGGGCCCTCGTCGGCTCGCTCGCCCTGGCCGCGGTGGCCGTGCCGATGGTCATGGCCAACGGCGTGATCAGCCGCTTCCCTGCCAAGGACCATTACCTGCTGTCGATCAGCCCAACCGAACTCGGGCGCTACACCGAGCGGCGCTTCCGCCAGGCCGAACGCCAGGCCTTCGACGCTGCAGGCGCATCGCCCCGTGTGCTGCTGGTGGGTGACAGCTATGCGCAGGACTTCCTCAACATGGTTGGCGAGAACGGCTTCATGGCGTCGGCCCAGATCGTCAGCCATCCGATTGCCGCGCGTTGCCCGAAGTACATCGGGCCAGATGACGTGGCGCCGCTGTACGCGGCCGCCGGCGAACACCTGGACGCCGCCTACTGCGCCGCCGAGGGCAACCTGCGTGATGTGCTGCCCCTGGTCCGGACCGCCGATGTGGTCATCCTCGCTGGCCAGTGGCGGACCTGGGAGGCGCAGCGCATCACGCAGACCGTGCAGTCGTTGGGCCTGCGGCCGCAGCAGCGGCTGATCATCATCGGCCGCAAGGATTTCGGCACCATCGCGCCGCTGTCCTACCTGGCCAACACCGAGGCCCAGCGCCTGGCGCTCACCAACCAGGTGCCGGCCATGAACGCCGAGGTCAACAGCCTGCTGCGCGCCAGTCTGCCGGCTGAGCAGTTTGTCGACGTGCAGCAGACGCTGTGTGGCGCCTCGGGTCGGTGCCGCATCTTCACCGCCGATGGCGCGCTGATCAGCTTCGATGGTGAGCACTTCACCCCCGATGGTGCGCGCCATGCCGGCCGGCTGGTGTTCGACCACCCGGCCCTGGCACCCTTGCGCTGACCGCGTCGGCAGCTTGCCAGCGTGGACTCAGACCCAGCCCTTGAGGGCGTAGTAGGCCAGCGCCAGGTACTCGTAGGCGATCACCCGCAGGTTGCGCCAGCTGGTGCGCCACACGGGGGTCTGTGGCGGGGCGTCCACCGCCGCGTGGACCTGGACCTGCAGCCCGGGCGCCAATGCCTGCCACACCAGACCGACCCGCCTGGCGCTGTACGGTGACGTGACCACCACCACTCGGCGGACGCCCAGCCGCTGCAACTCGGCGGCGGCCTGGCGCACACTGTCGGCCGTGCCGCTGGCGATGCCAGGCACCATGGCGATGGCCTCCGCGGGCACCCCTTGCTCCAGCAACAGGGCGCGCACCACATCGGCTTCGGCCGCAGTGGCGATGCGTCCTGACGACACCACGATGCGGGGTGCCAGGCCGGCACGGTAGAGGGCCAGCGCTTCACCCACCCGCTTGGGGTAATGCAGCATGGTGTAGGCCGGCGCACCCTCGGTCGCGAACACCACCACGGCATCGGCCTGGGTGGCCTGGTCCTGCGCCAGCAGCGGGCGCGCCGCCAGCCAGGCCAGCGGCGTGTGGAACACCAGCGCATAGCCTGCCGCCAAGGCGACCGCCAGGCGCAACATGCGCCGCCGGCCGCGGTGCACCACCCCGAGCAGGCGGTCCTGCCAGCGCACCGGACGTTGGCTGCTCTCGACCAACCGCGCCTGCACCACGTCCAGCATCGCGCTGAAGCGACGCGGCCAGGTGTTGGCCTCGGCGGCGTTGATGCGCGCCTGCCGGCGCGCCGGGTCGGGGTGGGCCAGATGGTGCTGGATGGCGGCGACGAGGTCGTCGGGTGTGTCGGCCAGACTCAGCACGTCGCCGTGGCGCTGTTTGTACTCGCGCAGCTCCCGCATGCTGGTGGCCACCACTGGCAGACCCATCGCCAGATACTCGTTGAGCTTGCAGGAGTACACCGCGTCCGTGAAGCGGTTGCGCACGTAGGGGATCAGCCCGATGTCGAACTGGCGCAGGTAGCCCGGCACGGCGTCGTGCGGCCGGCTGCCCAGCAGGTGCACGTTGGGGCAGGCCTGCAGCGCCGCGGTGTCGCAGTAGGTCGGCCCCACCAACACGAAGCTGGCGCCGGGCAGGGCCCGGGCAGCCGCCACCAGCAGGGGCTGGTCGAACACCGGGCTGATCGCCCCGACATAGCCGATCAATGGCCTGGGCAGCATGGCCAGATCAGGCACCGGCGCCGCCGGCGCGCAGCGGCTGGCCGCGAACTTGTCGATGTCGACGCCGGCCGGGAAGTAGTGCACCTGGCTGTTGAACCGGCGGGCGCGCTCCATCAACACCGACGAGATGCAGAACACCGCATCGGCGCGTTGCATGAAGCGTTCCTCGTGCTGCACCAGGCGCGATGCGCCGTCCGACCCGCCCGACATGTCGTTGGCGCAGTAGTACACCAGCAGCGCCGGGTCCAGGTCTTGCGCCAGGGCGTCGGCCAGCGGGGTGGGCAGGAACGACACCACCACCGGATCATGGAAGCGGTTGGCCACCGACCATTTGCGGATGGTGCCCGCCAGCAGCGCCCGGTTGATCGCCAGCGCCAGGCGCGAGTAGGGCAGCGGCAGCACCAGCGGGAAGAGCAGGGTCAGGCCCGGCCGGACGTCGCTGAAGCCACGGGTGCTGCGCAGCCAGCGCAGCAGCCGGTCGCGCACCCGGCCGAAGTCGCCGCGGCGCGGGGCGCGCACACCGGTGTTCTCGACGAACAGCACCCGGTGGCCGGCATCCACCAGGGCTGTTGCCAGCTGCTGGTGCATCTGCCAGTTCTCGGCCCAGTTGATCGACGAGACGATCACCCAGTTGCGGGGCGGCTGGGGTCCGGGCATGGCGGTGGAGGCCGTGTCGCTCACGGCAGATCAGGGCTGCGACCGCCAGGCCTGGCGCAGGCGCACCAGCCCGCGGTGCACGCGCAGCCCGCCGTCGCCCGGCAGGCGCGACAGCAGGTCGTAGGCGAGGCACTTGGCCACGTGCAGCGGACGGTGCAGCAGCAACGCGCGGTGCTCCAGCAATGGGCCCATGCGGAACCCGTGGCCCTGCGGGATGTAGACATTCGAGACCCAGGCGTTGATCACCAGGTTGTTCTTGCGTTCGATCAGCAGGCGCCGCAACAGCGGGTCGCCGGTGGCCTGCAGCAGGCGCCGGGTGGTGGCCAGGTGCACCTCCAGATGCACTGGCGCCAGACGGGTCACCATGTTCTGCGCATCGCGATGGTAGATGCCGCCGACATGCGGACTCCAGGCCAGGCCGCCCGCGGCGGCGACGCAACGCACCCAGGTGTCGAGGTCGCCGCTGCGGGCGATCTTGTCCTCGGGGAACCCGCCGGCCTGCGTCAGGAGTGTCTTGCGCAGGCACACCACCCCGGTCCAGACAGGACGCGCACCACGGGCCTCCCACCGCAGGTAGTCGACCACGTCGAGCAGCTGATCGTCCTGCCGCTGCTGCAGGGCCGAAAAGCGGTCGAGCTGCCGACTGCCGTCGTGCAGCATCCAGCCGGCACTCAGCATCGGCATGCCGGGGTGCCTGGCCGCCAGCGCGCGCAGACGCGCCAGGTGTTCGGGCGTCCAGGTGTCGTCGGCATCCAGGAACGCCACCCATTCCGTGGCGGCGGCCCGCACACCCAGGTTGCGGGCTGCATAGCCCCCGGGGCCGGGTCGGTCACGGTGCAGCACGCGCAGGCGTGGGTCGGTGACGCGCGCCACCTCCTCATTGCTGCCGTCGGTGGATGGATCGCAGACCACCACCAGCGCGAAGTCCTGATCGGTCTGCGCCAGCACCGAGCGCAGTGCAAGCGCCACATGCGCGCGCTTGTTGTAGACCGGCACCACCACCGTCACCCAGGGTTGCCCCGCCGCAGGCGCTGCTGGCGGGGTGGTGTCTGCGTGGCGTTGGTGCATGTGGTCAGGCCTGGAGTTGCCGGCCGGCGGCATCGTGGTAGACCGCAGCGGTCTGGCGGCCGATCGTGGCCCAGTCGAACTGGTGGGCCTGCTGCGCGGCACGCGCGCCGCGCGCGGCCAGGTCGGGCGCCGTCACGGCGCATTGCAGGGCTTGCAGCAGGCCATCGGCCGTCCGCGGGTCGTACAGGAAGTGCGTGTCCCCGTCTGCATAGTCGGTGACCAGACCGGCGCGCGGTGCCACGGTGGCGCGACCGGCCGACATGGCCATCAGCAGGCTGCCGGAGGTGAACACGTCGTCGTAGGGCAGCACCACGGCGTCGCACCAGGCCAGCAGGTCGGCCAGCGCCGCATCGCTCTGGTGGCCCGGGTGCAGGCTGACCCGGCCGTCGTGGCCAGCCAGGTGCTGCAGCGTGTGCGCCAGCGCCGGATCGGACAGGCTGCCCGCCAGGCGCAGCTGGTGCGGGCCGGCGATCTGGGCGAATGCCTGCAGCAGGCGTGGCAGGCCCTTGTAGCCGCGCATCTGGCCGAAGAACAGCAGGCGCGTGCCGGCGTGTGCGGTGTCCAGCGGGCGGGGCGTGACGACACTGCCGTAGTGCCCGTGGTGGATCACCACGATGCGGTGCCCGGGCACGCCGAAGGTGGCCGCCACGGTGCCGGCAGCGCTGGCGCCGTGCACGATCAGCCGGCTCGCCAGGCGTGCCACCAAGCGGGCATTCAGCAAATCCAGCGCGGGCCGCCGGCCGCCATGGTCCCGCAGGTTGTGCACCGTCCACACGATCGCCCGGCCGCGCAACCGCCAGATGGCCAATGCGAGATGGAACACCAGCAGCCGCGCCAGTGCGCCGGCCAGCGAGGGTCCGGCCACCGGCTCTCCGATCCAGTGCAGGTGCAGCACGGTGCAGGGCGTGCGCGCCAGCACGAAGCGCAGCAACTGCACCACGCCGCCAGGCAGGCCGTGGCAGAACCAGCCGGCGTGCCGCGTGGCGTCGAACAGCAGGGCCTGGTAAGGGTTGCCGGTGGCGACGGGGTGGTGCATGGCCGCTGGCAGACCGCCTGACGAGACGCCGGCCATGTCAGCGCGGCCCCGCCCGCAGGGCCGCCAGCAGGCGCCTGGCCACGCCGCCCAGACCCGCCGCCTGGACCCCGGCACGCAGCACCGACCGCAGGCCGCGCCGTCCGGCTGCCAGCGCCAGCCTGGCCTGCAGGCCGCGCTGGTCGATCCAGCGGCTGCGGTGGCGCGGCGGCCCGGCCAGCACCCGCTGCAACATCGTCTGCAGGGCCGCACCCAGCGCGGCCTCGCTGCAGTGCGTCTGGGCGTACTGCAGCGCCGCCCGGCCCATGGCGGCGCGGCGTGGCTCGTCGGCCAGCAAGGCCCGGGCCGACGGCAGGATCTGCGCTGGCGGCACGAGCAGGCCTTGCACGCCGTGCTCGAAGGCGCCCGGCATGGCCACGCTGGAGGCCACCACCGGCACGCCCAGGGCGAAGGCTTCCATCACCACCCGCGCCACGCCTTCATGGTGGGCCACGTGCACCATCAGGCGGGCGTCCGCGATCAGGGCCTGCGTTGCGGCGGGGTCCAGGTGGCCAGGCAGGTGCACCGGCTGCGCCTGCTGCTGCGCCAAGTCCCGCACGGCCCGCCAGCCGTCGCCATCGCCCACCAGTGCCAGCCGGAAGGCATCGGCCAGCGGCAGCAGGGCGGCCTGGTTCTTGTTGGCGGTGAAGCGGCCGACATTGACGACATCGAAGCGCCGCGGCAGCGCGGCGGGCGCCACCAACGGCTCCACCAGCTTGGGCAGCACGCCGGCGCGGCCCAGCCGTGCGGCGGTCCGGAAGCTGTTGGCGATCTGCGCCGAGGTCTCCGCCAGGATGTAGTCGGCCTGGTCGCGCAGCACATCGCGCACCTGGCCTGCCGCCATCAGCACCAGCCGGAAGCGGTGGTCACTGTGCAGCACCAGCCAATGGGTCAGGCGGTAACCCAGGCCCTTGATGACGACCACATCGGGGCGCGCACGCTGCACCGCGTCAAGCAGGCTGGTCGACACATGGGCGAAGCGGTCGGTGCCCTGCGGCGTGTCCGTGGGCACCAGCCATGACCCGACCGGGTCGTCCAGGCGCCGCAGCGCGGACTGGCGGGACAGCAGGTACAACTCGGCGGTGTGACCGGCCGCCCGGCTCAGTTGCACCATGCGCCGTTCTCGGCCGATGCGGGCCTGCCGGTGGTCCTCGAACGGCGGCACATCCAGGTGCGGCAGCACGTAGAAGATGGTGGCGGCGGCGGTCATGCAGCACCTTCCGCGCCAAGGTGGACGCTGCCGCCGGGTGGTGCGGCAGCGGCCGCCGTCCACAGCTCGTGCGGGAAGCTGTCGAGCAGCGGCCCGATCGCAGGGCTGGGTGGCGGTTCGCCGCCCCAGCGCAGAGCCTGTGCCAGGCTGTCGGCGATGCGGACGTCGCTGCGGCCGGTGCCGAGGTAGTAGTCCTGGTACTTGAACGGATGCTCGGCCCGCGAACGCACCAGCCGGGCCGGCACGCCCAGTGCTTCGGCCACCACCACGGCGTGCAGCGAGGTGGCCACCACCAGCGCGCTCTGGGCGATGCGCCGCAGGCAGTCCATCCAGGGCGAGCGTGGGTCGAGCAGCGCGTCGGACGGCGGCATCCAGCCCAGGTCGTTGTAGTTGGGCACGATGGTCAGCGGGTGCGGCCGCTGTCGCGACAGCGCCACCAGTTCCGGCAACACCAGCGGCACCAGCAGCCCCGGGTCCCCGTACACAGGCGGGCAGGGCACGCCGCGGGCCAGCAGGAAGTCGCGCGTCAGCGGGCCGCGCACCGCACGCACGTCCAGTCGCGTGAAGCGGTGCAGTGCGTCCTCCATCTTGGCGTTGCGCCCGCTGCCCCACACCACGTCGCCGTCACGGGCGTAGTGCAGCACCGAGCCGATGCTGAGCAGGCGCTGCCGCGGTGGTCCGTCCGCGCGGGCGGGCGGCGCCTGCGCAGGCAAATGCACGCCGTGCCGGGCCAGCAGCCCGCGCACCACCACCGGCCCCAGCAGGTCGCCGAAGTTCGACAGCGGACGGCGCCAGGGCAGCCGGCTGCCCAGCCTGCCGGGCACCACCGGCAGCCGGGGGTCGTAGTGGAAGAGTTCGATCGCGGTCATGCAGGCGGCGGTTCAGGCCTTGCGGGCAGCCAACAGGCACAGGTGCCCCAGTTGTGCTGCCAGCCGCTGCTCCAGCCCGGCTTCCAGGCGGGTCCTGGCATCGACGGACAGGACCCGGCCCGCCAGCCGCAGCGCGCGCCACAGGCGGGGGGTCTCGTTCTTCAGGCCGTGGCTGGCCTGGATCAGCGTCGGTGTCTCCGGCACGAAGCCGGCGGTCCTCAACTGTGCGCAGACGGTCTGCGGGTCGAGCATGAACTGGTAGAAATCCGCCGGCGCGGCCGTGGCTGCCGCGCCGGTGCCGTCGGCCACCGGCCAGGGGCGGTACAGCCGCAGCGCCGCCTTGGTGCGGCGCAGCGGCGACAGCGCCGGAAACGTCAGGAACAGCATGCCACCGGGGCGCAGCACCCGCCCCGCCTCGGCCAGCAGACCCTGGTAGCCATCCCAGAAGTGCTCGATGACGCCGAACGACCAGTAGCCGTCGTAGCTGGCATCGGGCTGGTCGAGCCGGAACACATCGCCGACGCGCACATCCCAGCCGGGCCGGGCCGACTGCAGCCGGGCGACCGTCGCCTCGGCATAGTCGATGCCCGTGACCTGGTAGCCGGCGTCCAGCAGCGCGGCCATCTTGCCGCCGTTGCCGCACCCACCCTCCAGGAGGCGCGACTGCGGCGGCAGCCAGCGGCGTGTGGTGGCGATGTAGGGCCGCACCGCAGCGGCGTCGTACACCGCCACGGGTGCGCTGCTCCACTTGCGATCCCAGTAGGCCGGGGTGGCGCCGTGGTGCGTCTCGATCAGGCGCCGGCCGCGGGCGTCATGCCATTTCATGTGGCGCTGCCCTCCAGCATGCGGCGGAACTCGGCGCTGCCTGCTGCCAGCTGGTCGAAGTTGCCCGAGGCGGTGATGCGGCCCCGCTCGAAGACATGGATGCACTGGCATGCGCGCAGGGCCGTCAGCCGGTGCGAGATGACCAGCACCGCCATGCCCGTCTGCAACTGGTGCAGCCCCTGCATGATGTTGCGCTCGGTCACGCTGTCCAGCGCCGAGGTGGCCTCGTCCAGCACCAGCAGGCGCGGGTTGCGGTACAGGGCGCGTGCAATGCCCAGGCGCTGGCGCTGCCCACCGGACAGCCGCAGGCCATGTTCGCCCACTGGCGTGTCGTAGCCCTGAGGCAACTCGCTGGTGATGAAGCCGTGCGCCTCGGCCAGACGGGCGCAGCGTTCCACTTCGCGGCGGTCGATGCGGTCGACCGGCAGGCCGAAGGCGATGTTGGCGGCCACGGTGTCGTCGGACAGGTGGATGCGCTGTGGCACATAGCCGATCAGGGCCTGCCACGCGCGCAGGTGGCCAGCCTGCAGCCGTTGGCCGTCGACGCACAGCGCACCACTGTCCGGCGGCAGCAGACCCAGCACCAGATCCAGCGTGGTGCTCTTGCCCGAGCCGGTGCGCCCGACCAGGCCGATGCTGGCACCGGCCGGGATGACCAGGTCGATGTCCTGCAACGCCGGTGTGTCCCGGCCCGGGTAGGTGTAGCGCACCTGCCGCAAGGCCGCGCCTTGCAGGAAGCCCGGTGGCGGGCCGACGGCCGCGGCCGGCGCGGCCGCGGGCTGCGCCAGGTGGTCGAGCAGGTGGTTCAGCGCGGTGTTGCCGAACTTCATGCGTGACAGCGAGCCGTAGATGTTCTGCACCGCCGGGATCAGGCGGAAGGCCGCAAAGGCATACAGCGCGATGGCCGGCAGCGCGCCCTGCACGCCCTGGTTGCGCTGGGTGAGGTAGAAGAACACCAGCAGCATGCCGCCGAAGGCCACCACCTCGATCAGGAAGCGGGGCAGCTGCGCGGCGGCCTGGGCCTTGGCCTGCGCGCGGGCGTACTGGTCCGACGCCGCACCGAAGCGTTGCAGGAAGCCTGCCTCGTGGCCGCCGGCCTTCACCTCCTTCATGCCGCCAAAGATCTCCTGCAGCAACGCGAAGCGGATCTGGTTGGCCTGCGCGCGCTGCTGCCCCAGCCGGTGCAGCAGGCCGCGCGAGGCCGCGTAGATCAGTCCATAGGCCAGGGCACACCCCAGGCCCACATAGCTGGCGAGCAGCGGGTCCTTGGCGATCAGCAGGCCGAGCAGCGCCACCGCCACCGCGCCATGGGTGACCAGATTCATCGCCGGGATGATGACGCCGTTGAGCACCTGGTCGACTTCGCTGAGGATGGTCTTGCCCAGATCGGATGCGCGCTGCTGCAGGAACCAGGTGTAGTCGCGCGCCAGGTAACTGGCCAGCAGGCGCTGTCCCAGCGCGTGGCTGCAGCCGTGGGTGAAGTGCAGCAGCCGGCGCGTGGTGTAGGCCTTGAAGGCGATCGACAGGCACACCGCCGAGAACACCAGGCCCCCGAGGAACAACAGGAATGTCTGCGGATCGGCCATGCCCGGCCCGCCCTGCAGGAAGCGCAGCACCGCGCTGGTCTGTGCGGCGCCCGGATCGGCCAGCATCGCCATGAACGGCATGATCGAGGCCACGCCCAGCATGTCGAGCAGGGCCATCGCGATCACCATGCCCAGCAGGCGCAGGGCTTGCCGCCGCTCGCCGGCAGTGAACAGCGCGAGGATGCTGCGCGCCGGATGCGGGCCGGAGGCTGCGGCCATGCTCAACCCCCGGCCAACGCCAGGTAGCGGTCGATCACCTGCCGCTCGTCGAAATGCTGCTCGACGAAGGCCCGGCCTGCCGCCCCCATCGCGGCACGCTGCGGCAAGGGCAGGTCGATGAACCGCAGCAGCCGGTCGGCCAAGTCGTCGGCGTCGGCGGTGCGGCAGAGCCAGCCGGTCTGCCCGTCGCGCACGGTGTCGCGGCAGCCCGGCGCGTCGGTGGTGATCACCGGCCGGGCGCAGGCGGCGGCCTCGAGCAGCGTGCGGGGCACGCCCTCGCGGTAGCTGGGCAGCACCACGCAGTCGGCCTGTGCCAGCCAGGGACGCACGTCGTCGGTGGGGCCGAGGTAGCGGACCACGCCTTCGGCATCCCAGTCGGCCAGTTGCTGCCGCGGGATCGCCGCCGGGTTGGCCACGTCGGCCGGGCCCAGCAGCTGGAAGCTGGCCTGCGGGTGCCGGCGCCGCACCTGCCGGGCCGCGTCGACGAACTCGCCCACGCCCTTGTCCCAGAGCATGCGGGCCACCAGCAGGAACACTGGCGCCTGGGCAGGCCGCTCGGGCGGTGCGCTGGGCATGAACCGCTGCAGGTCCACCCCCGAGCCGGGCAGGCGCTCACACAGCCGGGCGGGCACCAGGCCGGCCTGGACGAAGCCGTCCAGGTCGTCCTGGTTCTGGAAGAAGACATGTTCGGCGCGGCCGAAGGTGCTGCGGTACAGCAGCTTGACCACCCGGGTGATGAACGACGGGCGGATGAAGGCACGGCCGAGGCCCGACACATTGGGCACGAAGCGCCGCCCCGAGGCGATGCAGGCCAGCGCGCTGTACAGGTTGCCCTTGGGGGTGTAGCTGAACACCAGATCGCACTGCCGTGCGCGCAGGCAGCGCCACAGCCGCAACACCGTGGCCAGCTCCCTGGCCGGGTTGGTGCCGGCGCCCGAGATGGGCACCGGCTCGAACGGCAGGCCGGCGGCCCGGATGCGCGACACCTGCGGTGGGTCGTCCGGTGCGATCGCCACCACCTCGTGACCGGCGGCGCGCAGCGCGGTCATCAGGTTGAGCCGGAAATTGACCAGGTACCAGGCCGTGTTGGCGACCACCGCAATGCGCAGCGGTCGCGTCACAGGCTGCCCTCCAGCAGCTGCACGGGCCACCAGCGGTATGGCAGCCACAGGTAGGCATGGCCGCCGAAGAACAGCCACACCGCGAGCACCAGGGCGCTGTAGGCCACCGTCACCCAGACCCAGCCGGGGTTGGGACCGTCGGGTTGTCCCAGCGCATTCGGCAGGCGCGACCAGACGAAGACCTGCAGCGGGATCCAGTAGAGCGCCAGGCGGTCCACCGCGGTGGACGAAGGCGACACCGCCAGCAGCAGCACGAACACGATGCCGCCCATTGCCATCCAGGTCCAGAAGCGTTGTTGCTGGGGCAGCAGCTTGAAGCGATGCCGCAGCAGCAGGAACACAGCCCCCGGCAGCGCATTCATCGCCACCCGCACGCCAGCGCCCTGCGAGTCGTATTCGCGCCCGATGTAGTTGACGGCCAGCGCATCCACCGAGTCCAGCACGATCAGCACGAACACACCCGCGGTGGCCGGCACCACCCACATCAGCGTGGCCAGGTTGATCTGCCGCCCCGCCAACACGGCCAGCGGAATCAGGATGGTGGCCGACTTGTGGAAGGTGGCCGCCACCACGGTCCACAGCACGAAGCGCAGCGTCTGCCCGCGACCCAGGGCCACCAGGCCCAGCATCACCAGCCCGATGGCGGTGCCCTGGCGGGTGTAGCCCATGGCCACCACCGTGACGAGGTAGGGCACGGCCACCACCAGGGCCAGCCAGGGCCTCGGCTGCACGCGGCAGAAGCTGATCAGGCCCCAGGCGAACAGCAGCGCACACACGGTGTTGACGGCGTAGATGTTGCCGCCCAGCTGGGCCACAGCCCAGTTCAGCAGGCTGTAGGCCGGGTCCTTCTCGGCCAGCGACTCGGCCAGCGTGTGCCGGCCGCCATTCGACATGTGCAACAGGTAGGTGTCCCAGTCGCCGCCGACCCGGTCGCGCAGGCCCACCACCAGCACCAGGGCTGCGAACATGCCCCACCAGGGGGCAGGCCAGCGTGGGTCGAAGCGGCGTTGCGGCCACATGTGCGTGGTCGCCAGCCAGGCGGCCAGCCCGAACAGGAGCCAGTAGGGCCACATGTCAGGCCACCGTCTCGAACCAGGCCTGGAACATCAGCACGGCCCACAGGGACGCGGTGTGGTCGCCCCTGCCGGCGAGATGCTGTGCCCAGCGGGCCGTGATCGGCGCCGGATGGAAATGGCCCTCGCGCGCGAGCCGGGCGGGGTCGAGCAGGGGTTCGGCCCAGGGCCGCAGCGGGCCCCGCAGCCAGTCGCCCAGGGGGATGCCGAAGCCCTGCTTGGGCCGCTCGATCAGCGTGCGCGGCACATGCCGGTCGAGCAGCTGGCGCAGTGCCCACTTGCCCTGGCCACCGCGGATGCGCATCGACGGCGGCAACCGCCAGGCCAGCTCGGCCACCCGGTGATCCAGGAAGGGCACGCGGGTCTCCAGGCTGATGGCCATGGCGGCGCGGTCCACCTTGCACAGGATGTCACCGGGCAGGTAGCTCACGCTGTCGCGGTACATCATGCGCGCGGCCAGGTCGGGCAGGCCCGTGCCGGGCAGCGGGTCGTCCAAGGCGGTGGTCGGCCCGGCAGGCAGCATGCCGTCCGCCCGCACCACCTCTGCCGGGTCCTGCCACTCCGACACCAGGCGCAGGTACAGGTCGTCGGCCGTGCGGACGCCACGCAGGCTGCGTCCGAGCTTGTGCAGCTTCTCGCCGACGCGTGCCACGCCATCGCTGCCGCGGCGCTGCCATGGGGCGGCCAGCCGGTCCCAGGTCGGTGCCGACAGGGCGGTCAGGCTGCCTGACAGCACCTGGCGCAGCGGGTAGGGGATGGCGCCCAGCCGCCGCCACAGGCGTGGTGTCCAGAAATAGCGGTTGTAGCCACCGAACAGCTCGTCGCCCGCGTCGCCGGACAGCGCCACCGTGACGCTCTGGCGGGCCGCCGCGCACACGAGGTGGGTGGGGATCTGCGACGAGTCCGCAAACGGCTCGTCGTACATCACCGGCAGCCGGGGCACCACCGCCAGTGCATCGGTCCCGGTGACCTGCAGCACCTGGTGGTCGGTGCCCAGGTGGCGCGCCACCGCTGCGGCATGCGGGGACTCGTCGTAGGCGGGGTCGTCGAAGCCGATCGTGAAGGTCTTCACCGGGCGGCTGGACTGCGCCTGCATCAAGGCCACCACCAGCGACGAGTCGACGCCACCGGACAGAAACGCGCCCAACGGCACATCGGCCAGCGACTGCTGGGCGACAGCGCGCTGCAAGGCCTGCTCCAGCAGGTCCAGCGTGCCTGCATCGTCGGGCAGCGGGTCGGCCGCACCCTGCCGCGCCACATCGGCCAGCGACCACCAGCGGACCAGCGAGAGGTTGCCATGCCGCGATGGCGGGCGCAATCCGGCCTCGGGTGGCGGTGGCACCGGCACGCTCAGGCTGATGCGGCATCCCGCTTCCAGCTTGTAGATGTGGCGGTGCATGCTGTAGGGCGCAGGCACGTACAGGTAGCGCATGTAGAGCGCCAGCGCCTGGCGGCACACCGGGCTGGCGAAGCCCGGGTGCGCGCGCAACGCCTTCAGCTCCGATCCGAAGACAAACGTGCTGTCCCGCCCTTGGCCGACCCAGCCATAGTAGAGCGGCTTCTCGCCGAAGCGGTCGCGCACCAGGTGCAGCACGCGGTCCTGGCGGTCCCACAGCGCGATCGCGAACATGCCCACGG
Organism: Pseudaquabacterium pictum; assembly: GCF_005403045.1. GTDB lineage: Bacteria > Pseudomonadota > Gammaproteobacteria > Burkholderiales > Burkholderiaceae_C > Pseudaquabacterium > Pseudaquabacterium pictum. The sequence goes on from NZ_BJCL01000006.1 coordinate 29,857, forward strand.
CCCGCCGCAGGGTCTCGTCCAGCCCCCAGTGCTCGATGCCGCGCAGCAGGGTCTCGGTGTCGGAGTGCCCGCGCCACGGCAGACCGGCGCCCTCGGACTCCAGAGCCCGTCGCAGGTCGGCATGGTTGTAGATCTCGCCGTTGTAGGCCATCACGTAGCGACCGCTGGCCGAGGCCATGGGCTGGTGGCCTGCCGGCGACAGATCGACGATGGCCAGCCGCCGGTGCACCAGGCAGACGCCGGCGTCGGCATCGGTCCACAGGCCCTCGTCGTCCGGTCCGCGGTGCACCAGGGTGTTGGCCATCCGCCGGCCGTGACTGGCCAGGGCCGCGTCGGGGCCGGGCAGGCCGATGAATCCGGTCAGGCCGCACATGTGCTAGCGCCCTCCGCCCGGCTGCGCCGCGGCGCGCAGCAACCGCGCGATGTGGGCACCCTGAACCTGCATCGAATACTCCTCCTCCATCCGCTGCCTGCCTGCCAAGCCCCAGCGCCGCCGCTGCACGGGGTCATCGATGAGTGTCTGCAGGGCCGCCTGCCACTCGGCAGGCCCATCGGCCAGCATGCCGGTGGCGCCGTGCACCACGATGTCGCGGTTCACGCCCACCGGGGACGCCACCACGGGCAGCCCGCAAGCCATGTATTGGATCAGCTTGTAGCCGCACTTGCCCCGTTCCCAGGGTTCGTCGGGCAAGGGCATCACGCCGATGTCGAAGCCGGCGATCAGCGCAGCCTCGGTGTCCTCGGTCCAGGTCTGCACCTGCACCGGCACGCCAGCCAGCCGCTGCGCCATCGATGCGCTGGCCCCGACCAGCACCACCCGGGCGCGTTGCCGTGCGCACACGGCCTGCAGGACCGGCTGCAAGGCCAGCAGGTAGTGCTCGGTGGCTGGTGAGCCGATCCAGCCGATGACCAGCGGCTCACCCGGGACCGTCTGCGTCGGCCTGACCTGGTAGCGCGCCACGTCCACGACCGTGGGGACCAGTTCCACGCAGCCGGCACCGGCCTGCGTGGCGCGGGCCGCCAGGTAGCGGTTGCCCACGCTCACACAGCTGGCTGCAGCCATCAGGCGGTCGATCTTGCGGCCGAGCAGGGCACGCACGCTGGCCCGCTGCGAGAGGTCGTACTGGTGGAAGACGGCGTCGTCGTAGTCCACGACCACCGGCATGCCGGCGGGCAGGCACGCGCCCTCCAGCAGCCAGGGCAGGTATGGAAACAGTTCCTTCTCGATCCACAGCACATCGTGCTGCCGCGCACGGCGCAGTGCCCGCCAGCGCCGCGCATAGGCCGTCAGCACCCGACCGGCCCGGCGTTGCTGCCGCTGGTACAGATCGTCGAGGTACAGGTCATCGAACAGCGGAAAGACATCGACCTGGATCCCCGCGTCGTGCAGCATGGGGATGAACTGCAATGCCCGAAGCCGACTGCTGGCGCCCAGCCGGGTGTAGCGGCTGAAGCAGGCCACGCGCAGCGGGTCGCCGTTCACCGGACCTCCGGGCTGACAAGCAGCGATTGGTAGATGGCGCTGTAGCGTGCCACGCCTTCGTCCAGCGAGAAGTGGCGCCGTGCCGCATCCACGCAACGCGCGGCCACGCCGGGCTCGGCGCACAGCGCCAGCAACGCCGCCAGGCCCGCGTCCAGTGCGGCAGTGTCGAAGCGCTGCAGTGCCACGCCCACGCGGTCGTCTTCAAGCACGCCCGCCATGTCGCCGACGCCGGCATTGGCCAGGCAGGGCACGCCGCAGCCCAGCAACTCGGCCAGCTTGGTGGGCGCCGAGGCCTGCTTGGAGTAGACCGGTCGGATGAAGAACACCGCCGCATCCATGCGCGCCAGCTGTGCCGGCACCTCGGCATGGTCGGCGCTGCGCAGTTCGACCGCCTGCGCGGGCACGCCGGCGTTTGCCAGCGCCTGGCGGATGTGGTCGTGCTCGCCACGGTTGATGATCAGGATGCGGGCATCGGGTTGCAGTTGCAGCAGGCGGGCGAAGCAGGCTGCGACCGCATCGAACAGATACCAGGTGCCGGCTGATCCGACGTAGCCCAGGGTGAATCGCTGGTCGGCATGGGCATCCGGCCGTGCCATCGGGCGGAAGCGGTCCAGATCGGCGCAGGTGGGAATCACCGTGAACGGCGGTGTCCGGCCGGCCAGGTAGTCGAACTGCTGCATCACCCCGACCGCCGCGTGGGTGAGCGACACCACATGGTCGGCGCGCAAGAGGAAGCGCTGCTCGAAGCCCTTGGCCATGCGGTACAGCCCGCTGTCGCGCGGCCAGATGCTGCCGTCCACCCGTTCATCGGCCCAGAAGCCGCGCATGTCGAACAGGAAGCGTGCGCCGGTCAGCCGTTTGATCGCCAGCGCCATCACCGACGGCACATAGCTGCGTGCATGCACGATGCGCAGGCGATGGCGCCACGCCAGCACGCTGCCGGTGGTGATGCCCACCAGGATGTCCCAGGCCGTGGCCAGCGCCGACGGCCGCTTGTGGTAGCGGCGCGGGTGCCAGTGGATGCCGGCAGCTGCCATGCGCGCATGCACCCGGGCCAGCGCCGACGTGTCCGCCAGGTCGGCGGGTTTCTCGAAGCTGAGCAGGTGGATCGGACGCTGCGGCGCCAGCCGCTCGAGATAGGCCAGCACCTGCGACTGGCCCAGTGGCTCGAGCATGCCGTCATAGGAGAGGTACAACACCCCGCCGGCGCGGCTTGCACGGATCGGCGGGCGGCTCATGCGCGCCCCCAGCGTGGCAGCCAGCGCGGACGCAACGGCGCCAGCACCAGCAGGATCACCACCGGACCGAGCAGCCAGGACACCTGCGGCGCCAGCGTCCCCAGCGGCAGCACGGTGCCCAGGTGGTCCAGCGCGCAGCAGGCCAGTGCGGCCAGTGCGCAGCCGGCCACGGTGCGCAGGGTGGTGCCGTCGAGCAGGCCGCTGCGCAACGCGTGCACCAGGGCCAGCGCGGTCACGCCAACTGCGGCCAGCGCGTGGGCCAGCACATAGGCCCAGGCGCCCCAGCGTGCAGCGGCCAGCAGCACGCCGGCCAGCAGCAGACCGTGGTAGGCCGCATAGCCGATGAAGTAGGCCCGCTTCTGGCCCACGGCCAGCAGGTAGGCGCCGAGCACCGAGACGAACATGTAGCCGAGATCCGCCCCGAAGTAGACCGGGATGAAGGCCTGCGCGTCCAGGAAGCTGCGCGTGTACACCAGCGACACCAGCAGCGGCGCCGAGATCACCACGGCCACGCAGCCGGCACAACCCAGGCGCATGCTGGCCACCAGGGTGCGGTGCAGTTCGACACGTGCAGCCGTGGTGTCCCCCGACGCCGCCGCGGCCGGGTGCAGGTGGCCCCAGACGCCAGTCATCACGAATGGCAGCAGGTATGCCGAGAGCGCTGTGACCACCTGCAGGTACCCGTTGGCCGACTCGCCAGCCACCGCAGTGAGGTGCGCGCGTGCAGCGAACAGGCAGCTCAGGCCGAGTGCCGTCGTCGAGAGCATCAGCACGCTGTACGACAGCAGCGGCCGGATGCGGGCACGCTGCACGCTGAGTCGCCCGAGGATCTGGCGCGTCGCCGTGGCGCGTGCCGAGAACAGGGTGTAGACCGCGAACAGCACCAGGCTGCCCAGCAGCGACGCGGCCAGCGCGCCCGGGAGGCCGAAGAACCAGGCGCCCAGGCCGAACAGCAGCGCGTCGCACACGGCAGCAACCATGTTGCTGCGCACGTAGACGTCGAAGCGGTCCACCAGGAAGGACAACCCCTCCCACAGCACGTTCGCGAACGACACCACCACCGCCGCCAGCGCCAGCGGCCACAGGCTGATGCCCTGCGCGGCGAACGCGGCCAGCCAGCCCCCGCCGAGTGCCTGGCCGAACAGTGCCAGCGCAGCCAGGAACACCGTGGCATTGAGCCCCACCAGGGCCAGCGCGGTGCCCAGCACCTGGCCGGCTGCAGCGGCATCGCCGTCCACCCAGGCCGGCCGGCCCAGGTTGATGACGCCCACGGCCAGGCTCATCGACACCAGGCCCACGGCAGTGGCCTGGAACTGCAACCCCAGCGACAGCAGGCCCACGCCTTCGACGCCCAGCACCGACGCCAGCACCTTGATCTTGACCAGACCGGTGAACAGCTTGACAGCGCTGAGGCCACCGCCCTGCGCGATGCGCCGCAGGAAGCCCGGCTTCATGGTTGCGGCGAGCAGGTGCTGTACCAGCCCTGCAGTTGCTGCCAGTAGGCCGCCTCGGAGAACTCGACCACCACGCGCTGGCGGCCGAGCTGCCCCATGCGCTGCCAACGGGCGTGGTCACCCACCATGCCGCGCATGGCTGCCGCCAGCGCCTCGGCCTGGCCGGCAGGCACGACCAGGCCTTCCCGTCCATCGGCCACCGAGCGCTCCGCGCCGGGAAAGTCCGACACGATCACTGGCTTGCCGGCGGCCTGGGCCATCACCAGCGTGAGGGCCGGACCGCCTTCGTCGTCACCGTTGCTGGCGCGGATCGATGGCGCCAGCACCACGTCGTGTGCCTGCAGCATGTCCACGTAATCGGCGATGAAGTTGCCGCTCTGCTGGTTGTTGACCACCCGGACCGCCTGTCCCAATCCACGCTCGGCCACGGCCTGCACCAGCCAGTCGGTGGGCCCGTAGCCAAAGCAGGTCAGTTGCACCGGAAGGCCTGCATCGCACAGCTGCCGCATGGCGTCGAGCAGCAGCTTGTGGCCCTTCTTTTCGACAAAGCGTGCCGGAATCAGGAACCGGGTGGTTGGGGTCGGCGTGGTGCCGATGTCCGGGATCGCAGCCAGGTCGATCGGCAGGTTGGCGATGCGGATCTTGTCGGCCGCACAGCCGGCGTCGACCAGACGCTGGCGTGCCTCATCGCACAACACATGCAGCAGCGTGGCCTGCCGGAACACCATGGCGTAGGCCCGCAGCGTGTCGGTATCGCGCAGGGACTGGCTCACGTCCATGCCGTAGAACGAGACCACCATCGGCAGGCTGGGCAAGGCGTGGCGCTGCACCAGCGCCGCGGCAGTGGTGCCGAAATGCAGGTGAAGCACCTGCGGCGCGCCGGCCTGCACCCGCGCCTGAACCAGCCGGGCGAAGCGCGCCAGGTCCAGAGGGCGCCGCAGGCGCCTCGCGATGCGCGCAGCCAATGCGGTCGAGTTCGACTCCGCCGGCGCACGGCGGCGCACCCAGGAGGTGTGGGGCAGGGCGGCCGCGCCGTTGTCGATGAAGGCCTGGCAGACCACTTCCGACTGGACTCCGTGTGCCAGGCAGAGCGGGTGGGCCCGGTCGAACAGGTTGGGCGAATAGTCCTGCCAGAGGTGGGTGATCTTCATGGGGTGGCTGCCTCGGGGCCGTCCGCCGACAGGCGTCGGGCCGGTCGGCGGACCCGCCGGCAGCGGAATTCAGTGGCCCGGCGCCGGCTGCCGGCCGGCCACCGCGATGATGGACTTGGTGTAGATGCGTGGCAGCTCGCTGTCATGGCCGCGCTCGAGAATCAGGATCGCCTTGTAGGCTGCCATCCACGCGGCCCGCAGCGCGTCGTACACGCGCGAGCGCAGCCGTGGATTGGCAGGTCGCCGTTCACCGCCGGTGAACCACTCGTGCAGCCCGCTGGCGGTGAACAACCGGCGCATGGCGTGCTCAGTGTAGGCGGTGCGGATGAACGGGTCCTTCAGCTCCGTCATCCGCGAGGACAGCAGCGACCCGTTGAAGTACTCGACCAGCAGCACGCCGTCATCGGCGAGCGCGTCGCGCAAGGCCGTCATGTAGGCCAGCGCCTCGCCACGGTCGATGTAGTAGATCATCTGCTTGGCGATGATCAGCCGGAAGCGACCGCGCTGGGCCCGCAGGTAGTCCAGGCCGACCTCGGTGCATTCGAGCGTGACGCCGGGCAGTGTCCCGATGCTCGCCAGTGCCGCGGCGTCACGGTCCACCCCATGCACCTGCCGGAAGCCCTTGTCGGCCAGGAACCGCAGCACCCGGCCGTCGCCGCAGCCCAGGTCGAGGATGGGGGCAGCGTGGTCGGCAGGCAGCCAGCGGCTGTAGTTGAGTTCCAGTGTCGAGTCGGCCATGGGGTTCACTGCGCCTTGCGGCGATCAGCTTGCCGTTGCAGCACGTAGAGGTGGGCGGTGCAGCCCAGCAGCGGGCTGAGCTGCTGCCGGCGCGAGGTGGACAGGTGCGCACCCAGCAGCATGTCGCCGGTGAGGAACATGCCGTTCTGGCGGTAGCTGCGCAGGGCCCAGCCGGCGTCGTTGAAGTACCGGTCCCAGGCCGCTCGGCTGAAGCGGCGCAGTTCGGTGAAGCAGGTGCCTTGAGCGCCATGGGCGTGCGGCACCACGCGGCGGAGCACCTTGGCCAGCAGCGGCCGCGGTGGTGCTGCATCACCTGACGGCTGTGCCGCCGGCGCGCCGGCTGCCACCGGCGCCGTCGGCCGTGGCCGCAGGAGGCGACGCCAGACATCGCGCAACAGCGCCGGGTAGAAGGCGAGCAGCGACCAGGCGCGCCAGGCGCTGGTGGGCACATAGTGGATCGCATGACCGCCAGCGGCCAGCACACGCGCCATTTCCTGGTTCAGGGTGGCGATGTCTTCCACGTGCTCGAGCACGTTGGAGCTGTAGACGATGTCGAAGGCGGCATCCGGGAACGGAATGTGGCGGCCGTCGAAGTCGATGATGGGCCAGATGCGGGCCTTGCCGTGGTTGCTGGTCGGGATGTCGATGGCCGACACCGCATAGCCGCGCCGTGCCAGTTCACGCGCCTGCCAGCCCGTGCCCGCACCGATCTCGAGCACCCGGGCGCCTGCCGGCACGGTAGCCTGCAGGATGGCTTCGATCTGCGCGAGTTCCGACAGCCGGATCGCCTCCAGGAAGTCGGTGGCTTTGTTGTTGTCTTGCATGGATGCACTGTCGCCTGTGACACCACCACGGTCAGGTGATGGGTGCGGCACCACCAGGGGTGTCAGTCGTGGAAGAACCCGGCCACGGCGTCGGCCACGGCGGCGGCCTGCGCCAGCCCCAGGTGGGGGCCCATCGGCAAGCTGAGCACCTCGCGTGCCAGGCGGTCGGCCAGCGGCCATTGCGGCGCCCGGTCGGCGAACTCGCGGTAGGCGTCCTGGCGGAATGGCGGGATCGGGTAGTGGATCAACGTGCCGATGCCAGCCGCAGTGAGATGGGCTTGCAGGGCGTCACGCTGCGGGGTGGTCACCACATACAGGTGCCAGGCATGGGTGGTGCCCGGCGCCGCCGCGGGCAGGCCCAGGGGCAAGCCCTGCAGGCGCTGCTGGTAGAGCTCGGCGATGGCTGCGCGGCGCTGGTTCCAGGCCAGCAGGTGCGGCAGCTTCACGCGCATCACCGCTGCGTGGATCGGATCGAGGCGGCTGTTGGCACCCTTCTCGATGTTCACGTACTTCACCGCCGAGCCGTAGTTGCGCAGCAACGCCACCCGGCGGGCCAGACCCGCGTCCTGGGTGGTGATGGCGCCACCGTCTCCGAACGCACCCAGGTTCTTGCCGGGATAGAAGCTCCAGCAGACGATGTCGCCCGTGCTGCCCACCTGCCGCGTGCCCAGGGCCGCGCCATGGGCCTGGGCGGCGTCCTCCACGAGTCTCAGGCCATGGCGTTGGCACAGCGCAGTCAGCGCGTCGATGTCAGCCGGCTGGCCGTACAGGTGCACCGGCATCACCGCACGGGTGCGCGGCGTGATCGCCTCCGCGACGCGCTGCGCATCCAGGCAATGCGTGGCCGGATCGGGCTCCACCGGCACTGGCGTGGCACCCACCTGGCTGACAGCCAGCCAGGTGGCGATGTAGGTGTTCGATGGCACGATCACCTCGTCACCCGGTCCGATGTCGAGCGCCCGCAGTGCCAGCACCAGCGCATCCAGACCGTTGCCGAGTCCGACGCAGTGGGCGGCACCGGCGAACGCGGCAAACTCGGCCTCGAAGGCTTCCACCTCCGGGCCGAGGATGTACCAGCCCGATGCCATCTGGCGCGCCACGGCGGCGTCGATCTCCGCCTGCAGTTCCAGGTAAGGGGCTTTCAGGTCCAGAAAGGCGATCATGGGTGGATCCCGCGGAATTGCAGGAATTCGTCGTAGTTGCGGATGTAGTCGCTGGCGTCGTAGTACTCCGACGCGAAGACCAGCAGGGTGCCGGTGGCCGAGTACTTGTACTGGATGCCCCAGATGCCGGCTGGAATCAGCAGCCCCATGTTCGGCCGGTCGAGCAGCACTTCCTCGCGGCGCCGCCCGTCGTCGACAACCACCGACACCGTCCCGCCAACGCACACCAGGAACTGGTGGCAGCGCTTGTGCGCATGCTCGCCGCGGGTCTCGCTGCTGGGCACGTCGAACACCACGAAGTAGCGCTTGGGCTGGAACGGCACGTTGCGTTCGAACTCACCGACGGTCAGGTCGCCGCGCAAGTCGCGGATGCGGGCGTAGTGGTGCACCGTCACGCCCTCGACCTGCAGCGCGACCACGCCCGGGCTGTCCTGGCGCGGCACGACCGTGGGCGCGCCGCGGGCGGCCTGGGTGGCATCGTCGATGTAGCCGGAGATCGTCGCGGGGTTGCCGCCCACGATGGCATGTGGCGGCACGTTGCGCCGCACCACCGTGCCCGGCTCCACCCAGGCATGGTGGCCGATCTGCACACCTTCGCAGAGCACCGAGCCAGCGCCGATGTGGGCATGCTGGCCCACCTGCACCACCGTGTGTGGATCGACGGACGGCCCGGGACGCGACCGGGCCAGGCAGACGCCGGGCTCGAGTCGGGCACCACGACCGATCTGGATGTCGCCGATCAGCGTGATGCCGCCGGCCAGGACGGCATCGGGTCCGACGACGATGCGGCCGCGCAGGTGGCAGTTCGGGCCGATTTGCGCGGTCGGATCGACCTGGACGCCGGCGTCGAGACAGCTGCTGGCATCGATGGGTGCGGATGGCATGGGCGGGCAGGCGCGCTGGGGTTCGTGGAGCCGGGCGGCAGCAGGGATCGTCAGGCCGCGGCCAGCGCGGTCCTGCGGCTGGCCATGCCGGCCTGCAGCAGCACGCCGATGGCCAGGACCACCGCCGTGATGGCCATGGCGATGGCGGTCGCCCGCAGTTTGCGTGGCCCGCTGTGGATCTCGGGCGGCGATGCGACGTCGATGACCTGCACCGCGTCGCTCTCGCGGCTCTCGTCCGCACGGGCCACCTCGAACTGGCGCGCATACAGATCGAACAGTGTCTCCTGGTACTTGTAGTCGCGGAACCGGGCGATGTAGTCACCGGTGTCGCTGGCCTCCGGCGGACGCTCCGACCGGGTCAGCTGGCGACGCAGTGCAGCCAGCGTGGCCTGCTGCCGCTGCACTTCGGGAGCACTGTCCGTCAGGCTGTCGCGCAGTGCCTGCAGTTGCACTTCGGCGGCTGCCACCTCCAGCTGCAGCCGCGAGTAGGTCTCCGCGGTGGTCTTGGGTTCGGACCGCAGCACGCCAGCGTTGAAGCCGCTGGCCTGCAAGTTGCGCTGGGCATCGGTCAGGCGATCGCGCGATTGCGCCAGCAGCTTCTCGAAGAACATGCGGCGCCGCTGGGCCTCGGTCAGGGCCAGGGAGGCGTTCAGCCGACGCAGCTCGGCGACGTACTGGTTGGCGAGATTCGCGGCGCGCTTGGGGTCGGTGTCGCTGACATCGACGCTCACCAGACCACTGGACTTGCTCAGTGCGATGCGCGTGTTGCTGGCCAATTGCTGGCGTGCGTGGGCACGCACCGGCTGCCCGTAGACCTCGTTCAGCTTGAACTGGTCGATGATGCGATCTGCCACGGTGGCGCTCTCCAGCAGTGCCACGTACTGGTCACCTACATTGCGCGCATTGCCGATGCCGCCCGGCAGCGCGCCGCCCAGCGACCCCAGTGACGCCAGCGCTGCACCGGCACCGCTGCCGCTCTGCTGCGGCGGCATCAGGGTGGTGCTGGCGGTGAAGACTTTCGGCAGCGTGAGGGTGTAGCCGTAGACAAGGCATCCCACCAGCAGCGGGACGCCCAGCATCAGCTTCCAGCGGCGTCCCAGGACGGCCAACAGTTCGGCGGGGCTCACGCCGGTCGCAGCTCCGGCTTGCATGGCGCTGGTGTCGAACTCCGCGCTCGTGCTGTTGCTCATGCGTGGGTTTCCGCTCAATTGAAGGCGCTCTTGATGCCGGCGATGCCCAGACCGAACTGGTACAGGATCTGCGTCCAGTCCTTCGCGGCTTGGACCCAGGTGATGCGGCTCAACTCGTCGGGCACGAACACCGTGTCGCCCGGCTCGGTGGGCAAGGTCTCGAGCTGATTGCCGCGGTTGAGCCAGCTGGTGTTGACCAGGCTGCTGCGCACGGTGCCATTGGCGCGCACCACAAACACGCTGCCGTGATCGGCGTGCCGCGTCGGCCCACCGGCCAAGCGCAGGAAGTCGCCCACCGTGCGCCCGGGCGAGTGCAGATAGCTGCCCGCACTGAACACACTGCCGAACACGCCGACGGTGTTGGGCCGCGGCGGGATGTACATCCGGTCGCCGTCCTCGACCGCCAGCTGCGGCAGGGTGGTCGCCTCGGGCGGGATCTGCAGCACGATGCGACCGGTGGGCCGGATGGCGCGGAGCTTCTCGAGCAGCCGGGCGCCTGCTTCGGCACTGGCCGCTGCGGTGTCTGCCTCCTCGCGGTTGGCCGCACGTGTCGCCACCGGCGTGCGGACCAGCTCGGTCTCGAAGTCGCGCAAGGCCCGGTCGTAGTTCACTGCCTGCAGCTGCCGAACGCTCACCCGTTCGAACACGGTGCCGTACAGGAAGGCGCTCTGCGTCAGTCCGCCCGCCGCAGCGATCGCATCGGACGTGCTGCTGTCGGGTGGCAACACGTACTCACCCGGTCGCATCACTTCGCCTTCGACCCGCACGCGCTTGTTGCGCGGCACCACCGACTGCACCACATCCACCGCGCTGAAGGCCCGCAGCACATCGCCATTGGCCAGTGGCGCGCTCATCCCGGCCGGCAGGTCGAGCAGCACGACCCGGTTGCCGGCACGGTCAGACAGCCGCTCGATGCTGAGACGGCTGGTCTCGGCCACCGCCGACAGGCCGGCGGCCATGCGCATGGCATCGCCAACGGTCTCGCCCGGCTTCAGTTCAAGGATGGCGGGCCGGTTGACGCTGCCCATGATGGCCACGAGAGGACCGACCGGTCCCACGTGGATGACATCATCTGGCTGCAACACGACGTCTGCGCTGCGGTCGCCCTTGAGCAGCAGGTCGTACAAGTCGAACTTGGCGACCACGCTGCGGCCACGGCGCAACTGCACATCCCGGAAGCTGCCGGACGCTGCCGGACCACCTGCCCGCAACAGGGCCTGGGCCAGCGTGGACAAGCTGCTCAGGGACAAGCTGCCGGGGCGTTCGACAAAGCCGGTGACGAAGACACGCATGCCGCGGAGCTGGCCGAGCGACACACTGAGCTGGTAATTCCGGAAGACTTGCGCCACCCGGCGACCGATCACATCGGCCAGGTCGGACTGGCGCACGCCCGAGACCAGCACCGTGCCGACGCGCGGGATGTTCACGCGCCCGACCCGATCGACCACCAGGCGCAGATCGGCGTCCACCGAGCCCCAGATCGTCAGCACGAGTTCGTCACCAGGCTGCACCAGGTAGTCGGGCGGCACGATGGGGCTGCTGGGAATGGTGCCGGCCAGCAGCCCGTCCTCGGCGTTTTCTGCCAGTTCGGCACCCAGCCTGCGCACATCCCTGCCTTCAGGGAGGCTCTGGACGTAGCGTTCGAATTCGCCCAGTCGCGGCGGGATCAGCCGGTTCGGCGTCTGCTGGGCCGCCAATGACTTGCCAGCGGCCTGTGCCGAGACCTGCTCGGTCGCGGGCACCGCTGCCGGGGCTGCCCCTGCATCGCGAAGCTGGATCGGCGCCCCCGAGCTCTGCGGGGCCTGGGCGACCGTCGACGTCTGTGCCTGCAGCCAAGCTGGCAGGAGCATCGTGGACACGAACATCGCAGTGATGCCGGCCCGCCGCAGTCCGCGCGGCCAGCATGCAGGCTGGGCGACTTGATTGAAAGCGTTCATTGAAATCTTGTTACAGCCTCACTGGCCTTCGCCGGGTGCGTTGCAGTTGCGCGAGGCCCTGATGCGCGCCTTGCGGTCGCGACCTGCGCGGGCAGTCCAACTTTGGATTCTAGCGGTGGCCTCCAGTCAGACTCGGTGAAGCACCTCGATAGAATCTGCGTCCATGCTCGTTCTCTTGGTTGCCTTCGCCCTGTCCACGGGCATCACATTGATGCTGGTGCGTGCAGCCAAGGTCGGCGGCCACCGCCTGCACGACCACGACCTTTCCGGGCCACAGAAATTCCATTCCGCGCCGGTGCCGCGGGTGGGCGGCATCGGCATCTTCCTGGGCGTGTTCGCGGGCCTGCTGGTCTTTTGGCTTCGCCAGCCCGAGATCGGCAGCGAGGCGCTGCTGCTCATGGCCTGTGCCATTCCGGCTTTCGGTTGCGGGCTCACCGAAGACTTGACCAAGACGCAGAGTCCGCGCAGGCGGTTGTTCTTCACGGCGGTCTCGGCGGCGCTGGCGGTGGTCTTGTTGAGCGCCGTGATCGACCGCACCGACATTCCAGGCCTCGACTGGGCCGTGTCCTTCGCGGGCGTGGCTGCTGCCGTCACCGTGTTCGTGGTGGCGGGCGTCGCCAATTCGCTGAACATCATCGACGGTTTCAATGGTCTGGCGTCGATGTGCGCGGTGTTGATCCTCGCCAGCATCGGCTACGTGGCGTTTCAGGTGGACGACATGCTGGTCGTGGCGCTGGCAGTGGCGGGTGTCGGGGCTGTGCTGGGCTTCTTCGTCTGGAATTTCCCGGCGGGCCTGATCTTCCTGGGGGATGGCGGCGCCTACTTTCTGGGCTTCTATGTGGCCGAGCTGGCCATCTTGCTGCTGCACCGCAATGCGACGGTCTCGCCGATGTTCCCGCTGCTGGTCTGCATCTACCCGGTCTTCGAGACGGTGTTCTCGATCTATCGACGCGTGATGTTGCGCGGTCAGCCCGCAGGCATGCCCGACGGCATCCACCTGCATTCACTGATCTACCGGCGCATCATGCGTTGGGCCATCGGGAAGCAGTCGAAGCGTTCGGCTGCGCGGCGCAATTCGATGACGTCACCGTACCTGTGGATGCTCTGCATGACGGCCGTGGTGCCTGCCATGCTGTTCTGGGACAGCACGCCGGTCCTGGGCGGGTTCATCGTGCTGTTCGGTGTCACCTACACCGCGTTGTACTGGCGCATCGTCCGGTTCAGGGCGCCGCGCTGGATGATCACCAACCGCTGAGGCTTGCCACCGCTCACGAGGCGCGGGCGTACCAGCTGGCGGCGATCTCAAGCCCGGCGCGGATGGTGTGGCTGGGTGTGTAGCCCAGCAGGCGGGCAGCCTTGGAGATGTCTGCCCGCGAGTGGCGCACATCGCCATCGCGGAACCCACGGTACGCCGGTCCCTGGCCAGCGAGCCCGGGACGCTGTGCTTGCAGTGCAGCCACCAGCATGCCGTGCAACTGGTTCAGGTCGGTCTGATCGCCAACCGCCACGTTGTAGACCTGGTTCACTGCCGCTGCGTCCTGCACCGTGCCGGCGAGCAGGTTGGCCTGCACCGCGTTGGCGACGTAGCAGAAGTCGCGGCTGGTCAGGCCGTCGCCGTTGATGAAGACGGTCTCACCGGCCAAGATGGCCGCTGCCCACTTGGGAATCACGGCCGCATAGGCACCGTTCGGATCCTGCCGCGGTCCGAACACATTGAAGTAGCGCAGTCCGATGCTTTGCAGTCCGTAGCTGCGGCCGAAGACGTCGGCGTACAGCTCGTTGACCAACTTGGTGACGGCGTACGGCGACAGCGGCTTGCCGATGACATCCTCCATCTTTGGCAGGCCCGGATGGTCGCCATAGGTGCTGCTGCTGGCGGCATAGACGAACCGCTGCACGTTCGCATCGCGCGCCGCCACCAGCATGTTCAAGAAGCCGCTCACATTGACCGCGTTGCTGGTGATCGGATCAGCCAGCGAGCGCGGCACAGACCCCAGCGCGGCCTGGTGCAGCACGATCTGCACGCCGGTGCAGGCGGCCTGGCAGTCGGCCAACTGGCGAATGTCGCCCTCGATGAAGCGAAAGCGAGACCATGCCGCGTCGCCCACGCTGGCCCGCACAGCGTCCAGGTTGTGCCGGTGGCCGGTGGCGAAGTTGTCGAGGCCGGTCACCGTCTGCTCCAGCTGCAGCAGGGTCTCGATCAGGTGGCTTCCGATGAAGCCGGCAGCACCGGTCACCAGCCAATGGCGGGGTTGCCGGCGCAGTTGGTCCTGCAGGGTGTCGTAGGCCGAGGTCATGTGGGCAAATTGGGTGGATCAGAACGTGTCGGCATCGGCCAGCAGCGGGGCGTCTGCATCCTTGGGCGCCAGCCGCGGCGCCGCGCTGGTGGGCCAGTCGATGCCGATGGCCGGGTCATCCCAGCGGATCGCCCGCTCGCAGCTCTTTGCGTACACGTCGGTCGTCTTGTAGAGAAAGCGTGCTTCGTCGGTCAGCGCCATGAAGCCATGGGCAAATCCTTCTGGAATCCAGATCTGGCGCCGGTTCTCGGCACTCAGCTCCACGGCCACCCACTGGCCAAAGTGGGGCGAGCCGCGCCGGATGTCCACCGCGACGTCGATCACCGCCCCGTGCACCACGCGCACCAGCTTGCCTTGCGGGTGCGGCGCCAGCTGGTAGTGAAGGCCACGCAGCACACCGCGCGCGGAGCTGGATTCGTTGTCCTGCACAAAGGGACGTGGCGCCGGCAATCCCAGCGCGGCGAGGCCATCCTGGAACCGTTTCTGGTTGAAGCTCTCCATGAACCAGCCACGGTCGTCGCTGAACACGGCAGGTTCGATGACGACGACATCAGGCAGGCGGGTGGAGGTGAACTTCATGCGGTCCTCATCAATGACCTGGGACGGTCGCCAGAACCGGCGGCCCGGGGCAGGTTGAAAACCCGGATTCTAGGGTGGCCACTGAGAGGGTCCAGGCATCCTGGCGTCGCCCGGCGCATCCCGATTCCACCACTCGCGGATAATGGGGGACCAATGAACGACACCACCCCCACCGCCGACGCCGGCGAAGTCAGCACCGCCTTGCCGGCCGCTGAGGCCCTGCCGCAGCGCTTCGAGACGCTCGCGCTCGACCCCAAACTGCTGCGCGCCGTCACCGAATCGGGCTACACGTCGATGACGCCGATCCAGGCCAAGGCCATCCCGCTGGTGCTGGCCGGGCGCGACGTGATGGGCGCTGCCCAGACCGGCACCGGCAAGACCGCCGCCTTCTCGCTGCCGCTGCTGCAGAAGATGATGAAGCACGAGACCGCATCGATGTCGCCGGCGCGGCATCCGGTGCGGGCGCTGGTGCTCACGCCCACCCGCGAACTGGCCGACCAGGTGGCCAACAACGTCAAGACCTACGCCAAGCACACCCAGTTGCGCAGCACCGTGGTCTTCGGCGGCATCGATATGAAGCCGCAGACGGCGGAGCTGAAGCGCGGCGTCGAGGTGCTGATCGCCACCCCGGGCCGCCTGCTCGACCACATTGAGGCCAAGAACTGCGTGCTCAACCAGGTCGAGTACGTGGTGCTCGACGAAGCCGACCGCATGCTCGACATCGGCTTCCTGCCCGATCTGCAGCGCATCCTCAGCTACCTGCCCAAGGGCAACCGCCAGACGTTGCTGTTCTCGGCCACCTTCTCGCCCGAGATCAAGAAGCTGGCGCAGAGCTACCTGCAGGATCCGATCACCGTGGAAGTGGCGCGCGCCAATGCCACCGCCACCAATGTGGAGCAGCGTTTCTACAGCGTGGCCGAGGACGACAAGCGCGCCGTGGTGCGCCAGCTCATCAAGACCCGCGCGCTCACCCAGGCCATCATCTTCGTCAACAGCAAGCTGGGCGCCGCGCGCCTGGCGCGCAGCTTCGAGCGTGACGGCATGCGCACCCAGGCGCTGCATGGCGACAAGAGCCAGGACGAGCGCCTCAAGGCGCTGCAGGCCTTCAAGGCCGGCGAGGTGGACCTGCTGGTGGCCACCGATGTGGCCGCCCGCGGCCTCGACATCGCCGACTTGCCCGCCGTCTTCAACTTCGACGTGCCGTTCAACGCGGAAGACTACGTGCACCGCATCGGCCGCACCGGCCGCGCCGGCGCTTCGGGCCTGGCCGTCACCCTGGTCGACCGCGAGGACATGCGCCTGGTCGGCGACATCGAGCGGCTGATCAAGACCAAGATCGAGCTCGAGCCCTATGAGCTGGTGGACGACCGGCCGCGCCGCGCGCCCTACCGTGAACGCGAGCGCTTCGATGACCGCCCGGCGCGTGAGGACGATGCCCCGCCGGCACGCCAGGCCGAGCGTGTGCCGCGCGAGCCTGACCGCCCCCGCCGCAGTGCGCAGCCAAGCGGCGATCCGTTCTTCGAGAAGCCCTACGAGCCGTCGGTGCCCGATGGCGAGAAGCCGGCCTGGGAGCAGAAGGGCGCCGCGGCGCCGGCCCCGGTGCGTGGCCTGTCGCCCAACATCCGCAGCAAGCGCAAGGTCGCGTCGCTGCTGGGTGGCGGCAGCAAGGCCTGATCGGCCAGCGCCCGCCTCAGCCAGCCAGCCAGCTGAAGACCGCCGGCAGCCGCCCACCCAGCACTGCGGTTCCTGCCGCGCGCCAGTCGGCCACGCTGCGGGTTTCGCAGCGCGCGCCGGGCAATGTCAGCCCGCTGGCCACCGCCAGCCGGGTGGTCGGCTGCAGGTGCTGCACCAGGGCGGCCAGCAGCGCATCGTTGCGGTAGGGCGTCTCGATGGCGATCTGCGTCTGCTGCTGGCGGCGGGACAGCGCCTCCAGGTCGCGGATGCGCGCCGCCCGCGCCGCCGGTTCCACCGGCAGGTAGCCCACGAAGGCGAAGCTCTGGCCGTTCAGGCCACTGGCGGCCAGCGCCAGCAGCAGCGAGGTGGGGCCCGACAGCGGCACCACCACCAGGCCCAGCGCATGCGCGGCCTGCACCAGGGCCGCGCCAGGGTCGGCCACAGCTGGCAGGCCAGCTTCCGACAGCAGCCCCACGTCATGCCCGGCCAGCGCCGGCGCCAGCAGCGGCCGCAGGTCGGGCGGTGCCGACGGTCTGCCGCCGCCCTTGGCCGGCCGCGGCAGCTCGGTGATCTGGATCTGCTGCAGCGGTTGCGCCAGCGGGACCAGCGCCTGCACCCGCTTGAGCAGGGCGCGCGTGGTCTTGGCGTTCTCGCACACCCAGTGGCCCAGCGCCGCGGCCTGGGCGATCACCGCCTGCGGCAGCACGGTGTCCAGCGGCACCTCGGTCTCGGTGCCCAGGTCCAGCGTGTTGGGCACCAGCAGCAGCCGGCCGGGCTGGACCGTCATGCGGGCACCACCAGCGGGTCGATGCCGGCCAGGCGCAGCAGGGCGCAGGTGCGGATCAGCGGCAGGCCCACCAGCGCGGTCGGGTCGTCGCTGTCGATGCGTTCCAGCAAGGCGATGCCCAGGGTCTCGCACTTGGCGCTGCCGGCGCAGTCGTAGGGCTGCTCCAGCCGCAGGTAGTGCTCGATCTCGGCATCGGCCAAGGCGCGGAAGGTCACCGCCACCTGCGCCAGCAGGCCCTGGGCGAAGCCGGTGTCCGACCGCACGACCGCCACCGCCGTGTGGAACACCACCTGCCGTCCGCGCATGGCCTGCAACTGGGCCACCGCGCGGTCGTGGCGGCCGGGCTTGCCGATCGGCTGGCCGTCCAGGTCGGCCACCTGGTCGGCGCCGATCACCACCGCGCCGGGGTGGCGCGATGCCACGTCCTTCGCTTTCTCCAGCGCCAGCCGCTGCGCCAGCTGTGCGGGCGCTTCGCCCATGCGCGGTGTCTCGTCGACGCGGGGCGCGTCCACGCTGAAATCCAGCCGCAGGCGGGCCAGCAGCTCGCGCCGGTACGGCGAGGTGGAGCCCAGCACCAGCGGCAGGCGCCGGGGTGCCAGGCCGGCAGGCGGGGGCATGGTCATGAACCGGATTCTCCCCGGAATCTCCAGTGGCGCCCCCGTACACTGGCCGGATGAAACGTCCCCATGATGCGCTGCGGCTGGATGTGTCGGCCTTCATCGCCGACGCCGCGACGCTGGATGGCCAGTGGCCGGGCGCTGACCTGACGCGCCTGGCCGAGCTGCAGACCCCGCCGCAAGACACCGCGTTGCCACCCGTCGCCTGGCGGGCCTGGGGCGTGCGCGTGCCGGTCACGGGCGGCGAGGCCGAGCTGTGGCTGCATCTGCAGGCCAGCGCACCGGTCTGGCTGACCTGCCAGCGCTGTCTGCAGCCGTTCACCGTGCCGCTGGCCATCGACCGCCGCCTGCGCTTCGTGCGTGGCGAGGCCGCAGCCGAGGCGCTGGATGCCGAGATCGAGGACGACGTGCTGGCGCTGAGCAAGGCGCTCGACCTGCGTGAACTGGTCGAGGATGAACTGCTGCTGGACCTGCCCATCGTGCCGCGGCACGACGTCTGCCCGCAGCCCTTGCCGGTGCCGCTGGGCGAGGCGCCTGCGCCCGACGACGTGCCCGAGCGCGAGAACCCGTTCGCCGCACTGCAGCGGTTGAAATCCTCCACGTCAGGCGGCTGAGCGCGCTGGTGTCTGCGGGTTCGGGAGGAATGCTATACTCGCGGGCTTTTCGCATGGCGCCTCGGGTTGCCCTGCACCCCACATGCCACCCGTGCAGGCCGCGCCGCCAGCCACGCCCGAATCAGGAGAATCCCCATGGCCGTTCAACAGAACAAGAAGTCGCCCTCGAAGCGCGGCATGCACCGCTCGCACAACGCCCTGGTGACCCCGGGCACGGCGATCGAGCCCACCACCGGCGAAGTGCATCTGCGCCACCACATCAGCCCCACCGGTTTCTACCGCGGCCGCAAGGTGCTCAAGAGCAAGGCCGACGCCTGATCTGGCTGTCCGGCGGGCGGGTCCGTGCCATGTGCCGGCCACCCGCTGCGGTTCCGCCCCATGTTGCTGATGTGCCCAACCCGGCTCCGCCTGCTGCGAGGCCGGGTTTTGTCATTGGTCGGGCGCTTGGCTGCCCATCGGGCCTGCCCGGCTTGCGTGCCGGGCGCGCATCCCCTACCGTCGTCGGGCTGATGCCCCGTCGCCGCCTGCCGAACGCCTGACCGGCCCTGTTGCCGTCCCCGCCTTGCCCACGTCCTTGATGCATTCCGCCCTGCAGCCGCTGGCCCGTGTCCGCGTTGCCGTCGACTGCATGGGCGGCGACCATGGCCCGTCGGTCACCCTGCCGGCCTGCAAGACCTTCCTCGACGCCCATCCCCAGGCCGACCTCGTGCTGGTGGGCACGGCCGAGGCCCTGGCGCCGGCCCGCGGCTGGCCGCGCACCACGCTGGTTGCGGCCACCGAGGTGGTGGCCATGGACGACGCGGTGGAGGTGGCGCTGCGCAAGAAGCGCGATTCATCGATGCGCGTGGCCATCGCCCAGCTCAAGCCGGGTGAGGGCGGGCGGGCGGCCGCGGACGTGTGTGTCTCGGCCGGCAACACCGGCGCGCTGATGGCGCTGGCCCGCTACGTGCTGAAGACCTTCGACGGCATCGACCGCCCCGCCATTGCCGCGCTGCTGCCCAATCAGAAGGGCGGCTTCACCAAGGTGCTCGACCTCGGCGCCAACGTCGACTGCAGCGCCGAGCACCTGCTGCAGTTCGCGGTGATGGGCAGCGCCCTGGTCAGCGCCCTGGACGGCAACGATGAGCCCAGTGTCGGCCTGCTGAACATCGGCGAGGAGACGATCAAGGGCAGCGAGGTGATCAAGCGCGCCGGCGAGCTGCTGCGCGATGCCGGCGCCGCCGGCCAGATCAATTTCCACGGCAACGTCGAAGGCAACGACATCTTCAAGGGCACGACCGACCTGGTGGTCTGCGACGGTTTCGTCGGCAACGTCGCGCTCAAGACCAGCGAAGGTCTGGCCGGCATGCTGGGCCAGATCATCAAGGATGAGTTCACCCGCACGCCGCTGAGCAAGCTGGCGGCGCTGGTGGCCATGCCGGTGCTCAACCGCTTCAAGGCCCGGCTGGACCACCGCCGCTACAGCGGCGGCGCGCTGCTGGGCCTGCGCGGCCTGGTGTTCAAGGCGCATGGCTCGTCCGATGCCTTCGCCTTCGAGCGGGCGCTGGCCCGGGCTTATGATGCGGCCCGCAATCGCCTGCTTGACCGGGTGCACGACCGCATCCGCAACACGCTGGCGGGCGCCGCCGGTGCGTCGGGTGAGCTCGACATCACACTGACGGTCGCCGCCCAGCCGCCTGCCAAAGCCGCATGAACCCCAGCCCCGCGCCTTCCTTCGCGCCTGCCGCCCCCGGCCTGCCCCGCTACACCCGCATCGCCGGCACCGGCAGCATGCTGCCGGTGCGGCGCCTGAGCAATGCCGACCTGGCCGCCGAACTGGCCCAGCGCGGCGTCGAGACCAGCGACGACTGGATCATCGAGCGCACTGGCATCCGCGCCCGCCATTTCGTCGATGCCGACACCCATGCCAGCGATCTGGCCGTGGGCGCCGCCCGCCATGCCATCGAGGCCGCCGGCTGTCAGCCGGCCGACATCGACCTGATCATCCTGGCCACGTCCACGCCCGACATGGTGTTCCCGTCGACGGCCTGCATCGTGCAGAACAAGCTGGGCATCGTCGGCTGCCCGGCCTTCGATGTGCAGGCGGTGTGCTCGGGCTTCGTCTACGCGTTGACGATGGCGGATTCCCTCATCCGCACCGGCACCGCCCGCCGTGCGCTGGTGATCGGCGCCGAGGTGTTCTCGCGCATCCTCGACTTCAACGACCGCGGCACCTGCGTGCTGTTCGGCGACGGCGCCGGCGCCGTGGTGCTGGAGGCCAGCGACACTCCCGGCATCCTGGCCACCGATCTGCATGCCGACGGCCGCCATGTCGGCATCCTGTGCGTGCCGGGCACGGTGTCCGGCGGCCAGGTGCTCGGTGACCCGCTGCTGAAGATGGACGGCCAGGCGGTGTTCAAGCTGGCCGTGGGCGTGCTGGAGCAGTCGGCCCGCGCCACGCTGGAGAAGGCCGGCCGGCAGGAATCCGACATCGACTGGCTGATCCCTCATCAGGCCAACATCCGCATCATGCAGGGCACGGCCAAGCGGCTGAAGCTCTCGCTCGACAAGCTGGTCGTCACCGTCGACCAGCATGGCAACACCTCGGCCGCGTCCATCCCGCTGGCGCTGGACACCGCCGTGCGCAGCGGCCGCATCCAGCGCGGCGACACGCTGATGCTCGAAGGCGTGGGCGGCGGCTTCACCTGGGGCGCCGTTCTGCTCGATTACTGAGCGCGCCGGCCCGCTGTTTCCTCACACGTCCGACCACCTCCCGCCAGGAGCAATCCGCACGATGACTTCGTTCGCCTTCGTCTTTCCCGGCCAGGGCTCGCAAGCCGTGGGCATGCTCGATGCCTGGGGCGACCACCCGGCCGTGCGCGCCACGCTGGAAGAGGCCTCGGCCGCGCTGGGTGAAGACATTGCCCAACTGATGGCCGCAGGCCCCAAGGAACAACTGGACCTGACCACCAACACCCAGCCGGTGATGTTGACCGCGGCCATCGCCGCCTGGCGCGCCTGGCTGGCCGAGGGCGGTGCCCAGCCGGTGGCCGTGGCCGGCCATTCGCTGGGCGAGTACAGCGCCCTGGTGGCCGCCGGCGCGCTGACGCTGGCCGATGCGCTGCCGCTGGTGCGCTTGCGCGCCCAGGCCATGCAGCAGGCCGTGCCGGTGGGGCAGGGCGCCATGGCCGCCATCCTGGGGCTGGACGCCGCCGCCGTGGTCGAGGGCTGCACCCAGGCCGCCGCCGCCACGGGCGAGGTGGTGTCGGCCGCCAACTTCAATGATCCCAAGCAGACCGTCATCTCCGGCAGCCAGGCCGGCGTGGCCAAGGCCTGCGAGCTGCTGAAGGCAGCCGGTGCCAAGCGGGCGCTGCCGCTGGCCGTCTCGGCGCCGTTCCATTGCGCGCTGATGCAGCCGGCTGCCGAGACCCTGCGTGCCCGGCTGGTGGATGTGGCGCTGCAGAGCCCGCGCATCCCGGTGGTCAACAACATCGACGTGGCCGCGCCCGCCGAACCTGACGCGATCCGCGAAGCGCTGTACCGCCAGGCTTCGGGCCCGGTGCGCTGGGTGGAGGTGGTGCAGGCGCTGAAGGCCCGCGGCGCCACCCACATCGTCGAGTGCGGTCCCGGCAAGGTGCTGGCCGGCATGGTCAAGCGCATCGATGCCGAGCTGGTCAGCGGCGCCATCTTCGACCCGGCCTCGCTGGCCGAGACCCGGGGGCTGCTGGCATGAGCACCACCAGGCAGGTTGCGCTGGTCACCGGTGCCTCGCGCGGCATCGGCCGGGCGATTGCCGCCACGCTGGCGGCGCAGGGTTGCACCGTCATCGGCACCGCCACCACCGATGCCGGCGCCGCCGCCGTCACCGAGGCGCTGGCAGCCCATGGCGGCCGCGGCCTGCGGCTGGACGTGAACGACGCCGCCGCCGTCGATGCCGCCATCGAGGCCATCGTCCAGGCCGATGGCGGCCTGCAGGTGCTGGTCAACAACGCCGGCATCACCCGCGACACCCTGGCCATGCGCATGAAGGATGCCGACTGGGACGCGGTGATCGACACCAACCTGAAGGCGGTGTTCCGCTGCAGCCGCGCGGTGCTGCGCCCGATGATGAAGCAGCGGCATGGCCGCATCATCAACATCACCTCGGTGGTGGGCGCCAGCGGCAATGCCGGCCAGGCCAACTATGCGGCTGCCAAAGCAGGTGTGGCCGGCATGACCCGGGCGCTGGCGCGCGAGCTGGGCAGCCGCAACATCACGGTCAACTGCATCGCCCCCGGCTTCATCGCCACCGACATGACGGCCGAGCTGCCCGAGGCCCAGAAGGCCGCGCTGCTCGGCCAGATCCCGCTGGGCCGGCTGGGCACGCCCGAGGAGATCGCCCATGCGGTGGCCTTCCTCGCCAGCCCGCTGGCCGGCTACATCACCGGCACCGAGCTGCATGTCAACGGCGGCATGTACATGGGCTGAAGAACCACTGCCGGTCATGGGCCCGACCGGCACGGCCACAGCGCAGGCAGGTCCGGCGCTGCTCCGCCGGTAGAATCATGGGCTGTTTTTGAAATTACCACTCCTGGAGGAGTCATGAGCGATATCGAAGCACGCGTCAAGAAGATCATTGCCGAGCAGCTTGGCGTGGCCGAAGCCGAAGTCACCAACGAGAAGGCCTTCGTGGCCGACCTGGGTGCCGATTCCCTGGACACCGTCGAACTGGTGATGGCCCTCGAGGATGAGTTCGGCATCGAGATCCCCGACGAAGAGGCCGAGAAGATCACCACGGTGCAGTTGGCGATCGACTACGCCGTCAAGCACCAGAAGGCCTGATCTGCTGCTGACATGACCCGTCGTCGCGTCGTCATCACCGGCCTGGGCCTGATCAGCCCGGTGGGCAACACCGTGGCCGAAGGCTGGACCAACCTGCTGGCTGGCCGTTCAGGCATCGACAACGTCACCCGTTTCGATGCCTCGGGGCTGTCCTGCCGGTTCGCCGGCGAGGTCAAGGGCTTCAATGTCGAGGATTACATCCCCGGCAAGGAGGCCCGCCACATGGACACCTTCATCCACTACGGCATGGCGGCGGCCATCCAGGCGGTGCAGGACGCCGGCCTGCCCACCGGCGACGCGCTGAACGAGGAGCAGGCCGAGCGCATCGGCTGCCTGGTCGGCTCGGGCATCGGTGGCCTGCCGATGATCGAGCAGACGCAGATTGAGTACGCCGCCCGCGGCGCACGCCGCATCTCGCCGTTCTTCGTGCCCGCCTCGATCATCAACATGATCTCGGGCCACATCTCGATCAAGTACGGCTTCACCGGCCCCAACCTGTCGATCGTGACGGCCTGCACCACCGGCCTGCATGCCATCGGCGAGGCCGGCCGGCTGATCGAGTACGGCGATGCCGACGTGATGGTGGCCGGCGGTGCCGAAAGCACCGTCTCGCCGCTGGGCATCGGCGGCTTTGCCGCGGCGCGCGCGCTGTCCACCCGCAACGACGATCCCAAGACCGCCAGCCGGCCCTGGGACAAGGACCGCGACGGCTTCGTGCTGGGCGAGGGCGCCGGCGTGCTGGTGCTCGAGGAGTACGAACACGCCAAGAAGCGCGGCGCCAGGATCTATGCCGAGCTGGCCGGCTTTGGCATGGGTGCCGACGCGTTCCACATGACGGCGCCCAACGTCGACGGCCCCAAGCGCGCCATGCGCGCCGCGCTGCGCAACGCCGGCCTGAACGCCGATGCGGTGCAGTACCTGAACGCGCATGGCACATCCACGCCGCTGGGTGACCTGAACGAGACCAACGCGATCAAGCTGGCCTTTGGCGACCATGCAAAGCAGCTGGTGGTCAATTCCACCAAGTCGATGACCGGCCACCTGCTGGGTGGCGCTGGTGGCGTCGAGACGGTGTTCACCACGCTGGCGGTGCACCACCAGGTCTCGCCGCCCACGATCAACATCTTCAACCAGGATCCGGAATGCGACCTGGACTACTGCGCCAACACCGCGCGGGAGATGAAGATCGACGTGGCGGTGAAGAACAACTTCGGCTTCGGCGGCACCAACGGCACGCTGGTCCTGCGCCGCGTGTGAGCGCCGACGGCAACGCGCATGCGCGCTGCCCCGCCCGTCGAGGCTGCGCTGGGCTCCGGCCGCGCTGAACGCATGCTGATCACCCTGCTGCATGGCCTGGCCGGCGCCCTGCTGGCCGTCTGGTCGGCGCTGCACGCCGAATGGCCTGTTGGCGGATTGGTGCTGGCTGCGGCGCTGATGGCTGCCCTCCTGGCCGGCATGGGCGCCATGCTGGCCCGCCGCACGCTGCCAGTGTCACCCGGCCAGCTGCGCTGGGACGGCCAGACCTGGAGCATGGTGGCCGCTGCCGGCGTCCAGCCGCTGCAGCGCCTGGTGGTGGCCTTGGATCTCGGGATCTGGGTGCTGTTGCGCCTGCACCCGGTCCATGGCCGCACCGCCTGGCGGGTGTCTGGCGCCGGCAGTGCGCGCACGGCCTGGCATGGCCTGCGCCTGGCGCTGGCTGCCCATGCCGGTGCCGCGAATTCCGCCGATGGCGGAGGCCGGCCATGAGCATCGACGATGTCGACGCGCACCTGGTCGAACGCGCGAAGGGCGGCGACCCCAAGGCCTTCGAGATGCTGGTGGTCAAGTACCAGCGCCGCATCGAGCGGCTGATCGCCAGAATGGTGCGTGATGTCGACCTGGTGCAGGACATCGCCCAGGAGAGCTTCATCCGCGCCTACCGCGCGCTGCCGCAGTTCCGCGGCGACAGCGCCTTCTACACCTGGCTCTACCGCATCGCCGTCAACACCGCCAAGAAGGCGCTGGTCGACCTGAAGCGCGACCCCCTGGTGACGGAATCGGCACGCGCCGGCATGAATGACGACGACGATGAAACTTCCCGGCCGGAGCGCGAACTAAGCGACGGTGAAACGCCCGATGCGGTGCTGGCCAGCAAGGAGATTGCCCAGACCGTCAACGCCGCGATCGAGGCCTTGTCCGACGATCTGCGGCAGGCCATCACGCTGCGCGAGATCGAAGGCCTCAGCTACGAAGAGATTGCCGAGTTGATGAACTGCCCCATCGGCACTGTGCGCTCCCGCATCTTCCGGGCGCGCGAATCCATCGCCCAGCGGCTGCGGCCGCTGCTCGACACCCGCGAGGGTGAGCGATGGTGACGATCTCCCTGCCCGCTCCGCCGATGGCGGATGCGCACCGACGCGCGGGCCTCCGGGCCCGTCCCGTGGCCCTGGAACCGAACGAGCACCATGCTGAACAGGTCTGATTCTCCCGAAGCCCGCCGCCAGCAGTTGTCGTCCCTGATGGATGGCGATCTCGTCGATGGCGACGCCGCCGGCGTCTGCGCCTTGTGGCGCCAGGATGCCGAAGCCCGGCGCGACTGGCATGCCTACCACCTGATCGGCGACGTCATGCGCAGCGACGACCTGGCCAGTGCGCCGGCCCGCGACGCGGCCTTCCTGCAGGCCCTGCGTCAGCGGCTGGCCGACGAGCCGGTGCCGCTGGCGCCTGCCCCGTTGCAGACACCGGTGCCGCAGGCCGTGCCCCAGGTGGCCAACGGTGCGGCGGCTGGCCGCCGTGCGCGTGGCCGCCAGTGGCTGATGGCGCCCATGGCGGTGGCCGCCGGCTTCGTCGCCGTGGCCGGCGTGATGGTGGTCACCCGGGTGATGGCGCCAGCGCCGGCCGCCGCGCCGGTGATGGCCCAGGCCGAGCGGGCACCGTCCGCCGGTGCCTCGGCGGTGCTGGTGCGCGATGCCCGGCTCGACCGCTACCTGTCCGCCCACCGCAGCCTGGCCAACGGCGCCATGCCCGGCGCCGGGGCCGAGCACCGCGTGCACATCGTCTTCGAAGGGCAGTGAGCATGCGCAGCACGCGGGCCCGGGTGCGGCTGGGCCGCTGGGGCATGGCCGTGACCCTGGTGCTGGTGGCTGCTGGTGCTGCCCTGGCCGGCCCGCCAGGCGCCGCGGTGGCCGCGTCCGTGCCCATGGGGGCGGAGGCCTGGCTGCAGCGAATCCAACAGGCCGCCGCACTCAGCAGCTACCAGGGCACGCTGGCCTACAGCGTCGGCGGCACCACCAGCAGTGCCCGCGTGGCGCACTATTGCGAGGGCCGCCAGACCTACGAGCGGCTGGAGCAGCTCGATGGCGAGAGTCGGCTGCAGTACCGCCACAACGACCAGGTCGTGACGTTGTGGCCCGCGGCCAAGCGGGCGGTGGTCGAGCACCGCGATCCGGTGGCGCAGTTCCCGGCCTTGCCCGCCACCAGCACCACCCGCCTGCTGGAGAACTACGAGGTGCAGAAGCTCGGCCAGGAGCGGGTCGCCGGGCAGGATGCCGATGTGCTGCTGCTCAAGCCGCGTGACCGCCACCGCTTCGCCCAGCGCCTGTGGGCCCACCGCGACAGCGGCCTGCTGCTGCGCAACGACGTGCTGGCGCCGGGCGGCGAGGTGCTGGAGTCATCGGCCTTCGTCGATGTGCGCCTCGGCGGCAAGGCGCAGCCCGAGCAGTTCCTCAAGCCGATGAAGCAGCTCGACGGCTTCCGTGTGCTGCGGCCCCAGGCCGAGCGCACGCAGCTGGAGGCCGAAGGCTGGGTGCTGAGCAAGCCGGTGCCCGGCTTCCAGCTCGTCAGCTGCACCCGCCGGCCGCTGGACATCACCGGCAGCGACAGCGATCCGCCGCTGCAGGTGGTGCAGTCGGTGTTCTCCGACGGCGTGGCCCAGGTGTCGGTGTTCATCGAGCGCTATGACGCCAAGCGCCACCCCAAGGCCATGGGCACCAGCGTCGGAGCCTCGCACACCGTGATGGCCCGCCGCGGCGACTGGTGGCTCACCGTCGTCGGCGAGGTGCCGATGGCCACGGTGCAGCAGTTCGAGGCCCAGCTCGAGCGCAAGCGTTGAAATTTCGCGCTGCGGCGCAAGCTAACTCGCTGCGCCGTTTTCCCCTGAACACGAGGTGAGTCGATGTCCGATCTGATTGCGACGATGGTGCGGCCGCTGCAGCGCAGCCGCCGAGTGGCTCTGGTGGCCGGGCTGGCCCTGGGTCTTGCCGGTGTCGGCTTGCCACAGGTGGCCGCAGCCCAGTCCCGGGTGGAGCTGCCCGACTTCACCGAGCTGGTGGAGAAGGTGGGTCCGTCGGTGGTCAACATCCGCACCATGGAGCGCAGCGGCCGCGCGGCTGCCGGCCCGGGCGGCAGTGGCATCGATCCCAACATGGAAGAGTTCTTCCGCCGTTTCGGCATCCCGTTGCCGGGCGGTCGTGGTGCGCCGCGGGGCGGCGGCCAGGGCGAGGACGAGCCGCAGCAGCGCGGCGTGGGCTCTGGCTTCATCCTCAGCGCCGACGGCTATGTGATGACCAATGCCCACGTGGTCGACGGCGCCGACGAACTGATGGTGACGCTGACCGACAAGCGCGAATTCAAGGCCCGGGTGATCGGTGCCGACAAGCGCACCGATGTGGCGGTGGTCAAGATCGAGGCCACCGGTCTGCCGGCCGTCAAGCTGGGCGATGTGGGCAAGCTCAAGGTGGGCGAGTGGGTGATGGCCATCGGCTCGCCCTTCGGGCTGGAGAACAGCGTCACGGCCGGCATCGTCAGTGCCAAGGCACGCGACACCGGCGACTACCTGCCGTTCATCCAGACCGACGTGGCCATCAATCCCGGCAACTCGGGCGGCCCGCTGATCAACCTGCGCGGCGAGGTGGTGGGCATCAACAGCCAGATTTACAGCCGCTCGGGCGGCTTCATGGGCATCTCGTTCGCCATCCCGATCGACGAGGCCAAGAACGTGGCCGACCAGCTGCGTGTCAGCGGCCGGGTCATCCGCGGGCGCATCGGCGTCACGATCGCACCGGTGACCAAGGACGTGGCCGAGTCCATCGGCCTGGGCAAGCCCACCGGCGCGCTGGTGCGCGGTGCCGAGACCGGCGGCCCGGCCGACAAGGCCGGTGTGGAGGCCGGCGACATCATCACCAAGGTCGATGGCAAGGTGATCGAGAAGTCGGGCGACCTGCCGCGGATCGTCGGGGCCACCAAGCCGGGCAGCAAGGCCACGCTGCAGGTGTTCCGCCGTGGCAGCTACCGCGACGTGACCGTCACCGTGGCCGAGTTCGAGCCCGATGCGCCGGTGAAGGTGGCCCACAGCGACGCCGCCGGGCCGAGCGCGGGCGCCAAGTCGGCCCTGGGCTTGACGGTGTCGGAGCTCAGCGAGAGCAACAAGCGCGACCTGAAGCTGCGCGGCGGCGTCAAGGTCGATGCGGTCGACGGCGCGGCAGCCCGCGCCGGCCTGCGCGAGGGCGACGTGATCCTGACGCTGGACAACACCGAGATCGCCGACGTGAAGCAGTTCCTCGCGGTGGCCGCCAAGGCCGAGAAGGCCCGGGCCGTCAGTGTGATGGTGCGCCGCGGCGAGTGGGTCAACTACCTGGTGATCCGCCCCGCGCGCTGAGCGCCGGCGCCGCTTCAACCGACTGGGAACACGGGTCTTTCCGCATCGTGGCAGTCAGTGCGTGCTCACAAACCATCGGGATCGGCCACACGGCCCGGTGCGCGGCGCCGCATCCTGACCAAGCCGCTGCTGCAAAAGTTGGTGACCGCTAGCTTCAACAGCCCAGCCGGGTGGATTGCATCGCCGGCCGGTTAGAATCAGGTGGTAACGGCTGGGTTTTCAGCGCTGCAGACCCGGCTTGTTGTGCGCCACCAACAGGGTGTCGGCTGTCGCTGACGTCTGTGTACAAGCTGTTGATAACTTTGCCATGTTGGCGGGTCGCAACGGCCGGAGATCCAGCAACGGCGCGGCTTCCCGCCCAGGCGTTTTGGCTACAATGAAGGCCCAACAAGCAGTTGCCAAACATTTGTTGGAAGGCGCGTCTCCACTTTGGACGTGCCTTTTTTTTATGTCGCGCGCGGGTTGAACGGACCCGCCGCCGCGCCCTCGGCAGGCCGGGTTGCAAGCCCGCCAACCATGCCGCAACGGGCCCACGATCGCACCCATGGACCACATCAGAAACTTCTCGATCATTGCCCACATCGACCACGGCAAGTCGACGCTGGCCGATCGATTGATCCACCGCTGCGGCGGCTTGAGCGACCGCGAGATGGAAGCCCAGGTGCTCGACTCGATGGACATCGAGCGCGAGCGCGGCATCACCATCAAGGCGCAGACCGCCTCGTTGCGCTACACCGCCAAGAACGGCCAGGTCTACCACCTCAACCTGATCGACACGCCCGGGCATGTGGACTTCAGCTACGAGGTGAGCCGCTCCCTGTCGGCCTGTGAAGGCGCGTTGCTGGTCGTCGATGCCAGCCAGGGCGTGGAAGCCCAGACCGTGGCCAACTGCTACACCGCACTCGACCTGGGTGTGGAAGTGGTGCCGGTGCTCAACAAGATGGACCTGCCCAATGCAGACCCCGACAACGCCAAGGCCGAGATCGAGGACGTGATCGGCATCGATGCCGACGATGCGATCCCCTGCTCGGCCAAGACCGGCATGGGCATCGACGACATCCTGGAAGCGGTGATCAGCCGCATGCCGCCGCCCAAGGGTGACCCCGACGGCCCGCCGCGGGCGATGATCGTCGACAGCTGGTTCGACAACTACGTGGGCGTGGTGATGCTGGTGCGCGTGGTCGACGGCGTGCTGCGCAAGAGCGACCGCATCCGCATGATGGCCACCAATGCCGTCTACCCGCTGGAGCAGCTGGGCGTGTTCACGCCCAAGAGCGAGTCGCGCGAGGAGCTGAAGGCCGGCGAGGTGGGCTTCCTGATCGCCGGCATCAAGGAGCTGCAGGCGGCCAAGGTGGGCGACACCGTCACCCTCGAGAAGAAGCTGCCCAACAACGCCGGTCCGGCCACCACGGCCTTGCCCGGCTTCAAGGAGATCCAGCCGCAGGTCTTCGCCGGCCTCTACCCCACCGAGGCCAGCGAGTACGACCAGCTGCGCGACGCGCTGGAGAAGCTCAAGCTCAACGACAGCAGCCTGCGCTACGAGCCCGAGGTGAGCCAGGCGCTGGGCTTCGGCTTCCGCTGCGGCTTCCTGGGCCTGCTGCACATGGAGATCGTGCAGGAGCGGCTCGAGCGCGAGTTCGACCAGGACCTGATCACCACCGCGCCCAGCGTGGTCTACCAGGTGGAGCTGAACGACGGCGAGGTCATCGAGGTGGAGAACCCCTCGAAGATGCCGGACCTGGGCCGCATCAAGGAGATCCGCGAGCCCATCGTCACCGTGCACCTGTACATGCCGCAGGACTACGTGGGCCCGGTGATGACGCTGGCCAACCAGAAGCGCGGCGTGCAGCTGAACATGGCCTACCACGGCCGCCAGGTGATGCTGACCTACGACATGCCGCTGGCCGAGATCGTGCTGGACTTCTTCGACAAGCTGAAGAGCGTGAGCCGCGGCTACGCCAGCATGGACTACGAGTTCAAGGAGTACCGCGCCGCCGATGTGGTCAAGGTCGACCTGCTGATCAACGGCGACCGCATCGACGCGCTGAGCATCATCGTGCACCGGGCGCAGAGCCAGTTCCGCGGCCGCGCCGTGGCGGCCAAGATGCGCGAGCAGATCCCGCGGCAGATGTACGACGTTGCCATCCAGGCGGCCATCGGCGCCAACATCATCGCCCGCGAGAACATCAAGGCGCTGCGCAAGAACGTGCTGGCAAAATGCTATGGCGGTGACATCACGCGCAAGAAGAAGCTGCTCGAGAAGCAGAAGGCGGGCAAGAAGCGCATGAAGCAGATCGGCTCGGTCGAGGTGCCGCAAGAAGCCTTCCTCGCCATCCTGCAGGTCGAAGACTGACCCGCCCACTCCACCAGAACAACCCCACCTGCCCATGATGAGTGCTTTGACCGCCGTGCTGTACGGCGCCCTGCTGGTCTACGGCGCCGGTTGGTGGCTGGGTTACTGGATCGGCAACTTCTCGCTGCTGCTGTTCGTGCTGACGGTGGTGACGCTGGCCTACTGGCTGGCCGAACGCTTCAAGTTCGCCCCGGCCCGCGTGGCCGCCGCCGAGGCCCTGACCGCGCAGGACACCCAGCGCCGTGCCGAGCTGGGCAAGATGGGCATCAGCCAGGTCGACGGCAACGTGGACAGCGCCCGCGAGAGGCTGCTGATGCAGCCCTGGTGGCTGGACTGGACGGCAGGGCTGTTCCCGGTGATCCTGGCGGTGTTCCTGCTGCGCTCGTTCCTGTTCGAGCCGTTCAAGATCCCGTCGGGCTCGATGGTGCCCACGCTGCTGGTGGGCGACCTGATCCTGGTGAACAAATTCCACTACGGCGTGCGCCTGCCGGTCATCAACACCAAGATCATCCAGAACAACGACCCCAAGCGTGGCGATGTGATCGTCTTCCGCTATCCGGTCGACACCCGGGTGGACTACATCAAGCGGGTGGTGGCCATCCCGGGCGACGAGGTCACCTACACCAACCAGCAGCTCGCCATCAACGGCCAGCTGGCGCCGGTGCAGCCGCAGGGTGACTTCTACGACGAAGACAGCATGCGCTATGCCCCCCGCTTCACCGAGAAGCTGGGTGCGGTGGCGCACGGCATCCTCGTCGATCCCAAGCGGGCGTCGATCTACCGGCCGATGGAGAGCTTCGTCAACTTCCGTGACAACTGCCGCTACACCGCGGAGGGCGTGTCGTGCAAAGTGCCGGCCGGGCACTACTTCGTGATGGGCGACAACCGCGACAATTCCCAGGATTCCCGCTATTGGGGCTTCGTTCCCGACGAGAACATCGTCGGCCGCGCCTTCATGGTGTGGATGAACTTCGGCAACCTGCGCCGCATCGGCAGCTTCGACTGATGCCGCGCGTCACCCGGGGCACCATGCGCACGCCACACTGCTTTCCTGCACCGGCACCGCGCCGCGGTGTCACCCTGATCGGCCTGCTGGCCTGGGCCATCGTGGTGGGCTTTGCCGGCTACCTGCTGGTGCGGGTGGTGCCCACGGTGACCGAGTTCTACACCATCCAGAGCGTGGTCGACCGCATCGCCGCCAGCCCGGCTTCCACCGTGGCCGAGATCCGCGGCGCCTTCGACAAGCAACGCCAGGTCGATGCCACCATCACCTCGGTGCTGGGCAAGGAACTCGACATCACCAAGGAGAACGACCGGGTGGTGATCAGCTTTGCCTACGAGAAGGAAATCGAACTCTTCGGCCCGGTGTTTCTGCTGATCAAGTACGCTGGGCGATCGAAGTGATGGCAGCGGCGGCCGACCGGTCGGCCGGCACGCCCCCTGCACAGCCTGGAGCCATGGAACCCCGACCTGACCACCGCCCGGAGCCGCGCCTGGATGCCCTGCAGCAGCGCCTGGGCCACCGCTTTGCCGACGTCTCGCTGCTGCAGCGGGCGCTCACCCACCGCAGCTTCGGCGCCGACCACAACGAGCGGCTGGAATTCCTGGGCGATGCGGTGCTGGCGATGGCGGTCTCCGCGCTGCTGTACGAGCGCTTCTCCGCGTCGGACGAAGGCGACCTGACCCGCGTGCGCGCCCACCTGGTGCGCGAGGACAGCCTGCACCGCGCCGCCCTGGTGCTGGGCCTGCCCGAGGCGCTGCGCCTGTCCGAGGGTGAGGCCCGTGGCGGTGGTGCGCAGCGGCCATCCATCCTGGCCGATGCGGTGGAGGCGCTGCTCGGCGCGCTCTACCTCGACGGCGGCCTGCCGGCAGCCACCCGCCTGGTGCGGGCGCTGTTCGGCGAGCTGATCTCCAGCACCGAAGCCGACAGCTGGAGCAAGGACGCCAAGACCGAGCTGCAGGAGTGGCTGCAGGCCCGCAAGCTGGCGGTGCCCAGCTACCGCATCCTGGCCACCCGCGGCCAGGCCCATGCCCAGACCTTCGAGGTCGAATGCGCCGTGCCCACACTGGGCCTGGCCGAGCAGGGCGAGGGCCGATCGCGTCGCAGTGCCGAGCAGGAGGCCGCCCGCCGCATGCTCGGCCGCCTGAAGGCCAGCGACAAGCCTGGCAGCCCCCTGAGGAACTGACATCACCGATACCCCCGCCCCTGGCAGCGATGCCCCCGACACCGATGCCACCCCCCGCTGTGGCCTGATCGCCATCGTCGGCCGCCCCAACGTGGGCAAGTCCACCCTGCTGAATGCGCTGGTGGGGCAGAAGATCAGCATCACCTCGCGCAAGGCGCAGACCACCCGCCACCGCATCACCGGCATCCGCACGCTGGGCGCCACGCAGTTCATCTTTGTCGACACACCGGGCTTCCAGACCAAGGAGATCCGTGGCCGCACCGCGCTCAACCGCAACCTGAACCGCACCGTCACGTCGGTGCTGGGCGATGTGGATGTGGTGCTGTTCATGGTCGAGGCCGGCCGCTTCAGCCTGGACGATGCCAAGGTGCTGGCCCTGCTGCCGCCGGACAAGCCGGTGTTTCTGGTCGCCAACAAGCTCGATGTGGTGGCCCGCCGCACCGACATCCTGCCGTGGCTCAAGAGCATGCAGGAGCGCCACCCGTTCACCGAGTACGTGCCGATGTCGTCGACCAAGCCGACCGACGTGGAGCGGTTGTTCAAGATCGTCGAGCCCTACCTGCCGCAGCAGCCCTGGCTGCACGAGGAAGACGCGCTCACCGACCGCAGCGACAAGTTCATGGCGGCCGAGCTGATCCGCGAGAAGCTGTTCCGCCTGACCGGCGACGAGCTGCCCTACAGCGCCACCGTGGTGATCGACAAGTACGAGGAAGAAGGCAACCTGCGCCGCATCGCCGCCACCATCGTCGTCGAGCGTGACGCCCACAAGGGCATGGTGATCGGCGACGGCGGCGAGCGGCTCAAGCGCATCGGCAGCGAGACCCGGGTCGAGCTGGAGAAGCTCACCGACAGCAAGGTGTTCCTGGAGCTGTGGGTGAAGGTGCGCTCGGGCTGGGCCGACAGCGAGGAGCACCTGCGCAGCTATGGCTACGAATAGCCGTGGCCAGCAGCCGGTCCGCGCCCCAGCCCGCGTTTGTGCTCCACCAGTGGGACTGGAGCGAGACCAGCCTGATCCTCGACCTGTTCACCCGTGAGCAGGGCCGCCTGGCGGCGGTGGCCAAGGGCGCCAAGCGGCCGTATTCGCAGCTGCGGCCGGTGCTGATGCCCTTCCAGCGCCTGCTGGTGCTGACCACCCGGCCCAAGGCCGCCAGCACAGACGAACATGCCGACATCCTGCTGCTGCGCTCGGCCGAGTACGCCGGCGCCGGCGCCGCGCTGCCGCCGGCCCGGCTGTTCCCGGGCTTCTACCTCAACGAGCTGCTGATGAAGCTGCTGGCCCGGGGCGACCCGCACCCGGCGCTGTTCGACGCCTATGCCGATGCGCTGCAGGCCTTGGCAGTGGCACCGGATGAGGCGCCGCTGCGCGCCTTCGAGCTGCTGCTGCTGCGCGAGACCGGCCTGCTGCCCGAGCTGTCGCGCACCACCACCACGCAGGAGCCGGTGCGGCCGGGCCAGCACTACCGCCTCAGCGGCGACAGCGGCCTGGTGGTGGCCGCCGATGAAGCCGCCAGACTGCCCGGCAGCCTGTGCCTGGCCCTGCAGGCCGCGCTGGATGCCGACGACCGCCCGGCGCTGCGCCGGGCCTGCCAGGGCGGGCTGCCGGCCTTGCGGGCGCAGCTGCGGGCGCTGCTTCACTATCATCTGGGCGCGCCGGCGCTGCGCACCCGCCAGCTGATGCTGGACGTGCGCCGCCTGCTCGACGCGCCCGCGCCGCCCTCCACCTGACACCGGGCCCCCATGAACCCCCTCGTCGCACCTGAAGCCCATGCCCGGCCGCACCGCACCGCGCTGTCGGTCAACGTCAACAAGATCGCGCTGCTGCGCAACACCCGGCACATCGGCATCCCCGATGTGGTGAAGCTGTCGCGCCAGGCGCTGGAGGCCGGCGCCCAGGGCATCACCGTGCATCCACGTCCCGATGCGCGCCACATCCGCACCCAGGACGTGCACGATCTGCATGCCCTGATGCAGCAGTGGCCCGAGGCCGAGTACAACATCGAGGGCAACCCGTTCCACAACCTGATGGGCTTTGTGCGCGCGCTGCGGCCCCACCAGGTCACCTTCGTGCCCGACAGCGAAGACCAGTTCACCAGCGACCATGGCTGGCGCTTTCCGGAGGATGCCGCCCGCCTGCAGCCGCTGATCGACGAGGCCCGGGCGCTGGGTGTGCGGGTCAGCCTGTTCATGGACCCGCTGCCCGACCAGATGGCCGCCGCCCGCGCCACCGGCGCCGAGCGGGTGGAGCTCTACACCGAGGCCTATGCCAGCGCCCACGGCACGCCGCAGGGCGCCGCCATGCTGGCGCGCTACACCGCCGCGGCCGAGGCCGCGCTGGCGGCCGGCCTGGAGATCAATGCCGGCCACGACCTGAACCGCGACAACCTCACCGAGTTCCTGCGTGCCGTGCCCGGCGTGCTGGAGGTGTCGATCGGCCATGCGCTGATCGCCGATGCGCTGGAGCTGGGCCTCACCGAGACGATCCGCGACTACCAGCGCTGCATCCAGAACGCTTTCGCAAGACCCGCATGATCTTCGGCATCGGCACCGACATCTGCGACATCCGCCGCCTGCGGGCCACGCTGGAGCGCCGTGGTGACCGCTTTGCCGAGAAGGTGCTGGGACCCAGCGAGCTGCAGGTCTTCCACGCCCGGCGCGCCCGTGTCGATGTGCGTGGCACCGCCTACCTGGCCACCCGCTTCTCGGCCAAGGAAGCCTTCTCCAAGGCCATCGGCATGGGGATGCGCATGCCGATGACCTGGCGCGCCTGCGAGATCCTCAACCACCCCAGCGGCGCGCCATACATCCGCCTGCATGGCGCGCTGGCCGAGTGGTTCAGCCAGCGCGGCCTGCGCGCCCATGTCACCGTCACCGACGAGACCGACTACGCCGCCTCGTTCGTCGTCGTCGAGTCCACTCCCTCAGCCTGAAAGACCTTTCCCATGTCCTTCGACCTCGACAACGGCCACGCCCCGGTGGTGCTGGACATCGCCGGCACCACCCTCAACGCCGACGACCGCCGCCGCCTGCAGCACCCGCTGACCGGCGGGCTGATCCTGTTCGCCCGCAACTGGGAGCACCGCGCCCAGCTCACCGCGCTGACGGCCGAGATCAAGGCCATCCGGCCCGATGTGCTCATCTGCGTGGACCATGAAGGCGGCCGGGTGCAGCGCTTCCGGAGCGACGGCTTCACCCACCTGCCGCCGATGCGGGTGCTGGGCGACCTGTGGATGCGCGACGCGCTGGCCGCCACCGATGCCGCCACCGCCTGCGGCCATGTGCTGGGCGCCGAGCTGCGCGCCTGCGGCGTCGACCTGAGCTTCACCCCGGTGCTCGACCTGGACCATGGCGGCAGCAGCGTGATCGGCGACCGCGCCTTCCACCGCGATGCCCGCGTGGCCACGATGCTGGCCAAGAGCCTGATGCACGGCCTGCTGCTGGCCGGCATGGCCAACTGCGGCAAGCATTTCCCCGGCCACGGCTTCGTCAAGGCAGACAGCCACCTGGCGCTGCCGGTGGACAAGCGCTCGCTGAAGGCCATCCTGGCCGATGACGCCAAGCCGTACGACTGGCTGTCGACCAGCCTGGCCAGCGTGATGCCGGCGCATGTGGTCTACCCCAAGGTGGATGCGCTGCCGGCCGGCTTCTCCGAGCGCTGGCTCAAGCAGATCCTGCGTGTCGACCTGGGCTTCCAGGGCGCGATCTTCAGCGACGACCTCAGCATGGAGGGCGCCAAGGTGGCTGGCAGCGCGGTGGATGGCGCGCTGGCCGCCCTGAACGCCGGCTGCGACATGGTGCTGCTGTGCAACCAGTCCATCGACGGTGGCCAGGCGGTGGATGCCCTGCTCGACGGCCTGCAGGCCGCCCAGGCCGACGGCCGCTGGCGGCCCGACGGCGACAGCGAGGCCCGTCGGCTGGACCTGCTGCCGCTGACGCCGCCCCTGCCCTGGGACGAGCTGATGCACCAGCCCGCCTACCAGCACGCGCTGGAAAAACTCCCCTGACGGATCAGCCGTAGCGCTGCTGCAGCCAGGCCAGCAGCGTGCGGATCGTCTGCGCCTCGCCGCCGGCGGGGCGGCCGGGTCGGCTGGCGTCGTTCCAGGCGAACAGGTCGATGTGCAGCCAGTCGATGTCGGCGGGCACGAAGTCTTCCAGGAACAGCGCCGCGTTGATGGCGCCGGCCTGCGGCCCGCGGCCGGTGTTGACGATGTCGGCGATGTCGCTCTCGATGCCGCCGTGGTAGCCCGCCCACAGCGGCAGGTGCCACAGCGGATCGTGCCGGGCCAGGCCCAGGTCGACGATGTCGCGCGCGGTCTGCATGTCACGGCAGAACAGCGCCGGCAGCTGGCCACCCAGTGCCACCCGGGCCGCGCCGGTCAGCGTGGCCAGGTCGATGATCAGGTCAGGCTGCGCTTCGGCGGCGTAGGCCAGTGCATCGCACAGGATCACCCGGCCCTCGGCGTCGGTGTTGCCGATCTCGATGTGCAGGCCGGCGCGGGTCTTGAACACATCACCGGGCCGGTACGCATTGCCCGAGATCGCGTTCTCCACCGCCGGGATCAGCAGCGTCAGCTGCACCGGCAGCTTCAGCCCCATCACCAGGCTGGCCAGGCCCAGGGCGTTGGCGCCGCCGCCCATGTCCTTCTTCATCTGGCGCATGCCCTCGGGGCCCTTGATGTCCAGGCCGCCGGAATCGAAGCACACACCCTTGCCGACGATGGTGAGCTTCGGATCCTTCGGTGAGCCCCAGCGCAACTCGATCAGCCGCGGCGCCCGCGCCGCGTCCGCCGCCCGGCCCACGGCGTGGATGGCCGGGAATCCGGCCTTCAGCAGCGCGTCGCCCACCGTCTGCTTGAACTTGGCGCCGTGCGCCTTGGCCACCGTCTGCACGGCAGCAGCCAGGTCGGCCGGGCCCAGGTGCTCGGCCGGGGTGTTGACCAGATCACGGGTGTGGGCGATGGCAGCCGCCAGCAGCAGGCCCTGGCGGGCGGCTTCGCTGGGCGGCAGCAGCAGTTCGGCTGGTGCGCGGCGGGCCGGCTTGTAGCGGGTGAAGCTGTAGCCGCCCAGCGCCCATGACAGCGCGGCGGCACCGGCGTCGGCGCCGAAGCCGCCGTCACCCAGGCCGTAGCGGCCGGCCGGCAGGGCCTTGGGCAGGGCCGACAGCGCATACGGATGGTCAACTGCCCGCACGCCGGCCCACACCGCCTGCAGCCCGCCCTGGTCATCGGGCAGCAGCGCATGGGTGTCCGGCGCGCCGGTGAAGCCCACGGTGTCCAGCCACTGCCGCTGGGCGGCGGGCAGGCTGGCGGTGTGGGCCGCCAGGTGGGCCCGGTCGGTCAGGTGCACGGGGATGCAGGCGGGCGAGGGCTTCTTCAGGGTGACGGTCATGGGCGTTGGGAAGGGCGTGCGACGCAGGGCTCTGCATCGTGCATGAAAAACGCCGCCACGGCGGGGCCGGGCGGCGTGCAGGGATGGCCGTGCGCGGGGCGCGTCAGGCGGCCGGCGGGGCGCTCTGCTCGAACGGCAGCTTCAGCTGCGACAAGTCCTTGCGGGTCTCCACCAGCACCAGCGGGCCCTCGTCGATCACCACCAGCGGCTTGCGTTCACGCGGCACGTGGATCGGTGCCGGCTCGGCGGCCATCGCGGCCTGGGCAGCGCGGATCTTCTCGCCATCGCTGTTGACCCACTGCAGGCCCGAGGCCTCGGCCAGGCGCTGCAGGTCGTCCATCGGCAGCACGAAGGGCGCGACCTTGGGCAGTGCGCGGGGCTGGGCGGCCGGTGCGGCGCTGGCGGCGGCCGGCGGTGCCACGGGGGCGGCCACCACAGGCGCTGCCTGGGCGACCGGCTCCGCGACGGCATCGGCCAGTGCCACCGTCTCGCCGGCGGTGGCTGCTGCAGCCTCGGCGACGGTCTCGGCCGGCGCATCGGTGGCCGGCTCGGCTGCGATCGGCTGGCCGTTCTCGTCCAGCAGCGCGCGCTCACGGCGGTTGCGGTCGCGGCCACGGCCGCGGCGGCGGCCGCCTTCGCGCTCGCCGCCCTCGGCTGCGTCGCCCGGCTCGGTGCTGACAGGCTCGGCGGCCACATCGGCAGCGTCGCCGGTCTCGGCGCGGGCAGGTGCCTCGGTGGTGGCGTCAGCGGCCGGCAGGCCGTCGACGGCCAGATCGGCACCGGATTCGTCACGGCCACCGCGGCCACCGCGGCGGCGGCGGCGGCGGCGCTGCTCGTCGCCAGCCGCATCGCTGCCCTCGGCGGCGGCTGCGTCCGGCACGGCGCCGTCGGCCAGCGGCAGGGCGGTGTCGGTCAGCTCGGCCGGGCGCGGTTCGCGCTCAGGGCGCGGCGGGCGGCGCACGGCCTCGGTGCTGGCGCTGCCATCGGCGCGCAGCGCGGCATCGGCCTCGGCCGGGCGCTCATTGCGGCGGCCGTCACGGCGGCCTTCGCCGCGGGGTTCCCCACGCTCCGCACGGTCGGCACGCGGGCCGCGCTCGGGGCGGTCGCCCCGGGCCTCGGCCGGCTTGCCGTCGCGGCCGCGGCCGCCACGGTCACCGCGCTCGCCGCGGTTGCCACGGTCGGGCCGGTCACGGCGGCCGTCGGGGCGGGCTTCACGCTTGTCGGACTCGACCGGTGCGGCCGGCGTGGCCACCACGGCCGGTGCCGGGGCCGGGGCGGGCGCGGCCACCGGGGCCGGCGCGGCACCGCCGAACAGCTTCTTCACCCAGCCGAAGAAGCCGCTGCCGGCGGCCGGCGCGGGC
This sequence comes from Pseudaquabacterium pictum, assembly GCF_005403045.1. GTDB lineage: Bacteria > Pseudomonadota > Gammaproteobacteria > Burkholderiales > Burkholderiaceae_C > Pseudaquabacterium > Pseudaquabacterium pictum. The sequence continues at coordinate 70,207 of NZ_BJCL01000006.1, forward strand.
GGCTGCGCCACCCAGGTGGGCGCGGCAGGGGCTGCTGGGGCAGCGGCGGGTGCGCTGGTCGCCACCGGTGCGGCGGCCTTGGCAGCCACCGGCTCGGGCTTGGGCGCGGCCACCGGCGCCGGCTGGTCGGGCAGCACGCCCTTGATCACCGGCTCCTGCTTGGGCTTGCTCTTCTCGCGCCGGGTGATGCCGACCTCGTCGTCCGGCTCCTCGATCATCGTGTAGCTGGCCTGCAGGTTCTCCAGCCGCGGGTCGTCGTGGCGCAGGCGCTCGAGCTTGTAGTTCGGCGTCTCCAGGTGCTTGTTGGGCACCAGCAGCACGGTGCAGCGCTGCTTCAGCTCGATCTTGGTGATCTCGGTGCGCTTCTCGTTCAGCAGGAAGCTGGTCACCTCCACCGGCACCTGCACATGCACGGCGGCGGTGTTGTCCTTCAGCGTCTCTTCCTGGATGATCCGCAGGATCTGCAGAGCCGACGACTCGGTGTCGCGGATGTGGCCGGTGCCGTTGCAGCGCGGGCAGGTGATGTGGTTGCCCTCGCTCAGCGCCGGGCGCAGGCGCTGGCGGCTGAGTTCGAGCAGACCGAACTTCGAGATCGAGCTGAACTGCACCCGGGCGCGGTCCTGGCGCATCGCGTCACGCAGGCGCTGCTCCACCTCGCGGCGGTTCTTGCTCTCCTCCATGTCGATGAAGTCGACGACGATCAGGCCGCCGAGGTCGCGCAGCCGCATCTGGCGGGCGATTTCATCGGCCGCTTCCAGGTTGGTGCGGGTGGCGGTTTCCTCGATGTCGCCGCCCCGGGTGGCACGCGCCGAGTTCACGTCCACGCTGACCAGCGCTTCGGTGTGGTCGATCACGATGGCGCCGCCGGCCGGCAGGTTCACCGTGCGGCTGAAGGCGGTCTCGATCTGGTGCTCGATCTGGAAGCGCGAGAACAGCGCCGCGTCGTCGCGGTAGCGCTTCACACGGGATGCCGACTCCGGCATCACGTGGTTCATGAACTGCTGCGCCTGATCGTAGATGTCGTCGGTATCGATCAGGATCTCGCCGATATCGGACGTGAAGTAGTCGCGGATGGCGCGGATGACCAGCGATGATTCCTGGTAGATCAGGAACGCGCCCTTGCCCGCCTTGGCCGCGCCGTCGATGGCGCTCCAGAGCTTGAGCATGTAGTTCAGGTCCCACTGGAGCTCAGGCGCCGAGCGGCCGATGCCGGCGGTGCGGGCGATCAGGCTCATGCCCTTGGGGTACTCGAGCTGGTCGAGGTTTTCCTTCAGCTCTTCCCGGTCTTCGCCTTCGATGCGGCGTGACACGCCGCCGCCACGCGGGTTGTTGGGCATCAGCACCAGGTAGCGGCCGGCCAGGCTGACGAAGGTCGTCAGCGCCGCGCCCTTGTTGCCGCGTTCTTCCTTTTCCACCTGGACCAGCAGTTCCTGGCCCTCGCGGATCGCCTCCTTGATGGTGGCGTTCTTGGCTTCCACGCCTTCGCGGAAGTACTGTTTGGAGATTTCCTTGAACGGCAGGAAACCGTGGCGATCTTCGCCGTACTCCACGAAGCAGGCCTCCAGCGAGGGCTCCACCCGCGTGACCACGGCCTTGTAGATGTTGCCCTTGCGCTGCTCGCGCCCCTCGATCTCGGTTTCGAAGTCGAGCAGTTTCTGCCCGTCGACGATCGCCAGGCGCCGCTCTTCCGGCTGCGTGGCATTGATCAGCATGCGTTTCATGTGCACTCCAGTCCCGCACGGGCCCGCCAAGGCGGGCACGCGCTGTCTGACCACCGGCCTGACGTCAGTGCGTCAAGGCAGGCGATCCATTCCGATGCACGAGAAACGGGAAACGGCCGGAGTACGAATCGCCCTGGGCTGCAGTGACCGAATGGCGGTCAGGGATGCAGCGGGGCCGCGTGCGGCGAAGCGGTGGGGGTGGGCGGCGCCGCATTTCCCCACCCGCGCGCGGTGCGCGCAGGCATCACACCACCGGCGGGCGCTGCCGCACCGGCCGGTGGCCGGGGCTGCGCCTGGCTGCCGGACGGGTCGTCCAGCAGCTGCAGGTGGGTGGGTGGGAGGGGCGGCATGCAGACCCTGTGGGCTTCGACGCGGACGGCAGGCCACCACAACAGGGTGATCTGCCGTCCATGAGCTTTTGATCTTCCCTGTGACGGGACGGCTGTGACGACGTGTCTCTTCCAGCGGGCCAACGGGGCCGCCGCATCACTTGGGGGACTGCGGCCTGCCGCGCGGACGCCACTGTTGCATCAACGCTTTTGAGCGCCTGTGACGGCGCCCACCGACGATAGACCCGCACCTGCCCGGGTAAACTCTGAAAAATCAAGCACTTACGGCCCAATCGTGGCTCGGATCATTATAAGCAGCAAACCCGCGGCGTCCCGAGGTGATCCCACCGTGGCGGCCGTGACCGCGCCCGAGGTGCGCCGCGTGATCGTCGACGAAGCCGGCGAAGGCCAGCGGCTGGACAACTTCCTGCTGCGCCTGCTCAAGGGCGTGCCCAAGACCCATGTCTACCGGGTGATCCGCTCGGGCGAGGTGCGCGTGAACAAGGGCCGGGCCGCGGCCGACACCCGGCTGGCGCTGGGCGACGAAGTGCGGGTACCGCCGGTGCGGGTGGCCGAAAAGCCCGCCGACGCCCCGGCAGCTCCGGCCCGCGAATTCCCGATCCTGTTCGAGGACGACCACCTGCTCGCCATCGCCAAGCCAGCCGGCGTGGCGGTGCATGGCGGCTCGGGCGTCAGCTTCGGCGTCATCGAGCAGCTGCGCCAGGCGCGGCCGGCGGCCAAGTTCCTGGAGCTGGTGCACCGGCTCGACAAGGAAACCTCGGGCGTTCTGCTGCTGGCCAAGAAGCGCAGCGCGCTGACCCATGTGCAGGACCAGTTCCGCAGCCGTGACACCGGCAAGATCTACGCCGCCCTGGTGCTGGGCCATTGGCCGGCGAAGCTGAAGGTGATCGACGTGGCGCTGCACAAGACGCTGGACGCCCGCGGCGAGCGCCATGTGCTGCCGGTGGCGGCCGACCACCCCGACGGCCGGCGCTCGATCAGCCTGGTGCAGGTGGTCACCGACTTCCAGGACTGCACGCTGCTGGACGTGACGCTGAAGACCGGCCGCACCCACCAGATCCGGGTGCACCTGCAGCAGGCCGGCCACCCGATCGTCGGCGATCCGAAGTACGGCGACTTTGCGCTGAACAAGCAGTGGGCCCGGGGCGAGGGCCTGGCCGGCCACCGCTTCGACCGCATGTTCCTGCATGCCCGGCAGCTGTCGATCGACCACCCGGCCACCGGCGAACGCATCACGCTGGCCGCGCCGCTGCCGGCCGACTGCACGGCGCTGCTGCGGCGCCTGGGCGAGCCGCACTGACAGGCGCACAGCGGATGCGCGACACTGGCGCGTTCCACACCGCCGCCCGCCATGCCCAGCCCACGCCAACGCCGCTTCGACCTGGTCGTCTTCGACTGGGACGGCACGCTGTTCGATTCCACCGCGCTGATCACCCGCTGCATCCAGGCCGCCGCCGCCGACCTTGGCCTGCCGGTGCCCAGCGACCAGGCCGCCAGCCATGTCATCGGCCTGGGCCTGACCGAGGCCCTGCAGATGGCCGTGCCCAGCCTGCCGGCCGCGCGCTATCCCGAGCTGGGCGCGCGCTACCGCCACCACTACTTCAACCGCCAGCATGAGCTGGTGCTGTTCCCCGGCACGCTGGAGATGCTGCAGGCGTTGAAGGCGCGCAACCACTGGCTGGCGGTGGCCACCGGCAAGAGCCGCCGCGGCCTGGACGAGGCCTTGCAGACGGTGCAGCTGCATGGCCTGTTCGACGACACCCGCACCGCCGATGAAACCGCCGGCAAGCCGCACCCGCGCATGCTGCTGGAGCTGATGGCCGCCATCGGCACGGCGCCCGAGCGCACGCTGATGATCGGCGACACCACCCATGACCTGCAGCTGGCCCGCAATGCCGGCACGGCCAGCGTGGCGGTGAGCTTCGGGGCCCATGCGCCCGAGGCCTTCGGCGCGCTGGGCCCGCTGCACATCGCCCACAGCACCGCCGACCTGGCCGACTGGCTGCTGGCCCATGGCTGAGCCCGACACGGCGCCGGCGGCCCAGCCGCTGGGCCCGTCGGCCAGCCTGGCCGAGCGGGGCAAGGCCATCGTCTTCGACGTGCTGCTCTGGGGCCAGCCGGCGCGCGCCTTCGTGTTGCGGCATGACGGCGTGCTGCGCGGGTACATCAACCGCTGCGCCCATGTGCCGGTGGAGATGGACTGGCAGCCGGGAGAGTTCCTCGACAGCGATCAGCGCTTCATCGTCTGTTCCATCCACGGCGCCACCTATGAGCCGGCCCAGGGCCGCTGCGTGGGCGGGCCCTGCGGCCGCAGCAAGCTGATCGCGCTGGACGTGGGCGAGCAGGCGGGACAGGCCTGTTGGTATCCTTCCCGCGATGTGCGGCCGGTGCCGCCGGCCGCCACCCCACCATCCCCACCGTGAGCCTGCCATGACAACGCCCGACGACACCCCGACCCCCGCCCCCGAGGGCAGCGGGGCCGTGGCGCCCACCGCCGCGGCACCTGCGGCTGCGCCAGCCACCACCCGCCCGGCGCTGGAAGCCTCGCTCGAGACCCTGGCCCGCGCGCTGCTGCAGGACCGGCGTGCCGAGCGGCGCTGGCGCATCTTCTTCCGCCTGGCCTGGCTGGGCGTGGTGCTGGCGGTGCTGTGGCTGCTGATGTCCGACCGCAACCGCCACACCGCCCCCAGCGGCCCGCACACCGCGCTGGTGGAACTGCGTGGCGAGATCGCCGCCGACACCGAGGCCAGTGCCGAGCTGATGCTCTCGGGCCTGCGCAGCGCGTTCGAGGACGTGGGCGCCCGCGCCGTGGTGCTGCGCATCAACAGCCCGGGCGGCAGCCCGGTGCAGTCGGGCATCATCAATGACGAGATCCGCCGCCTGAAGGCGCTGCACAAGAAGAAGGTCTACGCCGTCGTCGAGGAGGTCTGCGCCAGCGGCGCCTACTACGTGGCGGTGGCGGCCGACGAGATCTATGTCGACAAGGCCAGCATCGTCGGCTCGATCGGCGTGCTGATGGACGGCTTCGGCTTCACCGGCCTGATGGACAAGCTGGGCGTGGAGCGCCGCCTGCTCACCGCGGGCGAAAACAAGGGCATGCTCGATCCCTTCACCGCGCAGGACCCGAAGCAGCGCGCCTATGCCCAGGCCATGATCGACCAGGTGCACCAGCAGTTCATCCGCGTGGTGCGCGAGGGGCGCGGCGCCCGGCTCAAGGAGACCCCCGACACCTTCTCCGGCCTGTTCTGGAACGGCGAGGAAGCCGTGGCCCTGGGCCTGGCCGACAAGCTGGGCAACCTGGACTACGTCGCCCGCGAGGTGATCCAGGCCGAGGAAGTGATCGACTACACGCCGCACGACAACGTCGCCGAGAAGCTGGCCAAGCGCTTCGGCGCGGCCATCGGCGAAGGCGCGATGCGCGCCGCCGGCGGCCTGGTGCGGCTGCACTGAGGGCCGGCAGACCAGCGCCGGCGCCGGCCGGCCGCGGTGCTCAGCCGCAGTCCAGCACCGGCTCGCCCTCGCGCTTGTAGGCCACCACATGGTCGACCTCCAGGCGGATGCCGATGCGTTCGCCGATGGCGTGGTTGTGGTGGCTGGGCACCAGCGACAGCACCGTCTGCCCGCTGTCCAACCGCAGGGTGTAGAGGAACTCGGCGCCGCGGAAGGCCTTGGCCACCACCTCGGCGGTGACCGGGCTGGCATCGTCGTGCACCACGTCATCGGGGCGCAGCAGCACATCCACGCTGCAGCCGGCATCACACAGGTCGCCATGCTCGGTGCAGCGGATCGGCTCGGGGCTCTCCAGCACGCCCAGTTCCATGTGGATGTGCTGGCCACGCTCCACCGTGCCCGGCAGGAAGGCGCCCTGGCCGACAAAGTCGGCCACGAAGCGGTTGGCCGGCTGGTGGTACAGGTTGTATGCGCTGGCCCATTGCTGGATGCGCCCGCCGGACATGATGCCGATCTCGTCGGCGATGGCGAAGGCCTCGTGCTGGTCATGCGTGACCAGCAGGGCGGTGGTGCCGGCGGCCTTCAGCAGCTGGCGCAGCTCGCCGCCCAGGCGCTCGCGCAGTTCGATGTCGAGGTTGGAGAAGGGCTCGTCCAGCAGCAGCAGCCGCGGTGACGGCGCCAGCGCCCGCGCCAGCGCCACCCGCTGCTGCTGACCGCCCGACAGCTGGTGCGGGTAGCGCGTGCCGCTGCCGGCCAGGCCCACCGTCTCCAGCATCTGCTGCACCCGGCGGTCGGCATCGGGCAGGCCGCGCAGGCCGAAGGCCACGTTGGCCGCCACGGTGAGGTGGGGGAACAGCGCATGGTCCTGGAACACCATGCCGATGCGGCGCTGCTCCGGCGGCACCTGCTGCCGGGCGCTGCCCACCAGCGTGCCGTCCAGCCGGATCTCGCCGGCGGCCAGCGGCTCGAAGCCGGCGATGGCGCGCAGCACCGTGGTCTTGCCGCAGCCCGACGGCCCCAGCAGGCAGCCCACCGTGCCGCGCGGCAGGGTGAGCGAGAAGTTCTCGACCACGGCCTTGCGGCCGTAGGCCACGGCGATGCTGTCCAGTTGCAGCCAGGGCGGGGAGGCGTCGTTCATGGTGGGGCGATCATAGGGGGGCGTCGCAGTCCTGGCCGATACACTGCCAGCCCTGCGGCGCCTGCCGCGGCCCGCTGCCGCGCCGCCACCCGATCCTGCGCCCCCACCGTGTCCGCCCGTCCCGAGCGCCTGACCCTGCCCGCCACGCCGCGCCGTGGCGCGGGCGCCGTCCGTGGCCGGCGCTGGTCGTGGCTGCTGCTGCTGGCCCTGGCCACGGCCGGCCTGGTGGCGGTGCCCATCCTGTCGGTGGGCAGCAATGTCTTCGCCACCGGGCAGGCCGGCACCTGGGCCCACCTGGCGTCCACCGTGCTGCCCGACTACATCCGCACCACGCTGTGGCTGTGCGCCGGCGTCGGGCTGGGCGTCACGCTGCTGGGCGTGGGCGCGGCCTGGCTGGTCACGCGGCACCAGTTTCCCGGCCGGGCCAGCTTTGAATGGGCGCTGGTGCTGCCGCTGGCCATGCCGGCCTACGTGATGGCCTACACCTACACCGACCTGCTGCAGTACGTGGGCCCGGTGCAGACGGCGCTGCGCGAGGCCTTCGGCTGGAAGCGCGCCGACTACTGGTTTCCCGATGTGCGCAGCACCGGCGGCGCGGTGGCGATGTTCTCGCTGGTGCTCTATCCCTATGTCTACCTGATGGCGCGCACGGCGTTCCTGGAGCGCGGCGGTGCCACGCTGGAGGTGGCCCGATCGCTGGGTCTGACGCCCTGGCAGGGCTTTCTGCGGGTCAGCCTGCCGATGGCCCGGCCGGCGATTGCCGGTGGCGTGGCCCTGGCGCTGATGGAGACGCTGGCCGATTTCGGCACGGTGAGCTACTTCGCGGTGCAGACCTTCACCACCGGCATCTACCGCGCCTGGTTCTCGCTGGGCGACCGGGTGGCCGCGGCCCAGCTGGCCCTGGTGCTGCTGGCCTTCGTGGTGCTGGTGCTGGTGTTCGAGCGGCTCAGCCGCGGCGGCCGGCGCTTTGCCGAGACCAGCCTGCAACGCAGCGGCGCCGCGCGCATGCCGCTGGCCGGCGGCCGGGCGCTGCTGGCCTGGTGCGCCTGCGCGCTGCCGCTGGTCGGCGGCTTCCTGCTGCCCGGTGGCCTGCTGCTGGCCATGGCGCTGACCGAGGGCGATGCCCAGTTCGGCGAGCGTTTCCTGCGCCTGGCCGGCAACAGCGTGCTGCTGGCCGGGCTGACGGCGCTGCTGGCCGTGGCGCTGGCCCTGCTGATCGGCTATGCCGCCCGGGTGCACCGCGGCGGCGCCATGCGCTGGGCGCACCGCATCGCCGGCCTGGGCTATGCGCTGCCGGGCTCGGTGATCGCGGTGGGCGTGCTGATCCCGGTGACACGGCTCGACCATGCGCTGGCCGCGCTGTGGCAGCAGCTGTTCGGCACCCACCCCGGGCTGCTGATCACCGGCGGCATCGCCGCGCTGGTCTACGCCTGCATCGTGCGCTACCTCACCGCGGCCATGCAGGCGGTGGATGCCGGCCTGGCCAAGATCACGCCCAGCATGGACCAGGCCGCCCGCAGCCTGGGCCACACGCCGGCGCAGACGCTGCGCCGCGTGCACCTGCCGCTGCTGCGCGGCAGCCTGCTCACCGCCGCGCTGCTGGTGTTCATCGACGTGATGAAGGAGCTGCCCGCCACCCTGGTGATGCGGCCGTTCAACTTCGACACCCTGGCCACCCAGGCCTACACCCTGGCCGCCGACGAGCGCCTGGCCGAGGCCAGCACCGCCGCGCTGGCCATCGTGGTGGTGGGCCTGCTGCCGATGGTGGTGATCTGCCGGCAGATCGCCAAGGGCCAGTCCGTCTCGTCCAGCTGACCCCCCTCAGGAGCCCGCCATGCCCGACCTCGATGCCGCCTACCCCCGCCCGGAACACATCGCCCCGGCCGAGTGGGCCGCGCGGGTGGAGCTGGCGGCGGCCTACCGCATCTTTGCCCACCTGGGCTGGGAAGAGCTGATCTACAACCACCTGTCGCTGCGGGTGCCGGGCGAGCCGGGGCACTTCCTGCTCAACCCCTTCGGCCTGCACTACACCGAGGTCTGCGCCTCCAACCTGGTCAAGGTGGACGGCGACGGCCGCACCATCGGCGACAGCCACTGGCCGATCAACCCCGCCGGCTTCACCTTCCACGGCGCCATCCACCGCACCGTGGCCGATGCCCACTGCGTGATGCATGTGCACACCACGCCGACGATGGCGGTGTGCTGCCTGGAAGGCGGCCTGAGCTACACCAACTTCTATGCCGCCCAGCTGTACGGCAAGGTGGCGTACCACGACTTCGAGGGCATCACCGTGCATGCCGACGAGGGCGCGCGCATCCTGGCCAGCGCCGGTGCACCCGACCACTGCAAGCCGGTGCTGCTGTTGCGCAACCACGGGCCGGTGGTGATCGGCCAGACCCTGGCCCAGGCCTTCAACCTGCTGTGGGTGCTGCAGCGGGCCTGCGAGGTGCAGGTGGCGTCGCAGCCACTGGGGCCGCTGCGCGCCATCCCCACACCGGTGCTGGAAGGCTGCGTACGCGATTCGCTGAACTTCAACACCCACTTCGGCGCGGGGCAGGACAGTTTCGACGCGATGCGGCGGGTGGTCGACCGGATCGATCCGTCCTACCGCGGCTGATCAGCGGCGCGGCCCCGGGCAGACCCCAGGATGCCGCCGCGGGCGGTGCGTGCGATAACCGTGGGCCTTGCTGCCCGAGCGGCGCATGCACACCCACAACGGAGACCCCCATGATCCACGTCCAGATCTTCTACCCGCAGAGCAGCCGCTTCGACTTGGCCTACTACTGCGAGAAGCACATGCCCATGGTGCAGGCCCGCATCGGTGCCGCCTGCACCGGCTTCACGGTGGATGCCGGTCTGGCCGGCGGCGCACCCGGCGCGCCGGCACCTTATGCCGCCATCGGCACCCTGCACCTCACCTCGGTGGAGGCGCTGCAGGCCGCGCTGGCCAAGCATGGTGCCGAGATCATGGGCGACGTGCCCAATTACACCGACGCCCAGCCGGTGCTGCAGATCAGCGAAGCCAAGGTCGGCTGACCGGCCTGCGGGGTCTGCCATGGCTGCCACGGCCAGCGCACAGCGTGCGCACATCGACACGGTGATGCAGGTGGCCGGTCATGGCATCGGCGCGCCGCAGGCGCAGGCGCATGACGAGATCATCCGCGCCAGCTGGCAGCGTTGCGTGCACCAGCACCGGCTCGACCCCACCCGCATGCAGGAGGCGGTGATCCTGCCCGGTGCGCGCCTGCGCGAGCACCAGGACCAGATGGAGGCCTTCCTGCACATCGCCCGCCACGGGCTGGAATCGCTCTACCAGCAGGTGGCCGGCCTGGGCTATGTGGTGCTGCTGACCGACGCCCGCGGCATCACCGTCGATTTTCTCGGCGACCTGGTGGTCGAGCCCAGCCTGCGCAAGGCCGGCCTGTACCTGGGTGCCGACTGGAGCGAACACCACGCCGGCACCTGTGGTGTGGGCACCTGCATCAGCACCGGCCAGGCGCTCACCGTGCACCTGGCGGACCACTTCGACGCCACCCACATCCCGCTGACCTGCACCAGCGCGCCGGTGTTCAACCCCAGCGGTGAACTCAGCGCGGTGCTCGACATCTCGGCGCTCAGCGCGCCCGACCCCAAGGTCAGCCAGCACCTGGCACTGCAGCTGGTCAAGCAGGCGGCGCAGCAGGTCGAGAACGCGCAGTTCCTGCACCGCTTCCGCCACGACTGGGTGCTGCGCCTGGCGCAGGCGCCGCAGTTCCTGGACGTGAACCCCGACTACCTGCTGGCGCTGGATGCCGGCGGCCGGCTCATCGGCCACAACCGCCGTGCCCAGCTGCTGCTGCAGGGGCTGCCGGCGCTGGCAGGCCGGCCGCTGCTGGGCCAGCCGCTGTCAGCACTGCTGGACCTGGCGCCCGGCGACCTGGGCCGCTTCATGGCCGGGCGGCCGGCCGAGCAGCGCGCGGTCATGCTCACCGGCGGCCGGCAGCTGCTGTTCATGGCCGCCATGCCGCCGCCGGCTGCTGCGCGGGTGCCGCACCCGGTGGCCGCCGCGCCGCGCCTTCCCGCGCCGCTGGCGGCGCTGTCGGGTGGCGATGCGCGGCTCGACCGCCAGATCGAGCGCGCCGCGCGGCTGGCCAACAGCCCGGTCAGCCTGCTGATCACCGGCGAGACCGGCAGCGGCAAGGAGTATTTCGCCAAGGCCCTGCACGCCGCCAGCGAGCGGCGCGGCAGCCCGTTCGTGGCGGTCAACTGCGCGGCCATCCCCGAGGGCCTGATCGAGAGCGAGCTGTTCGGCCACCTGCCTGGCAGCTTCACCGGCGCCGGGTCGCGCGCCAAGCGCGGGCTGATCCAGTCGGCCGACGGCGGCACGCTGTTCCTCGACGAGATCGGCGACATGCCGCTGGGCCTGCAGGCCCGGCTGCTGCGGGTGCTGGCCGAGCGCGAGGTCACCCCCATCGGCGCGGCGCGGCCGGTGCCGGTGAACATCCGCGTGATTGCCGCCACCCACGCGCCGCTGGAGCAGCGGGTGCGTGAGGGCCGCTTCCGCGACGACCTGTACTACCGCTTGAACGGCGCGCACTTTGCGCTGCCGCCGCTGCGCGAGCGCAGTGATCTCGGCACCATGGTCGACCGCGTGCTGGCCGCCGGCGACAGCCAGCAGCCGCCGGTGCGGCTGGCGCCCGAGGCGCGCGCGCTGCTGCTGGGCCACCGCTGGCCCGGCAACCTGCGCGAGCTGCGCAACGCGCTGGATTACGCCCGCAGCGTCTGCAGCCACGGCCTGGTGGAGCCCACCGACCTGCCCGACGCGCTGCAGGCGGCCACCGGCCTGCCCGCCCCGCCACCCGTGCCCGCCCAGGCCGAGGCCCTGCTGCAGCTGCTGCGTGATGCGCAGTGGAACGTCACCGCCGTGGCGCGTCAGCTCGGCTGCGCCCGCATGACGCTCTACCGCCGCATGGCCCGCTGGGGCATCCGCTCACCCAACGCGCAAGACGGTGCCGCACCGCCGCACTGACCCACCCGCCGGCCCCCAGGCCTGCCTTTGCCGATGACCACCATGACCACCCCGGTGCTCGACCTGTTGCAACACCAGCTGGCGGCGCGCCATTGCCCCGGTGCCCTGTTGCTGGTGGAACGTGCCGGCCAGGTGCTGGCGCGCCACGCGCTCGGCCGCATCCACCCCGACCAGCCGGCGCCCCTGCATGCCGGCGTGCGTTTTCGCATCGCGTCGCTGACCAAGCCGGTGGTGACGGTGGCTGCGCTGATGCTGGCCGACGAAGGCCGGCTCGACCTGGATGCGCCGGTGGGCGAGATCCTGCCCGCGCTGCGCGGGCTGCGCCTGGCCGACGGCAGCCTGGCCGTGCCCGGCCCCACGGTGCGCGACCTGATGCGCCACACCGCCGGCTTGGCCTACCCGCAGGAGATTGCGCACGCCGCGCTGCGCAGCGCCTGGACGGCCGCAGCCCTGGCACCTGGCCGTGCCGGGCTGGACGGCGCCGGCCTGCTGGCCGGGCTGGCGGCGCTGCCGCTGGTCAATGCCCCGGGGGCGGCCTTCCGCTATGGCTACAGCACCGACGTGCTGGGCCTGGTGGTCGAGGCGCTGGACGGCGTGCCGCTGGGCGGCGCGCTGCAGCGCCGGCTGTTCGGGCCGCTGGGCATGCGCCACACCAGCTTTGCCATCGGCCCCGGTGAGCAGGTGGCCACCGCCTTCGCCGACGATGCTGCCTGGCATGCCACCGTGGCCCCGCTGGGCCAGCAGCAGCCGGGCGCGGCCTGGATGGACAGCGGCGGCGGCGGCCTGGTCAGCACGCTGGACGACTACGCCGCCTTTGCCCGGCTGCTGGCCGACGGTGGCGTCGTCGGCGGTCAGCGGCTGCTGTCCGAGCGGCTGTTTGCCGAGCTGTCACGCAACCAGCTGGCCGACGGCGTCGACGGCCCGGCGGGCTACACCGGCCCGGGCTTCGGTTTCGGCCTGGGCCTGGCGGTGCGGCACGACTGGGGCCCGGCTGCGATGCCCTGCACCGCGGGCGAGCTGACCTGGTCGGGCATCAGCGGCACGGCCCTGTTCGTGCAGCCCCGTGAGCGCTGGTTCGCGCTGCTGATGAGCGCCAACATGGCCAGCCGCATGGTGGCGCGCATGATGCTGCGCCGCGCGCTGGCGGCCTGACGCCTGGTTGCATCAGCCCGGCGCGCGGCCGGGCAGGGCCTGCTGGGCCACGCAGCGGAACTGCTGCAGCCCGGCATCGTGGTCCCAGCGTTCCACCGCTGCCTGGCGCGGGCCGCTGTCGGCCACCCGGATCAGGTTGACCGAGTTGCCGGCCTCGGCCCGCACCCGGCTGCTGACAGCGGTGCCCGCCTGCACCGCCCACAGCACCGGTCCCGGTCCGCTGCCCTTGCCTGGCGCTGGCAGCGGCAGCAGGAATGGCAGATGGATGTGGCCACCCAGCACCATGTCGGCACCGGCGGCGCGCCAGCGCTGCACCGCGTCTGCATGGCCATGCAGCAGGTTCTTGCGGTCTTCCGCCCGGGTCACGGCCACCGGCTGGTGCAGCAGCACCAGCTTCCACTGCCGGGCGCTGGCGCGGGCCAGTCGGTCGGCCACCCGGGTGATCTGCGCATCGGACACCTCGCCGTCGGCATGCCGCCACCAGCGCGTGGTGTTCAGCGCCAGCACCAGCACCGACGGGCTGTCGAACTCGGGTTCCAGCACCGGCCCGAAGGCCCGCTGGTAGCGCGCATAGGGCTGCAGGACGCGCTGCGCCAGGTTGAACAGCGGAATGTCGTGGTTGCCCGGCACCGCCAGCACCGTGGGCACCCGCAGCCGGTCGACGAAGGCCCGGGCGGCTGCAAACTGCGCGGCGGTGGCGCGCTGGGTGATGTCGCCCGACAGCAGCAGCACATCCGGCCGCTGTGCGGCCACCAGGCGCTCCAGCGCGGCCACCACCGGCGGCTGCTCGGTGCCGAAGTGCGGGTCGGACAGCTGCAGCAGCAGGGTCATGGGTCCTGCCGCTCGGGCGCCGGCGCCGCCGGGCGGATCAGCTGCAGGTCGGTGGGCGACACGCTGAACTCCAGCGGCAGGCGCATGCGCTGCACCTCGCCGTCGGTCGCCACCTTGACCCGCCGGCGGCCCCAGCGCCAGGGCGGCAGCACCGTCAGGCGCTGGCAGCCGAAGTGGGTGACCTGGTCGGCGTCGCCGAGGCGGCCCAGCGCGCCGCGCAGCACCAGGCCCAGCAGGTCCAGGCGCCCGACCGGCTGCAGTGCCACCACCGCCAGCGCACCGGCGTCGATGGCCTGCGCCTGCGGTACGCCCAGCTGCTCCATCTGCAGGGCGTTGTTGCCGATGAAGAGGGTGGGGGTGCGCAGCGTGCGCCGGCTGCCCTGCACGTCGATGTCCAGGCGCAGGCTGCGGTGGCCGCGCAGCAGGGTCAGCAAGCCGGCACCGAAGGCCACCAGCCGGCTTCGGCCGAGCTGGCGCTTCCAGGCCTCGCGGTCTTCCAGCAGCACGGGGTAGAGGCCCAGGCTGGCGTTGACGAGGAAGACCTGGCCGTTGACCAGACCCACCTGCACCGGATGCGCCTGTTCGGTCAGCAGCACCTGCATCGCGGCGTCGGGCTCGGCCGGAATGCCGTGGGTGCGGCTGAAGTAGTTGAAGGTGCCCTGGGGCAGCACGCCGAAGGCGCAGCCGCTGCCCAGCGTGGCCTGGGCCACGGTGTTGATCGTGCCGTCACCCCCGGCCGCCACCACCACGCCACCATCGGCCACCGCCGCCTGCACCGCCTGCCTGGCGATGTCGCCCAGGCGGCGGGGGTCGTCCACCCGCAGCAGGTGCACCGCCCGGCCTGCGCTGGCGCACGCCTGGGTGATGGCCTGTTCGACCAGCTCGGCACTGCCGTGGCCGGCGCCGAGGTTGAACACGATGTGCAGCGGTGCGGCCATGGGCAGGGCGGTCACGGCGCCGGCGCCAGGCTGCGCCCCGCCGGCGTGGCGCGGGCTGCCAGGTGCTGCCGGCTGGGCAGGCGGGTCGGGATGGATCAGGCTTTCTTCGCGTAGGCGTTGCACCAGGCCTGGGCGCTGACCTGCCGGCCGGGGTACAGCGGGCACGGGCCGGCGGCGTCGCCCGGCTGGCCGGCGTACAGCGCGCAGTTGCCGCAGGCCTGTCCGGGCTGGTACTTGGGCTGGCTGGCGGCGACCACCTGGCTGGCGTCGGCGGTGTAGGCCAGGGCCTTGGCCGACGGATCCGCGGGATCGACCATGGGCAGGCCGGCGGTTCCGGCGCTGGCCTGGGCCGGTGCCGTGGCCGCGGGCATCTCGGCGGCAGGTGCCGGCGCCGGTGTGGGGGTTGGTGCGGGGGCTGGCGTGGCGGCGGGTTCGGGCGGCTTGGAGCAGGCCGCCAGCAGCGCGATGCCGCCCAGGGGCAGCAGCACGGCAAAGCGTCGGCGCGGCAGGTGGTGCAGGGCGATCGGGCGGTCGGTGGTGGTCATGGCGGATCTTCCGGGGCGGGTGGCGGCGCGGGTGGTGGGGCGGTGTCCGCCGCCCGTGCTGTGCGCACACGGGTCACCGGACGACGGTGTCATGGTTGCCAAACAGGGTGTGGTGCCAGTCTAGGCGGGGCGGGCAATGGCCGCTGTGCGCTGCGGCGCCAAGCGCTTGTCGGACAACAGGCCATGGCTGCACGGGCCGGTGCCCAGCGCCGTTGGCGGTGGCGGGTGACAATCCGGCCCCCGCCGCCGATCCGCCCACCGCCGTGTCCACCGCCACCCCCCGCCAGGAATACGGCCTCGACGCCAAGCCGCTGACCAGCTACCGCCCGTACTGGGCGAAGCGCTTCGGCACCGCGCCCTTCCTGCCCACCAGCCGCGCCGAGATGGACGCGCTGGGCTGGGACAGCTGCGACGTGGTCATCGTCACCGGCGACGCCTACGTTGACCACCCCAGCTTCGGCATGGCGGTGGTGGGCCGGGTGCTGGAGGCGCAGGGCTTCCGCGTCGGCATCATCGCCCAGCCCGACTGGCACAGCGCCGCGCCGTTCGCCGCGCTGGGCCGGCCGAACCTGTGCTTCGGCGTGGCTGCCGGCAACATGGATTCGATGATCAACCGCTACACCGCCGACCGCCGGCCGCGTGGCGACGATGCCTACACCCCGGGCGGTGCGCCCGACAAGCGGCCCGACCGCGCCAGCCTGGTCTACACCCAGCGCTGCCGCGAGGCCTTCGGCGATGTGCCCATCCTGCTGGGCGGCATCGAGGCCAGCCTGCGCCGCATCGCCCACTACGACTACTGGCAGGACAAGGTGCGCCGCGCCATCCTGGTCGATGCCCAGGCCGACCTGCTGCTGTACGGCAATGCCGAGCGGGCGCTGGTGGAGATCGTGCACCGGCTGGCCGCCGGCGAGCCGGTGGATCAGATCACCGAAGTGCGGGGCACGGCCTTCCTGCGGCGTGATGGCGATGCAAGCGCAGCCGGCTGGTTCGAGCTGGACTCGACCGACGTGGACCTGCCCGGCCGCATCGACGACCACATCAATCCGTACCAGACCACCAGCGAAGCGGCGGCCAGCCAGGGTGCCAGTTGCGCGAAGGACGACGCGGCTCCACCCGCCGACCCTGCCGCCCCGCAACCCATCCGCCTGGTGCCCCGCCAGGGCCGGGTGCAGCTGCCCCCGCGCGAGCGCACCGTGGTGCGCCTGCCCAGCTTCGAGCAGGTGAAACGCGATCCGGTGCTCTATGCCCATGCCAACCGCGTGCTGCACCTGGAGACCAACCCAGGCAATGCCCGCGCCCTGGTGCAGGCGCACCTGGTGGGCGGCAAGCCGCGTGACGTGTGGATCAACCCGCCGCCGATCCCGCTGACCACCGCCGAGATGGACCATGTGTTCGGCCTGCCCTATGCGCGCAGCCCGCACCCCAGCTATGCCGACGCCAACGGCCGGCACGACGGCTCGACCAAGATCCCGGCCTGGGAGATGATCCGCTTCAGCGTGAACATCATGCGCGGCTGCTTCGGCGGCTGCAGCTTCTGCTCGATCACCGAGCATGAGGGCCGCATCATCCAGAGCCGCAGCGAAGACTCGGTGATCCGCGAGATCGAGGACATGCGCGACAAGGTGCCCGGCTTCACCGGCATCGTGTCCGACCTGGGCGGCCCCACCGCCAACATGTACCGCCTGCGCTGCAAGAGCACCGCCATCGAGCGCGCCTGCCGCAAGCCCAGCTGCGTGTGGCCCGGCATCTGCCCCAACCTGGGCACCGACCATGCGCCGCTGATCCGCATGTACCGCCGCGCCCGCACGCTGCCGGGTGTCAAGAAGGTGCTGATCGGCTCGGGCCTGCGCTACGACCTGGCGGTGCGCTCGCCCGACTACGTGAAGGAGCTGGTCACGCACCACGTGGGCGGGTACCTCAAGATCGCGCCCGAGCACACCGAGGCCGGGCCGTTGTCCAAGATGATGAAGCCCGGCATCGGCAGCTACGACCGCTTCAAGCAGCTGTTCGACAAGTACAGCGCCGAGGCCGGCAAGCAGCAGTACCTGATCCCGTACTTCATCGCCGCCCACCCGGGCACCAGCGACGAAGACATGATGCACCTGGCGCTCTGGCTCAAGCGCAACGGCTTCCGCGCGGACCAGGTGCAGACCTTCTACCCCAGCCCGATGGCCAGCGCCACGGCGATGTACCACACCGGCCGCAACCC
The DNA here is from genome assembly GCF_005403045.1 of Pseudaquabacterium pictum. GTDB lineage: Bacteria > Pseudomonadota > Gammaproteobacteria > Burkholderiales > Burkholderiaceae_C > Pseudaquabacterium > Pseudaquabacterium pictum. The sequence goes on from NZ_BJCL01000006.1 coordinate 87,549, forward strand.
GCTGAAGGGCCTGAGCCGCGATGTCGCCAAGCCCGATGGCACCGAGAAGGTGGATGTCGTGCGCAGCGAGAAGCGCCGCCGCCTGCACAAGGCCTTCCTGCGCTACCACGATGCGGCCGGCTGGCCGCTGCTGCGCGACGCGCTGATGGCCATGGGCCGCGCCGACCTGATCGGCAACGGCAAGAAGCATCTGGTGCCCAGCTACCAGCCGGCGGTGGCTGCGGCATCGCCGGCGGCACCAGCCCGGCCCCGGCGCGGCAGCCTGCTGACCCAGCACACCGGCCTGCCGCCGCGTCCGGGCACCGCACCCCGCCGCAAGCCGCGTTAGGCAGTTACTTGCCGGCCGCCGGGCCACTGGTCCCAGGCGACAGGTCCTTGCCCATCAGGATCCAGTCGCCTTCGTCGTCCGAGCCGGGAAACGGCACGTCGACCCGGCGCTGCCAGGCGGTGAATCCGCAGCGGCTGTACAGCGCGATGGCCCCGGTGTTGGGGCTTTCCACCTGCAGGGCGATGCGCCGGTGCCCGGCCTCGCGGGCGGCCTGGCAGGCACGCGCCACCAGCGCCGGGCCATGGCCCTGGCCGCGGTGTTCCGGGAACAGGGCCACGGCCTGCAGCAGCCAGCAACCCCTGGCGACGCTCTCCAGGTCGATGACCGGGCGCAGTGGCGCGGGCAATTCGTCGAGCGGGGTCGGGTCATCGGCGTCCGCCACCGAAAAGCCGAACAGCGCGCCGATGGTCTGGCCCTGCACCTGCGCCGCGAGGCGGCGTCGAACAACAGGGCCAGGTCAACGCTGTCTTCGGGCTGGCCCGTCCGGAATGTGGGCGTGTGGGCCATGGTGGCGTCCTCCTCGGCAGCCTGCATTCTGGACTGCGGGGTCACAATCGCCAGCCATGCCAGCCCGGGACGAGACCATGAACAAGTACGTCCGCCTGATCGTCGGCGCCGGCGCTGCATCCTGGCCCCGCCAGCCGCATGCGGCGGTGGTGCCCATGGAGGCCCCGGCATGACAGCCGCCGGCCTGCAGCGGCCGTGGCTGGTGCTGGCCGGCCTGGCGCTGGGCGTCACGGTGACCAACGGCTTTGCCCGCTTTGCCTACGGCCTGCTGCTGCCGGCGATGAAGTCCGAGATGGGCTGGACCTACGCCCAGGCCGGCTGGTTGAACACCGCCAACGCGCTGGGCTACATCGGCGGTGCGCTGCTCACCATGCTGCTGATCCGCCACGTGCCGCCCACGCGGCTGTTCGCCTTCGGCGTGGTCACCACCACGCTGGCGCTGCTGGCCACCGGGTTGAACCCGGCGCTGTGGTGGCAGACAGGGTGGCGCATCGCCGCCGGCGTGCTGGGGGCGATGTCGTTTTCCACGGCCGGGGCGCTGGCAGCGGGCCTGTTCCAGGGCGACACACGCCGCAATGCGCTGGCCATCGCGATCCTGTTCGGGACGGGCGGCGGGCTGGGCATCGTGCTGGCGGGCGCGGTGCTGCCGCTGATGCTGCAGGCCCGTGGGGCGGCGTCGTGGCCGCTGGGCTGGGTGCTGATCGGTGGCGCCAGCCTGTGCTGCGTGCCGCTGAGCCTGTGGGCGGCCTTGCAGCTGCGCACGCCGGCGCAAGGCAGCCAGGCCGCCGACGCCGCGCCCCTGCCGCTGCGCCGCATGCTGCCCGAGATGGCCGGCTACGCCGGCTTCGGCCTGGGCTACATCGTCTACCTGACCTTCCTGTCGGCCTGGATGACCGAGCAGCGCGCCAGTGCCGGCTTCATCGCGCTGGTGTGGGTGGTGCTGGGCACCAGCATCTGCCTGTCGCCGTTCGTCTGGCGGCGCGTGCTGGCGCGCCATGCGTCGGGCCGGCCGCTGGCCATGATCCTCCTCTGCATCGCCATCGGGTCGGCGCTGCCGGTGGTGCTGCCCAACGGGCCAGTGCTGCTGGTGTCGGCGGTGGTCTTCGGCCTGTCGGTCTTCATGGCACCCGGCGCGGTGACCAACTTCGCGCGGCAGAACCTGCCGCCGGCGGCCTGGGGCCGCGCCATCAGCCTGTTCACCCTGGTGTTCGCCGTGGCCCAGACCGCCGGCCCCTACGGCGCCGGGCTGGTGGGTGACCTGTCGGGCAACATCGGCGTCAGCCTGCTGGCGGCTGCGGCGCTGCTGCTGGTTGGTGCGGTGCTGGCCTTGCTGCAACGCCCGTTGCAGCAGCCAGGGCCACCGGCGCGGTGACGGGCGCGACGCGCCACGCCTGACGTGTCACACCCTGGGGTGTGACAGCTGTCACGCTGTGACAGCCTGGGTGCCGTTGCTGCATCGCAGCAGGGTTGTGGCCGGATCGCTGGCAACGTGTTGCCACAGTGGGGTTTGCAGCCATGTTGCGCTGCCGCAAGCCCGGGCGCCCTGGGCGCGGCACGCGCTTTGCGCGACAGACCCTGCGCGGCCCCTTGGCCGTTGCACTGTTCAGCACCCCACGGAGACAACACCATGAGCGACACCACCCCCAGCCCGAGCGAACACGCCCAGGCCTGGCTGACCGGCTTCGACAACGCCCTGCAGCGCCGCGATATCGACGCCGCCGTGGCGATGATGGGCGACGACTGCTACTGGCGCGACCTCGTCAGTTTCACCTGGAACATCTGCACCCAGGAGAGCCCCGCCGCCGTGCGCGCCATGCTGGCCGCCCGGCTCGACGACGTGGCGCCGTCGAACTGGCAGCTGATCGGCGACGCCACCACCGCCGACGGCGTGACCGAGGCCTGGTTCACCTTCGAGACCCGGCTGTCGCGCGGCAAGGGCCTGGTGCGCCTGATCAACGGCCGCGCCTGGACCCTGCTGACCACCATGGTCGAACTGAAGGGCCATGAGGAAAAGACCGGCCGCCACCGCGCCGCCGGCGCCGAGCACGGCGTGCACCGCGGCCGCAAGAGCTGGGCCGAGCTGAAGGCCGACGAGGCCGCCAACCTGGGCCACACGGTGCAGCCCGAGGTGGTGGTGATCGGCGGTGGCCAGGGCGGCATCGCGCTGGGCGCGCGGCTGCGCCGGCTGGGTGTGTCGCACATCGTGGTCGAGAAGAACCCGCGCGCCGGCGACAGCTGGCGCAACCGCTACAAGAGCCTGTGCCTGCACGACCCGGTGTGGTACGACCACCTGCCGTACCTGAACTTCCCCGACGACTGGCCGGTGTTCGCGCCCAAGGACAAGATCGGCGACTGGCTGGAGGCCTACGTCAAGATCATGGAGATCAACTACTGGGCGTCCACCACGGCCACGCAGGCGGTGTTCGACGAGGCCAGCCAGACCTGGGCAGTGACGGTGCAGCGCGATGGCCAGACCATCGTGCTGCGGCCCAAGGAACTGGTGATCGCACTCGGCGTCTCCGGCTACCCCAATGTGCCGCAGATCCCCGGCGCCGACACTTTCCTGGGCGACCAGCACCATTCCAGCAAGCACCCCGGGCCCGAGGCCTGCCAGGGCAAGCAGGTGGTGGTGCTGGGCAGCAACAATTCGGCCCACGACATCTGCGCCGCACTGTGGGAGCAGGGCGTGGACGTGACCATGGTGCAGCGCAGCTCCACCCACATCGCGCCATCGGCCAGCCTGATGGAACTGGCCCTGGGCGGCCTGTACAGCGAAGACGCGATCGCCGCCGGCGTGGACCACCACAAGGGCGACCTGATCTTTGCCAGCCTGCCCTACAAGATCATGGCGCCGCTGCAGGTGCCGGTGTACGACGAGATGAAGCGGCGCGACGCCGACCTGTACAACCGGCTGGAGAAGGCCGGCTTCATGCTCGACTTCGGCGTCGACGGCTCGGGCCTGTTCATGAAATACCTGCGCCGTGGCTCGGGCTACTACATCGACGTGGGCGCTTCCGAGCTGGTGGCCAACGGCAGCATCAAGTTGAAGAGCCGCACCACCATCGAGCGCATCAACCCCAGGAGCGTGACGCTGACCGACGGCACCGAACTGCCGGCCGACGTGATCGTGTACGCCACCGGCTACGGGTCGATGAACCAGTGGCTGGCCGGGCTGATCTCACCCGCCGTGGCCGACCGGCTGGGCAAGGTGTGGGGCCTGGGCAGTGACACGCCCAAGGACCCCGGCCCCTGGGAAGGCGAGCTGCGCAACATGTGGAAGCCCACCCAGGTGCCGCATCTGTGGGTGCACGGCGGCAACCTGCACCAGAGCCGGCACTACTCGCAGTTCCTGTCGCTGCAGCTCAAGGCCCGGCTGGCCGGCATCCCGACACCGGTCTACGGGCTGGCGCCGGTGCACCACACCCGCTGATCCCTGGGTCAGACCACGGCGTCCTGCCGGCGGGTCACCACCTGCCGCAGGGCGGCCTGCAGGGCCTGCGCGTCCACGGGCTTCGAGACCACCGCATCCATGCCCGCGGCCAGGTAGCTGCTGCGCTGCTCGGGCATCACATTGGCGGTCATCGCCACGACGGGAATGCGGCCCAGCAGGCCGGGCAGGGCGCGGATGGCGCGGGTGGCGGCCTCGCCATCCATCTCGGGCATCTGGATGTCCATCAGCACCGCATCGTAGTCAGCGGCCTGCACCTGGGCCAGCGCCTCGATGCCGTTGCCCACCACGTCGCAGTGGTGGCCCCAGCCCTCTGCCAGCGCCTTGATCAGGATCTGGTTCACGCCGTTGTCCTCGGCCGCCAGCAGGCGCAACGGCGGCAGCGGGCTGCCATCGGCGCTGTCGGCGTCGGCGCCCTGGCCCGGCCGGGCGGCCGTGTCGGTGCCGGCGGGCGCCAGCGGCAGCACCAGCGCGACGGTGAAGCAGCTGCCCTGGCCCACCGCGCTTTCCACGCTGATGCGGCCGCCCATCAGGTCCACGATCTCGCGGCAGATGGCCAGGCCCAGGCCGGTGCCGCCATAGCGGCGCGCGGTGGAGCTGTCGGCCTGGGTGAAGCGGGTGAACAGCCGGTCCAGCACATCCGGCGCGATGCCGATGCCGGTGTCGCGCACCTGCAGGGTCAGCGCCACCTCGCCGTGGGGCCGCGGCTGGTGCGCCAGCGCCACCGTCACACCGCCGGTCTCGGTGAACTTCAGCGCATTGCCCACCAGGTTGAACAGCACCTGGCGCAGCCGGCTCGCGTCGCCCACCAGCCAGGTGGGCAGGTCAGGGGGCAGCAGCAGTTGCAGGGTGAGGCCGCGGGCTTCGGCGCGCTCTGACAGCAGCGTGACGACGTCGCGCACGGTTTCGCCCAGCTGGAAGGCTTGCAGCTCCAGGTCCATGCGGCCGGCCTCGATCTTGGACAGGTCGAGGATGTCGTTGAGCACCGCCAGCAGGGATTGGCCGGAGCTGCGGATCAGCAGCGCATGCTGGCGCTGGCGCGGGTTCAGCGGGCTGTTGAGCAGCAGGTGGATCATGCCCAGCACACCGTTGAGCGGCGTGCGCATCTCATGGCTCATGGTGGCCAGGAAGCGCGACTTGGCCTCGTTGGCCGCCTCGGCCTGGGCCTTGGCCCGTGACAGCTCCCGCTCCGAGGCGGTGATGTCGCGGTAGACGGCCACGAAGCCACCGTCCGGCGTGGCGCGGCGCACCGTGTCGACGATGCGTCCGCCCGCCACCCGCTGCGGGAAGTTGACATCCGCCTCCTTGTCGACAGCCATGCGCGCAGCCATCCAGTCAGCCCGCTCGGCCTGGGTGCCTTCGGGCATCAGCGCACGGGCGGCAGCCTCGGCCAGCATGCTGTTGTGCACACCCCGGCGCAGCACCGGCGCCAGGTAGGGGAACAGCTCGGTGTAGCGCTGGTTCCAGGTCACCACGCACTGCTGGTTGTCCACCAGCAGCAGGCCATCGTTCATCGATGCCATGGCCTGCTCCAGCGTGCCCTTGGAGGCGGCCAGTTCGGCCTGCGCGCGGGCCTGCCGGCCGATGGCGCCATGCACCAGGGCAGCGGCGGCCAGCAGCATCACGACGAAGCCGCTGGCCAGCAGCAGCACCTGCTGGCGGTAGCCGGCGCCATCGGCCAGGGCCACGTCCAGCCGCAGGCTGGCGGCCAGCATCACGTCGGCGTTCAGCGTGGTGCGCACGGCCAGCAGCGCGGGCGCGCGGTCCAGCCGGCCGGGCGCATGCCAGGCGGTGCCGGTGGCCGAGGCTGCCGCCAGCGGCGGCTGCAGGCGCAGCATGCCCAGGCGCTCGTCGCCGGGCATGCTGGCCAGCAGCGCGCCATCACGGCCCTCCAGGGTCACGGTCAGGCCGGCGATCTCGACCGATTGCGCCGCGATGCCGGCCACCAGCGACACTGGCACCTCGGCCAGCAGCACGGTGTTGGCCGCACCCATGGCCAGGGGCCGGGCGAAGTACAGCGCCGCCTCGGCGGTGATCGGGTTGACGATGGGCGTGCTGATGGCCAGCACCGGCACGCCCGGTGCCAGCACCCGGGCCAGGAAGCCCGGTGGCAGCGTGGGCACCTGGCGCAGGCTGCTCTCCTGGCCGGCGGCCAGCACCTGGCCGTCGGCGTCCAGCAGCAGCACATCGCGCAGCTGCAGGTTCTGGCGCACCACCTGGGCCAGCAGCCGGCTGCGCTGCTGGCGGGCCTGGGCGGGGTCGGCCTCGCCGAGGTCGTCCAGCGGCTCGGCCAGGCCGGCCAGCAGCATGTCGATGCCCATGAAGCTGCGGTTGATCGCCGCCTCGGCGCCGGCCATGAAGCGGGTGAGCCGGGCCTCGCCCTGGGCCTGCGCCTCCGCCCGCTGGCTGCGCAGCAGGCTGGCAGCGGTGAACAGCACGGCCAGCACGAACAGGCCGGCCACACACCACAGGGCCCACAGCGTGCGGCGTTCAGGGCCTCCGGCCATGGTCAGCGGGCGGTGGCGGGGCCCAGGCGCACCCCCACCACCGGCGCGAGGCTGCTGTTCCAGGCATCGGTGCAGGGCGGACCGCAGCGCGCGGCCAGGCGTGGCAGCAAGGTGTCGGCCAGCAGGCTGCGCAGCTGGGCGCGGTCGCCCGCCGTGGGCGTGACCAGGGTCATGCGGCCGCGCTGGGCCGGCTTGCAGGCGGTGCTGCCGGTGTTGCAGGCGATGCCCTCGCCGGTCTCGCGGTCGGCGTCGGCCCAGATCGCCTGCTCCAGCTGCGCCAACTCCCGCTGCAGCAGCTGCCGCACATCGGCCGGCAGCCCGGTCCAGGCCGCCTTGTTGGCCGCGAACAGCGACAGCCCCCAGGTGATGGGCAGCGCATGCATGTGGCTGGTGGCCTGGTGCAGGCCGATGGTGTTGCCCGACATGGTGCCGGTGATGGCGCAGTCGAGCTGGCCCGCGCGCAGCCTGGGCAGCAATTCGGCAAAGGGTGCCAGCACCGGCACGGCGCCCAGCGCTTCGATGAAGTCCGCCTGCGGTGCCGATGACACCCGCACCCGCCGCCCCGCCAGATCACCGAGCGTGGCAAAGGCCTGCTGGCAGAACAGCACCTGGGCCGGATAGGCGTACAGCGCCAGCAGTTCCACACCATGGGCCTGCCGCAGGTGGGCCGCCAGCACCGGGCGGTAGGCGGCCACGGCGCGGCGCAGCGTGCCCATGTCGGGGTTGGCGCCGGGCAGGTCGGTCAGGCCCACCAGCGGGTCTTCGGCGACGGTCAGGCTCAGCAGCGCGGTGCCGAACGGCACCACGCCCAGGCGCAGCAGGCGCAGCATGTCCTGGCCACGGATGCCGGCACGGTCGAACGGCTGGATCTCGGCCCGCACCCGCCCGTTGGTCAGGGCGGGCAGTTGGCGGGTCCAGAACGGTTCTTCCTGCTGCGTGAACTGGTTGACGCTGGCCAGGCCGCCGACGATGCGCAGCTGCAACGGCGGCGCCTCGCCAGCGGGCGCCTGCGCAGCGGCCCCGGCCGGCGCGCCGCCCAACCCGGCCACCACGGCCAGGGCCCAGCCGCAGGCGCGCAGGCGCCGCCAGCCGGTGGCCGACGCAGTTGGCAAGGGCGGGTGTGGGGCCATCTGGAACCGGGAGTCTGCGACAGTCGCTACCCTAGCAGGGCCGGCCAGCGCCACGGCCGGGATCACCCACCAGAAACAGGAGCTTTCTCTTGACCTCGAACCTGCAGAAGATCCTGGTCGCCCAGGGCGGCGGCCCCACCGCGGTGATCAACCAGAGCCTGGTGGGCGTGGTGCTGGAGGCCCGCCGCCACAAGGGCATCGACCGCGTCTATGGCGCCCGCCACGGCGTGCGCGGCATCGTCGACGAGGACTTCGTCGACCTGACACAGGAGACCAGCCACAACCTGGAGCTGGTGGCCGCCACGCCGGGCTCGGCCCTGGGCAGCACCCGCGACAAGCCCGACCTGGCTTACTGCGAGCGCATCTTCCGGGTGCTGCGGGCGCATGGCATCGGCCACTTCTTCTACATCGGCGGCAATGATTCGTCGGACACGGTGCGCATCGTCAGCCAGCAGGCGCAGGCCGCCGGCTACCCGCTGCGCTGCATCCACATCCCCAAGACCATCGACAACGACCTGGTCGGCAACGACCACACACCGGGCTTTCCCAGCGCGGCGCGCTTTGTGGCCCAGGCCTTTGCCGGCGCCAACCTCGACAACGCGGCGTTGCCGGGCGTGTACCTGGCGGTGGTGATGGGCCGCCATGCCGGCTTCCTGACGGCGGCCAGCGCGCTGGGCAAGAAGTTCCCAGACGACGGCCCGCACCTGATCTACCTGCCCGAGCGCACCTTCGTGCTGGAGCAGTTCCTGGCCGACGTGCAGGCCATGCAGCGGCGCCACGGCCGCTGCGTCATCGCCGTCAGCGAGGGCATCCACGATGCCAGCGGCGCGCCCATCCTGGCCCAGCTGGCGCAGGACCTGGAGCGCGATGCCCACGGCAATGTGCAGCTGTCGGGCACCGGCGCGCTGGCCGATCTGCTGTGCGCCGAGATCAAGCAGAAGCTGGGCATCCAGCGGGTGCGTGGCGACACCTTCGGCTACCTGCAGCGCAGCTTCATCGGCTGCGTCAGCGATGTCGACCAGCGCGAGGCCCGCGAGGTGGGCGAGAAGGCGGTGCAGTTTGCGATGTGGGGTGACCGGGATGGCTCGGTGGCCATCCAGCGCACCGGCTACTACAGCGCCGACTACAGCCTGCTCCCGCTGGATGCCGTCGCCGGCCAGACCCGGGTGATGGACGACGCCTTCATCAGCCCCAGCGGCACCGACGTGACCGATGCCTTCCGCCTGTACCTGCGGCCGCTGCTGGGCTCGGGTCTGAGCGATGCCTACCGCCTGCGGCCCGCGCCGGTGGCCAAGGTGCTGCACAGCGGGGGGTGATGCCATGGACCACGCCGACCTGCGCCAGCAACTGGTGCGCCATGCCAACCGCCTGCAGCCGATGGGGCTGGCCACCGGCACCTCGGGCAATCTCAGCGTGCGGGTGGACGGCGGCATGCTGATCACGCCCAGCGGCATCGCCTACGACACGCTGCAGCCCGACGACATCGTGCCGGTGCAGTTCACCGGCTCGGGCACCGCCACCTGGCAGCATCCGCTGGACCCGAGCAGCGAATGGGCGATGCACCAGGCCGTCTACCAGGCCCGGCCCGAGGCCGGTGCGGTGGTGCATGGCCACCCCACCTACGCCACGGTGCTGGCCATCCAGGGGCTGGAGATCCCGGCGCTGCACTACATGATCGCCGCCGCCGGCGGCGCGCCGATCCGCTGCGCGCCGTACCACACCTACGGCACGGCGGCGCTGTCGGCCGCGGCGGTGGTGGCGCTGGAAGGCCGCAAGGCCTGCCTGCTGGAACACCACGGCCTGCTGGCATTCGAGCACAACCTGGACAAGGCCATGTGGCTGGCCGGCGAGGTGGAGACGCTGGCCCAGCAGATGGTGATGTGCCGCAGCCTGGGCGGCCCGCGGGTGCTGCCGGATGCCGAGATCGCGGTGGTGGTCGACAAGTTCAGCCGCTACGGGCTGAAGAGCCGCGCGCCGCGCTGAGGCGCCTGCGCCGCCAGGCGCTCACATGATGAGTTGGGTCTGGGTGACCACGGCGCAGAGCTTGCCCTGGTCGTTGCGGATCATCGTCTGCCACACCTGGGTGGTGCGGCCGCGGTGCAGGGCGATGCTCTCGCCGGTGACGGTGCTGCCCACCTTGGCACCGGCGATGAACTTGGTGCTGCTGTCGGTGGTGGTGGTGCGCTGGCCGTCGGTCAGGTTCACCACCGTGCCCACCGCGCCCAGGGTGTCGGCAAACGCCATGTAGGCGCCGCCGTGCAGGATGCCACCGCCGGTGCACAGGTCGGGCCGCACCGCCATCGTGGCCACGATGCGGTCGGGCGCGACGCTGGTGAGCGTCACGCCCATCAGGCCAGGGAACAGGGGGGTCAGCATCGCCTGCACGGCAGCGGCATCCAGCATGGGGGTGTCTCGTGGTTGGAATGGGTGGGTGGTGTGTCAGCGGATCGACAGCAGCGGCCGGTACACTGGCGGCTGCTGTCCTGTCATTGGGGAGTAGCCGCCCGGCCACTGTGCGTGGTGTCGGGGCGGGCGTCAACACACTTGGCCGCGGGCTTGCCCGCATCCCGCGGGATCCTGGCCATGGCGCCCGCAGCACCGCAGCCCGCCCGGGTTGTGTGCCTGGCAAGACCTTTGACCGCGCTGCCTCCGCCGTGGGCCGGGGGGCGGCGTGGTCATCGGTGTTCCTGCCGGCCCCCTGAAAGTCTGTTCCATGGAAGCCTTCCTCGTCTCCACCGGCATCGTCGCGCTCGGAGAAATGGGCGACAAGACCCAGCTGCTGGCCCTGTTGCTGGCCGCGCGGTTCCGCAAGCCTGTGCCCATCGTGCTGGGCATCCTGGTGGCCACGCTGGCCAACCATGCCATGGCCGGCGCGCTGGGCGGCCTGCTGGCCGCCTGGATGGGGCCGCAGTGGCTGCGCTGGGTGATCGGCATCTCGTTCCTGGCGATGGCGGTGTGGATGCTGGTCCCCGACAAGCTCGACGATGTCGAGACCGAAGGCGGCAGCCGCCGGCTGGGCGTGTTCGGCACCACGGTGGTGGCCTTCTTCCTGGCCGAGATGGGCGACAAGACCCAGATCGCCACGGTGGCGCTGGCCGCGCGCTACACCGACCTGCTGGCCGTGGTGACCGGCACCACGCTGGGCATGATGCTGGCCAATGTGCCGGCGGTGCTGCTGGGCGACCAGATCGCCAGGCGGGTGTCGATGAAGCTGGTGCACGGCATCGCCGCGGCCATCTTCGCGGTGCTGGGCGTGCTGACGCTGCTGAACGTCGGCCAGCTGCTCTGACGGGGCCTCAGGGCCGCACCGCCGGCGTCTCCACCGGCATGCCGGCGGCGCGCTGTGCCAGGTGGGCTTCCAGCGCCAGCCACGCCGGCGCATCGGCGGCCCAGGGCTCGGCCCGCACACCCACCACGCAGCCGCGCAGCCGGCGCTGCAGGCTGCCCAGGGCCTGCCATTCCAGCCGGTAACTGGGGTAGCCGGTGGCATGGCCCTGCGGGATGACGGCGCCGCCCAGGCGCTGACCGGCGCGCTGGTCATGGCAGTGCAGACAGGCCAGGTTCAGCTGGCCCAGGCGCTGCTGCCACAGCAGCTGGCCCTGCTGGCGCAGCGGTGCCAGGCGGGCATCGTCGGGCGGCGCCAGCGGCTGGCCGCGTGACTGCAGGCCCACATAGGCCGACAGCGCCAGCAGGTCGGCATGCTCCACCGGCAGCGCCGCGGCCTGCTGGTGGCGGCTGCGGCAGGCGTTGATGCGGCCGGCCAGGTTCAGCGCGCCGCCGCTGGCAGCATCCCAGGCGGGATAGCGGGCGGCCACGCCTGCCATGCTGCGCGATGCGTCGCCATGGCAGTCGGCGCAGCGCTTGCCGCTGGTGCCGGCCGGGCTGCGCCACAGCTGCTCGCCGTCCTGCACCCACAGCATGGCCGGGTTCTGGCCATCGTCGCGCTGCAGTGCCTGCAGCGCCGGGCCCATGAACGTCAGCCCGGAGCGGCGGCCGTCGTCGGCGGTGGCTGGCAGGGCCAGCATCGCCAGGGCCAGCAGCGCGGCACTTCGCCGGTTCATGCCGGCGTGATGGCCCGCGTCTCGCGGTGCTGGAAGCCCCAGTCGCCGGTCCATTCGAAGCTGAGCGTGCCCGGCCCGTCGGCACGCAGCCAGAAGGCCAGGTAGGGGTTGGCGGCGATGGCGCTGTACAGGTCGGCGCCGAACACCAGCTGGCCATCGAGCCGGCATTCGAAGCGGGTGACGATGTTGCGCGGCACCACGTTGCCGTAGCCGTCGTGGCGCAGGCCGTTCTCCATCGGATGGGCCAGCGTCACCCGCAGCTCGGCCGGCTGGCCGCGGCGCAGGCTGTCCAGGCCGTGGATCAGGGTGCGCACGCGGGGGGCGGGGGTGTCGGCCATGCGGTGTTCAGGGTTCGATGCAGGCAGCCAGCGTCACCAGCACGTCGACATGGTGCGACCACTGGCTGCCATCGCGCATGCGCGCCAGCGCCACCAGTTGCTGCGAGGTGGCCAGCCGGATGCGCGTCTGCACCTGGGCCATGCCGCTGGCCGGCGACAGGCTGAAGCGCGCCACATCCCGCTGCGGATTGCGCTCGTTGAAGACCACGATCTCGACCACATGGTCAGCCGCAGTCATCGGGCTGTCGACCTGCACCCGGATCGGCACCGCGTTGCCGTTCTCCACCAGCGGCGCCACGTCCAGCAGCACCCGGCCTTCGGTGATGGGCCGGCCGCCGGCCCACTGCCGTTCCACCGCCTGCAGGGTGGGCGCGGCCGACACCGCGGCCACCGGCCGGATCTGCAGCGCGAGGCCCAGGCCGGCGGCCGCACACAGGATCTGGCGGCGGGGCAGCAGCAGATTCATCGCAGCGTGGCCAGCCAGGCCACCACGTCGTCGATCTGGGCGTCGGTCAGCAGCGGCTTGCCGCGCTGGGCGGCGGCCACCTGCTGCAACCCGGTGCTGCGGCCGTAGGCGGGCATCACCGTCTCGGGGTTGAACTGCTCCGGCGCCACCAGGCGCTGCCGCAGCGTGGCGGCGTCCAGCCGGCTGCCGACGCCGGCCAGCGGCGGTCCGATGGTGCCCTGCAGCGCCGGGTTCTGCCCCGGCATGGCATGGCACAGCACGCACAGGCCCTGGCTGCGGTGCAGCGCGATGGCCTCGCCACGCGCCGCATCGCCCTGGGCCAGGGCGGCCGGCGCCGCGGTGGCGGCCAGGGCCAGCAGGGCCAGGTGCATGTCGGGGTCAGGCCTGCTTCAGGTTCTGGTTCTTGATCGGCAGGTCGCGGATGCGCCGGCCAGTGGCGGCAAAGATGGCGTTCAGCACCGCCGGCGCCGCCACCGCGATGGTGGGCTCACCCACCCCGCCCCAGAACCCGCCCGAGGGCATCACGATGGTCTCGACCTTGGGCATCTGGGCCATCAGCAGCACCGGGTAGTTGTGGAAGTTGGTCTGCACGAAGCGGCCGTTTTCCAGCGTGCATTCACCCAGCAGCGCGGCCGACAGGCCGTAGGCGAACGAGCCTTCCACCTGGGCCTCGATCTGCTGCGGGTTCACCGCATGGCCACAATCGGTGGCGGCGACGATGCGGTGCACCGTCAGCTCGCCATCCTTGCTGACCGAGACCTCCGCGCAGGCCGCCACATAGCTGCCGAAGCCCATGATCTGTGCCAGCCCGCGGTGCACTGCCTGGCCGTTGACCGGCTTGGCCGGCGTGCCCCAGCCGGCGCGCTGGGCGGCGGCGTTCAGCACCGCCAGGTGCTTCGGGCTGCCGGCCAGCAGCTTCTGGCGCAGGGCCAGCGGGTCCTGCTTGGTGGCATGGGCCACCTCGTCGAGGAAGCACTCCAGGTAGACCGCGTTCTGGTTCAGGTTCACGCCACGCCAGAAGCCCGGCCGCACCGGCGGGTTGCGCATCGCATGGTCGATCAGCAGGTTGGGGAAGGCATAGCCCAGCGCGCCCTCGGTGCCGCCCTTGTTCAGCCCCTGGAACACCACCGGGTCCAGCCCGTCGCGCATGTTCTGCGGGAACAGCCCGGCCAGGATGGACTGGCCCGAGATGCGCATGTGCAGCGCGGTGAGTTGGCCCTGCGCGTCCACCCCGGCCTTCAGCTTGCACTGGGTGACCGGGTGGTAGAAGCCGTGCTGCATGTCCTCTTCGCGGCTCCAGACCAGCTTGACCGGCGTGCCCGGCATGGCCTTGGCGATGGCCACCGCCTGGCGCACCCAGTCGGTGGCGCCGCGCCGGCCGAAGCCGCCGCCCAGGTGGATCTTGTAGACCTCGCACTGCGCAGCGGGCAGGCCGGCGGCCTCGGCGGTGGCGGCCAATGCGGCCTCGCCGTTCTGGGTGGGGGTCCAGACCTCGCAGCGCTCGGGCGTCCAGCGGGCGGTGGCGTTCATCACCTCCATGCAGGCATGGTTCTGGTACGGAAAGCTGTAGACCGCCTCGATGGTGCGGGCGGCGCCGGCCAGCGCCTCCTTCGCCTGGCCGTTGGTGTGGCCGACCAGGCCCTCGGGCGCGTCCAGCCCGGCCTTCAGCATCTGGGCGATGGCGGCGCTGTCCAGCTTGGCGTGCGGGCCCTCGTCCCACACGATGGGCAGTGCATCCGCCGCCTTCTTGGCCCGCCACCAGGTGGTGGCCACCACCGCCACCGCGGTGTCGCTCACCTGCACCACCTGCTTGACGCCGGGCAGCCCCATCACTGCCTTGGCGTCGAAGGACTTGAGCTTGCCGCCGACGATGGGGCAGTCGCGGATGGCGGCGTTGAGCATGCCGGGCAGTTGCAGGTCCATGCCGTAGACCTGGGCGCCGGTGGTCTTGGCCACGGTGTCCAGCCGCAGCACCGATTGACCGGCCAACGTCCAGGTCTTGGGGTCCTTCAGCGGCACCTCGGTGGGCGGCGTCAGCTTGGCGGCCGCAGCGGCCACCGTGCCGTAGGTGGTACGCCGGCCGCTGGCGGCATGGGTGATCACGCCCTTCTCGGCCTGGCATTGTGCGGCCGGCACGCCCCAGCCGTCGGCCGCGGCCTGCACCAGCATCATGCGGGCGGCGGCGCCGCCCTTGCGCACGTAGTCGTGCGATTCCCGCACGCCGCGGCTGCCGCCGGTGCTGAAGTTGCCCCAGGCACGCTGGCGCGCCAGGTTCTGGCCGGGTGTGGGGTATTCGGTGGTGACGCGGGCCCAGTCGCATTGCAGCTCCTCGGCCACCAACTGGGCCAGGCCGGTCAGCGTGCCCTGGCCCATCTCGCTGCGGGCGATGCGGACCACCACGGTTTCATCAGGCTTGATCTGCACCCAGACATTGATCTCGGGCGCCGTGCCCTGGCTCTGCGCCATCGGTACATGGAAGCCCAGCATCAGCCCGCCGGCAGCGGCGCTGCTGGTGGCCAGGAAACGGCGGCGGGCCGGCGAGCGGGGGGTGGTCGTGGTGGTGGTCATGGCCGCGTCCCTCATGCCTTGCTCACCATCATGATCGCGGCCTGCACCCGGTTGTAGGTGCCGCAGCGGCAGATGTTGGTGATGTTCTCGCGCACCTCGGCCTCGGTGGGGCGGGGCTTGCTCTTGAGCAGCGCGGCGGCCGCCATCAGCATGCCGCTCTGGCAGAAGCCGCATTGCGGCACGTCCAGCGCCACCCAGGCCTTCTGCAGCGGGTGCTGGCCGTCGGGCGACAGGCCCTCGATGGTGGTGATCTTCTGCCCCGGCTCGACGCTGGCGACCGGCCGCACGCAGCTGCGGGTGGGCACGCCGTCGATGTGCACGGTGCAGGCGCCGCACTGGGCGACGCCGCAGCCGTACTTGGTGCCGGTCAGGCCGAGTTGCTCGCGCAGCACCCACAGCAGCGGGGTGTCGGGTTCGGCATCGTGCGTGCGCACCTGGCCGTTGACGTTCAGGCTGGACATCCGGGGCTCCTGATCTGGATCAAGACCCCGATGATGCGATGCCTGCGCCTGCCCGCCCATGCGGGCAGACCAGCAGCCCGCGTGGCCGCGGGGTTACTTGGCCAGCAGGTCCAGCCGCTCGATCAGCTTGCGCTCCTTCACCAGGGTCTCGCGGGCCCAGGCGGCGTAGTCGGCGCTGTTCTTGTACCAGACCGGCTGGTTCAGCTGGTCCAGCACCGCCAGGTGCTGCGGGTCGTCCATGGCCTTCCTGAAGGCATCGTGCAGGGTCTTCACCACCGCCGGGTCCATGCCCTTGGGGCCGACCAGGCCGTAGGGCGAGTTGGCCACCACGTTGTAGCCCAGTTCCTTGGCGGTGGGCACGTTGGGATAGCGCTTCATGCGCTGGTCGCCGAAGCTCACCAGCAGGCGCATCTGGCCGGCGTCGACGAACTTGTCCCAGCCGGTGGCGTCGCTGGCGGCCATCACATGGCCGCCCAGCAGGGCCTGCATCTGGTCGGCATTGCCCTTGAACGGGATGTGGTTGAGCTGCACGCCGGCGGCGTCGGACACTTCCTCGATCAGCAGGTGCGGACTGGTGCCGGTGCCGGTGGAGCCGAAGTCGATCTTGCCCGGCGCCTTGCGGGCGGCCTCGATGTAGTCCTTGAAGGTCTTGTACGGCGAATCGGCGCGCACCACGAAGCCGAAGCTGTAGCCGGTGACGCCGAGGATGAAGCTGAAGTCGTTGATCGGGTGCCAGGCGGTCTTCTGCATGTGCGGGATGCGCAGCATGCCCATCGGGTACTGGGCGATGGTGTAGCCGTCGGGCCGGCCCTGCAGGCCCAGGTTGCCGGGGCCGTTGGTGCCGCCACCACCGGGCTGGTTGTTGATGATGATCGGCTGGCCCAGGTGCTTGCTGGCGATCTCGGCCAGGGCGCGCAGGTGGCGGTCGGTGCTGCCACCGGCGGGCCAGGGCACGACCAGGGTGATGGCGCGGCTGGGATAGGTGTCGGCGCGGGCCGGGCCGGCGGCGGGCAGGGTGGCGGCCAGGGCGGCCAGGGTCAGCTGGCGGCGGCGGGAATCGAAGGCGGGCATGCGGAATCCGGAAACAGGGGAGGGCGCACTTTAGGGGGTGCCGGCGCGGCTGTCAGTCGCTCCTCGGACAGGGGCCGAGGCAGCCGGTCAACGGCAAGGCGCCGGGGGCTGCAGCGAGGCCGCGGTGGCGCCGCCATCCAGGCTGTGCAGGAAGGCCAGAAGGTCGGCCCGCTCGCTGCCGCGCAGCTGCAGCGGCTTCAGGATCTGCTCGCCGTCGGCATGCAGCCGGTCGGGGCTCAAGGTGTCGTAGTGGTCGACCACGTCGGCCAGCGTGGCCTTCTGGCCATCGTGGAAGTAGGGCGCCGTCTGGGCCACATGGCGCAGGCTCGGCACCTTGAACTCGCCGAAGTTGCGGTGCTGGGCCAGCACATGGCGGGTCTTCAGCGCCGGGTCATCGGCGCCGGCCGGTGGGCGATCGGCCTCCGGCCCCAGCAGGTTGTGCCGGTTGGCCAGCAGCGCGGCAATGCCGCGATGGCGGCCGGGGTCGACCACGCCGGGACGGCTGAAGAACAGCGCGCCGATGTCACCGAACTCGCCGTTGGAGAACAACGGCCCGGCATGGCAGGTGCTGCAGTTGCCGCGGCCGATGAAGATCCGCAGCCCGCGCTGTGCCGCCAGCGGGTAGCGGGCGGCCGCCACCCGGTCGCCGCGGACCAGGGCATCGCGGAAATCGTCGAATGCGGTGCGCCGGCTCTGCAGCGTGGCCACGTAGGCGCCCAGGGCCTTGGCCAGCGGCACCAGCACCGTTGGCGGGTCGGGGGTGGTGTCGGTCGGCACGGCGCCGTGGGCGTGGCGCCAGCGGCAGGCCAGCTGGGCATCGCTGCGCAGCAGGCCTGCCAGCCGCGCCGGGTCGGCGCCCATCTCCTGCGGGTGCAGCAGCGGCTGCAGGGCCTGCGCCCACAGGCTGTCGAAGGCGCCGTCCCAGCCCCACCAGCGCTGCTGGGCGGCGTTCAGCAGCGTGGGCGTGTGGCGGTCCAGCGGTGTGTCGGCCGCGCCGCCAGGCTGGCTGCGGCCCAGGGCGCGCGGCCGGCCATCGGTGAAGCCACGGTGCGGCACATGGCAGCTGGCGCAGGCCAGGTTGCCGCCCGCCGACAGCCGCGGCTCGAAGAACAGCGCCCGGCCCAGGGCGATGGCCGCCGGCCGGCCGCTCTGGGCATTGCCGGGGTCGCGCGCCGGTGCGGGCGGCCAGGGGCCGTGCGACAGGATGCGGGCCCGCTCGTCGTCACTGAAATCCAGCAGCGCTGCCGGCACTGCCGGTGCCACCAGGCCAAGCAGCGCCATGGCCAGCCAGCGCCGCAGGCTCATCGCAGGTCGATCTCGCGGCTGAGCCGGCGCGCCGGCTGGCCGTTGGCAGCCGGCAGGTCGAACAGCAGGCGCCAGCGGCCGGCCATGTGGAACAGCAGCCCTTCGACGCGGAAGCGGCCGTCACCCAGCGCGGTGACGGTGGTGCGGTAGTTCATGCCATGGCGGTGGGCCGGCATGTCGGCATCGACCACCAGCGTGGCCGGCAGCGGCTGGCCGGCCGCCGGGCAGACGACGATGTCCAGCGCGAAATGCCGGCCCAGCGGCAGCGGCGCCGGGCGCGCCGCAAACGCCAGCTGCAGGCCATCGGCCTCGGCCAGCAGGCGGTGGGCAGCGGGCAGGCTGTCGCCGCACGCGGCCTGGGCGGTGGCGCCGGCCAGCACCAGCGCCAGCATGGCGGTGCCGCGGCGGCTCACACCTTGGCGCCCCGCACCGCCTGCACCAGGGCCACCCCGTTGCGCCAGCCGATGGCCTCGGCCACCGGCGCCGGCAGGCTGGCCAGCCAGCCGCGTGAATAGCTGGCATGGCCGGTGATGTAGTGCCAGCGCTCGGGCGTGAAGGTGTCGGTGCCGATCATGAAGCGGTCGGGGAACTCGGTGAAGGCCTCGCGCCAGCCGGGGTCGACCTGGCTGCCGGTGGCGTGGTCGCCGCGGAAGGCCAGGTCGCACCACAGCCGCGGATGGCGGCGCAGCACCTCGCGCACCTTCTCGGGCCGGTCGAAGCCGGAGTGCGCCCACAGCACCCGGGCCTCGGGCCACTGTTTCAGCAGGCGTTCGATGCAGTCGACATCGCTGTGGGCATGCAGCAGCAGGCCACGCTCCTTGGCCAGTGCCACCATGCGGCGCGGCACCGGCAGGTCGGCATCGGCACCGTAGAGGTGGAACTCGCCGACGCCGACGTAGCGGTACTTCGCCAGCCGCTCTTCCAGGTAGCCGACCACGCTGGCATCGTTCATCCAGCTGCCGATCTCGCCGCGGCTGCGGTAGGGCCGCAGCTCGGGCACGATCAGATCCGGTGCCTCGGCGGCCAGCAATTGCGTGCCCTGGTCGTTGGAGCTGGAGACCAGCGCGCCGCGCAGCCCCGCCTGGCGGAGGATGGCCACCGCCTGCTTGGGCGGCACCAGGTCCCAGGCGTCGTGGCTGTAGTGGATGTGGGCGTCGAACAGCGGCAGCTCCGGCGCGGCACGCACGGTGCCGCCGGCCAGTGCCGCAGCGGCCGCCAGCCAGCCCTGGAAGCCGCGGCGGGTGAGGGGGGTGGATTCCATGGGTGCCTCGTCCGGTGTCGACCGGCGCCAAGGCTACCGCAGCGGCAATGTCAGTGCTTCAGCGCGGCCAGCAGCTTCTCGTGGATGCCGCCGAAGCCGCCGTTGCTCATCACGAGGATCTGGTCGCCCGGCTGCGCCGCCTTGACGATGGCGGCCACCAGGCCATCGACGCTGTCGGCCACCACCGCCTGGGCGCCCAGCGGCGCCAGGGCCTCGGTGGCGCTCCAGCCGTAGTTGCCCTGCAG
Source organism: Pseudaquabacterium pictum (assembly GCF_005403045.1). Classification (GTDB taxonomy): domain Bacteria; phylum Pseudomonadota; class Gammaproteobacteria; order Burkholderiales; family Burkholderiaceae_C; genus Pseudaquabacterium; species Pseudaquabacterium pictum. The sequence goes on from NZ_BJCL01000006.1 coordinate 107,245, forward strand.
GCAGAAGCTCAGGTCGGCCTCTTCCAGCGCCCAGGGCAGCAGGGCCTTCATCTCGCCGCGCTTCATGGTGTTGGTGCGCGGCTCGAACACCACCAGCACCCGCGCCAGCCCGGCCTTGCGGCGCAGGCCGTTCAGCGTGGTGCGCATGGCCGTGGGATGGTGGGCGAAGTCGTCGTAGACCTGGATGCCGCGCACCTCGCCGCGCAGCTCCAGCCGGCGGCGCACGTTGCGGAAGCTGGCCAGCGCGGCGGCGGCCTGCTCGGGCGGCACGCCGACATGCTCGGCCGCGGCGATGGCCGCCAGGGCGTTGAGCTGGTTGTGCTCGCCCAGCTGCTGCCAGTCCACACGGGCGATCTTCAGGCTGCCGCGCAGCACGTCGAAGGCATGCGGCTCGCCGCGGGCGCGCAGCGCGCCGGGCTCTTCCTTGCGGGCGCCGAAGCGCTGCAGCTCACTCCAGCAGCCGCGGGCCAGCACCCGGTCGAGTGCTGTCTCGCGGGCATTGACCACCAGCCGGCCATGGGCCGGCACGGTGCGCACCAGGTGGTGGAACTGGGTCTCGATGGCCGCCAGGTCCGGGAAGATGTCGGCGTGGTCGAACTCCAGGTTGTTCAGGATCGCGGTGCGCGGCCGGTAGTGCACGAACTTGCTGCGCTTGTCGAAGAACGCGGTGTCGTACTCGTCAGCCTCGATGACGAAGGGCGCGCCTTCGCCCAACCTGGCCGAGATGCCGAAGTTCAGCGGCACGCCGCCGACGAGAAAGCCCGGCTTCTGGCCCGCCTGGTCCAGGATCCAGGCCAGCATCGAGGTGGTGGTGGTCTTGCCGTGGGTGCCGGCCACGGCCAGCACATGGCGGCCCTTCAGCACGTTCTCCGACAGCCACTGCGGCCCGCTGGTGTAGCCGGCGCCGGCATCCAGGATGGCCTCCATCAGCGCATTGCCGCGGGTCACCACGTTGCCGATGACGAACAGGTCGGGCTGGAGCGCCATCTGGTCGGCGCCGAAGCCCTCGATCAGGTCGATGCCCAGGGCCCGCAGCTGGTCGCTCATCGGCGGGTAGACGTTCGCGTCGCAACCGGTGACGCGGTGGCCGGCCTCGCGGGCGATGGCGGCGATGCCGCCCATGAAGGTGCCGCAGATGCCGAGGATGTGGATGTGCATGGCGGGATTCTAGGAGCCGCCCTCGCGCCGACCCTGCCGCGCCCCGCCCACAATCGGCCCCATGTTCACCTGGATCAGCGGCCACCCCTGGGCCTACCCCGCACTGGAGGTGGTGCACCTCGTCGGCATCGCCCTGCTGCTGGGCAACCTGGTGCTGGTGGAGCTGCGGGTGCTGGGGGTGTCGCCGGTGCTGCCGCTGGTGCCGCTGGCCCGCGCGGCGCTGCCGCTGGTGGCGGTGGGCTTCGGCCTGGCGGCCACCAGCGGCCTGCTGATGTTCGCCAGCCAGCCGATGGAACTGCTGTCCAACCGGCTGTTCACGCTGAAGATGCTGCTGCTGATGGCCGCCGGCAGCAACGCCGCCTGGTTCCACGGCCGCGGCAGCCTGCAGCGGCTGGACGGCCCGGCCAAGGCCCAGGCCCTGCTGTCGCTGGGGCTGTGGGGGGCGGTACTGACCTGCGGCCGTTTCATCGCCTATGTTTGAGGCTGCGCAACCGGAGGCCCGTCCATGATCCAACGCCGTACCCTGCTGCTCGGCAGCACCCTGGCCCTGCCGCTGGCCGCCCGTGCCCACCACGGCTGGAGCAGCTTCGACCAGACAAGGCCCATCTGGCTGGAGGGCCGGGCCGCCCAGGTGGTCTGGCGCAACCCGCATGCCGAGCTGAAGCTGGAGCTGCCGGCCGACCCCAAGCTGCCCGCTGACCTGGCCAGCCGGGCGGTGCCGGCGCAGACTGCAGCCGTCGACGGCAAGGCCCTGCTGGCTGCGGCCCAGCTGCCGAAGCGGCGCGACAAGACCTGGGCCGTCGAGCTGGCGCCGCTGACCCGCCTGCAGGCCTGGAGCGTGCCCGAGATCCAGGCCGGCACCACGCTGGCGGTGCTGGGCTTCACCTTCACCGACGAGAAGGGCGATGCGGTGCTGCGGGCCGAGTACCTGTTCCTCGGCGGCAAGGCCTACGGGCTGCGGTCGTCGCCTGCCTGAGGCGACTCAGACTTCAAAGCCCTGGCGGGCCACCCACTCCTGGCCCGGCGCCAATGTCACCGGCTGGCCGATCTGGGCCGCCTCCACGCACAGCATCTGCAGCCAGTCGTCGTCGGGCAGGTCGGCCAGCGCGGCGGCGCGCGCCGGGCCGGGGTTCCACACCACCACGTCGTCGAAGCCCTCCCTGGTGATCTGGGTGCGGCCGGCGGCAGTGGCCAGGGTCAGCGGGCCCTTGGCGTCCCAGTAGATGCGGTCGATCTCGCCGGCGAAGCTGAACGGGTCCATCTCCTGGTGCTGGCTCTGGCCATTGACGGTGTCCAGGTAGCGCACGCCGAACAGGCCACCCAGTCGGGCCCGCCGCACATCGTCGACCAGCAGGTAGGTGTGCAGCGCGGCGGTGAAGTCGAACGCTGCATCACCGGTGTTGGTGACAGCCAGCTCCACATCGAGCTGCAGGCCGCTGAAGCTGAAGCTCAGCTCGGCCTCGAAGGCATGCGGCCAGACGGCGCGGGTGGCGTCGTTGTCGGTCAGGCGCAGCACGCCGATGACCACCTCGCCACGCTGCGCGCCTTCCACCCACTGCCAGACCTGCTGCCGTGCAAAGCCGTGCGGCCCCAGCGGCCCGCGCTTGGAAAACTGCGGAAAGCACACCGGGATGCCGCCGCGCACCGCGTTGCCGGGGCCGGCCACGGCCTGCGGCGACAGGTACAGCCGCTCCTGGTCGCCGGCCGGGATCCAGCTGACGATCTGGCCGCCCTGCAGCAGCACCGTCACCTCCGCACCATCGGGGGCGCGCAGCCACATCGCCGGCTGCCCCAGCACGGTCGTGGGCTTGATCATGCGCTGTGCAGCGTGGCCATCACATCGTGGGCTGCGGCGATGGTGGCGGCGATGTCAGCGTCGGTGTGGGCAGCGCTGACGAAGCCGGCCTCGTACAGCGCCGGCGCCAGGTACACGCCGCGCTCGAGCATGCCGTGGAAGAAGCGGTTGAAGCGGTCCTTGTCGGTGGCCATGACCACGCCGTAGTTCTGCGGCAGGCTGTCAGTGAAGAAGAAGCCGAACATGCCGCCCTGGCTGTCGCCGACAAAGGGCACGCCGGCCGCGCGGGCGGCGGCGGTCAGGCCGTCCACCACGGCCTGCGTCTTGGCGCCCAGGGTGTCGTAGAAGCCGGGTTGGCTGATCAGCTTCAGCGTGGCCAGGCCGCAGGCGGTGGCCACCGGGTTGCCCGACAGCGTGCCGGCCTGGTAGACCGGGCCCAGCGGCGCCAGCTGCTGCATGATCTTGCGGCTGGTGCCGAAGGCCGCCAGCGGCATGCCGCCGCCGATCACCTTGCCGAACACGCTGATGTCCGGCTGGAAGCCGGGGATCAGCTTGGCGTACACGCTCTGCGCGCCGCCGAGTGCCACGCGGAAACCGGTCATCACCTCGTCGAAGACGAACAGCGCGCCGTGTTGCTGGCACAGCTCGGCGATGCGCTTCACGAAGGGCACCTGCGCCCGCACGAAGTTCATGTTGCCGGCGATCGGCTCGATCATCACGCAGGCGATCTCGTCGCCCTGGGTCTTGAAGACTTCCTCGATCTGCTCGAGGTTGTTGTACTCCAGCACCAGGGTGTGCTGCACCACCTCGGGCGGCACGCCGGCGCTGGTGGGGAAGCCGAAGGTCGCCAGGCCCGAGCCGGCCTTGACCAGCAGCGCATCGGCATGGCCGTGGTAACAGCCCTCGAACTTGACGATCTTGCTGCGGCCGGTGGCGCCGCGGGCCAGGCGGATGGCGCTCATGCCGGCCTCGGTGCCGCTGGAGACCAGCCGCACCTGCTCGACGCTGGGCACGTGGCGGATGATCTCCTCGGCCAGCTCCACCTCGCGCTCGGTGGGCGCGCCGAAGCTGAAGCCGTCGAGCGCCGCCTTCTGCACGGCGTCCAGCACGGCCGGGTGGCCGTGGCCCAGGATCATCGGGCCCCAGGAGCCGATGTAGTCGATGTAGCGGGTGCCCTCGGCGTCCCACATGTAGGGGCCCTGGGCGCGGGCGATGAAGCGCGGCGTGCCGCCGACGGCGCGGAAGGCGCGCACCGGCGAGTTGACGCCACCGGGGATGACGCGCTGGGCGCGTTCGAACAGGCTCTGGTTGCTGGTCATGCGGTTGTCTCAGTGGACGCGGCGGGGCGCGGACTTGCCTTTGGTCTCGGGGATGTCGGCATCGGGCAGCACGGCGTCGCCGGGCGTGCCATCGGGCGGACCCTCGCCATCGTCGGACGGCGGCAGGGCCCAGAAGAAGCGGTCGGGCACCACGCCGCCCATGCCGGGGCGGAAGCCGGAGTCCAGCGTCTGGTCCATGAAGGCCAGCGCCTCGCCCACGGCGGCCTGCAGCTCGGCGCCGGCCGCCAGCAGGGCGGCGAGTGCGGCGCTCAGCGTGTCGCCGGCGCCGACGAAGCTGGTCTCGAACATCTCGAACTTCTCGCCGCTCAGCGCGCCCTGCGGCGAGGCCAGCACGTTGTCGATGAACTGCTCGGGCGTGCCCGCGGCGCCCTTGCCGCCCTTGGTCGGCAGCATGATGCCGGTGACCAGCACGAAGCGGGTGCCGCGCTCGCCGGCGGCCACCGCCAGCTCGCGTGCCGAGGCCGGGCGCTCGCTGTCCCAGTCAGGCAGCAGGAAGTCGGTCAGCGTCTTGTGGTTGCCCACCAGCACCTCGGTGGCCGGCAGGATCAGCTCGCGGAAGGCCTCCAGGTAGGGCTGGGCCTGGTCGTCGTCCAGCCAGCCCAGGTTGGGCAGGTAGCTGACCAGGGGCACATCGGGGTAGTCGGACAGGATTTCGGCCACCGCGCTGACGCCTTCGGCGCTGCCCAGGAAGCCCACCTTCCAGCCTGCCACGGTGATGTCTTCCAGCACATTGCGGGCCTGCTCGGCCACCATGTCGGCATCGATCGGGTGGTGGTCGAAGATCTCGGCGGTGTCGCGCAGCAGCAGGCTGGTGGTGATCGGCAGCGCATGGGCGCCCATCGCGGCCAGGGTGCTGATGTCGCCGGCCAGGCCGCCGGCGCCGCTGGGATCGGCGGCGTTGAAGCTCATCACGCACGCCGGTGCTGCAGCCTCCTGCAGCTCATCGGCGCCGGCATCGGCCGGGGCGTCGGGTCGGGGGGCGGGGCTGGAGGTCATGAACGGTCCGATGCAGGGGAGAGAGGGCGCCCGGAACGGGCGGCCCCGCGTGCCGCCAGCCATGCTGGCGCAAAGTTGAAATAACGTGATTCCGCCGCGCCGTTGGACCCTTGGGGCCCGAAAACCGGTGGCTACAATGCCGGCTTCATTGTAGTGAACTGCCACCCCCGTGGCCGAAACCCGCGTGACCGAACCTCGCACCTGGATGTGTCTGATCTGCGGCTGGATCTACGACGAGGCCGCCGGCGACGCCGAACACGGCATCGCGCCCGGCACCGCCTGGGCCGATGTGCCCATGAACTGGACCTGCCCCGAGTGCGGCGCCCGCAAGGAAGACTTCGAGATGGTGCAGGTCTGATGGCCTGCCAGGGCTGACGCTGCCTGCCGGCAGCCCACCCGCCACCCTGGCCGAGGAGCCGCTGCAATGGATGACGCCCCGACTGCCGCCGCAGCGCCTGCCGCCTGCACGCGGGTGCTGGTGATCGACGACAGCAACACCATCCGCCGCTCGGCCGAACTGTTCCTGCGCCAGGGCGGCCACGAGGTGCTGCTGGCCGAGGACGGCTTCGACGCCCTGGCCAAGGTCAACGACCATGTGCCGCAGCTGATCTTCTGCGACATCCTGATGCCGCGGCTCGACGGCTACCAGACCTGCGCCATCATCAAGCGCAATCCGCGCTTCGCCCATGTGCCGGTGATCATGCTGTCGTCCAAGGACGGCCTGTTCGACAAGGCGCGTGGCCGCATGGTCGGCTCGCAGGACTACCTGACCAAACCTTTCACCAAGGAACAGCTGCTGCGCGCGGTGCAGCAGTTCGGCGCGGGCAGCGACGCCGGCTGACCACCCCACCCGCAGCGGAGACCGCAACATGCCCGTGAACAAGATCCTGGTGGTCGACGACTCCAAGACCGAGCTGCACCACATGACCGAGCTGCTGCTCAAGCGCGGCTATTCGGTGCGCACCGCCGAGAGTGGCGACGAGGCACTCAAGCGCCTGGCCGAGGACAAGCCCGACCTGATCCTGATGGACGTGGTGATGCCCGGCCAGAACGGCTTCCAGCTCACCCGCACCATCACCCGCGACCCGCGCTACGCCGGTCTGCCGGTGATCATGTGCACCAGCAAGAACCAGGAGACCGACAAGGTCTGGGGCCTGCGCCAGGGCGCGAAGGACTATGTGGTGAAGCCGGTGGTGGCCGACGAACTGATCGCCAAGATCAAGAAGTTCGACTGAGCCCAGGCGCCGGCAGCCCCCATGGCCAACAAGCAAGCCCTGCGCGATCTGCAGACCCGGCTGGCCGAGCGCATGCAGCAGGTGCGCACCGAGACGCCGGGCGTGTCCTGGCTGGCGGTCGACTGCGCCGGCCAGGGTCTGCTGCTGTCGCTGAAGCAGGCCGGCGAGATCTCCAGCGTGGGTCCGCTGCTGCCGGTGCCGCACACCCAGCCCTGGCTGGCTGGTGTGGTCAATCTGCGTGGCGGCGTGTTCACCGTGGTCGATCTGGCCCGCTTCCTGGGCCTGCGCGACAGCGCACCGGCGCTGCAGGGCCAGGCCCGGCTGGTGGCCTTCAACGCGGCGCTGGGCATCAACGGCGCGCTGCTGATCGACCGGCTGGAGGGTCTGCGCCATGCCGCCGACCTGCTGGCCGACGACGAAAGCACGGACAATGCGCCGCGCCCGGACTTCGCCCTGGCGCGCTGGCGCGATGCGGCCGGCCGCTGGTGGCAGGAGATCGACCTGGCGGCGCTGGCGCAGTCGCCGCAGTTTCTGGCGATCACGGCCTGAAGGCGGGCATCTGCTCCCGGGCATTCCAAGCCGGTGGCACCAGACAGACAAGGGGATGTGATGGGCTTGCTGGACCGACTGAAGAACAACCGCTCCGATGACGAGGCCGCACGTGACCGCGCCCCTGCCAGTTTCGACGAACTGCAAGCCGATGGCGACGACGACCGCACCGTGAACATGACCGTCACCCGCGCTGCCGATCTCGACCTGACCACCGCCGACCAGGGGGCCACCACCCTGGCCGGCAGCCACTCCATCATCTCGGAGCTGCCGCCGTCCGAGCAGCTGAGCGACTTCTCCGAAAGCCGTCTGATGCCCGCCGCCGGCGCGGCCGGCGCAGCGGCGGCCGCGGCTGCCCTGCCAGCCGCGGCGGCGGCGCTGCCGTTGATCGGCGACAAGCCGCTGGCTGCGCAGCAGCGTATCCTCGGCGGCATGGTGCTGGCCGGCCTGGTGCTGCTGGTGCTGGCCACGGTGCTGGCGTTGACCTCCGCCAGCCGCAATGCGGTGCAGGTGGGCGCCACCGGCCAGGCGCTGATGCAGTCGCAGCGGCTGGCCAAGGCGGTGTCGCAGGCGCTGGTGGGCACACCCACCGCGTTTGCCGAGGTCAAGGAGGCGGCCGAGGTGCTGGCCGCCAACACCCGCCAGCTCAAGAGCGGCGGCGCCAGCGTGCCGGCCGTGCCGGCGGCGGCCCAGGCCCTGCTGGAGCCGCTGATGCCCCTGGTCGACCGCGCCGAGAAGAACGCCAAGGCGGTGCTGGCCCAGCAGACCGCGCTGGTGCAGGTCAGCAAGGCGCTGCGCACCATCAACGCCCAGGCCGGCGAGCTGCTGGAATCGGCCGACACCGTGCTGTCGCTGAAGCTGCAGCAGAACGCCAGCGCGCCCGAGCTGACACAGTCCGGCAAGCTGGTGATGCTGACACAGCGCATCGGCAAGAGCGCCAACGAGTTCCTGACCAGTGAAGGCGCCAGCAACGACGCGGTGTTCCTGCTCGGCAAGGACCTGACCAGCTTCCGCGAGATCATCGACGGCCTGACCAGCGGCAGCACCGAGCTGCGCCTGCCAGGCTCCAAGGACCCGGAGGTGCGCCAGGCCCTGGCCACGCTGCTGCAGCAGTACGAGCAGACCCGCAGCCAGGCCAGCGCCATCCTGGGCAACCTGCAGGGCCTGGTCAGTGCGCGCGAATCCCAGAGCCTGGTGCTGGCCGATGCCGAGCCGCTGCGCAAGGGCCTGCAGTCGGTGCAGGACCAGCTGGCCGAACAGGGCGGTTTCCAGCTGGCGCATGGCCTGGCCATGCTGCTGGCGCTGGCCCTGGTGGTGGCCGGCGGCTGGGGCTTCCTGCGGCTGTACATGGCCGACCAGGCCCAGCGCGCCCGCCTGGCCGAATCGCAGCGGCTGGAAGCCGAGCGCCAGGAGCGCGAGGCCAAGCGGGTGAACGACGCCAACCAGACCGCCATCCTGCGGCTGATGAATGAACTGCAGACGGTGGCCGAGGGCGACCTGACGCAGCAGGCCACGGTCACCGAGGACATCACCGGCGCCATCGCCGACTCGATCAACTACACCGTGGAAGAGCTGCGCTCGCTGGTCAGCCAGGTGCAGGGCACGGCCAGCCGGGTGACCGAGACCACCGAGCAGGTCACCACCACCTCCACCGACCTGCTGGCCGCGTCCGACGAGCAGCTGCGCGAGATCCGCGAGACCGGCGATGCGGTGCTGCAGATGGCCACCCGCATCAACGAGGTGTCGGCCCAGGCGCAGCAGTCGGCCCAGGTGGCGCGGCAGTCGCTGCGCGCGGCCGAGACCGGCCTGACCGCGGTGCAGAACTCCATCGGCGGCATGAACGCCATCCGCGACCAGATCCAGGAGACCTCCAAGCGCATCAAGCGCCTGGGTGAATCCAGCCAGGAGATCGGCGAGATCACCGAGCTGATCTCCGACATCACCGAGCAGACCAACGTGCTGGCGCTGAATGCCGCCATCCAGGCCGCCAGCGCCGGCGAGGCCGGCCGCGGCTTCAGCGTGGTGGCCGAGGAAGTGCAGCGCCTGGCCGAGCGCTCGGGCGATGCCACGCGGCAGATCTCGGCCCTGGTCAAGACCATCCAGACCGACACCCAGGACGCGGTGGCCGCCATGGCCCGCAGCACCCAGGGCGTGGTCGACGGCGCACGGCTGTCCGATGCCGCCGGCTCGGCGCTGGCCGACATCGACCGCGTGACGCGCCGGCTGGCCGAGCTGATCGAGGCGATCTCGTCGCAGGCGCTGAAGGAGGCCGATTCCGCCAACGTGGTGGCGGGCAACATCCAGCACATCTTCGCGGTGACCGAGCAGACCGGCGACGGCACCCGCTCGACGGCGCAGATGGTGCGCGAGCTGTCGCGCAGCGCCGAAGAGCTGCGGCAGTCGGTCTCGCGCTTCAAGATCGGCTGACGCCGGACACCGCCCCACCATGGCCGCAGACCCCAGCGCCGCCAGCGACGCCACCGGCGCCCCGGGCGAGGACCTGAGCGCCCTGTCCTGGGTGCGCGAGGAGCTGCGCCGTTCGCTCGACCTGGCCAACAAGGCGCTGCGCCGCTACCTGAAGGAGCAGACCCAGCGCTCCGACCTGGACAGCGTCGACCCGTCGGTGCTGCGCCAGGCGCGCAACCAGTTGCACCAGTGCGTGGGCGTGCTCGAGCTCGTCGGCCTGGGCCCGGCGGCCGAGCTGCCGCGGGCGGCCGAGGCCGCACTGCAGCGCATCAGCGCCCGGCCCAAGCTGATCACCCCGGCGGCGGTGGCGGCGCTGGAGCGCGGCAGCTTCGCGCTACTGGACTTCATCGAGCGGCGCCTGGCCGGCAAGGCGGTGTCGGCGCTGGCGCTGTTCCCGCAGTACAAGGCGCTTCAGGAACTGGCCGGCGCGCCGCGGGTGCATCCGGCCGACCTGTGGTCGGTGCCCTGGTCCTGGCGCGAGCTGGTGCTGGATCCCAGCGTGCCGGCCCGCCATCCCGATGCCCAGACCACCGGCCAGATCGAGGCCGACCTGCTGGCGCTGATGCGCGGCGCGCCGCCCAGCGTGGCCGGGCGCATGGCCACGCTGTTCGCCGGTCTGGCCGCCGGTGCCCAGGCCGTGGCCGATGGCGGCGGTGCCCCCGCCCATGCGCCGCACAGCCGGCTGGCCACGCTGTGGCAGCTGGCGGCCGGCTTCTTCGAGGCCCAGGCCGACGGCCTGCTGCAGCCCGATGCCTACAGCAAGCGCCTGGGCTCCAAGCTGCTGGCCCAGCTGCGCGCCGGTGAGCTGGCCGAGCCGTCCGAGCGCCTGGGCCATGACCTGCTGTTCTTCTGCAGCCAGGCCGCCGCCGACGGCCCGCAACCGGTGGGCCCGCTGCTGGCCACGGTGCGCCGCGGCTACAACCTGCAGGCCATCGCGCGGGTCGACTACGAGACTTCCAGCCTTGGCCGCCATGACCCGGCCTGGGTGGCCCAGGCGCGCAAGCGGGTGTCGGCGGCCAAGGAGGTCTGGTCGGCCGTGGCCGGTGGCGACACCGCGCGGCAGGAAGGCCTGCCCGAGCAGTTCGCCCTGGTCAGCGATTCGCTGGCCCGGCTGTACCCCGATGGCGCGGTGCTGGGCCGTGCGCTGCAGGTGGCGGTGGCCCACACCGTGGCCGCCGGCACCGAGCCGCCGGCCGACCTGGCGATGGAGGTGGCCACCGCGCTGCTGTACCTCGATGCGTCCATCGACGATGGCGACTTCGACCATCCCGACGGCGCCGCCCGCATCCACCGCCTGGCCCAGCGCATCGACGCGGTGCGCCAGGCGCGTGATCCCGGCACGCTCGAGCTGTGGATGGAGGAGCTGTACCGCCGCGTCTCCGACCGCCAGACGATGGGCAGCGTGGTGCAGGAGCTGCGCGCCTCGCTGTCCGAGGTCGAGAAGAACATCGACCAGTACTTCCGCAACCCGGCCCAGCGCGATGTGCTGATCCCGGTGCCGGCGCAGCTGCAGGCCATGCGCGGCGTGCTGTCGGTGCTGGGGCTGGACCAGGCCTCCCTGGCGGTGCTGCGCATGCGCGACGATGTCGACGAACTCGCCAACACCGAGGTCAATCCGCAGCAGGCCATCCAGAGCGGCAGCTTCGACCGCCTGGCCGACAACCTGGGCGCGCTGAGCTTCCTGATCGACATGGTCAGCGTGCAGCCGCAGATGGCCAAGTCGCTGTTCCGCTTCGATCCGGTCACCGGCAACCTGGCGGCGGTGATGGCACGCGAGGATCGGCCCAGCGGCTTTGCCGACCTGGACACCCAGGCGGGCCCGGATGGCGGCGCCCAGCCCGACACCGATGCGCTGGCCGTCACGCTGGAGTTCGACCGCATCGTCAAGCAGTCCCGTGCCAGCCAGCGCGGCGGTGCGGTGCCACCGGCTGCCCCCATGCTGGGCAACCACGGCCTGCCGATGCTGTCGCTCGACGGGCTGGACGGTCCGGCGGACGCCAGCGACAGCCGTGCCGGCGCCAGCACCCAGCCCGAGATCACGCTGCGCCTGACGCCGATGGACGGCGAGACGGTGGCCGACGCGCTGCCCGGCCTGGAGCGCACCCTGGTGCTGCCCACGCTGCCCCAGACCCTCGAACCGGCCGCCGCCCGCCCGCCGCCGCCCGCGGCGCCCGCCGCCCCGGTGTCCAGCGGCTTGGAAGACGACCCCGAGATGCGGGAGATCTTCCTGGAGGAAGCGCGCGAGGTGCTGGACAACGCCCGCGAGGCCCTGGACGCGCTGCAGCAGCGGCACGACGACGCCGACGCCATGACGACGGTGCGCCGGGCCTTCCACACCCTCAAGGGCAGCGCCCGCATGGTCGGCCTGCTGGACTTCGGCGACGCCGCCTGGGCCTGCGAGCAGCTTTACAACACCCGCCTCGCCGAGCATGGCGGCGCCGATGCCGACCTGCGCGGTTTCAGCCACGACGCCTGCGCGCTGTTCGGCCGCTGGGTCCAGGCACTCGCCGACGGCGACGCTGGCGGCCACGGGCCGCAGGCCATCGTGCGGGCGGCCGACGCGCTGCGCACCGAGCGCCGCCGCCTGCCGCTGACCGACACCACGGCCGATGCGGCTGCAGACCTGCCCGAGCTCGGGCCCGACGCGGTGGACACCGAGGCGGCCGGGCTGGATGAGGCCGGGCTGGCTGCCATCGACCTCGGCGATTTGCCGGTGGAGGGCACCACGGCCGAGTTGCGCGCGCCGGCCGACACCGCGCTGGACCTGCGGCTGCGTGTGCCTGACCTGCCGCTGGCCAGCGACCTGGATCTGAGCCCGCCACCGGCGCCGCCGGTCGCCGCTGCTGGCGAGGATCCGGGCCTGCCCGAGATCGACCTGGCCGACCTGGACGACGAGCCCGAGGCCACCGTGGTCGACAGGTTGCGCCCGGCGGCGCCGACCGCGCCGATGGACCTGCTGCCCGAGGCCACCGAGTTCGCGCTGCCGCCGGAGTTTGCATCCAGCTTCGGCCTGACCGAGGCCATGCCGGTCGCTGCCGGCCCGGTCGCCGATCCGGCACCGCAGGAGGATGCCGCCGCCCCCGACATCGCGCCGACGCTGGTGCTGCCGGTGGCCGAACCGCTCGACGAGGCCGCGCCCGCATCCGAGCCTGCGGCCGAGCCCGAACCCGAGCCCGAGGCGGAGCCCGAGGCCTTCCGCCAGATCGGTCCACTGCGCATCAGCATCCCGCTGTTCAACATCTACCTGAACGAGGCCGACGAGCTGTCGCGGCGACTCGGGGTGGAGCTGGCCGAATGGGCGCAGGAGCAGCAGCGCCCGGTGGGCGATGCGGCGGTGGCGCTGGCCCATTCATTGGCCGGCAGCTCGGGCACGGTGGGCTATGCCGACCTGTCGCAGCTGGCGCGGTCGCTGGAGCATGCGCTGGAGCGCTCGCAGGCCCGCGGCCATGGGCTGGGCGACGAGGCGACGCTGTTCAACCTGGCTTCCGACGAGATCCGGCGCCTGCTGCACCTGTTCGCCGCCGGCTTCCTGAACGCTCCGGACGCCGGGCTGGTGGCGCGACTGCAGGCCCTGGCCCATGCCGCGCCGGAACCGCCTGCCGCCGAACCCAGCGGTCTGCTGCCGCTGGATGCGCTGGCGCCAGCCGAGGCGCCGGCCGACGACACGGCGCCTGAGCCCGAGTCCCAGCCCCAGCCCCAGCCCCAGCCTGAGCCTGAGCCTGAGCCTGAGCCTGAGCCTGAGCCTGAGCCTGAGCCGGTCCCTGAACCCATGGTCGAGCCGGCGCCGGCGCCTCAGGCGGCTGCCGATGCCCTGTCCGCCGCTGCGCCGGAGACTGCGCCCGCCGATGCCGCACAGGCCGCCTTCGGCCGTGCCGCGCTGCTGCCGTTCGCCGGTCTGGCGACGCTGGGCGAGCTGCCGGCGCGGGCCGCCCGCGGTGATGCTGGGGGCCTGGCCGGTGGCCTCGACGAGGACATCGATGCAGTCGATGCGGTCGATGCCGAGCTGTTCCAGATCTTCAGCGAGGAAGCGCAGGAGCTCCTGCCCACGCTGCATGCCGGCCTGCGCGACTGGGCCCGCCAGCCCGGCGACGCCCAGGCGCCGTCAGCCTGCATGCGCAGCCTGCACACCTTCAAGGGCAGCGCCCGGCTGGCCGGCGCGATGCGCCTGGGCGAGATGGCGCACCGGCTGGAGACCCTGGTCGAGCACCTGGCTGCCGCCGGGGCCGCCGCCGGCACGGCCGAGATCGAGGCGCTGTCTGGCCATGCGGATGTGCTGCAGGCGCGGCTGGATGGCCTGTTGCTTCCCGCTGCGCCGCCGGCCGTGGTGGTGGCGCCCGTGGCTGCGCCCGCCGTTCCGGCGCCGGTGCCGTCCGTGTCGCGTCCGCCTGCACCGGTGGCACCCGCCGTGTTCACGGCTGCGGCGCCGCAGAAGACCATCGACTGGCAGCGCTTTGCCCAGCCGGCCGCGGCGGCCGAGTCGGCCTGGGTGGCCGGCGCCCAGGCCGGCGCCGCCGGCTCGGTGCGGGTGCGCACGCCGCTGCTCGACCGCCTGGTCAACCAGGCCGGCGAGGTGAGCATCGCCCGGGCGCGCATCGAGTCCGACGTGCACCAGTTCAAGAGTGCGCTCGGCGACCTGACCGACAACCTCGAGCGCCTGCGTGCCCAGCTGCGCGACATCGAGCTGCAGGCCGAGACCCAGATCGACACCCGCATGGAGGCGGCCCGCGCCGCCGCCCAGGCCTTCGATCCGCTGGAGCTGGACCGCTTCACCCGCTTCCAGGAGCTGACGCGGATGATGGCCGAGTCGGTGGCCGACGTCGCCACGGTGCAGCGCGGCCTGCAACGCACGCTGCAGTCCACCGAGGATGCGCTGGCCCACCAGGCGCGGATGAACCGCGACATGCAGGACGACCTGCTGCGCACCCGCATGGTGGAGTTCGAGGGGCTGTCCGAGCGGCTCTACCGGGTGGTGCGCCAGGCCGCCAAGGAGACCGGCAAGCCGGTGCGCCTGGACATCCTGGGCGGTGGCGTCGAGATCGACCGCGGTGTGCTCGACCGCATGACGCCGGCCTTCGAGCACCTGCTGCGCAACAGCGTGGTGCACGGCATCGAGCCGGCGGCCGAGCGTGCCAAGGCTGGCAAGGACGCCACCGGCACCATCACCCTGGCCGTCACCCAGGTGGGCAACGAGGTGGGCGTGGAGGTGCGCGACGACGGCGCCGGCCTGAACCTGCCGCGCATCCTGGCGCGTGGCCGCGCCATGGGCCTGGTGGCACCCGATGCCCGGCCCGACGAGGCAGCGCTGGCCAACCTGATCTTCCAGCCCGGCTTCTCCACCGCCGAGTCGCTGACCGACCTGGCTGGCCGCGGCGTGGGCATGGACGTGGTGCGCACCGATGTCAACGCCATGGGCGGCCGCATCGAGACCGCCAGCGCGCCGGGCCAGGGCACCAGCTTCCGCCTGGTGCTGCCGCTGACCACCGCCGTCACCCAGGTGGTGATGCTGCGCTGCGGCGAGCGGGCCTTCGCGGTGCCGTCGACGCTGCTCGAGACCGTGCGGCGCATCAAGCTGCCCGAGCTGGAGGAGGCCTACCGCAGCGGCGGCTTCACCGAGGGTGGCCAGCTGCTGCCGTTCTTCTGGTTCGATGCCCTGCTGGGCGGCACGGCGCGTGGCCTGCCCACGGGCCGCAGCGCGCCGGTGGTGGTCATCCGCAGCGCCCAGCAGCGCCTGGTGCTGCATGTGGACGAGGTGCTCGGCAACCAGGAAGTGGTGGTCAAGAACCTGGGCCCGCAGCTCGCCCGCGTGCCGGGCCTGGTGGGCATGACGCTGCTGCCCTCGGGCCTGCCGGCGCTGATCTACAACCCGGTGGCGCTGGCCACGCTGTACGGCGAGGGCGCCCGTGCGGCCACGCTGGCGGCGCTGGGCGGCGGCGGCCATGGCGAGGCATTCGCCGCGCCGGTGCAGCCGCAGGCGCCGCTGGTGCTGGTGGTCGACGATTCCCTGACCGTGCGCCGCATCACCCAGCGCCTGCTGGAGCGCGAGGGCTACCGCGTCGCCGTGGCCAAGGACGGGCTGGACGGCCTGGACAAGCTGGCCGCCGAGCGGCCGGCGGTGCTGCTCACCGACATCGAGATGCCGCGCATGGACGGCTTCGACCTGGTGCGCAACATGCGCAGCGATGCCCGTCTGGCCGATCTGCCGGTGGTGATGATCACCTCGCGCATCGCCCAGAAACACCGCGACTACGCGGCCGAACTGGGTGTGGACCACTACCTCGGCAAGCCCTATGCCGAGGACGAGCTGCTGGCCCTGGTGGCCCGTTACGCCCGCCGCGCCCTGGTGGCCGCTCTCTAGGCGTGGCTTGAACTTCGGCTGCGCGGCGCCATCTCATCCGATCGGCCGCGTTGGCCGTCGGGTGGCAACGGACATGCGGGGGTGACGACGATGGTGCAGAACTCTGGAACCCGGCGGCCAGCCGCCGGCCGCCTGCTGTGGGCCGGTGCCGGTCTGGTGGTGGCGTTGTCGGCCTGCTGGACCGCGCCGCTGCGCGCCCAGGCCCTGCCGCCCGAGGCGGCGGCCACGGCGCCCGAGGCCGAGGCCCGCTTCACCGTGCAGGAGTTCGACTGGTTCGACGCCGGCCGCGGCCGCCTGGTGCCGGTGCGGCTGTACCTGCCGCTCGCGGCGCCGGGTGCGCAGGCGCATCCGCTGGTGGTGTTCTCGCACGGCATCGGCGGCTCGCGCCGCGGCTACAGCTACCTGGGCCGCCACTGGGCCAGCCAGGGCTATGCCAGCCTGCACCTGCAGCATGTGGGCAGCGACCGGGCCGTCTGGATGGGCAATCCGCTGGCCCTGCCGGGCCGGTTGCAGGCCGCCGCCCAGGACGGCGAGGCCACCGCCCGGGTGCGTGACCTGAGCTTCGCACTCGACCAGCTGCTGGCCGGGCCGCTGGCCGTGCGCATCGACGCCGAGCGCATCGTCGCTGCCGGCCATTCCTACGGTGCCAACACCACGCTGCTGGCCGCCGGCGCCGAGGTGGAGCGCGACGGCCATCCGCTGAACCTGCGCGACGCCCGCATCAAGGCGGCCATCGTGATCTCGGCACCGCCGTTCTACGGCGAGACCTCGCCGCAGAAGGTGCTGGCCGGCATCCGTGTGCCCAGCCTGCACATCACCGCCACCGAGGATGTGATCCGCGTGCCCGGCTACTACTCGCCCGCCACCGACCGGGTGGCGGTGTTCGAGGCCATGGGCGGCCCGGCCAAGACGCTGGCGGTGTTCGAAGGCGGCTCGCACAGCATCTTCACCGACCGCGCCGGCACTGGCGGCGCGCTGCTGAACCCGCAGGTCAAGGCCGCCACCCAGGCGCTGTCCACCGCCTTCCTGGGCAGCGTGTTCGGTGGCGACAGCAGCACGCTGCGGCAGATGGGGCAGCGCTTCTCGGCGCTGCTGGCGCGCTTCAGCCCGCCCTGAGACGCGCCAGCGGGTCAGGTGGCCTTCACCACCGCGTAGCGCTGCAGCGTGGCCTCGCGCGCCAGCGCATGGTCGACCACCGGCAGCGGGTAGTCGGTGCCCAGGCGCAGCCTGGCTGCAGCCAGGTCCACCGGCCGGGCCAGCCAGGGCGCGTGGATCAGCTTGTCGGGCAGGTCGGCCAGCTGCGGCAGGTAGCGGCGGATGAACTTGCCGTCGGCATCGAACTTCTCGCTCTGGCTCACCGGGTTGAAGATGCGGAAGTAGGGCTGGGCATCGCAGCCGCTGCTGGCCGCCCATTGCCAGCCGCCGTTGTTGGCGGCCAGGTCGAAATCATTCAGGTGGGTGGCGAAGTAGGCCTCGCCGCGGCGCCAGTCGATGCCCAGGTCCTTGGTCAGGAAGCTGGCCACCACCATGCGCAGGCGGTTGTGCATGTAGCCGGTCTGGTTGATCTGGTGCATGGCCGCATCCACCAGCGGGTAGCCGGTGCGGCCCTCGCACCAGGCGGCGAACAGCGCGTCGGCCTCCTGGCCGTGGGCCCAGTGGATCCTGTCGTACACCGGCTTGAAGCTGGCCCGCGCCACATGGGGGTGGTGGTGCAGCACCTGGTGGTAGAAGTCCCGCCAGATCAGCTCCGACAGCCACACCTCGGCCCCGCGTGAGCCGCCCTGCATGCGCTGCCAGGCCTCGCGCGCCAGCCGGCGGATGCTGATGGTGCCGAAGCGCAGGTGGGTGCTGAGGTAGCTGGGGCCCTTGACGGCGGGGAAGTCGCGCGCCGTGCCGTAGGCATCGATGCGAGCGAGGAAGTCGTCCAGCAACTCCATCGCACCGCTGCTGCCGGTGGGCAGCTTCATCTGGTGCAGGTTGGTGGGCTGGAAGCCGATCTCGGCCAGCGTCGGCACACTGGTGGCCAGGCCGGGCGGCGGTGGCGCCAGCCGCGCAGCCATGGGCGCCACCGCGCGCGGCGCCAGGTCGGCGGCGTCCAGCTTCTTCAGCCAGGCGTTCTTGTAGGGCGTGAACACGCTGTAGGCCCCGCCGGTGGCGGTCAGCACCTCGCTGCGCTCGAACACCACATGGTCCTTGCCGGTGTGCAGGGCGATGCCGGCATCGGCCAGCGCGCCGCGCACCCGGGCATCGCGCGCCAGCGCATCGGGCTCGTCGTCATGGCTGGCATAGACCGCCTGCACGCCCAGCTGGCGGGCCAGCGCGGGCACGGCGCTGCGGGCGTCGCCATGGCGCACCAGCAGGCCCACGCCGTCCACGCCATGGGCCAGCGCCAGCGCGCGCAGCTGGCCGTCCAGGTCGGCCAGGCTGTCGCGGATGAACTCCACCCGCCGGTCGGCGCGGGGCAGCGGGTCGAGGATGGTGGTGTCGAACACAAAGACACACCACACCTGGCGTGCGGCGGTCAGTGCATGGTGCAGGGCGGCGTTGTCGTCGGTGCGCAGGTCGCGGCGCAGCCAGACCAGGGCGCGGTCGAGCACCGGCGCATGGGCGGTGGGGTGGGGCAGGGTGTGTGGCACGGCGGCAGTGTCCCCGATCATTAGAATCCCGGCATGCCCGCGGACCGCATGAACCTGACCAACCAGTTCCTGATCGCCATGCCGGGCATGGGCGACGACACCTTCTCGGGCGCGGTGGTCTACCTCTGCGAGCACAACGAGAACGGCGCGCTGGGCCTGGTGATCAACAAGCCCATCGACATCAAGCTGAAGAACCTGTTCCAGAAGGTCGACCTGAGCCTGGACAGCCAGGAACTGGCCGAACAGCCGGTGTTCTACGGCGGCCCGGTGCAGACCGAGCGCGGCTTCGTGCTGCATGAGAAGCTGGGTGACGAGCCGGTCTACAGCAGCACGCTGTCGATCCCCGGCGGGCTGGAGATGACCACCAGCAAGGACGTGCTGGAAGCCTTGTCCCACGGCGCCGGCCCCCGGCGCCTGCTGGTCACGCTGGGCTACAGCGGCTGGGCCGCCGGCCAGCTGGAAGACGAGCTGGGCCGCAACGGCTGGCTGACTGTGGATGCGGTGCCCGAGATCATCTTCGACACGCCGGTGGCCGAGCGCTACGACCGCGCGGTGTCGCTGCTGGGCTTCGATCCGCGCATGCTCAGCCAAGAGGCGGGGCACGCCTGAGCATGTCTGCCGGCGCCACGCTCCGCACGCAGACCTTCCTGGCATTCGATTTCGGCACCCAGCGCACCGGCGTGGCCACCGGCAACAGCCTGCTGCGCCAGGCCAGCCCGCTGACCACCATCCGCGCCGAGGGCGATGCCCGCTTCGCACCGATCGCCAAGCTGATCGCCGAGTGGCAGCCCGATGCGCTGGTGGTCGGCATCCCGGTGCACCCCGATGGCGCGCCGCACGACAATACCCGCCGCGCCCAGCGCTTCGCCCGCCAGCTGCAAGGCCGCTTCGGCCTGCCGGTGCACCCGGTGGACGAGCGCTACAGCACCACCGAGGCGGCGGCCGGCGGCGCGCGCGACCTCGATGCCGCCTCGGCCGCGGTGATCCTCGATCAATACCTGAGAAGCCTTCCATGAGCACACTCACCCTCGATGCCGAGGCGCTGTACACCGAGCTGCGTGCCGGCGTGCAGCAGCTGTGGCGCCCCGGCATGGCGCTGATGGGCATCTGGTCGGGCGGCGCCTGGCTGGCCGAGCGGCTGGTGGCCGACCTGCCGGCCACGCTGGCGGTGGGCAAGCCCGGCGTCATCAGCAGCGCCTTGCACCGGGATGATTTCTCCGCCCGCGGCATGGCCAGCGGGACCGATGCGACCAAGATCCCGTTCGCGGTGGACGGCGCGCACATCCTGCTGCTCGACGACGTGCTGTTCACCGGCCGCACCATCCGCGCGGTGATCAACGAGTTGTACGACTTCGGCCGCCCGGCCAGCGTCACGCTGGCGGTGCTGGTCGACCGTGGCGGGCGCGAGCTGCCGATCCAGCCGGCCTTTGCCGCTGCCAAGATCAGCCTGCCGCCCGAACAGAAGCTGGCGCTGACGCGCACCGACGACGGCCGCTTCAGCTTCAGCGTGAAGGGATCGATCTGACATGCTGAACAAGCGCAACCCCCAGCTCAACAAGCATGGCGAGCTGATCCACCTGCTGTCCATCGAGGGCCTGCCGCGCGATGTGGTCACGCACATCCTCGACACCGCCGGCACCTTCCTCAGCGTCAACGACCGCGAGGTGAAGAAGGTGCCGCTGCTGCGCGGCAAGAGCGTGTTCAACCTGTTCTTCGAGAACAGCACGCGCACCCGCACCACCTTCGAGATCGCGGCCAAGCGGCTGAGCGCCGACGTCATCAACCTCGACATCGCCAAGAGCAGCGCCAGCAAGGGCGAGAGCCTGCTCGACACCATCGCCAACCTCAGCGCGATGCATGCCGACATGTTCGTGGTGCGGCACAGCGAGAGCGGCGCGCCGTACCTCATCGCCCAGCACTGCGCGCCGCATGTGCATGTGGTGAATGCCGGCGACGGGCGGCACGCCCACCCCACCCAGGGGCTGCTGGACATGTACACCATCCGGCACTTCAAGAAGGACTTCACCCAGCTCAGCGTGGCCATCGTCGGCGACATCGTGCACAGCCGGGTGGCGCGCTCGGACATCCATGCGCTGACCACGCTGGGCGTGCCCGACATCCGCGCGGTCGGCCCCAAGACCCTGGTGCCGGGGGACTTCAAGGGCATGGGCGTGCGGGTGTGCCACAGCATGGAGGAGGGCATCCGCGGCGCCGACGTGATCATCATGCTGCGCCTGCAGAACGAGCGCATGAGCGGCGCCATGCTGCCCAGCGCCGGCGAGTTCTTCAAGAACTACGGCCTCACCGACGAGAAGCTCAAGCTGGCCAAGCCCGATGCCATCGTGATGCACCCGGGGCCGATCAACCGCGGCGTGGAGATCGACTCCCAGGTGGCCGACGGCAGCCACAGCGTGATCCTGCCGCAGGTCACCTTCGGCATCGCGGTGCGCATGGCGGTGATGTCGATCATTGCGGGGAATGAGGCATGAAGATCCTGATCCAGAACGGCCGGCTGATCGACCCCGCATCGGGCCGCGATGAACGCGCCGACGTGGCGATTGCCACCGGCCGCATCCTCACCATCGGCACGGTGCCGGCCGACTTCCAGCCCCAACGGGTGATCGACGCGGCCGGCTGCATCGTCGCGCCCGGCCTGGTCGACCTGGCCGCCCGCCTGCGCGAGCCGGGGCATGAGCATGAAGGCATGCTCGAGAGCGAGCTGAACGCGGCCGCGGCCGGCGGTGTCACCAGCCTGGTCTGCCCGCCCGACACCGACCCCACGCTGGACGAACCCGGCCTGGTGGAGATGCTGAAGTTCCGTGCCCGCAAGCTCAGCCTGTGCCGGCTGTTCCCGCTGGGGGCGCTCACCCGCGGCCTGGCCGGCGAGGTGCTGACCGAGATGGCCGAGCTGACCGAGGCCGGCTGCGTCGGCTTCAGCCAGGCCGATGTGCCGGTCATCGACACCCTGGTGCTGCAGCGGGCGCTGCAGTACGCCGCCACCTTCGGCTACAGCACCTGGCTGCGGCCGCAGGACGGCTGGCTGGGCAAGGGCGTGGCCGCCAGCGGCGCGGTGGCCACCCGGCTGGGCCTGTCGGGCGTGCCGGTGGCCGCCGAGACGGTGGCGATGCTCACGCTGATCGAACTGGTGCGCACCACGGGCGCGCGGGTGCACCTGTGCCGCCTGTCCAGCGCCGCCGGCGTGGCCCTGCTGCGCGCGGCCAAGGCCGAGGGCCTGCCGATCACCGCCGATGTGTCGATCAACTCGCTGCACCTCACCGATGTGGACATCGGCTTCTTCAACCCGGCAATGCGGCTGACGCCGCCGCTGCGCCAGGGCAGCGACCGCGACGCCCTGCGCGCCGCGCTGGCCGACGGCACGCTGGACGCGCTGGTGTCCGACCACACGCCGGTCGAAGGCGACATGAAGACCCTGCCCTTCGGCGAGGCCGAGCCCGGCGCCACCGGGCTGGAGCTGCTGTTGAGCATGGCGCTGAAGTGGGGCACCGACAGCGGCCTGCCCATCACCACCACCCTGGCCCGCGTCACCAGCGGCCCGGTGCGGGTGCTGGGCGATGCGCTGGGCTCGCTGGCCTCGTCGGCCGGCCAGCTGGTGGAAGGCGGTGTGGCCGATGTCTGCATCTTCGACCCCGATGCCACCTGGACGGTGCAGCCGGGCAGCCTGCTGAGCCAAGGCAAGCACACGCCCTTCGCCTTCGAGGCCACCGGCATGGCGCTGCCCGGCCGGGTGCGCGCCACCCTGGTGGCCGGCACCGTGGCCTACGCCGCCTCCGTCCCCACCGCCGCGTGATGCCGGGGGTGGCGGGCGGCCTGGCCCGCGTGCCGTTGGTGCTGTGGCGGGTGGCGCGCCTGGTGCTGCATGTGCTGCACGGCATGGCGGTGATGGCGCTGCGCTTTCCGTCGCTGGATGCCACCGGCCGCCAGGCCCGCATCCAGTGGTGGTCGGCCGGCCTGCTGCGGGCGGTGGGCGTGGGCCTGCAGGTGCGCGGCACGCCGCGGCCTGGTGCCACGCTGCTGGTGGCCAACCATGTGTCCTGGCTGGACATCGCTGCGCTGCATGCGGCGGTGCCGCAGGCGCGCTTCGTCTCCAAGGCCGATGTGCGCCGCTGGCCGCTGCTGGGCTGGCTGGTGGCCGGCGCCGGCACGCTGTTCATCGAGCGGGAACGCAAGCGCGATGCGCTGCGGGTGGTGCATGCCATGGCCGAGGCGCTGCGCGCCGGCGAGACGGTGGCGGTGTTCCCCGAGGGCACCACCGGTCCGGGCCCTGCGCTGCTGCCCTTCCACGCCAACCTGTTGCAGGCGGCGATCGCCACCGAGACGCCCATCCAGCCGGCGGTGCTGCGGTTTGCCGACACGCAGCAGCGCTTCAGCCCGGCGGTGGAGTTCGTCGGCGACACCACCCTGGTGCAGAGCCTGTGGCGCGTGGCCACGGCGCGCGGCCTGGTGGCCCATGTCGATCTGCTGCTGCCACAGGGCACGGCCCATGCCGACCGCCGCGCCCTGGCCGACCACCTGCGCCAGCAGATGGCCGACCGGCTGGGTTCATGAACTGCCGGCGCCCGCCGGGCTGATCGGATCGGTCGCGGCCAGCACCACGCGGTTGCGGCCGGCCTCCTTGGCCAGGTACATCGCCTGGTCGGCCTGGTCCAGCAGGTCGGCCAGCGCGCTGGGTGCGGTGCCGGCGTCGGCCAGGCCGATGCTGGCGGTCACCCGGGCCGGCGCCCCGCGGCCCGGCACGGTCACCGCGGCGGCGGCGATGGCCGCGCGCAGCCGCTCGGCAAAGGCCAGCGCCTGCTGGGCCGTGCAGTGGGCCATCAGCAGCACGAACTCCTCGCCGCCGAAGCGCGCCACCAGGTCGCCGGCGCGCAGTGCCTGGCGCACCGCGCCGGCCACCGCCACCAGCGCCTCGTCGCCCGCGGCATGGCCATGGCTGTCGTTGAACTGCTTGAAGTGGTCCACGTCCAGCAGCACCAGCACCATGCTGACGGCATGCCGCCTGGCCTGCGCCAGCTCGCGCTCGGCGGCCAGCATGAACGCGCGGCGGTTGGGCAGGCCGGTGAGGAAGTCGGTGTTCGACAGCGCGCGCAGCTGCTCGATCAGCGCGTCGCGCTCGGCCTCCAGCGCCTGGCGCTGGCGGGTGTGGTCCTGCAGCGTGCGCACCGCGCCCACCACCGCGGCCATCTCGTCGCCGGCACGGGCCACCGGCAGAGGCGCCTGCAGATCATTGCGGGCCAGGGCATGCAGGGCGCCGGCGGTCTGCACCAGCGGGCGCAGCAGCCGGCGCTGCACCATCAGCATCGACACCGCCAGCACCGCCAGCAGCACCGCCGAGCCGGCGGCGGTGAGCCACAGCACGCGGCGTGCGTCGCGGGCCTGGGCGCTGGCGCGGGCGGCCGCGTTGTCGAGCAGCAGGTCGCGCAGCGCGAACAGGCTGTTCATGTCGGGCACATAGGCCGTGGCGAAGGCCGCCGGGTCCATGCCGTAGCGGCCGTCGCCGTTGCCGGCGGTCACCACCTGGTCGACCAGGCTGGCCGCGCGGCCGAAGTAGGCCTGCTGCACCTGCTGCCAGGCCTGCTGGGCGGCGTCGGCCGTGCCGGGCGTGCGCAGCCGCAGGTCGAGCAGGCCGCGCAGCTGGTCGATGCGGCCGCGGGTGCGCTCGATGGCAGCACGTTCCTCGGCGCTGAAGGGCTGCTGCGCGGTGAGTGCGGCGGTGAAGTGCGAGCCCAGCAGTCCGGCGTACTCCCGCAGCTCGGCCGCCATGCGGGCGCCCTGCACATCGTCGCCCAGCACCGGCAGGGCCTGCTGCGCCTCTTCGGCCATCAGGCTGATCGCCGGCGCGATCAGCGGCACCACGGCCACCATCGCCCCCACCTGGGCGCGGATCTGTGCCGGCGTGCGCTCGGCCTTGGGCACGGCAGACAGCGCGTCGACCCCCGCGCGGGCGCGCTGCAGGGCGTCCCGGGCCTGCTGCACATGGCGCTCGGCATTCTGGTGGCGCGCATCGTGCGGCCCGTCGACCAGCACCTGGCCCAGCGCGGCCAGCGCCGCATCGGAACGGGCGCGGGCCTCGGCCAGGCGCTCGCGGCGCTGCGGCTGCGGTGGCGTGTCGTCACCCAGCACACCATTGGTGGGGCCGCGCTCGCGCGAGACCATCTCGGCGGCCGCCAAGGCCCGGCGCAGCTCGGACACCGACTCCCGGCCGACGGCGGCCAGGTCCTGGTTGCGCCACTCGACCGTGGCCACCCGGCCCACCAGCAGGGCGGTGGCCAGGGTCAGCATCGCAGCCAGCAGGCGCAGCAGTCGGCTCAGGGACATCGTTCAGGACATGGAGAGCGTGGCCGTGCCACCTGGTGACATCGGCCCGGTCGACCTGCCGCTGGATGCTGGCGGGCCGGCAAAACACGCATAAAGTCATGATTGTCCGTCCGCCATGAAAGCGCCCCCCGCATGAACCCAGGCTTGTTGCTCGCGTTCGACGACGAACAGCCGGCGGCCGCGGCCCTGGCGGCTGCCTTGGGCGTGCCCTGGGCGCAGGTGCAGCGCCACCGCTTCCCCGACGGTGAAAGCAAGCTGCGCCTGCCCCCCGCGTTGCCGGCCGAGGTGCTGCTGCTGCGTGGCCTGCACCAGCCACACGACAAGCTGGTGGAGTTGCTGATCACCGTGCCGGCGGCCCGCGCGCTGGGTGCGCAGCGCATCGTGCTGGTGGCGCCCTACCTGGCCTACATGCGGCAGGACATGGCCTTCAGCCCTGGCGAGGCGGTCAGCCAGCGCCACATTGCCGCGCTGCTGGCCGCGCAGGTGGACGGGCTGATCACCGTCGATCCGCACCTGCACCGCATCGCCTCGCTGGACGAGGTGATGCCCGGCTGCCCCAACCGCGCCTTGACTGCGGCGCCGCTGCTGGGTGCCTGGGTGGCGCAGCAGGTGCCCGGCGCGCTGCTGCTGGGCCCCGATGAAGAAGCCCTGCAATGGGTGGCCGCGGCGGGCCAGGCCCATGGGCTGGACCATGCGGTGTGCCACAAGCAGCGCTTCGGCGACCGCGACGTGCGCGTGGCCCTGCCCGCGCTGCCGCTGGTCGGCCGCGCGGTGGTGCTGCTTGACGACGTGGCCAGCACCGGCCGCACCCTGGTGGAGGCGGCCACCGCCGCACTGGCCGCAGGTGCGGCCAGCGTCGACGTGGCGGTGACCCATGCGCTGTTCGTCGGCGATGCCCTGGCCCAGCTGCGGGCGGCCGGCGTGCGCCACGTCTGGAGCACCGATGCCGTGCCGCATGCCACCGCGGTGGTGCCGATTGCAGCGCTGCTGGCGGCCGCTGTTCAGGCTTTCTAGGTCGGCGCGGCAGCGCTAGAGTCGGTGCTGGTGCCTGGCACCGGCCCCGGTGCGGCAGAGGCGGGGGCCCACAGGGAGCGACGATGGCCATCGACCTGATGCGCATGGTGGCGGACCAGATCCGGGTGGGCGAGGCCCTCCCGTTCGGCATCCGCGACGACCAGGGCAAGCTGCTGCTGGCCAAGGGCCGGCTGGTGGCCAACGATGCCCAGCTGCAAACCCTGCTGGAACGCGGCCTGTACGCCGACCACGACGAGGCCGACGCCGCCGAGGAAGCGGCCGGCGCCGAAGGGGCGCCGCGCCGCATGACGCTGTTCGACCTGTGGAAGCAGACCACGGCGCGGCTGGACATCCTGCTCAACAGCGTGCCGCGTGAAGGATTTGTGGCGCGTTGCGACACCTTCGCCACCCAGCTGATGGCGTTGATCGACCGCGACCCGGACATCGGCATCTACCACTCGGTGCGGCAGGATCCGAACCGCCTGAGCCTGTATGGCCTGAACCATGCGCTGCACTGCGCCATGGTGGGCCAGCTGGCCGCCCGCCGTGCCGGCTGGCCCGACGACCGGGTGCGCACCCTGGTGAAGGCGGCGCTGACGATGAACCTGACCATCGTCGAGGTGCAGGGCCGGTTCGCCACCATGGGCCGGCTGAACGACACCCAGCGCGACCAGATCCGCGCCCACCCCCAGGCCGCGCACGACCAGCTGCAGGCCGCTGGTGTCGACGACACCGAGTGGCTGCAGGCGGTCCTGCAGCACCATGAACAGCCCGACGGCGGCGGCTACCCCAGCGGGTCTGCCGGCATGAGCGAGATGGCGCAGGTGCTGCGCATGGCCGACGTGTTCATGGCCAAGATCAGCCCGCGCACCGAGCGGCCGGCCATGCCCATCCTGGATGCGGCGCGGCAGCTGTTCGCCGAAGCCCAGGGCAACCCGCTGGCGGCGGCCATCATCAAGGAGTACGGCATCTACCCGCCGGGCAACTTCGTGCTGCTGGCCTCGGGCGAGATGGCGGTGGTGATCCGCCGCGGCGCCACCGCCCACACGCCGGTGGCCGCGGCGGTGACCGACAAGAACGGCATCCCCATCGTGCGCACGCCCCGGCGCAACACCGCCGAGCCGGCCTGGGCCATCAAGAGCAGCGTGCCCGAGAGCAGGATGCTGCTGCGGGTGCCGCCCGAGCGGCTCTACGGCCTGGTGGAGTGACTGCCGGCGCCGCCGGTCACTGTGGCCCGATGGCCGGCGCCGGGCCCGGCGCCGGCGCCACCACGGCCGGTGCGTAGACGATGTCGCGCAGCGTCAGGCTGATGCTGGGGATGTAGGTGATCAGCATCAGGCAGCCGATGATCACCGCCACGAAGGGCAGCAGGTGGCCGATGATGCGGTCCAGCGAGATCTTGGCCACGGTGCAGGCGGCGAACAGGTTGACGCCGAACGGCGGCGTGATCATGCCCAGCGCCAGGTTCACCACCATGATCATGCCGAAGTGCACCGGGTCGATGCCGAAGTGGCGGGCCACCGGCACCAGGATCGGCGCCAGCACGATGATGGCCGCGCTGGTCTCGATGAACATGCCGATCAGGAACAGCGCCGCGTTCACCCCCAGCAGGAACCAGAACGGGCTCTGCAGCACTTCGCTGAGCCAGCCGCCGATGGCATCGGGCACGCCGGCACGGGTGATCAGGAAGGCGAACAACCCGGCGTTGGCGATGATGAACATGATCACCGCGCTGCTGACCACGCTCTTCTTGAACACCGGCACCAGGTCGGCCCAGGTCAGCTCGCGGTGGATGAACAGGCCGACGATCAGCGCGTAGAACACCGCCACCACCGAGGCCTCGGTGGGCGTGAAGATGCCGCCGTAGATGCCGCCCAGGATGATCACCGGCATCAGCAGCGCGAAGCCGGCCTTCACCGTGGCCGTGCCCACGCCCAGGCGGCCCTCGCCGTCGGTCAGGCCCCAGCCCTTCCAGCGGCAGTACAGGTGCACGAACAGCATCAGCGCGCAGCCGATCAGCAAGCCCGGCACCACGCCGGCGATGAACAGCTCGCCGATCGACACCTCGGCGCTGACGCCGAACAGGATCATCGGGATCGACGGCGGGATGATCACGCCCAGCTCGGCCGAGGTGGCCTGCAGCGCGGCCGCGTACGGCGTGGGGTAGCCGTGCTTGATCAGCGCCGGGATCAGGATGGCACCGATGGCGAAGGTGGTGGCCACGCTGCTGCCGGAGACGGCGGCGAAGATCATGCAGGTCAGCACGCAGGTCATCGGCAGGCCGCCCTGCACGCCGCCGACCAGGCTCTTGGCGAAGTCGACCAGGCGGCGGCTGATGCCGCCGGTCTCCATCAGGTTGCCCGCCAGGATGAAGAACGGGATGGCCGCGAGCGGAAACTTGTCGATCGCGGTGAACATCTCCTTGGGCGCCAGGATCAGGCGCTCGGGGTCGAACAGCGCGATGCCCAGGATGGCCGAGCCGCCGATGGCCACGGCGATGGAGATGCTGAAGGCGAAGGCCAGCAGCATCGTGACGAGCAGGGTGAGTGACATGGCAGCGGCCCTTTACTGCGCGGCTTCGAGTTCTTCATTGATCGGCTGCAGGTGGTGGGCGACGACCGCCACCATCGCCAGCGCCGCGCCCACCGGCAGTGCGGCATAGGCCCAGCCCATGCTCAGCTCCATGCTGGCGAAGGTCTGGAAGCGCACCCGCGTCACCAGACCCACGCCGAACCACACCAGCACCGCCAGGTAGGCCAGCGCGGTGGTGGTGATGATCCAGCGCACCGTCGTCAGCCAGGCGCCGCGTGCGCTGCGCAGCATCAGGTCCACCGACACCAGCGCACCGCGGCGGAAGGCCACCACCGTGCCCAGCATCACCATCCAGATCAGCAGCCGGCGCATGGATTCTTCGGTCCAGGTGCTGGGCTGCGACAGGACGAAGCGCGCCACCACCTGCCACATGCCCAGGGCGGAGATGGCGGCCAGCAGCCCGCAGGCCAGTGTCCAGGCCAGGCTGGTGAGCCAGCGGTCGAGGGTGAGGATGGTGTGGCGCATGGGCAGGCTCCACCCCCGGGCGCGGTGCGCCCGGGAGCGTCAGGGAACGACGGGAAGGTTTACTTGACGGCCTGGACGGCGGCGATCTTGTCGGCGCCGAACTCCTTGGCGAACTCGGCGTACGCCGGCGCCACGGCCTTGCGGAAGCTCTCGCCGTCCGGCTTCTCCACCACCTGCATGCCGTCCTTCTTCAGCTGCGCGATGCCGCTGGCCTCGTCGTCGTTGACCTTCTTGCGCTGGGCCTGGCCACCCTTGATCGCCGCCTCGGTGAACACCTTCTTGTCGGCGTCGGACAGCTTGCTCCAGACATTGGGTGACAGGATGATCACCGCCGGCGAGTAGACATGGCCGGTCAGCGACAGGTGCTTCTGCACCTGGCTGAACTTGCTGGCCAGGATCACCGGGATCGGGTTCTCCTGCCCGTCGACCGTGCCCTGCTGCAGCGCGGTGAACAGCTCGGGGAAGGGCATGGGCGTGGGCAGGATGCCGAAGGTCTTGTAGCCCGCCATGTGCACCTTGTTCTCCATGGTGCGCAGCTTCAGGCCCGAGGCATCGGTGGCCTGGTTGATGGCGCGCTTGTTGTTGGTCATGTGGCGGAAGCCGTTCTCGCTCCACGCCAGGCCGATCAGGCCCTTGGCCTGCATCTTCTTCAGCACGTCCTGGCCGATGGCGCCGTCCATCACCTTGCGGGCATGGTCGTAGCCGCGGAACAGGAAGGGGATGTCGAACAGCTTGACCTCGGGCACGAAGTTGCCCAGCGGGCCGGTGGAGGTGTTCACCAGGTCCTGGGTGCCGAGCTGCACCGCCTCGATCATCTCGCGCTCGCCGCCCAGCGCGCTGCTGGGGAACTGCTGGCAGGTGTAGCGGTTGCTGGTGCCCTTGGCGATCTCGTCGCAGAACACGGTGGAGCCGACACCGTAGTGCGATTCCTTGGTGGTGGCGTAGCCGATCTTCAGCACCGTCTGGGCCGAGGCGCCGGCGGCGGCGGCCAGCAGGGCCGCGGCGGCGGCGGTCTTCAGCAGGGTGGTCTTGGACATGGTTGTCTCCTTGGGGGGGTGGGGCGGGTGAAACGGATGGGCTCAGGCAGCCTGGGCGGCGCGCCAGGCACGCAGCCAACCCAGGCCGGCGCTGGTGCCACCGGGGCTGGTGTCGCGCGGCCGGTATTCGCAGCCGACGAAGCCGTCCCAGCCCAGGCTGTCGAGCAGGCTGAACAGGTACGGGAAATGCACTTCGCCCAGGTCGGGCTCGTGGCGCTCGGGCACGCCGGCGATCTGGAAGTGGCCGACGCGGCCGGTGGGCAAATGCTGTTTGATCTTCATCGCCAGGTCGCCTTCGACGATCTGGCAGTGGTACAGGTCGAACTGCACCTTCAGGTTGGGCGCGCCCACCGCCTGCACGATGGCGTGGGCCTCGTCCTGGCGGTTGAGGAAGAAGCCGGGGATGTCGCGGGTGTTGATCGGCTCGATCAGCACGTTCACGCCATGCGGCGCGGCCTGCTGCGCGGCCCAGGCCAGGTTGTCCAGGTAGGTGTCGCGCAGCGCACCGCGGTCGGCGCCGGCGGGCACCAGGCCGGCCATCACATGCACCCGCTGGCAGCCCAGCGCGGCGGCATAAGGCAGGGCTTGGTCGATGAAGCCGCGGCGGAACTCGTCCACCCGGTCGGGCAGGCAGGCCAGGCCGCGCTCGCCGGCGTCGAAGTTGCCGGGCGGGGCGTTGAACAGCGCCTGCGTCAGGCCCTGCTGCTGCAGGCGGGCGGCCAGCTCGGCGGCGGGCACGGCATAGGGAAACAGGTATTCCACCGCGTCGAAGCCATCGGCCGCAGCGGCGGCGAAGCGGTCGACGAAGGCATGCTCGTTGTAGAGCATCGACAGGTTGGCGGCAAAGCGGGGCATGGGGGGTCCGTTCAGTGGGCCGTTCAGTGGGTCGGCCAGACGGCGCCGAAGGTCTGGCGCAGCGCGTCGATCTGCGCAGAATCCAGCGGCTGCGGGCGCGGCGTGGTCATCAGCCACAGGCGGGCGGTCTCTTCCAGCTCTTCCAGCGTGGCCATGGCCGCGGCCGGGCTGTCATGCCAGACGTTGGGGCCCAGCCGGTCGAGCAGCACCGCGCGGATCGGCGCGCCCGCGGCGGCCGCGCTGCGGATGGCATCGGCCACCAGCGCGGCCGCGGCCGGGTCGCCCGGGCGGTGGTAGGGGATCAGCGGCACGCGGCCGACCTTCATCACGAAGTAGGGCGTGATCGGCGGCAGGATGGTCTCGGGCCGCCACACGCCCAGGCCGGGTGCTTGCAGCGTGAGCGCCACCAGGTGGGTGCTGTGGGTGTGGATCACGCAGCGGGCGTCGGGTGCGGCGGCGTAGATCTGCCGGTGCAGCGCCAGCGTCTTGCTGGCGCGGTCGCCGCTGCGCTGGGTGCCTGCGGGATCCACATGGGCCAGGGCCTCGGGCCGCAGGCGGCCCAGGCAGGCATCGGTGGGCGTGATCAGGTGGCCGTCGCCATCGGGCAGGCGCACGCTGATGTTGCCGGCCGTGGCATGCACCAGGCCGCGCTGGAACAGCGAGGCGCCGACGGCGCAGAGTTCGTCGCGGAGCTCGCGGTGGTTCATGCCGCCGCCAGGGCTTCGGTGAAGAACTCCGGCCCGCCGAAGTTGCCGCTCTTCAGCGCCAGCTTCAGCGGTCCCTGGCCGGCGCCGCGCACCGCCTGCGTCCAGGGCACGCCGGGGCAGATGGCCGCGCCGATGCGCAGGGTGTGCACGTCCAACGCCTGCACCACCGCGCCGGAGGTCTCGCCGCCGGCCACCACCAGGCGCTGGGTCCCGCTGTCCACCAGGCCACGGGCGATGTGCGCCAGCGCGTGCTCCACCAGCGCGCCGGCTTCGGCCACGCCCAGCGCGGCCTGCGTGCTGGCCAGGGTGGCCGCGTCGGCGGTGGCATAGAGCAGCGGGGCGCTGGATTGGGATTTGGCCCAGGCCAGGGCGTCGGCCGCCACCGGCTCGCCGCGGGCCAGGGCCAGCGGGTCGATGCGCAGCGCCGGCCGGCCAGCGGCGATCCAGCGGGCCACCTGGCCCTGCGTGGCGGTGGAGCAGCTGCCGGCCAGCACGGCGGCGGGGCCGGTCAAGGGTTCCAGATCGGCGGCGTGGGCGTTCAGGGTCACCCAGCCGCGGTCGGCCAGCACCTGGGGCAGGCCCAGCGCCAGGCCGGAACCGGCGACCCACAGCGGCAGGTGACCCGCCCCGGCGGCCAGCTGGCGCAATGCCTCGTTGTCGACCGCATCGGCCACCACATGGGCCACGCCGTCGGCCTGCAGGCTGGCCAGGCGGGCGGTGATGGCAGCGGCGCCCCGGGCCACCACGTCATGCCGCAGCAGGCCCACGCGCTGCTGGCACTGCTGCTGCATCCAGCGCACCAGGTTGCTGTCGCTCATCGGCGTCAGCGGGTGGTGGCGCATGCCGGAATCGCTGAGCAGGTCATCGCCGACGAACAGGTGGCCGCGGAAGACGGTGCGGCCGTTCTCGGGGAAGGCCGGGCAGACCAGGGTCTGGGTGCTGCCCAGCGCCGCCATCAGCGCCTCGGCCACCGGGCCGATGTTGCCCTGGGGCGTCGAGTCGAAGGTGCTGCAGACCTTGAAGTAGAACTGCCGGGCGCCCGCGGCCTGCAGCCAGCGCAGCGCGGCCAGGCTGTCGGCCACCGCGTCGGCGGCGGGCGTGGTGCGGCTCTTCAAGGCCACCACCACCGCATCGGCAGTGGCCACTTCGGGCGGGATGTCGCCTTGCGGCACACCGATGGTCTGCACCGTGCGTAGGCCGGCGCGCACCAGCATGCTGGCCACGTCGGTGGCGCCGGTGAAGTCGTCCGCGATGATGCCCAGGATCATGCTGCGTCCTTCCTGGCGGGCAGGGTGATGCCGGTCAGCGCGGCATACAGCTTGATCACCGCGCTGTCGTCCTCGGCGCCGAAGCCGGCGCCGGCCGTGCCCAGGTAGAGCTGGTGCGCGGCAGCGGCCAGCGGCAGCGGGGCGTTGAGCTTGCGCGCCGCGTCCAGCACGATGCCCAGGTCCTTGATGAAGATGTTGACCGCCGACAGCGGCGTGTAGTCGCCGGCCAGGATGTGCGGCACGCGGTTGCTGAACATCCAGCTGTTGCCGGCCGAGTTGGTGATCACCTCGTAGAGCTTGTCGGGGGCCGCGCCGGCGCGGATGCCCAGGGCCATGGCCTCGCAGGCGGCCGCGATGTGCACGCCGGCCAGGTGCTGGTTGACCATCTTCACCGTGCTGCCCACGCCGGCATGGTCGGCGAGCCGGTACACCTTGCCGGCCACCGCATCCAGCAGTCCGCCCACGGCGGCAAAGGCGTCCGGCTTGCCGGAGGCCATCACCGTCATCTCGCCGTTGGCGGCCTTGGCGGCGCCGCCGGAGACCGGTGCGTCGATCAGGTGCAGGCCCTGTTCTGCCAGCCGGGCTTCCCACTGCGGCGGCAGCGTCGGGTCGACGGTGGCCGAGGTGATGACCACGCTGCCGGGCTTCAGGTGCCGGGCCAGGCCACCGTCGCCGAAGACCACCTGCTCGGTCTGCGTTGCATTGACCACCAGCACCACCACCGCGTCGCAGTGCGCGGCCAGGTCCGCCAGGCTGGTGGCGATCTGGCCGCCGGCGGCGGCCACGGTGGCGCAGGCGGCGGGATTCAGGTCGAAGCCCCAGGTCGGCACGCCGCGCTTCAGCGCGCTGAGTGCGGCGCCGCGGCCCATCGATCCCAGGCCCACGACCCCGAGGGTGGTGGCGGTGTTGCTCATGGTGTGTCTCTCTTGGCGGTGGCCGCAGTGCGGCGGATGGGGGCGTCGCTGTCGTGCAGGCGGCGGGCGGCCTCGTGCATGTGGCGGGTGGCGGCGGCGCGGGCGGCGTCGGCATCACGCGCCAGGATGGCGTCGGCGATGGCCTGGTGCTCCTGCCGCACCTGGGTGATGAAGTCCTGCTTCATCGATTCATTGCGGCGGGTGACGGTCATCGCCTCGCGCAGGTACTGCTCCAGGTGGCGCAGCAGCCGCGGGAACTGCGGGTTGCCGGCGGCTTCGGCCACCGCCTGGTGGAAGGCCAGGTCCTCGTCGACGGTGGCGCTGCCCGAGGCGATGGAGGCATCCGCCAGCGCCAGCGCATCCTGGATGGCGGCCCGCTGCGCGGCGGTGGCGCGCACCGCGGCCAGCGCCGCCACTTCGCTTTCCAGCGCGCGGCGCACTTCCACCACATCCAGCACCGCGCCCAGGTTGGCCAGCACGCTGCTGTCGAAGTCCAGCGGCCGGGCGGCGTCCAGCGCCGCCACGAACATGCCCGAACCCTGGCGCGCCACCAGCAGGCCGCTGCTGCGCAGCCGGCTCACCGCCTCGCGCACCACCGTGCGGGAGACGGCGTACTGCGCCGCCAGCGCCTGCTCGGTGGGCAGGCGCTCGCCCGGCTGCACCAGTCCGCCCTCGATCTGGCGACGCAGGTCATCGGCCAGCTGGTCCGACAGCCGCTGGTTGGCCAGCGGCTGAGACGGTGATTGCAGCGATGACCTGATCATCGGGTCATCATACAAATTGGGGCGGACATCCCCATCCGGGAAAACCTGGGGTGGCGCCGCGGTCCTGCGGCGCCAGGGAATCAGCCCTTCTTGCCCTGGTTGGCCACCGCAGCGGCCGCGGCGGCTGCAGCGGCCGGGTCGCCCAGGTACTGGCTGCGGATCGGCTTCAGGTCGGCGTCCAGCTCGTAGACCAGCGGAATGCCGTTGGGGATGTTCAGGTTGACGATGTCGGCATCGCTGATGCCGTCGAGCATCTTCACCATCGCGCGGATCGAGTTGCCGTGCGCGGCGACCACGATGCGCTGGCCGCTGCGGATGGCCGGCGCCAGCACGCCGTCCCAGAACGGCAGCACCCGGGCCACGGTGTCCTTCAGGCATTCGGTCAGCGGCACCTGCTCCGGCGTCAGGTGGGCGTAGCGGCGGTCGCCGCGCTCGCTGCGGGCGTCGCCCGGCTCCAGCGCCGGCGGCGGCGTGTCGTAGCTGCGGCGCCAGACCAGCACCTGCGCGTCGCCGTACTGCGCGGCCATGTCGGCCTTGTTCAGGCCCTGCAGGCCGCCGTAGTGGCGCTCGTTCAGCCGCCAGTCCTTGACCACCGGCAGCCAGGTGCGGTCCATCTGGTCGAGTGCATGCCACAGCGTCCAGATCGCGCGCTTGAGCACCGAGGTGTAGGCCACGTCGAACTCGAAGCCGGCCTCCTTCAGCAGCCGGCCGGCCTGCTGCGCCTGGGCCACGCCGGTGTCGGTGAGCGGCACGTCGGTCCAGCCGGTGAAGCGGTTCTCCAGATTCCAGGTCGATTCACCGTGGCGGATCAGCACGAGCTTGTACATGGCGGGCAGAGGGAAGAAGGGGGTGGGCGGCGGCAAAGCCGCAAATTCTATAATCCGGGTTTCCGCTGACCGCAGGCCCCACCCGTGAAGTTTCTGATCGACAACTGGATGCTCATCCTCCTGGCCGCGTCCTCGGGCGGCCTGCTGCTGTGGCAGGCGCTGCAGAAGAACGCCGGCGGCGGCGTCGGCACGGCCGAAGCCGTGCGCCTGATCAACCGCGAGAAGGGCGTGCTGATCGATGTGTCCGAGCCGGCCGAGTTCGCCGCCGGCCACGCGGTGGGCGCGCGCAACATCCCCTTCGGCAGCCTCGAAGGCGCCAAGGAGCTGCCCAGCAACAAGGCCCTGCCGCTGTTGCTGATCTGCCCCACCGGCGCCCGCGCTGGCCGCGCCGCCGGCCTGCTGCGCAAGGCGGGCCACGAGAAGGCCATGGCCGTCACCGGCGGCCTGAACGCCTGGCGCGAGGCCGGCCTGCCGGTCGACAAGAAGCCCGCCTGAACGTCGGGCCTGTCCGGCGCGGCGCCTGCAGGCCTGCGTCAGGACCGGCAGAATCGGTGCCCTGTCCGATTCAAAGCCTCGTCACCATGAACGCCGTGCGCATGTACACCACCCAGGTCTGCCCCTACTGCATCCGGGCCAAGGCCTTGCTGAAGCAGCGCGGCGTGGAGGCGATCGACGAGGTGCGCATCGACCTGGACCCGGGCCAGCGTGACCAGATGATCGCGCTGACCGGCCGCCGCACCGTGCCGCAGATCTTCATCGGCAGCACCCACGTGGGCGGTTGCGACGACCTGATGGCGCTGGACCGCGCCGGCGGCCTGCAGCCCTTGCTGCAAGGCGCCTGAACCCGCGACCGGCGGCCGCCCGCCGGCTGCCGGATCCGTCACGCCCGCCGCCGCGGAGCCGTCATGGCCCTGCGCCATAATCCGCGCCGCCCCAGCCCGTTGCCCTGTCGGCGGCGGGCTTTTGTGTTTCTCTCAGGATCCTTCCGCCATGGCCGACCAAGACGATACCCCCGTGTTCCAGATCCAGCGCATGTACCTGAAGGACCTGTCGCTGGAGCAGCCGAACTCGCCGCAGATCCTGCTGGAGCAGCAGCAGCCGCAGGTCGACATCAACCTGGCGATGGCCGCCGGCGGCGTGGCCGACGGCATCTTCGAAGTGACGGTGACCGCCACCGTCACCACCAAGATCAAGGACAAGACGCTGTTCCTGGTCGAGGCCAAGCAGGCCGGCATCTTCGAGATCCGCAACGTGCCGCAAGAGCAGCTGCAGGGCATCCTCAGCATCGTCTGCCCGCAGATGATCTACCCTTACCTGCGCGCCATCGTCTCTGACGTCTGCACCCGCGCCGGCTTCCCGCCGATCATGCTGACGGAAGTGAACTTCCAGGCCATGTTCGAGGCCCAGCAGGCCCAGGCCGCTGCCAACGGCAGCGCCAGCGGCATCATCACCAGCGCCAACTGAAGCCGACCCCGGGCATGGCGCAGCCGCCGCTGGTGGTGCTGGGCGCCGGTGCCTGGGGCACGGCGCTGGCCGTGGCGGCCGCCGGCCGCCAGCCGGTGCTGCTGTGGGCGCGGGATGCGGCCCAGGCGGCGCAGATGCAGGCCCAGCGTGTCAATGCGCGCTACCTGCCCGGCGTGGCCTTCCCCGCGGGCCTGACGGTCACCGCCGATGCCGCCCAGGCCCACGTGCTGGCGGCGCAGGGCCTGGCCGTGCTGGGCACGCCGATGGCCGGGTTGCGCCCCACGCTGGCTGCGCTGCCGCCCGGCAGCCGCGCCCTGTGGCTGTGCAAGGGCTTCGAGGCCGGCAGCGGCCTGCTGGGTCACGAGATCGCCCAGGCCACCCGGCCCGACCTGCGCTGCGGCGTGCTGTCCGGCCCCAGTTTCGCCCAGGAAGTGGCGCGCCACCAGCCCACCGCCCTGGTGGCGGCCAGTGCCGACGAGGCGCTCACCGCGCTGGCGGTGCAGGCCTTCCACAGCGACAGCCTGCGCGTCTACACCAGCACCGATCCGGTTGGCGTCGAGGTGGGCGGTGCAGTGAAGAACGTGATGGCGATCGCCACCGGCATCGCCGACGGCCTGGCGCTGGGCCTGAATGCCCGCGCCGCGCTGGTCACCCGCGGCCTGGCCGAGATGACGCGCCTGGGCGTGGCGCTGGGCGCCCGGGCCGAGACCTTCATGGGCCTGTCCGGTCTGGGCGACCTGGTGCTGACGGCCACCGGCGACCTGTCGCGCAACCGCCAGGTCGGGCTGCTGCTGGCCCAGGGGCGGGCGCTGCCCGACATCCTGCAGCAGCTGGGCCATGTGGCCGAGGGCGTGCACACCGCGCCCACGCTGCAGGCCCGCGCCCGCGCCAGCGGCGTCGACATGCCGATCACCGATGCGGTGGTGGCGGTGTTGCAGGGCCGGCTGTCACCGGCACAGGCGCTGCAGCAGTTGATGGCCCGCGGGGCGCGGGCCGAAGCCTGAACGGCGCTGGCGCTCAGCTGCCGCCGATGTAGCCGGTCTGGCGCCAGGCCTCGAACACCGCCACCGCCACCGCATTGCTCAGGTTCAGGCTGCGCTGGCCCGCACGCATCGGCAGGCGCACGCGGCGGTCGTCGGCAAAGCCGTCGCGGATCTCGGCCGGCAGGCCGGCGGTCTCGCTGCCGAACACCAGCCAGTCGCCGTGCTGCCAGGCGATGTCGCTGAAGCGCGCCGAACCGCGGGTGGTGAAGGCGAACATCCGCCCACCGATCACCTGCTGCGCCGCCAGCAGCGCTGGCCAGTCGGCATGGCGGCGCACCGCGGTGAACTCGTGGTAATCCAGCCCGGCGCGGCGCAGCAGCTTGTCCTCCATCGAGAAGCCCAGCGGCTCCACCAGGTGCAGGGCGCAGCCGGTGTTGGCGGCCAGGCGGATCACGTTGCCGGTGTTGGGCGGGATCTCCGGATGCACGAGGACGATGTGGAACATGGGGCGCGATTGTGGCGCCGCGGCGGCCGCCTCAATCGCCCGGCGCCGGGGTGCGCGCCAGCACCCACACCTGCACGGCGGCCGCGCCGGCGGTGAGCAGCGCCTGGCTGGCTGCGGCCGCGGTGACGCCGGTGGTCATCACGTCGTCGACCAGCGCCACGGTGCGGCCGGCCAGCGCCGACCGGGCCTCGGGTGGCACCCACATCGCATCGCGAACGTTGGCGGTACGGGCGCCGCGGCCCAGGCCCACCTGGTGTGGCGTGTCGCGCAGCCGCAGCAGGGCGTCGGGCCGGGCCCGCAGCCCGCGTTGCGCCGCCACCCGGCGGGCCAGCTCCCAGGCCTGGTTGTAGCCGCGCTCGGCCAGCCGCGCCGGGCTCAGCGGCACCGGCAGCACCCAGTGCGCCACCGGCAGGCTCGACTGTCGGTCCAGCGCCTCGGCCAGGGCATCGGCCAGCAGCCCGGCCAGTTCGGGTTGCTGCTGGAACTTGAAGCGGGCGACCAGGCGGTCCCAGGGAAAGGCGTAGTCGGCCACCGCCACGGTGCGCTGATAGGGCGGCGGTGCCTGCAGGCAGGCGCCGCAGCCCTGGCCGCCGGGGCTGGGCAGGGCGCATTGCGGGCAGCGCAGGCTGGTGGATGCGACGAAGCGCTGGTGGCAGTCGCCGCAGAAGCCGGTGCGGTCCCAGCGGCTGCACAGCACGCAGGGGCGCGGCAGCCGGCCCGGCCAGCGTGGCGCGCGTGGGGCTGCCGGGTGGTGCTGCTGCATCGCATCAATATACTGAAACCGCCATGTCCGACCCGACCGCCGCCAGCGCCGCACCCGCCATCGACCAGCCCGCCTTGCGCCGGGTGCTGGACCGCCTGGCCCGTGCCGATTCGGCGCCCTGGCTGCACCAGGAGGTGGCGCGCCGCATGGCCGAGCGTCTGCCGGTGATCCGCCAGCCGCCCGAGCGCTGGCTGGATTGGTGGGCCTTCACCGGCGCCGGTGCGGCCGCGGTGCAGGCGGTGTGGCCGCAGGCCCAGCGCCAGGCGGTCGAGCCCACACCCGCGCTGCAGGCCCGCAGCCGCCAGGCCCAGGCGGCGCCCTGGTGGGCCCTGGGGGCGCGCCGGCAGGCTGCCGCGCAGCCGGTCTGGCTGAGCAGCGAGGTGCCGGCCGGCCAGGCCCAGATGCTGTGGGCCAACCTGGTGCTGCACACCGCGGCCGACCCCGCCGCCAGCCTGGCCGCCTGGCACCGCGCGCTCGCGGTCGACGGCTTCCTGATGTTCTCCTGCTTCGGCCCCGACACCCTGCGGGAGCTGCGCGCCGTGTACGCCGAGGCCGGCTGGCCCGATCCGCACCCGCCCTATGCCGACATGCACGACCTGGGCGACCTGCTGGTGCACGGCGGCTTCGCCGACCCGGTGATGGACCAGGAGACGATCCGGCTGACCTGGTCATCACCCGCCGCGCTGCTGGCCGAACTGCGCAGCCTGGGCGGCCACCTGGGCAGCGCCCGCTTTGCCGGCCTGCGCACGCCGCGCTGGCAGGCGCGGCTGCAGCAGGCGCTGACCAACCGCGCCGGCGCCGACGGCCGCATCGCCATGACGGTCGAACTTGTCTACGGCCATGCCTACAAGGCGGCGCCCCGACCGGGCCGGGGCGAGCCGGCCGTCGTCTCGCTGGCGCACCTGCGCAGCGGCCTGCCCAAGGCAGGACAGTCATGATTTGCATCTGCTTCACCAACCCGGGGAATCGGCTTATCACTCCGCTAGAATCTCAGGTTGATTTGGCGCAGAGTGCCTGGGTGTGGGTGACCACCGGGCTGCGCCGGTGTCCGGCTTCATCGGGCACCGGTGCCCACGCTGCGTTCTGATCCGCCCCGACCCTTCCACCGAGCCGCCATGTCCGTCACCACCGCCCCGAGCCCCTGGCCTGCGCCGCCTGCCGCGCGGCCGGACGGCGGCTGGCGCTTCGGCCGTGAGCAGGCCGTGCCGCTGGCCTGGCTGTTCGACCTGCGCCGCAATGTCTCGATCACGCCGCGCCAGCTGATGGGGTGTTACGCCCTGCTGTGCGCCGTCTCCCTCACCGTGGCTGCCGGTTTCTGGCTGCACGGCGTGACCATCGTCAGCCTGTTCACCGGTGTCGAACTGCTGGCCGTGGGCGTCGCCCTGCTGGTGTTTGCCCGCCATGCCGGCGACCGCGAGACCATCACCCTCGCCGACGGTGAGATGTCGGTGGTGCAGCAGGTGGGGCCGGCGGTGGAGCAGGTGCGCTTCCGTGCCGAGTGGGTGCGTGTGGAGCCGGTGGCTGACGACGGCTCGCTGGTGGAGCTGTCAGGAGAAGGGCGCAGTGTGCGGGTCGGCCGCCACGTGCGCCCGGAGATGCGGGTGGCGCTGGCGCAGGAGTTGCGGCGGGCCTTGCGCCTGGCGCGCGCTGCAGGCGCCCAGGCTGTGGATCAGGAACCTTGAAGCATGACGATGATGACGACTAAGACATGGATGTCCCGGGCCCTGCAGGGCGCAGCTGCCCTGGTGCTGGCCGGCGGACTGCAAGCCGCCTGGGCTGCGACTGACCTGGCCGGTGGCCCGGCCAAGAACCAGCTGGACCTGCACCCGCCCATCACGAAGATCGCCAGCGAGGTTCAGGGCCTGCACTATTTCATGCTGATCGTCTGTCTGGTGATCTTCCTCGCGGTGTTCGGTGTGATGTTCTATTCGATCGTCAAGCACCGCAAGTCGGTCGGCGCGAAGTCGGCCAACTTCCATGAGAGCGTGGCTGTCGAGATCGCCTGGACGATCGTGCCCTTCATCATCGTCGTGGTGATGGGCCTGATGGCCACCAAGACCGTGGTGGCCATGAAGGACACCAGCAACGCCGACCTCACCATCAAGACCACCGGCTACCAGTGGAAGTGGGGTTACGACTACCTGAAGGGCGAGGGCGAAGGCATCGGCTTCGTGTCGACGCTGGATGTGAACCAGCGCAACATGTCCGACGCCGGCAAGCCCGAGGGCGCCGACTACCTGCTGAAGGTCGACAACCCGCTGGTGGTGCCGGTCAACAAGAAGATCCGCATCATCACCACCGCCAACGACGTGATCCACAGCTGGATGGTGCCGGCCTTCGCGGTCAAGCAGGACGCCATCCCCGGCTTCGTGCGCGACACCTGGTTCCGCGCTGAGAAGACCGGCGACTTCTACGGCCAGTGCGTCGAGCTGTGCGGCAAGGAGCATGCCTACATGCCCATCCACGTGAAGGTGCTGTCCGCCGAGGACTACACCAAGTGGGTCGATGCCAAGAAGAAGGAAATGGCAGCCAAGGCCGACGACCCGAGCAAGGTGTGGACGCTGGAAGCCCTGGCTGCACGTGGCGAGAAGATCTACGCTGCCAATTGCGCGGTCTGCCACAAGGCCGACGGCAAGGGCGCCGGTCCGATCAAGGCCCTGGACGGCTCGGCCATCGTGATGGACACCGACCATGCCAAGCAGATCGCCATCCTGCTCAACGGTGCCAACAACGGCACGATGCCGGCCTGGAAGACGCTGTCGGACACCGAGATCGCTGCCGTCATCACCTACACCAAGAACACCTGGTCCAACAAGACCGGGCAGATCGTGCAGCCGGCCGAAATCGTCGCCGCCCGCAAGTGACCTGCCAACCATTTCCTGAATCGCCGAATCAGCCGCTGAAAGGCAACGCCCCATGAGCGCCGTCCTCCCGCAAC
The DNA here is from genome assembly GCF_005403045.1 of Pseudaquabacterium pictum. Classification (GTDB taxonomy): domain Bacteria; phylum Pseudomonadota; class Gammaproteobacteria; order Burkholderiales; family Burkholderiaceae_C; genus Pseudaquabacterium; species Pseudaquabacterium pictum. Next base: position 149,204 of record NZ_BJCL01000006.1, read on the forward strand.
ACGGGTCTCACGACCACGATCACGCCCACGACCATGACCACGGCCCGCTCAAGGGCTGGCGGCGCTGGGTGTTCGCGACGAACCACAAGGACATCGGCACGATGTACCTGTTGTTCTCGTTTGCCATGCTGATGATCGGCGGCATCCTGGCGCTGTGCATCCGTGCCGAGCTGTTCCAGCCGGGCCTTCAGTTCTTCAACCCGGAACTGTTCAACTCGTTCACCACGATGCACGGGCTGATCATGGTGTTCGGCGCGATCATGCCGGCCTTCGTCGGCTTCGCGAACTGGATGATTCCGCTGCAGATCGGCGCCTCCGACATGGCGTTTGCGCGGATGAACAACTTCAGCTTCTGGCTGCTGATCCCGGCAGCCATCATGCTAGCCGGCTCGTTCTTCATGCCCGGTGGCGCCCCCGCCGCCGGCTGGACGCTGTACGCGCCGCTGACGCTACAGATGGGCCCCAGCATGGATGCCGGCATCTTCGCGATGCACATCATGGGCGCCAGCTCGATCATGGGCTCGATCAACATCATCGTCACGATCCTGAACATGCGCGCGCCCGGCATGACGCTGATGAAGATGCCGCTGTTCGCCTGGACCTGGCTGATCACCGCCTACCTGCTTATCGCGGTGATGCCGGTGCTGGCCGGTGCGATCACGATGACGCTGACCGACCGCCACTTCGGCACCAGCTTCTTCAACCCCGCCGGCGGTGGCGACCCGGTGATGTACCAGCACATCTTCTGGTTCTTCGGGCACCCCGAGGTGTACATCATGATCCTGCCGGCGTTCGGCATCGTCAGCGCCATCGTGCCCGCCTTCGCCCGCAAGCGCCTGTTCGGCTACACCTCGATGGTCTACGCCACCGCGTCGATCGCGATCCTGTCGTTCATCGTGTGGGCCCACCACATGTATGCCACCGGCATGCCGGTGACCGGCCAGCTGTTCTTCATGTACGCAACGATGCTGATCGCGGTGCCCACCGGCGTGAAGATCTTCAACTGGATCGCCACCATGTGGCGCGGTTCGATGACCTTCGAGACCCCGATGTTGTGGGCCGTGGGCTTCATCTTCGTGTTCACCATCGGCGGCTTCACCGGCCTGATCCTGGCCATGGCGCCGATCGACATCCAGCTGCAGGACACCTACTACGTGGTGGCCCACTTCCACTACGTGCTGGTGGCCGGTTCGCTGTATGCGCTGTTCGCCGGCGTGTACTACTGGGGGCCGAAGTGGACCGGCGTCATGTACTCCGAGGTGCGCGGCAAGATCCACTTCTGGGGCTCGTTGATCTTCTTCAACCTGACCTTCTTCCCAATGCACTTCCTTGGCCTGGCCGGCATGCCGCGTCGCTATGCCGACTACCCGATGCAGTTCTCCGACTTCAACGCCATCGCCTCGGTCGGCGCCTTCGGCTTCGGCTTCATGCAGGTGTACTTCTTCCTGTTCGTCGTCGTGCCGATGATGCGTGGCAAGGGCGCCAAGGCGCCGCAGAAGCCCTGGGAAGGTGCCGAGGGTCTGGAATGGGAAGTGCCGTCGCCGGCACCGTTCCACACCTTCGAAAACCCGCCCAAGCTGGACGCGACCGCCACCCGCGTGCTGGCCTGACCTGGCGTTACGACCGATGACCAACCCCCGCGACCCCCGGCAGCAGGGCCGCGCCAATCTGCGGCTGGCCCTGGTGCTGGCGTCGGTGGCGCTGGTGTTCTTCGCCGGCTTTGTCGCCAAGATCGTGCTGTTCGGCCGCTGAGCCGCGGAGCTGACCCCATGGCCCTGCCTTCCCTGCTGTCAGGCCTGCACCGTGACAACCGCCGCCTGCTGGGCAAGCTGGCCGTCATCGCGCTGGCGATGTTCGGTTTCGGCTATGCGCTGGTGCCGATGTACAAACACATCTGCGAGGCACTGGGCATCAACGTGCTGTCGGTCAGCGAGCGGGTGAAGTCGGCCGGCCTGGCCGGCGCTGCCCAGCGCCAGGGCAACACCCAGGTCGACACCTCGCGCACCGTCACGGTCGAATTCGACGCCAATGCGCGCGGTCCCTGGGACTTCAAGCCAGCGGTCAACTCGGTCAAGGTGCATCCGGGCGAACTGGCCACGGTCATGTACGAGTTCCGCAACAAGCAGGACCGCACGATGGCCGCCCAGGCCATCCCCAGCTACGCGCCGATGCGGGCCAGCGCCCACTTCAACAAGCTCGAGTGCTTCTGCTTCAATGAATACACCCTGGCCCCGGGCGAGCAGAAGGCCTGGCCGGTGGTGTTCTATGTCGATCCCAAGCTGCCCAAGGATGTGACCACGATCACCCTGTCCTACACCTTCTTCGAGGTGGCCGGCAAGGTGGTGGGTCAGGCGACGGCCGTCGAGCCGCAACCTGCCGCGGAGAAGCGCCTGTGAGCGACGACCTGCGCAACGCTGCTGCACGCAAGGGCTCGTTCGTGCAGACCCTGCAGGCGGTGGCCTGGTCGTTCTTCGGTGTGCGCCGCTCGGCCGACCATGCGCAGGATGTCGCCAAGCTCAACCCGGTGCATGTGATCGTGGCCGGTGTCGCTGGTGCGGCATTGTTTGTGCTGGCGCTGGTGTTGCTGGTGCAGTGGGTGGTCGGCAGCGGCGTGGCCGCCTAGCGATCGGCGACAATTCCACAACAGTTTCCATTCCAGATTCCAGGTTTCGAGGAGAACTCAAACGATGTCCGCAGCGACACCCCACGGGGCCACCCCGTATTACTTCGTCCCCGCGCCGTCGCGCCATCCGGCCATGGCGGCGCTCGGCCTGTTCTTCGTGATCCTGGGTGCTGGTCAGTGGGTCAACGGCTCGACCTGGGGTCCGTATGCGTTGCTGCTGGGCATGGTGATCTGGCTGTCGACGCTGTACGTCTGGTTCAAGGACGCCATCGCCGAGAGCGAAGGCGGCCTTTACTCCGAGCGCATCGACGTGTCGTACCGCTGGAGCATGAGCTGGTTCATCTTCTCGGAGGTGATGTTCTTCGCCGCGTTCTTCGGTGCGCTGTACTGGGCCCGTGCCCACACGCTGCCGATGCTGGGCAACCTGGACCACCAGGTGCTGTGGCCCGATTTCAAGGCCCTGTGGCCCAGCGCAGGCCCCGGCATCACCGCCTCGCCGGCCGGCACGGTCGAGCCGTTTGCCACCATGGGACCGTGGCCGCTGCCGACGATCAACACCGCGCTGCTGCTGACCTCGGGCCTGACGCTGACCATCGCGCACCATGCGCTGATCGCCGGCAACCGCGCCAAGACCATCGCCTGGATGTGGATCACGGTGGCCCTGGGCGCCACCTTCGTGTGCGTGCAAGCCTATGAGTACATGCATGCCTACCGCGACCTGAACCTCAAGCTCAGCTCGGGCATCTTCGGCTCCACCTTCTTCCTGCTGACCGGCTTCCACGGCTTTCATGTGCTGGTGGGCATGCTGATGCTGCTGTTCATCACGCTGCGTCTGCAAAAGGGCCACTTCACGCCGGAGCGCCACTTCGGCTTCGAAGGCGCCGCCTGGTACTGGCACTTCGTCGACGTGGTCTGGCTGGGCCTGTACTTCCTGGTGTACTGGTTGTAAGACCGGACATCGCATCAACGAAACGCCGCCTTCGGGCGGCGTTTTGCTTGGTCCCGCCACTGCCGCTGGCGGCTGTGGTTGTCCCCCGTTGCCGCACCGCATTTCCACAGGCCTGTCCACAGCCGCGCCACAGGGCGCGGCTTATCATGGCAGGCCACCTGCCTCCTGGATCCCCCACCGATGTCTGCCGTCTTCCGCGCTGCCCAATCCCCGTCGCCAGCCGATGACGAGGTGGCCCGCCTGCGGGTGCCGCCGCATTCGGTCGAGGCGGAACAGAGCGTGCTGGGCGGCCTGCTGATCGACAACCTGGCCTGGGACCGCGCCGGCGACCAAGTCACCGAGAGCGATTTCTACCGCTACGAGCACCGCGAGATCTTCACCGCCATCGCTGCGCTGATCAACGCCAACAAGCCGGCCGACGTGATCACCGTGTTCGAGCAGTTGCAGATCAACGGCAAGGCCGAGGCTTGCGGCGGCCTGAAGTACCTGAACGACCTGGCGCAGAGCGTGCCCAGCGCCGCGAACCTGCGCCGCTACGCGGAAATCGTGCGCGAGCGGGCCATCCTGCGCAAGCTGATCTCGGCATCCGACGAGATCGCCACCAATGCCTTCAACCCGCAGGGCCGGCAGGTCAGCCAGATCCTGGACGAGGCCGAAGGCAAGATCTTCAAGATCGGCGAAGAGGGCTCGCGCAACAAGCAGGGCTTCATCGGCATCGACAAGCTGACGATGCAGCTGATCGACCGGGTGACCGAACTGGCCGAGAACGGTGCCGAGGACGTGACAGGCGTGCGCACCGGCTTCTACGACATGGACCGCATGATGGCCGGCATGCAAAAGGGTGACCTGATCATCCTGGCCGCGCGGCCATCGATGGGCAAGACAGCCTTCGCGCTGAATATCGCCGAGTACGTGGCGGTCAGCGAAGAGCTGCCGGTGCTGGTGTTCTCGATGGAAATGGGCGCCTCGCAGCTGGCGCTGCGGATGATCGGCTCGCTGGGCCGCATCGACCAGAGCGGCCTGCGCACCGGCCGGTTGCGTGACGATGAATGGACCCGCCTGACCGAAGCGGCCGAGCGCCTGGGCAAGGCCCAGATGTTCATCGACGAGACGCCGGCGCTGAACCCGGCCGAGCTGCGCGCCCGCTCGCGCCGCATGGCACGGCAGTTCGGCGGCACGCTGGGCCTGATCGTCGTCGACTACCTGCAGCTGATGAGCGGCACCGGCAAGAGCGACGGCGAAAACCGCGCCACCGAGATCAGCGAGATCTCGCGCGGCCTGAAGGCGCTGGCCAAGGAATTGCAGTGCCCGGTGATCGCGTTGTCGCAGCTCAACCGCTCGGTCGAGACCCGCACCGACAAGCGGCCGATGATGAGCGACCTGCGCGAATCGGGCGCCATCGAGCAGGACGCCGACGTGATCATGTTCATCTACCGCGACGAGTACTATACCAAGGACCAGTGCAAGGAGCCGGGCATCGCCGAGATCATCATCGGCAAGCAGCGGAACGGCCCGGTGGGCACGGTCAAGCTCACCTTCCTGAAGCCGCTGACCAAGTTCGACAACCTGGCACCAGGTGCTGCCGGCTCCGGTGAGTACTGACAGCAAGCAGCGCAAAATACTGGACGGATTCACAGTGACTGTCTATATTGACAGTCATGCGCACCATCCCCGTCTACCCCGTCCGTCCCATCCCGCCTGCCGGCATGGCCCAATCCCTGGCCGCTCCGCTGCTCAAGGGGCGGGGCACGGCCTGGTCGCTGGCCCACCGTTTCACCCGGGATGACCGCCAGCCCTGTGACGACGGCTGGGGCAACCTCGACCAGGCGGTCGACGCCCAGGCCTTGCCACCCGCCACCCGGGTGCTGGAGGAGCAGGTCAAGACCATCCTGGCCGGCAATGACTCACCCGACATCGGCTTCGACCTGTCGATCAACCCCTACCGGGGTTGTGAGCACGGCTGCATCTACTGCTACGCCCGGCCCACCCACAGCTACCTGAATCTCTCGCCGGGGCTGGATTTCGAGACCCGCATCATCGCCAAGGTGAATGCGGCCCAGCGCCTGCGTGAGGCCTTCTCGGCCCGCAGCTACAGCCCGATGCTGCTGAACATCGGCTCGGCCACCGATGCCTACCAGCCGGCCGAGCGCAAGCTGGGCATCACCCGCCAGGTGATCGAGGTCTGCAGCGAGTTCCGGCATCCGTTCTCGCTGATCACCAAGTCGTCCGGCGTCGTGCGCGACATCGACCTGATCGCGCCGATGGCGGCGCAGAACCTGGCCGCCGTCTATGTGTCGATCACCACGCTGGATCCGGCGCTGGCCCGGGTGATGGAGCCGCGCGCCGCGTCGCCCGAGCGGCGGCTGCAGACCATCCGCAAACTGGCTGCCGCCGGCATTCCGGTGGGCGTGAGCGTGTCGCCGGTGATTCCGTTCCTGAACGAGCCCGAGCTGGAGCGCATCCTGGCCGCGGCGGCCGATGCCGGCGCCAGCTCGGCCTTCAGCATCGTGATCCGCCTGCCCTGGGAGGTGAACCCGTTGTTCCAGCAATGGCTGCAGCAGCACTTCCCCGAGCGCGCCGCCCGGGTGATGGCCCGCATCCGCGAGATGCGCGGGGGTGGTGACAACAGCAGCCGGTTCGGCGAACGCATGACCGGCAGCGGCATCTGGGCCCAGCTGCTGCGCCAGCGCTTCCACAAGGCAGCCGACAAGCTGGGGCTGCGGCGCGCCAGGGTGGAACTGGACCTGACCCAGTTCCGCAGCGCCCGCCGCGAGGCGGCCGTGGCCAGCGCCCAGGCCAGCCTGTTCTGACGGGCTCTGCCGACCGCCGGCCGATCAGCTGGCGTCGTACTTGATGCTGCAGCCGTAGGGTGGCGTGCTGGGCGTGGCCACCGGCTTGCCGGCCAGGCTGTCGGCCAGGGCGGCGCGCACGAAGTTCTTGGCGCCCGGGATGTCGGCCGGGTTGGCGCTGCGCTTGTCGTCGATGCCGCCGGCGTAGACCAGCTTGCCGGCCGGATCGATCACGTACATGTGCGGGGTGGTGCGGGCCGCATAGGCCTTGCCTGCGGTGCCGGCCTCGTCCATCAGCACCGCCGTGGGCGTGGCGCCCCAGTCCTTGACCAGCTTGTCCTGCAGGGCAGTCGGGGCCAGGTGGTCGTGGTGGCCGCGGGCGGTGGAATTGATGCTGAGCCAGACCACGTCCTTGGCCTTGGCGTCCTTCTGCAGCGCCTGCATGTTCTTCGCGCCGTAGTGCTTCACCACGAACGGGCACCCAGGATTGGTCCATTCCAGCACCACGTGCTTGCCCTTGAAATCGGACAGCTTCACTGTCTTGCCCTGGGTGTCCTTCAACTCGAAGGCCGGCGCCGCTTCACCCACCGCCACGGCGGCAGCGTGCAGCGGGATGGCCAGCGCGGCGGCGGCCAGGGTGGTGGTCAGGGTCAGGCGTCGGGTCCAGCGCATCGGGGGCTCCTCGGTGGTTGGCAAACACATGGATGACCGGCGGGCCGACGGCCCGCTGCGGTCACAGCCCGGCCAGGGCGCTGCGCACCAGGCCGGCGGTCAGAATCTCGGGCAGCAGCAAAGGTTCCTGGCCCGGTCGCAGCAGGGCGTAGACCGGCACGCCATTGCGGCCCAGCCTGGCCAGGGCCGCGGTGATCTCGGCGTCGCGCCGGGTCCAGTCGGCGCGCATGCGCACCACCTGGGCCTTGTCGAAGTCGGCCAGCACGGCCGGCTGGGTCAGCACCAGACGCTTGTTGACCTGGCAGCTCACGCACCAGGCAGCAGTGAAGTCGACGAACACCGTGCGGCCCTGGGCCAGCTGCTCGGACACCGCGGCGTCGCTGTAAGGCTGCCAAGCTGCCCCGGCGGCGGCCGTGCGGCCATCGGCCGCGGTTGCGGCGTCGCCTTGCGGCGCAGCGGCAGGCTGCGCACTGGGCCAGCTCCAGACCAGCAGCGCCACCATGGCAGCCATGCCGGTGGCCGCGCCCAGCCGTGCGGCCACCGTCGGCTGCCGCAGCAGTCCCAGCAGCCACACCAGGGCGGCCAGCCCCAGCAGCGCCAGCAACGCCTGGGCGGCACCGTCGATGCCGGCCTGCAGGCCCAGCACCCACACCAGCCACACCACGGTGGCGAACATCGGAAAGGCCAGTGCCTGCTTGAGCCGCAGCATCCACGCCCCGGGCCGCGGCAGGCGGTGGCGCCAGCCCGGCAGCAGCACCAGCGCGGCATAGGGCATGGCCATGCCCAGCCCCAGCGCGCCGAACACCGCCAGCGCCTGGGGTGCCGGCTGCGTGGCGGCAAAGCCCAGCGCCGCCCCCATGAACGGCGCGGTGCAGGGGCTGGCCGCCAGCACCGCCAGCACGCCCGAGCCGAAGGCATCCATCCCGGGGTTCTGGGCCCGCCAGCCTGCCAAGCCTTGCGGCAGCAGCGTGCCCAGCTCGAACACACCCATCAGGTTCAGGCCCAGCGCAAAGAACAGCAGCGCCAGCGCAAACACCACGCCCGGCTCCTGCAGCTGGAAGCCCCAGCCCACGGCCGACCCCGCAGCCCGCAGGGCCAGCAGCAGACCCGCCAGCGCCAGGAAGCTGAGCACCACGCCGGCGCTGTAGGCCAGGGCGTGGCTGCGCAGCCGCGCTGGCTGCTCGCCTTGCTGGGTCAGGCCCAGGAGCTTGATCGACAGCACCGGGAACACGCAGGGCATCAGGTTCAGCACCATGCCGCCCACCAGGGCCAGCGCCAGCGCAGCCCACAGGCCCAGGCTGGCACCGCCGCCGGTCCGTGGCGCACTGTCGCTGCCGGCGGCACCGAGGCCCAGCAGATCGCGTTTGCCGCCGGACTGGCTGGACGCGCCGCCAGCCAGCGGATCGTCCAGCCGCACCGCGCCGGCCGGCAGGGCCAGGGCGGCCACCTCGGTCACCGCCACGCTGAATTCGGCGCTGCGCTGCGGTGTGCCCCAGGGCGTGGTGGCGCCGCCGGTGGCTGGCGGAGCCACGGCGATGGCGGTCAGCGTGGCCGGCACCGCGGCCGCATGCGGTGCCACCGCCATCTGCACCGCATAGCCATCGGCCGTGCGGTAGACGGCATGGCGCGCGGGTTCGAGCACCTGTTCCTGGTAGGGGAACACCTGCACGGGCGGCAGGGCTTCGCCGGGCTGCAACGGCTGCTGGCGCACCAGGCGCAGCTGCAGGTCGCGGCCGGCGCGCTGCAGTTCGGCCCGCCAGCCGGCCAGCGGCACCGGCGCCTCGGCGGCCGCGGCATCGAACCGGCCGGCCAGCGGACCGGGCGCCACGCTGGCACCAGGCGCCAGCACCGGCAAGGCCAGGTTCAGCGTCGCGGATTCGGGGATGCAGACATCGTTGCAGACCAGCCAGTTGGCCTCGGCCTTCAGCTGCAGCGTGCTGCCGGGCTGGGCATCGGACGGCGCGGTGAAGCGCAGCGGCAGCAGCAGGTCGCCCTCGTAGCCGTAGTTGACCAGCGGGCCGATCGGAATGCGCTTTGGCGCCGGCCACTCGATGGCACCGGCCTGCGCGCCGGCGGGCAGTGTCCAGCCCAGCGTGGTGGGCAGACCGGAGTCACCAGGGTTGCGCCAGTAGGTGTGCCAGTGCGGGATGTGCTGCAGCCGCAGGCCGATCTGCACCGATTGCCCCGGCTGCACGCCGGCGCTGCGGGCGACCAGCTCGGCGGTGACATGCTCGGTGCGCACCGGCTGGGCGCCGGTCAGGCCAGACCAGGCCAGTGCGCCGGCTGCGCAGCCGGCGGCCAGCCGGCGCAACAGGCCGGCAGGGCGGGAGCGGGTGGGGGCTGGTGTGTCCATGGCTGCGGGTGGGAGTGTGGCACTGCGCCCGAGTTCCGGCCCGCGCTGGGGCATCACCGGATCACTTGAACAGATCCTTGACCCGGTCGGTCCAGCTCTTGGCGTTGGGCGAGTGCTTTTCGCCGCCCTTCTTCAGGGACTCGTCCAGTTCCTTCAGCAGCTTGCGCTGGTGCTCGGTCAGCTTGACCGGCGTCTCCACCGACACATGGGCGTACAGGTCGCCCGGGTAGCTGCTGCGCAGGCCCTTGATGCCCTTGCCGCGCAGGCGGAAGGTCTTGCCGTGCTGGGTGCCTTCGGGCAGCTCGATCTCGGCCTTGCCACTGAGCGTGGGCACCTCGATGCTGCCGCCCAGCGCCACGGTGGTGAACGACACCGGCACGGTGCAGTGCAGGTCGTCGCCGTCGCGCTCGAAGATGTCGTGGTCCTTGATGCGGATCTCGATGTAGAGATCGCCCGCCGGCCCGCCATTGGTGCCCGGCTCGCCGTTGCCGGCCGAGCGGATGCGCATGCCTTCATTGATGCCGGCGGGGATTTTCACCTCCAGCGTCTTCTGCCGCTTGATCTTGCCGGCACCGTTGCAGGTGGTGCAGGGCTCGGGAATGATCTTGCCGCTGCCGTGGCAGTGCGGGCAGGTCTGCTGGATGCTGAAGAAGCCCTGGCGCATGTGCACCGTGCCGCTGCCGTTGCAGGTGCCGCAGGTCTTGGCACTCGTCCCCGGCTTGGCGCCGCTGCCATGGCAGGTGTCGCAGGTGTCCCAGCTGGGGATGCGGATCTGCGCGTCCTTGCCGTTGGCGGCCTCTTCCAGGCTGATCTCCATGGCGTAGCTCAGGTCGCTGCCGCGGTAGACCTGCTGGCCGCCGCCGCCGCGCCGGCCGCCGTTGAAGATGTCGCCGAAGATGTCGCCGAAGGCCTCGGCAAAGCCGCCCATGCCCTCGGCGCCCGGGCCGCCACGGCCCATGCCGGCGTTCGGGTCCACCCCGGCGTGGCCGTACTGGTCGTAGGCCGCCTTCTTCTGCGGGTCGGAGAGCATCTCGTAGGCCTCCTTGGCCTCCTTGAACTTCTCTTCCGCCTTCTTCGCGTCATCCCCCTCGCCCTGGTTGCGGTCGGGGTGGTACTTCATGGCCAGCTTGCGGTAGGCCTTCTTGATGTCGTCCTCGGTGGCGTTCTTGGGCACACCGAGCACGTCGTAGTAGTCGCGCTTTGCCATGTGAAATTCTCAGCACGTAGGAAACAAAACCGCCGCGTTGAACGGCAGAGGGCAGTCTGACGTTCGAACGCGGCGAGATATCACGGCAGGCCCAGGGCCTGTCCGGGATATCGGCAGATCACTTCTTGACTTCCTTGAACTCGGCGTCGACCACGTTGTCGTCGGCCGGCTTGGACGCGCCGGCGTCGGCCTTGGGCGCGTCGCCACCGGGCGCGGCGCCAGCAGCACCGGCCGCAGCGGCCTGCTCGGCATACACCTTCTCGCCCAGCTTCTGGCTGGCGGTCATCAGCGCCTCGGTCTTGGCGTCGATCGCGGCCTTGTCGTCGCCCTGGATGGCTTCTTCAGCCTCCTTCAGCGCGGCCTCGATCTTCTCCTTCTCGCCGGCGTCGAGCTTGTCGCCATGCTCGGAGAGGCTCTTCTTCACCGAGTGGACCATGCCGTCGGCCTGGTTGCGGGCCTGCACCAGTTCCACCTTCTTGGCGTCCTCGGCGGCGTTGGCCTCGGCGTCCTTCACCATCTTCTCGATCTCGGCCTCGGAGAGGCCCGAGTTCGCCTTGATGGTGATCTTGTTCTCCTTGCCGGTGGCCTTGTCCTTGGCGCCCACGTGCAGGATGCCGTTGGCGTCGATGTCGAAGGTCACCTCGATCTGCGGCAGGCCACGCGGGCTGGGCGGGATGCCTTCGAGGTTGAACTCGCCCAGGCTCTTGTTGCCCGAGGCCATCTCGCGCTCACCCTGGTAGACCTTGATCGTCACCGCCGGCTGGTTGTCGTCGGCCGTGCTGAACACCTGGCTGAACTTGGTCGGGATGGTGGTGTTCTTCTTGATCATCTTGGTCATCACGCCGCCGAGCGTCTCGATGCCCAGGCTCAGCGGGGTGACGTCGAGCAGCAGCACGTCCTTGCGCTCGCCGCCCAGCACCTGGCCCTGGATGGCGGCACCGACGGCCACGGCTTCGTCGGGGTTGACGTCCTTGCGCGGCTCCTTGCCGAAGAACTCCTTGACCTTCTCCTGCACCTTGGGCATGCGGGTCATGCCGCCGACCAGGATCACGTCGTCGATGTCCGACAGCTTCACGCCCGCGTCCTTCACCGCCACGCGGCAAGGCTCGATGGTGCGGCTGATCAGCTCGTCGACCAGGCTTTCCAGCTTGGCGCGGGTGAGCTTGATGTTCAGGTGCTTCGGGCCCGACGCATCGGCCGTGATGTAGGGCAGGTTGACGTCGGTCTGCGAGTTGCTGGACAGCTCGATCTTGGCCTTTTCGGCGGCTTCCTTCAGGCGCTGCAGGGCCAGCACGTCCTTGGTCAGGTCGACGCCCTGTTCCTTCTTGAACTCGGCCACGATGTAGTCGATCAGGCGCTGGTCGAAGTCTTCGCCACCCAGGAAGGTGTCGCCGTTGGTCGACAGCACCTCGAACTGCTTCTCGCCGTCGACATCGGCGATCTCGATGATCGAGATGTCGAAGGTGCCGCCGCCCAGGTCGAACACCGCGATCTTGCGGTCGCCCTTGCCGTGCTTGTCCAGGCCGAAGGCCAGGGCCGCGGCGGTGGGCTCGTTGATGATGCGCTTGACGTCCAGGCCGGCGATGCGGCCCGCATCCTTGGTGGCCTGGCGTTGCGAGTCATTGAAATACGCCGGCACCGTGATCACGGCCTCGGTCACTTCCTCGCCCAGGTAGTCCTCGGCGGTCTTCTTCATCTTGCGCAGCACTTCGGCCGACACCTGCGGGGGCGCCATCTTCTTGCCACGCACCTCGATCCAGGCGTCGCCGTTGTCGGCCGCGGCGATCTTGAAGGGCATCAGCTCGATGTCCTTCTGCACTTCCTTCTCGGTGAACTTGCGGCCGATCAGGCGCTTGGAGGCATACACCGTGTTGCGCGGGTTGGTGACGGCCTGGCGCTTGGCGCTGGCGCCGACGAGGACTTCACCGTCCTCCTGGTAGGCGATGATCGACGGCGTGGTGCGTGCACCCTCGCTGTTCTCGATCACCTTGGTGGTGTTGCCTTCCATGATGGCCACGCACGAATTCGTGGTGCCCAGGTCGATGCCGATGATCTTGCCCATGGTGTTGTGCTCCTGCGGAGTGAATCTGGATGGTCTGGAGGTGCGGCTGGCGCGGTGGCTTTCAAGCCCGGCCGGCCGTTGGTTTGTCTTGGATCAGCTGGCGGTCACGGGCCGGTCATTTCGGCGCGGCCACGGTGACCAGCGCCGGGCGCAGCACCCGGTCGTTGATCAGGTAGCCCTTCTGCAGCACGGCCACCACGGTGTTGGCGTCCTGGTCGGCCGGCACCATGCTGATGGCCTGGTGCTGGTGCGGGTCGAACTTGGTGGCCGGCGGCGGGGCGATGGGCACGACCTTGTTCTTCTCCAGCGCGGCGCTCAGCTGGCGCAGGGTGGCATGCACGCCTTCGAGCACCGTCTCCACCTTGGCCTCGGGCATGGCGATGGCCGCCTGCAGGCTGTCCATCACCGGCAGCAGGCTCTCGGCAAAGGCTTCCACCGCGTACTTGCGGGCCTTGCTGATCTCTTCTTCGGCGCGGCGGCGGGTGTTCTCGGCCTCGGCCTTGGCGCGCAGGAAGGCGTCGGACGCCTCGCTGGCCTTGGCCTGGGCCTCGGCCAGCTGCTGCTCCAGCGTGGGCGCGGCGGGCTCGGCGGGGGTGTCGGCAGCAGGGGGCAGGGTGGTGTCCTGGGGCGTGGCTGCGGCGGTCGCGGGGTCGTTCTCCGGCGTCGTCATGGCGGTCGCTTTGCGGTTTTTCTTGAAGGGGTTGAACACGGTCGCTTGGCATCTGGGGCCACGATCCCGCAGTTCAAGAGGGGTTTTTGCAGCAAATGGCGCCCACAACCGGCGCATTTGTGCAGCAGAGACGCCGATTCAGGCGTCGTCGATCGACGCGCTCCAGCGCTGCCAGCCTTGCTGGGTGCGGTCCAGGTCGCGCCGGTCGCGCTTGGTCGGCCGGCCCTGCACGATGGCCAGCGCCGGCTCGGCGGCCAGCCGGCGCGCCTCGGCCGCCTGGCTGCGGGCGGCGATGCTCTGCGCCGTCTCGGCATACAGCGCCTGGGCCACCGGCGCCGGGCCACGCAGGTTGCTCAGGGCCTGCACCACCACGGTGCGGGTCACCGGGCCCTGGCGGACCACCAGTGTGTCCTGCGGCCGCACATCGCGCGAGGGCTTGGCCACCTGGCCGTTGACCTGCACCCGGCCCTTGTCGATGTCGTCGACCGCCAGCGCCCGCGTCTTGTAGAAGCGGGCGGCCCACAGCCACTTGTCCAGCCGCATGGCGGCCAGCGCGGGTTTCTCGTCGGGGGTGGAACGGCTCATCCGGCGGGATTGTCGCCCGGCGGCATGCCGGCTGCTGCCAGCGGCAGCCGCACCACCGCATCCAGACCGGCGATGCCGCCGCTGGCCGCTGGCCGGTTGTCCAGCACCAGCGTGCCGCCGAGCTGCTGCACGATCTCGCGGCAGATGGCCAGGCCCAGGCCGGTGCTGCCCGGGCCGCCGCCGCCGACGAACGGCTGCATCAGCCGTGGCCGCAGGGCGTCGGCGATGCCGGGGCCGCTGTCGGCCACCGTCAGCACCGCCTCGGCGCCGTCGGCGGCCAGGCGCACCTGCAGGCCACCGCCGGCCGGGCTGTGCTTCAGCGCGTTGTGCAGCAGGTTGCGCACCAGCTCGCGCAGCGCCCACACATGGCCGCGCACCGGCGCGGGCTGGGTGTCGAGCTCGAAGTCCAGCCCGGCATCGGCGATCAGCGGTGCCAGGTCCAGCGCCACCTCGCGCACGGTGTCGGCCCAGTCGAGCACCGGCGCGTCGCCCTGCTGGCGCAACTGCTCCACCTTGGCCAGGGCCAGCATCTGGTTGGCCAGGCGGGTGGCGCCGTCCACGGTGTGGCCGATCTCGGCCAGCGCCTGCTGCGGCGGCAGATCGCCCCGCTGGGCCGATTGCACCTGCAGCTTCAGCACCGCCAGCGGCGTGCGCAGCTGGTGCGAGGCATCGCGCACGAAGCGCTGCTGGTGGGCCAGCAGCCGCGCCTGGCGCTGCAGCGCATGGTTGGTGGCGGCGATCAGCGGCGCCAGCTCACGCGGGGCCTGCGGCGCCTCGATGGGCGACAGGTCATCGGCTTCGCGGGCCTCGATGGCCTCGCTCAGCTGGCGCACCGGCCGCGTGGCCTGCTGCACCACCGCCCACACCACCACGGCGATCACCGCCAGCAGCGCGGCCTGGCGCCACAGCGTGTCCAGCAGCACCTGGCGGGCCAGGGTCTGGCGCAGCTCCAGCGTCTCGGCCACCTGGATGGTGGCCATGCCCTGGCCGATCTGGCCCGACACCGGCTGCAGCAGCACCGCCACCCGCACCGGCTGGCCCTGGTAGCGGTCGTCGTAGAAGTCCACCAGCGCGGCGTAGATGCCCTTGTCGGGCAGGCGGCCGCGCCAGGCCGGCAGGTCGTCGAAGCCCGAGACCATCTCGCCCTGGAAGCCGCTGACCTTGAAGAACATGCGGCTGCGGTTGTCGGCCTCGAAGGCCTCGAGCGCCGCGTAGGGCACGGTGGCCAGCAGCTGCGGCCGCGCCGGCGTGCCACCCACGTCCAGCAGCTCGCCGATGGCCTTGGCCGAGGCCAGCAGGGTGCGGTCGTACGCGGTGTTGGCCGCGCGCTGGGCCTGCTGGTACAAGCTGAAGGTGTTGAGGGCGACCAGCAGCCCCACCGGCAGCAGGATGCCGGCCAGCAGCCGGCTGCGCATGGACAGGCCGGCCAGGCGATGGACCAAGGGCCAGGTCGGCAATTCAGGCCTCGGCCTTGAGCAGGTACCCCAGACCGCGCAGCGTGACCAGCTTGGCCTGCGTGGCCGCCAGCTTCTTGCGCAGCCGGTAGGCCACCACCTCGATCGCGTCGGGCTGCACCTCGGCCTCGCCGGCGAACACCAGTTCGAACAGCCGCTCCTTGGCCACCGCCTGGCCGGGCCGGGCCAGCAGGGCACGCAGGAGCGCGCCCTCGCGCGGCGCCAGTTCCATCGGCTGGCCCTGGTGGTAGACGGCGCCCGATTCGCCGTCGACACGCAAGCCGCAGAAGACGGGCGCTTCGGACCGTGGGTCGGCGGCGCCGGCGCTGCCACGGCGGGCGAGCGCGCGCACCCGGGCTTCCAGCTCGTCCAGGTCGAAGGGCTTGGGCAGGTAGTCGTCGGCGCCGGTGTTCAGGCCCAGGATGCGGTCGCCCACGGTGCCGCGGGCGGTGAGGATGATCACCGGCGTGGCCAGGCCCTCGGCGCGGGCATCGGCCAGCACCTGCAGGCCGTCGCGGCCGGGCAGGCTCAGGTCCAGCAGCACCACGTCGGGCAGGGCGGCGCGCCAGCGGTCCAGCGCACGCAGGCCGTCACCGCAGGTGGTGACGCTGATGCCGCGCCGCTCGAAGCTGCGCTGCAGCGTGGCCTGCATGCTGGGGTTGTCTTCGATCAGCAGCAACTTCATGGCGGGAGTGTGGCGTGGCGGCTGCGGGTTTCCGCCCGGCCCCGTGTTTCCCCGGGGGTGGCGGACAGCCGTTCGACAGCCAGGGCCGCGATCATCCGCGAACTGCCGGACGACCGGCCAGTGCACCGTGCCCAACCCCGCCGCCCAGACGGCGGGCACCGCCAACCCAGGAGACCCCCGATGCGTCGCGACACCTTCCTCCGTTCCATGGCCGCGCTGGCGGCCGCCGGCGTGCTGCCGCAGGCCGCGCTGGCCAATGCCGCCAACCTCAAGATGATGATCCCGGCCAACCCGGGCGGCGGCTGGGACACCACCGGCCGCGCGCTGGGCAAGGCCCTGCAGGATGCCCAGGCCGCGGCCACCGTCAGCTACGACAACAAGGGCGGCGCGGCCGGCGCCATCGGCCTGGCGCAGTTCGCCAACGGCAGCAAGGGCGACGCCAATGCGCTGATGGTGATGGGCGCGGTGATGCTGGGCGGCATCATCACCGGCAAGCCGCCGGTGTCGCTGGACAAGGTGACGCCGATCGCCCGCCTGACCAGCGAGTACAACGTGTTCGTGCTGCCGGCCAGCTCGCCGCTGAAAACCATGGCCGACGTGGTCGAGCAGATGAAGAAGGACCCCGGCAGCGTGAAGTGGGGCGGCGGTTCGCGCGGGTCCACCGAGCACATCGCCGCGGCGATGATCGCGCGCGCCGTGGGCGTGGACCCGAGCAAGATCAACTACGTGGCCTTCCGGGGGGGCGGTGAGGCCACCGCCGCCATCCTGGGCGGCAACGTCACCATCGGCGGCAGCGGCTACAGCGAGTTCGCCGAGTACATCAAGACCGGCAAGATGCGCGCCATCGGCGTCACCTCCGACAAGCGCCTGGCCGGCATCGACGTGCCCACGCTGAAGGAGCAGGGCATCGACGTGGTGATCGGCAACTGGCGCGGCGTCTACGGTGCCCCCGGCATCACGCCCGAGCAGCGCAAGGCGCTGACCGAGATGATCGTCAAGGCCACCAAGAGCAAGGCCTGGGCCGAATCGCTGGAGAAGAACGGCTGGACGCCGGCGCTGATGACCGGCCCGGCCTTCGACAAGTTCGTCGACGATGAATTCGCCAGCCTGCGGGCGGTGATGGCCAAGAGCGGGATGCTCTGATGGCCGGGATGGTGTTGCGCCAGTCCGCAGTGGCGGGCGGCGTGGTCGCGCTCGGCCTGCTGCTGGTGGCTGGCGCCATCACCATCCCGTCGGCGGCCGGCTATGCCGGCGTCGGCCCCAACTTCCTGCCCTGGGTGGTGGCCATCGGCCTGCTGCTGTGCGGCGGCTTCCTGGCCTGGGAAGCGAACAGCGGCGGCTTCCGCCAGATGGACGACCTGGACGGTGCCGAGCATGGTCACTGGCCGGGCTTCGTCTGGGTCAGTGCGGGCATCCTGGCCAACGCGGCGCTGATCACCACCATCGGCTTCATCCTCAGCTGCGCGCTGTGCTTCGTGCTGGCGGTGCGCGGCTTCAAGTCGGCCGAGGGCCGGCTGGACATGAGCGTCCGCGCCTGGATCACCGATGCGCTGATCGGCATGGTCATCTCGGCGCCGGTGTTCTGGATGTTCACCCAGGCGCTGGCGATCAACCTGCCAGGGCTCACTCAAACCGGTTGGCTGTGATGGACGTCTGGAACAACCTCCTGCAGGGCTTCATCACCGCCGGCACGCCGATCAACCTGCTGTGGGCGCTCGTGGGCTGCACCATCGGCACGGCGGTGGGCGTGCTGCCGGGCATCGGCCCGGCCACTGCGGTGGCCATGCTGCTGCCGATCACGCTGAAGGTGGAGCCCACCGCCAGCATGATCTTCTTCGCCGGCATCTACTACGGTGCGATGTACGGCGGCAGCACCACCAGCATCCTGCTGAACACGCCTGGCGAGGCCGGGTCGATGGTGACGGCGCTGGAAGGCAACAAGATGGCCAAACACGGCCGCGCCGGTGCGGCACTCGCCACCGCGGCCATCGGCAGCTTCGTGGCCGGCACCATCGCCACGCTGGGCGTCACCTTCCTGGCGCCGCTGATCGCCACCCATGCGGTCAAGCTGGGCCCGCCGGAGTACTTCCTGCTGATGGTGCTGGCCTTCTGCACCGTCAGCGCCGTGCTGGGGCAGAGCACGCTGCGGGGCCTCACCGCGCTGGGCATCGGCCTGGCGATGGGCCTGGTGGGCATCGACCAGATCACCGGCCAGGCCCGCTACACCGGCGGCGTGCCCGAGCTGATGGACGGCCTGGAAGTGGTGCTGATCGCGGTGGGCCTGTTCGCCGTGGCCGAGGCGCTGTACGCGGTGCTCTACCAGGGCCGCGTGGTCGAGACCCAGAACAAGATGAGCAAGGTGCACATGACGGCCAGCGAGTGGCGCCGCTCGTGGCCGGCCTGGCTGCGCGCCACCTTCATCGGCTTTCCGTTCGGCACCATCCCGGCCGGCGGCAGCGAGATCCCCACCTTCCTGAGCTACGCCACCGAGAAGAAGCTGAGCCCGCACAAGAAGGAATTCGGCACCACCGGTGCCATCGAGGGCGTGGCCGGCCCCGAGGCGGCCAACAACGCGGCCATCACCGCCACGCTGATCCCGCTGCTGACGCTGGGCATCCCCACCAGCAACACCACCGCCATCCTGCTGGGCGCGTTCCAGAACTACGGCATCCAGCCAGGGCCGCAGCTGTTCGACACCAACGGCGCGCTGGTGTGGGCGCTGATCGCCAGCCTGTACATCGGCAACGTGATGCTGCTGATCCTGAACCTGCCGCTGGTGGGCCTGTGGGTGAAGCTCTTGAAGATCCCCAAGCCGCCGCTGTACGCCGGCATCCTGATCTTCGCCACCGTGGGCGTGTACGGCATGCGCCAGAGCGCCTTCGACCTCGTGCTGCTGTATGCCATTGGCCTGCTGGGCGTGGTGATGCGGCGCTACAGCTTCCCCACCGCGCCGGTGGTGGTGGGCATGATCCTGGGACCGCTGGCCGAGGCGCAGATGCGCAATGCGCTGAGCATCGGCGAGGGCAAGTGGAGCGTGTTCCTGGAGCGGCCGATGTCGCTGTTCCTGCTGCTGGTGGTGCTGGCAGTGCTGGTGCTGCCGCGGGCGCTGGCGGCGCTGAAGCGGCGGCGCGCAGCCGCCTGAAGCACCTGATCGCGGGGGTGGGACAACCCTGAGTTTGGCGCGCATCTCGTGAATATCACGGATGCATGGGGCGGTGGATTGACTAATGTGAAGTTCTTCACCAGCAGGAGAACCTCATGCAACGATCCGTGACCCGTCTCGCCATCCGCCTGACCGCGCTGTCGGCCGCCGTGGTGGCGGCGTTTGCAGCCCAGGCGGCGGTCACCGTCACCGGCAATGTCGGGACCAATCCAGCGTCCGTGCTCGGGCCTGGCGACACGGCATTGCCCGGCACCGTCGCGTGGGTGGGCACCGTCTCGGGCAGCAGCAGCACCGGCAGCCTGACCATCGACAACGGCTCGTTCCTGTCGCTGGCGCGCCTGTCGTTCGGGGCAGGCAGCGGCGTGGGCAATGGCACCGGCCTGATCACCGGCAGCGGCACGCAGGTGCAACTGCTGAGCGTCGGCAACTTCGGCCAGACCCAACGGCTGCTGGTCGGCGACTGGGGCAACGGCCAGCTCACCGTCAGCGCCGGTGCGCTGCTGTCCACCCGTGGCAACCAGGCGCCCTGCCTGCTGGCGTTCCATTACTGCGACACCTTTGTCGGCGCCGCCGCTGGTGACAACGCCACGCTGAACGTGACCGGCGCCGGCACCCAGGTGCTGATCGGCCAGAACCTTTACGTGGCCCAGCCCGGCCTGGCGATCCTGGGACTGGATGGCTACACCTACGGCACGCCGGGCGGCACCACCCGTGGCACGGTCAACGTGACCGGCGGTGCACTGCTCAGCACCGACCGCGCCACCATCGGCCCGCGTCACTGGAGCACCAATGCCACTGGCTTCGAGCGCAACATCGCCGAGGTCAATGTCAGCGGCGCCGGGTCGCGCTGGCTGGTGACAGGTGGCCAGGCGGTGCTGAACCACGCCACCGGCGCGGTGGGCGAGGGCCAGGCCGGCATCATCACCGCCAACGACAGCAACGCCTGGGCCACGATCCGGGTGAGTGACGGCGGTGTGATCGAGCTGAACGGGCCCAACGACACCATCAGTTACGTCAACCTCACCAATGGCGGCACGAGCCGCTCGGGCCTGGCCGGTGGCCGCACCGACATGGTCATCACCGGGGCCGGCTCGCAGCTGCTGTTCAGCAGCGAGGCGGGCGTTCTGAACCTCGCGCGGCAGCGCGGCACCGCCAACCTGCTGGTGACCGACGGCGGCTCTGTCGACGGTCTCTGGTACTCGGCGGTTGGCCGCGACGGCGCCACTGGCGTGCTGACCATCGACGGTGCCAGTTCCTGGGTGCGCCTGAACTCGCGGGCCAGCGCGGTGGCCAACCAGCCGTCGGGCACGTCACAGAACGCGGCGATGGACATCGGCCGCAACGGCACCGGCACGGTCAACGTACTCAACGGTGGCCGGCTGCTGGTCGAGGCGACCGAGTACCGGCAAGGCGGCAACAGCTTGCAGCTCGGCCGCGATGCCGCCTCGTCCGGCACCTTGAACATCCAGGGTGCGGGCTCCTTGGTGCAGCTGACCGGCATCTCCAACACCCCGGGCGGCGGTGCCACTGAAACCCGCAACCCGTTCGTCTCCATCGGCCGCGAGGGCAACGGCACGCTGAACATCGGCGCCGGCGGCAAGCTGTTGATGGAAGGCGGCGCCGTGTCGACGCCGGACCACCGGCGCTCCACGTCCCTCATCATCGGCGGCTACAACGACACAGAGATCGGTGGCAAGGGCATTGCCACGGTCACCGGCGCGGGCTCCGAAATCCGGCTGACCGGCGGGGACACCTTCGTCGGTGTCGCCATGGGGCCCCAGAGCAACGGCCAGTTGACGGTGTCCAACGGCGCCTCTGTCAGCGCCAACGGCATGCACGTCGGCCGCTCGGGTGGCGTCGGCGTGCTCAAGGTCGATGCGGCCACGCTGTCCTTCTCCGGCCAGCAGACAGGCGGGACGCAATCCGGTGCATTCTTCTCGATCGGCAATGGCGGTGGCATCGGTGTGGTGACGCTGTCCAACGCCAGCCAGGTGACGCTGTCGAACCTCGGCAGCTCGGGCGTGAGCATGTCCATCGGCGGATCCGGCAACTTCGCCAACGGCGAAGGCAGCGTGACGCTGACCGGTGGCTCGCGCATCGCACTGCAGAGCCAGCCGGGCTTGAACAGCCTGACAGTCGGCCGCGAAGGCAGCGGCTTCCTGCGCCTGCGCGGCGGCAGCAGCATCGACCAGGGCACGGGCGTGCTGCACATCGCCCGGAACAGCGGCAGCGACGGCACGGTGATCATGTCCGAGGGTTCCAGCATCACCGCGGGCTGGGTGGGCGTCGGCGCCCGAAGGACCGACACCGGCGACACCGACGGGGGTACCGGCACCTTCGTGCTGATCAACAGCACGCTCAATGCCGACCAGATCGTCATCGGCACCAACGGGTTCCTGGGTGGCACCGGCACCATCAACGGCACGGTCACCAACCGCGGCATCTTCGCGCCGGGCACCTCGCCGGGCCGGCTGGAGATCAACGGCGGCTTCATCGCGGAGAAGGACAGCCGGATGATCCTGGAGGTGGAGTCCGACGGCAAGGGCGGCTTCAAGACCGACCAGGTGATCTTCAATGCGGGTCAGCCGCTCGACCTGACGGGCCTGAACATCGAGTTCCGCTTCCTGGGTGACACCAATCCGGTCGAGTTCAACAACAGCGAGCTGTTCACCACCGACACCTTCTTCCAGGTGAAGGGCACTGATGGCAGCCTGGGCGTGCTGGACGCCACCTTCTTCAGCGACGTGGGCTTCAAGGCCAGCGCCGAGGACTACACCATCCAGGGCTTCAGCTTCAGCGCCGCAGCGGGCGCCAGCGACTTCACCGCCGCCCCGGTGCCCGAGCCGGGCACCACCGCCATGCTGCTGGCCGGCCTGGCCGGCCTGGGCTGGCTGGCCCGCCGCCGTCAGGTGGCTTGACGGCCGGCGCCGGGCTGCCTGATCAGTCGGCCGCGCCCATCGCCAGCGCCCGCTGGCGCTGGGCGTCGTCGGCCACCGGCGCGCCCAGCGGCCAGCCCTGCAGGTGCTGCAGGCTCAGGTCGGCCAGCGCGCCGATCCAGTCGGGCCGGTCGTTCAGGCAGTCGATGAAGTCGAAGCGCTCGCCGCCGGCATGCAGGAAGGCCTCCTTGGCTTCCATCGCGATCTCTTCCAGCGTTTCCAGGTTGTCCGACGCAAAGCCCGGGCAGATGGCGTCGATGCGCTTGATGCCCTGCTCGGCCAGTTGCTTGACGGTGGGCTCGGTGTAGGGCTCCAGCCACTTGGCGCGGCCCAGGCGGCTCTGGAAGGTGACGATGTAGCCGTCGCGGCCGATGCCCAGCGCCTCGGCCACCAGGCGGGCGGTCTTGTGGCATTCGCAGTGGTAGGGGTCGCCCAGCGTCAGGCTGCGCGCCGGCACGCCATGGAAGCTCATCACCAGGGTCTGGCCGCGGCCGTGCAGGGCCCAGTGCTCGCGCACGCTGGCGGCCAGCGCGCGGATGTAGCCGGCGTCGTCGTGGTAGCGGTTGACGAAGCGCAGCTCGGGCATGCGGCGCGACCGCTGCGCCCAGCCGGCCACCGCGTCGAAGGTGCTGGCGGTGGTGGCGGCGGCGTACTGCGGGTACAGCGGCAGCACCAGCACGCGGGTGGCGCCCTCGGCCTGCAGGCCGTCGAGCACGCTGGCGATCGACGGCGCGCCGTAGCGCATGGCGTGGCGCACCAGCACGGTGTGGCCGCGGCCGGCCAGCTCGGCCTGCAGCGCTTCTGCCTGGCGGGCCGACCAGTGCAGCAGCGGTGAGCCCTGCTCGGTCCAGATCGATGCGTACTTGGCCGCCGACTTGGCCGGCCGGGTGCGCAGGATCACGCCATTGAGGATCAGCCACCACAGCGGCCGCGGGATCTCGACCACCCGCGGATCCCAGAGGAATTCGGCCAGGTAGCGCCGCAGGGCGGCGGGTGTCGGGGCGTCAGGCGTGCCCAGGTTGACCAGCAGCACGGCGGTGCGCGGAGCACTGCCATGGCGGTACGGTGGTTCGGGCGCAAACGTCATGGGGGGCGATTGTCAGCGAAGCCGCTGCGAGGCCGGGGCGCGCGGGTCAAATGCCTGGCAGGCCTGCCGGGCCGTGGACACAGGCGCCGTCAGGGCCGGTGCGGGACGGTGTCGGTGAAGCTCAGCAACTCGAAGCGCACGCAGGGCGCCAGCGGGTCCAGCGGCGAGCCGCCCAGGCCGATCGAGCCGGCGCCGTGCAGGGTGCAGCTGCTGCGCCGCAGGGTCACCACCTCGTCGCCGCTGCCGAAGCGCACATAGGTGCCGTTGTAGCTGAGGTCGGTGAGCTGGAACACGCCGCCATGCCAGTCGACCCGTGCGTGCGAGCGCGAGACGCGGCTGTCGTCGACGCGGAAATGCGCCTGCGGGCTGCGGCCCAGCACCACCGGCATGCGGTCACCGTCGAACACCTCGTTGGCATTGAGCCAGATCAGGCGCACCGCCTCCGGCTCCAGCGTGTTGGTGACGAAGCCGAACTGCGTGGGCGGCATGTCGGCGCCACGGCGGCCGCCCAGCACATGCACCTGCACCGGCTCGGCGCGGCCGCGCAGGTGCATCCAGCCCAGCGAGCGGAAGCGCGGTTGCGCCTCGGCCGGCAGGCCGGCCAGCACCTCGGCGGTGATCAGGGTCTCGTTGTCGCTGGCATGGTCGATCAGCCGGGCCGAGACATTGACGGCATCGCCGAAGCAGTCGCCGCCCATCTCCACCACCTCGCCGCGGGCCAGGGCCACCTGCAGGCGCAGCCCGCGCAGGCCGGGCGATGCGCCGCGCTCGCGGCCGCGGCTGACCAGGGCGTCGAGTTCCTCGTGCATCTGCTGGGCCGACTGCAAGCCGTCGGCCGGGCTGGGGAACACCGCCATCAGGCCGTCGCCCAGGGTCTTGATCAGCGTGCCGCTGCAGGCCGGCACCGCCCGGCCCAGGGCCGCCACCGTGTGCGTGACCACCGAGGTGGCCTCGGCATTGCCCAGCGTCTCATAGAGAGCGGTGGAGCCCCGGAGGTCGGCGAAGAGCACGGTGCGCTCGGCGATGCGCGTCATGCCAGGCAGTTTAATCGTGAAATCCTTGGGGCCCTGGTGGCGCAGCAGCCATCAGCGGGGCATGAAAAAGGCCTCCCGAAGGAGGCCTTGACATCGTCAGAGACGAATCCGGATCACAGGTTGTCCAGGTATGTGCGCAGCTTGTCCGAGCGGCTCGGGTGCTTGAGCTTGCGGATGGCCTTGGCCTCGATCTGGCGGATGCGCTCGCGGGTCACGTCGAACTGCTTGCCCACTTCTTCCAGCGTGTGGTCGGTCGACATCTCGATGCCGAAGCGCATGCGCAGCACCTTGGCCTCGCGCGGGGTCAGGCTGTCGAGGATGTCCTTCACCACGTCACGCAGGCCGGCCTGCATCGCGGCCTCGATCGGCGCGGTGTTGTTGGTGTCCTCGATGAAGTCGCCCAGGTGGCTGTCGTCGTCGTCGCCGATCGGCGTCTCCATGGAGATCGGCTCCTTGGCGATCTTCATGATCTTGCGGATCTTGTCCTCGGGGATCTCCATCTTCTCGGCCAGGGTCGGGGCGTCGGGCTCGAAGCCGAACTCCTGCAGATGCTGCCGGCTGATGCGGTTCATCTTGTTGATCGTCTCGATCATGTGCACCGGGATGCGGATGGTGCGCGCCTGGTCGGCGATCGAGCGGGTGATGGCCTGGCGGATCCACCAGGTGGCGTAGGTCGAGAACTTGTAGCCGCGGCGGTATTCGAACTTGTCCACCGCCTTCATCAGGCCGATGTTGCCTTCCTGGATCAGATCGAGGAACTGCAGGCCGCGGTTGGTGTACTTCTTGGCGATCGAGATCACCAGCCGCAGGTTGGCCTCGATCATCTCCTTCTTGGCATCCCGGCTCGACTTCTCGCCCGCATTCATCTTGCGGTTGATCTCCTTCAGGTCGTCCAGCGGCACCACTGCATGGTTCTGCAGGTCGATCAGCTTCTGCTGCAGTTCCTGGATGGCCGGCAGGTTGCGGCCCATGATGGCGCTGAAGGGCTTGCCGGCGGCCACTTCCTTCTCGGCCCACTGCAGGTTCAGGATGTTGGGCGGGAAGGTCTTGATGAAGTGGTCTTGCGGCATGCCGCAGCGGTCGACCACGATCTTGCGGATCTCGCGTTCGAAGCGGCGGATGTCATCGACCTGCGAGCGCAGCACGTCGCACAGCCGCTCGATGGTCTTGACGGTGAACCGGATGGTCATCAGGTCGCCGGTCAGCTGCTCCTGGCACTTGCGGTAGGCCGGCGAGTTGTAGCCGTCCTTCTCATAGGCCTTGCGCATCTTGTCGAAGTGGGTGCGTACCAGGGTGAAGCGCTCCAGCGCCTGGCTCTTCAGTTCTTCGAGCTTCTTGGTCAGCGCCTTGCTGCCGCCGTTGCCGTCGTCGTCGTCTTCCTCGTCGAATTCGTCGAAGTCTTCCTCGGCCACGTAGTCGTCGGCCTCGTCATCGGAGACGAAGCCGTCGACCACTTCGGAGATCTGCATCTTGCCTTCGCCGATGCGGTCGGCCATCGACAGGATCTCGGCGATGGTCTTGGGCGAGGCGGAGATCGCCTGCATCATCGACTGCAGGCCGCCTTCGATGCGCTTGGCGATCTCGATCTCGCCCTCGCGGGTGAGCAGCTCGACCGATCCCATCTCGCGCATGTACATGCGCACCGGGTCGGTGGTGCGGCCGAATTCGCTGTCGACGGTGGACAGCGCGGCCTCGGCGGCTTCCTCGGCTTCTTCTTCCGTCGCGGTGGTGGTGCTGCCACCGGCGATCAGCAGGGTGGCGGCGTCGGGCGCCTGCTCGTACACCGCGATGCCCATGTCGTTGAGCATCGAGACGATGGCTTCCAGGATCTCGTTGTCCACCAGCTTCTCGGGCAGGTGGTCGTTGATCTCCTGGTGCGTGAGGAAGCCACGCGTCTTGCCCATCTTGATGAGGGTCTTCAGCTCCAGGCGGCGCTTGGCGACTTCTTCCTCGGTCAGCGTGGTCTCGTCCAGGCCGAACTCGCGCATCAGCGCGCGCTCCTTGGCACGGCTGACCTTCATGCGCAGCGGCTTGGCCTTGGCCTCGACCTCGACCGTGCCTTCGTCGGCCACCGCTTCGACCTCGGCCTCGGGCTCGATGAAGTCGGCCTCGATGTCGCCCAGATCGTCGTCCTCGGTCTTCTTGGGCTCGGCCTTGGCCTTGCCCTTGGCCGCGGGCTTCTCGGCCTTGGCATCGGCCTTGGCCGGCTTGGCGCTGGCTTTGGCGGGCTTGGCCTCGACGACGGCCGCCTTGCCGGCCGGCTTGGCCGCCTCCGCCACCGGCTTGGCAGCGGCCTTGGGCGCAGGCTTCGCGGCGGCGGTCTTGGCCTTGGGGTCGGTGGCCTTGTCGGCGGTGGCGTCGGTCTTCTTGGCGGTCATGCGGGTCCTATCGCGGGTGATCGGCGGGGATTCGGTGTGGCAGCAGGGGCGTTCGGCCAGCCGGGCCAGCCATGCGATGCCGTTGACCGGCACACGTGAACAGGCACCGCGCGGGCATGCGCAGCGTGTTCCCGGGCGCCCGGTCAGACGGGAGGCGGGTGGTCCAGGCTTGGTCGGGCAAGCTGGCGTGGACGTTGTTGAAGCGCAGCCCTTGCGGGGGGTGTTGGCCTTAGCGCGTTTGCGGACCCGTGTCAGGGGTGGCCAGGACCGGAGGTGCTGCTGTCACTCTTGCCGATGCAACCAATCCAACATTATCGGCCAATTTCCGCCGGCGCGTCAAAGTCGACGTCGACGCGCCCGCTCAGGCCGCCGCGCCGGCCAGCTTCAGCGCCGCCTGCCGGGCGTAGAGCGCGCGGATGTGGCGCTGGTCGTCTTCCGACAGTTCGCCTGACTGGATCAGCAGGTTGAGCTGGTCGGACAGTTCGGTGAACTCGATCTGGCCCAGCACCGTGCCCAGGTCGGCCGTCGGTGGATCGGGGTCCAGCGCATGGTCGGCGCGGATGCGGGCCAGCAGCGGCGCGATGGCCTCGGCCTCGGGCAGGGCGGCGAGGTCGGTCAGCAGGGCGTCGAGCGTCATCGCGCCGTGGTCCTGCAGCAGGCGCTCGACACCGCTGAAGAACAGGCCGTGCGGCGCCGGCTGGTCGCACAGCAGCGCATGGCTGGCATCGGGCAGCTGGGCCCACAGCTCGCTGTGGCGGGCCACCAGCCAGGCCGCGCGGTCCAGCCGGGTGGCGGTCTGCGGATTGCGGCGGCCGGATGCCTGCGGCGCGCGCGGCGGCTGGCGCCGCGGTGCGCTGCCGTCGCTGGCCGGTTCGGCGGCAGCGGCCGCAGCCGGTGCCTGCCGCCGGCCGCCGCTGCGCCGGGCCCAGTGCGCCTGCAGCACCTCGGCGGCCATGCCGCCTTGCTGGGCCAAAGTCTGCACCACCTGCTCGCGCAGCAGGCCCTCTGGCAGCAGGGCCACCAGCGGGCCGGCCTGGGCCAGCATCTTCGAGCGTCCCTCGGCCGTGGCCAGGTCGCACTCGGCGCCGGCATGGGCGATCAGCTGGGCCGACAGCGGCACGGCCTGGGCCACGGCGGCATCGAAGGCCTCGGGGCCCAGCTCGCGGATGTAGGAATCGGGATCATGCTCGGCCGGCAGGAACAGGAAGCGCACGCTGCGGGTGTCGGTGGCATGCGGCAGGGCGGCTTCCAGCGCCCGGCCGGCGGCGCGGCGGCCGGCGGCGTCGCCGTCGAAGCTGAACACCACGGTGTCGGTGAAGCGGAACAGCTTGCTGACGTGCTCGTCGGTGCAGGCCGTGCCCAGCGTGGCCACCGCATTGGGGAAGCCCCACTGCGCCAGCGCCACCACGTCCATGTAGCCCTCCACCACCAGCGCATAGCCCTTGGCGCGCAGGCCCTGGCGGGCCTCGTACAGGCCGTACAGCTCCTGGCCCTTGTGGAAGACCGGCGTCTCGGGCGAATTGAGGTACTTCGGCTCGCCGACATCCAGCACCCGGCCGCCGAAGCCGATGACCTCGCCCCGCACCGAGCGGATCGGGAACATGATGCGGTCGCGGAAGCGGTCGTAGCGCTTTTCCTCGCCGCCGCCGTCGGCCTCGCCGCCGCTGGTGATGACCAGGCCGCTCTCGGTGAGCAGCGGGTCGGCGTAGTCCGGGAACACGCCGGCCAGGGTGCGCCAGCCCTCGGGCGCATAGCCCAGGCCGAAGCGGGCGGCGATCTGGCCGGTCAGGCCGCGCTTCTTCAGGTAGGCCACCGCCCGCGGGCTGGCCTTGAGTGCACCTTTGTAGTGGTCGGCGGCCTTGGCCAGCACATCGCTCAAGGTGGCGCGCTGGGCGCGCTCGGCCTCGGCACGGGCGCGGTCCTCGGGCGTGGCGGTGCTCTCCGGCACGGCCAGGCCCACCTGCTGGGCCAGGTCGCGCACTGCGTCCATGAAGCCCATGCCGTGGTGCTCGGTCAGGAAGCGGATGGCATCGCCGTGGGCGCCGCAGCCGAAGCAGTGGTAGGTCTGCCGCGACGGGCTGACGATGAAGCTGGGCGATTTCTCGCCATGGAATGGGCACAGGCCCTTGTGGTTGATGCCCGCCTTCTTCAGCTCGACATGGCGGCCCACCACCTCGACGATGTCGACGCGGGACAGCAGGTCCTGGATGAAGCCGGTGGGGAGCATCGGCCGAGTCTAGCGAGTCGGGCCCGCCGGGGCCGGCTGGGGTGGCTCAGTCGCCCGCCAGGCCGCGGGGCGGCGGCAGGTCGTCGACCACCTGGCCGCCGCCCTCGGGGTTGGCCAGGCTGGCGGCGGGCGCGGTGGTCAGCGCGAACAGGCCCTTCCAGTTGCGCACCCAGGGCAGCACCGCCTCGGCAGGCATCGGCGGGGCGATGCCCATGCCCTGGCCAATCTCGCAGCCCATGTCCAGCAGCACGCGGGCCTGGGCGGCGGTCTCCACGCCCTCGGCCACCACCAGGCAGTCGAAGGTGCGCGACAGGTTGATCACGTTCTCGACGATGGCCAGGTCCTGCGGGTCGCCCAGCATGTTGTGCACGAAGCTGCGGTCGATCTTGAGCACCTGCACCGGCAGCCGCTTCAGGTAGTTGAGGGTGGAATAGCCGGTGCCGAAGTCGTCCAGCGCCCAGCGCACACCCAGGCGGGCGCAGCGCTCCAGCACCGCGCTGGTGAAGCCGATGTCGGTGAAGGCGGCGGTCTCCAGCACTTCCAGCTCCAGCCGCGGGCCCAGCGGCCGGGCATGGCGGGCCAGCAGCTCGCCCAGGCGCTGGGCGAAGTCGGGCTCCTGCAGGTGGCGGGCGGTGATGTTGACGCTGAGCGACAGGTCCAGCCCGGCGTCCTGCCAGGCCTCCAGCTGGTCGAGTGCGCGGGCCAGCACATGGTCGCCCACCCGGGCCGACAGGCCGGTGTGCTCGATCAGCGGCAGGAAGTGCGCCGGCGGCACGATGCCCTTGTCGGGGTGGTTCCAGCGCAGCAGGGCCTCGAAGCCCAGCACCGCGCCGCGCCGCAGGTCGACCTTGGGCTGGTAGTACAGCACCAGCTCATGGCGGTCCAGCGCATCCTGCACCCTGCCGATGGCGCTCACCCGTTCCTCGGTGCGGCGGCTGTGCTCGGGGTCGAAGAACAGGAAGCCATTGCGCCCGCTCTGCTTGACGCCATACATCGCATGGTCGGCATGGCGCAGCAGGGTGTCGGCATCGCTGGCGTCCAGCGGGTAGACGGTGGCGCCGACGCTGGCGGTCACCGTCTCCGGCGCGACCCCGGGGCCCACCACCACCGGCTGGGCCACCACACGCAGCACCCGTTCCACCGCAGAGCGGGCCTCGTCCACCGTGCCGGCGCGCAGCAGCAGCACGAACTCGTCGCCGCCCAGCCGCGCGGCCGCGTCGGACCAGACCGTGCCACGCACGCGCAGCGCGCTGCGCAGGCGGTTGGCCAGTTCGGCCAGGAACAGGTCACCGGCGGCATGGCCGTGGCGCTCGTTGACGGTCTTGAAGTGGTCCAGATCGAGGTAGCACACCGCCAGCAGGTAGCCGTCGCGGTCGGTGGCGGCCATGGCTTCGGCCAACAGCTGGCTGAGCCGCGCCCGGTTGGGCAGGCGGGTCAGCTCGTCGAAGTAGGTCTGGCGTTCCAGCTGCTCGCGCTGCAGGCGCTGCTCGGTCACGTCGCTGACCACGAGCACGTGGTACCGCAGCGCGCCGTCGGGCCCGTGCACCGTGCTGACGGTGATGTGCAGCGCGCACGGGTCACCGTTGCGGCGGCGTTCCACCACCTCGCCCACCCAGTTGCCCTGGCTGCGCAGCGCGGCAAACAGGCTGGCCTGCTGCGGCCGCTGGGTGCCGTCGGCCAGGCCCGGGCGCAGCAGCGACGGCACGCTGCCCAGCAGCTCGTCGCGCGGGATGCCGACGATGCGGCAGTAGGTGGGGTTGGCGTCCAGCACCCGCAGGTCGGCATCGGTGACCACCAGGCCTTCGTGCAGGTGCATGAATACGCTGGACGACAGCTGCTGGCGGTCGGCGGCGTCGTGCCGCTCGCCCACGTCGGCCAGCGAGGCCACCACCCGCAGCGGCTTGCCGTCGTCGTCGCGCTCGGCCACGCTCAGGTGCAGGTCGAACCAGTGCCAGCCGGTGCCGCGGCGCAGCCGCAGCTCGCGCTGCAGGCCGGGGCTGGCGGGCGCGGTTTGCGGTGCCAGCGCGGCGTCCAGCGCCGGGCGGTCGTCGGCATGCACCTGGTCCAGCCAGTGCGCCAGGCTGCGGCCCTGGGCGCCGTGGGGATCGTCCATCAGGGCACGCCAGCAGGCCGAGGTGAAGCTCTCGCCGGTGCGCAGGTTCCAGTCGGCCACGCCCAGGTCGGAGCCGGCCAGTGCCAGCTGCCAGCGCTCGTCCAGCCGCACCAGCTCGCCAGTCAGGGCATGGGCCACCAGCATCAGCACGGCCATGGCGCCCGAGGTGGCCCACAGCAGCAGCTGGCCGTTGCCTGGCTGCAGCTGGTCGAGCTGGGCGAACGGACCCAGGCCGGCGGCGGTGGCCGCCACCAGCGCCATCGACATGACCAGCACCGCGGCCGACGCGGTGGCCAGACCGGCCCGCATGGCCACGGCGCTCAGGGCCACCGGCGTGCCCAGCAACAGGGCGAGTGCACCGAGTCCCAGCCAGGGTGTGGTCACCAGGCTGGCGGCCACCAGCGCTGCTGCCGCCGCCAGCAGCCCCAGGCTGAGATGGCGGCGCTGCGCCGCCAGCGCACTGGCCAGACTGCGGCGGCCGAGGGTGAGCAGCGGCACACCGGCCACCAGCAGGCCCAGGGTGTCGCCGGCCCACCATTGCAGCACCGTCAACGGCCAGGCCGGCGGCGCGATGCGGCCGGTGGCGGCCAGCCAGCTGGCGCCGTTCAGTGCGGTGAAGGCGGTGGCGCCCAGGCCACCGGCGCCCAGCAGCAGCCAGAGGTCACGCCGTCGGGTGAGCTGCGGGTTGAAGCCGGCGCGCAGCAGCCAGCGGGAGGCCAGCCAGGGCCCGGCGGCGTTGCCCAGCGCAATGCCCAGCGCCAACCCCGGCGACGCGCCCACCGACAGCTGCAGCGCCGCCGCGCCGACGAACAGCGCGGGAACATAACCCGGCCCCCAGCGCACCAGCACCGCCAGCGCGCCGCCCAGGGCCGGCCAGAACACGCTGACGAAGGGCGAGGGGCTCTCCAGCGCCAGGCCCAGGCGGCCGGCCGCAAGGTAGGTGCCGGCCACCAGCAGCGACCGCCACCACCAGCGCGTCATGCCGGTCGGCGGCCGCAGCAGGCGGGCGGCAGTGCAGGGGTGGCTGGATGCATGGTGGCGGTGGCGGCTGTCCGGCGGGCGCCGGTGAATGGCCCGCAGAGGCGGGCACCGATGCTAGCGGCTGCGCGCGCATCCGGGGCCGCCGGTGTGGGTGGTCATGCCGCGGTGGCGGCCGGCGCGCGCTGCAAAGACGACAAAGCCCGGCCGGGGCCGGGCTTGCAGGCCGGGTTGCCCCGACGCGGGATCAGATCGTGAAATCCTCGATCTTGGCGCCGGCAGCCAGAGCGGCCTTCAGCCACTTGGGTTGCAGGCCACGGCCGGTCCAGGATTCGCCGGTGGCGGCGTTGCGGTACTTGGCGGCCACCTTGCTGGCCGGTTTGGCCGCACTGGCAGCACGCACCACCGGCGCCTTGCCGGCAATATCGGCAGCCGTCAGGCCAAACTCGGCCATCATGGCGCGCACCTTGTTGATGGCGGTGGCGCGTTCTTCGCGCTGCACATCGGCGATCTTCTTTTCGATTTCAGCGCGCTGCGCCAACAGGTCTTGCAGAGAGGACATATTCGGCTCCGGTGGATGAGACAACGGAGCGAGTATATCGAAAATCATCTCTGCAGTGCCTGCGGTTTTGGCGTCAGGCTTCAGGCGGCCGGCGGCACATAACCGGTGGGCTGGTCGGCGCCCTCGCCGAAGAAGAATCGCTCCATCTGCCGCGCCAGGTATTGCCGGGCGCGCTGGTCGGCCAGATTCAGCCGATTCTCGTTCACCAGCATGGTCTGGTGCTTGAGCCACAGGCCCCAGGCTTCCTTGCTGACGTTGGCGTAAATGCGCTTGCCCAGTTCACCGGGATAGGGTGCGAAGTCGAGGCCGTCGGCCTCTTTCTTCAGATGGACACATTGGACGGTGCGGGCCATGGGGCTCTCCTGTGGCGGGTTGGGTCGGGTTCAGAGTTTCTTGACCAGCACCTGCGAACGCCGGTCCCAGTTGTATTTGCGCTTGCGCGCCTCGGGCAGCCAGTCGGGGTCGACCTGCACGAAACCGCGCTTGATGAACCAGTGCATGGTGCGGGTGGTCAGCACGAAGATGCTGTCGAGCCCGGCGGCCTTGGCGCGCTGCTCGATGCGCTTGAGGATGCGCTCGCCGTCGCCCTGGCCCTGCACCTGCGGCGAGATCGTCAGCGCGGCCATCTCGCCGGTGCGCGCCTCGGGGTAGGGGTAGAGCGCAGCGCAGCCGAAGATGACGCCGTCGTGCTCGATGATGGTGTAGTTGGCGACGTCGCGTTCGATCTCGGTGCGCTCGCGGCGCACGAGGGTGCCGTCGCGTTCGAAGGGCTCGATCAGCTGGATGATGCCGCCCACGTCGTCGGCGGTGGCCTCGTGCAGGGATTCCAGTTTCTCGTCCACCACCATGGTGCCGATGCCATCGTGGGTGAATACCTCCTGCAATATCGCACCGTCGACGCTGAATGGCAGGATGTGCGAGCGCTCGACACCGGCTTCGCAGGCTTTCACACAATGTTGCAGATAAAACGCGGTGTCGGTGGGCTGCGCTGGCGGCGGCAGTTGTGCCAGCAGGCGTTTGGCATCGGCCAGGGCCAGTTCGGTGTCGATGGCGCTGTCGGGGTCGCTGCGGTCCTCGGCAATGCCGGGAATCTCGGTCATGAACAGCAGTTTGTCGGCCTGCAGCGCGATCGCGGTGGCGGTGGCCACGTCTTCCATCGTCAGATTGAAGGCCTCGCCGGTGGGCGAAAAACCGAAGGGGCTCAGCAGCACCAGCGCGCCGATGTCGATGGCGCGGCGGATGGTCGGGCCATCCACCCGGCGCACCACGCCGGAATGCATGAAATCCACGCCGTCGACGATGCCCACTGGCCGCGCTGTCAGAAAGTTACCTGAGACCACCCGCACCGTGGCATTGGCCATCGGGGTATTGGGCAGACCCTGGGAAAACGCGGCCTCGATTTCAAAGCGCAATTGGCCAGCGGCTTCCTGGGCGCAATCGAGCGTCACCTCGTCGGTGATGCGCAGGCCGTGGCTGTAGCGGCTGGCATGGCCCTTGGCGGCCAGTTGCTCATTCACCTGCGGCCGGAAGCCATGGACCAGCACCAGCTTGATGCCCATGGCATGCAGGATGGCCAGGTCCTGCACGAAGTTGTTGAGCTTGCCCGCGGCAATCGCCTCGCCGGCCAGGCCCACCACGAAGGTCTTGCCGCGGTAGGCGTGGATGTACGGCGCCACGGCGCGGAACCACGGGATGAAGGTGTGCGGGAAGACCAGGCTCATGGGGTGGCGCGGGTGGCGGCCGGGGTGGCGCGCGAAGTTGCCGGGATTGTGCCGCAGGGGGTCTGGCCCGCCGGGCACGCTGGATCAACCGTGCAACACCACCAGCAGCGCCGTGGCCACGCCCGGGCCGGGGTTGCGGATGGCATGCGGCTGGTCGACGGCATAACGCGCGGTTTCACCGGCCGCCAGCGTGGCGCTGCTGTCACCGGCGGTGAGCGACAGCGTGCCGGTCAGCACGCTCAGGTGCTCGCGCGAGCCGGGGCCGTGGGCGTCACTCTCCAGCGCCGCGCCGGGCTGCATCTGCAGCTCGTACCACTCGAACTGGCCGGCCAGGTCCACCGGGCCCAGGATGCGCAATTCGCAGCCGCTGCCATTGCCGTCCTGGGCGCCACGCAGCGTGGGCGTGGCATGGCGGGCCACGGTGGTGATGGCCGGCGTGGCGGGCACCTCGGCGGCCTGCAGCAGGTCGGTCAGCGGCACGCCCAGCGCATTGGCCAGGCGCCAGACCACAGCCACCGTCGGGTTGGCCTGGGCGCGTTCGATCTGCGACAGCATGCTCTTGCTGACGCCGGCGCGGCGCGACAACTCGTCCAGCGAGAGCGCCTGCTGTTCACGCAGCGCAGCCAGCGCAGCGCCGATGCGTGGAGGCTCGGTCGGGGTGGGGCGGGGGGCGGGTTTGTTCATGGTGCTTGAACAAGTGTACGCTGTTCGATATAGTGAACACATGTTCGATATGAAGACCGGAGTCCGCTGATGTCTGCCCTGACCGATCTGGTGGCGCATGCCGATGCCGAGCTGCAAGCCCTGCGCGCGGCCGGCTTGCTGAAGGCCGAGCGGGTGATTGCCAGCCCGCAGGGCGCCGAGGTGGCGCTGGCCGACGGCCGGCGGGTGCTCAACCTGTGCGCCAACAACTACCTGGGGCTGTCGTCGCACCCCGCGGTGGTGGCCGCGGCGAAGGCGGCGCTGGACAGCCACGGCTTCGGCTTGAGCAGCGTGCGCTTCATCTGCGGCACGCAGGATCTGCACAAGACGCTGGAGCAGCGGCTGGCCCGCTTCCTGGGCACGGAGGACGCGATCCTCTACGCCGCCGCGTTTGACGCCAACGGCGGCCTGTTCGAGCCGCTGCTGGGCGAGGGCGACGTGGTGATCAGCGATACGCTGAACCACGCATCCATCATCGACGGCATCCGCCTGTGCAAGGCCGAGCGCCGGCGCTTCGCGCACAACGACATGGACGACCTGCGGGCCCAGCTGGCGTCGGCGCGGGCGGGCGGCGCGCGGCACATCCTGGTGTTCACCGACGGCGTGTTCTCGATGGACGGCACGGTGGCGCAGCTGGATGTGATGCGCCGGTTGTGCGATGAATTCAACGCGCTGCTGGCCATCGACGAATGCCATGCCACCGGCTTCATGGGTGCCACCGGCCGTGGCACGCATGAGCACCGCGGGCTGCTGGTCAATGGCCAGTCGGGCGTCGACATCATCACCGGCACGTTGGGCAAGGCCCTGGGCGGCGCCTCGGGCGGCTTCACCGCCGGGCCGGCGGCGGTGATCGAGCTGCTGCGCCAGCGCTCGCGGCCGTACCTGTTCAGCAACACCCTGGCGCCGGCGATCGCGGGCGCCAGCATCGCGGTGCTGGACCTGCTGGAGGCCGACACCACCCTGCGCGACCGGGTGCATGCCAACACGGCCTACTTCCGCCAGGCCATTGCCGCGGCGGGCTTCGACATCAAGCCGGGCGACCACCCGATCGTGCCCATCATGGTGCATGACGCCGTGGTGGCCCAGCGGCTGGCCGCACGCCTGCTGGACCTGGGCGTCTACGTGGTGGGATTCTTCTTCCCGGTGGTGCCACGGGGGCAGGCGCGCATCCGGGTGCAGATGAGCGCGGCGCACAGCCGGCCGCAGCTGGAAACCGCGGTGGCCGCCTTCACCCAGGCCGGCCGTGAACTGGGGTTGCTGAAGTGAGCACACCGAAGATCCTCATCATCGGCGCCAATGGCCAGATCGGCACCGAGCTGGCCGAGGCCCTGGCCCGCCGCCATGGCGATGCCGCCGTGGTCACCAGCGACCTGGCACCGCAAGGCCGTGTGCCCGGACTGCGCCATGAAGCGCTGGACGTGACCGATGCCGCCGCGCTGGCGGCGGCCGTCAAGCGCCACGGCATCACCCAGGTCTACCTGCTGGCCGCGGCGCTGTCGGCCAGCGGCGAGCAGCATCCGCAGTGGGCCTGGCACCTGAACATGACCGGGCTGCTGAACGTGCTGGAACTGGCCCGCACCGCCAAGCTGCAGCGGGTGTTCTGGCCCAGCAGCATCGCCGCCTTCGGCCCCGGCACGCCGGCCGATGCGCCCCAGCACACGGTGATGGACCCCGGCACCGTCTACGGCATCAGCAAGCTGGCGGGCGAGCGCTGGTGCGCCTGGTACCACGCCAAGCACGGCGTGGACGTGCGCAGCCTGCGCTACCCGGGCCTGATCAGCTGGAAGACGCCGCCCGGCGGCGGCACCACCGACTATGCCGTCGACATCTTCCACGGCGCGCTGCAACGCGGCCGCTACACCAGCTTCCTGCGCGCCGACACCCGGCTGCCGATGATGTACATGCCCGATGCCATCCGCGCCACGCTGGCGCTGATGGATGCGCCGGCCGATGCGATCACCGAGCGTGGCGGCTACAACCTGGCCGCCTTCAGCTTCACGCCGGCCGAGATCGCGGCCGAGATCGCCCGGCTGGTGCCCGGCTTCCAGCTGGACTGCGCGCCCGATTTCCGCCAGGCGATCGCCGACAGCTGGCCGCAATCCATCGACGACCGCCTGGCCCGGCGCGACTGGGGCTGGGCGCCGCACTACGACTTGCGGGCGATGGTGGCGGAGATGCTGGCCGAGCTGCGGCCGCGGCTGACCGCCTGATTGACCGCCTAATTTAGGCGAGGGCGCCGCGCAAGGCCGCCAGCAGTTCGTCCGGCGCCTCGGCCGGCAGGCTGTGGCCCGACGGCAGGGTGACCACCTTGGCCTTCAGCGCCGCCGCGATCTCGCGGGTGGCGCGTGGCGGCGTCATCTGGTCGGCGTTGCCGAGGGCCAGCGTCACCTCGGCAGTCACCTTCGCCGCGGCGTCCAGCCCGCCGGTGTAGGCGTCGCAGACGCTGAAATCATGGTGGAACAGGTTGACGGCGCAGCCGGTCGCGTTCGGGCCGGCCAGACTGCGACGCATCAAAGCCCGGTTGCTGCCGTGCAGCCACATGCCCGGGCCGGGGTAGCTGGGCTTGGCCGCCAGCGTGCTGATCGAGAAGGCATTGACCATGTCGATGGCCTTCAGCGGCGTGTCGCGGGCGGTGGTCAGCAGGGCTTCGGACACCTTCATCGGGTAGGCCGTGCCCACCATCACCAGGCGGCCGACCAGCGCCGGCTGCCGCGCCGCGGCCTCCAGGCCGATCAGCGAGCCCATGCTGTGGCCCACCAGCGTGACCTGGCCGTCGCGCTGCACGCCGGCGGCGGCCAGCAGGGCCAGCAGCCAGTCGGCGGTGGCTTCCACGCTGGGCAGCACCGGACCGGCGCTCTGGCCGTGGCCGGGCAGATCCAGCGCCAGCACGCCGTGGCCGTGGTGGGCGCACCACCGGGCCAGCAGGGTCCACACGCTGTGGTCGTGCAGCGCGCCGTGGATGAAGACCACGCAGGGCAGGGCCGGGTCGAAGGGCTTGCCGCCGGTGTAGACGTGGGCAAGCTGCCCGTTCACATCGATGTTCATGCCGCCTTCTCCGCCACCTTCAACGCCCGCTTCAGGTCGTCGATCAGGTCGGCCGCATCTTCCAGGCCGATCGACAGCCGGATGGTGCCCGGGCCGATCCCGGCGCGGCCCAGTGCCGCGTCGTCCATTCGGAAGTGGGTGGTGCTGGCCGGGTGGATGACCAGGCTGCGGCAATCGCCCACATTGGCCAGGTGCGAGAACAGCTTCAGCGCCTCGATGAAGGCCACGCCCTGCGTGCGGCTGCCCTTCAGGTCGAAGCTGAACACCGCGCCGCAGCCGCGGGGCAGCAGCGTCTTCGCCAAGGCGTGGCTGGGGTGGCCTTCCAGCTCGGGGTAGCCGACACGCGCCACCATCGGGTGGGCGGCCAGCATCTCGACGATCTTGCGGGTGTTCTCCACATGGCGGGCCATGCGCAGCGGCAGGGTCTCGATGCCCTGCAGGATCAGCCAGGCGGTGTGCGGGCTCATGCAGGCGCCGAAATCCCGCAGGCCCTCGCGCCGGGCGCGCAGCAGGAAGGCGCCCACCGTGCTCTCTTCGCTGAACACCATGCCGTGGAAGCCGTCGTAGGGTTCGCTCAGCTCCGGGAAGCGGCCCGAGGCGGCCCAGTCGAACGCGCCCGAATCCACCAGCAGCCCGCCCACCACCGTGCCGTGGCCCGACAGGAACTTGGTGGCCGAGTGGAAGATCAGGTCCGCGCCGTGGTCGAAGGGCTTCAGCAGCCAGGGCGGGGTGAAGGTGCTGTCGACCAGCAGCGGCAGCCTGGCCTCATGGGCGATGGCGCTGATGGTGGGGATGTCCAGCACGTCCAGCCCCGGGTTGCCCAGGGTTTCGCCGAACAGCAGCCGGGTCTCGGGCCGGATGGCGGCGCGCCAGGCATCGATGTCACCGGGCTTGACGAAGGTGGTGCTGATGCCGAAGCGCCGCAGCGTGTAGTCCAGCAGGTTGTGGCTGCCGCCGTACAGCGCACTGCTGGCCACGATGTGGTGGCCGGCTCCCGCCAGCGTGGCAATCGCCAGGTGCAGCGCCGCCTGGCCGCTGGCGGTGGCAATCGCCCCGGCGCCGCCTTCCAGCGCCGCGATGCGTTCTTCCAGCACCGCGGTGGTGGGGTTGCTGATGCGGCTGTACACATGCCCCGAGCGCTCCATGTTGAACAGCGAGGCGGCATGCTCGCTGCTCTGGAACACGAAGCTGGTGCTCAGGTGGATGGGCGTGGCGCGGGCGCCGGTGGTGGGGTCGGGCGTGGCACCGGCGTGCAGGGCCAGGGTGTCGAAACCGGGATCGCTGTAACCAGCCATGTGCAGGGGGCGTCCCGGGGGCGCGCCAGGGTGTCGTGGCCGCAGATTGTGTGCTATGTTTTTCCATCCGCCCTGCGGCACACCGGGCGCCTCACCCCAGGAGATTCCCCATGAAAGTCAGCGACATCCTGCGTGTCAAGGGCAACACGCTGTTCACTGTCTCGCCCGCCCAGCCCCTGGCCGAGGCCGTGGCCACGATGGCCGAGCACGACATCGGCTCGCTGGTCGTCATGGAATACGGCGACCTGGTGGGCATGCTCACCTTCCGCGAGGTGATCGCCGGCATCTGCCGCAACGGTGGCGCCGTGGGCACGCTGACGGTGCGCACGGTGATGGACGACGCCCCGCTCACCTGCACCCCCGAGACCGAGATCGACGAGGTGCGCCGCATGATGCTGGGCCGCCACGCCCGCTACATGCCGGCGCTGGATGGCAAGACGCTGATGGGCGTGATCTCGTTCTACGACGTGGCCAAGGCGGTGGTCGATGGCCAGGATTTCGAGAACCGCATGCTCAAGGCCTACATCCGCGACTGGCCGCAGGAAGAGGAAGGCGCCGATTCGCCGAAGCTCTGACGCCCACGGCTGCGACAATGGCAGGGGCCGGCGCGGCTGCGTGGGCCCTTTCTTTTTGGACGGTTTCCCATGCCCGGCAGCACCTTCGGCACCCTGTTCCGCGTCACCAACTTCGGCGAAAGCCACGGCCCGGCCATCGGCTGCGTGATCGACGGCTGCCCGCCCGGGCTGGCGCTGGGCGTCGAGGACATCCAGCCCGAGCTGGACCGCCGCCGCCCCGGCACCAGCCGGCACGTCACCCAGCGCAACGAGGCCGACCAGGTCGAGATCCTCAGCGGCGTCTACGAGGGCCTGACCACTGGCACGCCGATCTGCCTGCTGATCCGCAACACCGACCAGCGCAGCAAGGACTACGGCAACATCCTCGACACCTTCCGCCCCGGCCATGCCGACTACACCTACTGGCGCAAGTACGGCGTGCGCGATCCGCGCGGCGGCGGCCGCAGCTCGGCGCGGCTCACCGCGCCCACCGTGGCCGCCGGCGCGGTGGCCCGCAAGTGGCTGCGCCAGCAGCACGGCACCACCTTCAGCGGCTGGATGAGCCAGCTCGGCGAGATCGCCATCCCGTTCGAGGATGCGGCGCAGATCCCGCTGAACCCGTTCTACGCCCCCAACGCCGGCATCGTGCCGCAGTTGGAGGCCTACATGGACACCCTGCGCAAGGCGGGCGACAGCTGCGGCGCCCGCATCGAGGTGCGCGCCCACGGCGTGCCGCCCGGCCTGGGCGAGCCGCTCTATGACAGGCTGGACGCCGACATCGCCTTCGCGATGATGGGCCTGAACGCGGTCAAGGGCGTGGAGATCGGCGACGGTTTCGGCGTGGTGGCCCAGCGCGGCAGCCACCATGGCGACGAGATCACCCCCGCCGGCTTCGCCAGCAACCACGGCGGCGGCGTGCTGGGCGGCATCAGCACCGGGCAGGACCTGGTGGTGCGCATCGCCATCAAGCCCACCAGCTCG
Source organism: Pseudaquabacterium pictum (assembly GCF_005403045.1). Lineage (GTDB taxonomy): Bacteria > Pseudomonadota > Gammaproteobacteria > Burkholderiales > Burkholderiaceae_C > Pseudaquabacterium > Pseudaquabacterium pictum. The sequence goes on from NZ_BJCL01000006.1 coordinate 190,029, forward strand.
ATCCGCACGCCCAAGGCCAGCATCGACCGTGCCGGCGCGCCCACCCAGGTGGAGACCTTCGGCCGCCACGACCCCTGCGTGGGCATCCGCGCCACGCCGATCGCCGAGAGCCTGCTCGCCCTGGTGCTGATGGACCATGCCCTGCTGCACCGCGCCCAGTGCGGTGATGTGCAGCTGGCCACGCCCGCCGTGCCGGCCCAAGTGCCGACACAGACGCCGGGTGCCGCCGGCGGGTGAGCACCGCCGCCGCGCCGACACCCCAGCGCCCGCTGCGCGCCTTTGCCGGCCTGTGGCTGGCCTACTTCGCCACCATCGGGCTGTTCAACCCGTACGCCCCGCTGTGGTTCCAGGCGCTGGGCATGTCGACGCTGGCCATCGGCGCCATCGCCTCGCTGCAGAGCTGGACCCGGCTGCTGGCGCCCTATGCCTGGAGCTGGGCGGCCGACCACAGCGGCGCCCGGGTGGCATTGATCCGGCTGGCCGCCGCCGGCTGCGTGCTGGGCGCGGCCGGCCTGGCGCTGGCACCTTGGTTGGCCGCTACGCCCACTGGCCAGGCTGCCTGGCTGACGGCCGCACTGATCCCGGCCCTGGTGGCGCTGCTGTTCATCAGCAACGGTGGCATCGTGCCGCTGGCCGAGGCGGCGCTGTCGCAGCTGCTGACCGGCCCCAACGGCATGGACACCAGCCGCTACGGCCGGGTGCGCATGTGGGGCTCGGTCGGCTTCATCGCCGCGGTGGTGGCGGCCGGTGTGCTGCTGCAGCCGCTGGGCATCGGCGCCTTCCCCTGGCTGGTGCTGGGGCTGAACGCCACCCTGCTGGCGGTGGCCTGGCGCCTGCCCAGCGGCCATGAGGAGCGCCACACCGGCGTGCCGCCGCCGCCGGTGCTGCCGCTCTTGCGCCAGCCGGCGGTGGCCTGGTTCTTCGCCTCGGTGTTCTTCACCGTGCTGGCCCACACCAGCCTGTACGCCTTCCTGTCGCTGTACCTGGTGGACAGCGGCTACGGCAAGCAGGCCGTGGGCCTGGCCTGGGCGGTGTCGGTGGCGGTGGAGGTGCTGTTCTTCCGTCTGCAGGGCCGCTGGTTCAACCGGCTGTCGCTGCACGGCTGGCTGGCGCTGGCCGCCGGCGTGACCGCGCTGCGCTTTGCCGCCATGGCGCTGGCCGGCGCGCAGCCGGTGGTGCTGGTGCTGGCGCAGCTCACCCATGCCATCACCTTTGCCGGCCACCATGCGGCCTGCATCGCGCTGGTCAGCCGGCACTTCCCCGGGCGGCTGCGCGGCCGCGGCCAGGCGCTGTACTCGGCGCTGGGCTACGGCCTGTCGGGCCTGCTGGGCGGCGTGGGCGGCGGCTGGCTGATCGAGCGGGCCGGCTTCGGCGCGCTGTATGGCGCGGCCATGCTGGCCGGCCTGCTGGCCCTGGGCTGCGTGGGTCTGGCCTGGCGCGCCGAGCAGGCGGCTGCCCGGCACTGAACCGGCCGAACCGGCGCCATCACTTCGGCGGTCGATCCGCCGCGCCTGCAGTTGGTCCGCGCCGGGTGCATTCCGTCGCATGATGGCGGTCGCGTCACGGGCCGCGGCCTACACTCGCGCCGCTTCTGGAGGGCAGGACATGCGCAGACAAGCGTGGATCGCAGTGGGCGGGGTGGTGGTGCTGGCGTTGGCCGCGGGCGCCTGGGTGGCGATGAAGCCGGGCAGTGCACCGGGCGGCAACGCCCAGGCGGCCGCCGGCAAGCCGGGTGCAGCCGCCTCGGCGCCGCCGCTGGAGTTCCGCAGCAACGAGGTGGTGCAGCCGCAACGCGCCGCGCTGCCCGAGCGCATCGCCTTCTCCGGCCCGCTGGTGGCACCCAACACCGCATTGCTGCGGGCCCGCACCTCGGGCACGCTGCTGGCGCTCACGGTGGCCGAGGGCGACCGCGTCAGGGCCGGCCAGGTGCTGGGCCGCATCGACATGGCCGAGCTGGCGCCGCGCATCGCCGAGCGCAGCGCACTGCTGGACTCCGCCCGCGCCACCCTGGCCCAGGCCGAGCGCACGCATGCCAGCAACGAACGGCTGGCAGCGCAGAACTTCATCTCGCCGAATGCGCTGGACAGCTCCCGCGCCCAGGTCGACACCGCCCGCGCCGCGCTGGCGGCGGCCCAGGCCACGCTGGAGACCACCCGCGTCGGCCAGCGCGATGCCAGCCTGGTGGCGCCGATCGCCGGCATCGTGGCCAGGCGCCATGTGCTGCCCGGCGAGAAGGTGTCGGCCGAGCAGCAGGTGCTGACCATCGTCGACCTGGCCCGGCTGGAGCTGGCCGCCAGCGTCGGCACGCACGAGGTGGCGCGCCTGCAGCCGGGCATGGCGGTGCGGGTGACGGTGGAGGGCCTGGACGGCGCGCTCACCGGCCAGCTGGCCCGCATCGCCCCCGCGGCCGAGGCCGGCACCCGGTCGATCGGCGTGACCGTGGCGCTGGCCAATGCGGACGAGCGGCTGCGCGCCGGCCAGTACGCCATCGGCGAGGTGCTGCTGCCCGACGACCGCCAGCGCCTGCTGCTGCCGGTGACGGCAGTGGGCAGCACCGCGGGCCAGAGCCATGTCTGGGTGATCGAGGGCGGCAAGCTGGCGCGCCGCGCGGTCACCCTGGGCCGCCGCGACGAGGCCGGCGGCCGCATCGAGGTGCTGGACGGCATCGGCGCCGATGCCCGGGTGCTGGGCTCGCGCTTCGACAACCTGCGTGAAGGCGCGCAGGCCCTGGTCACCGGCAGCGCGCCGCCTGCCACGGCCAGCGGGCCGGCGGTGGCGTCTGCGGCCACGGCGGCCAGCGCGTCGCCGCTGCGCTAGGAGATCCACCATGTGGATGACCCGCGTCTCGATCAACAACCCGGTCTTCGCTGCCATGGTGATGGTGGCGCTGTGCGTGCTGGGCCTGTTCTCCTATGCCAAGCTGGGCGTGGAGCAGATGCCCGACATCAGCTTCCCCGGCGCGCAGCTGAACGTGCGCTACCCCGGTGCCTCGCCCGAGGCGGTGGAGCGCGAGCTGATGAAGCCGCTGGAGGAGGCGGTCAACAGCATCGCCGGTGTCAAGCGCATCACCTCCCGCTCGCGCGAGGGCATCGGCGAGATGAGCATCGAGTTCGCGCTGGACGCCGACATGGGCCGCGCGATGCAGGACATCCGCGACCGCGTCTCGGCGGTGCAGTCCAGCCTGCCCAAGGATGCCCGCGCGCCCACCATCGAGCGCTGGAACAACGACAACGCCCAGCCGGTGGTGGAGATGGCGCTGCTGTCGGCCAAGCGGTCGCCGCGCGAGCTGTCGATCCTGGCCGACGAGCAGGTCAGCAAGCGCCTGCAGCGGGTGCCCGGCGTGGCCCGGGTGGACGTGAGCGGGCTGACGGTGCGCGAGGTGCGCATCGACCTGGACCCGGTGCGCCTGCGTGCCTACGGCGTGACGCCGGCCGACATCGCCACCGCGCTGCGCGAGGCCAATGCCGACCAGCCGGTGGGCCTGCTCAGCGACCCGGTGCAGGACGCGCTGCTGCGGGTGGAAGGCCGGGTGCGTGATCCCAAGCAGTTCGAGCAGCTGGTGGTGGCCCGCCGCAACGGCCTGGCGCTGACGCTGGGCGATGTCGGCCAGCTGGTCGAGCGCGAGAAGGAGCCCGACTCGGTGGCCCGCATCAACGGCCAGCGTGCGATCAACTTCAGCGTCTTCAAGCAGCAGGACGCCAACATCGTCAACACCGGCGACGCGGTCAAGCAGGCCATGGACGAGTTGCGCAAGAACCTGCCGCCCGATGTGGAGCTGCGGCTGATCTACGCCAGCAGCGACTGGGTCAAGGGCTCGCTGGACGGGCTGCGCCACACGCTGATCGAAGGCGCGGCGCTGACCGTGGCCATCGTCTTCCTGTTCCTGCACAGCTGGCGCTCGACCATCATCACCGGGCTGACGCTGCCGATCGCGGTGATCTCCAGCTTCATCGCCGTCTATGCCTTCGGCTTCACGCTGAACTTCATGACGATGATGGCGCTCTCGCTGTGCATCGGCCTGCTGATCGACGATGCCATCGTGGTGCGCGAGAACATCGTGCGCCATGTGCAGATGGGCAAGGACCACATCACCGCCGCCCGCGTGGGCACCGATGAGATCGGCCTGGCGGTGATGGCCACCACCTTCGCGCTGTGCGCGGTGTTCGTGCCGGTGGCCTTCATGGGCGGCATCATCGGCAAGTTCTTCCACCCCTTCGGCATCACCGTGGTGGTGGCGGTGCTGGTCAGCCTGTTCGTCAGCTTCACGCTGGACCCGATGCTGTCGTCGATCTGGCACGACCCGCCGGCCACCCGGCTGAAGAACGTGCCGGTGCTCGGCCATGCCATCCGCGCCACCGACCGCGGCATGGACCTGCTGCACGTCGTGTATGAACGCCTGATCCACTGGGTGTTCTCGGGCCGGCGCTGGAAGCTCTGGCTGCCCGCCTTCGGCCGCGGCTTCGGGCCCGACGGCCACCGACTGCAGCAGGGGCCGCGCCACTGGCGGCGGGCCACCTTCACGCCGCGCGGCGTGGTGATGGCGGTGGGCATCGGCAGCTTCGTGCTGGCGCTGGGCCTGGCGCCGCTGGTGGGCAGCGAATTCGTGCCGCAGACCGACCAGGGCTACACCCAGCTCAAGCTCACCATGCCGGTGGGCAGCAGCCTGGCCCGCACCGACGAGAAGGTGCAGCAGGTCGAAGCCATCGTGCGGGCCCTGCCCGAGGTGGCCACCGTCTCCACCTGGGTGGGCGGCGCCGGCCAGCGCAACCAGTCGTGGCTCAACATCGCGCTGAAGGACCGCAAGGAGCGCAAGCGCAGCCAGAAGCAGGTGGAAGACGCGATGCGCGAGGCCATCGCCAAGATCCCCGGCATCGATGTGTCGGTGGGCTTCGACCGGCCGATCTACGTGGCCATCCTGGGCACCGACCCGGAGGGCCTGGCCAAGGTGGCGCAGGAGTTCGCCGAGAAGGTCAAGAAGATCCCTGGCGTGGTGGACGTGGAGTCCAGCGTCAAGCCCGGCCTGCCGGCCTATGCGGTGCGGCTGAAGCCCGGCGCGGTGCGTGAACTGGGCCTGACCGCGCCGCAGCTGGCCAGCAGCCTGCGCGCCTACGTCAACGGCGAGACCGCCACCTACTGGACCACGCCCGACGGCAACCAGGTGGAGGTGGTGCTGCGGCTGAACGAGACCCAGCGCGAGCGCGTGGCCCAGCTGCGCCAGCTGCCGGTGGCCTTTGCCAAGGACGGCACGCCGATCGCGCTGGAGACGGTGGCCGACATTACCGAGGTGTTCAACCCCGAGATCATCCGCCGCCAGAACCTGCAGCGCCGCGAGGCGGTGTTCGCAGGCGTCAAGGACCGCAGCCCCGGCGACGTGGGCGAGGACGTGCAGAAGCTGATCAAGGCCACCACGCTGCCGCCGGGCTACAGCTTCGACATCGGCGGACAGATGCAGCAGCAGGCCGAGGCCTTCAGCGGCCTGCTGGGCGCGATGGCGCTGGCGGTGATCTTCATCTACATCGTGCTGGCCAGCCAGTTCGGCAGCTTCCTGCAGCCCATCGCGATCATGGCCAGCCTGCCCCTCGCGCTCATTGGCGTCATGCTGGCGCTGCTGTTCTGGCGCAGCACGCTCAATGTGTTCAGCATGATCGGCCTGGTGATGCTGATGGGCCTGGTGACCAAGAACGCCATCCTGCTGGTGGACTTCGCCAACCATGCCCGCCAGGCCGGCGCCACCGTGGCCGACGCACTGCTGCAGGCCGGGCTGATCCGCATGCGGCCGATCGTGATGACCACCGCGGCCATGGTCTTCGGCATGCTGCCGATGGCGCTGGCGCTGAACGACGGCGGCGAGATCCAGGCGCCGATGGGCCGGGCCATCATCGGCGGCGTGATCACCAGCACCCTGCTCACCCTGGTGGTGGTGCCGGTGATCTACAGCTACCTGGTGCGCGACAGGCGGCCTGCACCCACGCCGGTGCCGGCGGCCGCTGCCGGCGCAGCCCTGCCGCCGCTGGCCGCCGCCGACCGCGACTGATCGCCCGCCGGTCAGCCGCCCGAGACCAGCTGCAGCGGCGGCGCTGCCGGCCGCCGCGGCGCCGGCCGGCCGGCCAGCCAGGGTGTCAGCGCCTCGGCCTCCAGCGGCCGGCAGTGCCAGTAGCCCTGGCCCAGGTCGCAGCCCAGGTCCTGCACCAGGGCCGATTGGGCGGCGGTCTCGATGCCCTCGGCCACCGTGGTCATGCGCAGGGTGCGGGCCACCCGCACCGTGGCCTCGATCAGCGCACGGTGGTAGCCGCTGCGCTCGGCCTCGGCGATGAAGCTGCGGTCGATCTTCACCGTGTCCACCGGCAGCTGGTGCAGGCAGGACAGCGACGAATAGCCGGTGCCGAAGTCGTCGAGCACCAGGCCCACGCCCAGGGCCTTGAGCCCGCGCAGCCGGGCCAGCGAAGTCGGGTCCTGCGCGGCCAGGCTCTCGGTCACCTCCAGCTGCAGGCAGGCCGCCGGCATGGCGCAATCGGCCAGCACCCGGCCCACCTGGTCCACCAGATCGGGCTGGCGCAGCTGCGCCACCGACAGGTTCACTGCCAGCACGCCCGGCGCCTGCGGCCCCAGGTCCAGCTGCCAGCGCATGTATTGCTCGCAGGCACTGCGCAGCACGAACAGGCCCACCGCGCCGATCAGGCCGGCCTCCTCGGCCACGCCGATGAACTGGCCCGGCGCCACCAGGCCGCGCTCGGGGTGGCGCCAGCGCACCAGGGCCTCTACGCCGGCGCAGCCGGTGCTGGCACCCGGTCCGCCGAGCGCCAGCACCGGCTGGTAGACGACAAACAGCTCGTCGCGCACCAGGGCCTCGTGCAGGTCCGCTTCCAGCGTGGCGCGCTGCACCACCTGGGTCTGCATGCGTGGTTCGAACAGCACCCAGCGGCCGCGGCCGGCACGCTTGGCCTCGTACATCGCGGTGTCGGCGTCGCGCAGCAGGCTGTCGGCATCGGTGATCGGCTGTGCCGAGGTCACCACGCCGATGCTGGCGCTGCTGTGCAGCCGCTGGCCGCGCAGCGCGTACGGCCGCGCCAGCACCTGCAGCAGCCGCTCGGCCACCAGGCCGGCATCGGCCGGGCTGCGCAGGTCGGACAGCAGCACCACGAACTCGTCGCCACCCAGCCGTGCCGCAGTGGGCGTGGCGTTGCGGGCCACGGTGTCGGGCACTCGGCCGCCGGCGCCATCGCGCAGCGCGCCCTGCAGCCGCTCGGCGATCTGGCGCAGCAGCTCGTCGCCGGCGGCATGGCCCAGCGTGTCATTGACCTGCTTGAAGCGGTCGAAGTCCAGGAACATCAGGCCGAAGTGGCGGCCGGGGTCGGCCCGCCACTGCGCCAGTGCCTGCTGCAGCGCCGGCATCAGCGCGGCGCGGTTGGGCAGGCCGGTGAGGGCATCGTGGGTGGCGCTGTCGCGCAGCTGCTGCTCCTGGCGCTTGCGTTCGCTGATGTCGATGTGCACGCCCACCAGGCGGCAGGCGCTGCCGGCGGCGTCCCGCTCGACCACGCTGCCGTAGGACTGCAGCCACACCCAGTGGCCGGCGCGGTGGCGCACACGCAGGTCGAAGCGCATCGGCAGCGCCGGGTCGGCGATGTGGTCGCGCACGCTGGCTTCGACCACGGACCGGTCGTCGGGGTGGATCAGGTCGTGCCAGCGCGGCAGCAGGCGCGCCATCTCGTCGGGCTGGTAGCCCAGCATCTGGCAGCTGACCGCGCTCCACTGGCGCTGGCCGGTGTCGGGCCGCCACTCCCAGGTGCCGATGTCGGCCGCCCGCAGCGCCATCTGCAGCAGGGTGCGCTGGGCACGCTGTTCGGTCACGTCGACGAAGCAGGCCACCGCGCCGTGCACCGCGCCATGCGGGGTGCGCAGCGGCTCGCTGTTGACCAGCAGCCAGCGCTGCTCGCCATCGGGCGTGACCACGCCCAGGCTGGCACCACGCACGCTGCTGCCGTCGCGCAGCGAGCGGGCTGCCGGATGCTGGTCCCCGGGACAGGGGCTCAGGTCGTCATGCACCGTGCGCCAGCGTGCATCCACCGGCGTGCGGCCGAACAGCTGGTCGCGGCTGAGGCCCAGCACCTGCTCGGCGGCGCGGTTGGCATCGACGATGGCGCCGCTGGCATCGTGCTCCACCATGCCGGCCGGCAGGGCGTCGAGCAGGGCGCGCAGGCGCTGGCGCTGGTAGACCTGCTCGGTGATCTCGGTCTCCACCGCGATGTAGCCGCTGACCTGGCCATCGGCGCCGCGCAGCGGCTGGATGTCGATGTCCAGCCAGTAGCTGCGGCCGGTCTTGCCGCGGTTCAGCAGCTCCACCCGCACGCCCTGGCCGGCGGCGAAGGCCGCACGCATGCGGGCCACAGTGGCGGCGTCGGTCTCGGTGGTCTGCAGCAGTGCGCCGGGCGACCGGCCCACCGCCTCGTGCAGCGCATGGCCGCTGACGCGGGTGAAGGCCTCGTTGACCCAGACGATGCGGCGCTGCGCATCGGTGATGACCACCGCGTTGTGGGTGTGCTGGGCCACCAGGGCCAGGCGGGCAACCTGCTCGGCCTGCGCCGTCAATCGCTCATGCTGGCGGCGCAGCCGCCGGGCCATCGGCTCCACCACGCCGCCGGCCAGCCCCAGCAGCAGCAGGCCGCCCAGCGCGGCCACGGTGGCCAGGCGCTGCTGCGCCTCGGCCGCCTTGTGGCTGGCATGCACCTGGATCTGCTGCACCAGCGCGTCGGCCGCGTCCAGCGCCTGCTCGGCCTCGGCCTGCAGCTGCCGCGGCGTGGCGGCGGCGGGCGCGCCGGGGTCGGCAGGCCGCACCGGCAGCTGCGCCCGGTACCACAGGCGCTCGCGGCTGTCCTGCCAGCGGCGCACGGCCGCCGTCAGTGCCGGTGGCAGCAGTGCCAGCCGGCGTTCGTCATAGGCATCCAGCAGGGTCTCGATGCGCAGCGCGTCCTGCTGGGCGCGGGCCAGCGCGGTGTCCAGCGCGGCCAGCCCGTCGGCGCCGCCGGCACCGGCCAGCAGCGCGATGCGCTGTGCCAGCATGGCCTGGGCGCCGGCCAGGCGGATCAGCTCGCCGTCGGCGCTGCGGCGCTGCTCGCCGCGCCACGCGCTCCAGCAGGCCAGCGCCATCAGCAGCGCAATCAGCGCCAGCGCGCCGTGCATCATCCAGCGCAGGTGCTGCTGCGGCGCCTTGGCCGCGGGCGCGGCCATGTCAGGCGGTGGCGCCGGCATGGCGGCGCGCCATCAGGGCGGCGGGGCTGGTGCCCTGCTCGCGCCGGTAGGCGCCGCAGCCGATGAACTCGCTGCTGCCCAGCGGCAGGATGAACGATTCCTTGGGCGTCACCTGCCGGGTGCCGGGGCTGACCACGTCGTACTGGATCCAGCCGCCGCCGCTGTCGGCTGCGGCCCAGGCCTTCTCCAGGAAGCTCACCGCCTCCAGCCCGGGGATGGCGCTGGAGGGCTGGCCCACCAGCATCGGCTTGCTGCCGAACACGCTGATCATGCCGTTGCGGTCCATCACGAAGATGTACAGGTCGCGGTCGATGAAACGGCTGCCTGCGGCATGGAAATCGGCAAAGGCACGGTCGCGGCCCACGGCCTCGATGTGCGCCACCGCCGCCTCCACCAGGCCGTGGGCCTCGTCGGCCGAGGCCTGCCGCAGCCGCATCGACACCACCGCCTCGCGCAGCTTGTGCGCCCGCTCCACCAGGGTGTTGGACGCGCTGGCCGACATCTCCACCAGCGCCGCGTTCTCGCGGGTGATCTTGTCGAGGTTGCCGACGTTCTCGGTCACCTCGCCCAGGCCGGCGCTCTGCTGGGTGCTGGCGGTGGAGATCGAGCGCAGCTTGCCCGAGACCTCGCGCACGCCGCCGACGATGGTGTCCAGCGTGCCGGCCACATGGCGCAGCTTGCCCGCCGAGACATCGGCCTGGCTGGCGGCGTTGCCGATCAGCGCGCGGATCTCGTCGGCCGATTCGGCGCAGCGGCGCGCCAGGTGGCGCACCTCGCTGGCCACCACGGCAAAGCCCTTGCCGGACTCGCCGGCGCGGGCCGCCTCGACGGCGGCATTCAGCGACAGCATGCCGGTCTGGAAGGCCACATCGTCGATCACCGCCACCACCTCGGCCATGCGCTCGGCGGCCTCCTGCATGCGGGCCATGGCGGCGACGGTGTCGGCCATCGCGGCGTGGCCCTGCTCGGCTTCCTGGAACAGGGTCTCGGTCAGGCTGTCCAGCGCGCGTGCGGCTTCGGCGTTCTGTGCCACGCCGCTGCTGAGCTGGCCGATGGCGACGACCGAGCTGCGCAGGCTGCCGGCCTGCTCGTCGGTGCGCTGCGACAGGCGCTGGCTGCCGTCGGCCACCTGGCTGCCAGCCAGGTTGACCAGCGCCGCGCTGCTGCGGATCTCGGCCACCATGCCCGACAGCTGGGCGCAGGTGGCATCGACCTGGTGGCCGATCTCGGCCAGCTCGTCGCTGCCGTGCACCGTGGTGCGGTGGGCCAGGTCGCCGCTGGCCATGGCGTCGGTGCCGCGGCGCAGCGTGCGCAGCGAGGCCTGGAAGGTGACGTGCAGCGACAGCAGCAGGTAGGCCAGCAGCAGCGTGCAGGCCACGAAGGCGGCAGCCTGCAGCGCGATCTGTTGCCGGTGCGCGTCGGCCCGGCTGCGCAGCAGGTTCTGCAGGTCCACCGAGGCCTCGTTGGCCAGGCCATGCAACTGGTCCAGCGCGGCGGTGGCCTGGTCGAAGAAGTCGGCGCTGGTGCCGCCCGGGTTGTCGCTGGCGGCCAGCTGATCGACCTGACGCGCCAGGCGTTGCATCGCATCCCGCGTGGCCGGCCAGGCGCGCAGGGCCTCGCCGCCGTGGCGCTCGTAGTAGGCCACCCGGGTGGCCAGTTCGTCGATGTTGCGCCGCACCAGCGCCACCTGGCCGATCAGCAGGGCACGGCGGTCGCGGGCAGCCGGGTCGGCGCCGGCATCGCCGGCCTGCCTGCCGGTCTGCGCCTGCGTCATCTGGGCGGCACCGATGCCGCGGGCCACGGCCATCGCCTCCAGCGTCACCGGCACGGTGTCGACCAGCAGCAGGCTGAGGTAGTAGCTGCGCGGCAGCGGGTCCAGCACCAGGCCGGAGCGGTCGCCATTGAGCAGGGCCAGCTGGCGGATGGCGTCCACCAGCCGGGTGTGGCTGGCAAAGGCGGCATCCGGTGGGCCGGCCATGCCGTCCTGTGCCAGGCCCAGCAGCTGGCTGCGCAGCGGTGACCAGGCGTCGTCGAGCCGGTAGTCCATCGGCTGGGCCAGCACGGTGTCCAGCCGCTCGACGGCGCTCTTCAGCGCGGTGCGTGCATCGCCACGCTGCGGCATGGCGGCGGCATCGCCGCGCAGCACGCGCTCGTGCAGCCCGCGGTGCTTCTGCACCTCCAGCATCAGCGGCAGCAGCCGCTCGACCACGGCCGTGCCCTGCAGCTCGGCCTGGGTGGTGCGGCGCAGCTCCCACTGCAGCTGCAGCGACAGGGCCATCAGCACGGCCATCGGCAGCAGCACCGACACCGCCAGCAGGGCCAGCTTGTTGCGCATGCGCAGCGAGAACATCAGCCGTGCGCCCGGGGCCATCAGGCCACGGGTCCAGCGGCCGGAGCCGGTGTCGGACGTCTGGGGTGCAGTGGAATCGGTCATGGGCGCGGGGGTCGGCGGTGCGGGCGGACTGCCGGCACCATGCAGCGGCATGCTGGCGTGAACCGGCGGCGGGCAAAGCACCGATCAGCGGCGTGTTGGCCGGTCATCTGTGCCGGTGGCGGTTCAGGCCGGGGTGCCGCGGCTGGCCGCCTGCTGCAGCCAGCCGGCCAGCTGGCCCAGCGGCAGCACCGATTCGGCGCCGCCCAGGCGCACCGCCTCGCGCGGCATGCCGTAGACCACGCTGGTGGCCTCGTCCTGCGCCGCGGTGCGGGCGCCGGCGTCGCGCATCTCGCGCAGGCCGCGGGCGCCATCGTCGCCCATGCCGGTGAGGATGATGCCCAGCGCGTTGGCACCGGCGCAGTGCGCCACCGACTTGAACAGCACGTCCACCGATGGCTTGTGGCGGTTGACCAGCGGACCGTCGCGCACGCTCACCAGGTACTGCGCACCACTGCGCAGCAGCTGCATGTGGCGCCCCCCCGGGGCGATCAGCACGCGGCCGTCGACCACGCGGTCGCCATCGCTGGCTTCCTTGACCTCCACCGCGCACAGGCCGTTCAGCCGCTCTGCCAGCGCGCCGGTGAAGCGCTCGGGCATGTGCTGCACGATGACCATGCCCGGTGCGGTGCGCGGCAGGCCGACCAGCAGCGTCTCGATGGCCTGCACGCCGCCGGTGGAACTGCCCACGGCCACCACCCGGTCGGTGGTGACGGCCATGGCGCCCGCAGCGGCCGGCGGCGGCAGGCGGGCGGGCAGCGGCTGCGCGGGTGCGCTGGCCGCCGCGCGCGGCCGCATCGCCCGCAGGTTGCTGGCCGCGGCGGCCCGCACACAGGCCACCAGGCCGTTGGACGGATCGGTGAGGAAGTCGCGCAGGCCCAGCTTGGGCTTGGTGACGAAGGCCACCGCGCCCTCGGCCAGGGCCTGCAGCGTGGTGGTCGCGCCCTGCTCGGTCAGGGTGGAGCACATGACCACCGGCGTCGGCCGCTCGGCCATGATCTTGCGCAGGAAGCTGATGCCGTCCATGCGCGGCATCTCCACGTCCAGCACCACCACGTCGGGCCAGCGCGCGGCCATCTTGGGCCAGGCGAACAGCGGGTCGCTGGCGGTGGCGATGACTTCGATGCCGCCGGCCGCGAGCAGCTCGGCCAGGTGCTTGCGCACCACGGCGGAATCGTCCACCACCACCGCGGTGATGCGTTGGCCGGCGGTGGCGGTCGGGGCGGGCTGGGGCGCCATGGTCGGGGTTCTCCGGATGCGGGTGCGGCGGCTCAGCCGCGCAGGTGGTCGGGCGCCTGGCCGGTGCCGCGGCGCATGGTCACCACGCCGGTGGCCAGCGTCAGCGACACGGTGCGCGGGATGTCCTCGCCGACGTCCACGCCGTCGAGCTGGAAGCCGTAGCGGTCGATCAGCGACCAGCCCTGTTCGATGTTGCGTTCGCCGATGTTGAAGCGCGCCGCGCTGACGCCGGACATGGTGTCGGCGCCGCCGTAGAGGTGGGCCACGTACTCCTGCGGCTGGGTGCCCAGCGCGCCCAGGGCGCGCACCATCTCGGCCACCGCCTCGTCGCCGTAGCGGCCGTCGGGCGGCTCGCCGTTGCGGCGCTGGCGCTGCGGCAGCAGGAAGTGGCACATGCCGCCGATGCGACGCACCGGATGCCACAGCGTGATCGCCACGCAGGAGCCCAGCAGCGTGCGCAGGCTGGCCACCTGCTGGCCCAGGTGCATCTGGCCGGGCATCAGCACCAGGTTCTGGCCCGGCGTGCCGCGCACCTGCCAGTGGCCGTCGGTCACCGCCACCGGTGGTGGCGCCGGGGCGGGTGCCGGCGCGGGCGGGCGCCGTGGTGCCGGTGCGCGGGCGGTCGGGCTGTCCAGCGGCCAGGTGGGCTGGAAGTCGGTCAGCGGCCGCGTCGGCTGGAAATCGGCCAGCGGGCGCGTCGGCTGGAAGTCGTTGAACGGGCGGGTGGGCTGGAAGTCGTTGAACGGCCGCGTCGGCTGGAACTCGGCGCCGGCGGGGCGCGGCCGCGCCGGCAGTGGCGCGGGGGCAGGCGCGGGGCGGGCCGCATCGGCCGGCTGGGTGGGGGCCCAGCCGCCGCGCAGCCCCGGCGGCTTACGCATGGGTGTGCACGGCCGTGCCCAGCGGGCGCAGCGGCAGGCCCAGGCTGCTCAGCGATTCGGCATGGCCTGTGTACAGCACGCCCTGCGGCTTCAGGTGGCCCAGCACCCGGCGCAGGATCTCGGCCTTGGCCTCGGTGTCGAAGTAGATCAGCACGTTGCGCAGGAAGATCACGTCGAACTGCGGCAGCCAGTCGGGCAGCGGCTGCATCAGGTTGGCCGCCTCGAAGCGCACCTTGACGCGCAGCTCGCGGCTGACCAGCACCTGGCCGGTCTGCTCGCCCATGCCCCTGAGGCAGAAGCGCTTCAGGTACGCCGGCGGCACCATGCGCGCACGGTCCATCGGGTACAGCGCGCGGCGGGCCGACTCCACCATCGCGGTGGACAGGTCGGTGCCGATGATCTGCCAGGGCGCGTGCGTCAGCTGCTCGCTCAGCAGCATGGCCACGCTGTAGGCCTCCTCGCCCGACGAGCTGGCCGCGCTCCAGACGCTGAAGTCCTGCCCGGGCGGCACCAGGGCCAGGCGGTCGGCCAGGTCGTTGAAGTGCTGCGGCTCGCGGAAGAAGTAGGTCTCGTTGGTGGTCAGCCGGTCGATCAGCCGGGTCATCTCCTGCGCCGGCGCACCGCCGCGCAGCAGCTTCTCGACATAGGTTTCCACGTCCGGCTCGCCGGCCTCGGTGGCCAGGCGCTGCAGGCGGCCAGTGACCAGCGCATGCTTGGACTCGGTGAGCCGGATGCCCGAGACGCTGTGGAACAGCCGGGTCACCGCATCGAAGGCCTGGCTCGACAGCGGCTTCATCCGGCGTGCTCCGCCAGGCGGAAGCGGCCCATCAGCGCCTGCAGCTCGCCGGCCTTGTCCGACAGCTCGGCCGCGGTGGCGCTGAGCTCTTCGCTGGCCGCGGCGGTCTGCTGCGCGCTGTTGCTGAGGTGGTTCATCGCGCCGGTGATCTGCTGCACGCCCTGGGCCTGCTGGCCGGAGGCGCTGGCGATGGCCTGCACCAGGCTGCTGGTCTGGCGGATGCTGGGCACCATGCGCTGCAGCAGGTGGCCGGCACGCTCGGCCAGGCCCACGCTGCCGCCGGCCAGCTGGCCGATCTCGCGGGCGGCGGCCTGGCTGCGCTCGGCCAGCTTGCGCACCTCGGCCGCCACCACGGCAAAGCCCTTGCCGTGCTCGCCGGCACGGGCGGCCTCGATGGCGGCGTTCAGCGCCAGCAGGTTGGTCTGGTAGGCGATGTCGTCGACGATGCCGATGCGCTGGGCGATCTGCTGCATCGCGTCCACCGTGCGGACCACCGCCTCGCCGCCATCGGCGGCCTCGGCGGCGGCCTGGGTGGCGATGCCGTCGGTGGTGGTCGCGCTCTGCGCGTTCTGCTGCACCGAGGCGCTGATCTGCTGCAGCGAGGCGCTGGTCTCCTCGACGCTGGCCGCCTGCTGCGCCGCACCGCCGGACAGCGCGGCCGCCGTCTGCGACACCTGCGCCGCCGCACCCAGCAGGCGCTGGCTGGTGTCGCCCACCTGGCGCACCGTGCCGGCAAAGCTGCCGATCAGGCCATTGAGCTTCAGCGCCACCTGGCGCCAGCTGCCGTGCAGGCGGTCGGCCGGCATGCGTGCGCCCAGGTCGCCCTGGCTGGCGGCGTCGACGACGCGGTCCAGCGCCTGCTCGGCCAAGCGCTGCTCGGTGGTGTCCTGCCACTGGCCCACCGTGCCCAGCAGGCTGCCGGCGGGGGTGAAGATCGGCGTGGTGATGACCTCGTAGTGGCGGCCGCCCAGCACCATCTGGGTGGTGGCGCGGGCCTTCAGCGCGCGCAGCCGGTCCAGCGCGGCCTGCGGGTCGGCGTAGAACACGCCCACCGAGCTGCCCACCAGGGTGTCGGGATTGAAGCCGGGCAGCTCGCGCTGGAAGGCGGCGAGGTCGCGGCGCAGCACCGCATCCAGCGCCGGATTGACGTAGACCACGCGGCCCTCGGCATCCGCGATGCGGATCGGCGTGGCCACCGAGGCCAGCGCGGTGCGGATGCGCATGGTCTGGTCGGCCTCGGCGGCCGCCGCGCGGGCCTGGGCACCGAATCGGCGCAGCAGCGCGGCCGACTGCCAGCCGGTGGCCAGCACGCCCAGCGCCGGCAGCGCTGACCAGGCCCACTGGCCGTGGGCGGCCACCACCGCGGTGGTGGCCAGGGTGGCCAGGGCCAGGCCGGCGGGCAGCCAGGCGGCGGCCGTGGTCGGGACGGCGAGCGGAGCATCGGACATGGGGGTTCTCACAGGCACTCAGTGCGGCACATGGGCGGCGATCAGGGCGCTCAGTTCCTGCTGCGCCAGCACGCGTTCGAGCGCCAGCACGCCGATGGCCTCGCCGCGGACGCGGCTGATGCCCTGCAGGTAGGCGGCGTCGATGCGGGTGCCCAGCGGCGGCACCGGCTCGAAGTCGCCGGGCGGGGCGTCGAACACCTCGTAGACGGCATCCACCAGCAGGCCGACCACCAGGGTCTCGCCCAGGTGGTTGTCGCCGGCTGCGGTGTCCTCGTCGTCGATGCCGTCGTGGCCACGCGGCCGGGCTTCCACCACCACCACGCAGCTGCGGCGGCCGATCTCGGCGGGCGGGTGGCCCAGGCGCGCCACCAGGTCGATCACCGGCACCACCGCGCCGCGCAGGTTCATCACGCCGCGCACGAAGGCCGGTGTGCGCGGCAGCGCGGTGAGCCGGCCGACTTCCAGGATCTCGCGCACATCGGCGATGGGCACGGCCACGGCGTCGTTGCCGACGGCCATGCGCAGCAGGGCGCAGCCGGCGTGGTCGCTCTCGGCAGGGGCGGGCACCGGCCGGGGCCGGCTGCGGGGCAGGTCAGCGTGCATGGCAGCGAACTCGGCGGCGGTGTTCCGCCATCAGAACCGGGCGAAGGAGGACTCGTCCACCGCGCCGGCGGCCAGCTCGGGCAGGCGGGCGGATGCGGCGGATGTGCCGGCGCTCTGCTGGCCGAAGCGCAGCCCCACGCTGGCTGCCGGGCGGTGCAGCACCGGCTGGCTGGCGGCCGGGCGCACGGCGGCGCCGTCCTGCGCCAGCTTGAAGAAGGCCATCAGCTCCTGCAGGCGCTGGGCCTGCGCACTCAGCTCCTCGGCGGTGGCGCTCAGCTCCTCGCTGGCGCTGGCGGTCTGCTGGGTGCTGCTGCTGAGGTGGTTCATCGCGCCGGTGATCTGCACCACGCTGCTGTTCTGCTCGCCGGAGGCGGCGGCGATCTCCTGCACCAGCTCGCTGGTCTTGTGGATGCTGGGCACCATGCGCTCGAGCAGGTGGCCGGCGCGCTCGGCCAGGTTCACGCTGCCACCGGCCAGCTGGCCGATCTCGCGGGCGGCGGCCTGGCTGCGCTCGGCCAGCTTGCGCACCTCGGCGGCCACCACGGCAAAGCCCTTGCCGTGCTCGCCGGCGCGGGCGGCCTCGATGGCGGCGTTCAGCGCCAGCAGGTTGGTCTGGTAGGCGATGTCGTCGACGATGCCGATCTTCTGGGCGATGCTCTTCATCGCGTCCACCGTCTGGCTGACGGCCTGGCCGCCTTCCATCGCCTCGCTGGCGGCCTGGGTGGCGATGCCGTCGGTGACGGTGGCGGAGTCGGCGTTCTGGCGCACGCTGGCGCTGATCTCGTGCAGGCTGGCGGTGGTCTCCTCCACGCCTGCGGCCTGCTGCGAGGCCGAGTGCGCCAGGCTCTGCGAGGTCTGGCTGACCTGCTCGCTGGCCGAGCTGAGCTGCTGCGCGGCGGAGCGCACCTCGACCATGGTGCCGCTGATGGTCTCGATCAGCTCGTTGAACTTGCCGCACAGGCTGGCGTGGAATTCGCTCTTGCCGTCCAGCTCGATGCGGCGGGTGAAGTCGCCGTGGGTGGCGGCCTCCACCGTGGCGTTGATCTCCTCGGCGGTGCGCTGGGCCATCTCGGCCTCGGCCTGGGCCTCGGCCATGCGCCGGGCGTCCTGCTGCTGGCGCTCGCGCAGGCTGTCCTGCATGCGGCCGAAGCACTGCAGCAGCTGCGCGGCCTCGTCGCTGCCGCGGTCTTCGATGGTGTGGTTCAGGTCGCCGGCGGTCACTGCGTTGGCGGCGGCCACGGCCTTGCCCAGCGGCCGGGTGACCGAGCGGGTGATGGCCACGCCCATGGCCAGGGCCAGCAGGGCCATGGTGAGGAGGCCGGCCAGCAGCGTGGCACGCTCGGTGCGCAGGGCCTGCACCCGGTCGTGCAGCAGCCGCTCGAGGCTGTTCACCGCGGCGGTCACCACCTTGAACTGCAGCGCACTGGCCGCGGCACCCTGGCGGCCGAACTCGGCCGCGCTGAGCGTGGCCTTGCCGGTCTCGCCGTACTTCTCTGCGAGCTCGTGGTAGTCGTCCACCGCCTTGGCGGCCGGCTCGCCCGCTGCCAGCAGCGGCGCCTTCAGGCTGGCGTCGAGCTGCATGGCCTTGCCCAGCTGCGCATCGGCGCGGGCCTGCAGGTAGTGCACCTGGTGCGATGACTCGGCCAGCCGCGCGCGGGTGGCCTCCGACAGGTTGGCGCCGGTGATGTGGCGCATGCCGGTCAGGCGCAGCAGCTCCACCGCCTCGGCCAGGCGGGGCAGGTGGTCGACCGCCGCGGTCATCACGAAGTAGCTCTCGGCCACCGGGTCCAGCGACAGGGTGGATTCATCGGCGACATGCTCGATCAGGGCCAGCAGGTCGCCCACCACCTTGCCATGCAGTTCCAGACTGGCATCGGCGCCGACCTTGCCGCTTGCCAGGGCCTGGCCCACGGCATCCATGTCGGTCTTCAGGGCCTTCAGGCTGGCTGCGGCCTGGGGGTAGGGCAAGGACTCCAGCTGCTTGGCCAGCTTGGCGGCAGCGGCCTGGGCAGCGTCGAGATGCTGGCGGCGCTGGGCCTCGGCACCGGGCTGGCCGCTCAGCTGCTCATGGGCCAGCGCCCGGTGTGCCTGCACATGGCCCAGCATCTCGGCCGCCGACTGCAGCGGGTCCAGCCCGGCGTCCTCGGCCAGGGCCACGGCGATCTGCGCGTTGGTGTTGAGCACCACCTTGGTCAACGGCACGGCGCACGCCGCCACCGCGATCAGGCCGATGGCGCTGAATTTCTGCCACAGCTGCATGCTGCGAAGGGGGTTTTTCATGGCGGTCACTCGCTGAAGGCAAGACGGGGGGACGACGGGTTGGAACGGGTCGGCTGCTGTGCCTGCAGGGCGCCGGCCATCAGGCCCTGCATGTCCAGCACCAGGGCCACGTCGCCCGAGCCCAGGATGGTGGAGCCGGCCAGGGCCTGCAGGTGGCGGAAGATGCCGGCCAGCGGCTTGATCACGGTCTGGTGCTCGCCGAGCAGGCGGTCGACCACCAGGCCCACGCGCACCGCGCCGTCGCGCACCACCACCAGGCTGCGGCGCTGGGGTTCGGCGTCGCCGGCGGCCGTGGCCACGCTGCCGTAGAACAGCGCCAGGTCGATGTAGGGCAGCACCTCGCCGCGCAGGTCGAAGGTGCCGCAGGTGCGGCCGGGTGCGGCCTCGCATTCCGGCGGCACGGCGATGCATTCGCTGACCACCGACAGCGGCAGCACATAGTGCACGCCGCCCACCAGGGTCAGGAAGCCGTCGATCATCGCCAGCGTCAGCGGCAGGCGGATCTGGGTGCGCGTGCCCTGGCCCTCGGTGCTGCTCAGCGCGATCTGGCCGCGCAGCGCCTCGATGTTGCGCTTGACCACGTCCATGCCCACGCCGCGGCCCGACAGGTCGGTCACCTTGTCGGCGGTGGAGAAGCCGGGCGCGAAGATCAGCTGCCAGACCTCGCTGTCGCTGGGCGTGGCGCCCTCGGGCAGCAGGCCGCGCTCGATGGCCTTGGCCAGGATGCGCTCGCGGCGCAGGCCGCGGCCGTCGTCGCTGACGGTGATCACGATGCTGCCGCCTTCATGGCAGGCGTCGATGCCCAGCCGCCCGGTGGCCGGCTTGCCGGCGGCTTCGCGCTCGACCGGCAGCTCGATGCCGTGGTCCAGGCTGTTGCGCACCAGGTGCATCAGCGGGTCGGCGATCAGCTCGACCATGCTCTTGTCCAGCTCGGTGTCCCCCCCGGTGACCACGAACTCGATCTCCTTGCCCAGCTGCTTGCTGGTATCGCGCACCACCCGCTGGAAGCGGCTGAAGGTCTCGCCCACCGGCACCATGCGCAGCGCCAGTGCGCCGTCGCGGGTGGCCTGCACCAGTTCGCTGACACGCTGGGTGGCTTCCAAAAACACCGCCGAGCCTTCCTGGTTGGCCACCATCTGCGCACCCGAGCCGGCGATCACCAGCTCGCCGATCAGGTCGATCAGGTGGTCCAGCTTGTCGGCCCGCACCTTGACGAAGCGGGCCTCGGCCGGGCCGCGGCGGTCGCGGCCGCTGCGGCGCTCCGGCGCCGGTGGGGCGGCAGGGGCGGGCGTGGCCGGGCCAGCGGGTGCGGCGCCAGCCTCGGCGGGCGCCTCGGCCTCGGTCTGCACCGTGCCCATGCCCACGCCCAGCGCAGCCCACAGCGCCAGCAGGGATTCGGTGGCGGCGCCGTCGCCCTGGCAGCGCAGGTCCAGCAGCTGCTCGAAGGCGCTGCCGTCGGCACCGGGCGGCAGGATCTGCACGCTGCAGTCCTCGGCCGCGAACTCGAACACCTGGGCGATCTCGTCGGCGCTGGCGCCGCTCTGCAGGCCCAGCTCGAAACCCAGGTGGCAGGTCTCGGCATCCAGGTCGGTCAGGGCCGGCACGTCGGCCACCACCGCGCAGCCGGTGATCGAGCCCAGGCTGCCCAGGTAGCGGATGAAGGCCAGCGGGTCCAGGCCGTTGCGCAGCGCATCGGGCCCGAAGCGCAGCGACAGGTGCCAGGCGCCTGCGGAGGCGGGCGCCGCCGCAGCGGGCTTGACGGCCGCGGCCGCGGCGACTGGCGCCGCCGGTGCGCCGTAGAGCTGCCGCAGCCGGGCGCCCAGCACCTGGCTGCGTTCGGCCACCGCCGGGCTGGTGTCGCCGCTGCGCACCTCGTCCAGCAAGGCGGCCATCTGGTCCAGGCCTTCCAGCAGCGCGGCGCTGATCGCCTCGGTGACCGCCAGCGTGCCCGAGCGCAGGCCCTCCAGCAGCGTCTCCACCTCGTGGGTGAACAGCACCACCGCGTCGCAGCCGAACAGGCCGGCCGTGCCCTTGATGGTGTGGGCGGCGCGGAAGGCGGCGTTCAGGTTCTCGGCATCGGCCGGGTCGGTCTCCATCACCAGCAGGGCCTGCTCAAACTGCTGCAGCATGTCCGCTGCCTCGTCGAGGAAGCCCACCCGGGCGGCGGCAATGATCTCGGCGTCGTCGTCGCGGTGCATCGTGGGTCCTCAGGCGTTGGCCGGGGCGTCGAGCAAGTCGGCCAGGCCGAACAGCTGCAGGGCGTCCTGCACCGCGGCGCTGGCGGCCACGACCTGCAGGGCCCGGCCGCGTTCGCGCAGGCTGCGGCGCGCCGCCAGCAGCAGCTGCACGCCGCTGGAATCGAAGTCGCTCACACCGGACAGGTCCAGCTGCAGGTCGCCGGAGGCGGCGGCCAGCGCATCGGCCAGGGTGTCGCGGTGCGCGGCAGCATGGGCGATGGTCATCTCGGCACCCAGGCACAGCACCGGGCCGGCCGCGGGTGTGTCCGCTGTGGGCAGGGTGGTCATGGCCTCAGACGCAGAGCTTATTCACCGCGTCCACCAGCGTGGACGGCTGGAACGGCTTGGTGATCCAGGCGCGCGCGCCGGCGGCCCGGCCTTCGGCCTTCTTGCTCTCCTGCGACTCGGTGGTCAGCATGATCACCGGCGTGAACTTGTAGGCGCCGGTGGTCTTCAGGTGGCGCAGGAAGGTCAGCCCGTCCATGTTGGGCATGTTCACGTCGCAGACGATCAGGTTCAGCTTCTGGCCGTTGAGCTTGCCCACCGCATCCTTGCCGTCGACGGCCTCGACGACGCCGTAGCCGGCCTTCTGCAGGGCCAGCTTCACGACGGTGCGGAAACTGCCGGAGTCATCAACGATCATCACGGTCTTGCTCATGGTGGGGCTCTCTCGGGTCGGTCTGGGGGCGGTGGGGGGAGTGGGGGGACGACTTCAGAAGAATTCGATCTCGCTGCCGCGGTCGATGTGCACGTTGCCGTGGTGCTGGGAGCGCTGCTCCTCCATCGTGTAGCTGGCTTCCAGGTTGGCCAGCCAATCGGCGGCGTCGCTCTGGGTGGCGTAGGGGTTGGCCTCCACCCAGCGGGCGAAGTTCTGCATGTCCTTGGCCACGATGTCGAGCATCTGGCTCAGGCGGTCGCCGAACTGGAAGTTCACGAAGGTGGCCTCCAGCTGCTGGCCCAGGGTCTCGGCCGCGGCCTTGACCTCGCCCGAGCTGCGCAGTGCGCCGCCCATGGCGCCCAGCAGGCCGTTGAGCGCGGTGCGCGCGCCCAGGTCCAGCTCCATGCGCAGTTCCTCGGGCGTGGTGTCGCCGATCTCGCCGCGCAGCCGCTCGGGGGCCAGCGCGCGGTCCAGCTTCGACACCAGGCGTTCGATCTGCTCGCCCACCTCGGCGATGCGGGCGGCCAGCATGCGGGTCTCGTTGGCCACGGCCTGCGAGCCGCCGTCCTGGCCCTGGCTGCCGCGGTTGGCCTCGATCGAGGCGTTGAAGGCCACCAGCCGGGTGTGCTTGCCCACCTCGCGGGCCTGGCGGCCGAGCTGGCGCAGCTCCTGCAGCGCGTCGTGGCACAGCACCAGCTGGGCCACCGCGGCATCGCGCTGCGCAAAGGCGCGCTGGCTGGGCCCCAGCAGGGCCTGCAGCGCCGCCTGGGCCGGGCTGTCGGGGGCCAGGGCCTGGTCCACCGCGCCGGGGGCCACGGCCACCTGGCTGTGCTCGATCTGGCTGGCCAGCGTGTTCAGCGCGCCCGACATCTGGCTGAAGCCTTCGAGCAGCAGGCCCAGGCCATCGGCCGCGGCCACGCGGGTGATGTCCAGCTGCTTGCCCCACACCGGCACCACCTGGCCCACCATCACCTCGGCGCCGACACGGCCGCCGCTGACCCGCGGCACGTCCAGCAGCGGATCGAGGCTGTCGCCGGCCTGGCCGGCCGGCGGGCGCAGCAGCCAGGGCAGGGCGGTGGCCACCACCAGCGCGCCACCCATGCCCCAGGCGCCGCCCTGCCAGCCCAGCAGGGCGCAGACCAGCACCAGGGCGCCGGCGGCGGCCAGCCGCCAGATGCCCGGCGCAGGCGCCCGGCCAGCCGCGGGGGCAGGGGCAGCGGCAGGGGCGGTGATCGGGCTGGTGGTCATGGAGGCAGCGGCAGACGTGGAACCTGGTGCGTTGCGGCCGCAAGTGCGGTTGCACCTGCATGCCTCCTGGCTTATCGGCCCGCAGTCCGGCAACTGAAGCCTGCGCCGGGCGCAGCGCCCGCTCAAGTCGGACCGCTGCGGTGCCGATAGCCGCAGAGATCCAGCTCCTCGAGGCCGCCATGCCACTGTCTGCCCGTTTCACCCGGATGTCCGGCGCCAAACCTGGCGGCAGTGCGCTGCGCGCGGCGCGGGAGTTCTTCGCCTACCACGGCGTCTGGGCCTTCGGTGTGCGTGCGCTGCGGCTGTGGTCGCTGCGCATGAAGATGGTGCTGCTGGTCACCGTGATGTCGCTGCCGCTGCTGCCGCTGATGGTGCAGCAGATCCTGGATCGCAACCAGACGGTGGTGCGCAGCGCCCAGCGGCTGGCCGGGCTGGAGGTGGCCGACGCCGCCTACCAGCTGGCCACCACGCTGGACCAGCCGCGCCAGGCGCTGGAATCGGGCCAGCCGGCCGGCCCGCTGGCGGGTGGCGATGCGCTGCTGGCCCGGCTGTCCGCCGGCATGGCCGACGCGGTGGCCCTGGGCCTGCCGCTGGATGCCGCCTGGCGTGCCCACCTGCCGATGCTCGAGCGCACGGCCGGCGCCCCGTCGCAGTCGCCGGCCTCGCGGCTGGCGGCGCTGGCCAGCGCCCGCCAGTCGCTGGTGACGCTGCGCCAGCTGACCATCGCCGAATCCAACCTGCTGCTGACCGAGAACGCCGGCCAGGCGGCCCGCACCACGCTGGCAGTGCAGGTGCTGCCAGCGCTGCACCGCCACCTGTCCAACCTGCGCGGCATGGCCGGCCGCCAGGCCGCGCTGCTGGCGCAGCAGCCACGCCCGGCGGCCGAGCTGCATGCGCTGCTGCTGCAGGCCGCCGGCGTGGTGGCCGAGGCCCGCGGCCAGCTGGCCCAGGCCGAGCGCACGCTGGGTGGCGTGCACGGGCAGGACCTGGGGCTGGCCACCACCGCTGCCGGCGCCGGCGGCAACCCGGCGCTGGCCGCTGCGCGCGCCACCCTGCACGACATCGAGACCGGCCTGCTGGCGCCCGAGCCGGCCGTGGACCTGCCGCGCCTGCGCGCCGGCGTGGCCGCCACCGCCACCCAGCTGGCCGAACTGCAGCGCGCGCTGCAGGGCCGCGTCGAGCATGACCTGCAGGCCCAGCAGGCCGATGCGCAGGCCCAGCGGCGCTGGCTGTTCGGCGCGCTGGCGATGACCACGCTGCTGGCCGTCTACCTGGTCTACAGCTTCTTCCTGGTGATGCACGGCGGCCTGGCCAAGCTGGCCCACCAGATGAACCGCATGGCCCAGGGCGACCTGAGTGCCCGGCCCCAGGGCCTGGGCGGCGACGAGGTGGCCGAGACGCTGCAGGCCATGACCACCTCGCTGGCGCGGTTGTCGGATCTGCTGGCCTCGGTGCGCCATGGCGTGGGTGCGATCACCCAGGCGTCGGAGCAGATCGCCATGGGCAATGGCGACCTGCGCAGCCGCAGCCGCCGCAGCGCCGACGGCCTGGACAGCCTGGTGGCCGCGGTGACGCGCTACACCGAGCAGCTGCAGACCTGTTCGCGCAGCGTCGACGAGGTGGTCACCACGGTGCAGGCGCTGCGCCTGGCCTCGTCGCGCAACCGCCGCCAGGTGCAGCGCCTGCAGGCCCGCATGGGCGACCTGCGCAGCAACAGCCGCGAGATCGGCGAGATCGTCAACATGATCGACAACATCGCCTTCCGCACCAACATCCTGGCGCTCAATGCCCAGGTGGAGGCCAGCAAGGCCGGCGACGCCGGCCGCGGTTTCGCGGTGGTGGCGCAGGAGGTGCGCGCCCTGGCCACCCGCAGCGCCGAATCGGCCCGCCGGGTGGGCGACATCGTCAGCCGCTCGACGCTGGACATCGAGCAGGGCCACGCCCTGGCCGACGAGACCAGCGCGGCCATGGTGCAGGCCGATGCCCATGTCGACGCCATCCATGCCGCCATGGGCAGCGTGGCCTCACTCACCCAGCAGGGTGACCGCGAGTCGGCCAGCATCCTCGACGAGATCAAGCATCTGAAGGACAGCACGGCGCAGAACCTCGACCTGGTCGACCAGCTGGCCGTGGCGTCGGATGCGCTGCGCGGGCAGGGCGAGCGGCTGTCGCACAAGGTGGGGCTGTTCAAGCTGTCTTGACGACGATGCCTTGCCGCCAGGTCGTGATCAGTTCCAGGCCGCCTGAAAGGCGATAAGCTGTCCATCGCCCCGCAAGTGCGCGGGGATCCGCCCGCTGTCTGGGGCTGCACACACGGGTCGATCCGCCCGATTGTCCTTGCAGACCGCCATGCCACCGTTGGTTCCACGCCCGCCCCCGGCTGCCGAACGCCCGAACCGCCGGGTGCGTGTGCCGCTGCTGCTGTGGGCGCTGGTGCCGGCCCTGGCGGTGGTGGCATTGGCCGCCTACGCCGTGCAGTCCGGCCGGGCGCTGCATGAGCGCCGCGCCGAGCTGCTGACGCAGAACCTGGCCAATGCGCTGCACCACAGCGTGGCCTCCGACATCGAGAAGCTCGACATCGCCCTGGTCATGCTGGCCGATCAGGCGCAGCAGCAGCTGGCTGGCCGCGGCCTGGATCTGGCGGCCCTGGGCCGGACCCTGCAGGCCCAGGTGCAGCGCCACCCCGAGCTGGGCGGCATCCGCATCGTCGATGCCAGCGGCACCACCCTGGTGGGCGAGAACATCCCGGGCCAGCCGCCGCTGAACTTTGCCGACCGCGACTGGTTCCTGCAGCAGCGCGACAACACGGGTGGCAGCCTGGTGATGAGCGCGCCGCTGCGCAACAAGCTCGAAGCCGCCTGGGTGGTGTCGTTCAGCCGGCGCATCACCGACGCCCAGGGGCGCTTTGCCGGCGTGGTGAGCGCCGCCCTGCCGCTGGATGTGCTGCAGCAGCAGCTGCGCGCGGTCGACGTCGGGCCCAACGGCGTGGTGATGCTGCGCGACCGCGAGCACCGCATGCTGGTGCGCCACACCAGCGAGGCCGGCCCCGCGGTGATGTCGGTGGGCAGCCGCGAGATGCCGGCCGTGCTGCGCCAGGCCATGGACAGCGGCGCCGTGCAGGCCACGGTGCAGAACGTCCCCACGCCCGACGGTTTCGTGCGCACCATCAGCTTCAGCACCATCGCCAATGCCCCGCTGCGCGTGGTGGTGGCCCTGGCCGAGCAGGACTACCTGGCCGACTGGCACCGCGAGCGCCGGCTGGTGGCGGCCGCCACCGGCGCCTTCCTGCTGCTGTACGGGACCGGCCTGGCCCTGCTGTGGCGGGCCTCGGTGCGCGAGCGCCACGCGCGCCAGCGGCTGCGCCTGCTGGCCGATGCCTTCGAGCATGCCGGCGAGGCGATCTCGATGACCGACACGGCGCACCGCATCATCGACGTGAATCCCGCCTTCGAGCGGCTGCACGGCTGGTCGGCCGAGGAACTGATCGGCCGGGAGATCCAGCCGCTGCGCATCGACCCGCCCGGCCAGGCCGTGGACGACGACATCCGCGAGGCGCTGACGACCACCGGCAGCTGGCGCGGCGAGCGCCTGGGCCGCCACCGCGACGGCCACACCTTCCCGCTGTGGGTGACGGTGACCGCGGTGCGCGACCGCCATGGCCAGCTGGTGCGCCACATCGGCAGCGCCATCGACATCACCGACCGCAAGCGCGACACCGACCGGCTGGCGATCAGCCACCAGGCGCTGCAGGC
The DNA here is from genome assembly GCF_005403045.1 of Pseudaquabacterium pictum. Lineage (GTDB taxonomy): Bacteria > Pseudomonadota > Gammaproteobacteria > Burkholderiales > Burkholderiaceae_C > Pseudaquabacterium > Pseudaquabacterium pictum. The sequence goes on from NZ_BJCL01000006.1 coordinate 216,845, forward strand.
GATCAACCAGGGCGTGGTGATCGCCAACCCCCTGCAGGACATCACCGAGACCAATGGCGCCTTCTGCCGCATCACGGGCTACAGCGAGGCCCAGGTGCTGGGCCGCAACTGCCGTTTCCTGCAGGGCCCGGGCACCGACCGCGCCATGGTGGCGCAGATGCGCCAGGCCATCGATGGCCGCACCGAGTTCTTCGGCGAGGTGCTGAACTACCGCCAGGACGGCGAGCCGTTCTGGAATGAGCTGAGCATCGCCCCGGTGTTCGGGGCCGATGGCCAGCTGATCCACTTCATCAGCACCATGCGCGACGTGACCGAGCGCCGGCAGGCCGCCCAGGCCCTGCTGGCCGCGCAGCAGGGCCTGCAGGAGGCCCTGCGGGTGGCGCGCGCCGGCAGCTACCACCTCGACACCACCACCGGCCGCTGGACCAGCAGCGAGACGCTGGACGCCATCCTCGGCATCGACGCCAGCTATGTGCGTGACGTGCAGCACTGGGGTGCGCTGATGGCCCCGGGCCACGAGGCCCGCGTGGCCCGGCACTACAGCGATGTGCTGGCCCGCCACGATGCCCGCTTCGACCTGGAGTACGAGATCATCCGCCCGTCGGACGGCGGGCGCCGCTGGCTGCATGCGCTGGGCCAGGTCACCCGCGATGACCAGGGCCGGCCGCTGGCGGTGAGCGGCCTGATCCAGGACATCAGCGAGCGCAAGGCCACGGCGCTGGAGCTGGAGCGCCACCGCGCCCACCTGGAGGAGCTGGTGGCCCTGCGCACGCAGGAGCTGGACGCCGCCCGCCTGCAGGCCGAACAGGCCAACCGCGCCAAGAGCGACTTCCTGGCCAACATGAGCCACGAGATCCGCACGCCGATGAACGCCATCATTGGCCTGAACTACCTGCTGCGCCGCGACGGCAGCACGCCCGAGCAGGCGGCCCGGCTCGACAAGATCGACAGCGCCGGCCAGCACCTGCTGGCCATCGTCAACGACATCCTCGACCTGTCGAAGATCGAGGCCGGCCGGGTGCAGCTGGAGCACGGCAACTTCCACCTGTCGGCGGTGCTGGACCATGTGCAGTCGATCATCGCGGAATCGGCCCGCGCCAAGGGCCTGCAGGTGCAGGTGCAGCGTGGCGAGGTGCCCGGCTGGCTGCGCGGCGATGCCACCCGGCTGCGCCAGGCGCTGCTGAACCTGGCCAGCAATGCGGTGAAGTTCACCGAGCACGGCAGCGTGACGCTGCAGACCGAGCTGCTGGACAGCAATGACGACCTGCTGCGGCTGCGCTTCTGGGTGCACGACACCGGCATCGGCATCGCACCCGACCAGCAGGCGCGGCTGTTCGTGCCCTTCGAGCAGGCCGACCACACCATCAGCCGCCGTTACGGCGGCACCGGCCTGGGCCTGGTGATCACCCGCCGCCTGGCCGAGCTGATGGGCGGCGATGCCGGTGTGACCAGCACGCCCGGCCTGGGCAGCAGCTTCTGGTTCACCGCCTGCCTGCAACGCGGCCATGGCCCGATGCCGGTGCAGAGCGCGCCGTTGGCCGCCAGCGCCGAGCAGCAGCTGCGCGAGCGGCACCGCGGCGCACGCGTGCTGCTGGCCGAGGACAACGCCGTCAACCGCGAAGTGGTGCTGGCCATGCTGCATGCGGTGCACCTGGCGGTGGACGTGGCGGTGGACGGCGCCGATGCGGTGGCCCAGGCCGCCGTCGGCCAGCAGGACCTGGTGCTGATGGACATGCAGATGCCCGGCATGGACGGGCTGGAGGCCACCCGTGCCATCCGCGCCCTGCCGGGCTGGGCGCAACGGCCCATCCTGGCGCTGACGGCCAATGCCTTCGACGAGGACCGGCTGGCCTGCAGCGTGGCCGGCATGGACGACTTCATCGCCAAGCCGCTGGACGTGGACCTGCTCTATGCCGCGCTGCTGAAATGGCTGGACGCCGCCGGCGCGACCGCCGCGGTGCCGCCGTCCGAGGCCCTGCAGCCGCAGCCCTGGCAGGCGCCGCTGCCGCCGCCGGCACCGCCCGGCGCGGCCGCCCAGCGGCTGGCCGACCTGCCGGGCCTGGACATGGTGCGCGGCGTGGCCCTGCTGCGCGGCCGCAGCGACAAGTACGTCGCGCTGCTGCGCCGTTTTGTCGACTGGCATGCGATGGATGCCACCCGCATCGCCCAGGCCCTGCAGCGCGGCGAGATGGCGCAGGTGCGGCAGCTGGCCCATGCGCTGTACGGCGCGGCGTCCACGCTGGGGGCCGACGCCATCGCCGCTGCGGCGCGCCATCTGGAGCGGCCCGACCTGCCGGCCGGCGCCGCCGGCGCCGAGGCGGCCCAGCAGGCTGCGCTGGACGCCCTGCGCGCCGGCCTGGCCGGTCTGGCGCAGGCGCTGGACGAGACGCCTGCCACGGCGGCCACCGCTGAGACGGTGGCCTGAGTCAGCACTCGACGATGTTGACCGCCAGACCGCCGCGGGCGGTCTCCTTGTACTTGGTCAGCATGTCGGCGCCGGTCTCGCGCATGGTCTTGATCACCTGGTCCAGGCTGACGAAGTGGCTGCCGTCGCCGCGCAGCGCCATGCGGGCGGCGTTGATTGCCTTGACCGACGCGATGGCGTTGCGCTCGATGCAGGGGATCTGCACCAGGCCGCCCACCGGATCGCAGGTCAGGCCCAGGTGGTGCTCCATGCCGATCTCGGCCGCGTTTTCCACCTGCGCCGGCGTGCCGCCCAGCACCGCGCACAGCGCGCCGGCGGCCATGCTGCAGGCCACGCCCACCTCGCCCTGGCAGCCCACCTCGGCGCCGGAGATGCTGGCGTTCTCCTTGTAGAGCAGGCCGATGGCGGCGGCCGTGAGCAGGAAGTCGATGACACCGGCCGGCGTGGCCTGGGGCACGAAGCGGCTGTAGTAGTGCAGCACCGCCGGCACGATGCCGGCCGCGCCGTTGGTGGGTGCGGTGACCACGCGGCCGCCGGCGGCGTTCTCCTCGTTCACCGCCAGCGCGTACAGGTTCACCCAGTCCAGCACCTGCAGCGGGTCGCGCAGGGCCTGTTCCGGGTTGGCGCACAGGGCGCGGTGCAGCGCGGCGGCGCGGCGCTTGACCTGGAAGCCGCCCGGCAGCGTGCCATCGGTGCGGCAGCCGCGGGCCACGCAGTCCTGCATCACCTGCCAGATGCGCAACAGGCCGGCGTCGATCTCGGCGTCGGTGCGCCAGTGCCGTTCATTGCGGCGCATCAGGCCGGCAATGCTGGTCTGTTCCCGTTTGCACAGCGCCAGCAGCTCGGCGCCGCTGTGGAAGGGCAGCGGCAGCGCGGTGGTGTCGGGCGCGATCACCTTCTGCCGGGCACCGTCGGCCGCCACCTCGTCGCTGACCACGAAGCCGCCGCCCACCGAGTAGTAGCAGCGCTCGGCCAGCAGCGTGCCGGCGCTGTCCCAGGCCTGCAGGCGCATGCCGTTGGCATGGAAGGGCAGCGTCTCCCGGCGCCAGAACTTCAGGTCGGTCTTCTCGTCGAAGCCGATGGTCGGGCCGCCGGGCAGGGCGATGGCCTTGGCCTGGCGCACCTGGCGCAACAGGCCGGGCACGGCGTCCACGTCCACCGTGTCGGGCGCCTCGCCCAGCAGGCCCAGCAGCACCGCCTTGTCGCTGCCATGGCCCTTGCCAGTGGCGCCCAGGCTGCCGTACAGGTGGCACGCCACCCGCGCCACGCCGGGCAACTGGCCGTCATGCGCCAGCCGCTGCACGAACAGCCGTGCCGCCCGCATCGGCCCCACGGTGTGGCTGCTGCTCGGCCCGATGCCGATCTTGAAGAGGTCGAAGACGCTGATGGCCATGGCGCATGCTAAGGCGGACGCGGCACCGGCGGTCAGTCGCGCGGCAGGTCCGCCGCCAGACGCCAGCCGGGGGTGTCCACTGCCAGCGGTTCGCCGGTCGCAGCGGCCAGGCCCAGCCCGGCCAGATGGCGCTGGGCATCCTCGCGCTCGGAGCGCACGCTGACGGGCTGGGCGATCGCCCAGCGCACCATGGCCACGCCGGTGCCGGTGTCGCCCAGGGCCGCCAGCACCACGCCAGCGGTGGACAGGCACTGCACCAGCAGCGGCAGGGTGCCGATGGCATGGGCGATCGCCAGGGCGGCATGCACGTCGGCCAGCGCGCCGCGCTGGCGGTGCAGCCGGGCCGTGCCTCGGGCCCGGGCCAGCCAGGCCGCGGCCTCGATCATCGGCGGCCCCAGCCGCTGGGCGGACGCCACGGCCTGCGCGGCCCAGCGCGTGGCCGCATCCAGGCGGCCGGCGCTCTCGTGCACCAGCGCGAGGTTGACCAGCAGATAGGGTTCGTCCTCCAGCCGCTGGGTCTGCCGCGCCACGGTCAGGCCCTCGTGCAGCATGGCCAGCGCCTCGTCGTGGCGGCCCAGCAGCCGCAGCAGGTTGCCGCTGTTGTTGAGCAGGTACAGGTGGCCGTGCAGCTGCCCGGTGGCCCGCACCCCGGCCAGCGCCTCGGCCGATGCCGCCAGCGCGGCTTCGTAGTGGCCCAGCACCTTCTCCGCCAGCGCCACCCGGCCGAGCGCACGCCAGACCTCGCGCCCATCGCCGCCGGCACGGGCCAGGGTCAGCATCTGGGCAAACGCGGCCCGGGCCCCGACGTTGTCGCCGCGCAGCCACTGCAGGTTGCCCGCGGTGCCACAGGCCTGCATGCGCAGGGGCTCGAAACCCCAGGCCGTGGCCAGGGCCTCCAGACGCTGGTTGGCGGCGGCGGCGGCATCCAGCGCACTGCCGGCCAGGTGGCAGCGGGCCTGTCCGGCCTCCAACTGGGCCAGCAGGTGCGCCGCGGTGCGCTGGCCGGTCGTCGGCGCCGCCGGTACGGCCTCCGGCACGACGCCCGGGCCCACCAGGGCCAGCGCCGCCTGCAGCGCTGCCAGCGCCTCGCGCCACTGCGCGCGCTGCAGCAGCGCATCCGGGTAGGCCGTGGCCAGCTGGTCGAGGACCGGCAGGTCGCCCTGGTCCAGGGCCCACTGCCAGGCGGCCTGGGCGTGCGGCAGGGCGGCGGCCAGGGCCTGGCTGTCGCGCCCCAGCACGGCCGCCACATGGCGGGCATGGCGTGCCTGCAGCGCCGAAGCGTCGGTGACCAGCGGTGCGGCCAGGCGCCGCAGCAGCGGATGCAGTGAGAACTGGCCCGCGTCGTCCACCTGCAGCAGCGAGCGGTCGACCAGGGCCGCCAGCACCGGCAGGGGTGCCGGCAGCACCTGGCGCGCCAGCGCGCGCTGGCAGGGGCCCGGCAGCGCGGCCAGCTGGGCCAGCACCCGCTGCTCGGCCGGTCCCAGCATCCGCCAGCTGCGCTCGAAGGCCGCCCGCACGCCGCGCTCGCCAGGTGCGGACGCATCCAGCAGGTCCAGCGAGGCGGCCAGTTCCTCCCGCATGGCCTGCACCGGCATCAACCGCCGCCAGGCGGCCAGCAGCTCGATGGCCAGCGGCAGGCCGGCCACCTCGTGCAGCAGGTGCACCACGGCGGCGGCTTCGGCGCCGAGCTGGAAGTCGGCGCGCGCCGCCAGGGTGCGCAGCTCGAACAGCTGGACGGCATCGTTGGCGCGCAGCACTTCGGGGTCGGTCTCGTCCAGATCGGGCAGTGGCAGCCCGTCCAGCGGCAGCCGCCACTCGCCGGCCACGCCCAGGGGTGCGCGCGCGGTGGCCAGCACCTGCAGATTCGGCACGTCGGCCAGCAGCGTGGCCAGCGGTGCGGCCAGCGGCAGGTGCTCGCAGTTGTCCAGCACCAGCAGCCGCGCTGGGCTGCCGAGTGCGCGCGCCAGTGCCACCCAGGGCGGCAGGGTGGCGTCGAGCGGGCGGCCGCAGGCGCCGGCGATGCGCGCGGGCACGGCTTCGGTGCCGGTCAAGTCCTCGAGCGGCACCCAGGTTCCGGCCAGACTGGCGAGCAGGGCACGGGCCAGCGCGCTCTTGCCCACGCCCGGCGGACCCAGGAGGGTGAGCACCCGGCAGCCCGGCGTGGCCAGACGCTGGCGGACCAGCGCCTGCTCCTGCCGGCGTCCCACCACCCCCGGTGCGGGCACCGGGGCTGGCATGGCGCTGCGGTGCAGGTCGTCGGCCAGCTGGCGCACGGCGGCCGACGGTTCCAGCTGCAAGGTCGCCGACAGGCGGTCGGCATAGGCGGTCACCGCGGCGCGGGCTGCATCGCCTCGGCCCAGCGCCTGCTGCGCCCGGGCCAGCGCCTGCAGCGCCAGCTCGTCCAGCGGGTCGAGCCGCAACAGCGCCTCGGCCAGCCGCAGCAGCGCGGCCGGCTGGTCGGCCAGTTCGGCCAGGCGGCAGGCGCAGGCCTCCTGCCAGCGGGACTGCAGGCGCAGGCGCTCGGCGTCCAGCCAGTCGCGCGATGCAGCCGGCCAGGCGGCGTCCAGTCCCTGCAGCAAGGGGCCACCGTAGGCGGCCACCGCCTCGTCATGCCGACCGGCGTCGCAGGCCGCCTCGAAGCGCAGCAGGTCGGAATCGGGTGACCAGCGCAGCAGCTCACCACGCTGGTCGATGGCGCCCACGCCATCCACCTTGCGCGCCAGGTGGATCACCTTGCGCAGGTTGCTGCGTGCGCTGTCGAGGTCGCGGTCGGGGTAGAGCTGGTCGGCCAGGACATCGCGGTGCAGCCAGTCGCGGCGGCAGGCCAGCAATGCCAGCAGGCCGTGGGCGCGGTCTGGCCGCAGCGGCACGGTGCGATCGGGCAGCAGCAGCGCCGGCGGCCCCAGCAGGCGCAGCGACGGCACCACCTGCGGCGCTCCGGACGGATCGGCGGTGGACATGGCGCGGGAGTATCGCGGCGGCGAAACGCCGGCGAAACGGCCGCTGCCTAAGGTTGTCGCCTGGCTGGTGGAGCCAGCCGCCCTTGAAAGGACCAGGCGATGATGTTGCACCGACTTCTGCCACCGCTGAGCCTGCTGTTGCTGGGCACCGGGCTCACCGCCTGCGGCGGCGGCGGCGACGCGGACACGGCTGCACCGCTGCTGGCCGGTGTCCGGGTGGTCAGCCCGCTGCTCGATGATGCGGGGGGCTTGCATGCCGGCGACCCGGCAGCGGTGCCTGCCGATCCCGCCGCCCGCGCGCAACGGGCGCACCACGCCACAGCCGACCAGGCTGCCCAGCTGGAGGCGGCGCTGGGCGCGCAGGCCATTCCCGTGCGGGTGGACTGTGCGGCCGACGTGGCCGCTGCGGCCAGCCTGGCGCTGGCGCAGGCCCAGGGGCTGCAGCTGGAGCACCACCTGGACGTCGCGGCACCGGTGCTCGTGCGCGGCTGCGATCCGCGCGTGGCCGCCCGCGTGGCCGACCATCTCGCCGCCCACGGCCACACCCGGGTCTTCGTGGTGGCGGCATGAGGCCGGCCATGCTGCCCACCGAGAACGGGACCGACCACCACGGCCGGCCCTTGCACGCACCGCGCCCGGTGTTGTGGACGCGGGCCCGCTACCTGGTGCTGCTGACCTGGAGCTTCACCTTCTTCAGCTCGGTGCGGGTGTTGTCCTACCTGCCCACGCTGTGGGCCATCCATGCCAGTGGTGACTCGGGCCAGCATTCGCTGCTGACCTGGAGCACCTGGCTGGGCGCCAACCTCACGATGGCCGCCTGGCTGCATGAACACAACGACCGGCGTGCCAACCGCGCCGTGGCGGTGAACCTGGCCAATGCGCTGATGTGCGCGCTGACCGTGGCGCTGATCGCCTGGTACCGGTTCTGAGGACGGCCGCCGCGGCGGCCTGCACGGTCAGTCGTCGGCGTAGTCGCTGACCGGGATGCAGCTGCAGCTCAGGTTGCGGTCGCCCCAGACGTTGTCGACCCGGCCCACCGGCGCCCAGTACTTGCCGGCTTTCAGCGAGGCCAGCGGATAGGCCGCCTCGCTGCGGCGGTAGGCATGGGCCCAGTCGTCGGCGCTGACGGCCGCGGCGGTGTGCGGCGCGTTGACCAGCGGGTTGTCGTCGCGCGGCCAGGTGCCGGCTTCCACCTGGGCGATCTCGCCGCGGATGGCGATCATCGCGTCGCAGAAGCGGTCCAGCTCGGCCAGCGGCTCGCTCTCGGTCGGCTCGACCATCAGCGTGCCGGCCACCGGGAAGCTGAGCGTGGGCGCGTGGAAGCCGTAGTCGATCAGCCGCTTGGCCACGTCCTCGGCGCTGATGCCGCTGCTGTCCTTGAGCTTGCGCAGGTCCAGGATGCACTCATGCGCCACGCCGCCGCCCTGCAGGCCGGCGATGCCGCCGGAGAAGTGGATGTCGTAGTGCCCGGCCAGGCGTGCGGCCACGTAGTTGGCCGACAGGATGGCGATCTCGGTGGCGGCGGTGAGCCCCTCGCTGCCCATCATGCGCACATACATCCAGCTGATCGGCAGCACCGCGGCATTGCCCAGCGGCGCGGCCGACACCGCGCCCACTTCATGGCCCGCAGGCGGCTCGGCGCCGCAGGTGCCGCCCGCCTGACCCGAGGCGCGGTGCGCCGGCAGGAAGGGCACCAGGTCGGCCACCACGCACACCGGGCCCACGCCCGGGCCGCCGCCGCCGTGCGGGATGCAGAAGGTCTTGTGCAGGTTGAGGTGGCTGACATCGCCGCCGAACTCACCCGGCGCGGCCACGCCCACCAGGGCGTTCATGTTGGCGCCGTCCACGTACACCCGACCGCCGTGGTCGTGCACCATCTGGCAGAGCGCCTTCACCTGCGTGTCGAACACGCCGTAGGTGCTGGGGTAGGTGATCATGATGCAGGACAGGTTGGCGCTGTGCTTCTCGCACTTGGCTTGCAGGTCGACGAGATCCACATTGCCCTGGCTGTCGCACTTGACCACCACCACCGTCATGCCGGCCATCTGCGCGCTGGCCGGGTTGGTGCCGTGGGCCGATTCAGGGATCAGGCAGATGTTGCGGTGGCCCTCGCCGCGCGACGCATGCCAGCCGCGGATGGCCAGCAGGCCGGCATATTCCCCCTGCGACCCGGCATTGGGCTGCAGGCTGATGCCGGCATAGCCGGTGGCCTGGCTGAGCCAGCCGCACAGCTGGTCGTTCAGCAGCGCATAACCGGCACGCTGCGCGGCCGGCGCAAACGGGTGGATGTTGGCGAACTCCGGCCAGGTGATGGGGATCATCTCGCTGGTGGCGTTCAGCTTCATCGTGCAGCTGCCCAGCGGGATCATGCTGCGGTCGAGTGCCAGGTCCTTGTCCGACAGGCTGCGGATGTAGCGCAGCATCTCGGTCTCGCTGTGGTGGCGGTTGAACACCGGGTGCGTCAGGAAGGCGCTGCTGCGGCGCAGTGCCGGCGGGATCAGGCTGTCGATCGGCTGGTCGAACAACGCCGCATCGGGCAAGGGCTGGCCCGGCTGGGCGAACACCGCCCACAGTGCCTGCACGTCGGCGCGGGTGCTGGTCTCGTCGAGGTTGATGCCCAGCATGGTGTCGCCCCACTCGCGGAAGCGGCGCAGGTTCATGCCGGCGGCCTCGGCGCGGGCGGCGATGGCCTCGGTCTGGTCGCCGGTGTGCAGCGCAATGGCATCGAAGCCGCAGGCATTGCCGACGTTGACACCCAGTTGCTGCAGGCCCTTGGCCAGGACGGCGGTGAGCCGCGCCACCCGCTGCGCGATGCGCTTCAGGCCCTCGGGTCCGTGGTAGACGGCGTACATGCTGGCAATCACCGCCAGCAGCACCTGGGCGGTGCAGATGTTGCTGGTGGCCTTCTCGCGGCGGATGTGCTGCTCGCGGGTCTGCAGCGCCAGCCGGTAGGCCGGGTTGCCATGGCTGTCGATGCTGACGCCCACCAGCCGGCCGGGCATGCTGCGCTTGAACTCATCGCGGCAGGCCAGGTAGGCGGCGTGCGGGCCGCCGTTGGCCATGGGCACGCCGAAGCGCTGGGTGTTGCCCACCACGATGTCGGCGCCGTATTCGCCCGGCGGCACCACCAGGGTCAGCGCCAGCAGGTCGGCGGCGACGATGAAGGCGGCTTGCGCGGCATGGATGCGCGCGGCATCGCCGCGCAGATCGTGCAGGCTGCCGTCGGTGGTGGGCACCTGCACCAGGGCGGCGAAGTAGTCGCCGCCATCAAGCAGGCTGTCCCACTCGGTGGCCGAATTGGCCAGCATCACCTGCAGGCCCAGCGGCGCGGCGCGGGTGTGGATGACCTCCAGCGTCTGCGGATGGCAGTCACCCGCCACCACGATGCGGTTGCTCTTGCTGCGCACGCTGCGCTTGGCCAGCGTCATCGCCTCGGCGGCGGCGGTGGCCTCGTCCAGCATGCTGGCGTTGGCGATGGCCATGCCGGTCAGGTCGCAGACCATGGTCTGGAAGTTGACCAGCGCCTCCATGCGGCCCTGCGAGATCTCGGCCTGGTAGGGCGTGTAGGCGGTGTACCAGGCCGGGTTCTCGAGGATGTTGCGCAGGATGACGCCCGGCGTGTGGGTGCCGTGGTAACCCTGGCCGATGAAGCTCTTGAGCACCTGGTTCTGCTGGGCGATGCCGCGCAGTTCGACCAGGGCCTGGGCCTCGGTCACCGGCGCCGGCAGGCGCATCACCTGGCTGCGGGCGATGCTGGCCGGCACGATGGCCTCGATCAGCGCGCGGCGGCTGGCCGCGCCGATCGCGCTGAGCATGTGCGCCTCGTCGGCCGCATCGGGCCCCAGGTGGCGGGCGGCGAACTCGGCCGGGTTCTCCAGCTCGGACAGGGGGACTTGGGCGGCTTGCAGCATGGCGGTGGTGCTCAGGGCAGAAGGGTGGGGCAGGTCAGAGGGTCTTGAGCAGGGCGTCGTAGCCCGGCGGGTCCATCAGTTCGTCGAACTGGGCCATGTCGGTCACCTTGACCTTGAAGAACCAGCCTTCGCCCATCGGGTCGCTGTTGGCGAGGGCGGGGTTCTCGCGCAGGGCCTCGTTCACCTCGACCACCTCGCCGGTCACCGGCATGTAGATGTCGGCGGCGGCCTTCACGCTCTCGACCACGCCGGACACCTCGCCCTTGGCGTAGCTGCGGCCCACCTCGGGCAGGTCGACATAGACCACGTCGCCCAGCGCATCCTGCGCATGCAGGGTGATGCCGACGACCGCGGCCTCGTGGTCCTCGATGTTGATCCATTCATGGTCGGCGGTGAACTTGGTGGTCATGCGGGGGCTCCTCTTCGGGGACAGGTGTTGAACGGAATTCAGCGGTGGTAACGGTGGGGCGTGAACGGCATCGGGCTCACGCGCATCGGCAGGCGCTTGCCGCGCACCTCGGCATACACCTCGTGCTGCAGGCCGGCGTGGTTGACGGCCAGGTAGGCCATGGCGATGGGCTCGAACACCGTCGGGCCCAGCGTGCCACTGGTCACCCGGCCCAGCGGCGAGCCGTGGGCGTCGACGATGGCGGCGCCTTCACGCACCGGCACCTTCTCCAGCCCGACCAGGCCCACCCGCTTGACCGCCACGCCCACCGTCAGGTGGCCGTCGATCACGCTGGAGCCGGGGTAACCGCCGGCGCGGGCGCCGCCCGGGCGGCGGATCTTCTGGATGGCCCAGGTCAGGCCGGCCTCGATGGGCGAGGTGCGGGTGTCGATGTCGTGGCCGTACAGGCACAGGCCGGCCTCCAGGCGCAGGGTGTCGCGTGCGCCCAGGCCGGCGGGCTGTACCTCGGGCTGGGCCAGCAGCGCGCGGGCCAGGGCCACGGCCTGGTCGGCGGGCACCGAGATCTCGAAGCCGTCCTCGCCGGTGTAGCCCGAGCGGGTGACGAAGCAGGCCGTGCCGGCCAGCTCGAAGTCACCACCGGTCATGAAGCTGAGCGTGGCCACGCCGGGGTTCAGCCGCTGCAGCGCCACCACCGCCTTCGGGCCCTGCAGCGCCAGCAGGGCGTGGTCGGGCATGGGCACCACCTGGCAACGGTGGCCGATGTGCGTGATCAGGTGCCGGGTGTCGTCGACCTTGCAGCCGGCATTGACCACCAGGAACAGGTGGTCGGCGCGGCGGGTCACCATCAGGTCATCCAGCAAACCGCCCTGGGCATTGGTGAAGAAGGCGTAGCGCTGCTTGTCCACCGGCAGGTCGATGATGTCCTGCGGCACCAGGCTTTCCAGCGCGGCGGCCGCATCGGCGCCGCGCAGCTGCAGCTGGCCCATGTGCGAGACATCGAACAGCGCCGCCCCGTCGCGGCAGTGGCGGTGCTCGGCCAGGATGCCGGCGGGGTACTGCACCGGCATGGCATAGCCGGCGAAGGGCACCATCTTGGCGCCCAGTTCGACATGCAGGGCGTGCAGGGGCGTGTGGAGCAGCGGGGCGTTGTCAGCAGACATGCGGAGCTTTCGAGGGCAGGACCAGACCCCAACCGAGTGGGGGGATGCCCTCGCTGTCCGCTTTACCTGAGAGATTGGCCGCCGCGCCTGTGCCACGGTGGCTTGCCCCTTCGGTGGACGGGCGCCCGCCTTGCGGCCTGGCCCGTCTCTCTCCAGACGAGGAACGCCGCGTTGCCGGGGCGCCGACCAGTCCTTTTGCCTGAGCGTTCGAGCCTTGCGGCCCTGCGCCTTCGGCGGCTTCTCGCGAAGCTCTCTCCTGGTCGAAATCCAGTGTAGCAGCCCGGCCTATGATGGCGTCATGCACCCTGGCCCGGACGACGCCCTGACGCTGCGCAGGATCCTGCAGCAAGCCAAGACCATCGCCGTGGTCGGCCTGTCGGCCGAGTGGCACCGGCCCAGCTACTTTGCCGCGGCCTACATGCAGGGCAAGGGCTACCGCATCCTGCCGGTCAACCCGCGGCAGGCCGGCGGCACCATCCTGGGCATGCCCTGCGTGGCCCGGCTGGAGGACATCGCCGAGCCGGTCGACATCGTCGACGTGTTCCGCAAGACCGACGACGTTGGCCCGGTGGCGGCCAGCGCCATCGCCATCGGCGCGAAGTGCCTCTGGCAGCAGATCGGGGTGGTCAACCTCGCGGCCGACGCCGCCGTGCGCGCCGCCGGGCTCGACAGCGTGATGAACCGCTGCGTGAAGATCGAGCATGCGCGGCTGTTCGGCGGCCTGCACTGGGCGGGTGTCAACACCGGCGTGGTGTCGGCGCGCCGCCGGGCCTGAAGGACGAGCATGACGGACCGCATCTTCCAGCCCGAGACCCTGGCCATCCATGCCGGCCAGGTCCCCGACCGCGAGACCGGCGCCCGCGCGCTGCCGATCTACCAGACCACCAGCTTCGTCTTCGACAGCGCCGACCATGCGGCCGACCTGTTCAACCTGGCCACCTTCGGCAATGTCTACAGCCGGCTGAGCAACCCCACGGTGGCCGCGCTGGAAGAGCGCGTGGCCGCGCTGGAAGGCGGCCGTGCCGCGGTGGCCAGCGCCAGCGGCATGGCCGCCGAGGCCATGGCGCTGATGACGCTGCTGCAGCAGGGCGACCATGTGGTGGCCGCCGGCGCGCTGTACGGCGGCACGGTGACCATGCTGGCCGTCAGCCTGGCCAAGTTCGGCATCACCACCACGTTTGTCGATGCGACGCAGCCAAAGGCCTTTGCCGCGGCGATCCAGCCCAACACCCGGGCGGTGTTTGCCGAGAGCCTGGGCAACCCCAGCCTGGCGGTGCTGGACATCGCCGCCGTGGCCGAGGTGGCCCATGCGCACGGGTTGCCCCTGGTCATCGACAACACCGTGCCCAGCCCGTTCCTGTGCAACCCGATCGCGCTGGGCGCCGACATCGTGGTGCATTCGGCCACCAAATACCTGGCCGGCCACGGCACCACGCTGGGCGGGGTGATCGTGGAGAGCGGCAAGTTCCCCTGGGACAACGGCAAGTTTCCCGGCATGACCGAGCCCAGCGCCGGCTACCACGGCGTGAAGTTCTACGAGACCTTCGGCGACTTCGGCTTCTGCATGCGGGCGCGCATGGAAACGCTGCGGGTCTATGGCTCGACGCTGAGCCCGATGAGCGCCTGGCAGATCCTGCAGGGCGTGGAGACGCTGCCGCTGCGCATGGAGCGGCACTGCAGCAATGCGCTGGCGGTGGCCCGGCACCTGCGCAGCCATCCGCGGGTGGGCTGGGTTAACTACCCCGGGCTGGACGACCATCCGCAGCATGCGCTGGTGCAGCGGCAGATGCGGTCCATCGGCGGGCGGCCCGGGGCGTCGGGCTTGCTGTCCTTCGGCGTGAAGGGCGGGATGGCGGCGGGCGTGAAATTCATCGAGTCAGCCCAGTTCATGAGCCACCTGGCCAACATCGGCGACACCCGCACGCTGATGATCCACCCGGCGTCGACCACCCACCGCCAGCTCAGCGATGAGCAGCAGCTGGCCGCCGGCGTGCCGCCCGACATGGTGCGGCTGTCGGTGGGGCTGGAGCACATCGACGACATCCTCTGGGACATCGACCAGGCCCTGGCGGCCAGCGCCGGCGCATGACACTGCAGTGGCCGCTGGTCCGGCGTGCTGCCTGGCGCCTGGTCGCTGCCCTGGCGCTGGCGGGCTGCACCAGCCAGCCGACCGCACCCAGCGCGCCAGACCTGCCGCCGCTGCCCGGCGATGTGGCCCTGGTCACCCACAAGCCCGGCTGGGCCTTCAGCCGCTTCGGCGTGGCCGCCGCCAATCCACTGGCCACCGCGGCCGGGCTGCAGATTCTGCAGGCCGGCGGCAGCGCGGTCGATGCGGCGGTGGCGGTGCAGATGGTGCTGACCCTGGTCGAGCCGCAGAGCAGCGGCATCGGCGGTGGTGCCTTCCTGCTGCACTGGGACGGCCAGGCAGTGCAGGCCTGGGACGGCCGCGAGACGGCGCCGGCGGCGGCCGACGAGCGCCTGTTCCTCGGTGCCGACGGCAAGCCGGTGCCGTTCCAGCAGGCGGTGGTGGGCGGCCGCTCGGTGGGGGTGCCCGGCGCGGTGCGGCTGCTGGAAGCCGCGCACCGCGCCCACGGCCGCCTGCCCTGGTCGCAATTGCTGCAACCGGCCATCGGCCTGGCCGAGCGCGGCTTCGCCGTCAGCGCCCGGCTGCACCAGCAGCTGGCCGAGGAGCAGGCGCTGCGCAGCGACCCCCAGGCCCGCGCCTACTTCTACCGTGCCGACGGCAGCCCGCACCCGGTGGGCACGCTGCTGCGCAACCCGGCGCTGGCCGCCGTGCTGCGCCGCATCGCCGCCGAGGGCAGCGCCGCGCTGCACACCGGCCCGGTGGCCGATGACATCGTGCGCCGGGTGCGTGGCCATGTAGGCGCGCCTGGCCGCCTGGCGGCCGCCGACCTGGCCGGTTATGCCGCCAAGCAGCGCGAGCCGCTGTGCACCGACTGGCTGGCCAGCTACCGCGTCTGCGGCATGCCGCCGCCGTCGTCCGGCCACCTGGCGATCATGCAGATCCTCGGCATCCTGGAGCGCCTGCCGCTGCTGCCCGACCCGCTGCGCGGCGACCAGCCCGGCATGCGCGCCGGAGCACCATCGGCAGACTGGCTGCATGCCTACACCGAGGCCGCGCGCCTGGCCTTTGCCGACCGTGCCCAGTACGTGGCCGACCCCGATTTCGTCGATGCGCCACCCGGCGGCTGGGGCAGCCTGCTGGACGATGCCTACCTGCAGCAGCGCGCCGGCTTGGTGGGCGAGCGCAGCCTGGGCCGCGCCACGCCGGGCACGCCCGGTGGCACCCGCAGCGCCTGGGCACCGATGGCCGACCAGCCCGAGCATGGCACCAGCCACATCAGCATCGTCGACGCCCAGGGCCGGGCGGTGGCCATGACCACCACCATCGAGGCGGTGTTCGGCAGCCGGCTGATGAGCGATGGTGGCACTGGCCTGGCCGGTGGCTTCCTGCTGAACAACCAGCTCACCGACTTTGCGCTGGCGCCCACCGACGCCCAGGGCCGGCCGGTGGCCAACCGGGTACAGCCCGGCAAGCGCCCGCGCAGCAGCATGAGCCCCACGCTGGTGTTCGACCGCCGCACCGGGCAGTTGCTGATGAGCCTGGGCTCGCCTGGCGGGCCGGCCATCATCCACTTCACCGCCAAGACGCTGCTGGGCAGCCTGCCCTGGGGCCTGAATGCCCAGCAGGCCATCGATCTGCCCAACTTCGGCAGCTTCAACGGGCCGACGGTGCTGGAGGCCGGGCGCTTTGCGCCGGCCACCGTGGCTGCGCTGAAGGCCCGTGGCCACACCGTCGTGGAGACCGACCTGCCCAGCGGCCTGCAGGCGCTGCAGCGCACGCCCACCGGCTGGTTCGGCGGCGCCGATCCACGCCGCGAAGGCGTGGTGATGGGCGAGTAGCGCCGCCGCTCAGCGCGCCTTGGGCAGGCGGACCGCGCCGCTGGCCACCAGCGCGGCGATGGCATCCGCGCCGTAGCCCAGTTCCTGCAGCACCTGTGTGCTGTGCTCGCCCAGGCGTGCCGCGCCGCGGGTGGGCGTCATCGCCGTGCCGTCGAAGCGGGCAGCGCTGCGGGCCACCCGCACCCGGTCGCCATCGCCATTGGCCACCAGCACCGCGCAGCCGTTGTGCTGCACCTGCGGATCGGCCAGCAGGTCTTCGCGCTCGTTGATGCGGCCCAGCGCGGCGCCTTCTTCCCGGCAGCGGCGCTCCAGCGTGGCGGTGTCGATCTGGGCGAACAGTGGCGCCAGCACCGCCCGCACCTCGGGGCCATGGTGGTAGCGGGCCACCTGGCTGGCAAAGCGCGGGTCCTGCGTGATGCCGGGCTGGCCCAGGGCATTGCACAAGGCCTGGAACTCGGCCTGCTGCGGCACCATCGTGGCCACCCAGCCGTCGGCGGTGCGCCAGGGCCGCTGGGTGGCGCCGAACTCGGGGAACGCCGGTGGTGCGTTGTCCACCCACACATGGTTGTACAGCGCGTCGGGCCACTGGAAGGCGACGGTGGCGTCGAGCATCGCCACCTCCACCCGGCTGCCGCGGCCGCCATGGCGCAGGCGGTCGAACAGCGCGGCGGTGATGGCCTGGGCGGCCGTGAGGGCCGTGACCTTGTCGCTCACCGTGCTGGCCAGGATCACCGGCGCGCCGGTGGCCGGGTCACGCTGCGAGCAGGCCAGCCCACCCAGCGCCTGGATCACCGCGTCGTAGGCCTTGTCCTGCCCGCGTGGGCCATCGGGTCCGAAGCCGGTGATCGACACGCGGATCAGCGACGGGAAGCGTGCCGCCAGGTCATCGTCGGCCAGGCCCAGGCGGGCCATCACCCCGGGGCGGAAGTTCTCCACCAGCACATCGGCCCGGGCCAGCAGCGCATGCAGCACGCCGATGGCCTCGGGCGATTTCAGGTCCAGCGCCAGGTTGCGCTTGCCGCGGTTGGCCGCCACGTAGCTGGCCGCCAGGTCGCCCTTGGCCGGGCCGATGAAGCGGGTGGTGTCACCCTCGGGCGACTCGACCTTGATGACCTCGGCGCCCTGGTCGGCCAGCAGCGCGGTGGCCATGGGGCCGGAGAACACGGCCGACAGATCGACGATGCGGATGCCTTGCAGGGGTGCGGTCATGGCGGGGTTCTGGAATGCAGCAGGGCCCACATGATGGACCCTGCGGCGTGCGGCCGAAGCCGCCACGGTGACGCGCTCGATCAGCGACCGTACACCTTGCCGAAGAGAATCCAGGTCTTGCCATCGAAGCGGGCCAACTGCTCCCGCTCGATCGGGTAGAAGTCGTCCGCGGCGGTCTTGATGTTCACGCCCGGCAGCAGCATCGGCAGGTTCAGGTCCAGGCTGGCGGCCTGCTTCATCACGTTGTCGCGGGTCAGGTTGTCGCCGCACTGCTTGAGCACCTGCACCAGGGTCTGCGCCACGTTGTAGCCGTAGACGTTGAATGCATCGGTCGGGTTGCCGCTGGGGTAGTACTTCTTCATCCAGGCGGCCCAGTCCTTCATGCCGGGGTCGTTGGCGAACTGCGGGTCGGTCGGGTCCTTGGCATACAGCGTGGTCAGGATGTCCTTGGAATTGTCCAACCCCGCCGGCTGCAGCACAGCGCTGACCGAGGCCGACACGCTGTTGAGGTAGTGCACCGGCTTCCAGCCGACCTCGGCCATCTTCTTGATCGCCTGCGCCGCGAACTTGGGCGTGGTGATGTTGAAGAACACATCGGCGCCCGCGGCCTTCATCGAGACGATCTGGCTGTCGATGGTCGGGTCGGTCACCTCGTAGGTGACCTTGCTGACGATCATGCCCTTCTTGTCGCCCAGGCCGTCCTCGAAGCCCTTGAAGTAGTCCTTGCCGTAGTCGTCGTTCTGCATCAGCACGGCGATCTTGGCGTTGGGCTTGGTGTCGAGGATGTGCTTGGCGAAGATCGCGCCCTCGGTCTGGTACGGCGGCTGCCAGCCCATGGTCCAGGGGAAGTTCTTCGGATCGCCCCACTTGGTGGCGCCGGTGGCCACGAAGAGGTGCGGCACCTTCTTGCTGTTCATGTACTTCTGGATGGCGGTGTTCGGCGGCGTGCCCAGCGGGTTGAAGACGATCAGCGCCTCCTCCTCCTCGACCAGCTTGCGCGCCTGCTCCACCGTCTTGGCCGGGTTGTAGCCGTCGTCCAGCGCAAGGTACTTGATCTTGCGGCCGTTGATGCCACCTTCGGCATTGACCTTGTCGAAGTAGGCGCCGATGGCCTTGCCGATGGTGCCGTAGGCCGACGCCGGGCCCGAGTAGGGATGGATGGACCCGACGCGAATCTCCTTGTCATCGGCACCGGGGTCGTACTTCTTTTGGGCCAGCACCGTGCCGGCTGAAGACAACAGGGCCAGGGTGGCCAAGATCAGCGCGCGTTTGTGCAGAAGCATGGTGCGTGTCTCCAGTCGGGTTGTGGGAGTTGCGATTCAACGCCCGCCGTCCACCCGCGCCGCAGAGGATGAACCCGTACGCACAAAGAAAAAGGGCCTGCAAACTGCAGGCCCTTTCGAGCTGGGGCCAGCGGCGCGCGCCGGCGCCGTGATCAGCGGCCGTAGACCTTGCCGAACAACTGCCAGGTCTTGCCGTCGAAGCGGGCGAGTTGCTCGCGCTCGATGGGGTAGAAGTCGTCCGGGCCGGTCTTCACGTTCACGCCGGGCAGCAGCATCGGCAGTGTCATGTCCAGACTGGCCGCCTGCTTCATGATGTTCTCGCGGGTCAGGTTGTCACCCGCCTGCTTGAGCACCTGCACCAGGCCCTGCGACACGGTGTAGCCGAAGGTGTGGTTCACGTCCTTGATGTCGGCGTTGGGCATGTACTTCTTCATGAAGGCCACGAAGTCGTCCCATTCCTTGCCCTTCTGGAACTGCGGATCGGTCGGGTCCTTCAGGTAGCTGGCGGTGATGATGCCCACGCCGTTCTCGGCGCCTGCCGGGATCATGACCGTGCCAACCGAGGCCGACACGCTGTTCAGGTAGTGGGTGGGCTTCCAGCCGATATCCGCCGCCTTCTTGATCGCCTGCGCCGCGAACTTGGGCGTGGTGATGTTGAAGAAGGTGTCGGCACCGGTGCCCTTCAACGACACCATCTGGCTGTCGATGGTGGGATCGGTCACCTCGTAGCTGATCTTCGAGACGATCATGCTCTTGGCCTTGTCGCCCAGTGCGTCCTCGAAGCCCTTGAGGTAGTCTTTGCCGTAGTCGTCGTTCTGGTACAGGATCGCGATCTTGGCGTTGGGCTTGGTCTCGAGGATGTGCGTGGCGAACACCTTCGACTCGCTCTGGTAGTTGGGCTGCCAGCCCATGGTCCAGGGGAAGTTCTTCGGGTCGCCCCACTTGGTGGCGCCGGTGGCGACGAACAGCTGCGGCGTCTTCTTGCCGTTCATGTACTTGTGGATGGCGCTGTTGGGCGGGGTGCCCAGCGTGTTGAAGACGAAGAGCACTTCTTCCTCTTCCACCAGCTTGCGGGCCTGCTCCACGGTCTTGGCGGGGTTGTAGCCGTCGTCCAGGCTGATGAAGTTGATCTTGCGGCCGTTGATGCCGCCTTCATCGTTGATCTTGCTCATGTAGGCGGAGATCGCCTTGCCGATCGCACCATAGGCCGACGCCGGGCCCGAGTACGGGCTGATGCCGCCGATCTTGATTTCCTTGTCGGTCGCGCCGGTGTCGTACTTCTTCTGGGCCAGGGCGGCGCCGCTGACCAGCAGCGAGGCCAAGCCCGCCACGGCAAGGGTGAGGGGGTTCAATCGCATGGTGCAAGGTCTCCTATGGAGGGTGGTCAGGTCAAAACGATGAAAGCGCCGGCAACGATGTCGGTATCAACCCGCAGCCTTGGCGCGCAGGCGGAACCACAGCTTGTAGATGCCGCCCATCACACCCATGGGCAGCAGGTACATGAAGCCGATCAGCACCAGGCCGTAGATGGCCGCCGGTGCCGACTTGGAGATCTCGTCGGCGATGTTGGGCACGAACTGGATGAAGATGCCGCCGAAGATCGCCCCGGGGATCGACGCCAGCCCGCCCACCACCACGCCCACCAGCAGGAAGATGCTGAGGTTGACGGTGAAGCTGTCGGGCGAGACGAAGGCCACCACGATGGCGCCCAGCGCACCGGCCAGGCCGGTGACGCCGGCCGACACGCCGAAGGTCATGCTCTTGAACACCGGCAGGTTGATGCCCATGGCGGTGGCGGCGATGGGATGGTCGCGCACCGCGATCAGGGCCCGGCCCACGCGGCCGCGCAGCAGGTTCCACACCAGCAGGAACATCAGCGCCGACACCGCCAGCGTGAAGAAGTACAGCCAGCGGTCGGCGCTGAAAGGCTGGTCCAGAAAGCGGAAGGCAAACGGCGGCTCGGGCTTGGTCAGCACGATGCCCTGCACGCCACCGGTGAAGCCTTCGATCTTCTTGTACTTCAGCAGCTGCGGCACCGCCAGTGCCAGTGCGAAGGTGGCCAGTGCCAGGTAGTGCCCCGCCAGCCGCAAGGCCGGGAAGCCCACCAGGAAGCCGAAGATGAAGCACAGGACGAACGCCGCCGGCAGCGTGGCCCAGTACGGCACGCCCATCTTGTCCATCATGATGGCCGCGGTGTAGGCGCCGAAGGCGTAGAACGCGCCATGGCCCAGCGAGATCTGGCCGTTGAAGCCGGTGAGGATGTTCAGCCCCAGGATGGCGACGGCATACACCAGCACCAGGTTGAACTGGAACACCCGGTAGTTCTTGACCAGGAAGGGCAGCACCAGCAGCACCGCCAGGAGCAGCAGGCTCCCGATCCAGAGCCACTTGCGGTCGATGGCTTTCATACGCGGGTCACCACTTTCTTGCCGAACAGGCCGTCAGGCCGCAATGTGAGGGTGCCCACGATCAGCACCAGCGCCACGGTCAGCTTCAGCTCGGTGCCGATCACGTAGGCGCCCAGCAGGTTCTCGAGCACACCGACCACCAGGCCGCCGATCACCGCGCCCAGCGGGTTGTCGATGCCGCCCAGCAGCGCGCCGGCGAAGCCGTACAGCAGGATGCCGGCCATCATGTTGGGGTCGAGGAAGACGATGGGCGCGACCATCATGCCGGCCACCGCGCCGATGGCGGCAGCCAGGCCCCAGCCCAGGCCCAGCATCCAGCTCACCCGGATGCCCACCAGCTTGGCCGAGTCGGGGTTCTGCGCCGCCGCCCGCATCGCCAGGCCCACCGAGGTGTACTTGAAGAACGCGAACAGCGCGAACAGCACCACCACCAGCACGCCGGCCGAGCCGATCTGGTGCGACGAGAAGTACTTGGTGTCGAACCAGGCGTCCTTCGGGAAGGGGCTGGCGAAGCTCTTGATCGTGTGGTCGAAGAACATGCCGGCCAGCGCGTTGAAGATCAGCAGCAGGCCGATGAACACGATCACGTTGGTCAGCACCGGTGCCTTCTCGATCGGCTTGAGCACGATGCGCTGCACCAGCAGGCCGCCGGCGAACGACACCGCCACGGTGAAGAAGAACGCGGCCCAGTAGGACCAGCCGGCCTCGTTGATCAGCGCCCAGGCGATGAAGGTGCTGAAGGTGGCCATCTCGCCCTGGGCGAAATTGATGTGGTGCGTGGCCTGGTAGATCATCACCAGGGCCAGGGCGACCGAGCCGTAGATGATGCCGTTGGCCAGGCCGGAGAAGACTTGGTAGAGGAGTGCTTCCATGGCGGTCTCAGTAGCCGAGGTAGGCGCGGCGCACCGACTCGTCGTTCTTGATCTGCTCTGCCGGGCCCGACAGTGCCACCGTGCCGGTCTCCAGCAGGTAGGCGTGGTGGGCCAGGTTCAGCGCCAGGCTGGCGTTCTGCTCGACCAGCAGCATGCTGACGCCGTCCTCGGTGTTGATCTGCCGCATGATGCGGAAGATCTCGGCCACGATCAGCGGCGCCAGGCCGAAGCTGGGTTCATCGAGCAGCAGCAGCTTGGGCTTGAGCATCAGCGCGCGGCTGATGGCCAGCATCTGCTGCTCGCCGCCCGACAGCGTGCCGGCCTGCTGGTTGCGCCGCTCGCGCAGCCGCGGGAACAGCTTGAAGCAGTGCTCCATGTCCTTGGCGACGGCGTCCTTGTCGCCGCGCACGTAGGCGCCGAGCTTGAGGTTGTCCTCGACCGACAGCGCGGTGAAGGTGCCGCGACCGTCGGGCACATGGGCCACGCCCATGCGCACGATGGCGTCGGTGGCCTTGCCCACCAGCTGCACCTCGCCCTCGCCGGCATTCAGCGTCATGCTGCCGGTGGTGCGCACGATCTGGCACAGCGCCCGCAGCGTGGTCGTCTTGCCGGCGCCGTTGGCGCCGAGGATGGTGGTGATCTTGCCGGCCTCGATCGCGAAATCGATGTCGAACAGCACCTGCGTGGCGCCATAGAAGGCGCTCAGCTTCTTGGCTTCGAACAGCTTAGCCATGGGCGGCCTCGTTCTCGGGTGAACCCAGGTAGGCCGCGATCACGTCGGGATGCTGCTGGATGTGCTCGGGCGTGCCCTCGGCGATCTTCTTGCCGAAGTTCAGCGCCACGATGTGGTCGGACACGCTCATCACCAGGCTCATGTGGTGCTCCACCAGCAGCACGGTGATGCCCAGGCGGTTCTGCACATCGAGGATCAACCGGCCCAGGTCCTTCAGCTCCTCGTGGTTGAGGCCCGCGGCGGGTTCGTCCAGCAGCAGCAGCTTGGGGTCGGCCGCCAGGGCGCGGCCCATCTCCACCCGCTTCTGGGTGCCGAAGGGCAGGTCGCCGGCCGGGCGGTCGGCGAACGGTGTCAGCTCCAGGTACTCCATGATCTGGTCGGCACGGTCGCGCAGGCGCTTCTCCTCGGCCTTGACGCTGGGCAGGCGCAGGGCGCTGGCCAGGAAGCCGGCCGACGAACGGGAATGCGCCCCGATCATGATGTTGTCGCGCACCGGCAGGGTGCGGAACATCGCCAGGTTCTGGAAGGTGCGGCCCATGCCGAGCTGCGAGATCTCGTGCGTGGGCGTGTTGGTGATGGACCTGCCCTCGAACTGGATGTCGCCGGCCTGGTAGTTGTAGAGGCGGGAGAGGCAATTGAACAGCGTGGTCTTGCCGGCGCCGTTGGGGCCGATCAGCCCGCACACATGGCCCTTCTCCACATCGAAGCTCACGCCGTCGAGCGCGACGATGCCGCCGAAGCGGACCGTCACACCACGCACGCTGAGCAGGGGAACTGCTGTGTCTGCCATTGTTGTCCTGACCTGCTCCTGGTCTGTCGAAAGCTGCACGGGCAGGGCTGCCCGGCAACGGTTCGGGTTTATAGGTGCACTGCACCATGGGCCACAACGGGTGCTTGCCCTGACACACTTGCGACAAGGCCCGCGACCCCCTTCCACCTGGGAAAAGGGGGTCTTCATGTGCGACGATGGCGGCCGCTCGCCCGTGCACAAACGGTGCACCAGCGGGTCGCTTGAACAGTGGCTGTGGAACCCCTTGGAGGCGCCGGCATGACCAGCATCTACGACCAGCATCTGGACCGCAATCCGGCCAACTTCGTGGCCCTGTCGCCGGTGAGCTTCGTCGAGCGCAGTGCCGAGGTCTTCGGCGATCTGCCGGCGGTGGTGCACGGTGCGCGCCGCTACAGCTGGGCCCAGGTGCGCGACCGCTCGGCCCGCCTGGCCGCCGCGCTGCGGGCACAGGGCGTGGGCCGCGGCAGCACCGTCAGCGTGATGCTGCCCAACACGCCCGAGATGGTGGAGGCCCACTACGCGGTGCCGGCGCTCAATGCGGTGCTCAACACGCTGAACACCCGGCTGGATGCGCCGTTGCTGGCCTGGCAGATGGCCCACTGCGAAGCCAGCGTGCTGATCACCGACCGCGAGTTTGCCGCCACCATCGGCCCGGCCTTGGAGGCCCTGCGCAGCACCCATGGCCGCAGCATCGTGGTCATCGATGTCGACGACAGCGAGTACACCGGCCCCGGCGCCCGGCTGGGCACGCTGGAGTACGAGACCCTGTTGGCCGCGCACGATCCGCTGCCTCAGCTGGAAGGCCCGGCCGACGAATGGGACGCCATCGCCGTCAGCTACACCAGCGGCACCACCGGCGACCCCAAGGGCGTGGTGACGCACCACCGCGGTGCCTACCTGAACGCCGTGTGCAATGCCGCCACCTGGACCATGCCGCAGTTCCCCATCTACCTGTGGACGCTGCCGATGTTCCACTGCAACGGCTGGTGCTTCCCCTGGACGGTGGCGATGCAGGGCGGCACCCATGTCTGCCTGCGCCGGGTGGACGCGGCGGCCATCCTGGAGGCGATGCGCACCCATGGCGTCAACCACTATTGCGCCGCGCCCATCGTGCACAGCCTGATCTACAACGCGCCCGAGGCGCTGCGTGCCGGCATCAGCCAGCAGGTGCGCGGCATGGTGGCCGGCGCGGCGCCGCCGGCGGCGATGATCGAGGGCATGGCCAGGATCGGCTTCGACATCACCCATGTCTATGGCCTGACCGAGGTCTACGGCCCGGCCTCGGTGGCGGTGAAGCGGCCCGCCTGGGCCGGCGAGACGCTGAGCGAGCAGACCCGCCTGAACGGCCGCCAGGGCGTGCGCTATGTGCTGCAGGAAGGCCTGACGGTGCGCCACCCCGAGACCCTGGCCGAGGTGCCGGCCGATGGCCAGACCATGGGCGAGATCATGTTCCGCGGCAACATCGTGATGAAGGGCTACCTGAAGAACCCGGCGGCCACCGCCAAGGCCTTCGACGGCGGCTGGTTCCACACCGGTGACCTGGCGGTGCTGGAACCCGACCGCTACGCCAAGATCAAGGACCGCAGCAAGGACGTGATCATCTCGGGCGGCGAGAACATCAGCAGCATCGAGGTGGAAGACGCGCTGTACCGCCACCCCGCGGTGGTGGCCTGCGCGGTGGTGGCCCGGCCCGACCCCAAGTGGGGCGAGACGCCGGTGGCCTATGTGGAGCTGAAGCCCGGCGCCACGGTGACGGCGGCCGAGCTGGTGGCCCACTGCAAGGGCCTGCTGGCCGGCTACAAGGTGCCGCGCGAGATCCGCTTCGAAGAGATCCCCAAGACCAGCACCGGCAAGATCCAGAAGTTCCAGCTGCGCGAGCGGGCGAAGTCCTCGTCCGCCATCGAATGAAGGGCACCCCACCATGCTGACCACCGACGACCCGCTGCTGCTGCGCAGCCAGGATGCCCGCGGCGTGATCACCGTCACGCTGAACCGGCCGCAGGCCTTCAATGCCCTCAGCGAAGCCATGCTGGCAGCGCTGCAGGCCGAGCTGGACACCATCGCCCAGGATGCCGGCGCGCGCCTGCTCGTCATCAAGGCCGCCGGCAAGGCGTTCTGCGCCGGCCATGACCTGAAGGAGATGCGCGCCGAGCCCAGCCAGGCCTACTACGAGGCGCTGTTCGCCCAGTGCGGCCGCATGATGATGGCCATCCAGCGCCTGCCGGTGCCGGTGATCGCCCAGGTGCAGGGCATCGCCACGGCGGCGGGCTGCCAGCTGGTGGCGATGTGCGACCTGGCGGTGGCGGCTTCCGATGCACGCTTCGCGGTCAGCGGCGTCAACCTGGGCCTGTTCTGCGCCACGCCCAGCGTGGCGCTGTCACGCAATCTGGGCCGCAAGCAGGCCTTCGAGATGCTGGTGACCGGCGCCTTCATCAGCGCCGACGAGGCCCGCGCCAAGGGCCTGGTCAACCGCGTGGTGCCGCCGGACCAGGTGGAGGCCGAGGTCGAGGCGCTGGTGGCGGCCATCGTGGCCAAGCCGCGGTTGCCCATCGCCATGGGCAAGGCCCTGTTCTACCGGCAGCTGGAGGTGGGCATCGAGGCGGCCTATGCCGATGCCGGCGAGACCATGGCCTGCAACATGATGGACCACAGCGCGCTGGAAGGCGTGCAGGCCTTCATCGACAAGCGCCCACCCGACTGGAACCTGCGCTGAGGTTCAGAGCGGGCTTCAGCCCTTGGCCGTGGTGTTGTGCCGCATCAGGCGGCCCTTCTCGCGCTCCCACTCGCGGTCTTTCGTGGCGTTGCGCTTGTCGTGCTCGGCCTTGCCCTTGGCCAGGGCGATCTCGGCCTTCACCCGGCCGCCCTTGTAGTGCAGGTTCAGCGGCACGAGGGTGAAGCCGCGCTGTTCCACCTTGCCCACCAGGCGGCGGATCTCGGCCTTGTGCATCAGCAGCTTCTTGGTGCGGTCGGCCTCGGGGCTGACATGGGTGCTGGCCGAGCGCAGCGCATTGATGCGGCAGCCGATCAGGAACAGCTCGCCGTCCTTGATCACCACATAGCCATCGGTCAGCTGCACCTGGCCGGCGCGGATGGCCTTGATCTCCCAGCCGGCCAGCACCATGCCGGCCTCGTGCCGCTCTTCGACGTGGTAGTCGTAGCGGGCGCGGCGGTTCTCGGCGATCGGCCCCGAAGGCTTGGCCGCCTTGGCGGCTTCCTTGCGTGAAATGGTGAGCGTGGACATGGCTCTCAATGAAATGAGGCCGGCTGGGTGCAAACCAAGCGGCCTCTAGAATTCAGCCATTGTATGAAGCACGTGAAAAAGTCCGTGCTGCTGTGGTACTCGGCCCGCGAGATGTATGCGCTGGTCACCGCGGTGGCAGCCTACCCCGGTTTCCTGCCCTGGTGCGAGAAGGCCGAGGTGCTGCAGGAAGACGCCACCGGCATGACCGCCCGGCTGCACCTGCAGTTCGCCGGCCTGCACCATGCCTTCACCACCCGCAACACCCACGAGGCCGACCGCACCGTGGTGATGGCCCTGGTCGACGGGCCGTTCTCCGACCTCGACGGCACCTGGCGCTTCGTGCCCATCGGCGATGACGCGCAGGCCGCCTGCCGTGTCGAGTTCGACCTGCGCTATGCCTTTGCCAACCGCGCCTTCGAGGCCGTGCTCAGCCCGGTGTTCGACCGCGTGGCCAACACCTTCGTCGACAGCTTCGTGCAGCGCGCACGCCAGGTCTATGGCGAGCGCTGAGCCGGCTGGCGGCCTGATCACCATCGAGCTGGCCTGGTCGGCCGCGCCGCAGCAGCTGGAGCGCCTGCAGCTGCAGCTGCCTGCCGGCAGCACTGCGCTGGCCGCGCTGCGCGCCAGCGGTCTGGCCGAGCGCCTGGGCGCCGAGGTGCTGAACAGTCTGACGCTGGCGCTGTGGGGCCGTGCCATCGATCCCGCCACCGTGCTGCAGCCGCAGGACCGGCTGGAGATGCTGCGCCCGTTGCTGGTCGATCCGAAGGAGGCGCGCCGCCTGCGCTACCGCCGCGACGGCATCCGCCCGCGGCGCAAGACGCCCCGGCGCTGACGACGCCTGGTCAACGGCAGTTCGATGCCATCGCGTTGCGGGCCTCGGCCGCCTCGCGGGCCCGCGCCGCATCGTCCACCACCTCGCGCTCGCCCTGGGGATTGACCCGCACCAGGCGGGTGCCGGCTTCCAGCGTCGCCAGGTGGGCGCGGGCGCGCTGGCAGTTCTCGGCGCGCTGGGCCGCCAGGCGCTGTTCCTCGGCCTGGGCCTTGGCCTTGGCTTCCTGCTCGGCACGGGCGCGGCGCTGTGCCAGCTCGGGGTCGACCGGCGCGCTGGCCGCAGGCAGGCGGGCAGGGGCTGCGGCCGATGCGGGCGCCGCCGCCGGTGCCGGGGCGGCTGCAGGGCGCGCTGCGCTCGGGCGCTTGATCACGTCCTTGTCGGGGACGTCACGCGGCGGCGGCTGGTCGCTGGCATGCATCTGGCCCTTGCTGTCCTTCCACAGGTACTGGCCCTGCGCCGGCAGCCAGGCGCACAGCAGCAGGGCGGCACACCAGGGCAGCAGGCGGGGGCGGACAGTCGGCATGGCAGGCGTTCCGGGGCTGGATCAACGGCCAGTGTAGCCAGCCGCCACCCCGCCCAGAGGGCGATGGGCGGCCTCTCCGTATAATCGATTTTTGCGTCTGGAGCTTTCCCATGCGCCTTCTAGGCAAAGCGCTCACCTTCGACGATGTGTTGTTGGTGCCCGCCTTCTCCCAGGTGTTGCCCCGTGACACCTCGCTTGCGACCCAGCTGTCGCGCAACATCCGCCTGAACCTGCCGCTGGTGTCCGCCGCCATGGACACCGTGACCGAGGCGCGCCTGGCGATTGCCCTGGCGCAGGAGGGCGGCATCGGCATCGTGCACAAGAACCTCACGCCCAAGCAGCAGGCGGCCGAGGTGGCACGGGTCAAGCGCTATGAATCGGGCGTGCTGCGCGATCCGATCACCGTCTCGCCCGGCGTGCCGGTGCGCGATGTCATCGCGCTCAGCCGCCAGCACGGCATCTCGGGCTTCCCGGTGGTGGAGGACGGCCGCGTGGTGGGCATCATCACCGGCCGCGACCTGCGCTTCGAGACCCGGCTGGACGCCCCGGTGCGCGAGATCATGACGCCGCGCGACAAGCTCATCGTCGTGAAGGAAGGCGCCACCATCTCCGAGGGCAAGGCCCTGATGCACCAGCACAAGCTGGAGCGGGTGCTGGTGGTCAACGACGCCTTCGAGCTGCGTGGCCTGATGACGGTGAAGGACATCACCAAGCAGACCAACTTCCCCGATGCTGCGCGCGACGCCCAAGGCAAGCTGCGCGTGGGCGCCGCGGTGGGCGTGGGCGACGGCACCGAGGAGCGGGTGGACCTGCTGGTCAAGGCCGGCGTCGACGTGCTGGTGGTCGACACCGCCCATGGCCACTCGGCCGGCGTGATCGACCGGGTGCGCTGGGTCAAGAAGCACTATCCGCAGGTCGACGTGATCGGCGGCAACATCGCCACCGGCGCCGCCGCGCTGGCGCTGGTGGAAGCCGGCGCCGATGCGGTGAAGGTCGGCATCGGCCCCGGCTCGATCTGCACCACCCGCATCGTCACCGGCGTGGGCGTGCCGCAGATCTACGCCATCGACGAAGTGGCCAAGGCGCTCAAGGGCAGCGGCGTGCCGCTGATCGCCGACGGCGGCGTGCGCTTCTCGGGCGACCTGGCCAAGGCGATCGCCGCCGGTGCCAACAGCGTGATGATGGGCGGCGCCTTCGCCGGCACCGAAGAGGCCCCGGGCGAGACCATCCTGTACCAGGGCCGCACCTACAAGAGCTACCGCGGCATGGGCTCGATCGGCGCCATGCAGCAGGGCTCGGCCGACCGCTACTTCCAGGAGAGCGGCAGTGCCACCGGCAATGCCAGCGCCAAGCTGGTGCCCGAGGGCATCGAAGGCCAGGTGCCCTACAAGGGCTCGGTGGTGGCGGTGATCTTCCAGATGGCCGGCGGCCTGCGCGCCAGCATGCACTACTGCGGCTGCGCCAGCATCGACGACATGCACGCCCGTGCCGAGTTCGTCGAGATCTCGTCGGCCGGCATGCGCGAGAGCCATGTGCACGACGTGCAGATCACCAAGGAAGCGCCGAACTACCGGATGGAGTGAGCGTCGCGTGACCTCTGCTCCCCAGCAGGCCGGCGCCAACCAGGGCGCGGCCATGCGCTTCATCATGCTGGCCTTGCTGATCGACATGCTGGCGGTCGGCATCATCGTGCCGGTGCTTCCGGCGATGGTGGGGCGCTTCACGGCCGATCCGTCGGAGCAGGCCTTCTGGTACGGCGTGATCGCGGCGGTGTACGCGCTGTCGCAGTTCGTCGCCGCGCCCATCCTGGGCGCGCTGTCCGACCGCTTCGGCCGCCGGCCGGTGCTGCTGCTGGGCTTCTGCGGCATCGCCATCAACTTCTTCACCACCGCACTGGCCACCAGCATCGCCATGCTGGTGGCCTCGCGCATCGTGGGCGGGGCGATGCAGGCCAATGCCGCGGTGGCCAATGCCTATGTGGCCGACATCACCGCGCCGGCGGATCGCGCCAAGCGCTTCGGCATGCTGGGCGCGATGTTCGGCATCGGCTTCATCCTGGGGCCGGTGATCGGCGGCCTGCTCGGCGGCATCGACCTGCGGCTGCCGTTCTTCCTGGCCGGCGGACTGGCGCTGGCCAACCTGGCCTACGGCTACTTCGTGTTGCCCGAATCGCTGGCGCCGGCGCAGCGCCGGCCGGTCAACTGGTGGCGGGCCAACCCGCTGTCGTCGTTCAGGCAGCTGGTGGCGCTCAAGGGCGTGGGCCTGCTGGTGGGCGTGCTGGGCTTTGCCGCGCTGGCCCAGTTCAGCCTGTACACCGTGTGGGTGCTGTACGGCAGCCTGCGCTTCGGCTGGGGCCCCACCGAGAACGGCTGGTCGCTGTTTGCGGTGGGCATCGTCTCGGCGGTGGTGCAGGGCGGCCTGCTGGGCCGGTTGCTCAAGTCCTTCGGCACCCAGCGCCTGGCCATGGCCGGCCTGGTGTCGTCCAGCCTGGCCTTCGTCGGCTGGGGCCTGGCCACCCAGCCTTGGATGATGTACGCGGTGATCTTCGCCAACCTGCTGGGCGCCGCGGTGTCGGCCTCGCTGCAGGGCCTGGTGTCGGCCGCGGCGGATGAGCGCACCCAGGGCCAGACCTTGGGCGCGGTGTCCAGCCTCAACAGCCTGGCCGCGGTGGTGGCGCCGGTGCTGGCCGCGCCGCTGATGGCCACCGTCTCGCACCTGCCCACGTCCGACTGGCGCATCGGCGCGCCGATGTTCTTCTGCGCCGGATTGCAGGCCGCCGCCCTGGTGCTGGCGGTGCTGCACTTCCGGCGCCAGGCGCGGCGCAATCCGCCCGTGTCACCCCAACCTGCCTCCTGAGCTGCGCCATGCACGACAAGATCCTGATCCTCGACTTCGGCTCGCAAGTCACCCAGCTGATCGCGCGCCGCGTGCGCGAGGCGCAGGTGTACTGCGAGATCCACCCCAGCAGCGTCAGCGACGACTTCGTGCGCAGCTTCGGCGCCAAGGGCATCATCCTCAGCGGCAGCCACGCCAGCACCTACGAAGACCACCAGCTGCGTGCGCCGCAGGCGGTGTGGGAAGCCGGTGTGCCGGTGCTGGGCATCTGCTACGGCATGCAGACCATGGCGGTGCAGCTGGGCGGCGAAGTGGCCTGGAGCGACCACCGCGAGTTCGGCTATGCCGAGGTGCGGGCCCACGGTCACACCCGCCTGCTCGATGGCCTGCAGGACTTCGCCACGCCGCAAGGCCACGGCATGCTGAAGGTGTGGATGAGCCATGGCGACAAGGTGAGCGTGCTGCCGCCCGGCTTCACGCTGATGGCCAGCACGCCCAGCTGCCCGATCGCCGGCATGGCCGACGAGGCGCGCGGCTACTACGCGGTGCAGTTCCATCCCGAGGTGACCCACACCCTGCAGGGCACGGCCCTGCTCACGCGCTTCGTGCGCCAGATCGCCGGCTGCCGCGGCGACTGGATCATGGGCAACTATGTCGACGAGGCCGTGGCCCGCATCCGCGAGCAGGTGGGCGATGAAGAGGTGATCCTCGGCCTGTCGGGCGGCGTGGACAGCAGCGTGGCCGCGGCGCTGATCCACCGTGCCATCGGTGACCAGCTGACCTGCGTCTTCGTCGACCATGGCCTGCTGCGCCTGAACGAAGGCCAGATGGTGATGGACATGTTCGCCGGCCGGCTGCATGCCAAGGTGGTGCATGTGCAGGCGCAGGCGCAGTTCCTCGGCCACCTGCAGGGCGTGACCGACCCGGAGCAGAAGCGCAAGATCATCGGCCGCGAGTTCGTCGAGGTGTTCCAGGCCGAGGCCGCCAAGCTCAAGGCCGCCGGCACCGGCGCCAAGGGCGCCAAGTGGCTGGCCCAGGGCACCATCTACCCCGACGTGGTGGAGAGCGGTGGCACCGCCAGCAAGAAGGCCACGATCAAGAGCCACCACAACGTGGGCGGCCTGCCGGCCACGCTGGGCCTGAAGCTGCTGGAGCCGCTGCGCGAGCTGTTCAAGGACGAGGTGCGCGAGCTGGGCGTGGCCCTGGGCCTGCCGCATGACATGGTCTACCGCCACCCGTTCCCCGGGCCGGGCCTGGGCGTGCGCATCCTGGGCGAGGTGAAGCCCGAGTTCGCCGCGCTGCTGCAGCGGGCTGATGCGATCTTCATCGACGAGTTGCGCGCGGCCATCGACCCTGCCACCGGCAAGAGCTGGTACGACCTGACCAGCCAGGCCTTCGTGGTGTTCGTGCCGGTCAAGAGCGTGGGCGTGATGGGCGACGGCCGCACCTACGAGCATGTGGTGGCCCTGCGCGCCGTGCAGACCAGCGACTTCATGACCGCCGACTGGGCCGAGCTGCCCTACAGCCTGCTGAAGAAGGTGAGCAGCCGCATCATCAACGAGGTGCGCGGCATCAACCGCGTCACCTATGACGTGAGCAGCAAGCCGCCGGCCACCATCGAGTGGGAGTGACGGAGCCTGCAAGGCTTCACAGATCAATGTCTTGAGAGTTCTCGTTGATGACTCGACCACATCGTCAACGAGTTGGTGCACCCGCGGTGAGGCCGGGTGTCCGGAGAGTGGCGGGATCAGTTGGGACGTCGAGCTGACGGAACCGCTGCGCGAACCGTCCGCCGCGACGCTCATGTTGGCCACGCCGGTCCTATGGCGGCTTTTGAGCAAACTGCCCAGCACTTGCTCGCGGCCAGAACATGACCTTCGCTCATCGCTCCCGTTCGCCGACCTTCGACCAGCCTGCCCATGCCCCGCCGGCAGACTGATGCAGGCGACTCAAGCGTGTCGACCCTGCAGCCAAGCCCTGGGCGACACACCCACCGACTGAACGAAGGCTCGCGAGAACGACGCCGCACTGGCATAGCCCAGCCTTTCGCTCGCCAGCTTGATCGAGCTTCCCGCCAGCAACATCGATTGCGCTAGCGACACCCTCCAACGAAGCAGGTACTCGGCCGGGGTGATGCCGACCTGAAGCTTGAACTCCGCTGCAAAGGCA
This sequence comes from Pseudaquabacterium pictum, assembly GCF_005403045.1. GTDB lineage: Bacteria > Pseudomonadota > Gammaproteobacteria > Burkholderiales > Burkholderiaceae_C > Pseudaquabacterium > Pseudaquabacterium pictum. The sequence continues at coordinate 249,922 of NZ_BJCL01000006.1, forward strand.
CTGCGTGACATGCCTGCAGCCTGGGCCATGGGCTCCAGTGCCCATGCAGCCCCGGGGCTCTCGTGCACCGCCGTCAGCGCGCGGGCCAACTTGGGATGTGCCAGGCCGTGGAGGATCCCCTCAGTGATGCCGGCTTCGGCTGGGTGGTCCAACAGCCAGCGCAGCAACTGCAGCAGCAGCACCTCGAACAAGCGATCGGCCAGCAGGCGATGACCGCAGCGGACGCGCTCGGTCTCGGCGAACAGCAGCGCCAGCGTCTGTTCCAGGCCGTCCACGGCGTGCAGGGGCAGCACGAGAACCGGAGGCAGCGCAGCCACCAGGGGGTGCCGGGCACCACCGTCGAAGTCCACGGTCGCGCACACGAAATCAGAACCTTCTGTGGGCGCGTTGTGGAACTGGTGCTCCAGAGGACGTGGGTAGAGCAGCAGGGTCGGCTCGGCGACCTTGATCTTGCGCGGCGCGCTGCTGCGCGGTCGGTGCGTCACCACCATCTCGCCCCGACGCAGCACATGCAGAAAGCCGCGTCCCTCTTGGGCGTCGAAGTGCGTGACCCCGCAGAGTGGCCCGGCATGGAACAGGTGCGCACGCACCCGAAAGCGTTCGAGCATCCCGGACAGCCGATCCAAGGGCCCTGCTGAAGTTGAAGGCATGGCTGACTCAGATTGGACGAGCATGGCTGGTTCAGATTGGACGAAATGGATGCTTTGATGGACTCTATGTGCCAAATCATACATCCGTCGACGAGACACTTTCGTCCAGCGCACAGGCACACCGGTGCCGCGCCAACCCCCGAGCTTCAGGAGAAGTCATGAAACACCACTCGCTCGTCGCCGCCGCATTGGCGGCCCTGGTGGCTGTTGCCGCGGCCCCGACCGCCAACGCCCAATCGACGCCCGCCATCCCCGGCTACACCATGGGCCAGAAGTCGCTGGCCAAGGCGCCCTTCACCCTGGCCGATCTGGAGTCGCTGAAGAAGACGCTGCTGTTCACCGAAGAGGACATTCGCTACCTCCGCATGAGCAGGGCGATCCTGGCCGACCAGCACGAGGCCATCCTCGACGTCTGGTACGGCTTCGTCGCTTCCACCCCCGAGTTGGTCGTGTATTTCAAGAACAACAAGACCGGCGCTCCGGACGGTGCCTACCTGGGGGCCGTGCGCAAGCGCTTCGGCCAATGGATCGCCGATACGGCCGACGCCAACTACGACCAGTCCTGGCTCGACTACCAGTACGAGATCGGCCTGCGCCACACCACGCCCAAGAAGAACAAGACCGACGAGGCCGACAGCGTGCCGCTGGTCAACTTCCGCTACCTGTCGGCTTTGACGATTCCCGTCACGACCACGCTCAAGCCGTTCCTGGCGAAGAAGGGCGCCTCGGCTGCCGACGTCGAAAAGATGCACGCAGCATGGGTCAAGTCGGTGCTGCTGCAGTCCATCCTGTGGAGCTATCCGTACATCAAGGACGGTCAGTTCTGAGTCTTTGAAACCGATCCGTCCCAACATCCATTGTTCACTTCCACCTGAACCTGAAGGAACGACCATGAACCGCGTCCCCCTCGTCGACCGCAATGCCACCACTGCCGACCGCAAGGCCTTGCTCGACGCCATCCATGGCGCCTTTGGCGCCACGCCCAACATGTTCCGCGCCGTCGCCAACTCGTCGGCTGCGCTGAAGAGCATGTGGTCGTCCTTCGGCGCCTTGGGCGCCGGCGTGATTGCGCCCAAGCTCGGCGAGCAGATCGCCGTGGCCGTTGCCGATCGCAACGCCTGTGAGTACTGCCTGGCGGCCCACACCGCTCTGGGCCGCAAGGCCGGCGCCAGCGCCGAAGAAATGCAACACGCCCAAGCCGGTGAGTCGGCCGATGCAAAGATGCAAGCCGCGCTGCGCTTCGCCCTCAAGCTGGTCAATGGCCGTGGCCAGGTCGGCGACGCCGACGTGCAGGCGCTGCGCACGGTCGGGTTCGGTGACGAAGAGATCGTCGAGATCCTGGCTCACGTGGCGTTGAACCTGTTCACCAACTACGTCAATGTCGCCTTCGCAGTGCCTGTCGATTTCCCGGCCGTCAAGCTGCGCCGCGCTGCCTGAAGCCGCATTGTGGGGATAGCGCCGGCTGCCCGGCACGGCATCGCGCCGGGCTCTGCTGGCCTTGCAGCTGAGTCATGACCGCCACCAACCGCACAACCCAGGCCCTGCAAACCAGCCTGTGGCTCAACTCGCCGCAACTGGTGACCCTGGAGTGCCTGCGCGGACGCGCAGTGGTGCTGCACGCCTTCCAGATGTTGTGCCCGGGTTGCGTGTCGCACGGCCTGCCGCAGGCTTTGCGCATCCACCGGTTGTTCCCGCAGGAACAGGTCGCGGTGATCGGCCTGCACACCGTCTTCAAGCACCACGATGTGATGGGGCCCGAGGCCCTGCGCGTTTTCCTGCACCGGTACCGGATTCCGTTCCCGGTCGGTGTCGACCAAGCCGATCCAGGAGGTCCGGTGCTGATGACGATGCAGGGCCATGGGATGCGCGGCACGCCTGGCGTGGTGGTCTTTGACAGGGACGGCCGCGTTCGTCTGAATCACTCTGGTCAGATCGACGACCTGCATCTGCGCGCCATCGAGCGTGGCCAAGCCGATCCAGCATCGCCAGAGCCATGCCGGCTTCCACTGGAGGGTGGCCGGTCCCGAAACGGGCTGAAGGACGGGGCCACGGCACGCACCAAATGCAATGCTGCCGCTTCGGGCGCGCTGCATCCCCTCATCGCCCGATGTGACTCCAGGGTTGCCGCACGACTCGTCAGCGGCACCCGCAGCAGCCGCGCTGCTGGACGGGTTCTGCCACCACGGAGGCCGCCTGCAACGGCACCGGCGTGTAACCGGCCTCGGTGATGGCGTCATTCAGTTCCTGCGCGCTCGCTTCGGTCGGCTCCACCATGACGAGGTGCTGCGCCAGGTCGACGGTGACCTTTGCATCCTTGTCAGTGGCCTGGAGGGCCTTGGTGATGGTGCTGACGCAGTGGCCGCAGGTCATGTCATCCACTCGGAAGACTGGCATCGATTGCTCCTTGGGTTGTCGATCTCGTCATGATTGGCCTTGTCACTGTGGAAAGGTCAAGCCGCCTGGGCATGGCGTCAACGCCTGGCGTGGAGAAGCGGTCGTGCGGCGGGCCGCTGCCAGCCCGTGCATGGACTGCGTCAGCCGCAGGGCCGAGTCTGCTGTTCAGTGCGAGCCGTGCGCGGCGTGGGCGTTGCGGATCCAGGCCATCAGGTCGGCATGGGGCGACGCTGCGGCGTCCGCGTGGTTCACCTCTCCGGGCTGGCGTGCCGGTGTCTTGCGCAGCGGCCGCCGGCCCGCACGCCGGGGTTCAGGCGCGGCGGGACTCTCGGCCGCCAGTTCGGCCAGGATCGCGCAATGCGGGTCCTCGCTGCCGAGGCAGGAAGTCACCAGCCGCTCGAGCGCGGCCTTCATGGCCGCCATCTCGCGCAGCCTCTCGGCCAGGTCGTCGAGGTGCCGCCTGGCCACCGCCTTGACCTCGCGGCTCGTGCGGTGCCCGTTGCTCCACAAACCGAGCAGGTCGGCGATCTGCGGGATCGAGAAGCCCAGATTGCGTGACTGCCGGATGAAGCGCAGCACCGAGACGTCACGCTCGCTGTACTGGCGGTAGCCGGCGTCCGTGCGCTCCGCTGCAGGCACGAGTCCGATCTGCTCGTAGTGGCGGACCATCTTGGCCGAGACGCCGGCCGCTTTCGCCGCCGCGCCGATGTTCATGCTGCTGTTCATGGGTTCTCCCGGTTCAGTGGAGCCAGTTCAATCAGTGTCCACCTTCCCACAGGGGCAAGGTCAAGCGCTGCTGGGCGCCTGGCAGAGGGCACGGGTCGCCGGCCACCGGCGTGGTCGCGGCTCCCGAGCCACGTGCGCGGTCTCGTGGTCGCTTCCATCGTCAGTCCCGTTGCCGAAGGACCATGGGCAGCGTCACCGCCGCCAGACAGCTCCGCTGCAGCAACACTGTGTTGCTGCCACGGCAACACGGGTCTCCAAGACAATGACGGCCACTGCAGCGCAGGAGACTGGAGGCCCCGATGGACCGGCATCACGCCATGCACTGTTTCTGTCGTGTCGTAGAAACTGGCAGCTTCGCTGCCGCCGCGCGCGACCTGGACGTGACCCGCTCGGTGGTCACACGCACCATCCAGGAACTGGAGGCGTGGACGGCCAGCCGGCTGCTGGAGCGCACCACGCGCACCATGCAGCTCACCGAGGCCGGCGACCGCTTCTACGCCTACTGCCGGCGCGTGCTGCAGGACACCGAGCAGACCTTGTCGGCCATGCGCAGTGCCCGCGCCGGGCTGGCCGGGCGCATCACTGTGTCGACTCCCGTCTCGCTGACGCTGTCGTTCCTGAGCGACCACCTGCTCGCCTTCCAGGCGGCCCATCCGGCGTTGGAGCTCGATCTGCGCCTGAGCGACAAGCCGGTGGACCTGGTGCGCGAGGGGGTGGACCTCGCGCTGCGCGGCCGCGCAGCGCTCGAAGACTCCTCGCTCGTGGCGGTGCCGCTGATGACGCTGCCGCGCTTGGTCTGTGCTTCGCCGGGCTATTGGCAGCGCCACGCCAGGCCCGAGCATCCGCAGGCCCTGGTGCAGCATGACTGCCTGAGCTATGTGCTGGGAAGCGATGCCTCGCGCTGGGAATTTGACGGCCCCGACGGCCACCACGCCGTCGACGTGCGCGGTCGGCTGCGTTCCGACAACAGCCTGCTGCTGATCGACGCGCTGCGGCAGGGCCTCGGTGTCGGTCTGGTGCCCGAGCCGATGGCGCGTCGTGCACTGGCCGCCGGCGAACTCGAACTTGCGCTTGGCGACTACCGGGCCGAGCCGCGCACGTTGTACGCGGTCTACCCCAGCCGCGATCACCTGCCCGAGCGCGTCCGCGCGCTGGTGCGCTTTCTCAAGGAGCGCCTGCCCGCACCGGCCGTCGGCTGAGGGGACGTCGGCATCGCCAAGGGTCGTGGCGAATCGTGGCCGATCGTTGGCCAGGTCCGCTGCCTCGCCACCGACCACGAGGGACCGCCCAACGGTCAGCAGCCTGGCGGCGTGAAGTTCGCAGCCTGCGTTCAGACTGTCGACCTGTCGAGGCCCGACACCCGGAACCCACGCGACCAGGGGCACCGCCGTGCCGCTGGCCCCACCCCCGTGACGGGCAAGCGGCCGCCGAGCGGCCGGACCGCGGCATGCTGGGCCCGCGCGACCGACAGGTCTGCCGCCGGGTTGCTGCTGCCGCACAGGAGGTCCACCCGCTCGGTCAGGCGCACGCTGCCCGTCCCGCCGGCCACAGGCGGCCACCACGCGCAGGGCGCCCCCGGCGGCCAGCATCCGCCGGCGCGTGCATGGCAGCCCGGGTCGATCATGCGGTGGCCTGCGCGACCCCGGGTCTCGATGTTGAGTCTGCCCGCCCCCGTGCCAGGGCCTGCGCCACCTGGGCGACATGGGCGCCCTGGAACCGCGCGCCCGCCATCTCGTTGTCCGACACCTGCCGTGCGCCATCGCCGCCGGCCAGCGCCGTGGCGCCGTACGGCGTGCCGCCGGTGATCTCGTCCATGCGGGTCAGGCCCTCGAACGAGTAGGGCAGGCCGACGATGACCATCCCGTGGTGGAGCAGCGTCGTGTGGAAGCTCGTGAGGGTGGTCTCCTGCCCGCCATGCTGCGTGCCGGTGACGGCGAACACGCTGCCGACCTTGCCGATGAGCGCGCCGCGCGCCCACAGTCCACCGGTGCGATCGAGGAAGTTGCGCATCTGCGCAGCCATGTTGCCGAACCGCGTGGGCGTTCCGAAGACGATGGCGTCGTAGTGCGCCAACTCCTCGGGGTCGGCGATGGGTGCGCGCTGATCGAGCTTGTAGCCGCTGCCCCTTGCCACGGCTTCGGGCACCAGTTCAGGCACACGCCTGAGGTCAACCTCCACACCGGGCACGGATCGCGCGCCTGCGGCGACCGCTTCGGCCATCGTCTCGACGTGGCCCCAGCTGGAGTAATAGAGAACGAGAACGCGTGTGTTCATGGTTGGATCTCCTGTGAAGAAACTGAATTCATCGGATGCCAGGCAGCTCGAAGCCCAGCACCTCGGCGCCGTGGCGCGCGGCCAGCATCAGTGGTTGCGCGGCATCTGGCAGCACGAGGGCATCGCCGGCGCAGAGGGGCTGGCCGTTCACCGACAGCTCGCCGCACATCACGTGCAGGTAGCGGCTCTTGGCAGGTCGCGCCGGCAGCGCGAGCGGCGCGCCTTTGTCGGCCCGGCCCCACGACACCGTGGCGTCGGCATCGATGGGCAGGCCGTCCGCGCCTGCAGCCGAGGCGATCACCACCCAACTGCCTGCGACCGGAGGCATGAGCCGCAGCGTCTGGACCTGGGGCTCGACCCCGGTGGTTCGGGGTGCCAGCCAGATCTGGAAGTGGTGGTCGATCTCGTCGGCTGACGGATTCATCTGGCTGTGGCGGATGCCCGTGCCTGCGCGCATGCGCATCAGCTCGCCAGGTGCGATGGTGGTGTGTCCGCCGAAGTTGTCGCGGTGTTCGATGCGGCCCTGGCGCGGCAGCATCAGGATCTCGAGGTTGGCATGCGGGTGCATTGCGAAGCCGCGCCCGGGCTGCACGCGGTCCTCGTTGATGGCCAGCAGCGGGCCGAAGCGTGGCCACAAGGGGTCGTGCCAGTCGCCGAAGGAGAAGCTGAAGTGGGCGTCGAGCCAGTCGTTGGCGGCGTGGCCCCTGTCGGCCGCCCGGCGGATCTGGAATGAAGCGTCCATCATGGCCGGCTCCCGGTGCCCAGCAGCGTTGCCGCTGGCCGCGCGGTGTTGCTGCTGATCAGCCACAGCGCCGCGCCAATGAAGGCCAGCGCTGGCGCGGTGGTCCAGGGCAGGCGCTCGCCGAAGAACAGCGTGCCCGAGGCCACGCCAGTGGCCATCACCACGTAGCCCATGAAGCTGAAGGTCACAGGCTCGGCACGTTGCTGGAGCAGGAAGTAGAGGATGTAGCCGGCCACCAGGGCGGCAGCCTGCAGCGCCAGCCACGACAGCGCCGCAGCCGTCATCGGCACCTGCAGGCCACCCGCGACGGCACCGAACAGCGCCAGAAAGGTGGCGGACGACAGCAGCGTCAGGCCCGAGAGCCACTCGGCCGCCAGCCCCTGCGGCAACCGCACCGATCGGTAGACGTTGGCAGCGGCGATGACGGCAGGGATGGCCAGCACCAGCCACAGCGCGGCAGGCGCTCCATGGGCCGCGTCGGCGGTGTGATCGGCTTTCGTCGTCAAGACGCCACGGCCTGCCACGAGCAGCAGCGCGCCGGCCAGCCCGACGGCCACGCCAGCCACGCGGCGCAGCACCGGCCGCTCCAATCCCAGCAGCAGCGTGACGGCCAGCGTGAACACAGGCGGCAGCGTGAACGCCAGCGCCGTGAAGCCGGCACCCGCCTGGGAGGCCAGCCAGTAGGCCGCTGACATCGGCAGCGCGTGGCCGAACAGGCCGGCAATGGCGCCGAAGCGCAGCTGGGCCGCGGTGAAGGCTGGCCTGCCGTGGCGCAGATGGCCGATGCCCATCAGCACCAGCCCCGCAGCGGCCGTGGGCCACAGCGCAAAGGCCAAAGCGCCGACATGCTGCTCGGCAGCGGCCTTGGCCAGGGGCATGCCCAGGCCGAGGAAGATTCCGGTGCCCAACAGCACCGGCCAGAGGAAGGGTTTCATGTCGCGTCACCTCGTCGATGGGAGTCGAGGTCACTGTAGGCAGCGATGTCCAGCAGACATAGGCCGTGACGCGCACTTCATTGTTCGCGGGCCGCGATCAATGCCGAGGCGCGCAGCCTGTCGGGCAGGCCGCCAGGGGTGCTGCGGCGCGGCACGTCCAACTGCAGCGGACCGGCAGGGGCCACAGGTGTTGCCCGTGCGGCCGGATCCCGGTGCTGGTGCCGATGCCGAAGCGCTGGCCCGGGGCTGCCCGCAGGGCGCTTGACCTTGCCATTGCGGCAATCCGCAGCATGCCGGCATCAACACTTCCGGAGCCGAACATGACGACTGCACACATGCCCCGACCGCCCGGTCCTCGCAGCCTCCCGGCCACGCTGTCGGTCGGTGCGATCTCTGCGCTGGCGGCTGTGGTGCTCGCTGCCTGCCAGCCCGCCGTGCCAGATGCGCAGGCGAGCCCTGCCGCATCCGCGCCGGTGCCCACGGTGCCGGTTGCCCTGGTGCGATCCGTCGCCATGGAAGCCGGGACCACCCAGGTGGCCCGTGTCGAAGCGGCGCAGCAGGTCGAGCTGCAGGCGCGAGTCTCGGGCCCCATCGATGCGGTGCTGTTCCGCGAAGGCGACGCCGTGCGCGCCGGCCAGCCGCTGTTCCAGATCGACCCCAGGCCCCATGACGCAGCGCTTGCTCGCGCCCGTGCCGAGCTGCAGCTGGCGGAGGCGCGCGAGACGCTGGCCGCAGCCGAGGCCGCGCGTGCGCGCCAGCTGCACGCCGAGCACGCCATCGCCGGCGAGGAGATGGAGCGCCGCCTCGCTGCCCACGCCGAAGCCCGGGCGCGCCGTGCCGCAGCCGAAGCCGCGTTGCAGACGGCCCAGCTGGTGCGCGACTTCACGCTGGTGCGTTCGCCGATCGACGGCCGCATCGGCCGAGCGCTGGTCACGGCGGGCCACATGGTCACTGCTGGCGACAAGGCCACGCCGCTGGCCACGCTGGTCAGCATCTCGCCGCTGCACGTGCACATCGACGTCGCCGACCGCGCCCTGCAGCAGCGCCTGGCCGAGCGTGGCGGCGCCAAGGGCTGGAAGGCGCGCATCCTCGACGCCGACGGCCAGCGCGAACTGGCGCTGGCGCCGATCGACTTCACCAACCACTCCATCGACGCCGCCACCGGCACGGTGCGCCTGCGCGCCCGGGTCGATGCCGCCGTTCCGGGCCTGATGCCTGGCCAGTACGTGCGCGTGCAACTCGCGACGGGCGCGGCGCGGCCGGTGCTGCTGGTGCCCGACAAGGCCATCGGCACCGACCAGGGCCGGCGCTTCGTGCTGGTCGTCAACGATGCCGGCGAGGTCGCGTACCGCCCTGTTGGCGTCGGTGCGGCGCAAGGTGCGGACCGGATCGTGAGCGAAGGCCTGAAGGCCGGCGAGCAGGTGATCGTCTCGGGCCTGATGCGCGTGCGCCCGGGCATGACGGTGACGCCGCAGCAGCCCGCCGAGCCGGCGGCGCCACAGGCGCAGCGCGATCCGTGCCCTGTGCCCGACCGGTCTTGACCGATGGGGAGTGACTGACCATGAACCGACTTGCCCGACGCTTGATAGACCGCCCGATCGTCGCGATCGTGCTGTCTCTGGTGCTGCTGCTGGCCGGCCTGCTGTCGATGGGCCGCCTGCCGCTGACCGAGTACCCCAACGTGATGCCCACCACCGTGCAGGTGCGCACCGCCTACCCGGGTGCGAACCCGCAGGTGATCGCCGACACGGTGGCGACGCCGCTCGAGACCGAACTCACTGGACTGCCGGGCCTGCAGTCCATGGGCTCGAACGCCAGCGGCGACGGGCGCTACCTGTTGACGCTGAGCTTCGGCGCCGACGTCGACCCGGCCCGCGCCGAGACCGATGTGCAGAACCGCGTGGCGCGTGCGCTGCCTCGGCTGCCAGCCGAGGTGCAGAAGCTCGGCGTCGTCAGCGAGCGCGTCGCGCCCGACATGCTGATGGTGGTGCACCTCACGTCGCCGCAGGGCCGCTACGACCTGCTGCACCTGTCGAACTTTGCCCAGCTGCAGGTGCGTGACACGCTGCTGCGCGTGCCCGGCGTCAGCAAGGTCGTCATCTGGGGTGCGGGCGACTACAGCCTGCGCGTCTGGCTCGACCCCCAGCGCATGGCCGCGCGCGGCCTGGTGGCGGGCGACGTGGTCGACGCGATCCGCGCGCAGAACCTGCAGGTGGCTGCCGGCTCGGTGGGCCAGCAGCCCGACGCGCGCAGCGCACACCAGCTGCCGCTGACAGTGGCTGGGCGGTTGACGTCGCCCGAGGCCTTCGGCGACATCGTGCTCAGGAGCAGGCCCACCGGCGCGCAACTGCGCCTGATTGACGTGGCGCGGGTCGAGCTCGGCGCGAGCGCCTACTCGCTGCGCAGCCTGCTCGATGGAGAGCCCGCGGTCGGCATCCAGATCGTGCAGGACCCGGCCGCAAGTGCCGTCGAGGTGGCCGCAGGGGTGCGTGCGGCGATGGCGAAGCTGCAGCAAGGCTTCCCGCAGGACATCGCGCACCGCATCGCCTACGACCCGACGATGTTCGTCAAGGCCTCGATCCACAACGTCGTGCAAACGCTGGCCGAGGCCATGGTGCTGGTGGTGCTGGTGGTGCTGCTGTTCCTGCAGAACTGGCGTGCGTCGCTGATCCCGATCGCGGCGGTGCCGGTGTCGCTGCTTGGCACGCTGGCGGTGATGCACGCGGCCGGCTTCACGCTGAACACGTTGAGCCTGTTCGGCCTGGTGCTGTCGATCGGCATCGTCGTCGACGACGCCATCGTCGTCGTCGAGAGCGTCGAGCGTCACCTGGCACGCGGTCTCGAGCCGCGCGCGGCAGCGCTGGCGGCGATGAAGGAGGTGACGGGGCCGATCCTCGTCATCACGGCCGTGCTCGCCGCGGTCTTCATCCCGACCGCGTTCATGGGCGGTCTGTCAGGCCAGTTCTACCAGCAGTTCGCCCTGACCATCGCCATCTCGACCATGCTGTCGGCGATCAACGCGCTGACGCTGTCGCCGGCGCTGTCGGCCATGTGGCTCAAGCAGCATGCGGTGTCGGGCCAGGGCGTGCTCGCCCGATTCCTGGGTGGCTTCAACCGCGCTTTCGAGCGCGCGTCCGCGCGCTATGCGGTGCTGACGCATGCCGGCGTGAAGCGTGGTCTGCGCCTGCTCGCCGTCTACGCCGTGCTCGTGGCCGGTGCGGTGTGGAGCTTCAAGACCGTGCCCTCGGGCTTCGTCCCGGACCAGGACAAGTACTACCTGGTCGGCATCGTGCAGCTGCCGCCGGGTGCGTCGCTGGACCGCACCGAGGCGCTGACAAGGCAGGTCACCGCGATCGCGCTGGCGCAGCCGGGTGTCGAGAGCGTCGTGGCCTTCCCCGGCATCTCGATCAACGGTTTCGTCAACAGCCCCAACACCGCGGTGCTCTTCACGATGCTCGACCCCTTCGAGCAGCGCCAGGACCCGAGCCTGGCTGCCGGTGCGATCGCCGGGGCGCTGAACGGGCGCTTCCAGGGCATCGACGAAGGCGTCGTGGCGGTGTTCCCGCCGCCGCCGGTGCCCGGCCTGGGCCAGGCGGGCGGCTTCAAGCTGCAGATCCAGGACCGCCGCCAGCATGGCCACGAGGCGCTGAACGCCGCACTCGGCGCGGTGATGGCCGAGGCTGGCAAGGACCCGCGCCTGGTGGGCCTGTTCAGCGGCTACCAGACGGGCGTGCCCCAGCTCGCGCTCAACGTCGACCGGGAGAAGGCGCTGGCCATGGGCGTCCCGCTGGAGGGGATCTACCAGTCGTTGCAGGTCTACCTCGGTTCGCTCTACGTCAACGACTTCAACTTTCTCGGCCGCGCCTGGCAGGTCAACGTGCAGGCGGATGCGCCCTTCCGCGCGGATGCCACCGCGCTGGACCAGCTGTGGACGCGCAACGCGCAGGGGCAGATGGTGCCGCTGGCGGCGCTGGTGACGAGCCAGCCGGCGACCGGGCCCGACCCCGTGGGCCGCTACAACGGCGACGCGTCGGCCGATCTCTCGGGCATGCCGGCCCCGGGCGTCAGCTCGGTGGAGGCGGTGGCGGCGATGGAAGCCATCCTCGCGCGCACGCTGCCTGAAGGCTTCACGTTCGAGTGGACGGATCTCACCTACCAGCAACTCCAGGATGGCTCCAGCGGCCTGTGGGTCTTCCCCCTGGCTGTGGGCCTGGCCTTCCTGATCCTGGCCGCGGCCTACGGCAGCTGGAGCCTGCCGCTGGCGGTGCTGGCCATCGTGCCCACCGTGATCCTGGGCGCCTTGGGCGGCGTCTGGCTGGCCGGTGGCGACAACAACCTGTTCACGCAGATCGGCCTCGTCGTGCTGGTGGGCCTGGCGACGAAGAACGCGATCCTGATCGTGGAGTTCGCGCGCCGGCGGCAGCAGGAAGGTGCCTCGGCTGTCGACGCCGTGGTCGAGGCGGCGCGGCTGCGCCTGCGCCCGATCCTGATGACCTCGCTGGCCTTCGTGACGGGGGTTCTTCCGCTGGTCTTCGCCAGCGGGGCCGGCGCCGAGATGCGCCAGGCCGTCGGCGTGGCGGTCTTCGCCGGGATGCTGGTGGTCACCGTCGCGGGGCTGCTGTTCACCCCCGTGTTTTACGTGCTGCTGCAACGGCGCCGCGCCGGTCGCGCGGCCGCGCCGGCCGCGGCGCAATGAGGAGCGTCACATGATCAAGACAAGCTTGACGGCCATCGCGCTGGCGGCCTGGCTGGTGGCTTGCGGCACCGCACCGCCTCTGGCCGCGCCAACGGCAGCGCTGCCGACGGCGTTTGCGCAAGGGCAGGGCATCGATGCCGGTGGCGTGGCGCAAGCCGACTGGTGGACGGTGTTCGCCGACCCGTCGCTCGATCTGCTGATCCAGCGCGGACTCCAGGCCAACCTGGACCTGCAGCAGGCCGCCGAGCGGGTGCAGGGCTCGCGGGCGCTGGCCGCAGGCGCCCAGGCCGAGCGCGGGCCCGGCGGCGGCGTCGGTCTCGATGCGCGGGCGCAGCAGCTCAGCCGCGTCGAGGCGCCTGGAGCGACGCGCGACGCGCGTCGCAGCGACAGCGTGTCCGCCGCCGCCGGCCTGTCGTGGGAGATCGATCTGTTCGGCCGGCTCCGCACCACGGCGGAGGCCGCGGATGCACGCGCCCGGGCGGTCGAGTCCGATGTCGGCGCCATGCAGCTGGCCGTCGGCGCCGAAATCGCCCATGCCTGGTTCGGCCTGAACGGAACGCGGGCGCAGCTGCAGCTGGCGCGGCGGGTGGTGGACAACCGCCGCACGCTGCTGGACCTGGTGCTGCGGCGTGTCGCGGCCGGCGTCGCGTCGCCGCTCGACGAGGCACGCACGCGCACCGAACTCGCGGCGGCCGAGGCCGAGCTGCCAGCCCTTGACGCGGCGCTGGCCGTGTCCACGCATCGGCTGGCGGTGCTGCTGGGTGTTTCGCCCTCCGGCTACGAGGCGCCCGCAGCGGCCCATCGGTCGCCAGCGCTGGTGGCGCTGCGCCTGCCCGACCCCGCGCAGTGGGCGGCGCAGCGCCCGGACCTGCAGGCAGCCGAAGCCCGCCTGCAGGCGCTTGCGCTGGACGTCGAGGCGGTGCGCGCCGAGTTCCTGCCGCGGCTGTCGGTTGCCGGCGCACTTGGCGTCCTGGCGGGCTCGGTCTCCGGGCTGGGTGCGGCTGGTGCTGCCGCGTGGTTCGTGGCGCCCCGTGTCTCAATGCCGGTGTTCGATCACGCCCGCATCGACGCCCGGCTGCAGGTTGCCCGTGCCGGCGAGCGCGAAGCCCTGCTGGCCTACCGGCAGCGCGTGCTGCTGGCCACGGAAGAAGTGGAAAGCGCGCTGGCCCGGGTGCGGCAGGGGCAGCTGCGCCTGGCATCCCTGCAGGAACAGGCGCGGCAGGCCGTCGTCGCCGGGCAGCTCGCGCGCAAGCGCTTCGAGGCCGGCGGCACCGATCTCCTGGAACTGCTGGATGCGCAGCGCTCGACGCAGCGCGCCGAGATCGAACTGTCTGTGGCCTCGACAGAGCAGCAGCAGCAGGTGGTGGGGCTGCAGCGCGCACTGGGAGCGCGCTTCCTGCCGGCGGGGCGCGCAGCAGTGGTGGGTCCCCTCCAGGGGGAGCGGTGATGCATGTGCACGCTCAGGCAGCCGCACATGGCAGGTCACCTGGGATGCCGGTTTGTCGTGCAGGGCTTGGTCCGATCGGGAACACCCCGGCTGGCCGAACAACGTAGACTCCGTACATGCGTGTGTTTGTCCGAACGCTGTTGGTCTGGCTGATGGTCCTTGCGCTTCCGGTGCAGGGTGCGGCTGCCGCGTCCATGGCGTTCTGCGGTCCCGACCACCACGGCGACGGTTCAGCCGGCCTTGTGGTGACCAGCGCGGTCTCCGGGCATTCGCACCACAGCGGTGCTGACGTCGCACACGGCTTCGAGGTGGTCGCATCGGCCGAAGCCGCTGTCGCCGACGACCCGTCAGCCATGCTGAAGGCCGGCCAGGCAGCCAAGCAGAAGTGCAGCGTCTGCGCTGCCTGCTGTTCGCTGGGTGCCATCCTGGGCACGGTGCCAGTGGTTCCAATGACCGATTCGGCGCCGACCGTGTTCACCATCGTCGTGCCCACCGTCGACACGTTCGCCGCCGACGGTCCTGACCGGCCCCCTCGAAGCGTTCTCGTGTAACTGGCCCGGGTTGACGTGCGCGCAGTGACGCGCGGCCCGGTGTCAGGTCCTGTTCCGTCCCCGCCGCGGCTGCGGCAGGGGCGCCTTCAGACGTTCACACGAGGATTCCATGGTCCCAACCCCCATGCGCCGGCGCAGCCCGTGCGCACTGCCGAGCCTGCTGTTCACGGTGCTGCTGGCAGCCCAGGCCCAGGCGCAGTCGCCCGTCGCGACGCGGCCCGATCCGCTGGACCCGAAGGCCCAGGTGCCTTCGGTTCGCTACGCGTCATCGTTCGCGCAGTTCCGTCGCCTCGGTGACGACAAGCCTCTGGCCTGGCGCGAGGCCAACGATGCCGTCGCGCGCATCGGTGGCTGGCGGGTCTACGCCCGCGAGGCGCAGCAGCCCGAGCCGGGCGCAGCGGACAAGCCCTCTGGGCCGGCGCAGGCGCCGGCCCAGACGCCGTCGATCGCACCCGCGCCAGCGGCCAAGCCGGTGCCGCCGGGGCACGCCGGTCACCAGCAATGAGGGCCGCACGATGAACCATGACATTCCCAGGCGTTCCCCCGCAAGGGGCGGCGTCCGCGGTCGCCGGCTGCTGGCGCTGCTGAGCAGCGCCGCCATGCTGGGGGGCTGCGCAAGCTTCACCCCGGACGGTGGTTTCAGCGCAGTGGAACGGACCACCAAGGAGCGCATCGGCAAAGAGCTGCAGTGGGCGCGTGGCGACGCCGACCTCGACACCATCTCCAGGCGCGTGGCGGAACTGCTGGCCAAGCCACTGACGGCGGGCGATGCGGTGCAGATCGCCTTGCTCAACAACCGCGGCCTGCAGGCTGGTATCCAGGAGCTCGGCATCACCGAGGCCGAGGTCGTCCAGGCGGGACGTCTGCCGAACCCGGGCTTCAGCGTCGGGCGATCGCGAAGTGGCGACGAGCGCGAGATCGAGCGTGGCCTGCACGTCAACCTGGCGCGCCTGGTGGCAATGCCCATGATCGGCCGCATGGAGGCGCGGCGCTTCGAGCAGGCGCAGGCCCGCGTGGCGATGAGCGTGCTGTCGCTGGCCGCCGACACGCGCAAGGCCTACTTCACCGCGCTGGCAGCCGAAGAAACCGTGCGCTACATGCGGCAGGTGAAGCAGGCGGCCGATGCCAGCGCCGAACTCGCCCGGCGGATGGAGCAGGTCGGCAACTTCAACAAGCTGCAGCGTGCCCGGGAACAGTCGTTCTATGCGAGCGCTGCGCTTCAGCTCGCCCGGGCCGAACAGGCGCAGCGTGCGACGCGGGAGCGTCTGGTGCGGCTGCTGGGGCTGTGGGGCGCGCAGATCCAGTTCGCCTTGCCCGAGCGGCTGCCGGACCTGCCGCCATCGCCACTGGAACTGCCCGACGTCGAGCAGGTGGCCCTGGCCCAACGGCTGGACGTGCAGGCTGCCAAGCTGGCAGCGGAGCAGACGGCCAGCAGCCTTGGCCTGACGAAGACGACGCGCTTCGTCAACGTGCTGGAACTGGGTCTGATGCGCAACAGCTCGAACGAAGGGCCGACCCAGCGCGGCTGGGAGATCGGCTTCGAGCTGCCGCTGTTCGACTGGGGTGGCGCCCGCGTCGCGCGTGCGGAGGCCATCTACATGCAGACGCTGCACCGCGCCGCCGAGACCGCGATCAACGCGCGCTCCGAGGTGCGCGAGGCCTACACCGGCTACCGCTCGGCCTACGACATCGCACGGCACCACCGTGACGAGATCGTGCCGCTGAACCAGCGCATTGCCGAGGAGAACGTGCTTCGCTACAACGGCATGTTCATCGGCGTGTTCGAGCTGCTCGCCGACGCGCGCACGCAGATCACCAGCGTCAACGCCTCGATCGAGGCGCTGCGCGACTTCTGGATCGCGCAGGCCGACCTCGACATGGCCTTGATCGGCAAACCCAGCCTGGCTGCAGCCGCCGGCCCCGTGATGGCGGCCGAAGCCGCTGGCGCTGGCCATTGAACATGAAGGACGCTCCAATGCTTTCCCGACGCAAGATGCTCGGTGGCGCCGGTGCCATCACGGCAGCGGCCGCCGCCGCCTCGGTCAGCAAGGTGGCCATGGCCGCGCTGCCCGAGCCGGTCATGCAGACCAAGCCCGACACCATGCCGCCGCTGGCGCCGAACACCGGGCGCCCCTACAACCCCGTCGTGACACTCAATGGCTGGACACTGCCCTGGCGCATGAACAACGGCGTCAAGGAGTTCCACCTTGTCGCCGAGCCGGTGGTGCGCGAGATGGCGCCGGGTTTCAAGGCCCACCTGTGGGGCTACAACGGCCAGAGCCCCGGTCCGACCATCGAGGTGGTGGAAGGCGACCGCGTGCGCATCTTCGTCACCAACAAACTCGGCGAGCTCACCAGCATCCACTGGCACGGCCAGCGCCTGCCCAACGGCATGGACGGCGTGACCGGGCTCAACCAGCCCGGCATCCCACCCGGCAAGACCTACGTGTACGAGTTCGTCGCGCGCCGCCCCGGCACCTTCATGTACCACCCGCATGCCGACGAGATGGTGCAGATGGCCATGGGCATGATGGGCTTCTGGATCACGCACCCGAAGCAGAAGCATCCGCTGATCGACGAGGTCGACCGCGACTTCTGCTTCCTGCTCAACGCCTACGACATCGATCCTGGCGCGGCCACGCCGAAGATCATGACGATGCTGGACTTCAACCTGTGGAGCTGGAACAGCCGCATCTTCCCGGGCATCGATCCGCTGGTGGTGCGGCACATGGACAAGGTGCGCATCCGCGTCGGCAACCTGACGATGACCAACCACCCGATCCACCTGCACGGACATGAGTTCCTGATCACCGGCACCGATGGCGGCCCCACGCCGAAGAGCACGCGCCAGTACGAGGTGACGGCCGACATCGCCGTGGGACAGATGCGGCAGATGGACTTCCTCGCCGACGAGGAAGGTGACTGGGCCTTCCACTGCCACAAGAGCCACCACACGATGAACGCGATGGGCCACGACGTGCCGACCATGATCGGCGTCGACCACCGCGGCGTGGCGCGGCAGATCACCCAGCTCATCCCCGACTACATGGTGATGGGCGAGCGCGGCATGAAGGACATGACCGAGATGGAGATGCCGCTCCCCGACAACACGGCGCCGATGATGGCGGGGCAGGGCCCCTTCGGCGCGGTGGGCATGGGCGGCATGTTCAGCGTGGTGAAAGTGCGCAAGAACCAGAAGCGCGGCGATTACAGCGACCCGGGCTGGTACCAGCACCCGCCCGGCACGGTGGCATACGAGTTCACCGGCGCCTTGCCCGACCCGGCGCGCTTCAAGGCCGACACCAGCCCCGGACCCGGCTCCATGCCGGCACTGGCCAAGCCCGCCCAGGACGTCGAGGTCAAGGTGCGCAAGCCGGCGGGCGGCCACTCGGGCCACTGATGGCAAGCGCAGATCGCAGCACAGACACGACCGCCATCCCGTCGTCATGGACCACCGCCGATCGCCACATTCCAAGGAAACCCGCATGTCCGACTGCACATCCAAACCGCCCGCCCGCCGCGCCGCCCTCACGCGCATGGCGGCAGCCACCGCTGCCGCGGCACTGCCTTTGCTGACGGCACCCGCGCGGGCGCACACCGACAAGCCGCACGCCCCCAAGAAGGGGCCGGTCGTCAAGGAACAGAAGGACTGGGGCATTGCCGGCGATGCCAAGAACGCCAAGCGCACCATCGAGGTCCGCATGGCCGACAACATGCGATTCACGCCGGAGCGCATCGAGGTGCGTCAGGGCGACACCGTGAAGTTCGTGGTCCGCAATGCCGGCCAGGTGATGCACGAGTTCGTCATCGGCACCAAGGCCGAGAACGCCAGGCACGCCGAGATGATGGTGAAGTTCCCGAACATGGAGCACGACGAGCCGTACATGGCGCATGTCCCGCCCGGCAAGGCCGGCGAGATCGTCTGGACCTTCAACCGCGCTGGACAGTTCGAGTTCGCCTGCCTGATCGCAGGCCACTACCAGGGTGGCATGGTGGGCACGATCATGGTCGCGCCGGCGGGCAAGTCATGAAGCGCCGAAAGTTGTTGGGCGCATTGCTCGGCGCTGGCGGGCTGCTGGCCATCCCCGCGGTGCTGCAGGCGCAGGGCCCGGCAGTGCTCGTCGAGGTCTGGAAGAGCCCGACCTGCGGCTGCTGCAAGGACTGGATCACCCACCTCGAAGCCCACGGCTTTCGGGTCAAGGTCAACGATGTCGGCAACACCGCAGCCCGCGCCCGGCTGAAGGTGCCGATGAAGCTCGGGTCATGCCACACCGCCTGGGTCGGCCGCTACGCCATCGAGGGGCACGTCCCCGCAGCCGACATCCGCCGGCTGCTGAAGGAGCGCCCCGACGCGATCGGCCTGGCCGTCCCGGGCATGCCGCTCGGCTCGCCGGGCATGGACGGTCCTGCCTACGGCAACCGGCAGGATCCCTACGACGTGCTGCTCATCGCCCACGATGGCAGCACCCAAGTCTTCAACAGCTACTTCAAGCCAAAGGAACGCTCATGAACCACCAACGATCCCTCTTCCGCAGCGCCAGCCTGGCTCTGGTGCTTTCGGCCGCAGCCGCGATGCCGGCCTGGGCCGCAAGCCACCAAGGCGCACATGGTGCGCATGGCGACCACGGCAAGCCGACGTCGCAGGCCGCCGCCGGCGACATGACCGACGGCGAGGTTCGCAAGGTCGACAGGGAGGGCGGCAAGCTCACCCTCAAGCATGCCGACATCAAGAGCCTGGACATGCCGGCGATGACGATGGTGTTCGTCGTCAAGGACAAGGCCATGCTCGACAAGCTCAAGGCCGGCGACAAGATCAAGTTCAAGGCCATCAACGACGCGGGCAAGTACACCGTCACCGAGCTGCAGATGGCACAGTGAGCGGCGCTGGCCGCAGGTCACATCGTGGACATCGCCTGGTCGCCCGATGGCCGCCTTGCGCACAAGGCACGGGTTGCCGCAGGCAAGTCTGTCGAGGTCTGCGGCGCGCTGGCAGTGGGGGGCGTGGTTCGCTGGCGTTTCACGACCGGCGCGCCAGTGGACTTCAACATCCACCCACGCTGATTCGACGTGCTGCAGCAGGCGGCGTCGATCAGGATGCCCGGCGACGCGCCCGCCCCGGTTGCAGCCCTGCGGTCCTGCCGGCTGAGTGACGGCTGTCGGCTGGCGGCGTGGCAGTTTCGTGGGAGAGCGAGTCGATGATCGGGCAGTCCGGCCGGTCGTCACCGTGGCAGCAGTGCACGAGGTGCTCCAGCGTGGCCTTCATCGACTGCAACTCCTTCAGCTTCTCGTCGAGTTCCTGGATGTGCGCCTGTGCCAGCGCGCGCACCTGCCGGCTCGGCCGCTTGCGGTCTTGCCACAGGCCGAGCAGTTCGCGAATCTGCTCGATCGAGAAGCCCAGGTCGCGCGACTGGCGAACAAAGCGCAGCGTGCTGACGTCCTTGGCGGTGTACTGCCGGTAGCCCGACTCGGTGCGTTCGGCCTCGGGGAACAGCCCGACGCTCTCGTAGTGGCGGATCATCTTCGCCGACACGCCCGACGCTTTGGCGGCTTCGCCGATGTTCATGCGCATCGCTGCTCTCCCAGGGCGTCCACGGTTTCGGGTTGCCGACTTGGCGGGCTCTTCAGTTCCGCCGCGCGTGCCCCGGCGACACCCTGCCAGCGGCGCAGCGTCAGCGCGTTCAGCACCACGCTGACGCTGCTGAAGGCCATCGCCGCGCCGGCGATCACGGGGTTCAGCAGGCCGATTGCCGCCAGCGGAATGCCCAGCACGTTGTAGCCGAAGGCCCAGAACAGGCCCTGCTTGATCTTCGCGTAGGTGCGGCGCGAGATGTCCAGCGAGTCGGCCACCAGGCGCGGGTCGCCGCGCATCAGCGTGATGCCGGCGGTCTCGGTCGCCACATCGGCACCGCCCGCCATCGCGTACGACACCGACGCGGCGGCAAGCGCCGGGCCGTCGTTGAGGCCGTCGCCGACGAAGGCCACGATCTCACCGGCATCGCGCAGTTCCTTGACGATGGCCGCCTTGTCGCCGGGCAGCACCTCGGCCCGCACCTCGGTGATGCCCAGTTCCTTCGCGACGGCCTCGGCCGCGCCGCGGTTGTCGCCGGTCAGCATCACGGTGCGGATGCCGAGCTGATGCAGGCGGGACACCGCCTCTGCGGCCGCAGGCTTGACCGTGTCGCCGAAGGCCAGCAGGCCCAGCAGGCGCTGCTGGCCGGCATCGGACTGAACCAGCCAGGACACGGTGCTGCCATGTTGCTCCAGGCGCTGGGCTTCGGCATGCAAGCCGCCTGTCTCCAGACCCAGTTCACGCAGCAGGCGCGTGCTGCCGAGGGCCAGCGTCTGGCCGCGCACCACGCCCTGCACCCCACGCCCGGGCAGGGCCTGGGCATCGTGTGCCTGGGGGATCGGCAGGCGCTCGTGGCGAACCTGGGCCATCACGGCCACCGCCAGCGGATGGCTGCTCGACTTCTGCAGTGCGGCGGCCAGTCGCAGCACCTCGCCCCGGTCCGAACCTTCGGCGGCCACGACGGCAGCCAGCGACGGCTTGCCCTCGGTGAGGGTGCCTGTCTTGTCGAACGCCACCACGGTCACCGCATGCGCGACCTCCAGCGCCTCGGCGTCCTTGATCAGGATGCCGTGGCGCGCCGCGACACCCGTGCCGGCCATGATGGCCGTCGGCGTGGCCAGGCCCAGCGCACACGGGCAGGCGATGACCAGCACGGCCACGGCGTTGATGAGCGCCTGCTCCCAGTCGCCCGTGAAGCCGACCCAGCCGAGGAAGGTCAGCAGCGCGATCACCAGCACCACCGGCACGAACACCGCGCTCACGCGGTCGACGATGCGCTGGATCGGCGCCTTCGCGGCCTGGGCCGACTCGACCATGCGGATGATGCGGGCCAGCGTCGTCTCCGCGCCGATGGCGGTGGTGCGCACCGTCAGCGCGCCCTCGGCATTGATGGCGCCCCCGGTCACTTTGTCGCCGACACCCTTGGCCACCGGCAGGCTCTCGCCGGTGATGAGCGATTCATCGATGTGGCTGCGGCCTTCGACGATGTCGCCGTCGACCGCCACGCGGTCACCGGGGCGCACGATCACGAGGTCGCCCACCAGCACCTGCTCCACCGGAATGTCCACCTCGGCGCCACCGCGGCGCACGCGCGCGGTGGTCGGGCGCAGCGCGTTCAGCGCCCGGATCGCATCGGCGGTCTGGCGCTTCGCGCGCTGTTCGAGCCACTTGCCCAGCAGCACCAGCGTGATCACGGCTGCGGAGGCCTCGAAGTAGAGGTGGGGCATGCCATGCGCGGCGTGCTTGAGGAGCAGGTAGACCGACAGCCCATAGGCCGCCGAGGTGCCCAGCGCCACCAGCAGGTCCATGTTGCCGGTCTTCGCCAGCGCAGCCTTCCAGCCCGCGCGGTAGAAGCGCCAGCCGAGCCAGAACTGCACCGGCGTGGCCAGCGCCAGCTGGATCCAGCCGTCCGGCATCCAGTCGATGCCGAACAGCTGCAGCAGCATGGGCAGCACCAGCGGCAGCGTCAGCGCACCGCTCAGGGCCACGGGCCACCAGGCGGGCAGGCGTGGCGCCGCCTGCGGCGTCGCGTCCTGAAGGTCCTTCGTGGTGTAGCCGGCCTTGCGCACGGCAGCGGCCAGCATGTCGGCGGTCACGGCGGCGTCGGCCTGGACCGAGGCCTGCTCGGTCGCCAGATTGACGCTGGCCTGCCGGACCCCGGGCACCGCCATGAGCGACTTTTCGACGCGGGTGACGCAGGAGGCACAGGTCATGCCGGTGACCTGCAGCGTGATCTCGGAGGAATCGGCGGTGATCATGAAGACCTCGGGCAGTTGTTCGATGTGGCGCATCGTCAAGCTTCTGACGATGGCAAGGTCAACAGCCTTCGAAAGATTCTGCCTTCAGCGCGTCTGCCGAGCCGGCCCGTCAAGTGACCTGTCTGTGGCGCTGCGCACCGGGCGCGTGCTGCGCCACGGCGCCTGCGGCGGCACAGGGCGGCGGGGACACAGCGGTACCGGCACCGAGTCGGCTGATGCCAAAGGCGTGCAGGTGCGCCGGCAGCGTCCTCGCCGGACCCCGACGCAGGCCTGCGTTCGCCGTGCCAGGGATTCAGTAGCGTTCCGGCCGCAGCACCGTCACCGATGCGAAGTGCATGGCCACGCTGAAGTTGGCGGCGTAGTTCGCGAGCACCTGCTCGGCGATGTGGTCGGCCACCGCCTCGTCGCAGATCACTTTCATCTCGATCGTGCGGTCGGCTTCCCAGGCGCCCTCGCGCTCGCCCTCGCGGCCGACGGCGCGCACGTCGTAGACCGTCCAGCTCTGTGCGCCGGCGGCCTTGACGTCGCGCACGAGGTTCTTCTCCAGCGCAGCCTCGGCAACGATGACGAGCAGGGACTTGGGATGCTTGGCGAGCATGTCTGGGCTCCGTCAGGCGGTGAGCCGGCGTGCCAGCTCGATGTACAGGGGGATGCCGACCACGATGTTGAACGGGAAGGTGATGCCCAGCGCCGCGGTGATCGACAGCGCGGCATTGGCCTCCGGCACGGCAATGCGCATCGCGGTCGGCGCGGCGATGTAGCTGGCGCTGGCGGCCAGGGTTGCCAGCACGGCCACGCCGCCGGTGCTCAGCCCCAGCGCCAGTCCCAGGCCCGCGCCGGCCAGCGCCAGCACCGGTGGCACGGCCACGCCCACCACCAGCACCGCGGCGCCGAAACGGCGCACCTCGGCCAGCCGGCCGCCGGCGACCAGGCCCAGCTCCAGCAGGAACAGCGCCAGCACACCCTTGAACGGATCGATGAACACGGCCTTGATCGGCGCCGTGCCGGCCTCGCCGGCCACGGCACCGATGAGCAGGCCGCCCATGAGCAAGAGCACGCTCTTGCCGAACAGCACGTCGTGGGCCAGTCCGCCCCAGTGCGTGGCGGCGCCGCTGCTGGCACGCTGCGACCAGCGCGCCAGCAGGATGCCGGCCACCAGCCCCGGGGCCTCCATCACCGCCACCCACAGCGCAGCATGGCTCTCGTAGGCGATGCCCTGACGGGTGAGCGCAGCGGTGGCGACCGCGAAGGTGACGACGCTGACTGAGCCGTAGTGCGCCGCCAGCGCTGCCGCATCGACGCCGCGCAGCTTGAGCGCGCGCAGCAGCGGGAACAGACCGAATGGAATCGCGAAGCCCAGCGCCATGCAGCCCAGCACCTGGGGCGCCAGCGCGGCCATCGGCTGCTTCGACAGCTCGATGCCGCCCTTCAGGCCGATCGCCAGCAGCAGGTAGATCGACAGCGTCTCGTACAGCGCCTCGGGCAACCGCAGGTCGCTCTTGACCAGGCGCGCAAACACGCCCAGGAGGAAGAAGAAGACGACGACATCGATGTCCATGGCGCGCCGATGCTGCCACATCCGGCCCCGTGGTCCGCGGCTCCGCGTTGCCTGGGCCGCCACGCGGGGCCGGGCTGGCGGCCGGCGCGTTGACGGGGTCGCTAGACTGCGCGGACCGCTCCCGCGCATTTCACAGGACCGTGTCCATGCCCATCCGTCTGCCCATGCTGGCGCTGGCCGCCCTGCTGGCGCTGCCCAGCGCCCACGCGATCAACGCCAGGTACGCCGAGCAGCTGGAGAAGTCCGGCTGCACCCAGGTGACCGAGGCCCAGGGCTGCGACATCCGGAAGTCGCGTGCCGACAATGCCAAGGCCGGCTTCGCGGTGACGCCCGCGCCGGTGCCCAAGCCCGCGGGCAAGTCGGCAGCGGCCACGCCTTACGCCGGCCAATGGGTGGCCAAGTCGGACACGGGCGCCACCGTGGCAACGATCCGCATCGACGCCAGGGAGCAGGTCTGGGTCGACGGCAAGCAGGTCAAGGCCAGGCGCAGCGATGGCGGGCTGGTCTTCAAGGCCGGCACCATCACCTACCGCATCCAGGGCGACCGACGCCTGCAGGGCGAGGATGTCTGGAACGACTTCGATGCCAAGACCCAGGGGCCGATCGTCGCCCGGTGACCGGGCCCACCCGGCGCGGCCCGGGCCTGACTGTCAACCCGGGGAGGGCGGCCGCGCGCGCGCCGCACTGGACCGGACTTCAACCACCTGGAGGCGTGCCGTGCAACCGTCCCCATCCGGCCAACGGATGACCATCGTGCGGGGCGGCCCGGGGCCGGTCGCGCTGGCGGCGGGTGTCCAGCCGTGCTGCCATAGCGCCTCGCAGTCGGCGGACCTGCTGCAGCACCGACATGCGCGCTGCTGAAGGGCCGGACCCGTCCGGCGCGGTCCAGGCCCGGATCGACAGCCTCTACCGCCAGGACGGGCGCCGGGTCTTCGCCGCCCTGGTGCGGCTGCTGGGCAGCTTCGACCTGGCCGAGGAGGCGCTGCACGATGCCTTCCTGGCCGCCGCCGCCCAGTGGCCGCAGCAGGGGGTGCCGGCCAACCCGGTGGCCTGGCTGGTGTCGGCCGGGCGTTTCCAGGCGATCGACCGGCTGCGGCGCGACCGGCGGTTCCGGCCCTGGGATGCCGCGCTGGACGACACCCTGGCCGACCCGGCGCCCGGCTGGGAGCAGCAGCAGGATGCCCGGGCCGAGATCGCCGACGACCGGCTGCGCCTGGTCTTCACCTGCTGCCACCCCAGCCTGTCGGAGGAGGCCCGCATCGCGCTGACGCTGCGCGAGGTCTGCGGCCTGGCCACCGAGGCGGTGGCCGCGGCCTTCCTGGTGCCCACCCCCACGCTGGCCCAACGCATCGTGCGGGCCAAGGGCAAGATCGCCGCCGCGCGCATCCCCTACGAGGTGCCAGGCCCGGCCGAACTTCCGGCCCGGCTGGCCAGCGTGCTGCGCGTCGTCTACCTGGTGTTCAACGAGGGCCATGCGGCGCTGGCCGCCGGCCTGTCGGACGAAGCCATCCGCCTGGCCCGGCTGCTGCAGCAGTTGCAGCCCGGCCCCGAGGTCCAGGGGCTGCTGGCGCTGCTGCTGCTGACCGATGCCCGCCGCGCCGCCCGCCGCAATGCCGCCGGCGATCTGGTCCCGCTGGACCGGCAGGACCGGCGCCTGTGGGATGCCGCGCTGATCGCCGAAGGCTGCACGCTGGCCGAGGCCGCGCTGCGCCAGCCCGGTTTCGGCGCCTATGCGCTGCAGGCGGCGATCGCCGCCGTGCATGCCGAGGCGGCCGATGCTGCAGCCACCGACTGGCCGCAGATCATCGGCCTGTACGACGCGCTGCTGCGGCTGGAGCCCAGCCCGGTGATCGCGCTCAACCGCGCGGTGGCGGTGGCCATGCGCGACGGCCCCGAGGCCGGCCTGGCGCTGGTGCAGCCGCTGCTGCCGGCGCTGGCCGGCTATGCCGCCACGCCGGCGGTGCTGGCCGACCTGTGCCGCCGCGCCGGCCGGCTGGAGGCGGCCCGCCTGCACTACCGTGCAGCCGCCACCGCCGCCCGCCAGCCGGCCGAGCGGGACCACCTGCTGCGCCAGCTGGCGGCACTGGGTGGATGAGCCGCAGACTTTTTTCAGCGCGCCCGTCGAAACCGCGCACGCCCGTTCGACCAGTGCAAGCCGACGCCCGCAGGCGTCCAACCACCGCACGCAGGAGATCCCATGCCCACCACCCTGACGCCATACCTCAGCTTCCGCGGCAACACCCGCGAGGTCTTCGCCTTCTATGCCCAGGCGCTGGGTGCCGAGATCCAGGCGATGCTGCGCTTTGCCGACATGCCACCGCCGCCGGCCGGTGCGAGCGGCGACGGCTGCCCACCACCGGCCGGCGACGGCATCATGCATGCCTGCCTGGCGCTGCCCGGCGGCGCCATGCTGATGGCCGGCGACGTGCCGCCCGGCATGCCGTTCGACGGCATGCAGGGCGTGATGCTGGCGCTGCAGTACGACACCGTGGCGCAGGCCGAGCAGGCGTTTGCCGCGCTGCTGCCCGGCGGCCAGGTGACGATGCCGCTGGCGCCCGCGTTCTGGGCCCGCAGCTTCGGCATGCTGACCGACCGCTTCGGCGTCAGCTGGGCCGTCAGCGGCGAACCGTTGCCGATGCCCTGACCCCCGATGGGAGACACCATGAACGACCCCCGCGATCTGATCCTCACCCGCGACATCGCCGCCACGCCGGCGCAGCTGTACCGCTGCTGGACCGAGCCGGCGCTGATCTGCCGTTGGTTCTGCCCGCCGCCCTGGACGGTGCCGCATGCCGAGACCGATGTGCGGCCCGGCGGCGCCATCCTGATCACTATGCGCGGCCCCGACGGCCAGGAGATGGCCAACCCGGGCGTCTACCTGGAGGTGGTGCCGAACCGGCGGCTGGTGTCCACCGACGCCTATGTCCGCGCCTGGGAGCCGTCCGAGAAGCCCTTCATGACCCTGGTGCTGACCTTCGACGACCTCGGCGACGGCCGCACCCGCTACACCGCGGTGGCCCGCCACTGGACGGTGGCCGACTGCGAGGCCCATGAAGCCATGGGCTTCCATGCCGGGTGGGGCATTGCCACCGACCAACTCGCCTCCCTGGCCGCCACGCTGTGAAATACCTCTGCCTGGTCTACCTGGATGCGGTGCACTGGAATGCCTGCAGCGACGACGACTGCGCCGCCTATGCCGCGCAGGTGGCCGCCAGCCAGCGCCTGCTGGCCGCCGAGCCGCTGCACGGCACCCACACCGCCACCACGGTGCGGGTGCGCAACGGCGAGGTCACGCTGTTCGACGGCCCGTTCGCCGAGACCCGCGAGATGCTGGCCGGCTTCTACCTGGTGGAGGCGCCCGACCTGAACGCCGCCATCCAGATCGCCGCCGGCATTCCGCCAGCCCGGCACGGCAGCATCGAGGTGCGGCCGGTGCGCGAACTGCAGGTGGGTGCTGCGCAGGGGGCCGATCCGGGTTGATGCAGCAAGCCGGCAGGCCGGCGGGGCAACCGCGGGCCGCACGGCGCCGGTGTCAGCGGCGTTGCATCGGTCGGGTCAGCAGATACACCAGCGGCCCGAACGAGCCCAGCGCCAGCGTCGCGACGATCCATGGCCAGGGGTTGCGGCCGGTGGCGCGGGCGTCATGCCACAGCCACACCAGCACCAGGGCCAGCGCGATCGCCAGATCGGCGAGCACCTGCAGGCCGGCGCTGGTCTGGAACTGCAGCTGGAAGATGCCGATGTAGCCGTACTGCCACAGCGCGACGGCGGTGAGCGCGCCGAACCCGGCCAGCACCAGCAGAACGAGCAAGCGTTGCATCGCCATCCCCGGCATCACTTGAACGGGTTGGCGGTGGCAAACCACAGGCCGATGCCGGTGGCGATGATGAAGGCGCCGTCGGTCACGCCCACGGCCAGGAAGAACTTGGTCTGCAGCTCGGGCATCAGCTCGGGCTGGCGGGCGCTGGCTTCCAGCATCTTCATCGATGCCAGGCCGATGCCGATGCACGAGCCCAGCGCGGGCACGCCGATCAGCAGGGCCACGGCCAGGGGCAGCAGGTCGGGGGAGGACATGGGGCGGTTCCTTTCGTTGTGGGGCCTCCAGTCTGGCCAGCGCCCGGCCGCATGGCGATGACCTGCCAGGTAATGGCCGTGCTGCAAGCCGCGGCATCATGCTGCGCACCCTGCCTGCCCGATGAAAGGCCGCTGCCCATGTCATTGATCACTGCCGCCACCACCCCGCAGCAAGGCGTTGGCGAGATCCTGCGCACCTGGCGCAGCCGCCGCCGCCGCAGCCAGATGGACCTGGCGCTGGACGTGGGCGTGTCCACCCGCCACCTCAGCTTCATCGAGACCGGCCGCGCCCGGCCCAGCCCGGCCATGCTGGAGGCCCTGGCCGGCGCGCTGCAGGTGCCGCTGCGCGAGCGCAACCAGCTGCTGCTGGCGGCAGGCTATGCGCCGCGCTATGCCGCCCGCACGCTGGACGACGCCGGCATGCGCCAGGTGCGCAGCGCGCTGGAGCGACTGTTGCGCGCCCACGAGCCCAACCCCGGCCTGGTGGTCGACCGGCAATGGAACGTGGTGATGGTCAACCGCACCGCCACCGCCCTGGCCAGCCTGCTGCCGCCCGCACTGCTGCAGCCCATGTTCAACGTCTTCCGCGCCAGCCTGCATCCCGAGGGCCTGGCCGCGCTGACCGAGAACTTCGCCGACTGGGCCGGCTACCTGCTGCAGGTGCTGCGCCGGTCCATCCTGACCAGTGGCGATGCCGGCCTGCAGCGGCTGGAGCAGGAGGTGCTGGCCTACCCCAACATCGCCGCCCTGTCCCCGCCACCGGCTGCCGATGGCACCGCTGAGCCGGCGCTGCTGGTGCCCTGCGTGCTGAGGCTGCCGCAGGGCCGGCTGTCGATGTTCACCACGCTCACCACCTTCGGCACGCCGCGCGACATCACGCTGGAAGAGCTGAGCATCGAGCTGTTCTACCCCGCCGACGACGCCAGCGAGGCCCTGCTGCGGGCGCTGCACGCCAGCCTGCCGGGCTGAGTGGCCGTGGCCGGCCGCAGGATGCGGCCTCCACGGCCCCAGAATGCGGCCTCCACCGCCCAGCCCCAGGAGCCCGCGCATGCCCGCCACCGTGTTGATCAGCGAAGTCGGCCCGCGCGACGGCCTGCAGAGCGTGGCCCGCACCCTGCCGCTGGCACACAAGCTGGCCTGGGTGACGGCCCTGCATGCGGCCGGCCTGCGCGAGATCGAGGTCGGCTCCTTCGTGCCCGCCGCGCGCCTGCCGCAGCTGGCCGACACCGCCGCGGTGGTGGACCATGCCCGCACCTTGCCAGGGCTGACCGTGGTGGCGCTGGTTCCCAACCTGCAAGGTGCGCGGGCGGCGATCGCCGCCGGCGTGCACAAGCTCACCGTGCCGGTGTCGGCCAGCGCGGCGCATTCGCTGGCCAACGTGCGCAAGACCCGCGAACAGATGGTCGACGAACTGCGCCGCATCGCGGCGCTGCGGGCCGACCTGGCGCCGCAGGTGGGGCTGGAGGTCGGCCTGTCCACCGCCTTCGGCTGCACCCTCCAGGGTCTTGTCCCGGAGGATGAGGTCATCGCCCTGGCCGAGCAGGTGGTGGCCGCCGGCGCCGATGAGGTGGGCCTGTCCGACACCACCGGCATGGCCGATCCGGCCCAGGTGCGGCGGCTGTTCCGCCGCCTGCAGGCAGCGGTGGGCCGCCACGCCGGCGCCGCCCACTTGCACAACACCCGCGGCCTGGGCCTGGCCAACTGCCTGGCGGCGTTCGATGTCGGCGTCACCAGCTTCGACAGCTCGCAGGCCGGGCTGGGCGGCTGCCCCTACGCGCCGGGCGCCTCGGGCAATGTGGTGACCGAGGACCTGGTCTTCCTGTTCGAGCGCATGGGCGTGCACACCGGCGTCGACCTGCACCGCCTGGTGGCCGCCCGCGCGGTGCTGCAGCGCGGCCTGCCCGGCGAGCCGCTGCACGGCATGGTGCCCGAGGCCGGCCTGCCGCCGGGCTTCGTCTATGCCGACGGGCGGCAGCCGGATGCCGACCCGCTGCGGGCAGCAACGGCGGGGCTGGCATGATGCTGCCGCTGGCGGGCATCCGCGTCGTCGAGTTCACCCACATGGTGATGGGCCCGACCTGCGGCATGGTGCTGGCCGACCTGGGCGCCGAGGTCATCAAGGTCGAGCCGCTGGCCGGCGACAGCACCCGCCGGCTGCTGGGCTCGGGCGCCGGCTTCTTCGGCATGTTCAACCGCAACAAGCAGAGCCTGGCGGTGGACGTGGCCGATGCCCGCGGCCGCGAGATCGTGCTGAAGCTGCTGGCCGGCGCCGACGTGTTCAGCGAGAACTTCAAGACCGGCACCATGGACCGCCTGGGCCTGGGCGCCGAGGTGCTGCAGCGGCTGAACCCGCGGCTGATCACCGTGGCGCACAAGGGCTTCCTGCCCGGGCCCTACCAGCACCGCACCGCGCTGGACGAGGTGGTGCAGATGATGGGCGGCCTGGCCTACATGACCGGGCCCGAGGGTCGGCCGCTGCGCGCCGGCAGCAGCGTCAACGACATCATGGGCGGCCTGTTCGGCGCCATCGGCGTGCTGGCCGCGCTGCACCAGCGCGACAAGGCCGCCGGCGGCACCGGCAGCGGCCAGGCGGTGCAGAGCGCGCTGTTCGAGAACAACGTGCTGCTGGTGGCCCAGCACATGCTGCAGGCCGCCGTCACCGGCCAGGACCCGGCGCCCATGCCCAGCCGCATCAGCGCCTGGGGGCTGTACGACGTGTTCACCGTGGCTGGTGGCACGCAGGTGTTCCTCGCCGCGGTCAGCGACACGCAGTGGGCCCTGCTGTGCGGAGAATTCGGCTGGCCCGACCTGGCCACCGACGATCGCCTGGCCAGCAACAACCACCGGGTGCGCGCCCGTGACTGGCTGCTGCCGCAGCTGCGCACCCGCTTTTCGCCGTTCACCGCGGCCGAACTGATGCAGCGCTTCGAGCGCATCGGCCTGCCGTATGCGCCGATCACCCGGCCGCAGGACCTGTTCGATGACCCGCACCTGCTGGCCACCGGCGGGCTGGCGCCGGTCACCGTGCCGGCCGATGCCAGCGGCGCCGGCCAGCCGGTCGCCACCCGCATGCCGCTGCTGCCGATCACGCTGGACGGCCAGCGCCTGCCGCTGCGCAGCCCGCCACCGGCGCTGGGCGCGCACAGCCGGGCGCTGCTGCAGCAGCTGGGCTATGCCGACGCCGCCATCGACGCGCTGGCCGCCGCCGGCGTGGTGGGTCTGCCGGCCGGTCAGACCGACGGCGCGCCGCCGGCACCCTGAGGCCGGGTGGGCGGCACCGGCGCAGGTGGCGCCAGATCGGGCGCCCAGCCGCCCGGCGGCACCACCTGGGCCTGCGGCGGGTCGGCCAGGTAGTGCGGGCTCATGATCTGCACGCCGTTCTCGTTGAACACGTCCTGGATGGCGCTGTGCAGCTGGCTCATGGCCTCGGCGCGGCGGCGTGGTGCGCTGCGGCTGCTGTGGGCGCACAGCCGGTATTCGACGTAGAAGTCCGACAGCGCGGTCTGCACCACATACGGTGGCGGATCGTCGGCCACGTCCGGTGCGCGGCGGGCGGCCTCCAGCAGCATGGCATGCACCTGGCGCCAGGGCGTGGCGTAGCCGATGGTCACCGCGGTGTGCAGCACGAAGCGGCCCTCCGGCGCCAGCCGCGAGAAGTTGCGCACCGGCTGGCCGAACACCCAGGCATTGGGCAGGCTCACCTCCTCGCCCAGGCCGGTCTGCACCTTGGTGCTGAACATGCCCACGCTGCTGACCGTGCCCTCGGTGTCGCCGATCTTCACGTACTCGCCGCTGCGCAGCGTGCGGGCGTACATCAGGCTCAGGCCCGCGATGATCTGGCCGACCACGCTGGAGCCGCCCAGCGACAGCATCAGCCCCGCCAGCACCGACACGCCCTGGAAGGCCTGGCTGTTGGCGCCGGGCAGGAAGGGGTAGGCGAAGGCCAGTGCGAACAGCCAGATCACGAAGCTGCCGACGCGCCGGGTGGGGCCGGCGGTGTCGCGGTCCAGCCAGGTCATCTGCACCGTGCCGCGCTCCACCCGCCGCAGCACGTTGCCCAGCGCCTGCGCCAGCTGCCGGGCGATGAAGAAGATCAGCGCCGCCGACAGCAGCCCCGGCACCGCGCCGGCCACCGCCAGCGCAAACTGCTGGAACAGGCCCAGCAGCCACTGGGTGGAGCGCTCGGCCCAGGGCCGGGTGTAGGCGAACTGGCCCAGCACGAAGGTGAACCACAGGTCGGCCAGCAGCAGCACCAGCAGCCAGGCCAGCAGGTTCAGGCTGCCGTGGGCGGCGCCCATCGCATGGTGGGCATAGGTGCGGGTCAGGCCGCGGTTGGCACTGGTCTCTTCCCACCGCGCCAGCCGCTGGGCGGCGTGGTCACGCAGGCGGCGCCGCAGCCACCACACCAGGCGCAGCGCGGCCCAGGCCAGGGCGGTGGCCAGCACCGCCAGCGCCAGGCCACGGGCGATGCGGCGCAGGTCGCCGGCCTCGCGCACCTCGGCCACGGCGGCCTGCAGCCGGGCACGCACCACCTCGGCCGCGGCGGCCAGCGGCTGACCGGGCAGGTCCAGCGCCACATCGGCCGGCAGCAGGTAGAAGACGATGCGCCCGTCCACCTGCAGCCCGGCGTTGCCGTCCTGCAGCCACAGCGTCACCTGGCCCGGCCCGTCGGCCGCCAGTGCCTGGCGCAGCAGCACCTGGGCCTGGGCGGCCCGCTCGGCCGGCGATCGGCCCAGCTGCGTGCCGCGGAACTCGACGATGCGCCGCTGGTTCAGCAGCAACGGCGCGCCGGGCGGCAGCGGGGCCTGGCTGGCGGCGGCGTCGGGTGGTGCAGTGTCCGTCCGGGCCGCTGCCGGCCGCATGGTCAGCAGCGCGGCCGCCAGCACCAGCAGGGCGGCCAGCCAGGGCAGCCAGCTGGCGGCGCGGCCGGCGCGGGGTGGGGCGGTGCGGGCAGACGGCAAGCGGCAGGCTCCGAGGCACCGGGCAGCACCCGGCGCGGCCATGTTAGCGGCGCCCGCGGCTACAGCATCTGCGTGGGCGTGGGCACATCCAGCAGCAGGCGGCCGGTGAGCTCGAAGGTGGCATCGCCCACCATCATGTGCTGCGTGGCCACCTGCACATTGCGCAGGGCCCGCTGCAGCGGCGAGCTGGCGAACACCGCGCCGCCGCCGGCCAGGGTGTAGAGCCGCGCCACCAGCTCGGCCGATGTGTGCACCGCATGGCTGGCGGCCAGGCGCAGGTCGCGCCGGGCGGCCAGCGGCAACTCGCCCGGTTGCTGGGCGGCCTGCCAGGCGGCATCCACACTGGCCAGCAGGTAGCAGCGGGCCGATTGCAGCTGCGCCTCGGCCCGGGCCACCGCATCCTGCACCGTGGCGCGGGCACCCAGCGGTCGGCTGCCGGCCTGGGGCACGCTGCGGCTGGCCTCGGCGATGAAGTGCTGCAGCGCCTCACGCGCCACGCCGGTGGCCACCGCGGCGATGGCAATCGCCAGCAGGCCGAACACCGGGAAGCGGTACAGCGGCGTCTGCAGCCGTGGGCCGTCCAGCAGGCTGGCGGTGTGGGCCAGCGGCACGAAGGCATCACGCACCTCGAACTCGCCGCTGCCGGTGCCGCACAGGCCGAAGGCGTCCCAGTTGTCGGCCAGGTGCACCTGGCTGCGGTCGAGCACCACGCTCAGCACCCGCGGGCTGCCGTCGGGCATCAGCTGCGGCTGGCCGTCCGGCCCGATCACCAGGCAGCCGGCGGTCACCAGGTCGGCATTGCGGCTGCCCGATCCCCAGGCCCAGCGGCCGCTGATGCGCAGGCCGGCCACGCCGCGCTGCTCGGTTGGCACGGCGCGGCCGCGCGGGGCGAACACGCCGGCCAGTTTCAGGTCGGGCCGCTGGAACAGCCGGGCGGCGCTGTCCTCGGGCAGGTAGGCCGCCAGCAGGGCCGAGGTGCAGCTGATGAAGCAGCACCAGGCCGCGGCGGCGTCGGTCTGCGCCAGCTGCTCGACCACCAGGTAGAAGCTGGCCGGCGGCGCCTCGTGGCCGCCCAGGGTCTGCGGGGTGAGCAGGCGGTAGAGCCCGGCCTCGGCCAGCATGTCGGCCACATCCTGCGGCAGGGCATGCTGGGCTTCGAACTCGCGGCTGCGGCCGGCCAGCGCCAGGCCGGCACGGGCCGCGGTCTGCATCAGGGCCTGGTGCTGGGGAGTGCGGGTGGCAGCGGTGGCGACGTGCATGGCGGATCCGGCGGTGGTGGCCGGGCGATGATGCACTGCACCCTGCCACCCCGCCACCGTGGCCGACCCGGTGTCAGCCCGGGTGCGCGGCGTCTGCCAGCAGCGTCTCCAGCGTCTGCTGGCGCACGCCGAAGAAGGCCTTCAGCGCCGCCAGCTCGTCGCGCACCGCCTGCAGCTGGGCGGGCGGCAGCGGCCGGGCGCGGCGCACCGCCAGCACCATGCGGTTCTTGCTGGTCTGTTCGGGCGAGATGAACTCGAACACCCGGGTGTCGTAGCCGGCGGTCTGCAGCAGCAGGGCGCGCAGGGTGTCGGTCAGCATCTCGGCCTGCGTGGCCATGTGGATGCCGTGGCGCAGCAGCGGCGCCAGCACCGGCGGCGCCTGCAGCTGCGGCCGCAGCTCCTGGTGGCAGCAGGGCGAGCACAGGATGATGGCCGCGCCGGCGGTGACGCCGCGGTGCATGGCCACATCGGTGGCGGTGTCGCAGGCATGCAGGGCGATCATGATGTCGGTGGCGGCGGCCGGGTGGCTGCGCACGTCGCCGGCATCGAACTGCAGGCCCTGCAGGCCCAGGCGGGCCACCGCCTGGTTGCACAGGCTGGCCAGCTCGCCACGCAGTTCCACGCCGGTGACAGCGGGCACGCGGCCGCTGGCGCGCAGGTGCTCATGCACCGCGAAGGTGAGGTAGCCCTTGCCGGCGCCGAAGTCCAGCACCCGCACCGGCTGGGCCGGATCGCGCCCGGCCAGTGGCGACTGGGCGATCGCATGGCCCAGCACCTCGACGAACTTGTTGATCTGCCGCCACTTGCGCGCCATCGCCGGCACCAGGCGCTGCTGCGCATCGGTGATGCCCAGCTCGGCCAGGAAGGGCAGGGTGAGGGCCAGCGGATGGCGGCGGGCACGGTCGTGGCCGAGGTAGCGGCCATCGCCGGAGTCGGTGGCGCCGTCGTCCTCGTCAGCGCTGGCCGCAACGGGTGCGGCAGCGGGCGGTGCCGCCGCGCTCAGCCGCCCGATGCGCAGGCCCCACTGGCCCTTGCGGCCGCGGGCCAGCTGGATGTCATGGCCGCTGGTCTGCAGGTGGGCATGGTGGAAACCGCTGGCCGCCGCGTCACCCAGCAGGCTGTCGACCAGGGCCACCGCTTCGGTGGGCGGCAGGTTCTTGGTGATGTCCTTGGTGCGGTGGCGCCACACCAGCGACAGCTGGTCCTGGCCCTTGATCACCACCCGGCGGGCCAGCAGCTTCAGCAGCGTGGGGTCACCGCCGTGCGGCCGGCCGAGGCCGAGCTTGACGAAGCTGCCGTCGGCCAGGCTCTGCTGCAGGCGGGCGATGAATTTCTGCGGGTCGGTCTGGGCGGCGGAGGCTGGCAGGGGCATGGGCGCATTGTCGGCGCAGCCCCGGCTCAGTACAGGCTGTCGCGCTGGCGTTGCGGCAGGGCGGCGTCGTAGGCCGCGCCGTCGAAGCTGCCGCCAGTGGCGGCGGTCAGCATCTGGCCGGCGGTGGGCAGGGCGCCACGGTCGGGCCAGGTGGCCGGCTGCCACAGCCCCGACCGCATCAGCGCCCGCGCGCACTGGAAGAACACCAGCTCGATGGTGATCACCACCACCGTGGCCGGCGGCTTGCCGTCCACCGACAGGCGGGCCAGCAGTGCGGGGTCGGTGCTGAGGTGGGCGCGGCCGTTGATGCGCAGCGTCTCGCTGGTGCCGGGCACGAGGCACAGCAGGGCCACCCGCGGATCGGCCACGATGTTGCGCAGGCTGTCGAGCCGGTGGTTGCCGCGCCGGTCGGGCAGCAGCAGGGTGCGGCTGTCCTGCACCACCAGGGCGGGCGCCGGGTCGCCGCGCGGCGAGGCGTCCAGCCCGCCTGGCCCGCAGGTGGCCAGCACCAGGAAGGGCGAGGCCTCCAGCAGTGCGCGGTAGGGCGGGGTCAGTTCCGCGGCTTCCTTGCGCAGCGCCGCCTCGCTGGGCTGGCCGTACAGCGCGGCCAGCTGCGCCGGTGTGTCGACCCGGTGCGTGGTGGCGGCTGGCGCCGGCGCAAAGTGGATGTCGGCCGCCGGCACGGCCCGGATCGGCACGCCGAAGCTGGTCAGGTCGGCCAGGCTGGCATTGTGGTGGGCGCGGATCAGCGCACCGCTGGCGTGCGGCTTGTCATGGGTGGTGTGGGCATCGGCGGCCAGGGTGACGGCCAGGCCCAGGCCGGCGGCGCGGCGCACGGTGGTGTCGATGCAGAACTCGCTGGCATAGACAGCCACCACCAGTTGCCGGATGCCGCGGTGCGCCAGCCAGTCGGCCAGGCCGGTGTGCAGGAAGCTGTCGGGCGTGGTCTTGCGCAGGCGCATGTCGCTGTCGGCCACCGCCAGGCCGTCGGCCAGCGCCCAGCCGGGGCTGCCATGGGCGAGGCGGTGGCCGGGCGTTGTCTCGTGCTGCACCCACAGCACCGGCACGCCGGCAGCGCGGGCGCTGGCGGCCAGGGCGTTGACGCGCTCAATCACCGCATCGGCCTCGTGCGGGCGCGGCGCGGGCTGGAACAGCGCCTGCTGCAGGTCGATCAGCAGCAGGGCGGTGGTGGTGGCGGAGAGCGGGCCGGTCGGCGATGTGGACATGGCGAATCCTTGGCAGTCAACGGGCCGGCTTGCCGGCAGCGGGCTTGGACGGCGTGCGGCTGCCGGGCTTGGCACCGGGCTTGCCGGCTGCCTTGGCGCCGGGCTTGGCGGACGCTCTGGTCCCGG
Organism: Pseudaquabacterium pictum; assembly: GCF_005403045.1. Lineage (GTDB taxonomy): Bacteria > Pseudomonadota > Gammaproteobacteria > Burkholderiales > Burkholderiaceae_C > Pseudaquabacterium > Pseudaquabacterium pictum. The sequence goes on from NZ_BJCL01000006.1 coordinate 286,740, forward strand.
CTTTGGCACCCGCTTTGCGCGTGGCCTTGGCCGCGGCCTGGCGCTGCGTCTGGCGGCTGCCGGCGCGGGCCGGGGCCTCGTTGCGCACCCGGGGCGCCAGGGCCAATGCCTCGGCCTGCGGGTCACCGCCCAGCCAGCCCTGGCAGGCCGGCTGCTGCAGCGCGCCGGCCAGCGGGCGGTAGGCCGGCGTGCCCGCTGCGCCGTCCACTGGTTGGAAGCAGGGGCCCAGGCTGTCGGCGGCAAAGCTGAAGGGCTGGCCCTGGTCGATGTGCTGCTGCAGGTCGCGCAGCGGCTGGTCCTGCAGCACGCCGCGCAGCGCGGCCACCACCCGGTGGGTGGCCAGGGGCGCGCTGATCGGGCCGTCGCGGCGGGCCTGGGCGGCCGGCACCAGCAGCTGGCGCAGCACCGCGTCCAGCCCCGGGTGGCCGGCGCGGCGCAGGGCCAGGTGCCACTGCAGCGCCAGCCACTCGCCGCGCAGGGCCTGCATTGCCGCCAGCTGCGGCGCCTGCAGGCTGAGGCCGGCCAGCTGGTTGTTCGGCAGCGTCCGCGCCGGCTCGGCCAGGTAGGCCGCGATGCGGCTGTTCAGCGCGGCGGCATAGTCGTCGGGCGTCCACAGGCCGGCGCGCAGCAGGCTGCGGTGGGCCAGGAAGTCGGCCCAGCCGTCGCTGAACCAGGCCCGCAATGCGGCATCGCCCCGGCCGGCATGGGCCAGCGGGCCGAAGCGCTCGGCTGTCCAGGCCCGTGCCAGGGCCTGGGTGAACTGGGCCTCCAGCGCGGCATCGGCGCCCGGCCACGCCGGCGGCAGCTGCAGCGCCAGGGCATGGTGCCAGGCACTGGCCAATGCGGTCTCGGGGGTGGCGGCGGCTGCCGCGGGCAGCACCAGCAGCAGCCAGGGCGCGGCTGCGTCGCGCGGGCCAGCCGGCGCCGGCCACTGGCGCTGCTGGGCCGCCAGCGCGCGGGCGCCGGCCTGGGCCACGGTGTCGGCGCCAAAGCGCCACGGCGCCGCGGCCGGCAGCACGGCCAGCACGCCGTCGGCCGCTTGCAGCTGCAGTGCGCCGCCGGCATACAGCGCCTGCTGCACCCGTTGCGCCAGCGGTACCGGCGACGGGCCCAGCACGAACAGCGCGCTGGCGCCGGCGGCCGTGCCGTGGCTGCTGGCCCAGCGGCTGTCGGCCGCCAGGCCCTGCAGCGCGATGCAGGCGGGGGCGGCGCCGGTGTCGTCCAGGCCTTCGGGCATCGGCAGCACGCCCTGGCCGCTGAAGGCGAACCAAGTGGCGCTGAGCTGGGCATGGCCGCCCTGGGCGGCGTCGCCGGTGGGCTGCAGCATCCACTGCGCGGTGACGGTGCCGCCCGGTGCATGCGGCAGATCGCGCCAGGCCGGCTCGCCGGGCCGCGGCCGCAGGCGGGGGCTGTCGCCGGGTTGCGCCGGCAGCTCGGTGTGACCGGCCCAGCCGCCGGGCAGGTGCAGGCCGGTCTGGCTGCGGCGGCCGGCCGGAAACCGCAGCTGCACCTGCAGCTGTGGCGGTGCATCGGCGATGCCGCTGCGCATGGCCGTGACCTGCCACAGCACGGCGCAGGCCGTGGTGTCCGCCGTGGTGTTGGTCGGGGTGGATGTCGCGGTCTGCGCGGCCGCCGGCCGCAGCGCCAAGGCACTGGTCAGCAGCAGGGTGCCGAGCATGGCCAGGCGGGCAGATCGGAACAGCGGCATGCGGTGTGGCGGGCCGGCGCAGGCCGGTCCAGTCGACAGGGCCGGCGAGCTTAGCCGATGCTGCCGGCAGCTATTGTTGCTGGGCCTGGCCCTGCTTCAGCCGCTCGAGCATCGCGCCCATCTGCTGGTGCAGCATGTGGACGGCCTTCAGCGGCCGCACCATCACCTTGAAGTCGGTGATCTGGCCGGCATCGTTCCAGCGGATCAGGTCGATGCCGTTGATCTGGATGCCGTCAATCTCGGTGGCGAACTCCAGCACCGCATCGTGGCTGCCGATGATCTCGCGCTCATAGCGGAAGCTGGCGTTGTTCAGCACCTGCATCGCGCCGGTGAGGTACTGCGTGGTGATGGCCTTGCCGCGCTGCGGGGTGTGCACCACGGGTGAGTGGAAGACCACGTCGTCGGCGAGCAGGGTGCGCAGCGCGGTCATGTCGCGGGTCTGCACCAGCCGGTGCCAGGCGTCGATCACGGGGGAGGTGGACATCGGTGTCTCCAGCAGTGGGCGGCGGCCCGGGCCCCGGGGCCGCCTGCGTGGATTCTCGCCGCCGCACCAACCTGCCCCGCACTGCGGCATGCACCGCGGTGGCGCAGCGTGGCCGGGGACCGCCCTCAACCTGCCCCATGCCAAGGCGCCTGGCCATGCAGCGGGCCCGTGGACACGCACGTTGCTTACACGAAGTTGCAACCGCGGGCCATTGGTTTGAGGGGGGTGTTTGCCCGGATCGGTGTCAAATCAGGCATGGTTTCTGCCATTCACTTCACTGTGTAGGACCGACCCGAAAGGACTGCGGTGCTGCGTTTCCGCCCGATGGCCACTGTGGCCGTGCTGCTGTTGACCGCCTTGGCTGCCCCTGCCAGCCAGGAGATGGCCGCGGCCGACGGCCGCCCGCTGCCCGTGGTGGCGCAGCGCAGCCCCCCCGAGGTGGCGGCGCCTGTGCAGTCCCCCAGCGCGCGCGCGCCGGACGCTGCCGATGCGGCCGAAGCCGAGGGCAGCACGACCGCGCTGGCCTTGCTGCTGGCCGGGCTGGGCGCCGTCGGCCTGATGGCCAGCCGCCTGCGGCGACCCGACTGACGGCATGGTGCGGGCCGTCGTGGTGGACTTGCCTGGCGCGAGTTTTGCTTTTCCTCTGCAAGTCGGGAATTTTTGTCGCAACCCCGGGTCGTTGCTGCTTGCGGACATGGGCAGCTTGGGTTGGCAACATTTGCTGACGTTGTCGGGCACAAACCCCCCGGATCACAGGCTTCTGGCCCGAGTTTCGGGGGGCACAATCCGGTTCAGTTGGTTTTCTTTTTCGAACTCAGGAGTGGTCATGAAATTCAAGCAAGCGGCTGTTGGTGCGGTACTGGCCCTGTCGGGCCTGGTTGCAAACGCAGGTGGATCGCTGGGCGTGCTGACCGAAGACGGTGAGAGCTTCAGCTCGGTGGTGTCGCAAGCGGGCATCACGTTCGACACGTTCAGCTTCTCGCTCACGACGCTGAGCGATGTCTGGGGCGGTGCCTTCAAGTCGCCCCGGGTGCTCGGCCTGGGTGTCGAGCTGGCCCAGGGTGCGACGGTCCTCGGCGCTGACGGCGATGTGACGGACGGCTTTTCCTTCGCCGGCCTGACCGCCGGGATGTACACGCTGAAGTTCGCGGCGTTCTCCACCGGCAAGGGGTCCTACGGCGGCAACATCGCGGCCACCCCGGTGCCGGAACCCGAGACCTACGCCATGATGCTGGCCGGTCTGGTGGCCGTGGGCTTCCTGGCCCGCCGCCGTCAAGGCTGATCGACCGCCGGGCCTGGCCCGGCTGGCAAGAACAAAAGGCGGCCTCGGCCGCCTTTTTTCATGGTGCGGCGGCAACCGGCGCCGCCGCAGCGCTCACATGCTGCGCCGGTACTGTCCGCCCACCTCGAACAGCGCGTTGGTGATCTGGCCCAGGCTGCAGCAGCGCACGGCGTCCATCAGCACGTCGAACACGTTGTGGTTGTCGATCACCGCCTGTTGCAGGCGCTTGAGCATGGCCGGCGCCTCGGCGGCATGGCGGGTGTGGAAGTCGGCCAGCCGCGCCAGCTGCGATTCCTTCTCGTCCGTGGTGCTGCGCGCCAGCTCGATCTGCTTCGGGTTCGGGTCTTCGTGCGGGTTGCGGAAGGTGTTGACGCCGATGATCGGGTACTCGCCGGTGTGCTTGAGCATCTCGTAGTGCATGCTCTCCTCCTGGATCTTGCCGCGCTGGTAGCCGGTCTCCATCGCGCCCAGCACGCCGCCGCGGTCGGCGATCTTCTCGAACTCGGCCAGCACCGCTTCTTCCACCAGCTCGGTCAGCTCGTCGATGATGAACGCGCCCTGGTTCGGGTTCTCGTTCTTGGCCAGGCCCCACTCGCGGTTGATGATCAGCTGGATGGCCATGGCGCGGCGCACGCTGTCTTCCGTCGGCGTGGTGATCGCCTCGTCGAACGCGTTGGTGTGCAGGCTGTTGCAGTTGTCGTAGATCGCGATCAGCGCCTGCAGCGTGGTGCGGATGTCGTTGAACTGGATCTCCTGCGCGTGCAGGCTGCGGCCCGAAGTCTGGATGTGGTACTTCAGCTTCTGGCTGCGCTCGTTGGCGCCGTACTTGTCACGCATGGCCACCGCCCAGATGCGCCGCGCCACCCGGCCCAGCACGGTGTACTCCGGGTCCATGCCGTTGCTGAAGAAGAAGCTCAGGTTGGGCGCGAAGTCGTCGATGTGCATGCCGCGCGCCAGGTACGCCTCCACGAAGGTGAAGCCGTTGCTCAGCGTGAAGGCCAGCTGGCTGATCGGATTCGCGCCGGCTTCGGCGATGTGGTAGCCCGAGATCGAGACCGAGTAGAAGTTGCGCACGTTGTGGTGCACGAAGTACTCGGCGATGTCGCCCATCACCTTGAGTGAGAACTCGGTGCTGAAGATGCAGGTGTTCTGGCCCTGGTCTTCCTTCAGGATGTCGGCCTGCACCGTGCCGCGCACATTGGCCTGGGCCCATTCGCGGATCTTGGCGATCTCGGTGTCGGTGGGCGCGCGGCCGTTCTGCTCGGTGAACTTGGCGATCTGCTGGTCGATCGCGGTGTTCATGAACATCGCCAGGATGCTGGGCGCCGGGCCGTTGATCGTCATGCTGACGCTGGTGCTGGGGTTGCACAGGTCGAAGCCCGAGTACAGCACCTTCATGTCGTCCAGCGTGGCGATGCTGACGCCCGAGTTGCCCACCTTGCCGTAGATGTCGGGCCGGCGGTCGGGGTCGTTGCCGTAGAGGGTGACGGAGTCGAAGGCGGTGCTCAGTCGCTTGGCCGGCATGCCTTCGCTCACCAGCTTGAAGCGCCGGTTGGTGCGGAAGGCGTCGCCCTCGCCGGCGAACATGCGGGTCGGGTCCTCGCCCTCGCGCTTGAAGGCGAAGGTGCCGGCGGTGTACGGGAAGCTGCCGGGCACGTTGTCCAGCATCAGCCACTTCAGCAGCTCGCCATGGCACTCATAGCCAGGCAAGGCCACCTTGCGGATCTTGCTGCCGGACAGCGTGGTGTGGACCAGGCTGGTGCGGATCTCCTTGTCGCGGATCTTCACCACGTACTCGTCGCCGGCATAGGCCTTCTGCATCTCGGGCCACTGCGCCAGCAGCCGGGCGGCGGCCGGGTCCTGCCGGGTGGCGCGCTGGTCGGCCAGGCGCAGCACGGTGTTCTTCGCGCCGTCCTTGGCGGCGTCGTCGGCCTGCAGCATGGCGGCGGTGGCACGCAGCTGCTGCAGTTCACGCGCCAGCGTGGCCTGCGCGCGCGCCCTGGCCTTGTAGCCGCGCACGGTGTCGGTGATCTCGGCGAGATACCGGGTGCGCGAGGCCGGCACCACCGGCGTCTGGTGGGTGCTGTGCCGGGTGTGGACCAGCGGCAGGCGGCCTTCGGTGAGCGGCAGGCCCAGTGCGCCCAGGCGGGTCTTCAGCGCCTGGTACAGCGCGGTCACGCCGTCGTCGTTGAAGCGGCTGGCCATGGTGCCGAACACCGGCATGGCATCGGGCATCACGTTGAAGGCTTCACGGTTGCGCTGCACCTGCTTGGCCACATCGCGCAGCGCATCGGCAGCGCCCTTGCGGTCGAACTTGTTGATCGCCACGAACTCGGCGAAGTCGAGCATGTCGATCTTCTCCAGCTGGCTGGCGGCGCCGAATTCGGGCGTCATCACGTACATCGGCACGTCGACCAGCGGCACGATGGCCGCGTCACCCTGGCCGATGCCCGAGGTCTCGACGATCACCAGGTCGAAGCCGGCCACCTTGGCCGCGGCCAGCACGTCGGGCAGGGCGGCGCTGATCTCGCTGCCGGTGTCGCGGGTGGCGAGCGAGCGCACGTAGACGCGGTGGCCCTGGCTCCAGGGGCCGATGGCGTTCATGCGGATGCGGTCGCCCAGCAGGGCGCCACCGCTCTTGCGGCGTGACGGGTCGATCGAGATCACCGCGATGCGCAGCGCGTCGCCTTGGTCCAGGCGGATGCGGCGGATCAGCTCGTCGGTCAGGCTGCTCTTGCCGGCGCCGCCGGTGCCGGTGATGCCCAGCACGGGCGCCTTGGCCTGCCTGGCCGCTGCATGCAGATCGGTCACCAGGGCGGCGTCGGCCTTGCCGTTCTCCAGCGCGGTGATCAGCTGGGCCAGGCAACGCCAGGCGGCCTCGGTGTGGCCCTGGATGGCCGACAACGCGGTGGGCGCATGGGCCGTCAGGTCGCGGTCGGCCCGCATCACCATCTCGCCGATCATGCCCTGCAGGCCCATGCGCTGGCCGTCCTCGGGGCTGAAGATGCGCACGCCGTGGCCGGCCAGCATGGCGATCTCTTCGGGCACGATCACGCCGCCGCCGCCGCCGAAGACCTGGATGTGCTCACCGCCGCGCTGCTTCAGCAGCTCGACCATGTAGGTGAAGTACTCGTTGTGGCCGCCCTGGTAGCTGCTGACGGCGATGCCCTGCACGTCCTCCTGCAGCGCGGCGGTCACCACCTCGTCGACCGAGCGGTTGTGGCCCAGGTGGATGACCTCGGCGCCCATGCCCTGCAGGATGCGCCGCATGATGTTGATCGCGGCATCGTGGCCATCGAACAGGCTGGCGGCGGTGACAAAGCGCACCTTGTGCGTGGGCCGGTAGTTGGCCAGGGCCTGGAACTCGGCGGACAGATCGGTCATCGGGTTGTCTCCTGGATCGGGCGGCGCCGTGCATGGCGCCGGCAGGCGCTGAGTCTAGGCCGCCGGCCGCCGGTGCGTGATGGCGCAAACGCGCGGTGCCCTGAGCGGATTTGCCAGAATGCGCCGATGCCCAGCCCACCCGGCACCGACCGTCCGCGCAGCGTCTCCATCGCCTTCGTGCGCAGCGCCGTCCGTGCGCTGGATGCGGCCGCCCGCGCCACCGTGCTGGACGAGGCCGGCATCGCCCCCGCGCTGCTGGCCCAGCCGGGTGCCCGGGTGCCGGCCCAGGCCTTTGCACGGCTGTGGATGGCGGTGGCCCTGGCGCTGGACGACGAGTTCTTCGGCCTCGATGCCCGGCGCATGAAGGTGGGCAGTTTTGCCATGTTGTGCCATGCGGTGGCGGGCCAGCCGACGGTGGGCGCCGCGCTGCGGCAGGCGCTGCGCGGATTCGGCCTGTTCTTCGACGATCTGACGGTCAGCCTGCGGGTGGCCGGTGGCCAGGCGCTGCTGCAGATCGACAACCGCATCCGCACCCACGTTCACACCCACTTCCACGCAACCGCGGGCGATGCGGCCGATGCCCGCCGCTTCGCCGACGAGACCCTGCTGGTGATGCTGCACGGCCTGCTGTGCTGGCTGGCCGGGCGCCGGGTGCCGCTGGCCCGGGTGGACTGGGCCCATCCGCCGCCGGCCCATGCCGACGAGTACCGGCGCATGTTCGGCCCGCTGCAGCGCTTCGACGCCACGGCCACGGTGGCGGTGTTCGACGCCCGGGTGCTGGCGGCGGCGGCCACCGTCACCCCGGCCAGCCTGAAGGCGTTTCTGCGTGACGCGCCGCAGTCGGTGTTCCTCAAGCAGGTGGTGCCCACCGGCCTGGGCGACCGCGCCCGCCGCCTGTGCCGCAGCGCGCTGGACCAGGGCCAGGCCGCGCCCACGCTGGCCGAGCTGGGCCGGGCGCTGGGCCTGTCCACCGCCACGCTGCGCCGCCGGCTGGATGCCGAGGGCGCCGCCTGGGGTCCGCTGAAGGACGAGGTGCGGCGTGACCTGGCGCTGCAGCTGCTGGCCGAGCGGCGGCTGAGCGTGGCCGACATCGCCACCCGCCTGGGCTTCGAGGATGCCAGCACCTTCTACCGCGCCTTCCGCAAGTGGACCGGCAGCGCACCGGGCGCCTGGCGCAGCGCGCAGCAGGCCACGTTGCCGGCTGGATAGACTGCGTCCACCATGAACAAGGCCTTCACGAAAGAGCCCGAGGGCGACGCCGACGATGACGACGGCGGCCCCGGCCTGCCGCCGCTGCCGCCCGGCGGCAAGAACTACATCACGCCGGCCGGCTACCAGCGCCTGCGCGGCGAGCTGGTGGCGCTGATCGACGAGGAACGGCCGAAGATGGTGGAGACCGTCTCCTGGGCCGCGAAGAACGGGGACCGCAGCGAGAACGGCGACTACCTCTACGGCAAGAAGCGGCTGCGCGAGATCGACCGCCGCATCCGCTTCCTGACCAAGCGGCTGGACATCGCCGAGGTGGCCGACCCCAGCCTGCACCACGGCAACGACCAGATCTATTTCGGCGCCACCGTCACCTATGCCAACAGCCGGGGTGAGGAACGCACCATCACCATCAAGGGCATCGACGAGGCCGACAACCTGGCCGGCGAGGTGAGCTGGATCGCGCCGATCGCCCGGGCGTTGCTGAAGGCCCGCGAAGGCGACGAGGTGAAGCTGCAGACGCCGGGTGGCGTGGAGGTGCTGGAAGTGATCGCGGTCAACTACCCGGCGCCCGGCGGCTGACTCAGGGCTTGACGCGCGCCGCCCGCAGCACCGGCGGGCTGCGCTTGACGGTGCGCAGCACGTCGGCCAGGTGCTGGCGGTCGCGCACCGCCAGCAGCAGGGTCAGCTCGGTGGCGTCGTCCTGCTGGTCGTTGTCCATCTCGATGTGGCTGATGTCGGCCTCGGCCGCGCTGATGGCCTGGGCGATCTGGGCCAGCGCGCCCTTGCCGTTCTTCACCAGCAGCTTCACGCTGGTCTCGAAATGGCGGCTGGGCTGCTCGGCCCATTCCACCGCGATCCAGCGCTCGGGGTCGCGCTCGGCCAGGCGCTTGCCGGTGCTGCAGTCGGCGGTGTGCACCAGCAGGCCCTCGCCGCGGCCCAGGTAGCCGCGGATCTCGTCGCCCGGAATCGGCCGGCAACAGGTGGCCAGCACCACCGACGCACCCTCGGTGCCATCGATCACCACGCCCGGCGGCGGGGCGGCAGCGTCGTCGTTGCCGTCGACGGTGCTGCCGAAGCGGTTGAGTGTCAGCGTCACCGCATCCGGCCGCGCGCCGCGTTCGGCCATCAGCTGGGCCAGGCGCTTGGCCACGATGGTGGCGATCTTGCGGCCCAGGCCGATGTCGACCAGCAGGTCGGCCCGGCTGCGGTTGCCGCTCCAGCGGATCAGCTGTTGCCACAGCGCCTGGGCGGGTGCATCGTCCAGCTCGGCCGATGGCATCAGCAGCCCCTCGGCCCGCAGCGCCTGGGCCAGCAGCTTGGCGCCCAGCTCGCTGGACTCCTCATGCTCCATGGTCTTGAGGAAATGGCGGATCTTGCTGCGCGCCCGGCCGGTGCGCACGAAGTTCAGCCAGCTCGGGTTGGGCCGTGCGCCCGGCGCGGTGACGATCTCGACCACGTCGCCGCTCTTGAGCTCGGTGCGCAGCGCCACCGGCTCGCCATTGAGCTTGGCGGCCACGCAGTGGTCGCCCACGTCGGAGTGGATGGCGTAGGCGAAGTCGACCGGCGTGGCCCCACGCGGCAGCGCCAGGATCTTGCTCATCGGCGTGAACACGTACACCGCCTCGGGCACCAGGTCGATCTTCACGTGCTCCAGGAATTCGGCCGCGTCGCGGGTCTCGTCCTGGATGTCGAGCAGGCTCTTGAGCCACATCGCGCCCAGGCGCTGGGCCTCACCGGCACCGCTGCCGTTCTTGCCGCCGGCCTTGGGATCATGCTTGTAGATCCAGTGGGCGGCGATGCCGGTCTCGGCCACGGCGTGCATCGGCTCGGTGCGGATCTGGAACTCCACCGCCGTGCCCAGCGGGCTGACCAGGGTGGTGTGCAGGCTCTGGTAGCCGTTGGCCTTGGGGATGGCGATGTAGTCCTTGAAGCGGCCCGGCACCGGCTTGTACAGCTGGTGCAGCGTGCCCAGCGCCAGGTAGCAGTCCATCAGCGCCGGCACCACGATGCGGAAGCCGAAGATGTCGTTCACCTGGGCGAAGCCGGCGTGCTTCTCGCGCATCTTGCGGTAGATGCTGTAGACCGTCTTCTCGCGGCCCGAGACCTGCACCTTGATCTTGCCGGCGGCAAAGCCCTTCTCCACCTCCAGCCGCACCCGCTCGACGATGTCGCGCCGGTAGCCGCGGGCGCGTTGCACCGCCTTGGCCAGGGCCGCATGGCGCCAGGGGTAGAGGTGCTCGAAGCTCAGCTCCTGCAGCTCGCGGTAGATCATGTTCAGGCCCAGCCGGTGGGCGATGGGCGCGTAGATGTCCAGCGTCTCGCGGGCGATGCGGCCGCGCTTGGCTGCAGGCATCGCCGTCATCGTGCGCATGTTGTGCAGCCGGTCGGCCAGCTTCACCAGAATGACGCGCACGTCGCGCGCCATCGCCAGCAGCATCTTGCGGAAGCTCTCGGCCTGGCCTTCCTCGCGGGTGCTGAACTGCAGCTTGTCCAGCTTGGTGAGGCCGTCCACCAGCTCCGCGGTGGGCGCGCCGAACTTCTCGATCAGCTCCACCTTGGTGATGCCGCAATCTTCCATCGCGTCGTGCATCAGCGCGGCCATCAGCGCCTGGGCATCGAGCCGCCAGTCGGCCACCAGGCCGGCCACCGCCAGCGGGTGGGTGATGTAGGGTTCGCCGCTGGCGCGGAACTGGCCCAGGTGCGCGCCGTCGGCGAACTTGTAGGCCTCGCGGATCTGCTTGACCTCGGCCTTGCTCAGGTAGCCCAGCTTGTCCTGCAGCGCGGCGAAGGTGGCGACCTCGTCCTGGGTGCCCGACGCGGGCGTGGTGCCGCGGTGCTTGGCCTGCAGCACGGCAGGCAACAGCAGTTCGGCGGCGAAGGATCGGATGCCCATGCACCCGAATTTAGCCTGCTTTGCCCAGGCGGCCGATCGGCAATGAGAAAGGGCGCCCGGAGGCGCCCTTGGCAGCGGTGCGGCGGCTGTTTACAGCGGCACGCGGCGCAGCATCTCGATGCCGACTTCACCGGCGGCGATCTCGCGCAGGGCGGTCACGCCGGGCTTGTTCTTGCTCTCGATCTTCGGGGCGTGGCCCTGGCTCAGCATGCGGGCGCGGTAGGTGGCGGCCAGCACCAGCTGGAAGCGGTTCGGGATCTTGGTGAGGCAGTCTTCGACAGTGATGCGGGCCATGGGCTTGCCTTCGGTTCAGTTCGGTGATGCTGGCAGGGAGATCCGGCGTCAGATCAGGGTCAGATCAAGTTGAGCGCCGAGAACACCTGGGATTTGTTGCGTTGCTGTGCGGCGTAGCGCAAGCGCTGCGAGTGCACGACGGTCTTCAGATCGAACAGCGCCGTCTCGAATAAACCGTTGATGATAACAAAATCGAAATGGCGCGCCTGCGCCACCTCCAGCCGGGCGTTCTCCATGCGGCGGGCGATCACGTCGGCGCCATCTTCGCCGCGGCGCTTCAGCCGCTGCTCCAGCTCGGCCCAGCTGGGCGGCAGGATGAAGATCAGGATGGCGTGGCCGAAGATCTGCTTGATCTGCAGCGCGCCCTGCCAGTCGATCTCCAGCACCACGTCCTCGCCGCGGGCCAGGCGGTCTTCGATGGCACGGCGCGAGGTGCCGTACAGGTTGCCGTGCACCTCGGCCCATTCGAAGAAATCGCCCTGCGCCGCCATCTGGCGGAATTCATCGGTGCCGACGAACCAGTACTCGCGGCCGTGCTGTTCCTGGCCGCGCGGCGCGCGGGTGGTGTGCGAGACCGACACGGCCAGATGGGAGTCGAGCTCCAGCAGCGCCTTGACCAGGCTGGACTTGCCGGCGCCGCTGGGCGCCGCCACCACGAAGAGGTTGCCGGGGGTTTCCATCGCGGGATTTTCACCCAGACCGGCGGCACCCCGGGCGGCGCTGAAGCGTCAGAACAGGAAGTACTTCTGCGCCATCGGCAGCACCGTGGCCGGCTCGCAGGTCAGCAGCACGCCGTCGGCGCGCACCTGGTAGGTCTGGGCGTCGATCTGCATCTGCGGCAGGTAGGCGTTGTGCACCATGTCGCGCTTGGTGACGGTGCGGTTGCCCTTCACCGCCACCAGCCGCTTGGCCAGGCCGTAGCTCTCGGCCACGCCGCTGGCCAGGCTGGCCTGGCTGACGAAGCTGATCGACGTGGGGCCGACGGCCTTGCCGAAGCTGCCGAACATCGGCCGGTAGTGCACCGGCTGCGGTGTCGGGATGCTGGCATTCGGGTCGCCCATGGCGGCGGCGGCGATGAAGCCACCCTTCAACACCACGCTGGGCTTGACGCCGAAGAAGGCCGGCTTCCACAGCACCAGGTCGGCCCACTTGCCCACTTCCACGCTGCCCACCTCGTGGGCGATGCCGTTGGCCAGCGCCGGGTTGATGGTGTATTTGGCGACGTAGCGCTTGACGCGGAAGTTGTCGTGGCGCTCGCTGGACTGGCCATCTGGGCCCGCCAGCGTGCCGCGCTGCTGCTTCATCTTGTGCGCCGTCTGCCAGGTGCGGATGATGACTTCGCCCACCCGGCCCATGGCCTGGCTGTCGCTGCTCATCATGCTGATCGCGCCCATGTCGTGCAGCACGTCCTCGGCGGCAATGGTCTCGCGGCGGATGCGGCTCTCGGCGAAGGCCAGGTCCTCGGCGATCGACGCATCGAGGTGGTGGCAGACCATCAGCATGTCCAGGTGCTCGTCCACCGTGTTGGCGGTGTAGGGCATGGTCGGATTGGTGCTGCTGGGCAGGAAGTTGGCCTCGCCCACCACCCGCAGGATGTCGGGCGCGTGGCCGCCGCCGGCACCTTCGGTGTGGAAGGCGCAGAGGCTGCGGCCCTTGGTGGCGGCGATGGTGTCCTCGACGAAGCCGCTCTCGTTGAGGGTGTCGCTGTGGATCGAGACCTGGATGTCGTGCGCTTCGGCCACGTTCAGGCACTGGTCGATGGCACTCGGCGTGGTGCCCCAGTCCTCGTGCAGCTTGAGGCCGATGGCGCCGGCCTCGGCCTGCTGGTTCAGGGCCTCGGGCCTGCTGGCGTTGCCCTTGCCCAGGAAGCCCAGGTTCATCGGGAAGGCCTCGGCCGCCTGCAGCATCAGCCGCATGTGCTCGGGCCCGGGCGTGCTGGTGGTGGCCAGCGTGCCGGTGGCCGGGCCGGTGCCGCCGCCGAGCATGGTGGTCACGCCCGAGTACAGCGCCTCGTCGATCTGCTGCGGGCAGATGAAATGGATGTGGCTGTCGATGCCGCCGGCGGTGACGATCATCCCCTCGCCGGCCAGGATCTCGGTGCCCGGGCCGATGACGATGTCCACGCCCGGCTGCACATCGGGGTTGCCGGCCTTGCCGATGGCGGCGATGCGGTGGCGCTTGATGCCGATGTCGGCCTTGACGATGCCCCAGTGGTCGATGATCAGCGCGTTGGTGATCACCAGGTCGGCGGCCTCGTGCGCACCGGGGCCGTTGGGCGCCTGGCCCTGGCCCATGCCGTCGCGGATGGTCTTGCCGCCGCCGAACTTCACCTCTTCGCCGTAGCCGCCGGCGCGCAGGGTGAAGTCGTCCTCGACCTGCACCACCAGCGCGGTGTCGGCCAGGCGCAGCCGGTCGCCCACGGTGGGGCCGTACATCTCGGCGTAGGCACGCCTGCCGATCGTGGCCATCACAAGGCTCCCTGGATCTGGCCGCGGAAGCCGAACACCTGCCGGGCGCCCGCGTAGTCGACCAGCTCGACCGTGCGTTGCTGGCCCGGCTCGAAGCGCACCGCCGTGCCGCTGGCGATGTTCAGCCGCATGCCGCGGGCGGCGGCGCGGTCGAAGCTGAGGGCGCCGTTGGTCTCGGCGAAGTGGTAGTGCGAGCCCACCTGGATCGGCCGGTCGCCGGTGTTCTGCACCACCAGGGTGTGGGTGCGGCGGCCAGGGTTCAGGATGTGGTCGCCGTCGTCGGTCAGCAGTTCGCCGGGGATCATGCGCTGCGCCTCACTTGCGCCGGGCCAGCCACAGGCCGGCGACGGCCACCGCGGCCAGCAGCCAGGCGGCGTCGGTGGCATGCCAGTGCGAGGCGCCCGGCAGGCCGTGGCCCTCATGCGCCTGCGCCAGACCGGCGCCTGCCATGGCCAGCAGGGCCAAGATTTGCTTCTTCATGGTGCGCTCCAGCAGCGTTTTGGCTGCGTTATGCAATGGGTTGGTGCACTGTCACCAGTTTGGTGCCATCCGGAAACGTGGCCTCGACCTGGATTTCCCGGACCATGTCGGCCACGCCGTCCATCACGTCGTCGCGGGTCAGCACCGTCTTGCCGTCGCTCATCAACGCGGCCACGGTCTTGCCGTCGCGGGCGCCTTCCATGATGGCGGCGGTGATCAGGGCCACCGCCTCGGGCACGTTGAGCTTCAGGCCCCGGGCCTTGCGCCGCTCGGCCAGCAGCGCGGCGGTGAAGATCAGCAGCTTGTCTTTTTCACGCGGGGTCAGATCCATGGTGTCGGCCTCAGCACATTCAGTGCCATCGTAACCAGTGCGACGCAGGTCGCCATCGGGGTGTCACCGCGCACCGGCAGGCAAGCCTGTCAGCAAAACTGCACAAAATGCAGGTCCGGCCTCAGAATCCCGGCGTTGCCGGGCGTGTGCGGTGACGCACACCGGGTCCACCCACAGGAGCAGACGCGCCGAGGTCAGGCGCCAGTGCCACCATGCAGCACGAGCAGAACGCGCCCGCTCCCCGCCCCTCGCTGCCCGAGGACACCCTGGGTGACAGCGCGGCCCTGATGCTGGACCTGGCCGCATCGATTCCGGGGGCGATGTTCCGGCTGTCGCGCTGGGCGGGCGGGCAGTGGCGCTTCACCTATGTCAGCCCGGGCATCGAGCCGCTGTTCGGGCTGACGCCGGCACAGGTCTGCGCCGACATCCGGGCCCTGGGCCGGGTGATCCTGCCGGAGGACCGCCCGCAGCACGACGCCACCATCCGCGCTGCACTGCTGGCCGGCCAGGCCTTCGAGCAGGAGTACCGCATCCGCACCGCCGATGGCGTGCTCAAGTGGGTGCATGCCCGCGCCAGGCCGCAGCCCGGCGGCGCCGGCGAGGTGGTGTGGACCGGGCTGCTCACCGATGTCTCCGACCGCAAGCAGCTGGAGGCGGTGGTGCGCGACAGCGAGGAGCGCTACCGCACCCTGTTCGAGACGGTGGCCCAGGGCGTGGTCTACCAGGACGCCGCCGGCCGCATCACCTCGGCCAACCCGGCGGCGCAGCGCATCCTGGGGCTGACGCTGGACCAGATGCAGGGCCGCCACAGCGTCGACCCGCGCTGGCAGGCCATCCATGAGGACGGCAGCCCGTTTCCCGGCACCGAGCATCCCGCCATGGTGGCGCTGCGCACCGGCCAGCCGGTGCACCAGGTGGTGATGGGCGTGCATGCGCCGAACCGCGGCTGCACCTGGTTGCTGGTCAATGCCACGCCGGTGCTGCGCGCCGGCCAGGCGCAGGAGGTGTACAGCAGCTTCGAGGACATCACCGAGCGGGTGCTGCTCAGCCAGGAGCTCAAGCGCCAGGCCAGCACCGACGACCTCACCGGCGTGGCCAACCGCCGCAGCCTGATGCAGCGCCTGGCGCTGGAGTTCGAGCGGGTGCGCCAGCCCGGCGCCGGCCACCGCTGTGCGGTGTTGGCGGTCGACCTCGACCTGTTCAAGCTGATCAATGACCGCCACGGCCATGCCGCTGGCGATGCGGTGCTGCAGCATGCGGCCACGCTGATGCGCCGCGTTACCCGCCAGCACGACCTGGTGGCCCGCAGCGGCGGCGAGGAATTCACCCTGGTGCTGCCCGACACCGGCCCGGACGAGGCCGCCGCCCTGGCCGAGCGGCTGCGCGCCAGCCTGCAGGCCCAGCCGCTGCAGCACCAGGGCCTGGCGCTGGTGGTGACGGTGAGCGTGGGCGTCAGCCAGATCCTGCCTGCCGATGCCAGCCTGGACGCGGTGCTGGCCCGCGCCGATGCCGCGCTGTACGCCGCCAAGGGCGCCGGCCGCAACCAGGTGTGCCTGGCACCAGCAGCGGGCTGAGCAGCCAGGCACCAGGCCCCGGCTGGGGCAGACTCGGTGTGTTTCTTGCACCCACGCCGCCGTGAACGACCCCCGCCCGCCCGCCGCCCTGACCGCACCGCCTCAGCAGGTGGTGACCTTCCGGCGTGACTACAACAGCTGGGTGGCGCGCGAGACGATGGAGGACTACGCGCTGCGCTTCACGCCGCGCACGTTCCGCAAGTGGAGCACCTGGCGGGTGGCCAACACCGCCTTCGGTGCCGCCTCGTTCCTGATCCTGGAGGCGGTGGGCGCCACGCTGCTGGTGCAGTACGGCTTCGTCAACGCCGCCTGGGCCATCCTGGCCACCGGGCTGATCATCTTCCTGGCCGGTCTGCCGATCAGCGTGTATGCCGCACGGCACGGCGTCGACATGGAC
This sequence comes from Pseudaquabacterium pictum, assembly GCF_005403045.1. Taxonomy (GTDB): domain Bacteria; phylum Pseudomonadota; class Gammaproteobacteria; order Burkholderiales; family Burkholderiaceae_C; genus Pseudaquabacterium; species Pseudaquabacterium pictum. The sequence continues at coordinate 303,244 of NZ_BJCL01000006.1, forward strand.
CTGCTGACCCGCGGCGCCGGCTTCGGCTACCTGGGCAGCACCATCACCAGCCTGATCTACGCCAGCTTCACCTTCATCTTCTTCGCCCTCGAGGCGGCGGTGATGGCCTATGCGCTGGAGCTGGCCTTCGACATCCCGCCGGCCTGGGGCTACGTGATCTGTTCCCTGGTGGTGATCCCGCTGGTCACCCACGGCGTCACCGTCATCAGCCGGCTGCAGGTGTGGACGCAGCCGCTGTGGCTGGCCATGCTGGTGCTGCCGCTGGCCTGGGTGCTGGTCAAGAGCCCGCCCGAGCTGGCCGGCCTGACCAGCTATGCCGGCGCCGACGGTTCCCATGCCGGCTTCAGCCTGATGGGCTTCGGCGCCGCGCTGACGGTGGGCATCGCGCTGATCACGCAGATGGGCGAGCAGGCCGACTACCTGCGCTTCATGCCCGAGAAGCGGCCCGGCCAGGCCGGCCGCTGGTGGTTCGGCACCCTGCTGGGCGGGCCCGGCTGGGTGCTGATGGGCGTGCTGAAGATGCTGGCCGGCGTGCTGCTGGCCTACCTGGTGCTGGCCCACATGGTGCCGCCCGAGCGCGCGGTCGATCCCAACCAGATGTACCTGGCGGCCTGGGAGTACGTGTTCCCGCACTACGGCTGGGCGGTGGCGGCCACCTGCCTGTTCGTGGTGGTCAGCCAGCTCAAGATCAACGTCACCAACGCCTATGCCGGCAGCCTGGCCTGGAGCAACTTCTTCTCGCGGCTGACCCACAGCCATCCCGGCCGGGTGGTGTGGGTGGTGTTCAACACCCTGATCGCCCTGGTGCTGATGGAACTGAACGTGTTCCAGGCCCTGGGCCATGTGCTGGGGCTCTACAGCAACATCGCCATCGCCTGGATCATGGCGGTGGTGGCCGATCTGGTGATCAACAAGCCGCTGGGGCTCAGCCCCAAGGGCATCGAGTTCCGCCGCGCCCACCTGTACGACGTGAACCCGGTGGGCGTGGGCGCGATGGGCATCGCCTCGGTGCTCAGCATCGCCGCCCACCTGGGCGCCTTCGGGCCGATGGCGCAGGCCTGGTCGGCCATGATCGCGCTGGTGGTGGCCATGGTGGCCTCGCCGCTGATCGCTTGGGCCACTGGCGGCCGCTACTACCTGGCCCGCCGCACCGCGGCGGCACAGCAGCTGGAAGCCGCCGAGGATGTGGCCCACGGCCGCTACCTGGGCCGCCATGCGTTGCGCCGCTGCAGCATCTGCGAGCGCGACTACGAGCCCGAGGACATGGCCGCCTGCCCGGCCTACGGCGGCTTGATCTGCAGCCTGTGCTGCACGCTGGATGCCCGCTGCGACGACCTGTGCAAGCCGCAGGCGCGGCTGGCCGAGCAGTGGTTGGGCCTGTTGCAGCGCCTGCTGCCGGCGCGCATGGCGCCGCACCTGGCGGGCGGCCTGTCGGCGTACCTGCTGCTGATGTGCGCGGTGGTGCCGGGCCTGGCCCTGCTGTTCGCCGGCCTCTACCTGCTGGGCCTGCGCTCGCTGGGCAGCCTGGATGCGATCAGCGCCGCCGCGGTGGCGCCGCTGCTTCGCACCGGCTTCGGCCAGGCGTTTGCCGTGCTGCTGCTGATCGCCGGCATGGTGGCCTGGTGGGCGGTGCTGGCCCAGCGTGGCCGGGCCCTGGCCCAGGCCGAGGCGCGCCGCCAGACCCAGGCCATGAACGAGCAGGCCGGGGCGCTGCGCGCGCAGGCCCTGGTGCTGGAGCAGCAGGCCGCCGCGCTGCGCGACGAGGTCGAGTCCCACCAGCGCACCGATCTGCAGCTGCAGCAGGCCAAGGCCCAGGCCGATGCCGCCAACCAGGCCAAGAGCCGCTACATCACCGCCATCAGCCATGAGCTGCGCACGCCGCTCAACAGCATCCTGGGCTATGCCCAGCTGCTGGAGGACGACCCCGCCATTCCCGGCCACCGGCGCAGCGCGGTGCAGGTCATCCGCCGCGGTGGCGACCACCTGCTGAGCCTGATCGAGGGCACGCTGGACATCGCCCGCATCGAGAGCGGCCGCCTGGCGCTGGAGCTGGGCCCGATGCACTTTGCCGACGCCATGGACGAGCTGGTGCGGCTGATCGAACCGCAGGCCACTGAGCGCGGCCTGCGCTTCGAGCACCAGCGCACCGGCACCCTGCCCGAGCTGGTGCGCGCCGACGAGAAGCGGCTGCGCCAGATCCTGATCAACCTGCTGGGCAATGCGGTGAAGTTCACCCGCAACGGACAGGTCAGCTTCCGCGTCGACTACAGCCGCGAGATGGCGCGCTTCGAGGTGGAGGACACCGGCCCCGGCATGTCCGAGGCCGAGCTGGCGCAGGTCTTCGAGCCCTTTGTGCGCGGCACCGCCGCCGGCGGCAATGCCAGCACCGGCACCGGCCTGGGCCTGACGATTGCCCGCATGCTGACCGGCCTGATGGGCGGCGACCTGACGGTGCGCAGCACGCCGGGGCAGGGCAGCTGTTTCACCGTGCGGTTGTACCTGCCCGAGCTGCAGGCCCGCGCCAGCCAGCGTGAGCGGCCGGCCCTGCAGCGCCACACCGGCTACGCCGGGCCGCGGCGCCGGCTGCTGGTGGTCGACAACGAGGAGACCGACCGCCGCCTGCTGGCCGACCGGCTGGCGCCGCTGGGCTTCAGCCTGCTGCAGGCTGAATCGGGCGAGGCGGCGCTGGCCCTGCTGGCCACCGAGCCGGTGGATGCGATCTTCCTCGATCTGGCCATGCCCGGCATCGACGGCTGGACCACGCTGCGCCGCCTGCGCGACCAGGGTTTGAGCGACGCGCCGGCCGCCATCGTTTCGGCCAATGCCTTCGACAAGGGGCTGGAGAACGACCTCGGCATCACGCCGGCCGACTTCCTGGTCAAGCCGGTGCGCATGGCCGAACTGCTGGGCTGGCTGCAGCGCCGCCTGGAACTGCAGTGGGTGGACGAGCCCGCCACGCCGGCCTCCGATGCCGAGGCGGCCGGCGCGCCGGCCCTGGTGCCACCGCCGGCCGAGGCGCTGCGCGCGCTGGACGAACTGGTGCGCCTGGGCTACCTGCGCGGCATCCAGAAGAAGCTGGACGCGCTGGCCGCCGAGCATCCAGCCAGCACGGCCTACATCGACCGGCTGCGCAACCTGGCACGCGGCTTCCAGCTCGACACCATGGCGCATCTGATCCAATCCGCGCTGGTCGATGCGTCCGCACCGGCGGCCGCACCGCGGCCCGGTGTCTCGCCGCCCCCGTCCGATGCCGTCTGAACCCACGCCACCGTCGCCGCCCGCCCCGCTGGCCCATGCCGCGGGCGAGGTGGTGCTGATCGTCGACGACCTGCCCGACAACCTGAGCCTGCTGCACGACGCGCTGGACGAGGCCGGCTACACCGTGCTGGTGGCCACCGACGGCCCCAGCGCCCTGCAGCGCGCCCGCCAGGCGCGCCCGGCCATCGTGCTGCTGGATGCGTTGATGCCCGGCATGGACGGCTTCGAGGTGGCGCGCCGGCTGAAGGCCGACCCGGCCACCGCCGCCATCCCCATCGTCTTCATGACGGCGCTGACCGAGACCGAGCATGTGGTGGCCGCCTTCGGCGCCGGCGGGGTCGACTACGTCACCAAGCCGCTGCAGCCGCGCGAGGTGCTGGCCCGCATCGGCGTGCACACCCAGGCCGCGCGGCTGCAGCGCCAGGCCCGCAATGCGTTGGATGCCTTCGGCCATGCCACCCTGGTGGTGCGGGCGGGGGATGGCCGCCTGTTGTGGCAGACCGCCCTGGCCCGCAGCCTGCTGCGCGACTACTTCGGCAGCGAGGGCAGCGCCGCGCCGGTGCCATTGATCGACTGGCTGCGCAGCCAGGCCGCCGGCGTGGCGCGTGGCGAGCCGCCGCAGCCGCTGGTCAGCGCCCGCGGCGGGCGGCGGCTCACCCTGGCCCTGCATGCGATGACCGGCGAGCTGGCCGAACGCAGCCTGGGCGACGAGGACAGCGACCCCGACGAGGCCGAGTGGCTGATCGTCGCCAGCGAGAGCGACGATGCCGCGGTGCTCGAATCGCTGATGGGCCAGTTCAAGCTGACGGCGCGCGAGGCCGAGGTGCTGTACTGGGTGGCCAAGGGCAAGACCAACCGCGATGTCGGCGACATCCTGGGGGCCAGCCCGCGCACGGTGACCAAGCACATGGAGCACATCCTGCCCAAGCTGGGCGTGGAGACGCGCACCGCCGCCGCCGCCCTGGTGCTGGCGCGGGTGCCGGGCTTCGGCGCATCCCGCGGCTGATCAAGCGGCTGATCCCGCAGCTGATCAGCCCGGCGCCTTGGCGGGCGCGCCACGCTCGTACCAGCCGCGGCTGGCGTTGACCACGCGCACCACCACCAGCATCAGCGGCACCTCGATCAGCACGCCCACCACCGTGGCCAGGGCCGCGCCGGATTCGAAGCCGAACAGGCTGATGGCCGCGGCCACCGCCAGCTCGAAGAAGTTGCTGGCGCCGATCAGCGCCGACGGGCAGGCCACGCAATGCGCCTCGCCCAGCCGGCGGTTCAGGCCATAGGCCAGCGCGGCGTTGAACACCACCTGCAGCGTGATCGGCACCGCCAGCATCGCGATCACCAGCGGCTGCTGCAGGATGGCCCGGCCCTGGAAGGCGAACAGCAGCACCAGCGTGGCCAGCAGCGCGGCCATCGAGGCCGGCCCCAGCCAGGCCAGCACGGCGGCCAGCGCCTCGGGCCCGCGCCGCAGCAGGGCGCGCCGCCACAGCTGGGCCACCACCACCGGCAGCACGATGTACAGCCCCACCGAGGTGAGCAGCGTGTCCCAGGGCACGGTGATGGCCGACAGGCCCAGCAGCAGGCCGACGATGGGCGCGAAGGCGAACACCATGATGGTGTCGTTCAGCGCCACCTGGCTCAGCGTGAACAGCGGGTGGCCGCCGGTGAGCCGGCTCCAGACGAACACCATCGCGGTGCAGGGCGCCGCCGCCAGCAGGATCAGCCCGGCGATGTAGCTGTCGGCCTGGTCGGCTGGCAGCCAGGGCGCGAACACATGGCGCACGAACAGCCAGCCCAGCAGCGCCATCGAGAACGGCTTGACCGCCCAGTTGACGAACAGCGTGACGCCGATGCCGCGCCAATGCTGGCGCACCTGGGCCAGCGCGCCGAAGTCCACCTTCAGCAGCATCGGGATCACCATCACCCAGATCAGCACGCCCACCGGCAGGTTGACGCGGGCGATCTCCAGCGCGCCGATCGCCTGGAACGGCGCCGGGAACCACTGCCCCAGCGCGATGCCGGCGGCGATGCACAGCGCCACCCACAGCGTGAGCCAGCGCTCGAAGGTATTCATTGCTTGCCGATGTCGCGCAGCCCCTGCTGCAGCGCCAGCCGGTCCAGCGACGCCAGCGGCAGGGCCAGCATCAGCTCCAGCCGGCGGCGCAGCACCAGCGCCGCATCCCAGAAGGCCGGCTGCTGCTGGGCGTCGGTGCCGGTGACGGCGGCGGGGTCGGGCACGCCCCAATGGGCAGTGACCGGCTGGCCCGGCCACACCGGGCACACCTCGCCGGCAGCCTGGTCGCAGACGGTGAAGACGAAGTCCAGCCGCGGCGCGCCGGGCTGGGCGAAGGATGCCCAGTCCTTGCTGTGCAGGCCGTCGGCGGGCAGGCGCAGCCGCTGCAGCGTGGCCAACGTCAGCGGGTGCACGCTGCCGCGCGGGTGGCTGCCGGCCGAATGCGCGGCAAAGCGGCCGCCGCCCAGGTGGTTGAGCAGCGCCTCGGCCAGGATCGAGCGGGCCGCGTTGTGGGTGCAGATGAACAGCACCTGGTAGATCTTGTCGGACATCGTGGGCTCCAGAGTCGAGAGTGGGCGCAGTCAGCAGCAACCGCCGCTGCTGGCCGGGCCCAGCGCGCAGGTCGTGCTGGGGGCGCCTTCGCAGCAGTGCGCCGTCAGGTAGTCCAGCAGCGCGTTCATCTGCACGATGGCGGGGCGGTAGATCAGGTGGCGGCCGTCGCGCTCCTGCGTGACCAGGCCGGCGTGTTCCAGCGCCTTCAGGTGGAACGACAGCGTGGAGCCGGGCACGTCCAGCGTGGCGCACAGTGTGCCGGGCGTCATGCCGGCCGGTCCGGCGCCCACCAGGGCGCGGAACACCCGCAGGCGCATGCCCTGGGCCAGGGCGGCCAGGGCGGTGACGGCAGCTTGTTCGTCCATCGGGTGTCTCCGTTCAGGTGGCGGGGGCGGTGTCAGTGCTGGCGGTGCTGCGCACCAGCGGCAGCATCAGCGTGATGGCCCAGCAGGCCAGAAGCATCACCGCCGAACCCAGCAACGCGGCCAGCAGCCCGCCCCACTGGTACAGCAGGCCCGACAGCAGCGTGCCCAGGAAGCGGCCCAGCGCGTTGGCGGCGTAGTAGAAGCCCACGTCTTCGGCCGCCTTCTCCGATCCGGCATAGGCCAGCACCAGGTACGAGTGCACCGACGAGTTGACGGCAAACGCCACGCCGAACAGCCCCAGGCCGACCACCACCACCCAGTCCAGGTGCGGCCGCAGGGCCGGCAGATCCAGCGCCACCAGCGCCGCCAGCACCAGCGGCACCGCCGCCAGCAGGGCCGACCAGGTGCGTGCGGCGGGCACCTCGGTGCTCAGCCCGTCGGTGCTGCGGCGCACGATGGCCGGCGCGGCAGCCTGCACCGCGCCGTAGCCGATGGTCCACAGCGCCAGGAAGGCGCCCACCATGGTGAAGGTCCAGCCCGCCGCATACAGGAACACCGGCACGCCGACGACGAACCACACGTCGCGCGCGCCGAACAGCGCCACCCGTGCGGCGGCCAGGGCATTGATGCCCGGGTTCTTGGCGAACAGTTCCTTCGCCGACTTCGACGCCTTGGCCTTGCCCATCAGCCGCGGCACGCACAGCAGCACGCCCGCCAGCACCACGGCCAGCAGTGCGGCCATGGCCCACAGCGAATGCTGGAAGCCCAGCGTCTGCAGCAGCAGCCCGCCCAGGAAGAAGCCCACGCCCTTCATCGCGTTCTTGCTGCCGGTGAAGAAAGCCACCCACTTGAACAGCTGGCCCGATGCCGTGCCGGCGGTGAGCTTGATGGCCGATTTGCTGGCGGTCTTGGTCAGGTCCTTGGCCACGCCGCAGAGGCCCTGCGCGCCCACCACCCAGGCCACCGAGGCCGCCACCGTCCAGCCTGGCTGCAGGGCCGACAGCAGCAGGAAGCCGCTGATCTGCGTGGCCAGGCCCACCGCCAGCATGCGCGCGATGCCGTAGCGCGTGGCCAGCCACCCGCCCAGCAGGTTGGCCACGATGCCCATGGCCTCGTACAGCAGGAACAGGAAGGCCAGCGTGAACGGCGAGTAGCCCAGCCGGTAGAAGTGCAGCAGCACCAGCATGCGCAGCGCACCGTCGCTGAGGGTGAAGCCCCAGTAGGCGGCGGTGACGATCGCGTAGTTCCGGGTCCCGGCGTTCATCGCGTGCAGCGGGTCAGAGACCCTGCGCCTCCAGGTGGCATGCCAGGTCGACCATGCGGCAGGCATAGCCCATCTCGTTGTCGTACCAGGCGTAGACCTTCAGCAGCGTGCCGTCGGTCACCAGGGTGGACAGGCCGTCGACCACCGCGCTGCGGGTGTCGCGGGCGTAGTCGGCGCTGACCAGCGGCCGCGCCTCGTAGCCCAGGATGCCGGCCAGCGGCCCGGCCGCGGCGGCCTGGAACAATGCGTTCACCTCGTCGGCGCTGGTGGCGCGTTGCAGCTCGAACACGCAATCGGTCAGCGAGGCATTGAGCACCGGCGCCCGCACCGCATGGCCGTCGAGCTTGCCCTTGAGCTCGGGGTAGATCAGCGCGATGGCGGTGGCGCTGCCGGTGGTGGTGGGCGCCAGGCTGGTCATCGCGCTGCGGGCGCGGCGCAGATCCTTGTGCGGCGCATCCACCACCCGGTTGGTGTTGGTCGGGTCATGGATGGTGGTGATCTGGCCGTGGCGGATGCCGATGGCCTCGTGCACCACCTTGACCACCGGCGCCAGGCAGTTGGTGGTGCAGCTGGCCGCGGTGACGATGTGGTGCTGCGCCGGCTGGTACAGGTGGTGGTTCACGCCCACCACGATGTTCAGCACGCCGCCCACCTTCACCGGCGCGGCCACGATCACCCGCTTGGCGCCACGGTCCAGGTGGCCCTGCAGCGTCTCGGGGGTCAGGAACTTGCCGGTGCACTCCAGCACCAGGTCCACGCCCAGCTCGCCCCAGGGGATGGCGGCGGCCGTGGCGTGGCTGCTGAAGCCGAGCCGGCGGTCGTCGATGCGGATGGCGTCTTCACCGTCGGCGGTGATGTTCGCCCGCCAGCGGCCCTGCACGCTGTCGAACTGCAGCAGATGGGCCGTGGCGGCGGCGCCGCCCTGCAGCTCGTTGCAGTGCACCACCTCCAGCCGGTGGCCGGCGCGCGGGTCGTCCTGCGGGCGCTCGGCGGCGCCCAGGGCCGCGCGCAGCGCCAGCCGCCCGATGCGGCCCATGCCATTGATGCCGACTCTCATGCTGCGTGCTCCATCACTTGATGATTCCAGAAGCCTGGAAATTTACGATGGGCCTGTGACGGCTGGATGACACCCGGCCGCGCGGCCGGGCCCTGCGCGCTCAGACCGCGATGGTGTCGATCTCGGCCATCGCGTGGGACAGCCACATCTTCAGCCGCTGGCGCTCCATCAGGCCCAGGCCGGGACCGCCTTTCTCGGTGACGTTCTTGGCCGCCCAGAAGCTGGCGTTGGCGGCGTCGATCTTCTGCACCACCGGGTCATGCAGGTGCTTGAGCGTGATGATCTGGGCGCCGAAGGCCACCGCGCGGGCCTGCTCGCCGCTCTTCTCGAGCTGGCTGAAGTCGTCGCCGCGGATCTGGTTCTTCACCAGCACATAGCGCAGCCGGGCGCCGAACTGGTCCAGCAGCCGGGCCAGCAGGTCGACCGAATCACGCCCAGAATCCATCACCTGCCAGTAGTGGATGGCCATGCCGTTGAGCTCGGCCAGGTCGAGCACGCCGGATTCGTCCATCCACTTCACCAGCGGCGCATGGGTCTGGGCGGCCAGGTCGACCAGCACGCGGCGGCCGGGCTCCTCGGCGGCGCTTTCGACGATGGCGTCCAGCGCCTCGTAGCGGTCGGCCAGCACCGGCGAGGCATAGCCGGTGTAGTAGCGCAGCAGCGCGCCGTGCGAGCGGTCGGTGTCGTAGCCGACGAAGGGCATCGCATGGTCGATGAAGTACTGCGCCAGCAGGCGCGCCACCATCGACTTGCCGACGCCGCCCTTCTCGCCGCCGATCAGGTGGATCTTGGACTGCGTCAGGGTCTCGAGTGTGGGAGGCTGGTTCATGGCGTGGTCTCGGCCACCGGGCCCGGCCCGGTGGCGGCAGTTGCGGGATGGACGCCAGCGTGCACGCGGCATGCCAGCAGGCTGCATGCATTGTGGCGCGCAAGCCGCTGCCATCCGGTGCGCGATGTGGGCTAGCATGCAGCGGTAGTCGATCGGGCCCTGCTGCGGATGTCGGCGGTGGTGCCAGCCCCCACCAACGAGATGCGAAACACCGCACCGTGCCCCAGGCCACCCTGCTCGTCGTCGACGACGAACCGCTGAACGTCTCGCTGCTGTCCCAGCTGCTGCGGCCGGAGTTCCGGGTGCTGGGCGCGTTGTCCGGGGCCAGCGCGCTGACGCTGATGGCCGCCGAGCAGCCCGATCTGGTGCTGCTGGACGTGATGATGCCCGCGCTCGATGGGCTGTCCGTGCTGCGCCGCATGCGCGCCGACCCGGCGCTGGCGGCGATCCCGGTGATCTTCGTCACCGCCCTGGGCACCGAGTTCGACGAGGAGGCCGGCCTGGCCCTGGGTGCGGCCGACTACATCGTCAAGCCGATCAAGCCCGCGGTGCTGCTGGCCCGTGTGCGTGCCCACCTGGCGCTGCGCCAGGCCCAGGTGCGCCTGGCCGACCAGAACGCCTGGCTGGAACGGGAGCTGGCCCGGCGCATGCGCGACGGCCTGCTGGCCCAGGACCTGATGCTCTGCGCCATGGCCGAGCTGGCCGAGACCCGCGACGACAACACCGGCAACCACATCCAGCGCACCCGGCTGTATGTCGAGCTGCTGGCGCGCCAGCTGCAGCGCAGCGTGGCCCATGCCGCCGCGCTGGACGAGGCCCAGCTGCAACGCATCGTCAAGGCCGCCCCGATGCACGACCTGGGCAAGATCGGCATCCCCGACCGCATCCTGCTCAAGCCCGGCAAGCTCACGGCGGACGAGTTCGCGGTGATGCAGACCCATGCCCGCATCGGTGCCGACACCATCGCCAAGGCCATGGCCAAGGTGCAGGCCCAGCATGCCGGCGACCAGCCCGCGCCGGCGCCGGGCGACACCGCCGAGCCGCTGCGCGCCCTGGCCGTGGCCCGCGACATCGCGCTGGGCCACCATGAGCACTGGGACGGCCAGGGCTACCCCGCGGGCCTGGCCGGCGAGGCGATTCCGCTGGCCGCCCGGCTGATGGCGGTGGCCGATGTCTTCGATGCCCTCACCACCACGCGGCCCTACAAGGCCGGCTGGCCGGTGGCCGATGCGCTGGCCTACATCCACGCCCGCGCCGGCCGGCAGTTCGACCCGGCGGTGTGCCAGGCCCTGCACGCCTGCGAAGCCGGCTTCCGGGCGGTGGCCGCCCGGCTGGGCCACTGACTGCGGCCGATGCCGACCGACCTGCCGCCTGCGCCGCCATCCCCGCTGCCCGCCGGCAGCCCGATGCAGCGGCCGCTGTCCAGCATGGCCTCGCGGCCGGTGGTGCAGGTGGACCCGCAGGCCTGCCTGGTCGACGCCGCACGGCTGATGGCCGCGCGCCGGGTGTCCTGCGTGGCGGTGGTCGATGGCGGCGGCCGGGTGCTCGGCATGGTGGGTGAAGGCCGGCTGCTGGCCGTGCTGCGTGGCGACCTGGCCGGCAGCACCCCGGTGCGCGATGCGCTGGAGCCGCTGGTCTGCGTCGACGGCAGCCTGCCCTGCGAGCAAGCCTGGCAGCTGTGCCTGCGGCGTGGTGTCTCGCACCTGGCGGTGGTCGATGCGCAGCAGCGCCTGGAAGGCGTGGTCAGCGAGACCGACTTCCGCATGCTGCTGCAGCTGAGCCTGCTGGCCGGCCACCACCTGGTGCCGTCGGTGATGCAACCGGTGGCGCGGCTGGTGCGGATCGACCAGACGCTGCACGATGCCGCCCTGGCCATGGGCCTGGGCGCCGACGCCAGCGTGGTGGTGGTGGATGCCGCTGGCGCTGCGGTGGGCGTGGTCACCGCGCGCGATGCCGCCCGCTGCCTGGCCGCCGGCGGCGATGCCGGCGCGCAGCCCCTGGCCACGGTGATGAGCCAGCCGGTGCACAGCATCGGCACCAGCGCCACCCTGAACGCCGCCGCCGACCGCATGCTGGCGCTGCAGGTGCGCCACCTGGTGGTGCTCGACGATCGTGGCCAGCTGGTGGGCATGCTCAGCGGGCATGACCTCGCCCGCGCCATGGCGGTGAGCCTGATGGATGCCACCATCGCCCAGGACCGCCTGCGCCACCGCGCCATCCTGGACGCGCTGCCCGACCTGGTCTGGCTGAAGGACCCGGACGGCGTCTACCTGGCCTGCAACCCGCGTTTCGAGCAGCTGTACGGCACGCCGCAGGCGCAGATCGTCGGCAAGACCGACGCCGACTTCGTGCCGCCCGACGTGGCCGCGTTCTTCCGCGCCCATGACCAGCGGGCCATGGCGCGCAACGCGCCCACCAGCAACGAGGAGCTGCTGCACTTCGCCAGCGACGGCCACAGCGAGCTGACCCACACCATCAAGACGCCGGTGCGCGATGCCGACGGCCGCCTGATCGGCGTGCTGGGCATCGGCCGCGACATCACCGCGCTGCGCCGCGCCGAGGACGAGTTCCGCCTGCTGTTCGACCGCAACCCGGCGCCGATGGCGGTGTATGCCCGCCGCAACCAGCGCCTGGTGGCGGTCAACGACGCCTTCTGCGCCCTCTACCGCTGCACCCGCGCCGAGGCCCTGCAACTGGAGGTGGCCGACCTGATGACGCCGGCCCAGCGCGACATGGCCCGCCAGGCCATCGTGCAGATGCAGGGCCTGGTGGCCGCGGAGTGGCAGCACCTGCGGCGCGACGGCACGCCGATGCAGGTGCTGGTGCAGTCGCACGACCTGGACCGCGACGGCGAGGCCTGCCGGGTGGTGGTGATCACCGACATCACCCGCCTGCACCGCAGCCAGCAGCGGGACCAGAGCCGGCTGCGCCTGCTGGAGAGCCTGGTGCGCGGCGACCCGCTGGCCGACCAGCTGCGCCAGCTGGCGCTGGACCATGAGGCGGCGTTTCCGGGCAGCCTGTGCTCGCTGCTGCTGGTCGACGAGTCCGGCACCCGGCTGCTGCACGGTGCCGCGCCCAGCCTGCCGGCGTTCTACAACCAGGCCATCGACGGCATGGCCATCGGCCCCGGCATGGGTGCCTGCGGCAGCGCCTGCCACAGCGGCCAGCGGGTGTTGGCCGAGGACATCGCCCGCGATCCGGCATGGGCCGACTTCCGCGACCTGGCCAGCCGCGCCGGCCTGGCCGCCTGCTGGGCGATCCCGGTGCCGGGTCCGGCTGGCCGGCCACTGGGCAGCTTTGCCGTCTACCGCCGGCAGCCCGGCCTGCCCGGCGACGAGGAGCTCGACCATGCCAGCTTCGCCGCCGGCCTGGCGGCGCTGGCGGTGGGCCAGCACCGCAATGCCCAGCGCCTGCGCGACAGCGAGCGCAGGCTGGCCGACACCCTGCAGGCCATCCCCGACCCGATCTGGCTGAAGGACACGCAGGGCCAGCTGCTGCTGGCGAACGCCGCCTACCGCCGGCTGGTGGAGCCCTTGCCCGCCGCCGGCACCGCCGCATCGCCGGCGGAACTGACGGCCCACAACCTGGTGGCCCTGGCCGCCGACGAGCCCGCGGTGGCCACCGGCGGCCAGCCGCTGACCGCCGAGCGCTGGCTGGCCGTGCCGCCCGAGCACCGGCAGGCGCTGTTCGAGGTGGTGACCACGCCGATGGTCGATGCCCGGGGCCGGGCCGCGGGCGTGCTGGGCGCCGCGCGCGACATCACGCTGATCAAGCAGGGCGCCCAGGCGCTGGCCGACCAGTCGCGCCTGGTCGACACCATGTTCAGCCAGACCACCGACGCCATCGTGCTGGTCGATCCGCAGACCGAGGGCTTCGTCACCTTCAACGATGCCGCCTGCGCCGGCCTTGGCTACACACGTGCCGAGTTCGCCCGCCTGCGCCCGGCTGACCTGCAGGCCGTGCTATCGCCGCAGGACATCCAGGACCACACCGCCCGGGTGATGGCCGGTGAACAGGCCGTGTTCGACAACACCCACCGCCGCCGCGATGGTGGCCTGCAGCATGTGCAGATGACGCTGCGCCGCATCGACTTCGCCGGCCGGCCGCTGCTGTCGGTGGTGTGGCGCGACGTCACCGAGAGCCGCCAGCATGCCGACCGCATCCGCCGGCTGAACCAGGCCTATGCGGTGCTCAGCGGCGTCAACGAGGCCATCGTGCGGCTGCACGACACCGCAGCGCTGCAGGCCGAGGTCTGCCGCATCGCGGTGGACGTGGGCGGCTTCTCGCAGGCCTGGATCGGCCGGCAGGATGCCACCGGTGGCGCCCTGCGCACCGAGGCCCGCACCGGCCAGGGCGGCGCCGTGCCGTTCCCCTGGGACGCGCCGGCGCTGGCCGCGCTGCACGGCGACGCGCCGGTGGTGCGCGACGATGCCGCCGGCGGCCACAGCGTGGCGGCCTTCCCCATCTCGCCGGCCGGCGGGCCGCGCAGCGTGCTGGTGCTGCAGGCCGACGGCGCCGGCCACTTCGACCCCGACCAGCTGGCACTGTACGCCCGCCTGGTGCGCGATGTCGGCCATGCGGTCGAGTCCATCGCGGCCGAGGCCGCCCGCCGCCAGGAACAGCGGCTGCGCGAGCAGCTGATGGAGTCGGTGGCCGGGCTGTTCTTCGTGGTCGATCCCGAGGGCCGGCTGCTGATGTGGAACCGGCGCTTCGAATCGGTGACCGGCTACGACGCCGAGGCAGTGCGCGGCAGCAGCGCCGTCGACTACTTCGCGCCCGAAGACCGGCCGGCGGTGCAGCAGGCACTGCAGCGGGTGCTGACCGACCAGGAGTTCCAGACCGAAGCGCCGCTGCGGGTGCACGATGGCCGGCGCGTGCCCTTCCTGCTGGTGGCCCGCCGGGTCGACCTGGACACCGGCCCGGTCGTGGTCGGCACCGGCATCGACATCACCGACCGGCTGCGCGCCGACCGCGAGCTGGCCCAGCACCGCCAGCACCTGGAGCAGCTGGTGGCCCAGCGCACCACCGAGCTGGAGCAGCTGAACCGCCGCCTGGCCCGCGAAGACCTGCGCCTGCGGGCGATGCTCAGCCTCAGCCAGCGCGCCGCCGGGCTGGACGAGCAGGCGCTGTGGCAGCAGGGCATCGACGTGCTGGTGGCCCTGGTGGGCAGCCACAGCGGCAGCCTGCACCCGGTGGATGCCGACGGCTGCCTCGGTGCGCCGACCTGGGCCACCACCACGCACCCGGCGCTGCAGCCCGGCCAGGCCGACGGGCCCGGTGCGCAGGCCGCTGCCCAGGCCTGTGCCGGCGCCCTGCGCACCCAGGCGCCGGTGGTGGTGCCGGTGCCGGCGGGCCAGCCGCCGCAGCGCCTGCTGGCCGTGCCGGTGCTGGACCAGGGCCATTGCGTGCAGGTGCTGTGCGTGGTGCATGCCGACACCGCGGCCGGGGAGCCCGGCGCGCCGCCCGGTGCCGCCCAGGACCTGGCCCTGGCCGGGTCCGACCTGTGGGACATCCTGCAGCGCCGGCGCACCGAGATCGCCCTGGCGCAGGCCAAGGCCGCGGCCGATGCCGCCAACCAGGCCAAGAGCGCCTTCCTGGCCAACATGAGCCATGAGATCCGCACGCCGCTCAATGCGGTGCTGGGCTTCGCCCACCTGCTGCGCCGCGAACCGTTGAGCCCGCGGCAGCGCGACCATCTCGGCAAGATCGCCGACGCCAGCCAGCACCTGCTGCAGGTCATCAACGACATCCTCGACTTCTCCAAGATCGAGGCCAGCAAGGTCGAGCTCGACCCGATCGACTTCGCGCTGCAGCCCTGCCTGCAGCGCATGCTGGCGATGGTGGCCGACCGCGCCCAGGCCAACCGGGTGCGCCTGCATCTGCAGCTGGACCCGGCATGCCCGGCCCATGTGCATGGCGACCGCATGCGGCTGGAGCAGATCCTGCTGAACCTGCTGAGCAATGCGGTGAAGTTCGCGCCGGGCGGGCAGGTCGGCCTGCTGGCGCAGCCGCTGGCCCCGGGCTGGCTGCGCTTCGAGGTGTCCGACACCGGCATCGGCATCGACCCGCACCAGCTGCCACTGCTGTTCAGGCCCTTCGAGCAGGCCGATGCATCGACCACCCGGCGCTTTGGCGGCACCGGCCTGGGCCTGGCCATCTGCCACCGCCTGGCGCTGCTGATGGGCGGCCGCATCGGTGTGCACAGCCAGCCGGGCGAGGGCAGCCGCTTCTGGCTGGAGCTGCCGCTGCCCCAGACCGACGACATCGTCGCGCCTGCGCTGCCGCCCGCGCCGGCGGCCTTGCCGGCCGCGTTGCCGCTGCTGGGCCTGCAGGTGCTGCTGGCCGAGGACAACCCGATCAACCAGGAGGTGGCACTGGAGCTGCTGAGCGGCCAGGGCGCCCAGGTGGCGCTGGTCGGCGACGGCCAGGAGGCGCTGCAGCGCGCCCGCCAGTCCCGCTACGACGTGGTGCTGATGGACGTGCAGATGCCGCGCCTGGACGGCCTGCGCGCGGCGGCCGCCATCCGCCAGCTGCCGGGCTGGCAGCGGGTGCCGATCATCGCGATGACCGCCAGCGCCTTCGCCGAGGACCGGGTCGACTGCCTGGCCGCCGGCATGGACGATGTGCTGGTCAAGCCGGTGGACCCGGAGGCGCTGACCCGCTGCCTGCTGCAGTGGTGCCGGCCGGCGGCCGAGCCCGATGCGGTGCGCAGCTGCCTGCTGGCGCTGCGGGGCCTGCTGCAGTCGCACGACACCGAGGCCGCCGACCACCTGGCCCGCCATGCGCCGCAGCTGGCAGCGGCCCTGGGCCCGCAGCTCGATGCGCTGGCGCGCGACGTGCATGGCTTTGCCTTCGAGGCTGCGCTGGCGCGGGTGGACGCGCTGCTGGCGGCGCCGGCAGCCTGATCGGGCGCGGTCGGCGTCTGGCCTTCAGAACCCGGCGATCAACCCGGCCTGCCACAGCGCGGCCACCCGCTCGAACACCGAGCCGCCGGGGCCGAAGGCCGCGGGATCCTCGGCCAGGCGGATCCACACCCGGGTGTCGTGCGGGCCGGTGTCCACCGCCTGCTCGGCACGCTCGCGCACATGCCAGGCATGCACCGCGGCATAGTGCTGCGGGTGGTGCTGCAGCGTCCAGGCCAGGCCCACCAGGTCGGCAAAGCCTTCCTCGCGGCGGGTGCGCCACATGTCCTTCAGCAGCACTTCCTGCTCGGGGGTCACCTGGCTGAAGCCGGACAGCTCCATCAGGCCCGAGGGCAGGGTGCCCCAGGTCTGCTGCAGGTGGCGCCAGCAGTGGCCCAGCTCATGCGCGGCGATGGCCTCCACCACCGGGCCCAGCAGGCCGGGCGGCATGCGGTCCAGCGTGGCCTGGGCCTCGGGGTTGCCGCGCATCGACAGCACCAGCACGCAGCGGCCCTCGATGAAGGCCATGCCGATCGGCGTCTGGCCGGGCGTGTCCTGCGGCTGCACCAGCACATGCAGGGGCAGGCGTTCGGCGCGGGCGAAGGCCAGCACCGGCGCGGCGGCGCGCAGCCAGGTCAGCTCGGTGGGGCTGAGGGCATCGGCGCCCGGGCCGGTGGCGGCGCGGGCCAGGCCGCTGCCGGTCAGTGCCACCGCCAGGCTGGTGCCGGCGAGGGCGGCGGCCAGGCTGGCGCGCCATCGGTGGGCCATGGGCAATCTCCTTGATCACCCAGTGTCAGCCGCCTGGCGGACCGGCTGTCGGCGGAGGAACCGGGCCGCAGGGGCCCAGTTCCCCCGCCGCATGCGGGGCTCACTTGCGCAGCGCGTCGCGGATCTCGCGCAGCAGCACCACGTCTTCCGGCGTGGGCGGCGGTGCGGCCGGTGCGGGCGCCGGCTCGGCGCGCTTCAGGCGGTTCATCTGCTTGACCATCATGAAGATCACGAAGGCCAGGATGATGAAGTTGATCGCGATCGTCAGGAAGCTGCCGTAGGCGAACACGTTGCCCACCTTCTGCGCCTCGGCCAGCGCTGCGCCCGCCGGCACGTTGCCCGACAGCACCAGGTACTTGTTGGAAAAGTCGATCTGCCCGCCGGTCAGCAGGTTGACCAGCGGCATGATCAAGTCCTTGACCATCGAGTCGACGATCTTGCCGAACGCGCCGCCGATGATCACGCCGACGGCGAGGTCCATCACGTTGCCCTTGAGGGCGAATTCCTTGAATTCCGAAGCCATGCTCATGGTGTTGCTCCTGTGGATGCTGGGTTGATGGGGATCAGTCGAACTTGACCGACACGCCGGTGGTCACCAGGGTGTCGGTGGACTTGCGGCCGGGGCCAGGCTCGCTGTTGTGGGCGAAGTTCAGGCCCACGTTCAGGTTCATGGCCTTGCTCATCGCCACGGCCAGGCCGGCGTCCCAGTTGGCGCGGAACTCGCCCCGGTTCTGCAGGTTGGGCACCAGGGTCAGGCGCTGCTTGAAGCTGGTGGTGTCGCTCAGCTTGTGGGTCGACTCCTCGCCCAGCAGCAGCGACATGTAGCCGTAGCTGTCGCGGCTGCGGCCGTCGATGACCATCGGGCTCTTGTACTTGTCGCTCACGTAGCCCAGACCGCCGAACAGGTCGAAGGTGGTGCTGGGCGACTTGATCAGATGCCAGCCCAGGCCGGCGCTGAGCTGCGCACGCAGGTTCAGGTTGGCGAACTTGTTGCGCTCCAGGTCGAGGCCGCCGAAGCCGAACAGCTGGGTGCCGAGGTTCTGGTCGTAGCGGGTGCCCAGACGCAGCTGGTCGGCCGTGGTGGTGCCGCCGCTGCGGGCGTACTGCAGGTTGCCGTACAGCGACAGCTTGTTCCGGTCGGTGGCGCGCACCGCATCGGCGTTCAGCGACAGGTTGGTCGCCTTGGTGTTGCCGGAGGCCAGGCTGGCGCCCAGTCCCAGCGCGGCGCGGAATTGGCCGTCGTTCTTGACGGTGGCCTGGGCCTGCGCGCCGGCGGCGGCGGCCAGCGACAGGGCCACGAGGGCGGCTTGGCAAAGATGTGCCATGGATCTCTCTCCTGGGGAACGTGTGGTTGTGATGGGCGGACTGCCCGCACCGCTTGCCACAGGAATCAAGATCTCCCGACAAGCCGGCGGGTGGATGCTAGACAGCCCGGGCCCGTTTGCAGCCCGCGGTGGCCGTGGCACCACAGCCAATCGTGCGTTTTTGCCAGATTTGCGCCCGCTGCAGCCTCAAGTTCAGCGCGGCGGTGCCGAGGGGGTGCGGCGTCCGCCTACGACATGTGTCGTATGGCCCGATCGCCGGCCGGCGCCGAGACTGCGGCTGTCCATTCAACGGGGCATTCCGCCCACCAGGAGCAAAGCCAACATGACAACCTCCCGTCGCAACTTCTCCGTCGCACTGTCCGCAGTCGCCCTGGGCGCCAGCCTCGTCGCCGTGCCCGCCTTCGCCCAGGACACCATCAAGGTGGGCGTGCTGCACTCGCTGTCGGGCACCATGGCCATCTCGGAAACGGTGCTCAAGGACACCGTGCTGATGGCCATCGACGAGATCAATGCCAAGGGCGGCGTGCTGGGCAAGAAGCTGGAGCCGGTGGTGGTCGACCCGGCATCCAACTGGCCGCTGTTCGCCGAGAAGGCCCGCCAGCTGATCAGCAAGGACAAGGTCGCCGTCACCTTCGGCTGCTGGACCTCGGTGAGCCGCAAGAGCGTGCTGCCGGTCTATGAGGAGCTGAACAGCCTGCTGTTCTACCCGGTGCAGTACGAGGGCGAGGAACTGAGCAAGAACGTGTTCTACACCGGCGCCGCGCCCAACCAGCAGGCCATCCCGGCGGTGGAATACCTGATGAGCAAGGACGGCGGCAGCGCCAAGCGCTTCGTGCTGCTGGGCACCGACTACGTGTACCCCCGCACCACCAACAAGATCCTGCGCGCCTTCCTGAAGGCCAAGGGCGTGGCCGATGCCGACATCATGGAGGACTACACCCCCTTCGGCCATTCGGACTACCAGGGCATCATCGCCAAGATCAAGAAGTTCGCCTCCGAAGGCAAGAAGACCGCGGTGGTCTCCACCATCAACGGCGACTCCAACGTGCCCTTCTACAAGGAACTGGGCAACCAGGGCCTGAAGGCGACCGACGTGCCGGTGGTGGCCTTCAGCGTGGGTGAGGAAGAGCTGCGCGGCGTGGACACCAAGCCGCTGGTGGGCCACCTGGCCGCCTGGAACTACTTCATGTCGATCAAGAGCCCGGCCAACACCGAGTTCGTGAAGAAGTGGAGCGACTACGCCAAGGCCAAGAACATCCCCGGCCACAAGGACAAGCCGATCACCAACGACCCGATGGAAGCCACCTACATCGGCATCATGATGTGGAAGCAGGCGGTGGAGAAGGCCAAGAGCACCGACACCGACAAGGTGATCGCCGCGATGGCCGGCCAGACCTTCCCGGCGCCGGGCGGCTTCATGTCCACCATGGACAAGGAGAACCACCACCTGCACAAGCCGGTGTTCATCGGCGAGATCAAGGCCGATGGCCAGTTCAACGTGGTGTGGAAGACCAAGGGCCCGGTGGTGGCCGACCCCTGGAGCGACTACATCCCCGAGAACAAGGGCAAGAAGAACGTCCCTACCAAGTAACCCCCCGAAGCGGCTTCGCCGCTCCCCCCAAGGGGGGCCACGCCAGCGGCCCGGCAGAGCCGGTTCCGCGGCGTGTGCTTGGTTCGGCAGCTGCGGCTTGGCCGCAGCCGCCTTCAGTTCTTGACCGGGCCTGCCTGTGCTTCGTCGTCTGATTCTTTTGATTGCATTGCTGGGCGGTTGTCATGCCTGGGCGCTGACACCGGAGCAGGCCGGCAGGATCGCTGCCGGTGACTCCGACGACCGGGTCGCCGCGCTCAATGACGCCGTGGCGGCCGGTGACACCGCGCTGTCGCCGTTCATCCAGGCCATGCTCGACGACACCGTCAAGGTGGCCGGCGGCAAGGCTTTCATCGTGCAGGGCGACAAGGTGGTGGACGCCGCCACCGGCGCCAGCGCCACGCTGCCGGCCGACGCCGAGGATGTCGTCAACAACAACCGCATGCGCCGCGAGCTGGAAGCCGCGCTGGCCGTGCTGAAGCTGGTCTCGCCCGACGTGGCCGTGCGCCGCGCCGCCATCGCCGAGCTGAAGGACGATGTCGACGAAGGCAAGCTGGTGCTGATCGAGAAGGCCATCGCGGCCGAGACCGATGCCGACCTCAAGGACCGCCTGGGCCTGCTGCGCGCCGCTGTGCTGATCTCCTCGGCCGATCCGGCCAAGCGCGCTGCCGCCGCTGCGGCCTTGTCGGGCAGCAGCTCGCCGGCCACCCGCTCGCTGCTGCTGGAGAAGCTGGGCAACGAGCAGGATCCGAATGTCAAGGCCGCCATCCAGGCCGCCATCGACAGCGTGCAGGGCCAGCTGGCCTGGGGTGAGCGCCTGGGCGTGCTGTTCACCGGGGCCAGCCTGGGGTCGATCCTGCTCCTGGTGGCGCTGGGCCTGGCCATCACCTATGGCCTGATGGGCGTGATCAACATGGCCCATGGCGAGCTGATGATGATCGGCGCCTATGCCACCTACGTGGTGCAGAACCTGTTCAAGCAGTACCTGCCGGGGCTGTTCGACAGCTACATCCTGGTGGCCATCCCGGCCGCCTTCCTGACCAGCGCGCTGGTCGGCGCGGTGCTGGAGCGCACGGTGATCCGCTGGCTCTACGGCCGGCCGCTGGAGACGCTGCTGGCCACCTGGGGCATCAGCCTGGTGCTGATGCAGGCGGTGCGCAGCCTGTTCGGCGCGCAGAACGTGGGCGTCGAGAACCCATCGTGGATGAGCGGCGGTGTGCAGGTGCTGCCCAACCTGGTGCTGCCCTACAACCGGCTGGCCATCCTGGTGTTCGCGGTGCTGGTGCTGGTGGGCGTGGCCGCGCTGATCGGCAGGACCCGGCTGGGCCTGTTCGTGCGTGGCGTCACCCAGAACCGGCGCATGGCCAGCTGCGTGGGCGTCAACACCGCCCGCATCGACATGCTGGCCTTCAGCCTGGGCGCGGGCATCGCCGGCCTGGCGGGCTGCGCGCTCAGCCAGGTGGGCAACGTCGGCCCCGACCTGGGCCAGGGCTACATCGTCGACAGCTTCATGGTGGTGGTGCTGGGCGGTGTGGGCCAGCTGGCCGGCACGGTGTATGCGGCGCTGGGGCTGGGCATCCTGAACAAGCTGCTCGAAGGCTGGGCCGGCGCGGTGCTGGCCAAGATCATGGTGCTGGTGTTCATCGTGGTGTTCATCCAGAAACGACCGCAAGGGCTGTTTGCGATCAAAGGCCGGAGTGCGGAAGCATGAGCGCGGTTCTCTCTCCGTCCGCCGGCCTGCAGCAGAAGCGCGGTCTGCTGCTGGGCACCAAGGGCTGGGCCGGCGTGATCGCCGCGCTGGCGGTGATCTGCGTCGTCTTCCCGGTGCTGAACCTGCTGGTGCCCGAGGGCAGCGTGTTCCATGTCAGCGACTACATGGTGCAGCTCACCGGCAAGATCCTCTGCTATGCCATCTGCGCGCTGGCGATGGACCTGATCTGGGGCTACACCGGCATCCTCAGCCTGGGCCACGGCCTGTTCTTCGCGCTCGGCGGCTACGGCATGGGCATGTACCTGATGCGCCAGATCGGGCTGGACGGCAACTACAAGAGCCCGCTGCCCGACTTCATGGTGTTCCTGAACTGGAAGGAATTGCCGTGGACCTGGGCGGTCAGCGACAGCTTCATCGCCCAGATGCTGCTGGTGGTGCTGGTGCCCGGCCTGCTGGCCTTCGTGTTTGGCTGGTTCGCCTTCCGCTCGCGCATCAAGGGCGTGTACTTCTCGATCATCACCCAGGCGATGACCTTCGCCGCGATGCTGCTGTTCTTCCGCAACGAGACCGGCTTCGGCGGCAACAACGGCTTCACCGACTTCAAGCGCATCCTCGATCTGCCGATCGCCACGCCGGGCATGCGCATCACGCTGTTCGTGATCACCGGCTGCACCCTGGTGGGCTTCTACCTGCTGGCCCGCGCCATCGTCCACAGCAAGTACGGCCGCGTGCTGCAGGCCATCCGTGATGCCGAGACGCGGGTGATGTTCACCGGCTACAACCCGCTGGCCTACAAGCTCAGCATCTGGACGCTGAGCGCGGTGATGTGCGCCATCGCCGGTGCGCTGTACGTGCCGCAGGTGGGCATCATCAACCCCAGCGAGATGAGCCCGGCGGCCAGCATCGAGATCGCCATCTGGGCAGCGGTGGGCGGCCGCGCCACGCTGATCGGTCCCATCGTCGGCGCCTTCTTCGTCAACGGCGCCAAGAGCTGGTTCACCGTGGCCTTCCCCGAGTTCTGGCTGTACTTCCTGGGCGCGCTGTTCATCGCCGTCACCCTGTTCCTGCCGCACGGCATCGTCGGCCTGTTCCGCAAGGCCGCGGAGAAGAAGTCATGACGCCCGACCTGATGGAGCAGGGCGCGCAACGGCGCGCGGCCTATGAAGCCAAGCAGCAGGCCAGCCTGGGCACCGAGAGCGGTGGCCGCAGCGCCAGCTACGGCCGCATCGCCCGCCTGGGCGTGCCCGATTTCACCCAGGGCGTGGCCCTGTACCTGGATGACATCACCGTCAGCTTCGACGGCTTCCGGGCATTGAACAAGCTGTCGCTCACGGTGAATGTGGGCGAGCTGCGCTGCATCATCGGCCCCAACGGTGCCGGCAAGACCACGATGATGGACTGCATCACCGGCAAGACCCGGCCCGACAGCGGCACCGCCAGCTTCGGCAGCACCATCGACCTGCTGCGCCTGACCGAGCCGCAGATCGCCCAGGTGGGCATCGGCCGCAAGTTCCAGAAGCCCACGGTGTACGAGGAACTCAGCGTCTTCGAGAACCTGGAGCTGGCCCTGGCCGACGACCGCCGGGTGCGTGCCAGCCTGTTCTCGCGGCTCACCGGCACCCAGCTCGACCGCATCGGCGAGACGCTGACCACCATCCACCTGCAGGACGAGGCCCAGCGCACCGCCGGCCTGCTGAGCCATGGCCAGAAGCAGTGGCTGGAGATCGGCATGCTGCTGATGCAGGACCCGGCCCTGCTGCTGCTGGACGAGCCGGTGGCCGGCATGACCGACGAGGAGACCGAGCGCACCGCCGAGTTGTTCCTCACGCTGGAGGGCAAGCACAGCCTGGTGGTGGTGGAGCACGACATGAAGTTCGTCGACCAGCTGACCGAGGGCCGCAAGAAGGTGACGGTGCTGCACGAGGGCAGCGTGCTGGCCGAGGGGCTGCTGTCGGATGTGCAGAACAACGAGAAGGTGGTGGAGGTCTATCTTGGGCGCTGAGGGGCCATTTGCCTTTCGCAGCCACGGGTCTGCGCGAGGCAGCGGAGGCCGGGAATCCGGGTTCCTCCGTGTCCCCCGTCCTACACGCCGCAAGCGGCGCATAGGACTCCTCCTAGTATTGTTTTCACCGCTCCCGTCGCGCTGAAGGGAGCCCGTCCGACAGACCCCGATTTCCTCTTTGGGCCAGCAAGCCCGGGGTTAAGACTGGGGCGTCGTTCGGTTTCGACGCTGTAGCTCGAACGGTGTCTTGGGGCGCCCCGGCTGGTCAGCGCGCCGCCGGCGGCGACCCCGCATACTAGGGTGCGCGTGTCGAATCCAGCGCTGTTGTGATCGCAAAGGAGTCGATCGTGCAGAGCTTTCTCGGGGTGGACGTCAGCAAGGCGAAGTTGGATGTGGCGC
>NZ_BJCL01000007.1 GCF_005403045.1 Pseudaquabacterium pictum
GCCGGTGGCGCCGCCGCGGATGGCCACACCGCCGGTGGCCGCCGCGCCGGCACCGCGCCCGGCACCGGCACCGGCGCCCGCCCCGGCCGGTGGCAGCGACGACTGGGAATCCTTCTAGCCGCCCGGCCATCAAGTTCGGCCCACCGCGGCCGATCTGCTGGAAAGACGGGTGTCCAGTGGTCGAACAGCCGCCGCACTGGCGGCAACACCGGTCAGGAGCGCACCATGCAACAGACAACATTCCGCTGGTCGGCCCGGCTGACCGCCGCCACCCTGGCCCTGGTGGCCAGCGCGGCGTGGGCGGAGGCACCGCCGCCGGAGGTGGCCCGCAGCCTGCTCGACGGCGCGCTGGCCGAGATCCGCGCGCAAGGGCTGGAGAAGGCCGTCAAGGGCTTCAACGCCGGCGGCAAGTGGAAGCAGGAGCGCGCCTACCTGGTGGCCGTGCAGATGGACGGCACGGTGCTGGCCAATTCGGCCAACGGCAAGCTGCCGGGCAACAACATGCTGGAGGCGCGCGACGCCAACGGCCGCCCGTTCGTCAAGCAGGCGATCCAGGTGGCCCGCACCAGCGGCAGCGGCCAGGTCGATCTGCGCTGGGGCCACCCGGCCACCCGCCGGCTGAGCGATGCCACGATGTTCGTGCGCCGCGTGCCCGACCAGGAGGTGTACCTGGGCACGCTGGTCTTCAAGTGACCACCCCCGGCCGCCGCGGCGGCCCTTGCTAAGCTCCTGACCGACGCCGGCCCTGCGCCGGCGTCGTCACATGGGCAGGGCAGCGGGAGGCAGCGGATGCGGGTGGTGGTGATCGGCGGCGGCGCGGTGGGCGCAGCGGTGGCGTTGTTCCTGCGGCAACGCGGTGGCGCGGCGGTGGAGGTGCTGGTGGTCGAGGCCGACCCGACGCTGGCCAGATCGTCGTCGGCGCTGTCGGCCGGCTCGGTGCGGCAGCAGTTCAGCAATGCGGTGAATGTGCAGATGTCGCGCTTCGGCCACCAAGTCATCACCGAGGCCGATGCCTGGCTGGGCGTGGACGGCGCACCGGTGCCCGTGGGTTGGGTGCCCGGCGCCTACCTGTTCTGTGCCGGCGCCGCCGGCGTGCCGGTGCTGCAGCACAACCATGCGGTGCAGCGCCAGGCCGGCGCCGACGTGGCCCTGCTGCGGCGCGATGCGCTGGCCGCGCGCTTCCCCTGGCTGCACACCGATGACATCGCGCTGGCCAGCCTGGGCCAGTCGGGCGAGGGCTGGCTGGACGGCGAGGCCTGGGCCCGCGCGCTGGGCGCCAAGGCGCGGGCGCTGGGCGCCCAATGGCGGCATGACCGGGTGACCGGCCTGCACCTGCAGGCCGGCCGGCTGGTGGCGGCCCGGCTGGCCAGCGGCGAGGTGCTGGCGGCCGATGCCTTCGTCAACGCCGCCGGGCCCTGGGCCGGCGCGGTGGGTGCGCTGGCCGGCCTGCCGGTGCCGGTGCATGCCCGCCGGCGCACCGTGTTCATGATGACCTGCCCGACGCCGCTGCCGCCCACGCCGCTGGTGGTGGACAGCTCGGGCTGCTGGTTCCGCAGCGAGGGCCGCGGCTTCATCGGCGGCTGGTCACCCGGCGACGGCGATGCCGATCCCGACGACCTGCCGCTGGACCAGCCCGACCTGGCGCAGTTCGAGGACCGGCTGTGGCCGGCCATGGCCCACCGGGTGCCGGCCTTCGAGGCGCTGCGGGTGCAGCAGGCCTGGGCCGGCTACTACGAGGTGCACCCGCTGGACCACAACGCGCTGATCGGCGCGCATCCGCACTGCGCCAATTTCTGGCTGTGCAACGGCTTCTCGGGCCATGGCCTGCAGCATGCGCCGGCGGCCGGCCGCGGCCTGGCCGAACTGCTGCTCACCGGCGGCTTCGAGACGCTGGACCTGTCGGCCTTCAGCCCGCAGCGGGTGCTGACCGGTCAGGCCTTCGTCGAGCAGGCGATCATCTGACGGGTCAGCCGGGCAGACGCAGGGCCGCGCCCAGGTCGTCGAGCGACTGGCCCTGCTGGGCCAGCAGCTTCTCCAGCGCGGGCAGCAGCGGGCCCAGGCGCTCGTCCAGCGCATCGCGCACGGTGTCCACCACCACCTGGGTGCTGCGCTCGATCTCGATGTTCAGCACATCGCCCACCTGCTTGTGGCCGAAGGTGGTCATGCGCAGCGTCTCGGGGATCAGCCAGACCTCGAACCAGCGCTCCTGGCGGTTGGCCTCGGCCACGGTGAGGCTGGCGCCGTTGACCGCGATGTAGCCCTTGGCGAAGACATAGCGCATGTGGCTGGCCGGCACGCCGATGCGCAGCACATGGTTGTTCTCGGGCTGGCGGATGGACAGCAGCGTGCCCAGGCAATCGACATGGCCGCTGAGCGGGTGGCCGCCGATCTCGGCGCCATCCTTGGCAGCGCGCTCCACGTTCAGCGGGCTGCCGGTGGCCAGCGCGCCCAGGGTGGTGAGGCCCAGGCTCTGCTGCATCACGTCGAAGCAGGCGCGGCCGGGACCGGGCAGCTGGGTGACGGTGAGGCAGACGCCGTCGCAGGCCACGCTGGCGCCGATCTCCAGACCGCTGTCGAAGCCCGGCGGAAAGGCCAGCTCGAAGCTGCGCAACCCGGGGCGGTCGGTCAGGGAAGCGACGGTGGCCAGGCCTTGCACGATGCCGGTGAACATGGCGGAACGGCGCCCAGCGGCGCAGGGTTGCAGACAGGCGCCGAGGTTACCAGCGCACCCGCTGCCCCGCCGGCCACCAAGGTCGCCGCCAGGGTCAGCGGGCGACCGCGTCGCCGCCTTGCAGCCGGAAGGCCGACACCGCCTGCACCAGCTGCGCCGACTGCTCGCGCAGGCTCTCGGCAGCGGCGGCGCTCTGCTCGACCAGCGCCGCGTTCTGCTGCGTGGCATGGTCCATCTCGGCCACGCTGGCGCCGATCTGCGCCACGCCCTGGCTCTGCTCGCCGCTGGCGGCGCTGATCTCGGCGATCACATCGGAAGCGCGCCGGATCGAGGCGACGACCTCGTCCATCTTGTCGCGCGCCCGGCCCACCATCTGGCTGCCCAGCTCCACCTGCTCCACGCTGGTCTGGATCAGCTGCTTGATCTCGCGGGCGGCACTGGCCGAGCGGCCGGCCAGGGTGCGCACCTCGGAGGCGACCACGGCGAAGCCGCGGCCCTGCTCACCGGCGCGCGCGGCCTCCACCGCGGCATTCAGTGCCAGGATGTTGGTCTGGAAGGCGATGCCGTCGACGACACCGATGATGTCGGCGATCTTGCGGCTGCTGTCGTGGATGCCGTGCATCGTCTGCACCACCTCGGCCACCACGCCACCGCCGTCGGCAGCCACCGTGGAGGCCGCCTGGGCCAGCTGGCTGGCCTGGCGGGCGCTGTCGGCGGTGTGCTTCACGGTGGTGCCCAGCTCGTCCATGGCTGCCGCGGTCTGCTGCACGGCGGCCGCCTGGCGCTCGGTGCGCTGGCTCAGGTCGAGGTTGCCCTTGGCGATCTCGCCGCTGGCCATCGCCACCGACTCCGACCCCTGGCGCACGCCGCGCACCAGGCCGGTGAGCCCGTCGCGCATGCTGCGCAACGCATGCAGCATGCTGCGGTCGTCACCGGCGCGCAGCTGCACGTCGACCGACAGGTCCCCGCCGGCAATGCGGCGTGCCACATCGGCCGCGTCGGCGGGCTCACCGCCGATCTGCCGCAGCAGGCTGCGCGAGACAGCCAGGCCCAGCACCAGCAGCACGCCCATCAGCACCAGCGATTGCAGGCCGGTGCTGATGGCTGCCGACAGCACGGCGGCGTCGACGCTGTCGACATAGACCCCCGAGCCCACGATCCAGCCCCAGGGCGCGAAGCCCTTGACGTAGGACAGCTTCTCCACCGGCTGCTCGCTGCCCGGCTTGGGCCACAGGTAGGAGACGAAGCCGCCGCCGCTGGCACGCACGGTGTCGACGAAGGCCACGAACAACGCCTTGCCCGACGGGTCCTTGGACTGCGTCAGGTCCTTGCCTTCGAGCTCGGGCTTGATCGGGTGCATGACCATGCGCGGGTGCATGTCGTTGATGAAGAAGTACTCGTCGCCGCTGTAGCGCAGCGCCTTGATCGCGGCCTTGGCGCGGGCCTGCGCCTCGTCCATCGGGTAGAGGCCGCGGGTGGCCGCCGCATGGTGGTGCACCAGGATCTCGTGGGCGATCTCGACGGTCTGGCGGACCGCGTTCTGGCGCTCTCCCAGCACGGTCCGCCATTCGGACACCAGGGTCAGCGTGGCAATCAGCACGATGCCCAGCAGCGCGCTGGCAATGACCAGCGCCAGCCGGGTTTGGACTCGGAGGCGATCGAGAAAATCCATGGAGAGTTGTCCAGGTTGGTTGGTGTGGCCCGATACCGCAGCATTGACGTCGGGTATTTCGGTCCGAACGTTCCAGACTGGAGCATCCCTGCCGGCAGTGCGTGACGGAGTACCGACGCGCCAGCGCAACCGCGCCGGCACAACCGGCGCGCATGCACAGGGGCCACGGTGCGCGCAAGCCCCAGGGTGGCGGCAGCCCGGGCTGAGGCAGCATGGCTGCATGCAACACACCTCGCCTGCACCGGACTGGCTCCGCGGCTTCAGCCTGGCCGCCGCGCCGCCGGCCTTCATCGACGACCCCTACCCATTCCATGCCGCGCTGCGCACGCACAGCCCGGTGCATCCGCTGGCGCCAGGCCAGTGGCTGCTGACGCGCCATGCCGACGTGGCCGCGGTCTACCGTGCGCCGCAGGCCCGGTCGGACAAGCGGCGGGAGTTCGCGCCCAAGTTCGGCGCGGGCACGCCGCTGTTCGAGCACCACACCACCAGCCTGGTGTTCAACGACGCGCCGCTGCACACCCGGGTGCGCCGGCTGCTGCTGGGGGCGCTGAACCAGCGTGCCATCACCCGCATGGAGGCCGGCGTGGCCAAACTGGTGGAGCGCCTGCTCGACCAGCTGGCCGACCAGCCCGCGCCCGACCTGATCGCCCACTTTGCTGCCGAGATCCCGGTGGAGGTGATCGGCAACCTGCTGGATGTGCCGGCGGCCGACCGGGCGCCGCTGCGGGCCTGGTCACTGGCCATCCTGTCGGCGCTGGAGCCGGCGCCCTCGGCCGAGGTGCTGGCCCGCGGCCATGCCGCGGTGACCGACTTCTGCGACCAGCTGCGCAGCCTGGTGGCCCACCGCCGCGCCCACCCGGGCGATCCGCAGGCCGATGTGTTGACGCGGCTGATCCAGGGCGAGACCGACGGTGAGCGGCTGACCGAAGCCGAGCTGCTGCACAACTGCATCTTCCTGCTCAACGCCGGCCACGAGACCACCACCAACCTGATCGGCAACGGCGTGCATGCGCTGCTGACGCAGCGCGTGGCCTGGGCGCAACTGGTGGCCGAGCCGGCGCTGATCCACACCGCCGTGGAGGAGCTGCTGCGCTTCGAGAGTCCGCTGCAGCTGAACAACCGGCAGCTGGACGGGCCGCTGGAGCTGGGCAGCCAGCTGCTGCCGGCCGGCGACTTCCTGACCCTGGGCGTGGGCGCGGCCAACCACGACCCGACCGTCTTCCACGAGCCCGGCGTGCTGGACCTGGCCCGCAAGCCCAACCACCACCTGGCCTTCGGCCATGGTGCCCATGCCTGCGCAGGAATGAACGTGGCCCGCCTGGAGGCCCGCATCGCATTGGGCGCCCTGGCCCAACGCTACCCGCGCTTGGATCTGGCTGGGCCGCCAGTGCGCGACCGCCGCGTGCGTTTCCGCGGCTTTTCTGCGCTGCCGATCACGCTGGATGGTGGGTGACTGCTGGGGGCTCGTTGCGATCGCTTGGTTTGAGCGATCGCGCCGGTTCGGGTGGGCCTGTTTTGCTCCATGTCCCCCGTCCTACACGCCGCAAGCGGCGCATAGGACTCCTCCCCTACTTCCGCAAAACAGGCCCACCCGCCCCGACGCTCAACCACCACCGAGGTGTGCGCCGCATGCGGTGACCGTGGCTGGACGAGGGCGTCGGGTGCCTGGCCGACGTAGGTAAAGAAGGGAGGGCCGAAGGCCCGGAATGACACGGAGTCGGCCAGGTACACGACGCCCTCGGCCTCGCGCCGAAGATGGCAAGTCGGCAACTTCCGCTACGAGCCCGCAGCGACCCGCCGTCACTCCGCCTTGGCGCCCGAGTCCTTCACCACCTTCGCCCACTTGACCATCTCGGCGGCCTGGTACTTGGCCAGCTCCTCCGGCGTGGAGATCCAGGGCTCCAGGCCCAGGGACTTCATCTTCTCCACCACGTCGGGCAGCTTGAAGACGCGCTGCATCTCGGTGTTGATCTTGGCCACCACGTCCTTGGGCGTACCGGCCGGGGCGAACACCGCGAACCAGGTGGTGGCCTCGAAACCGGGCACCGTCTCGGCGACGGTGGGCACATCGGGCGCGGCAGCCGAGCGCTTGGCCGTGGTCTGCGCCACCGCACGGATCTTGCCTTCCTTGGCCATCGGCAGGGCCGAGGGCATGTTGTCGAACATCAGCTGGATCTGGCCGCCCACCAGATCAGGGATGGCGAACTGCCGGCCCTTGTAGGGCACATGCTGCATGCTGGTGCCGGTCAGGCTCTTGAACAGCTCACCCGACACATGCACCGAGCTGCCGATGCCCGGCGAGCCGAAGCTCAGCTTGTTCGGGTTGGCCTTCAGGTAGGCGATCAGCTCGGCCACCGTCTTCACCGGCAGGTCGTTGTTGACCACCAGCAGGTTGGGCGCGCTGGCCACATGCGCCACCGGGGTGAAGTCCTTCACCATGTCGTAGGGCATCTTGCTGTACAGCGCGCCGTTGATCGAGTGCGTGCCCACCGTGCCCATCACCAGCGTGTGGCCGTCGGGCGGGCTCTTGGCCACCTTGTCGGCACCGATGTTGCCGCCCGCACCGGGCACGTTGTCGATGACCACCGGCTGGCCCAGCTGGGCCTTGTCGGCGAACAGCCGCGACAGGATGTCGGGCGCACCACCGGCCGGGAAGGTGACGACCAGGCGGATCGGCTTGTTGGGGAAGGCCTGGGCCAGCGCCGAGGTGGTGGTGGCTGCGCACAGCAGCAGGGCGGCGGCCAGCCGCAGCGGGTGGAAGTGCATCGTGTCTCCTGGTTGTCGTGGTGCGGCAGCGCCGCGGCGCGCAGGATACGGGAAGCCGCCCGGCCCTGCGGGCGCAGGCTTACCCGACGTTGCGCCCCTGCCCCGCCCAGAACGGCGCGCGCAGCACCTTCTTGTCGATCTTGCCCACCGCGGTGCGCGGCAGGTCGGCCACGAACTGCACCTGCTTGGGCGCGTAGACCTTGCCCTTGCGGTCGCGCACCATGTCGGTCAGCACCTCGGCCGGCACCTGCTGGCCGGGTTTGCAGACCACCATCGCGGTCACCGCCTCGCCCCACTTGGCATCGGGCACGCCGATCACCGCCACCATCGCCACCGCGGGGTGGCTGCTGATCACGTCCTCCACGTCACGCGGGTAGACGTTGAAGCCGCCGCTGACGATCATGTCCTTCTTGCGGTCGACGATGTAGAGGTAGCCGCGGTCATCGGCCCGCGCCATGTCGCCGGTGTGCAGCCAGCCGTTCTTCAGCGTGGCGGCGGTCAGTTCGGGCTGGTTGAGGTAGCCCTCCATCACCTGCCGGCTGCGCACGCACAGCTCGCCCACGCCGCCGGGCGCCACCGGCTGGTCGTCGTCATCGAGCAGCACCACGTGGCTGCCACTGGTGGGCAGGCCGCAGCTGCTGAACAGATCCGGTTGGGCCACGTCATGGTCGCTGCGCTTCAAGAAGCTGACCGGGTAGCCCTCGGTCTGGCCATAGAGCTGCGCGAAGACCGGGCCGATGCGTTCCAGGCCCTCGACCAGCCGGGTGGGCGACATCGGGCTGGCGCCGTACAGCAGGGTGTGCAGGCTGCTGAGATCGGTGCGGTCCAGCTCGGGGTGGTCGAGCAGGGTGTAGATCATCGTCGGCACCAGCAGTGTGAGGTTGATGCGCTCGGTGGCGATCAGCTCCAGCACCCGGCCGGGGTGGAAGCCCGACAGCAGGCGCATGGTGCCGCCGCGCATCAGCGTGGGCTGCACCACCGTGCCGGCCACATGGGTCATCGGCGCGGCGGCCAGGTAGTGCGGCGTCTCGGGCAGGTCGAAGTCGCTCAGCTTCTCGACCACCATCGCGGCGATGCCGGCCTGGGTGCGCGCCGCGCCCTTGCTGCGGCCGGTGGTGCCGCCGGTGTAGTTGACGACCGCCAGGCCGTCGGGCCGCGACAGGTCGCGCATCGTCGCGTGGCCGATGCGGTCGATCGCCGTGGCCAGGCTGGTGCCGAAGTCCGCGTCGGCCAAGGTGTAGACCTGCTGCAGGCCCGGGTGCCGCGCGGCCAGCGCCTGCGCCCGTTCGCCGAAGCCCTTGGCATCGCAGATGAGCACGGTGGCGCTGAAGTCCTGCAGCTGGAACAGGTGGTCGTCCAGGCTGCCCAGCTGGTGCAGCGCGGTGGTCACCATGCCACTGGCCACCGCGGCCTGGCCAGCACACCAGGCTTCCACCTGGTTGGCTGCCAGGATGGCCACCCGCGTGCCCGGGCCCAGGCCGGCGGCGGCAAAGACCGCCTGCATGCGGCCGATGGTCTCGGCCGTCGCGCGGTAGCTGAGCTCCCCCGCATCCCAGCGGAAGGCAGTGCGCCCGGGGTGGCGCTGCAGCGCACGCAGCAGCAGGGCGCTGGCGGTGGGGCCGGCCTGGTAGGGATGCATCGTGGACCTCTCCGCCGCTTCAGGCGATGGCTTTGTGAAACTCCTGCTCGACCTGGGCGACCAGCGCCTCCACGGTCTGCACCTGCTGCACGCCGCTGACGCTGTGGCCGGCGCTCCAGATGTCGCGCCAGCGGCGCGGCCCTTCGCTGGCGTTGCCGTGGCTGCTGCCGCCGAACATCTGCGCTGCCGAGTTGGGCGTCACCGTCTCGTCCAGCGTGGCCGGGTCCAGCCCGGCGCGCTGGATGGACGGCACCAGCATGCTGGTGGGCAGGCCGGTGAAGGCGCGGGTGAGCAGCACGTCGTCGATGCTGGCCTCGACCAGCATGCCGCGGTAGGCGTCGGGCGCCAGGCTCTCGCGGGTGGCGATGAAGCGGGTGCCCATGTAGCCCAGGTCGCAGCCCAACACCTGGGCAGCGCGCAGCGCCACGCCGTCGCTGATGCCGCCGGCCAGCACGATGGGGCCGTCGTATTCCTGCCGCAGCGCGCGGACGAAGGCCATGCCGTTGAGCCAGCCGGTCTGACCGCCGGCGCCTGCGCTCAGCAGCACCAGGCCGTCGGCACCGGCGGCAATCGCCTTGCGGGCATGGGCCAGCGTGGCCACATCGGCCAGCACCAGGCAGCCGATGGCATGCAGCGCCGGCACCGCCGCGGCCGGCGAGCCCACGCTGGTGATCACCAGCTCGACCTGGTGGCGCACCAGGCAGGCCAGGTCATCGGCCATGCGGGGCGAGCGCATGATGAGATTCGGGCAGAACGGCGCAGCTTCTTCCGGCGCGGCGAACAGCCGGGCGCGGATCTCGGTCAGCCACTGGTCCAGCTGCTCGGGCGTGCGGGCGTTGGCAGTGGGAAAGGCGCCGATCACGCCGTTGCGGCAGGCGGCCACCACCAGATCGACGCCCGAGACGTTGAGCATGGGCGCGGCGATCAGCGGCAGGCGCAGCCGGCGGGTGATGTGGTCAGGCAGGCGGTGTGTCATGCGCACTCAATTGACGTTGCGGGTCTTGCCCGCCCAGAACGGCGCGCGCAGGTCCACCTTCAGCACCTTGCCGGCGGCCGACAGCGGCAGCGCCTCACGGAACTCGACACTGCGCGGGCACTTGTAGCCGGCGATCAGCGTGCGGCAATGCGCCTGCAGTTCGGCCTCGGTCAGCGTGGCGCCGGGGCGCAGCACCACCACCGCATGCACCCGCTCGCCCCAGCGCTCGTCGGGCACGCCGATCACCGCCGCCATGCTGACCTGCGGCAGCTGGGTGATCGCGTTCTCGACCTCGGCGGAGTACACGTTCTCGCCGCCGCTGACGATCATGTCCTTGATGCGATCGACGACATAGAAAAAGCCGTCGGCATCCATGCGGCCACCGTCGCCGGTGTGCATCCAGCCGCCGCGCAGCGCCTCGGCGCTGAGTGCGGGCTGGCCCCAGTAGCCCTGCATCACCAGCGGGCCGCGCACCACGATCTCGCCCACCGTGCCCGGCGGCACCGGGTTGTCGTCGGCATCGACGATGCGCACCTCGGCGATCGGCACCGCGCGGCCCACCGAGCGCAGCCGCTCCGGAGGCTGCCCTTGCGCATGGCACCAGGCTGGCAGCGCGCTGACCACCGGCGCCAGCTCGGTCATGCCGTAGAGCTGACAGAAGCCGGCCGCGGGCAGCGCCTGCCGCGCGCGGTTCAGCAGCGCCTCGTCGATGGGCGAGGCGCCGTACAGCACGCACTGCAGGCTGCTGGTGTCGAACTCGGCGAAGCGCGGATGCTCGACCAGGCGCTTGAGCATGGTGGGCACCAGGAAGGTCTCGGTGCCGCGCTCCTCGGCAATCGCCTGCAGCACCGGCAGCTCGTCGAAGCCGGGCAGCACCACCTGGCGCGCCAGCCGCTGCACGATCTGCAGCACCAGGGCCATGCCGCCGACATGGAACATCGGCGCGCAGTGGATGCCCACGCTGTCGATGGGCCGCGGCGCCGCCTGGTTGGCGCTGAGCGCATTGATGACCAGGCTGGCATGGCTGTGCATCACGCC
The DNA here is from genome assembly GCF_005403045.1 of Pseudaquabacterium pictum. Classification (GTDB taxonomy): domain Bacteria; phylum Pseudomonadota; class Gammaproteobacteria; order Burkholderiales; family Burkholderiaceae_C; genus Pseudaquabacterium; species Pseudaquabacterium pictum. The sequence goes on from NZ_BJCL01000007.1 coordinate 10,763, forward strand.
CTTGGGCCGGCCGGTGGTGCCGCCGGTGTAGAGCACCGCGGCCAGGTCCTGGCCACCGCGCAGGGCATCAGGCACCGGCATGGCGGCATCCACCAGCGCGGGCCCATCGATGAAGCCATCCGGCGCCGGGCCATCGCCCCAGTGCACCAGTTGCTGCAGGCTGCGGCTGCGGTCCTTCAGGCCGCCGACGACGCCATGGAAGTGGGCATCGACCAGCAGGATGCGGGTGTCGCAATCATCCAGCGAGTAGGCGATCTCGGCCGCGCTCCAGCGCATGTTGACCGGGTTGACCACGCCGCCGGCCCACCACACCGCGTGGAAGAAGACGACGTAGTGGTCGCTGTTCATGCCCAGCATGCCGACCCGGTCGCCGGGCTGCAGCCCCAGCTGCTGCAGCACCGCGGCCAGGCGTGCCACGCGGTCGGCGAACTGGCCCCAGGTCCAGCGGCGGCCGGCACAGGCCAGGGCCTCGGCCTGCGGGCATTCGACCAGTGCCTTGTGCAGTGGCTGGGTGAGGTTCATCGGAAGGGGTGCCAGCTGCGTGCGACGGACTTGGTTGGCGTGGATCGTAGGCAGCCGCTGCAAGCCGCCTCAATCGTCGCTTCGGACGATGTTGGCGGGCTCGGGTACACCCTTAGCATCGTCACCGTGTCCCCGCGGGCCGGCCAGTTGTGAGCCGGCTCTTTTGTTTCCACGACCGACGGCCGCTTCCGGCCAGGAGAGTTCTGTTTCCATGTTCCCCGTGTCCCCTGTTTCCCGCCGTCTTGCCCTGGCAGCGGCCATCGCCCTGAGCCTACCCCTCGCCGCCACGGCGCAGAAGAAGTACGACACCGGCGCCTCCGACAAGGAGATCCTGATCGGCAACACCGTGCCCTACAGCGGCCCCGCGTCGGCCTACGGCACCGTGGGCAAGGCCATGGCCGCGGTGTTCGACAAGGTCAATGCCGAAGGCGGCGTCAACGGCCGCAAGATCAAGTTCATCAGCCTGGACGACGGCTACAACCCGGCCAAGACGGTGGAGCAGGTGCGCAAGCTGGTCGAGGAAGAGGAAGTGCTGCTGATGCTGTCGCCGCTGGGCACGGCGCAGAACACCGCGGTGCACAAGTACATGAACCAGAAGAAGGTGCCGCACCTGTTCCTGAACACCGGCGCCAACAAGTGGGGCGACCCGAAGAACTTCCCCTGGACCATGGGCTTCATCCCCTCGTACTACACCGAGGGCAAGGCGTTTGCGAAGCACATCCTGGCGACCAGGCCGAATGCCAAGGTGGGCGTGCTGTTCCAGAACGACGACTTCGGCAAGGACTACCTGAAGGGCGTGCTCGAGGGCCTGGGCGACAAGGCCAAGACCATGGTGGTCAGCCAGCAGAGCTACGAGGTCAGCGACACCACCATCGACAGCCAGGTGCTGTCGCTCAAGGGCAGCGGCGCCGACACCTTCGTCAACATCACCACGCCCAAGTTCGCGGCCCAGGCCATCCGCCGCGCGGCGGAATCGGGCTGGAAGCCGACGCAATACTTGGTGAGCGTGTCGACCTCGGTCACCTCGGTGCTCAAGCCCGCGGGCTTCGAGAACGGCCAGGGCGTGATCTCGTCGGCCTACCTGCGTGATCCGTCGGACCCGTCGCACCACGGCAGCAAGGAATATCAAGACTACGCCGCGACGATCAAGAAGTACTACCCCAGCGGTGACGTGGCCGACAGCCTGAACGCCAACGGCTACAGCATCGCCCAGGCCATGGTGGAGGTGCTGAAGAAGGCCGGCGACAACCTGACGCGCGACAACATCATGAAGATCGCCGCCAACCTGAACACGACGCTGCCGATGCTGGCCCCCGGCATCACGCTGCGCACCACGCCGGACGATTTCTATCCGGTCTCGCAGCTGCAGCTGACCAAGTTCGCCGGCCAGCGCTTCGAGCCGTTCGGCCCGGTCATCGACCGCTAGACCCGCAGGTCGAAGCCCGCCTCGGCCAGCACCTGGCCGTTGATGCGCACATCCACCACATGCGCACCCGGGTGGTAGCGGCGGGTGGTGATCGGCTTGATCGCATGGCGCTTGACCAGCTGGCGCGCCTCGCCGGGCGCCAGGTCGAGCACCCAGCCCTTGAACACCTTGGGCGTGGTGTGGCCGCCAGCCTTGACATGGTGCACCGCATAGTCGATGGCCAGGCGCTGCGGGGTGCGGGCGGTGGATTGCATATCGAGCGTGAGCGTCAGCGCTTCGCCGACGGCCAGCGCCGCGGGTGACAGCGCCAGCTCCACCCGGCCGCGGAAGGCCGCGCCCAGGCCCCAGGCGGCCAGCACCGCGGCATCCCCCGCCTTCACCAGGCCGCGGCTGGCATGGCGCAGCAGTGCGCTGCGCTCGGCGCCGGCGCCGGGCAGGTGGATGGCCAGCCAGTCGGCCACCAGCGCCGGGTGGTCCTTGGCAATGTCGTTGAGGTGGTTGGCCACGCTGCGGCGCACATAGGCACTGGCGTCGTCCTGCAACTGCTGCAGCCAGGGCAGCGTGGGCGACGGATCGGCCACCAGGGCCTGCAGCCGCAGGCCCCAGGGCAGGCGCGGCCGGCTGCCCTCACTGACCAGGCGGCGCACATGGGCGCTGGGGTGGGCCAGCCAGCCGCCCACGGTGGCGAAGGTCACCGCCGGCTGTCGCACGAAGAACGGCCGGATCGCGAACTCGGCCGTCAGCCGCTGCGTCATCGCCTGCAGCGCGGCCAGGCCACGTTCCGGTGCGGCATCCACCGCCAGCAGCGCCACCGCCTCGGTCAGCGGCCACACCGGCCAGCCGGCCAGGCCGGCGTTGCTGGTGCGCAGGCTGCCCAGGTCATCCCCCTCGCCCGGCGGGCCCAGGCTGGCCTCCAGGATGCCGCAGGCGCGGTCGGCATCGGCCGGCAGGTGGGCCACCAGGGCCTGCGCCACCTGCATGACCCGGGCCTTGAGCTCCAGGCCGTCCAGCCCGGCCAGCGCCTGCGCGCGGAAGCCGGCGGCATCAAAGCCGCGCCAGCCACGCTGCACATGCGCGGCGATGGCCTGCACCGCCGCCGCATCGATCAGGTTCTTGAAGGGCTCGGCCATGCGCACAGCATAAGACCGGTGCTGCGCACCACTTCCAGGCACCACCCCGCCAATTCACCCCGAATTGGTGCATACAGCGCGCACCAAGCAAGGCATGCCGCTTGCTTGATTTGGTGCATCAAGCCGCGCCTTGGTGCGATCGATGCACAACAGCGGCACAACAACTGTCGAGGAGACTGCTGTGGAAGCGATCGCCCAGGGCGCCGATGCCCTGTTCATCCTGCTGGGCGCCATCATGGTGCTGGCCATGCATGCGGGCTTTGCCTTCCTGGAGCTGGGCACGGTGCGCAAGAAGAACCAGGTCAATGCCCTGGTCAAGATCCTGGTCGACTTCGCGGTGTCGACCATCGCCTACTTCTTCGTCGGCTACCTGGTGGCCTACGGCACCGGCTTCATGATCGGTGCCGAGACGCTGGCGCAGAAGAACGGCTACGAGCTGGTGAAGTTCTTCTTCCTGCTCACCTTCGCGGCGGCCATCCCGGCGATCGTGTCGGGCGGCATTGCCGAGCGGGCGCGCTTCGGCCCGCAGCTGATCGCCACCGCGGTGCTGGTGGGCCTGGTGTACCCGCTGTTCGAGGGCGTGGTGTGGAACCAGCGCTTCGGCATCCAGGCCTGGCTGAAGGCCACCACCGGCGCCGAGTTCCATGACTTCGCCGGCAGCGTGGTGGTGCATGCGGTGGGCGGCTGGATCGGCCTGGCCGCGGTGCTGCTGCTGGGCGCACGCGCCGGCCGCTACCGGCGCGACGGCAACATCAGCGCCCATCCGCCGTCGTCCATCCCCTTCCTGGCGCTGGGCGCCTGGATCCTGGCGGTGGGCTGGTTCGGCTTCAACGTGATGAGCGCGCAGACCGTGGCCAAGATCAGCGGCCTGGTGGCCGTCAACTCGCTGATGGCCATGGTGGGCGGCACCCTGGTGGCGGTGCTGATGGGCAGGAACGACCCCGGCTTCGCCTACAACGGCCCGCTGGCCGGCCTGGTGGCCGTGTGCGCCGGCTCCGACGTGATGCACCCGGCCGGCGCGCTGGTGGTGGGCGGCGTGGCCGGCGCCATCTTCGTGGCCATGTTCACCCTGACGCAGAACCGCTGGAAGATCGACGACGTGCTGGGCGTGTGGCCGCTGCACGGCCTGTGTGGTGCCTGGGGCGGCGTGGCCTGCGGCATCTTCGGCAGCACGGCGCTGGGCGGCCTGGGCGGGGTGAGCCTGGGCGCGCAGCTGATCGGCACGGTGCTGGGCGTGGCCTGGGCGCTGGTGGGCGGCTTCGCCGTCTACGGCCTGCTGAAGGTGACGATGGGCCTGCGGCTGAGCGCCGAGGAGGAATACGACGGCGCCGACCTGTCGATCCACCGCATCGGCGCCACGCCCGACCGCGAGGTGAGCTGGTAGGCACCGCCGCGGCGGGTGCGATCATGGTGGCGGGCCCGCGCCGGGCCTGCCCTGCCACCGCCGCACCATGCTGATCCTGGATGCCGAAGCCACCCGCGCCGCCCTGCCCTTCGACCGGCTGATCCCGGCGCTGCGCACGCTGTTCGCCACCGGCTGCGACGTGCCGCCCCGGCATGTGCACACCGTGCCGGCACCCGGCGGCGGCTTCACCTCGCTGATCATGCCGGCCTGGGTGCCGGGCGTCTGCTACGGCGTGAAGACGGTCAACGTGGCGCCGCACAACGCCGCCCACGGCCTGCCCGGCCTGCACAGCACCTACCTGCTCTACAGCGCCGCCACCGGCGCACCGCTGGCCTGGCTGAACGGCGACCAGATCACCGCCCGCCGCACGGCGGCGGCCTCGGCGCTGGCGGCGTCGTTCCTGGCCCGCGCCGATGCCCGCCACCTGCTGCTGGTGGGCGCCGGCCAGGTGGCGCGCCTGCTGCCCGCGGCCTACCGGGTGGTGCGGCCGATCGACCGGGTGACGGTCTGGGCGCGGTCGGCCGACAGCGCCCGCGTCCTGGCAGAACAGCTGCGCGCCGACGGTTTCGACGCCCACCCCACCGCCGACCTGCCTGCCGCCGTGGCACGGGCCGACGTGGTCAGCTGCGCCACGCTGGCCACCGCGCCGCTGGTGCAGGGCGCCTGGCTGCAGCCGGGCAGCCACCTCGACCTGATCGGCAGCTTCACCCCGGCGATGCGCGAGGCCGACGACGCCTGCTTCGCCGGCGCGGCGCTGTACGTCGACACCGACGAGGCCCTGGCCAAGAGTGGCGACCTGCTCGGCCCGCTGGCGCGCGGCGTCCTCGCTGCCGGCGCGGTGCGCGGCACGCTGGCCACGCTGTGCGCCGGGCAGGCGGCCGGCCGGCAGGACGCCGCGGCACGCACGGTGTTCAAGTCGGTGGGCACGGCGCTGGAAGACCTGGCCGCCGCCATGCTGGCCTGCGGCCTCACGCCCGCCGACGGCCCCGGTGGCGGCACCGGCGCGCTGGCCGCCTGAAAAAAAATTTCAGCCCCTCCGCCTGTTCACAAGCCTGTGCACAACCTGGGCGCAAGCCCTGGACAGGCCCTGTGTGGCGGTCTTGTCACCCCTTTGCCTCGGTTTTGAGCAGGCCCGCGGCGCCCCCCCGGATTGGCCGGCAGGCCCCTTTTCGGCGCCGCCGGCAACCGATAAGCTCCCACGGATGTTGGACCCCGACGACACCGCCATGCGCTCCCGGGGCAGCATCCTGACGGTGGACGACTGCGCCACCACCCGGGCGCTGCTGGGCGTGCTGCTGGAATCGCTGGGCTACAGCGTGCAGGCGGTGGACAACGGCAGCGACGCGCTCGAAGCCGCCAGCCGCCAGGCCTTCGACGCCATCGTGCTCGACGTGGAAATGCCCGGCCTCGACGGCATGGCCGTGGGCCGCGCCCTGCGCCAGAACCCCCGCACCGCCGGCGCCAAGATCGCCATGCACACCGGCCTGGACGAGGCCCAGGTGCGCGCCGGCTTCAGCGGCTACGACGCCTTCGTGTCCAAGGCCGCCAGCCCGCGCCTGCTGTGCGAGCGGGTGGACGGCCTGGTGCACGGCACGGTGGCCGCCCAGCCGGCCGCCTGACCAGCCGCCGAGCTCAGACCGGCACGCCCGCCGCCAGCGCCTGCACAGTGCGCGCCGCCGGCCAGGCCGGCGCCAGCGCCGCCGATTGCCCGGCCCAGGCCTGCATGCGCTGCACATCGCCATCCACCACCGCCTGCTGCCGCATGGCCGCGGTCAGCCCCCGCTGCACCGGATAGGGCGCCGGCGGCGGTGCGCCGGGGGCGGCGGCGGCCTGCACATAGCCGGTGGCGATGCCGCGGCCGGCGCGGCCGCTGAAGGCGCGGGTGAGCCGGGTGTCCTCGGGCGCGGTGGTGGCCAGCGCATCGGCCCAGGCCGGCGGCAGGCCGGCCTCGGGCGCGCGCAGGAAGCCGGTGCCCACCTGCACCGCGCTGGCGCCCAGCGCCAAGGCCGCCGCCACGCCACGGGCGTCGGCGATGCCCCCGGTGGCCACCACCGGGATGCGCACCGCATCGGCCACCGCCGGCAGCAGGCTGAACAGGCCGACCTGCTGGGCCTCGGCCAGCGCCGCGTCGAAGCAGCCGCGGTGGCCGCCGGCCTCCATGCCCTGGGCCACCACCACATCGGCGCCGGCGGCGGCGGCGGCGCGCGCCTCGGCCACCGTGCTGATGTTGGCCCACCAGGCGATGCCGGCCGCCTTCAGCCGCTGCACGAAGGCCGGCGGGAACAGGCCCATCACCGACGAGACGATGGGCGCCCGGGCGGCCAGCAGCGCCTCGCACTGGGCGGCGAAGTCGGGCGGGCGGGCATCACCGGCCGCCGGCGTCACAGCCGGGCCCCAGGCAGCGAGGAAGTCGCAGAGCGCCTGCTCATGCGCGGCATCCCGCAACGGCGCCGGATCGGGCACCCACAGGTTGATCTGGAACGGCCGGTCGGTGCCTGCACGCACCGCGGCGGCCCAGTCGAGGATGGCCGCTGGCGCCATCAGCAGCGCGCCGCAGGCGCCCAGGCCGCCGGCCTCGGCCACGGCGATGCTCAGCGCGGGCGGGCAGGCGCCGGCCATCGGCGCCAGCAGGATCGGATGGCGCAGGCCGTGGCGGTGGCAGAACGCGCGGGCGCGGTCGGCAGGGCTGGTGTGGACGGTGGCGGACATGGCGCAGTTCTACCGCAATCGCCCACGGCCTGGCAGAGCTCGGCCGCTTCGCCAGGCACAGAGGCTCCTCAGGAGCCTCTGTGCCCGGGCTCAGCCCGCAGCAGTTGCCCGGCCACCTGCAGCAGCCGGTCGCGCACCGCCACCAGCGGCAGCTTCGGATCGACCAGCCACTGCTGCATCACGCCGCGCATCGCGCCCAGCAGGATCACGGCGGTGATGCCGGGGTCGTTGTGCGGCGCGATCTCGCCACGGGCGATGCCGGTGGCGATGTGCTGCTCGAACCAGGCCAGCGCGCTGCGGTTGTAGGCGGCCACCACCGGCCGCAACTCGGGCTGGGCCTCGAGACAGGCCTCGTTCATCATCACCAGCAGGGCCCGGCTGCTGAGCCAGGCACCGCCGCGGCGGCCGAAGTAGAAGCGGATGTTGCCGAGGATGGCGTCCAGCCCCGGCTGCAGCGCCGGGCCGCGGGCGCGTTGCTGGCCGAACTGCTCGCCGATGTAGCCGGCCAGCGCCTGCACCAGGCCGGCCTTGCTGCCGAAGCGGTGCGCTGCCAGGCCGCGGCTGTAGCCGGCCGCCTCGCCCACCTCGGCCAGCGTCATGCGCACGCTGCCGCGCTGGGCGACGATGGTCAGTGCCGCATCCAGCAACCGGCGCTCAGCCTCCTCCCGCCGCTGGGCATGACTGCGGCGCACTCTCTTGGCGGGGGCGGGGGAACTCACTCGGGTTTGATGCCGGCCGTGTCGGCCACGCGCTTGAAGCGTTGGTATTCACGCAGCTGGAATTCTCCCAGCGCCTTCGGGCCCATCATCATTGGCTGCGATGGCAAGCTGGCGTGGTAGGCCTTGCCGACGTCCGACGTCATGATCTTCTGGATGGCGGCGGCCAGCTTCTCGACCACGTCGTCCGGCGTCTCGGCGCGCATGAAGAAGGCCGACCAGACGGAGGTTTCGAAGTCGGCGAAGCCGCTCTCCTTCATCGTCGGGATGTCGGGGAACTTCGCATCGCGCGCTGGCGCGGTGATCGCCAGCACCCGCAGCTTGCCGCCCTTGAGCAGCTCGATGGTGCCGGTGAAGTCGATCACGCCGACCTCCAGCGCGCCGCCGATCACGTCGGTCAGCATCTGCGCGCCGCCCTTGTAGGGGATGTGCGTCACCGGCAAGCCGCTGGCCGTGCCCAGCCAGGCGGCCACCAGCTGGTAGCCGGCCGAGTAGTTGCCCAGCTGCAGCGGGCGGTTCTCCTTCCTGGCGGCGGCCACCACATCGCCGATCGTCTTGTAGGGCGAGTCGGCCTTCACCGCGAAGGCCACCGGGCTGATGGCCAGGCCGTAGAGCGGGCGCAGGTCCTTGAACGGGTCGTAAGGCAGGTTCTTGATGGTGATGGCATTGACCACCGCCGGCGAGTTGCTGCCCATCAGGATGGTGTGGCCGTCGGCTGGCAGCTGGCGCACCGCCTGCACCGCGATCACGCCGCTGCCGCCGGGCTTGTTCTCCACCGTCACCGTCTGGTTCAGCAGCTTGGACAGCTGCTCGCCATAGAAGCGCGACGAGCTGTCCGCACCGCTGCCGGCGGTGAACGGCACCAGGATCTTCATCGGCTTGCTCGGAAAGGCCTGGGCCCCCGCCAGCAACGGCGACAGCGCCAGCGTGGTGGCGGCCAGGATCCAGCGGGTGCAGCGTCTCATCGGGGTGTCTCCGTCGTGGTGATGGTGTGGTTGGCCTGCAGCCGATCGATCTCGTCGGTGGCGAAGCCGGCCTCCTGCAGCACCTGGGTGCTGTGCTCGCCCAGCGTGGGCGCATGCAGCGCCAGATCGGCCGGCGTGCGGCCGAACAGCGTGGTGGGCCGCACGGCCGTGATCGGCCCCACCACGGGGTGCTGCTGCGGCTGGAACAGGCCCACCGCCTGCAGGTGCGGATGCTGCGGCAGGTCTTGGATGTCGTGGATGCGGGTGGCCGGGATGTCGAGCTGGCGGCACAGCGCCAGCAGGGTCTCGGTGGTCAGCGTGCGGGTGATGCTGGCCATGTCGGCATACAGCTCCTTCACCCGCGCGTTGCGGGCATGGCGGTCGTCGCTGCCGTACTTGGTGTGCAGGTCGGGCCGGCCGGTGGCGGTGAAGAAGCGCTGCCAGTGATCCCCGGTGTAGGGCAGCATGGCCACATGGCCGTCCAGCGTGGGCGCGGGCTGGCGGCCGCCGGCCAGCAGCCGGGCATAACCCGCCGGTGCGGTGGGCGGGTCGAAGGTCAGCCCGCCCAGGTGCTCGGCCAGGGTGAAGGCCACCATGGTCTCGAACATCGGCACTTCCACATACTGGCCCTGCCCGCTCTGCGTGCGCTCGTACAGCGCGGCCAGCACGGCATTGCACAGCGCCATGCCGGTGGTCTTGTCGGCGATCAGGCTGGGCACGTAGTTGGGCTGGCCGCTCTGCGGTCCACCTTCATGGCCGATCAGCCCGGCCAGCCCGCAGGCGGCCTGGATCACGTCGTCGAAGGCGGGCTGGCCAGCGCTGGGGCCGTCTTCGCCGAAGCCGGTGGCCACGCAGTACAGCAACTTCGGGTTGATGGCGGCGCAGGCGGCGTGGCCCAGGCCCAGGCGCTCGATGGCGGCGGTGCGCATGTTGTGCACCAGCACATCCACCGTGGGCAGCAGGCGCTGGATGACCTCGATGCCGGCGGGCTGCTTCAGGTCGACCGCCAGCGAGCGCTTGTTGCGGTTGATGGCCAGGAAGATCGAGCTCATGCCGCGCACCGTGGACACGCCGTTGGCGCGCATCAGGTCGCCCTCGGGCGGCTCGACCTTGATCACGTCGGCACCCCAGTCGCCCAGGATCTGCGTGGCCAGCGGGCCCAGCACCACGGCGGTGAGGTCGAGCACCCGCACGCCCGCCAGCGGGCCGCTGCGGCGGGGGGCAGGGGTCGGTGCGGCGGTGTCCAGCGTCATGGTGGCGACAGCGGCCAGGCACGCCGCGGGTTTGAATCGGAACCCATATGTTTGTTGCCCGGCCAACAAATGCCATCCAGAATTGCCCCACTCTCAGCCTGAGATCCACCAGGAGACAACCCGATGCAGGGCCTGACCATCCCCCCCGGCGCCTTGCCGCCGGAGGCCGAAGCACTGCGCGCCGAGGTGCGCGCCTTCCTGGCCGCCGAGATGCCGGCCATCCCGCCACTGAAGCGCTGCCGCAACTGGTCGGGCGCCGATGCCGACTTCAGCCGCAAGATGGGCGAGCGCGGCTGGCTGGGCATGACCTGGCCCAAGGCCTACGGCGGCCATGAGCGCAGTGCGCTGGAGCGCTATGTGGTGCTGGAAGAGATGCTGTGCGCCGGCGCGCCGGTGGGCGCGCACTGGGTGGCCGAGCGGCAGAGCGGCCCGCAGCTGATGCGCTTTGCGCCCACCACGCTGGCGCCGAAGATCGTGCCGCGCATCGCCCGCGGCGAGGTGTTCTTCTGCATCGGCATGAGCGAGCCTGATTCGGGCTCCGACCTGGCCTCCATCCGGACGAAAGCCACGCGCAGCCACAAGGACGGCCAAGGCGATGGCTGGGTGATCAACGGCCGCAAGCTCTGGACATCCGGCGCCCACCGCGCCCACTACATGATCGCCCTGGTGCGCACCGGCGAGAAGAGCGAGAACCGCCACGGCGGCATGTCGCAGTTCCTGGTCGACATGACCACGCCCGGCCTGACCGTGCGGCCCATCGTCAACCAGCTGGGCGAGCATGACTTCAATGAAGTGACGTTCGACGATGTGTGGGTGCCGGCCGAGAACCTGATCGGCGCCGAAGGCGACGGCTGGGCGCAGGTGGGCGCCGAGCTGGCCTACGAGCGCAGCGGCCCCGAGCGCTACATGAGCTGCAGCCAGCTGCTGCTGGAGATGCTGGACGCCAGCGATGCCGAAGACGCCCGCCAGGCCGAGGTCATCGGCCGCATCGTGGCCAGCTACGGCGCGCTGCGGCAGATGAGCCTGGGCGTGGCCAGCATGCTGGCCCGCGGCGAGAACCCGGCCCTGGCCGCCAGCCTGGTCAAGGACCAGGGTGCGCTGGTGGAGCAGGCCATGCCCGACACCGCCCATGCGCTGTTCGGCGGCCGGGTGGCGCCCGGCTCCACGCTCGACCAGGCCATGCGCTACACCACGCTGGCCGTGCCTTCGTTCTCCCTGCGCGGCGGCACGCGCGAGATCCTGCGCGGGATCATTGCCAAGGGATTGGATTTGCGATGAGCCAAGACACGTTGACCGACACGCTGATCGAAGACAGCGCTGCCAAGCTCTTTTCCACCCAGGTCGACAAGGACCGGCGCCTGCGCGCCGAGACCGGCGAGTGGGACGCCGCGCTGTGGCAACAGGTGGCCGACAGCGGCTTCCACCTGCTGCTGGCCAGCGAGGCCAGCGGCGGCTACGGCCAGGGCTGGACAGCCGCCTACCCGCTGCTGCGCGGCCTGGGCTACTGGCAGGTGCCCCTGCCGCTGGCCGAGACCATGCTGGCAGCCCAGCTGGCATCGGCCGCCGGCTTCGACATCCCCGACGGCCCGCTGACGCTGATCGAGCAGGGCCAGGGCAACCAGCTCACGGTGGCGGCCGGTGACGGTCTGGCCACGCTATCCGGAACCGCCCATGCCGTGCCCTGGGCGCGCCATGCCACCGCAGCGCTGGTGTCGCTGGCCGATGGCCGGGTGGCGCTGCTCGATCTGCAGGGCGCACCCGGCGTGCAGGTGCAGCCGCATGCCAACCACGCCGGCCTGCCGTCGGACACCCTGGTGCTGCAGCAGGCCCGGCTGCGCGCCGTGGCCGCCAACCCGCTGGCGCTGGACCGGCCAGTCTGGACGCTGGGCGCGCTGGCCCGCAGCACGATGCTGGTGGGCGCGCTGGAATCGGCGCTGGAGCAGGCGGTGCGCTATGCCGGCGAGCGGGTGCAGTTCGGCAAGGCCATCGGCAAGTACCAGGCCATCCAGCAGCAGCTGGCGTTGATGGCGGGCGATGTGTCAGCCGCCCGCGTGGCCACGCAGGTGGCCCTGGCCGATGCACCGGGCGGGGACCAGCACAGCTGCGCCGCCACCCACTTCTCCACCGCCGTGGCCAAGGTGCGCGCCGGCGAGGCCGCCACCCGCGGCACCAGCATCGCCCACCAGGTGCATGGCGCCATCGGCTTCACCCATGAACATGCGCTGCACTTCGCCACCCGGCGGCTGTGGGCCTGGCGGGAAGAGTTCGGCAGCGATGCCGCCTGGGCGTCCGAGCTGGGCCGCGCCGCCATCGCCGCACGTGCCGCCGGCTTCTGGCCCGGCATCACCGCCAAGACCTTCTGATCCGACGGAGACACCAAGATGTCCAACGACTACACCGACGTGCAGGTCACCTTCGACGGCCACGTGGCCACGGTGGAGATGTGCAAGCCGCCGCACAACTTCTTCACCATCCCGCTGATCCGCACGCTGGCCGATGCGTTTGAAGACCTGGAGGCCGACCGCCGCTGCCATGCCATCGTGCTGGCGGCGCAGGGCACCAGCTTCTGCGCCGGCGCCGACTTCAGCAACCGCGAGGCCACGCCGCCGCAGCGCAGCCCGCGCGCGCTGAACCCCATCTACGACGAGGCGCTGCGCATGTTCGCCTGCCGCAAGCCGGTGGTGGCCGCCGTGCAGGGCCCGGCCATCGGCGGTGGCCTGGGCGTGGCCCTGGTGGCGGATTTCCGCGTCACCTGCGCCGAGGCCAAGTTCTCGGCCAACTTCAACCGGCTGGGTTTCCACCCCGGCTTCGGCCTGTCGTGCACGCTGCCGCGCCTGGTCGGCATGCAGAAGGCGGCCATGCTGTTCTACACCGGCCGCCGCATCAACGGCACCGAGGCCGTGGCCATGGGCCTGGCCGACCTGCTGGTGCCGCAGGACCAGGTGCGCGCCGAGGCACAGAAGCTGGCGCGCGAGATCGCCGTCTCGGCGCCGCTGGCGGTGCAGGGCACGCGCGACACCCTGCGCGCCGGCCTGGTCGAGCAGATCCGCCTGGCCGTGGCGCGCGAGAGCGAGCAGCAGAACTGGCAGTTCAAGACCGAGGACTTCAAGGAAGGCGTGGCCGCGATGGCCGCCCGCCGCGAGCCGGTGTTCAAGGGCGAGTGACGCAGCGCCATGTTCCAACCTGACCTGCTGGCCGGCCAGCGCATCCTGGTCACCGGCGGCGGCAGCGGCCTGGGCGCGGCGATGGCCACGCGTTTCGCCGAACTCGGCGCCCGCTTGCTGCTGGCCGGCCGCCGCGCCGAGGTGCTGGAGGCCACCGCCGCCACGTTGCGGGCCGCTGGCGCCCAGGTCGACACCGCCGTGTGCGATGTGCGTGATGCCGCCGCGGTGGAGGCCATGGTCGATGCGCAGTGGGCGGTTGCGCCGATCGACGTGCTGGTCAACAACGCCGCCGCCACCTTCATCGCCCGCACCGAGACGCTGTCGGCCCGCGCGGCCGATGCCATCCTGGCCACCACGCTGCACGGCGCGCTGTACTGCACGCTGGCGCTGGGCAAGCGTTGGATCGCGGCGCAGCGGCCCGGCGTGGTGCTCAGCATCCTGTCGACCAGCACCCTCACCGGCCGGGCCTTCACCGTGCCGTCGGCGATGGCCAAGTCGGGCCTGCTGGCCATGACCCGCAGCCTGGCGGTGGAATGGGGGCCGCACGGCATCCGGCTGGTGGCCATCGCGCCCGGGCCCTTCCCCACCGACGGCAGCAACCGCCAGCTGAACCCCGGCGAACGCGCCGGCAGCGCCGCCCGCGCGCCGCTCAACCCCACCGGCCGTGTCGGCCAGCCGCCCGAGCTGGCCAACCTGGCGGCGTATCTCGTCAGCCCGCAGGCGGCCTACATCAACGGCGAGATGGTGGCCATCGACGGCGGCGCCCACCTGCGCACCTCCGGCGCCGAGGACCTGCTGCAGTGGGGCCCGGCGCAGTGGGATGCGCTGCGCAAGCGCTGACGGGCTGACCGCCGCCACCGGCGGCCACACCCGGGATTGCCCTGTGCGGGGTTTCCGCAGCACCGCGGCGGCCGGCGGCACGCACACTCCGGCACCTTGCACGCACCGGAGTCGTTGATGCGCCCCATGTTCCAGTCCCCTGCCCGCCGCCGCTGGCTGGGGCATGCCTTGGCCAGCCTGGCCGCCCTGGCCCTGCCCGCCCTCAGCCAGGCCCAGGCCTGGCCCACCGCCGGCCCGATCCGCCTGGTGGCGGTGTTCCCGCCCGGCGGCTCGGTCGACCAGGTGGCGCGCATCCTGGCGCCGGCGCTGCAGCAGCAGCTGGGCGTATCGGTGATCGTCGAGAACAAGGGCGGCGCATCGGGCGCCATCGGCACCGGCGAGGTGGCGCGCGGCGCGGCCGACGGCAGCCAGTTCGGCGTGGTGTTCGACACCCATGGCGTGAACCCGGCGCTGCAGCCCAAGCTGGCCTTCGACACCCGGCGCGACCTGACCACCGTCGCCCTGCTGGGCACCAGCCCGATGGTGATCAGCACCCATGCCGACCAGCCCTACAAGAGCTTCACCGACGTGGCAGCCGCCGCCAAGGCCGGTGGCAAGGGCGTGGCCTACGGCACCATCGGCAACGGCAGCCTGGGGCACCTGGCGGTGACGCTGCTGGCCAAGGGCGCCGGGCTGGAGCTGGTGCATGTGCCCTACAAGGGCGGCGGCCCGCTGATGCAGGACGCCATCGCCGGCCATGTGCCGCTGTCCATCGGTTCGGTGTTCGTCGCCAAGCCGCACATCGACAGCAAGCGGCTGCGGCCGCTGGCCGTCACCACCGCGCAGCGCCACCCGTCGCTGCCCGATGTGCCCACGCTGGCCGAGCTGGGCTTCCGCAACTTCGAGGCGCCGGCCTGGTGGGCGGTGATCGCGCCGGCCAAGATGGCGCCCGAGCTGGTGCAGCGCATGAACGCCGAGATCAACAAGGCACTGCAGAACCCCGACGTGGCCGCCCGCCTGGCGCAGCAGGGCATCAGCGTGAACACCGGGACGCCGGCCCAGGCACAAACCTTCGTCGATCGCCAGCTGGAGACCTGGGGCAAAGTGGTGCGCGACAACGGCATCACCCCGGATTGACCGGCGCGGCAGCGGGCCGCGCGCTTGCGGCAACATGCCGGGCATGCACGCCATGGATGACTTCTTGAACGCCGAGGGCCTGCGCGCCGCGCTGGGCCCGGCCACCGGTTGCGACCACTGCGCCGGGCTGCAATGCGCCGGCTGGGAATCGGTGACCGCGCCGCTGGGTGCGCCGCTGCTGCAGCCGCTGGGCACGCTGCGCGACCCGGCCATCGACGAGCCCACCTACCTGGAGCGCCATGCCGAGGGCACCAGCTTCTGGCATGCGCGGGCGCCGGTGGCGCTGACGCACTTTCCGTACAACCGCTGCACCGTCTGGCGCTGCCCGCAGTGCCGGCGCGGCTTCCTCCAGTACACCGAGGCCGGCGGCTATTACGTGGACCACCGGGTGCGCGCCATCGACCCGGCCCTGATCGAGGCATGAGCCCTTGCAGGCGCGCGTGATCCCGGCGTCGGCCCACGCCAACGCCCCCTGGTCCACCGAACTGCTGGGCGGTGCCACCGGTGCGGTGGTGATGCTGGCGGTGGTGGTCACGCTGGGCCTGCTGGCCTACGCGCCGCTGGGGCCGGCACTGGCGCCGCAGGGCGTCACCGCAGCGCTGGCCACCGCCGGCATCGGCGGCCTGGTGTTTGCGCTGCAGCGCCACCAGCGCCTGCCGGTCAGCGGGCCCAGCTCGGCCACGGCGCTGATCTATGCCGGACTGATCGCCCAGCTGACCGCCGACCCGCAGTGGCGGGCCGATCCCGCCGCCACGCTGGGCCCGTTGCTGGTGGCCGCCGGGGTGGCGGTGTCGCTCAGCGGCGTGCTGCAGATCGCGCTGGCCCTGCTGCGCCTGGGCCGGCTGGCGCAGTACGTGCCGCAGCCGGTGCTGGCCGGCTTCATGAACGGCGTGTCGCTGCTGATCCTGCTGGCCCAGGTGCCGGTGCTGCTGGGCACCGGGCCGCAGGGCTTCCATCCGGCCCCGCTGCTGGTGGGCCTGGGCGCCGCAGCCACCACCTGGGTGGCGGCATGGCGCTTTCCACGGGCCCCGGCCCAATTGGTCGGCCTGGCCCTGGGGCTGGCCCTGCATGCCGCGTTGCAGGCCACCATGCCCGGCCTGCACCTGGGCCCCCAGGTGGGCGCACTGCCCCAGGGCCTGCCACTGCCCCAGGTGGCCTGGCAGCTGCTGGCGCCGGAGACGGCCGGCTTCCTGGCCCGCCAGGCCCCGGCGGTGCTGACCACCGCCGCGGTGCTGGCGCTGATCGGCGCGCTGGAATCGGTGCTGGGTGCGCTGGCGCTGGAGCAGCAGGTGGGCAGCCGCGCCCAGCCCGATGCCATGCTGCTCAGCCTGGGCCTGGCCAACCTGGTGGTGGGGCTGTTCAGCGGGCTGCCCAGCGTGCTGCTGCGCGCCCGCGCCCTGGCCACGCTGCAGGCGGGCGGCCGCGGCCGCCGTGCCGCGCTGGCCGGAGCCGCCACCTTCCTGCTGGTGGCGGTGGCCCTGGGCCCGCTGGTGGCGAGGCTGCCGGTGGCGGTGCTGGCCGGCATCATGCTGACGGTGGCGGTGTCGCTGTCCGACCGCTGGACCCGCCAGTTGATCGACCAGTGGCGCAGCGGCGAGCGCAGCGCCGACCTGTGGCAGAGCCTGGCCATCGTGGCGGTGGTGTGTGCGGTCACCGTGTGGCAGGGCTTTGCGCTGGGCGTGGCTGCCGGCTGCGTGGTGGCACTGGGCGTGTTCGTGCGCGGCATGAACCGGTCGCTGGTGCATGCGCGCTACACCGCAGCGGCCAGCCCGTCGCGGCGCATGTGGCCGCTGGCGCATGAGGCCCGGCTGCAGGCCGGGCGCGAACGGGTCCTGGTGCTGGAACTGGAGGGCGCGCTGTTCTTCGGCAGCGCCGAGCGGGTGGCGCAGGCGGCATCGGACCTGCCCGCCACCGTGCGCTGGCTGGTGCTGGACCTGCGCGGCGTCAGCATGATCGATGCCACCGGCGCCATGGTGCTGCAGCGCCTGTCGACCACGCTGGCCGATGGCGGCGTGCAGCTGCTGCTGGCCGGCGTGACGGCCACCAACCTCCATGGCCGCCGGCTGCGCGCGGTGGGCTGCTTCCGCGACGAGCCGCGCGACGACTGGTTCCCCGATGTCGACCGCGCCACCGAGGCGGCCGAACGCCGCCTGCTGGCCGAGGCCGGCCTGGCCGATGCCGACCCGCAGCTGCCGCTGACCGACAGCACGCTGTGCCTGGGGCTGGATGCGGCGCAGCTGGCGCTGCTGGCCGCGCGGATGCCGCTGCGCCGGCTGGCGCCGGGCGAGGTGCTGTTCCGCCAGGGCGATGCCGCCGACGGGCTGTATGTGCTGACACGCGGCTCGGTCACCATCGTGGCCGGCCGGTCGCCGGGGCAGGACCAGCAGCGCTTCGGCAGCCTGTCGGTGGGCATGATGCTGGGCGAAACCGCCATGCTCGACGGCGCCGGCCGCAGCGGCACCGCGGTGGCCGATGGCGAGGTGGAACTGCGCCAGCTCAGCCTGGCCACGCTGGACACCCTGCTGGCCGAGCAGCCGGCGCTGGCGGCGCAGTTGCACCGCAACATCGCGCTGCACCTGTCGCAGCGGCTGCGCCGGTCGACCCAGCTGCGCCCGCGCGACAACGCGGGCTGACCCGCCGCCGCGCCACAACCGCGCGCGGCTGTCACCTGCAGTGCAGCGGCAGGCCGGGGCGGCCACCTAGAGTGGCCCGATTGCCCATCCGCCCCGAGGATTGCCCGTGCTGCACCCACTCCACCATGCCCGCACCACCCCCGACAAAGCCGCCCTGGTGATGGCCGACACCGGCGTGGTGGTCACCTACCGCCAGCTGGAAGACGGCGCCAACCGGGTGGCGCAGCTGTTCCGATCCTTGGGCCTGCAATCGGGCGACCACATCGCGCTGATGCTGGAGAACCATCCGCGTTATTTCGAGATCTGCTGGGGCGCGCACCGCGCCGGGCTGATCTACACCGCGATGAGCACCCGGCTGACCGAGGCCGAGGTCAGCTACATCGTCAACGACTGCAACGCCAAGGCGGTGGTGGCCTCGCAGGCGATGACCAAGTCGGTGGCGCCGCTGCCGGCCAGCTGCCCGGGCGTGCGCAGCTGGCTGATGCTGGACGGCACCATCGCGGGCTGGACGGCTTACGAAGCCGCGGTGGCCGCCCAGCCGGCCGAGCGCATCGCCGACGAGCTGGCTGGCGGCGACATGCTGTATTCCAGCGGCACCACCGGCCGGCCCAAGGGCGTGTTCGTGCCGCCGCAGACCACCGAGATCGACGCCGCCAGCCCGATGACCGACATCATGGTCAACCTCTACGGCGTGTCGGCCGAGACCATCTACCTGTCGCCGGCGCCGCTGTACCACGCCGCGCCGCTGCGCTACACCCTGGGCGTGCAGCGCCTGGGCGGCACGGTGGTGGTGATGGAGCACTTCGACCCCGAGCGCTACCTGCAGCTGGTGCAGCAGCACAGGATCACCCACACCCAGCTGGTGCCGACGATGTTCGTGCGCATGCTCAAGCTGCCCGAGGCCACCCGCAAGCAATACGACCTGCGCTCGCTGCGGGTGGCCATCCATGCCGCCGCGCCCTGCCCGGTGGAGGTGAAGAAGCAGATGATCGCCTGGTGGGGCCCGGTGATCTGGGAGTACTACGCCGGCACCGAGGGCAACGGCGTGACCATGGTCAACAGCGCCCAGTGGCTGACGCACCCGGGCACGGTGGGCAAGGCGGTGGTGGGCGAGCTGAAGATCTGCGACGACGAGACCGGCGCCGAGCTGCCGCCCGGCCAGAGCGGCACCATCTACTTCGCCAACGGCCGGCCGTTTGCTTACCACAACGATGCCGCCAAGACCGCCAGCAGCACCCACCCCAAGGGCTGGACCACGCTGGGCGATGTGGGCTACGTGGACGCCGAGGGCTACCTGTACCTGACCGACCGCAAGGCCTACATGATCATCAGCGGCGGGGTGAACATCTACCCGCAGGAAGCCGAGAACGTGCTGATCAACCACCCCCAGGTGGCCGACGTGGCCGTGCTGGGCGTGCCCAACGAGGAGTTCGGCGAAGAGGTGAAGGCCGTGGTGCAGCCGCGCGACATGCGCGATGCCGGGCCCGAACTGGAAGCCGCACTGATCGCCTACTGCCGCGAGCACCTGTCACCGATCAAGTGCCCGAAGTCGGTCGACTTCGAGGCCGAACTGCCGCGCCACCCCACCGGCAAGCTGTACAAGCGCCTGCTGAAGGACCGCTACTGGGCGGGGCACGCGTCGAAGATCATCTGACCAGGCGCCAGGTCGCATCGGCATGCATGCGATGCCCATGCGCCAGGAGTCCGCCGTCCTGTCAGTCCGCCCCGCACCAGCCCGTGCGGTCTGTGGGCCGCACCCCGACTGCGGTTGGAGACGTCCAGGCGCCTCCTGGTCTTCAGCGTCGCGCCAGCAAAGCCTGGATGCCCATCGACAGCCCCGCATTCGGCTTCACCGGCGGCAGCGCAAAGCTGCCGGCGCGGGCCTTGGCCGGCGCCAGTGCGGCCAGGGTTTCAGCATGGCGCACGGCGCTGGACAAGCCATCGACCACCGGCACGGGCAGCAGGTCGCGCACCTGGCGGGCCAGGCCAGCCAGGGGCGCGCCGGCCAGCACGATCACGTCGGCGCCGTCCTCGGCCACGGCGCGCTCGGCCAGGGCCACCAGGGCGTCGCGGTGGTCCTGCTGGATGCTGGCAACATCGCGCAGCGGGCTGCCCAGGCTGCGGATGCTGGCCAGCCGGCCCAGCAGGCCATGGGCATCGACACATTCGCGGTACCACGCGCTGATGCGGGTGGAGATGGCAATGATCGAGAAGCGCTGGCCCAGCAGGCAGGCACTCATCAGCGCGGCTTCCGTCAAGCCGGTGACCGGCATGGGCAGCACCTCGCGCAGCGCCTGCAGACCGGGGTCGCCAAAGGCCGCGACGATCACCGCGTCATGGCCTGCCGCCTGCTCGGCCGCCGCCTCGGCGGTGGCATGGGCGCCCAGCATGGCCTCGAAGCGGGTCTCGATGTAGGCCACGCCGAAGCGGGCGGTGGCCATGGTCAGCACGGTGCCGGGCGACGCGGCGCGGCGCGCCTCGGCTTCGATCAGGTCGGTCACCGACGGGCTGATGTTGGGGTTGATGATGAGCAGGCGTGCCATGGCCGTTCCCTTGTGCTCACTCGGCCTTCATGCCGGTGTCCTTCACCAGCCTGGCATAGCGCCGGATCTCGGCGGCCAGGAAGGCCTGCAGCTCGGCCGGCGTGCCCTTGCCGGCCTCGGCGCCCATGGCGGTGTAGCGCTCCTGCAGATCCGCCGCGCCCAGGCTGCGCGCCACCTGGGCATTCAGCTTGGCCACCACGGGCGCCGGCGTGCCCGACGGCGCCAGCAGCAGGAACCAGGCCGCAAAGGCATACCCCGGCACGCCGGCCTCGGCCATGGTGGGCAGGTCGGGCGCCAGCGGCGACCGGGTGGCCGAACTGATGGCCAGGGCCCGCAGCTTGCCGGCCTTCACATGCTGGGCCGACGACAGCAGCGGGTCGATCATCAGCTGCACCTGGCCCGCGATCAGATCGGTCAGTGCCGGTGCCGAGCCCTTGTAGGGCACGTGCAGCATCTGCACCCCGGCCATGCTGGCCAGCAGTGCCGCCGCCACATGGCTGGTGGTGGCGTTGCCCGACGAGGCATAGGCCAGCTTGTCGGGCTGCACCTTGGCCAGGGCCAGCAGTTCCTTCAGGTTCTGCGCCGGCACGGCGGGGTTGACCACCAGCACGCTGGGCACGGTGGCCAGCTTGGCCACCGGCTGCAGGTCTTTCTCGGTGTCGTAGGGCAGCCGGGGGTACAGGCTGGGGTTGACTGCATGGCCCACGGTGACGACCAGCAGCGTGTGGCCGTCGGCCGGCGCGGTGGCCACGGCCTGGGTGGCGATCTGACCGCCGGCTCCGGGCTTGTTCTCGATGACCGCGGCCTGGCCCCAGGCCTCACCCAGCTTCTGGCCGATCAGGCGGGCAAAGTTGTCGGCCGCGCCGCCCGGCGGGAAGGGCACGACGATCTTGATCGGCTTGCTGGGGTAGCTGTCCTGGGCCTGGACGGCTGGGGCCAGCAGCAGGCACAAGGCCAGACCCAGCAGGGCGAACGGGGTTTTCATGGGGCTTCCTTCGGTGGGGGTTGGCAGGTGGTCAGTACGGCTTGCCGACGGCGGCCCAGAGCTGGCGGGCAGCGGCTTCTGCCTCGGCGCAGACGGTGTCCAGGTCGACACGGGTGGGGCGGCCGTCTTCGACCACCAGCTCACCGTCCACCAGCACATGGCGCACATCGCGGCCCTGGCCGCAGTGCACCAGCGTGCCCAGCGGATCGGCCTGCGGCACCCAGTGCGGCCGGCGCGCGTCGAAGACCACCAGGTCGGCGCACTTGCCCACGGTGATCGAGCCGGTCTCGCCGTCCAGCCCCAGCGCGCGGGCGCCGCCCAGCGTGGCCATGGCGAACACATGCTGCGGCTGCCAGTCGGCATCGACGCCGCCGGTCTGCACCCGGGCGGTCATCAGGGCCCAGCGTGGCAGCTCCACCATGTCGGCATGCTGGGTGTCGGTGGCCAGCGCCAGGTTCACGCCGGCGGCCTTCAGCCTGGGCGTGGGCGCCAGCCGGCCCGAGGTGGCATTGCACTTGGGGATGTGGATGACGGTGGCCCGGGCGGCGGCCAGCAGGGCGATGTCGCCGTCGCTCAAGTAGATGCCGTGGCCACCCATCAGGCGGTGGTTCAGCAGCCCGCAGTCGGCCAGCACCTGGGTGGCGGTGCGCCCGCAGCGGGCCTGCACCCGGTCCACCTCGACCCGACTTTGCGACAGGTGGGTGTTGACATGCATGCCCGATGACGCCGACAGCGCCGCCACCTGGCGCAGCAGGTCTTCGCTGCAGGTGTCCACCGCATGCGCGGCCAGCTGCGGATGGACGCGCGGGTGGCCGTGCCAGCGCGCATGCAGGTCGGCCGCGCGGCGCAGCAGGCGCTCGCCGATGGCGGCATCGAAGTGCCAGTCGCCCTGCGCCACGCGGGCGAAGTCGACATCGTGGATGCGCCAGCTGGGCGCCAGTTTCAGGCCGGTCTCTGCCATGGCCTCGGTGCTGACATCGGCATGCACGAAGTGGTCGCCCAGCACGGTGCTGCCGAACATCAGCGCCTCGCAGGCGCCCAGCCGGGCCAGCGCACGGGCCTGCTCGGGGTTGACCTGCGTGCCCTGCGGAATGCCGGGGGTGTACGACGGCGCAAAACCCAGATCCGCCGCCACACCGCGCACCAGGCTCAGGATGGCATGCTGGTGCGGGTTGACGAAGCCGGGCGTGACCACATGCCCCTGCAGCGCCAGCCGGCGGCCGATCCGCGCCCCCGGCGGCAGCTGCGTGCCGATCCAGGCGATGCGGCCATCCTGCACGGCCAGGCTGGCACCGCGCAGCAGCGGCTGCTGCGCGTCGCCGGTGATCAGCGTGGCGCCGTCCAGCAGCAGGTCGAATTGAAGGCCGGGGGATGGGCCGGCGGGCGGCGCTGTCGTCACGCATCCAGCTCCAGCCACTGCCGCCAGCCGCCGCTGCGGGTGCGCGGCCGCGCCAGCGCCGGGCGGTCGCAGCGCAGGAACTGGCCCTGGCCGGGCGTGCCGGTGAAGTGCTGGCCGTCCCACACCACCTGGCCGCGCAGCAGGGTCAGGGCCGGCCAGGCCTGCAGCTCACGGCCCTCGTAGGGCGTGTAGTCGACGTTGTGGTGCAGGTGTTCGTTGCGGATGACATGCGGTTGGCCGGTGTCCCAGATCACCAGGTCGGCATCGCTGCCCACGGCCAGCGTGCCCTTGCGCGGGTACAGGCCGTACAGGTGGGCGGCATTGGTGGCCGTGAGGGCCACGAACTGCTGGACCGACAGCCGCCCGGTCAGCACGCCTTCGCTGAACAGCAGCGGCATGCGCGTCTCCAGCCCCGGGATGCCGTTGGGGATGTAGGGAAACGGCGGCTCGCGGCCACCCAGCCGCTTGCCGTTGGGGTCGTCGTAGTTGAACGGCGCATGGTCGGACGACACCACGGTGAACAGGCCGTCGGCCAGCGCGTCCCACACCACCTGCTGGTTGGCCTTGTCGCGCGGCGGCGGGCTGCAGACGCAGCGTGCACCGCCGAAGCCGGTGGTGGCCAGGTCGTCCTGCGTCAGGAACAGGTATTGCGGGCAGGTCTCGGCATGGATGTTCAGGCCCTTGCCGCGGGCCCAGCGGATCTGCTCGATCGCCTCGCCGCCCGACACGTGCACGATCAGGATGGGCACGTCCAGCAGCTCGGACAGCGTGATGGCGCGGTGGGTGGCCTCGCGCTCCACCGGCGCGGGGCGCGACAGGCCGTGGTAGCCGGGCGCTGTCTTGCCCGCCGCCAGCAGCCGCTCGGTGAGGAAGGCGATGGCGTCGCTGTTCTCGGCATGGATCATCGCCATGGCCTGCTCGCGCCGGGCCAGTTCCAGCACCTGCAGGATCTGGCCGTCGGCCAGCTTCAGGTCGTCGTAGGTCATGTACATCTTGAAGGATGTGCAGCCTTCGGCGATGAGCTCCGGCAGCTCGTGCTGCAGCACCTGCGGCGTGGGGTCGGCCACGATCAGGTGAAAGGCGTAGTCGACGCTGGCCTTGCCGGCGGCACGCTGGTGGTAGTCGGTCACCGCCGCACGCAAGGAGCCGCCCTTGGCCTGCGCCGCGAACGGGATGATGGTGGTGGTGCCGCCGCAGGCCGCCGAGCGGGTGCCGGTCTCGAAGTCGTCGGCCATGCGCACCGGCGGCAGCATCGGCTGGTCGACATGGCAGTGCGCATCGATGCCGCCGGGCGTGACGAAGCGGCCGGCGGCGTCGATCTCGCGTGTGGCCGGCCCGGCCACCAGCGATTGCGCCAGCGCCACGATGCGCCCGCCGGTGATGCCGATGTCGGCATCGAACACGTCGCCGGCGGT
The DNA here is from genome assembly GCF_005403045.1 of Pseudaquabacterium pictum. GTDB lineage: Bacteria > Pseudomonadota > Gammaproteobacteria > Burkholderiales > Burkholderiaceae_C > Pseudaquabacterium > Pseudaquabacterium pictum. The sequence continues at coordinate 34,984 of NZ_BJCL01000007.1, forward strand.
GGCCACATGCGCACGGCGCACGATCAGGTCGAAGCTCATCGGTTCTCCTCGAACAGCCGGCCCCAGCCGCGCACGCGCGCGGTGTCCACGCCGCACAGGCGCAGGCACTGCCAGACGGCGGTGGCCGTGGTGTCGTACAGCGGGATGCCCAGCTCGGCTTCGAGCTGGGCGGCCAGCTGCGCCGCATGCAGGTTGGTGCAGAAGGTGGTGATGCACTGCGCGCCGGCCGCGGCCACCTCGTGCGACAGCTGGTGCAGCACGGCGGGGGCCACCTCGGCAAACTCGAAATTGACCGACAGCGACAGGTGCCGCTCGGCCACGCAGGCATAGCCGCTGGCGGCGTAGTTGTCGACGATGCGCTGCTGCACGTCGGCGGTGTAGGGCGTCACCAGGCCGAAGCGGCGCTGGTCGTTGCGGGTCATCAGGGTGTTGAGCGCCAGCACGGAGGTGCAGGCGGGGATGCCGGTCTCGCGGGTGATGGCCGCGCACAGTGCCTCGTCACGGTCGAAGCCCAGCCAGCCGGCGGCCGTGCCGTTCCAGGCGATCACGTCCACCCGGGCATCGGCCAGCAGTTGCGCCGCCTGCAGGATGGGCTGCAGCTCGAACTGGCCCAGGGCCTGCTGCGCCAGGGAAATCTGGGTGACGCGGAAGCGGGCGAAGTGCACCGACACCTCGGGCAGGCCGGCCAGCATGGCCGCGCACAGCGGCTCCAGCGCGGTGTTGGACGAGGGCGTCAACATGCCCAGGCGGATGCGCTTCATGCTGCTGTCTCCTTCAGCCTGCGCCAGGCCGGCGCGGCATTTGCATGGACGGCTGGACAATCATGGTTCCCTCTGCGCCGCTCCTGCCCCCCTGCCCGATGCCGCCCCGCACCCCTGCTGCAACCCCCACCCTGGATGGCGTGGCCCTGCGCGAAGCCATCTTCGACCGCATCTGGCGCGCGGTGCTCGAGCACCGCCTGCCGCCCGGCACCAAGCTGGTCGAAGACCGCCTGGCCGAGCTGTTCACCACCAGCCGCGCCCAGGTGCGCGACGTGCTGGCGCGCCTGGCCAACGAAGGCATCGTCGACATGGTGCCCAACCGCGGCGCCTTCATCGCCAGCCCCACGCCCGAGCAGACCCGCGAGGTGTTCGAGGCGCGCCGCCTGCTGGAACCGGCGCTGGTGCGGCGCCTGGTCGCACGGCGCGATGCCGCCGCCATCGCCGCGCTGCGGGCGGTGGTGGCCGACGAGCAGGCGGCCCGGGGCCGGGCTGACCGGCCCACCATCGTGCGGCTGTCGGGCTGGTTCCACATCGAACTGGCGCGCCTGGCCGGCAACCGGCCGCTGGCCCACACCATGCGCGAGCTGGCCACCATGACGGTGCTGGCGATCTTCCTGTACGACGCGCCGCATGCCACCGCCTGCCGCGAGGACGAGCACGAGCAGCTGCTCAATGCCATCGAGCGCCGGCGCACCGAGCGCGCGGTGGAGCTGATGCTGCATCACCTGGACCACATCGAGGGTTCGCTCAACCTGGCACCGCGGGCAGATGCACCGATCGACCTGGCTGCGGTGCTGGGCGGGGATTGATCAGACCTTCACCTCGCGGTTGAAGCGGTCGATGTACTCGGCGCGGCGCGGGTTCAGCTTGGCCCAGTCGACACCGTTCATCGCCTCCAGCGCGGCGGTGTTGGCCGCGTAGGCCTGCAGGGCCTTGCTGAAGCTGGCCTTGGAGCTGGTGGGCGCCACCATGTAGGGCGCATCGGCCATCTGGGTCTGCACCTCGGGGCTGATGGCGGCGTTGATGTAGGCCGCCGCCAGGTCCACGTTCTTCGAGTTCTTGACGATGTGCATCGAGCTCTTGATGTGGATCCAGCCGGTGTCGGGCTTGGCCAGCGCGATCGGCACGCCCTTGGACTGCAGGTCGCCGACGTTGTTGTTGTAGTGCACCGAGATGTCGATCTGGCCCTGCTGGAACAGCGTGGCCAGCGAGCCAGGGTTGGACGCAACCGCGCTGACATTGGGCAGCAGCCGCTTGACGAACTGGAAGGCGGGTTCCATGTTCTCCTCGCTGCCGCCGTTGAGGCGGGCGATCTCGACCATCCAGGCCGACATCAGCGTGCTGCCCATGCCGGCCAGGCCCACGCGGCCCTTGAACTCGGGCTTGAGCAGATCGTTCCAGTTGCGCGGCGGGGTCTTGATCTTGTCGGTGTTGTAGGCGATGCCGATGATCTGGCCCGAGCAGAACACGCCCAGGCCACGTGGGTCGATGAACTTGGCCGGGATGTCCTTGAGGTTGGGCACCTTGTCGGTGGGCACCTTCTCGAAGATGTCGTGCTGCAGGGCGTTGAGGTACGGACCCTCGTCCAGGATGATCACGTCGAACGGCGGGTTGGCCTTGGACGCCACGATCTTGCTGACCGTGTCCACCGCCAGGCTGGCCACCAGGTTGGTGCTGCCGCCGCTGGCCTTGGCAAAGGCCGGCAGCAGGATCTGCCGGTGGGCGGATTCCCAGGCACCGGGGTAGGTGGTGGCGGAGATCGTCTTGCCCTGGGCAAGGGCCAGGCCGGGCAGGCCCAGCGCGGCGGCGGCGGCGGCGCCGGTGTGCAGGAACGCGCGGCGCGGCAGGGAACGGATGGCCATGGGAATCCTTTCTGGCGGAGAGATCGAAGGTCAGTCCCAGCCGCAAAGACCATGCCACGGGCGTTGCCGCACACCGCGGGGCGGCGCCGCACCCACCCGCACCAAGTTGGCGCCATGTCGCCCCGTTTGTTTGCATCAACGCACTGGATTGTCGACAATCCGAATCTCTGGTGTGGACGATCCATGGCCTGGTCAGGTTACAGCCGGCACCGTGCCGGCATGCTTCTTGAATGGCTTTCGGCCTGTGACCCAGCCCGCCATGCCTGCTTCTTCCCACCCGGTGCCCGGCCCGGCCCCCCGCGTCGCCCTGCACTTCATCGGCGTGCAGCACCGCTATGGCGACGCCGTGGCCGTGGCCGGCGTCGACCTGGCCACCCGCCCCGGCGAACTGGTGGCGCTGCTGGGGCCCAGCGGCTGCGGCAAGACGACGCTGCTGCGCATCGTCGCCGGGCTGCTGCGCCAGACCGCGGGCCAGGTGCGCCTGGGTGACCAGATCGTCGATGCCCTGCCCACCGGCGAACGTGGCGTGGGCATCGTCTTCCAGAACTACGCGCTGTTCCCCCACATGACGGTGCAGGCCAACGTGGCCTACGGCCTGCGGGCACGCGGCCTGGGCGGCCCGCAGGTGGCGCAGCGGGTGGGCGAGATGCTGGACCTGGTGCACATGGACGCCTTTGCAGGCCGCTACCCGCGGGAGCTGTCGGGTGGCCAGCAGCAGCGGGTGGCGCTGGCCCGCACGCTGGCCATCCGGCCGCAGGTGCTGCTGCTCGACGAGCCCTTCGCCGCACTCGACAAGAACCTGCGGCTGGACATGCAGATCGAGATCCGCCGCATCCAGCGCGAGCTGGGCATCACCTCGCTGCTGGTCACCCACGACCAGGAAGAGGCCATGTCGATGGCCGACCGCATCGCGGTGATGCATGCCGGCCGGGTGGAGCAGTTCGACACGCCCGAGGCGGTCTACGACCGGCCGGCCTCGCTGTTCGTGGCGCGCTTCGTCGGCACCGCCAACCTGCTGCCCGGGCGGCTGGCGCGCAGCGGTGACGGCTTCACGCTGCACTGCGACAGCGGCGGCAGTTTCCACCTGCCGGTGGCCGCACCCTGCTCACGCGAGGGCCAGGCCCTGCTGTCGGTGCGGCCCGAGCACCTGGCCCTGGTGCCCACCGGCCACGGCGCGCCCGAGGCGGTGGTGGCCATGGTGCTGCCGCTGGGCCCGCAGCATGTGGTCGAGCTCACGCTGCCCGGCGGCGGCACCGTCAAGGCCAGCCTGCAACGCCATGGCGGCGGGCCCGCCGTGGCCCCGGGCGACCGGGTGGGCCTGGCGCTGCGCCCGGGTGCACCGGCGGCCGTGTTCCTGCCCGAGGTGTGATGGCCGCCGCCGCACTGCCTGCAGACCGGTCGGCCCCCCTGGGCCTGGCGGCGCCACTGGGCCTGTTCTTTGCCGTCTTCGTGCTGCTGCCGCTGCTGCTGCTGGTGTTCGTCAGCACCTATGCCGACGCGGCGATGACCGGCCACGGCCTCCACCAGTACACCCGCTTCCTGGGCGACGCCTTCAACCGCGGCGTGCTGCTGGGCACGCTCAGCCTGGGCCTACAGGTCACCGGGCTGTCGCTGCTGCTGGGCCTGCCGCTGGCCTATGCCTACACCCTGGTGTCGGCGCGCTGGCAGGGCCTGCTGATGCTGCTGATCGTGCTGCCGCTGCTGACCAGCGCGGTGGTGCGCACCTTTGCCTGGGTGGTGATCCTGGGGCGGCAGGGCATCGTCAACACCAGCCTGCTGCAGCTGGGCTGGATCGACGACCCGCTGCGCCTGCTCTACACGCAGGGTGCCACGGTGGTGGCGCTCACCCAGATCGAGCTGCCGCTGATGGTGCTGCCGCTGATCACCGCCCTGCTCAACATCGACCCCAATCTGCGCCAGGCCAGCCTGGCCCTGGGCGCCGGCCACTGGCGCACGCTGTGGCAGGTGACGCTGCCGCTGGCCGTGCCCGGGCTGCTGGCGGGCGCGCTGCTGGTGTTCGCGTCCAGCGTCAGCGCCTTTGTCACCCAGACCCTGGTGGGCGGCGGCCAGCACATCCTGATGCCGTTCTACATGTACCAGCAGGCGATCCAGGCCAACGACTACCCGTTTGCCGCCGCCATCGCGGTGCTGCTGCTGGTGTCGGTGCTGGTGGTGGTGACGCTGGTCAACACCCTGGGCCGGCGGGCGCGGGGCTTCGTGCATGCCTGAGCCCTTGCTGCCCCTGGCCGCCGCCCGCGAGAGCCTGGCCTCGGCGCTGGAGCGCCGCAGCTTCTTCGGCCTGCTGGTGGCGCTGGCGCTGGTGGCCGGGGTGCTGCTGATCGCGCCCACGGTGGTGGTGCTGATCACCTCGTTCACCAGCGGCTTCTCGCTGAAGTTTCCGCCGCCAGGCTATTCACCGCGCTGGTACCTGGCGCTGTGGACCGAGTCGCCCGAGATCATCGCGGCCCTGCTGCTGTCGCTGAAGGTGGCGGCGCTGGCCACCAGCGTGTCCATCGTGCTGGCGGTGTCGGCCGCGCTGCCGCTGGCGCGCCGCCCCGAAGCCTGGGCGCGCGCGGTGGAGGCCTTCTTCCTGTCGCCGCTGATGCTGCCCACGCTGGCCATCGGCCTGGCGCTGCTGATGCTGTTCAACCTGGCCGGCGGCGGCCTCAGCTTCTGGACGCTGGTGGCCGGCCACATCGCCATCACCGCGCCCTATGTGTTCCGCACCACCACCGCCAGCCTGGTGCAGCTGGACGGCGCCTTGTTCGAATGCGCGCGCAGCCTGGGGGCGTCGCCGCTGTTCCTGTTCCGCACCGTCACGCTGCCGCTGATCTTCCGCGGCGTGGCGGCGGGCGCCTTCATCGGCTTCATGTACTCGTTCGACAACGTGGCGGTCAGCCTGTTTTTGTCGGACGCCCGCTCCGAGGTGCTGCCCATCCGCATGTGGCACCTGATCGAGAGCAGCCTGGATGTGCGGGCGGCCGCCGTGTCCGGCGTGCTGATCCTCGCCACGCTGGTGTTGATGCTGGTGATGGAACGTGTGGCCGGCATCTCCCGGCACCTCCGGTGACATGGACCACCCCCTACGCGCTTCGCGCGCCCCCTCAAGGGGGCAATGCCAGCGGCCCGGCAAAGCCGGTTCCGCGGCGTTCGCTTGGGTCCTTTCCCCAGCGCAGGCGCAGCGCCAGGTACGGCGCTTCCAGCACGCCGTCGTCGATCTCCATCGCGTGCCCGGCCATCGCGCAGAAGGCTTCCACGCTGAAGCTGCCCAGGTCGCTGCGTCGCAGGGTGGCGTGCCGCAGCGCCAGCACCAGGCGGGTGATGCCGGCCAGCTTCAGCGCGCCGGCGCACATCGGGCAGGGCTCCATCGTGCAGTACAGCGTGGCGCCCTGCGTGGCGCCGGGGCCGTGCCGGGCAACGGCCTGGCGGATGGCGTCGGGCTCGGCATGCAGCAACACGTCGCCGGTGCTCACCTGCCGGTTCTGGCCGCTGGCCAGCCACTGCCCGTCCTTCACGATCACCGCGCCGGTGGGCCAGTCGCCCCGGGCATGGGCCGCCTCGGCTTCGGCCAGGGCCTGTGCCATCCAGTGCCGGTCGGCGGCGGCGGCCGCTTCGGTGTCCTTGTCCATGCCAGGAGAGAAGCACGATGAATGCCATGATCCTGCGCGGTGCCTCGGCCCTGCTGGGCGACGCGCTGCAGTTCGAGCCCGCGCCGCTGGATGTGCGGGTGGACGGCGGCCGCATCGCCGCCATCGCGCCAGCCGGCACGCTGCAGGGCGCGCCGGTGATCGACCTGCCCAAGCAGTTGCTGGTGCCGGGCCTGGTCAACGGCCACCAGCATTCGCATGAGCACTTCCAGCGCGGTCGCACCGAGAACCTGCCGCTGGAGCTGTGGATGCACCTGGTGCGCACCCGCATCCCCGTGCCGCTGACGCCGCGCCAGGTCTACCTGCGCACGCTGATCGGCGGCATCGAGGCGCTGCGCACCGGCTGCACCACGCTGGTCGACGACATGGCGCTGGGTGGCGCCATCGACGCCGAGCGCATAGCCGCCGCACTGCAGGCCTACGACGACATCGGCGTGCGCGCGCTGATGGGCTTCGCGATGATGGACAAGCCCATCATCGACAACTTCCCGTTCGTGGCCGAGCTGGTGCCACCCGCGCTGGCGGCCGAGCTGCGCGCCGCGCCGCGCCCCACGGGGGATGACCAGCTGGCCCTGGTGCGCCGCCTGGCCGCCAGCCGCCATCCGCAGCAGCAGCGCGTGGGCGTGCTGGTGTCGGTGTCGGCGCCGCAGCGTGCCACCCGCGGCTTCCTGCAGCAGGTGCGGGCGCTGGCCGACGAGCTGGCGCTGCCGGTCATCAGCCATGTGCAGGAAACCCGGCTGCAGGTGGTGACCGGCCAGCTGTTCTTCGGCAAGCCGATGGTCGAGTACCTCGACGAGATCGGCTTCCTGAAACCCGCCACCAGCCTGATCCACGCGGTGTGGCTGAACCCGCGCGAGATCGCCGCGCTGGCGCGCAGCGGCGCGACCGCCCAGCACAACCCCTGGAGCAACCTGCTGCTGGGCTCGGGCGTGCAGCCGGTGCGCGAGCTGCTGGACGCCGGCGTCAACGTCAGCCTGGGGTCCGACGGCTCCTGCTCCACAGTCACCACCAACATGCTGAACGTGCTGGGCAGCGCGGCCGGCGTGGCCAAGCTGCGCGGCGACGACCCCGGCCGCTGGCTATCGGCGCGCGAGACGCTGCAGGCCGGCACCCTGGCCGGCGGCCGCGCGCTGGGCTTCGGCGAGCAGCTGGGCAGCCTGCGCGTGGGCGCCATCGCCGACATCGTGGGCTACCGGCTCGACAGCGTCACCTTCAGCCCGCTGACCGATCCGGTGCGCCAGCTGGTCTATGCCGAGCGCGGCGCGGGCGTCAGCTTCGCCATGGTCGATGGCCGGCCCGTGCTGCAGCAGGGCCGGCTGACCGGCATCGACGAGGCCGCCATCCTGGCCGAGATCGCCGACGAATACCGCGGCCTGGCCGACCGCTACACCGAGGCCGAGGCCTCGGTGGCGCCGATCCTGGCGGCGGTGGAGCAGATCTACCGCCGCAGCCTGGCCACGCCCGTGCCCGCCGACACCTACCCCGCGCGCCTGGGCTGACGGCCCGTCTGGCGCACCCTGCCCGTTCCACCCCTTCCGGAGGCTTCCATGACCTTGTCCCGCCGCCAGTTCACCGCCGCCACGGCCGCCGCCACCGCATCCACCCTGCTGCCCGGCTGGGCCCGGGCCCAGGCCACCGGCCTGACCCTGGCGCAGATCAAGGCCAGCGGCGAGTTGCGCATCGGTTGCGAAGCCGCCTACGTGCCCTTCACCTACCGGCAGGACGGCAAGATCGTCGGCTACGACGTCGAGCTGGCCGAGGTGCTGTGCAAGTCGCTGGGCGTCAAGCCCAACTTCATCGACACCGCCTGGGCCGGCGTGATCCCGTCGCTGTATGCCAAGAAGTTCGACGTGATCATGAGCTCGATGAGCTACACCAAGGAGCGGCTCGAACGGGTGGCCTTCAGCATCCCCTATGCCGAGGCCTCGCAGGCGCTGCTGGTGCGCGCGGCCGATGCCGCCACCATCAAGTCGGGGGCCGACCTGAACAACAAGACCCTGGCCGTCAAGCTGGGCAGCCCGGGCCAGATCCTGCAGGAGCGCATCAACGCCGGGCTCAAGAGCAGCGGCGGCGCCGGCTTCAAGGAGCTGCGCACCTTCGACGACCATCCCTCCGCCTACGTGGCCCTGGCGCAGAACCGGGTCGACGGCGTGCTCAACACCCTGGCCACGCTGGCCATGGTGCTGAAGGATGCGCCGGGCAAGTACGCCATCGTCAAGGGCCTGGGCGCCGACAACTGGGCCGGCATCGCCGCCCGCAAGGAAGACACCGAGCTGGTGGCCTGGCTCAACACCGAGCTGGGCAAGCTGCGCGCCGACGGCACGCTGTTCCAGCTGCAGGAGAAGTGGTTCGGTTTCCGCATGAACCTGGCCGACAAGGTGCCCAGCTTCAGCTGACCACACGGGCGCAAGCACCATGAACTTCGACTGGGCCCTGGTCGGCAAGGCCGTGCCGCTGCTGGCCACCGGGCTGCTGACCACGGTGAAGATCTGCTCGCTGGCCATGCTGCTGGGCGTGGCGCTGGGCGGCCTGCTGGGCCTGGGCTCGCTGTCGCGCCTGGCGCCGCTGCGCTGGGCGGTGCGGGCCTATGTCGATTTCATCCGCGGCACGCCGCTCTTGATCCAGATCTTCCTGGTGTACTTCGCGCTGCCGGTCATCGGCATCAACCTGCCCGAGTTCTGGGCCGGCGTGATCGCGCTGGGGCTGAACGCGGCGGGCTTCATCGCCGAGATCGTGCGCTCGGGCGTGGGCGCGGTGGAGCGCGGGCAGTCGGAGGCGGCGCGCTCGATCGGCATGACACACGGGCAGATCCTGTGGCACATCCTGCTGCCGCAATCGCTGCGCACCGTGGTGCCGCCCACCACCAACGAGTTGATCACCCTGGTCAAGGGCTCGGCCCTGCTGTCGGTGATCTCGGTCTACGAACTCACGCGCGCGGGCCAGGCCATCATCGCGGTGCACTTCGCGCCCTTCGAGATCTTCCTGCTGATCGCGCTGTACTACTACCTCACCATCTCGACGCTGGCCTGGTTGTCGCGCTGGCTGGAACGAAAGCTGCCTGTATGGTGAGCGCCGCCAACACCCCCGTGCTGCAGGTCGATGGCCTGGGCAAGCACTACGGCGGCCGCACCGTGCTGCGCGGTGCGGCGCTGCAGGTGGCCGAAGGCGAGACGGTGGTGATCATCGGCCCGTCGGGTTCGGGCAAGACCACGCTGCTGCGCTGCCTGAACTGGCTGGAGACACCCGACACCGGCCAGGTGCTGCTGCGCGGCGAGCCGATCGGCCGCACCGCCGCCGGCAAGCCCTTGCCCGAGGCCCGGCTGGCCGCGCAGCGCGCCCGCTTCGGCTTCGTGTTCCAGCGCTTCAACCTGTTTGCCCACCTGTCGGCACTGGACAACGTGGCCATCGGGCCGCAGCGGGTGCTGGGCCTGTCGGCCGCAGACGCGCGCGAGCGCGCCCGCCAGCAGCTCGACCGGGTGCACCTGGCCAGCCATGTGGACAAGCGGCCCAGCCAGCTGTCGGGCGGGCAGCAGCAGCGGGTGGCCATCGCCCGGGCGCTGGCGATGCAGCCCGAGCTGATCCTGTTCGACGAGCCCACGTCGGCGCTCGACCCCGAGCTGGTGACCGAGGTGGTCGACGTGATGGCGGAACTGGCCGCCGGCGGCATGACCATGGTGGCCGTCACCCACGAGATGCGCTTTGCCCGCAGCGCCGCCGACCGGGTGGTGTTCATCGACGACGGCGCGGTGGTGGAAGAAGGCCCGCCGGCGCAACTCTTCGACGCGCCGCTGAACGAGCGCACGCGGCGCTTCCTGAGCCACCTGCACGGCTGACATGACCCACCCCCTACGCGCTTCGCGCGCCCCCTCAAGGGGGCAACGCCAGCGGCCCGGCGAAGCCGGTTCCGCGGCGTTCGCTTGGCCCGGCGGGTATCGGCGCTGAGTTGCCAATCAGGAATCTGCCCCCATGACACGCATCCGCATCACCGCCGCCGGCCTGGTGTTCACCGCCGAGCCGGTGGCCGAGGCGCCGGCCACGCTGGCCGCCTTCCGTCAGTTGCTGCCCTACCGCCAGAAGCTGATCCATGTGCGCTGGAGCGGCGAGGCGGTGTGGGTGCCGCTGGGCGACTTCCAGCTCGGCGTGGGTTTCGAGAACCACACCAGCCACCCCTCGGTGGGCGATGTGCTGTTCTACCCCGGCGGCTACAGCGAGACCGAGCTGCTGATCGCCTACGGCGGCTGCAGCTTCGCCAGCAAGATGGGCCCGCTGGCCGGCAACCACTTCCTGCGCATCACCGAAGGCCGCGCGCAGTTGCCCCAGCTGGGCCGGCTGGTGCTGTGGCATGGCGCGCAGGACGTGCTGTTCGAGGCCATCGACGACCCGGCGCCCACGCCCTGAACCACCCCCCGCACCCCAGCCCGCCCGCCAGAAAGCACGCCATGACCCTGCCCCTGCCCCCCAGCGACCCGGCCGACCTGCTGCTGACCGGGCTGACGCTGATCACCGTCGATGCCGGGATGGCGGTCATCCCCGATGCCGCGCTGCTGGTGCGGCAAGGCCGCATCCAATGGCTGGGCCCGCAGGCCGACCTGCCACCGGGTACCAGCGCCACCCGTACGCTGGCCCTGCCCGGCCGCGTGGCCTGCCCCGGCTTCGTCAACGTGCACACCCATGCCATCCTCAGCATGGTGCGCGGCGTGGCCGAAGACCTGGGCTTTGCGCCGGCCTACACACCCGGCATCCCGCATGGCCATGATGTGACGCCCGACGAGGCCGTGGCCCTGGCCCGGCTGGGCACGGTGGAAGCGCTGCTGTTCGGCTCCACCCTGATCAACGACACCTATGTGCATGCCGACCTGACCCTGCCGGCCATGGCCGACCTGGGCGGGCGGGTGTTCAGCTGCGGCCGCATCCACGATGCCGACTTCTCGCTGATCGGCGACGGCCGCTGGGAGCACCACACCGCCATCGGCCAGCGCACCCTGGGCGAGGCCCTGGCCCTGGCCGAGCGCTGGAACGGCGCCTTCGGCGGCCGCACCGGCGTGCAGCTGTCGGCCCATGCGCCCGACACCTGCAGCGATGCCTTCCTGCGCGAGATCGCCGCCGCATCCCGCGCCCAGGGCCTGCGTGTCAACACCCACCTGGCGCAGAGCCGCAGCGAGGTGGCGCAGATCCAGCGCCGCAGCGGCTGCACACCGGCGCAGCTGCTCGACGACGTGGGCCTGCTGAACAACCGCCTGATCGCCGCCCACGGCATCCACATGGACGATGCCGACATCGCCCGCTGCGGCCGCGCCGGCATGTACCTGGCCCATGTGCCCAAGGGCAATGCCACCGGCGGCACCCTGGCACGCACGTCGGCCTTCCGCCGCGCCGGCGCCAACATCGCGCTCGGCAGCGACAACATGCATGCCGACCTGGTGGAGGTGATGCGCTGGGCCCTGTGCATCGGCCGGCTGCAGGAAGGCGCGGTCGACGACTTCTGGCAGCCGGGCGACGTGCTGCGCATGGCCACCATCGACGGTGCGCGGGCCATGGGCCTGGACGACCGCATCGGCTCGCTGGAAGTGGGCAAGCAGGCCGACATCGTGGTGTTCGACTTCCGCCGCCCGCACCTGGTGCCCTGCGAGAACCCGCTGGGCAACCTGGTGCACGTGGCCCAGGGCCGCGATGTGGAGCATGTGTTCGTCGACGGACAGCAGGTGGTGGCCAGCGGCCGGCCGGTGCATGCCGACCTGGACCAGCTGCTGGCCGACGCCTCGGCCGCCAGCCGGGCGCTGTGGCAGCGGGCCAGGGCATCCACCGGAGCGCCGGCATGACGACCGCCCGCACCCGTGACTTCGACGGCTACCGCGGCCGCTACCCCGCCTTCCGCTGGCCCGGCGATGCCGGCCTGGCGGTCAGCTTCGTGCTGAACGTGGAAGAAGGCGCCGAGCTGTCGCTGACCGCCGGCGACGAGCGCAATGAGTCGCGCCACGAAGTCAACCACGAGGTGGTGGGCGCGCCCGACCTGTGCATGGAGAGCATGTTCGAGTACGGGGCGCGGGTGGGCTATGCCCGCATCGCCCAGGTGCTGGTGGATGCCGGCCTGCCGCTCACCCTGAACGCCTGCGCCCGCGCGCTGGAGACCACGCCCTGGATCGCCCAGGATGCCGCCGACCGCGGCTTCGAGGTGTGCTGCCACGGCTGGCGCTGGGAATCCCACGCCGGCATGGACGAGGCCCGAGAGCGGACGCTGATCGCCCGCTGCGTGCAGACCATCGCCCGGCTGCACGGCAAGCCGCCGCTGGGCTGGCACACCAAGAGCTCGGCCTCGGTCAACACCCGGCGCCTGCTGGTCGAGCATGGCGGCTTCCTCTACGACAGCGACGCCTACAACGACGACCTGCCGTACTGGCTGCCGGTGGCCACCAGCGCCGGCCCGCGCCAGCAGCTGGTGCTGCCCTATGCCTTCGACACCAACGACATGCGCTTCTTCGACAGCTTTGCCTATGTGCGCGGCAGCGACTTCGCCGACTACGCCATCGCCGCCGTCGATGCCCTGATGCTGGAAGCGCAGGCATCGCCACGCATGCTGTCGATCGGCCTGCACACCCGCATCATCGGCCGGCCCGGGCGCATCGGCGGGTTGCGCCAGCTGGTGGCCTACGTGCAGCAGCAGCGTGGCGCCTGGGTGGCCACGCGCGAGCAGATCGCCCGCCACTTCATGCAGGCGGTGCCGCCGCCGGGCGCAGCGGCCACGCCAGCCGGGGCAGGCCGGTGAAGATCCTGCTGGTCAACCCCAACCTGACCCAGGCCGTGACCGACCGGGTGCTGCAGGCCGCCCAGGCCGCGGCCCGGCCCGGTACCGAGCTGCTGGCGGTGACCGGCAGCTTTGGCCCGCAGGTCATCGGATCACGCGCAGAGAACGCACTGGCCGCCCATGGCGTGCTGGACCTGGTGGCACGGCATGCGCCGGGCTGTGATGCCGTGGTGCTGGCCGTGTCGCTGGACACCGCGCTGTGGGCCTGCCGTGAGCTGCTGGACATCCCCGTGGTGGGCATGACCGAAGCGGGGCTGTGGACCGCCGCCATGCTGGCGCCGCGCTTTGGCCTGCTGACCTATGGCCAGCGCCTGGTGCCGGTGTACCGGGAACTGGTGGAGGCTGCCGGGCTGGGCAGCCGGCTGGCCGCCATCGGCGCCGTGGACATGACGCCCGAGCAGACCTTCAGCGAGCCCGATCGCGTGCAGGCGGCCGTGCTGGCCGAGGCCCAGCGCCTGGTGGACGGCGGTGCCGAGGCGGTGCTGCTGGCCGGCGCCGCGATGGCCGCGATGGCGCCGCTGCTGCAGCCGGCGCTGGCCGTGCCGCTGCTGGACGGCGTGCGCTGCGCCGTGGGCCTGGCCGAGACCCTGGCGCACCAGGGGTGGATGAAGCCGCGCGTGGGCAGCGTCAGCGCCACCGGCGGGCGGCAGGCGCACGGCATCAGCCCGGCGCTGGCGGCCCTGATGGCCCGCCCCCACCGCCCGCCGCACGCATGAGCTGGCACACCACCACCGCCAGGGCGCTGGCCGCCCAGGTGCAGGCGCGTACCACCACCGCATTGGCCGTGGCCGAGCACTTCATCGCCCGGGTACAGGCCCACAACCCGGCCCTGAACGCGCTGGTGCAGTTCCACCCCGACCGGGTGCGCGCCGAGGCGGCAGACGTCGACCAGCGCCTGGCCAGCGGCGCCAGCCTGCCGCTGGCTGGCGTGCCGGTGACGGTGAAGGACAACGTGTGGGTGGCCGGCTATGCGCAGCAGCAGGGCTCGCGGGTGCACGACGGCTTCGTGGCCCCCCGCGACGCCTGGGTGGTGGCCCGCCTGAAGTCCCTGGGCGCGGTGGTGCTGGGCATCAGCAATTGCTCCGAGTTCGCCTGCAAGGGCAACACCGTCAATTTGGTCTACGGCGCCACCCGGCACCCGATGGATCGGACCCTGACGCCAGGCGGCTCGTCTGGCGGCGCGGCGGCGGCGGTGGCCGCCGGCCTGGGCCTGCTGGCCATCGGGACCGATGCGGGCGGCTCCACCCGCAGGCCGGCGGCGCACACCGGCCTGGTCGGCCTGAAGCCCAGCCCCGGGCTGATCCCGCACCCCTGGGGCTTTGCCGAACCCAACTACGGCCTGTCGGTGATCGGCCTGCTGGGGCGCGATGTGGGCGACGTGGCGTGGTTGTTCGACCGGCTGATCGCGTTCGATGCCGCCGACCCGTCAGCGCCGCCGCTGGCGGTGGACCTGGGCGTTGGTGAGCTGCAGCCGCCACCGCGCGCCCTGCGCATCGGCTGGAGCCCGCAGCTGGGCTGCGGCTTCGCGGTGGATGCCGATGTGGCGGCCGCGCTGCAGGCCCGGGTGGATGCCCTGCGCGCCCAGGGCTGGACCATCACCGATGCCGACCCGGCCTGGCCAGACGGCACCCGCGAGTACCCGCTGATCAAGCTGCAGCATGCCGGGCTGCATGCGCTGTATGGCCGGCACCTGGACGCCGGCCACCCGCCGATCGACCCGGACCTGGCCGCCCAGATCACCCTGGGCGCCCAGGTGACCGCGGCCGACGTGGCCACGGCGCTGCGCCTGCGCGAGCGCATCACCAGCGCGCTGGCCACCTATTTCGACCGGTTCGACCTGCTGCTGACGCCGACTGCCCCGGTCACGGCCTGGCCCGTCGACCAGCTGGGCCCAGCTGTGATCGGGGGGCTGCCGGCCGGGCCGCGCGGCCACGCGGCCTTCACGCCCCTGTTCAACTATGCGGGGGTGCCCGCCATCTCCGTGCCAGCGGGCATGGTGCGCAACCTGCCCGTCGGCATGCAGGTGGTCGCCCCGCGGTACGAGGACGCCAGGGCCATGCGGTTTGCAGCGATGCTGGAGTGCGCGGGCGGATGAGGGCGCCGCGATTGGGATGTCGCGCTCAGACCAAGTGAAGCCGCTCAGGCTCGGCGCTTGCGCGGCGGCTCTGGCCGGAAGCAGTCTTGTGCGGATCAACGCCTCCGATGACCGCTCCGGCTTCGGGACCGATCAGGCGCATGACGCCGCGGTGACTGCGGCGGCTGAACGACCGCTGTGACCGGCCGCAAACTGTCACGAACGGTCCGATGGCACCGTCGGCTGCTTCGAATTGAGCACCCATCGGCGGATCTCCGGCTCGGTGTGACGAGTTTGGGTCACACCACTCCCTCGGACACAAGTTTTGGCGGGCAACGACGGGTTCGAGACGGGGTCGAGCTGGCCTGTCCGGACCTGCGCGACGAGCCAGCCGCCTTCCGCGGTTGTTGGGCTGTGGTGCCCCTCCACCACGTCTGCGTTGGCCTGTTGCACAAGGCGTTCGCAGGCTTGTGAGGAGCGGACCGAGCGCAAGGGTTTGAAGGCTCACGCTTGCACGCGCCACATGCCGTCGGTCCAGCGCCGCCACATCGCCTGACGGGCGACGATTCGACCTGGCGCTCAACCGCCGCTTGCCGTGCCAGACGCCACAGGTTCACAGGCACCAGCAGCAGGTGCAGGGCCAGAACTGGCCAGAGCTGCTCGCTCGCGCCGTACACGATGAAGGTGGCGTTCGCGCCCAGCGCCGTGTAGCGCAATCGGCGCGTGTCCGTGCACAGGAAGGTCAGCAGGGTCAGCGCGGACGCCAACCAGCCGAAAGTGTCCGGCGGTAGTGTGGATGCGAAGCTGTTCATGGCATGGTGCCAGGCAAGGCGGGGTTCCGCGTCGATGCTGCGCTGTTCAGCGCGTGCGCCCGAACACAGCCAGCCGCATGGCGTCGACCTCCTGCAACCGGCGGCGCACCATCGCCGCGGTGGCATCGAGGCCGATGGGCGTCGGCTCGATCGCGACATCGCGGTAGCGCTGCACGATCTCCGGCTCGCTGAGCGTCTCGACAAGCCAGGCGTTCAGCTGCGCCGCTTGCGACGCCAGAGCCGCAGGTGCGTAGAGAAACAGGCCCCCGTGGAACACCTGGTCGGCCAGGCCCAGTTCGCGCACGTTCGGCGGCTCACCGGGCAGCGGCAGCCGCTCGTCGGTCAGTGTCGCCAGGGCCCGCAGCCGGCCGGCCTTGAGCAGAGGCAGCACCGCCGGTGTCGGCGCGACGACGAAGTGGATGCGCCCGGCCAGCAGGTCGGGCATCCACGGATCGCGATAGGGCACGTGCTGCGCCTCGACACCCGCCGCACGGCACAGACGCGCCGAAACCAGGTGCGCAGTGGTGCCCTCGCCGAGGCTGGCGTAGTTCAGCGGCTCGCGGCGCGAACGTTCGGCCAATGCCGCCAGCGTGCGCGGGCCGTGGTCGCTGGCCGTGACGACGACCCAGGTGTCGCGGTTGATTGCACCCACAGGCACGAAGTCCACCAGCGGATCGAGCGCCCGGCGGTTGCTGTTGAGATGCGAATAGGCGACGTGATCCAACCCGCCGAGCAGCAGCGTGCCGCTGTCGGGTGCCGCAGCCAGCACGGCATCGGCGGCCAGCGCCCCGGCCGCGCCGGGACGGTTGACCACCAGGCCGGGCACGCCGGCACGCCGCGCCAGCGGATCGATCAGCCAGCGCGCAATCACGTCGGGCTGCGCGCCCGGTGGCACAGGCACCACGAGTTGCAGGCCGCGCAGCGGGGCTGCCGTTTTGGCGTGCCCACGCGCAGCGACGCCAGCGAGCGGGGCCAGCGCAGCGAATCGCAGCAAACGGCGGCGGGACAGGTGGGTACTCATCGGGAACTCCTGGCTGTGGTTCGGTGTTGTGCGGATGGGTGTGATGCTGGGCAAGGTTCACGTCTGCGGCAATACTCACGGCAGACAACGTCGCATGAGCTGAATGCTCATACGGGCAGCAGGCAACCTGCGTCCTGGCTTCACCATCCGCCAAGGAGGCGCATCGATGGCCATTCACAAGCTGCGCGGCCTCGAGTACCTGGTGGCCGTGGTCGACCAGGGCGGCTTCAACGCCGCCGCGCGCCACCTCGGCGTCTCTGCGCCTTCGGTGCACCGTCTGGTCCAGGCCCTCGAGGCCGAGCTCGGTACGCCCTTGATCGATCGCTCGGCGCAGCCGCTCAAGCCCGCCGCCCATGCGCTGGCCTACATCGAGCGCGCGCGGTCGCTGCTGGACGAACTGCGCGAACTCGACGCCAGCCTGCGCGACCAGAGCCACGCGCCGCGCGGCAAGATCGTGGTCGCGGCACACAGTGTCGTGCTGCAGTTCGTGCTGGCCGACGCGCTGCCGCGCTTCCACGCACGCTATCCCGAGGTGCATGTCGAACTGACCGATGCGGGATCGAGCCGCGATCTGGCGCGGCTCGGCGCTGACGCGATGCTGCAGTTCGGCTGGCCCCCGGAGCAGGACGCGATCCTGCGAACGCTGGCCGAGACGCGCTGGCTGGTCGTGGCCACACCCGCCTACTGGGCAAGGCACGGAACGCCGGCGCACCCCTCAGCGCTGGCTGGCTACCCCTGTGCGCTGTTCAAGACGCCGTTCGGCGAAGTGATCCGGCGCTGGAGTTTCGAGCGCGGTGGCGAGCGCGTGGAAGTCGGCGTCGACGGCTGGCTGGTGAGCGACAGCCGGCCGGCGCTGGACGCGCCGCTCTACAGCGGCCAGCTGGCGGCGCGCATCAACGACCTGACCCTGCATCCAGGGCTTGCGAACGGCACGCTGCAGCCCGTGCTGCTGGACTGGCACGGCCTCAACGCCCCCCCTCTCAGTCTGCTGTTGCGGCGCTCACTGGCCCGCCAGCCGCGCGTGCGGGCCTGGGTGGACTTCCTGGTCGAGACCACCGACCGCCTGACCGCACATCGCCTGCCCGCAGGCCTGCCCCCAGTCCCCGCTTCGGTGCGACCGGACTGGTGGCGAAAGCGCGTCCAGCCGTCGCCCAGGCGTGGCGCGGCGGTGGACCCGCGCTGATGTGTGCCGGCGGTGCCGCTGCCTCGGACAAGCCCGCGACAGCTTGTCCGGGCTGGTCATGAGGCAGCTTCGGAGCGCGGCGACGGGCTGGCAAGGGTCGGCAGTGACCTGTCGAACGCTGAAGCTGCAGTCGTTCGGTCGAGCCCCGGCGATGTCCAGTCCTTCTCGGGCAAATCGACCCCTCGCAGCGGATCCAGGCGCCGGCCATGGCAGCCACACCGCCTGCAGCTGTCGTTGCCGGCAGCCGCGAAGGTGCGCCCGAACGTGAGCAAGGCGGCCGAGACCGTGCGCTCGAGGGTTGCCGGCCACCGACTGCACCCGCTGCACAACGGCCCCTGAACGGGCCCATGCAATCCCCACACACCCCCAGCCACCTCAAGCCGCCCGCCGCCCCAGCAGCAGTTGCACAGCCCCAAACGCCACCAGCAGCCCCGCCACCACCGCCACGATCCCCAGCACCTGCAGCAGTGTCGGCACCTCGCCCAGCACCGGGATGGCCAGCAGCGCCGCCGCGCCGGGCACCATGGCGCCAAAGAACGCGGCCCGGCCCGATCCCAGCAGCGCCGCCGCCCGGCTGAAGGCCAGCACCGCGATCAGCCCGGCGCCCAGGCCCTGGGCCAGCACCTGAAGCGCCAGCATGCCTGGACCTGCTGCCGCCAGCCGCTGCCAGTCGGCCAGCAGCGCAAAGCCCGGCGCAAACATCCCGAACGACAGCACCACCACCACGCCGGTCACCCGCAGCGGGTCCACCTGCCAGCGCCGCGACAGCGCGCCGAACAGGCCCCAGCAGGTGCCGGCCGCCGCAAACAGCGCATCGCCCAGCAGCGTCATCCGGCCCTCGCCGTGCAGCAGGCTGTCACCGCCCATGCAGGCCAGGCCGATCAGCACGCCCACCGCGCCGATGGCGGTCTCGCGGGTCCAGCGCTGGTGGGCGATCAGGGCGGCCAGGGTCAGGCCGGTCAGCATCTGGAAGGCCGGCGCCACCACCGCGCCATGGGCCAGCGGCGCCAGGGTGAAGCCGGTCATGAACAACAGGCTGAAGCCTGGGCCGGCCAACACCGTCAGCACCAGGCCGCGGCGCCAGCCGATGCCGGCCAGATCCCGCCAGCCCCAGCGGAACAGGAAGGGCAGCATGATCAGCGCGCCCGGTGCAAAACGCAGCAGCGTCAGGTCGCCCGGGCTCAGCCCGGCCTTGACGGCCAGGCGCGCCAGCACCGAGTAGCTGGCCCAGATGGCCGCGGCCAGCAGGCCCCAGGCCAGGCCGGCCGCGATCGATGGGGCCGGTGTGGCGGCAGGGGGCGGGTTCATGCCTGCAGGCTAACAGCCGGCCCGCAGCCGCGCTGTCACCCCGCCATCAGCGGAAGCTGTAGTTCAGGCTGGCGTAGAAGCTGCGGCCGCGCGGATCGGTGTAGGTCGGGTCGTAGGTCGACAGGAAGTAGTAGCTCTGGTTGGAGAACGGCGGCGCGGTGTCCAGCAGGTTCTGCACGCCGGCGCGCAGCTTCAGCGCCTTGTTCACCGACCAGGCGCCCGACAGGTCCCACAGCGAATAGGCCTCCACCCGGCGCGGCGCCGTGTCGGGCAGGTAGCTGTCGTCTGTGTAGCCGCTGTAGTAGGTGTTGCCCAGCGTGGCCGAGAACGGGCCGTTCTCCCAGTCGATGCCGATGCGGTGGCGCCAGCGCTGGATCACCTGGTCGTTCAGGAACTTGCCCACGTTGCTGACCAGCGGCTCCAGCTTGCCGAACTGGCGCTTGTAGGCGATCACGTAGGTGCCGCTCAGGCTGGCGCCCATGCGGCCGATCGGCGTGGCGATGCCGCGCAGGTTCAGCTCGATGTCCAGGCCCGAGGTCTGCAGCTTGCCCTGGTTCTCCTTCTTCAGCAGCACGGTGGGCACGTCGTCGGCATCGCGGCTGATGTAGGCGGCGTAGCGCGTCGGGTTGGCCAGTATGGTCTTCTCGTAGAGGTCGCTGATGACGTCGGTCTTGCGGATGTTCCAGTAGTCCAGGCTCACGTTCATGTCACGCACCGGCTCCACCACGATGCCCAGCGAGAACTGGCGCGACTTCTCCGGCTTCAGGTCGGGGTTGGCCTGCTTGATGGTGGGCCACTGGTCGAAGTCGTCGATCACCGTGTCGTACAGGAAGGCCGGGCTGGTGCCGTTGACCGTGGGCCGGTACAGCTCGCTGAACGACGGCGCGCGGAAGCCGGTGCCGGCCGAGCCGCGCACCAGCACCGCCGCGGTGGGCTGCCAGCGCACGCCCAGCTTGGGGTTCACCGTGCTGCCGATCTGGTCGTAGCGGTCGTAGCGCAGCGCGGCCTGCAGCTCCAGCTGCTGGCTCAGCGGCGCGTTCAGCTCGCCATAGACCGACGTGATGTTGCGTGAATGGCTGGTGGCCACCACCGTCGGATCGGGGTTGTTGCCCAGCGACGCGCGGCGGTCGCCGGCGATGTTGTTGCTGGCCAGCAGGGCCGACGGCGTGTAGCTTTGCGTCTCGCGGCGCAGTTCGGCGCCCACGGCCACGCCGAGCGGGCCGCCGGGCAGCTCGGTCAGCGTGCCGGTGATCTTGCCGTCCAGCGCCGTGGTGCGGCCGGTGGACTGGCGCGCCACATCGTCGATGCGCAGCGAATCGATCAGCGCCTTGCCCGCGGCCGACGAGGGCCCGAACGGGTTGATCAGGCCGCTGCGCACGCCAGCGTCGAACTCCTTGAACTGGAAGTAGCCGTTGACGTAGCGGTCCTTGGTGCTGTTCTCGGCCACGTTGACGGCCACCGCATAGTCCCAGTCCTTGGCCACGGTGCCGTTGATGCCCAGCACCACCCGCATCGCATCGCTGGTCACCTCGTTGCTGCGGTTGCCGGCCTCGGTGGCGCGGAAGCGGATGTCGAAGCTGTGGTCGTTGGGCTCGTTCACCGGCCGCGGCAGCAGGCTGTTGATCTGGCTCCACTTCACGCCAGTCAGCGTGGTCGGGTTGGGTGACAGCACGTAGGTGGTCTTGGCCCTGGCCTTCAGCACCTCGGCAAAGGCCTGGGTGTCGGCGTTGAGCTGCAGCACGCCGCGGCCCAGGAACGAGACCTTGTCCGATTGCGGGTAGATCTCGGTGTCGGCCATGTAGTCGTAGCCGCAGGCCTGGGTGCCGACGATGGTGGTGTAGACCGAGGCCGGCGGCGCGCAGCCGGGGGCCGAGAAGTTGATGGTGCGCTGGTTGAATGGCGCGCCGTTGAAGCTGTAGCCGGCCGCGTTGATGGCCGCCAGCTGGGCATTGCGCCGGCCGGCATTGCTCTGCAGCCGGATGTTGCCCGGGTAGGGCCGGCTGGACAGGTAGAACGGCACGGTGTCGGCCAGCGGGCGCTCCTGGATGAAGTCGCGCTCGGACGACCGCAGCGCATCCAGCTTCTGCACGTCCAGCGTGCCGAAGATGTTGAAACCGTCCTTGGCCAGGTTGCCGAAACCGGCGCTGATGGTGCCGGTGGTCTTGCCGGCGCCGCCGTCCTGGGTGCGCATCACATGGGCGCCCACGTCCACGCCCTGGTAGTCCTGGCGGGTGATGAAGTTGATGACGCCGCCGATGGCGTCGGTGCCGTAGATGGCCGAGGCGCCGTCCTTCAGCACCTCCACCCGCTGGATGGCGCCGGCCGGGATGCTGTTCAGGTCCACGCCCGCCGCATCGCCGGGCGAGGCAAAGTTGGCCAGCCGCCGGCCATTCAGTAGCACCAGGGTGCTGCTGACGCCCAGGCCGCGCAGGTTGGCACCGTTGAAGCCGCGCTGGCCGCCGGTGTTGTCGCTGATGCTGGCGCCGTCACTCAGCGGCGCGGTGCCGGCGCTGATGTTGCGCAGCAGCTCGGCGGCGGTGGTCACGCCCGACTTGTCGATGTCGCCGCGGGTGATGGTCTGCACCGGCAGCGCCGTCTCGCCCTGGATGCGCTTGATGCTGGACCCGGTGATCTCCACCCGCTGGTTGCTGTCCTGCGCCAGGGCCGTGCCGGCCAGCAGCGCGGCCAGGCTGGCGATGGCGGTGGGGCGGAACAGGCGCCGGTGCATCCGGGGCACGGAATGGGTGCGTGGGGTCATCGCTGCAGGTCCTCGGGATCGGTGGGTGGGCGGGAGTCAGGGCGCCCATGGCCGGCTGGCCGGGCTTGGCGGCGCACTCTAGGCAGGGCTCCGGCAGCCGTCTCGGGTGGCGCGGCCGGCAGTCGCCTGGCCGAAAGTGGCCGTCGCAAAACCGACATCGCGCCAGACATCCAGCGGCAACACGCTGGCAACATGCCTGCAGCCGCCGCGCCCACCCCACCTGCCCGCATGCAACGCTTCGTCCATGGCTTCCTGCTGCTGCCGCGCTGCTCGCTGCTGGCGCTGGGCGGCGCGCTGGACGCACTGGATGCCGCCAATGCCACGCTGGGCCATGCCCAGCACAGCAGCCTGTGCCTCAGCCTGGACGGCCGGCCGGTGCGCTGCAGCACCGGCACCAAGGTGCAGGTGGACCATGGCCTGGCCGATGCGCCCGAGCTGCAGAGCCTGTTCATCCTGGCCGACCTGCCGCTGCCCGATGCCGCGCGCGATGGCCATGCCCGCCAGCTGCACCCCTGGCTGCAGGAGCGCGCCCGCTACGGCATGCTGCTGGGCGGCATCGGCAGCGGCGCCGCGGTGCTGGCCCAGGCCGGCCTGCTGGACGGCCACCGCGCCACCCTGGCCTGGGCCCAGGTACCGCAGCTGGGCGACAGCCACCCGGCGGTGCTGTGGTCGTCCCGCGTCTACGAGATCGACCGCCAGCGCCTGAGCTGCGGCGCCGGCACCGCCAGCCTCGATCTGCTGATCGCCTGGCTGGGCCGCCTGCACGGCGAGCGCCTGGCCCAGGCCCTGGTGGGCCACTTCGGCCTGGACCGGCTGCGCGGCGCCGACGAGCGCCAGCCCTCGCCGGTGCAGGCGCGCATCGGCACCGGCGGCGCCAAGCTGGCCGAAGCCGTGGCGCTGATGGAGGCCAACCTCGGCGAGCCGCTGCCCACCGAGGAGATCGCCCGCCTGGCCGGCGTGTCGCGCCGGCAGCTGGAGCGGCTGTTCAAGCAGCACCTCGATGCCCTGCCCTCGCGCTACTACGCCGAGCTGCGGCTGATGCGCGCCAGGCGCCTGCTGCAGCAGACCGGCCAGTCCATCCTGCAGATCGGCCTGGCCTGCGGCTTTGCCTCGGGCTCGCACTTCAGCAGCGCCTACCGCAGCCGCTTCGGCCACACCCCGCGCGAGGCCCGCAGCCAGCGCGCCCTGGCCTGGCGCGACGAACCCGACCAGCCCCCATCGGCCGACAGCGGCCGGACCGAGAGCCCGCCATGACCGACCCGCACCACCTGCTGCTGCGCAGCGCCCGGCCCGACGACCTGGACGCGCTGGAGCGCTTTGCCGCCGCCAGCGCCATCGGCATCACCACCCTGCCGGCCGACCGCGCCCGGCTGGCCGACCGGCTGGCCCGCTCGGCCCAGGCCTTTGCGTCGCAGGACGACAGCAGCGGCGAGGAGATCTACCTTTTCGTGCTGCAAGACATGGCCAGCGGCGCGGTGGTGGGCACCAGCGGCATCGCCGCGCGGGCGGGCTTTGCCGACCGCTTCTACACCTACCGCAACGAGGTGGTGGTGCATGCCAGCGCGGCGCTGGGCATCAGCAACCGCATCCACACCCTGCACCTGTGCCACGACCTGACCGGCTGCACCCTGCTCACCTCGTTCTACATCGACCCCGCCTACGAGCAGACGCTGGCGCCGCAGCTGCTGTCGCGGGCGCGGCTGCTGTTCATCGCCGAGTTCGCCGACCGCTTCTCCGACCGCATCGCCGCCGAGAGCCCGGGCCTGGCCGACGAGCATGGCCGCTGCCCGTTCTGGGATGCGGTGGGCCGCCGCTTCTTCGGCATGGACTACCCGGCGGCCGAGCAGCTGGCCGGCGGCCGCAGCAAGGCCTTCATCGCCGAGCTGCTGCCGCAGAGCCCGATCTACGTGCCGCTGCTGCCCGAGGCCGCGCAGTGGGCCATCGGCCAGCTGCACCCGGTGGCCGAGCTGCCGTTCTCCATCCTGCAGGACGAGGGTTTCGATGCCGACACCTATGTCGACATCTTCGACGGCGGGCCGACGGTGGAGGCGCGGGTGGCCATGCTGCGCACCGTGGCCGCGGCGCGCCGCGCCACGCTGGCGGCGCAGGCCGCGCCACCGCCCGCCGCCGGCGCCAGCCCCTGGGGCCTGGTGGCCAATGGCCGGCGCGCCGACTTCCGCGCCGTGCTGGCGCCCACTGCGCCGGTGCGCCAGCAGCTGGCGCTGACGGCCGACCAGCAGCATTGGCTGCAGGCCAGCCCCGGCCAGGCGCTGCGTGCCGCCCCGCTGACCCTGGCCCCCCGGAGCGACGCATGAGCCTGGACGACCACTTCACCGTGCGCGACGCCAGCGCGGCCGACACCCCTGCGCTGGCCGCCCTGCTGGCCACGACCACCGATCTGGCACTGGCCGACGGCGCCCGCCGCCTGGTGGCTGCAGCGCCCGATGGCCGCCTGCTGGCCACGCTGCGGCTGGACCCGCCGCTGGGCCTGCAGACGCCGCGCCACTGGTACCGGGTGGGCTGCACGGTGCATGCCTCGGCCGAGCTGCGGCTGTTCCTGCGCCAGGCCACGCTGCTGCTGGGCAATGACCTCACCGGCGCCCATGAGCTGACTGACCTGGCGATGGCACCGGGCGCCGACGACGCGCTGCAGGCCCTGGTGTGGGCCGCGCGGCATGCACTGGCCAGCAACCCGGCCACGGGCAACGGCCACCGCCTCATCGCCGAACTGCCCGGCCTGCGGGATGCGCAAGGCCGCTCGCCGTTCTGGGACGGCCTGGGCCGGCCGTTCTGCGCGCTGGACCCGGCCGAGGCGCTGGCCCGCCACGGCCCCGGCTGGCTGACCGACGTGGCCGCGCTGCTGCCGCGCCAGCTGCTCTACGCCGCCTTCCTGCCCGATGCGGCCCAGGCCGCCATCGGCGCGGTGCACCCGTCGGCACAGGCGGTGCACGATGTGCTGCAGGCCTGCGGCCTGCGCTGGCAGCACCAGATCCGCATCGACGACGGCGGCCCGGTGCTGGAAGCCAGCTGAGGGGTCGACAGCCGCGCCAGCATCGGCCAAGCGACATCGGCTTGCCGATCCCGGACATGCGGCGCGCCGGGCGCGCCGCCGGCGCAGGGGCACTGCTACAACCCCGGCTCGCCGCACCCCAGCGGCCTGCCGGAGACCACGATGCACCCCACCCGCCGCCGCTTCACTGCGCTGCTGAGCGCCCTGCTCGCCACCGCTGCCGCCACCCTGCTGCCCAACGCCGCCTTGGCCCAGGCACCTGACTGGGCCAAGGTGCGCGTGGGCGTCGAGGGCAACTACCCGCCGTTCTCCAAGCTGGGCACCGACGGCAAGTTGTCGGGCTTCGACATCGACATCGCGCTGGCGGTGTGTGCCCGCATCCGCGCCGAGTGCACCCTGGTGCAACAGGAGTGGGACGGCATGATGCCGGCGCTGGGCGCGAAGAAGTTCGACATGATCGTCGCGTCGATGACCATCACCGACGAGCGCCGCAAGGCCGCCGAGTTCAGCGACCCGTACTACGACGTGCCCTCGCGCTGGGTGGCCCGCGCCGGTGCCTTCAAGGACCACAGCCCGGCGTCGTTCAAGGGCAAGAAGATCATCGTGCTGCGCAACAGCCCGCGCGCCAAGCATGTGGCCGAGCAGTACAAGGACAGCGAGGTGCTGCTGGTCAACAAGGAGACCGATGTCTACCTGGAACTGGCCGCCGGCCGCGGCGACATCGGCTTCGGCTCCAGCGTGGTGTCGAACGAGGCCTTCCTGAAGCGGCCCGAAGGCAAGGGCTTTGCGCAGGTGGGCACCACGGTGCGGCTGGACGGCGGCGGCGTGGGCATCGCCTTCCGCAAGACCGACACCGCGCTGCGCGACAAGGTCAACGTGGCGCTGAAGGCGATCAAGGCCGACGGCACCTACAAGAAGCTGGCCGACCAGTACTTCGACTTCGACGTGTCTGGCGGGCAGTGACGCCAGAGTCTTCGCACTGACCATGCTGCACGGATACGGACCCGCCATCCTCGGCGGACTGGGGGCCACGCTGGGCGTGGCCGCGGCCTCGCTGGCGCTGGCCTGCGTCTTCGGCCTGCTGGGCGCGGTGGCCAAGCTGTCGGGCGTGCGCGCGCTGCGCTGGGCGGCCGAGGTCTACACCACGCTGATCCGCGGCCTGCCCGAGCTGGTGCTGATGCTGGCCATCTTCTACGGCGGGCAGACCCTGCTCAACAGCCTGGCCGAGCGCCACGACTGGGCGCTGATCGAGATCCCGCCGCTGGCCGCGGGCGTGGGCACCATCGGCTTCATCTTCGGCGCCTACCTGACCGAGACCTTCCGTGGCGCCATCCTGGCCATCCCGCGCGGGCAGGCCGAGGCGGCGCTGGCTTGCGGCATGCGGCGCGGCCAGGTGCTGCGGCGCATCGTGCTGCCGCAGATGGTGCGGCACGCCATCCCGGGCTTCGCCAACAACTGGCTGGTGATGGTCAAGGCCACCGCGCTGGTGTCGATCATCGGGCTGGACGACATGGTGCACCGCGCCAACCTGGCTGCCGCCGCCACCCGTGAGCCCTTCACCTTCTACATGCTGATCGCCGGCCTGTACCTGGTCATCACCACGGTGTCGATCCTGGCGCTGTCGCGGCTGGAGAAGCGCTTCAGCCTGGGCGTGCGGGCGGTGACGTTCTGACGGGACCGCGATGATCGACTGGACCGTCATCGCCGACAGCCTGCCCGCCTTTGCCGGCGGCCTGCAGGTGTGCCTGGGGCTGCTGGCCATCAGCCTGGCCACCGGGCTGCTGCTGTCGGCGCCGCTGGCGGTGGCGCGGGTGTCGCGCCACCGGGTGCTGGCCAGCGCGGTGTGGGCCTACACCTATGTGTTCCGCGGCACGCCACTGCTGGTGCAGCTGTTCGTGGTCTACCACGGCCTGGCGCAGTTTCCGGCGCTGCGCGAGTCCATCCTGTGGCCGCTGCTGCGCGAGGCCTGGTTCTGCGCCTGGCTGGCCTTTGCGCTGAACACCACCGCCTACACCACCGAGATCTTTGCCGGCGCGCTGCGCGCCACGCCGCATGGCGAGGTGGAGGCCGCGCGCGCCTACGGCCTGCAGGGCTGGCGGCTGTACATCCGCATCCTGCTGCCCAGCGCCTGGCGCCGCGCGCTGCCGCAGTACGGCAACGAGGTGGTGGGCCTGATGCATGCCACCGCCATCGCCAGCACCGTCACGCTGGTCGACATCACCCGCGTGGCGCGGGATGTCTATGCCAACAGCCTGCTGGCGTCGGAGGCCTTCGGCACCGCTGCCGTCCTGTACTTCACGCTGACCTTCACCCTGGTGGGTGGCTTCAAGCTGCTGGAGTGGCGCTTCCTGCGCCACCTGCGGCCGCAGCGCCCCACCCCTGCCCATGCACATTGACACCATCCACCTGATCCCCGCCGCGCCCGGCGTGCAGCACCGGCTGCAGGTGCTGCGCTTCGGCCCGGCCGGCGCCGCGCGCAGCGCCACCATCCAGGCTGCGCTGCATGCCGACGAGGTGCCGGCCATGCTGGTGGCCCAGCAGCTGCGCCATCAGCTTGCGGTGCTGGAAGACGCCGGCCAGCTGCTCGGCCAGATCCAGCTCGTGCCCTACGCCAACCCGCTGGGCCTGGGCCAGCTGCTGCTGGGCCAGCACCAGGGCCGCTTCGACCTGCGCGACGGCGGCAACTTCAACCGCCACCATGTCGACCTGGCCGAGGCGGTGGCCCGGCAGGTGGGCCCGGCGCTGGGCACCGATGCCGCCACCAACCAGCGCCTGGTGCGCCAGGCCCTGCAGCAGGCGGCCGACGCGCTGCACACCCACAACGCGGTGCAGGACCTGAAGCACCGGCTGCTGCAGCTGGCCATCGGCAGCGAGGTGGTGCTGGACCTGCACTGCGACAGCGAGGCCGCCATGCACCTGTACACGCTGACGCCGCATGCCGCGCCGGGCAGCGAGCTGGGCGCGCTGCTGGGCGCGCGGGCGGTTCTGCTGGCCACCGAGTCGGGCGACGGCCCGTTCGACGAGGCCTGCAGCCGCCCCTGGCTGGTGCTGGCCGATCGCTTTGCCGACCGGCCCATCCCGCTGGCCTGCTTCAGCGCCACGGTGGAACTGCGTGGCGAGCGCGACACCGGCCACGGCCTGGCCCAGCGTGATGCCTGGGCGATCATCGAATTCCTGCGCCGCCGCGGCCTGGTGGCCGGCACGCCGGCGCCGTTGCCGGCGCCGCGTTGCGCGCCCACGCCGCTGGCAAGCTCGGAGCCGGTCACCGCGCCCTGTGCCGGCGTGCTGGTGTTCCATGTCGAGCCCGGCCAGGAGGTGGCCGCCGGTGAACTGGTGGCCGACATCGTCGACGTGGACAGCGGCGCCCACACGCCGGTGCGGGCCCGGTCGGCCGGCGTGCTCTATGCTCGCTGCGGCACACGCTGGGCCTGGCCCGGCAAGCGGCTGGCGAAGATCGCCGGCACCACGCTGCAACGCACCGGAACCCTGCTGAGCCCCTGATGGATCCCACCAAGACCCCCCCGCTGCTGCTGGCCGAGGGCCTGACCAAGCGCTTTGGCGCCAACGAGGTGCTCAAGGGCGTCAGCGTCTGCGCCCGCCAGGGCGACGTGATCTCGATGATCGGCAGCAGCGGCTCGGGCAAGAGCACCTTCCTGCGCTGCCTGAACCTGCTGGAGGCGCCCAACGCCGGCAGCATCACCGTCGACGGCGAGGCCCTGGACCTGGTGCCTGGCCGCGATGGCGCGCTGAAGGCGC
The DNA here is from genome assembly GCF_005403045.1 of Pseudaquabacterium pictum. Taxonomy (GTDB): domain Bacteria; phylum Pseudomonadota; class Gammaproteobacteria; order Burkholderiales; family Burkholderiaceae_C; genus Pseudaquabacterium; species Pseudaquabacterium pictum. The sequence goes on from NZ_BJCL01000007.1 coordinate 63,978, forward strand.
GCGATGCGGCCCAACTGCAGCGGCTGCGCACGCAGGTGTCCATGGTGTTCCAGCACTTCAACCTGTGGGCCCACATGACGGCGCTGCAGAACGTGATGGAGGCGCCGGTGCAGGTGCTGGGCCTGGCCAAGGCCGAGGCCCGCGACCGCGCCGAGCACTACCTGCAGCGCGTGGGCGTGGCCCACCGCAAGGACGCCTACCCGGCCCACCTGTCGGGCGGCGAGCAGCAGCGCGTGGCCATCGCCCGCGCGCTGGCGATGGAGCCCAAGGTGATGCTGTTCGACGAGCCCACCTCGGCGCTCGACCCCGAGCTGGTGGGCGAGGTGCTGCGGGTGATGCGCAGCGTGGCCGAAGAGGGCCGCACGATGATCGTCGTCACCCACGAGATGGGCTTTGCGCGCGAGGTGAGCAACCACGTGGTCTTCCTGCACCAGGGCCGGCTGGAAGAAGAAGGCCCGCCGGCGCAGGTGCTGACCCAGCCGCGCAGCGAGCGGCTGCGCGCCTTCCTGTCGAACAGCCTGAAGTAGCTCAGGCGGCCCGAAGTACGCTCGGATTCAACGCGAACTGCTTCTGCGCGAAGGCCCAGACCAGGCGTGACGCATCGGGCCCGGCCGGGTCGCTGAACGGCTGGCTGGCGGCGCCGCCGCTCCAGGCATGGGCCAGGCCCTGCACCAGGGCCAGCGTGGCCACCGTGCGGCCACGGCGCTTGTAGTCGGTGACCAGCATGGCGTGGCGCTGGCCGCGCTGCACCCGGCGGGTGGCGCCCGGCAGCGCGCCAGCGGCGGTGGCCCAGGCCTGGGCCGCAGCGGCGCCGTTGGCCGGTGCCACCACACCGTCGGCGCTGCCGTGCAGCACCAGCAGCGCCGGCCAGCCGGTGGCCGGCATCGCGGCCATCGCCGCGGGGCTGCGGCGGCCCTGCATCGCACGCAGCGCGGTGAGGGTGGAGTGGGCCGTGCCAGGCGGGATGCCCGAGTGCATCACCACGCCGCTGAACCGATCCGGGTGGCGCACCGCCAGCAGCGCCGCCAGGCTGGCGCCGGCCGACAGCCCGGCCAGCACCACCCGCTGGCGGTCGCCGCCCAGCAGGCCGCAGACCTGGTCGATGGCCTGCAGCACCAGATCGGCCTCGGCCTGGGCGCGGCCGCGGTCGGTGTCGAACCAGTTCCAGCAGCCCTGGGCATTGGCCAGCCGGTCCTGCTCGGGGTAGAGCACCAGGAAGCGCTGCTGCGCGGCCAGGCGGTTCATGCGGGTGCTGGCGGCAAAGGAATCGGCATCCTGGGTGCAGCCGTGCAGCAGCACCAGCAGCGGCAGCCGCTCGCCGGTGCGCAGGCCGGGCGGGCTGTAGAGCCGCCAGCGCCGCGCACCGCCCGGCCCCAGGGCCAGGCCGGGGCGCCAGCTGCCGACAGCCGTGGCGGCCCGCGGCCGGGTGGGCACACGCTTGGCCGCGGCGCGCTTGGCCACCCCGCGCTTGGCGGCCGGACGGCGCGCGGGCTTGGCGGGCGTGGCCATGGCCTGCAGCAGCGCGGCCTGGCCGGCCTTCAGGGCCTGGCGGCCCAGGGTGGCGAAACTGCGGTTCAGGCTGCGCGCCCAGGCCGGGCGTCGGGGTCTCTTCATCGACCGATTCTGGGGGGTGGCGCCGATCGGCGCTGGCCGCACCGATACTGCGCACCCGTTCCAGCAGATTCTTCCGGCCATGACCGACACCCCCGCCCTGCCCGACCGCCTGAGCGCCGACCCGCGCAGCCCGCACCACAACGCCGCCGTCTTCGAGCGCGAGGTGGGTGTGCGCATCAACGGCAAGGAGCGCTTCGACGTGCAGGAATACTGCGTCAGCGAAGGCTGGATCAGGATCCCCGCCGGCAAGGCGGTGGACCGCCGCGGCCAGCCGCTGCTGATCAAGCTCAAGGGCACGGTGGAGGTGTTCTACCGGGCGCCAGACGCCGGCTGACCGCCGACACGGCGCTGCAGCGCCGGCCCGCGTGAAGTGTTCACGGCCACCCCCCGCCGCTGCGGGGGACAGCCACGGCGGCCCGCCTCCTAGAGTTCAGTCCATCCGCAGCCGACGCCGGCTGCAACCTTCTGACCGGACTGAACCGACATGACCACCGCCCCCTTCCCGCACCGCATCACCGCCGCTGCCGCCCTGGTGCTGGCCGCCCTCGCCGCCCCCGCCGCGCACGCCGCCGTGGTGGCCCAGACCGCCGCCCCGATCAGCTTCACCGGCAACGGTGACAACCAGGCCACCGGCCTGTTCAGCGCGGCACAGACCGGCGACCTCTACATCGCCATGACCGTGCGTCTGGAAGCCGGCGACCTGGGTGCCAACAACTTCCTGGCCCTGTGGCTCGACAACGTCACCACCGGCGCCCACACGAACCGCCCCAACGTGGGCCTGAAGTCGAACGAGGGCTCGCCCGGTGGCCTCGACTGGATGGTGCGCGGCAGCGGTGTCACCGGCAGCTTCGCACCGGACCAGGCCACCATCGGCAGCACCGCCACCCTGTGGGCCCACCTGTACAAGGCCGGCAACGCCAACTACAACCGCTACGACCTGTGGGTGAACCCCACCGGCAGCTGGACCGACGTGCTGGCCACGACCCCGGAAGCCCGCAGCACGCTGAACTCGGGACTGAGCAGCATCAGCGGCTACGGCTTCCGCACGGCCAACCTGTCGGGCAACGACCGCTTCACCGTGCAGTCGATGGTGATCAGCAACACCGTGCCGCTGAACCTGGTGCCGGTGAGCGCGGTGCCCGAGCCCGGCAGCATCAGCCTGGCCCTGGCTGGCCTGGCGCTGGTCGGCGCGATGGCGCGCCGCCGCCGCGCAGCCTGATCAGCCCCTGGTCAGGCCATCCGCCAGCGCCGCCGCCAGCGCGGCGTTGAAGGCCTCGGCCGCCTCCCAGGCCACCCAGTGCCCGGCCTCGGGCACCAGCACCAGGCTGCGGTGCCCCGGCGCGGTGGCCAGCACCTGGCCGATCAGCGGCAGGCGCTGCGCGTACAGCACATCCAGCGCGCCCCAGATGCCGTGCACCGGGCAGGCCAGCTGCGGCAGCAGCCGCGCGACCGCATCGGTCAGCATCATGCGGCGCTGGCGCAGGCGGTCGCGTTCGACATTGGCTGCATGCAGCGTCACGGCCAGCGGTGTGGCCGATGCGGCATGCGCCAGCATCAACTGCAGCAGGTTGTGGCGGTGCACCGCCAGGCGCGCGGGGCCGGGCGGCAGGCTGTCCCAGCGGCGCAGGTCCAGCGGCGGCAAGCGCTCGGCGCTGAGGCCGGGGCTGCCCACCAGCACCAGGCGGGCCACCCGCGCCGGCCGGGCCTGGGCCCACAGCCCGGCCACCAGCGCGCCGAACGAGAAGCCCACCACCGCCACCGGCGTGGCGCCCAGCAACTGCTGCAGGCCGGTCTCCAGCCAGCCGGGCAGCACATCGGCATCGCCGCCATCGGGCGGTGCGGCCGAATCGCCGAAGCCCGGCATGTCGGCCACCCACACCGCATGGCCGGCAGCGGCCAGCGGGGCGATGTTGCGCAGCCAATGCGTCCAGCTGCCCGAGCCGCCGTGCAGCAGCACCACCGGGGCGCCACCGGCCGGGCCCCAGCGGTGCCAGACCAGATCGCCGTCACCGCAAGGCGTGGTGTGGCGGGTGGCGGCGGCCAGCAGCGCATCAGGGTTGTCCATGTCACCAGTCTAGAAGCCTGGCGGCGCCAGGCCTGCGACCATCGGTCCACCGATGTCCGACAACCCCTCCCTTCCGTTGCGTGGTCCGCTGGGCGCGCTGATGTTCGGCAACTTCGTCGTCGCCTGCGGCGTGCTGGTGGTGCCGGGCATGCTGGACAAGCTGGCGCAGGACCTGCAGGTCAGCGTGCCCACCGCCGGCCAGCTGCTGAGCCTGGCCGCGCTGGCGATGTGCCTGGGCGCGCCGCTGTTCGCGGCGGTCACCTCGCGGGTCGACCGGCGGCTGCTGCTGACCGCGTCGCTGCTGGTGCTGGGCATCGGCCATGTGGCGTGTGCGCTGGCGCCCAGCTACACCGTGCTGGCGGTGCTGCGGCCGCTGTCGGTGCTGGGCGCGGCGGTGCTGACGCCGCAGGCCGCTGCCACCATCGGCCTGCTGGTGCCGGCAGCGCAACGGCCGGCGGCGGTGACCACGGTGTTCCTCGGCTGGTCGGTGGCGTCGGTGGTGGGCATGCCGCTGGGCAACCTGGTGGCCAACTGGCTGAGCTGGCGCGCCGGCTTCGGCCTGATCGCGGTGCTGGCGTTCGTGTCGGCGGCCATCGTGTGGCGGTCGGTGCCGGGCGGGTTGCGGGTGGCGCCGCTGTCGCTGCAATCCTGGCTGGACGTGGCCGGCAGCCCGCGGCTGCGGCGCATCCTGGGCACCACGCTGCTGTGGTGTGCCGGCCACTTCATGGTGCTGGGCTACGTCACGCCGCTGTTCCGGCACTTCCTGGCGGCGCCGCCGGGCGTGCAGGCGGCGCTGCTGGGGGTGATGGGCCTCAGCGGCCTGGCCGGCAATGTGCTGCTGACACGCTGGGTGGGCCGCATCGGGCCCGACCGCGGATCCCGTCTGGCACTGGGACTGGTGGCCGCCGGTCTGGCGCTGTGGTGCCTGTTCAGCCTGGTCACGCCCAGCCTGGCCGGCATGGCGCTGGTGGTGCTGGTGTGGGGCGGCGGCTCGTTCGCCTTCGTCTCGGCGCAGCAGGCGCGGCTGGCGGCGGCGGCGCCAGCGCTCGCGTCGGCCTCGATCGCGCTGAATTCATCGAGCCTGTACGCTGGCCAGGCGCTGGGAGCGACTGCCGGCGGCGCCTTGCTGGCGACGTTGGGGTACGGCGCGCTGGGGCCGGCGGGGTTGGTGACGGTGCTGTTGGCGCTTGGTTTGTGTGTGCTGGCGGATCGGTGACATGACCCCTGTCCCGCGGACCACCACCGCTCCCGACTGACCACCAGGCGACACCCACGGCCCCGGCCCCGGGGCTAGAGTCCGCCGACATGACCACCCCCCTGCTGTTCACCCCGCTGACCCTGCGCGACCTGGTGCTGAAGAACCGGGTGGTGGTGGCGCCGATGCACCAGTACGCCGGCGAGCGTGGCTTCGCCACCGACTGGCATCTGATGAACGCCGGCCGCTATGCCGCCGGCGGCGCGGGGCTGTTCATCGTCGAATCGACCAAGGTCGAACGCCGCGGCTGCGGCACGGTGGGCGACCTGGGCCTGTGGGACGACGCCTTCATCCCCGGCCTGAAACGCATCGCCGACTTCACCCGCGCCTGCGGCGCCAAGGTCGGCATCCAGCTCGGCCACTCGGGCCGCAAGAGCCGCACCGGCCGGCCCTGGGAAGGCGGCCGCCCGTTGACGCCCGAGACCGCCAACGTGCCCGACTGGGACCGCTGGGAACTGGTCGCGCCCAGCGCCATCGCCCCTGACGCCCGCACACCCGTGCCGCGTGCGCTCAGCCGCAGCGAGATCGCCGCCGTGGTGCAAGCCTTCGCCCGCGCCACCGCCCGTGCCGAACAGGCCGGTTTCGACGTGGTGGAACTGCACGGCGCCCACGGCTTCCTGATCCACCAGTTCCTCAACCCGCAGTCCAACCAGCGCACCGACGACTACGGCGGCAGCGCTGCCAACCGCATGCGCTTTGCGCTGGAGGTGGCCGAGGCCGCCCGCGCCGCCTGGCCGGCGCACAAGCCGCTGTTCATGCGGCTGTCGGTCGACGACGGCACCGGCTGGGATCCGGCGGCCAGCGTGGGGCTGGCGCGTGAACTGAAGGCCCGCGGCATCGATGTGGTCGATTGCTCCGGCGGCGGTATGCTGCCCGGCCCGGTGCCGAATGCGCCGCCGGCCTACGGCTACCAGGTGCCCTATGCCGCCCAGCTGCGGCAGGAGGCCGGCATCGCCACCATGGCCGTGGGCCTGATCGTGCATGCCCGGCAGGCCGAGGCCATCCTGCAGCAGGGCCAGGCCGACCTGGTGGCGCTGGCCCGCGAGCTGCTCTACAACCCCAACTGGCCGCTGGACGCGGCGCAGAAGCTGGGCGCCGATCCGCAGTTCGCCCTGGTGCCGCCCGCCGCCGGCTGGTGGCTGGACAAGCGCCGCGCCAGCGCGCCGGGCGTGCAGCCGTCCACCTTCGGCACCACCACCTGACACCTCCGTCTCCCACACCATGCCCGACACCATCCCCCGCCTCAGCGACCCGCTGCCCTTTGCACGCGGCCCGGCCATGGCCAACCGCTTCATGCTGGCGCCGTTGACCAACTGGCAGAGCAACGCCGACGGCACGCTGGCCGATGCCGAGTACCACTGGCTGACGATGCGCGCCCGCGGCGGCTTCGCCCTCACCATGACCTGCGCCGCCCATGTGCAGCGCGGCGGCCAGGGCTTCCCCGGCCAGCTGGGCGTGTGGTCCGATGACCACCTGCCCGGACTGACGCGCCTGGCCGCCGGCATCCATGCCGGCGGTGGCGGCTCGTCGCTGCAGATCCAGCATTCGGGTCGCCGGTCCGACCGCGCACTCACCGGCGAGCAGCCGGTCTGCCCCTGGGACGATGCCGAGACCGGCGCCCGGGCGCTGACCACCGCCGAGGTGGAGCAACTGATCGAGGACTTCATCACCGCCGCGGTGCGCGCCGAGCGCGCCGGCTTCCACGGCGTGGAGCTGCACGGCGCCCACGGCTACCTGCTGGCGCAGTTCCTCGATGGCGAGAACAACCAGCGCAGCGACCGCTTCGGCGGCAGCTTCGTCAACCGCTGCCGGGTGCTGCACAGCATCATCGACGGCGTGCGCGCCCGCACCGGGCCGGCCTTCCAGCTGGGGCTGCGGCTGTCGCCCGAGCGCTTCGGCATCACCATGCCGGAATCGCTGGCGCTGGCCACCCAGGTGCTGGCCGACGGCAAGCTGGACTACCTCGACATGTCGCTGTGGGACTGCTTCAAGCCGCCGATCGATGCGGCTTTTGCCGACCGGCCGCTGATCGACCACTTTGCGGCCCTGCCGCGCGGCACCACCCGCCTGGGCGTGGCCGGCAAGATCATGGATGCCGCCACCGCCCAGCGCTGCCTGGAGCACGGCGCCGACTTCGTGCTGATCGGCCGCGGCGCCATGCTGCACCATGACTTCGCTGCCCGCGCACTGGCCGATCCGGCCTTCCAGTGCGTGGAGCGTCCGGTGACGCGCGCCTGGCTGGAGAAGGAGGGCCTCGGCCCCGCCTTCATCGGCTACGTGGCCAGCACCTGGAAGAACTTCGTTTCCGATTGAACCCATCCACCCCAAGGAGACACCCATGGCTGACTACGACCTGATCCTGCGCGGCGGCACGGTGCACGACGGCCTGGGCTCCCCCGCCCGCGTGGCCGATGTGGCGGTGAAAGGCGGCCGCATCGCCGCGATCGCTCCGGTTGGCACGGTGGCCGGCACGGCGACCGAGGAGATCGACGCCCGCGGCCTGCTGGTCACGCCCGGCTTCGTCGACGTGCACACCCACTACGACGGCCAGGCCACCTGGTCGCAGCGGCTGCAGCCGTCGTCGGGCCATGGCGTCACCTCGGTGGTCATGGGCAACTGCGGCGTGGGCTTTGCGCCCTGCCGTCCGGCCGAGCGCAACCTGCTGGTGCAGGTGATGGAAGGCGTGGAAGACGTGCCCGAGGTGGTGATGACCGCCGGCCTGCCCTGGAACTGGGAGACCTTCCCCGAGTACCTGGACGCGCTGGCCGCGCGCCAGTTCGATGTGGATGTGGCGGCGCAGCTGCCGCATTCGGCGCTGCGGGTCTATGTGATGGGCGAGCGCGCCGCCGGCGGTGCGCCCACGGCCGATGACCTGGCCGCGATGCGCCGCCTCACCGCCCAGGCGATGGCCGCCGGCGCGCTGGGCGTCACCACCTCGCGCAACCTGATGCACCGCACCAAGGCCGGCGCACTGGCGCCCAGCCTGCATTCGGAGGAAGACGAACTGGGCGCGCTGGCCGACGGCCTGAAGGACGCCGGCCGCGGCGTGTTCCAGCTGATCCCGGCGCCGATGGGCGATGCCGACGATGAATTTGCGCTGATGCGCCGCCTGGCCGAGCGCAGCGGCCGGCCGCTGTCGTACACCCTGATCCAGATGCCCACCGGCGACCGCGAGGCCTGGCGCAAGAGCCTGGCGGCGCTGAGCCAGGCAGCCGCCGACGGCCTGCCGATGCGTGCCCAAGTGGCGCCGCGCCCTGTGGGCATGTTCTACGGCCTGGACCTGAGCTTCCACGCCTTTGCCTACCACCCCAGCTACAAGGCCATCGCCCACCTGCCGCTGGCCGAGCGGGTGGCGCGCCTGCGCGACCCGGCCATGCGCGCCCGCCTGCTGTCTGAGCAGCCTCAGGACACCAACCCGGTGAACCTGAAGACGGTGAAGAGCTTCCAGTACAGCTACGCCTGGGGCTCCGACGCCGACTACGAGCCCGACCTCTCGCAGCGGCTGGACCGCCTGGCCGAGGCCGCGGGCCAGTCGATCGAGGCATTCACCTACGACCTGCTGCTGGCCGACGATGGCCACGCCCTGTTCTACCAGCCCGGCGCCAACTACCGCGACGGCAACCTGGATGCGGTGCGCACCATGCTGGGCCACCCGCAGGCGGTGGTGGGCCTGGCCGACGGCGGTGCCCATTACGGGATGATCTGCGACGCCAGCTTCCCCACCAGCTACCTGGCCCGCTGGGCCCGCGATGCGGCCGAGGCCGACCGCATCCCGCTGCCGCAGGCGGTGGCCGCGCTCACCAGCGTGCCGGCCAACCTGGCCGGCTTGGCCGACCGTGGCCGCCTGGTGCCCGGCGCCAAGGCCGACATCAACGTCATCAACCTGGCCCGGCTGCAGGTGCATGTGCCCACCGTCGTGCATGACCTGCCAGCGGGCGGGCGCCGCATGCACCAGCGCGCCAGCGGCTATGTGGCCACCATCGTGGCCGGCACGGTCACCTACCGCCACGGTGAAGCCACCGGCGCCCTGCCTGGCCGCCTGGTGCGCGGCAGCGTGGCCGTGACCGCCTGATTCCAGACCACGACGGAGACACCATGACCCAACCCACCCTGTACGGCACCTCGGCCTCGCGCGCCCTGCGCGCGCTGTGGGGCATCGAGGAAACCGGCATCGCCTTCACCCACGTGCCCACCACCTACGGGCCCGACTCCAAGGCGCCCGAGTACCTGGCCGTCAACCCCAACGGCCGCATCCCGGCGCTGGTGGATGGCGACCTGACGCTGTGCGAGTCGATGGCGATCAACCTGTACCTGGCCAAGCGCTACGGCGGCGCGCTGTACCCGGCCAACCCGGCCGACGAGGCCCGCGCCTGGCAGTGGAGCGTGTGGGGCATCAGCGAGATCGAGCCGCTGCAGATGCAGATCGTGGTGCAGAAGCTGTTCACGCCGGAGGAGAAGCGCAACCCCAAGGTGGTCGAAGGCGCCACCAAGGGCCTGCAGCGGCCGCTGCGGGTGCTGGATGCCGCGCTGGCGCAGCGGCCCTACCTGCTGGGCGACCAGTTCAGCGTGGCCGATCTCAATGTGGCCGCCGTGATGCACCTGATGAAGAACATCGGCTTCGGCTACAGCGAGCACGCCCATGTGCAGCGTTGGGCCGATGCCTGCCACGGCCGCCCGGCCCTGGCCCGCGCACTCGCCCGGCCCTGATTCCCGCCCCGCCGGCCAGCGGGCGGGCTGTCAGTCGCGGCCCAGGCGCAGCACCAGGGCGATGCAGCCGAAGGTGATGGCCAGGGCCAGCTCTCCCACGGTGGTGATGGCCGCGGCGGCCACCACCCAGCCCGGCACCTCGCTGGCATGGGCGCCGGTGCAGACTGTCAGCAGGCTGCCGGCCAGCACGGTGTGCACCTTCGCGTAGTGCGGCATCCAGCGCCGCAGGATCTGCTTGTTGTGCTCCAGCGCCGCGCGCTCGGCGAAGAGGTCGCCACTGGGCGTGTCACACAGGCCCACCGGCAGCAAGTAGCGCTGCAGCAGCCGGCCGAAGCCCGGGCCGGCCGCATGGCTGGCCGCGTCACCAGCCGCTGGCAGATCAGGGGTGTCGGTCGATTCCATCGGCGCTCCTCGGCCCGGCAGGCTGCACATCGGCTGCATTCTTCGCCGCGGCTGCCGCGGCAAACCGGCGAAGAACACAGCGGCACGGCGCCATCTTGCATCCGCCGGCGCGGCCCGCACACGGGCGATCCGCTGTCCGTTGTAAGGACCGCGCATCCAATCCGACCACCGTTGCGTAACACCCACCGGCGGCTCCGGCTGCCTTCTTCACTCCCCTCCGCCACGGATGACCACCATGCCCCACCGCGCCGCCCTGCCCCGCCTGCTGACCGCCGCTGCCGCCGCCACCGCCGCCCTGCTGGCGGCCGCCCCCGCTGCCGCCCAGGTCGACCCCACCCGCTTCGTCGACACCTTCGAGCGCACCTTCGGCAAGTTCGAGGGCTTCCGCCGTTCCGGCGCCAAGGGCGTGTGCGCCGTGGGCAGCTTCGTCGGCAGCGCCGAAGGCCGCGCCCTGTCGGTGTCGTCGGCCTTCAGCGGCCAGCCGGTGCCGGTGGTGGTGCGCTTCTCGGTGGGCGGCGCCAACCCCAAGGCGCCCGACAACGCCCGCAGCCAGCGCAACCTGGCGCTGCAGTTCAACCTGCCCGGCGGCGAGACCTGGCAGATGGGCAACATCTCGGCGCCGGTGTTCGGCGCGGCCACGCCCGAGCAGTTCATCGGCCGGCTGGAATCGCTGATGCCCGATGCGGAAACCAAGCGTCCCAACCCCGACAAGGTGAAGGCCTTCGCCGATGCCAACCCCGAGGTGCTGCTGCAGGGCAAGTACTTCGCCAGCCAGCCGGTGCCGGCCAGCTTCGGCAAGGTGAACTACTGGGGCGTGCATGCCTTCGGCTTCGTCGACGCTGCCGGCAAGAAGCAGTTCGGCAAGTGGATCTTCGAACCGGTGGGCGGCACGCAGACGCTGACCGACGACGAGGCCAAGGCCAAGGGCACCGATTTCCTGATCGACGACCTGCGCCAGCGCGTGGCCGCCGGCGGCGTGGCCTTCGACTTCAACCTGCAGCTGGCCCAGCCGGGCGACAAGCTCGACAGCGCGGTGACGCCGCTGCCCGACGACCGCAAGAAGGTGACGCTGGGCCGGCTGACGATCCAGTCGGTCTCGGCCGACGCCAGCGGCCCCTGCGTGGCCATCACCTACAACCCGATGATCCTGCCCAAGGGCGTGGAGCCGTCGGCCGACCCGATGCTGGCCGCACGCGCTGCGCCTTATGCGGTGGGCCTGGGCCGCCGCCTGGGCGAAGGGCCCAAGCAGTGACGGTTGTCTAGCCGCGAACCAGACGCCCCGGCGTCTGGCCGGTCAGTTCGTCGTCGCGCAGCACCTCGGTGCCGGCCACGAAGGTGTGCCGGTACCCGCGGGCGCGCTGCAGCAGGCGGCGGCCGCCGGTGGGCAGGTCATAGACCACCTCCGGCGGCAGCAGGTCCAGCGCGGCGAAATCGATGATGTTGATGTCGGCACGCTGGCCCGGCGCCAGCCTGCCGCGGTCCGTCAGGCCGTAGACCGCAGCGGTGTCCTGCGTCTGCTTCTTCACCAGCGCCTCCAACGGCAGCTGCGGACCGCGGCGGCGGTCGCGCGCCCAGTGCTTGAGCAGGAAGGTGGGCCCGGCGCCATCGCAGATCAGGCCCACATGGGCGCCCGCATCGCCCAGGCCCATCACCGTGGCCGGGTCGGCCAGCATCTGCTGCACCACGCCGAAGTCACCACCGGTGTAGTTCTCGAACGGGTGCAGCAGCAGGCCCTTGCCGTCGTCGGCCAGCAGCGCATCGAGTGCCAGCGCCCAGGCGCTGGTGCCGGCGCTGGCGGCGCGGGCGGCCAGGCTCTGCTCCGGCGCGGGCTCGTAGTCCAGCACCGGCGCCATGGCGAAGGTGCGGTGGAAGGCGGTGTCGAACCAGCGGGTCAGCGCGTCGGTGGGGCGCTCGTCGACGAGGCGCTGGCGCAGCGCGCCATCGGCCTGCAGGCGCTCGACACGCTGACGTGGTGTCAGCGGGCGCAGCGGTTCCCAGGCCGGGTGGTTGTCGAACGGGTTGCGGCTGGTCTCCAGGCCGAACAGCACGCCGATGCTCTTGGCGCCGACCTGGCCGGTCACGTCCAGCCCGGCGCGGCGGGCGGCATGGATCTGGTCCAGCGTGCGGCGCCACAGGTCGGGCGCGTTGTCCACCTGCAGCAGCAGCAGCGACATCGGCCGGCCGGCGGCCTCGGCGGCCATGCGCAGGATCTCGAAATCGCCGTCGCCGAAATCGGAGTTGACCTCCAGCACGCCCTTGCCCGCGCGCCGCAGCGCACCGGCGATGGCGAACAGCTCGGGCTCGGCCGCCGTCAGGCTGGGGGTGTAGCGGCCATCACGCGCCCGGTGCTTGGTGGTGCGTGAGGTGGTGATGCCCAGCGCGCCGGCGCGCAGCGCCTCTTCGGCCAGCGCGCCCATCTGCGCCAGCTCGGCCTCGGCGGGCCGGGCCAGGTGCTCGGCGCCGCGCTCGCCCATGGCGTAGAAGCGCAGCGCGGCATGCGGCAGCTGGGCGCCGATGTCCATCGTGTACTGGCGGGCCTCCAGCGCGTCCAGGTACTCGGGGAAGGACTCCCAGTTCCAGCTGATGCCTTCGGCCAGCACCGTGCCGGGGATGTCTTCCACGCCCTCCATCAGGTTGATCAGGTAATCACGAGCGCCGGGCTTCACCGGCGCGAAGCCGACGCCGCAGTTGCCGAACACCGCCGTGGTCACGCCATGCCAACAGCTGGGCGTGAGCGCGCTGTCCCAGGTGGCCTGGCCGTCGTAGTGGGTGTGGATGTCGACGAAGCCGGGCGTCACCAGCAGGCCGCTGGCGTCGATCACCCGCCGCGCCGCGCCCAGGCCGCTGCCCACCGCCACGATGCGCCCGCCCTGCACCGCCACATCGGCCTGGCGGGCTGGCGCGCCGGTGCCGTCGACGACGGTGCCGCCCTGGATGAGGATGTCGTGCATGGACGCGCTCCGTTGGTGGGGGTGCGGTTGATTCTGGCGGCCGCTGTCGGCGTCGGCCCGCGCCCAGGTGACAGCCGGCACGCAGGCGTCGACTACGATGGCCCGCAGCATGGCGAGCGCGGCGACACCCCCCGGACACCACAGCCTTGGCCTGTGGTCGCTGTCGCTGGCGTACTTCACCATGGGCACATCGTCGATCGCGGTGGTGGGCCTGGTGCTGCCGATGGCCACCGACCTGGGCGTGTCCCAGCCCGACGTGGCGGTGCTGATCACCGTCTTCGCCATCACCTTCGCGCTGGCCGCACCGCTGCTGCAGGTGGCCGCCGGCAGGCTGCCGCGGCGCACCCTGCTGCTGGGCGGCCTGGCCACCATGGCCGCCGGCTGCGTGCTGAGCGCGCTGGCACCCAGCTATGGCGGTGTGGTGGCGGCGCGGGTGCTGCTGGCGCTGGGCGCGGCAGCAGTGGGGCCCGTGGCCTCGGGCCTGGGCGCCGGCATGGTGCCGCCGGAGCGCCAGGGCCAGGCCCTGGCGGTGGTCTTCGGCGGCATGACGCTGGCCAGCGTGCTGGGCCTGCCGCTGACCGCCTGGCTGGGCGCGTTGTGGGGCTGGCGCACGATGTTCAATGCGCTGGCGGTGCTGGCCGTGGTGGTGACGCTGCTGGTGGCGGTGCTGGTGACCGACCGGCGCGCCGCGCCGGGCACCACGCTGGCCAGCTTCGGTCAGGTGTTCCGCCAGCGGGCGGCGGCCTGGGCGGTGGCGATGTCGGTGTGCCACATGTCGGCGCAATTTGCGCTGTTTGCGCTGGTGGCGCCCTATCTGCAGCAGCGCTATGGCCTGCCGCCGGCGCAGCTGTCCCTGGCGCTGCTGGTGGGCGGGCTGAGCGGCGTGGCCGGCAACCTGCTGGCCGGCCGCCTGGGCGACCGCCTGGGTGCGGCGCGCAGCCTGCAATGGTCGGTGCTGGGCATGGGCTGCGCCAGCGGCGCGCTGCTGCTGCTGCCCGGCTTGCCCTGGCTGGGCATCGCCGCCTACGCAGCCTGGTCGCTGGCCGGCATGGGCTTCTACGCGCCGCAGCAGAAGCGGCTGATCGGCCTGGCGCCAGACTTGCGCAACCTGCTGCTGGCGATCAATGCCTCGGCGCTGTATGTGGGCATGTCACTCGGCGCGGCGGCCGGCAGCCAGGCCTGGCTGGACCTGGGGCCGTGGTCGCTGCCGGCGGTGGCGCTGGGCTTCGTGGGCTGCAGCCTGGGGGCGCTGGTGTTGTCGCGGCGGGCTGAACGGGCCGACCTGGTGGCCAGGATGGGTGCGCCCGCCTGACAGGGCGGCCACGGTGCTGGCGCCGCGCCGGTCCTGTGCGCAGCAGGCCCGCGTCCCCAACGTGCATGGACACCATCCTGCCTATACTCGGTTGCGGTCCACGCGGCGGCGCACCGAGCCCCAACAGCCGCCATCGCGCCGTCACGGCCCACCGATCCGCGCAGTACCCAAGCGAGCAGGGAGATGACCATCCACCGAAAGATCATGACGGCGTCAGCGATCGCCGCCGCACTGCAGATATCGCTGGCCTCCGCGGCACCCATGATCCTGCAGGAAGTGCCGACGGGCCAACCCAGTCAGCCGAGCGTGTCAAAGCCGCGCATCGACGAAGGTCTGGCAGCGCTGGAGCAAGGCAATCTCGCTGCCGCCGAGACGGCGTTCAAGGCCGCGGTGGCGCTCGATCCCACGGCATCCGCCGGCTATCTGGGCCTGGCCGAAGCGGCCAGCCGCAAGGGCGACGACGCCCAGGCCGAGGCGTGGCTGCGCAAGGGGCTGCAAGCTGCTCCGCGTGACCTGCTGCTGTTGCTGAACATGGGCAAGTGGCTGGCCGCGAAAGGCCGGATCGCCGAGGCGGAAAAGTCCTTGACGCAGGCGGTCGAGGTCGCGCCGCAGTCGGCGCAGGCGCTCGCCATGCTCGGCGAGCTGTACCTGGCCCGGTCCGCCACGGTCGCCAAGGCCGAAGGCGTGTTCCGGCGGGCCATCGAGGTCGAGAAAGGCAATGTCCAGGCGCAGATCGGGCTCGCGCGCGCACTGGCCGGGCTCGGCAAGAACGCCGAGGCGCAAGCCGTGCTGGAAGGTGCTGCCAAGGCCGCGCCGACCAATCCGCAGCCGCTGCATGCACTGGCGCGGCTGTGGGCCAGGCAGGGAAAATTCGACGAAGCCGTCAAGCACCACCAGCGCGCGATCGCGGTGGCGCCGGACTATCTGCAGGCCTACCTGGACCAGGGCGACCTGTACCTGGCGCGCAATGAGATCGACAAGGCCATTGCAGTCTTCCGCTCGGCGATCGGCAAGGTCAAGGATCCGGCACCCGTGCTGCTGCGGATCGGCGTGGCCAACGAAGGTGCCAGCCGGTGGCAGGAGGCGGAAGCCGCCTATGTCGAGGTGGTGAAGCGCGATCCCGGTTCGTTCATCGCGTACAACAACCTGGCCTTCATGTCCGCCAACCGCAAGACCAACCTGGATCAGGGCCTGGTCTGGGCCCAGAAGGCCAAGGAGCTGGCACCGTGGTCCGCCAAGGTGCGCGACACCCTGGGCTGGGTCCAGCGGGCTCGGGGCGACCTGCCGGCCGCGGCCCGCTCGATCGAGGAAGCGGTCAAGCTGGAGCCCAAGGATCCGAACTTTCACTACCACCTGGGCATCGTGCAATCGGAACTGGGTCGGAAGCCAGCGGCCATCGCTGCCTTCAAGCAGGCGCTGCAGGTCGCGCCGAACTTCCGGCACGCCCAGGACACGCGGACGCGCCTCCAGGCACTGGGATCAAAATAGCGTACCAAACGCCAGGCACAAAAAAAACCGGCACCCGAGGGTGCCGGTTCTGCTTGGAGGCCAGCCGGGCTGCAGGTTGACCTGCCGCCCGCTTCCTCAACAGCGCCAGGTCAGGCGCGACGCCGACGGGCCGCCGCCAGACCGGCCAAGGCCAGACCAACCATGGCCAGCGAGCCAGGCTCCGGAACCTTGCCGGTCGTGAACCTGTCGCTCTCACGCGCGACGATGCCGCCGTCGACCAGCGCGAACGTGGTGAACGCCTTGTCGCCCGCGGCCAAGCGGGTGAAGGTCACGTCGTACTCGAAGGTCCGGTCGATGCTGCGGTCGTACTTGCCGATCGCATCCGCGCCGACGCAGGCGCCAATGTCGGCCGACACGCAGACGGTCGAAACATCGATCTCGGGCAGGCCGCCACCCAGGTCATCGACCGTCACCTTGCCGTAGTTGGCAAAGCCGGAGGTGATGCCTGCCGTGATGGCGCTGACGAGCGACGCGGGCGACGTGCCGCCGGCGAACGTGGTACCGCCCAGCGCCGCGATGCTCTGGGTCAGGCTGCACTCGCCCGGCTCGCCGGAGAAGCAGTTGCCACCGAACTGCAGGCCGATCACGGTCACGTCCTTGGCGGCCAGGCTGGCAATCACGGTCGCTTCGTCGGTCCCCTTCATCGACGCATCGGACAGGACGAACATGAACCGGTTCGAGCCCGCGCGCCAGGCGAGGTTGTTGGTCGCGAGGTCGACGGCGGTGTCGCCCGACTCGGGGTAGTCGCCACCAAAGTCGGGGTCACCCAGGGTGACCGCGTTGATCGCGGAGATCGTCGTGGCACTGGTGGTGGTCAGGCCCGACCGGACCGCATCGCCCGCCAGCGCGCGCTCGGAATAGACGCCGACGCTTGACGCCAGGTCGCCGAAGGCGGACAGCGCGTTCAGGATATCGCCAGCAGCCGTCTTGGCATTGTTGATCACGCTGCCCATCGACCCCGAGGTGTCGATCAGGAAGTGGGCGTCGATGGTTGCGGCGGAGGGGCCTGCAGCCTCGACCACCACGGTCTTGCGGATCGTGACGCTCTCACCGACACCGAGCGATGCGCTGAAGCTGGTCGGCGAGATGGTGTCTGCAAACACCGTCGTCGACGCCAGCGCCATCGCGGCGGCGGTGATGAAACGGCCCAACTTCGGGACCGAACTGATTCGCTTGTACATACGAACGCCTCCACAGGATTGACACAAGAAAAGCCAAAGGTGACCGATGGATACATCCATCGAGACCGCAGGCCGCTTGGGAAGCCAATCCGCATATCCTGTGCCAGTCAGACCCCCTAACTTCTTAACTCATTGATTTTGCAGAAGAATCTCCGAGAATCCCCGATGTCTTCGGGAGCGCTGCGGGACTGACGTGTCGGCAATGTAAAGAAGATCGACGCAGGTTTACAAACCATCAGAACGCCCCAGGCAGCGACGCGTCCGCCCTCACTCCACCGTCACACTCTTTGCCAGGTTCCGTGGCTTGTCCACATCCGTCCCCCGCGCGCAGGCCGTGTGGTAAGCCAGCAGTTGCAGCGGCACCACATGCAGGATGGGTGACAGCGCCCCGTAGTGCTCGGGCATGCGGATCACCTGCACGCCGGGTTCGCTCTTGATCTCCGTGTCGCTGTCGGCAAACACATACAGCTCGCCGCCGCGGGCGCGCACTTCCTGCAGGTTGCTCTTCAGCTTCTCCAGCAGGGCGTCGTTCGGGGCGATGGTCACCACCGGCATCGCGCTGGTCACCAGGGCCAGCGGGCCGTGCTTCAGTTCACCGGCCGGGTAGGCCTCGGCATGGATGTAGCTGATCTCCTTGAGCTTCAGCGCTCCCTCCAGCGCAATCGGGTAGTGCATGCCGCGGCCCAGGAACAGCGCGTTCTCCTTGCGCGCAAACTCGCCCGCCCAGGCGATGACCTGCGGCTCCAGCGCCAGCACCGCCTGCACCGCCGCCGGCAGGTGCCTCAGGGCCTTGATGTGGGCGGCCTCCTGCGCATCGGTCAGCTTGCCGCGGCTCTGCGCCAGCGTCAGCGTCAGCAGGAACAGCGCCACCAGCTGGGTGGTGAAGGCCTTGGTGCTGGCCACGCCGATCTCCACACCCGCATGCGTCAGGAAGTTCAGCTTGCACTCGCGCACCATCGCGCTGGTGGCCACGTTACAGATGGTCAGGGTGTGGGCCATGCCCAGGCCGCGTGCATGCTTCAGCGCAGCGATGGTGTCGGCGGTCTCGCCGCTCTGGCTGATGGTGACGACCAGGGTGCGCGGGTCGGGCACGCTGTCGCGGTAGCGGTATTCGCTGGCGATCTCCACGCTGCAGGGGATGCCGGCGATGCTCTCCAGCCAGTACTTGGCGGTGCTGCCGCTGTAGTAGCTGGTGCCGCAGGCCAGGATGAGCACGCGGTCGATGTCCTTGAACACCTGGTGGGCGCCGTCGCCGAACAGCTCGGGCATGATGCCGGCCACCGATTCCAGCGTGTCGGCGATCGCCCGCGGCTGCTCGAAGATCTCCTTCTGCATGTAGTGCTGGTAGGGCCCCAGCTCGGCTGCGCCGGTGTGGGCGTGCACGGTGCGGACCTCGCGCTGCACCCGCTCGAAGCTGCCGTCGGCCTGGCGCGCGGTGATCCAGTGCTTGCCCAGCTGCAGGTCGACGACGTCGCCCTCTTCCAGGTAGACGATCTGGTCGGTCACGCCGGCCAGGGCCATGGCGTCGCTGGCCAGGAAGGTCTCGCCCTGCCCCACGCCCAGCACCAGCGGGCTGCCTTCGCGCGCGCCCACCACGCGGTGCGGCTCGTCGCGGCAGAACACGGCGATGGCATAGGCGCCCTTCAGCCGGGTGGTGGCGCGCTGCACCGCGTCGAACAAGTCACCGTCGTACAGCTGGTGCACCAGGTGGGCGATCACCTCGGTGTCGGTCTGGCTTTCGAAGACGTAGCCCTTGTTCTGCAGCTCGGCGCGCAGTTCGTCATGGTTTTCGATGATGCCGTTGTGAACCAGGCCGATGCGCTTGCCTGAAAAATGCGGGTGGGCGTTGTGCACGGCCGGCGCGCCATGGGTGGCCCAGCGGGTGTGGGCGATGCCGGTGCCGCCTTGCACGCCGTCCTGCGCAATCTGGGTGTCCAGCTCGGCCACCCGGCTGGTGCTGCGGGTGCGGCGCAGTTCGCCGCCCTGGTGCACCGCCACGCCGCAGCTGTCATAGCCGCGGTATTCCAGCCGCTTCAGGCCCTCGACGAGGACGGGGACGATGTTGCGGGTGCTGACGGCGCCGACGATGCCACACATGGTGTTGGTTCCTGAAGTTCAGACAGGGGCGCATCGTAGTCAACAGCCAAAGAAAGAAGCGTGCGAAATGCACCGCCTCATGCAATGTTTCGTCGAATCTGTTGAGTCGTGCAATTTTATTGCCACAATCAGGTTCTCATGGCTGATTCCATCGAAACCAATCTGCTCGATGCCGTCGATCTGCGCCTGCTGGCCCTGCTGCAGGACGATGCATCACGTTCCAACCAGGCGTTGGCCGAGGCGGCGCATGTCTCGCCGGCCACCGCACTGCGCCGGGTGCGGCGGCTGGTGGAGGCCGGCATCATCGAGCGGCAGGTGGCCATCGTGGCCCCGGGCAAGGTGGGCGGCTTGAGCGTGATCGCCGAGATCACGCTCGACCGCCAGGGCGCCGAGCATGTGGCCGCCTTCGAGGCCCGCGCAGTGGCTGAGAGCCCGGTGCAGCAGTGCTACCGCGTCTCGCCCGGGCCCGATCTGGTGCTGGTGCTGTGGCTGCCCGACATGGCGGCCTACCACGCGCTGGTGCAGCGCCTGTTCACCCAAGATGCCAATGTGCGCAACGTCAAGGCCTTCTTCGCCACCCACCGGGCCAAGTTCGCGCCGGCGGTGCAACTGGGCACTACAGCCTGAGCAGCGCCAGGCCCTTCAGGTACTCGCCCTCGGGAAATTCCAGCGTCGTCGGGTGGTCGGGCGCACCCTCCAGCCGCTGCAGGATGGCGGCGTTGACCCCGGCGTCGATGCCGGCACCAGCCACGATCTTGTGGAACAGGTCGGCGGAGATGCCGCCCGAGCAGCTGAAGGTCAGCAGCAGGCCGCCCGGCGCCAGCAGCTTCAGCCCCAGGCGGTTGATGTCCTTGTAGGCGCGGGCGGCGCGCTCGGCATGGGCCGCCGTGGGCGCGAACTTCGGCGGGTCGAGCACGATGGCATCGAAGCTGCGGCCTTCGGCCAGGCATTGGCGCAGGTAGGCATTGACGTCGGCATCCACGAAGGCATGCGCGGTGTCGTCGAAGCCGTTGCGGCGCAGGTTGTCGCGCGCCTGGTCCAGCGCCGGGGCCGATGAATCCACCGTGGTGACCTGCTGCGCGCCGCCAGCCAGCGCCGCCACGCTGAAGCCGCCGGTGTAGCTGTAGCAGTTCAGCACCGTGCGGCAGCCCAGCTGGCGCACCAGCTGGGCAAAGCGGTGGCGGTTCTCCCGCTGGTCCAGGTAGTAGCCGGTCTTGTGGCCCAGGGCCACGTCCAGGCCCAGCTGCCAGCCATGCTCGGTGATGGCCAGCGCGGTGGCGCCGCTGCCGCGCAGCCAGCCGGTGCGCTCGGGCAGGCCTTCCAGCGCGCGCACGCTGGCATCGCTGCGCTCGTACAGGCGGGTCAGGCCGGTGATGGCCAGCAGCGCATCGGCGATCACGTCGCGCCAGCGCTCGATGCCGGCCGAGCCGAACTGCACGCTCAGCACGTCGCCATAGCGGTCGACGATCAGGCCGGGCAGGCCGTCGGCCTCGCCGTGCACCAGGCGCTGGCCGTCGCTGGCGATGCCCAGGCGGGCACGCAGCGCGATGGCCTGCTGCAGCCGCCGGGTGAAGAAGCCGGCGTCGATGCGCTGGGCCTCGTCAAAGCTCCAGGCCCGCACGCGGATGGCCGAGCTGGGGCTGTAGGCGCCCCAGGCCAGGAAGCTGCCGTCGGCCGCCTCCACCCGCACCAGCTCGCCGGCATCGGCGCTGCCGCGGGCGATGCTGCCCTCGAACACCCAGGGGTGGCGGCGCAGCAGCGAGCGTTCCTTGCCCGCACGCAGGCGGATGGCCTTCATGCGGCCGCCGCCAAACTGGGCCCGATGTGCTGCATCGCGCGGTCGACGAAGGCCTGCTTCTCGCCCACCGGTGCCACGTAGTGCAGCGCGGCGCGGGCCGCCGCCTCGCCTTCGCTGCGGGCGATCAGCCAGGCCGCCAGGTAGGGCGCAGCCAGGCAGCCACCGGCGGTGGCCACATTGCCTTCGGCGAAGAAGGGCTGGTCCAGCACAGCGATGCCGGCCTCCTGCACCCAGGGCTTGGTGGTGAGGTCTGTGCAGGCCGGCACGGCGCCCAGCACGCCCAGCTTGGCCAGGATCAGGGTGCCCGAGCACTGCGCAGCGATCAGCTGGCGGCGCGGGTCCAGCTGCAGCTGCGCCATCAGCGCGGCATCGGCCACCACCTCGCGGGTCTGCATGCCGCTGCCCACCAGCACCACATCGGCCGTGGCCACGGCATCCAGCCGCGACTGGGCCTGCACCGTCACGCCGTTCATCGAGGTGACGCTGGCCTCGGGGCAGCACAGCGTCACCCGCCAGCCGGGGCGCTGGATGCGGTTCAGGATGCCCAGGGCGACGAAGGAATCCAGCTCGTTGAAGCCCTGGAAGGTGAGGATGGCGATGTGCATGGTGGACGTCGGCGCGGGGGGCCGGATTGTCACTTGCGCCGGGCGCGTGGATGGGCGGCGTCGTAGGCCTTGGCCAGGTGCTGGAAGTCGAGCTTGGTGTAGACCTGGGTGGTGGTGATGCTGGCGTGGCCCAGCAGCTCCTGCACCGCGCGCAGATCCCCGCTGCTCTGCAGCAGGTGCGAGGCGAAGCTGTGCCGCAGCATGTGCGGGTGCACGCCGGTGGCCAGACCCGCATCCCGCGCCAGGCTCTGCAGCCGGGTGCGCACCTGGCTGTCGGACAGGCGGGTGCCGCGGTTGCTGACGAACAGTGCCGGCTCATCAGGCCGGGCCAGCGTGCCACGCAGCGCCAGCCAGGCGGCCAGGGCCTGCAGCGCCGGGCCGCCCACCGGCACGCTGCGGCGCTTGCGGCCCTTGCCCAGCACATGGGCGGTGGCATCGGCCGCGTCCACCCAGCCGGCGGCGGTGGTGCTGGCGGCCACGTCCAGCCCGGTCAGCTCACCCACCCGCAGGCCGCTGCTGTAGAGCAGCTCGACGATGGCATGGTCGCGGGCGGCCAGCGCCGGGTGTTCGGTGCGCGGCATCTGCTGGGCCAGAGCCACCGCATCGTCCACGCCCAGGGCCTTGGGCAGCGGCTTGGGCGCCTTGGGAGGGCGGATGCCGTCCACCGGGTTGTGCGTCACCAGGCGCTCGCGGCCCCAGTGCTTGTACAGCCCGCGCCAGGCGGCCAGCGCGATCGCGATGCTGCGCGGGCCGAGGCCCCGTTCACGCAGCCGCGCCGCCCAGCCGCGGATGTGGTGGGCCTGGGCCTGGCCCAGCGCCACCGCCTCGTCATCGGCCAGCTGCTGCAGCCAGCCCAGCGCGTCGCCGTACATCGCCAGCGTGCGCGGCGCCAGGCGGCGCTCCACCCGCAGGTGCTGCAGAAAGGCCTGCAGCGCCGGTGCCAGCGGCGCCGGCATGGTGCTCAGGCCGCCGGCAGCAAACGGCTCAGCGCAGCGCTGGCCACCTCGCCGATGCGCATCAGGAACTCGGTGCCCATGTCGGCGCTGTAGCGGGTGGGGTCGGGCGAGCCCAGCACCAGCAGGCCGAAGGCCGGGCCGTCCTCGGCCGAGCGCAGCGGCACCAGGGCCACCGACATCACGGTGTCGGCATCCTCCAGCCAGGCGGCCGGTGCAAAGCCGGTGTTCAGGCCGCAGTAGGGCAGCGCCAGGCCGCTGGCCAGCTGTTGCACCTCGTCGCCCACCTCGGCCGCCCAAGGCTGGCCGGCCAGGGCCGCATCCACGCCCCACAGCCGGATGGCCGCCTGCGGGATCAGGAACTCATGCTGCAGCGACTGCACCAGCGTGGTGGGCAGCGCCTCGGGTGCGCGGGCCAGCAGGATGGCGCGGATGAAGCGGTGCAGCCGGTCGGCGATGGCCTCGTTCTCGCGGCTGTGGCGGATCATGGCCATGCGCTCGCGCTCCAGGACCTTGATCTTGTCGCGCAGCATCTGCATCTGCCGTTCCTGCAGCGACACGGCGCGCTGGCCATGCGGGCTGGTCAGCTGGATGCTGGCCAGCAGCTCGGCCTGGCGCTCGAAGAAGCCCGGCGTGTTGGCCAGGTAGTTGGCGATGTCGCCCTCGGTGATGGCACCTTGAATCGTCACAGTTCAATCTCTCCCTGGTAGACCGTCTCGGCCGGGCCTGTCATCAGCACATGGGCGTCGTCGCCGGCCCATTCGATCGTCAGCAGCCCGCCGCGGGCCTGCACGTCCACCTTGCGGTCCAGCCAGCCCAGGCGGATGCCGGCCACCACCGCCGCGCAGGCGCCGGTGCCGCAGGCCAGGGTCTCGCCGGCATCACGCTCGTAGACCCGCAGCGCCACCTGGCCGCGGTCCAGCACCTGCAGGAAGCCGGCATTCACCTTGCGCGGGAAGCGCGCATGCTGTTCCACCAGCGGGCCGAGTTCGGCCACCGGCGTCTCGCCCACATCGGCCACCCGCTGCACCGCATGCGGGTTGCCCATCGACAGCACCGCCACCTGCACCTGGCGGCCTTCGGCCAGCTCCAGCGGCCACAGCTCGAAGCCGCCCTGGGGACGCGGCTGCAATCCGGTGGCATCGAAGGGCACACGGGCCAGGTCGAACACCGGCTTGTTCATGTCCACCGTCACCCGGCCATCGGGCTGCAGGTGCAGCTGCAGGCGGTTGTTGACGGTGTCCACCGTGACGGTGGGCTTGGTCGTCAGCCCCTGGTCGTGCACGAAGCGCACGAAGCAGCGGGCGCCGTTGCCGCAGTGCTCGACCTCGTCGCCGGTGTTGTTGAAGATGCGGTAGCCGAAGTCGGCATCGGCGCTGCGCGCCGGCTCGACGACCAGGATCTGGTCGGCGCCCACGCCGAAGCGGCGGTCGCCCAGGTGGCGCAGCTGCTCCCTCGTGAGTTGCAGCGGGGTGCGCGTGGCGTCGAGCACGACGAAGTCGTTGCCCGCGCCCTGCATCTTGGTGAACTTCACTTGCATGCCGGGATTATCCGGCCCGGGGGCCATACAGCGATGCCTCGCCCTCAGGCCGGGTCTTGAAGCGCTTGTGGACCCACAGGTACTGCGCCGGGTTGCGGCGGATCTCCGCCTCGATCCAGCGGTTCATCGCCAGCGCGGCGGCTTCGTCGTCCTCGCCGGGGAAGCCGTCGATGGGCGGCAGGTAGCGCACGCGGTAGCCGCCGCCGCCGGGCAGCATCTCGGCCACCACCGGCTGCACCAGCATGCCCAGGCTGCGGGCCATGCGCGCCGGCGCCAGCAGCGTGGCCGCCGGCACACCGAAGAACGGCACGAAGGCGCCGTCCTTCATGCCGAAATCCATGTCGGGCAGGTTGAAGAAGGCGCTGCCGCGGCGGATGGCGCGCACCAGCGGCAACGCCCGCTCGCTGCGGGCAAAGATTTCGGCATTGCCGAAGCGCAGCCGGCCGGCGCGCATCGCGGCGTCGAACACCGGGTTGCTCTGCGCCTGGTACATCGACACCGCATGCCGCTGCTGGAACAGCAGGCAGGCGATGCCGGCCGCGTCCAGCGCCAGGAAGTGCGGCACCAGCCACATCACCGGCTTGTCGCTGCGCTCGGCCAGGCCGACATCGCCTTCCACATGGATCATCGACTTCAGCCGCTCGGCGCTGGCGTACCAGAGCAGGCCACGCTCCAGCAGGCTGCGGGCCAGCCAGCCGAAATGGTCGCGCACCAGGCCCTGGCGGGCGTCGGCATCCAGCTCGGGCAGGCACAGCTCCACATTGCGCAGCGCGATGCGCCGACGCGAGCCGGCCAGCCTGTACAGCACCGCGCCCAGGCCGCGGCCCAGCGCCGCCTGCACCACCAGTGGCAGCTGCTGAAACAGCCACAACGCGCCCAGCACGGCCCGCGCGGCCAGCGTGCCGATCATGGCGCAGCCTCCTCGCCGGTGGCGTGGTGGGCACGGCGCGGCTGCTTGTAGCGGTTGTAGCCCCACAGGTACTGGCCCGGGCAGGCGCCGATCAACTGTTCCATCGCCTGGTTGACGGTGGTAGCGCAGGCGATCTGCAGCGCCTCGTCATCGGCGGCGGTGGTGGGCAGGGCCGGGCCGGGGCTGACGCGCAGCACCCAGCCGCGGCCGGCCGGCAGGCGCTCGGCCCAGATCAGCAGCAGGGCGGCACCGGTCTGCTGCACCAGGCGGGCGGCCAACGTCATGGTGTAGGCCGGGCGGCCGAAGAACGGCGCCCACACACCCATGCCATCGGGCGGCACCTGGTCGGGCAGCAGGCCCACCGCCTCGCCGCGGCGCAGCGCGCGGATCATCTGCCGCACACCGGCCAGCGCCGCCGGCACCGTGGCCAGGCCAGGGCGGGCGCGGGCGGTCTCCTCCAGGCTGCGCAGCCAGGGCTGGCGCGCCGGACGGTACATCGCCGTCAGCTTGGCGCGGTGGCCGAAGCGCTCGGCGATCGCCTGCGCGCAGACCTCGAAGCAGCCGAGATGCGGCGTCAGCAGCACCAGGCCGCGGCCATCGTCCAGCGCCTGGGCGATCAGCGCGTCGCCCTGCCACTGCACCGCCGTGCCCAGCGGCCGGCCGACCGGGCGCAGCCACAACCAGGGCAGCTCGGCCACCATGCGGCCGGCCTCGGCCACGGCCTGGCGGCGCACCTGCGGGCCGTGACCGGCCTGGGCCAGATGGGCGCGCACATGGTGGCGGTAGGTGGGCGATGTCAACCACGCCAGCCACCCCAGACAGGTGCCCAGCGCGTGCAAAGTGGGCAAACCGCGCCGCGACAGCCAGCGGATCAGCGAAAGCATGTTTCGTATACTGGCAGCATCGCCGAGTTAAAGGACAACTTGCGGGGCGATGCGGGAGAGATCTCGCCGTGTGGATGGTGCCGAGGCACTGCACACACCAAATACCGCTAAAGCGTTCGCCGCCATTCCAGATGTTGAAGTTGCGGTTGAAACGGCGACGCGGCTTTTCAACCAACCTGGAGTGTATGCAAGTGGCGAACGACTATCTCTTCACCTCTGAATCGGTGTCCGAGGGCCATCCGGACAAGGTGGCCGACCAGATCTCCGATGCCATCCTCGACGCGATCTTCGCGCAGGACCCGCGCAGCCGCGTGGCCGCCGAGACGCTGACCAACACCGGCCTCGTGGTGCTGGCCGGCGAGATCACCACCAACGCGCACGTCGACTACATCCAGGTCGCGCGCGACACCATCAAGCGCATCGGCTACGACAACACCGAGTACGGCATCGACTACAAGGGCTGCGCGGTGATGGTCTGCTACGACAAGCAGAGCAACGACATCGCCCAGGGCGTGGACCATGCCAGCGACGACCACCTGAACACCGGCGCCGGCGACCAGGGCCTGATGTTCGGCTACGCCTGCGACGAGACGCCCGAGCTGATGCCCGCGGCCATCCACTACGCCCACCGCCTGGTGGAGCGCCAGGCCGAGCTGCGCAAGAGCGGCAAGCTGCCCTTCCTGCGCCCCGATGCCAAGAGCCAGGTCACGCTGCGCTATGTGGACGGCAAGCCGGTGAGCGTGGACACCGTGGTGCTGAGCAGCCAGCATGCGCCCGAGTACAGCCTGGGCAACAAGATGACCGAGGCCTTCTACGAGGCGGTGCGCGAGGAGATCATCAAGCCGGTGCTGCCGGCGGCCTGGCTGAACAACGACACCAAGTACCTGATCAACCCGACCGGCCGCTTCGTCGTCGGCGGCCCGCAGGGCGACTGCGGCCTGACCGGCCGCAAGATCATCGTCGACACCTACGGCGGCGCCTGCCCGCACGGCGGTGGCGCGTTCTCGGGCAAGGACCCGTCCAAGGTCGACCGCAGCGCCGCCTATGCCGCGCGCTACGTGGCCAAGAACGTGGTCGCCGCCGGCCTGGCGCGCCAGTGCCAGGTGCAGGTGGCCTACGCCATCGGCGTGGCCCGGCCGATGAACATCACCGTCTACACCGAAGGCACCGGCGTGCTGCCGGACGACAAGCTGTCGGCCATCGTGGCCGAGGTGTTCGACCTGCGCCCGAAGGGCATCATCCAGATGCTGAACCTGCTGCGCCCGATCTACCAGAAGACCGCCGCCTACGGCCACTTCGGCCGCGAAGAGCCCGAGTTCACCTGGGAGCAGCGCGACCGCGTGGATGCACTGCGCCAGGCGGCTGGCCTGAAGGGCTGAGACCGCACCCGCGCTTCCACAGCGCAAAGGGCGGCCCGCGGGCCGCCCTTTTTTTGTTTGGGTGCAGGCTTCAGGCCATGCCGCAGAACCGGCGGAACGGCCCCAGCACCGCCTCGCCGCGGAAGGGCTTGACGATCCAGCCGGTGACACCCACCTCGCGGCCGCGGGCGCGGATGGCGCTGTTGTCCTCGGTGGTGAGCATGACTATGCGCACATCGCGCTCGCCCATCTCGGTGCGGATCTTCTGCGCCATCGTCAGCCCATCCATGTTGGGCATGTTGATGTCGCTGACGATCAGGCGGATGTCCGGATCCAGGCGCAGCTGCGCCAGGCCGTCGCGGCCATCGCTGGCCACGGCCACCGCAAAGCCGTTGTTGCTCAAGAAGGTGGAGACGATCTCGCGCATCGTGCTGGAGTCGTCAACGACCAGGACCTGGGCCATGGTGGGGAACCTCTGGATGGGGAATGGGATGGCGCAGGCCGCGAGGCCTGCTCAGAACAGTTCCAGCTCGCCGGTGGCCGCCGGGGCCTCGGCGGGCTGCGCGAATTCGCTGAACTTCTCGGGCGACCACAGCAGGTTGAAGATCAGCCGCTGCACGATGATCAGTGGCGGCAGGCCCGGGCGGCGCGGGTCGGACAGCTGGTAGCGGATGCACAGCTGCGGATCCTGCGAGCCGAAGGAGATGTACTTCTGCTCGTGGTTGATGACGATGGGCACCTGGGTCTGCTGGTTGGCGAAGGCCTCGGGCGGGATGTAGCGGTTCTTGAACGCGCCCCAGATCAGGTTGGTGGTCTCGCCCAGCAGGTGGTTGAGCTCGCGGAAGTTCAGATCGCCGCCCACGCCCTCGTAGCCGAAGCCCTGCAACATGCCCTGGCGCAGCGCACTCTCCTCGGTCTGCAGCATCATGTAGCCGCGGCACCAGGTGCTCTCCAGCGGGATCAGCGTGGACACCTGGCCGAAGATGATGCGGTCGTGCACCACATACGGCGTCTCGTTGTCGACGCTGGCGTGCGGAAACATCGAGCGCATCGCGCCGGTGGTCAACGCGACGATGCCGTTGACCAGCTCGGTGGGGTAGCGCAGGCTGAACAGGCTCTTGTCGACCGCCTCGCGCAACGTGGCCAGGTCGGTCCAGGCATGGGCGACGGCGCGGACCAGGTCCTCGGGCAGTGCGGCATGGGTGCTGCGGCGCAGGAAGATCGGCAGCTCGGGCCGCTGGCGGTGGATGGCGCGCACCAGGGCCAGCGCGTCGCCGCTCTCGCAGGGCAGGTCTTCGGCGAGCAGCACGCCCCCCAGGTCCTTGTGCTGGCCCAGCGTGGCCAGCGCATCGCCGGCACTGCGGGGCAGCGCCACCAGGCCCAGCGACTGCGCAAAGTCCCACAGCACCTGGTAGTGGCGGGGGTCGTGCTCGAGCAGCAGCACCTTGGCTGCGAGCGTGGAGTCCTCGGACATGGTGGTGGCGCGCGTGGTCGGTGGATCGGACGGTGCAGGCCGGTGCCGGCACCTCGAACCCGGGTTATCGGCCGCGCACGCCGGCAATTGAGGGCCGTCAGGCCCGCCGCGGCTTCACCCTGGACGCCGCCAGCTTGGCCTGGGTGCGCGCCACCTCCACGTCGGCGTCGTGCACCAACGCCACGCCCATGCGGCGCTTGACAAAGCTCTCGGGCTTGCCGAACAGGCGGATCTCGCTGTTCGGCACCCGCAGCGCGTCGGCGACGCCGTCGAAGGCGATGCCGGTGGCATCGACGCCGCCATAGACCACGGCGCTGGCGCCGGGGCTCTTCAGCGTGGTGTCCACCGGCAGGCCCAGGATGGCGCGGGCATGCAGCTCGAACTCGTTCTGCCACTGGGTGATCATCGTCACCATGCCGGTGTCGTGCGGGCGGGGGCTGACCTCGCTGAACCACACCATGTCACCCTGGACGAAGAGTTCGACGCCGAACAGGCCCTGGCCGCCGAGGTTGTCGGTCACCGCCTTGGCGATCTGGCGCGAACGCTCCAGCGCCACCGCGCTCATCGGGTGCGGCTGCCAGCTCTCGACGTAGTCGCCGCTGACTTGCACATGGCCGATCGGGTCGCAGAAG
Organism: Pseudaquabacterium pictum; assembly: GCF_005403045.1. Lineage (GTDB taxonomy): Bacteria > Pseudomonadota > Gammaproteobacteria > Burkholderiales > Burkholderiaceae_C > Pseudaquabacterium > Pseudaquabacterium pictum. The sequence continues at coordinate 93,225 of NZ_BJCL01000007.1, forward strand.
TGGGTCTCGATCTGGCCACTGGCGCCCAGGGCGCGCACCGTCAGCTGGGTGATCTCGTAGTCGAAGGCGATGAAGCCCTCGACGATCACCCGGCCGGGGCCGACGCGGCCGCCGGCCATGGCGTGGTCCCAGGCGGTCTGCACGTCGGCCGGGCCGTCGATCTTGCTCTGGCCCTTGCCGCTGGAACTCATCACCGGCTTGACGATGCAGGGGTAGCCGATCCCCCCGTCAATCGCCGCCTGCAGCTCGGCCAGCGAATCGCAGAACTTGTACGGGCTGGTCGGCAGGCCCAGGGTCTCGGCAGCCAGGCGGCGGATGCCCTCGCGGTCCATGGTCAGCCGGGCGGCGCGGGCGGTGGGGATGCAACGGATCTGGCCGGCAGCTTCCATAGCCTCCAGCACCGGCGTGGCAATGGCCTCGATCTCGGGCACCACCAGGTCGGGCTTCTCGGCCTCCAGCAGCGCGCGCAGCTGCGCCGGATCGCTCATCGTGATGGTGCGGGCATGGTGGGCCACCTGCTGGCCAGGGGCGTTGTCGTAGCGGTCGACCGCGATGGTCTCCACGCCCAGGCGCTGCAGGGCGATCAGCACCTCCTTGCCCAGCTCACCGCTGCCCAGCAGCAGCACACGGGTGGCAGACGGGGACAGCGGGGTTCCGAGGGTGGTCATGGGCGGCGGATGCAGGGGTTGCGACAAGCGGACATTCTCGCCGCCACTGCTAGGCTGGCGGCATGCCGGCCATCACCCTCGACCACCTGCGCCACCATGCCGTGGCGCGCACGCTGTTTGCGCCCACCACGCTGCCGCAGGCCATCGCCCGCCTGGGCTTCGTGCAGGCCGACCCGATCCGCGCCCCGGCCCGCGCGCAGGACCTGACGCTGCGCCACCGCGTCAGCGGCTACCGCGCCGGCGATCTGGAGGCCCGCTACCCACGGCTGGCCATCGAGGAAGACTTCTTCGTCAACTACGGCTTCCTGCCGCGCGCCATCCAGGCCCTGATGCACCCGCGCACGGCGGCCAGCACCTGGCCGGCGGCCCGCCAGCGCCAGGCGGCGGCGGTGCTGGATTTCGTGCGCGAACGCGGCGTGGTGCACCCGCGCGAGGTGGACGCGCAGTTCCAGCACGGCAAGGCCAGGAACTGGTTCGGCGGCAGCAGCAATGCCAGCACCCAGCTGCTCGATGCGATGCACTTCCGCGGCCTGCTGCGCATCGCCCGGCGCGAGGGTGGCGTGCGGCTGTACGCCCCGCGCATCGACAGCGGCCCACCGCCCGACCCGCAGGCCGCGATGGACGCGCTGGCCGATGTGGTGCTGGCCAAGTACGCGCCGCTGCCGCAGCCCAGCTTCAGCATGCTGGTGCACCGGGTGGGCCATGGCGCGCCGCAGTGGCAGCACCTGTGCAAGGCCACGGTGCTGCGCGCGCGCCAGCGGCATCCGCAGGTGGAGATCGACGGCGTGCGCTGGCTGTGGCCCGATGGCGAAGCCCCGGCCTCACGCCGCCATGCCAGCCGGGCGCAGGCCGATGTGGTGCGGCTGCTGGCGCCGTTCGACCCCATCGTCTGGGACCGCCGGCGTTTTGCCCTGCTGTGGGGCTGGGACTACCGCTTCGAGGCCTACACGCCGGCGCCCAAGCGCATCCGCGGCTACTACGCGCTGCCGCTGCTGTGGCGCGACCGGGTGATCGGCTGGGGCAACCTGGCAGTGCAGGACGGCGCGCTGGTGGCCGACATCGGCTTCGTCGGCGGCCGGCCGCCCGATGACGCCGGCTTCGCCGCCGCGCTGGACGACGAACTGCAGCGCCTCAGCGGATTCCTCGGCCTCGCCTGAGCCTCAGCGCTGGCCCTGGCGGCCCACCACCCTGGGACCGATGAGCTGCCCCAGGGCAGACACGGTGGTGAAGCCGGTGATGTCGCGCGGCCAGGCCGCGGCCGGCAGGTTGTGGCGCACCAGCGCGGTGGTGCTGGCCACCACCGACAGGAACACCGCGCCGAACAGTGCGCCGGAACCGAAGACCGCCAGCGCCTGCGGGCTCAGCACCGGCAGCATGTAGAAGCCGGTGATCGCACCCTCGCCCAGCCGCTGCCCGCGCAGCAGGGTGATGATGAAGGTCATGTGGCCGATGTCGCCCAGGCCGAAGCAGCAGTAGCCGGCCAGCGCCCAGCGCCCGCGGCATCAGCAACGCGCCCAGCAGGTAGACGGCAGCGTTGCCGGTGTTCCTCGCGCCAGCGGTGAAGCAGGACCAGCGCCAGGGCCTGGCGCAGCACCGCGGCCGCGGTCATGCCGCCGTGCGGGCCGACAGCAGCGCGGCGGCCAGCTCGGCGAAGCCGTCACCGCGCTCAGCCTGGGTGACATAGCCCGGAAACGCCTGCAACTGCGGCACGAAGCGGGCAATGTTGGCCACGCCCACCGTCAGCGGCAGGGCCTGGAACATCGCCTGGTCGTTGGTGCTGTCGCCCACGTAGACCCACTCGGCCGGGTTCCAGGCCCGGCCCAGCGCCTGCTGCACCGCCCAGCGCGCGCCGCTGGGCTTGTCGTGGTCGCCGATCCAGCCGTTGACGTGGATGGAGCTGACGGTGGCCGTCAGGCCATGGGCCTGCATCACCGCCACCACCTGGGCGATCTGCACGGCATCGAGGTGCGCGAACTCGCTGTGGTCGATGGCGATGTCGGTCAGGCGGCCGGCGCTGTCCTGCGCCAGCGTGGCGCCGGGCACCTGGGCCAGCACCGCCTGGGCGCAGGCCTGCAGCCGGCGCTGGTGGGCGGCGCGGGTGGCGGCATCAGCGACGAAGTCGATCTGCAGCCGCCCGCCCTGGCGGCGCAGCATCACGGCGCCGTTCTCGGCCACGATGGCGGCCACCGGCCAGGCCAGCGCAAACGGCTCGCTCCAGCCGGCCGGCCGGCCGGTGATGGCCACCACCGGCACGCCGGCCGCGGCCAGCTGCTGCAGTGCCGCCAGCGCGGCGGGCGCGATGGCGCCGTCCTGGGTGAGGGTGTCGTCGATGTCGGTGAGCACACCGTGCAGCCGGGCCAGTTGGGTGGCCGGCAGCGTGGCCAACGGGCGCAGGCGGCCGGCGGCGGCTTCGGGCAAGGCCGTCAGGTGCGGAGAAGCAGGCCGCGTCATCGCGGCAGTCTCCCACAGGGGTGGGTGCAGGCCGCCGGGGGTTGATGCCGATCAAGACATGCTGGACCCGAGGCGCGGGAACATGGCGCTGTCACCACCGATTCATCGCGCTGTCACCGGAGCACGGCATGGCCAAGGACACCCCCGCCCCCACCAGCACCGCTGCCAACGCCGCGCCGCGCAAGCCCCGCAGCCCGCGCCGCAGGGTGGCCGCCGGCGACACTGCGCCGCTGCTGCAGCCGGCGGCCATCGCTGCCCACATGGCCGACCGCGCCACCACCGGCGCCCGCACCGAGCAGGCCATGGCCCTGGCCGATGTGCTGGCCCGCCATGCCCAGGGCCAGAGCGCCGGCACGGTGCTGGCCGAACTGCAGGCGCTGATGGACGGTGCCTCGCCCGACGACCGCAAGGCGCTGCGCAAGCTGCTGTTCCAGCCCGCGGCCACGCCGGCCGAGGCCGATGCCGACACCGCCCTGTCGCCGGGCTGGCGCGAAGGCCAGTACCCCTACAAGAACCTGCTGTTGCGCCGCCGCTACGAGCAGCAGAAATACCGCCTGCAGGTGGAGCTGCTGAAGCTGCAGGCCTGGGTGAAGGACACCGGCGCGCGGGTGGTCATCCTGTTCGAGGGACGCGATGCCGCCGGCAAGGGCGGCACCATCAAGCGGCTGATGGAGCATCTGAACCCGCGCGGCGCCCGCGTGGTGGCGCTGGAGAAGCCCAGCGAGGTGGAGCGCGGCCAGTGGTACTTCCAGCGCTACATCCAGCACCTGCCGACCCGTGGCGAGATCGTGCTGTTCGACCGCAGCTGGTACAACCGCGCCGGTGTCGAGCGGGTGATGGGCTTCTGCTCCGATGCCGAGTACGACGAGTTCCTGCGCCAGACGCCGGAATTTGAACGCCAGCTGGTGCGCAGCGGCGTGCACCTGTTCAAGTTCTGGTTCTCGGTCAGCCGCGCCGAGCAGCGCCGCCGCTTCAAGGAACGCAAGCTGCATCCGCTCAAGCAGTGGAAGTTGAGCCCCATCGACCTGGCCAGCCTGGACAAGTGGGACGACTACACCCGCGCCAAGGAGGCGATGTTCCTGCACTGCGACACCAGCGACGCACCCTGGACGGTGATCAAGAGCGACTGCAAGAAGCGCGCACGCCTGAATGCCATGCGCTACCTGCTGCACCGCCTGCCCTATGCCCGCAAGGACCTGGCCGCCGTCGGCGCGGTCGATCCGCTGATCGTCGGCCGGCCCAGCCTGGTGCCCAGCATCGGCGACGACCAGCTCGCCGGCAACGCCGGCTGATGGCGCAGCCGCCCCCCCCGCGAACAGGGGGGGCTGCCATTCGTGGGATCTGTCACATCCCGGCGCTGCACGCGGTCGGCGGCACGTGCTTAGAATGCGGGCCTGTTTCGAGGAGCGTTGCAAGGCCACCCCCCGGCCCCAGGCTCGAAACCACTTCCCAGTGCAACGTCGCTCACCCCCAGTTCTTGCCGCGGGTGCGTGTCTTTCCCCCCCTCTGTCACCGCTTGCAGCAAGCTGTTCGGGCCATTTCCGGAGCCACATCCATGAACGCCGTCTTGAAGCCGATCCACAACGACCAGTACGCCATCGCCGACCTGTCCCTCGCCGCCTGGGGCCGCAAGGAACTGAACATCGCCGAGCATGAAATGCCCGCGCTGATGGCGATCCGCCGCGAATACGCGGTGAGCCAGCCGCTCAAGGGCGCCCGCATCACCGGCAGCCTGCACATGACCATCCAGACCGCCGTGCTGGTGGAGACGCTGCAGGCCCTGGGCGCCGAAGTGCGCTGGGCCAGCTGCAACATCTTCAGCACGCAGGACCACGCCGCCGCGGCGCTGGTCGAGCGCGGCACGCCGGTGTTCGCCTACAAGGGCGAGACGCTGAAGGACTACTGGGACTACACCCACCGCATCTTCGAGTTCGGCGCCAAGGGCGCGGCCGGCGAAGGCCCGAACATGATCCTGGACGACGGCGGCGATGCCACGCTGCTGATGCACCTGGGCAAGCGTGCCGAGAAGGACGCCTCGGTCATCGCCAACCCGGGCAGCGAGGAAGAGCGCGAGCTGTTCGCCGCGATCAAGGCCAAGCTGGCCCAGGACAGCACCTGGTACAGCCGCAAGTCGGCCGAGATCATCGGCGTGACCGAGGAAACCACCACCGGCGTGCACCGCCTGAACGAGATGTCGGCCAAGGGCACGCTGATGTTCCGGGCCATCAACGTCAACGACTCGGTCACCAAGAGCAAGTTCGACAACCTGTACGGCTGCCGCGAGTCGCTGGTCGACGCGGTCAAGCGCGCCACCGACGTGATGATCGCCGGCAAGATCGCCGTCGTCGCCGGCTACGGTGACGTGGGCAAGGGCAGCGCCCAGGCCCTGCGCGCGCTGAGCGCCCAGGTGTGGGTGACCGAGATCGACCCGATCAACGCCCTGCAGGCCGCCATGGAAGGCTACCGCGTGGTGACCATGGAGTACGCCGCCGACAAGGCCGACATCTTCGTGACCGCCACCGGCAACAAGGCCGTCATCAACCGCGCCCACATGGACGCGATGAAGAACAACGCCATCGTCTGCAACATCGGCCACTTCGACAACGAGATCGACATCGCGTCGATCGAGAACCTGGAGTGGGAAGAGATCAAGCCGCAGGTCGACCATGTGATCTTCCCGGACGGCAAGCGCATCATCATGCTGGCCAAGGGCCGGCTGGTGAACCTGGGCTGCGGCACCGGCCACCCCAGCTACGTGATGAGCAGCTCGTTCGCCAACCAGACGATCGCCCAGATCGAGCTGTTCGCCCACAAAGACGCGTACGACATCGGCAAGGTCTATGTGCTGCCCAAGCACCTGGACGAGAAGGTGGCCCGCCTGCAGCTGGTGACGCTGAACGCCCAGCTCAGCGAGCTGACGGAAGAGCAGGCCGCCTACATCGGCGTGCCCAAGCAAGGCCCGTTCAAGCCCGACACCTACAGGTACTGACCCCCCCGAAGCGCCTGCGGCGCTCCCCCCCAGGGGGGCGACGCCAGCGGCCCGGCGAAGCCGGTTCCGCGGCGTCCGTTTGATCTGCAGCGCCCTGGTGGCGCTGCTTTCATTTCTGCGCGCGACACACGCGCCCAACTGGAGAGCCCCATGGCCCAGTTTCCGATCAGCATCGAGTTCTTCCCGCCGAACACGCCGGTGGGCAGCGAGAAGCTCAAGACCGTGGTGCAGGACCTGAGCATCCTGCAGCCCGAGTTCTTCAGCGTGACCTACGGCGCAGGCGGTGCCACCCGCGACAAGACGCTGGCCACGGTGCAGGCCATCGCCGCCCTGGGCCACGAGGCCGCGCCGCACCTGAGCTGCGTGGGCAGCACGCGCGAGGGCATCGCGGAGATCCTGGCCACCTACCGGGCCCAGGGCATCCGACGCATCGTGGCGCTGCGTGGCGACCTGCCCAGCGGCACCGCGGTGGCCGGCGAGTTCCGCTATGCCAGCGAACTGGTGCGCTTCATCCGCGAGACCCAGGGCCCTGACTGGCACATCGAGGTGGCGGCCTACCCCGAGTACCACCCCGAGCAGCGCTATGCCGCCAAGGACCTGCAGCACTTCGCAGACAAGGTGAAGGCGGGTGCCGATTCAGCCATCACCCAGTTCTTCTTCAACCCCGATGCCTACTTCCACTTCGTGGACGCGGTGGGCAAACTGGGCGTGAACGTGCCGATCGTGCCGGGCATCATGCCGATCCACAACTTCGCCCGCATCGTGCAGTTCGCCCAGCGCGACGGCATCGAGATCCCGCGCTGGGTGATGCTGAAGATGGAGGGCTACCTGGACGACACCGCGTCGATCCGCGCCTTCGGCATCGACGTGGTGGCCCAGCTGTGCCAGCGCCTGATCGACGGCGGCGCACCGGCCATCCACTTCTACGCGCTGAACCAGAGCGCGCTGACGCTGGAAATCTGCAGCCGGTTGAAGCGCTGAGCTTCAGTTTGGGGCTCGTTGCGGGCCTTGCCTGCGTTGATTCGAGCGATCGCGCTGAAGATGGCGAACCGGCAAGTTCCGCTTCGAGCCCAGAGCAGCCCTCACACCACCGCGGCCTGCGCCCGCAACCAGGCTGCCAGCGCCTGGGCATCCGGGCGCTGGGCGGCGCCCGGGGCCAGGATCAGGAAGTAGGCGCGCGCCGTGGCCGTGGCCTCACCGAAGGGCACGACCAGTTGCCGCTTCTTCAGCAACCCGTCAATCAGCGGACGGCGGCCCAGCGTGATGCCGTGGCCGGCCACCGCGGCGGCAATGGCTTCGTTGTAGCTGTTGAAGGTCAGCCGCGCCACCGGCTGCAGGTGCGGCTGGCCAAGCTGGCGCAGCCAGGGCTCCCATTCCAGCGGCATGCTGGTGCCGCCCGGATCGGCCACCTGCAGCAGCGTGTGGTGGACCAGATCGGCCGGCTGGGCCAACGGATGCGGCTTGCGCCGCAGCAGCGCCGGGCTGCACACCGGCACCAGCGCCTCGCCAAACAGGCGTTCACCCGCCGCACCGTCCATCGGCTGGTAGCGCACGGCCAGGTCGAAGCCGTCGCGCTGCAGGTCACGCCTCTCGAAACTGGCATCGAGCCGCACGTCCACGCCCGGATGGTCGCGGGTGAACCCGGCCAGCCGCGGGATCAGCCACAGCGCGGCGAAGCTGGGCGTGGTGGTCAACGCCAGCGGCGCCGGCGCGACCGGGGCGCGGATGGCGTTCACCGCCTCGGTGAGCTGGGCCATCGCAGCGCGGGTGGCGGCCAGCAGGCGCTCGCCAGCGGGCGTCAACGCCAGCGCGCGGTGGCGGCGCTCGAACACCGGCACGCCCAGCGCCGCCTCCAGCGCCTGCACCTGGCGGCTCAGCGCCGACTGGGTGATGAAGCGTTCCGCCGCCGCGGCGGTGATGCTGCCGCGGCGGGCCACCGCTTCGAAGGACACCAGCAGATCGAGTGGCGGCAGCCGCTGGGCAGGGTTTGACATGCGCCGGGAGAATGCGTTGGATGCAAATTGAGCGTTTGTCAGGCTGTCAGCGCAGCTGAAGAATGCATGCACAGCCCCGGAGATCGCATGCCATCACATGCATCCGGCGCATTCAAGGAGTCTGCCATGCATCTCGACATCCACCAAGCCCTGGTGCCGCTCACCAGCCCCATGCCGCTGCGCCTGGCCGGCGCCCGCGGCACCCGCGTGCGCAGCCTGGCCGGCACACTGTGGGTCACCACCGACGGTGATCTGCGCGACCAGGTGCTGGAGCGCGGTGAATCGCTGGTCATCGACAGCGACGCGCCGGTGCTGGTCACGCCGCTGGGCGGCAGCGCCACCGTGGGCCTGAGCGACGTCGGCCAGCCCGCCGCCGCGCCGGCCAGGCCATCGGCCTGGCGGCAGCTGCTGCGCCCCGGCCGCCTGGCCGCGGCCTGATCAGGCCAGCTCGGCGCGGCGCGGCAGGTCGGCGCCGCGCCGGCTGCAGGTGATGGCGGCGGCGCGGGCGGCAAAGCCCAGCGCCTCGGCCAGCGCCGTGTTGTCGATGGCGGCCAGTGCCGCGGGCGTGAGCCGGCCGGTCTCGGCCGCCCAGGTCAGCAGGGCGGCCTGGAAGGTGTCGCCGGCGCCCACGGTGTCGGCCACGGCCACCTTCACCGGTGGCGTGTGGACGCTGCCGCGGGCGGTGAAGCCGACCGCGCCGTCGGCGCCGCGCGTCACCACCACCAGCGGCGTGCCGGCGGCCAGCGCATCGGCGGCGAACTGGGTGATGCTGCGGCCCGGGTACAGCAGGCCCAGGTCCTCGTCACTGACCTTCAGCAGGTGGGTGCGCGGCAGCATCCACTGCAGCGTGGCCCGCCACACATCCAGGTCGGGCTCGACATTGGCTCGGATGTTGGGGTCGTAGCTGATCACGCTGCGGCGGTGTTCCCGTTCGACCAGCGTCCGCTGGGTGGCGCCCACCGGCTGCACCACCATCGCATAGCTGCCGAGGTGAAAGCAGTTGGCCTCGGCCGGGATGGCCTCCAGGTGCTCGGCACGCAGCAGCCGGTCGGCACAGCCCTGGCCGTAGAAGGCATAGCTGGGCACACCGCGTGCGTCCAGGCCGATCAGGCTCAAGGTGGTGGGTGCATCGATGCGGGCGGTGGCACGGGCGTCGATGCCCTCGTCGTCCAGCGCCTGCATCAGCCGCTCGCCGGCAAAGCCGGTGCCCACGCCGCCGCAGAAGCCCACCGGCTGGCCCAGCCGCGCCAGGCCCAGGGCCACGTTGAACGGGCTGCCGCCGATGCGGCCGTCGAAGCCCAGGCCGGTGGGCGTGCTGCCGGTGGCGAACACGTCGAACAGCGCTTCTCCGCAGACGATGAACATGGTGGGGCTCTCCGGGTTATCCATTAATCAATCAACTTGATTTATTTAAACACGCTGCGCAGAATGGCGCCATCCGTTGAATCCCCAACGGCAGCGGCCAACAACGATGTTCACGAGTGGCCCCACCCCACCCCCAGGAGACTGACCATGCGCGCACCCCTTCTTGCTTCCGTCCTGGCCCTGGCCGCCGGCGCTGCCGTTGCACAGGCCCAGCCGGTGATCGGCCTGATCACCAAGACCGAAACCAACCCGTTCTTCGTGAAGATGAAGGAAGGCGCGGCCGAGGCGGCCAAGGCGCAGGGCGCCAAGCTGCTCAGCGGTGCGGGCAAGACCGACGGCGACAACGCCGGCCAGGTGACGGCGATGGAGAACATGATCGCCGCCGGCGCCAAGACCATCCTGATCACGCCCAGCGACAGCAAGGCCATCCTGCCGGCGATCAAGAAGGCCCGCGACAAGGGCGTGATGGTGATCGCGCTGGACAGCCCCACCGACCCGGTGGACGGCACCGACGCGCTGTTCGCCACCGACAACTACCAGGCCGGCGTGCTGATCGGCCAGTACGCCAAGGCGGCGCTGGGCGGCAAGCCGGCGAAGATCGTCACGCTGGACCTGTTCCCCGGCCACCCGGTGGGCGCACAGCGGCACAACGGCTTCTTGAAGGGCTTCGGCCTGGCCGCGCCCGATGCCAAGAGCAACGAGTTGGGCAAGGCCGCCGAGGTGGTGTGCATGGCCGACAGCTTCGGCGACCGCGCCAAGGGCCAGACCGCGATGGAGAACTGCCTGCAGAAGGCCGGTGACGTGAACGTGGTCTACACCATCAACGAGCCCGCCGCCGCCGGTGCCTACAACGCATTGAAGAAGGCCGGCAAGGAGAAGGGCGTGGTCATCGTCTCGGTGGACGGCGGCTGCGCCGGCATCGCCGACGTGGGCGCCGGCATCATCGCCGCCACCAGCCAGCAGTACCCGCTGAAGATGGCCGCGATGGGCGTCGAAGCCGGCGTGGCCTATGCCAAGACCGGCAAGAAGGTCAGCGGCTACACCGACACCGGGGTCACGCTGATCGCCGCCAAGGCGCTGCCGGGCGTCGACAGCAAGGACGTCAAGACCGGCACGGACCTGTGCTGGGGAAAGAAGTAAGCCCACCCCGTAGCGGCTGACGCCGCTCCCCCTCAAGGGGGCGACCCCAGTGGCCCGGCGTAGCCGGTTCCACGGGGTCCGCTTGACAGGCGCGCGGTGCGCGCCAGCGGGGTGCTGCGCACCGCCGCGGTTCACTCACTCCAGCCAGGACGCCCCATGAAACTCCCACCGATCGGCCAGCTCGGGCCGTTCATCGCGCTGGTCATCGCCTGCGCCTTCTTCGCCACGCAGAGCGACCGCTTCCTGACCGGCGCCAACCTGAGCCTGATCCTGCAGCAGGTGATGGTGGTGGGCGTGATCGCGATCGGCCAGACGCTGATCGTGCTGACCGCAGGCATCGACCTGTCCTGCGGCATGGTGATGGCACTCGGCAGCATCGTGATGACCAAGCTCGCGGTGGAGATGGGCCTGCCGGCGCCGCTGGCCATCCTGTGCGGCGTGGGTGTCACCGCGCTGTTCGGTCTGGTCAACGGGCTGCTGGTCACACGGGTGAAGCTGCCGCCGTTCATCGTCACCCTGGGCACGCTGAACATCGCCTTCGCGATCACCCAGCTGTACTCCAACGCGCAGACGGTGACCGACGTGCCGCCGCTGATGACCTGGCTGGGCAACACCTTCTCGATCGGCGGCACCGAGGTCGGCTTCGGCGCGGTGCTGATGGTGCTGCTGTACCTGGGCACCTGGTTCTGGCTGCGCGAGACGGCCGCCGGCCGCCATGTCTACATGGTGGGCAACAACCCCGAGGCGACACGCCTCGTCGGCATCCCCACCGACCGGGTGCTGCTGGGCGTCTACGTGCTGGCCGGCGTGTTCTACGGCCTGGCCAGCCTGCTCAGCGTGGCCCGCACCGGCGTGGGTGACCCCAACGCCGGCCAGACCGAGAACCTGGACGCCATCACCGCCGTGGTGCTGGGCGGCACCAGCCTGTTCGGTGGCCGCGGCGTGATCCTGGGCACGCTGATCGGCGCCATCGTCGTCGGCGTGCTGCGCAATGGCCTCACGCTGATGGGCGTGGCCTCGGTCTACCAGGTGCTGATCACCGGCATCCTCGTGATCGCGGCGGTGGCCGTCGATCAACTGTCCCGCAAGGGCGCCCGCTGAACCCGGCAGGAGCACACACCATGAGCCAACCCAAACTCGTGCTGCAGGCCACCGGCCTGGTCAAGCGCTACGGCCAGGTCACCGCGCTGGACGGTGCCGACTTCGAGCTGCGCGCCGGCGAGATCCTGGCGGTGATCGGCGACAACGGCGCCGGCAAGAGCAGCCTGATCAAGGCACTGTCGGGCGCCACCATCCCCGATGCCGGCGAGATCCTGCTGGACGGCCGGCCGATCCGCTTCGCCAGCCCGATGGACGCCCGCCGCGCCGGCATCGAATGCTGCTACCAGGATCTGGCGGTGGCCCCGGCGATGACGATCACCGAGAACCTGTTCATGGGCCGCGAGCTGCGCCGCCCGGGCATCCTGGGCAGCGTGCTGCGGATGATGGACAAGAAGGCCATGCTGGAGACGGCGATGGCCCGCATGGCCGATCTGAAGGTGGGCATCCGCTCGATGACCCAGGCGGTAGAGACGCTGTCGGGCGGCCAGCGCCAGTGCGTGGCCGTGGCCCGCGCCGCCGCCTTTGCCGAGCATGTGGTGATCCTCGACGAGCCCACCGCCGCGCTGGGCGTGAAGGAGGGCAACATGGTGCTGGAGCTGATCCGCCGGGTGCGCGACAAGGGCCTGCCGGTGATCCTGATCAGCCACAACATGCCGCATGTCTTCGAGATCGCCGACCGCATCCACGTGGCCCGGCTCGGCAAGCGCGCCGCGGTGCTGAACCCGAAGAAGATCAGCATGAGCGACACCGTGGCGGTGATGACCGGGGCGATGCCGCCCGAGCAGATCCCCGCGGACTGTCTGGCATGAGGCCGGCATGCTGAAGGGCATCGACCCGCTGCTCACGCCGGATCTGCTGAAGGTGCTGGCCGAGATGGGCCACGGCGACGAACTGGTGATTGCCGACGCCAACTTCACCGCCGCCAGCCTGGGCCGTGGCAAGCCGGTCGTCCCGCTGGCCGGCGTGGGCGTGCAGCGCGCCTGCGAGGCGGTGCTGAGCCTGCTGCCGCTGGACGCCATGGTCGACCAGCCCGTGGCCTGCATGCAGGTGGGCGGCACGCCGGCCGGCTACCGCAGTGCGCAGCAGCGCACGCTGATGGCCGCGCTGGAAGCGGCCGGCCATGCCACGCCCGCACAATGGCTGGCGATGGAGCGCTTCGCCTTCTACGACCGCGTGAAAGCCGCCTTCGCCATCGTGCACACCGGCGAGCTGCAGCCCTGGGCCAATGTGATCCTGAAGAAGGGCGTGCTGGGTGAACCGCTCCAACCCTGACCTGCTGGCCGCCGCCGACGCACTGCGCCTGAAGCCCCGCGGCTCCAGCCAGGGCGGGCTGCGCCAGTACAACGAGCGGGTGGTGCTGCAGGCCATCCGCCTGCATGGCGCGCTGCCCGGCGCCGAGATCGCCCGCGTCACCCAGCTCACCGCGCAGACCGTCAGCCTGATCACCAAGCGGCTGGAGGCCGACGGCCTGCTGCTGCGCGGCGCACCGCAGCGCGGCAAGGTGGGCCAGCCCTCGGTGCCGCTGCGGCTGAACCCCGACGGCGCGCTGGCCATCGGCATCAAGGTGGGCCGCCGCAGCATGGACGTGCTGCTGGTCGACTTCACCGGCGCGGTGCGCCAGCGCTGGACGCTGGACTACCGCTACCCCGACCCTGACCAGCTGCTGGCCGAGATCACCGCCCGCCTGGCCGGGATCACCACGCAGCTCAGCGCCGATGCCCTCGCCCGGGTGCAGGGTGTGGGCATCGCCGCGCCGTTCAGCCTGGGCGGCTGGCAGACGCTGCTGGACATGCCGCCCGCCGTGGCCGCCCGCTGGCCGCAGGTGAACCTGCGCGCCGAGGTGGCTGCCCGCACCGAGCTGCCGGTGTCGCTGATCAAGGACACCGCCGCCGCCTGCGTGGCCGAGCTGGTGGCCGGCCGCGGCCGCAGCGTGCAGAGCTTCCTGTATGTCTTCGTCGACACCTTCATCGGCGGCGGCCTGGTGCTCGACAGCCACCTGCGCGCCGGCCTGCATGGCAATGCCGGCGCCATCGGCTCGCTGCCGATGGGCCTGGCGGGCAGCGCAGGCGCCGCGCCAGCCCAGCTGCTGAGCGTGGCCTCGCTGGCCAACCTGGAGGCCCGCTATCGCGCCCATGGGCTGGATGCCGCCGCGGTGGCCGACGACCGGGCCCTGCAGTCCGGCTGGCTGCCGCACACCCAGGCCTGGCTGGCCGAGGCCGCCGCTGCGGTGGCGCTGGCCGTCAACAGCGCCGCCTGCCTGCTCGACCTGGAGAGCGTGATCGTCGACGGCTCGTTCAGCCGGCCGCTGCAGGCCGCCCTGGTGGCCACGCTGCAGCAGGCGCTGGACGGCTACAGCTGGGAGGGCGTGACCCGCCCGGCGCTGCTGCCCGGCACCATCGGCTCCGATGCCCGTGCCCTGGGCGGCGCGCTGCTGCCGCTGCATGCCAACTTCTCGCCCGACCGCGACCTGTTCCTGAAGATCGCGGTCGACTGACACCGCCCAGCCCAGGGATGGGCAGCGCCGGCGACACACGCCAGACTCGGTAGATGTCCGCCCGACCGAGCCTGCCCATGCGCCCCCTGCCCCGCGGCTTCACCCTGATCGAACAGCTGGCCGTCATCAGCCTGGTCGGCACCGCCTCGGCGGCAGCCCTGCCCGCCCTGGCCGACCTGCAGTCGCGCGCGGCCGACACCACGCTGGCCACCCTGGCTGCGGCCGCCAGCTCGGCCATGGCGTTGAACCAGGCCGGCTGCCTGGTGACCAGCCAGCAGGCCGTGGACGGCAAGTGCCAGCCGGTGCGTGACTGCACCGACGTGGCCACGCTGTGGATGGGCGAGATCCCGACCGGCTATGCCGTGCTGCCGCAGCCCTTGGCGGCGCATGGCAGCCAGTGCACGCTGCAGCGCCTGCAGGATGGCGCCCGTGCCGCCTTCCACGGCGCGGCCACCGGCGGCTGACCGGTCAACCAGCCAGCGCTCAGTCGTTCATCAGCTGCAGCAGGCTGGGGCCGCGGCCGACGTCGGGCAACTCGGGCGGCGTCCAGGTCACGCCTTCCTCGGCGGCCCAGCGGGCCAGCGTGCCGTCGTCGCGGGCGCGGCTGATCACCGCGTCCAGCGCCGGGCGCACGGTGGCGTCGGAGGCCAGCGTGACGAAGCCCAGGTTCATGCCCAGCGGACGTCGCCAGACGGCGGCCTCGAGCCGGACACCGGGATGCTGCACCCGCCAGCCGTCGAACAGCGCCAGCGGCGCCATCACCGCGTCGAAGCGCGGCGCCGTGCCGGCGGGCGGCGCGGCCAGCTCGTCCAGCGGGTTCTCGCGCTGGTTCAGCGTCACCACGCGGCTGCGCAGCGTGCCGAACTTCCAGCCCATCGCCACCGCGCCACCCAGCGTGCCGGCCACCACGCCGATCTTGCGGCTGCCCAGATCGTTCAGGCTGGCCAGCGGCGGTGCGCCGGCCGGCAGCACCACGCCCAGCGCGGTGCCGATGTAGCCACGGCTGGGCGCCATGGCCTGCAGGGGGATGTAGGGCCGGTCACGCCGGCGCTTGGCGCCAGGGTAGTCGGGCGTGCGCGCGCTGGGGCGGGTGGGCGGGCCGAACTCGCCGGTCACCAGCGGGAAGCCGCTGACCGCGTCGCAGACGCCCGCCGCGAGCAGCGCCGCCACCTCGTGGGTGAGCGTGCTCTCCTTCTCGTAGGACGTCTCGAAGGGCACCAGCTTCAGCGGGCGGCCCAGGGCATCGGCCGCGGCCTGGGCGATGCGCACGTCCAGCCCGCGCGGCTGGCCGGCCACCAGGTGCGACAGCGGCGGGTTGTCGGCGGCCACGCACACCGCCAGCGGCGCGGGCTGGGCCAGCGCGGCGCCACCGGCCAGGGCTGCGACCCAGGCCAGCGCGCGGCTAGTTCTCCTTGCCACCGCGGCTACCCACGTAGGCCCACAGCACGGCCAGTTGCTCCGGCGTCAGCGCATCCTTGAACGAGGGCATGTTGCCCTTGCCCTGGACCACGCTTTGATGGAAGCGCTCCGCCTGGTCGGTCGGGAACTTGCGCAGGTCATACACCGTGGTGCCGGCATTGACCATGTTGCGGCCGTGGCACTGCGAACAGGTGCGGTGGAACTGCTCCCGCCCGGCCTCGATCTGCGCGGCCTCGAACCGCCCACCCGTGGCTTGCGCCAGGGTGGACAGCGGCAAGATCGCCAGCAGGACAACGGCCGAACCAAGCGGCCGTCGCGGAACCGGCTTTGCCGGGCCGCTGGCGGCGCCCCCCTGGGGGGGAGCGCCGCAGGCGCTTCGGGGGGGGATCATTTCAAGGCGAAGGTCCAGACCGAGCCACCCGCAGGCGTGGCGGCCATGCGCTCGTCACCCAGCAGGGCCCACACGCCGCCGGCACCGGCGGTGATGGTGACGTACTGCTTGCCCTTGTGCTCCCAGGTCACCGGCAGGCCGATGATGCCGGTGCCGACATTGAACTCATAGAGCTTCTTGCCGCTGGTGGCGTCGACGGCCATGAACTCGCCGGTGGCCGCGCCGGTGAACACCAGGTTGCCCGCGGTGGACAAGGTGCCGGCCATGCTCGGCTGGCCGGGCCAGGCCATCTGCCACTTGCTCTTGCCGGTCATCGGGTCGATGGCGCTCAGGTAGCCGTGGGGCTGGTCCTTGGGCATCATCACGCCGCGGAAGTTGATGCCCAGGTACCACTCGCCGCGCTTGTACTCGGGCTTGGCCAGCTGGTACGGCCAGGCGATGTTCAGCGTGTTGGCATAGGCCAGGCCGGTGGCCGGGTTCCAGGACATCGGCGTCCAGTTCTTGCCGCCCAGCACCGACGGCCAGACCATCTCGTCGCCACCAGCACGGATGTTCTTGGTGACCTGGCTCTCCACCGGCCGGCCGGTGGCCATGTCGATCTTGTCGGCCCAGTTCACCTTCACGTAGGGGTTGGCGGCCAGCAGCTTGCCGTTGGCGCGGTCGAGCACGTAGAAGAAGCCGTTGCGGTTGGCCTGCGCCAGCACCTTGCGCGGCTTGCCGTCGATCTTGATGTCGACCAGCATGCCCACCTCGGTGGCGTCGTAGTCGTACGGGTCGTTCGGGCTGAACTGGTAGTGCCAGACCAACTCGCCGGTCTTCGGCCGGATGGCCACCACCGAGCACACGTACAGGTTGTCGCCCATGCGCACCGTGGGGTTCCAGGGACCGGCATTGCCGGTGCCCCAGTACACCAGATCGAGGTCGGGGTCGTAGGCACCGGTCAGCCAGGTGGGCGCGCCGCCCTTGCTGTGGGTGTCGCCGGGCCAGGTGTCGCCACCCTTCTCGCCCGGGGCGGCCGTGGTGTAGAACTTCCACAGGTGCTTGCCGGTGGCCGGATCCCAGCCGTCGATGAAGCCGCGGGTGCCGTACTCGCCGCCGGCGATGCCGGTGATCACCACGCCGTTGGCGATCAGCGGCGCACTGGTCATCGCATGGCCGTCCTGGTAGTTGGCGGCCTTCATCTTCCACAGCGTCTTGCCGGTCTTGGGGTCCATCGCCATGACGTGGGCATCCAGCGTCACGCGGAACAGCTTGCCGTCGTAGATGGCCGCGCCGCGGTTCA
The DNA here is from genome assembly GCF_005403045.1 of Pseudaquabacterium pictum. Classification (GTDB taxonomy): domain Bacteria; phylum Pseudomonadota; class Gammaproteobacteria; order Burkholderiales; family Burkholderiaceae_C; genus Pseudaquabacterium; species Pseudaquabacterium pictum. The sequence continues at coordinate 110,519 of NZ_BJCL01000007.1, forward strand.
GGATGCCGCAGCAGGCGTACTTGAACACGTCCTGCGGCAGCTCGATCTCCTGCTTCCACAGCTGCTTGCCGGTGAGCGGGTCGAGCGCCACGGTGCTGTTGAAGGTGGTGACGTACATCACCCCCTCATGGATGATGGGCTGGCTTTCCTGGCCCTGCGGATTGTTCAGGCTGTAGCTCCAGGCGGGCTGCAGCTTGGCGGCGTTGCCGGCGTTGATCTGCTTGAGCGGGCTGTAGCGCTGGTTGTTGTAGCCCATGCCGTAGGTCAGCACATCGCCGGGCGTGCTGGCGTCGGCCTTCAGCGCGGCAGCGGATTGCGCCAGCACCGGGGGTGCGGTCAGGGATGCCAGGGCCGCACCGGCGGCCAGCCATCGGGTGATGTTCATGGGCACTGTCTCCTCGAGGTGGATGGTCCGTGCAACTGCCACGGCCGTCGGGAATCTTTCCCGGCATCGCATGGTGGGTGTTTGCAGCGCTGATGTCCATGCGTCCCGGGCTTTCCCTAGTGCGTGGGGCCCACAGTGCCTGCCTACAGTGCAGGCGGCGTGCATTGCAGGCCCGGCTGGCGTGGTGGTGTTGCACGGTGCAACACCGCAGGCCGCCGTCTGCCGACGCCACAGGACCGCCGATGACCAGCACCTCCGAATTGCAAGCCCGGCTGCAGACCGTGCGCGGCCACTACCGCATCAGCCCCTGGATCCAGCCGCGCGACGACGAGGCGCCGCTGCTGCGCTCCTGGCAGCGCTGCCGCGACGCCGGCATGCGCGAGCATGAGCGCATCAGCTTCGAGCTGGTGTCGCGCACGCTGCTGGCCACGCTGGACGACGAGCATGGCGCGCTGGTGCGGTCAGCCCGGCCCGAGACCGAGCGCCTGGCCCAGGCGCTGCGCGGCACCGGCAGCGCGGTGCTGATGTTCAACGCCCGCGGCGTGGTGATCGACCGCCTGTGCCATGAGGCTGCCGCGCCGGCACCGCTGCTGCAGGCCACCCGCAAGGGTGTCAACCTGGCCGAGCGCTGCGTGGGCACCAGTGCCCCGGCGATCAGCCTGGCCGAGGGCGTGCCCTACCTGGTGGGCCGCGATGCGCACTTCTTCGACAACGTGCGGCCGTTCTTCTGCGTGGCCGCGCCGATCGACGGGCCCGATGGTCGCCGCCTGGGCGCGCTGGACATCACCAGCTACGACCAGGTGCCCGGCTTCGATGTGTTCTCGCTGGTCATGGACGCGGCGGCGGCCATCGAGAACAGCCTGTTCCAGCCCGGTCCCGACCGGCTGCTGGTGCACTTCCATCCGCGCGCCGAACTGCTGGGCACGCCGATGGAAGGCCTGCTGCAGGTGGATGCCGCAGGCACCGTGACCGGCGCCAACCGCATGGCCGCACGGCTGCTGTGCACACCCCGCAGCGCGCTGCTGGGCCAGGCCTTCTGCGCGCTGTTCGACCGCCGGCTGCACGGCCTCTTCGCCCAGCCCAGCCGCCAGCGCGCCGACCTGGTGGAAATGCAGACGCATGTGGGCCTGCAGGTGATGGCCCGCTTCGAAGGCGAGGATGCCCGTGAGGGCCTGCGCCAGCTGCTGCAGGCCGACAGCGGCAGCGCCATGCCGGCCGCCACCACAGCGGCGGAAGCCCCGGCCAGCCTGCGCACGCTGGAATGCCAGGCCATCGAGCGCACGCTGGCGGCCATGGGCGGCAATGTCTCGGCCACGGCCAAGGCCCTGGGCATCAGCCGCAACACCATCTACCGGCGCCGGCAGGAGGCCGCCGGCCCGGCCGGTTGAACCTCAGCGCGGGCGCTTCCAGACCGGCGGCACGATCCTGCCGCGGCGCGCCGCCATGACCACCAGCGCGATGCCGGTGGTGGTGCACAGCACCAGCGCCAGCACCGACGACTCGACCCCGAACTGGCCGCCGGTCAGCAGGTCGGGGCCCTGGACGGTGGACCGGACCAGGCCGGGTGCGGCGTCGTTGCCGGAGACGATGCCCGAGAAGATCGCCGACTGGGTGTAGTTCCACGCCATGTGGAAGCCGATGCTCAGCCACAGCCGGCGCGTCAGCATGTAGGCGCCGGCCAGCAGGATGCCGGCCTCGACGGCGATGAACATCGCACCTTCGAGCGTGCCCTGCGGGTTCATCAGGTGCGACAGCCCGAACACCAGCGACGACACGACCAGTGCCGCCCAGCTGCCGAACCAGGTCTCCACCGCGCCGAACAGCACGCCGCGGAACAGCAGTTCCTCGAAGACGCTGGAGCTGATCGCCATCGCCACCGCCGGGACCAGGTAGCTCCATGGATTCAGCCCGGTGATGCGGAAGATGCCCAGGGCCATCAGGATCAGCTCGCAGGCGGTGTACAGGCCCGCGCCGACCAGCAGGCCGATGCCGAACTCGCGCGCCATGCCCTGGGTGGACAGCTCAGCGGCCGACCGGCGCTGGATGAAGTGCGCATGGCCGACATAGACCGCGAAGCCGGCGATGGCCAGTGCGATGGTGTGCTGCACCGCCTTGACCGGCTCGGCGGCGTAGCTGGTCATCACGTCGCCGTTCAGGCCCATCAGCAGCAGCAGCAGGAAGCCCAGCAGCAGGATGCGCGCCGGCGGTGATGCGAGGATGCGGCGCAAGGGGCCGAGGTGGGTGTCGGGCAGGGTCGTCATCGGTGCACGGTCCTTCTCGGTGGTGGGTCCAATCATGCAGGGACGCGGCCTGCGGCGCCATGGCGCGGACACCAGGATACGGCGCCACGGCGCCCGGCAAGACAGCAGCCACACGCGGGTTTGCCACCTCTTGTCATTTTGTAATTACAGGATTATCGTGACGGCATGTCTGATCCCATCCCCCTGCACGGCACCAGCCTGCACGACGGCGTGGCCGCCCGGCTGCGTGAGCTGGTGTTCCAGCATGAACTGCCCCCCGGCCTGTTCATCGACGAACTGGCGCTGGCCGCACGCTGGCAGATCAGCCGCACACCCCTGCGCGAAGCGCTGAAGGTGCTGGCCGCCGAGGGCCTGGTGGAGCTGGTGCCGCGCCGCGGTGCCCGGGTGGTGGCGCTGACCGACGCCGACGCCGAGCAGCTGTTCCCGGTGATGGCGATGCTGGAAGGCCGCTGCGCGCTGGAGGCCACCCGCCGTGCCAGCATCGACGACCTGGCCCAGCTGCAGTCCCTGCACGACAAGCTGGAACGCGCCGCCGCCGCGGCCGATGCCGACGGCTACTACCGCGTCAACCACGACTTCCATTCACTGGTGCAGGCGATCGCCGCCAACCGCTGGCTCGACCGCGCCACCGGCGACCTGCGCCGCTTCATGCGGCTGTGGCGGGGCCGCCAGCTGCAGCTGCCCGGGCGCATCGCCGCCTCGCTGAACGAGCACCGGGTGCTGATGGACGCGATGCAGCAGCGCGACGCCGACCGCGCCAGCCGCGCGATGCACGACCACCTGATGGCCCAGCTCGTCGCCCTGAAGGCGCTGCAGGCCCTGGAACAGGCGCGCCAACATGCCTAGAACCGCCACCCTCCCCCGCAGCCCGTCCGACCGCCTGCTGCGCCCGCTGCTGCTGGATTGCCGCCGCCTGCTGTCCGAGCGCGGCGAGGCCAACGGCCCGGGCATCGCCGCCGGCATCGTGCAGCAGATCGATGCGCTGGCCGACGAGCCGCGCACCCGTTTCTTCGACGCGCTGGCGCGCGACTTCTCGCCCGATCCGCAGCAGGTGCTGGCCGCTGCGCTGGCCTATGCCAAGGCACCGGCCCACAGCGCCCACCTGGTGGCGCTGACCCAGGCGGCCGAGCCGCCGCGGCAGGAGCTGTTCCGCCGCCTCAACCGCGCCCCCGGCGGCACCGCCGCCATCGTGCGGCTGCGCCGGGCGCTGCTGGAGCGGCTGCCGCGCCACCCGGCGCTGGCCGGCGTGGAGCACGACATGCTGCACCTGCTGGGCAGCTGGTTCAACCCCGGCTTCCTGCAGATGCGCAAGGTCGACTGGAACTCGCCCGCGCAGCTGCTGGAGCAGATCATCCGCCACGAGGCGGTGCATGAGATCGACGGCTGGGACGACCTGCGCCGCCGCCTGCAGCCCGACCGCCGCTGCTTCGCCTTCTTCCATCCGCAGCTGCCGGATGAGCCGCTGATCTTCGTGGAGGTGGCGCTGCTGCCCGAGATGGCCGGCGCCATCGCGCCGCTGATCGACAAGAAGAGCACGCCGCTGCCACCCGAGCAGTTCAAGGTGGCGGTGTTCTATTCCATCAGCAACTGCCAGCCCGGGCTGCGCGGCGTGTCGATGGGCAACTTCCTGATCAAGCGGGTGGCCGAGCAACTGAAGCGCGAGCTGCCGCAGCTGCGCACCTTCTGCACCCTGTCGCCCATCCCCGGACTGATGGGCTGGCTGCAGAAGCTGTGCAGCCCGGGCCAGGACGCGGCCCAGGTGGGCGGCGCGCTGGCCGGCCTGCCGGCGGCGGCCACCGAGCGTGCGGTGCATGCGCTGGCCGTGCTGCGCGAGGCCGCCGGCCATGAGCTGCAGGGCCTGGCGCAGCAGGCCAGCCTGGCGGCGCTGCCGTCGGACGCCCACCATGCGCTGTGGCGCCTGGCCGCGCTGTACCTGGTGCACCGCAGCCCGCAGCCGGGCGGTGACCCGGTGGCCCGCTTCCACCTCGACAACGGCGCCCGGCTGGAGCGGCTGAACGCCCAGGCCAACCTGGCGCCCAAGGGCCTGAAGCAGTCGGCCGGGCTGATGGTGAACTACCTCTACGACCTGGCGCGCATCGAACATTGCCACGACAAATTCGTGCAGGGCCGGGTGGTACATTCCCGCGCCCTGTCGACCCTGCTCTGAGACGTTGCGAGAGACCGCATCACGCGAAGAACAGCGGGCGCCAGAGCCCGCACCATGACAGGAGACACCATGAAGAACGCACGCACCGCACGCCGCGCCTGCCTGGCCGCCGCTGCCCTGGCCCTGGCTGCCCCCTGGCAGGCCGCCACCGCCCAGGCCTGGCCCACCAAGCCGGTCAACATCATCGTGCCCTTCCCCGCCGGTGGCGGCACCGATGCCTTTGCCCGGCCGCTGTTCGCCGCCATGGCCAAGGCCAGCGGCAAGCAGTTCATCATCGACAACAAGGGCGGTGCCGGCGGCACGCTGGGCGCCGGCCTGGCCGCCCGCGCGGCACCCGACGGCTACACCTTCTTCATGGGCGCGGTGCACCATGCCATCGCGCCGTCGATGTACCCCAAGCTCGACTACAACATCGAGAACGACTTCATCCCGGTGGGCCTGGTCAGCAGCGTGCCGCAGGTCATCGTGGTGAACCCGCAGCGCGTGCCGACCACCGACCTGAAGGGCTTGCTGGAATTCCTGCGCAAGAACCCCGCCAAGCTCAACTACGGCTCGGCCGGCAACGGCACCAGCCACCACCTGGCCGGCGAGCTGTTCAAGCTGCAGACCAAGACCTTCATCACCCACATCCCCTACCGCGGCGCCGGCCCGGCCCTGCAGGACCTGATCGCCGGCCAGGTGGACCTGATGTTCGACGGCCTGGGCTCGTCGGCCGCGCACATCAAGAACGGCCGCATCAAGGCGCTGGCGGTGGCTTCGCCCACCCGCGCGCCCGGCTTCCCCGACGTGCCCACCAGCACCGAGGGCGGCGTGCCGACGTACCAGGTGGCCACCTGGTACGGCCTGTGGGCGCCCAAGGGCACGCCGCAAGCCGCTGTCGACGCGATGACCGCCGAGCTGAAGAAGGCGCTGGGCAGCGACGAGCTGAAGACCGCCTGGGCCGGCCTGGGCGCCAACCCGCCCAACCTGTGGGGGCCGGACTTCGGCCGCTTCGTCGGCAGCGAGATCAAGCGCTGGGCCGATGTCGTCAAGGGCTCTGGAGCCAAGCTGGACTGAGCGATGACCGCGAACGCCAACCTCTTCGTCGCGCTGCGCGCGGCCTTCCCGGCCGATCTGACGGCCACCGCCGTCGAGGTGGCCGACGGCCCCCACGCCGGCGCCCACTACAGCTGGGCCGACCTGGACCGCGGCACGGCCATGCTGGCCAACCTGCTGCAGAGCCTGGGCCTGCCCGCCGGCAGCCGGGTGGCGGTGCAGACCGAGAAGAGCGTCGAGGCGCTGATGCTCTACCTGGCGGTGCTGCGGGCGGGCCACGTGTTCCTGCCACTGAACACCGCCTACCAGGCCGCCGAGATCGGCTACTTCATCGGCAATGCCGAGCCGGCGGTGGTGGTGTGCTCGCCGAAGAACTTCGCCTGGGTCAGCCGCATCGCGTTTTCCGCCGGCACCGGCCATGTGTTCACCCTGGGCGAGGCACGGGATGGCACGCTGCTGGAACGCGCCGCGGCCCAGCCCGACCAGCACACGCCGGCGGTGCGCACCGCCGACGACCTGGCCGCCATCCTCTACACCAGCGGCACCACCGGGCGCAGCAAGGGTGCGATGCTCAGCCATGGCAACTTGGCTGAAAACGCGCTGACGCTGAAGGCCTACTGGGACTGGCAGCCTGGCGACGTGCTGATCCACGCGCTGCCGATCTTCCATGTGCACGGCCTGTTCGTCGCCAGCCATGGCGCGCTGCTCAACGGCAGCAAGATGGTGTGGTTCGGCAAGTTCGACCCCAAGGCCACCATCGCCCGCATGGCCGGCGCCACGGTGATGATGGGCGTGCCCACGCTGTATGTGCGCATGCTGGCCGAGCCCACGCTGACGCGCGAGGCGGTGCAGACGATGCGGCTGTTCATCAGCGGCTCGGCGCCGCTGCTGGTGGAAACCTTCGACAGCTGGACCGAGCGCACCGGCCATGTGCTGCTGGAACGCTACGGCATGAGCGAGACGGTGATGCTGACCAGCAACCCCTGCCGTGCGGCCGACGGCCCGCGCCGCCGCGGCACCGTGGGCCCGGCCCTGCCCGGCGTGCAGCTGCGGGTGATCGACGATGCCGGCACGCCCTGCCCCACCGGCACCATCGGCCACATCCAGGTGCAGGGCCCCAACGTGTTCGCCGGCTACTGGCGCATGCCGGAGAAGACGGCCGAGGAGTTCACCGTCGATGAACAGGGCCAGAAGTGGTTCAAGACCGGCGATGTCGGCAAGGTGGAGGCAGACCGCTACGTCACCATCGTCGGCCGCAGCAAGGACCTGATCATCAGCGGCGGCTACAACATCTACCCCGCCGAGATCGAGGGCTTCCTCAACGACATGCCCGGCGTGGCCGAGTCGGCGGTGATCGGCGTGCCGCACCCCGACTTCGGCGAAGGCGTGGTGGCCGTGGTGGTGGCCCACCCGGGCGCCACGCTGGACCCGGCGGCGATGATCGGCCAGCTCAAGGCCAGCATCGCCAACTTCAAGGTGCCCAAGCACCTGTTCGTGGTGGCCGACCTGCCGCGCAATGCCATGGGCAAGGTGCAGAAGAACCTGCTGCGGGAGCAGCACCGGGCCCTCTTCGGCTGAGCGCGCCGGCCGCACATTTGCGCGGCCGGAGGGCATCTGATCCGGGGCTTGCCAGGCGGGCCCCGCTCCTAAGCTGGCGGGCATCGCCGGCGGGTTTGCGCGCCGCGCACGACACCGCCGGAGACCCCCGATGCACCCCGCCCAGAGACTGGCCCTGGCCGCCCTGGCCTGGCTGGCCGCCACCGGCAGCCTGGCCGCTGACCCGACGGTCTACAACGACGACATTCCCCACGGCACGGCGCGCTTTGACGCGGTGGTGGCCGATGCGGGCGCGGTGCTGCAGCTGCAGCCGCTGCGGCTGCTGGAGGACGGCGCCCGCCAGTTCATGCTGCCCGACTTCACCATCCGCGCCGGTGATGGCCGTCCGCGCCTGGTCGACGACGACTACAACCAGCTGCGCGCCTCCGGCCATGCGGGCGCGCTGTCGGGCGAGGCGGTGGCCATCGTGCCGTCCACACCGGCGGTCGGTGCGGGGCTGTCTTTCCAGTTCAAGCAGCCGGTCAACGCCTTCGGCATCGAGGTGGGCGACTGGGGCACCTGCTGCTTCGCGTCCAGCCTCTTCATCGCCTTCGACGGCGGCGCCGTCCGGCAGGTGGCCACCGCGCGCAGCGCCAGCGACAACCCGGGCATGGCGCGTTACGGCCAGGCCACCAATTTCATCGGTGCGATCGACACCAGCGGCCAGTTCCAGCAGATCACGCTGTACGGCGACGGCGTGGGCGAGTACCTGGTGGCCGGCGGCACCATCCGCTATGCCAGCCTGCCGCTGGGCAGCGTGACGGCCGTGCCGGAGCCGCCCGCCGTGGCGCTGTGGCTGGCCGGCCTGCTGGCCCTGGCCCATCTGCGCCGCCGCCGCGGCGCCCAGCGCCAGCCGCGCTGGAACGGCCTGCCCCGCATGCACTAGCCGGGCCGCTGGCAGGGGCGGCCGCTCAGCCGCCGCCTTGCGCCTTGGCGAAGCGCGCATCGCGCCAGGCGATGGCCTCGCGCATGCCGCGTTCCCGCGCGATGTCCATGAAGGCGCGCTTGTCGGGTGAGCCATGGCTCTCGATGGTGTGGTCGATGTCCAGCGCCATGCGCAGCGCGGTGGGCATGCCCTGGATGTCGTAGGTGCGGTTCAGCGCCTTCTTGGTCTGCGCCACCAGGTTCGGGTCCATCAGCGCCATGCCACGCGCGGTGCGCAGCGCCTCGGTCAGGTGGGTGCCGGGCGCCACCACCCGGCTCACCAGGCCCATGGCCAGCGCCTCGCGCGCGGGGATGCGGTCGTCGGCCGACAGGATGATGCGCTTGGCCTGCTTGGGGCTGGTCATCCAGGGCAGCAGCAGCGTCACGATGCCGGCGCCGAACTTCAGCTCGGGCTCGCCGAAGGTGGCGTCCTCGTCGGCGATGGTGATGTCGCAGGCCATGGCCAGCTCGAACGCGCCCGCCAGGCAGGCGCCATGCACCGCGGCGATGGTGGGCTTGGGGCTGTTCCAGAACCGCATCGTGGTGTCGAAGTCCAGGTCGAGGATGGCGCGCCACACCGCATCGCCCTCGGGCTTCTGCGCCATCTGGGCCTTCAGGTCGAAGCCGGATGAAAACGCCCGGCCGGCACCGCTGACCACGATCACCCGCACGTCGGCATCGGCCTCGGCCTGGTCCATCGCGGCGTTGATCTCGTGCAGCGCGCCGGCATGCAGCGCGTTCAGCCGCTCGGGCCGGTTCAGGGTGAGCTGGGCGACATGGTCGGCCACGCTGTAGGTGATGGATTGGAAGCTCATCGCATGTCCTGGGTGGGGGATGTCAGGGGTCCAGCGGCCGGGTCTGGCCGGCGGCGATCAGCGCGCCCAGCGCGCCACGGTCGGCCTTGCCGGTGCGGCCCAGCGGCAGCGCGTCGGCCACATGCCAGGCATCGGGGTGCTTGAACTTCTCCAGCCGGCCGGCCAGGTGCTGGCGCAGTGCGGCCACGGTCAGCGCCGTGCCGCTGCGCGGCACCACCAGCACATGGATGCGCTCGCCCAGGACCGCGTCGGCCACGCCGGTCACCATGGCGGCGGCAACGTCGGGGTGGGCGCTGAGCGCCTGCTCCACTTCCACCGGCGTCAGCTTGTGGCCGCCGCGGCTGATCAGCTCCTTCTGGCGACCCATCAGCTCGACCAGGCCATCGGCATGCTGGCGCGCCAGGTCTCCGGTGCGGAACCAGCCGTCCTGGAAGGCGGCGGCGGTGAGATCCGGTGCATCCAGGTAGCCGGCCAGCAGGAACGGGCTGCGCAGCTGCAGCTCGCCCACGGCGCCCGGTGCCACCGGTGCGCCGGCGGCATCGGCGATGCGGTGCTGCACCTGCGGTGACGGCCGGCCGATGCAGCCGGGGCGTTGGGCTGCATCGGCCGGGAAGGCGAAGAAATCGCAGGTGGACGTCTCGGTCAGGCCGTAGATGTCGATCAGCTGGGTGCCGCTGAACTGCTGGCGCAGCGTGGCGGCCAGCGACAGGCCCAGCAGCTCGCCGCCGATCAGCATCTGCCGCAGGCTGCCCTGCTGCACCACCCGAGCGATGGCCGGCGCCAGCGACGGATCGGTCAGCACCATGCGCATCATCGTGGGCACCAGGCCCACCTGGGTGATGCGCTCGCGGGCCAAGGTGGCCAGGAAGCCGGCGGCATCGAAGCTGGCCGCCATCACCAGCGTGCCGCCGCGCAGCAGCGTCAGCAGGGCCACCCACAGGCCGAAGCCGAAGCTCAGGTTCAGCACCAGCAGCGTGCGGTCGGTGGGCTGGAACTGCAGCAGGCCGTCGATCTGCTGCAGCTTGCCGCCGAAGGCCGCATGGGTGAGGACCACGCCCTTGGGCTGGCCGGTGGAGCCCGAGGTGAAGATGATGAAGGCGGCGCTGTCCAGCAGCGGGCGCGGCCGCGGCGGGGTGGCGGCCCAGCGTTGCAGCGCAGGGGCGGCGCTGGCATCGGGCCAGTCGAGCCCCAGGCGCGCGCCGGTGCGCTGCTGCAGCGCGGTCAGCAGCGCTTGGGGCGTGCTGCGGTGCACCGCCACCACCACGCCACCGGCCAGCCACACCGCCAGCAGCGCTGCGACGTCGCCCGGCTGGTTGGACACCATCACCAGCACCGGCTCGTCGGCTTGCAGGCCGGCGGCGCGCAGTTGCGCTGCCGCGGCGCTGGCCTGGTCGGCCAGGGCGCGGTAGCTGACCTGCGCCGCCGGCGCCTGCAGCGCCACGGCACCGCTGAACTGGCGGCAGGCCTGCAGCAGCGCGGCACCCAAGCGATCGGACATGGTGTCTCCTGGCAAGCGGGTGATCTTCAGCGCCAGGCCGCTGCAACGCCATTGACGGAAACGCCCAGGCCCCGGTTGCACCGCTGCAGCGCGGCGCGGCGAGAATCCGCGCTCCTCCACACCCACACGGAACAGGTGCGCCCATGCCCAAGGAATTCGACATCGTCGTGCACGGCGCCACCGGCTTCACCGGCCGGCTGGTCATCGAGTACCTGCTGACCCGCGGCGACACCGGCCTGCGCTGGGCCATGGGCGGGCGCAGCATCGAGAAGCTGGCCGCCGTGCGCGATGAAGTGGGCGCGCCCGCCAGCACGCCGCTGGTGGTGACCGACAGCGCCGACCCTGCCAGCCTGGCCGCGCTGATGGCCCGCACCCGCCTGGTGCTGACCACCGTGGGCCCGTACCAGCTGTACGGCAGCGCCCTGGTGCAGGCCTGCGCAGTACACGGCGTCGACTATGTCGACCTGTGCGGCGAGCCGGCCTGGATGCGCCAGATGATCGACGCCCACCATGCCGCGGCCCAGGCCAGCGGCGCGCGCATCGTCTTCAGCTGCGGTTTCGATTCCATCCCGTTCGACCTGGGCGTGCTGATGCTGCAGGACCAGATGGTGCAGCGCTTCGGCGCGCCGGCACCGCGGGTGCGCGGCCGGGTGCGCAAGATGAAGGGCACCTTCTCCGGCGGCACCGCCGCCAGCCTGAAGGCCACGATGGCCGCGGCCGCCACCCAGCCGGGCGTGCTGGACCTGCTGCGCAACCCGTTTGCGCTGACGCCGGGCTTCGAGGGACCGAAGCAGCCGTCGGGGAACAAGCCGATGGTCGATGAGGCCCTCAGCGATGGAACTGGCACCGACACCTGGGTGGCGCCGTTCGTGATGGCGGCGATCAACACCCGCAATGTGCACCGCAGCAACTTCCTGCTCCAGCAGGCCTGGGGAGCCGACTTCGTCTACGACGAGATGCTGGTCACCGGCCCGGGCGAGAAAGGCCAGGCCATCGCCGAGGCGGTGGCCGCCGACAAGAGCCTGGCCAGCGACGACGGCCCCAAGCCGGGCGAAGGCCCGTCGCGCGCCGAGCGCGAGGCCGGCTTCTACGATGTGCTGTTCCTCGGCACCGGCCGCAACGGCGAGACCCTGCGGGTGGGTGTGCAGGGCGACCGCGACCCGGGCTACGGCAGCACCTCGAAGATGATCGCCGAGTCGGCGATGTGCCTGCTGCAGGACGCCACCAGCACGCCGGGTGGCATCTGGACCCCGGCGGCTGCCATGGGCCAGCGGCTGATCGACCGGCTGCAGGCGCATGCCGGCCTGCGCTTCGCCGTCGAAGCCCCCTGAAGCGGTCAGCTGGCGACGACCGCCAGCACCTGGCCTTCGCTGACCGGATCGCCCTCGCCGACCAGCAGCTCGCGCAGCGTGCCGCCGGCGGGCGCATCCAGCGGGATCTCCATCTTCATCGACTCGATGATCAGGATGGTGTCGCCTTCGGCGAGGCTGGCGCCTGCCTGGCGCTCGACCTTCCAGACGGTACCGGTCACTTGGGATTCGATGCGGTGGATGGCCATGCGCGGGTGTCCTGCAGGAAGGGGTCAGACAGGGCGCCACGGTACGCCAGCCGGCCCGGCGGCCCGCCCCGGGAAAGCACTGCAAAGTGGGCGACAGCCGGCCGCCACCAACAGGCGCACGCTGCAGGGGACTCCACCGCAGAGGCCACCGCATGACCTGGACCCCCGAACTCGACGAACTGGCCAGGCGCACCGCCATGGCCCACCAGATGGGCGGAGCCGACAAGGTCAAGCGCCAGCACGACGCCGGCCGCCTCACGGTGCGCGAGCGCATCACCGGCCTGCTGGACAAGGACAGCTTCCACGAAGTGGGCGCGCTCTCCGGCATCGGCACGTACAACCCCGACGGGTCGGTCCAGGACGTGACACCGGCCAACTGCGTGTTCGGCCGCGGCCGCATCGACGGCAAGCCGGTGGTGGTGGTGGGCGACGACTTCACCGTGCGCGGCGGTTCGGCCGATGCGTCCATCGCTGCCAAGCCGCTGATGGCCGAGGACATGGCCGCCGACTTCCGCCTGCCCATCATCCGCATCATCGAAGGCTCGGGCGGCGGCGGCTCGGTCAAGACCATCGAGACCAAGGGCGCCAGCAACCTGCCCGGCGGCATCGGCGAAAGCTCACGCGGCTTCTACATGATGACCGCCAACCTGGCCCAGGTGCCGGTGGTGGGCCTGGGCCTGGGCTCGGTGGCCGGGCTGGGCGCGGCGCGGCTGGCGTCCAGTCACTTCTCGGTGATGACACGCGATTCGGCGATGTTCGTCGCCGGCCCGCCGCTGGTGGCCCGCCTGGGCCAGACACTGACCAAGCAGGAACTGGGCGGCGCCGACATCCAGACCAAGGCCGGCGCCATCGACAACATGGCCGAGACCGAGGAAGACGCCTTCGCCCAGGCACGGCGCTTCCTGTCCTACCTGCCGTCGTCGGTGCACGGCTTGCCGCCGGTGCTGGCCCCCACCGACGACCCCGCGCGCGCCGACGAGAGCCTGATGAAGGCCGTGCCGCGCAACCGCCGCAGCGTCTACAAGATGCGGCCGATCATCCAGAGCGTGGTCGACCAGGGCAGCTTCTTCGAGATGGGCGCCAACTTCGGCCGCAGCATCATCGCCGGCCTGGCCCGCATCGACGGCCATCCGCTGCTGCTGCTGGCCAGCGACCCATACCACTACGGCGGCGCCTGGAGCGCCGACACCTGCCAGAAGGTGATCCGCTACATCGACCTGGCCGAGACCTTCCACCTGCCCATCGTCTACCTGATGGACTGCCCCGGCTTCATGATCGGGCAGGAGGCCGAACGCACAGCCACCATCCGCATGGGCGTGCGCGCCATGGCGGCCCAGAGCCAGACCACGGTGCCGTGGTGCACGGTGATCATCCGCAATGCCTTCGGCGTGGCCGGTGCCGCGCACAAGCCGTTCAACCGGCTGAGCCTGCGCTATGCCTGGCTGTCGGCCTACTGGGGCAGCCTGCCGCTGGAAGGCGGCATCGAGGCCGCCTACCGCGCCGACATCGAGGCCGCCGACGACCCCAAGGCCGAGCTGCTGAAGATCGAGGCCCGGCTGAACGCGCTGCGCTCGCCGTTCCGCAGTGCCGAGAAGTTCTGGGTCGAGGAGATCATCGATCCGCGCCAGACGCGCAAGCAGCTGGTCGACTTCATGCACCTGGCCGAGCCGCTGCGCACGCCGGGCAAGACCAGCTTTGCAATGCGCCCCTGAAGGAGCCCGCACCATGGCCGACACCGACATCCTGTACGACGTTTCGCAGCGCATCGCCACCGTCACGCTGAACCGGCCCGACCGGCTGAACGCCTACACCGCCAGCCTGGGCGAGCAGCTGCGCGCCGCGATGCGCCGCGCCACCGACGACCCCGGCGTGCGGGTGATCATCCTCACCGGCGCGGGCCGCGGCTTCTGCGCCGGCGCCGACATGGACAACCTGGCCGCCGGCACCGCCAGCGGCGGCGCCACGTTGGCGGCCGAGAACCCGAAGGCTCTGCCGCAGCCGTTCGACCCCGCCAGCAGCCCCGACTACCAGACGGTGCACAGCTACTTCCCGGCCGTGCCCAAGCCGATCATCGCGGCCATCAACGGCGCCTGCGCCGGCCTGGGCCTGGTGTACGCGCTGTACTGCGACCAGCGCTTTGCCGCAGCCGGCGCCAAGTTCACCACCGCCTTCGCCCGCCGCGGGCTGATCGCCGAGCACGGCATCAGCCACACGCTGCCGCGCCTGGTGGGGCTGAGCAAGGCGCTGGACCTGCTGGTCTCGGCCCGCAAGTTCGACGCCGACGAGGCGCTGCGCCTGGGCGTGGTCGACCGGGTGCTGCCGCCCGACCAGCTGATGGCGGCCACCCGCGCCTACGCGCTCGACCTGGCCGACAACGTGTCGCCACGCTCGATGGCGGTGATCAAGCGCCAGCTCTGGGCGGTGGATCAACTGAGCATGCGCCAGGCCATCGAGGTCGGCAACCAGGAGATGCTGGCCAGCTTCGGCAGTGAAGACTTCAAGGAAGGCGTGGCCCACTTCGTGGAGAAGCGGCCGGCTGCGTTCACCGGGCGCTAGACCCTCCGCCAGGTCCGAGATCCCCTGCGCTGCACGGCGGCGCCGATACACTGGTTGCGACAACCAGTGTCCAAGGGGAAAGGAACACGGATGCGCAGCTTGATCGGCCGCCTGTTGCTCGCGTTTGGCATCGCGGGGCTGGTCTGTGCCACTGCAGCGGCCCAGCGGCGCCCTGCGGATGTGCCGGTGGCGGATTTCTTCAAGCGTCCCGCGCTGGACCAGGTCAAGCTGTCACCCGACGGCAGCCGCATCGCGATGCTGGTGCCCGGCCCGGACGGACGCAACGCGCTGGCCGTGGCCGATGTCGCGACGCCTGGCAAGCGGGTCGGCATCGCCAAGTTCAGCGATGCCGACATCCTGACGGTCCACTGGGTCAACGACCGTCGGCTGATCATGTCGCTGATCGATTTCCAGGCGCCAACCGGCGAGCAGCTCTTCGAGGGTCTGTATGCCGTCAATGCGGACGGGAGCGACTTCGTGTTCCTGGTCGGCCGCGGCCGCGGCTTCGAGAGCGAAGGCCATCTGGCGATCCGTCCGCTGCGCTGGAACCATGAATTCGTGCGCACCGTGCAGGATGGCTCGGACGACGTGATCGTGCGGCGCTTCGAGATCTGGCGATTCGACGGCAACCCGCTCCCGACCACCCTGTTGCGCCTGAACACGGCGACGAAGGCAACCCGCGAACTGGTCCGGGGTCCAGCACCACTGGGCCGCGATTGGGTGCTCGACCGCGCGGGCGTTCCGCGCGCAGTGACGAGTTTCGACGCGAAGGGGGGTGTCCGGGTCCATGTGCGGGAGGCCGACGGTGACGCCTGGACGCAGGTGCTCGAGTTCGATGGCATCGATCCACCGCGCACGGCCTTCCAGCCGGTGGATTTCGACTTCGATGGCCGGATGATCGTCTCCGCCCAGCGCGGCGACGAGGCGCGCACGGCGGCGCTCTACCACTGGGACGCCCAGCGGAAATCCCTGGCTGCCGAGCCGTTTCTGGCGCTGAAGGGCTACGACGTCGAGGGCGGGCTCCTGTTTGACCGTCCCTCACGCCGATTGATCGGCGTACGCGTGGTGACCGACGCCGCGGGCGTGGCGTGGCTGGACGACGAGATGCGCGGCCTGCAGGACCGCATCGACCAGTTGCTGCCGGGCACGAACAACGTGCTGATGTGCGACACGGCCTGCAAGCAGCAGCAGCGCTACATCGTGACGGCGTTCTCCGACCGGCAACCGGTCGCGCATTTCCTGTTCGACAAGCGCAAGGAAGGCCGGGACGCGCTGACGCTGATCGGTGCCTCGCGGCCCTGGATCGATGCCAGCCTGATGGCGGTGCAGGAGCTGGTGCGCATCCGCGCGCGGGACGGGCTGGAGATGCCGGTCTCCATCACGCGACCCCAGGGCCAGGGGCCCTGGCCTGCCGTGCTGCTGGTGCATGGCGGCCCCAATGTGCGCGGCACCCGATGGGAATGGGAGGCCGATGCGCAGTTTCTCGCCTCGCGCGGCTATCTGGTCATCGAGCCGGAGTTCCGCGGCAGCACCGGCTACGGGGACAGGTTGTTCCGTGCGGGTTGGAAGCAATGGGGCCTGGCGATGCAGGACGACGTGACCGACGCGGCCCGCTGGGCCGTGGCGCAGGGCCTGGCCGATCCGAAACGTCTGGTGATTGCCGGCGCGAGCTATGGCGGCTATGCGGCCATGATGGGCCTGGTCAAGGATCCCGAGTTCTACCGCGCCGGCATCAACTGGGTCGGTGTCACCGACATCGGGCTGATGTACACCGTGGGCTGGAGCGACTATGCCGGCTCCATCTGGCAGCGCTACGGCATGCCGCGGCTGGTGGGCGATCCCGTGAAGGACAAGGACCAGCTTGACGCGACATCGCCGCTGAAGCGGGCTGCCGAGATCGTGCGGCCGGTGCTGATGGCCTACGGCGCGGAAGACTACCGGGTGCCCCTGCCGCACGGCACGAAGATGCGCGACGCCCTGAAGGCGGCCGGCAAGGTGGAGGTCGAATGGGTCCTGTACCCGCGGGAAGGCCATGGCTTCATGCTCGAGAAGAACCGGATCGACTTCTGGCGCCGCGTGGAAGCGTTCCTGGCCCGGCACACGCGCTGAACCCACGTGTTGGGGGCGCGACGCCGGTCTGCAGCATCCGACCCCGCGTCACCCACCCGTCGCGTTCGGATCGCGCCAGGCCCGCTCGAACGGCAGCCGCCAGGCATGCGGTGCGATCAGCTGGTGGATGCTTTTGGGCCCCCAGCTGTCGGCCGGGTACAGCCGCACCGGCGGCGGGTTCTCCAGCAACTGGGTGCTGACCTGCCACAGCCGCTCGATGCCCTCGGCGGTGTTGAACAGCGTGTGGTCGCCGCGCATCGCGTCCAGGATCAGCCGCTCATAGGCCTCCAGCACATCGCCGATCAGGCCGGTGTCGTGCATGGCGAACTGCAGGCTCAGCTTGTCCAGCCGCATGCCGGGGCCGGGGCGCTTGCCGTAGAAGCTGAGGCTCATCTTGCTGGCATCGGCCAGGTCGAAGGTGAGGTGGTCGGGGCCCTGCGCGCCCACGCCTGAGCCGGGCGGAAACATGCTCTTGGGCGGCTCGCGGAAGGCGATGGAGATGATGCGCTGGCCCTCGGCCATCTTCTTGCCGGTGCGCAGGAAGAACGGCACCCCCGCCCAGCGCCAGTTGTCGATGAAGCACTTCAGCGCGATGAAGGTCTCGGTCTCGCTCTCGGCGTCCACACCCGGCTCCTGCCGGTAGCCGTTGTACTGGCCACGCACCACGTCGGCCGGCTGGATCGGCAGCATGCTGCGGAAGACCTTGTTCTTCTCCTCGCTGATGGGCTGCGGCTCCAGCGCGGTGGGCGGCTCCATCGCCATGAAGGCCAGGATCTGGAACAGGTGGGTCACCACCATGTCGCGGTAGGCGCCGGTCTGCTCGTAGAAGGCGCTTCGCTGGCCCAGACCCAGCGTTTCCGGCACATCGATCTGCACATGGTCGATGAAGTTGCGGTTCCAGATCGGCTCGAACAGGCCGTTGGCGAAGCGGAAGGCCAGGATGTTCTGCGCCGGCTCCTTGCCCAGGAAGTGGTCGATGCGGAAGATCTGCTCCTCGCTGAACACGGTGTGCAGCTGCCGGTTCAGGTGCACCGCGCTGGCGAGATCCGTCCCGAAGGGCTTCTCCATCACGATGCGGGCGCGTTCCACCAGCCCGGCCTCGCCCAGCAAGCGCACCGCCGGCAGCGCCGCGCTGGGCGGCACGCTCAGGTAGTGCAGGCGGCGGCACTCGGTGCCCAGGCTGGCCTCGGCGGCGGCCACCGCCGCCCCCAGCGCCGGTGCGCCGGCGGCCAGCGGCACGTAGTCCAGCGTCTGGGCAAACGCGTCCCAGTCGGCGTCGGTCACCTGTCGGGCGAAGAACTGGTCGAGCGCGCCACGGGCGATCTGCCGGAAGGCCGGCAGGTCGATGTCGTCGAGCGAGACGCCGATCACCCGGCACTGCGGGATGAAGCCCGCCGTGGCCAGGTGGTACAGGCCCGGCAGCAGCTTGCGCTTCGCCAGATCGCCGGTGGCGCCGAACAGCACCACCACCTGCGGGAACTGCGGGCCCACGCCGGGCGGGATCTTGGCCATGGAGACGCTCCTTGCAGCACGATGCCGCGGCCTGGCGGCCGGGCTGCACCGAGACTAGCAAGCTTCGGACCGTTGGATGGCCCGACATCAGACTCAATCGCTGCGTTGCCGCCGCTTCTGCCAGGCCAGCAGCTCGCCCACGAAACCGCGGCGGAAGCCGAGCACGCACAGCACGAAGATCGCGCCGATGATCACGGTCACCCACGAGCCCACCCGGTCGGCCAGGTAGTTCTGCAGGCCGATGATGGTGAAAGCGCCGATCACCGGGCCGGCGAAGGTGCCCATGCCACCCAGCAGGGTCATCAGCACCACCTCGCCCGACAGCGACCAGTGCGCATCCGACAGCGTCGCAAAGCCCAGCACCAGGGTCTTGAGCGATCCCGCCAGGCCGGCGATGGTGGTCGACAGCACGAAGGCCAGCAACTTGTACTTGTCGACGTCGTAGCCCAGCGAGATGGCGCGCGGCTCGTTCTCGCGGATGGCCTTGAGCACCTGGCCGTAGGGCGAATGCACGATGCGGATCACAGCCAGGAACACCGCCACGAAGATCGCCAGAACCACGTAGTACATGGTGGTGTCGCTGGCCAGCGGCAGCACGCCGAACAGCGTGCCGCGGGCCACGCCCTGCAGGCCGTCCTCGCCGCCGGTGAACGGCGCCTGCAGCCAGACGAAATACACCATCTGGGCCATCGCCAGCGTGATCATCGCGAAGTAGATGCCCTGGCGGCGGATGGCGATCAGCCCCACCACCAGGCCGATCAGGCCGGCGCCCAGCGTGCCCACCAGCACGCCCAGCTCCGGCGAGAAGCCGGCCTCCTTGACCAGCCAGCCGGTGAAGTAGGCGGCCGCGCCCAGGTAGGCCGCATGGCCGAAGGACAGCAGACCGGTGAAGCCCAGCAGCAGGTTGAAGGCCACCGCGAAGATGGCGAAGCACAGCGCCTTCATCATGAACACCGGGTACAGCCCGATGAACGGCGCCGCCAGCAGCACGGCCAGCACGGCGGCCCAGGCCCAGCGGGCCTGCGTCTGCATGCGCTTGTCAGTGAGGGCGCTCATCTCAACGTTCCTTGCCGAACAGGCCGGCGGGGCGGATCACCAGCACGATGGCCATGATCACGAAGACCACGATGCTCGAGGCCTCGGGGTAGAACACCTTGGTCAGGCCCTCCACCAGGCCCAGCACCAGACCGGTGAGGATGGAGCCCATGATCGAGCCCATGCCGCCGATCACCACCACCGCGAAGACGATGATGATCAGGTTGCTGCCCATCAGCGGCGTGAGCTGGATCACCGGCGCGGCCAGCACGCCGGCGATCGCCGCCAGGCCGGCGCCGGCGCCGTAGGTCAGCATCACCATCAGCGGCACGTTGACGCCGAAGGCCTGTACCAGCTTGGGGTTCTCGGTGCCGGCGCGCAGGTAGCTGCCCAGCCGGGTGCGCTCGATCAGGTACCAGGTGGCGATGCAGATCGCCAGCGACGCGAAGATCACGAAGCCCCGGTAATTGGGCAGCACCATGAAGCCCAGGTTGGTGGCGCCCTGCAGCAGGTCGGGCACCGGGTACTGCTGGCCCGAGACGCCGAACTGATCCCGGAAGATGCCCTCGGCGATCAGCGCCAGGCCGAAGGTCAGCAACAGGCCGTAGATCGGGTCGATGTTGTAGAGCTGCTTGAGCAGGGTGCGCTCGATCACCACGCCCAGCGCGCCCACCACCATCGGCGCGATCACCAGCGCGCCCCAGAAGCCGATGCCCAGCTTCTCGGTCAGCCCGAAGGCCACGTAGGCGCCGATCATGTACAGCGCACCATGGGCGAAGTTGACGATGCCCAGCAGGCCGAAGATCACCGCCAGGCCCAGGCTGAGCATGGCGTAGAACGAGCCGTTGACCAGGCCCAGCAGCAGCTGGCCCAGAAAGGCCTGCAAGGGGATGCCGAAGATCTCCATGGTGAACTAGACCCCCCCCCGAAGCGGCTTCGCCGCTCCCCCCCAGGGGGGCGCCGCCAGCGGCCCGGCAGAGCCGGATCCGCGGCGTCCGCTTGACGACAGCCGCGTGCTCATCGCTTCACTTCCACAGAGAGCACTTGCTCTCGGCCTTGGTGGTGAAGGCGTCCTCGCCCTTGATGACCTGGGCGACGTTGTAGTAGTCCCAGGGCTCGGTGCTCTTGTCGGGCGACTTCACCTGCATCAGGTACATGTCGTGCACCATGCGGCCATCGGGCCGGATGTAGCCGCCCTTGGCGAAGACGTCGTTGACCTTGGTGTTGCGCATGTGGGCCAGCACCTTGTCTGCATCGTCGCTGCCGGTGGCCTTGACGGCCAGCAGGTAGTTCAGCGTCACCGAGTAGTCGGCCGCCTGGATGGAGCTGGGCATGCGCTTCATCTTCTCGAAGAACTTGCGGCTCCAGGCGCGGGTCTCGGCGTCGCGGTTCCAGTACCAGCTGTCGGTCAGGTACATGCCCTGGGTGGTCTTCAGGCCCAGCGCATGGATGTCGTTGATGAACATCAGCAGGCCGGCCAGCTTCATCGTCTTGGTGATGCCGAACTCGTTCGCGGCCTTGATGGCGTTGACGGTGTCGCCACCGGCATTGGCCAGGCCCAGGATCTGTGCCTTGCTGCCTTGCGCCTGCAGCAGGAAGCTGGAGAAATCGCTGGCCGACAGCGGATGCCGCACCGAGCCCACCACCGTGCCGCCATTGGCCTTGATGACCGCGGTGGTGTCGTTCTGCAGCGCGGTGCCGAAGGCGTAGTCGGCCGTCAGGAAGTACCAGCTCTTGCCGCCACCCTTGACGACCGCGCCGCCCGTGCCCTTGGCCAGGGCCACGGTGTCGTAGGCCCAGTGCACGGTGTAGGGGCTGCACTGCTCGTTGGTCAGCGCCGAGGTGGCCGGGCCGACGGCCAGGAACACCTTCTTCTTCTCGCGGGCGATGGCCGACATGGCCAGGCCGGTGCTGGAGGTGGTGCCGCCGATCAGCATGTCCACGCCCTGGGTGTCGAACCACTCGCGCGCCTTGGCGGCAGCCACGTCGGCCTTGTTCTGGTGGTCGGCGTAGAGGATCTCGATCTTCTTGCCGTTGATGGCGCCGCCCAGCTCGGCCACCGCCATGCGCATGGCTTCCACACCGCCCTGGCCGTCGATGTCGGAGTACAGGCCCGACATGTCGGTGATGATGCCGACCTTGATCACGTCGCCCGAGATCTGGGCCTGGGCGGTGCCGAACAGCGCGGTGGTGGCCAGCGCGCAGGCGGCGGCAATCGACTTGAGTTGCATGGGGGGTGTCTCCGGACGGATGGAATGGGAAAACTGGGGGCTGCGGGGCGTCAGACGCCCAGGTACTCGTGCAGGCTGTCCAGGCGCGACGGCAGCTCGGCCTGGGTGAACTGCTGGATCACCTGGCCATGCTCCATCACCAGGAAGCGGTCGGCCAGCGGCGCGGCGAAGCGGAAGTTCTGCTCCACCATCACGATGGTGTAGCCCTGCTGGCGCAGCGCCAGCACCATCTCGGCCAGCTTCTGCACGATCACCGGGGCCAGGCCCTCGGAAATCTCGTCGAGCAGCAGCAGGCGGGCGCCGGTGCGCAGGATGCGGGCCACCGCCAGCATCTGCTGCTCACCGCCCGACAGCCGCGTGCCCTGGCTGCTGGCACGCTCCTTCAGGTTGGGGAACATGGCGTAGATCTGGTCGATCGACATGCCGCCTTCGCCCAGCTGCGGCGGCAGCATCAGGTTCTCTTCGGCCGACAGGCTGGAGAAGATGCCGCGCTCTTCCGGGCAGTAGCCGATGCCCAGCCGCGCGATACGGTGGGTGGCCATGCCGATGGTCTCTTGGCCCAGCACCTGCACCGAACCCTTGCGGCTGCCGATCAGGCCCAGGATGGCGCGCAGCGTGCTGGTGCGCCCGGCGCCGTTGCGGCCCAGCAGCGTGACCACCTCGCCCTCGTCGACATGGAAGTCGACGCCGTGCAGCACATGCGATTCGCCGTACCAGCCGTGCAGGCCCTTGACTTCGAGGAAGCGCTTGGCCATCAATGCGCTCCCTTCAACTCGACATTCGCACTGCCCATGTAGGCCTCGATGACGGCCGGGTTCTTCGACACCTGCTCGTAGCTGCCCTCGGCCAGGGTGGCGCCGCGCTGCAGCACGGTGATGGTGTCGGCGATGCTGGCGACCACGCTCATGTTGTGCTCCACCATCAGCACGGTGCGGTTGGCCGCCACCTTCTTGATCAGCTGGCGGATGCGGTCCACGTCTTCCAGGCCCATGCCCTGGGTGGGCTCGTCCAGCAGCATCAGCGTGGGGTTCATCGCCAGCGTGGTGGCGATCTCCAGCGCGCGCTTGCGGCCATAACTCAGCTCGACAGCGGTCAGCGCGGCGTACTTCTCCAGGTCCACCTCGCGCAGCAGGTCCATGGCCTGGCCGTTCAGCTGATCGAGCACCTTCTCGCTGCGCCAGAACTGGAAGCTGTTGTTCAGCGTGCGCTGCAGTGCCACGCGCACGTTCTCGAGCACGGTGAGGTGGGGGAACACCGACGAGATCTGGAACGAGCGGATCACGCCGCGCCGGGCGATGTGGGCCGAGGTCTCGTTGGTGATGTCCTGCCCGTCGAACAGGATCTGGCCCGAGGTGGGCGTGAGGAACTTGGTCAGCAGGTTGAAGCAGGTGGTCTTGCCGGCGCCGTTGGGCCCGATCAGCGCATGGATGCTGCCGCGCCGCACCTGCAGATCGACCTTGCTGACGGCCACGAAGCCCTTGAACTCCTTGGTCAGCGCGCGGGTCTCGAGGATGTAGGGGTTGCTCATGTCGGGGGCGCAGTCCGGCCACCAGCCGGTGCTGGCCGGCCACGGCGGGCGCGAAAGGGGTTGAGCATAGCGGCAAGCGCTGCCCGCACCTGCCGCATCCATGACACACCCGATCGGGGCGTCCCTGGTTGTCAGGCCGGCGTCAGCCCTTGCTGGGTCAGCCGCACTGGCCCACGTAGCCGCAGGCGGTGCAGAACTCGCAGCCGTCCTTGTGGATCAGGGTGTGGTTGCCACACTCGGGGCAGGCCTTGCCGGCCATGGTGGCCAGGTTCACCGGCGCTGGCAGTGCGCTGCCCGCCGGCGCGTCAGCCGCTGTCGGCCTGGCCGCAGGCGCCGCCAGGATGCCCATGGCCTGCACCGGCATGCCGTGTTCATCCAGCACGCCCAGCATGGCGTAGCGGTGGATCACCAGGCGGGCGATGTAGGCCACGGTGCTGGGCCAGGTCTGCTGGCGGCGCTCACCGGGCACCGGCGCCATGAAGTGGCCCAGCGGCTCGCCCACGTTCAGCAACTTGCGCAGCTTCATGCCAATCCAGGCCGGGTCCATCACCCGCATGTCCAGGCTCAGCAGCCGGGCCAGGCCATCCAGCGCCCGCGGGTAGTTGCCCGAGAAGCCGATGGCACAGGGCCGGTTGATGGTGCTGCCGTCCGGCCCGGGCAGCGCCACCTCCTTCAGCGTGACGGTGAAGCTCTCGCCGGTGGCATGGTTGTCGACATCGACCGCCCAGGCCAGCGTGCCGGCGGTGCCGGTGCGCGGCTCGTCCTTGCTGAACATGGCATCGACCACCGGCGTGGGGCCGCCCTCCTGCAGCGCACCCAGTTGCTCGCAGCGCCAGCGGATCACCGCCGCGGTGGCCGCCACCACGCCGGGAAACAGCCGCTTCTCGCCACTGGGCGGGAAGGGCATCTCGAAGGCCCGCTCCTCGGCCACGGTGGCCAGGGCGTCGAGCTTCAGGCGCAGCCAGGCGGCATCGTGCGCGCGCATGTCCATCGACAGGGTCTTGGCCAGCGCGCCGATGCCGCGCGGCTGCTCTGCCCCGTTGACCCACACCTCGAACGGCAGGTTCTGCGCGAACAGGCCCAGGCCCGGGCCGGCCTCGGCCGGCAGCTCGCCGACGAACAGCGAGAAGTCGCCATGCGGATGCTGGATCAGGTAGCTCCAGGCCGGGTTGCCGCCGGGCAGCTCGGGCCGGCCGGGCCAGCGCAGGCTGTCGAGCACCGGCGCGGGCAGGCGGTCGAGCCGCAGGCGCTGGTTGGCGCCGTCGGCGGCCATCGGCTGGGGTGCTGCCGGCTGCGGCGCGGCCGGTGCGACTGGTGGCGCATCCACGCTCAACACCGAGCCCAGCACGCTGTTGGGCCGGTAGGTGGCCAGGCCCTTCAGGCCGCTCTGCCAGGCCTGCAGGTACAGGCCCTGGAAGTCCTCGTACGGATAGTCGGCGGGCACATTGACCGTCTTCGAAATCGAGGTGTCGATGTAGGGCGCCACCGCCGCCACCATCGCGGCATGGGCCTCGGCGCTCATCTCCAGCGCGGTGACGAAGGCCTCGGTCAGCGGCGCATCGGCGCCCTTCAGGTGGCGGTACAGGCGCCAGGCATGGTCTTCGACCGCGTAGTGCTTGAAGCTGTTGTCGGGCTCGCGCTTCTTGCGGGTGTAGCTCCAGCTGAAGGCCGGCTCGATGCCGTTGCTGGCGTTGTCGGCAAAGGCCAGGCTGATGGTGCCGGTGGGCGCGATCGACAGCAGGTGGCTGTTGCGCAGGCCCTGGGTGCGGATCTTGTCCTTCAAGGGCTGCGGCAGGCGCGACGCGAACGCCCCGCGCGACAGGTACAGGTCGGCATTGAACAGCGGGAAGGCACCTCGCTCGACCGCCAGGTCGGCACTGGCGGCGTAGGCGGCATCGCGCATCACCGCCGAGATCCGGGCGGCCATGGCGCGGGCCGGCGCGGTGTCGTAGCGCAGGCCCAGCATCACCAGCGCATCGCCCAGGCCGGTGAAGCCCAGCCCCACGCGGCGCTTGGCGCGCGCCTCGGCCTGCTGCTGCGGCAGCGGCCAGACCGTCACATCGAGCACGTTGTCGAGCATGCGGGTGGCCACCGCGCACACCTGGGCGAAACCGGCGTCGTCGAAATCGGCATCGGCCTCGAAGGGGCGCTGCACGAAGTGCGTCAGGTCGACGCTGCCGAGGCAGCAGCAGCCGTAGGGCGGAAGCGGTTGCTCAGCGCACGGGTTGGTCGCCGCGATCGTCTCGCAATACCCCAGGTTGTTGTCGTTGTTGATGCGGTCGAGGAACAGCACGCCCGGCTCGGCATGGTCGTAGGTGCTGCGCATGATCTGGTCCCACAGCGTGCGGGCGCGCAGCGTGCGGTAGACCCACAGGCCGTCGGCGCGTTGCTTGGCACCCGCCGCCTTCAGCGTGGGGCCGGGCTCGGCCTTGTGCACCAGGGCGAAGTCGCCATCGGCGGCCACGGCCTGCATGAAGTGATCGGTGATGCCCACCGAGATGTTGAAGTTGCGCAAGTCGCCCGAGTCCTTGGCGCGGATGAAGGCCTCGACATCGGGGTGGTCGCAGCGCAGCACCGCCATCTGCGCGCCGCGGCGGCTGCCGGCGGATTCCACCGTCTCGCAGCTGCGGTCGAACACCCGCATGTAGCTGACCGGGCCGCTGGCGCTGCTCTGCGTGGGCGCCACCCAGGCGCCCTGCGGCCGGATGCGGGAGAAGTCGTAGCCCACGCCGCCGCCGCGGCGCATGGTCTCGGCGGCTTCGGTCAGCGCGGTGTAGATGCCGGCAAAGCCTTCTTCAGGCTGCGAGATCGAGTCGCCCACCGGCTGCACGAAGCAGTTGATCAGCGTGGCCGCCAGCGGCGTGCCGGCGGCCGAGTTGATGCGCCCGGCCGGCACGAAGCCGCGGCGCTGCGCGTCGAGGAACTTCGCCTCCCAGGCGGCGCGCTGCTCGGGCGCCTCGGCCTCGGCCAGGGCGCGGGCCACGCGCTGGCGCACATCGTCCAGCGTGGCCTCGTGGCCCTTGGCGTACTTCTCGGCCAGCACCTCGGCGCTGATGGCCTGGGGGGGCAGGTTGGCGCGGCTGGGGGCGGCCGACGGGGTGGCCGCGCTGCGGGCGCGGGCGGGAGCGCGGGTGGAGGTGTTGTCGGGCATCGGGTGTCTTTCGGGGCCGGGCCGGCGGGCCGGCCCGCCAGTGTGGGGCCAGGCGCCACAGGGTGGTTGATGCGCCGCAAGGGGCGCGTGACCTGAACGTTTATACAGTATTCTCGGCCCGCCGGGCCAGCCCCGGCAACACCCCCACCGCCATCCAACCTGGGCTTGACATGGCCGCGCTGGCCGACTCCTGCACGACCGCTGCGGCGCCCGCCGACAGCCCGCCGCCGCCCTGGCTGGCCGACCTGAACCCGCAGCAGCTGGCCGCCGTGCAGCAGGGCGATGCGCCGCTGCTGGTGCTGGCCGGCGCCGGCACCGGCAAGACGGCCACGCTGGCCGCGCGGGTGGCCGCGCTGGTGCTGGCGGGGGTCGATCCCCACCGGCTGCTGCTGCTGACGTTTTCACGCCGGGCGGCGCAGTCGATGGCCCAGCGTGCCGGCCGCCGGCTGCACCAGGCCCTGGGCCTGCGCGCCACCCAGGCGCCGCCGGTGCTGCCCTGGGCCGGCACCTTCCATGCCATCGGCGCCCGCCTGCTGCGGGAGTACGCCACTCAGATCGGCCTGCCGGACCACTTCAGCATCATCGACCGCGGCGACGCGCAGGACCTGATGGCCCTGCAGCGCCAGGCGCTGGGGCTGGCGGCCGCGCACAGCCGGTTTCCGATGGCCGCCACCTGCCTGGCGATCTGCAGCCGCACCCTCAACAGCCAGCAGCCGCTGGCCCAGGTGCTGGCCGATCACTTTGCCTGGTGCAGCGCCTGGGAGGCCGAGCTGAAGGTCCTGTTCCGCGCCTTCGCCGCCGCCAAGGCCGCCCAGCAGCTGCTGGACTACGACGACCTGCTGCTGGCCTGGCTGCAGGTGCTGGCCGACGACGGCCTGGCCGCCCACATCGGCGCCCGCTTCGACGCGGTGCTGGTCGACGAGTACCAGGACACCAACCGCCTGCAGGCCGCCATCCTGCAGCGGCTCAAGCCCGACGGCCGCGGCCTGACAGTGGTGGGCGACGATGCCCAGAGCATCTACCGCTTCCGCGCGGCCGAGGTGGGCAACATCCTGGGCTTTGCACAGCAGTTCGGCCCGCAGGCCCGCACCGTGCTGCTGGAGCGCAACTACCGCAGCAGCCAGCCCATCCTGGACGCCAGCAACGCGGTGATCGCCCAGGCAGCCGACCGCCATGCCAAGACACTGTGGACGCACCGCACCACCGGCCCGCGCCCGCAGCTGGTGACGGTGGCCGACGAACTGGCCCAGGCCCGCTGGGTGGCCGATGCGGTGCTGGCCCGGCGCGAGGAGGGCGTGGTGCTGAAGCAGCAGGCGGTGCTGTTCCGCACCGGCAGCCACAGCGCCGCGCTGGAGCTGGAGCTGGCGCGCCGGCAGATCCCGTTCGTCAAGTACGGCGGGCTGAAGTTCCTGGAGGCGGCCCACATCAAGGACCTGCTGTCCCTGCTGCGCTGGGGCCAGAACCCGCGCTGCATGCTAGCGGCCTGGCGCGCCGC
Organism: Pseudaquabacterium pictum; assembly: GCF_005403045.1. Taxonomy (GTDB): domain Bacteria; phylum Pseudomonadota; class Gammaproteobacteria; order Burkholderiales; family Burkholderiaceae_C; genus Pseudaquabacterium; species Pseudaquabacterium pictum. The sequence continues at coordinate 138,375 of NZ_BJCL01000007.1, forward strand.
CCAGCTGGTGCCGGGCCTGGGGCCACGCGGCGCGCGCCGGCTGGTCGATGCGCTGACGGCGGCCGACGATCCGCGTGCGGCGCTGGCCGCCTTCCTGCCACCGCCGGCGGCCCGGGCCGACTGGCCGGCGCTGGCCAGGCTGGTGCAGCAGCTGCAAGCGGCCGATTCCCCCTGGCCGGCCGAACTGGACGCGGTGCGCGCCTGGTACACCCCGCACCTGGAACGCCTGCACGGCGACAGCGCCGCGCTGCGCCAGCTCGATCTCGACCAGCTGCAGCGCCTGGCCGCGCTGCAACCCTCGCGTGAACGTTTCCTGACCGAGCTGACGCTGGACCCGCCCGAGGCCACCAGCGACGAAGCCGGCGTGCCGCACCAGGACGAGGACTACCTGATCCTGTCGACCATCCACGCCGCCAAGGGCCAGGAGTGGGATGCGGTGACGGTGCTCAACGTCATCGACGGCTGCATGCCGGCCGACATGGCCACCGGCAGCGCCGCCGCGGTGGCCGAGGAGCGCCGCCTGCTCTACGTGGCCATGACCCGCGCCCGCCACCACCTGGCGCTGATGGTGCCGCTGCGCTTCCATGTCACCCAGCAGCACCGGCTGGGCGACCGCCACCTGTACGGCGGCTTGAGCCGCTTCATCCCGCCGGCGGTGGCCGCCTGGTTCGACCGGGTGACCGACGGCCCGGCCGCACCCGATGCCGCGCCCGCCGTGCTGCCGCCGCGGCCCACCGGCGCAGCGCCGCTGCTGCAGCTGGGCCAGGCCTGGGACTGACACCGGCACCCAGCGCGGCCGCGTCCCTTGCCGGACAGCCGCCCGCCGGCCCGCCCGGCACACTGCGCCGCATGTCTGCACCCCACCCTTTCGACGCCGCCATCGCCCTGGCGCCAGCCGGCTCCGATGCCTTCAGCGGCCACAGCCACCCGGCCTACTGGAACATGATCGGCCCGTTCGGCGGCCTCACCGCCGCGATGGCACTGAACGCGGTGCTGCAGCACCCGCAGCTGCTGGGCGCGCCGATCTCGCTGACCGTCAATTTCGCCGGGCCGGTGGGCGAAGGCCCGATCACCGCCCGTGCCCGGCCGGCGCGCACCAACCGCAGCACCCAGCACTGGTGGGTGGAGCTGGTGCAGACGGATGCCGACGGCACCGAGCAGGTGAGCACCACCGCCACCGTGGTGACCGCCGCCCGCCGGCCCACCTGGAGCGCCAGCGACGCAACCATGCCCACCGTGCCCGCGCCCGACGGGCTGCCACGGTCCGAGCGCGGCGGCACGCCGGTGGCCTGGATCGCGCGGTACGAGGTGCGGTCGCTGCAGGGCGACCTGCCGCGCCAGTGGGACGGCCAGACGGCCGATGACAGCCTCACCCGCTGGTGGCTGCGCGACGACCCACCGCGGCCGCTGGACTTCGCCTCGCTCACCGCGATGGCCGACGTGTTCTTCCCGCGGGTGTGGCTGCGCCGCGCCACCCGGGTGCCGGTGGGCACGGTGTCGATGACGGTGTACTTCCATGCCGACAGTGCGCAGCTGGCCGCCTGCGGCGACGGCCACCTGCTGGCCGAGGCGCGGGCGCTGAACTTCCGCCACGGCTTCTTCGACCAGACCGGCCTGCTGTGGAACGCCCAGGGCCACCTGCTGTGCAGCACGCACCAGATCGTCTACTACAAGGAATGAGATGGCCACCGACCAGCCGACCGCCAGCCTCGACGACCACGGCATCGCCACGCTGACCATCCCCGGCCGCAAGGCGCTGAACATCGTCGGCACGCCCGAGATCACCGCACTGACCGCGGCGCTGCAGCAGCTGGCAGCCGAGCCGCGGCTGAGGGTGCTGGTGCTGCGCGGCCGCGACGACCAGGCCTGGATCGGCGGCGCCGACATCCATGAGATGGCGGTGTTGACGCCCGACACCGCACCAGCCTTCATCACCCGGCTGAAAGACCTGTGCGAGGCGATCCGGCTGTTCCCGGTGCCGGTGGTCGCCCGGCTGGCCGGCTGGTGCCTGGGCGGCGGGCTGGAGGCCGCACTGGCCTGCGACCTGCGCATCGCCAGCCGCCAGTCCAGCTACGGCATGCCCGAGGTGAAGGTGGGCATCCCGTCGGTGATCCATGCCGCCATGCTGCCGCGGCGGGTGGGCATGTCGGCCGCCACCTGGCTGCTGCTGACTGGCGAGACCATCGGCGCCGACGAGGCCCTGCGCATCGACCTGCTGCACCAGGTGCATGCACCCGAGGCGCTGGATGCCGCGGTGCAGGCCACCGCCCGCCAGCTGGCCGGCCTGGGACCGCAGGTGCTGCGCCAGCAGAAGCGGCTGCTGCGCGACTGGGAGCGCCTGCCGCTCGACGACGCCATCGACCGCAGCGTGGCCGAGTTCGCCCGCGCCTTCAGCACCGGCGAGCCGCAGCAGCACATGCAGGCGTTCATCACGCGCCGGCGCGCGTGAGGGCCACCCGCCGCCGCGCCAGCCCGGCCAGGCCGGCCAGGCCGCCCAGCATCAGCGCCCAGGTGCCGGGTTCCGGCACCGGCGCGAAGTTCAGGTACAGGTCCCCGTCGCTCACCGCCAGCGAGAAGCTGCCGCCCGCAGTGGCGTTGGCAAAGCCGCGGCTGTCCAGCGTGAAACGCGCCGTGTCGAAGCCGGTGATGCCCAGCGTGGTGTCGGCGATCAGCCAGCGGTGGCCGCGCAACGGATCGAAACCGGCCAGCGGGGACAGCGCGCCGGCGCTGTCCTGGCTGACCAGGCTGATGGTGAAGCGGCTGTTCGCACTGGTGCCGGCGGTGATGTCCAGGCTCCCGTCGATTGCCCACAGGTCCCAGTCGGTGCCGGCCGTGCCGGTGGCCGCAGCCAGTTCCACCAGGTAGCTGCCACCGGCCGCCCAGGTGGCGCTGCCGGTGCGGGCCGTGCCGGGGCTGTTGCCCGGCGAGAAGCTGCCGCCGTCGGTGACGGTGACGGCGCCGAACTGGCCCGCGCCCTTGGCCACGCCACCGAAGTTCACCACCAGCGGGCCGGCGATGCGGCCGTTGTTGACCAGCAGGCCACCGTTGAGCTGCAGCGTGGTGCCGGCCGCCAGCAGGATCTCGCCGCCCGGCGCATCGGCCGCGCCCACCAGGGTGCGGCTGCCACCGCCCAGCACCAGATCGCTGCCTTCGTTGCCGAGCGTGCCGCCGGCCAGCACGTCGATGCGCCCGGTCGAGCTGAAGCCGCTGACCGCCGTGGTGCCCGCCACCTGCAGCGCACCGGTGGTGATGCCGCCACCTTGCCAGTTGAGCAGGCGCCCGGGGCCGTTGTTCACCAGGCCGGCGTTGGTGAGGCCGACGAAGGTGGCGCCGTCGCGCGGCAGCAGGGTCACGCCGTTGGCCACCTGCAGACCGACCAGCCGGCGCACGCCGCTGATGTCATGCGCGCCGCTGCCCATCAGCAGGCCGCCGGTGAGCGTGGTGCCGGTGTACTGCACCCGGCCGCCCGCATCGGCCTGCACCACCGCACCCCCCAGGTTGCGGGCGCCCAGTTGCAGCAGCGCGCCGGACGCCACGGTGTAGTCGCTGGCCGCGCCGCTGGCCATCTGCAGCGTGCCGCCCAGCACCTGCACCGATCCGGCAAAGCTGTTGACACCGGTCAGCAGCTGGGTGGCGGCGCCGGTCTTGCGCAGGCTGCCATCGCCAGTGATGCGGCCGGCGAAGCTGTGCACGCCGCTGGCGCCGTCGAGCACCAGCGCGCTGCCGCTCAGCGGATCGGCCAGCAAGGCCACCTCGCCGACGGCGCCCTGGCTGCTGAGGCCCGCCGTGGTCAGCACGCCACCATCGATGCGCACGCTGCTGCCGGCCGTCCAGAGATGGGTGACATCGGCCCGGGCGCTACCGCCATCGGCCAGCGTCAGGGTGCCGGTGCCGCCGGTCTGGGCGCCACTGAAGCCGCCGATGCCCAGCGTGCTGCTCACCAGCAGCTGCGATCCCGCCCCGGTGACCAGCGCCTCGCCCACGCTGCCCGCCAGCGTGCCCAGTGCCACCGCAGCCGCACTGGCCGTGCCGCCGGATTCGACCGTCAGATTGCCGCGGCTGCCACCCGCGAAGCCCGCAGCCAGCGCGAAGCTGCTGGCCAGCGCGCCCCCGTTGCGCACCGTGACCGTGCCCAGGCCGCTGTTGCCGGCGATGAACTGGAAGCCGGCGTCCAGGCGGCTGCCGGCGCCGTCGATCAGCAGCTGCGTGCCGGCCACACCATCGACGAACACCGAGCTGGCGCCGGGCTGGTTGGCCCGCACCTGCGCGCCGCCCAGGATGTGCAGGGCGCCGCCACCGACGACGGCCAGCGCCGTGGCGGCCGACCCGGCGCCCGGATCGCCCAGGGTCAGGCTGCCGCCTTGCAGCACCAGGCTGCCGGCCTCGGACACCAGCATCTTCAGCGTGCTGCCGGTGCCGGTGAGCGTGGTGGTGCCGGACCCCAGCTTGACCAGGGTGCCGGTGGCACCGGCCAGCACACCGCCATAGGTGGTGGCGCGGCCGTTGTTGCCGATGCGCAGCAGCGTGCTGCCCAGCGACAGGCTGCCGTTGCCGGACAGGCCGCCCAGCGTGACATCGGCATGGCCGTTGAGATCCAGCCCGCCGTCCACCGCCAGCTGCACGGTGCTGTTCTGCAGGGCCTGGGCATGGCCCAGCACGATGCGGCCGCCATCGATGGCGGTATTGCCGCTGAAGGGGTTGGCGCTGGCCAGGGTCTGGGCCGCGGCGCCGGTCTTGTAGAGCGTGCCGCTGCCGGTGAGCATGCCGCTGAAGCTGGCATCCCCGGTGCCGAGGATGGTCATCGCTACACCCAGCGGGCCGTCGCCCTGCAGATCGATGGTGCCGCCCCGGCCGGGCTCGGCCAGCAGCCGGCCCACCCGCAGGTGGCCGCCGTCGAGCGTGATGCGGCTGGCCGCCGTCCAGAAGGTGAGCGCGTCGCTCACCGTGACCAGGCCGCCGTTGCTGACCAGCAGCGAGCCCGTGCCGCCGTTCTGTGCCGTGCTGAACCCGCCCAGGCCGAGCTGGGCGTTCTCCCAGCGGGCGCCCGCGCCCGACACCTGCGCCGAGCCGGTGGCGCCGGTCAGCGTGCCCAGCAGGCCCACGGTGTTGGTGACCAGGCCGCCCAGGCCGATGTCCAGCGCGCCCACGCTGGCGTTGTTGAAGCCCATGGCCAGGAAGCTGCCGGCCGCCACCGTGCCTCCGGTCACCACCAGGCGGCCGTTGGCGTGGTTGCCCACCAGGGTCTGGAAGCCGGTGTGGAGGGTGCTGCCGGTCTCCAGCACCCGCAGTTCGGTGCCGACGCCGCCGTCGATCTGCACCGTCCGGCCCCGCGCCGACAGCGTGGCGCCGCCGGTCACGTCCAGGGTCGGCGTGCCGGCGGTGGGGGTCAGGCCGTTGCCCACGTGCAGGCCCTGGTCGCGGTTGTTCAGCTGCAGGCTGCCGCCGCTGAGCAGCAGGCGGCCGTCGAGCACCTGCACCGCATCGATGCTCGAGCGGCCGGTGAACTGGGCGGTGCCGCCGCCGGAGATGGTGAGCCCGCCGGTGGTGGCGCTGAGGCCGCCGTCGTAGCGCAGCGACGTGTTGCTGGTGCCGCCCAGCGTGAGCCTGGTGGCGCCCAGCGCCAGGTCGCCGCTGCCGGTGAGCAGGCGCAGCCGCGCGGTAGGGCCGGTGGCCAGCTGCAGCGCGTTGTCGGCGTTCAGCGCCACATGGGCCGACTGCAGCGCCAGCGCATGCTCCAGCCGCAGCACGCCGCTGTCCACCTCCACCCGGCCGCTGAAGCTGCCGGGCTCGGTCAGCGTGAGCCGGCCGGTGCCCTGCAGGGCCAGCAACGGCGTGGTGGCGCCGCCATTAGCCAGCCCGCCCTTGAAGCTGATGTCGCCCGCGCCGCTCACCACCAGCCGGTCGGCCACCTGCACCTGGCTGGCAATCACCACCGCGTTGACCGAGTTCTGCACCAGGGACGCGAAGCCGAGAAAGCGCACCGTGTTGCCGCTGATGGAAAACGCGCCGGCGCCACTGGCAAACGTCATCGCGTTCAGGTCGAACACCGAAGCGAGGTTCTGCTGCGTGGCAAGCTGCCGGTTGCCCGTGAAGGTGAGCGTGGTGCCGAACCCACCGATCGGCGGGCGAAACACGCTCCAGTTGAGTGGATCGCTCCACAGGTTGGTGACGCCATTGCCATTCCAGGTCTGGGCCTGCGCATGGCCAGCCGCCAATGCCGCCAGGACCAGCGCGATCGCGGTGGGCGCGACACGGTGCGGCCTGGGACGGCAGACGGCGCGGGACCGGGCCGGGTGGCCGTGGTGGACGACGAGGCACGGTGCAGGCATGGCGGCAACCTCCGGGCGTTGACAACAGCGTGAGCGTATGCACAGCACGGACGGTGTCACCCCCCCTGGAACAGGGATTGCGCGCCCGCCGCGGCGGGCGCGCATGTCGGCCGCCACCTGGCTGCCGCTGGCGGGCCTGCGCTGGGGCCTGGCGCTGGCCTGGCGCATGCGCGCCGGGCTGATCGCCGGTCGCGGCCGCGTGCACAAGCGCACGCCGTTCACCCACAACGCCATGGCGGCCTGCCCGGTCCAATGGCTGAAGGGCCGCACACGCGCAGCGGAGCAGGCAACGCCGCCCACCGCCGGCGCCCCAGCCGGGGGGCCGCGGTGAGGCGGCTGGCCGCGCTGTGGCTGGTGCTGGCGGCCCTGCTGGGCGGCTGTTCGACACCGGTGCCGGCACTGCCGCGCCGGCCGGCAGGCGGCCCCACCTGCTCAGTGACTGCGCGTGCCCAGCCAGGTGCCGGCCAGCACCGCCGCCAGGCCCACGCCGTGCCACACCGTCAGCGGCTCGCCGAGCAGCAGCACCGCGAACAGCACGCCGAAGATCGGCACCCAGTAGGAATACAGCGCGGTGCGGGCCACGCCCAGCACCATCAGCGCCCGGTTCCAGACGATGCCGCCCAGCGCGGTGGCCAGCAGGCCCGACACCGCGATCAGCACGACTGTCATCCCGTTGATGCGGCTCGCGTCGTACACCAGCGGTGACGGCCGCAGCCCCACATGCAGCAGCAGCAGCGCCGTGCCGATGACATTGAGCACCGCGCTGATGAACAGCGGGTCGATGCCGCGCGCCAGGCGCTGCACCATCACGCCACCCAGCACCCAGGTGGTGACCGAGCACAGCACCAGCAGGTCGCCCAGCCCGGCACCGCCCAGTGCCATGCCGGGCCGGTGCAGCACCACGGCGGCCACGCCACCGAAGCCCAGCGCCACACCCAGGATGCGCGGCGGGCTCAGCCGGTCGCCCAGCAGCACCACCGCCAGCAGCGACGAGACCAGCGGGTTCAGCGCGATGATCAGCGCCGCATTGGCGGCATTGGTGCCGGCCACTCCCTGGGTGAAGAAGATCTGGTTCAGGTAGACCATCAGGAAGGCGCAGCCGGCCAGCGCCAGCCACTGCCGGCGTAACAGCGGCGGCCAGGGCATGCGGCGCCAGGCCACCACCACCGCCACCGCCAGCGCGGCCACCGCCATGCGCAGCACCGACACCAGCAGCGGCTCCATCTGCACCAGCAGCAGTTTCACCACCGACAGGTTGGCACCCCACACCGCGGCGGTGCCCAGCAGCAGCGCCTGCAGTCCGCGGTCAGCCCCCTTGGGGCCGCTCACGCTGCGGCCGCCTGCCAGGCCAGGGCGAAGCGCCGCGCCTGCGCAGCCACGTCGGCCACTGCCATGCCGGGCTTGTACAGCGCCGAGCCGATGCCGGCGCCGGCGGCACCGGCAGCGCGCCAGCCGGCCAGGCTGTCGGGCGTGATGCCTCCGACCGGCAGCACCGGCGTGCCGGCCGGCAGCACCGCGCGCCAGGCCTTCAGCACCGCCGGGCTGAACTGCTCGGCCGGGAACAGCTTGAGCCCCTGCGCACCGGCCGACAGCGCGGCAAAAGCCTCGGTGGGCGTGGCCACGCCGGGCAGGCAGACCAGGCCCAGGCGCTGGGCCTCGAACACCACCTCCACATCGGTGTTGGGCGCCACGACCAGCCGGCCACCGGCCGCCGCAACGGCACGCACCTGGTCGGCATCCAGCACCGTGCCGGCGCCCACCAGGGCCTGCGGAAACGCCCGCGCCAGCGCGGCGATGCTGTCCAGCGGCTGCGGGCTGTTCAGCGGCACCTCGATCAACGACCAACCGGCGTCCACCAGGGCCTGGCCCACTGGCAGCGCCTCGGCCGGCGTGATGCCGCGCAGGATGGCCACCAGCGGCAGCTGCGCCAGCGCATCGGCCAGGCGGCGGGCGGCGGCATCGGGCTGGGCGCCAGCGGCCTGGCGCAGCAGGCGGTCGGCCAGGGCCTTCAGGCTGCGGGCATCACGGGCTTCGGTGGGTGGGTCGGCGTCGGCGGTCATGCCGACAGTGTGCCTTCCGAGACCAGTGCGGCCGCGCGGGCCACCGCCAGCAGCCCCTGCCAGGTGGCATCGTCGGGCGCCAGCCGCACCGGGTGGCCACCCGCCGCCAGCGCCCGCTGGTAGCGCAGCGCCAGCCCGGCGCTGCCCAGCACGGTGACCGGCTGGCCGGGCGGCAGGGCCTGGGCCCGCAACTCCTCGCCGATCAGCAGGCCCGACAGGCGGCTGGCGAGCGCGGCGCCAGTGGCACGGTCGAACAACGCCAACGTGCGCACCGAGAACAGGTGGTGCAGCAGGCCGCCGGGCTGCTGCGCGCGGGCGACGCCGGCATCGAAGGCATCCGCGTCGAGATCGCCATCGGCAGCCGGCAGCATGCGCGCCAGGATCGATTGCTGGCGCAGCAGCGCATAGGTCTCGCCGGTCACGTGGGTGCGGAAGCCCCGCACCCGGCCGCCGTCCACCTGCATCCACTTGCTGTGGGTGCCGGGCAGCACCAGGGTGTGGGCGCCACCGGCATCGGGCAGCGCCTGCAGTGCGCCGAAGACCTGCGTCTCCTCACCCCGCAGCACATCGGGCACGCCGTCGTTCTCACAGCTGAGGCCCGGCACGATGGCCAGACAGCCGGGCTGCAGCCAACGCAGCTGCCGGGCGATGTCGGCCAGGCCGGCCGGACAGGCGGCATACGGCGCCTCGGCCCAGCCCTGGCGGCTGCCCACCATGCCGGCCAGCAGGCACGGCAGGCCAGGGTGCGCGGCCTGCCAGGCACCGAACTCGGCGTCGAACGCGGCCTGCCAGCCGCCGGGCGCCACGCTGAGCAGGCCACGCGGCGCGGCATGCTGCGCCAGCACCGTGCCATCGGCCGCCAGCAGGGCACCGCGCAGCGCGCTGGTGCCCCAGTCGACGGCCAGCAGAACAGGCGTGGTCAGTGGTTGTCCTTGGGCACGGCGGCGCCACGCTGGCCGACCAGGAAATCGAGGTCGGCGCCCTGGTCGGCCTGCAGCACATGGTCGATGTAGAGCTTCCAGTAGCCGCTGGCCATGGCGGGCGCGGGCGCCTGCCAGGCGGCCAGGCGGGCTTGCAGTTCGGCATCGTCCACATGCAGGTGCAGGCGGCGGGCGGCGACATCGAGCGTGATCAGGTCACCGTTTTGCACCACCGCCAGCGGGCCGCCGGCCGCCGCCTCGGGCGCGGTGTGCAGCACCACGGTGCCGTAGGCGGTGCCGCTCATGCGGGCATCCGAGATGCGGACCATGTCGGTGATGCCCTTCTTCAGCACCTTGGGCGGCAGCGGCATGTTGCCCACCTCGGCCATGCCGGGGTAGCCCTTGGGGCCGCAGTTCTTCAGCACCAGGATGCAGGTCTCGTCGACATCGAGACTGTCGTCGTCGATGCGGGCATGGAAGTCGTCGGAATCCTCGAACACCACCGCCCGGCCGGTGTGCTGCATCAGCGCCGGCGTGGCCGCGCTGGGCTTGATGACGGCGCCGCGCGGCGCCAGGTTGCCGCGCAGCACCGCGATGCCGGCGTTGGCCTTGAACGGCTGGTCCAGCGGCTGGATGACCTGCGGGTTGAAGTTCTCGGCGCCGGCGATGTTCTCGCGCACCGTCTTGCCGTTGGCGGTGACGATGTCCAGGTGCAGGTGCTGGGCGATCTCCTTCATCACCACCGGCAGGCCGCCGGCGTAGCAGAAGTCTTCCATCAGGTACTGGCCGCTGGGCTGCAGGTTGACCAGGCAGGGCAGCGTGCTGGCCAGGCGGTCGAAGTCATCGATCGACAGCTGGACGCCCAGCCGGCCAGCGATGGCGATCAGGTGGATCACCGCATTGGTGCTGCCGCCGATGGCCGCCAGCGTCTTGATGGCGTTCTCGAAGGCTTCACGGGTGAGCACCTGGCCGATGGTCTGGTCGGCATGCACCATCTCGACAATGCGGCGGCCGGCGTTGCGGGCCAGCACATTGCGGCGGCCATCCACCGCCGGCCAGGCGGCATTGCCGGGCAGGCCGATGCCCAGCGCCTCGACCATGCTGGCCATGGTGCTGGCCGTGCCCATGGTCATGCAGTGGCCGTGGCTGCGGTGCATGCAGCTCTCGGCCTCGAAGAAATCCTGCAGCTTCAGCGTGCCGGCGCGCACCTGCTCGCTCATCTGCCACACGCCGGTGCCGCTGCCCAGTTCCTGCCCGCGCCACTTGCCGTTGAGCATCGGCCCGCCCGACACGCCGATGGTCGGCAGGTTGGCGCTGCTGGCGCCCATCAGCAGGCTGGGCGTGGTCTTGTCGCAGCCCATCAGCAGCACCACGCCGTCGATTGGGTTGCCGCGGATGCTCTCTTCCACGTCCATGCTGGCGAGGTTGCGGTAGAGCATGGCGGTGGGCCGCAGCAGGGTCTCGCCCAGGCTCATCACCGGAAATTCCAACGGGAAGCCGCCGGCCTCGTACACGCCGATCTTCACCTGCTCGGCCAGCGTGCGGAAGTGGCTGTTGCAGGGTGTGAGTTCGCTGAAGGTGTTGCAGATGCCGATGACCGGCCGGCCGTCGAACTGGTCATGCGGGATGCCCTTGCCCTTGACCCAGCTGCGGTAGGCAAAACCATCGCGGTCCTGGCGGCCGAACCACTGCTGGCTGCGCAGTTCGTGCGGGGCTTTCTTCTTGGGTTGGTCGCTCATCGCATGCTGGCTTTCCCGGGGTGGGGTTCCGGGCCTGCCCAGATACTATGGTATGACGATTGGCTGCAGCAGCCGTGAAAGCCCTAGGAGCGCCCCGTGTCCGTTGATTCCAACCCCATCCCCGTGCTGGCCGTGGCCCGGCTGTCGCCGCTGTACATGTCCCAGCTGGCGGCCGCCTGCGAGCTGCATGTGCTGCCCGACCTGGACGCCGCCGCCCTGGCCGCGGTGGCGCCGCGCATCCGCGCGGTGGCCGCCAGCGGCGACAGCAAGGTGCCGGCCAGCCTGATCGACCAGCTGCCGGCGCTGCAGGTGATCTCGGTGATGGGCGTGGGCTACGACGGCGTGGATGTGGCCGCAGCCAAGGCCCGCGGCGTGGTGGTGACCCACACACCCGATGTGCTGAACGACGACGTGGCCGACCTGGCCCTGGGCCTGATGCTCAGCACCGCGCGCCAGCTGCCCGCGGCCGACCGCTTCGTGCGCGGCGGCCAATGGCTGCAGGGCAACATGCCGCTCGCCCGCAAGATGAGTGGTGCGCGGCTGGGCATCGTCGGCATGGGCCGCATCGGCCAGGCCATTGCCCAGCGTGCGCTGGCCTTCAACATGACGGTGGCCTACACCGCCCGCAGTGCCAAGCCCGAGCTGCCGCACCGCTACCTGCCCAGCGCCGCAGCGCTGGCCGAAGTGAGCGATTTCCTGGTGGTCATCACCCCCGGCGGCGCCGGCACCCGCCACCTGATCAACGCCGAGGTACTGGACGCGCTGGGCCGCAGCAGCCCGGGCGGCGGCATCCTGGTGAATGTGGCCCGTGGCTCGGTGGTGGACGATGCCGCGCTGATCGACGCGCTGGAGCGCGGCGTGATCGCCGGCGCCGGGCTGGACGTGTTCGAGGACGAGCCGCGGGTGCCCGAGCGCCTGCGCGCCCTGCCCCAGGTGGTGCTGACACCGCATGTGGGCAGCGCCACCCAGGGTACCCGCCAGGCCATGGCCGACCTGGCCTTTGCCAACCTGCAGCTGCGCCTGGCCGGCCAGCCGGCGCGCACGCCGGTGCCGGAATGCCGGTGACGGCGGGCTGCCAGCAGGCTTGTCGGATTTCTTGACACGCCCGGACCACCACACGGTGCCGCAAGCGTGATGGATTTCCGCTTGCAGGCCAACCCGTGAAAGATCGCACGTCGGCCATCCTGACAGGCGCAGACGACGCACCGCAGCAATCCAGCAAGTCATTGATTAAAAAGGAGTTTTTGAGCTAGCCGAGGCTGGCACGAAGATCGCTAACCAAATGCGCAGACGCCGCGGAGGCCCCCTCCGCGCACCCGCACATTTCCAAAGGCCCCTCGTGTACAGACTCCTCGGCATCTCGGTCGCATCCCTGCTGGCCTGCAGCGCCCTCCACGCTGCCACCATCAGCCACGGCAACAGCCATGGTCCGGCCCCCACCGACTGGGACCCGGCACAGACCCTGTCCCTGCAGCAGTTCGACCCCCTGATGGGAACGCTGAACGCGGTGACCTTCCAGTTCAGCGGCACGGTCCGTTCGGACTTCACCACCAGCAACAAGGCCAACAGGGCCGCGACGGCGCAGAGCAACCTCCGTGGCAGCGTGCGATTCGTGCTGCCGACGCTCGACGACGCGCTGCTGACGCTGTCCGCCAGCCAGACGACGCCGCTGGCCGGCAAGTCCACGGCGACCTACAGCATCGAGGACACCGAGACCGGCACGCTGATGCTCGACAGCGACCTGGATGCCTTCATCGGCACCGGCATGTTCGACCTCGGTGTGTTTGCGCTCGCCACATCGGCCACCAGCGGGCCTGGAAGCATCAACGGCTTCGTCTTCTCGTACGCCACGGTGTCGGCGAGCGTCACCTATGACTACACCGCGGCGCCGCAGCAGAGCAGCCCGGTCCCCGAGCCCGCGTCCCTGGCCCTCGTGGGCATCGCGCTCGCAGCCGCCGGCTTCGCCCGCCGCCGCGCCTGAACGACCGGTCAACACCGAACAGAACAACTTCCATGCGCTTCCACACGATCGCCCTTGCCGCCGCCCTGATCGCCGCCACCCTCGGCCAGGCCCATGCCGGCACCATCAGCTACAGCGCCGACGCCTTCGCGGCCGAGGAGACCGACTGGAACAGCTTTGCCGAACTGCAGCGCTTCGACCCGTCGATGGGCATGCTGCAGCAAGTCACGCTGACGCTCCACGGCAACCTGAGCGGCATCGCAGCCGCCGAGAACCTGAACAACCGGGCGACCCTGCTGACGCTGACGCTGCGCGCTGAACTGTCGCTGGCACGGCCCGACTCGCTGGACGTGCTGGTGAGCACCACGCCGCTGGCCAGCCAGAGCTTCTCGGCGGCCGTCTACGACCGCGGCATCGACTACGCCGGCGCGTCAGGCACCACGCTGTCCAACCTGACGGCCAGCAGCAGCAGCAGCGCATCGTTCACCGACGCTCCGACGCTGGCACTGTTTTCCGGCCCGGGCAAGGTTCAGCTGCCGTTTGTGGCAGTGGGCCTCTCGCAGGTCAGCGGCGCAGGCAACCTGGCCTATGACTTCAGCACCTACGCCGGCGGTGTCGCCAGCGTGCACTACACCTACCAGCCCTCGGCCACGCTGCCGCCAGTGCCCGAGCCCACCACCTGGGCGCTGATGTTCGCCGGCCTGGGTGTGGTCAGCTGGCTGGCCCGGCGCCGCGCTGCCTGACCGCGCAGCCTGCGCTGCACCACAAGCCGCCCCTCGGGGCGGCTTTTTTTCGTCTGCGCACCACCGGACGGATGCGGGAAAGCCCGGGCGCCGGTGCTGGTCAATCGTCATACGATAAGACCACGAAGCGCCGCCGGTCGAGCGGGCGCACGGCCACCCCCACTGGAGACTGAGACGATGCACCGCAAGACTTCCTGGATCACCACTGCCTTGGTCGGCGCAGGCCTGCTGGCCGCCGGCCCCGCCTTTGCCCAGGCGCAGGAGAAGCTCACCGTCTGGTGGGTCAAGGGGTTCTACAAGGCCGAGGACGAGGCGCTGTTCGAGGCCATCAAGAAGTTCGAGGCCAAGAACAAGAACATCAAGATCGAGCTGTCGCAGTACCCGATCCAGGACATGATCCCCAAGACCGTGGCCGCGCTGGATTCCAACGCACCGCCCGACGTCGCCTACTCCGACACCTACGACTTCCAGGTCACCGCCAAGTGGGCCTATGACGGCAAGCTGGAGGACATCACCGGCGTGATCGACCCGCTGCGTGCCAAGTTCGAGCCGCGCGCGCTGTCCACCACCTTCCTGCTGAACAACACCAACGGCACGCGGGCGTACTACGCCTACCCGGTCAAGCAGCAGACCATGCACATCCAGTACTGGAAGGACATGCTGGCCGACGCGGGCTTCAAGGACACCGACATCCCCAAGGACTGGAAGGGCTACTGGGACTTCTGGTGCTCCAAGGTGCAGGTGGGCTACCGCCAGAAGACCGGCAACCGCGGCTTCGGCATCGGCATGCCCATGGGCGTGGACTCCACCGACTCGTTCTTCTCGTTCCTGACCTTCATGGACGCGTACAACGTTCAGCTGGTCAACGACGCCGGCAAGCTGCTGGTCGACGACCCGGCAGTGCGCACCGCCCTGATCAACGCGGTGACCGACTACACCGCGGTGTACGCCAAGGGCTGCACGCCGCCGTCGTCCACCAGCTGGAAGGACCCGGACAACAACGTCGCCTTCCACAACAAGACGACGGTGATGACGCACAACGCCACCATCTCCATCGCCGCGAAGTGGCTGGACGACATGAACAACACCACGCTGACCGAAGCCCAGCGTGCCACCGCCAAGAAGAACTACACCGAGCTGATCGCCACCGCCGGCTTCCCCAACAAGCCCGACGGCAGCAAGATGACCTACCGCGCCGCGGTGAAGACCGGCGTGATCTTCAAGGACGCCAAGAACAAGCCGGCCGCCAAGAAGTTCGTCGCCTTCCTGCTGGAAGAAGCCAACCTCACGCCGTATGTGGAAGGCTCGCTGGGCCGCTGGTTCCCGGTGCAGAAGACCGCGCAGCAGAGCGCCTTCTGGAAGGGTGACCCGCACCGCCTGGCCGTCTACAACCAGTTCATGGCCGGCACCACGCCGTTCGAGTTCACCAAGAACTTCAAGTTCACCATCCTGAACAACGAGAACGTCTGGGCCAAGACGATGAACCGGGTGCTCAACGAGAAGGTGCCGGTGGACAAGGCGGTCGACGAGATGATCGCCCGCATCAAGGCTGTCGCGGGGTCCTGAGCCCACCCCCGTAGCGCCTTCGGCGCTCCCCCTCAAGGGGGCCACCCCAGCGGCCCGGCGGAGCCGGTTCCGCGGGGTGCGCTGGATCTGCAACGCTTGGCGGCGACCGTGCCGCCCACTGAATCGGCGAGGGCCGCATGAACACCACCACGATGCCGGCCGCCTACACGGCACCGCCGCCCAAGCAACTCAGCTCCTGGGAGTTCTGGGGCCGCATCCTGGTGCTGCCCTATGTGGTGGTGTTCCTGGTCTTCGTGCTCTACCCGGTGGGCTACGGCCTGTGGCTGGCGCGCCACCCGGAGAGCTACAGCAAGCTGTTCGACGACCCGATCTTCCTGCGCACCGCCATCAACACCCTGGTGTTCCTGGTTGTGGCCATCAACCTGAAGATGGTGATTGCGTTGGGGCTGTCGGGCTTCTTCGTGCAGGCGCGCTGGTGGATCAAGATCCTGTCGGTGCTGTTCATCCTGCCGTGGGCGGTGCCGTCGATCCCCACGATCCTGTCGGTGCGCTTCATGCTCAACCCCGAGTGGGGCGTGATCAACACCACCATCTTCAAGCTCACCGGGCTCGATGGCCCCAACTGGCTGAACGATCCGACCTTGGCGCTGGCCTTCTCGATGCTGATGCACATCTGGAAGAGCCTGCCCTTCTGGACCTTGATCCTGCTGGCCGGCCGGCTGGCCATCCCCACCGAGCAGTACGAGGCCGCCAGTGTCGATGGCGCCAGCCGCTGGCAGAAGTTTCGCTTCATCACCTGGCCGGCGATGCGCACGCTGTTCGTCACCTCGACCATCCTGTCGATGATCTGGACGCTGGGCGACTTCAACAGCGTCTACCTGCTCACCGGCGGCGGTCCGGCCGACCTGACCCACGTGCTGGCCACGCTGGGCATCCGCTACCTGCGGCTGGACCAGATCGACCTGGCCATGGCCTCCATCGTGGTGGCCATGCCCCTGGTGCTGCCGCTGGTCTACATCCTGATGAAGAGGCTGTCGAAATGAGCAAGGGCCTGAGCTGGAAGAAGGTCAGCACCGAGGCCCAGCTGCTGCTGGTGGGCATCCCGGTGCTGCTGTGGACCCTGGTGCCGATCTACCACATGTTCCTGTTCGCCATCAGCGAGCGGGACACCGCCACCTCCGGCCGCCTGTGGCCCAAGAACCCCACGCTGCAGAACTTCGAGATCGTCTTCCAGCAGAAGCATTTCTACCTGAACCACTTCTGGCAGCAGATGGCCAACTCGGTGCTGATCGCCGCCGCGGTGGGCGTGATCACGCTGTTCATCGCCACCTGCGCGGCCTTCGCCATCAGCCGGCTGAAGGTGCGCGGCGGCCGCACGGTGATGAACCTGGCGCTGTTCACCTACTTCATCCCCGCAGCCTTCCTGGCCGTGCCGATGTACAAGACCATGGGCAACTACGGCCTGCTGAACAACCAGTGGGCGCTGATCCTGGCGATGGTCACCATTGCCTCGCCCTACTGCATCTGGGTGCTCAAGCAGGCCTCGGACAAGCTGCCGATGGAGCTTGATGAAGCGGCCCGCATGGACGGCGCCACCGCACCGCAGCTGTTCCGCCTGGTCTACCTGCCGCTGATGGTGCCCAGCCTGGTGGCCGTGGGCACCTACAGCCTGCTGCTGGCCTGGAACGAATACCTCTACGCCTTCCTGCTGCTGAGCAAGGACACCGACGTCACCCTGTCGGTGGCGCTGGGCAGCTTCATGTCGGCCGACGATTCGCCGTGGGAGCTGTTGATGGCCACCGGCCTCGTCTATGCCCTGCCGCCCGCGGCCATCTACTACGCCTTCAAGCGCTACATGGTCGGCGGCCTCACGGCCGGTGCCGTGAAATCCTGAGAACCCATCCATGGCAACCGTCTCCTTCCGCAAGATCGAAAAGGCCTACGGCCCGGTCAAGGTCATCCACGGCATCGGCTTCGACATCGCCGATGGTGAGTTCGTCGTGCTGGTCGGCCCCAGCGGCTGCGGCAAGAGCACGCTGCTGCGCATGCTGGCCGGGCTGGAGGAGATCACCGCCGGCCAGATCCTGATCGACGACAAGGTCATCAACGACCTGGAGAGCAAGGACCGCGACATCGCGATGGTGTTCCAGAGCTATGCGCTCTACCCGCACATGACGGTGCGCGACAACATGGCCTTCAGCCTGAAGCTGCGCAAGGCCGACGCCAAGCTGATCAACGAGCGGGTGGACAACGCGGCCCGCATCCTCAACCTGGGCACGCTGCTCGACCGCTTCCCCAAGGAGCTGTCGGGCGGCCAGCGCCAGCGGGTGGCCATGGGCCGCGCCATCGTGCGCGATCCCAAGGTCTTCCTGTTCGACGAGCCGCTGTCCAACCTGGACGCCAAGCTGCGCGTGGCCATGCGCGCCGAGATCAAGGCCCTGCACCAGCGGCTGAAAACCACCACCGTCTACGTCACGCATGACCAGATCGAGGCCATGACCATGGCCGACCGCATCGTGGTGATGCACGACGGCATCATCGAGCAGATCGGCACGCCGCTGGAGCTGTACGACCACCCGGGCAACCTGTTCGTGGCGCAGTTCATCGGCTCGCCGGCGATGAACGTGTTCGATGGCGTGCTGCATAAGGAAGGCGGCCAGACCGCCGTGTCGGCCCTGGGCGCGCTGTGGCCGGTGGCCGGCCTGGCTGGTGGCAACCATGGCCAGAAGGTGCACTACGGCATCCGCCCGGGCGACCTGACCCTGGCCGCTGCCGGCATCGCCGCCCAGGTGGTGGTGGTGGAACCCACCGGCGCCGAGACCGAGCTGCTGCTGCAGATCGGCACCCAGCAGCTCACCCTGGTGCTGCATGGCCGCACGGCAGCGCAACCGGGCGACACGGTGCACCTGGCCATCGACGGCGCCAAGGCCCATGTCTTCGACGGACAGGGCGGCCAGCGCCTGTGACCATGGGGGCCGCCGCCGCCGCACACCAGCCGCCCCGGCAACTGGTGGTGATGGGCGTCAGTGGCTGCGGCAAGTCGTCGGTGGGCCGGCTGCTGGCCCAGGCCCTGGGCCATGGCTTCATCGAGGGCGATGAGCTGCACCCACCCGCCAACGTGGCGAAGATGGCCGCCGGCACGCCGCTGACCGATGCCGACCGCGCCGGCTGGCTGGCCGAGATCGGCCGCCGCCTGGGCCAGGCCCAGGCCGCCGGCCAGGGCCTGGTGGTGTCATGCTCGGCCCTCAAGCGCAGCTACCGCGATGGCCTGCGCGCCGCCTGCCCCGGCCTGCAGTTCGTGCACCTGCACGGCAGTGCCGATCTGCTGCGTCACCGGCTGCAGGCCCGCACCGGCCACTACATGCCGCCCAGCCTGCTCGACAGCCAGCTGGCCACGCTGGAGCCGCCTGCCGCGGATGAAGCCGCCATCACGCTCGACATCAGCCCGCCCACCGCCCAGGTGGTGGCCGCGGCGCTGGCACAGTGGCAGGTTTCCACCACCCCTTGACCGGCCTCCGCCATGCCTGCCCACTTCACCCAGGTCATCCTGTTCACCGATGCCGACGGCCGCGCCCGCTTCCGCGAGCAACCCATCGCCCTGACCGAGGGCAAGCCGCAGGCCATGCTGTCGCCGCTGATGCCCAGCGGCGGCATGCAACTGCGCCACAGCCCGGTGGGCTTCCGCAGCGACTTCCACTGCACCGGCGATCCGCAATGGGTCTTCATCCTCGGCGGCCAGATGGAGATCGGCCTGCAGGACGGCAGCAGCCGGATCTTCGGGCCGGGCCAGCATTTCTTCTCGGCCGACACCCTGCCGGCCGGCGCCAGCTTCGACCCCGCGGTGCACGGCCACTGGAGCCGGCAGGTCGGCCCTGATCCGCTGGTCACCGCCTTCGTCCGCGGCTGATCCTTCGGCACAGCGCTTGCAACCCCCGGGCCCACCATGATCAAGAACGTGCACGGCAACACCGTCGACCAGCTGGGCGAGGACATCGTCAGCGGCCGCTATGCCGTGGGCGCGGCGCTGCCGCCCGAGCCGATGCTGTGCGAGACGCTGGGCGTCAGCCGCACCGTGATCCGCGAAGCGGTCAAGAGCCTGGTGGCCAAGGGCCTGCTGATCACCGGCCCCAAGCTGGGCACCCGCGTGCTGCCCGAAGAGCACTGGAACTGGTTCGACCCCGACGTGGTGGTCTGGCAGAGCAAGATCGGCTTCACCCGCGAGTTCCTGCGCGATCTGCAGGAGCTGCGCCGCGTCGTCGAGCCGGCCGCGGTGCGCCTGGCCGCCGAACGCGCCACCGCCGACGACATCGCCAACATCGAGGAAGCCTACGCCGGCATGCGCGCGGCCATCGAGTTGGGTGGCGACTACGTCACCCACGACCTGCGCTTCCACCAGGGCCTGCTGCGCGCCTGCCACAACCGCATGGTCATCCAGATGAGCAAGGCACTGGGCGCGCTGCTGCGCACCGCCTTCGAGCTGTCGACGATGCGGCCCGACGGGCCCGCGCAATCCCTGCCGCTGCACCGCGCGGTGCTGGATGCCGTGATCGCCCGCGCGCCGGCCAAGGCCGAGCGGGCCATCCTGGTGCTGATCGACGGCGCCGGCGAAGACATCGAGACCGTGCTGAACTCGCGCCGCAAGCTGCCCTCGCTGGCCCTGCCGGCGCCGCGGCTGAAGGCACGCCTGCCGGCAGCCGTGGCGGCCAAGCCGGCCGCGCCCGCACGCTGATTCCCGTCCACTTCCCACCCCCACACCACCATGCAACTGCTCATCACCGGCGGCGCCGGCTTCGTCGGCGCCCGCCTCGCGCGCACCCTGCTGCAGCGCGGCCAGCTCGGCGGCCAGGCCATCACCCGCATCGTGCTGGCCGACATGGCACCGCCACCGGCCGACCTGCTGGCCGATGGCCGCGTCGAGGCCCGCGTCGGCCCGCTGCTGCAGCACTGTGAAGGCCTGCGCGACGAGGCCATGGACGGCGTCTTCCACCTCGCCTCGGCCGTGTCGGGCGAATGCGAGGCCGACTTCGACCTCGGCCTGCGCAGCAACCTCGACAGCACCCGCGCCCTGCTGGATGCGCTGCGCCATCGGGTCAACGGTGGCGCGGCGCCAGCGAAGCTGGTGTTCAGCAGCTCGGTGGCCGTCTACGGCCCCGATGCGGCGGTGCCGATGCCGGCCATCGTGACCGACACCACCCTGCCCACGCCGCAGACCAGCTACGGCATCCAGAAGCACATCTGCGAGCACCTGGTGGCCGACTACACCCGCAAGGGCTACATCGACGGCCGCAGCGCCCGGCTGATGACCGTCACCGTGCGGCCTGGCCGGCCCAACGGTGCCGCCTCGTCGTTCTTCAGCGGCATCATCCGCGAGCCGCTGGCCGGCGTGGAGGCCATCTGCCCGGTGGATGCCGGCGTGCGCCATCCGGTCAGCAGCCCGCAGCGCACGGTCGACGGCCTGATCGCCGTCTACGAGGCCAGCCGTGAGGCCTACGGCGGCCGCACCGCGCTGAACCTGCCGGCGCTGAACATCAGCGTGGCCGAGATGCTGGCCGCGCTGGAAGCCGTGGCCGGCCCGGCCGTGCGCGCCCGGGTGCGCTTCCAGCGCGACGAGCGCATCGCCGGCATCGTGGCCAACTGGCCCACCGGCGCCCGCGCCGACCGCGCCGCCGCGCTGGGCCTGCTGCCCGAGGACAACTTCGCCGACATCGTCCGCCAGTACATCGCCGACTGCCGCGCCGCCCACACCGGCCCGGGCACGCCCGATGCACTGAAAGGTCTGGCATGAGCAACGCCACGCCGGCGCAATACGACCTGCGCGGCCGCGTGGCGGTGGTCACCGGCGGTGCGCAGGGCATTGGCCTGGCCACCGCCCGGCGGCTGCAGCACAGCGGCGCCACCGTGGTGCTGTGGGATCTGGATGCGGAACGCCTGCCTGGCGCGGTGCAGGCCCTGGCCGGCGGCGGACCGGTCTCGGCCGAGGTGGTGCAGCTCACCGACGAAGCCGCCGTGGCCACCGCCACCGCCGCCACCATCGCCCGCCACGGCCGCATCGACATCCTGGTCAACAACGCCGGCATCACCGGCGGCAACGCGCCCACCTGGGAACTGTCGCCAGCCGCCTGGCGCCAGGTGGTGGAAGTGAACCTGATTGCGCCCTTCCTCACCTGCCGGGCGGTGGTGCCGGGCATGATCGCCAGCGGCTGGGGCCGCATCGTCAACATCGCCTCGGTGGCCGGCAAGGAAGGCAACCCCAACGCCAGCCACTACAGCGCCAGCAAGGCCGGGCTGATCGGCCTGACCAAGAGCCTGGGCAAGGAGCTGGCCACCACCGGCGTGCTGGTCAATGCGGTGGCACCGGCGGCGGCCCGCACCGCCATCTTCGACCAGATGGCGCCGCAGCACATCCAGTTCATGCTGGGCAAGATCCCGATGGGCCGCTTCGTCGACGTCGACGAGATCGCCGCGATGGTGGCCTGGCTCAGCTCGCCCGAATGCAGCTTTGCCACCGGTTCGGTGTTCGACCTGTCCGGCGGCCGCGCCACTTATTGAGCCTGGTACGCATTCGCCGCTGCGCCAGCACCCCGGGCCTGGGTTCCAATCGCGCTTTGGGCTGAACAAAGAACAACGCCATGCTGGAACTCCTGAGCAACCCGCAGACCTGGATCGCCTTCGCCACGCTCACCTTGCTGGAGCTGGTGCTGGGCATCGACAACATCATCTTCATCTCGATCCTGGTCGACAAGCTGCCCAAGGCCAAGCAGGAGCTGGCCCGCAAGATCGGCCTGTTCATGGCCATGTTCATGCGCATCGGCCTGCTGCTGGTGCTGGCCTGGATCGTCGGCCTGGTAGCGCCGCTGTTCACCGTGTTCGGGCAGGAGATCTCCGGGCGTGACCTGATCCTGATCGCCGGCGGCCTGTTCCTGATCTGGAAGAGCACCGGCGAGATCCACCAGTCGCTCGAAGGGGAAGAAGACCAGGGCGGGGCCAGCGCGGTCAAGGCCACCTTCGCCTCGGTCATCCTGCAGATCATGGTGGTCGACCTGGTGTTCTCGCTCGACTCGATCATCACCGCTGTCGGCATGGTCGACGACGTGCGCATCATGATCGCGGCGGTGATCTGCTCGGTGGCGCTGATGATGGTGTTCGCCAGTCCGATCGGCCGCTTCGTGTCTGCCCACCCCACCGTCAAGATGCTGGCGCTGTCCTTCCTGGTGGTCGTGGGCGTGGTGCTGGTGGCCGAGGGCTTCGACCACCACGTGCCCAAGGGCTACATCTACTTCGCGATGGCCTTCTCGCTGGGCGTGGAGATGATCAACATCAACATGCGCAAGCGCCATGCCCGCAAGGTGACGCTGAACCCGCCGCGCATCCCGGGCGACTGACCCCGCGGCCCGCCAGCCTCGGCGGGCCACCAGCATGGTGCGCACCATGCACCAGACAGGATCAGGGTGAACCCGTGCATTCCGGGTTGACCCGGGCCTGACCAGCACCAGGGCGGTGCCAGACTGCCGGCACCCAGCAGCACGTGCACCAGCGCGGACAGGTACACCGCTTGCTGGCCTGCTGCCATGCCCACCCTGTTGCTGATCAACCCCAACACCAGCGCCCATGTCACCGCCCTGCTGGCACGGCATGCGCAAGCCATGGCGCCGGCCGGCGCCATCCTGCATGCGCTGACCGCGCCGTTCGGCGAACCCTACATCGCCACGCCCGCAGCCGCCGACACCGCCACCCGCGCCGTGCCGGCCGCCTGGGCCGCCCACCTGGCCGCCCACGGCGCGCCCGATGCGGTGCTGGTGGCCTGCTTCGGCGACCCCGGGGTGGCCGCACTGCGTGCCACCACCACCGTGCCGGTGCTGGGCCTGGCCGAGGTGGCGATGCGCGAGGCCGATGCCCTGGCCGCGGCCGATCCCGCCGGGCGTTATGCCATCGTCACCGGCGGTGCGGCCTGGGGCCCGATGCTGGAAGACTTGGCCACCCAGCTGGGCCTGGCCGCCCGCCTGGCCGGCGTGGTGACGGTGGAGCGCACCGGCGCCGAGCTGCTGGCCGACCCGCCCGCCGCCGAGGCCCTGCTGCTGGGCGCCTGCCAGCAGGCGCTGGCCCTGGGCGGCGTGCGCGCCATCGTGATCGGCGGCGCCGCCCTGGCCGACCTGGCCGCGCCGCTGGCACCACGCGTGCCGGTGCCGCTGATCGACAACGTGCGCGCCGGCCTCCAGGCCGCCTGGACGGCAGCGTGGCACGCCGCTTGCAAACCCACGCCACACCCTTCGACGGAGACACCCTGACCATGACGCTTTCGATGTTGCCCCGCCTGTTGCCCTGCGCCGCCCTGGGCCTGGCGGCCCTCCTGTCCGCCCCGGCCGCGCTGGCCCAAGAAAAGGTGCTGCGCATCGCGATGACGGCCGCCGACATCCCGCGCACCCTGGGCCAGCCCGACCAGGGCTTCGAGGGCAACCGCTTCACCGGCATCCCGATGTACGACGCGCTGACGCACTGGGACCTGAGCAAGGCCGATGCCCCCAGCGTGCTGATCCCCGGCCTGGCCACCAGCTGGGCCGTCGATGCCAAGGACAAGACGAAATGGGTCTTCAAGCTCCGGCCGGGCGTGAAGTTCCATGACGGCTCTGACCTGAACGCCGACTCGGTGGTCTGGAACGTGCGCAAGGTGCTCGACAAGGACGCGCCCCATTTCGATGCCAGCCAGGTCGGCGTCACGGCCAGCCGCATGCCCACGCTGCGCAGCGCCCGCAAGATCGACGACCTGACGGTCGAGCTGACCACCAGCGAACCCGACGCCTTCCTGCCGCTGAACCTGACCAACCTGTTCATGGCCAGCCCGGCCCACTGGCAGAAGAAGTTCGACGCCGCCGCCGGCGCCACGCCGGCCGACAAGGCCAAGGCCGCCTGGACGGCCTTCGCTGCCGATGCCAGCGGCTCGGGCCCGTTCAAGATGGCCCGCTTCGTGGCGCGTGAGCGCCTGGAGCTGGTGCCCAACAAGACCTACTGGGACCCGAAGCGCACGCCCAAGGTCGACCGCGTGGTGCTGCTGCCCATGCCCGAGGCCAATGCCCGCACCGCCGCCATCATGAGCGGCCAGGTCGACTGGATCGAGGCCCCGTCGCCCGACGCCATGGCTGCCATCCAGGGCCGCGGCCACAAGATCTACTTCAACCAGCAGCCGCATGTGTGGCCGTGGCAGCTGTCGTTCGCCGAAGGCTCGCCCTGGCTCGACAAGCGGGTCCGCCAGGCCGCCAACCTGTGCGTGGACCGCACCGGCCTGTTGAAGCTGCTGGGCGGCATGATGGGCATCCCCAAGGGCACGGTGCCCCCGGGTCACCCGTGGTGGGGCAACCCGAAGTTCGACATCAAGTACGACGTGGCCGCCGGCAAGAAGCTGATGGAGGAAGCCGGCCACACCACCGCCAAGCCGCTCAAGGTGAAGGTGCAGATCAGCGCCAGCGGCTCGGGCCAGATGCAGCCGCTGCCGATGAATGAATTTGTGCAGCAGAGCCTGAAGCAATGCGGCTTCGATGTGCAGTTCGACGTGATCGAGTGGAACACCCTGTTCACCAACTGGCGCAAGGGCGCGAAGGACCCGTCGGCCAACGGCGCCAACGCCATCAACGTCAGCTACGCGGCGATGGACCCGTTCTTCGCGATGGTGCGCTTCACCAGCACCAAGACCTTCCCGCCGGTCAGCAACAACTGGGGCTACTTCGGCAACGCCGAGTTCGACAAGCTGATCGCCGACGCGCGCACCAGCTTCGACGACAAGGCGCGCGACGTGGCGCTGTCCAAGCTGCATGCCCGCATCGTGGAAGAGGCGCCGTTCGTCTGGATCGCCCATGACGTCGGCCCGCGTGCCATCGCCGCCAAGGTCAAGGGCGTGGTGCAGCCGCGCAGCTGGTTCATCGACCTGGCCCCCGTGACGGTGGACTGACGAGGCACGACCGAGCCGATGTTCGCCTACCTGCTGCGCCGCATCGGCTACGCCCTGCCCATCATGGCGGGCGTGGCCCTGGTGTGCTTTGCCCTGGTGCACCTGGCGCCGGGTGATCCGCTGGTGTCCATCCTGCCGCCCGATGCGTCGGCCGATCTGGCCGCGCAGATGCGCACGCTCTACGGCTTCGACCGCAGCTACCCCGAGCAGTTCGCGGTGTGGGTGTGGCGGGCGCTGCAGGGCGACCTGGGCACCAGCATCGCCAGCGGCCGGCCGGTCACCACCGAGGTGCTGACCGCTGTGGGGCACACCCTCCGCCTGGCGGTGCTGGCCACCTTCATCGGCTTCGTCCTGGGCAGCCTGTTCGGCTTCGTCGGCGGCTACTTCCAGCGCGCCTGGCCCGACCGCCTGGCCAGCACGCTGGCGGTGCTGGGCGTCAGCGTGCCGCACTACTGGCTGGGCATGGTGATGGTCATCATCTTCTCGGCCATCCTGGGCTGGCTGCCGGCCACTGGCGGCGGCCCCGGCGACAAGGACTGGGCCTGGGACTGGAACCACCTGCAGTACATGCTGCTGCCGGCCATCACGATGAGCGTGATCCCGATGGGCATCATCGCCCGCACGGTGCGCGCGCTGGTGGCCGAGATCCTGGCGCAGGAGTTCATCGTCGGCCTGCGTGCCAAGGGCCTCACCCACCTGGGCATCTTCGCCCATGTGGTGAAGAACGCCGCCCCCACCGCGCTGGCGGTGATGGGCCTGCAGCTGGGCTACCTGCTCGGCGGCTCGATCCTGATCGAGACGGTGTTCGCCTGGCCGGGCACCGGCTTCCTGCTCAATTCCGCCATCTTCCAGCGTGACCTGCCGCTGCTGCAGGGCACCATCCTCGTGCTGGCCATGTTCTTCGTGGTCCTGAACCTGCTGGTGGACGTGCTGCAGACCCTGCTCGACCCGCGCATCGCCCGGGCCTGAACCCCATGTCCAGCCTCACTGCATCCCCCGCCGCGCCGGCCGAACTGGTTGCCGCCCAGCGCTCGCCCGGCTACTGGCAGAGCGTGGGCACCCGCCTGCTGGCCGACAAGGTGGCCATGAGCGCCGGCTTCGTCGTGCTGCTGCTGCTGGGCTTGGCGGTGTTCGGCCCCTGGCTGGCGCCGGCCGACCCGTACCAGTCGTCGATGCTCAGCCGGCTCAAGCCCATCGGCACCGACGGCTACCCGCTGGGCACCGACGAGCTCGGCCGCGACATGCTCAGCCGCCTGATCGTCGGCGCGCGGCTCAGCCTCTTCATGGGCCTGACGCCGGTGCTGTTCGCCTTCGTCATCGGCTCGGCCATCGGCATCCTGGCCGGCTACGCAGGTGGTTGGGTCAACACCGCGATCATGCGCACCATCGACGTGTTCTACGCCTTCCCGTCGGTGCTGCTGGCGATTGCGCTCTCCGGTGCACTGGGCGCGGGCATCTTCAATTCGCTGCTGTCGCTGACCATCGTCTTCGTGCCGCAGATCGCCCGGGTGGCCGAGGCGGTCACCGCCCAGGCCAAGGGTCGGGATTACGTCGAGGCCGCGCGCGCCTCCGGCGCCAATGCCTTCACCATCGTGCGGGTGCATGTGCTGGGCAATGTGCTGGGGCCGATCTTCGTCTACGCCACCAGCCTGATCGCGGTGAGCCTGATCCTGGCCTCGGGCCTGAGCTTCCTGGGCCTGGGCGTCAAGCCGCCCGAGCCCGAGTGGGGCCTGATGCTCAACACCCTGCGTACCGCCATCTATGTGCAACCCTGGGTGGCGGCCCTGCCGGGCCTGATGATCTTCATCACCTCGATCGCCTTCAACCTGCTCTCCGACGGCCTGCGCAGCGCCATGGACAACAAGTCATGACGACCCCGCTGCTCACCATCCGCGGCCTGACCAAGCACTTCGCGCTGAAGGGCGGCTTCTTCGGCAAGGGTGCCGGCGTGGTGCGCGCGGTCGACGGTGTCGACTTCAGCGTGCTCAAGGGCGAGACGCTGGGCGTGGTCGGTGAATCCGGCTGCGGCAAGAGCACCACCGCCCGGCTGCTGATGCAGCTGATCACCCCCACCGCCGGCGAGGTGGTGTTCGACGGCCGCACCGTCGGCGGGCGCGACCTGAGCCTGAAGGAGTTCCACCGCCAGGTGCAGATGGTCTTCCAGGACAGCTATGCCAGCCTGAACCCGCGGCTGACCATCGAGGATTCCATCGCCTTCGGGCCGATGGTGCATGGCGTGCCCCGGCGCGAGGCGCTCTCCCGCGCGCACGACTTGCTCAACCGCGTGGGCCTGGCGCCGGCACGCTTCGCTGCGCGCTACCCGCATGAGCTGTCGGGCGGCCAGCGCCAGCGCATCAACATCGCCCGGGCCCTGGCGCTGCAGCCGCGGCTGGTGATCCTGGACGAGGCGGTGTCGGCGCTGGACAAGAGCGTCGAGGCCCAGGTGCTGAACCTGCTGATGGACCTGAAGCAGGATTTCGGTCTGACCTATGTCTTCATCAGCCATGACCTGCAGGTGGTGCGCTACCTCTCGGACCGGGTGATGGTGATGTACCTTGGCCAGGTGGCCGAGCTGGGCCCCAGCGAGGCGCTGTTCAACCAGCCGCTGCACCCCTACACCAAGGCCCTGCTCAGCTCGATGCCGGCCATCGACCCCGACCACCGCACGCAGGAGGCGCCGCTGGCCGGCGATCCGCCCAACCCGATCAACCCGCCCAGCGGCTGCCGCTTCCACCCGCGCTGTGCGCTGGCCTCGCCGGTGTGCAGCCAGCGTGTGCCGCAGCCGGTGGTGGCCGATGCCGCCCATGCCGTGGCCTGCCTGGTGCACGAGCCCGGCAGCGGCCACCCGATGGCCGCCCCCGCGATGAAAGCCGCCTGACGCCATGGCTGCAGCAGACTCCCAAGCGCCGATGGTCGACATCCGCAACCTGCGCGTCACCTTCACCGGTGGCAAGAAGCCGGTGCAGGCGGTCAACGGCGTCAGCCTGGCGGTGCAGCGCGGCGAGGTGGTGGCGCTGATCGGTGAATCCGGCTCGGGCAAGAGCGTCACCCTGCGCACCCTGCTGCGCCTGCACAACGAGCGCCGCAGCCAGATCACCGGCCAGGTGCAGGTGGACGGCCGGGATGTGCTGGCGATGGACAGCCG
Source organism: Pseudaquabacterium pictum (assembly GCF_005403045.1). GTDB lineage: Bacteria > Pseudomonadota > Gammaproteobacteria > Burkholderiales > Burkholderiaceae_C > Pseudaquabacterium > Pseudaquabacterium pictum. The sequence goes on from NZ_BJCL01000007.1 coordinate 166,738, forward strand.
CACCCTGGCCGACTACCGCGGCAAGGTCACCTCGATGATCTTCCAGGAGCCGCTGCTGGCACTCGACCCGGTCTACACCGTCGGCCGGCAGATCGTCGAGTCCATCCGCCGGCATGAGCCGGTCAGCGCCGCCGAGGCCCACCAGCGCGCGCTGGCCCTGTTCGAGCGGGTGCGCATTCCCAGCCCCGAGCGCCGGCTGGCCGCCTATCCGCACGAGATGAGCGGCGGCATGCGCCAGCGGGCGATGATCGCGCTGGCCCTGGCCTGCAAGCCGCAGGTGCTGCTGGCCGACGAGCCGACCACCGCGCTCGATGCCACGGTGCAGATCCAGGTGCTGCTGCTGCTGCGCGAGCTGCAGCGCGAGCTGGGCCTGTCGGTCATCTTCGTCACCCACGACATCGGCGCCGCGGTGGAGGTGGCCGACCGCATCGCGGTGATGTATGCCGGCCGCATCGTCGAGGAAGGCACGGCGCGCCAGCTGATCCGCACACCGCGCCACCCCTACACCCGTGCCCTGCTGCAGAGCCGCGCCCATGGCGCCATGGACAAGGGCGGCCGCCTGGCCACCATCGGCGGCAGCCCGCCCGACCTGGCCAACCTGCCGGCCGGCTGCGCCTTTGCCGACCGCTGCCCGATGGCGCAGGATGCCTGCCGCGGCACCCAGCCCGATGCTGTGGTGCTGGCGCCCGGCCACCTGGCCCGCTGCCTGCGCACCGACGCCACCGCGGCGCTCGCATCGCCGGTCTGAGCCCGGCGCCGCCCACCGCGGCGGCCCCACCACCACACGGAGACACCATGCCGCTGCACGACCCTGCCCACGCCTTCGTCCCCTACCCGGATGTGCCGGTGCCGCATGCGGCCACCGGCCCGCTGTCGGGCCTGCGCTTCGGCGTGAAGGACCTGTTCGACGTGGCGGGCTATCCCACCGGCGGCGGCAGCCCCTTCCTGCTGGCGATGTCGGGCATCAAGACCACCACCGCGCCCACGGTGCAGCGGCTGCTCGATGCCGGCGCGGCGATGGTCGGCAAGACCGTCACCGACGAGTTCGCCTTCTCGATGAACGGCAACAACGCCCACTTCGGCGCGCCGATCAACGGTGCGGCGCCTGACCGCATCAGCGGCGGCTCATCGTCGGGCTCGGCCTCGGCCGTCAGCAGCGGGCTGTGCGACTTCGCGCTGGGCACCGACACCGGCGGCAGCGTGCGCGCCCCCGCCAACCACTGCGGGCTGTACGGCCTGCGGCCCACCCATGGCCGCATCCCGCTGGCCGGCGTGCTGGACCTGGCGCCCGGCTTCGACACCTGCGGCTTCTTCACCCGCGACGCCCACAGCTTTGCCCGCGTGGCCGGCGTGCTGATGGACGCCGACCCGGTGGCCCTGCCCGCCACGCCGCGCCTGCTGTGGCCCACCGAGGTGTGGGCCCTGCTGGCACCCGACGTGCTGGCCGATGCCCAGCCGGTGGCCGAGCAGGTGCAGGCGGTGCTGGGCACGGCCGCGCCCGTGACGGTGGTGCGCGACAGCTTCGAGGCGATGTACTGGCACTTCCGCCACCTGCAGGGGCGCGAGAGCTGGATGACCGACGGCCCGTTGATCGAGCGCTTTGCGCCGCCGCTGGGCCCGGGCGTGGCCGAGCGCTTCGCCTGGAGCAAGCAGGTCACCGATGCGCAGGTGGCCGCGGCCAGCGCCTTCCGCGCGGCCTATGCGCAGCAGATCGACGACCTGCTGGGCAGCGACGGCGTGCTGCTGATGCCCACCATGCCCGACGTGGCGCCGCTGCGCGCCGCGCTGGACAGCGCGCTGGAGGACTACCGCAACAGCGCCATCCGCATGCTGTGCATCGCCGGCCTGTCGCGCACGCCGCAGCTCAGCCTGCCGCTGCTCAAGCGCAACGGCGCACCGATGGGCCTGTCGCTGCTGGGCCCTCGCGGCAGCGATCTGTCGTTGATCGCCCTGGCCCAGCGTCTCTCGGCGGCAGGCCTGGGCGCCTGACGCCAGGGGTCAGTGCAGGACGAGCAAGGGCAGCTTGCTGCGCGCCAGCACGTTCTTGGTATGCGAGCCGAAGACCAGCTCGCCCAGCGTGCCGCGGCCGTGGGTCACCATCACGATCATGTCGCAGCCCGACTGCTCGGCCTGCTCGATGATGGCCCGGTCCACCCCGTCGGTGCGGGCGTGCAGGCCGTGGAATTCGACGCCGGCCTCGGCCGCCTTGATCTGGAAATGGGTCAGCACCTTGTGCGCATGGGTGTCGGTGCGCTCGATGTGCTTTTCGGTCTGCTTCTCGTAGGCCGGCAGCTGGGTGCCCACGGTGGGCAGCGGCGCATCGGGCTCGACGACGAAGCCGGTGATGGCGGCGCCCAGCTGCTTGGCCAGGTCGATGCTGGCGACCATGGCGCGTTCGCTCAACGCGCTGCCATCGACGGGAACGAACAGGTTGCGGTACATGGCGGGTCCTTGGCGTGGTGTGGGATGCCTGCACTCTAGGCACCTGCCAGCCCGCGCTGGTTGACGCCGGTCAAGCCCGCCGCTGCAGCCCCGGCGGCTGGTTGCCGCCATCGTCCCAGCCCGGCCCGTCGAACCAGGCATCGCCGGCCAGCGCGGCCCGCAGCATCGGCAGCGCATCCAGGCCGAAGAAATGGCGGCCGTCGGCCACCAGGGTGGGCACACCGAACAGGCCCAGCGCCACGGCCGCTTCGGTGCGCGCGCGCAGTTCGGCCTTGACGGCATCGCCGGCCGGATCGCGCTGCGGCGCCACGGCCGCATGCAGCGCCGCCAGCGCCGCCGGCTCGTTCGGGTCGGCGCCGTCGCGGCACCACACATGGCGGAACAGCAGCTCCACCGTGCGCCGGCTGGGCGTGCCGCCGGCCGGCGCGGCCGCCACCGCCAGCCGCTGCAGCGCCAGCGGGTTGAACGGATGCGGCTTGGGCAGCTGCAGCGGCGTGCCCTGCTGGTGGGCCTGCCACAGCACCTGGCGGTAGGTCCAGGCGCGCTTGGGCGTGATTTCGGCCGGGCCCTTCTGGCCCCAGTGCGCCAGCAGGCCGGCCAGCAGCACCGGCTGGTAATTCACCACCACGTTCAGCCCCTCCAGCGCCTGCGGCAGGCGGTCGAAGGCCAGCCAGGCATAGGGTGACAGGGCATCGAACCAGAAATCCACCACTTTCATGCGCGGCCTCCTCGGGGGGCTGGTCGGCGTGGCGCGGTGCCGCTGTCCTGCAGCAGGCGCCAGGCTTCCTGCCGGGGCGGCAGGCGGTCGAGCACCGCCAGCCGGGCTGCGCTGTCGAGCCGGCCCCAGGTGGCGATCTCCTCGATGGTGCGCAGGCAGCCCTCGCACCAGCCGGTGGGTGCATGCATGCGGCAGATGTTGATGCAGGGGCTGGCCACGGCGGGCGGTGCGGTGTCGGCCATCAGGCGGCCTCCACCACGTCGGCCGCCGGTGCGCCGGTCAGGCGCAGCAGGTCGTCGGGGCGCAGGCAGAACACGCCGTTGGGGTGGCCCGCCGCGGCCCAGATCTCGGGAAAGCGGAACAGGTCCTGGTCGACCAGCACCACCGGCGGGTTGGCGTGGGCCACCGGCGACACGCCGCCGATCGAGAACCCGGTCTGCTGCTTGACGAAGGCGGCATCGGCGCGGCCCACCGGGCCCACCTGCTGCGCCACCTTGGCCTCGTCCACCCGGCGGTCGCCCGAGGCCACCACCAGCACCGCCACGCCGTCGGCACGGCGGCGGAAGATCACGCTCTTGGCGATCTGGCCAGTGTCCACGCCCAGCGCGGCGGCAGCCTCGGCGCAGGTGCGGGCCGGCACGTCCAGCCACACCGGCGCGTGCGGGTGGGCCTGCGCCGCCAGCGCGGCAGCCACGCGGCGGAAGCCCTCCGGCCGGTCGTCGGCGGCCGTCGTCATGCCGCCACCTGCGCGCGCTTGGTCAGCAGCGCCTTGCCGGCGCGCGAGACCGGCGGCCGGCCCAGCACACCGCTGATGAAGCCACCGGCGTCCACCAGTGCGTCCAGGTCGATGCCGGTGTCAATGCCCATGCCTTGCAGCATGAACACCACATCTTCGGTGGCCACATTGCCGGTGGCGCCCTTGGCATAGGGGCAGCCGCCCAGGCCGGCCACGCTGGTGTCGAAGGTGTGGATGCCCAGCTCCAGGCAGGCGTAGATGTTGGCCAGCGCCTGGCCGTAGGTGTCGTGGAAGTGCCCGCTCACCTCTTGTACCGGGTAGTGCTTCAGCGCCCGCTCCATCACCGCCTGCACCTTGCGCGGCGTGCCCACGCCGATGGTGTCGGCCACGCCGCAGTGGTGCACGCCGATCTGCTTGAACAGCTTGACCAGGTGCTCGACCTCGTCGGGCGTCACCTCGCCCTGGTAGGGGCAGCCCAGCGCGCAGCTGATGGCCGAGCGCACCTTCAGCCCGGCCTCGCGCGCAGCGGCCACCACCGGGGCAAAGCGCTCGATGCTCTCCTCGATGCTGCAGTTGATGTTGCGGCGGCTGAAGGCCTGGCTGGCGGCGCCGAACACCACCACCTCGTCGGGCCGGGTGGCGTCGCCGCCAGCCAGCGCGGCCTGCAGGCCCAGCATGTTGGGCACCAGCACGCTGTAGCGGTTGCCGGCCTTGCGGTAGACGCCGGCCATGACCTGAGCGTTGTCGGCCATCTGCGGCACCCACTTGGGGCTGACGTAGCTGGTGACCTCGATCTCGCGCAGGCCGGCGGCCTGCAGGCGGTGCACCAGATCGATCTTCACGGCGGTGTCCACCGGCTGCTTTTCGTTCTGCAGGCCGTCGCGCGGGCCCACTTCCACCAGGGTGACACGGTCAGGAATCATGGCGTTGCCTTCGAAGTGTGCGGATTATCGTGTCGGGATACCGTGACATGCTGGGCTTGGGGGATGACAGCGACCCCACCGGGCGCACAATGGCGCTCTGCCGTGGTGCATCTGCGCCCGGCCCCGTCCGGAGCCTCTGTCTTGGGAACCTCCCTGAGCCGCCTGCAGCTGGCGCAGCGGATCCACCTGCTGCTGCTGCGCGAGATCGACCACGCCATCGAGGTGGAACGCCTGCTGGCCGACCCGCGATACGCCCGCGACGTGCTGCTGGTCTGCGATGCCGTGCCCGGCGGCGAGCTGGTGCCGCTGGCGCAGCTGTTCCGCGAGGCCTCGCGCCCGAAAGCCGGCGAGCCGGCCGAGCCCGGCCACACGCCACAGCCCAACGACTGGGGGCGCGACACCTCCGGCTTCGGCGTCACCCAGCCACCGCCGCTGCCCGGCGCCAGCGGGAGCCGCCGCGCCACCGACAGCGAGCCCGTGCCGCTGGACACGCCGCGCCGCAGCTGGCTGCCGCGCTGGCGCGACATCACCTAGGGCCAGTCGCGTCACGCCGGGGCCAGGCGCAGCAGCTCGCCACCCTCGCCCACCTGGTCGCCCACCGCGTACAGCAGCTCGGCCACCACGCCGTCACGCGGGGCATGCAGGGTGTGCTCCATCTTCATCGCCTCCATCACCGCCAGCGCCTGGCCACGGGTCACCGTGTCCCCGGCCTTGGCGAGGAAGGCGATCACCTTGCCCGGCATCGGCGCAGTGAGCTGGCCGCCTTCGGCCGCGCCCTCGCCGGCATGGGCGATGGCGTCGATCTGCTGCAGCACCGCGCTGTGCGCGGGCGCGAACACGGCGACCCGCTCGCCATGGGCATACACCGTCAGGTGCAGGCGGCGGTCGGCCAGGGTCACGTCATGCCGGCCGCCGCCCAGGGCGGTGGCCTGCAGCGGCCAGCGCTGGTCGGCGATCTGCAGCTCGAGGCGGTTGTCCGCCGCCGCGCCATGTGGCCGGGCCAGTGCCACGGCATGCAGCGCACCGGCATGCTGGATGTCGAAGTGCCGGCGCGCGCCGCCGTGCAGGCGCCAGCCGTCGCGCCGGCTCCAGGGGTCGTCGCCCTCGGCGGCGACTTCCTCGGCCAGGGCATGGGCCACCACGCCGGCGGCGGCGATCTCCAGCGCCAGTGGCGGCTGCTTGAGCAGCACAGCAGCCTCACGCTCGATCAGCGCGGTGTCCAGGTCGGCGGTGGCGAAGCTCTGGCTGGCCACCACCCGGCGCAGGAAGGCCACATTGGTGTGCAGGCCGACGATGTGGGTGGCCGCCAGCGCAGCGTCCAGCCGGGCCAGCGCCTGGGCGCGGGTGTCGCCGTGCACGATCAGCTTGGCCACCATCGAGTCGTAGTACGGCGTGATCGCGTCGCCCTCGCCCACGCCGGCATCCACCCGCACCGCGCCGCGTTCGAACTGCACATGCGGCGGCCAGCGCAGCACGTCCAGACGGCCGGTGGCAGGCAGGAAGTTGTTGTCGGGCTGCTCGGCGCAGATGCGTGCCTCGATGGCATGGCCGGTGATCTGCAGCTGGTGCTGCCGCAGGGGCAGCGGCTGGCCGGCGGCCACGCGCAGCTGCCACTCCACCAGGTCGAGCCCGGTGATGGCCTCGGTGACCGGGTGCTCCACCTGCAGCCGGGTGTTCATCTCCATGAAATAGAAGCGCAGGTCACCGTCGTCCACCTCCTCGGCGATGAACTCCACCGTGCCGGCGCCCACATAACCCACCGCCTGGGCGGCGGCCACCGCGGCGGCGCCCATCTCGGCGCGGCGCGCGGCGCTCATGCCGGGCGCGGGGGCTTCCTCCAGCACCTTCTGATGGCGGCGCTGCACCGAGCAATCCCGCTCGAACAGGTGGATCACCTGGCCCTGGCTGTCGCCGAACACCTGGATTTCGATGTGGCGCGGCCGCAGCACGTAACGCTCGACCAGCACATGGTCGTTGCCGAAGCTGTTCTTGGCCTCGCGCTGGCAGCTGGCCAGCGCGGCGGCAAAGTCTTCCGGCCTGTCGACCCGGCGCATGCCCTTGCCACCGCCGCCGGCGCTGGCCTTGATCAGCACCGGGTAGCCGATGCGCGCGGCCTCGCGGGCCAGCAGCTCGGGTGTGTTGTCGTCGCCGTGGTAGCCGGGCACCAGCGGCACGCCGGCAGCCTCCATCAGCGCCTTGGCGGCCGACTTGCTGCCCATGGCCGCGATGGCGCTGGCCGGCGGGCCGATGAAGGCGATGCCCGCCGCGGCGCAGGCCTCGGCAAATTCGGCGTTCTCCGACAGGAAGCCGTAGCCCGGGTGCACCGCCTGGGCGCCGGTGGCCTGGGCCGCGGCCAGGATGCGGTCGGCACGCAGGTAGCTGTCCTTCGGCGAGGCGCCGCCGATGGCCACCGCCTCGTCGCAGGCCATCACATGGCGGGCCTTGGCATCGGCGGCCGAATACACCGCCACGGTGCGGATGCCCAGCCGGCGGCAGGTGGCGGCCACGCGGCAGGCGATCTCGCCCCGGTTGGCGATCAGGATCTTCTTGAACATGGGCTTGTCTCCATCAAACGGCCACGGGCGCGCCGCCCAGCCGGCCGCGCAGCTTGCGCACCAGTAATCGCAGGAACTTGAACAACACCAGCGTGAGCACCACGCTGGCCACGACCAGCACCACCAGCGCCAGGCCGAACCACACCGGATGCGCCACCGCCAGCCACAGCATGGCGGGCACCAGCGCATCGCCGGCCAGCGACAGCGCGATGTTGGAGAACGGCTCGGGCGAGGTGTTGACCGCCGCCCGGGTGGTGGCCTTGGCCACGTGGCTGGTGGCCGCCAGCGTGCCGCCCAGCAAGGCCGCGGCGGTGGCCCAGGCGGCCTGGTCGCCACCGAACACCGCGCCGGCCAGCGCCGCGCCGGCGGGGATGCGCAGCAGCGTGTGCAGCCCGTCCCACAGTGAATCCAGCCCCGGCACCTTGTCGGCGAAGAACTCCACCGCCAGCATCAACCCGGCGGCACCCAGCACCAGCGGGTGCTGCAGCAGCTGCAGACCAGCCGGCAGCGGCACCCAGCCCATGGCGCCCGCCAGGCCGGTGAAGAACACCACCGCATACAGCCGCAGGCCGCTGGCCCAGCCCAGCGCCGCGGCCAGGGCCAGCAAATGGGTGGTGTCCAGGGTGTCGATGCTCATGGCTGGCCCGCATCGCGCCGGTAGGCGCCGATGGCCTCGGCGGTGCGCCAGGCCGGCGGGGCCTCCCAGGTGGCCCAGGTCTCGTCGGCGTGCGCCACCAGCGCGCCGCGGAAGCGCCACAGGGTGTGCGCCAGGAAGCAGGTGCCGCCGTGGCGCACCTCCACCAGCGAATGCACGCGGCCGCCCCGCCCATCGACATCCGCCATCGGCGTCACCTCGACCACGCGCAGCGTCCAACCCTCGGGATAGATCACCTGCACGCGGATGATGGCGTCGGCATCCAGCAGATGCTCGCCGCTGGCGCGCCAGAACAGCGTGGCGTCGTCGGCCAGGAAAGCCCGCGCCGCCGTCCAGTCGCGCGCCTGGAAGCTGGCCCACAGCGCCCGCACGGTGGCGGCGTGGTGGGCGGGCTCGGTCTCGGTGGGCGCCGGCGTGGCCAGCGGCTTGACCATCACCACGCTGCGGTAGGCCTTGCCCTGCCACTGCACGCTGGCGATGTCGGCATAACCGGCGCGGGCATAGCGCTGGCGCAAGGCGGTGGCAGGCATGGCGGTGTCCAGCAGCATGGCGCGGTGCCCGGCGCCGCGGGCCCAGGCTTCGGCGGCCTGCAGCAGCGCCGCGCCGATGCCCTGGCCCTGGCAGGCGGGATCGACCGCGTACTGGTGGAAGTGCGCCACATCCTGCCGGTAGAACCAGGGCAGCGCATGGGCCCAACCCTGGGTGTTGGGGTCAAAGGGCCCGGCCGCGGTGATGGTGCCCAGCAGCGTGCCATCGGCGCGCACCGCCACCCAGCTGTGGGCGCCCTGCAGGCGCTGGGCGGTCATGGCGGCCGTCTGGGTGGCGGCGGTGAAGTTCATGCCGGCCGCAGCCAGCGGCGCATAGGCGCGGTGCAGCAGCGCGGTCAGCGCGGCAAGGTCATCACCGGCCTGCCAGGGGCGGAGGGTCCAGTCGGCTGCCATGGCCCGCGCGCTCACATCCGGAACACGCCGAACCGGGTCTCCGGGATCGGCGCATTCAGGCTGGCGGACAGGCCCAGGGCTAGCACGCGGCGGGTGTCGGCGGGGTCGATCACGCCGTCGTCCCACAGCCGGGCGCTGGCGAAGTACGGGTGGCCCTGCTCGTCATATTGCTTCAGGATCGGCGCCCGGAAGGCGGCTTCCTCCTCGGCGCTCCACTGGCCGCCGCGGCCTTCGATGCCGTCGCGCTTGACGGTGGCCAGCACGCTGGCGGCCTGTTCGCCGCCCATCACGCTGATGCGCGCGTTCGGCCACATCCACAGGAAGCGCGGGCTGTAGGCGCGGCCGCACATGCCGTAGTTGCCGGCGCCGAAACTGCCGCCGATGATCACGGTGAACTTGGGCACCTGGGCGCAGGCCACGGCCGTCACCATCTTGGCACCGGCGCGGGCGATGCCCTCGTTCTCGTACTTGCGGCCGACCATGAAGCCGGTGATGTTCTGCAGGAACACCAGCGGGATCTTGCGCTGGCAGCACAGCTCGATGAAGTGCGCGCCCTTGTTGGCGCTTTCGGCGAACAGGATGCCGTTGTTGGCGACGATGCCCACCGGCATGCCCTCGATGTGGGCGAAGCCGCAGACCAGGGTGCTGCCGTAGCGGGCCTTGAATTCGTCGAAGGCGCTGTCGTCCACCACGCGGGCGATGACCTCGCGCACGTCGAAGGGCTTGCGGGTGTCGGTGGGGATCACGCCGTGCAGTTCGGCCGCCGGGTACTTGGGTGGGCGCGGCGGCTGCAGCAGCAGCGGCTGGGGCTTGCGGCGGTTGAGCCGGCCCACCGCCTGGCGGGCCAGCGCCAGCGCATGCAGGTCGTTCTCGGCCAGGTGGTCGGCCACGCCACTCAGGCGGGTGTGCACATCGCCGCCGCCCAGGTCTTCGGCGCTGACCACCTCGCCGGTGGCCGCCTTCACCAACGGCGGGCCGCCCAGGAAGATGGTGCCCTGGTTGCGCACGATGATGGTCTCGTCGCTCATCGCCGGCACATAGGCGCCGCCGGCGGTGCAGCTGCCCATCACCACCGCGATCTGCGGGATGCCCTGGCCACTCATGTTGGCCTGGTTGAAGAAGATGCGGCCGAAGTGGTCGCGGTCGGGGAAGACCTCGTCCTGGTTGGGCAGGTTGGCGCCGCCGGAATCCACCAGGTAGATGCAGGGCAGGTGGTTCTGCGCCGCGATCTCCTGCGCACGCAGGTGCTTCTTCACCGTCAGCGGGTAGTAGGTGCCGCCCTTGACGGTGGCGTCGTTGCAGACGATCAGGCAGTCCACCCCAGACACCCGTCCGATGCCGGCGATCATGCCGGCGCAGGGTGCGGCATCCACGGTGTTGCCGCTGCGGTCCTTCTCGGGGTACAGGCCCAGCGCGGCCAGCGGGGCGATTTCGAGGAACGGGGTGTCGGGGTCGAGCAGGCGCTCCACCCGCTCGCGCGGCAGCAGTTTGCCGCGGGCCAGGTGCTTGGCCCGGGCATCGGCGCCGCCGCCCTCGGCGATCTTCGCCAGCCGCGCATTGAGGTCGTCCACCAGCGCCTGCATGGCGGCGGCATGGGCGCGGAAGGCCTCGGAACGGGGGTTGAGCTTGCTCTGCAGCTGGGCCATGCGGTCTCCGCCAGGGTCTGGATCTTATGGGTGCGAGCCGGCAGCTTAAACCGCAGGCGCGGGGCGCCGCGGATTATCAATTGACGTTTACGTCAACGTCAATTGAGGTCGGTCGCCTGGTGCCTGTGGTGCCAGCGCGTCGACCCGGCTTGCGGTGCATCAAGCTGGCTGACGACTGCGGGTTTTCCCGTGCATTGCTTGATCGGCGCCAAGCGGCGGCGGTGGCCGACGGCATGCAATGCCACCACGGCGGGCCCACAACGCGGCGCGCCGGTGCATTTCACTGACCACGGAGAAGACCATGAACAAGACCACCCTCATCACCCTGGCCGCCGTTGCCGCGCTGGGCGCCACCCTGCCCGCCGCCGCCCAGGACACCGGCAACTGGATCGTGCGCGCCCGCGCGGTGCACCTGGATTCGGCCGACAAGGACAGCACCGGCCTGGGCCTGTCGATCAACAACAAGTGGATCCCGGAAGTCGACATCAGCTACTTCTTCAGCCCCAACCTGGCGGCCGAGCTGATCCTGACCTATCCGCAGAAGCAGACGGTGCATTCCAGCGTGCTGGGTGCCGATGCCGGCACCTTCAAGCACCTGCCGCCGACGCTGACGCTGCAGTACCACGCCACCGGCTTCGCCGGCTTCCGGCCCTATGTGGGCGCGGGCCTGAACTACACCAACATCTCGGCGGTGCACCTGGATGCGGCCAGCCGTGCGCTGGGCGCGTCGGTCAACCTCAAGCGCAGCAGCGTGGGCCTGGCGCTGCAAGCCGGCGTGGACGTGCCGCTGGGCGGCGGCTGGCTGCTGAACGCCGACATCAAGAAGGTGCAGATCGGCACCAAGGTGCTGGCCGACGGCAGCAGCGTGGGCAAGTTCAAGGTCGACCCGCTGCTGATCGGCGTGGGCGTCGGACGCAGGTTCTGATCGAACCCAGCGGCCGCCGCGGAACCGGCTCTGCCGGGCCGCTGGCGGCGCCCCCTGGGGGGAGCGCCGAAGGCGCTACGGGGGGGGCGGCCACACCACCCCGTCCTCGGTGAGGATGGCGTCCAGCGGCACATCGTGCGGCTCGGGTTCCAGCCAGGGCACCAGGCCATGCGCATAGCCCACGCCCACGGTGTAGGGCCGCGGTGTCAGCGCCGCCAGCGTGCGGTCGTAGAAGCCGCCGCCGTAGCCCAGGCGGAAGCCGCCGGGGCCGAAGCCCACGCAGGGCACCAGCAACATTTCAGGCTCGAACTCCTGCGTGCCCTTGGGCTTGGGGATGCCGTAGGCATCCTCCTCCATCGGGCAACCCGGGTACCAGACATGGAATCGCAGTTGCTTGGTGTCGCGGTCGATCACCGGCAGGCCGATGTTGCGGAAGTCTTCGCCCTCGGTCCAGCGGTACAGCGCCGGCAGCGCGTCGAACTCGCCCTTGATCGGCCAGTAGGCGCCGATCGAACTCTCGCTGCGTGTCAGCAGGAAGACCCGCAGCACCTCCTGCAGATGCACCGAGCGCTGGTGCCGGTCGACCATCGCCTGCCGTTCGGCCTGCAACTGCCGGCGCAGCACCTTCTTGTCGCGCGAGGGTTCGAAGCTGAAGCGGTAGGTGGAGGTCATGCGCCGGCATTGTCGGCCAGCCACCCGCGTCGCGGTGGGCCGGATCACACACCCGACCTAGACTGTGCGGCATGGTTGCCAGATCTGCCGCACCCAGTGAACTGCAGCTGCATGCGCTGGAGCTGCTGTCGGCGCTGGGCCCGGCCCGCGCACGGCGCATGTTCGGCGGCGCCGGCCTGTACATCGGCGAGCACTTCGTCGCGCTGATCGCCAACGACGTGCTCTATCTGAAGGCCGACGCCACCGCCCAACCGGCCTTCCAGGCTGCCGGCAGCCAGCCGTTCACCTATGCCACCCGCCATGGGCAGCGCACGGTGATGGCCTACTGGAGCGCGCCCGAGGCGGCGATGGAATCGCCCGCGCAGATGCGCCCCTGGGCCGCGCTGGCCCTGGATTCGGCGCTGCGCGCGGCCGCGGCCAAGCGCCCCGCCGCGCCGCGCAAGGCCCAGGCCAGCGTGCGCCAGACCAGGCCCGCACCGGCCGGCCGCGCCCCCGCGGGCAAAGGCCGCAAGACCGGCACCTGAACCGCCGACACCGCCGCGGCCGCTGCCACCGGCAGCGCTGCACCGGCCAGCCAGCGCAGCTGCACCACCTGGCCGGCCGTCCACGGCTCCACCACCAGCCGCTGGCCGCGGCCCAGGGCCACCGCATCGCCGGCGGCGAGCACATGGTCGGCGGCATCGCCGCTGCGGGTGATCCAGGCCCGGCCGGCCACCACCTGCAGCCAGCCGGTCTGGCGGGCCTGGACGGGCAGCACGGTGTCGATGCGCAGCTGGCGGGTGGTTGCACCCAGCACTTGCAGGGCACTGGCGGGGGGGCAGACGGGTCATGGGTTTCTCCGGTGGAAGGAGGCTGGGCCTCAGGGTTGGTACGGATATCTTCGGCGCCGAACGGCCCGTGGTCCAATGCCGAAAGTTCCCCGTATTGATGAGGATCGCGCATGAATCCAGCCAATCGCCGCCCGCTGTCCCTGGACGGCCTGCGGGCCTTCGAGGCGGTGGCGCGGCGGCTGTCGTTCAGCGCCGCGGCCGACGAACTTCACCTCACCCAGTCGGCCATCAGCCGGCAGATCAAGGCGCTGGAGACCGAGCTGGGCGCGCCGCTGTTCAACCGCGGCACCCGCAAGGTGGAGCTCACCGCCGCCGGCATCCTGCTGCGCCAGGCGGTGCTGCCGGCGCTGGACGGCATCGACCGCAGCGTGCGGCAGATCCGCGTGGCCCAGGGCCGGCGGGCGGTCAGCGTCAGCACCTTCGCCAGCTTCGCCACGCTGTGGCTGCTGCCACGGCTGGCCGGCTTCCAGCAGCAGCACCCGGACATCGACATCCGCATCTCGGCCACCGATGTGCGGGTGGACATGGACGACCCCGAGGTGGACGTGGCGCTGCGCTACGACGACGCCAACGCGGTGCCACCCGACGCCGAGCCGATGTTCGGCGAGCTGCTGACCCCGGCCGCCAGCCCCTGGCTGGTGCAGCAGGCGGCGCAGGGCCAGCTGCCGCCACTGCGCACGGCGGCCGACCTGGCCGGGCACGCCCTGCTGGAAGAGGACGACCACCATCCCAGCGCCGCCAACCTGAGCTGGCTGCGCTGGCTGGCGTTGCAGGGCCTGACCGGCCTGACACCGCGGCGCTGGATCTACCTGAACTACACCCACCAGCAGGTGCAGGGCGCGCTGGCCGGCCAGGGCGTGGCGCTGGCCCGCATGGCCCTGGTGCATGAGCAGATCGCCCGGGGCGAGCTGGTCGAACCCTTCGGTGCCACCGGCCGGGTGGCGGCACCGTTCAGCTACTGGCTGATCCCGCTGCCCGGCGCCCGCCTGCGCCCGGAGCTGCGCGCCTTCATCACCTGGGTGCGGGGCGAAGCAGCCGTCACCCGCAGCGCACTGGGCGAACCTGGCGCCGTCACGGATGCGCTCGGCGCATCACTGTGATGCCAAACCCGCACGCCAGGCAAGGCGCAGCCGCCCTAGCATCCGCACACCACTGACCACAGCCAAGGAGTCCCCATGCTGCACCTGCACATCGGCAACAAGAACTACTCATCCTGGTCGATGCGGCCCTGGGTGCTGCTGAAGCACTTCGGGCTGCCGTTCCAGGAGGTGATGCACCGATTCGACAGCTTCGACGCGACCTCGCGGTTCAAGCAGGCGGTGACCCAGCTCAGCCCGGTGGGCAAGGTGCCGCTGCTCGTGCACGGCGACCTGGTGGTCTGGGACACGCTGGCGATCGCCGAGTACCTGGCCGAATACGCCGCCGAGCACTTCCCGGAGCACGCGCTGTGGCCACGCGACCAGGCCGCCCGCGCCCGTGCCCGCAGCCTGTGCGCCGAGATGCACAGCGGCTTCGGCGCGCTGCGCAACGCCTGCCCGATGAACATCGAGGCCAGCCTGCCCGAGGTCGGCGCCCGCCTGCTCGCCGAGCAGCCGGCGGTGGCGGCCGATCTGGCCCGCATCACCGGCATGTGGCAGGCCGCGCTGGCCGTCAGCGGCGGGCCATTCCTGTTCGGCAGCTTCGGCATCGCCGATGCCTACTACGCCCCGGTGGTGGCCCGCCTGCGCACCTATGCCCTGCCGGTGCCCGCCGAGGTGGCCGCCTACATGCAACGGGTGTGGAGCAGCCCCGGTGTCGCCGCCTGGGTGACCGACGCCCTGGCCGAGCAGGAATTCCTGGACTTCGAGGAGCCGTACCGGAAGGGGCGTTGAGGGCTCTGTGCGGACATGCCTTGATTGGCGCGAGGCCGAGGCCGCCGGGTACCTGGCCGACTCCATGTCCCCCGTCCTACACGCCGCAAGCGGCGAATAGGACTCCGCCTCTACTTCCGTCGGCCAGGTACCCGCCGTCCTCGTCCAGCCTCCGTCTCCGCGTGCGGCGAAGGGCTCAGTGGTGGCCGAGCGTCGGATCGGGTGGGCCTGTTTTGCGGAGGTCAGGAGGAGTCCTATTCGCCGCTTGCGGCGTGTAGGACGGGGGACATGGAGCAAAACAGGCCCACCCGAGCCGGCGCGATCGCTCAAATCAAACGACTGCCAAGAGCCCACAGCCGCGATCAGACTTCACCGGATGGCTTGGCCACCAGCGGCAGGCGACACTTCGGCCAACCCCCAACTGCCGCCTGGAGATCCGCATGCCCCCCGCCGACGCTGCCGAACGCATCTCCGTCCGGGAGGCAGTGCACCGGCTGATGCGCCAGTTCGGCATGACCACGGTGTTCGGCAATCCGGGGTCGACCGAGCTGCCGCTGTTCCTCGACTTCCCGCCCGACTTCCGCTACGTGCTGGGCCTGCAGGAGGCGGTGGTGGTGGGCATGGCCGACGGCCATGCACAGGCCACCCGCAATGCCGCCTTCGTCAATCTGCACTCGGCCGCCGGCGTGGGCCATGCGATGGGCAACATCTTCACCGCGTTCAAGAACCGCACGCCGCTGGTCGTCACCGCGGGCCAGCAGGCACGCTCCATCCTGCCGTTCGACCCCTTCCTGCACTCGGCCCAGGCCACCGAGCTGCCGAAACCGTACGTCAAGTGGAGCATCGAGCCTGCCCGTGCCGAAGATGTGCCGCTGGCCATCGCCCGGGCCTACCACGTGGCCATGTCGCCGCCCTGCGGGCCGGTGCTGGTGTCGATCCCCGCCGACGACTGGAACGTGCTGACCGAGCCGGTGCCAGTCCGCCAGGTCAGCCAACGCCTCCGGCCCGACCCCGCGCTGCTGGCCAGCGTGGGTGACCTTCTCGATGCCAGCGCCCGGCCGGCCTTCGTCATCGGCGCCGCCGTCGACCGCGACGGCGCCTGGGACGCTGCCTTGGCCCTGGCCGAGCGCCACCAGGCCCGCGTCTTCGCCGCGCCGATGTCCGGCCGCTGCGGCTTCCCGGAAGACCACCCGCTGTTCGCCGGCCACCTGCCGGCCATGCGCGAGCGCATCGTCGCCCTGCTGGCCGGGCACGATGCCATCCTGGCCATCGGCGCGCCGGCCTTCACCTACCACGTCGAGGGCAACGGCCCGCACCTGCCGCCCGGCGCCACGCTGGCGCAGCTGATCGACGACCCGGCCACCGCCGCCTGGACACCGCAGGGCACGTCGGTCGTCTGCAGCATCGGCCTGGGCCTGGCCGACCTGCTGGCCCGGCCGGCCCCGGCACCGCGCCAGCCGCCCGCGGCACGCCCGCCGCGCGCCCGCCTGGCGCCGCCGCCGGCCGGCGAGCGCCTGCCGGTGGCCTGGGTGCTGCAGACCCTGGCCGAAGTGCGTGCACCCGACAGCATCGTGGTGGAAGAAGCACCCAGCGCCCGCGCGCCGATGCAGGCCCACCTGCCGATGCTGCACAGCGGGACCTTCTACACCATGTGCAGCGGTGGCCTGGGCCACAGCCTGCCCGCCGCCGTGGGCGTGGCCCTGGCCCAACCGGGCGCGCGGGTGATCGCGCTGATCGGCGACGGCTCGGCGATGTACGCCATCCAGGCGCTGTGGAGCGCGGCCCAGCTGCGGCTGCCGATCACCGTGCTGATCCTGAACAACCGGCGCTATGCGGCGCTGCAGGACTTCGCGCCGGTGTTCGGCTACCCGCCCGGTGCCGAGGTGGCCGGCACCGCCCTGCCCGACCTCGACTTCGTCGCCCTGGCCGCCGGCCATGGCATGCCCGGCGTGCGCGTGGGCCAGGCCGACCGCCTGGCCGATGTGCTGGCCAGTGCACTGCAGTCGACCGGGCCCGTGCTGGTGGAGATCGAGGTGGCTTGAGCGGCCTCACAGCGCCACCGCGATTGCCCGCGCTCAGGCCGCCCGCACAGGCCCTGCGTTACAGTGGTTTTCCCTGGGTGCCCGCGGTCCGCATGCCGGCACCCGTTCCCGTTTGTGAAGATCCCTCCGATGCGCCGTCTCCCCTCGCCCGGTCGCCTGCTGCTGGCCACGCTGGCCGCCGCCTGCCTGGCCACTGCCGCCGTGCCCGCCGCGGCCCAGGCCAGCATGCCGGACAGCACGGTGGTCGACGCCCGCGAGGCCGCCCGCAAGCGTGACCGCACCCGCCTGGCCGCGGCCCGCGCCGCCGCCGAGGCCGGCAACCACCCGCTGCTGCCCTGGGTGGCCTACTGGGATCTGTTCAGCCGGCTGGGCGAGGCCACCGTCGACGAGGTGGAAGGCTTCTACGCCCGCTTCCCCGGCAGCTATGTCGAGGACCGGCTGCGCAACGACTGGCTGCGCGAGCTGGGCAAGCGGCGCGACTGGGCCAACCTGGCGCGCGACTACCCCCGCTTCCGGATGAACGACGACCGCGAGGTCACCTGCTGGTGGCTGTTCACCGAGCACCTGGCCGGACGCGACGTGGCCGAGCAGGCGCGCACGCTGTGGTTCGCCCAGCGCGAGGTCGACGACGGCTGCAACCTGCTGGCCACCGCGCTGGTCGATGGGAAGAAGCTGCCGGCCGACGACGTCTGGCGCAAGGCCCGGCTCAGCCTGGAGCAGCAGCGCCCCGGCGCCGCCAAGGCCGCCGTGGGCCTGCTGGGCAATGCACAGGCGCGCGACGCCGCCGAGGCGGTCGACAACCCCGGCCGCCACCTGGCCCGGCCGGTGGCCGCTGGCCGCACGGCGCAAGAGCTGCGCCTGCTGGCCTTGATGCGCCTGGCGCAGACCGACGCGGGCGCCGCCGCCGCCCGGCTGGAATCGCGCAGCCTGCGGCTCGACGATGCGCATGCCGCCTGGGCCTGGGCGTACCTGGCGCGGCAGTCGGCCTTCCAGCTGTCGACCGATGCCGCCGGCCAGGTGCAACGCGCGCTGAGCCTGCTGCCAGACGACGCCGATCCCGGCTGGAGCGACGACACCCTGGCCTGGGGCGTGCGTGCCCTGCTGCGCGGTGCGCCGCCGGCCCAGCGCTGGCCAGCCGTGGCCCGGCTGATCGGCTGGATGGGCCCGGCCGAACTGCGCGACCCGGCCTGGGCCTACTGGAAAGCCCGCGCCACCCTGGGCAGCGCCAAGGCCGGCCCCGCCGGCGATGCCCAGCGTGCCGAGGCCCGGCTGCAGCTGGAAGCCGTGGCCGGCACCACCAACTTCTACGCCAAGCTGGCCACCGAAGACCTGGGCCGCACGCCCGGCCTGCCGCCGGCGCCGGCGCCGCTGAGCGATGCCGAACTGGCCGCCGCCAGCGGCCACCCCGGCCTGCAACGCGCGCTGCTGCTCATCAACCTGGGCCTGCGCGACGAGGCCCGGCGCGAGTGGAACTTCAGCCTGCGTGGCATGGACGACCGCGCCCTGATGGCTGCCGCCCGCCTGGCCTGCGAGCGGCAGGACTGGCAGCTGTGCATCAACACCGCCGAGCGCACCCGCAACGAAGTCGACCTGCGCCTGCGCTATCCGATGCCGTTTGCCGACGAGATCACCGCCGCCGCCCGCGCCCAGGGCCTGGAGCCGGCCCTGGTGTTCGGCCTGATCCGGCAGGAGACGCGCTTCATGCCGCAGCTGAAATCCAGCGTCGGCGCCAGCGGCCTGATGCAGGTGATGCCGGCCACCGCCCGCTATGTGGCCAAGAAGATCAACCTGCCCTGGGACAACCCGGCGCTGATCAACGACCCGCTCACCAACCTGCGGCTGGGCACGGCCTACCTGCGCATGGTGCTGGACGATCTGGGCGGTTCGCAGGCCATGGCCGCGGCGGCCTACAACGCCGGCCCGGGCCGGCCGCGCCGCTGGCGTGAAGGGCCGACGCTGGAAACCGCGATCTGGGCCGAGAACATCCCGTTCAACGAGACGCGCGACTATGTGAAGAAGGTGCTGTCCAACGCCGCCGTCTACGCCGCCCTGCTCGACCCCCGCCAGGCGCCCGCGCTGCGCCCGCGCCTGGGCCCCGGCATCGGCCCGCGCGACGGCGCCGCCCCCGCACCCAACACCGAACTGCCCTGACCGCCAGGGCCGGACCCATCCCCACCATGCAGAAGATCGTCATCACCGGCGGCACCGGCTTCGTCGGCCGCAGCCTTTGTGAACACCTGACCGCCCACAGCACCAGCTGCCGCCTGGTGGTGCCCACCCGCCGCCTGGTCAACGGCCGCAGCGTGCAGGTGCTGCCCACCGTCGACCTGGTGCAGGCCGACGTGCACGACCCGCGCGCCATGGCCGCGGTGCTGCAGGGTGCCGATGCGCTGGTGCACCTGGTGGCCATCCTGCACGGCAGCGACGAAGCCTTCGACCGCGCCCATGTGCAGCTGCCGCGCAGCCTGGCCGCCGCCTGCGCGCAGGCCGGCGTGCGCCGGGTGGTGCATGTCAGCGCGCTGGGTGTGGGCGCGCAGGCGCCATCGGCCTACCTGCGCAGCAAGGTCGCCGGCGAGGCGGTGTGGCAGCAGGCCCTGGCCGCGGGGGGTGACCTCACCATCCTGCGGCCGTCGGTGATCTTCGGCGCCGAAGACCGCTTCACCAACCTGTTCGCCAAGCTGTCGCGGCTGTTTCCGGTGCTGCCGCTGGCCGGTGCCGGTGCCCGCTTCCAGCCCGTGTGGGTGGGCGATGTGGCCCAGGCCATCGTCCAGAGCCTGCTGCAGCGCCCTGGCCCGGGGCCGATCGTCGAATGCGCTGGTCCGCAGGTGATGACGCTGCAGGAGATCGTGCAGCAGGTGGGCGCCATGGCCGGCTGCCGCCGCCCGGTGGTCGGGCTGCCCGAGGCCGCCGGCCTGCTGCAGGCCGCCGCCATGGGCCTGCTGCCCGGCGAGCCGATGATGTCGCGCGACAACGTGCTGAGCATGCGCGTGCCCAACGTGGCCAGCGGCAAGCTGCCCGGCCTGCGTGACCTGGGCATCACGCCGCAGGGCCTGGCGCTGCTGGCGCCGCACTTCCACCCGACCGACCTGCGGGCGCGCTGACGCGGCGCACGCCGATGCAGGCCTGGATCGTCGGCGGCGCGGTGCGCGACCGGCTGCTGGGCCGGCCGGTGAACGACCGCGACTGGGTGGTGGTGAGCAGCACGCCCGAGGCCATGGCCGCCGCCGGCTTCACCCCGGTGGGGCGCGACTTCCCGGTTTTCCTGCATCCGCAGACGCACGAGGAATACGCGCTGGCCCGCACCGAGCGCAAGAGCGGCCGCGGCTACCTGGGCTTCACCGTGCAGGCCTCGCCCGATGTCACGCTGGAAGACGACCTGGCACGGCGTGATCTGACGATCAACGCCATCGCCGAAGACCCGGCCACCGGCGCCCTGGTCGACCCCTACAACGGCCAGCGGGATCTGCAGCAACGGGTGCTGCGCCATGTCGGCCCGGCCTTCGTCGACGATCCGGTGCGGCTGCTGCGGCTGGCGCGGCTGGCGGCGCGGTTCGCCGATTTCAGCGTGGCGCCCGAGACCGAAGCCCTGCTGGCCGAGATGGTGGCCAGCGGCGAGGTCGACCACCTGGTGCCCGAGCGGGTGTGGCAGGAACTGTCGCGCGGGCTGATGGAAGACCGGCCCGAACGCATGTTCGCCGTGCTGCGGCAGTGCGGCGCACTGCGGGTGCTGCTGCCCGAGGTCGACCGGCTGTGGGGCGTGCCGCAGCCACCCGCGCACCACCCCGAGGTGGACACCGGCGTGCACCTGATGCTGGTGCTGCAGCAGGCCGCGCGGCTGCAGGCCCCATTGCCGGTGCGCTACGCCTGCCTGGTGCACGACCTGGGCAAGGGCACCACGCCGCCCGAGCAGTGGCCGCGCCACATCGGCCATGAGCAGCGCAGCGCGGTGCTGGCCCGCCAGGTGGCCCAGCGCTGGAAGGTGCCGAATGACTGCGCTGCGCTGGCCGACGTGGTGGCCCGCGAGCACGGCAACATCCACCGCAGCGGCGAGTTCGGCGCCGACGCGGTGCTGCGCCTGCTGGAGCGCTGCGACGCACTGCGCCGGCCGCAGCGCTTCGCCGACGCCCTGCTGGCCTGCGAGTGCGATGCCCGCGGCCGCACCGGGTTGGAAGACCGGACTTATCCGCAGCGGGCGCGGCTGGCCGGTGCGCTGGCGGCCGCGCTGGCCGCGCCGGTGCAGGCGGTGGCCGAGGCGGCTGCGGCCGCCGGCCTGGCCGGCCCGGCCATCGGCGAGCGGGTGCGTGCGGCGCGGGCCGCCGCCATCGCCGCCGCCATCGCCAGTCCGCCCACCAGCGCCTGAAACCTCAAGACCAGTGGATGGCCCAGGTGGTCAAGAGGCTCAGCACCAGCGCTGACGCCAGCGGCACCTGCACCTCGCGGCCGAAGATGCGCAGCCGCAGGTCACCCGGCAGCCGGCCCAGGCCGATCTTGCGCATCCAGCCCGGCAGGCCGCTGGCCAGCAGCAGGATGACGAAGAAGATCAGCAGCCACCTCACAGGCGGTGCATCCGGTCGCCCCGCACAAAGCCCAGCGGCAGGAAGCCCTCGCCCAGGCCACGCCCCAGCGCGATCACCTTGAACAGCTCGCCCATCTCATGCTCGGTGACCAGCTTCTGCGCCGCGGCGCGCTGCTGGAGCGTGGCATCGTCGAGCAAGACGACCAGGCCGCAGTTGATGAGGAAGTGCCCCTGCGAGGTGTAGCCCAGCACGTCCAGCCCGGCATCCTGCGCGGCCAGCGCGATGCCGGTGAAGTTGATGTGCGCGGTGATGTCCTTGGCACCCACATCGGCCAGCGGGTTGCCGTCGGCGCGGTGGGCCTGGTGGCACATCAGCGTGCCGCCGTGGCGCTGCGGCAGGTAGTACTCGGCCTCGGGGAAGCCGTAGTCGATGAACAGCGCCAGGCCCTGCTGCAGCACGCCGGCCAGGGTGCGGATGAAGGCCTCGGCCTGGGGGTGGATCTCGGTGGTGGTGCCGGGCACGAAGGGCGCGTCCAGCGGCGGGCGCAGGGTGGTGGGGCGGTCGGCCCAGGCCAGCGCGCCTGCGTGCCAGACCACGCCACGCTCGCACCACTGTTCGCCATCGAAGTGCAGCAGCTGCACTGGCATCGCATCCAGCACCTCGTTGCCCAGCACCACGCCGCGGAAGCCATCGGGCAGCGCATCCAGCCAGCGCACACGGGGGCCAAATCGGGCAAGCCGCTGCTGCTGGCGCTGTCGCAGCACGCCCGAGAGGTCGACGATGGCGTAGTCGGTGACCGCATCACCCAGCGTGTCCAGCACGGCTTCCGCCAGCGCGCCCGAGCCGGCGCCGAATTCCAGTACCGCGCCCCAGCCGCCGGCCGCCAACGCCTGGCCCACCTGGGCCGCCAGCGCCCGGCCGAACAGCGGTGAAAGCTCCGGCGCGGTGACGAAATCACTGCCCGAGCCGGGCATGCTGCCGAACTTGCGGCTGCCGTTGGCGTAGTAGCCCAGCCCGGGCTGGTACAGCGCCAGGGCCATGAAGCGGTCGAACGGCAGCCAGCCGCCGGCGTCGGCGATGGCCTGCCGCACCACGGCCAGCAGGCCGCTGGCTACACTGTCGGGTTCGCCCGGATCGCTGCTGGTCTCATCGTGGGATCGGGCCATTCCGGCATTGTAGGAAGCATGGTCTCGACCCCCTCCCCATCGTCGGCCACCCCACGGCCGGTCGCGCTGGTCACCGGCGCCGCCCGGCGCATCGGCCGCGCCATCACGCTGCACCTGGCCGCGCATGGCTGGGATGTGGTGCTGCACCACCGCAGCAGCGCGGCCGACGCCGAGGCCACAGCGGCGGACGCCCGCGCCCTGGGCGCCCAGGCCTGGCTGCTGGCCGCCGACCTGGCCGACGACGCCGCCTGCAATGCCCTGGTGCCGGCCGCCGTGGCCCAGGCCGGCCGGCTGGATGCGGTGGTGAACAACGCCTCGTTGTTCAGCTACGACGACGTGGCCAGCTACACCGGCCCGACGGCCGAGCGGCACTTCCGTGCCAACACCACGCCGGCGGTGCTGCTGGCCCGGGCGCTGCACGCCCACCTGGCCGCCCGCGGCGCCCAGGGCTGCGTGGTCAACCTGCTCGACCAGAAGCTGGTCAATCCCAACCCCGACTACTTCAGCTACACCCTCAGCAAGGCTGCGCTGGCCGAGGCCACGGTGATGCTGGCCCAGGCGCTGGCGCCGGTGCTGCGGGTGTGCGGCGTCTCGCCGGGCGTCACCCTGGTCTCCGGCCCGATGGACGAGGCCGAATTCGCCGCCGCGCACCGGCTCACGCCGTTGCAGCGCTCGTCCACCCCTGACGACATCGCCGGCGCGGTGCGATTCCTGCTGGAGGCGCCGGCCGTCACCGGCACCACGCTGCTGGTCGACGGCGGCCAGCACCTGCTGGGCCAGCCACGCGACGTGCTGTTCCTGGCACAGCAACAACTGGCTGCGGCCGCCACCAAGGATTGACATGCAAAGCCTGCTCACCAACCCCAGCCTGATGGACTGCCGGCGGCTGTTCCTGCGTGACTACGAGGTCTGGATCAACATCGGCGTGCACGACTTCGAGAAGAAGGGCGAGCAGCGGGTGAAGATCAACGTCGATCTTTACGTGCCGCTCGCACTGTCGACACCGACGGCCGACAAGCTCGATGAGGTGCTGGACTACGACTTCATCCGCCGCACCATCACCGAGCGGGTGAAGCGCGGCCACATCCACCTGCAGGAAACCCTGGCCGACGATGTGCTCAAGCTGATGCTGGCCCACCCCAACGTGCGTGCCGCCCGCGTGGCCACCGAGAAGCCCGACGTCTATCCGGACTGCGATGCCGTGGGCTGCGAGGTGTTCGGCATGAAGGAGGCCGCATGAACGACATCACCGACGTGCAGCACCTGGCTGCCGACGCCAGCGCCGACACCGCGAAGGCCAAGAAGCACGCCTTCGAGATGAACAAGCTCAGCAAGCGCCTGCACCGCCAGGTGGGCCAGGCCATCGTCGACTTCAACATGATCGAGGAAGGCGACCGGGTGATGGTCTGCCTGTCCGGCGGCAAGGACAGCTACGGTCTGCTCGACATCCTGCTGGGCCTGCAGCAGCGTGCGCCGGTCAAGTTCACCCTGGTGGCCGTCAACCTCGACCAGAAGCAGCCGGGCTTCCCGGCGCACATCCTGCCGGCCTACCTGGACCAGCTGGGCATCGAGTTCCACATCGAGAACCAGGACACCTACAGCATCGTCAAGAAGCTGGTGCCCGAGGGCAAGACCATGTGCAGCCTGTGCAGCCGGCTGCGGCGGGGCATCCTGTACCGGGTGGCGGGTGAGCTGGGCGCCACCAAGATCGCACTGGGCCACCACCGCGACGACATCGTGGTGACGATGCTGATGAACATGTTCTTCGGCAGCCGCCTGAAGGGCATGCCGCCCAAGCTGGTCAGCGACGACGGCAGGCACACCGTGATCCGCCCGCTGGCCTATGTGGCCGAGCGTGACCTGGCCACCTGGGCCGAACACCGGCAGTTCCCGATCATTCCGTGCACCCTGTGCGGCAGCCAGGACAACCTGCAGCGGGTGCAGGTCAAGAAGATGATCCACGAGTGGGAGCGCCAGTACCCCGGCCGCATCGACAACATGGCCACCGCGATGGGCAACATCACACTGTCGCACATGATGGACCGGTCACTGTTCCCGTTCACCAGCATCCGCCCCACCGGCACGCCCGATGCGGCGGGCGACAAGGCCTTCGACGCCGACGACGAGGCCTGCGCCGCGCCGGTGCCGGCTGCGCCGCAGCCCATCGTCTGGCAGCGGCCCGGCGAAGCGGCCGATTGAACCTCCGCCCAGGCGCATCGTCCAAGCCTTCCTCCGCACGCAGGAGATCCTGATGACCCCACGCAACTGGCTGCAGGCCGCGGCCGCCGGCGCCGCCCTGGTGGTGCTGGCGGGCTGTGCTTCGATGAACCAGGTCTCGGCCGAGGTGTCCACCTTCGGCAGCTGGCCGGCCGAGCGCAAACCGGGCACCTACGCCTTCGAGCGCCTGCCCTCGCAGCAGGCCCAGGCCGAGTCCATGCAGCGGCTGGAAGACGCCGCCCGCCCGGCGCTGGCCCAGGCCGGCTTCCAGCCGGCACCGGCCGGCAGCCCGCCCGACGTGCTGGTGCAAGTGGGCGCACGCGTCAGCCGCACCGACCGCTCGCCCTGGGACGACCCGCTGTGGTGGCATGGCAGCTTCAGCAACTGGCGGTATGCACCCTGGCGCGGCCCGGTCTGGGGCGCCGGGTTCCGGCTCGATGCGCCGCGCTACGACCGTGAGGTGGCGGTGCTGGTGCGTGACCGTGCCAGCGGCGCGCCGCTGTTCGAGGCCCGGGCCAGCAGCGAGGGCTTCCAGCGCAGCACCGACGGCGCCGCGCTGCAGCCGCTGTTCACCGCCGCGCTGATGGACTTCCCGGCCACCGGCGTGAACCCGCGCCAGGTGGTGGTGCCGGTCGCCCGCTGATCGCCAGGCCCGCCGGCCGTCAGTGCTTCTCGGCCGGCTGGCTGTCGGCCTCGGCCTCGCCGTCCTCGGCCTTCGATGCCGCTGACTTGGGCGGTTTCGGCGGCTTGGGCGGCTCGGGCGGGATGACGGGCACCACCGGCTCGAGCTTGTTCTCGGTCATGTATTCGTTCATCTCGCGCCAGCCGGCGAAGATGGCGGCCTTGTCGGCCTTCTTGTTGAGCGTATAGCAATCCTCGATCGCCCGGCCGGCATGGCGGCAGGCGCCACCGATGGCCTTGCCATCGGCCTCCACCCGGGCCTTGGTGGTGGCCGGGGATTCGATGCCCAGCTGGTCACAGCCGGCCAGGGCCAGGGTGATCAGCAGGAGGAAGGGTCTGCGCATGCGGCCTTTATCGGCCGCCATGCCCTCCGGCTTGAGGCATCACCTGTGCCAGGGCCATCAGGGCAGCCACACGCTCCTCGGTGGGCGGGTGGGTGGAGAACAGGCCACGCAGGCCGCCGGCCGACAGCGGGTTCATGATCATCATCTGCGCCGTCTCGGGGTGGCGCTCGGCCGCCTCCATCGGCAGGCCCTGGGCGAAGCGGTGGATCTTGTCCAGCGCCGAGGCCAGCGCCGCCGGGTCGCCCGAGATCTCCGCGCCGCCGCGGTCGGCCTCGAATTCCCGCGCGCGGCTGATCGCCATCTGGATCAGGCTGGCCGCCAGCGGCGCCAGCAAGGCCACCGCAATGGCAGCAACCGGGTTGCTGCGCTGGCCGCCACGCCCGCCGAACATCGTCGCGAAGTTGGCCAGCATGCCGATGGCGCCGGCCATGGTGGCACTGATGGTGGAAATCAGGATGTCGCGGTGCTTCACATGGGCCAGCTCGTGGGCCATCACGCCGCGCAGCTCACGCGCGCTGAGCACGCGGATGATGCCGGTGGTGGCCGCCACCGCGGCGTTGTCGGGGTTGCGGCCGGTGGCGAAGGCGTTGGGCGCGTCTTCGTCGATCAGGTAGACCTTGGGCATCGGGATGCCGGCGCTGGTGGCCAGCTCGTGCACCATGGCCACGAACTGCGGTGCGGTGCTGTCGTCCACCTCGCGCGCCTTGTACATCTTCAGCACGATCTTGTCGGAGAACCAGTAGCTGAAGAAGTTCATGCCCAGCGCCACCAGCAGCGCCAGCATCATCCCGGACGGACCGCCCAGCATGCGACCCAGCAGCATGAACAGCGCGGTGATCGCCGCCATCAGAATGGCCGTCTTCATCAGGTTGAACATCGCGTCGTCCCTTCATGGGCGGCAGACGCCGCCATCCCCTGCAGATGCGGCCGGCCGTGGCCGCTTCAACCGCCCAGCAGGCGGCCGGCCAGGCCCGGCCGGGCCTGCAGGAAGGCGGCGGCGTCGATGCGCCGCCCCCCGGGGCGCTGCAGTTGCAGCAGATCCAGCGCGCCCTGGCCGCAGGCCACGGTCAGCCGGCCATCGGCGGCGGCCAGCACCTGGCCCGGCACGCCTGCCAGATCAGGCCGCAGCGCGGCACGCCACAGCTTCACCACCTCGCCATCCAGCGCGAAGCTGGCGCCGGGAAACGGATCGAAGGCGCGCACCCGGCGTTCGATCACGGCGGCCGGCTGGGTCCAGTCGATCGCCGCCTCGGCCTTGTCGATCTTGTGGGCGTAGGTGATGCCGTCGGCCGGCTGCGGCGTGCGGCGCAGCATGTCGGGCGCGGCCAGGCCCTGCACCACCAGCCGCCCGCCCAGCGCGGCCAGCCGGTCGTGCAGGCTGGCGGTGGTGTCGTCGGGGCGGATGGCCTCCTCGGCCACCAGCAGCATGTCGCCGGTGTCCAGGCCGGCATCCATCTGCATCAGCGTGATGCCGGTGGTGGCATCGCCCGCCTCGATGGCGCGGTGGATCGGCGCGGCGCCGCGCCAGCGCGGCAGCACCGAGCCGTGGATGTTCAGGCAGCCGCGCGGCGGCCCGTCCAGCACCCATTGCGGCAGGATCAGGCCGTAGGCGGCCACCACCATCACCTCGGCACCGGTCGCCTGCAGCGCGGCGCGGGCGGCGGCGGCGTCATCGGGGTACTTGCCGTCCAGCCGCAGGCTGCGCGGCTGCGCCACGGCGATGCCATGCTGCAGCGCCAGCGCCTTCACCGGCGACGGCAGCAGCTTCAGACCGCGGCCGGCCGGCCGGTCGGGCTGGGTCAGCACCAGCACGGTCTCATGGCCAGCACCGATCAAGGCGGCCAGCGCGGTGGCGGCGAATTCCGGCGTGCCGGCGAAGGTGATGCGCATCGGATTCAGCGCCTGGGGCCCTGCTCGTCCCGCGTCTTCTTGATCATCTTGGTCTTGATGCGGTCGCGCTTCAGCGGGCTCAGGTACTCGACGAACACCTTGCCCAGCAGGTGGTCCAGCTCGTGCTGCACGCAGATGGCGGCCAGGCCGTCCACCGTCATCTCGAAGGGTTCACCGTCACGGCCCAGCGCGCGCACTGTCACCTGGGCATGGCGCTCCACGTCGTCGTAGATGGTGGGCACCGACAGGCAGCCCTCCTCGGCGCGCTTCATCTCGGCACTGCGGGCGGTGATCTCGGGGTTGATCAGCACCACCGGCTGGCTGCGGTCGGACGAGGTGTCCATCACCACCAGGCGGATGTGCTGGTCCACCTGGGTGGCGGCCAGACCCACGCCGTCGGCCTCGTACATCGTGGCCAGCATGTCGTCGGCCAGTCGGCGGATGGTGTCGTCCACGGTGGCCACGGGCTTGGCCACGGTGTGCAGGCGCGGATCGGGGTAACGGAGGATGTTCAGCAAAGCCATGGCAGACAGGTGCGGTGACGCGATCGGACCACCATGCAGATGGGGCGGCCACTGTGGATGTCAAGCAACGCCAGCATGCCGCAGCGGGCCTGTGGCAGCCCGCGTGCGCCCTGCATTTCGTTGCGATATCAAGGGTTTACCGGCAGAATCTGCGAGGTAGCATGAAGATCGCTGGCCTTGTCGGCCGGCCATGCTGCCTGTGCTCCCAGCCCGCTGCCCAACCCCCGGTGGGCCGGATTGTGGCACCGGCCCTTCCGGAGACCGCCCCCATGCCCCAACGCCCCCCGCACCTTGCCCACCCGGCTGCCCGGTCCACCGGCAGCTGGCGGGGTCTGGCCCTGGGGCTGCTGGCCACCTGCGCGGCGGCCGGCGTGGTGGCCCAGGCCAACCTGCCGATCACCCCGGCCCAGCGCGCCACCGCCCAGCAGGTGGCCAGCGCCGGCGTGCCGCTGTCGGCCCTGGCCGACAACGCGCCGGCCTCGCACACCGTGCAGCGCGGCGACACGCTGTGGGCCATCGCCAGCATCTTTCTGAAGACACCCTGGCGCTGGCCCGAGCTGTGGGGCATGAACCTGCAGGAGATCCGCAATCCGCACCTGATCTATCCCGGCCAGGTGCTGGTGCTGGTGAAGGACGGCGACCGCGCCCGCCTGGTGCTGGGCGGCCAGGCCGATGGTCAGGCGCCGACCAACACCGTCAAGCTGTCGCCCCGGGTGCGCAGCGAGCTGCTGGAGAACGGCGCCATCGCGTCGATCCCGCTGCAGCTGATCGGCCCGTTCCTGAACGAGGCGGTGGTGCTCAGCCAGGACGAACTGGCCGCCGCGCCACGCATCGTCGCCACCCAGGAAGGCCGGGTGATGGTCTCCCGCGGCGAGCTGGCCTATGTGCGCGGCGACCTGGGCGGTGCCCGCAACTTCACCCTGTTCCGCCAGAGCAAGCCGCTGCGCGATCCGCTGACCAACGAGCTGCTGGGCCACGAGGCCGGCTACATCGGCACGGCCGACTTCGTGCGCGCCGACGGCAAGGCACCGGTCAGCGGCCTGCCGGTACCGGCCACCTTCGTGATGACCAGCACCCGCCAGGAGGCCGGCGTGGGCGACCGGCTGGCGCCGGTGCCGCCACGCGACTACTCGGCCTATGTGCCGCATCCGCCGGCCAAGCCGGTGGACGGCCGCGTGGTGTCGGTCTACGGCGAGGCGCTGACCGCCGGCCAGAACCAGATCGTGGCCATCAACCGCGGCCTGCGCGATGGCATCGAGCGCGGCCATGTGCTGGCGCTGTGGCGTGCCGGCGTGGCCGCCACCGACCGCACCGGCGCCAAGCCCCAGCCGATCCAGCTGCCCGACGAGCGCAGCGGCCTGCTGTTCGTCTTCCGGGTGTTCGACCGGGTGTCCTACGGCCTGATCGTCTCGGCCCTCGACCCGATCCGCGCCGGCGACCGCATCAGCGAACCCTGAAGATCATGGCCCCCGCAGGCCTGTGACCGATCCGCAAGAACTCGGCGCCTGGCTGCACCTGCTGCACAGCCCGGGCGTGGGCCGCACCACCGCGCGGCGGCTGCTGGCGCGCTTCCTGTCGCCGCAGGCAGCCATCGCCGCACCGGTGGAGGCGCTGCGCGACTGCGTTGACGCCCCCACGGCCCTGACCCTGGCCACGCCGCCCGATGGCCATGCCGAGCGCCTGGCCGCCACGCTGGCCTGGCAGGCGGCAGCACCCGGCCGCCGGGTGCTGGTGCTGGGCGACGCCGACTACCCGGCACCCTTGCTGCACAGTGCCGATCCGCCGCTGCTGCTGTACCTGCAAGGCGATGCAAGCCTGCTGACCTCGCCCTGCCTGGCGATGGTGGGCAGCCGCCAACCCAGCGCCCAGGGCCGCGATAACGCGCGGCGCTTCGCCGAAGTGCTGGCCGGCCAGGGCTGGACCATCGTCTCCGGCCTGGCCGCCGGCGTCGACGGCGCCGCCCATGCAGGCGCGCTGGCCGCTGGCGGCCGCACCATCGCCGTGGTCGGCACCGGCATCGACCGCGTCTACCCGCCCAGCCACCGCGCGCTGGCCCACCGCATCGCCGAGACCGGCCTGCTGGTCAGCGAGTACGCGCTGGGCACGCCGCCGCTGGCCGCCAATTTCCCGCCGCGCAACCGCATCATCGCGGGGCTGTCCCGCGGCACCCTGGTGGTCGAGGCCGCCCTGCGCTCGGGCTCGCTGATCACCGCCCGGCTGGCCTCGGAAGCCGGGCGCGAGGTGCTGGCCATCCCGGGCTCGATCCTGGCGCCGCAGTCGGCCGGCTGCCACGCGCTGATCCGCCAGGGCGCGGCCCTGGTCGATTCGCCCGAGCAGGTGGCCGAGGAACTGGGGCCGCTGCAGCCCGTGGCACTGCCGGTGCGGCAGGCCGCGCCACCCGCTGCCGACCCGGCCGGCGAGACCGATCCGGTGCTCGCCGCCCTGGGCCACGACCCGCAATCGCTGGACACCCTGATCGACCGCTGCGGCTGGCCGGCCCACACCCTGTCGGCGCACCTGCTGACGCTGGAACTGGACGGTCGCGTCGCCCGTCTGCCGGGCGGCTTGTACCAGCGCCGGCAGGGGGCTTGAGGCCCGCACCAGAAGTGTGCGCCCGCTCGCTTTCACCCAGCGAACGGGGCCACGGCAGGCGTTGCAAATCGCCGGTTTTCGGCCCGGACCCCTGGGGTATAGTGGTCCGATGTTCGAAGTGTTGGTCTATCTCTACGAGAACTACTGGCGCCCCGATGCCTGTCCGGACCACGACCAGTTGACGCGCAAGCTCTCGGCGGTCGGCTTCGAAACCGACGAGATCCAGGAGGCGCTGGTGTGGCTGGATGGCCTGGCCGAGAACGCCCAGGCCTATGCCGCCGACCAGTCGTCCGACAGCCTGCGGGTGTATTCCACCGCCGAGATCGACCGCCTGGGCGAAGACTCCATCGGCTTCGTCAGCTTCCTCGAATCCGCCGGCGTGCTGCCGCCCGCCATGCGCGAGATGGTCATCGACCGTGCCACCGCCGTCGGCGAATGCCCGCTGGCGCTGGAAGACCTGAAGGTCATCGTGCTGATGGTCTTCTGGAGCCTGGGCGAGGAACCCGACGCGCTGATCCTCGACGAGCTGTTCGTCGCACCGGAAGAGCGCTTGATCCACTAGCCGCTGCACTGGCGGCCAGGCCAGCGCGTCAGTTCATCAGTTTCGACGGGTCGGCATCGAGCTTGGCCAGCGCATTGCGCGTGGCCTTCACCGTCAGCGCTTCTTCCTGGGCCGGCAGCAACAGTCCGGCCTGCAGGAAGGCGGCCAGCCGCTGCTGCTGGAACAGCACGCAGCGCCCGCCCGGCGTGACGAACAGCGACAGCTGCCGGCGCATGCCGTGCCAGGCCAGCTGCACCGTCTCGTGCCGGCCGCGGTATTCCAGCGTGTACCAGCTGCCCACCAGCAACTCGCGCGACCAGGCGATCATCGCCGCGGTGGGCAGGCTGCCGCCGTCGGCCACCACCTCCAGCTCGCTGCTCTCGTGGCCCGACAGGTCGAGCACCAGGCTCTCGTCGATCTCGATGTCCTCGCTGCCGGGCAACAGTTCCTCGATCGACTCCAGCCGCTCCATCAGGTCCTGCAGGCGGTCGTTCGGGATCACCGCGGCCTTGGCGGTGAAGGCCGCGGCCAGCGCGTTGTTCAGCGCGTTGATGCGTTCTTCCTGCTTCTCGGCCGCCATGTTGGCCGAGGCCATGCCCTCGCGCAGGCGCTTGAGCAGCGGCGGCAACCGGCGGATGACCTCGGCGCGCTCCTCGCGGGTGACCTTGGCGCTGGCCGACCAGATCAGGTCGGCGGCAGCGCGCTTCATGGTCTTGGTCTCGGCGCTCTGGCCGCCGTAGCGCACCGCGCTGGTGGCCAGCACGTCGGCCCAGACCTGGAACAGGAACTGGCGCACGCCCTCCTGCACCGGCACCTCATTGAGCATGCGGCGCAGCTCGATGGTGTACTGGATGGCCAGCGTCTCGCGCTGCTCCACCTGCTGGGCCAGCGACACGCCGCGGCGCGAGGCCTCGTTCTCGTTCTTGAAGTAGTGCTCCAGGAATTTCTCGAACTCGGTGAGCACGGTCTGGAACACCCGCCGGCCGGTGTCGGGATAGGCCTCGACCACCTGCACCACCCGCTTGATCTCCTTCTCCAGCGCGTCGCCCACGTTGCGGCTGGCCGAATCCAGGCCCATCACGCAGGCGCCCATGCGGTCGATCAGCCGGCGCGCCGGGTGGTCGAGGTTGGCGAAGAAATCCGGCTCGCTGACGGCCACCCGCAGCACCGGCATCTGCAGCCGGGCGAACCACACCCGCATGGCCGCAGGAATGCGGTCTTCGGTGAGGATGCTCTGGAACATCATCGCCACGATCTCGATCGTGGCGCGCTCGGCCGGCGTGCTGGCGGCCTGCTTCAGCGCCTGCTTGCCCTGCTGCAGTTCCTCCAGCAGCATCGGGCCGGTCATCACCGTGGCGGCATGGGCCTGGCCTTGGACCTGGGTGGCGCCGGCCTGCGGCGGCGTCAGCCGGCGGCGCAGGTGCTGCTGGGCATTGTTGATGGCCAGCGACAGCGCCTCGGTCACCGGCCGGGCCTGGGCGGTGTCGGCAAAGCCCGGCAGGTGGCGGCCGACCAACCGGTTCAGCCGGCCCAGCACCGCCTCGGCATGGTCGCTGCCGCGCGCCAGCGGTGCGGCGCGGGTCATCATGCGGGTTTCCTCGCCGACCGTGGCCGCGGCACGGGCGCTGCCTGGCTGCGCCCCGCGCACCGGTGGCGCCGCGGTGCGGCCGGGCAGACCCCGGCCGATGGCGCTGTGGCCGGTCTGGGTGTGGCCGGTCTGGGTGTGGCCGACACCGGGATAGGCGCCCGTGCCCGGATAGGCCCCTGTGCCGTACGGCGATGCCGGCGCCATGCCGGCGCTCGACGATGGGCCGAAGCCTGCGGGCCCGCTGTCGTCGGGCAGGCCGCGGCTGTCGGCAGGGTGGCGCCCGGCCGGCGGCCGCCCGGGCGCGGCCGGCCCGCGCAGCGGCGCCTGGCCGGTGTGGCCGGCCAGACCGGCATGGCTGTCGACGGTGCGGCGGATGTAGGGCCGCAGGTCGACATCGGCCATCACCCGGTGCTCCACCAGCCAGCGGTTGGTCTCGTGGTAGGCCTCCTCGGCCAGGCCGGAAAACTCGTCATGCAGCAGGGGCTGGGCCTCGCGCCAGTCGGCGGCGCCCAGGCCGGCGCTGCGCCAGGCATCCAGCACCACGCGGGCCAGGATGTGGGCGCGCAGCATGTCGTGGGTGTCGAGCTCGCCGCGCCGCTCCAGCATGGCCATGCGCGAGCGCAGGTCGGTGAACTCCCAGCCGGCGCGGTCCATGATGGCCAGCGCCAGGCGCGAGGTGAGGATCTCGCGCTCGATGACATCGTTCTCGACCAGCGACAGCCCGCCGGCCACGCCCAGCGCCGGCAGATCGCCCGGCTGCGAGGCGGTGACGCCATGCTGCAGCACATGGCGCAGGCCGTGCGACATGGCGCCGTGCCAGGCGCCCGAGAGCTTGATCAGCGCCTGGACCAGATCCCGCCGGCGCTGGCCGGTGGCGTATTCGGCCGGCTTGTCCAGCAGTTCGCGCGCGCCGTTGCCCACCCGTGCCACCAGGGCCGGCAGGCCCTTGAGCAGCATGTCGACGTACCGTCGCCTGGCCTGGCTGGCAATCTGGGCGGGGTCTGCGGCGGTTGCCATGGAGAAGGGGGCGGAAGGTGCTGCGGGCTCTGTCCGACCCCGTTTCTACACCACGGCGCCGGCGTTCGGATCGTTGGGGTCGTGTTCCTTGCCCGAGGCCTTGACCAGATCCTCGCGCTTGACGCCCAGCCACATCGCGATGGCTGCGGCCACGAACACCGACGAGTAGATCCCAAAAAGAATCCCGATGGTGAGCGCCACCGCAAAGTAATGCAGCGTGGGGCCGCCGAACAACAGCATCGACACGACCATCATCAGCGTCGAGCCGTGGGTGATGATGGTGCGGCTCATGGTGCTGGTGATGGCGTGGTCGATCGTCTGCGGCGTGGTCAGCTTGCGGTACTTCCGGAAGGCCTCGCGCACCCGGTCGAAGATCACCACCGACTCGTTCACCGAGTAGCCCAGCACGGCCAGCACCGCCGCCAGCACCGCCAGCGAGAACTCCCACTGGAAGAAGGCGAAGAAGCCCAGGATGATGACCACGTCGTGCAAGTTGGCGATGATGCCGGCCACGCCAAACTTCCATTCGAAGCGGAAGGCCAGGTAGACGACGATGCCGATGACGACGAAGGCCAGTGCCTTCAGGCCGTCGCCGACCAGTTCGTCCCCCACGGCGGGGCCGACGAACTCGGTGCGCGACAGCTTCACCGGCTCGGCGCCGCCGGCCTTCGCGCAACTGGGACGGCTGACCTGCTCGCCCTGGGGCGTGGTGTAGGCCTTGGTCTCGACCGTGCCGCCCTCGGCGGCGCAGAGCTTGTCGAAGACGGCACCGGCGACTTCGCTCTGCTTCATGTTGCCGCGCACCGGCAAGCGCACCAGCACATCGCGCGAGGTGCCGAAGTTCTGCACCTGCACCTCACCGAAGCCCATGGCCTCGACGGTGTGGCGGGTCTTCTCCAGATCGGCAGCCTGGGCGTATTCCACTTCCAGCACCGTGCCGCCGGTGAACTCGATGGACAGGTGCAGCCCGCGGGTGACGAGGAAGAACACCGCCAGCGCGAAGGTGACGAACGAGATGATGTTGAGCACCAGCGCATACCGCATGAACGGGATGTCGCGGCGAATGCGAAAGAATTCCATGGTGTGCTCCCTGCCCTGCTCAGGCCTTGGCGGCCGGCTCGTCGTCGATCACCGCAGGCGGCTTGCTGCCATCGGGCCGCCAGACCTGGCCGATGGACACGCTCTTCAGGCGCTTCTTGCCGCCGTACCAGAGGTTGACCAGGCCGCGCGAGAACATCACCGCCGAGAACATGGACGTCAGGATGCCCAGGCAGTGCACCACGGCAAAGCCCTTGACGAAGCCCGAGCCGAAGGTCAGCAGCGCCAGGCCGGCGATCAGCGTGGTGATGTTGCTGTCCAGGATGGTGGCGAAGGCCTTCTCGTAGCCGGTGTTGATGGCCGCCTGGGGGCTGGCGCCGTTGCGCAGCTCCTCGCGCACCCGCTCGTTGATCAGGACGTTGGCGTCGATGGCCATGCCCAGCGTCAGCGCGATGGCCGCCATGCCGGGCAGCGTCAGCGTGGCCTGCAGCATCGACAGCACCGCCACCAGCAGCAGCAGGTTGAAGGCCAGCGCAATGGTGCTGAACACGCCGAACAGCAGGTAGTAGACGCACATGAACACCGCGATGGCGGCGAAACCGTAGCCCACGCTGGCGAAGCCCTTGGCGATGTTCTCGGCGCCCAGCGTCGGGCCGATGGTGCGTTCCTCGATGATCTCCATCGGCGCGGCCAGGCTGCCGGCGCGCAGCAGCAGCGCGGTGTCGGCGGCCTCGGTGGTGGTCATGCGGCCGCTGATCTGCACCCGGCCGCCGCCGATCTCCGAGCGGATCACGGGCGCGGTGACCACCTCGCCCTTGCCCTTCTCGAACAGGATGATGGCCATGCGCTTGTTGATGTTCTCCCGCGTCACGTCGCGGAAGATGCGCGCGCCCTTGGCGTCCAGCGTGAGGTGCACCGCCGGCTCACCGGCGTTGTCACCCGAGAAGCCGGGCTGGGCGTCGGTGAGGTTCTCGCCGGTCAGGATGACCTGGCGGAAGACGATGATCGGCGCGCCATCCTTCTCCAGGTAGCGCTCGCTGCCGAAGGGCACCGGCCCGCCGCCGCTCAGCGCGGCCAGCGCTTCGGTGCTGGTGTTGACCAGGCGCACCTCCAGCGTGGCGGTGCGGCCGATGATGTCCTTGGCCTTGGCGGTGTCCTGCACGCCGGGCAGCTGCACCACCACCCGGTCGGCGCCCTGCTGCTGGATCACCGGCTCGGCCACGCCGAGCTCGTTCACCCGGTTGTGCAGCGTGGTGATGTTCTGCTTGACCGCGGCGTCCTGCACCGCCTGGGCGGCGGCGGGCTTCAGCGCGCCGGTGAGGCGGAATTCGGCACCGTCCGGCGTGTCGGTCCACTGCAGGTCGGGCAGCTGCTCGGTCAGCAGGGTGCGCGCCTGGTTCATCACGGTGGCATCGCGGAAGCGCAGCACCACCTGGTTGCCGTCGCGGGTGATGCCGGCGTGGCGGATGTTCTTGTCGCGCAGCAGGGTGCGGATGTCGCCGGTGACGGACTCGGCCTTCTTCGTCAGCGCGGCCTTCATGTCGACCTGCATCAGGAAGTGCACGCCGCCGCGCAGGTCCAGGCCCAGGTACATCGGCAGCGCGTGCAGGCTGGTCAGCCAGTGCGGCGAGCGGCTCAGCAGGTTCAGCGCGACGATGTACGACGGGTTGGCCGCATCCGGGTTCAGCGCCTTGGTGATCGCGTCCTTGGCCTTGATCTGCTCGTCGGTGCTGCGGAAGCGCGCCTTGACCGAGTTGCCCTCGAACTGCACGAAGTCGGGCTTCAGGCCGGCCGTGGTGAGCACCTGCTCGATGCGCGGCACCAGGCCGGCATCCAGCTTCAGCGTGGCCTTGCCGCTGGAGACCTGCACCGCCGGCGCTTCGCCATAGAAATTGGGCAGCGTGTAGACCAGGCCGACCAGCAGCGCGATGCCGAGGATCAGGTATTTCCACCAGGGGTAGCGGTTCATCGTGGGTTCCTCGGCCTGGCAGCGGGATGGGGCGGTGCGCCGGGCGGGTCAACGGCCGGCAGCGGCCGGCGCAAAGGCTGGGGGTGGGGCGCGGGCGGCGTCCGGCGGCGCGCCCGCTGGCCATTCACTTGCCGAAGGTGCCCTTGGGCAGCACCTGCACCACGGCCGAGCGCTGCACCTGCAATTCCACGCCGTTGGCCACTTCGACGTTCAGCATGCTCTCGCCGAGCTTGGCGACACGGCCGATCAGGCCGCCGGCCACCACCACCTCGTCACCCTTGGCCAGGGCATCGATCATGGCCTTGTGCTCCTTCTGGCGCTTCATCTGCGGCCGGATCATGATGAAGTACAGCACCACGAACATCAGCACCAGCGGCAGCAGCTGGCCGAGCGAGCCGAACATCGATTCGGCGCCACCAGGGGCGGCGGCCGGGGCGGTCTGGGCGTAAGCGGTTGAAATGAACACGTCGGAGATCCTTGAAATGGGCGCGCAGCCGACCAGCGGCCAAACCGCGCATTGTAGGTGGGGGGCAACCCGGCGGCAGCCGGGCCACCGTGGCGGTCAGAACAGCGCCATGCTGAGCTTGCGCCGGTACTGGTCGACGACCGGGTCGCCGGGTGCGACCGCGGCATGGCCGGTGAGTTCCAACGCGCCCTTGGCCTTCTCGGCGCCGGCGGCGGCCTTGGGCACCGGCTTGCTCATCAGCTCCAGGATGCCGACGTAGGTCTTGCGCGCCAGTTCGCCGTTCCAGGCCTTGTCGCGCATCACGATCTCCAGCAGCGCATCCATCGCGTCGGTGAAGCGGCCGGTGGCCATCAGCCCCTGGGCCAGCTCGTAGCGGGCGTCGAAGTCGCGGCGGTTGGCGGCGATGGCGGCTTCCAGCGCCTGCGGGCTGCGGGCGGTGGGCGCCTTCTCGCAGGCGTTGATCCACAGGCCCAGCGCGGCGATGCGGCCGTCGAGCATGGCCTTGCTGGCCACCGGCTCCCAGGCGGCGCGGGCCTGCGGGATGCGGCCGGTCTCGATCAGCAGCTTCACATACTCGCAGCGGGCGGCGTCGTTGGCCGGGTCCACCGCCACCGCCTGCTGCAGCTTGGCCACGGCGGCGTCCAGGTCGCCCTCGGCCTCCAGTGCCTCGGCCTCGGCGGTCTCCTCCTCGGCTTCCAGTGCTTCGGGGCTGGGCACATGGCGGTCGAGGAACTCGCGGATCTGGGCCTCGGGAATGGCGCCGACGAAGCCGTCCACCGGCTGGCCGTCCTTGAACAGCACGCAGAACGGGATCGAGCGCACGCCGAAGGCCTGGCTCAGCTGGCCGGCGATCTCGGGCTGGTCGTCGCTGTTGAGCTTGGCCAGCTTGAAGCGGCCGGCGTAGGCCACCTCCACCTTCTCGAGCAGCGGGCCCAGGGTGCGGCAGGGGCCGCACCAGGGGGCCCAGATGTCGAGCAGCACCGGCTGCTGCATCGAGGCCTGGATCAGCTCGGCTTCGAAGTTCTGGATCGTGATGTCACTCATGGCGGCGCCCGGAAGGGGTGGTGGGAAGCAAGCGGCTCCAGATCAGGGCGGCCGCCTACAATTCAATGTTTGCACCTGCCGGCGCGTCTGCGCCGTCTGTCTAGGAACCCAGGCCGTGGACCCCAGCCCCGACAACCGCCCGCTCGGCGATCCCCACAACCAGACCACGCCAGCCCTTGGCAGCATCCGGGTCGGCGTGCTGATGGGGTCGTCCAGCGACTGGCAAACCATGCGGCAGGCGGCGGAGATTCTCGCCGAGTTTGGCGTCGCCCATGAATGCCGTGTCGTCTCGGCCCACCGCATGCCCGACGCGATGTTCGCCTACGCCGAAGCCGCGGCGGCCCGCGGCCTGGTGGCCATCATCGCCGGCGCCGGTGGCGCGGCCCACCTGCCGGGCATGCTGGCGGCCAAGACCACCGTGCCGGTGCTGGGCGTGCCGGTGCAATCGAAGGCGCTGTCGGGCGTCGATTCACTGCACTCGATCGTGCAGATGCCCAAGGGCATCCCGGTGGCCACCTTCGCCATCGGCGCGGCCGGCGCGGCCAATGCGGCGCTGTTCGCGGTGGCCATGCTGGCCACCGGCAACCCGGCGCTGCGGGCGAAGCTGGAGGCCTTCCGCGCCCGGCAGACCGCTGCCGCCGAGGCCATGACGGCGGAGCTGACATGACACCGCGTTCCATCCTCCCCGGCGCCACCCTCGGCGTGATGGGCGGCGGCCAGCTGGGCCGCATGTTCGTGCAGGCGGCCCAGTCCATGGGTTACTTCACCGCGGTGCTCGACCCCGATGTCACGTCGCCCGCC
The DNA here is from genome assembly GCF_005403045.1 of Pseudaquabacterium pictum. GTDB lineage: Bacteria > Pseudomonadota > Gammaproteobacteria > Burkholderiales > Burkholderiaceae_C > Pseudaquabacterium > Pseudaquabacterium pictum. The sequence goes on from NZ_BJCL01000007.1 coordinate 206,068, forward strand.
GGCCTGGTGGCGCACTACCACATCGAGGCCGACTACCTCGACGAACAAGGCCTGGCGCAGCTGATGCAGCGCAGCGCCGCCATCACCACCGAATTCGAGAACGTGCCCGCCGGCGCGCTGGTCACGCTGGGCGCGCACCGGCCGGTGGCGCCCACCGCCGACGCGGTGGCCGTCTGCCAGGACCGCGCCTCGGAGAAGGCGCAGTTCCGCCGCAGCGGCATCCCCTGCGCGCCGCATGCGCTGATCGACACGCCCGAACGCCTGGCCGCCGTGTCCGACAGCCTGCTGCCCGGCATCCTGAAGACCGCCCGCCTCGGCTACGACGGCAAGGGCCAGGCGGTGGTGGCCGACCGCGCCGCGCTGGCCGCCGCCTGGGACGCGCTGGGCCAGGTGCCCTGCGTGCTGGAGCAGAAGCTGCCGCTGGCGCTGGAGCTCAGCGTGGTGGTGGCCCGCAATGCCCATGGCGACGTGGTGCAGTTGCCGGTGCAGCAGAACCTGCACCGCAGCGGCATCCTGGCCGTCACCCAGGTGCCATCGCCGGATGCCAGCCCGGCGCTGCAGGCCCAGGCCGCCGCGGCTGCCGCCCAGCTGGCCACCGACCTGCAGTACCTGGGCGTGCTGTGCGTCGAGTTCTTCGTCACCACCGATGGCCGCCTGGTGGCCAACGAGATGGCGCCGCGCCCACACAACTCGGGCCACTGGTCGATCGACGGCGCCGATGTCAGCCAGTTCGACCTGCAGGTGCGCACCCTGTGCGGCCTGCCGCTGGTGGCGCCGCGCCAGCACTCGGCCGCGGTGATGCTGAACCTGCTGGGCGACCTGTGGTTCGGCACCGACGGCGCCGAGCGCAGCCCGCCCTGGCCGGCGGTGCTGGCCCTGCCCGGCACCCACCTGCACCTGTACGGCAAGACCAGCGCCCGCCCGGGCCGCAAGATGGGCCACCTGACGGTGACCGCCGCCACGCCCGAGGCCGCCCGCGCCACCGCGCTGCAGGCCGCCGCGCTGCTGGGCCTGCCGGCGTTCTGATGCCGGCGTCGACCATCCACCATGCCTATCCTGGCCGGTGACGACCCGGCGGCGCTGGCCGCCGCCGCGCAGTGCCTGGCTGCCGGTGGTCTGGTCGGCCTGCCCACCGAGACGGTCTATGGCCTGGCCGCCCGCGCTGACGACGATGCGGCCGTGGCCGGCATCTTCACCGCCAAGGGCCGGCCGGCCGACCATCCGCTGATCGTGCATGTGGCCGATCTGGTGCAGGCTGCCGCCTTCACCGACGCGCTGCCGCCCGCTGCGCAGCGCCTGGCCGCGGCCTTCTGGCCCGGCCCGGTGACGGTGATCGTGCCGCGCCGCCCCGGCGTGGCCGCGGCGGCGGCCGGCGGCCAGTCCAGCATCGGCCTGCGCTGCCCGTCGCACCCGGTGGCCCAGGCGCTGCTGCGGCAGGCCGCGGCGCTGGGCGTGCCAGGCGTGGCCGCGCCCAGCGCCAACCGCTTCGGCCGCGTCAGCCCCACCAGCGCGGCCCATGTGGCCGGCGAATTCGGCCCCGGCCTGCTGGTGCTGGACGGCGGCGACTGCCCGGTGGGCATCGAATCGGCCATCGTCGATTGCAGCCGCGGACATCCGGTGCTGCTGCGCCCGGGCCTGCTGACCCGTGCCGCACTGCGGGCCGCACTGGGCGAGCCGCTGCACGACGCCGACGCCGGCGCCCCGCGGGCGCCGGGCACGCTGGCCGCGCACTACGCGCCGCGGGCGCGGCTGCGGCTGTGGCCGCCGGCCGACCTGGCCGCCGCGCTTGACAAACCGGCAACGTGGCCGCCGGGCCTGGCGGTATATTCGCGGCGGCCGGTGGCTGCCCCGGGCCGGTGCCTGTGGCGGCCGTGGCCCGACGACCCGGCGGCCGCGGCGCATGACCTGTTTGCAGCGCTGCGCCAGCTGGACGACGACGGCGCCACCGAGATCTGGGTGGAGCAGCCACCCGACACCCCGGCGTGGGAAGGCGTGCTGGACCGCCTGCGCCGTGCCGCCAGCGCCTGATCCGCCACACCCTCTTGCCTTGCTGATGGACTGTCGATGACCCTTCTCCGTACTTTGCGCCGCCAAGGCGTCCGCGTGCTGGCGCCCCTGGTGGCCGCCGCAGCCCTGCTGTCGGCCTGTGGCGGCGGCACGTCCCAGGTGGAGGCCTTCAAGCCGGCCCGCCTGCTGGTGCTGGGCGACGAGGCCAGCATGCTGGTCGACGACGGCAATGCCGACGGCTTCAAGTACGGCATCAACGACCGCCGCGGCACAGCCGCCGGCAAGTGCCTGCTGGTGCCGACGGTGGCGCAGTTTGTGGCCATCCAGTACAACATGGTCTTCGCTGCCTGCAACCCGACGCCGACCAGCGGCCCCAACGCCGGCATCAAGCCCGATCCCAAGGCCTTCATCCACGCCCGGCTGAACGCCCAGGTCGATGACGCCACCACCGGACTGAAGGCGCAGATCGACGGCATCGCCAACGTCGGCAGCAGCGACATGGTGCTGGTGATGATCGGCGCCAACGACATGATCGACCTGTACGCGCAGAAGAAGGCCGGCACGCTGACTGCCGCGCAGGCGGAGGCCGAGGCCACCCGCCGCGGCAGCGTGGCGGCAGCGCAGATCAACCGCATCCTGCGCACCGGCGCCCGGGCGCTGGTGATCACCATCCCCGACATGGGCACGAGCCCGTACGCCCTCACCGCCGACAAGACCGACGCCGGCGCCGCCAAGCTGATGTCGACCCTGTCCACCGAGTACAACGCCGCGCTGCGCCTGGGCATCGATTCCACCGACTTCGACGGCCGCAACTACGGCCTGGTGCTGGCCGACGATGTGGTGGCGGCGATGGCGCGCTTCCCGGGATCGTTCCTCAGCAGCCCTTCCAATGTGGCGGACGCCGCCTGCAACAGCGCCACCCCCGACACCTGCGTGCTGACCGACAGCAAGGACACCACCACCCTGGTCGACGGCGCGAAGAACGCCACCGCGCCGACCAATGCCTACCTGTGGGCCACCGACCGCCACCTGGGCCCGGTGGCCCTGACGCAGATCGCCAACCAGGCCATCTCGCGCGCCATCAACAACCCGTTCTGACCGGGCGGCGGCGCCCTTCCGCATGTCCACGCCCATCCTGCTGGCCCTGGACACGGCCACCGACCGGCTCGCCGCCGGCCTGCTGGCGCCCGGCGTGCGCGTGGCAGTCAACGAGGCCGGCGGCGCCCTGGCCTCGGCCAGGCTGATCCCGCTGCTGATGGGCCTGCTGCAAGAGGCCGGCCTCGCCATGCCCCAGGTGCAGGCCGTGGCCTTCGGCCAGGGGCCGGGCGCCTTCACCGGGCTGCGCACCGCCTGCGCGGTGGCGCAGGGCCTGGCCTTCGCCCACGGCACGCCGGTGCTGCCCGTCGACAGCCTGCTGATCGTGGCCGACGACGCCCGGCTGCAAGCCGACCCGGCCGACCGCGACGGCCCCTGGTGGGTGGCGATGGACGCCCGCATGGACGAGGTCTACGCCGCCGCCTACCAGCACGGCCCCGCCGGCTGGACACCGCTGGTGCCGCCGCAGCTCTACACCCTGGGCGCGCTGGCCGATGCCTGGCAGGCCGCACCGCCACAGCGGGTGGCCGGCAGCGCGGTCACGGCCTTCGCCGACCGCCTGCCCTGGGGCAGCGCACGGCAGTGGCCGCACACGCAGGACCGCGCTGCCGCCCTGCTGCGCCTGACCGAGGCGGCCTGGGCAGCCGGCGCCAGCGTGGCCGCCGAAGCCGCCTTGCCGCTGTACCTGCGCGACAAGGTGGCCCAGACCACGGCCGAGCGCCTGGCCGTGCGCGCCGCCGGAGCCGGCGCATGACCACGGCACCGGCCCGCCATGCCACGCCGGCCGCCTGGCACCGCCGCATGGCCAGCAGCGACCTGGACGAGGTGCTGGCGCTGGAGGTGGCGGCCTACAGCTTCCCGTGGTCGCGCGGCAACTTCATCGATTCACTGGCCGCCGGCTACCTGGCCTGGGTGCGGCATGACGAGCAGCAGCAGCTGCTGGCCTACTGCATCGCCCAGCCCGGTTACCAGGAGACGCACCTGCTGAACCTGACGGTGGCGCCGGCGCTGCAGCGCCGCGGCCATGGCCGCGCCCTGCTGCTGGACCTGGCCGACTGGGCCCGCCAGCGTGGCGATGCCGCGCTGTGGCTGGAAGTGCGCCAGAGCAACACGGCTGGCCGCGCGCTGTATGCGGCCAGCGGCTTTGTCGAGGTAGGGCTGCGCCGCGGCTACTACCCCGATGTGCACCAGCGGCGCGAAGACGCCGTGGTCATGCGCCTGGCCCTGCGGCCCGGCGCCGAAGCCACCATCGCCGGCCATGCGCTGGACTGAGCGCCAGCAGACCCTGCTGCAGGCCATGGGCCTGCGGCTGTGGCTGCCACCCGGTGCCGCTGCCGAGCTGCCGGCGGCGCCGGCCATGGACAGCCCGCCGCGTGCCATGGCGGCGGCCGAGGCGCCTGCCGCGGTGCCCGCACCGGCGCCAGCCGTCGCAGCGGCCGTCCAGCGCGTGCCGGCCGTGCCCGCCATGGCCACCGCCGCCGACCACCTGGACTGGCCGGCCCTGCGCGAGGCGGTGGCCGGCTGCCGCGCCTGCGGCCTGTGCGAGACCCGCCGGCAGACGGTGTTCGGCACCGGCCATCCGCAAGCCCACTGCATGGTGGTGGGCGAGGCCCCTGGCGAGCAGGAGGACATGCAGGGCGAGCCCTTCGTCGGCGCCGCCGGCCAGCTGCTCGACCGCATGCTGGCGGCACTGGGCCTGGGCCGCGGCGAGGCCGCACCGGCGCAGCAGGTGTTCATCGCCAACACCCTGAAGTGCCGGCCGCCGCGCAACCGCAATCCGTCGCCGGAGGAACTGGCCGCCTGCCGGCCCTTCCTGATGCGGCAGGTGGCACTGGTGCAGCCGCGGGTGATCCTGGCGATGGGCCGCTTCGCGGTGCAGTCGCTGCTGGACAGCGACGCGCCCATCGGCCGGCTGCGCGGCACGGTGCACCGCTGGCAGGGCGTGCCGCTGGTCGTCACCTACCACCCGGCCTACCTGCTGCGCCAGCCGGCCGACAAGGCCAAGGCCTGGGACGACCTCTGCCTGGCCGCCGAGCTGCTGGCCCGGCCGCCGCAGGCCTGATCAGCTGTTCCTGCCCGGCTTGACCGGCCGCGTCCAGCCAGGGATCGACACCTGCTTGCCGCGGGCCACCGTCAGCTGGCCGGCCGGCGTGCTCTTGCTGATGGTGCTGCCGCCGCCCACCGTGCCGCCCTCGCCGATGGTGACCGGCGCGATCAGCACGCAGTTGCTGCCGATGTGCACGTCGTCGCCGATCACCGTGCGGTGCTTGTAGGCGCCGTCGTAGTTGGCGGTGATGCTGCCGGCGCCGTAGTTGACCCGCTCGCCCACGGTGGCGTCGCCCAGGTAGGCCAGGTGGTTGGCCTTGGCGCCCTTGGCCAGGCTGCTGTTCTTCACCTCGACGAAGTTGCCGATGTGCACCTCGTCGCCCAGGTCGGCGCCGGGGCGCAGCCGCGCATAAGGGCCGATCAGCGCGCCGGCGCCCACCTTGGCGCCCTCGATGTGGCTGAACGGGTGGATGACCGTGCCGTTGCCGATCACGGCGTCGCGCAGCACGCAGTGCGCGCCGATGCGCACATCGTCGCCCAGTGTGACCGTGCCCTCGAAGACGCAGCCCACGTCGATCTCGACATCCTGGCCGGCGCCGAGCGTGCCGCGCAGGTCGAAGCGGGCCGGGTCGGCCAGGCGCACACCGGCCTCCAGCAGGGCATCGGCCTGGCGGCGCTGGAAGCGGCGCTCCAGGTCGGCCAGCTGCAGCGGGCTGTTGACGCCCAGCACCTCAGTCTCGTCCGCGGCCATGCTGGCCACCACCGGCACGCCCTCGGCCACGGCCATGGCGACGATGTCGGTCAGGTAGAACTCGCGCTGGGCGTTGTCGTCGGTCAGCGCCATCACCCAGCGGCGCAGCAGCGCGGTGGGCGCGGCCATCATGCCGGTGTAGACCTCGCGGATCTGGCGCTGCGCCGGCGTGGCGTCCTTGTGCTCGACGATGCCCAGCACGGCGCCGTCGGCAGCACCCTCGGCGCGCACGATGCGGCCATAGCCGGTGGCATCGGGCAGCACGATGGTCAGCAGCGCCAGCGCCTGGCCGCCGCAGGCATCGACCAGGGCCTGCGCGGTGGTGGCGGCGATCAGCGGCACGTCGCCGTTGAGGATCAGCGTGGTGCTGCCCGCCTCGGTCACCTCGGCCAGGCGCGGCACCACCTGCTGCACCGCGTGGCCGGTGCCGCGCTGCGGCATCTGGCGCACCGGCTGCGCGCCGCTGCCGGCAATGGCAGACTCCACAGCGTCGGCGCCATGGCCGGTGATGACCCAGCAGCGGTGCGTGGGCAGCGCGGCGGTGGTGGCCAGCACATGGTCCAGCAGGGGTCGGCCGGCGAGCCGGTGCAGCACCTTCGGGTGGCGGCTCTTCATGCGGGTGCCTTTGCCCGCGGCCATGATGACGATGTCCAATGCCATGAAGGTGCCCGTGTCGAACCGTTGGAAGGCCTGGATTATCGTGCTGCTGCTGCCGCTGCTGGGCGGCTGCAGCGCCGTGCGCCTGAGCTACGGCCAGGGCCCGCTGCTGGCCTACTGGTGGCTCGACAGCCAGGTCGCCTTCACTGCCGAGCAGGCGCCGCAGGTGCGCAGCGCGCTGGTCGACTGGTTCACCTGGCACCGCAGCACCCAGCTGCCCGACTATGCCCAGGCCCTGGGCGAGCTGGCCGCCGCGGCCGCCGGCCCGGTCAGCCCCGGCCAGGTGTGCCAGCAGATCGAGGCCTGGCAGCGCCGCGCCGAGCGCGCGGTCGACCGTGCCGTGCCAGCCGCCGCCGAGCAGGTGCGCAGCATGACGCTGGAGCAGATCCAGCACATCGAACGCCGCCAGGCCGACCGCCAGAAGGAGCTGGTGGCCGACCATCAGCAGGCCGACCTGGCCGAACGCCAGAAAGCCGCGCTGGCGCGCAGCGTGGATCGCTTCGAGTCGATCTACGGCAGCCTCGACGACGCGCAGCGCCAGCTGCTGGCTGCCGCGCTGGCGACGAGCCCCTTCGACGCCGAGCGCTGGCTGACCGAGCGCCGCCTGCGCACCGCCGAGGTGCTGCGCAGCCTGCGGCAATGGCAGGCCGAGCAGGCCGACAGCGCCACGGTGCAGGCCGGGCTACGGCGGCTGGCCGCCGAGACGCTGCGCTCGCCGCGGGCCGACTACCGGGCCTACAGCCAGCGCCTGCTGACAGCGAACTGCAACCTCGTCGCCCAGCTGCACAACAGCACCAGCGCGGCCCAGCGCCAGCGCGCTGCGGCCAAGCTGCAGGGCTGGCAGGCCGATCTGCGGGCCCTGGCCGACAGCCGCTGAGCCGCATGCAGATGCCCGGCGCCAGCCCTCCACCAGCCCACGGCGCCGCACGCCGCGGCCGGCGTGCCGACTGGGCGCCGCATGCACCCCTGCTGCTGGCGGTGGCGCTGCTGCTGGTGCTGCTGGCCTCGGTGTCGATCTGGCAGGAGCGGGTGCGCCAGCGCGAGCGGGCGGTGGCCAGCACCCAGAACCTGGCGCGGCTGCTGGAGGCCCAGGTGGCCGATGTGCTGACCAAGACCGACGTGCTGCTGCAGGCTGCCGCCCTGCAGTGGCGCGAGCTGGCGCCCTACGAGGGCCCGGCGGCGATGACCGGCGCCCTGCACAGCCTGGCCGCGGCTGTGCCCGGGCTGCAGAACCTGCGCGTGGCCGATGCCGCGGGGAACTGGCGCCTGCGCGTGTCCAGTTCCGGCCCGCCGGTGGCCGTCACCGAGGTGCTGACGCCCACGCCGCTGGACGGCAGCGACGCCGAGGCCCTGGCCCGGGCCCGGGCCGACGGCTCCGGGGGGCTGCAGGTCAGCGGCCCGCTGCGCCGCGGTGCCGACCAGCCCTGGGTGCTGGTGCTGGGCCGGCCCATCCCCGGCACCGGCCGGCAGCCGGCGGGCTGGGTCAGCGTCGACCTGCCGGTGACCCGCTTCGACGCGCTGTTCTCGGCGATCGACCTGGGCGAACAAGGCGCGGCCACCATCCGCACCGAGCGCCTGGCCCTGGTCTACCGGCGGCCCTGGCCCCGCGAGGGCATGGGCGCGGCGGTGGGCACCAGCGGCGTCTCGCAGGAGCTGCGCGAGGCGCTGGCCGCCAACCCGCAGGCCGGCGAATACGAGGCGCCCACCGCGCTGGACGGCCGCGCCCGCATCAACACCTACCGCCAGGTGCAGGGCTTCCCGCTGCTGCTGCTGGTGGGCCTGCCGGAAGATGAATTCCCCAACGGCTGGAACACGGTGGATGCGGCCATCATCACCCTGGCCGGGGCCACCCTGGTGCTGGCCATGATGGCCACCAGCGCCCTGGTGCGGGTGCAGCGGCGGGCGCTGGACGATGTGCAGCGCCAGCTGGCGGCCATCGTGGCCTCGTCGCAGGACGCCATCGTCAGCGAGACGCATGAAGGCGTGGTGACCAGCTGGAACCGCGGCGCCGAGCAGATGTTCGGCTACACCGCCGCCGAGATGATCGGCCACAGCCTGCTGCGCCTGGTGCCGCCCGACCGCCGCGAAGAGACCGCCGAGCTGCTGACCCGGGTGGCGCGCGGCGAGCCGGTGGCGCACTTCGAGACCGAGCGTCTGCACCGCGACGGCCACCGCATCAGCATCTCGATGTCGATCTCGCCGGTGGTCGACCAGCAGGGCCGGGTGCTGGGCCGCGCCCGCATCGCCCGCGACATCACCGCCCAGAAGGCGCTTGCCGAGGAGGTGCGGCAGCTGGCCTTCCTGGACCCGCTGACCCGCCTGCCCAACCGCCGCCTGCTGATGGACCGGCTGCTGCACGCCCAGCAGACCAGCCGGCGCCTGGGCACCCATGGCGCGGTGCTGTTCCTCGATCTCGACGGCTTCAAGCAGCTGAACGACCGCCTGGGCCACGAGGCCGGCGACCAGTGGCTGGTGCTGGTGGCCCAGCGCCTGCGCGAGGCGGTGCGCGAGACCGACACCGTGGCCCGCCTGGGTGGCGACGAGTTCGTGGTGGTGTGCGAGAACCTCGGGGCCGATGCCACCCAGGCCAATGGACATGTGGCCCTGCTGAGCGACAAGATCGGCACCCTGCTGGCCCAGCCCGCGGTACTGGCCGGGCAGGTGTGGCAGGGCCGCTGCAGCATCGGGCCGCGGCTGTTCCTCGGCACCGATGAACCACCCGAGCGGCTGCTGGCCGACGCCGACCAGGCGATGTACCGGCAGAAGCAGCAGCGCCGCGCGGCTGCAGCGCCGCAGCAGCTGGCCATGGCCGAGGACGACAGCGAGTACGGCGACCTGTAGCCGGCCTGCGCCCACAGCGCTGCACACGCCGGCTGCAGCGGTGCCCGTCGGGGGCCGGGGACAATCCCGGCCATGAACAGCCTGCGCGACCGTGCGCGCACCCTGGTGCGCCACCCCGAATTTGCCCGTGGCGCCCGTGAGATGGTGGGCGTGGCGCTGGGCATCGGCGCCTGGGGCCTGGTCACCGGGATGGCCATGGTCAAGGGCGGACTGGAACCCTGGGCGGCGGTGCTGATGTCGGTGACGGTGTTTGCCGGCACCGCCCAGCTGGCGGTGGCGCCGCTGATGGCCAGCGGCGCGCCCATCTGGGTGGTGTGGGCCACCGCGCTGTGCCTGAACCTGCGCTTCGTCATCTTCAGCACCCAGTGGCGGCCCTACCTGCGCCACACGCCGCTCAAGCGCCGGGCGCTGATGAGCTACTTCACCGCCGACCTGAACTACGTGCTGTTCATGCGCCGCTTCCCCGAACCGAAGCCCGCACCGGAGCAGATCCCGTACTTCTGGGGCGGCGTGCTGGTCAATGCGGGCAGCTGGCATGTGATGTCGCTGCTGGGCATCACGCTGGGCCACCACATCCCGCCGGAGTGGGGCCTGGGCTTCGCCGGCACGGTGGCGCTGCTGGCGATGACGTATTCGATGCTGGCCGACCGCGCCACCTGGCTGCCCGCCCTGGTGGCGGGCGCCGCCGCCGTGGCCGCCTATGCCCTGCCCTTGAAGCTGAACATGCTGGTGGCGATTGCCGCCGCAGTGGCGGTGGGCACGATCATCGACCACGCGCGGCCGGCACCGGGGGCCGCCAAGTGAGCACCTGGGAGACCGTGCTGACCATCGCCGGCCTGGTGCTGATCACCATCGCCACGCGGGGCTTCTTCATCCTGCCCGAGCGGGAGCTGCCGATGCCCGAGTGGCTACGCGAGGGCCTGCGCTACGCCCCCATCGGCGCCCTGGTGGCGGTGATCGCGCCCGAGCTGGTGATGAGCCAGGGCCGGCTGATCGGCACCTGGATGGACGCACGCCTGTTCGGCGCCGCCGCCGCCACGGCCTGGTTCGTCTGGCGGCGCGACATGCTGGGCACCATCCTCGTGGGCACCGGCGTGATGCTGATCTTCCGCATGGGCCTGGGCTGGTGATCTGCCAAACTGCCGGGCACTGCCGTTTCCACTCCAACCACCCATCCAACCCACCATGCACATCCTCCGACTCGACCAGCTCGTGGCCCAGGGCAAGCTAGCCGGCCAGCGTGTCTTCATCCGTGCCGATCTGAACGTGCCGCAGGACGACGCCGGCAACATCACCGAGGACACCCGCATCCGCGCCAGCGTGCCGGCCATCCAGATGGCGCTGAAGGCCGGCGCCGCCGTGATGGTCACCAGCCACCTGGGGCGCCCGACCGAAGGCGAGTTCAAGCCCGAGGACTCGCTGGCGCCGGTGGCCAAACGGCTGGGCGAGTTGCTGGGTTTCGAGGTGCCGCTGGTGGCCGACTGGGTCGACGGCGTGAGCGTGGCCCCAGGCCACCTGGTGATGCTGGAGAACTGCCGCCTGAACAAGGGCGAGAAGAAGAACAACGAGGCGCTGGCCCGCAAGATGGCGGCGCTGTGCGACATCTACGTCAACGACGCCTTCGGCACCGCCCACCGTGCCGAGGGCACCACCTACGGCATCGCCCAGTACGCCAAGATCGCCTGCGCCGGCCCGCTGCTGTCGGCCGAGATCGACGCCATCACCAAGGCGCTGGCCCACCCCAAGCGGCCGCTGGTGGCCATCGTCGCCGGCAGCAAGGTCAGCACCAAGCTGACCATCCTGCAGAGCCTGTCGTCCAAGGTCGACGGCTTGATCGTCGGCGGCGGCATCGCCAACACCTTCATGCTGGCCGCCGGCCTGAAGATCGGCAAGAGCCTGGCCGAGCCCGACCTGCTGGCCGACGCCAAGGCGGTGATCGCCGCCATGCAGGCGCGCGGTGCCGCGGTGCCGATCCCGGTGGACGTGGTCTGCGCCAAGACTTTCGCCGCCGACGCGCCGGCCACGGTGAAGGCCGCCACCGACGTGGCCGACGACGACCTGATCCTCGACATCGGTCCGCAGACCGCCGCCATCCTGGCCAAGCAACTGATGGCCGCCGGCACCGTCGTCTGGAACGGCCCGGTGGGCGTGTTCGAGTTCGAGGCCTTCAGCCACGGCACCGAGGCCATCGCCCGCGCCATCGCCGCCAGTGACGCCTTCAGCATCGCCGGCGGCGGCGACACGCTGGCGGCCATCGCCAAGTACGGCATCGAGCAGGATGTCGGCTACATCTCCACTGGCGGCGGCGCCTTCCTGGAAGTGCTGGAAGGCAAGACACTGCCGGCGTTCGAGATCCTGGAGATGCGGGCGGCGGGCTGATCACAGCGGCAAGGTGGTGGCCATGCAACACAGGCGCTAGAGTGCCGCCATGACCACCGACACCACCCCAGACGCGTCCACCATCGTCCGCTCGGCCAAGGCGTTCGAGTTCTACGCGCAGAAGGTGTGGCCCTGGCACCGGCGGCTGGTGGCGGGCAAGCTGGCGCCGCGCTGCAGCCGTTGCGCGCTGTCGTCGCACCGCGAGCCGCTGGGTGCCGATGGCCTGTGCGCGCCCTGCCGCACAGCGCCGTCTGTGGCGGCAGCCCCGAAACGGACGGACCACGCGCCGGCGCTGCAGGCCCTGTTGGCCGCGCACCAGGGCGCCGGCCGCGGCGCCTTCGACGCGCTGCTGCTGTTCTCCGGCGGCAAGGACAGCGTCTACATGCTGCGCCGCATCCGCGACGAGCATCCCGGCTTGCGGGTGCTGGCGCTGTCGATCGACAACACCTTCATGAGCCCGATCGCGCGGGAGAACATCGACCGCATGGTCGCCCGCATGGATGTGGACCACCTGATGGTGCGCCACAGCCGCGCCTTCATGGCCCAGGTGTTCCGCCACTGCCTGACCCACCTGAACGCCGACGGCGGCTACGGCACGGTCGACTTCAGCGACGGCGAGCTGATCCTGGACACCGCCCGCCGGGTGGCGGCCGAGCAGGCCATTCCGCTGATCCTGTGCGGCTACTCGCGCTACCAGGTGGAAAACGGCCTGAAGCTCAGCGGCTTCGAGTCACCCCGCACGCGCGAGCTGAGCGACCGCACCGAGACCGCCGGCATCCCGCTGACCGACATCACCACCGGCGACGGGCTGCGCAACTGGTGGCGGGCCTCGGACTTCCCGGCCGAGCGGGTGGCGCGCATGGTCTTCCCGATGGCGGCGTGGGATCTGGAAGAGGACGACGTGCGCGCCGCGGTGCGCCAGTGGGGGCTGGTGCGCGGCGGCTACGACAGCCCCATCGTCACCAACCATGCGCTGATCCCGCTGATCGGCGTGGTGGACGTGCACCAGCTCGGCTACTCCAGCTTCGAGGTGGAGTTCTGCCGCATGATCCGCGAGGGCAAGGCCGACCTGCAGCACTGGCGCAATGTGTTCGAGCTGCTGGAATACACCTCGCGCACCGGCATGTTCGTGCGCCCGCCGGTCGACCAGGGCCTGGCGATGCTGGGCCTGACGCACGCCGACCTGGGCATCCGCTTCAACAGCTGACGACCGTTCAGCCGATCACCGGCACCCGGTGGAACCACGGCCGCGTCTGCTCCAGCTGGGCAGCCAGGCGGAACAGCAGCGCATCCTCGCCGAAGCGGCCGGCCAGCTGCACGCCGACAGGCAGGCCGGCGGCGTTCCAGCACAGCGGCACCGACATCGCCGGCTGGCCGGTGATGTTGAACAGTGCGGTGAACGGGATGGTGTCGAAGGTCTTGTCCAGCAGCGGTTGCAGCACCGCCGGCTGGCGCAGCAGGCCACCGGCGCCCAGGGCCGTCACCACACGCATCAGCCGCTGCTCCGCCGCCGTGGGCTGCTGGGCGCCCAGCAGCGCCGGCGGTGCGCCCAGCGTGGGCGTGAGCAGCAGGTCGTGGGTCTGGAAGAACGGCACCAGCGCCCGCGACGCACCTTGCAGCGTGCGCTGGGCCAGCGCCAGCTCGGCCGCGCGGAAGCTGCAGCCCAGCAGGCCCAGGGCCGCGGTGGCCGGCTCGAAGTCGGTGCCCGCCAGGCGGCGGCCCAGCAACTGCTCCAGCTGCGCGATGTCGGCCGCCGTCTCGGCGGCCAGCACGGTGACGAAGGCCTGTTCGAGTGCGGGCCGGTCGACGGGCGGCGCGGCCTCCACCACCTCATGCCCCAGCGACTGCAGCAAGGCCGCCACATCCTGCACCGCCGCCATGCAATCGGCATGCACCGTGCGGCCCAGCAGCGGTTGGTGGCTGAAGGCAATGCGCAGCCGCTGCGGCGGTCGCTGCAGCGCTGTCAGCAGCGGGCCGCCCAGATCGGGCGCGGCCCAGGGCGCGCCGGGGTCGGCGCCCACGGTGGCATCCAGCAGCGCGGCGCTGTCGCGCACGCTGCGGCTGAGCACATGCTCCACCGCCAGGCCCTGCCACAGCGTGCCCAGCAGCGGGCCGGTGGGCGTCGTGCCACGGCTGGGCTTGAAGCCGAACAGGCCACAGCAGCTGGCCGGGATGCGGATCGACCCGCCGCCATCACCGCCGCTGGCCACCGGCACCATGCGGGCTGCCACCGCCGCGGCCGAGCCGCCGCTGCTGCCGCCCGGCGTGTGCTCCGGTGACCAGGGGTTGCGTGCCGGCCCGGTGGCACGTGGCTCGGTGTAGGGCGTCAGGCCGAACTCGGGCGTGTTGGTGCGGCCCAGCAGCAGCAGGCCGGCGGCCCGCCAGCGCTGCACCAGGGTGCTGTCCTGCGGCATCGGCCGCTGGCCCAGCAGCGCCGTGCCCTGGCCGGTGGGCTCGCCGGCCAGGGTGGCCAGCAAGTCCTTCACCAGAAAGGGCACGCCGCAGAACGGCGCGGCGCGGTCGATCTGCGCGGCCTCGCGGCGGGCAGCGTCGTAGCGGGTGCGCACCACCGCGTTCAACGCCGGGTTCACCGCATCGATGCGGGCCACCGCGGCTTCCAGCAGTTCGGCGGCGCTGACCTGACCGGTCTTCACCAGGGCGGCCAGGCCCAGGCCATCATGGGCGGCGTAGTCGTCGAAGGCGATCAAGCGGCGGCTCCTGCAGGTTGGGGCACCGGCATTCTGCGGCGCGCCGACGGTGGATTGCACCGATCCAGGTTGCAGCAGCCTAGCGGTTGCCCACATGGCCGGCCGAGCCGATCGGGCGTAACCTCATCCGCTCCGTTCCACGCCTCCAAGGCCCATCCATGCCCCAGACGCTCTCCGCCGCCGAACAAGCCCTGCGCGATGCCGCGCGTGAGTACCACCGCGGCCCCACCCGCGGCAAGGTGTCGGTCACGCCGACCAAGCCGCTGAGCAACCAGCGCGACCTGAGCCTGGCCTATTCACCCGGCGTGGCCTATCCCTGCCTGGACATCGAGGCCGACCCCAGCCTGGCGGCCGAGTACACCAGCCGCGGCAACCTGGTGGGCGTCATCACCAACGGCACCGCCGTGCTCGGCCTGGGCGACATCGGCCCGCTGGCCGCCAAGCCGGTGATGGAGGGCAAGGGCTGCCTGTTCAAGAAGTTCGCCGGCATCGACGTGTTCGACATCGAGCTGGCCGAGCGCGACCCCGACAAGCTGGTGGAGATCATCGCCGCGCTGGAGCCCACGCTGGGCGGCATCAACCTCGAGGACATCAAGGCGCCCGAGTGCTTCCTGATCGAGCGCAAGCTGCGCGAACGGCTGAAGATCCCCGTCTTCCACGACGACCAGCACGGCACGGCCATCATCTCGTCGGCCGCGCTGATCAACGCGCTGGAGCTGGTGGACAAGCAGATCGGCGAAGTGAAAATGGTGGTCTCGGGCGCCGGCGCCGCTGCCATCGCCTGCCTGGACCTGATGGTGGGCCTGGGCGTGAAGGCGGCCAACATCTTCGTCGTCGACAGCAAGGGCGTGATTCGCGAGGGCCGTGGCGACAAGCTCGACGAGAGCAAGCAGCGCTATTGCCAGAAGACCGACCAGAAGACCCTGGCCGAGGTGGTCCGCGGCGCCGACGTGTTCCTGGGCTGCAGCGCCGCCGGTGTGCTGACCGGCGAGATGGTGGCCACGATGGCCAGCCAGCCGATTATCCTGGCGCTGGCCAACCCCGAGCCCGAGATCCGGCCCGAGCTGGCCAAGGCCGCGCGGCCCGACTGCATCGTGGCCACCGGCCGCAGCGACTACCCGAACCAGGTCAACAACGTCCTGTGCTTCCCGTACATCTTCCGCGGCGCGCTGGATTGCGGCGCGACAACGATCAACGAGGCGATGAAGCTGGCCTGCGTGCGCGAGATCGCTGCCCTGGCCAAGGCCGAGACCAGCGATGAAGTGGCTGCCGCCTACGCCGGCCAGGAGCTGCGCTTCGGGCCCGACTACATCATCCCCAAGCCCTTCGATGTGCGGCTGATCCTGCGCATCGCCCCGGCGGTGGCCAAGGCTGCGGCCGAGAGCGGCGTGGCCGCCCGCCCCATCGCCGACCTGGAGGCCTACCGCCAGCAGCTCACCCGCTTCGTCTACCAGACCGGCATGGTGATGCGGCCGGTGTTCGCCGCCGCCAAGTCCGCCCATGCCACCCATGCGGCCCGTGTGGTCTATGCCGAGGGCGAGGACGAGCGCGTGCTGCGCGCGGTGCAGGTGGTGCTGGACGAGGGCCTGGCCCAGCCCATCCTGGTCGGCCGGCCGGCGGTGATCGACATGCGCATCGCCCGCGCCGGCCTGCGGCTGCAGCGGGGTGTGCACTTCGAGGTCTGCGATCCGGAGAACGACCCGCGCTTCCGTGCCTACTGGGAGGCCTACCACGCGCTGATGGGGCGCGATGGGGTGTCGCCCGAGGCGGCCAAGGCCGCGGTGCGGCGCAGCAACACGCTGATTGCCAGCCTGATGGTCAAGCGCGGCGAAGCCGACGCCATGCTGTGCGGCCTGGTGGGCCGCTACGACCAGCACCTGGACCACATCCGCGCCGTCATCGGCCAACGGCCCGATGCCCGCACCATGGCCGCGATGAATGCGGTGATGCTGCCCGAGCACACGCTGTTCATCGCCGACACCTTCGTCAACGAGTCACCCAGCGCCGAGGAGCTGGCCGACATCGCGCTGATGGCCGCGCACGAGGTGCAGCGCTTCGGCCTGCCGGCCAAGGTGGCCTTCCTGTCGCATTCCACCTACGGCAGCTCGCAGCGCGAATCGGCCCGCCGCATGCGCACGGCGCGCAACCTGTTCGTGCAGCGCGCGCCCGAGATCATGTGCGACGGCGAACTGCAGGGCGACGCGGCGTTGTCGGAGGTGATCCGCGCCGGCGCGCTGGCCGACAGCAGCCTGGGCGGCGCGGCCAATCTGCTGGTCTGCCCCAACCTGGACGCGGCCAACATCCTGTTCAACGTGCTCAAGGTCACCGCCAGCCAGGGCGTGACCATCGGTCCCATCCTGCTGGGCGCAGCGGCACCCGCGCACATCCTGACGCCGTCGGCCACCATGCGCCGGGTGGTCAACATGACGGCCCTGGCGGTGGCCGATGCCGCGGCGTTGACGGATGGCGGCACGGCGGCCGGTGCCACGAAAGAAACCGCGCGGTAACCGGCCAGCACGCGCAGGCCGCGCGCCGGCGCCGATAATCGCTGTACCTTTGTTACGAAACGAGCCGCCCATGCCCCGCGCCACCAAAATCGTCGCCACCCTCGGCCCCGCCAGCAGCGACCCCGAGGTGCTGGAGCGCCTGCTGCGCGCCGGCGTCGACGTGGTGCGGCTGAACTTCAGCCACGGCAAGGCCCAGGACCACATCGACCGGGCCAACCTGGTGCGCAGCATTGCGCAGAAGGTGGGCAAGCCGGTGGCGCTGATGGCCGACCTGCAGGGTCCCAAGATCCGCGTGGGCAAGTTCGCCGACGGCAAGGTACTGCTGGTCAACGGCGCGCCCTTCGTGCTGGACGCGGCGCGCGAGGCGCCGGGCGCGCTGGACGGCGTGGGGCTGGACTACAAGGAACTGCCGCGCGACGTGAAGCCCGGCGACACCCTGCTGCTCAACGACGGCCTGATCGTGCTGACGGTGGACGCGGTGCGCGGCGAGCAGGTGCACACCCTCGTCAAGGTGGGCGGCGAGCTCAGCAACAACAAGGGCATCAACAAGCAGGGCGGCGGCCTCACCGCGCCGGCGCTGACCGCCAAGGACATGGAGGACATCAAGACCGCGATGGCCTTCCAGTGCGACTACCTGGCCGTCAGCTTCCCGAAGAACGCCACCGACATGGAGATGGCCCGCCAGCTGGCCAACGTGGCCGGCGAGCCCTGGCGCCACAAGCCGGCCATGATCGCCAAGATCGAGCGCAGCGAGGCCATCCCGCAGCTGGAGAACATCCTGCGCGCGTCCGACGGCATCATGGTCGCGCGGGGTGATCTGGCGGTGGAGGTGGGCAACGCCGCCGTGCCGGCGCTGCAGAAGAAGATGATCCGCATGGCGCGCGAGATGGACAAGATCACCATCACCGCCACGCAGATGATGGAAAGCATGATCGTCAACCCGGTGCCCACGCGGGCCGAGGTGAGCGACGTGGCCAACGCGGTGCTGGACGGGACCGATGCGGTGATGCTCAGCGCCGAGACCGCCGCCGGCAAGTACCCGGTGGAGACGGTGGAGCAGATGGCGCTGATCGCGCTGGAGGCCGAGCGCGCCGAGGATGTGCGGCTGGATGCCAACTTCACCGACCGGGTGTTCGGCCGCATCGACCAGTCGATCGCCATGGGCGCGCTGTTCACCGCCTACCACCTGGGCTGCAAGGCCATCGTCGCGCTGACCGAATCAGGCAGCACCGCGCTGTGGATGAGCCGGCACAACATCCATGTGCCGATCTTCGGCATCACCAGCAAGCCGGGCTCGCAGGCCCGCATGGCGCTCTACCGCAATGTGCGCCCGCTGCTGATGACCGCCCACACCGACCGCGACACCGCCCTGACCGAGGCCGAGCAGGTGCTGGTGCAGCGTGGCGTGCTGCGCCCGGGCGACACCTACGCCATCACCTGCGGCGAGCCGATGGGCTACCCCGGCGGCACCAACATGCTGAAGGTCTGCCGGGTACCTTGAGCACCCGTCAGGCCGCGTCGCCCGCCTGCACGCTGCCCACCAGCGCCGCCACTTGCGGCGACATGTTCACCGGCACCAGGTCCACCTCGGGATACTGGTGGCGGAAGACGCGCAGCAGCTCGTCGGCAAAGCCATGGCCCACCTCGGCCAGGCCGTCGAAATCCAGCTCCACCCGGCGGAAGCGCTGCAGGCGCAGCGCCACGCGTCGGGCCTGGGCGCGCGAGGCCAGCGCCAGCTGCGGGCCGGTGACCAGCTGCAGCGGCACCACGGTGCGGTCGAAGCCATAGCCCTGGCCGTCCAGGCTGTAGCGGCGCAGCACGTCGTCGAGCCGGCGCTCGGTGTCCAGGCTGAAGGCCACGTAGACCGCACTGCCCTGGCGGCAGGCCGGGCGGGTGCGGTGCCACTGCTCGCGCTGCCAGTCGCGCTGCTGGAAGGCCTGGGCGTTGGCATGCAGGTCGATGATGTCGGCCAGCCGGGCGGTGAAGAACAGGCCGCGGCCGTTGTGCGCGTCGGGCTTGGTGCTGAGCTTGCCCTTGGCCAGCTCCAGCATCGCCTGACCCGGATCGGTGATCTGGTAGGTGGCGCCGATGGCGTCGAAGATGCCGCGGCCGTCGTCGCTGACCAGCAGCTGCAGCTGCAGCGGTGTCTGCCGCATCGACACCGTGACGCTGGTGCCGCCGCTGTGCTCGATGGCGTTGTTCAGCAGCTCGGTGAAGGCATGCTGCGCCAGCTGGGCCACATGGTCGGGCAGCGTGAAGAACGGCAGGAAGTCCTGCACCCAGGGCGTGTCCTCGTGCAGGCCGGCCAACGGGTAGCGGCGCACCACCTGGCGCATGGCACCCGGCGTGTAGACCGGGCGGCGCAGCGTGCCGCCGCGGTGCAGCCACTGCAGCGCCACCAGGCGCTGCAGCAGGCGGCCGGCGCCGGCCGGGCTGATGCCCAGGCGATCGGCCACCTGCATGCGCAGCTGCGTGGGCCAGCGCAGGGCGGCCTCGGTGATCCAGGCGGTGGCGTCGCTCAACGGCATGGGGCGGGCGGGCATCGGTGGTTCCTCCAGCGCGGCACGGTGGCCGCCACGCCAGTATTCAGGGCCGCGGCGCCGGCATGCCGTCGAAAAGCGGGCGCCGGGGCGGCCAGTTCCGGCGTGAAGTCCGTCGCGCGCTGGTGGCGCAGTGCGGTGCCGCACCCCCAGCACGCAGGCCCGCCAGCGCATGGCGGCGGGGGGTGGATCGATACAATCTCCGCAGTTACAGCGGGGTTTCACGCCCTGCGGCCAGGCTTTCTCCACCTCCCCAGGACCGACCATGCCACTCGTTTCAATGCGCCAGCTGCTGGACCACGCCGCCGAACACGGCTACGGCATCCCCGCCTTCAACGTCAACAACCTGGAGCAGGTGCAGGCGGTGATGATGGCCGCCGCCGAAGTGGATGCACCGGTGATCCTGCAGGCCAGCGCCGGCGCCCGCAAGTACGCCGGCGAGGCCTTCATCAAGCACCTGATCCAGGCCGCGGTGGAAGCCTATCCGCACATCCCGCTGGTGATGCACCAGGACCATGGCCAGACGCCGGCCATCTGCCAGGGCGCGATCGACCTGGGCTTCGGCTCGGTGATGATGGATGGCAGCCTGCGCGAGGACGGCAAGACGCCGGCCAGCTTCGACTACAACGTCGAGGTCACCCGCAAGGTGGTGGACATGGCGCACAAGGTGGGCGTCACCGTCGAAGGTGAACTGGGTTGCCTGGGCAACCTGGAGACCGGCGATGCCGGCGAGGAAGACGGCATCGGCGCCGAAGGCAAGCTGGACCACAGCCAGATGCTGACCGACCCGGAAGAAGCCGCGGTGTTCGTCAAGGCCACCCAGCTGGACGCGCTGGCGATCGCCATCGGCACCAGCCACGGCGCCTACAAGTTCAGCCGCAAGCCCACCGGCGACATCCTGGCCATCAGCCGGGTGAAGGAGATCCACAAGCGCATCCCCAACACCCACCTGGTGATGCACGGCTCGTCGTCGGTGCCGCATGACCTGCTGGCCATCATCAACCAGTACGGCGGCAAGATGAAGGAGACCTACGGCGTGCCGGTCGAGGAGATCCAGGAAGCCATCAAGCACGGCGTGCGCAAGATCAACATCGACACCGACATCCGGCTGGCGATGACAGGCGCGGTGCGCAAGTTCCTGGCCGAGAACCCCGACAAGTTCGACGCCCGCGAGTGGCTCAAGCCCGCCCGCGAAGCCGCCAAGAAGATCTGCCAGCAGCGCTATGTGGAGTTCGGCTGCGCGGGCCAGGGCAGCAAGATCAAGCCGATGGCCCTGACCCAGGTGGCCCAGCGCTATGCCAATGGCGAACTGGCACAACTGGTGAACTGATTCACCGCGATGCCGCAGGCCACCGGCCTGCGGCCGATGGTCCAACGGCCCAGCTGCCCTGCGCACCCGGGCCGTTTTGCTGCCTGCGTGCAGGCAGCCCACCACCCCCGGTGGGCACAATAGACCCCCTTCCAAACCCCAGCCCGGACACCGCATGAGCAGCCCCAGCACAGTCTTCGAAACCAGCCTGCACTCCCTGCCCCTGCTGGCGCGCGGCAAGGTGCGCGACAACTATGCGGTGGGCGACGACCGCATCCTGATGGTGGCCTCCGACCGCATCTCGGCCTTCGACGTGGTGATGGGCCAGCCCATCCCCGGCAAGGGCGCGCTGCTGACGCAGATGGCGCTGTTCTGGTTTGATCGGCTGCAGCATGTGGTGCCCAACCACCTGACCGGCGAGGCGCCCGAGAGCGTGGTGGCGCCGGACGAAGTGGCGCAGGTGGCGGGCCGGTCGATGCTGGTGAAGCGGCTGAAGCCGCTGCCTGTGGAGGCGGTGGTGCGCGGCTACCTGGCCGGATCGGGCTGGAAGGAGTACCAGCAGAACGGCCAGGTGTGCGGCGTGCAGTTGCCGCCCGGCCTGCAGAACGCCAGCCGACTGCCCGAACCCATCTTCACCCCGGCCACCAAGGCTGAAATGGGTGCGCATGACGAGAACATCAGCTTCGACCAGATGAGCAGCCTGATCGGTGCGGACATGGCGCAACGGGTGCGCAGCACGGCGGTTCAGCTCTACAAGGAGGCGGCAGCTTACGCGCTGACCCGCGGCATCATCATCGCCGACACCAAGTTCGAATTCGGCCTGGATGCAGACGGCACGCTGACACTGATGGACGAGATCCTCACGCCAGATTCATCCCGCTTCTGGCCTTTGGACACCTACCGCGAAGGCACCAATCCGCCAAGCTACGACAAGCAGTTCCTGCGGGATTGGCTGGAGGGTGTGCGGATTGCTGGAAGGGCCTGGGACAAGAGGGCGCCCGCGCCGGAACTTCCCTCGGATGTTGTCACAAACACGTCAAATGGATATAAAGCAGCAATAGCGGTGCTGCGAGGGTAAGTGCAATGGACTCCAGACTTCTGAACAATCTGAATGCGCAAGCTGGCAAGGCGCGCGATCCAGTTGTCTGGGCAATGGCAGTTTGCAGGGCAGCCTCACACTTTGCAGGCCACGGCAAAACCGAAGAGGCAATTACCGCGATTAAAGTAGTTCGCGCACAGTTTGGAAAGGATCTCCACTTCGATATCGCATCATGGTTGATGCTTGCGGAAGGTGTCTTGCACTACTTCAAAGCCGAAATTCCCGAAGCATATGACCGTATCCGGAGAGCATACGGCCTGGCAATTGCGCTGCGCAACAATTCGGCCTTTCCCAGTTGCGCCGCTTGGATGGCACACCTAGAGTTTAATTCGTGCCGATATGACGAAATGGCTAAACATCTTCATGAAACCTTTGCCACTGCCAAGTATGGTGATCATCAGGCAATAGCTAGGGCATCATTAGTCTTGGCTACCGCCTTCCATATCGCCGGCGACTTCGAACAATCTAGACCTTGGTACGAAAGGGCGCGACTAAATGCTGCCGCAGAAGGGGATGACGCTACCGTTAGCGCCACTCTGCATAATATGGCATCTATTCGTGCTTCAAACACACGGCTAGTGGACACCTTTGGAGGTGATGCAGAGAAGGAAACGAAACGTGTGACGCTAGAGGCCTCATCGTCACATGTTTACGACTTCGCGATAGGACACAGAGGACTAGACTTCTTGGCCCGCATGTTGAATGGTTTAATCGCCACGATTGACCGTCGATTCGAAGATGGAATCAAAGCATTCGAACCCATTGAGATTGGCAAAGTACCGGAGAGGCTTCGGCCTCTAATTCTAGTTGATCAAGCATGGTGCCAAATAAATATTGGAAAGCCAGACCTTGGCCTGGAATTGGCAAAGGAGGCGAAGCATGGGCTTTCATCCGTGAAGGATGACGATGATCTAGCCTATGTGCACGCAAGAATCAAACAGATTGCCATTGCGTGCAATGAGTCTGAGCTAGCCACCTCGGCCGCCGAAGCGGCACTCAACGCATTGAATCGTCATCAGCACTTTCAGCGCGATCTACTCGCGAAATTGCAGGCAATTGATACTGATGGCAAATGGAAAAGCCCGGCATAGGCCGGGCTTTTGGGGTTCAGGAGCTGTCGTGAACGTTAGGGTTTGTTCCCGGTGGGGAACGGCCAAGCTGCCGCTGGGCTGAGCGCTGTCTTCGCTGCTGGCGCCGCAGGCGCAGGCGCAGGCGGGGAAGCAGGTGCCTTCTTCGCCGCGGCCTTCTTTGCAGGTGCCTTCTTGGCGGCAGCCTTCTTTGCTGGTGCAGCCTTCTTGGCCGCAGCTTTCTTCGCAGGCGCGGCAGCCTTCTTGGCCGGAGCGGCAGCCTTCTTGGCTGGTGCGGCCTTCTTCGAGGGTGCAGCCTTCTTGGCGGGAGCCGCCTTCTTCGCAGGTGCAGCCTTCTTGGCGGGAGCCGCCTTCTTCGCCGGTGCCGCCTTCTTAGCGGGCGCAGCCTTCTTGGCCGGCGCGGCCTTCTTAGCCGGCGCAGCCTTCTTCGCAGGTGCGGCCGCCTTCTTGGTTGCGGGCTTCGCAGCCGGAGCCGCCTTCTTCGCAGTTGCCATGAGAATCTCCTTGATCAAGTGACAAGACACACCCGCCGCTTTGGCGGCTGGGTGATTCATCGAGAAGGCTTGGCGGTCATTGCAGACCGTTGGGGCCCCCTTGGTGAACGGGGGAACCGGATGTCTGGCCGCTTCGCTTGGCGGCCATCACACCCGTGATGATCTTGATCTGCTGCTGGAAAGTTCAACAGGCACCTGCGTGCCGGCCGCTCAGTCCCAGCTCAGTGCGCCACCGGTCTGGTACTCGATGACGCGGGTTTCAAAGAAGTTGCGCTCCTTCTTCAGGTCGATCATTTCGCTCATCCAGGGGAACGGGTTTTCCTCGTTCGGGAAGAGCGCCTCCAGGCCGATCTGCGTGGCACGCCGGTTGGCGATGTAGCGCAGGTAGCCCTTGAACATCGAGGCATTGAGGCCCAGCACGCCACGCGGCATGGTGTCCTCGGCATAGCGGTACTCCAGCTCCACCGCCTTCAGGAACAACGCCCGGATCTCGTCCTTGAAGGCCGCGGTCCACAGCAGCGGGTTCTCGAGCTTGATCTGGTTGATCAGGTCGATGCCGAAGTTGCAGTGCATGGACTCGTCGCGCAGGATGTACTGGTACTGCTCGGCAGCACCGGTCATCTTGTTCTGGCGGCCCATCGCCAGGATCTGCGTGAAGCCGACATAGAAGAACATGCCTTCCATCAGGCATGCGAAGACGATCAGGCTGCGCAGCAGAGTCTGGTCAGCCTCGGGCGTGCCGGTCTTGAACTGTGGGTCCATGATCACGTTGATGAACGGGATCAGGAACTGGTCCTTGTCGCGGATCGACGGCACCTCGTTGTAGGCGTTGAAGATCTCGCTCTCGTCCAGGCCCAGGCTCTCGACGATGTACTGGTAGGCGTGGGTGTGGATGGCCTCCTCGAAGGCCTGGCGCAACAGGAACTGGCGGCATTCGGGCGCCGTGATGTGCCGGTAGGTGCCCAGCACGATGTTGTTGGCGGCCAGGCTGTCGGCCGTGACGAAGAAGCCGAGGTTGCGCTTGATGATGCGGCGCTCGTCGTCGGTCAGGCCGTTCGGATCCTTCCATGTCGCGATGTCGCGCGACATGTTGATCTCCTGCGGCATCCAGTGGTTGGCACAGGTGGCGAGGTACTTCTCCCACGCCCACTTGTACTTGAACGGCACCAGCTGGTTCACGTCCGTCTGGCCGTTGATGATGCGCTTCTCGGCCACGTTGACGCGCCGGGCCGCCACCACCGGTTGCACCGGTTCGGCCAGCAGCTTGGATGCCGCAGCAGCCACCAGGGCCGGCGCGATCGCCGTGGCGGGCACGGCGCTTTGCAGTTGGGTGAGCGGTGACGGAGACACCTGCCGCGCGGGGGTTCCGGCTTGCGGCGCTGAAGGCTTCGGTGGTGTCGTCGAGGGGAGCTTGACGTCGTCTTCCCAGACCAGCATGTGTGTGCTTCCTATGGTTTGAATTATCAGAGTGTTGCGATCAAAACACCAAGCACTTCTTGACAGTTCAGCGGCCGTGTTGTGGTGGCCTTGCATCGTGTCTGGTTGTGCTTGGTGCGGCAGGCCTCACTGGCAGGCTTCGCAGTCCGGGTTGTCGATCGAACAGAACTTGATGTCGCTGGCCGGAGTCGCGTCGATTGCGTGTTGGGCCTGCTGGGCCGCGGCATCGATGGCGGACAGCCCACCACCAACCGCCGCGCCACTGGAGACGGCATTCATGGCGCCAGCACTGACGGTCGACTTCTCGGCCGCCGTGGCGCCCATGGTGCGCAGGTAGTAGGTGGTCTTCAGGCCACGCAGCCAGGCCAGCTTGTAGATGTCGTCGAGCTTCTTGCCCGAGGCGCCGGCCATGTAGATGTTCAGGCTCTGGGCCTGGTCGATCCACTTCTGGCGCCGTGCCGCGGCCTCCACCAGCCACTGGGCATCGACCTCGAAGGCGGTGGCGTACAGGGCCTTGATGTCTTCCGGCACGCGGTCGATGCGGCGCAGGCTGCCGTCGAAGTGCTTGAGGTCCATCACCATCACGTCGTCCCACAGGCCCAGACGCTTCAGGTCACGCACCAGGTACTCGTTGACCACGGTGAACTCACCCGACAGGTTGCTCTTGACCGACAGGTTGCCGAAGCAGGGCTCGATGGAGGCGTCCACACCGATGATGTTGCTGATGGTGGCGGTGGGGGCGATGGCCACGCAGTTGCTGTTGCGCATGCCGTGCTCGGCGATGCGGGCACGCAGGGCATCCCACTCCAGCGTGACGCTGCGGTCCACCTCGACGTAGCCGCCGCGGGCCTCGGCCAGCAGGTCCAGGCTGTCGATCGGCAGGATGCCGCGGTCCCACAGGCTGCCGCGGTAGCTGCTGTAGCGGCCACGCTCCTCGGCCAGCTCGGTGCTGGCCCAGTAGGCGTGGTAGCAGACGGCCTCCATGCTGCGGTCGGCGAAGTCCACCGCCGCCTGGCTGGCGTAGGGCACGCGCAGCTGGTACAGCGCATCCTGGAAGCCCATGATGCCCAGGCCCACCGGACGGTGGCGCAGGTTGCTGTCGCGCGCCTTCTTCACCGCGTAGTAGTTGATGTCGATGACGTTGTCGAGCATGCGCATGGCCGTGCGCACCGTCTTCTTCAGCTTGGCCTGGTCGATCTGGCCGTCCAGCAGGTGCTGCGCCAGGTTGACCGAGCCCAGGTTGCACACCGCGATCTCGGTGTCGCTGGTGTTCAGCGTGATCTCGGTGCACAGGTTGCTGCTGTGCACCACGCCCACATGCTGCTGCGGGCTGCGCACGTTGCAGGCGTCCTTGAAGGTCACCCAGGGGTGGCCGGTCTCGAACAGCATGGTCAGCATCTTGCGCCACAGGTCCTTGGCGGGGATGCGCTTGTGCAACTTCAGCTCGCCGCGGTCGGCCTTCTCTTCGTAGGCGACATAGGCGCGCTCGAAGTCGGCACCGAACTTGTCGTGCAGGTCGGGGCAGGTGCTGGGGCTGAACAGCGTCCACTGGCCACCCTCGAGCACCCGGCGCATGAACAGGTCGGGGATCCAGTTGGCGGTGTTCATGTCATGGGTGCGCCGGCGGTCGTCGCCGGTGTTCTTGCGCAGCTCCAGGAACTCCTCGATGTCCAGGTGCCAGGTCTCCAGGTAGGCGC
Source organism: Pseudaquabacterium pictum (assembly GCF_005403045.1). Lineage (GTDB taxonomy): Bacteria > Pseudomonadota > Gammaproteobacteria > Burkholderiales > Burkholderiaceae_C > Pseudaquabacterium > Pseudaquabacterium pictum. The sequence goes on from NZ_BJCL01000007.1 coordinate 232,723, forward strand.
AGACCGCGCCCTTGCGCTTGCCGCCCTGGTTGACCGCCACCGCGGTGTCGTTGACCACCTTCAGGAACGGCACCACGCCCTGGCTCTTGCCGTTGGTGCCCTTGATGTAGCTGCCCAGCGCCCGCACGCGGGTCCAGTCGTTGCCCAGGCCGCCGGCGAACTTGCTCAACAGCGCGTTCTCCTTCAGCGCCTCGTAGATGCCGTCCAGGTCGTCGGCCACCGTGGTCAGGTAGCAGCTGGAGAGCTGGCTGCGCAGCGAGCCGGCGTTGAACAGCGTGGGCGTGCTGCTCATGAAGTCGAAGCTGGACAGCACGTCGTAGAACTCGATGGCCCGCGCCTCGCGGTCGATCTCGTTCAGGGACAGGCCCATGGCCACCCGCATGAAGAAGGCCTGCGGCATCTCGATGCGGCGCTCGTCGATGTGCAGGAAGTAGCGGTCGAACAGGGTCTGCAGGCCCAGGTAGTCGAACTGGAAGTCGCGCTCGGCCTTCAGCGCCGCGCCCAGGCGGGCCAGGTCGAACTGCTGCAGCTTCGGGTCGAGCAACTCGGCCTGCACGCCGCGCTTGATGAACTGGGGGAAGTACTCGGCATAGCGCTCCGCCATCTGCGCCTGGGTGACTTCTTCGCCGAGGATCTCCTTGCGGATGGTGTGCAGCAGCAGACGCGCGGTGGCGCGGGTGTAGGCCGGGTCCTTCTCGATCAGGGTGCGGGCGGCCAGGATGCTGGCCTTGTGCACCTCGTCGATGGGCACGCCGTCGTACAGGTTGCGGCGGGTTTCCTGCAGGATGGGGTCGGGCCGCACATCGGCGCCCAGGCCTTCGCAGGCGGACTCGATCAGGGCCGACAGGGCCGCCAGGTCCAGCGGCACACGCTGGCCCTGGTCGGTGACATGCAGCGCCGGCTCCTGCGGCGTGGCCACCTGGCCCTGGCGGGCACGCTCCTGGGTGCGGCGCTCGCGGTACAGCACATAGGCGCGGGCCACTTCATGGTGGCTGCCGCGCATCAGGCCCAGCTCGACCTGGTCCTGCACATCCTCGATGTGGAAGGTGCCACCGCCTGGGCGGCTGCGCAGCAGGGCGCGCACCACGCTCTCGGTCAGCGCGTCCACCGTCTCGCGCACGCTGGCCGAGGCGGCACCCTGGGTGCCATGCACCGCCAGGAAGGCCTTCATCAGCGCCACGGCGATCTTGTTGGGCTCGAACGACACCACCGAGCCATTGCGCCGGATGATCTGGTAGCCGGCGTACGCCGAGCTGGTGGCTCCGGCCTGCTGCGGCAGGCGGGGCGGGATCACGGCGGTGGGGCTGGTGGTGACGATGGTCTGCATGGGGTTCCCTCTGTGTGGCTGGCGGCGGGGGCCGCCCGGTGATCGGTTCGAAGAGCGACGCGCCAGTCTGGCCACGCCCCCTGGCGCCCGAGGCCATCGCCCGGGTAAGGGGCGGGGCCTGGCCGCATGACAACGGGGGGTGTGGTGCCCTGGGGCGGGGCGCGCTGCACAGCACGGCAGCGCGTCAGGTCAGGGGCTGAAGAATAGCACGATGAGGCACTATATCTAGCGCTTCAGGCCCCTTCAAGCACTACCGGTAGCGTGCTTACCCGCAAAGCCTGTGGATGCGCTGTGGACAGCTTGTGCACCGCCCGGGCGTCGGCTCAGTGCCCCAGCCGCAGCCCCGGCGGGTAGCCCGGCAGGGCCTGCAGGGCAGCCCAGTCGAAGCCGGGCCCGGGATCGTGCTTGCGGCCGGGCGCCACATGCTCATGGCCGGTGATGGCCTGCAGCGGATGGCGGCGTGCCAGGGCCTGCAGCAGCGGCACCAGGGCCTGGTACTGCGCGGCCTCGAAGCCGCCACCCTCCAGGCCTTCCAGCTCGATGCCCACGCTGTAGTCGTTGCAGTTGGGCCGGCCCTGCCAGGCCGACACGCCGGCATGCCAGGCCCGCCGGTCGGTGGACACGAACTGCTGCACCTGGCCACCGCGCCGCACCAGGAAATGGGCCGAGACCTGCAGGCCGCGGATGGTCTCGAAGTACGGATGGGCCGACCAGTCGAGCCGGTTGGTGAACAGCTGGGCGATGTGGTCGCCGCCGAACACGCCGGGCGGCAGGCTGATCGAATGCAGCACCACCAGGTCGACCACCGCGCCTGCCGGCCGCAGCCCGTGGTTGGGCGAGCGCAGCGCCTGCGCACCGGTCCACCAGCCGCGCTGCCAACGTGGCCGTGCTGCCACCGGACCGTTCATTCCGGCCCGTGCTCGGCCACCTGGATGCCCAGGCGGGCCATGCGGTAGCGCATCTGCCGCAGCGACAGGCCCAGGCTGCTGCCAGCCGCCGTGCGGTTGAAGCGGTGCTGCTCCAGAGCGCGGATGATGATGTCGCGCTCCACCGCATCCAGGTGGGCCACCAGGTCGCCGGGCAGCGGCACGGCGCCTGCCGGCACGGCCGGCGGCGGCGCCGCGGCGGCCGCGGCCTCGACGGCCTGCCAGTCGCTGTCGGCGCCGCCGTCCTCGCCCAGGCCCAGGTCGGCCGCCTGGATCAGCTCATCGCCCGACAGGGTGACCGCCCGGTGCAGCAGGTTCTCGAGCTCACGCACATTGCCGGGGAAGGCATGGTGTGCCAGCAGGGCCAGTGCCTCGGCGCTCAGCCGCGGCGGTGGTGACACACCGGCATCGCGGGCGATGCGCGCCAGCACCGCGTCGCAGATCAGCGGCAGGTCGCCGCTGCGCTCGCGCAGCGGCGGCATGCGCACCTGGATGACATTGAGGCGGTAATACAGGTCCTGGCGGAAGCGGCCCTCCTGCACCTCGGCTGCCAGGTCCTTGTGGGTGGCGCTGACGATGCGCACATTGACCGGCAGCTCTGCCGTGGCGCCGATCTGCCGCACCGAGCGCTCCTGGATCGCCCGCAGCAGCTTGCTCTGCATGGCCAGCGGCAGGTCGCCGATCTCGTCGAGGAACAGCGTGCCGCCCTGGGCGGCCTGGAAGAAGCCGGGGCGGTCTTCCACCGCACCGGTGAAGGCGCCCTTGCGGTAGCCGAAGAACTCGGCCTCCAGCAGTTGCTCGGGGATGGCGCCGCAGTTCACCGCGACGAAGGGCTGGGCCGCCCGCGGGCTGACCTCGTGCAGCGCCCGCGCCACCAGCTCCTTGCCGGTGCCGGACTCGCCCTGCACCATCACCGGCGCCATGCCGCGCGCCACCCGCTCGATCAGCGTGCGCACCTGCTGCATGGCAGGCGACTCACCGGCCAGGCGCTGCAACGCCGGATGCAAGGCCGCCATGGCGGGAAGCAACGGCTCGGCCACCGGCGGCGGCGTGGCCGCTGGCCGTGTGCCGCCCGACCGCCCGCCGGACGCGGGCGACCGCGGGGCCGCGGCCTCGGCCACCGGCCGCCCCAACGCCGAGGCCACCACGGTGCGGAACTGCCGCAGGTCGACCGGCTTGGTCAGGTAGTCGAAGGCGCCGGCCTTCAGCGCCTCCACCGCGTTCTCGGCCGAGCCGTAGGCGGTGATGACGATGGTCTTCTCCGGCCGGCCGGCGGCCTCCAGCCGACGCAGCAGGTCGATCCCGTTGCCGTCGGGCAGCCGCATGTCGGTGATCACCGCGCTGTAGCCGCGCTCGCCCAGCCGCGCCCAGGCCTCGGCCACCGAGCCGGCGCTGTCGACGTCATAACCCTCGCGCAGCAAGCTCAGCTCGTAGAGCGTGCGCAGGTCGGGCTCGTCGTCGACCACCAGCAGGCTGTAGTTGGCACTCATCGGGCGCGGGGTCCGGTCGGGGGGCTGGCGGCAGCGCCGGTGGCGGGTTCGCGCATCACCACGTTGAACACGTTGCGGTGCCGGGCACCGGGCGGCGACAGGCTGAAATCCATGCTGGCGCCATGGCGCTCGCACAGCTCTCGGCAAATATACAGGCCGAGCCCGCTGCCCCGGCTGCGGGTGGAGAAGAACGGCTCGAACAGGTGCCGCTCCACATCGGGCGGGATGGGGATGCCGTCGCTGGACACCGACACCGTCACCGCACCCATGGCCGGGCCGCTGGCCAGCCGCAGCCGGATGGCACCGGCCTCGTCGCTGGCATGCCGGCTGGCGTTGTCCAGCAGGTTGACCAGCACCCGGCGCAGGTGCTCGCTGTCGAAGCGCACCGGCATCGGCTTGGGCGGCAGGTCGACCACCAGGCGCCGCTCGGGCTCGGCCTCCGGCAGGGCGCTGCGGCGCCAGTCGGCGCACACGTTGGCCACCTCGGATGTGGCATCGATCACCACCACCGGCGTGGGCGCACCGGGCGCCACCGCCAGCACATCGTCGACGATGCGCTTGAGCCGGTCGACGTTGTCGGCCACGATCTGCGAGAGCCGCCGCTGCTGCGGCGGCAGCTCGTCCTCCAGCAGCAGGGCGTTGGCCTGGGCGATGGCGGCCAGCGGGTTGCGGATCTCATGCGCGATGCCGGCCGACACCCGGCCCATCGCGGCCAGCTTGTCGTTGCGGGCGCGGGCCTGCACCGTGCGCATGTCTTCCAGGAACAGCACGCAGATGTCCTCGGGGGGCGTGTCGTCGGCGCCGATGCCGCTGCGCCGGGTGAAGCGCGCCCGCACCTGCAGCGTGCGGCTCTGGCCATCGGCCAGGCTGAGCGGCAGCTCACGCGCGCTGGCCGGCCAGCTGCCCTCGGCATAGGCCTGCTCCAGCGCCTGTTGCAGCGGCCGCAGGCCGGGCTCGTCGGCCAGCGGCATCGGCACGGCCATCAGCAGGCCGGCCGGCCCCAGCAGTTGCCGCGCCGCCGGATTGATGGCGCGCACCCGGCCGCGGCGGTCGACCACCAGCACGCCATCGGCCATCTCCTCAATCACCAGGCGGTTCAGCAGCGTCTGCTGGCGGGCCATCTCCAGGCTGCTGCGGGCCGAGCGCTCCTCGCGCGCCAGGCGCTGCGACAGCTCGCTGGCCAGCAGCGCGATCAGGAACAGGCCGGCGCCGGCCAGGCCGGCCTGCGACAGCAGCAGCAGCACGTCGCCGCCGTCCACGGCCAGCGGCCAGACCCCCAGCATCAGCAGCAGCGACAGCCCTGCCGCCGTGGCCAGCGCCACCTTGCGGTGGGTGAGCACGCCCGACATCAGCACCGGCAGCACCAGCAGCGCGGTGTAGTTCAGCGGCGCCTGCGGCTCCAGGATGCGCAAGGCCGAGAAAGCGACCAGGTCGACACCGATGGTCCACAGCCACTGGCGCGGCAGCAGCTGGTCGGACGGCACGCCGTCATCGCGGCTGCCATGCAGCAGCCACAGCGACACCGCCTGGCTGGCATAGCCCAGGCACAGCAGGATCACCAGCACCGGCGGCTTGCCGCCACCCAGCGCGGCCACGAACGGCGCCAGCACCAGGGCCAGCGACAGCGCCGCCCGCGCCGCCACGTAGGTGCGCAGGATGCGCGGCAGCGCCGCGCCCTCGGTGGACACCAGGCGCTTGGCCTCGCGGGCGATGAAGTGGCTGTCGCTGGGCGCCTCGGGATCGTGCTCCAGCAGCGACGAGTCGCCCGGTCGCACCGCCGCGCCGCCCTGGGCCGGGTCGCCCCAGGCGCTGAGCCAGCCGTCCTCGCTGCTGGAGACCGGCGGCCGGCGCCGGTCGGCGCGGCGCCGGTCGGCCTTCCGGCGGTTGCCCGGAACGCTCATTCCGGCGGCACGCGGGCCGGGCCCAGCCGGCGGTGGGCATCGCTGCAGTACAGGCGCGAGCCCTCGGGCACGGCATCGGCCGCCGGCAGGTGCAGGCCGCAATGGGCGCACTCCGCCATCACCACCGGCGTGGTCTCGGCGGGCTTGGGCGCGTCGGCAGTGCGATCCCGGCGCGGGCCGCGCAGGCGCGTCACCAGGCTCCACACGCCGATGCCCACCACCAGCAGCACGAGCAGGAACTTCAGCATGGCCAACGCCCGCTCATCCCGCCACCGGCCGGGCGACCAGCACCTCGAACACGAAGCGCGAGCCGACATAGGCCAGCAGCAGCAGCACCGCGCCGGCATACAGCCAGCGGGTGGCATGGCGGCCGCGCCAGCCGCGCCACTGGCGGCCCGCCAGCAGGGCGGCAAACACCGTCCAGCCCAGCAGCGAGAACACCGTCTTGTGGTCCCAGCGCCACTGCGGTGCGGTGGCCACGCCCAGCAGCAGCGCGCCGGTCAGCACCACGAAGCCGGCCTCGACGAAGCGGAAGGTCAGGCGCTCCAGCCGCAGCAGCGGCATGCCCATCGGGCCGGCCGGCGCTCCGGCCGGGGACAGGCCGAAGGCACCGCTGGCGCCGGCCTTGCGCAGGCGCAGCTGGCGCTCGGCCGAATCCAGCATCCAGGCATGCAGCACCGCGGCGCCGAACAGCGCATACGAGGCCACGCCCAGCAGCCAGTGCACCGGCGCCCACACGTTCAGCGCCGCCCGCACCTCGCCCGGAAAGGCCCAGGCCACCAGCACCACCGCCGCGCCGTTGATGGCCAGCACGCGGCGCACGCCGGGCAGCGGCATGAAGCGGCTCTCGATCTCGTGCACCGCCAGCACCAGCCAGACGGTGAGCGACAGCACCGGGCCGAAACCCAGGCGCGCACCCGGCTCGCCGCGGCCCCAGCCGCCGATGTCCAGCCCCAGCAGCACGGCGTGCAGCAGCCAGCCCGCCACCAGCGCCGGCGCCGGCAGGCGCGACAGGCTGCGCGCGGGCCAGGCGGCCACCGCGTAGGCCAGCACCGCCATCAGCGCCAGCACCAGGGGCGCGACGCCCAGGGTCTGGACAGGGGCGATCGGTAGAATCATCCGGGACAGTGTACTTTCGCGGCCACCCCCTCATGGCGTGCCCGCCATGCCCATGGCCTCCACCCTTTCAGACCGTCTGTCGCGCCTCGTCAAGACGATGCGCGGCCAGGCCCGCATCACCGACAGCAACGTCGCCGACATGCTGCGCGAGGTGCGCATGGCCCTGCTGGAGGCCGACGTGGCGCTGCCGGTGGTGCGCGACTTCATCGCCCGCGTCAAGGAAAAGGCGCTGGGCACCGAGGTGGTGGGCTCGCTCAACCCCGGCCAGGCGCTGGTGGGCGTGGTGCACAAGGAGCTGGCCGCCACCATGGGCGAGGGTGTCAGCGACATCAACCTGGCCACCCAGCCGCCCGCGGTCATCCTGATGGCCGGCCTGCAGGGCGCCGGCAAGACCACCACCACCGCCAAGCTGGCCAAGCACCTGATCGAGAAGCGCAAGAAGAAGGTGCTGACGGTCAGCGCCGACGTCTACCGCCCCGCGGCCATCGAACAGCTGAAGACGGTGACGCGCCAGGCCGGCGCCGAGTGGTTCCCGTCCACGCCCGACCAGAAGCCGCACGACATCGCCCTGGCCGCCATCGACCATGCCCGCCGGCACTACTTCGACGTGCTGCTGGTCGACACCGCCGGCCGGCTGGCGATCGACGAGGCGCTGATGGCCGAGATCCGCGACCTGCACGCCACGCTCAAGCCCATCGAGACGCTGTTCGTGGTGGATGCGATGCAGGGCCAGGACGCGGTGAACACCGCCAAGGCCTTCAAGGAGGCGCTGCCGCTGACCGGCATCGTGCTGACCAAGCTGGACGGCGATTCACGCGGCGGCGCCGCGCTGAGCGTGCGCCAGATCACCGGTGCGCCGATCAAGTTCGCCGGCGTGTCCGAGAAGATCGACGGCCTGGAGGTGTTCGACGCCGAGCGCCATGCCGGCCGGGTGCTGGGCATGGGCGACATCGTGGCCCTGGTCGAGCAGGTGCAGCAGAACGTCGACCTGGGCGCGGCGCAGAAGCTGGCCGACAAGCTCAAGTCCGGCGACGGCTTCGACCTGAACGACTTCCTGTCGCAGCTGGGTCAGATGAAGAAGATGGGCGGCCTGTCCGGCCTGATGGACAAGCTGCCCAGCCAGCTGACGGCCAAGGCCGGCAACGTCGACATGGACAAGGCCGAGCGCGATGTGAAGCGCATGGAGGGCATCATCCAGTCGATGACGCCGCTGGAGCGCCGCAAGCCCGAACTGCTGAAGGCCAGCCGCAAGCGCCGCGTGGCCGCCGGCGCCGGCGTGCATGTCCAGGAAGTCAACCGCCTGCTGAACCAGTTCGAGCAGATGCAGGGGATGATGAAGAAGATGAAGGGCGGCGGCCTGATGAAGATGATGAAGCGCATGGGCGGGATGAAGGGGCTCGGCGGCTGACCGCCGCGAGGCCGTGCGAGAGCCGGCGCTGCAGGGCCAGCACCACCAGCGCCAGCGCCACCACGCCCAGCGTGCCCGGCTCGGGCACCGCACGCGCACCGTCCACGCTCTGCCGCACTGCAGTGCCCGGCTTGCCACCGCCGCGGCGCCCGCCGTCCTCCAGGCCCAGTGCATGGCGCACGCCGGTCAGCCAGGGCAGCCGCGGCGCCGCATCGGCCGCCAGGCCGACCCAGGGCACCGGCCCGCCCCGCGCAGCCTGGGCCGCCGTCAGCGCCCGCTTGTCGACCTTCTCGCCGCGCGCGCCCAGCACCGACACATTGCCGCAGACATCGGGCACCATCACCGCGTGCAGCTGGCCGCGCGCATCCCGCACCTCGTACAGGTCGCCACGCTCCACATGGCCAGACGCGAAGTTGACCCGGGCGCCCACGCACAGGGTGTGGCCGTAGGTCATCGCGAATGACCGCGGATTGAACTCGCGGCCATCGCCGACGGCACGGATCGCACCGGTGCGGATCTCCACCCGGTCGGTGATGGCACGCGCTGCGCGCCGCCGCGCCACCTCCTGCACCACCTCGGGCGGCAGCCTCGCCGCGCGCAGGGCCTGGGCGGTGGTGCCGCGGTAGGGCATGCGGCCGGGCTGGCCCCAGGCGCAGCCCTCGCGCACCGCCAGCGCCGGGCCGTCGGGCGCCGGCTCGGCAGCGGCCCGGGGCAGCGGCCTGGCCAGCGCGGCAGGCACCGGCCGGCCATCATGGCTGACGCCCTCCGGCACGTCCCGCAGTGCGGCCTGGTCGGCCTGGTGGCCCACGGCCATCAGCACCACCACCGCGGCCGGCACGGCGCAGGCGACGGCGCCGCCGACCAGCAGCCACAGCCCCTGGCGCACACGCTGGGGCAGCCCCGGCGCACGCACGGCGGGCACCACCGGCACCGGGTGGCGGCCACGCGGCAGCAGGCCGGTCCAGCCGCAGCTGGCCGCACGGCAGCGGTAGCGGCGCAGGTCGGCGTCCAGTTGCGGCGCCAGATCGGCGACCAGCCGGCGGGTGCGGCGCAGGCGCAGGCCGCACTGCGGACAGGCACGGGACGGAACAGTTGAAGACAGCACCTCTGCATATCGGCCACCGGGCCGGGATGTGCAGGCACAACATCACGGCCGCGGCTGCAGCGGACGCGCGCTGCGGCCGACAACCTGAGGTGAGCCACATCCACCCCTTCGCGCGCCGCGCCGGCGCCGCCCTGGCCCTGTGCCTGGCGCTGCCACCCATCCCGGCACGGGCCGGGGAGGCGCCCGACCTGGCCACCGGCGTGCTGGCCGAGGTGAACCGCTACCGCGTCAGCCAGGGTCTGGTGCCGCTGGTGGCCGACGACCGGCTGCAGGCCATCACCCTGGCCCACAGCCAGGCAATGGCGCAGCAGGGCCGGCTCAGCCACGGCGGCTTCCAGCAGCGCTTCGACCGCAGCGGCGCACGGCTGTGCGTGGAGAACCTGGCCGCCGGCTCGCTGCAGCCGGCGCGGGTGGTGGCGGCGTGGCAGCGCTCGCCAGAGCACCACCGCAACCTGCTGGAGCCGCGGGTGCAGGTGGCTGGCGTGGCGGCCACAGGCAGCGTGGTCAGCCTGCTGGCCTGCCGCTTCGACAGCCCGTGATCAGCTCAGCAGCGCCTGGGCGAACTCGCGCGCGCTGAAGGTCTGCAGGTCTTCCAGCTTCTCGCCCACGCCGATGAAGTAGACCGGCACCGGCCGCTCGCGGGCGATCGCCGCCAGCACACCGCCCTTGGCCGTGCCATCGAGCTTGGTGACGATCAGGCCGGTGAGGCCCAGCGCATCGTCGAAGGCCTTCACCTGGGTCAGCGCGTTCTGGCCGGTGTTGCCATCGACCACCAGCAGCACCTGGTGCGGCGCGCCGGCATCGGCCTTGGTGATCACGCGCTTGATCTTCTTCAGCTCCTCCATCAGGTGCAGCTGGGTGGGCAGGCGGCCGGCGGTGTCGGCGATCACCACGTCGCGCTTGCGGGCCTTGCCGGCGCTCACCGCATCGAATGCCACCGCCGCCGGGTCGGCGCCCTCCTGGCTGATGATCTCGACCCGGTTGCGGTCAGCCCACACGGCCAGCTGCTCGCGCGCGGCGGCGCGGAAGGTGTCGGCGGCGGCCAGCAACACGGTCTGCTCGGCATCGGCCAGGTGGCGGGTGAGCTTGCCGATGCTGGTGGTCTTGCCGGCGCCGTTGACGCCGACCACCATCATCACCGTGGGCTGGAATTCGCCGACCACCAGCGCCTTCTCCAGTGGCTGCAGCAGTTCGGTCAGCGCATCGCCCAGCAGCGCCTTCACCCGCGCCGGGTCGGTGGCCTTGGCGTCCTTCACCCGGCGCTTCAGGTCGGACAGCAGGAACTCGGTGGCCTTGACGCCGGCATCGGCCATCAGCAGGGCCGATTCCAGCTCTTCGTACAGCGCATCGTCGATCTGCGTGCCGGTGAAGACCTGGGCGATGCCGCTGCTGGTCTTGCGCAGGCCGTTGCGCAGCTTGTCGAGCCAGCTCTGGCGGGCGGGCGGCGGGGCGGGCGGCGCGGCCTCGACCACCGGCAGCACCGGGGTGGCTGCAGGCGCTGGCGCTGGTGCCGGTGCCAGCGCTGGTGCCTGGGATGCGACCGGTGCATGCTGCTCGGCCGGTGCCGCTGGCGCGCCGGTGAGCTTGTTGACCGCGGTCTTCCACCATGAGCCGCCGCCCTCGGCAGCCGGTGGCGCGTCGGCAGGCGCGGCTGCCGGTGGCGCGGGTGCGGCCTCGGGCGGGGATGCCGACTTTTTCTTGAAGAAGCTGAACATTTATGGAAGTGCGTTGGAAGCGGCGATGAAGCCCGCGAAATCAGCCGCTATAATGGCGGGCTCATGGCGCTTTAGCTCAGTCGGTTAGAGCGACGGAATCATAATCCGCAGGTCCGGGGTTCGAATCCCTGAAGCGCCACCAACACCTGAAAGCCCGCCGGCCCCAAGCCGGCGGGCTTTCTTCATGGTGCGCACGCCTCAGGCCGGCGGCGTGTCGAAGGCCAGCCGCAGCGTGTGCTGCCAGACCTGGCCGGGCAGCAGCCAGACTGGCGGCTGCGGCCACTCCGGGTGGTGCACGCTGTCGGGCAGCCATTGCGGCTCCAGCGCGAGGCCGGCGTGGGCCGCCAGCGCACCGCCATCGCGGGCGGGCTCGCCCGCGAGGTGGCCGCCGGTGTAGAGCTGCAGCGACGGCATCGTGGTGAACAGCCGCATCCACAGCCGCGCATCGGCCGAGACCAGCACCGCGGCCGGGTGCTGCATCGGCCGGGTCTGGGGCGTGAGCAGCAGGCCATGGTCGTAGATGCCCGCAGCCCGGTCGTCGATGCGGCGCAGCGTGCGGAAGTCGAAGGCACCGCCGTCCACCGGGTCGAGGACGCCGTGCGGAATCAGGCTGTCGTCCACCGGCGCCACATGGCTGGCGTCGATCTGCAGGCGGTGCCGGCGCACATCGCCGGTCCGGCCGTCGAGGTTGAAGTAGGCGTGGTTGGTGAGGCACACCGGCGTGGGCGCGTTGCAGCGCGCCTGGAACTGCTGTTCGATGACGCCGCCGCCGCACAGCGTCACCGTCACCGCGATGTCGAGCGCGCCCGGGAAGCCCTGGTCGCCGGCGGGCGAGTGCAGCGTCCAGCTGGCGCTGTCGGTGCGGCGATCGCACAGCTGCCAGCGCCGGCGGTCGTAGCCATCGGGCCCGCCGTGCAGCTGGTGCGGCGAGCCGGGCTGCGGCTGCAGCGCCCAGTGCTGGCCGTCACGGTCGATCGCCGCACCGGCGATGCGGTTGGCCACCCGGCCGACGGTGGCGCCCAGGTAGGCGTGGTTGCGCAGGTGCCAGTCGGGCGTGGCGCCGCCCAGCAGCACCTCGCGCGGCTGCGGCTCCCCCGGCACCGGCACCTGCAGCGACCACCAGGTGGCGCCGATGTCGAGCAAACGCAGGCGCAGGCCGTCCGCGCCGACCAGCTCCACGACCTGCACCTCTGCCGGCCCGGCGCTCATGCGGGCGCTCCGGCGGCGGGCAAGTCGCCCCAGGGATCGTGCGCCTCCTCGCTGCTGCGGCGGAACTCGGTCGGGCTGACCCCCACCCGCTTGCGGAACACGCGGGAGAAGTAGAGCTGGTCGTCGTAGCCCACCCGCCCGGCGATCGCCGACACCGGCGCGGTGGTGCTCTGCAGCATGTGCTTGGCCAGGATGACGCGCTGGTCCTCGCGCCAGCGCACCAGGCTCACGCCCATCTGGTCGCGGAACAGGTGCGCCAGGCGCGACGGCGACAGGCACACATGCTGGGCGATCTCGTCGAGCGTGAGCTCGCGCGCCAGGTGGTTGGCGATGTGCTGGCAGGCCGCCAGCACCCGCGGGTCGAGCGGGCGTGACTGGAAGCCCGGCATCTCCTCGTGGCAACGGATCAGCAGCCGTTCCAGCAGGTTGATCGCCAGCTCTTCCGAGGTGCGCTTGCCGCCGCGGTGGGTGGTGTCGATGTCGATGAACAGCTGCTCGAACTCACGCCGCAGCGCCGGGTCGGCCAGGTGCAGCCGCCCCACCTTGCCGCCGGCGCGCGTGGGCCACTGCAGCCAGGCGGCCCAGAAGCCGCGCGGGCGGAAGTACACCCAGCGGTGGTACCAGCTGTCGCTGTCGGGCGCGCGGCCATAGTAGTGCGGCGTGCCGGCCGGGAACAGCAGCACGTCGCCCAGGCCGAATTCGGAGGTCTGGTCGCCATCACGCACGCTGCCCTGGCCCTGCACCGTGAGGTTGATGATCCAGCCCTTCATGCCGCCGGGGCGGTCGATGGTGAAGTCGAGCGTGCCGCCGCGCTCGATCGGCGTGAGCCCGGCCACCAGGTACAGGTTGAACGAGTAGCCCGGCAGCAGCGGGTTGAGCTGCTGGGCCGAGGCCTGGGGCAGGCGGCGCGGGGCCATTGCGGTCAGGCCTTGCCGTGGCGGTTGTTGAGCACGTCGAAGGCCACCGCGCCCAGCAGCACCAGGCCCTTGATGACCTGCTGGTAGTCGATGCCCACGCCGAGGATGGACATGCCGTTGTTCATCACGCCCATGATGAAGGCGCCGATCACCGCGCCCATCACTTTGCCCACGCCGCCCGAGGCCGAGGCGCCACCGATGAAGCAGGCCGCGATCACGTCCAGCTCGAAGCCCAGGCCGGCCTTGGGCGTGGCCGTGTTCAGCCGCGCGGCGAACACCAGGCCCGCCAGCGCCGCGAGCATGCCCATGTTGACGAAGGCGGCAAACGCCAGCCGCTCGGTGCGGATGCCCGACAGCCGCGCCGCCTTCTCGTTGCCGCCCAGCGCATAGATGCGCCGGCCCAGCACCGTGCGCTGGGTGACGAAGTCGAACACGAGGATCAGCGCGCCCATCACCACCAGCACATTGGGCAGGCCCTTGTAGGTGGACATCAGCCAGACCAGCAGCATCAGCAGCGCCGAGAACAGCAGCGTGCGGCCCGCAAACAGCAGGCCCGGCTCGACCGCGAGGCCATGCCGTTGCTGCGCCAGGCGCTGGCGCCAGGCGGCCAGCGCCAGCGCCACCGTGACCAGCGCCCCCAGCAGCAGCGAGGTCAGGCGCAGGCCGGAATCGGCCAGCAGCTCGGGCACGAAGCCGGAGCTGAGCTTCTGGAAGCCATCGGGGAACGGCCCGAGCGACTGGCCCTGCAGCAGCGCCAGCGCCAGCCCCTTGAACACCAGCATGCCCGCCAGCGTGACGATGAACGACGGGATGTGCAGGTAGGCCACAAACCATCCCTGGGCCGCGCCGATCACCCCGCCCACCACCAGGCACAGCAGCGTGGCCGGCAGCGGATGCCACTCCAGCTGCACCATCAGCACCGCGGCCAGCGCGCCGACGAAGCCGCACACCGAGCCCACCGACAGATCGATGTGGCCGGCCACGATCACCAGCAGCATGCCCAGCGCCATGATGACGATGTAGCTGTTCTGCAGCACCAGGTTGGTCAGGTTCAGCGGCTGCATCAGCGTGCCGTCGGTCATGACCTGGAAGAAGGCCATGATCGCCAGCAGCGAGCCCAGCATGCCGTACTCGCGCAGGTGGTGCTTCAGGTGGGCCAGCACGCCGGGCGCGGCCTCGGCCGCGGGCGTGGGCTTGGTGATCGTGGTGGTGTTCATGCGGCTTGGCGGCTGGCGGTCATGATCGCCTTCATGATGGCTTCCTGCGAGGCGTCGGCCGTGGGCATCTCGGCGACGAAGCGGCCCTCGCACATCACCAGGATGCGGTCGGTGATGCCCAGCAGCTCCGGCATCTCGGACGAGATGACGATGACGCTGCGGCCCTCGGCGGCCAGCTGGGCGATGAGGGCATAGATCTCGTACTTGGCACCGACGTCGATGCCGCGGGTGGGCTCGTCGAGGATCAGCACCTGCGGGTCGGTGAACAGCCACTTGGCCAGCACCACCTTCTGCTGGTTGCCGCCCGAGAGGTTGACCACGCGCTGGGTGGTGCCGGCGCTGCGGATGCGCAGCCGCTCGCGGAAGCCCTGGGCCACGCCATGTTCGCGCCCCCTGTCGATCACGCCCCAGCGCGCCACGCCGGCCAGCCGGGCCAGTGGGATGTTGAAGCGCAGGTCGCCGTCGAGCACCAGGCCGCTGCCCTTGCGGTCTTCGGTGACATAGGCCAGACCCGCGGCCACGGCCTGCGGCACGGTGCGCAGGTCCACATCGCGGCCGTTGAGCTGCACCCGGCCGGAGATGCGCGCACCCCAGGCCCGGCCGAACAGGCTCATCGCAAACTCGGTGCGGCCCGCGCCCATCAGGCCGGCGATGCCCAGGATCTCGCCGCGGCGCAGGTCGAGGTCGACGCCCTTGATCACCGCGCGCTCGGGGCGCTCGGGGTCGTGCACCCGCCAGCCGCGCACCGCCAGCACCGTCTCGCCGATGGCGGGGGTGCGCGGCGGGTAGCGGTCGGCCATGGCGCGGCCGACCATGCCGCGGATGATGCGGTCCTCGTCAACCGGGGTGCTGCGACAGTCGATCGATTCGACGGTGCTGCCGTCGCGCAGCACTGTCACCGTGTCGGCCACGCGGGCGATCTCGTTGAGCTTGTGCGAGATCAGGATGCAGGTGATGCCCCGGGCCTTGAGCTCCAGCAGCAGCGTGAGCAGCGCCTGGCTGTCGCGCTCGTTGAGGCTGGCGGTGGGCTCGTCGAGGATCAGCAGCCGCACCTGCTTGGCCAGCGCCTTGGCAATCTCCACCAGCTGCTGCTGGCCCACGCCCAGCTGGCCCACCGGCGTGGCCGGCGACAGCGCCAGCCCCACCTTGGCCAGCAGTTCCCGGGCGCGGGCGAAGCTGGCGCCCGCATCGACCACGCCGTGGCGGGCGATCTCATGGCCGAGGAACAGGTTCTCGGCGATCGACAGCTGCGGCACCAGGGCCAGCTCCTGGTGGATGATGATGATGCCCAGGGCCTCGCTGTCGCGGATGCCGGCGAACTGCCGCACCGCGCCGTCGAAGACGATGTCGCCGGTGTAGCTGCCAGCCGGGTGCACGCCCGAGAGCACCTTCATCAGCGTGGACTTGCCGGCGCCGTTCTCGCCCACCAGGGCATGGATCTCGCCGGTGGCCACGCGCAGGTTGACGCGGTCGAGCGCCACCACGCCCGGAAACGTCCGGCGGATGGCGCGCATCTCGAGCAGGGGCTGGTGCATCGTGGGTCACATCCAGGCCATGGCGCGGGGCGCGCGCGGCCTGCGGATGCGCCTCCTCACTTGATCTGCGATTCCTTGTAGTAGCCGCTGTCGACCAACACCTTCTTCCAGTTGCCGGCGTCCACCGACACCGGCTTGAGCAGGTAGCTGGGCACCACCTTCACGCCGTTGTTGTAGGTCTTGGTGTCGTTCAACTCGGGCTGCTTGCCCGACAGCACGGCGTCGACCATGTTGGCCGTGACCTTGGCCAGCTCCCGCGTGTCCTTGAAGATGGTGGAGAACTGCTCACCCTTGAGGATGCTCTTGACCGAGGGCACCTCGGCATCCTGGCCGCTCACCACCGGGCAGGGCTGCTGCGCGGTGCAGTAGCCCACGCCCTTCAGGCTGGACAGGATGCCGATGGACAGGCCGTCGTACGGGCTCAGCACGGCGTGCACCTTCTCCTTGCCGTAGAAGGCCGAGAGCAGGTTGTCCATGCGCGCCTGGGCCACCGCGCCGTCCCAGCGCAGCGTGCCGACCTTGTCCATGCCCATCTGCTTGCTGCGCACCACCAGCTTGCCGCTGTCGATGTGGGGCTTGAGCACGCTCATCGCGCCGTCGTAGAAGAAGAAGGCGTTGTTGTCGTCGGGGCTGCCGCCGAACAGCTCGATGTTGAACGGGCCCTTGCCGGCCTTCAACCCCAGCTTGTCGACGATGGAGGTGGCCTGCTGCACGCCGACCTGGAAGTTGTCGAAGGTGGCGTAGTAGTCGACGTTCTTGCTGCCCTTGATCAGGCGGTCGTAGGCGATGACCTTGACGCCCTTGTCGGCTGCGTTCTGCAGCGCCTTGGACAGCGTGGTGCCGTCGATCGACGCGATCACCAGCACCTTCACGCCCTTGGTGACCATGTTCTCCACCTGGGCCAGCTGGTTGGGGATGTCGTCGTCGGCGTACTGCAGGTCGGTCTTGTAGCCGCGCTCCTTGAGCACCTTGACCATGTTGTCGCCGTCGGCGATCCAGCGCGCCGAGCTCTTGGTCGGCATCGAGATGCCGATGGTGCCCTTGTCCTGCGCCTGCGCCGGCACGCCGGCCACCACCGCCATGGCCACCAGGCCCAGGGCCCACCAGGTCTTGATCAGCTTCATTTGATTGTCTCCTTCCGGCATGCCGGATGTGTCTTGCCGCCCCACCGGACAAACCCGTTGCACGAATATGTCGGCGGCATCGACATGAATATCCAATACCCCGCCAACCCGCCAGGCGAAAACCCCTGAAGGTTGGCTGGATGGTGCGACATGGCGCCAAATCCAGCGCCGAGCGGCAGCGTAAATGTCCCGGGATTTGGCCATCACAGGGTCGACCCTGATTGGCACGAAAGAAGCCATTTTATCCATATCTTTGGCCGGTCATCACCGGATTCAGCAGGGTGCGAGGCTGAATCGCCAGCGCTTGCAGCAGTCCTATCGTCCATGGACTTCCGGTCAAGTCAGCGGTGGCATCCATGTCGGATCAGCTGGATTTTCAATATCCACAGCCAACCAGCACCGGGTCGATTCCGGCCGCGGAAACTAGCATCGGCTCCGAGTTTCCAATCCACCGACGACCCCCTTGAAAAACCCCGACGCCATCAGTATCGGCCTGGATTTCGGCAGCGACTCGGTGCGTGCCCTGGCGGTGCGCTGCCGCGACGGCGCCGAGCTGGCCACCGCCGTGGCGGCCTACCCGCGCTGGCAGGCCGGCCACTACAGCGATGCCCGCGCCCAGCGCTTTCGCCACCACCCGCTGGACTACACCGAGTCGCTCACCGCGGCGGTGCAAACCGTGGCCCGTGACCTGGGCGCCGCCGGCTGCCGGCAGGTGGTGGGCCTGGGCGTGGACAGCACCGGCTCCACGCCCGCACCGGTGGACGAAGCCGGCCGGGTGCTGGCCCTGCGGCCGGAGTTCGCCGACGACCCGGACGCGATGTTCGTGCTGTGGAAGGACCACACCGCCATCGCCGAGGCCGAGGCGATCAACACCCTCGCCCATGGCGGGCGCTTCCCCGACTACACCCGCTTTGCCGGCGGCGTGTACTCGTCGGAATGGTTCTGGGCCAAGATCCTGCACGTCAGCCGCGCCAACCAGGCGGTGTGTGCCGCCGCCCGCAGCTGGGTGGAACTGTGCGACTGGGTGCCCGCCCTGCTGACCGACCGCACGGCGCCGGCCCAGCTGCCGCGCGGCCGCTGCGCCGCCGGCCACAAGAGCCTGTGGTCCGACACCTGGGGCGGCCTGCCCGATGCCGGCTTCCTGACCGCGCTGGACCCGCTGCTCACCCGCCACCTGCCGGCGCCGCTGTTCACCGCCACGCAGACGGCCGATGTGCCGGTGGGCCGGCTCAGCGCGGCCTGGGCCAACCGCCTGGGCCTGCCGGCCGCCACCGTGGTCAGCGGCGGTGCCTTCGATTGCCACATGGGCGCGGTGGGCGCGGGCGCCCAGCCCTCCACCCTGGTCAAGGTGATCGGGACCTCCACCTGCGACATCCTGGTGGCCGATGCCGCGCAGCTGGGCGGCCGCACCATCGCCGGCATCTGCGGCCAGGTGGATGGCTCGGTGCTGCCGGGCTGGGTGGGCCTGGAGGCCGGGCAGTCGGCTTTCGGTGACCTCTATGCCTGGCTGGCCGATGGCCTGGCCTGGACGCTGGACTTCGCCGCCGCGCGCCTGCCCGGCTCGGCCGCGGCGCTGGGCGGGCTGCGCGACGAGATCCTGCCCGCCCTCACCGCCGAGTGGGCCGCCCACACCCAGCCACAGGACTGGCCCCTGGTGCTGGACTGGATCAACGGCCGCCGCACGCCCGGCGCCAACCAGCGGCTGCAGGGCGTGATCGGCCACCTGACGCTGGGCACCGACATGCCCGCGCTGTTCGGCGGCCTGGCCGCGGCCACCGCCTTCGGCGCCCGCGCCATCACCGAGTGCTTCACCACGCAGGGCGTGCCGGTGCAGCGGGTGCTGACGCTGGGCGGCATCGCACGCAAGTCGCCGGCCATCATGCAGCTGCTGGCCGACGTGCTCGACCGCGAGGTCGACGTGGTGGCCTCCGACCAGTGCTGCGCGCTGGGTGCGGCGCTGTTCGGCGCGGTGGCTGCCGGCGCCCATGCCGACGTGGCCAGCGCCCAGGCGGCGATGGCCAGCCCAGTGGAACGCACCCACCGGCCCGACCCGGCCCGCGCGGCGCTGCTGGACGCGCAGTACCGCCGGTACCAGGCCTGGGCCGAGCGCACCGAGCCGCTGTACGCAGCCCCCGCCTGGAGCCTGGCATGAGCAGCACCTCCGACACCCTGGCCCTGCGCGAGCAGGTGCTGCAGGCCAACCTGGCGCTGCCGCGCCACGGCCTGGTCACCTTCACCTGGGGCAATGTCAGCGCCTTCGACGCCGCGCGCGGCTTGGTCGCCATCAAGCCCAGCGGCGTGGCCTACGACCGCCTGACGGTGGACGACATCGTGGTGCTCACGCTGGCCGGCGCGCAGGTGCACGGCAGCCTGCGGCCGTCGTCGGACACGCCCACCCACCTGCACCTCTACCGCGCCTGGCCGCAGCTGGGCGGCATCGTGCACACCCATTCCACCCATGCCACGGCCTGGGCCCAGGCCGGGCTGGCGATTCCCGCGCTGGGCACCACCCATGCCGACCACTTCCACGGCGCCATCCCCTGCGCCCGCTCGCTGACCCGTGCCGAAGTGGAAGGCGACTACGAGCTGGAAACCGGCCGCGTGATCGTGCAGACGGTGGGCGACACCGATCCGCTGGCCTGCCCCGGCGTGCTGGTGGCCGAGCACGCGCCCTTCGCCTGGGGCCGCAGCGCCGACAACGCGGTGCACAACGCCGTGGTGCTGGAGGAAGTGGCCCGCATGGCGCTCTACACCCGGCTGCTGGCGCCGCAGCGCGGCCCCATCGCCGACCACCTGCTCGACAAGCACCACCTGCGCAAGCACGGCCGCCACGCCTACTACGGCCAGCGGTGACGGCCAGCACTGACGGCCCGCCTTGACCGACCCGACCCCACGGACACCCCCATGATCTATCCCCACATCGACCTCTGGCTCGTCGTCGGCAGCCAGCACCTGTACGGCCCCAAGACACTGCAGCAGGTGGCCGCCCATGCCGAGCAGATCGCCGCCGGCCTGAACGCCGCCGGCACCCTGCCCGCCCGCGTGGTGCTCAAGCCCACGGTGACCGACAGCGACGGCATCCTGGCGCTGTGCCGCGAGGCCAACAACGACCCGCGCTGTGCCGGCCTGCTGACCTGGATGCACACCTTCTCGCCGGCGCGCATGTGGATCGCCGGCCTGGCGGCGCTGCAGAAGCCGTTCATGCAGCTGCACACCCAGTTCAATGTCGAGGTGCCCTGGGCCACGATGGACATGAACTTCATGAACCTGAACCAGACGGCCCACGGCGGGCGCGAGTACGGCCACATCGCCGCCCGCCTGCGCCGCGCCCATGCCGTGGTGGCCGGCCACTGGCAGGACGCCCGGGTGCAGCAGCGCCTGGATGCCTGGGCCCGCGTGGCCGCCGCGGTGCACGACAGCCGCCAGCTCAAGGTGGCCCGCTTCGGCGACAACATGCGCGAGGTGGCGGTGACCGAGGGCGACAAGGTCGAGGCGCAGATGCGCTTCGGCTACGCCGTCAACGGCTGGAGCCTGGGCGAGCTGGCGGCCGCGGTCGACGGCGTGGCCGACACCGCGGTGAACGCGCTGCTCGACGAGTACGAAGGCACCTACACCCTCACCGAGGCCGTGCGCGCCGGCGGCGCCAGGCGCGCCCAGCTGCACGATGCCGCACGCATCGAGCTGGGCCTGAAGGGCTTCCTCGATGCAGGCGGCTTCGGCGCCTTCACCACCACCTTCGAGAACCTGCATGGCCTGGCGCAGCTGCCCGGCCTGGCGGTGCAGCGGTTGATGCAGCAGGGCTACGGCTTCGGCGCCGAGGGCGACTGGAAGACCGCCGCACTGCTGCGCGCGGCCAAGGTGATGGGCGCAGGCCGCCCCGGCGGCGCCAGCTTCATGGAGGACTACACCTACGACCTCACGCCCGGCCAGGAGCTGGTGATCGGCGCCCACATGCTGGAGGTGTGCCCCAGCATCGCCGCCGAGGCCCGGCCCGTGCTGGATGTGCAGCCGCTGTCCATCGGCAAGAAGGACGACCCCGCGCGCCTGCTGTTCTCGGCCCGGCCCGGTGCCGCGGTGCACAGCACGCTGATCGACCTGGGCCCGCGCTTCCGCCTGATCTCGCACGAGCTGGATGTGCTGGCCCCGCCGCACGACCTGCCGCGCCTGCCCACCGCGCGGGCGGTCTACCGGCCGCTGCCCGATCTCTTCACCGGCACCGAGGCCTGGATCCATGCCGGCGGCGCCCACCACACCGTCTTCAGCCAGCACATCGCCATCGACCAGTGGCGCACGCTGGCCGAGATGTTCGACATCGAGTTCGTCCACATCGGCGCCCACACCCAGGTGCCGCAACTCAAGCAGGAACTGCGCTGGAACGCGGCCACCTACGGCTGACACCGGCACTCCCCCGCCCGTGCCCGGGCCCGGCACGATCCCCGCAGAGCCGCTCGATCGGCCCCCTCAAGACCACAACCAGGAGACTGACCCATGAACCACTTTCCCCGCCGCCACGCGCTGGCTGCCCTGGCCGGCGCTGCCCTGGCCCTGTCGCTGACGACACCCGCCTTCGCCCAGAAGAAGCTCACGCTGGGCTTCGCCCAGGTGGGTGCCGAGAGCGAATGGCGCACCGCCAACACCGCCAGCATCAAGGACGCCGCCGCCAAGGCCGGCATCAACCTGAAGTTCAGCGACGCCCAGCAGAAGCAGGAGAACCAGATCAAGGCCATCCGCAGCTACATCGCGCAGAAGGTCGACGTGATCGCCTTCGCGCCGGTGGTCACCACCGGCTGGGACACGGTGCTCAAGGAGGCCAAGGCCGCCAAGATCCCGGTGGTGCTGACCGACCGCAGCATCGAGACCAGCGACCCGTCGCTCTACGTCACGATGATCGGCAGCGACTTCACCGAGGAAGGCCGCAAGGCTGCCCGGTGGATGCTCGACAACGTCAAGGGTGACGTGGTCCACATCGTCGAGCTGCAGGGCACCGTGGGCTCGGCCCCGGCCATCGAGCGCAAGAAGGGCTTCGAGGAGGTCATCGCCGGCAAGGGCAGCTACAAGATCATCCGCAGCCAGACCGGCGACTTCACCCGCGCCAAGGGCAAGGAGGTGATGGAAGCCTTCCTGAAGGCCGAGGGCAAGAAGATCAACGTGCTCTACGCGCACAACGACGACATGGCCATCGGCGCCATCCAGGCCATCGAGGAAGCCGGCATGAAGCCGGGCAAGGATGTGATCGTGATCTCGGTGGACGCCGTCAAGGGCGCCTTCGAGGCGATGATGGCCGGCAAGATGAATGTCAGCGTCGAGTGCAACCCGCTGCTCGGCCCGCAGCTGATGGACATCGTCAAGGACGTGGTCGCCGGCAAGCCGCTGCCCAAGCGCATCAACACCAAGGAAGGCATCTTCACTGCCGACATCGCGGCCAAGGAATTCCCCAACCGCAAGTACTGACATTGGCCGTGAGCCTGACCGTCCACGTCGACGCCGGCAGCGCACCGGTGCTGGAGCTGCGCGGCATCGACAAGCGCTTTCCCGGCGTGGCGGCGCTGCAGGATGCCGCGCTGCGCCTGCGTGCCGGCGAGGTGCATGCCCTGATGGGCCAGAACGGCGCGGGCAAGTCCACGCTGATCAAGGCCCTGACCGGCGTGCACCCGCCCGACGCCGGCCAGACGCTGCTGCAGGGCCGGCCGATCGCGCCGGCCACGCCGCTGGCCGCGCAGCGCCTGGGCATCGCCACGGTCTACCAGGAGATCAACCTCTGCCCCAACCTGTCGGCCAGCGAGAACATCCTGGCCGGCCGGCTGCCCAGGCGCTGGGGCTGGATCGACTGGGCGCGGGCCCATGCCCAGGCCCGGGAGACCCTCGCCGGCCTGCAGGTGCAGGCCGATGTGCGGCGGCCGCTGGGTGAGCTGCCGGTGGCCGTGCAGCAGATGGTGGCCATCGCCCGGGCCGTGAGCCAGCAGGCGCAGGTGCTGATCCTCGACGAGCCCACCAGCAGCCTGGACGATGCCGAGACGGCGCAGCTCTTCACCGTGCTGCGCCGGCTGCGCGGGCAGGGCGTGGCCATCCTCTTCGTCACCCACTTCCTCGACCAGGTCTACGCCCTGGCCGACCGCATCACCGTGATGCGCAACGGCCGCACCGTGGGCGAGTACCTCACCACCGAATTGCCGCGCCTGCGCCTGGTGAGCCTGATGGTCGGCCGCGAATTCAGCCACGACAGCGCCGGCCAGGCACCCCTGCCCTCCCGCGACGATGCCGCGCCCGCGCTGGCCGCCCGGGGCCTGGCCCAGCGCGGGCAGATGCAGCCCTTTGACCTGACACTGCGCCGCGGCGAGGTGCTGGGCCTGGCCGGCCTGCTGGGCTCGGGCCGCACCGAGACCGCGCGGCTGCTCTTCGGCGCCCAGCGCAGCGACCAGGGCCAGCTGCTGGTCGACGGCCAGCCCTGCCAGCTGCGCCACCCGGCCGACGCGGTGCGCCGGCACCTGGCCTTCTGCCCGGAGGAGCGCAAGACCGAGGGCATCGTGGCCGAGCTGTCGGTGCGCGAGAACATCGTGCTGGCGCTGCAGGCCCAGCGCGGCTGGCGCCACTTCATCCCGCGGGCCGAGCAGGTGGCGCTGGCCACACGGCTGATCCAGGAACTGGGCATCAAGACTGCCGATGCCGAGGTGCCGATCGGCCAGCTCTCGGGCGGCAACCAGCAGAAGGCGGTGCTGGCCCGCTGGCTGGCCACCGCGCCGCGCGTGCTCATCCTGGACGAACCCACCCGCGGCATCGACATCGCCGCCAAGCAGGAGATCATGGACCAGGTGCTGCAGCTGTGCCGGCGCGGCATGGCGCTGGTCTTCATCTCATCGGAGATCCCCGAGGTGCTGCGCGTCAGCCACCGGGTGGCCGTGCTGCGCGAGCGCCGCATCGTCGCCGAGCGCCACGCGGCCGGCCTCAGCGAAGGCGAGGTGATGGCCATCATCACCGAGGCGCCGGCAGGCGCTGCCCCCATCGCCGTCTCGGGAGCCGCGGCATGAACCACCCGCTGCGCTGGCCTGTCATCACGCTGGTCGCCCTGCTGCTGCTCAATGCCGCCTTCCACCCCGGCTTCTTCGCGCTGGGCTGGCGCGACGGCCACCTCGTCGGGCCGCTGGTCGACATCGCCAACCGCGCCGCGCCGCTGATCACCGTGGCCCTGGGCATGACGATGGTGATCGCCACCCGCGGCATCGACATCTCGGTGGGCGCGGTGGTGGCCATCGCCGCCGCGGTGGCCGCCACGCTGATCGGCGGCACGCTGGTCATCGAGGACGGCCGCCAGGTCTATGTGGCCCACACGCCGATGGTGCTGGCGCTGGCGGCCGCGCTGGGCGTGGCCGTGCTCTGCGGCCTGTGGAACGGCCTGCTCGTGGGCGTGGCCGGCATCCAGCCGATCATCGCCACGCTGATCCTGATGGTGGCCGGCCGCGGCATCGCCCAGCTGATCACCCAGGGCCAGATCGTCACCATCTACTACGCGCCGTACCACGTCATCGGTGGCGGCTACCTGGCGGGGCTGCCGTTCGCGTTCTGGCTGGCGCTGGCGCTGGCGGCGGTGATGGGGGGGCTCAAGCACCGCAGCGCGCTGGGCCTGTTCGTGCAGGCCAGCGGCGCCAATCCGGCGGCAGCGCGGCTGGCGGGCATCCGCGCCGGCGCGCTGCTGGTGGGGGTGTACGCCTTTTGCGGCCTCACCGCGGGCCTGGCCGGGCTGATGATCAGCAGCAACGTCAAGAGCGCCGACGGCAACAACGCCGGCCTGCTGCTGGAGCTGGACGCCATCCTCGCCGTCACCCTGGGCGGCACCTCGCTGCTGGGCGGGCGCTTCAGCCTGCGCGGCACGGTGCTGGGCGCGCTGATCATCCAGACGCTGACCTACGCCATCTACTCGATGGGCGTGCCGCCGGAGGTGAACCTGGTGGTCAAGGCCGTCGTCGTGCTGGTGGTGTGCCTGGCGCAATCGCCGGCCTGGCTGCCATGGCGGCCGGCCAAGGCGCCGGCGGGGCCGGCCGCGGGGAGCGCGCCTTGACCGCCCAGGCCGGGCGCGGGCCGCGCCTGACCCTGCACACCCTGCCCAGCCTGCTGGCGGTGGCGCTGTTCGCGCTGATGTTCGGCGCCGGCTCGCTGGCCTACGACGGCTTCTTCAGCGGCCAGGTCTTCCTGAACCTGTTCATCGACAACGCCTTCCTGATCGTCGTCGCGCTCGGGCTGTCGTTCGTCATCCTCGGCGGCGGCATCGACCTGAGCGTGGGCGCGGTGGTGGCCCTGGCCACCATGGTGCTGGCCGCGCTGGTGGAGACGCTGCAGTGGCCGCCCGCCGCCGCGGTGGCCGCCATCCTGGCGGGCGGCCTGGTGTTCGGCACGCTGCAGGGTGTGCTGGTGGAGGTGTTCGAGGTGCCGCCCTTCATCGCCACGCTGGCGGGCATGTTCCTGGCGCGTGGGTTGTGCTACCTGATCAGCATCGACTCGATCGCCATCCGCCATCCGCAGCTGGAAGCCTTCTCACAGGCGCGGCTGCCGCTGGGCCCGCTGGGCGAGGTGACACCCAGCGTGGCGGTGGCCGCCGCGGTGCTGGCCGGCGCGGTGTGGCTGGCCCATGGCACCACGTTCGGCCGCACGGTGTACGCCATCGGCGGCAGCGAGCGCTCGGCGCGCATGATGGGCCTGCCGGTGCGGGCCACCCGCATCGGCATGTATGCGCTGTGCAGCGGCTGCGCGGCGCTGGGTGGCCTGCTGTTCGGCACCTACACCCTGTCAGGCTACGGCCTGCACGGCATGGGGCTGGAACTGGACGCCATCGCCGCGGTGGTGATCGGCGGCGCGCTGCTGTCGGGCGGCGTGGGCACGGTGGCGGGCTGCGTCTCGGGCGTGCTGACGTTGGGGGCGATCCAGACGCTGATCGCCTTCGACGGCAGCCTCAGCAGCTGGTGGACACGCATCGCCATCGGCGTGCTGCTGGGGCTGTTCTGCGTGCTGCAGCGCGTGATGGAGTGGTGGCACCAGCGGCAGGCACCCTGAGGCCGCCCCCGTAGAATCGCGTCCCACGCCCGGCCCGCTGCATGCGGGCCGTTTGTTTCCACAGCCCCTGGATCCACACCATGCTCCGCTGTGTTCCGCAGGCCGTCCTGGCCGCCGCGTTGCTGTTGCTGATCGCTGGCACGGCCGCCGCACAGACCTCCCGCCCGTTCCCCGCCACCGCCTTGCGCGGCGCGCTCGTCGTCACCCAGCCGCCCGAGGTGCTGCTCAACGGCAAGGCCGACCGGCTGTCGCCCGGCGCGCGCATCCGCGGCGCCAACAACATGCTGCAGATGTCGGGCGCGCTGGTCGGCGAGAAACTGCTGGTGCACTACACCCGCGAGCCCTCGGGCCTGGTGCACGACGTGTGGATCCTCACGCCCGAGGAGGCCGCGCGCAAGCCCTGGCCCACCACGCCCGAGGAAGCGCAGCGCTGGGAATTCAGCCCCGCCGCGCAGACCTGGACCCGCCGCTGAAGCCCGGCACCCAAGGACACCGCGATGACGAAGAAGGTCTACATCCGCAGCTTCGGCTGCCAGATGAACGAGTACGACGCCGACAAGATGGCCGACGTGATGCGCGTGGCCGACGGCTACGAGCCCACCGCCGACCCCGAGCAGGCCGACCTGATCCTGTTCAACACCTGCTCGGTGCGCGAGAAGGCGCAGGAGAAGGTGTTCTCCGACCTCGGCCGCGTCAAGCATTTGAAGGCCAAGGGCGTGCTGATCGGCGTGGGCGGCTGCGTGGCCAGCCAGGAAGGCGCGGCCATCATCGACCGCGCGCCCTATGTGGACGTGGTGTTCGGCCCGCAGACTCTGCACCGCCTGCCGCAGCTGCTGGCCCAGCGCCAGGCCCAGGGCCGGGCGCAGGTGGACATCAGCTTCCCCGAGATCGAGAAGTTCGACCACCTGCCGCCGGCCCGCACCGACGGCGCCTCGGCCTTCGTGTCGATCATGGAAGGCTGCAGCAAGTACTGCAGCTACTGCGTGGTGCCCTACACCCGCGGCGAGGAGGTGCACCGCCCCTTCGACGACGTGCTGGTGGAAGTGGCCGGTCTGGCCGACCAGGGCGTGAAGGAAGTGACCCTGCTGGGCCAGAACGTCAACGCCTACCGCGGCCGCATGGGCGGCACCAGCGAGATCGCCGACTTCGCCCTGCTGCTGGAGTACGTGCACGACATCCCAGGCATCGAGCGCATCCGCTACACCACCAGCCACCCGAACGAGTTCACCCAGCGGCTGATCGACGCCTATGGCAAGCTGCCGAAGCTGGTGGACCACCTGCACCTGCCGGTGCAACATGGCAGCGACCGCATCCTGATGGCGATGAAGCGCGGCTACACCGCCGTCGAATACAAGAGCACCATCCGCAAGCTGCGCACGGTGCGGCCCGGCATCAGCCTGTCCACCGACTTCATCGTCGGCTTCCCTGGCGAGACCGAGGACGACCACCAGAAGTCGCTGAAGCTGATCGAGGACGTGGGCTACGACGCGAGCTTCAGCTTCGTCTTCAGCCCGCGGCCGGGCACGCCGGCTGCCGCGCTGGCCGACGACACACCGCAGGACCTGAAGTTGAAGCGCCTGCAGCAACTGCAGGCGCTGATCGAACAGAACGTGCAGCGCATCAGCGCCAGCCGCGTGGGCACGGTGCAGCGCATCCTGGTCGAAGGCCCGGCCCGCCGGCCGGGGCCCGACGGCGCCGCCGAGCTGATGGGCCGCACCGAATGCAACCGCATCGTCAACTTCGACGGCGGCCCGCTGGGCCAGCGGCTGGTCGGCCAGATGATCGACGTGAACATCACCCAGGCGCTGCCGCATTCGCTGCGCGGTGCGGTGGTCACCGCCGCGCTGCCGGCCTGAGCGGCGCCGTCAGCGGCGGCCGGGGCCGAAGCCCGCCCACCACAGCGCGCCGGCACTGGCCAGCACCATCGCCGCGTAGGTGGCCATGCGGCCGTCGCGCCCGGTGATCACCAGGCCACCCAGCAAGGCCAGCCCGGCGCCGGCGCTGGCCCAGCCAGCCAGCCGCTTCCAGGCCACGCCGCGCAGCGCGGTGCGCCACAGCAGCTTGCTCAGCCCCGCCGCGATCGCCCCCAGGCCGGCGGCCGGCAACAGCAGGTTCAGCAGGTGCCACAGTGCGTCGAGCGGGCCCATCGGCTGGAATCTCGGGAAAGTGTCAACTTGACTTGACGATCAACCGCTGTTCTCATTGACAGGCGTCAACGGTAGCGCGGGGCTTTGCGGCCAATTCCACCGGCTGGCACGACACCAAATTCTATAATTCCGACATGAGTGTGTTCACCCTGGGCCTGAACCACACGACCGCGCCAGTCGACATGCGTGGTCGTTTTGCGTTCTCGCCGGAACAGCTCTCACCGGCGCTGCGCGGCTTCCGCGAGCGCCTGATGCGCGCCGTGCCCGAGGCCGCCCTGCTGTCCACCTGCAACCGCACCGAGCTGTACGTGGCCGCCGATCCGGCCCAGGTCACCCAGCTGGTCACCCCCGCCATCGACTGGCTGGCGGCGCAAGGCGGTGTGCCGGGCGACCAATTGCGCCACCACACCTATGTGCTGGAGCACCGCGACGCCGCCCGCCACGCCTTCCGCGTGGCATCGGGTCTGGATTCGATGGTGCTGGGCGAGCCGCAGATCCTCGGCCAGATGAAGCAGGCCGTGCGCGAGGCCGATGCCGCCGGCACCCTGGGCACCACGCTGCACCAGCTGTTCCAGCGCAGCTTCTCGGTGGCCAAGGATGTGCGCACCAGCACCGAGATCGGCGCCCACAGCATCAGCATGGCCGCCGCGTCGGTGCGGCTGGCGGCGCAGCTGTTCGAAGACCTGCGCGACATCCGCATCCTGTTCGTCGGCGCCGGCGAGATGATCGAGCTGGTGGCCACGCACTTCGCCGCGCGCACGCCCAAGGGCATGGCCATCGCCAACCGCACGCTCGAGCGCGGCGAGAAGCTGGCCGGCCGCTTCGGCGCCGAATCCATCCGCCTGGCCGATCTGCCGGCGCGGCTGCATGAGTTCGACGCCATCGTCTCCTGCACCGCCAGCACGCTGCCGATCATCGGCCTGGGTGCGGTGCGCAGCGCGCTGAAGGCCCGCCGCCACCGGCCGATGTTCATGGTCGACCTGGCCGTGCCGCGCGACATCGAGCCCGAGGTGGCCTCGCTGTCCGACGTCTACCTCTACACCGTCGACGACCTGTCGGCCGTGGTGCAGTCGGCCGGTGAGAAGCGCCAGGCCGCCGTCGCCCAGGCCGAGGCCATCATCGACGCCGGCGTGCAGAGCTTCAGCCACTGGCTGGACCAGCGCGCCACCGTGCCGCTGATCCAGGCCCTGCGCGCCCAGGCCGACGACTGGCGCGCCGCCGAGCTGGCCCGCGCCCGCAAGCTGCTGGCCAAGGGTGCCGATGTCGAATCGGTGCTGGAAGCGCTCAGCAAGGGCCTGACCCAGAAGATGCTGCATGGCACGCTGGCCGAGCTGCATGCCAGCGATGGCGAGGCCCGCCAGCAGATGGCGCAGACGGTGTCGCGCCTGTTCCTGCGCCAGACCGCCCGCAACCCGGCGGCCGACGACAACAGCTAGCGTCCTGGCCACAGGCCCGTGTGCTGGCGCGCCCCGCCGGCCACGGGCCTGTGGCTTTTGGCGCAGTCCACCTCCATCCCCATGAAACCCGCCCTCCGCCAGCAACTGCAGCGCCTCGCGATGCGCCTGACCGAGCTGGACGCCCACCTGGCCGATCCGGCGCTCAGCCAGGACATCCAGCGCTACCGCAGCGTGGCGCGCGAACAGGCCGAGGCTGCCGCCCTGGTGCAGCGCCTGGCCGACTACGAGCAGCGGGAGGCCGACCTGGCCGCCGCCCGCGAGCTGCTGGCCCAGCCCGGCCAGGACGCCGACATGGCCGAGATGGCGCGCGAGGAGATCACCGCCGCCGAGGCCGACCTGGCCCGCCTGCTGACCGAGCTGCAGACCGCCCTGCTGCCCAAGGACCCGGACGACGCCCGCAATGCCTTCGTCGAGATCCGCGCCGGCACCGGTGGCGATGAATCGGCGCTGTTCGCCGGCGACCTGGCACGCATGTACCTGCGCTTCTGCGAGCGCCAGGGCTGGCGCACCGAGGTCCTCAGCGAAAACGCCAGCGACCTGGGCGGCTACAAGGAGCTGGTGCTGCGGGTCGAAGGCCCGGCCGTCTACGGCCAGCTGAAGTTCGAGAGCGGCGGCCACCGGGTGCAGCGGGTGCCGGCCACTGAATCGCAGGGCCGCATCCACACCAGCGCCTGCACCGTGGCCGTGCTGCCCGAGCCCGACGAGGCCACCGAGATCACGCTGAACCCGGCCGATCTGCGCATCGACACCTTCCGCGCCAGCGGCGCCGGCGGCCAGCACGTCAACAAGACCGATTCGGCCATCCGCGTCACCCACCTGCCCACCGGCCTGGTGGCCGAGTGCCAGGACGACCGCAGCCAGCACCGCAACAAGGCCAAGGCGCTGGCGGTGCTGCAGGCCCGGCTGCGCGACCGCGAGCGTGCCGAGCGCGAGGCCAAGGAAGCCGCCCACCGCAAGAGCCTGGTGGGCACCGGCGACCGCAGCGACCGCATCCGCACCTACAACTTCCCGCAGGGCCGGCTGACCGACCACCGCATCAACCTGACGCTGTACAAGCTGGGCGCGGTGATGGACGGCGACCTGGGCGACGTGGTGGGCGCGCTGCAGGCCGCCCAGGCGCAGGACCAGCTGGCGGCGCTGGAGGGCGCGGCTTGAGCAACGCGGTCGGCTTGAGCAACGCGGTCGACGTGAGCACCGCGGCCGGCGCGCCGACCATCGCCCAGGCGCTGGCCGCCGCCCGTGCCCAGGGCCTGGACCGGCTCGACGCCCAGTGGCTGCTGGGCCATGTGCTGGGGCAGACCAGCGCCTGGCTGATCAGCCACGACGAGCAGCCGCTGGCCGCCACCGACGCGCACACCTACGCCGCCCTCTGCCGCCGCCGCACCGACGGCGAGCCGCTGGCCTACCTGGTCGGCCAGGCCGGCTTCCATGGGCTGACGCTGCAGGTCACGCCCGATGTGCTGGTGCCCCGGCCCGACACCGAGACCCTGGTCGACTGGGCGCTGGACCTGCTGCCCACGCTGCCGACGCCGCCCCAGGTGGCCGACCTGGGCACCGGCAGCGGTGCCATCGCGCTGGCCGTGGCCCACCGCCACCCCGCAGCGCAGGTGACAGCCACCGACCTGAGCCCGGCCGCGCTGGCCGTGGCCCAGGCCAATGCCCGCCGCCTGGGCCTGGCGCCACAGTGGGCCGAAGGCGCCTGGTGGCAGGCGCTGCCGGCCGGCGCCCGCTTCCACCTGGTGCTGAGCAACCCGCCCTACATCGCCGGCGCCGATCCGCATCTGCCGGCCCTGCGCCATGAGCCGCAGCTGGCGCTGACACCCGGCGGCGACGGCCTGGACGCATTGCGCCAGATCATTGCCGGCGCGCCGGCCCACCTGCACCCTGGTGGCTGGCTGCTGCTGGAGCATGGCTGGGACCAGGCCGATGCCGTGGCCGCCTTGCTGGCCGAGGCCGGCTTCGGCTCGATCGGCCACCGCCTGGATCTGGGCGGCCATGCCCGCTGCACCGGTGGCCGCCGGGAGGACGGGAACAAAGGGTGATGGACACCACAGTTGCCGGAACACGGCCCGGCAGCACGGGCGTACGATGGTTGTGTGGTGGCTCCTCGGGTGGGGCCGCCCGGCTCCCCGGGAGACTGCGATGCGCCAGACCCTCACCCCCCTGCTGTTGGCCGCTGCCACGGCTGCGGCCACGGTGGCGCCCTGGGCCCAGGCCCAGACCCGCGGCCTGACCGCCGCACCGGACGCCTTGGGCGGGCCGGTCTGGCAGGCCCGCTTCGAGCGCGACGCCAGCCCGCTGCCGGCCCTGCGCGGCCTGGGCCCCTGGCTCACACCGTCAACCTCCACCCACAGCCTGCGCCTGCTGGGCGACTACCAGTTCAGCGCGCTGCGCCTGGGCGAGACCGGCGGCCTGCGGCTGACCGGCGGCCTGCTGATCAACCTGCGCCAATCGGCCAGCGGCCTGCTGACCACCGGCCAGTTGTCGGCCCAGCCCTATGCCGGCGTGGGCTATGCCAGCGGCAGCCTGGACGGCCGCTGGGGCTTCAGCGCCGACCTGGGCCTGGCCGCCAACGGCCTCGGCCCGCTGCGGCTGGACCGGCCCGGCCTCAGCCTGGGCAGCGACGGCCTGCCAAGGCTGCTGCCGATGGTGCGCCTGGGCATGACGCTGGCCTTCTGAATCGGCGCCCCAGCTTGGGGCCAAACCGCCGGCGCCCCGCTTGGACGGGGCGCTTTGCCGTATAAAGCGCACCTGACACAACCCCTCCCCCCGGGACCAGAGACATGAGCGACGTTCAACAACGCATCGACAGCATCGTGAAGGGCGGCCGCGTGGTGCTGTTCATGAAGGGCACGGCACAGTTCCCCCAGTGCGGCTTCTCCGGCCGTGCCATCCAGGTGCTCAAGGCCAGCGGCGTGAAGGAACTGAAGACCGTCAACGTGCTGGAAGACGACGAGATCCGCCAGGGCATCAAGGAATACGCCAACTGGCCGACCATCCCCCAGCTCTACATCGACGGTGAATTCGTCGGCGGCTCGGACATCATGATGGAGATGTACCAGTCGGGCGAGCTGCAGCAGCTGATCAACAAGTGACGGCCCCTCGGCTCGTCGTTGGCATCAGCGGTGCCAGCGGGGCCATCTATGGCGTGCGGCTGCTGCAGCGGGCCCGCGCGCTGGGTGCCGAGACGCATCTGGTCGTCACCCCGTCGGGCGTGCTGAACGCCCACCACGAGCTGGACATGGACCGCGCCGCGCTCGACGCGCTGGCCGACCGGTCCTACGCCCCCGGCGACATCGGCGCCTGCGTGGCCAGCGGCAGCTTCGACACCGCCGCGATGGTGGTGGCGCCCTGCTCGATGAAGACGCTGGCGGCCGTGGCCCACGGTTTCGGCGACAACCTGCTGACCCGCGCGGCCGACGTGACGCTGAAGGAACGGCGCCGCCTGATCCTGCTGGTGCGCGAGACGCCGTTCAACCTGGCCCACCTGCGCAACATGACCGCCGTCACCGAGATGGGCGGCATCGTCTTTCCGCCGCTGCCGGCCTTCTACAACAAGCCGGCCAGCATCGACGAGCTGGTCGACGACACGGTGGAACGGGTGTTGGCGCTGGCCGGCATCGCCCGCGCCGCACCCAAGGCCTGGCAGGGCTTGCGCGCCTGAGTCAAGGCAGCCATCGGTTGCGGTTGGCCATCACCGCGTCGGGATAGGCGGCCTTGCCGCGGCTGCCGTTGTAGCGGCCCAGGGCCATGAACAGGTTGCCGCGCTCGGTGTCCAGGTAGTGGCGCAGGATCACGCAGCCGAAGCGCAGGTTGGTCTGCAGGTGGAACAGGCGCGATGCGTCGCCGTCACCGATCAGCCGGGCCCAGAACGGCATCACCTGCATGTAGCCGCGCGCCCCGGCGCTGCTGATGGCGTACTTGCGGAAGCCGCTCTCCACCTGGATCAGCCCCAGCACCAGGGCCGGCTCCAGGCCGGCGCGGGTGCTCTCGTACCACAGCGTCTCCAGGAACTCGAGCCGGGTGTGCGCCTCGGTCTTGTGGCGCTTGAGCCGCTCGGACATCGTGCCCTGCCACTGCAGGAAGGCCAGGCGCTGCTCGGTGCTGGCAAACGGCAGGCGCGGCGGCGCGGCGCGGGCAATGGCGGCCGACAGCGCCGTGCGCACGGCATCGGCCAGTGGCTCCTCGGCCTGGGTGCCGGCTTGCGCCGGCGGCAGCGCCGCCAGCCCGGCCAGGGCGCCGGCACAGCGCGCCAGCCAGGCCCGCCGGCCCGGGGCCATCATGCCGACAGCCGGCCCTTCACCAGAGCGGCCACCTCGGCCAGGGGCACCATGCTGGCGGCATCCTCGCGCCGGCCTTGCAGTTCCACCGTTCCGGCCTTCAGGCCGCGGTCGGACAGCACCACCCGCTGCGGCACGCCGATCAGCTCCCAGTCGGCGAACATCGCGCCGGGGCGCTCGCCGCGGTCGTCCAGCAGCACGTCGACGCCGGCGGCCAGCAGCTCGGCATGCAGCGCATCGGCAGCAGCCTTCACCTCAGGCGAGCGGTCGTAGCCGATGGGGCACAGCACCGCGGCAAACGGCGCGATCGAGGCCGGCCAGATGATGCCGCGGGCATCGTGGCTTTGTTCGATGGCCGCGCCCAGGATGCGGGTGACGCCGATGCCGTAGCAGCCCATCTCCATCAGCTGCGGCTTGCCGTTGGCGTCCAGGTAGGTGGCGTTCATCGCCTGGCTGTACTTGGTACCCAGGTAGAACACATGGCCCACCTCGATGCCACGCTGGATGGCCAGCACGCCCTGGCCGTCAGGCGACGGGTCGCCGGCCAGCACGTTGCGAATGTCGGCCACCAGGGTGGGCTCGGGCAGGTCGCGGCCCCAGTTCACACCGGTGAAGTGGAAGTCGGCCTCGTTGGCGCCGCAGACGAAGTCATGCATGCCCGCCACGGTGCGGTCGGCGATCACCTGCAGCGGCTTCTTCAGCCCGATCGGACCCAGGTAGCCGGGCTTGCAGCCGAAGTGGTCCTCGATCTCGGCCACGGTGGCGAAGCGCCAGCCGGCCTTCAGCCCCGGCAGCTTGCCGACCTTGATCTCGTTCATGTCGTGGTCGCCACGCACCAGCAGCAGCCACACCGTGCTCTTGACGATGTCGCCACGCTCGTCGAGCTCGTCGGTGGCCAGCACCAGGCTCTTGACGGTCTGCTGCAGCGGCAGGCCCAGCAGCGTGGCCACGTCGGCGCAGGTGCTCTTGCCGGGCGTGGGCGTCTTGGCCAGCGCCTGGCCGGGCGCGGCGCGCGGGGCGGCCGGCGCCACGGCCTCGGCCAGCTCGATGTTGGCGGCGTAGTCGCTGGTCGGGCAGTAGACGATGGCGTCCTCGCCGGTGTCGGCGATCACCTGGAACTCATGGCTCAGGTCGCCACCGATGGCGCCGGTGTCGGCCGCCACCGCGCGGTACTGCAGGCCGAAGCGGTCGAAGATGCGCTTGTAGGCGTCGAACATGCCCTGGTAGCTGACGGCGGCGCCGGCGGCATCGCGGTCGAAGGAGTAGGCGTCCTTCATCGTGAACTCGCGGCCGCGCATGATGCCGAAGCGCGGGCGGCGCTCGTCCCGGAACTTGGTCTGGATGTGGTAGAAATTCTTCGGCAGCTGGCGGTAGCTGCGCAGCTCCTGCCGGGCGATGTCGGTCACCACCTCCTCGCTGGTGGGCTGGATGATGAAGTCGCGCTCGTGGCGGTCCTTCACCCGCAGCAGCTCGGGGCCCATCTTGTCGAAGCGGCCGGTCTCTTGCCACAGCTCGGCCGGCTGCACCACCGGCATCAGCAGCTCCACCGCGCCGGCGCGGTTCATCTCCTCGCGGATGATGGCTTCGACCTTGCGGATCACCCGCAGGCCCATCGGCATGTAGTTGTAGATGCCGGCGCCAAGGCGCTTGATCATGCCGGCGCGCATCATCAGCTGGTGGCTGACCACCTCGGCGTCGGCGGGCGCTTCCTTCAGGGTGGAAATGAAGAACTGGGAGGCTTTCATCGGGGGCTCGGCGGGGTTTCACCATGCCGGCCGACCGGGCGCTGCGGGGCGCGCTGGCGCTGGATCTGCATGCGGGTTACCGAGGGTTCCCGGGCCGCACAACGCCGGTGCAATAATGAAACCAATCTAGAAATTGGGGTTTGATTATGCTCGACAGGGAAGGCTTCAGGCCCAACGTCGGCATCATCCTGCTCAATGCGCGCAACCAGGTGTTCTGGGGCAAACGGCTGCGAACCCACTCGTGGCAGTTCCCGCAGGGCGGCATCAAGTACGGTGAATCGCCTGAGCAGGCGATGTTTCGCGAGTTGCACGAGGAAGTGGGGCTGCGGCCCGAACATGTGCGCATCCTGGCGCGCACCCGCGACTGGCTGCGCTACGAAGTGCCCGACCACTTCATCCGCAAGGACGCCCGCGGCCACTACCGTGGCCAGAAGCAGATCTGGTTCCTGCTGCGCCTGATGGGCCGCGACAGCGACCTGGACCTGCGCGCCACCGACCACCCGGAGTTCGACGCCTGGCGCTGGAACGAGTACTGGGTGCCGCTGGAGCTGGTGATCGAGTTCAAGCGGGATGTCTACCAGATGGCATTGAGCGAGCTGGCGCGCTTCCTGCCGCGGGTGAACCACCACAACCGCTTCCTGCGCTCGGGCATGCGGCCGCGCCGGCATGATGATCCGCAGGACGACGGCCACGATGCCGAGCCGCCGGAGTCCGCCCTGGGCGAACTGCTGCACCCGGCCGACGGCGAGGGCAGCGCGCCCTCCACCCAGCGGCCAGGTGAGCCGCCAGCCGGCGGTCGCTAGCCGGCAGGCAACGGCGGCTCAATCCGCCGGGGTGTCGCCCCAGGGCAGCATCAGCGACAGCATCAGCAGTTGCTGGAACTCGGGCTCGAACCGGTCGATGATGGCCTGCGGATCGGCGCACAGCCCCGCGTCGGTGATCAGGCCGAACTGCACGCCGCCGCCGTAGCTGAGGATGGACACACCCACGCCCACGTCGCCCGAGGCCGGCACCCAGAACATGGTCTGCCGCAGCGTGCTGCCGCAGAACTTCAGCGGCTCCTTCGGGCCGGGCACGTTCGTCATCACCGCGGTGGTCTTCTTGGCGAACAGGCCCAGCACCACGTCCTGCACCGGCTTGATGAACAGGCCAGTGACGGCCAGCACGCCGAAGGCCAGCAGCGGCTGGTAGCTGCCCTTCAACTGGTTCATGCGCTGGCGCACGGCGTAGACCCGCTCGACCGGGTTGTGGATGCCGATGGGCAGTACCAGTGGCGCGAGACCGAAGCGGTTGCCCAGCTGCCAGGCCTTCTCCAGCGGCCGCAGGTTGACCGGCACCATGGCGCGGATCTCGGCGCCGTCGGGGTTGTCGCCCTGGTCTCGCAGCCAGCCGCCGATGGCGCCCGACACGCAGCTCAGCAGCACGTCGTTGACCGAGCAGTTCAGCGCCTTGCCGACCACCTTGACCACGTCCAGCGGCATCGGCTCGCTCCAGGCCACCACCTTGCGGCCCACCGGCTTGCCTTTCAGGCGGGTGGGCGAGTCGTCGGCCATCAGCGCCAGCGCGGCCAGGTCACTGGCGACCTGCAGGCCGGCCTTGGCCATGTCCAGCGAGCCCTGCAGCGGTTCACGCGGGTGCGACAGCGCCTCGATCGAGCGGGCCACGCCGCTGCCGTACATGTCGAGGGCCTTCACCGCCAGGCCGGTCAGCGGCTTGAGCACGGCGTCCGACAGCCAGTCCTGGTCGCCGTCGTC
The DNA here is from genome assembly GCF_005403045.1 of Pseudaquabacterium pictum. Classification (GTDB taxonomy): domain Bacteria; phylum Pseudomonadota; class Gammaproteobacteria; order Burkholderiales; family Burkholderiaceae_C; genus Pseudaquabacterium; species Pseudaquabacterium pictum. The sequence goes on from NZ_BJCL01000007.1 coordinate 270,141, forward strand.
GTCGGCCTGCTTGCGGCGGCGCTTGGGCGGATCGTTGCCGCCGTCGGTGATCGAGTTCATCACCGAGATCAGCGCGATGCCGTCGCCGATGCAGTGGTGGATGCGGGCGATGATGGCGCTGCCGCCCTCGTAGCGCTCGACCAGGTGGAACTGCCACAGCGGGCGGTCCGGGTCGAGCGGCGTGACGGCCAGTTCGCCGCAGCGCTGCTGCAGCGCCTGGCGCTCGGTCTGGCCGCGCTTCTTCGGCAGCGTCTCCAGCACCACCTGGCGGGTGATGTCGAAGTCGGTGTCCTCGACCCAGCTGGCGCCCATGGCGTCGGCCACGGCCTTGTGGCGGAAGCGCTCGTACTTCAGCAGCCGGGTCTCGATGCGCTCGCGCAGCGCCTCCAGCGTGATGGCCGGGGTGAGCAGCCAGACACCGACGATCATCATCAGGTTGACGTCGTTGTCCATGCGCAGCCACGCGGTATCGACCCGCGACATGCGGCGCTCGGCAGGGGCGGTCATCGGGCGGGTCTCCTCGGGGCGGTTGTTGTGGCAGCCGGCGGTGGCAGCTGCAGGTGCGGTGCACGATGCTGGGTAACATCCGCCGCGTCAACACCGATTTTCACGCACAGGAGACATGCGCATGGCCGATCTGAAAGCCCGCTTCGAGCAGGCGGTTGCCGAGAGCAAGCAACTGCCCGAAAAGCCCGACAACATGACGCTGCTGAAGATCTACGCGCTGTACAAGCAGGCCAGCGCCGGTGACGTGGACGGCAAGCGCCCCGGCTTCACCGACATGGTGGGCCGCGCCAAGTGGGATGCCTGGAACGGCCTGAAGGGCACCAGCGCCGACGACGCGATGCAGGACTACATCGATCTGATCGAGAGCCTGAAGTAGGCCGCGACCTACTTCTTCTTCGCCGCCGCCTTCTTGGCGGCGGGCTTGGCGGCCTTGGCAGCGCCCGCCGCGGCCGCCGCACCCAGCAGCTCGTCGAGGTTCTTCTGGATCTCGCCCTCGATGGTCTTGGCAAAGGCGCCCAGCAGGAAGCCCAGCTTGGCATGCAGGTCGAAGTGGTCGGCCGCCACGATCAGCGTGCCGCTGACGCCGCTGCGGGTGAACTCCACCGTGTCGCTGGTCTTGCCCTCCAGCACGGTGCATTCCATGTCGAACTTGGATTCGGCCTGCTCGGCCCAGTCCCAGGCCACCTTGCGGGCCTTGGCCAGGCCCAGGCTGTGGTCGCGGTGGATGTGGATGTCGGGCATGGGGTCGGTCTCCCTCAGGGTTGGAATTGGTCGAGCGCGGCACGGCGCTGGTCGGCCGGCAGCGCGGCCAGGCGCCGTACCTCGGCATGGAAACGGGCGAAATCGCTGCCCTGCTGGCGGAACAGCGCCTCGAACTGCGGCACCAGGCCATCGTAGGCGGCCTGCAGCGCCAGGCTGGCATTGTTGGCGCGGTTGAACCAGCCGTCGTAGCCGCTGAAGCCGGCCCAGGGGCCATCGGGCCGGGCCTTCAGCGCCGCGTGGTCGGCCCGCATCGCGGCCATCAGCCCGGCCTTGTGCTGCAGCTTGGTGGCATCGTCCAGATCGCTGGCGTACAGCGCCGCCAGCGCGGCGCGGGTGCGCAACGTGATGGCGCGGAAATCGGCCGCCCGCTGGGCCACTGCCGGGTCGTCGGCACTGCGGCCGGTGGCGGCCTGCCAACGCGCCAGGCCCAGGCGCTCCACCGCCGTGGCATAGCTCTCGTTGAACATGGTGTCGCCGGCCACATACAGCTGCTGGTGGGCCAGTTCATGGAAGATCAGCCGCACGGTGAAAGCTTCGCTGCCGCCCACCAGGGTGTTGAGCAGCGGATCGCCGCCGAGCCAGTTGGTCCAGCCCAGTGTGCTGTAGGCCGGCACGCCGTAGACGCTGACCTCCAGCCCCTGGGCGCGCAGCGCCGCGCCTTCGGCCTCGGCCTGGGCCTGGTCGAAGAAGCCGCGGTAGCCGACGCAGCCCATCACCGGGTAGCACCAAGTCTTGAGGTTCAGCGACAGCGGCGGCGCGGCCACCACGTTCCACACCACCGCGCTGCGGCCCAGGTCGGCGTGGCGGGTGTAGCTGGCGTTGTCGGGCAGGGCCAGGTCGGTCACTGCAAAGCGCCGGGCCTGCTGCGCCACCTGCAGCCGGGCCTTCAGCCCCGGTGGCGTGGCGGGGTCGGCCAGCCAGTCGTCGATGGGCCGGGCGCGCTGCAGCAGATCCAGGTGGCCACCGACCGACTGGGCGTAGTAGCCCACCGTGCTGCAGCCGCTGCCCAGGCAGACGGCGGCCAGCGCCGCGGCCATGGTGGCCAGGCTGCCCAGGGCCGCCCACCTCATCGCCGCACCGAGGCGCACGCTGTCCGCAACCCGGGCGTCATCAGGCCGGCGCCACCTCGACCAGGCAGTCGTAGAAGGTGGGGGCGCGGCCGATGTCGGTCAGGCGCTGGCTGGTCAGCTCGTTGACGTTGGTGCCGTCCACGCCCAGCTTGCGCCACCACACGCCCAGGCCGTTGACCACGCCGGGCCGTGCCCGGCTGCCCACCGCCGCCTTGCAGCGGTAGCTGCCGCGGTCGTTGAACACCCGCACCAGCTGGCCGTCGGCGATGCCGCGGGCGGCGGCATCGTCGGGGTGCATTTCGACCAGCGGTTCACCCTCGATGCTGCGCAAGCTGGTGACGTTGACGAAGGTGCTGTTGAGGAAATGCCGCGCCGGCGGCGAGATCATCGCCAGCGGGAAGCGCCGGGCCAGTTCGGGCGACGAGCTGCGGCTTTCGTAGGGGGGCACGTAGTCGGGCACGCCCAGGCCGGGCGCATCGACGATGGCCTTGCCGTGGGGCGTGTGGAAGCCGCCATCGGCAAACGGCAGCGCGGGCAGCGGCAGCTTGACCCAGCCCTGGCTGCTGAGCCGGTCGAAGTCCAGCGACGGCACGGCCTGGCGGGCCAGGGCCTCGTCGCTGTCCTGCAGGCACGGGTCGGTCAGACCCATCTTGGCGGCCAGGCGGCGGAAGATCTCGGTGTTGGGCAGGGCCTGGCCCAGCGGCGGCACCGCGGGGTGGTTGATCAGCACATAGGTGTGGCCGTAGCTGGTGTGCACGTCCAGGTGCTCCAGCTGGGTGGTGGCGGGCAGCACGTAGTCGGCATGGTCGGCGGTGTCGGTGAGGAAGTGCTCCAGCACCACGGTGAACAGGTCGGCGCGCTGGAAGCCGGCCACCACCTTCTGGGAATCCGGCGCCACCGCCACCGGGTTGCTGTTGTAGACCACCACCGCCTCGACCTTCGGGCCGAAGGTGGGTGAAGCGTCGCGCAGCAGGTCGTCGCCGATGGTGCTCATGTTGATGGTGCGTGGGCGCTTTCCCCCCAGCAGATCGGGCCGCTGCAGCGCCGCCGCATCCACCGCGCCGCGGAACCAGTGCGAGGCCGACAGCAGCAGGCCGCCGCCACGCTGGCGCCAGGCGCCGGTCAGGCAGGGCAGCAGCGCGATCAACCGCACCGCATTGCCGCCGCCGCGGCAGCGCTGCATGCCGTAGTTCAGGCGGATGGCCGCCGGGCGGGTGGTGGCGTAGGCGCGGGCCAGGTGGCGCACTGCATCGGCGGTGATGCCGCAGACCTGGGCCACCCGCTCGGGCGGCCATTCCAGGGCCTTGGGCCGCAGCTTGTCGAAGCCGTCGACATGGCGGGCGATGTAATCCTCGTCGAGCCAGCCGTGGGTGATCAGCTCGTGCATCAGGCCCAGGGCCAGGGCGCCGTCGGTGCCCGGCTGGATGGCCAAGTGCTGGTGGCACTTCTCGGCTGTCTCGGTGCGGCGGGGGTCGATGCAGACCAGGGTGGCGCCGTTGCGCTTGGCCTGCTGGGCGAAGGTCCAGAAATGCAGGTTGCTGGCGATCGAGTTGCTGCCCCAGATGAGGATCAGCTGCGCCTGGGCGTAGTCCTCCAGGTGCATGCCGATCTTGCCGCCGTAGGTGGCCACCAGCGCCTCGCCACCGGCGTTGGCGCAGATCGTGCGGTCCAGCAGGCTGGCACCCAGGGTGTGGAAGAAGCGGGCGGCGATGCTCTCGCCCTGCAGCAGGCCCATGGTGCCGGCATAGCTGTAGGGCAGGATGGCCTCGGGGTTGCGCGCGGCGATGGCACCCAGCCGGCTGGCGATGTCGGTCAGCGCGTCATCCCAGCTGACCGGCGTGAACTGGCCGCTGCCCTTGGGGCCGGTGCGCTTCAGTGGCGTCAGCACCCGCTCGGGGTGGTAGGTGCGCTCGGGGTAGCGCGAGACCTTGGTGCACAGCGCGCCGTGGGTGGGGGGATGGTCGGGGTCGCCCGCCACCTTGATCACCCGGCCGCCCTGCACGCTGACCTTCAGCGCGCAGGTGTCCGGGCAGTCGTGCGGGCAGGCGCCGCGCACGGTGGTGATCGGGGCGTCGGTGGCGGCTTCGGTGTTCATCCGGCCACTATTGCACAAGGCGCGGGGCGGCTGCACGGCCCGCCACGGCCGCGCCGCGGGTTTGCCCCAGGCCCTTGCCCTGCGGGCTGTGCGGGGCACAGGCGGGCCGCTAGACTGGCCCGCTTCCACAGCCTGCCGGACACACCATGCGCCTGATCGAATCCATCCTGGCCGATGCGGCCGCCATCACCACGCTGCGACGCGACATCCACGCCCATCCGGAGCTGTGCTTCCAGGAGCAGCGCACGTCGGACGTGATCGCCAAGGCGCTGACCGACTGGGGCATCCCGGTGCACCGCGGCCTGGGCAAGACCGGCGTGGTGGGCATCGTCAAGAACGGCACGTCGAACCGCGCGGTGGGCCTGCGAGCCGACATCGACGCGCTGCCGATGCAGGAGGGCAACACCTTCGCCCATGCCAGCAAGCACGCCGGCAAGATGCACGCCTGCGGCCACGACGGCCACACCGCGATGCTGCTGGCGGCGGCCAAGCACCTGTCCCGCCACCGCAACTTCGACGGCACGGTGTACCTGGTGTTCCAGCCGGCCGAGGAAGGCGGCGGCGGCGCGCGCGAGATGATCAAGGACGGGCTGTTCAACCTGTTCCCGATGGAGGCGATGTTCGGCGCCCACAACTGGCCGGGCATGGCGGTGGGCCAGTTCGCGCTGAAGAGCGGCCCCTGCTACGCCAGCAGCAACGAGTTCAAGATCATCCTCAAGGGCAAGGGCGCGCATGGCGCCATGCCGCACCTGGGCGTGGACCCGGTGCCCGCCGCCGCGGCACTGGTGCAGGGATTCCAGACCATCATCTCGCGCAACATGAAGCCGATCGACACCGGCGTGATCTCGGTGACGATGATCCACACCGGCGAGGCCACCAACGTGATCCCCGAATCCTGCGAGATGCAGGGCACGGTGCGCACCTTCACCACCGAGCTGCTCGACATGATCGAGACGCGGATGAAGGCCATGGCCGAGGCCACCGCGGCGGCCTACGACTGCAGCTGCGAATTCCAGTTCCACCGCAACTACCCGCCCACCATCAACCACCCGGCCGAGACGGCCTTTGCCGAGAAGGTGCTGGGCGAGGTGGTGGGTGCCGAGAACGTGCTGCCCTTCGAGCCCACGATGGGCGCCGAGGACTTCAGCTACTACCTGCTGGAGAAGCCGGGCTGCTACTTCATGATCGGCAACGGCGACGGCGCCCACCGCGAGGGCGGCCACGGCCTGGGCCCGTGCATGCTGCACAACCCGGCCTACGACTTCAACGACGACCTGATCCCGCTGGGCGCCACCGCCTGGGTGCGCATCGCAGAACAGTGGCTGGCCACGCCGCGCTGAAGGGGCCCGATGTCGACCGCGAACTTCTCGCAGACCTACGCCGAGGCACGGGCCAAGTTCCTGGCTGCGGCCGAAGCGGCGGGGCTGGACAGCCAGGCCCACATCCACCCGCTGCTGGGCCGCGAAGGTGAAACTCTGGCGCTGGACGTGGTGCGCGACGGCCCGGCCGATGCCCGGGCGGTGCTTCTGGTCAGCTCGGCCTGCCACGGGGTGGAGGGCTACTGCGGCTCGGGCGTGCAGACCACACTGCTGCAGGATGCCGCGCTGCGCCGTGCCGCCCGGGCCAGCGGTGTGGCCATCCTCTACCTGCATGCGCTGAACCCGCACGGCTTCTCCTGGTGGCGGCGCACCACGCATGAGAACGTCGACCTGAACCGCAACTTCCAGGATTTCAGCCAGCCGCTGCCGCGCAACACGGCCTACGACGCCATCGCCCATCTGCTGGTACCGGCCGAGTGGCCACCCACGCCGGCGGTGCAGCAGGCCACGCAGGCCTGGATCGCCAGCCACGGCCTGCCGGCCTGGCAGGCGGCGGTGTCGGGCGGCCAGTACCACCACCCCGAGGGCCTGTTCTACGGCGGCCACAACCCGACCTGGAGCCACCAGGCGGTGCGGCAGGTGCTGCGCGACCATGGGCAGCGCTGCGCCCGCCTGGCCTGGATCGACCTGCACACCGGCCTGGGCCCCAGCGGTGTGGGCGAGCGCATCTTTGCCGGCGGCGACGACGCCGTGGCCATCGCCCGCGCCCGCGCCTGGTGGGGCGGGCCGGTTGGTCAGGCCATCACCTCCATCTACGACGGCAGTTCCACCTCGGCCGTGCTGACGGGCCTGATGTGGGAGGCCGGCCCGCAGGAATGCCCGCAGGCCGAGCACACCGGCATCGCGCTGGAGTACGGCACCGTGCCGATCACCCAGGTGCTGGATGCGCTGCGCGCCGACCAGTGGGCCGAGAACCACCCCGAGCTGCCGGCCGACCAACGCCAGCGCATCCGCCAGCAGGTGCGCGACGCCTTCTACACCAACACCGACGCCTGGAAGCAGCAGGTGCTGGCGCAGGGCGTGGAAGCGGCCCACCAGGCGGTGGCCGGCCTGGCCGGCTGACAGCCACACCCGCCGGCCATGCACACCCTGGCGGCAACCAACTCCGACGGCGGCTGGCCGGCGCTGGTTGGCCAGATCGGCGGCCAGGGCTTCTGGCGTGAGGTGCTGTCGTTGTGCAGCAGCCTGGCCGGCGCCAGCGCCGTCTCGCTGCTGCGCTGGTCGCCAGGCCAGACGCCCGTGCTGCTGGCCGCGGCCAGCCGGCAGGGCGATGCCGCGCAGGTGGCCGGCCAGCGCTACCTGGCCGGCCAGCACCACCGGCTGGACCTCCAGCTGCACGCGCCCGCCCTGGCGCCGGGCCAGCTGGGTTTGTGCAGCCAGCAGGCCGACCAGCTGCCCAGCGCCCAATGGCGGCACGACTGCTATGCCACCGTGGGCCTGGCCAGCCGCCTGTCGCTGCTGATGCCCGACAGCGACGCAGGCTGCACCGTGTTCAGCGCTTACAGGCCGGTGCAGGTGCGCGACAGCGATGACGCTGCGCTGGCCCGGCTGGGTGACCAGGCGGCGCTGCTGGCGGCGGCGCTGCAGCGCCATCTGGCCCTGACGGCCGTGAAGCCGGTGGATCCACTCCACGCCCTGTCGGTGCGCGAGCGCCAGGTGGTCGACGCCATCCTGGCCGGCCACAGCGCCAAGCAGGCCGGCCGGACCCTGGGCCTGAGCCCGACCAGCGTGGCCACCTACCGGCAGCGGGCCTTCACCAAGCTGGGCGTGCGGCGGCAGGTCGAGCTGTTCGGCCTGCTCAGCCGGCGCGGCTGAGCGCCTCGGCCTCGGCCTGGCGCTTCAGCCAGCGCCGCATGGCCAGCGACGCCTTGTCGGCATGGAAGCTGATCTCGGGCTGGCGCGCCGGGTAGCCGGCCAGCAGCGTCTCGATCGCCTCCAGCCCGTCCACGTCCTCCTGGAAGGCCTGCAGCAGCTGCTGGTGCATGAAGCGGGTGATCTCGGCATCGTCCAGCGCGAAGTTGCGGGCGTGCTGGATGAAGTAGTGGGTGCGGGTGGCACTCTCAGGCGTGACCAGGTGGGCAGTGCGGATGGCGCGTGCGGGCTGGGCGTCTTCCGGCAAGGCGCAGGCGTAGAACTTCACCGCCACCACATGCAGCGCGGGCGACAGGAAGCTGGAGCTGACCACCCGCGCCGCGTCCACGCCGCCCAGGCCGGTGGGCACGGCCCACAGCGGTGGCAGCCGGGTGGGCGACACGGTGCGGTGCAGGCTGAAGCGGCCGGCGGCTTCGTCCAGCACCGTCTCGAACGGTGCGCTGGCGTAGTCGGGCGTGCCGAAGCTGTTGGCATGCAGGAAGCTCAGGTGCGTCAGGTCCAGCAGGTTCTCGTGCAGGCGCACATGGCTGGCGCGCAGGTGCAGGCGCTCGGTGGACGATGCCCAGCCGGCGTCGGACATCCAGGGCTGGGCAGGCAGCAGGGCAGGATCGGCCAGCGCCGGATCACCAGGCCAGATCCACAGCAGCGCGCCGGTCTCGATCAGCGGAAAGCTGCGCACCACCGCACCGGGCGGCACCTGGGCCTGCGACGGCACGCGGGTGCAGCGGCCGTCGGCGCCGTAGCAGGCGCCGTGGTAGCCGCAGACCAGGTTGTCGCCGACCACCTGCCCGCGTGAGAGCGGGAACGAGCGGTGGGCGCAGCGGTCTTCCAGCGCCACCGCGCGGCCGTCCTCGCGGCGGTAGAGCACCACCGGGATGTCGACCAGCCGGCGCGCCAGCGGTTGGCGTGACACCTCCGGGGCCAGCGCGGCCACGTACCAGGCATTGCGCAGCAGGGGCGTGGTCTCATCGGCCAGGTCAGCCTGGGCGCGCTGGGCGGCTTGGCGAATGCGGTCGGGCATGGCAGACATCGATGGCTCCTGATCAACAACGAACGAGAGCTTGTGGGTTGGCGATTGGGTTGTCTGTCCTGTCGCAGCAGGACACGCCAAAGTGCGGCTCAGCGTCGGGCTGGTTGGGGCTCGAAGCGGTCGCTGTGTTTGAGCGATCGCGCCGGGCCGGGAGGCCCTGCGCTCAGGCACGACCGAGGCGTTCATCCTCATGCTGAAGATGGTGAACCGACAACTTCCGCAACGAGCCCCAAGCCGCCCAAGGTGCAGCGCCTCACCAAGCCTGTGCCGCACAACACCACCATGCACCGGTGGCGTGCAAGGCAGGGCGGCGAGACGGCGCGCGCGGGGGTTTGTCCGGGGTCGATGGCTGGCACGGTGGTTGCGTAAGATCCGGGCAAATCCTGACCAAACGGTCAGCTTCCAGGTGAATCCAGGCCACCCATCCGCCTGGTGTTGCAGGAGATGCGTGTGCCCCCGCCCACCACCACCGATGCCGGCCCCGACATCCGGCCCGCCCGGCTGGCCGCCGAGCAGTACGCCCAGCACTTTGCCGACGCCGCCCCGCGGCTGACGCGGACCCAGGCGCTGGTCGAGGCCGAACGCTGCCTGTACTGCTACGACGCCCCCTGCGCCACCGCCTGCCCCACCGGCATCGACGTGCCCAGCTTCATCAAGCGCATCGCCGATGACAACCTGCGCGGTGCCGCCAAGGCCATCCTGGAGGCCAACCCGCTGGGCGGCACCTGCGCCCGCGTCTGCCCGACCGAGGTGCTGTGCGAGCAGGTCTGCGTGCGCACCACCCAGCAAGGCAAGCCGGTGGAGATCGGCAAGCTGCAGCGCTATGCGGTGGATGCGGTGATGGACCAGCCGATCAGCGCCCTCTTCCCGCGCGCCACGCCCACCGGCAAGACGGTGGCCGTGGTCGGTGCCGGGCCGGCCGGCATCGCCTGCGCCGTGGGCCTGGCGCGGCTGGGCCACAGCGTGGTGCTGCACGACGCCCAGGCCAAGGGCGGTGGCCTCAATGAGTACGGCCTGGCCAGCTACAAGGTGGCCGGCCAGTTCGCGCAACGTGAGCTGGACTGGCTGCTGGGCATCGGCGGCATCACGCTGAAGACCGGCTGGAAGCTGCAGACCGCCGCCCAGCTGCAGGCGCTGCGCGACGGCCATGCCGCCGTCTACCTGGCCGTGGGCCTGGCCGGCACCCAGGCGCTGCGCGTGCCGGGTGAAGACCTGGACGGCGTGCGCGATGCGGTCGACTTCATCGCCGAGCTGCGCCAGGCGGCCGACCCATCCACCCTGCCGATCGGCCGCCGCGTGGTGGTGATCGGCGGCGGCATGACCGCGGTGGACGCGGCGGTGCAGAGCAAGCTGCTGGGTGCCGAGCAGGTGCACATGGTCTACCGCCGCGGCCCGGCCACCATGGGCGCCAGCCATGCCGAGCAGGAGTGGGCGCAGACGCATGGCATCAGCATCCACCACTGGCTGGTGCCCGAGGCGCTGCTGCCCGGCAGCGGCGCAGCTGCCGGCCATGTGGCCGCCGTGCGCTTCGAGCGCCAGGTGCTGATGGAAGGCCAGCTGCAGCCCACCGGGCTGCACGAGACCCTGGCCGCCGACATGGTGCTCAAGGCCATCGGCCAGAAGCTCGACAGCAGCCTGCTGGCCGACTGCGGCCTGACATTGCGTGACGGCCGCGTGGTGGCCGACGACGACGGCCGCACCGGCGTGGCCGGCCTGTATGCCGGCGGCGACTGCCGGCTGGGCGGGCGCGACCTGACGGTGGAAGCGGTGGAGGACGGCAAGCGCGCCGCCCTGGCCATCCATTCGCAACTGATCGCTTGAAGCGGAGCACACACACCATGGCCGATCTGCGCACCACCTTTGCCGGCATCTCCAGCCCCAACCCCTTCTGGCTGGCCAGCGCGCCGCCGACCGACAAGGCCTACAACGTGCACCGCGCCTTCGAGGCCGGCTGGGGCGGCGTGGTCTGGAAGACGCTGGGCGAGGACGGGCCGCCCATCGTCAACGTCAGCGGCCCGCGCTACGGCGCCCTGCTCACGCCCGACCGCAAGCTGCTGGGCTTCAACAACATCGAGCTGATCACCGACCGGCCGCTGCAGCTGAACCTGGACGAGATCCGCGCCGTCAAGCGCGCCTGGCCCGACCGGGCGCTGGTGGTCAGCATCATGGTGCCGTGCACCGAGAGCGCCTGGAAGGCCATCCTGCCGATGGTCGAGGACACCGGCTGCGACGGCATCGAGCTCAACTTCGGCTGCCCGCACGGCATGAGCGAGCGCGGCATGGGCGCCGCAGTCGGCCAGGTGCCCGAGTACATCGAGATGGTCACCGCCTGGTGCAAGCAGTACAGCAAGCTGCCGGTGATCGTGAAGCTGACGCCCAACATCACCGACATCCGCCAGCCCGCCGCCGCCGCCAAGCGCGGCGGTGCCGACGCGGTGAGCCTGATCAACACCATCACCTCGATCATGGGCGTCGACCCCGACACCCTGACGATGACGCCGGCCACCGGCGGCTACGGATCCCACGGCGGCTACTGCGGCCCGGCCGTCAAGCCCATCGCACTGAACATGGTCTCGCAGATCGGCCGCGCGCCCGAGACAGCGGGGATGCCGATCAGCGGCATCGGCGGCGTGGGCAGCTGGCGCGACGCGCTGGACTACATCGCCCTGGGCGCCGGCAATGTGCAGGTGTGCACCGCGGCCATGGTCTACGGCTTCAAGATCGTGCAGGACATGGCCGACGGCCTGTCGAACTGGATGGACGACAAGGGCTTCACGTCCATCGAGCAGTTCCGCGGCCGCGCCCTGCCCACGGTGACGGAGTGGCAGCACCTGAACCTGCGCGCCGTCAGCAAGGCGGTGATCGACCAGGACAGCTGCATCCAGTGTGGCCGCTGCCACATCGCCTGCGAGGACACCTCGCACCAGGCCATCACCGCGGTCAAGGACGGCAAGCGCCACTTCGAGGTGCTGGAGAACGAATGCGTGGGCTGCAACCTGTGCGTCACCGTCTGCCCGGTGCCCGAGTGCATCACCCTGCGCACGCTGGCACCCGGCGAGGTGGACGCCCGCACCGGCGAGACGGTGAGCGCCACCCCGGCCAACTGGACGACGCATCCGAACAACCCGATGCGCAAGCCGGTCCCGGCTTGACCGGCGCGCCGCGCCGCGCAACCATCGCCCGATTCCCCGAGCTGGAGACCGCATGAAACCCCTGCTGATCCGTGGCGGCACCGTCGTCAATGCCGACCGTGAATTCCGCGCCGACGTGCTGTGCGAAGGCGGCCGCATCACCGCCGTGGGCACCGACCTGGCCACGCCCGCCGGCTGCGAGACGCTGGATGCCGGCGGCCGCTACGTCATCCCCGGCGGCATCGACCCGCACACCCACATGCAGCTGCCCTTCATGGGCACCGTCACGCGGGACGACTTCTACAGCGGCACCGCCGCAGCCATGGCCGGCGGCACCACGACGATCATCGACTTCGTGATCCCCGACCCGCAGGAGCCGCTGATCGACGCCTACCGCAAGTGGCGCGGCTGGGCCGAGAAGTCGGCCGGCGACTACAGCTTCCACGTCGCCGTCACCTGGTGGAGCGACAGCGTGCACCGCGACATGGGCACGCTGGTGACCGAGGAGGGCGTGAACAGCTTCAAGCACTTCATGGCCTACAAGAACGCCATCATGTGCGACGACGAGACGCTGGTGAACAGCTTCCGCCGTGCGCTGGAGCTGGGCGCCATGCCCACGGTGCATGCCGAGAATGGCGAGCTGGTCTACCTGCTGCAGGCCGAGATGAAGGCCAAGGGCATCTTCGGGCCCGAGGGCCACCCGCTGTCCCGCCCGCCGGCGGTGGAAGCCGAGGCCGCCCAGCGCGCCATCGCGATTGCCGATGTGCTGAACGTGCCGATCTACGTGGTGCATGTGTCGTGTGCCGAAAGCGCCGCCGCGATTGCCGCCGCACGCGCGCGTGGCCAGCGGGTCTACGGCGAGGTGCTCGCCGGCCACCTGGTGCTGGACGACAGCGTGTACCGGAACCCCAGCTTCGAATACGCCGCCGGCCATGTGATGAGCCCGCCCTTCCGCCCCAAGGGCCATGGCGACATGCTGTGGCGCGGCCTGCAGGCCGGCAGCCTGCACACCACCGCCACCGACCACTGCACCTTCTGCGCCGAGCAGAAGGCCGCTGGCAAGGCCGACTTCAGCCTGATCCCCAACGGCTGCGGCGGCGTGGAAGAACGCATGGCCGTGCTGTGGCACGAGGGCGTGAACGGCGGCAAGCTGACGCCCAGCGAGTTCGTCGCCGTCACCTCGGCCAACGCTGCCAGGCTGTTCAACGTCTACCCGAAGAAGGGCTGCATCGCCCCCGGCGCCGATGCCGATGTGGTGCTGTGGGACCCCAAGGCCACGCAGACGCTGTCGGTCAAGACCCAGCACAGCCTGGGCGACTTCAACATCTTCGAGGGCCGCACGGTGCAGGGCCGGGCCACCCACACGCTGAGCCGTGGCAGCCTGGTGTGGGCCGACGGCGACCTGCGCGCGGTGCGCGGCGCCGGCCAGTACATCAAGCGGCCGCCATTCGCGCCGCAGTTCGCGCCGCTGGCGCGCAAGGCCGAGCTGGAACAGCCGGTTCCCGTCGCCCGCTGAAGAAGGAGCACGCCATGGACATGAAGACCACCCCCCTTCCGGAGAAGATCGCCGGCCTGCGTGTCAACGGCCAGCGGCTGTGGGACAGCCTGATGGAACTGGCCCAGATCGGCGCCACCGCCAAGGGCGGCGTCTGCCGCCTGACGCTGACCGACCTGGACAAGCAGGGCCGCGACCTGGTCAGCCGCTGGGCCAGGGAGGCCGGCATGACCATCACCATCGACAAGATCGGCAACGGCTTCCTGCGCCGGCCGGGCCGCAACAACAGCCTGCCGCCGGTGATGACCGGCAGCCACATCGACACCCAGCCCACCGGCGGCAAGTTCGACGGCAACTACGGCGTGCTGGCCGGCATCGAGGTGGTGCGCACGCTGAACGACGCCGGCATCGAGACCGAGGCGCCGATCGAGGTGGCCTGGTGGACCAACGAGGAAGGCTCGCGCTTCGTGCCGGTGATGATGGGCTCGGGCGTGTTCGCCAAGGCCTTCACGCTGGATCACGCCTACGCCGCGACGGACACCGAGGGCAAGACGGTGAAGGGCGAACTGGAACGCATCGGCTACATCGGCGACGAAGAGCCCGGTGACCACCCGATCGGCAGCTACTTCGAGACCCACATCGAGCAGGGCCCGGTGCTGGAGGACAACGCCAAGACCATCGGCGTGGTGACCGGCGTGCTGGGCATCCGCTGGTACGACTGCGTGGTCACCGGCATGGAGGCGCATGCCGGTCCCACGCCGATGGCGCTGCGCAAGGATGCGCTGCAGGTGGCCGCCAGGCTGATGCAGGAGGTGGTGGCCTGCGCCCACCGCCACCCGCCGCACGGGCGCGGCACGGTGGGCATGGTCAACGTGCACCCGAACAGCCGCAACGTCATCCCCGGCCGGGTGAAGTTCAGCATCGACCTGCGCAATGCCAGCGACGCGCTGTGCGACGCGATGGATGCCGACATCCGCTCAGTGGCCGCGAAGCTCAGCGCCGAGAGCGGCCTGCCGATCGAGATCACGCCGGTCAGCGCCTACCCGGCCCAGCCCTTCCATGCCGATTGCGTGGAGGCGGTGGGCCGCGCGGCCGAGAAGCTGGGCTACAGCCACATGCAGGCCGTCAGCGGCGCCGGGCATGACGCCGTCTACATGGCCCGGCTGGCGCCGGCCGGCATGATCTTCATCCCCTGCAAGGACGGCATCAGCCACAACGAGATCGAGGACGCCAAGCCCGAACACATCGAAGCCGGCTGCAACGTCCTGTTGCACGCGATGCTCGAACGCGCCGGCGTTGTGCGTGACTGAGCTGACACTGTCAAGAACTCCTGACAGACCAGATTGAGAACTCCATCGGACGCCCGCATCAAGCGGTGCGTCCAACGGGCCGACAACCAGCGTAGCGACGGCCCACCTGCAGGTGGTCGCGCCTTGACGCAAAGCAAGCCCGTGGATGGTCCCGGGCGGTCCACCCCGACGGAGTTCTCGATGCGCACGCCCTTCATCCCCACCTTGGTCGGCCTCGGTCTGGCCGTTCTTCTGCAACCTGCCCTCGCCACCGACGGCCTCAGCGCCACCGAGGTGAAGATCGGCATGGTCAATGTGCAGACCGGTCCCGCGTCCGGCCTGGGCAAGGGCATGCGCCAGGGCGCCGAGGCGGTGTTCAAGGCCGTCAATGGCAAGGGTGGCGTCAACGGCCGGCAGATCAACCTGCTGGTCGGCGACGACGGCTACGAGCCGGACAAGGCCATCGACGAGACGCTGAAGATGATCGAGCAGCAGAAGGTGTTCTCGCTGTTCGGCTACGTGGGCACGCCCACGGCCAATGCGGTGCTGCCGATCGTCAAGGAGATGGATGTGCCGCTGGTGGGCGCCTTCACCGGCGCGATGAGCCTGCGCCAGCCGGTGACGCCGCAGGTGTTCAACGTGCGTGCCAGCTACGACGACGAGGCCGAGACCCTGGTGGCCCACTTCATCGCCAAGGGCGCCAAGAGCGTGGCGGTGTTCTACCAGGACGACGGCTTCGGCAGCGCGGTGCTGTCGGGCACCGAGAAGGCGCTGAAGAAGCGCAGCATGGCCATTGCCGCCAAGGGCAGCTTCCAGCGCAACACCCTGGCCATCAAGACCGGCCTGGCCGCGATGCTGGACGCCAAGCCCGATGCGGTGGTGATGGTGGGCACCTATGCGCCGCTGGCCGCCTTCATCCGCGAAGCCCGCGCCGCCGGCCTGAAGTCGCAGCTGGCCACGGTCAGCTTCGTGGGCACAGACAACCTGGTCAGCGATGTCGGCACCGCCGGCGACGGCGTGGTGATCAGCCAGGTGGTGCCGTTCCCCGACGACAACGACCTGCCCATCCAGCGTGAATGCCGCGAGGCCCTGGCCGCCAACGGCGGCGGCAAGCTGGGCTTCGTCAACTTCGAGGGCTGCATCACCGCCAAGGTGATGGTGGCCGCGCTGGAGCGCGCCGGTGCCCAGCCCGAGCGCGCCGGCCTCGTGAAGGCGCTGCAGGGCATGCAGGGCCACGACCTGGGCGGCCTGAAGCTGAGCTTTGCCGCCAACAACCACCAGGCCCTGTCCGACGTGTTCCTGACCCAGATCCAGGGCGGCAAGATCACCAAGCTGCGCTGATCCGCACGTCCATTGCCGAGCCCACCATGAAGATCTCCCACCGCCTGCTGGCGCTTTCCGGCTTCTCGGCCGCCGGCCTGGTCTGCGTGGCCGGCGTCAGCTACTTCGCCGTCACGTCCATCCAGACCGACCTGCGGGGCCTGACCTCGCAGGCCGCGCCGCTGCAGAGCAAGACCTACGAGCTGCAGGAGCGCACCGAGCGCGCCATGGGCCGGCTGCTCAAGCTGAGCCTGGCACGCAACACCACCGAGGCCACGCAGGCCGGCGAGGCCGCCGAGGGTGACCTGAAGGCCATCGAGCAGCTGCGGCGCGAGCTGGTGGCACTGGACCCGAAGGCCGGTGGCGAGGCGGTGGACTTCCGCGCCAGCCAGGCGGAGATCGGCAAGGCCGTGGCCCAGCGCCTGGCCGACACCGCCGCCTACCAGAAGGAGACCGAGGCCGCCCGCGTGGCCCTGGGCAAGGCCGAGGAGGCGATCAGCGCCACCCGCGCCTCGGTCAAGCAGATCGGCGTGGAGGCCGGCAAGACGGCGGATGCGGCGCAGGACGCCAGCCGCCGCCTGTCCAACACGATGAAGAGCGTGCTGTCGGCGCAGAGCCGGCTGAAGGAGGTGGCCATCGTCGTGGCCGAGGCCGACACGGTGAGCAACCGCTTCCGGCTGAACCCGCTGAAGGAGAAGATGAAGAGCGCGGTCGACGGCATCGTCCGCCTGACGCCCGAGACCGCCGGCGACGACCCGCTGAAGGAGACCCGTGCGCTGGCGGCGACGCTGATGGACAGCTTCGCCAAGGACGGCAGCGGCCTGCTGGCGCTGCGCGCCAACGTGCTGGCCAGCAAGCCCGACGCGGCCGAGGCCTATGCCAGGCAGCGCAAGGCCATCCTCGATCCGGTCGAAGCTGCCGGCAACAAGCTCAACACCGTGCTCGACAACACCGAGGTGCAGGCCGCCAAGCAGCGCCAGGCGCTGGAGGCGGCACTGCGCACCCGCAACGAGCCCGGCGGCGTGGTCGTCACCAGCGAAGAGGTCTCGCTGGACATCCGCGAGATGGTGGGCAGCCTGCGCCTGCTGATGCTGGCCGCCAACGCCAAGGAGGCCGAGACCGCGCAGGCCGACATCGTCGCCCTGAACAAGCGTCTGGGCCAGAACATGGTGGCCATGCGCGCCGGCCTGGTGAAGATGGGCAAGCCGCAGCTGGCCGGGCAGGTGGATGCCGCGATCGCCCGCATGGCCGAGGTGGGTGGCTCGGTCGACAAGGTGGCCACTGCCAAGCGCAGCCTGCTGGGCAGCGAGGCGGCCATGACCGCATCGCTGGACAAGCTCAAGGACACGGCGCAGAAGCAGGCCAGCCTGGGCGAGGCCCAGGTCAAGAGCATGGCGGCGCGCCAGACCGAGGTGACGGCTGCGGTGGATGCGCGGGTGCAGCAGTCGCTGACCGCGATCCTGGGCATCGCGGCGCTGATCATCGTGGTCTCGGCGGCGATCAGCTGGCGCACCGTGGCCACCGTCACCCGCCGGCTGGATGCCGCGGTGCGGGTGGCCGAGGCGGTGTCGCAGGGCCAGCTGGTGCGGGTGCCGGCCACCCAGGGCAATGACGAGACGGCCCGCCTGATGGGCGCGCTGGGCGCGATGGTGCAGACGCTGACCGGCATCATCGGCAACATCCAGGGCGCCGCGGCGCAGATCCACACCGGCTCCAGCGAGATCAGCCGCGGCAACGAGGACCTGAGCGGCCGCACCGAGCAGCAGGCCTCGCAGCTGCAGCAGACCGCCGCCGCGGTGGAGGAGCTGACCAGCACCGTGCGCCAGAACGCCGACTCGGCCCGCCATGCCAGCGCGCTGGCCGGCGAGGCCAGCGCCGTGGCCGCCCAGGGCGGCCAGCTGGTGGGCGACGTGGTGCACACGATGAACGACATCGAGGCCTCGTCGCGGCAGATCGGCGAGATCGTCGGCGTCATCGACGGCATCGCCTTCCAGACCAACATCCTGGCGCTGAACGCGGCGGTGGAAGCCGCCCGCGCCGGCGAGCACGGCCGCGGCTTCGCGG
Organism: Pseudaquabacterium pictum; assembly: GCF_005403045.1. GTDB lineage: Bacteria > Pseudomonadota > Gammaproteobacteria > Burkholderiales > Burkholderiaceae_C > Pseudaquabacterium > Pseudaquabacterium pictum. The sequence goes on from NZ_BJCL01000007.1 coordinate 288,155, forward strand.
TGGTGGCCAGCGAGGTGCGCGCCCTGGCGCAGAAGAGCGCCGCTGCAGCCCACCAGGTCAAGGCCATCGTCGACACCAGCGTGGGCAAGATCGCCGCCGGCTCCAGCCAGGTGCAGCAGGCCGGCAACGCGGTGCAGGGCATCGTCGACCAGGTGCGCAGCGTCACCCAGATCATCGGCGAGATCGCCCAGGCCAGCGCCGAACAGGCCGACTCGGTCAGCGCGGTGGGCGCGGCGGTGCAGCAGCTGGATGCGCTGACCCAGCAGAACGCGGCGCTGGCCGAGCAGAGCACCGCCGCGGCGGTGAGCCTGCGCGACCAGGCGGCCGGCCTGAACCAGGCGGTGGCCGCCTTCCACGTGGAGCACACGGCCAGCTGACGGCCGGGACCGGTCCGCCCGCGCCACGTCTGGCGCATGCAGATCGCTTGCTAATGCGAATTGTTCGCATTAGCATGGGGCATGTGCCTTCCCCGCTCCACACCCCGCCTGACGGCGCTGACCGCGCCACACCCGCCGGCCACCGCCGGTGCTGACCCCGCCGCACCGCAGGCGGCCACCGGCTCGCGCCGGCGCCGGCTGTGGGATCTGCCCGGTGCCGCGCACTGCCCGGTGGTGGGCGTGTGCCTGCCCATCCAGGCGCTGCGCCGCCTGGTCGACCGGCTGAACGGCCCGCGCCCGCAGGCCGACGACTACGCGCTGCACTGCAGTGTGGTGGCCGATTGCCGCCAGCGCAGCGCGGTGGCCGAGGCCCTTCAGCGTGAGCTGGACCGCCGCTATGCGCTGCCGCTGCGGCATGCTGCCCAGGCCAAGACCACCGAGGCCCTGGCCGCCTGGTGGGATGCCGCCCTGCACGGGCACGACCAGGCCGCCGGCCAGAGCCTGGCCGGCGCGTTCTGGGCCACGCTGACGCACCCGCGCTGCACGCCGGCACTGGAGGATTGCGTGCTGGGCCACATGCACATGCTGCAGCACCAGGCCGGCATGGCCACCCGGATCGACATGGACCGGCTGGAAGCCCTGATCGACGAAAACGCGGTGCTGGGCCGTGCCCTGGGCGCTGCCCAGGCCCGCCACCAGCAGCTGGCGGCCGAGCACCAGCAGCGCCAGGCCGCGCACCAGGCCGAGGCCATGCAGCTGCGGGCCCGGCTGATGGCGCAGGACCTGCAGCTGGCGCAGCTGCGCGAAGCCCAGGCCGCGCTGGAGGCGGCCGTGCCCGGGCTGGCCGCGCGCAGCAAGCTGGTCGCCGAGAACGCCGCCCAGGCCGACCGCATCCAGCAGCTGGAACGCCAGTGCCTGCAGGCCCGGCACGAGGCCGAGCGCGCCCAGCGCCTGGTGGCCACGCTGGCCAGCCAGCTGCAGGCCGAGCGCAGCGGCTCTGCTGCAGCGGAGGCGGAGACCGACCAGGACAGCCCCGCCGCCGGCAGCGATGCCGACCCGCCCACCACCCCAGTGCGGCTGGACAACCAGGCGGTGCTGTGCGTGGGCGGCCGGGCCTCGGCCGTGCCGCTGTACCGCCTGATCATCGAGCGCAGCGGTGCGCGCTTCATCCACCACGACGGCGGCGAGCGCGACAGCAGCGCCCGGCTGGACGCCACCCTGGCCGCCGCCGACCTGGTGATCTGCCAGACCGGCTGCGTCAGCCACAACGCCTACTGGCGGGTGAAGGACCACTGCAAGCGCACCGGCAAGCGCTGCGTGTTCGTCGAGACACCCAGCTCCGCCGGCTTGAAGCGGGCGCTGGTGCAGCTGGCGCCGGCCTGCGGCACCGGGCCGGCCGTGGACGCGCCGCCCGCCACGCCTGCGGCCACCGACGGCTGATGCGCAGCCGCGGCCCGCGTCAGCGCGGCGCGCTGGCCGCCGGTGGCAGCACCAGCACCGGCATGCGGGCGCCCGGGCAGCCGGCGGGGCGGCTGGCCGCCTCCTGCCGGCAGGCGGCGGCCTCGCGGGCAGCCTTCTCGGCCACCAGCAACTGGTGCGGGCGCTGCAGCAGATGGGTGAGGCCCAGCACCGTCAGCAGGGTGATCACCACCAGCCACAGCCGCTGGCGGGCAGTCACCGGCCGCCACGGCGGCATCTCAGGGCGGGTGGAGGAGTCGTCGCGCTTGGCCATGGGGCGCCGATGATCCCACGGCAGCCCGGGCCGGCCCGACGACGGCCTCGGCACGACGTTCAGGGTGGCGGCACCTTGGTGCCGGCATCCACCAGCAGCACCTCACCGGTGGTCTTGCGGGCATCCACGCCCAGGTACCAGGCGGTGGTGGCGATGTCTTCGGGCAGGATGATGTCGGCCAGCGCCGAGCGGACCTTGTAGGCCTCGACGCCGGCGGCGTACTTCTCGGCGCCCATGCCGTTCTGCAGCCAGGGTGTCTCCACCAGGCCAGGGGCGATGGCATTGACCCGCACCTCGGGGCCCAGGGCCCGGGCCAGCGACATGGTCAGCGTGTTCAGCGCGCCCTTGCTGGCGGCATAGGCCAGGCAGGAGCCCAGGCCGGTGGCCGCGGCGATGGACGAGATGTTGACCACGCCCGACCCGGGGTGCTTCTTCAGCAGCGGCGTGAAGGCCCGCACCATCTGGAAGGCGCCGACCACATTGACGCCGTAGATGCGCTGAAAGTCGGCAGCGTCCAGGCCGTCGAAATTGCGCACATGCACGAACTTGGTGGTGCCGGCGTTGTTGACCAGCACATCGCAACGGCCCCACTTCGCATCCACCGCGGCGGCCAGGGCGCGGCAGTCGGCGTCCTCGGCCACGTTGGCCTTGACCACCAGGACCTCGGCACCCAACGCCCTGCATTCCGCAGCCACCGCCTCGGCCGGCGCAGCCTCACGCGAGTAGTTGACCACCACGTTCCAGCCCCGGCTGGCAAACAGCCGGGCCGTGGCCGCGCCGATGCCCGAGGACGAGCCCGTGACCACACACACCTGACGTTCCATGCTTGTCTCCTGCGGTTGTTGTCGTTGCGGCGGCGGGCTCACCACCAGGGGTAGAAGTCGCCCAGGCCGTCGGAGGCGCGGCCGGTGAAGGCCGGCGCGCGCTTGTCGTTGAAGGCGGCCACACCTTCCTTGCCGTCGTTGCGGCTGGTGTGCAGCATGGCCAGCGACTCGATGGCGTGGGCATCACGCGGGTGCGGCAGCGCGGCATTGCGCAGCAGCATCTGGCGCATCAGCGCCACCGACACCGGGCTGCGGCCGTCGATGTACTTGTGCGCCAGCGCATGGGCCTCGGCCAGCAGCTGGTCCGCCGGCACCACCGCCTTCACCAGCCGGCCGGCCAGGGCCTGCTCCGGCGTCAGGATGTCGGCGCTGTAGATCCAGTCCAGCGCCTGCTGCTGGCCGACGATGCGCGGCAGGAACCAGGTGCTGCAGGCCTCGGGCACGATGCCGATGCGGCCGAAGACGAAGCCGATGCGGGCCTTGTCGCTGGCCAGGCGCACGTCCATCGGCAGCGTCATCGTGGCGCCGATGCCCACGGCCGCACCGTTGATCGCGGCGATCACCGGCTTCTTGCAGTCGTACACCGCCAGCGAGACCCGCCCGCCGGTGTCGCGCACGCCCTGCACGATGGCGGGGTCGTCCCACAGGGTGTTCAGTTGCTCCAGGCTGGGGTTCAGGCCTTCGTCCAGGCCGAACACATTGCCGCCCACCGACAGGTCCATGCCGGCGCAGAAGGCGCGGCCGGCGCCGGTGACCACCACCGCGGCCACCGCATCGTCGGCGCTGGCGCGGTGGTAGGCGTCGATCAGCTCCTCGGCCATCGTGGTGGTGAAGGCGTTGAGCTGGTCGGGCCGGTTCAGCGTCAGCGTCAGCACGCGGTCGTCGATCTGCCAGGAGAGAGTGCTGTAGCCCATGGAATGCCTGCGGTGTGGATCAGGCGATGAGCATAGGCGGCGGCGGCGGCCCGCCACCGTCACACCGGTGACCTGTGGTCAGACCACCTCGCCACGCACCAGCCGCAGCACCGCATCGGCAAACAGCGCCGGCACCTCCTGCGGCATGTTGTGGCCCACGCCGGGCACCACGGCATGCACCCGCGGACCGCTGAAGCGGTGGGCATGCTGCGATGCGGGCGCCGGCGGGCGCACGCCGTCGTCGGCGCCATCGAAGGTGAGCGTGGGCACGGTGATGGCCGGCTGCAGCGCCAGCCGCGCCTCGATGCCGGCCAGCGCCGGGTCACCCGGCACCAGGCCGAAGCGGTGGCGGTAGCTGTGGATCACCACGTCGACGAAGTCGGGGTTGTCGAAGGCGGCGGCGCTGCGGTCGAACGCGGCATCGTCAAAGGCCCAGGTGGGCGACCAGGTACGCCACAGCAGCCGGCACAGCGCGCGCCGGTCCTGCGCCAGGCCGGCGCGGCCACGTTCGCTGTGGAAGTAGTACTGGTACCAGAGGCTGCGCTCGTTCTCCGGCGTGTCCGGCACCATGGCCTTGGCGATGGCCTGGATGTTGTAGCTGTTGAAGCTGAGCAGGCCGCGGCAGCGCTCGGGCCACAGCGCGGCCACCACGCAGGCGCCGCGGCCGCCCCAGTCGTAACCGGCCAGAACAGCCCGTGGGATGGCCAGCGCATCCAGCAGCGCCAGCAGATCGGCGCCCAGCGCCGCCTGCTCGCCCGAGCGGGGCGTGTCGGCGTGCAGGAAGCGCGTAGGTCCGAAGCCGCGCAGGCAGGGCACCACCACCCGGCAGCCGGCGGCCACCAGCCGCGGCAGCACCTCGGCGTAGGCATGGATGTCGTACGGGAAGCCGTGCATCAGCACCACCGGCGGGCCATCGCGCGGGCCGGCGTCGACATGGGCGATGTCCAGCACACCGGCGCGGATGTGCTGCAGCGGCGGCATGGCCGTCATGCGGGTCATGGGGCCGAGGGCGCCAGCACCTGCAGCAGCCAACGGTTCAGGTCGGTGATCTCCTCGGCGCAGACCGAATGCGCCATCGGGTAGTCGTGCCACTGCACCGGCTGGCCCAGGGCCAGCAGGGCATCGCGGGTGGCGGTGCCGCGGGCCAGCGCCACCATCGGGTCGACGCGGCCATGGGCCAGGAACACCGGCGTGTCGCGGTTGGCGGCACTGTGCTCGGCCGCAGTGCTGGCCGCCAGCGGCAGGTAGCCCGACAGGCCCGCGATCCCGGCCAGGCGCTGCGGCGCGCGCAGGCCGGTGAGCAGGGCCATGGCGCAGCCTTGCGAGAAGCCCATCAGCACGGTGCGCGCGGGCGGGATGCCGCGGGCGGCTTCGCGGTCCAGCAGCGCCTGCACGGCGGCGGCCGAGGCCCGCAGGCCGGGTTCGTCCTCACCAAACTTGCCGCCCGGGCCCAGGATGTCGTACCAGGCACGCATGGCCATGCCACCGTTGAGCGTGACCGGCCGCACCGGCGCATGCGGAAACACGAAGCGCACCGGGCCCACGGCCCGCAGGTCCAGCTCCTGCGCGATGGGCACGAAGTCGTCGCCGCTGGCGCCCAGGCCGTGCAGCACCACGATGCTGGCCACCGGCGCGTCACCGGTCTGCAGTTCAAGCGTGTCGAGTGTCATGCGGGCCAGCATAGCGCCTGGCCCGGTGCTGGCTAAAAAAACGCCATGGTCCGCACCTCGATGCTCTCGCGCCGGGGCGCGCCGGGCGGCGTGGTGGGGTCCTCGAAGGCGCTGTGGCCCATGAAGCGGCAACGGCCGTCGGTGCTGCTGTCGTAGGTCTTGAGCAGCAGCGCGTGGTGGGCCTCCATCTTCGGAAAGTAGACCCAGCGGTGCTGCGGCGCATGGCGCATCACGTAGATCTCGCCAGTGCGCTCGCGGTACTTCAGGTCCATGCGCAGCAGGTCGGCCGGGTCGTGGGTGGTGGCATCGCACATGGCCAGCGGCAGTTCCTCCACCCGCTGGTACAGCGGCTTCCAGACGTTGTAGAACGCCACCCGGCCCATCAGCAGCGGCTCGGCCTCGCGGCCGAGGATGTCGCGCACCCGCTGCGGGCCGCTGGCCACGGTGTAGTCGCTGTGAACCAGCAGCACGGCCGGGCGCTGCACCTCGGTCTGCACCTTCAGGTCGGCCGGCAGGCGCTTGCGGATGGTGTGGTCGAACACCACCACCCGCTTCGCGCCGGTGTGGCGCTGCACATGGTCGATCACCTGCGGATAGAACTGCGCATGGACCGACGCCTCGTCGTCGAACTGGTCGAAGCGGCCGATGAAGTCATGCAGTTCAAAACCCTCGCGGTCCAGGGAGAACTTCTCCACCTGCGGCCAGCCGTCGTGGATGGCGACCTCGCGCGCATCGGTGCCCGGCGGGTTCAGCTGGATGCCCGGGTCAGGCTCGTAGAAGTAGTAGTCGGGCGGGATGCCGTTGTCCACGCTGTAGTTCAGCGTGGCACGCACGGCCGGGCCCAGGGTGGACAGCGGCATGGTCATTGCGCGGGGGGTGTGAGGGTGAAGCCGGTGCCGACGTGGGTCTTCTTCCAGCAGGGCATCTGCTCGATCTGCTCGGTCATCCAGCGCTTGAGGTTGGGGTGGTCGGCCAGGGGCAGCTTCTGCCAGCCATGCAGGTGGATGGGCGCGGCCAGCGCGATGTCGGCGATGGTGGGCGCATCACCGCAGACCCAGGCGCTCTGCGCCAGGCGGGCGTCGAGGATGCCGGCGAGCTTGTGGAACTGCACGGCCTGCGCATCCAGCACCGCCGCATCGGCCTCGCCGCCGAGCAGCGGCTTCACGCAGTTCTCGACCAGGAAGACATAGGTGCTGGGGAACCAGCTCGACGACTCCCACAGCAGCCAGCGGTTGATGTCAGCGCGGCGGCGCAGGTCACGCGGGTAGGCGGCGTCGCGGCCCAGCTTGTCGGCGGCGTACTGCAGGATGGCGTTCGACTCCCACAGCACGAAATCACCGTCGCGCAGCGCCGGCACGCTGGCATTCGGGTTGATCGCGACATAGGCCGGCTCCTTCTGCTCGCCCTTGAAGTAGTCGACATGCACGCGCTCGAACGGCGCGTCCAGGAAGTCGAGGCCTGCCAGCACCTTGCGGCAGTTGACGGTGATCGGGTCGGCGTACACCTGCATGCTTGTCTCCAGTGGATGGGGTTGGACCAGTGCGGTGGCGCTGCTCTGCTGGCTGCGCTCGCTGCACCTGCCGGCCAGTCTAGGCATTGACCTGGCGCAAGACATCCGCTGCAATGCAAACCGATTGTTCTCGGTCTGGCGACAATGACCCTCTCCACCGACATGCTGGCCGCCTTTGTGCAGGTGGCCGAACACCTGAGCGTGAGCGCGGCCGCGCAGGCCCTGGGCGTGAGCAAGAGCGTGGTCAGCAAGCGGGTGGCGCAGCTGGAGCAGGCGGTGCGGGCCACGCTGTTCGCCCGCAGCACCCGGCGGGTGGCGCTGACGCCGGCCGGCGAGGCGTACCTCGACTTCGCCCGCAATGCACTGCGCGCCGTCGCCGATGCCGATGAGCGCTTGCGTGACCTGCGGCAGGAGTTGTCCGGCCAGATCCGGCTGACGGCGCCGATCTCCTGGGGCCAGCATGTGCTGGCGCCGCTGCTGCCGGCCTTCCTGGCGCAGCACCCGGCCATCGAGATCGAGCTGCTGCTGGCCGACCGGCTGATGGACATTGCCTACGAGCGCATCGACCTGGCCCTGCGCATGAGCGCCACCGGCCTGCCCGACCTGGTGGCCACGCCGGTGGCGCGGCTGGATTGGGTGGTGTGCGCCGCGCCGGCCCACCTGGCGCGCGCCGGCACGCCCGCCACGCCGGCCGACCTGCCGGCCCACCCCTGCATGAGCTATTGGCGCGAACGATCGGACAACGCCTGGGTGCTGCGCCATGCCACCACCGGCGACCAGCAGACGGTGTGGGTGCAGGGCCGCTACCACGCCAACAACCCCGAGGCGGTGGCCCAGGCCGCGGTGGCCGGCCTGGGTGTGGCGCTGCTGCCGCTCTACGTCTGCGCCGACGACCTGGCCGCCGGCCGGCTGCAGCGGCTGTTGCCGGACTGGACACCGGTGACCAAGTTCGGCGACCAGATCACCGCAGTGGCCGCGCCCGACCGCATGCGCCTGCTGCGCAACCGGGCGTTGCTGGATCATCTGCGCCAAAGGCTGGCGCCGGGAGTCTGAGGCTCAGGTGGCGCGGCGGCGGCGGCGCGCTGCGCCCACCACCACGCCCAGCCCGGCCAGCATCAGGCCCCAGGTGGAGGCCTCGGGGACCGGCACCATCGGAATGGCGCTCTGCGCCAGGCTGAAGCGGCCGGCATAGGCGGGGTCGATGGTGATGACAGGGTCGACAAACGCGCTGAACTTCCAGCGTGCGCTGGCCGTGGGGACGATGCTGTGCAGCTGTGCACTCAGCGTCTCGCTGTAGATGTAGTTGCCGAACGAGCCACTCGCGCCCATGTAGATGAGGTTGGTTTCATTCGGCCGGACCATCAGGCTGAAGGTCTGACTGAAGCTGGCCTGACCGAATTCGGCGTCGCTGCCACCTGGCCGCGACTGGCCGGCATCGACAAACCGGGCCAGCAGGATGCCGGCCGGCTGCGGGATGCTTCCGATCCCGGTCTGAACACCATACTGCCGCCGATCCGACGTGCCATCGGCCAAGGCGGTCGTGAAACTGGTGGTGGCCAGCAGGTTGAAGCCGTTCATGTTGGCGTCGACCCGGACATCAGGGCGCAATGCATCCGCCGAGACGGCGCCTCGTACATGGCCCAGCGTGGTGATGGTGACGGGAACAGCTTCGCCGGGCGCGCCCGTCCCGACGATGGACCAGCGGTAGTACAGGCTGGCCGACACCTGCGACGACGCCTGCCCATCCGCACCACCTGCGATGGCCACGAAGGGCACGTCCAGCGCATCGGCACCGATCCAGGTGGACCCGGACGCGCCGTTGCCTCTGAAGTCCGCGGCCAGGGCGCTGGCACCGAAGTCCCTGGCATTGAGCGCCTCAAAACTGCCGGCACGTTCCAACCGGATGGAACTCTGCGGCTGCGCGACCGGAACCGCGGCCGTCGCGGCGCCCCAGGTCAGGCACAGGGTGGCGAGCGTCGTGCGGATCGAGGGTTGGAGGCGCGTCATCGGAGGGCAATTGATCGAGCTGGCATGCCGGCCACATGCCTGCACTGGTGGCGCACAGCGTGCCCAGCCGTCGGCGCATGGACCATCGGCCATTTGGCCGATCCCTCCCGGGTCAGGGGGGAGGCGCCAGGCCACACCCCCGCAAGACCAACCCCACCACATGCGCGGTGGCGCGGGCCAGGTCATCCGGGCCCAGTTGGTCGCAGCCCAACACGGCACAGACCTGTGCGCCGAAGTCGGCATAGGTCTGGGTGGCGGCCCAGATGGTGAAGAACAGATGGACAGCGTCCACCGGCGCCATGCGGCCGGCGGCCACCCAGCCGTCGATCACCAGCGCCTTCTGCTGCACCATGGCGCGCAGCTCGCCACGCATCAACTCGCCAACCACCGCCGCGCCATGCAGCAGTTCGTTGGCGAACACCCGGCTGGCGTCGGGCCGCTGGGCGCTCATCGCCATCTTGGCGCGGATGTAGCCGCCCAGCGCCTCGGCCGGATCGGCTTCAGGCACCAGGGCGTCCAGCGGCACCAGCCAGTCGCGCAGGGTGCGCGCCAGCACCGCCTTGTACAAATCGGCCTTGCTGCCGAAGTAGTAGTGCAGGTTGGCCTTGGGCAGGCCGGCCTCGTCGGCAATGGCCGCCATGGTGGCGCCGACGAAGCCGGCGCGGGCGAACACCTTCTCGCCCGCGCCGAGGATGCGCGCCTCGTTGGCCTGGCGGATCAGGCCCTTGTTGGGGGCTTCCTCCTCGGCCGACTGTCCAGCCACATCCAGCACGGCAACAAGCTCACTTCTTCGAGGCTTCGAAGACTGCGTGGCTGTAGGCGGCCTTGCCCGGGTCCTTCTTGATCACCGGCGACGAGCCACCTGCCAGCAGCACCTTCACCGTGCGCTCGTAGGCGGCCGGCTCCAGGTAGCCCATCTTGGCGGTGCCGGCGTTGCTGATCAGCGTGGCCACGTTCTTCATCTGGCGCTCCTGCACCTTCAGCGTGGCGCTGCCCGACGGATCGGCCGCCACCACGATCTTGGCGGCTTCGGCGGGGTTCTTCACCGCATCGTTCCAGCCCTGCAGCGTGGCCTTGACGAACTTGCCCATGCGGGCCACGAAGGCCGGGTCCTTCAGCTTGCCTTCCAGCACGTACAGGCCGTCTTCCAGCGAGGCCACGCCTTCCTTCTCGTAGAAGAAGGTGACCAGGTCGCTCTCCTTCACGCCGGCGTCCACCACCTGCCAGTACTCGTTGTAGATCATGGTGCTGATGCAGGCGGCCTGGTTCTGCAGCAGCGGGTCGACATTGAAGCCCTGCTTGAGCACCTTCACATCGGTGTCGGGCTTGTAGCCCAGCTTGGCCATCCAGTTGAGGAACGGGTACTCGTTGCCGCCGAACCAGACGCCCAGGGTCTTGCCCTTGAAGTCCTTGGGCGTGGCCACGCCGCTGGCCTTCTTGCAGGTCAGCATCAGGCCCGACTTGTCGAAGATCTGGGCGATGTTGACCAGCGGCACGCCGGCCTCGCGGGCGGCCAGCGCGTCAGGCATCCAGTTGACGATGGCGTCGGCCTGGTTGCCGGCCAGCACCTGCACCGGGCTCACATCCGGGCCGCCCGGCTTGATGGTGACGTCCAGGCCGGCAGCCTTGTAGTAGCCCTTGGCGGCGGCCACGTAGTAGCCGGCGAACTGGGCTTGCGGCACCCACTTCATCTGCACCACCACCTTCTCGGCCTGCGCCATGGCCTGGTTGGCCAGTGCCGAGACGGCCACCGCCGCGGCCAGCACCACACCCTTGATCGTGAAAGCCTGCATCGCTCGCTCCTGTGTTGCGTTGGGTTGAAAAGACAAACTCACTTCGAACGGACCGAGGGGTGCCAGAAGGCCACCCGCCGCTCCAGTTGTACCAGCAGCGCATAGGCCACCGATCCGGTGACCGCCGCCACCACGATGGCGCTCCAGACCAGCCCCATGTTCATGCGCGCGGCCTCGGTGCTGATGCGAAAGCCCAGCCCCACCGTCGGCGAGCCGAAGAACTCGGCCACGATGGCACCGATCAGCGCCAGCGTGGCGTTCACCTTCAGCGCGCTGAACAGGAAAGGCATGGCCATCGGCAGCCGCAGATCCAGCAAGGTGCGGGCGTAGCCGGCGGCATAGGTCTTCATCAGTTCCAGCTCCAGCTTCGCCGGGGCCTGCAGGCCGGCCAGCGTGGCCACCAGCATCGGGAAGAAGGTCATCAGCACCACCACCGCCGCCTTGCTGGGCCATTCGAAGCCGAACCACATCACCATGATCGGCGCCACCGCCACCAGCGGCACGGTGCTGGTCAGGCTGGCCAGCGGCAGCAGGCCGCGTTGCAGGAAGGGCGCACGGTCGATGGCCACGCCCACCGCAAAGCCCAGGCCCGAGCCCAGCGCCCAGCCCACCACCACCGCCTTGCCCACGGTCTGCACCCAGTCGCCGGCCAGGGTGTCCCAGCGGTCGACCAGCATCTGGCCGATCCATGCCGGCGACGGCAGCAGCACCCGCGGCACATCGAACAGCGTGACGCCCACCTGCCAGAAGTACAGCAGCCACAGGCCGAACAGCGCGGCGGTGGCGGTGCCGTACCAGGCCTGGCCATCGAGCGCCGCCAGCCGCCGCACGCTGAGGCCGGCCATGAACAGCACCGCCAGCAACGGCGCCACCAGCGGCCCCGGCTTGAAATCCGGCTGCTGCTGCGCCTGGCCCACCAGCCACCAGAAGGCCGCTGCCAACGACAGGCTGGCGATCAGCGCGAAGACAGCCTTGGCCACCGGCGTGGACGCATCGCGGGCGAAGGTCATGCCGCCCTCCCCCGCCGCAGCACCAGCCGCTCCAGCGCCGCCACCGCCAGCGTCAGCGCCAGCCCCAGCAGCGCCGACAGCACCAGCGCCGACCAGATGCCCACGGTGTTGCCGTAGTAGCTGCCGGTGAGCAGGCGCGCACCCAGACCGGCCTGGGCGCCGGTGGGCAGCTCGGCCACCATCGCGCCCACCAGGCCGGCGGCGATCGCCACCCGCAGGCTGGGGAACAGGTAGGGCAGCGCCGACGGCATGCGCAGCAGCCAGAAGGCCTGCAGCTTGCTGGCGGCATAGGTGTGCAGCAGCTCGGTCTCGATCTTCTGCGGCGCGCGCAGGCCCTGCACCATGGCCACCGTCACCGGAAAGAAGCACAGGTACATCGCGATCGTGGCCTTGGGCGCCACGCCACTGAAGCCCAGGCTGCCCAGGATCACCAGCACGATGGGCGCGATGGCCAGCACCGGCACCGTCTGGCTGGCGACGATCCAGGGCAGCAGCGCCCGGTCCAGCGTGCGGCTGTGCACGATGGCCGCAGCCAGCACCACGCCCAGCAGCGTGCCCAGCACGAAGCCCACCAGCGTGCTCTGCGCCGTGACGGCCGCGTGGTACAGCAGGTTGCGGGGCGAATCCAGCGGCCAGTCGACCAGGCTGCTGTAGAGATCGGCCGCCACCTGGTGCGGCGCGGGCAGCACCGGGCGCTCCATGTTCAACGTGACGCTGACCAGGTCCGACACGGTCCAGTCGCCGTTGGGGTGGCTGTTGGGCAGCACCCGCTCGATGGCGCCGGCCTTGTTCAGACCGACGGCACCGGCATACCAGAGCGCCAACACGGCCAGCAGCACCGTGGCCACCGGCAGCCAGCGTTGGGTGAATGTCAAGCGTGCCGCCATCGCCGGTCAGTGCCCGCCGTGGCCCGCACCGTGACCGTCCGCCAGGCCCTCGCGCACTTCATGCGCCAGGGCCATGAATTCCGGCGTGTCGCGCAGGTCCAGCGTGCGCGCATCGGGCAGGGTGCTGTCGATGATCTTCAGGATGCGCCCGGGCCGCGGGCTCATCACGACGATGCGGGTGCTCAGGTACACCGCCTCGGCGATCGAATGGGTGACGAAGACGACCGTGCGCCGCTCGCGCTGCCACAGCTGCTGCAGCTGGTCGTTCAGGCCGTCGCGGGTGATCTCGTCGAGCGCGCCGAAGGGCTCGTCCATCATCAGGATCTTCGGCTCGAAGCCCAGCGCCCGGGCGATCGACACCCGCTGCTGCATGCCGCCCGACAGCTGCCAGGGGTACTTCTTCTCGAAGCCGGTCAGGCCCACCCGACCCAGCTGCTCGCGGGCGATGGCCTCGGCCGCGGCCTTGTCGCGCCCCTGGATCTGCAGCGGCAGCATCACATTGGCCAGCACCGTGCGCCAGGGGAACAGCGCCGGCGCCTGGAACACATAGCCGTAGGCGCGGGCCAGCCGTGCATCGTGCGGCGTCAGGCCGTTGACCAGCACCGTGCCGCTGGTGATCGGCTCCAGGTCGGCGATCACCCGCAGCAGCGTGGTCTTGCCGCAGCCGGACGGGCCGATCAGCGAGACGAACTCGCCCTGGGCGATGGTGAGGTCGATGTCCGACAGCGCGTGCACAGGTGCATCGGCCGACGGATAGACAACGCTGGCGCGGCGCACGTCCACGGCGGCCTGGGTGGCCGCTGGTGCGGGGGTGGCCGGCGGGGCGGCGGGCCGATCAGGTGCATGCATGGGCGAGAGCGGTGCGGCGGACTGAAAACTTAACCAAATGGTCAGCTTATTGTCACCGCGCTAGCCAGATCCGTGCCACCGCCGGCCACGGAATCAGCCCTGGGATCAACCCCGAGCCGGATCGAGAGGGACTACAGCAGCGCCTCGATCACCATGGGCCCGCGGCTGGCGAAGCCGTCGCGCAGGGCCTTGGCCAGCGCATCGGTGGTGTCGACCTGCACGCCGGGCACGCCGTGGCCGCGGGCCAGGGCCACCCAGTCCAGCGCCGGGTTGCCCAGCGACAGCATGGCCTCGGCCTTCTGGCCGCTGATCTGCGCGCCCACGCCCTGCAGCTCGCCCTGCAGGATGCGGTAAGCCCGGTTGGCGAACACCAGCACCACCACCGGCAAGGACTCGCGGGCCATGGTCCACAGCGCCTGCACGGTGTACATGGCGCTGCCGTCGCCTTCCAGCACCAGCACCGGCCGGCCGGGCGCGCCCAGCGCCGCGCCCACGCCGCCGGGCAGGCCGAAGCCGATGGCGCCGCCCATGGTCTGCAGCCAGTCGTGCGGCGCGGCATCCACCATCACCGCGCCGAAGCCACGGCCGTTGCTCACCGCCTCGTCCACCACCACCGCCTGCTCGGGCAGCACCGCGGCCACCACCGCGGCCGCGCTCTCCGCCGTCAGCGGGCCACTGGGCCAGGCCGTGGCCGCCGCCCGCTGCGGCGCGGCCACCGGCGGTGCGCCCAGTTCGGCCGCCAGCGCCGCCAGCGCGGCAGGCACATCGTGCTGCGGCGCGGCCAGTTCCAGCAGCATCGCGCCGGCCGGCTTGAGCTGCGACGGCTTGCCGGGATAGGCGAAGAAGCCGATCGGCTCGGTGCTGCCGGCCAGCACCAGGGCCTCGGCGCCGGCCAGCTTGGCCACGGTGGCGTCCACCGCATACGGCAGGCGCTGGATGCCGGGCGTGCCGCGGCCGCCGGGCATGCGGGCGTTGTAGAACTCGGCCAGCACCCGGCAGCCGGTGTGGGCGGCAATCGCCGCGGCATGCTGCTGCGCCGCCAGGCTGCGGCTGCCGCCGGTGCCCAGCAGCAGAACCGCCTTGGGGCCCAGCTGGCGCAGCAGGCGGGCGGCCGCCGGCACGGCGCCCAGGTGTAGATCGGAAGAGCACACGTCTGAACTCCAGTCACAGTCAACAATCTCGTATGCCGTCTTCTGCTTGAAAAAAAAAAAAAAAAAA
>NZ_BJCL01000008.1 GCF_005403045.1 Pseudaquabacterium pictum
CATCGATGGCCAGCAGTTCGTCACCGGCCGACAGCCCGGCCGCGACCGCGGCACCGCCGGCCAGCACGCTCTTGACCTGCACGCCGCTGACCGGGCCTTCGGACAGCCGCAGCCCCAGGCTGGCCGCCAGGCCGGCGCGCTCAGGCTGGCTGTGCACCCCGATGGCCGTCAGCAGCTCGGCCACCGGCAGCTCGCCGGTGCCATGCACCCAGGCCTGCAGCTCGGCATCCAGCCGGCGGCCGGCCACGTCGGCCAGCACGTCGGCGATGTCGCCTTCGGTGATCGGGCCGCCGCCGCTGCGCTGCCACAGGCCTTGCAGCACGGCATCGAGGCTGCGGCCACGCTGGCGCAGCGTCAGGTCCAGGCACAGGGCCACCAGGGCGCCCTTCAGGTAGTAGCTGACGGTGGCGTTGGGCGTGTTCTCGTCGGTGCGGTAGTACTTCACCCAGGCGTCGAAGCTGGCGGCAGCCACGCTCTGCACCTGGCGGCCGGGCGTGGCCGCCACCGCATTCACCGTCTTGGCCAGCAGGCGCAGGTAGCGCGGCGCGTCGATCAGGCCGCAGCGCAGCAGCATCAGCTCGTCGTAGTAGGAGGTGAAGCCCTCGAAGAACCACAGCAGTTCGGTGTGGTTCTCGCGCTGCCAGTCCACCCTGGCCAGGTCGGCCGGCATCAGGCGCTTGACGTTCCAGGTGTGGAAATACTCGTGGCTGATCAGCCCCAGCAGCGTGAGGTAGCCGTCGGGGATGCCGTCCATGCCGCGGCGCGGCAGGTCGCGGCGGGCGGCGATCAAGGCCGTGCTGGCGCGGTGCTCCAGGCCGCCGTAGCCGTCGTCCACCGCATTCAGCAGGAACAGGTAGTGGCCGAACGGCGGCGCGCCGCCGTCCTGCCCATGCCAGAAGGCGATCTGTGCGCTGCAGATGCGCTGGGCATCGGCCAGCAGCCGGTCGCCGTCGAAGCCGGGCAACGCGCCGGCCACCACGATGTGGTGGGGCACGCCGCCCGCCGTGAAGCTGCCGCGCCAGAAGCTGCCCAGTTCCACCGGGTGGTCGACCAGCTCGTCATAGCTGGCGGCGTCGAAGGCCAGCGGCGTGCCGTCGGCCGCCGGTGCCATCGCGGTGGCGGCTTCCCAGTCGGCCGGCAGGCGGCCCAGATGCAGCCGGTGCGGTGCGGCCTCCTGCCCCACCACCCGCAGGCACAGGCTGGTGCCGTTGAAGAAACCGCGGCGGTCGTCCAGGAAGGCGGCCCGCACCGAGGTGTCGAAGGCATAGACCCGGTACTGCACCACCAGCGCCGCGCGGCCGCTGCAGTCGGCCAGCCAGCGGGTCTTGTCGAGCTGGCGCAGCGGCACGGCGCGGCGGCCCTGGCGGGCTTCCAGCGCCGACAGGTGGCGGCCGAACTCGCGCACCATGTAGCTGCCGTTGATCCACACCGGCAGCGCCAGCTCCTGCTGCGCCGCGGGCTGCGGCACGGTGAGGGTGACGCGGAAATGGTGGCTGTGCAGGTCGTCGATGGCGACGTGGTAGTGCGGCATCGGAGGCCCTCAGCTGCCGGCGGCCGCCAGGAAACAGCAGAACGCGGCCACCGACGACAGCCGGAAACGCAGCGTCAGCCAGTGCGCCACGCCCTGCACCGGATAGACGCGGCGGTCGACCAGGTAGCAGGCCACCAGCATCGCGCCGTGCAGCACCAGGCCGGCGCGCGGCGGCATCAGCACCGCCATCCAGGCCACCAGCGACGGCACCACGCCCCAGAGGAACAGCGAGGCCGGCGGCGCGGTGTGGCGGAAGGCCAGCCCCCAGTGGATGCCGCCGAGGAACGAGACGATCAGCGCGGCATAGGCCGACATGCCGAAGGTGACGAAGTCATGCAGTTCGGGCGCCAGGCCCACCCAGACCAGCAGCGCGCCGAAGCCGAAGGGCAGCAGGCCGCCGTGGCCCAGCCAGCGGGCGGCATCGGTGATCGGGGGGTGGTAGGCCGTGGGCGCGTGGTTCATGGCCCGCGATTGTGGCGTGGCGGGGTGGTCACCCCGCGGGGATCAGCTTTTCTTGGCCGCGGCCATGCGCGCCTCGATCTGCGCGGCGGGGATCGCGCCGGGCGCACGGGTGCCGTCCTCGAACACCACGGCCGGCGTGCCCTGCACCCGGTACTTGCGGCCCAGCTCGGCATTGGCCTCCAGCGCGGCGGTGTCGCAGTTGGCCGGCGCCTTGGAGGCCAGCTTGCCATCGACCATCCAGTCGCGCCAGGCCTTGGCCGGATCCTTGGCGCACCAGATGTCCTTGCTCTTGGCCACCGAATCGGGGCCCAGGATCGGGTAGATGAAGTTGTAGATCGTCACGTCCTTCAGCGCCACCAGGTCGCGCTCCAGGCGCTTGCAGTAGCCGCAGTTCGGATCGCCGAAGACCACCAGCTTGCGCGCCCCGGTGCCCTGCTTGATGACCACCGCGTTCTTCATCGGCAGGCTGGCGAAGTCGATCGCCGTCAGCTTGTTGATGCGCGCCTCGGTCAGGTCGGTCTTGGTCTTGGTGTCGATGATCGAGCCCTGGATGATGTGCAGGCCGTTCTCGTCGCTGTAGATCAGCTCGCTGCCCAAGCGCACCTCGTACAGGCCGGGGATCGGCGTCTTGCTCACCTCGTCGATCTTGGGCAGGTTGGGCAGGCGCTCGGCCAGGTTCTTGCGGATGGCGGCCTCGTCGGCCCAGGCCGAGCCGGCCAGCCCCATCGACAGGGACATGGACAGGCCGAAGGCGGCGGCGGCGCGGTGCAGGGCGGTGGGGGTCATCAGGCAGGTCCGGTGGAAGGCGTCAGGCGTCGAGCGCACGTTGGGTGAGGAAGCGCTTGAGCGGCGCCAGCAGGTTGAGCAGACCCATGCCGCGGTTACGGAGTTCCCGCGCCAGCGGCTGCGGGTGGGCGAACAGGTGCAGCAGGCTGTCGGTCACCCAGCCCATGGCCCGGGTGGGGCCGGCACGCTCGCGCACATGGCGGCGCAGCAGGATCTCGTCGCCCAGTGTGCGCCAGGGCTCGCGCTCGGCGATCACCCGGGCGAGGGACGCGGCATCGGCCAGCCCCAGGTTCAGCCCCTGGCCGGCCAGCGGGTGCACCTGGTGCGCGGCGTCGCCCACCAGCACCCAGCCCGGGCCGCAGAGGCGGTCGGCCTGGGCGATGGCCAGCGGCCAGGCGGCCACCGGGCTGGCCAGGCGCAGCGTGCCGGCGGCGCCGCCGGTGGCATCCGCCAGCGCGGCTTCCACCTCGGCGGCCGGCGCGGCCTGCAGCGCGGCCGCCCGCTCGGCCGGCAGCGACCACACCAGGCCGTAGCTGCGGGTGGGTTCGGGCCGGTCGAACGGCAGCAGGGCCAGCACATCGGGCGCGCGGAACCACTGCCGCGCCACGCCGCCGTGCGGCTGGTCAGCCACCAGGCGCGCGGCCAGCGCGGTGTGGCCGTAGGCCTGGCGCTGGAACTGCACGCCCAGCGCATCGCGGCTGGCCGAGGCCTTGCCTTCGGCCAGCACGGTGAGGGCGGCGTCGCCGGCGTCGGCTTCAGCCAGCATCGCCAGGTGGGGGGCGAAGCGGGCGGCGGTGTGCAGCGTGGCCTCCAGCGCGGCGGCATCGACGATCCAGGCCAGCGCCTCGCAGCCCTGCTGCCAGGCCGAGAACTGCAGCTGGCCGCCGGGCGCATCGCCGGCGATCTGCATCTCGTCGACCGCGGTCACCGCGTCGGCCGGCAGGGCGTGCCACACCCGCAGGTCGGTCAGCAGCCGGCGGGAGGCGGCATTGAGCGCATAGGTGCGCACGTCCGGGGCCGCCGGCAGCGTGGCCGGCGGCGGGCCGGCCACGCCCACCCGCAGGCCCTGGCGGGCCAGCGCCAGCGCCAGGGTCAGGCCGACGGCGCCGTTGCCGCGGATGCACACATCGAGGGTTGCCATGGTCAGTTCCGCCCGGCCGTTCCGAAGGAATTGACAGCCCCATCGGGGGGCAGCGAACGAAGGGAGCGTGGGGGCGTCATTGCCGACCATTGTAGAAACCGGGGGTGACAGGCGGTGGGCCGAATAAAATGGCCTGTTCGGCGGTGCCGGGGCCTGGTGGCCCGACGCAAGCGCCCCGCCCCGTTGCCCCCTGTGGTTTGTGCGTGCGCCAGCCGACGCCAGCCCGTTCGCCCCCCAGAAAGCCACCGATGAGCCTCCAATGCGGCATCGTGGGCCTGCCCAATGTCGGCAAGTCCACCCTCTTCAATGCCCTCACCAAGGCCGGCATCGCCGCCGAGAACTATCCGTTCTGCACCATCGAGCCCAATGTGGGCGTGGTGGAGGTGCCCGACCCGCGGCTGGCCGCGCTGACGCAGATCGTCCAGCCCGAGCGGGTGGTGCCGGCCATCGTCGAGTTCGTCGACATCGCCGGCCTGGTGTCCGGTGCCAGCCAGGGCGAGGGCCTGGGCAACCAGTTCCTCAGCCACATCCGCGAGACCGACGCCATCGTCAACGTGGTGCGCTGCTTCGAGGACGACAACGTCATCCACGTGGCCGGCAAGGTCGACCCGATCGCCGACATCGAGGTGATCCAGACCGAGTTGTGCCTGGCCGACCTGGGCACCGTGGAAAAGAGCCTGCACCGCTATGTGAAGGCCGCCCGCAGCGGCAACGACAAGGAAGCCGCCGCCCTGGTGAAGGTGCTGGAAAAGTGCCAGGCGGCGCTGGACCAGGCGCAGCCGGTGCGCAGCATCGACTTCAGCAAGGAGGAGCGCGCCATCCTCAAGCCGCTGTGCCTGATCACCGCCAAGCCGGCGATGTTCGTCGGCAACGTGTCGGAGACCGGCTTCGAGAACAACCCCTTCCTCGACCGGCTGAAGGAGTTTGCGGCCAAGCAGAACGCCCCGGTGGTGGCCATCTGCGCCAAGACCGAGGCCGAGCTGGCCGAGATGGAGGATGAAGACCGCGCCATGTTCCTGGCCGAGATGGGCCAGGACGAGCCGGGCCTGAACCGGCTGATCCGCGCCGCCTTCAAGCTGCTGGGGCTGCAGACCTACTTCACCGCCGGGGTGAAGGAAGTGCGCGCCTGGACCATCCACATCGGCGACACCGCGCCGCAGGCCGCCGGCGTGATCCACACCGATTTCGAGCGCGGCTTCATCCGCGCCCAGACCATCGCCTTCGACGACTTCATCAAGTTCAAGGGCGAGCAGGGCGCGAAGGACGCCGGCAAGATGCGGGCCGAGGGCAAGGAGTACGTCGTCAAGGACGGCGACGTGCTCAATTTCCTCTTCAACGTCTGACCTTGGGCGCTGACCAGCACGCCGGACCACCCGGCGCCGGGGCCCGCGGCAGCAGCCTGATCCAGTGGTTTCCGGGCCACATGCACAGCACGCGCAAGGCCATCGCCGAGCGCCTGCCGGAGATCGATGCCGTCATCGAGCTGCTCGACGCCCGCCTGCCCGGCAGCAGCGCCAACCCGCTGCTGGCCGAGCTGACCGCCGCCAAGCCCAAGCTCAAGATCCTGAACAAGCAGGACCTGGCCGACCCGGCGCTGACCACGCTGTGGCTGGACCACCTGCGTGCCCAGGCCCAGACCCAGGCGCTGGCGCTGGATGCCGGCGAGGCCGCGCCGGCGCAGAAGCTGATCGCCGCCTGCCGGGCCCTGGTGCCCGGGCGCGGCGGCATGGTCAAGCCGGTGCGGGTGATGATCTGCGGCATCCCCAACGTGGGCAAGAGCACGCTGATCAACAGCCTGCTGGGC
Organism: Pseudaquabacterium pictum; assembly: GCF_005403045.1. Lineage (GTDB taxonomy): Bacteria > Pseudomonadota > Gammaproteobacteria > Burkholderiales > Burkholderiaceae_C > Pseudaquabacterium > Pseudaquabacterium pictum. The sequence continues at coordinate 5,725 of NZ_BJCL01000008.1, forward strand.
AAGCGCAGCGCCAAGACCGGTGACGAGCCGGGCATCACCAAGACCGAACAGCGGCTGGCGCTGGCCAGCGACTTCATCCTCTTCGACACGCCCGGCATGCTGTGGCCGCGCCTGGTGGTGCCCGAGGGCGGCGAGCACCTGGCGGCCAGCGGCGGCATCGGCCGCAATGCCTACGACGACGTGGAGGTGGCGCTGGCCCTGCTGGCCCGGGTGCGCCCGCGTTATGCCGACCGGCTGGCTGCCCGCTACAAGCTGGCCGACCTGGCCGCCGACAGCGACGAGGGCCTGCTCAGCGCCGTGGGCCGCCAGCGCGGCGGCCTGCTGCCGGGCGGGCGGGTCAACATGCAGAAGGCCGCCGAGATGGCGATCCACGACTTCCGCAGCGGCGCCTGGGGCCGCATCACGCTGGAGACGCCGGACGAGTTCGGCCAGTGGCGCGCCGCCGCCGAGGCCGCCGACGCACAGCGCCAGGCCCGCCGCAAGGCACCGAAGACGCCGCAGCGCCAGCAGGACGCCGCCAAGGGCGACACGCCGGCCGGCTGACGCGCTGCTGGAGAACCCGGCCCCGCGCTTTCACCCTCCCCGGGCGGCCCGGGCCGGGACCAGAATCGCCGCAGACCGCCCCACCCGACCGGCGGCCGCCACGAGGAGTCCCGCATGAGCGACATGAGCCACCTCAGCATCATCGACGGTGCCTTCCTGCACCTGGAAAGCCCCGAGATGCCGATGCACGTCGGCAGCCTGGCCCTGTTCGACCCGCCGGAAGGCGGCGCCACCGACTGGTACGAGGCCGTCAAGGCCCATGTGGCCGGCCGCATGCACCTGGCGCCGGTGTTCACCCGCAAGCTGGCGCTGATGCCCTTCGACCTGGCCAACCCGGTGTGGATCCCCGACGACGACATCGACCTGGACTACCACGTGCGCTACCTGGTGCTGCCCAAGCCCGGCACCATGGCGCAGATGGAGGCGCTGTGCGCCCGGCTGCACAGCAGCCTGCTCGACCGCAGCCGCCCGCTGTGGGAGTTCTACGTGATCGAGGGTCTGGCCGACGGCCGGCTGGGCTTCTACAGCAAGGTGCACCACGCCGCAGTGGACGGCCAGGCCGCCGTGGCCATGGCCAACAGCGTGTTCGACCTGACTCCCGAGCCGCGCCGGGTGAAGCCGCCGCGCGCCCGCCGCGGCCACCGCTACCAGCTGGGCGTGGCCGAGCTGCTGGGCGCTGCGCTCAGCAACCAGGCGCGCCAGGTGGTCGAGTTTGCCAAGCTGCTGCCGCCGCTGTTGGGTGCGGCCTCCGGGGCCGCCGTGGACGCCGCCCGACAGGCCCTGGCGCAGCGCCGCGCCGGTGGTGCGGCCACGGCCGGCCCCAAGCTGAAGATGGCGCCGCCCACGCCGTTCAACATGCCCATCACCAACCAGCGCGCCTTTGCCGGCGTGGCGCTGCCGCTGGGCGAGGTCAAGGCCATCGGCAAGGGGCTGGGCGGGTCGATCAACGACATGGTGATGTGGCTGTGCAGCACCGCGCTGCGCGACTACCTGGCCGAAGGCCGCGAGCTGCCGCCCAAGACCCTGGTGGCCGGCGTGCCGATCTCGCTGCGCGCCGAGGGCGACACCAGCGCCAACAACCAGGTCTCGGGCACGGTGATCGACCTGGCCACCCAGGAGAAGGACCCGGCCAAACGCCTGGCGCAGATCATGGCCGGCACCCAGGCGATGAAGGCGACGATGGGCAGCTTCGGCAACCTGATCCCGACCGACTTCCCGTCGCTGGGCTCGCCCTGGCTGCTGAGCGGGCTGGCCTCGCTGTACGGCCGCAGCCGCCTGGCCAGCCGGCTGCGGGTGGCCAACCTCACCATCAGCAACGTGCCCGGGCCGCAGGTGCCGCTGTACCTGGCTGGCGCCACGATGACCGGCATGTTCCCGCTGTCGATCGTGGTGCACGGGGTGGCGCTGAACATCACGGTGCAGAGCTACCGCGGCCAGCTGTGCTTCGGTCTGATCGCCTGCCGCCGCGCGGTGCCTGACGTGGGCGAGCTGGCCCAGGCGCTGGACCGGGCGATGGGCGCGCTGCGCAAGCTGGCCGGGGCGCAGGCGGCAGCCGCACCCGCCGCCGCGCCGGAGCCGGTGCCCGAACCCGCCCCCCGCAAGCGCGCCCGGCCCAAGCTGGCCGTGGTGGAAGCCGCCGCGGCGCCGGCAGAAGCGGCCCGCCCGCGCACCGCCCGCCGCCGCGCGGCCTGAGCGCATGGCCACCGCCCGCCGGCCGGTCGCCCTGGTCACCGGCGCCTCGTCGGGCATCGGCGAGGCCCTGGCCCGGCGCTTCGCCCAGGCCGGGCATGACCTGGTGCTGGTGGCCCGCAGCGCCGACAAGTTGCAGGCCCTGGCCGACGCCTTGAAGCGCGACCTCGGCGTGCGCGCCTGGGTCCTGCCGGCCGACCTGGCCCAGCCCGGCGCCGCCGCCGACCTGACCGCCCAACTGAAGCGCGCCCGCCGGACCATCGACGTGCTGGTCAACAACGCCGGCGTGCTGGAACACGGCCCGTTCATCGGCATGCCCGCGGCGCGCCACCAGCAGCTGATCGACCTGAACATCAGCGGCCTGACCGCGCTGCTGGCGCAGTTCCTGCCCGGCATGGTGGCGCGTGGCAGCGGCCGGGTGCTGAACGTGGCCTCGATCGCCAGCTTCCAGCCGGTGCCGTCGCTGGCCACCTATGCCGCCACCAAGGCCTATGTGCTGAGCCTGACCGAATCGCTGTCGGAAGAACTGAAGGGCACCGGCGTGACCATCACCGCGCTGTGCCCCGGCATCACCGCCACACACATGTTGGCAGCCGCCAGCGCGTCCAGCGCCGAGCTGCAGCGGCTGCCGGGCTTCCTGGTCGGCGATGCCGACGACGTGGCCGACCAGGGCGTGGCCGCCTGCCTGGCCGGCACGGTGATCTGCGTGCCCGGCGCCCTCAACCGCGCCACCGTCACCGCCGGCCGGGCCACGCCCAAGTGGCTGCTGCGGCGCCTCAGCGGCAGCCTGGTGCGGCGGCTGAAATAGCCCTGGCTGCCCCCGATGGGCAGGCACCGGGGCAGCAGGCATGATCATCGGCATGGCCTGACCAGGCCACGACCCGGAGACACCTGCCCATGACCACCAACCCCGACCTGGCCGCCTACCGCGCCGCGCGCGACTTCCTGCTGGCCCACCGCACCGACCTGGACGCCGCCCATGCCGGCTTCCGCTGGCCGCAGCTGACCCACTTCAATTGGGCGCTGGACCATTTCGACGACCTGGCACGCGACAACCACACCATCGCGCTGTGGATCGTGGCCGACGACGGCAGCGAGCAGAAGGTGACCTATGCCGAGATGGCCGCACGCAGCAACCGCGTGGCCAACTGGCTGGAAGGCCTGGGCGTGGCCCGCGGCGACCGCGTGCTGCTGATGCTGGGCAACGAGGTGCCGCTGTGGGAGCTGATGCTGGCCTGCATCAAGATCGGCGCGGTGATGATCCCGGCCACCCAGCTGCTGAGCCGCGACGACCTGATCGACCGCTTCGAGCGCGGCCGCGTGCGGGCGGTGGTCACCACGCCGGCGCACGCCACCAAGTTCGACGGGCTGGACCCGCACGCGCCCGGGCCGGTGGTGCGCATCGCCATCGGCGAGGCCGCAGGCTGGAACAGTTACGCCGATGCGGACGAGGCGTCGGCGGTCTACACGCCCAGGTGCAAGACGCGCACCGACGAGCCGCTGCTGCTGTACTTCACCAGCGGCACCACCGCCAAGCCCAAGCTGGTGGAGCACACCCATGTCAGCTACCCGGTGGGCCACCTCAGCACGCTGTACTGGATCGGCCTGCAGCCGGGTGACGTGCACTGGAACATCTCGTCCCCGGGCTGGGGCAAGCATGCCTGGAGCTGCTTCTTCGCGCCGTGGATCGCCGGCGCCACCATCTTCATCTTCAACTACCACCGCTTCGACCCCCGCCGCGTGCTGGACGTGCTGGTGCACAAGCAGGTGACCACGCTGTGCGCGCCGCCCACGGTGTGGCGCATGCTGATCCAGGAGCAGCTGGGCGGCTGGCCGGTGAAGCTGCGCGAGCTGCTGAGCGCCGGCGAGCCGCTGAACCCCGAGGTGATCGAGCAGGTGCGCAGCGCCTGGGGCGTGACCATCCGCGACGGCTTCGGCCAGACCGAGACCACTGCCCAGGTGGGCAACCCGCCGGGCCAGAAGATCAAGTTCGGCTCGATGGGCAAGCCCCTGCCCGGCTACCGCGTGGTGCTGCTCGACCCCGACGACAAGCCGGCCGACGAGGGCGAGATCAGCCTGGACCTGGGCGATGCCCAGCTCGGCCGCCCCACCGGCCTGATGGTGCGCTATGCCGATTCACCCGAGAAGACGGCCGAGGTGATGCGCGCCGGCCACTACCACACCGGTGACGTGGCCCAGCGTGATGCCGAGGGCTACATCACCTACGTCGGCCGGGCGGATGACGTGTTCAAGGCCAGCGACTACCGCATCAGCCCGTTTGAACTGGAGAGTGTGCTGATCGAGCACCCGGCGGTGGCCGAGGCTGCCGTGGTGCCCTCGCCCGACGCGCTGAAGCTGGCCGTGCCCAAGGCCTTCGTCACCCTGGCGGCCGGCCATGCGGCCGACGAGGCCACGGCGCAGGACATCCTGGACTTCTGCCGCGAGAAGCTGGCGCCGTACAAGCGCATCCGCCGCCTGCAGTTCACCGAGCTGCCCAAGACCATCAGCGGCAAGATCCGCCGGGTGGAACTGCGCCGCGCCGAAGAGGCCCGCACCATGCCGCCGGTGCCGGGAGACGGCGAGTACTTCGCCTGATGGGCTGGCTGGGCTTCGGTGCAGCCCAGCTGGCGGCCATCGGCGCCATCGCGCTGCTGGCCTTCGTGGTGCGCGGGGTGTCGGGCTTCGGCTCGTCGATGGTGGGCATCGGTGGCCTGAGCCTGCTGCTGCCGCCGCAGCAGGTGGTGCCGGCCTTCCTGGCGCTGGAGCTGCTGACCACCGCCCACCTGCTGCCTGGCGTGTGGCGGCAGATCGACTGGCGCAGCCTGCGCTGGGTGATCGGCGGCTGCCTGCTGGCCACGCCGCTGGGCCTGACCCTGTTGGCCGGGCTGGATGCCGGCACGATGCGGCTGGGTGTGTCGCTGTGCCTGCTGGTCATCGCCGCGCTGATGCTCAGCGGCCTGGCCCAGCGCTGGGCGCCCAGGCAGACGCCCGGCCCGCTGGGCGCGCTGGCGGTGGGCGCGGTGTCGGGCGCGCTGAACGGCGCCGTGGGCATCAGCGGGCCGCCGGCCATCGTCTTCTACTTCGCCACCACCGCGGCGGCCACCAGCCGGGCCACGCTGATCGCCTACTTCCTGTTCACCGATGTGTGGGCGCTGGCGCTGGCCGGCGGCGCCGGTTTGCTGAAGTCCGCCGCGTTGCCGCTGATCGTGGCGGCGCTGCCGTGGTCGCTGGCCGGCATCTGGCTGGGATCGCGGCTGTACCTGCGGCTGGACGAGGCGCAGCTGCGCCGGCTGGTGTGGTGGCTGCTGGCGGCGCTGGGCGCGGCCGGCGTGGCCAATGCGTTGCGCGGCTAAGCGGACTGCAGGCCACCTGCCGCGGCGCTGAGCCCGGCCAGCATCTGCGCCAGGCGCCGGGTCTGCCGCTGCAGCACCGCCGCCACCTCGCGCCGGCGGTCGGCGTCCAGGCGTGACGAGATCGCCGCCACGCTGACCGCGGCCACCGGGTTGTCGGCCGGCCAGGCCACGCCCACCGCGGCCGTGCCCGGCACCACCGCGCTGTCGAGGAAGGCAAAGCCCTGGGCCCGGCCTTCGTCCACCGCGGCCTGCACCCGCGCCGGGTCCAGCGCCGACAGCTTGTCGTAGCGCCGGGCATTGGCCTCGATGATCTCGGCCGCCTCGTCGGGCGGCAACGCGCTGAGGATGGCCAGGCCGCCGGCGCCCACGCCCAGCGGCCGGCGGATGCCCACGTCCAGCGTCAGCGCCTTGATCGGGTAGTCGCCCAGCGCGCGGGCGGTGCACACCGCCTCCAGGCCGCGCCGCTCGCTGAGGTAGACGGTGTCCTTGGTCACCTCGGCGATCTCGGCCAGCACCGGCTCGCAATGCGCCGCCAGCTGCACCCGCGGCCGTGCCAGCAGGCCCAGCTCATGCAGCAGCGGGCCCAGGAAGTACTTGCGGGTGACCGGATGGCGCTCGACCAGGCCTTCCACCTCCAGCCGCTGCAGCATGCGCAGGCAGGTGGACGTGGGCAGGCCGCTGGCGGTGGCCACATCGCCCAGGCGCATGCCGTTGCGCCCGCGCGAGGCCACCACCCGCAGCATGCCCACCACGCGCTCGATGCTCTGGGTGCCGCGGCGCGCGCCGCCGGCCGGGCTGGTGGTGCTCATCAGCCGCCCCCGCCCGCAGGCAGTTGCCACGATGCGGCAGAACTTCGGGTTCGACCTGTGGGTGCGCAATACTGTTTCATCCTGCAATGCTAGGTGACCGCCACCCGAATGAATTGCCACATCGTGACAACTTCTGCCCCACCCCGACCCCAGACCATGACCGAGAAGATCCTCGCCCGTGCCAGCGGGCGGGCGGCGGTGCAGCCGGGCGACGAGATCGAGGCCCGGCCAGATTTCGTCATCAGCTACGACTTCCCCGGTTACACCGATGTGTTCTTCAAGGAAGCGCGGGACGAGTTCGGCGTCGACACCGTGGCCACGCCCGAGCGCTATGTGCTGTTCATCGACCACATGATCCCGGCCGCCGCGCCGAAGGAAGAAGAACTGCACCAGAACACCCGTGCCTGGGGTGCGAAGAACAACGTGCCGGTGCATGAGCGCAAGGGCATCGGCCACCAGGTGTCGGCCGAGCTGGGCTATGCCACGCCGGGCGCCTTCATCGTGCACTTTGACGGCCATGTCAGCCAGCTCGGCGCCTTCGGTGCCTATGCCTTCGGCGCGCGCAAGGGCGTACTGGAGGCCTATGTGTCGGAGACGGTGGCGCTGCGGGTGCCGCCCACGGTGAAGATCGTGCTCACCGGCACGCTGCAGCCCGGCGTGATGGCGCGCGACGTGTTCCACCACCTGGTGCGGGTGCTGGGGCCGTCATCCTGCGCCTTCAAGGCGGTGGAGCTGAGCGGCCCGGTGATCGACGCGATGAGCGTGGAAGGCCGGCAGACAGTGTGCGGCCAGGCGATGTTCCTGGGCGCCACCACGATGCTGATCGCGCCCGATGCCAAGACCCTGGCCTGGCTGGACGGCCGCCAGCGCCTGAACGTGCCGCCGGTGCTTCCCGACCCCGACGCGGTGTACGAGCGCACCGTCTCCATCGATGTGTCGGACCTGGCGCCGATCGTGGTGGTGCCGCCCAGCCCGGCCAACACGCGGGACCTGACCGACCACCTGGGCCTGCCGGTGCAATCCGGCTACCTCGGCTCCTGCGCCAGCGGCCGGCTGGAAGACCTGCGCATCGCTGCCCAGGTGCTGCGCGGCCGCCAGGTGCAGCCCGGCTTCCAGCTGCATGTGGTGCCCACCTCGCAGGCCATCATGGCCCAGGCCGCACGCGAGGGCCTGCTGGCCACGCTGGTGGAGGCCGGCGCCTTCGTCAGCTCGCCCACCTGTGACTACTGCTACGGCCGCATCGCCACCATGGCCGACGGCCAGCGCGCAGTGTCCACCGGCACGCTGAACACGCCTGGGCGCATGGGCAGCGTCGATTCCGAGATCTACATCTGCAATGCCGCGGTGGTGGCGGCGTCGGCGATCGAAGGCTGCATCGCCGACCCGCGGCCGTACCTGGTGGGCCAGGCGGAGGTGCCGGCATGAGCCTGACGAACCTGCAAGGCCGTGTCGCCTGGGTGTTCACCGAAGACGACTACGACATCGACCGCATCATCGGCGTGCGCAACATCAAGATCACCGATGTGCAGGAGCTGGCCCGCCTGGCGATGAGCGATGTCGAGCCCGGCTTCGCCGCCACGGTGCAGAAGGGTGACTTGCTGGTGGGCGGCCGCAACTTCGGCTATGGCCACCCGCACTACCCGGCGATGAAGGCGATGCGCCACCTGGGCATCACCGGCGTGGTGGCCGAATCCTTCTCGCCCGGCTTCTTCCGCGGCGAGATGGCGATGGGCTTTCCGCTGATCACCTGCCCCGGCATCCTGGCGGCTGTGGCGCGTGGCGATGCGATCGCCGTCGACTGGGCCGCCGGTTGCGTGCGCCTGCCGGGCCGCGGCCAGCAGCTGCCGTTCGAGCCGCTCGGCAACGCCGAGCGCGGCATGCTGGAAGCCGGCGGCCTGAATCCCTACCTGAAGGCACGCATGGCCCAGGCCAGCGCCAAGCCTGCCCAACCCACCACCTGAGCGACACCACCATGCCCCCAACCAACCGCCAGGCGCTGCGCCAGCGCATCCAGTCCGGCCCCACCTTCTGGTTTGCCGGCGCGCAGGACGCGCTGTCGGCCCTGCTGGTCGACCAGAGCGACTTCGACGGCGTGTTCTCCACCGGCTTCGGCATCTCGGCCTCGCTGCTGGGCCAGCCGGACATGGAGCTCTACACCCTCAGCGAGAACCTGCAAGTCGTCGACCACATGGCCGCGGCGGTGAAGAAGCCCATCTTTGCCGACGCCGACACCGGCTACGGCAACGTGCTGAACGTGGCCCGCACGGTGCGCGGCTTCGAGAAGGCCGGCGTGTGCGCGCTGTCCATCGAAGACCAGATCAGCCCCAAGCGCTGCCCGGCGGCGGCCGTCACATCGCTGGTGGTGCCGCTGGCCGATGCCGTGGCCCGCATCCGCGCCGCGGTCGATGCCCGGCAGGATCCGGACCTGCTGATCGTGGCCCGCACCGACGTGGCCGATCCCGACGAAGCCATCGACCGCGCCTGCCGCTTTGCCGAAGCAGGGGCCGACCTGATCCAGCCGATCTCGCGCACCTTCAGCAGCTATGCCGACCTGGTGCGCCTGCGCGAGGCTTGCGGCCGCCGGCTGAGCCTGCAGCTGATGGAAGGCACCTGGATGGCCCAACTGGACCGGGCGCAGATTGAATCGGTGGCGGCGTTTGCCACCTACCCCATCGTCACGCTGTTCAGCATCACCCACGCGATGCAGGCCAACCTGGCGGCGCTGGCCGCGCGCCGCGGCCAGCCGATGGGCGACCTCCCAGTGGGTCGGACCAGCATGGCCGACTTCAAGCAGCTGATCGGCTGGCACACGCTAGAACACCTGCAGAACCACTACGAACTGGGTGCGGCCAAGCCGCATTGAGCGCTGCATCCGCGCTGGCCCGCCGCATCCGATCCCACAAACCACACACCGAGGAGCTCCGCATGCCCATCACCCGCCGCCATGTGCTGGCCACCAGCCTGGCCACCGCCGCCGTGCTGTCCACCGCCCCCAGCCTGGCGCTGGCCCAGGCCTACCCCAGCAAGCCGATCCGCATCATCGTGCCTTACCCGGCCGGCGGCGCCACCGACGTGGCCACCCGCCTGCTGGCGCCGCGCCTGCAGGACGAACTGAAGCAGAACGTCATCGTCGAGAACAAGCCCGGCGCCAGCGGCAACCTGGGCATGCAGGACCTGGTGCGCAGCCAGGCCGATGGCCACACCCTGCTGATGAGCCTGACCGGCATGCTGTCGATCAACCCGGCCACCTTCAGCAAGGCCGGCTTCACCGCCGCCGACGTGGTGCCGATCGCCCGCGTGTCCCTGGCCCCGCTGATGCTGGTGGTGCCGGCCGATTCACCCTGGAAGACCATGGGCGACCTGGTGGCCGCGGGCAAGGCCGCCGGCAAGGGCGGCCTGCCCTACGGATCCACCGGCCCGGGCGGGCTGTCGCACCTGGCCTCCGAGCTGATCAACGGCCACGCCAATGGCCACTACACCCATGTGCCCTACAAGGGCGGTGCGCCGCTGGCGCAGGCACTGATGACCTCCGAGGTGAAGTGGGGCCTGCTGGGCACCGCCGATGCCCGCGGCTTCATCCAGGGCGGCAAGCTCAAGGCCATCGGCCAGCTGCGGGCCAGCCGGTCCGAGTTGTGGCCCGATGTGGCCACGCTGACCGAGCAGGGCTACAAGGGCGGTGTCGACTTCGATGTCTGGTTCGGCCTGGTGGCCCCGGCCAAGACACCGCCGGCCGTGGTGCAGCTGCTCAACCAGAAGGTGGCGCAGATCGTCACCGAGCCCGATTTCCGCAAGCGCCTGAATGAACTGGGCGGCGTGTCGATGACCAGCGGCAACACCGTCGAGGCCTTCAACGAGGTGCTGCAGCGCGAACTGGCCGTGCTGCCCAAGACTGCCAAGGACCTGGGCCTGCAGCTCGACTGACCGCCTGCGCGCCGCCGCAGGCGGCGCCTGCAAACCTGCCGGCTTGTCCCAGACCGGACACACCCACCGCGGGTTAGCGAGGTTCCGGCAATCCGCTTGTCGGACTAAGATCGCGGCCACAACAAGCAGCGATCGGAGACAGCGGATGGAGGCCCAGACCGGGGCAGAGGTGTTCCAGCGCGTGGTGGTCGAGCCGGCCTACAAGACGGTGTCGGCGGCCATCGAGCGGGCCATCCTCGATGGCGCACTGCGCCCCGGTGCCGCCCTGCCCACCGAGCAGGAACTGGCCGAGCGCTTCGGCGTGCACCGCAGCACCGTGCGTGAAGCCATCCGCCAGGTCGAGCAGGAGGGCCTGCTTCAGCGCCGCGAGGGCCGCCGCCTGTTCGTCTGCCTGCCCGGCGTGCACGACCTGGCACCCCGCGCCACCCGCCTGCTGCTGCTGCACCAGACCACCTTCCAGGAACTGTGGGACGTGGCCCTGACGCTGGAGCCGCTGGCCGCCCGCCTGGCTGCCGCCCAGGCCACCGACGACGACCTGGCCCAGCTGCAGGCCAACATCGACGCCAGTGCCACCGAGACCCGCCTGCCCGAGCTGGTGGCGTTGGACATGGAATTCCACGCCCTGGTGGGCCGCGCCAGCCACAACCGCGCACTGATGCTGGCCCGCGAGCCGGTGGGCCTGCTCTACAACCCCACGCTGCAGCAGATCTTCCAGCGCCTGCCGCAGGCCAGCGCCCGCAACCTGGCCGCCCACCGGCACACGCTGGACGCGCTGCGCGCACGCGATGCCGAGGCCGCGGCCGAGTGGACACGCAAGCACATGGTCGATTTTCAACGCGGCTTCGCGATGGCCGGGCTCAGCATGCGCACGCCCATCGCCCAGCCAACCTAATGCCCATTCCGGGCGACTTCCGAGGAGACATCCGATGACCACTTCCCACGTTACGAAGTCCGCCCGCAGGGGCATCGGCGCCTTGCGCCTGCTGGCCGCCGCCGCAGCGCTGTGCGCCGCCACCAGCGCCCAGGCGCAGGAGACCTTCAAGGTCGGCATCGTCAGCTTCCTGTCGGGCCAGGCGGCCGAGAGCTTCGGCATCCCGGCCGTCAACGGCGCCAAGGTGCTGCTGGACGCCTTCAACAAGGGCGCGGCGCCGGCGCCCTACAACAAGGTGGGCTTCGGCGGCATGAAGCTGGAGTTCGTCTACGTGGACGAGGCCGGCGGCGCCACCAAGCAGGTGCAGGAGCTGAAGACCCTGTACGACCGCGAGAAAGTCGACGCGGTGCTGGGCTATGTGTCCTCGGGCGACTGCCTGGCCGTGGCACCGGCGGCCGAGGAGATGAAGAAGTTCCTGATCCTCTATGACTGCGGCACGCCGCGCATCTTCGAGGACAACAAGTTCCAGTACGTCTTCCGCACCGCCAGCCACGGCGCCATGGACAACGTGGCCCTGGCGCGCTATCTGAAGGCCAAGAACATCAAGGCCGACAGCTTCAACATGATCAACCAGGACTACGCCTGGGGCCAGGATTCGAAGAAGGACTTCGCCGGCTCGATGTCCAAGCTGTTCCCCAACGCCAAGCCGGGCGAGGACCAGTTGCCCAAGTTCGGCGCCGGCCAGTACGGCACCGAGATCTCGGCGCTGATGAGCAAGCCCGCCGACGTGACCCACAGCAGCCTGTGGGGCGGCGACCTGCAGGCCTTCATCCTGCAGGCCGGGCCGCGCGGCCTGTTCAAGCGCACCCAGGTGCTGCTGTCAGCCGGCGACCATGTGCTGCCCGGCCTGGGCGACAAGATGCCCGACGGCGTGATCCTGGGCGCCCGCGGTGCCTATGGCCACATGTCGCCCAAGAGCGCCCTGAACGACTGGTGGTGGGACCTGTACAGCAAGGCCTACAACGTCTACCCGGTGCAGGCCCCGTACCGCATGGTGCAAGGCCTGCTGGGCCTGAAGCTGGCCGCCGAGAAGGCCATGGCCGCCAACGGTGGCAAGAAGCCCACACCCGAGCAGTTGGCCGCGGCGATGCGCAATTCCGAGTGGGATTCGCCCGCCGGCAAGATCCGCATGGCGCTGGGCGGTGGCCACCAGGCCATCCAGGACACCGCCATCGGCCGCACCAAGTACGACGCCGCCAAGAAGATGGTGATGATCGAGGACATCGTGCGCTTCCCGGCCGAGTGCGTGAACCCGCCGGCCAACATGGACGCCGAGGACTGGATCAAGGCCGGCTTCCCGGGCGCGAAGAACTGCCCCTGATCCGTCACCGCTGACCCCCAGGACCTTCGAGGACGCCGCCCATGGCTGAGCTTGTCACCATCCTGATCGACGGCCTGACCTATGCGTCATGGCTGTTCATCGTCGCGCTCGGGCTCACGCTGGTGTTCGGCGTGCTCAAGATCCTGAACATCGCCCATGGCAGCTTCTATGCGCTGGGTGCGTATGGCGCGGCCACCATGGTGGCCTGGTTCGCGAGCATGCAGTTCGCGCCCTGGCTGTCCCTGGTGGCCATGCTGCTGGCGGCGGTGGCCATTGCAGCCATCGTCGCGCCGCTGACCGAGCGCGGCCTGCTGCGCTTCTTCTACGGCCGCGACGAGGTGCTGCTGGTGCTGACCACCAACGCCCTGTTCCTGATCATGGAAGACCTGACCAAGCTGATCTGGGGCGCCAACCCGTACTTCGTCTCCGAGCCCTATGCGCTGTTCGGCAATGTCGACATCGGCGTTCAGAGCTACGTGGGCTACGACTTCATGCTGGTGGGCCTGGCGGTCACCGTGGGCCTGGCGGTGTGGTGGGGGCTGAACCGCACCCGCCAGGGCAAGATCGTGCTGGCGGTGATCCACAGCCCCGAGGTGGCCGCCAGCATGGGCGTGAACGTCTCCCGCGTCTACATGGTGGCGTTCTCGATCGGCATCTTCCTGGCGGCGCTGGGCGGCGCCTTCACCGCGCCGATGATCTCGGTGCAGCCGGGGGTCTCGGTCGGCGTGATCATCCTGTCGTTCGCGGTGGTGATCATCGGCGGGCTGGGCAGCATCGAGGGCGCAGCCATCGGCGCGCTGATCGTCGGCATGGCCCGCTCGGTGGCGGTGCACACCGCGCCGGTGGCCGAGCTGTTCGCCATCTACCTGGTGATGGCGGTGGTGCTGATGTTCCGGCCCGAGGGCCTGTTCCAGCGCATCCAGGCAAGAAAGATCTAGACGATGGCTGCAACGCTCTCCTCCACCGCCCCGGTGTCCAGCGGCCAGCGTGCCGACACCGTGGGCCACGGCCGCACCATCCTGCTGGGTGTGGGCTTTTGCGCCGCGCTGTGCGTCGCCGGCCTGTTCGCGCCCAAGTGGCTCACCTTCCTGGTCACCATGGCGGCTGCCAATGGCCTGGTGTCGCTGGGCATCGTGGGCCTGATGCGCGGCGGCGTGGTGCCGTTCGGCCAGGGCATGATGCTGGCGCTGGGCGGCTATGCCGCCGCGCTCAGCTTCAACCACCTGGGCATCACCGATGTGCTGCTGCTGACCTTCGGTGGCGGCACGGTGGCCGCGCTGGTGGCCGCACCGTTCGCGCCGCTGCTGTCGCGCTACCGGGGCATCTTCTTCGCGATGCTGACGCTGGCGCTGTCGATGGTGCTCTACGGCCTGCTGATGAAGCTGACCATCCTGGGCGGCAGCGACGGCTTCAACGTCGGCCGGCCCACGCTGCTGGGCCAGAAGCTGCCCGACAGCCACAGCGGCTACATCATGTTCGCGGTGGCGGTGGTGCTGGCCACGGTGATGGCGCTGCTGGCGCGCATCTACTTCGACAGCACCCGCGGCCTGGTGACCCTGGCCGTGCGCGAGAACGAGCTGCGGGTGGAGTACCTCGGCGGCTCGGTGCGCCAGGCGATGACCATCAACTTCATCCTGGCCGCCTTCTGCGGCGGCATGGGCGGTGCGCTGGCGGTGCTGGCGCTGGGCCACATCGAGCCCAACTTCAGCTTCTGGACGACCTCCGGTGAGTTCGTCTTCGTCGCCATCCTGGCCGGCTGGCAGAGCGTGGCCGCGGTGTTCGTGGCCAGCACGGTGCTGGAGGTGGTGCGCAGCTTCTCAAGCGCCTACTTCCCCAACACCTGGCAGCTGGTGCTGGGCCTGTTCCTGCTGTTCGTGATCCGCTTCCTGCCAGGCGGCATCGGTTCGCTGTGGATGAAGGGCCAGACGAAATGACGCTCCTCCTCGACGCCCAGGGCCTGCAGAAGCGCTTTGGCGCGGTGGTCGCCGCCAGCGACGTCAACATCGCGGTGCAGGCCGGCGAGCGTGTCAGCCTGATCGGCAGCAACGGCGCGGGCAAGACCACCTTCGTCAACATGGTCACCGGCTACCTGAAGCCCGACGAAGGCCGCATCACGCTGGCCGGGCAGGACATCACCCCGCTGGCGCCGCGGGCCATCACCCACCTGGGCGTGGCGCGCTCGTTCCAGATTCCGCAGCTCTACGGCGCGCTGAGCGCGTTGGACAACATGCTGGTGGCCAATGCCTGCCACGACCGGCGCCTGAGCTTCTGGCAGCCCGCCCGCCGGCCCGAGGCCATCGCCCGGGCCGAGCTGCTGCTGCAGCGCTTCGGCCTGATCGACCACCGCGACCGCCGCGTGTCCGAGCTGCCCGGCGGCGTGCGCAAGCTGCTGGACATCGCGATGGCACTCACTGGGCGGCCCAAGCTGCTGCTGCTGGACGAGCCCACCAGCGGCGTGTCGGCCGAGGAGAAGTTCCCGATGATGGCCACCATCATGGACGCGCTGGGCCAGGAGGCCGACACCACCGTGCTGTTCGTCGAGCACGACATGGACATCGTCGAACGCCATGCCAGCCGGGTGATCGCGTTTTACGCCGGTCGGGTGATCGCCGACGACACGCCGGCCGTGGCCCTGGCCGCCGACGATGTGCGGCGCTACGTGACCGGCGAACTGCTGGCCGAATGAGAAGGCGCAACCCATGTTGAAGATCGAAGGCATCCATGTGGCCATCCAGTCGGTGGTGGCCCTGCGCGGGCTGTCGCTGACGGTGGCCGACGGCACCATGGTCGGCCTGATCGGCCGCAACGGCGCCGGCAAGACCACCACGCTGCGCACGGTGATGGGCCACCTGGCGCCCAGCCAGGGCCGCATCCACTTTGCCGGCCAGGACCTGGCCACCCTGCCCAAGCATGCCCGCGCCGAGCTGGGCATCGGCTACATGCCCGAAGACCGCGGCCTGGTGCCCGAGCTGACGGTGGAAGAGAACATCCTGGTGCCGGTGTGGGTGAACAAGGCGCTGAAGGTCGACCAGCGCCTGGCCCTGGTCTACCGGGTGCTGCCCGAGCTGATGGAGATGAAGGACCGCCGCGCGCTGCTGCTGTCCGGCGGCCAGCAGAAGCTGGTGGCCCTGGCCCGCGCCCTGGCCGTGGGCACGCGGCTGCTGCTGCTGGACGAGCCCTTCGAGGGCGTGGCCCCGGCGTTGAGCAAGCGCCTGGGCGAGGTGATCGCCGGGCTCAAGGGCACCGAGATCTCGGTGCTGATCGCGCAGAGCGACCTGAACCACTCGCGCAAGCTGGTGGATGCGGAATTCACCATCGAGCGTGGCGCGAACGTCGCCCCCGGCGTGGCAGCCCACTGACCAGCGCGCCCATGCAAGACCACTGGCAAGACTGCCCCGTGCCGCCGATGCGGCACGAGGCCTGGTTCGGCGACCGCGTGGTGGCTGCCTTCCATCCGCGGCCGGCCAATGTGTGGGCGATGTTCGCCGCAGCCGCCCAGCGCACACCACAGGCCGAGGCGGTGGTGTGCGGCGCGGTGCGGCTGTCCTATGCCGACTGCGATGCCGCCGCTGCCCGGCTGTCGGCCGGCCTTGCAGCTCAGGGCATCCGCCCGGGCGAGCGCGTGCTGCTGTTCATCGACAACCGGCCCGAGTTCGTGCTGGTCTTTCTGGCGCTGCAGCGGCTGGGCGCCATCGCCGTGCCGGTGGGCGTGCGCGAGCAGCGCCCCGGCCTGGCCTACATCGCCCGGCAATGCGGCGCGGCCGCCATCGTCATCGACGCCGATCTGGCCGACCGCGCGCCGCGCGGCGACGAGGCGCCCGATCTGCGCCTGCACATCAGCATCGGCGGTGCGGCGGGCTGCCAGCCACTGGCCCCGCTGCTGGCCTGTGCCGACAAACCGCCGCCGGTGCACCAACCGGCCGAGCAGGATGTGGCGGTGATCCTCTACACCTCGGGCACCACCGGTCACCCGAAGGGCGCGATGCTGACGCACGCCAACATCGTGCACTCGGTGCTGCACTACCAGGCCGGCATGCGGCTGCGCACGGCCGCGCCGGGCACGCCGGGCGAGCGCTCGGCCCTGGTGGTGCCGGCCAGCCATGTCACCGGCCTGGTGGCGGTGATCCTGACGATGCTGCACCTGGGCGGCTGCGTGGTGGTGGTGCCTGCCTTCAAGGCCGAGCCCACCATCGCCCTGCTGGCCGCCGAGCGCATCAGCCACGCCATCATGGTGCCGGCGATGTACAACCTGTGCCTGATGCAGCCCGGCTTCGCCACGGCGGATCTGTCGGCCTGGCGCATCGGCGGCTATGGCGGCGCGCCGATGCCGGTGGCCACCATCGATGCGCTGGCCGCCCGCCTGCCCCAGCTGACGCTGGTGAACGCCTACGGCGCCACCGAGACCACCTCGCCCACCACGATGATCCCCATGGGACGGACCCGCGGCCATGCCGACACCGTGGGCGTGCCGCTGCCCGCGGCCCGGGTGAAGGTGATGGACGATGCCGGCTGCGAAGTCCCCGCCGGCGACACCGGCGAGCTGTGGATCGCCGGCCCGATGGTGGTGCCCGGCTACTGGGCCAACCCCGCCGCCACGGCCGCATCCTTCACCGCTGGCTACTGGCATTCGGGCGACCTCGGCTCGGTCGACGACCAGGGCTTCGTGCGGGTGTTCGACCGCAAGAAGGACATGCTCAACCGCGGTGGCTACAAGATCTACTCGGTCGAGGTCGAGAACGTGCTGATGGCCTGGCCGGGCATGGTCGAGGCCGCCATCGTCGGCCGGCCTTGCCCGGTGCTGGGCGAGCGGGTGCATGCGGTGGTGCATGCGGCGCAGGGCAGTGCCAGTCGGGGCGACGACGCCGCGCTGCGTGCCTTCTGCGCTGCCCGCCTGGCCGACTACAAGGTGCCGGAGACCATCGCCTGGCGCGCCGAACCACTGCCGCGCAACGCCAACGGCAAGCTGATGAAGCGGCTGCTGCGCGACGAGCTGACCGGCGGCTGAGCCCGCCGACCCGCCGCCAGCCATCCGCAACCAATCGCCACCGCGGGTAACCGGGGGTAAGGCCGGCTGCGCCAGTCGCTGCCCTGCGCCTACCATCGGGGCATTGGCACACCCGTGCGAAAGCCGGGGTCGCAAAGTTCCCGGTCTAACGCCGCCCTGCCCTGCAGTGCGGCCACGGCAGCGGGGCCGCACTGCAGATGCTTCGTCATCGGCGCTGGGTCCCGACGCTCCGGGTGATCCACCGTACCGCCCGAGGCCCTGCATGACCGCTGTCTCCCGTCTCTCCACCACCTTGTCGGCGCTGGCCCTGCTGCTGGCCGCCACGCTCGCCACACCTGCCACGGCGGCCGGTCCGGCGGAACCTGCCGCCACGTCCCGGCTGGGCACGGAAGCCCGGGTGCCGCACCGCGACAAGGGTGCCTTCCCGCAATTGATGCTGCGCGAGCGCGAGGCGCGCGGCCAGCGTGCGGTCGACCAGCTGGGCGCCCGGCTGCCCGAACTGGCGGCCTGGTACGGCAAGTCGGCCGACGAGTTCCGCGCCCACCTGCTGAACGACCGCAGCTGGCGGCTGGACCAGCGTGGCCGGGTGTTCATCGTGGAGGAGATGGACCGGCCGCTGCCGGCAACAGCGCCCACGGCGGCCGCATCCAGCCTGATCGACGGCACGCTGCTGCCGCTGGACCAGACCTTCCTGCTGCACAGCAAACCCGGCGCGGCCCGCACCATCTACCTGAACTTCAAGGGCGCCACCCTCAGCGGCACCGCCTGGAACAGCGCCGGCACCACGATCAACGCGTTGCCGTTCGACCTGGACGGCATCCCCTACAGCTTCTCGACCGCCGAGCTGCAGCGCATCCAGGCCATCTGGCAGCGGGTGGCCGAGGACTACGCGCCGTTCGACGTGAACGTCACCACCGAGGCGGTGCCGGCCGACCGCATCACCCGCGCCGGCAGCACCGACACGGTGTTCGGCACCACGGTGCTGATCACCAGCAGCACCGGCGTGTACAGCTGCAGCTGCGGCGGCGTGGCCTACCTGGGCGTGTTCGATGACACCAGCGACTTCTACAAGCCCGCCCTGGTGTTCTACAACCAGCTCGGTGCCGGCAACGAGAAGTACGTGGCCGAGGCCATCTCGCACGAGGCCGGCCACAACATGGGCCTGGGCCATGACGGCACCGCCACCGTGGGCTACTACACCGGGCACGGCAGCGGCGCCACCGGCTGGGCGCCGATCATGGGTGTGGGCTACTACCAGGCCCTGGTGCAGTGGAGCAAGGGCGAGTACGGCGGCGCCAACAACACCCAGGACGACTTCGCGGTGATGCAGAGCAACGGCCTGCCGTTGCGGGCCGACGACCACGGCAACACCGCCGCCACCGCCACCGTGCTGAGCGGTACCAGCGCCGGCGGTCTGAGCACGCTGACGGCCCAGGGCGTGATCGAACGTTCCAGTGATGTCGACATGTTCAGCTTTGCCGCCGGCGCCGGCTCGGCCAGCTTCACCGTCAGCCCGGCAGCGCGCGCGCCCAACCTCGATGCGCTGGTCACGCTGCGCAACGCCGCCGGCACGGTGCTGGCCACCATCAACCCGGCCGATGCGGTGGGCGCCAGCTTCAGCGTCACCCTGCCGGCCAGCGGCACCTACACCCTGGCGGTGCAGGGCACCGGCAAGGGCGACCCGCTGGCCACCGGCTACAGCGCCTATGGCAGCCTGGGCCAGTATGCGGTGGCTGCCACCGTGGCCACACCGGGCAGCCTGGCGCCCACGGCGGTGATCGGCGCCTCGGCCCTGCGCGGCACGGCACCGCTGACCGTGGCCTTCAACGGCGCCGGCTCCAGCGATGCCGACGGTGCCGTGGTGGCCTGGGACTGGGCCTTCAGTGAAGGCGGCACCGCCGCCGGCAGCAGCACCAGCCGCACGTACACCGCGCCCGGCAGCTACACCACCACACTGCGGGTGACCGACAACGCCGGCCTGAGCGCCAGCGCCAGCGTCACCGTGACCGTGGACGCCCCGGTGGTGGTGCGGACCATGCGCGTGGCCGACATCGCGATGGGTCTGGTGCCCGGCAGCAACGGCGCGGCCCAGGCCTCGGCCGCCGTCAAGGTGCTGGACAGCGACGGCCGACCGGTGGTCGGCGCGGCCGTCAACGGCCAGTGGAGCGGTCTGGTGTCGCGCAAGAGCCTCTCGAACACCGATGCCAACGGCGTCGCCCGCTTCCTGTCGCCCAGCACCCGGGCCACCGGCAACAGCTTCCGCTTCGCCGTCACCGGTGTCAGCCGCAGCGGCTACACCTATGCGCCGCTGACCAACACCGAGACCAACGACAGCATCGCCCGCTGATCCGGCCCCACCGCAGCGGCCCGCACCCCCGGGCCGCTGCGGATGGGCAGACCCCCGCCCCAGCGGCTACCCTGCAAACGGCGCGTCCAGAGACCGGCATCTCCCGGCACGACGCGCCCGCTGACGCCCCGCGTCAGCCCCCGCAGGAGACGCCCATGACCCCACGTTCCGCCCCACCCCGCCGCTGGCTGGCCACGCTGGCCGCCGGCGCCCTGGTGCCCCTGGTCAGCCTGGCGCTGGCCGGCAGCGCCTTCGGCCAGGCCAAGGCCGAGGAAGAGCCCTTCTGGGCCAAGGGCCGGCCCAAGGCCGGCACCGGCGCGCAGCTGGCCCCGGTGCCGGCCTTCCCCATCCCCACCGCCGCGGCAGACCTGCCGCTGGCCAAGATCAAGCTGCCGCCCGGCTTCAAGGCCGAGGTCTGGGCCAGTGGCATCCTCGATGCCCGCGGCATGCGCCAAGGCGACAAGGGCACGGTCTTCGTCAGCTCGCTGTTCGTCGCCGGCAAGATCTACGCGGTGACCGACCAGGGCGGCAAGCGCACCGTCAAGACCATCGCCGAGAAGCTGTTCCTGCCCAACGGCATCGAGTTCCACAAGGGCAGCCTGTACGTGGCCACGCCCAAGGACATCACCCGCTACGACGACATCGAGGCCAAGCTCGATGCGCCGCCCAAGCCGGTGATGGTCTACGACAAGCTGGCCGGCGAGATCCCGCACGGCTGGAAGTTCATCAAGATCGGCCCCGACGGCAAGCTCTACGTGCCCACCGGCGCACCCTGCAACATCTGCGAGGACAAGGAGGGTTTCGCCGTCATCCAGCGCATGAACCTCGACGGCAGCGGGCTGGAGACGGTGGCCAAGGGTGTGCGCAACACCGTGGGCTTCGACTTCGACCCCAAGGACGGCAGCCTCTGGTTCACCAACAACGGCCGCGACTGGCTGAGCGAAGACCTGCCCAACGACACCCTCAACCGGGTCGGCCAGCCCGGCAAGGACCACTTCGGCTACCCGTACTGCCACCAGGGCGACTTTGCCGACCCCGAGTTCGGCTGGGGCAAGGACTGCAAGACCTACACCCAGCCCGCCATGCTGACCGGCCCGCACGCCGGCACGCTGGGCATGCGCTTCTACACCGGCAAGATGTTCCCGGCCAAGTACCAGGGCGCGATCTTCATGGCCCGCCACGGCCCCTGGAACCGCACCCAGAAGTTCGCCGACATCCTGGTGGCCTGGCCGGACGGCAAGGGTGGCATCGCCCGGTCGGAGCCGTTCATGACCGGCTTCGTCGAGAACAACGCCTACCTCGGCCGGCCGGTCGACGTGCAGGTGCTGAAGGATGGCTCGATGCTGGTCAGCGACGACCACAACGGCGCCATCTACCGCGTCAGCTACCAGCCGTGAGGCGGGCGCTTCGGCGGGCGCTGCTTGCTGCGGCCGGCCTGCTGCCGGCAGCGGCCTGGCCCCAGGCCACGGTGGCGTCCTATGCCGAGCGCTATGCCGCCCAGTGCGCCGCCTGCCACGGCGCGCAGGGCGTCAGCACGCTGGCGCAGACGCCCTCGCTGGCCGGCCAGCCCAGCTTCTACGCGATCACCCAGCTGTTCCTGTTCCGCGACGGCCGACGCGACAGCGGCCCGATGACCGCCATCGCCAAGACGATGAGCGACGACGACCTGCGCGGCTTCGCCGATGCCATCGGCAAGCTGCCGCCGGCGCCGCCCGCGGCCACCAGCCCGCCCGATGCCCAGCGGCTGGCGCGCGGCGCTGCCGCGGCCCAGCGGCTGCACTGCCTGGGCTGCCACGGCAGCCAGGGCGAGGGCGCGCGCCAAGTGCCACGCGTGGCCGGCCAGCGCGAGGACTACCTGCTGCTGGCGCTGCGCGGCTTCCGCGCCGGCACCCGGGCGGGCTACCAGCCGGCGATGACCGAGGCCATGGCAGGCGTGGCTGCCGACGAGCTGGATGATCTGGCCCACTTTCTCGCCCATCTGCCGGTGCAACCAGGCGCGCGCCCCTGACTGGCGGCCGCAACACCTGCGGGCCACAGGCGGCGCCGGCATGACCCCAGCCGACGCAAAAAAGCCCGCCGAAGCGGGCTCTTGACCGACGGAAGACGTGCGGGCTCAGCGCGCGCGGCGGCGTGCCAGCAGGCCCAGGGCGGCAACCCCGGCCAGGAGCATGGCGTAGCTGGACGGTTCGGGAACCGCCGACACCTGGATCAGCTGCCCGCGGACCGCGCCGCCGGGGTTGAGCGTCGTGTGCACGTTGACGTACGCCAGGCCGCCCTGCAGCATCTGCAGGAAGCTCATCGCCGCGTAACCCTGGTTCACGCTGCTGGCCGGTGTCGACGCGATCGATGGCGCAAGGATGTTGCTGCCACCCACCAACAGGGTGCTGCCGGCGTTCAGGGCCGTGAACAGGGGGCCGTCCAGCGACACCCGGACCGGGCCATTTTCCGTGGCGCTTGCAGCACCGTGGATGTGGAACGCATTCGCCGCCTTGCCGCCCGTGCCGCCGGTCAGCCCGAAGACCGACATCGCGAAATCGTAGGTGTCGTCCAGCAGCGACACGGTGCCTTGTGTGTCATAGGCGAGGATGGCGATGCCGGAGCCCGGGCCACCGACCGTGGGCAGCACCTCGTTGGCACCCGAGAGCGACGCATTGAAGGTGTACACCACGGCGTGGGCGCTGGGGGCAGTGATCGTCAGCGTCGCGAGCGCGGCCAGACTGAGCAACGTCTTTTTCATGGACGGCAACCTGTTGGGAGCGTGAAAAATGTCAAACAGGAGCGTAGTGCAAGCCGACGGCGTCTTCAATGACCCTTCCGCCGCCATGCGCCCCCCTGAGCAAGGGGGGGCACCTTGTCCTGGCCGCCCGCCGGGCGCGGCACGGACCACCGGATAGCATCGGGCCCATGACCCGCGCCGACGCCATGGGCTTGCTGCTGGCCTTCATCGCCCGACTGATCACCGGGGCGCAGGGCCATTGGAAGGGCTGCCCGCCCAAGGCCGAGCAGCGCATCTACTTCGCCAACCACCAGAGCCACCTCGACTGGGTGCTGATCTGGGCAGCGTTGCCGCGCGAGCTGCGCGCCAGCACCCGGCCGATCGCCGCACGCGACTACTGGACTGCCGGCCGCTTCAAGCACTGGATCACCCGCGAAGTGTTCAACGCCGTCTATGTCAGCCGCCAGCGCACCGACGACCAGGATCCGCTGGAGCCCCTGGTCGAGGCGCTGCGCAACGGCGATTCGCTGGTGATCTTTCCGGAAGGGACACGCAGCAACAAGGGCCTGCCGCAGCCGTTCAAGAGCGGCCTCTACCACCTGGCCCAGCAGTTCCCGCAGGTGCAGCTGATCCCGGCCTGGATCGACAACGTGCAGCGCGTCATGCCCAAGGGCGAGGTGGTACCGGTGCCGATCCTGTGCACCGTCACCTTCGGCACGCCGGTCGCGCTGGGCGAGGGCGAGGACAAGCGCGACTTCCTCGCCCGGGCCCGCGCCGCGGTGGTGGCGCTGCAGCCGGTGGAATCGCAGCTGCAGACCAGCGCCGGATGAACGCGCTCAAGTCCTGGAGCGCCGACCAGCAGGTGGCGCTGCTGTTCGTCATCCTGTTCGGCCTGCTGCTGCTGGCCAGCGCGGCGGTGGCGCTGCTGACGCTGCGCGAGCGCAGCGGCGCCCAGCTCGACCACCATGACCGCCTGCGCCGCGAGCTGCGCGCGGTGTGGGTGGGCGCGGTGCTGTTCTGGGCGGCCTGGGTGTCGGGGCCGGCCGGCGCCACGGTGCTGTTCGGCGTGGTGTCGTTCCTGGCGCTGCGCGAGTACGTCACCCTGGTCAAGACCCGCCGCGGCGACCACCGCAGCCTGCTGCTGGCCTTCTTCGGCGTGCTGCCGCTGCAGTACGTGCTGGTGGCCAACCGCAACTTCGACCTGTTCTCGGTGTTCATTCCGGTCTATGTGTTCCTGGCCATCCCGGTGGTCAGCGCGCTGGCGGGCGATCCGCAGCGCTTCCTGGAGCGCAACGCCAAGATCCAGTGGGGCATCATGGTCTGCGGCTACGGCCTCAGCCATGCGCCAGCGCTGGTGCTGCTGGACTTTCCCGGCCATGCCGGGCGCGGCGCCTTCCTGCTGTTCTTCCTGGTGGTGGTGACCGCCGGCGCCCAGCTGGCGCAGACGGCCGCCAGCCGCCGCCTGCGCCGCCGGCCGGTGGCCCGCCACATCGACCGCAGCTTCTCGCTGCGCGCCTGGGGCATCGGCATCGCCGCAGGCGCGGCGCTGGGCGTGGCGCTGTTCTGGATCACGCCGTTCAAGGCCGGCCAGGCGCTGGCCATGGCCGCCATCGCCGCGGCCGCCGGCACGCTGGGCGAACTGGTGATGAGCGCGCTCAAGCGCGATGCCGGCGTGCGCTACTGGGGCAACACCAGCTCGGTCACCGGCGCGGTGGGCCTGCTCGACCGGGTGGCGCCGCTGTGCTTTGCGGCGCCGGTGTTCTTCCACTCGGTGCGCTGGTACTTCCAGCTCAAGCCCTGAATGGCGACAACCTGATGCGCATCCTCGGCATCGACCCTGGCCTGCAGCGCACCGGCTTCGGCGTCGTCGACATCGACGGCGCGCGCCTGACCTACGTGGCCAGCGGCACCATCAGCACGCTGGAGGTGGCGCGCGGCAACCTGCCGGGCCGGCTGAAGGTGATCTACGACGGCGTGGCCGAGGTCAAGCGCCGCTATGCGCCGCAGGCGGCGTCGGTGGAGATCGTGTTCGTCAACGTCAATCCGCAGAGCACGCTGCTGCTGGGCCAGGCCCGCGGCGCGGCGCTGGCCGCGCTGGTCAGCGACGACCTGCCGGTGGCCGAGTACACCGCGCTGCAGATGAAGAAGGCCATCGTCGGCCATGGCCTGGCCACCAAGCCGCAGATCCAGGAGATGGTCATGCGCCTGCTGCAGCTGCCCGGGCTGCCGGGCAAGGATGCGGCCGACGCGCTGGGCCTGGCCATCATCCATGCCCATGCGGCGCGCCACTTCGAGGCGCTGGGCGGCGCGAAGCAACGGCGCAGCCAGGGTCAGTACAAGGCCGGTCGCACCTACTGACGGCTTGCGCGACACTCACGCGAACCCGAAGGAGCCTGACCATGCGCGCCACCCTCTGCCTGACCGCCGCCGCCCTGCTGGCCTGCGCCCTGCCGCTGCAGGCGGCTGACACACCCGCACCCGCCCCCCGTGCCGCCGCGCCGGCAGCCGACCCGCTGGGTGCCGCACGCGCCCGCATCGCCGCCAACGACTGGCCCGGCGCGCTGAACGCGCTGAGGGCCGTGCGCGACGAGCGCAACGCCGACTGGCACAACCTGATGGGTTTTGCCCTGCGCAGCCAGGCCACACCCGACTACGCCACCGCCGAGCAGCACTACAACGAAGCCCTGCGCATCAATCCGGCCCATCGCGGCGCGCTGGAGTACGCGGGCGAGTTGTACCTGAAGACCAACCGCCGCGCCCAGGCCGAGGCTCAGCTGGCCGCGTTGGCCAAGGCCTGCCCGTCGGGCTGCCCCGAGCTGACCGACCTGAAGGACGCACTGGCCCGCGCCAAGCCCTGAGCGGCCTGCGGCGCAGCAGCCGCTACCAGACCAGGATGATCCCCTGGACCACCTTGGTGAAGATGGCGATGTCGAAGGTGCCCAGGAACACCACCACCGCCCAGTGGTAGAGGGCCTTGGCCCGGGCCAGGGGCACCGGCTCGCCGGTGCCCAGATGCAGCGCGAAGAAAAAGGCCGCCGGCAAGGCCGTCAACGCCAGCAGCACACCACCCACCCAAAACAGCACAGTCATGCGGCCAAGGCTACAGCATCAGAGCGAGCCGCTCGAGGATCAGCACGCCAAAAAACCCCATGGCCGCCAGCAGGGCCCACTTCAGCAGCAGCATGCCGCGCCGGCGCCACACCACCTGCCCGGTGCCGATGGACATGGCGAAGCACAGCAGGCTGGCCAGCAACAGCAGGCCGAAGACCAGGCGGAAGATCAGCATCGCTGGTCCGCCCTCACCAGGCAGGCGCCAGCTCGGCGAAGCCGGCCGGCGCGTCGGCCGCGTTGTCGAAGCTGACCAGTTCCCAGGCCGACGGCCGCGACAGCAGTTCGCGCAGCAGCAGGTTGTTCAGCGCGTGGCCGCTCTTGTAGGCGGTGTAGTGGGCCAGCATCGGGTGGCCGGCGTTGTACAGGTCGCCGATGGCGTCCAGGATCTTGTGCTTGGCGAACTCGTCGTCGTAGCGCAGGCCGTCGGCATTGAGCACGCGGCTGTCGTCGACGACGATGGCGTTGTCCATGCTGCCGCCCAGCGTGAGGCCGCGTGAGCGCATCGCCTCCACATCCTTGGTGAAGCCGAAGGTGCGGGCGCGGGCGATGTCGCGCTTGTAGCGGCCCGAGCCCATGTCGAAGGTGACGCGCTGGCCGGTGGCGTCGACCGCTGGGTGCCCGAAGTCGATCTCGAAGCTGAGCTTGAAGCCGTGGTACGGCTCCAGCCGGGCCCACATCAGGCGCTTGCCCTCGCCCTGGCGCACCTCCACCGGCTCCTTCACCCGCAGGAAGCGCTTGGGCGCATCCTGCAGCGCGATGCCGGCGCTCTGCAGCAGGAAGACGAAGCTGGCGGCCGAGCCGTCGAGGATGGGCACCTCGTCGGCGGTGATGTCGACCTGCAGGTTGTCCAGCCCCAGGCCGCAGCAGGCGCTCATGAAGTGCTCGATGGTCTGCACCTTGGGCGCGCCGGGGTCGCCACCGGCCGAGATGGTGCTGGCCATGCGGGTGTCGCTGACCGCGTCGCAGCGCACCGGGATCTCCACCGGCACGGCCAGGTCGACGCGGCGGAAGACGATGCCGGTGTCCGGCGGCGCCGGGCGCAGCGTCAGCTCCACCTTCTGGCCGCTGTGCATGCCCACGCCCACGGCGCGGGTGATCGATCGGAGGGTGCGTTGCTGCAGCATGAGGGCCGGATTGTCCCGCAGATCGGCCGGGCCCGCGGCCGCCGTCAGTGGGGCAGGCGGCGCAGTTCGTCGAGCAGGCGGGCGCGTGCGGCCGGGTCGTCCACCGCTTGGGCCAGCCGCTGGATGAAGGCATCGCGCTGCGGCGCCGCGGCCAGGGCCTTCTTCACCAGCAGCGGCGCGATCGGGCCGACCTGGCGGGCCAGCAGCCGCTGGGCCGCCTCGACCATGGCCGCGCTGGGCGGCGCCAGGCCGGCGCTGCCGCCGGTGCTGGTGGGCGCCGGCTGGGTGGGGTGGCGCGCGCTGGCGGTGTGGGTGTTGGTGGGCGCGCCGGTGTTCGTGGGCATGCCCGGCCGGCTGCCGGTGCCGGTGGCCGCGGGCTTGCCGGTGCCGGTGGTCAGCGTGGCCGATTCATGGGCGAAGGCCAGGCGGGCGGTCGGGTCGGTCACCTGCTCGGCCAGGCGGGCGTACAGCGTGGGCAGGTCGGGGCAGCCGCGGGCCACCCGCTTGACCAGCACCGCCGCCATCGGCCCCACATGCCGGCCCAGCCGGGCCGCGGCCAGGGCCAGGTCGTCAGGGCTGAAGCCGGTGGGCAGGCTGGAATTGGTGGCCAGGTCGCCCGGTGCCACCAGCGGTGGCGGCATCAGCGCGGTGATGGTGGCGTTGGAGATGCTGTCGGGGTGCAGGCGGCCCATCGCTGCTTCCAGCGCGTCCATGAACTGCACCGCGTTGGCGAAGCGGTCTTCGGCGCGCTTGGCCAGGGCGCGGGTCAGCAGCTCGTCATAGGGCGCCAGTCGGTGCAGGCCGGGCAGGCGCGAGGGCAGCACCAGCGGCTCGTGCACCGCCTTGTACATGATGGTCTCGGGCGGCCCGCTGAACGGCACCCGGCCGGTCAGCATCTGGTAGAGCACCACGCCGGTGGCGTACAGGTCCACCCGCCGGTCCACGGCCAAGCCCTGGAAGCGCTCGGGCGCCATGTAGGCCGGCGTGCCGATCAGGCTGGCGGCCTGGGTGAGGTCGGCATTCTCGATGCGGGCGATGCCGAAGTCCGACACCTTGACCTTGCCGCTGGGCGTGATGATCAGGTTCGACGGCTTGATGTCGCGGTGCCACACGCCCTGCTCATGGGCATGGTCCAGCGCCTCGAGCAGCTGGCCGATGATGCTGGCGACATCGTCGTCGTTGATGTCCAGCCGCTCGCTGACGGCCTGGGTGATGTAGCGGCTCAGGGTGTTGCCGCGCACGTACTCCATCGCGATGTAGTCGACGCCGGCGTCGCGGCCGAAGTCGTACACCGCGACGATGCCGGGGTGCTGCAGCCGGCCGGCGGCCTGGGCCTCGTTGCGGAAGCGGTCGGCGTACGACACGCCCTGCCCGGCGTCCGCGTCAGCGGCCACCCGCATCGTCTTGATCGCCACCTCGCGTTGGATGTCGGGGTCGAAGCCCTTGTAGACGATGCCCATGGCGCCCTCGCCCAGCACGCCGGTGACGCGGTACTTGCCGAGACGTTCAGGGTGGGCCATGGAGGACGTGCGTTGGGCAGGCGCGGCGGACGGCTCAGTCGTCCAGCATCTTCATCGCTTGCACCACGCTGGCGCGCATGCGGGCGAAGCTGGCGGCCAGCACCCCGATCTCGTCGCGGCTGCTGGCGGCGAACTCGGGCGCGGCCAGGTCGCCCTGGCTGACCCGGTCGGCCAGCGCCGACAACTGGGTGACCGGCTGCACCACCAGCTTCCAGATCATCAGGTTCAGCAGCAGGCCGACCACCACGAACACGCCCACCAGCGAGCCGATGAACAACTTGAAGGAGCGCTCGGCCCGGGCCAACGGCACGTCCATCGGCACCGACACGATCTGCGCGCCCACCACCTCGTTGAGCTGCCAGCCGAAGCCGTTGGCCGGGCCGTACTTCGCCACCATCGTCTTGGGCGCCGCCTCCACGCTGCTGTGGCACTGCAGGCAGGCCGGGTTGGTGATGCGCAACGGCCGCGCCACGTAGAGCGAGCGGCCGGCCGGCGTGTCGCGCTGGCCGACGAATTCCTTCAGCTCACCGGCATTGCGGAAGTGGCTGACGATGTCGACCTCCCAGCCCACGGCGCGGTCGCGCGGGTTGGTGGGGTTGAGCGTGGCTTCCTTGTAGGCGTATTCGGGGTACTTGGCGTGCAGCGCGTTCTGCACCTCGGTGGCCGAGTAGCTGGGCACCGCCTGGGGCAGGAACTCATGCTCCATCT
Source organism: Pseudaquabacterium pictum (assembly GCF_005403045.1). GTDB lineage: Bacteria > Pseudomonadota > Gammaproteobacteria > Burkholderiales > Burkholderiaceae_C > Pseudaquabacterium > Pseudaquabacterium pictum. The sequence goes on from NZ_BJCL01000008.1 coordinate 34,823, forward strand.
GCGCCTGCAGCAGCTTGGTGATCTGCCCGGCGGTGTAGCCACGCACCGCGGTGGCGCTTTCCATCAGCAGCCGGGCGTTGTTCTGCACCTCCTCGCGGGCATTGGCCTGCAGCAGGTCGCGGGTGATCCAGCCGCTGATGGCGATGCCCACGGTCACCACGCTCACGAAGATCAGATTGAATTTGGCCAGCAGCTTCATCGACATCCTTCCGCGGACCCGCCGGCCCGGTTGCGGCGCCAATTCTCACGCAAGTTGCAGGCCCCGCCGCTGCACCAGCCTGGCGCAATGTGGCCCGCCAGCCTCCGGGAAAACCGCCGCACACCACCACCGCGCCCCGTGCAAGATGGTTGCCACAACAACCCCGGCGCGGCGCGCCGACCCAGCAGGAGACAGCGATGGCCGATTCCAGTGCGACAGCAGGGGGCGCGCGCGCCGCCGATGTGGATGTGGTGGTGGTGGGCGCGGGCTTTGCCGGCCTGTACCTGCTGCACAAGCTGCGGGGGCTGGGCTTCCGTGTGCAGGTGCTCGAAACCGCCGACGACGTGGGCGGCACCTGGTACTGGAACCGCTACCCCGGCGCCCGCTGCGACATCCCCACCACGGATTACACCTACAGCTTCGACCCGGCGCTGGAAACCGCCTGGACCTGGTCGGAGAAGTACGCCACCCAGCCCGAGATCCTGCGCTACGCCCAGTTCGTGGCCGACCGCTACGACCTGCGGCGCGACATCCAGTTCAACACCAAGGTGGAGGCGGCGCATTGGGATGCTGCGGCCAACCGCTGGCGCATCCGCACCAGCACCGATGCCAAACTCAGCGCCCAGCACCTGGTGATGGCCAGCGGCTGCCTGTCGGTGCCCAAGACGCCCGACATCCCTGGCGCCGGCCGCTTCCAGGGCCCGGTGTATTCCACCGGCCGCTGGCCGCACCAGGGGGTGGATTTCACCGGCCAGCGGGTGGCGGTGATCGGCACCGGCTCATCGGGCATCCAGTCGATCCCGCTGATCGCCGAGCAGGCGGCGCAACTCACCGTGTTCCAGCGCACGCCCAACTATTCCATCCCCGCCGGCAACGGCCCGGTGGCGCCAGAGCGCCGCGCGCCGCTGGAAGCCAACCGCGACGCCTACCGGCTGGCGGCCAAGTGGTCGCGCGCCGGCGTGCCCAGCGAGCCCACCCAGATCTACGGCCGCTACAGCCCGCCCGATGTGCACGCCGAGCGCTTCGAGGCCGCCTGGAAGACCGGCGAGCTGATCCCCATCCTGGGCGTGTTCGCCGACCAGATCCTGTTCCCGGACAGCAACGCCATCGTCGCCGGCAAGGTGCGCGAGAAGATCCGCGCGGTGGTCCACAACCCCGAGACGGCCGAGCTGCTGAGCCCGAAGGACCACCACTTCGGCACCAAGCGTCCCTGCCTGGACACCGGCTACTACCAGACCTACAACCGCCCCAATGTGCGCCTGGTCGACCTGCGCCGGCAGCCGATCACCAGCATCACCGAGACCGGCATCGACGTGGGCGGCGAATCGATGCGCTTCGACGCCATCGTCTACGCCACCGGCTTCGACGCGATGACCGGCGCCATCGTCGCGGTCGACATCACCGGCCGCGACGGCGTCACGCTCAAGGGCAAGTGGGCCGCCGGACCGATCACCTACCTGGGCCTGATGTCGGTGGGCTTCCCCAACTTCTTCATGGTCACCGGGCCGGGCAGCCCGTCGGTGCTGTCGAACATGATGGTGTCGATCGAGCAGCATGTCGACTGGATCAGCGACTGCCTGGTGCGCCTGCGCAGCGACGGCCTCAGCACCATCGAGCCCACGCCCCAGGCCGAGGCCGGCTGGATGCAGCACAGCCAGGACTGCGCCGCGATCACCCTCTTCCCCAGCGCCGACAGCTGGTACATGGGCGCCAACGTGCCGGGCAAGCCGCGGGTCTTCCTGCCCTACGTGGGCGGGGTGGACGCCTACCGCAAGGCCTGCGACGAGGTGGTGGCCCGCGGCGACCTGGGCCTGCGCCGCAGCGGCCCGGCCGGCGAACGCTGCAACGACGGCGTGGTGCGCCAGCTGCAGCCCGACGTGGGCATGGTGCTGGACATGCTGGCGGCGATGAACCTGCCCACCTTCGATTCCATGCCGCCGGAGGCCGCACGCGCCTTCCTGGCGCAGCTGAACGCCGCCCGGCCGCCCGGCCCGGCGGTGGGCGAGGTGCTAGACGGCAGCTTTCCCGGCGCGGCCGGCCCGCTCAACTACCGGCTGTACCGCCCCGCCACCCCCGGCCCGCATCCGGTGGTGCTGTACTACCACGGCGGCGGCTGGGTGCTGGGCAGCGCCGACAGCGACGACCCGCTGCTGCGCGACCTGTGCGTGCGCAGCGGCTGCCTGATCGTCTCGGTCGACTACCGCCATGCGCCCGAGGCCTGCTTCCCCGCCGCGGTGGACGACGCCATGGCCGCGCTGCGCTGGGTGTCGGCGAACGCCGAATCGCTGGGCGGCGCGCCCGGCCCGGTGGCCGTGGCCGGCTGGAGCGCTGGCGGCAACCAGGCGGCGGTGGTGTGCCAGCTGGCGCGCGACCAGGGCGGCCCGGAGAACCCGCAGATTGCCGGCCAGCTGCTGCTGACGCCGGTGACCGACGGCGAGCGCAGCACCGCCAGCTACCGCGAGAACGCCGAAGGCTATGTGCTGACCGCGTCGCTGATGCAGTGGTTCTTCGACCATTACGCCGACGAAGCCGACCGGCACGATCCGCGCATCGCCCCACTGCGCGCCAAGTCACTGGCCGGCCTGCCGCCTGCCTGCATCGTCACCGGCCAGTTCGACCCGCTGCGCGACGAAGGCGCCGCCTACGCCCGCGCGCTGGAGGCCGCCGGCAACCGGGTGCAGCACATCGCCGCGCGCGGCCACACCCACACCTCGCTGACGATGATCGACGTGGTGGTCTCGGGCGAGCCGGTGCGGGCGCAGATGGCTGCAGCCTTGCGCGGCTTTTTTGCCCGATCCACGGTGGCGGCCTGAGCGCGAGGATGGCGGCATGACACGCACCACCCCCTCCCCCACTGTCGACGACCTCGCCGCCCTGGTGCCCGATGGCGCCAGCGTCACCGTGCACAAGGGCGACGAGCCCGATGTGCCGATGGCGCTGGGCCTGGCGCTGATCCGCCGCGGCGTGCGCGGCCTGCACATCGTCACCCTGCCCACCGCGGCCTACCCGGCCAGCGGCATGCTGGTGGATCTGCTGATCGGCGCCGGCTGCGTGGCCAGCGTCGAGACCTCGGGCATCTCGCTGCATGAACTGGGGCCGGCGCCGCGCTTCTCGGCCGCGGTGAAGGCCGGCACGCTGAAGGTGCTGGACGCCACCTGCCCGGCGGTCTACGCCGCGTTGCAGGCCGGCGCCAAGGGCCAGCCGTTCGCGCCGCTGCGCGGCCTCATCGGCTCCGATCTGCTGCGCCACCGGCCGGACTGGAAGGTCATCGACAACCCGGTGGCCGCGCCCGGCACCGGCCCTGACCCGATCGTGGTGCTGCCGGCGCTCAACGCCGACGTGGCGATCTTCCATGCCGCGCGCGCCGATGCCGAGGGCAATGTGTGGATCGGCCGCGACCGCGACCGCCTGCTGGCGGCCCATGCCGCCGACACCGTGCTGGTGACGGTGGAAGAACGCGTGGCCGGCAACTTCTTCGCCGACGAGGCCCTGGCCGCCGGCACGATCCCGGCCGCGCTGATCACCGCGCTGGCCGTGGTGCCCGGCGGCTGCTGGCCGATGGCGCTGGACGGCAGCTGCGACCTGGACGCGGTGCGCCAGTACCAGCAGGCCGCCCGCAGCGACGACGGCTTTGCCGACCACCTGCGCCGCGCGCTGGCGGGCCAGGCGGTGGCCGCATGACCGACGGCACGCCCATCCGCCCCGAGGAGCTGTACGCCAGCACCATCGCCGACCTGCTGGCCGGCGTGCGCAACGTGGCGGTGGGCATGCTGTCGCCGATCCCCGGTGCCGGTGCGCTGCTGGCCCGCGAGCTCAGCAGCCAGTCCGCCGGGCCGGCCACGCGGGTCACCATCCTCGGCAGCCAGGCCCACAACCGCTTCACCAACGGTGGCGCCGAGCTGTTCGACCTGGCCGGCCGCGGCCGCATCGACGCGTTCTTCCTCAGCGGCGGGCAGATCGACGGCCAGGCCAACATCAACCTGGTGGGCACCGGAGAATACCCGGCCACACCAGTGCGCTGGTCGGGGTCGTTCGGCTCGGCCTACCTGTACTATCTGGTGCCGCGGGTGGTGCTGTTCCGCTGGGAGCACAGCCGCCGCACGCTGGTGCGGCAGGTCGATTTCATCAGCGCACCAGGCCGGTCGGAGCCCGGCGTGCACCGCCCTGGCGGGCCGGTGGCGCTGATCACCAACCTGTGCCTGTTCCGCTGGCAGCGCGAACAGGGCCGCTTCCTGCTGCAGAGCGTGCACCCCGGCCACACCGTGGAAGAAGTGCGCGACCAGACCGGCTTCGACTTCGACCTGCCAGCCACCGTGCCCACCACCGCCACGCCCGATGCGCACCGCCTGGCGCTGCTGCGCGGGCCGGTGGCGGCGCAGATCGCCGAGGTGTACCCGGCGTTCGCGCAGCAGGTCTTCAGGCTTTCGCCAGCCCTGCCTTGATCAGCAGCGGCTTGACGCTGTTGAAGTAGCCCTCGGCGAAGGCGCGGTACTCGGTGGGGTTCTTCTTCCACGGCACCTGGATGTAGCGGCTGAGCAGTTCCAGCGTGGCGGGGTCGTTGTTGGCGTCGTTGAAGGCGTCGTACAGGCTCTGCACGATGGCCGGCGGCAGGTCCTTGGGGCCGACGAGGCCGTAGGGGCTCTGGCCGATGGCGTCGATGCCACGCTCGCGCAGCGTCGGCACGTTCGGGTACTTGGGCAGGCGGGTCTCGGTCACCATCGCCAGGATGCGGCAGCGGCCGTCGTCGACGAACGGGCCCCACTGCGAGGCATCGGCCAGGAAGTCGATCTGCCCGGCCAGCAGGGCCTGCATCCACTCGGCGCCGCCCTTGTACGGGATGTGGGTGAATTTCGAGCCGACCTTCTGCTCGATCTCGATCATCATCAGGTGGCCCGAGCCGCCGATGCCGCTGGTGCCGTAGGTGTGCTTCTCGGGGCTGGCCTTGCCGGCGGCGAACAGGTCCTCCACCGTCTTCCACGGCGAATCGGCCTTGACCACCAGCGCGAAGGTGTACGACGACAGGCCAGTGATGAAGCTGAAATCCTTGGTCGGGTGCCAGTTCACCGGCTGGTAGTGCGGGTAGCGCAGGCTGTTGATGGTGTAGACCGCCAGCGTGTGGCCATCGGGCTTGGCGGTCATCAGCGCCGCCGGGGCCAGGGTGCCGGCCGCGCCGGCGCGGGCTTCCACCAGCACCTGCTGGCCCAGCACCTTGCCAACCTTCTCGCCCACCAGGCGCATGTGCAGGTCGGTGATGCCGCCCACCGCAAACGGGTTGTAGATGGTGATCGGGCGCTCGGGCTTCCAGCGGGGCGCCTGTGCCAGGGCCAGGCCGGGGGCGGCCAGTGCGGCGCCCAGGCCGGCCACCACGGTGCGGCGACGGGGGTGGGTGGGTTGGTCGGTCATGCCATGCCTCCAGGGTTGAGGCCGTGATCTGACCAGCGCAGCCTGCCTTGCACCATGCGGGATGACGAGCAGGAACCCCGCGCTGGCAACGGGAACCGGTGGCCGATGTCGCCTGCGTGACCGGCCGTCCGCATCAACCGGGCCGCTGCTGGACCGGGCCGGCCATCGCCCGTAGCATCGGCCGCCTCATGGACGACCACCCACCGAACCTGCCCTGGTACCAGCCGATCGGCGACGAGGTGCAGGTGTTCGAGGCCGCCTGGGCGGCGCGCCTGCCGGTGCTGCTCAAGGGCCCCACCGGCTGTGGCAAGACCCGCTTCATCGAGCACATGGCCGCCCGGGTGCGCGCGGCCGGCGGCGGCACCGGCGTGCCGCTGGTCACCGTGTCCTGCCATGAAGACCTGACCGCCAACGACCTGGTCGGCCGCCACCTGCTGCTGCACGACCGCACGGTGTGGACCGACGGCCCGCTGACCCGCGCGGTGCGCAGCGGCGCCATCTGCTACCTCGACGAGATCGTCGAGGCCCGGCGCGACACCACGGTGGTGCTGCATTCGCTGGCCGACCACCGCCGCGTGCTGCCGCTGGAGAAGACCGGCGAGCTGCTGCAGGCCGCGCCCGACTTCCTGCTGGTGGTGTCGTACAACCCCGGCTACCAGACGCTGCTGAAGGACCTGAAGCCCTCCACCCGCCAGCGCTTCGTGAGCCTGGCCTTCGACCATCCGCCGCCGGCCCTGGAAGCCCGCATCGTGGTGCACGAGAGCGGCATCGATGCCACGCAGGCCGACCGCCTGACCGACATCGCCCAGCGGCTGCGTGCGCTGCAGGCCCAGGGCGTGGGCGACGGGGTCAGCACCCGGGCGCTGGTCCATGCCGCCCAGCTGATGCGGCAGGGCATCGCACCCCGCCGCGCCTGCACCGTGGCCCTGGCCGACGCACTGGGCGACGACCCCGCGCTGGCCCAGGCCGCGCGCGAGCTGATCGACGTGCTGCTGCCGTGAGCCCCGGCACCGGCCCGGCGGAGGCCTGGCGGCTGCTGGCCGCCGCGCTGGATGTGCCCGGCCTGCAACTGCAGCCGCTGCCCGGTGCCAGCCGCTGGCGTGGCGGCCTGGGCGATGCCGGCGTGCTGGCGCTGGACCCGGCCGCCGCCCCGGCACGGCAACGCCTGCAGGTGCTGCGCCATGTGCTGGACCGGCAGGCCGACGGCCGCTGGGCGCTGGACGGGCTGGCCGCCGGCCTCGGCCGCCCGGCGCAGGGCCGGCTGCTGCGGCGGCTGTTCCTGTGGCTGGACGGCCGCCGCGTCGATGCCCGGCTGGCCGCCTGCTTTCCCGGTGCGCAGGCCGATCTGGCGCTGGACCCGGCCCCGCGCCTGCCAGCCTGGGTGGCCGCCCACCAGCCGCCCGGCCCGCCACCGGCCACGGCGGCCGCCGCGCTGCAGCAGGCGCTGGACTGGCACCAGCAGTTGCTGGCCTTGGGACGCCGCCGCGTGCGGCGGGCGGCGCCGGCGTGGCTGCGCATCCAGCCTGCCGTGGGCCCGGCCGACCCGGCAGCGGCCGGGCCGCCAGGCCATGGCAGCGCGGCCGGCCCGGGCGCCGGCGGCGCGCCAGCGGCTGCCAGCCCGGCACCGCAGGCGCACGGAGCAGGCATGGTCCTGTCGGAGGCTGACCGGGCCGCTGCCGACCCATCGACGCAGCCGCCAACCGAGGCCATGGGCCAGCCTGCCGCGGGTGGTCGCACCGCGCGGCCACGGCTTGCGCCGGCCGGCCCGGCAGGCGCCGAGGTCCGCACCACCTTGTACGACGAGTGGGATGCCCAGCTGCAGGCCTACCGCCGCCACTGGGTGGCGGTGCACGAGCGCCCGCTGGTCGGCCACGATCTGCAGGCGCTGGCCGATCTGCGCCGGCGGCACGCGCCGCTGGTGCGCCAGATCCGGCAGCGCTTTGCCAGCCCGCTGGCCGGCGCACCGCGGCGCGAACGCCGGCTGAGCGATGGCGATGCAGTGGACCTGGATGCCGCGCTCGATGCCCAGGTGGCCCGCCGAACCGCCCGCGCCGCCAGCGACGACCGCGTCTACCAGGCACGGCCGCTGCACCAGCGCTCGCTCAGCGTGGCGCTGCTGCTGGACTGCAGCAGCAGCACCGGCTTCGCCATCCCCGACCACCAGGCCACGCCGGCCGAGACGGCAGCCGACGATGTGCTCTGGCATGCATTCGGCAGCCGGCAGAACCAGGCCGCGCTGCAGCCGCCGCGGCGGGTGCTGGACGTCACCAAGGACGCCGCCGGCCTGCTGTGCGAGGCGCTGCAGGCCATGGGCGACCGGCATGCGGTCTTCGGCTTTTCGGGCGCCGGGCGGCTGCAGGTCGACATCGACCTGGTGAAGGACTTCGATGCCCCCTGGGCCGCCGCGGCCGGCGCGGCCCTGGCAGCCCTGAAGCCGCAGGGCGGCACCCGCACCGGCGCGGCGGTGCGCCATGCCACCCAGCGCCTGCTGGCCGAGCCGTCGCAGCGCCGGGCGCTGATCGTGCTGTCCGACGGCTACCCGCAGGACCGCGACTACGGCCAGGGCACGCAGGCGCTGCAGCACGGGCTGCAGGACACCGCCCAGGCCTTGCGCGAGGCCCGGCGGGCCGGCGTGGCCAGCTTCCATCTGTCGGTCGACGCCGCGGCGCACGACTACATGCGCCGCATCTGCCCGCCGCACCGCTACTGGGTGGTGGAGGCGGTGGACGCGCTGCCGGCGCGCATGCTGGCGCTGGTGCGGCTGCTGGCGCGGCCGGCCTGACGGCGGGCCGGCGCAGCGGCTCGGGTCAGCCGGTCAGGCGGCCGGCGGCGGCGCGGCGTCCAGCGCCGCCTCCAGCAGCTGCAGCGCTGCGGCGGCAAAGGCCAGCATGTTGGCGGCGCGGTCGCCGTGGCCGGTGCGCAGCATGCGGTCCAGGGCCACCGGGCCGTCCACCGCCAGGCAGCTGTGGCCGGCGGGGTCGCCATAGGTGTTGCCGTCGGGGCCGGCGGCGCCGGTCTCGGCCAGGCCCCAGCTGGCGCGGAAGCGGCTGCGCTGGTGGCGCGCCAGCAGCGCCGCATAGGGCGGGCTGGACGAGCGCATGCCCACGGTGTCGTCCGAGGTCAGCGTGGTCAGCAGCCGGCGCGAGCGGCGGGTGTACAGCACCGCGCCGCCAAAGTAGTAGGCCGAGGCACCGGCCCGCGACAGCAGCGCCGCCGACAGCAGCCCGCCGGCCGAGGATTCGGCCACCGCCAGCGTCTCGCCGCGGGCCACCAGCTTGTCGCCGACGCGCTGGCCCAGCGCGAACAGGGTGTCGAGGTCCATGGCTGTGTCCGTTCTCAGGCTGCCTGGCCCTGGGCCACCGGCGGCACCAGCAGCTGGGTGCGCAGGTGGCTGTGGTCTTCCAGGTGGTAGTCGTTGCGCTGGAACACCAGGCTCACCAGCAGCCGGGGGTGCACCGACGGCGACTGCGCCTTGTGCAGACCGAAGGTGTCCTCGGCAAAGCCCAGGCCGGCCGGGCCGTGCAGCTCGCGCATGGCCGGTGCACCGTAGCCCCGGCGCACCTGCTCGTCGGTCCAGCGCTTCTTCTGGAAGCCTTCCACCGTCAGCTGCTTCCAGCCCGGCCGGTGCGACTGCAGCACGAAGTGGTGCGAGCCATCGCCGGCCTGCACCGGCGTGATGTAGAAGAAGAACTTCAGGAAGGCCCAGTCGTCGATGTCGCGGTGGAAGAAGTGCGCCGCCTTCTTGCGCGTCTTCTCGTCGGCATCGGTCGGGAAGGTCCACCACAGCTGGCGCGACACCAGCTGCGCGCCAGCGCCCAGGTAGGCCTGGGCCACCGCATGCACCTGGGGCGAATCGCAGACCGCCCGCATCGCGGCGCAGCCCTGCTCGGGGTTGAAGTACACCGCCTTCAGGATCGGACGGCCCAGCGCCGCCTCGGCCTGGGTGCGCTGGTGCGGCAGGAAGCCGTGGGCCGGGTTCTCGTAGGCGAAACAGGGCGAGCTGTCGGCCCAGCGTTGGATGTCGGCCACCACGTCGGGGCGCAGCCGCAGGTGCGGCGCCAGGCCATCGCGCTCCAGATCCGCCAGCATCGCCGCGGTGCTGGCGCTGGCCTGCACCGGATCGGCCGCCGCGGTGGGCAGCGGACCGTCGGCCGGCTGGCCCTGCCGCGCCCGGGCCATCGTGGCCCGCCGCACGCCGCTGAACCGGGCGATGCGCTGCATGAACTCGTAACTGGCGCGGGCAAGCAGGGGGCCGGACATGGCAGGTCTTTCGGTGGACGCCGGATGATACGGGCCGGCTGTCACCGAGGCGGTGCACCCGCGGCGCCGGCTTCGGCACACTGGGTCCATGCCCCGCCACCGCCCGCCCCTGCGCACCGCCCGCCGCACCAACCGCCACAACACCCGCCACAACACCCGCCCATGAGCGCCTTCGACGACGACACCCGGGTGTGGCCCGGCGACCGCCCCGGCCGCTACACCGGCACGGTGCACCCGGCCTGGAACATCGGCGCCAACCCGAACGGCGGCTACCTGCTGGCGCTGGCCGCGCAGGCGCTGCGCCAGGCCACGCCCAACCAGCCCGATGCGCTGAGCATCACCGTGCACTACCTGCGCCCCGGGCTGGCCGGCCAGCCCTGCGAGATCGACACCCAGGTGCTGCGCAGCGGCCGCACGCTCAGCACCGTGCGGGCCACGCTGGTGCAGGACGGCAGCGCCCGCATGGAGCTGCTGGCGGCCATGGGCGACCTGGGCGCCGCCGGCAGCCAGCCGCCGCCCGTCATCGCCCTGCCGCGCCCCGTGCTGCCGCCGCCCGAGGCCTGCCCCGGCCGCTCGGCCTCGGCCCAGGGCGTGGGCTTGCCGATCCTCAACCGCCTGGACATCCGCCTGCACCCCGACCAGGCCGTGCCCGGCGCTGCCGGCGAGGCGCGGGTCAGCGGCTGGATCCGCTTTGCCGACGGCCGCGCACCCGACGCCCTGGGCTGCCTGCTGATGGCCGATGCCTTCCCGCCCGCGGTGTTCGGCCTGCTGGGCATGGTGGGCTGGGTGCCGACCATTGAACTGACGGTGCACCTGCGCGGCCGGCCGGCGCCGGGCTGGCTGATGGGCGCCTTCTGGGCGCAGGACCTGCGCGACGGCCGGGTGATCGAGGATGGCGCGCTGTGGGATGCCGATGGCCAGCTGGTGGCCCAGGCCCGGCAGCTGGCCCTGGTGCGCAGCCCTGACGGCGGTGCCAAGGCCCCCGGGTGAGCAGCGCCGGCCCCGCCCCGGCCGAGACCGCCCGCCAGGCGCTGCTGGTCGGCACCGCGGGCTACCTGTTCGCTGCGGTGCTGTGGGGCCTGAACCTGCCGCTGTCGGCCGCGCTGCTGAAGCACTTCGATCCGTTCTGGGTGTCGCCGCTGCGCTATGTGGTGGCCACGGTGCTGCTGGGCGCGATGGTGCTGGTCTCGCAGGGGCCGGCGCAGCTGCGCAGCCCCATCCCGCTGTGGCGGGTGGCGGTGCTGAGCGGGTGCGTGGCCGGCTTCCTGGTGCTCTACAACCTGGGGCTGTTCCGCACCCATCCGATGACGGTGGCGGCCATCTCGGCCGGATCGCCGGTGTACGTGGCGGTGGTGTCGCGGCTGATGACCGGCGCACGGCTGGAGCGCGGCTTCTGGGGCGCCACCACGCTGACGCTGATCGGCGCGGGCATCGCGATTGCCGGCCGCAGCCAGGCCCTGGTGGATGCCGGCGGGCCGGCGGTGGGTGTGGCACTGCAGCCGCGGGGCGGCGAGCTGCTGGTGGTGCTGGGCATCTGCAGCTGGACGGCCTATTCCATCCTGGCGCAGCGCTGGTTTCCGCCCACCACGCCGCAGCTGCGCCGCACCTGGCTGACGACGGTGTGGGCCCTGCCCTGGCTGTTCGGCTTCTGGGCGCTGGCCCGCGCCACCGGCCTGGCCGGCGCACCCAACCTGAGCCCCGCGCCGCTGCCGGTGGTGCAGCTGCTGATCGCCGCGGTGTTCTGCACCGCGCTGGCCACCGTGGCCTGGAACACCGGCGTCAACCGCCTGGGCATCCAGACCGGCGGCATGTGGCAGAACACCGTGCCGGTGTTCGCGGTGCTGATCTCGCTGCTGTTCTTCGGCGTGCAGCCGCTGCCCGCGCAGATCCTGGGTGGCGCCATCGTGTTGACCGGCGTGCTGTACATGCAGTGGCAGCGCAGCCCGGCTCGGCAGAAATCACCAGTTCCCAGCCCCACCGCAAAGGACTAAGCTTTGGCCATGATCGACACACCCGACGCCCCCACCGCCGCCGCCACGGTCCCGATGATCGATGGCATCCCCCTCACGCCCAAGCAGGTGACCGTGATCGGCGCCGACCAGATGGCGCCAGCGCCCACGGTGGCGGCCGAGCGGCTGCGGCGCAAGCAGAAGCTGGCCGGTGCGCTGCGCATCTTCGGCCGCTTCGGCTTCGGCGAGGGCGTGGCCGGCCACATCACCGTGCGCGATCCCGAGTTCCCCGACCATTTCTGGGTGAACCCGCTGGGCCTGTCGTTCCGCCATATGAAGGTGTCGGACCTGCTGCTGGTCAACCACCATGGTGAAGTCGTCATCGGCAAGCATGCGGTCAACCGCGCCGCCTATGTGCTGCATGCCGCGGTGCACGCGGCCCGGCCCGACGTGGTGGCCGCCGCGCATGCGCACTCGGTCTACGGCAAGGCCTTCAGCGCGCTGGGCGTGCCGCTCGATCCGCTGACCCAGGACGCCTGCGTGTTCTACGAGAACAACGTGGTCATCGCCGAGCATGGCGGCGCCGTGGTGTTCGAGACCTCGGCCGGCGCCGATTTCGCCCGCGCCTTCGGCCAGAACCGCGCGGCCATCCACCAGAACCACGGCCACTTCACCGTGGGTGCGTCGGTGGACGAGGCGGTGTTCTGGTATGTCTGCTTCGAGCGCTGCGCCCAGGCCCAGCTGATGGCCATGGCCGCCGGCACGCCCAAGCTGGTGCCGCATGCCAACGCGGTGTACACCCGCGAGAACGCCGGCAGCGCGGCCGTGGGCTGGACGCACTTCCAGCCGCTGTGGCAGGAGATCTGCCGCACCGACCCCGAGCTGTTCGACTGACTTGGCGGCGCCCACCCTGATGCAGTACCGCCGCCTCGGCACCAGCAACCTGCAGGTGTCGGCCCTGTGCCTGGGCACGATGATGTTCGGCGACCAGACCGATGCGGCCGAGGCCGGCCGCATCGTCGCCCATGCCCACGCCGCCGGCGTGAATTTCATCGACACCGCCGATGTGTACACCCACGGCGCGTCGGAATCGATGGTGGGCACGCTGATCCGGCCGCACCGGCATGACTGGGTGCTGGCCACCAAGCTGGGCAACGCGATGTCGAAGCGGCCCAACGAGGGCCATTACTCTCGCATCTGGATGCTGCGCCAGGTGGAAGCCAGCCTGCAGCGGCTGCAGACCGACCACATCGACATCCTCTACCTGCACCGGGATTTCCCGGGCATGGACCTGGAAGAACCGCTGCGGGCGCTGGACGACCTGGTGCGCGGCGGCAAGATCCGCCACTGGGGCCTGTCCAACTTCCGCGGCTGGCGCATTGCCGAGCTGGTGCACGGCGCGGCACGGTTGAACATGCCGGGGCCGGTGGTCTGCCAGCCGTACTACAACCTGCTCAACCGCATGCCCGAGGTCGAGATCCTGCCGGCCTGCGACCACCATGGCATCGGCGTGGTGCCCTACAGCCCGATCGCCCGCGGCGTGCTGACCGGCAAGTACCTGCCCGGTGCCCAGCCCGAGCCCGGCAGCCGCGCCGGCCGCGGCGACAAGCGCATCGCCGAGACCGAGTTCCGCGCCGAGAGCCTGGCCATCGCCCAGCAGCTGCAAGGCCATGCCGAGGCCCGGGGCGTCACGCTGGCGCAGTTCGCCACCGCCTGGGTGCTGGCCAACCGCATGGTCAGTTCGGTCATCGCCGGCCCGCGCACGCTGGCGCAATGGGAGAGCTACCTGCCCGCGCTGGACTGCAGCCTCACCGCCGAGGATGAAGCCCTGATCGACGGCCTGGTGGCCCCCGGCCACCCGTCGACACCGGGATTCAACGATCCGGCCTATCCGCTGGTGGGGCGGCGCACCAAGGCCGGCTGAGACCCGCTGCCGGGCGGCACCCGGCGCACCGATGCAACAGACATTCCCGCCCTACCCTGGCGACGCCAGCGGCCGCGATGAAACCGTGCGCGCCGATGTGACGCTGCGGCCCGACGGCACCCGCCGCTTCACCTTGCAGTCCAGCCAGGCGCAGCGCGACGGCGCGGCGCAGCAGCGCAGCATCGATGAACTGCCGGACGCGCCCCGCGTGCAATCGCCCAGCGCCCTGTTCGACGCGCTGTTTGCCATGGCGGTGGACGACGCCCGCCTGAACAGCGTGGACGCGATCCAGGACGCCGCCTACAACGGCGGCCAGCCCATCCCCTGCCGCGGCTTCCAGACCGGCGAGCGCTGGCACTATGTCTGGACGCGTGACCTGGCCTACGCGGCCCACCTGGGCCTGGCCTGGCTGGACCCGGAGCGCACCGCGACATCGCTGCTGTTCAAGACCAGCGGCTGGCGCGACGGCATCACCCCGCGGGCCGGCCTGCCGGCCAGCAGCACCCAGATCGTGCAGGACACCGGCTCGGGCGGCAGCTGGCCGGTGAGCACCGACCGGGTGAGCTGGGCCTGGGCCGCCCAGAGCGTGCTGGACATGCTGGACGGCGATGCGCGGCAGGCGTTTGCCGACCGCGCGCGGGCTGCCCTGCAAGGCACGGTCGAGGCCGACCGCCTGGCGGCATTCGACCCCGCCTCGGGCCTCTATGGCGGCGAGCAGTCCTTCCTGGACTGGCGGGTGCAGAGCTGCGCGCCCTGGATCACCGACCAGCTGGCGCGCATGGCCGGCGCGCGTGCGCTGTCGACCAACGTGGCGCACTTCCAGGCCTTGCAGCTGCTGGCGCAGCTGTCCGACGCCGCGGGCGATGCCGCTGCGGCGGCGCGCCATGCCGGCTGGGCGGCCGATCTGCGCACGGCGATCGACCGGGTGTTCTGGCTCGATGAGGCGCAGCAGTACGCCAGCCTCACCAGCGACGACGGCCACCCGATCGCGCTGCACAAGTTCGACCTGCTGGGCACGGCGCTGGCCGTGGTCAGCGGCGTGGCGCCGCCGCAGCGGGCCGCCGAGGCGCTGGCCCGCTATCCGCATGCGCCGTTCGGGGCGCCGGTGCTGGCGCCGCAGCAACCGGGCGTGCCGGTCTACCACAACCGGGCGATCTGGCCCTTCGTCACCGCCTACGCACTCCGCGCTGCCGCTCAGGTGGGCAACCCGGCCATCGCCGGCCATGCCTTCGATTCGCTGCTGCGGGGCGCAGCACTGAACCTGTCGAACATGGAGAACCTGGAGTGGCTGACCGGCCTGCCGCAGTTCGATGATGGCCCGGTCATCAACTCGCGGCGGCAGCTGTGGTCGGTGGCCGGCTACCTGGGCGCCGTCGCCGAGAGCGTCTTCGGCTGGCGGGTGACCGGCGACGGCCTGCACATCGCCCCGTTCCTGACCACCGCCGCACGGCGCGCGCTGGGCGACGGCGCGGCCGCCACCCTGTCGGGCCTGCGCTGGCGCGGCCACCGGCTGGAGATTGCGCTGGCCCTGCCACCGATGCCGGCCGACGCGGCCGGGCCCGCCCACTACCCGGTGCTGCAGGTCACGCTGAATGGCCAGGCGATCAACGGCGTGATCGGGCCGCAGCAGCTGGCTGCCGGCGACAACCGGATCACGGTGGCGTTTGGCTCGCCGGTGCCCGGCGACACACGGATCGCGCGGGTCGCGACCGTCGATGCGATGGACCGGGCGGATGCGCGGGTGTTCGCGCCCGATGTGCCGCAGGTGCTGTCCCTCGACCGCACGCCCGGCGGCACCGTGCTGCAGTTCGCTGCCCCAGCCTACCGCGAGGCGCTGCGCTTCAACATCTACCGCGATGGACACCCGGTGGCCACCGGCCTGGCCGCCCCCACCTGGACCGACCACCAGGCGCAGCCAGGCGTGGCCCATGTCTATGCGGTGGAGGCGATGGGCATGGCCTCGGGCCACCGGTCGCACCTCAGCGCACCGGTGCGGCTGGACAATTCGGTGCAGCGGCTGGCCTTGGGCGACTGGTTCGTTCGCGACCGCGCGGGCCCGGTCGGCCTGGAACTGCTGTACGACAACCATGCGCACGAGACGCAGACCGGGGTGACCAATGCCGTCAAGGTCTTGCGGGTGCGGGACAGCGCTGGCCAGGCAGTGGCGCAGGGCGTCGTGCAGATGCCCCACATCGAACCCGACGGCGACCGCCATCCGCTGCGGCTGTCGACGATGCTGCGCTGCCAGTTGCCGGCAGGCCGCTACCGCGCCGAGTTGGCCGACTTCTTCAACATGAGCCACCTGCAGGCCAATGCCAGCTACGGCGGCGCCGGCGGCGCCGGCGGGCCGCTCAATGCGGCCGACATCGCCGCGCTGCAGGTGGTGACGCTGCCCGACACGCGCTGAGGCACGCCACGCGCGCCCGCCGGCCTCCCGCCGCCTGCTTGCGCGGGAAGGCGGGAATCTCGATCTCGTCCATGCCATTGCGCGACAGCGCTTCCATCTTGGCCGCGGCCTGGTGGCGGTTGGCAGGCAGCACCGAAGATCACATGCGCGTCGTCGGCCGCATCGCGGCGGATGGTGTTCATCGCTGCACAGCGTTCGCTGTGCTTGACGTTGGCCTTGTTGGCGGCGATTAGCACCAGCACACGGCCCGGGAACTGGCTCGCCATGGCGGGCCTGCGCGCGCCGCTCAGGTCGATGCCTTCGGGCAACGGGCAGGTCACGGCCGCCTTGGTGGTGCGGTCGGGGTTTGCACCCGCCTCCGACCCTCAGCCGATGTACGACCTGATGACGAAGCAGACAGTCAGCCATCAGGCACGGACGCAACCTCAGACGTCAGTCTGCGTAGGACCCTGCCGCCTGGATGACCTTCGCCCACCGCATCACTTCAGCTTCCACAAACTTCTTGTGCGCAGCCGGTTCCACGCGAGCATCCGAAACGACGGTGATGCCCAGCGCCTCCTGGCGCTTGATGAGTTCGGGATCCTTCAGCGCTCCGCGCAGCGCCTCGTTCAGCTTCGCAAGCACGGGCGCGGGCGTGTTCTTGGGCGCGTAGAGGCCGTGCCACACCGTCACGCCGAAGTCCGGCAGGCCAGACTCCGCCAGTGTCGGCAGGGACGCCAGCGAGGGCAGCTTCATGCGCTCCTTGCTCGTCACCGCGAAGGCGCGCACCTTGTCGCCCTCGATCTGCGGCACGGCGTTCGTCGCCTGCTCGCACATCAGGTCGACCGTGCCCCCCATCAGGTCCGTCATCGCCGGTCCCGTGCCCTTGTACGGCACCGTGGTCAATTCCGTCTTCAACGCACTCTGCAGCATCAGCCCGCACAGATGCGAGGCCGAGCCCACGCCAGCGTGGGCCAAGTTGACCTTGGTCGGGTCGGCCGCGATCCACTTGCGCAAGTCGGCAAAGCTCTTGGCCGGCAGCGTCGTGCGCCCGATCAGAGTCGACGGCGCTTCGTTGATGAGGCCGAGGTAGGCGAAGTCGTCGATGCCCTTGTAGGGCAGCTTGCGGTACAGGGTGGGTGCCGTCGCGAAACCAATGTGGTGCACGAGCAGCGTGTAGCCGTCGGCAGAGGCCGTCGCCACCTTCGCTGCGCCCAACGTGCCGCCGGCACCGCCCACGTTCTCGACGATGACCGTCTGGTTGAGCTTCTTGCGCAGCGCTTCGGCCAGGTCGCGGGCGATCTTGTCGCTCGGTCCGCCTGCGGCGAAAGGCACCACCAGAGTGACGGGCTTCTCTGGGAACTCCGCCCGGGCCGCGCCCACGCCGGCCAGAAGAACCGAGGCCACGGCAAGGCCCCACGTACGCCGATGCAATTTGTCCATGCTTGTCTCCGTTGTGGAGCGCCTCAAAAGAGCGCCATGGACGAGATGATCGGGATCTGCGCCGCCGAGGGCCAATGCCCAATTTCTTGGCTTTGATGCCTTCAAAGCACCGCCGTCGGAACCACCGCCTCAGTGACCCGACGCGGCTGCGCTGGCCGCCTTCCAGAAGTGTTCGGCAGCCTTGCCGGACTGTCCACGCTGGCGGTACAGGCGCACCTGCAGATCGATGCGCCAGTCGTCCGGCGCCGCGACGGCGAGCCGTCCGCTGGTCAGGTCGTCCTCGACCAGCAGCTTCGGAAGCCACGCGAGGCCGCGCCGGTCCAGCGCCATTGTTCGCAGCACCGATGCCAGGTGCGCCGTGAGTGCCTGGTGCACGTGCAGCCGATCCAGCGCGGGCCCCTTCAACTCCTTGAGGATGCGCCCGAGCCCGGACTCAGGGCTGTAGCCCAGCCATGGAACTGGAGCACCCTTGCTACTTTCAGGCAGCGCGTGAAGTGGCTCGCCGCCTTCTCCGGGTGCCGAGACTGGGATCAGCTGGTCCGCCCCGACGACGATGCTCGGAAAGTCTGCCTCGTCCAACGGCCCGCGCACACCCGGGTGCCCGTGAGCCAGCATGAAGTGCACCTGGTTCTGCGCCAGCAGCGTCTCGCACTTCTGCTGCACGTCCGACATCAACTGCAGTTGCCCCATCGACGCCTGCGCCTCCAGGGCATGCAGCCAGCGCGGCATGAAGGTGAACGACAGCGCATGGGTGGCCGCGAAGCGCAACGTCGTCGAACTGGCCTCCGCGATGGCCCGTGCCTCGCCCGGCATGCCGGCCACGCGCGACTGCAGGTCCTGCGCGACCGTTCGGAACCACTCGCCCACCTCGGTGACCCGCGCCGGCTGCGAGCTGCGGTCGAACAGGTCCGCGCCGAGCCACTCTTCCAGAGCGCGGATGCGCCGGCTGAAGGCCGGCTGCGTCATGTGCCGCTCGTCGGCCGCACGCGAGAAGTTGCCGGTGGACGCAAGCGCCATGAAGTCGTCGATCCAAGACAAGTTCATGGTCATGGCGGTGCTTTCAAGGCATCAAAGACTAGATAAACAGCATTGGGCAGAACCGGCGCCGCCCACGATCATTTCGACATCGCAACCCCAACCCGACCCGCAGGAGACCACCGTGAAGATCGTCGAGATTCGTGAGAAGACCATCCCCATCAGCTCTGCCATCCGCAACGCCTACATCGACTTTAGCAAGATGAACCTCAGCCTCGTGGCCGTCGTGACCGACGTGATCCGCGATGGCAAGCCGGTGGTGGGCTACGGCTTCAACTCCAACGGCCGCTACGGCCAGGGCAGCATGATGCGCGAGCGCTTCATCCCACGCATCCTGGAGACGAAGCCCGATGACCTGATCGACGCCAGCGGCAAGAACCTCGACCCGCACAAGATCTGGAACGCCATGTTCCGCAACGAGAAACCGGGCGGCCACGGTGAGCGCTCGGTGGCCATCGGCACGATCGACATGGCCGTGTGGGACGCGGTCGCCAAGATCGAAGGCAAGCCGCTGTTCCAGCTGCTGTCCGACCGCTACGGCGATGGCAAGCCGAACCGCAAGATCTTCGTCTACGCCGCCGGCGGCTACTACTACCCGGGCCAGGACTACAAGAAGCTTCAGGACGAGATGAAGAGCTACATCGACCGCGGCTACACGGTGGTGAAGAAGAAGATCGGTGGCGCCTCGCTCGACGAGGACCTGCGCCGCATCGACGCCATCATGGAAGTGCTGCAGGATGGCCAGAAGCTGTGCGTGGACGCCAATGGCAAATTCGACCTGGAAACGGCCGTTGCCTACGCCAAGGCGCTGTCGCAGTACAACTTGTTCTGGTACGAGGAGCCGGGCGACCCGCTGGACTACGAGCTGCAGGCCACTTTGCGCCAGTTCTACAAGAACCCCATGGCCACCGGCGAGGACCTGTTCTCGATGCAGGACGCGCGCAACCTCATCCGCTACGGCGGCATGCGCCCCGACCGCGACTGGCTGCAGTTCGACTGTGCTCTGAGCTACGGCCTGGTCGAGTACCTGCGCACGATCCAGATGCTGAAGGAACACGGTTGGTCGCCCAGCCGCTGCATCCCGCACGGCGGCCACCAGATGTCGCTGAACATCGCGGCAGGTCTGGGCCTGGGTGGCAACGAGAGCTACCCCGACCTGTTCCAGCCCTTCGGCGGCTTCCCTGATGGTGTGAAAGTCGACAACAGCTACGTCACGCTGCCGGACCTGCCCGGCATCGGCTTCGAAGGCAAGGCCGATCTGTTCCGTGAGATGAAGGCACTGGCCGGCTGATGTCCTACAGGGCCGAGCGCCCTGTCTCCGCCTGCACGCTGCGGGAAGCCAGCCCTTTCGAGGTGACAGTGGACGGCACGCCGTACAGCCGCCGCCGCCCTACGCATCGCCACTTTCGGACCCATGATGCCGGTAGGCCTCGCCGCTGCGGATCGCGCGTCGCGCGGTTCGAACGTCAGGTGTCTGGCGCTGCCGGGAGCGACGGCTCCTGGCCGGTTCCCGCCGCCCGGCCCGCCGCCCAAGCCCCGGGCTGGCATGGCTGAACCGACCAGAGGTGAAACAGCCCCCAGACCCGGCGTCCCAGGTCTGGGGGCTTGCTTGCAAAGGCCCCCGCTGCGGGCCGCAGCCTCAGTCCGCCTGCTTGCGCAGGAAGGCCGGGATCTCGATCTCGTCCATGCCGTTGGATGACAGCGCTTCCACCTTGGCCGCCGCCTGGTGGCGGTTGGTGCGCCACACGCTGGGCGTGCTGAGGTTGCCGTAGTCGGGCTGCTGGACCTGGCCCGTGCCACCGGGCTGCGGCGTGGCCAGCACCTGGTTCAGGATGGGCAGGTTGTCGGTGCCGGTGCGCAGCGCGGGCTGGGCGGTGGGCTGCACCACCGTCAGCGGCGGGGTCTGCTGGCGGGCGCCGCGGCTCAGGCCGGTGGCGATCACGGTGACGCGCAGTTGGTCGCCCAGGCTGTCGTCGTAGGCGGCGCCGAAGATCACATGCGCATCGTCGGCAGCGTAACGGCGGATGGTGTTCATCGCCGCACGGCTTTCGCTGAGCTTGAAGTTGGCCTTGTTGGCGGCGATCAGCACCAGCACGCCGCGCGCGCCGCTGAGGTCGATGCCTTCGAGCAGCGGGCAGGCCACGGCGGCTTCAGCAGCTTTGGTGGCGCGGTCGGGGCCGCCGGCCTGGGCCGTGCCCATCATGGCCTTGCCGGGCTCGCTCATCACCGTCTTCACGTCCTCGAAGTCGACGTTGACCAGACCGTGCATGTGGATGATGTCGCTGATGCCGCCCACGGCGTTCTTCAGCACGTCATTCGCGTGGGCGAAGGCCTGGTCCTGGGTCACGTCGTCGCCCAGCACGTCCAGCAGCTTTTCATTCAGCACGACGATCAGGCTGTCGACATTGGCTTCCAGCTCGCTGGTGCCGGCGTCGGCCTGCTTCATGCGGCGCGGGCCTTCGAAGTCGAACGGCTTGGTGACCACGCCCACCGTCAGGATGCCCATCTCCTTGGCCACCTTGGCCACGATGGGCGCGGCGCCGGTGCCGGTGCCACCGCCCATGCCGGCGGTGATGAACACCATGTTGGCGCCTTCCAGGCTGGCGCGCACGCGGGCCTCGGCCTCTTCGGCCGCGGCCTTGCCCTTCTCGGGCTTGCCGCCGGCACCCAGGCCGTTGTCGCCCAGCTGGATCAGCTGGTGCGCGCTGCTGCGGTTGAGCGCCTGCGCATCGGTGTTGGCGCAGACGAACTCCACGCCCTGCACGCCCTGCGTGATCATGTGCTCGACGGCATTGCCGCCACCCCCGCCCACGCCCACCACCTTGATGCGGGTCCCCTGGTCGAATTCTTCGATCATCTCGATAGGCATGTGAATCTCTCCTGTGTCGTCGTCAAGCAGTTGCCAAAATTCTGAAGGTCAAGCCAAAGAGCGCGGGGTTGTTTGAACCCCTGTTGTGTCTGGCCCGGTGGTCGCTGTGCCGCCGGGTCGTTGTGGTCAGAAATTGCCGAGAAACCAATCCTTCGCGCGGCCCACCAGGGTCTTGACCGACCCCGCCTGTGCCGCCACCTTGTGCCCGCGGGCCCGGGCCATGCGGGCCTCTTCCAGCAGGCCCATCACCGTGGCGCTGCGCGGGTTGGCCACCATGTCGAACAAGGGCCCGTGGTAGGTGGGCAGGCCCTTGCGCACGGGCTTCAGGAAGATGTCCTCACCCAGCTCCACCATGCCCGGCATCACTGCGCTGCCGCCGGTGATGACGATGCCGCTGGACAGCAGCTCTTCATAGCCGCTCTCGCGGATGACCTGGTGCACCAGGCTGTAGATCTCTTCCACCCGCGGCTCGATCACGCCGGCCAGGGCCTGGCGGCTGAGCATGCGCGGCGCGCGGTCGCCCAGGCCGGGCACTTCCAGGTTCTCGCTCGGGTCGGCCAGCAGCTGCTTGGCCACGCCGTACTCCACCTTGATCTCTTCCGCATCCTTGGTGGGCGTGCGCAGCGCCATCGCGATGTCGCTGGTGATCAGGTCGCCGGCGATCGGGATCACCGCCGTGTGGCGGATCGAGCCTTCGGTGTAGATGCTGACATCGGTGGTGCCGGCGCCGATGTCGACCAGGGCCACGCCCAGCATCTTCTCGTCCTCGGTCAGCACGGCGGCGGCGCTGGCGCTGGGGTTCAGCACCAGGCGTTCCACCTCCAGGCCGCAGCGGCGCACGCACTTCAGGATGTTCTCGGCCGCACTCTGCGCCCCGGTCACGATGTGCACCTTCACCTCGAGCCGGCTGCCGCTCATGCCCACGGGCTCTTTCACCTCGTGGCCGTCGATGACGAATTCCTGCGGTTCCACCAGCAGCAGGCGCTGGTCGTTCGGGATGTTGATGGCCTTGGCGGTTTCGACCACGCGGTGCACGTCCACCGGCGTCACCTCGCGGTTGTCGCGCACGATGACCATGCCCGTGCTGTTCTGCCCACGGATGTGGCTGCCGGTGATGCCGGTGTAGACCCGCTCGATCTTGCAGGCGGCCATCATCTCGGCCTCCTTCAGCGCCTGCTGGATGCTCTGCACCGTGGCGTCGATGTTGACCACCACGCCGCGCTTCAGGCCATGGCTGCTGGCCACGCCCAGGCCAGCCAGCCGCAGCTCGCCGCTGGGCAGCACCTCGGCGGCCACCGCCATCACCTTGGCGGTGCCGATGTCCAGTCCGACGATGAGATCCTTGTATTCCTTGGCCATGTTGGCGGTGCCCTCGGGTGTTTTGTGTGGCCGTCTGCGCAGCGTCTTGCCGTGTCTATTTCTTGCGGGCCGGCGGCACCGGCTCGCTGGTGCTCACGCCCTTCAGGCGCACCGCAAATCCATCCAGGTGCCGCAGGTCGGCCGATTCCAGCGGGCGCTGGTAGCGCGCCTCCACCCGCGGCAGCGTCTGCACGAAGCGCTGGGTGCGGGCGATCACCTCGTCTTCGGTGCCGCGTCCCAGCTCGATCACGGCGCCCTTGTCCAGCGTGGCGCGCCAGGAGCCGCGGTCGGACAGCTCCAGCTGCGCCAGGTCGCCATCGCGCAGGTTGCGCTGTTGCGCACTGAACACCGGTGCCAGCCGCTGGAGCATCGCCAGCATGGCCGGGGCGCTGCCTTCGGGCCCCTGCAGCCGCGGCAGGCTGTCGTCTTCCACATCGCCGATGTTGGCCTCGAACACCTCGCCATGGCTGTTGACCAGTCGGTCGTTGCCATCGGTGCCCAGCCACAGTGCGGCCGGCCGGTGTTCTTCCAGCCGCACCGCCAGCCGGCCGGGCCACACCCGCTGCACCACCGCATGGCGCACCCAGGGCACGGCCTCGAAGGCCGCGCGGGCCTGCTGCAGGTCCAGCGTGAGGAAGCTGCCGGCCAGCCGCGGCGCGGCGTTGGCGCGGATGGTGCTCTCGCTGTTGCGGGCGACATCGCCCTCGATGCGGATGGCGCGGATGTCGAACAGCGGGGCGCGCGCCAGCCGCTGCAGGCCAGCCGCCAGCAGGCCCACCACCACCAGGGCGAGCACGGTGTTGGCGGTGGCCTGCATCAGCCGCACATCCGCCGGCAAGGCCACGCCTGCCGCTGCAGCCTGGCGGCTGAACGGGGTGGCGAGGGTGGCGGCGCGGACCATGGGCTCAGGCCTGGCCGTCCAGCGCGGCGGTGGACAGCAGGTACAGGCACAGCTGCTGGTAGGAGATGCCGGCGGCGCGGGCCGACATCGGCACCAGCGAGTGCCCGGTCATGCCGGGCGAGGTGTTCATCTCCAGCAGGTAGGGCTGGCGGTCGCTGGCGCGGATCATCAGGTCGGCGCGGCCCCAGCCGCGGCAGCCCAGTGCCCGGTAGGCGGCGACGACGAGGCGCTGGATTTCACGCTCTTCGTCGGGGGGCAGGCCGCTGGGACACAGGTACGAAGTGTCGTCGGTGAAGTACTTGTTCTGGTAGTCGTACTTGCCCTCGGGGGCGACGATGCGTACCACAGGCAGGGCCCGCGCCGTGGCCCCATGGCCGATGACCGGGCAGGTGACTTCGTCGCCATCGATGAACTGCTCGCACAGCACGTCGGCATCGTGGCCGGTGGCCAGCTGCACCGCTTCGGCCATGTTGCTGTAGCCCATGACCTTGGTGATGCCGATGGACGAGCCCTCGCGCGGCGGCTTGACGATCAGCGGCAGGCCCAGTTCATCCGGCACGGTGCGCAGCCGCTCGCGCGACTGGTCCTGCGCCGACAGCCACACCCAGCGGGGCGTGGGCAGCTGCTCGGCCAGCCACACCCGCTTGGTCATGGTCTTGTCCATGGCGATGGCGCTGGCCATCACGCCCGAGCCGGTGTAGGGCAGGCCCATCAGCTCCAGCGCGCCCTGCACCGTGCCGTCTTCGCCATGGCGGCCATGCAGCGCGATGAAGACGCGGGCGAAGCCCTCGCGCTTCAGGTCCGACAGGTCACGCTGCGCCGGGTCGAAGGCCTGGGCGTCCACGCCCTCGGCCTGCAAGGCGGCCAGCACGCCGTTGCCGCTCATCAGCGAGATCTCGCGCTCGGCGCTGCGGCCGCCCATCAGCACCGCCGTCTTGCCCAGGGCGCGGGCGTCGATGGCGGGCAGCTGGAAGGTGGTCGGGTTGCTCATGCCATCTCCCCCAGGAACTTCTCCACCACCTTGGCCGGCACTGCGCCGATGGTGCCGGCGCCCATGGCGATCACCACATCGCCGGCACGGCTGTGCGCGACGATGGCGTCCGGCAGGTCGGCCACGTTGTCGACGAACACCGGATCGACCTTGCCGGCCACCCGCAGCGCGCGGCTCAGCGCCCGGCCATCGGCGGCGACGATCGGTGCCTCGCCGGCGGCATACACCTCGGTCAGCAGCACCGCGTCGGCGCGGCCCATCACCTTGACGAAATCCTCGAAGCAGTCCCGCGTGCGGGTGTAGCGGTGCGGCTGGAAGGCCAGCACCAGGCGCCGGCCGGGGAAGGCGCCGCGCGCCGCGGCGATGACCGCGGCCATCTCCACCGGGTGGTGGCCGTAGTCGTCGATCAGCGTGAACTCGCCACCGTCGCTGCTGGGCAGCTCGCCATAGCGCTGGAAGCGCCGGCCCACGCCGGTGAACTCGGCCAGCGCCTTGACGATGGGCGCGTCGGGCAGCTCCAGCTCGGTGGCCACGGCGATGGCCGCCAGCGCATTGCACACGTTGTGCTCGCCGGGCAGGTTCAGCGTGATCTGCAGATCGGGCAGCACCACGCCGTTGCGGCGCTGGCAGGTGAAGCGCATCTGCCCGCCGGGCAGGGCTTCCACGTTGACGGCGCGCACCTGCACGTCGTCACCCAGGCCGTAGGTGACGATGGGGCGCGAGACCATCGGCAGGATGCTGCGCACGCCGGGGTCGTCGCCGCAGACGATTGCCGCGCCGTAGAACGGCATGCGGTGCAGGAAGTCGACGAAGGCCGCCTTCAGCCGGGCGAAGTCATGCCCGTAGGTGTCCATGTGGTCGGCGTCGATGTTGGTGACCACCGCCATGATCGGCAGCAGGTTCAGGAACGACGCATCGCTCTCGTCGGCCTCGACCACGATGTAGTCGCCCGAGCCCAGGCGGGAATTGGCACCGGCCGAGTTGAGCTTGCCGCCGATGACGAAGGTGGGATCCACGCCCGCCTCGGCCAGCACGCTGGTGACCAGGCTGGTGGTGGTGGTCTTGCCGTGGGTGCCGGCGATGGCGATGCCGCTCTTCAGCCGCATCAGCTCGGCCAGCATCACCGCGCGCGGCACCACCGGGATGCGCTTGTTGCGGGCGGCGATCACCTCGGGGTTGTCGCCCTTCACCGCGGTGCTGGTGACGATGGCCTCGGCACCGGCGATGTGCGCGGCATCGTGGCCCACGAAGACACGGATACCGAGCTCGGCCAGCCGGCGCGCAGTGGCGCTGTCGCTCTGGTCGCTGCCCGAGACGGTGTAGCCCAGGTTGTGCAGGATCTCGGCGATGCCGCTCATGCCGGCGCCACCGACGCCCACGAAGTGGATGTGCTTGACGGCGTGTTTCATCGCTTGTTCACCAACTTGTCGAGTTCGTCGGCCACGCGGGCGGCCGCCTGTGGCCGCGCCAGCGCGCGGGCCTGCTCGGCCATGGCCAGCAGGGC
This sequence comes from Pseudaquabacterium pictum, assembly GCF_005403045.1. Taxonomy (GTDB): domain Bacteria; phylum Pseudomonadota; class Gammaproteobacteria; order Burkholderiales; family Burkholderiaceae_C; genus Pseudaquabacterium; species Pseudaquabacterium pictum. The sequence goes on from NZ_BJCL01000008.1 coordinate 61,046, forward strand.
AGGACGCGTCAGCGCTTGCAATTGGGAGGCCAGGCTGGCCGGCGTCAGCGTGGCCTGGTCGATGTGCAGCGCGGCACCGTGGCCGGCCATGTGGCGGGCGTTGTCGCGCTGGTGGGCGGTGGTGCTGACCACCAGCGGCACCAGCAGGCTGGGAACGCCGGCGGCGCACAGCTCGCTGACCGTCACCGCGCCGGCACGGCACACGATCACATCGCAATCGGCCAGCTGCTGCGCCATGTCGTCGATGAACGGCCGCACATCAGCGGCGATGCCGGCGGCGGCATAGGCGCTGCGCACCGCATCCAGCTGGGCCTTGCCGGTCTGGTGCAGCACCTGCGGACGGGCCTCGGCCGGCATCAGCGCCAGCGCGGCCGGCAGGGTCTGGTTCAGCACCTGGGCACCCAGGCTGCCGCCCACCACCAGCAGGCGCAGCGGGCCGCTGCGGCCGGCGTAGCGCGCCGCCGGTGCCGGCAGGGCCTCGATCTCGGCGCGCACCGGGTTGCCGGTGACCAGGCCGTTCTTCACCCGGGCCGCCGGGCCGTCGAAGCCGAAGGCCACGCGGTCGGCCACCGGCAGCAAGGCCTTGTTGCTCAGCAGCAGGCCGGCATCGGCATTGACCAGCATCAGCGGCTTGCCCAGCAGGCTGGCCATCATGCCGCCGGGAAAGCAGACATAGCCGCCCATGCCCAGCACCGCGCTGGCGCTGCGCCGGCGCAGGATGCGCGCCGCATCCCAGAAGGCCTTGAGCAGGCGCAGCCCGCCGGTGGCCGTGTGCAGCAGGCCCTTGCCGCGCAGGCCGGAGAACGCCAGCACGTCCAGCGGGATCTGCGTGGGCGGCACCAGGGTGTTCTCCATGCCGGTGGCGGTGCCCAGCCAGCTGACCGTCCAGCCACGCTTCTGCACCTCGCGGGCCACCGCGATGCCGGGGATGATGTGGCCACCGGTGCCGGCCGCCATGATGACGAGATGGGGCATCACTCCCTGCCCCCCCGCATCAAGCTGCGGTTCTCGATGTCCACCCGCACCACGATGGCCAGTGCCACCAGGTTCATCAGGATGGCCGAGCCGCCGTAGCTCAGCAGCGGCAGGGTCAGGCCCTTGGTGGGCAGCGCGCCCAGGTTCACGCCCATGTTGATCAGCGTCTGGCCGCCGATCCAGATGCCGATGCCCTGCACCATCAGGCCGGCGAACACGCGGTCGAGCACCACCGCCTGGCGGCCGATGACGAAGATGCGGCGGGTCAGCCAGAAGAAGGCCAGGATCACGCAGGCGACGCCGATGAAGCCCAGCTCCTCACCGATGACCGCCAGCAGGAAGTCGGTGTGGGCCTCGGGAAGGTAGTGCAGCTTCTCGACGCTGCCACCCAGGCCCTGGCCGGTCAGCTCGCCACGGCCGAATGCGATCAGCGAATGGCTGAGCTGGTAACCCTTGCCGGCCGAGTACTGCGGATCGAACGGGTCGGTGAAGGCCAGTGCCCGCTGCAGCCGCCACGGGTTGGTGACGATCATCATCACCATCGCGCCCAGCAGCATGGCCACGCTGACGGCGAACATGCGGCCGTTCACCCCGCCCAGGAACAGGATGCCCAGCGCCACCGCGGCGATCACCACGAAAGCGCCCATGTCGGGCTCGGCCAGCAGCAGCACGCCGATCACCGCCAGCGCCACCGCCATCGGCCACACCGCCTTCAGGAAGCGTTCCTTCACTTCCATCTTGCGCACCATGTAGCTGGCGGCATACATGGCCATGGCCAGCTTGGCCAGCTCGCTGGGCTGGAAGTTCATCACCCCCAGCGGCAGCCAGCGGCGCGCGCCGTTCACGCCCTTGCCCAGGCCGGGGATCAGCACCAGCACCAGCAGCACCAGGCTGGCGACGAACAGCCAGGGCGCCGCCCGCTCCCACAGCTTGATCGGCAGCTGCACCACCACCAGCGCGGCGACGAAGGCGATCGCCAGCGACAGCGCATGCCGGCTGAGGAAGAAGGTGGGGCTGTAGAGCTTGTACTTGGGGCTGTCGGGCAGGGCCACGCTGGCCGAATAGACCATCACCAGGCCCAGCGACAGCAGGGCCACGATGCACCACACCAGCGCGCTGTCGAAGCCCAAGATGCGCGGCGCCTGGCTGCCGCCGGCGGGGCCGGTCCAGTCGCGGATCGGCAGGTCCTCGCCGTCGGCGGCGCCGCGCTTCAGGCGCTTGAGCCAGGCCAGCGGCTGCAGGCGTTGCACCAGGCTGCTCATGCCAGCGCCTCCCCACGGTCGGCCGCGATGCCCTGCACCGCAGCCACGAAGACGTCGGCCCGGTGGCCGTAGTTGCGGAACATGTCCAGGCTGGCGCAGGCCGGGCTCAGCAGCACCGCATCACCCACCCGGGCTTGCTGGAAGCACCAGGCCACAGCCGCCTCCAGGCTGTCATGGCGCTGCTGCGGCACCGCGGCGGCGCCGGCATCGGCGGCCAGCGCGGCGGCGATGGCATCGGCATCGCGGCCGATCAGCGCCACCGCACGGGCATGGCGGGCCACCGGTGCGGCCAACGGGCTGAAATCCTGGCCCTTGCCGTCGCCACCCAGGATGACCACCAGCCTGGCCGGCGCCTTGTCGGCACCCAGGCCGATCAGCGCGGCCACGGTGGCACCGACATTCGTGCCCTTGCTGTCGTCGAAGGCCTCGATGCCGCCGATGGTGGCGATGTACTCCACCCGGTGCGGCTCGCCGGCGTAGTCACGCAGGCCGTGCAGCAGCTGGGCCAGCGGGCAGCCGATGGCGGTGGCCAGGGCCAGCGCGGCCAAGGCATTGGCGGCGTTGTGGCGGCCGCGCACCCGCAGCGCGTCGGCCGGCATCAGGCGCTGCAGGTGGATCTCTTCGTCCTCGTCCTTGCGGCGCTTCAGAGTTTCATCGACCTCGCGGGCGCGCACCAACCAGGCCATGCCGTTCTCGACCACCAGGCCGAAGTCGCCCGGTCGCTGCGGCGCGTCCAGGCCGAAGCGCACCAGCTTCGGGCCGGTGGCCTTGGCCGGCTTGCCGCGCCCGCCCTTGACCAGCACCGGCGCCGGCACCAGGGCCTCCACGCGGGCGTCGTCGCGGTTCAGCACCCAGGTGGTGCCAGTGCCGAAGATGCGGGCCTTGGCCGCCGCATAGGCGTCCATGGTGCCGTGCCAGTCCAGGTGGTCCTGGGTGATGTTGAGCACCGTCGCGGCGCTGGGCTGGAAGCCCTGCACGCCGTCGAGCTGGAAGCTGGAGAGCTCCAGCACCCAGACCTGGGGCAGGTGGACAAACACCGGCGCGGCCGGCGGTGGCGGGGCCAGCTGCAGCGGGGCGTCATCGGCGGTGTCGTCCGGCTCGGCGGCGTTCACGGCATCCGCCGCTTCCACCAGGCCGACGTCGGGTGCGGCGGCGGTGTCAACGTCAGCGGGTTCGGTCACGGCAGCCGGCGCAGCCTCGGCCGGCGGCACGCTGGCCTCCAGGTCCAGCGCCGCGGCCAGCGTGTCCAGCATGGTCGGGCCGATGTTGCCGGCCGCGGCCACCCGCAGGCCGCAGCGGGCCACCAGCAGCGCGCACATCGCGGTGGTGGTGGTCTTGCCGTTGGTGCCGGTGATGGCCAGCAGCTTGGGCGCATAACCGCGGTCGGCCTGCAGATCGGCCAGCGCGCGGGCGAACAGGTCAAGCTCGCCGCCCACCGCGATGCCGGTGGCCCGGGCCGCCGCCAGCAGCGGAGCGATGCGGTCATCCTGCGGTGCCAGGCCGGGGCTCTTCAGCACCATCTGGATGCCGGCCAGGGCATCGGCCGACAGCGCGCCGCTGCGCAGCGTGGCGCCCGGCGCGGCGGCGGCCAGCGCGGCGGCCTGCGGCGGGTTCTCGCGTGAATCCCACACCTGCACCTGCGCACCCTGGCGGGCGCACCAGCGCGCCATCGCCAGGCCGGAGTCACCCAGGCCCAGCACCAGCACGTTCAGGTTGGCGAGGTGGTTCATCGTCGGTTCAGCGCAGCTTGAGCGTCGCCAGGCCCACCAGGCACAGCAGCATGGTGATGATCCAGAAGCGGATGACGACCTGGGTCTCGGTCCAGCCGCTCTTCTCGAAGTGGTGGTGCAGCGGCGCCATCTTCAGGATGCGCCGGCCCTCGCCGTACTTCTTCTTGGTGTACTTGAACCAGCTGACCTGCAGCATCACGCTCAGCACCTCGGCCACGAACACCGCGCCCATGATCCCCAGCACGATCTCCTGCCGGGTGATGATGGCGATGGTGCCCAGCGCGCCGCCCAGGGCCAGCGCGCCCACGTCGCCCATGAACACCTGCGCCGGGTGGGCGTTGAACCACAGGAAGGCCAGGCCCGCACCGGCCAGCGCACCGCAGAAGATCAGCAGCTCGCCCGCACCCGGGATGTAGGGGAACAGCAGGTACTTGCTGTAGACCGAGTTGCCGACGATGTAGGCGAAGATGCCCAGCGCCGAACCCACCAGCACCACCGGCATGATCGCCAGGCCGTCCAGCCCGTCGGTGAAGTTCACCGCATTGCTGGCGCCCACCATCACGAAGTAGCTCATCGCGATGAAGCCGAACACGCCCAGCGGGTAGCTCACCGTCTTGAAGAACGGCAGCATCAGGTCGGCCCGCGGCGGCAGCTCGGCGGTGAAGCCGCTCTGCACCCAGTTGACGAACAGCTCCAGCACCTTCTGGTTGTTGGATTCGCTGACGGCGAACGCCAGGTAGGCCGCGGCCACCAGGCCGATCAGCGACTGCCAGAAGAACTTCTCCCGCGAGCGCATGCCCTCGGGGTTCTTGTCGACCACCTTGCGCCAGTCGTCCACCCAGCCCACGGCACCGAAGCCGAAGGTCACCAGCATCACCACCCAGACGAAGCGGTTGCTCCAGTCGAACCACAGCAGCGTGGCCACGCCGATGCCCAGCAGGATCAGCACGCCGCCCATGGTGGGCGTGCCGCGCTTGGCCAGGTGGCTCTGCACGCCGTACTCGCGGATCGGCTGGCCGATCTTCAGTTCGGTGAGCTTGCGGATCACCCACGGGCCCAGGCCCAGGCCGATCAGCAGTGCCGTCATCGCCGACATCACGGCGCGGAATGTCAGGTACTGGAAGACGCGCAGGAAGCCCCATTCGGGGTTCTGCGCCAGCAGCCATTGGCTGAGGGTCAGCAGCATGCGGCACCTCCGGCGGGTGCGGCCTGGGCCGCGGCCTGCAGCGCGGCCACCACGGTGGGCATGCGCATGAATTTCGATCCTTTCACCAGCACCGCGCCGCAGGCGGGTGCCTCACCCAATGCGGCGATGACCGCCGGCGCATCGGCAAAGTGGCGGGCGCCGGCACCGTAGGCGCGGGCAGCGTCGATGCAGGCGGTACCTGCCGTCCAGAACTGTTCGATGCCAGCGGAGCGCGCGTAGGCGCCCACCTCGGCATGGAAGGCCGGACCCTGGTCGCCCACCTCACCCATGTCGCCCAGCACCAGCCAGCGCGGCGCCGGCAGCGTGGCCAGCACATCGATGGCGGCCCGCACCGAATCGGGGTTGGCGTTGTAGCTGTCGTCCACCAGCGTCACCGACCGGCCGGCCCACTGCAGCGGCAACAGCCGCGAGCGACCGGCCACCGGCCGGAAGGCGCCCAGGCCCTGCACCACCGCGGCCAGCGGCACGCCGGCGGCCAGGGCGCTGGTGGCGGCCGCCAGCGCGTTGTGCAGGTTGTGGCGGCCGGGGATGTGCAGCTGCAACGTGGCGGCGCCGGCCGGCGTGCGGATGGCGAACTGCCAGTGGCCGCCCTCGGCATCGGCCACCCAGACCGCGGGCGAGCGCGCATCCGGCGTCACGTCGGCCGGGCCCTGCATCGCGAACGTGGCCTGGCGGCGGCTGCCGGCCAGCGACCGCCAGACGCCGGCATGGGCATCGTCGGCCGGGAACACCGCCACGCCGTCGGCCGGCAGCGCGCTGATGGCGGTGCCGTTCTCCTGCGCCACCGCTTCCACCGTGGCCATGAACTCCTGGTGTTCACGCTGGGCGTTGTTGACCAGGGCCACGGTGGGCCGGGCGATGGCCGACAGCAGCGCCATCTCGCCCGGGTGGTTCATGCCCAGCTCGAAGGCGGCGATGCGGTGGGCGCCGGCGCCGCTGGGGTGCAGGCGCAGCACCTGCAGCGGCAGGCCGATGTGGTTGTTGTAGTTGCCGGCGGTGGCCAGGCCCTGGGCGCCGGCATGGGCCTGCAGGATGGCGGCCAGCATCTGGGTGACGGTGGTCTTGCCGTTGCTGCCGGCCACGGCGATCACCGGGCCGCCGAAGCGCTGGCGCCAGCCGGCGGCCATCTGCTGCAGCGCGGCCAGGCTGTCGGCCACCTGCAGGCCGGCCAGGCCAGCGTCGGCGATGCCCTGCTCGGCCAGCACCGCGGCGGCACCGGCGGCACGGGCCTGCGGCAGGAAGGCATGGGCATCGAACACCTCGCCGCGCAGCGCCACGAACAGGTCGCCCGGGCGCAGGGTGCGGGTGTCGCTGTGCACCCGCAGGAGGGGCGTGGCCGGGTCACCCAGCAGGGTGGCGCCGGGCAGCAGCGCGGCAGCGTCGGCCAGGGTCATCAAGGGCTGGCTCATGCGGCGCTCCGCGTGCTCAAGGCCTGGGCGGCCACCGCACTGTCCAGGAAGGGCCGCTTGCTGCCGGCCACCTCCTGGTAGTCCTCATGGCCCTTGCCGGCCAGCAGCACCACATCGGCCGGCGCGGCCTGCTGCACGGCCTGGGCGATGGCGACGGCACGGTCTTCGATCACGGCAGCCGGCTCGGCGTGCAGGCCGGCGCGGATCTGCGCCAGGATGGCCAGCGGGTCTTCATGGCGCGGGTTGTCGCTGGTCAGCACCACCCGGTCGGCCAGGCGCTCGGCGATGGCGCCCATCAGCGGGCGCTTGGTGGCATCGCGGTTGCCGCCGCAGCCGAACACGCACCACAGTTGGCCACCGCGGGCGGCGGCCAGCGGGCGCAGCGCGCCCAGGGCCTTGTCCAGCGCATCGGGCGTGTGGGCATAGTCGACCACCACCTCGGGCTGGCCGGCCGTGCCCGGCACGCGGTCCATGCGGCCGGGCACCGGCGTCAGGCGCGGCACCACCGCGGCCGCATCGGCCAGCGACACGCCCAGCGCCCGCACCGCGCCCAGCACGCCCAGCAGGTTGCTGGCGTTGTAGTCGCCGATCAGCCGGCTGCGCACCGGCACGCGGGCCTCGCCTTCGGCCAGGGTGAAGCACAGGCCGTCGGCGGTGTAGCCCAGGTCCAGCGCGCGCAGCCGGGCGGGCTGGTGCACCGACACCGTCCACAGGTCCAGCGGGGTGCCGGCCAGGTCGGCGGCGAGTGCGGCGCCCTGCGGGTCGTCGGTGTTGACCACCGCTACCTGCAGGCCCGACCAGGCGAACAGCGCCCGCTTGGCCGCCCAGTAGGCGTCCATGCTGCCGTGGTAGTCCAGGTGGTCGCGGGTGAAGTTGGTGAACTGGGCGACGCGGATGGCCGTGCCGGCCAGGCGCTGCTCGGCGATGCCGATCGACGAGGCCTCGATGGCGCAGGCGGCGTAGCCGCCATCGGCCATGGCGCGGAAGCCGGCCTGCAGCGTCACCGGGTCGGGCGTGGTCAGGCCGGTGAAGGTGATGCTGCCGGCGTCGCCATCCAGCGGCGGCTGCCCAATCCCGAGGGTGCCCACCACGCCGCAGCGCCGGCCCAGCGCGGTCAGGGCCTGTGCCGTCCACCAGGCGGTGCTGCTCTTGCCATTGGTGCCGGTGGCGGCGACCACGTCCAGCGCCTCGGCCGGCCGGCCGAACCAGGCCGCGGCCAGCGGGCCGGTGGCGGCCTTCAGGCCCGGCAGCGCGGCGATGCGGTCGTCAGCGAAGCCGAAAGCCTCGGCACCCTCGGCCTCGACCAGGCAGGCGGCCGCGCCACTGGCCAGGGCCGTGGCCACGTACTGCCGGCCATCGTTGGCGGCACCGGGCCAGGCGATGAAGGCATCGCCCGGGCCCACGCGCCGGCTGTCGGTGCGCAGCCGCGGCGCGCCCTGGGGCTGCACGCGGGCAGCCAGCCAGGCCGTGGCGTCAGCGACGGATGACAGGGTCTGCACCATCACCTCAGAAGCTTTCCGGCGCATCGGGCACGGCCTTGGCCACCACCCGCGGCTTGACGTCCAGGTCGGGCGGCACGCCCAGGGTGCGCAGGGTCTGCTGCACCACCTGGCTGAACACCGGCGCAGCCACGGCGCCGCCGTAGTACTTGCCGTTGCTGGGCTCGTCGACCATCACCGCCACCACGATGCGCGGCTTGTCGATCGGCGCCAGGCCGACGAACCAGCTGCGGTACTTGTTGCTGGCGTAGCCCTTGCCTTCCTGCTTGTGGGCGGTGCCGCTCTTGCCGCCCACCGAATAGCCGATGGTCTGCGCCAGCGTGCCGGTGCCGCCGGGGGCGGCCGCCATCTGCAGCATGGTGCGGATCTCGCGCGCCGTCTCCGGCGAGATGACGCGGATGCCCGAGACCGGCTGCTCCTGGCGCAGCATGGTGATGGGGATCACCTCGCCGTCGCGGGCGAAGGTGGTGTAGGCCCGGGCGATCTGCAGCAGCGAGGCCGACAGGCCGTAGCCGTAGGACATGGTGGCCTGCTCGATCGGCCGCCAGGTCTTGTACGGGCGCAGCCGGCCGCTGACCGCGCCGGGGAAGCTGATCTGCGGCTTCTGGCCGTAGCCGACGCTGGCGTACAGCTCCCACAGCTCGCGCGGCTGCATCTGCATGGCCATGCGCACCGTGCCGATGTTGCTGCTCTTCTGGATCACCTCGCGCACGCTCAGCGTGCCGTAGTGGTGGGCGTCCTTGATGGCGATGCCGCTGACCACCACGCTGCCGGCGCTGGCGTTGATCGGCGTCTCGGGCTTGACCTTGCCGGTCTCCAGCGCCCAGGCCACGACGAAGGGCTTCATCGTCGAGCCGGGCTCGAAGATGTCGGTCAGGGCGCGGTTGCGCAGCTGCTCGCCGGTGCGCTTGCCGCGCTCGCCGGGGTCGTAGCTGGGGTAGTTGGCCAGCGCCAGGATCTCGCCGGTCTGCACGTCCAGCACCACCACGCTGCCGGCCTTGGCCTTGTGCTCGGCCACTGCCTCGCGCACCCGCTGGTAGGCGAAGAACTGCACCTTGGCATCGACCGACAGCGCGATGTCGCTGCCGTCGGCCGGCTCGACATGGGTGCCCATGTCCTCGATCACCCGGCCCAGGCGGTCCTTGACCACGCCGCGGGTGCCGTTGCGGCCCTGCAGCTGGCGCTGGAACGCCAGCTCCACGCCCTCCTGGCCTTGGTCTTCCAGGTTGGTGAAACCCACCACGTGGGCCGCCGATTCGCCCTCGGGGTAGCGGCGGCGGAACTCGCGGCTCTGGTAGACGCCCTTGATGCCCAGCTTGGCGATCTGGTCCCAGGTGGGGGTGTCGACCTGGCGCTTGAGCCAGGCGAAGCTGGCGCTGCCGCTGGCCAGACGCTGGTTCAGCTCGGCATCGTCCATGCCCAGCAGCCTGGCCAGCTGGCGGCGCTGCTCGGGCGTGGCCTTCAGGTCCTTGGGGATGGCCCAGACGCTGGGCACCGGCACGCTGGTGGCCAGCAGCTGGCCGCTGCGGTCGAGCACCCGGCCGCGGGTGGCCGGCACCTCCAGGCTGTGGGCGTAGCGCTTCTCGCCTTCCTTCTGGAAATACTCGGGCTTGACCAACTGGATCTGCGCGGCGCGCAGCAGCAGGCCGGCAAAACCCAGCGCCACCGCGGCCACCAGGAAGCGGCTGCGCCAGTTGGGCGTCTTGCTGGCCAGCAGCGGGCTGGTGGCGTAGTTGACGCCGCGCACGGCGGTGGGGGTCAGCAGCTTCTTCATGGCCGGGCTCCCGAGGCGGCCACCAGGCCGCCCGCCGTGGCAGCCGGCGACGAGGCCGGCGCGCTTTCGTACATGGTGACGGCCGGCGTGGCGGTGGTCATCTTCAGCCGTTCACGCGCGCTCTTGTCCACCCGCTGGTTGGTGGCCTGCAACTCGCGCTCGGCCTCCAGGCGCTTGTGCTCGCCCTGCAGGCGCCCGGCCTCCACATCGGCGCGGTGGTCGGCGGTGAACAGGCGGCGGGCGTCGTAGGCGGTCTTCACCAGCACCAGGGCACTGGCGATCACCGCGATCAGCAGCAGGACATTCAACTTCGTCATGCCGCCACCACCGAGCGTTCGGCCACCCGCAGCGTGGCCGAGCGGGCGCGCGGGTTGGCGCGCACCTCGTCGGCACCGGGCCTGATGCGGCCCAGGGCCAGCAGCTTCATCGCCTTGGGCGCGGCATACATCGCCGGCGAATGGCGGTCGACCACTTCCTTGCTCTCGCGGGCGATGAAGGTCTTGACGATGCGGTCTTCCAGCGAATGGAAGCTGATCACCGCCAGCCGGCCGCCCGGCGCCAGCAGCGCCAGCGCGGCGCTCAGCCCCTTCTCAAGCTCCGTGAGCTCACCGTTGACGAGAATCCGAAGAGCTTGAAATGTCCGCGTTGCAGGGTCCTGGCCCGGCTCGCGGGTCTTGACCGCACGAGCCACGACCTGGGCAAGTTCGGCTGTTGTTCGAACAGGGGTCCCGCCGTCCCGGCGAGCAACAAGCGCCTTTGCAATCGGAACAGCAAACCGTTCTTCGCCATAGTCACGAATCACCTCCGCGATGCGGCGCTCGTCGGCGCCGGCCAGGAATTCCGCGGCGGTCGTGCCACGGGTCGTGTCCATGCGCATGTCCAGCGGCGCATCGAACCGGAAACTGAAGCCCCGCGCGGGGTTGTCGATCTGCGGCGAGCTCACGCCCAGGTCCAGCAGCACGCCATCCACCTGGCCGATGCCGCGTGCGGCCAGCACCGGCGCCATGTCGGCGAAGCTCTCGTGCGCGATGGCAAAGCGCGGGTCATCGGCCGCCAGGGCCTGGCCCACGGCCACCGCCTCGGGGTCCTTGTCGAAGCCGATCAGCCGGCCGGCCGGGCCCAGGCGCGCCAGCAGCGCGCGGCTGTGGCCACCGCGGCCGAAGGTGCCGTCGACATAGGTGCCCTCAGGCCGGATGGCGACCGCATCGACCGCCTCGACCAGCAGGACCGTGGTGTGCTGCCAGGCAGCAGGGGTGGCGGCCATCAGAAGACAAAGCTCTTGATGGCGTCGGGCATCGGCCCGGCCATGACCGTCGCCTGGTGCGCCGCATAGCGCGCCGGGTCCCACAGCTCCAGCCGCTGGCCCATGCCCATCAGCAGCACGTCCTTGTCGAGCCCGGCCATGGCGCGCAGCTCGGGCGGCACCAGCACGCGGAAGGCGGAATCCATCTCCACGTCGGCCGCGCTGCCCACGAAGAAGCGGCGCCAGCCGTCGGCTTCCATCGGCAGCGTCAGCAGCCTGGCGCGGAATTCCTCCCAGGCCGGGCGGGGGAACACCAGCAGGCAGCCCGCCGGATGCTGGGTGAGGGTGAGCTGGTTGCCCGACAAGGCGGCCAGCGGGTCGCGATGGCGCGCAGGGACGGCCATCCGCCCCTTGCCATCGAGCGACAACGCCGCAGTCCCTTGAAAGACGATTCCAGCCACTTTGCCCCACCAAATCCCACCGAACTCCACTTTAGCGCAGAAATCAGGGGATTCACAGACTCGTCACTGGAAAAATCAATCAAATCAACTACTTACAGTCCAATGCTCAAGATGGCTGGATACAAAATCCGTTTCAAAATAGGGACTTGCGAGGGCTTGTGAAAGCGGTGGTTGAAATGGTGGAGGCGGCTTGGCAGGCACCGGCCGGGCGGCGGGTGTGCAGATTGTCACGGACGCCGGCCTCCAGTCCGGCGCGCAACGGCCGAGCCGGACGACAAAAAGCCCGCCGCGGCCAGGCCGGGGCGGGCGCGCCGCACTGGCGTTGCAGCGTCAGTTGCTCTGCTTGATCAGCCGGCCGGCGGCCTGCTGCACCGGCCGCGCGTTCATCGGGTAGAGCTTCGAGAACACGCCGATCTGGTCCTGCGCCACCGTCACCGGCTGCTGCAGCACCAGCCACAGCACGCCCTCGCTGCACGGCGGCGTGGTCAGCGAGCCCATGTAGGTGAAGTAGCGGCGGTCGGCCGGCAGCAGGTGGTTCATGTCGATGTCACCGCGCACGCTGACCTCGGTGCCCTTTTCCAGCGGCAGGTTGTTCCACACCGTCTGGATCAGCGGCTGGGCCTGGCCGCCGCGGTCCAGCAGCACCGCCACCACGGCCAGGCGGCCCTCGGGGCTCTTGTGCACCAGGTGGGCCACCATGTCGAACTGGCGGCCGTTGATGCGCTCTTCCGACGGCCGGTGGAAGTGGAACTGCACCAGGTCGAAACGCTGGCCCTGCACCTCGATGGCATTGCCGCCGGCCACGTTGACCTGGATGGTGTGGCCGTTGTCGATGACGCCGAACGGCGACGGCCGGTAGTCGAACTGGATCGGCTCCAGGTCCACCTTCACGCCGCTGCGGATGTCGATCGGGCTCTGGCGGCTGCCCTTGGCGCAGGTGGCGAACTCGGGCTTGAGCTGGCCCCACTGCTCGGGGCCGCCTTCGCCGCCGTAGCTCCAGTGCGCGGCATGCGGGTTGGGCACCTGGCCGGCGGCGGCCTTGGCCGCACGCAGCCGCGCCACCTTGGCCGGCGTGCCGCCATGGGCATCGGCCTTGCCTTCGGCATGGGCGGCGGCGGTGCCGGGCGCCGGCTCGGCATTGGCCTTGGACACCACCCGCACCACATACGGCGTGGGTGCCTCGGGCGCCTTCACCGCGCCCAGCCGGGTGGCCAGCTTCTCGCGCAGGGCGTCCATCGGGTCGGCCGACGCGGTGGCGGCGGGCTTGCCGGGCTCGGCCGCCGCGGCCTTGGCGGGCGGCTTGGCGGCTGCGGGCCTGGCCGCAGCCGGCGCGGGCCCATGGCCATCCGAGGCCCAAGCCGGTGCCGACAGGCACAGCGCGGCGGCCAGGGCCAGCAGGCCGGTGGCCAGGGGGCGGGACGGAACAGGGCGGCGGACGGTGTGGGGCATGGCGGGCACTCGCGACAGGTGTGGGGGTGGCGCACGAGCCCCACCCCATTCCCAGCGCTATCGGCCTGCCGGGCCGCTTCTTGAGATCAGGCGGGCACGCGCTGGATGAACAACCAAGCCACCAGGCCCACCAGCATCAGCGCCAGCGAGGCCAGCGCCAGCCCCAGCGTGGAATGCATGACCAGCGGCGCCACCACGCCGGCCACCAGACCGTTGGCGGCGCTGCCCACGCAGGCCTGCAGGCTGCTGGCCATGCCGCGCCGCTCGGGCGCCAGGTCCAGCACCATCAGCGTGACCACCGGCACCATCAGCGCCCAGCCGAAGGCAAACACCGACACCGGGATCAGCGCCCAGGCGGGGTGCGGCGCCAGCGTGGCGTTCAGTGCCACATTGACCAGCGAGCAGGCCAGCATGATGGCAAAGCCCCAGCGGATCTGCCGCCGCGGTGGCCAGCGCCCGGCCAGGCGGCCGCTGACGGCGGCACCGGCCATGATGCCGCCGATGCTGAGCAGGAAGAACCAGAAGAACTGCGTGGGCGCCAGCTGCAGGTGGGTGCCCAGCCATTCCGGCGCCGACAGCACGTACAGGAACATGCCGTTGAACGGCACACCGCTGGCCAGCACCAGCAGGCCGAAGCGCGGATTGCGCACCAGCGCGCCGTAGGCCCGCAGCAGCGGCCCGGGCGCGAACGACTGGCGGGCCGAGACATGCAGCGTCTCGGGCAGCCAGCGTGCGGCCAGCACCAGCAGCAGCAGGCCCACGCCCACCAGCAGCCAGAAGATCGCATGCCAGTCGGCGGCCACGAACAGCAGGCCGCCCAGCACCGGCGCGATCGCCGGCGCCACGCCGAAGAAGATGGTCACCTGCGACATCACCCGCTGGGCGTCGGCCGGCGGGAACATGTCGCGGATGATGGCCCGCGAGACCACCACGCCGGCGCCGGCCGACAGGCCCTGCAGTGCGCGGAAGGCCACCAGCTGGGCGATGCTCTGGCTCAGCGCGCAGCCCAGCGAGCCCAGCGTGAACACCGCCAGCCCCCACAGCACCACCGGCCGGCGGCCGAAGCGGTCGGACAGCGCACCGTGGAACAGGTTCATCAGCGCAAAGCCGAACAGGTAGGCCGACAGTGTCTGCTGCATCTGCGCCGGCGTGGCCTGCAGCGAGCGCGCGATGCCGGAGAACGCCGGCAGGTAGGTGTCGATCGAGAACGGCCCCAGCGTGCCCAGGGCAGCCAGCAGCGCGGCCAGCACCCATTGCGGGTGCGGCCAGAGGGTCTTGGCGTCGGGATTCAAGCGTGGCTCACAGCAAAAAGGACAGCCGGCAGCCCGATGGGGCTGCCGGCCAGGATTAGTGTGAAGCGAGCCGATAGGCCGGATTCTGTGCAGCGCCGGCGCCCCTTGCGGAGCGCCGACGCCGTGACCGCCATTCCTCTGGGCCGGGGGTCGCCCCACCGGCTCGGTGCCACCTACCCGCACACTCCCCGAGCCGGATCAACGTGTGCCTATTCGGTGTTGCTGCGCGTAGAGATTGCCCGTTTCACCCGAACTGAATCGGCTCGTCTCTGTTGCTCTGATCCTCACCTCACGGTGGGCAGCCGTTAACTGCTACGCCGCTCTGTGCAGTCCGGACCTTCCTCCAGGGCCACCTTTCGGTGCTTGCCCCAGCGGCGGTCTGGCTTGCTTCACCATGCGATTATCGCGGCAGGCCCAACTGAAGCCTGCTGCAAGGAGATCAACAGCATGAAAGCCGACAACATCCTGGCCACCATCGGCCACACCCCGCATGTGCGCATCAACCGCCTGTTCGGCGCTGGCGCCAACGTGTGGATCAAGAGCGAGCGCAGCAACCCCGGCGGCTCGATCAAGGACCGCATCGCGCTGGCGATGGTCGAGGATGCCGAGCGCAGCGGCGCGCTGAAGCCCGGCGGCACCATCATCGAACCGACCAGCGGCAACACCGGCATCGGCCTGGCCATGGTGGCCGCGGTCAAGGGCTACAAGCTGGTGCTGGTCATGCCCGACAGCATGAGCGTGGAGCGCCGCCGCCTGATGCTGGCCTACGGCGCCAGCTTCGACCTGACGCCGCGCGAGAAGGGCATGAAGGGCTCGATCGCCCGGGCGCAAGAGCTGGTGGCCCAGACGCCCGGCGCCTGGATGCCGCAACAGTTCGAGAACCCGGCCAACATCGCGGTGCATGTGCGCACCACGGCCGAGGAGATCGCGGCCGACTTCCCCGAGGGCCTGGACGCCATCATCACCGGCGTGGGCACGGGCGGCCACCTCACGGGCTGCGCCCAGGTGCTGAAGGCCAGGTGGCCCGGCCTGAAGGTGTTTGCGGTGGAGCCCAGCGCCAGCCCGGTGATCAGCGGCGGCGCGCCCAGCCCGCACCCGATCCAGGGCATCGGCGCCGGCTTCATCCCCACCAACCTGAAGACCGAACTGCTCGACGGCGTGGTGCAGGTGGATGCCGAAGCGGCCCGCGAGATGGCCCGCCGCTCGGCCCGCGAAGAAGGCATGCTGGTGGGCATCAGCAGCGGCGCCACGCTGGCGGCCATTGCCCAGAAGCTGCCAGAACTGGGCGCCGGCGCCCGGGTGCTGGGCTTCAACTACGACACCGGCGAGCGCTACCTGTCGATCGAAGGCTTCCTGCCGGCCTGAAGACCGCGACATCGGCGTAGAACACCGGGTCGGCATTCGCCGGCCACCAGCCCGGCACGCCCAGCACCGGCAGCGGGCTGAACGGCTTGGCCGCCCAGGCCGCCTCGTCCATCGCCAGCACCGCCTCGGCCGGCAGCACATGGGCCGTCAGCGGCTTGCGCGGCGCGGTGGCCAGCTGTTCCAGCAGGGCATGGCCAACGAGTGTCAGCCGTGCCTCGGCCCACAGCGGGCGGTGGGTGATGAAGAGTGCGTTCCAGTCGCGCTGGCGCAGCGCCTGCCACAGCGGCGGCGGCGCCTGCAGCAGTGCGCCGTTTTCATCGAACAGCGTCAGCGCATCCCGCAGCGGGCCGCGGCGGGGTTGCACGCCGTTGCGTGCCAGGGCGGCGGCCTGCAGCGCATTCAACCGCCGCTTGAGCGCGGGTTGCGACAGCCACACCAGGCCGTTGAAGAAGTCATGCGGGTTGTCGCGCGTGGGCACGCTGGCGCTGCGGTGGATGAAGGCCTCGTAGGCCTCGCCGTCCGGCAGCGCGGTCTGCGGCACGAACTGCAGCGGGCCGGCGTCCAGGCGCATGACCGCGCCGTCTGCCAGCCGTTGCGCATTCAGCGCGGCAGCCACCGGCGCGCCGGCCTGCCAGGCGGCCCAGGCCGCCGCCAGCGCCGGCTGCAGCGGCGCCAGCCAGGGGCCGGTCAGGTCGATCGGCAAGCTCAGGCGGTCTGCCGCCAGGCCAGGGTTTCGCCGCCGCGCAGGGGCTTGAGCTGCGCATCGCCGAAGGGCACAGCCTCGGGCAACTGGAGGGGCTCGCGGCGCAGCGTCACCGTACCGGTGTTGCGCGGCAAGCCGTAGAAATCCGGCCCGTGGTGGCTGGCAAAGCCCTCCAGCTTGTCGAGTGCGCCCACTGCGTCGAAGGCCTCGGCATACAGCTCCAGCGCGCTCAGCGCGGTGAAGCAGCCGGCACCGCAGACGCTGGCCTCCTTCATCTGGCTGGCATGCGGCGCGCTGTCGGTGCCCAGGAAGAACCGGCTGCTGCCGGAGGTGGCCGCCGCCACCAGCGCGCGGCGGTGCACCTCGCGCTTGAGCACCGGCAGGCAGTAGTAGTGCGGCCGCAGGCCCCCCATGAAGATGGCATTGCGGTTGTAGAGCAGGTGGTGGGCGGTGATGGTGGCTGCGGTGTGCGGGCCAGCCTCGGCCACATACTGCGCCGCCTCCTGGGTGGTGATGTGCTCGAACACCACCTTCAGTTCCGGAAAGTCGGCGCGCAGCGGCCGCATCACCCGGTCGATGAACACCGCCTCGCGGTCGAACAGGTCGATCTCGCCGTCGGTCACCTCGCCGTGCACCAGCAGCTTCAGGCCGGCCTTCTGCATCGCTTCCAGCACCTTGTACGTCTTGCGGATGTCGGTGACGCCGGCATCGCTGTTGGTGGTGGCGCCGGCCGGGTAGAGCTTGAGCGCCACCACGCCGGCGTCGGCCGCGCGTGCGATCTCGTCGACCGCCAGGTTGTCGGTCAGGTACAGCGTCATCAGCGGCGTGAAGTCGACGCCGGCCGGCACCGCAGCGCGGATGCGGTCGCGGTAGGCCGCCGCGGCGGCTGCGGTGGTCACCGGCGGGCGCAGGTTGGGCATGATGATGGCGCGGGCGAACTGCCGCGCCGTGGCCGGCACCACGGCCGCCATGGCGGCGCCGTCGCGCACATGCAGGTGCCAGTCGTCGGGCCGGGTGAAGGTGAGGATGTCGGTCATGGCCGGATTCTGGCACCCGGTCCGCCGCGCCAGCGGCGTCCCATGCGCGCCGCGCATGACCCCATGCTACGTAGAAGCGCGAGGGTGAGCACGGTTCTTGCCTCGCTACACTGCGCCACGCTCAAAGGCAGGCCCCCGAGGCCTGGCATCCACGAGCGAGGAACCCACCAGGAGCCATCTTCATGACGAAACTGACCGCCAAGACCCTTTTCGCAACCGTTTGCACCACCGCGGTGCTCGGCTTGGCCGCCCTGCCCGCCCAGGCGGGCAAGACTGTCGACGCGATCAAGGCCCGCGGCCAACTGATCTGCGGCGTCAACACCGGCCTGGCCGGCTTCTCCGCAGCCGACAGCCAGGGCAACTGGTCCGGCCTCGATGTCGACGTTTGCAAGGCCATCGCCGCCGCCATGCTGGGCGACCCGAACAAGGTCAAGTACGTGCCGCTGAATGCCCAGCAGCGCTTCACCGCCCTGCAGTCCGGCGAGATCGACATCCTCAGCCGCAACACCACCTGGACGCTGACCCGCGACGCCTCGCTGGGCATGCACTTCACCGGCACCACCTACTATGACGGCCAGGGCTTCATGGTGCCGGCCAAGGGCAAGATCAAGAGCGCCAAGCAGCTCAAGGGCGCCACGGTCTGCGTGCAATCGGGCACCACCACCGAGAAGAACCTGACCGACTTCTCCCGTGCCAACAACCTGGGCATCAAGCCGGTGGTGTTCGAGAAGCAGGAAGCCTCGACCAGCGCCTATTTCAGCGGCCGCTGCCAGGCCTTCACCACCGACGCCTCGGGCCTGGCCTCGATCCGCAACAAGGAAGCCAAGAACCCGGCCGAGCACCTGATCCTGCCCGAGCTGATCTCCAAGGAGCCGCTGGGCCCCAGCGTGCGCCGCGGTGACGACGAGTTCTTCGCCATCGCCAAGTGGGTCGTGTATGCACTGATCGAGGCCGAGGAGTACGGCATCACCCAGGCCAAGGTGGACGAACTGGCCAAGAGCAGCACCGACCCGGTGGTCGGCCGCATCCTGGGCACCACCGAGGACACCGGCAAGCTGCTGGGCCTGGACAAGAGCTGGGCCGCCAACGCCATCAAGGCGGTGGGCAACTACGGCGAGATCTTCGAGCGCAATGTCGGCCCGAAGAGCGCGCTGGGCATGCCCCGCGGCAACAACAACCTCTGGAACAAGGGCGGCTTCATGTACGCCCCGCCGGTGCGGTAACACCCCCGGCTGCCGGCGCGCCGACTCCGCGCGCGCCGGCTCCCCCCTCCCCGCAAGACCCCCCGATTCCTCGGCAGCCGATGTCCCCAGGCTGAAGGAGCTTTGTCCATGACGGCCCGTGCCGCCCCTCCCAAGACACGCGACTGGTCGCTGCGCAGCCGCGCCGTGCGCGCCATCCTCTACCAGGTGCTGGCCCTGGGCCTGATCGCCCTGGGCGTGTGGTTCCTGGCGCACAACACGCTGGAAAACATGCGTGTGCGCGGCATCCAGAGCGGCTTCGACTTCCTCACCGGCCCAGCCGGTTTCGACATCGGCGAGCTGCTGATCCCCTACGAGTCGGTCGACCCGTACTGGAAAGCCTTCCTGGTGGGCGTGCTCAACACGCTGCGGGTGGCCATCGTCGGCATCGTGCTCACCACGTTGCTGGGCACGCTGATCGGCGTGGGCCGCTTCTCCAACAACGCCATCGTCCGTGGCCTGTGCTACGGCTACGTGGAGCTGTTCCGCAACGTGCCGGTGCTGCTGCAACTGCTGGTCTGGTACCTGGTGCTGACCGAAATGCTGCCGAACCCGGACGAGCCGATGAACCTGGGCGGGCTGGTGTTCCTCAGCAAGGGCGGGCTGTCCTATCCGGTGCCGGTGTGGGGCACCGGCCAGGCGTTGGCCGCGCTGGGCCTGGTGGCCGGCGCCGTGCTGTCGTGGCTGTGGGCGCGCAAGGCGCGCACGCTGTTCGAGGCCACCGGCCAGGTGCGGCCGGTGCTGCTGCCCAGCATCGGCCTGCTGATCGGCGGCACGCTGGTGGGCTGGCTGGCGGGTGGCGCGCCGATGGAGTGGAACCTGCCCAAGGCCGGCGATGTGGCGGTCGAGGGCGGCAGCTCGCTGACGCCGGAGTTCATCTCTGTGCTGCTCGGCCTGACCTTCTACACCGCTGCCTTCGTCGCCGAAGTGGTGCGTGCCGGCATCGCTTCGGTGCCCCGCGGACAGAGCGAGGCCTCGGGCGCCCTGGGCCTGGGCAAGGGCCAGCAGATGCGTCTGGTGGTGCTGCCGCAGGCCCTGCGGGTGATCATCCCGCCGATGACCAACCAGTACCTGAACCTGACCAAGAACTCGTCGCTGGCGGTGGCCATCGGCTACCCCGACGTGGTCTCGATCAGCAACACCGCCATCAACCAGACCGGCCGCGCGGTGGAATGCATCGCGCTGATCATGCTGGTCTACCTGACCACCTCGCTGACCACCTCGGGCATCATGAATTGGTACAACACCCGCTCGGCGATCAAGGAGCGATGAGATGACGACCACCTTTGTCTCCATCGAGCCGCGCCCCGCGCCGGTCAAGACCGAGGGCCTGGTGCCCTGGATGCGCCGCAACCTGTTCGGCAACCTGCCCAGCTCGGTGGCCACCATCGTGATGCTGGGCCTGGCGGCCTGGCTGATTCCGCCGCTGCTGGACTGGGCCGTGTTCAAGGCGGTGGTGGTTGCCAACGCCGAGCAGTGCCAGGCCGCACGCGGCGTGGGGGCCTGCTGGGGCGTGATCACCGAGAAGTACCGGCTCATCATCTTCGGCCGCTATCCGTTCGAGCAGCAGTGGCGGCCGGAGCTGGCCACCATCGCCCTGGTGGCGCTGCTGGTGGTGAGCTGCGTGCGCACCTTCTGGAAGCCCTGGCTGCTGCTGCTGTGGGTGGCCGTGCTGGCGCTGTTCTTCACGTTGATGAAGGGCGGCGTGCTGGGCTTGGCGCCGGTGGAGACCGACCGCTGGGGCGGCCTGCCGCTGACCATCATGCTGGCCACGCTGTCCATCGTCTTCGCGTTCCCGCTGTCCATCCTGGTGGCGCTGGGGCGGCGCAGCAAGATGCCGGCGATCAAGACCATCTGCGTGATCTACGTCGAGCTGATCCGCGGCGTGCCCCTGATCAGCGTGCTGTTCATGGCCAGCTTCATGTTCCCGCTGTTCATGCCGCCGGGCACCACGGTGGACGTGCTGCTGCGGGTGCTGGTGGGCATCACGCTGTTCGCGGCGGCCTACATGGCCGAGATCGTGCGCGGCGGCCTGCAGGCCATCCCCAAGGGCCAGCAGGAGGCCGCCGACACCCTGGGCCTGAGCTACTGGCAGGCCCAGCGCAAGATCATCCTGCCGCAGGCGCTGGCCCTGGTGGTGCCGGGCGTGATGAACAACTTCATCTCGATCTTCAAGGACACCTCGCTGGTGACCATCGTCAGCCTCTATGAGCTGACCGGCGCGATGGGCCTGGCGCTGAACTCCGACGCCGACTGGCGGCCGTTCAAGATCGAGGCCTATCTGTTCATCGCCGCCATCTACTTCGCCTTCTGCTTCTCGATGTCGCGCTACAGCCTGTGGATCGAGAAGCGGCTGTCACTCAGCAAGAACCGGTAATCACCATGTCCGAACCCATCATCACGTTCGAAAAAGTCAACAAGTGGTACGGCAACAGCTTCCACGTGCTGCGTGACATCGACCTGTCGGTCGCCAAGGGCGAGCGCATCGTCATCTGCGGGCCGTCGGGCTCCGGCAAAAGCACGCTGATCCGCTGCATCAACCGGCTGGAAGAACACCAGCAGGGCACGCTGAAGGTCGACGGCGTGGAGCTGACCGACGATGTGAAGGCCATCGAGGCCATCCGCAAGAACGTCGGCATGGTTTTCCAGCAGTTCAACCTGTTCCCCCACCTCACGGTGCTGGAGAACCTGACCCTGGCGCCGATGTGGGTGGGCAAGATGCCCAAGAAGGAGGCCGAGGAGCGGGCCATGGCCCAGTTGAAGCGGGTGCGCATCGCCGAGCAGGCGGGCAAGTACCCGCTGCAACTCTCGGGCGGCCAGCAGCAGCGCGTGGCCATCGCCCGCGCGCTGTGCCTGACGCCCAAGATCATGCTGTTCGACGAGCCCACCTCGGCGCTCGACCCGGAGATGATCAAGGAAGTGCTCGACGTGATGATCGAGCTGGCCGAGGGCGGCATCACCATGCTGTGCGTGACCCATGAGATGGGCTTCGCCAAGGCCGTGGCCAACCGGGTGATCTTCATGGACCAGGGCCAGATCGTCGAGCAGAACGCGCCGCATGCCTTCTTCGACAACCCGCAGAGCGACCGCACCAAGGACTTCCTGTCCAAGATTCTCGGCCACTGACCGCGCCGGCACGGGCATTGCACGTGGGGCGGATGGCCCGCCCCAACCGCCCCAGATCAGGTCGCCTGGCGCAGGAAATCCCACAGCGCCTGCGCGGCAGGCTTGGTGTGGCGCGCCACTTCGGGGCGCTCGCGGTAGATGCGCACTTCCATGGTCAGCTCGCCCACGCCGGGCGGCGCGGCGGCCACCAGCCGGCGGGACTTGAGCTCCTGCCGCACCGAGCTGGCCGGCAGGAAGGCCAGGCCGTGGCCTTCCAGCGCCATGGCCTTCAGGCCCTCGGCCATGTCGGTCTCGTAGGTGGTCTCCAGCGCGGGCGCCACCGGCATCTGGCGGATGATCTGCTCGACCATGTGGCCCATGTAGGCGCCCGAGGCATAGGCCAGCAGCGGCACCGGCGCACCGCCGGCGGCCAGGAAGAACAGCGGCTGGCCGGCCGCGTCGGCCTTGGCATAGGCGGCCAGGGTCTCGCGGCCCAGCGACAGCATCTCGTAGCGGTCGGGGCTGAGCTGCAGCGGCTGCGACGGGTGGTGGTAGGCGATCAGCAGGTCGCAGCCGCCTTCGGTGAGCCGCAGCACCGCATCGTGCACGTTCAGCGCGATCAGCCGGGTCTTGACGCTGCCGAAGCGCTGGCGCAGCTCCATCAGCCAGTGCGGGAAGAAGGTGAAGGCCAGGGTGTGCGGGATGGCGAACTCGATCACGTCCTGCCCGCTGGCACGGTGGCTGCGCATCAGGTTGCGCGCCGACTGCAGCGCCACCAGGATCTCCAGCGCCTGTGCGTGCAGGGTCTCGCCGGCCGAGGTCAGCCGCGTGGGATAGGACGAGCGGTCGACCAGATCGACGCCGGCCCAGGCCTCCAGCGCCTGGATGCGCCGCGAGAACGCCGGTTGGGTGACATGCCGCAGCTGGGCCGACCGCGAGAAGCTGCGTGTCTCCGCCAGGCTGACGAAGTCTTCAAGCCACTTGGTTTCCACCGGGTCAGTGTAATAGTCGCAATCGACCCACCATTCAAGGGGCCGGCCGGGCCGACCCCCCTTGAACAAAGGGGGCCGGAGCGAGGCATCGGTCACAGTCGTTCGATACAGTCCATCACACTTACCGTTCCGTTTCGGCTATCAGCCCACCGCGGAATCACCCCACAGATCCAGCAGGACACATGATGACAACCGTACGACGTTCCACCGCCCTGGCCATTGCGCTGTTTGCACTGTCTGCGGGTGTGTCCGCGGCGCCGACGTTCGATCTGGACTTCGAAGCCGAAGGCAAGGATGCTGTCGGCAAGCTGGAGCCGGTCAAGCCGACCGCGTTGAAGGGGCTGAAGCTGTCGGGTGCGTGGGGCTACGGCTGGAACATGTTGATCAAGGCGCCCGCTGACATCCGGCCCGAGGAGTTCGACGAAGCCAACCCGAAGGGAAACTACTGCGGTTCCCTCTCGGGCAAGTGCAACGAGGGCGGGTTCCTGCTGAACCGTGACTTCTCGGCCGACAGAGGCAGTTCGATCGTGCTGTCGGTCGACGAGAAGCTGTTCCCCAGCGGCTACTTCAAGTCGATCACCCTGGATCTGTTCACCAACACGGATTCGGGCCTCAAGCTGACTGCCACCGGTCGTGACGGCAAGACAGACATCTCCGACAACTTCGGCGCCGGTTCCAAGGCATGGCAGACCGGGCAGCTGATCGACATGCTGACGGAGTTCGACACGCTGGGCGAAGTGGTCTCGCTGGAGTTCAGTGTGGGCGCCTCGACGCTGGGGCTCGACAACATGGCGATCGTCATGGGTGGCGTCACTGTTCCGGTCCCTGAGCCAGCCGGCTACGGCCTGGTCGGGCTGGCCCTGCTGGCTGCCGGTGCTGCCAGCCGCCGCCGCAGCTGATCCCCGTCTGATCCTGAACGAGCCCGCCGCCGGCGGGCTTTTTCATGCCCGAAGCTCAGGCGTTTTCGTCGGCCTGCTGCAGCCGCCACATCTCCGCATAGCGCCCACCGCGGGCCAGCAGGTCGGCATGGGTGCCGCGTTCGACCACCCGGCCGCCGTCGAGCACCACGATCTCGTGCGCATCGGCCACAGTGGACAGGCGGTGGGCGATCACCAGGGCCGTCTTGCCCAGCGCCGCGCTCTTCAGTTCGGCCTGGATGGCCCGCTCGTTGGCGGAGTCCAGCGCCGAGGTGGCCTCGTCGAAGATCAGCACCGGCGGGTTCTTCAGCAGGGTGCGGGCGATGGCCACCCGCTGCTTCTCGCCGCCGGACAGCTTCAGGCCCCGTTCGCCCACCATCGTGGCATAGCCCTTGGGCGTGCTGGCGATGAAATCGTGGATGTGCGCAGCGCGGGCTGCCGCCTCCACCTCGGCCGGGGTGGAGCCGGTGCGGCCGTAGCCGATGTTGTAGCCCACGGTGTCGTTGAACAGCACCGTGTCCTGCGGCACGATGCCGATGGCCTGGCGCAGGCTGGCCTGCTGCACGCTGCGGATGTCCTGGCCGTCGATGGTGATGCGGCCGTCGGTCACGTCGTAGAAGCGGTACAGCAGCCGCGCCAGCGTGCTCTTGCCGGCGCCGGACGGGCCGACCACCGCCACCGTCTTGCCGGCCGGGATCTCGAAGCTGATGCCGTGAAGGATGGGGCGGGCGGGGTCGTAGGCGAAGCGCACGTCCTCGAAGCGCACCACACCTTCGGTCACCGCCAGCGGCGGCGCGCCGGGCGCATCGGCCACCTCGCGGTCGCGTTCCAGCAGGCTGAACATGCGGTCGAGGTCGGTCAGGCTCTGCTTGACTTCGCGGTACAGCACGCCCAGGAAGTTCAGGGGGATGTAGAGCTGGATGAGGAATGCGTTGATCATGACCAGGTCGCCCAGGGTCAGGCGGCCCTCCACCACCCCCTGCGTTGCACGCCAAAGCATGGCGACCAGGCTCAGCGCGATGATCAGCTGCTGACCGGTGTTGAGCATCGACAGCGTGGTCTGGCTCTTCACCTGGGCGCGGCGGAAGGACTCCAGCCCCTTCTCGTAGCGCGCGGCCTCGAAGGCCTCGTTGTTGAAGTACTTCACCGTCTCGAAGTTCAGCAGCGCGTCGATGGCCCGGGTGTTGGCGCTGCTGTCCAACTCGTTCATCTCGCGGCGGAACTTGTTGCGCCACTCGGTCACGCTGACGGTGAAGGTGATGTAGGCCACCAGCGCGGTCAGCGTGATCCACACATAGCCCATGTCGAACTTCCAGCCCAGGAAGGCCAGCACCAGCGTCACCTCCACCAGCGTGGGCACGATGGAGTACAGCGAGTAGCTGACCAGGCTCTGCAGCGCCCGGGTGCCGCGCTCGATGTCACGCGTCAGCCCGCCGGTCTGGCGTTCCAGGTGGAAGCGCAGGCTCAGCGCATGCATGTGGCTGAACACCTCCAGCGCGATCTGCTTGCTGGCGCCGAAGCTGACCTTGGCGAACACCAGCTCGCGCAGCTCGGTGAACAGGCTGGTGCACAGGCGCAGTGCGGCATAGGCCAGCAGCAGGCCGATGGGCACCACCAGCACGGCGCGCACGTCGCCCGGCTTCAGCGCCAGCGCGTCGACCAGGTACTTCAGCAGCACCGGCACACCCACGTTGGCCATCTTGGCCGCCAGCAGAAAGCCCAGCGCCAGGCCCACCCGCCAGCGGTATTGCCACAGATAGGGCAGCACCTTGCGCAGCGTCTGCCAGTCGGAGCGGGGGGCGCCGGGCGAGGCCGGCGTGGGCAGGGCAATGGCGGGGGCGGAGCGGCGCATGGTCAGGGCGGATCAGTCAGGCGGCGTGGAAGAATGGCCTGCCAAGAACAGCACCCAGGTGATGCCGATGCCCGATCCCGCAAGCCCCCGGCAGCCCCTGACAGGGCCCACCAGTTTGCCCGATGGCAGCGAGCTGGTGCTGCGGGTGATGCCGCTGCCGGCCGACGTCAACGGCAATGGCGACATCTTCGGCGGCTGGCTGATGGCCCAGGTGGACCTGGCCGGCGCGGTGCTGCCCTCGCGCATCGCCCGCGGCCGCATCGCCACCGTGGCAGTCAACCAGTTCATCTTCAAGCAGCCGGTGTCGGTGGGCGACCTCGTCAGCTTCTACGCCCGCATCACCCGGGTGGGCAACACCAGCATCACGGTGCATGTGGAGGTGTTCGCCGAGCGCAACCCGGCCAACCTGCAAGTGGTGAAGGTGACCGAGGCCAACCTCACCTACGTCGCCATCGACGGCCAGGGCAAGCCGCGGCCGATCCCGAAGGACTGACCGTCCGGCTGGTCAGAACTTGCTGAAGTCGGGCTTGCGCTTCTGGAAGAAGGCCTGGAAGGCCTCGGTGGCCTCGGGGCTGCGCAGGCGCTGGCCGAACAGCGCGCCCTCGGCGGCCATCACCTCGCGGATGCGGGCGCGCTGGGGCGCGCGCATCAGGCGCTTGGTGTCGGCCACGGCGCCAGGCGCCAGGGCGTTGAAGCGCTCGGCCATGCGGCGGGCGTGGTTCACCACCTCGCCGGCCGGCAGCACCGCGTTGGCGATGCCGCAGTCCACCGCATCGCTGCCGCTGAAGGGCTCGCCCAGCATCAGCTTCTCGGCCGCCTTGGCATGGCCGATCAGCGCCGGCAGCACCAGGCTGCTGGCGTACTCGGGCACCAGGCCCAGGCTGACGAAGGGCATGGCCAGGCGGGCCTCGTCGCTGACATAGACCAGGTCGCAGTGCAGCAGC
The DNA here is from genome assembly GCF_005403045.1 of Pseudaquabacterium pictum. GTDB lineage: Bacteria > Pseudomonadota > Gammaproteobacteria > Burkholderiales > Burkholderiaceae_C > Pseudaquabacterium > Pseudaquabacterium pictum. The sequence continues at coordinate 87,503 of NZ_BJCL01000008.1, forward strand.
AATGTGGTGCCGATGCCGACCGCGGCGCCGGTGACCGCCGCCACCACCGGCTTGTCGCAATCCAGCAGCGCGCGCATGAAGCGGGCCACCGGCGTGTCGTCGCCCTGCGGCGGGCGCTGCATGAAGTCGTCGATGTCGTTGCCCGAGGTGAAGATGCCGGGCTGGCCGGTGATCAGCACGCTGCGCACGCTGGCATCGCCGTTGGCGGCTTCCAGCGCCTCGGCCATGGCGGTGTACATCGCCTGGGTCAGCGCGTTCTTCTTCTCGGGGCGGGCGATCTCGATCGTCAGCACCTTGTTCAGGGTGGCAGTGCGGATGGTCATGGTCACACCCTTTCGAAGATGCCGGCCGCGCCCTGGCCGGTGCCCACGCACATCGTCACCATGCCGTACTTCAACTGGTGGCGGCGCAGCGCATGGACCACGGTGGCCGCGCGGATGGCGCCGGTGGCGCCCAGTGGGTGGCCCAGGGCGATGGCACCGCCCATCGGGTTGACCACGTCGGGGTTCAGGCCCACGGTGCGGATGACGGCCAGCGCCTGCGCGGCAAAGGCCTCGTTCAGCTCGATCCAGCCCATGTCGGCCAGGCTCAGGCCCGCGCTCTTCAGCGCCGCGGGGATGGCCTCGATCGGGCCGATGCCCATGATCTCGGGCGGCACGCCGCGGGAGGCGAAGCTGACGAAACGCGCCAGCGGCTTCAGGTCGAAGCGCTTCACCGCCGCCTCGCTGGCCAGGATCAGCGCACCGGCGCCATCGCTGGTCTGGCTGCTGTTGCCGGCGGTGACGCTGCCCTTGGCCGCGAACACCGTGCGCAACTTGGCCAGCGCCTCCAGCGTGGTCTCGGCGCGCGGGCCTTCGTCCAGGCTGACGGTGCGGGCGCGGATGTTGACCTCTCCGGTGGCCAGATCGGGCGTGCGCTCGACCACCTGCACCGGGCAGATCTCGTCGGCAAACGCGCCGGCCTGCTGGGCGGCGATGGCCTTCAGGTGGCTTTGCAGCGCGAAGGCGTCCTGGTCCTCGCGGCTCACCTTCCACTGGTTGGCCACCTTCTCGGCGGTCAGGCCCATGCCGTAGGCGATGCCGACGTTTTCGTCGTTGGTGAAGACGGCCGGGTTGAACGAGGGCTTGTTGCCGGTCATCGGCACCATGCTCATGCTCTCGGCGCCGGCGGCGATCATCACGTCGGCCTCGCCGACGCGGATGCGGTCCGCCGCCATCTGGATGGCGGTCAGGCCCGAGGCACAGAAGCGGTTGACCGTCACGCCACCCACGCTGTTCGGCAACCCCGCCAGCAGCGCGCCGATGCGGGCGATGTTGGCGCCCTGCTCGGCCTCGGGCATGGCGCAGCCGACGATGGCGTCCTCGATGGCTTTCGGGTCCAGCCCCGGCACTTGCGCCAGCGCGGCCTGGATGGCGGCCACCAGCAGGTCGTCGGGCCGGGTGTTGCGGAAGAAGCCGCGGTGGCTGCGGCCGATGGGCGTGCGGCTGGCGGCGACGATGTAGGCGTCTTGAAGTTGCTTGCTCATGGGATGTCTCCGCCGATCAGTTGCGAACAGGCTTGCCGGTCTGCAGCAGGCCCATGATCCGTTCCTGCGACTTGGGATGCTCCAGCAGGCTGCAGAAGTGCTTGCGCTCCAGCGCCATCAGGTACTCCTCGGTCACCATGGACCCGGCTTCCACCGCACCGCCGCACACCACGTCGGCGATCAGGCTGGCGATGTGGAAGTCGTGCGCGCTGATGAAGCCGCCGTCACGCATGCCGACCAGCTGCGCCTGGATGGTGGCGATGGCCGAGCGGCCGGCCACCGGGAACTGGGCCTTCAGCGGCGCGCGCCAGTTGCTGGCGGCCATGGCCTTGGCCTGGGCGATGGCGGTGAACAGCAGCTCGTCCTTGTGCGCCACCACCACGTCGTCGGCCAGCAGGTAGCCCAGCTGGCGGCTTTCCAGCGCGCTGGTGCCCACCTTGGCCGTGGCCGCGGCCTGGAAGCCGTCCTTCAAGAAGGCCAGCAAGTCGGTGCTGTTGGCCGCAGCCGCGTTCTCGGCGGCGCGGCGGGCGATGTAGGTGAGGCCGCCACCGCCGGGGATCAGGCCCACGCCCACTTCCACCAGGCCGACATAGGTTTCCAGGTGGGCCACGCGCTTGGCGCAGTGCACCGCGATCTCGCAGCCGCCGCCCAGGGCCAGGCCGCGCATGGCTGCCACCGTGGGCACGCTGGCGTAGCGCAGGCGCAGCAGGGCATCCTGCAGCTTCTGGATCTCGGGCGCGATGCCCTTGGCGCCCAGCTTCATGAAGGTGGGCAGCATCGCCTCGAGGTTGGCGCCGGCCGAGAACGGCTCGTCACCGCTCCACAGCACCAGGCCGTCGTACTGGCCCTCGGCCAGTTCCACCGCCTTCAGCAGGCCCTCGATCACGCCGGGGCCGATCAGGTGCATCTTGCTGGTGATGCTGGCGATCAGCACGCTGCCGTCCAGCGTCCACAGGCGGATCTCGTCGTTCTTGAAGACTTCGGTGCCTGACTGGATGAAGGGCGTGGCGCCCTCGCCGCCCAGTGCCTCGGGGAAGTGCTGGCGTTGGTAGACCGGCAGGCTGCTGCGCGGGACCATGCGGCCCTGGGCGGCGCTCCAGGAGCCTTCGGCGGTGTGCACCCCGGTGCGGCCATCGAACACCCAGGCCGGCAGCGGCGCGCTGCTCAGTGCCTTGCCGGCGTCGATGTCTTCCTGCACCCAGGTGGCCACCTGCTGCCAGCCCGCGGCTTGCCACAGTTCGAACGGGCCTTGCTGCATGCCGAAGCCCCAACGCATGGCCAGGTCCACCTCGCGGGCGGATTCGGCGATGTCGGCCAGGTGCACCGCCACATAGTGGAAGGCATTGCGCTGGATGGCCCACAGGAACTGCGCCTGCGGGTTGGTCGATTCACGCAGCAGCTTCAGCCGCTCGGGTGCGGGCTTCTTCAGGATGCGGTCGATGAGGGCGTCGGCCTTGCCGCCGGCCTTCACGTACTCGCCGGTGGCGGCGCTGAACTGCAGGATGTCCTTGCCCACCTTCTTGTAGAAGCCGGCGCCGGTCTTCTGGCCCAGGGCGCCGGCAGCGATCAGCTTGGCCACCGCGTCGGGCGTGGCATAGCTGGCGTAGAACGGGTCGGCCTGCAGGTTGTCCTGCATGGTCTTCACCACATGCGCCAGGGTGTCGATGCCCACCACGTCGGCGGTGCGGAAGGTGCCGCTGCTGGCGCGGCCCAGCTTCTTGCCGGTGAGGTCGTCGACCACGTCGTAGCCCAGGCCGGCCTTGGCGGCTTCGGCAATCGTGCCCAGCATGCCGGCGATGCCCACCCGGTTGGCCACGAAGTTGGGCGTGTCCTTGGCCCGCACCACGCCCTTGCCCAGGCTGCGGGTGACGAAGGTTTCCAGGTCGTCCAGGATCTGCGGCTGCGTGGCGGCGGTGGGGATCAGCTCCACCAGCTGCATGTAGCGCGGCGGATTGAAGAAGTGGATGCCGCAGAAGCGCGGGCGCAGCGCTTCGGGAAGCACTTCGCTCAACTTGGTGATCGACAGACCCGAGGTGTTGCTGGCCACGATGGCGCCGGGCGCCAGGTGCGGCGCCACCTTGGTGTAGAGGTCCAGCTTCCAGTCCAGCCGCTCGGCGATGGCCTCGATCACCAGGTCGCAGCCGGCCAGCAGGTGCAGGTGCTCGTCGTAGTTGGCCAGTTGGATCAGCGCCAGGTCACCGGCCACGCCGATGGGGCTGGGCTTCAACTTCTTCAGGCCCTCGATGGCCTTCAGGCCGATGCCGTTCTTCGGGCCTTCTTTCGCCGGCAGGTCGAACAGCACCACCGGCACCTTCACATTCACCAGATGGGCGGCGATCTGCGCACCCATCACGCCGGCGCCAAGCACGGCCACCTTGCGGACATTGAAACGGTTCATCGTGGTTCCTTGTTGTGGGTGCACGTGGTCATTCCACACGTTGCCACTGCTGGTTGCGGAAGAACGGGCCGATGTAGCCGCGCACCTCCAGCGCCTTGCCGCCGTCCACCGGCTTCAGGCGCAGCTTGTAGACCTTGCCGTTGTTCGGGTCGAGGATCTCGCCGCCTTCCCAGTGCTGACGGTCACCATCGGCCTTGGCGCCGCGGATGATGGTCATGCCCAGCACCGGCTTGCCGGCGCGCTCGTCGGTGCATTTCTCGCACACCGCGTCGGCCTTGGTCTTGGGATCCAGGAACTTCTCGACACGGCCGTTGAGCACGCCACCGGCCTCGGTGATGCGCACCAGCGACTTCTCGGTCTTGGTCTCGTCGTCGATGGTCTTCCACAGGCCCACCGGCGTCGCTTGGGCGAGGGCCGTGCCGGCGGCAGCGGCCAGGGCCAGGGTGATCAGCAGCTTCTTCATGGCTTGTCTCCGGTCAGGGTGGTCGGTGGGGTCAGAACAGGGCTTCGTCCATCGCCATCAACGGCGACACGCCGGCACGGGCGGTGCGGATCAGCGTGGCCGTCTCGGGCAGCAGCTTGGCGAAGTAGAAGCGGGCGGTGTGCAGCTTGGCGGTGTAGAACGGATCGCCACTGTGCTGCTTGTCCAGCGCCACCTTCGCCATGCGGGCCCAGAAGTAGGCAAAGCACAGGTGGCCCACCACGCGCAGGTAGTCCACCGCCGCGGCGCCCACCTCGTCGGGGTTGCCGAAGGCCTTCATGCCCAGCTCGGTGGTGAGCTTGGTCACCTTGTCGCCCAGGTCGGCCAGCGGATTGACGAACTCCTGCATGTCCTCGCGCACGCCTTCCTCTTCCACGAAGGCGGCGATCAGCTTGCCAAACTTCTTCAGCTTCTTGCCGTTGTCGCCCAGCACCTTGCGGCCCAGCAGGTCCAGGCTCTGGATGGTGTTGGTGCCTTCGTAGATCATGTTGATGCGGGCATCGCGCACGAACTGCTCCATGCCCCACTCATGGATGTAGCCATGGCCGCCGAACACCTGCTGGCAGGCGCTGGTGGCCGTCCAGCCGTTGTCGGTGACGAAGGCCTTCACGATGGGCGTGAGCAGGGCCACGATGTCGTCGGCCTCCTGTCGCTGATCCTCATCGTCGGTGGACACCAGCACATCCAGCTGCAGCGCGGTGTAGGTCAGCATCGCGCGGGCGCCCTCGGCATAGGCGCGGGCGGTCAGCAGCATCTTGCGCACATCCGGGTGCACGATGATCGGGTCGGCCGGCTTGTCGGCCGCCTTCACGCCGGAGAGCGAGCGCATCTGGATGCGGTCTTTCGCGTAGGCCACGGCGTTCTGGTAGGCCACCTCGGTCAGGCCCAGGCTCTGGTTGCCCACGCCCAGGCGGGCGGCGTTCATCATCACGAACATCGCCGCCAGGCCCTTGTTCGGCTGGCCCACCAGGGTGCCCACGGCGCCGTCCAGCACCATCTGGCAGGTGGCGTTGCCGTGGATGCCCATCTTGTGCTCCAGCGCGCCGCAGAAAATGCCGTTGCGGTCGGCCAGCGTGCCATCGGGGTTGACGTGGAACTTGGGCACGATGAACAGCGAGATGCCCTTGCTGCCGGCCGGTGCATCCGGCAGGCGGGCCAGCACCAGGTGCACGATGTTCTCGGCCAGGTCGTGCTCGCCGGCGCTGATGAAGATCTTCTGGCCGGTGATGCGGTAGCTGCCATCGGCCTGGGGTTCGGCCTTGGTGCGCAGCAAGCCCAGGTCGGTGCCGCAGTGCGGCTCGGTCAGGCACATGGTGCCGGTCCACTGGCCGCTGGTCAGCTTGGGCAGGTACAGCGCCTTCTGCTCGGCCGTGCCGTGGGCATGCAGGCATTCGTAGGCGCCATGGCTCAGGCCGGGGTACATGGTCCAGGCCTGGCCGGCAGAGTTCAGCATTTCGTAGAAGCACTGGTTCAGCACCAGCGGCAGGCCCTGGCCGCCGTAGGCCGGGTCGCAGCTCAGCGCCGGCCAGCCGCCTTCCACGTATTGCGCATAGGCCTGCTTGTAGCCCTTGGGCGCGGTCACCGCATGGGTGGTCTTGTCGAGATGGCAGCCCTCGGCATCACCCGGCAGGTTCAGCGGCGTGACCACCTCGGCGGCGAACTTGCCGCCCTCGGACAGCACCGCATTCAGCGTGTCGGCATCGATGTCGGCATGGGGCGGCAGGGCCTGCAGCGTGGGCACGGCGTCGAGCACCTCGTGCAGCAGGAACTGCATGTCACGGATCGGCGGGGTGTACTGGGGCATGGCTTGCTCCTGGAGCGGGACAGTGGAACGCGGCCCGGCTGGGCCGCCTGGGGGACAGGGAAACGCGGGCTCAGCGGGCCGTGCCGCGCGCCAGGGGCGCTGCCGGCTCGGCCTGCAGGTAGAACTGCACGATGCGGTCGAAGCCCTTGCGGGCGCGGTCGACCGCACCAGGGATGCGCAGGAAGCGGGCGTCGTGGTGCAGTGCCAGGATCAGGCCGTGCACCTCGAACAGCATCTGCAGGGTGTCGGTGTCGGCGCGCAGGTGGCCGGCCTCGATCGACAGGCGGATCGCGCGCTCCAGCGCCGATTGCCAGTCGCGCACCATGCTGGCCAGGGCGTCGCGCACCGGGCCGGGCCGGTCGTCGAACTCGACCGCGCCGCTGATGTAGATGCAGCCTGAATCCAGTTCCACCGACACGCGCTTGACCCAGCGGTCGAACAAGGCGCGCAGCCGCGGCAGGCCGCGCTGCTCCCGCACCGCAGGGAAGAACACCTCATCCTCGAAGCGGGTGTGGTACTCGCGGATCACCGCGATCTGCAGTTCCTCGCGTGAGCCGAAATGGGCGAACACGCCCGACTTGCTCATGCCGGTCACCTCGGCCAGCGCGCCGATGGACAGCCCTTCCAGCCCCATGTGCGAGGCCTGCGACAGCGCGGCCTCCAGGATGGCGGCACGGGTCTGCTGGCCCTTGTGCAGGGAACGGACGGCGTTGCTGGCAGCAGCAGTGCGCTTGCGCGCGGCGGGCGCCTCGGGGTCGACAGGCAGGGGATGTGCGGACACGGTGCTCGGCGGATGGGCGGCCGCGGAATGAAACGAACGATCGTGCTATTTTGCAGAAGCCGCCGCTGCCGTGCCGCCTGGGCGACGCCTTTTTTCTAGACGATGGCGACTAGATCACGCCAGAAGCCCTGCGCTGCATCCGCATTGCCGGCGCAGCCGGCGGGCCCGGGCCGGCGCGGGGCATGCCGAATGCAGTACGCTAGGCACCGTTGACTGGAGGTGCTGTCCTTGGACGTTCTGCAGCTCGATGTGTCCGGACGCCCGCAAGCGTGGATCACGCCGCGGGAGGCCGCCCTGCTCTACGCCTGCGACGGCGTGGCCTGGACGCTGGGCCGCGCCGTGCAGGTGCTGCGCGGCGGCATCCAGCGCACCACCGGGCTGCAGTCGCGCATCGAGGTGCACGCCATCATCGCGGTGCGCGGCGCCATCCCCAGCCGGGCCTGGCGGGTCACGCCCACGCTCACCAACCCCAAGCTCTTTGTGCGTGACCGGCATGTCTGCGCCTACTGCGGCGGGCGCTTCGGCTTCGACACCCTGACCCGTGAACACATCATCCCCACCTCGCGCGGTGGGCGCGACACCTGGATGAACTGCATCACCGCCTGCCGGGCCTGCAACGGCCGCAAGGGCAACCGCCTGCCCGAAGAAGCCAACATGAGCCTGCTGTACCTGCCCTACACGCCCAGCCTGCACGAGGACATGATCCTGCGCGGCCGCCGCATCGTGGCCGACCAGATGGAGTTCCTGCTCGCCAGCGTGCCGCGCTCGAGCCGGTTGCACGGCTGATGCGCTGGCCGATCGCGCTGGCACTGGCCAGCGCGCTGCTGGCACCGCCCGCCTGGGCGGCGGACGCCGCTGCACGGGCCGCCACGGCGCCGTCACCACTGCAGGTGCCCGACACCCTGGCCCAGCGCCTGCAGCCCTGCATGGCCTGCCACGGCGCCCAGGGCAAGGCCAGCCGGGACGGCTACCTGCCGCGCATCGCCGGCAAGCCGGCCGGTTACCTGTACCAGCAGCTGCTGCATTTCCGTGACGGCCGGCGGCAGAACGCCACCATGACCCGCCTGCTGGCCCAGCAGACCGATGCCTACCTGCGCGAGATGGCAGAGCACTTCGCCGCGCTGGACCTGCCCCATGCCGCCCCGCTGCCCAGCCCCGCTCCGGCGGCACTGCTGGCCCGTGGCCAGGCCCTGGCCCTGCAGGGCGATGCCGGCCAGCGGCTGCCGGCCTGCAGCGCCTGCCACGGCGCGCAGCTGGTCGGCGTGCTGCCGGCCGTGCCCGGCCTGCTGGGCCTGCCGCGCGATTACCTCATCGGCCAGCTCGGCGCGTGGCAGACGCAGCAGCGCCGGGCCCTGGCGCCCGACTGCATGGCGCAGATCGCCCAGCGGCTGACGCCAGCCGACATCGGCGCGGTGGCGGCCTGGCTGGCCGCCCAGCCGGTGCCGGCCCAGCAGCGGGCCGCCGCCGCCGCGCCCGGCCCGGCACCGCTGCCCTGCGGCAGCACCGACCACCCGCCGCGATGAGACCCGCCCGCCTGATGCGCTGGGCCGCCGGCCTGGCCGCCACCCTGTTGACCGGGGCCGCGCTGGTGCTGTGGCTGAACCTGCGAGGCGAAGCCCCGCTGGCGCCCGACCCCAGCCCGCCGGTGGTGGCCGATGCCGGCACGCTGGCCCGCGGCGCCTACCTGGCCCGTGCCGGCAACTGCGCCGGCTGCCACACCGCGCGCGGCGGTGCGCCCTATGCCGGCGGGCGCGACATCGCCACCCCGTTCGGCACCGTCGTCGCCGGCAACCTGACGCCGCATGCCAGCGGCCTGGGCAACTGGACGGCGGCGCAGTTCCGGCGCGCGATGTGGCACGGCCGCAGCGCCGACGGCCGCCTGCTGGTGCCGGCCTTCCCGTACACCCACTTCACCCAGGTCAGCCGCGCCGATGCCGATGCGCTGTGGGCCCACCTGCGCAGCCTGCCGCCGGTGGACCAGCCCAACCGCCCGCATGCGCTGCGCTGGCCCTATGGCACGCAGCCGGCGCTGGCGGTGTGGCGGGCGCTGTTCTTCCAGCCGCTGGCCGGCGAGGCACCGGCACCTGCGGCCACCACCGCCGATGCCACGCTGCTGCGCGGTGCCTACCTGGTCAACGGCCTGGGCCACTGCAGCGCCTGCCACGGCGGCCGCAATGTGCTGGGCGCCAGCGGCGCCCTGGGTGGCGACGGCGGCGGCAGCAGCCTGCCGGGGCAGCGCTGGCAGGCGCCATCGCTGACCGATCCACAACAGCTGGCCATGGGCCAGCGCAGCACAGACGAGCTGGTGCAGTTGCTGCGGACCGGCCTGTCCGAGCGCGCCGCGGTGATGGGCCCGATGGCCGATGTGGTGGCCGACAGCACCCAGCACCTGACCCCCGCCGACCTGCGGGCGATGGTGGTCTACCTGCAATCGCTGGCGCCGGCCGCGCCTGCCCAGCCGCCCGCCCTGCCCCCACGTGATGGTCCGGTGCTGGAGCGCGGCCGCCAGCTCTATGCCGACCACTGCATCAGCTGCCATGGCAGCGAGGGCCAGGGCGCACCGGGCATCTACCCGCCGCTGGCGCGCAACCCCACGGTCACCCTGCCCGACCCCACCAACCTGGTGCAGGCCATCACCGGCGGCGGCTTTCCGCCCGGCACGGCCGGCAACCCGCGGCCCTATGGCATGCCGCCGTTCGACCTGCCGCACGAGGACCTGGCCGCCCTGACCACCTGGCTGCGCGCCAGCTGGGGCCACGACGCCGCACCGGTGACGCCGGTGCAGGTGCTGCTGGCGCGTTGAGCGCGTCACCGCTGTTCACGCTTCTTCACCGGCCAGCAACCTGGCAGCCGGCCACCGGGCGCAGCATGTCGGCGGGTCAACGTGGGACTGCCACGCCCCGTTGTACACGCAGACACACCAAAGGACACACCATGTTCCGCTCCACCTCCGCGCTGGCCCTCGCTGCCGTGCTGGCCCTGGCCGGCTGCGCCACCAGCAGCCCCGACGTCATCAGCCGCCACGATGCCCAGCGCATGTCCACCGTGCTCGACGCCACCGTGCTGGCCGTGCGCCCGGTGACCGTGGACGGCAGCCAGAACGGCGCCGGCGGCGTGGCCGGTGGCGTGGTGGGCGCGGTGGCCGGCTCGTCGATCGGCGGACGGCGTGACTCGGTCGTCGGCGGCGTGCTGGGCGCGGTGGCCGGCGCGGTGATCGGCAATGCCATCGAGCGCAATGCCACCCGCGAAGAATCGCTGGAGATCATGGTGCAGCTGCGCAACGGCGAGCGCCGCGCCATCGTGCAGGCCAAGGGTGCCGAGAGCTTCGCCCCCGGCGATGCGGTGATCCTGGTGACCACCGGCAGCAAGGTGCGGATCTCGCGCGCGCCCGGCCATGCGCCTCAGGGCGGCAACGCGCCGCTGCCGCCGCCGCTGCCCGGCCACCGCAGCTGACCGGCCGGCACGCTGGCCGTCATCCCCACCGTCAGCGTGCCGGCTTCGGCGCCGGCAGTGTCACGCCGCGCATCGCCAGTGCCAGCTCGGACGCCTGCCACAGCGTGATGCCGTGGGCACGCGCATAGTCGGCCGCGGTGTCGCTGAACCCGCCGAGGCAGATGCACACCGCCCGCGGCACATCGGCCGTGGTGTTGTCGGCCTGGCGGGCCGCCTGCAGCGCACGCAGCGGCTCCACGCCCAGCCGGGCTGATTTCCAGCGCCGCGCACTGACCAGGGTGCGCAGCCCCTGGCGTTCCATCACGAAATCGACCGCATCGCCCGCAGGCGCCGGCTGCACCTCGATGCCGCTGCGCCGCAGCCCATCGGTCAACAGCGCCTGGAAGGCCGGCCAGGCCATCGCGCTGACGGCCTCCTGCGTCTGTTGCACCCGGGCGGCGCTGGGCAGGCGCCACTGGCGCTGCGCCGCGATCGCGGCGATCACGATGAACGGAAAGCCCGACAGCGCGCCCACCACGCGGAAGGCCTCCGGCAGCAGCGCGGCCGCCACCAGGCCCAGCACCGCCGCGATCAGCAGGCTCACCCACCAGGGCGAGCGCAGCAGCACGGCAAACAGCGAATTGGGCGGCGGTCTGAACTTCAAGCGGGTCTCCGGCAGCAGCCCGGTGGCGTGCGGATGCGCACAGACCGACCAGGCCAGGAAGGCCATTGTGGCTGCCCGCAACCGCCTGAAAGCCCGCATGTCACGCCACGCCGACCACACCAAGACCGCCACCGCCGGCCCCGACGCCCCCATGGCGCTGGACCTGGCCGCCCTGGAAGCCGCCCGCCAGGACATCAGCCAGGGCGCGATCACGCCCTTCCACAGCGCCTGGCGGGAAGAGACCATCGCCCTGCTCAACGGCGTCCTGGCCACCGAGTGGGTGTGCGTGCTGCGCTACCGCCGCCACCACTTCACCGCCGCCGGCATGGCCTCGCCCAAGATCGCCGAAGAGTTCCTGGTGCATGCCAACGAGGAGATGGGCCATGCCGACCGGCTGGCGCGGCGCATCGTGCAACTGGGCGGCGCACCCGACTTCGCGCCCGATTCGCTGCTGGCGCGCAGCCATGCCGCCTACGACGATTCACCGGGGCTGAAGGCGATGATCCGCGCCAACCTGGTGGCCGAGCGGGTGGCGATCGAGGCCTACAGCCAGATGATCGCCCTGGTGGGCACGCGCGACTCCACCACCCGCCGGCTGCTGGAGGACATCCTGGCCGACGAGCAGGCCCATGCCGAGGAGCTGAGCGACTGGCTGGCCGAGTAGGCAGCCGGCCGGCCCGCGGCGGCCGTGTGCGACAGCGCACCGACCGCCGCGCCGCTGCCGGCCACCATGGCCGTCACTGGCGCCTTCGCGCCGAGGAGACGGCCATGGGCCTGGGAACCATCCTGTTGATCGTGCTGGTGCTGCTGCTGATCGGCGCCGTGCCCTCCTGGCCGCACAGCCGCAACTGGGGCTATGGACCCAGCGGCGGCATCGGCCTGGTGCTGCTGGTGCTGGTGGTGCTGCTGCTGATGGGGCGGATCTGATCAAGCCGGCGCCGGCTGCGGCCGGCGCGAGCCCAGCACATGGGCATAGACCCAGGTGAACTCGGCGCCCAGCAGGAAGATCTGCGCCGAGTAGTACACCCACACCAGCACCACCACCAGCGAGCCGGCCGCGCCAAAGCCGGCGCTGACCGCGGCCAGCCCCAGGTAGGCGCCCAGCAACTGGCGGCCCACCGCGAACAGCGCGGCCGTGACCAGCGCGCCCACCCACACGTCGGACCAGGGGATGCGCACCCGCGGCATCAGCTTGTAGATCAGCGCGAAGACGCCGGTGACCAGCGCGAAGCTGCTGGCCGGATCCAGCACCGCCAGCACCAGGGCCCAGCCCTGGAACTGCGGCGCCCACCAGCGCTGCAGCCCGGCCAGCGCCGCGCTGGCCAGCAGCGAGACCATCAGCAGGAAGCCCAGCCCCAGGATCAGCCCGAAGGACAGCACCCGGGCACGCAGCAGCAGCCACAGCCCACCGGCGGGGCGGGCGGGCGCGCGCCAGATGCGGTCCAGCGTGTTCTGCAGCTCGGCGAACACCGTGGTGGCGCCCACCAGCATCAGCACCACGCCCAGCGCAGTGGCGGCCCAGCCATCGGCCGGGCGGTTCACGCGCTCCAGCAGGCCCTGGACGGCGGCGGCTCCGGCGGCACCCACCAGGCCCTGCAGCTGGCCGAAGATCTCGCCGCGGGCGGCTTCGGCGCCGAACACCAGGCCGGCCACCGCGGTCACGATCAGCAGCAGCGGCGCCAGCGAGAACAGCGTGTAGTAGGCCAGTGCCGCGCCCTTGCTGGCGGCATCGTCGTCGATCCAGGCGACCACCGACCGCCGCACCAGCAGCCAGGGCAGCGCCCAGCGCGCGGGGGTGGCGGCGGGCGCGCTCAGCTGTGGATGTCCAGCAGGCTGTCGACCAGGGTGACGCCCGGCACGGCCAGCGCCAGGCGGGTGGCACGCTCGCGCATCGGGCCGCTGGGCACCCGGCCATGCAGCACCACCTTGCCGTCGACGGTGTCGACGCCGATCCGCCAGGCCCGCAGCGCCGGATCGGCGGCCAGCGCGCTCAGGATGCGCAGGGTGATGCTGGCATCGGCCCAGGCCTGGCCCGGCGCCGGACAACTGCCGGACGGGCCGGCGATGGCCGTGTCCAGCATGTCGTCGATGCCGGCATCCTCACCCGGACCGCAGCCCGCCAGCGACAGCGCGCCGATGGCGGCCAGCAGCACGGTGGCCAGGCGTGGCGAGGTGCGCATGGCGGGCGAAGGTGGCTGTGGGGCCGGGCGCTCAGCTGCGCACGGTCAGCTGGTTCTTCACCGCCTTCACGCCCTTGGTGGCGCGGGCGATGTTCTCAGCCGCTTCCTTCTCGGTCTGCGACTTGGCAAAGCCCGACAGCATCACCGTGCCTTCCAGCGTCTCCACGCCGATGGCGGCGGCATCGACCTGGGTGCTGTCGACAAAGCGCGCCTTCACCGCGGTGGTGATGGCGGTGTCGTCGATGTAGGCACCGACAGTGGACTGGCCGCGGGTGACGGCGCAGCCGGGCAGCAGGGTCAGCGCAGCAACGGCGGTGACGACGGCGACGAGGGTGTGGCGTGCGGGCATGGGGGGCTCCTGTGGTGCGCCGCAGGCGCGGCGGGATGGACGCCAGTCTAGGCATCGCGGCCGGGGCCCCCCATCGGAAGGCGGCGACAGGCGCTGTAGGACAACGCGCCGTGGGCTGGCGGGCCAGCCCGGCTCAGCCCTCGTGCACCGCGGCCTGCGGCGCGCTGCAGGGCATCTGCAGCAGGAAGGTGGTGCCGACGCCCTCCTCGCTGGTGACGCTGAGCGCGCCGCCCAGCACGTTGGCCGCGATGCTGTGCGCGATGTTGAGGCCCAGGCCGCTGCCACCGCGCCCCATGCGCGTGGTGACGAACGGGTCGAACACCCGGCTGCGCAGCGCCGCCGGGATGCCGCGCCCGTCGTCGTGCACGCGCAGCAGCACCAGGTCGGCATCGCCGGCCTGGCGCTCGGCGCGCAGCGTGATGGTGCCGTGGTCGCGCCCGTCGAAGCCGTGCAGCACCGCGTTGTTCACCAGGTTGGTGATGATCTGGCCCAGCGAGCCGGGGTAGCTGTCCAGCGTGATGCCAGCCGGCACCTCCAGTGTCAGCCGGTACGGCGTGCGGGCGAGCGTGGGCTTCAGCGTCAGCAGCAGTTCGCCCACCACGGCGCGCAGGTCGAAGCGGCGGCGGTGGCCGCTGGCCTGGTCCACCGCCACCTGCTTGAAGCTGGTGACCAGATCGGCCGCACGGTGCAGGTTGCGGCCGGCGATGTCGGTGGCCTGGTCCACGCCGTCCAGCAGCGCATCCAGCGCCGACTTGCGCAGACCCTGCGCCAGGCTGCCGCGGAACTGCCGCAGGTCCCCCTGCAGCGTGCTGATGGCCAGCACGCTGTTGCCCAGCGGCGTGTTCAGCTCATGGGCCACACCGGCCACCAGGCCGCCCAGCGAGGCCAGGCGCTCCTGCCGCACCAGGTCGTCGCGGGCGCTCTGCAAGGCGTGCATCGAGGTCTGCAAGGCCGCATTGGCATGCGCCAGGTCCTGCGTGCGTTCGGCCACGCGCTGCTCCAGGCCCTGGTTCAGCTGCACCAGGTCGGCCTTCTGCGCATGGATCTGGCGCGCCATGTCGCCCAGCTGGGAAGACAGCTGGTTCAACTCGCGGATCGGGCCCTGCGGCCACCGGGCCACATGCTGGCCGCGCGACTCGTCGCCTGCCGCCCGCACCAGCGCCTGCACCGAGCCCGCCACCCGGCGTGCCAGCAAGGGTGCCAGCGCCAGGCTGAACAGGCCGGTCAGGCCGAAGGCCACCGCGGCCGACTGCAGGGCCTGGCGGCTGTCGGGATGGTCCAGCCCGGCGGGCTGGCGCGCCACGAAGGTCCAGCCCAGCTGCGCCGAGCGCACCGCGGCCACCTCGTGGTCGACGTTCTCATGGCGCCAGACACCCAGCGGCTGGCCGGAGGTTGCCGACGCCGCCAGCATCGGGCTGTCGCGCAGGTTGATGCGGCCGACCGCCGCGTTGTTGTCGGTGTCGGCCATGACTTCGCCGCGCTGGTCCACCAGCCACAGCTGGCTGCCGCCGAGCGACGGCGTGGCCTGGGCGCCGGCCAGCGCGCCGATGCTGGAAACCAGCTGGTCCAGGCCGATCTCGGCCACCAGCACCCGGCCGTCGTCCAGGCGCACCGACAGGCCGACGGTCAGCGTGCCGGTGAACATCGACAGGTGGCGGCCGGTCCAGGCCACCCTGCGCCGGGCATCCACGCCGGTGAACAGCGGCGAGCCCGACAGGTCCATGCCGGTGGCATCGGCCCGGGCACCCGACTGGCGCGCCTTCAACCCCACGGCCTGGACGGCACCCGCAGGCGTGGTGACGGCCACCAGATCCACCAGGTCGTCGGCCGCCACACTGCGGGCCACCAGGGCCACGCTGATCTCGGGCTCGGTGGCCTCCAGCAGCTGCGCCAGCTGCTGCAGCCGGGTCTGCACCGAGTTCAGCAGCAGCTCGGCGCGGCCGGCCATGACCGCGGCCTCCACCTGCACCAGCGCGCGCGACTGCGCCTGCACCGCCGGCAGCCGCCACGCCAGCAGCAGCGCCAGCCCCAGGCCCAGCGCCAGGCTGGAGGTGCCGAAGACCAGCAGCAGCAGACTGCGCGACAACGGCCAGCCGCCAGGAGTGGTGCTCACTGGGGCACCGTCGTGCTGCGCACCGTGGAATTCGCCCGTCGGCGGGCCGGGCGGGCTCATGCCGCCCCCAGCGTGGCGAAGCGACCATGGCGCACCTGCACGAAGAAGGCCTGCCGCTGTGCGCCGCCCTGCGCGTCGAAGCGGATTGGCTGTTGCAAGCCCTGGAAGGCCTCGCCGCGGCCCAGCGTGTCGGCCAGCGCACGGCCGCGCGGCTGCCGCTGCATCGCCTGGGCCAGCACCGCCATGGCGTCGTGGGCCAGCACCGCGCCCTGGCCGGGGGCCTCGCCAAAACGCTCGTGGAAGCGCTGCGCGAAGGCCAGGTAGGCGGCCGAACGGTCGTCGGGATTGAACGCCTGCAGCAGCACCAGGTCTTCCACCGCCCGGCCGCCCAGCTGCAGCAGGGCGGCGTTGCCGGCGCGGTCGATGGTGCAGAGCGGCAGGCCGGGCCGCAGGCGGCGGAACTGCTGGCACAGCCGGGCCACGTCCGTCGTCGGGCCGATCAACATGGCGCCGTCGCAGGCCGTGCCCTGCGTGCTGCGCACCAGCGCGTCGAAGCTGGTGTCGGCATCGGCGGTGTAGGTCAGCACCTGGCTGGTCTGGCTGCCCAGCGCGGACAACGCCTGGCTGAAGTTGGCGATCCAGGACTGCACGAACTCGCGCGACGAGACCTCCGCGATCACGGCGATGCGGCGCTGGCCGCTGCGCGTCAGCTGCCGGGCATAGGCCTGCGCGTTCTGCTGGGCGGTGCGGTTGAGCCGCAGCACGATGTCGTCGTGCTCGGCATCCACCGGCAGGGCCAGGTTGGGGCTGATCACCGGCACGTCGACCGCGCGGGCCATCGGCCCGATGGCGTCGCTGAGGGGCTTGGCATACGCCCCCACCAGCGCGACGATGCCGCGCGCCAGCATGCGCTGGAAACCGGCCACGGCCCGCTGCGGGTCCATCTGGTCGTCTTCCACCAGCAGTTGCAGCGGGTGGCCGGCCACACCGCCCAGCGCATTGATGCGCTCCACGGCCACCAGTGCGCCGTTGCGGCCGCCCTCGCCCAGGTCGGTGCGGCGGCCGCTCAGCGGCGCCATGAAGCCCACGGTCAGCCCGCCGCTGCGCTGGCAGCCGCCCAGGGCGAGGCTGCCCGCCAGCAGTGCCAGTGCCCGCCGGCGTGATGCCATGCCCGGCGCCATGCCTGGCGTCATGTGCCGCAGATCCGGGCCCCGGGCACGGCGGCGGGCGTGCGCAGCCAGGGCAGGGGCGGGGTGCTGCGCTGCCCGATCCAGGCCAGCAACTCCGGCAGCGGCATCGGCCGGGCGAACAGGTAGCCCTGCACCTCGTCACAGCCCAGCTCGTGCAGCAGGATGGCCTGCTGCAGCGTCTCCACGCCCTCGGCCACCACCGTCATGCCGATCTGGTGGCCCAGCGGCACCACCAGGCTGGCGATGCGGGCGCCCGGCCCGCAAGTCTCCAGCCGCTGCACGAAGGCACGGTCGATCTTCAGCCGGTGGGCCGGGATCTGGTCGAGGTAGGACAGCGACGAGAAGCCGGTGCCGAAGTCGTCGATGGCCAGGCTGATCCCCAGCGAGCGCAGGGTGCGCAGCACGTCGATGACGGCATCCTGGCCGATCAGCGCCACGCTCTCGGTGACTTCCAGTTCCAGGTCGGCGGCGGCCATGCCGGTGGTGGCCAGCGCCTCCAGCACCTTCTGCACGAAGTCGGGCTGCATGAACTGGCTGACGGTCACGTTGACAGCCACATGCAAGCCGGTGTGACCGGCCTCCTTCAGCGTCTTCAGGGCCTGCAGCGCGGTCTGCAGCGCCCAGCTGCCCATCGGCAGGATCAGGCCGGACTGCTCGGCCAGCGGAATGAACCGGTCGGGCGGCACCACGGTGCCGTCGGCCTGGCGCCAGCGCATCAGCGCTTCCATGCCGACCAGGCGGCCGCTGGCCAGATCGAACTTGGGCTGGTAGGCCAGCGACAGCGCACCGCTGTCCACGGCCTCGTGCAGGGCATGCAGCAGCCGCGTGCGCTGCTCGGCGGCATCACTGAGTTCGGGCCGGTAGACCTCGCTCTGGCCCAGCCCGCGCCCCTTGGCGCGCTTGAGGGCGATGGTCGCCTTCTTCAGCCACACGCTGCCATCGACCGGGCCGAGCAGCCGGCCATGCAGCCAGCCGATGCAGGCCGACAGCGGCACCGACTTGTGGCAGCGGCCCGCGGCTGGCGACACCGCCTCGCGCAGCAGCTTCTCGTGCAGGGCGTTCTCCGGCCCCAGCACGCCGAAGGTGTTGCCACCGACACGGGCCAGGAAGCCCCGCGGCCCGGTCACCTGGGCCAGGCGCTCGCACAGGTCCTTCAGGACCTGGTCGCCGGCCTGGTGGCCCAGCATGTCGTTCATCTCGGCGAACTGGTCGATGTCCACCAGCGCCAGCACCTGGTCACTGGCGTAGCCGGTGCTCTGCAGCTCGTCGATGCGCTTGCACAGCGCCAGCTGGTTGGCCACGCCCAGCTGCTTGTCGACATAGGCCGAGTCGCGCAGGCGTTGCAGCAGGCCGATGTTGTCGGCACACACGGTGATGTTGGCGCAGAACACATCCAGCAGATGGCGGTGGGTCTCGTCCAGCGGACCGGGCAGCGCCACATAGGCGGCGGTGTCGTGGCCGTGGGCACCCTGGAAGAACAGTGCCATCTCCCTGGGCCGCAGGACGTTGCGCCGCTCGGCCAGGCACTGCTGCAGGCAATCGGCCACCCCGGCGTCGGCCAGCTGGGCCGCGCACTGGTTGACAAGGTGGCTGAACGGTCCGGCCGCGGCGATGACGGTGAAATCGGCGTCGCCTGCGGGCGGGGCGCCTGCACCGGGTGCGGCGGCACTGTCGGCCGCCTGCGCCCGCACGCAGACCAGGCCCTGCACCTCGATGTGCATCAGGCTGGCCAGCTGCAGGATGATGCCTTCGGCGAACGACGCCATGCCGGTCTCGGCGATGAAGGCGCGGCTGGCGCGGATCACCTTCTCCAGGCCGGCCCGGCTGACATCCAGCCGGTGCAGCTGGTCGTAGCAGCGCAGGGCGCCGAGCAGTGACACATGCAGCCGGCCGCGGGTCAGCTCGCTCTTGGTGCGGTAGTCGTTGATGTCGTAACGCTCGATCGTCTCGATCTCCGGCGCCATGCCGGGCTGCCCGGTGCGCAGGATGATGCGCAGCTTGTGCAGGCCCAGTTCCTGGCGGGCCTTGGCCACCAGCTGCAGTCCCGCGTCGTCGCACTCCATCACCACATCGACCAGGGCCACGGCGATGTCGGGCTCGGCTTGCAGCACTGCCAGCCCTTCGGCGGCCGAGTGGGCATGCAGCAGTTCCAGCGGACGGCCGTCGGCCAGCAGGCCGCGCAGGGCGAAGCGGGTGGCCGCATGCACGTCGGCATCGTCGTCGACCACCAGCACCCGCCATGGCCGCAGCCCGGCCGCCGGCCCAGCGGGCTGCGCCGGCGCAGGCGTCGGCAGTTCGTCGACGAACTGGAGCAGGTCGTTGTGGTTCATCGCGGGCTGGGCGCACGACACGCCCCGTCAACCGGGTCAATCGCGCCGGGCGGACCCTGCCGCGCTCAGCGCCCGGTGGACCAGCCTCGACGTGCTTACGGGCTTTTTCGGCCGCTGGGCGACGAAGCTTGAGCTTGGGGGCGGCGGTGTGCGATCGGCCGAGCGTGGCGCGGGTCGCGATGCATCCCCACCCACGGCCGTGATCCCACATGCCGAAACAGGCAAGTCCGGCAATGGATGCACGGCAGCGGCCGCCAAGATCTGTTCGGGCGTCACAGTCTGGGCGCCAGCACCTTGGACGCCAGGGGGGATCGGGATGTGCTGGGACAACACCTCGCCGATGGCGATGTCAGCACGGCCACCAACGACAGCAACGGCATGATCGTGAACCCGTGCCGTCGGATCAACGACACTTGTGCCGTTGGCCCGTTGACCAGCGGCCGAGGACGGCACGACCGAGAGCACCGACATGACTGCACCGCGCCCGACCAGCCCACGCATCCAGCCGATCAACCTCGACGAGGTCAAGGATCCTGAACTCGCCGAGACGCTGGCCGGTGCATTGACGCTCGACGGGCGGCCTTTGAACATCTTCGGGGTGCTCGGTCACCATCCGAAGCTCCTCAAGCGGTTCAACCTGATGGGCGGTTTCATCCTCAACAAGGGACTGCTGCCCGAACGTGAACGCGAGCTCGTGATCCTCCGGATCGGCTGGAACGCCAACGCTGTCTACGAGTTTGGACAGCACACCGTCATCGGGCTGCGGTGCGGCCTGACCGACGCTGAGATCGCAGCATTGACCAAGGCACCCGACGTCCATGGCTGGAGTGCCGACGACCGCGCCCTGATCGCCATGGCCGACGAACTGGCGGCCGATGACTGCGTCACCGATGCGACCTGGGCCACGCTGGCAGTGCGGTGGAACGACGCCGAACTCATCGAACTGCTCGTCGTCGCCGGTTTCTACCGACTCGTATCGGGGTTTCTCAACAGCGCCGGTGTGCAACTCGACAGCGGCGTCCCCGGCTTCCCAGCCGCCTGACGTCTCTCGGTGCCGGTGCGCCAAGGCGCCCAACCCATCCGTCGCCAGCACATGGGCCGTGCATCCAGCCGATGGATAGAGGCCATCCACGCCGAATGACCCTGGGGGATGCAGGAGACGCACGCCCGCTGGTCCGTCCGTCGTCGAGTGATCTGGTCACCGCTCTGGCGGCAACGCGTTCGGCGGGTGGACATCCGGCACCAGCGGCCCAAGCGCGAAGGGATGGCCGGTTTGCACAGGCGCTTCAGGGCCGACCTGCAGCCTGGATTGGTAGGCCGTGTTGGACTTGAACCAACGACCAAAGGATTATGAGTCCTCTGCTCTGACCAACTGAGCTAACGGCCCGCTGCACATACACCAGCAGAGGCGCGATTGTAGGAGCCGCCTACTTGGGCACCGACAGCGCGTTGCCCACCAGCCGGGCGGTGATGTCCACCAGCTGGATCATGCGGTCGTAGGCCATGCGGGTGGGGCCGATCACCCCCAGCGTGCCGACGATGCGGCCGTCCACCTCGTACGGTGCCGAGACGATGCTCAGCTCTTCATACGGCACCACGCCGCTCTCGCCGCCGATGTAGATGCGCACGCCATCGGCCAGGCTGCTGTTCTCCAGCAGGCGCATCAGTTCGGTCTTCTGCTCGAACAGGTCGAACAGCTTGCGCAGGCTGCCCAGATCGTTGCCGAAGTCCTGCACGCCCAGCAGGTTGCGCTCGCCCGAGACCACCAGCTGCTCGGCATTGGCGGCCATGGCATCGGTGCCGGCTTGCACCGCGGCCTGCATCAGCGCCGCGATCTCGCCGCGCAGCGCCTCCACCTCGTGCTTCAGCCGGTTGCGCACTTCGTCGATGGCCAGACCGGCGTAGTGGGTGTTGATGTAGTTGGTGGCCTCCACCAGCTCGCTCTGGGTGTGGTCGCGGGCGGTGAAGATCACCCGGTTCTGCACGTCGCCGTCGGGCGAGACCAGGATCACCAGCACCCGCCGCTCGCCCAGCCGCAGGAACTCGATGTGGTGGAACACGCTGGCGCGCTTGGGTGCCGTCACCACGCCGACGAAGTGGCTCAGGTTGCTCAGCAGGTGGGCCGCCTGGGCGATCACCCGCTGCGGCTGGTCGGGCTGCAACTGCTCGCGCACGCCGGCCATCTCGGGCGGGGTGTGGTGGATGTCCACCGGCCGCGCGGTCAGCATGGTGTCGACGAATAGTCGGTAGCCGCGCGCCGTGGGGATGCGCCCGGCGCTGGTGTGCGGGCTGGCGATCAGGCCCAGGTCTTCCAGGTCGGCCATCACGTTGCGGATGGTCGCCGGCGACAGCTCCAGCCCCGAGGCCCGCGACAGCGTGCGTGACCCCACCGGCTGGCCATCGGCGATGTAGCGTTCGACCAGGGTTTTCAGCAGGCTGCGGGCGCGGTCGTCCATGGGGTGGTGGTTGGAGGATGGGCCTCGAATTTTCATTGTACGGACAGGGACTTGGACACTCTGCCGCCACCCGTGCAAACACAGGCCCTGTGGTGTAATTCCCGGCATGGCCCGCCGTTTCCAACATGCAGCGCTGGTCGGCAAATACCAGGCCGACGGCATCCGGCCGCTGCTGCAGGAAATCGCCCACTTTCTGGTGCGCCAGGGGTTGGAAGTCTCGTTCGAGCACCACACCGCGGCCAGCACCGGCGTGACGGATTTCGACGCGCTCACCATCGACCAGATCGGTCAGCACTGCGACCTGGCCGTGGTGGTGGGCGGTGACGGCACCATGCTGGGCATCGCCCGCGAGCTGGCCCGCCACAACCTGCCGCTGGTGGGCATCAACCAGGGCCGGCTGGGCTTCATCACCGATGTGCCGATCGGCCAGTACCGCGAGGCCCTGGCGCCGATGATCGCTGGCGATTACGAAGAAGACTTCCGCGCCATGCTGGAAGGCGAGGTCTGGCGCGATGGCGAGCGCATCTTCGAGGGCCTGTCGCTGAACGACGTGGTGGTCAGCCGCGGCGCCACCGCCAGCATGGTCGAGCTGCGGGTGGACATCGGCGATGAATTCATCGCCAACCTGCGTGCCGATGGCCTGATCCTGGCCTCGCCCACCGGCAGCACCGCTTATTCGCTGTCGGCCGGCGGGCCCATCCTGCACCCCGGCATCGCCGGCTGGGTGCTGGTGCCCATCGCCAGCCACACGCTGAGCAACCGGCCCATCGTGCTGCCCGACAGCGGCCCGGTGCGCATCACCGTGGTGGCCGGGCGCGATGCCTCGGCCAACTTCGACATGCAGGGCATCGCCAGCCTGCTGCATGGCGATCAGGTGCGGGTGCAGCGCTCGGCCCACAAGGTGCGCTTCCTGCACCCACGTGGCTGGAGCTACTACGCCACGCTGCGCAGAAAGCTGCGCTGGTATGACGGTGTGGTCTGAGCATGCTGCGCCGCCTTGCCCTCCGAGATTTCGTCATCGTGCCCGCGCTGGAGCTCGACTTCCACGCCGGCTTTTCTGTGCTGACCGGCGAGACCGGCGCGGGCAAGTCCATCCTGGTCGATGCGCTGCAACTGGCGCTGGGCAGCCGGGGCGATGCCGGCGTGGTGCGCGAAGGCGCTGCCCGCGCCGAGATCACCGCCGAGTTCGACAGCCCGCCCACACTGGCCACCTGGCTGGACGACGCCGGCTTCCAGGGCGACGACCCCGGCAGCCTGCTGTTGCGCCGCACCGTCGACGCCCAGGGCAAGAGCCGCGCCTGGATCAACGGCAGCGCCGCCACCGTCACCCAGCTGCGCGAGGCGGCCGACCACCTGCTGGACATCCACGGCCAGCATGCCTGGCAGAGCCTCACCCGGCCGGCGGCCACACGGGCCTTGCTCGACAGCCAGGCCGGCATCGACACCACCACGCTGGTGCAGCTGTTCAACACCCGCAAGGCCGCGGCCGATGCGCTGGACCGCGCCCGCGAGCGCAGCGACGAGCTGCTGCGCGAGCGCGAGCGCCTGGCCTGGCAGATCGGTGAGCTGGACAAGCTGGCGCCCGACGACGGCGAGTGGGCCGAGCTGTCGGCCGAGCACCAGCGCCTGGCCCATGCCCAGGCGCTGATCGACGGCGCCCGCGGCGCCCTGCAGGCGGTGGCCGAGGCCGACGAGGCCCATGCCGAGGGCCTGACCGCCCAGGCCATCGACGCCCTGGCCGACGTGGCCGACCACGACCCGCGCATCGCGCCCATCCTGGAAGCCCTGCACGGCGCCCAGGCCCAGCTGCAGGATGCCGCCCACGCGCTGAATGCCTACCTGGGCCGCGCCGATCTCGACCCGCAGCGCCTGGCCGAATTGGACGAGCGCATGGCCGCCTGGATGGGCCTGGCCCGCCGCTACCGCCGCCCGCCGGCGGAGCTGCCGGCCCTGCTGGCGCAGTGGCGCGCCGAGCTGGCCCAGCTGGACGCCGCCACCGACACCGCAGCGCTCGAGGCCGCGCTGGCCGAGGCCGACCGCCATCACCAGGCAGAAGCAAAACGCGTCAGCGCCGCCCGCGCCCAGGCCGCCGGCCCGCTGGGCGCCCAGGTCAGCCAGGCGATGCAGGGCCTGGGCATGGCCGGTGGCCGGTTCGAGGTGGCACTGCAGCCGCTGGCCGCACCGCAAAGCCAGGGGCTGGAGACGGTGGAGTTCCTGGTTGCCGGGCATGCCGGCAGCACGCCGCGGCCGCTGGCCAAGGTGGCCTCGGGCGGTGAGCTGTCGCGCCTGGCCTTGGCGATCGCCGTCACCACCGCCCAGGCCTCGGCCGACGGCGCCGGCACGCTGATCTTCGACGAGATCGACGCCGGCATCGGCGGCGCCGTGGGCGACACCGTCGGTGCGCTGATGAAGCAGCTGGGCCGCCAGCGCCAGGTGCTGGCCGTCACCCACCTGGCCCAGGTGGCCGCCTGCGCCGACCACCACTACGTCGTCAGCAAGGCGCTGGGGCCGGATGGCGCCACCACCAGCACCGTGGCCCCGGTGGCCGGCGAGGCCCGCGTGGCCGAGGTGGCCCGCATGCTGGGCGGCGACCGCCTGGGCAGCACCAGCCTGGCCCATGCCCAGGCCATGCTGCAGCAGGCCGTTCCTCCCGCTGTGGACACACCCACTCCGCCACCGGCGCCACGCCGGCGCAGCAAGGCATGAGCACCATTCCGGGTGATCCGTCCACGCTGCCCGCACCCGGCACCGTGTTGCGCGAGCTGGTGCTGATCACCGGCATCTCGGGCTCGGGCAAGTCGGTGGCGCTGCATGCGTTGGAGGATGCCGGCTATTTCTGCGTCGACAACCTGCCGCCCGAGCTGCTGCGCGAGTACATGGGCCTGAGCCATCCGCGCTACACCCAGAAGGTGGCCATCGCGGTGGATGTGCGCACGGCCGGCTCGCTGCCGGTGCTGGTGCCACTGATCGACGAACTGCGCCGTGAAGGCGTGGCCATCCGCCCGCTGTTCCTCGACGCCAGCACCGACACCCTGGTGCGCCGCTTCTCCGAGACCCGCCGCCCGCACCCGCTGAGCCAGCCCGAGGCCGACGGCAGCGGGCAGCATGCGCTGATCGAGGCCATCGAGCTGGAACGCCTGATGCTGGCCGAGCTGCGCGAGTTGTCCACCGTCATCGACACCAGCACGCTGCGCCCGGCCGGCCTGCGCAGCCATGTGCGCGACCTGGTGGCTGCCGCCAACAGCCGCATCACCCTGGTCTTCGAGAGCTTCGCCTTCAAGTACGGTGTGCCGCTGGATGCCGACTATGTGTTCGATGTGCGGGTGCTGCCCAATCCCTACTACGAGCGTGACCTGCGGGCGCTGACCGGCCGCGATGCGCCGGTGGCGCAATTCCTGGCCGGCCAGCCCGAGGCGGCGGAGATGTTGTCGCAGATCGAGACCTTCATCCGCCGCTGGCTGCCGGCGCTGGCCACCGACCAACGCGGTTATGTCACCGTGGCCATCGGCTGCACCGGTGGCCAGCACCGCTCGGTCTACATGGTCGAGCAGCTGGGCCGGCGGTTTGCCGACCACGGCGCCACCGTGGTGCGCCACCGCGAACTGGTGGCCGGCGATTGACCACCGCCGCCGCACCCCAGGCCGGAGCCGGCCCCTGGACAGCGCTGCCGCTGTTCCCGCTGGGCACGGTGCTGTTCCCCGGCGGGCTGCTGCCGCTGAAGGTGTTCGAGGCGCGCTACCTCGATCTGGTCAGCCACTGCCTGCGCACCAACGAGCCCTTCGCCGTGGTGCACATCCGCCAGGGCAGCGAGCTGCGCGGTGCCGGCAGCGGCAAGACGCTGCTGGAGGCGGTGGGCGTGCTGGCCCACGTGCAGGAGGTGGACGCCGAGCAGCCCGGCATCCTGCGGGTGCGCTGCACCGGCGGGTTGCGGGTGCACCTGGGCGCCACCCACCAGCGTGACGATGGCCTGTGGCTGGCCGCCGCCACCGCCGGCGCCCCCGATC
This sequence comes from Pseudaquabacterium pictum, assembly GCF_005403045.1. Classification (GTDB taxonomy): domain Bacteria; phylum Pseudomonadota; class Gammaproteobacteria; order Burkholderiales; family Burkholderiaceae_C; genus Pseudaquabacterium; species Pseudaquabacterium pictum. Next base: position 113,210 of record NZ_BJCL01000008.1, read on the forward strand.
CTGCAGTGCCCCTGCCGGCCGAGTTGCAACCGGCTGCCGACGCCCTGGGCCGGGCCATCGAGGCGCTGGACGGCCAGGGCCACCACCCCTTCCTGCAGCCGCATGCGCTGGACGATGCCGGCTGGGTGGCCAACCGCTGGTGCGAGATCCTGCCGATCTCCGGCGCCGCCAAGCAGCGGCTGATGGCGCTGGACGAACCGGTGCTGCGCCTGCAGCTGGTGCAGGACTACCTGCAGGGCAAGGGTCTGCTGTAGGCCCGCCGCCGGCCTGCCATCAGGCCGGCGGGCCGGTCTCCAGCCAGCGGCGGATCGGCGTCGACAGGCCCAGTGCCAGCGCATCCGCGCGCGGCACCCAGCGGCCGGGTGGCAGCGCCGCCTCGATGGCCTGGCGTTGCTCGGCAGTCAGCGCGGTCGGCAGCGGCCAATGGCAGGGCTGCAGGGTCCAGTCCAGGTGGGTCAGCACATGCACCACTGGCGGCAGCAGCCGGCCCTCGCCCGGCCAGGCGGCCGTCAGCGCCCACAGCGCGGCCTCGGTATCGAACTCCGGCAGGCTCCACAGGCCGGCCCACACGCCGGTCTGCGGGCGCTGCACCAGCCACACCCGGTCGCCCCAATCCAGCCACAGCAGCAGGTGGGCGCGCCGGCCCCGCTTGAGCTTGCGCGTCTTCACCGGATAGGCCTCGGGCATGCCCTGGGCCCGGGCCACGCACAGGCCGGCCAGCGGACAGGCATCGCAGGCCGGCCGGCGCAGGCTGCACAGCGATGCACCCAGGTCCATCAGGCCCTGGGTGTAGGCCTGGATGGCGCCATCGGTGCCGGTCTGCGGCAACAGCGCCTCGGCCAGCTGCCACAGCGCCTTCTCCTGCCGCGCCTGGGCCAGGTCACCGGCAAAGCCCAGGGCCCGGCCCAGCACCCGCTTGACGTTGCCATCGAGGATGGCGCAACGTTCACCGAAGCAGAAGGCGGCGATCGCCGCGGCGGTCGATCGGCCAATGCCCGGCAGTTCGGCCAGCGCGGCGCTGCTGGGCGGGAAACGGCCGCCGTGGTCGGCCACCACCACCTGGGCACACCGGTGCAGGTTGCGCGCCCGGCTGTAGTAACCCAGGCCGCTCCACAGGGCCAGCACGTCGTCCTGCGGCGCGACGGCCAGCGCGGCCACGTCGGGAAAGCGGTCGAGGAAGCGCTGGTAGTAGTCCAGCACCACGCTGACCTGGGTCTGCTGCAGCATGATCTCCGACAGCCACACCCGGTACGGATCGCGGCTGCCCACCCAGGGCAGGCTGTGGCGGCCATGCTGGCGCTGCCAGGCGATCAGGGTTGTCGCAATCGGTGGCAGCGGTGCGGCGGCAGGCAGAGGCGGCGTCATGCCGCCATCATCGGCGATGCGGCGTGGCGCTCAGGCCGCGGCAGTGGCGGCCGGCTGCACCAGCTGCAGGTGCCCGGGCCGTGGCGGCACGCCGGTGGCAGTGGCCGACGCGGCCGACGCGGCCGATGGCGGCATGGTGGCCAGGTGGCGCAGGCGGTCGACATCGGTGGCCAGCTGGCCGGCCAGGCGCTCGCATTGCGTCTCCAGCGATTCCAGCCCGGCGATGCTGCGCTCCAGGCCGTCCTCGGCCTGGCGGATGCGCGTCAGCGACTCGCGCCGCTGCGCCAGGGCCTGGCGTCGGTCCCGCAGCTGGGTGTCGATCTGGTGGCTGACCAGCTGCACCCACTGCTCCACATCGTGGCTGATGCCGTCGAACACCACCCGCACGCGGGAATGCAGCAGACGGCAGAACCGGTCGATGAAATCGGGCTGGGCCAGACGCCAGATCTGGGTGATGCCGACATAGCGGCTGTAGCCCTCGCGCACCCGGTCCAGATCATGCCCGTGGCCATCGATGGCAGGGCGCATCGGCACCTCCAGGTTCAGGCCGTACTCGGTGTTCAGCGGCTGCACGCTGGCGCGCAGCATCTGGTCCAGTTCATCCAGGCCCCGTTCGGCCTGGACCACCGTGGCCTGCAGCTGGTCGCCCAGGCGGGCAAAGGCCTTGGCCGCGCCCAGCTTGAACAACGTGCCGCGGCTGCCCTCGCGCATCTCGCGCAGCAGGTCGCGCAAGCGGTCGCTCGACAGGCTGTCCAGCACCGTCTGCTGCTGGCGCAGCAGCACCGCGCGCAGCGCCGACAGCTTGGGCGCGCACAGCTCGAACTCGGCCGCCTCGCCTTCCAGCCGGCGGCCCATCAGCTGCAGCCGCGCCGCGCTCTTGCCGCGCAGGCTGCGCAGCTCGGCCAGCTGGTCGGCCTGCTGGCGCATGCGCTCGGCCAGCCGGGCCTGACCATGCTGCTGCAGCGCCAGCACGCCGTCCTCGACCATGCGGCCGATCACCTGGCTGCGCTGCGGCAGCAGCCCGTTGAGCAGCGCATCCTCCAGGCGCTGCAGGCCGCTGGCGGCTTCACCGTCGGCGTCGCCGTGCATGCGGGCAGTGAGGGCCTGGCGCGCCGAGATCGGGAACACCCGGCTGCCGTCGATGCCCAGCGTGGCCGCGGCGTCATCGCACTGGCGCTGCACCTGGGCGGCCACGGCGGCGGCATCGAGCAGCGGATCGGCCAGGGTGTCGATCTTGTTGAGCACCACGAAGCGCTCGCAGCCGCGGTCGCCGAGGTGTTCGCGCCAGACTGCCAGGTCGGTGCGGGTGACACCGGTGTCCGCCGCCAGCAGGAACACCGCAGCATGGGCCGAGGGCAGCAGCGACAGCGTCAGCTCGGGCTCAGCGCCGATGGCATTCAGGCCGGGGGTGTCCAGCACCACCAGGCCGCGCTTGAGCAGCGGATGCGGGTAGTTGATCAGCGCATGGCGCCAGGCTGGCACCTCGACCATGTCCTGCGCATCCAGCGGCGGGTTGTCGGCCGGATGCTCGTCGGACCAGAAGCCCAGTGCGCGGGCCTCGGCCAGCGTCACCTTCTGCACGCGGGTGACGGCCTGCAGCGCCTCGGCCAGCGCGGCGCCATCGCCCACCGGCAGCGGCACCTCGTGCCACAGCGCAGGCTGCTCGCGCAGGGCCAACACGGTCTGGCCGCCGGCGCGGGTGGCGATGGGCAGCAGCGCCAGCGCCGGCGGTTGCTGGGCATCCCAGGCCAGTTCCACCGGGCACATGGTGGTGCGTCCGGGCGTGGCCGGCAGCACGCGGCGGCCGGTGTCGGCGAAGAACAGCGCGTTGATCAGCTCGGACTTGCCGCGCGAGAACTCGGCCACGAAGGCCACCACCAGCCGATCGGAGGCCAGCCGCTGGCGCACCGCCGCGGCCAGGGCGCGGCCAGGCGCGTCGAGCAGGCCGTTGGACTCCATGCCCGCGGCCAGCTGCTCGATCGATCGGTCGAGCAGGCGCCGCCAGTGGGCCAGCGAGTCCAGGCGCGTCAGCAGGGTGGTCGACATGCGAGGCTGTGGCGTGTGAAGAATCCATCGTAGCGCAGGCCCTGGCCGCACAGCTTGCAGGATGCCGGAGCGGCCTCCGGCGGCCCGATCCGGCGTGACTTCTTCATCGCCGCTGGCAGCCGCCGCAGAAGTAGGTGGAGCGCTGCGCCTGCACGATGCGCCGGATGGTGCCGCCGCAGCGGGCACAGGTCTGGCCCTCGCGGCCATACACCAGTGCCTCGTCCTGGAAGGCGCCCGCCATGCCGTGTGCATCCTTGAAATCGCGCAACGTCGAGCCGCCCAGGTCGATGGCGCGCGCCAGTGTCAGCCGCAGGGCGGCCAGCAGGCGCTCGCAGCGCGGGCGGCTCAGGCTGCCGCAGCGGGTGCGCGGGTCGATGCCGGCACGGTGCAGTGCCTCGCTGACATAGATGTTGCCGGCGCCCACCACCACGTCGCCGGCCAGCAGCGCCGCCTTGATCGGCGTGCGGCGGCCGCGCAGCGCGGCGTGCAGCTGCAGCGGCGTGAAGGCGGGATCGAACGGTTCGGCGCCCAGGTTGGCCAGCAGCTTGGCCGCCGGGTCGGCCTGCAGTGCGTCGGACCAGACCACTGCGCCGAAGCGCCGCGGGTCGGTCAGCCGCAGCGTGCCGCGGCTGGTGTGCAGCTCGAAGTGGTCATGCGGGCCGGGTTCGCCCGGTGTGTCGGCCAGGTTCAGCGAGCCGGACATGCCCAGGTGCAGCAGCAAGCCGGCCCCGGGCGTGGCATCGGCGGCCGGATCGCTGCCGGCCAGCGGCAGCCACAGGTACTTGCCCCGCCGCAGCAGGGTGCCGGCCTGGCGGCCGTGCAACTGCTCGGGCGCCACGCCCAGCGGCCAGCGCAGCGGCTTGCCCAGCCGCACCCCCCGCACCTGGGCGCCCTGCAGCCGGTCGGCCAGGCTGGCGCGTGTGACTTCCACCTCGGGCAGTTCGGGCATGGCCAGATTATGGTGGCCGGTCTTCAGGGCCATCCGCCGGGTGAACCATGCCCGAGCGGTGGCCTCCTAGAATGATCCGCAGCTTCCAGGAGTCCCGATGACCGGCCCCCATGTCCGCACCTGCGGTCCCCGCCCGCCCCGCCAGCGGCCGGCCAAGCCGGCACTGCATCTGCTGACGGCCGCGCTGATGGCCCTGTCCGGCGGCCACGCGCTGGCCCAGGCCGACACATCCGCCGCACCGGCCGCGGCCGCGGCCAAGACACCACCACCGCCGCCATCGGCTCTGGATGCGCCACTGTTCTACCAGCTGCTGATCGGCGAGCTGGAACTGAAGGAAGGCCGGCCCGGCAATGCCTACCAGGTGATCCTGGACGCTGCACGGCGGCAATCCGACGATGACCTGTTCCAGCGCGCCGTCGAGATCGCGCTGCAGGCCCGCGCCGGTGACCAGGCGCTGGCGGCCACCCAGGCCTGGCGCGAGGCGCGGCCGCAGTCGCTGGCGGCCATGCGCTACCAGGTGCAGATCCTGCTCGCCCTGAACCGCGGCGAGGCCCTGGCCGAGCCGCTGACCGCCTGGCTGGCCGCCGCGCCGGTGATGGAGCGCCCGGGCCTGATCGCCAGCCTGCCGCGGGTGCTGGCCCGCCTGCCTGACCAGCAGAAGGCCCTGGCCCTGGCCAGCCGCCTGTTCACCCCCTGGCTGGACCAGCCTGCCACCCGCACGGCCGCCCGCGTCGCGCTGGGCCGTGCCCACCTGTCGGCCGGCCTGCCGGTGCAGGCCGTGGGTCTGGCCCGTGCCGCCGTGGCCGATGACCCGGCTGCCACCGGCCCTGCGCTGCTGGCACTGGAGATGGTGCCTGCAACGGCCGGGGCCGAGGCCCTGGTCACCGACTACCTGGCCCGCGACGACGCCGAACCGGCGGTGCGCCTGGCCTATGTGCGCACCCTGGCCCAGGGCCAGCGCTATGCCGAGGCCACGCGCCAGCTCGAACGCCTGACGCTGCAGCGCCCGGCCCTGCCCGACCCCTGGCTGACCCTGGGCGCGCTGCGGCTGGAGCTGAAGCAGCCCAAGGAGGCCGAGACTGCGCTGCTGCGCTTCGTGGAACTGGCCGGCGCCACGCCGCCGGCAGCCGTGGCTGCCGCCAATGCCGCCGGTGCTGCCACCGGCAGCACCGCCAGCGACACCGAGGACGACGACGAAGCGCCGCCGCCCGCCGCCGATGGCGCACGTGACCTGACCCAGGCCTGGCTGCTGCTGGCCCAGGCGGCCGAGCAGCGCGGCGACCTGAAGACCGCCGAGACCTGGCTGGCCAAGGTCGAAAACCCGCAGCGCCTGCTGGAGGTGCAGGCCCGCCGCGCCGGCCTGATGGCCCGCCAGGGCCAGCTGAAGGAGGCCCGCGCGCTGATCCAGGCCGTGCCCGAGCGCACCGGCGACGACGCCCGCGCCAAGCTGGTGGCCGAGGCCCAGCTGCTGCGCGACATCAAGCGCTGGCAGGACGCCGCCACCGTGCTGGCCACGGCCAGCCAGCGCTTTCCCGACGACACCGACCTGATCTACGAACAGGCCATGGTCGAGGAGAAGCTCGACCGCCTGCCCGAGATGGAGCGCCTGCTGCGCCGGGTGATCGCCCTCAAGCCCGACCATCCGCATGCCCACAATGCCCTGGGCTATTCGCTGGCCGACCGCGGCCTGCGCCTGCCCGAGGCGCGGGCGCTGATCGTGCGTGCGCTGGAGCTGTCGCCCGGCGACCCGTTCATCACCGACAGCCTGGGCTGGGTGGAGTTCCGTCTCGGCAACAAGGACGAGGCCCTGCGCCTGCTGCGCCAGGCCTACGCGGCCCGGCCCGACACCGAGATCGCCGCCCACCTGGGCGAGGTGCTGTGGGCCCAGGGCCAGCGCGACGAGGCCCGCCGCGTCTGGCAGGAAGCCCGCGGCCGCGACGCCAGCAACGAGGTGCTGCGCGAGACCCTGGCGCGGCTGAAGGTCGGCCTTTGACGCTGTCGGGCCTGGGGCGGCTGGCCGCACTCGCGGCACTGGCCGGGCTGACCGCCTGCGCCAGCGTGCCGCCACCGGCCACGGGGGTGCTGAGCGGCCGCCTGTCGGTGCGGGTGGACGGCCAGCCAGAGCGCGCCGTCAGCGCCGGCTTCGACCTCAGCGGCGATGCCGAACGCGGCAGCCTGGTGCTGAGCGGCCCCTTGGGCGCCACCGCCGCACGGGCCGACTGGTCGCCTGGCAGCGCGGTGCTGCGCAGCGGCGCCAGCGAGACCCGCCATGCCGACCTCGACAGCCTGGGCCAGGCCGCGCTGGGTGAGCCGCTGCCGATGGCCGCGCTGTTCAGCTGGCTGCGCGGCCGCGCCTGGGCCGGTGCGCCCAGCCAGCCGCGGCCCGACGGCCAGCCCGGCTTCCATCAGCTGGGCTGGCAGATCGACCTGTCCCGCTGGGCGGACGGCGCGCTGGAGGCGGTGCGCCTGGCGCCGCCGGCCATCACCGTGCGCGCCCGGCTGGAGGTGGCGGGATGAGCCTGACCACGCTGTACGACGTGCCGGCCCCGGCCAAGCTGAACCTGTTCCTGCATGTGGTGGGCCGGCGTGCCGACGGCTACCACCTGCTGCAATCGGTCTTCGTGCTGATCGACTGGTGCGACACGCTGCACTTCGAGTGCCGCAGCGACGGCCGGCTGCAGCGCCATGACCTGGGGCCGGCCTTGCCCGACGACGACCTGAGCCTGCGCGCCGCCCGCGCGCTGCAGCAGGCCAGCGGCACCACGCTGGGCGCCGACCTGTCGGTGCTGAAGCAGGTGCCCTGGGGCGCCGGCCTGGGCGGCGGCAGCTCCGACGCCGCCAGCACCCTGCTGGCGTTGAACCGGCTCTGGGGCCTGCATTGGCCGCGCGAGCGGCTGCTGGCCATCGCGCTCACGCTGGGCGCCGATGTGCCGTTCTTCGTCGGCGGCCGCAATGCCTTCGTCGGCGGCATCGGCGAGCAGTTGCATCCGCTGCCCGACGGCGCCCTGCCGCCGCAGGCGCTGGCGGTGGTCAAGCCGGCCCCGCCGATCGCCACCGCGGCGATTTTTGGCAGCCCGCTCTTGGTTCGCGACACCGAACCTGTTATAGTCATGAGCTTTCTCGCAGACGCCCAGCTCGCAGTGATGCTCGGATCAGGATACGGCCGCAATGATTTGCAGCCCCCGGCCGAAGCCAGCTGCCCCGAGGTGACGCAAGTCGCCCGGTGGTTGGAAGCCCGCTTCGGCAACAGCCGGATGTCGGGCTCCGGCAGTGCCGTGTTTGCGAGGGCAGGCGCAGTCGCTTCACCCATGGCGACAAACTGGCCGGATCTTCCGGCCGGGTGGGTGGGGCGGATGTGCCGCAGTCTGGACCAGCATCCCCTGGTGGATTGGTCCAGCTGACGAGTTCAGGGGCACGGCGCAAGCCGGGTCCTGTGTAGGGGAGTCGCCAAGTTGGTCAAGGCATCGGATTTTGATTCCGACATGCGAGGGTTCGAGTCCTTCCTCCCCTGCCAAACCTCTTCCAAGATCCCACCACCCTAGCGGTTTCAGGCCTGACGGAGAACGTACCGTGCTGTTCAACACCGTGCTGTTCACCGGCAACGCGAATCCCGCCCTGGCGCAAGAGATGGCCAAGAGCCTGGGGGTGGAACTGGGCAAGGCCACGGTGGGCCGGTTCTCCGACGGTGAAGTGACGGTCGAATTGCACCAGAACGTGCGCGCCCGCGACGTGTTCGTGGTGCAGAGCACCTGCGCACCGACCAACGAGAACCTGATGGAACTGCTGATCATGGTCGATGCGTTGAAGCGCGCCAGCGCCCGCCGCATCACCGCCGTGATCCCGTATTTCGGCTATGCCCGGCAGGACCGCCGGCCACGGTCGATGCGCGTGCCGATCTCGGCCAAGGTGGTGGCCAACCTGCTGGAGACGGTGGGCGTCGAGCGCGTGCTGACGATGGACCTGCACGCCGACCAGATCCAGGGCTTCTTCGACATCCCGGTCGACAACATCTACGCCAGCCCGGTGCTGCTGTCCGACCTGAAGAGCAAGGCCTACCCCGACCTGGTGGTGGTGTCGCCCGACGTCGGCGGCGTGGTGCGGGCCCGGGCGCTGGCCAAGCAGCTGGGCAGCGACCTCGCCATCATCGACAAGCGCCGCCCGCGCGCCAACGTGTCGGAAGTGATGCACGTGATCGGCGAGATCGAAGGCCGCAACTGCGTGATCATGGACGACATGATCGACACCGCCGGCACGCTGGTCAAAGCCGCCGAGGTGCTGAAGGAGCGTGGCGCCAAGCGCGTCTTCGCCTACTGCACCCACCCCATCCTGTCGGGCCCGGCGGTCGACCGCATCGCCGGCAGCCAGCTCGATGAAGTGGTGATCACCAACACCATTCCGCTGTCGGATGCGGCCAAGGCCTGCAAGAAGATCCGCCAGCTGTCGGTGGCCTTCCTGTTTGCCGAGACCATCCGCCGCATCTCCGACGGCGAATCGGTCACGTCGCTTTTCGCCGAGCAGAACGCCAACTTCTGATCGGTCGTACCCGGTGCCGGCATCCTGCCGGCGCCTTCACCCCGGTGGCCTGGTCGCGGGCCCCACACATGGAGCAACCATGAAATTCACCGCTTTCGAGCGCAATCTGCAGGGGACCGGAGCGAGCCGCCGCCTGCGCATGGGCGGCAAGGTGCCCGGCATCGTCTTCGGCGCCGGCACTCCCGCCATGATCGAACTCGACCACAACGCGCTGTACTTCGCGCTGAAGAAGGAAGCCTTCCACAGCTCCATCCTCGAGATGGACCTGGCCGGCACCACCCAGAAGGTGCTGCTGCGTGACTTCCAGATGCACCCCTGGAAGCAGCAGGTGCTGCACGTGGACTTCCAGCGTGTGGACGAGACCACCAAGCTGCGCAAGAAGGTGCCGCTGCACTTCTCTGGCGAAGAGCTGTCGGTGGCCGTCAAGACCGACAAGTGCCTGGTCAACCACGTCGCCACGGAAGTCGAGATCGAGTGCCTGGCCACCCAGCTGCCCGAGTTCATCGCTGTCGAGCTGAGCGGCCTGGTCAAGGGCCAGTCGCTGCATGTGTCCGACCTGAAGCTGCCCGAGGGCATCAAGGTCGTGAAGCACGGCAAGGTGAACCCGGTGATCGTCTCGGCCACCGCGCCGAAGATCGAGGAAGAAGTGGCACCGGTCGTCGCCGCCGTGCCGGCCAAGAAGGCCGCCGCCAAGAAGGCCGCCCCCAAGAAGTGATGCCGCGGCGGCTGCGCCAGCCGCCCGTCTCCCCCTTCCAGGCCCCTCCTCGGAGGGGCCTTGTCATTGGGGCGCGCCGTTTACAGTGTCCCCACGATGAACGCCTTCGACCCCGCCGCCCTGGAATGCCTGGCCGCCCTGGCCGATGCCGGCAGCTTCGAGCGTGCAGCGCAGCGGCTGGCCATCACCCAGTCGGCCGTCTCGCAGCGGCTGCGGGCGCTGGAGACCGGCCTGGGCCGGCTGCTGGTGGTGCGCTCGCGTCCGCTGCGCCTCACCGAGCCCGGCAAGCTGCTGCTGCGCTATGCCCGCCAGATGCAGGCCATGCGTGCCGACATCGCCCGCGAGCTGGGCGCCCAGGGCCAGCACGATGAACGCCTGCCGATCGCGGTGAATGCCGACAGCCTGGCCACCTGGGTGCTGCCGGCGCTGCAGCCGGTGGTGCAGGCCGGCCTGGCCGAAGGCTTCGGCCTGGAGCTGATCGTCGACGACCAGGACTTCACCCACGAAAGCCTGCGCGAAGGCACGGTGCTGGGCTGCGTCAGCACCGTGGCCGAGGCGCTGCGTGGCTGCACCGCCACGCCGCTGGGCAGCATGCGCTATGTGGCGGTGGGCAGCCCCGGCTTCATCGCCCAGGCGCTGCCGCAGGGCCTGCACCGCGCCAACTTCGCCAAGCTGCCCTGGCTGGTGTTCAACCGCAAGGACGACAACCACGCAGTGTGGGTGGGCCAGGCCTTCGGCGTGACCGAGCCGCGCCTGGTGGAACGGCATGTGCCGTCCACCGAGGCCCAGACCCGCGCCGCGGTGATGGGCTGGGGCGTGGCCGTGGTGCCCGAGCTGATGGCCGCACCCGGCCTGGCCAGTGGCGCGCTGGCCGCGCTGCACCCCGAGGTGCATGTGGATGTGCGCCTGCACTGGCACCAGTGGAAGCTGCGCTCCACGGCCGACGCCGACACCACCGACGCACCACCCGCCGCCGAGACGCCGCTGCGTGCCGGCGTGCTCGACCGCATCGGCCGCGCGCTGGCCGATGGTGCCCGCGCTGCATTGCGGCCTCTGGAACCCTCCAACCTCGCCACCACTCCATGATTCGCCTGATCGTCGGCCTGGGCAACCCCGGCCCCGAATACGAAGACACCCGCCACAACGCCGGCTTCTGGTGGGTGGACGCGGCCGCGCGCCAGCTGGGCGGGCACCTGGCCTTCGACCGCAACTACAAGGGCCAGGTGGCCCGCGTCAACCAGCCCCAGGGCCCCGTGTGGCTGCTGCAGCCGATGACCTACATGAACCTGTCGGGCCAGTCGGTGGCGCCGCTGGCGCGGTTCTTCAAGATCGAGCCGGCGCAGATCCTGGTGGTGCATGACGAGCTCGACCTGCTGCCCGGCCAGATGAAGCTGAAGCAAGGCGGCGGCGCGGCCGGCCACAACGGCCTGAAAGACATCCTGGCGCAACTGGGCTCGCCCGACTTCTGGCGCCTGCGCATCGGCATCGGCCACCCGGGCGTGCGCAGCGAAGTGGCCAACTGGGTGCTGCGCAAGCCGCCGCTGGACGACCGCATCGCCATCGACAAATGCGTGGCCGACTCGCTGGCCACGCTGCCGCTGCTGCTGGCCGGCGATCTGGCCGGCGCCATGCACAAGGTCCACGCCAAGCCGCCGCGGCCCAAGCCGCCACGGCCGGCCGACGCGCCCCCGCCCACCGACACCACCCCGCCCGAACGCTGACGCGCGGGCCACCACCGCAAGGAGCCCTGGATGCCCCAAAGCCGTCACACAGTTGCCTGGAGTCTGCCGATGCTCGCCCTGGCAACCGCGCTGTTGCTGGCGCCGGCCCGGGCGCAGGATGCCGGCGTCTACCGCTGCGGCAACACCTACGGCAGCACGCCCTGCCCTGGCGGCCAGCGGATTGCCGCCGACGATGCCCGCACCGATGCGCAGCGCCAGCAGGCCCAGGCACTGCAGCGACAGACGGCCGCGCAGGCCGACGCCCTGGCCGACGAGCGGCGGGGACGGGAGCAGGCAGCCACCGGCCAACTGGCCGCGCGCATCGGCCCCAGCGAGGCCGAACGCGCACGCGCTGACGCCGCCGCCGCCCGGAAGCTGGTGCAAGACAAGGCGAAGGCAAAAGCGAAGAAGCCCAAGACCAGCAAGGCCAGGCGGCTCAGCCAGGCCTGAAACCCGCTCCGCTCAGGGCGTGGCGCTGGCGATCAGCAGCCGGTACTTCGACCAGAGCTGGTCGCGGGTCTCCACCCGGTCGGGGTTGACCGGGATGCAGGCCACCGGGCACACCTGCACGCACTGCGGCTCGTCAAAGTGGCCGACACACTCGGTGCACTTGTCGGGCGCGATCTCGTAGAACTCCGGCCCCATCGAGATGGCCTGGTTCGGGCATTCGGGCTCGCAGACGTCGCAGTTGATGCACTCGTCCGTGATCATCAGGGCCATGGGGGGCTATTCCTCAGCGGGCGGCCGGGCCACACGTTCCTTCAACCGCGCCAACACGGAGGGTGCCACGAACTTGGAGACATCACCGCCCAGGGTGGCAATCTCGCGCACGAAGGTGCTGCTGACGAACTGGTACTGGTCGCTGGGCGTGAGGAACAACGTCTCCACCTCGGGCATCAGTTGACGGTTCATGCCGGCCATCTGGAATTCATAGTCGAAGTCGCTGACGGCGCGCAGGCCGCGCACCACCACGTTGCCGTTGTTGCCGACGACGAAGTCGCGCAGCAGGCCGCGGAACGGGATCACCTCCACATTGCCGTAGGGCTTGGCGATCTCGCGGGCGATGTCCATGCGCTCGGCGATGGTGAACATCGTGCGCTTGTGGTGGCCAGCGGCCACCGCCAGGATCAGCTTGTCGAACAGCCGCGACGAGCGTGCCATCAGGTCTTCATGACCCAACGTCATCGGGTCGAAGGTGCCGGGGTAGACGGCGGTCATGAACTTGGCCTGGGTCACGGGCGTCTCCTGTGGCGGCTGCGCGCAATCTGGCGGCGTCCGCTTGGGGCGGATCAGGTGTTGCGGCGCAGCAAATGATAGTGCACCGCGCCGGCACGGCCTTGTCGCGAAAGTGCAAATTCGCGCGGGATCTCGGCCGGCGGCAGCGCGGCCGGTGATTCCAGGTACAGCAGGCCGCCCGCCACCAGCAGCGGGGCCGCTACCGCCAGTGCCGGCGCCTGCAAGCCGGCATCGAAGGGCGGGTCGAGCAGCACCAGGTCGAAGCGGGCCGGCGCGCAGCGGGCCATCCAGGCAACGGCATCGGCGCAATCCACCCGCAGCGTGGTGGCCTGCAGCCGGTCCTGGCTGGCTTGCAGGCTGCGGGCCAGCACTGGATCGCGTTCGAGCAGCTGCACCTCCGTGGCGCCGCGCGACGCCGCCTCGAAGCCCAGCGCGCCACTGCCGGCAAACGCATCCAGCACCCGCCAGCCGGTGAGATCCTGACCCAGCCAGTTGAACAGCGTCTCGCGCACCCGGTCGGGCGTCGGCCGCAGGCCGGGCCGGTCGGCCACCGGCAACTTGCTGCGCTTGAGACTGCCGCCGATCAAGCGCACTTCACGCGGCGGGCCGCCTGCCGCCGGCGGCTTCACAGCCGCACCGGGATGCCGTGCTGGGCCATCATCGCCTTGGCCTGGCCCACGGTGAATTCACCGTAGTGGAAGATGCTGGCCGCCAGCACCGCGTCGGCGCCGCCGATCTGGATGCCCTCGGCCAGGTGCTGCAGCGCGCCCACGCCGCCCGAGGCGATCACTGGCACCGGCACCGCGTCGCTGACCGCGCGGGTCAGTTCCAGGTCGAAGCCGATCTTGGTGCCGTCGCGGTCCATGCTGGTCAGCAGGATCTCGCCGGCGCCGAACTCGGCCATCTGCCTGGCCCAGGCCACTGCATCGATCCCCATGTTCTTGCGCCCGCCGTGGCTGTAGACATCCCAGCCCGGGCCGCGCGCCGCCAGGTCGTCGCCCTGGCGGCGCTTGGCATCGATGGCCACCACGATGCACTGGGCACCGTAGCGGGCCGAGGCCTCCTGGATCACCGGCGGGTTGGCGATGGCGGCGGAATTGAAGCTGACCTTGTCGGCCCCGGCGTTGAGCAGTCGCCGCACATCGGCCACGGTGCGCACGCCGCCGCCCACGGTGAGCGGGATGAACACCTGCGAGGCCACCGCCTCGATGATGTGCAGGATCAGGTCGCGGCCGTCGCTGGTGGCGGTGATGTCGAGGAAGGTGAGTTCGTCGGCGCCCTGCTCGTTGTAGCGCGCGGCGATCTCCACCGGGTCGCCGGCATCGCGCAGCTCGACGAAGTTGACGCCCTTGACGACGCGGCCGCCGGTGACGTCGAGACAGGGAATGATGCGTTTGGCGAGCATGGCCAGATTATCCCGGCAATCACTTGAGGGTTCACCCGCTCCCCTGTTCGAAGTCCGGCAGGCGGGCATGAATGACATCGTGTGCCGCGTACGCAGGGTTGGCATGCCCTTCCCCACCACCAGGAGTTTCCGACATGAAGTCGCTGTTGTTTGCCTCGATGCTGTCAGTCGCCGGCGCCGCACAGGCTCACCTGACCATCTTTGAAGGCACGTTCGCGCCAGAGGCCGCTGGCGCCACCGGCAGCGGCACGCTGCGGCTTGAATACGACGAGCTCGACAACACGCTCTTCATCCAGGCCGACTGGAAAGGCTTGTCCGGGACAACGGCCAACGCGCACATCCACTGCTGCACGGCCGCCCCGTTCACCGGCACGGCCGGCGTTGCGCTGGCCGAGAACGGCCGCCTGCCGGGGTTTGCTGCAGGCATCACCGACGCCTACACGCGCGTCATCGATCTGTCGCTGACCACGATGTACGGCGGCGGCTTCGTCACGGCCAGTGGTGGCACGGCCAACGGCGCGCGGGACCGCCTGCTGGCGAACCTGACCTCCGGGCAGGCGTACTTCAACATCCACACGTCCACGTTCGGCGGCGGCGAGATCCGCGCCTTCGTCACGCAGGTGCCCGAGCCACAGACTTGCGCCATGCTGATTGCCGGCCTGGGCGTGCTGGGTTGGGCTGCCCGCCGCACACGGACGCAGGCTTGAACGCAGGCGCCTGGCGGGCGCTCAGCCCGCCAGCTCGTCAGCCCGCTTCTGCGCCGCAGCGAAATCCAGCGCGCCACTGTAGATGCTGCGGCCGCAGATCACGCCTTCGATGCCTTCGCTCTCCACCGCGCACAGGCGTTCGATGTCGGCCATGTTGGACAGGCCGCCCGAGGCGATCACCGGGATGGTGAGCGCCTGGGCCAGCTTCACCGTGGCCTCGATGTTGATGCCGGTGAGCATGCCGTCGCGGCCGATGTCGGTGTAGATCACGCCGTTGACGCCGTAGTCCTGGAACTTGCGGGCCAGGTCGATCACCTCGTGGCCGGTGAGCTTGCTCCAGCCGTCGGTGGCCACCTTGCCGTCCTTGGCGTCCAGGCCCACGATGATGTGGCCGCCGAAGGCGCTGCAGGCGTCCTTCAGGAAGCCGGGGCTCTTGACCGCTGCGGTGCCGATGATGATGTCGCTGATGCCGTCATCCAGATAGCGCTCGATGGTGTCCAGATCACGGATGCCACCGCCCAGCTGCACCGGGATCTCGTCGCCCACCGCCCGCAGGATGGCCTTGATCGCCGGCTCGTTCACCGGCTTGCCGGCGAAGGCGCCGTTCAGGTCGACCAGGTGCAGGCGGCGCGCGCCGGCGTCCACCCAGCGGCGGGCCATGGCGCCGGGATCCTCGCCAAAGGTGGTGGAGACATTCATGTCGCCTTTTTCAAGGCGCACGCAGTGGCCGTCCTTCAGGTCGATGGCAGGGATCAGCAACATGGCTGGGGTTCAGCGGAGGGGTTGGGGAGGCGAGCGGTGCTCAGGGCTTCCAGGCGAGGAAGTTGCGGTACAGGGCCAGGCCCTGGTCGGCGCTCTTCTCGGGATGGAATTGGGTGGCAAAAATGTTATCCCGCGCCACTGCGCAGGTAAAGCGATCGCCGTAGTCCGTCAGCCCGGCGCTGTGGCGCGGGTCGGACGGTGCGGCGTGGTAGCTGTGCACGAAGTAGAACCAGCTGCCATCGGGCACGCCTTGCCAGATCGGGTGCAGCGCGCCACCGTGCGCCTGGGCGAAGACGCGGTTCCAGCCCATCTGCGGCACCTTGTAGCGGCTGCCGTCGGGCTGCAACCGACCTTCCAGCCGGAAACGCAGCACCCGGCCGGGGATCAGGCCGAGGCCGGGCGTGTCCTGCTCCTCGCTGTGGTCCAGCAGCATCTGCATGCCCACGCACACGCCCATCAGCGGCTTGGTGGCAGCGGCCTCCAGCACGGCCTCCTTCAGGCCGCTGTCGTGCAGCTCGCGCATGCAGTCGCGCATGGCGCCCTGGCCGGGCAGCACCACGCGCTCGGCGGCACGCACGTCCTCGGGGCGCTGGGTGACGATGACCTCGTAACCGGAATCAGCCGCCACATGCATCACGGCCTGCGACACCGAGCGCAGGTTGCCCATGCCGTAGTCGACGACGGCGACGGTCTTGGCCATGGCGTTACAGCGAGCCTTTGGTGGAGGGAATGACGCCGGCCGAGCGCGGATCCGGCGTCAGCGCCATGCGCAGCGCCCGGCCGAAGGCCTTGAACACCGTCTCGGCCTGGTGGTGGGCGTTCACGCCCTTGAGGTTATCGATGTGCAGGGTGCACAGCGCATGGTTGACGAAGCCCTGGAAGAACTCGTAGACCAGCTGGGTGTCCAGCGTGCCGACCATGCCGCTGGTGAACGGGATGTGCTGGTGCAGGCCAGGCCGGCCGGAGAAATCGACCACCACGCGTGACAGCGCTTCATCCAGCGGCACATAGCTGTGGCCGTAGCGGGTGATGCCCTTCTTGTCGCCCACCGCCTGCGCCACCGCCTGGCCGAGGGTGATGCCCACGTCCTCCACCGTGTGGTGGCCGTCGATGTGCAGGTCGCCGTCGCATTCGATGTGCAGGTCGATCAGGCCGTGGCGGGCCACCTGGTCGAGCATGTGGTCGAAGAAGCCGATGCCGGTCTTGAACACGCCGATGCCGGTGCCGTCCAGGTTCAGGCGCACCCGGATCCTGGTCTCGTTGGTGTTGCGGGTGACGTCGGCAGTGCGGTTCATGGGGCGGGGTTCCATCAGAGGCTGGCGCGCAGCGCGGCCAGGGTCAGCGTCACTTCATCGGGCGTGCCGACGGTGATGCGCAGGCAGTTGGCCAGCAGCGGGTGCAGGGCCGAGACGTTCTTGATCAGCACGCCGCGCGCCTTCATGCCGGCAAAGGTGGCGGCCGCGTCGGGCACGCGCGCCAGCACCATGTTGGCCTGGCTGGCCCAGGGGTGCACGCCCGGCATGTCCTGCAGGGCGCGGAACAGCCGCTCGCGCTGCTCGCGGATCAGCACCGCCTGGCGGGCGTATTCGTCGGCATGCGCCAGCGCGAACAGCGCCGCCTCGGCATTGAGCACGCTGATGTTGAACGGCGGCCGCAGCTTGTCGATCTCGGCGATCAGCGCGCTGGCGCCCATCAGGTAGCCGATGCGCACGCCGGCCAAGCCGAACTTGCTCATGGTGCGCATCACCAGCACATGCGGCTGGCGGCCGAGGCGGTGCATGGCATCGCGGGCTGCAAACGGCTGGTAAGCCTCGTCGATCACCACCAGGCCCTGGTGGCGGGCCATGGCGTCGACGATGCGGTCGATCACCGCCTCGTCCCACAGGTTGCCGGTGGGGTTGTTGGGGCAGGCCAGGTACAGCAGTGCAGGGCGGTGCTGGTCGATGGCGGCCAGCATCGCGGCCTCGTTCAGCTCGAAGTCGGCCGTCAGGGGCACGCCTTCGAAGCGCACGCCCTGCAGCGCCGCCGACAGCCCGTACATCACGAAGCTGGGCAGCGGCGACATGAACACCGCACCCGGCAGCGCACAGGCCATGCTCAGCAGCGTGATCAGCTCATCGGAGCCGTTGCCCAGCATCAGGCTGCAGCCCGCCGGCAGGCCGGCATGGGCGGCCAGGGCGGCCTTCAGGTCGTCACCCCGCTCGGCCGGGTAACGGTGGATGGCCACGCGGCCCAGCCGCTCGCCCAGCGCCTGCTGCAGCGCGGGCGGCAGCGGGTGCGGGTTCTCCATGGTGTCGACCTTGACGAAGCCGGCACTGGGCTGCACCGCGTAGGCGTGCAGGCCCTGGATGTCAGCGCGAACGACGCGGGCCATGGTGGCAGTGAGCAGATCGGTCATGGTGTGGCGTCGAGGAGGCTGATGTCGGCCTGGAAGGGGTTGACGATGCGCAGGTTGTCGATCTGCTGGTCATGCTGCATGTCTTCAGTCAGCAGCAAGGTGCAACCCATGTGCTGCGCTGCCGACACCATCAGTGCATCCCAGTAGTTCAAGCCGTAGCGGCTTTCGATCGCCCAGGCGGTTTCGACGGTGGCGTGATCGATCTGCCAGGGCGACCACTCCTGGTAACGACGCACTTCAGCTCGCGCATCACCGGGGGTGATCAGGTGGCGAAAGCGTTTGCGGGCGTTGGCATAGAACTCGTTCAACACCTGGGTGGACACGCGGCCTCGGCGTTGCAGCCAGCAGGCGCCGACCCAGGCCTGGGCCCGGTCGCGCTTCTCCGGATACGCGTCGTCAAACGTGTACAGCAACACATTGGTGTCGACGAAGACCGGACTCATGCGCGCGGCTGGCTGCGGTCGTACATCTCGTCGTCGGTCAGATAGGGCCCGGTGGACGGGCCGAAACTGCGGAACTTCAAGGCCTCATGCATGGCGCGTTCATAGGAATCGGTGCGCCGCATCTTCTCGGCCAGCATCTCGCCCACCAGGCGCGACACGCTGGTGTTGCGGCGCGCCGCTTCCATGCGCGCCCAGTCGGCGACGCTGTCTTCCATGGTGACGGTGACGTTCTTCATGCTGCACCCACGAGATCAGTGTTGCACGATTTTCGTGTCACACGAACTTCGTGTCAACGCTTCAAACGCAGTTCCGCTGCTTGCGCATGGGCCTGCAGGCCCTCGCCGTAGGCCAGGGTGGCAGCGATCGGGCCCAGCACCTGGGCGCCGGCCTCGCTCACCTCGATCAGGCTGCTGCGCTTCTGGAAGTCGTACACGCCCAGCGGCGACGAGAACCGCGCCGTGCCCGAGGTGGGCAGCACATGGTTGGGGCCGGCACAGTAGTCGCCCAGGCTCTCGCTGGTGAAGGCGCCCAGGAAGATCGCGCCGGCATGGCGCAGCAGCGGCTCCCAGCGGTGCGGGTCGTCGCTGCTGACTTCCAGGTGCTCGGGCGCGATGCGGTTGCTGATGGCGCAGGCTTCCTCCATGCTGCGCGTGCAGATCAGCGCGCCGCGGCCTTCCAGGCTGGCGCGGATCACGTCGCGCCGGGGCATGCCGTCGATCAGCCGGTCGATGGCGTCCTGCACCCGGGCGATGTAGCCGGCGTCGGGGCACAGCAGGATGCTCTGCGCCAGCTCGTCATGCTCGGCCTGGCTGAACAGGTCCATCGCCACCCAGTCGGGCGGCGTGCTGCCGTCGGCCAGCACCAGGATCTCGCTGGGCCCGGCAATCATGTCGATGCCCACCTGGCCGAACACCCGCTTCTTGGCGCTGGCCACGTAGGCATTGCCCGGGCCGGTGATCTTGTCGACCTTGGGCACCGTGGCCGTGCCGTAGGCCAGCGCCGCCACCGCCTGTGCGCCGCCGATGGTGAAGGCGCGGGTGACGCCGGCCACGTGGGCGGCCGCCAGCACCAGGTCGTTGCGCTCGCCACGGGTGGCCGTGCCGCCCGCCCCGCTGCCGCCGGTGGCCACGCTGCCGCGCACCGGCGTGGGCACCACCATGATGATCTCCTGCACGCCGGCCACATGCGCCGGCACGGCATTCATGATCAGGCTCGACGGGTACGCAGCCTTGCCGCCCGGCACGTAGATGCCCACCCGGTCCAGCGGCGTCACCTTCTGGCCCAGCAGGGTGCCGTCGTCGTCGCGGTAGCTCCAGCTCTCGCCACAGGCCTTCTTCTGGGCCTCGTGGTAACTGCGCACACGCCGGGTGGCGGCCTGCAGCGCCTCGCGCTGCGCAAGCGGCAAGCCGTCGAAAGCCGCCTTGAAGTCGGCCTGCGACAGCTCCAGCGCCGCCACGCTGTCGGCCGCCAGGCCGTCGAAGCGGGCGGTGCAGTCCAGCACCGCCGCATCGCCCCGCTGCTGCACGTCGGCCAGGATCGCAGCCACCCGCTGCTCGATGGCGTCATCGGTCTCGGCCGACCAGTGCAGCACGCGCTGGAACTCGGCTTCGAAATCGGCGCTGGCCGTGGACAGGTGGCGGATTCGGACGGACGGCATGGCAACGGACTCGGTGGAGAGGTCAGCCCGCGGCGCGGGCGAAGGCATCGATCAGCTGGCGCAGCGGCTCGCGCTTCAATTTCAGCGCCGCCTGGTTCACCACCAGCCGGGCGCTGATGTCGAGGATGCGTTCCACCTCGACCAGGTGGTTGGCCTTGAGCGTGCTGCCGGTGGACACGAGGTCGACGATGGCATCGGCCAGGCCGGTCAGCGGCGCCAGCTCCATCGAGCCGTAGAGCTTGATCAGGTCGACATGCACGCCCTTGTCGGCGAAGTGCTGGCGGGCGATCTGGGTGTACTTGCTGGCCACGCGGATGCGCGAGCCCTGCTGTACTGCGGCGGCGTAGTCGAAATCGGCCCGGGTGGCCACGCTGATGCGGCAGCGGGCGATCTTCAGGTCCACCGGCACGTACAGGCCGCAGGCGGCCAGGTCGTCGCTGTGTTCCAGCAGGGTGTCCAGGCCCACCACGCCCAGGTCGGCGCCGCCGTGCTCCACATAGGTGGGCACGTCGCTGGGGCGCACCAGCACCACCCGCACACCCGGCAGGCTGGTGCCCAGGATCAGCTTGCGGCTCTTCTCCGGGTCGTCGGTCACCGCGATGCCGGCGGCGGCCAGCAGCGGCAGGCAGTCGTCGAAGATGCGGCCCTTGCTCAGGGCCAGGGTGATGGTGCCCGGCATCACTTCACCCGCTCGATGTCGGCGCCGATGGCCCGCAGCTTGGCTTCCATGCGGTCGTAGCCCCGGTCCAGGTGGTAGATGCGGTCGACCTGCGTCTCGCCCTGGGCCACCAGGCCGGCGATCACCAGGCTGGCCGAGGCGCGCAGGTCGGTGGCCATCACCGTGGCGCCCTGCAGCAACGGCACGCCGGTGACCACCGCCGTGTGGCCGTCGACCTCGATGTGGGCACCCAGGCGCACCAGCTCGTTCACATGCATGAAGCGGTTCTCGAAGATCGTCTCGCTGATGCGTGCGGTGCCGGTGGCGATGCAGTTCACCGCCATGAACTGCGCCTGCATGTCGGTGGGAAACGCCGGGTACTCGCTGGTGCGGAAACCCACCGCCTTGGGCCGGCCGTCCCCGCGCACGCGGATCCAGGGCACGCCGTCGAGCACACCGTCGGTGATGTTGGCGCCAGCCTCGCGCAGCTTGTCGACCAGGGCATCCAGGTGGTGGGCATCGGCGCCCTGCAGCGTCACGTCGCCGCCGGTGGCCGCCACCGCGCACAGGAAGGTGCCAGCCTCGATGCGGTCGGGGATGATGCGGTGCGGCTGCGCCGGCGCGTGCAGCCGCTCCACGCCCTGCACGCGGATGCGGCTGGTGCCGTGGCCCTCGATCTTCGCGCCCATGGCGATCAGCAGCTCGGCCAGGTCGGGGATCTCGGGCTCCTGGGCAGCGTTCTCGAGCAGGGTCTCGCCGTCGGCCAGCACGGCGGCCATCAGCAGGTTCTCGGTGCCGGTGACGGTGACCATGTCGGTGGTGATGCGCGCGCCCTTCAGGCGGGCGGCACGGGCCACGATGTAGCCGTGGTCCACCGTGATGTCGGCGCCCATGGCCTGCAGGCCCTTGATGTGCTGGTCCACCGGCCGCGAGCCGATGGCGCAGCCGCCGGGCAACGACACCCGCGCCTGGCCGAAGCGGGCCAGCAACGGGCCGAGCGCCAGGATGGACGCGCGCATGGTCTTCACCAGCTCGTACGGCGCCTCGGGCGCGCTGATGCGGCTGGCGTCCAGCGTCACCACATCGGGCTGCTCGGCCGCGCGCTCGGCCACCACGCCCATGTTGCGCAGCAGCTTCAGCATGGTGGCCACGTCCTGCAGCTGCGGCACGTTGTGCAGCGTGGTCACGCCGTCGACCAGCAGCGCGGCGCACAACTCGGGCAATGCCGCGTTCTTGGCGCCGGCGATGGCCACCGTGCCGTTGAGCCGGCGGCCGCCGCGGATGAGGAGTTTGTCCATGAGGGGTGCCTGTGTGCAGGCGGCCGCTCGCGGATCAGGGGGCCGGGGCGCACTGCGGGGCGCCAGAACGGCCACCCGCTGCGTGCTGCCGCGGGTGTTGTGTCAGTGGGGGTGGTGCGGGGCTGCCGGGGTGGCTGCCCATTCCGCCGGGGTGAGCGTCTTCATCGACAGCGCGTGGATCTGCTCGCGCATTCTATCGCCCAGGGCACTGTAGACCCGCTGGTGGCGGCGCACCCGGGCCAGGCCTTCGAACTCGGCCGAGACGATGGTGGCAAAGAAGTGGCGGCCGTCGCCCTCCACATCCAGGTGTTGGCAGGGCAGGCCGGCGGCGATGAAGCCGCGCACCTCGTCGGCAGTGGGTTCAGACATGGCGCAATTATCGCCCGCCGGTCATGGCCGGATCTTGTAGCCGGTCTTCAGCAGCCGCAGCGCGATGGCACTGACCACCAGGAAGGCCGTGCCCACCACCGCCAGGCTGACCCAGGGCGACACATCGCTGGTGCCGAAGAAGCCGCGCCGGAAGCCGTCGATCATGTAGAAGAACGGGTTCAGGTGGCTGGCCTCCAGCCAGAACGGCGGCAGGCTGTGCACCGAATAGAACACGCCCGACAGGAACGTCATCGGCATGATGATGAAGTTCTGGAAGGCCGCCATCTGGTCGAACTTGTCGGCCCACAACCCGGCGATCAGCCCCAGCGCGCCCAGCATGCCGGCGCCCAGCGCGGCAAACACCAGGATCCACAGCGGCTGCGCAAACGCCGGCGGCGCAAACCACACGGTGACCAGGAACACGCCCAATCCCACCGCCAGCCCGCGCACCACGCTGGCGCCCACATAGCCGACGAACCAGGCCCAGTGCGACAGCGGCGAGACCAGCAGAAACACCAGGTTGCCGGTGACCTTGCTCTGCACCAGACTGCTGGAGCTGTTGGCGAAGGCGTTCTGCAGCACGCTCATCATCACCAGGCCGGGGATCAGGAAGCTGGTGTAGCCGACGCCGTCGAACACCTGCACCTTGTCCTCCAGCACATGGCCGAAGATCAGCAGGTACATCACCGCGGTGAGCACTGGCGCGGCCACGGTCTGGAAGCCGACGTTCCAGAACCGCAGGATCTCCTTCCTGAACAGCGTCTGCGCGCCCGCCAGCCGGATCATGCGGGCACCGCCTGGGGCTGCGCCGGCGCGGCAGAAGGCCGGCCGCCGTTCATGATCTCGACGAACACGTCTTCCAGGTCGGCACGGCCGATCTCCAGGTCTTCGATCCTGACGCCCGCCTCGCGCAACACGGCCAGCAGGTGCTCCACGTCGGGCGCGTCCTTGGCCTTCAGCTGCACGATGCGGCCGGTGATCCGGGCCTGCGCGGCCAGCGTGGCCGGCAGGGCCTGGTCGGTCTTGAAGCGCAGCATGGTGCTGGCACTGGCCGACAGCAGGTTGGCGGTGCGGTCCAGTGCCACCAGCTCGCCCTTGCGCAGCATGCCGATGCGGTGGCACAGGGCCTCGGCCTCTTCCAGGTAGTGGGTGGTCAGCAGCACGGTGTGGCCTTCGCGGTTCAGCCGGGCGATGAAGGCCCACAAGGTCTGGCGCAGCTCCACATCGACACCAGCGGTGGGCTCGTCCAGCACGATGACCGGTGGCCGGTGCACCAGGGCCTGGGCCACCAGCACCCGGCGCTTCATGCCGCCCGACAGTTGGCGCATATTGGCATTGGCCTTGTCGGCCAGGCCCAGCTCCTGCAGCAGCTCGTCGATCCAGGCGTCGTTGTTCTTGACCCCGAAGTAGCCGCTCTGGATGCGCAGCGCATCGCGCACCGAGAAGAACGGGTCGAAGACCAGCTCCTGCGGCACGATGCCCAGCGACATGCGGGCGGCCGCGGCATCGGACTGCACGTCGTGGCCCATCACGGTGACCTGGCCAGCGGTGGCCCGGGTCAGGCCGGCCAGCACCGAGATCAGCGTGGTCTTGCCGGCGCCGTTGGGCCCCAGCAGGCCGAAGAACTCACCACGCTGGATGTCGAACGACACCCCGGCCAGCGCGCGGAAGGTGCCCCGGGCACCGGTGTAGGTCTTCTCGACCTGTTGGAAGCGGACGGCGGGCATAGGGGCGCGATTGTAGGGAGGGGGTTGGCCTGCGGCAGGCGCCAAGGCGTCATGTCAGGGACAGCCACCGCATCCGGCAGGGGCGCGAGGTGCTAGATTGGCCGATGCTCTGAAACGTCCCATGCCCGACGCCAAAACCCCTGCTCCTGCCGACAAGCCCACGGCCAAGTCCGCCGCCAAGAAGCCGCGCCGCACTGCCGAGCGCATCCTGGAAGTGACGCTGGACCTGTTCAACCGCTTTGGCGAGCCCAATGTCAGCACCACGCTGATCTCGGCCGAGCTGGGCATCAGCCCGGGCAATCTGTACTACCACTACCCGGCCAAGGACGAGCTGATCAACGCGCTGTTCGACCGCTACGAGCGCGGCCTGACCGATCTGCTGCATGCCGCCGACAACGTGCGCAACGTCGAGGACGCCTGGCTGTTCTTCCACATGCTGTTCGAGCTGATCTGGCAGTACCGCTTCCTCTACCGCGACCTGAACGATCTGCTCAGCAAGAACCGCCGGCTGGAGACGCACTTCCAGTTCGTGCTCAAGAACAAGTCGCGTGCGGTGGCCCAGGTGCTGGATGGTCTGACCCGCGGCAGCAGCCTGCGCATCGACCGCCGCGAGAGCGAGACCGTGGCCAGCGCCATGGTGGTGGTGCTGACCTACTGGCTCAGCTACGAGTACGTGCGCGACCCGCGCCGTGCACTGGAGCCCGAAAGCGCCGCCGCCGCCCTGTCACGCGGCGCGTACCACGTGCTGAGCCTGCTGATGCCCTACCTGGAGCCGCAGTCGCGCGAGCACCTGTTCCAGATCGCCGGCGCCTACCGCAGCAACGACTGACACCCACGACACCCGACAAGGAGACAAGACCATGGCCAAGTGGACCGCCTTTCCCTACGACGACACCAGCTATGCACACGATGCCGCCGGCCTGAAGAAGCACTGGGCCCGCCTGCACATCGGTGATGCCGAGCCGCTGCCGAAGGAGGCCGCGGTGCTCACCGCCTGGGGCCACTTCCACGCCGGTGAGTTCCAGAAGGCGCATGACGCCGGCCTGAAGGCGGGCGGCGCCGGCATCACCGTGGCCAACAAGGCCCAGAGCATCTACGCCACCTACCTGGAGAAGAGCGAGAAGATCCGGCTGGCGATGTTCCAGGAAGTGGCCGCCCGCGCCGAGGCGCAGATCGCCGAGGACGCCAAGAACCCCAATGCCCACTACTGGCTGGCCTATGCGCTGGGCCGCTACGGCCAGGGCATCAGCGTGGCCAAGGCACTGGCCCAGGGCCTGGGCAGCCAGGTGAAGAACGCGCTGGAGACCACCATCAAGCTGGCTCCGAAGCATGCCGATGCCCACATCGCGCTGGGCGCCTTCCATGCCGAGGTGATCGACAAGGTGGGCAAGCTGCTGGGCCGCACCCAGGGGGCCGACGCCGCCACCGGGTTGAAGCTGTTCCAGCAGGCATTGAAGCTGAATCCCGGCTCGGCCATCGGCATGGTGGAGTACGCCAACGGCCTGGTGATGCTGGAAGGCGACAAGCGGATGAAGGAAGCCGAGAAGCTCTATGCCCAGGCCGCCGCCTGCACCGCCGCCGATGCGATGGAGCGGCTGGACATCGAGATGGCCAAGGCCGAGCTCGAAGACTGATTCAGGCTCAGCTCAGGACGAGGTTGTCCCGGTGGATCAGCTCGGGCTCGTTGGCAAAGCCCAGCAGCCCGGCGATCTGTGAGGAGGGCTTGCGGGCGATGAGCCGCGCCTCGGTGCTGGCGTAGTTGGCCAGGCCGCGGGCGATCTCCACGCCGGCGGCCGAGCGCACCGCGATCACGTCGCCACGCTGGAAGTCGCCGTCCACCTCGGTCACGCCGATGGGCAGCAGGCTCTTGCCCTCGTCGCGCAGTTTCAGCACCGCGCCGTCGTCCACCACCACCGCGCCACGCAGCTGCAGGTGGTCGGCCATCCACTGCTTGCGCGCCGCCAGCTTGGGCGTGCCGGCCAGCAGCGCGGTGCCGATGGCCTCGCCGGCGGCCAGGCGCAGCAGGGCGTCAGGCTCGCGGCCCCAGGCAATCACCGTGCTGGCGCCGCTGCCGGCCGCCCGTTTGGCGGCCAGGATCTTGGTCAGCATGCCGCCGCGGCCGATGGCCGAGCCAGCGCCGCCGGCCATCAGCTCCAGCGCCGGGTCGCCCGCCGCGGCTTCGTCGATGAAGCGGGCATCAGGCACCTTGCGCGGATCGGCCGAATACAGGCCGCGCTGGTCGGTCAGGATCACCAGCGCATCGGCCTCCACCAGGTTGGCCACCAGGGCGCCCAGGGTGTCGTTGTCGCCGAACTTGATCTCGTCGTTGACGACGGTGTCGTTCTCGTTGATCACCGGAATCACCTGCAGCTGCAGCAGCGTCAGCAAGGTGCTGCGGGCATTCAGGTAGCGCTCGCGGTCGGCCAGGTCGGCGTGGGTCAGCAGCACCTGGGCGCTGCCCATGCCGTGGGCACGCAGCTGGGTCTCGTACATCTGCGCCAGGCCCATCTGGCCGACGGCGGCGGCGGCCTGCAACTCATGCAGCTCGGTCGGGCGGGTGGTCCAGCCCAGGCGCTTCATGCCCTCGGCGATGGCGCCGGAGCTGACCATCACCACCTCGCGCCCCTGCTGCGACAACGCGGCCAGCTGGCGACACCAGTTGCCCACCGCCTCGGCGTCGATGCCGCGGCCCTCGTTGGTGACCAGGCTGGAGCCCACCTTCACCACGATGCGGCGGGCGTGCTTCAGCACCTCAGTCATCGGCGGGCTCCGCCATGGCCACCGGGGTGGGCGCGTCGAAGCGCGGGTCGATTTCGGGCGGGGCCTGCACCTTGTGCGCGGCCACGTGCTCGTAGATGGCCTGCACCATGGGATCGAGCCCCTCGCGGGCCAGCGCCGAGACCTGGAACACCGGGCCCTTCCAGCGCATGCGCTTGATGAAATCCTTCACCAGGGCGGCGCGGTCTTCGGTGGGCACCATGTCCAGCTTGTTCAGCACGATCCAGCGCGGCTTCTCGTACAGCGCCTCGTCGTACTTGCGCAGTTCCTTGACGATGCCCTTGGCCAGCGCCACCGGGTCAGCACCGTCGAATGGCGCCATGTCGACCACATGCAGCAGCAGCCGGGTGCGCTGCAAATGGCGCAGGAACAGGTGGCCCAGACCGGCGCCGTCGGCCGCGCCCTCGATCAGGCCGGGCAGGTCGGCCACCACGAAGCTGCGCTCCGGGCCGGCACGCACCACGCCCAGGTTCGGGTGCAAGGTGGTGAACGGGTAGTCAGCAATCTTGGGGCGGGCATTGCTGATCGCGGTGATCAGCGTGCTCTTGCCGGCATTCGGCAGGCCCAGCAGACCGACATCGGCCAGCACCCGCAGTTCCAGCTTCAGCTTCTTCTGCTCGCCGGGCCAGCCGGGTGTCTTCTGGCGCGGCGCACGGTTGGTGCTGCTCTTGAAGTGCAGGTTGCCGAAGCCGCCGTCGCCGCCCTTGGCCAGCAGCACCGGCACATCGGGCTCCAGCAGCTCGGCCAGCACTTCCTCGGTCTCGGCATCGCGCACGATGGTGCCCACCGGCATGCGCAGCACGATGTCCTCGGCTGCCGCGCCATACTGGTCGGAGCCGCGGCCGGCCTCGCCGTTGCGCGCCTCGTGGCGGCGGGCGTAGCGGTAGTCGATCAACGTGTTCAGGTTGCGGTCGGCCACCGCGAAGACGCTGCCGCCGCGGCCGCCGTCACCGCCGTTGGGGCCGCCGAACGGGATGAACTTCTCGCGTCGAAAGCTCATGCAGCCCGCGCCGCCATTGCCGGCTGCGATGTCGATGGTGGCTTCGTCGACGAATTTCATGGTGGTCCATCCCAAAAAACGCAAAAGCCCCGGCAGGCCGGGGCTTGGATCAGACCGGCAGCATGCCGCCGGCCCGCAGGCCTGAAGCTCAGACCGGGGTGACGATGACCGTCTGGCGGTTCAGCGCACCCTTGGTGGCAAACGACACCTGGCCATCGACCAGCGCGAACAGCGTGTGGTCCTTGCCCATGCCGACATTGTCGCCGGCGTGGAAACGGGTGCCGCGCTGGCGCACGATGATGGAGCCGGCCGGCACGGTCTGGCCGCCGAACACCTTCACGCCGAGCATCTTGGGTTGCGAGTCGCGGCCGTTGCGGGTTGAGCCGCCGCCCTTTTTCTGTGCCATGGTTCAAAAACTCCTGATGACGGGACGTTGCGGGCCTCAGACGCCGATGGCGCCGATTTCCAGCTCGGTGTAGGTCTGGCGGTGGCCGCCGTGCCGCTGATAGTGCTTGCGGCGACGCATCTTGAAGATGCGCACCTTGTCGTGCTTGCCGTGCGAGACCACGGTGGCTTTCACCGTGGCGCCGGCCACCAGGGGGGTTCCGATCGTCAGGTCGGCGCCGTTTCCGACGGCCAGCACCTGGTCGATCACGATCTCCTGGCCCACGTCCGCTGCTATCTGTTCTACCTTGATCTTTTCGCCGGCAGCAACCTTGAATTGCTTGCCACCGGTTTTAATGAGCGCGTACATAAGTGCCTCTGGGGTTGTTCACTTCCATCCAACGTCGGCAACCAGCCCGGGCTTGCCGATCCCTCGGCCAACGCCGAAGGAACCCGCGATGATAGCAGACGATCCGGGTTTGCACGCAGATTTCATGCATCCAGCGGCTGTCTCGTTGCTGAGTCGGCCCCAACCCTGAGGCCAGCCCGTCGGCGCCGGGACCGGTCGGCGGGGGCTCCCTATAATTTAGGGTCATCCCTCGACCCGAGCCTCTGTGAACGACCTCCTCACCCCTCCATCGGCCGACATCGACCCGATGGCCGCCGACATGCAGCGGGTGGACGAGGTCATCCGTCTGCGCCTGGCCTCGGACGTCGCGCTGATCAACCAGATCTCCCATTACATCGTCAGCGCCGGCGGCAAGCGCATCCGCCCCCGTCTGGTGCTGCTGGTCGCCCAGGCGCTGGGCTTCGTCGGGCCAGAGCGGCACGAGCTGGCCGCCACCGTCGAGTTCATCCACACCGCCACGCTGTTGCACGACGACGTGGTCGACGAATCCTCGCTGCGCCGCGGCCAGCAGACGGCCAACGCGCTGTTCGGCAATGCCGCCAGCGTGCTGGTGGGCGACTTCCTCTACTCGCGCGCCTTCCAGATGATGGTCGGCGTCAACCGCATGCGGGTGCTGGAAGTGCTGGCCGACGCCACCAACGTGATTGCCGAGGGCGAGGTGCTGCAGTTGATGAACATGCACGACCCCGACCTGGCGGTCGACGATTACCTGCGTGTCATCCGCTACAAGACGGCCAAGCTGTTCGAGGCCAGCGCCCGCCTGGGTGCGGTGCTGGCCAATGCCCCGCGCGAGGTGGAGGAAGCCTGCGCCGACTGCGGCCGCGCCCTGGGCACGGCCTTCCAGCTGGTGGACGACCTGCTCGACTACGAGGGCGACACCCACGCGTTGGGCAAGAACGTCGGCGATGACCTGCGCGAGGGCAAGCCCACCCTGCCGCTGCTGGTGGCCATGGCGCGCAGCTCCGAGGCCGACCGCCAGCTGATCCGCCAGGCCATCGAGCATGGCGAGCTCGACCGCCTGCAGGACATCATCGCCATCGTGCGCCAGACCGGGGCGCTGCAGGCCACCCGCCAGGCCGCGCGCGACGAGGCAGATGCCGCGGCGAAAGCACTTTCTGCACTGCCCGATTCAGCAGCCCGGCAAGCTCTGCTAAACTTATGTGCTCGGTCGGTGGAGCGATCCTCCTGAACCGACATCACCATCGGGGTGTAGCTTAGCCTGGTAGAGCGCTACGTTCGGGACGTAGAGGCCGGAGGTTCGAATCCTCTCACCCCGACCAGATCTGTTGTCCTTCGCGGACTGAAAAGCCCCTCCTGCAGGGGCTTTTTCACGTCCGGGCCCGGCCTTCGCCTGCCATCCACTTCCTGAACTGGTGGCCGATGCCCACGGTTCTAGGCGTTACAGTCGACGATTGATCGGTCATCATGGCGCGGTCAGCTGTCGTCACCTGCCGCGAAGCCGCCTTGGAAACTCTGGTCGAACCACCGCAATCGTCGTTGTCTGGCGTGGCCCGGGTGCTGGTGCATGCGGGCAAGCTCAGCAGCAAGGCGGCCGAAGACCTGGCCAAGTCGGCCAAGGACCGCCGCATCAGCTTCATCGGCGCGGTCATCGCCTCGGGTGCGGTGTCGGCCTTCGATCTGGCGCACACCCTGTCCACCGCCCTGGCGCTGCCGCTGCTGGACCTGTCGGCGGTCGATTTCGAACGGCTGCCCAAGAACATCGTCGAACCCAAGCTGGCGGTGCAGTACCAGCTGGTGATGCTGGGGCGCCGTGGCAACCGCCTGTTCATCGGCGGCGCCGACCCCACCGACCAGGAGGCGGTCGAGCGCATCAAGTTCGCCACCCAGCTGTCGCCCGAGTGGGTGATCGTCGAGTACGACAAGCTGGCGCGCATCATGGAGTCGCAGGGCGCGACGGCCACCGAGACACTGGAAGCGCTGACCGCCGAGGACTTCGAGTTCGACGTCACCGACGATGCCAGCGCACCCGAGGCTTCCGAGGTGGTGGCGGAAGTGGAAGACGCGCCGGTGGTGCGCTTCCTGCAGAAGATGCTGATCGACGCGATCAACCTGCGCGCCTCCGACCTGCACTTCGAGCCCTACGAATACCACTACCGGGTGCGCTTCCGGGTCGACGGCGAGCTGCGCGAGATCACCCAGCCGCCGCTGGCGATCAAGGAAAAGCTCGCCTCGCGCATCAAGGTCATCAGCCGGCTGGACATCGCCGAGAAACGCGTGCCGCAGGACGGCCGCATGAAGATGAAGTTCGGCAACAAGGCGATCGACTTCCGGGTGTCGACCCTGCCCACCTTGTTCGGCGAGAAGATCGTGATCCGGATCCTCGATCCGTCCAGCGCCAAGGTGGGCATCGAGGCCCTGGGCTACGAGAAGATCGAGAAGGAGCGCCTGATGGCCGCCATCGTGCGGCCCTATGGCATGGTGCTGGTCACCGGGCCCACCGGCTCGGGCAAGACGGTGTCGCTCTACACCTGCCTGAACATCCTGAACCAGCCTGGCGTGAACATCTCCACCGTGGAAGACCCGGCGGAAATCAACCTGCCCGGCGTCAACCAGGTGAACGTGAACGACCGCGCCGGCCTCACCTTCTCGGCGGCGCTGAAGTCCTTCCTGCGGCAGGACCCGGACATCATCATGGTCGGCGAGATCCGCGACCTGGAGACCGCCGACATCGCCATCAAGGCCGCCCAGACCGGCCACATGGTGATGAGCACGCTGCACACCAACGACGCGCCGACCACGCTGACCCGGCTGCTGAACATGGGCGTGGCGCCGTTCAACATCGCCAGCAGCGTGATCCTGATCACGGCCCAGCGGCTGGCGCGCCGGCTGTGCGAGAACTGCAAGACGCCGGCCGACTACCCTCGCGAGGCGATGCTGCGCGCCGGCTACACCCCCGAAGACCTGGACGGCACCTGGAAGCCGTTCCGCGCCGTGGGTTGCAACAGTTGCAACAGCGGCTACAAGGGCCGGGTGGGCGTTTACCAGGTGATGCCGATGACCGAGGCGATCCAGCGCATCATCCTCAGCGAAGGCACGGCCATGGACATTGCCCAGCAGGCCCAGCGCGATGGCGTGCGCGACCTGCGCCAGTCGGGCCTGGTCAAGGTGCGCCTGGGCGTGACCACGCTCGAGGAAGTCATCGCGGTGACCAACCAGTGACGGCGCCGATGGTCCATCGCCGCCGGCCACAACGCCGCGGCGCGCCCTGAGCACCGCAGCAACCCATCCGATCCGGAGCACGCATGGCGACTGCAACAGCCGCGAGAAACGTCAAGGAACTGGTCTTCGAGTGGGAAGGCCGGGACAAGAACGGCAAGGTGGTGCGCGGCGAGATCCGCGCCGGCGGCGAGGCCCAGGTCAGCGCCAACCTGCGCCGCCAGGGCATCCTGCTGACCAAGGTGAAGAAGCGCCGCACCAGCGGCGGCAGCTCGATCAAGCAGAAGGACATCGCCCTCTTCACCCGCCAGCTGGCCACGATGATGAAGGCCGGCGTGCCGCTGCTGCAGGCCTTCGACATCGTCGGCCGCGGCGCCACCAACCCGCGGCTGACCAAGCTGCTGGGCGACATCCGCTCCGATGTGGAGACCGGCACCAGCCTGTCGGCGGCGTTCCGCAAGCACCCGATGCACTTCGATGCGCTGTACTGCAACCTGGTGGAAGCCGGCGAGGCCGGCGGCATCCTGGAGCAGCTGCTCGAGCGCCTGGCGATCTACCAGGAGAAGACGCTCGCCATCAAGAGCAAGATCAAGTCGGCCCTGATGTACCCGATCGCGGTGCTGGTGGTGGCCTTCCTGGTCGTCGTGATCATCATGATCAAGGTGATCCCGGCCTTCAAGGAGGTGTTCAGCTCCTTCGGCGCCAACCTGCCGGCACCCACGCTGATGGTGATCGCGATGTCGGAGTTCTTCGTCGCCTACTGGCCGATCATCTTCGGCCTGATCGGTGGTGGCGGCTACATGTTCATGCAGAGCTGGAAGCGATCGGTGAAGATGCAGATGGTGATGGACCGGCTGCTGCTGAACCTGCCGATCTTCGGCCCGCTGATCAACAAGTCGGTCATCGCACGCTGGACACGCACGCTGTCGACCATGTTCGCCGCCGGCGTGCCGCTGGTCGAGGCGCTGGATTCGGTGGGCGGCGCCTCGGGCAATGCGGTGTATGCCGAGGCCACCACCAAGATCCAGCGCGACGTGTCCACCGGCAGTGCGCTCACCACGTCGATGCAGAGCACCGGCGTGTTCCCGAACATGGTGATCCAGATGGCCTCCATCGGCGAGGAATCCGGCTCGCTGGACCACATGCTGGGCAAGGCGGCCGAGTTCTACGAGGACGAGGTCGACGACATGGTCAAGGGCCTGTCCAGCCTGATGGAGCCGATCATCATCGTGGTGCTGGGCACGGTGATCGGCGGCATCGTGGTGGCGATGTACCTTCCCATCTTCCAGATCGGCCAGGTGGTCTGACCAATGGGGGTCCCGTCGGCGGAGGTGCTGCTGTCACCCTGGGTGCTGGGTCTGCTGGGCCTGGTGATCGGCAGCTTCCTGAACGTGGTGATCCACCGGCTGCCGCAGCTGCTGGAACGTGAATGGCTGGGTGATGCCGCCGGCTACCTGCAGGATGAGGCGGCCATCGGCCGCGTTTTGGGCAGCAGCCCGCAGCGCACCGCCGAGCTGGGCCGCCAGGGCGCGGCGTTGGCCGCCGACGTGCAGGCGCTGCCGGCGATGAGCCTGTCGCGCCCGCGCTCGCGCTGTCCGCAGTGCGGCCACCAGCTGGCCTGGCACGAGAACATCCCGCTGCTGGGCTGGCTGCGGCTGGGCGGCAAGTGCTCAGCCTGCGGCACCCGCATCTCGGCGCGCTACCCCATCGTCGAGGCGCTGACCGGCCTGCTGTTCGCCGGTGCCGGCTGGCTGGCCGGCCCCACCCCCGCCGCCGCGGTCTACTGCCTGGCGCTGGCGCTGCTGGTGGCCGCCGCCTTCATCGACCTGGACACCACCCTGCTGCCCGACGACCTGACCCTGCCGCTGATCGGCCTGGGCCTGGTGGCGGCCTGGCTGACGTGGACGCCGGTGGCGCTGCCCGATGCCGCGCTGGGCGCCTTCTTCGGCTACTTTTCGCTGTGGTTCGTGGCCTTCGTCTACAAGCTGGTGCGCGGCGTGCAGGGCATGGCCGAGGGCGACTTCAAGCTGCTGGCCGGCCTGGGCGCCCTGCTGGGCTGGCAGGCGCTGCCCAGCATCATCCTGCTGTCGTCGGCCGTGGGTGCGGTGGTCGGCATCTTCATGATCGTGGCCCGCGGGCATGGCCGCAACGTGCCGATCCCGTTCGGGCCTTACCTGGTCGGCGGCGGGGTCTGCGCGCTGTTCTTCGGCACCCAGCTCAGCCAGCTGTGGCCGATCCCGTGAGCAACGGCATCCGCCACATCGGCCTGACAGGGGGCATCGGCAGCGGCAAGAGCACGGTGTCGGCCCTGCTGGTGGCGCATGGCGCCACGCTGGTCGACACCGATGCCATCGCCCACAGCCTCACCACCCCCGGAGGCCCCGCCATGCCGGCGCTGCGCCAGCGCTTCGGCGATGACGTGGCCGATGCCAGCGGCGCACTCGACCGTGCCCGCATGCGCAGCCTGGTGTTCGCCGACCCGGATGCCAAGCGCGCGCTCGAAGGCATCCTGCACCCGATGATCGGCGCCGAGGCCCAGCGCCAGGCGGCGGCTGCCCACGGCGTGGTGGTGTTCGACGTGCCGCTGCTCAGCGCCGCCAGCCACTGGCGCGCCGCCTGCCAGCGCATCCTGGTGGTCGACTGCAGCACCGAGACCCAGGTGCAGCGGGTGATGGCCCGCTCGGGCTGGCCCGGCGAGCAGGTGCGCCGCGTCATCGCCCAGCAGGCCACGCGTGAACAGCGCCGGGCGCTGGCCGACGCGGTGCTGTTCAACGACGGCCTCAGCCGCGACGCGCTGGCCGCCGAAGTGGCGCAGCTGTGGGCCTGCTGGATCGGGCCGGCCACAGGCTGAAGCCTGCGGACGCTGTGGAACAATCGGCCACGCCGGCGGGTCAGCCAGCCACGGCTGCAACCCGGCCTGTGCCACGAGGAAGCCCCTTGGTCCTGTACGAATACCCCTTCAACGAGAGCATCCGCACGATGCTCCGGCTGGAGCACCTGTTTGACCGGCTGGGCCAGCTGCTGCCGCGGGATGCGGCCGTGGACCACCACTTCGCCCTGGTGACGATGTTCGAGATCATGGACGTGGCCGCCCGCGCCGATCTCAAGAGCGATCTACTGAAGGAGCTGGAGCGCCACAAGGCCCAGTTGGTGGCCTACCGCAGCAACCCGCAGGTGTCGCAGGCTGCGCTGGATGGCGTCATCGGGCGCATCGATGCGGCCTTCCAGGCGCTGAACCAGCAGCCCGGCAAGGCCGGCCAGGCCCTGGCCGGGCATGAATGGCTGACCAGCGTGCGCAGCCGCATCAACATCCCCGGCGGCACCTGCGAGTTCGACCTGCCGGTCTACTACGCCTGGCAGCAGCATGCGCCTGCCAGCCGGCGCGCCGACCTGCTGGGCTGGGTGGCCACGCTGGAGCCGCTGGCCCAGGCGCTGCAGCTGCTGCTGGGCCTGGTGCGCGATGCCGGCGTGCCGCACAAGGTGGTCAGCCAGGGCGGGCAGTTCCAGCAGAGCCTGCCGCAGGGCCGCAGCTACCAGCTGCTGCGCCTGCGCATCGACGGCAGCGACGGCCTGGTGCCCGAGATCACCGGCCACCGGCTGATGGTGCAGGTGCGGCTGATGCGCCCGGACACCGACGGCCGGCTGCGCCCCGCGGCGGTCGACATGCCGTTCGAACTGTCGCTGTGCGCATGACCGCCAACCCACCCGCCGCCGAGCCCCGCCGCGTGCCCTGCCCCACCTGCAAGCGGCCGGCGGTGTTTGCGCCCAGCAACCCGTCGCGGCCGTTCTGCAGCGAGCGTTGCCGTGGCGTCGACCTGGGCGCCTGGGCCAACGAAAGCTACCGCGTCGCCGCGCCGCCCGGCCGCGAGGACGACGACACCCTGCCCGACGGCGCGTGAACACCGCCGCAGTCCCCCCGCCGGTGGCAGCGGCACCGGCCTGGCGCCGCTGGGCCAGGCGCCTGGGGTGGCTGCTGGCGATCCTGGCCCTGCTGGTCGTTGCGGCGTGGTGGGGGGTGCCGGCGCTGCTGAAGTCGCAACTGCCGCCGCGGCTGGGCGAGGCCCTCGGCCGGCCGGTCAGCCTGGCCGACGCCCGCTTCGACCCCTGGGCGATGGCCGTCGAGCTGCAGGGCCTGCGCATCGGCGCTGCCGCGGTCAACGCGCCGCCGCAGCTGCAGATCGACCGCCTGCACCTGGACCTGAACCTGCCGATGGCGCTGCGCCACCGCGCGCCGGTGGTCGACGCGCTGACCATCGACGGCCTGCAGCTGCGCCTGGCCCGCACCGGCGACGGCCGCTTCGACATCGACGACCTGATCGCCCGGTTCACGCCGTCGCCGCAGGCCAAGCCGTCCGACGAACCGGCCCGCTTCGCGCTCTACAACCTGTCACTGCGCAACGGCAACCTGCGCTTCGACGACCAGCCGGTGGGGCGGGTGCACGCCGTGCAGGCGCTGAGCCTGAGCCTGCCCTTCCTGTCGAACCTGCCCGGCGACACCGTCATCCACACCCAGCCGCGCCTGGCCTTCCGGCTCAACGGCACGGCCTTCGACACCGGCAGCCAGGCCCTGCCGTTCGCCGAGACCCGCAGCGGCGACCTGCGCCTGCAGTTCCAGGACCTGGACCTGGCGCCCTGGCTGCCGTATCTGCCCGCCAGTCTGCCGGTGCGGCTGCAGCGTGGCCGCCTGGCCAGCGATCTGCAGCTGCACTTCGTCGCGCCGCCGCAGGGCACGCCGACGGTGGCGCTGAAGGGCCGCGTCGGTCTGCGGGACATCGCTGTCGCCGGGCCGGGCAACGCACCGCTGGCGGCCTGGCAGGCCCTGTCGCTGGAGCTGACCGATGTGCAGCCGCTGGTGCGCAAGCTGGCCTTCGGCCGGCTGCAGATCGACGGCCTCGTGCTGGACGTGGCGCGCGACGGCCAGGGCCGGCTGAACCTGCTGCAGCTGCAGGCGCCGGCCGCGGCCGCCGCGCCGGCGGCACCCGCCAGCGCCACCACTGCGCCCGCAGGCGGCTGGCAGCTGTCGCTGGCGGCCATCGGCCTGCAGGAGGCCCAGTTGCGCTGGCACGATGCCAGCCTGCGCCCGGCTGCCGACTACACCCTGGCCGGCGTGTCGCTGCAATTGCAAGACATCCGCTGGCCCACGCCAGGCCCGGTGCCGGTGGCGCTGAAGGCGGCGCTGCACCGCGGGGCCACCGCTGGCACCACCCCGGCAGCCAGCCTGGCGATCGACGGCACGGCCAATGACCAGCAGGCGGCGCTGACCCTCAGCCTGGACGGCCTGGACCTCGCCGCGCTGGCACCCTACACCGCCGCCGCCCTGCAGCCGCGGCTGAGCGGCCAGCTGGCGGCCAAGGCCCAGCTGCGCTGGGCGGCCGAGCCCGCCGCGCTGGCCCTGCAGCTGGACGATGCCACCTTGCAGAACCTGCAGCTGCTGGCCGGCACCGGCCGCCAGGCCACCCGGCTGGCGGGGCTGAAGTCGCTGCAGCTGGCCGATGCCCGCATCGACCTGCTGGCGCGGCAAGTGGCCGTGGGCACGCTGCGCATCGACCAGCCTGCCGCCCAGCTGGCCCGGTTGGCCGACGGGCAGATCGACCTGTCGGCCTGGCTGCCGCAGCCTGCGCCCGGCGCGGCGGCGCCTGCGTCCACCTCCAATGCAACGCCTGCTGGGCCGGACTGGCGCCTGGCGCTGCAGACCCTGGCGGTCCAGGGTGGCCGCCTGGCCTGGACCGATGCCGCGGCCGCCACCGACGGCCAGCCGCTGCGGGCCGAACTGTCGGGCCTGGCGGTGCAGTGGCAGGGTCTGGCCTGGCCGGCGACGGCCAAGACACCGCCGTCACGCCTGCGCTTGTCGGCCAGGCTGGGCGCGCCCAGCCAGCCCGGGGCAGTGGTGCCGCCCGGCCGCATCGACTGGACTGGCCGCGTCGGTCTGGTGCCGCTGCTCGCCGATGGCCGGCTGCAGCTCGACCGACTCCCGGTGCATCTGTTCGTGCCTTATGCCGACGATGCGCTGCCGGCGGCGCTGCTGCATGCCGACGCCAGCCTGTCGCTGCAACTGCGCGCGCTGTCGACGCCGGCCGGCCTGCAGCTGAACACCGATGGCGATCTGCAGATCACCGAGGTGATGCTGCACACCCGCCCCGGCCCGGGCGAGGCCGCCGGCAGCGAGCTGCTGAGCTGGGAATCGCTGGCGCTGCAGGGCCTGTCGGTGACGCTGCGCCCGCCCGCCAAGCCGCAGATCGAGGTGCGCGAACTGAGGCTGACCGACTTCTACAGCCGACTGGTGATCACCGAGCAGGGCCGCTTCAACCTGCAGGACATCGCAGCCACCGAGCCCGAGGTGGCGGCTGCGGCCCCGGCACCGGCCGCCAGCGCCACCGCTGCTGACCCGGGCCTGCCGATCGACCTGGCGCTGGGCCAGACCACGCTGCGCAACGGCCGCGTCGATTTCAGCGACCGCTTTGTGCGGCCCAACTACAGCGCCCGGTTGACCGAACTGAACGGCACGGTCGGCGCGCTGCGCTCGGGCACCCGCGAGATGGCCACCATCAGCCTGCGCGGCCGGGCGGCCGACACCGCGCTGCTGGACATCAGCGGCCAGCTCAACCCCACGGTGCAGCCGCTGGCGCTGGACATCCGCGCCAAGGCGACCGACCTGGAGCTGGCGCCGCTGTCGCCCTATGCCGGCAAGTACGCCGGCTATGCCATCGAGCGCGGCAAGCTGAGCATGGACGTGGCCTACCGCATCGACGCCGACGGCAAGCTCGATGCCAAGAACCAGGTCGTGCTGAACCAGCTCACTTTCGGCGAACGGGTCGAATCGCCCAGCGCCACCCAGTTGCCGGTGCTGCTGGCGGTGGCGCTGCTGAAGGACCGCAACGGCGTCATCGACATCAACCTGCCGGTCAGCGGCACGGTGAGCGACCCGCAGTTCAGCGTCGGCGCCATCATCTGGAAGGTGATCGTCAACCTGCTGGGCAAGGCGCTGACGGCGCCGTTCTCGCTGCTGGCCGGCGGCGGCGCCGACGACCTGAGCCAGGTGCAGTTCACCCCCGGCACCGCACGCATCACCGATGCCGGCCGCAGCGCGCTGGACAAGGTGGCCACCGCGCTGCAGGAGCGCCCCAGCCTGACCATGGCCGTCACCGGTGCCGCCGACACCGTGTCCGAGCGCGACGACGCCCGGCGCAGCCTGCTCGACGAGCGGTTGGCCGCCGAGGCCCGGCGCGACCGGGCGCGCAGCGCGCCGCCGGCGCCGGCCGCTGCGGCCTCGGCAGCCGCCGCGCCACCGGCGCCGCTGACCGCCGCCGAGCGCGCGGCCGCCCTCAAGCGCCTGTACCAGGCGACGCCGCTGCCCGACCGGCCACGCAACCTGATCAACCAGCTCAAGGACATCCCGCCGGCCGAGATGGAAGCCCGGCTGCTGGCCGGCATCGCCGTCAACGACGACACCATGCGCGCCCTGGCGCTGCAGCGCGGCCTGGCGGTGCGCGACGCGCTGATCGCCAAGGGCCTGCCCACCGAGCGGCTGTTCCTGGCCGCGCCCAAGCTGCGGCTGTCAGGCGAGGGCGACGCCGCCTGGGTGCCGTCGGTCAGCCTGAACCTCAGCGTCGCCCGCTAGGTGCTGCCGGGCCTTCGTGGCCGGGCCCCTCTTGAAAGCTGGATCGGCGCCCCTATAATCATTGCTAGCACTCGCTTGGTATGAGTGCTAACAATCCCGGCACCGTCCGGTTCGTTCCCGCTGCCTGCCGCGTGGCACCGCCCGCCGCAGGCGACAGCCAATCCTCAGTGACCCAAGGAGATACGATGAAACTTCGTCCTTTGCACGATCGTGTGATCGTCAAGCGCCTCGAGCAAGAAACCAAGACCGCCTCGGGCATCGTCATCCCCGACAACGCCGCCGAGAAGCCCGACCAGGGCGAAGTGCTGGCCGTCGGCCCTGGCAAGCGCAACGACAAGGGTGACTTCGTCGCCCTGAACATCAAGGTGGGTGACCGCGTGCTGTTCGGCAAGTACTCGGGCCAGACCGTCAAGGTCGATGGCGACGAGCTGCTGGTGATGCGCGAGGAAGACCTCTTCGCCGTGGTCGAGAAGTAATCCTTCTCCCCCGCGAAGACACCCCCTGAACTGAATCCGGAGAAATACACATGGCAGCTAAAGACGTCATTTTTGGTTCCGACGCCCGTGTCCGCATGGTCGAAGGCGTGAACATCCTGGCCAACGCGGTCAAGGTCACCCTGGGCCCCAAGGGCCGCAACGTGGTGCTCGAGCGCTCGTTCGGCGCCCCCACCGTCACCAAGGACGGTGTCTCGGTGGCCAAGGAAATCGAGCTGAAGGACAAGCTCCAGAACATGGGCGCCCAGATGGTCAAGGAAGTCGCTTCCAAGACCAGCGACAACGCCGGTGACGGCACCACCACCGCCACCGTGCTGGCCCAGGCCATCGTGCGCGAAGGCATGAAGTACGTGGCCGCCGGCATGAACCCGATGGACCTGAAGCGCGGCATCGACAAGGCGGTGATCGCCCTGGTCGCCGAGCTGAAGAAGCAGTCGAAGGCCACCACCACCTCCAAGGAAATCGCCCAGGTCGGCACCATCTCGGCCAACAGCGACGAGGAAGTCGGCACCATCATCGCCAGCGCGATGGACAAGGTCGGCAAGGAAGGCGTGATCACCGTCGAAGACGGCAAGAGCCTGAACAGCGAGCTCGACGTCGTCGAGGGCATGCAGTTCGACCGCGGCTACCTGTCGCCCTACTTCATCAACAGCCCCGAGAAGCAGTCGGCCCTGCTGGACAACCCGTTCGTTCTGCTCTTCGACAAGAAGATCAGCAACATCCGTGACCTGCTGCCCACGCTGGAGCAGGTGGCCAAGGCCGGCCGTCCGCTGCTGATCATCGCCGAGGAAGTCGAAGGCGAAGCCCTGGCGACCCTGGTGGTCAACACCATCCGCGGCATCCTGAAGGTCGTGGCCGTCAAGGCGCCTGGCTTCGGCGACCGCCGCAAGGCCATGCTGGAAGACATCGCCATCCTGACCGGCGGCAAGGTCATCGCCGAGGAAGTGGGCCTGACGCTGGAGAAGGTCACCCTGGCCGACCTGGGCCAGGCCAAGCGCGTCGAAGTGGGCAAGGAAAACACCACCATCATCGATGGCAACGGTGCCGCTGCCGACATCGAAGCCCGCGTCAAGCAGATCCGCATCCAGATCGAGGAAGCCACCAGCGACTACGACCGCGAGAAGCTGCAAGAGCGCGTGGCCAAGCTGGCCGGCGGCGTGGCCGTCATCAAGGTCGGTGCCGCCACCGAAGTCGAGATGAAGGAAAAGAAGGCCCGCGTGGAAGACGCCCTGCACGCCACCCGCGCTGCAGTGGAAGAAGGCATCGTCGCCGGTGGTGGCGTGGCCCTGCTGCGTGCCCGCCAGGCCGCAGGCACCATCAAGGGTGACAACCACGACCAGGAAGCCGGCATCAAGATCGTGCTGCGCGCGATCGAGCAGCCGCTGCGCGAGATCGTGGCCAACGCCGGTGGCGAGCCGAGCGTGGTGATCAACAAGGTGCTGGAAGGCAAGGGCACCTACGGCTTCAACGCCGCCAACGACACCTACGGCGACATGATCGAAATGGGCATCCTGGATCCGACCAAGGTGACCCGCACCGCGCTGCAGAACGCTGCCTCCGTGGCCAGCCTGATGCTGACCACCGAGTGCATGGTGGCCGAGGCCCCGAAGGAAGAAGCGGCCGGCGGCGGCATGCCCGGCGGCATGGGCGGCATGGGTGGCATGGGCGGCATGGACATGTAAGTCCATCGGAGGCGGCCTGCCGCCTCCGCAGCCCCTGCTGCACACGGACGGGCCACCTTCGGGTGGCCCGTTCTCATTGGGGCGTCCAACGCCAGGATCAAGGCCTGCGGCCAGCCGCATTTCCCGTTATCACCGGGGCACCGGCCGCGGTGGGCCATTGATAATCGCCGCCATGCCTACCCGCCCGACGCTGCAGGACTTCATCGACGAGGAACTGCTGCGCGTGCCGATGACGCTGGACCTGGTGATCGACGCGGTGCACCAGCGCTGGCGCGAGCGCCTGCCCGGGCAAAGCCGCGGCAGCGGCATCGACCCGGCCCGCGTGCTGCAGCAGCACCGCAACGAGCTCACCGCCCGCGCCCTGGCCGTGCTGCGCCTCAGCGCCCAGGAGGACCTGCGCGCGCTGCAGCCCGGCGGCAGCGTCCCGCCGCGCGGGGCCGCCAAGCCGGCGGCGCCGCGCCGCAGCGCCAGCCTGGTGGCCGAGCCTTCGCTGTCGCTGATCGACGAGGCCGACGTGGCCGTCGACATCGAGATCGCCCGCTGCACCCAGGCCGTCAAGCTGCAGGCCGAAGTGGTGCTGCGCGAG
This sequence comes from Pseudaquabacterium pictum, assembly GCF_005403045.1. Classification (GTDB taxonomy): domain Bacteria; phylum Pseudomonadota; class Gammaproteobacteria; order Burkholderiales; family Burkholderiaceae_C; genus Pseudaquabacterium; species Pseudaquabacterium pictum. The sequence continues at coordinate 155,327 of NZ_BJCL01000008.1, forward strand.
CTGCAGACCTACACCTCGGCACTGGTCAACGACGCCAACGTCTCGCGCGACACCAATCCGTTCCGCCCCGAACGCATGGTGCGCGCGCTGTGGGACGGCGTGCAGCAGCTGCCGATGGCGCGTCCGCTGATGGCCGCCTTCCTGCAGGACGCGGCCCAGCCGCTGGCCACCATCCTGCAGCGCGCCTATGCCGCCGCCTGCCGCCGGCTGGAGGAACAGGGCGTGGAGCCAGCCAGCTACCGCACCATCGTCACCAGCGGCAGCACGGTGTGGGGCCACCAGACCACCGCCCGCTACCAGGTGCCCGACGACCTGCATGTGCTGCGCAGCAGCATGCCCATGCCGCTGGGCAGCCTGCCGGCGGCGCCGCAGCGTGCCCCTGCCGCGGTCTCCGCCGCCGCCACGGCTGCCCCGATCGCCGCCACCACCACAACCGCCAGCGGCAGCGCCGCGCCGGACCCGCAGCTGATCGAGCTGCTGGCGCGGCTGTTCGAGGCCATCCAGGGCGACCTGCGGCTGGCGCCCGACACCGTGGCGCTGATGCAGCGGCTGCAGCCCACGGCGCTGCGGGTGGCACTGCGCGACCCGTCGCTGCTCGACCGCTATGACCATGCGCTGTGGCGCTTCATGGACCAGCTGGCGCACGACCTCGCGCTGTGCACGCCCAGCCAGCGCCTGCGCCTGCTGGGCCTGGGCCGCAACCTGGTCGACCACCTGGCCCAGGCCGATCCGCGCGACAGCCACGGCTTCGCCTGGGCGCTGGAGCGGCTGCTGGCGGCGCAGCGCCATGCGCTGAACCAGGCCATCGCGGCGGCCCAGCCCGAGATCGACAAGCTCGAGCGCATCGTCGCCGACCAGGCGTCGGCCACCACCGGGGCGATGCCGCTGGACATCGCCACGCTGGACACCGTGCCCGCGGCGCTGATGGCCGAGCCGCCATCGGCCACAGGCGGCACCCTGGCCAGCACCGGGCTGCCACCAGGCGCCACGGTGCGCGCCTACCTGCAGGGCGAGCGGCGCACCCTGGTGTCGCTGTGGCAGGACGGCCAGCATGAGCTGGCCCTGCTGCGCGAGCCCGCCACCGAGCTGCTGTTCGCGGTGCGCCAGCGCGCGCTGGCCCGGCTGCAGTCCGAAGGCCTGGCCCACACCTTCAAGGTGCGCTCGCTGGTGCGCCGCTCGGCCGAGAAGGTGATGCGTGCGCTGTAGCCGGCGGGCCGGCCGCTGGCGCGCTGCGTGCCTGCTGGCGGCAGCGGCCCTGGCCGGCACCGTGCAGGCCCAGGTCGCGGCGGCCGGGGTGCCGGCCGCCGCTGCATCGGCACCGGCGGCCGCCAGCGTGCTGCCGTCGCTGGGCCGGCCGCGCATCGGCCTGGTGCTGTCGGGCGGCGGCGCGCGCGGCCTGGCCCATGTGGGTGTGCTGAAGGTGCTGGAGGAAATGCAGATCCCGATCGACGTGATCACCGGCACGTCGATGGGCGCCATCGTCGGCGGTCTGTACGCCAGCGGCATGCGGGCCACCGAGCTCGAACGCGAGCTGAAGGCGGTGGCCTGGGCCGACCTGTTCACCACCCGGGTGGCGCGGCCGCAGCTGTCGCAGCGCCGCAAGGAAGAAGACTTCGAGATCTCGCCGCTGGTCGAGCTGGGCTGGCGCAACGGCGAGCTGCAGGTGCCGCTGAGTGCCGTCTCCAGCCGCGGGCTGGAATCGCTGCTGCGCCGCTACACCCTGCCGGTGCGCGATGTGCAGCGCTTCGACCAGCTGCCGATCCGCTTCCGCGCCGTCGCAACCGACATGGAGAGCGGCGCGGCCGTGGTGCTCGACAGCGGCGACCTGGCGCTGGCGCTGCGCTCGAGCATGAGCGTGCCGGGCGTGTTCTCGCCCACCGAGGTCAACGGCCGGGTGCTGGGCGACGGTGGCCTCGTCAACAACCTGCCGATCGATGTGGCGCGCGCGCTGGGCGCCGACGTGGTGATCGCCGTGAACATCGGCACGCCGCCCGGCGGGCGCGAGACGCTGAGCTCCGCGGTGGGCCTGACCGCCCAGATGCTGAACCTGCTGACCGAGCAGAACGTGCAGCGCAGCCTGGCCACGCTGGGGCCAGCCGATGTGCTGATCGCGCCGTCGCTGGGCACCCTGACTTCGGGCGATTTCAGCCAGGCCCGTGACTTCTTCGCCCTGGGCGAAGCCGGCGCGCGCGGGCGCAGCGACCGGCTGGCGCCGCTGGCGCTGGACGCGCAGGCCTATGCCCGCTGGCGCCCGACGCCTCCGCGTCCGGATCGCCATGGCGCGGGCGCCCGCATCGCCGCGGTGCGCATCGAAGGCAGCACCGTCACCAACCCCGAGCGCCTGCTGCAGATGCTCGACAGCCAGCCCGGCCAGCCCTTCGATCCGGCCGTGGCCGAGCGCGACACCGCCCGCCTGGCCGCCGGCGGCGACTACGCGCGCACCGACTACACCCTGGCGCCGGGCCCGCGCGGCGAAAACGGCGAGACCCTGGTGTTCGAGCTCGAAGACAAGCCCTGGGGCCCGAACTACCTGAGCCTGGGCCTGGACCTCAGCACCGACCTGAGCGGGCGCAGCGCCTTCAACCTGAAGATCAGCCACAACAGCCACTGGCTCACCCGCAACGGCACCGAGTGGCGCAACCGGCTGCAGATCGGCGAGGTGCCGCGGCTGTCCACCGAGCTGTACCACCCGCTGGCCTGGACCTCGTCACGTGCCAGCGACTGGTTCGTGGCCGCCCATGCCGGCCTGGAGCGGCAGCGGCGCACCATCTTCGAACCCGACACCGCGCAGGAGCTGGCCACCTTCCGCCGCACCACCGGCACCATCGGCCTGGACATCGGCCAGCCCTGGGGCGAGTTCGGCGAGCTGCGGCTGGGCTGGTCGCGCGTCTCGCTGGACAACCGGCTGCTGCTGCTGTCGGGCGACCTGGGCGTGGTGGTGGGCAGCCGCCGAGCCGACTGGACCGAGAACGCGCTGCGCGCCAAGGCGGTGGTCGACCAGCTGGACTACGCCAACTTCCCGACGGCCGGCTACCGCGGCGCGCTGGAGCTGTGGCTGGGCCGCCGCGAGGGCGCGCTGCGCGACAGCTTCTACCGCGTCGAGGCCGAGGGCACGGCGGTGCGCAGCGTCGGCCGCCACACCCTGGAGCTGCACCTGCTGGCGCAGACCTCGCAACAGAGCAACATCAGCTCGGGCGCGGCCCGCTACGTGCTGGGCGGCTTCCACCGCCTGTCGGGCTACCAGAACGGCCAGTTGCTGGGCAACCATGCCCTGCTGGTGCGCCTGGGCTGGACGCTGCGGCTCAGCCAGGCGCCCACGCTGACCCGCGGCTTCTTTGTCGGCGCCACGCTGGAGGCCGGCAACACCTGGATGGACCGCAGCGACATCGCGCTGCGCGGCCTGCGCACCGGCATGAGCGTGTACCTGGGCGCGGACACCGGCATCGGCCCGTTGTACGTCGGCATCACCTACGCGCCCAAGGGACAGGCCGGGCTGGCCCTGTCCATCGGCAGACCCTAGCCGGCCACACCCGTTCAGGCCGCGTTTCAGACCCGCGCCAGCACCTGCCGCAGGTGGCCGATCACCCAGTCGGGCTGCTCGTGCACGATCCAGTGGCTGGCCTCCGGGTGGCGGTGGATCTGCACGCCCGGCACCCAGGCGTCCAGGCCGTCGAGCAGGCCCGGGCACAGCGCCCGGTCGGCCAGGCCCCACAGCACGGTGGTGGGCACCCGCACGTTGACCACCGAATCCGGCAGCACCACGGCGGCCAGCGCCGGATCGTCGGCACTGCGCGGTGGCCGCAACGGCGAGGCGCGGTACCAGTTCAGCGCGCCGTCGAGCCCGCGCGCCCAGACATCGCGGTACTGCGCCCGCACCGCCGGCGTCAGCCAGGCCGGTGATGCCGCGCCGCCCAGGCCGTCGAGCTTGGCGAACAGAGCGGCAAAGTCGTCGGCTGCCAGGCGCTGGGCGGCATCGGGCTGCACCAGCATGGTCATGTACTGGCTGGCCGCGCGCTGGGCCTCGCTGTGGCGCAGCTCGCGCAGCATGGCGCCGGGGTGCGGCGAATTGATGATCACCAGCTGGCGCACCCGCTGCGGCAGCAGCGCGGCGAAGTTCCAGGCCACGCCGCCGCCCCAGTCATGGGCGACCAGCAGGTCGATCGGCGCGCCGGGCCCGGCCACCACGTCCATCAGCGCGGCGATGTCGCCCACCAGGTGCTTGGCACGGTAGGCGGAGACATCGGCCGGCGCGCTGCTGCCGGCATAGCCGCGCTGGTTGGGCGCCACGCAGCGCAGGCTCGGGTCGGCTTCGGTCAGCGCCAGCATCACCGCATCCCAGGCGAAGGCGGCCTCGGGGAAGCCATGCAGGAACAGCGCGCGGCGCGGCGCGTCCACCGGCCCGGCGGCACGGCAGGCCAGCGTGATGCCCGGGGCCACCGGCTGGTCGAACAGGGAGAGGGTCGTCATGCCCGCAGTGTGCGGGGACTGGCGCGGCCCCCGGCGTCAAGGCGGTGACAGTGGCGGCGTGGCGCCGTCGGCGGCATCGGGTGCATCGCCTGCACCACCGGAGGCATCCGCGGCGGCCGTCGGCGCCTGCCACTGCCGCAGCACCAGGGCCGCATCGCCCAGGCCCTGGCGCGACAGCGCCGAGAACAGCACCATGCTGATGTCGGCATGGTCGGTGGCCAGGTCGCCCAGCACCTTCTGCGCCGCCGCCAGGGCCTTGGCGGCCTCGTTGCGGCTGAGCTTGTCGGCCTTGGTCAGCAGCACCAGCAGCTTCACCTCGCCGCTGCCCACCCGCTGCGAGACGAAGTCCAGCAGCTGCCGGTCCAGCGGCGTGAAGCCGTGGCGGCTGTCGACCAGCATCACGATGCCGGCCAGCGCATGGCGGTGGGCCAGGTAGTCGGCCATCACCTGCTGCCAGCGCAGCTTGGCACCGCGCGCCACGGCGGCATAGCCGTAGCCAGGCAGGTCGGCCCAACGGGCATCCGGCGCATCGGCCGGGCCCAGTTCGAACAGGTTGATGTGCTGGGTGCGGCCGGGCGTCTTGGAGGCGAAGGCCAGGCGCCGGTGCTGGGCCAGGGTGTTGATCGCGGTGGACTTGCCGGCATTGCTGCGGCCGACGAAGGCCACCTCGGGCAGGCCGGGTGGCGGCAGCTGCGTCAGCAGGCTGGCGGTGGTGAGAAAGCGCGCGCTCTGGGTCCAGGACAGGGCCTCGCGCATGGCGGGGTCCGTGGCGCTCGTTGTCGCGGGTTGGGCGCCGGATCTCCGGGCGTCAGCATTGGGGTTCATGGAGCATTGTAAAATCGACGGGTTTACCCCATTCAAGGTTCCTCGACATGAAGTCGCTGCTCGTGAAGTCGCTGCACACCCTGGCCGCCCATGCTGCAACGGCCGCAGCCGCCGTGGCACTCACCGCGGCCTGCGCCCTGCCCGCGGCCGCTGCTGGTGCGGCAGCGCCGCCCAAGGTCGATCTGGCCAAGGGCCAGGAGAAGGCCGCCGCCTGCATGGCCTGCCACACCGCCGATGGCACCCGCGGCCTGCCGGCCAACCCCATCCTGCAGGCGCAGCATGCCGAGTACATCGTCAAGCAGCTGACCGAATTCAAGTCGGGCAAGCGGGCCAACGCCATCATGGCCGGCATGGCCGCCGCCCTGACGCCCGAGGACATGGCCAACATCGCCGCGTTCTACAACAGCAAGAAGCCGGTGACCGGCGCCGCCCGCAACAAGGACACCGTGGCCCTGGGCGAGAAGATCTACCGCGGCGGCATCCCCGGCAAGCAGGTGCCCGCCTGCGCCGGCTGCCACGCCCCCAGCGGCGCCGGCATGCCGGCCCAGTACCCGCGCATGGGCGGCCAGCATGCCGAGTACACCGAGGCCCAGCTGGTGGCGTTCCGCTCCGGCGCCCGTGGCAATTCGGCCCAGATGATGGCGATCGCCGCGCGCATGAGCGACAAGGAGATCAAGGCTGTCAGCGACTACATCGCCGGCCTGCGCTGACCGCTGCTTCCTGAACACCTGCTGAAGGGCCGGTCACTGACCGGCCTTTTGCATGGCGCGGTGCTGGCGCCTGGATAATCGGCGCCTCATGACCTTGTCCACCTCTGGCATTGCGCCCCGCACCGGCTCGCGCACCCTGCGCGACGCGGTTGAACTGCTGTCGTCGATGCGGTTCGCGATCTCGCTGCTGACGCTGATCTGCATCGCATCGGTCATCGGCACGGTCGTCAAGCAGAACGAGCCGTACAACAACTACGTCAACCAGTTCGGTCCGTTCTGGGCAGAGGTGTTCGGCCATGTCGGGCTGTACACCGTCTACAGCGCCTGGTGGTTCCTGCTGATCCTGGCCTTCCTGGTCACCAGCACCAGCCTGTGCATCGCGCGCAACACGCCCAAGATCCTGGCCGAGCTGCGCAGCTACAAGGAAGGCGTGCGCGAGCAGGCGCTGAAGTCCTTCCACCACAAGGCCGAGGGCACGCTGGCCACCACGCCCGAGGCCACCCTGGAGCGGGTGAACCAGCTGCTGATCAGCCAGGGCTGGCAGGCCCGCGCCCAGGTGCGCGGCCACGGCACCATGGTGGCCGCCCGCAAGGGCATGGCCAACAAGATCGGCTACCTGGCGGCGCACTCGTCCATCGTGCTCATCTGCCTGGGCGGCCTGTTCGACGGCGACCTGGTGGTGCGCGCGCAGATGGCGCTGCTGGGCAAGACGCCGTTCATGGGCGGCGGCCTGATCAGCGACGTGCCCGCCGAGCACCGGCTGAGCACCAGCAACCCCACCTTCCGCGGCAACCTGCTGGTGCCCGAGGGCGGCCGCGCCGGCGTCGCCATCCTGAACGTGAACGATGGCGTGGTGCTGCAGGAGCTGCCGTTCGACGTGGAACTGAAGAAGTTCATCGTCGACTACTACGACACCGGCATGCCCAAGCTGTTCGCCAGCCAGATCATCATCCATGACCATGCCACCGGCGCCAAGACCGAGGCCACGGTGAAGGTCAACGAGCCGGCCTTCCACCGCGGCATCGCCATCTACCAGAGCAGCTTCGACGACGGCGGCAGCAAGCTGCAGGTGCGTGCCCTGCCGATGGCCGCCGGCGGCCAGCCCTTCAACATCGAGGGCACGGTGGGCGGCAGCACCGAGCTGCGCACCGACAACGACCAGCACAAGCTCACGCTCGAGTTCACCGGCCTGCGGGTGATCAACGTCGAGAACATGGGTGGTGCCGGTGCGGCCGACACCAGCGGTGCCGACGTGCGCAAGGTCGACCTCACCAGCTCGCTGAACAAGCACCTGGGCTCGGGCTCCAAGCCCGGCGACAAGGTGCTGCGGAACGTGGGCCCGTCGATCAGCTACAAGCTGCGCGATGCCGCCGGCCAGGCGCGCGAGTACAACAACTACATGGTGCCGGTGGAACTGGACGGCCAGCGCGTGCTGCTGGCCGGCGTGCGCGAAAGCGCCAGCGAGGCCTTCCGCTACCTGCGCATCCCGGTGGACGACAACGGCAGCATCGACACCTGGTACCGCCTGCACCAGGCGCTGAAGGACCCGGTGTTGCGCGACAAGGCGGTGCGCCGCTATGCCGCGCAGTCGACCCCCGCCGACAAGCCCGAGATGGCCGAGCAGCTGCGCGTGACCGCCAGCCGGGCACTGGGCCTGTTTGCCGGCGCCGAGATCCCCAAGACCGCCGCCGGCACGCCAGCGGCCGAATCCGGCGGTCTGCAGGCGCTGTCGGATTTCGTCGAGGGCAGCGTGCCCGAGGCCGACCGCACCCGCATCTCGGAAGTGCTGCTGCGCATCCTCAACGGCAGCCTGTTCGAGCTGGCCCAGCTGGCCCGTGAAGCCGCCGGCCAGCCGCCGATGAAGGCCGACGAAGCCACCAGCCGCTTCATGACGCAGGCCGTGCTGTCGCTGTCGGACGCCGCGTTCTACCCGGCACCGGTGATGATCCAGCTGGCCGGCTTCGAGCAGGTGCAGGCCAGCGTGTTCCAGATGGCGCGCGCGCCGGGCAAGAACCTGGTCTACCTGGGCGCGGTGCTGCTGATCATCGGCGTGTTCGCCATGCTCTACATCCGTGAGCGCCGGCTGTGGGTGTGGCTGGCCCCGGCCGATGGCGGCGGAACCAAACTGCAGGCCGCCTTGTCCACCACCCGCCGCACGCTGGACGTGGACGCCGAATTCAGCCAGCTGCGCACTGCGTTGCTGGCCACGCCCCCGAAGGACAATCCCGCATGAACACCACCACCGCTCCCAAGACCCTGACCCTGGGCCGGCCTGGCCTGGCCGGCAGCCTGGCACGGCGCAGCGCCTACGACTGGCTGTTCGCCCTGCTGGTGGTGTTGGGCGCGGGCTATGCGTTCCAGCGCTACAACGCGTCGATGGACGGCTACGAGCAGGCCATCCTGCTGGGCAGCGTGCCGGCGCTGGTGGCGCTGGGCTGGTTCTGGGGGCCGCTGCGCGGTCTGAGCCTGGGTGTGGGTGCGGCCACGCTGCTGGCCATCGCCCTGTACAACCGCCAGACCGACGGCTTCGGCGCCGACCTGGCCAAGGGCGAGTCGGTGTTCCTGCTGAAGTACTTCATCAGCAGCCAGAGCGCGATCCTGTGGATGGCCGTGCTGTTCTGCATGAGCACGGTGTTCTACTGGATCGGCATGCTGTCCAAGGTGGGCAGCGGCCCGGCCGGCGCCCACAACACCGGCCGCGACAACACCGCCCTGGTGCTGGGTTCGCGCCTGGCCTGGGCCGGCGTCGTGATGGCCCTGGTGGGCACCCTGGTGCGCTGGTTCGAGAGCCACCAGATCGCCCCCGACATCGGCCACATCCCGGTGAGCAACCTCTACGAGGTGTTCATCATGTTCTGCTGGATGACGGCGCTGTTCTACCTGTACTTCGAGCAGCACTACCGCACCAAGGCGCTGGGCGGCTTCGTGATGCTGATCGTCACCGCGGCGGTGGGCTTCCTGGTCTGGTACACCGTGGCACGGGATGCGGCGCAGATCCAGCCCTTGGTGCCCGCATTGCAGAGCTGGTGGATGAAGCTGCATGTGCCGGCCAACTTCATCGGCTACGGCACGTTCGCGCTGGCGGCGATGGTGGCGTTCGCCTTCCTGATCCAGCGCCAGGCCGAGGAAACCCGCTGGTGGAAGCTGGCGCCGCTGTTCCTGCTGGGGCTGGTGCTGTGCTTCGAGCCGCTGGTCTTCCGCGCCGCCAAGCTCAGCACCTCGGCCGGCTACTGGGCCATGTATTTCGGCGTCAGCGTGCTGATCGTCGGCACCATCATCCTCGGCCGCCGCCGCCTGGCGGCCCGGCTGCCCTCCCCCGAGGTGCTGGATGACGTGATGTACAAGTCCATCGCGGTGGGCTTCGCCTTCTTCACCATCGCCACCATCCTGGGCGCCTTCTGGGCCGCCGAGGCCTGGGGCGGCTACTGGAGCTGGGACCCGAAGGAGACCTGGGCGCTGATCGTCTGGCTGAACTACGCCGCCTGGCTGCACATGCGCCTGATGAAGGGCCTGCGCGGCGCGGTGTCGGCCTGGTGGGCGCTGGGCGGGCTGGTGATCACCACCTTTGCCTTCCTGGGCGTGAACATGTTCCTGTCGGGCCTGCACAGCTACGGCGAGCTTTGACCCTGCGGCATCCGGTCCGCGGGCCGGCGCGTAAGGTCCGGGGCTGGCGGCCGACCAACCGGCAGCATCCTGGAGATCCCCATGCACTTCCGCCCTGACCGCGGCTTCGACCACGGCATCCCGTCCGAGATCACCCCGCGCGCCGTCTACGAAGGCCGCCGTGCCTGGCTGCAGCGCCTGTCGGCCGGCGCACTGGGCGCCGGCCTGGCCGGCTGGGCCGGCCGCGAGGCCCTGGCCCAGGCCGCCGCCCCCAAGGGCGCGCCGCTGCCGGGGGGCAAGAGCGCGGTGGTGGGCGCCAACGTGATGGATGCCATCACGCCCAAGGCGCTGAGCACCACCTACAACAACTTCTACGAATTCGGCACCGACAAGGCAGACCCGGCCCGCAACGCCCACACGCTGAAGACGCGGCCGTGGACGGTGGTGGTCGAGGGCGCGGTGGCCAAGCCCCGCACCTACGGCATCGACGACCTGCTGAAGCTGGCGCCGATGGAAGAGCGCATCTACCGCCTGCGCTGCGTCGAGGGCTGGTCGATGGTGGTGCCCTGGGTGGGCTGGTCGCTGGCCGAGCTGATCAAGCAGGTGGAACCCACCGGCAACGCCAAGTTCGTCGAGTTCCACACCCTGGCAGACCCCAAGACCATGCCGTTTGTCGGCAGCCGGGTGCTGGAATGGCCCTATGTGGAAGGCCTGCGGCTGGACGAGGCCATGCACCCGCTGACCATGCTGGTGTTCGGCCTGTACGGCGAGGTGCTGCCCAACCAGAACGGCGCGCCGCTGCGCCTGGCCGTGCCCTGGAAGTACGGCTTCAAGAGCGGCAAGAGCATCGTGAAGATCCGCTTCACCGAGCAGCAGCCCAAGACCGCCTGGCTGAAGGCCGCGCCGCAGGAATACGGCTTCTACAGCAACGTGAATCCCAAGGTCGACCACCCGCGCTGGAGCCAGGCCACCGAGCGCCGGCTGGGCGAGGACGGCATCTTCGCCAAGAAGCGGCCCACGCTGATGTTCAACGGCTACGAGTCGCAGGTCGGCCAGTTGTACGCCGGCCTGGACCTGGTCAAGAACTACTGACCACCTGGCGGCCGCCGCGGCCGCCGACCACCCGATGAACAAGCTGCTGCTCCATCCGGCGGCCAAGCCGCTGCTGCTGGCACTGGCCCTGCTGCCGTTCGCCCAGTTGCTGTGGGGCGCGGTGGCCAACACCCTGGGTGCCAACCCGGCCGAGGCGCTGATCCGCGGCACCGGCGACTGGGTGCTGCGCTTCCTGTGCATCACCCTGGCCGTCACCCCGCTGCGCGAGGCCTTCGGCCTCACTGGCCTGGCCCGCATGCGCCGCATGCTGGGCAACGTCGCCTTCTTCTACGGCGTGCTTCACTTTCTCTGCTACGCCTGGCTCGACATGGGGCTGGATGTGCCGGCCATCGTGGCCGACATCCCCAAGCGGCCGTTCATCCTGGTCGGCACGCTGGCCCTGCTGCTGATGGTGCCGCTGTCCGCCACCTCGTTCAACCGGGCGATCAAGGCGCTGGGCGCGGCGCGCTGGAAGCGGCTGCACCAGGCGGTGTATGCCACCGCGCTGCTGGGGCTGCTGCACTTCTTCTGGATGCGCGCCGGCAAGAACGACTTCGGCGAGTGGGCGGTCTACGCCGTGGTCATGGCCGTGCTGCTGGGTTGGCGGCTGCGCCGCCGACTGCAGCGGCACTCCGGCGTGCGCCTCACTTCATGAAGCCCGGCAGCCACAGTGCCAGCTGCGGCCATTCCAGCACCAGCAGCATCGCGCCGATCAGCATCAGCACGAACAGCCACACGCCGCGGAAGATCTGCTTGAGCGAGACGTCGTCGAGCAGCGCGTTCAGCACGAACAGGTTCATGCCCACCGGCGGCGAGATCAGGCCGATCTGCACCACGAAGACGATCAGCACGCCGAACCACACCGGGTCGAAGCCCAGCGCGGTGACGATGGGGAAGAACACCGGGATGGTCAGCAGCACCATCGACAGCTCTTCCATGATCGTGCCCAGCAGCACGTAGATCAGCATCATCGCGCCCACCACCATCACCGGCGACAGGCCCATGTGGGTGATCCAGTCGCGCAGGTCGCCCGGCATGCTGGTGAAGTTGATGAAATTGCTGAACATCATCGCGGCGATCAGGATGGTGAACAGCATCGCCGTGGTGCGCGCGCTCTCCACCAGCACCTGCAGCAGCACCTTGGGCGGCAGCGCACCACGTGCCAGCGCAAAGAAGAACGCGCCGGCCGCGCCGATGCCGGCGCCCTCGGTGGCGGTGAACACGCCGCCGTAGATGCCGCCCAGCACCACGATCACCAGCACCAGCACGCCCCAGATGCCGCGCAGCGCCGCCCAGCGCTGCGGCCAGGTGCTGCGCTCGCCGGCCGGGCCGGCCTGCGGGTCGCGCCAGGTGATCCAGCTGACGCCGGCCATCAGGAAGGCGGCGGTCATCAAGCCGGGGATCACGCCGGCGGCGAACAGCTTGCCGATGTTGGTCTCGGTGACGATGCCGTAGATGACCATGATGGTCGACGGCGGGATCATGATGCCCAGCGTGCCGCCGGCGGCGATGACGCCGGTGGACAGGTAGTCGCTGTAGCCCAGCTTCTTCATCGACGGGTAGGCCACCTTGCTCATCGTGGCCGCGGTGGCGATGGACGAGCCGCAGATGGCGCCGAAGCCGGCACAGGCCAGCACCGTGGCATGGGCCAGGCCGCCGCGCACATGGCCGATGAACGCATAGGCGGCGCGGAACAGCTCATGGGCCAGCCCGGCCTTGGCCACGAAGTTGCCCATCAGGATGAACAGCGGCACCACGCTCAGGGTGTAGGCGAAGCCGGTGTCGTAGACCACCTGGGCCGCCGAGGCGGCGGTCGGCCCCCAGCCGCGCATCAGCCCCAGCGCGACGAAGCCGACGAAGCCCATCGCGAAGGCCAGCGGCACCCTCAGCAGCGCCAGCAGGAAGACAGCGCCGAAGCCCAGCAAGGCGGCGGTCATGTGGCCCCCCCGGCCGGCACGTCGTCATCCACCCCGATGTGGTGGTGGCTGGTGGGCTGCAGCATCAGCAGCAGGTGCACCAGCGCGGTCAGGCCGCACAGCACCGCCATGAGTTGCACGAACGGCCCCATCGGCAGCTGCAACTGGGCGGTGGTGTCGCCGTAGCTGGCCATCTGCGCTGCCTTCTCCCACATCAGCCAGGCCAGGCCGCCCAGGGCGGCGGCACAGCCCAGGTCGACCACCGCCTGCTGCAGCCGGTGCAGCCAGGGCGGCATCAGGTGGTCGAGCGAATCGAACACCACATGCTCGCCATGCAGCGAAACCAGCGGCAGCGCCGCGAAGATCACCACCACCATCAGGATCTCGGTGAGCTCCAGCGAGCCGGTGATGGAGTGGTTGAGCAGCTTGCGGCCCAGCACGTCCACCAGGGTCAGCGCCATGATGGCGAACAGCGCCACCCCGGCCAGCAGGCCGCAGAGCGCATCGAGCAGGCGCTTCACTTCTGCAGCTTGGCGATTTCAGCGCGGTAGTCGGCCAGCACCTGCTTGGCGTTCTTCAGGCCCTTGGCCTCGGCGGCCTTGATCCAGGTGTCTTCCAGGCCGGCGGTCTTGGTCTTGACGGCACCGACGAAGGCGGCGTCGGCCTTGGTGAACTGCACGCCGGCGGCCTGCATGAAGGCCATGCCGCGGCGGTCGACCTTGTCCCAGCCACGGCCCAGCATGCGGGCGGCGAATTCGCCGGACATCTCGTCGACGATCTTCTTCACGTCCGGCGGCAGGCTGTCGTACTTGGCCTGGTTCATCATGAAGACGAAGCTGGTGTTGTACAGGCCGCCGGGGAAGGTGGTGGCGTGCTTGATCACCTTGTCGATCTTGAAGCCCTCGACCGACTCGGCCGGGAACAGCGTGCCGTCCATCACGCCGGTGGACAGCAGCTCGTAGCTCTCGGGCGCGGGCTTGAGCGTGACGTTCATGCCCATGGCCTTGCTGATCTCGTTGACCATGCCGCCGCCCACGCGGAACTTCATGCCGGTGACGTCGTCGGCCTTGGTGATCGGCTTCTTGGTGTTGAAGATGATGCCGGGGCCGTGGGTGAACACCGCCAGCACCTTCACGCCCTTGTGCTCCTCGGCAAAGGCCGGGTACTTGGCATACATGCGCTGGAAGGCCACCGAGGTGACCTCGGCCGAATCGCCCATGAACGGGAACTCGACCATCTGCGGCATCACGAAGCGGCCCGGCGTGTAGCCATGCACGGTGAACGACAGATCGGCCAGGCCGTTGCGCACCGCGTCGAAGGTGCCGGGCGCGGCCGTCACCGCGCGCGGCAGCGCATTGCACTTGATCTTGCCGGCGGCCTTCTGGGCCAGCATCTCGCACCATTCGATCTGGCCGGTGGTCAGGGTGTGGGCGGGCGGCACCCAGGACGACAGCGTCAGCACCGTCTGCGCGGCCACCGGCAGCGACGAGAGGGCACCCAGGGCGGCAACGGCGGTGGCCAGCAGGCTGGCGCGGGGGGACAAGGCCATGTGGATCTCCAGAAGATGGGCGGGCCGGCGCCCGATCGGCCCCGGCAACGGGGCGCATCCTGCCGCAGTCACCTGACAGGCGACATTGCAGAAAACGCGCCCCGCAGCCGGAGTGTCGCAGGCGCGCCACGGCCACAAGCCGGGACCGGGTGTGCGCTGTTCCACGAACCGCCAACCCGTCCACCCCATGCCCGTGGGGGACCGGCCGCCCGACCCCGCGGCTCGGGGGGCTGCGGGCGGCGGGCAGCGCCCTACGATGGCTCGAAACCACCTCGGGTGACCGCCATGAACACCGCGCCGCTGCAGTCCAGCTCCACCCTGCACCACCACCCCGTGGGCCTGTCGGCCGACGGCACGGCGCTGGGCGATGGCGCGGCCCGCGACGCGCTGCGCCAGGCCATGCACCAGCTCAGCGAAGCCGAGCTGGTCGAAGGCAACCACCGCGCACCGGCCATGTGCCAGGCACTGACCGAGGCCGCACGCGCCCTGGCCGGCCTGCATGCCTACGGCCCGGCCGAGAGCCACCTGGCCCAGGCGCTGCACTGGGCGCTGCAGATGGGCGGGCATGACCTGGCCGCCGACCTGCACTGCGCCTGGGCCGAGGTGGCGACCAACGCCGCCGACCTGGCCGATGCCCACGGCGAGCCAGCCCGCTGCCGCGCCGCCCGCGACCGCGCCCGTGACCATGCCTTCGAGGCCGCCCGCCTGGCCGACCTGGCGACCGACCCGAACTGGGAGATCCGCCTGCTGCTGCGCGCCAGCGATGTGCTCGACCGCTGCGGCGACCACGACGACTCGGTGCTGCTGCAGCAGCGCGCCCTGGTGCTGATGGGCATGGGCCAGGCCGATCTGCCGGCCGACGACCCGCTGCGCGCCGGCCCGGCACTGGACGCGGCACCGCTGACGGCACCCGGCGCCCTGATGTGAGTCAAATCTGGCATGCCGCCCTGCCGGGGCGGCATGCCGGCTGCCGCACAATGCCGGTGCGTGCGCGGGTGGTCTGCCGCACAGACGCCCGACGAATCCCATGCAACGCACCATCTTCACCACGCCCGGTGTCAACACCGTGCTGCGTGTCCTGTCCACCGCCTTCCTGCGGGCCACGGGCTGGACACTGGACGGCCAGGCGCCGGCCGGCCACCCCAAGTGCGTGTTGATCGCCGCGCCGCACACCAGCAACTGGGACCTGCCCTACACCCTGTTGGTGGCGTTTGCGCTGCGCCTGAACATCCACTGGATGGGCAAGCGGCAGATCTTCCGCTGGCCCTTCGGCGCTCTGATGCGCTGGCTGGGCGGCATCGCGGTGGACCGCGCCCAGTCGACCAACCTGGTGGCCGCCTCGGCCCAGGCGCTGCGCGAGGCCGAAGGCTCGGTGCACCTGGTGGTGCCGCCCGAGGGCACACGCAGCCAGACGCGGCACTGGAAGACCGGCTTCTACTGGATCGCCCACGAGGCGGGCGTGCCGATCGTGCTGGCCTACATGGACTACCCGCGCAAGCTCAGCGGCCTGGGGCCGGTGTTCACGCCCACCGGCGACATCGCCGCCGACATGCTGCAGATCAAGGCGTACTACAGCCAGTACAAGGGCAAGAACTGGCGGCAGTTCTCGACCGATTGACGGTCAGCTGAGCAGGTCGAGCAGGGTGCGGGCCACCACCTTGGTGGCGCGGCGCAAGTCATCCAGCACCAGGTGCTCATCGGCCCGCTTGGCGTTGCTCTCCAGCACGGTGCGCGGCCCGGCGCCGTAGATGGCCGCCGGGATGCCGTGGGCGCCGAACAAGCGCACATCGGTGTACAGCGGCGTGCCCGAGGTGGGAATGGGCTCGCCGAACACCGCCTCGCCATGCTTCTGCAAGGCGTTCACCAGCGGCGCATTGGCCGGATTGGCCTTCAGGCTGTCGGCCAACAGCAGGCGCTGGATCTCGACCGTGATGCCGGGCAGGCCGGCGGCGGCCTCGGCAATCACCCGGCGCACCTCGGCTTCCACCTCGGCGGGGTTCTCCTCCGGGATCATGCGGCGGTCGAGCTTGAACACGACCTTGCCGGGCACCACGTTGGTGTTGGTGCCACCCTCGATGCGGCCGACGTTCAGGTAGGGGTGGGTGATGCCCGCCACCTGCGAGGTGATGGTCTTGTAGCGGGCGTTCTGAGCGTACAGCGCATTCAGGATCGCCACCGCGCCCTGCAGCGCATCGACGCCGGTGTCGGGGATGGCGGCATGGGCCATCTTGCCGTGCACGGTGACGGCCATCTGCAGGCAGCCGTTGTGGGCGGTGACCACCTGGTAGCTGAAGCCGGCGGCCAGCAGGTAGTCGGGCTTCGTCAGCCCCTTCTGCAGCAGCCAGCCGGGGCCCAGTTCACCGCCGAATTCCTCGTCGTAGGTGAAGAGCAGCTCGACGCCGCCCTTCAGCTCGGCGCCCAGCGATTCGAGTGCCCGGAGCGCGAAGGTGTAGCTGGCGAAATCGCTCTTGCTGACGGCCGAGGCGCGGCCGTAGAGCTTGCCGTCGACCGCCGCGCCGCCGTACGGGTCCTGTGACCAGCCCTCGCCGGGCGGCACCACGTCGCCGTGGGCATTCAGGCCGATCACCGGGCCGCCGGCGCCGAAGCGCCGCCGCACGACCAGGTTGGTGATCGACTGCATGCCGTAGGCCTGCACGTCGGCCGCCGGCACCGGGTGCTGCTCGGCGGTGTAGCCCATGTCGGCCAGCAGTGCGGCGGTGCGCTCGGCATGGGGCGCGTTGTTGCCGGGCGGGGTGTCGGTGGGCACCTGCACCAGGGCCTGCAGGAAGCGCACCTCCTCGTCGAAATGGGCGTCGATCCAGGCGTCGAGTTGTTGGTGGGCGTTGGTCATGGTGTGCAGAGCTGGTCCAGAAGGTGCAGGAAGGCCTGCACGCTGAGATCGATGTCGTGGTTGGTGCTGGATTCCAGCGGGTTGTGGCTGATGCCGCTGTTCTCGCCCCGCACGAACAGCATGGCCTGCGGCATCACTTCATGCAGCTTCATCGCGTCATGGCCGGCGCCGCTGGGCATGCGCAGGACCGGCAGGCCCAGGGCGCTGACGGCCGCCTCCCAGCGCGCCTGCCAGGCCGGATCACTGGGCGCGGCGGCGGCGCGCAGCGTTTCCTCCAGTTGGAAGGCCAGGCCGCGGCGCTGGCAGATGGCGGCCAGTTCGGCCCGCACATCGGCCACCAGGGCGTCGCGGGCAGCGTCGGTGGTGGCGCGCATGTCCAGGCTGAACAGCACCCGGCCCGGCACCACGTTGATCGACCCGGCCGGCACCTGCAGCTGGCCGATGGTGCCCACCACATCGGGCACGCTGGCGGCGCGCTGCTCCAGGAACAGCGCCAGCTCGGCCAGCGCCGGCACGGCATCACGCCGCTGGCCCATCGGCGTGGTGCCGGCGTGGCTGGCCATGCCGGTGATCTCGCCCAAGCAACGCACGCTGCCGTTGATGCTGGTGACGATGCCCAGCGGCAGGGTGCGGGCGTTCAGCACCGGGCCCTGCTCGATGTGCACCTCGACGAAGCCGAGGTAGCGCGCCGGATCGCGCTGCAGCGCGGTGATGGCGGCCATCGTGCCCGGCAGGCCAGCGGCCTGCATGGCGGCGCGCATCGTCACGCCGTCGGCATCCTCCTGGTCCAGCCAGGCCGGGTTGAACTGCCCGACCAGCGCACCCGAGCCGAGGAAGGTGGCCTTGTAGCGCTGGCCCTCTTCTTCCGAGAAGCCCACCACCTCGATGCCGAAGGGCAGGCGTCGCCCCTGGCGGGCCAGTTCACGCACACAGGCCATCGGCACCAGGATGCCCAGGCGCCCGTCGTACTTGCCGCCGTTGCGCACGGTGTCGTAGTGGCTGCCGGTCATCAGGCGCCGGGCCGCGGAATCGGCCCCGTGGTAGACGCCGACCACGTTGCCGACCGCGTCGATGTGCACCTCGTCGAAGCCGGCCTCCTTCATCCACCACTGCAGCCGGCGGGCCACGGTGAGGTGGGCCTCGGTCAGGTAGGTCACCGTCAGCTGGCCCTGCTCCTTGAAGCCGGGGTCGCTGTGGGCGGCCAGTTCCTCGGCCCAGTCCCACACCAGGTTGCCCAGCTCGGGCTGGCTGCCGAACTTGTCGGCCAGCCGGATCTCGGCCACGCGGTGGATGTTGCGCAGCGCCTCGTCACGCTCGAAGTCGACGGGGTTGCCCAGCCGGCGGGCGAAGGTGTCGATGATCTGCCGCTTGCCCAGGCCGGTGCCGCGCGGCCCGCGCACCGCCAGCATGAACGGGAAGCCGAAGCGGGCGTTGTAGGCCGCGTTCAACTGCTGGATGCGGGCGAATTCCTCCGGCGTGCAGTCGGTCAGGCCGGCCTTGCCCTGTTCGTTGGTGCTTTCGGCCGTCAGCGTCTTGCTGACCATGGCCTTGCCGGCCAGCTCGGGGTGGCTGCGGATCAGCGCCAGCTGGGCCTCGGGCCCGGCGTCCTGCACCACTTGCACCAGCGCCTGCTTCAGCGCGCTGAGGGTGGCGAACGGCCGCGCGGCGGCGGCGCGCTCGGCGATCCAGGGTGAATGCTCGTAGGTGCCGTCGAGCAGGGCGGTGAACTCCGCCGGCGTGGCCGCGTTGAGCTGGTCAAGGGTGGGCATGGCGGCTTTCAGGAGGTCCAGATGAAGGCGGTCTCGGCGTTGAAGGGATGCACGTGCTTCCAGTGGCGGGCGATGTCGATGCGGCGGGTGACCCAGACCTTGTCGTGCTTCTCGACATGGTCGAGGAAGCGCTGCAGCCCGCGCAGCCGCCCTGGCCGGCCCAGGATGCGGCAGTGCATGCCGATGCTCATCATCTTCGGGCAATCGGCGCCCTCGGCATACAGCACGTCGAAGCTGTCGCGCAGGTACTCGAAGAACTCGTCGCCCTGGCTGAAGCCCTGCGGCAGGCCGAAGCGCATGTCGTTGCAGTCCATCGTGTAGGGCACCACCAGCTGCGGCAGCAGGTTGCCGCTGGTGGTCTTGACGTTCAGCCAGAACGGCAGGTCGTCGCCGTAGTAGTCACTGTCGTATTCGAACCCGCCCTGGTCGGCCACCAGGCGCCGGGTGGCCGGGCTGTCGCGGCCGGTGTACCAGCCCAGCGGCCAGGCGCCGCCGGTGATCTGCTTCAAGATGTCGGTGCCGATGCGCACATGCTCGCGCTCGACCACCTCGTTGATCTGCTGGTAGTTCACCCAGCGCCAGCCGTGGCAGGCGATCTCGTGGCCCAGCTCCATGAAAGCCTCGGCCAGCTCCAGATGGCGCTGCAGTGCCATCGAGACGGCGAACACCGTCAGCGGCATCTGCCGGCGCTCGAACTCCCGCAGGATGCGCCACACGCCGGCCCGCGAGCCGTACTCGTAGATCGACTCCATCGACAGGTGCCGCATCGGGTAGGCCGGCGGGTTGAACATCTCCGACAGGAACTGCTCGCTGCCGGGGTCGCCATGCAGCACGTTGTTCTCGCCACCCTCTTCGTAGTTCAGCACGAAGTTCAGCGCCACCCGAGCCTGCTTCGGCCACTGCGCCTGCGGCATGTCGCGGCCGTGGCCCTTCAGGTCACGCGGGTACTGGGGGCCGGAGCGGAACAGGGTGGTCATCGGCAGGGGTCCTGGTCGGAGGGTGCGGGTCACGCGGCCGGGCGCAGTGCGGCGGCCAGGTCGGGGGTGCGGGGGTCGAGATGCAGGTTGTGTTCCACGCTGGCCAGGTGGCGGGCCATCAGCGCGGCGGCAACGTCGGCATCACGCCGGGCGATGGCGTCGACGATCTGCACATGCTCGGTCTGCGACTGGCCGGCCGACAGCGCGCTCTGGTACATCAGCGCGATCAGCGACGAGCGGCGCAGCAGGTCGGCCAGCAGCTGCGCCAGCACCGCATTGCCGGCACTCTGCGCCAGCTTGCTGTGGAAATCGGCCAGCAGCCGGGTGCGGCCGGGCACGTCCGTCCGCGCCACCGCCGCCTGCTCTTGTTGCAGGTGCGCGCGCAGTTCGGCCAGCTGGGCATCGGTGATGCGCGCGCACAGGCTGCGCACCATCGCCACTTCCAGCATGGCGCGCACCTCGAACACCTGGCGCGCCTCGTCCACGCTGGGTGTGGCCACGAAGGCGCCGCGGGCCGGCTCCAGCACCACCAGGTGGTCGCGGCTGAGCTGGTTCAGCGCCTGCCGCACGATGGTGCGGGAGACATGGAAGATGTCGGCGATCTTCTGCTCCACCAGCTTGGTGCCGGGCATCAGCCGCCGCTCGACGATGGCGGTGGTGATCGACTCGACGATGCGCTCGGTGGCACCGGCCGGGTTGCGGCGCGGGGCGGCGGTGGTGGCAAGCTGGGGCACGGAAGCTGCTGGCGGGGAGTGCAGGTGCTGGACGGCGCCCGCAAAGTGTATACACTTTTGCACACCGCGCCCAGCCGGCGCCGCACCACAAGGATTCCGATGGGACACCTCAGCACCCATGTGCTCGACACGATGAACGGCTGCCCGGCCGCCGGCATGCAGGTGACGCTGCAGCGCATCACCGACAGCGGCACGCAGACGCTGCAGACCATGGCGCTGAACGACGACGGCCGCGCCCCCGGCGGCCCGCTGCTGGATGCCGCCAGCATGGCCGCCGGCCGCTACCGGCTGCTGTTTGCCGTGGCGCCCTACTTCCGCGCCCGCGGCGTGGAACTGCCCGACCCGGCCTTCATCGACACGGTGCAGCTGGATTTCGGCATTGCCGATGCCGCCGGCCACTACCACGTGCCGCTGCTGGTCAGCCCCTGGAGCTACAGCACCTACCGCGGCTCGTGACCTGCCGGGCATGGCGATTGCATCGCCGTGCCGGGCGGGTGCGGCGGGGTGGTCCCGTGCACACCAGGCCCTGAGGTGTATACACTTTGACCCTGTCGCCGCGGCGCCCGCGGACGCCGGCCAATCAACCGGCCGCCCTGCGGTTGCGACACCCCTGCCTCACAGAGCCCGCTGTGGTGAGGAGAAGCCCGGCCGCCGTGCGCCCTGCGCCACGGTGGTGCTTCTCCGACCATTGACCGCCTGATGGACACCACCTACCTGCTCGACTGGGCCAACCTGCTGCTGCGCTGGGCCCATGTGATCACAGCCATCGCCTGGATCGGCTCGTCGTTCTACTTCGTCTTCCTCGACAGCAGCCTCACCCCGCCCACCGCGCCCGACCTGAAGGCCAAGGGCGTGGATGGCGAGCTGTGGGCGGTGCACGGCGGCGGCTTCTACAACCCGCAGAAGTACATGGTGGCGCCCAAGAGCCTGCCGTCCAACCTGCACTGGTTCTACTGGGAGGCCTACAGCACCTGGCTGACCGGCTTTGCGCTGTTCACCGTGCTGTACCTGTTCAACGCCGGCAGCTTCCTGGTCGACAAGACGGTGTTCGCCTGGGCGCCGGGCACGGCCATCGCCGCGGCGCTGGGCTTCCTGGCGGCGTTCTGGCTGGTCTACGACGCCATCTGCCGCGCCTTCGGCCAGAAGAAGAACGGCGACATGATCGTGGGCCTGGGCGTGCTGGTGGCCATCGTGCTGGCCTCGTGGGCGGCCTGCCAGCTGTTTGCCGGGCGGGCGGCCTTCCTGCTGGTGGGCGCCATGATCGCCACGGCGATGAGCGCCAACGTGTTCTTCTGGATCATCCCCGGCCAGCGCACGGTGATCAAGCAGATGAAGGCCGGCGAGCCGGTGGACCCGATCCACGGCCAGCGCGCCAAGCAGCGCAGCGTGCACAACACCTACTTCACCCTGCCGGTGCTGGTGGCGATGCTGAGCAACCACTATGGCTGGCTGTACCAGGGCCCGCACAACTGGGCGGTGCTGGTGCTGCTGATGCTGGCCGGCGCGCTGATCCGCCACAGCTTCGTCGCCCGCCACAAGGCCCATGTGCTCGGGAAACGCGCGCCGTGGGAGCACGCCATCGTCGGCACGGTGCTGCTGGTGGGCCTGGCCATCTGGCTGGCGCCGGCACCACCATCGGCCGCGGCCCAGGCCGCCGCCAGCCAGCCGGCCAGCTTTGCCGAGGTGCGCGCGGTGGTGGAACAGCGCTGCGTGCTGTGCCACAACGCCCAGGTGCAGCAGAAGAACGTGGCCCTGCACACGCCCGCGCTGCTGCAGCAGCAGGCGCAGGCGGTCTACCAGCAGGCCTCGGTGCTGAAGCTGATGCCGATGAACAACGCCACCCAGATCACCGACGCCGAGCGCCAGCTGATCAAGCGCTGGTACGAGGCCGGGGCGCCCGGGCCCTGACGGTGGCGCCGGCTGTCAGGCCGGGATCACCACCGGCAGGTGGGTGTAGCCGCGCACGAAGTTCGACAGCGTGCGCTGCGGCGCGCCCACCACCTCGATGCGCGGGAAGCGCTGCAGGATCTCCTCCCACAGGATCTTCAGCTGCAGCTCGGCCAGGCGGTTGCCCACGCAGCGGTGGATGCCGAAGCCGAAGCTCAGGTGCTGGCGCGGCCGCGGCCGGTCGATCACCAGGGCCTCGGGGTTGTCGATGGCCGATTCATCGCGGTTGCCCGACAGGTACCACATCACCACCTTGTCGCCCTTGCGGATCTGCTGGCCGCCGATGACGGCATCGGCCAGCGCGGTGCGGCGCATGTGCGGCAGCGGCGTCTGCCAGCGGATGATCTCGGGCACCAGGCTGTCGACCAGGGCCGGGTTGGCGCGCAGCTTGGCCCATTCACCGGGGTGCTGGTGCAGGGCCAGCACGCCACCGCTCATGCTGTTGCGGGTGGTGTCGTTGCCGCCGACGATCAGCAGCAGGATGTTGCCCAGGAATTCCTGCGGGCTCATGTTCCGCGTGGCCGGGCTGTGGGCCAGCATGCTGATGAGATCGGGCCCCGGCGCGGCATTGACCCGCTGGTTCCACAGCTTGCCGAAGTAGGCGGCGCACTGGCCCAGCTCGGCCAGGCGGGCCTCGGGGCTGGCGGTGATCTTGTCGGTGCCGGGCACCGAGGTGGCCACGTCCGACCAGCGGGTGAGCAGGCGCCGCTCCTCGAAGGGGAAATCGAACAGCGTGGCCAGCATCTGGGTGGTCAGCTCGATCGACACCTTGTCCACCCAGTCGAAAGGCTCGTTGCGCGGCAGGCTGTCCAGCACCGCCTGGGTGCGCTGGCGGATGGTGCCGGCCAGCGCCGCCAGGTTGGCCGGCGCCACGATGGGACTGACGCTCTTGCGCTGTTCGTCGTGCTTGGGCGGGTCCATCGCGATGAACATCTGCAGCCGCGCGTCCATCGGGCCGTCGAACAGGCTGATGCCGCCGTTGGTCCAGTCGGACGAGAACACCGCATGGTTGGTGTCCACCGCCATGATGTCGTTGTAGCGGGTGACCGACCAGAAGCCGCCGTAGTAGGCGTTCTCGTGCCAGTGCACCGGTGCGTCGCGGCGCAGGCGGGCGAAGTAGTGGCCGATGCTGTCGTCCTGGAACAGCCGCGGCTTGGTCACGTCGATCTGGTCCAGCGGCACCGCCAAGGCCTCGGCGCGGGCGCGGGCGTCGGCGGCCTGGCGTTCGGCCTCCCAGTCGGTGCGGGCGGCGGCAATCTCGGTGCTGTGCATGGCGGGCGGGGCTGGTCAGAGGGCTGGCATGGCCGTGCCAACATCGGCCCGGCGGCGAAACCCTGGAGTCTCGCCCAGCCGCGGCCCTGGGGACAACCCTGGTAACCCGGCATCCTGCCCCACCCTGTCCGTTCACCCACGCGCCCGGCTGGCGCCTGCTGCCATGACCACCTCCGCCCCCGTCCTGCTGATCACCGGTGCCAGCCGCGGCATCGGCGCCGCCACCGCCCGCCTGGCCGCTGCCCGCGGCTGGGACGTGGCCATCAACTACGCCCGCGATGCCGCCGCCGCCGAGGCCGTGGCCGCCGATGTGCGTGCCGCCGGCCGGCGCGCCATCACCGTGGCGGCCGATGTGGCCGACGAGGCCGCGGTGCTGGCGATGTTCAACCGCGTCGATGCCGAGCTCGGCCCGCTGGCCGGCCTGGTCAACAACGCCGGCATCGTGGCGATGAAGGCGCGGCTCGACGAGATGGACGTGGCCCGCTGGCAGCGCATGTGGGCCGTCAACCTGACCGGCAGCTTCCTGTGCGCCCGCGAGGCGGTGCGGCGCATGAGCACCCGCCACGGCGGCAGCGGCGGTGCCATCGTCAACCTGGGCAGCGTGGCCGCGCGCATCGGCTCGCCGGCGATGTATGTGGACTACGCCGCCAGCAAGGGTGCGGTCGACACCTTCACCATCGGCCTGGCGCAGGAACTCGCGGCCGAGGGCATCCGCGTCAACGCGGTGCGCCCCGGGATCATCGACACCGACATCCATGCCGACAGCGGCGACCGCCACCGGCCGCAGGCGGCGGCAGCGGTCATCCCGATGGGCCGGCCGGGCACGGCCGACGAGATTGCCGCGGCCGTGCTGTGGCTGCTGTCGGCCGAGGCCAGCTACACCACCGGCGCCATCGTGGATGTGGCGGGCGCGCGCTGACGCAGCGCAACCCGGCCGCAACACGGCGGCAAACCGCAGGCTTTGCAATGTGTCCCGCCGCCGGAGAGAGCGGCACATCCATGGATGAGGGAGCCTGCACGATGTTCGACGATCACCCCCACGGCCTGCGCGCCGACTGGCCGTTGCTGCAGCGGCACACCGATGTCCAGGCCCGCAGGCGCCGGCTGACGCTGCGGCTGCTGGGCGGTCTCGGCCTGGCCGGCAGCCTGCCGCTGCTGGGCTGCGGCGGTGGTGGCGACGATGCCGGCACCAGCATCACCGACACCACCAGCGGCGGTACGACCACCACCACCACCGGCAGCTGCAGCACCATCCCCGCCGAGACCGCCGGCCCCTACCCGGGCGACGGCACCAACAGCAACGGCAACGGCGTGGCCAATGCACTGCTGCTCAGCGGCATCGTGCGCAGCGACATCCGCAGCAGCATCGGCAGCGCCAGCGGCACCGCCGCCGGCGTGCCACTGACGATCACGCTGACGCTAGTGAACACCAGTGCCAGCTGCGCCGCGCTGGCCGGCCATGCGGTGTACCTGTGGCACTGCGATGCCAGCGGCGACTATTCGATGTACAGCAGCAGCGTGGTCCACCAGAACTACCTGCGCGGTGTGCAGGTCAGCGATGCCAACGGCCAGCTGCGCTTCACCACCATCGTGCCGGGCTGCTACAGCGGCCGCTGGCCGCACATCCACTTCGAGGTGTTCCGCACCCTGGCCGAGGCCACCAGCGGCAGCAACGACGTGCGCACCAGCCAGCTGGCGCTGCCGCAGGCGGTGTGCCAGGCGGTGTATGCCCAGTCGGGCTACAGCGGCAGCGCCGCCAACCTGGCCGCCATCAGCCTGGCCAGCGACAACATCTTCAGCGACGGCGTGTCACTGCAGATGGCCACGGTCACCGGCAGCGTGGCGACGGGCTATGCCGCCACCTTGCAGGTGGGCGTGGCTGGTTGAGTGGCCCGGGCCGCTTGGGGCTCGTTGCGGTCGCATGGTTTGAGCGATCGCGCCGGTTCGGGTGGGCCTGTTTTGCTCCATGTCCACCGTCCTACACGCCGCAAGCGGCGCATAGGACTCCTCCCCTACTTCCGCAAAACAGGCCCACCCGCCCCGACGCTCAACCACCACCGAGGTGTGCGCCGCATGCGGTGACCGTGGATGGACGAGGGCGTCGGGTGCCTGGCCGACGTAGGTAAAGAAGGGAGGGCCGAAGGCCCGGAATGACACGGAGTCGGCCAGGTACACGACGCCCTCGGCCTCGCGCCGAAGATGGCAAGTCGGCAACTTCCGCTACGAGCCCGAAGCAACCGACTCAGCAGCGCGGCCGGCCTCGGAGAAGTACCTCGCCACCGCCCGCCCGAGTTGCTGGCGTGGCACGCGCTGCAGCTGGCACAGCAGGCCGAACGGCACCTCGGCTGCGTGGCGCGTCTGCACGTCGCGCACGATGCGCAGCCACAGTTCGGCGGCCATCTCGGCATCGGCCAGGGCGCGGTGGGCGCGGCCGGTGGGGGTGATGCCGTGCCACTGGGCCAGCGTGCCCAGTCGGTGGTTCGGCGCCTCCGGGTACATGCGGCGTGACAGCAGCAGGGTGCAGGCGAACGGTGCCTGCTGCACCTCCTCGTCCACCCCGGCCAGCGCATGCTCGGCCTGCCAGAAGCCACGGTCGAAGCTGGCGTTGTGCGCCACCAGGGCACAGCCACGGGTGAAGTCGGCCACGGCGCGCATCACGTCGTCGGCCGGCGGCGCGCTGGCCAGCATGCGGTTGCTGATGCCGGTGAGCTGCTCGATGAACGGCGGCACCCACACACCGGTGTGCATCAGACTGGCATAGCGGTCGACGATGCGGCCGCCGCGCACCAGCACCACCGCGATCTCGGTGGCGCGGGCGCCCTGGCCGGGGCTCATGCCGGTGGTTTCGAAGTCGATCACCGCCACCGGGGTGTCGTCTGACTGCTGGTTTGCCATGCCGCATTGTCGGCGGGCGCCGCCGGCGGCCTGCCAGACAATGGCGCCATGCCCGGCACCACCCACCTGCTCTACCTGCACGGCTTCCGGTCGTCGCCGGCCTCGTTCAAGGCGCAGCGCATGGCCGCCTGGCTGGCCGCGCACCGGCCCGATGTCCACTGGTGGTGCCCGCAGCTGCCGCCCTCGCCGGCCGCCGCCTGGGCGCTGATCCAGCAGGGCACGGCCGCCTGGCCCGTGGCCGAGATGGTGGTGGTGGGCAGCTCGCTGGGCGGCTTCTACGCCACCGCGGTGGCCGAGGCCACCGGCTGCCCGGCGGTGCTGCTGAACCCGGCGGTGGACCCGGCACGCGACCTGGCCCGCCACATCGGCACCCAGACCCAGTTCCACGCGCCGGAGGAGACTTTCTTCTTCGACCCCGCCTTCATCGACGAACTGCGCGCCCTCACCGTGCCCGCCGTCACCCGGCCGCAACGCTATGCCGCCGTCATCGCCCAGGGCGACGAGGTGCTGAGCTGGCAGGAGATGACCGGCCGCTACCCCGGTGCCCACATCCGCCTGCTGCCCGGCAGCGACCATGCGCTGTCGGATTTCGACGACCACCTCCCCTTCGTGCTGGAGTTTCTGAAGCTATGCGACTGAAGAACAAGGTTTCCATCATCACCGGCGCCGCCCAGGGCATCGGCCTGGCCACGGCGCTGAAGTTCGCCGAGGAAGGCGCCACCGTCATCGTCTGCGACATGAAGCCCGCCGGCGTGGATGCCGCGCTGGCCATGGTGCGCGCCCGCGGCGCCCAGGCCCAGGGCTATGCGGTGAACGTGACCGACCGCGCCGCCATCGACGCCATGGTGGCCGCGGTGAAGGACCACTACGGCCACATCGACGTGCTGGTCAACAACGCCGGCATCACGAAAGACGCGCGCTTGCAGAAGATGACGCTGGAGCAGTTCGACGCGGTGATCGACGTCAACCTGCGCGGCGTGTTCCATGCCAGCCAGGCGGTGCTGCCCACCATGGTGGCGCAAGGCTCGGGCGTGATCCTCAACGCCAGCAGCGTGGTGGGCATCTACGGCAACTTCGGCCAGACCAACTATGCGGCCAGCAAGTTCGGCGTGATCGGCTTCACCAAGACCTGGAGCCGCGAACTGGGGCCCAAGGGCATCCGCGTCAACGCGGTGGCGCCGGGCTTCGTCGAGACGCCGATCCTCGCCACCATCCCCGACAAGGTGCTGCAGCAGATGCGCGAGCAGGTGCCGCTGCACCGCCTGGGCAAGCCGGAGGAGATCGCCAACGTCTATGCCTTCCTGGCCAGCGACGAGGCCAGCTACGTCAACGGCGCGGTGATCGAAGTGTCGGGCGGGATGACGGTGTGACGACGGCAACCGCCGGCGACAGCGCCCGCCGCGCCTGGGTGGCCGAGGCGCTGCGCCGCATCGAGGCCGATGCCCGCCGCTCCGCCGACACCCACCTGATCCCGCTGGCCCTGCCGGAGGCGCCGGGCGTCACGCTCTACCTGAAGGACGAATCCACCCACCCGTCGGGCAGCCTGAAGCACCGGCTGGCCCGCTCGCTGTTCCTCTACGGCCTGTGCAACGGGCTGATCGGGCCGGGCACCACCATCGTCGAGGCGTCGTCCGGGTCCACCGCCATCAGCGAGGCCCACTTCGCCAAGCTGCTGGGCCTGCCCTTCGTCGCCGTGGTGCCGCAGGGCACGGCCGCGCGCAAGCTGCAGGAGATCGCCTTCCACGGCGGCCAGTGCGTGGAGGTGCCGGCCGCCCGGGTGTATGCCGAGGCCGAGGCCATCGCCACCCAGCGCGGCGGCCACTACATGGACCAGTTCACCCATGCCGAGCGGGCGACGGATTGGCGCGGCAACAACAACATCGCCGAGAGCCTGTTCAACCAGCTGGCACTGGAGCCGCACCCGCTGCCGCGCTGGATCGTGGTGGGCGCGGGCACCGGCGGCACCAGCGCCACCATCGGCCGCTACATCCGCTACCGACGCGACGCCCTGGCCACCACCCGGCTGGCGGTGGTCGACCCCGAGCGCAGCGTGTTCTTCGACGCCTTCGTGCAGGGCCGGCGCGATGTCGTCAGCGCCGAGCGCGGCCGCATCGAGGGCATCGGCCGGCCGCGGGTGGAGCCCAGCTTCCTGCCGCCGGTGATCGACCGCATGCTGCGTGTGCCCGATGCGCTGAGCTTTGCCGCTGCGCTGGACCTGTCGCAGCGCCTGGGCCGGCGGGTGGGGCCGTCCACCGGCACCAACTTCGCCGGCGCGTTGCACCTGGCGCGGGAACTGGCAGCGCGTGGTGAAGCCGGCAGCATCGTCACCCTGCTCTGCGACGCCGGCGAACGCTACGACGACACCCTGTTCGCCCCCGGCTGGCTGGCCGCGCAGGGGCTGGACGGCGCGGCCGGCATCCGGGACAGCCACGGCGCCTGAGCCCGCCGCCCCGGGATGGGACAATCCCGGTGGTGAACTACGCCCTGTTTGATGACGCTGGCAAATTCCTCGCCGGCCGTGTGATGTCGGAAACCGATGCCTCGGTGCAAGTCGAGCTCGATTCCGGCAAGCGCGTGAAGGTGAAGACCGCCAACCTGCTGCTGCGCTTTGCCAAGCCCGAGCCGGCGGCGCTGCTGGCCGCTGCCCAGGCCCAGGCCGCCGACATCGACCTGGAGATGGCCTGGGAGTTTGCGCCGGAGGGTGAATTCGGCTTTGCCGACCTGGCGCGCGACTATTTCTCGGCCAGCGCCGGGCCCGAGCAGCAGGCGGCCATGCTGTTCCGGCTGTTCGAGGCGCCGCACTACTTCCGCCGCGCCGGCAAGGGCCAGTTCAAGAAGGCGCCGGAAGAGATCGTCAAGGCCGCGCTGCTGGCCATCGAGCGCCGGGCCCAGCAGGCCGCGATGATCGAGGCATGGGCCGCCGAGCTGGCCGCCGGCCGCTGCCCGGCCCCGGTCCGCGAGCAGCTGTACCGCATCCTGTTCAAGCCAGACAAGAACGGCCCCGAGTACAAGGCGGTGGTGGCCGCCACCCAGCGGGCGCAGAAGGCACCGCTGGACCTGCTGCTGGCAGCAGGCGCCATCGACAGCCCCTACCAGTTCCACTGGCGGCGCTTCCTGTTCGACAGCTTTCCCAAGGGCACCGGCTTCCCGGCGCTGGCCGCACCGGCCATCAAGGACGAGCTGCCGCTGGCGCCGGTGCAGGCCTTCTCGATCGACGATTCACAGACCACCGAGATCGACGACGCACTGTCGGTCAACGGCCTGGGCACGGGCGAGATCATCTTCGGCGTGCACATCGCCGCGCCGGCGCTGGCCATCGCGCCCGATTCGCCGATCGACAAGGTGGCGCGGGAGCGGCTGTCCACCGTCTACATGCCCGGCCGCAAGCTGACCATGCTGCCCGACGCCGTGGTGCAGGCCTACACGCTGATCGAGGGCCGCGATTGCCCGGCGGTGAGCGTGTACTTCCGCTTCGACGAAGCCACGCTGGCGCTCAACGGCGCCGAGACCCGCATCGAGCGGGTGCCGATCGCCGCCAACCTGCGCCATGACCAGCTCGACGAGGTGGTCACCGAATCGGCGCTGACCGGCGACTCGGTGGCCGCGTACCCGTTTGCCCCCGAGCTGGCCTTCTGCTTCCGCCTGGCGCGGCATCTGAAGGCCCAGCGCGAGGTGGTGCGCGGCAAGCCGGAGAACTTCAACCGGCCCGACTACAACTTCCGGCTGGATGGGAACGACGGCGAGCCCGACGGCGACGAGACGGTGCGCATCAGCGAGCGCAAGCGCGGTGCACCGCTGGACCTGATCGTCAGCGAGGCGATGATCCTGGCCAACTGCCACTGGGGCGGCTTCATCGCCGAGCACGGCGTGCCCGGCATCTACCGCAGCCAGGCCAGCATGGCGCCAGGCATCAAGGTGCGCATGGGCACCAAGCCGGCGCCGCATGCCGGCATGGGCGTGCCGCAGTACACCTGGGCCACCTCGCCGCTGCGCCGCTATGTCGACCTGGTGAACCAGTGGCAGATCATCGCCGCCGCCCGCCATGGCCGCACCGCCGCGCTGGTGGCGCCGTTCAAGCCCAAGGACGCGATGCTGTTCTCGGTGATCTCGCAGTTCGACGCCGCCTACACCGCCTACAACGACTTCCAGCGCGCCATCGAGCGCTTCTGGACGCTGCGCTGGCTGCAGCAGAACAGCATCGCCGAGCTGGACGGCGTGGCCCTGAAGGACGGCCTGGTGCGCGCCGACACCCTGCCGCTGGTCTTCAAGGCCCTGGGCTGCGAGGCGCTGCCGCGCAATGCCCATGTGCGGGTGCGCATCACCGGCATCGACCTGCTGACGCTGGACCTGCATGCCAACCTGGCCAGCCGGCTGGATGACGCGCCCGCCGCCCAAGCCGCCGACGAGGCCGGCGACGACGATGAGGCCGCTGCCGCCGCGCCGCTGGCGCTGGCCATCGACCTGGGCGATGCCCAGGCACCCGAGGGCGACACGCCCCCCGCCGTGCCGGCGGGCTGATCCACCCGCCACGCCGACCGGCCCTCCGCCATGCCCGGGCGACGCACCCGCAGCCGCATCACCACGCTGCATGCTGCCCTGGCGGTGTCGGTGTCGGTGCATGCGGCGCTGATCGGCTGGCGCTGGGCCGATCCGGCCAGTTTCGACCGGCTGTTCCGCGCCACGCCGCTGGAGGTGATCCTGGTCAATGCCCAATCCAGCGAGACGCCGCCGGAGGCCAAGGCCCTGGCCCAGGCGGCGCTGGCCGGCGGTGGCGACCAGGCCGAGGGCCGCGCCACCTCGCCGCTGCCGGCCATGCCGCAGGCCGAGATGGGCAATGCGCCCGACGAGGCCCGCAAGCGTGTCGACCAGCTGCAGGACCAGCAGCAGCAGTTGCTGGCGCAGATCCGCCGCGAGATGGCCCTGCTGCCACCGCCCGACCCGCGCCGCGACACCGGCACGCCGCAGGAACGCGAGCAGGAAGAACGCCGCCGCCAGTTGCTGAAGCTGCTGGCCGAGATCGAGAAGCGCATCAACGACGACAGCGCCGCCCCGCGCAAGCGCTATGTGAGCCCGGCCACCCGCGAGGTGGCCTATGCGCTGTACTACGACCGGCTGCGCCGCCGCATCGAGGAGCGCGGCACCCGCGACTTCCCCGAGGCGAACGGCCGCAAGCTCTACGGCGAGCTGACGATGAACATCACGGTCGACGCCGTCGGCCGCCTGATCGAGGCCGACATCGTGCGCGGCTCGGGCAATGCGCTGCTGGACCGGCGGGCGGTGGCCATCGTGCAGCGGGCGGCGCCGTTCGCCCGCTTCAATGCCGAGTTGCGCGAGCAGACCGACCAGATCGTCATCACCTCGCGTTTCCGCTTCACCCGCGACGAGGGGCTGGAAGCGACGATGGTGTCGAACCAGGCGCCCGGCGCCGAGGCTGCCGCTGCCGCGGCTCCACCGGCCGGCAACGCACAATCCAGGCCGCCATGAATCCTGCCAATCCCCCGCTGCCCGACCGCTATGCGGTGCTGGGCCACCCGGTGGCGCACAGCCAGTCGCCGTTCATCCATGCGGAATTCGCCCGCCAGACCGGCGAAGCCATCACCTATGGCCGCATCGAGAGCCCGCTGGACGCGTTCGAAGCCACGGTGCGCGCCTTCATCGCCAGCGCCGACGCGGAAGCCGGCCTGGGGCCGGCGCGGGGCTGCAACATCACCGTGCCGTTCAAGTTCCAGGTGCTGCCGCTGGCCAGCCGGGCGAGTGAGCGTGCGGTGCTGGCCCAGGCCGCCAACGTGCTGCGCTTCGACGCCGACGGCTGGTTCGCCGACAACACCGACGGCACCGGCCTGGTGCGCGACATCCAGCAGCATGCCGGCGTGCCGCTGGCCGGCCAGCGGGTGCTGCTGATCGGCGCGGGCGGCGCGGCAGCCGGCGTGCTGGGGCCGCTGATCGAGGCCGGCTGCGCGTCGGTCACCGTGGCCAACCGCACGCGGGACAAGGCGGTGCAGCTGGTGCAGCGCCACGCGGCCTGGGCCGACAGGCACGGCGTGGCGCTGGCAGCCACCGGGCTGGACGCTGCGGGCAGCGCCTTCGACGTGGTGCTCAACAGCAGCGCCAGCAGCCTGGCGGGCGCCGGCGTGCCGGTGTCGGCGGCGGTGCTGCGACCCGGCGCGCTGGCCATCGACCTGATGTACGGGCCCGCGGCCCAGCCCTTCCTGGACTGGGCCGAAGCCCACGGCGCCACTGCGCGCGACGGCCTGGGCATGCTGGTCGAGCAGGCGGCCGGCGCCTTCCAGCTGTGGCGTGGCGTCATGCCCGACACCCCGCCGGTGCTGGCGGCCCTGCGCGCCCGTCTGGCGGCCAAGGGCTGAGCATGGCGGGCAAGTCGCGGGGCCTGGGCGGCCACCTGCTGCGCGGGCTGGCCCTGGTGGCGGTGTGCACGCTGGCACTGCAGCTGTTCTTTCTGGCGCGCATCGCGCTGATGCTGGTGGTCGATCCGCAATCCACCACCTTCCAGCGCAGCGAGATCATCCGGCTGGCGGTGGAGAAGCACCAGGTCGCCTGGGCGCAGGACTGGGTGGACAACGACCGCATCGCCGCCCACCTGAAACGCGCGGTGATCGCCAGCGAGGACGCCGGCTTTGCCGAGCACAGCGGCGTGGAATGGGATGCGCTGGAAGCCGCCTGGGAGAAGAACCAGCGCGCCGAGGCCGCGGCCGAGCGCCGCAACGCCCAGCTGGCGAAGCGTGCCCCCCCGCCCGACAGCCCCGCGGCTGCCAAGCCGCGGCCGGCGGTGGTGCCCAAGATCGTCGGCGGCTCCACCATCAGCCAGCAGCTGGCCAAGAACCTGTTCCTGTCGGGTGAGCGCACGGTGCTGCGCAAGGCGCAGGAGTTCGTGCTCACCTTCATGCTCGAAGGCTTGCTGAGCAAGCAGCGCATCCTGGCCATCTACCTGAACAACGTGGAATGGGGCGAGGGCCTGTTCGGCGCCCAGGCGGCGGCGCGGCATTACTTCCGCGTCGATGCGGCGCAGCTGGGCCCGGGCCAGGCAGCGCGGCTGGCGGTGATGCTGCCGGCACCCAAGCGCTTCGAGAAGAACCCCGGCTCGGGCTACGTGGCAAGCCGCGCGGCCACCATCGCCGCGCGCATGGGTGGCGTCGACCTGCCCTGACCGCCTTGCCCTGA
Organism: Pseudaquabacterium pictum; assembly: GCF_005403045.1. Lineage (GTDB taxonomy): Bacteria > Pseudomonadota > Gammaproteobacteria > Burkholderiales > Burkholderiaceae_C > Pseudaquabacterium > Pseudaquabacterium pictum. The sequence continues at coordinate 189,113 of NZ_BJCL01000008.1, forward strand.
CGCGCACCCAGGCCCGGCCCGCCGGGCACAATCCCGCCCATGCCAGCCGCCCTGACCGACGAGATCGCCGCTGCCGCCGCCCGGCTGGTGGTGGACGAAGGCATGGAATACGCCCAGGCCAAGCGCAAGGCGCTGCGCAGCCTGGGCCGCACCCACGCCCGGCAATCCGAGCTGCCCAGCAATGAGCAGGTGGAAGACCAGGTGCGCGAGCACATCGCGATCTTCTGCGCCGACACCCAGCCCGCCGAGCTGCAGGCGCTGCGCCGCTTGGCGCTGGTGTGGATGGAGCGGCTGGCCGAATTCCGGCCGCACCTGTCGGGCGCGGTGTGGCGCGGCACCGCCACCCGGTTGTCGGCCATCCACCTCGACCTGTACTGCGACGATGCCAAGTCGGCCGAACTGGCGCTGATCAACCACGGTGTCGACTACGACGTCGGCAGCCGGCCCGACCCCCGTGGCGGCCAGGTCGACATGCTCAGCATCGCCAGCCGCTGCGCCGAGCTGGGCGAGACGGTGACCCTGTTCCTCACGGTGCTGGACCACGACGACCTGCGCGGCGCGCTCAAGCCCGACGCCCGCGGCCGCAGCTGGCGCGGCGACGTTGCCGGGCTGCGCCGCCTGCTGGCCGAACCCGCCGAGGCGACGCCATGACCAGCTCCCGACGCCACCTGCTCGTCGGCGGCGTGGCCGTGGCCGCCGCGGCGGCCGGCGCCGGTGCCGCCTGGTGGCGCCAGCAGGCGGTGACTGCCACGGCGCCAGGCGCCGAGCCGGGCGACGCGGCCGCGCTGGCCGCCTTGTGGGCGTTGCGGCTGGAGCGGCCCGAGGGCGGCGAACTGGTGTTCGCCGGCCTGCGCGGCAAGCCGCTGCTGCTGAACTTCTGGGCCACCTGGTGCCCGCCCTGCGTGAAGGAAATGCCGGAGCTGGACCGCTTCCACCAGGCCTTCCAGTCCCGGGGCTGGCAGGTGGTGGGCCTGGCCATCGACGGGCCGACGCCGGTGCGGGCGTTCCTCGCCAAGGTCAAGGTGGGCTTCCCGATCGGCCTGGCCGGCCTGGCCGGTACCGAGCTGGTGCGCAGCCTGGGCAATGCCCAGGGCGCGCTGCCGTTCAGCGTGCTGATCGGCGCCAACGGCCAGGTGCTGCAGCGCAAGCGCGGCGAGACCACCTACGACGAGCTGGCCGGCTGGGCGAAGCAGGCCTGACAACACCGCCTCGGTCGGTTTTTGCGAAGTTCGGCGATCTCGCCGCCATCGCGGCAACATGACGTCGGCAACTGCCGGCATCTGCGTTATTCCACAGAAACCCGCAAGGGCACCCCAAAGCGCGCCCCAGGCCAGCAGCCTGTGACACAATTCGCGCTCTTTGACGGCTGTACGCGGCAGTAGCTGCCAACTTCCAAACCACTTTCTGCCCGATCCGGCCCGGCGCTGCCAACGATGGCACTGCCCGCCCCGCCCGTCTGTCAGGCACCGGCCACGGCCGCCGTGCCACCCCACCTGGAGTTCAACCCCATGGACTTGCGCAAGCTGAAGACACTGATCGACCTGGTGTCTGAATCGAACATCTCCGAACTGGAAATCACCGAAGCCGAAGGCAAGGTGCGCATCGTCAAGGCCGGCGCGCCCGGCGCGGCCGGCACGCCGATGATGATGATGGCACCCGCCCCGGCCGCCGCGCCGGTGGCCATGGCGCCCGCCGCTGCAGCGCCCGCCGCCGCACCGGCCGAGCCCGAGCAGACCGGCCACATCGTCAAGAGCCCGATGGTGGGCACCTTCTACCGCGCCAGCAGCCCCGGCGCCAAGCCGCTGGTCGACGTCGGCCAGTCGGTGAAGGAAGGCGAATCGATCTGCATCATCGAAGCCATGAAGATCATGAACGAGATCGAGGCCGACAAGACCGGCACCATCGTGCGGGTGCTGGCCGAGAACGGTGCCGCGGTCGAGTTCGGCCAGCCGCTGTTCGTCATCGAGTGACGGCGCGCGCTGGCGGCACCATGTTCAAGAAGATCCTCATTGCGAACCGGGGCGAGATCGCCCTGCGCATCCAGCGGGCCTGCCGCGAGATGGGCATCAAGTCGGTCGTGGTCTATTCCGAGGCCGACCGCGAGGCCAAGTACGTCAAGCTGGCCGACGAGGCGGTGTGCATCGGTCCGGCGCCGTCGGCGCAGAGCTACCTCAACATGCCGGCGATCATCGCCACCGCCGAGGTGACCGATGCCGAAGCCATCCACCCCGGCTACGGCTTCCTCAGCGAGAACGCCAACTTCGCCGAGCGGGTGGAGAAGAGCGGCTTCACCTTCATCGGCCCCACGCCCGAGTCCATCCGGCTGATGGGCGACAAGGTGTCGGCCAAGCAGGCCATGATCCGCTCGGGCGTGCCCTGCGTGCCCGGCAGCGAAGGCGCCCTGCCCGAGGACAACAAGGCCATCGTGCAGGCGGCCCGCGCCATCGGCTACCCGGTGATCATCAAGGCCACCGGCGGCGGCGGCGGCCGCGGCATGCGGGTGGTGCACACCGAGGCTGCCCTGCTGCATGCGGTGCAGACCACCCGCACCGAGGCCGGCGCGGCCTTCGGCAACCCGGGCGTGTACATGGAGAAATTCCTCCAGAACCCGCGCCATGTGGAGATCCAGATCCTGGCCGACGAGCACCGCAATGCGGTGTGGCTGGGCGAGCGCGACTGCTCCATGCAGCGCCGCCACCAGAAGATCATCGAGGAAGCACCGGCGCCGGGCATCCCGCGCCGGGTGATCGAGCGCATCGGCGACCGCTGCGCGGCCGCCTGCAAGAAGATCGGCTACCGCGGTGCCGGCACCTTCGAGTTCCTGTTCGAGAACGGCGAGTTCTATTTCATCGAGATGAACACCCGGGTGCAGGTGGAGCACCCGGTGACCGAGATGGTGACCGGCATCGACATCGTGCAGATGCAGATCCGCGTGGCCGCCGGCGAGAAGCTGCCGTTCACCCAGCGGCAGATCCAGATGCGCGGCCACGCCATCGAGTGCCGCATCAACGCCGAAGACGCGTACAAGTTCACCCCCAGCCCAGGCCGCATCAGCATGTGGCACCCGCCGGGCGGGCCGGGCGTGCGGGTGGACAGCCATGCCTACACCAACTACACCGTGCCGCCCAACTACGACTCGATGATCGGCAAGATCATCGTGCACGGCGACACCCGCGACCAGGCGTTGGCGCGCATGCGCACTGCGCTGTCGGAGACGGTGATCGAAGGCATCCAGACCAACATCCCGCTGCACCGCGAGCTGATGGTGGATGCCAAGTTCGTCGAGGGCGGCACCAGCATCCATTACCTGGAAGGCTGGCTGGAACGCAGGAAGCGCTGACATGCATGAATTGGTGCTGCGGCTGCCCGAGTCGCTGGTCGAAGCCGTCAGCGAGGCGCTGGTCGACGAATTGGACGCGCTGAGCGTGTCGGTGGCCGATGCCGATGCCGGCACGGCGGCCGAGCAGGCGCTGTTCGGCGAACCCGGCATGCCGGCGCCCAAGGAAGGCTGGCAGCGCTCGGACCTGACCGCGCTGTTCGAGACCGAGGCCGCCGCCACCGAGGCCGCCACCCTGCTGCGCGCCCAGGACTGGGCCACCAGCATGACGGTGCTGGCCCTGCGTGCTGTGGAAGACCAGGACTGGGTGCGGCTGACGCAGAGCCAGTTCGCACCGGTGGAGATCACGCCCAGCTTCTGGATCGTGCCCAGCTGGCACGAGGCGCCGCCGGCGGCGGAGAAGGTCATCCGCCTCGACCCCGGCCTGGCCTTCGGCACCGGCACCCACCCCACCACCCGCATGTGCCTGCGCTGGACGGCCCGGCAGGCCGCCACGCTGGCGCCGGGCTGGACGCGGGTGCTGGACTACGGCTGCGGCTCGGGCATCCTGGCCATCGGCGCCGCGCTGCACGGGGCCCAGGGCATCGATGCGGTCGACATCGATGCCGCCGCCGTCACCGCCACCGAGGCCAATGCCCAGGCCAATGGCGTGACGCTGACTGCCGGCCTGCCCGAGCGCGCCGGCGGCACCTACCCGCTGGTGCTGGCCAACATCCTGGCCACGCCGCTGAAGCTGCTGGCGCCGCTGCTGGCCGGCCATGTGGCGCCGGGCGGCCACCTGGTGCTGGCCGGCATCCTCGAGCGTCAGGCCGACGAGCTGAAGGCCGCCTACGCGCCCTGGCTGGCGCTGGACGTGGCCGACACCGAAGACGGCTGGATCCTGATGACGGCCCGCCGGCCGGCCTGAGGCCGACCGCGGCGCAGCCCTGGCATCATCACGCCGCCGATGCACCCCCAGCCACCCCTCCACGCATGAACCTGGCCACGCGTTGCCTGTCCTGCGGCACGGTGTTCCGTGTCGGCGAGGAGCAACTGCTGGCCTCCGACGGCTGGGTGCGCTGCGGCCGCTGCAACGGCGTGTTCAATGCCGCCGAGGTGCTGTTCGACATCGACACCGGCGCGCCGATGCGGCTGGACCTGCCGCCTGCCGCGCCACTGCCCGGCGGCGGCCCCGACACCACGGCGCCGCTGGCCGCCCCCACGCCGGACGCCCGGCCCGATCCGCGGTTCGAGCCCCAGTTCGAGCCGCCGCCGATGGCCGCCGACCTGCCCGAGGGCGTGCTGCTGCGCGCGCCCTCGCGCGAGACCGTCGACGAGCCCGACGAACCCATCATCATCACCGACCATGTGCCACCGCCGGCACCGGTGGCCGAGCCGGCACCGCAGGTCGATGACGGCCCCTCGCTCGCGCCGGCCCCTGCCCCGGTGGTGGCGGTGGCCGAGCCGATGCTGGCGGCGGCCAGCCCGGCCCTGGCGCCGGTGCAGGCCAGCCCGGTGCAGGCCGCGCCCAGCTTCCTGCGCCAGGCCGAGCGTGCGGCGGTCTGGCGCCAGCCCCTGGTGCGGCTGGGCCTGGCGGCCGGCGTGGTGGTGCTGGCGCTGGGCGTGTTGCTGCAGGCGGCCCTGCTGTGGCGCGACAGCCTGGCCGCCCACCTGCCGCCAAGCGCACCGGCGCTGCAGGCGCTGTGCAAGCTGGCCGGCTGCAGCGTGCAGCCGCTGCGGCGCATCGGCCAGCTGGCGGTGGAAAGCTCGGGCCTGAACCGGCTGGAAGGCTCGCCGCTCTACCGGCTGCAGCTGGTGCTGCGCAACCGGGCCGACACCGCGGTGATGGTGCCGGCGCTGGACCTGACCCTGACCGATCCGCAAGGCCAGCTGGTGGCCCGCCGCGTGCTGCCGTTGGCCGAGCTGGGCGTGGCCCAGACGTCGCTACAGCCCGGCCAGGAAATGCCGATCAAGGTGCTGATGTCCACCAGTGAGCGCCGCGTCGAAGGCTACACGCTGGAACTCTTCTATCCCTGAGGGCAACTGCTGCCCGCAGCCCCCCGCTCACTCCAACCTGCCGCCACTGAGGCCGCCCCACCACCATGTCCGTCCTGATCTGCGGCTCGCTCGCCTTCGACACCATCACCAACTTCCCCGGCCGCTTTGCCCAGCAGATCATGCCGGACAAGGTGCACATGCTGAACGTCAGCTTCCTGGTGCCGACGATGCGGCGCGAGTACGGCGGCTGCGCCGGCAACATCGCCTACAGCCTGCACCTGCTGGGTGGCCAGCCGCTGGTGATGGCCGCGCTGGGCAACGATGGTGGCGACTACCTCCAGCGCCTGCAGGACTGGGGCCTGGACACCTCGCAGGTGCTGCGCGCCGGTGACACCTACACCGCGCAGTGCATGATCATCACCGACGAGGACAACAACCAGATCACCGCCTTCCACCCCGGCGCCATGCAGCTGGCCCACAACACCGTGGTGCCCGCCGACCGCGGCGACATCCAGCTGGCCATCATCGCGCCCGACGGCCGCGACGCGATGCTCAGCCATGCCGCCCAGCTGGCGGCAGCCAAGATCCCGTTCGTCTTCGACCCCGGCCAGGGCCTGCCGATGTTCAACGGCGACGAGCTGCGCAACTTCGTCGCCCAGGCCACCTGGGTGGCGGTGAACGACTACGAGGCGGCGATGCTGTGCGAGCGCATGGGCACCACGCTGGAGGCGCTGTCGCAGACGCCCAACCTGCAGGGCCTGATCGTGACGCTGGGCGCCGAGGGCTGCGACCTGTGGATCCACGGCCAGCGCACCCATGTGCCGGGCGTGAAGGCCGATGCCGTGGTCGATCCCACCGGCTGTGGCGATGCCTTCCGCGCTGCCCTGCTACATGGCCTGAGCCTGGGCTGGCCGCTGGCGCGCTGCGTGGCCCTGGGCAACCAGGTGGGCGCCATCAAGATCGCCCAGCGCGGCGGCCAGAACCACACGATTCCGGCCGCGCTGATCGCCGCCGCCTGAGCCTGGTCAGGCCGCCTTGGCGGCCTTCGCCTTGCGCACCAGACCGTCGATGGCCAGCACGTAGCCGTCGATGCCGAAGCCGACCACGATGCCGGCGGCCGCCGGCGAGATGTAGCTGTGGTGGCGGAAGGCCTCGCGGGCGTGCACATTGCTGATGTGCACCTCGATCACCGGCACGCCGCTGCCCTTGATGGCATCGTGCAGGGCCACGCTGGTGTGGGTGTAGGCACCGGCATTGAAGACGATGCCGGCCAGCGCGCCGGCGCGGTGCTGCACGCCGGCGGCGTGGATCCAGTCGAGCAGCACGCCCTCGTGGTTGCTCTGCCGGCAGTCGGCCTCGGCGCCGCGCTCGGTGGCGGCGGCGCGGCACAGCGCCTCCACATCGGCCAGCGTGGTGTGGCCGTAGACCGCCGGCTCGCGGGTGCCCAGCAGGTTGAGGTTGGGCCCGTTGAGCACCAGGATCTTCAGCGTCGTATTCATGATGGGGTGGCGGCCTTCAGCCGCATGCGGTTGGGCAATGGTACCGAGCGGCGCAGCACCTCCTCGCCCAGCCAGCGGGCCGAGGCGCGGGCGCGCTGGGCCACCATCGGCAGCGGCATCTGCTGGTAGTCGTCGTTGAAGACCTCGAAGCTGTAGTCGCCGCGGTAGCCCAGCGCCGCCAGCCGAAGCACCAGATCCGCCACCTGGGTGCTGTGCACCCCCTCGCCGGGGAAGACGCGGAAGGTGCGCGCGGTGCTGATGCGCTCTTCCACCGTGCGGGTCTCCTGCCACATGAAGTCCGACAGCTGCACCAGGAAGATCTTGCGCACGTCCAGCGCGTCCAGCCCGTCCAGCGGCGTGTTGGTGGCAAAGGCATGGAAGCTGTCGATGCCGATGCCCAGGTTGGGCGCATCGGCGCGGCAGATCACGTCCCAGGCGGTGGTGTATTCGTTGATCGTGCGGCCCCAGCTCAGGCCCTCGTAGGCGATTTGGATGCCCATCGGCACGGCCAGCATGGCCAGCTTGCGCAGGTCGCGCGCAATGGCGTCCAGGTCCTGCGTGGCGTGCTGGCTGGTGCTGCTGCAGGCCAGCAGCAGCGGTGCGCCCAGCGCATGGGCCATCTCCAGCATGGCCTTGGCGATGTCGACCTTGTAGGCATGCAGGTGGCCAGACAGGCCTTCAAAATCCCGCAGCACCTGGAAGCCGGTCACGCGCAGGCCGCTGGCCTTGACGGCGCGCACCGCCGCATCCACCCCGCCGGCATGGCCGACGATGTCGTTGGCCTTCAGCATCACCTGGCTGAAGCCGGCATCGCGCATGGCCTGCAGCTTGTTCTCCAGGCTGCCGGCCAGTGTGATCGTGTCCATGCCGAAGTCGTCGATGGCGCCGGTGGTCTGCGTCATGGCTCAGCCCCGGTTCTGCACCAGCTCGAACATCACGCCGCCCAGCCAGGGGGTTGTCAGCGCGCCGCGCTGCGCCACCTGCAGGCCGGCGGCATCGACGAAGTCCACGCCGCGCTGGCGCAGCGCAGCCACCGCCGCCGGCACATCGGGCGTGCCCAGGCCCATGCGCTGCAGGCATTCGGCGCCGTCGCCCTCGGCCAGGCCGGCGTCGGGCTCGATCAGCTGCAGGTAGAAGCTGCGGCAGGGGCTGCGCAGGATGCGGCCCTTGGGCAGGATGCCGAAGCGCTGGCCGGCGGGCAGTTCGTCGAAGCCGAACAGCTCGCGGTAGAAGGCGGTCCAGTCGTCCAGCCGGTCGCTGCCGATGTACTGCACGATGCCGAACCAGTGCAGCCCGGCCAGCGCCGGCGGCTGCCGGTCCACCGTGGGGATGGGCACGAAGTCCACGTCCCAGATGGAGAAATCCTTGTACCGGTCGACGAAGTACAGCCGGCTGGCGCCCACGCCGTGGATGGCCGGGATGTTCAGCTCCATCACCGCCACCTGGGTGGGCACGGCCCAGGCGCCGCGGTCCAGCGCACGCTGGTAGGCGGCGGCGGCATCGCGCACCCGCAGGGCGATGGCGGTGATGGTCGGCACCTCGGTGGGTGCGTGGTGCGTCGGCCGGTCGGCGGTGTGGGCGTTGATGACCACGTTCATGCCGCCCTGGCGGTACAGCAGCACCTCGCGCGAGCGGTGGCGCGCCACCGGGCGGAAGCCCATCATCTCCAGCACCTGGCCCAGGGCCTGGGGCCGGCTGGTGGCGTATTCGATGAACTCGATGCCGTCCAGCCCCAGCGGGTTGGGCAGCGCACCGATGGCTTCGCGGTCGCGCAGGGTGTCAGCGGTCATGGTGCAGGTCCGTTGAAAGCTCAGTCGCTGCCGCGGGCAGCGACCATGTCGAGGAAGTGGGCGCGCATGCGGGCTTCGTCGGCCGCGCGCCCGGTGAACAGCTCGAACGCGCCCACCGCCTGGCCCACGGCCATGCCGCCACCGTCGCTGACCGGGCAGCCGGCGGCGCGGGCGGCCTGCAGCAGCGCCGTCTCCAGCGGGAAGTAGACGACCTCGGCCACCCACAGGCCGGGCCGCAGCAACGCCGCATCCAGCGGCAGGCCGGGCAGCTTGGCCATGCCGGTGGGCGTGGCGTGGACCAGGCCGGTGGCGCCGGGCACCACGGCAGCGGCCTCGGTGCCGGCGCTCACCCGGCCGGCGCCGTACAGCGCGTTCAGGCTGTCGGCCAGGGCCTGGGCGCGGGCGCCGTCGGTGTCCACCAGCATCAGCCGGCTGGCCCCCAGGCCCAGCACCGCATGGGCGATGGCCGAGCCGGCGCCGCCGGTGCCCAGCAGCACCACCCGCGACAGGTCGGCATCGGGCAGCGCGCGGGTGAAGCCCCAGGCCCAGCCGCTGCCATCGGTGTTGTGGCCGATGGCCTGGCCGCCATGGAAGACCACGGTGTTGACCGCGCCCATGGCCCGCGCCTCGTCCGACAGGCCATCGAGCAGCGGAATCACCGCCTGCTTGCAAGGGTAGGTGATGTTCAGCCCGGCATAACCCATGACCTTGGCGGCCTGGATCAGCCCGGGTAGCGCGTCCACGCCCACGCCGGCCTGGTCCAGGTCGATCAGCTGGTAGTGCGCGCGCAGGCCCTGGGCCGCGGCTTCGGCCTCCTGCATGGCCGGGGTCAGGGACCGTTGGATCCCCGAACCGATCAGGCCGAGCAGCAGCTTGGATGGCGTGGCGGGCACCGTCAGACTCACTTGCGCAGCTTGGCGAGCTCGGCCTGCACCTCGGCCACCGTGGCCTGGATGGCGGCGCCATGCTTGGCCACCACCGGCTCCAGCTTGGCGCGCAGCTTGGCCTGCTCGGCGGGGCTGAACTCGGTCACCGCCATGCCGGCCTTCTTCAGCTCCTGCAGGTCGTCGGCCGACTTGTCGCGGTTGACCTTGCGCTGGAAGGCGCTGGTTTCCTTGGCGGCGTCCTGCAGGATCTTCTGGTCGGCCGGGGTCAGCGTGTCCCAGACCTTCTTGCTGAAGATGATGGACTGCGGGTTGTACTGGTGGTTGGTCACCGCCAGGTTCTTCTGCACCTCGAAGAACTTGTTGGCCAGGATCACCGACAGCGGGTTCTCCTGCCCGTCGATGGCCTTCTGCTCCAGGCCGGCATACACCTCGGGGAAGGCCATCGGCGTCGGGTTGGCGCCCAGGGCCTTCACCCAGTCGATGTTGATGGCGTTCGGGATCACGCGCAGCTTCAGGCCGGCGATGTCCTCGACCGTGTTGATCGGCTTCCTGCTGTTGGTGATGTTGCGGAAGCCCAGCTCCACATAGGCCAGCCCGATGATGCCCTTCTCGGCCAGCTTGGCATGCAGCTTCTGGCCCACCGGGCCGTCGACCACCGCATCGGCCTCCTTGGCGCTGGCGAACAGGAAGGGGAAGTCGAAGACCTCGAAGTCCTTGACCTGGCTGGCCAGGATGCCCGAGTTGAGCTGCACGAACTCGATGGTGCCGCCCTGCAGCGCCGAGACATTGGCCGCATCACCGCCCAGCGTGCCGCCTGCGAAGACGTTGACCTTCATCTTGCCGCCGCTCTTGGCGGCCACCAGCTCGGCGAACTTCTGCGCGCCGATCTCCAGCGGATGGCCCTTGGGGTTCTGCAGCGCGAACTTGAAGCTGCGCTCCTGGGCCTGGGCGGCGCCGGTGGCGGCCAGGGTGGCAACGGCGATGGCGGCCAGGACGGCACGGCGGGCAAAGCGGATCATGGGTTGTCTCCTTGTTGAACGGGGCAGTGCGGGGATCGGTGGGAGGTCAGCCGGCGAACCATTTCGCGGGCACGGTGACGATGGCGGGGAAGAACACCATCAGGAACATCACGATGAACTGCGCGGTCATGAACGGCAGCACGCCGCGGGTGACCTCGTCCATCTTCATCTTGCCCACGCCGGCCACCACGTTGAGCACGGTGCCCACCGGCGGGGTGATCAGGCCGATGGCGTTGTTCATGATGAACAGCACGCCGAAGTACACCGGGTCGATGCCCGCGGCCTTGACCACCGGCATCAGCACCGGGGTGAGGATCAGGATGGTCGGCGTCATGTCCATCGCCGTGCCCACGGCGATGACCAGCAGCATGATGGCCAGCAGCAGCAGCGTGGGGTTGTCCATCAGCGGCTCGAGCAGGCTGATCATCTTGCTGGGGATGTCGGCCACGGTGATCAGCCAGGCGCTGACCATGGCCGCAGCCACCAGGAACATGATCACCGCGGTGGTCTTGGCGGCGTTGATGAAGACCGCAGGCAGCTTGTCGAGCTTCAGTTCGCGGTAGACGAACAGCGACACCGCCAGCGCATACACCGCCGCCACCACCGCCGCCTCGGTGGGCGTGAACACGCCCATCTTCAGGCCTAGCACCACGATCACCGGCAGGCCCAGGGCCCAGGTCGATTCCTTCAGCGCCTGCAGTCGGTCGGCCGTGCTGGCCTTGGGCGGCGGGGTGATGTTCTCGCGCTTGGACACGAAGTACCAGGCCACCGCGATGCTCAGGCCCATCAGCAGGCCGGGCACGATGCCGGCGAGAAACAGCTTGCCGATCGACACGTTGGCCGCCACGCCGAAGATCACGAAGCCGATCGACGGCGGGATCACCGGCGCGATGATGCCGGCGCTGGCGATCAGGCCGCCGGCCGTGGCCTTGTCGTGGCCGGCTTTCACCATCATCGGCAGCAGCAGGGCCGCCAGGGCCGCGGTGTCGGCCACCGCCGAGCCCGACAGCGCCGCCAGCATGCAGGCCGCGACGATGGCGACGAAGCCCAGACCGCCACGGTGGTGGCCCACCAGCGTGAGCGCCAGGTTGACGATGCGCCGGCTCAGGCCGCCGACGTTCATGATCTCGCCGGCCAGCATGAAGAAGGGCACGGCCAGCAGCGGGAAGCTGTCGGCGCCGTTGATCACGTTCTGCGCCAGGATCTGCGCGTCGTACAGATCGAGGTGCCACATCAGCGCCACACCCGACAGCAGCAGCGCATAGGCGATGGGCACGCCGATGGCCATGGCCGCCAGCAGCGAGCCGAGGAAGATGAAGACGGTCATGCGCGGGCTCCCGGGCTCACTTGGATGGGGACGCGTCGTCCTGCCGCGCCTGCAACTGGGCCAGGTCTTCCGACTCCTGCACCATCACCAGCTCGTCGTCGCGCAGCTGGCCACTCAACGTGCGCCACAGCTCGCGCAGCAGCAGCACGCCGGCCGAGACGGCGAACACCACGCCCGAGGCATAGAAGATCGCCACCGACAGGCCCGAGACCGGCGCCTCGACGTCCCAGTTGATCTTCGCCTGCGCCACGCTGCCGGAGAACAGCAGCCAGGTGGCCCAGAGCATCAGCGCCTGCGCCAGCGCCAGGCAGACGCGCTTGCCCAGCGGGCCCAGGCGCGACACCAGCATGTCGGTGCCCAGGTGGCCATGCTCCTTCAGCGCCACCACCGCGCCCAGGAAGGTCATCCACACGAACAGCCAGCGCGACAGTTCCTCGCTCATCGTGATGCCGGAATTGGCCACGTAGCGCAGCACCACGTTGCCGAAGACCAGCAGCACCATGGCCGCCAGCATCGCGGCGATCAGCCACTCCAGCGCCTTGCAGTACGCATCGATCAGCCGGGTCATCGGGTCTCCTGGGGGGTGTCGGCCCGCGTCGGCCGGACCGCCGCGGGTGGCCCAGGTGTCACCACACCGGCCTGTTCGAAATTTTGTACGAACTGGTTAGTTCTTTGCTGAGGGTTTTCCCGGTACGGCGTGGCGAACAGGAAACAGGCCCCGGCGCAGCCGGGTGCGGCGCGCCTAGCGGCGCACGAAGCGCACCACCATGTCGACGATGCTGTCGCGGCGGGCACCCACGGCGCGCGGGTCGTCGAGGTCGCGCTGGAAGATCAGCGAGAAGGTGTGGCGGTTGGCCACGTTGAACACGCTGAGCGCGCTGATCGACATGTGCAGGTCCACCGGGTCGATGCCGGCGCGGAACACGCCTTGCGCCACGCCGCGCTCGTACAGGCTGCGCAGGCCGTCGATGGCGGGCACGTTCAGCGCGCGGATGCTGGCGCTCTGGGCCAGGTATTCACCGCGGTGGATGTTCTCGGTCATCACCAGGCGGATGAACTCGGGATGGGCCAGTTGGTAGTCGACGGTGAAGCCGACCAGCCGGCGCAGCGCATCCTCGGGCGGCAGGTCGTCCAGGTGCAGTTCGCTCTCGATGCTGCGCATGCGCCGGTACACCTCCTCCAGCACGGCGACATACAGGCCGTCCTTGCTGCCGAAGTAGTAATAGATCATGCGCTTGCTGGTCCGCGTGGCCGCGGCGATGGCATCGATGCGCGCGCCGGCCAGACCCTTGTCGGCGAACTCGCTGATCGCCACCGCCAGGATGTCGGCCATGGTGCGCGCGGGGTCGTTGGTGCGCGTCGGCGCCGCGGCCTTGGCCGGGCGTGCGTCCGTCGCCTGCGCCGGCTTTTGTACTGGCTGGTTCATGGCCCGCCAGCTTAGCAGCCCCGCCCGCGCGGCGGCCATGCTTAAGCCGGCCATCAGACTGTCTGCCGAACATGGTGGCCAAGGAGCTGCCATGACCCATCCCCGTCCCCCCGTCCACCGCCACGGCATCCGCCAGGCCGCCGCCGGCCTGCTGGCCACGCTGCTGGCCGGCGTGGCGCTGGCAGCCACCCCGGGCGACCTGCTCGCCGGCTACACCGCCGAGGCCGGCGCGCCGGCCCAGGCTGCCCGCGGCCAGGCCTTCTTCAATGCCAGGCACGGCAAGGACTGGAGCTGTGCCAGCTGCCACGGCGCCGTGCCCAGCCAGCCCGGCAAGCATGCCAGCACCGGCAAGCCCATCACCGCGCTGGCGCCGGCCTTCAACCCCGAGCGCTTCAGCGACGCCGCCAAGGTGGAGAAGTGGTTCCGCCGCAACTGCAACGACGTCGCCGGCCGCGCCTGCACGTCCGGCGAGAAGGCCGATGTGCTGGCCTGGCTGATCAGCCTGCGGCCCTGACCACCTCTGCGAGACCGCCATGCACCGACCCCGCACCCTGCCCATGATGACCTTGCTGGCTTGCCTTCTGGCAGCCAGCCCCGGCCGCGCCGACGGCGACCGCGCCGCCGCCCAGGTCCCGCTGCACCCTGCCTATCGGCAGGAATGTGCGGCCTGCCACCTGGCCTACCCGCCCGGCCTGCTGCCAGCCGCGTCCTGGCGCCGGCTGATGGACAACCTGCCGCGCCACTTCGGCACCGATGCCTCGCTGGACGCCGCCACGCTGCAGCAGCTCAACACCTGGCTGGCCGCCAACGCCGGCACCCACAGGAAGGTGGCGCGCGATCCGTCGCCACCGCCGCAGGACCGCATCACCCGCGCCGCCTGGTTCGTGCGCGAGCACGACGAGGTCCCCGCCGCCACCTGGACGCGGCCCGCGATCAAGAGCGCGGCCCACTGCGCCGCCTGCCACACCCGTGCCGACCAACGAGAGTTCCGTGAACGCGACATCCGCATCCCCCGCTGACCTGGGCACCGCCCCGGCGGTCCCCACGGCGCATTCGCGCCGCACCGTCGACGCCCCCACCCGGGCCTTCCACTGGCTGACGGCCTTGTGCTTCGCAGGCGCGTACGCCACCGCCGACGGCGAGCGCTGGCGCCTGGTCCACATCACCCTGGGCTACAGCCTGGTCGGGCTGGTCAGCTGGCGCGTGCTGTGGGGCCTGCTGGGCCCGCGCAGCACCCGGTTTGCAGGCTGGGCCACCAGGCTGCAGGCGCTGCCCGGCGTGCTGCGGCAGCTGCGCCAAGGGACGTGGCCCGGCACCCAGGTGCAGAACCTGGGCATGCTGCTGCTGATCGTGGCGCTGCTGGCCAGCCTGACGGCCACCCTGGCCAGCGGCTGGGTGGGCGACCAGGGCTTCACCGGCGACTGGATCGAAGAGGTGCATGAATTCTTCGGCAACACATCGCTGGCCCTGGTGGGCGCCCACATCGGCGCGGTGGTGGTGCTCAGCCTGCTGCGCCGGCGCAACCTGGCCGGCCCGATGCTGACCGGGCGCACGCCCGGCCGCGGCCCGGATCTGGTGGCCCGCAACCGCGGCTGGCTGGCCGGTCTGATGGTGGTGGCGGTGCTCGGGTTCTGGCTCAGTTTCGGGGTTTGGCAGTGGCAGACTGCACCGGCCGGCAGCCTGCTGTCCGCCCCGGAGTCCAGCCAGCACCACGGCGACGACGACGACTGATCCGCACACCGACACCCCACCCCGCCATGCGCATCCTGCTCGCCGAAGACGACACCCTGCTGGGCGACGGCCTGCGCGCCGGCCTGCGCCTGGCCGGCTTCCAGGTCGACTGGGTGCGCGACGGCCCGGCCGCCGAACGCGAGCTGCGCGCCCAGCCCTATGCCGCCGCGGTGCTGGACCTGGGCCTGCCCGGCATGGACGGCATCGACGTGCTGGCCAGCGTGCGCCGCGCCGGCGTCACCCTGCCGGTGCTGGTGCTGACAGCGCGCGATGCCGTGCCCGACCGCATCAAGGGCCTGGACACCGGCGCCGACGACTACGTGGTCAAGCCGGTCGACCTGGACGAGCTGGCCGCCCGGCTGCGCGCCCTGGTGCGCCGCGCCGCCGGCCAGCCGCAGGAGCAGCTGCAGGCCGGCGACATCCGGCTCGACCCCGCTGCCCGCACGGTGCAGCGCGGCACCGAGCCGGTGGCCCTGTCCACGCGCGAATTCGACCTGTTGCAGGCGCTGCTGCTCAACGCCGGCCGGGTGCTGTCGCGCGAGCAGCTGGAGCAGCACCTCTACAGCTGGGGCCGCGAGGTGGAGAGCAATGCGGTGGAGGTGCACATCCACCACCTGCGCAAGAAGCTGGGCGCCGACTGCATCCAGACGGTGCGCGGCGTCGGCTACCTGCTGCCCAAGGTGCCGCCGGCCGGCGGCAGCGCCGGATGAAGAAGGGCCGGCCACCGTCCTTGCAGGGCCGGCTGCTGGCCCTGCTGCTGGCCGCGGTGGTGGCGGTGTGGGTGGGCACGGCCGCCTCCACCTGGCGCGACATGCAGCATGAGCTGGACGAGCTGCTCGACGGCCACCTGGCCCAGGCCGCCGCGCTGCTGGTGGTGCAGCAGGCGGCGGCACCGGGCGACGATGACCAGCGCCTGAACGCGCCGCAGCTGCACCGCTACGCGCCGCGGGTGGCCTTCCAGGTCTGGCACGACGGCGCGCTGGTGCTGCGCTCGGCCAATGCGCCGGCCACGCCGATGGTCAGCCTGGGCCCGCAGGCGGTGGCCGAGGCGCGCGCGCGCGAGGCGCGGCGTGACCGCGACGACGACAGCGACGATGAACACCACGACCGCAAGCCCGGCCCGGTGCGGCAGGCGCCGGCTTCGCAGGCCGGCCTGGGGCTGGGCTTCCACAGCGTGCAGTTCGACGGCCAGCCCTGGCGGGTGTTCGTGGCCCAGGGGGCGGCGCGCGATGTGCGGGTGTTCGTCGGTGAACAGGTGGCCAGCCGCGACGACATCCTGTGGGCGGTGCTGCGCGGCATGCTGGGGCCGATGGCCCTGGCCCTGCCGCTGCTGGCGCTGGCCATCTGGTGGGCGGTGCGGCGCGGCACCGCGCCGCTGCGCACCCTGGGCACCACGCTGGCCGCGCGCGATCCGCAGGCCCTGGCGCCGGTGCAGCTGCCCGGCGCCACCGCCGAGATGCAGCCGATGCTGGACGCGCTGAACCGGCTGTTCGAGCGCATCACCGCGATGGTGGCGGCCGAGCGCCGCTTCACCGCCGATGCCGCGCATGAACTGCGCACGCCGATCGCCGCCATCCGCACCCAGGCCCAGGTGGCGCTGGCCGAGACCGACAGCGCCGCCCGCGCCCATGCGCTGCGCGCCACGCTGGCCGGCTGCGACCGCGCCGCCCGGCTGGTCGACCAGCTGCTGACGCTGTCGCGGCTGGAGGCCGGCGCCACGCCCAGCACCGCCCTGGTCGACCTGGCGCCGCTGGCCCAGCGGGTGGTGGGCGACCTGGCGCCGCGCGCCATCGAGCGTGGCCAGACCCTGGGGCTGGACGCCGGCCCCGGCTGCCAGGTGACCGGCAGCGATGCCCTGCTGGCGGTGCTGCTGCGCAACCTGGTCGACAACGCGCTGCGCTACAGCCCGGCCGGTGCCGAGGTGCGGGTGGCCGTGCAGCGCAGGGATGGGCAGGTGCAGCTGCAGGTGGACGACAGCGGCCCCGGCCTGGCCGAGGCCGACCTGGCGCGGCTGGGCGAGCGCTTCTTCCGCGTGCTGGGCAGCGGGCAGGACGGCAGCGGCCTGGGCTGGTCGATCGTGCGGCGCATCGCCGCGGCCCAGGGTGCCACGGTGGCGGTGGGCCGGTCGGCCGCGCTGGGCGGGCTGGCGGTGACGGTGGCCTGGCCGGCGGCCGGCAGCGTGCCAGCGCCGGTGCAGGTGCAGGCGCCGGCATCTGGAGACGCTTGCTAGCATCGGCCCACGATGTTGCACCGTGACCGCGCCTGATGGCCTGGACCCGCTTCAGCCAGGCGGCCGGTGGCCGGGCGCGGCCGGTGGCCCTGCTGGGCCTGGCGCAGACGCTGTCCTGGGGTTCGTCGTTCTACCTGCCGGCGGTGCTGGCGCACCCGATGGCCAGCGACCTGGGCCTGCCGCCGCCGACGGTCTACCTGGCCTTCTCGGGCGCGCTGGTGGTCTCGGCTGCGGTGGGCCCGGCCGCCGGCCGCGCCATCGACCGCCTGGGCGGCCGGCCGGTGCTGATGGCCTGCAACGGCATCTTCGCGCTGGGCCTGGTGCTGCTGGCGATGGCCCAGGGCCCGTGGGGCCTGTTCGCCGCCTGGGCGCTGCTGGGCGTGGCCATGGGCGCCGGCCTGTACGAGGCCGCCTTCGCCACGCTGGTGAAGCTGTACGGCCAGGCCGCGCGCAACCCGATCACCGGCATCACGCTGATCGCCGGCTTTGCCAGCACGGTGGGTTGGCCGCTCAGCGCCTGGCTGCTGGGCCAGCATGGCTGGCGCGGTGCCTGCCTGGGCTGGGCCGCACTGCACCTGCTGGTGGGCCTGCCGCTGAACGCGCTGCTGCCGCGGGCCGACCCCGCGGCGGTGCCGCCACCATCGCCAGCCGGCGCAGCCGCGCCAGCGCCGGCTGGCGCCACCACCGCTGCGCCGCCAGTGCAACCGGCCGCCGCCACGCCGCAGCGCGCGCTGGTGGCGCTGCTGAGCCTGTTCTTCGCCGTCAGCATGTTCATCGGCACCGCCTGGGCCACCCACCTGCCGCAGCTGCTGCAGAGCGTGGGCGCCACGCTGGCGGTGGCCATCGGCGTGGGCGCGCTGGTGGGCCCGGCCCAGGTGGCCGGGCGGGTGCTGGAGTTCAGCTTCCTGCGGCGGGTGCATCCGCTGCTGTCGGCGCGGCTGTCGTCGCTGGCGCATCCGCTGGGCATCGTGGCGCTGCTGCTGCTGGGCGCGCCGGCGGCGGCGCTGTTCGCGGTGCTGCATGGCGCCGGCAACGGCATCCTCACCATCGCCAAGGGCACGCTGCCGCTGGTGCTGTTCGGCGCCCAGGGCTACGGTGCGCGCCAGGGCTGGCTGATGATGCCGGCGCGGGTGGCCCAGGCCAGCGCGCCCTTCGTCTTCGGCCTGGCGCTGGACCGCTGGGGCCGCGGCGCGCTGTGGCTGTCGGGCGCGCTGGGGCTGGTGGCCTTTGCCGCGCTGATGGCGATCCGGCTGCGGCATGATCCAGCCACCGATGCCCAGCCACCCCCACGATGACCACCACGGCCATGCCGATGGGCACGGCCACGACCACGCCGACCCTGCGGCGCATGGCCATGCGCATGGTCACTCACACGGCCACGCACACGGTCACGGCCACACCCACGCCCACGCCCCGGCCAACTTCGACCGCGCCTTCGCCCTCGGCATCGGGCTGAACATCGCCTTCGTGGCGGTGGAGGCTTTCTACGGCTGGCGGGTCAACTCGCTGGCGCTGCTGGCCGATGCCGGCCACAACCTGAGCGACGTGGCCGGCCTGGTGCTGGCCTGGGCGGCGGCGGTGGCCGGCCGGCGCCAGGCCGATGCCCGCCACACCTACGGCTGGCAGCGCGCCAGCCTGCTGGCCGCGCTGGCCAATGCGCTGCTGCTGCTGGTGGCCATGGGCTCGCTGGGCTGGGAGGCGGTGCAGCGCCTGGGCACGCCCCAGCCCACCCAGGGCTGGACGCTGATCGCCGTGGCCGGCGTGGGCATCGTGGTCAACGGCGCCACGGCGCTGCTGTTCCTGCGCGGCAGCCATGGCGACATCAACCTGCGCGGCGCCTTCCTGCACATGGCGTCGGATGCGCTGGTGTCGCTGGGCGTGGTGCTGGGTGGCGCGCTGGTGCTGTGGCAGGGCTGGACCTGGGTGGACCCGGTGATCAGCCTGCTGATCGCGGTGGTGATCGTGGTGGGCACCTGGGGCCTGCTGCGGCAGAGCGTGCACCTGCTGTTCGACGGCGTGCCCGACGGCATCGACCTGGCCGCCGTGCGCCGCAGCCTGCTGGCCCTGCCCGGCGTGGTCGGCCTGCACGACCTGCATGTGTGGGCCATGGGCAGCACCGAGAACGCCGCCACCGCCCACCTGGTGCTGACCGACCAGGCCGATGCCGCCGCGGTGCTGCAGGCCGCCACCCAGGCGCTGCGCGCGGACTACGGCATCGGCCATGCCACGCTGCAGCTGGAGACGCCAGCCTTTGCCGCCGGCTGCGCGGTGCGCCATGGCGAATCGCATGGCTGAGCGCCGCTGCCCCTGATGCCCCGCCAATCCCTGCGCAGCCTGGTCGGCCACCAGCGCACCCGGCGCGCCAACCGCCAGCTGGGCCTGCTGCTGGCGGCGGTGGCCGGCGCCATCAACGCGGGTGGCTTCCTGGCCATCCAGCGCTACACCTCGCACATGACCGGCATCGTCTCCGGCGTGGCCGACGACCTGGCGCTGGGCCACGGCGGCCTGGCGCTGGCCGGCGTGCTGCTGGTGGCGGTGTTCATCGGCGGGGCGATCACCACCACCGTGCTGATCAACTGGGCACGGCGGCGCAGGCTGCACAGCGAGTTTGCGCTGAGCCTGCTGCTGGAGGCGGCGCTGCTGCTGGCCTTCGGCCTGCTGGGCGCCAACCTGGCCCACACCAGCGCGCTGCTGGTGCCGGTGACGGCGGCGGTGCTGTGCTTCATCATGGGCCTGCAGAACGCGATGGTCACCAAGATCTCGCAGGCCGAGGTGCGCACCACCCACATGACCGGCGTGATCACCGACCTGGGCATCGAGCTGGGCAAGCTGCTGTACTGGAACCGCACGCCCGACACCCCGGCCGAGCCGATGGTGCGCGCCAACCGCGACCGCCTGCGCCTGCATGCCATGCTGCTGGCCTGCTTTGCCGGCGGCGGCCTGGCCGGCGCGCTGGCCTTCCAGTGGCTGGGCTACTACGCCACCCTGCCCATCGCCCTGCTGCTGGCCGCGCTGGCGGTGGTGCCGATCCTGGACGACCTGCAGGCGGCCTGAGCCGTGTGAAGCGTCCATGCCGGGGACCATGCCGGGTGGTGCACGGCAGCGGCTGTCAGCAGCTTCATGCGACCCGCCTGTGGTGGCAACTCGGTGAATCAGAGCCTGGCTGCTGATTCGGCTGGGATGTGGGCGCCGGGTCGAAGGCCTGCTGCTGGCGCGTCCAGTGCGACCCTGCACACCCCGGGACTGGATGGGCTGCACGGCGTGCACGCGTCGACCAAAAAACGGCCCCCACCGGGAGGCTGACCGACTGCCGTCGGGACATGCCGTCCACTGTCGAATTTCCTGACAGTCGCCGGAGGCGACGACGGGGCGCGTGGCGTCGAGATGCCAACAAATCACCGAGGATGAATGTAAGCAATTGACGCTGACCCGGGCGGGTCGTCATGGCACGCCACTTGCCTATTGAGGACGGAGCCAGGCAAATCACTACACAAATTGCCTGTCCTACGCAATCCCTAGCAAATCACCGAGCTCCGACATCCCCGCCCGCGCAGTCCGCTGCGACGGATCGGCAGGACCCGACTCCCAACCTCAAGGCGACCTCTCCCATGTCCAACCAACACCTTGCACAAGCACTCCGTTCAGCCGCACCGATCGCGCGTCGGGTGGGCCAGTCGCTCCGCCAGGGCGCCATCGCCGTGGCGCTGACTGCGGCGGCGATGATGCCGGCACAGGCGGCGCCCTTGAAGGTCTTGTTCCTCGGGTATGACTACAACGTCGCGAGCGTGAAGAACGACATCCTCGGGTCGGACGCCCGGTTTGACTTTGCCGCATCGACGGGTTCGGACAGCTGTGGCGCTGCCGCGCCGTCGCTCGCGACACTGCAACAGTACGACTCCGTGCTCGTGTGGGGCAACTGTGGCCCGGGCGCCGGTCTGGGCAACGTGCTCGCCGACTTCGCCGACGGTGGCGGGCGGGTGGTCCTGGGCACCTTCCTGGGCTACTTCCAGTCGCTCGGGGCCTTCACGGGCCGCATCAACAGCACTGGCTACAACCCGTTCATCGGCGGAACGACCGACGCGTACAGGAACGTGACCCTGGGCACCCACGACGCCTCCAGCGCGCTCTTCGACGGCGTCGGGTCGATTGCCTCCAGCTACTACAACGGTGACTGGATGGGTGTGGACGTGGGCGCCACCCTGGTGGCCGAGTGGAGCAACGGCCGACCCTTCGTCGGCGTCAATGCTGCCGGCAATGTGCTCAACGTGTCGCTGTTCCCCAACGTCGCCAGCTTCCGCCACGCTTCGGGCAACTACCAGCAGCTGTTCCGCAACGCGCTCGCCTACGAGGCAGCACCCGCCCCCGTCGCTGCCGCAGTGCCGGAGCCGGCGTCCTTGGCGCTCGTCGGCCTCGCCCTGCTGGCGATGACCGGCACGCGCCGGCTCGCACGGCGCCAGAGCCGCTGACGCAACAGCGCGGCGACCTCGATCCAGCGCTTCGGACCAGCCGCCAACCTGGGCCTGACCGCGTACCAAATCGCGCTGGAGGGCCGCTTCGGAGCGCGTCGATGGGCTGGTACCGGTCGTTCAGCGGCATTCGAGACCGCACGCACAGCCCATGCTCCGCATGCCAACGTGTGGCCGGCCCTCGCCGGGTGCAGACTGCCTTAACCTCGGCGCAGTCTCAACACCACCCGGAGCCCCGCATGCCCACCGTCCACGTCCAGCTCTTCAAAGGCCGCACGGCCGACCAGAAACGCGCAGCCGCCGCGGCCATCACCGAGGCCGTGGTGGCCACCCTGGGCGGCAACGCGGCCACCGTGGACGTGATCTTCCACGACATCGAGCGCCACGACTGGGCCACCGGCGGCAAGCTGTGGAGCGACCAGCCGCCCGCGCCGCCCACCCCGGCGGCGCCCTGAATCCGGCTGCGGTCGGCCGCGGCCCGCGCTGCGGTCAGACCCGCTCGAGCACCACCGCGATGCCCTGGCCCACGCCGATGCACATGGTGCACAGCGCATAGCGGCCACCGTTCACATGCAGCTGGCTCACCGCCGTGGTGGCCAGCCGCGCGCCGCTGGCGCCCAGCGGATGGCCCAGCGCGATGGCGCCGCCCCAGGGGTTCACACGCGCATCGTCGTCGGCCACGCCCAAGTCGCGCAGCACCGCCAGGCCCTGGGCGGCAAAGGCCTCGTTCAGCTCGATCACGTCCATCTGCGCCAGGCTCAGACCGGTCAGCTCCAGCACCTTGCGCACCGCCGGCGCCGGGCCGAAGCCCATGACGCGCGGCGCCACGCCGGCGGTGGCCATGCCGACCACCCGGGCGCGAGGCGTCAGGCCGTGCTTGGCGGCCGCGCTCTCGCTGGCCAGCAGCAGCGCGCAGCTGCCGTCGTTCACGCCGCTGGCGTTGCCGGCGGTCACCGTGCCGTCGGGGCGCACCACGCCCTTGAGCTTGGCCAGGGCTTCCAGGCTGGTCTCGCGCGGATGCTCGTCCTGGCTGACGAGGGTGGGCTCGCCCTTCTTCGACGGGATGGTGACCGGCGTGATCTCCAGCGCCAGGTGGCCAGCCTTCTGCGCCGCCACCGCCTTCAGCTGGCTGGCCAGGGCCATGCGGTCCTGCGCTTCGCGCTCGATCCTGAAATCGGTGGCCACGTTCTCGGCCGTCTCGGGCATGGAGTCGACGCCGTACTTCTCCTTCATCAGCTTGTTGACGAAGCGCCAGCCGATGGTGGTGTCGTAGACCGCATTGCTGCGGCTGAACGCCGTCTCGGCCTTGGGCATGACAAACGGCGCGCGGCTCATGCTCTCCACGCCGCCGGCGATCATCAGCTGGGCTTCGCCGGACTTGATGGCGCGGGCGGCCGTGCCCACCGCATCCAGCCCCGAGCCGCACAGCCGGTTGATGGTGCCGCCGGGCACGCCGATCGGCAGGCCGGCCAGCAGGGCGGCCATGCGGGCCACGTTGCGGTTGTCTTCACCCGCCTGGTTGGCGCAGCCGTACAGCACATCGGCCAGCTGCTCCCAATCCACCTTGGGGTTGCGCCCCATCAGCGCCTTCAGCGGGATGGCGCCGAGGTCATCGGTGCGCACGCTGGACAGGCTGCCGCCGTAGCGGCCGAAGGGGGTGCGGATGGCGTCGCAGATGAAGGCGTGGGTCATGCGGGGGCTCCTGAGTGAGGCGGCGATTCTCGTGTCGGCGCGGCGGCCTGGCTGTCACGCGCAGGATCAGTAGGTTTCCAGGTGCAGCCGGCCTTCGCGCTTCAGCGCGGCGCCCACCGTGTCCCAGTCCAGCCCGGCGGCGGTGGCGATGTCGCGCAGGGCCAGCACCACGCCCTCTTCCATGCTCTTCAGGCCGCAGACGTAGAAGAAGCTGTTGGCATCCTTCAGCAGCGGCACCAGGTCGGCCGCGCGCTCGCGCATCACGTCCTGCACATAGCGCTTGGGCGCGCCGGGCGTGCGGCTGAAGGCGAAGTTGCTGTCGATGAAGTCCTTGGGCAGGTTCTGCAGCGGGCCGAAGTAGGGCAGCTCCTGCTGGGTGCGGGCGCCGAAGAACAGCATCAGCTTGCCGCCCTCGAACTTGCCCGACTGGCGCAGCCGGCGCCGCCACTCGGTCATCGCCCGCATCGGCGCGCTGCCGGTGCCGGTGCAGATCATCACGATGTGGCTCTTCGGGTGGTTGGGCATCAGGAAGCTGCTGCCGAACGGGCCAATCACCTGCACCGTGTCGCCCACCTGCAGGTCGCACACGAAGTTGCTGGCCACGCCGCGCACCGGCCGGCCCTGGTGGTCTTCCAGCACCCGCTTCACCGTCAGCGACAGGTTGTTGTAGCCCGGCCGCTCGCCGTTGCGCGGGCTGGCGATGCTGTACTGGCGGGCATGGTGCGGCTTGCCGTGGGCATCCAGCCCCGGCGGCAGGATGCCGATGCTCTGGCCTTCCAGCACCGGGAACGGCATGGCGCCGAAGTCCAGCACGATGTGGTGGGTGTCGTAGTCGGTGCCGACTTCGGTGACCCGCACATTGCCCACCACCGTGGCGGTGACGGACTTCTCCGCCGCCTTCGGGCCGTAGAGGTTGGTGTAGGCATGGGCGGCCGACCAGGGCGGCAGCGTGGCGCCGTAGGCGCCGGCGTTGAACGGCGCGGCAGCGTTGGCATCGGCCGGACCGCTGGCGACGGCAGCGGGCGCAGCGTCGGTCACCGCGCCAGCTTCCGCCAGTTCCTCGGCGCTCAGCTCGGCCGGCAGCTCATCCCAGGTCAGCTGCTCTTCCGGCGTGTAGGCCCGCGCCAGCGGCATGCTGCGCCAGTTGTCGATGCTGCCGGTGGGGCACGGCGAGATGCAGGCCATGCACAGGTTGCACTTGGCCGCATCCACCACGTAGTTGCGGTCGTCGTGGGTGATGGCACCCACCGGGCAGGTGGCCTCGCAGGTGTTGCAGCGGATGCAGATCTCGGGATCGATCAGATGCTGCTTGATGACGGTGACGGCCATGTCCATGGGTGTGCTCCTCGCGGGGTGCCATTGTGCGCAAGGGGCCCGCAGGCCCCTTGCTCAGTCGCCTGTCGTGGGGCGATCAGCTGAACCGCACATACTCGAAGTCGACCGGCTGGCGGTTGATGCCCATCACCGGCGGCGCAATCCAGTTGGCGAACTTGCCCGGCTCCACCACACGGCCCATCAGGCCCTGCACATAGGCGCGGTCGGTGGCGCTGGGCAGCCACTCGTCCTGGCGCTGGGCCCATTCCACCTCGCTGACCACCTGGCCCTCGGGCGACACCTTCACATTGCTCAGCGCGCCGATGTTGCGGTGGAAGGCCTTGTGCGGCGCCTTCAGCTTGAACGGGATGCCGGCCTTCTCGATCACCTTGTTCCAGCGCTCCACACCGGCCACGCTGTCCTTGATGTAGTCGTCGCGCAGCACCTCGTTCAGCGCGTTGAGCATCGGCACCTCCTTCTCCACCAGCTGGCCGTTGACGGCATTCAGCACGCGGTAGGTCTGGCCGCGCAGCTGGTGGTCGTCCATGCGCTTGCCTTCCTCGTAGCGGCCCTTCAGGCCGGTGGAGTAGAAGGTGGCGGCGTTGCTGCTCTCGTCGGCGCCGAACAGGTCGATGGTGACGCTGAAGTGGAAGTTCAGGTAGCGCTGGATGGTCGGCAGGTCGATCACGCCGGCGGCGCGCAGCTTGGCCGGGTCGTCGGTCTTCAGCTCGTTCATCGCCGCGCAGGTGCGGCTGATGACGCGGCTGACACCCGACTCGCCCACGAACATGTGGTGCGCTTCCTCGGTCAGCATGAACTTCGTGGTCCGCGCCAGCGGGTCGAAGCTGCTCTCGGCCAACGCGCACAGCTGGAACTTGCCGTCGCGGTCGGTGAAGTAGGTGAACATGAAGAAGCTCAGCCAGTCGGGCGTCTGCTCGTTGAAGGCCTGCAGGATGCGCGGGTTGTCCTCCTGGCCGCTGCGGCGCTCCAGCAGGGCTTCGCCTTCCTCGCGGCCGTCGCGGCCGAAGTGCTTGTGCAGCAGGTAGACCATCGCCCACAGGTGGCGGCCCTCTTCCACGTTGATCTGGTAGAGGTTGCGCAGGTCGTACATGCTGGGCGCCGTCAAGCCCAGGTGGCGCTGCTGCTCCACGCTGGCCGGCTCGGTGTCGCCCTGGGTCACGATGATGCGGCGCAGGTTGGCGCGGTACTCGCCGGGCACGTCCTGCCAGGCCTTCTCGCCCTTGTGGTCGCCGAAGTGGATCTTGCGCTCGGCGTCCCCCGGATTCAGGAAGATGCCCCAGCGGTAGTCACGCATCTTCACGTGGCCGAACTGCGCCCAGCCCTGCGGATCGACGCTGACCGCGGTGCGCAGGTAGACCTCGCTGTCGGTGCTGCCCTCGGGGCCCATGTCGCCCCACCAGTCCAGGAAGTTGGGCTGCCACTGCTCCAGCGCGCGCTGCAGCGTGCGGTCTTCGCTGAGGTTGACGTTGTTCGGGATCTTCTCGCTGTAATTCATGGTGCTCATGGCGGTGTGTCTCTTGAAAGTTCAGCGCTGGGGGAAGAGTTCGGTTGCAGCGCGCCCCGCGACAGCGCTGCACAACGAGAGTTGAAGGCTCAGACCCGGTTCCAGTCGAAAGCGGCCTTGTCGCCCTTGCCGTAGACCTTCAGGGCCCCCTTCTCGCCGACAGCGTTGGGGCGCTGGAAGATCCAGTTCTGCCACGCCGTCAGGCGGCCGAAGACCCGGGTGGCCATGCTCTCGGGGCCGTTGAAGCGCAGGTTGGCCTCCATGCCGGTCAGGGCGTCGGGGCTCATGGCCACCCGCTCTTCCACCGCGATGCGCACCTCGTCGGCCCAGTCGATGTCGTCGGGGTTGCTGGTGACCAGGCCCAGCTTGAACGCCGCATCGGCATCCAGCGGTTGGCCGATGGTGGCACGCACAGCAGCCAATGGGGCTTCTTCATCGTAGAAGCGGCGACCCAGGCGGCCCTGGCCGGTGGCCATCGGGTACAGCGCGAAGTTGGCCTGGCTGACGGCGATCTTCGGCGTCTTGGCGGCGTCGTCGGGCAGGATCAGCTGGTAGCTGCGGTCGCAGGCCAGGGCCAGCTCCAGCAGGCTGCCGGCAAAGCAGCTGCCGGGCTCGATCAGCGCAAACAGGCTGCGGCTGCTGACGTCCAGCCGGCTGAAGGTGCGGCGCAGCAGGCCGATGGTCTCGCGCACCAGCCAGTGGTGCTGGTGCGACAGCAGCGTGGCATCCAGCGCCAGCGCGGCCTGCACGTCGCCCTGGGTCTTGATGAGCCAGGTGCCGATGTCCAGCTCGTTGGTGCGCATCTGCAGGATGGCGTCTTCCAGCTCGCGGCCCATCTGCAGCGGGTACCAGGCGGCGCCGGCGGCGGTGATGCCGGCGATGTCGGTGGGCTGCGCGCCCTGCGGGCCGGCCACGGTGAACACGGCGGTGCGCTTGGCGCGGTCGATCTCCACCGTCACATGCTGGTAGCGCAGCGCGTCGGGCTCGTCCACGCGGGCCAGCTTCGGCAGGTGCACGCCCTGGCCATCGGCCGGGCGGTCGCTCTCGGCCGCCAGCTGCAGCGCACGCTCCTGCACCTTGGCGGCGAACTGCGCCGGCTTGGCGATGTCGTCGACCAGGCGCCAGTCCTTGGCCTTCTGGCCGCGCACGCCTTCGGCGCTGGTGCAGAACAGGTCGGCCAGGTCGTGGCGCACCTTCTTCTTGTCGGTCACCCGGGTCAGGCCGCCGGTGCCGGGCAGCACGCCCAGCAGCGGCACCTC
Organism: Pseudaquabacterium pictum; assembly: GCF_005403045.1. Taxonomy (GTDB): domain Bacteria; phylum Pseudomonadota; class Gammaproteobacteria; order Burkholderiales; family Burkholderiaceae_C; genus Pseudaquabacterium; species Pseudaquabacterium pictum. Next base: position 216,592 of record NZ_BJCL01000008.1, read on the forward strand.
GGGCAGGCTCACCGCGCTGCTGCGGTCGTCCACCAGGATGATCTCGTCGCAGGCCAGGGCCAGCTCGTAGCCGCCGCCGGCGCAGGCACCGTTCACCGCGGCGAGGAACTTCAGGCCGCTGTGCTGGCTGCTGTCTTCCAGACCGTTGCGGGTTTCATTGGTGAACTTGCAGAAGTTCACCTTCCAGCTGTGGCTGCTCAGGCCCAGCATGAAGATGTTGGCGCCCGAGCAGAACACCTTCTCCTTGGCGCTGGTGACCACCACGGTGCGCACTTCCGGGTGCTCGAAGCGGATGCGGTTGATGGCGTCGTTCAGCTCGATGTCCACGCCCAGGTCGTAGCTGTTGAGCTTGAGCTTGTAGCCGGGGCGCAGGCCGCCGTTCTCATCGAAATCGGCCGCCAGCGTGGCCACCGGGCCCTCGAAGCGCAGCTTCCAGTGGCGGTACTGGGACGGATCGGTCTGGTACTCGACGCGGTCGGGCTGTTGCATGGGGCTGCCTCCGGGATATGCAAAATAATGCTTGTTTGCGCAAGCGGTGCACGCATCATACTGCACATCAATGGCGCGTCAAGTGCTGACCTGCACTTTTCTGCCTGTCCTCGGCTTGACGCCGAATCAGCCTGCGCAAGGTGTGGGTCCGGCGCGCGGCCGGGCCAGAATGCGCCCGCACCGTCCACCGCCACCTGCCCGCCCACCACCATGCCCTTGCGCCGCTCCACGCGCCATCTGTTGCAGCTGTTCGTCACCGGGCTGCTGGCCGCGCTGCCGCTGGCCGCCACCGTGGCCATCTTCTGGTGGCTGACCGACCTGCTGCTGGGCTGGGTGGGCCCGGACAGCCTGGTCGGCGGCGCGCTGGTGGCGCTGGGCCTGGGGCTGGGCGACTCGCTGCTGGTGGGCTACCTGCTGGGCATCTGCATCGTCATCGCGGCGCTGGTGATGCTGGGTGCGCTGGTGCGCACCGGCCTGCAGCAGGGCGCCAGCCGCCTGTTCAACCGCGCCATGGGCCGCATTCCGCTGGTGCGCACCGTCTACGAGCTGTCGACCCGGCTGGTCGACCTGCTGCGCCAGAAGGACCGCGAGGGGCCGCGGTCGATGAGCGCGGTGTGGGTGCACTTCGGCGGCGCCGACACCCACGGCGTGGTGGTGCTGGCCCTGCTGTCGGCACCCGGCCCGGTGCTGCTGGAAGGCCGGCCGCACCTGGCGGTGATCGTGCCCACGGCGCCGGTGCCGGTGGGCGGCGGCCTGTTGTTCGTGCCCGCCGATTGGGTGCGCCCGGCCGACGTCGGCGTGGAAGCGCTGACCAGCATCTATGTGTCGATGGGCGTGACGGCCCGCCAGCACCTGCCGCAGGCCGAGTGAGCGCCCACTGCCTTCACCCAGCAAATCAGCCCGGGATCGCCAGCGCCGCCCGCACCTGCGTGCGCAGGGCCTGGAAGGTGGCCTGCAGCGGCGCCGCGCTGGTGTCCAGCACCATGTCGGCCTGGCTGTAGAAGGCGGCGCGGCCGGCCAGGATCTGGCGCAGGTCGTCCATGGCCTCGCGGCTGGCGGCCATGGGCCGCAAATCGCCCTGGGCCGCCACCCGCGCCATGTGGTCTTCCGGCGCCGCCTGCAGCCACACGGTGGTGCAGTGGCTCAGCAGCAGGTTGAAGGTGGCCGCGTCGCTGACCAGGCCGCCGGGCGTGGCGATCACCGCCTCGGGGTAGATCTGGATCGCCTCTTCCAGCGCCCGGCGCTCGTAGCGGCGGTAGGCGCTCTGGCCGTACAGCGCCTGGATCTCGGCGATGCTGCAGCCGGCGAACTGCTCGATCTGCCGGCTCAGCTCGACGAACGGAAAGCCCAGGTCGTCGGCCAGCAGCTGGCCCAGCGTGGACTTGCCGGCGCCGCGCAGGCCGATCAGCGCCACCAGCTGGGTGCGCCCGCGGGTGCCGGTGGCCGCGCCGCTGCCGCCGCCCAGCAGCTCGCTGACGGCCACCCGCACCCGCCGCAGCGTGGCCTCGTCGCGGCCCTGCAGCAGCTCGCGGATCAGCAGCCACTCGGGTGTCGAGGTGGTCACGTCGCCGGTCAGCTCGGCCAGCGGGCACTGCAGCGCGCCGGCCACCTGCTGCAGCACCAGGAAGGACGCATTGCCGATGCCGTATTCCAGGTTGGCCAGGTGGCGCTCGCTGACGTCGGCGGCCAAGGCCAAGGCCTTGCGCGTCATGCCGCGGGCAGCACGCAGCCGGCGCACCCGCTCGCCCAGGGCCAGCAGCGCCGGGTTCTTGTCGTCGCCGGGGCCGGTGGGCTCGGCGCTGGCCGGCAGGTCCGCCTTCGGTGTTAACCCGGGTGAATGCATTATAGTGCTTGACATGGTGGGGGTGCGGCGGTACCTTTCGGTGACTTGCACAATACTGCATATCACCGGCCGCTGCAAGCCGATGGTGTGCGGCCGACGGAGACCCCCACTGTGCCCCAGACCGTCCTGCGCGCGCCGCTGGCCGCCCTCACCGCCCAACTGGCCGGCCGTCCGCTGGATGCGGCGCTGGACGCCTGGCTGAATGCCGAACACGGCGCCGGCAGCGCCACCTTCGCCACGCTGCAGGCCGCCTGCCAGCAGGGCGTGGCCGAAGGCTGGCTGTGCAACCGCGAAGGCGGCGGCATCCGCTACGGCCGGGTGTTCAAGCCGGCCGACGACCTGCACGGCTTTTCGGTCGACGTCGTCGACATGGCCGACATCGCCGGCCCGCACCACACCCATCCGCTGGGCGAGATCGACCTGATCATGCCGATCGACGGCGATGCCCGCTTCGACGGCCGGCCCGCCGGCTGGCTGGTCTGCCCGCCCGGCAGCGCCCACCCGCCCACGGTGACCGGCGGCCGCGCGCTGGTGCTGTACCTGCTGCCCGAAGGCCGCATCGATTTCACCAAGTGAGCCCCCATGGCCACTGAAGGGCCACCAGGAGACACCCGCATGCCCCCGATCCCCCACGTCAGCCCGCCGCCCGAGCGCTTCAACATCGCCGCCCACCTGCTGGCCGCCAATGCCGGCCGCGCCGCCAAGGCCGCCTTCATCGACGACCGCGGCACGCTGACCTACGGACAGCTGGACGAGCGCGCCCGCCGCCTGGCGGCAGCCCTGCGCGCGGCCGGCCTGAAGCGCGAGGAACGGGTGCTGCTGCTGATGCTGGACGGCACCGACTGGCCGGTGGCCTTCCTCGGCAGCATCTACGCCGGCCTGGTGCCGGTGGCCGTCAACACCCTGCTGACCGCCGCCGACTACGCCTACATGCTGGAGCACAGCCGCGCCCAGGCGGTGCTGGTGTCCGGCGCCTTGTTGCCCACGCTGACCGCCGGCATGGTGCAGAGCGACCATGAGGTGCAGAAGGTGGTGGTGTCGCAACCGGTCGCCCCGCTGCACCCGGCCGAGGTCGAGTTCGAAGCCTTCCTGGCCGCCGCCGCGCCGCTGCAGAAGCCGGCTGCCACCGGCGCCGACGACCCGGCCTTCTGGCTGTATTCCAGCGGCTCCACCGGCCGGCCCAAGGGCACGGTGCACAGCCAGGCCAACCCGTACTGGACCTGCGAGCTGTACGGCAAGGCGGTGCTGGGCCTGGTGGAGACCGACGTCTGCTTCTCCGCCGCCAAGCTGTACTTCGCCTACGGCCTGGGCAACGGCCTCACCTTCCCGATGAGCGTGGGCGCCACCACGCTGCTGATGGCCGAGCGGCCCACGCCCGATGCCACCTTCAAGCGCTGGCTGGGCGGCGTGGGTGGCGCCAGGCCCACGGTGTTCTACGGCGCGCCCACCGGCTTTGCCGGCATGCTGGCCCATCCGGCGCTGCCGGCCGCGAAGGACGTGGCGCTGCGCCTGGTGTCGTCGGCAGGCGAGGCCCTGCCCGCCGAGATCGGCGAGCGCTTCCAGCGCCACTTCGGCGTCGACATCGTCGACGGCATCGGCAGCACCGAGATGCTGCACATCTTCCTGTCGAACCGGCCTGAGAAAGTGCGCTACGGCAGCACCGGCTGGCCGGTGCCGGGCTACGACATCGAGCTGCGAGGCGAGACCGGCGGCCCGGTGCCCCTGAATGCCGACGGGACCAGTGAGCCCGGCGACCTCTACATCCACGGCCCCAGCGCGGCGCTGATGTACTGGGGCAACCGCCAGAAGAGCCGCGAGACCTTCCAGGGCGGCTGGACCAAGAGCGGCGACAAGTACGTGCGCAATGCCGACGGCAGCTACACCTACAGCGGCCGCTCGGACGACATGCTCAAGGTCAGCGGCATCTACGTCAGCCCCTTCGAGGTGGAAGCCACGCTGGTGCAGCACCCCGCCGTGCTGGAGGCCGCGGTGATCGGCGTGCCCGACGCCGAGGGCCTGACCAAGACCAAGGCCTTCGTGGTGCGCAAGGCCGGCGCCGCGGTGACCGAGGACGAGCTGAAGGCCTTCGTCAAGGACCGGCTGGCGCCCTACAAGTACCCGCGCCTGATCGCCTTCGTCGACGACCTGCCCAAGACGGCCACCGGCAAGATCCAGCGCTTCAAATTGCGCGATCAAGAGAAGGCTGCTGGGTGAGCGCTGCGCTGGTCAGCGTCGATTGGGCCAGCCGGCCGGTGCAGATTGAGCATGCCTGGGTGGGCGTGCCCGACCCGGCGGCGCCGCTGCTGGTCTTCCTGCACGAGGGCCTGGGCTCGGTGTCGATGTGGCGCGACTTCCCCGGCCGGCTGTGCCGCACGCTGGGCTGGCGCGGGCTGGTGTATTCACGGCCGGGCTATGGCCAATCCACGCCCCGCGCCGCCGACGAGCACTGGGCCCCCGACTTCATGCACCGCCAGGCCGAGGACCTGCTGCCCGCGCTGCTGGCCACGCTGGGCGTCACCGGCCGCTACAGCCTGTTCGGCCACAGCGACGGCGGCAGCATCGCGCTGCTGCACGCCGCCCACCAGCCCGACCGGGTGGACCAGGTGGTGGCGCTGGCGCCGCACATCCTGGTCGAGCCCATCAGCCTGGCCAGCATCCGCCAGGCGCGCGACCAGTACATCAACAGCGACCTGCACGGCCGCCTGGCGCGTCACCATGCGGATGTGGATTCGGCCTTCTACGGCTGGAACGACATCTGGCTGGCGCCCGAGTTTCTACCGTGGGATCTGCGCCCCCGGCTCCCCTACATTCGGTGCCCGGTGCTGGCCATCCAGGGCGTGGACGATGTCTACGGCACGATGGCCCAGATCGACGGCATTGCCGACGCCCTGCCCGGCACCCGGTTGTTGAAGCTGCCCGCCTGCGGCCATTCCCCCCACCGCGACCAGCCCGAGGCTGTGCTCGCTGCCTGCCAGGCCTTCCTGGCCGGCGTTCCTTCCCCCCAGGAGACATGACGATGAACGCTCCCTGCCTGCGCACCACCCTGGCCGTGGCTGCCGCGCTGCTGGCTTCCACCACCGTGCTGGCCCAGGGCCAGCCACCGCTGAAGGTGGGCCTGATGCTGCCGGCCACCGGCACCTTCGCCGCGCTGGGCACGGCCATCGAGAACGGCTTCAAGCAGTATGTGGACGAGCAGGGCGGCAAGCTGGGCGGCCGCAGCATCCAGTATTTCAAGGTCGACGACGAGAGCGATCCGTCCAAGGCCACCGACAACGTCAACAAGCTGATCAAGCGCGACAACGTCGACGTGATCGTGGGCACGGTGCACTCGGGCGTGGCCCTGGCCATGGCCCGCGCGGTGAAGGAAAGCAAGACCATGCTGATCGTGCCCAATGCCGGGGCCGACGCCATCACCGGCCCGCTGTGCGCGCCGAACATCCTGCGCTCGAGCTTCAGCAACTGGCAGCCGGGCTATGCCACCGGCGTGATGGCCGCCCAGAAGGGCTACAAGAAGGCGATGACCATCACCTGGAACTACGCCGCCGGCACCGAGACGGTCAAGGGCTTCACCGAGGCCTTCGAGAAGGGCGGCGGCAAGGTGGTCAAGGACCTGAACCTGCCCTTCCCCAACGTGGAGTTCCAGGCCCTGCTGACCGAGATCGCGTCGCAGAAGCCGGACGTGGTGTTCGCCTTCTTCGCCGGTGGCGGTGCGGTCAAGTTCGTCAAGGACTACGACGCCGCAGGCCTGAAGAAGACGGTGCCTCTGATGGGCTCGGGCTTCCTGACCGACGGCACGCTGGAGGCGCAAGGCGCCAGCGCCCAAGGCCTGCTGACCTCGCTGCACTATGCCGACGGCATCGAGACGCCGCGCAACAACGCCTTCCGCAACAAGTACGCCGTGGCCTACAAGATGCAGCCCGACGTGTATGCGGTGCAAGGCTATGACGCGGCCCAGCTGCTGGCCGCCGGCCTGAACGCGGTGAAGGGCGACTTCAACAAGCGCGACGAGATGGTGGCCGCGATGCGCAAGACCACGGTGGACAGCCCGCGCGGCAAGTACACCCTGAGCGCGGCGCACAACCCGGTGCAGGACTTCTACGTCCGCGAGGTCAAGGGCCGTGAGAACGTGCAGACGGGCATCGCCGTGAAGGTCCTCCCCGACCCGGCGCGCGGCTGCAAGATGTGACGTAGCGAAGGATGGACCTCGCCACCTTCCTCATCCAGTGCCTGAACGCCCTGCAGTACGGGTTGCTGCTGTTCCTGGTGGCGGCGGGGCTGACGCTGATCTTCGGGATCATGGGCGTGATCAACCTCGCCCATGGCAGCTTCTACATGATCGGCGCCTACATGGCCTACGCGCTGGCGCCGGTGGTGGCCAGCACGTTCGGCGGCGGCTTCTTCGCCACGCTGTTCGTCGGGCTGGTGCTGGCGGTCATCCTGGGCTATGTGCTGGAGTGGGCGTTCTTCAGCTTCCTCTACGAGCGTGAGCACCTGCAGCAGGTGCTGATGACCTACGGCCTGATCCTGGTGTTCGAGGAGCTGCGCAGCCTGATCGTCGGCGACGATGTGCACGGCGTGAAGCCGCCCGACATCCTGGCCGGCACCCTGCCGCTGGGCGACGTGATGACCTACCCGGTCTACCGGCTGTTCATCAGCGGCGTGTGCCTGCTGCTGGCGCTGGGCATGTGGTTCGTCTTCACCCGCACCCGGCTGGGCATGATGATCCGCGCCGGCAGCACCAACCGCGAGATGGTGCAGAGCCTGGGCGTGGACATCAAGTTCCTCTACCGCGTGGTGTTTGCCGCCGGCGTGGCGGTGGCGGTGCTGGCCGGCATGGTGGCCGCGCCGGTGTCGTCGGTCTACCCGAACATGGGCGGCCAGGTGCTGATCATCTGCTTCGTGGTGGTGGTGATCGGCGGCATCGGTTCGATCCGCGGCGCCCTGCTGGCCGCGCTGCTGATCGGCGTGGTCGACACCTTCGGCAAGGTGATCTTCCCCCAGGCCGCCGGCGTGCTGGTCTATGTGCTGATGGCGCTGATCCTGCTCTGGAAGCCCGCAGGCCTGTTCAAGGCCGGATGAACACGATGACTGCTTCCCCCAAGGCCCTGTTCGTCGCCCTGTGCCTGGGCGGGCTGGCGCTGTACCCGCTGGCCGCCGGCGACTACGGCATGGACCTGGTTACCAAGATCATGGTCTACGCCATCTTCGCCTTGAGCCTGGAACTGCTGGTCGGCGCCACCGGCCTGGTGTGCTTCGGCCATGCGGCGTTCTTCGGCATCGGCGCCTATGCGGCGGTGCTGCTGTCGCCCGAGAGCGATGCCGCCCAGCTGCTGTGGCTGCTGCCGGCCTGCGTGGCCGCAGCTGCGGCCTATGCGCTGTTCATGGGCGCCTTGAGCCTGCGCACCCAGGGCGTGTACTTCATCATGGTGACCCTGGCCTTCGCCCAGATGGCCTACTACATCGTGCACGACACGCCGCTGGGCGGCGGCACCGACGGCATCTACCTGAACGTGAAGCCGCAGCTGCAGCTGGGCGGCAGCACCTGGCTGGACCTGGACGGCGACCACACCATCTACTTCTTCACCTGGACCGCGCTGGTGGCCGTGTTCGGCTTCCTGGGCCTGCTGCTGCGCAGCCGCTTCGGCCGCGCGCTGGCCGGCATCAAGGCCAATGAGCAGCGCATGCGCGCCACCGGCTTCTCCACCTACCCTTACAAGCTGGCGGCCTTCGTCATCTCCGGCGCCATCGCCGGGCTAGCGGGCTTCCTGTTCGGCGTGAAGGACGGCTACGTCAACCCCGAGCTGATGAGCTGGCACCTGTCGGGCGCGGTGCTGATCATGATCATCCTGGGCGGCCTGGGCCATTTGCGCGGCGCGCTGGTCGGCGCCTTCGCCTTCGCGCTGCTGCAGGAGTTCTTCAAGAGCGAGGCCATCTTCGGTGCCTTCGCCAAGCACTGGCACCTGGGCCTGGGCCTGACCATCATCGCCAGCGTGGCCCTGCTGCCCAACGGCCTGGTGGGCCTGCCGGCGCTGTGGCGCCAGCGGCTGCTGGGCAAGGCGCGCGGCGCCGCGCCGGCGGGAGAGCAGGCATGAGCGACGTGCTGCTGCGCGGCCAGGGAATCACCCGCCGCTGGGGCGGCCTGGTGGCCGTCAATGATGTGGCGCTCGATCTGAAGCGCGGCGAGGTGCATGCCGTCATCGGCACCAACGGCGCGGGCAAGAGCACGCTGATCAACATCCTGTCGGGCGAGATCCCGCCGTCGGCCGGCACGGTGCAGCTGCTGGGGCAGGATGTGACGGCCTGGTCGCAGCCCAAGCGCGCCCGCGCGGGTCTCGGCCGCAGCTACCAGCGCAACACCATCTACCCCGGCTTCAGCGTGCTGGAGAACTGCCGCCTGGCCGCCCAGGCCCGCACGCCCAGGCCCTGGCACTGGTGGCAGAGCGCGCAGCACTGCGAGGCCAGCCTGGGCGCCGCCCGACAGGCCGCGCAGCAGGCCGGTCTCACCGAGGTGCTGGACCGCCCGGCCGGCAGCCTATCGCATGGCCAGAAGCGCCAGCTGGAGATCGCCATGTGCCTGGCCACCGCGCCGCAGGTGCTGCTGCTGGACGAACCGCTGGCCGGCATGGGCGCCGAGGAGACCGACCGCATGCTGGCCCTGCTGGCCACGCTGAAGGCCGGCCACGCCATCCTGCTGGTGGAGCACGACATGGACGCGGTGTTCCGCATCGCCGACGTGATCACCGTGATGGTCAACGGCGCGGTGATCTTCAGCGGCGCGCCGGCCGCCGTGCGCAGCAGCCCTGAGGTGCAGGCCGCCTACCTGGGAGGCCACTGAGATGGCCGCAGCAGAACTGATCCTCGACGCGCGCGACATCCACGCCTGGTACGGCAGCAGCCATGTGCTGCACGGCGTGCAGCTGCAGGTGGCCAGGGGCGAGACGGTGGGCCTGCTGGGCCGCAACGGCATGGGCAAGAGCACGCTGATCCGCAGCCTGCTGGGCCATGTGGCGCAGCGCGACGGGCAGATCCACCTGTTCGGCCGCGATGTGTCACGCGCCAAGCCGCACGAGGTGGCCCGCCTGGGCGTGGCCTATGTGCCCGAGGGCCGTGGCATCTTCCCCAACCTGAGCGTGCGCGAGAACCTGGTGATGGCCGCCCGCCCGGGCCGCGATGGCCAGCAGGACTGGACCCTGGAGCGCGTGCTGGCCACCTTCCCGCGGCTGGCCGAGCGCCTGGGCAACCTGGGCGCGCAGCTGTCGGGCGGCGAGCAGCAGATGCTGTCGATCGGCCGCGCGCTGATGACGCACCCGTCGCTGATCATCCTGGACGAGGCCACCGAAGGCCTGGCACCGCTGATCGTGGCCGAGATCTGGCGGGTGATCGGCGAGATCCGCGCCGCCGGCATCGCCACGCTGATCGTCGACCGCGACTACCGCAAGGTGCTGGCGCGCAGCGACCGTGCGCTGGTGCTGCAGAAGGGCCAGGCGGTGCTGCACGGCGCCGCCGACGAGGTGGCGACCAGCCCGGCGCTGGCGGGCTTTCTCGGCGTCTGAGCCTGCCCGGGCCACGCGCCGCGATCTGACCAGCCATCCTCAGGGTTGGGGATCCGTGTCGGCCGTTCGGCCGATGGGCGGCCGGGTGGCTGCAACCTATGGTCACGGGCCATGAACAAGCGCATCCCGCGGCTTGTCCTGCATCCCGGAGCCCCCGCACATGGCAGACCTTCTTCGCACCGCGGCCCCCCGCGGCCTGGCGCCGCTGTGCCTCACCCTGTGCCGCTGGCTGCTGGCCGCGTGCGTGCTGGGCCTGGCCGGTTGTGGTGGTGGCGGCGACAGCAGCGAACCAGCCGCCACCACCACCGCGCCCACGCCCCCTGCCCCACCCGCCAGCGCCGCAGCACTGGCCTGGGATGGCGCGCAAGCCACCTGGGACAACGTCGTCTGGCAATGACGCCTCTTCACGCACCGAGCACCTCCACCATGAAACTACACGCCTTTGCCGCGGCCGTCGCCGCCATCAGCCTCACCCTGGCCGGCGCTGCCAGCGCCCAGGTCACCGTGCCCAACACCTTTGTGGCCGGTGCCCCGGCCCGCGCAGCAGACGTCAACGCGAACTTCCAGGCCCTGGCCACGGCCATCAACAGCCTGGCGGCGCGCGTGGCCAAGACCGAAGGCCAGCTGGTGGCCGCCGACCTGGCAGGCAGCTACACGCTGTCGCGCTTCCAGACCGAGATGGGCACCGGCACCAACAGCGGCTGGGTGGCCAGCTATGTCAGCGGCGGCACGCTGACGCTGGCGGCCAACGGCTCGGCCACGCTCAGCGGCATGACCGAGTCCGGCAGCCAGGTCGACTTCCCCAGCGGCACGCGCCGGGCGCTCAACCGCACCGACGCGCCTGCCAGCTTCAGCTGGTCGCTGTCTGGCGGCAAGGTGGTGCTGCCCGATGGCGGCAGCTTGTCGGTGGCCGACGGCGGCCGCCTGCTGATCAGCACCAGCGCCAACACCGCCGACGGCACGACCGTGCTGCTGCTGTTCGTCCGCAGCAATTGAGCGCAGGCGCCGGGCTGTCAGGCGGCCGGGCTCGGCAGCACCGGCAGGCGCCAGCCCAGGCCGGCCACGGCCACGACCGCCTGCGTTCGCGTGCGCACCCCCAGCCTGCGGAAGATGGCCTCCAGATGGGTCTTCACGGTCGAGTCCGAAATCACCAACTGGCGGCCGATCAGCTTGTTGCTCCGGCCCTGCACCAGCAGGGCCAGCACCTGTTCCTGGCGCGGCGTCAGGCCCGTGGCCTGTGGCTGCTCGGGCAGCTCGACCAGCGGCTGGGGCAGGTAGACACCGCCGTCGAGCACCCGCTGCAGGGCCACCCGCATCACCTGGCTGCGCGCTGTCTTCGGGATGAAGCCGGCCGCGCCGGCGTCGATGGCCTGCAGCACCGTGGCGGGCGATGCATCGGCCGAGACCACGATCACGGCCGCCTGCGGGACATGCTGGCGGAAGGTGGCCAGCGTCTGCGCAGGCGTGCTGTCGGGCAGGTGCAGGTCGAGGAAGGCCAGCTGCAGGTCGGGGTGCTGCTGCGCCAGTTGCCGGGCCTCGGCCAGGCTGCCTGCCTCCAGCAACTGCAGCTGGGGAAAGTGGTGGGCCACCAGCAAGGCCAAGCCATCACGGAACAGTCCGTGGTCATCCACCAGCATGGTCTTCATCGCCGCATCCGTTGTCCCCACTGTCGCGGCCGGTGTCGCGCGCTTGTGATGGCCAGACAGTACCATCCGGTCGATGCGCAGCGCATCGGGTGAAGCGGCCGCTGGCGGCCCGGCGCCCGCTGAAGCCAGGCTGCAGCTGGAGCAGCTTCGGCTGACCTGCCACCAGGCGGCCCACTTTCCCTTGCCAGTGGTGGCGGTCGATGCCCTCCTGGCCTGGCTGCAGTGGCGCGAGGGCATGCCGGCCCTGGCCGGCGCCTGGTTGGCGATGCGGCTGCTGCTGCAAGCGGGTCTGAGCTGGTACGTGCGGGCGCTGCAGCGCCGGCTGGACGCCAACACGCCCGGGCCGGCTGGCTGGCACCATGCGCAGCGGGTGCTGGCCTGGCAATTCGGCCTGATGGGGGCCTCGCGGGCCCTGCTGGTACCGGCGCTGTTCGGCGCCACGCCCGGTGAGTCGCAGTACATCTTCACCATGGTGTGCATGGGCCTGGCCGCGGCCGGCGTCGGCAATGTGGGCGGCCAGGTGCGGGTGTATGCCGCCTTTGCCCTGCCGCTGGGTGCGGCGCTGGCCGCGGGCTGGGTGCTGCAGGGCGGCGAGGTGCCGGTCATGGTCGGCGTGCTCACGCTGGCCGCGGTGGCTTTCCTGCTGAGCTTTGTGCGCGAGCAGGCGCGGTCGATGCGACAGGTCTATGCCCTGCTCGAGGAGCGCGAGCAGTTGGCCGCCAGCCTGCACCTGGAGCACCAGCGGGCGCAGGACGCGCTAGCGGCCCGCTCGCGCTTCATCGCCTCGGCCAGCCATGACCTGCGACAGCCCGTCACCACCATCGGGCTGCTGGTCGGGCTGATGACCGACAGCACGGCGGATCCCTCGTCGCAGGCCATGCTGGCCCGGGTCGCCCGGTCGGTGGGGGCGCTGGAACACCTGTTGCGCGGCCTGCTCGACCTGTCGCGGCTGGAATCCGGCACGGTCAGCCCGGTGATGCGCCCCGTCCCGCTGGCCGCACTCTTTGCCCAGTTGCAGGCGCACGTCGAGCCCGGCGCGCGCACCAAGGGCCTGCGGCTGCGGTGGCGCGGTGACAACCTGTGCGTGCACAGCGACCCGGTGCTGCTGCACCAGATGCTGCAGAACCTGCTGGACAACGCGCTGCAGCACACGCAGCGCGGCGGCATCCTGGTCAGTGCACGGCGCCGGGGCGCCGCGGGTGTGCTGCTGGAGGTGCGCGACACCGGCTGCGGGATCGCGGCGCAGGACCAGCGGCGGGTCTTCGAGGAGTTCGTGCAGCTGGGCCAGTCGCGGCCGGATGGACGCGGTGGCCTGGGACTGGGCCTGGCCATCGTCCAGCGCAATGCCGACCTGCTGGGCCACCGGCTCACCCTGCGCTCGCAGCCAGGCCGAGGCAGTTGCTTCGGCATCGCACTGGCGCTGGCCACCACGCCATCGGCCGTGGGCGCCGACGCTGGCGCCGGGCTGGATGGCAGCCTGGATGGCAGCCCGCCGGCAGCCACGCCGCCCGGCCCGGGTGTGCTGGCCGGCATGGTGCTGTGGCTGCTGGAGGACGATGCCACGGTCCGCGCCGCACTGGCGGCACGGCTGTCGGCGTGGGGCGCGCAGGTGCAGCCGTTCGGCCAGCTGGCGGAGCTGCACGCCGCGCTCGACCAGGCGCAGCCGGTGCCACACGGGCTGCTCACGGACCACCGGTTGCCCGACGGCAGTGGCCTGGATGCCATCGACGCGGTGCGCAGCCGGCATGGTCTGGTGCCTGCGCTGGTCCTCACCGGTGACACCGGCCGCGACGAGCTGATGCGGTTCAAGACGCGTGGTGCGCCAGTGCTGCACAAGCCATTCCGGCAGGACGAGCTGCTGGCGCGCGTGGCATCGTGGCGGCAGTCTGCCTGAGGTGGCGCCTCAGGCAGAGCGATGTCGACCAGGGCCGGGTGATGGGCGCCGCCGCGGTGGCGCGGCTGCAGAGCGATGCCACGGTCCAGGCCCAGCTGGCAATGGCGCGGCAAGAGGTGACCGAGACCCGCACCAAGGGTGCCAAGTCGCCGCTGAACTGCGCGGCGGAGAAGGCGGTGCTCGGGCGGTGAGCAGGTCTCCTTTGGGCTCTTTGCGGAAGTCCCCGACTTGCCACGTTCGGCGCGAGGCCGAGGCCAGCGGGGGACATGGAGCAAAGCAGGCCCTCCCGGCCCGGCGCGATCGCGCAGAACCAAACGTCCGCTACGAGCCCAGAGCAGCCCTCACCCCCGCGCCAACACCGGCGCCAACGCCCGCCCGGTGTGCGTCCCGCGCTCCACCAGCGTCTCGGGCGTGCCGGTGCACACCACCGTGCCACCTGCATTGCCGCCCTCCGGGCCCAGGTCGATGACCCAGTCGGCCTCGGCGATCACGTCCAGGTCGTGCTCGATCACCACCACGCTGTGGCCGCCGGCCACCAGGCGGTGCAGCACGGCGATCAGCCGCTCCACATCGGCCATGTGCAGGCCCACCGTGGGCTCGTCCAGCACGTACAGCGTGTGCGGCGTCTTCTGGCCGCGGCGGGTGACGTCGTCGCGCACCTTGCTCAGCTCGGTCACCAGCTTGATGCGCTGAGCTTCACCACCGCTCAGCGTCGGGCTGGGCTGGCCCAGCGTCAGGTAGCCCAGGCCCACGTCCTTCAGCAGCTGCAGCGGGTAGGCGATGTTGGGCATGCTGGCGAAGAACTCCACCGCCTCGTCCACCTCCATGCGCAGCACGTCGCCGATGCTCTTGCCGCGCCAGCTCACCGCCAGCGTCTCGGGGTTGAAGCGCTGGCCGTGGCACTGGTCGCAAGGCACCTTCACATCGGGCAGGAAGCTCATCTCGATGGTGCGCATCCCCTGGCCCTCGCAGGCCGGGCAGCGGCCGTCGCCGGTGTTGAAGCTGAAGCGCGCCGCCGCATAGCCACGCGCCTTGGCCTCCAGCGTCTCGGTGAACAGCTTGCGGATGGTGTCCCAGAAGCCGATGTAGGTGGCCGGGCAGCTGCGCGGCGTCTTGCCGATCGGCGTCTGGTCGACTTCCAGCACCCGGTCGATCGGCATGAAGCCGCTGATGCCGGTGCAACCCGTCAGCGGCGGCAGCTGGCCCGCGGCCAGCGCATCGCGTCCGGCCTTGCTGACCTTGGTGGCCACGATGGCCTGCACGTTCGCCAGCAGCACATCACGCGCCAGCGTGCTCTTGCCCGAGCCGCTGACGCCCGTCACCGCCACCAGGCGTTGCAGCGGCACCTGGATGTCGACGTTCTTCAGGTTGTGCAGATGCGCGCCGGTCAGCGCCAGGTGGTCGACCGCCCGGTTGACCTTGCGCCGTGGCTGCAGCGGGTGATTCAGCGGATGGGCCAGGAAACGGCCGGTCAGTGAATCGGGGTTCTTTGCCAGATCGGCCGCCACACCCTGGGCGATGACGGTGCCGCCGCGCTTGCCGGCACCGGGGCCGATGTCGATGATGTGGTCGGCCCGGCGGATGGTGTCCTCGTCATGCTCCACCACCACCAGGGTGTTGCCCTGCTCGCTGAGCCGGCCCAGCGCCTTCAGCAGGATGGCGTTGTCACGCGGATGCAGGCCGATGGTGGGCTCGTCCAGCACGTAGCACACGCCCTGCAGGTTGCTGCCCAGCTGCGCGGCGAGGCGGATGCGCTGCGCCTCGCCGCCGCTCAGCGTGGGCGCGGCGCGGTCCAGCGTCAGGTAGCCCAGGCCCACTTCTTCGAGGAATTCCAATCGGCTGCGGATCTCGCTGACCACGTCACGCGCGATGGCCGCATCACGGCCTTCCAGTGCCAGCGCGGCGCTCCACTGCCGTGCCTCGTCCACCGCCCAGCCGGCCACCGCGGTGATGGTGTGGCCATCGAAGCGGATGTTGCGGGAGATCGGGTTCAGCCGCGTGCCGTGGCAATCGGGGCACGGCTCGCCGCTGAGGCCTTCCACCTCGGGCTCGTCGGACGGGAAGCTCTGCTCGCGACCCTTCTGGTCATCGTCCCTGACCGAGTCATCCAGCGCCTTGCGTTGCTCGCGGGTCAGCGTCAGCCCGGTGCCGACGCAGCCGGTGCACCAGCCATGCTTGCTGTTGTAGCTGAACATGCGCGGGTCCAGCTCGGGGTAGCTGGTGCCGCACTGCGGACAGGCGCGCTTGGTCGAGAACACCTTCAGCGTGCCGATGTGGGCGGTGCTGCCACCGCCTTCCATCGCTGCGGCCAGACCGTCCAGCGGCGTCAGCAGGTGCAGCACGCCCTTGCCCACGTCCAGCGCCTTGGCCAGCAGTTCGCGCAGTTCCGCTTCATTCGATGCCGACACCACCAGGTCACCCACCGGCAGCTCCAGCGTGTGTTCCTTGAAGCGGTCCAGCCGCGGCCAGGGGTCGACCTTGACGAACTCGCCATCCACCCGCAGGTGGGTGTGGCCGCGGGCCTTGGCCCACTTGGCCAGATCGGTGTAGACGCCCTTGCGGTTGACCACCAGCGGCGCCAGCAGGCCCACATGCTGGCCCCTGTGCTCCTTCAGCAGCTGCGCCGCGATGCTCTCCACGCTCTGCGGCCGCACCTCGGCGCCGTCGTGCACGCAACGCTGGGTGCCCAGCTTCACCCACAGCAGGCGCAGGAAGTGCCACACCTCGGTGGTGGTGGCCACGGTGCTCTTGCGGCCGCCGCGGCTCAGCCGCTGCTCGATGGCCACCGTGGGCGGAATGCCGTACACCGCATCCACCTCCGGCCGGCCGGCCGGCTGCACGATGCTGCGGGCGTAGGCGTTCAGGCTTTCCAGGTAGCGGCGCTGGCCCTCGTTGAACAGGATGTCGAAGGCCAGCGTGCTCTTGCCCGAACCCGACACGCCGGTGACCACGGTGAACTTGTCGCGCGGGATGTCGACGTTCAGGCTCTTCAGGTTGTGCTCGCGGGCGTTGACGATGCGGATGTCGTTGCCCGCCGCCTGCTTGGCCGCATCCCGCCGGGCCTTGGCCACCAGCTGCAGCGGCCGGCCTTCCTCGGCCGTCAGGCTGATGCCCAGCGCGGTGTCGTACTCGCGCAGCGCCTTGCCGGTGTGGGATGTCGGATGCGCCTTCACATCCTCCGGCGTGCCGGCGCACACCAGCTGGCCGCCGGCATCGCCGCCCTCGGGGCCCAGGTCGACGATCCAGTCGGCGCTGCGGATCACGTCCAGGTTGTGCTCGATGACGATCAGCGAGTGGCCCGCGTCCAGCAGCTTGCGCAGGCTGCGCATCAGCTTGGCGATGTCGTCGAAGTGCAGGCCGGTGGTGGGCTCGTCGAACAGGAACAGCGTGCCCTTCTTGGCCGCCGGCTGGCGCGGCCCGGCCGCGGCCTCGGCCAGGAAGCCGGCCAGCTTCAGCCGCTGGGCCTCGCCGCCGCTGAGCGTGGGCACCGGCTGGCCCAGGCGCACATAGTCCAGGCCCACGTCGACGATGGGCTGCAGCCGCGCCGTCACAGCCGGGTCGCCGCTGAAGACCACGCAGGCCTCGCTGACGGTGAGCTCCAGCACGTCGGCCACGCTGAGCTGGTAGGCACCGCGGATCAGCTTCACCTCCAGCAGCTCGGCGCGGAAGCGCTTGCCGTCGCAATCGGGGCAGCGCAGGTACACGTCCGACAGGAACTGCATCTCCACATGCTCGAAGCCGCTGCCGCCGCAGGTGGGGCAGCGCCCATCGCCGGCGTTGAAGCTGAACATGCCCGCGCTGTAGTGCCGCTCCACCGCCAGCGGCGCCAGGGCGAACAGCTTGCGGATCTCGTCGAAGGCACCCACGTAGCTGGCCGGGTTGCTGCGCGCCGTCTTGCCGATGGGCGACTGGTCGACAAACACCGCATCGGCCAGCCAGTCCATGCCCAGCAGCGCCTGGTGTGCGCCGGCGCCCTCGGTGGGCTTGCCGAAGTGGCGCTGCAGGGCCGGCACCAGCACGTCCTGCACCAGGGTGCTCTTGCCGGAGCCGCTGACGCCGGTGACCACGGTCAACCGCTGCAGCGGAAAGCTGACTTCGATGTTCTGCAGGTTGTGCTCGGTCACGCCCTGCAGGATCAGCTTGGGCGTGGCCTCGTTGACGAAGCGACGCAGGCCGATACCCACATGCTTGCGCGCGCCCAGGTAGGCACCGGTCAGCGTGTCGGCGTTGCGCGCCGCATCGGGCGTGCCGTCGAAGACGATCTGGCCGCCCCGCTCGCCCGGTCCCGGGCCCATGTCGATCAGCCGGTCGGCGGCCAGCATCACCGCCGGGTCGTGTTCGACGACGACCAGCGTGTTGCCGGCATCACGCAGCCGGTGCATGGCCTCGACGATGCGGTTCATGTCCCGCGGATGCAGGCCGATGCTGGGCTCGTCCAGCACGAACAGCGTGTTGACCAGGCTGGTGCCCAGCGCGGTGGTGAGGTTGATGCGCTGCACCTCACCGCCACTGAGCGTGCGGCTTTGCCGGTCCAGCGTCAGGTAGCCCAGGCCCACGTCGCACAGGTAGCGCAGCCGCGTGCGCATCTCGTCGAGCAGCAGCTTCAGCGCTTCGTCCAGCATGGTGCTGGGCAGCGTCAACCCATCGAAGAAACGCCGCAGCCGCTCGATCGGCAGCAGCATCAGGTCATGCAGGCTGAGGCCGGGCAGCGCCTCCAGCTGCGCGCGGCTCCAGGCCACGCCCACCGGCAGCATGCGCTTCTCAGGCGCCATCACCGCATCGGCCGCCGCCTTGTCGCCCATGCGCCAGAGCAGCGCCTCGGTCTTCAGCCGTGCACCGCCGCAGGTGCCGCAGGGGGTGTAGCTGCGGTACTTGCTCAAGAGCACACGGATGTGCATCTTGTAGGCCTTGCTCTCCAGGTAACCGAAGAAGCGCCGCACGCCGTACCACTGCTTGTTCCAGTTGCCCGAGAAGCTGGGGTTGCCCTCGATCACCCAGTCCCGCTGGGCCGGGCTGAGCTGCGCCCAGGCGGTGTCGCGCGGGATGCCGGCCTCGCCGGCGTACTTCAGCAGGTCGTCCTGGCACTCCTTCCATGCCGGCGTCTGCAGCGGCTTGATGGCGCCGTTGCGCAGGGTCTTGCGGTGGTCGGGGATCACCAGGCCCATGTCGACGCCGATGACCCGGCCGAAGCCGCGGCAGGCCTCGCAGGCGCCGAAGGCCGAGTTGAAGCTGAACAGCGCCGGCTGCGGATCGGCATAGCGCAGGTCGCTGTCGGGGCAGTGCAGGCCGGTGGAATAGCGCCACAGCACCGGCTCGGCCTCACCCTCGCCCAACGCATAGACGTTGACCCGGCCGCTGCCGCGCTTCAACCCCAGTTCGATCGCCTCGACCACGCGGATCTTGTCGGCGCCGGCGATGCGCAGCCTGTCTGCAACGACATCCAGCACCTTGCGGTCATTCACCGTGCGCTCGGCCTGCACCCGGGTGAAGCCGCTGGCCGACAGCCACTGCTCCACCTCGGCCGGTGTCACCGTGGCCGGCAGTTCCACCGGGAAGGTGATGACCAGGCGCGGGTCCCCTGCGGCGGCAGCCTTGGCCAGCAGGTCGGCGTGGATGGTTTCCGGCGTGTCGTGCCGCACGGCCTGCGCGGTCTGCTTGTCGAACAGCTGGGCGGCGCGGGCGAACAGCAGCTTCAGGTGGTCGTTCAGCTCGGTCATCGTCCCGACCGTGGAGCGTGAGGTGCGCACCGGGTTGGTCTGGTCGATGGCGATGGCCGGCGGCACGCCGTCCACCCGGTCGACCGCGGGGCGGTCCATGCGGTCGAGGAACTGGCGGGCGTAGGCGCTGAAGGTCTCGACATAACGCCGCTGGCCCTCGGCATACAGCGTGTCGAACACCAGGCTGCTCTTGCCCGAGCCGCTGGGCCCGGTCACCACCGTCAGCTCGCCGGTGTGGATGTCCAGGTCCAGGTTCTTGAGGTTGTGCTGCCGCGCGCCGCGGATGCGGATCAGCCCGGTGGTGGGCCCGGCCGACAGGCCTTCGGTGTCATCCCCCTGTGGCGGAACCAAGGCGCCTGCAGGCGGGTCGACGGGACGGTTCATGCAGCAGGCTCCGGGAGGCAAGGCCCAGCATTCTAGGGACCGGACCCCGCCCGGGACGACCCAAGGGCATGCCGATGCAACCCGGCGCGCGCCGGCTCCTGACAGCGCGGTGTCAGGAGGTCATTGCGTGGTGACGATGGTGACGCGGCGGTTTTCCTGCGCCTCGGGCTGGCCGGGGTTCAGCAGCTCGGTGCTGCCCTTGCCCACCGGCTGGATGCGGTCGGGCAGGACGCCCAGCTTGGTCGTCAGGTAGCTGGCCACGCTCTGCGCCCGCTCTTCCGACAGCTTCAGGTTGTACTCCAGCCCGCCGCGCGGATCGGCATGGCCCTCGATGCGGAAGGCGAAGCCCGCCAGCTTGTCCGACTGCAGCGCCTTGGCCACCGTCTCCAGCACCTTGATGGTTTCGGGCGTCAGCTCGGCCGAGCCGGTGGCGAAGGTGATCAGCAGATTGGCCTTGCCCGGCGCCGCCGGCTTGGCCGGGCCGGCCTTGGCCGGCTGGAAGGTGGAGCCGCCGGGCCGGGTGGCCGGCCGGAAGCCGCGGGTGGCGCCGCTGGCAGCCTCGGCCGGCTCGGGCACGTCGATGGCCAGGGCGTCGACCAAGGCGTCTTCGGTCACCTGGCTGGTCTTCAGCACCGGGGCGGGCGCGGTGGCCTGGGCCCAGGCCGGTGTCACGGCAGCACCTGCCAGCGCCAGAACCAGCGCCTGACCCAGGGCAAACCGGGACCAGAGGGGGGCAGCAATGTGCATCACAGGCTCCTTCGCTTGCGTCAACGGACGTCCAATTGTCGCTGCTCGAACAGGTAGTCGGCGCCGGGCTCGTGGCCGCCACCGCGGCTGGCACCGTACTGCGGCCGCTGCGGCAGCTTGCGCGCCACGGCGAAGCGCACCTGCTCGAACAGGTTGCTGCCGGGCTTCCAGCCGCCCACCTGCTGCAGCGACTGCATCAGGTTCCAGGCGAACGGCGAGTGGCCGTTGGAGCCGGCATCGAACACGGGCTCGTTGCCGCCCGAGGTCATCACCACCACCGCCCGCTTGGCCAGCAGGCCGCTGGCGTCGGGCGTGGTGGCCACGCCGCGGATGCGCTCGCCCGACACCAGGCTGCCCGAGTAGCAGCTGTCGGACACCATCGCCAGCTGCTGGGCCGGCAGCTGGCGCAGCAGGCGGTCGATGTCGGCGTTGGAGATCCAGGTCTCGGGCCGGGCGGCATCGGCGTCGGACGGCTGCCAGTAGCCCAGGCCGGTCTTCTCGACCCGCTCGCCATGGCCGGCGTAGTACACCACCACCGAGTCGTTCGGGCCCACCTGCGCGGCCAGCTGGTTCAGCACCCGGAAGATCGTGGCCTTGCCGGGGTTCTCCAGCACCACCGTCTCGTAGCCCAGGTTCTGCGCCAGCGTGCTGGACATGGCGCGCACGTCGTTCACCGCATTGGCCAGCTTGGGGATGCGGCCATCCAGGTAGTTGTCGACGCCGATCAGCACCGCAATCTTGCGCTGGATCTGCGGCACCGCGGCACGGGCCACGTTGCGCCGCTGCGGCAGGTTGACCTGCAGATCGGCCGGCAGCGGCTGCACCCGCAGCGCCGCCGTTGCGGGCCGCGCCGGCACGGCCGCCACCGCCGGCGCCGCGGCGGGTGCAGCGGCAGGGGCCGGGGCGGGTGCAGCCGGCGCCGTGGGCGCAGCGGTGGTGGGCGCCGTGATCGGCGCACGCTCGACCACCCGGGCATTGGAGATGTCCAGCCCCACGCCCAGCGGCTTGACCACCAGGCACTGGCCGCTGGCGGCCTGCTGGGCCGTGGCACAGCCGGTGGCGTCGGCCGCCGCGGGGTTGCCTTCTAGCTCGGCCAGGGCGTCGCGGAACACCGTCTTCTTGTAGGCGTCCCGCGCGGCCAGCACCGAGGCCACGGTGGCGCTGGGCAGGTTGTCCAGGTCCAGCGTGCCGAAGCTGCCGCTGCGGCCGTCGCCCTGCAGGCCGGGCACGGCATCCAGCGCCCGACCAGAGCCGGCCGAGCTGCCCTGCGGTGTGGTCAGCACCGCCGCCACCGCACCCAGGGTCACCAGGGTGTTCACCGGTTCCTGGGCGGCGGGCGGTTCCACGGGCGGCAGGTTGATGGCCAGCGCAGTCGCATTGGAGGGCGCCTGGGTGAAGACATAGTTCCGCGCCGTCAGCCCGCTGCCGTTGATGGCGTACAGCCCGGGCTCGGATTCGGTGGTGGCGGTGGTCTGGAACTTCAACTCGCCCAGGGTGGCGGTGGCCAGGGATTCTTCGTTGACGAAGCCCTGCACCGTGCCGGTCAGCGCCGGCAGCGTGGCACCGCGCGTCAGCGACACCGGCGTGGCCGAGTAGCGCAGCGTGGCCGGCGTGATGTCGGCGCTGGTCGTGGCACGGCTGGTGCCCAGTCGGTAGTTGCCGGCATCCAGCCCGCCCAGCGACAGGGCATCGGCCGTCACCAGCTTGGCCGCGCCGACATGGGGGTCACCAAAGCTGGCGCTGCCGCTGGCCACCGTCACCAGATCGCCCTCGAGCACACCCGACAGCGTCCAGCGGGTGATGGCCGCGGCCGTGCCGCCGTCATACACCTTGCTGGCGGCCAGCACCTCGGTGAGGTTCAGCGTGATCGGGGTGACGCTGACCCGCAGCGTCGCAGCATCGAGGGCATAACCGAAGACCGGCGTGCCGTCGCTGGCGATCACCGTGTTGCCCAGGGCGCCCAGGCTGGGCAACAGTGCCTTGGATTCGCCGGCGTTGCGGTCCTGCAGCATCAGGTCACCGGCCAGGGCCTGGCCGTCGCGCAGACCGGTGATACCGAGGCCCAGCGCTGCCAGGTTCACCGCCACGCCGCCATCGTAGGCCTTGGCCAGCACCGATTCGCTGGTGGGCTCCAGGCCCAGCACCGGGGTGGCGGTGAACAGGAAGCCGTTGCCCGGCGCCGCCGGCGCGCTGCTGCCCGGTGTGGCGCCGTATTGCCAGAAGTCGGCGCGCAAGCCGCCGGGCTGGAAGGTGATGCCCTCGCCGTCGTCGGAGTCGAATGCCTCCAGCTGCCAGCGGCCGTTGGGCGCCTGCAGCACCGTGCTGCCGCCCAGATTGATGAAGTTCAGCACCGGCGAACCGGCAGCCTTGCCGGTGATGCGCAGGGCATCGCCGGTGGCGCCGGCAAACAGCAGGGCGTCGCTGCCCAGCGACACGGTGTCGGCAGCGATCTCCAGGCGGCCGCCGGTGGCCAGCACCACGGACGCATCCAGCGCGGGCAACGCAGCGGGCTTGACGCCGGGCACGGTCGACAGCGAGCGCTTACCCGGTACCGCCCGGGCACCCAGGAATTCGCCCTCGAATTCGCCGCCGTCGTCGTCGTCGCCCGGCAGGCCGATGGCCAGGATGTCGGCCCGCACCGACACCAGGGTGTCGGCATCGAACCGGATCTGGGTGCTGGACTCGCCGGACCCGCCGATCGCCACGGTGCGGCCGGCCAGGGCCACGGTGGTCGGGGTGCCGTCGATGGCCGCATCGCCGATGATCAGGTCGCCAGCGGCCAGCAGGCTGAGGCTGCCGCCGGCGGGCGCCCGGATGCGGCCCGACAGCAGCAGGTTGCTGCTGGAGTCCAGCACCAGGCTGCTGCCTGCCGTGGCGTCGATCTCCGCATCGCTGTCGTCCATCAGGATGCCGTAACCCAGGCCCGCGGTCTCGGTCGTCCCGCGGATGGCGACCTCGGCACCGGCCAGCGCGACGAGTTTGCTGCCACTGCCACCCAGGCGCATGCCGATGCGCGGCAGGCCGTCTTCCTCCGCACCGGTGTCGATGGCCGTGCCGCTGAGCAGCAACACGGGCGCGCTGGCGCCTTCCGGGCGTGTGGCGCCCTCCACGCCCACCCGCAGCAGGCTGTTGCGACCGATGTCCACACCGGTGGCGAACACGCCATCGCTGCCGGTCAGCGCGGTGGCCACGCTGCCGGTGATGCGCAGCTCGTCGGTGGCAGCGATGCCACTGTCGGACACCACCACGCCGTGGCGCAGGCTGGCCTCGGTCAGCACCCCGGCATCCACCGTGCCGCGGATGGTGATGCGGCTGCCTTCGAGCTGGCTGCCGTCGGCAATGCGCACACCAGCGGTGTCGGTGAAGCCGACCAGGCTGTGGCCATCGATCTGGATGCGGCCGGTGCCGGCACGCAGGCTGCTGCCGCTGATCGCGACGCCATCGAACACGCTGGTGCCCGACGACGCCACGGCGCCGGTGTTGCCGGCCGCGCAGCCGAAGACCGGGCCGCAAGCCAGGCTGGGGCCGCCCAGGGTGATGTCGCCGCCGGCGGTGGCGATCAGCGAGTCCGTCAGCTTGATGCCGCCGCCAACGCCGCCGGCGTCGCCCAGGCCCACGCTGCCGCTGCCCACGCCGGCCTGCAGGTTGACTGTCAGCGGTGCGTTCAGCGTCTGGATGCTGGAGTTCTCCATCACCAGGCTGCCCGCCGCCTTGAAGGTGAGGCTCACCGCCGCGGTGGGCGCCACGTTGAGGAAGGCGCTGCTGAGCGTGATGTCGCCGCGGCCTTCGCTCTCCGGCCGGTCGGCGGTGGTGATGGTGACGTTGTTGTTGGCGTTTAGCGCCCGGCTGATGGTGAAGGTGCTGAGGGTGGCATCGCTGTCGCTGGTGGTGAAGTCGGGCCCGGCGCTGATGCCGCTGTCGCTGACATCGCTGCTGATGAGCAGGTCGTCGGGGTCGATCAGCCACCGCCCGGCGCGACCAGCGCGGGCGCCGGCATCGACCGCCGCGGGTCGCACATCGATCCAGCCGCCCGAGGTCTCGATGAAGCCGCCGTCGCCGCCCAGCGCGCCGCCGCGGGCGCTGAAGCTGCCGTAGGCGCGGGCCGTCTTGCTGCCCCACAGCACCACCAGGCCGCCGTTGCCGCTGGCCAGCGCATCGGCACGCAGCTGCGCGCCGGCAGCCATGAAGGTGGCGTCGGCATTGCGCCAGGCCGGATCGGCCCCCTGCAGACCGCCACCCACCCGCACCGCGCCGCCGCCGCTGGCGCCGGAGGCATCGGCCAGCGCGCCATCGAGCAGGCCCACCTGGCGGCCCAGCAGGCCGATGCTGCCGCCGACACCGTGGCTGCCCTGGGCGCTGACCGTGCCGCTGGCCAGCAAGGTGCCGCCGCCGGCATCGACGACCACCTGGCCGCCGCTGGCGCCATCCGCGCTGGTGCGGCTTCCAGCCGCCAGCGTGGCACCCTGGCTGGCGCTGACCAGCACCTGGCCGCCCGGGCCGGCGCCCAGGCTGTCGGCCCGCACGATGCCCTGCTGGTTGACCAGCGCGGCCTGCAGGTCGATGCGGCCGCCGGCGGCCGCGAGCGCGCCCAGGTTCAGCACCTCGCCCTGCGGCGCGCTCAGCTGCAGGCCCAGCCGCGGCGTGGCGGTGTCGACCAGGTCGACCCGGGCGCCGGCGGCCAGCAGCACCTGGCCGTCGGGCGCCTCGATCAGGCCCTCGTTGCGCACGCCGCCGGCACCGCCGATCAGCAGGATGCGGCCGCCGCTGGTGCTGCGCAATTCGCCCTGGTTGACCACGCCGGCGCTGAACGAGCCGTCGGCCGCGCCGCCCAGGCTGAAGCGGCCGGTCGCCAGGCCGGCGCGCCAGGCGTTGTCGTCCAGGCGCAGGGTGCTGGCCACCAGGCCGGCCACGTCGATGCGCGCACCGGCGCCGAACAGCACGCCGTTGGGATTGAGCAGCCAGACCTGGCCGTTGCTCGACAGGCTGCCGAAGATGGCCGACGGGTCATGCCCCACCACCCGGTTCAGCACCTTGCTGCTGGCACTGGGCTGCACGAAGCGCACGGCATCCTGGGCGCCGATGGAGAACTGCTGCCAGTTCAGCACCGCGCCGGCGCTGTTGGTGACGGTGAGCTGGCGGCCGCTGGTCTGCAGCGTGGCCTGGCCCTGCATCACCTGCAGGCCGGACGGCAGCACGGGCCCGGCGGCTTGCAAGCTGCCGCCGGCACACAGGCTGGCGGCGGCCAGGGCCAGCGGGCGCAGGGCCCGCAGCCGGGAGGGAATGCAACGGAAGCTGGCGGTCATGGGAAGGTTCCGATCAGAAGCTGGCGGACAACACGACATGGGCGCGCCAGTCGCCGCGCTCGGTGCTGACGGCGTCTTGCATGGCGCGCGCGACATCGGCGCGCAACTGCACCGGGCCCCAGCCCAGGCGCAGGCCGGCACCCACGGCACTGGCGCGGCAGCGGCTGGCGGCCGCGCGGCAGGCGGTGCCGCCCTGGTTGTTGACCTCGCCGGCATCGGCAAAGGCCACCAGGCGCAGGTCGGTGGTGGGCGGCAGCCAATCGGCACCCAGGCGCGGGCTCAGCAGTTCCAGCGACAGCTGCCAGCCGGAGTCGCCGGACAGCTCGCGCTCCTGGTAGCCGCGCACCGATTGCGCGCCGCCCAGGCCGAACTGCTCGCCAGCCACCAGCGCGTCGCCGCTGTGCTGCAGGCTGAAGCGGGCGGCCACGCGGGCCTCGTCCAGCACCGGCATGCTGCCCTGCGCGCCGGCGCGCAGCACGGTGTAGCGGCGCGGTGCGCCAGGGCGCACGGCGTCGAAGTCGGCCTGGTCGCCGTGGCTGCCGCCCAGCGCCAGGTTCTGGGTGACGCCCAGGGTGAACAGCATGGGCGTGGTGCCGCCCTGCTGGGCCGCCCATTCCACCGACAGGGGCTGCACCGACACGCTCTCGCCGGCAGCGCCGCAAGCGCCGGCAGGCAGGCCGGCCACGCTGCAGTCGTTGAGGTAGGCGCGGCTCTCCAGGCCGGTGGTCAGGCGCTGGTCGAATTCGCCCAGGCGCGGCAGGTACCAGACCACCCGCGCACCGGCGATGCGGCCTGCGCCGGCGAAGCTCAGGTCACCGGCGGCGATGGTCTGCGTGCCGCCGTCGACGTTGGAGTAGGCGGCGAACAGGTCGATGGCTGCGCGCAGGCCCGGCAGCGGCCAGCGGTAGCCGGCGCTGGCCACCCGCACCATGCTGGGCTCGGTGGGCGAGGTCTGCAGGTTGATGCTGAACTGGTCGTCATGGCCGGTCAGATCGGCATGCTGCCAGCCCACCGCCAGGCGGTAGCGGCCGGTGCGGGCGTTGCCCGAGTTGTCGAGCGAGGCGCTGAAACGGTGCACCGGCTGCTCGTCGACCTTGACCGTGGCCTGCACCTCGCCGGGCGCGGCGCCCGGGCCCAGCAGCACGGCCATGCTCCGGCCAGGGTTCTCGTTGGCGATCTGCAATTCGGCGTCGATGCGGCGCACCCGCGGCGTGGCGCCTTCCACCAACGAGGGCAGCGCGGCGCGCACCCGCGCCGGGCTGAGCCGCTGGTTGCCCTGCACCAGCACCTGGCCCACCTTGCCCTCGACCACGTTGAGCGTGACCACGCCGTCGTTCACAGGCTGTGGCGGCAGGTAGACCACCACCGCCGCCCAGCCAGCCTGCACATACAGCGCCTGCACCGCCTGGGCGGCCTTCTGCAGATCGGCCAGGCTGCGCGCGCCGGTGTGCGGCGCCAGCGCGGCCTGCACCGCCGCGGTGTCGATCAGGGTGTTGCCTTGCACCTGGAAGCTGCGCACCTGCACCTGCTCGGCGGCAACGGCCTGGGCCTGCGCCGTGGGGTGGGTGGCCAGCCAGGGCAGCGCCACGGCGGCGGCCAGGGCCAGTGCATGCCCGCGTCGCGGTCGGGCCGCGCGGTGGGTCAGGTTCATGGATCCTCCTCGATCTGACGACGGGCCGGCCTGTCGATCGGCCGCATCCCCAACCATGCCATGTTGCCTGCTGGCTGCCCAGCCACCCATCCAGATGTCCACCGAAATGGAGAGATGCGGCACCGGCGCGACAATGCCGACTCATCCGCCTCCCCCGGCCCTCCCCCCAGACCGATCGCCACGCCATGCTGCAGCGCCTGATGCTTCTCGTCCTGCTGGCCGTCGCCGCTGCACTGCCGGCGCGGGCACAGATCCTGATCGGCCAGACGGCCGGCCACACCGGCGCGGTGGCCGCCACAGTGAAGGAGGCCACGGCCGGAGCCAAGCTGCTGTTCGACAGCCTCAATGCGCGCAACGGCATCGGCGGCCAGAAGCTGGAGCTGGTGGTGCTGGACGACGGCTTCGATCCGCAGCGCGCGGCCGACAATGCGAAGGCGCTGATCGAGCGCGGCGTGGTGGCGCTGTTCCTCACCCGGGGCACGCCGCACAACCAGAAGATCATGCCGTTGCTGACCGAGTACAAGGTGCCGCTGGTGGGCCCGAGCACCGGCGCGATGGTGCTGCACGAGCCGGTGCACCCCTGGCTGTTCAATGTGCGCGCCACCTACCAGCGCGAGGCCGAGCGCAGCATCAAGCACCTGCTGGCCACCGGCGTCACCCGCATCGCCCTGGTGCAGGTGGACGACAGCTTCGGCCAGGACGCCGCCACCGGCGCGCTGCGCGGCTTCGGCACCGGGCTGAAGCCGGTGGTGCACGACACCTACGACCGCGCCAAGCCCAGCTTCGGCGCCATCGTGCAGCGGCTGGTGGCGGCCGATGCGCAGGCCGTGCTGTTCATCGGCTCGGGCACGGCGGTGGTCGAGGGCATCCAGGCGCTGCGCAATGCCGGCTCTCGGGCCCAGGCGCTGACGCTGAGCAACAACGCCTCGGCCGGCTTCATCAAGGCACTGGGCGAGCAAGCCCGCGGCGTGGTGGTCAGCCAGGTGCTGCCGGGCGAGCGGTCGATGGGCGTGCCGATGGTCAAGGAAGCACACGACCTGGCCAAGGCCCGTGGCGTCGACCCGCAGGCCATCACCCCGGCCTTCCTGGAAGGTTATGCCGCCGCCAAGGTGCTGGCCGAGGGCCTGCGCCGCGCCGCCGCCAGCGGCGCGCTGAACCGCGCCGGCCTGCAGCGCGCGCTGGAGGGCCTGAAGAACTACGACCTGGGCGGGCTGGAACTGAGCTTCAGCGCCACCGACCACACCGGCCTGGACTACGCCGATCTGTCGATCATCGGCGCCGACGGCCGTTTTCGGCGGTGAGCGCCAGCGGCACCGCGGCGCTGGACCTGCAGGGCCTGCGCTACCGCTGGCCGGGTGCAGCGGCCGACACCCTGGCCATCGAGGCGCTGACGCTCGCGCCGGGCGACAGCGTCTTCCTGCGCGGGCCCAGCGGCTGCGGCAAGAGCACGCTGCTGAGCCTGTGCGCCGGCGTGCTGCTGCCCGATGCCGGCGCGGTGCGGCTGCTGGGCCAGCCCTGGCAGGCGTTGGGCGCCAGCGCCCGTGACCGCCACCGCGCCGACCACCTGGGCTACATCTTCCAGCAGTTCAACCTGCTGCCCTACCTCAGCGTGCTGGACAACGTGCGCCTGCCGCTGCGCTTCTCGGCGCGGCGGGCGCAGCGCGCCGGGCCGCAGGCCGCCGAAGACCTGCTGGTCCGCACCGAGCTGCCCCGCGCGCTGTGGACGCAAGCCGCCGGCACGCTGTCGGTGGGCCAGCAGCAGCGGGTGGCGGCAGCGCGGGCGCTGATCGGCGCGCCGGCGGTGGTGATCGCCGACGAGCCCACCTCCGCGCTCGACGAAGCCCTGCGCGAGGCCTTCATGGCCCTGCTGCTCGACAGCTGCGCCGCCGCCGGCAGCGCGCTGCTGTTCGTCAGCCATGATGCCCGGCTGGCGCAGCGCTTTGCCCGGGTGGTCGATCTGCCGGCCATCAACCACGCGGCGCGGGCGGCGGCATGACCGCGTTGCTGCATCTCGCCGCGCGCAGCGCGTGGAACCGCCGCTTCGTGCTGGGGCTGGTGGTGCTGTCGATCGCGCTGAGCACCTTCCTGCTGCTGGGCATCGAGCGGCTGCGGCAGGACCTGCGGGCCAACTTCGCGCAGGCGGTGTCGGGCACCGACCTGATCGTCGGCGCGCGCACCGGGCCGGTGCAGCTGCTGCTGTACGCGGTGTTCCGCATCGGCAACGCCACCAACAACATCCGCTACAGCAGCGCCGAGGCCATCGCCCAGCACCGCGGCGTGGCCTGGATGGTGCCGCTGAGCCTGGGCGACAGCCACCGCGGCTTCGCGGTGCTGGGCACCACCACCGGCTACTTCGAGCATTTCCGCCACGGCCAGAAGCAGCGCCTGGTGCTGGCCCAGGGCAAGCCCTTCGAGGCCCTGTACGACACCGTGGTCGGCGCTGAAGTGGCGCGCCGGCTGGGCTACACGCTGGGCCAGCGCATCGTGCTCAGCCATGGCGACGGGGCCATGGCCGCCAACGACCATGCCGACAAGCCGTTCACCATCGTCGGCATCCTGGCGCCCACCGGCACGCCGGTGGACCGCACGGTGCACATCAGCCTGCAGGCGATGGAGGCCATCCACCTCGACTGGATGGCCGGCGCGCCGCTGCCCGGCCAGGCGGTCAGTGCCGAGCAGGCGGCGCAGAGGGACCTGACGCCGCGCACCATCACCGCCGCGCTGATCGGCCTGAAGAGCCGGGCCGCGGTGTTCGCGGTGCAGCGCGACGTGGCCGCCTTCCGCGCCGAGCCGCTGCTGGCCATCCTGCCCGGCGTGGCGCTGGATGAGCTCTGGGACGTGGTCGGCCTGGGCGAACGCGGCCTGCAGGCGATGAGCGCCCTGGTGGCCACCGTCAGCCTGGCCGGCCTGGTGGCGGTGATCCTGGCCGGGCTGAACGAGCGCCGGCGCGAGCTGGCCATCCTGCGCGCGGTGGGTGCCGGCCCGCGGCAGATGCTGGCCCTGCTGGCGGCCGAGGGCCTGCTCGTCACCGGTGCCGGCGTGGCCCTGGGCGCGCTGGCCTGCTGGGGCACGGTGGCGCTGGCCGGCGGCTGGGTGCAGGCGCAATTCGGCATCACGCTGCAACTGCTGTCACCTGGCTATGCAGAATGGCGCCTGATGGCCGCGGTGCTGGCCGGCGGCCTGCTGGCCAGCCTGGTGCCGGGCTGGCGGGCCTACCGCCTGTCGCTGTCCGATGGCCTGTCTCCCAGGATCTGAACCATGCCCACCTCTGCCCTCCCCCGCCGCCAATGGCTGCAGTGCGCTGCCGGCCTGCTGGCGGCTGGCGCGCTGCCCTTGGCCGCCCAGCCGCTGCCCAAGCCCACCACCAACAGCGCGGGCTACACCGAGATCCGCTGGGACGACCTGGTGCCCAAGGGCTGGGATCCGGCCAAGCTGCTCAAGGACAAGGGCCTCGGCGACACCGCCATGCTGATCGACGGTGATCCCAAGACGCAGGCCCTGATGCAGCAGATGCGCGAGGTCTGGGACAACGCCCCCACCGAGCCGGCACTGAACAACACCCGCGTCAAGCTGCCCGGCTACCTGGTGCCGCTGGAAGAAGTGGCCGAGGGCCACACCGAATTCCTGCTGGTGCCCTACTTCGGCGCCTGCATCCACACGCCGCCACCGCCGGCCAACCAGATCGTGCTGGTGGTGCCGGCCAAGCCGGCCGGCGGCCTGCGCAGCATGGACACGGTGTGGGTCAGCGGCGTGCTCAAGACCAGCCGCAACAACTCGGCCATGGGCACCACCGGCTACCGGCTGGAGGCCGCCCTGGTGGAACGCTACAAGCCGCCGGCGCGGTGAGCGAGGCCGCGCTGCCGGGCGGTGTGGCCTGGTGGTGGGCGCAGATCACCCGCCTGGGCGAGGCGCAGATCCTGCTGCCGGCGATGGCGCTGTCGCTGCTGTGGCTGTGGCGCCAGCCGGGCGGGCCGCGGCTGGCACTGGCCTGGCTGCTGGCCAGCGGCGTGGCGGTGGCCGTCACCACCACCAGCAAGATCGCCTTCCTGGGCTTCGGCATCGGCCATGCGCCGCTGGACTTCACCGGCTTCTCGGGCCACGCGATGTTTGCGGCGGCGCTGATGCCGTTGCTGCTGCGCCTGGCGCTGGGGCCGCGCACGGCCGACGGCCGGCGGCGGGTGCTGATCCTGGGCTACCTGCTGGCGCTGGCGGTGGCGGTGTCGCGGGTGAAGGTGGGCGCACACTCGGTCAGCGAGGTGGTGGCCGGCTACGGCCTGGGCGCCGCGGCCAGCGCGCTGGCGCTGCGGGCCGGGCGCTGGCCGGCGCTGCCGCTGGCCCGCTGGATGCCGCTGGCCCTGCTGGCCTGGGCGCTGCTGGGGGTGGTCGGTGCGCCGGCGTCGCGCACCCATGACTGGGTCACCCGGCTGTCGCTGGCGCTGTCGGGCCGGCCGCAGGCCTACCAGCGCTGGGAGATGCACCGCGACCACCAGCAACGGCTGTCGCCGCCAGCGGTGTCACTGCCAACACGCTGACGGCGCCGCCGGCGCGCCCAGCGCAGCCAGCCACAGCGCGGCCACGGTGCCGTCATCGGGCAGGTCGGACGGACCCAGCTCCTGCACCGCCAGGCCCTGGCGCAGCGCCCAACTCGATTCGAACCAGCCGCAAACCGGGCTGGCGTCCTCCACGGGCGGGTCGCCATCCACCGCGGCGGGCGGCACCCGGGGGATGCTGACATGCACGACGATGCGGGGGCGGTCGGTGGTGGCCATGCGGGTCTCCGGCAGTGGTTGGCAGGCAGGTGCAGCCATGGTCGGCCGGCCAGCGACGCCGCACCATCACCCGGCGGTCGGAGAGAAGGGGGGACCCCGCGACGGGGGAGCTGTGCAAACATCACAACCCGCCCAGCCCGGAGCACCGCATGTGTGGCCGCTACGTCGTCGCCTATGACCCGCAGACCCTGGTGTCGGGCTTCAGCCTGACCCGCATCCAGCCCTTCGGGCCGCGCTTCAACATCGCGCCGCAGTCCGACGTGCCCGTGGTCTACGAGACCAAGGAAGGCGAGCGCATCGCCGAGACCATGCGCTGGGGCCTGGTGCCGCACTGGGCCAAGGACCCCGCCCTGGGCGCCAAGCTGAACAACGCCCGCAGCGAGGGCATGGCCGAGAAGCCGTCGTTCCGCCAGGCGGTGCGGCGGCGGCGCTGCATCCTGCCGGCCAGCGGCTTCTACGAATGGCAGCCGGTCACCGGCCCCGACGGCAAGCCGGCCAAGCAGCCGCACTACATCAGCCCGGTGGACGCGCCCTTCTTCGCGATGGCCGGGCTGTTCGAGGCCTGGCGCGCCCCGGCGGCCGAGGGCGCCGACGCCGGCGACTGGCTGCTGACCTGCTGCGTCATCACCACTGCCGCCAATGCGCTGATGGCGCCCATCCACGACCGCATGCCGGTGATGCTGCCGCCGGCGCAGTGGGCCGCCTGGCTGGACCGCGGCAACACCGACGCCGCCAGCCTGGCGCCGCTGCTCCAAGGCCTGCCCGAGGGCGCGATGCAGGCCTGGCCGGTGGCACGCGCGGTGGGCCGGTCCAGCGCCGAGGGGCCGGACCTGATCCTGCCGCTGCCGCCGGCCTGACGGCCACGGTCACCGCAGCCGGCTATGCTCGGCGCCTCCATGCGCCAGCGCCTGCTCGCCCTCTCGCTCAGCCTGCTGCTGCTGCTCACGCAGCAGCTGGGCGCGCTGCACCTGCTGTCGCATGTGCTGCAGCCCCCTGGGCTGGCCACGCTGGAGACCGGGGCCGACAGCGGGCCACACGGCCACGACCATGGCCACCACCACGGCGACCACCACGGCGACGGCGGCCATGCCGACGCCGGCGATGCGCTGTGCCAGATCTGCCTGGTGCTGGCGACGCTGGGCGCGGCCAGTCTGCCGGTGGTCTGGGGCTGGCTGGCCCGCCAGGCCCGCGGCGGAGCGCCGCTGCCCATGCCACGGCCGGCACCCCGGCGGCTGGCCACGGCCCCCTGGCAAGCCCGCGCCCCGCCCCTGCGCCTGCACTGACCCGCCCGCCTGCCCGCGCAACGGCCCGCCTCCACGGCGGGCTGGCGCCGGCCACCGTCATTCCTGCAGGACTTCCCCATGCCTTTGCCTCTGCATCTGCGGAGCGCGCAGCGTCGCGCGCCCCGCTTCTCCGTCTTCACCCTCGCCCTGGCCAGCGCCCTGCCCGGCCTGGCCCTGGCCCAATCGAACGCCCCCGCCACCGTGGTCATCACCGGCAATCCGCTGGGCAGCCGGCTCACCGCGCCCAGCAGCGTGCTGGCCGGTGACGAGCTCACCCGCCGACGCGGCGGCACCCTGGGCGACACGCTGGACGGCCAGCCCGGCGTGGCCGCCACCAGCTTCGGCCCGCAATCCAGCCGGCCGGTGATCCGCGGCCTGGACGGCGACCGCATCCGCCTGCTGGACAACGGTGGCGCGTCGGCCGATGCCTCCAACCTCAGCTTCGACCATGCGGTGGCGGTCGACCCGCTGGTGGTCGAGCGGCTGGAAGTGCTGCGCGGCCCGGCGGCGCTGCTGTATGGCGGCAATGCCACGGGCGGCGTGGTCAATGCCATCGACAACCGCATCCCGCGCAGCGCCCTGGGCGCACTGGGCGGCCGGGCCGAGCTGCGCCTGGGCGGGGCCGCCCGCGAGACCGCCGGCGCCGCGGTGCTGGAAGCCGGCGCCGGCGGCCTGAACTGGCATGCCGACGTGGCACGGCGCCAGAGCGGCGATCTGCGCACACCCGACTTCATCCGGCCGGGCGACACGGCGCCCAGCCACCGCGTGGCCAACAGCGACGGCACCAGCGAGGCAGCGGCGGTCGGCGCCTCCTGGGCCGATGCACGGGGCTTCGTCGGCGCCGCGGTGGACGCCTACCGCAACAGCTATGGCGTGACGGTCGATCCCGAGGTCCGCATCCGGATGCGCCGCGACCGCCTGCAGCTGGCCGGCGAGCGGCGCGGCCTGGCCGGCCCGTTCGACAGCCTGGGCTGGCAGGCCAGCACCACCCGCTACCAGCACCAGGAAGTGGAAGGCGACGGCGCGGTGGGCACCACCTTCAAGAGCACCGGGCAGGAGCTGCGGCTGCAGGCCACGCAGGCACCGCTGGCCCTGGCCGGCGGCACACTGCGCGGCGTGCTGGGCCTGCAGGCCGAACGGCTGGACTTCTCCGCCCTGGGCGAGGAAGCCTTCGTGCCCGACACCCGCACCCGCAGCGAGGCGCTGTTCACCCTGCAGGAGCTGAGCCTGGGCGCCGCCACGCTGCAGGCCGGCCTGCGGCTGGAGACGGTGCGTGTGCGCAGCGATGGCGATGCCGCCGATGCGGCCGAGCCGAAGTTCGGCCCGGCGCTGTCGCGCAGCTTCCGCCCGCGCAGCCTGCTGCTGGGCCTGCAGCTGCCGGTGGGCGCCAGCGGCTGGCGGGCCACCGCGTCGCTGGGCAGCACCCAGCGGGCGCCGGCCTACTACGAGCTGTTCGCCAACGGCGTGCATGTGGCCACCGGCGCCTTCGAACAGGGCGATGTCGACCAGAAGCTGGAGCGCAGCCGCCACCTGGAAGTGGGCCTGCAGTGGCAGCAGGCTGGCCACAGCCTGCGGGCAGCGCTTTGGCACACCCGCTTTGCCAACTACATCGCGCTGGACGCCACCGGTGCCACCGTGCCGGTCGAGGATGAGGACGGCAACCCGATCGACGTGCCGGTCTACCGCTTCAGCGGCGTGCCGGCGCGGCTGGTGGGCGGCGAGATCGAGGCCCGCAACCGGCTCGATGCCGGGGCCTGGCTGCCCGGCTGGACGCTGGAGGCCAGCGCCGGCCTGGACTGGGTGCGCGGCGACAACCGTGCCAGCGGCCAGCCGCTGCCGCGCATCGCCCCGCTGCGGCTGCAGGCCGGACTGGAGGCGGCGCAGGGCGCCTGGCGCGGCGGCCTGCAGCTGCGCCACGCCGCCCGCCAAAGCCGCGTGCCCGACAGCGACGTGGCCACGCCGGCCTGGACCACGCTGGACCTGTGGGCCAGCTGGACCCAGCGCCTGGGCGCGGGCGCCGAAGCGCTGTGGACGCTGAAGCTCGGCAACCTGGGCGATGCCCTGGCCACCAACGCCGTCGCCCTGCCCACGGCGCGGGCGCTGGCGCCGGCCGGCGGCCGCGCCCTGCAGGGCAGCGTGCGCGTCGTGTTCTGACGCCAACCCGCCGGGCGTGACGGATGCACGCCCTGGGCGGCCAACAGCGCAACAGCGGCTGCCCGGCGGGCCTGTTCGGCCGATCGGGCGGTGCCGGCGGCGGTAGTCTGCCGGCCATGCGCACCACCCGCCCACCGCTCCACGACCGCCGCGCCTGGCAGGACACCACGCCGGGTGAATTGGCGCCCGCCATCGGCCAGGCCGACTTCAAGCCGGGCACCCGGGTGCAGCCACCGCTGCAGGAGGTGCTGCAGGGGCTGGATGCCCGCGAGCTGGAAGGCGAGACCGTCTTCGACCAGCTGTTCGGCCCGCGGCCGGGCGGCGACCCGCGGCTCCAGCGCGGCTGATCCGCGGCGGTTCAGCGGCCGAAAGGCCGCACGCCGAACAGCAGCCCGTGCAGCCAGAAGGCGAACGCGGCCCACAGCAGCACGCCCAGCACCACCGCAACCACGGTGCGGCCTGCGCTGCCCGGCGGGTAGACGGTGCCGGCCGCGCGGTCGCGCTGGCGTGACGAGCGGAAATCCAGCACCGCCCAGACCAGGAAGCTGCCGAACAGCAGCAGGTCGGCCAGCGTGTTGTTGGCCAGCAGGTGGGCCAGTGCCCACACCTTGACGCCCAGCACCATCGGGTGGTGCACCCGGGCCTTGATGCCGTTGCCCGGCACCTGGGCCGCGGCCAGCAGCACCAGGGCCACCAGCACCAGCAGGGCCGCGAGGTGGCGGGTCCACACCGGCGATTCCCACAGCACCACCGGTTGCATCCGGGCCTGGCCATAGCCCCAGATGATCAGCCCGAAGCCGACCAGCGAGACCACGGTGTACAGGCCTTTCCAGGCCCCCGGCCCGCGCTGGGCGATCACCTGCGTGCGCCAGCCTTCGGCCACGATGCGGGACGAATGCATGCCCAGGAACATCAGCAGACCCAGGATCAGGGCACTCATCGGCGGTCTTTCAAAGGTGGTGGTGGGTGCGGCCGGCGCTCACTTGCGCGCCGGGCTGTCGATGTAGACGGTGAACAGCCGGGCCAGGTCGGCGGCGCCGTCGCTGCCCTTGACGGCGGCAAACGCCGCCTTGGCCTGGTCGGCCTTGCCCGCGCGCAGCGCGACGATGCCCTGGTGCAGCTGGGCATCGTCGGGCCGGCGCAGGCCGCCCTTGGCGATGCCCTGGGTGATCAGCGCCAGGCCACGCTCATGCGCGCCGGTGGATGACACCGCCATGCCCAGGCCGTACAGCGCATTGCCGTTGGGCGCCTTCAGCGCCGCCGCCTCGGTCTCGGCCAGCGTGGCGCGGTCCTGCGCCGCGGCCTTGGTGGCCGATTCGCGCAGCTTCTGGTCGGCGGCGGCATTGGGGCCCTTGCCCAGCAGGCCGGCCTTGTAGCCGTCGTCCAGCAAAGCCTGGGCCTCGGCCGGCAGGCCGGCCTGGTTGGCGCGGAAAGCCATGTCACCGATCTCGTCACCCTCCAGCGCGATGCCCACCACCAGGCGCAGCCGGTACACATCCAGCCGCAGGCGGTCGTCGGCAAAGCCGTCCTTGCGCACGGTGCGGTTGATCAGCTCGTCCCAGTAGTCGGTCTTGCCGGTGCTGCCGGCCAGGCGGGTGAGCGTGGCCAGATAGCCCACGCTGTCCTTGACCTGGTTCTGGCTGGACGCCAGCAGGCGCAGCGTGGCCTCGGGCGTGGGGCGCTTGGCGGCCTCGTCGGCGGCCACCACCGGCAGCAGGTGGGCGATGACGCCGGCATGGTCGTTCTGCACGCTCAGGACCTGCGGGTACAGGCTGGCGATCTCGGCGTTGGGTCCGCGGCTGTCCAGATAGGACTTCATCAGCGCCTGGGCGGTGGCGTACTGCTTGAGCTGCAGCGCCAGCTTGATGGTGGTCTCGGTCAGCGGCAGCTTCTCGGCCGTGGGCAGCAGCGGCGATGCCACCACCTTCTCGAACAGCGCCAGCGCACCGGCCTGGTCTCCGCTGCCGAACAGCGCCGGCGCCTTCAGGCGCATCACCACGTACTGCTCATACGGCGTCAGCGCCGGCATGGCCTCGGCTTCGGCGATGCGGGCCAGGGCTTCGGCGCTCTTGCCGCTGCGCACGGCCTCCTGGGCGGCCGTCAACGGCTTGGCCAGCTCGGCCCGCAGCGTGGGGCCGGACGCGGCGGCCGCCGGCGCCGGCGCGGTGGCCTGGGCCCAGGCCTGGCCAGCGGCCAGCAGGCCCGCCAGCAGCAGCGGCGCGAACAGGAAGGATGCGGTACGCGGAACGGGGCGGGCAGAGGTCACGGGCAACGCCTGGAGATGTCCTGCCAAAGCGGCAGGACACGGAGTGTATGCAGGTCGAAAAAAAGCGGCCCGCAGGCCGCCTCGTCGGGCACCGGGCCCGTCATTGCACCGGGGTGATGCCGGCGATCGCCCAGTCGCCCGCACCGCTGGCGGGGCGCACCAGGTGCCACAGCTCGTTGAACGGCTCGGCGCCGGCGCCAGCCTGCTCACGCACCAGGCCGTGGAAGCGCACACTGACGATGTCCTGGCCGTTCTCCTGGGTCACTTCGACCACCTGGGCGTCGATCTGCACGACATCGGTGGTCTGGGTGGCGCTGCCACGCTCCTGCAGGTCGAGCCGCAGCGAGGCGAACAGCTCGGGCGTGGTGAACTTGCGCAGATCGTCCACGTTGCCGGCATCGTTGGCGGCCTGCATGCGGATGAAGACCATCTTGGCCAGGCGCTCGAAGTCGGCCGTGGCCATGCCGCCGGGCAGCGTCAGCGGGGCAACCGGCGCTGCAGCGGCAGCCGGAGCGGCGCCGGAGGTTTCTTCCAACGCGCTGCGGAACACCGGCGTGGCCGGGTTGGCGGCCACCGGGGCGTCCGGCTGCGGCATCTGCCGCTGGGCCTGCCAGCCGCCAGCCGATCCACCGGCACCGGCCGTGGCACCGGCCAGCTGCGGGCCAGCAGCGCGCTTGGCACCACCGCCGAAGCGGGCCAGCAGGAAGCGGATCAGGAAGAACGCCGCCACCGCCATCAGGGCCAGCATCATGAAGTTGGCCAGGCCTTCGCCCATGCCCAGGTGGCTGAACAGCGCGGCAATGCCCAGGCCGGCGGCCAGGCCGGCCAGCGGGCCCATCCAGTTGCGCTTGGGCGCGGCAGCGGCTGCCGCGGCGCCGGTGGTGGCTGCTGCCGGTGCGGCAGCGGCCGCGGGCGCAGCCGCCGTGCTGGGCGGCGTGTTGGTGGGGGTGGACGACGGCGGCGGCGCCTGGCGCTGCATGCCGGCGGCCTTGCCGCCCCCGAGTCGCTTGGCGTCGGCGTCGCCCGGGGCGAGGCCCAGCGAGACGGTGGCGACAGCCACGGACAGGGCAACCAGCAGGTGTTTCACAGTGTCAGTCTCCGGAAGTTGGACGATCGGCCCGGCAGCAGGCCGCTAAGCTTGGAGCGCCGAACGGTACCGCAGTTCCCACCACATGGTGAAAAAAGTGCCATGCAGGCAGGTCGGGCCATCGGCGTGGACTTCAAGGGGCGCGCGGTCCATGATCGGCTGCTCCGCCGCACCGAAAGCCTGCCATGCCCCGACCCGACCGCCCCACCCTGTCGCTGCAGGCCCGCGCCGGCGAGGCCGTGGCGATCGTGCTGGATGCCCAGCCGGGCGCGGGCCTGCTGTGGCAGGCGCCGCCGGCGCCGCCGGGCTGCACCCTGGTGGCCGATGGCCACGCCGCGGCTGGCGCGGGCGATGGTGCCGCGGTGCAGCAGCGCTTCCTGTTCACCGCCGCTGCGGCCGGCACGCATGCCTTGCGCTTCGTGCTGCAGCGCCCCTGGGACGACCAGCCGCAGGCGCTGCAGCCGGTGACGGTCCACGTGGTCTGATCGCGCGCCGGCTAGCCGGCGAAGAACCGCTCGACCAGGGCGAACTGCGCCGGCGTGTTCAATGCCGGCGCATGGCCGCAGCCGGGGATGGTGACCACCACGGCGCGGGGGCCGCGGTTGCGCATGGCCTCGGCCACATCGGGCAGCAGCAGGTCGCTGTCGGCGCCGCGCAGCACCAGCACCGGGATCGGCAGCGCGTCCCAGGCATCCCACTGGTCGTAGTCCTGCGGGTGGACGGTGAACTGGCGCACCATCGCCGGGTCGTAGTGCGGCGTCACCCGGCCGTCGGGCAGGCGGCGCACGCTGGTCTCGGTGAGGCGCCGCCACTGGGCGTCGGTCAACGTGCCATAGGGTTGGTAGATGGTGCGGAAGTACTGCTCCAGCGCGCCCACGGTGTCAAAGGCCGGCGGGCTGCCGGCATAGCCGCGGATGCGCGCCACGGCCGGCGCGGCCAGCTCGGGGCCGATGTCGTTCATCACCAGCCGTTGGATGCGCCCGCGCAGCACCGTGGCCGCCGCCCGCAGGCCGATGGCGCCGCCCATCGACGTGCCCAGCCAGTGGCACTGGGCGATGCCGAACTGGTCAAGCAGGTCCTGCGCCTGGGCGGCGTAGAAGCCCAGGTGGTATTCATCGTCGGGCGCCGGGCTCCACTGCGACAGGCCGCGGCCCAGGGTGTCGGGGCAGATGACGCGCCAGCGCTGGGCGAGGTGGGCGGCGATGTCGTCCATGTCGCGGCCGGTGCGGGCCAGGCCGTGCCAGGCCACCACCACCTCGGCCCGCGGATCGCCCCAGGCCGTGACATGCAGTTCGCGGCCCTGGCAGACCAGGTAGTGCGAGGTGGGCGTCATGCGCCGCTCCGCGCCGCCAGCGCCCGGGCCCGCAGCCGGCCCACCACGCCGGTGGGGAAGTGGTAGACGCTCAGCACGAACAGCACGCCCAGCCACAGCAGCCAGCGGTCGGGCGTGATGAAGGCGCTGAGCACCGGCACGCCGTCGAGCGCGGTGGCGCCCAGCTTCAGCAGGTCCTGCAGGTAGTTCTGCGCCAGCACGAACAGCACCGCGCCCACCACCGCGCCGTACACCGTGCCCATGCCGCCGATCACCACGATCAGCAGGATGTCCAGCATGATCTCGAAGCTCAGCGTGGTGTCGGGCCCGGTGTAGCGCAGCCACAGCGCCAGCAGCACGCCGGCCAGCGTGGCGAACAGCGCGGCCAGCACATTGCTGAGGGTGCGGAAGACCACCGTGCGGTAG
The DNA here is from genome assembly GCF_005403045.1 of Pseudaquabacterium pictum. GTDB lineage: Bacteria > Pseudomonadota > Gammaproteobacteria > Burkholderiales > Burkholderiaceae_C > Pseudaquabacterium > Pseudaquabacterium pictum. Next base: position 257,116 of record NZ_BJCL01000008.1, read on the forward strand.
CCGATCGCCTCGGCCCGGAAGTCGTTCTCGCGGATGGCCTGCAGCACCCGGCCGAAGGGTGAATTGACGATGCGCAACAGCGCCGCAAACGCCACCAGCACCACCACGAACAGCAGGTAGTAGCTGAGCACCCGGCCGTCGATGGAGATGCCCAGCACCGGGCCCGAGAACGGCTCGAACGACGGGCTGAGCACCGCCGGGTTCTTGAAGGTGAGGCCGTCTTCGCCGCCGGTGAAATCGCTCAGCTGCGAGGCCAGGGTCTGGAAGGCCGAGGCCACGGCGAGCGTGATCATGGCGTAGAAGATCGCCTTGACCCGCAGCGAGAACAGCCCGATCACCAGCGACAGCACCAGCGACACCCCCAGCGCGCAGCCCGCGCCCACGGCCAGCGCTGCCCAGCCCTCGCCCATGCGGGTGCTGGCAATCGCCACGCCGTAGGCGCCGATGCCGAAGAACATGGTGTGGGCGAAGCTGACGATGCCGGTGTAGCCCAGCAGCAGGTCGTAGCTGGCCACCAGCAGGATGAACACCAGGATCTTGGCCGCCACGCCCAGCGGCTTGCTGCCGGGGAACAGGAACGGCGCCGCCGCCAGGCCGATCAGGATCAGCAGCAGCGTGGCGGCCAGCCAGCGGCTGCGCGGCAGGTCATGCGAAAGCAGTCTGTTCAGCATGGCGCGCTCAGCGGTTGGTGACGGGATACAGGCCCTGCGGCCGCCACAGCAGGATCGCCACCATCAGACCGATGTTGGAGAACAGCGCCACCTTGGGTGCCAGGAAGCCGGTGTAGTTGGCCATCAGCCCCACCAGCAGCGCGCCGACGAAGCAGCCCAGCGTGCTGCCCAGGCCGCCGATGATGATGACGATGAAGATCAGCACATTGACCTGGGCGCCGATCTGCGGCGTCACGTTCTGCTGGTACAGGCCCCACATCACGCCGCCCAGCCCGGCCAGCGCCGATCCGGCCACGAACACGCCGACGAACAGCCGGCGGATGCGATAGCCCAGGCTCTCCACCATCTCGCGGTCCTGCACCCCGGCACGGATCAGGAGGCCGACCTTGGTGCGATTGAGGGTGAAGGCCAGCGCCGCAAACACCAGCAGGCCGATGCCGGCGGCCATCACCCGGTACTTCTCGACCGAGGCATCGCCCACCAACCAGGAGCCGGTCAGCGACGAGGGCAACGGCAGCGCGATCTGCTGCGGGCCCCAGATGACCTTGATAATCTCCTCGCCGACGATCATGCCGCCCATGGTGATCAGGATCTGCTTCAGGTGCAGGCCGTAGACCGGCCGCACGATCACCCGCTCGAAGGCCCAGCCCACCGCGCCAGCCACCGCCATGGCCACCAGCATGGCGCTGAACACGCTGACCAACTGCAGCGCACCGGACTCGCCGGCCCAGGGCGTCATCGCGGCCATCACCGTGGTGGCCATGAAGGCGCCCAGCGCGATGAACACGCCGTGGCCGAAGTTCAGCACGTCCATCAGGCCGAAGACCAGGGTCAGGCCCGAGGCGATGACGAAGATGATCAGCCCCATCGCCAGCCCGGCGACAGTCAGCGTGACCCAGGTGCTGGGCGAGCCGATGGCGGGCAGCGCCAGCGCCATCAGTGCGGCCAGCAGGGCCAGCGGGCGCCAGTCGAACTGGGCCTTGGGCACGGCGGTCGCGGCGGCCGCCGGGGTTTGCACGGTGGCAGCGGTGCTCATTGGTGCGCTCCCAGGCTCAGGCCCAGCAGGCGCTGCTGCATGCCCTCGTCGCCGGCCAGCTCGGCCATGGCGCCGCGGTGCACCACCCGGCCGTTGTCCATCACCGCCACGGTGTCGCCCAGGGCCTTGGCCATCATGAAATTCTGCTCCACCAGCAGGATCGTGGTCTTCTGGCGCTTGAGTTCGCCGAAGGCATCGATGAGGTTGCGGATGATCGACGGCGCCAGGCCCTTGCTGGGCTCGTCGATCAGGATCAGCGCACGCGGCTCGACGATGGCGCGGGCCACGGCCAGCATCTGCTTCTGCCCGCCGCTCAGCTTGCCGGCCGGGTAGAGCCAGAATTTCTTCAGCGCCGGGAACAGGCTGAAGATCCAGTCCAGCCGCTGGCTGTCCAGCTCGCTGGCGTTGCGGGCCTTCCGGGCGGCCAGCACCATGTTCTCCTTCACCGACAGGTCGGTGAAGATGCCCATGCTCTCGGGCACGTAGGCGATGCCTTGGGTGGCGATGTCGGGCGTGGCCACGCCCTTCAACGACCGGCCCTGGAAGCGCAATTCGCCCTGGCTGGCCGGCCACAGGCCCATGATGGTGCGCAGCGTGGTGCTCTTGCCGGCGCCATTGCGGCCCAGCAGCATGGTGACGCCGCCTTCGGGCACGGCGAAGTCCACGCCATGCAGGATGTGGTACGCCCCAATGTGGGTGTGCACCCCGGTCAGCTCCAGCAGGTTGGTGCTCATGCCGGTTCTTCCGCCGCCATGCCCAGGTAGGCCTGCTGCACCACCGGCGAGGCAATCACCGCCGCCGGCTCGCCGTCGGCCACCAGCTGGCCGTTGTGCAGCACGATGATGCGGTCAGCCAGCTCGCGCACCACGTCCATCTTGTGCTCGACCAGCAGGATGGTGCCCTTGCCGCTGGCCCACAGCTGGGCCTTCAGGCCGCGGATCAGGTCCAGGATCACCGGCACCTCGTCCACGCTCATGCCGGCGGTGGGTTCGTCGAACATGAACACCTTCGGGTCCAGCGCGATCAGCAGCGCCACTTCCAGCTTGCGCTGGTCGCCATGCGGCAGCGCGGCGGCCAGCAGGTCGGCCTTGCCGGCCAGGCGCACCTGGGCCAGCACCGCCTCGGCCTCGTCGATCCAGGCCTTGCGGTCCAGCCAGACGCGGAACAGGTCCACCCCGCCCCAGCCGCCGCCCTGCCCGCGGCCGGCTTCACGCGCCTGGATGGCCAGGCGCACGTTCTCGCGCACGGTGAGGTTGGCGAACAGCTGGGTCAGCTGGAAGGCCCGGCCCAGGCCCAGCCGGGTGCGCAGCGGCGCCGGCAGGCCGGTGATGTCCTGCCCGTCCAGCAGCACCTGGCCGGCGCTGGCTGGCAACTGGCCGCTGATGAGGTTGAAGTAGGTCGTCTTGCCCGCGCCGTTGGGCCCGACGATGGCCGTCAGCGTGCCGGGCTGGAAGGCACAGGACACCGAATCCACAGCCACATGGCCGCCGAAGCGGATCGTCAGGTCGCGGGTCTCGAGCACGGCAGGCTCAGCGCTTGTTGCGGATGGGCACTTGCATTTCTTCCGCCTTGATCTCACGAACCAATTCAGGCACGCCCCAGGCGAAGGCCGGGTCCACCTTGATCTTGAAGTGGTACATGTCCTGCAGCGCCTGGTGGTCTTCCTTGCGGAAGGTCATGCGGCCCTTGGGCGTCTGGAAGCTCATGCCCTCCATCGCGGTGATCAGCTTCTCGGTGTTGGTGTCGGCCTTGGTCTTCTTCAGGGCCTCCACCACGGCGATGGCCGCGCTCATGCCGCCAGCGGTGAAGAAGTCGGGCGGGGTCTTGTACTGGGTGTAGTGGTTGGCCACCAGCCATTCATTGACCGGGTTCTTCGGGATGCCGAAGTAGTAGTACAGGCCGCCTTCCATGCCGGGGAAGTTCTTGTAGGCCGTCATCGCCGGCAGGATGTTGCCGCCGGTGGCGATCTCGATGTTGTGGCGCTTGAAGTCCAGCTCGGCGATCTTGAACGGGTTGCCGCCGGCCCAGATGATCCAGACGATCTTGCGGCCGGGCTGGTCCTTGAGCTTGTCGATGATGCGCTGGGCGGCGGCGGTGAAGTCGCTGGTGGCCGCGGGCAGGTATTCCTCGTGCGCCAGCTTGGCCTTCTTGATGGCCTCCTTGAAGGCCTTGACGCCGTCCTTGCCGAAGGCGTTGTCCTGCGCCAGCGTCACCAGGGTGGTGCCGGGCTTGTCCAGCGCCACGGCATTGGCGATGGCGTCCTGGCTGGAGTTGCGGCCGGTGCGGAAGATGTACTTGTTCCACTTCTCGCCAGTGATGCTGTCGGCCACGGCGGGCTCGACGATCAGGATCTTCTTGTACTCCTCGGCCACCGGCAGCATGGCCAGCGCCACCGGCGATGCGGTGGGGCCGACGGCGATGTCGACCTTGTCGTCGGCATAGGCCTGGGCCAGCAGGGTCTTGCCCACGTCGGGCTTGCCCTGGTCGTCCTTCTCGATGACCACCAGCTTCTTGCCGTTGACGGCCATGGTGCCGCCGGTGGCGTAGTTCAGGCCCATGTTGAAGCCGACGATGGTCTGCTTGGCAAAGGCCTCCAGCGGGCCGCTCTTGCTGCTGATCAGCGCGATCTTGACTTCGCCCTGGGCCAGGGCAGCGGCGGGGGCCAGCAGGACGGCGGCGGCCAGGGCCAGCGGTTGCAGGCAGGCCAGGCGGCGGGTGGTCGGGCGATGGGTCATGGTGTCTCCTTGGGGGATGGGTGGCCGTGCCGTGGCAGCGGTCGTGGGTGCCACTCCGCAAGCGCAGTGCCAGCAGGCACCAATTCAGGGCAAACCCTTGGTTTGAGGCCGATTTCAGGCCGCCAACGGCAGAAGGCGCCCAGTCAGGCGCCGTCCAGCCAGCATCAACCGCCCGAGAAGCAGACACTCGACATGCCAAGATGCCTGCAAAAGAGACATTGTCTGAATATCAGGCAGAAAATCCCGTGTCGATCGGCACATCGACCCAGAAGGCGCAGCCGCTGCGGCGGTGCGGGTCCAGGCCCAGCGTCGCGCCCATGGCCTCGGCGAGGCGCTGCGCCAGGGCCAGCCCCAGACCCAGGCCACCCTGCGGGCGCGTCAGCGACGGGTCGCCCGGCTCGAAGGGCCGGAACAGCCGCTCCAGCTGGCTGCCGTCGATGCCGGGGCCATCGTCGGCCACCTCCAGCCGCAACTGCGCCGGGCCGCCCGCGGCCGGTTGCCAGCGGGCCTGCAGCAGCACCGTGCCGGCGGCGCTGAACTTGACGGCGTTGTCGACCAGCACCTCCAGGATCTGGCCCAGCCGCTGGCCGTCCAGCAGCACCCGGGCCGGCAGCACCGCCGGCACCTGCACCTGCAACACCAGACCCTTGGCCTGGGCGGCGGTGGCATGCGCCGCCTGCACGCTGGCCAGCAGGGCCCGCAGATCGGTGGGCTCGGCCTGCATCCGCGCCTGGGCGTCCAAGGCGACATAGTTCAGCAGGTTGTCGAACAGGCCGTTGAGCTGGCGACCGGCGGCCAGGGCCCGCGCCAGCTGGTCGGCCTGGCGGTCATCGGCCGCGCGGCGGCGCGCCAGTTCCAGCAGACCCATGATGCCGTTCAGCGGGGTGCGCAACTCATGGCTGACGATCGACAGGAACACGCTCTTGGCCCGGCTGGCGGCTTCGGCCACCGTCTTGGCACGCTGCAGCTCGGCCGTGCGGGCGGCCACCTCGCGTTCCAGCAGGTCGCGGTCCAGCGCCAGCTGCGCCGCGGCGCGCTGCTCGGCATCGGCGCGCAGGCGCTGCAGCTCGGCATCCAGCCGGGCGTGCTCGGCCGTGTGCCGGGCTTGCGCCAGCTCGGTGCGGTTGAACAGCAGCCGGGTCTGCAGGTCGGCGCGGCGCTCGCGGGCGGCCAGTTCCTCGGCGTGCAGCCGCTCGAGCTGGTCCAGCGCGGTGGCCAGGTCACCACGCGCGCGGCAACCCTGCACCAGCTGCCGGCGCGCGCGCAGACGCAGGTCGGGATCGGCCGGCGGCGGGCCGGCATCGAGCTGCTGCACCAGGGCGTGCTGGCTGGCGGGATCGGGCGCCACCTCGAAGGCCATGCTCGCCAGCGCCAGCTCCACCGTGGCCTGCAGACCGGCATAACCCTGCGCGCGGGCCAGCACCAGGGCCTGTGCAAAGTGCTGGCGGGCCAGGTCGACATGACCGAGGCGCCGGTGGATGCCGCCCAGGTTGGCCTGCACCGTGGCCGCGGAAAAGCTCCGCGGCATCGACTGGACCACGGCGGCCGCCGTCTCGGCCAGCGGCAAGGCCTGCAGCAAGGCCTGGCGCGCCGGCTCGCCGGCGAGCCGGTCCGCCTCCAGCACCCAGCGGCGCGACAGGTTGTTGAGCGCCGACACCCGCACGTCCAGCGCTGGCAGCTGGTGCGACAGTTCCAGCGCCTGGATCAGCAGGTCCAGGCCGTGGCGCTCGCCGTCGGCATCGTCGGCGGCCGTGCCCAGGCGGTTCAGCGCCCAGCACTCGGCGTTGGCGTCGCCACAGGCGCGGGCCAGTTCCAGCGCGGAGGCGGCATGGGCGACGGCCAACTGGTGCAGGCCGGCACGCTCATAGGCCATCGACAAGGTGCTGTGCGCCTGCGAGAGCAGCGCCGCTGGCCCGGCGCCGGCCAGCGCGCGCTGGCAACTGGCCACCGCACCTTCCACGTCGCCCAGGGCCACCTGGTGGCGCGCCAGCATGGCCTGCGCCTCGGCGGCCAGGCCCACGTCGCCATGCGACGCCGCCAGATCGGCGGCCTGCCGGGCCAGGCTGGCGCCATGCCGGTAGGCGCCCTGGCCACGGGCGGCATCGGACTCGGCGAGCAGGTTGCGGATCTGGTGCGCAGGCGACGGAACGGTGTCCATGCAGCATCCTAGAGCGCTGGCAGGGCACGCCGGCGCCGTGGGTCGCGGTTCAGCGCCAGTCGGCCGGCAGCTTCTCGTACAGCGTGGCGCGGGCGATGCCCAGCAGCCGGGCTGCCGCCACCTTGTTGCCGCCGGTGGCGGCCAGGGCGGCGGTGATGGACCGCGCCTCCAGCTCGGCAATCGCCTGCGGCAGCGGCTGGATCGCATCCAGCGCCCCCACTGCCGGCGCCGGCGCCGCGGTGGGTGCCGGCGGCGCGGGTGAAGCGGCCACCGCAGGCAACCGGCCGGCGCGCGGCGCGGCGGCCAGCGCGCTGTCCAGGTCCTCCGGCCGCAGCACCGGCGCGTCGGTCATCAGCGCGGCCTGCTCCAGCACATTGCGCAGCTCGCGGATGTTGCCGGGCCAGTCGTGCCCGGCCAGGCGGTCCAGCGCATCGGCCGACAGCGCCTTGTGCGGCAGGCTGCTGCGGCGGGCGATGTCGTCGAGCAGGGCCTCGGCCAGGGCCTCGATGTCGGTCAGCCGCTCGCGCAGCGCGGGCAGGCGGATCGGCAGCACGTTGAGCCGGTAGTACAGGTCGGCGCGGAAGCGGCCGTCGGCCACCATCGTGGCCAGGTCGCGGCTGGTGGCGGCGATCACCCGCACGTCCACCTTGATGACCTGGTTGCTGCCCAGCGGCTCCACCTCCTGCTCCTGCAGCGCGCGCAGCAGCTTGGCCTGCAGGGCCAGCGGCATGTCGCCGATCTCGTCGAGGAACAGCGTGCCGCCGTCAGCCACGCGGAACTTGCCGTCGCGGCCCTTGCGTTCGGCGCCGGTGTAGGCGCCGGCGGCCACGCCGAAGAACTCGGCCTCCAGCAGGCTGTCGGGCACGGCCGCGATGTTGACGCCGACAAACGGCTTGCCGGCCCGTGGTGATGCCGCATGGATGGCATGGGCCAGCAGCTCCTTGCCGGTGCCGGTCTCGCCCAGCAGCAGCACGGTGGAACCGGTGGCCGCCACCCGCCGGGCCTGGCGCTTGACTTCCAGTGCCGCCGGGCTGCTGCCGATGTAGCCGGCGATGGTGTACTTGGGCCGGCGGTTGCGCACCTGCTCGGCCACCAGCTGGCGCTGGGCATCGGCCAGCTCGCGCTGCAGCTGGGCGAACTTGGCCATCAGCGGCTGCATGGTGCTGTCGGGCGTGACGCCGGACTGGTCCATCAGCACCATGCCCAGCGCGCCGATCACCTGACCGGCCGCGTCGCGCAGCGGCACCCGGCTGACCAGGAAGGTGCCGGCCTTGTTGGTCAGCAGGTCGACCATGATCGGCTGGCCGCTGTCGATCACCTGGGCCAGCAGGGTGTTGGGCACCACTTCCTCGACCAGGCGGCCGACGAACTCATGCTCGCCCGCAAAGCCCAGCGCCGGCAGGAAGCGCTTGTAGCCCTCGCTGATCCACACCACGCGGTGCGACCGGTCGACCACCATCATGCCCTGCACCGTCTGGGCATACAGGTCGAACATCGACTGTGCCGCCAGCTTCAGCAGGCTGTCGGCATCTTGCGGCAGCACGGGCAGGGTCGGCATGGTGGCGGTCGCGCGGGGCAGGCCCGCACTGTACGGCAGGCCCGCGGCCGGCCCGCTCAGCGTGCCGGTGGGCTGTCGGGCGGATCGGCCGGGCTGTCAGCCCCGGCCGCCGGCGCGGTGGCCGCCCCGGCAGCGGGCCGGTCGATCAGCCGGCGCAGGCCCCGGGCTGCGCCGTCCACCTGCTCGGCCAGGTGGCGGGCCTCCAGGGCAGACAGGCCGGCCGCCCGGCCCGGCTCGCCGCGGCGGGCCGTGGCCACGGCGGCATTCAGCACCTGCAGGTGCTGGCGGGCGGCGCCGCTGTCCAGCGGATCGGTGGGCGGTGGGGGCAGCGGCCGCGCCGGCAGGTGCAGCAGCGCCCAGGCCACGGCCAGGGCCAGCGCCACCAGTGCGCCCTGGGCCCACACCAGCAGGGTGATGCGCTGGGCCAGGGCGACCGCATCGCCGGCAGCCTGCGCGGCGGCCTGTTCGGTGGCCGTCCACCAGGCCTCCAGGTCGGCACGCAACCGTTCATAGGCCTGCTGCGCCTCGCCTGTCAGCAGCTGGCGGGCCAGCGCGGCGGCGGCGGGGTCCTGCGTGGATTGGCGTGACGCGGCGAGCAGCCGGTCCTGCGCCGTCCAGAAAGCGGCCAGGCTGGCCTGCACCTCGGCATGGTGGCGGCGGTCGGCATCGTTCTGCAGGCGGCGGGCCTGGCTCTGCATGCGCCGCTCGACCTGCTGGCGGCTGGCCTGCAGGCGGTCTTCCAGCGCGGCGCGCTCGGCATCGTCGCGCAGCGTCAGGTGCAGCGCCGCCATGCCGCGCTGGTCGTCGATCTGGCCGGCCAGCAACCGGGCCTGCTGCAGGGTGGGCAGCACCACGGCGGCCTGGGCCACCACCTGCGCCTCGACATCGCGGCTCTGCGACACCGACACGCCGGCGAGCAGGCCCAGGGCCAGCAGCAGGAGCACCAGCAGCTGGCGCAGACGGGTGGCGGGCGGGGCGGAGAGGCTCAACAGCATGGCAGCGGCAACATCGCCAGCGATGATCGGCGCGCCGGTCTGCCGACCATCGACCGAAGAGCGGCCTTGCACGCAGGCTGATCGGGCTCAAGCCGCCCGGGCCGTCGACCGGCCGCTCAGGCGCGCGGCTTGCGCGGCCGGCGGCCTGGCCGACCTGTCGGCAGTGCCGCCTGGGTGCCGGGCACGTCGGCCTGCATCGCCGCTTCGGCATCGGCCACGATGCGGGCCAGCCGGTCGGCCAGCTTCTCGGTGCTGAGCTGCTCGCGGAAGCGCTCGACCATCAGCGCCAGCGCCAACGGGCTGGGCGCGCGCAGCTGCACGGCCGCCACCGTCCAGGCCCGCAGCCGCCGCAGGCTGGCAGCCAGCTGGCGCAGGTTCAGCTCCTGCGCCAGCACCTCGGCATCGGCCTGGTGCAGCAGGCGGTTGCCGGGGTCGTACTGGCGGAACACGTCGTAGAACAGGCCCGAGCTGGCCTGCAGCTGGCGCGTGCTCTTGGGCGCGCCAGGGTAGCCGCTGAACACCAGGCCGGCGACACGGGCGATCTCGCGGAAGCGCCGGCGCGCCAGCTCGCTGCTGTTCAGGCTGGCCAGCACATCGGCCAGCAGGTCGGGGCCGGGGTCGAACACCGACTGGTCGTGCACCGTGGCCAGGTCCACCTCCTCGGCGGCCAGCAGCTCGAAGCCGTAGTCGTTGACGCTGATGCTGAAGGTGTTGGGCCGGTGCTGCGACAGCCGCCAGCCCAGCAGGCTGGCCAGGCCCAGGTGCACATGGCGGCCGGCGAACGGGTAGACGAACAGGTGCCAGCCCTCGCGCGAGCGGTACTGCTCCACCAGCAGCGTGCCGGCGGCCGGCAGCTGCGACAGCCGGCGCTGGGCATCGAGCATCGGCGCGGCGGCACGCAGCTCGGTGTCGATGGGCACGGTGTCGGCACCCGCTTGCTGGACACCGGCCAGCACCGCCAGCGTGGCATCGGCCAGCTCGGACGACAAGGGCATCTTGCCGCCGGCCCAGCTGGGCACCACGCCGCGCTTGCCGGTCGCCTTGCGCACATAGGCCGCCATGTCCTGGGTGCGCACGTACTCCAGCACCCGGCCGCCGAAGACGAAGCAGTCGCCCTTGTTCAGCCGGGCGATGAAGCTCTCTTCCACCTGGCCCAGGGTGCCGCCACTGAGCCACTTCACCAGCATCGCCGACTCGCCGACGATGGTGCCCACCTGCAGCCGGTGGCGCAGCGCGATGCCCTTGTCGGACACCCGGTACACGCCGTCCTCGCCACGCACCACGCGGTGGTACTCCGGATAGGCGCCCAGCGAGGCACCGCCGCGCTCGACGAAGTCCAGCGCCCACTGGAAGCTCTCGGCCGGCAGCGCCCGGTAGCTGTGGGTGCGGCGCACCTCGGCCAGCAGCGCCTCGGCGGTGAAGCCGCCGCCCAGCGCGATGCTCACCAGGTGCTGCACCAGCACGTCCAGCGGCGCCTCGGGTGCGTGGCGCGGCTCCACCTGGCCCGCGGCCACGGCGCGGCGGGCGGCCACGGCCTCCACCAATTCCAGCGTGTTGGTGGGCACCAGGGTGATGCGGCTGGGCCGGCCGGGCTGGTGGCCCGAGCGGCCGGCACGCTGCAGCAGCCGCGCCACGCCCTTGGCCGAGCCGATCTGCAGCACCCGCGTCACCGGCAGGAAGTCCACGCCCAGGTCCAGCGACGAGGTGGCCACCACCGCCTTCAGCGTGCCGGCCTTCAGGCCGGCCTCCACCCACTCGCGCACTGCCTTGTCCAGCGAGCCGTGGTGCAGCGCGATCTCGCCGGCCCAGTCGGGCCGCGCGGCCAGCAGCATCTGGTACCAGGCCTCGGCCTGGCTGCGCACGTTGGTGAAGACCAGCGTCGTGCCGCCGCCGGCAGCCACGGTGCGGGCGATCTCCTCGGCCACCGGCTGCTGCATCTGCGCGCCCAGGTGGCCACCCCAGCTGAAGCGGCCCGGGTTGGGCGGCAGCAGGGTGTCGATGACCAGCGCCTTGTCGATGCGGCCCTGCACCAGCACCGGCGGCCCGTCGCCCGGCGGCTGCGGGCCCTGCAGCATGGCCAGCGCCTCGGGCAGGTTGCCCAGGGTGGCCGACAGGCCCCAGACCAGCAGCCGCGGGTTCCAGCCGGCCAGGCGGGCCAGCAGCAGCTGCACCTGCACGCCGCGCTTGTTGCCCACCAGCTCGTGCCATTCATCCACCACCACGGTGTGCACGCCGGCCAGGCGCTCGGCGGCATCGGCCCTGGTCAGCAGCAGGGTCAGCGATTCGGGCGTGCTGACCAGCACCGTGGGCAGGCGCCGGTCCTGCCGCGCCCGTTCGGCGCTGGACGTGTCGCCGCTGCGCAGGCCCAGGGTCCAGGCCGGCGCCAGGTCGGCCAGCGGTGCGGACAGGGCGCGCTGGCTGTCGGCGGCCAGGGCACGCATCGGCGTGATCCACAGGATCCCGGCCGGCGGTGCGGTCTTGCCGGTGAAGGGCACGCCCAGCGCCGCGGCGCGGGCCAGCGCGCCCAGGGCCACCGCATAGGTCTTGCCGGCGCCGGTGGTGGCATGCAGCAGGCCGCCGCGGCCGGCGGCCATGGCCGCCCAGACCTGGCGCTGGAAATCGAAGGGCTGCCAGCCGCGGCGCTGGAACCAGGCATCTGCGGCGGTCGGCTCCAGGCTCATCGCCCGGATTGTGCCGACGCGCCTGCCGATCAGCCGCCGAGGCCCAGCGCGGGCAGCAGCTGGCCGGTCAGCGCCAGCTGCCGCATGCGGTTGGCCAGCAGGCGGTGCGCCTGGTCGGCACGGCGCTGGGCGATGGCGTAGCGGCTGTCGCGCAGGGCGATCAGCTGCTGCAGGCTGCGGCGGCCGGCGTCGAACTGCAGCTCGCCGGCGCGCACCAGCTGGTCGTACTGCTGCAGCTGCCGGTCCAGCACCACCAGCGCGCGCTCGGCGATGGCGATGCGGGCGCCCAGGGATTCCAGGTCGGCACGCACGGTCTGGGCGATGCGGTCGGCCTCGGCCTCGGCCGCCTCGGCCCGGCGCATGCCCTCGTTGCGGCGGGCGATGGTCTCGCCCATCACCGGGAAATCCCAGCGCGCGACCAGCTGCCAGTTGCTCTTCTGCTCGGTGGTGAGGATGGGGTTGGTGCGGTCGCTCAGGCGCTGGCGCATCTCGAGGTCGATGCGCGGCGCGAGCAGCGACACCGGCGGGCGCACCCGCTCGCGGGCGGCGTCCGCACGCAGGCGGGCGGCCTCCACCAGGCCGGGCTGGCCATTCTGCAGCGTGGCGGCCGGGACTGGCGCCAGCACCACCGGCGCCACCTCGCGCACCTCGGTGCCCACCTGGGCGGCCAGCTTGGCGCGGGCGCTGGTCTGGTCGGCCAGCAGCTGCTCGTGGGCGATCTCGGCATCCAGCAGCGACGCCTCGGCCTGGGTGGCATCGGCCGCGCTGGCCTTGCCCGCGTCGGTCTGCTGGCGCACCTGCTCGGCCAGCTTGCGCACCGCCGCCAGCCGCTCGGCCGCCGGGCCCAGCTGGGCCTGCACATGCAGCAGCTCGACATAGGTTTCGGCGATGCGCTCGGCCGCGTCTTCGCGGGCGCGGCGCAACTCCTGGTCGGCGGCGGCCAGGTCCCGCTCGGCGCCGGCCAGTTCGGCACGGTCGTTGCCGCTGTTGTAGAGGTTCCAGCGCAGGCCCAGCTCGGTGCGGTCGGTGGTGCGGCTGATGGCGCCCTGCAGGATCTCGGTCTCGCGGCCCTGGCCGTAGCTGGACTGCAGGTACAGCGACGGGCCCAGACGCGAGCGGGCCTGCAGGCGGCGCTCGTCGGTGGCCTGGCGCTGGGCCAGGGCCACGCGCACCTGCGGCTCGCGCGGCAGGATGCGGGCCAGCAGGTCGGCCAGGCGCTCGGGCTGGCCGGCGGGCGGCGGCGGCGGCGCCGCGGGCAGCACCGCCGGCGTGGCCGGATTCAGCCAGGGCAGGAACGGTGCGTCGGCGGGCGCGGCAGCACCCTGGGCGGCGGCCGGTGGCAGCCAGGCGGCCAGGATCAGCGCCAGCGGAGCGGCCAGGGCGTGCGGGGGAAGACGAGGCATGGGACGGAACTTCTTCAGGAGGGCCGAAGCCGGGGAGGACAGGCCAGGCGCCGGATCAGCGTTCCTGCAGCGCGCCCTGCACGCTGCGCAGCACCGGCTTCAGCAGGTACTGTGCGACGCTGCGCTCGCCGGTGAGGATGCCCACGTCCACCGGCATGCCGGGGGTGATGGCCAGCGGCTTGCCGTGCAGCTTGAGCTGGTCGCGCGGCGCACTGATCTGCACTTCGAAGTACGGCTCGCCGGTCTTCTCGTCCATCACCGCATCGGCGCCCAGGTTCTGGACCTTGCCTTCGAGCTTGCCGTAGGTGGCGGCGTCGTAGGCCAGCACCCGCACATGGGCATCGTGGCCGATGCGCACGAAACCGACGTCGGACGGCTTGATGCGGGCGTTGATCAGCAGCGTGGCTTCCTCGGGCACGATCTCCAGGATGGCCTTGCCGGGCTGGGCCACGCCGCCGAGGGTGGGCACCAGCACGCGGTTGACGACACCATCGACCGGCGAATACACCTCGCGCCGCGCCACCCGGTCCTGCTGGCCGCTGAGGGTGCTGGCCAGGGCCGCCACCTTGGTCTCGTACTCGCTGCGCTGCGCGCCCCACTGCGAGCGGGCGCGGGCGCTGGCCTCCATCGCCGCGGCCTGGGCCTCGGCCAGGTTGGCCTGCAGGCGCGGCACGCTCTGGCGCAGGCCATCCAGCTCGGTCTGCAGCTGCAGCAGGCGCTGCTGCGCGGCCAGGAAATCGGCGCGCGCGCCGGCGCCCTCGCGGAACAGCCGCTCCTCGATGGCGAAGCTTTCCTCGGCCACGCGCAGCGAACCCTGCAGGCTCTGGCTGCGGGCCTGGGCCTCGGCCAGCTCGCTGCGGCGTGCCTGCACCGCCTCGCGGGTGGCCGCGCCGTTGGCCTGGAATTCCTGCATCGCGTCGCGCCAGAGCTGGGTCTCCTTGGCGATCAGTTCAGGCGCTTCGCGCTGCCACTCGGGGTCGAAGCGCGGTGCGGTGCCGGTCAGCAGTGCATCCACCCGCGCCCGGGCGGCCAGCGCGGCCAGCTGGTTCTGGCGGCTTTCGCCGACGCTGGCGGTGTACTGCGCGGTGTCCAGGCGGGCCAGCAGCTGGCCCTTCTTCACCGGTTGGCCGGGGGCCACCAGCATCTGCTGGACGATGCCGCCTTCCAGGCTCTGCACCTCCTGCACCCGGCTGGGCGGGATCACCGCGCCGCGGGCCTGCACCGCCACATCCAGTTTGGCCACCAGGGCCCAGACCACGGCACACACCAGGAACAGCACCACCACGGCGATCATCGCCACCACGGTGCGGCGGGGGCCGCGGTCGGGGTCGATCTGATCGCCGGCCGGGCCGCGCATGCCGACCATGTCACCTGTCAACTCGCTCACAGCTGCCCCTTCAGGCGGTCGGCCACGAAGCTGGCCGGCCCGCCGGCCGCGCGCGTCGGCATGGCGGCGCCGCCGGCGCCGCGCTGTGGCGGATCATTCGCGGCCGGGCTGGCCGGCGGGTTGCCAGGCTCGGCACCGGCCGCCGGCTTGGTGGCACCACCACCCTGCTGCTGGGCAAGGGCGCGCAGCACCTCGTCGCGGCGGCCATCGGCCACCACACGGCCACGGTCCATCACCACCAGGCGGTCGACCAGGGCCAGCATGGCCATGCGGTGGGTGACCAGCACGATCGTGGTGTCGCCCAGCGCACGCAGGCGGGCGATCAGCTTCTGCTCGTTGCCGGGGTCGATCATGCTGCTGGGCTCGTCCATCAGCAGCAGCCGGGGCTTGGTCAGCAGCGCGCGGGCGATCGCCACGATCTGCCGCTGGCCGCCGGACAAGCGCTCGCCACGCTCACCCACCTGGGTGCCCACGCCGCCGGGCAGCTGGGCCACGATCTCGTCCAGGCCCGACACCCGCATCGCCTCCAGCAGCGCGGCATCGTCGGCCTGCACCCGGCCGAGCTCGATGTTCTCGCGCAGCGTGCCGTGGAACAGCGTCACGTCCTGCGGCACATAGCCGATCTGGCGGCGCAGGCTCAGCGGCTCGAGCTGGGTGTTGACGATGTCGTCGACCAGCACGCTGCCGGTGGTGGGCGCGTACTGGTTGAGGATCAGGCGCAGCAGCGTGCTCTTGCCCGAACCCAGCTTGCCGATGATGCCCACCCGCTCACCGGGGCGGATGCGCAGGTTCAGGCCTTCGACCACCGGCGGCTGGCCGGGGTAGGCGAAGTTGACGTCACGGAATTCCAGCCGCCCGGTCATCGGCGGCGCCTGCAGGCTGACCGGCGCCTCGTCGGTGGGCGCCTTCATGATCTTGTCCAGCGCTTCGTAGCTGAGCTTGGTCTGCTCCCAGCGCACCACCAGGCCGGCGATCTGGCTGACGGGCGCCAGCGCCCGCCCAGTCAGCAGGCTGACGGCGATGATCTGGCCCAGCGTCATCGCGTGTTCGCTCATCAGCACCGCGCCCACGGCCACCACCGCCACGTTGGCCAGGCCCAGCACCATGGTGTTGAGGTAGGTCACGCGGGAGCTGATCTCGCGGGTTTCCAGGCTGTTCTGCGAGATGGCCTGGGTCAGGCTCTCCCACTTGCGGCGGCTCCAGGCCTCGGCGCCCAGGCTCTTGATGTTGTCCAACCCGTTCATCGTCTCGAACAGGTGGGCGGTGCGCTGGCTGCTTTCCTGCATCGATTCATTGACCTTGCGCGCCAGCGGCCGGCGCGACATCAAGGCGATGCCCAGCAGCACCGGGATGGCCAGCAGCGGCACCACCGCCAGCCAGCCGCCGACCAGGGCGATCACCGCCAGGTAGAGCAGCATGAAGGGCAGGTCGCCCAGCACGGTGAGGGTGCTGGTGGCGAAGAACTCGCGCACCGATTCGAAATCGCGCACGGTGTTGGCCAGCACGCCGCCCGAGGCCGGCCGCGAGGCGGCCCGCATGCGCAGGCACTGGGCGAAGACCTGGGCCGACAGCGCCACGTCGATGCGCCGGGCAGCTGCCTCCAGCAGGTGGCTGCGCAGCAGCCGCATCATCAGCTCGAAGCCGATGATCATCACTGCCGCCACCGTCAGCACGCCCAGGCTGCCCAGGGCGTTGTTGGGGATGACGCGGTCGTAGACCGCCATGCTGTAGAACGGCACCAGGGTGCCGAACAGGTTCAAGGCCAGGGTGCCCAGCAGCGCCCAGGTGAACATCCAGCGGTTGCGGTTGAAGGTGTCCCAGAACCAGCGCTTGGCCTGCGGCAGGGTGTAGAGCAGGCTGCGGGTGTCGAAGTGCATGGCCGGGCGGACCGCCATCCACAGCGCGCGCGGCACCTCCTGCTGCAGCATCTCGGCACTCAGCCAGGTGCTGCCGTCGATGCCAGGCACATGGCATTCGAAGCGCCCGTCCTTCATGCTCACCACCACCAGGCAGCTGCCGCCCTCGCCCAGCAGCAGGGCCGGCATCTCGGTGGGCCGGCGCGGCCGGCCCACCGGCAGTGGGCTGCCCACCAGGCCGGCATGGCGCAACAGCTCGGCCATGGCCTCGCCCGACAGCGCAGGACCGTGCGTCAGGTCGTGCGAGGCCAGGCTGTCGCGCAGGCGCTCGACCTGCACCGGCGTGCCCAGGAAGCGGGCGAGGAACACCACGCTCTCGTGCAAGGGCACGGGACCGACGGTGGTGGGGGTGGGCTGGCTGAAGCTGACGGTCATGGAACTGCTTTCAGGCGATCACTGCGCGCAGGCGATTGGATCCCAGATGGGCCGGCCCGTGGGCGGGAACACCGGGCGGATGCCGGTGCAGTTGCAAGGCACCCCAGCCGCGGCGCGCGCGGTGGGTGCCGGAAAGCGCCATCGCCACGCCGCCCTCTCGGGCAGCGTGGCGATGGTGGACGGCACCCGCAGGTGCCGCCCCTGGCATGGCCCGCGTGCTGCGGGCCATGGATCAGGCTGCCGCCGGCGCGTGGGCGCAGTCGGCCCGGCTCAGGGCCGCCAGGCGGCGCAGCGCTTCCGAGGCATCACCGCAGCCGGCCGCGGCATCGCCGCAGTCAGCCAGCGTGCCTGCGCCCTGGGGCGTGGCGCCCAGCAGACTGTCGAGCGAGCTGTCGTTGCCCAGCAGATCCGACATCGTCGGCAGCGTGACACCGGCTGCCGCAGCATCTTCGGCCGACACGTTGAAGTACACGTCGGTCATCGCGATGCTCTGGCCATCGGCCAGGGTGGCGGTGCTGCGCTCGAGGTGCAGGTTGCCCTGCGCGTCGAGCTGCGGCAGCTCGGTGTAGGCCACCGTCAGGCTGGCCACGCCGGCGTCGACCAGGCTGACCATCTCACCGGCGTCGGTGGCATGGTTGCCGTTGGCATCGCGCCAGACCATCAGTTGGCCGAAGGCCGCGTCCAGGTCGTTGACCAGACCGTCGCCGTTGCTGTCGAACGAGGCCAGCTTGGCGAAACCGTCGCCCTTGCCGTTGCCGCCGAACAGCTCGGCGATGCTGTCGATCTTGCCGTTGCCGTTGGTGTCGATCGCCAGGAAGCCGTCACCGCCGGAGATCCAGCCCGAGACCACCGCCTTGCCGTTGCCGAACAGATCGAAGCTGCCGCCCGCATCGGCACGCGCCACGGTCTGGATGCCGTTGCCGTCCAGGTCCAGCACGATCGGCGTGATGCCGGCGTCGCGCGTCTGGTCGCTCTGGCCCGAGTGCAGCGTGAACTGGCTGGTGACGGTCAGGTTGGTGGTCGACGTGGCGTTGCCGGTCACATCCGAGTCCCGCGTGTCGTCGCCGGCATCCTTGACCGCCCACTTCCAGGCGTTCATGTTGAAGCCGCGGTGCATCACGTTCGCCTTGTCGAACTGCAGCACGTAGCTGCCCGGATCCAGGTTGCTGAACTGGTAGTTGCCGGTGCTGTTGGTCGTGGTGGTGTGCAGCACCGTCGTACCGGTGCTGTTCAGCAGCCGGACGATGACGTTGGCGATGCCGACCTCACCCGCGTCCTGCAGGTTGTTGTGGTTGCTGTCCTCCCACACGCGGTCGCCCACGCTGGCCTTGCGGTAGATGCCGGCATCCACCGTCAGGTCGTGCTCGTTGGCATCCAGGGTGATGACGCTGGTCGTGCCGCTGCTGTTGGCATCGGAATCGGCCGCGTCGTTACCACCCAGGTCAGTCTTGGTGAAGTTCCAGCCCGCGGCAGTGACGAACCGCACCGTGTACTTGCCAGCGTCGAGATTGTTGAACTCGTACAGGCCGTTGGCGTTGGTGGTGGTGGTGTGTGTGATGTCGTCCTTGGTGCCGAAGACACCGTCCTTGCCCGCACCGGTCAGGATCACCTTGACGCCGGACACGCCGGCCTCGCCATGGTCCTGCACACCGTCGAAGTCCTTGTCCTCCCACACGCGGTCGCCAAGCGAGCTCTTCAGCGCGCCGGTGCCGGTGTAGTAGGCGTCGTCCGCGTCGGTCACGGTGCGGCCGCTGCCGGTGCTGTCGGCCGCGGTGACGGTGCCGGTGTTCTTGATGGTGCCGGCCGAGGCCACTTCCTTGGCGGTGTAGGTCCAGGTCTCGTTGGTGTCGAGCAGGCCGTCCTTGTCAGTGTCGCCACTGACATAGGTGACGGTCTGGATGCGGTCGTCGACCAGCACCACGTCCTTCAGCGCCGTGTCGCCGGTGTTCTTCACGATGTAGGTGAAGGTCACCGTGCTGCCGGTCTTGACTTCCAGTCCCGGAGGCGCATCGGCGTCGTACAGGTCGGACGCGACCACACAGCTCCAGAGCGTCTTGTCGGTGTTCCAGTCACAGCCCTTGGTGTTCTCGCGCTCGTAGGCCTTGCTGCAATCGTCATAGCGGCCGGTGTCCACACCCCACTTGGTGTGGGCGATGACCTGGTCCTTGCTGTAGGCGTAGTCGACCTTGGTGTGGCAGGCGTTCAGGTAGGCCGCCACGCTCTCGCGCAGGAACTTGTCGACGCTGGCGGTGCCGGTGCCGCAGAGGATCTCGTAGATCGACTTGGTGCCGCCGGCCAGGTTGCAGCCGAAGATCTGGTTGAAGCTCTCCTTGCCGGTGATGCCGCTGACGCCGCTCCAGCCGCTGGGCGTCTTCACCTCAGCCCAGTAGCCGGTGAACCAGCTGGTCGACACCCACTGCATGCTGCTGGTGGTGACGCACTTGGACAACCATTCGCCGCAGGAGCCGCCCTCGCTGCCGCCGTGGTTGCTGGTGGTGCTGAGCGTGCCCGACACGTACTTCTCGACATCGATGCCCAGCTTGGCGACGCCGACCAGACCGGCGTCGACCGTCAGGTTCTGCTGGCCGGCAGCGAGCGTGACCACGCCAGTGGTGCCGGTGGTGGCGTTGGCGTCGGAGTCGATCGCATCGCTGTTGTTGGTGTTGGCGTCGGCCGTGGTGAAGCGGTAGCCGGTCAGGCCGCCGAACGTCACCTTGTACTGGCCGGCATCGAGGTTGCCGAACAGGTAGGCGCCGTTGTTGCCGGTGGTGGTGGTGGCGGTGACGTCGTCGGCCGTGCCGAAGCTGCCGTCCTTGCCCGCGCCCTGCAGCGTGACCTTCACGCCCGACAGGCCGCGCTCACCCGTGTCCTGCAGGCCGTTGCCGTTGACGTCTTCCCACACGCGATCGCCCAGCGAGCTCTTGAGCGCGCCATTGCCGGTGTAGTAGGCATCGTCCTTGTCGGTGACCGACGCCACACCACCCACCGAATCCACCGCGGTGACGGTGCCGGTGTTCTTGATGGTGCCAGCCGAGGCCACTTCCTTGGCGGTGTAGGTCCAGGTCTCGTGGGTGTCGAGCAGGCCGTCACGGTCGGTGTCGCCGCTGACGTAGGTGACGGTCTGGATGCGGTCGTCGGTCAGCACCACGTTCCGCAGCGCGGTGTCGCCGGTGTTCTTCACGATGTAGGTGAAGGTCACCGTGCTGCCGGTCTTGACTTCCAGTCCCGGGGGCGCGTCGGCGTCGTACAGCTGGGTGTCGACCACGCTGCTCCAGATCGACTTGCTGTCGAACCAGTTGCAGCCCTTGGTGTTCTCCGACTCGTAGGACTTGCAGCCGTCATCGAACTTGCCATTGTCGGCACACCACTTGGTGTGGGCCAGCACCTGCTCCTTCGAGAACGCGTAGTCGACCTTGTCGTGGCAGGCGTTCAGGTAGGCCGTCACGCACTCACGCATGAACTTGTCGGTGAGCGAGGTGCCGGTGCTGCGCAGGCAATCGAACAGGTTGCGGGTACCCCAGCTGAAGTTGCAGCCGAAGATCTGGTTGAAGGATTCACCGCCGGTGCAGCCGGAAACACCGCTCCAGCCGGTGCTGGTCTTGCACGAGGCCCAGTAGCTGCTGTGCGCGCCCTCGGTGCCACCGCAGTCAGGCGTGCTGGTCTGCGTGCCCGAGACGTACTTCTCGACGTCGATGCCCACCTTGTAGACGCCGGCGTCCCAGCTCAGGTCGGTCTCGCCGGCGCTGAGGTTGGTGTTCGCCATCTGGCCCCACTGCAGCGTGGCGCCCGGCTGGTCGGCGCGGATCTCGACGTCGGAGTCGATGCCATCGGACGTGTTGCTGTTGACGTTCGGCCGGGTGAACACGAAGCCCGACGGCAGGGTGGCCTCCCGCACGTCGATGAAGTAGTCGCCGGCCTTGGTCAGGAAGCTGTAGTTGCCGTTGGCATCGGTGGTGGTGGTCAGCACCGTGGTCTTGGTGACCGCGTCCTTCAGGTCGATGGTCACGCCCGACACGCCGGCCTCGCCGGTGTCCTGCAGGCCGTTGGCGTTCTTGTCGTACCAGATCCGGTCGCCGATCTTGGCCTTGGCCGCCTCGGTGACGTAGTGGCTCATGTCCGAGTCGCTGGGGCCGCCGTTGGCGACGGTGACCGTGGCCTTGTTGGCATACACGCCGCCGGTGGTGGCGGCCTGCAGCACCAGCTGCTCGAGCTTGAAGAAGTCCTCGGGCGAGGTGTCGGTGGTGTCGGCCGCGATGATCAGGGTGTTGCCCGCCAGGTTGCCGGCGTTCAACTCCGCCCAGCGGGCAGCCGACGAGGTGGTGGTGTTCACCTCGCTGAAGGCCATGCTGGACAGCACCGCATTGCTCATCGTGGTGATCGGGCTGTTGGCATTGCCGATCCACATCTGCAGGTCGCTGTCGCAGACGACATAGCCCAGGAAGGCCTTGTCGATGACCACGTTCTGCGAGAACTGGAACACGATGTAGTTGTCGCGCCCGGTGTTGTCGATGGTGTGGAGCTGGTCGCCAGCGCCATCACCCTCGCTGCTGTCGGTCACGCCCAGGCCGCCGCCATAGGCGCCCAGGAAGGCTTCCGACCAGGCGCCGGTGCTGCGGTCACGGCTGAAGGCCTCGGCGTTGACGGTGATGCCGTTGGCCGTGTAGCTGCGCACATTGCCGTCGGTGCCGTCGGTGGCCGAATTGCCGCTGAAGTCGAACGTGGTGGTGGCGCCCATGCCGTTGAGGGCCTGCACCGTGCCGGTGGCATTGTAGAGCCAGGTCTCGCCAGCCTCCAGCAGGTTGTCGCCGTCGTCGCCCGACTGGTAGGTGACCTTGCCGTTGGCCGTGGTCAGGTCGTCAGCAGTGTTGCCGACCGTGCCGTTGTCGTCCACGATCGACACATCGGCCTTGGTGAAGCTGGTGTTGCCGGTGTTGGTGACCTTGTAGGTCCAGGTCACGTCCGAGCCCACGGTCAGGATCGGCACGCCGGCGCCATTGGCGGTGTCCTCGTTGTCGTAGTCGGCCGCGGTGGTGTTGGAGTTGCTCGAACCGCTGGTGGTCTTCTCGATGTCGATGCCGGGGCGCTGGACGATCTCGCCGAAGTTGTTGTTGATGCTGTCCACGCCCGCGGGCAGCGTGATGGCGCTGAGCACGTCGTTGCCCAGGGTGCCGCCGGTCGAGCCCAGCGTGTCCTTGCCGTCCAGGTAGCCAGCGGGCTGGGTCTCGGTCACCGTGTAGGTGCCCGGACGCAGCGTGTCGAAGCTGTACTTGCCGGTCGCGTCGGTCGTGGTCGTCAGGCTGACCGGGTTGCCCAGGTCGTCCGTGCCGGTGAGCTTGACCGTGACACCGGGGATGCCGGTCTCGCCAGCGCCCTTGACGCCGTCGTTGCCGGTGTCTTCGTAGACGAAGCCCGACAGGCTGGAGGCCTTGATCTCGCCGAAGTTGTTGTTGATGCTGTCCACGCCCGCGGGCAGCGTGATGGCGCTGAGCACGTCATTGCCCAGGGTGCCGCCGGTCGAGCCCAGCGTGTCCTTGCCGTCCAGGTAGCCGGCGGGCTGGGTCTCGGTCACCGTGTAGGTGCCCGGGCGCAGCGTGTCGAAGCTGTACTTGCCGGTCGCGTCGGTCGTGGTCGTCAGGCTGACCGGGTTGCCCAGGTCGTCCGTGCCGGTGAGCTTGACCGTGACACCGGGGATGCCGGTCTCGCCAGCGCCCTTGACGCCGTCGTTGCCCGTGTCTTCGTAGACGAAGCCCGACAGGCTGGAGGCCTTGATCTCGCCGAAGTTGTTGTTGATGCTGTCCACGCCCGCGGGCAGCGTGATGGCGCTGAGCACGTCGTTGCCCAGGGTGCCGCCGGTCGAGCCCAGCGTGTCCTTGCCGTCCAGGTAGCCGGCGGGCTGGGTCTCGGTCACCGTGTAGGTGCCCGGGCGCAGCGTGTCGAAGCTGTACTTGCCGGTCGCGTCGGTCGTGGTCGTCAGGCTGACCGGGTTGCCCAGGTCGTCCGTGCCGGTGAGCTTGACCGTGACACCGGGGATGCCGGTCTCGCCAGCGCCCTTGACGCCGTCGTTGCCCGTGTCTTCGTAGACGAAGCCCGACAGGCTGGAGGCCTTGATCTCACCGAAGTTGTTCTCAACGCTGTTCGCACCGGCGACCAGCGTGATGCCGCTCAGCAGGTCGTTGCCAGCGGTGCCACCGGTCGTGCCGATGGTGTCCTTGCCGTCCAGGTAGCCAGCGGGTTGCGTCTCGGCCACGTTGTAGGTGCCCGGGCGCAGGTTGGTGAACTGGTAGAAACCGTTCGCGTCGGTCGTGGCAGTGGCCGTGACCGGGTTGCCCAGGTCGTCGGTG
This sequence comes from Pseudaquabacterium pictum, assembly GCF_005403045.1. Taxonomy (GTDB): domain Bacteria; phylum Pseudomonadota; class Gammaproteobacteria; order Burkholderiales; family Burkholderiaceae_C; genus Pseudaquabacterium; species Pseudaquabacterium pictum. The sequence goes on from NZ_BJCL01000008.1 coordinate 280,372, forward strand.
CCCGTCAGCTTGACCTCGACCCCGGCAATCGGCGCCTCGCTGTTGCGCACGCCGTCGTTGCCCGCGTCTTCGTACACGTAGCCGCTGAGCTTGGCCGGCGGCAGTTCACCGAAGTTGTTCTCAACGCTGTTCGCACCGGCGACCAGCGTGATGCCGCTCAGCAGGTCGTTGCCAGCGGTGCCACCGGTCGTGCCGATGGTGTCCTTGCCGTCCAGGTAGCCAGCGGGTTGCGTCTCGGCCACGTTGTAGGTGCCCGGGCGCAGGTTGGTGAACTGGTAGAAACCGTTCGCGTCGGTCGTGGCAGTGGCCGTGACCGGGTTGCCCAGGTCGTCGGTGCCCGTCAGCTTGACCTCGACTCCGGCAATCGGCGCCTCGCTGTTGCGCACGCCGTCGTTGCCCGCGTCTTCGTACACGTAGCCGCTGAGCGCGGCCGGCGGCAGTTCACCGAAGTTGTTCTCAACGCTGTTCGCACCGGCGACCAGCGTGATGCCGCTCAGCAGGTCGTTGCCAGCGGTGCC
>NZ_BJCL01000009.1 GCF_005403045.1 Pseudaquabacterium pictum
CGGGCGCGGGCGCAGCGGCCGGCGCCGCCGCAGAGGCGGCATCGGCGGTGGCCGATGCAGTGGCGGCGGGCGCGGACGCGGCGGCGTCCTGCGCCATCGCGCCGCCCGCAAAGCCCAGGACGGCGAGGCCCAGGGCGAGGGAAGCGAGGAGCTTTCTCATGGTGGATTCTTTCCTTGCGGATTCTTGTGGGCTCGTAGGGGGCACGCGGCTGCCCGGCGGCGGCAGCCGCGGGCGGGGCCAGCCGGCGCGACAGGTCAGGTCAGAGGGCGTCCTTGCCGGTCTCGCCGGTGCGGATGCGGACCACCTGCTCCAGGGTGGAGACGAAGATCTTGCCGTCGCCGATCTTGCCGGTGCGGGCCGATCCCTCGATGGCCTCGATCACCCGGTCGACGATGCTGTCGTCCACCGCGGCCTCGATCTTCACCTTGGGCAGGAAGTCGACCACGTACTCGGCGCCGCGGTACAGCTCGGTGTGGCCCTTCTGGCGACCGAAGCCCTTGACCTCGGTCACCGTGATGCCCTGCACGCCGATGGCGCTGAGGGCCTCACGCACTTCGTCCAGCTTGAACGGCTTGACGATCGCGGTCACCATCTTCATGGTTAGCTCCCTTTCGATGGGGGGTCAGAAGCCGTACTTGACGCCGAGGACCAGGGCCGACTTGCCCAGGTTCTTGCCGGCCGGCGACACGTACTGCTTGTTGTCGGTGCCGACCACGGCGGCCGTCAGCGTGAGACCGGGCATGGCCTCGTAGCCCACGGTCAGCGAGTAGTCGGTGTACGAGAACGGATCGTTGCCGGTGCCACGGACCTTCTGGTAGCCGATGTGCGGGGTGACCGACACCGGACCCACCGGGAAGGTGGCCGTCAGGTCGAGGTAGCCGCTGTTCTTGCTGTCGGCAAAGCCGAACAGGTTGGTCACGCTGTGCGAGTACTTCAGCGTGGCGGGGCCGAAGGTGATGGCGCCGTACAGCTCGGTGGTGTTGGCGCTGGTGGGCAGGTCATTGCCGGGGTAGACATAGGCCAGGATGCCGACGTCGAAGCCGACGTCCTTGGCCAGCTCACCCTTGTAGCCGCCGTACAGGTCCAGCTCCATGTTGCCGTCGCCGCCGCCGTCCTTGACCCACTTGATCGAGGACGCCCAGGCACCCACGTAGAACGCGCCGGCCGCGTAGTCGGCACCGGCGGAGACAGCCGGCTTCAGGCGCGACTGTGACACGCCGCGGTAGCGGTAGTCCGTGGTGGCGCCGACGTTGAACGACAGCTGGGCCGAGGCGACGGTGGGGAATGCAGAGGCAGCCAGGGTGGCCGCAACAGCCAGCAGTGTTTTTTTCATGGGTCAGTTCTCCAGAGGTGGGATGAGGGATCGCTTTCGATGCAATCTCTGCAGCTTCCATGCCACCTGCGGGTTCCCCCGGTGAAAGCGCCCCAAGCCGGTGACAAGCGGCACAAGGGCACACCAAGCCGCGGCATGGATGCGCACCAACAGCAGGCGCCGCCACCAAATGCACGCATTTGGTGCGGACCGGCCGGTTGCAGATCCACGCGCACAATGCAACGCCAGGAAGGATGGCTGCGATGTCCCTGGCAGTGATCAAGAGCCGTGCGCTGGATGGCCTGGCGGCGCCGCCGGTGCAGGTGGAGGTGCACCTGGCCAACGGCCTGCCCAGCTTCACCCTGGTGGGACTGGCCGACACCGAGGTCAAGGAATCCCGCGAGCGGGTGCGCGCGGCGCTGACCAACTCGGGTTTTGCCTTTCCGCACAACAAGCGCATCACCGTCAACCTGGCACCGGCCGATCTGCCCAAGGAAAGCGGCCGCTTCGATCTGCCCATCGCGCTGGGCATCCTGGCCGCCGACGGCCAGCTGGACGCCGCCCGTCTGGCGGCCTGCGAATTCGCCGGCGAGCTGAGCCTGGCCGGCGCCCTGCGCCCGGTGCGCGGCGCACTGGCGCTGGCCCTGGCGGTGCAGCGCGACGCGGCCGGCGATGCGCCGCCCGTCACCCTGGTACTGCCCCAGGCCAGTGCGGCCGAGGCCGCGCGCGCCCGCCAGGTGCGCGTGTGCGGTGCACCCGACCTGCTGACCGTGGTGCGCGCGCTGCTGCCGGGCGACGCCGCCGAAGCCCTGCCGCCCACCCTGCCGCCGCCCGATGCCGCCGGCCCGGCAGCGCCCGACCTGCGTGACGTGCGGGGCCAGGCCGCCGCCAAGCGGGCGCTGGAAGTGGCCGCCGCGGGTTTTCATGCGCTGCTGATGGTCGGCCCGCCCGGCAGCGGCAAGAGCATGCTGGCCCAGCGCCTGGCCGGCCTGCTGCCGCCGATGGGCGACGACGAGGCCCTGGCCAGCGCGGCCCTGGCCGGCCTGGCGCCAGGCGGCTTCGACCCCGCCAGCTGGCGGCAGCGGCCACTGCGGGCGCCGCACCATTCGGCCAGCGCGGTGGCGCTGGTGGGCGGCGGCTCGCCGCCGCGGCCGGGCGAGATCTCGCTGGCCCATGGCGGCCTGCTGTTCCTGGACGAACTGCCCGAATTTCCCCGGGCCGCGCTGGAAGCCCTGCGCGAGCCGCTGGAGACCCGACGCATCACCATCGCCCGCGCCGCGCGGTCGGCGCAGTTCCCGGCCGAGTTCCAGCTGGTGGCGGCGATGAACCCCTGCCCCTGCGGCTGGCTGGGGGCGCAGGTGGCCGGGCGTGCCTGCCGCTGCACGCCCGAGCAGGTGGCGCGCTACCAGGGCAAGCTGTCGGGCCCGCTGCTCGACCGCATCGACCTGCAGGTGGAGGTGGCCGCCGTGCCGCCCGAGGCCCTGCTGGCCCAGCCCGAAGGGGAAGCCACGGCCGCCGTGGCCGCGCGCGTGGCCGCTGCCCACGCCCGCCAGCAGGCGCGCCAGGGCTGTGCCAATGCCCACCTGGACGCGGCAGCGCTGGACCGCCATGCGCCGCTGGACGCCGCCGCCAGCCGCTTCCTGCAGCAGGCGGCGGCCCGGCTGGGCTGGTCAGGCCGTGGCGTGCACCGGGCGCTGAAGGTGGCCCGCACCATCGCCGACCTGGCGGGCGCCGATGCCATCACCGTGGCGCACCTGGGCGAGGCGATGCAGTACCGGCGTGCCCTGCCCGGCGCCTGAGGCACCCCAGTCGATCAGGCGGCCGCCGCGCGGCGCGGCTCGCCCGGCATGGCCAGCAGCGCCGCAGCGGTGCACAGCGAGATGCCGGCCATCCACAGGAACAGCGTGCCAAAGCCGGCGGCCTTGACCACCGGCCCGAGCGCCCACACCGCCAGCGAGCTGAAGCCCAGGCTCAGCGTCAGCCGCAGCCCGGCCACGCGGCTGCGCATGTGGTCGTCGACATAACGCACGATCACCGCATCGGTGAACGGGATGGCGCCGAAGATCAGCACCATCACCCCCAGCAGCGCCGCATACAGCCACCAGCCCTGGGCCTGGCTGGCCAGCGCCAGCAAGGGCGCCTGGCACAGCACGATGCCCAGTTGCAGCCGCTTGAGCGGCACCCGGTCGAGCAGCCGGCCCACCACCACCTGCGACAGGCTGGCCAGCGCATACACGCCGGCCAGCAGCAGGCCGATGGTGGCCGGGTCGTTCACCAGGCCACCCAGCCGCTCGGTCAGCAACTGGGCATTGCCGTTGGTGGTGAGGTTGAACAGCAGCCCGGCGGTGGCCGAGGCCACCGTCATCACCACCAGCACCCTTGCCAGCTGGCCCGGCGCCAGGGCGATGGCGCTGGCCGTCTTGCGGCGTGACGGCGGCTGCGCCTCGGCTGGCACGACGCGGGCGAACAGCAGGCCCAGGGCGATGCACAGCAGGCCCGGCACGGCAAAGGCGGCCCGCCAGCCCGCCAGGTGCACCAGGAAGCCGGTGGCCAGCGCCGCCGCGGCGATGCCCAGGTTGCCGCTCAGGCCATTGATGCCGATGGTGGCGCCCGGCTTCTTGGCGCCCTGCACCAGCATCGGGATGCCCACCGGGTGGTAGATGGCCGAGAACGCGCCCAGCAGCGTCAGCGCGGCGGCCAGCTGCCAGGCGTTCTGGGTGGCCGCGGCCAGCAGGGCCGAGGCGCCCATGCCGAAGAAGAACACCAGCATCATCGGCCGCCGGCCCCAGCTGTCGCCCAGCTTGCCGGCGGGCAGCGAGCCCAGGCCGAACATCAGGAAGGCGCCGACGCCGTAGGGCATCAGGTCTTCCCAGCGGCTGAAGCCGAAGTCTGCCGCGATGGCCGCCACCGCGGTGGCGAAGATCAGCAGGAAGAGGTGGTCCAGGGCATGCGCGATGTTGAGCAGCAGCGCCACGCTGCGGGCGGGGGGTGACATGCGCTGCATTGTCACGCCACCGCCCGCCGCGGCAGGGCCTAGTTCAGGCCCAGGAACGGCACCGGGATGGCGGCGGCCGGGTAGCCGCTGCGCCCCACCGCCGGCAGCACCAGCAGGCTGTCGAGCGCGCGGCCGGCGGTGTCGCCGGTGGTGCTGGTGGTGTCGCCGGGGTGGCCGTTGGTCAGCGTGAGCTGCGGATGGTCGAATGGCGCGGCATGGCGGCGCACACGCTCGTCGGTCAGCGCCTTCATGAAGGCCACCAGCGAGGCCTTCTCGGTGGCGGTGAGCCCCAGCGGCTGGATGTCCGCATCCAGGTCGGCGATGTTCTCCATCGCGAAGTTGCCACCGCGGTTGTAGAACTCGACCACCTGCTCCAGCGTGGCGGCACCACCGTTGTGGAAGTACGGCGCGGTGAGCGCCACGTTGCGCAGGCCCGGCGTCTTGAATGCGCCGTTGACCGCGATGCGGGTCCAGGGCGAGACGGCCACGTTGGCCAGGTCCAGTTCGTAGGTGGCGAACAGCAGGCTGCGCTCCTTGGCCAGGCCGCTGAACGACAGCGGGTTGTTGTACGGGTCGCGGCCGCCCAGGCCGATGTCATCGGACGTGCGGGTGACACCGATGTTGTAGAAGCCCTCGTCATAGACCGCGCTGGCGCCGTTGCCCATGGGCATGTTGCTCATGCGGCCGGTGACGAACTTGCGGTGGATGCTGGCATTCGTCAGTGCGGCGCCGCCGTGGCAGTTGATGCACTTGCCCTTGCCCATGAACACCGCGAAGCCCTGCTGCTGCTCCACCGTCAGCGCGGCGGTGTTGCCCTCCAGGTACTTGTCGAACGGCGTCTGGTCGGACACCAGCGTGGCCTGGTAGAGCTGCAGCGCCAGGCTGAAGAACAGGCTGAAGTTGGCCTCGATCTGCTGGTAGGGCTTGCCGGCCACGGTCACGCCGACATTGGCGTTCCACCACACCGGCTTGAAGGCGGTGCGCACCATGTCGGCATAGCTGGCGGGTGCCAGGCCATCGCCGCTGGCATGGCGCAGGCTGGCCAGCACGCTGTCGTCGGCAGCCACCGCCTGGCCGGCCAAGGGGCGCAGCGAATACATCTTGCGGCCCAGCTCGGGGAAGGTGCGGCCGGCGGCGCTCATCTCGAAGTCGCTCAGCGGCGGGCCCGAGGCCTGCGAGGCCAGGCTGGAATCCTGCAGCGTGATGCTGGTGCCGAAGCTGGGGTTGGGCAGGTTCAGCGGGTTCCAGGACAGGCTGCTGCGGAACACCTTGGCGCCGGTGTCACGCTTGCCCCAGGGATTGACGCCGTTGAACACCGTCTGCGCCCGGCCGTCCCAGAAATTGCGCAGGTTGAACACGGCATTGATCACGCTGGGCGTGTTGCGCGGCTCCACCCGGCGGGTGTTGCTGGTGCCGACATGGAACACCGGGTCGTAGACCACCTGGCGTGCATCGTCCGCCTGCCCCCGCACGATGTTGGCGTGCTGCTCGCGGAACACGCCCTGCGAACTGACCACCGCGCCCAGGCTGCGCACCACGGCGGAATGGCGGTCGTCGGGGTTGGCGAACTGGTGCAGCGGGAAGTCGCTCGGCTTGAACTGGTAGTTCGGGCCGGCGAAGGCGAAACTGGACTTGTTGGGGCCCGGCGACAGCTGGTTCTTGCTGCGGGTGTCGGCGCCGGCATGGAAGTGGCAAGAGGCGCAGCCGGTGCGGCCGTCGCTGCCCAGCCGGCCGTCCCAGAACAGGGCCTTGCCCAGTGCGATGGCGGCGGCCTTGTTGGCGACGAAGTCACCCAGGTTGGACGGCTCGGGCCGGCTGGCCAAGGCCAGCGACGACGGCGGGCTGGGTGCGTTCTGGGCCTGGGCCAGGCTGGCGGCGGTGGCCAGCGCCGCGATCAGCGTGGCCAGTCGCCACGGGCGGGGCGCGCTGGCGGCGGTGTGCGGAAGTGTGTACTGCATGGTGATCCTCGGAAGTGGGTGCCGGGTGCCTTGGGCCACCCGAACGGGCCGTCAGGTGCCGGCCCTGCCATCCCCCGCCGGGGCTGATGCAGCCACCTCCGAAGTCCAACCTCTGCCCCGCACCTCACGTTGCTGACACGTTAATCGCTGGTGAAGCAGCGTCAACCAGCGCCTTGGGGCTTGACGAAATGATAAATATGCCGACAAGCGCAAAATGGGCGCCCTGCGGTGCCCGCACCCCGGCAGATCAGCCCAGCACGGGCGCCAGCAGCCGCCGCGCCAGGCTGGCGTCGATGGCCTCGGCATGGGCCCAGGCCTCGACCTGGTCCTCGCCGATGCGGCCGACGTTGAAGTAGGTGGCTTCCGGGTGGGCCAAATAAAAGCCGCTGACGCTGGCAGCCGGCGTCATCGCCAGGCTCTCGGTCAGGCCCATGCCGATGTCGGCCGCCTGCAGGGCGTCGAACATCGCCCGCTTGACGCTGTGGTCGGGGCAGGCGGGGTAGCCCGGCGCCGGGCGGATGCCGCGGTAGGCTTCGGCGATCAGCTGCTCGTTGCTCAGCGCCTCGTCGGGGGCGTAGCCCCACAGGTCGGTGCGCACCCGCTGGTGCAGGCGCTCGGCGAAGGCCTCGGCCAGGCGGTCGGCCAGGGCCTTGAGCATGATGGCCTGGTAGTCGTCGTGGTCGGCCTCGAACTGGGCGACCTTCTTGTCGATGCCCAGGCCGGCGGTGACGGCGAACAGGCCGATCCAGTCATCCTTTCCACCGGCATCGGCCCGCGGCGCGATGAAGTCGGCCAGGCTGCGGTTGGGGCGCTTCACGCCGTCGATCACCGGTCGCTCGGTCTGCAGCCGCAGCGGGCGCCAGTGCAGCAGCACCTCGGTGCGGCTGTCGTCGGTGTAGATGGCGATGGTGTCGTCGTCCACCGTGTTGGCCGGCCAGAAACCGACCACGCCGTTGGCCTGCAGCCAGCGGCCGTCGATGGCGCGCTGCAGCAGGCGCTTGCCGTCGGAGAACACCCGCACCGCCTCGGCGCCCACCACCTCGTCCTTCAGGATGTCGGGGAATTTGCCGGCCAGGTCCCAGGTCTGGAAGAACGGCGCCCAGTCGATGCAGCCGGCCAGCTCGGCCAGGTCGAAGTTCTTGAAGACACGGCGGCCGGTGAACTTGGGCTGGGGCGGGGTGTAGCCGGCCCAGGCGATCGGCGTCTTGTTGGCGCGGGCGGCGGCCAGCGTCACCAGCGGCGTGGCCTTCTTGCTGGCGTGCAGGGCGCGCACCTTGTCGTAGTCGGTCTTCAGCTCGTCGATGAACTTGGCCGCGCGCTCGTCGCTCAGCAGGTCGCTGCACACGCCCACGCTGCGGCTGGCGTCGGGCACGTAGACCACCGGGCCTTCGTAGTGCGGCGCGATCTTCACCGCGGTGTGCACCCGGCTGCAGGTGGCGCCGCCGATCAGCAGCGGGATCTTCTTCATGCGGAACCAGTCGTCGCGCTGCATCTCGGCGGCGACATGCTGCATCTCTTCCAGGCTGGGCGTGATCAGGCCGGAGAGGCCGATGATGTCGGCGCCCTCGACGCGTGCCTTGGCCAGGATGTCCTGGCAGGGCACCATCACGCCCATGTTCACCACCTCGAAGTTGTTGCACTGCAGGACGACGGTGACGATGTTCTTGCCGATGTCGTGCACGTCGCCCTTGACCGTGGCGATGACGATCTTGCCCTTGGGCTTCACATCGCCGCCGGCGTCCTGCAGCAGCTTCTTCTCGGCCTCGATGTAGGGCAGCAGGTGGGCCACCGCCTGCTTCATCACCCGGGCGCTCTTGACCACCTGGGGCAGGAACATCTTGCCCTGGCCGAACAGGTCGCCCACCACGTTCATGCCGGCCATCAGCGGGCCTTCGATCACATGCAGCGGCCGGCCGCCGGCGGCGGCGATGCGCTGCCAGCAGGCCTCGGTGTCTTCGGTGATGAAGTCGGTGATGCCGTGCACCAGGGCATGGCTCAGGCGCTCATCCACCGTGCCGGCGCGCCAGGCCAGGCGCTGGGTGTCGTCCTTGGCCGCGCCCTTGACGTTCTCGGCCACCTCCAGCAGGCGCTCGGTGCTGTCGGGCCGGCGGTTCAGCACCACGTCTTCCACCCGCTCGCGCAGGTCGGCCGGGATGTCGTCGTACACGCCCACCATGCCGGCGTTGACGATGCCCATGTCCAGCCCGGCGCGGATGGCGTGGTACAGGAACACGGTGTGGATCGCCTCGCGCACCGGCTCGTTGCCGCGGAAGCTGAAGCTCACGTTGCTGACGCCGCCCGACACCTTGGCGCCCGGCAGGTGTTGCTTGATCCAGCGGGTGGCGTTGATGAAGTCGACCGCGTAGTTGGCGTGTTCCTCGATGCCGGTGGCGATCGCGAAGATGTTCGGGTCGAAGATGATGTCCTCGGCCGGGAAGCCGATCTCGTCGACCAGCAGCCGGTAGGCGCGCTCGCAGATCTGGATCTTGCGTTCGAAGGTGTCGGCCTGGCCCTGCTCGTCGAAGGCCATCACCACGGTGGCTGCGCCATAGCGCCGCAGCAGCGTGGCCTGGCGGCGGAACTCGGCCTCGCCTTCCTTCAGGCTGATGCTGTTGACGATGCCCTTGCCCTGCAGGCACTTCAGGCCCGTCTCGATCACGCTCCACTTCGAGCTGTCGACCATGATCGGCACCCGCGCGATCTCGGGCTCGCTGGCGATCAGCTTGAGGAAGCGCTCCATCGCCGCCACGCTGTCGAGCATGGCCTCGTCCATGTTGACGTCGATGATCTGCGCGCCGTTCTCCACCTGCTGGCGGGCCACGCTCAGCGCGTCTTCATAGCGGCCTTCCAGGATCATCCGGGCGAAGGCCTTGCTGCCGGTGACGTTGGTGCGCTCGCCGATGTTGACGAACAGGTTGCCGGCACCGATGGTCACCGGCTCCAGGCCGGCCAGGCGCATCGGCGGCGGGGTGACAGGGCTGGGCTGGGTGGCGTCGGTCATGGGCAGTTCAGGCAGCAGGCCCACTGTGGCGCCCGGCTCACCCGGCGCGCCTGCAGCAGGCGGTGGGTGAGCGCCGTTGCCAGGCACCGATGGACACCGGCACCGCCCCGAGCCTGGCAGCAGGTTCAGGGCTGAACCGCCGTCGCAACGCTCCTCGGGGAGACCCGCATTCTACGGGTGCCGCCCCGCCCGCGGCGTGTGCCGCACCGCGGGGCGTGACATCACACCGCTCAGGCGGCCAGCAGCCCGCTGAACAGCGGATCGGCCTTGCTGCGCGGCCGGTAGCTGCCCACGCGGCGGGCGATCTCGGCGATGTGCTCGGGCGTGGTGCCGCAGCAGCCGCCGACGATGTTGACGAAGCCGGCCTGGGCGAACTCGGCCAGCATGCGGCCGGTCACCTCCGGTGTCTCGTCGAAGCCGGTCTCGCTCATCGGATTCGGCAGGCCGGCGTTCGGGTAGCAGCTGATGAAGGTGTCGCCGGCCACCTTGGCCAGTTCCTCGATGTAGGGCCGCATCACCGCGGCGCCCAGCGCGCAGTTCAGGCCCACGGCCAGCGGCCGCGCGTGCCGCACGCTGTGCCAGAAGGCGGGCACGGTCTGGCCGCTGAGGATGCGGCCGGAGGCATCGGTGACGGTGCCGCTGATGATCACCGGCAGGCGCTCGCCGGTCTGCTCCATCAGCTCGTCGAGCGCGAAGATCGCCGCCTTGGCGTTCAGCGTGTCGAAGATGGTCTCCACCAGGAACAGGTCGGCACCGCCTTCGAGCAGGCCGCTGGCCTGCTCGAAGTAGGCGGCGCGCAGTTCGTCGAAGCTGACGTTGCGCGCACCCGGGTCGTTCACGTCGGGGCTGATGCTGGCGGTGCGCGGCGTCGGGCCCAGGGCGCCGGCCACGTAACGCGGGTGGTCGGGCGTGCTGGCGGCGTCGCAGGCGGCGCGGGCCAGGCGGGCGGCTTCCACGTTCAGCTCGCGGGCGATGTGGGCCAGGCCGTAGTCTTCCTGCGCGATGCTGGTGGCGCCGAAGGTATTGGTCTCGACCAGGTCGGCGCCGGCGGCCAGGTACTGGTCGTGGATCTCGCGGATCACGTCGGGCCGGGTCAGCTGCAGCAGGTCGTTGTTGCCCTTCAGGTCCTTGCCATGGTCGGCAAAGCGCGCACCGCGGAAGTCGGCCTCGGTCAGCTTGTAGCGCTGGATCATCGTGCCCATGGCACCGTCGATGATGGCGATGCGCCGCTGCAGCAGGGCCGGCAGGCCGGCGGCGCGGGTGTAGGTGTGTCGGGACATCGGCCGATTGTAGAAGTCGCCTCTGCGGCGTGCGGGCGTCAGGCCTCCGCCGGCTGGGTGTCCAGGAACAGCGAGTCGCGGAAGTCCACCGCCTGCGGCGGCGGGCGCTCGTCGGCCAGCTGGGCCCACACCGCCAGCTGGGCGGCATGCATCGGCTTGGCGAACAGGAAGCCCTGCAGCTCGTCGCAGCCCAGCTGCACCAGCAGATCGCGCTGGCGCGCGGTCTCCACGCCTTCGGCCACCACCCGCAGGCCCAGGGCATGGGCCAGCTTGACCACCGCATCGACGATGGCGCGGGCATCGTCGCTGGTGCCCAGGTCTTGCACGAACGAGGCATCGATCTTCAGCTCGGCCGCCGGCAGGCGGCGCAGGTAGCTCAGGCTGGCCTGGCCGACGCCGAAGTCGTCGATCGACACATGCAGGCCGGCGCGGCGCAGGCGCTCGAAGCTGCGCTGGGTGACCTGCGTGTCCTCCATCGCCACCGATTCGGTGATCTCGCAGGTGAAGCGCCCGGGCTGCAGGTTGTGGCGCGCCAGCGCTGCCTCCAGCCGGTCGACCAGGTCGTCCTGCCGCATCTGGTAGGCCGAGATGTTGATGGCCACCCGCATGCGCAGGCCCAGCGCCCGCCAGGCCGCGGCCTGGCGGGTCGCGTCGTCGATCACCCAGTTGCCGATGGCGCCGATCAGCCCGTGGCGCTCGGCCAGCGGGATGAACAAAGCCGGGCTGACCATGCCGCGCTTCGGGTGGTGCCAGCGCAGCAGCGCCTCGGCGGCGGTGATCTGCAGGCTGCGTGCGTCCACCTTCGGCTGGTAGACCAGTTCCAGCTGGCCGCGCACCACCGCCTGGCGCAGGTCGGCCAGCAGCTCGGCCTGCTCGCGCTGGTCGACCGCCATCTTCGGGTCGAACACCATGTAGTCGCCGCCGCCGGCATGCTGCACCTGGCGCATGGCCACCGCGGCATGGCCGACCAGGCGCGGACGCGCGCCGTGGGCGGGGTAGGCGGCCAGGCCGATGCTGCAGCTGAGCGTCACATCGGCACGTCCGGCCACGGGGTAGGGCCGGGCCAGCGCCTGGCAGACGGTGTCGGCCAGGTCGCAGGCGTCCGCCAGATCGGTGTGCACCATCAGCAGAAACTCCACCCCGCCCAGGCGGGCCAGCTGGGCATCGGGCCCGGCCAGCTGCTGCAGGCGGCCCGCGGCTTCGGCGATCAGCAGATCGGCCTGCAGGTGGCCGTAGCCGTCGTTGACGGCCTGCAGGTGGTCGAGGTTGATCAGCAGCAGGCACAGCGTGCCGGCCTCGCGGTCGCAGCGGTCGACGGCGGCATCCAGCGCCTGCGCCACCCGGTCGCCGGCCAGCAGGCCGCGCACGGCGGCGGCGCCGGTGCGCGCGCCGCGCTGGCGCGCCAGACTGCGCAGCAGCAGGCCGCGCTGCCACAGCAGCACGCCCAGCGCCAGCGCCAGGCCGGCCATCACCAGCAGCAAGGCAGGCACGGCCCAGCCAGGCAGGTGATCGGGGGTCAACCAGGACGGCATGCGGTGATCTCGGCCGCTGCACGGCCGACTTGAGCACCGCGGCAGCCCACCCGCCTGCCGGTTACCCGGCTCAGTGCAGCACGACGGGCTGCTGGGCCAGCGCGGTGTAGCCGGCGATGTAGTCGTCGATCAGCGCGTGCAGCGCATCGGCATCGCCTGGCGCCTGGCCGTCCACCAGGGCCTGCACGCCCTGCTTGAAGTGCTCGGCCAGCGCGCCTTCGATGAAGATCTCCTTGCGCGCGAGCTTGTCGACGATCTCGAACCCGCCGCGCTGCAGGCGGGGCGCGGCATCGTCGCCGCCGGGCAGGTCGAAGGACACGACCACGAAACTGTCGGAGTTGTAGAGGGTCTGCATGGGGTCTCCTGGTCTCAAGAGGTGCGGGCGCGGCCGGCGGTTTCAAGGCGGCGTGGCACGCAGCAGTTCCAGTTGGTGGCCCGAGCGCGGCACCAGCAGGCGCAGGCGCAGCGGCCAGGCGCCTGCAGGGCCGGCGGGGTCCGCCGGCAGCCAGACCTCGATGCGCAGGCCTTCGGGCCGCGGCGGCTCGCGCAACCAGCGCTGCGCCGGCCAGGCGCCGCCAGGCGTGCTGAGCAGCTCGTCGGGCTGGCGCTGCAACTGCCACAGGCCGGCCTGGCCGCGGGCATCGGTGACGAACAGCGTCACCGCCTCGGGCGGCGGGCTGCCGGTGGCCGCCAGCACCGCCACCAGCTGCGCCAGCCAGCTCAGCCGGTCCTGCGCACCGGGCCAGGCCGGGTGCTGCTGCGGCGGGCCGGAGTAGCTGATCTGGCCGGTGTCGCGCCGGAAGTTGGCGGCCTGCGTGCGGCCCTGGCGGCGGCGGTCGGTGAAGCGGTCGGGCGCCAGGCCGTGGGACTCCAGCAGACCGGCGCTGGCCTGCTGCAGCAGCGGCACACCGGCCGCCGTCTGCGCCTGCAGCGTGAGCTGGTAGCGCTGGCCGTCGTGCTGCCAGGTCAACCATGCGTCGCCAGCCTGGCCGTTGTGCAGCAGTGCGTAGCGCAGCTGCGTGGGGGGCGGCAGCTGGGTGGGGTACAGCGGCGGCGGCAGGCCGGCGGGGCCGGCTTCGCCGTCGGCCTCGGTGTCGATGGCGGCCTCCGCAGCCATGGGCAGCCCGGCATCCGGCATGGGCGCCCGGTCGGGTGGGACAGCCACCGGCGGTGCGTCCGCGGCCACCAGGCCCGGGGCGGCAGGCGGAGCGGGCGGGGACGCAGGTGGCAACAACGGTGCTGGTCGCGGCGATGCCGGAACGGCCGGCGTGGTCGAGCCGACACCTGCCGGCAGTGCGCCGGCCGGCGGCAGGCTGCGCAGCTGCACCAGCCCAGGCCGGGGCGGGCCGACCGGCGCGGCCGGTGGCGCCAGCCGGTCCACCAACCAGGCATGCCAGCCGGCCACTGCCAGGGCCAGCAGCAGCGCCGACCGCCAGCGGCCGGGTCGCCGCGGCCCGCGCGGGGCGGCGTGCAGCAAGCCTGCAGAGGCGCTGGGCGTGGCCATCGGACAATGCTGCCACCGCGCGGCCGCCGGTCGCTTCCAGCCCTCCCCCACCCCGATGAAACTCGCCACCTACCGAGACGGCTCGCGCGACGGCCAGCTGGTCGTCGTCTCGCGCGACCTGAGCACGGCCCATTACGCCACCGGCATCGCCACCCGGCTGCAGCAGGTGCTGGACGACTGGAACTTCCTGTCGCCGCAGCTGCAGGATCTGTACGTCACCCTGAACCAGGGCAAGGCGCGGCATGCCTTCGCCTTCGAGCCACGCCAGTGCATGGCGCCGCTGCCGCGCGCCTACCAGTGGGCCGACGGCTCGGCCTACCTGCCGCACCTGGAGCGGGTGCGGCGCGCGCGCGGCGCCACGCTGCCGCCATCGGCCACCACCGACCCGTTGATGTACCAGGGCGGCAGCGACGACTTCCTCGGCCCCTGCGACGACGCCTGGTTCGGCAGCCCCAGCTGGGGCATCGACTTCGAGGCCGAGCTGGCGGTCATCACCGGCGACGTGGCCATGGGCGCCGATGCGGCCCAGGGCCTGGACGGCATCCGCCTGCTGCTGCTGGCCAATGACTGGAGCCTGCGCGAGCTGGTGCCGGCCGAGCTGGCCAAGGGCTTCGGTTTCGTGCAGAGCAAGCCGGCCACCGCCTTCGGCCCGGTGGCCGTCACGCCCGACGAGCTGGGCGAGGCCTGGCAGCACGGCCGGGTGCACGGGACGCTGCAGTCCAGCGTCAACGGCCGCAAGGTGGGGCTGAACGACGCCGGGCCGGAGATGCAGTTCCACTTCGGTGAACTGATCGCCCACCTGGCGAAGACGCGCAACGTGCGGGCGGGCAGCATCATCGGCTCGGGCACGGTCAGCAACCAGGATGCGGCCAAGGGCTTCGGCTGCATCGTCGAGCGGCGGGCGGTGGAGGCGGTGGAGCTGGGCGCGCCGGCCACGCCGTACCTGGCGATCGGCGACACCGTGCGGCTGGAGATGACCGGCCGCGACGGGCTGAGCGTGTTCGGCGCCATCGTGCAGCGGGTGAGCGGCCCGCAGGCCGATGCACCGGCCGACGCAGACGGCGACGACGACACGCCGCCGCCGGACGGCACCGACTAGCGCCGTCGCCCGCGTGGCCCGCCGCCCGGCCGGCCACCGCGCGCCTGCCACAGCGGCCGGCGCGCCCGCAGCTGGCTGGCGATGCCGTCGTTCAGCCGTTCACGCTGGGCCTGCACCTCGTCCACGTAGCCGAACACATTGGGAAAGCGCTGGTCCAGCCACAGCCACAGGGTGCAGGCGCGCAGCACCTGCTCCATGCGGTCGAGCCGGCTGTTCTCGCTGACCTCGTGCAGGAAGCCGGGCTCGCCGGCCTGGCCGTCCCAGGCATGGCGCTCGGTCCAGCCCAGGAACTGCTGCATCAATTGATCGGTGCGGGTGTCCACTGGCGCCTGGGCGTAGAGGAAGCGTTCGCGCAGGCTCAGCGGCGCGGCGCGTTCGTCCAGGTGGCCAGCGATCTCCAGCATCTGCGCCAGCTCGGCCACTGCGAAGTGGGCGTTGTCCAGCGTCAGCTGCTCGACGAACACGCCCAGCACCTCGCGCAGCTTGCGCTTGCCCAGCTTGCCGGCGATGGTCTCGATGTGCCACCAGTTCGGTGCCACCGGCGCCTTGAAGTGCCGCGGCGCCCGCGGCTGCAGCGCCAGCAGTTCCCGCAGCGTGCGGCCGGCGCTGGGCTCGGCCTCGGCCAGCACGCCGGCAAAGCCTTCTTCATGGATGCCGTAGCGGCCGGCGCGGCCGGCGATCTGGTGCACCTCGCTCTCGTCCAGGGTGCGGTCGCCCTCGCCGTCGAACTTGGTCAGCGTGGAGAACAGCACCCGGCGGATCGGCAGGTTCAGGCCCATGCCGATGGCGTCCGTCGCCACCAGCACCTCGGTCTGGCCGGTGGCGAAGCGCTCGGCCTCGCGGCGGCGCACCTCCGGCGGCAGGGCACCGTAGATCACGCTGACCGACTTGCCGTTGTCCGAGACCTGGTCGCGCAGCATCAGCACATCCTTGCGGCTGAAGGCCACCACCGCGTCGCCCAGCTTCAGGCTGGCGATGGGCACGGCCGCCGGCAGCAGCTGCACCTGCTGCTTGCGCTCGAAGTGGCGCACGGTGCAGCGCTCGCCGCACAGGCCCAGCAGGTTCTCGATGGCGGGCACGGCATACGCGCTGCAGATGATCAGCAGTTCCTTGGCCGGTGCGCCGACGATGGCCTGCGTCCAGGCCCAGCCGCGGCTGGGGTCGAAGATCATCTGGGCTTCGTCGATCACCGCCACGTCGATCAGGTCGCCGGTGCCCATCATCTCGATGGTGCTGCTGACGACGCGGGCGCCCTCGACCGGCGCGCTTTCCTCGCCGGTGCGCAGGCTGCAGGGCACGCCGCGGGCCATCAGCCGATCGCGCCCTTCCAGCGCCAGCAGGCGCAGCGGCGCCAGGTAGACGCCGCGCTCGCAGGTGGCCAGGCGCTCGAAGGCCTGGTGGGTCTTGCCGCTGTTGGGCGGGCCGACGAACAGCGTCACCGTGCGGTTGGCCCGGCGGGCGGTCTTGAAGCTGTCGGGGTAGCCCTGGAAGGCCAGCTCGCTGCTCAGGTCGTCCAGCGTGTCGAGCTCGTTGACGCGGTTGGCCCAGCGGTCGAGCGCGCGGGTGCAGGCGGCGCGCAGGCCCTCCAGCGGCTGTGGCGTGCTGCACTCGGCGGTCAGGCCGGGCAGCAGGCTGTCGATCCGGCCGGGGTTGATGTGGCCGGCCTGCTCCACCAGGGTGTCCAGCGCGGCCTGCAGCGCGGTGGCGTGGGGGTAGTCGGGCACATCGCGCAGGGCCAGCAGCAGGGCGGCCTTGTCGCCGTCGCGGAAGAAGCGCCACACCGGCGCGGCGTCCAGCGGCGTGAGGAAGACCACCGGCACCCGCCAGCCATGCTGGGCCAGGTGGACCATGTGGGTGGCCTGGCGCTCCCAGCTGTCGGGGCCGGCGCGGCTGATGCCCAGGGCTTCCAGCACACCGCTGCGCTCGGTCATCAGCCCGCGCAGCTTGGGGCCGGTGCCCACGGCATCCAGGTGCTGCAGCGCGGTGGTGATCAGCGACGGCGCCAGCCAGCGGCTGGGGCGCTGGCCCGGCACGCCCTTCTGCAGCAGCAGCAGGCCCAGGGCGTCCATGCGGGCATCGGCGTCGGGCGCGTGCTCGGCCACCAGGTCGGCGGGCATGTCGTGCGCGGCCACCACCTGCGGCAACTGGTAGGCGGCCTGGCGGATGCGGTGCAGGCCGTCGAGCGGCGTGCCCGGCGGCAGGCGCGCCACATGGCGTGCGTTGGGCAGCGGATGCGGGGCCGGGCGCGGCGCGGGGGCCGGGGCGGCATGTGGGGTCAGGGGGGTGGGGGTGTCGGACATGGCCAGCCGGCGAATGTACCCCGGCACCTGACAGCGGCACGTCAGTCGCCCGGGGTCGCCTGGGTGACCCGGCCGGCGTGGCGGCACTTCCAGAATCCTGCGCCAACCCTGGAGCACCCGCGCATGCCTGCACCCACCGACACCCTGGCCCTGGTCTGCGAGCACCTGGCCGACGACCTGGCCAGCCTGCAGTTGCGCCGCTGGCCGCTGCCGCCCATGGGCCCGGCCGATGTGCGGGTGGCGATGGCGGCGGTGGCGCTGAACTTCCCCGATCTGCTGATGACCCGCGGCCTGTACCAGTTCAAGCCGCCGGTGCCCTACATCCCGGGCATGGAAGGCACCGGCGTGGTGGTCGAAGCCGGGCCCGACAGCGGCTGGACGCCGGGCGACCGCGTCGGCCTGGGCGGCAAGCACGGCCTGCTGGCCGAGCAGGTGGTGGTGCCCGGCGCCAGCCTGCGCGCCCTGCCGGCCGGCATGCCGCTGGACGCCGCCGCCGCGGTGATGGTGACCGGCCTGACCGCCTGGGTGGCGCTGGCCCGCATCGGCCGGCTGCAGCGTGGCGAGACGCTGCTGGTGCACGGCGCGCGTGGCGGCGTGGGCCAGGCCTGCGTGCAGATCGGTCTGCACCTGGGCGCCCAGGTGATCGCCACCGCCACCCAGCCCGAGCGCCTGGCCGAACTGGTGCCACTGGGCGTGCAGGTGCTGCCGTCCAGCGGCTTCCGCGCGGCGGTGCTGGAGGCCACCGGCGGTCGCGGCGCCGATGTGGTGGCCGACCCGGTGGGTGGCGATGTGTTCGACGAGAGCGCCCGCTGCACCGCCTTCGGCGGCCGGCTGCTGGTGCTGGGCTTCGCCAGCGGCCGCATCGCCAGCATTGACAGCAACCGGCCGCTGATCAAGGGCTTCAGCGTGGTGGGCGTGCGCGCCGGCGAGTACGGCCGCCACTTCCCGGCCCACCATGCCGAACACCTGGCCGCGGTGCACCGCCTGGCCGAGACCGGCGTGCTGCGGCCGTCGATCGGCGCGCGATTCCCGCTGTCGCAGGCCAAGGAGGCGCTGACGGCGATGGCGCGGCGCGAGGTGACGGGGAAGATCGTGGTGACGATCGGACGCTGAGCGGGTCGGGCTGCTCTGGACTCGAAGCGGAAGTTGCCGACTTGCCATCTTCGGCGCGAGGCCGAGGCCGCCGGGTACCTGGCCGACTCCATGTCCCCCGTCCTACACGCCGCAAGCGGCGCATAGGACTCCGCCTCTACTTCCGTCGGCCAGGTACCCGACGTCCTGTAACGCGCCACATGGTTTGAGGCATCACGTCAAATGGTTTGATGCCCCAGACCAAGTGTCGCATTCGCACCGCCCTGGTGCGCCTCAGGTCTTGATGCAGTACAGCAGCGCCACGTTCCGCGGCCTGGTTTCCGAACCTACCACTCCCGCGGCGTTCACCGGGCCGTCGTAGTCCGAACCGTCGTTCGTGTGGGGCCGCGGGTTGTTGGTGTCGCTGGCGCCGATGCCGTTGTAGAGGCTGGTCGCCGTCGTCCCGAACAGGGCCTGACCGTTCTCACCCTGGGGCACCACGTGCTTGTGATGCTGCACCTGCTGTGCCTGCGAAGACCCCAGCGCGCGGCCGGCGTCCACTCCACGCCCGCCGTCCAAGCCGCGGATGAACTCGCCCCGCAGATCGGGCAGGCGAAACGTCGTGCTGCCGTCGCCAGCACCGAACACCACCCCGATCGCAGCGAACAACACCGGGTAGGCGGTGCGGCTGATCGTCGCCCCGTCGCAAACCAACCACCCGGTCGGTGCACTCGCGCGGGCAAACGCCTGCACGGCGCCGGCCGGAATCGAGGCGGCGATCAACGAGCGGATCGCCGTCAGCATCTGTGTGTTGTCGGCCTTGTTCAGCGCCGCGCCGGCCGAGGTAGCCACCGCCTCGATCTCCGCCTGAACCGCGTTCATCCAGTCGTCGGTCACCACGGTTGCCGGCGTCCCAACCGACGGGTCGCCCTCGGTGAAGTACCCACCAGGCGCCGCTGCCGGCCCGTCAATTCGATGCATGGTCAATCCCCCTTCAGTGCAGCCTGGATCAGGCCGCGTAGGCAAACAGAACGCGGGTGTGGGCGGGCTTGTACCGGTTGAACTGGCACTCGATCACCTCGTTGCTCCACACCCGCAGCGGCTCCCCCACCGCCCCGGCACCCACGCGGAAAGGTGTCACTGCCACAGTCGTCGGGATGTTCACGCGCCAGGTGTGCGCCCAGCCGTCGCCGGTGAACGAAATCCCCGCAGCCGTGGCCGCAGCGGCTGATGCGAACTCATCGATGGTGATGCTGTAGCCCAGGCGCGCCGCCAGCTCGATGAAGAACCGCCTCGACTGCCCTCCCACACTGGTGAGCCGCCCTTCAAGCGCCTGGCGCCGCTCGGCCACCGTCTGGCCCGTGGTGACGCACGGATCAGGCAAGCCGACCACGCGCTCCCAGTCGGGCAGAAGCTCCGTGGTGGTCGCCGGGTCGGTTTCGGCCAGCAGCTGTGCAGCCCGCATGTCCAGCCGCTCCAGCTCGGCAGCGAAGCTGCGCACCAGCTGCAGCAGGGCAGATGCCGGATCGCGCGGCCAGGCAGCGCCCGTTGGCAGCAGGCCCGCCAGCGCATCGCGGTACTCATCCTGGGTGTGTTGCACCAGGCCGTATTGCTGGCGCAGCTGCTGCAGCATCGAGGTCTCCCAGATCAGGTAGGCGTCACGCCACACCAGGTAGGCCCCGGATGGCGCGACCAGGTAGAGGTAGTCATCCAGCATTGCCAGGCTTCAACGGCCAGTCGATCGACAACGGGTAGCCAGGCTGGTCCGTGATGTCGCGCAGCGCCTGCCGGTACGTCTCCCAGGCTGCCCGTTGCTCAGCGGCCAGGGGCGCGTTCGGCAGCTGCGTCCAGTCGCTCGCCAGCAGCTGGTTTCGGCGCTTGTGGAGCACCAGGCGCTCGGCCGCTTCTTGAGCCACCTGGTCGGCATCCAGCCGCGGGACGAACTGCCCATCGACCAGCTGCAGCCCGTCGCCGTTGAAGTCAGGCTCCACCTCGACGAAGCTGACCCCTGGCATCGATGGCAGCTCGCCGTCGACGCTGTCGATGACGAAGCGCACCACACCCGCCTGATCGCATGCTGCAACGCGGATCACTTCTTCGCTCCCAACGCCCACATGAAGGTGCGTCCACCGGTGGCCAACATCGTGCAGGGCGCACCATTGCAGGTGGCCGACATCGTGATCGTGACCGGACCAGAGGACGACGTGCTGCCCAGGTAGACCGCAAAGAGCCCGGTGCTGAGAATGCCGTTCTGCGAGATGGGGCCCTCCCTGACGTAGACCTGTGAGGAGCCCGCGAAGATCGCGATCGACACCGAGTCCGTGTCGATGTCCGCAAAGAAGGTGGCCTCGCACAGGATCAGCAACGGCGCGCCGCCGGTGGTGATCGACATGGCCATGATGGGCACCAGCCCGCCTTGGGTGAACCCAGCATTGCTGGCAAGCACCACGCTCGACGTCACGGTGGCGGCGTTGTTCGCCAGCTTCTCGGTGATGACCGCCAGGTTGCCGATCTTCGCGGTACCGACGGTCAGGTCGCCGATGCGGGCAGCCGGCACTGCCAGCGTTGTCACCCCGTCGACCACGGCCACATCCAACAGCTGCGCTGGCGCCGCGTTCGGGTTGCCGGGCGGCACAAACAGCAGCCTGTCGGCCTGCAGGATGATCTCGCTCTGCCCGCCCGTGGCATCGTTCGGCGCGGTGGCCGCCAAGCCAATGGCACCGAACACCTTCTTGCCGTCACTGCGCGTTGCGCTGACCTTCAGCACTTGCTGTGCGGTCACCCCGTTGGGGCCGGCAATGGCTTGAGACAGGCTCTCGACTTCTGCGGTCAGCTCGCCTGTCGCTGCAACCGTCGCGCTGTAGTGGGATGCCGCTGCACTGGCTGATCCAGCCGCGTTCGATGCCGAGGCACTGGCACTGGCGGCCGAGTTCGAAGCCGCCGACGCTGACGAACCCGCCGAACCAGCTGCCGATGCCGCCACACCCGCTTGAGAGGTAGCAGTCGCCGCGCTGCTGCTCGCCGATGAGCTGGAGCTCGCCGCCTCGTTCCGAAAGGTGGCAGCCTCACTCGCCCTGGTGGCCGCTGTGTTGGCTGACGCGCTTGCCGCATTGGCCGAGGTGCTGGCGGCGGTCGCCGCGGTGGAAGCATTGCTGGCCGAAGTCGCCGCGGCGTTCGCACTGCCCAGCGCATTGCTCGCCGAGGTAGCTGCGGCGCTCGCAGAGGTGCTGGCGCTTGCTGCAGCTGAGGCAGCGTCACTGCTCGAGGTGGCTGCATTGCCCGCACTCACCGCTGCATTGCTGGCAGCAGTTTCTGCCGACAGCCTGGCGCTGTTGGCAGCGCTGGCACTGTTGGCCGCCTGGGTGGCAGAGGCGGATGCATTGGATGCCGAGGTGCTGGCAGCACTGGCCGAGCCGGCCCCAGCTGCAGCCGCCGTGGCAGCCTCAGTCGCCTTTGTGCTGGCCGTGCTCGCCGAGCCAGCGGCAGATGTGGCCGAGCTGGCGGCGCTGGATGCGCCAGTGCTCGCTGAGCCCGCCGCCGTCTCGGCTGACAGCCTGGCGCTGTTTGCTGCCGTTGCCGCTGAGCCGGCTGCCGTTGCGGAGGTGCTGGCCGACTGAGCAGACTCGACGGCCGCTACCGCGGCGCCAGACGCCGTGCTTGCTGATGCCGCGGCAAGGCCGGCCTGGGTGCTGGCAGTGCTGGCCGATCCTGCCGCGCTGCTGGCCGACGTGGCTGCCGTGGTCGCGCTGGCGCTGGCAGCGCCAGCTGCCGTCTCCGCGGCCAGCTTGGCATCCTGGGTCAGCGTCACGCTCTCCAGCGCGTCACCAGCGCTCACGGCGGCGGCATTGCTGGCCATCAGCGCGTCAGCCGCTGCCGTGGCCGCATCGGCAGCTGCATCGGCTGCGGCGCTAGCACTGGCAGCGGCGGCCACCGTGTCGCCATAGGCAGCCTGCAGGTCATCCACGCGCGCCAGCAGGCCCGTGCCCGGCTGGTCGATCAGCTCAAGCAGCGCCACGATCGACGGGTCCAGGGCAGTCTCACCCAGCCGGCCCTCGAGCTCGGCCACCAGCGCGTCCACATCGGCCCAGGGCTGGCCCTCACCAATGCCGGTGAGGATTGCCTTCAGCCGGGCGCCTACGGTGCCCGGCGGGTAGTTGATCGCGATGTTGAAGCCCAGCAACCCGGCCGCGCGATCGGGCCGGGTGGTGTCCAGCAGGTCGGCGATGTAGGCCACCACATCGCGCCGCACGGACACGGTCAGCTTCTGCAGCACTGGGTCTTCCAGCAGCTGCGCGCCGTCGCCCTCCGTCAGCCTGCGCACCACGGCCATCGCATCAACTCCAGGTGATGGTGCCCAGCACCGGCATCTGGCCAGCGCTGTGCGCCACGTCCGCAGTCGGCGTGGTCAGCACGCTGTTGGTCTCGCCGGCCGCCACGCTGATCGCCTCGCGCAGGTGGCTCAGCAGAATGGTGCCGCCGGGGTAGGCCTCGCGCTGCAGCACGTCGGCCAGCTCGGCCGTGACGGCATTGCGCACCGCCAGCGTGTTCGGGGTTAGCGTGATGGCCATGTCGAGCGGCAGCGCGGTTGGCGCCGCCACCGTCACCTGCGCGCACACCGGGCGGCGATCGTCGATGTAGGCCTGCACGGCTGCCACCTCGCCGCTGTCTGGAATCAGGCTGGCGTCGCCGTCGCGCACGAAGCGCACGGTCACCGTGCCGGGGCCGCCCTCGAGCGGGTAGCACCAGGCGCGCGTCACGCCCGGCACCTGCAGCGCCCAGGCCACGTAGTCGGCCTGCGCACCACCCATCGGCGCTTGCTGGATGCGGGCCAGTACACGCGCCCGCAGGGCGTCGTCGGTCTCGCGGTCTGCGCCGCCCACCAGGCCGCCGGCGCCAACGGCCGCCACGCTGGCCACACCGGCCAGCGGTTGCACAAAGCTCATCTGCGTGCCGGCCAGCGCGTTACCAGCTGCCCCCGACTCGACCGCAGCCACCGGCACCGAAGCCGTGCCCGATGCCAGCGTCACATCGACCGTCGAAACAAAGGCTGCTCCGTCACTGCGCAGCATCTGGGTGCCCGTGGGCACTACCACACCGCTGGTGCCTGTCACCGCCACCGGGCCCGAGGCGAAGGCGGCCGGCACCCGCAGCACACCCCAAATGCCGGCGTGCCGGTCCAGGAAGATCGTCTCGGCCGTGTCCACCAGCAGCTGCTGCGCCAGCCAGTCCAGGTAGCCATAGAGGCCGTGCACCCCGCCGGCATGCATGCGGGCCAGCACGGCCAGGTTGCTGCGGCGCAGCCGCGCATCGGTGCCAGGCAGGCCGGCCTCGATGTCGGCCGCCGCGCGGTCGATCAGGTCAGCTTGCGATGGGCGTGAGAAAGGCATTCAAGCCCCCTTCCAGAAGGTTTCGAAGCGGAATCGGATCACCGGCGTCGCGCTGCGCGTGATGGTGACCAGCAGGCCCAGCACGCCCTGGCGCACCACCTCGGCCTGCACCGTAACGCTGCTGGCCACACCATCGTCCACCAGCCACTGCAGGGCCTCGCGGGCATACAGCTCAGCGCGTGCCAGCACAGCGGGCAGCTGCTTCTCACGGGCCAGCTGCCACAGCCTGCTGCCGATCTGGTCACCAGCCACCTCGGGGTAAGCGTCGCCCCACCAGCCACGGCGGGCAGTGGGCTCCACCGCGGTGTCGCCCTCGGCCGCGACGCGGTCGGTGAACAGGCTCAGCACCACGGCGGTCTCCAGCCCGTCGTCTTCTGCCAGGGACGGGCCGGCCACCAGCCAGTCGCCACCCAGGTCGCGCCATACGGTCCGCAGGTCGCTCATACAGGCACCCCGGTGTTGCCCACGCCGGTGTCCACACCGCCGTGGCGGTGGCCCACCAGGCTGATGCCGTCGGCCACCACATCCACGCCGGCCGTCACCGTGCCGGCCACCGTCACGTCGCCCGTGCACTGCACCAGCGGCGTGTCCAGCACCACCTTGGTCGCCGCCGTCACTTCGATGGTGCCGCCTCGCTTGATCACGATCTTGTCGCCCTCGTCGGTGTAGATCGCCACCTCGCCCTGTTGCAGCGCGGTCAGCCGGTACCGGCGATCGTCCACCGCGATCACCAGTACGTGGTCCCGGTTGCCGGCCACGCTGGCCGCCACGGCCTCAGCGCCCGGCAGCGGGTGGCTGGTGAAGCCGTAGTTCTGGAAGCGCTCGACCTGGTCGCGCACCTCGTCGGCGAGCAGGCTAACCTGCAGGCCCTGCAGCTTGCTGCCGTCGTTCACCAGCAGCACCACCGCGCGGCCGATCATCAGCTGCAGGCGCTGCAGCATTGGCCGCATCGCACGTTGAAGCGCGCCGCTCATCGCCCATCCTTTGCCGGCAGCGTCCAGAATCCTGCTGAGCCAACTGCAGCCGCTTTCAGCGGCAGCGCCGTGTATGCGTCGGGCCGCGTGAGGCGCAAGGCGGTGGTGGTGCCTTGATCATCCAGCGAGTACAGAACGTTGGTGACCAGAAGATCGGCATCCAGCCGCAATGCCGTGGCAATCACGGACACCAGCGTGTTGGGCCGCCACAGACCTCCGGCGTGCCGCCATCCCTGCACCGTGAGCTCGACGTCCAGCGACCGCGCGGCCCGAACGTTGGCTTCCCACTCGGCGCGTTGCGTGAGCGTGGCAGCCAGATCGGGCGCGTCATTGGTGATGATGAGCGGCCGGTACCGCTTCACGCCGGTGTCGCTGGCGAGGGCCTTGATCTGCGACGCGCTGGGCCCACTGAAGAAGTCATTGCCCGGCGCCTGGCCCTTGACGATGTAGCTGCTGAACCGGTCCCGCATGTCCAGGCCTACCCGCGCCTGCAGGATGTTCTCGCCCAGCACCAGCGGGGTTGGCACGCGCTGCGTGCCTGCGCGTGTGATGAGAAGCCCGCCGCGGCCGTCGCTCACCAGCAGCAGCGCGCGGATGCGTGCTGCACGCTCGATCGCTTCGAATGCCGTCTCGCCCTCCTGCAGCGCAAAGCTCGGCAGTGGCTTGCCGGTGTCCACATCCGCACGCACCGCAACACCGAACGGCGCGGCCAGTTCGGTCGCGATCTGCTCGATGCGCAGGCCCCGCCACTGTCCCGCCTTGCGCACGGCACTGCAGTCGACCAGGTCGCCAGTAGCGTCACGTCCGCTCAGCTCGACCTGGTGGCTGCCGGCGTCCATGCTCAGCCGCGTCTCATCAACCCAGCCGGTGATGACGGTCTCGCCGCCGATCAGCAGCTCGCACCGCTCGCCCGCAGGGATCGCCCAGTCCAGATCTTGGCCGATCCACCGCTCGCTCACCATCAAGCGGAACCCGCCAGCGCACTGATCCATGCCCAGCCGAACCTGCACGCTTTGCCAGCCCGCATGACTGCGGCCACCAGCCAGCAGATCGATCTGACTCTCAACCATCTGCCAGCACCTCCAGCGGCACGCCGCCAGCGACGAACAGCGGATGGCGCACCCCATTGCGTTGCAGCAGCTCAGGCTCCCGCAGCGCGTTGGCATACAGCTGCTGCGCAAGCGCCAGCGAAGGCACGGTGCCTTGCGGAGTCCAGGTCACTAGCCGGGCCAGATCAGCGCCGCGGGCGGCAACGTCACGCACCACTGCAGTCCGCAATGCGTGCAGGGCCTGGTACACCTCGTCGGCCAGGTCGGCCGACAACATCACCTCGTCGAGCGTGTCGACCAGGTCGTTGCGCGCGGTCACCGCGTCCTGGTAGCTCTCCCACACCACGCCTGTCGCAGCACGGGCGCCCTCGGCCGCGGCCACCACCCGCACCAGGCGCACCATCTCGGCCTGGGCCACTGCCTGGGCACGCCGGCTGGTCGTGTTGGGAGCCACCGGCGGCAGCAGGCTGCCGAAGCGGTAGAGCGCACGTGCCAGGCTCAGCGCATCGCGCGGCGCCGTAGCCACGCTGCGCACCAGCTGGCGGATGCTGCCCACCAGCGCCTGGGCTGCGCTGGCCGGCACGTAGATCAGCGTGGTCAGGTCGCGCTTGTAGCTGTCGACCATGCGCTGCAGCTTGGCCACCTGGTCTGCAGCACCGCGCACCTTGGACAGCGCGCCTTGCATGCCACCCAGCGCCGATGTGAAGACGTTGCCACTGGCCTCGGCCACAAAGGCCGGCTTGCCGGCCACTGCATAGCGCCGCTCGAAGTTGCTTTGAACCGCCTGCGCAGCGAAGTCGGCCGAGGCCGTCACAGCCGCCGAGGTGCTGACGCTGGCCGTTGGGAAACGCGCCGTGCCCGCCTCCACGAACTGCATGGTGATCCGCGCCATGCCGCCTTCGGCCGTGGCCTCGCGCAGCTTGCAGTCGACCAGCGACGCGCGCACCTCGCCCATGTACGGGTGCACCAGCGCACCCGGGCCTGGCTGCTCGATCGCCTGCAGCAGCCGGTTCCGGGTCTGCATATAGTCGCCGCCCAGCACGAAGGCTTCGACCGTGAAAACCCGTGCTCTGCGGCCCAGGTCTTCGACATAGGGCGTGTCCCGCTGCGGGAACTCGTGCACCTGGCCGCGGCGGCCCAACACCGCCTCGTGGCTGTCCACAAAGAACGGCACACCGCGGAACGATGCCGCCTGGAGCTGGTCACGCCAGGTCATGAGCCCGCCATCACCTGGCCGCTGTACACGTCGAAGTCGAGCACGCTGCCCGGCGCCTTGCGCAGCTCGCGAACACGCGGCTGGCCGTTGCCGTCGAACTCGATCTTCAGCGTGCCGCCCACCTCGGCCTTGAAGGGCCCGCCGCGCTGCGCGATCGCGCTGGGCGCAGCTGCACCCACAGCCGAGCCGGGCACCGGCGCTGCAGGCGCTGCGGCGGCGCCGGCAGCGCCGATCTGGGGCACGCGCGGCAGCCAACTGGGCATCATGCTGTCCAGACGGTTCAGACCGTTGATGATGCTGGCCCAGAGCTCGGAGAAGAAGGTCTTGATCGGCTCCCACTTCGAGTAGACCAGTGCCGCACCGGCAGCCAGCCCGGCCACGCCAGCAGCAAACCAGCCAAAGGGCGTGGCCATCAGCGCCACACCAACTGCGTAGATGGCAGGCACCAGCATCGACAGCGCGAACAGGCCCTGGCCCAGGATCACCCCGGTGACGATGGCAAACACCGTCTCCCAGCCGCCCAGCGCCTGAGCGAAGCGATCGGCCAGGCCGATGACGGTGACCAGCGCGCCGCCGATCTGCGCCAGCGAGGTGGCGATCGCCGGCAGCCGCGGCACGATCTGCTCGACATACTCGGCCAGGCGCGTTGCGATCAGGGCTCTGTTTGCAACGGTCCAGTTCGTGATGCGCTGCACCAGGTCGTTGAGCACCGGCAGCGCGGCTGAGGCGATCGCCGACACCGCGCCAGTCATGCTGAAGCGCATGCGGTCCCAGTTGTCGTTGAAGTCGCCCATCGCCTCGGCGACTTCAACAGACACCACACCACCCAGCGCGTCGGCTTCAGCGTAGAACTTGCGCAGCCCTGCCGAACCGAGGTCCAGCGTCTGCTTCAGTTCAGCACCGCTGCGGCCCATCAGCGCACGCATCAGCGCGATCTTCTTCTCAGCGTTCTGGCCAGCATCACCCACCGCGGCAAACCGGTCGGCGATTGCCTCCATCACCTGCACCGCGTTCATCTTGCGCAGCGCATCCATGCTGATGCCGACGCGGGCGAACCACAGCGCGGTTTCCTTGCTGCCGTTGATGGCCTCCACCATGTTCTGGCTGATGAACTGCAGCGCCTGGCCCATCTCTTGACTGTTGCTGCCGTTCATCTGAGCCGCGTAACCGAGCCGCTGATACATCTCGATGGGGATGTTCAGCTTCTTGGCCTGGTCGAGCATGGCGTCGACCGCGTCGATGTTGCTCTTCAGCGCAAAGCCGGCACCGCCGGCTGCGATGGCAACTGCCGCACCAACTGCAACCACACCACGGCCCCAGGCCTGGACGGCCTGCAGGCGGCCGCCCAGCTCGCCGATCGCATCACGCACGCGATCCATGCGGCTGGCGTCGAGAAGGTTGTTCAGCGATGCGCGCACACGACGCGCCGGCTCCGAGAGCTTGTCGATCGACTTGGTGATGCGCGTGACATTCGCGGTCGCGCGGTCTACCGCATCGATCACGAATTGCAGGCGCAGGTTGCTCACTTCGGGGCCTCGTTGATCAGCTTGTTGATGCGAATGGCCTGGCGGTGCCAGGCCATCAGCTCATCCACCTCCATCGCTTCCAGCACCGGGATGGGCTGGTGCAGCGTGAAGGCCACGTCGGCAATCACGTCTTCGAGATTGCTGGGGCAACCCCCAAAAAACCGCCCGCCACCTCCGCCGCGGCCACGATGTCCTCGGCGTCCAGCTGATCGAAGGTGCTGGGCGGAATGCGCGCGCTGGCGCACAGCAGCGCGGCGATGAAGTCGCCCGCGCCCTTCTCACGCAGATTCAGCACCTTGCGCGCATCGCCGCCCTTCAGGCGGTGCAGCTGCAGTTCGCTGATGGTCTCGATCACGCTGCCATCGGCGCGCTTCAGCTCCACCGGGTGCTTCAGCGGGTGCGGGATGGGCGCGCTCACGAGAGCATCTCCTCGGCCGGATCGCCGCAGAACTCCACCGCCACCTTGCCGCCCTCGCCGGCCTGCACCGTCAGGGTCTTGGTGACGAAGGCGTGGCGGATCACGTAGGTCTGGCCGGTGTCGGCCTCGTAGGTGACGGTGGCGTCGGTGATCTTCTCGATCTCGGCCAGGCTGGTGCCCTGGGCCAACGAGATCTCGCAGGTCAGCATGCCGGGCTTCTTCACCTCGCTGTAGCCATGCAGGCCGGTCGAGCCCATCACCGGCGATCGCTCCACACCGCCCTTGTCCAGCTTGGCACCATCCAGCGTCTGCAGCAGCTTGCCGTCGGTCTTGATGTATGCCTGCGAATGCACCTTGCCCATGTCAGGCTCCCTTCTCGTCGACCATCACGAACTGGCCCTTGTGCACATGCACCGTGGCCTCCTGCCCGCCGGTGAGCTGGATCACCTGCTCGCTGGCCTCGGGGTTGCCCACGGTGACCACCGTCACCTTCAGGGTGGCGGCACTGCCTTCATCAGCGTGCCTGATCGTCACTTGGATCGTCATCTGTGTCCTTTCGCGTGCGCTAAAGCAAGGGCCTACAGGCGGAACTGCACCTGCGCCGCGAACACGCGGAACTGGTTGACGACGTCGGGCGGGATGATCGCGTCCACCCGGTTCGGGTCGCCCGAGGCGCGCTGCACCAGCAGGTCGGTCTTGAACTGCTCCAGGCCCTCGGCCAGGCCGGCGTCCATCCAGTCCATGAACAGCGCCACCAGCTCGTCGCGGATCACCTTGGGCGTCACCACCGCCTGGCCGGGGCCGTACAGCGTGCCGTCGTCGGCCAGCTTGTGCCGCGGGAACTTCTGCGCGATGCGCGCCCGCACGGTGTAGCGCAGGTAGGCGATGGTGCGCACTGTCTCCACGTCCAGGTAGCTGGTGTCGGCCACGCCGAAGGCATTGGTCTGGTAGGTGGTGATCAACCGCTCGATCAGCACCTGGCCGCCCGCATCCACCACCGTGGTACTGATGCCGTCGAACAGCGCCAGGTTGCGCTCGTCGCGCGTCCAGCGGTCGGCGATCGCCGGGGCCAGCACGCCGGGCAGCACCAGCGTCTGGCGCGGCCGGGCGGGGTCGGGCTCGTAGGCATCGACGGCCGCCGCCACCGCGGCCCACACCCAGGTGGGCGTGGGGCTCTTACCGGCGCCCATGATGGTGAGGTGCGGGCTGTTGCGCGCGCCGCCCAGCGTGGTGATGGTGGCGTGGCTGCCGGCCGCCGCGGCAAAGGCGTGGCCTTCCTTCTGCACCATCGGGCCAAAGCGGGTGGCCAGCAGCGTCTCCAGCTTGCCCAGGTTGCTGCTGTCGGTGTAGGGCATCACCACGGTGTGGTACTGCTCGTCGCCGATGGCGGTGATGGCCGCTTGCACGTCGGGGTTGCTGGTTCCGCTGCCCAGGGGCACCACGGTGGTGGTCAGGCCATCGGGAGTGCGCTCGCCGCTGAAGTAGCTGAACCGCACGTCCAGGCCGTTGGCCGCCTCCCCCTTGTGGCGGGCGGTCAGCGTCACCACCGCGCCCAGCACGGTGGCCGTCACCGGCAGCGTTGAGTCGGCCATGATCGCCGCGCCCAGCGCCGTGGCCAGCGCGCTGGCGGTGGCGCCGCTGGCCACCGCGATCTGCACCACCTTGCCGCCGATGTAGCAGTTGAGCGTGCCCGACTTGGTGGGGCTGCCTGCCAGGGTGATGGTGCCGGTGGCCGCCACGCCCGCGCCGTTGTCGTCCAGCGCCACGGCCCAGCACTCTGTGTAGGTGTTGGCGGCCTTCAGGGCGCCCAGCATGGCCGCCAGCATGGAGCCGCGACCGAAGTACTCCTCGGCCTGCGCCGCAGTCAGGATGCGCGTGGGCACACCGGCCGCCACCGTGCCGGTGGTCAGGCGCTGGCCCAGCACCAGGATCTTGTGCTCGATGGCCGGCAGGCCGCGCAGGGCACGCGAGTTGTCGAACTCGATGTACTGGCCAGGCGTGCGGATGTTGATCGGGATGGCGTTGAAGCTGAGGGTCATTGGGCGCTCCCTTGAGGTGCCTTCAAAGCGGCCTTGGCCGCGGGTTGGGTCGTGGCGGCCGCATCGGCCACCAGGTGCACATCACCATCGAGCAGGCGGCGGCTCCAGTAGGTGTCGAGCGTCTTCAGCTCGCCCTCGGTCGCCAGCGGCGCGCGGGTGGCGGGGTCTCGCACCACCAGGCCGGCGGCCGGCCTGATGGTGACGGTGGTGTCGGGCATGCAATGGCTCCTGTGGGGGTTGGTCAGGGCTGCACGGGCAGCTGCACGGTGTCTTGCGCATCAGGCCGGCTGGTGGCGTAGTTGGCGGCCAGCCAGGCCTGGTGGTCGGTCAGCGTGCTGTGGGGCGGCACGTCGTACTGCGCGTGGAAGGTCTCGAAGTCGTCCAGGCCCTGCGGCAGCGTCAGGTCGAACTGCATCGGCTGCGAGAAGATGGCCCCGTACACCGTGAGGCCCTGCCGGTCGACAGCGCCGGTGAACAGGTTCTCCACGCGCTGCAGCTGCAGGCTGCCGTCGTCACCGGCGTCCAGGTTGTGCAGGTTGGCGCAGACCAGCTGCAGCATCTCGTAGGTGCCGATCTGCAGGGCATCGCCCAGCCGGCGCGCATCGGGGCCGCTGGCATGCGCGGTGCCGACGTAAACCTCCCACTGGGCGTTGATTCCGGCCGTCTGCGCGCCAGGCCGCGGGTTCGTCCCGCCGTTGAAGTGCAGCAGCACGAACGGCGCCAGGGTCAGCATGGAGCGCAGCAGCTCGTCGCTGAACTCGCCGGGCAGCACGCCCACAGTGCGCACCCGGTTGCCGAACACGGAGCGCACCTTGGCCAG
Source organism: Pseudaquabacterium pictum (assembly GCF_005403045.1). Lineage (GTDB taxonomy): Bacteria > Pseudomonadota > Gammaproteobacteria > Burkholderiales > Burkholderiaceae_C > Pseudaquabacterium > Pseudaquabacterium pictum. The sequence goes on from NZ_BJCL01000009.1 coordinate 31,483, forward strand.
CACGGCGGCCTCGGTGGTGGCGACGGTCATGCGTAGTCCCCGAGCAGCTTAGAGCTGAAGACGCGGGCGCCCGCGGTGAACTGCGGGCCGTCGCTGCTGGGCGCTGCCTGGCCGGCGTCGTCCAGGCCCAGCTGGAGCTTGCCCTGCGCGATCTCGTCGAGCAGCTTCAGGGCGGCCGTCTCGCGCTTGGCCACGTGGTCGGTGATGCGGTCCTCGTACAGCCGGGCGCGCACCAGGTCGCAGGCGATGTTGCGCAGCACGCGCGGCACTGCGGCCAGGGGCAGCGTGTAGCGGGCCTGCAGCTTGGCGTCGATCAGCGCGTCGATGTCGGCAATGCCATCGTCGACGCGCGTGGCGTTGACGGTGACGGCGGCCGGGTCGGTCGGGTTGGTGAGCTGGATCAGCTCGACCTGGCCGAAGCGGTCGACGAGGTTGGCCTGGGTGCAGTAGGGCATACGTCCTCACCATTGGGGTATGGTTTGATTCACGAGTCAGGTCGAGAATGGCTGATCAACTTGGGAGCGCAAGAAATGGCAGCAAAGAACAAGGTACCGACTTCAGACAGCGAACGCTGGCAGCAGCTGCATGAGCAGATGGGCTTTCTTGCGCGCTCATGCAGGGACTTCGACGAGGGGCATGTTTCCGAGGCAAAACGCATGGCCAACGAGGTTGTGAAGCTGGTGCTTGAGAAAGGTCGAAACTACAAGTCTCTTCTTCATCAGGTGGGACTCATGCCTGGCCTGCAGTTCATCAGCTCTTGCCCACCTTTGGAGCCCAAGACCATCTTCATTGGCCCGCGCCTTGTTTACTGGGAGCATTCGCCTAGCGGCTCTGTTAGCTTTCATGCCAATCTCGACTCAGTACCGATGAACCGCTTCTTGTCATTTGATGATTGGTGGGCGGAGCCTGTGATTCCAAAATCTGACGGGCAGCTCATGAATCGAATGGGGCTTGTGACTTCGCTACGAAACGAGCTAGGAGGGGCGCATGTCGACGCGGAAATCAGCGAGGACATAGCGGAGATGCAACGCGAAGGTCCCTTCCGAGTTTTTTCGGGCGCTCGCGCATCCATGTCTCGCGTCCCGGACGTCGAACTCCACACCATGCGGCAAATTGCTCACGAGGTGTTGAGGTCAATTGAGTTGGGGGTAAGAGGTCAGCAGGCCGGGAGCGGCCAGTAATGTCATCAGACTCCTTCAAGCAACACAGCCGCGCTTGAAGCCACCCCGTTGTTGGCGCTGTTGACCGTGGCTGGCAGCAACGCACCGCTGGCGGCATTGGCTGCCAGCCATTCCTCGGTGAAGTCGGGGGTAGGAGTGGCGGCGTTGTCGCTGAACAGCGCGTTGTAGTTGTTCCGCGCCTCCGCGACCGAGAGTTCACGCGCGTACACCCTGCCGCCGTACAGCGTCGTCTGAAAGTTGGTCATGGCTGGCGTCCCAGTCCGCTTTCGAGCACCGAAGCACATGGTGTGGCCCGCGCCACCTGAGATGTTCGGGCGGGCAGGTGCCGCTTGTTGCAGGTTCCGGTCGCGCTCCTTGACGAGCTGGCCGTTGAGGTAGACCCGCCACAGTCCTGCACCATCGTGCGTCACCAGCAAATGCTGCATCGTGCGCGGGATGATCGGTACCCCGGTCTGCCACGGCTGGTTGTTGTCCACCTGGATGTTGTTGGCCACCGGCAGATCAAACAGGTCCGTCACCGCCACCCACAAGGGAGCGGCAATGCCAGAGGACGCGACAGGCCTGATGACTGCCAATCCGAACGACACACTTCCCGCAACGCCGTCCGCCCCGTTGGATCGCCACATCAGCGGGCATTGCGAGTTGACATCGTCATTGGCCCCGCTGCCAGGCATAGACACCGCTGAAGTCAGATAGTGCGATCCCCACCATTCCAGCGTGATTGCCCCGCTGATCCGAAGTGAGTCGCTGGTACCGCAGTTGATGAAGGCGCCAGCCGGCATGGTCATGTGCTTGGTGGACCGAAGGGGGCGGTAGTTCTGACCAGAGGCCAGCCCGGGCGCCTGACGGGCCTTGCGGAATGCGATCAACGTGTATGCGACACCGTTGGCGTTGCAGCGAGCGTCCGTCCCGACCGTCAATCGGCCGCCGGTGACGCCGGTGACGGCTTGGGCGCCGACCGCTGCCGCCGTCTCGTTGATGGTGGACAGGGTGGTGCCAGCAGCAAGCCGCGAAGTCCAGAAGGCTCCGGCTTTGCCCGATGCTCCACGCGGGAAGATGAACGCGGCCTCGATCTCATCGAACGGGGTCTGCAGAACCTTGCTCGCGCCAGTGCCCATGTATCGCGTGACATAGATGGATCGCGCGCCGTCCGCAAAGCCCAGGAAAGTGCAAGCCTCGCCGGCATCAGCAGACCAGATGTTGATGTCCGCGCCCTGGCCAGTGGTGATGGTTCCGTCGGAGTTGATGGTCACGTCGGTGGACAAACTGCCATCCGCCCGAGTTCCCGGATAGCCCGCCAGAGCAATGACTGGGAAGGCCACGTTGTCCCGCTTGAACAGCGCCGCCTTCAGCTTCGCTCCGGTGGCGTAGCGCAACGTACGAGTGGGCTGGTCATTGCCGCTGTGATCGCAGATCAGCAGGTCGCCGACACCGTTGTCGCGGTACGCAAACCACTCGTATTGGGCCGCGTTGGTGTTGATGGCAGCAAACACTCCGATGGTGATGGTGCCATCGCTATTGATGATCGGCCCATCGTTCTGCGCTGCCTCGGCGGTCATCGGGTAGTGACGGCCCATCCAGGTGCCATTGCGAGCGACCCACATTAGGCGAGTGCCACCTGACACATCCTTGATGACCAGGAAGTCGGGGACGAAGCCGACCGTGATGGTCAGCGCGGCGCCGGTGCCGGCGAATGTGCCCACCGCAGTGACGGGTCGCCGGGATGCCAGCTGATCGCGGCTTTCCGCAGGCAAGGTCGCAATGCCACCATCCGCGACCAAGGCCTCCACGAGCGGGACTGAAGAAGGCTTCAACATCCGTGCAGGCACATCGAACGCATCCCCACCCTGCTTGGCGAGCGCCTCTTGTGCTGGGCTCAGCCAGTCAATGTATGCGTGGGGAGGAAAGTTGTAGCCGGGGATGCTTGCGCCCTTGGCGCCGATCTGGATGGGCATGTGCTGGCCTTGCGCTGTTGTTGGGTGCCGGGGCTTCAGCCAACACCATCCTCGCGCTCTGAGCCCCGGCGTGAGGCAACGCGATTGAGTCGTGCTCGGGCTCCGCAGGGGCGGCCACGACGCCGCCCCGGCCTCACTGCCCTCTCTGGGGGGGGTATCTCGCGTCAGCCCTTCACGGGCTGGACGGTGTGGCCCAGCAGCGGGGCTGCCTCGGCCTCGGTGAGATCGACCTGGTCGCCGATCTCGTAGCGGGTCTCCACCGGCTTGTCCTTCACCAGCACGCCGTGGGTGAGCGGGCTGATGACGTTGTAGGTGGCGGTCTTGGCCTGTTCGGCCGATGCGGGGTTGCGGTTCGTTGCCATCGCTGTCTCCTGCACCTTGCCGTCAGGCCACCGCCGCGGCGAAGTAGTAGCCCAGGTCGTTGGCGGTGAGCAGTTCCTTCACCGACTCGGCCGAGCGCACCCGCTTGCCGCCGCGGATGCCCATGTCCGGGTCTTCCACGTAGCCACCGATGCGGTTGCCGAAGCGGGCGGTGAAGCCGAAGGTGATGCCGAAGTCGGTGTCGGCGTTCATGTTGCGGTGCAGGAAGGCCGCGCCCTTGCCCCACAGCCGGGTCATGGTGGGCGCCTGGCCCTTCGCGGCGGTGTTGATCCAGCCGTCGCCCACCAGCACCTCCTCCAGCTCGAACAGGTCGGCGAACGCCTGGCGGCTGATGCTGCCGGCCGTGGTGCCGTTCTTGTAGACGGCCGCGCACAGCTTCGGGTGCTGGCTCAGCGCCGTCCACACGCTTCGGCCGAAGACCGCGATGTTGGGCCGCATGATCATGCTGTCCAGCGCCTGGCTGATGGCCGTCTGCGGGTTGCTGTTGGTGTAGTCGCTCCACTGGCCGGTGCCGCTGAGGGTCTGCTTGTTGGGCGTGCCGTAGCTGCTCAGGTTGAACACCAGGTCGGCCACGCGCTTCTCGCGGGCCGTCAGCATCAGCTGCATGCCCTGGCTGGTGGCGCGCATGGTCGGGTCAGTGCCCGCCGCGTTGCCGGCCGCACGGGCACGCTCGAAGGCTTCCTGGTCGGCGTTGGGCACCGGCACGTCCAGGCCGTGGTCCTGCACGCTGTCGGTCACCTCGGTCTCGCCGAACTCGATCTGCTGCGGTGCGCCCTTGCGGCCCACCAGGGTGGCGGGCACGCTGAAGTCGTCGCCCAGGCTGAACTTCTTGTAGCGGAACTCCTGCGTGGCCACGGGCACGTAGGGCAGCACCTGGTCTGCGATGAGGCCGCCTTGGCGGTAGGCCACCGCGATGGCGGTGAGCTCGGGAACGATGACGAACGGGGTCTTGGCCATGATGTGGGGTCAGTCCTTTGAAGGTGCTTCGGGCTGGGGTTACAGCGTGCCCGGGGACACGCGGTAGCGGATCACGTCGTCGGCCGCGCCGCTCTGCTCGGCGTAGCCGATGATCCGGTTGCCGGTGGTGGTGGTGCTGATCGCCTTGCTGCTGGCGTTGGCGGTCAGCGCGGCGCCGCGGGTCACCGTGCCGCCGAGGCGCACCTCGCCGATCTCGCCGATGTGCACGTCGACCAGCTCGCCGATGGCCTTGTCCAGGCCGTCGGCCGCGCCGATCAGGGCATCGGTGGCGGCGGTGGCCAGCGTGGCGGCGCCATCGGCGCTGCCGTAGCGCACGATCAGGTAGGCGGCCACGGCCACCTCGGCGCGGTAGCTCTCGAAACGTTGCTTGTTGCTCATGGTGGGTCAGGCTTCCTTGCGCTGGGTGGTGATGACGTGCTGGACCGCCGCGTCGATGGCGACGGTGCGGCCGGCCTTGGCCTCGGCCTCGACGAACTCGAGCGCGGCCTTGGCGATGGCGTTGCCGTCGGCCAGGTCGACGGTGGCGCCGGTGCGATCGGTGTGGGCCAGCTCGCTGAACTCGACGCGCGGCGGCAGGCCCTTCAGGAAGGCCTGGAACACCTCCAGGGCGGGCGACTTCACCGGCTTGGCCGGGTCGCCATCGGCGAACTCGATCACCTCGGCGTCGTCGGGCAGGCCCTCCATGAAGGCCACGATGCGGGCCCGCTCGGCAGGCAGCAGGCGGCCCTGCTGCACCAGGCCATCGCAGAAGGCGGCAATGCCGGCGCTGCGGGCCTGCTTGACCAGGGCGGCCTGGGCGGCCTCCCGGCTCTGCAGGGCCGCCTCGCGGGCGTCCAGTTCGGCCTGGCGGGCCGTGATTGCCGCCTGGTCGGCGGCCGTGGTGGCAGTGGTCACTGCGGGGGCTCCTTCGGCATAGGCCGTGGTGGGGTTGGGGGCGGGGATCAGTTCGGGCTCGGGGCGCATGGCCTCGCGCTGCAGGGTGTCGACGTCCCAGGCGGGGATCACCTTGTCGGCGGTATCGGCGCCGAACTGGCCGATGAACCACTCGCGCATGCGGCGCCAGAGGCCGGCGTTGACTTCGTCGTCCCAGCCGGCGAACTCGACCAGCCCTTCTTCAGGCGCGGCGAAGTTGTCGGCCAGGCCCTTGACGGCCGGGGGCGTGGCGCCCAGCCAGCCCACGTGCTTGAGGTAGTAGCCCTCGGGCTTGGGGTTGCCCGGGTGGCCCGGCGGGTAGAAGCTGGCGCTGCGCTTCTTGAAACGGCCGGCGCCCACCAGCTCGGCGAACTGGGGCTCGACCTGGCGGCTGCTGGTGACGCAAAGGCGCCCGGCCGCGTTGACGCCCAGCGCCCGCACCCAGCCGTAGGCCGGGCCGTCGGTGGTGGGGTGGCCCACCACGTGGGGCGCCTCGTGCACCGCGGGGTCATAGGCGGTGGCGATGGCCTCCACGTCGGCCGCGGTGAACTCGATCACCTGGCCGCTCATGGCCACGTGCCGGCCTGGGCGGAAGATCTCGACCTGGTCGAGCAGCGCCGGGGCGGCGCCGGTGGGGGTGGGTTTCGTCGTCACAGCCCGCACTGTCGGCGGGGCTGGCGTTGCGCTCTATTCGCGCGTGCGAAAAGCAGAAGGCCCGCGTGTTGGCGGGCCGTCTTCGCTGGATTCTAGGCTTTGATCAGGGCTTCAAGCGCGACTTCTCGCTGAGCCCAAGGCGGCGCCAGACCTCTGCAGCAAACGCCTCGACTGCGGCCTCATCCTTCAATGCTCCAACTTGCGCCGCGTAGGACTGCAGCTCAGGCGGCGCCTCGCATCCGTCCAGCACGGCCTGCCATGTTGCCGCACTGATGGCCACCTTCACTTCCGCCTTCCGGTCGCGCTGCAGCACCAGGCCGGCGATCCACCAAGCGTGTTTGATCATGCGGTAGCCCACGGCCTCGCTCGAGGCGCCCGGGAATCGAAGCGCGATCCAGCCGTAGAGCTGATGAAGCCGCATGGCGAGCATCCCGCGCTTCTCCAGCTTGGTGCACTGGGGAAAGTCGTGGGCCACATCGACTTCAGCCGTGCACAAGGCCCCGATCAACGCCTTGAGATCGGCCCCCGAGCCAACGCGGTCAGTCTTCATGGTTGGTTAGTCCATCACCAGGCCGCCGGCCTGGACCGAGAACCGGCCCACCCGCTTGCCGCTGGTCGCGTCGTACACCGCAACGTAGTCGGTTCCCGGGTGAAGCTGAGCGAAGTAGGCGTGCACCACGCCGACGATCTTGCGCTTCTCGCTGAAGTCGGCCGCGTAGAAGCGGGGGCGTACCCAGACACGGGCAATGTCGCGTGGTCGCTCGATCCGGTCCAGCACCCCGGCGCCGATCAGCGACTGGATCAGCGCCAGGCGCTGCTGCTGGACATCCGGCCGAGCTTCAGCCGTCGCCGCATTCGGCGCTGCGGCCTGCGCCGGAGCCACCGTCGAAACCGCAGCCGCCACCAGCCCGGCAAACAGCATCTTCCACATGCATCAGCCCTCCTTTGCAGATTTCACCCGCCCGCCGCACCCGGAAGAGCGCCGCAAAGGCCTCGCACATGGCGCAGGCGGCTTTAAATGTCGGCCGCCGCGGCCAGGGTAGCGACCACCACTCAAAAATTCGCCTGAGGCGCAGCTTCGCTTTTGTTCACCCGGGGTCCTCGATAGCCTGGATCAGAGTCGATATTGCACGTCGATTGACCTGGCCAGCATCGATGCTCAGCTCGTAGACGCCCCAGTACAGCCGCAGCCGCCGGTGCGGCGGCAGCTGCAACCCTCGCGCCGCGAGCGCTGCGGCAGTTGCGTCGACCACCTGCTGCAGCAGCTGCGCATCAGTCGCCGAGTTTGGCGGCGCCTGCCAGCGCGGAGGGTCCTCAGCCGCCAGCAATGCCGTAGGCCCCGACGCTTTGGGGCCATCGCCATCGGGAGGCGGCGGCACATAGCCGGGCGGTGGCGGGCCTGTCCCGTCGACCAGCCACGCCCGTGGCAATCCATAGGCCGCCTCAAGCCGCGAGATCTCCTCGGCCCGCAGCCGCACGGCCCTGCCGAGCACCAGGGTCTTCACCCGGTCCACGCCAACGCCCATCACCTCGGCCAGCTGCTTCTGCTGCAGCCCGTGTTGCGCCAACAACCAGCGAATTCGCGTGGCGAGCGAATTCTCCCCTTGCAGGCTTCGCTTGAGTTCGCTCGAGTTCGCTTGCATGAATTCGCTTGATTTCGCTTGAGCCCCAAGGCTAGCAGATGACCTCCGCGACACGTACACCCAAAGATGTAAGGAAGGACCTCCGCCGCCGGGGCGTCTCGATCGCTGCTCTGGCTCGCCAGCTGCAGGCGCACGACCAGACCGTGCGCGACCTGCTGAGCGGCAAGGCCAAGGGCTATCGGGGGGAGGCGCACCGCGTCGCCGTGCTTCTCGGCCTAAAGGAAGGCGTCATCACCGATCACCAGCCGGCCGCCAACGCCGCAACGGAGGCACGGGCCGCATGACCGCCGCCCACGCCACCGCCGCCCAGATCGCCCAGGTGATGGGCGTTCCCAAGTCCACCGTCATCCGCCGCGCGGAGCGCGAGGCCTGGGCCTTCCAGGAGCAGCCCGGCCGCGGCGGCACGCGGCGCCTCTACAGCGTCGACAAGCTGCCGCCCGAGGCGCGCGCCGCGCTGGCCTGGCGCCAGCCGGCTACCCTGGTGCCGGGCACCGACCCCGAGGCTGCCCGCGCCCAGGTGGCCACCGCCGGCCAGGTGGAAGGCGCCCGCCTGGCACTGCGCGGCGGCCTGCAGCAGCGCGCGGCCCAGGCCAGGCAGCAGGCCAGCCTGCGCCAGGCGGCCGAGCTGGCCCCGGCCGCCCAGGCCCGCATGGATGCCCGCCTGGCCGTTGTGCGCGCCTGCGAAAGCTACACCCGCGCCAGCGGCCTGCCGGCGCACCAGGCGCGGCTGGCCTTCGCCCTGGCCTACAACGACGGCGCCATCCAGGTACCCGAGGCCGTGCGCGCCGAGGTGCCCAGCACCAGCGACAGCAGCATCGAGCGCTGGCAGGCGCTGATCAAGAAGCACGGCATCACCGCGCTGGCCGGCAGCTACGGCAACCGCGCCGGCTCCGGCCGCATCGACAGCCAGCCGGCGCTGCAAGAGTTCATCCAGGCGATGCTGGTCACCTACCCGCACGCCCGCGCCACCCAGGTCTTGCAGGGCCTGCAAGCCCGGTTCGCAGGCGCATCCAGCCCGGTGCGGGCGGTGCTGCCCAGCCTGCGCAGCCTGGAACGGTGGATGGACACCTGGCGCAGCGCCAACGCCGGCACGCTGCTGGCCCTGGCCAACCCCGACGCCTGGAAGAACACCCAGATGGTGGCCTTCGGCAGCAAGAGCGAGGGCATCGACCAGCTCGGCCAGCTGTGGGAGCTGGACAGCAGCCCGGCCGACCTGATGCTGACCGACGGCCGCCACACCCTGGTGGGCGGCATCGACGTGGGCACCCGCACGCCCCGCCTGGTGGTCAGCAAGACCAGCAAGGCCACCGCGGTGGCTGCGCTCATCCGCCGGATGCTGCTGGACCTGGGCGTGCCCCAGCGGGTCAAGACCGACAACGGCAGCGACTACACCAGCCACCACATCACCCGCGTCTTCACCGCCCTCAGCCCGGTGGGGCAGGACATCCAGGAACTGTGCCCGCCGTTCCAGCCCTGGCACAAGCCGCACATCGAGCGGTTCTTCGGCACCTTCACGCGCGACCTGGTCGAGCTGTGCCCTGGCTTCATCGGGCATGACGTGGCCGAGCGCAGCGCGATCGAGGCCCGCAAGAGCTTTGCCGACCGGCTGATGAAGCGCGGCGAGGTGGTCGAGCTGCAGATGAGCAGCGCCGAGCTGCAGACCTTCTGCGACGAGTGGATCCAGTCGGTCTACCTGCACAACCCGCACGAGGGCCTGGGTGGCATCACCCCCTTCGAGGCGCTGGCCCGCAACACCGCCGAGGTACGCCGCATCGACGACGAGCACGCGCTGGACGTGCTGCTGGCCGAGGCCCCGGGCAACAACGGCCGGCGCACCGTGGGCAAGAAGGGCATCCGCCTGGATGACACCCACTTCATCGCGCCAGAGCTGGAAGCCTGGGTGGGCCGCGAGGTGTACGTGCGCTACGACGCGCTGCAGGGCGACCTGGGAACGCTGCACGTCTTCGGCGGCGACGACATGCGCTTCATCTGCCTGGCCCGGGCGCCCGAGCGCACCGGCATCAGCCGGCATGACGTGGCGGTGCAGGCCAAGGCCATGCAGACGAAGCGCGTGCAGGACGAGCGCCGCGCCCTGCGGGCCGCCGCCAAGAAGGTCGGCACCGACCAGGTGGTGGGCGAGATCCTGCGCAGCCGCGCCGCGGCGGCCGGCAAGCTGGCCAGCCTGCCGGCGCGCCCGGCACCTGCGCACAGCAGCCCCGGCCTGGATGCCGCGGCCGATGCTGCCCGTGCGGCGCTGGCGCCGGCCCGCAGCACCGCCGACCTGGTCGGCATCGAGCAGGCGCAGGCCCGCATCGTCGCGCGCCAGCAGGCCGAGGCGGCCAACGTGCCGGCCGGCACCCCCAACCAGCTGGCCGCAGCCCGCCTGGCGCGCGCTGGCGGCCTGGTGGCGGCGCCGCGCTTCGAGAGCCGCGCCCAGCGCGTGCAGTGGCTGCTGGGCCAGGCCCTGGTGCGTGAGCTGGGCGACGAGGAGCGCCAGTTCCTGGCCGCCTTCAAGGCCGAGCAGCCCGCCAGCTACCGCCGCATGAACGACATGGTGGCCGAGCAGGCCGAGGCCATGAAAGAAGAACCCCGCACTGGCAGTGAAGGCCAGAGCGGGGCTGTTTAACCCGGGGCGCAGCGTCCAAGCAAAGCCCCTTCGAAAGCCGATCGTATGCGAAACAACCTCGCTATCACCAAGTCAGTCGCCGCCCTGCAGGTGGCCTATGAAGAGCTGGCCGGCCGCAGTGCCGGCATCCCGGGCATGGCCCTGGTCCACGGCTACACCGGCGCCGGCAAGACCACCGCCATCACCTGGCTGGTCAACCGCACCGAGGGCGTCTACGTGCGCGCCATGCGCACCTGGACGCCCAACACCATGCTCCGAAAGATCATGGCCGAGCTGCAGGCCGCCGGCATGGGGCGCAACGCCGACATGGTCGACCACATCGTCACCGCGCTGCAGGAGAGCAACCGCCCGCTGTTCGTCGACGAGGCCGACTACCTGCTGAAGGACGGCGACATGATCGAGACGCTGCGCGACATCCATGACCTGAGCGGCGTGCCGGTGGTGATGGTGGGCATGGAGGGCATCGAGAAGCGACTGAACGCCCGCCCGCAGCTGGCCCGGCGCATCAGCCACTGGGTGGAGTTCCTTCGCAGCGACCTGGCCGATGCCCGCGACATCGCCCGCGCCACCTGCGAGGTGCAGGTCGACGACGAGCTGCTGCAGCGGCTGCACCAGGAGGCGGGCGGCAGCGTGGGCCTGATGGTGGTGGGCCTGGCCCGCATCGAGCAGCTGGCCCGCGCCAACGGTTGGGCCGCGATTGACGCCGAGCAGTGGGGCGCGCGCAAGCTGTTCATCGGCCAACGCGGGGTCTGACATGGCAGGCGTCAAGGGCTGCGTCAAGCGCAGCCAGTTTCAGCCCGGCCAGCAGCAGGCCTGGCAGGCGATGCGGATCCTGCGGCGCTTCACGCTGCCGCAGCTGCTCACCACCTGCCCGCTGCTGGCGCACCGCACCGCCCGCCACTACCTGGGCCGGCTGCGCCGCTGCGGCTACGTGGAGCGCGTGGCACGGCGGATGTCTGGCGTGCCCGGCAGCTACGACACCTACAGCCTGCGCCGCAACACCGGTCCGGTGGCGCCGATCACCCGCAAGGGCAGCCTGACCATGTACGACCCGAACACGCAGGACGTGTGGGGCGACGGTGGCGTGCTGATGCCGCCTGATGCGCCGCCGGAGCCGAAGCTGTCCCCGCTGAAGCCGGCCTCGGTGCGCTGGCTGGCGCTGGCCGCGGCAGGCCGCCGGCCCGAGGGTGCGCTGCCCGACCCGGAGAACACCGGTGCCCGCGCCGCGGTACTGAAGGCCCTGCGAAATCGCGACCTGGTCGACGAGCGTGGCGACCTGACACCCGCCGGTCGCGCCATCGGCCTGGCCAACGCGAAGGTGATCGCGTGACCCCGCGCAACCCGCCCATCCGCAGCGCGCCGCTGCCGGCGGCCGAGCGCGCCGAGCTGCTCACCCGCCTGGCCGACGAATGCCGCTCAGGCACCCAGCAGGAGGTGGCCGCCCGGATCGGCTTCTCCATCGCCGCCATCAACCGCGTCTTGAAAGGCACCTACGTGGCCAAGCCCGACAACCTGCTGCGCGCCCTGCGCGACAGCGCCCCCAGCTCGGCCGCTGCGCCGGGTGAAGCGGGCAACTGGATCGGCGCACTGCGCGCCGAGTGCGCCCGCACCACCCAGGCCGCCGCAGCGCGCCGCATCGGCGTGGGTGACACCACCGTCAGCCAGGTGCTCAGCGGCAACTACGCGGCCAGCACCCAGCGCATCGAGCGCCGCGTGCGCGGCGCGCTGATGGGCGCGCAGTGCACCTGCCCGGTGATGGGCGAGGTGTCCACCAAGGTCTGCCAGGACGTGCAGGAGCGCCGGCCCGGCAAGGGCGGCACCGGCATCGGCAACCCGCAGCACGCCACCGCCTGGTACGCCTGCCGCGGCCAGGGCCGCTTCACCGCCGCGGGCCCGTGCCCGCACTTCAACGCCGGTGGCCGCCAGGCCACCACCACCCCAGCCCAGGAGGCTTGAACCATGCGCACCCAGAGCAACACCCGCGTCATCTACACCCGCAACCACACGCTGCGCACCGCGCTGCACGCCATCGCGGTGTGCAACTGGCTACTGCTGGCTGACTGCCTGCAGGGCATGGGCCACGCCACGCGGCACCTGTGGCGCCAGTACAGGCAGCAACGCGCCCAGGCCGCCTGCCAGCAAACCGATCTTCAGGGCTGAGCCATGCGCGCCCCTCGCAACAGCGTTCTCCCGCAGATCGTGGCCGTGGCCTGGGTGCGCGGCTACGTCGACCACATCACCGTGCGCGCCATCATCCAGTGCAGCCACAACGCGGTGGGGGCGCGCATCCACGGCGCCATCGCCGGTGGCCACCTGGTGGAACTGCCCGGCCACAAGCCCAAGCGCTGGGGCCTGACGCCCGAGCGGCTGGATGCCATCCGCAGCATGCCCACACAGGCCGAGCTGCGCGTGCTGGCCGAGCAGACCGCCCAGAAGGTGCAGCGCATCGCTGCAATTCAGGCGGCCGAGCGTGAAGAGCGCGTCGCCGCGCGACGCGCTGCCCTGGCCAGGGCAGCGACCGACCAGGCGCAGGCCCGCAAGGCCAAGCGCGAAGCTGCCCGGGCAGCCACCGCCGCTGCCCGCGCCGAGGCCAAGGCCGCCCGGCAGCAGGCGCTAGACAAGGCCAGGGCAGCGGCCACCCGCGAGCCCAGCGCTGGCCAGCGCCCGCCCTTGCTGCCCGGCAGCCAGATGCTGGTGCCGCCGCCTGCCGGCGCTGCACCCGGCGTGGTGGTGCGCGACCAGGCCCTGCAGCTGGCCCAGCAGCCCGTGCAAGACCCCAAGGGCCTGCTGACGCCCAGGCCGCAGCCGGCTGCGGGCGCGGCTCCCATCCTGCTGCGTGGTGGCCTGCTGGCGCCTGCAGACGGCCCCTACATCCGCCCCGGCGCGCAGGCCCACCAGGCCGTGCTGTCCCGCCGCGGCGATGCCCTGGTACCGCACCGCCCGCCGCTGTCGCAGCCCTGACCCCGAGACGAGGCCGCCGATGACCGACATCCCGATCCCCATGCCCTACGTGTCACCCGAGGCCGCCAAGGCCCTGCTGCTGCAGCGCCTGGCCGCCCAGCACACCGGCGCGGCCAAGGGCATCAGCGCGGCCAGGCTGGCCGCCGCCTGCTGCACCAGCGAGCGCATGTTGCGCACGCTGATCAGCGAGGCCCGGGAGGAGGGCATCGCCATCTGCGGCACACCCGCCACCGGCTACTACATCGCCGAGACGGCCGGGGAGCTGGAGGCGTGCTGCGCCTTCCTGCGCAGCCGGGCGCTGCACAGCCTGCGCATCGAGGCGCAGCTGCGCCGCCAACCGCTGCCCGACCTGCTCGGCCAGCTCCACCTGCAGACCTGAAAGGCCACCATGCCCGATCCCATCATCCCCCCGGGCGAGCAGCCCAGCCCACGGCACGTTGAGGCGGTTACCGACCTGGCGCAAGGCCTGATCGGCGCCGCGCAGTCCACAGGCCACCCGCATGGCGTGCTGCTCGATGCCCTGCTCAGCGCCTACGGCAGCTTGCTGACGCGCCACCCGTGCTGCTGGGCTGGTGCCGCATGGGGCCTGCGCGAGTTCGCCAGCCGCCTGGACGCCATGCAGCTGCACCAGGCCGCCGCCGCCCAGACGGAGGCCGAGCGCGCGATCGCCGCCGCGGCCCGCCGCCCCGCCTGACCCGCTTTCCATCACCAGGAGAACCCACATGGCCACCAAGCGCCTGAAGACCGCCGCCGCCGCCGCACCGCAGACCCGCGACGCGGTGGCTGCCGACATCCGCACCATCGGTGATCTGCAGCGCCAGATCACCCGCATCACCGCCGACATGAACGACGCGATCGCGGCGATCACCGCGAAGCACCAGCCCGAGCTCGATCGCCTGAGCGGCGACGTCAAGCGCCTGGCGGCCGGCGTGCAGACCTGGTGCGAGGCGAACCGCGCCGAGATCACCGACGGCAACAAGGTGAAGTTCGCCAACCTGATCACCGGCGAGGTGAACTGGCGCCAGCGCCCGCCCAGCGTGAAGATCACCAAGGCCGACATGGTGATGAAGACGCTGAAGGCCCTGGGCCTGAGCCGCTACCTGCGCACCAAGGAGGAGATCGACAAGGACGCCATCCTGGCCGCCCACAACGCCACCAAGGGCGCGCCCAGCGCCGACCCGCAGCGCGCCGAGCTGCTGGCCGAGGCCGTGAAGCTGGACAGCGTGAGCGGCATCGAGATCGTCACCGGGCTCGAAGACTTCAGCATCACACCGTTCGAGCAGGAGGCCGCCTCGGCGGTTGCAGCATGAGCGGCGGCGCCTTCATCTACTCGGCCTGGGCCGGCCTGGTGGCGTGGGCCAGCAAGCCGGCGCAGCAGCAGCCCCTGCGCGCGGGCGTGCTGAACACCGGCGAGCTGGTGCTGGTCGACGACACCGGCGCCGCCCAGGTCTTCAGCGCCGGCACCACCGCGCTGATCCGCGAGCAGCTGATCCACACCGACTTCGCGACCAGCGAGCTGCTGCTGTTTCCGCAGGAAGGCGCGCTGGGCAGCGAGCCTGTGCGGGCTGGGGGCACCTCATGAGCGCATCCAAGTACTTCGAGCTGTTGCAGTGGCATGACGCCAGCGCCAGCAAGCCCGACGCCGAGTTGACAGTGAACGTCTGGTCGACCCAGGACGCGCTGTTAACAGCGCACTGGGATGACGAGCGAGGCGCCTGGATTGACTGCGCCCACGGCGGCCTCATCACCGACGTGACGCATTGGGCCGACCCGAAAGGCCCGATCGATGGCCTGGCGATCGCGCCGGCCGATGTGTCGGTTGACCAGGTGCGCGGCGCGCTACTCAACGCGCTCGAGCTGCTGGCCGGATGGGTGGCCTGGAAGAGCCCGAAGCGGCATTTGCGAGAGCACCTAGCGTCGATCGAGGCGCTGGCCAAGGCCGGTGGAGTGAAGCAATGAAGCCGGTTCAATTCCCCCTCAACGTGAAGGTGTCCGGCATCGGCGGCGCCTACACCACCCAGACCGTGGGCGGCCAGCGGGCCAGCAGCACCAGCAGCGCGGCGATGGCGATCGAGCGTCTGGTCGACAAGCTGACCGTGGCGCTGGCGCTGCAGCCGGGTACGCTGACGGCGCGCGACCTGCAGGCCAAGGGCCAGCGGCCGACGTGCTCGGTCTGGCAGATCACCCAGCGGGAGGCGTGATGGCATTCCCCGCAGCACGCCAGGTGCGGCCCCGCAAGAACGACCTGGCCGAGATCCACATCGCCGCCGGCAAGCTGGGCATGGACACCAGCGACAAGAACCCGGAGAGCGAGTACCGCCAGATGCTGTGGACCCACGGCCGCGTGCGCAGCGCTGGTGACCTGGACCACGCCGGCCGCGCCCGCGTGGTGGCCCACCTGCGCCAGCTGATGCAGGCCCGCGGCCTGGCCAAGCCGGGGCAGACCTATCCCGGCCGGCCAGCGCGCCCGCCGGCCAGCAAGGCCGAGCAGATCAAGAAGGTGGAGGCGCTGCTCGCCGACTCGGGCCGCGGGTGGGACTACGCCAACGGCATGTGCAAGCGCATGTTCAAGGTCGACGCGATCGAGTTCGCCACCAGCGCCGATCTGCAGAAGCTGATCGCCGCGCTGGTGTACGACCAGCGGCGCCAGGCCAAGCGCATCGCGCAGGAAGTCTTCCCCAACCTGAAAGGACAGGCATGAAGCTCACGCCTGATCAGTGGGCGGCGGTGGAGAAGTCGCTGTCCTTTCCGCACGGCCGCGCTGAGCTGCTGTGCGATGGCACCACCAAGGTGGTGGCCGAGGTGCGGCAGACCAAGCCGCTGCGCTTCGAGGTGATGGTTTTCATCGACGGCTTCTGGCGCGGCGAATGGCTGCGCCCCGAGCCCAGCCGCAACGAGCACCGCTTCTTGAACATGCACCAGCGCGCCATGTACAGCGCGAAGGACCTGGCCTTGGCCAAGAGGGTGTACAGCGCCAAGCAGCACCGCCAGATGGCCGAGAAGAAGTACTCGTACTACTCGCCGACCTTCCCCACCGGCAAAGCCTTCCGCCGTCGCATCAGCAGCACCTGCCAAGACATCCGCCTGGTCGATTGCACCGAAGTGGCTGTGGCCATGCTGGAGATGAAGCGCAAGGCCCTGATGGACGAGCTCGACGGGTGCACCCAGAAGGAGCCATCGTGATGCAACTGAACTGCCCCGTGTGCCACGCCACCTTCCCCATCGAGAGCGCCCTGCAGCACGAAGCCGGGCGCGAGGTGATGGCGATGCTGGCCGGCATGCAGCCCGATCTGAGCCTGCCGCTGATGCACTACATCGGCTACTTCCGCCCGGCCAAGCAGCAGCTGGGCTGGGGCCGCGCGCTGCGGCTGATGCGCGAGGTGGTGGGCCTGCTGCCCGTGCCGGCCGAGACGCTGGTGCTCGGCCTGGTGGAGGCGGCCCGCGGCCTGGACGAGAAGCGCGCCCAGCCGGGCTGGAAGCCGCTGGGCAACCACAACTACCTGAAGCGCTGCCTGGAGAGTGCCCAGGCCCGCCACGAGGCCGGCACGGTGGTGCAGGCTGCGCTGGCCAACGCCGCGCCCACCGCTCGCCTGCCGCGCAGCCAGGCCGGCCAGGCGCTGGTGGCGCTGGAGGGCATGAAAGGATGACCGCCGCCACCACCACCGCAGAGGATGACCGCTGGCTGCGCAACGCCGTGATCGACGGCGTGCAGCTGCTCTACAGCCTGGCGCTGCCAGGCAGCCCGGCCGGCGAGGTGCTACCCCTCACCGCACAGGGGTGGATCGAGGTGCTGTGCCGCTGTCACCGGTGGGACGCCGAGCGCGACTCGGCGCGCCTGCACCCGGCCTTCGTCAGCCTGGCCGGCGCGGTGGACCGGTGGCCGGCGCCCAAGCAGCTGCTGGACCACCTGCCGGCGCTGCCGGCCGAGCCGGTGCTGGCCTACAGGCCGCCGCCGCTCACGCCCGAGCGGCGGGCCCAGCTGGAGGCCCTGCGCCGCAGGCTGGCAGACAGGCTGACGGCAACCCCGCAGTCGCGGGCTGTAAACCCTTGCAGGGCCGAGCCGGACGCACTGCAACGAATTGCAACTTCTGGCATCTTCCCCAGTGCACCCCCAAGCACTGGCCAAGACCAGCCGGGGTGTGCAGAAACCGCATAAGGGACCCTCTGTCATGACATCGCAAGCCACGCTCGATGGGCTTGAACCGCCCATCACCCAAGACCCCGACTATCCTGAGCTGATCCGCGAGCTGGCCTCCGTTGTGGAGCGCCAGCTGATCGGCATCGACATCGAGCCCGACCGCGCCGCCGCGGTGGCCGAGGCCACCGCCGAGGCGGTGCGCGAGCACTTCGGCGGCAGCCCGCTGTACTGGGCCAAGGGCGAGACGATGCGACAGAGACGCAGGCGCGAGCGGATGTGGAACGAGTTCACCGGCAACAACTACGCGGCGCTGGCCCGGCGCTATGGCATCTGCCTGCAGCAGGCATACCGGGTGATCGCGGTGGCGCGGCGCGAGCATGCGGCGCGCGTGCAGGGTGACATGTTCGCCCAGCAGGATCCGCCGGCCAAGCAGTAGGCCGCCGGTCGCCAGGCTGAACCGCAGGGCCCGCTTCGGCGGGCCTTGTGCTTTTCGCATCCGCGAAATGACCGCGGCGCCGCTGCTGGCCACCATGCCAGCATGATGCGCAACACCTCTCGGCGGACCGGACTCTTCAGAGCCGCACTGGCGGCCACCGGCGCGATGGCAGCGATGGCACTGGCCACCCCCCCCGAAAGGGGGGCATCGGCCACCAGCGCCAGCGAGAGCATCCAGGCCAAGCGCGTGGCCGACATGCAGGGCAACAGCCGCCAGGCGGCTGCCATCGAGCGGGCCGCCTGGCTGCGGGCCGGCCGCGGTACGTGGCGCCCGCCGGGCTACCCCCGGCCCGGTGACAGCGTGCGCCAGCACGCGCGCAAGGCTGCGGCCAGGCGCAACAAGGTGCGCGCCCGCCGCGCCGCCCGGGGCTGAGCATGGCCCAGCAGAGCGACACCCGCGCCAACGTGCTGGCCATCGGCGCCGTGGCGGTGCTGATCGCCTGCCTGGGCGTGCTGACCGTCTGGCGCAAGGAGATCCCCGGCGAGGTGGTCGGCGTCATCAGCACCGTGGCCGGCATTGCCGGCGCCTGCCTGCGCGATGCCTTCCAGTTCGAGTTCGGCAGCAGCCGGGGCAGCCGCGAGAAGGATGCGCTGCTGGCCCAGCGCATGGACAAGGACGGCCCGGGGCCTGCCGCATGAGCGACATCGCCGACCGCGCCAACGACGAGACCGCCATGCTGCTGCGCCACTCGCTCGCTGCACAGCGGCTGAAGGGTGCGTTGCAGGCCGGCGCGCTGGCCGACCAGGCGCGCTGGCGGGTGTTGAGCGCCGAGTACTGCGAGGGCGCGCATTGCGGCGAGCCCATCCCTGATGACCGGCGGCGCCTGCTGCCAGGCGTGAGCCTCTGCGTGGAGTGCCAGGCCCGAATCGAGAAAGGCTACGGCACCAAATGACCATCCAGCTTGAGGCATACCAGCTGTTCATCATCATCGCCACGGTGATCGGCGCGTTCTGGGCAATCGCGCAGTTGCTCATCAAGGGCAGCCAGGACCACCTGGCCGACAAGTTCACCGCCGTCACCGACCTGATCAAGGCCCAGAGCCGAATGATCGAGGGCCAGGGCGATGACATGCGGCGCATCGAGCGCGACCTGATGGGCCTGAAGGCTGAGCTGCCGCGCGACTACGTGCGGCGCGAGGACTACAACCAGGCCATCGCCACGATCATGACCAAGATCGATCACGCGACGCTGCTCATGCAGAACTCAGTGCGCGAGATCTATGCCCAGGCGGCCAAGGCCAACCCCCAGAAGGACCACCAAGCATGAGCACCCCCGACGTCGCCATGACCATGCAGCGCGTGCGCCGCGAGAGCATCCGCTGGTATCTGCTGGTGGCGCTGAACGTGAGCCGGCCCGCCGGCTGCGGCACCACGGTGCTGCTGAGCGTGATGCAGGCCAACTACCACGACGCCACCGAGCAGGAGATCCGCCGCGAGCTGGACTACCTGCACGACCGGCAGCTGATCACCATCGACAAGCGCCCCGATGGCCGCTGGCACTGCGAGCTGAACCGCCTGGGCGTCGACCTGGTCGAGTACACGATCGACTGTGAGCCGGGCATTGCCCGGCCGGCGATCGCCTGACCCAGGCGCATGCAATGGGCGAGCGCAGCAAGATCCTGACCCTGCCCGAGGCCACGCGGGCGGAGCTGGACCAGCGGCTAATCAGCGGCGGATTCCAGGGCTATGTGGAGCTGGAGGACTGGCTGCGGCAGCAGGGCTACGAGGTGGGCAAGAGCAGCATCCACCGCTACGGCAGCGCGATGGAGCGCCGCCTGGCCGAACTGCAGCGTAGCACCCAGGAAGCCCGCGCCCTGGTGGCCGCCGCGCCCGACGACACCGACGCGATGGCCCGCGCCACCATGCAGATGCTGCAGCAGCGCCTGTTCGGCCTGCTGCGCGACATGGACGAGATCGACCCCGACTCGGTCGACATCGCCAAGATCGCCAAGGCGATGGCGCCGCTGGTGCGGGCCAGCATCGCGCAGCAGCAGTTCATGCGCGAGGTGGCGGAGCGTGCCAAGGCCGCGGCCGAGCAGGTCGACAAGCTCACCAAGACCGGCGGGCTGTCCGCCGACTCGGCGGCAGAGCTCCGCCGCGCCATCCTGGGCATCGCGCAGTGACGGCGGCCGACATGCCAGACGGCGATTGCGGCGGTTGCGGTTCGACTGCCGCCGAGCGCCTGAAGAACAAGCCAGGCGAGACGCAAGAAGTGCGCGAGTGCCCGCACTGCTACTCGGACAAGTGCTGCATGTGCGACATGGGCGACGACGTCGAGTGCGGCAACTGCCCGGACGAAGGCGAGTGACCACCGTCCCCCTCGATCTGCCCAACACGGCCGGCGTTGAAGCGCCGGCCGTGCTGCTGCCATACCAGCAGCGCTGGGTGGCGGATCGAAGCCCCTTCAAGGTGGCGCGCAAGAGCCGTCGAACCGGCTTGACCTGGGCCGAGGCGGCCGACAACGTGCTGACTGCCGCCAGCGACCGATCGGCCGGCGGCCAGAACGTCTACTACATCGCCTACAACCAGGACATGACGGTGGAATACATCCAGGCCGCCGCCATGTGGGCCCGGGTGTTCAACAAGGCCGCGGGCGAGATCGAAGAGGGCTTCTGGGGCGACGAGGAAGACGAGAAGAACATCAAGACTTTCACGATCCGGTTCCCGGGCTCGGGCTTCCGCATCGTGGCGCTGAGCAGCCGGCCCAGCAACCTGCGCGGCCGGCAAGGCGTGATCGTGATCGACGAGGCCGGCTTCCACGAGAAGCTCGACGAGCTGCTCAAGGCCGCGATGGCCATGCTGATCTGGGGTGGTGCGGTGCACGTCATCTCCACGCTCAACGGCGTGGAGAACCCCTTCACGGTCCTGGCCGTCGACATCGAGGCCGGCCGGCGCAAGGGCACGGTGCATGACATCCCGTTCCGCCAGGCGGTGGCCGAGGGCCTGTATCGCCGCGTGTGCCTGCGCCTGGGCAAGCCCTGGACACAGGCGGAGGAAGACGCCTGGGTGGCCGGCGTGTATGCCTTCTACGGCGCCGGTGCAGCCGAGGAACTGGACTGCATCCCCGCCAACAGCGGCGGGGCCTGGCTGAGCCGCGCCCTGATCGAAAGCCGCATGTCGGCCGACCTGCCGGTGCTGCGCTGGGAGTGCAAGCCCGGCTTCGACACGCTGCCTGACCACATCCGCAAGGCCGACTGCCAGGACTGGATCGACGAGCACCTTGCGCCGCTGCTGGCCAGGTTGGATCCAGCGCTGCAGAGCTTCTTCGGCAGCGACTTCGGCCGCAGCGGTGACCTGACGGTGGACGTGCCGGTGCAGCTCACCCAGCAGCTGGTGCGGCGCGTGCCCTTCATGGTGGAGCTGCGCAACGTGCCCTTCAAGCAGCAAGAGCAGGTGGCGTTCTTCATCATCGACCGGCTGCCGCGCTTCATGCACGGCAAGTTCGACGCCCGCGGCAACGGCCAGTACATGGCCGAGGTGGCCATGCAGCGCTACGGCGCCGCCCGCATCGAGCAGGTGATGCTCAGCGAGACCTGGTACCGGGAGAACACCGCGCCCTTCAAGGCCGCCTTCGAAGACGGCACCATCGAGCTGCCGCGCGATGCCGACGTGATGGGCGATCTGCGGGCCTTCGAGGTGGTGCGGGGCGTGCCTCGCATCCCGGACAAGCGCACCAAGGATGCCGACGGCAACAAGCGCCACGGCGATGCCGGCGTGGCGCTGCTGCTGGCCGATGCGGCAACCCGCGCCGAGGTGACGCCGATGGAGTTCGAAGCGCTGGGCGTGCAGCGCGCATCCAGCGGCATGGATGGCTGGCTCGACGGTGACACCCGCGCGCTGCGCCGCAGCTACCTCTACAGCGCATGACCGGAGCCTGACACATGGCCACCATCCTGGACCAGAACGGCCAGCCCATCCTGCAGGAGATCGCCAGCATCAAGCGGGACATCCACCGGGTGTTCTACGGCGGCATCCTGCAGCTCAACGAGGACGACACGCTCAAGAGCCGTGGCGGCGGCAAGGGCCTGAAGATCTACGACGAGCTCAAGCGCGACGCCCATGCCGGCGCCGTGCTGGCCAAGCGCAAGCTGGCAGTGACCAGCCGGCCCTGGAAGGTGGAGCCCGCCAGCGAGAGCGCGATCGACAAGCAGGCGGCCGAGCTGGTGGAGAAGGCGCTGAAGCACCTGCGCTTCAACCACCTGTGCAAGCGCCTGCTGGAGGCCACGCTCAAGGGCTACTCGGTGGCCGAGGTGCTGTGGGAGGTGCGCGACGGCTACGTGCTGCCGGCCCGGGTGATGGCGCGCGATGCGCGGCGCTTCGTCTTCGGCATCGACGACGAGCTGCGGCTGCTGACGCGCGAGAACATGGTGATGGGCGAGGCCATGCCGCCGCGCAAGTTCATCGTGCACCGCCGCGGGGCCGACGACGACAGCCCCTACGGCACGGGCCTGGGCGGCATGCTGTTCTGGCCGGTGTTCTTCAAGCGCAACGGCATCACTTTCTGGCTGACCTTCGCCGACAAGTTCGGCAGCCCGACGGCGGTGGGCAAGTACCCCAACGGCAGCGACAAGGCCAGCCAGGCCAAGCTGCTGCAGGCGCTGAGCGCGATCGCGCAGGATGCAGGCGTGATCGTGCCCGACGGCATGGTGATCGAACTGCTGGAGGCCAGCCGCACCGGCAGTGTGGACACCTACGAGAAGCTGGTCCGCTACATGGACGAGCAGATCAGCAAGGCCGTGCTCGGCGAGACCATGAGCACCACCGCCGCCGCGGCTGGCCTGGGCAGCAACCAGGCCGGCGTGCAGAACGATGTGCGGCTGGAGGTGGCCAAGGACGATGGCGACGAGCTCGACGAGACGCTGAGCGACAGCCTGGTGCGCTGGATCGTCGAGTACAACCTGCCCGGCGCCGGCCTGCCGCGGCTGGAGCACTGCTTTGAAGAGCCCGAGGACCTGGCCAAGCGCGCCCAGCGCGACAAGACCATCACCGAGATGGGCTGGGAGCCGACCGAGGCCTACATGCTGGAGACCTATGGCGACGGCTGGGTGAAGAAGGCCCCGGCGCCCATGCCGCAGATGCTGCTGCCTGGCGCCGCCCCGGGCACCGACCCTGGTGCCGACCCGGCCGCCGTGCAGCCGATGGGCGACACCGCGGAGGACCCGGCCGCTGACCCGGCCGATGCCGCCTTTGCAGATGGCGTGCCGCTGGGCAAGGCCGGCGCGCAGCGGGCATTCAACAAGGCCCGGCAGCAGGCCATCAGCGACGGCGCCGAAGCGCTGGCGGCCGAGTGGCAGGCGCTGGTGCGCAAGCCGGTGGAAGACGTGCTGGCGCTGGCCGAGGCCAGCGGCGGCGACCTGGTGCAGTTCCGCGAGCGGCTGACGACGCTGCTGGACGCGAAGCCCGACCCGGAGGTGGTGCAGCGATTCGCTCAAGCCGCCTTCGCAGCCAATGTCATGGGGCGCGGGCTGGCGCCGAAGAAGACCTGGGGCCAGAAGCTGGCCGACCTGGTGAAACGACGCACGAGGACCTGATGAACGACGCACAGATCGAGACTGAGATCCAGGCCAAGGGCCTGACCGCTCCACGCATCACGCCAGCCGACCTTGAAGCCAACATCGTCAGCGAGCACTACTTCACCGCTGGTGATGGAGTGGTTGGCGTGCTGGCCGTCGCCGACGCACAGGGCAAGCAGCTCGGCGACAAGGTGCAGCTTCGCGCTGCGGAGATCCCCGACGAGCTGGATCTGCTGACCTTCTGCGTACTCATCCTGCGCAACGGCTTCACGGTTACCGGCGAATCGGCCTGTGCCAGCCCCGAGAACTTCGACGCCGAGATGGGTCGCAAGATTGCCAGGGCGAATGCCATCAACAAGATGTGGCCGTTGATGGGCTACGCCCTCAAGAACCGGCTGGCTGGGCCAACCGATGAGCAGGTGGGCCGCTTTCTGACCTGGCCAGTGCCGGCCGACGTGTACCCGGACGGCACGCCTGGCCAGCCAGGGCGCACCGGCACCAACCTCATGTCGGCGCCGCAGGCCAAGGCCATGCTGCAGTACGTCCTGGGCGGCTGATCCCATCGTCACAGGTGAGGCCAGCATGAGCACACAACCCGTCGTCACTGGCCGCCTTGCGATCGTCAGCGAGTGCAAGCGATTCCGCTATGTGCTCGGCCGTCGCTGGGGCGCCGGTCAGCCGTTGCTGTTCGTCATGCTCAACCCCAGCACTGCGGATGACAAGAAGGACGATCCGACCATCCGCCGGTGCATTGCCTTTGCGCATGCGCACGGATTCCCGGCCTTCGAGGTGGTGAACCTGTTCGCCTTCCGAACGCCCAAGCCGGCCGCGCTCAAGCAGGCCGGGTGGCCGGTAGGTCCGCACAACGACACCCAGATCGCGGAGGCCGCTTCAAACGCGGCGGCCATTTGCCTGGCCTGGGGCGCCCAAGCAGGCCACGCGCGTGCTGAAGCGAGAGTGCAGGAGGTGCTGCCGTAGCTGCGCCGCGCTGGCAAGCCGCTGATGTGCTTACGCATCACCGCCAGCGGCCACCCTGAGCATCCGCTGATGCTGCCCAGCGTGTGCCGGCTGACAGAGTTCACTGACGAGGCGATCGACGCGGCCATGAGAGGTGAAGCATGACCATCCCTGCAAGCGCATTGACCGCCATCTATCAGGGCCTGGCCCAGCTGCCAGCCGCGATGGACAGCGAGCCCGCCCGCATCATGCTGCTGGCCATCGGCCTGCAGGAGAGCGGCCTGACCGCCCGGGTCCAGATCGTGGACGGCGGCGGGCAGGGGCCAGCGCGTGGCCTGTGGCAATTCGAGCGTGGCGGTGGCTGCGCTGGCGTGCTGCGCCACAGCGCCAGCCGCTACTGGATGCACAGCGTCTGCGCTGCCCGGGGTGTGCAGCCGACGCCAGCCGCGCTGTGGTCGGCGCTGGCCACCGATGACGCGCTGGCCGCTGCCGCCGCCCGCCTGCTGCTGTTCACCGACCCGCGCCGACTGCCCGAGCTGGGAGACGAGGCAGGCGCGTGGGCGCTGTACCTGCGGGTGTGGCGCCCTGGCAAACCGCACATCGACCGCTGGCCAGCCAACTACGAGCGCGCCGTGGGCGTGGCAGCCTGATGTTCGAGACCAACTCAGCCTGGCTGCTCTTCTGGTTCGATGCGTTCCAGTGGGTCTTCCCTGCCTTCATCTGGGGCGCGACGACGCTGGCTGTGCTTGGCGTGTGGATCTGCATCGTGCATGTTGCACGGCTCGCCCTGCTGCGCACGCTGGAGGTGGTGGTGATCGTGGAGGCTGCGCGCGAGGCGAAGCGGCAGGGTCGCTCACCCATCCTGCGCGCATGGACCAGGCTGGATCGAAGGTGGGGCAATGGCAGCTGAAGCCCGCTTCGACCTGGAGCCACGCAAGGCCCTGGAGTTCTTCCGCGGCAAGGGATACGCCACCGGCTTCGCATGGCAGGACGTCTGGCAGTACCAGCACGACGAGGCCTTCACCGTGGCCAAGATGATGCAGGTGGATCTGCTGAAGGACGTGCGCGCCGCCGTCGACAAGGCGATCGCCAGTGGCCAGACGCTGGATCAGTTCCGCGACGAGCTGAAGCCGCGCTTGCTGGAGGCCGGCTGGTGGGGCAAGGCCGACATGACCGACCCGGTCACCGGCGAAACCCGCACCGTGCAGCTGGGCAGCCCGCGCCGCCTGCGCGTGATCTTCGAGACCAACATGCAGACGGCCTACGCCGCCGGCCACTGGGCGCAGATCCAGCAGACGAAGACCGACGCGCCGTACCTCATGTACGACGCGGTCAACGACGCCAACACCCGCCCCGAGCACGCCGCCTGGGACGGCCTGGTGCTGCGTGCCGATGACCCGTGGTGGCAGACCCACTACCCGCCCAACGACTGGGGCTGCCGGTGCGGGGTGATCCAGCTCAGCGCCGACCAGGCGGCCGGCATGGGCAAGGCCGAGCCCGACAGTGCCCCGCCCATGCAGATGCGCGAGTACACCAACCCCCGCACCGGTGAGGTTGAGCAGGTGCCCAAGGGCGTGGGCCCGGGCTGGGCCTACGCGCCGGGTTCAAGCCGGGTGGAGCTGCTGCGCGAGCAGCTGGCCACGAAGCAGAAGGAGTTCCGCGATGGCCGGTGATGTGACAGTCAAGATCGACGACGCGCGGGTGAAGGCCGCGCTCGATCGGGTGCGCCTGGCGCTGCCGCTGGGCGGGCAGATGCTGCCCCTGATGCAGAACATCGGCCGGGTGCTGAGGACCGGCGCGCAGCTGCGGTTCAGGTCGACAACCGGGCCAGATGGCAAGGCGTGGGAGAAGAGCTTCCGCGCCAAGACCGAGGGCGGCCAGACCCTGAGCCTGACGCGGCGCCTGCGCAACAGCATCACCACCGAGGCCACGAACACCAGCGTGGCGGTGGGCACCAACGTGCTGTACGCGGCGGTCCATCAGTTCGGTGGCGTCATCAGGGCCAAGAAAGGTCCGTTCCTCTCCATCCCGGTGACGCCAGCGGCCCGCGCCGCCGGCAGCCCGCGCAACATGCAGGGCCTGCACGTGGCGCAGACGCTCAAGGGCCAGTTCATCCTGGTCGACGAGAAGGGCATCACGCAGTTCTTGCTGCGCCAGCAGGTGACCATCCCGGCCCGCCCATTCCTGGGGGCCAGCGAGGCCGACAACACCGAGATGGTGTCGGCCGGCGCGCGCTTCTTCAACTCACGGTGGAGCGGCTGACCGTGCTGCAACGCCACAGCATCAGCAGGAGGCCGGCGCCCAACCCTGAACCGTAGAACAGGGCGACCGGTGAGGGTGTTGGAGCACCCGCACCGGCCGCCTCCCCGCAGCGTGAGTGCGGATCAGCCAAGGCCCTGACACCGTCGCGACGGCAGGGCGAATGATGAACCGCAATGGCCCAACCTCTCATCCCGTGGATAGGTGGCAAGCGCCGCCTCGCAGACCGTCTTCTTCCCCTGCTCGCTGACCACGAGCACAGCTGCTACGTCGAGCCCTTCTGCGGCGCGGCAGCCCTGTTCTTTTTCAGAGAGCACCGCTGCAAGGTCGAGGTGCTCAACGACATCAACGGCGACCTGGTCAACCTCTACCGGGTGGTGCAGCACCACCTCGAGGAGTTCGTCCGGCAGTTCAAGTGGGCGTTGAGCAGCCGCCAGCTCTACGAGTGGGCCAAGCTCAGCCAGCCCGACACGCTGACCGACATCCAGAAGGCCGCCCGGTTCTTCTACCTGCAGAAGCTGGGCTTCGGCGGCAAGGTGCAGGGCAGGACCTTCGGCACCGCCACCACGGCGCCGGCCAGGCTGAACCTGCTGCGGCTGGAGGAGGATCTGAGCGACGTGCACCTGCGCCTGAACGGCGTGTTCGTCGAGCACCAGCCCTGGGACGTGTGCGTGGCTCGGTACGACCGGGCGCACACCATGTTCTTCATGGACCCGCCCTACTGGGGGACCGAGGGCTACGGCGTGGACTTCGGCCTTCAGCAGTACGACCGCATGGCGGAGCTGATGCGGTCGATGAAGGGCAAGGCGCTGGTGACGGTGAACGACGTGCCGGAGATGCGGCAGGCCTTTGCCGGGCTAACGATGCAGCGGGTGTCCATCACCTACACGGTGGCGGCCAACCCGGGCGATCGCAAGGCCACCGGTGAGCTGATCATCCGCAACTGGTGATGGTTTCCGACTGGGGTGGTCTGGCACCTGCAGAACTGCTTCACTTCTGGTGCAGGCAGAGCGACGCTGGAGGCGTCGCAACCCACCACCAGGACCACCGCCATGACGCAAGCAGCCACCCCCACCACCCGCAACGAAGGCTGGGGCTTCTGGGGCACGATGACCGACCGCGCCGCGGCCGCCTGGCCGCTGGCGGTGGCCTCGATCAGCGCCGCCACGGGCGAAGACGCGGAGGCAGCAGCCACCTTCCTGGACAGCCGCCACGGCCGGCACTTTGCCGACGAGCTGCTCAACCAGCTGGGCGAAGGCGGCGACCTGGCCGGCGCGATCGAGCGCACCACCAGCCGGTTCATGGCCTGGAAGATCGGCCGCGCGACCAGTCTGCGCACCGGCATTCCGCGCGGCTTGCCCTACCTGCTCGGCCACGTCATCAACGAGCAGGTCAACGCCGAGGCCGTCGCCGCCTGATCAGCCAGCACCGCCCCGACCGGGGCCTGCAGTCGGCCGGATTTCAGGCCCTGCAGGCCCTTTTCCCTTCTGGTTGGGGCGCTGGTACCGGCGGGTGGACGATCGAGGCGCCTGGGCCGTTCTGGTGGGTCGGCTTTCCGGCTGGAAGTGTTGCGCAGCGCAACACTTCGCGCGCCAGTTCGGCTTTTCGGCCTGGTCAGGGCTTGGCCCGGGTCTTCATAGGAGGAGCGGGCCAGAAAGGGCTGCAGAACGGCGCAACACTTCGCGCTCCACTTCTGCAACACTTCGGAGCGCAACACTTCGGCGCCTTCCAACCTGCCTTGCGGCCCGTTCTCCCCGGTGAAGAGGGTAGATTGAAGGGCCCGCAAACCATGCGCCAACCTTGCCGGCCGATCCCTCAAACCATGTGTCGGCGAACTGTTGCACCCGTTTTCGGGCCAGATCCCGCTAAGTCATTGATTTTGCGGGCCATCCCAGCCGTTCCGACCCATTCCCGCCCCTTCCCACCTCTCCCCCAGACCACCTGCGGGTTCACACGTCCTCGTCCAACCACCACTTCCGCACGCGGCGCCGGCCTCGGTGGTGGTGGAGCGTCGGGGCGGGTGGGCCTGTTTTGCGGAAGTGCAGGAGGAGTCCTATGCGCCGCTTGCGGCGTGTAGGACGGGGGACATGGAGCAAAACAGGCCCACCCGTCCCGGCGCGATCGCTCCAAGAAAACGAACGCAACGAGCCCCAAGCGGCCCTAACCCTCCAGCGCAGCCACCTCCGCCGTCAGCCGTCCGATGGTCTCGCTGGCGCTGCTCAGCAGGTTGTGCAGCAGGGTGATGGCCAGGCGAGGCTGTTCCAGTTTCAGCCGCTCGAAGACCTCGGCGCGCAGGGACCAGCAGTCCACCGCAGTGTCGGCCCGCACATCGGCCGAACGCTGGCCGCCGGCGATCAGGGCCGATTCGCCGAACACCATGCCGGCCGACAGCGTCGACAGGCGCTTGTGGCCGCCGCCGGGCAGATCGACGATCACGCTCACTTCGCCGGCGGCCAGCAGGTAGATGGCATCGGCCGGATCGCCACGCTGCACGATCAGCGCACCCGATTCATGCTGGCTGCGGTGCAGCTGGGCCTGCAGCTGGCCGACCTCGTCGGCCGTCAGACCACGGCAAAGACGGCTGTCGGCCAGCGGCAACACCACCGGCAATGCGCCGCGGTCGGCCGGGCGGGCGAGCAGGCGGCGCTCGCACCACTCCAGCGCGGCGTCCAGCGCGGGCTGGAAGCTGACCACCGGGATGGCCTGCGGCGCCAGCATCGCGTCCAGCCCGGCCAGCAGTTCGCCACGGCGCACGCGGCTCAGCACCAGCTGGTGGCCCAGGGCCGCGCAGCGGCTGGCCAGGCCGGCCAGCATGCGCGCCGCGCCGCCGTCGACATGGCCGACACGCTTGAAGTCCAGCACCGTGATCTGCGCCGCGCCGGCCACCACCGCCCGCAGCACCGGCTCCAGCGTGGCGAAGCGCAGGTCGCCCTGCAGCTCGAAGACCTCGGCCTGCGGCCCCAGGGCATCGAGCTGGCGGCCCTCGGCCGCCGTGCGGCGTCGCTTGGAGCGCACGCTCTGCAGCGTGTAGCGCGCCCGCACCGTGGCCACCGACGGCCGCGGCGGCTGCAGGAAGTGCAGCCCCAGGTCGGCCGAGATGCGCCGGCACACCGCCACGCCACGGGCGCTGTTGCCACGCTCGTCCAGCCGGGGCGAGTACACGCCGATGCCCAGCTGCCCCGGCAAGACCGCGATGATGCCGCCGCCCACGCCGCTCTTGGCCGGCAGGCCGACGTTGTAGACCCAGGAACCGGAGTAGTCGTACATGCCGCAGGTGGTCATCAGGCTCAGCATCGGCTCGATGAACTCGCTGCGCACGGCGCGCTGGCCGGTGGCCGGATGGACGCCGCCGTTGGCCAGGGTGGCGGCCATCAGCGCCAGATCGCGGCAGTCCACCCGCACCGCACACTGGCGGAAGTACAGGCCCAGCGCCGGCTCGGGGTCCCCATCGACGATGCCGTAGTTGCGCAGCATGTGGCCGATGGCGCGGTTGCGGTGGCCGGTGTCGCGCTCGGATTCGAAGATCGCCTGGTCGATGTCCAGCGGCCGGCCGGCAAAGGCCGACAGCGCGTCCAGCACCCGCGCCAGCCGCGCGGCCTCGGTGGTGCCGGCCACCAGCGCCGCGGCGGCGATGGCGCCGGCATTGATCATCGGGTTCAGCGGCCGGCCGGTGCCCGGCTCCAGGCTGATGGCATTGAACGGGTCGCCGGTGGGCTCCATGCCGATGGCCTGCTCGACCCGCGCGCGGCCGTTGTCCTCCAGCGCGATGCCGTAGACGAAGGGCTTGGACACCGACTGGATGGAGAAGGCGTGCCGGGCATCGCCGACCTCGTAGACCTGGCCGTCGACCGTGGCCAGCACGATGCCGAAGCCGTCGGGCGCCACCTTGGCCAGCTCGGGGATGTAGGTGGCCACCTCGCCAGCGGTCAGGCCGCTGAACTCACGGTGCAGGGTGTCCAGGTAGGCCTGGATCGGTGATGGTGTGGCGGACGGCGGCAAGCTCATGCCGCTGCGTGTGGCAAAAATCGTGCACGGGGCCGCGCACCAAAGATGTGCAAGGTCGGCCGCTCAGGCCGCCAGCTGCCGCCGCATCGCGTCGATCACCGCCTTGTAGTCGGGCTGGCCGAAGATGGCGCTGCCAGCCACGAAGGTGTCGGCGCCGGCATCGGCCACGGCGCGGATGTTGTCGGTCTTGATGCCGCCATCCACTTCCAGCCGGATGTCGCGGCCCGAGGCCTCGATGAGGCGGCGCAGCTTCTCCACCTTGCGCAGCGCCGACGGGATGAAGCTCTGGCCGCCGAAGCCCGGGTTCACGCTCATCACCAGCACCAGGTCGACCTTGTCGATCACCCACTCCAGCACGTCCACCGGCGTGGCCGGGTTGAACACCAGGCCGGCCTGGCAGCCGGCAGCCTTGATCAGCTGCAGCGTGCGGTCGACATGGGCGCTGGCATCGGGGTGGAAGCTGATCAGGTCGGCGCCCGCCTGGGCAAAGGCCTGGGCCAGCGCATCCACCGGCTGCACCATCAGGTGCACGTCGATCGGCACGCGGCTGCCGTCGGCACGCACTGCATGCGGGCGCAGCGCCTGGCAGACCATCGGGCCGAAGGTGAGGTTGGGCACGTAATGGTTGTCCATCACGTCGAAGTGGATCCAGTCGGCGCCGGCGGCGACGACGGTCTTGACCTCGTCGCCCAACCGGGCGAAGTCGGCCGAGAGCAGGCTGGGGGCGATGCGGAAGGTGCGGGACATGGCAGGCCAGTGGATGGGATGGCGCGGATTTTCACTTGCTTCCTAGAATGCGCCGCATGGCCCAACCCCGCTTCACCTCCTCCGTGGCCGTGCGGCCGCTGCCCGAGCAGACCGACGCCGCACAGCAGCTCTACGGCTTCGCCTACACCGTCACCATCCGCAACACCGGGGATGTGGCGGCGCAGCTGGTGGCGCGCCACTGGCGGATCAGCGACCACCGCGGCGGCGTGCAGGAAGTGCGCGGCCTGGGCGTGGTGGGCCACCAGCCCCTGCTCAAGCCCGGTGAGCAGTTCGAATACACCAGCTGGGCGCAGATCGCCACGCCGCAGGGCTCGATGCAGGGCGCCTTCGTCTGCATCACCGAAGACGCGCAGTGGTTCGACAGCCCGGTGCCCGAATTCGCCCTGGCCGACACGGCCGCGCTGCATTGATGCGGGCGCTTGCGCACCTGCGGCGTCCTGCCGCATGAAGACCACCACCTGGGACCTGACGGCGCTGCTCAACGCCGCCGACCCCAAGGCCAGCCGCCCCGAACGCCACCTGTGGCTGGTGCGCCTGCTCGAATGGCTGCGCCACGGCCAGACCGGGGGCGAGGCCGACAGCGGCAAAACCCCGAAGCCGGTGCTGCGCCTGAAGCACCTGCTGAACATGCTGGAGCGCAACCCCGAGCCGCGGGCGCGCATCCAGGCCCTGCTGGGCCGCTTCTGGCGCGAGACCGATCTGGCCGCCCTGCTGGCGGACTTCGGCTTCACCGCCCGGCGCGACCTCGGCGGCGAGATCGGCGAGCGCCTGGCGCTGCGCTTCCTGCCCGGCACGCCCGACACCGACGACGGCGCGGCGCTGTTCCAGCTGCTGTTCCGCGACGATGCCGACGCCGCCTGGCTGGCCGCGATCGACGCCACCACCCTGGCCCGGCTGGCCACGCTGCTGAGCGCCGCCCGCGGTGGCGACAGCCAGACCGCCGCCGCCGGCAGCGTGGACGACTGGCGCGCGCCCCTGCTGCAGGCCAGCACCTGGCTGATCAGCGCGATCCGCGCCGCCGCCTTTGCCCCGGCGCTGCGCCGGCGCATGGGGCCTGACCTGCTGGCCGACCGGCCGTTCGAGCAACTGGTGCGGGTGAGCGAGGCGCTGGTCGACGCCCTGGTGGCGGGCGACCAGCCGGCCACCGCACGCCATGCCACCTACCTGCGCGCGCTGCTGCAGCGCTGCCGCGCCGCCGCCGCCAGCGTGACCGACCACCTGGAGGCCCACGGCGTCTCGGTGAACATCGTCTTCGAGATCGAGCAGCTGACCGCCCGCTGCGACCGGCTGGAGGCCCTGCTGGACCTGCTGCTGTCCGACCAGCCGCAGCGTGAGCTGCAGCAGCTGCTGGTGGACCTGGTGCAGCTGGCGCGGCAGCGCCGCAGCCTGCGTGCGCTGCTGGGCCGGCAGTACTCGCTGATGGCGCGCAAGGTGGCCGAGCGCCATGCCGAGACCGGCGAACACTACATCACCCGCAACCGCAGCGAATACCGCGCCATGCTGCGCGCCGCGCTGGGCGGCGGCGCCATCATCGGCGGCACCACCTTCGCCAAGTTCGCGATCATGGCGCTGGGCCTGGCGCCGTTCTGGGCCGGCTTCGGCGCGGGCATGAACTACGCCATCAGCTTCCTGATCGTGCACCTGCTGCACTGGACGGTGGCCACCAAGCAGCCGGCGATGACCGCGCCGGCCATGGCCGAGAAGCTGGGCGCGCTGCACCTCGCCGCCAGTGGTGCCGACGGCGAGGCGGGCGACCAGGCCGGGCGCGAGGCGCAGGCCATCAGCGGCTTCGTCGACGAGGTGACGCACCTGGTGCGCTCGCAGATCGCCGGCATCGCCGGCAACATCCTGGCGGTCATCCCGGTGGTGCTGCTGGTGCAGTGGGCCGCCTGGTGGCTGGTCGGCGCGCCGCTGGTCAGCGAGAAGGATGCGCACTACGTGCTGCATTCGCTGACGCTGCTGGGCCCCACCGCGCTGTTCGCCGCCTTCACCGGCGTGCTGCTGTTCGCCAGCAGCCTGATCGCCGGCTGGGTGGAGAACTGGTTCGTCTACCACCGGCTCGACAGCGCGCTGGCCCACCACCCCGGCATCGTGGCGCGGCTGGGCGCCAGCCGGGCGCAACGCTGGTCGCTCTGGTGGCGCAGCAACATCTCGGGCCTGGCGGCCAATGTCTCGCTGGGCCTGCTGCTGGGCCTGGTGCCGGCGCTGCTGGCCTTTGTCGGCATCCCGCTGGACGTGCGCCACGTCACCCTGGGCACCGGCCAGCTGGCCGCGGCCGCCAGCACGCTGGGCTGGCAGACCCTGGCCACGCCGGCCTTCTGGTGGTGCGTGGGCGGCCTGGTGGCCACCGGCACGCTGAACCTGGGCGTCAGCTTCTGGCTGGCCCTGAAGGTGGCGCTGCGCTCGCGCGGCATCACCCTGGCCGACCGGCGGCGCCTGTACGGCGCCATCTGGCAGCGGCTGAAGCAATCGCCGCGCAGTTTCCTGCTGCCGGACCGCACGGCATGAGCGCCGGAACCGCCAGCCTGCACACCCTGGCCAACGGCGTGCAGGTGGTGCTGCTCGACCTGCCGCAGCTGCAGACCTGCAGCGCCAGCATCTTCGTGCGCTGCGGCAGCGGGCATGAACGCAGCCGCCGCAACGGCATCGGCCATGTCATCGAGCACATGGCCTTCAAGGGCACGGCCACGCGGGATGCACGGCAGATCAACCTGGATGCCGAGCGCCTGGGCGCCGAGGTCAATGCCCACACCGACAAGGACCACACCGCCTTCCACATGCGCGGCCTGGCCGACCATGCGCCGCGGCTGCTGCGCATGCTGGCCGACATCGTGCGCCATGCCACCTTCCCAGAAGCCGAGTTCGAACGCGAGCGCTCGGTGCTGCTGCACGAGTTCACCGAAGACGAGGACGATCCGATGTCCACCGCCTTCAAGCTGTTCGACCGCGCCGCCTGGGGCACGCATGCGCTGGCCCAGCCGGTGATCGGCACCCGCGCCAACATCGAGCGCTTCCGCCGCGCCGATCTGGTCGACCACGTGGCGCAGCACTACACCGGCGCCAACCTGGTGGTGGCGGTGGCCGGGCCGCTGGATGCGGACACGCTGCTGCGCGAGGCCGAAGCCGCCTTCGGCAGCATGCCCGCCGGCCAGCCCAACCGGCTGACCGCACCGGCCTGGCACGGCGGCATCAAGCAGCGCGCCATGGCCGGCAGCAGCCAGACCCACCTGGTGCTGGGCTTCCCGGTGCCGGCCATGCAGGCCGACGACCCCACCGCCGCGCTGGCCGCCGCCCTGCTGGGCGAGGGCATGAGCTCGCCGCTGATGGACCAGCTGCGCGAGCAGCGCGGCCTGGTCTACTACGCCGCCTGCTCGGCCGACCTGATCGACAGCGGCGGCCAGTTCATCATCGAGGCCAGCACCAGCCCGGCCCAGCTGGACGAGGCGCTGACGGCGCTGGGCGCGCTGCTGGCCGAGCAGGCCGAACGGATCACGGCGCAGGACCTGGAACGCGCCAGGAACCAGATCCGCGTGCGCCGCCTGCGCGGGCTGGAACGAACCGGCCGCCGGCTGGAAGAGGCTGCGCTCGATGCCCTGCTGCTGGGCCGGCTGCGCGACCGCGCCGACTGGCTGGCCCGCATGGACGCGGTGGACGCCGATGCGGTGCGCCGCCTGTTTGCCGGCATGGCCGCCAGCGGCGCGGCCCTGGCGCTCACTGGCCGGGTGCCGCGCGGCAGCGCCGACCGCGCCCGCGACCGGCTGGCGGCCGCCGGCCTGCTGCGATGAGCACGGCGGCTCAGCGCGCCGGCGGATCGTCGGGCGGATCGTCGCGGCGCTCGCCGCCGCGCCGGCCGGAGAACATCGTCCACCAGACGATCCCGACCAGGATCAGCCCGGCCCCCAGCGCTTCCAGAAGTAACAGCCACATGCCAGGATTATCCCGGGCCGCCGTGTTCCCCTTGGCCCCGCTGGCCTTGCTGGCCCTGGTGCTGGCCGGCTGCGCGGTGGCGCCGCCGCTGCCGCCCGCCCCGGTGCCGGCGCCTGCCGCGCCACCCCCGGCGGCACCGGCCGCGCTGCCCGAGCCACCCACCGCCGCCACGACCCTGCTGCGCCCGCGCGCCCGCTGGGTGCCGGTGGACTGGTCTGCCCTGCCCGGTCTGGCCGACGAGCGCCCGCGTGAGCTGTGGCCGGCCCTGCGCGCCGGCTGCGCCCGGCCGGCACCGGGCTGGGCCGAGGTCTGCGCCCGCGCGTTGGCCTTCCAGCCGCCGGACGACACCTTCGCCTGGCAGTTCCTGCAGCGCGAGCTGCAGCCCTACCGGCTGGAATCGCTGGAGGGCAGCGCCGACGGCCTGGCCACCGGCTACTTCGAGCCGCTGGTGGCCGCCACCCGCACGCCGCAGCCCGGCTTTGCGGTGCCGCTGCACCGCCCGCCGGCCGATCTGGCCCAGCGCAAGCCCTGGTACACCCGCCAGCAGATCGACACCCTGCCGGCCGCCCAGGCCGCACTGCGCGGCCAGGTGATCGCCTGGGTGCCCAGCCCGCTGGATGCGCTGGTGCTGCAGATCCAGGGCTCGGGCCGGCTGCGCATCACCGAGCCCGACGGCCGGGTGCAGACGGTGCGCCTGG
Organism: Pseudaquabacterium pictum; assembly: GCF_005403045.1. Taxonomy (GTDB): domain Bacteria; phylum Pseudomonadota; class Gammaproteobacteria; order Burkholderiales; family Burkholderiaceae_C; genus Pseudaquabacterium; species Pseudaquabacterium pictum. The sequence continues at coordinate 67,534 of NZ_BJCL01000009.1, forward strand.
CCTTCGCCGGCCACAACGACCAGCCCTACCGCTCGGTGGGCCGCTGGCTGATCGACCAGGGCGAGCTGCGCCCCGACGCTGCCAGCTGGCCCGCCATCCGCCAGTGGGGCGAGCGGGCCGGTCCGGCGCGGCTGCAGCAGATGCTGTGGGCCAACCCGCGGGTGGTGTTCTTCAGGGAAGAACCGCTGCCCGACGACGGCGCCGGCCCGCGCGGTGCCCAGGGCGTGCCGCTGACAGCCGGCCGCTCGGTGGCGGTGGATCCGCAGGCCGTGCCCTACGGCACGCCGCTGTGGATCAGCACCACCGAGCCGCTGTCGGCCACGCCGCTGCGCCGGCTGGTGATGGCGCAGGACACCGGCACCGCCATCCAGGGCGCGGTGCGCATCGACTACTTCTGGGGTGTCGGCGAACAGGCTGAGCAGCAGGCCGGCCGCATGAAGCAGCCGCTGCAGGTGTGGGCGCTGTGGCCGCGTTGAGCACCGGCACGGGCCAGATCGGGGTCCCCCCGGGTTGCGTGCCTGCGGACACCAAGTGCAGGGCGTGGCCAATGTAATATCGCTTTGACCTTTTTTTCACGTTTTGCAACGGGCTGTAACCTCGACCCGGGCAACCGCCACCCCCTCGCCAGCCGGCCCCATGCAGCAGTACCTTCCCTGGTTCATCGCCACCGCCGCGCTGGCCGTGCTGGCCACGCTGGCGGTGCTGTGGCTGTTGCAGGCCCTGCGGCGGCCGGCCGGGCCGCCACCCTTGCCGGTGGAATGGGACCTGCTGCCGCGGCCGGTGTTCACCGCCGACGAGCGCCGCGTCTACCGCCAGCTGCGCGATGCCCTGCCCCACCACATCGTGCTGGCCAAGTTGCCGCTGGTGCGCTTCTGCCAGCCGGCCGATCCGAAGGCGGTGCGCTACTGGTTCGACATGCTGGGCGCCAACCATGTCACCTTCGCGGTGTGCAGCGCCAACGGCCGGGTGCTGGCCGCGATCGACCTGAGCTACGACCGCGGCGGCCCGCCGGGGCGGTCCACCCGCATCAAGCAGGCGGTGCTGGCGGCCTGCCGCGTGCGCTACCTGCGCTGCCCGGCCGACCACCTGCCGTCCATCCCCGAGCTGCAGCTGCTGGTGCCGATGGGCAGCAATGCCTCGCGCGGGCCGCAGCCGGCGCAGGGCACGTCATCGATGCCGGGGGCGACGCCGGGCACGGCCGGCCTGTCGCGCCGGCGCGAGCGCAGCACGCTGTGGCAGGACTCGATGAGCTTCCACGATTCCTTCTTCTCGTCCGGCTCGCGGCGCGAGCTGGATTCCGGCCACGGCGAGCTGCGCGATCCAGGCCCGGCGCGGGCCGATGCCGACCTGGCCCCGGCTGGTATGGTGGTGGATGACCCCGCACCACCCCGGCAACAGCCGATCCAGCACTGACGCTGCGGCGCCCGCAGACGGCGGCCACCCGTTCGACCAGCTCACGCCGCAGGCGGTGCTGGATGCACTGGATGCGGTGGGCGTGCGCGGTGACGGCCGGCTGCTGCAGCTCAACAGCTACGAGAACCGCGTCTTCCAGGTGATGCTGGAGGACGGCGGCGCGGTGGTGGCCAAGTTCTACCGCCCGGCCCGCTGGAGCGATGCGCAGATTGCCGAGGAGCATGCCTTCGCCGCCAACCTGCAGGCCGCCGAGGTGCCGGTGGTGGCGCCGTTGCCGCTGCCAACCGGTGCGGAAGCCACGCTGGCCCATGCCACGCTGGGCGGGCAGCCCTTCCGCCTGGCGGTGTATCCGCGCCGCGCCGGCCATGGCCCCGAGCTGGACCAGCCCGACACGCTGCGCTGGCTGGGCCGCTTCATCGCCCGGCTGCATGCGGTGGGCGCGCAGCAGCCGTTCCTGCACCGACGGCGGCTGGACGTGCAGACCTTCGGCCACCAGGCCCTGGCCCGGCTGCTGGCGCTGGACTGCATCGGCCCGGCGCAGCTGCCGGCGTGGCAGGCCGCCTGCGAGCAGGCGCTGGCGCTGGTGGACGCAGCCTTCGCCGCCGTGCCGTTCACGCCGATCCGCCTGCACGGCGACTGCCACCCGGGCAACATCCTGTGGCGTGACGAGGATGCAGCAGGCCACGGCCCGCACATCGTCGACCTGGACGATGCCGTCACCGGCCCCGCGGTGCAGGACCTGTGGATGCTGCTGTCAGGCAGCCGCGCGGCCATGGCCGGCCAGCTGGCCACCGTGCTGCAGGGCTACCGGCAGATCCGCGACTTCGATGCCCGGGAGATCGCGCTGATCGAGCCGCTGCGCACGCTGCGCATGGTGCACCACAGCGCCTGGCTGGCCGAGCGCTGGACCGACCCGGCGTTTCCGGCGGCCTTCCCCTGGTTCGGCACGCCGAACTACTGGAGCCAGCAGACGGTGCAGCTGCGGGAGCAAACTGAAGCGATGGCGGAACCACCGCTCGATCTGTCACTCGCCGACTGAGCCTCAGGCCGCCAGCAGCTTGGTGACCCGGGCGACGTAGGCCGCCGGGTCATCGAGCTGGCCGCCTTCGGCCAGCAGGGCCTGGTCGAACAGGATGTTGGCCAGGTCGTCAAAGCGGGCGTCGTCGGTCGCCAGCTTCTTCACCAGCGCATGCTCGGCGTTCACTTCCAGGATCGGCTGGCTCTTGGGCGCCGACTGGCCGGCCTGCTTCAGCATGCGGGCCAGGTGGCCGCTCATGTCGCCCTCGTCCACCACCAGACAGGCGGGTGAATCGACCAGGCGGGTGGTCACGCGCACGTCCTTGGCGCGGTCCTTCAACACGTCCTTCAGCTTGTCCAGCGTCGGCTTGAAACCTTCGGCCACCGCTTCGGCGGCCTTCTTCTCGTCGTCGTCGAGCAGCTTGTCGAGGTCGACCGCGCCCTTGGCCACGCTCTGCAGTTCCTTGCCTTCGAACTCGTACAGGTGGCTCAGCATCCACTCGTCGACACGGTCGACCAGCAGCAGCACCTCGATGCCCTTCTTCTTGAAGATCTCCAGCTGCGGGCTGGCCTTGGCGGCGGCAAGGCTGTCGGCGGCGATGACGTAGATCTTGTCCTGGCAGTCCTTCATGCGCGCCACATAGTCGGCGAAGGACACGCCTTCATCCGCCTGCGTGCTGGCGAAGCGGAACAGCTTGGCCAGGCGCTCGCGGTTGGCGAAGTCTTCGCCGATGCCTTCCTTCAGCACCGCGCCGAACTCCGTCCAGAACGCCAGGTACTTGGCCTTGTCGTCGGCGCTCTCGCTGTCGGCCAGGCTCTCCAGCATGCCCAGCACGCGCTTGGTGCTGCCTTCGCGGATGGCCTTCACGTCGCGGCTTTCCTGCAGCAGCTCGCGGCTGACGTTCAGCGGCAGGTCGGCCGAGTCGATCACGCCCTTGACGAAACGCAGGTACACCGGCATCAGCGCCTCGGCGTCGTCCATGATGAAGACGCGCTTGACGTACAGCTTCACGCCGCCGCGCTTGTCGCGGTTCCACAGGTCGAACGGCGCCTTCTTCGGGATGTAGAGCAGCTGGGTGTACTCGCTGCGGCCTTCCACCCGGTTGTGGGTGTAGGCCAGCGGCGCTTCCTGGTCGTAGCTGATCTGCTTGTAGAAATCCTGGTACTCGGTGTCGGTGATGTCGCTCTTGCTGCGGGCCCACAGCGCCGCCGCCTTGTTCACCGTCTCCCAGTCGTCCTGCTTGACCTGCTTGCTGGTCTCCTGGTCCCACTCTTCCTTCTGCATCAGGATGGGCAGGGAGATGTGGTCGGAGTACTTGCTGATGATGGACTTCAGCTTCCAGGTGCTGAGGAACTCGGTTTCCTCATCGCGCAGGTGCAGGATGACATCGGTGCCGCGGGTGGCGCGGGTGATGGTCTCCAGCTCGTACTCGCCGGTGCCCTCGCTGCTCCAGCGCACGCCCTCGGTTTCCGGCGCGCCGGCGCGGCGGGTTTCCACGGTGATGCGGTCGGCCACGATGAAGCCGCTGTAGAAGCCCACGCCGAACTGGCCGATCAGGTTGGCGTCCTTCTTCTGGTCGCCTTCGAGCTTGGCCATGAATTCACGCGTGCCGCTCTTGGCAATGGTACCCAGGTGGGCAGCGGCTTCCTCGGCGCTCATGCCGATGCCGTTGTCGCGGATGGTGATGGTCTTGGCCTCGGCGTCGAACAGCACCCGCACTTCCAGGTTGGGCTGGTCCTCGTACAGCGCGTTGTTGTCCAGCGCCTCGAAGCGCAGCTTGTCGCAGGCGTCGCTGGCGTTGCTGACCAACTCACGCAGGAAGATCTCCTTGTTGCTGTACAGCGAGTGGGTGACGAGGTGCAGGATCTGCTTGACTTCGGCCTGGAAGGCGTGGGTTTGCTTGGTCATGGAGCGGTCTCGGTGTTGTTCGACAAGGGGGCGGGCGGCGCCTGCTGGCGCCCTGCGCCGGGCAGCTTGGGGCTGTGCAGCCGGTTTCAAGGCCCCGCCAGGGCGGGCATGATGCCGCGATGCGCAACACCGCCTCCGTCGCCGATGCCTTGCTGGGCGCCATCACCACCGGCCTGGGCGCCGGCCCGGCGCCGCGCGTGCGGGCCATCCACCTGCCGCCGGTGCCCTGGACGGGCACCAAGGCCGGCGAATTCGCCGCGGTGGAGTTGGACAGCGGCGCCATCGGCCTGAGCTATGTGCTGCTGGACGACACCCTGGCCGCGCTGGCCGGCCTGGACGGCGCCCGCCTGGTGGGCCGCGACGCGCTGGCCCTGGCCCGCCTGTGGCGCGACGGCCACGGCGCCGAGCGCACCCTGGGCTTTGCCGCGGTGAATGCGCTCAGCCGCCACCTGCTGGACCAGGCCGGCACCGTGCCGCCCACCGCCACCGATTCCATCGGCGGCCTGGTACCCACCGCGGGTGAGCGCATCGGCATGGTCGGCTTCTTCCCGCCGCTGGTGCGGCAGATCGCCGGCACCGGCGCCCGGCTGACGGTGGTGGAACTGCGCGCCGACCTGGCCGGCGCCCACCCGGGCTTCGAGGTCACGCTGGACCCGGCCGCGCTGCAGGCCTGCCCGCAGGTGCTGGTGACCAGCACCGTGCTGCTGAACGACAGCCTGGATGCCATGCTGGCCCACTGCCGCGGCGCCCGGGCGGTGGCCATGGTCGGCCCCGGTGCCGGCTGCCTGCCGCAGCCGCTGTTCGACCGCGGCATCACCGCACTGGGCGGCACCTGGGTCGAGGACGGCCCGGCGCTGACCGCCGCGCTGCGCAGCGGTGCACCCTGGAGCGGTTTCGCCCGCAAGGTGCTGTGGCGCCGCCCCTGACACCGCGTCCTTGACCTTGGGCACCAGGCCGCCCGGACGGCCGTGGCATGCTCAGGATCCCCTGATCCGGCATTCCGCCCGCTGCTTCCATGGCCGACGCGCCCGCTGCCTCCGCATCCCCCGCCACCGCACCGCCCGGCCTGGCCGCGCTGCGCATCGACCGCAGCGCCGCACCGCTGCAGCGCCGCCGCCGGCGCTGGCCCTGGGTCTTGGCAGCGCTGGTGGTGGCCGGCGCCGCCGCGCTGGCGCTGATGCCGCGCAAGACGGCGGTGCAGACCACCGCGGTGCTGGCGGCCTACCCGTCGCAGCAGTACGCCGAGCTCACCGCCTCGGGTTACGTGGTGGCGCAGCGCCGCGCGGCCGTGGCCAGCAAAGGCACCGGCCGGCTGGTGGAGCTGAACGTGCGCGAAGGCAGTCTGGTGAAACAGGGTGACCTGATCGGCCGGCTGGACGCCAGCGATGTGCAGGCGGCCATCGGCGCCACCCAGGCCGGTGTGGCCCAGGCCCAGGCCGCCCGCGCCCAGGCCGAGGCGGCACTGGGCCAGGCCCGCGCCGAGCTGGCCAATGCCGAGGTGGAACTGCAGCGCCAGCAGGCCCTGCAGGGCCAGGGCTTCATCTCGGCCCAGGCGGTGGATGCGGCAGTGCGGCGGCTGGCGGTGGCCCGCTCGGCGCTGGCCACCCAGCAGGCGGCGGTGGCCACCGCCCAGGCCGCCATCGCCCAAAGCCAGGCCCAGGTGCGGGTGCAGCAGGTGAACCAGGCCAACACCGAGATCCGCGCACCCTTCGACGGCGTGGTGCTGGTGAAGAACGCCAACGTGGGCGACATGATCACGCCGTTCTCCAGCGCCAGCGGCACCTCGGGCGCGGTGGTGACCATGGCCGACCTGCGCACGCTGGAGGTGGAGGCCGACGTCAGCGAGAGCAATGTGGCCAGGATCAAGCCGGAGCAGCCGGTCGAGATCACGCTGGATGCCCTGCCCGACCAGCGCTGGCGCGGCAATGTGTCGCGCATCGTGCCCACGGTCGACCGGGCCAAGGCCACGGTGATGACCAAGATCCGCTTCGAGGCGCTGGACCCGCGCATCCTGCCGGAGATGAGCGCCAAGGTCAGCTTCCTGTCGCGCCCGGCCACCGCCGAGGACCAGAAGCCGGTGATCGCGCTGAACCCCAAGGCGGTGGTGCAGCGGGATGGCAAGCCGGTGGTCTTTCGCCTGAGCGGCGACACGGTGGAGCAGGTGCCCGTCACCCTGGGCCGCCCGATCGGCGACCTGCAGGAAGTGACCGGCGGCACGCTGAAATCCGGCGAGCGGGTGGTGCTGGCGCCCGATGCCAAGCTGGCGGCCGGCGCGCAGGTGACGGTCACCGCCAAATGACACCCCTCATCCGCATCAGCCACCTCAGCAAGGGCTATGTGCGCGGCGGCCAGGCCATCCCGGTGCTGCTGGACATCGAGCTCGACGTGATGCAGGGTGAATTCGTCGCGCTGATGGGCCCCAGCGGCTCGGGCAAGAGCACGCTGCTGAACCTGATCGCCGGCATCGACAAGCCCAGCAGCGGCCGCATTCAGATCGCCGGCACCGACATCGCCCGGCTGGGCGAAGGCGCGCTGGCCGACTGGCGCGCCGCCAACGTCGGCTTCATCTTCCAGTTCTACAACCTGCTGCCGGTGCTGAGCGCCTTCGACAACGTGGAGCTGCCGCTGCTGCTGACCGGCCTGTCGGCCCGCGAGCGCCACCAGCGCGTGGCCCAGGTGCTGAACCTGGTCGGCCTGAACGACCGCGCCGACCACTACCCCAACGAGCTGTCGGGCGGCCAGCAGCAGCGGGTGGCCATCGCCCGCGCGCTGGTGACCGACCCGGCGCTCATCGTGGCCGACGAGCCCACCGGCGACCTCGACCGCACCACCGGTGAAGAGGTGCTGGCTCTGCTGGACGCGCTGGTGCAGCAGCTGGGCAAAACCATCGTGATGGTGACGCACGACCCCAAGGCCGCGGCCCGCGCGGGGCGCATCGTCCACCTGGAAAAGGGCGTGCTGGTGAACGACCAGCCGGCATGACGTGTTTTTGCTGAAGCTGCTGCTGAAGAACGCCTTCCGCCACAAGCTGCGCACCGGCCTGACGGTGCTGGGCCTGGTGGTGGCGATCTGCGCCTTCGGCCTGCTGCGCACCATCGTCGACGCCTGGTATGCCGGCGTCGAGGGCAGCAGCAGCACAAGGCTGATCGTGCGCAGCAACATCTCGCTGACCTTTCCGCTGCCGCTGAACTATGCGCAGCGCCTGCGCGGGCTGGAGGGCGTGCGCCAGGTCAGCTGGTCGAACTGGTTCGGCGGCGTGTACATCACCGAGCGCAACTTCTTTCCGCAGTTCGCGGTCGACCCGGCCACCTACCTGCCGCTGTACCCCGAGTACAAGATCCCCGACGCCGAGCGCAACGCCTTCCTGCGCGACCGGCAGGGCGTGCTGGTCGGCCGCAAGCTGGCGGACAAGTTCGGCTGGAAGGTGGGCGACCAGATCCCGCTGCGCGGCACCATCTACCCCGGCACCTGGACCTTCACGCTGCGCGGCATCTGGGACGGCGCCGACGCCAAGACCGACGAGAGCCAGCTGCTGATGCACTGGGCCTACATCAACGAGAGCATCCGCCAGCGCTTCAAGGGCCGCGGCGACGTGGTGGGCGTCTACATCGTCGGCATCGACGACCCGAACAACGCCGCCGCGGTGGGCCAGCGCATCGACAAGCAGTTCGCCAACTCGCTGGCCGAGACCATGACCGAGACCGAGGCGGCGTTCCAGCTCAGCTTCGTGTCGATGAGCGAGGCCATCCTGGTGGCGGTGCAGGCGGTGAGCCTGATCATCGTGGTCATCATCATGGCGGTGATGGCCAACACCATGACCATGACCGCCCGCGAGCGCCTTGCCGAATACGCCACGCTGAAGGCGCTGGGCTTTCCACCCGGCTTCGTGGTGCGGCTGCTGCTGGGCGAAAGCCTGCTCATTGCCGCGATCGGCGGCGTGGCCGGGCTGCTGCTGACCTGGCCGCTGGCAGCCGCCTTCCGCAGTGCGGCGGGCACGCTGTTCCCGATCTTCCAGGTGTCGGCGCTGACGATGGCGCTGCAGTTGGTGGCTGCCCTCATCGTCGGCCTCGTCGCCGCGGCCTGGCCGGCCTGGCGCATGGGGCGCATCGACATCGTCAACGGCCTGCGCCACGTCGGATGACCCGCCGATGAAAGCAGTGCCACTGGCCTACATCGCCCGCAACCTGTGGGTGCGGCGTGTCACCACGCTGCTGACGGCCGGCGGCATGGCGCTGGTGGTCTATGTCTTCGCCACCGTGCTGATGATGAGCGAGGGCATCCGCAGCACCCTGGTGGCCACCGGCCAGGCCGACAACGTGATGGTGCTGCGCCAGGGTGCCGGTGCCGAGATCAACAGCGCCATCGAGCGTGGCCAGGCGGCCATCCTGTCCACCCTGCCCGGCATCGCCACCGATGCGCTGGGCCGTCCGCTGCTCAGTGCAGAGCCTGTGGTGCTGATCAACCTGCCCAAGCGCAGCAACGGCAAGCCGAGCAACGTGACGGTGCGCGGCACCTCCGAGACCGGCCTGCAGCTGCGGCCGGGCGTGCGCATCGTCGAGGGCCGCATGTTCCGCCCCGGCACCAGCGAGATCGTGGTCGGCCGCAGCACCGCCGACGGCTTTGCCGGCGTGGACGTCGGCGCCAGCCTGCGCTTTGCCGGGCGCGACTGGCTGATCGTCGGCCGCCACGACTCGGGCCGCAGCGGCTTCGATTCCGAGATCTGGGGCGACGCCGAGCAGATGGCCCAGGCCTTCCGCCGCACGGTGTTCTCCATCGTCGTCTTCCGCCTGGCCGATGCCAGCCTGTACGACAGCGTGAAGGAGCGCATCGACGCCGACCCGCGGCTGAAGCTGGAGGCCAAGCCCGAGATCCGCTTCTATGCCGAGCAGAGCGAGGCACTGGCCACCTTCATCAACATCCTGGGGCTGAGCCTGGCGGTGATCTTCTCGATCGGCGCGGTGGTGGGCGCGATGATCACCATGTTCGCCGCCGTGGCGCAGCGCACCGGCGAGATCGGCACGCTGCGGGCGCTGGGCTTTCGCCGCGGTGCGGTGCTGGCGGCGTTCCTCGTGGAGAGCCTGCTGCTGTCGGCCATCGGCGGTGTGCTGGGCCTGGCCGCGGCCAGCGCGATGCAGGCGGTGGATGTGTCGACCACCAACTTCCAGACCTTCGCCGAACTGGCCTTCCGCTTCGTGCTGACGCCCACCATCGCGGGGCAGGCGCTGGCCTTTGCGCTGGCGATGGGGGTGGTGGGCGGCTTCATCCCCGCCTGGCGGGCGGCGCGGCTGCAGATCGTCGACTGCCTGCGGGCCGCCTGAGGTCCAGGCAACAAAAAAAGGCGCCCGCAGGCGCCTTCTCGGGAGCAGACCGCGTCAGGCCCGGTACGGCGACGGATCGAACTGCTTCAGGTTCAGCGCCCGCCACACCCGTTCCGCCGTCACCGGCATCTGGATGGCCTCGGCCGCCGCGCCCAGGCCGGCGTGGTCCAGCGCGTCGATCACCGCGTTGACCACCGCCGGCGTGGCGCCGATGGTGCCCAGTTCACCCACGCCCTTCACGCCCAGGGCGTTGGTCTTGCACGGGATGCTGGTGTCGAACTGGGTCTTGAAGCCGAGGAAGCCGTCGGCGTGCGGCATGGCGTAGTCCATGAAGCTGGCGCTCTGCAGCTGGCCGGTCTCGCGGTCATAGGCCACCCGCTCGCACAGCGCCTGGCCGATGCCCTGCACTGCGCCGCCTTCGATCTGGCCTTCGACGATGGTGGGGCTCACCACGCGGCCGATGTCGTTGACCGAGGCATAGGCCACCACGGCCACCTCGCCGGTGGCGGGGTCGAGTTCCACCTCGCACACATGGCAGCCGTTGGGCCAGGTGGGGCCGGCAGCGGTGGCGCTGTCGGTGGCGGTGATGCGCCCACCCACCTGGCGCGCGGCCAGCTCGAACAGGCCGATGCCCAGGTCGGTGCCGGCCACGTTGAAGCGGCCCGCCAGGTACTCGATGTCGGCAGCCGGTGCTTCCAGGGCTTCGGCAGCCAGGGCCTTGGCCTCGTCCACCGTCTTCTTCGATGCCGCGCTGACGGCCGAGCCGCCGGTGAACAGCGAGCGCGAGCCGGCGCTGCCGAAGCCGTTGGCCCGGTCGGTGTCGCCCTGCAGCACGCGGATGCGGTCGATCGGCACGCCGAACACATCCACCGCCAGCTGGGCATAGCTGGTGGCGATGCCCTGGCCCATGGCCTGGGTGGCGCTGCCCAGCTCGATGAAGCCATCGGCGGTGATGTTCACGGTCACCGATTCGACCAGCGCATTGCCGCCGGTCCATTCCAGGAAGGTGGCGATGCCGCGGCCGCGCCGCTTGCCGGCGGCCTCGCTCTGCGCCCGGCGGGCGGCAAAGCCGTCCCAGTCGGCCAGGGCCAGGCCCTGGTCGAGGATCTGCGGGAACGCGCCGCTGTCATACACCTGGCCCATCGGGTTGGTGTAGGGCATCTGCTCCGGGCGGATCATGTTCTGGCGGCGCAGCGCGGCCGGGTCCATCTTCAGCTTGCGGGCGGCCGCGTCCATCAGCCGCTCGATCAGGTAGATGGCCTCGGGCCGGCCGGCACCCCGGTAGGCGCCGGTGGGCGTGGTGTTGGTCAGCACCGCGACGAACTGCTCGTCGATGACCGGGATGTCGTAGATGCTGGTCGACACCCAGGGGCCGATCAGCACCTGGATGGCGATGCCGGTGGCGGTGCCGTAGGCACCCACGTTGGCATAACCCTTGACGCGCAGCGCCAGCGCCTTGCCGTTGGCGTCCAGCGCCAGTTCGGCCCGGCTGACCACGTCGCGGCCGTGCACCGCGCCCAGGAATTCATCGATGCGGTCGGCGCGCCACTTCACCGGGCGCTTCAGCGTCCAGGCGGCATAGCCGATGGCGATGTCCTCGGGGTAGATGCCGGTCTTCATGCCGAAGCCGCCGCCCACGTCGCCCACCAGCACCCGCACGCCTTCGGGCGTCAGGCCGGGGATGGCATCGGCCAAGCCGCCGCGCACGGCAGTGGGCATCTGGCTGGACAGGCGCACCACCAGGCGGCCGGCGTCGGGGCCGTCGGCCGGCACCCGGGCCGACACGGCACGCGGCTCGATCGGGCTGGGCGCCAGGCGCTGGTTGTCCACGTCCACCGACACGGTGTGCGCTGCCGCGGCAAACGCGGCGGCCGTGGCGGCCACGTTGCCGTGCGCCATGCCGGCGGCGATGTTGTCGGGCGCGTCGTCACACAGTGCCGGGGCGCCGGGCGCCATCGCATCGAAGGCATTCACCACGGCCGGCAGCTCGTTGTAGTCGACCTGGATGGCATCGGCCGCAGCGCGCGCCTGGTCGACGCTGTCGGCCACCACCGCCGCCACCGCCTCGCCGACGAAGCGCACCCGGCCGTGGGCCAGGGCGCGGCGCGGCGCGGTGGCGCCGGGCTTGCCGTCGGGCCGGGGGAAGGGCACGCCGGCCATCGGCTTGACGCCGGCGGCCGCCAGGTCGGCGCCGGTGTAGACGGCCACCACGCCCGGCATGGCCAGGGCGGCGCTGGTGTCGATGCCGGTGATGTCGGCATGGGCGTACGGGCTGCGCAGGAAGACCAGGTGGGTCTGCCCGGGCAGGGTTTCGTCGTCGGTGTAGCGGCCCTGGCCGGTGACCAGGGCCGGGTCTTCGATGCGGCGGACGGTCTTGCCGCTGCCGAACATGCGGGCTTCCATCGGTGCGTTCATGCGGTGGCTCCTGCCATGGTGGTGGCGGCTTGCTGCACGGCGGCCACGATCTTGACGTACCCGGTGCAGCGGCACAGGTTGCCTTCCAGCGCGTGCTGCACTTCGGCGTCGGTCGGCTTGGGGTTCTTGGCCAGCAGGCAGGCGCTGGTCATCAGCATGCCGGGGGTGCAGAAGCCGCACTGCAGGCCGTGGCAGTCCATGAAGGCCTGCTGCAACGGGTGCAACTGCGCATCCTGGGCCAGGCCCTCGACGGTGGTGACGGTCGCGCCCTGGGCCTGCACGGCCAGCAGGCTGCAGCTCTTGACCGACTCACCATTGACCAGCACGGTGCAGGCGCCGCACTGGGCGGTGTCGCAGCCGGCGTGGGTGCCGGTGAGCGCCAGTGGCCCGCGCAGCAGGTCGATCAGCAGGGTGGACGGCGCCACGTCGGCGGCAACGGCCTGGCCGTTGACGGTGAGCTTCAAGGGAATCATGCACGGTCTCCTGGAGAAAACACTTTCCAGGCGATGGTAGCGGCAAGGCGCGGCGCCCGCTGTCCGGGCCGGCCCGAAGCCCCGGCGACCGCGCGCCTAGCGGCGCCGTGCGATGGCCTGCAGCGAGGCCGCCGACAGGACCAGCAACACCAGCCCACCCAGCAGCCAGAAGCGGTGTTCGCGCAGGAACTGCACCGTGTCGGTCACCAGCTCGCCCAGTTCCCCGGTGTCACCTGGCGTGCGCACCCGGTCGGCCCTGCCGGACTGGCCCTCCGTTTGACCGCCGCCAGCGCCTGCGCCGGCGTAGGCATGGCTCGGCATGTCGGAGCCGCGGCCGGACGGCGACGTGTTCAGCCACTCCCGGCGTTCAGTCGCACCTGGTGCGATCACGCTGTCCTGGCCTTGCAGGCCCAGTGGCACCAGGATGCCGCGTGGTTCTGCGACAGGCAGGGCTCGCCCGTTCTGCGGGATCTCGCCGGTGCGCAACGGCGCCTGGCCGGCGCTGTCACCGGCACGGCGGGCATCCAGCAGCAGATCCAGGTTGCGCTGGCTGGTGTTGGTGTCGACAGTGAGCGCCCGCTCCAGGGTCGACGCCGCCGGCACCGGCAGGCCACCGCCTGCCTGCAGCAGATCGACCGACGGCTGCACCACCGCCGCCTGCGCCCCCAGCGCCCAGATGGCCGTCAGCAGCCACCCGAGGCAGGTACGCAGCGGCGCACGCCAGAGGACAGACAACAGGGACAAGGCAGGCATGGCGCGGCGGGCAGGGGCCGGACGGACACCGGCGCGGGTCGGAAACATTCCGATACACGGATTCTGCGGACCGCGGCGGCGCGGCGCCAGCCCGCAAACCCGGGAGGCCGGCGCCGGCCCGGCTCAGACCAGCACTTCGACGCAGTGCGGATGGCCGAGGAAGTTCTGCGGACTGCTGCTGGCGCCATAGGCGCCCGACTGGTAGACCACCGCCAGGTCACCCACCTCGGCCACCGGCAGCAGCATGCGGTCAGCCAGCAGGTCCAGCGGCGTGCACAGCGGACCGACGACCGACGCCACCTCCCGCTCGGCCGACGCGGCCTTGTTGCCGATGGTGACCGGGTAGTTCTTGCGCACCACCTGGCCGAAGTTGCCCGATGCCGACAGGTGGTGGTTGAGCCCGCCGTCGGTCACCAGGTAAATCTGGCCGCGCGAGACCTTGCGGTCGACGATGCGGGTGACGTACACCCCGGCCTCGCCGACGAAATAGCGGCCCAGCTCGATGACGATGCCGGCCTGCGGCATGTCCTGCGCGGCGCGGGCACACAGCGCGGCCAGGTTGGCGCCGATGGGTGCCAGGTCCAGCGGCTGCTCGCCAGGGAAGTACGGAATGCCGAAGCCGCCGCCCAGGTTGAGGAAGCGCACCGGCGCCGGCGCCAGCGCCGCCAGCCGCAGCGCCAGCTCGTAGCTCTTGGTCTGCGCCTCGCAGATGGCCTCGGCCCGCAGGTTCTGCGAACCGGCGAACAGATGGAAGCCCTCGAACTGCAGGCCCTCGGCGGCGATGCGGGCAAACACCTCGGGCAACTGCTCGACATCGATGCCGAACTGCTTGGGCCCGCCGCCCATCTTCATGCCCGAGCCCTTGAGCTCGAAGTCGGGGTTGACGCGCACGGCCACCCGCGCCGGCAGACCCAGCTCACGCGAGGCGGCACCCAGCACGGCCAGCTCACGCAGGCTCTCCACATTGACCAGCACCCGCGACGCCACCGCCTGGCGCAGCTCCGGGTCGCGCTTGCCGGGGCCGGCGAAGCTGATCTCGGCCGGGTGGGCGCCGGCATCCAGCGCCACCTTCAGCTCGCCGGCCGAGGCCACGTCGATGCCGTCGACCAGCCCGGCCATCAGGCCGACGACCGCCGGCATCGGGTTGGCCTTCATCGCGTAGTGCAGCTTCACCGCCGCCGGCAGCACCGCGCGCAGCTGCGCCACCCGCTGGCGCAGCAGGCCGCGGTCGTAGGCATAGAACGGTGTCTGGCCGACGCGGGCAGCCAGCGTGGTCAGCAGTTCGCCGCCGACCACCAGCTGGCCGTCACGCTGGGCGAACTGCTGCATCGGCGCATGCTCGGGCGGCTTGCGCGGTGCGGGTGCGGTTGCGGCAGTCTCGGCGGCGGTGGAAAGGGTGGTGTCGGTCATGGTTTTGCAGAGGTTCACAGCGCAGCGGCCGCACGGCCCACGCCGATGTAGTCGATACCGAACGCGCGCATCAGCGCCGGCTCGTACAGGTTGCGCCCGTCCAGGATCAGCGGCTGCCTCAGCGTGGCCTTGATCTGGTCGAAGTCGGGCGTGCGGAATTCCTTCCACTCGGTGACGATCAGCAGCGCATCGGCACCTTCCAGCGCGGCACTCTGGTGCTCGACGAACTGCAGCCGCGGTGTGCCGGCCAGCACCCGGCGGGCCTCGGGCATGGCCACCGGGTCATAGGCCTGGATGGCGGCACCACGGCGGGTGAGCTCGGTGATCAACACCCGGCTGGGCGCCTCGCGCATGTCGTCGGTGTCGGGCTTGAAGGCCAGGCCCCAGACGGCAAAGGTGCGGCCGGTGAGGTCCTCGCCAAAGCGGGCCAGCACGCGCTGCACCAGCACCTGCTTCTGGCGTTCGTTGGCCTGTTGCACCGCCTGCAGCACGCCCAGCTGCAGGCCCTGCTCCTGGCCGGTGCGGATCAGCGCCTTCACATCCTTGGGAAAGCAGGAACCGCCATAGCCGGTGCCGGCGTACAGGAAGTGCGAACCGATGCGCTGGTCTGAGCCGATGCCCCTGCGCACCCACTCGATGTCGGCGCCCACGCGCTCGGCCAGCATCGCCAGCTCGTTCATGAAGCTGATGCGGGTTGCCAGCATGGCATTGGCGGCGTACTTGGTCAGCTCGGCGCTGCGCACATCCATCACCACCAGCTTGTCCTTGTTGCGCATGAAGGGTGCGTAGACGGCACGCATCAGCAAGCTGGCACGCTCGTCGTCGCAGCCGATGATGATGCGATCGGGCCGCATGAAGTCGTCGACGGCCGCCCCCTCCTTCAGGAACTCGGGATTGCTGACCACCGCGTAGGTCAGGTCCAGGCCGCGCTCGTCCAGCACCTGGGCGATGCGGGCGCGCACCTTGTCGGCCGTGCCCACCGGCACGGTGCTCTTGTCGACCACCACCTTGTAGTCGGTCATGTGGCGGCCGATGTTCTCGGCGGCGGCCAGCACATACTGCAGATCGGCCGAGCCGTCCTCGTCCGGCGGCGTGCCCACGCCGATGAACTGCAATGTCCCGTGGCCCACGGCCGCAGCGACATCGGTGGTGAACTGCAGCCGGCCAGCAGCCGCGTTGCGGGCGATCGCAGCATCCAGGCCGGGCTCACGGATGGGCACTTCACCGCGCTTGAGCATGTCGATCTTGCGCGGGTCCACATCCAGGCAGACCACGTGGTTGCCCATCTCCGCCAGACAGGCCCCCGTGACCAGCCCCACATACCCCGCACCCATCACAGTGATCTTCATGCGTGCAAGCTCCCATCCACCTGCGGACAACAGCAGTCGATTCTGCCTGCCAGCCGTGTAGCCAACGTGACCGCTCCACCGCCAACGTGCCGATTGCCACGGTTTCGCCGCACCGGGTTGGCTGGCACCAGCGGCGAGCGGCAACAATGCGGCCCCGCGCGCGGGCCTGGCGCTGCCCCTCTCTCCCGCCCCGATCCATGCACATCCTGCTCACCGGCGCAGCCGGCTTCATCGGCTCCCATGTCGCCCGCATCCTGCTGGACCGTGGCGACACCGTGGTCGGCCTGGACAACCTGAACGCCTATTACGACCCCCAGCTCAAGCGCGACCGGCTGGCCCGGCTGACCGATGACGCCGGCTTCCGCTTCGTGCAGGCCGATGTGGAGAACCGCAGCGCCATCCCGGCACTGTTCGCCGCCGAGAAGTTCGACCGCGTGGTGCACCTGGCGGCGCAGGCCGGCGTGCGGCACTCGCTGGTCGACCCGCATGCCTACATCGACAGCAACATCGTCGGCTTCATGAACATCCTGGAGGGCTGCCGCCACCATGGCGTCCAGCATCTGGTGTACGCGTCCAGCAGCAGCGTCTACGGCGGCAACACGGCCATGCCGTTCTCCGAGCACCACGGCGTCGACCACCCGGTGAGCCTGTACGCGGCCAGCAAGAAGGCCAACGAGCTGATGGCGCACACCTACAGCCATCTGTTCAACCTGCCGACGACGGGCCTGCGCTTCTTCACCGTCTACGGCCCCTGGGGCCGACCGGACATGGCGCTGTTCCTGTTCACCCGCGCCATCCTGGCGGGCGAGCCGATCCAGGTGTTCAACCACGGCAAGATGGTGCGCGACTTCACCTACATCGACGACATCGCCGCCGGCGTGGTGCACACGCTGGACCGCCCGCCCCAGCCCGATGCCAGCTACGACAAGGCCGCTGCCGACACCGCCAGCAGCTGGGCGCCCTACCGGGTGTTCAACATCGGCAACCACGACCCGGTACCGCTGATGGACTTCATCGCCGCCATCGAGCGCCACACCGGCAAGACAGCCCAGAAGGTGCTGATGGACATCCAGCCGGGCGATGTGCCGGCCACCTACGCCGACGTGTCGGCCCTGGAGGCCTGGACGGGCTTCAAGCCGGCGACCTCGATTGACGACGGCGTGGGCCGCTTCGTCGCGTGGTACCGCGACTACTTCAGGGTGTGACCGCGCCGGGGCCCGCCGCGTAGAAGTGCGGATTCTCGAAACCCGATTTGCCGTAGGCCAGCGGCGCACTGCCATCGATGCGCCACACCTCGCCACCCGCAGCAGCCAGCACGGCATGGCCGGCGGCAATGTCCCACTCCATGGTGCGGCCATGGCGCGGGTACAGGTCGGCCGCGCCTTCGGCCAGCAGGCACAGCTTCAGCGACGAGCCGGCATTGGTCAGCTGGGCCACGCGCCGGCCGGCCAGGAAGGCGTCCAGCGCCGCCGCATCGCCATGCGAACGGCTGGCCACGACGGTCAGGCCGTCGGCCGGCACCGCTCGGCAGTGGATCGGTCGGCGTCCCTGGCTGTCCTCCACCCAGGCGCCGGAGCCTGCCGCACCGGCAAACAGCCGACCTGCAGGGCCGCCCACGGCCGGTGCCAGCACCACGCCGGCCACCGGCCGGCCCTGGTCGATCAGCGCAATGTTGACGGTGAACTCGCCGTTGCGCGAGATGAACTCCCGCGTGCCGTCCAGCGGGTCGACCAGCCAGAACCGGCCGGCTGACACGTCAGGCGTGCGGCCGGCGGCCACCGATTCCTCGGCCACCACCGGAATGTCCGGCGCCAGTTGCGCCAGTCCGGCCAGGATGACCGCCTCGGCCTGCTCATCGGCGGCGGTCACGGGCGAGGCGTCGCCCTTGCCGCGCACCGCGAAGTCGGTTGCATAGACGGCCATCACCACCTGGCCGGCGCGGCGGGCCAGCGCGGCGAGGTCGTCCAGGACCGCGGGGATCGACCTGCCAGCGATCACTGCCGCTCCAGCCACTGCGTGGCCAGCAGCTTGCGGTCGATCTTGCCGTTCGGATTGCGCGGCAGCGGGCCGGGCACCACATGCACGCCGTGGGGCACCATGTAGGCGGGCATGGACTGCTTGCAGATGGCCAGCAGCGCCGGCACGTCGACCGTGTCAGCGCCGGTCGGCGGCGTGGCGATCACCTGGATGGCCTGGCCCAGCGCCGGATGGTCGACCCCGAAGGCAGCGCACTCGCCCAGCATCCGCGTGGCGTACAGCACCTCTTCCACCTCGGTCGGGCTGACGCGGTAGCCGGAGGTCTTCATCATCTCGTCACGCCGGCCGATGAAGTACAGGAAGCCTTCGGCATCCTTGCGCACCGTGTCGCCCGAGTACACCGCGTACTCGGGCAACTGCAGGCCCGGCTCGCGCCCGCCCACGCCGGCCGGCAGCAACTTGTAGCGCTCGGCGGTCTTCTCGGCGTCGTTCCAGTAACCCTGGCCGACCAGGGCGCCGCGGTGCACCAGTTCGCCGGGCTCATCGGGGCCGCACTCGGTGCCGTCTTCGCGCAGCACCAGGATCTCGGCGTTGGGGATGGCCTTGCCGATGGAGTCGGGCCGGCGGTCGACCTCGTCGGGTGGCAGGTAGGTGGACCGGAACGCCTCGGTCAGGCCGTACATCAGGAAGGGCTTGGCCGACGGCGCACGCTGCCGCAGCGCATTCAATGTCTCGCGCGGCATGCGCCCGCCGGTGTTCGCGAAGTAGCGCAGGTGCTGGTCGATCTCGGCCGGCCAATCCATCTGGGTCAGCTGGATGTACAGCGGCGGCACGGCCGTGAGTCCGGTGACCCGGTGCTTGACCATGGCCTTGAGCACATCCCGCGGCAGCAGGTAGTTCAGCAACACCACCCTGGCACCGACGTGGAAGGCGGTGGTCAGCTGGCTGAAGCCGGCGTCGAAGCTGAGCGGCAGCGCCGCCAGCAGGGTGTCGGTTGGCCGGTTGTCGAGGTAGCTGGCCACGCTCTTCGCGCCGGCGACCATGTTGCGGTGGCTCAGCACCACGCCCTTCGGACGGCCGGTGGAGCCGCTGGTGTAGAGGATGGCGCAGAGGTCGGTGTCGATGACGCGGTGGCCGGCGCGGTCCGGCTGGGCCAGCAGATCCGCCCAGCCCAGCACCGCAACATGCGCAGCACCCGCCGCGGCTGGTGCGTCGCCTGTCACGACGACCTGGCGCAGTGACGGGCAGTCCTTCAGCACGTCGGCCAGCATGGCCAGCCTGTCGGGCGACGTCACCAGCACACGGACATCGCAGTCACGCAGGATGAATGCAACCTGCTCTGCCTTGAGCAGCGGGTTCAGCGGCACGAACACGCCACCCGCGGCCGGGGCGCCGAAGCTGGCGATCACGGTCTCGGGCCGCTTCTCCAGGTAGATGCCGACCCGCTCGGCGCGCTGCAGGCCCAATGCCATCAATCCCGCAGCGAAGGCGCGTACCGCACCTGCCAGGGTGGCATGGTCCGATTCCACATCGGCGAAGACCAGGGCGACATCGCCAGGCGCCCGGTCGGCTGCGCGCCAGACCAGCTCAGGCAACAGTGAGGACTCGCGGGCGTGGAATGAGGCCATTGCAAATGCGGTTTAGCAGCAACGGGAAAGTATGGCACGCGGCCCCTCTGCATCCGCACGCCACCGATGCACGTCAGCCAGGGCCTGCCGGCATAGTTCACGCACCGCCTGTCCGCAGGCCGCCAGCGTGGCCCGCTGAAAGATGGTGACGCCTAGAATCTGTCGCACTCCCCGAATTCAGCGCAAACCACGACATGGACATCCCCAAGGAACTTTCCAGCCTGCTCAACGAGGTGTTGAGCCTGGGTGGGCGTGCGTCGGGCTTCGTTGCCGAGACGCCGCTGCTCGGATCCATCCCGGAACTCGATTCGATGGCGGTGGTGACCCTGATCACGGCGATGGAAGAGCGCTTCGGCATCGTGGTGGACGACGACGACATCGATGGCGAGACCTTTGCCACGTTCGGGTCTCTTGCTGCGTTCGTCCAGGACAAGCTCGGCGCTTGAGTCGCCGCTGGTCACTCGGCCCGTCCCGGCCGCGCGCGCACGACAGGTCGTGCATCGAATCCAAGGGTCGTCGTGCAGGCGTTGTTCATTCCTGTTGCTGATGGCGGCAAGCGCTTCGCGCTGCTGCACGCACCGGCCGACCGGACCGTCCGATCGGCGGTGCTGTTCGTGGCGCCGTTTGCCGAAGAACTGAACAAGGTGCGCCGCATGGCGGCGCTGCAGGCCAGGGCGCTGGCGGGTGCCGACTGCGCCGTCCTCGTGCTGGATCTGGCGGGCTGCGGAGACAGCAGCGGCGAGTTCGCGTCGGCAACCTGGCAAGCCTGGGTCGACGACGTCGTTGCCGCAGCGGGCTGGCTGCATCAGCGGTGGCCGGATTCGCAGTTGTGGCTGTGGGGGGTGCGTGCGGGCTGCCTGCTGGCGGCAGAGGCCGCGGCACGCCTGCCACAGCGGCCGGCCCACCTGTGGTGGTCGCCGGTGCTGCAGGGCCGGGCGCACCTTGCACAGTTCCTGCGCATCCGCACGGCCGCGGAGATGCTGCGCGGCGGCGCGAAACTGGACCTCAAGGCCGAACTCGGCGCCGGCCGCCATGTCGACGTCGCAGGTTATCGGCTGGGCGCCGCCTTGGCACAGGGCTTGGGCGAGGCCCGCCTCGCAGCGCCGCTGGCCGCCCAGCGGGTGGTCTGGCTGGACACCGACAGCCGGCCGGATGCCAGTCCGCCGCCGCCCGTCCTGCAGTTGATCGACGCGCTGCGCACGCAGGGCCTGCCCGTGCAGCACGCCACCGTGCCGGGGCCCGCCTTCTGGCAGACCACGGAGATTGAACTGGCGCCGCTGCTGCTGGAAGCGACCAGCCGGGCCGTCTGCGGCCCCACCCCGGCAGGTGCGGCATGAGCGAGGACATCCCGCACGTCTTCGGCCCGCCCGATCGCCCGTTGGTCGGCATCCTGAGCCGCCCGGCGCAGCCCAGCGACACCGCCGTCCTGGTCATCGTGGGCGGCCCGCAGTACCGCATCGGCAGCCACCGCCAATTCGTCAGCCTGGCGCGTGCGATTGCCGACGCCGGGCATGCCGTGCTGCGCTTCGACCATGGCGGCATGGGCGACAGCGCTGGCGAGGCGCAAGGCTTCGAGTCTCTCGACGACGACATCGCGCTGGCACTGGACCTGCTGTACGCGCAGATCCCCGGCCTGCGCCAGGTGGTGCTGTGGGGCTTGTGCGACGGGGCCTCGGCCGCGCTGCTGTACTGGCATGCGCGGCGCGACCGGCGCGTGGGCGGCATGTGCCTGCTGAACCCATGGACCCGGTCCGCGCAGAGCCTGGCCCGCACCCATGTGCGCCACTACTACCTGCAGCGGCTGCGGCAGCCGGCGTTCTGGCGCAAGCTGCTGTCCGGTGGCGTGGCCTGGGACGCGCTGCGCGGACTGCTGGGCAACCTGCGCGCCGCGCGGCGCAGCGGCGCACACGCGGGCGATGCCGCCCTGTCCTTCCAGGACCGGATGGCGCGCGCATGGCGCGACAGTGACGTCCCCCTGCTGCTGCTGCTCAGCGGAGACGACTACACCGCCAAGGAGTTCCTGGAGACCGTGCACACGTCGCCGGCCTGGAACGGCGCGTTGACCCGCCGCGCGGTGACCCGCGAAGACCTGGCTGACGCCGACCACACCTTCTCCGACCCGGATGCGAAGCGGGCCGTCGAAGCCCGCACGATCGCCTGGCTGTCCGGGCTGGCCTCCCCACTCCCGAGCGATGGCGCACGAACATGAAGCGTGTTCTGATGGTCGCGTTCCACTTTCCGCCGCTGGCGGGCAGCAGCGGCATCCAACGCACCCTGCGGTTCGTGCAGCAACTGCCCGACCACGGCTGGCAGCCCCTGGTGGTCACTGCCCATCCCAGGGCCTACGAGCGCACCAGCCCGGACCTGCTGGCCGAGGTGCCCGAAGGCACGGTGGTCCGGCGCGCCCAGGCGCTGGACACGGCGCGCCACCTCGCCTTGGGCGGCAGGTACCTGGCGGCGCTGGCGCGGCCAGACCGCTGGATGAGCTGGAAGTGGGACGCCATCCGGCAAGGCCTCGACCTGGTGCGGACCCACCGCCCCGATGTCCTCTGGACCACCTACCCGCTGGCCACCAGCCATGCCATCGGCCTGGCGCTGCACCAGCGGACCGGGCTGCCCTGGGTGGCTGACTTCCGCGACCCGATGGCGCAGGACGGCTATCCCAGCGATCCGAAGGTCTGGGCCGCGTTCCAGCGCATCGAAGCCGCCACCGCCGCCCACGCCAGCGCCTGCTGCTTCACCACGCCCAGCGCGGCCCGCACCTACCGGGAACGCTATGCCGCGCGCGCAGACCGCATGCTGGTGCTGGAGAACGGTTACGACGAATCCACCTTCGCGCGGGCCGAGGCGACCCTCCAGGACCGCACAGCCCTGAACCCAGGCTGCCTCACCCTGCTGCACAGCGGCATCGTCTACCCGTCTGAACGCGACCCGACCCAGTTGATCGAGGCCCTGGGCCGGCTGCGCCTGCGCGGCATCGACGGCAGCAGGCTGCGCATCCGGTTCCGCGCGGCGATGGCCGATGACCTGCTGCGCACCTTGGCCGCGAAGCATGGCGTCGAGGACATGGTCGAGCTGCTGCCCCCGGTTCCCTATGCGGACGCCCTGGCGGAGATGCTGCGCGCCGACGCGCTGCTCGTGATGCAGGCCAGCAACTGCAACGAGCAGGTGCCGGCCAAGGTCTACGAGTACCTGCGCGCCGGCCGACCCATCGTGACCTTGACCGATCCTGATGGCGACACCTGGGGCGTGCTGCGCGGCGCCGGCCTCTCCACCGTTGCACGCCTGGATTCGACCGAGGAGATCGCAGCCGTGATGGACGGTCTGCTGCTGCGCGGCTTCCAGGGGTGCCTGGCCGACCAGGCAGCCACGGCGGCGGCCTCCCGGTCAGCGCGCACGGCCGAACTGGCGGCGCTGCTCAACCGCGTCGGCAGGCCGTGAGTGCCCGGTCACTGGCCGGCGCATGGGCCAGCCTGCGCCTGACCCTGCGGCAGCTCGGGCTGACCAACGGGCTGCTCTACATCCTGAACAGGCTGCTGGACCGCGCCTCGGGCGGGCGGGTGCGGCTGGTGAAGTACATGGTCGTGGCCCAACCCCTGGGGCTGGCCAGCGCCTCGGGCGTGCGCAGCAGCGGCAGCACCGTGCTCGAGGACGTGGACGCCAGCCATCCCTGGCGAGAGGACTTCCCGCGGCCGCAAGCGGTGATCGCGGCGCGCTACGCCAACGGTGCCCGCTGCCTGGCCGCCCAGGTGAAGGGGCGCTTCGCCGGCCATGTCTGGTGGCAGCGCGCACGCTACGAGGAAGACGAGGTCCGCTGCCACTTCCTGATGCGCGAGGCCGGCATTTCGGCCTGGGACTTCGACGTCTATGTGGAACCGAGGTACCGCCTCGGCCGCACGCTGGCGCTGCTGTGGATGGGCGCCGAGGCACGCATGCGCGACGAGGGCGTGCAGTGGACGTTCAGCCGGATCTCCGAGTTCAACGCCGAATCGCTGGCGGCCCATGCGCGGCTCGGCGCCACACCGGTGGCACGTGCCTTGTTCATCGTGGCCGGGCCCTGGCAACTGGCGTTGTTCAATGGCCCGCCATTCATCCACCTCTCGCTGGGCGTGGGCTCGGCGCCCACCCTGGCGGTCTCGCCGCCCCATCCGGGGCCGTCCCGGTCGGCTTGATGATGCGGCGCAGCCCGGGCAGCGCCAGGAATGCCGCAACAAACGCCTGCTAGAGTTGCCGATGTGACGCAGTTCCTTGTGGGATTCGCGGGCCATCGCTATCTTCCAGAGCCCTTGGAAGTCAACGGCATGACGCGCACGCCATCGTTCATGCTGCCCGGGCCTGGCGCCACGCCGGCTCACCGTTCCCACCGCACACCATGAACATCAGCATCTTCGGTCTCGGCTACGTCGGCGCAGTGTCGCTGGCCTGCCTGTCGCGCGACGGCCACCAGGTGATCGGCGTCGACATCGATGCCAGCAAGCTCGAACTCATCGCCGCAGGCAAGACGCCGGTGGTCGAGGAAGGCATGGTCGAGCTGATGCAGCAAGTGGCCACCGGCGGCCGGATGCGCGTGACGACCGACACCGAACAGGCGGTGGCCGACAGCGACCTGTCGCTGGTCTGTGTGGGCACCCCCTCCGCGGCCAACGGAAGCCAGGACCAGACCGCCGTGCTGCGACTGGCCGAGAGCATGGGTCGAGCCATCGCCCGCAAGACCACCCCGCACGTGGTGGTCTTCCGCTCGACGCTGGTGCCCGGCACGGTGGAGGATGTGCTGCGGCCGATCATCGAGCGCGAGTCCGGCAAGAAGGACGGCGAGGGCTTCCATTTGTGTTTCCAGCCCGAGTTCCTGCGGGAAGGATCGTCGATCCGCGACTACGACAAGCCGCCGTTCACGGTCGTCGGCGCCAACCACGACCATCCGGTGGCGATGCTGCAGGCCCTGTTCGGCCACCTGCCGTGCAAGTTCCTGCGGACCTCGGTGCGTTCGGCCGAGATGATGAAGTACTGCTGCAACAACTTCCACGCCCTCAAGATCACCTTCGCCAACGAGACGGCGCGCCTGTGCGGCGCACTGGGCGTCGACCCCTTCGAGGTGATGGACCTGGTGTGCCAGGACACGCAGCTGAACATCTCGCGCGCCTACCTCAAGCCGGGTTTCGCGTTCGGCGGATCCTGCCTGCCCAAGGATCTGCGCGCCACCAGCTACCTGGCCAAGACACGCGACGTCGAGCTGCCGATGCTGTCGTCCATCCTGGCCTCCAATGAACGCCACCTCGATGTGGCCTGCCAGCATGTGCTCGCCAGCGGCCGCCGCAAGATCGGCTTCATCGGCCTGTCATTCAAGACGGGCACCGACGACCTGCGCGAAAGCCCGCTGGTGACGCTGGCCGAGCGGCTGATCGGCAAGGGCCTGCAACTGAGCGTCTACGACCCCGAGGTCCACCTGGCGCAGCTGCTGGGGGCCAACCGCCGCTACGTCGAGACCCACCTGCCGCACATCGGGCAGCTGCTGCGTGCCGACCTGGCCGACGTGATCGCCGAATCGGACGTGCTGGTGGTGGGATTGATCGATGGCCGTGTCGACGACGCGCTGGCCCGGCTGTGCCGGCCCGACCAGCTGGTCCTCGATCTCGTGAATCTGCCGAACCGCGCCGCCATCGCCGCGCAGGTGCAGGGCCTGTGCTGGTGAGATGCAGGCCCGATCCGCGCCGTCCGTCGGCACCGGCTTGAACGCGGCAGAGGGGTCCGGCATGGACCTGCCGGCGCCCCGGTTGTGCATCGTGGGCCCACTGCCGCCACCCTCGGGTGGCATGGCCAACCAGTGCGAGCAACTGGTGCGGCTGCTGCGCGCCGACGGCGTCACGGTCAACCTGGTCCGCAACAACGCGCCGTACCAGCCTGCCTGGGTGGGTGGCATTCCAGTGGTGCGGGCTGCGTTTCGCCTCGTGCCCTACCTCTGGCAACTGTGGCAGGCGGCCGGCCAGGCGCAGGTGATGCATGTCCTGGCCAACTCGGGCTGGGCCTGGCATCTGTTCGCCGCCCCGGCCCTGGTCATCGCCCGCCTGCGGGGATGCAGTGCCATCGTGAACTACCGGGGTGGCCATGCCGATGCGTTCTTCAGCGGCGCCCCGCGCCAGGTGCTGCGCCTGATCGCCGGTGCCACCCTGCGCGTCACGCCGTCCGCCTTTCTGTTGCGCGTGTTCCGCCACCATGGGCTGGACGCCGAGGTCATCCCCAACATCATCGACCTGTCACGCTTTGCGCCGGCCGCACCGCGCCAGGTCAACGGTGCGCCGCATCTGATCGTCACCCGCAATCTCGAGCCGATCTACGACTGCCCCACGGCCTTGCGGGCGTTTTCCATCGTGCGCCGCGCCATGCCTGGCGCGCGGCTGACGGTGGCCGGCAGCGGACCGGATCTGGCGGCGCTGCAGGCGCTGGCGGCCGAACTCGGCATGGCAGATGCGGTGCGCTTCAGCGGGCGCATCGACAACGACCGCATCCCGGCGCTCTATGCAGACGCCGACCTGGTGCTCAATCCGAGCACGGTCGACAACATGCCGATCTCGATCCTGGAGGCCTTTGCCAGCGGCGTGCCGGTGGTCAGCACCGATGCAGGCGGCATTCCCGATCTGGTCACCCATGACAAGGACGGCCTGCTGGTGCCGATCGGCGATGCCGACGCCATGGCCGCTGCCGCGCTGCGCGTGCTCGGCGACACCAGCCTGTCGGCGCGGCTGCGCGAAGCCGGGCTGCAGGCGGCGCAGCAGTATGCCTGGACCTCCGTGCGCCGGTTGTGGCTGGACGCCTACCGGCGTGCGGCGCGGGCGGCTCGCCGGCGGGAGCCCGCATGAAGCCCTACACGACGCTGTGCGCCCATGTGCTGTTTCCGCTGCACGAGCGGCTCAAGCACCACGACTCGGTGGCGGTGCGCCAGCGGCTGGAAGCCAGCCAGTGGTGGCCCGCCGACAGGCTGGAGGACGACCGCGTGCAGCGCCTGCGCGCGTTCCTGACGGACATCGGCCGCCATGTGCCGTACTTCCGGACGCTCTTTCAGGACCACGGCTTCGACCCCGCGCAGGTGCGGTCCGTCGATGCCTTGCGTGCACTCCCGGTGCACGGCAAGGCCGAGATGCGGGCGCAGGCCGGTGCACTGATGGCCGACGACCACGGCCCGATGACGCGGTACAACACCGGCGGATCGTCGGGCGAGCCGCTGATCTTCCACATGGGCAAGGCGCGCAAGAGCCATGATGTGGCCGCGAAGTGGCGCGCCACGCGCTGGTGGGGCGTCGACATCGGCGACACCGAACTGGTGGTGTGGGGCAGCCCGATCGAACTGGGTGCACAGGACCGGGTCAAGCAGTTGCGTGACCGGATCCTGCGCAGCCACCTGCTGCCCGCGTTCGAGATGTCGCCGGCCAACCTGGACCGGTTCGTCCGCGAGATCCGGCAACGTCGGCCGGCCATGCTGTTCGGGTACCCGTCCAGCCTGTCGCTGATTGCCGCCCATGCCGAGCAGCGGGGCGTGTCGATGCGGGATCTGGGCGTGCGGGTGGCCTTCGTCACGTCGGAGCGGCTCTACGACCACCAGCGGTCCACCATCGAGCGGGTGTTCGGCTGCCCGGTGGCCAACGGCTACGGCGCCCGCGATGCCGGCTTCATCGCCCACCAGTGCCCGGCCGGGCAGCTGCACATCAGCGCCGAGGACATCATCGTCGAGACGCTGCGACCGGACAACACGCCCTGCGCCCATGGCGAAGCCGGCGAGATCGTGGTCACCCACCTGGCCACGCGCGACTTCCCGTTCTTGCGCTACCGCACCGGTGATGTCGGCGTGCTCGGCGGCAGCGGCTGCGCCTGCGGACGAACACTGCCCGTGCTCGCCGAAGTGCAGGGCCGCAGCACCGACTTCGTGGTGGCGCGTGACGGCACCGTCCTGCACGGCCTGGCCTTGATCTACACGGTGCGGGATCTGCCGGGCGTGGAGCGCTTCCGCATCGAGCAGGTGTCGCTGGACAAGACCGTCGTGCAGGTGGTGGCGGGCAGTGCCTTCGATGCCGCCGCCGAGCGGCGCATCCAGACCGACTTCCGGGCACGGCTGGGCGCAGAGGTCGACATCCGGGTCGAACGGGTGCCCGCCATCCCGGCCGAGGCGTCCGGAAAGTACCGCTATGTGGTCAGCCGGGTTGCACCGTCGGGCCGCAGCGCCGAGCCGCAGGCCGGTGTGGTGGTGCCGCCATGACCAAGGCCGCACCGAAGTGGGCGTCACGGGGCGCCATGGCGGCAACGGCACTGACGCTGGTGCTGCTAGTGGGGTCTCTGCTGCCCTACCTGCGGTCATCCAGCGAGGCAGTGCGCCTGCGCAATGCCCTGTTGTTCGATCGGGCCACCGAAGCAGACTTCAACTGGACACCCGAGCAAGTGCCCGCCAGCTTCGCCGTCGACACGCAGGTGCCGGCGGGTCCGCTGGGCAACGCCACCCGGGCGCTGATGCTGCCTGCCGATGCGTCGGATTGGGACAAGTCACTGCGCATCGCCACGCATCTGGTGAAGCACGCCGGTGAAGGTGGCGCTGCCCGCGCCGATCTGGTGGGCACCTACAACACCATCCTGGGCGGAGGTGGCTATTGCGCCGACTTCACCAGCACCTTCGTGGCCATGGCCGCGACCGCGGGCATCTTTGCCCGCGAATGGGCGTTCTCCTTCGACGGTTATGGTGGCCACGGCCATGTCCTGATCGAGATCTGGGACCGCACCAGCCGGCAATGGCGCATGCTGGATGTGTTCAACAACTTCTTTGCCACCGACGCGCAAGGTCGGCCACTGACGGCGCTGGAGTTCCGTGCGGCCATCGCAGCCGGTCGCCGCGATGTCCCGATCCACCGCATCGGACCGGCCCGGGATGGCTTTCGCTACCAGACCGCGCTGTTCGACTACTACCGCAAGGGTGCCGACCAGTGGTACCTGTGGTGGGGCAATGCGGTCTACCGCTATGACGACTCCACGGCGTCGCGGTGGCTGAGCCCGGTGTCCCGCTCGGCGGAGCAACTGGCCGCCATCGCCGAGGGCGTGCACCCACGCATCAGGGCGTTCCCCACGCCCAGCAATGCAGGCTTGCGCGACGAGGCGGTGCATCTGAAGTGGCGTCTGCTGGGCACGGCGGTCGCTGGCACGCTGTTGCTGCTGCTGCTGCTGATCCAGGCCACCGCCCACCGCCGTGCCAAGCGCCGCAGTGGCCGACCCGGCACCGCTTCCGGCTCCTGAACGCGCCGGCCACCACGATCCCGATGTTCCTCAAGTCCATCACCCAACTGGCAGCGCCAGGCGGCACGCGCGCGCGGCTGTCGATCCTGATCTTCCACCGCGTGCTGGCAGCGCAGGACCCCCTGTTTCCTGAAGAAGCGGACGATCGGCGGTTCGACGAGGTTCTGCAGTGGGTGCGTCGTTGGTACCGGGTGATGCCGCTCGATGAAGCGGTGGACGCCCTGCGCGAAGACCGGCTGCCCGCGCGCGCCATGGCCATCACCTTCGATGACGGCTATGCAGACAACGCCACCAGGGCCGTTCCCATCCTGCAGCGGCATGGGATGACGGCCACATTCTTCGTGGCCACCTCCTTCCTCGATGGCGGCCGCATGTGGAACGACACGGTCATCGAGTCGCTGCGCCGGTGCACGGCCGACAGCGTGGACCTGGGGCCCGTGGGCCTGGCGCCGATGCCCCTGCGCAACGCGGCTGAACGCCGTGCGGCCGCCATGGCCACGCTGCGCGTCACCAAGTACCTGCCCGCCGACGAACGCCACCAGCAAGTGCAGCGGGTCCAGCACATCTGCGCGCCGGGTGCCCTGCCCGATGACCTGATGATGCAGACGGACCAGGTGCGCGGACTGCTGCGTGCCGGCATGCAGGTCGGCGCCCACACCCGCACGCACCCGATCCTCAGCCGGATTCCGGACGACCAGGCGCGCCACGAGATCCAGCGCAGCAAGGAAGACCTGCAGGATCTGCTGGGTCGCCCGGTCACCTTGTTCGCCTATCCCAACGGCAAACCCGGCGTGGACTATGCGCCCCAGCATGTGGCGATGGTCAGGGAGAGCGGTTTTTCGGCAGCCGTTTCCACGTCGGCCGGTGCGTCAGCGCGCGACAGCGATTTCCACCAGCTGCCGCGGTTCACGCCCTGGGATCAGCAGGCGTGGCGGTTTGGCGTTCGCCTGCTCCGCAACACCCGGTCCGCAGGCGCGCGCTGCTGAACCGGCGGCGCCACCGCGCCGCGGCGGTCATGCCGCCGGTTGCATGCCCGGCGGGCGCGGTGCAGGCGCTGCCTGGGCGGCCACCCAGCGGTCCAGGACGACGACGATCACCATGATGTTGTAGGGCAGATCGAAGTAGGCCAGGCTGAGGAAGGCACCGCCAGCTGCATAGCCGACCAGCGCCACCTGGCACATGCCTGCCAGCTGCACCACCCACTTCAGATCGTCACGCCCGGCAGCGCGCTTCCTGAGCCGCGTGGCGAGCCGCCAGGTCACGAGAAAGATCAGCAGGAACAGCGCCAGACCAACCCAGCCGTGCTCGCCGAGCACCTGGAAGTAGATGCTGTGCGCGGCCCGGGCCTGCAGGACCTTGGCATCGAGAAGGCCCTCGAACTCCTGTCCTTCACCGTAGCGGTCGGTCACCGATTGCACATACATCGCATAGCCAGCACCCAAGGGCCGGTCATTGGCCACGTTGATGGCGGTCTGCCACGCATAGATTCTGCTGACGGCCGAGGTGTCATCGCCGTACGTCTTGATGGTGGCCATGCGCTCGGTGAACGAGGCCGGCATGAAGGAAATGGCGACGCCCGCGACGACGGCGATGGCGAGCGCCGAATGCAGCTTCTTCGGGCCGCGCCACCACAGCAGCACGCCCATGCAGGCCAGACCGAGCAGTGCGCCACGGGAGTGGGTGCCCAGCACCGAGACACCGGTCAACAGCATCGCACCAAGCAAGGCCCAGCGCTGCCATGCCCGCTTGGCCTGCAGAAAGAAGTAATAGATGAGTGGAATGACCATGATCATTGCCAGTCCGACTTCATTGTTGCCCTCGATGAAGCCGCCGGCCCCCCAGACCCTCGAACCGCCGCCACTGACCAGCGTGAACAGACCGCCCTTGATTCCAAAAAACCCGATCGACGCTGCATTGACCGCCACATACGCCGAAATCTCTTCCTTGGTGCGGATGACCGCCATCGCCGCCAGGGTGAAGATCTGGATCTTGATGATCTTCCAGAACTGATCGAACGATTCGCCTGGAAACATGGCAAAGGCCGTTGTCAGGCCCATCCACAGCACAAAGAGGATCAACAAGATCGTGGGGCTGCGCCAGGGCAACGCGTAGTTGCCGCGGGCCACGAAGAGGCTGAGAACGAAGACGCCTGCGATGATCTGGGCATAGGGCAGGTTGTAGGCGAACCCGAACGTCATCCGGTGCGGCGTCATCAGGCTGACCCAGGTCCACAGCACCACACCCAGCCAGGGTCGTTTCAGGGCGAAGACCAGCCCGACCAGAATGAATGCGGTCAGCGCAATGTCACGCATGACAGCTCCTGAGCCTGAAGGACAACATGTAGTGGCGGCCTGGGACAGGTCGACGCGTCGATCCAGTCATGACACTGCCGCCGGTCTGCGGTGCAGGGTCCGGGCCCAACCCAATGGCCAGCAGAAGCCACCCATCACGCGGACAGTCGCATCGGGCCAATGTATTGGGTCCCATAGGCCAGTCCGGTGAAGAACATGACACGTTCGACGCTGTCCTGGGTGACGCCGCCGTGGAACCAGTTCAGCCAGAGGCCACGCACGCCGAGCTCGCGCAATGGCGGCATCTCGCTCGGCTTCGGTGGCAGGTCACCCTTGAGCGGCTTGCTGCGAAACACCATGCCGACGCGCTCGAAGACCAGCCGGCCATCGACCCAGGCACGCAACTCGCCATCTGGCAGGTAGCCAGGGGCCGCATCCATGGCCGTGTTCAGCTTCAACTCGGTTTCGACGCAATACCACTGGCCGGCATAAAGGATGCCGCCAAGCCCGCCCAGTTGGCCGAACATGGCCTTCGCACCGGTGTCGCCGGAGTAGTCGTGGCCACGTGGCTGGACGGGTCCGAAGTCATAAAGATGGAACCCCGGGCGGATGCCGCCTTCGTTCGGCCCGTTGGCCATCAGATCCGAATCCGACCAGGCCAGCCGCAACTGCCAGCCATTGCCGCCGCCGGACGAACCGGATCCTCCGCCGTAGGTCGTGGTGTGGTTCGGCGTGATGCCCCACTTTCCTGCCCAATCCACGCGCTTCGGGTTGCCATTGCCAGGGTCGTTGTAGACGTGGTACCGCTGGGACGGCGTCCGCAGGTAAGGCTTGCCGCCCGGCAAACCCAGCCGAACATAGTGGCGCACGAAGATCCGGTCCACGCGTCCGAACAATGGCTCGGGCATGAAGATCGATGCGTTGGCGCCCAGACTGCCGCTGTAACCGACGACCTGGCCGTCGCAACGCGCGCCAGGCGCCAGCTTCATCACCATCCGGATGGCGCCCAGGCCGCTGGCCAGCGGGAGAAAGCCATCGCCGCGAAAGCTGGAGTCCACGAACTCGCCCCAGCGCGGACCCGCGGCCGTGATGAACTTGCCCAGGGCGCGGTGGGGGAGCTTGGTCGTGTCCGGCGGCCCGCCCCACAGCGCCGGGTCGAACTCGCGCGAGGCCCAGGTGTTGACGATCCCTGGCAAGACGAAGTCGTCGATGGTCGACCCATCCAGATGCCGCTGCGCGCCGATGACACCGGGCGCCGACTGGATGCCGTCGTCCAGCGGGCGGACCAATGCGGCCACGCCTTGCCGCACGGCGGACTGGTTCAAGGGAGGATCGATCAGGAACAGGGCAATCTCTGCGGCGCCACTGCCATGGTGCGTGCAGGTGATCTGCAGGACGGCCGATCGCACGGGCTTGGTCGGCCGTTCGAACTCCACGAATGCCGGGAGCTGGACCTCCCTGTCGGCCGATCTCGGTGCAGACGCCACGCAGGCCGCCGTGGTCACGAGGGTCAGGACGGCCCGCGTACCGTCCTCGTGACGCACGTCCAGCCTGGGCGCCTGGGCAGGATCACCCCAGCGCCCACCGAGCTTGCGGTGGCCCGGCTGCGAGACCAGCTTGAACGCACACCACCGGCCTTCGGACTGGACGCGGCGCACCACCTCGGTGACATCCATCGCGTAGGTCACCGGTTGCGGTTGGGGGCCCCGTTGCGTCGTCACGGTCGACCAGGCGGCGCTGCCGTGCCGGACCGACTGGCGGTCGATCCAGTCGCCGCCGACCTGGTCCCAGCGCCAGCCGGTGTACAGATCGACATAGGCCTCATTCGGGCCGGCATGGCCAGGGCGATCGGCCAGCCCGGCGATGCGCGCGGGATCCACCGCCCACCCGGAGCCCTGGAACAGGAAGTGGTGTCGAGACCGGTAGCGCGCCGGCACGAGACCCGCCGGCACGGTGGGAATCGGCAGACCTGCCGGCGTCGACGGTCTGAATGCAGGCAGGCTTTCGGGCTGCGGGCAGTGGGCCGCGGCGGCGTCACCTGGCGCGGCGCCCGTGACCAGCGACACCGCGCGCGCCACCTCACGCTCGCAGCCGGCCAACGGCAACAGGGCGCCACTGACCAGCGCCGCCCGCCGGGTGATGTCTCCAGTGCTCATGCCAATGGCTTCGGCTGCAGGATCGCCGTCATGACGCCAGTGTGCCGCCGAACATGTTCAGGCCCAGGCTCACGCTGCCGAGTCCATCGAGAAGCCAGGCACATGCTGCTGCAGCCACTGCTCCAGCATCATGAGGATCCAGACCATCTCGCCATAGTAGCCAGGATGGGCAGGTAGGAGCTCGTCGATCAGCTGGCGGATGAACACCGGCTGGATGATGCCGCGCGCCGACAGGCTGTGCAGCGAATCAGCCGCCAGCGCCCGGAGGCCGGCGTGCCTGGTCGCCCAGACACCGAACGGCAAGCCGAAACCCTGCTTCTTCTTGTGGATGATCTCGTCCGGCAGGAAGCCGCGCAGGGCTTCCTTGAAGAACCAGCGCAGCTTCAGGCCCTTCAGCTTGTAGGCCACGGGAAGCCCCAGCGAGAAGTCGAGCAGCGCCTGGTCGAGCATCGGATAACCGACGCTGACGCCGGCCAATGCCGTGCTGCCCCGCACCTTGGGCAGATCGGCTTCCGCCAGGGTGTAGCGCCAGTCGTAGGCCAGCATGCGATTCACCAGCTTGTCGGTGCCGGCCTCGGCCCAGACCCCGCGCTGCTGCGCCAGCGGCGCCTCGGTGTCGACGCGGGCCAGGAAGTCCGCGGCAAAGATGTTCTCGTGGCCCAACCGGCGCAGCAGGTTGTACATCTGCAAGCGGTCCGGCATGGGCACCCGGGCCTGCTCGACATAGCTGTTGCCCTTGCGCAGCAAGGCGATCTTGTCCGCCCCGGGCAGCCCCAGCACCGGCTCCAGCAGGCCGTTGCGCAGCACACCCGGGACACCGTCGTACCAGGAGAAGACACGCTGCTTGGCATAGCGGCTGTTGCCGCCAAACAGTTCATCGCCGCCATCGCCGGCCAGCAGCCGGGTGACGCCGTCCTCCCGGGCCACCTTGGCGCAGAAATAGGCCGGCAGCACGGACGAGTTGCCGAACGGCTGGTCGAAGTGGCGGGCCACCTGCGGGATGCCTTGGACCAGGTCCTCGGGCGTCACGTAGTACTCGTGGTGGCGGCAGCCGAAGCGTTTGGCAGCGATGCGCGCAAAGGCCATCTCATCGTAGCCTTCGGCCTCGAAGCCGATCGAATAGCAGTCGGCCGCTTCGCCCCGCACGCGGCCGATCATGCCGGCGACGGTGGAACTGTCGGTTCCGCCGCTCAGGAAGCAGGCTGCCTTCGTGCCGTCGAGCTGGTGGGCCACACTGTCCTGCAGCAGTTGCAGGAAGCTCGCGCGCAGGCTGTCGTAGTCGGCGCGGGCGGGCTCGGTGAACTGGGGAACCCAGTACGGCCGGACATCCAGCCGGCCCGCCTCGAAGACCGCCACATGGCCCGGAGGCAGCCGGTGGATGCCGCGGAAGATGGTGCGCGGCGACGGGATGACGTGGAAGTACAGGTAGTCGAAGATGGCCTGGGGATCCACGGGCGTGTCGCCATCGGCCAGCGCATCGGCTCGCTCTGCATACCGCAGTTCGCCGCCGACCACGCGGTAACACAGCGACTGCATGGCAAACCGGTCGACCGCCAGCACGGTGCGGCCGCGGCCGTCGCGCAAGCCGACGGCAAAGTCGCCCGCAACAGCGGGCAGTGCCTTCAGCGGATCGGCGGCCAGGGCCTGGCGCCAAGCTGCAGCCGCGCCTTGCTGGGCTGACAGTGATTGCAGGGCCGCATCTTGGAATCGGGGAGAGCCGAGGCAGAGGCCGATGTCCGGTACAGAGTGATTCATCGGTGGGACGCAGATCGTGCGCAGACAGCACACCAAGCAGCCATTGTCGGCCACAGCAGCGCCGGCCCTGCAGGCTTCTGAAGCCGGCGCCCGCCCCAACGCCGGGGAAGTCGTGAACCATTGGGCAAGCGTGCCGGCAGTTGCCCGCACCCGGCACACGGAGCGTTCATGGCCGAGCGCGGATACTGTTGTCCCGTATTGCGTCCGATACACAGGACCACAAGCCTCACCCGTGTCGATCCGCCAGTCGCTCGCCTTTTCCTTCCTGGACCGCTATGCCAGTCTGGTGCTGGCCATTGGCTCGTCCATGGCGCTTGCGCGCCTGCTGACGCCCACCGAGATGGGGCTGTTCTCGATCACGATGGTGCTGGTGTCGTTTGCCACCATGATCCGCGATCTGGGCGCCGGACAGTACCTGGTGCAGGAGCGCGATCTGACGAACGACCGCATCCGCGCGGTCTGGGCTGTGCAACTCGGCGCGGGTCTGTGTCTGGGCCTTCTCACCGCCCTGGCTGCCTGGCCGATCTCGCGCTTCTATGGCGAGCCGCGCATGCAGCCGATCTTCTGGGTGCTGGCGCTGGGCTTCGTGCTGACGCCCTTCGGCAGCATCACCTACGCTTGGCTGACCCGCACCATGCGCTACGACGCCATGGCCGTGATGCGGTTCGCCAGCAGCCTGGCCGGTGCCATCGTCTCGGTCGGTCTGGCGTGGTACGGGGCCGGACCGATCAGCATGGCATGGGGATCGCTGGCGGCCACGTGCACGGGCGCACTGGTGTCCATGCGCTTCCGGCCGCGGGAGTTTCCCTGGCTGCCCGGCACCCGCGAACTGCCGCGTGTGCTGTCGTTCGGCACCAAGCTCACCTCCACCAGTCTGGTGGAAACCGCCACGGCAGGCGCGCCGGAGCTGCTGCTGGGCAAGATCCAGTCGATCACTTCGGCCGGCCTGTTTGCGCGCGCCAACACATTGATCGCGATGTTCTCGCGCATGGTCTCGGACGCCGTCAACATCGTGGCGCTGAGCATGTTCGCCAAGGCATACAGGGAAGGCGGGGATCTGGCGCGCGCCTACCTGACCGCCAACGCGTACATGCTGGCCGTGGGCTGGTCGTTCTCCGCGTTCGTGGGTTGCATGGCCTACCCGTTGATGCGCGTGCTCTATGGCGACCAGTGGGATGCCGCGGTCGACCTGACCCGGGTTCTGGCGCTCTGGCTCGCAGCCACCGCCCCTGCGGCACTGTGCTACCAGGTCCTGCTGGCCTCCGGAGCCGCGAACGTGCTGCTGCGATCGGTGGTCATCTCCGGCGTCCTCACAGTCGTGGGTGCGGCCATCGGCGCGTGGTACGGCATCCTGGCCACGGGAAGCCTGATGGTTGTCGCGGCCGCGATGGGCACGGTGGTGTGGCTGACCAGCACACGCGGCGTGATCCACTTCCGTTGGGCTGACTATCTGGACGGCCTGTGGCGCAGCGCCGGCGTGGCCGGCTGCGCGAGCCTGGCGCCGGTCTTGCTGGTCCTGGTCGCCGGACCGCGGCCCGCCTCCGGGTTGCTGTGGATCCTGATGGCCGCGGCCACAGGCAGCGGGCTCGGCTTCGTGCTGGGCGTTCGCCTGTTCTCGCACCCGATCAGCGCGGAAGTCGACCGGGCCGTGGCGGCCCTGCGCGCCCGCCTGCCCGCTTAGAGCGCAGACTGCTGCCGCTGCGTGGCGATCACGCCGCCTTGACGATCTCCGCGAACAGGATGGGCATGGCGTGGTTGTCGTCCTTGATGGTGCGCAGTTGCCGCACCTCGAAGACAGAGGCCAGCAGCCGGCGCAGGGAACCCGCGTTGAACTTCACCGTGTGCTCGGGCTCATCGATCGGACCAAGGCAGTCATCCGGCACAAAGATCAGGGCCGATCCGCCCGGCTTGAGCACGCGGTGGATCTCACGCAGAAACAGACCGCGCCGGACCAGATGCTCCAGCACCTGGGACGCGATGACCACATCGAAGGTCTGGTCCGGCAGATCGATGGCCGGCAGGACACCGCGGCGCATCCGGATGCCTTCCTGCTCCAGGCGGTTGACGGCATAGCTGGAAATCTCCAAGCCATGCAGGTTGGTGAAGCCGCGCGCCTGCAGCCCCCGCAGGATGCCGCCATTGCCACAGCCCACATCCAGCACCGCCGCCTGCGGGGCCACCATGCCGGCGATCAAATCGGTCTTGCTCGGCCACTCCCGCACGCCGGCATCCCAGGTTTCAGCCAGCCGCCGGTCCCAGTGTTCCGGGCTGTTGCCACCGCCCCGGCCGATGTTGACCGCGACGTGGTAGGCCAGCGGGAACTGGTTCGACAGGAAGTTCTTCACGCGCCAGGGCAAGAGTTGCATTGACAAATCCCTTTCCAATTCATTGTGCGCCGGCACATCTGCACGCCTGAATGTCCACCTGCGTTCATGGGCAGCGGCAGTTCAAGGCCACTCAACGTGCGCCATGCCAGTCAGTGCGACGCCGAGGTCAAGCAAATGGTGCCCGAAGAACCAGATCGCAAACAAATCGATCCGGGGTACCCAACCACCCGCGCTCTCCTGTCGGTGCGATCAGTTCAGCTGCAACTGGCGCCCCCGCATGACCTCGGAAGTCAATCCGAAATGCCCCAGGATGGTTGGCGCCACATCCAGTATCGACACCTTGTCGGACAGCCGGCGATGTTCACCCGTCTGCACCCAGAAACAACCGTCGGGGTGGTGTCCACCACTCTTGGTGGCATCGAGCTCGTAGAAGTGGTCAAAGAAGCGCTGAGGAACCAGTTCGGAATTCATCCGCAGCGTGAACATCTGATCAGGCGGCAGGGCGGCATACACCTGCGAACCGAAGATCAGATTTTGCGGGGTGTGACCGTCGCTGGAGTCAAAGAGTTGCCTGCCGTTGACATGCGGCTCATCGATGCGCTTCATGGCCTCTGCCTTTTGCTGCGCATCGGCGAAGGTCAGGATGTACTGGTGCGCCATCACCGGCTGGATCGCCTGGTAGGTCACCCCCATGCTTCGGAGCAACGACGCCACGTCGTGCGGGCGGTAGTAGTGCCGACCGCCCCGGCCTTCATAGGCGGTGTAGGCCTGTTGACTCAGCGCCGTGGCGAACATCAAGCGCGCGCCCCGCTTGCCGGCGATCTCGAACATCCGCTCCAGCAGCAGATCCATGGCCTGGTAGCCGTACTTGACCGCGTCACCATAGGCAGCGCTGTCGGTGTCCGAGACTGGCTCGGAAAACTTGGCGGGCTCCAAGTATCGCCAGTAAGCGTGCTGCAGATGGGCCGTGCTGTTGCTGAAGAACGTCGCGAACTGCGGTCGCTCCCTCTCGTAGTAGTGCGCAAACACATCCAGCAGGATGCGATCAAGAATATGAACACGCTTCCAGCTGACCGGCACCTTGGAGGTCTTCTCGGAGACAACCTGACTGACGGCAGCAGCGACCGTCGAAGCACGCAAGCCGTGGCCCAACAGGAATTTCGTCAATCCTGCCAGCTCGGCCACACCCCATCTGGCGTTGCTCTGCTCCTGGATCGCCTTCTTCAGGAACACGCCAAACGGCGCAAGATCGCCTGGCGAAACCGCTTGTTGGTCGTTCCACGGATCAGGCAGAAAGACGCTTCCTGGCTGATCAAATCCTCGGCAATTCATGCTGGAGAAGTTCATCACCCGCATGCCATGGTTGAGGAGGATGTCCCAGACGCTGGCGTCAGTCAGCTTGGCGCCTTCCGACAGGCGGAAGACACCGTGCTCCTTGAAGGGCAAGCCGGTGTGCAAGGAATACCACTGAATCCAGGGCTCGAGATTGGGTGCGCCCAACTCGTCAGCCTCGGTCACGCAGATGGTTGAGGAGTCACGAAGCCGCTTGAAATTGGGCAAGTCTCCAGCGTCGATCCACCTGTCGAGCAGCTGCGGACTGAGTTCATTGAATTCCAGAAGGATGACGGGAGGCGCGGTCATGGAAGGACTCGTTTCAGCAAATGGCGCACACAGGGCTTGCTCTGCACGGGCACCTGGTCAGAGGTCTCGTCCGCTTGCCCCGAATTCGGCCCGATTGTGGAGCAGCGGTCGGTGCGAGCCACGGATCGATTCCGCGTCCACCCCGCGAATGGACGCCCGCTGACCAAACACATTTCACACAAGAAGCTGACCATCGGCACAACGCGGCGGCGGTGCCATCCGCGGCCGATCGGTTCGACCGATCGTCGCGCGCAGCCAAGCCGAGGCCTGCGCTGCCCGGGATCCGCCCGGCAGACCGTGTTCCTCACAGCGCAACACGTCAGCGGTTGTCGGCAAAGCTTACAAACAACCGCGGAGTGCCGCAGCCGGTCTCCCCAAATGGCTGTGGCGATTGAGGATTCGCGGACCGGTACGAATGCTGCTTTCATGCCTCAACCCAAGGCACCGCCCGCTCCTGCACATGAGATCCCACCCCGACAAGACCTCCGATTCAATGCAACGCGGCTGGAAGCCGACCGCCCATGCAACCGTCGTCGCAGTCGCCACCTTGCTGAGCGCCTGCGGTGGCGGCGAGTCCGACGGCACGGCAACCGCCCAATCCCAGGCCGGAGCCGCCACGACGGCCGCGTCGGCCGACCAGACCAGCGAGGTCACCGTCCAGGCGGACAGCAAGCAGGTGGCCCGGCTGGGCGAGTTCCAGTCGGTGGATGGCCATCTCGCCAAGTCGTCGAAGGTGCTGCGCGGCGTCGGCACCGTGACCATGACGGCCAAGGTGCCGCGGGCCGGCCGCTACGAGTTGTCGGTCTGGTGGCCGCAGGGCCTGACCGATGCCGGCCAGATCGACATCGAGGTGGCGCAGTCCTCCGGACAGGCCGGCGCCGTCCGCAAGGACCAGCGCGTCAACGGTGGCGAATGGATCTCCATCGGCGTCTACGACATCGCGTCGGCCGGTGACGCCGCCGTCCGGTTCAACAGCCAGAGCGGCGGCGCCATTTACGTGGATGCCGTGCGACTGCGCGAGTTGGGCCGCAACGAGAGCGATCTGCCCGCCATCGCCACCGAGCAGTTGCCGATCGGGCTCAAGGGAGAAGCGTACGTTGCCGACCTCGCGACCGCGGGTGGCCGTGCGCCGTTGAGTTTCTCGGTGTCCGAAGGTGCGCTGCCCCCCGGCCTGTCGCTGGACAAGGCGACGGGCGTGATCACGGGCCAACCGACGGCGCGGGGCAGTTTCGATGTCGGCATCGCCGTGCGCGACGCGCAAGGGCGCACCGTTGCCCGCAGCTTCTCGGTGGTGATCGAGGCGTCGGCCAGCCGCGCCAGCGAAGCCAAGGGGCAACCACCGGCATCCGGTCGCAAGAGTGCGCAGTCCCTCGGCGCGGCTGGCAGTGCCAGCGCCCCGCCCGACCTGACCAACATCCTGACCACCGTCGCCAACATGCCCGAGGGCGAGTGGCAGAAGGTCAACCTCAACCGCTTCGCCGATGTCTGGGCCCCGGCTGATCTGCGGCCGCTGTTCGGTTCTGGCAACCCCGAGCCGTCGAGGATCATCCTGGCCTGGAGCAGTTTTGCCTGGGATCCCAACCGCGCGGCGTTGATCCTGTATGGTGGCGGTCACGCCAACTACCGTGGCAACGATGTGTACCGCTGGTTCGCGTCGACGCAGCGCTGGGAGCGCGCGGCCTTGCCCAGCCAGATGGTGCAGACCCCGCAGGGCCAATGGAACGCGATCGACGGTGCAGACAAGGCGCCTGCCTCGGCGCACACCTACGACAACACGATCTTCCTGCCAATCCTGGACCGCATGCTGGTGCTGGGTGGTGCAGCAGACCCGAATGGCTCGCACTACCTGACACCGGCCTCCGCAACCACCACCCGCGTCACCGGCCCGTATCTCTTCGACCCGGCACGCGCGCACCCGGACAAGGTCGGCGGCAGCACCGGCTCGCATGTCAAGCGCGTCGCGCCGTACCCAGAGGTTGTCGGCGGCAACATGTGGTCCAACCGCGAATCCTGGCTCAATGCATCGACCACATCGAAGCCCCCCGTTGAGTCGTTCGTCAACGGATGCACTGGGTATGCGATGGAGAACGGCCGGGATGTGGTGTACGCCCGCACGGCCAACCGGCTGTACCGGTACGAGATCGGCGACCTGTCCAACCCGGCCACCGACACCTGGCGTCAGGTCGGCACGTACTGGTTCGGCGGTTCCGGCGGCAAGAGCACCTGTGCCTACGACCCCGATCGCAAGATCTTCCTGTCGACCTACCAGCAGAACAGGCTGATCTATTGGCCGTTGAACACCCTCAGTCCCAACACGCGGGACACGCTGGTGACACCGACCGATCCCACCGGAGAATTTGCCACGCTGGTGGCCAGCGGTGCGGTCAAGCTGAGCGACTGCGCCATCGACTTCGATCCGATCCGACGCGACTTCAAGCTGTGGTGCGCCGATGCCCGGGTGTGGAGCATCAAGCCGCCGGCAACCATGGGCGCAGCGGGTTGGGTGGTGGAGAAGCAGACGCCACCCACCGGAGCGGCTCCGACCGAGGGCGTGGCACTCGGGATTCTGGGCAAGTGGAAGTACATCCCCAACCTGGACGTCTTCATGGGCCTGGCCGACTCCGTGCAAGGCAACATCTGGATCTACAAGCCGCGTGGCTGGGTCAATCCCGGTAGCGGAACGCCTTCGGGCAACGTGGCGCCGTCGGTGAGCCTGGGTTCACCTGCGCCGGGCGCCAGCTTCACGGTCGGCACCAGCATTGCGCTGAGCGCCGCCGCCTCGGACAGCGACGGCGAAGTGGTCCGGGTGGAGTTCTTCGCGAATGGGACGAAGATCGGGGAGAGCACCACCGGA
Organism: Pseudaquabacterium pictum; assembly: GCF_005403045.1. Classification (GTDB taxonomy): domain Bacteria; phylum Pseudomonadota; class Gammaproteobacteria; order Burkholderiales; family Burkholderiaceae_C; genus Pseudaquabacterium; species Pseudaquabacterium pictum. The sequence continues at coordinate 109,487 of NZ_BJCL01000009.1, forward strand.
CCGGGGTACGGCATCGTCTGGCCGGATGCAGCGCCTGGCACCTATGCGCTGACTGCCGTGGCCACCGACAACGGCGGCGCATCGCGCACGTCGGGCACGGTGTCCATCACGGTCAATGCCGTGGTGAGCAACCAGCCGCCACTGGTGGCGCTGACCCAGCCTGTCGCGGGCGCGGTGTTCACGGTGGGCAACCCGGTCACCCTGGCGGCCACGGCATCCGACCCGGATGGAACCGTCGCCAGCGTCGAGTTCTTCGCAGGCAGCACCAGCCTGGGCACCGTGAGCAGTGCGCCGTACACCCTGACCTGGACCACGGCGCCGCTGGGCACGAGTTCCATCACCGCCGTGGCCAGGGACAACGCCGGCGCGGTGACATCGACGGCCGCCAACGCCATCACCGTGCAGGCAGTGGGCACCGGCGGCACCGCCACCCTGCAGCGTGGCAGCGCAGTGCCGTCGCAGGTCTGGGACACCTACCTGTCCTCGTACCACAAGACCTTGAACTTCGGCACAACGGTCAAGCTCCAGGACCAGTTCGCGCTGTATCCGACATTGCTGCGGTTCGCCATCTTCCACTCTGAAGGCGGCCCCGTGCCGAACGGCGCGCAGATCACCTCGGCCGTGCTGTCGTTCTACAAGTACTCGTCGTATGACATGCAGTACGGCCTGCACCGGGTGCTGAAGGAGTGGTCGGAGACATCGGCCACCTGGAACCAGCGCTTGCCGGGCGTCCCATGGACGGTCGCAGGTGCCGCTGGTGCCGGAACCGACTATGCCGCCACCGCCGATGGCACTGCGTCAACCAGCTTCAATCCGGGCTGGGTGACGTTCAATGTGACCGCCGGTGTGCAGCAGATGTCGCAGAACGCCCTGGATCCCAACCTCGGCTGGGTGTTGCGCGGCGTCTCCGGGTATGCGTCTGCCCTGAAGCTGTTCCACGCCAGCGAGTCTGCGGACCCATCGCTGCGTCCGAAGCTGGTCATCTCCTGGCAGTGAACGCCCGAGGATGCCGCCCTGACCTGTTCAGGGCGGCGCCTTCCGAGGCTACCTGGAGGCAGCAGGTGCTGGTGAGGCGATTGCCGCCGGGACTGGCAGGCTGCCAGATGCCGCTGTCGACGGTGCCGGGGATGCTGGCTCCCGCCACTGCCCGGCCTGGCGCAAGCGATCCCGCAAGCCGGTCCGCTTCACGCCGAGTTCTTCGGCACGGTAGGCCTGCTGACGGGCCTGGTCGTACTTCTTCAGATCCAGATAGATCAGCCCGGCGTTGTAGTGCGCGAGCGGGTTGTCTCCAGCCAGGGTCACCGCGTGGTCGACCTGCGCCGCGGCGGCGATCGGGCGCTTGGTGCGGTGCAGGTGGTCAGCAAAAAGCAGCCGGGAGACCGTGTCGTCCCGTGCAAACCGCAGCGCCCTGTCGAACCAGCAGTCCACCGAAAACTCCGATCCGTTCACCTGGACGGTCTTCTCCCGCTCAGCCAGCCTGGACATCGACACCAACGCCCGGTGGTGGTTGGGGAAGTGCCGCAAGGTGAAGGAGATGTCCGCGCCGATGACCGAGGTGCTCTCGCCCTTGACGAGCCGCTCCACATTGGGCGTGAAGTGGTAGCGCTCGACCTTGCCAAGCCGGTTGTCGCGGATGGAGCGGTAGTCGTGCGGGCCGTTGTCGATCGGCGGAAAGCCGCCGCAGACACTGGCCCCGGCAAAGACCGGCTCCTCGGCGGGCTGCGCCAGCGCTGCCAGCGGCACGCTGGCCGTCATCAACACCGTCAACAGCAAGCGATGCATGGCTCGGGATTCCTGGTCTTGGGAGGTGCGCGCGCTCACTGTGGCGTCGATGTCGTTCGGGACAAGCGGGCGCGGCATTGCGCGATGATGGCATCCATCCGCTTCATCGATTGCGCCCAGTCATGGTTGGACAGCACCCGCTGCCGGCCGTTCCCGGACAAGCGCTGCCGTTCCAGCGGATCTTGCACCACCTCGAGCACGGCGGCTGCCAGCTCCTCGGGAGAATCGGCCACACGCAAATGCTCGCCCGGCACGGCATCCACGCCACCGGCGGCAATCGAACTGGTGATGACCGGTACCCCCATGGCCATCGCCTCGAGGATCTTGTTCTGCGTGCCGCGCGCGATGGCCAGCGGGGCGACCATCGCGGCCGAGCGGCGCACGAACGGCCGCACATCGGGAACCGAGCCGGTGACGGTGACACCAGGACGCTCGCCCAGACGGCGCATCTCGGGCGAGGGGTCGGCGCCGACGATCAGCAGCTTCATGCCGGGCCGCCGCGCCTGCAGCAGTGGCCAGACCTGGTCGCAGAAGCGCTGCATGCACTCCTGGTTGGGGTAGTAGTCCATGCGGCCGATGAAGCTGATCGTGTCGGCGTCATAAGGCTCGTCGGTGGGTGCGAAGAACTGCGCGTCCACACCGTTCGGGAACCAGTCGGTCGGCGCCCCGGTGCCGTAGCTGTCCAGGGTCTCGCGTTCGGCCCGGGTGGTGGCGGTGCAGAGGTCGAACTTGCGCGCCAGGCGCTTCTCCGCCCACAGCACCTTGGTGCCTTCCAGGGTGTAGCCCCAGGACAGCGGCCAGGGCTTGTAGTTGGCGTACTCCAGCCACTTCTGCGAGTCCATGTCGCCGAAGTCGAGGATCTTCGGGATGCCCTGGACATGCTCGACATATTGCGCCACCGACGAGCAATGGACGAAGATCAGGTCGAAGCGCTGGCTGGACAGCAATTCGCGGATGCGCCGCTGCAGGTCGGCGCTGTAGAAGTAGCCCATCGACGACGGCGTGCGCCGCGGCAGGTTGGCCACCATGCGGGCGAACTGCACCGGTTCGCGCACGGCGCCCATCTCGAACGCCGCGCAATGCGCGGCGATGCCACGGCCCTCCTCGGCCTCCTCGGGCGACCGCACCAGCGAGCACACCGTCACCTGGTGGCCCTGGGCCGTGAGGTGGCGGATCATGTTGAACGGGCGGATCTTGCCGCCGCGCTTCGGCGGGTACGGGAAACGGTGGCAGACGTACAGGATGTTCATGCCGTGACGAGGCGCTTGAGCTCTTCGGCGATGTCGGCCGGATCGCGTCGATCGAGGTAGAGCAGGCTCCAGATCTCCAGGTTCATCATCGCCAGCAGCACGTCGGTGCCGTCGATGCGGTTGGCCTCATGGTCCGACACCAGGCGCTGCACCACCGGCGCATGGAACAGGCCGCGCCGCTCCAGCACCGCAGGCGCCAGCAGCCCGCGCAGCACCGGCGCCAGTTCACGCTTCAGCCAGGCGCCCATCGGGGTGCCGAAACCGCGCTTGGGCCGGTGCAGGATGTTCTGGGGCAGCAGATCGCCCAGTGCCGATTTCATCAGGTGCTTCAGCTGGCCACCCGGCACCTTGATGTGCTCGGGCATGGCCGCCGCCAGTTCGACGAGCTCATGGTCGAGCAGCGGCACGCGGCATTCGAGCGACACGGCCATGCTCATCTTGTCGGTCAGCATCAGCAGGTCGTCCGGGAGCTGGGTTTCCGCGTCCACGGCAAACATGCGGTTGAGCGCATCCGCATCCCCGGCGCCTGCAAAGGCCCGGGCCAGGGCATCGTCGCCGGGCGGGCTGCCGCCCACCAGCAGTTGCGCCACCTCGGCCCGCCCGATCACCTGCAGGTAGCTGCGGTAGCGGTCGTCCGGGTGCATGCCGGCGCTGGCGACGAAGCCCTTGACCAGCCGGAGCTTGTTGAGCAGCCCGGAGTGCCGGTCTGCCGGCAGGCGGGCGGCCACGGCGGCCACCAGCTGGCGCAGCGGGCCCGGCAGACGGTTGAACCGCGCGGCATAGTGGCCGCCCAGATACCGGCGGTAGCCGCCGAACAGCTCGTCACCACCAACGCCGGACAGGATCACCTTGACATCCTGCCGGGCGAATTCCGAGACCAGGTAGGTCGTGATGAAGGCCGTGTCGGCCACCGGCTCGTCCATGTGCCACAGCAGGCGCGGCAGCAGCCCGACCACATCGGGCTTGACGACGATCTCCCGGTGCTGCGTCCCGAACATCCCGGCCACCTGCCGGGCGTAGGGCAACTCGTTGTAGAGCGTCTCGGCCTCGCCACCCTCGAAGCCGATGGCGTAGGTGCGGATCGGCTGGTCCGAGTGGCGGGCCATGTAGCCGACAACCGCACTCGAATCGACGCCGCCCGACAGAAACGCACCGATCGGCACATCGCTGACCATCTGCATCCGCACCGATTTCTCGAGCTGGTCACGCGTGCGGTCCAGCCATTCGCTGGCTGTCCAGCGGCGCTCGATGGCCGTCGGCAGCCGCCAGTAGCGCCACTGGCGCACCTGGCCGTTCTCAACCGACAGGAGGGTGGCCGGCGGCAGCTTGCGGATGCCCTTGAACATGCTGGCGGGCGCAGCGACATAACCCAGGTGCAGGTAGTCGGCGACCGCGTCGCGGTTCAGTTCGGCCCTCACGCCCGGCAGCGCCAGCAGCGCCTTGGCCTCGGTCGCGAAAGCCACCCGGCGGCCATCCTGCAGCACATACAGCGGCTTGACACCGAGGCGGTCGCGCCCGATCAGCAGGCGTTGGCGCCGCGCATCCCACAGCGCAAAGTCGAACATGCCGTTGAGCCGGTGCACGCAGTCGTCGCCTTCGGCGTCGTACAGATGCAGCAGCACCTCGCTGTCCGAACCGGTCTTGAACCGGTAGCCCTTGGCCTGCAGTTCGGCGCGCAGTTCACGGAAGTTGTAGATCTCGCCGTTGCACACCAGCACCAGCGAACCATCGGCATTGCTGATCGGCTGGTGGCCGCCGGCCAGGTCGATGATCGACAGCCGGCGCATCGCGATGCCACAGGCGCCGTCGATGTGCTGGCCCTCGTCGTCGGGGCCGCGATGGCGGGTGACGTCGCCCATCGCGCTGAGGAGCGACGGCTGCACCGGCTGGCCGTCGAGGTGGTAGATGCCATGGATACCGCACACGGTGGAAGCCCTTGTTCAGATCGGTTCGGGCAGCCGCCGGCCCCGGCGCGCCAGGGCGCGCCGGTACACCTCGGCATAACGGGCGACGCTGGTGGTCCAGGTGCGCTCGACCTCGACGAACCGGCGCGCCTGCTCGCGGATGCGCTGCCACTGCGGGCGCTGCGCCAGCACGTCCTCGAGCGCCTGCGCCAACGCACCGGCATCACCGGCCCGGAAGAGAAAACCGGTCTCGCCGTGCTGCACCAGCTCCCGGTGGCCGCCCACATCGGATGCCACGAACATCCGTCCCTGGGCCATGGCCTCCAGGGGCTTGAGCGGCGTGACCAGTTCGGTCAGCCGGATCGGCAGCCGCGGGTAGGCCAGCACGTCGATCAGCTCGTAGTAGCGCTGCACCTCGGCATGCGGCACGCGGCCGGTGAACAGCACACGGTCGGCCAGGCCGGCGGCGGCCGCCTGCGCCCGCAGTGCGCCATCCTGCGGTCCGCCGCCCACCATCAACACCCGCAGATCCGGATGCCGCGGCAACATGCGCTGCGCGGCATCGATGAGCAGGCTCAGGCCTTCATAGCCGTAGAACGAGCCGGCAAAGCCGAGCACGGTGGCACCCTGCAGACCCAGGCGGCTGCGCAAGGCCTCATCGGGCGGCGCATCGAAGGTGAAGGCCGTGACATCGACAGCATTCGGGATCACCGTGATCTTGTCCCGCGAAACGCCCCGCTGCGCGATGTCGCCACGCAGGCCTTCGCAGATCGTCGTGACCTGGTCGGCCAGGTGCAGCGCCACCGACTCCAGCCCGCGCGAGACACGGTAGCGCAGGCTGCCCTCGGTGGTGGTGCCGTGGTCGACCGCGGCGTCCTCCCAGGACGCCCGCATTTCATAGACCACCGGTACGCCAAGCCGGCGGCCCACCCAGATCGCCGGCAGCGCGTTGAGCACCGGCGAGTGTGCGTGGATCAGGTCCGGCTGGAGCTGGCGCACCAGTTCGTCGAGCCGGGCTGCCGTGGACCGCATCTGCCCGACAAGGCCGGTGCCCTCGGCGCTCGGGGTGCGGTGGAACGTCCAGCCATCGGCCTCTTCGACCAGCGCGGTTCCGGGCCCCTGCTTCGGTGACGTGAGGTGCTCGGTGTGCCAGCCCAGCCGGCGCTGCTCGCGCAGGATGGACAGCGTCCGGAAGGCGTACCCGCTGTGCAGTGGCGCCGAATGGTCAAGAACGTGGAGGATGCGCAGCGGCATCACGCACAAGCCTCCGCCGGCAAGGTGTGGCCGGATCCGCTGCCATCGGCGTCGACGACATTGCGCAGGAAGGCCTCGAACATCAGCAGGGTCCACAGCGGCGCGCTGTAGTCGCTGGCGCCGGACTGGTGGGCGTTCACCAGGTGTTCCAGGTAAGGCCGCTGGAACCAGCCGGTGCCGGCCAGCCGCTCGCCCAGCACGGCATCGCGCACCCGCTGTTTCAGCGGGCCGCGGAACCACTGGGCCAACGGCACGGCGAACCCCATCTTCGGCCGGTACAGCACATCGTCGGGCAGCAGCGGCTCCATCGCCTTCTTGAGCAGGTACTTGCCCTCCTGACCGCGGATCTTCAGGCTCGATGGCAGCGTCGCCAGCCACTCCACCAGTTCGTGGTCCATCAGCGGCTCGCGCACCTCCAGGCTGTGGGCCATGCTGGCACGGTCCACCTTCGTGTTGATGTCGCCCACCAGGTAGGTCTTGGTGTCCAGGTACTGGATCAGCGCCAGCGGATCGTCGCTGGCCGCAAGGCGGGCATGGTCCGCCGCGTGCCGGTCGAAGACCTCGTGCGCGCCGTAGCCGCCCAGCGCCTGCCGGAACGCCGGGCTGAACAGCTGCTTGCGCATCGGCCCGCGCAGGATGCTGACGCTGTGGAAATAGGCCTCCACCGCGCTGCGTGCCATGCCCTCGAAGGTGGTCTTGGCGCGGAACATGCGCGGCGCCCAGTCGGCCTTGGGGTAGAGCCGGCCCAGCGCGCCGAACAGCGGCTGGCGGATGCCGGCCGGCAGCGCGCTGCGCAGCCGCTCTTCCATCAGGTGCATGCGGTAGCGCCGGTAGCCGCCGAAGCTCTCGTCACCGCCATCGCCCGACAGCGCCACCGTCACCCGCTGGCGCGCCAGCTGGCACACGCGGTAGGTGGGGATGGCGCTGCTGTCCGCATAGGGCTCGTCGTACAGCCGCGCCAGGGTGTCGATCAGGTCGAAGTCGTCGCTCTTGACCGTCTGCACGAAATGGTCGGTGCGGTAGCGGTCGGCCACCATCTGGGCAAAGGCCGATTCATTGAACTTCGGGTCGTCGAAGGCGATGGAGCAGGTGTTGACCGGTGCATCGCTGAGGCCGGCCATCGAGGCGACCACGGCACTGCTGTCGACACCGCCCGACAGGAAGGCGCCCAACGGCACCTCGGCGATCATGCGCAGGCGCACCGACTCGCTCAACCGCGCCCGCAGCTCGTCGCAGGCATCGTCGGTGCTGATCGGGTTGTCCAGCGTGAAGCGCAGTTGCCAGTATTCCTGCGGGGCCGCCACCGGCTGGCCGCGGCGGATGCGCAGCTGGTGGCCGGGCGACAGCTTCAGCGCCTGCTTGAAGATGGTGCGCGGCTCGGCCACGTAGCCCAGGGCGAAATACTCCTCCACGGCATGCGGATCGATGTCGCGCCGCAGGCCGCCCTGGCCACCGTTGTAGGCCAGCACACTCTTGAGCTCGCTGCCGAAGACCAGCCAGCCGTCGTCCAGCATGGCGTAGTACATCGGCTTGACGCCCAGGCGGTCACGCGCCATGAAGAAGGTCTCGCGCTTGCGGTCCCACAGCGCGAAGGCGAACATGCCACGCAGCCGCTGCACACAGGCTTCGCCCCACGCCAGCCAGGCGTTGACGATGACCTCGGTGTCGCTCTTGGTGCGGAAGGTCAGCCCCAGGGCCTGCAGCTCGGGGATCAGCTCTTGGTAGTTGTAGATCTCGCCATTGAAGACGATGACCACCGATCCGCAGGCGCTGTGCAGCGGCTGCTGGCCGGTGGCGATGTCGATGATGGACAGGCGCCGGTGGCCGAAGCCCAGGCCGGGCTCGGTGTGCAGGCTGCCTTCATCGGGCCCGCGGTGGTGCTGGCTGTCGTTCATGCGCTGCAGCACGGTGCGCGAAACCTCGCGCGCCGCACGCAGATCGAAGATGCCGGTGATGCCGCACATGGGGGGATGGACCTTTGCGCTTGCGCTGGAAGAGCTGGCCCGGCATGGACCGGGCAAGGTGGGGATGGTAGGTCAGGCCGCGGCCGCTGCGGCGCCGACGGCCACCGGTGGGGCCGCAACGGCATGACATCTGCCACGCGCACAACCGGCCTGGGCCAGGGTCATCCTGGCCGACCCACCGGCCAGCCGGCCCGCTGCAGGTGCTCCGCATACAGCGCATGGTAAGCGGCCACCATGGCCTGCAGGCTGAAACGCGCGTCCACCGCAGACCGCCCGGCCGCGCCCATGCCGGCGGAACGCTGCGGCTGCTGCGCCAGCTGGCACAGGGCCTGGGCCATGGCGGGCGCATCGTCACTGGGCACCACCAGTCCGGTGTGCCCATGCTGCACCAGCTCGGCATTGCCGCCCACGTCGGTGGCCAGAACCGGCAGGCCGGTCGCCATGGCCTCGAGGATGGTGTTGGACACGCCTTCGGCGAGTGAAGGCAGCGCGAAGGCATGCAGCCCGCGCATGATGGCCGGCACATCGACGCGCTCCCCCGGCAGCCAGGCCAGATCGGCCACGCCGGCGTCGGCCAGCACGGCCTGGGCCTGCGCCCGCAGCGGCCCATCGCCCACCAGCACCAGCCGCAGGCGCGCGCGCAGGGCTGGCTGCTGCTGCAGCGCCAGGACAAAGGCGCGGGCCAGCAGCGTCTGGTGCTTGACCGTCTGCATGCGACCCACGCTGCCCACCAGCCAGTGGGCCGGGGCCGCAAACGGGCAGCCCGGGATGGGATCCGGCCCGTCGCCCGACGGGTGGAAGCGTTGCGCGTCGACGCCGTTGTAGATCTGCCGCACGCGGCCGGGGGCGATGCCGACACGGTCGGTCAGGTACCCGGCCAGGTCCTGCGACAGCGCGACATGGCGCTGCACGAAGGGGGCGTAGAGGCGGCGGATGCGCTGGTGCCGCAGGCTGCTGCCGTCCAGGTCTTCGATGTCCCGGCCATGCTCGCCGTGGATGCGCACCGGCACCCGTGCGGCCCACGCGGCCGGCTGCATCTCCAGCGCCGCCAGGTTGCGGCTGTGCACGATGGCCGGCTGCAGGCGCCGCAGCAGGCGCCAGACCTGCGGATAGATCCTGGCCCCCTGGCCCGGCGGCTTGTGCAGCGCAATGCACTCGACTTCAGGCGAACGCAGCCGCTGGCGGAAGTCGGTGACCTCGGTCAGCGCGATCACCACATGCCTGAACGCGGCAGCCGGCAGATGGTTGATCAGGTTGACGACGCCGTTCTCCAGGCCACCGGTGTCGAAGCGGTGGAGGATGTGGGCGATCAAAGGGCGCGGGTTGCGCCCAGGCATCACAACCGCCAGAGCTTGTAGCCGGCTCCGGTGATGGAAGCGGCATCGAACGACGCCTTCACATCGATGAAGGCGCCACCCTGGACCAGCTTGCGGCCCAGGTCCTCGATCGACAGGCCCTTGTACTCACGGTGGGCCACCGCGGCCACCACCGCATCGGCAAGCGGCAGGTCCTCGAAGCGCTGCAGCGTCACGCCGTACTCGTGCACCGCCTCTTCCGGATCGGCGGTCGGGTCGGTGACATGCACTTCCACGCCGTAGCTCTGCAACTCACGGATGATGTCGACGACCTTGCTGTTGCGCAGGTCGCCGCAGTCTTCCTTGAAGGTCAGGCCCAGCACGTTCACCTTGGCGCCCTTGATGGTGCTGCCCGCGGCGATCATGTGCTTGATGGTCTGCTCGGCGATGAACTTGCCCATGCCGTCGTTGATGCGCCGGCCCGCCAGGATGACCTGCGGGTGGTAGCCCAGCATGTCGGCCTTGTGCGTCAGGTAGTACGGGTCGACGCCGATGCAATGGCCGCCCACCAGGCCGGGCTTGAACTTCAGGAAGTTCCACTTGGTGCCGGCGGCTTCCAGCACCTCGCTGGTGTCGATGCCCATCTTGTCGAAGATGATCGCCAGCTCGTTCATCAGCGCGATGTTCAGGTCGCGCTGGGTGTTCTCGATCACCTTGGCCGCTTCGGCAGCCTTGATGCTGCTGGCGCGGTGCACGCCGGGCTCGACGATCATTTCATAGAGCTTGGCCACCTTGTCCAGCGTGTCGGGCGTGTCGCCGGAGACGATCTTCAGGATCTTGGTGAGCGTGTGCTCCTTGTCGCCCGGGTTGATGCGCTCGGGGCTGTAGCCGACGAAGAAGTCCTGCTTCCACTTCAGGCCCGACTCACGCTCGAGCACCGGGATGCACACCTCTTCGGTGGCACCGGGGTAGACGGTGCTCTCGTAGACGACGATGGCACCCTTCTTCAGATTGCGGCCGGCACTGATGGAGGCGCCGATGAGCGGCCTGAAGTCAGGGATGTGCGCCTCGTCCACGGGCGTGGGCACCGCCACGATGACGATGTCGGCCTCGGCCAGCATGGCGCCATCGGCGGTGTAGACCGCATGCGTGGCGGCCGCCAGGGCTTCGTCGGGCAGTTCGCGGGATGGGTCGGTGCCGCGTTGGCAGGCCGCCACCTTGTTGAGCGCGATGTCGAAGCCGATGGTGCGCACCTGCTTGCCGAATTCCACCACCAGGGGCAGGCCCACATAGCCCAGCCCGATCACTGCCACGGTTGTCATGATGCGCGTCGTCCTTCAGTCCGCAAAAGCGGGCGATTGTCCATCAGCCAGGATCAGCGGCTCGCCCTGGCAGCGGCCAGGGCGCGTTCCAGCATGGCGAAATTCTCATTCACGAAGGAAGTCAGTTGCCGAGCGGCCTCGGTTTCGTCCGTGAGGTTGGAAGCGAGGTGGATGGCGGCACCATCGTCCGGCTCGCCCATGACGGCCTGCCAGGCCTGGGCCATCTTGGCCTCGACATCACCGTGCGCCAGTCGCCCCCCCAGCCAGTAGAGACGCCAGACCGTCAGCGTCCCCCGGCCTGAATTGGACAGCACGTCGGTGTTGGCCAGCACCGCCTTGCGCCAGACCACAGGCCGACCATTCACGACCGTGGAGACAGCACCTTGTCGCACGACATGCCATGGACGGTCACCGACGACGAAGCCATTGACAGAACTAACCAGCTTCACATCCGCCCGTTGCCCACGGTAGTAGGCCAGGTGGACCGTGACCTCGCCGTCCGGGCCGTTGTAGCTGCGCGCCTGGCTCTGCGTCGCCTTGGGAAAGTGGGGGGCCCAGCGCCCGGAGACCTGCGGCGCCGCTTGCCACTGGCCCATGGCGCTCGGCAGTTGAAGCCGGACTGTCGCCTGCGCACCACCCGCCTGGTCTTGAAGCCGGCCCAGATTCGGCATCGCCAACACGACCAGTGCCATCAAGGCCACCAGCGCAGGGCGCCAAGGTGCGACGGGGGCTTCAGCGCGCATGGCCGCCTGCCGGACGGCGGCTGCTTCCAGCGCATCGGCATCATCCGGATCCGCCCACCGTGCACCGATGAAGAACAGCGCCAGGATGACGACGCCGAAGAAGACCCAGCCATAGACCAGATGGTCCACGCCGGTGGCGATCTGGTTGTTCGACAGATGCCCCAGCATCACGATGATGTAGGCCCGCACCCAGTTCGCCACCACCGGAAGCACCAGAGAGATCGCCACGAAGATCAGCCGCTTGCGGGTGGTCTGGTAGTTCAGGTAGGCGAACAGGCTACCGACCATGAACGTCGCCATCAGGTAGCGGATGCCGCTGCAGGCCTCGACCACGGCCCAGCGTCCTGACGGGATCACCAGGTGCTGGCCCTCCTGGTACACCGGGATGCCGGTGAGCCGCAACGAGCCGACCAGCACCTCGGCAGTCCAGTGCATCAGCGTGGGCGTCATGAACTCGCCGATCGGCACGGCGAAGAACAGGAAGGCCAGCGGAAAGGCCAGCGTCGCGGCCACCCGCCATCCCAGCACCAGCGGCACACTCGCCACGATCATCGCCACCAGCGCGACCTGGGTCGCCGCGGCCACGTTCACCAGATCGCCCAGCCACCACAGCATGGCCGCACCGGCCATCGGCACCAGGGCCCAGGCGGACGGACTGGGCTGCAGCGGCGCCAGTTCACCGCGCTTGCGCCAGATCAGCCAGGCAACCATGGGCGGCACGACGAACGCATGGGTGAAGGTCTCCGAGCGGAGCCAGATGCCGACCATCGCCGCGCCGGTGTCCCAGTACAGCAGGATCACCGCGGCCAACACCAGCAGGACCGACACGATGGGTGCCCGCCAAGCCCCATCCACCCGTGCCGTGTTCATGGTCAACGATGTCATCGCGGTATCCAACTGCGTCGGTTCGTGTGCACCATCAGCCCAGGCTGCGCACCAGCATCGGCCCCAGCGCGTTGGCCAGGCCGATGGGCATGCGCCGCCAAGTCTCGATCAGCAGCTTGTACTTGGGGTTGTTGGGGTTGTTCTGGGGCACGGCATCCCGCTTGTAGAGCTGGTACTCGTAGTGCAGCGGCGTGGGCTCGAAGCCCCAGTTCTTCTTGAAGGCATAGGGCCCGGTGCCCAGCTTGCTGCGGCCGTAGTCGAACACGGTGCAGCCGCGGGCCAGGCCGTGGCGCATCAGCTCCCAGTACTTGAAGTCGTTGCAGGCCAGATCGCGGGCAGACTCATCGTCGCCGGCGTAGTAGGCCAGCAGCTCGCCGCGAAAGTAGAAACTGAGCACCGACGACAGCGGCTTGCCGTCGGCCGACTCGACGGTCAGCACGTCGCAATCGGCGCCGAACTCGTCGCGCAGCGCCTGGAACCAGCGCTTGGGCAGCGCAGGCGTGCCGTGGCGGTGCACGTTGTCGGCATACAGCGCGAAGAAGCGGTCGACGCTGCCGTCGATGCGGCTGACCAGCCCGTTCTTGATGCCCTTGCGCACCATCGCCCGCTGCTTGCGCGGGATGGCCAGCATGTTGGCCTCCTCGTCGGGCAGGATGGGCTTGCGGAAGGTGACGTACAGGTCCTGCAGCGGCCAGTCGTCATGGCGTCGCTCGACATGGCGCAGCTCCAGGTGCTGGGCGCCCAGCTGCCGAGTCAGGCGGGCGGCCTCGGCCTCCAGCGCGGCGGCGGCTTCGGGCGTGTCGGCGGCCACGCCGCCGTACACCGCAAACGGCAGGCTCACCACCGCATGGCCGAACAGCATGCTCTTGACCTGGGCCAGCGGCAGCACGCCTTCGATGCGCCCGTCGCGCTCGGCATACAGCAGGTACAGCGGATGGTGGAAGACACGGTCGAGCGCCCGCGCCCAGCCGGCACGGTGGAAGAAGCTGGCCTGCGGACAGGCCATCACGAAGGCGTCCCAGCGGGCAGCCACGGCGGCGTCCGCGACAGACAGTCGCTTGATCTCGATCACGGGGTTGGCGGTTCAGTTCGCGGCCGCAAGCCGGCCTGGCGAAGCATGTGGCAGGAAGATGTCGTCCATGCGACCCCAGCGGAAATCGCGCAACAGGGCGTCCAGCCGTTGCTCGGTCCGACCGATGTTCACATAGTGGCGGAACCGCGTCTTCAGGTTGATGCCCGGGATGCGGGGTTGGCCGTGATCGATTTCCCAGGGATGGAAATAGAAGATCGCCGGCGCTTGGTCCTCCCGGTTCACCCGCTGGATCATCCAGCGCGTCAGCGCGTAGGGGAACAGCCGGAACCAGCCACCGCCCGACGACGGCAGGTTGCGCTCGCCCAGGCGCACGGTGGTCACCGGCACCTCGAGCAGGCCGTCGCGCACCGCATGGGCAAAGCGCGGCGCGTCGGGCATGCCGTAGTGGTCATGCTGGATCGGATAGATGCTGCTGCTGTAGCGGTGGCCGGTCTCCAGCAGGCAGTCGAAGGCCCACAGGTTGCCATGGCCGATGGAGAAGCTCGGCGCACGGTAGCCCTGCACTGCCACGCCGCCCACGTCTTCCAGCAGACGCTTGGCACGCACGATGTCCTGGGTGAAGGCCTCGCGGCTGAGATCGCTGGCGCGCTCATGGCCATGGCCGTGGCTGGCCAGCTCGTGGCCACCGGCGACGATGCGCCGCACCAGTTGCGGGTAGCGCTCGGCCACCCAGCCCAGGGTGAAGAAGGTGGCTCGGGTGTCGTGCCGGGCCAGCAACGCGAGGATGCGCTCGACATTGGCCTCGACCCGGCATTCGCGGGTGTCCCACTCGCTGCGGCGGATGTACGGCGCCATCGCCGAGACCTGGAAGTAGTCCTCGACGTCGATGGTCAGCGCGTTGGTGATCGGAACAGGCGCGGGCATGGTCGGCGGACTCAGGGGGCACCAGCCAGCAGCCAGCGGTGCAGGTCGGCGGCGATCCGGTCGGCGGCATGGCCGTCCCAGAACTCCGGCACCCGCCCCCGCTTGCCGTCGCCGCGCAGGATCTCGGCCGCGCCGGCCAGGATGGCATTGCGGTCCCGGCCCACCAGGGTGTTGGTGCCCTGCTCGGCGGTGATCGGGCGCTCGGTGTTCTCGCGCAGCGTCAGGCAGGGCACACCGAGTGCCGTGGTCTCTTCCTGCAGGCCACCCGAGTCGGTCAGCACCAGGGTGGCGTCCCGCATCAGGCCCAGCATCTCCAGGTAACCCTGGGGCGGCAACAAGGCCGTGCGCTGCGTGTCGATCAGGCCGGCCAGGCCGAAGCGCTCGATGTTGTTGCGGGTACGGGGGTGCAGCGCGAACACCAGCGGCAGCTGCGCCGCCACCTCGCCCAGCACCGACAGCAGTGCGCGCAGGGTGTCGGCGTCATCGACATTGGAGGGCCGGTGCAGCGTGACGACGCCGTAACCACCCGCCTGGCGGACCAGCGATGGATCAAAGCCGTGGGCCTGCAAGGTCTCGGCCGCGGGCCGGGCCTTGGGCTTGTTGGCGACCAGGGAGTCGATCATCACGTTGCCCGCGAAGCAGACACGCGCCTCGTCGATGCCTTCACGCAGCAGGTTGTCCAGCGCGCTGCGCTCGGTGGTGTACAGGCGGTCGGCCACCTGGTCGGTCAACACCCGGTTGATCTCCTCGGGCATCTTGCGGTCCCAGCTGCGCAGCCCGGCCTCCACATGCACCACCGGCACGCTCTTCTTCACCGCGACCAGGGTGCAGGCCAGGGTCGAATTGACGTCGCCGACCACCAGCACGCAGCTGGGCTGGTGGGCATCGAGCGCGGGCTCGAAGCGCTTCATCACTTCGGCCGTCTGCACCGCATGGGAACCAGAGCCCACCTCCAGGTTCAGGTCGGGCCGGGGCAGGCCCAGGTCATCGAACAGCTGGTGGCTCATGCCCTGGTCGTAGTGCTGGCCGGTGTGCACCAGCAGCGCCGGCAACGGAGGCTGGTGGGTTGCCAGGGCGCGCAGGATCGGCGCCATCTTCATGAAATTGGGGCGGGCCCCCACCACGCACATCACCGGGCCAGTCCGGGGTGCTGCCGTGGCCACCTGCTCTCGGGTCGTCATTTGGGTCCTTCGTCACTGGGCTTCTTCACGGCGGCGACCAGCTGCTGCAGCATCGCGAGCACCTGCAGATTGCTGCGCTCCAGGCGCAGCAGTCCGCGCTCCAGGCGCTGGATCTGGTCGCCGCGCTGGTCGGCCGACAGCCGCACCAGCTGGCGCGACATCGTGTCGGCGGCCGCCGGATCGAGTTGCAGCTGGCCCAGGTCGACATCCAGCGCAGCAGCGCCGGTGACCGGGCCGGCAGCGGCGGACAGCTCGCTGTTCATGCTGTCGGCCACCACCGGGCGGCGCTGCGGCACGGCGGCCTCCTGGGCGAACTCCTTGACCACGTCGTCGACGTCGACCGCCTCCAGGTGGGTCTTGTCGGCCAGGAAGCCGGCCAGCAGCACCCGGTCGCACACCGAGTTGATGCGCCGCGGCACACCACCGCTGGCCTTGTAGATGGCCTCGTAGGCGTCGGCACTGAAACTGGGCTTGCCGGTGGAGCCGGCGCACTTCAGCCGGTGCTCGATGTAGTGCTGCGTCTCGTCCAGGTCCATGGGACCGATGTGGCAGGTGGCCGCCACGCGCTGGCGGAACTGCTCCATCTCGGGCCGCTGCAGGATCTCCCGGAACTCGGGCTGGCCGACCAGGAAGCTCTGCATCAGCGCCTGGTTGCCGAACTGGAAGTTCGACAGCATGCGCAACTCTTCCACCGCACGCGGCGTGAGGTTCTGCGCCTCGTCGACGATCAGCAGGCAACGCTTGCCCTTGCTGGTCTGGCTGATCAGGAAGGCCTCGAGCGTGATCAGCAGCTCGCTCTTGGGCACATCCTTGACCTTGAAGCCGAAGGACGCACCGACCATGCGCAAGGTGTCCTCGGCGCCCAGCTGGGTGGTGACCAGGTGGCCCACCACCACGTTGGTGCCGTGCAGGCCGTCGATCAAGGCCCGCAGCAGCGTGGTCTTGCCGGCACCGATCTCGCCGGTGATGACGATGAAGCCTTCGTTGCGCGAGACACCATAGTCCAGGTAGGCCTTGGCGCGCCGATGCTGCTTGCTGCCGAAGTAGAAGCTGGGATCGGGATTGAGCTGGAAGGGCTTGTTGGTCAGCCCGTAGAAGGATTCATACATGGCTAGAACCGGATGCCGTACGAGGCGGCGATCGCGCTCTCGTCGTAAGGTTTCAGGGCCGTCCTGTAGGCGCCGCGCCGCACCGAGACCGTGGCGAAGCTGGCAGGTGTCAGGCTCGTGTTGTAGAGCAGTTCCACACGGGTCTGCCGGTTGGACTGCACCGCTGTGTCGCCGTTGCCGCGCATGGCGGTCAGCGTCAGCGCCATCGACGAGCCGGGGGTGAGCTGGTGTGACCAGCTGACCGACAGGTTCGACAGCGCGACCGCGCCCGACAGGCCCAGATCATCGGCCGCCGCCGACAGCGTGTCGGCCCGTTGCGTGTTGCTGCGGCTGATCGACGCCGCCACGCTGTCGCGACGGCCGTTCCAGACGACGGAAAACTCCTGCGCCTCCTGGATGGTCACCGCCGACGAGAGAAAGCCGATCGACGGGATGCGGGTCGGGTCGAGGCCCAGCTCGACCAGCCGCCGCCGGACGGCCGCGTCGCGCTCCACTGCGTTGGTGATCGACGCGAACTGCAACGCCACCAGCTGGTAGATCACATCCGGCCCGCCCTGCGCCAGATTGCCGGCCGTCGACAGCGAACGGCTGTTCCGGTAGCTGAAGCTCAGTCTGGCCAAGCGGTGCTGCGCGGTCACCGAATGGGATCGCCCGAACGCGCGCTGGTCCAGATCGGCGGAGACCCGCGTTCTGGGCGACGGCGCCCAGACGGCACCCACGCCCCAGGTGGCATCGCTCTGGCGCTCCAGGCTGGTCAGGTTGGACTGCTCGACACCTGCACGCACGTTGACCGACAGGTCGATGTCGTCGAGGTTGCTGCCCAGTCCGGCGGTCAGCCGGTTGGTCTGGGTGACACGGCCGCGCTTGAAGTCCGAGGTCAGGTGCGACGCCTCGACCGACCAGCCGACGCGTGCGGCCGTCCGCGGCTCGAACTTGGCATTGGCCGACGTGGTGACCGAATCGCCGGTGCCACGGCCGGATGCATCGGTGATGGCGTGCGACACCGACGCGGTGTACCGCATCCCGGGCCCCAGATTGCCGCGCAGCGTCGGCGCCACCTGCAATGTGCGCACCTCGGTGCTGTTGACGTTGTTGCTGGCGACACCACCTGGCTGGACGCCGAAGGCAGACACGGCACTCTGCGCGATGCTGGCAGAGGCGTTCAGCCGCAGCCGGTTTTCCAGCAGGTCGGCCAGCAAGCTGGCGTTCAGCGCGTTCTGTACCGTGTTGCGACCACTGTGGCGCGCATGCAGATCACCGCTGAGTGTGTAGTCCAGCAAGCCCTGCGCGGCGCTGGAACGTGTGCGCAAGCCCACCCCCGCATTCAAGCGCGTGATGGCGTCACCGCGACCCAGTTCACTCATCAGGTGGTTGTCGGTGAACGTCTGGGTGACGGAGATGAACGGCGTCACGGCGACGGTGCGTGCCAGCCCTGGCTGATCGGCGGCCAGCACGACGCCACTGGCCAGCGCACCGGCGGCGGCCGACACGACAGCCCTGGGCCAACCACCCGCGCGCAGCGAAGTCGGCGGCAGCGCGGACGCTCGCCTAGCCGGCTTTCGCGGCATTGGGCAGCCCCCCGCCTTCCGCTGGCGCGGCATCGCCATAGCCATAAGTCTCACCGTAGCCGTACCCGTAGCCATAGCCGTAGCCATAGGCGCCCTGCGTGTCCGTGCGCGCCTTGTTCAGCAACATCATCCGGATCGGGCACTGGTCGATGGTGGACAGGGCATGTTCCACATCGGCCTGCAAGGTCTTGCCGGCATGCACGACCAGCACCACCTGCCCCATCTGCGTGGCCAGCACCCGTGCCTCGGTCGTCAGCAGCAACGGCGGAGAATCAAAGATGATGATCCGGTCGGGGTAGCGGGAGGCCATGTCGCTGAGTAGCTGGCGCATCGCATCGCTGGCCAGCAATTCCGTGGACTTGGGATGCGGCCGACCGCTCGGCAGGATGGTCAGCTTGTCGATGTTGGTGCGCATGAGCACATCGCTCATCTCAGCCTTGCCTTCCAGCAGATCGAGCAAGCCGGGCGCCTCGGTGAGCCCCAGCTTCTTCAGCACGGACGGCCGGGCCACATCGGCGTCGACCAGCATCACCGTGTGGTCCAGTTCCGAGGCGATGCTCATCGCCAGGTTGATGGCCGTGAAGCTCTTGCCCTCGCCCGGCATGGCACTGGTCATCATGATCAGGTTGCCATGGTTGACCCGCGCACCGTCCTTCCCGACGGCGTTCTTGATCAAGGGCCGCTTGATCACGCGGTACTGGTCAGCGGTGTGCGAGCGCGGGGCCGCGGGCACCAGATAGCCGGCGGCAGCCAATGCGACCAAGTCGAGCTGCACCTGCTTGGACAGGACCGCAGCGGGCGCCTCGACCGGGACTGGCACCGGTTGCGGCGGTGCGATGGCCGGCGCCCCAGCGGGCACGGCGGGTACCGGATCATCCGCCAGCTCGATGCCTGCCGCCCGGATCTTGGCCAGCCGTTCCGCCGCCTGTTCAATCAAGCTGCTCATGCGATTCAACCCACTTGCCGCGCGGCAAGAATCGAGACCGTGACGATCGCCACCAGATAGGACGCCAGCAGGCCGCCAGAGCCAGCCAGGAACCGGATGCGCCCGGAGCGCTCACGCTTGCGGTCGTCGTCGCTCAGGATCATCGAGACCACGCCCAGCAAGGGCAGACCGGTCTTGGCGCGCAACTGGTGCACGTCGTCGAAGACCGGGCGCACCTGGGACGCCACGAAGGTCACGCCCAATCCTGCGGCGACCGACAAGCCCAGCGCCACCAGCAGCAACAGCATGCGGTTCGGCGACACCGGCTTGGGCGATACCCGCGGCGGATCGATCAGCCGGAAGTCCACCACGCCCGAGGCCATGTCCAGGTCGCCCGACATCACGGCGGACTGCCTGCGCGCCACCAGGTCTTCGTAGTTCTTCTTGACGATGGCGTAGTCGCGGTTCAGCTGCGCCGCCTCCGCCTCGATCTGGGGCGACGTCCGGGTGAGCGACTTCGCCTGTGCGTAGCGGGCCTGGAACTCCGAGACGCGGGCGCGCAAGGCCGCGACCTGCACCTCGGATGTGGCCAACATCCGCGCCAGCTCCTGCGATGCCAGGCTGGCGTTCGGCCCGCCGTTGGACGCCGGCATGGCCAGGGCAGCCTTGCGCAGCTCGGCAACTTCCTTGGCCTTCTGCCGTTCCAGGTCGGCAATCAGGCGGCGCGTGCTCGCGACATCCGGATGCTGTTCGGTGTAGCGCTGCAGCAGGCCGTCCAGGTTGCGACGCTGCGCTTCCAACCGCCCATCGATCTCAGGCGTTGCAACCGAGATCGAGGACTCCTGCAACAGGCTCTGCGTGACGGAATCGGCCGCGCTGCCACCCCTTTCGGCAGCCAGCTGCTTCTTCGCCGCATCGCGCGACTGCTCGGCTTCGCGCAGCTGCAGCTTTGCTGCCTCCAGCGCCTGCGAGGCCTCGGCCAGGCGGCTGGCGGAGTCCTTGCCGTCGCCCGTCTGCAAGTCGATGTTGCGCAGCCGGAAATCCTTCAGGCGCCCTTCCGCCTCTTCCAGCTTGGTCTCGTAGGTCTTGATCTGCTCGTCCAGGAACACCTTGGCCGAATCCGTGTCCTTGCGGCTGGCGCCGAGGCTGGACTCGACGAAGATGGACACCATCGACTGGATCACCCGCTTGGACTTGTCCTTGTCCGACTCCTGGTAGCTCAAGGTGTACAGGTTGTCGCGGCCGGTGGACCTGATGGAGACCTCCTTCATCAGCCGTTCGATCAGCGCCTCCTGCTGCGCCTTGGACTCGCTCTTGAGGTCCAGATCGGCCATGCGCACCAGCTTCTCGATGTTCGGCCGGCTGAGCAGCGTGCGGCTGAGCATCGCCACCTGCTGATCCACGTTGGGCTGGACGGCCAGCCCCGACATCAGCGGCTTCAGGATCGACTGGGTGTCGACGTAGATGCGTGCAGTGGCCTCGAACCGGTCGGGCACCTTGAACGCCACGACCGCGCCGACAGCACCCACCACCCAGGCCACCACCAGGCCGGCCCAGCGGAAACGCCACATGCCGCGCGCGACCGCGCCAATCTGTGCGATCAGTTCTTCCATGTTTGTCGCCCGGTCAGGTCAGGTCGTGGGACGTCAGGCGAAGTCTCAAAAGAGGCTTTGCGGAATGACCAGGATGTCACCCGGCCGCATCTCGACGTTGGCCGACACGTCACCACGCTTGATCAGGTCCTTCAGGCGCACCGCGTACTGCTTGCCGCCATCGCTGGTGCGCAGGATGGTGGCGCTGTTGCCCGCCGCGAAGTCGGTGAGGCCGCCCACGGCGATCATGACGTCCAGCAACGTCATGTTCTTTTTGTAGTTCAGAAACTGCGGCTTGGCGGCCTCGCCCACCACGCGGATCTGCTCGCTGTAGGGGCCGACGAAGCTGGTCACCAGCACGGTGACCACAGGATCGCGCACGTACTTCGACAGCTGCGCCTCGACATCGCGCGCCAGTTGGGTCGATGTCTTGCCCTGCGCGACGATTTCCTCCACCAGCGGCGCGGCCACCTTGCCATCGGGCCGAACGGGCACCGACATGGACAGCTCCGGATTGCGCCAGACGATGATGTTGAGGTTGTCGCCTGCGCCGATGATGTAGGTGTAGGCGTCCGACGTCTCGGCCGTGGCCGGCGCAGGCGGATGGGTCGGCCCTGACGCGCAGGCCGTGAGCCCGACCACAGCCGCACCGAGGGCACCCCAGGCAATCCAGCGCGACAGGCTGTCCAGAATCAACTTCATCTTCGGGTCCTTGTTCAGATCGGTGCGCGCCAGGCGAATTCGACCAGGCGGAGCCGGCGCGCGGCGCATGCCAGCATGGCAGCCTGCCACCGGCAATCGCAGGACGCAGATGATCGCATAGCGTCTGTGCGTGGCGAACACCGGACAGGTGACCCGTCGGCCACCCGCACCCAAGACTTCACGGATTCATCGTCACCCAGCCCGAAATCCATCGCCGCCAACGACGAATGAACGGCTGAACCCGACTTCCAGCGGAGTTCGACGGAACCACTTTGGCGCACTGCGGCAACATCCGGCTGGTCCAGGATTGGCACCGGACGCGCACAATCCCAACGCCGATGCCGCACGGCGCCACCCAATGCGCAGGCCGTGCCGCCACCCCCTGCTGGAGTCCCATCCCATGAATGCCCGCCTACCGACTGACCAGCTCGCTGCCGCCCTGATCCAGCAGTTGCAGTCCATCGTCGGACCCGATGGTGTGAAGTCCGAGCCGGCGGCCGTCGAGCAGGTCACCCGCACCTGCGTGCCGATGCGCACGCTGCCCAGCGCCGTGGTGTACCCCCGGTCGACGTCCGAGGTGCAGGCCGTCGTGCAGGCCGCGGCGGCCGCCGATGTCCCGCTCTGGCCCGTCAGCACCGGCAAGAACTGGGGCTATGGCGAGCGATCCGCCGCGTACGACCGGGGGATCACCGTCATCCTCGAACGGATGAACCAGATCGTGCAGGTCGATGAACAGCTGGGCTATGCCGTCATCGAGCCTGGCGTCACCTACAAGCAGCTCAATGACCACCTGAAGCAGTCGGGGTCGCGCCTGTGGGCCGACTGCGCTGGCAGCACGCAGTACGCCAGCGTGATCGGCAATGCGCTGGACAAGGGCCGCGGCCTCACGCCCATGGCGGACCACTTCGGCAGCCTGTGCGGCATGGATGTGGTGCTGCCCGACGGCCGGCTGCTGGAAACCGGCGGCGGGCCGACCGGCCACAACACGGTGCGCCACGGCTACAAGTGGGGTGTCGGGCCGTACATGGACGGCCTGTTCGTGCAGTCCAACCTGGGCGTGGTGGTGCGCGCCGGCGTCTGGCTGATGCCTGCGCCGGAGGTCTTCGACTTCGCGGCGTTCGAGTACAAGGCCGACCCGTCGCGCCTGGGGGCGTTCATCGACGATCTGCGGGAGCTGGTGATGTCGCGCGCGCTGCGCTCGCACCCGCACCTGGCGAACAGCTTCGCGATGATGTGCATCCTGGCGCAGTACCCGAAGGATCTGCTGGGCGGACGGCGGCACCTCAGCGAGGAGGCGGCGGCCCGGTGGCGGCAGGAGCACGGCGTTGCCAGCTGGACCTTCGGTGCCGGGCTCTACGGCAGCAAGGAGGAAGTGCGCTACCAGAAGCGCATGCTGCGCAAGGTGCTGGGCCGCTACGGCATGGTGCAGTTCATCGGCGCGGCCGTGCGGGATGACTGGTATGGCCAGCTGGTGCGCAAGGTGGCGCCAGTGGTCAACCGCTGGCTGGGCAAGTCGCCCGAGTTCACCGATGTGATGGTGCCGGCCATCAACCTGTTCCGCGGCATCCCGACGGACGACTTCGTGCGTCAGGCCTATTTCAAGTCGCATCCCGAAAAGCCCGCCACCGACATCGACCCGGCGCGCGACGGCTGCGGTTTCGTCTGGATCGGGCCAGTGGTGCCCTTCAATGCCGAGCATGTGATGCGTGCGCTGGCGGTCACCAAGCAGGTCTTCGACAAGCACGAGTTCGACTTCTTCGTCGAAGTGATCGTCGAAAGCGCGCGGGCGGTGATCCTGCTCGTCGGCGTGTTCTACGACCGCCATGATCCGGTCGAGGCTGAGCGCGCACGCGCCTGGTACGACGAGGCCCGCGAGGTCTACATCCGCGAGGGCTATCCGCCATACCGCGCCACCAGCATGAGCATGCCCGGCGCCATGGACAGCAATCCCGTCGCGCGCGACCTGTTGGCGACGATCAAGGCCGCCGTCGACCCGCAGAACCTGATCGCCCCTGGCCGCTACGGCACGCCGTTGCGGCCCGCTGATCGCCCATGAGCCATGTCTTCCTGACCGGTGCCAGCGGCACCATCGGCAGCGCCCTGCTGCCCAGACTGCTGGCCGATCCGAACCAGCAGGTCACCGTGCTGCTGCGCGCCAGCGACAGCGCAGACCTGCGGAACCGGCTGACCGGCTTGCACGCGGCCTGGACCTTGGCCGACGGTGACCCGCGGCTGCAGCGGCTGCACGCCGTGCGCGGCGACATCGCGCAGCCGCAGCTCGGGCTGTCAGGCGCGCAGCACGCAGACCTGGCGCAGCAGGTCACCCACATCATCCACTGCGCCGCCAGCGTCAAGCTCAACATGGCGCTGGGCGAAGCCCGCGCCACCGCCGTGACGCCGACGCGCAGCGTGCTGGCGCTGGCGCGTGACTGCGCCACCCAGGGCCAACTGCGCAAGGTGGACCTGGTGAGCACCGTCGGGGTCTGGGGCCGCAGCCCCGGGACGATGCCGGAACGCCCGCTGCCCGAGGTGAGCGACTTCCACAACACCTACGAAGCCGCCAAAGCCGAGGCCGAACGCGTGATCTGGGCCGAAGGCCGCGGATTGCCGATCACGGTGCACCGCCCCAGCATGGTGGTGGGCGACTCGCGCGATGGCCGGGTGATTCACTTCCAGGTTTTCTATCACCTTTGCGAATTTCTCAGCGGCGGCCGCACCTTCGGGATCATGCCCACCTTGGGCCACACCCGGCTGGACACGGTGCCGGTGGACTGGGTGGCCGACGCCATCGCCTGGGCCAGCGCCCATCCGCAGACGGCAGGCCAGATCTTCCACCTGTGCTCCGGGCCCGCGCACGCCATCCCGATCACCACGCTGCAGCAAGTGGTGCGCGAGACCTGGCAACGCCACGGCCGCCCGCTGCCCACGCTACGCACCCTGGACCGGCGCTGGCTGGAGCGGCTGGTGCCGGTGATCGGCGCGCTGGCCGGCGCCCGCACCCGGCGCGCGCTGCGCGGGCTGCCGCCCGTGCTGGCCTACCTGGCCGAAGACCAGGGCTTCAGCAACACCGACAGCCTGCGCCGCTTGCAGGACGCCGGCCTGCCGCTGCCGGACGTTGCCGACTATCTGCAACCGGTGCTGCAGCACTATCTGGCGCACCTGGCTGCACGCGCAGCGGCACGGCACTGATGGCCGGCCTCCCGTCAGACGACACCGTGCCCGCCCGGCTGGCACGCCGTGTGGCGGCCAGCCCAGGCGCCATCGCCTTCCGCCACCAGACGGCCGACGGTCGATGGCAGACACTGAGCTGGCAGGATTTCAGCCGCCAGGTCGAGCAGCTGCGGTGCGGTCTGGCCGCTGCCGGGCTGCGCCAGGGTGACCGGCTCGCGCTCGTCGCCCCGGTGTCGCTGGGCTGGGAACTGCTGCACCATGCGTCGCTGGGCCTCGGCGCCTCGGTGGTCGGGCTCGATGCCCACGACCTGCCGGAGCGGTTGGCCGCCATGGCCGACTTGGCCGACGTGACCGCCTTCGCGGTGGTCGACCCCGGCGTGCTGGCCGGACTGTCGGCCGAGCGGCGCGCCGCCACCCGCCTGTGGATCGCCATCGGTCCGGTGGCCGACGGTGCGCCGCCGCCCCAGTGGACGACGCTGGACGCCTTGGCGCGTCAAGGCCAGGGCCGCACGCCGCCGCCTGGCCCCACCACAGCCGACGAAGCCACCGTGATCTTCACCTCAGGCACCACCGGGGCGCCGAAGGGGATCGCCTACAGCCATGGGCAGCTGGGCCTGGCGATCGACGCCATTGCCGCCGCCTTCTCGTTCGTGGGCACCAATGGCCGCCTGCTGTGCTGGCTGCCGCTGTCGAACCTGTTCCAGCGGGTGGTGAATCTGGCGGCCGTCCAGAATGGCGCTGGCACCGACCTGCTGGGTGACCCGCGCGAGGTGATGGCGCAAGTCGCCAACACGGCACCGGATGTGTTCATCGGCGTCCCACGCTTTTATGAAAAGCTGCATGAGGGCCTGGTCGCCCGCGTCGGCGGCATGCCCGGCCCGCTGCAGGCCGCCGTGCGCTGGGGCTGGGAGACCGGGCGCCGCGTGCTGGCCTGCCAACGGGCGCGCCGACCGCTGCCTGCAACCCTGGCAGCGCAACACTGGCTGGCAGAACGCCTGGTGCTGCGGCGCATCCGCCTGGTGATGGGCGGACGGCTGCGTTGCCTGGTGTCGGGCTCGGCACCGATGCCACGGCCCCTGCTCGACGACTTCGAGGCGCTCGGTTGGCCGTTGCTGGAAGCCTATGGCCTCAGCGAGAACGTGCTGCCGATGGCCATGAACCGACTGGGCGAGAGCCGGCCCGGCACCGTCGGCCGGCCGCTGGCTGGCAACGACATCCGCATCGGCGCCGACGGCATGGTGCAGGTGCGTGGCCCTGGTCTGTTTGCAGGTTACCTGGGCGACGCCAGCGACGGTGGACGGGATGCCGACGGCTTCTACAGCACCGGCGACCTCGGCAGCCTGGACGCCGATGGCTTCCTCAGCCTGACCGGCCGGCTGGGCGACCTGATCAAGACATCCACCGGCCGCCGCATTGCGCCTGCGGGCGTTGAAGCCGTGCTGCAGAGCGTCGACGGCGTGGACCAGGCCGTGCTGTTGGGGGCGGGGCGCAAGTTTCCGGTGGCGCTGTGCACGTGCGCACCGGCCGCCCTGGAGCCGGCGCGTTGGGCAGCCCTGCAACTCGGCCTGCGCCTGGCCGCCGGGCGGCTGAACCCGCATGAACGGCCGGCCGGTGTGCTGGTGCTGCCCCAGGCCTTCAGCATGGCCCATGGCGAACTGACCCCCAACCTGAAGTTGCGGCGCAACGCCATCGCCCAGCGGCACGCCGCCAGCATCGACTGGCTGGACGCGCAGCTTGCA
Organism: Pseudaquabacterium pictum; assembly: GCF_005403045.1. Taxonomy (GTDB): domain Bacteria; phylum Pseudomonadota; class Gammaproteobacteria; order Burkholderiales; family Burkholderiaceae_C; genus Pseudaquabacterium; species Pseudaquabacterium pictum. Next base: position 135,830 of record NZ_BJCL01000009.1, read on the forward strand.
CGCCAGCCGGGCGGCGCAGGTGCCGAGCTGCTGGTGCTGGCCCCGCCCTCGGACATCCTGGCGCCACCTTGATGCAAATGCACCGGGATCGCCTGTCCACTGGCAGATTCAGCCGCCGCCCGCACTGCTAGAGTGCCAGGGGCAACAGCTGCCGGCTTGCCGGCCTCGCTGTCGATCCAACCAGAACGGGAGCGTGTTTGTCCACCGAACCAGCCGCCATCCTCAGCGGCGTCGTCAAGAGTTACCAGATGGACGCCGTCGAGGTCCCGGTTCTGCGCGGGATCGATCTGCTGATCCGCCCCGGCCAGTTCACGGTGCTGCTCGGACCGTCGGGCAGCGGCAAGACCACCTTGCTCAACCTGGTGGGCTGTGTCGACCGGGCCGATGCCGGCGACGTGGTCGTGGCCGGGCAGCGCATCGATGCGCTGTCTGACGACGCGCTGGCCGACTTCCGGGCCGCCAACATCGGCTTCATCTTCCAGAACTTCAATCTGATCCCGGTGCTGACCGCCTTCGAGAACGTCGAGTACCCGCTGATCCTGGCCGGCATGGCCACGGAGCGTCGGCGCAAGCGTGTCACCCGGCTGCTGGAGGCGGTGGGCCTGGCCGACCGCGGCAACAACCTGCCAGGCCAGTTGTCGGGCGGGCAACGGCAGCGGGTGGCGATCGCCCGCGCCCTGGCGCGCCGGCCCAAGCTGGTGATCGCCGACGAACCCACGGCCAACCTCGACAGCCGCACCGGCGAAGCGGTGCTCAACCTGATGCGGCGCATGCAGGACCGCTACAAGATCTCGTTCCTGTTCTCGTCGCATGACCGCAGCCTGATGAAGGCCGCCGACGACCTGGTCAGCCTGAAGGATGGCGTGATCCAGTCGATCCGCCGCAAGGCCGCGGACACGCCCACAGAGTCCGCCTACGAAAGCACCACCCCCGGGCAGCTGGAGGACCATGGCTGACCTGCTGCTGGCCGTCCGCAACCTGCTGCGCAACCGGCGGCGGTCCGTCTCGACCTTGGTGGCGCTGGCCATCGGGCTGGCGTCGATCATGCTGTTCAGCGGGTTCCAGACCAACCTGGGCGCCACCATGCTGACGGCCGTGGTGCGGGCCGGCGGCCATCTGCAGATCCAGCACCGCGACTACTTCCTGTTCGGCGGCAGCAATCCCAGCGCCTATGGCATTGCGGGCTACGAGGATCTCGTCAAGGCCATCCGCAACGACACCGTGCTCGGTCCGATGGTGTCGGTGGCCACGCCGATGATGCGGTTCGGCGGACTGGCCGGCAACTTCGAGGCCGGCATCTCGCGCACGGTGATCGGCACCGGCTACGTGGCCGAGGACATGAGCCGGATGCGCCAGTGGAACGAGTACGCCATCCCGGTGACGCGGCCGAAGTTCCCGCTGGAAGGCACGGCGCCGGATTCGGCCATCGTCGGTGTCGGCGTGGCCCGTGTGCTGCAGCTGTGCGCGCCGTTGCGCATTGCCGATTGCCCAGTGCCCGAGCAGGCCGCACCCAAGGCGCCGCCCGGCAAGGCCAAGGCGCTGCCCAGCGACATTGCCGATCTGGCGATGGCGGAGAACGCGTCGCAAGCCGCACCGGCCGGCACCGGCGCCCGGCTCGAACTGCTGGCCAGCAGTGCACGCGGCGCGCCGAACGTGGCCGCGCTGAATGTCGTGGCCGCTGAGGACCAGGTCTTCAAGGAGCTGGACGAGGTGGCCGTGCTGGTGCACCTGGGTCATGCGCAGCGCCTGGTGTTTGGCCGGGCGCCACCGCAGGCCACCGCGGTGATGGTGCTGTTGCCGCGCACGGCCGACCTGGAGGCCGCCACGCAGCGTCTGCAGCAGATCGTCGACGCACTGCCTGGCGGCAAGGCACTGGCGGTGCGCAGCTTCGTCGAGCTGAATCCGTTCTATGCGCAGAGCGAACAGCTGTTCGACTTCATCTTCGGCTTCATCTTCGTGCTGATCGGCGGCATCGTGCTCTTCACCGTGAGCAACACGATGAACACGGCGGTGGTCGAGCGCACCGTCGAGATCGGTACCCTGCGCGCCATCGGACTGCGGCAGAGCGGCATCCGCCGGCTGTTTCTGCTGGAAGGGTTCATGCTCGGCTGCGCCGGCGCTGTCACCGGCATTCTGATGGCGGTGCTGCTGGGTGAAATCGTGAACCGGTCGGGCCTGACTTGGCTGCCGCCCGGCAGCTCGGAACGCCTGCCGCTGCAACTGCGTGTGCTGGGTGATGTTGGCACCGTCGCCGGCACCGCGCTGGGTCTGGTGGCCATCGCCACCGCGTCGGCCTGGTGGCCGGCCTGGCGTGCGGCGCAACTGAAGATCGTGGAGGCCCTGCGCCATGCCTGACATTCCCTGCCATCCTGTGACTCCGATGCATGTTCTCAACCGCCGGCAGGCCGCCGGCACCCTGCTGGCGCTGGCCGGCGCATCGGCCTGGCCTGGCGCTGCAAGCGCCGCACCGGACGCCCAGGCCCTGCTGGCGCAGAGCGACGCCATCCGCAATCCCAACCAGCCCTTCAAGGTGACGGTGACACTCACCGAGTTCGAGAAGGGCGTTCAGGTCAACACCACCACGTTGCTCAGCCTGGCCCGCACGCTGGAGGCCGGTGGCCAGTTCGCCAGCCTGGTGCGCTTCGTGCAGCCGGCGCGCGATGCCGGCAAGGTCATGCTGAAGAACGGCAGCGACCTGTGGTTCTATGACCCGGGCACGAAGTCGGCGGTGCGCATCTCGCCCCAGCAGCGGCTGATGGGACAGGCTGCCAACGGCGACGTGGTGACGGTCAACTTCGCCCGCGACTACCAGGCCACGGTGGCTGCCGAAGAAGCCGTGCGCGACGGCGAGAAACAGACGCGCAAGTCCTACAAGCTGATGCTGGCAGCGGCCAGCAGCGACGCCACCTACGGCGCCATCGAACTGTGGGTGGACGCCGGCAACAGCGCCCCGATCAAGGCCCGGTTCTTTGCAGAGTCCGGCCGGCTGCTGAAGACGGCGTTCTACCGCAAGTTCCAGCCCCAGCTGGGGGTGGACCGACCGACAGAGACTGTCATCATCGACGGACTGGACCCGCAGGCCGTGACCCTGGTGCGGCTGTCAGACTACGGTCTGCGCAATGCGCCGACCAGTTGGTTCCAGCGCGACTACCTGCCACGCTTTTCAGCCGAGTAATGCCATGACACCACCCTTCAAGCCCGCGTTGATCGCGCTGGCGCTGGCCAGCGGACTGGCCAACGCGGCTGACGACGACGACGCGCTCGACCTGAAGTCTGCTGAGCCGGCGCCAGCGGCTGCCACCCAGGCTGCCACCGGACCGCGCCTGACGCTGGAGCTGGTCGCCCTGCAGGCCCGTGGCCAGGCGCTCGGATCAGACAGCGGGCACCGTGCCGCAGTGGATCTGCGCTGGACCGGCAAACTGGCCGGGCCGTGGCGCTTCGGCCTGTCAAACCGCCTGGACGACATCCACCCCGTGCTGCCCGGGCAGCGCAGCACGCGCCACCATCTGCGCGAAGCCTATCTGGGCTGGCAGTCCGAGAGCGGGCAGCGCAGCGTGGACCTGGGCCGGATCAACCAGCGCCATGGACCGGCCTACAGCTACAACCCGACCGACTTCTTCCGCCGTGGCGCCACCCGCTCGGTGGTGACGGCCGACCCGATCGCCCTGCGTGAGAACCGCACCGGCACCTTCATGGTGCGCGCCAGTCAATTGTGGGATGGCGGCGGCGCCAGCCTCGCCTGGGCGCCGCAGCTCACCCGCAGCGGACGGGAGAACAGCACGTTCTCGCTCGACCTCGATGGCACCAATGCCACCGACCGCGTGGTGCTGACCGTGGGGGCCAAGGCCTCTGATCGCTGGAGCGGCGAAGCCCTGTGGATGGTGGAGGAAGGTCGCAGCCCGCGGCTGGGCCTGAACATGACCGGGTTGGTGACGGATGCCGCCGTGGTGCACGCCGAATGGTCGATGGCGCGCAGCCCGCGCTTGTTGGACACCGCATTGGGCGGCCCGGCACCGCGCCTGCGCCACCACCAGGCCACACTGGGCCTGACGTACAACCTGCCCGGCGGGCTGTCGATCACCGCGGAAGCCGCCTACAACGGCGCGGGCCTGACCCGTGCCGGTTGGCAACAGCTGTTCGCGCAAGGGCCCGTCCCGGTCGCTGCGCTGTTCAGCACGGCCCAGGCCGATCAGGAGCTGGCTGCGCGCCGTGCCTGGATGTTGTATGCCACGCAGAAGGGCGTGCTGCTCAAGCAGTTGGACGTGACAGCGTTTGTGCGGCAGAACGCGGTGGACAACAGTCGCGTGGTCTGGGCAGAGTTGCGCTACCACTGGCCGAGGTTTGACTTGGCGCTGCAGTGGCAGCGCACTGCCGGTGCGCCATCCACGGAGTACGGCGCCTATCCGTACCGTCAAGTCACGCAGGTGATCGGTTTCGTCTACTTCTGAAGTCCACCAGAGCCGCTCCGGGTTGTGCAGCGGACGGTCGCCACTGTCCGCAAACCCGAAGCTTCCGATGACCTGCTTGTTGCAGCGTCACCAAAAGAAAAGGGCTGCCGAGGCAGCCCTTTTTCAACCGAAGCGTGAAGCTCAGGCAGTCTTCGACTTGCGACGCGACGCGATGCCGGCAGCGGCCAGTGCCAGACCCACCAGGGCCAGGGCGCCCGGCTCCGGAACCACGGCGAAGGTCAGGCTGCCACCACCACGGTTGGCGTTCTGGGTGGTCCAGCGAACACCGGCGCCGTTGGCCGACACCGACGTGTTCAGGGTGTTACCACCGGCCTGCGAGCCGATCGCGATCACGAACGGATCCGGACCTTGGAAGAAGCCGGTCGCGCCAGTGGTGCCAGCGCTCGGGGTGAAGTCGAGCGTCGCGGTCAGGCTCGTGGACCCACGGCCACCAGCCAGGCCAGAAGCGGAACCCAGGGCGGTGCCATCATTGACGTAGGTCGACACACCCAGCAGGACGTTGTCCAGAGGAATGGTCACGCCGCCAGTGGCGTCGGTGCCGTTCGTCGGATCGCCCAGCGTCTCCAGGGTCGCGCCCATGGGCGAGGCATAGAACTTCACCGTGATGTTGGTGATCGATGCCACCGTGAAGTTCGAGTTGCTCAGCCAGATGCCGGTGCCCGTCGCCAGGAAGGTGGCGTACAGGTCGTACTCGCCAGAGGCCAGCGACTTGTTCAGGCCGGTGACGAGCGGGTCGATTTCGACGCCGCCCAGCGAAAACTGGGTCAGCTTGATATTGGCAGACTCAGCCCAGGTCGAGCCACCGCCGAAACCACCACCAATGGAGTTGGCGCGGCTCAGCGCCACGTCCAGCTTGCCAGCGTAGGTGAGCGTGGCCTGGTCCAGGTCGAACGCGGCCTTGGTGCCCAGCGCGCCAGCGGCACCGCCGCCCACGTTGGTGGCACCGACGTTGGTGGCCGACGGATCAAAGGTCAGCACGCCCACGGCGTGCGCGGCGGGGCCGAAAGCTGCGGCGCCAGCGAGGGCTGCGACAGCTGCGAGTTGCTTGAGTTTCATGAGACGCTCCGATGGGTTGTTGGTGGGAAGACGTCCACCACGACCAAATACTAGCAATCGGTGGGCCAGCTCTCGGACTTTTTGCAAGTCGTTGTCGCATCAGCACTTTTCTGGTCTGCCCGATCAGCCGGGAATCGCGCTGTAAGAAAATTCGACGGCTTGCAGGCGTTCCGCGGCGCAGGAAGAGGCTGGACGATTTCAGCGCAGGCCGCGCAACATCGCCTCCGCGCTCGCGCGGCCTTCGAACTTGGGGTGTGCCGCGAGCAGCGCCTCCAGCTCGGCCTTCGCATCCGCCTTGGCATCCTGCGCGGAGAGGGCCTTGGCCAGCTTCAGCCGGCCGACCGGGTTGTTCGGCGCCAGGGCGGCCGCCCGACGCAGGACGGCGACCGCGTCAGCCGGCCGGCCAGCCAGAGTCAGTGCGTCCGCCTGCGTATCCAGCAGCGCCGGATTGCCCGGCATCAGCGCCACCGCCTTGTCCGCATAGGCGACAGCATCGGCCTTGCCCGCCTTCAACATGGACCACGCCAAGTTGTTCAACGCAATCGCGTCTGACGGGTTCACGGCGACGATGCGCCGAAAGGCATCTTCTGCGGCGGCGTAGTCCGGCTTTTGCATCGCACGCTCACCCAGGAACCGGAGAAACAGCGTGTCCTTTGGATGGTCCCGCAACCACTCCTGCGTGAACCGTTCCGCGTCCTGTGGCTTCCCGGCTGCGAATTGAAGTCCGAGCACCCTCGGCGCCATGGAAATGCCGTCCTGTTTCCTCAGCGCAACCAGGGCGGGTGCGAGGGCCGCCTGGAAATCTCGCCGGGCTTCCGCCAGCTCCGACTCCAGAACCCAACCAGCTGCCTGATCGGGCAGGCGCCGTTGCAGTTCCTTGGCCGCGCGCTGCGCATCGGCCATGCGGGACTGGCGCAGGCTCAGTGCGATCAACCGGGCCCGCAAAGCCGACGACTCGGGCACCACCTCCACGGCAGCCAACAACACGGACAGGGCGGAACGCTCGTCGCGCTTCGCCAGATGGGCATCGGCCAACGTCAACTGAACGGCGGCGTCGTCCGGCCGCAGCTTGACTGCGCGGGTCAGCACCACGATGGCCTGTTGCAGGTCTCCGCTGCGAATCAGCACATTCCCCAGTGCGCGCATCACCGGCAGGTCATCCGGAAATGCTGCGGCAGCCTCTTGCGCCATCGTCTTGGCAGCTTCGTTCTTGTGCAGGGACGCCAAGTACTCGATGGTCATCACCCGGGGTGAGGCATCGGCGGTGCTGAGCCTGATGGCCTCCCGCAGGTGGCCCATGATCTTTTCGTCTGACCCGCCTGAGCGCTGCAACACGGCGGCGGCAAGCAGGTGCGCGCTGTAATTGCCGGGATCGGCCTTCAACAGGCTGTCGACGCGCTCGGCTGCAGGCGCAAACGCCCGCTCCATGAGATCGAGATTGACGAGGGCCGCCTTGGCCTGGAAATCGTCAGCGCGCACGCGCAACGCGTCTTCAAACGCTCGCCGCGCCTTGCCCGCATCGCCCAGCGACAAATGGATGCGGCCTCGCAACAGTGCAGGCAAGGGGCTGCCCGGCAACTTGGCGGCCAACCGGTCAGTGATGGCAAACGCTTCACCTGACTGACCGCGCCGAAGGCGGATGCTGAGCAATGCCAAATCAGCAAAGACCGACTTGTCATTCTCGGCAAGCGCCTGCAACTGACCGACACTCGTATCGGGCTTGCCATCCCTGGCGGCGAGGACCGCCAGCGCGGTCTTGGACAACGCGTCAGCCGGCGCCAGCTTGGACGCCCGCTCGAACCAATCAGCAGCCTGGTCGAGCTCTCCGAGCTGCATGCTGGCCTCGCCTGCAACTGCAAGTGACCTGGCATCAGGCGCGGCCGCAGCGAGGTTCGGTTTCAACACATCGAGCGCTGCCCTGGGCTGCCCCCGCGACAGGTAGATGCGCGCCAGCATTTGCCTGGCGACCACAAGATCCGGCTGAATCTGAATGGCCTTGGCCAAATGGGCCTCCGCACTGCGCTGCATGCCACGTTCAAAGTCGACGGCGCCAGCAAGCTGCAGTGACAACGCATGATCGGGGGCGACACGCAAGAGTTCTTGCGCACTGGCAGACGCCTTGTCCAATGACCGACGCGCCAAGTGGAGGCGGGTCTCGAAGAAATAACGCAATGGTGTGCGAGAAAAACGCGCCTTCAATTTGTCCAAGACAGTCGCATACTCGTCGAAACGGGTCTGCTGCGCCAAGATGGACATCAAGGTCGAATACGCCGGCAGATACTCGGGTTGCTGCTCCAAAACCTCCTTCAGCAACGTCTCTGCACTCGCGGGATCGCTCTTGCCAACCCAGAGCAACTCAGCCTTGAGGTGTTTGGCGCTTGCCAGCGACGGATCACTTGCGATGGCCTCGTTCACCAACGCCAAGCCGCCGTCCAGATCGCGCTTTCCGACCAGCATGCGGGCCTTGATCAATTTGGCCCGATTGGCGTTGGCATCCAGCTTCAACGCATCCTCAACAGCGGCTGCAGCCTTTGCCAGGTCTCCGACTTCCAGTTGGGCCTCTGCCAGCCAGGACTTGAGAAGCGCGTTCGACTTCCCGTCACCGAGGTCGGTGGCGCCGTAGCGCTCGATGAGCGCCTTCGCAGCGCCGGAGCCGATCATCGCGTCCGCAAGCTTCGGCACCAGTTCGGCTTTGGGCCCGTTGAGTTCAAGGGCCTTCTCGAACTCGATTTGCGCTTCCGCAGCTGCACCGCCACGCAACAGCAAGTCGCCGAGCGCACTGCGCAAATCCCACTGTCCAGGCTGAGACTGGATCGCCTGCTTCAGCAAGACCGCAGCCGACTGGAGATCGCCCGCTTCGGTCTTGGCCTTTGCTTTGCCAAGGAGTTCTTGCGGACTGTCCGCCCCACAGGCGGACAACAGGATCACGACGCCGGCGGCCCAGAGGCGCATGCGCAAACCACGGACACGAACCCGCATGGAATCTGGCCCTTGAAGATTGGAGCGATTAAGCAATGGACAGTCGTCGCATCAAATCGTAGAGCGTCGGCCGGCTCACACCCAGCAGTTCGGCAGCGCGCGCAATGTTGTTGTCCGTGCGAGACAACGCCGCCAGCACGGCGCTGCGCTCCGCGTGTTCGCGCACAGTCCTCAAATCCAGATCGCCACCACCCTCGGCGTCAACGTGATCGCCGTCCACGGGCCGATTGCTGGCCGTCGACAAACCGAGATCAGCCGCCGAGATGCGGTTGCCATCCGCCATGATGACAGCACGTCGGACAGCACTGAGCAACTCGCGCACGTTACCCGGCCAACCATTGGACTCGATGGCACGGATCGCGTCCTCGCCAAATGTCAACGTGCCACGCCGTTGCTCCAGCGCAAACCGCCGAAGAAACGCATGGGCCATGAGGACGGCGTCTCCAATGCGAGCGCGAACCGGCGGAATGTCCACAACGATCTCTGCGAGCCGGTAGAACAGGTCTTCGCGAAATCTCTGTTCTGCGATCTGCCCCTTCAAGTTCTGATGGGTTGCGCAGACCACCCGCACATCAACAGCGATCTCCTGGCGGCCACCCACCCGCTCGATCTTGCGCTCCTGCAGAAAACGCAACAGCTTCGCCTGCAATGGATGCGGCAAATCACCGATCTCATCCAGGAAAAGCGTACCCCCATGGGCCAGTTCGATTTTTCCAGGCGTGGTTTTGGTCGCCCCTGTGAACGCTCCGCGTTCGTGCCCGAAGAGCTCGCTCTCCAGCAACGCCTCCGGTATGGCCGCGCAATTGATCGCGACAAACTTGCCGCCTCGCTTGCTGGCCTGGTGCAGTGCCTGCGCGAGCACCTCTTTGCCCGTTCCGCTTTCTCCAAGCAAGAGCACGGTGGCTTGACTGGCCGCGACCCGCTCGATCATCCGGCCAATCCGCAGCATTTCCGGATCTCGCGTGATCAAGCCGCTGAGCGCATCCGGCTGACTGACCGCCTGCAAGCGCCGGTTTTCCGCCTGCAACTCCGCCAACCGAAACGCGCGATCGATCGTCAAGCCCAGCAGTTCCGGCTCGAACGGCTTCGCGAAGAAGTCATAGGCACCCATGGCCACCGCCCGCAGTGCGTTGGCCTGGTCGTTCTGCCCCGTCAGCACGATCACCTTGACGTTCGGGTCGGCGCTCAGCAACTGCTCGAGCAACTTGAACCCTTCGCTGGTCGCATCCGGATCGGGCGGCAAGCCCAGGTCCATCGTCACCACCGCCGGCTGGTGACGCCGGAATGCGATCAGCGCCGACTCCCGGTCGCTCGCGGTCACGCAGTCGAAACGGTCCAGGCTCCACTTGATCTGCTTCTGCAGCGCCAGATCGTCTTCGACGATCAGCAGCGGCGACGAAGGCGTGCCGGCGCTCATCGCACCAGCCCCGGCGCGCGCAGGTCGGTGCCGGTGCGCACATCGAACAACGGCAACAGCACGGTCACCAAGGTGCCCTGCCCCAGTTCACTCTTCACGTCGATGCTCCCGCCCAGTTCCTTGACGTACTGGAAACTCTCATAAGACCCGATGCCCATGCCGCTTCCCTTGGTGGAACTGAAGGGGCGGAACAAGCGATGCTGGATGAACTCCGCGCTCATGCCGGCACCAGTGTCGCCCACTTCCAGGCAGGCGCGGCCCGCCGCCTGGGACAGCCGCACCCACACCCTACCCGAGTTAGGTGTGGCGTCCAGGGCATTCTGCACAACATGGCCGATGACCCGCTCCAGCCGCTCTTCATGGCCGCGGGTGGCCACACGGTCGTCCACCAGCACCTCGAGCTGGCGCCCGCGCTGGCGTGCGGCTGTCTCGATGCGTTGCAACAACGGTGCCAGGTCCACGCCCGATGCCACGCCAGTCGGCTTGGCGCCCTCGCGCAGCTGCAACATCATCTGCCGCATCTTGTCCAGGCTGCTCTCCACCGTCATCAACATGTCGGCCTGGAACTCGGGGTTGTCGCGGTGGCGCTCGGCGTTCTTCATCATCAACGACAGCTGCGTGATGATGTTCTTCAGGTCGTGCACCACGAACGCACTCATCTTGTTGAAGGCGTCGAATTTGCGCGCCTCCAGCAGGGCCTCGGTGGCATGCATTTGGGCCAGAAAGCCGGCGGCCTGGCGGGCAGCGGTCTTCAACAGATCCCGCACCTCCCAGTCCAGGGTCACCTGCGTGCGCGGCCTGGCCAGCACCACGAAGCCCAGCAACTCGTCGCCCACCAGCAGGGGCACCACCAGCCAGGCGTCGGGCAGCGCACCCAGCCAGCCAGGCACCACCTCGGCTTCGTCGGCGGCGCTGCGGCGGGCATGGGCGGCCGGCAGGTCGATGATCCACTCGCGTTCGGCGATGAAGCGAGAGAACAGGGAGTCGGTCGGTTCGCGGGCCGGCAGCTCGGGCAGGTTCCAGGTGGCGGACTGCACGAACTGGTCGTCACCCAAGGCCTTGAACCACAGTGCACCTGCCGCGCACTCCACCATGTCGGCCAGGCCGCGCACCACCAGCGCACCCACTTCCTGCGGATTGCTCTTGGTGGACAGCATCGCGGTGAAGCGCAGCCACTCCACCCGGTAGTCGTAGCGGTAGCTGAAGAAGTTCTTGCCCAGGAAGACGCGCAGCCGCGCGCGCATCGCCCCCGAGAACACCAGCACCAACAGCAGCACACCAGCCGCAAACAGCAGCGCCACCTGCAGCGCACCGCCCCAGGTGCCCCCGAAGAAGCGCACGTAGTAGCCCACCGCGGCGATGAACAGCAGGTACAGCCCGATCAGCAGCAGCGAGGCCGAGTAGAACGCCGCGGTCTTCGACACCTGCACCTTGGACAGCCAACCCTGGCTGCGGCTGCTGGCCATCAGCAACAGCGGCATGGCCACCGCATGCACCAGGCTGCGCGCGGTGAGCGCGTCGGTGTCGAAGGCACCGAACATCAGCGCCTGGCTGTACAGGTAGACGTCGAACAGGAAGAGGCCGCCCAGCCCCAGGCACAGCGGCTTGGCGCCCCAGCGGTTCTGCTCCGTCTGGTTGCGGAACACCTGTTCCACCAGCAGCAGGCCCAGCACCGCCCAGCCCAGCTGCGTCACCAACAGCGCTCGGCCGGCAACCGGCCAGGTGTCGCCAGACAGACCCAGCGCCAGATTGCTGACCAGGCTGGCTGCCAGCAGCGCGGCTGGCACACCCAGCCAGAGCCTGGTGCGCCAGGTGCGCAACTGGACCGACATCGGCCGCAGCAGCATCAGCATGAAGGCGGCCAAGGCGGCGTACCGCAGCTGATCGAACAGCAGCGCCAGATGCCAGGTGAGCAGCTTGGTGCTGAACAGGTCGGCCAGGCCGATGAGACCCCAGACCAGGGTGGCGACGACGGCAGCGAAAAAAGCGCGCGCCGATCCGCTGACCGGCCGGTGCAGCAGGCCGGTGCGCAGCAGGTGCCACGCATAACCGCCGTACAACAGCGCGACCAGCGCAAAGCCGGCAGCCTGCAGGCTGGCGCTTTGCACGTCGAAGTTCAGCAGATCGTCGAAGCTGTCCATGGCAACGGCATCACGCAGATGCGCCGCACAGCCGCGGCCGGGGCAGGGTGGCCCGGGGGGCTTGAAGCAAGCGAGGTTTCAACGCGCTCAGCGCGCGCCCTTGCCCGTGAGCACCACGCCCACCGTCTCGATCAGGATGACGAAATCGAGGAACAGGCTGTGGTTCTTCACGTAGTACAGGTCGTACTGCAGCTTCTCCTGCGAGTCTTCCACGGTCGACCCGTACTGGTAGCGCACCTGGGCCCAGCCGGTGACGCCGGGCTTGATGCTGTGGCGCACCGCGTAGTAGGGAATCTCGTTGGTGAGCTGCTCGACGAAGAACGGCCGCTCCGGGCGCGGGCCGACCAGGCTCATGTCGCCGGTGAGCACATTGAACAACTGGGGCAGTTCATCCACGCGGATCAGGCGGATGATGTTGCCCACGCGGGTGACGCGGCTGTCGTTGGCGGTGGCCCAGCGCGGCTTGCCGTCTTTCTCGGCGTCGGTGCGCATGCTGCGGAACTTGGTCACCAGGAACGGCTTGCCGTTGTAGCCCACCCGCTCCTGGCGGTAGAACACCGGGCCCTGGCTTTCCAGCTTGATGGCGATGGCGGTGATCAGCATCACCGGCGCGGCCAGGATGATCAGCACGCCGGAACACAGGATGTCGAAGATGCGCTTGACCGCGGTGCGGTAGAAGCCCTGGTTGAAGCCATCGCCGAAGATCAGCCACCCGGCATTGACGAAGTCGATGCGGATCTGGCCGAGCATGCGCTCGAAGTAGGTGGTGATGTCGAACACCTGCACGCCCGACAGCTTGCAGTCGAGCAGTTCGCGCAGCGGCATGCTGCCGGAGCGGCGCTCGGTCAGCGCGACGATGATCTCGTCGACGCCCAGCCGCTGGGCCGTCTGCGTCAGGGATTGCTCGGCGCTCAGCCGCTCGGCCTCGGGCACCGCGGTCTGCTTCTCGTTGGGGCCGGGAAAGTAGCCGACGATGGTGGCCAGCGGATCGGCGGCACGCAGGGTGCTGCCCACCATCTGGGCAGCCGGGCCGGAACCAAAGATCAGCACCCGGGCACCGGCGCGCGACTTGGTGGCCCAGTAGCCCATCACCACCCGGCGCAGGATCAGGGCGGCGATGACCAGCATGGCGGAGGCCCGGATCGCGTCCAGGTTGCCGAAGCCCACCGGCAGCACCTGGAAGATCTGGTAGGTCAGCAGCAGCGCCAGCACCAGGGCCAGCGCAGCGCGCAGCGTGGATTCGACCACCGACCAATCCTGGGCGCGCTGGTACAGGCCCGAGGCGCTGTTGATGACGAACAGGCCGGCGGCGAGGGACACCACCTGGGCGCCGGCCATCGGGATGGCCAGCTTCACGCTCTCGGCCTGGGCCAGCACCACACCCGCCAACGCCAGCAAGGACAGCAGGAAGTCGAAGAACACCCTGCGCAACGTCCACGCGTGGAAGTAATGGTTGAACAACCTGACCATGGAATTCTCCTGACAGGGCCCGGCGCGGGTTTCGCCGTGTCCCATGCAAACGCACGCCATGCACGGGCGCCCGATCGGGGCACCGGCCTGCAGGCCTTTGAATCGACCGACTGTAAGCACCACGCTGCCGTCGGGGCAATCCCGCTGGCCGGGGGGCCTTGCGACCGATCTCACGCCAGCAGTGGATTGTTGCACCGGCGGACACCCGGCCCGGCGGAAGATCAGTCCGGCGCCACCAGCTCCAGCGACAGCGGCCGCACGGGTGCAGCCACCGGGCGCAGCACCGGCGGCTGCGGTGCCGCCGGGGGCTGGACCGCGTCCAGATCGGCATGGGTGCTGCCGGTCTGCAGCGCCACCACGCAGCGCTGCCATGCGGCATCCGGCGCCGGCACCGCAAAGCCGTAGAACACCTGGCCGCCGACCTCGTGGCGCCGCACCGCAGTGGCCTCGGCCAGCGCTGTCTCGTTCTCGCCCAGTTCGATCTCGACCCAGCCGCGTGTGCCTTCGGGCAGCGGCAAGGCGCACTCGGCCTGGAAGCCGTGCAGCGACAGCTCGATCACCTGCAGCGGAAAGCTCAGCCGGGTGTCGTAGGAGCGCACCGACAGCCGTGCCGGGCAGCGGATCGAGAAGCGCTGGTGCTGCCGCAGCGACACCAGTTCGTCCGCGCCTTCGGACGGCGCCGGCAGCACCGCACGGTAGTCGGCGTGGTCGTAGATCGAGCGCAGCAGCAGGCGCTGGCGGTCGTTCAGCGACTGGAACACCGTGGTGCGCCGGTTGAAGAAGTGGTCCATCATCGCCGGCGTCAGCACCGGATCGTTGGTGGTGAAGAACCGCCGGTTCGGCGCCTTGATGTTGGCCAGCCGCGTCTCCACGAAATAGCGGAACAGGTTCTTGCGCGGCCGCTTGTGGGCATAGGCCTGGCGGAACACCTCGGGCGCGTGCAGCAGGTCCAGCGTGGCACCCACCGCCGGCGCGCCGTTGGCGAAGTCGTAGTTGTCCACCATCCGCGCCTGCAAGCGCTCGAAGAACAGCAGCGACTCGTACATCTCGATCTTGTTCGGATTGACCGCGATCACGATGTGGCGGGTGTCGAAGTACTCGCGGCAGTACTCGTACATGAACTTCATCAGCGGAAACAGGATGCGCCCGCCGGTGGCGCGGAACCGCGGATCAATCGCCAGGGCCGAGATTTCGGCGATCTTGCCGGTTTTTGAGCGCACCTGACCCAAATTGAAGACCGATTGCAGCGGGAAGCCGAACACCCCCTCGCGGATCATCGAGATCGTGCCGACCACCTGCCCATCCCACTTGGCGCACAGCGTGGTGGTGGTGGGCAGGGCGTGGTAGATCGTCACCCGCAGGCCCGAGGGGTCGGGCTGCATGAAGCCGGCGGCCACGTAGGCGTCATGCAGGATGCGGAAGCAGGCCTCCAGTTCGTCCTGGGTGTCGGCGATCTTCAGTTCCAGCCGCTGATCGGGCTGGTCGTCGCAGTCGATCAGGCTGCGGAAGAAGGCAAAGCGCCAGCGGCTGGGCAGCAAGGACAACGCCAGGCGCGCCGCCTGGTGCAGGGACTTGCGGGCGATCGAGGCCAGGGAACGTTTCATGGGTGGGTACAGCGCCAAGGCGGGCACCGGACGGCACCCTTGACACCTTGTCTTGTTTGATCGGCAGAACCGCGCACCAATGAAGGGACACGCCGGCACCAACGGGTAACAGCTTGTGCACGCCGCGCCTGCGGGGCGGGCTGTCAGCGGCAGGCCGGCATCCCCAGTTCGGACCACGGCCAGCCGCGCCGGCGTCCGGCCAATCGGGCTACATTGCCCCAGCGCCACGCCGGCGTCATCTGCAATGCTGCATCCCCGAGGACCTTGACCATGAAGATCGCGTTCACATCGTGCATGGCGTTCACCGTGTTCGCCCAGCAGCCGGTGTGGGACCAGATCGCCGCACAGCGGCCCGACCGGGTGCTGCTGCTGGGCGATTCGGTCTACATCGACGCACCGCCCTACCCAATCGGCATCACCCATCCCAAGCAGCTGGCGCCGGTGGACTTCCTGCAGCATGTGCTGGGCCGCTGGCGCACCCAGCTGGACCAGCCGCAGTTCCGCGCCCTGGTGTCGGCCGTGCCCACCGACGCGGTCTGGGATGACCACGACTTCCTGTGGGACGAGAGCTACGGCGAAGGCGCGATCGACAAGATCATCTACAAGGAGAACATCCGCATCTCGCGGGCGCTGTTCAATGCCTTCCGGCGCACGCTGGACGAGCGGCTGGCGCCGGGCAGCTTTCCCAGCGCCTACAACGATGCCAGCATCAACCAGACCAACGAGCCGCCGCCCGGCTACCGCCACCGCGCGCTGGCACCCGACCTGCACCTGCACCTGACCGACGGCCGCTCCTGGCGCATCGGCAAAGACCTGCTGGGCGCCGCCCAGCGCGCGCAGATCGAGGCCAAGCTGGCCGCGGCGCCAGCGGCGGTGCACCTGATCGCATCAGGATCGGTGGTGCAGGCCGACGACGACGCCCGTTGGGCGCTGTTCGACGACTTCAACTGGCTGCTCGGGCTGGCCCGCACCTACAAGATCCTGGTGCTCAGCGGCGACATCCATGCCAACCGCTTCAAGTCGATCAACCTGGGCAACGGCCGCTGGCTGCATGACGCCACATCGTCAGGCGCCGCCGTGTGCAAGCTGGTGGGCGTGGGCTCGAAGTGCCAGAACTACGCGCTTCTGACCACCGACCCGGCCACGCTGCGGCTGGATTTCTTCAGCCACGGCACGCCGGATTCGGTGGGCGCCTGGGCGATCGACCGCCACACCTGGGGCGTGACCAGCGTCTGACCGACGCCGGCGGCAGCCTCAACCGGCGGTGGCGCCGTGGTGCAGGAAGTCCGCCGCCAGGTGGGCCAGGCTGCGCACGCCGACGATCAGGCAGCCTTCGTCCACATAGAACCGCGGTGAGTGGTTGGGCGCCACCGTCAGCGGGTTGACGCCCTGCGGCACCACGCCGACGAAGTAGAACAGGCCGGGCGCCTCGCGCTGGAAGAACGAGAAATCCTCCGAGCCCATCACCTTGGGCACCAGCATCAGCTTGTCCTCGCCCACGCTGCGGGCCAGGCTGGGGCGCATGGCCTCGGTCAGCACCGGGTCGTTGACGGTGACCGGGTAGTGCTTGTTGATGCAGACCAGGCAGTTGGCCCGGTTGGCCTTGGCCAGGGTCTCGCCCAGGTACTTCACCCGCTCGTGCACATCGTCGCGCATGGCTTCGTCGAAGGTTCGGATGGTGCCGGTCATCACCACCTCGTCGGGGATGATGTTCTGCCGCAGGCCGCCATGGATGGTGCCGATGGTGACCACCGCCGGCTCCTGCGTCAGATCGATCTGGCGGCTGACCACCGTCTGCAGGCCCATCACCACCTGGGCGCTGGTGACGATGGGGTCGACGCCGAACCAGGGCATGGCGCCGTGGGTCTGGCTGCCGCGCACGGTGATCTTCAGGCTGTCGCTGCTGGCCATGGTGGGGCCGGGGCGGTAGCCGATCACGCCCACCGGCAGCCGGCTGGTGACATGCAGGCCGAACACCGCATCGGGCTTGGGGTTCTGCATCGCGCCCTCGGCCACCATCATCTTGGCGCCGCCGTCTTCACCTTCGGGCGGCATCTCCTCGGCCGGCTGGAACAGGAACTTCACCGTGCCCGGCAGCTGCGCGCGCAGGCCGGCCAGCACCTCGGCCACGCCCATCAGGATGGCGGTGTGGGTGTCGTGGCCGCAGGCATGCATCACGCCCACCTGCTCGCCGTTCCATTCGGCCTTGGTCTTGCTGGCGAAGGGGATGTCGACCTCCTCGGCCACCGGCAGGCCGTCCATGTCGGCGCGCAGGGCCACCACCGGGCCGGGCAGGCCGCCCTTGAGCAGCCCCACCACGCCGGTGTGGGCGACGCCGGTCTTGACCTCGTCCAGACCCAGCGCGCGCAGGTGCTCGGCCACGATGCCGGCGGTGCGGAACTCGCGGTTGCCCAGCTCGGGGTGGGCGTGGAAGTCGCGCCGCCAGGCGGTCACGCGGTCCAGCACGGCCTGGGCGGCGGCTTCGATGGCGGCGGCCAGGGGGCTGGCGTTCACGGGGGTGTCGGTGTTCATCGCGGGTCTCCTCGTTCGGGTGTTGTCAGTTCTTGAAGTCACCGGCCCAGACCACCACCCACTTCGCCGGGTCGATGTGCCGGCGCAGCGCGGCGTTGACCTGGTCCAGCGTCAGCGCGGCGATGGCATCGTCGGTGGCCTGCTGCAGCGCGAAGCGCCGGCCCAGGTCCAGGTTGCCGACCAGGGCGCCGGCCACCACCGGATCCTGGGCGCGGCCGAGGCGGCGCTGGTTGAGCAGGCCGGTGCGGCCCTCGTCCAGCTCCTTCTGGGTGAAGCCGTCCTTCAGCGTGCCGGTGACCACCTCCTGGAACGCGGCCTCGACCTTGGGCTGGTTCTGCGGCGCGAAGATGGCCGAAGCCTGCCAGCGCGAGGCCAGCTCGTGGTTGTTCCACTGCAGGCCGCTGCGCACGTCGTAGCTGAGGCCGCCCTGCTCGCGCACCCGCACCCACAGGCGCGAGCCGGTGTAGCCGCCCAGCAGGTGGTTGGCCACCAGCAGCGCCGGGTAGTCGGGATGGGTGTCGTTCAGCGCCACCGGCTGCACCAGCACGAGGTTGGCGTTGGGCTTGTCGGGCGTGGCCAGCTTCTGGCGCAGCGGCGGTGGCACCACCAGCGGTTGTGGCGCCCGCACATAGGCCAGCGGACCGTCGGCCGGCGCACGCCAGTCGCCGAAGGCCTGGGCCAGGGCGGTGCGCACCGCCTCGGCATCCATGTCGCCGGCAGCGCCGAACTCGCCGGTGGCGGCGCTGAGGAAGCGCCGGTGCGCCGCGCGCACCGTGTCGACGGTCAGCGCGTTGGCATCGACCACCAGCTCGTCGAAGCTGGGCGCATGGCGCAGATCACCACGCGGGTACGGGTTGCCATGCCGCTGGGCGGCGTTGGACGCCACCGCACCGGGCTCGGCCCGCTGCGCGGCGATGCCGGCCAGCAGCTGGCGGCGCTGCTCGTCCAGCGCATCGGCCGGGAAGGCCGGCTCCTTCAGCAGCTTGCCCACCAGGGACACCACGGCCGGCAGGTGTTGGCGCACGGTGGTGATGCCAACGGTCAGCGTCTGGCCGCTGGCGCCGAAGGCCACCTCGGCCTGCAGCTTGTCGAAGGCGTCGCTGATCTGCGCGCGCGTCATGCCGGCGCCGCCCTTGTCGATCAGGCCACCCACCATCGACACCGCCATGCCGCGGCCGCGCAGGCTGTCGACATCACCGAAGCGCAGCACCAGCCGCGCCTGCACCGTGGCGCCACGGGTGCCCTTGGGCAGCAGCGCCACCTTCAGGCCGCTGGGCAGGGTGCTGAGCTGGGTGCGGGCGTCCAGGTTGGCGGGGGTGGCGTCGAAGGCCTCGGCCTGGGCCACGGCGGCATCGCCCTTGTAGCCCTGCAGCATCGGCGCCACCTGCACCAGCGCCGGGTCGGGCGCGCGCTTGGGGTTGTCGGTGGGCAGGTAGGTGCCGATGGTGCGGTTGTCGGCCACCAGCAGGGATTGGGCGACGCGGTTCACATCGGCCAGCTGCAGCGCCCGCATGCGGTCGCGGGCCAGGAAGTACAGCCGCCAGTCGCCGTTGCCGATGGCCTCGCTCAGCGCCACGCCCACCCGCTCGGGGTCGGAGAAGCCCTGGGCCCAGTCGTTGAGCCACTGGGTGCGCGCCCGCGACAGCTCCTCGGCCGTGAAGGGCTCGGTGGCCAGGCCGTCCACCGTGGCCAGCATGGCCTGGCGGGCCTGGTCGACATCCTGCCCCGGCGCCAGCTGCAGGCCCAGCAGCAGCGGGCCCGGCTCGGCCAGGCCGAAGCTGAAGCCGAAGCTGGAGGCCGCCAGCTTCTGCTCGACCACCCGCTTGTGCAGCCGGCCCGACGGCGCCGTGCCCAGCATCGCCACCACCGCCTCGACGGCGGCATAGTCGGGGTGCGCCGCCGGCACGCCGTGCCAGGCCGCCAGCAGGAAGGGCGCACCGCCGCGGCGCCGCACCGCCACCGTGCGCTCGCCGTTCTGCGCCGGGTCAATCGTGTAGGTGGGCGGCAGCACGCGCGCAGGCTTGGGGATGGGGCCGAAGCTCTGCGCCACCCAGCCCAGCACCTGGGCCGGGTCGAAGCGGCCGGCCACCACCAGGGTGGCGTTGTCGGGCTGGTAGTGCAGGCGGTAGAAGGCCTGCAGCCGGCCGATGTCGACGTTCTCGACATCGGCCCGCGCACCGATCGTCGACTTGCCGTAGTTGTGCCACTGGTACATGGCGGCCATGGTCTGCTGCAGCGTGGCGCGCACCGGGTTGTTCTCGCCGGCCTCCATCTCGTTGCGCACCACAGTCATCTCGCTGTCGAGGTCGCTGCGGGCGATCAGGCTGTTGACCATGGCATCGGCCTGCCAGGCCAGGTACCAGCGCAGGTTCTCGTCGTTGGCGGTGAAGCTGGCGAAGTAGTTGGTGCGGTCGTACCAGGTGGTGCCGTTGAAGCGCAGGCCGCGGCGGCCGAACTCGCCCATCAGGTTCTTCTGCGTGGGCGTACCCTTGAAGATCAGGTGCTCCAGCAGGTGGGCCATGCCGGTCTCGCCGTAGTTCTCGTGGCGGGATCCGACGCGGTAGGTCAGGTTCACCGTGGTGCTGGGCTTGGTGGCATCGGGCACCAGCAGCACCTGCAGGCCGTTGGGCAAGCGGTATTCGGTGATGCCTTCGACCTGGGTGACCTGCTGCAGCCCGGCCGGCAGCGCCTGGGCCCAGGCGGGCGCCAGCAGGCTGGTGGAGGCCAGGGCCGACAGCAGCAGGCCGGCGGCCAGCAGGCGGCGGGAAGAGCGGGGCAGCAGGTTCATGGCGGCAGACCGGAAGCGGGGACGGCCTGCAGTCTAGGCTGCGCCGGATTGCAGGCGTGCCAGCAGGGCCGGCAGCGACAGCGTCTGCGTCAGCACCTCGGCCATGTGGCGGGCGCAGCGGCGGTGCACGCGGTCGAAGCGGGTCCACTCGAAGCCGTCCATCTCGGGCCGGTCGCGGCCCCAGCCGTCGCTGTAGTGGCTGTCGCAGTGGCAGATGGCGGCATCAAAACGATCGCTGAGCACCGCATACAAGTGCAGGTCCTTGCGCGGGCGGTAGGGCATCTGGCCCAGGTCGAGCAGCGGCTGGCCGGTGAAGTCGAGTCCGCATTCCTCGCGGGTCTCGCGCAGCGCGGCGGCCAGGGGTGCCTCGCCGGGGTTGACCCCACCCTTGGGAATGTCCCAGTGCCAGGCACCGGTGACGTGGCACAGCAGCAGTTCGTGCCGCGCGTTCACCACCAGGATGCCGCAGGACAGCGTCTTCATGCGGCAGCGGGCGCAGGCGGTGGCGGGCCCACCAGGCGCCAGGCGGCCGCCGTGGCCAGCGCCGACAGCAGCAGGCAGCCCCAGATCACCGGCATGTAGCTGCCGGTGGCATCGAACACCGCGCCGGCCACCCAGGGCCCCAGCAGGTTGCCGGCGGCCGCGCCGGTGTACAGCGTGCCGATGATGGCCGACACCGCACGGGCGCCGAACAGGTCCATGCACATCGCCGGCATCAGCGAGACGATGCCGCCGTAGCTCAACCCCATCCACAGCGAAAAGACCGCCATCGCCGCCCAGCCGCCGGCGGCCCACCAGGCCAGGAAGCACAGGCCCATCGAGGCCATGGCCAGGGCCAGCGTCAGCGGCCGGCCCACCCGGTCGGCCAGCGCGCCGATGGCGAAGCGCCCGGTCAGGCTGCCGATGCCGATCAGCCCGACCAGGCCAACGGCGCGGGCATCGTCCACGCCCAGGTCGCGGGCGGCGGCCGAGACATGGGCGAAGGGCACGAACATCACCGGCCCGGCCAGGAAGGTCATCAGATAGAACCAGCGGAAGTGTGGCGTGGCCATGGCCTGGCGCAGCGTGTGGCCGGCCACCGCCCGGCCGCCGGCACCGCTGGCCGCCGGCGCGCGCTGCAGCAGCAGCGTGGCGCCACCGCCGAGCAACACCACACCCAGCGCCAGCCACAGCATGGCACTGCGCCACTGCAGCGCGGCGATCAGCGCGGTGGCCAGCAGCGGCACCAGCACCGTGCCGGCGCCGATGCCGGCACTGGCGATGCCGGCTGCCAGGCCGCGCCGGCGGGTGAACCAGGGCTGCACGCAAGCGATCGACGGCGTGTAGACCAGGGCGATGCCCACGCCGATGCCCACGCCGTAGGCCAGGTAGACCATCCACATCTGCGTGGCCAGGCTGCTGACCGCCAGGCCGGCGGCGATGCACAGCATGCCGGCGCCGCACACCAGGCGCGGGCCGAAGCGGTCGGCCGCCAGGCCGGCGGCAGCACCGCCGGTGAAGTACACCAGGCCGCAGAGGCCGAACACCAGCGACACATCGGCCCGGCGGGCGTTGAAGGCGGTGGTCAGGGATTCGAAGAAGGCGGCGAAGGAGTACGACACGCCGAAGATCACCGCCAGCGCGGTGAAGCAGGCCCAGACCACCACCCAGGCCTGGCGCGACTCTTCCGGTGCGGCGGCGGCTGCGGAGGGGGCGGCAGGCATCGGCCCAGTGTAGGCCGCTGCCTGCACCGGCCGCTGTCAGCGCGGGGACTGCCGCGCCCGCGCCAGCAGGCTGTCGAAGCCGGCCAGCACCTCGTCGACCACCAGCGGCTTGGTCCAGTAGGCGGTGAAGCCGACCTCACGGGCGCGCAGCAGGTCGTCGCTGCGCGCAGCCGCCGACACCGCCACCGCCGGCACCGCCGCCAGCGCCGGGTGGGTGCGCATGCGCTGCAGCAGCCCGCTGCCGTCGCCGTCGGGCAGTTGCATGTCCAGCAACAGCAGGTCGGGCGGATCGGCCAGCGCGGCGGCCAGGCCGGCAGCGCCATCGGTGCACACCTGCATCTGCACGCCCGGCCGCAGGCCGACGATGGCCTCCATCAGCAACACGTTGACGGCGTTGTCCTCCACGTACAGCACCCGGCCGCGGGTGGGCGACGGCACGCCGTCCGCGCCAGGGCCGGGCACCGCCGGCGGCGGCACCGGCACGCCGGCGGCCAGCGGCAGCCGCACCAGGAAGCAGCTGCCCAGCCCGGGCGTGCTCTGCACGCCGATGCTGCCCTGCATCAGCTGCACCAGCTGGCGGCTGATCACCAGGCCCAGGCCGGTGCCCTCGGCCGCGCCGCGCTCGGCGCCCAGGCGGTTGAAGGGCTGGAACAGCTGCGCCTGCTGCGCCTCGGTGAGACCGCAGCCGGTGTCGGCCACCTCGATGCAGGCCAGCGCCAGGCCGGGCTCGGCCGGCGCCTCGGAATGGGCCCGCACATCGACCCGGCCGCCGGGCCGGTTGTACTTGATGGCGTTGGACAACAGGTTCACCAGCACCTGCTGCAGCCGCCGGGCATCGGCCTGCAGCACCAGGCCGGTCATCGGTGCGCGGGCCAGGCGCACGCCGGCGGCCTGGGCCTGGGGCTCGACCACCGCCAGCGCCGCGTCCACCGCCGGCGCCAGCGGCAGCGGCGTGGGGTGCAGGCTGAGCTGGCCCATCTCGATGCTGGTGATGTCGAGCACATCGTTGATCAGGTGTAGCAGGCCCTGGCCGGCGGTCTGCAGGATGGCCAGCCGGCGGCGCTGGTCGGCACGCAGGTTGTCGGCCTCCTGGCTGAGCAGCAGGTGGGCAAACCCCAGGATGCCGTTGAGCGGCGTGCGCAGCTCATGGCTGACCCGCGCCAGGAACTCGCTCTTGGCCAGGCTGGCCTGGCGCGCGGCCTCGCGGTCGGCCAGTGCCTGCTCCATCACGCGGCGCTGGGTCACGTCGGCCACATGGCCATGCCACAGGGTGATGCCGTTGGCCAGCAGCCGCGGCGAGGCGTTGAACTCATGCCAGGCCACGCTGCCGTCGGCACGGCGGATGCGGGCGCTGGCACGCCAGGGGCTGCTGGCGGCGGCAGCGGCATCGCGGGCCTGCAGCAGCGCGGCGCGGTCGTCCTCCAGCACCCGGCCGAAGACCACGTCGGCCGACTCGCGGGCGGCCTGCGGCGTGCTGTCGTAGAGCGCGCGCACCGCCTCGCTGACATAGGGGAAGTGCCCGCCGCCGCCGGGCAGGCACAGCAGCTGGAAGATCATGCCCGGCGCTTCGTCCGCGGCGCGCTTGACGCGCAGCATCTCCTCCTCGACCCGGCGGCGCTGGCGGATCGGCACCATCACCATGTCGTGCACCCGCTGCGCACCGCTGCCGCGGCTGCTGGCGTACAGCAGCACCTCCAGCGGCTGGCCGTCGCCGGTCTTCAGGCTGATCGAGAACTCCTGCAGGTGGCCGTGCAGGCGCAGCAGCGGCATCAGGTAGCTCTGGTAGATGACCGCGCCCGCGGTGGACAGCAGCGCGTCGAACGGCCCGCCGCACAGCGCCTGCACATCGCGGCCCAGCAGGCTGGCCAGCGCCGGGTTGACGGCGAGCAGCCGGCCGTCGCTGTCGACGCTGGCCAGCGCGCACGGCAGGGCGTCGGCGTTGGGCAGGTCGCGGGCGTGGTCCGGCGGGTCCGTCGTCATGGCGGGCCGGTCAGCCGGCCACCGCGGCCCGCAGCGCGTCGATGGTCAGCTGCGGATGGGTGAGGTGCGGGCAGTGCCCGGACACATCCAGCACCTGCAGGCGGCTGCCGGGCATGTGGGCGTGCATGTAGTCGCCCACCGCGCAGGGGGCGATGGCGTCGTGGGCGCACTGCAGGATCAGCGACGGCACGGTCACCCGGGGCAGGTCGGCCCGGTTGTCCCCCAGGAAAGTGGCCATCGCGAAGCGGCGGTTGATGTACGGGTCGGCCGCGCAGAAGCTGGACTTGAGCTCGTCGGTCAGCACCGGCGGGCTGTCGGGGCCCATCACCGCCGGCGCCAGGAAGTCGGCCCAGCCCAGCAGGTTGCTGTCCATCATGTCGACCAGACCATCGATGTCGGACCGCTCGAAGCCGCCCACGTAGCCGGTGGCCGGGTCGTTCAGGTAGCGGGGCGACGGGCCCACCAGCACCAGCTGGGCGAAGCGCTCGGGCCGGGCGATCGAGGCCAGCACGCCGATCATGGCGCTGACCGAGTGGCCGACGAAGACCACGTCGCGCAGGTCCAGCGCGTCGAGCAGGGTCACCACATCCTGGGCGTAGCCTTCCAGGCGGCTGTGGCGCTCGGCATCGTAGGTCGACAGGTCGGACTTGCCGCAGCCGATGTGGTCGAACAGCACCACGCGGTGGGTGGCCTCGAAGGCCGGCGCGACGAAGCGCCACATCTGCTGGTCGCAGCCGAAGCCGTGGGCAAAGACCATCGGCGGGTGGTCCTGGCCGCGCTGGGTGATGTGGTGGCGCCGGATGGCATCTTGGGGCATGGGCATCTCGCTGGAGTGGGGACAACCTGTGCGGGTCACCGGTACGGCGCGGGGCCGGTGGGGGGCGGCGTTTCAGGCCAGGCGCGCCGCCTCGGCCTGTGGCAGGCAGCGTACGCCCAAGGCCTGCATGGCGGCCAGAAACCCCTGGGCCTGTGGTTCGAAACCGGCCACCGGGCTCATGCAGTCGGTCAGCAACACCAGCCGCTGCGGGCGGCCGCCGGGCAGGTGCTGCACCAGGTGCTCGACCGTGGCCTTGACGCAATGGCTGCTGGCCTGGCCGGCCACCAGCAGGGTGTCGGCGGCGTCCAGCCGCTGCAGCAGCGCCTGGTTCAGCTGGGTGGCGGGCTCGGCCGGATCGGGCACCTCGGCCTGCAGGGCGCTGTAGTGCTCGCTCCAGGGGTAGCTGCCCTTGTCGACCACCCGCACCGGGGTGTGGTGGGCTTCCTCCCAGGCATTGCAGGCGGCCAGCACCGCCGGATGCAGGCCATGGCCCCAGCTGCCCAGCTGGCAGTGCACCGGCCAGACCATCAAGGTGTAGCGGCCGGTGGCCTCCAGCGCGTCCAGGTAGGCCAGACTGCGCGGCCGCTCGGCGGCCACGGCGGGCGTGAACTCGCCGGCGCGCACCTGGGCGGCGGTGATGGGGGTGAATGGCGCCACCGCCGCACCATCGGCCCGGCGCCAGTACGGCGGGTGGGCGATGTCATGGCGGTGGTGGGAATCCAGCGTGACGGTGATGCTGTCGATGCGCGCGCCCGCATCGGCGATGAAACCGGCCAGTCGCAGCAGGTCGGCATGGGCGCCGGGCACCGGCAGGGCCGGCTGCAGGCGCTGGCCGATGACGGGGTCGCTGGGGCACCAGCTGTCGGGCAGATCGCAGAAGTCATTCTGCGCGTCGATGATCAGCAGCTCGGTGCGGTGGGCCATGGCGGGTGCGGGTGGTCGCGGGCGGAGGCGCCCGGGCCACTTTAGCCCAGGCCGGGCCGCCCTAAACTGCCCGACCAACAACAGCCGAGGAAGCCACCATGATTCTCGAGATCGCCGACATCCGCATCCAGCCCGGCCAGAACGCCGCCTTCGAAGCCGCCATCATCCGCGCGCTGGACACCGTGGCCAGCCAAGCGCAGGGCGTGCAGGGCTGGACGGTGACACGCGGTGTCGAAAGCCCGGAGCGCTATGTGCTGCAGATCGTCTGGGCCACGCTGGAAGACCACACCGTGGGCTTCCGCGAAGGGCCGCTGTTCCCGCAGTGGCGGGCGATCATCGGGCCGTTCTTCGCCCAGCCGCCGCATGTCGAGCATTTCAGCCTCGTCACCAAGTCCGCCTGAACCCGCCTGAGGAGCCACCATGTCGGAAGCCGCTGCCGTTGCCCATGCCGAGGCGCTGTTCGACAGCGGCGCCTTCTTCCGCACCCTGGCCGACCGGGTGGCCTGCCGCACCGAGAGCCAGAACGCCGAGCGTGCAGCCGAGCTGGCGGCCTACCTGAGCGGGCAGATCGCGCCGGCGCTGGCCGCGCTGGGCTTCACGTCGCAGATCCACCCCAACCCGGTGCCAGGCGCGCCGCCCTTCCTGATCGCCGAGCGGCTGGAAGATCCGGCCCTGCCCACGGTGCTGTTCTACGGCCACGGCGACGTGGTGCGCGGCCACGAGGGCCAATGGGCCGACGGCCGCGACCCGTGGACGCTGACGCAGGCCGACGGCGCCCATGGCGCCCGCTGGTACGGCCGCGGCGCCGCCGACAACAAGGCCCAGCACAGCATCAACATCGCCGCACTGGGCGCGGTGCTGGCCGCCCGCGGCGGCCGCCTGGGCTTCAACGCCAAGTGGCTGGTGGAGATGGGCGAGGAGACCGGCTCGCCCGGCCTGGCCGACTTCTGCACTGCCCAGCGTGCGGCGCTGGCCGCCGATGTGCTGATCGCCAGCGACGGCCCGCGCCTGCGCGCCGACCGGCCCACCGTCTTCCTGGGCTCGCGCGGCGTCACCAACTTCGAGCTGGTGCTCAAGGAACGGGACGGCGGGCACCATTCCGGCAACTGGGGCGGCCTGCTGCGCAACCCGGGCACGGTGCTGGCCAATGCCATCGCCAGCATGGTCGATGCCCGCGGCGGCATCCGCGTGCAGGGGCTGCGGCCGCCGCCGATCCCTGCTGCGGTGCGCGCGGCATTGGCCGACATCCAGGTGGGCGGCGGCCCGGGCGACCCCGCCGTGGACGCCGGCTGGGGCGAGCCCGGCCTGACGCCGGCCGAGCGGGTGTTCGGCTGGAACGCGCTGGAGGTGCTGGCCTTCGGCTGCGGCAACCCGGCGCAGCCGGTCAACGCCATCCCGCCGGTGGCGCGGGCCACGCTGCAGCTGCGCTTCGTGGTGGGCACCGAGGCCCACCGCATCCGTGAGCATGTGCAGCAGCACCTGCAGGACCACGGCTTCCACGGCATCACCGTCAGCCAGCCGGAGCTGATGCACGCCACCCGGCTGGACCCCGACAACGCCTGGGTGCGGCTGGCCATGCAAAGCCTGCAGGCCAGCACCGGGGTGAAGCCGGCGCTGCTGCCCAACCTGGGCGGCAGCCTGCCCAACGACGTGTTCGCCGACATCCTGGGCCTGCCCACGGTGTGGGTGCCGCACAGCTACCCGGCCTGCAGCCAGCATGCGCCCAACGAGCATGTGCTGCCCGGCCTGATGCGCCAGGGCCTGGGCATGACGGCGGCCCTGCTGTGGCAGGTGGGCGCGCAGGCCGGCAGCCTGCCGCGCCGTCAGGCCTGAACAACGGCCAGCGCGCGCCGGCGCCAGGCCAGGCCCGCCAGTCCGCCGGCCAGCAGCAGCGCGGTCGTGGGCTCGGGCACCGGCGGCGGCACCTGGGCGGTGATGCTGAAACCGGTGGTGTTGAACTCGCCGCTGGCCAGGTAGCCGGCCCGCGAGTTCTGAAAGCGGAAGTTGCCGTTGAAGCTCAGCGCACCAGGCACGCTGTCGGTCAGCGCCGCCGGCAAGGACAGGCCGTCGACCAGGCTGCGGCTGGCATCGAAGACGCTGAAGCTGATCCAGTCGTCGTAGTAGGTGCCGCCGTCGAAGTCGTCGCTGCGCGCGTCGATGCCCATCACGTCACGCGGCGTCGCGCCGTGGTTGTTGGCGACGTAGAAGCTGCCCTGCAGGGGCTGCACCTGGCGGGTGATGCCATTGACGGTGAGCCAGCCCAGCACCGGGTTGGTGGCGGCGCTGCCCACGGTGAAACGCTCGCTCGGCGTGTTCGAGAACACGTAGGCACCGGGCACGGCATCGTCGACCCGGTAGCGGATGGCGAAGGCCTTGCCGTTCAGCAGCGTCCTGGCCGGCCCGAAGATGCCGGCGTTGTCCCAGGCACCGGACAGCGTGCCGGTGATGTGGACGTCGTACACCGTGGCGTGGGCCGGCAGTGCCTGCAGGGCCGCCACGGCGGCCAGGGCGGCGACAACGGCCACGGGGCGGAGGTGAAGAGACATGGTCGGAACCCTTTCTGGTCATGCGCGGTCGCTCTGCACGCCGCTTGCCGGTTCACGCAGCCAATGACGCGCACAAGGCGCACGTGCCCGGGCACCCAGTCAGGGGGGCGGGTAGCCGGCCAGCCGGCCGAGGCTTCTTCGGCCGCTGCACCGAAATCCAGACAAAGATTCGGCCCGGCGGCCCCTAAGCTGGCGCGTCTGTCGACATCCACCCGGAGACCGCCATGCTGCCCATCGCCACCACCCTGCCCACCGCCTCACGCCTGCCGCCCCCCTGCCGCGACGAGGCCACCGTGCTGCAGGGCCTGCTGGCCGGCCTGCGGCGTGATGGCCCGATCGACTGGAGCGCGGTGGTGGCCACCGCCACGCCCTGGGTGACGGCGGTGCGCGACAAGCCGGCGCCGTTCTGGGCGATGGAATCGCTGCTGCGCGAGTACCCGATCAGCAGCGCCGAGGGCCTGGCCCTGATGCGCCTGGCCGAGGCCCTGCTGCGGGTGCCCGATGCCGCCACCGCCATCGCGCTGACGGCCGACCAGCTGGGCCGGGCCGATTTTTCCGGTGCCGCCGAGGGCTCGCCGCACAAGCTGCTGGCCGGGCTGTCGGCCAGCGCGCTGGGCCTGGCCAAGCGCCTGCTGCCGGCCGGCAGCGGCCAGCCGGGCCTGCTCGACAGGCTGGGCGCGCAGACGGTGGTGGCCGCCACGGTGCGGGCCATCGGCCTGCTGGGCCGGCAGTTCGTGTTGGGCCAGACCATCGACGCCGCGCTGGGCGAGGCACGCAGCGCCCGCCGTGCCGCGCCGCAGCTGCGCTTCTCGTTCGACATGCTGGGCGAAGGCGCGCGCACCGATGCCGATGCGCTGCGCTACGGCGCGGCCTACCAGGCGGCGCTGCGGGCCATCGCGGCGCAGGCCACCGGCCAGGGCCCGGCCGAGCGCGACGGCCTGTCGATCAAGCTGAGCGCGCTGCACCCGCGCTATGAAGAGAGCCAGCTCGACCGCGTGCTCACCGAGCTGGTGCCGCGGGTGGCCACGCTGATCGACCTGGCTGCCGCCGCCGACATCAACCTGACCATCGACGCCGAAGAGACCGACCGGCTGGAGCTGTCGCTGACCGTCTTCGAGGCCCTGGCCGACCATGTGGCCGCCACCGCGCCGCAGTGGACCGGCTTCGGCCTGGCCATCCAGAGCTACCAGACCCGGGCGCGGGAGATGATCGACGCGGTGGCCGCCATCGGCCGGGCGCGCGGGCTGCGCTTCATGGTGCGGCTGGTCAAGGGCGCCTACTGGGACGGCGAGATCAAGCGCGCGCAGGAGCTGGGGCTGGACGGCTACCCCGTCTTCACCCACAAGCACCACACCGACATCAGCTACCTGGCCTGCGCCCAGGCGCTGATCGGCCATGCCGAGATCATCCTGCCGCAGTTCGCCACCCACAACGCCGGCACCATCGCCGCCATCGTGGGCATGGCCCGCGCCGCCGGCTGGCCGCGCGCCGCCGACGACCCGCGGCCCGGCCTGCGCTTCGAGATGCAGCGCCTGCACGGCATGGGCGAAGGTGTCTACCGCGAGGTGATGGCCGCCCTGCCCATGCTGCCGCTGCGCATCTACGCGCCGGTGGGCGAGCACCGGGACCTGCTGGCCTACCTGGTGCGGCGGCTGCTGGAGAACGGCGCCAACTCCTCCTTCGTGCACCAACTGGCCGATCCGGCGGTGGGCACCGAGCTGCTGCTGCGCAGCCCGCTGCAGCCGGCCCTGGTGCCGGGCCAGCCGGCGCCGGTGGCGCTGTACGGCCCGGGCCGCGCCAACAGCCGCGGGCTGGACCTGGCCGTGCCCGAGCAGCGCGCACCGCTGCTGGCCGCGGTGGCCGGCGCCGCCGTGCCGCCGGTGGCCGAGGCCAGTGCCGCCGATGTGGCCGCGGCGATGGACCGGCTGCAGGCCGGCTTCGACGCCTGGAGCACCCAGCCGGTGACCGAGCGCGCCGCCATCGTGGCCCGCGCCGGCCAGCTGCTGGAGGCGCAGATGGCCCGCTTCTGCGGCCTGCTGGCGGCGGAGGCCGGCAAGACCCTGGGCGACGCGGTGGCCGAGGTGCGCGAGGCGGTCGACTTCTGCCGCTACTACGCCCAGCAGGCGGCCGAGAAGCTGCAGCCCATCGCCCTGCCCGGTCCCACCGGCGAAAGCAACGCGCTGCGGCTGCATGGCCGCGGCGTGTTCGTCTGCATCTCGCCGTGGAACTTCCCGCTGGCGATCTTCGCCGGCCAGGTGGTGGCCGCGCTGGTGACCGGCAATGCCGTGGCCGCCAAGCCCGCCGAGCAGACACCCGGCGTGGCCGCCGCCTTCACCGCCCTGCTGCACGAGGCCGGCGTGCCCGCCGATGCCCTGGCCCTGCTGCACGGCCCCGGCGAGACGGTGGGCGCGCAGCTGGTGGCCCACCCGGCCACCGCCGGCGTGTGCTTCACCGGCAGCACCCAGGTGGCCAAGCTGATCCAGCGCAGCCTGGCCGCGGGGGATGGCGCGATCGTGCCGCTGATCGCCGAGACCGGCGGGCTCAATGCGATGGTGGTCGATTCAAGCGCCCTGCCCGAGCAGGTGGTCGATGCGGTGGTGCAGAGCGCCTTCCGCTCGGCCGGCCAGCGCTGCTCGGCGCTGCGCCTCTTGTGCCTGCACGAGCGCATCGCCGAGCCGGTGATCGCCATGCTGCAGGGCGCGCTGGCCGAACTGCGCCTGGGCGCAGCCGGCGACGTGGCCACCGATGTGGGCCCGGTGATCGACGCCGAGGCCCATGCCCACCTCAGCCGCGCGGTGACCCGGCTGGAAGCCAGCGCCCGGCTGCTGGGCCGCACGCCGATGGAGGCGCGCTGGGCCGCCACCCACATCGCGCCGGTGGCCTTCGAGATCGGTGCGGTGGAGGACCTGCAGCAGGAAGTCTTCGGCCCGGTGCTGCATGTCGTGCGCTGGGGCGGCGATGTGACTGCGCTGGTCGCCCGCATCAACCGCCTGGGCTACGGCCTGACGCTGGGCGTGCAGACCCGCATCGACAGCCGCGCCCTGCAGATCGCGGCGCAGGCCCGGGTGGGCAATGTCTACATCAACCGCAACATGGTCGGCGCCGTGGTGGGCGTGCAGCCGTTTGGCGGCGAGGGCCTGTCCGGCACCGGGCCCAAGGCCGGCGGGCCACACTACCTCTACCGGTTCTGCGCAGAGCAGACGCTCACCATCAACACGGCCGCGGCCGGCGGCAACGCCGCGCTGCTGACAGGCGAGGCCGAAACCGGCTGAAGGCACCGCCGCCACCGCCGGGCCGTGATCCATCACGGAAAGCCCCGAGCACGCATTCGCCCCCGGCGGCGATACTGCCGGCCTGTGAAGGCCGCCGGCGCGGTGCGCGGCGGCCACGATGCCGGGAGTGGTGCATGGTTCAGCAGTTGCGCAGCAAGATCTGGAAGGGCACGGGCCACCGCGCCGCAGCGGGTGCCGTGGCACTGGCGCTGGCAGCCGGCCTGGCCGGGTGCGGCGGGCCCGACAGCGGCAAGCTGCTGGAGCAGGCCCGCACGGCCATCGCCAAGAAGGACACCGAGGCGGCGCGCATCCAGCTCAAGAGTGCGCTGCAGAAGTCGCCCGACAACGCCGAGGCCCGCTTCCTGCTGGGCCAGCTGCTGCTGGACACCGGCGACGGGGCCGGCGCCGAGGTGGAGCTGCGCCGCGCGCTCGAGCTGCAGCACCCTGAGCAACTGGTCCTGCCGCTGCTGGCCAACAGCCTGCTGGGCCAGGGCAAGGGCGGCCTGCTGCTGCAGCAGTTCGGCAACACCCGGCTGGCCGATGCTGCTGCCCAGGCCCGTCTGCAGACCACCCTGGCCATGGCCGAGGCCAGCCAGGGCAACACCGATGCCGCCATGTCGCGGCTGGACGGCGTGCTGCGCGAGCAGCCCGCCCACGCGCCTGCCTTGACGCTGCGGGCCCAGCTGACCGCCAGCAAAGGGGACATGGCCGGTGCCCTGGCCCAGGTGACGTCGCTGCTGGCCAGCCAGCCCGACCTGCCCGACGCCTGGCTGCTGAAGGGCGACCTGCTGCAGCGCGCGCCGGCCGGCCAGCCGGCGCAGCCCAAGACCGAGGCCATCGCCGCCTACCAGGAGGCCATCAAGCGCAAGCCCGACGCCGTGGCCGCGCACACCGCGCTGATCACCCTGTTCCTGGGGGCCGGCGACAAGGCCGCCGCCGCCACCCAGTGGACGGCGCTGCAGAAGGTGGCGCCACGGCATCCGCAGACCATGTTCTTCGACGCCCTGTTGTCGGAGCAGCGCGGCGACCACAAGCATGCCCGCGAGGTGACCCAGCAGCTGCTGCGCGTCACGCCCGAGAGCCCGCAGCTGCTGCTGCTGGCCGGACAGGTGGAGATGAAGCTCAATGCGCTGGCCCAGGCCGAGGCGCACTTCACCAAGGCGGCGCAGCTGCTGCCCAAGGCGCCGGGCCCGCGGCTGCAGCTGGCCCAGCTGCAGCTGCGCAGCGGCCAGGCCGACAAGGCCCTGTCCGTGCTGGCGCCGCTGCTGGATGGCCCCGCCGCCTCGGTCGAGAGCCTCAGCCTGGCCGCCCAGGCCCAGCTGATGAAGGGCGACAGCGCCGCTGCCGACGCCCTGTTCTCCCGCGCCGCCAAGCTCAAGCCCGACGACCCGCGGGTGCGCATGGCCATGGCCCTGTCCAACGTGGGCAAGGGCAAGGCCGCCGCCGGCGTGGCCGAGCTGCGCACCTTGGCTGCGGCCGACAAGGGCACCACCGCCGACATGGCGCTGGTCAACGTGCTGCTGCGGACCAACGACCTGCCCGGCGCGCTGAAGGCGGTGGACGGGCTGGCCGCCAAGCTGCCCGGCGAGGCCCTGCCCGACCAGCTGCGCGGCCGCATCGCCCTGCAGGGCAAGGACCTGCCGGGCGCGCGCAAGCACTTCGAGGCGGCGCTCGCCAAGAACGCCGACTTCCTGCCCGCGCTGGCGGGCCTGGCCGCGCTGGACATGAACGACAAGCAGCCCGCCGCGGCCAAGGCCCGCTTCGAGGCGGTGCTGCAGCGCAACCCGAAGAACACCGGGGCCATGCTGGCGCTGGCCGAGCTGACCGCCCGCTCCGGCGGCAAGCCCGACGAGGTGGCCGACTGGCTGCGCAAGGCCGTGGCCGCCGACCCCAGCGACGCCACACCGCACATGCTGCTGGCCGACCACCTGCTGGCCAGCAACCAGGCCAAGGCAGCGCAGACCGCGGCCCAGGCCGGCCTGGCGGCCCTGCCCGACAACGCCGAGCTGCTGGACCGCCTGGGCCGCGCCCAGCTGGCCGACGGCGACGCCCAGCAGGCGGTGACCACCTTCGGCAAGCTGGCCGGCGTGTCGCCGCGCTCGGCCCTGGCCCAGCTGCGTCTGGCCGATGCCCAAAGCGCCGCCGGCAATGCCGCGGGCACCGCCGCCGCGGTGCGCCGCGCGGCCGAGCTGGCCCCGGACACGCCGGCCGTGCAGCAGGCCCAGGTGGTGATGGCGCTGCAGGAGAACAAGCTCGACCAGGCCCTGGCCATCGCCCGCAAGGTGCAGACCCAGCGCCCCGACCAGGCTGCCGGCTACAACATGGAAGCCGAAGTGGAACTGCGGCGCAAGAACTGGGACGCGGCCGCCGCGATGCTGCGCAAGGCCCTGGCCCGCAGCAGCCCCGGCAACGCGCCGCAGCGGCTGCATGCGGCGCTGCAGGCTGGCGGCAAGGCCGCCGAGGCCGACGCCGTGGCGCAGGACTGGCGCAAGAAGCACCCCGATGACCTGGGCTTCGTGCTGTACCTCGGCGACCAGGCCATGGCCGGCAACAAGCTGGCCGAGGCCGAGGGCCACTACCGCCAGGTGATCGAACGGCAGCCGGGCCATGTGCTGGCCCTGAACAACCTGGCCTTCGTGCTGGCCACGCAGAAGAAGCCGGGCGCCGTGGCGCTGGCCGAGCAGGCGCTGAAGGGGGCGCCGAAATCGGGCGCGGTGATGGACACCCTGGCGCTGGCCCTGGCGGCCGAGAACCAGCTGCCGCGCGCGGTGGACGTGCAGAAGCAGGCCGTGGCCGCCACGCCGCAGGCGCACAACTTCCGCCTGCAGCTGGCCAAGCTGATGCTGCAGGCCGGCGACAAGGCCAATGCCCGCAGCGAGCTGTCGACCCTGGCCGCGCTGGGCAGCAAGTTCCCGCGCCAGGCCGAGGTGGCCGAGCTGATCAAGACGGCCGACAAGTAGGCGGCGGGCCGGGCGGCCCGGCAGTCAGTGCCCGGCTGCGGCGTACAGCTGGCGCTTGTAGGCGAACCAGAACGGGTGCCAAAAGCCGAAGTGGCGCTGGCACATCACCACCCCGGCCAGGCCGTTGACCGGGTTGATGAACCAGTGCGTGCCGGCCAGGCCGCCCCACTGCAGCTCGCCCACCGCGCCGGGGGGCTCCAGGCTGGACGCGCGCCGCACCACCGCTCCGCCCAGGCCGAAACCCAGGCTGGGGATGGGCCCGGGCACCGGGAAATTGACGCACTGCGCCCCGGGCAGCTGGTCGACCGCCATCGCCGCCAGCGTGGCCGGCTGCAGCAGCGGCGAGGGCTGGCCGGGCATCAGCGCACGCAGCAGCGCCAGCATGTCGGCCTGGGTGCTGACCAGGCCGCCGGCGCCCGACTGGCGCGGCACCGGCTTCAGATAGGCCTCGGGCCAGGGCGTGGTGTCCAGCCGCTCCAGGCCGGGCTTCATCGGATCGAGCAGGTCGCCCTTGTACAGCGCAGCCAGGCGCGGCACCTGATCGGGCCGCAGCACGAAACCGGTGTCCACCAGGCCCAGCGGCCCGCAGATGTGCTGCTGCAGCGCAGCCTCGAACGACAGGCCGGTGGCGATCTCGCACAGCCGCGCCAGCACGTCGATGCCCAGGGCGTACTCCCACTGCGTGCCGGGCTGCGACGACAGCGGCAGCTGCACCAGCAGGTCCATCTGCTCGGCCAGCGTGGTCTGGTAGCCGCGCACGCCGGTGGCGAAGTAGGCCTTGTAGAGCAGGCCGTCGGGGTCGAACACGCCGTGCGCCAGGCCCGACGTGTGCGTGACCAGCTGGCGGATGGTGATGTCGGACCGCAGCGGCTCGGTGTCGTCCAGCGTGGTGGCGCCGGGCCGCAGCACCCGCAGTGCGCCGAAGCCGGGAATCCAGCGCTTCACCGCGTCGTCGAGCTGCCAGTGGCCGCGCTCGGCCAGCATCAGCACCAGCACGGTGGTGAACAGCTTGGTGTTGCTGAAGGCACGGTGGATGGTGTCGGGCCGCATGGCCACGCCCGCCTCGCGGTCGGCGAAGCCGGTGCAGAAGCTGTCGATCAGTTCGCCGTGGCGCATGGTGGCGCAGGAGACACCGGCCAGCCGGCCGGCATCGACCTCGGCCTGCAGCACCGCATGTGCCGCCGCGAATGCGCCGCTGATGCCACTCACGCCGCCACCTGCCACTGGTCGCCCTGCCGTCGTGCGCGGCCTTCGGCCTGCAGCTTGTGCAGGTGCGCGCGCAGCGAGCGCAGCGCCATGGCATGCAGTTGCTTCGGCGTGTCGGCATAGACCTCGACCACCAGCGCGGCCTCGTCCACCGGCGCGGTGGTGGCCAGCTTCTGCAGGCCGGCCAGCACCTTGGCCTCGCGGCCCAGGCGGTGGGCAATCGTCTTCTGCACGACGGCGTGCGGCTCGTCGATCAGGAAGCCGTGACCCGGTGCCAGCCACTGCAGCGGGATGTCGAGCAGCCGGCGCAGGTTGGCGATGTAGACCGCCATGTCGCCGTCGGGCGGGTTGATCACCACGGTGCTGCCCTGCATCAGGTGGTCGCCGGTGAACAGCAGCTGTTCTTCCTCCAGCAGGAAGCACAGGTGGTTGCTGGCATGGCCGGGGGTGTGGATGGCGCGCACGGTGACGCCCTCGCCCAGGTTCAGCACATCGCCGTCGTTCAGCACATGGGTCGGCTGGAAGCTGGCGTCCTGCCATTCCATGTGATCCGCCACCCGGCCGAAGGTGGGCGCGCCGGTGGCCGCGGCGATGGCGGCGGCGGCGGGCGAGTGGTCCTTGTGGGTGTGGGTGCAGAGGATGCGGGTGATCTTGCCGGGCGCGGCGGCCAGCAGCGCCTTCACGTGAGCCTCATCGTCCGGCCCGGGGTCGAGCAGCGCCCAGCTGTCGCTGCCCGGCGCGCCGATGAAGTAGGCGTTGGTGCCGGGGCCGGTCATCATGCTGCCGTTGTCGGCAGTGACGCGCAGCACCCGCGGGCTGAGCCACACGCCCTGGCCGGGCACCAGCTCGATGCTGGCGGTGCCGTTGCCCTCGGGGTCGAGCCGGCCCAGCTCGGCATAAGCCCAATCACCACGGTTCAGCGGCCGGCGGCCCTTCGACGACAGGCCGATGCGCGGCCGGTTCAGCGGCACCGTGGTCTGCGCCCGCGCCCAGGCCACCGCGTCGGCGGCCTTGCTGAAGGTGGCGATGTGCTTGAGCGTGATCTCGGTGACGTTCATCAGCCGCAGGCCGTTGTTCTTGTCCAGCACCTCGGCCGGCGTCATCCACAGCAGGTCCACCGTCTCGGTGGCATCGGCCACGGCGGTCTGGCCGGCCGGCGCCTCGGTGACGAAGAAGCGGGTGTCGAAGATCTTGGGCAGGCCCTTGGGCGTGATCCAGTGGCTGTAGTAGGCCAGCCGGTCGGTGGCCAGGCGCACGTTGAAGCGGGCGCAGACCTCGGCCATGCCGGTCTGGTTGGCATGCAGGGCGCGGCGCAGGGCCACCACCTCGTCCTGCGGCAGGGCGTCCAGGTCGACGGCCTGGCCGTCGGCATCGGTGGCGAACAGCAGGCCGGCTTCCTCGAAGCATTCCCGCACCGCCGCCACCCAGTAGTGCAGGCCATCAGCGGGCAGGCCCAGGCGGGCGCTGGCGGTGGCATCGTCCAGGCCGTTGCAGCGCTCGTAGTGGCCGCGGTCGCTGGCGTCGAGCAGGCCGCCGGGGAAGACGGTGGCGCCGCTGTTCTGGTCGCCGGGGCGCTCGGCGCGGCGGATCATCAGCACCTCCAGCCCGCGGGGGCTGTCGCGCAGCACGATCAGCGACGCAGCCGCACGCGGCTTGGGCGGCTCCTTCGGCGCGGGCAGGTCGAGGTAGGGGCGGTTCTCGGTGGTCATGGCGGGCTTTCGGGAGACTCAATCACCCATCGCCGCGCCGGATGCGCGCAGCGCTGCAATCTCGTCGGCACTGAAGCCGGCCGCTGCCAGCACGGCGCCGGTGTGCGCACCGGCGGCCACCGGCGCGGTGGGCAGGGTCGGCTGGCTGCGCGAGAAGCGCGGGGCCGGCGCCGGCTGAAGCACGCCGCCCAGGTCGATGTAGGCATTGCGGGCCTGGGCATGCGGGTGGTTGGCCACCTCGTCCAGGCGCAGCACCGGCGCGAAGCAGACATCGGTGCCTTCCAGCAGCTGGCTCCATTCATCCCGCGTCTTGGCGCCGATCTTCGCCACCATGTCGGCACGCATCTGCGGCCAGCAGCTCTTGTCGTGCTGGCGCTTCACGTAGGACGGATCGAGCCCGATGCGCTCGACCATCTCGGCGAAGAACTTGGGCTCCAGCGAGCCGATCGACACCCACTGGCCATCGGACGTGGCATAGGTGTCGTAGAACGGCGTGCCGCCGTCGAGGATGTTGGCCGCGCGCTCCTTGGTGTTCCAGGCGCCGCTGGCCATCATGCCGAAGAAGATGCTCATCAGGCTGGACGCGCCGTCGACCATGGCCGCGTCCACCACCTGGCCCTTGCCGGAGCGGCTGCGCTCGAAGACGGCGGCCAGGATGCCGAAGGCCAGGTACAGCGCGCCGCCGCCGTAGTCGCCCACCAGGTTCAGCGGCGGGATGGGCTTGTCGGTGCCCGACTTGCCGCCGCCGATGGCATGCAGGGCGCCGGTCAGCGCGATGTAGTTCAGGTCATGGCCGGCGGCCTGCGACAGCGGGCCGGTCTGGCCGAAGCCGGTCATGCGGCCGAACACCAGGCCGGGGTTGCGGGCGTGGCACACCTCGGGGCCCATGCCCAGCCGCTCGGCCACGCCAGGGCGCCAGCCTTCGATCAGCACGTCGGCCTTGTCGATCAGGCGCAGCGCGGCATCCAGCCCGGCCTTCTGCTTGATGTCCAGCGCCACCGACTGGCGGTTGCGGCCGGTGATCTCGAAGCGGGTCTTGGTCGGCACGCCCAGGCCGCTGGGCTCGGTGCGGTCGATGCGGATGACCTCGGCCCCCAGGTCGGCCAGCAGCATGGCGCACAGCGGGCCGGGGCCGATGCTGGCGAGTTCAACAACGCGCAATCCGGTCAACGGGCCCATGGTGTGCTGTCTCCTGCGGTGGAATGTGAGCGGATCAGTGTGCCGCAGCGCGCGGCGCGGCCGGTGTCAAGCGGGAGACGGCTGGGATGGATGGGCGGCTGCGGGCTCATTCCGGTCTTCGGGTTCTGCGCGATCGCGCCGGGCCGGGAGGCCCTGCGCTCAGGCACGACCGAGGCGTCCGCCCTCGTGCTGAAGATGGTGAACCGGCAACTTCCGCAACGAGCCCGAAGCCGCCCCACCCCGGGCATGCCCGATCCCCAGGCCAGAACACAGGGAAATATGCTGCGCCCATGACCCTCGCCACCACCCCCGCCACCGACCTGACCGGCCTGCGCGTGCTGCTGACCCAGGCCGACACCTTCATGGGCCCGACGCTCAGCGAGGTGTTCACCGCCCAGGGCGCCACCGTCATCGCCGACACCCGTTCGCTGGCAGACGACCCTGCAGCCGCCGCCGCGGCGGTGGCCGATGCCGGCCACGTCGACGTGCTGCTGCTGCACCTGGCGCTGCCCGCGCCGGCCACCGCGGCACAGGACATCGGCGAGGCCGAATGGCGCAGCGTGTTCGCCCACATGGTCGACCCGATGCCACGCCTGGTGGCGGCCGTGCTGCCGCAGATGCTGGCGCGCAAATCGGGCCGCATCCTGCTGATGGGCAGCGCCGCCGCGCTGCGCGGGCAGAAACGCACCGGCAGCTACAGCGCCGCGCGCGGCGCGCAGCTGGCCTACATGCAGTCGGTGGCGCTGGAGCTGGCGCCGCACCACATCCAGTTCAACGCCATCGCGCAGAACTTCGTCGCCAACCCGACCTACTTTCCGCCCAGCGTGCAGGCCAATCCGCGCTTCCAGGAACGGCTGGCGCGCGAGGTGCCGCTGGGCCGCCTGGTCGGCGCCGAAGAGGACGCGCTGTTCGCCGCCTACCTGTGCAGCCCGGCAGCGGCCTGCTTCGTCGGCCAGGTGTTCCCGGTCAGCGGCGGCTGGGCGCTGAAGTAGCCCGCGCCGCCCGGTGCGCCAGCAGCGGCAGGCCGCCCAGCAGCAGCAGCCAGGCCGCCGGCTCGGGCACCACGCCGACGTTGATGGTCACCGTGGCATCGCTGAAGCGGCCCGGTTCGTCCACCGAGACACAGCGGAACGTGGCCACGCCGTTGACATCGGCCGCCGGCCGGTCGACGAAACCGCCGTCGGTGACGACACGGTTCAGCGTGCCGGCACCCGGGTTGAAGTCGCCGCTCAGCAGCAGCTGGGTACCGCTGTCGTTCTCGAGCAAGCCGGGCGCCGGGATGTTCAGCGTCAGGCTGTCGAGCAGGTAGACGTCATCACGCGCCACCAGCAGCGGCGGCGGCAGGGTGAGGGCCTGGGCGGCACCGGAGCAGACCAGGGCAGACACGGCCAGCAACTTGAACGGGGGCATGGGAACTCCAGCAACGGCGGACCGGAAAGTGCGGCGATCCGCCCCGCCGCTGTCGTCCAACCGGCAAGGGGGACGCACCGAGGCGACACCCGGACAGGGGGTGGCGCTTCTAGACTGCGGCCATGAAAACCCAAGCTTGGCGGCGCCAGCCCGCCGCCTACCCGGACGCCGGCACGCTGCTGCCCCGCGTGACCGATCTGGACGCCTGGCAGCACATGAACAACGTGGCGCAGATCGGCCTGCATGGCGAACTGCTGCAGCACTGGCTGCTGACCCACCTGGGCCCGGACCTGTGGCGCAGCACCCAGCCGCTGCTGGCGATGCAGGCCAATGCCACCGACTTCCTGGCCGAGGCCCACTACCCCACGCCGCTGGCCACCGGCACGCGGCTGCTGGGCGTGGATGATGGCGGCTTCCAGATCGGCACCGCGCTGTTCCAGCATGGCCACTGCGCCGGCCTGCACCAGGCCACGCTGTCGGTCTGGGCCGACGGCCGGCCGGCGCCGCTGCCGGCCGATCTGCGCACCCGGCTGCAGGCCCTGCTGGCGGCCCAGCCGGCGCTGGCCGACGGCAGCGCCGCCACGCCGGTGGCCGCGGCCCCACCGGCCACCGGCATGCCGGCCCATCCCGATGCCTGGCCCTGGCAGCTGGGCATGACCGCCCGCTTCGCCGACGCCGACCCGCGCGGCCAGACCAGCGACCACACGCTGGCCCGCTGTGTCGAGCAGGGCCGGGTGCAGTTCCTCACCCGGGTGTTCGGTGCCGAGCGGGTGCAGGCCGCGGTGGGCTTCATGGTGGCCCATGTGGCGCTGCGCTGGCTGCAGCGGCGGCCCATCCCGGCGGGCTGGCAGCTGGGCACCGGCGTGTCGCGGGTGGGCGAGCGGTCGATGGCCGTGCGCAGCATGGTCTTCGACGGTGCCGACTGCCTGGCCGAGGCCACCTCGGTGATGGTGGCGATCGACCACGCCAGCCGCCGCCCCGCGGCGCTGCCCGAGGCCTCGCGCGCGGCGCTGGCGCCGTACCTGCTGCCGGGGGCCTGAGCGGGCGCTGCGCCGTCAGGGCGCCAGGCGGGGCGCGGTGCGCAGCAGGTTGTCGAGCTCGGCCTTCCACCATCTGGCCTGGCCGGTGGTGCCGTGGCCGGCGGTGGCCTCGCTGCCGGGGATCAGCAGGATGCGGCCGCCCTTGACCCGCTTGATCTCGCGGTCGAGCACACCCAGCTCGGGCGGGTTGCGCTCGTCGTCGGCCGAGTTGATGGCCAGCAGCACGCCCTGGATCTTCTCCAGCCCGGCCGAGGGGTCGTAGTCGCGCGACGAATCCCACTGGTAGAGCACATCGTTGGCGTCGCCGGCGAACGGCGCCTGCAGGCGGGCATCGACCAGGGCGTCGGCCTTCTCGCGCGAGGGCGCGGCCTTGTACAGCGCCTGGTTGCCGCCGTTGGTGCCCAGCGCATAGAACACCGAGGCCACCCGCGCGCTGGCCGGCTGCGTGGTGTAGTTGCCACCCTGCCAGGCCGGATCGTTGCGGATGCTGTCGACGATCAGCCGCCGCATCATCCAGTTGCGGCCCGACATGGCCACCGGCAGGCTGGCCATGGGCACGGCGATGTCGGCGAAGCCGGGGTACATCTGGGCGAACAGCCAGGTCTCCATGCCGCCCATGGAATTGCCCAGCACCAGGCGCAGGCGCTTGATGCCCAGGTGCTCGGTCAGCAGGCGGTGGTGAGCCACCACCATGTCCTCGTAGCCGTACTTCGGGAAGCCGGCGCGCAGGCCGTCGGACGGCTTGCTGCTCTTGCCGTGGCCGATGGCATCGGGCAGCACGATGAAGTACTTCTGCGCGTCCAGCGGCTGGCCGGGGCCGAACAGCTCACCACCGAAGGCCGGCGACAGCAGGCCGCGGCCGTTGCCAGTGGTGCCGTGCAGCAGCAGCACCGGCTCGCCCTGCGGGTTGCCGACGGTGGTGTAGTGCAGCCGCAGCTCGGGCAGCACCTCGCCCGACTTGAAGCGGAAGTTGCGGATGACCCAGCTGCCGTCGGTGGCAGTCTGGGCGGCAGCGGGCAGCGCGGTGGCCAGGCACAGGGCCAGGGCGGCCAGGGCGCGCCAGAACAGGTGGGACATCGGCAGCTCCTCGGTGGACAGACACCCAGTACACCCCGCGCGGCGCGGCGCGGCCATCGGGTCCGGCCCGATGGGCGGCCGGCTCAGCCGGCGGCAGCCTTGGCCGCCGTCCAGCGCGCCAGGATGTCGCGGGCGCCGTTGTGCGCCGGGTCCATCAGCCGGTCGTGCCCGGGGCGGGGCGTGCACAGCTCGATGACGTAGCCGTTCGGGTCGCGGAAGTAGATCGAGTCGATGAAGCCGTGGTCGGACACGCCGCGGGTCTCGATGCCCAGTGCCCGGCCTTTGGCGAACATCGCATCGAGCACCGGCCGGTCGACCCGCAGCGCGATGTGCAGGTCGAAGTCATGCTGGGGCTTGAAGTCGAAGGGCATGTCCGGCGCCTCGAAGAAGGCCAGGAACGAGCCCTCGGCCAGCCGGTAGAAGGTGTGCAGCACATGGGTGTCGCGGCCGCTCTTGGTCTGGGTGATCTCCAGCGTGCCGGCCAGCGGCAGGCCGAGGAAGTCTTCGTAGAACGCGCGTGTCTGCTCCGAATCGCGGCAGCGGTAGGCGTTGTGGTGCAGCTGGTGGATCACGGCAGTCTCCGGGGCGCGGTCGGCAGGCAGCCAGTGTGCCTGTTCACCAGGCCAGCGGGGGCACCTGGCCTACCAGGCCAGCGGATGCACCTGGTAGAGCAGGGCCAGCTCGCGGTAGACCTCGGGCTCGGCCGCGGCCAGGGCCTGCGGCTGCTCGAAGAACAGCTCGCTGACCACGGCGAAGAACTCCGCCGGTGCCGTGGCGGCGTAGCTGCCGATCAGCGCCGAGGGCTGTTCCTGCAGGCGCCAGTAGGCGGCGTCCATCACTGCGGCCCAGCGCCGCCGCCGCGCCCGGCCGGGCAACCAGGGGCGGCCGTCGGCGGTGCCGCTGTCCTGGTCGATCTGGTGGGCGAACTCATGCACCACCACGTTCTGGCCGTCGCCGGGATCGGCCGCGCCGGCCAGCACCTCGGCCCAGCCCAGCACCACCTGGCCATGGGCCCAGCTCTGCCCGGCCAGGGCCTGGCGCTGCTCCTGCACCACGCCGCCCTCGGCCGCCTGCGCGGCCTGCACCGCAAAGGCGCCCGGGTACACCAGCACCTGGCGCAGCCGTGGGTAGGGCGGCCCACCGGCCTGGCCCAGCAGCAGCAGGCAGGCCTGGGCGGCGATGGTCAGCCGCACCTCGTCGTCGACCACCTGGCCGGCACAGCCGACGAACGGCTTCTCGGCCAGGAAGACCAGGATGTGTGCTTTCAGCCGCTGCTGCAGATCGGCCGGCAGCCGCGCCACCGCCGGCACCCGCCGGCGCAGGATGCGCCGCCAGGCCGGCGGGAACGGCTGCGCCGCGATGGCCGCACGGCGCCGCGCCTGCCGCCATGGCTGGCTCAGCAGCGCGGCCACGCCGGCCAGCGCAGCACCCGCCACGGCGAGCATGGCCCAGGCGCCCGGGGCCAGGGCGGCAGCGGTGGCGGGATCGGCAGTCACCCGGTGGCAGATGGGCCG
This sequence comes from Pseudaquabacterium pictum, assembly GCF_005403045.1. Taxonomy (GTDB): domain Bacteria; phylum Pseudomonadota; class Gammaproteobacteria; order Burkholderiales; family Burkholderiaceae_C; genus Pseudaquabacterium; species Pseudaquabacterium pictum. Next base: position 179,623 of record NZ_BJCL01000009.1, read on the forward strand.
GCGGCGGCGCAAATCAAGGGCCCCTGGTCCGGTGGACGCTGCCGGCCATGGCAGCATGCGGCCATGCCCGACACCCCAACCCCCGCACCGCTGCAGCCGCCGCCGGTCATCGCCCTGCTCAGCCGCGCGGTGGACCTGGCCTTCCTGGTGCCGGCCTTCGAGGCCGCCTGCCCTGGCGTGCAGTTGCGCCTGGGCAGCGATCTGGGCGCGCTGGACGACATCGAGGCCGCCGCCTGCTGGCAGCCGGCGCCCGGCGTGCTGGCCACGCTGCCGCGGCTGCGGCTGGTGCAGTCCCTGGCCGCCGGCATCGACCACCTCAGCAGCGACCCCACGCTGCCACGCGGTGTGCCGCTGTGCCGCATCGTCGACCCCGAAATGGCCAGCGGCATGGCCGCCTACGTGGTGTGGGCGGTGGTGCACCAGCAGCGCCACCTGGGCCAGCTGCTGCGCCAGGCCGGCCAGCAGCTGTGGAAGACGCAGCCGGTGCAGCCCACCGGCCACCATCGGGTGGGCATTGCCGGCCTGGGCACGCTGGGCGTGGCCTGTGCCCGCGCGCTGCAGGCGCTGGGCTACAGCGTGCGCGGCTGGCGCCGCAGCGCGCCCGCGGCTGGCGAGGCGCTGCCCGACGACGTGGCCCTCTTCCACGGCGACGACCAGCGCGCCGGTTTCCTGGCCGGCTGCGACACCCTGGTCAACCTGCTGCCGCTGACCGACGCCACCCGCGGCCTGCTGGATGCGGCACTGTTCGCCCAGCTGCCGCGCGGCGCCCACCTGGTGAACGTGGGCCGCGGCGAGCACCTGGTGGAGGCCGACCTGCTCACCGCGCTGGCCAGCGGCCAGCTGGGCGCGGCCACGCTGGACACCTTCGCGCAGGAGCCGCTGCCCGCCGGCCATCCGTTCTGGACCCATCCGCAGATCACGGTGACGCCGCACATCGCCACCCGCACCCATCCGGCGGTGATGGTGCGGCAGACGCTGGACAACCTGGCCGCCGTGCGCGCCGGACAGCGGCCCGCCGCGGCGGTGGACCTGGCCCGCGGCTACTGACCGGGCCGACCCACGCCGCCATGCCAGCGCCGCCGATCCGCCTGTTCGTCTACGGCACGCTGAAGCAAGGCTTTCCCAACCACGGCATCAACACCGGCCGCCGGCTGCCCGGCCGCTTCCGCACCCGGCTGGCGTATCCGCTGCTGGTGGTGCGGCTGCCGCAGGAGGACCGCGCGCCCTGGCTGCTCGACCAGCCCGGCCAGGGCCTGCCGGTCTGGGGCGAGGTGTACGAGGTGGACGCCGCCACGCTGGCGGCGATGGACGTGCTGGAGGAAGTGGGCCGGCCGACCGGCTACGTGCGCCGGCCGGTCAGCCTGCTGGATGCCGACAGCGCTGACGAACCCTGCGAGGCCCAGGCCTACCTGAAGCCGGCGGATCACCTGCCGCAATGCCTGGCGACCGAGGGCCCGTTCGCCGAGTACACCCTGGACCTGGCACGCGGCTACTGGCTGCGGCAGGGCTGACGCTCAGCCCGGTGCAAGGCGCCCCGGTGCCGTGCGCGGCGCGAGGAAGGTGCCGCGCAGGTCCAGCGACGACCGCACGCCCACATCGGCCCGGTGGGCTGCCAGCCAGCGCTCGGCCGCCGCCCGGCCCAGCGCATGCAGCGCCTCCAGGAAGCCACGGTCGGTGTTGACCTTGCTGGAGCCCTGCAGCGGCGCCAGGCCGGCATCGTCGGCCACCATGTGCAGGCGCAGGCCCTTGTAGCTGCCGGCGCTCAGCTTGCCCTCGGCCAGCAGCCGGTTGACGAAGTCGATGGCCCGCATCTCGCCCACCAGCGACTGGTTGAAGGTGATCTCGTTGACGCGGTCGGCGATCTCGGCCGGCGTGTCGGGCGTGCCCGGGCGCACCAGCGGGTTGATCTTGACCAGCACCAGGTCCAGCGAGGGCGTGTTGTAGACCAGCGGCCACAGCGCCGGATTGCCGCTGTAGCCGCCGTCCCAGTACGGCTCGCCGTCGATCTGCACCGCACGGAACAGCTGCGGCAGGCAGGCCGAGGCCAGCAGCGGATCGATGTCCAGATCGGCCCGCTCGAACACCCGCGGCTGGCCGGTGCGCACCGCGGTGGCGATGATGAACAGCGGGATCGGGCTGGCCTCCAGCCGCGCGCGGCTGACATGGCGCTGCAGCACCTCGCGCAGCGGGTCGGCGCCCAGCGGGTTGAACTGGTAGGGGCTGAACAGCCGCAGGAACTGCTGCTGCCAGGCATAGAGCGGGTGGTTGTCGAGGTTGTAGGCCGCCAGCCCACGCGGGCCGCCGAAGCAGCCGCCGCGCCAGGGCGACTGCTGGCTGGCCACGTCCAGCCAGAAGGCCCGCAGCGCCGCCCGCGCGCCGGCCCGGCCGCCATCCACCCAGCCGCAGGCCAGCACCGCCGCGTTCAGCGCGCCGGCGCTGGTGCCGGAGATGCCGCCGATCGGCAGCGTCTCGTCTTCCAGCAGGCGGTCGAGCACGCCCCAGGTGAAGGCGCCGTGCGAGCCGCCGCCCTGCAGCGCCAGGGCGATGGGGTTGTCCTTCGGCGCGACGGGGCGGGGGGTGCGGCGGCTGGGCATGGTGGTGGCAATCATCAGCCCGGCTTGCGCAGGCCGGCCTGTTCCAGATCGAGTTCCGACAGGCGCAGGCGCAGCGTGCCGGGCTGCTGGGCGCCCAGCGCATCGCCGGCGGCAGCCAGGTCGCCCACCACCACCGCACGCAGCGCGCCGGCCGTCCAGTGCTGGCGGGCGAAGGCCTGCACCTGGGCCGGGGTGACGGCCAGGATGGCCGGCACGTGGCGGGCCAGGTCGGCCAGCGGCCGGCCGGCGGCCCACTGGCCCACCAGCACCGCCGACAGCCCGGCGGTGGTCTCCAGCCGGCGGGCGAAGCCGCCCACCAGCGTGGCCTGGCGGGCGGCCAGTTCGTCGGCCGTGGGCGGTGCATCGGCCAGGCGGGTGAGCTCGCCGCGCAGCAGGGCCAGCACCTCGGCCGCGGTGGGGTGGTTGGTCTGGCTCTGGGCCACCACCATGCCGCCGCCGGCAAAGCTCTCGGCCAGGCTGCGGGCGTCGTAGCTGAGGCCGCGCTGGATGCGCACCACCTGGCTCAGCCGCGCCGAGTAGCCGCCGCCCAGCACCGCATTGGCCACCAGCGCCACCGGCCGCTCGGCCGCCGCCTGGGCAACGAAGGGCGCGGCCACCACCACGCCGGACTGGCCGGCGCCGGGCAGGTCGACCAGCACCAGCGGCTTGTCCAGCGGGCGCGGCGCCGCCAGCGCCAGTGCCGGTGGCGGCGCGGCCGGTGCACGCCAGTCGCCCAGCAGGCGCTGGGCCAGGGCCAGGCCGGCCTCGGGCGTGGTGTCGCCGGCCAGCACCAGGGCCACCTGGTCGGGCCGCACCCAGGTGGACTGGAAGGCCTGCACGTCGGCCAGTGTCAGCCGCTGCACCGCCGCCGGCGGCGCCACGCGGCCATGCGGCACATCGCCCCAGAAGCTGCGCCGCAGCACCAGCCGCGCCACCTCGCCGGGGTCACCCAGGGTGACGCGCAGCGCATCCAGCGCCTGGGCGCGGGCGCGCTCCAGTTCATCCGCGGCCAGCAGCGGACGGCGCAGCACATCGGCCATCAGCGCCAGCGCCGCCTCGGCGCGGGTGGTGGTGACGGTCATCGCCAGCGTGCTGGCGCCCCAGCTGCTGCGGGCGTCGAGCGCGCTGCCCAGGGCCTCGGCCTGGCGGGCGATCTCGGACGCGCCGACCCGGCGGCCGCCGCGGGTGGCGCCCTTGGGCCACAGCGTGGCCAGCATCTCGGCCACGCCGGGGCGGCCGGCGGGGTCGGCCTCGGGGCCGGCGCGCAGCGCCAGCGTCAGGCTCAGCAGCGGCAGGCCGGGCCGCGGCGCCACCACCACGGTCAGGCCGTTGGCCAGGGTCTGCTGGCTGAAGGCGGGCAGCTGCAGCGGCCGCGGCGGCTGCGGCAGCGGCGGCTCGTCGACGCCGGGCGCGGCCGCGGCACGGGTGGCCAGCATGGCGGCCGGCAGGGCGATGGCGCCGGTGAGCGCGCTGGCAAGGGCACGGCGGCGGGGAATGGACATGGTCATGCGGCCGGACCCTGGGTGTAGTCGATGGTGACGCGGCGGGCGTTCAGCACATGCTGCTGCAGCACCCGCTGCACATCGGCCACCCGCACCGCCTGCAGGCGGGCGATGCGGCCGTCGGCCTCGCGGGCGTCGCCGGTCTGCAGCATGGCCATGCCGATGTCCTGCGCCAGGCCCTGCGGCGTCTGCCGGCGCAGCAGTGCGCCGGTCAGCACCTGGGTGCGCACCTTGTCGATCTCGTCGTAGCCCACCTTGCCGCGGGCCAGCAGCACGAGCTGGTCGAGCAGCGCCGTCTCCAGCTTGCGCAGGCTCTGGCCGCTGCCGGCAATCGCATAGGCGGCCAGCAAGCCGGCATCGGCATACAGGTCGGCGCTGAAGCCGGCCGCCTGGGCGGTGCGGGCGCTGTAGACCAGGGCCTGGTTCAGCCGCGATGACTCACCGGCCGACAGCAGGGCCTGGACCAGCTCCAGCGCCGGCGCATCGGGGTGGGTGACCGGCGGGCCCTTCCACACCAGGGCCACGGCCGGCAGCGGCACGCTGGGGCCGGTGACGCGGGCCTGGCTGTCCTGCATGCGCGGCGGCTCGCGCTCGGTCACCCGGGGGATCGGCGCCGCAGGCCGCGCCAGCGGGCCGAAGTAGCGGTCGACCCAGGCATCGAGCTGCGGCACGTCGAAGTCGCCCACCACGATCAGCACCGCGTTGTCGGGCCGGTAGTAGGTGGCGTGGAAGCGGCGCACGTCGTCCAGCGTGGCAGCGTTCAGGTCGGCCTCGCTGCCGATCACCGGCCGGCGGTAGGGGTGGCGCTCGAAGGCCAGGCCGGGCAGCGCATTGAACAGCCGGCCGTAGGGGTCGGCCAGCACGCGCTGGCGCAGTTCTTCGATGACCACCTTGCGTTCGCTCTCGAAGGCGGCCTGATCGACCAGCAGGTTGGCCAGGCGTTCGGCCTCGGCCCAGAGGATGCGTTCCAGGTGGTTGGACGGCACCTCGCTCTGGTAGGCCGTCATGTCCTCGGCGGTGAAGGCGTTGTTCTGGCCGCCCACGTCCTCGGTCAGGCGGTCGAACATCTCGTCGGGCATGTGCTTGGTGCGCTTGAACATCAGGTGTTCGAAGAGATGCGCAAAGCCCGAGCGGCCGGCCGGATCGTCCTTGCCACCCACCCGGTACCAGACCTGCACGCTGACGGTGCCGCCCGCGTCCGGCCCGGCGGTGGGCAGACTGACCACCTGCAGGCCGTTGGCCAGCGTGCGCTGGCGCAGCGCCAGCGGCGGCAGCGCGATGCCCAGGCGTGGCGGGGCGGCGGTGGGAGCAGTGGCCGGGGCAGGCACCGGCGGCGTGGCCTGCGCGGCGGCACCGGCCGGCAGACCGGCGGCAGCCAGCCAGGCCAGCGTGTGGCGGCGGTTGGGCATCAGGGGCATGGGCGGTTTCTGCAACAGCGTCGGAGCGGCGACGCCGGCATCATCGCCGATGCTGCAGCCGCCCAGGCTGTCCGCTAGAACAGCCCGGCCTGTTGCGGCAGCGGCCAGCCTGGCAGTTCGTCGAGTGTGGCGATGCGCCGCGTGGCCTGGCGCCAGTACTGCGAGAACGAGCTGCAGGCACTGCCAGGCTCGGGCAGGAAGGGCGTCGGCGGCTGGCGCCAGGCGGTGGGCCAACTGGCCGGCAGCTCGGGATGCTGGATGGTGCGCACCCGCGCGGCCGGCCGCAGCGCCCGCTGCAGGCCGGCGGTGTTGGCCCACACCACCAGCGGGCACACCGCCGCCATGCGCGCGGCCACGAAGGCGAAGCGCCGCGCCGTCCAGGGCCAGCGGCTGAAGTGCTCGGCCGGCCACACGCCCAGGCGCAGCACGGCGGGGTCGGCATCGGCGGGCGGCTCGGCCAGCGCCCAGGGGTGCACCAGCTGCACCTGGCGGCCGGCCACCAGATCGGCAGGCGGCAGTTCACCCGGTGCTGGCACGCCGGGCGGCAGTTGTTGCCACAGCACCGGCTCGGTCACGCCCCCACCGGCGGGCCGGTGGCGCGGCAGCGGCGCCTGGCCGCGGGCCCAGGTCTCCAGCGTGTCGTAGCCGGTGTCGATCATGCTGCCGCGGCTGTCCCAGGCGTCATGGCTGCCGGCGGTGTAGCGGGCCACGTTCTCGGCATTGAACAGGTAGGGCTTGTGGCTGGCGGTGCCGGCCACCCACTGCCAGCTGAGGTGGTTGCTGGCGCGGTCGCCATCGAGCAGGTGGGCCAGCATCCAGTCGGCACCGGCGCGCCAGTGCACACCGCGCACATGCACCACATAGCTGGCCAGCCACATGCGCGCATGGTTGTGCAGCCAGCCGGTGGCATACAGCGCACGCACCGCCTGGTCGATGGCCGGCACGCCGGTGCGGGCCTGGCGCACATCGTCGGGCAGCGCCGGGTCGTAGTCGGCCTCGGGGCGCGGGCCGGCATGCAGGCTCTGCAGGATGTCCTCGCCCCGGTGCCGGGCCACATGGTGGAAGAAGGCGCGCCAGCCCAGCTCCTGCACCAGCTTGTGGGTCAGCGGCAGGGCATGGCGTTCGGCCACGCCGGCGGCCACCTGGGTCAGGCTGACGATGCCGTGCGCCAGGTAGGGCGACAGCCGGGTGACGGCCCCGCCCAGGTGGTTGCGGCTGCGGGCATAGGCCGCGGGGTCGATGGCGGCGATGCGCAGCTGCGCGGCGGCCAGGGTGGGCGGGAACAGCTCGCTGGGCATGGGCATCAGGTGGCCAGGGCACCGGCACGGATGGCATCGGCCCGCGCGGCAATGGCGCTGCGCTGGTCGGCCGACAGCCGGGCCAGGTTCTTCACCTGCAGCGCCATGCGCGGGTTGGCGGCCAGCCGCGCTTCATGCCGGCCCAGGAAGTCCCAGTACAGCGTGGTGAAGGGGCAGGCCTTGTCGCCGGTGGATTGCGCCGGGTCGAAGCGGCAGCCGCTGCAGTGGTTGCCCATGCGCTGGATGTACTTGCCGGTGGCGGCGTAGGGCTTGCTGGCCATCACGCCGCCATCGGCGAACAGCGCCATGCCCAGCACGTTGGGCAGCTCCACCCATTCCACCGCGTCCACGTAGACGCCCAGGTACCAGGCATGCACCTGCTGCGGCTGCACGCCCAGCAGCAGGGTGTACAGGCCGGTGACCATCAGCCGCTGGATGTGGTGGGCATAGCCATGCTGCAAGGTCTGGCCGATGGCGTCGCGCAGGCAGGCCATCGGCGTGTCGCCCGTCCAGAAGAAGGCCGGCAGCGGCTGCTGTGCGTCCAGCGCGTTGTGCTCGGCGTAGCCAGGCATCATCGTCCAGTAGATGCCGCGCACGTACTCGCGCCAGCCCAGGATCTGGCGGATGAAACCCTCCACCGCCGGCAGCGGCGCCTGGCCCGCACGGTACGCGGCCTCGGCACGGGCCACCACCTCGCGCGGGTTGAGCAGCTTGAGGTTGAGCGCCGCACCGAGGTGGGCGTGGTACAGCCAGGGCTCGCCGGCCCACATCGCGTCCTGCCAGGTGCCGAAGTGCGGCAGGCGGTGGGTGATGAAGTCGTCCAGCGCCTGCAGGGCCTGGGCGCGGGTGACCGGCCAGCCGAAGGGCCGGGCCTGGCCGGGATGGCCGGCGAAGCGCTGCGCCACCAGCGTGATCACCGCCTCGGTGGTGGCATCGGGCGCCACGCGGGTGGGTGGCGGCAGCAGGCCGGGGCCGTCGCGGCCGAAGGCCTGGCGGTTGTCGGCGTCGAAGTTCCACTGCCCGCCGCAGGGCTGGTCGCCATCCATCAGGATGCGGTGGCGCTGGCGCATTGCCCGGTAGAAGTACTCCATGCGCAGCTGCTTGCGGCCGCTGGCATGGTCGGCGAAGTCACGCACGGTGCTGAAGAAGTGGCGGTCGTCGCGCAGGTCCAGCGGCAGGCCGTGCTGGCGGGCCACGCCGCGCAGCGCCTGCAGCACCCGCCAGTCGCCAGGGGCCGTCAGCACCAGCCCGGCGGGGCGCAGGCGGGTGATGGCGGCGTCCAGCTCGGCAGCCAGGCTGTGCTGGTTGGCGGGGTCGTCCAACTGGCGGTGGTGCAGCGGGATGCCGTCGCGGCGCAGGTCGTGCGCGAAGTGCCGCATCGCCGACAGGAACAGCACGGTGCGCTGCTTGGAGGACGGGATGTGGGTCGATTCCTCGGCCACCTCGGCCATCCACACCGCGTCCTGCGCGGCGTCGAAGCCGTCGAAGGCGCTGCTGCTGCGGTCGAGCTGGTCGCCCAGCACCAGCACCAGGTGGCGCAACGGTTCAGGCACGCTGCACTCCCCCGCGCGGCGTGCCGCGGCGGCAAGCGTCGGAGCAGTGCCTGACCTCGGCCCAGTTCTTGGCCCAGGCCTTGCGCCAGGTCATCGCCCGGCCGCACACCGTGCAGGGCTTGCTGGGCAGGGACTGCTTGTTGCCCTTGAAGTCTTGGTTGGCACGCATGGCGCATTGTCGGCAGGCGCCGGCTGCGCCGGCCGGCCTCGGTCGACCCGATGCAAACCGGCGACAGGCTGCTGCCATGCCGTTGTCAGCAGGCCCGGCGCAGCATCCAGGCCTGGACCCACCCCGACGACGAGGACAGCCCATGCCCGCCCCCCTGCTGAACCTGGCCGATGTGCCCCTGCTGCCCCGCCCGGCCGACTGGGCACCACCGCCCGCCATCGCGCAGCGCATCGCCATGCGCGCCGGCCGCATCGGCAGCACGCTGGGGCTGACCCACCTGGGCTGCAGCCTGGTGGCGGTGCCGCCGGGCAGGCAGGCCTTCCCGTTCCACAGCCACCGCCACAACGACGAGCTGTTCGTGGTGCTGGCCGGCACCGGCGAGCTGCGCCACGGCAGGCGCCGCCATCCGCTGCGCGAAGGCGATGTGGTGGGTTGCCCCGCCGGCGGGCCGGAGACGGCGCATGCCATCACCAACACCGGATCCACCGAGCTGCGCTACCTGGCCTTCAGCAGCCAGCACACACCCGAGATCTGCGACTACCCCGACAGCGGCAAGACCGGCTGGTTCGACGCCCGGCCCGGCACCACGCCGGGGGACGCGCCGCAGACCGACCATGTGCTGGTGCGCAACGGCCAGGTGGTCGACTACTGGGACGGCGAGTAGGCTTGCAACATGCGCCGCGCCGACCGCCTGTTCCAGACCGTGCAGCTGATCCGCGGCCGGCGGCTCAGCACCGCCCAGTGGCTGGCCGGGCGGCTGCAGGTGTCCACCCGCACCGTCTACCGCGACGTGGCCGACCTGCAGGGCCAGGGCGTGCCGATCGAGGGCGAGGCCGGCGTGGGCTACCGCATGCGCGCCGGCTTCGACCTGCCGCCGCTGATGTTCACCGCCGGCGAGGCCCAGGCCCTGGTGGCTGCCATCCGCCTGGCCCAGCCGCGGCTGGACGGGCCGCTGGCGGCCCAGGCCGAGGCCGCGCTGTCGAAGATGCTGGCGGTGCTGCCGCCGGCCACCCGCGCCGCCGCCGAGAGCCTGGCCGTCTACGCGCCGCCGGTGGGGCCCGATGCCGACACCCGTGCCCGGCTGGAGACGCTGCGCCTGGCCACCGAGGCCCGCCGCAAGCTGCAGCTGCGTTACCTGGACCTGAAGGGCCAGGCCAGCACGCGCACCGTGCGGCCGCTGGGCAGCTTCTTCTGGGGCCAGGTATGGACGCTGGCCGCCTGGTGCGAGACCCGGCAGGACTTCCGCAGCTTCCGTGTCGACCGCATCGCCGCCATCACCGTGCTGGACGAACGCTTCCGCGACGAGCCCGGCCGCAGCCTGGCCGATCTGCTGCGGCTGCAGGGGGATCCGGCGGCCTGCTGAGCCGGCCCGCCCTCAAGCCGGCTGCAGCCCGTCGCCGGCCGGCTTCTTGGCCTGGCGGAAGTTCCACCACGGCAGCGCCTGGGTCAGCGACAGCACCTGGCCGCCGCTGGACGGCGCGTAGCCCGGCAGGGCCTGCAGCGCTTGCTGCCAGGCGGTGCTGGCCAGCGCCTCGCGCAGCTTCAGCACCGCGGGGTGCTCGAGTGCATCCTTCAGGCACACCAGGAAATAGTCTTCCTCGATCAGCGGCAGGAAGCCCAGGCCGAAGGCCCGGGCCGCCGCCTCGATGCCCGGGCCGGCATCGGCCCCGCCGCTGGCCAGCGCGGCGGCGACGGCCAGGTGGCTGTCCTCGGGCGGCTGGAACCAGCCGGGGATGGCCTCGGGCGCCAGGCCCTGCTCGGCCAGCAGGTGGTCCATCAGCAGCCGCGTGCCCGAGCCGCTCTGCCGGTTGAGGAATCGCGGCGTGCGGCCATTGCGCGGCACCAGGTCGGCCAGACCCTGCAGGCCCAGCGGGTTGCCGGGCTGCACCATCAGGCCCTGGGTGCGGCGCACGCAGCCGATCAGCTTGTGCAGGCCGGGCTTGAGCAGCGGCTTCATCGCCGCGGCGAACTGGCGCGAGCCGCCCGGCAGCGCCGGCACGTGGAAGCCGGCCACCCGGCAGCGGCCCTGCGACAAGGCCGCCAGCGCATCCACACTGCCGGCAAAGCGCAGGTCGATGTGCAGACCGTGGTCGCGGTTGGCCAGGTCGCGCAGCATCGGCAGCGCCAGGTCGTGGCTGGCGAAGACGGTCAGCACATGCTGGCTGCCGTCCAGCGCCTCGGCCAGCACCCGCTCCAGCTCGGCGCGCAGCGCCTCGATGTGCGGCGTCAGGCGGGCGCGGGCCCGCTTTTCGGCCCACAGCAGGCGGTCGGCAAAGGGCGTCAGCCGCGCCGGCTGGCCCTGGGACCAGGTGACCAGCGGCTCGCCCAGCGTGGCTTCCCAGCGCTTGAGCGCACCCCAGATGTGGCGGTAGCTGGCGCCCAGGTGCTTGGCCGCATGCTGGATCGAGCCGTGCTCATGCACGGCCTGCAGTAACTCGAACAGCGGGTTGTGCAGCGCAGCGCCGCGCTGGCCGGTGGACTCGAAGCTGTACTGGAGATGGACACCGCGGGATTGCATGGCGGTGATTCTCCGCGCCGGGGCCGTGTCAGCCGCCGAACAGGCGCTTCAACCACGCCAGCAGCTTTGCAACCAGACCTTGCGGCGCTGGTGCCACCACCGCCGGCAACGGCTCGGGCGCCACCTGGTAGCGCGCCTGCAGCTTGGTGTTGAAGGTGTCGAAGAACTCGGTGGCCATCTTCTGCGCCGCCATGTCGACCAGGCGCGAGCCCAGCTGGGCGATCTTGCCGCCTACGGTGGCCTTGGCGGTGTAGTGCAGCACGGTGCTGCGCGGGCCGGCGCTTTCGAGCCTGACCTCGGCGGTGCCCTTGCCGTGGCCGGCCGCACCACCCTGGCCTTCGAAGCGCAGGGTGTAGCTGTTGGGCGGCTGCAGGTTCTCCAGTTGCAGCTTGCCCTTGAACTTGGCCTTCACCGGGCCGATGGCGGCGGTGATCAGCACCTCGTACAGGTTCTCGCCGGTGGCGGTGATGCCGTCGCAGCCGGGAATGCATTCCTTGAGCAGGCTGATGTCGTTGAGCGCCTCCCAGGCCTGGGCCTGGGCAACGGGCAATGTCTGTTGGCTGGTGAGTTCCATGGTGGATCCGGAAGGGGAGAAATGAGAGGGTTCAGTGCGGGCGGCGGGGCGTTGCGTCAGGCGCGGACAGCACGCCCACCAGATCGGCCAGGCTCTGCAGGTTGTGTGCCGGCAGGAACTTGTCGCAGTGCGGCAGCATGGCTTGGATGCCGGCGGCACGCGGCTCGAACTTGGCGAAGCGCAGCAGCGGGTTCAGCCACACCAGGCGGCGGCAGCGCTTGTGCAGGCGCTCCATCTCGAAAGACAGCTGCTTCGTGTCGCCATGCTCCAGGCCGTCGGAGATCAGCAGCACCGTGGTGCGGCCGGTCAGCACCCGGCGCGCCCAGTGCTGGTTGAAATCATGCAGGCTGGTGGTGATGCGGGTGCCGCCCGACCAGTCGGCCACCGCGCGCACCACTTGGCCCACGGCGATGTCGGGGTCGCGGCTCTTCAGCAGGCGGGTGGTGCGGGTGAGCCGGGTGCCGAAGACGAAGCTCTCGACCTTGGCATCGGCATGGCCGAGGGCATGGGCGAAGTGCAGCAGCATGCGCGAGTAGCGGCTCATCGAGCCACTGATGTCGGCCAGCACCAGCAGCGGCGCGGGCTGGATGCGCGGCGCACGCCAGCGGGTGTCCCACAGCTCGCCGCCATGGCGGGCCATGGCCGCCAGCGTGGCGCGCCAGTCGGCGGTGCCGGGGCGGGTGGCGCGCCGGGTGCGGCGGGTGGGCAGCGGCTCGAACACCAGCTGCAGCTGCCGAAGCAGGCGCTGGGCCTCGCGCCACTCGTCGGCCGTCATGGTGTCGAAATCGGCCTGGCGCAGCACCTCGCGGTCGTTCCAGGTCAGCTCGGCATGGATCTCCACCTGCTCCTGCTCGGGCTCGTCGGGCGGGCGGTTGGGCTGGTGCGGGAACAGCGCATCGCCCAGGCGGCGGTTCTCGGGCGGCGGCGGCTGGGCGCCCTCCTTCAGGTTGACCTTGGGCAGCAGCAGCGCGCGCATGCGGCCCATCAGGTCCGGATCGCGCCAGAACAGCACGAAGGCCTGGTCGAACAGCTCGCGGTGCTCGATGCGGTCGATCAGGCAGGCCGACAGCACGGCGTGGAAATCCCGCTTGCTCTCCAGCCCCGCCACCTGCAGCGCCGCCAGCGCGGTGTGCACCCGGTCGCTGCCCACCGGCATGCCGGCGGTGCGCAGCACGCGGGCAAAGTGCATCACGTTCTCGGCCAGGTGGCCGGGGGAGTTCTTGCTGAACAGCATGGCAGCAGGTCAGCCCCGGTCAGCCTCCGGCGACGCGGGCTTCCTCTCGCACCTGGTCGAGCAGGCGGGCGGCCTCGCTGCCCTGCATGCGGGCGATGTCGTCCTGGTACTTCAGCAGCACGCCCAGCGTGTGCTGGATCACCTCGGGATCGAGCACCATCGCATCCAGCTCCATCAGCGCACGGGTCCATTCGATGGTCTCGGCGATGCCGGGCAGCTTGGTCAGCTCCAGGCTGCGCAGTTTCTGGATGAAGGCGACGATCTGCGCCGCCAGCGCCGGGCCGATGCCGGGCACGCGGCGCTGCAGGATGTCCAGCTCGCGCTTGGCATCCGGGAAGTCGACCCAGTGGTACAGGCAGCGGCGCTTGACCGCGTCATGGATCTCGCGCGTGCGGTTGCTGGTGAGGATGACGATCGGCGGCTGGCTGGCCTTCACCGTGCCCAGCTCGGGGATGGTGATCTGGTAGTCGGCCAGCACCTCCAGCAGGAAGGCCTCGAAGGGCTCGTCGGCGCGGTCGAGCTCGTCGATCAGCAGCACCGGCGGCACCGGATTGGCCGGGTCGATGGCCTGCAGCAAGGCGCGCTTGGTGAGGAAGCGCTCACTGAACAGCTCGTTGGCCAGGGCGTCGCGGCTCTCCTTGGCGCCACCACCGGTGGCCTCTGCGAGCCGGATTTCCATCATCTGGCGGCCATAGTTCCACTCGTACGCCGCGCCAGCCAGGTCCAGCCCCTCGTAACACTGCAGCCGGATCAGCGGCCGGCCCAGCATCGTTGCCAGGGTGCGCGCGATCTCGGTCTTGCCGGTGCCGGGCTCGCCCTCCAGGAACAGCGGGCGCTGCAGCTTCAGCGCCAGGTAGACGCACGTGGCCAGCTGGCGGTCGGCCACATAGTCCAGCGCCGACAGGCGGGCCAGGGTGTCGTCGATGCTGGTGGGCAGGGCGGTGTCGGACAAGTCGAGGCTCCAAGAAAAACGCCGCACCGGGTGCGGCGTTTTCACAGGCGGGACGGAAGGCTCAGGCGACAGCGCGGCCGGCCAGCACCGGGATCAGCGCGGCCCGGTACTCTGCCGAGCCGTGCAGGTCGCTGTTCAGGCCCTCGGCGCTGACGGTGGCGCCGTTCAGCGCGGCGGCCGACCAGTTGGCGGCCAGCTTGGTTTCCAGATCCGACGCGCGGAACACACCCGAACCAGCACCGGTGACCGCCACGCGCACGCCTTGCGGGCCCTTGCTGACGAACACGCCCACGATCGAGAAGCGCGATGCCGGCTGCTTGAACTTCTGCCAGCCGGCCTTCTCGGGGATGGGGAAGCTCACCGCGGTGATGACTTCGCCTTCGTTCAGGGCGGTGGAGAACATGCCGGTGAAGAAGTCATCGGCGGCGATGCTGCGGGTGTTGGTGTGCACCGTGGCGCCCAGGCCCAGCACCGCTGCCGGGTAGCAGGCGGCCGGGTCGTTGTTGGCCAGGCTGCCGCCGATGGTGCCGCGGTTGCGCACCTGGCGATCACCGATGTTGCCGGCCAGGTGGGCCAGCGCCGGGATGGCCTTCTGCACGTCGGCACTGGCGGCCACCGCGGCGTGGGTGGTCATGGCGCCGATCTTGACGGTGCCACCGGACACGGTGATGCCCTTCAGGTCGGCAATGGCGCCGAGGTCGACCAGCGCCTCGGGCGCGGCCAGGCCCAGCTTCATCGACGACAGCAGCGTCTGGCCGCCGGCGATGAACTTGGCGCCGTCGGCGGCACCGGCACGGGCGGCATCGGCCACCGAGGCGGGATTGGAGTAGGCGAAAGCTTGCATGGTCTTGTGTCTCCTGGCGGATCAGCGGGCAGCCTGCACGGCCTTCCACACAGTGTAGGGCGTGGCGGGCATTGGCACATCCTTGATGCCCAGGGCATGGCAGATGGCATTGATCACCGCCGGCGGCGAGCCGATGGCACCGGCCTCGCCGCAGCCCTTCACACCCAGCGGGTTGTGGGTGCAGGGCGTGCCCTTGGCGGTCTCGACGTTGAAGCTGGGCAGGTCGTCGGCACGCGGCATGGCGTAGTCCATGTAGCTGCCGGTCAGCAACTGGCCGGTCTCGGTGTCGTAGACGCCGTGTTCCAGCAGCGCCTGGCCGATGCCCTGGGCCAGGCCGCCGTGCACCTGGCCTTCGACGATCATCGGGTTGATGACGTTGCCGAAGTCGTCGCAGGCCGTCATGCGGTCGATGCGGGTGTGGCCGGTGGCGGGATCGACTTCCACCTCGCAGATGTAGGTGCCGGCGGGGTAGGTGAAGTTGCTGGGGTCGTAGAACGCGTTCTCGTTCAGGCCCGGCTCCAGCTTGTCGTGCGGGAAGTTGTGCGGCACATAGGCCGTCAACGACACCGCGGCGAACGGCACCTTCTTGTCGGTGCCGGCCACCTTGAACTCGCCACCCTCGTAGACGATGTCGGTGTCGGCGGCTTCCAGCAGGTGGGCGGCGATCTTCTTGCCCTTGGCGATGATCTTGTCGACCGCCTTGACGATGGCCGTGCCGCCCACGGCCAGCGAGCGGCTGCCGTAGGTGCCCATGCCGAACAGCACCTTGGCGGTGTCGCCA
This sequence comes from Pseudaquabacterium pictum, assembly GCF_005403045.1. GTDB lineage: Bacteria > Pseudomonadota > Gammaproteobacteria > Burkholderiales > Burkholderiaceae_C > Pseudaquabacterium > Pseudaquabacterium pictum. The sequence continues at coordinate 195,060 of NZ_BJCL01000009.1, forward strand.
TGCTCGATGGAGATGTCGTCCATCGGGATGCCCAGCTTGTCGGCCACCACCTGCGCAAAGGTGGTCTCGTGGCCCTGGCCGTGGCTGTGGCTGCCGGTGAAGATCGTCACCTTGCCGGTGGGGTGCACCCGCACCTCACCGGCCTCGAACAGGCCGGCGCGGGCGCCCAGGGCGCCGGCCACGCTGCTGGGGGCGATGCCGCAGGCCTCGATGTAGGCGCTGTAGCCCAGGCCGCGCTTCAGGCCCTTGGCGGCCGATGCGGCCTTGCGGGCCTCGAAGCCGGCCACGTCAGCCAGCTCGATGGCGCGGGCCATGGTGGCTTCGTAGTCGCCGGTGTCGTAAGTCAGGCCCACGGGCGTGGCGTAGGGGAAGGTGGTGATGAAGTTGCGGCGGCGCAGCTCGGCCGGGTCGATGCCCAGTTCCCGCGCGGCGGTTTCCACGATGCGCTCGACCACGTAGGTGGCCTCGGGCCGGCCGGCGCCGCGGTAGGCATCGACCGGCGCGGTGTTGGTGAACATCGCATCCACCGCGCACCAGATCTTGGGCGTGGCGTACTGGCCGGCCAGCAGGGTGGCGTACAGGATGGTGGGCACGCTGCTGGCAAACGTCGACAGGTAGGCGCCCAGGTTGGCCGTGGTGTGCACCTGCAGCGCCAGGAACTTGCCGTCCTTGTCCAGGCCCAGGCTCACCGTGGTGGCATGGTCGCGGCCGTGGGCGTCGGACAGGAAGGCCTCGCTGCGGCTGCTGGTCCACTTGATCGGGCGCTTCAGCAGCTTGCTGGCGAAGACGATGGCGGTTTCTTCACCGTACAGGAAGATCTTGCTGCCGAAGCCGCCGCCCACGTCGGGCGCCACCACGCGCATCTTGTGCTCGGGGATGCCGAGCACGAAGGCGCACATCAGCAACCGCTCGACGTGCGGGTTCTGGTTGGCGACGTACAGCGTGTAGTTGTCGGCGTTGACGTCGTAGCTGGCGTTGGCGCAGCGCGGCTCCATCGCGTTCGGGATCAGCCGGTTGTTGCGGTAGGTCAGCGTGGTGACATGCGCGGCCGTGGCCATGGCGGCGGCGGTGCCGTCCTTGTCGCCGATGCCCCACTGGTAGACGCGGTTGTCGGGCGCCTCGTCATGCACCGACGACGCGATCTGCGGCGCGGTCAGCGCGTCCACCACCGGCGTCAGCTCTTCATAGTCGACCTCGATCAGCTCGGCCGCGGCGGCGGCCTGGTCCAGCGTCTCGGCCACCACCAGGGCCACGCGGTCGCCCACGTAGCGCACCTTGCCGTCGGCCAGCACCGGGTGCTTGGGCTCCTTCATCGGCTGGCCGTCCAGGCTGTTGATCAGCCAGCCGCAGGGCAGGCCGCCCACGGCCTTGAAGTGGTCACCGGTCAGGATGCCGACCACGCCCGGCGCCTTGGCGGCGGCGCTGGTGTCGATGCGCGTGATGCGGGCATGCGCATACGGGCTGCGCAGGAAGAAGGCGTGGGTCTGCCCGGGCAGGCTGATGTCGTCGGTGTACTGGCCCTTGCCGGTGAGGAAGCGGCTGTCCTCGCGGCGCTCGACCGACTGGCCGATGAAACCTTGGCGTGCGTTCATGGTGTTGCGCTCCGGTTCAGGCTTGCATGGCGGCAGCACCCTGCTGCACGGCCTTGACGATGTTGTGGTAGCCGGTGCAGCGGCAGATGTTGCCTTCCAGCGCCTCGCGCACCTGTTGCTCGTTGTGACACCCGTGGTGCTGCACCAGGTCGATGGCGCTCATCACCATGCCCGGCGTGCAGAAACCGCACTGCAGGCCGTGGCAGCTGCGGAAGGCGGCCTGCATCGGGTGCAGCGTGCCGTCGGCGGCGGCCAGGCCCTCGATCGTGGTCACGGCCTTGCCAGCGGCCTGGGCGGCCAGCATGCCGCAGCTCTTCACCGCCTTGCCGTCCACATGCACGGTGCAGGCGCCGCACTGGGTGGTGTCGCAGCCCACGTGGGTGCCGGTCAGGCGCAGGGTGTCGCGGATGAAGTGCACCAGCAACTGGTTCGGTTCGGCCTCCCGCGTGACGGACTCGCCGTTGACGGTGAGGGTGATCTGCATGCCCATGGAAGCGTCTCCTGGAGGTTGGTGTGCGGTGTCTGAAGCCGTGGCGCCCGGGGCGGGCCTCGGCAGGCCGGGCGGATGCTAGGCAGATCGGCATGGCGGCGCATCGATTCGGTTTCCCTTATGAAGCCGCCGACATAAGGGTTGGCCCCGCGCCAGGCGACGCCGTATGCTGTGCGCTTCCTAGGGGAATGCGCGGCATCGCCGGGCAGGCCGGCAGCCGTTAGGTTCCACTGCCTCCCCCGCGCTCTTGAAGCCAGACCACCATGGACAACGTCGATCTGAATGTGCTGCGCCAGGCCACCACCTGGCTGGCCCAAGGGCACCGAGTGGTGCTCGGCACCATCACCCGCACCTGGGGCTCGGCCCCGCGCCCGCCAGGCAGCAGCGTGGCGCTGCGCGACGACGGCCTGGTGGCCGGCAGCGTGTCGGGCGGCTGCATCGAAGACGACCTGGTCGACAAGGCCCGCGCCGGCGCGCTGACCACCGGCCTGCCGCAGGTGGTGCGCTACGGCATCGACACCGACACCGCCCAGCGCTTCGGCCTGCCCTGCGGCGGCCTGATCGAACTGGTGCTGGAGCCGGTGCAGCCACGCACTCGGCTCGATGACCTGCTGGCCAGGCTGGACCGCGGCGAGCGGGTGCGCCGGGTGCTGACCATTGCCAGTGGCGAGGTCGACCTGCAGCCCGGCAACACCACCGACGAGCTGGCGCTCGACGACACCACCCTGGTCACCCACCACGGCCCGCGCTGGCGGCTGCTGCTGATCGGCGCCGGCCAGATGACGCAGTACCTGGCGCAGATGGCCACCGCGCTGGACTACCAGGTGCTGGTCTGCGACCCGCGCGAGGAATACGCCACCGGTTTCGAGGTGCCCGGCGCCACGCTGCTGCGCAGCATGCCCGACGACACCGTGGTCGAGATGAAGCCCGACGGCCACACCGCGATCATCGCGCTGACGCACGACCCGAAGATGGACGACCTGGCGCTGATGGAGGCGGTCAACAGCCCGGCGTTCTACATCGGCGCCATCGGCTCGCGCGCCAACCAGGCCAAGCGCAAGGCGCGGCTGAAGGAACACTTCGGCATCACCGACGACCAGCTGGCGCGCATCCACGGCCCGGTGGGGCTGAAGAACGGCGCACGCACCCCGCCGGAAATCGCCATCAGCATCCTGGCCGAGCTGACGGCCGTGCGCTACGGCTACCGCGTGCCCGAGCCGGTGCCGGTGAAGCCGCAGGCCGCGGTGGAAGCCGGCTGCGCCACCTGAGGCGCGCTCAGCCGGGCGGTGGCCCGGCACGCCCGACATCGTCGGACAAGCGTGCGGCCACCAGGCCGATCAGGTGGAAGCCGAAGGCCGGGTTCTCGACGTACAGCTGGCGCACCGTGTCCTCGTGGATCTGCAGCACGGTGCAGGCGGTCAGGCAGACGGCGGTGTGGGTGCGTCGCTTGGACGGCGAGAACAGCGCGATCTCGCCGAACACCCGGCCCGGCGCGATCGCCTGGCCGATCTCCTGCAACTGCAGCTGGCCGTCGGCCAGCAGGTAGAGCCGCGTGGCGGCATCGCCGCGGCGGAACAGCACCGCGCCGGCGGCCAGCTTGCGCGGCTTCATGTACGGCCGCAGCCACAGGCCGGCCAGGTCGCTGCGGCTGGTGGCGGCCTGCACCTGGCGGGTGAGGCGCAGGATCTCGCGCAGCCGGTACAGGTTGATCGGCAGCAGCACCGCCGCCACCACCAGCGTGGTGGGCGACGGGAACAGCGCGCCGAAGGCCAGGAACCCCAGGTTGCTGCCCACCGCCAGCCAGCGCAGCGGAGTCATGGTGCGCACCAGCGCGCCGGCCGCCGCAAAGGCCACGGCCAGCCCGCCGGCGGCATAGGCCAGCAGGTGCTGCGGCGTGAAGCTCAGGGCAGCCCCGTGGGCGGCGAGCCAGGCGCTCAACTCCGATGGCGTCATCCCGGGCTCCCCAAGCACGGACGCGGTGCCGCGGGCTGCGGCAGACGGGGCGGATTCTGCAGCAGCCCTGGCAGCGCCGGCCAGGCACGGACAATGGGGTCTGCGCAGCGCCACAAGGCCGGTGTTTCCACCCCATGTCCGACGACTCCCAGATCCACATCCCGCCGTCCTTCGAGGCGGTGCACCGCGATGCCCGTGGCCGCCTCACCCTGCCGCGCGACGACTTCCGTGCCCGCTACGAGCTGTGCGAGGACATGGCGCAGATGCTGGTCGAGCCTTGCCAGGCCCGCCTGCATGACCAGGGCCTGAGCGAGGACCTGGTGCTCGAACGCACCGAGGCCGGCCTGGCGGCCGACGGCAGCGGCTTCAGTGCGGCCGAGGCCACCTGGGTGGTGACGCGGCTGGCCGAACTGCTGGGCTGGCCGCATGCGGGTCTGACCCCGCCGCCCCCACGGCCTCACTGAGCGCGGCCGGTTCGCCAGGCACCAACCGTCCTCGGGACGGTTGGTGTCCGGGCTCACCCACCGCCCCGCTGGGTGTAGAGGTCGAAGAACTTCATGAAGGCCTGGCGGTCGGCCTCGGCCACGCCGTCGAAGCGGTAGTGGGTGGCCAGCACCGGCATGCGCATCAGCGCAATCTGCCGCGGCGGCCGCACCTGCCAGGCCAGTTGCAGCGTGCCGGCGCCGATCTGCACCGTGGCCCGGCCGGGGCCGGTGATGGCCAGCGGGCAGCCACGCACCGCCCCGGGCAGGCAGGTCAGCCAGTCGGCCTCGGTGAAGCCCTGCTCACGGTGGAACTCCGCCGGGTAGTGGCCCTGCACGCCATCACCCGCCGGCAATCGGCGGCCAGATGGCCAGCACATCGCCATCGACGAAGGTGCGCGTGGCCCGTTCTTCCGGCGGGATGTAGACGCCGTTGACCAGCACCAGGTGCACCAGCTTCGGCGGCATGCCCAGCGGCTCGATGATCTGGGCGATGGTGGCGCCGGCCGCCACCTCCATCTCGATGCGGTTGTCGCGCCGGGCCGCAGGCGGCAGGTACTCGGTGAGGCTGGCGTAGAGCTTGAAGGTGATCTTCATCGGCGGCAACCAGCCCGGTCAGCGCTGGCGCACCAGGGCCATGTCGGCCTGCGCCTGGGCATTGGCCAGGTAGGCCTCCATCAACAGCGTGGGGTCGTGCATCAGGCGCTGCTTCCACTCGTCGGTCAGCTGCACCTGGCCTTCGACCAGACCGCGCATCACGCCCACATGCTCGGTCCAGCCGACCGAGTTGCAGCCGATCAGCTGGTTGCCGCTGAACTGCAGGCTCAGCAGCTTGCCGGCCTCGCGGTCGGTCAGCTCCACCTGCTCGCCGCCAGGCACGCCATCCCACTTGCCGAAGCTGGCGGAGATCATGCCCAGGGTGTCGAGCACGTTGATCTGGGTCACGCCCTTCAGCTCGGCCAGCGGCGTGGGGCCGCGGTGCGCCATGTTGAGGGCGGCCACCCGCGCCTGCTCGGCCGCATTGGGCTGGATGGCGCTGACGATGGTCTGGCCGCTGACCTTGTCGAAGGCCTCGGCACAGTCGCCCGCCGCGTAGATGCCGGGCACGTTGGTCTGCAGGTGCTCGTCGGTCAGCACGCCGACCAGGCAGCGCACGCCGGAGTGCTCGAGGAAGCCGATGTTGGGCCGCACGCCGGTGGCGCTGATGACCAGATCGGCCTCCAGCACCTGGCCGGTGGACAGGCGCACCTGCATCGGGCCGGCGGCAGGCGTTGCGGGTTCGGGCTTGGGCCAGGGCGCCGGCGGCGGTGGCGCGGGGATGTGCACCACGCCGATGGCATTGCCCAGCTTCTGCAGCAGCGTGGGCTTGACGGCCGGCTCGGGCGACGGGCGCATCGACGGCCGCGGCGCGGCCGGTGCCGGTGCGGGCCGCTCGATGGCCTCGACCCGGGCGCCGGTGTACACCGCCACGCCCTTGCGCTCGCACCAAGCCTTGATCATGCCGCCGGCCGTGGGGCCCATCATGCGCGGCACCATGCGGTCGCCCATCTCCACCACGCTGAGCTTCACGCCGCGCATCGCCAGGGCTTCCATGATGATGCAGCCGATGAAGCCGGCGCCCATCTGCAGCACCTTCGCGCCCGGCTTGGCCAGGGCCATGATGGCGCGGGCGTCGGCCAGGGTCCAGCAGGGATGCACGCCCGGGCCGTCGATGCCCGGGATCGGCGGCGAGGCGGGCGAGGAGCCGGTGGCGATCAGCAGCTTGTCGAACGGCACCGACTCGCCGCCCTGCAGCACCACGCAGCGCTTGTCCACATCCACCGTCTGCGCCCGCGCCTGGCGCACGTCGATGCGCAGGGCCGCGAAATGGCCTGGCGTGTGGCGCAGGTGGGTGCCCTCCTCGCCCACCTTGCCGATCAGCAGGTAGGGGATGGCCATGCGGGAGTACGGCGCCTCGGGCTCGTCACCGATCAGGGTGATGTCGTCGTGCGGGGCATGCTTGCGCAGGGTCTCGGCGGCGATCACGCCGGCCGGGCCCGCGCCCAAGATCACGTGCTTCATGGGGAAACTCTCTTCGGAAATGAACAAGGCGGTCCGAGAACCGCCTTGCTGTCAGCACCAGCCGGGCTGGATCAGAGACCGAGCTTGGCGCGGGTCTCGGCCTTCAGGTTGCCACCGGCATCCCAGCCACGGATCTCGTAGTACTTGGGCAGCATCTCGGGCAGCTTGCTCACCAGGCCCTTGGCCGGGCCGGTCTTCACCGCCTCGTTCATCAGGCGCTTGGGCAGGTTGTCGTCGGCGGCAGTGAAGCCGGCGCGGTTGTTGAAGTCGCGCTCCATGTTCCAGATGCGCTCGCCGATCAGCGACAGGTTCTCCAGCGTGAACTCGTCGCCGCAGGCGGCGGCCACTTGCGGCTGCACGTCGGCCAGGCCCCAGGCGAAGCTGGTGAAGATGCAGATGCCGGCGGAGTCGAACGCGGCGGTGGCGTCCTGGAAGGCCATCACCAGCTCGGGCTTGCCTTCGGACACCAGCGGATCGGTCTTGACCGGGATGCCCAGCACTTCAGACGCGACGGTGTAGCCGCGCAGGTGGCAGGCGCCACGGTTGCTGGTGGCGTAGGCCAGGCCCATGCCCTGGATGCCACGGCCGTCGTAGGCCGGAAATTCCTGGCCCTTGACGCTCATGCTCAGGTCGGGGTGGCCGTACTTCGCGGTCAGCCGCTTGCTGCCCTGGGCGATCTCCTTGCCGAAGCCCACGCCGTTGGCGGTCATGTCGGCCAGCTCGCACAGCGCCTTGGCGCTGCCGAACGGGGCGTCCAAGCCCAGCATGTCCTTGGTGATCACGCCCATCTCGTAGAGCTCCATCACCGCGCCGATGGTGGCACCGAAGGTGATCGGGTCCATGCCCTGCTCGTTGCAGATGGTGTTGGCGTACTGCAGCGCTTCCAGGTCGTTGACGCCGTTGGCGGCACCCAGGGCCCAGGCCGCCTCGTATTCCAGGCCGCCGGTGGCGCCCCAGTACTGCGGCTTGTTGACCACGCTGAAGTGCGTGGGGTCGATCTTGGAGATCCGGCCACAGGCGATGGTGCAGCCGAAGCAGGCCTGGTTGGTGACCAGCTGCTTCTTGCCGTCGCTCTCGCGCGGGGTGGCCATGGCTTCGGCGGAGATGTCCTTGGCGCCTTCGAACTGGCTGTCGCGGTGGTTGCGGGTGGGCAGCGCGCCGATCTCGTTGATCACGTTCATCAGCACCTGGGTGCCGTAAGTCGGCAGGCCCTGGCCGGTGACGGCGTTGTCGGCGAGGATCTTCTTCTTCTCGAAGGTGACCTTCATGAACTCCTTGGGGTTGGCGATGTTGCCCACGCCCTTGGTGCCGCGCACCGCGATGGCCTTCAGGTTCTTGCTGCCCATCACCGCGCCCACGCCCGAGCGGCCGGCCGCGCGGTGCAGGTCGTTCACCACGGCGGCGTACAGCACCTGGTTCTCACCGGCCAGGCCGATGGAGCTGACGCGCACCTGCGGGTCTTGCGCGGCCTTCTTCAGGATCTCTTCGGTCTCCCAGACGCTCTTGCCCCACAGGTGGCTGGCGTCCTTCAGCTCGGCGTGGTCGTCCTGGATGCTCAGGTAGACCGGCTTGGGCGACTTGCCTTCGAAGATGACCATGTCCCAGCCGGCCATCTTCAGCTCGGCGCCCCAGTAGCCGCCCGAGTTGCTGCAGGCGATCGCCCCGGTCAGCGGGCCCTTGGTGACGACGGTGTAGCGGCCGCCGGTGGAGGCCATGGTGCCGGTCAGCGGGCCGGTGGCCCAGATGATCTTGTTGTCGGCCGACAGCGGGTCGGTCTTGGCGTCCATCTCTTCCACCAGGTACTTGGTGGCCAGACCACGCGAGCCGAGGTACTGCTTGGCCCAGGTCATGTTGAGCGGCTCGGACGTGACGGTGCCGGCGCTGAGGTTGACGCGGAGGATTTTTCCTGCCCAGGACATGTGTGTGCTCCTTGAAGCTTGAAGATCAGACGCCGGGCTGGTTGCCGAGCTTGTCGGCCCAGGCGGCCATCTTGTTCAGGCCGGTCCAGTTGGCGTCGATGTAGGTGATGGCGCCGGTGGGGCAGGCCTCGGCGCAGGCGGGCTCGCCGCCGCAGAGGTCGCACTTCTGCACCTTGCCGGTTTCCTGCACATAGTTCACCGTGCCGAACGGGCAGGCGATGGTGCAGACCTTGCAGCCCACGCAGGTGGATTCACTGACCACCTTGGCGCCGGTGGCCTTGTCGACCGTGATGGCCTCCACCGGGCAGGCGTGCAGGCACCAGGCCTCGTCGCACTGGGTGCAGGTGTAGGGCACCTTGCGGCCGGTGTGGTGGAAGTCGAACACCTTGATGCGCGACTTGGCCGGCGCGTAGGTGCCGTAGTTCTCGTAGGAACAGGCCATCTCGCATTGCAGGCAACCGGTGCATTTCTCCGGGTTGATGTGCAGGCTCTTCTGCATGGTGTTCTTCTCCGCAGGGGCTGGGTGGAGGTTGAGGCGCCCGCCCGCGCGCCATGCGCAGACGTCGGCTTATGCAATGATCTGCATAGCCGGCTGCGGCAGGTACCTGGGCGAAACCCTAGTTCAGCCGCGGAAAACCGGCCGGCTGTCCCAGCCTGAGACGTCCGACCGGTGGCGATGAGAATGGTTTGCGTTCGCCGGCCTGGGCGGCCTGTGCGAACCGTCATCCCGTGCGGCGGCGGGCCGGCTTCGGGGCGCCTGGCGCCTCGCCGTCGGGCAGGTTCCAGTGCTGGCGCGCGGCACGCATGACCAGGGTCTCGCCGTCGGCCAGGCGGCCATCGGCACGTGCGGTGGCCAGCGCCAGCCGCAACACCGTCTGCTGGAGCGCGGGGTCGGAGACCTCCGCCATCAGCCGGGCCAGGGCGCCGTCATCGATGTGGTCCAGGTAGGCGCCGACCTGCGCGCCGCCCGCCAGCAGTTCCTCGCTCAGCGTGTAGACGATGTGCGGCAGCAGGTGCGGCTCCAGCCCGAGGGCTCGTTCGGCGCCCAGCGCCCGCAGCACGGCGACCTCGGCACTGCACATCTGGCCGTCGGCGATGAGGACCAGCGCGACGATGCGTGCGGCCGCTTCCGGGCTGTTGCGGGGGTAGCTGCGCATGGTGGGGTGCGGGTGGCGAGGGGTTGAGGAGGGCGGCAAAACCAACGACTGTGCCGCCGCCTCGCCATCGGAAGAAGCTGCCGTTTCAAGACGGACACTTCCGGAAAGCCGAAGCGTTCAGTCGCGCCGCAGCAGGTCGCCGAAGACGGCGTGCGCGCCGTCCCGGCGGTCGGCGCCCGGTGCGTCGTAGAGCACCAGCCATTGCGTCTTGCCGCCGGGCAGGCCGGGCGGCAGCTGGCAGATGGCTTCCGCCCGGTTGGTGCCGCGCCCGTGCGGCAGGGGCACCGAGGTGACCAGGGCGTCCTCGAAGCGCACCGGCTCGAGGTTGGCGGCCAGGGCCTGCCGGGCGGCCGGCCACTTGAAGAGCCGGATGTCGCCGTTGAGCACCATCGTCGGGCCGGCCAGGATGAACAGGTCGTCGCCGGCAAAGTGCAGGTCACGCACGCCCAGGCCATCGAGCTGCAGGAAGTGCTTGCGCACCAGCGTGCCCTTGCCGTCCAGCGGCACCAGGCGCAAGCCACCGTCATGCGCCTCGACTTCGATCTCGAGCACCGCGGACCAGCCCCGCAGCACCGGGCCGCGCAGGCCCAGCAGCAGCCGGCGGCCATCGACGGCCAGGCCCTCGATGTCGAAGCCGTTGTCCTTGCCCGGGATCGCCATGTAGGGGCCGATGTGGGGATCGTCCGCCAGGGCGCGGGTCAGCAGGTTGTGGCGGGCGTCGCCCGCCAGGCGCAGCGCCTGGCGGCCGTCCTGGGCGCGCCGCACCAGGCAGGGTTGGCCCTGGGCGTCCAGCTCGATCGGCAGGCAGGCCAGCAGGCGGCGGTTGCTGTCCAGCGCTGTCTTGGCCAGCCGCTTGGCGTTGTCGGCATGGCTGCGGTCGGGCTTGGCGTTCTTGCGCTTCAGCCCGTGGGAGCCGACCACCCACAGGTACCCGTCGGCCACGGCCATGCCTTCCAGATCGGCTTCCTCGCCGTCCTCGCCCGGCAGGTCCAGCAGACCGTGCAGCGGGAAGTCGCGCACCTCGCCGAAGCGCAGTGTTTCCGCGCCGACGGGGTCGAGCCGGCGCAGGCGGTCCAGGCCGCAGGCTTCATCGCCGGCCACCCAGAGCCAGTCGCCGGTGAAGGCCGCCCCGGAGAGGTTGGACTGCACCAGGGAATCGGCCGCGAACTCCAGGCGGACAGCGTTTGCGGAGCGGGCTTGGGGCATGGCAGGTCTCCAGACAGGTGACCCAGGATACGCCGGCCCGCCACGCGTCAACCGTCAACCGTCAACCATCAACCGTCACTTGCCCGCGTTGGGAAAGAACAGCTGCTCGCCGCCGATCTTGTAGCCGGCGATGCTGGCCTGGCCGGCCGGCGACACCACCCAGTCGGCAAAGCCCTGGGCCAGCGCCTGCTTCACATGCGGGTGCTTCGCCGGGTTGACCACCATCACACCGTACTGGTTGAACAGCCGGGTGTCGCCCTCGACCAGGATGGCCAGGTCGGCGCGGTTCTTGAAGTTCAGCCAGGTGCCGCGGTCGGCCAGCACATAGGCGCCGGTGGAGGCGGCGATGTTCAGCGCCGGGCCCATGCCGCAGCCGCATTCCTTGTAGCCTGCGGGCTTGGTGGCGGCGATGTCGGTGCCGGCAGCCTTCCAGTAACGCAGCTCGGCGGCGTGGGTGCCGCTCTTGTCGCCACGGCTGACAAACGCCGCGCCGCTGGTGCCCACCTTCTGCAGCGCGGCGGTGATGTCCTTGCCGCGCGTCTTGGCCGGGTCGGCGGCCGGGCCGATCAGCACGAAATCGTTGTACATCACCGGCAGGCGCTTCAGGCCGAAGCCATCGGCGACAAACTTCTCCTCGGCGGCCTGGTCGTGCACGAAGACGATGTCGGCATCGCCGCGGCGGGCGGTGTCCAGCGCCTGGCCGGTGCCCAGGGCCACCACCCGCACATCGGTGCCAGTGGCGGCCTTGAAGGCCGGCAGCAGGTGGGCGAACAGGCCCGACTGCTCGGTGCTGGTGGTCGAGGCCATCACGATGAAGTTGCCCTGCGCCAGCGCCGGGCCGGCCAGCGCGGCCAGCGTGGCATTCACCAGCAGGGCCAGGGCAGTGCGGCGCAGCAGGCGGGCGGGGTTGGTCATCAGGTCCATGGCAGTTCTCCCTTGAGGAATTGCGCCGCCTCGGGCGGCAGATCGGTGCGGTGGAAGAAGTCGTCCACCGGCAGGTCGGCCAGCAGGCGGCCGGCGTCCAGGTACAGCATGCGGTTGGCCAGGCGCTTGGCCTGACCCAGGTTGTGGGTGCTCATCACCAGGGCCATGCCGGCCTGGCCGAAGGCGTCGATCAGCTGCTCCACCTCGCGCTTGGCCGACGGGTCCAGGCTGGCGGTGGGCTCGTCGAGGAACAGGATGTCGGGCTGCACCGCCCAGGCCCGCGCCAGCGCCAGGCGCTGCTGCTGGCCGCCCGACAGGCTGCGCGCCGGCTGGTCGGCTTTGGCCTGCAGGCCCACGCGCTGCAGCGCGCCGTCCACCCGCGCCGCCCGCTCGGCCGCCGGCACGCCGGCCAGCCACAGCGCCAGCTGCAGGTTGCGCCGCACGCTGAAGTGCAGCAGGAAGGGCCGCTGGAACAGCATGGCGGTGACCGGCGGCCGCCCGCCGACACGGCCACCATCGCCGAGCTGGCGTTGCCCGCTGCTGGGCGGCAGCAGGCCGTTGAGCAGGCGCAGCAGCGTGGTCTTGCCCGAGCCGTTGGCGCCCACCAGGGCGATGCGGTCGCCGCGGTGCACCTGCAGCGTGATGTCGCGCAGGGCCACCTGCGCACCGAAGCAGACGCCAGCCTGGCGCAGCGCCAGCAGCAGCGGAGCGGCAGGCGCTGGCGCGGCGGCGCCGGACAGGCCCGGCGCCATGCGCGGTGGCAGGCCGGTCACGCCGGCGCCCCGGCGGCCACCGGCAGCGCCGCCGCGCCGCGCCGCTGCAGCAGCCCGGCGGCCAGGTTGATCACCGCCACCACGCCCAGCAGCACCAGGCCCAGGGCCAGGGCCAGCGGCAGATCGCCCTTGCTGGTCTCCAGCGCGATGGCGGTGGTCATCACCCGGGTGACACCGGCGATGTTGCCGCCGACGATCATCACCGCGCCCACCTCGGCCACCGCACGGCCGAAGGCGGTCAGCAGCACGGTGCCCACCGCCAGCCGCGCATGGGCCAGCAGCAGCAGGGCCGACAGCAGCTTGCCGGCGCCCATGGCAGCCAGTTCGTCGCCGCCTTCGCGCAGCGCATCGGCCACCAGCTGACGGGCCAGCGCGGCGATCAGCGGCACCACCAGGATGCTCTGCGCGATGACCATGGCGGTGGGGGTGAACAGGATGCCCCAGCTGCCCAGCGGGCCCGAGCGCGACAGCAGCAGGTAGACGACCAGCCCGACCACCACCGACGGCAGCGCCAGCAGCGTGTTCAACACCCCCACCACCGCCGCATGGCCGGGGAAACGGGCCACCGCCAGCCAGGCCCCCAGCAGCAGGCCGAAGCCCGCGCCCAGGGCGCAGGCGGTGGCGCTGACACGCAACGACAAGGCGACGATCTGCCACAGCGTGGCGTCGGCCTGGGTGATGAGCCCCAGCGCAACGCTGAAGCTGTCGGAAAACGCATTCATCAGGAAGGGAAGCTCGGGTGCGGGTGGCCGGCCGCGATTCTTGCCGCTACCGGCACGGGCCGCGATATGCATGCACCTGCATATCCACCGCGGCAGACCGGGGCGCACGGCATGATGGCGGGCATCCACCACCCAACCGGACGACCGATGCTCGACCTGCACTACGCCCCCGGCAACGCCAACCTGGCGCCCCACATGCTGCTGCACGCGCTGGACCTGCCGCACCGACTGGTGCTGGTGGACCGCGGCAGCGATGCCCACAAGGGCCCGGCCTACCTGGCACTGAACCCCAACGGCCTGATCCCGGTGCTGGTGGACGGCGACCTGGTGCTGTACGAGACGGCGGCCATCTGCCTGCACCTGGCCGACCAGCGGCCCGGGCATGGCCTGCTGCCCGCGCCGGGCACCGCCGCCCGCGGCGAGGCCGTGAAGTGGCTGGTGTGGATGGCCACCACGCTGCAGACCACCCTGATGCACCACTTCTACCCGGCGCGGGTGCTGGGCGACGCCTACCTGGCCGACCACCCCGACGTGACCGCGCATGTGTCGGCCCACGCGCAGCAGCAGGTGGGCATGCTGCTGGGCCAGATCGAGGCGCAGCTGGCGCGCCACGGCGGCGACTGGCTGCTGCCTGGCGCCGGCCCCACCGTGCCCGACTACTACGGCCTGATGCTCTGCCGCTGGACCCGCGGCTTCCAAGGCGATGCCTCGCCGCCGGCGCGCACCCGGCCGGGGCTGGCGCCCTGGTTGCAGCGCCTGCTGGCGCGGCCCGAAGTGCAGCGCACCTGGGCGGCCGAGGGGCTGCAGGCGCCGTTCATCTGACCGCGGGCGCCGTCACCAGCCGATGGCCTTGGGCAGCCACAGCGCGATCTGCGGGTAGAAGAACACCAGGGCCAGCGTCAGCGCCTGCATCGCGATGAACGGCACCACGCCCTTGTAGATGTCGCGGATGGTCACCTCCGGCGGCGCCACGCCCTTCAGGTAGAACAGCGCCCAGCCGAACGGCGGCGTGAGAAAGCTGCTCTGCAGGTTGACGGTGATCAGCATCGCCAGCCACACCGGATCCACGCCCTGGTTGATCAGCACCGGCAGGAACAGCGGCACCGCGATGTAGCTGATCTCGATCCACTCGATGAAGAAGCCGAGCACGAAGATCAGCGCCATCATGAACCAGATGTCGCTGTTCACGCCGCCGGGCAGCCACTCGAACATCCGCACGATCAGGTCTTCGCCATGCAGGCCGCGGAAGGCCAGCGCAAACACCTGCGCCATCATCAGGATGAACATCATGATGGCGGTGATCTTGCTGGTCTCCAGCGCCACCTCCTTCAGCACCTGCCACTTGAAGCGGCCCGCGCCGATGGTGATCAGGATGGCGCCCACCGCGCCCATCGACGCGGCTTCCGTCGGCGCGGCGATGCCGCCCACGATGCTGCCCAGCACCGCCACCACCAGCATGATCGGCGGCACCACCACCTTCCAGAAGCGCACCCACAGCTGCTTGCGGCTGACGGCATCGCGCTCGGCCTGCGGCAGCGGCGGCATCAGGTCGGGCTTGAGCATGCCCAGCACCAGCAGGAAGATGATGTAGACACCGGCCAGCAGCAGCCCTGGGCCGACGGCGGCGGCGAACAGCGTCCCCACCGACAGCTGCATGATGTCGGACAGCAGGATCAGGATCAGGCTGGGCGGGATGATCTGGCCCAGCGTGCCGCTGGCGCAGATCGCACCGCAGGCGATGGACTTGTCGTAGCCGCGGCGGATCAGCGTGGGCAGGGTCAGCAGGCCCAGGGTGATGATGGTGGCGCCGACGATGCCGGTGGTGGCGCCCATCAGCACGCCGAACAGGATGATGCCCACGCCCATGCCGCCGCGCACGCCGCCGGCGATGTGGCCCATCACGTCCAGCAGGTCGTCGGCCAGGCGGGATTTCTCCAGCATCACGCCCATGAAGACGAACAGCGGGATGGCCATCCACTGGTAGCCCGCCACCACGCCGTAGATGCGCGCAGGCAGCAGGTTGAACAGGCTGTCGCCGAAGCCCAGATAGCCGAACAGGAAGCCCACCGTGGCCAGCGTGGTGGCCACCGGCACCCCCAGCATCAGCAGCACGAAGAAGCCGACCAGCATCAGGATGGCGTAGGTCTGCGGCTCAAACATGGCCCGCCCCCAGGCGCTGCTTCTCGACCAGCACCAGCTTCAGCAAGGCGCCCACCGTCTGCAGCGCCAGCAGGCCGAAGCCGACCGGGATCAAGCCCTTCACCGCCCAGCGGAACGGGATGCCGCCAGGGTCGGCCGATGTCTCGTTGATGGCGTACGACTGCGCCACGTAACCCAGCGACAGCTTGATGAACAGCAGCGCAATCAACAGCAACAGCCCCAGGGACACGAGGTTGACGACGAACTTGGCGCGCGGTGAAAAGTCGGCGTAGAACACATCGACCCGCACGTTGTCGCCGCGCTGGATGGCATGGCTCATGCCCAGCAGGATGACGGCGGCCAGCAGGTGCCATTCCAGCTCCTGCGACCACACCGAGCCGAAGCTCAGGCTGTAGCGCAGCAGCACGTTGACGGCCACCAGGCCGATCATGGCCAGACAGAGGTACAGGGTGGCGCGGCCCACCGCATCGATCAAACCCTCGATGCGGCGGACCACGGCGGCAGCCGCGGTGTTCATGGACAGTCCGCCGGGTTCAGCCGCGCACCTTGATGTGGTACGCCTCTTCGCTCACCTCGCTCCAGCGGTCGTACTTGGCCTTGAAGGCCATGTAGGAGTCGTGCACCTTCTTGGTCAGCGGGTCCTTGGCGGCGGCCTCGGCCAGCACCTTGTCGGTCTCGGTGCGCAGGGCCTTGATCACCGAATCGGGCAGCGGCCGGGCGATCACGCCCTGGTTCTTGATCAGGTCGTCCATGGCCTCGCTGTTGTGCTTCTGGCACCAGGCCTCGCCGATCACGTTGCAGGCCGCGGCGGCGTTCTGCACGATGGCCTTCAGGTCGGCGGGCAGCTTGTCCCAGGCGGCCTTGTTGATCAGCAGCTCGCTCACCGTGGCCGACTCGTGCCAGCCGGTGGTGTAGTAGTACTTGGCCGCCTTGTGCAGGCCCAGGCGCCGGTCCTGGAAGGGGCCGACGAACTCGGCCGCGTCGATCACGCCGCGCTCCAGCGCCGGGAAGATCTCGCCGCCCGGCAGCACCTTCACGTCCACGCCCAGGCTGGCGTACACCTTGCCGGCCAGGCCGGGGATGCGCATCTTCAGGCCCTTGAGATCGGCGACATCCTTGATCTCCTTCTTGAACCAGCCGGTCATCTGCACGCCGGTGTTGCCGCAGGCCATGGCCACCATGCCGAAGGGCGCGTAGACCTCGTTCCACAGCTCCTGGCCGCCGCCGTCGTACAGCCAGCCGTTGATGCCCTGGAAGTTCAGGCCGAAGGGCACGGCGGTGAAGTACTGCGCCGCCGCGCTCTTGCCGGTCCAGAAGTAGCTGTTGGCATGGTTCATCTCCACCGTGCCGGCACGCACCGCGTCGAAGCCCTCGAAGGCGGGGATCAACTCACCCGCGCCGAAGACCTGGATGTTCAGCCGGCCGTTGGACATCTCGCGGATGCGCTTGGCCAGGTCGGTGGCCGAACCGGGGCCATCCATGTAGAACGGCGAGCCCTTGCCATAGGCCGAGGTCATCTTCCAGTTGAAGGTGGTCTGGGCCGAGACGATGGCCGGGGCGGCCAGGGCGGCACCGGCGATGCCGGCCTTCAGTGCAGTGCGGCGGGTGTTGTGCATGGCGCTGGCTCAGTACGTCTTGTAGGGCAGGAACTTGCCGCTCATCGTGATGGCCACGCGGTCGCCCATCGGGTTGGCCTCGCGCTGCAGGTCCATCTTGAAGTCGATGGCGCTCATGATCCCGTCGCCGAACTCTTCATGGATCAGTTCCTTGAAGGTGGTGCCGTAGACGCTGATCAGCTCGTAGAAGCGGTAGATCAGCGGATCGGTGGGCACGCTGGTGGGCAGGCTGCCCTTGTAGGGCACCACCATCAGCCACTTCTTCTCGTCGTCGGTCAGGCTGAAGATCTCGGCCAGCACGCCGGCCTGCTCGGCATTGAAGGTCATCTGGCCCAGGCAGCCGGCGGTGACCCACTCCTTGCTGAGGCCGACCTTGGCGGCGATGTCGGACCACTTCAGGCCCTTGGCGACCTTGGTGGTGATGATCTTTTCGGTGACGTCGAGACGGGACATGGTTCAGGCCTTTCGTTGCATGGGCAGCACGTTGGGTGCGGTGGGGGAGAAGTCGGGCGGCTCGGTGGCGCCGTCCAGGCCGGGGCACACCTCGGGCGGGTGGGCCGGGGCGCGGCCGTGGCTCAGGTCCTTGGAGCGCGCCACCAGGAAGTCGACCAGGTGGTTGCGGATGCGGTAGTACTGCGGATCGTGGTGCAGCGTGGCGCGTTGGCGGTCGCGCGGCATGGTGTTGCGCACGATCTCGGCCACGCGCGCCTGCGGGCCGTTGCTCATCAGCAGGATGCGGTCGGCCAGCAGGATGGATTCATCCACGTCGTGGGTGATCATGAACACCGTCTGCCGCGTCTCGGCGCAGATGCGCAGCAGCTCGTCCTGGATGGTGCCGCGCGTGAGCGCATCCAGCGCGCCGAAGGGCTCGTCCAGCAGCAGCATGCGCGGCTGGATGGCGAAGGCGCGGGCGATGCCCACCCGCTGCTTCATGCCACCGCTCAGTGCGCTGGGCTTCTTGTCGATGGCGCCTTGCAGCCCGACCATGGCCACGTACTTCTCGACATGGGCATCCACCCGGTCGGCCGGCCAGTCGGGCCACTTGCTGCGCACCGCGAAGGCGATGTTCTTGCGCACCGTCAGCCAGGGCATCAGCGCATGGCCCTGGAACACCACGCCGCGCTCCAGCCCGGGGCCGGCCACCTCGCGGCGGTCCATGAACACATGGCCTTCGCTGGCTGTCTCCAGCCCGGCCAGCACGTTCAGGATGGTGGTCTTGCCGCAGCCGCTGTGGCCGATGATGCAGACGAACTCGCCCTCGTGCATGCCGAAGTTGACACTGTCGAACACCGGCTCGCTGGCGCCGGGGTAGGTCTTGGCGAGACCTTCGACGGTCAGGAAGACATCATCAGTCCGCATAGGTCACCGCCTTCTGCAGCCGCGCGAACATCAGGTCCAGCAGCATGCCCACCACACCGATCACCAGGATCGCGAAGATCACGTTGGGCAGGCTCAGGTTGTTCCACTCGTTCCACACGAAGTAGCCGATGCCGGTGCCGCCCACCAGCATCTCGGCGGCCACGATCACCAGCCAGGCGATGCCCATGCTGATGCGCATGCCGGTCAGGATGGTGGGCGCCGCGGCGGGCAGGATCACCTCGAAGGCGCGGCGGATCGGCTTGACCTCCAGGGTGCGCGCCACGTTCAACCACTCGCGCCGCACACCGGCCACGCCGAAGGCGGTGTTGATCAGCATCGGCCACACGCTGCAGATGAAGATCACGAAGATGCCGCTGATGGCCGAGTCCTTGATCGTGTACAGCGCCAGCGGCATCCAGGCCAGCGGGCTGATGGGCTTCAGCACCTGGATGAACGGGTCCAGCGCCTTGTAGGCCAGCGGGCTCATGCCGATCAGGAAGCCCAGCGGGATGGCCACCGCCATCGCGAGCAGGAAGCCCAGGCCCACCCGGCCCAGGCTGTGGGCCAGCTGCACGCCCAGGCCCTTGTCGTTGGGGCCGTTGTCGTAGAACGGGCGCGACAGGTTGGCCACCGCCGCGTCGGCCATCTGGCCCAGCGTGGGGAAGCCGCTCTTGCTGGCTGCTGGGGCGGCGCCGGCCGTCGGGTCCTTGCCCATCAGCTTGGCGTACTCGATCTGCTCGGGCGTCAGCGTGGTGGCCGGGCCGGCCACCGCCGCCGGACGCAGCGTGGCCAGGTGCCAGATGCCCAGCAGCAGGCCCAGGATCAGCAGCGACAGCAGGCTGGCCTTGGCCCGGTCGCCCAGGCCGGTGGCGCGGGTGGCTGCCATGTCAGGCCGCCTTGCTGATCGGGAAGCTCTTCAGGTAGGCATCGGGCTGCGCCGGGTCGAACTCCTTGCCCATCACCTTGAACTTCTTGTAGGCGCCGTCGGGCACCGCCTGGCCCAGGGCCTTCATCTGCTTCTTGGCGTCGGTCAGCAGGAACACCTTCTCGGCCACCTGCTTGTAGTTGACGTCGCCCTTGAGGTAGCCCCAGCGCTTCATCTGGGTGAGCATCCACACGGCCATGCTCTGCCAGGGCACGGGGTCGAAATCGGCACGCTCGGGCACGTTGCGCACATTGCCCAGGCCGTCGGCGAACTTGCCGGTCAGCACCTGGGTGAGCACCGCCTCGGGCTGGTTGAGGTACTGCGCCGGGCTGATCACCTTGGCGATCAGCTCGCGGTTCTTGGCCTCGCGGGCCATGGCCGCGGCGGTGAGCACGCTGCGGAACAGCGCGGCGAAGGTGTTGGGGTTCTGCTCGATGAAGGCGGTGGGCACGCCGAAGGCGCAGCAGGGGTGGCCGTCCCAGATCTCGCGGCTCAAGATGTGGATGAAGCCCACCTCCTCGAACACCGCGCGCTGGTTGAACGGATCGGGGCCGAGGAAGCCGTCGATGTTGCCGGCGCGCAGGTTGGCCACCATCTCGGCCGGCGGCGTCACCCGCAGCTGCACATCGGTGTCGGGGTTGATGCCGGCCTCGGCCAGGTAGTAGCGCAGCAGGAAGTTGTGGATGCTGTAGTCGAACGGGATGGCGAACTTGAAGCCCTTCCAGTTCTTCGGATCCCGGTTGGTCTTGTGCTTGTTGGCCAGCACGATGGCCTGGCCGTTGATGTTCTGGATCGTCGCCACATTCATCGGCATCGCGGCCGAGCCCAGACCCAGGCTGATGGCCACCGGCATCGGGCTCAGGAAGTGCGTGGCGTCGTACTCCTTGTTCATGATCTTGTCGCGGATCAGCGCCCAGCCCGCCGTCTTCTGCAGCGACACGGTCAGCCCCTGCTGGCGGTAGAAGCCCAGCGGGTCGGCCATGATCAGCGGGCTGGCGCAGGTGATGGGGATGAAGCCGATCTTCAGGTCCTTCTTCTCCAGCGCGCCCTTCTCCTGGGCCATGGCCTGCAGGCTGGTGAGTGCACCGGCAGGCAGGGCGGCGGCGATGGCGGCCATCGCGCTACGGCGGCCCACCGCCTTCAGGAAGGCACGGCGCACCGGCTCCTGCGGGAAGATGGCCTTGATCAGGCTGGCCTCCATGAACTGGCGGCCCATGGTCTCGGTGTCGGGCAGCGTGGCGGCGCCGTGCTCGGTGGGCGCGTGGTCGGCGCCGCAGCTGCAGCGCAGCATCAGCGGGCGGTCGGCGTCGTAGGGGTCGTAGGCGCTGGCAGCGGTGGCGGGCGGGGTGGTGTCGTCGCGCATGGGCAGGCTCCTGGATCTGGTGACCATGCTAGGAAGCAGGAAGCATGCGCACCATCGCGGGCCCGGTGGTTCTGTTGTGGGGCCGGCGTGGCGGCGTGTAGGGCTGGCCCTACAAGGGATGCGGGTGGCACCGGATGGCCGGCTTCTTGCTGCCTGCCCCAGCGCCATGTCCACCACCACCCACCACGCCCCCGCCACCCCGCCGCGCGAAGAGCGGGTGGACTGGCGCGCCCAGGAGATGCTGCTGCTCAGCCAGGTGATGCGGGGTGTAGGCCGCAGCGTGGACAGCCAGGCGGTGCTGCGCGAGATGCTGCACCTGATGAGCGAGCTGCTGGGCCTGAACCGCGGCCGCATCGTGCTGGCCGACGAGGCGGTGCCGCGCGGCCAGCCGGTGGCCAGCCGCATCCGCCATGCCTACGGGCTGACACGCGAGGAAGTGGCCCGCGGCACCTACGGCCCGGGCGAAGGTGTCACCGGCCGGGTGCTGGGCACCGGCCAGCCGGCGCTGGTGCAGGACGTGGATGCAGAGCCGGCCTTCCTGTTCCGCTGCGTGCCGCGCGAGCGGCTGCCGCCCGAGACGGTCGCCTTCATCGCGCTGCCGATCGAGGTGGACCGGGTGACCATCGGCGTGCTGGCCTGCCACCGCATCCGCAGCCGTGGCCGGCAGCTGGCCGACGATGTGGCGGTGCTGGGCATTCTGGCGTCACTGGCCGGGCGGCTGCTGCAGCTGGAGCAGCTGGTGGCCGCCACCACCCGCGGGCTGGAGGAGCGCAACGCCCAGCTCACCGAGGCGCTGCACAGCAGTGCGGCGCGCTACGGCATCGTGGGCAGTGCGCCGCCACTGCTGCGCGCCATCGGCGCGCTGGAGCGGGTGTCGTCGGCCAGCGCCAGCGTGCTGCTGCTGGGCGAATCGGGCACCGGCAAGGAGCTGTTCGCCCGCGCCCTGCACCTGGCCAGCCCGCGGCGGGATGGGCCGTTCATCAAGATGAACTGCGCCGCCATCCCCGAAACGCTGTTCGAGAGCGAGCTGTTCGGCCATGAGCGCGGCGCCTTCACCGGCGCCCAGGCCGAGCGTGCCGGCTGGTTCGAGCTGGCGCATGGCGGCACCATCTTCCTCGACGAGATCGGCGAGCTGCCGCTGCCGCTGCAGACCAAGCTGCTGCGCACGCTGCAGGAGGGCACGGTGCTGCGCCTGGGCGCCAAGCGCGAACGCCGGGTGGATGCCCGCCTGGTGGTGGCCACCCACCGCGAGCTGGCGCAGGAGGTGGCCGCCGGCCGCTTCCGCCGGGATCTGTATTACCGCCTCAATGTGATCCCGATCCGCCTGCCCACGCTGCGCGAGCGGCCGCAGGACATCCCGCTGCTGGTGGCGCACTTCCTGCACCGCGCCAACCAGGCGCACCAGCGCAACGTGATCCTCACGCCCGAGGCGGTGGCGCTGCTGGCCGCCCACCCCTGGCCCGGCAACATCCGCGAGCTGGGCAACCTGGTGGAGCGCCTGGTGCTGCTGAGCGAGGTGCCGCTGGCCGGCGTGGCCGCCGTCACCCGGCTGCTGCAGGGCGACGATGCTGCGGACGCGCCAGAGGCCCTGCCGCTGGCTGCGGCGGGTGCCGCGCCGGTGGAGGCCATCCCGCTGGTGCGCGACTACCGCCCGGCCGATTCCCACACGGCCCGCACCCTGGCCGATGCCCTGGCCCGCCATGGCGGCAACCGCACCCGCGCTGCGGCGGCGCTGGGGCTGACGCTGCGGCAGTTCAGCTACCGGTGCCGCAAGCTGGGGTTGTGAGACGCGGAGCCAAAGCAGTGCCAGGCAGGGCGGCTGTTGGACAGAGGGTCAAGCTCCACTGGCGAGCTTGGCGCTGACCAGGCGGTTCAGGCTGACGCCCTGCTCGCTGGCTTCGATGGCCAGGCGGCGGTGCTGCTCCGGCGGGATGCGCACCTTGAACTCGCCGCTGTAGCGGCGGTCCGCCAAAGGCACGGGCACCGGCTCGCCATGGGCGGACATGTCGCGCACGCAGTCGGCCACGACGCTGCGAATGCCGGCCAGGGCTTCAGCGGGTGTGGCGGCCAGCCAGGACAGCGACGGGAACTCGGCGCACAGGCCCACATGCTCGGCATCCTCGGCAGACCAGGTGACGCGGTAGGTGTAGTGGTCAGAGTTCATTGCCTTGCCCTTTCAACTTGGCGATCGCCTGCAGCACTTGCCGCACCTGGTAGGCCTTGGCCTTCCCCTTGTCGTTCTGGATGTTGACCCGGGGGTCGCCGGCCCATGGTGTCTTGAAGACCGCGTGGCTGGAGCCGGACTGCCTGGCTGCGCCAAAGAAGTGTTCACACACGCTGACAAGGTCAGCAAAGCGCACACCGCCCGGCGACGACTCCATCTGCGCGAGGACCTTGACGATGTTCGCCATGGCTGAAATGGTGTCACTATTGACACCAATCGTCAATGCTCCGGCGCGCAAGGCAAGGCCCGCACCGCCGCGCAAGCCGCCAAGCTTTGTCGACATTGATCGACAGATTGTTGACATTCTGAAAGCCCATCCAGGCGTCAGTCGTATCCGCCTTCCGCCAAAACCCCAACCACGACAAGCACTTGGCTGCGCACCAGCCCGCCGCTGCACCCTGGCACAGCCATTGCGCTGCATCAAGCACCCACCCCCACCCAGGAGCTTGCTGCGATGACCCCCTCTCCCGTCCTGATCAGCCCCGCCGACCTGCAGAGCCTGATGGCCGCCGAGCCCACGGTGCTCATCGACACCCGCGATGCCGACACCTACGCCGCCGGCCACCTGCCGGGCGCCGTCAACATGCGCGAGATCTTCACCTTCCTGGCCAGCAGCACCGCCGAGGGACTGGAGGCGCTGAAGTCCAGCTTCGTCCAGGCCTTCGGCGCTGCCGGCCTGAGCGGCGCAGAGACCGCGGTGTTCTACGAAGACGCGCTGAACACCGGCTACGGCCAGAGCTGCCGCGGCTACTACCTGCTGACCTGGCTGGGCTACCCCAAGGTCAAGGTGCTGGCCGGCGGCTTCCCGGGCTGGAAGGCCGCGGGCGGCGAGGTGAGTACGGCCCCCGCCACGCCGGTGGCCGCCACGTTCCCCAGCATGCCGACCGCCGACGTGATGCTGACCAAGGACCAGATGCTGGCCGCCCTGGGCCGGCCCGACATCACCCTGCTCGACGTGCGCGACATCGATGAATGGACCGGCGAGAGCAGCAGCCCCTACGGCAAGGACTTTGCGCCGCGCAAGGGCCGCCTGCCGGGCGCCAAGTGGATCGAGTGGTACCGCTTCATGAAGCCCACCGGCGCCGGCCCGGTGATGAAGAGCCCGCTGGAGGTGCAGGCCGAATGCGCCACCGCCGGCATCGCGCCCACTGACACCGTCTACCTCTACTGCTTCAAGGGCGCCCGCGCGTCCAACACCTTCCTGGCGCTGAAGCAGGCCGGCTTCAGCGACGTGCGCATGTACTTCGGCTCGTGGAACGAGTGGTCGCGTGACCCCGCGCTGCCGATCGACGACAGCCTGCCGCTGGCCGGCAGCGCGCTGAAGAAGGCCGCCTGAGCCGCCACCCAATCCATTCCAACACCCCCTGGAGACCTGCCTGATGTCCGCCGTGATCGAACCCACCACCGTGAAGACCCACCTGCGCCCCATCGACCGTGACGGCCTGATGGCCTTTGCCGCCGCCGGCCGCGGCAACCCCGCCAAGCGCGGCACCAACAAGGTCAAGACGGTGATGGAAGGCCAGTACCGCTCACTCAGCTACGTGGGCGACCACGCGCCGGTGGTGGTGGACGAGCCGCTGCACCTGTTCGGCGAGAACACCGCGCCCGCGCCCGGCGAGATCGTGCTGTCGGCGCTGGGCGGCTGCCTGGCGGTGGGCATCACCGCGGTGGCCACCTGGAAGCAGGTGCCGCTGTCGAAGCTGGAGCTGTTCTTGGAAGGCGACATCGGCAACCCCGCGGCCTGGGGCGCGGGTGGTGCCGAGATGCTGCCGCCGCAGATGGGCTTCCAGGCCATCCGGGTGAAGGTGGTGATCGAGGGTGACGCGCCGCGCGAGGTGCTGGACGAGATCGTGAAGCACGCCAACTTCTATTCGCCGGTGGCCAACAGCATGCGCAACCCGATCGCCTTCGACATCGGCCTGGCCTGACAGGGAGACGGCACCATGGGCGCGCCTGAACAACTGCCGCTGCCGCTGGTGGAGGCCGTGCGCGTCATCGCGCAGGGCCCGCTGGCCGACGCTGCCGAAGCCATCGACCGCGGCAGCTACCCGCGCCACATCCTGCAGGCGCTGGGCGCGGCCGGGGCCTTCAGCGCCCACCTGGGGCCGGGCATGGCGGCGGGCGACTTTGCCGCCGCCATCCGCGCCAGTGCGGCGGTGTCGCAGGTGTGCGGCGCCACCGGCTTCATGGTGTGGTGCCAGCAAGTCTGCGGCTTCTATCTGCAGCAGGCCGCCAGCCCCACGCTGCAGCGTGAGCTGCTGCCGCTGCATGCCACCGGCGCCCGCCTGGGCGGCACCGGCATGAGCAACCCGATGAAGGCCTATGCCGGCATCGAGCCGCTGCTGCTGAAGGCCCGCCGGGTGGACGGCGGCTGGTGCATCAACGGCACCCTGCCCTGGGTCAGCAACCTGGGGCCCGACCACTATGCCGGCGTGCTGGCGGGGGTGGATGGCGAGGCGGGCGCCGCGCCCACCGAGGTGATGTTCCTGCTGCGCTGCGACGCGCCCGGCGTGGAGCTGCGCACCTGCCCCAGCTTCAGCGCGATGGAGGGCACCAACACCTGGGCGCTGCGCTGCACCGACCTGTTCGTGCCCGATGCGGATGTGATCGCCCACCCGGCCAAGCCGCTGATCGGCCGCATCCGCGCCGGCTTCATCCTGCTGCAGTGCGGCTTTGGCCTGGGCGTGACCCAGGGCGCCATCGACGCGATGTGGCAGGTGGAGCCCGCGCTGGGCCATGTGAACTGCTTCCTGGAAGACCGGCCCGACAGCCTGCAGACCGAGCTGGACGCGCTGTGGGCCCGGGTGGAGACCCTGGCCGCCACGCCCTTCGACACCAGCACCGACTACTTCATCAACGTGCTCGACGCCCGCGCCCATGCCAGCGAGCTGGCGCTGCGCGCCGCGCAATCCAGCCTGCTGCATTCAGGCGCGCGGGGCTACCTGCTGTCCAACGGCGTGCAGCGCCGGGTGCGGGAATCGCACTTCGTCGCCATCGTCTCGCCGGCCATCAAGCACCTGCGCAAGGAGATTGCGCGCTTGTCGGCCGCGGAGATGCCGGCATGACGGACGCGCTGCAGGCCCTGCCGTGGCGGCAGTTCATCTGCCGCGTGTGTGGATTGATCTACGACGAGCGGCTGGGTGATGCCGACAGCGGCCTGGCCGCCGGCACCCGCTTCAACGACATCCCCGACGACTGGGCCTGCCCGATCTGCGGCGTGGGCAAGGCGGATTTCGAGCCGCACGAGCCCGTGGCCATGGCCCGTGCCGCCAGCGCGCCGGCGGTGGCCATCGCCCCGCGCCAGGCCGGCATCGTGGTGGTGGGCGCCGGCCGCGCCGGCTGGCAGGTGGTGCAGGCGCTGCGGGCGCAGGGCTGCACCGCCCCCATCAGCATGGTGGCCGCCTGCAGCGGCGATGTGTACGACAAGCCGCAGCTCAGCGTGGCCATGGCCCGGGCGCTGCCGCTGGCCGGCCTGGTGCGTGAGACGGCCGCCGCCGCCGCCCGGCGCCTGGGCGTGCACCTGTTGGCCGACACCCATGCGGTGGCGGTGGACCTGCCCGGCCGCCGCCTGCGCACCACCCGCGGCACTCTGCGCTGGCAGGCCCTGGTGCTGGCCCACGGCGCGGCACCGGCGCTGCCACCCGAACTGCCCGCCGCCCAGGTGTGGCGGGTGAACGACCTGGCGGCCTACCGCCGGCTGCGCGCCGCGCTGGACGGCGGCCCGCAGCGCCTGGCCATCGTCGGCGCCGGCCTGGTGGGCTGCGAGCTGGCCAATGACCTGGCGCTGGCCGGCCACCAGATCCACCTGCTGGATGTGCAGGCCCAGCCGCTGGCGGCGCAGCTGCCACCGGCCGCCGGCCAGCGCCTGCTGGCCGCCTGGGCCGGGCTGCCGATCCAGTTCATCGGCGGCGCGCGGGTGACCGGCATGGCCGCCGCCGACGGCCCCGGCCCGCGCTGGCAGCTGACGCTGGCCGGCCAGGCCGAGCCGCTGCAGACCGGCCAGGTGCTGCGCGTGGACCAGGTGCTGTGCGCCACCGGCCTGCGCACACCCGGCCGGCTGGCCGCCAGCGCCGGCCTGGCCTTCGACACGGCCGCCGGCGGCATCACCGTGGATGGCCGCAGTGGCGCCACCAGCCAGCCGGGCATCTATGCGCTGGGGGATTGCGCGGTGGTGGATGGGCGCGCCAGCCGGTACATCGAGCCTATTGCGCGGCAGGCCGCCGCCATCTCGGCGCATATCCTGGGACTGCCGCTGCCGGACGGTGCCCCGCCGCCGATGCCGCTGCTCCGTGTCAAGACCTCGGCGCTGCCGATCACGCTGAAGTGGCACGGCAGCGGCGCCGGCACTTGGCAGACCACCGTAGACACTGCCGACGAGTTGCGCCTGCTGCAGCATGACGCGCGGGGCGCCCTGCTGGCTACGCTGCTGGCACGTCGACCTGGCGGCGAAATCGGTAACCTAGGCACCGTCGTCTGACCATGTAGGTAAGGCTGGCTTTCGGCCTAACACTACGCGGCAAGCACTATGCGCTACGCGGTGCCAGCCGCCCCCGGCTGCCTTGATACTGGCGGCAAACTCGCGGCTATCGTGCGCTGCATGCTCACAGCGACAGGGCAGCTGGCGAGCGAGCATCGAGGAGATTTAAGGCAATTCGCTCGACTTGCCCAAGGTCCCGTCTTCCAATCAGTTTGACCCGCCTCGAAAACCGCGGCAAATCCGCCTGCCGTTGGCGCACCGCCTGAGTGTGGGGTTCGTCATCGCTCGCTCGAAATGGATGCATGCTATTTGATGGCCCACACTGTGTCGTAGGCGTACTCCGCGAGTTCTTGCGTACGTTTCTCAACTTCTGCGTGTGTCCATGCCGTGGCAGCGAGAACATGCGAGTCAAGGGCGTAACCGCCAGCGGTCAGCAGGACCTTCTTGTCGACGAACGATTTTGACCCAAGCTTGTCGCCATTGAACTTTATTGGTACCAAGAGGAGGTTGCCAATATAATGAGTCCAATAGTTGTGATTTGCTTGCGGTGAAAGATGCTCCAAGGAACTTGAAGCCCGATCAATGTCTACAGCAGCGTTTCGTGACTTATCAATGTTCCACAACGTGTACCTCAGTACATCTCGTTGGCGAGTGTTTAGATAGTTGAGTTGCTTGAACTTACTTATGAAGACGTCTCTCGCGGGAACTTTGTCTTTGACCTTTTTCTTGAAGTCAGTGATGCAGATTCCCAGCGCGTTCGAATCTGCTGCATTCGCGAAATCTCTCGCGTGTGCGGCATACATGAGACTCACGCCTCCTGAAGAGGGAAGAGCGCAAATAGTTGTGTAGGTGTAGTGGTATCTCTCCACTAGGCTAAAGACTTCGCGGACCTGTCCGTCCTTCAACTTCTTGGCGTTATAAAGTCGCAGTACCGACAGCAGCAGTGGATTCGCAATTTGAATATTCAGTATGTTCGAAATGCAGTAGAGTGAGTCCTTAACATCTGCTGTTGTTCGAGTCCAGAAATCTAGTACTTCTGGCTCCGATATTCCGCGGTAGAGAGTGCTGTCCGAGCGCAGTTCCGCAACGATATCTTTGACATTTAACGCATTCACAGTGTCTCGGATCGCTCGGAAAAGTTGCTTCTCCGTAGTGAACGGGTGCTTTGAAAGCCAGTAGTGGTGAAGAAAGGTTCTTAGTTGAATTGGCTTCTGCGCGTGCTCCAGTTCCGTCTGCATTTCGAGCCAGTGGTCCTTCGGCCTATCGATTGCCTTTCCCTTGGCCGGGAGCAGACGTAGGAAGTGGTTCTTCGCCAAGTCCGCTGCCGTTAGGTCTTTGCCCCGGGTATTGAGTGTCTCGAAAATCGTATAGGCGTCATCTTGATTATCTAGCGTGATTGATATTACCTTCAATGCGAGAATCTTGTCTCGTATCTGATCCAACCACCTCTTTGTTGCA
Source organism: Pseudaquabacterium pictum (assembly GCF_005403045.1). Classification (GTDB taxonomy): domain Bacteria; phylum Pseudomonadota; class Gammaproteobacteria; order Burkholderiales; family Burkholderiaceae_C; genus Pseudaquabacterium; species Pseudaquabacterium pictum. Next base: position 223,921 of record NZ_BJCL01000009.1, read on the forward strand.
GCCTTCGCTTTGGCTGCGTCAAGGCTGGCTATGCGATCAACTCCAGACTTGATAAATCCATTTATTGTCTCGTACGCCGCTCCGATTGCGCGCTCCTCATCGCCCGCATTAATAACCTCCTCCTCCTTTTCGAAGCTTTGGATCTTTGCCTGCAAAAACGGATATGAGGTTTCAGCGCGAAGAACGAATTGCGCTTGATCGTTTAGGTCTCTGGTCTCGATTAGTCGATGAACGCCTTTTGCCGCTGCTGTGTGCCCAAGTTCCAAGTACTTGTCGCGAATGGCGCAGAGAGTAATGGTAATGGTTGTGAGTCGCTGTTGGCCGTCGACTATCCCGTAGGAAGAGCTCGATATATTATATGTGACGAAGGCGCCGATGAAATAGTCTTTCTTTACGTCCGAAGTACTATCGCCCCAGAACTCTTCTACATTTTCTCGATCCCAGGAAAAAGGTCTCTGGAATCTAGGAATGACGTATGTGCCGGACTCTAGGATCTGGCGAACATCGCGGTCGACGCACTGAATCTTCATGCGGGGAGTCCAAGTAGAGGTGACTGTGATGGCTAACGTTCGAATCAAGCCGCCCGTGGTGGCAGGCAGCGTAAGCCTGGGCTGATACGATGCACCAAGTGCCTCAGCCTAGATTTACGCCGCCCGCCGTAGCGAGTCGGCTTGATCGAGGGGTTGGGCGATAGCTCGCGGCCGCTCCCTTGAAATGCCTCTGCTTCCTAACTCTGGGGCACTTGCTTTCGCAAAATGCGACGTAGGTCTTCAAGGGTTGACTTGAGCTTAGCGGACTCCACAGCCCCCAGTTCTTTCGTCGACAGAGCATCGACTATTGCCCGAAGCCGATCGACTAGAGGTTGAGCGCTTTGAGCAGCGTTCGCTCGGGACAGGCAACTTTCAAGTGCCTTGTTGCGATTAAGAGGCGGACTTGGCGCAGGAGTGTCAAAGACGACTATGCGCGCTAGGCGGCGGCGCGCGTAGTCGGCTACTGCCGCCGGCTCTTCTGTTCCCGATAGGAAACCTTCTGTCTTCAGCACTTGTCGGCATGTGAAGAGGAACTTTGTATCGGTGAGCATCTTGGCGACAGACTCAGCACCATGACCAGAGTGATAGAGAAGATGAAGCTGACTGTCGAGGTAGCCTGACGATAAAGCGCTCAAGACTCGCGTTTGGCTCAGATACTTGATCAAGACACTGGTCTTGCCCTGGCCGCGTTCGCCAAGAATAAAGTATGAGTTGCTCCGTTGAACGTCAAGTTTCGCCTGTTCGCAGGCCCAAATCGTCGGCTTGGACGTCAAAGACCGCAACCTTGCCGTGTCACTTTCCTGATCGATCAAGTTCGTCCAGCGGGCCATGCTATGGCACAAGGCGGCTGAGTCCAGCAATGCCGCGGCTGGGGACAGGCCAACAACTGTCGCCCGCAGATACCGGGCAAGTGAAGTGTGGCGCTCGAAATAGCGACTATCCATCTTAGTCACTGCCGTAGCCGTGCGCAGCAATGAAATAAGCGACGACGTGTGCGACGTGGACTCGTCGAACGCCTCAACAAACCGCGACAGCAGAAGGCGGTCATGTGCAGGCAGTGCAAAGGCGTCCAGTAGCGCCTGCACGGCAGCCGTGGTAATTCCGAACGATGAGAGAACTGCTTTTCCCAAGTCCGTCAGGCGGAAGCGATCAGCGGGCGCAAGCTCTAGAAGGCTTGCCCGGAACAACTGATCTACCTTCTTTCGTGCGTCGAACGCATCGGTCGAGATTTGATCCTGCAACTCGCCTTCCGAAAGAGCGCCCGAGCGCAAGAAGGAGGAGAGCACAATTGTGCCAAGCCTATCGCTAGCCAATGGATGGCGATAGTTGTCAAGTATTTCGACGGCTTGCATCAGTAACGCCTCCCGTTGAGGTAGTAGTACTCCTGAAGTCGCCGCACCATCTCAAGCGCTGAAGTCAATATGCAACCGGGCAAATCAGACGCCTTGTAGAGCTGAATCTTGCAGGTCGCTACTGACTGCATCTGAATCAGGCTCTGGTTTGCGTACCCGGAGTTCCAGTCTGCATTGAGGTAGGCTACGATTTTGTGAGATAACTGCGGGATTCGCGCGAAATCGTGTATTTCTGCAATAGAGCCAGGCGAGTCCGGAATCGAGAAGACGACGTCGAAAGCTTCTGCTTGCGACATCTGCTGAGCCACTACAGACATGGTGCTCTTGGGATCAACTAGGTCTTCGCTAAACCGCGCGTGATGTCCGTTGGAGTTCAGTTGATCCTTCAGCTGCCCCCGGGCGCTTGCGACCGGAGTTGAAGCGGTTGGAGCTGGGCCCCAGATCAACGCTGCAACTGGCACCCTTTGGATGCGCTGTAGCGCCTCCATGCGGAGACGCTCAATGTGCGCTTCAAACGGTGTGGGCATCGTGCTCCTCTCTGCTGGCTTTTGGACTGAATGGTACTCGGAGGGTGGTGGCTGACGCTTAACGTGATCCAGACGTCAGCGCTACAAATCTGACGTGACCGAATAGTAGTGATTTCATCAGCTTTCGACCATTATTCCCACCCAGAAAAGTCAAAGATCCGACCCCAGCTTTCGGGTGAACACTCAAGTGAAAATGCGCGCCCCTACAAACTTGGGATGGTGCATGGCGGCCGATACCCACGCGTGCGGCACACGGCGATGGCCAACACCGCGCCCACCATCCACCCAGCTATAACCCCTCCCGCACCGCGTACAACGCCAGCTCCACATCATTGCGCACGCCGGTCTTCTCCAGGATCCGCGCCCGGTAGGTGCTGACGGTGTTCGACGACAGCACCAGCTGCTCGGCGATCTCGCCCACGCTGCGGCCGGCGGCCAGCAGGCGGAAGACCTGGTACTCGCGGTGCGACAGCCGCTCGTGCAGCGGCGCCTCGGGCGCGCTGCTGCGGCTGCCGGCGGGCACCAGCTGCTCGGCCATGAGCTCGGCCACGCCGGGGGTGATGAACAGCTTGCCCTGGGCCACCCGGCGGATGGCGTCGATCAGCTGCTCGCTGTCGGCGCTCTTGTTCAGGTAGCCGGCGGCGCCCAGCTTCAGGCTGCGCACTGCGTACTGGCGGTCGGGGTAGGTGCTCAGCATCAGCACCGGCAGGCGCGGCGCCTCGGCCTTCAGCGCCTTCAGCACGTCCAGCCCGTCGCGCTGCGGCATGGCGATGTCGAGCAGCACCACGTCGATGCCGCCGCGGCGCACCTGGGCCAGCGCGTCGGGGCCGTCGGCGGCCTCGCCGGCCACGGCGATGTCGGCCGCATCGGCCAGGATCTGCTTGATGCCCTGGCGCACGATCAGGTGGTCGTCACACACCAGCACGCGGATCATGGCGCCGCCCCCGCCGCCGTTGTGCCCGGCGGGTTGTTCGGCAGATGCAGCGGCATCACCAGCCGCACCCGCGTGCCCTGGCCTGGCGCGCTGTCGATGTGCAGCTGGCCGCCAAAGTGGCCGGCCCGCTCGCGCATGCCCATCACGCCGTAGCTGCGCGCATCGGCCAGCGCCTGCGGCGGCGCGCCCACGCCGTCGTCACGCACGCTGAGGTACAGCACCGGGTCGGGCGGGTCGTCCACCCACAGCCGCACCTGCACATGGCGGGCGCGGGCATGGCGGGCCACGTTGCTCAGCATCTCCTGGAAGATGCGGAAGATGGCGATGGCCTGGCCGCCCTCGGGCGGCGGCACGCCGGCGGCCACGGTGATCTGCAGGTCGGCCTGCAGCTCGGCATGGCCCTCCGCGGACACATCCGCGCTGTGGGCAAAGAACTCCTGCGCCTGCCATTCCAGCGCCGCCCACAGGCCCTGGTGGTCCAGGATGCTGGGCCGCAGGTCGGTGATGATGCGGCCCAGGTTGTCCACCGCGCTGTCGATCAGCCGGCCCATGCTGTGGCACTTGCACTGCAGTGGCGGCCGGTCGTCCAGCCGCTTGGCCAGCCAGTTGACGTCCATCTTCAGCGCCACCAGCAGCGATCCCAGCTCGTCATGGATCTCGCGGGCGATGCGGGTGCGCTCCTGCTCGCGCACCGTCTCGCCGTGGTTTGCCAGCTCGCGCAGCCGCGCGGCGCTGGCCTGCAGCTCGGCGGTGCGCTCGGCCACGCGGCTTTCCAGCAGCTCATTCGTGCGGCGCAGCAGGGCCTGCGCCTCGCGGCGCTGGGTGATGTCGACCAGCGTCACCACCGCGCCCTGCACCACGCCGTGCTCCACGATCGGGTGGCTGGTGTACTCGGCATCGAAGGCGCTGCCGTCGGCGCGCCAGAACACCTCGTCGTCGATGCGGCAGGGCAGGCCCTGGCGGAAGGCCTTGAAGATCGGGCAGTCACACTCCGGGTAGTGGCGGCCGTCGGCATGGGTGTGGTGGATCAGCTCATGCATGTTGCGGCCGATGATGGCGTCGGCCGGCCAGCCCAGCATCTGCGCCGCGCTGCGGTTGACGAACACGCAGCAGCCGGCCATGTCGATGCCGAAGATGCCCTCGCCGGTCGATTCCAGCAGCAGGCTGAGCCGTTCACGCCAGACGTCGGCCACCTGGCCGGCGCCAGCGGTGGCAGGGGTGGGTGCAACAGCAGTGGAGGTGGCCATGCACCGGAACAGCAATCGCCATGCCGCGCCACGGGGCAGCAACCGGCACCGGCAGCGCACCAAAGCGGCGCCTGGCACCGCCACGGTGCGCATCGGCTTGCCCCCGGGCGCCACCGGCCGGCATGCCGCTGCTAGGCTGCGCGCCGATGAGTCCCCGGCCCAGCCCGCCCGCCCCAGCCCCTGATGCGCAACACCGGCGCCCGCGCCGGCGGGCGTTGTGGGTGCTGGCTGCCGCCGCGCCGTTGCTGCTGCTGGCCTCGCTGGTGCAGCTGCGGGCGCAAGACCAGGGCCTGCTGCTCGACCTGGCCGGCCGGCCGGTGGATGCAGCGGGTGCGCTGCAGGCGCAATGGCACCGCCTGGTGCGTGATTGCAGCGCGCTGCAGCGCCCGGCGGCCGGATCCACGGCCTGGGCGGAAGCGCAGCAGGTGCTGGCCGCGCACAGCCCGCCGGCATCGCACGGCGCGCGGCCGCTGCAGCTGCTGCAGACCGCCAGCGGCGACTGGCTGCTGGCCGAGGTGGTGTGGGATGGCGCCGGCGCGCAGCCGGTGAACGCGCCGCTGGACCCGGCCATCGTGCCGCTGCACCGGGTGGGCGGCGTGCTGCAGGTGCAGACCACCGGCGTGTGGAGCGGCGACACCGGCCCCTGGACGGCGCCGGTGTTCATCCGCCGCTGGCTGCAGCGCCAGCTGCCGGCGATGCCGGCCGACCTGGCGCTGTGCCTGGATCCGCAGTGGCCGGCGTTCGCTGGTTAGCGCGCCGGCCAGGCCACGGTCACTTGAAGGTGTAGGTGGCGCTCAGGTAGAAGCGCCGGCCGCGCGGATCGGTGTAGCTCGGGTCGTAGCCCGACAGGTAGGTGTCGGCCTGGTTGGAGAACGGCGGCGCGGTGTTCAGCAGGTTCAGCACGCCGCCGCGCACCGTCAGCCCGGGCAGGGCCTGCCAGCTGCCGGTCAGGTCCCACAGCGAGTAGGCCTTGACGCGGTTGGGCTGCACATAGGTGCCGGTCACCGGGTCGGGGGCGTTGTTCTGGTCGTTGTAGCTGCTGAGGTAGGTGTTGCTCAGCGTCAGGCCCAACGGGCCGCGCTCCCAGTCCACCGACACGGTGTGGCGCCAGCGCTGCACCACCTTGTCGTCGACGAACTTGCCCAGGTTGCTGATGAACGGGTCGCCGTTGCCGCTCTGCTCCTTCGACTTGAGCGTCAGCGTGCCGTTGACCCGCAGCGCGAAGGTGCCCACCGGGCTGCGCAGATCACGCAGCGCGGCCGACACATCCAGGCCGCTGGCCTTCTGGTTGCCGCGGTTGGCCTTGCGCAGCTCGATGAAGCAGATCCCGCTGTCGTCCGGGTCGTAGTCGCACAGGCCCTCGTCCTCGTTGTAGCGGTGCACCAGGCTCTCGTACTTGGCCGGGTTGGCCAGGATCACCTCGGCGCCGATCTTGCTGATCAAGTTGCGCTTCTCGATGTGCCAGAAGTCCAGGCTGAAGCTGGTGCCCTTGGCCGGCTCGAACACGCCGCCCAGGCTGAACTGGCGGGATTTCTCGGGCTTCAGGTTCGGGGTGGAGAAGTTGCGCACCCGCCAGGCGTCCACGCAGTCGTTGACCGAGCCGCCATCGGCCAGGCAGACCGGGTCGGCCAGCAGCGGGCCGTCGAACTCGGTGACCGGGCGGTACAGGTCGGTCATCGATGGCGCGCGGAAGCCCGCACCCACCGAGCCGCGCAGCAGCCAGGCCTTGTCGGGCTGCCAGCGCAGGCCCAGCTTGGGGCTGACCGCGCTGCCGGTGCGCTGGTAGCGCTCGTAGCGCAGGGCCGCCTGCATCTCCAGCCCCTTGGCCAGCGGCACGGCCAGCTCGCTCCAGACGGCGCTGACGTTGCGCTTGTAGCTGAAGTCGGCGTCCGGCCCCTGCGAGGTCTGGCCCAGGATCAGGTCGTCGGCCAGCGCCTGCGACTGGTGGAACTTCTGCGTCTCGCGGCGCAGCTCACCGCCGGCGGCCAGGTTCAGCTCGCCGGCCGGCAGCTTCATCAGCGGGCGCGAGAAGCGGAAGTCCAGCGCATCCATCGTGCCGGTGGCGCGGCGCACCTCGCCGCGGATCTGCGCCTGCGCGATCAGCGCCACGCCGGCAGCGCTGGATGGTGCGAAGGGATTGATCCGCCCGTCGGCCAAGCCTTCGTCGATCATCGCCTCGTTCAGGAAGCCGCCATAGGCCCGGTCGGACACGGTGTTGCGGCTGTGGTTCAGCGCCACCTCGTAGTCCCAGGCGCCCAGCATGCCGTTGGTGCCCAGCACCAGGCGGCTGCCCGAGGACACCAGCTCGCTGTCCTGCCGGCCGGCCTCGGTGAAGCGCAGGCGGGCGGTGATCACCGGGTCGCTGAAGGTCTCCAGGCCCGAGCCGGTGAGGCCGGCCACCGGTGTCACCGACAGGTCGATGTCGGGCGTGAACGGCGCCGGCAGCGCCACGTAGTGGGTGCGGGCACGGCTGAGCGACAGCTCGGCAAAGCCGGTGTGGCCGCCGCCCAGGTTCAGCGTGCCGCGGGTCAGCAGCGACTGCTTGTCGCTCTCGGGGGACAGCTCCACATCCTGCATGAAGTTGTAGGTGCAGCCCTGCGGGCCGCCGATGCCGCCAGGCAGGTTCAGGTTGGCCGGCGGGTTGCAGTTGGGCCACGACAGGTTGAAGCGGCGCTCGGTCAGCAGCGTGCCATCGGGCAGCTTGAAGCCCTGGGCCCTCAGGAAGGCGAGCTGGGCGCGGCCGATGTCGATGTTGGCCGGGAAAGTGCGGCTGAGCAGCAGGTGCGGCAGCCGGCCCGGCACGTCGAGATCGGTGATGAACTGGCGCTGCGACGAGGCCAGGCGGTCGGTCTTCTGCAGATCGAGCACGGCCATCAGGTTGAAGCCGTCGCGCGCAAAGTCGCCGACGCCGGCGGCCACGGATGCAGTGCGCTTGCCGGCACCGCCTTCCTGCGTGCCCATCAGCGAGGCACTGACCTCCACGCCGCGGTAATCCCGCCGGGTGATGAAGTTGATGACACCGGCCACCGCATCGCTGCCGTACAGCGCCGAGGCGCCGTCCAGCAGCACCTCCACCCGCTCGATGGCCGCGGCCGGGATGTTGTTCAGGTCGACGCCGCTGTCATCGCCCGGCGAGGCGAAGTTGGCCATGCGCCGGCCGTTGAGCAGCACCAGCGTGGACGATACGCCGATGCCGCGCAGGTTGGCGGCGTTGAAGCCCATCTGGTCGCGGTAGCCGCCGGCCGAGATGCTGATGCCGTCGGTCAGGTTGCCGGCGGCCGTGCCCAGGCGGCTGATGATCTCGGACGCCGTGGTGGCACCCAGCTTGGTGATCTCGTCGCGGGTGATCACCTGCACCGGCAGCGCGCCTTCGCCGTCGATGCGCTTGATGGCCGAACCGGTGATCTCCACCCGCTGCGGCGTGCCGCTCTGGGCCAGGGCGGGCAGTGCCGACCCGACGGCGGTGGCCAGCAGGGCGGCCCGGGCAACCGCCTTCAACAGACAACGGGGGAAACGTGGGGGCATGGCAGGGGCTTTCCGGCGGAGTTGGGGCAGATGTGGGGTGCGGCCCAGTCTAGGAAGCCCTTCACATGCCGGACACGGGCCGGCAACCGGCCGGTCGCACCAGCGCAACTCGGGGTCGCATCAGCGCAAGCGGCTGTGGCCGATTCCGCCACATCCGGTGGCAGCATCCCGCCTCACCGCTCCCTTGCCCGCCGGTTGCCCGGCCCGGCCGCCCCCATGCTGCACCGCCTGCTCCACCCCGCCACGCTGTTCGCCGCCGTGGCCACCGTCCTGTTCAGCCTGGCCGCGCAGGCCCAGGGCGTGATCGATCCCAACCAGCGCGGCCAGGGCACGGCGGTGGCCATCGGCGGCGGGCTCAAGAGCGACAACGACGAAATCTACAACCGGCTGATCGCCGCCGCGGGCGGCAAGTCGGCGCGCTGGGTGGTGTTCGGCACCGGGTCGGAGAACCCCACCGGCAGTGCCGATGGCGTGGTGCAGCAGTTCCGCCAGCGTGGCGTCACCGCGGTGGCGCTGCCAGTCTCGCCGCTGCTGAAGGACAAGCCGGTGGCCGACGCGGTGCGCGACCCGGCCCTGGTGGCCCAGGTGCAGGCGGCCCAGGGCGTGTACTTCACCGGCGGGGCGCAGGCCCGCATCGTCGATGCCTTCCAGCCCGGCGGCCAGGCCACGCCGCTGCTGCAGGCGATCTGGGCGGTGTACCGCGCCGGCGGCGTGGTGGCCGGCACCTCGGCCGGCGCGGCGATCATGAGCACCACCATGTTCCGCGATGCGCCCGACGTGCTGGGCGCGATGAAGGGCAAGCTGCGCGACGGCCAGGAGGTCGACCGCGGCCTGGGCTTCATGGGCCCGGCGCTGTTCGTCGACCAGCACTTCCTCAAGCGCGGGCGCATCGGCCGCATGCTGCCGCTGCTGCAGGCCAAGGGCTACACCCTGGGCCTGGGCGTGGAGGAGAACAGCGCCGCGGTACTGCACGGCGACACGGTGGAGGTGATCGGCCGCGCCCTGCTGGTCAACCTGGCCGAGGCCCGCAGCGATGCCGGCCTGGGCGCCTTCAATGTGAGCAACGTGCGGGTGAGCCTGCTCGACACCGGCGACAGCCTGCGCCTGCCCGGCGGCCAGATGACGCCATCGGCGGCCAAGCTGAAGGGCCAGGTGCTGGACCCGGCCGCCGCCGGCTACAAGCCCTACTACAGCGAGCCGCCGTTCTACGTGGACATGCTGGGCGACAACGTGATCGGCACCGCGATGGGCCTGCTGATCGACGGCAGCTTTGCCGATGTGCGCGGCATCGCCTTCCACCCGCGCCCGCCGGCCAGCGACGCACAGGGCGCGCTGGGCTTCGAGTTCCTGCTCAGCAAGGGCCCGGGCAGCATGGGCTGGACGACCGAGGCCGGCGGCGGCGAGGACTACACCGTGCGCGACCTGCGCCTGGCGGTGCGGCCGATCCGCATGGCCCAGCCGATGTACACCCCCTGGGCGCGGTAACCTCGCCATTCTGTCCGTCCACGCACCCTGACCACCATGCAACGTCGCCTCCTCGCCCTTGCCCTGCCCCTGGTCCTGGCCTTCGGGGCCGCCACCGCCCACGCCCAGGCGCCCGACTGGAAGAAGATCCGCATCGGCGTCGAAGGCGCCTACCCCCCGTTCAGCGAGGTGGGCCCCGACGGCAAGTTGAAGGGCTTCGACATCGACATCGCGATGGCGCTGTGCGCCGAAATGAAGGCCGAATGCACCCTGGTGCAGCAGGAGTGGGACGGCATCATCCCGGCGCTGCAGTCGCGCAAGTTCGACGCCATCATCGCGTCGATGGCCATCACCGAAGAGCGGCTGAAGGTCGTCAACTTCACCGCCAAGTACTACAACACCCCCAGCCGCCTGGTGGCCAAGGCCGATGCCAAGCTGGAGGCCAGCGCCGCCGGCCTGAAGGGCAAGCGCATCGGCGTGCAGCGCAGCACCATCCAGGACCGCTTCGTCACCGCCACCTTCACCCAGAGCGAGATCGTGCGCTACGCCAAGGCCGACGAGGTCTACCTGGATCTCGCCGCCGGCCGGGTGGACGTGGTGTTCTCCGACACCCTGGCGGTGGACGGCGGCTTCCTGAAGAAGCCGCAGGGCAAGGGCTTCGCCTTCTTCGGCCCGGCCTACGACGACCCCAAGTTCTTCGGCACCGGCTCGGGCATCGCGGTGCGCAAGGCCGACACCGCGCTGCAGGCCAAGTTCAACGCCGCCATCCCGGCCATCCGGGCCAACGGCGTCTACAAGAAGATCAACGACAAGTACTTCGACTTCGACGTCTACGGAAAGTGACGCGGTGCTGCACGGCTATGCGCTGAGCCTGCTGGAAGGCGCCGCCCTGACGCTGTCGGTGGCGGTGCTGTCGCTGGGCATCGCGCTGGTCCTGGGCCTCGCCGGCGCGGTGGCCAAGCTGTCGCGCTCGCGGCTGGCGCAGGGCGTGGCCCAGGTCTACACCACCGTCATCCGCGCCGTGCCCGATCTGGTGCTGATGCTGCTGGTGTTCTACGGCGGCCAGATGGCGATCAACAGCCTGGGTGAGCGGCTGGGCTGGGCCTATATCGACATCGACCCCTGGGCCGCCGGCGTCCTGACCATCGGCTTCATCTTCGGCGCCTACTTCACCGAGGTGCTGCGCGGCGCCTTCCTGGCCGTGCCGGCCGGGCAGAAGGAGGCCGCGGTGGCCTGCGGCTTCACGCCGTGGCAGGTGCTGTGGCGCATCGTCGGCCCGCAGATGCTGCGCCATGCGCTGCCAGGGCTGAGCAACAACTGGCTGGTGATGATCAAGGCCACGGCCATCGTCTCGGTGATCGGCCTGTCGGACCTGATGAACCGCGCCGCCCAGGCCGCCGGCACCACCCGCGAGCCCTTCCTGTTCTACGGTGCGGCGGCGCTGCTGTACCTGGCCTTCACCACGCTGTCGGAGCTGGGTTTCGCCTGGCTGTCGCGGCGGCTGGCCATCGGCACGCGGAAGGCGGCGCTGTGAACCTGCAGGTGATGTGGGACAGCCTGCCGATGTACGCGGCCGGCGCCGGCACCACGCTGCAGCTGCTGCTGCTGGCGCTGGCCATCGGCGGGGCGCTGGCGCTGCCGCTGTCGGTGCTGCGCAGCCTGCCGTCGGCCTGGGCCTGGCGGCCGGTGTGGCTGTTCACCTACGTGATCCGCGGCACGCCGCTGCTGGTGCAGCTGTTCCTGCTGTACTACGGCCTGGCGCAGTTCGACGCGGTGCGCGACAGCCTGCTGTGGCCCTGGCTCAAGTCGGCCTGGTTCTGCGCGGTGACGGCCTTCGCCATCAACACCTGCGCCTACACCACCGAGATCCTGCACGGCGCGATCAAGGCCGTGCCGGCCGGCGAGGTGGAGGCCGCGCGCGCGCTGGGCATGGGCCGCTGGATGGCCTTCCGCCGCATCGTGCTGCCGTCGGCCATGCGGCGCAGCCTGCCGGCCTACAGCAACGAGGTGGTGCTGATGCTGCACGGCACCGCCCTGGCCAGCGTGGTCACGCTGCACGACCTGACCGGCGTGGCGCGCGAGGTCAACTCCATCCACTACCTGCCGTTCGAGGCCTTCATCACCGCAGCGCTGTGCTACCTGGCCATCACCGTGCTGCTGGTCGGCGGCTTCCAGCTGGCCGAGCGGCGCTGGCTGCGGCCGTTCGCAGCCCGCGGGTGACAGCGCGCGGCTGGCGCTGCGCTTAGCATCCGCCATCCCCGTCTGCCGCACTTGCCCATGTCTGATTCCACCCGCATCCCCGGCCGCCGCTTCCTGCAGTCACCCGGCCCGTCGCCGGTGCCCGACGAGGTGCTGCATGCGATGGCCCGCCAGCCGATGGACATGGGCGACCCGCGGCTGGACGCCACCATCGCCGCCTGCGAAGCCGGGCTGCGCAAGCTGCTGCATGCGCCAGAAGCCGAGGTGTTCTTCTACGCCACCAACGGCCATGGCGCCTGGGAGGTGGCGGTGGAGAACCTGCTGCCGCCGGGCGGCGAGGTGCTGATCCCCGGCACGGGGCATTTCAGCGAGAGCTGGGCAGTGCAGACCGAGGCCCTGGGCCGGCGCGTGGTGCGCACGCCCTGGCGCCCGGGCTGGCCGATCGACGCGGCCGACGTGGCCCAGGCGCTGCGCGACGACCCGCAGCATGCCATCGTGGCCGTGTTCGCGGTGCACACCGACACCGCCAGCGGCATCACCAGCGACATGGCCGCGCTGCGCCAGGCCATCGATGCCACCGGCCACCCGGCGCTGCTGGTGGTGGACGCGGTGGCCTCGGCCGGCTGCACCCGGGTGGCGATGGCCGAGCTGGGCGCCAACGTGGTGCTGGGCGCCAGCCAAAAGGGCCTGATGACGCCGCCGGGCATCGGCTGGCTGGCCGCTGATGAGCGGGCACTGGCCGTGGCCGAACGCAACCCGGCGCCGCGCTTCTACTGGGATTGGCGGCTGCGCCGCAGTCCGCTGAGCTACCGCAAGTTCTGCGGCACGCCGCCGCAGACCCTGCTGGCCGGCCTGGCCGCCGCCTTCGATCTGATCGACCGTGAAGGCGAGGACGAGGTGCTGGCCCGCCACCGCCGTCTGGCCGGCGCGGTGCAGGCGGCCGTGGCCGGCTGGGCTGAAGCTGGTGCACTGGGCTTCTTCGCCCAGGTGCCGGACAGCCGGTCGGTGTCGGTCACCTGCATCACCGTGCCCGAGGGGACCGACATCGACGCGCTGCGCACCGTGGCCCGCGACCGCTTCGGCGTGGCCATGGCTGGCGCGCTGGGCCCGCTGCAGGGCAAGGCCTTCCGCATCGGCCACCTGGGCGACAGCAATGCCGCCACCATCCTGGGCTGCCTGGGCGCGGTGCAAGCGGCCCTGCAGGTGCAGGGCATTCCGGTGGGCAATGGCGCGCTGGACCGGGCGGTGGCCAGCCTGGTGGCGGCTGGCGGCTGACGCGGCTGCGTTGGGCGCGCTGTGGACAAGCCTTGATCGGCGCAGGTCCGAGGCCGGCGGGCAACCGGCGGATCCATGTCCGCCGCCCGCCTCGTCCATCCACAACTGCCGCTACACACGCCTGGCGGTGCAGGTGGTGTCGTACCAGCCCTGCATGCCCACCAGCGGCGACGGGTAGATGGGCAGGATGGCGTTGATGTTGTAGCCTGAACCGAGTCCGTTGCCTGCACCTGTCAGGCGCGACCACAGGCCCTGGCCGCTGCCCCACCACATGTCCTCCGACAAGTCCTGGTCTTCGGCGATCACCGCGTCATCGAAGCCGGGAAAGTCGCCACGTGGCCCGCGCCGGCCGTTGGCCGCCCGCCCATGCGCGAAGTTGCCCAGGCTGTTGGACATGGCGATCACCCGCGGGTGGATGCCCTCGGTCACGAACACCGGTACCACCGCCTTGCCCACCACGTCACCCGGCTTGCCGGTGACATGCTTGTAGGCATGGGCGGCGCCACGCCAGGTGGTCAGTTCCACCAGATCACCGGTCTTCAGCCCCCGCGCCGCTGCTGCCGTGGGGTGCATCCACAACGGGTTGTGGTGCACGATCTCGCTGAGGTACTTCTGCGAGGCCGTGCGGCCCTGGGTGTGCACGTTCCACTTGAAGGTGACCAGGTGCAGGTGGTCCGGACCCATGGCGGCGATCGACGGCACCGCAAAGTACCCCGGCATGCCCGCGCCATAGGGCTCGGCAAAGGCCTGGGCCTTGGCCGCGTCGGCCACGTCCTGGCTGAACACCTGGAAACGCCTGGACGGCGTGGCGAAGCCGCGCCGGGCCTGTCCGCCGCGCACCAGGCCCACCGCGGTTTCACGCCCGTCAGCCGCCTGCCGCCACACCACCTGGGTGACGGGGTCCACCCGGGTGCCCTTCAACTGCTCGGGTGTCAGCGCCCAGTTGTACAGGCCGTAGTACTTGGGCTTGCTCAGGTCCTGCCAGACGCCGTGCTTCTTCATGTAGGCGAAGCCGTCCTCACCCACCCGGGCCGTCAGGCCGGCACAGCGCTGGCGCATCCAGTCCTCGTGGTCCTTGAAGTTGAAGTACTGCGCCGTCTTGGGCGAGATGCGCTGGCCCAGGGCGATCATCACGTCCACGAAGCTGCGGCACTCCCCCGGCGGCGCCACCAGCGGCTGGCGCAGGGTGACGTAGTCGCGCAACTCCATGTTGTTGCGGGTGTCGAAGCCCCAGCGCTCCATGTAGGTGGCGTCGGGCAGGATCAGATCGGCGTAATGCGCGGTCTCGCTGTAGACCACGTCGCTGCACACATGGAAGGGGATCAGCGACTCGTTCTTCAGCACCTCCACCGCCAGGCTGCGGCCTTCGGGCCAGGTCTGCGGCGCGGCCAGGGTGTAGCTGATGTAGACCTGCAGCCTGGCGCGGCCCTGCTTCAGGTGGTCGAAGACGATCTGCCCCACCTTCATGCGCTGCCACTTGTTGGCCAGCGGCCACTCGGGCGGGTTCTCGATGGCGCTCTTGGCCGTGGGCGCGGGCGGGCGCGGCGTGGGCTGCGGAAACACCCGCGGCGGCACCCGTGTGGGCTCTTCGCCATAGCAGTAGCCGCCGGGCTGGCCGATGCTGCCGACGATGGCGTTGAGCAGGATGACCGCCCGGTCGTTGTTGAAGCCGTTGTAGTGCGCCGACGATCCCCGGTTGGTGAAGGCCACGCAGGCCGGACGCACCGCCGCGAATTCCAGCGCCATGCGCGTGATGTCCGCCGCCGGAATGCCCGACAACTGCGCACCCCATTGCGGCGTGTACGGCTTCAGCCAGGCCTGCAGTTCGGCCGCACCCACGTTGCACCAGTCGTCCAGGAAGGCGCGGTCGGCCAGGCCCGCTTCCATGATGGCGTGGGCCATGGCCAGGGCGATGGCGCCCTCGCTGCCCGGGTTGGGCGCCCACCACTCGTCACTGCGGCCCGCGGTGTTGGACAGGCGCACGTCGAACGTCACCAGCTTGGCGCCGTTGTCGAAGCGGCCCTTGATCACCCGCTTGGCCACATGGATGGCGCCCTGGTGTGCCTCGTAGAAGTTGGCGCCGAAGTTCAGGATGTACTTGGTGTGCTCGGCGTCGGGGGTCTCCCAGTCGGTCTCGCCCAGGCTGACGTAGTTGGCCGCCCGCTTGTTGCTGGAGCACAGCGCCCGGTGGTTGAACAGCGACGGCGAGCCGATGGCATTGAGAAAGCGCGTCATCTCCTCGCCGATGCGCGAGCGGCCGATGTGGATGGCGGTCTCTTCGGGATGGCCGTCATCGATGGTCTTGCGGATGCGGCTGGCCACGCGGTCCAGCGCCTCGTCCCAGCCGATGCGCCGCCACTGGCCGCTGCCGCGCGGGCCCACCCGTTCCAGCGGGTAGAGCAGGCGGTCGGCGTAGGTGTTGATTTCGGGGCCGCTCTGGCCCTTGGCGCACAGGCTCATGCCGTTGTTCGGATCCTCGGGGTTGCCGCTCACCTTCACCAGCTTGCCGTCGATCACATGGCCCTGGATGCCGCACACCGTGCTGCAGTTCAGGCACACGCTCTTGACGGTGGTGGCGCGGCTGTAGTCGTTCTTCAGGCGGCCATTGCCGTTGGCGCGGCGCTTGGCCTGGCGCTGCCCCACCAGCTTGCGGCTGGAGGCGGCGTTGGCCGCACCCGGCGCCAGGGCGATGGTCTCGCCGAGGGCCAGCGTGGACAGCGCACCCAGGCCACCCTGCAGCAGGCCACGGCGTGATGGTTTGGTCGGTGCGGTGCTCATGCGCCCTCCCCGTTGCGGGCGGGCTTCATCCAGACCACGCGCTGCGCCTGCGGCACCTTGGGCTGCAACGAGGTCCAGGTCTCGATCTCGTAGGAATGCGGGTCGTGCACATGGCCCTTGGGCACCTTGGCCTCCATCGGCACATGGTGGCCGCGGTAGCTGACCCGGGGCTGGGTGCGCTCTTCCGGCTTCAGCACCTTCAGATCGGCGCCCTTGGCTGCCACGAAGCGCGCATACGGCGAGGCCGGATCGTTGGCATCACCGAAGTGGAACACCTCGCCGGGGCAGGTCTCGACGCAGGCCGGCTCCATGCCGGCGTCCAGCCGGTGCGAGCAGAAGTCGCATTTGTCGGCGATGTCGTTGTCGTCGCAGCCGATGGCGCCATACGGGCAGGCGGTTTCGCAGGCGCCCACATGTTCGCAGCGGTCGGGGTCGACACGCACGATGCCGTCGGCGCCCTTGACGATGGCGGTGCGGTCGCAGGCCTTGAGGCAGGGTGTGTCGTCGCACTGCATGCACAGCGTGGGCAGGAAGTGGCGCTTGACCTTGGGAAAGGTTCCTTCGTCCAGGTAGTAGACCTTGGTGCGGAAGCGCCCCAAGGGCACGCTGTTCTCGACCTTGCAGGCCACGCTGCAGGCATGGCAGCCGATGCAGCGCTCGATGTCCAGGGCCATGCGCCAATTGGCGGGCCGCCCGGTCCTGGGGTTGGGGCGGGTGTCAGACACGGCCATGGCAGGCCTCCGACGCCGGGTGGCTGCGGTCAAGCGCCATGAAGCCGACGACGACGCGCCGGGTGCGGGAACAGGACGGGATCAACATGCGGTTCTCCTGGTGCGCCGGCGGCCGGCCTTGCAATGTAGCCAGGCCCCAGGCTGCTGCCACAGGAGACCTTGCTCAGCGGCTGGCGATGTACGCGGCCAGCGCGTCCAGCAGTGCCATCAGGTCGGCCTGCAGCCGCCCGAACCCGGCGTGCTTCTGCAACCGGCCCTGGTCCATGTAGAGCCGCTTGTTCACCTCCAGCTGCAGGCTGTGGAAGCCGGCGGCCGGGTTGGCGTAGGCGCGCACCAGCTCCACACCCTTGAACGGGTCGTTCACCTTCACGTCGTAGCCCCGGGCCGCCAGGGTGTCGCGCACGAAGGCGGTGAATGCAGGCGCGCAGGTGGTGCCATCACGGTCGCCCAGCACCATGTCGGCGCGTGGCTGGCCGGCGCCGCCTTCGCCCATGGCGCCGCTGACCGCATTCATCGAGTGGCAGTTGATGTGGAACACCTGGCCATGCCGCGCATGGGCCGCCTGCAGCAGGTCCTGCAGGGCCTGGTGGTAGGGCGCGTGGCAGCGCGCGATGCGCTGGCGCAGTTCCTGCACTGTCAGCTTGCGGTTGTAGATCGGCCGTCCGTCATCCAGCGTGCGCCACACCAGCGACTTGCCGATGCGCGCCTTGCCACTGGGCACCAGTGCATCGGGCCAGGGCGCGTCTAGCAGGTCGGTGTCGATGTCGCCGGCATGGCGGTTGGGGTCGAGGTAGGTGCGTGGAAATTGCGCCGCCAGCAGCGGGATGCCCCGCTCGGTGGCTGGAAGGTAGAGCTCGTCGATGAAACAGTCTTCACCATCGCGCAGGTCGGATTCGGGCAACGCTGCCCCGAAGTCGGCCGGCATGCGGGTGCCCGAATGGGGGGAATCCAGCACCAGCGGCAGCGCCGCCTCGCGGGGCCCGTGGATGCGCAGCACGTCGTCGTTGCTCATGGCCTGCAGTATCCGCCCCGGCGCCCCCGCAGGCATGCACCTGTTCGGGGCGACCCGTATAGCCTGACCCTTTGCAACCGATAGCATGTCGCACCCGGCGGGCCCCTTGCCCGCCATCCAGACTTCAGCCCCTGCCCTTTTGGAGCCCCCATGGACAAGCATGAACGCCAACTTCGCCAGCTGATCAACGAGGTGCGTGACGGCCAACTGCCGCGCCGCAACTTCATCTCGCAGATGGTCGGCCTCGGGCTCACCGCGCCGATGGCCGGCATGCTGCTGATGCACGCCGGCGTGGCCCAGGCGCAGACCACCATCCCCTACAAGGGCACCAAGCGCGGCGGTGGCGGCACGCTCAAGCTGATCTACTGGCAGGCGGCCGTGCACCTGAACCCGCACTTCGCCGGCGGCACGAAAGACCAGGACGCCAGCCGCATCTTCTACGAGCCGCTGGCCGGCTGGGACACCGAAGGCAACCTGGTGCCCGCGCTGGCCGCCGAGATCCCGTCGAAGGAAAACGGTGGCGTGGCCGCCGACGGCAAGTCGGTCACCTGGAAGCTGAAGAAGGGCGTCACCTGGCACGACGGCAAGCCGTTCACCGCCGACGACGTGGTCTTCACCGCCCAGTACGTCGGCGACCCGGCCACCAGCACCGTGACCGTGGCCACCTACAAGGACCTGAAGGTCGAGAAGATCGACTCGCACACCGTCAAGGTCACCTACCCCAAGGCCACGCCCTTCTGGGCCGAGGCGCTGACCGGCATCGTCGGCTGCATCCTGCCCAAGCATGTGTTCGAAAGCTTCACCGGCGCCAAGTCGCGCGAGGCGACTGCCAACACCAAGCCGGTGGGCACCGGCCCGTACAAGATCGTCGACTTCAAGCCGGGTGACAGCCTGGTGGCCGAAGCCAACATGGCCTACCACGTGCCCAACCAGCCGTTCTTCGACCGGCTGGAGATCAAGGGCGGCGGCGACGCGCTGAGCGCTGCCCGCGCCGTGCTGCAGACCGCCGAATACGACCTGGCCTGGAACCTGGCCGTGGAAGATGAACTGCTCAAGCGCCTGGAAGCCGCCGGCAAGGGCCGCATGGAGTTCTATGCCGGCAGCGACATCGAGTTCGTCAGCCTGAACGTGACCGACCCCTGGAAGGAAGTGGACGGCGAGCGCGCCAGTGCCAAGAGCAAGCACCCCGCCTTCACCGACAAGGCGGTGCGCGAGGCGATGAGCATGCTGATCGACCGCAAGAACATCGGCGAGCAGATCTACGGCCGCGGTGCGGTGGTCACCAGCAACTTCCTGAACAACCCGCCCCGCTTCCGCAGCCCGAACACCAAGTACGAGTTCAACATCGAGAAGGCCAACCAGGTGCTGGAGGCCGCCGGCTGGAAGAAGGGCGCCGACGGCATCCGCGCCAAGGGCGACGTGAAGCTGAAGTTCGTGTTCCAGACCTCGGTGAGCGGCCCGCGCCAGAAGTGCCAGGCCATCATCAAGGACGCCTGCACCAAGGCCGGCATCGACCTGGAGCTGAAGAGCGTGGTGGCCGCGGTGTTCTTCGGCAGCGATGCCGCGAACCCCGACACGTACCAGAAGTTCTGGGCCGACATGCAGATGTTCACCACCACCATGGGCAGCCCCGACCCGCAGGTGTTCATGGAGCAGTTCACCACCGACCAGTTGTCCCAGAAGGTCAACAAGTGGAGCAGCCGCAACCTGGCCCGCTGGTCTAACGCCGAGTTCGACGCCGCCCACAAGGCTGCACAGGTCGAGTTCGACCCGGTCAAGCGTGCTGCGCTGTTCATCAAGATGAACGACCTGGTGGTCAACGACAAGCACATCATCCCGCTGTTCGCCCGCCCGCGGCCGTTCGGCATCCTGACCAAGCTGCGCCCGGTGCTGTCGGCCTGGGACAACACCACCTGGTCCATCGGCTACTGGACCCGCGACGCGTAAAGGCCCACCCCCGAAGCGGCTTCGCCGCTCCCCCTCAAGGGGGCGCCGCCAGCGGCCCGGCAAAGCCGGTTCCGCGGCGGCCGCTTGGTTCCGGCGTGACCTTCGCTGAAACGCTGCCGCCCTCCACTCCCAGACGCTTGCGCCCTTGTTCAACTACATCATCCGCCGCCTGCTGATCGCGCTGCCCAGCCTGCTGGGCATCAGCCTGGTGCTGTTCACCGTGCTGGCGCTGGCACCTGGCGACCCGTTCGAGGAACTGGCCAACAACCCCAACGTGCCGCCCGAGGTGCGCATGGCGTTGCGGGCGCAGTTCGGGTTGGACGACCCGATCTGGCAGCGCTACATCAGCTGGCTCTCCAGCATGCTGCAGGGCGACTGGGGCTTCTCGTTCGTCAGCCGCATCGACGTCGACACGCTGATCGGCCAGCGCATCGGCGTCACCATCGCGGTGATCGGCATGTCGCAGGTCGTCGCCCTGCTGGTGGCGCTGCCGGTGGGCGTGCTGGCCGCCGTCAAGCCCTACAGCTGGTTCGACCGCATCGCCAGCACGGTGGCCTTCATCGGCTTCTCGCTGCCCACCTTCTTCACCGGGGTGCTGTTCATCCTGCTGTTCTCGGTGCAGCTGGGATGGCTGCCCTTCGTCTACCGGGCTGATCTCTCGTCCACCGGCTGGCAGTGGTGGGTCGACCAGTTCAAGCAGTCAATCATGCCGATCATGGTGCTGGGGCTGTTCCAGGCGGCCAGCTGGATGCGCTACGTGCGCTCGGCCGTGCTGGACGTGATCCGGCTCGACTACGTGACCACCGCCCGCAGCAAAGGCCTGGGTGAACGCGCGGTGATCAACAAGCATGTGGTGCGCAATGCGCTGATACCGGTGGTCACACTGGTGGCGCTGCAGATGCCGGCGGTGTTCGGCGGCGCCATCGTCACCGAGCAGATCTTCCGCATCCCCGGCATCGGCAGCCTGCTGATCGATGCCATCCTGCGCAACGACACGCCGGTGATCATGGCGGTCACCTTCGTCTTCAGTTGTCTCGTGATCTTCTTCAACCTGGTTGCCGACGTGCTCTATGGCTGGCTCGACCCCCGCATCAGCTACCGCTAACGCGGTGGCACCCCGGCCGCCCCAGAGCGCGTCTCTCTGGAGCGAGGCCTGGAAGCGCTTCAAGCGCCACCGGCTGGCCTACTGGAGCCTGTGGCTGCTGGGCGCACTGGTGGCCGCCGTGCTGCTCGGCCCGCTGTTCTACAAGGTGGGCATCAACGAGGTCGACTTCAGCTCGAAGTTGGCATCGCCGTCTTGGCAGCACCCGATGGGCACCGACGACCTGGGCCGCGACATCCTGGCGCGTGTGCTGTACGGTGGCCGCATCTCGCTGGCGGTGGGCCTGGCGGCCATGCTGATGGCGGTGACGGTGGGCGTGTTCATCGGTGCGGTGGCCGGCATGGCGCGTGGCTGGGTGGATGCGGCGCTGATGTGGGTGACGGATCTCTTCCTCAGCCTGCCGCAGCTGCCGCTGCTGCTGCTGCTGATCTTCCTGTTCCGCGAGCCGCTGAAGGCGGCCTTCGGCCTGGAGATCGGCATCTTCATCCTGATCGTGGTGGTGATCGGCGGCTTCCGCTGGATGCCCGTGGCACGGCTGGTGCGGGCGCAGTTCTTCAGCCTGCGCGAGAAGGAATTCGTCGAAGCGGCGCGCGCGCTCGGCGCGAGCACGCCCCGCCAGGTGGTGCGCCACATCCTGCCCAACAGCCTGGGGCCGGTGATCGTGGCGGGCACCATCGACATCGCCGCGGCCATCATCGCCGAGAGCACGCTCAGCTTCCTGGGCCTGGGCTTCCCGCCCGACGTGCCGACCTGGGGCCGCATCCTGTATGACGGGCGTGACTACATGGATCTCGCCATGCACTGGGCGCTGTTCCCCGGCATCGCCATCTTCCTCACCGTGCTGACCATCAACTTCATCGGCGACGGGCTGCGCGACGCGCTTGACCCCAGAAGAGTCCTCTGATGCCACTGCTCGACATCCGCGGGCTCAAGACCCATTTCAAGACCGACGACGGCTGGCTGCATGCGGTCGACGGCGTCGACCTCGCCATCGATGCCGGCGAGACGGTGTGCGTGGTCGGCGAATCCGGCTGCGGCAAGAGCGTCACCGCCAAGACGGTGATGAAGCTCATCGACATGCCGCCGGGCAAGATCGTCGCCGGCCAGGTGCTGTGGCAGGGGCGCGACCTGGTGCCGCTGGGCCCCGAGGAGATGCAGAAGATCCGCGCCAAGGAGATCGCCATCGTCTTCCAGGAGCCGATGACCAGCCTGAACCCGGTGTACACCGTGGGCGCGCAGATCGCCGAATCCATCCGCCTGCACGAAGGCCTGAGCAAGCGCGACGCGCTCGACCGTGCGGTGGAGATGCTCAAGCTGGTGAATATCCCCACGCCCGAGCGCCGGGTGAAGGACTACCCGCACCAGTTCTCGGGCGGCATGCGCCAGCGGGTGATGATCGCCATCGCCCTGGCCTGCAACCCCAAGCTGCTGATCGCCGACGAGCCCACCACCGCACTCGACGTGACCATCCAGGCCCAGATCCTGGACCTGATGGTCGAGCTGAAGGAGCGCATGGGCATGGCCATCATGCTGATCACCCATGCCATGGGCGTGGTGGCCGAGACGGCCCAGCGTGTGGTGGTGATGTACGCCGGCAAGGTGGTGGAAGAGGCCAGCGTCGAGGACCTGTTCGCCCGCCCGCGCCACCCCTACACCCAGGGCCTGATCCGCAGCATCCCGCGCATCGACACCGCCGCCACCCACAAGGTGCGGCTGGAGGCCATCGGCGGCACCGTGCCCAAGCTGATCGACCCGGCCGAGGGCTGCCGCTTTGCCGACCGCTGCAAGCATGCGATGCCGGCCTGCCGCACCGCCACGCCACCGCTGGTGGAAGCCAAGCCCGGCCACAAGGTGGCCTGCATCCTGGAAGCGGCGCTGGCATGAGCAGCACTCCACTCCTGAAGGTCGAGAACCTCGTCAAGCACTTCCCGATCAAGGGCGGCATCCTCGGCCGCACCGTCGACAAGGTGCATGCGGTCGATGGCGTCAGCTTCGAGCTGCAGGCCGGCGAGACGCTGGGCGTGGTGGGCGAATCCGGCTGCGGCAAGAGCACCACCGGCCGCTGCATCCTGCGCCTGATCGAGCCGACATCGGGCACGGTGTGGTTCGAAGGCAAGAACGTCACCGCCATGGGCACGACCGAGCTGCGGTCGATGGCGCGCGACATGCAGATCATCTTCCAGGATCCGTATGCCAGCCTGAACCCGCGCATGACGGTGCAGGCCATCATCGGCGAGGCGCTGACCATCCACAAGCTCACGCCCGACCCGGCGGCCTACGAGGCCCGCATCGTCGAGCTGCTGCAGACGGTGGGCCTGTCGGCCGACCACCTGCGGCGTTATCCGCATGAGTTCTCGGGCGGCCAGCGCCAGCGCATCGGCATCGCCCGGGCGCTGGCGGTCAACCCCAAGCTGATCGTCTGCGACGAGGCGGTGAGCGCGCTGGATGTGTCGATCCAGGCCCAGGTGATCAACCTGCTGGAAGACCTGCAGAGCCAGTTCGGCCTGACCTACCTGTTCATCGCCCACGACCTGAGCGTGGTCGAGCACATCAGCGACCGGGTGGCGGTGATGTACCTGGGCCGCATCGTCGAGATCGCGGCGTCGAAGGACCTGTACACCCGGCCACAGCACCCCTACACCGAGGCGCTGCTGTCGGCCGTGCCCATCCCCGACCCGCAGGTCAAGCGCACGCGCATCCGGCTGCAGGGCGACGTGCCCAACCCGATCAAGCCGCCGCCGGGCTGCCATTTCCACACCCGCTGCAGCATCGCGCAGAAGGGGCTGTGCGATGTGCAGTCACCGGTGTTGAAGCCCGCCGGCGCCGACGGCCACATGGTGGCCTGCCACCTGCGGCCGGGCTGATCAGCGCAGCAGCTGCTCCACCTCGTCCATCACCCGGTTCATCGACTGCACCAGCACCCGGTAGGGCGCTGGACTGGTGAGGTCGAGGCCGGCGCGCTGCAGCAGCGCATGCGGTGGCATGGACCCGCCCGCCTTCAGCACGCCCAGGTAGGCCTCGCGCGCGCCCGGTTCGCCAGCCAGGATGCGTTCGCCGAAGAACTGCGCCGCCGTGGCGCTGGTGGCATAGGCGTACACATAGAACGGCCGGTGGAAGTGCGGGATGTAGGCCCACTCGGCGCAGACCACCGGGTCGATGGTCATCACGCCCGCATCGGCGCCGTGGTACTTGCGCAGCAGGCCGCAGTACATCTCGGTGAACTTCTTGCCCGACAGCGCCTCGCCGCGCTGCTGCGCATCGTGCGCGGCCAGCTCGAACTCGGCAAACATGGTCTGGCGGAAGAACGAGGCACGCAGCCGCTCCAGCATCTGGGTGAGCACGAAGATGCGCTCCTCGGGCGTGGCCGCGGCCTTGCGCATGTGGTCGGTCAGCAGCACCTCGTTGGTGGTCGACGCGATCTCGGCCAGGAACAGCGGGTAGCCCGCCGTCTCCGGCGGCTGGTTGCGCTGCGACAGCACGTTGTGCATGCCGTGGCCCCACTCGTGCGCGAAGGTGACCAGGCTCTCGAAGTTGTCGGTGTGGTTCAGGAAGATGAACGGCGGCTGGCCGTACACGCCCGTGGCAAACGCCCCGCTGCGCTTGCCCGGCGCCGGCCGCACGTGCATGGTGCGGGCCTGCAGGGCCAGCTGCAGCTCGGCCTGGTAGTCGTCACCCAGGGGCCGCATGGCGGCCAGCGTCAGGGCGGATGCCACGTCGACCGGGTAGGTCTGGCTGGTCGTCACCAGGTCCGGGTAGATGTCGTGGTAGTGCAGGTCGGGCAGCTTCAGCATGCGCTGGCGCAGCTTGAAGTAGCGGTGCAGCGACGGCAGGGCGTTGTTGACCTCGGCCACCAGGGTGCGCAGCACCGCCTCGGGCACCTCCGTCGCCGACAGTGACGCCGCTGCCGCGCTGGGGTACTGCCGCAGCCGCGCGTGGATGACGCCCTGCTGCACCCGCTGCGCGAGCAGCGCGCCCAGCGTGTTCTCGAAGCGGCCGTAGCTGCCCCAGAAGGCGTCGAAGCCCTGCTTGCGCACGGCGCGGTCGGGGTGGCGGCGCAGTGCGTCGTAGCCGGTGTCGTTGACGGTGACCGGCTTGCCGTCCACCGTGAGCACCGGCCAGGTGATGTCGGCGTGGATCAGCAGCTCCCGGGTGCTGGAGAAGCTGCCCAGCACCGGGTTGTAGGCTGCCAGTGCGGCCTCCACGTCGGGCGACAGGGTGTGCGGCGCCTGGCGCAACGCATCGCGGATGCGCTTGGCATGCGGCTTCAGGCCCGGTTCGGCCGCCTGGAAGGCGGCCAGCTTCTCGGCGCCGATGGCCTGCAGCTCCGGGTCGACCCAGGCCAGGCCGCTGGCGTAGCGGCCGTAGAGGCTGCCCACCAGGCTGGTGCGCTCCTGGTTGCGGCGGTTGCCGTTGTCGGTGCTGACCTGCGTGCTGGCATAGACCCACAGCCGCCTCAGGCGCTGGTCGGCCGCCGAGATGCGGTCGAGTGCCGTGCGCAGGCTGGCGGCGTCGCGGCCCAGCGTGCCGCGCAGGGCCACGAGCGGCGGCAGCCCGTCGGCGAAGGCCTGGCGCTCGGCATCCCAGGCGGCTTCATTGGGGAACAGGCGCGTCAGGTCCCAGACCAGGCGGGCATCGGCGCTGCCGGGCGGCGGCGTCTGGGCCGGGGCGGTGGTCGCGGCCAGGGCCAGGACGGCCGCGGCAAACAGGTGGGAGACAGGCTTGTGGCGCATGGCGGGCGGCTCGGTCGAGCGACTGGAGGGTGGGCGTGCAGGCCGGGGGTGTGACGCTGCGCGGGCAGTTTAGGCGGGCGGGCCGGCCACCAGCGACATGGTGAACCCGCTGACACAGCCGGCAAAATGGCCCGATGGCGAAAGACTTCGACACCATGGAAGACAGCAACCGCAGCGCCAATCTGCCGTTGCAGGCGGTCTCCGATCCGACGCGCCGGGTGTGGCTGCAGGGCGGGCTGGGCGCTGCGCTGGCCGCCGCCTTCGGGCCGCTGGCGGCGGGTCTGTCGGGCTGCGCCACGCCGGCCGGCACGGGGCCGAAGCTGGGCTTCACCGCGGTGCCGCCCTCCCGCGCCGACACCGTGGTGGTGCCGCCCGGCTACACCGTCCAGGTCATCGCGCCCTGGGGTGATCCGGTGGGCATCGCCGGCGCCATGCCGGCCTGGCGGCCGGATGCGTCCAACAGCGCGGCCGACCAGGCGGTGCAGCTGGGCATGCACCATGACGGCCTGCACTTCTATCCGCTGGGCAGCGGCGCCGACGGAAGCCGCCGCGGCCTGCTGGTGATGAACCACGAGTACACCGACGATGGCCTGCTGCACCCCGGCGGCCTGGCCGACTGGTCGGCCGAGAAGGTGCGCAAGGCGCAGGCCGCGCATGGCGTGTCGGTGATCGAGGTGGCGCAGGGGCCGGATGGCTGGCAGCTGGTGCGGCCGTCGCGCCATGCGCGGCGCTTCACCGCCAGTTCGCCGTTCGCCGTCGGCGGGCCGGCCGCCGGCCACCCGCTGATGCGCACCGCCGCCGACCCCGCCGGCCGCACCGTGCTGGGCACGCTGAACAACTGCGCCGCGGGCATGACGCCCTGGGGCACCTACCTGTCGGGCGAGGAGAACTGGGCCGGCTACTTCAACGGCCCCGCGCAGCCCGACGCCCACCAGGCCCGCTGGGGCATCCGCCCCACCGACTTCTACCGCTGGCACCAGCACGACGAGCGCTTCGACACCACCAGGCACCCGAACGAGCCCAACCGCTTCGGCTGGGTGGTCGAGATCGATCCGATGGACCCGGCCAGCACGCCGGTCAAGCGCACCGCGCTGGGCCGCGCCGCGCACGAAGGCGCCTGGGTGGCCACCACCCGCGATGGCCGCGCGGTGGTCTACAGCGGCGAGGACGCCCGCTTCGAGTACATCTACAAGTTCGTCAGCCGCGACCGCATCGCCCCCGGCGGTGCCAAGGCGAACGCCACGCTGCTGGACCACGGCACGCTGTATGTGGCCCGCTTCGATGCCGACGGCACGGGCCGCTGGCTGCCGCTGGTGCACGGCCAGGGCCCGCTGACCGCCGCCAACGGCTTGGCCGACCAGGGCGAGGTGGTGATCAAGGCCCGCCAGGCCAGCGACCTGCTGGGCGCCACCAAGATGGACCGGCCCGAGTGGCTGGCCATCGACCCCCGCACCCGCGAGGTGTTCTGCACCCTCACCAACAACAGCAGCCGCGGCGCGGCGGGGCGCCCCGGGCCGGATGCCGCCAACCCGCGCGCCAACAACGTGATGGGCCAGGTCATCCGCTGGGTCGATGAGGGCGATTTCGACGGCACCACGCTGCGCTGGAACCACCTGGTGCTGGCGGGCGACCCAACGCAGGCGCGTGCCGAGGCGCAGGGCACTGTGCGCGGCGACTTCTTCGCCTGCCCCGACGGCCTGGCCTTCGACCAGCGCGGCGTGCTGTGGATCCAGACCGACATGTCGTCGTCGGTGATGCACCAGGGCGAGATGGCGCGCTTCGGCAACAACCAGATGCTGGCCTGCGACACCGCCAGCGGCGAGATCCGCCGCTTCCTCACCGGCCCGGTGGGCTGCGAGATCACCGGCTGCGCCTTCACGCCCGACGGCCGCACCATGTTCATCAATGTGCAGCATCCCGGTGAATCGCCCAGCGAGCGCAGCAAGGCCGACGAACCCACCCGTTTCTCCACCTGGCCCGAGGGCCCGGGCGCGGCGCGGCCCCGCTCGGCCACGGTGGCGATCCGCAAGGCCGACGGCGGCCTGATCGGCACCTGAGGCACGGCCGCCGATGCGCATCGCCGACATCCAGCAGCGCCTGCAGGCCCTGGGCGCCAAGCCGGTGCACCTGCAGCGGGTGCTGCGCCATTGGACGCATGCGCTGCCGCACAGCCGCAACAAGCGCCAGCCCGAGCACTGGCTGCCCAAGGCGGTGCTGGACGACCTGCCCGCGCTGGATGCCGATCTGACCGGCTTGGCGCGGCTGGTGAGCCGCCACCCGGCCGAGGATGGCTCCGAGCGCCTGCTGCTGGCCCTGGCCGACGGGCAGACGGTGGAGGCGGTGCTGCTGCAGCCGGGGCGCACGCCGGGCCTGTGCGTCAGCAGCCAGGTGGGCTGCGCGGTGGGCTGCCAGTTCTGCATGACCGGCGTGGGCGGCCTGCTGCGCCAGCTGGGCAGCGCCGAGATCGTGGCCCAGGTGGCGCTGGCGCGGCAGCTGCGGCCGGTGGCCAAGGTGGTGTTCATGGGCATGGGCGAGCCGGCGCACAACCTGGACAACGTGTTGGAGGCCATCCAGCTGCTGGGCACGGTGGGCCAGATCGGCCACAAGAACCTGGTGTTCTCCACCGTGGGCGACCCGCGGGCCTTCAGTGCGCTGGCGGGCCTGTCCAAAGGCGAGGTGCGGCCGGCGCTTGCGCTGTCGCTGCACACCAGCGATGCGGCGCTGCGTGAGCGCCTGCTGCCGCGCGCGCCCAGGCTCACGCCCGACGAACTGGTGGACCAGGCCGATGCCTACGCCCGCGCCACCGGCTACCCGGTGCAGTACCAGTGGACGCTGCTGGACGGCGTGAACGACAGCGACGACGAACTGGCCGGCATCGAACGCCTGCTGGCCGGCCGCTTCGGCGTGCTGAACCTGATCCCGTGGAACACCGTGGACGGCATGCCGTTCCAGCGCCCCAGCTGGGAGCGCGCGGCCGCCATGGCGCGGCACCTGCACCGCCGCGGCATCCTCACCAAGCTGCGGCATTCGGCCGGCCAGGATGTGGAGGGTGGCTGCGGCCAGCTGCGTGCGCGGGCCGCGGCCGATGGCACGGCCGTGGTGGCCGCTCCGGCCAGCCGCCGCACCCCGTCGGTCACGCCGCCTGCAGAAACCCCAGCAGCAGGCGGTTGACGGCCTCGGCCTGCTCCTGCTGCACCCAGTGGCCGGCGCCGGGCAGCAGGTGGCAGCCGCGCAGGTCGGCACAGGCGCCGGCCTGCATCGCCGCGAAGGCACCGGGCCGCTGGTGGATGCCCCAGTCGGCCGCGCCGGCGATGTAGAGCGCGGGCACGGTGATGGCGCGGCCGGCCATCAGCTGCAGCTCGGCCTGGCCGGCGGGATCGGTGCTGTTGCGGTACCAGTTCAGGCCGCCCTGGAAGCCGGTGCGGGCGTACTCGGCCACGTAGACCGCCAGCGCGTCATCGGGCAGCCAGTGGCAGGCGGCGATCTGGTCGGCCGTGGGCAGGTGCGGCGCCACCGTCGACGGCATCGTCTCGGCCGCGTCCATCACGTAATAGGTGGGCAGCATGGCCAGGGCCTCGGCCGTCCAGCCGGGCAGGGGCTGCGGCTGGTTGCCGGGCCAATCGGCGCTCTTGTGGTGGTAGTAGGCGCGCAGGAAGGCGTGCAGGCCCTGCGGCGGGTGGTCCATCTCGGCGGCGGTGGTCGGCCGGCTGTAGTACCACTGGTAGTGCAGCCGCGGGCGCGGCAGCGCGGCCAGCGCGGCATGCACATCGGGCACCGGGCGCGGCGGGTGGTTCAGCGTGTCGAACGGCAGGCCGGGCGGGCCGCCGAACGGCGCGCTCATCAGCACCACCTTCGGGAACACATCGGGCCGCAGCAGCGCGCACCAGGCCGCCAGCGGCGAGCCGAAATCATGGCCCACCACTGCATGCACCCGGCGGTGGCCCAGGGCCAGCACCAGGGCCAGCATGTCGCGCACCAGGCTGAACCAGCGGTAGGGCGCCACCGGCGCATCGGCGCCCGGCGCCCAGCCGGTGCTGCGGCCGTAGCCCCGCAGGTCGGGCGCGATGGCATGGAAGCCGGCAGCAGCCAGCGCCGGCAGCTGGTGGCGCCAGCTGTAGGCCAGCTCGGGAAAGCCGTGCAGCAGCAGCACCACCGGCCGGCCCGGTACGTCGTGGCCCGCTTCCAGCAGGTGCAGGCGCAGGCCGTTGATGCCGGGAACGAAGCAGCTGCGCACGCCGGGCGGCAGCAGGTGGGCGGACAGCGGGTCCGGCAGGTCGGTGGGCATGGGCGGTCTCCAGGGTGCCAGATTGTGTTGGCCGCCGCGCCTAGCATCCGTCACCCAACCGACTGGAGCCCCCCATGCCGCTGACCACTGCCGAAGAGGCGCTGATCGCCCAGGCCGCCACGCTGGCGCACCACCGCATCACCCCGCTGGCGCCCACCTGGGAGCGCGAACGCCGCATCGGCCGCGAGGTGCTGGACGCCGCGGTGGCCCTGGGCCTGACCCGGCTGCAGCTGCCGGCCAGCCACGGCGGGCTGGACTTCAGCTTCCAGTGCAAGGCGCGGGTGGCCGAGGTGCTGGCCGGCGGCGACTTCGGCTTCTGCATGTCCTGGGTCAACACCGCCAACGTGGCGGCGCTGCTGGCGCGCAAGGCGCAGCCGGCGGTGGCTGCACGGTATGTCGACGACCTGGTGGCCGGCCGCCGCCTGGGCTGCACCGCGCTGACCGAGCCCGGCGCCGGCTCGGACTTCGCCGCCATCACCACCACCGCCACCCGCCTGCCGGCCACCGCTGGCGGTGGCTGGCGCATCGACGGCGCCAAGGCCTGGATCACCAACGCCGCCGAGGCCGACGTGGTGGTGCTCTATGCGCAGACCGAGCCCGGCAGCGGCGGCAGCGGCATCGCCGGCTTCGTGGTCGATGGCCGGCGTGCCGGCTTTGTCCGGGAACCCGGCTATGCGCTGGGCGGCCAGCACACCATCGGCACCGGCGGCTTCCGGCTGGACGGCTACACGGCCAGCGATGACGAGCTGCTGCACCCGCCAGGACAGGCGTTCAAGGCGGCGCTGGGCTCGATCAACGGCGCGCGCACCTACATCGCCGCGATGTGCTGCGGCATGGTGGGCGAGGCGCTGCGGGTCGCACAGGCCCACGGCGCGCAGCGCCACAGCTTCGGCGTGCCGCTGCAGCAGCACCAGGGCTGGCGCTGGCGCCTGGCCGAGGCCGCCAGCGAGCTGGCCGCCTGCCGGGCGATGGTGGCCCAGGCGGCCGAAGCCATCGACGCTGGCGCCGACGCCCAGCTGCTGGCCGCCCAGGCCAAGCTGCTGGCCACCCGCATGGCCGACCGGCAGATCGCCGCGCTGGCCCAGGCCATCGGCGCCGAAGGCCTGCGCGAGCACCA
This sequence comes from Pseudaquabacterium pictum, assembly GCF_005403045.1. Lineage (GTDB taxonomy): Bacteria > Pseudomonadota > Gammaproteobacteria > Burkholderiales > Burkholderiaceae_C > Pseudaquabacterium > Pseudaquabacterium pictum. The sequence continues at coordinate 254,676 of NZ_BJCL01000009.1, forward strand.
CCCCTTCGCCCGCCATGCCGCCGGCGCGCGGGTGGCCAACTTCGTCGATGGCTCGACCGAGATGCTGCTGGAACGCATCGCCGCGGTGATGGCGCGCAGCGCCGCCGCTGGCTGAGGCGGCACGGCCGACGCGGCCGTGGGGACCGACACCACGACGGCCACGGGATTACCCGGATTTGCAATCGATTGCATCATCGCCATCATCCGCGCGTCCTGATCCTGGTCGCGGCCCGTGCCGCGCCGCCCCCGTCCGCCATGAACTACGCCGAGCAACAGCGCCAGATCCACAAGCACCCCACCGGTCTGATCGTGGTGGTCGTGGGTCACGTGGTCCTGGGTTATGCCCTGGTCAACGGGTTGGGCCACAAGATCGTCGAGGTGATCAAGGCCCCGATCGAGACGAAGATCATCGAGGAGGTCAAGCCG
>NZ_BJCL01000010.1 GCF_005403045.1 Pseudaquabacterium pictum
ACAAGCAGAAGACGGCATACGAGATTGTTGACTGTGACTGGAGTTCAGACGTGTGTCTTCCGATCTCCCCGCCCGTGGCCGCCGCGCCGCCGGCCCCCCCGCGGCGGCCTGCGCCTGCACCGGAGCCTGCCCCCGCGCCGCCGCCCACCGGTCCGGCCCACAGCCAGCTCAATGTCACCCCGGGCGATCTGGCCCGCATCGTCTGGCAGCCCGGCCATGCCTGCCCAGCGCCGTTGCGCCAGGCCGCGCAGCGCCGGCTGGATGCCGGCGGCCACCTGCCGCCGGAGGACGACGCTGCGCTGCCGCAACTGCTGCGCCTGGCCCAGGAAGGCGGGCATGACTTGCGCATCGACGATGCGGTCTGGTCCCTGCTGGCCGCGCACCGCGATGCCCGCCACCGCCTGTCGGCGCTGGAAGCCGCCTACCCGGACGGCCCGGCCAGCCCGGCGCTGCAGCAGCTGCTGCGTGCGCCGCTGCCGCTGTTCCAGGCCGAGGGCGCGCTGTTCGCCGTGGTCGCCGGCCGCGCCCTGCTGGCCGACGAGCGCGGCCTGGGCAAGGGCGTGCAGGCCATCGCCGCCGCCCAGCTGTGGCGCCGGCACTTCGGTGTGCAGCGGGTGCTGGTGCTGTGCGCGCCGGCCCAGCGCAGTGCCTGGCAGCGTGCCTGGCAGCGCTTTGCCGGCCTCGCCGCCGCCGAGGTGCAGGTGGTCGACGGTGGTCACCACCAGCGTCCGGCGCAGTGGGCAGCAGCTGCCGGCGTGCGCATCCTGGCGCCCGAGGCACTGCAGACCGACGCCGCCCATCTCGCCCACTGGGCGCCCGACCTGGTCATCGTCGACGAGCCGCAACAGCTGGCCCTGCAGGCGCCCGACTGGGCCACGCTGCAGGCCGCGCCGCATGCCCTGGTGCTCAGCGGCGCGCCGCTGGCCGACCTGCCGGACCTGATGGACACCCTGATGGCCTGGCTGGACACCGCCCGCCTCGGCCCGCTGGCGGCGCTGCGCGAGCTGCATGCCGCCAGCCAGACCGGCCGCAGCCTGGCCGATGCCGACATCGAGCGCCTGACCGACGCCCTGTCGCGCGGCATGCTGCAGCGCCTGCGCGCCGATGTGGCCGACCAGCTGCCGCCGGTGGTGCACAGCGAGCGCCTGCTGCCGCTGGCTCCGGGCCAGCGCCAGGCGCATGACCAGCAGGCCGCCGTGCTGCGCCGCGGCCTCGCCGCCTGGCAGGCCAGCGGCTGGTGCAGCGACAGCGAACAGTGGCGCCTGGCCCAGGCCCTGCGCGCGATGCAGCAGGCCTGCCACCGTGCCGATCCGGCCGATGGCCACAGCGCCCTGGCCGAGGCCACGGTGCAGGCCCTGGCCGCCCAGCTGGCCGAGGCGGCCGGCACCGGTGCGCCGCAGGTGGCGGTGCTGTGCCCCAGCGCCGCCGACCAGGCCCAGCTGGCCCAGCGCCTGGCCGACTGGCTGGGCGATGACAGCCCGGTGCAGCTGCTGGCACCCGGCGCGCTGCTGCCCGCCGGCATCGACGTGGTGCTGCAGGTGGGCGTGCCCTGGCGGCCGCGCCGCCAGGCCGGCGGCCCGCGTGGCGAGGCACCGGCCGGCCAGCAGTGGGTGTACCTGGTGGCGCAGGACAGCATCGAATGCGGCCTGTTCGACACCCTGGCCGGCCGGCTCGATGCCCCGCGCAGCCCGGCCGACGGCGCCGCCCGCGGCTACCTGCAGGGTGAGGCGCTGGCCCAGTGGCTGCAGCAGCTGCAGGCCGCCTGGGCCGCCACGCCGGCGCCGTCCGCCTGACGCTGCGGCCGGCCGCCACGCCGGATGGCCGGACCGTTGCTGCATGCCATCAGCCGCTGACTGCGCCGCCTCGGCGGCGGCCAGCCGGCGCTGGGGCGGATCGCCCAGGGCCAGCGGCTGCTCGGGCTGGCGGTGATCGTGCTCGCCAAGCGGGTGGGCACCGCCGTGGTGGCGCGGCTGTTTGCGCTGACGCCGCCGGCGCTGATGCAGCCGCCCTGGTTCGCCCTGGCCTGCGGCCGCTGGACCGCCTGGAAGCGCGCGCTGCTGGCCCGGGTGCGGGCCAGCTGGGCGTGCGTCACCAGAACTGCCACTGCCGCGAGGCCACCACCCAGATGCCCAGCGCGCCGTTGGTCACCGCATGGGCGATCACCGCCGTCCACAGCCGGCCGGTGCCGCGGTACAGCAGCGCATAGGCCAGGCCGGCCACGATGGCGGCCAGCCACAGGGGGTGGGCCAGCATGAAGACGAAGGTCGATAGCAGCACCGCCTTGACGCCGACCCGCCGCGGGTCGACACCCTCGAACACCGGGCTCTGCACCCAGCGCATCAGGAAGGAGCGCCAGAACAGCTCCTCCATCACCGGCACCAGCAGCGCCGCGCCCAGCCAGCGCACCACGATCAGCGGCCACAGCAGCTGGCCGGCGGCATCCACCGGCGCGAAGGCGGCCGTGGGCTCGCCGATCTGCATCCACGGCGCGTCCAGGTGGATCCACAGCACGAACACGCCCAGCCCCACGCCCACCGACAGCAGCAGCTCGCCCAGGTCGGGCCAGTTCTGGCGGGCCAGCTCGCCGTACGCGCGCCACCACACCACCAGCATGCCGCCCACCACCAGCAGGTTGGCGGCATACAGCCAGCGGGTGTCGAAGCCCCAGCTGCCATCGGTGGGCGCCATGCCGCGCAGCGCCAGCAGCGCCATGAAGGCGACGAAGGGCAGCAGGCGCAGCCAGGCGGCGCGGGAGAGGTTCATGGGCGGTCAGGAAACTGCAAAATCTGCTTCAAACTGTACGTTTGAAGCCGGTTTCCGCGTCCCCCTCTGCGGTGGGGGGTGAGGCCGGTGCGGCGTGCCTTATCGCACGCTCTGGCGCGGCGTCTGCAGCAGCAGGCCCACTTGCTGGCGCAGGCTGTCGGGCGACAGGCCCTCGGGCGCCAGCGCCGGGCCAGCCACCAGGCCCACCCGGCTGAACAGACCGCGGCGCAGTGGCCGCACCATCGCCGTGCCGCCTTCCACCCGCGAGAAGAACGAGCCCCACAGGTTGTGCAGCGCCACCGGCACCACCGGCACCGGGCGCCGCTTCAGGATCTTCAGCACCCCGCCCTGGAAGGGTTGCAGCTGCCCATCCCGGGTGATGCCGCCTTCCGGGAATATGCACAGCAGCCCGCCCTCGGCCAGCACCCGGTCGGCGGCCTCGAAGGCGGCGGCGTAGGCGGCCGGGTTCTCGCGCTCCGGCGCGATCGGGATGGCCTTGGCCAGGCGGAACAGCCAGCCCAGCACCGGCACCGCGAAGATGCGGTGGTCCATGATGAAGCGCAGCGGCCGCGGGCTGGCGGCCATCAGCAGCAGGGCATCGACATAGCTGACGTGGTTGCACACCACCACCGCCGCGCCGGTGGTGGGCAGGTGGCGGTCGCCCTGCACCTCGAAGCGGTAGATCAGCCGTGACAGCCCGAAGGCGACGAAGCGCAGCAGGTACTCCGGCACCAGCAGGAACACATAGGCGCCCACCAGCACGTTCAGCAGCGCGGTGGCCAGGAACACCTCGGGTACCGTGAAGCCCGCGCCCAGCATGGCCCCCGCGCCCAGCGAGCTGACGATCATGAACAGCGCGTTGAGGATGTTGTTGGCCGCGATGATGCGCGCCCGGTGGCTGGGCTGGCTGCGCAGCTGGATCAGCGCATACATCGGCACGCTGTAGACGCCCACGCTCAACGCCAGCATGAACAGATCGGCCACCACCCGCCAGTGCGCCGGCTGCGCCAGGAAGGCGCCCAGGCCCTGCACCGGCACCGCCGGCAGACCGCGCGCGGCGAAGTACAGGTCGATGGCGAACACGCTCATGCCGATGGCGCCGGCCGGCACCAGGCCGATCTCCACATGCCGGCGCGAGACCACCTCGCACAGCAGCGCGCCCACGCCCACGCCCACCGAGAACACCACCAGCAGCAGCGAGGCCACATGCTCGTCGCCATGCAGCACGCCCTTGGCGAAGGCCGGGAAATTGGCCAGGAACACCGCGCCGAAGAACCACATCCAGCTGATGCCCAGCAGCGAGCGGAAGACCACGATGTCCTGCCGCGCCAGCACCAGGTTGCGCCAGGTCTCGGTGAACGGGTTCCAGTTGATCTTCAGCTGCGGGTCGGTGGCCGGCGAGTGCGGCACCGCCTGCGCCGCCCAGCGGCCGGCCAGCGCCACGGCGAAGCAGGCCACCGCCACCGCGGTGGGGCCGATCTGCGGCAGCGCGATCAGCACCCCGCCGGCCAGGCTGCCCAGCAGGATGGCCACGAAGGTGCCCATCTCCACCATGCCGTTGCCGCCGGTCAGCTCGCGCTCGGTCAGGTGCTGCGGCAGGTAGGCGAACTTCACCGGTCCGAACAGCGTGGAATGCAGGCCCATCAGGAACACGCAGCCCAGCAGCAGCGCCGCGTTGGCGGTGAGGAAGCCCAGCGCCGCCGCGGCCATGATGGCGATCTCCAGGTTCTTGACCAGGCGCATCAGGCCCGACTTCTCCAGCTTGTCGGCCAGCTGGCCGCTGGTGGCCGAGAACAGCACGAACGGCAGGATGAACAGCGCGCCGATCACCAGGCCGGCCATGCCCTCGGGCAGCCAGGGCACCTGCAGCTGGTAGGTGACCAGCACGGTGAAGGCGAACTTGAACAGGTTGTCGTTGCCCGCGCCCAGGAACTGCACCCAGAAGAACGGGCCGAAGCGGCGCTGGCGCAGCAGGGCGAACTGGTTGGGATGGGGGTCGGCGTGGTCGTCGCTCACGGGCGCTCCGGCAAGGCTGGTGGGCGCAATGTAGTGCGCTGGCGCGGTGCGGGGTGTGTCAGCGCACCGTGACCACGGCGCCGGCCAGGCCGGTGCGCGGCAGCCAGGCGAAGACGGAGTCCACGGTCATGGTCGCGATGCGGTCGGCAAACCGCTGGTCGTTCGGGTGGTCGTCGAAGGCGACATTGGCGCGGGTGGCGCGGGCACCCAGGCGGGTCAGCGGGCCCAGCTGCAGCACGGTGGGCTGGTAGCCCTGGGCGCGCAGCCAGGCCTGGGCCTGGGCACGGTCGGCCGCGCCGCCGGCGGCCATCGCCAGCGTCTCGACCGCCCACTGGTTGCTCTGCTGGTAGCGGGTGGCCCAGGGGTAGGCCAGCATGTTGTAGCGCGCCTCGTGCAGCCGGGTGCCGCGGGTGTTGTCCTGCAGCAGCGGGCGCAGCTGGGCGGCCAGCGCGGGCGCCAGCGGCAGGAAGGCGGCCTCGTAGCGGAACGGGCTGTCCAGGAAGAACAGGCCCAGGCCCTGGCGGTAGACGGCGGCCTCGGCCGTGCCGCAGTGGTTGAGCTTGTGCAGCACCCGCCAAGGCGCACCGGGACCGTCGCCGTCGCGGTAGGCCAGGCCCAGGTGCGACCACTGCAGCCGGTGGGCCGACAGGTCCTGCCCCGCGCGGGCCAGCAGCACCACGGTGGCACCGCTGGTCTCGAGCGCGGCCTGGGTGCGCTCGGCCAGCGCCAGGCCGCGTTCCACCGCGCTGGCCGACATCGGCGTCTCGTCGCAGGGCCGGCCGGCCTGGGCGGTGCCGGCCAGCGCCAGTGCCGCGGCCAGCGCCAGGGCGCGCCAGCACGGGGTCACTGCGACACCCGCTCGTTGTGCATCAACGCCAGACCCACCGCATTCGGCACGAAGGCCAGTGCCTGGCCGGCGGCCGACAGCAGCAGGCCGCTGCCCAGCGCGGTGACGGTGACCACCGTGCCGGCCGCCACCGAGGCGCCGCCGGCCGCCTGGCCGGCCAGGCGCAGGCTGGCGCGGGCGCCGTCGGACCCGCGCTGCATCACCCACACCGTGCCCTCGGCGCTGGCTTCCACCGCCACCACGCTGAGCTGGGCGCCGCCGGCCAGCAGTGCCACCGGCGCGGCCACCACCACCGCCACCGGCAGCGCCGACAGCGCGCTGGCCGCGGCCGAGGCATCGGCCGCCCGGGCCGACAGCGGGGCGGCCAGCAGCAGGGCGCTGGCCAGGCCGGCGCACAGCGCGCGGCGCAGGGGGGTGGAGCTGGGGCGCATGGTGTCTGCCCGGTGTGCGGGCGCTTGGCTGAACATGGCGACATGCTGCCGCGGCCCCGGCAGCAGTTCAACCAGTCGATGCGAAGTGTCGATGGTTTGGATGTTCGGTATCGTCTGGCAATACCATGGCGGACCATGTCCACCACCGCCGCCCTGGTCCAGGTGCTCAAGGCCGAGCTCAAGCGCGCCGGCATCACCTATGCCGCGCTGGCGCGTGAGCTGGGCCTGGCCGAGTCCAGCGTCAAGCGCATGCTGGCCCGCGGCGACATGCCGCTGGCCCGGGTGGACGCCATCTGCCGGGTGCTGAAGACCGATTTCGCCGAGCTGGCCCGCCAGGTGGCCGAGGCCCAGGCCCAGCGGCCGATGCTGACCGCCGCGCAGGAGGCCGCGGTGGTGGCCGATCCGCGCCTGCTGCTGCTGGCGCTGTGCGTGCTGAGCCAGTGGACGGCGGCGCAGATCGTCGCCACCTACCGCCTCACCGAGGCCGAGTGCGTGGCCGGCCTCACCCGGCTGGACGCGCTGGGCGTGATCGAGCTGCGCGCCAACAACCGCTACCGGCTGCGGGTGGGCAAGACCCTGCGCTGGCTGCCCGACGGGCCGCTGATGCAGTTCTTCCGCCAGCGCGTGGTCGATGACTTCTTCCAGGGCCGCTTCGACGGCGAGGACGAACTGCTGATGCTGGTGCACGGCCAGGTCAGCCCGCCGATGGCCCGGGTGTTCAATGAACGGCTGCAACGCCTGGCGCAGGATTTCGCCCAGCAGCACCTGGCCGACCAGCGGCTGCCCACCGAGCAGAAGCGGCCCTTCACCCTGCTGATCGGCTGGCGCAGCTGGCTGTATGCCGGCCTGCGCGACTTCCGCCGCCAGCCCGACACGCGGCTGCCCGGCCCCACGCCGGGCGCACCCGGCGAGCGCGGCTGACAATGCCCCGCTTCTCTCCTCTCACGGACTCCATCCCATGTCGAACGACAGCCTGCTGGCCTCCCTGGTTGCCAAGGTGGGCGATGCCGCCATCCTGTGGCGCCGCCTGCAAGGGCCGGTGCCGCCCCAGGCGGTGGGCACGGCGCCCACCATCCCGGCGGCCAAGCCGCAGGGCAGCATCCCCACGCTGAAGATGCCCACCGCGCAGGGCTGGGCCGCGGGCCAGCTGCCCAGCACCGCGCCGGGCCTGCGCGTCAACGCCTTCGCCACCGGCCTGAAGCACCCGCGCTGGCTGCAGGTGCTGCCCAACGGCGACGTGACGGTGGCCGAGGCGCTGTTCGAGCCCGGCCCGGTGAAGACGCTGTTCGGCCATGCGATGGTGGCCACCATGCGCCGCGCCGCCGCGGTGGGCCCCAGCCCCAACCGCATCACCCTGCTGCGCGATGCCGACGCCGACGGCGTGGCCGAGCAGCGCCATGTGCTGCTGGAGGGCCTGCAGCAACCCTTCGGCATGGCGCTGGTCGATGGCCAGTTCTACGTCGGCAACACCAACGGCGTGGTGGCCTTTCCGTATGCCGACGGCGACACGCGCATCGACGCGCCCGGGCGCCAGCTGTGCAAGTTCCGCTCCAACGGCCACTGGACACGCAGCCTGCTGGCCAGCCCCGATGGCCGCAAGCTGTATGCCGGTGTCGGCTCGCTCAGCAACATCGGCGACATGGGCATGGAGCTGGAACAAGGCCGCGCCTGCGTCTACGAGCTGGACCTGGCGACCGGCGAGCGCCGCACCTTCGCCAGTGGCCTGCGCAACCCGGTGGGCCTGGCCTGGGAGCCCAGCACCGGCGCGCTGTGGACGGTGGTCAACGAACGCGACGGCCTGGGCGACGAGACCCCGCCCGACTACCTGACCAGCGTGCAGGACGGCGGCTTCTACGGTTGGCCCTACTGCTACTGGGGCCGCACCGTGGACGACCGCGTGCCGCAGGACGCCGCCCTGGTGGCCAGCGCCATCACGCCCGATTACGCCCTGGGCGGCCACACCGCCAGCCTGGGCCTGTGCTGGATGCCGGCCGGCACCTTCCCCGGCTGGCCCGAAGGCATGGCCATCGGCCAGCATGGCTCGTGGAACCGCAGCGTGCTCAGCGGCTACAAGGTGGTGTTCGTGCCGTTTGCCAATGGCAAGCCGGCGGGCCCGCCACGCGACATCCTGGGCGGCTTCCTGGCACCGGATGAATCGGTGTCCTACGGCCGGCCGGTGGGCGTGGTGCTGGCCCCGGGCGGCGGTCTGCTGGTGGCCGACGACGTGGGCGATGTGGTCTGGCGGGTGGTGGCCGCGGGCTGACCGCGTGGCCTGGGCAGACCCACAGATCGGATAGCACGGCCTGGCGCTTGGTGTCGTACTCCGCTGGCGTGATCAGGCCCCGGTCCAGCAGATCACGCAGCTGCTTCAGGCGCTCGGCTGAACGGCCGCTGGGGCTGGCCGGCCGGGCGCTGCCCGTGCTCAGGCCCGCGGCCCAGTCGCGCAAGGCGGGGTTCATCTTGCGCAGTGCATCCTCGAACGCCCGTCGACACCGACGCGTAGGGGTTGTAGCGCACGCTGTCGCCGCCACCGCCCGGCGTGGTCACTTCCAGATTGACCAGATCGTTGGGCAGTAGCCCACCTTGATGGGCAGGGGCTGGCCGGTCGTCGCGGGAATCCGGCCCAGGTCGGGCTCGACATTGATCGGGTGCGCGCAGCCACCCAGGACGGCCACGATCAGGCAGGTGGCAAGAAGCTGGACCAGCCGAATGGGTTGCTACGCGCGCGATCAGTCGATCAGTTTTTGGCCGGCGCAGGCGGCGCCGATGTGCCAGCCGCCGGTGCCGTGGGGGTGGCCTGGGCAGGGGAGGCCTGTGCAGGTGCGGCTTGCGGCGGTGCAGCCTGCGTGGTGCTCTTGCCCATCTGCACGGTGATCAGCGTGGGGTAGTCATACGCGGCCCCGGTGGACATGTCCACCCCGGCGCCAATGATGCCGCCGAAGATGATGTTGCCGAAGGCCATGGCCTTGGTGCTCGACTTGACCGAAACCAGGCCGGGTTCGAGCGTGTCCTTGTCGCAGCGGACCGACAGATCCTCGAAGCTGCGCTGGACCATCGTGGAGCCCGGCGTGGTGACGAACCAGGTTCCCTTGTTGTTCGACAGCTTGCAGTTGGCCCCGCTGATCGGCCCGCTGTCGGTGCGGCTCTCGACCGAAACGCTCTGATTCTGTCCATTCACGATCGATGCGCAGCCGACCAGTTGGGTTGCTGCCAACAAGACCACGCCATTCCAAGACCGAAACACCATCACTTCTCCCATGAATCATGCTTGCCGACATCGGCCCGCCCATTGTCAGCCAGCGGTTGCCAGGCCCTGGCATTGCCCGCCTGCCAGCGTCGCCGCTGGTGCTTGCTGCCCCGCGCCTGTTCAGGGTGGCGTCACCGGCACCAGCCCGAACCGCGCCACCAGCTGCCCCGGCACCGCCGGCAGGTCGGCGCCGGCGCCCACCCACAGCCAGCGCACCGGGTGGCGGAACTGGTCGTGGCGCTGCCACAGCGCGGTCAGCGCCAGGCGCAGGGCGGCATGGTCGGCAGCATCGGCCAGCACCAGGGTGGGTCGGCGCGGCATCCATGCCGTCTGCAGCTGGCGCAGCGCGGCCGGGGCGCTCAGCGCCCAGCCGGCATCCCACGGGTCGCTGGGCAGGCGGTTGCGCCAGGGCCGGGCATCGTTGACCTTGACCCGCAGCCGCCAGGCCAGGGCCTGCACCTGGGTGGACATGGCGTCCAGCCGCATGCCGCCGTCGATCTGCCGCGCGAAGGCATCGGCCCAGCTGGCCAGCGCCTGGGCCTCGGCGCCGGTGGCGCCGCGCAGCGTGCCCACCAGCATGCGCTGGCGCACCCGCGGCACGGCGCCCTGCAGGCACCAGTGCGTCAGCGCCTGCACCGCCGTGGCCTGGGCCCGCAGCCGCGCCTGGGCCCCGGCGGTGGCCACCGGCGCCCGCAGGGCCACGGTGTCGTAGCTGGCCTGCAGCCCGACCAGGTAGTCCCGCAGGCTCACGCCGGTGCCTCGCCAGGCTTGCGGCGCTGGGCCAGGCTGCCCAGCACCTGGTCGGTGTGCTGGCCCAGCGTGGGTGCCGGGCTGCGGATGGCTCCGGGCGTGGCGCTGAGCTTGGGCACGATGCCGGGCACGGCCAGTTGCAGGCCATCGGGCGTGGTGGCCGCTTCGATCATGCCGCGGGCCAGGAAGTGCGGATCGCCGGCGATGTCGGCCACGGTGTAGATGCGCCCGGCCGGCACGCTGGCGGCCTGCAGCACCGCCACCACGTCGGCCACCGAGCGCTGCACCGTCCAGGCGGTGATGGCGGCGTCCAGTTCATCGACCCGCGCGGCGCGCATCGCGTTGTCGGCCAGGCCCGGGTCGGCACCCAGGTCGTCGCGGCCGATGGCGGCCATCAGCCGCTTGAAGATGCTGTCGCCATTGCCGCCGATGACCACCTGGCCGTCGGCGCAGCGGTAGGCGTTGCTCGGCGCGATGCCGGGCAGGGCGCTGCCAGCAGGCTGACGCACGGTGCCGAAGGCGCTGTACTCGGGCAGCAGGCTTTCCATGCAGTTGAAGACCGATTCATACAGCGCCACGTCCACCACCTGGCCGCGGCCCTTCGGTGCGTCAGGGCTAATGCTGCGCTGCCGCGCCTGCAGCGCCAGCAGCACGCCGATCACGCCGTGCAGCGCGGCCAGGGTGTCGCCCAGGCTGACGCCGGCACGCACCGGCGGGCGGCCGGGCTCGCCCATCAGGTGGCGCAGGCCGCCCATGGCCTCGGCCACCACGGCGAAGCCGGGCAGGTCGCGGTAGGGGCCGGTCTGGCCGTAGCCGCTGATGCGCAGCATGACCAACCCCGGGTTGGCCGCGGCCAGCGTCTCGTAGCCCAGGCCCCATTTCTCCAGCGTGCCGGGCTTGAAGTTCTCGATCAGCACATCGCACTCGGCGGCCAGCGCGGCCACGTCGGCGCGGCCCTGGTCGGTGCGCAGGTCCAGCACCACGCTGCGCTTGTTGCGGCTCTGCACCTGCCACCACACGCTGGTGCCCTGGTGCAGCAGGCGCCACAGCCGCAGCGGGTCGCCATCGCCGGGCGGCTCGACCTTGATCACGTCGGCGCCGAAGTCGCCCAGGGTCTTGCCGGCAAACGGACCGGCGATCAGCTGGCCCAGTTCCAGCACCTTCAGCCCGGCCAGCGGGCCGGTGTGGGGGGAGAGGGGTGGCGGCGTCGGCATGATCGCGGATTGTCGCGTCCGCCCGGATGCTTCCGCGCGGGCGACAGACGCGCGCGCCGCGACAAAGTACGCTTCGCGGCATGACGACCCTCTTCGACCCCATCCAACTCGGCAGCATCGCCCTGGCCAACCGCATCGTGATGGCGCCGCTGACGCGCAACCGTGCGCCCGGCCAGCTGCCCAATGCGTTGATGCGCGAGTACTACCGCCAGCGCGGCAACCCGGCCACCGGCGCCGGCCTGATCATCACCGAGGCCACCCAGGTCTGCCCCATGGGCCAGGGCTACCTCGACACCCCCGGCATCCACAGCGCCGAGCAGGTGGCCGGCTGGCGCGCCATCACCGACGCGGTGCATGCCGAGGGCGGCAAGATCGTGGTGCAGCTGTGGCATGTGGGCCGCATCTCGCACAGCAGCCTGCTGCCCGGTGGCGCCGCGCCGGTGTCATCCACCGACCGGGCGGCCGCCGGCAAGACCTTCACGAAAGACGGCTTCGTCGACTGCTCGCCGCCGCGCATGCTGCGGACGGACGAGATCCCGGCGCTGATCAACGACTACCGCCAGGCCGCCCGCCACGCCATCGACGCCGGCTTCGACGGCGTGGAAGTGCACGGCGCCAACGGCTACCTGCTGGAGCAGTTCCTGCGCGACAGCATCAACGACCGCGCCGATGCCTACGGCGGCAGCATCGCCAACCGCGCCCGGCTGATGGTCGAAGTGATGCAGGCCATCGTGGCCGAGATCGGCGGCGGCCGCACCGGCATCCGGCTGTCGCCGATCACGCCGGTCAACGACGCCGGCCAGGACAGCGACGCCCAGGCGCTGTACGAACACGTGGTGGCGCAGCTGGCTCCGCTGGGCCTGGCCTTCATCCACGTGATCGAAGGCCAGACCGGCGGCGCGCGCGACCTCACCGCCAAGGGCGTGAAGCCCTTCGACTACGCCGCGCTGCGTGCGCTCTACAACGGCCCGTGGATGGTGAACAACGGCTACAGCCGTCCCATGGCGCTGGACGCGGTGGCCAGCGGCGCGGCCGATCTGGTCGCCTTCGGCAAGCCCTTCATCAGCAACCCGGACCTGGGCGCCCGCCTGCGGGCTGATGCGCCCTGGCAGCCGCTGGTGCAGGCCACGCTGTATGGCGGTGGCGCCGCCGGCTACACCGACTACCCCACGCTGAACATGGCCAACCCCGCCGCCACCGCCTGAGCGTGGCGGGTTGGTCTGCCGGCCCGCGGTCTGCCGGGCTGCGGGTGGCCGGCACCCTGCTGCTGGCCGCGGCCGCCGGCGCGGCAGCGCAGGCCCTGCACTGGCCGCTGCCCTGGGTGATCGGCCCGCTGCTGGTCACCGCGCTGGGCAGCGCGGCCGGGCTGCCGCTGGCGGCGTCGCACCGGCTGCGCAACGCCGGCCAGTGGCTCATCGGCACCGCGCTGGGCCTGTACTTCACGCCCGTGGTGGTGGCGGTGGTGGCCGGCCTGGCGCCGGCCATTGCGCTGGGCGTGGCCTGGGCGCTGCTGCTGGGCCATGGCTTCTACCTGTTCCTGCGCCGCTGGGAGCCGGGGCCCGCGCTGCAGCCGGCCTCGGCCTACTTTGCCGCGGCCATCGGCGGCGCCTCCGAGATGGCGCTGCTGGCCGAGCGTGAACGCGCCCAGGTCGACCGGGTGGCGTCGGCGCACTCGCTGCGGGTGCTGATCGTGGTGGTGCTGATCCCGTTCACCTACCAGGCGGTGGGGGTGCACGGCGCCGACCAGGCCATCCAGGCCACCGGCATGGTGCAGCCGGCCGGCCTGCTGATGCTGCTGGCCGCCACCGCGGCCGGCGGCGCGGTGATGCAGGCGCTGCGCGTGCCCAACCCCTGGGTGCTGGGCGCGCTGGCGGTGTGCATGGTGCTCACCGGCAGCGGTGTCAGCTGGTCGGCCATGCCGCGGCCGCTGGCCGATGCGGCGCAGCTGGCCATCGCGGTGACGCTGGGCGTGCGCTTCACGCCGGACTCGGTGCGTGCCGCGCCGCGCTGGCTGGGCGCTGTGGCGCTGGGCACGCTGGGCATGATCGGGCTGTCGGCCGGCTTTGCCGCGCTGCTGGCCTGGGGCTGGGGGCTGCATCCGGCCACCGCGCTGCTGGCCACCTCACCCGGCGGCATGGCCGAGATGGCCATCACCGCCAGCGTGCTGGGGCTGGGCGTGCCGGTGGTCACCGCCTTCCATGTGGTGCGCTATGCGGCGGTGCTGGTGCTCACCGGCCCGCTGTGGCGGCTGGAGGCGGCGCGGCTGGCGCGCCGGGGCTGACCCGGCTCAGCGCCAGGTCGCCCGGCCCCGCTGGTGCTTGGCCAGGAACAGCTCGCGCAGGTTCACCTCGCGCGGGCCGGGCACCAGGGTGAATTCTTCCCCCGCCTGCAGGCTGCCCGGGTGCAGCACCGCCAGGTAGGCGCCGCAGTAGCCGCTCTGGTTCATCAGGCTGCTGGCCTGCGGAAAGCCCATCACCGCGTTGAACTTGAAGCAAGGGTTGCGCGGCTCGCTCACCACCAGGGTGCAGCCGGGCAGGCGCAGCTGGTCGCCGATCCACAACTGGCTCTCGTCGATGCCATCGACTGTGAGGTTCTCGCCGAACAGCCCCGGGGCGATCGGCGCATCGGCCGCCGCCACGCCGGCCTGGGCGCGCACTGTCTGCCAGAACGGATGGTGCACCACAGGGTACAGGTACACCGCCTTGCTCTGGCCGCCGTGCACGCTCTGGTCGGCCTGTTCGTCGCCGGCCAGGCCCAGCGGGCCCACGGCCACCGGACCGGCCACTGGCTGCTTGCCGATGGCGGTGGCAATGGCGCGGCCCTGGATCAGCCGGGTGGCTGCGGCGGCTGTGTTGACGCTGAGAATTTTCATGGCGGAGGCGTGGCTGCAGCGGATGCCCGATTGTCGGCGCCGGTCGGCACCTGGCGCTCGTCGCGCTGGATGCGGCCGTCCACCAGTTCGATCACCCGGTCGCAGCGGGCGGCCAGGCGCGGGTCGTGCGTCACGATCAGGAAGGCGGTGTTCAGCGTGGCATGCATGTGCCGCATCAGCTTGAACACCTCGTCGGAGGAGGCCGTGTCCAGGTTGCCGGTGGGCTCGTCGGCCAGCACCAGCGGCGGCTGCAGCACCAGCGCGCGGGCGATGGCCACGCGCTGCTGCATGCCGCCCGACAGCTGGCCAGGCCGCTTGGCCGCGGCCTGCGCCAGCCCCACCGCCTGCAGCATCGCCAGCGCCCGGTCCGTCTCGGCCGCGCTGACGGCGCCCTCGCGCATCAGCGCCGGCAGCGTCACGTTCTCCAGCGCGGTGAAGGCCGGCAGCAGGTGGTGGAACTGGAACACGAAGCCCAGCGTGGTGCGGCGCCGCAGCGTCAGTGCCGCGTCGTCCAGGCCGGCCACCTCGTCGCCCTGCAGCTGGTAGCTGCCGGTGGTCAGCGGTTCCAGCAGGCCGATGATGTTCAGCAGCGTGCTCTTGCCCGAGCCCGACGGCCCGATCAGGGCGGCAAATTCGCCCGGCTGCAGCGTCAGCGACACGCCGCGCAGCACCTCGGCCTCGTTCGGCTGGCCGATGTTGTAGCGCTTGCGCACATCGGCCAGCTGCAGCAACGGCACCGTCATAGCCGGATCGCCTGCGCCGGGTCCAGCGCCGCGGCCCGCCGGGCGGGCGCCACCGCCGCCAGCACGCCGCACAGCGTGGCGATGGCGGCAATGCGCAGCGCCAGCCCCGGCGCCAGCGTGATGTTGAACAGCGGCAGGCCGTCGGAGCCCTTGACGAAGCTGGTGAAGGCCCAGATCAGCGCCACCGCCAGCAGCACGCCCAGCGCCGAGCCCAGCGCGCCGACGATGGCGCCCTGCAGCAGGAAGATGCGCAGCACCTGGCCGCGGGTGGCGCCCATCGCCCGCAGGATGCCGATCTCGCGCTGCTTCTGCACCACGCTGACCACCAGCACGCTGGCGATGCCCAGCACCACCACCACCATCACCACCGCGCGGATCAGCCCGGTGCTGACCGACTGCGCGTTCAGCGCCGACACCAGCGGCGCATTGGTGTCCTGCCAGCTCTCCACCTTGTAGGGCCAGCGCCGGGCCAGGCCGGCGGCGATGTCCGGCGCGGCCCACACGTCGGTCAGCACCAGGTCGAGGTTGGTGGCGCCGCCGGGCAGGCCGACCAGGCTCTGCGCCGCGCGCAGCGGCACGATGACGGTGCGTCGGTTCAGCTCGCGCACGCCCAGGTCGACCAGGGCGGTGATGCGCACCGCGTCGGTCACGCTGCCGCTGCTGCTGCTGGTGACCACCGCCACCCGGTCGCCCACCCGCACGCCCAGGTCGGCGGCCAGGTCGCGGCCCAGGATGGCCTCGCCCGGCCCCAGCCGGGCGCTGCCGGCCACCACCTTGCTGCGCAGGTTGACGATGCGGTCGTAGCGGTCCAGCTCCACGCCCACCAGGGCGATGGACTTGCTGGCCTCGCCGCGCTGGGCCAGGCCGGCGCCGGCCACCATCGGCGACACGCCGGCCACGCCGGGCAGGGCTTCCAGCACCGGCACCAGCGCCGCCCAGTTGGCCACCGAGCGCGGCCGCTGCGCACGCGGCTGGGTCTGCTGCAGCGCGGTGGTGCCGGCCGGCGGCGCGGCGGCGGCCACCACCTCGTCGGGCGGGCTCAGCGTGATGTGCGGCTGCGCGCCCAGCGTCTTCTCCAGCGTGTTGGCCTGCAGGCCCGCGATCAGCGCCGAGATGTAGGCCACCACCGCCACGCCGGCGGCCACCCCGACGATGATCAGCAGGCTCTGCATGCGGCCTTCGCGCAGGAAGCGCAGCGCCACGCGGCGTTCGAAGCCCAGCCCGATGGCCATGGCCTGGCTCAGCGGCCCATGGCGTTGCCGAGCGCCGCGCCGGATTCGCCGGTGGCCTTGGCGCCGCTGGCCGGTGTGGCGCCGGTGTCGGCCTGCACCCGCTGGCCCGGCACGGCGGCGCCCAGCAGCACCACATCACCGGCGGCCAGGCCGTCCAGCACCTCGGCGCCGTCCAGCGTGCGCAGGCCCAGGCGCAGGCGCTGCAGCACCACGCGGCCGTCGCGCAGCACATGCACCTGTGCCGTGTCGCCGTCCGACGGACCCACCAGTGCGGCGGTGGGCAGCACCAGCGCACGGTCACGCCGGCCGGTCTCCACCTGCACCGACAGCGTCATGTCCTCGCGCAGGAAGGGCGGCGGCGCCTGCGGCAGGCCCAGCTTCACCTCCACCGCGCCGCGCTGGGCGTCGACCAGCGGTGCGATCACCAGCACCTGGGCGGCAAAGCGCTGGCCGGGGTAGGCGTCGGCCACCACGCTGGCCGTCTGGCCGGGCTGCAGCTGGCCCAGGTAGCGTTCATCCACCTGGCCCACCAGCTGCACCGGGCCCTGCAGCGCCAGCGCCAGCAGCGCGCGGCCAGGCTGCACGATCTGGCCCGGTTCCACCAGCCGCTGCAGCACCCGGCCGTCGGCCGGCGCCAGCAGCCGGGCCTGGTCCAGCCGCGCTGCGGCGGCCGCCACGGCGGCCCGGGCCAGCGCCAGCTGGGCATCGGCCTGGGCCACGTCGCTGCCCTGGTCGGCGATGGCGGCGCGTTGGGCGCTGGCGCCGTCGCGCTGGGCCTGGGCCACGGCCACCGCGCGCTGGGCGTCATCGAGGCGGGCCTGGCTGAGGAAGCCGCGCGCCACCAGGTCCTGGGTGCGGCGCAGGTCGGCCTGGGCGGCCAGCAGGGTGGAATCGGTCTGCGCCACCGTGGCCTGGGCGGCGCTGCGGCCGGTGCTGCGCAGCCCGGCCAGCCGCGCGGCGGCCTGTTGTGCGCTGGCCTGGGCCTGGGCGAGTGCGGCGCGCAGTTCGGTGTCTTCCAGCTGCACCAGCGGCTGGCCGGCGCGCACGCTGGCACCCTCGGCCACCAGCACGGCCGACACCCGGCCGGTGACGGTGGCGCCCAGCTCCACCCGCTGCAGTGCGGCCACCCGGGCGGCAAACAACAGGCTGCGCACCAGCGGCGCCGGCTGCAGCACCACGGCCGGCACCAGCGGCGGACGCGCCGCCCACCACAGGGCTGCGCCGGCCAGCACCGCCAACCCGACCAGCAGCACAACGATCAGGCGGCGAGACATGCACGCATTGTTTCACCTGCACCGGTCCGGGGCATGACCGACCTCAAGGACCGTGCATCACTTCATACGGAATCTGCATGACCCCCATGGACCCGGTGGTTACGGGCCTATTACACTCATTTGACAATGCGCCAGCCGTGTACAGCGCGGCATGGTGGCCCGGCGACGAAGTAACCGCTTCGTGACTGCTCCTGGCGGCCCCCGGCACCGTTCTTGGCCCCGACCGCCCGCAAGGAACACCCCCTCCTCCTCCTCCAGCACGCGGCATTGCACGAGCCTCGTTGGCAGCGCCCACGGCGTGGCTCCTGCAATTCCGTCTTTCAAACCTCAGCCTGATTGGAGCCCTTGATGAACCAGCCCGTGATGGAAGGCTTGCGCCTGAACGTCCCCGCCTATGTGAAGCATGCCCGCCTGGTGGCCTGGGTGGCCGAGATGGCCGCGCTGACCGAAGCCAGCGACATCTACTGGTGCGACGGCAGCCAGGCCGAGTACGACCGCCTGTGCCAGCAGCTGGTCGATGCCGGCACCTTCAAGAAGCTCAACCCCGCCAAGCGCCCCAACAGCTTCCTGGCGCTGAGCGACCCGAGCGACGTGGCCCGGGTGGAGGACCGCACCTTCATCTGCAGCGCGCAGAAGGAAGACGCCGGTCCCACCAACAACTGGATGGCCCCGGCCGAGATGCGCGCGCTGCTGCAGACCGGCGAGAACGCCCTGTTCAAGGGCTGCATGAAGGGCCGCACCCTGTACGTGGTGCCGTTCAGCATGGGCCCGCTGGGCTCGCCGATCGCCCACATCGGCGTCGAGCTGAGCGACAGCCCCTACGTGGCGGTGAACATGCGCATCATGACCCGCATGGGCCGCGCGGTGTTCGACGTGCTGGGCGACGACGGCACTTTCGTGCCCTGCATGCACACCGTGGGCGCGCCGCTGCAAGCCGGCGAGACCAGCGCCGCCTGGCCCTGCAACAAGACCAAGTACATCGTGCACTACCCCGAGACCAGCGAGATCTGGTCCTACGGCTCGGGCTACGGCGGCAACGCGCTGCTGGGCAAGAAGTGCTTCGCCCTGCGCATCGCCAGCACCATGGGCCGCGACCAGGGCTGGCTGGCCGAGCACATGCTGATCCTGGGCGTCACCAGCCCGGCCGGCAAGAAGTACCACGTGGCCGCCGCCTTCCCCAGCGCCTGCGGCAAGACCAACTTCGCGATGCTGGTGCCGCCGCAGGGGCTGGACGGCTGGAAGGTCACCACCATCGGCGACGACATTGCCTGGATCAAGCCCGATGCCAACGGCCGCCTGCAGGCCATCAACCCCGAGGCCGGCTACTTCGGCGTGGCCCCGGGCACCAACTACAAGACGAATCCCAACTGCATGGATTCGCTGAAGGCCAACGTCATCTTCACCAACGTGGCCCTCACCGATGACGGCGACGTGTGGTGGGAAGGCATGGACGGCGACACGCCGGCCCACCTGATCGACTGGCAGGGCAAGGACTGGACGCCGCAGATCGCCAAGGAGACCGGCGCCAAGGCCGCGCACCCGAACTCGCGCTTCACCGTGGCCGCCACCAACAACCCGGCACTCGACGCCGAGTGGGACAACGCAGCCGGCGTGCCGATCGACGCCTTCATCTTCGGCGGCCGCCGCAGCACCACCGTGCCGCTGGTCACCGAGGCCCGCAGTTGGGCCGAGGGCGTGTACATGGCCGCCACCATGGGCAGCGAGACCACCGCCGCCGCCGCCGGCCAGCAGGGCGTGGTGCGCCGTGATCCATTCGCCATGCTGCCCTTCATGGGCTACCACATGGGCGACTACTTCGGCCACTGGCTGAAGCTGGGCGAGCAGGTGGCTGCCACCGGCGCCAAGCTGCCCAAGATCTACTGCGTCAACTGGTTCCGCAAGGGCGACGACGGCAAGTTCACCTGGCCCGGCTATGGCGACAACATGCGCGTGCTGAAGTGGATGCTCGAGCGCGTGGAAGGCACGGCAGGCGGCGATGAGAGCTTCTTCGGCACCAGCCCGCGCTACGGCGACCTGACCTGGACCGGCCTGGACTTCAGCCAGGCGCAGTACCAGTCGGTGATCTCGGTCGACCGCGCCGCCTGGGCCACCGAGATCGGCCTGCACGGCGAGCTCTTCCAGCAACTGGCCAGCCGGCTGCCGGCGCAGTTGCTGGCGATCAAGGGCCAGTTCGAGGCCAAGCTGGCGGCCTGACCCTGCCGCCGGGTCCCGCCCGGCGCACGCCTACACTGCAGCCGCTCATGCGGCTGCAACTGTTTTCAGACCTTCATCTGGAGTCGGAGGACTTCGACCCCCAACCCCTGCCTGGCGCCGAGCTGCTGGTGCTGGCCGGCGACATCGACAGCGGCTGGGATGCGCTGGCGCGCTTCGCCCACTGGCCGGTGCCGGTGCTGATGGTGGCCGGCAACCATGAGTTCGACGGCCGCGACCTGCGCCACAGCTGGGCCGACCTGCGGGCGTTCGCCGCCGGCCACGGCATCCGCCTGATCGAGCGCGAGCGCGTGGTCATCACCAGCGCCGCCGGCCTGCGGGTGCGCTTCGTCGGCACGGTGCGCTGGTCGGACTTCGACCTGTTCGGTGATGCCGGGCGCGACAGGGCCCAGCGCGCCGCCGCGTATTTCCTGCAGCTGATGGGCTCGACCATCGACGGCGCGCCGCTGACACCGGAATTGCTGCGCGATGAATCGCTGGCGTGCCGCGCCTGGCTGGCCGACGAACTGCGCCAGCCCAACCCCGGCGCCGCGCCAGGCGGCTGGGACACCACCGTGGCCATCACCCACTTCGCGCCCAGCCTGCGCAGTGCCGACCCGCGCTTCGGCAGGCAGCCCGGCACCGCGAGCTTCTGCAATGCCGACGACGACCTGATCCCGCTGGCCGATGTCTGGCTGCATGGCCACCTGCACTGCCGGCATGACTACGCCGTGCCGCGCCCGGGCCGGGCGCCCACCCGGGTGCTCAGCCAGGCCATGGGTCTGGTGCGCAAGGGCGAGGCCGTGGGCTTCGATCCGCTCAAGCCGATCGATCTCGCCTGGCCCGCAGCTTGACCAAAGGCAAGGTCTGGCATTGCAGCGGTGCGACACTGGCCGCACCAGCCACAAACCCATCAGGAGCAAGGCCATGAAGATCCTCGTCCCCGTCGACGGCAGCCCGTTCACCAAGCGCATGCTGGCCTATCTGGCCGCCCACGACGAGTGGCTGGGTGAGACGCACCAGTACACCCTGCTGCATGTGACCCCGGCCGTGCCGCCGCGTGCCGCCGCGGTGCTGGACAAGACCGTGCTGCAGGAGCACTACGCCGCCGAGAGCGAGAAGGTCTTCAAGCCGATCCGCGCCTTCTTCAACAAGCAGAAGATCCGCGCCGAGTTCGTGGCCAAGGTGGGTCCGGCGGCCGACACCATCGCGGCGCTCGCCACCAAGGGCCAATTCGACCTGCTGATGATGGGTTCGCACGGCCACGGCCTGCTGGGCAACCTGGTGCTGGGCTCGGTCACCACCAAGGTGATGGCCCAGTGCGGGGTGCCCGTGCTGATCGTCAGGTGACCGCGGGGCGGCCGGCCAGTCCGTCAAAGCAGGTGAGCATCACCCAGTCGACGATCTGCGCGTCGCTGTGGCTGCCGCCGGCCTTCAGGAAGCCCAGCACCGGATCGCAGGCGCGGGCGAAGATGGTGTAGAGCACCGCCTCGGGCGGCAGCGCACGGTTCACCGTGCCGTCGGCCTGGGCCTGCACGATCCAGGCGCCGAGCTGGTCGCTCAGCTCCATCAGGCCGTCCATGTAGCCCTTGTGCGCGATCAGCGCATTGCGCAGCGACGAGTTCTCGGCCGGCAGCGTGGGCATGGCGCCGGCCAGCTGCGTCTGCAGCGTCCAGCGGGTGATGCCCTTGAGCTTGTCGATGGCGGTGGCGCCAGGCTGGGCCTCCTGCGTCTGCACCTGCTCCAGCGCCTGGTCCATCATCTGCACCATGGCCGCGGCGGCCAGCGCTTCCTTGGACGGAAAGTGCTTGTACAGGCTGGCCTTGGCAATGCCGACCTCGGCCGCCACCTCGTCGACCGTCATCAGGTCGAAGCCCTTTTCCGCCAGCAGGCGCTTGACGGTGCCGACGATGGCGTCCTCGCGGGCGAGGTGGACTTTCTGGCGGAAGCTGAGGCGTGTCACCCGCGCATTCTAGACGCCGGGTGCAAAAACAGACTGATCAGGTCAAGTGGTGACTCGGCGGTGTGCCGAATTTGCCACAAACACCATCAGCGCGGGCTGGTGGATTGCAGCCAGCGCGGCAGCCAGGAGCGGCGCACCGGCGTGCTGCCTGACGGCACACCACCGTGGTCGCGCTCGTCCAGCCACTGCTCCATGCCGAAGGCGGTGCCCATGTCGGCAGGCTCCGGCTGGCGCAGCGTGCGCGGGCGGCGCCGGGTGAGGCGGGCGATCAGGCTGGGCGTGGCAGAGGCTGGCATGGACGTCTCGCTGCGGTGAACGCTGGGAAAACCGGATGGGGTGCATCGCATTGGAGCCGTTGTCCCCCTGTCGTGTGCGGGCAATATTCACATCTGCACACCAAACGTCCATCCGTCATGTGGAGGAGTGCCGCCTTGCGCCCGTGGGACGGTCAACGGCCGCCGACGGGTTGTGACGGAGTTCACAAGGCAGCCTGCCACGGCCGCACAGACCATCGGCCGGTCTGCCGCCTACGCTGCAGGCATGCCTCGACAACCGACCGCCCCACCGCCGCAAGCCCCCTGGGTGCCGCGCAGCCTGGCCAGCTTCCACCCGCCGCGGGCTGCCGAGCCGCTGCTGCGCGACTGGCTGCAACCCAGCCGCGACGTGCTGTTCCGCTGGACCATGGCCATGGCCACCAGCGAGGCCGGCCGCCGCGCGGTGGCTGAGATGGCGGTGTCCATCCAGCGCTTGCGCGGGCCACAGGAGTTCGGCCTGTGGCTCTACAGCGCCGCGCTGCAGGCGGCGCTGCACCAGGACGGCGGCCTGCCCGAGGGCTCGCTCACCGGCCTGCCGCCCGAGCTGCGCGCGCTGCTGCGCCTGGTGGCGCGGCGCGAGCTGCGGCGCGAGGAAGCGATGGCCCTGCTGGCGCAGCGCATGGACTTTGTGCGCGGCCGCCTGGTGCAGACCCGGCTGGCCTGTCAGACCGCGCCCGCGCCGCTGGATGGCTTGTCCCGCCAGGACAACGTGGTTCCATCAGTCTGACTGATGAGTTGGGAATTGAATGAATGAAACTTCATGATTGAGGCTTGACTGCCGACAATCCGGGCACAGGGCGGTGTGCCCGCAGGAGCTTCCCATGAAGGTCATCGTTCTCGGCGCCGGCATCATCGGCGTGTCCACCGCCTGGCATCTGCTGAACGAGGGCCATGAGGTCACGGTCGTCGACCGCCAGGCCGACGCCGCGCTGGAGACCAGCTTCGCCAACGGTGCGCAGATCTCGGTGAGCTTCTGCGAGCCCTGGGCCAACGCCGGCGCGCCGTTCAAGGTGGCCAAGTGGCTGCTGCGTGATGACTCGCCGCTGCTGTTCCGCCCCAAGCTCGACCCGCACCAGTGGCGCTGGGGCCTGTCCTTCCTGACCCAGTGCAACGACGCCGCCTTCGAGCGCAACGTGCGCCAGCTGGTGGCCCTGGGCCGCTACAGCCATGAATCGCTGAAGGGCGTGGTCGCCGCCACCGGCATCGACTACAACCGCCTGGAGCGCGGCATCCTGCATTTCTTCTCCTCGCAGGCCGATTTCGAGGCGGGCGCCGCCGGTGCCGAGCTGATGCGCAAGTACGGCGTCGACCGCCGGGTGATGGACCGCGCCGCGGTGCTGAAGGTGGAGCCGGCACTGGCTGCCTTCGGCCCCCACATCCACGGCGGCACCTTCACGCCCAGCGATGAATCGGGCGATGCCCAGGTGTTCACCCAGAAGCTGGCGGCGCTGTGCCGCGCCCGTGGCGCCACCTTCCTGCATGAGACCGCCATCGAGCGCATCGACACCCTGGGCGGCCAGATCAGCGGTGTGCGGGTGCGCAGCCTGACCGACGGCGCCAAGGCCCCCGTGCGCACCCTGGTGGCCGACCAGTATGTGGCGGCGATGGGCTCGTACACCGCGCCGATGCTGCGGCAGCTGGGCATCTGGCTGAACATCTATCCGGCCAAGGGCTACTCGGCCACGCTGAAGCTCAAGCGCCCGCAGGAAGCCAGCGTGGTCAGCCTGCTCGACGACACCCGCAAGATTGCGATCAGCCGGCTGGGCGACCACATCCGCATCGCCGGCACGGCCGAGCTGGCGGGCTACGACACCCGGCTGGACGGCGCCACCGCGCAGAAGCGCTGCGCGGCCCTGGTGCGCCGCTATGACGAGCTGTTCCCCGGCGTGGCCGACACCAGCCAGCCGAACTACTGGACCGGTCTGCGGCCCAGCACGCCGACCAACATCCCGTACATCGGCCGCAGCCGACTGCCCAACCTGTGGCTGAACGCCGGCCACGGCACCCTGGGCTGGACGCACGGCGCCGGCTCCGGCCAGGCGCTGGCCGAGCTGATCAGCGGCAAGCGGCCCGCGCTGAGCTTCGGCTTCTGCGGCGAGGCGCTGCCGGCTGCCAAGCCCTTCGTGCCGACCAAGCGCCCCAGCACGGCCAGGACCTGACCCAGCGAACGCCGCGGAATCGGCTTGCCCGGGCCGCTCGCGTTGCCCCCTGGAGGGGGAGCGCCGCAGGCGCTCCGGGGGTGGGTCAATGCAGCAGCGGCGCGCCGGCGCGCAGCTCGGTGGCCAGCCCGGGCGCGGCCGGCGGGCGGGCCTGCCAGCGTGCCACCCAGTCGCAGAAGTCGTCGATCGGCAGCGGCTTGCTCATGTGGTAGCCCTGGCCCTCGTCGCACTGCAGCTCGTGCAGCAGGGCCAGCACCGCGGCGTTCTCCACGCCCTCAGCCACCACCGTCAGGCCCAGGTTGTGGGCCAGGTCGATGGTCGAGCGCACGATCTTGGCGTCGCCGGCATCCTTCTCCATCGCCATCACGAAGCTCTTGTCGATCTTCAGCTCGTTGACCGGCAGCTTCTTCAGGTAGGCCAGCGAGGAGTAGCCGGTGCCGAAGTCGTCGATCGACAGCTTGTAGCCGCGCTCGGCCAGCCGGTTGAGGGTGGATTCGGCGCGCTGCGGGTCGTCCATGATCGCGCTCTCGGTGATCTCCAGGCAGAAGCCGTCGGCCAGCGCCCGGTGCCGGCGCAGGATGGCGTCCAGCTTCTCCGGCAGTTCCAGGTCCAGCAGGTCGCGGGTGGACAGGTTCACCGACACCCGCCGCACGCCCAGCACCGCCAGTGCCACCTGCTGGGCCGCAGCCTGTTCGAACATCCACAGCGTCAGCTGCCGGATGAAGCCGGTCTGCTCGGCGAACGGGATGAACTGCATCGGCGGCACCAGGCCGCGCGTGGGGTGCTGCCAGCGCACCAGGGCCTCGGCGCCGCAGACGCTGCCGGTCTGGATCGCGATCTTGGGCTGCAGGTACAGCCGCAGCTCGTGGTTGTCGACAGCGCGGCGCAGCTCGCTCAGCAGCGACAGGTTCAGCGCGCTGGCGGTGTCCACCGCCGGGTCGTAGACCTGGGCGCCGGCGGTGCGGCGCTTGGCGGCATACATCGCCACCTCGGCGCGGCTGAGCAGGGCATCGGCATCGGCCGCATGCAGCGGCCACACGGCGATGCCCAGGCCCGCGCTCAGGTCAACCGTGTGGTCGTCCAGCAGCAGCGGCTGCTCGAAGGCGGTGGTGATGCGCTGGGCCACGGCCACCGCCAGGTCGACATCGGCGGCATGCATCAGCAGCGCGAACTCGTCGCCACCCAGGCGGGCCACCACGTCGCCGTCACGCACCACCTCCTGCAGCCGCGTGGCCACGCCGGCCAGCAGCCGGTCGCCCGAGGCATAGCCCAGCACGTCGTTGACATGCTTGAAGCGGTCCAGGTCGAGCATCAGCACCGCCAGGTGGTCGGTGGCGGCGTCGGCCTGGGCGATGGCGCGCTGCACGTCGTCGCGGAACTGCAGGCGGTTGGGCAGGCCGGTCAGGCGGTCGCGGTAGGCCAGCGTGCGGATCTGTTCGCGCTGGGCACCCACGTTGACGCGCATGTGGTCGAACGCCCGTGCCAGGTCGCCGATCTCGTCCAGGCGGCGGTCCTGGGCCACCGGCTCGTCGTACTCGCCGCGGCCCAGGCGCTCGCTGGCGCGCACCAGGCGGCGCAGCGGCTTGGTCACGCGGCCGGCTGTCCACATGCTGCCCACGCCGAAGGCCACCACGCCCAGCAGCGTGATCGCCGCCAGCATCCACTGCAGGCCGTCGTAGGGCGCCACCGCAGCGGCGATGGAGCCGGCCAGCCGCAGGATGATGCGGCCTTCCGGGCCGCTGGCCACCGGCGTGGTGGCCACCAGGTAGGGCTCGGCGCCGAGCAACAGGTCGCCGTCGGCCAGCTGGTTGGCCAGCGGGCTGGCGTCGGCGGGCGGCTTCAGGCTGTGCACCAGCACCAGCGGGGCGCCGCCCACCGGCTGCGCCACCAGCGCGGCATGCATGCCTGAGACGGCGTGGATGTCGTCGAGCAGGGGCTGGTTGAGCGGGAAGCCCATCACCACCCAGCCGATCAGGGTCGGCGCGCGCATCGGCACCATCACGAACTGGTAGGGCCGTTGCGCCACCAGGCCCACCAGGCCGCTGCCAGGATGCTGCGCCAGCTGCGGTGCCAGTGTGGCCAGCGCCGGCCCCAGCATCGGGTCGACCCCCTCGGCCACGGCCTTGATGGCCAGGTCGGTGCCCAGCAGCGCGGCCAGGCTGGCGCCGATGCGGGCGCCATGGTTGTCCAGCGCCGAGCGCACCGTCTCCAGGTCGCCGGAGCTGACGGCCTCGCGCATGCCGTAGTCGGCCGCCAGCAGGGCGGCGCCCTGGTTCAGCTTGGCCGCGCGCTGGTCGAGCAGGCGCTGCCACACCTGGCCGGCGATGGTCACATGCTCGTCCAGCTGGGCATGGGCATTGCGCTGGATGCTGTGGCGGATGACCAGGAAGCCGGCGGCCTGCACCACCAGCAGCAGTGCCAGCGAGGCCAGCACGAAGCGCGCAGAGAGCCGCATCGCCGGCCAGCGCCAGCGTTGCAGGGCCTGCACGCGCCGGCCCGGTGGTGTCACGGCGCCGCCCCGGCCAGCTTGACGGTGGCGGCCTGGCTGCCGCTGGCGGCCACCTGCAACGGCTGGTCCAGGGCCGGGGCGCCGGGCGGCAGGCCCGGGTGCCAGGCGCGCAGCCGGTAGGCGCCGGCCGGCACGTCGGGCAGGGTGATCCGGCCGGTGGCGGCGGTCAGGCCGTGGTGGGGCGTCTCCACCACCACCATCCAGGCGGCCATGGTGTCGTGGATGTTGCAGCCGAGCACGGCGATGCCGGGGCTGTCGAACACCACCGGCGCGGCCGGGGTGCCGACATAGAGCTTGATCTCGAACTTCTTGATCGGCGAGAACGAGTAGACGTGGTGGCGCACCGTGTCGCGGTTGGGGAAGCTCACGGCCGTGCCCACCGGCACCACGGTCACCAGCGGCTGGAACTGGCGGCTGACCTGCACCACCTCGACGGCGGGGCCGGGCTTGCTGGCGGCACGTGCCTCCTTCGACTCCAGGAACACCGCGGCGCCGGCCAGCGGCTTGCCGGCGGCATCGGTCACCAGCACGTCGACGGTGCCGGCATGGGCGGCGAACGCCACGCTGGCGGCGGCGGCAAGGCAGGCAAGGGTCGTCAGGCGTGGCATCGGTCGGGTCGCGGTGGTCCGGATGGTCCCGCGCGAACGCGCCATCCCTGCTGGACTATCGGCCGCGCGGCCGTCCGACTTGAGCCCGCCGTGTCAACCGGCGCTGACGGGCGGCGCAGCCTCGGTGGTGGTGGCGCTGGCAATCACGCCGCCGCCCAGGCAGACATCGCCGTCGTACAGCACGGCCGACTGGCCCGGCGTGACGGCCCATTGCGCCGCATCGAACTGCAGTCCGAAGCGGCCATCGCCCAGCGCGGCCAGCCGGCAGGCGGCGTCGGCCTGGCGGTAGCGCGCCTTGGCAGCCAGGGTGCCATCGGCCGGCGGGGTGCCGGACACCCAGCTGGCGTCGTCGAACACCAGGCTGTGCGACTGCAGCCAGGGGTGGTCATGCCCCTGCACCGCCACCAGCGCATTGCGTTCCAGGTCCTTGCGGGCGACGAACCAGGGCGCATGGTCGCCGGCGCCGCGGGCCGCACCCTTCTCCTTGACGCCGCCGATGCCCAGGCCCTGGCGCTGGCCCAGGGTGTAGAAGCTCAGGCCCACATGCTGGCCGATGCGGCGGCCGCGGTCGTCGACGATGGGGCCGGGCTGGTGGCGGAGGTAGCGGTTGAGGAATTCGCGGAACGGCCGCTCGCCGATGAAGCAGATGCCGGTGGAATCCTTCTTCTTCGCGTTCGGCAGGCCGGCCTCGGCGGCGATGCGGCGCACATCGGTCTTGGGCAGTTCGCCCACCGGGAACAGGGTCTTGGCCAGCTGCGCCTGGGTGAGGCGGTGCAGGAAGTAGCTCTGGTCCTTCAGTGGGTCCACGCCCTTCAGCAATTCATGCCGGTGCAGCGCCGGGTTGAAGCGCACCCGGGCGTAGTGGCCGGTGGCGATCTTCTCGGCGCCCAAGCGCATCGCATGGTCGAGGAAGGCCTTGAACTTGATCTCGGCATTGCACAGCACGTCGGGGTTGGGCGTGCGGCCGGCGTCGTATTCACGCAGGAACTCGGCGAAGACGCGGTCCTTGTAGTCGGCGGCGAAGTTGACGTGCTCGATCTCGATGCCGATCACGTCGGCCACCGCGGCGGCATCGACGAAGTCGATGTTCGACGAGCAGTATTCGCTGTCGTCGTCGTCTTCCCAGTTCTTCATGAAGATGCCGACGACCTCGTGCCCCTGCTGCTTGAGCAGCCAGGCGGTGACGGCCGAATCGACGCCGCCGGACAGGCCGACGACCACGCGTTGGGGTTTCATCGGCGTGATTGTCCCCAGTTCGTCCGCAGAATGCCCCGCATGACGTTGACCCACCGCCCCGCCGTGCCCGAGGACGCCCCCGCCTGCATCGACCTGCGCGGCCGCACCCGCCAGAACGCCGTGCCCGCCGACCGCCTGGCGGCCTACGGCATCACCGCCGCCAGCTGGGCGGAGGGCATCCGCAGCGGCGCGACGCCTGGCCATGTGTGCCTGCGTGGCGACCATCTGGTCGGCTACTGCTTCGGCGACCGCGACACCGGCGAAGTGGTGGTGCTGGCCCTGCTTCCGGAGGCCGAAGGCCAGGGGCTCGGCCGCGACCTGCTGGGCCGCGTGGTGGCGCAGCTGGCCGGGCTGGGCTGGCGCCGGCTGTTCCTGGGCTGCAGCACCGACCCGGCCAGCCGCTCACACGGCTTCTACCGCCACCTGGGCTGGCAGTCCACCGGCCGGCTGGACGCCCACGGCGACGAGATTCTGGAACTGCTGCTGCCGGCGCCGGGCTGAGCGCCGTACGGCCTCACCCCAGCCGGAAGGTGGCACTAGCGCGCGCTGCCAATTCGCCGTCGGCCAGCACATGGCATTCGGTGAAGGCCAGGGTGCGGCCGTGGCGCAGCACCACCGGGCGGAATTCCAGCCATTGGCCGATGCTGGCGCTGGCCATGAAGTCGAGCACCAGGCTGACCGTCACCGCACCGGCCGGCGGCGTCTGGCCGGCCGCCGCCGCGGCGGCGCGCGCGGCCGCCACCGCCGACAGGCCCATGGCGTTGTCGGCCAGCGCGCTGATCAGCCCGCCATGGGCGAAGCCGCGGCCGTTGCAGTGGGCCTCGCGCACCCGCAGCCCCAGTTGCATGCGGTGGCCATCCGGCCTGGCATACAGTGGCTGCCACGGCGCGGTGAGCGGGCTGTGCCGGGTGTGCGGCGCAAAACCGTCGGGGATGGACTCGGGCGTGTCGGACATGGGCATTGCTCAGGCCATTGCCCAGCGGCCGTCGTCGAGCTGGCGGACCCGGCCATCGGCCAGCAGCTCGTCCAGGTGCATCTGGATGCTGCGCCGCTCGACGAAGCCGACCCACAGCGCGTCGTGCTCGGGCGGGTACAGCAGGCGCTGGCGCACCAGGTCGTCCATGGCCTGCGGGCCTGGCGCCAGCATCGCCAGCAGCTTCGCCTCGCGCTCATCGAGCTTGGCGGTGAAGGCGGCCAGCTGGTCGAGGAACGCCGACCGGTCGCTGATGACGGCGCGGTGGTGCGAGGTGACCCACACCCTTGCGTCCAGGGTGGCCACCGCCGCCAGGCTGCGGCGGAAGTCGGCCAGGTTGGAGGTGGCGTCGCCGTAGTACGGGCCGAAGCCGGAGAGATCGATGTCGCCGATGAAGGCCACGCCGTGGCTCTGCTCGATCAGCGCGCAATGGCCGGCGGTGTGGCCGGGCAGGTGCTGCGCCCGCACGCTGACACCGCCGCCCAGCTGCCACACCGCGCCGTCGGCATAGGCGGTGGCGTCGGGACGCGGGTGGTAGAAGAACTCGGCCCGCAGCTTGTCGTGCATCGGCGCCAGCACCTCGGGCGGGTAGCCGAAGTGGCGCGACAGGCCGTCCCAGCTCTGCGCGGCAGCCAGGTCGGCGTGGTGCACCTGCACGGCGGCCCGCGGCACGCGGTGCAGGCCGGTCATGTGGTCTTCATGCACATGGCCCAGGATGACCATGTCCACGTCGTCGAAATCGGCCCCGATGCGGTTGGCCACCAGCGGCGTGTCGAAGGCCACGCGCTGGTCGGCGCCCTGCACGATGACCTGGTTGCCATCGGGGTATTTGCCGGACTTTTCGCCCAGGTGCACAGCCACCGGGCCGAAGCGCAACACATCGTTCATCGGTGGTCCTGTCAGGTCCAGAGCGAGGGATCGGCGCCCACCACGCCCAGCGGGTGGCGCACGCCGGCGAGGTGGTCGTCGATGCAGCGCTGCACCAGCGGGCTGCGGTGGCGGGCGGCGCTGGCGCGCACCTCGTCGGGCGTGAGCCACAGCGTGCGCACCACCGGCGCGTCCAGCGTGCGGGCGGGATCGGGCGCGGCCACGCTGCCGCCGTAGGCGAAGCGCAGGTAGGTGATGTCCTCGGCCGGCTGGCCATGGGCGGCCGGCCGCTGCAGGCGCGCCAGGTACACGCCCACCAGCCACTGTGGCGTGAAGGCACAGGCTGTCTCTTCCAGGCACTCGCGGGCCGCACCCTGTTCCGGCGTCTCGCCGGGGTCGAGGTGGCCGGCCGGGTTGTTGAGCTTCAAGCCCTCGGGCGTCATCTCCTCGACCAGCAGGAAGCGCCCGTCCTGCTCGACCACGGCAGCCACGGTGACGCTGGGTTTCCATCGCGCATCAGACATGCGCGGCATGCTATCCGTGTGCCTGCCGTGCACTGGGTCACGGTGGCGACGACTGAAAACGGCAGGTCAGGTAAGCTTCTTGCAGTGGCCGCTGCTCGCCCGCGCGCCGTGAAGCACCGGGCCTGCCGCCTGACAACAACTGAGGAGTTGATTCCATGGGTCTGCTGATTGGTGTGCCGCGCGAGACGGCGGCCGGGGAGAAGCGCGTCGCCACCGTGCCCGAGGTGGTCGAGAAGCTCATCAAGCTGGGCTTCTCGGTGCAGGTGGAAAGCGGTGCCGGTGATGCCGCCAACTGTGGCGACGACACCTACCGCGCCGCCGGCGCGCAGATCGCTGCCAGTGCGGCCGACGTCTGGGGTCGCAGCGACATCGTCTTCAAGGTGCGCCCGCCCACGCCCGATGAGGTGGCCCTGCTGCGCCCGGGCGCCATGCTGATCGGCTTCGTCTGGCCGGCGCAGAACCCCGCGCTGATGGAGCAGCTGGCCGCCAAGGGCGCCACCGTGCTCGCCATCGACGCACTGCCGCGCCAGCTGAGCCGGGCGCAGAAGATGGACGCGCTGACCTCGCAGGCCGGCGTGAGCGGCTACCGCGCCGTGATCGAGGCGGCCAATGCCTTCGGCCGCTTCTTCAACGGCCAGATCACCGCCGCCGGCAAGGTGCCGCCGGCCAAGGTGTTCATCGCCGGTGCCGGCGTGGCCGGTTTGGCGGCCATCGGCACGGCGGCCAACCTGGGCGCCATCGTGCGCGCCAACGACACCCGCGCCGAGGTGGCCGACCAGGTCGTCTCGCTGGGCGGCGAGTTCGTCAAGGTCGACTACGAGGAAGAAGGCTCGGGCGGCGGCGGGTACGCCAAGGTGATGAGCGAGGGCTTCCAGGCCGCGCAGCGCGCGATGTACGCGAAGCAGGCGCGCGAGGTCGACATCATCATCACCACCGCGCTGATCCCGGGCAAGCCGGCGCCCAAGCTGATCACCGCCGAGATGGTGGCCACGATGAAGCCCGGCAGCGTGATCGTCGACATGGCCGCCGAGCAGGGCGGCAACTGCGAGCTCACCGTGCCCGGCGAGGCGGTGGTGCGCCACGGCGTCACCATCGTCGGCTACACCGATCTGGCCAGCCGGCTGGCCAAGCAGAGCAGCACGCTGTACTCGAACAACCTGCTGCGCCTGACCGAGGAGCTGTGCAAGACCAAGGACGGCCAGGTCAATGTCAACTTCGAGGACGACGCGATCCGCGGCCTCACGGTGATCAAGGAGGGTGCCGTCACCTGGCCGGCACCGCCCATCAAGATGCCGGCGGCGCCGGCCAAGGCGGCCGCTGCGGCGGCCGCGCCGGCGGCCAAGAAGGCCCATGGCCATGGGCCGGGCGAGCCGATGTCGGCCAAGAGCCTGGCCACGGTGTTCGGCATCGGCGCGGTGCTGTTCGCCCTCGTCGGCCTGTACGCGCCGGCCAGCTTCCTGGCGCACTTCACCGTCTTCGTGCTGGCCTGCTTCATCGGCTACATGGTGGTGTGGAACGTCACGCCCAGCCTGCACACGCCGTTGATGAGCGTGACGAACGCGATCAGCTCGATCATCGCCATCGGCGCCCTGGTGCAGGTGGCGCCGCCGCTGGATGCTGCCGGGGCGCTGAACCGGCCGAACGGGCTGATCCTGGGCCTGGCCGTCGTCGCGCTGGTGCTGACGGCCGTCAACATGTTCGGCGGCTTCGCGGTGACGCGGCGCATGCTGGCGATGTTCCGCAAGTGAACAAGACCAACAACAAGAAGGAGCGGACATGAGTTCCAGCCTTGCCACGATGGCGTACATCGGTGCCACCATCCTGTTCATCCTCAGCCTGGGCGGGCTGAGCAACCCCGAGACCGCCCGCCGCGGCAACCTGTTCGGCATGGTCGGCATGGCGATTGCCGTACTGGCCACGGTGCTGGGCCCGCGTGTCACCGCGGCCGGCGTGCCGTGGATCGTCGGCGCCCTGGTGGTGGGTGGCGCCATCGGCGTCATCGCCGCCAAGAAGGTGCAGATGACGCAGATGCCCGAGCTGGTGGCGCTGATGCACAGCCTGGTCGGCCTGGCGGCCTGCCTGGTGGGCTTCGCCAGCTACGTGGACACGTCCACCGTGTTCGCCACCGGCGCCGAGAAGGCGATCCACGAGGTCGAGATCTATGTCGGCATCCTGATCGGCGCGGTCACCTTCAGCGGCTCGATCGTGGCCTTCGGCAAGCTGTCGGGCAAGATCGGCGGCAAGCCGCTGCTGCTGCCCGGCCGGCACCTGCTGAACCTGGTGGGTCTGCTGGTGGTGGTGTACTTCGGCTGGGCCTTCGTGCAGGCGCACGACATCCCGGCCGGCATGCTGCCGCTGCTGGTGATGACGGTGATCGCGCTGCTGTTCGGCATCCACATGGTGATGGCCATCGGCGGCGCCGACATGCCGGTGGTGGTGTCGATGCTCAACAGCTACTCGGGCTGGGCGGCCGCGGCCACCGGCTTCATGCTGAGCAACGACCTGCTGATCGTGGTGGGCGCGCTGGTCGGCTCGTCGGGCGCCATCCTCAGCTACATCATGTGCCGGGCGATGAACCGCAACTTCATCAGCGTGATCGCCGGTGGCTTTGGTGGCGGCGCACCCGCCCCGGCGGCTGCGGGCGGTGCGGCGCAGCCGCAAGGCGAGGTGTCGCCGATCCTGGCCGCCGAGACGGCCGAACTGCTGCGCGAATCGAAAAGCGTGATCATCGTGCCCGGCTACGGCATGGCGGTGGCGCAGGCCCAGCACACGGTGTACGAGATCACCAAGCTGCTGCGCGAGAAGGGCGTGAACGTGCGCTTCGGCATCCACCCGGTGGCCGGCCGCATGCCCGGCCACATGAACGTGCTGCTGGCCGAAGCCAAGGTGCCGTACGACATCGTGCTGGAGATGGACGAGATCAACGAGGACTTCCCCGGCACCGACGTGACCATGGTGATCGGCGCCAACGACATCGTGAACCCGGCCGCGCAGGACGACCCCACCAGCCCGATCGCCGGCATGCCGGTGCTGGAGGTGTGGAAGGCCAAGACCAGCATCGTGATGAAGCGCAGCATGGCCAGCGGCTATGCCGGCGTGGACAACCCGTTGTTCTACAAGGAGAACAACCGCATGCTGTTCGGCGACGCCAAGAAGATGCTGGACGAGGTGCTGATGGCGCTGAAGGCCTGAGCGACCGCTGCGCAACACAAAGGGCCGGCATTGCCGGCCCTTTTTGCTTTGGCAGACGCGTGGACTCAGGTCCGCCGGCGGCGGGCCATCCAGCCCAGGGCTGCCAGGCCGGCGGCGAACATGGCCCAGGTCTGCGGCTCGGGCACCGGGGCGGTGAGCGCGACGTTGTCGATGAAGGTGCGGTCCAGCCCCCGCCCGTTGCCGATGTTGCCATCGGTGTAGTCGGTGGCGATGTACACGCCCGTCAGGTTGGCCAGCACCGTCGTCAACGTGGCCAGCGAGGCCAGCGGGGCGTTGTTCCTGTAAGGCTGCTGCGTGTCACTGAAGCTGCGCCAGCCCGCGCCTTCGGCCAGCGCGAAGCTGTAGCGCGTCCAGGCGCTGCTGGGGATGGCGGCCTCGGCAATCAGGGTGAAGCCGCCGCCGGTGAGGGCCGCCCGAACGCCGTAGGCCGGGGCCAGGCCGTCGTAGGCATGGCGCAGGTCGAAGCTGAACACGCCACCGGCAGCAACCGGTGAGAGGAAACTGACGGGCGCCTGCAGGTAGGCCCAGCCGTCGGACTTGTCGTCCACACGGATGGCGAAATCTGTCCAGACGACGGGCTGGTTGTCGTTGTTGACCGAGATCCAGCCCTCGGCGCCGGCATCAAAGCTGCTGGTGGCAGCGTGGGCAGCAGAGCCGGCCAGCAAGGCGGTGCTCAGCATCAGGTGCAAGGCAGAGGCAGACATGGCAGACGCTCCGTTCATCCGGTCGATCGGATTGTCGGCAGGCGGTCGCCGCCATGTCATCCTGCGTGCAAGGGGGGGTGGGCCGCGGTTCTGTCACCGGATGTTGCTGCGGCGGTGCGCCCTCCAGCCCAGCGCCAGCAGGCCGCCCAGCAACAGCGCCCAGGTCTGCGGCTCGGGCACGGCGGACGTCAGGAACACGCCGCTGTCCGAGGTGAAGCTCACGCCGTCGGGCAGTGCCAGCACGATGCGGGAGGTGTCGAGGAAATCGGAGGCGCCGCCCTGGCCCGCAAATGTCGCCAGCCTGTTGCTGATGCCGATGACCTGCATCGCGCCGGTCAGTTCATACACGCCGCTGAAGCGGATGCTGTTCGGACCGGACTCCTCCCAGGCATGGCTCACCCACCCACCGCTGGAGGTGATCGGAGAGGGGCTGCCCGTGCCGATCGAAGCCTGGTAGCGGGCGCCGGCGCTGCCGAACTGGAACTGGGCGTCGATCGTGGCGACACCCGGCTGGAACGGAAAGACCGACAGGCCGCCATCCAGTTCGAAGCCGACCGTGATCCGTGTGACCGTGCCGGCGGTTGCGCCGGCCACCTGGAAGTTCAGCGTGTCGTTCAGATGGGCATAGGCCAAGCCACCATTCCAGGTGGGCCCGGACAGCACGCTGCGGAACTTGTCGCTCGACGCGGACACGCCGATTTCACCGGTTGCCAGGTCGGCGCGGGCGCTGGCGAGGCCCGTGGCGAAGTCCGCCGCGTTGTAGCCGGCGTTGTCGCTGCGGCTTGCGTTGGCGACGGCGGTGGTCAGGTCGTAGTTCGTGCCGCTGCTGCTGCCGGTGCCGGTGGCCGATGCAAAGCACAGGAAGCCGCTGCCTGCCGCAGGGTCCGGGCATCCCAGCCGTTGAACACCGGGATAGTCGACCGTGGTCGACCAGTTGCCGGAGGCATCGGGGAGCTTGCGGTAGGCGGAAACCGTCTGGGCGCCGTCGTAGGCGAACTGGGCCGTGGCCGAGACGGCGACGCCGTAGCCGTCGGACATGCCGGCCTGTGCCGGGCCGGACAGCAGCAGGCCGGCAGCGGTCACGGCGGGTAGCAGGGTGGACAGAAGAGGGCGTGGCGTCATGGTGGGTGCCTCGTTGTGGGGGATGCCTTGCATCGTCCGGTGGCCAGCGTCACCCGCCCGTCACCGGTTGCGGGGGTGGCCCGAACGGGCAGCCCGGCGCATGGGGCAGCAGGTCGGGTTGCCAGGCCTGGGCCGCGCAGCGGGTGCAGGTGAAGGTGCCGCCCAGCGGCCCGTCGGGCTGGTAGATCAGCAGTTGCCGACCGGCATGCCACAGGCGCGCGCGCCCCGGCGGTAAACCGGCGGGCGGGGGGGATGGTGTGGGCGGGGCCATGGCGTGGCGATACTCCACGCTGCAGCGTCACCGCAGCGTCAATGCCGCCGTCACCCTCCCTGGCCAAGGGATTGCGGGGCCGCCACGGCGCCTGCAACCTGAGGATCGGACACCGCGATGCACCTGTCTTCTCCTGACTCCATCTGGCGGCTGACCCTGCATGGTGTGGCCTGCTGGCAGCGTGGCGACGACGCGCCGCGCCCGCTGGAACGCAAGCATGCCGCCCTGCTGGCCTGGTTGCACCTGGAAGGCCCGACACCACGTGGCCGCCTGGCCGGCCTGCTGTGGCCCGATGTGCCCGAGGACCGCGCCCGCGGCAACCTGCGCCAGCGGCTGCTGAAGCTGCGCAGCGACGCCGGCGCCCTGGTGCAGGACGACAACGGCATGCTGTCCATCGGCCCCGGCGTCCAGGTGGAGCCGCCGGATCCACCCGGCGCCGAGCTGTTGCAGAACCACAGCTTCGATGACTGCGACAGCCTGGCCCGCTGGCTGGACGGCCGGCGCGAGGCCGAGCGCGGCCGCCGCAAGCGGGAATGGCTGGCCGAGGTGCGCGAGGCCGCGCAGAGCCAGCGCTTGGACGACGCGCTGTACGCGGCCGACCAGCTGCTCCAGACCGACCGCGAGAGCGAGGAGGCCTACCGGGTGTTGATGGAGGTGTCCTACCTGCGCGGCGACCATGCCGCGGCGCTGTCGGCCTGGGACCGCTGCCGCGACATGCTGCGCCAGCTGTACGGCGTGCAGCCGTCGGCCGCCACCCGGCAGCTGGGCGACACCATCCTGATGGCGGCGCAATCGGCCCAGGCCACGCTGGCCGCCTGGGCGCCCACGCCGGCCGCCACCCGGGCGCTGCCGGTCAGCGTGCTGCGCCCGCCGCGCCTGGTGGGCCGTGAAATCGCGCTGCAACAGCTGCAGGCGGGTTGGCGGGCCGGCCATGTGCTGTGCGTGGCCGGCGAGGCCGGTCTGGGCAAGAGCCGCCTGCTGGGCGACTGGGCCACCGCGCTGGGGCCGTGCGCGCTGGCCGCCGCCCGGCCCGGCGATGCGGTGCAGCCCTATGCCGCGCTGGGCCGGCTGGTGCTGGCGGCGGCCGACCGTTTTGCTTTGCCGACCGACAGCGCCGACGCGCTGCAGGCTGCCCGCCTGCTGCCGCGCCTGGCCAGCCTGGCCGGTGCCACCGTGGCCCCGGTGCGCACCGACCATGAGCGCAGCCTGGCGCTGTGGGCGCTGGCCCGCTGGCTGGGCGGGGTGGCCGATCGCGGTGGCCAGGCCCTGGTGCTGGACGATCTGCAGTTTGCCGACGACGCCAGCCTGGCCGCCCTGCAGGTGCTGGCCGAGCCTGCCGGCGCACGGCCGCTGCGGTTTGCGTTCGCGCTGCGCCCTGACGAGGCCGGTGCCCAGGCGCAGGCGCTGCTGGAAGGGCTGGCCGCCGGCGGCTCGTTCACCCGCGTCGACCTGGCTGCGCTGTCGGCCGACGATGCACAACGGTTGCTCGACAGCCTGGGCCTGCCGGCGCTCGGTGCAGGCGCCTGGTCGGGCCCGCTGTGGCGCCAGGTGGGCGGCAACCCGGCCTTTCTGCTGGAGTCGGTGAAGCTGCTGCTGTCCAGCGATGGCGCGCCGGGTGCCGATGGTGCGCTGCCCCTGCCCGCCAGCATCGAAGCCGTGATCCAGCGGCGCATCGACCTGCTGTCACCCCAGGCACGCCATCTGGTGCAGCTGGCGGCCATCGCCGGCAGCGGCTACAGCATCCCGCTGGCCGCGTCGGCGCTGGCCTGCCCGCCCATCGCGCTGAGCGCGCCGCTGCGCGAGCTGGAGCAGCGCCAGGTGTTCATCGGCCGGCAGTTCGTGCACGATGTGATCGCCACCGTCACCGCCCGCAGCGTGCCGCAGGCGGTGGCCGAGTTCATGCACCGCTTCGTGGCCGAGCACCTGGTGCAGCACGGCGGCGATGCGGCGCAGGTGGCCACCCACTGGCAGGCCTGCGGCGAATGGCGGCTGGCCGGTGTCAGCTTCCGCCAGGCGGCGCAGGCGGCCCGGGCGGCGGCGCTGGCCAATGAGCATGCCGCCCTGCTCGACAGCGCGATTGCCGCGCTGGAACACGACCCGGTCGCCGGCGACTTGCTGTTCGATCTGCTGCACGAACGCGCCAACGCGTTCGAATCCCAGGGCCATGAGGCCCAGCGCCCGGCCATCATCGAGCGGTTGCGCGGCCTGGCCCGCACCGAGGTGCAGCAGCTGGTGGTGCTGAACCTGCACTGGGGCCTGCAGGTCAATCTGGGCCAGCCCTTGCCCGAGTCGCAGGTGCACGCCGCCATCGACCGCGCCCTGGCTGTCGGCGAGCCCGATCTGGCCTGGCAGCTGTCGCGCGCGCTCAGCTGGTCCATGGCGATGAGCAACCGCGCCGAGGTCGCCCTGGCGCTGCTGACCCGCCACCAGGGCTGGATCGACAACGGTGCCGACCTGGCGACCCGCGCCCACTACCGGCTGGCGCGCTCCAGCATCCATGCCTATGGCGACCGGATCGATGCCGCCATTGCCGAGGGCCGGCAGGCGCTGGCCGCCTTCAGCGCGGCCAGCGACTGGCCCAACGCGTTGCCGGCGATGAGCAACCTGGGCGTGATGCACTACTGGCGCGGCGAGTACGCGGATGCCTGCGCGGTGCTGACCGACGCCCGCAACCGGCGCGAGGCGCTCTACGGCACCGGCGGCGCGGGCGTCAAGATCGACATCCACCTGGGCGCCGTGCTGTACGAGCTGGGCCGCCACGACGACGCCCGCACCATGCTGCAGGGCGCCATCGCCGAGCTGCAGCGCATGCCGCCGGCCGACTACATCCGCACCGACATCCTGCTGGCCGAGAACCACCTGGCGCAGATGGCCATCGCGCTGGGCCAGGCGGATGCCGCCGCTGCTGCCCTGGCCAGCAGCACCGATGGCCTGGCCGAGCGCTGGGTGGGCCGGCGCATGGCGCTGCGGCTGCGCTGGCAGCGCTGCTTCGGCACGGTGGACGCGGCGCTGGTGGCCGCGCTGCAGGGCGTGGTGGCGCGGCTGGCGTCGCCCTTCAACCGCGTGCTGATGGAGCTGGAGCTGGCCCGCCTGCTGGCGCCGGCCGAGGCACTGGCCGCCTGCGCCAGCCTGCACGACAACCCGGCGGTGCAGGTGCGCCCGGGTCT
The DNA here is from genome assembly GCF_005403045.1 of Pseudaquabacterium pictum. Lineage (GTDB taxonomy): Bacteria > Pseudomonadota > Gammaproteobacteria > Burkholderiales > Burkholderiaceae_C > Pseudaquabacterium > Pseudaquabacterium pictum. Next base: position 39,231 of record NZ_BJCL01000010.1, read on the forward strand.
GCAGTTGCACTGCGCGGCACTGGCCACGCAAATGGCCCGGCGCGCCGGCGACGAGCGGGCCGCCCGGCACTGGGCCGCCACAGCCGGTACCCTGATCCGGCACTGCCAGCCGTTCGACATGGCAGGCAGCGAACTGGCGCAGATCCTGGGCGCCGACCAGGGCTAGTGGCGGCCACAGGCCGCCCCTGGCTCGCTCAGCCTGCCGCGCGGCGCCGCGCCATCCAGCCCACCGCCCCCAGGCCTGCCAGCAGCATGGCCCAGGTCTGCGGCTCGGGCACCGGCAGGGCGGCGCCCCAGGAGGTGGCATGTCCATCGGAGGCCGCGCCGTTGCTGGCGGTGAAGCCGTAGAACACCGCCGCGCCGGCCAGCCCCAGCGCATTGAAGTCGACGTCGGTCTGCACGCTGAAGCTGCCCAGCGTGACATGGTCGATGCGGGCCACCAGGACGCCGGCGTGGTCGCTGTTGCCTGACGGGTTGAAGGCCAGGCTGCCGAACCACTGACCGTCGCTGTCGCGGATGCTGTCGCCCAGGTCGGTGTTGGTGACGGCCAGCGGCGTGGTGCTGCCGCCCGCCAGCAGTTGCAGGCTGGGTGACGCCGGCTCGTCGTCGAAGTTGAAGGTGTCGATCGCCATGGCCACACTGGTCCCGTGCTGGCCGGCATAGCCCAGGTCTGAACCGCCGCCGCCCACCGCCGGCGCGGTGCTCAGGGTGAAGGTCAGGCCGTCACCGCGCAGGTTGTTCGGTGCCGCGCCGGCGGTGATGTACCAGTTGAAGTCGAAGCGGAAGGCCTGGTTGAAATCCAGCAGCAGCGCCGTGGGTGCGAACGCCGCGCCGGCCTGGCCGTTGCTGCCGGGCAAGGTGAGGTCGAGCAGGCTGTAGGTGAAGCCGTTGCCCGGCGTGCTGTTGGCCGCCACCGCGCTGCCGAACAGGTTCCAGGTGGTGTAGTCGACCGGACCGGCCGTCAGGTTGACGCCCTGCTGCGCGTGGGCGCCTGGCAGCGCGGCGGCCAGGGCCAGGGCGGCCAGCAGGCTGGACAGACAGTGGGAGGGACGTTGCATGGCGTGCTCCGAGGGGGTGAAGGGTTGGCCGCATCGTGGCGGCCAGCCGTTAGCCCATCGTTAGCAAACCGGTGCGTCGACCGGGTTCGGCGCCCCCGCATCCGGGGGGCGGTGCGGTCAGTGGCTGGGTGCCGGTACCGCCCAGCGCTTGGTGATGTCGCCCTTGGCGTTGGCGCTTTCCAGCTGCACGCCGAAGCCCCACAGCCGGGCCACATGCTTCAGCACCTCCTGCCCGCTGTCGTCCAGCGGCCGGTCGTTGTGCTGGAAGTGGCGCAGCGTCAGGCTGCGGTCGCCACGCAGGTTCACGTTCCACACCTGGATGTTGGGCTCCCGGCTGCCCAGGTCGTACTGGCGGCTCAGGGCCTCGCGCACGCGGCGGTAGCCGTTCTCGTCGTGGATGGCGGCCACTTCCAGCTCGGGCTGCTTCTCGTCGTCGTGGATGGCGAACAGGCGGAAGTCGCGCATCAGCTTGGGGCTGAGGTACTGGCCGATGAAGCTCTCGTCCTTGAAGTTGCGCATCGCGGCATCCAGCGTGGGCACCCAGTCGCTGCCGGCGATGTCGGGGAACCACTGGCGGTCTTCGTCGGTGGGGTTCTCGCAGATGCGCTTGATGTCGGTGTACATCGCGAAGCCCAGCGCGTAGGGGTTGAAGCCCGAATAGCCGCGGTCGGTCACCTTGGGCTGGTAGACCACGTTGGTGTGGCTCTTGAGCCATTCGATCATCACGCCGTCGGCAAGATACCCGTCGTCGTACATCTGGTTGAGCAGCCGGTGGTGCCAGAAGGTGGCCCAGCCCTCGTTCATCACCTGGGTCTGGCGCTGCGGGTAGAAGTACTGCGCCACCTTGCGCACGATGCGCACGATCTCCCGCTGCCAGGGTTCCAGCAAGGGCGCGTTCTTCTCGATGAAGTACAGCAGGTTCTCCTGCGGCTCATCCGGGAAGCGCTTGGCCTCCACCGCCGCGCCGGCCTTCTCCGCCGCCTTAGGCAGGGTGCGCCAGAGGTCATTGACCTGCTGCTGGGCATGGGCCTCGCGGTCCTTGCGTTCGGCCAGTTCCTGCGCCAGGGTCTTGCGGGCCGGACGCCGGTAGCGGTCGACACCATGGTTCTGCAGCGCGTGGCAGCTGTCGATGAACTCTTCGACCACTTCCATGCCGTGGCGCTCTTCGCACTCGGCCACGTAGTTCTTGGCATAGACCAGGTAGTCGATGATCGACGACGCATCGGTCCACATGCGGAACAGGTAGTTGCCCTTGAAGAAGCTGTTGTGGCCATAGGCGGCATGCGCGATCACCAGCGCCTGCATCGGCATGGTGTTCTCCTCCATCAGGTAGCTGATGCAGGGGTTGCTGTTGATCACGATCTCGTAGGCCAGGCCCATGTGGCCACGTTTGTAGTTCTTCTCGGTGCTGATGAACTCCTTGCCGTAGCTCCAGTGGCGGTAGTTCACCGGCATGCCCACGCTGGCGTAGGCATCCATCATCTGCTCGGCGGTGATGATCTCCAGCTGGTTGGGGTAGGTGTCCAGGCCGTAGCGCTCGGCCGTCTCGCGGATCACCGCGTGGTACTGCTCGATCAGGTCGAAGGTCCAGTCGCTGGGCGCAGGCAGGCGCTGCACCGTCTTCAGCAATGGCAGCGGGCCGCGCAGCGGGCGCGCGGCAGCGGCTGGTGCCAGCGTGGTGATCGGCGGGGCGGTGGGCGGCACGGGTTCCATGGCGTCATGCCGCTTGCGCAGCACCCTCCTTCTTGAACAGGTCGCGGAAGACCGGGTAGATCTGGTCGGCCGAGGTGGCCTTGCGCATCGCGAAGTGCTTGCTGGCGTTGGCGAGCTGGCAGTACTCTTCCCAGAGGTTCTGCTCTTCCTCGGCCACCTGCACATACGCGAAGTAGCGGCACAGCGGCAGGATCTTCTGGTCCAGCAGCTCGCGGCAGCGGCCGCTGTCATGGTGCCAGTTGTCGCCGTCGCTGGCCTGGGCGCCGTAGATGTTCCACTCGCTGGGGCTGTAGCGGGCGCGGATGATTTCTTCCATCAGCACCAGCGCGCTGCTCACCACGGTGCCGCCGGTCTCGCGGGCATGGAAGAAGTTCTCCTCGTCCACCTCCTGTGCCTGGGTGTGGTGGCGGATGAAGACGATGTCGATCTTCTCGTAGTGCCGCGTCAGGAACAAATACAGCAGGATGAAGAACCGCTTGCTCAGCTCCTTGCGGCCCTCGTCCATCGAGCCCGACACATCCATCAGGCAGAACATCACCGCCTTGCTGGTGGGCACCGGCGTCTTCACCCGGTTGCGGTAGCGCAGGTCGATCGGGTCGAGGTAGGGGATGCGCGCCAGCCGGCTGCGCAGCGCATGCACCTTCTCTTCCAGCGCGGGCAGTTCCAGCTTGGCCGTCACGTCGCCGGCGTCGGCCGCGGCCTTCAGGATCGCCAGTTCGGCTTCCAGCTCGGCCAGCTCACGGCGCGAGCCCGAGCCGATGGCCAGCCGCCGGCCGATGGCGCCACGCAGGCTGCGCACCACATGCAGGTTGTTGGGCGTGCCATCGCTGCTGTAGCCGGCGCGGTGGCTCTTCCATTCGGGCACCTCGGCCAGCTGGGTGCGCACCAGGTGGGGCAGGGCCAGGTCCTCGAAGAAGACCTGCATGAACTCTTCCTTGCTCAACGCAAAGCTGAAGTCGTCCTCGCCCTCGCCCTGGTCACTGGCCTGGCCCTTGCCGCTGCCTCCGCTTCCACCACCACCCTGCGGGCGCTTGATGCGGTCGCCGCGCACATAGTCCTGGTTGCCGGGGTGCACCATGTCGCGCACGCCACCGTTGGCATGGTGGAAGACCGGCTCCGACAGGTCCTTCTTCGGGATGCGCACCTCTTCGCCGCGCTCCAGATCCCGGATGCCGCGGCCGTCCACCGCGCGGCGCACGGCGTCCTTGATCTTGTCCTTGTAGCGGCGCAGGAAGCGCTCGCGGTTGCCGATGGACTTGTTCTTGCCCGCCAGCCGCCGATCGATGATCGATTGAAGTGCCATGGAATGAAGTCCTCAGGTCGAACCAAGCGGCCGACGCGGAACCGGCTTTGCCGGGCCGCTGTCGGCGCCCCCTTGAGGGGGAAGCGCCGCAGGCGCTTCGGGGGTGGGCCATCCCATCAGCTGGACTTCCGCACACGGAGGTACCACTCGCACAGCAGGCGCACCTGCTTGCTGGTGTAGCCCTTGGCCACCATGCGGGCGACGAAGTCCTCGTGCTTCTTGGCCTCGTCGGCGCTGGCCTTGGCGTTGAAGCTGATGACCGGCAGCAGCTCCTCGGTGTTGGAGAACATCTTCTTCTCGATCACCGAGCGCAGCTTCTCGTAGCTGGTCCACACCGGGTTGTTGCCCTGGTTGTTGGCCCGCGCCCGCAGCACGAAGTTGACGATCTCGTTGCGGAAGTCCTTGGGGTTGGCGATGCCCGCCGGCTTCTCGATCTTTTCCAGCTCGGCGTTCAGGCTGGCGCGGTCGAACACCTCGCCGGTGTCGGTGTCGCGGTACTCCTGGTCCTGGATCCAGTAGTCGGCGTAGGTGACATAGCGGTCGAAGATGTTCTGGCCGTACTCGGAATAGCTCTCCAGGTACGCGGTCTGGATCTCCTTGCCGATGAACTCGGCATAGCGCGGTGCCAGCTGCTCCTTGATGTAGCCGGTGTACTTCTGCTCCAGTTCGGCCGGGAACTGCTCGCGCTCGATCTGCTGCTCCAGCACGTACATCAGGTGCACCGGGTTGGCGGCGACTTCGGCGCTGTCGAAGTTGAACACCTTGGACAGGATCTTGTAGGCGAAGCGGGTGCTGATGCCGCTCATGCCTTCGTCGACACCGGCGTAGTCGCGGTACTCCTGGTAGCTCTTGGCGCGCGGGTCGGTGTCCTTCAGGTTCTCGCCATCGTAGACCTGCATCTTGCTGAACAGGCTGGAGTTCTCCGGCTCCTTCAGGCGGGTGAGGATGGCGAACTGGCTCATCATCTTCAGCGTGCCCGGGGCGCACTTGGCCTGGCCCAGGCTGCTGCTGTTGATCAGCTTCTCGTAGATCTTGATCTCTTCGCTCACCCGCAGGCAGTACGGCACCTTGACGATGTAGATGCGGTCGAGGAAGGCTTCGTTGTTCTTGTTGTTGCGGAAGGCCTTCCACTCGCTCTCGTTGCTGTGGGCCAGCACCACGCCGTCGAACGGGATGGCGCCGAAGCCCTCGGTGCCCTTGAAGTTGCCTTCCTGCGTGGCCGTCAGCAGCGGGTGCAGCACCTTGATCGGCGCCTTGAACATCTCCACGAACTCCAGCAGTCCCTGGTTGGCCAGGCACAGGCCACCGCTGAAGCTGTAGGCATCCGGGTCGTCCTGGGCGAAGGTCTCGAGCTTGCGGATGTCGACCTTGCCCACCAGGCTGGAGATGTCCTGGTTGTTCTCGTCACCCGGCTCGGTCTTGGCGATGCCCACCTGCTTGAGCACGCTGGGGTGGCGCTTGACGACCTTGAACTTGCGGATGTCGCCGCCGTACTCTTCCAGCCGCTTCACCGCCCAGGGGCTGAGGATGCGGTTGAGGTAGCGGCGTGGAATGCCGTACTCCTGCTCCAGGATGGCGCCGTCCTCGGCCGGGTCGAACAGGCCCAGGGGGCTTTCGTTCACCGGGCTGCCCTTGATGGCGTAGAACGGCACTTCCTGCATCAGCTGCTTCAGCCGCTCGGCGATGGAGCTCTTGCCGCCGCCCACCGGACCCAGCAGGTAGAGGATCTGCTTCTTCTCTTCCAGCCCTTGCGCGGCATGGCGGAAGTAGCTCACCACCTGCTCGATGGCATCTTCCATGCCGTAGAACTCGGCAAAGGCCGGGTAGCGCTTGATCACCTTGTTGGCGAACAGCCGGGACAGCCGCTGGTCGTTGCGGGTGTCCACCATCTGCGGCTCGCCGATGGCGCGCAACATGCGCTCGGCGGCGGTGGAATAGGCGATGGGGTTGCGTTTGCACTCGGCGAGGTAGTCCTCGAGGGACATTTCCTCTTCGCGGGTGCGTTCGTAGCGGGCGGCAAAGCTGCTGATCACGTCCATGAGGACCTCCTTGATCGGACACAGCACCGATGCGGGGATCAGCCCCATCGGTGGCGGGGAAGTTCTGATGAAGTCCCGGCTTCACAGGCCCAGGCTCCATCAGAGCTTTCCGGTCATCTGGCGTTGCACTACCGCGTCATGAGTCTCCAGCTTCCTGCATTCACCCACCGCCTGAACCGCCGATGAGCACACGCTTTGCCCGCCTTCTTGGCTGCACTGCAGCAAGCTGCGCGCCAGCCCTGTTGGCCACCACCTGCTCACCACAACGCCCGGAACTGGCGGCGCGCTGACAAGCATGCACCTTGTTCGCGCATTTGAGAATGCGTCTGCTGCGCTGTGGTGCCGATTCTGTGGTCGGCGAACACCTGCCCGCGCCCATTGGTGCATGGCGTGCTGCAGGTCGCCCGGCATGCACCAATGTCACCCCCGCGAAGGCAGGGTCGTTTGGCGACAAAGCTTGCGCAGGCGATCGCGGCAGGGCGCCGCACCCTGCAATGAAAAGGGGCCCCGTTTCCGGGGCCCCTGGATGCTGGCCAGCGCAGCCGGCGGCTACTGCACGCCCAGCACGGTGCGCAGCGCGTCCCAGGCGGTGCCGTTCAAGCGCTGTGTCCAGTTCAGCTGCCCGGCGGGCACCGCGTCCTTGAAGGCATACCAGACCAGTCCGCCGCGTTCGGCATAGCGGCGGGTGAACTGGAACCGGTCCTCGAAGCCGTCCGGCATGGCGGCGAACTTCAGCAACCGCGCATCACCCAGCGTCTCGATCGTGTAAGTGGTGTCCAGGATCGTCTGGTAGTTGGTGCTGAAGCCAGTGCTCACCGACCGGTTGTTGCGGGTGAATCGGGCCTTCTGGCCGTCGGCGTCGAAGGCCACGCGGATCTCCACCTGGTCGGTGTGGGCCGGGTTGGTGGGCGTCTCGGTGTAGCGCCAGACGAACAGCGTGACATTGCCGTTGATCACGCTGCTGCCCCGCAGGCTGCCCGGGTAGTTGGCGATCACCTGGTCCAGCGAGGTGGCCAGCGGCCAATTGGCGAACGGTTCGCTCGAGGTGGGGCTGGGTGCGATGCGCAGCCGGTCGCCGTCGGCGGTGGCGATGGCCTCGGGCACGGCCACCGAGCGGCCGCCACGGATGCTGAGCGTGGCACCCGCCGGAAAGCGCGTGCTGGCCAGTGCCGGCACCCGCCCGGCCGCGATGCCCCAGTTGCCCCAGCTGACGCGGCCTGCATCGGTGCTGTTGTAGCTGCGGATCTCGTTGACCACGTCGCTCATCAGCCGGCCACCCAGGCTGGTGACGAGGTTGTCGGTGGCCTCGTCGATGTAGCCTTCGCACAGCACCGAGCGGAACGGCGCCGCCGATTGCGCGGTGATGATGGCGCCGCTGTCGGGGCAGGGCACCCAGGCGCTGCCGGACCAGTAGGTGCGGTTGCGCACGAACGGCACCTCGGCGCCCGCGCTCAGCTGGCGCCGGGTCTCGTTCACGGTGAAGAAGCCGGCGGCGTCGCGCACGCTCTCGTCACCGGTGTAGACCCGCCAGCTGTAGTTCTGCGCATCGGTGTAGCTGAAGTTGCGCAGCAGCCGGAACGCGCCGGGCGCGGCCGGCGCGGCCGGCACCACCGGCTCGGGGATGGCCAGCGCGGTGCGCAGCGCGTCCCAGGCGGCCTTGTTCAGCCGCTGGTCGTGGAAGCTGCGCTCCAGATCGGTGGTGCCGCGGAACACCGTGCCCACATGCTCGGCCCAGAAGCGCTGGCGCTGCAGGCGGCTCTTCAGGTCGGCCGGGTAGCCGCTGGCCACCCGCAGCAGGCGGATGCCGCCCTGGGTCTGCACCGCGAGGGTGGCATCGCCGGCCGCCTCGCAGGCCTGGCTGTTGCCGGTGGCGACGACCACGTCGCAGCTGTAGAAGCGGCCCTTCAGGCCGGCCACGTCGACCGCCAGGCGCCACCGCTTGAACGGCTGCAGCGCGGTGTCGGTCTGGCCGGGCAGCGGCACATCCTCGACGAACAGCGAGTTCAGGTTGCTCACCGTCACGCCGGCTTCGGCCAGGTTGCCGCCCATCAGCGACAGCTGCTCCAGCGCATTGGCCTGGCGGAACACGCCGTCGGCCTGGCGCACCGTGGGCTTGACGGCCACCTCGATGCGGTCGGTGTTGCCGATGTCGCTGCGGGTGGCGCGGGTGTTGTAGCGCGAACCGGCCGGGAACACCGCATCGGCCGGCAGCAGCGCGGGATCCGGGCCCCACTTCACCGGCAGGCCGGTGTCGTCGGTGGTGCTGCTCACGGTGTCGCGCAGCGGGTAGGCGCGCATGCGGGTGATCACCTCGCGCTGCGTCTTGCCGCTGATGTCTTCCCAGACCGGGCGCGATTCGCTCCTGGAGCCGCCGCAGTACACGCTGCGCTGCGGCAGGGTGGCGGTGGCGGGCCGGGTGCTGACCACGCCGTACCCGTTGTCGCAGTTGTTCCAGCTGCTGCCGGTCCAGTACAGCTGGTTGCGGCTGAAGGCGATGGCCTCGCCGTTGAGCATGTTGGCCCGCGGCTCGTGCGCCAGCCAGGCACCGTTGGCGTCGGTCTGGCTGCTGTCGCCCACGAAGATCTGGTAGCTGTAGGTGTTGGCGTCGGTGTAGCTGAAGCGCCGCACGCTGACGAAGGGGCCGGCCGTGTCGGCCGCATTGGCGGCCGCCGGCTGGGCCACCGCGGCGGCCACGGCCGCGACCGTGGTGGCGCTCAGGTTCAGCTGGGTGGCCACGGCCGCGGCCGCGGCGGTGATGCGCTCGGCCGCCGTGCCACCGGCGCTGGCTTCCAGCGCCGTGGCCAGCACCGGCAGCTGGCCGCCCACCGCCTCGCGCACCAGGCGGGCGGCCTGGTCGGCGGCCACGCCGGCATCGGCCGCCAGTTTGGTGGTGTCGATCACCACCCTGCCCACCGCGCGTGCGGCCAGGCCCACATCGGTTGCGGCGCCTGCGGTGGTGAAGTCGGTCAGCGGCGAGGCGCTCAGGCCCAGCGTGGCCTGCACCTGGGCGGTGGCTTCGGCCACGCTGATGCCGGCATCGGCGGCGGTGTTGGCCACCACGGTGGTGAGCGGGCTCACGAACACCGCCTGCGCCCCGCTGCTGCCGCTGGGCGGGGCCTTGAGCATGAAGGCCACGCCGACGGCGGTGCCGGTGTCCTTGTCCACCGCCGTGGCAGGCACCAGGGCCAGCACCGCATGCTTGCCGGCGGCCGCCGCGTCGATGCTGAGGCTGTACTTGCCGTCGGCATCGGTGGTGGCGGTGGGCTCGCCGGCATCGCAGGCGCTGTTGTCGTTCAGGTCGTAGCAGACGCTGGCGCCCTGCAGCGGGCCGTCGGCCACCACGCCAGAGACAGCCACCGGCTGGGCCACGGGGGCCGGGTCGTCACCGCTGCCGCCACAGCCTGGCAGCAGCACGGCCACCGCACACAGGGTGGCCAGGGGGTGGAAGGCGCGCCAGGCCGCGTGTGGCGCCGGGCGGTGGGCGATGGGGTGCATGCAGATCTCCGGAGGCTTGTTGGAAGGCTGCCGGCGCCGGGTTGGCGCAGCAGCAGTGCGACCGTACGTGGGGCCCCCACCCGGCGTCGCCCCATGGCCAGGGGGCGCGCGCGCGGCCACTCCTGCAATTGGGGGATGTGGCCGGACGGGCCGCTGCCTACATTGGGTCCGCCATGAACCCCACCACCGCGCTGGCCATGCTGCGCGCCCTGTGCCAGCAGGGCCTGCATGCAGACGCCCTGGTGCCGGCCGTGCTGGAAGCCCTGCATGCCCTGGTGCCCTCGTCACGCAACCTGTTCGACTGGACCGACCCCCAGGGCCAGCTGCTGCGCTACTACATCGAAGGGCCGATCGACGTGGGCCTGGCGCAGCTGTACTTCGATGAATTCCACAACCGGCGCGAGTCCGAGGCCATGCTGCCCTTCCATGCGCTGCGCGACCGCCCGGCCGGCGTGTGCGGTGCCGAGGACCTGGACAGCGCCGGCTTCTACCGCTCGGCGCTGTACCACGAGATCTGGAAGCCGCAGGGCTTCCACACCCGGCTGGAGGCCGTGGTGCGCGGCCGCCGGGGGCAGCTGCTGGGCTCGCTGGTGCTGTACCGTGGCCCGCAGGATGCCGCGTTCACCACCGCCGACCGCCAGCACCTGGCCCGCGCCCTGCCGCTGCTGGCGCAGGCGCTGGAAGGCAGCGCCGGCCGCGCAGCGGCCGATGCCGACGAGCCCCATGTGCCGGCCCCCGATCCGCCCGAGACGCTGCTGCTGACCCTGGACGGCCAGGCCTGCCACGCCAGTGCGGGCGCGATGCGCCTGCTGCTGATGGCCGATGGCGGCGCCTCGCGCGACAGCCTGTCGCGCCCGCTGCAGGTCCTGGGCGGGCCCCTGGTGTCGGCGGTGCTGGCCAGGCTGCGCCAGGCGCCGGCGGCGGCGGTGGTGATCAGCCACGGCAACGCGGCCGGGCGCTTCGTGGCCAGTGGCCGGCTGCTGCAGTCGGTGGCCGGTGCGGCCGCTGCGGGCCTGCAGGCGCCGCTGGTGCAGCTGAGCCTGCAGCGCCACGAGCCCCAGCGCGTGGCCCTGGAGCGGGCGCTGCGCAGCCTGCCCATCACGCCCGGGCAGATGGCGGTGTGCCGGGCGCTGTACCAGGGCCAGCCGCAGGCCCGCATCGGCCAGGCGCTGGGCGTGGCGCCCAGCACCGTGGTGGACCATGTGCGCAAGGCCTACCGCGCGCTGGACCTGCATTCGGTGCTGGACCTGCGCAACCTGCTGGACGCGCGCATCGCCCGCGCCGCAGCGCCGGCCTGATCAGGCCTCCTTGGCGCCCAGCTTCTCCAGCAGGCCGTTCAGCTCGTCCAGCGACCCGAAGTGGATCGCCACCTCGCCCTGCTCACCGCGCCGGGTGCTGCGGTGGATGCGGATCTCGACCTGCGCCGTCAGCGCATCGGCCAGCTGCTCTTCCAGCCGCACGATGTCGCGCGACTTGTCCTTCTTCACCCGCAGCAGCGGCGTCTGGCGGCCCGACACGCCGGCGCTGTCCTGCGCCTTGGCCACCAGGCGCTCGGCCTCGCGCACGCTGAGCTTCTTGCTGACGATCTCGGTGGCGCTGGCCACCTGGGCGCCGGCCTCCAGGCCCAGCAGGGCGCGGGCGTGGCCCATGTCCAGGTCGCCGGCCATCAGCATCTGCTGCACCGGTGCGGTGAGGTTCAGCAGCCGCAGCAGGTTGCTGGCCGCGCTGCGCGAGCGGCCCACCGCCTGCGCCGCCTGCTCATGCGTGAGCTGGAACTCGTTGACCAGCCGCTGCAGGCCCTGCGCCTCTTCCAGCGGGTTCAGGTCCTCGCGCTGGATGTTCTCGATCAGCGCCATCACCGCGGCGGCTTCGTCGGGCACTTCCTTGACGAGCACCGGCACCTCGTCGAGGCCCGCCAGCTTGGCGGCGCGGAAGCGGCGCTCGCCGGCGATGATCTCGTAGCCGCTGGCGCCCACCGGGCGCACCAGGATCGGCTGCATGATGCCCTGGCTCTTGATGCTTTCGGCCAGCTCGTAGAGCGAGCCCTCGTCCATGCGGGTGCGCGGCTGGTACTTGCCGGCCTGCAGCTGGGTGAGCCTCAGGGTGCTGGGGCGCGAGGCGTCGGCGGGCGCCGCGTCGGCCACCTTGGGGCCGAGCAGGGCTTCCAGGCCGAGGCCGAGGCCCTTGGGTTTCTTGGTGACCATATGCGGCGGGATTGTCGGCGATCAGGCCGCAGCGGCGCCCAGTGTCAACCCGGCGCGGGCAGCCAGCGCCTGCAGCAGGGCGATGCCCTCGGGCCAGTCGCCCAGGCCGCTGTCGGCATTGACATGGCCGGCCGCGCCCAGGGTGACGATCTCGCTGTCCCAGCCGGCGGCCAGCTGCAGCCCGCGGCTGGCATCGCAGTAGGGGTCGTTCGCGCTCAGCACCGCGGTGCTGGCGAACGGCAGCGGCTGGCGGTGCATCGGCGCCCAGGTCTGCACCTGCGGCGGCATGTCGGCACGTTCCAGATCGGGCGGCGCCACCAGCAGCGCGCCGGCCACCCGCGCGGTGTGGCGCGAATGACCGGCCCAGGCAGCCACCAGGTGGCAGCCCAGGCTGTGGGCCACCAGCAGCGCGGGGCCGTCGCCGTCCAGCAGCGTCTCCTCCAGCCGGGCCATCCAGTCCCCGCGGCGTGGCCACAGCCAGTCGTCCTGCTCCACCCGCGCAAAGCCGTGCAGCGCAGCCCAGCGGCTCTGCCAGTGGCCGGGGCCGGAGTTCTGCCAACCCGGCAGCAGCAGGACACGTGGAGTGGTCATGTGTTGGCCTTATCCTTGCGGGCTATCCCGCATTGTCACCACCGGAAGCGCACCATGACCCACCACATCTTCGTCGACGGCCAGGAAGGCACCACCGGCCTGCGCATCCACGAGATGCTGGCCCGCCGCAGCGATGTGGAAGTGCTGCGCATCGACCCCGACAAGCGCAAGGACCCGGCCGAGCGTGCCCGCCTGCTGAACGCCGCCGACGTGGCCTTCCTCTGCCTGCCCGATGCCGCGGCCCGCGAGGCGGTGGCCCTGGTCGACAACCCCAAGACCTGCATCATCGACGCCAGCACCGCCCACCGCACCGTGCCCGGCTGGACCTATGGCCTGCCCGAACTGGCCGCCGGCCAGCGCGAGGCCATCCGCACGGGCAAGCGCATCGCCAATCCGGGCTGCCATGCCACCGCCTTCGTGCTGCTGCTGCGCCCGCTGGTGCAGGCCGGGCTGCTGCCGGCCGAGGCGGCGGTCAGCGCCACGTCGATCACCGGCTACTCGGGCGGCGGCAAGTCGATGATTGCGCAGTACGAGGCCGGCGGTGATGCGAAGCTGCAGAGCCCGCGGCCCTATGCGCTGGGCCTGGCGCACAAGCACCTGCCCGAGATGGTGGCCCACACCGGCCTGGCGCGGCCGCCGGTCTTCCTGCCGGTGGTGGCCAGCTTCTACAAGGGCCTGGCCGTCAGCATCGGCCTGCAGCTCGACCAGTTCCGCCCCGGCACCACCGCCGCCCAGGTGCAGCAGGCGCTGGCCGCGCACTATGCCGGCGAGCGCTTCGTGCGGGTGCTGCCGCTGGCCGACCCGGAGACGCTGGCCGCCGGCTTCTTCGACGTGCAGGCCTGCAACGACACCAACAACGCCGATCTGTTCGTCTTCGCCAATGCCACGCAGGTGCTGCTGGTCAGCCGGCTCGACAACCTGGGCAAGGGCGCCAGCGGCGCCGCGGTGCAGGCGATGAACCTGCACCTGGGCGTGGACGAGGGCCTGGGCCTGGTCTGAGCCTCACGGCGGCGGCAGCCGCCGGGCCACCACCGCCACCGGCCCGTGCGGCTGTGCCGCCCCGGTGGTCTGCATCGTCAGCTGCAGGGTGTCGCCGACCAGGCGGCCGGTGTATTGGTGGGTCACCACCCGTTCCGGGCCGTTGCCCAGCACCTCGCTGCTGCGGGTGGTGAAGCGGACCTCGGCGCCGTTCACCTGGCCATCTTCGATGCCGCGCGGCACCCGCAGGAACGAGGCCGTGCCCTGCAGTGCCGTGCCCTCGCCCTGCAAGTCCAGCGTCTCGCGCAGGTCGCTGGCCATCCAGCCGTAGCGCACCTCGGCCTGCCAGCGGCCGTTGATGGCGAGGCGTGCGGGCAGGGCGGCCGTGCCGGGGTCCGCGCTGGATGGCGGGTGGGTGGCCGGCTGCAGCGCCCACCAGGCCGCGCCGGCCAGCGCGGTGGCCGCGGCAGCACCGGCCAGCAGCCGCACCGCGCGGCGTCGGCCCGGTGGCGGCGGCGCTGGCGCGGCTGCCGCAACGCCCAGCGTCTGCTGCAGCACGGCCAGCAGTTGCTGGCTGTCGGCGGCAAAGCGCCGCGGGTCCATCACCAGCGCCTGGCGGCGCGCCAGCGGCTGCAGCGGGCCGGGCAGCTGGGCCTCCGCCGGCATCGCTGCGCCGTCGAACAGCAGCGGGATCACCTGCAGCCCGCCATCCAGCCCGGCCTGCACCTCGCGCCGCACCATGTCGTCGTCGTGGTGCAGCCTCGGCACGCCGTCGACCTGCGGCGCCAGCCAGCGCGGGCCGATCAGCACCAGCAGCACCCGCGCCTGGCCCATGGCCTGGGTGATGCGGGCGTCAAACGCCTGGCCGGCGCCGATGTCGTCGACATCGATGAACACCCGCTCGGCGCCGAACTGCTGCGCCAGCAGGTCGTTCAGCGCCCGGGCGTAGCCGGCGGTGTCGTCGCGCCGGTAGCTCAGGAAGATCTGTGCCTGCGCTGTATTCACCGCAGGCTCCCGTGCAGGGCCAGCCGCACCGCCTGGGCCAGTGGCAGCTGGGCACCCTCCGCGCGCCAGCGGGCCACATCATCGGCCGCGGCCTGGCAGCGGCACAGCCGCCACAGGCGGCGCAGCTCATGCCGATCGCCGGCACCCGGCGGGCCCAGCAGGCTGGCGTGGTGCGCGGCAAAGCCCATCAGCCGGGCGGCGGCCTCGGGCCGGCGGCCGTGGGCCCAGGCGCGCGGCAGGTTCCACAGGCCGTAGAGCAGCGGCCAGGGCTCGGCGGCCGCCCAGGCGGTGGCCACGCAGCCCTGGTAGGCGCGCGCCGCCTCGGGCCAGCGCCGCAGGCGGCTGAGCGCCTCGCCGCGCAGGTTGCTGGCCTGGGCCGCCTGCTGCAGGTCGCCCAGGGCCTGGGTGTCGGTCAGCACCTGGTCGAGCAGGGCCAGGGCTTCGGCGCAGCCGGCGGGTTGCTGCATCAGTGCCAGGGCCAGGTTGCAGCGGCCGACATGCACGCCATGCCGGTCGCCGGCGGTTTCCCACAGCGCGATGGCGCGGCGCTGCAGGGCCAGCGCCGCCGCGGGGTCGCGCCCGCGCAGCACCGCGCCCTGGTTGGTCAGGATGCCGGCCAGCAGCGCCGGCAGGCTGGCATCGGCCACCAGCGCCTGCGCCTCCTGCAGCCAGGCCAGGGCCGCCGGATCGCGCTGCAGGCGCCAGCGCACATGGGCCACGCGGGTCAGCACCAGCGCCCGCGGGATGCCGGGGCCGTGCCGCAGCGCTGTTGCATCGGACCGCTCGGCAGGGTCACTGGAGGCCAGCACCAGCCTGGCCTCGGCCGGTGGCAGCTCGGCCAGGGCCTGGTCGGCCAGGCGGCCGGCCTCGGCCATCCGGTTGGCCGCCAGTCCCTGGCGGGCCAGCGCGGCGCGGGTCACGGCGCGCAGCACCGGATCGACCAGCGTGTCGGCGCAGCGGTCCAGTGCAGCCAGGCTGCGGGGCGGCAGCGCGATCGCGCTGAACGCGGTCTGCGCCGCCAGCGCCAGGTGGGCCGCCTGCACCGGCGCGCCGTCGGTCTCGGCGGCCAGCAGCGCGGCGGCCAGGTTGGGCAGCTCGGGGCGCACCTGGTGCAGCGGGGTGGACAGCGGCAGGGCCGCCAGCCAGCCGGCCAGCCACTGGCGGTGGCGCGCCCGGCAGACCGCTGCGTCGGCCGCTGGCAACTGGCTGGCGGCGAATTCGCGCACCAGCTCGAACAGCAGGTAGCGGGTGCCGGCGCCGGCCTCGGCTGCGGGTTCGGCACGCAACAGCGAATGCGCCACCAGCTCATCCAGCGCCAGTGCCACGGTGACGGCCGGCGCATCGCCCAGCGCCTGCGCCGCCGCGGCGCTGAAGCTGCCGGCAAACACCGACAGCCGCGGCAGCAGGGCCTGGGCCGGCGGCGGCAGCAGCTGCCAGCTCCACTGCACCACGGCCAGCATCGACGCATGCCGCGCATCGCCACCGGCCCGCGGCCCCGAGCGCGCCAGCAGGGCCAGCGCTGGTGCCGTGCCGGCGCCGGCCGGACCGCCGTGCTGCAGCAGCGCCAGCAGGTCGGCCGGCGACAGGCTGCGCACCCGGGCGGCCGCCAGCTCGATGGCCAGCGGCATGCCCTGCAGCAGCCGCACCAGTGCCACCACCGCGGCGCGGTGGCCGGCCTCCAGCTGGAAGTCTGCCCGCACCGCGCGGGCGCGGTCGACGAACAGCGCCACCGCCGGGTTCAGCGCTGCCGCCTCGTCACTGGCCGGGGTGCCGGTTTCGTCGGCCGGCAGCGGCAACGGCGGCAAGGGGCGCTGGTGCTCGCCGTCCAGGCCCAGCGCCCGGCGCGAGGTGACCAGCAGGTGCAGCCCCGGGCAGCGCGCCAGCAGCGCGGCCACCAACGGGGCGCAGGCGTCGACCAGCTGCTCGAAGTTGTCCAGCACCAGCAGGCTGCGGCGGCCCGCCAGTGCCCCGGCCAGCGGATCCAGCGGATCGGCCGGGGCCGGGCCGCGGGCCTCCTGCCGCAGGGCCTGCAGCAGCGCCGCCAGCAGGGCTTCGGGCCGGGCATCGGCGCCCTGGCAGGCCACCAGCGGCACGAAGGCCACCAGGTCGAAGCGCGGCGGCGGCGCCGTGCCGGCGGCCTGTTGCGGGCCCCAGCCGGCGCTGTCGGCCAGGCTGGCCGCCACCTCCACCGCCAGCCGGGTCTTGCCGAAGCCGCCCGGGCCCAGCAGCGTGACCAGGCGGTGCGCCTGGACCTCGGCGCGCAGCCCTGCGCCCACCGCATCGGCACCATGCAACTGGGTCAGGTAGTGCGGCAGGTTCAGCGCGCCGGGGCCGGCCACCGGTGCCGGGTAGGCCGGGGCGGCGGCCGGCTGCAGGCGGTCTGCCAGCGCGGCCAGGCGGCGGCGCTCGTCCAGGACCCAGTCGTCGTAGAAGCCGGGCAGCAACTCGCCGCGGTACAGGGCGGTGGCCTCGGCCTGGTGGCCCGCGCGCACCGCGGCCTCGAACTCGGTGGCGTCGCACTGCAGCTGGCGGCCGGCCAGGCGCACCGCCAGGCGGTCGGCGCTGATGATCTCCATGGGCCCGGCGCCGGCGGGACCGTCGAGCAGGCGCTTCAGCGTCGACAGCACCTGGCGCAGGCGGTTGCGGCCCACGTCCAGCGCCACACCGGGCCACAGCAGCTCCACCAGCTCCTCGCGCGGATGGGCCCGTGCCGGTGCCAGCGCCAGGCGGGCCAGCAGGGCCGTGGCCGCGCGCCCGGGCAGGCGTTGCGGCCGCCCCTGGGCCGGGCGCAGCGCCACATCGCCCAGCAGCCGCAGGCGCCAGCGCGGCAGCTGCACGCCGGCAGCGGCGGCCTGGGCCGGATGGGGGGAGGCGGGGTTCATGGCCGGTGCTGTCGGATTGTAGGAAGCCGCACCCGGCGCCGGGGTGGGTGGAACTCCCCGGAGCAGGGGGCGCGCGAGGCTTGGAAACCTAGCGCGTGAAAAACGCGTCCACCCGGATGCGGGTTGGCCCGCGGCTATCGAATGCCCTGATGAGTCGCCGTGGGTGGCTCGGGGAGAATCGCGCTCCATTCCTGGAGCCGCTTGATGCAGAAGATCTGGCTGAAGCAGTACCCCGCCGGTGTGCCGGCCGAGGTGAAGACCGACCTCTACCCGTCGCTGGTGGCGCTGGTGGACGAGAGCTTCCGCACCCACCGCGACCGCACGGCCTACAAGTTCATGGGTGCGTCGTTCACATTCGGCGCCATCGACGATGCCTCGCGCGCGCTGGCCGCGTGGCTGCAGGGCAGCGGCCTGCAGCGTGGCGACCGTGTCGCGCTGATGATGCCCAACGTGCCGCAGTACCCGGTGGCGGTGGCCGCGGTGCTGCGCGCCGGCCTGGTGGTGGTGAACGTGAACCCGCTCTACACCCCGCGCGAGCTGGAGCACCAGCTCAAGGATTCCGGCGCCAAGGCCATCATCATCCTGGAGAACTTTGCCGCCACGCTGGCCCAGGTGATCGACCAGGTGCCCACCAAGACTGTGGTGCTGGCCGCCATGGGCGACATGCTGGGCCTGGTCAAGGGCGCGCTGGTCAACCACGTGGTGCGCCGGGTCAAGAAGCTGGTGCCGCCGTTCAGCCTGCCGGCCGGCGTGGCCACCACCCGCTTCACCGATGCCGTGGCGCGCGGCCGCCGCCTCACGCTGGCGCCGGCGGCGGTGGGCCCCGACGACATCGCCGTGCTGCAGTACACCGGTGGCACCACCGGCGTGAGCAAGGGCGCGGTGCTGCTGCACCGCAACCTGGTGGCCAACATCCTGCAGGCCGAGGCCTGGTACCAGCCGGCACTGAAGAAGATCCCCGCCGGCCAGCAGATCGTCACCGTCTGTGCCCTGCCGCTGTACCACATCTTCGGCTTCAACACGAACATGATGCTGGGCCTGCGCATGGGCGGCTGCAACATCCTGATCGCCAACCCGCGCGACATCCCGGCGTTGCTGAAGGACCTGGCGGCCCAGCCCTTCCACAGCTTTCCGGCCGTCAACACCTTGTTCACCGCCATCGCCAACCATCCCGATTTCGACAAGGTCGACTGGAGCCACCTGAAGATCAGCGTGGGCGGCGGCATGGCCGTCACCCAGGGCACGGCGCGGCTGTGGCTGGAGAAGACCGGCTGCCCGATCTGCGAAGGCTATGGCTTGAGCGAGACCAGCCCCTCGGCCACCTGCAATCCGGTGGACAGCACCGCCTACAGCGGCACCATCGGCCTGCCCATGCCCAGCACCGAGCTGGTGCTGCTCGACGACGACGGGAACGAAGTGGCGCCCGGCCAGGCCGGCGAGATCGCCATCCGCGGCCCGCAGGTGATGGCCGGCTACTGGCAGCGGCCCGACGAGACCGCCAAGGTGATGACCGCCGACGGTTTCTTCCGCACTGGCGATGTGGGCCTGATGGACGAGCGCGGCCACTTCCGCATCGTCGACCGCAAGAAGGACATGATCCTGGTCTCGGGCTTCAACGTGTACCCCAACGAGATCGAGGACGTGCTGAGCCAGTTGCCCGGCGTGCTGGAGTGCGCCGCCGTGGGCATTCCCGACGAGAAGGCCGGCGAGGCGGTGAAGGTGGTCATCGTCAAGAAGGACCCGGCGCTGACCGAGGCGGCCGTGCGGGCCTACTGCGAGGCCAACCTCACCGGTTACAAGCGGCCCAAGGTGGTGGAGTTCCGCAACGACCTGCCCAAGACCACGGTGGGCAAGATCCTGCGGCGTGAGTTGCGAGAGGCCAGACGGTGATCGACGGCCAGGCGCTGGCGGCACGCTACGCCAGAACCGAGGCCGGCCGCGCCGAGATCCAGCGGCGCGCGCAGCCGCTGTCGCGTGCAGGCCGCAACCTGCTGCTGACCATCGACGCCAGCCGCAGCGCCGAGGACTGGCTGGTGCTGGTGCAGGGCGCCACCGAGGACGACCTGCTGGCGCTGATCCAGGCCGGCCTGGTGGCCGTGCAGGGGGCACCGCAGGCCGTGGTGCAGCCGCCGGTGCAGACGCCGGTGCCGCCCTCCCCGCCGGCTGCACCGCAGGGCGTGCTGCCGCGCATGAGCCTGGCGCAAGCGCTGCAGACCAAGAGCCAGGAGGTGCTGATGCGGCGCATCGTCGCCGAGGCGCGGCCGCAGCTGGGCCGGGTGCGCGGCTACATGCTGGTGGTGGAGGCCGAGTACTGCGTCAATGCCGAGGACGTGCGGGCGCTGGCGCAGAAGTTCGTCGAGCAGGTGCGTGAGCGCGACGGCGACCGTGCCGCGATCGCCCTGGCGCAGGTGCTGATCGCGCCGGAGTGACGGTGCATGCCTGGGCGCTGCCGTCACCGGCGGCCGCCACGCCTGGTGCACACTGCCCGCCCATGCCTCCCCGCATCCATGTCGACGTTCCCCTGGTGGCCGGCACCGAGCTGACCCTGCCTGGCGCCGCCAGCCGCCATGTGCAGGTGCTGCGGCTGCAGCCGGGCGATGCCATCACGCTGTTCGACGGCCAGGGCGGCCAGTGGCAGGCCGAGGTGCTGGCCATGGGCCGCAAGGACGTGACCGCCCGCCTGCTGGCCCACCAGCCGCTGGAGCGGGAACTGCACACCCCCGTCACCCTGGCCCTGGGCATGCCCGCCAACGAGCGCATGGACGCGCTGGTGGAAAAGGCCACCGAGCTGGGCGTGGCCACCATCGTGCCGCTGGTCTGCGAGCGCTCGGTGCTGCGCCTGGCCGGCGAGCGGGCCGAGCGCCGCAGCGCCCACTGGCAGGCCATCGCCGTGGCCGCCTGCGAGCAGAGCGGCCGCAACCGCGTGCCGCAGGTGCTGCCGCCGCAGCCGCTGCGTGCCTGGCTGGCTGGCCAGCCGCTGTCCCTGCCCGCGTCCTTGCCCGCAGAAGGCCTGCGCCTGGTGCTGAGCTTGGCCGACGACACCCAGCCGCTGCGCCAGCGGCTGGCCGCCCACGGCGGCGGGCCGGTCAGCCTGCTCAGCGGGCCGGAGGGCGGCCTGTCGCCCGCCGAGCTGGCCGCCGCCGCCGCGGCCGGCCACCTGCCCACCACGCTGGGCGCGCGCGTGCTGCGCGCCGACACCGCGCCGCTGGCGGCGCTGGCGGTCATCGCCGCCCTCGAAAGTCCCCCATGAACCTGCGCCTCGCCCTGCTCACCCTGTGCCAGGGCCTGCTGATGGTCAACAACGTGGTGTTCATCGCCATCAACGGCCTGGTGGGCCTGGCGCTGGCGCCGGTGGGCTGGATGGCCACGGTGCCGATCACCGCCTACGTGGCCGGCGGCGCACTGGCCACCGGCCTGGTGGCGAAGCACCAGCGCCGCTGGGGCCGGCAGCGTACCTTCCAGCTGGGCTTGCTGGTGGCCATGGCCAGCGCCGGCGTGTGCGCCTGGGCGGCGATGACGCGCAACTTCTGGCTGCTGACCGCCGCCACCCTGGTGGCCGGCTACTACAGCGCCAATGGCTCGCTGTACCGCTTCGCGTCGGTGGAGCTGGTCCAGCCCGACTTCAAGGAGCGCGCCATCAGCTGGGTGCTGGCCGGCGGCATCCTGGGCGGGGTGGTGGGCCCCAACCTGGCCAGCTGGAGCCGCGACCTGCTCAGCCAGCCGTTCGCCGGTGCCTACCTGGCGCTGGTGGGCGTGGCCGCGCTCAGCCTGGCGGTGATGTCCTGCATTGCGTTCCCCACGCTGCCCGGCCAGGGCACCACCCACCTGCAGGGCCGGCCGACGGCACAGATCGTGCGCCAGCCGGTGTTCATCATCGCCGCGGCGGCCTGCGCCATCGGCTACGGCATCATGAACCTGCTGATGGCCGCCACGCCGATCGCGATGGCCCAGTGCCACCATCCGTTCAGCGCCGCCGCGCTGGTGCTGGAATGGCATGTGCTGGCGATGTTCGTGCCCAGCTTCTTCACCGGCAAGCTGATCAAGCGCTTCGGCGTGCAGCCGGTGATGGCCACCGGCCTGGCGCTCAACATCGCCTGCGTGGCCTTCGCCCTGCACGGCAACGACGTGATGCACTTCCTGGGCGCGCTGATGGCGCTGGGCCTGGGCTGGAACTTCCTGTTCATCGGCGGCAGCACCCTGGTCACCGAGACCTATGCGCCCGAGGAGAAGACCCGCGCCCAGGGCGCGCTGGACTTCTGCGTCTACACCACGATGACGGTCACCTCGTTCAGCTCGGGCGCGCTGGTCACCACCGGCGGCTGGACGGCGATGAACCTGGGCAGCATCCTGCCGCTGGCCCTGCTGGCCGCGGCGCTGCTGTGGCTGGCGCGGCTGCGCCGGCAACCGGCACGGGCCTGACCCCGGCGCACAATCCCCGCATCGTGGTGGACGTCAGGAGCGCGGGCATGGGCTTGCTGGATTCGGTGTTGGGCAGTGCGATGGGCGCGCTGCAGGGCGGTGGCCAGGGCGGCGCTGGTGGCGACATGCTGATGCAGGTGATCGGCAGCCTGCTGCAGGGCCAGGGCGGTGCCGGCGGTGCGGCAGGCGGCCTCGGCGCGCTGCTGCAGCAGCTGCAGCAGGGTGGCCTGGGTGACGCCGCGCAGAGCTGGGTGTCCACCGGGCCGAACCTGCCGGTGTCGGCCGACCAGCTGCAATCGGCCCTGGGCGCCGACCGCATCGACGCGCTGGCGCAGCAGGCGGGCCTGCCGGCCGGTGACCTGAGCAGCCAGCTGGCGCAGTTCCTGCCGCAGGTGGTGGACCAGCTCACGCCCGGTGGCCAGCTGCCCACCGGCGGCGGTGCCGACCTGGGCGGCCTGCTGGGCAACGTGCTGGGCGGCCTGCTGCGGCGCTGAGCGCGCTCAGCGCGGCGCCACGGCGCTGCGCACGGCCTGGCGCACGGCGTCCAGGTAGACCGGAACCGCCTGCAGGTCGGCATGGCCGGCGCCTGGGATGATGCCCACCTGCGCACCGGGCGCCAGCGCGGCCAGCGCCATGCTGTGGTCGGCCGGGATCAGCGCATCCTGCGCACCGTGCAGCAGCACGACCGATGGCCGCGGGCCGGGCGCCGTGGCCACCGCCTGCAGCGCCTGGTCAGTGCGCAGCGGGTAGCGCAGCAGGGCACGCGGCACCAGCGGGTAATGCGCATCGGCCAGCGCCTGCAGGCTGCGGTAGGGCGAGACCAGCAGCAGCTGTGCCGGGCGTTCGGCGGCCGGCAGGCCGGCTGCCAGCTGTGCCGCCAGCCCGGTGCCCAGTGAGCGCCCGGCCAGCACCACCGGCCGGCCGGCATAGGCCGGCGCCACCGCCTGCCAGGCGGCCTGCACATCGGCCAGCAGCTGGGCCTGGCTGGTGATGCGGCCGCTGCTCTTGCCAAAGCCGCGGTAGTCGACCATGAACAGGTCGACATTCAGCGCCCGCCAGAAGTCCGGGTCCACGAACCAGCTGTCCAGGTTGCCGGCGTTGCCGTGCAGGTAGAACACCAGGCCGTCGGGCCGGGGCAGGCGCAGGTGCAGCGCATGCAGACGGGCGCCGGGCACCTCGATGGTGGTCTCGTGCACATCGGACGGCAGGTCGAAGCGGTGGTCGGCCGGCAGCGGCACCGGCTGGAAGATCAGCCGCTCCTGGCCCCACCACAGCGCGGCGGCGGCCAAGGCCAGCAGCAGGGCCGCCATGCCGACCAGGCCCAGCAGCAGGCGCAGCACCGCTGCCGGTCCTTCAGGCGGGTTGGTCGCCGGCGGGCTGCACGCGCGCCGAGCCGGCCACCAGGTCGAAGCGGAACAGCCGGCATTCGATCGGCCCGTTCCACAGCGGCACGCGCCGCGCTTCCTTCAGCCGCAGCGCCTGCGGCAGCTTCATGTCGGGGCTCAGCAGCCAGGCTGTCCAGCCGGGGTAATGGCGCTTCCAGTGCGCCGCCAGCTGGCTGAAGAAGGCGCCGGTGTCGCCGCCATCGGCCGCGGGGGCGAAGTCCTCGCGCGCCTGGCGCGGGCCGCGCTGCTCGCCACGCGCGCCCTTGGGCGCGATGCGCTCGCCGTAGGGCGGGTTCAGCATCAGCACGCCGGTGTCGGCGGGCGGCATGCGCTGCAGGGCGTCGGCGGTCTTGAACTGGATGGCGTGGTCGACACCCGCGCGCTTGGCGTTGTGCTCGGCGAAGTCGGTCATGCGGAACGACACATCGCCGGCGAACACGTCCACCGCCGGCGCATGCTGGCGGGCGCGGGCGGCGTCCTTCATCTGCACCCAGGCATGCTGCAAGGGCCGGAAGGGCAGCATGCGCTCGAAGGCGAAGCGGCGCTGCAGCCCGGGCGCGATGCCGCAGGCGATCTGCGCCGCCTCGATGGCGATGGTGCCGGCGCCGCAACAGGGGTCGAGCAGCGGACCGTCCTCGGCCCGGCCCTGCCAGCCGGCGGCAGCCAGCATCGCGGCGGCCAGCGTCTCCTTCAGCGGCGCCTCGCCCTTCAGGCCCTGCGCATCGCGCCAGCCGCGCTTGAACAGCGCCTCGCCCGAGGTGTCGGCATACAGCGTGGCATGGGTGGGCGTGAGGTGCAGCGACAGCGGAAGATCCGGCCGGCGGGTGTCGATGCTGGGGCGCTCGCCCACGGCATCACGCACCACGTCGCACACCGCGTCCTTGACCCGCAGCGTGGCGAAGTTCAGGCTCTGCAGCGGCGAGCGCTGGGCCGTGGTGTCGATGCGGAAGGTCTGCGCCGGCGTGATCCAGTCGGTCCAGGGCACGGTGCGGGCCAGGGCGTACAGGTCGTGCTCGGTCTCGTACGGCCCATGCGCCAGCGGCCACAGCACCCGCTGGGCCAGGCGGCTTTCCAGGTTCAGCCGCATCGCGGTGGTGGCGTCGCCATCGACGGTGACGCCGCCGCGCAGCATCTCGCCGCTGGCCTGCGGGCCCAGGATGCGCAGCACCTCGTCGGCCAGCAATTCCTCGGTGCACGCCGCGCAGGGCAGGAACAGGGCGACGGAGCTCACAGCGCCTTGCGCAGGTTGGCCGGGGCGATCTTCAGCGCCTCGCGGTACTTGGCCACGGTGCGCCGCGCCACGGTGATGCCCTGCTCGCCCAGCATGTCCGACAGCTGGCTGTCCGACAGCGGCTTGGCCGGGTCTTCACTGCCCACCAACTGCTTGATCAGCGCCCGCACCGCGGTGCTGCTGGCGTTGCCGCCGGCATCGGTGTTCAGGCTGGAGCCGAAGAAGTACTTCAGCTCGAAAGTGCCGAACGGCGTGTTCATGTACTTGGCCGTGGTCACCCGCGAGATGGTGCTTTCGTGCAGGCCCAGCTCGTCGGCGATCTCGCGCAGCACCAGCGGTTTCATCGCGATCTCGCCATGGGTGAAGAAGCCCTTCTGCCGCTCGACGATGGCCTGGCTGACGCGCAGGATGGTGTCGAAGCGCTGCAGGATGTTCTTCATGAACCAGCGCGCCTCCTGCAGCCGGGCGCTCAGGCCGCTGGCCGAGCCGTTGCGCTGGCCGCGGATGGCCTGGGCATACAGGTCGTTGATGCGCAGCTTGGGCATCACGTCGGGGTTGAGCGTGGCCTTCCAGCCGCGGCCGGCCTTGATGACGATGACATCGGGCACGACGATGTTGGCCTCGGCCTTGGTGAAGGGCCGGCCGGGCTTGGGCTCGCAGGCGACGATCAGCGCCTGCGCCTCGCGCAGCGTGTCTTCATCCGCGCCGGTGGCGGCCACCAGCTTCTTCATGTCGCGCCGGGCCAGCAGTTCCAGGTGCTGGCGGCAGACGGTCATCGCCACCTCGCGGGCCTTGCTTCTGGGCAGCTCCTTGAGCTGCAGGCACAGGCAGTCGCCCAGGTTGGCGGCGCCCACGCCGGTGGGCTCCAGGCTCTGCAGCCACTTCAGCGCGCAGCGCAGCCGGTCCATCAGTTCGTCGCGGTCGTCGGCACCGTCGTCGCCGTCGATGCCCATGCCCAGGGCCAGGCGTTCGGCGATCTCCTCCAGCGGGTCGGCCAGGTAGCCGTCCTCGTTGAGGGATTCGATCAGCACCATCACCGCGGCCGCGTCCTCGGGCGACAGGCGCATGCCCAGCAGCTGGCGGCGCAGGTGGTCCTGCAGGCTGGGGCCGGTGTCGGAGCTGTCGACCGGCTCGTAGTCGTCGCTGTCGCCGGAGGCGCTGGCGGTGCTGTTGGACGGCAGCTCGCGGATGCCGTCGAAGTCATCGCGCTCGGTGCCGTTCTCCCAGTCGTCGCGCTCGGTGCCGCCGAACTCGGCGGTGTCCATGCCGGCGGGCTCGTCGGCACCGGCCTGGCCATCGCCGCCGTCCTCGCGCTCGCTGAGCTTGCTCTTCTCGCGCTCGGCGCCGGCATCGGCGGCCGCGCTCACCCGCTCCAGGCCGAACTCCATCGGCGCATGGTCTTCCTCGGTGTCGAGGAACGGGTTGGTCTCGAGCATCTGCTCGATTTCCTGGTGCAGCTCCAGCGTGGACAGCTGCAGCAGGCGGATGGATTGCTACAGCTGGGGCGTCAGCGCCAGGTGCTGTGAAAGTCGAACCTGCAGGGACGGCTTCATGTCACATCCGGAAGTGTTCGCCCAGGTACACCCGGCGCACGTCGGCGTTCTCGACAATGGCAGCGGGCGTGCCTTCGGCCAGCACCCGGCCTTCGCTGATGATGTAGGCGCGGTCGCAGATGCCCAGCATCTCGCGCACGTTGTGGTCGGTGATCAGCACGCCGATGCCGCGGCTCTTGAGGAATCCGATGATGCGCTGGATCTCGATCACCGCGATCGGGTCGACGCCGGCAAACGGCTCGTCGAGCAGAATGAAACGTGGCTGCGTGGCCAGCGCGCGGGCGATCTCCACCCGCCGTCGCTCGCCGCCCGACAGCGCCGGCGCGGGCGAATTGCGCAGCTTCTCGATGCTCAGGTCGTGCAGCAGGGCATTCAGCTTGGCGTCGATCACAGCGCCCTTCAGCGGCTTGCCGGCGGCGTCGACCTGCAGCTCCAGCACGGCGCGGATGTTCTCCTCCACCGTCAGCTTGCGGAAGATCGAGGCCTCCTGCGGCAGGTAGCTCAGGCCCATGCGGGCGCGCTGGTGGATGGGCTTGTGCTGCACCTCGACGCCGTCGATGCGGATGGTGCCGGCATCGGCCCGCACCAGGCCCACCACCATGTAGAAGCAGGTGGTCTTGCCGGCGCCGTTGGGGCCCAGCAGGCCGACCACCTCGCCGGCGGCCACGGCCAGGTGCACATCCTTGATGACCTGGCGCGAGCCGTAGCGCTTCTGCAGGCCGGTCACGTCCAGCCGGCTGGTCGCGGCCGCCGTGCCTTCCAGCGGGGTGTCCAGCACCGCAGCGTTCAACGCCGGTCCCCCAGGCTGGGCGAGGCCTTCAGCGCCCCGCTGGCGGCTGGTGCGGGCGCGGCCGCCGCGTCGTCAGGCGGCACGCGCGGGGTGATCACCGCACGCACCCGGCCGCCGGGGTTGCTGGCGGTGGCGGCGCCGCCGCGCACGTTGAAGGATTCGGCCGTGCTGTCCCAGACGATCTGCTGGCCCTGGATCTCGTCGGCCACGGTGCTGCCGCGCAGCCGCCGCACCACCGCCGCGCCCTCGAAGCGCAGCGTGCCGGCGCGGCTGTCGTAGTCGATGCGCTGGGCCTGGCCTTCCACCGTCTCGTCGCTGCCGTCGCGCTTCTGGCGGTAGGTGGCCGGCTTGGCGGCGCTGCCGGTGGCCAGGGCCATCTGGTAGCCCTCGGGCGTCTCGCGCAGTTCCAGCTTGTCGGCGCGGATCTGCAGCGTGCCCTGGCTGATGACCACGTTGCCGCTGCACACGCTGGTCTGCTTGAGCAGGCTGACGGTGCAGGGCTGGTCGGACTCCAGCGTCATCGGCCGACCGCGGTCGGCGCGCTCCGCCCATGCGGCAGCGCCGCCGGTGGTGATCAGCAGCGCGACGAGGCAGAGGGGGGGATTGAGGGTAAACATCAGTCGGCACAAAACTTGCAGATCATTCTAGACCCAAGTTCTGGCCAACTGGCCCTGCAATCTGCGGCAATTCTGCCGCAAGGCTGGTGCGTCAGCTCTTGCGCGACTGCGCGATCAGGGCATCTGCCACGGCCAGCGCCCGTTCGGGGCTGCCGGCGATCGACGGCGAGGTCATGAAGCGGCCCTGGATGCCCAGCGTGGGCACGCCCTCGATGCGGTAGCCGTCGGCCAGCTGCTTGGACTGGCGCAGCTTGGTGGCGACGGCGAAGCTCTTCATCGTGTCGGCCAGCTTGGCGGTGTCCACGCCCTGGGTCTTGGCCCAGTCGAGGATGTCGCCCTCGGTGTTCAGACGCTTGCGCTCGGCGTGCAGGGCGGCGAACACCTTCTTGTGCAGCGCATCGACCTGGCCCATGGCCTCGATGGCGTAGTACAGGCGCTGCAGCGGCTCCTGCCCCGGCGAGAAGGCCACCGGAATGCGGCGGAAGGTGACCTGCTGCGGCAGCTTCTTGGCCCAGGCGTCCAGCGCCGGCTCGAAGGCATTGCAGTGCGGGCACCAGTAGCCGAAGAACTCGACCACCTCCAGCTTGCCCTCGGCCACCGGCACCGGCGTTTCCACGCGCTTGTAGTCGCGCCCCTCCTGCAGGGCCCCCTGGGCCTGGGCCGCCAGCGGCAGGCCGGCCAGGCTGGCGGCGGACGCCAGCACCCAATCACGTCGGTTCATGCAAAGCCTCTTTCGGAAGATCGTCTGTGGACTCAACGTGGGGTGGAGTGCGCCGGTGCACCTGGAGTTCAATCAGCGTTCCACCCGCACCAGGTTGGCCTCGATGCCGGCACCGGCCAGGCGGCCCTGGGTGTCCTCGGCCGGCTCGCGGCTGTCGAACGGGCCCACCCGCACCCGGTAGACGGTGCGGCCCGATTGTTCGCGCTCGGTGATGCGGGCATCCAGCCCCAGCAGGGCCAGCTTGGCACGCTGGGCCTCGGCATCCTCGGTGCGGGCATAGGCGCCGGCCTGCACGAAGAACACCGTGCTGACCGCGCTGGCGCCCTTGGTGGCGGCCTTGGCGGCGCCGTCGGGCTGGCCAGCCAGGATGGCGGCGGGGTCGCGGGCGGCGCGGCTGGCCGCCGGCGCGGGGGCGCTGGCGGCGGCCCGGGCCACGGCGGCGGATGCGGCGGGCGCCGGCTGTGCCACCGCCGGGGCCGGCGTGCCCATCGGATTGGCCGCCGCGGCGGCGGCCGGCTGGCCTGGCGCGCTGGCGGCCTGCACCACGCCGCTGGCGGCCGGCACCGCAGGGCGGGCCGGGTTCTTGCCGGCCAGCGGTGCGTTCGGGTCCCAGTGCTTGTTCTTCTCGGCCTCGGCGGCGTCCTGCTCGGCAGTGCGCTGCGGCAGCTTGTCGATGAAGGGCACCGGCGTCTTGGTGACATACAGCGCCACCGCCAGCGCCACGCCCAGGCCCACCACCAGGCCGACCACCAGGCCGGTGATGAAGCCGCCGCGCACCAGGGGCTTCATGCGCCGGCCTCGGCGTCGGCCTCGCGGGCCATGGCGTCGGGGGCGCTCACGCCCATCATGCCCAGCGCATTGCGCAGCACCTGGCGGGTGGCGGCCAGCAGCGCCATGCGGGCGGCGGCCAGCGCCGGGTCGTCGATCAGGAAGCGCTCGGCCGCATACCAGCTGTGGAAGGCCGCGGCCAGGTCACGCAGGTAGAAGGCCACATCGTGCGGCGCGAAGTCGGCGGCGGCGCTGGCCAGCATGTCGGGGTAGGCGGCCAGCTTGCGCATCAGCGCGTCTTCGGTCGGCGCGGTCAGCAGCGCCAGGTCGACGCCGGCGGCCGAGGTGGTGTCCACGGTGCGGCCGGTGCGCGCGGAGTACTGCGCCAGCACCGAGCAGATGCGCGCATGGGCGTACTGCACGTAGAACACCGGGTTCTCGTCGTTGGCCTTCAGCGCCAGGTCGACGTCGAAGACGAACTCGGTGTCGGCCTTGCGGCTGATCAGGAAGAAGCGCACCGCGTCGCGGCTGGTCATCTCGATCAGGTCGCGCAGCGTGACATAGCTGCCGGCGCGCTTGCTGATCTTCACTTCCTGGCCACCCTTCATGACCATGACCATCTTGTTGAGCACGTAGTCGGGCCAGCCCTGCGGGATGCCCACGCCCGCGGCCTGCAGCCCGGCGCGCACCCGGGCGATGGTGCCGTGGTGGTCGCTGCCCTGGAAGTTGATGACCTTGTCGAAGCCGCGCGCCCACTTGTCGATGTGGTAGGCCACGTCGGGCACAAAGTAGGTGTAGCTGCCATCGGACTTGCGCATCACGCGGTCCTTGTCGTCGCCGTAGTCGGTCGACTTCAGCCACAGCGCGCCGTCCTGCTCGTAGGTCTTGCCGGCGGCGGCCAGCTTCTGCACCGTCTGCTCGACCTTGCCGCTGGCATACAGGCTGGATTCGAGGAAGTAGTTCTGGAACTGCACGCCGAAGGCCTGCAGGTCCAGGTCCTGCTCATGGCGCAGGTAGGCCACGGCGAACTGGCGGATGCCGTCCAGGTCGTCCGGATCGCCGCTGGCGGTGAACTGGCGGTCGTCGGCATGCACCGTCTTCTTCGCCAGGAAGTCGGCGGCGATGTCGGCGATGTAGTCGCCGTTGTAGGCGTTCTCGGGCCAGGCGGCGTCCCCGGGTTGCAGGCCGCGGATGCGTGCCTGGGTGCTGGCGGCCAGGGTGGCGATCTGCACGCCGGCGTCGTTGTAGTAGAACTCGCGGGTGACGCTCCAGCCCTGGCTTTCATACAGCCGGCACACCGCGTCGCCCAGCGCGCCCTGGCGGGCATGGCCCACATGCAGCGGGCCGGTGGGGTTGGCCGAGACGAACTCGCACATCAGCTTGCGGCCATGGGCCGGGCGCACACCGAACTGGTTGCCGGCGGCCAGCACCTCGGCCACCACCGCCTGCTTGGCAGCGGGCTTCAGGCGCAGGTTGATGAAGCCGGGGCCGGCGATCTCCAGCGCGTCCACCCACTGCGCCACCGCTGGCTGCGCCTGCAGCGCAGCAATCAGCGCGGCGGCCAGCTCGCGCGGGTTGCGCTTCTGCGCCTTGGCCAGGGCCATGGCCGCGGTGATGGCGAAATCACCATGCGCGGCCTGCTTGGGCAATTCGAAGGCCGGGCTGTAGGGCGTGCCGGGCGCCACCTGGGCCACGGCGTCGGCAAGGGCGGCGAGCAGGGCCTGTTTGGCTTGGATCATGGGCCGGCATTCTAAGTTGGGGGGTGTGGTTGGCCGCCCGGCTTCAGTTGGGGGTGCCAACGGCCGACAACCAGGGTGGACCTGCCGCCACCCATGTCATTCCGCCTGCCCTTCGCCGCCTCCGCTGCCCCCGACCTGCTGGAGGAGGCGGACGACCCCGGCCTGCCGCACCGCATCGGCAAGTACAACATCGTCTCGCGGCTGGGCGACGGCGCCACCAGCGAGGTGTTCCTGGCGGTCGACGGCTTCAACCACCGCAACGTGGCCATCAAGCGGGTGCGCCTGCCCACGGTCGGCGAGAGCGTGGAGAACCACTACCGCAGCCACTTCTTCGCCGCCGAGGCGGCGCTGGTGGGCAAGCTGCAGCACCCGAACGTGGTGCAGATCTACGACGCGGTGGACGACCCCGCCCAGCCCTACCTGGTGATGGAGTATGTGGCCGGCGTCACGCTGCGCCGCTACTGCCGGCCCGACAGCCTGCTGGCGCTGGACCAGATCGTCGAGATCGGCTTCAAGTGCGCGATGGCGCTGGCCTACGTGGCCCGCCATGGACTGATCCACCGCGATGTGAAGCCGGCCAACATCCTGGCGGTGGTCAAGGACGACCAGATCACCGACATCAAGATCACCGATTTCGGCAGCGTGTTCGACCAGACCAGCGACCGCACCCAGGTTTTCCGCGTCGGCTCGCTGGCCTACATGTCGCCCGAGCAGCTGGACGGCAGCACGCTGGACACCCGGGCCGACATGTACTCGCTGGCGGCGGTGCTCTACCACCTGGTCAGCGGCCGCCCACCCTTCGACGCGCCCAACCAGGTGGCGCTGATGCACCAGATCTACCATGCCGAGCCGGTGCCGCTGGCCGGCCTGCGCGAGGGCGTGCCGCCGCGCATGGATGCGCTGCTGCGCCAGGCGCTGGCCAAGCAGCCGGCCCAGCGGCCGGCCGACTGGGACAGCTTCGCGCGGGAATGGTCGCTGCTGGTGGCCAACGGGGAGGTGCCGGTGGGCCGACTGCAGGATGTGCTGGATTCGGAGCGCTTCAACCTGCTGCGCACGCTGGAGTTCTTCAGCGGCTTCGGCGAGGTGGAGCTGTGGGAGGTGGTGCACCGGGCGCAGTGGCTGCGCCACCGCTACGGCGCGGCGCTCTACCGCAAGGGCGACGAGGGCAACACCTTCCACATCATCGCCCAGGGCCGCATCGACGTGTACCGCGACGGCCAGCGCGTGGCCCAGCTGGGTGCCGGCACCTCGGTGGGCGAGATGGTCTACCTGGCGCCCAGCCCCGACCTGCGGGTGCACAGCGCCGACGTCATCGTGGCCGAGCCGGCCACCACCATCACCTTCACGCCCGACGCGGTGGAAGTGCTGAGCCCGGCCACCCGCCACCTGTTCGACGCCGCCTTCATCCGCGTGCTGGTGCGCCGGCTGCATGCCGCGCATGAGCAGCTGGCGCATCCGCGGCGCATTCTTTGACGCTCCGGCGGTGCACCGCCGCCAGCCTTGCCGCGTTGCCGGATTGCCGGTGCCCGGGGGCTCTGCTCCAATGACCCTCGGCCACCGCGCCATCCACCATCCGAGGACGAGGAGTACCCATGTTCAAGAAGATCACCGCCACGCTGGCAGCCCTGTTCCTGTGCGCCGGCCTGGCCCAGGCCGCCGACAGCTGCGACAAGCAGGCCGAAGACAAGAAGCTGGCCGGCGCCGCCAAGACCAGCTTCCTGAAGAAGTGCAATGCCGACAGCGCTGCCGCCTCGCCCGCGGCCGCAGCCTGCGACGCCGCTGCCGCCGAGAAGAAGCTGGCCGGTGCCGCCAAGGCCAGCTTCACCAAGAAGTGCGTGGCCGACGGCGGCCCGGCCGCTGCTGGCAAGCCCGATGCCGCTGCCGCCTGCGACAAGCAGGCCGCGGAGAAGAAGCTGGCCGGCGCCGCCAAGACCAGCTTCACCAAGAAGTGCGTCGCTGACGCCAAGGGCTGACCCCCTCTGGCCACGGCCTCGACGCCGCCTGCGGGCGGCGTCGTCGTTTCAGGCCGCGGCCTGTCGCCAGTAGCTGGCGTCGCCGTAGTGGTGTTTCAGGTAGTCGATCCACAGCCGCACCCGCAGCGGCAGGTGCTTGCGCTGCGGCAGCACCGCATAGATGCCGTTGGGCGGGGCGGCAAACGGCTCCAGCACCGGCACCAGCACGCCGGCGGCGATGTCGCCCTCCACCTCCCAGGTGCTGCGCCAGGCCAGCCCCAGGCCCTGGCGGCACCAGGCATGCAGCACCTGGCCGTCGCTGCAGTCGATGCGGCCGCTGGGCCGCAGGTGGGTGACGGCGCCGTCGACCTGGAAGGCCCAGCCGCGGGTCTGGCTGGCATCCGATGACAGCGTCAGGCATTCATGCCGGGCCAGCTCGTTCGGATGCTGCGGCGTGCCGGCGCGCTGCAGGTAGGCCGGCGCGGCCACGCACAGCCGGCGGTTGTCGGCCAGGCGGATGCTGATCAGGCTGCTGTCGGGCATGTCGCCCACCCGCACCGCGCAGTCGAAGCCCTCGTTGACGATGTCGACCACCCGGTCGCTGAGGTTCAGCGACAGGTGCACATCCGGGTGCCGCGCCAGGAAGCCCGGCATCAGCGGCGCCACATGCCGCCGGCCAAAGCCCGCCGGCGCGGTGATGCGCAACGCACCGCTGGCCTTCACGCCGCCGGCCGACACGCTGGCTTCGGCATTGGCCATGTCGGCCAGGATGCGCTGGCAGTCTTCCAGGAAGGCGCTGCCCTCGTGGGTGAGGCTGATGCGCCGGGTGGTGCGCAGCAGCAGCTTCACGCCCAGGCGCTCCTCCAGCGCGTCGATGCGCCGGCCCACCACCGCCGGCGCCACACCCTCGGCCTGCGCCGCGGCCGTCAGGCTGCCCTTGGCGGCCACGGATACGAACGATTCGATCTGCTTCAGGCGGTCCATGGCCGCAGATTAGCGATGATTCAGTCATGAATCAACCGGCGACCAAGGGAGATGCGGCCCGTCGATTCGTCACCGCCTGGTCATGAATCCTTGACCCGGGCCGCGCTTAATGGTGGTTCTGGTTCGTAATACAGTCCGGGCCATGCCGGACTCCGTGCCCCTGCCCACGCCTGAAGCGGTGCTGTTCGACGCCTACGGCACGCTGTTCGACGTCTACAGCGTCGGCCTGGCGGCCGAGCAGCTGTGGCCCGGCCGCGGCGACGCCCTGGCTCTGCTGTGGCGCGACAAGCAGATCGACTACACCCGGCTGTGCTCGATGAGCGGCCGCTACCGCCCGTTCTGGGACCTGACCCGCGCCGGCCTGCGCTTTGCCGCGCAGAAGCTGGGCCTGCCGCTGGACCGCGCCGCCGAAGACCGGCTGATGAACGAATACCGGCACCTCTCGGCCTTCCCCGAGAACCGCGAGGTGCTGCAGGCCCTGGCGGCGCGCGGCGTGCGCGCCGGCATCCTGAGCAACGGCGACCCCGACATGCTGGCCGTGGCGGTGAAGAGCGCCGGCCTGCAGGACTGGCTGAACCCGGTGCTCAGCGCCCACAGCGTGCAGCGCTTCAAGACCGATGCCGCCGTCTACCAGCTGGGCCCGCAGGCCCTGGGCCTGCCCGCCAAGAAGATCCTGTTCGTCTCCAGCAATGGCTGGGACGCCATCGGCGCCACCTGGTTCGGCTTCTTCACGCTGTGGGTGAACCGCGCCGGCGCGCCGCTGGAGCAGCTGGACACCACCCCCACCCGCACCGCCGGCAACCTGCGCGCGGTGCTCGATTTCTTTCCCGCTTCCTGACTTCCACCCTGGCATCCACCATGACCGCACGCACCACCATCCACCGCCTGCACGTGGCCAGCAATCTGGCCGACTTCATCAACAGCCGCGTGCTGCCCGGCACCGGCGTCGATCCGGCTGCCTTCTGGGCCGGCTTCGATGCCCTCGTGCACGACCTGGCGCCGAAGAACGCCGCCCTGCTGGCCGAGCGTGACCGTCTGCAGACGGCGATGGATGCCTGGCACACCAAGCACCCCGGCCCGATCAGGAACATGGCCCGCTACCAGGCCCACCTGGCCAAGATCGGCTACCTGGTGCCGGTGCCGGCCGACGTGAAGGTGAAGACCAAGAACGTCGACGCCGAACTGGCCCTGCAGGCCGGCCCGCAGCTGGTGGTGCCGATCACCAACGCCCGCTACGCGCTGAATGCCGCCAACGCCCGCTGGGGCAGCCTGTACGACGCGCTGTACGGCACCGACGCCCTGCCCGAGACCGACGGCGCCACCCGCACGGTGGACGGCAAGCCCGGCTACAACCCGGTGCGCGGCGCCCAGGTCATCGCCTATGCCCGCCATGTGCTCGACCGCACCGCGCCGCTGGCCAAGGCCTCGCACCTGGATGCCACCGGCTACGCCATCGTCGACGGCGCCCTGGCCGTGACGCTGAAGAACGGCAAGACCACCGGCCTGAAGAAGTCCAAGCAGCTGGTCGGTTGGCAGGGTGACGCCGCGGCGCCGTCCAGCGTGCTGCTGCAGCACAACGGCCTGCACCTGGACATCCGCATCGACCGCAAGACCCCCATCGGCGCCAGCGACGCTGCCGGCGTGTCCGACCTGGTGCTGGAATCGGCGCTGTCGACCATCCTCGACCTGGAAGACTCGGTGGCCGTGGTGGATGCCGACGACAAGGTGCTGGCCTACGGCAACTGGCTGGGCATCCTGCAGGGCACGCTGACCGAGCAGGTGGCCAAGGGCGGCACCACCTTCACCCGCGGCCTGAACCCCGACCGCGTCTACACCGCGCCGGGCGGCGGCACCGTCACGCTGCACGGCCGCAGCCTGATGTTCGTGCGCAACGTCGGCCACCTGATGAACAACCCGGCCATCCTGTGGGGGGACGGCCAGGAGATTCCGGAAGGGATCATGGACGCGGTGATCACCACCACCATCGCGCTGCATGACCTCCAGAAGCATGGTGCCAACGGCATCGTCAACTCGCGCAAGGGCTCGGTCTACATCGTCAAGCCCAAGATGCACGGGCCGGCCGAAGTGGCCTTCGCCAGCGAGCTGTTCGGCCGCGTGGAGAAGCTGCTGGGCCTGCCGCAGGCCACGGTCAAGCTGGGCATCATGGACGAGGAGCGCCGCACCAGCGTCAACCTCAAGGCCTGCATCGCCGCCGCCGCCGACCGCGTGGCCTTCATCAACACCGGCTTCCTCGACCGCACCGGCGACGAGATGCACACCGCCATGCTGGCCGGCCCGATGCTGCGCAAGGGCGACATGAAGACCACCCCGTGGATCCAGGCCTACGAGCGCAACAACGTGCTGGTGGGCCTGCAGTGCGGCCTGCGCGGCAAGGCGCAGATCGGCAAGGGCATGTGGGCCATGCCCGACCTGATGGCCGCCATGCTGCAGCAGAAGATCGCCCACCCCCGGGCCGGCGCCAACACCGCCTGGGTGCCCAGCCCCACGGCCGCCACGCTGCATGCGCTGCACTACCACCAGGTGGATGTGTTCGCGGTGCAGAAGGACCTGGAGAAGGTGGATGCCGATGCGGAGCGCGCCAGTCTGCTCGAAGGCCTGCTGACCGTGCCGGTGGCCAAGAAGCCGAAGTGGACCGACGCCGAGAAGCAGCAGGAGCTGGACAACAACGCCCAGGGCATCCTGGGCTACGTGGTGCGCTGGGTCGACCAGGGCGTGGGCTGCAGCAAGGTGCCCGACATCCACAACGTGGGCCTGATGGAAGACCGCGCCACGCTGCGCATCAGCAGCCAGCACATGGCCAACTGGCTGCACCACGGCGTCGTCGACAAGGCCCAGGTGCGCGCCACGCTCAAGCGCATGGCCAAGGTGGTGGACAAGCAGAACGCCGGCGATGCCGCCTACCGCAACATGGCCGGCAACTTGAAGGGCAGCGCCGCCTTCCAGGCCGCCAGCGACC
The DNA here is from genome assembly GCF_005403045.1 of Pseudaquabacterium pictum. Taxonomy (GTDB): domain Bacteria; phylum Pseudomonadota; class Gammaproteobacteria; order Burkholderiales; family Burkholderiaceae_C; genus Pseudaquabacterium; species Pseudaquabacterium pictum. Next base: position 75,635 of record NZ_BJCL01000010.1, read on the forward strand.
TGGTCTTCAAGGGCATGGCCCAGCCCAGCGGCTACACCGAGCCGCTGCTGCACGCCTGGCGGCTGAAGGTCAAGGCTGGCGCCTGACGGCTGGGCCTGCGTCCATCGGCGCGCATGGGGACCCCCCCTAGTTCGATCGGCGCAGGCTAGACTCGCTCCCGGCTCCGCAGAGGGCTGACAACCGGGGGGATCTCCATGGAACGGACAGGACCGCCCAGCGCGGCATCAGGACGGGGCGCTTGACGTTGCCCGTTCCCCCTGCGCCCGAGAAGCCCTGGCTGGTGGCGCTCGGCGCATCGGCCGGCGGGCTGGAGGCGCTGCAGCGCTTCTTCGGCGCACTCGCGCCGCCCACCCAGGCGGCCTTCGTCGTCATCCAGCACCTGTCGCCCGACCACCGGTCGATGATGTCGGAGTTGCTGGCGCGCCACACGCCGCTGCCGGTGCGCGAGGCGGTGGCCGGCGAATCGCTGGAGGTGGACCACATCTACCTGATGCCCGCCGGCGTGCTGATGACCATCGAGCAGGAGCACCTGGTCTTCACGCCGCGGCCGCTGCGCGGCGTCTCGCTGCCCATCGACCTGTTCTTCCGCTCACTGGCCGGCGCCGGGGCCGAGCGCTGCATCGGCCTGGTGCTGTCGGGCTCGGGCTCGGACGGCGCCACCGGCGCGGTGGCGCTGCGCGCGGCCGGCGGCTATGTGATGGCGCAGACGCCCGAGACGGCCCGCTTCGACAGCATGCCGCGCAGCGTGATCACCGCCACCGGCGTCGATGCGGTGCTGCCGCCCGAGGAACTGGCCACCCAGGTGCTGGGCCTCACCCAGGGCCACGCCGGCCGCCTGACCAGCGGCGAGCTGGTGGCCACCCCACAGATCAAGCCGGCGCTGCAGCGGCTGTTCGACTGCCTGATGCAGCATGCCGGCGTCGACTTCAGCCACTACAAGCTGCCGACGATGATGCGGCGCATCGAGCGCCGCATGGCGGTGCAGGGCTGCGCCTCGGTCACCGACTATGCCGACCGGGTGGAGGTGATGCCCGACGAGTGCGAGGCCCTGCGCCGCGAGCTGCTGATCCCGGTGACCAGCTTCTTCCGCGACGAGGCGGCCTTCAACGCACTGCGCGCGCCGCTGCAAGCCCTGGTGCGCGACCTGCCCCAGGGCCAGACCCTGCGGCTGTGGAGCGCCGGCTGCGCCACCGGCGAGGAGGCCTACTCGCTGGCCATCGCCGCGCTGGAGGCCTGCGCCGCGGCCCAGCGCTGGCCCGGCATCAAGGTCTACGCCACCGACGTCGACCCCGGCGTGCTGGCCGTCGGCAGCACCGGCAGCTACCCGGTGGGCTCGGCCGACCACCTGACGCCCGAGCGCCAGGCGCAGTGGTTCAACCTGCAGGACGAGCGCCTGGTGGTCAAGCCCGAGCTGCGGCAGATGGTGCTGTTTGCCCGCCACAACCTGCTGGAGGACGCACCCTTCACCCGCATGGACGCGGTGGTCTGCCGCAACACGCTGATCTACTTCCAGGCCGATGCGCAGGAGCGGGTGATGCGCCGCCTGCAGTACGCGCTGAACCAGCAGGGCCTGCTGTTCCTGGGCGGCAGTGAATCGCTGGGCGCGCTGCAGGCCGATTTCCAGGCGCTGGACACGGCGCACAAGGTCTACCGGCTGGTGCGGCCGGTGCTCACCGCGCTGGCGGTGCGCGACGGCTTCGGCCGCTCCAGCGTGTCGCTGCGCGGGCGCAGCCCGGTGCGCAGCCATGCCCCGGCCGAAGGCCCGCGCCTGGTCGACACCGCGGTGCGCCAGCTGGTGCAGGCCTATGCGCCGCTGACGCTGCTGGTCACCGCCCAGCGCCAGCTGCTGCATGCCTGGGGCCCGACGCAGCGTTTCCTGCGCATGCCCGAGGGCGAGCCGCAGCTCGATGTCATCCGCCTGCTGCCGCCACGGCTGGGCGCGGTGGCCAGCCATGCGCTGCATGTGGCGCTGCGCAGCCGCAGCCAGCACATCTCGCCGGTGCTGCACCTCGACATGGATGGCGTGTCGCAGCCGCTGCGGGTGGTGGCCCGCCCGCTGGCCACCGACGACGAGCGCGAGCCCTGCGTGCTGCTCAGCATCGAGGAGACCGCCGTCGGCGCCACCGTGGGCGATGCGCCGCTGACCGAGCGCGAGGTCGACCGCATGGCCGAGCTGGAGCGCGAGCTGGCCGAGGTGCGCACCAGCCTGCAGACCAGCATCGAGGAGCTGGAGGCCGCCAACGAGGAGCTGCAGGCCACCAACGAGGAGTTGATGTCCTCCAACGAGGAACTGCAGAGCACCAACGAGGAGCTGCAGTCGGTCAACGAGGAGCTGTACACCGTCAACGCCGAGTACAACGCCAAGCTCGATGCGGTCAGTGCACTCAATGCCGACCTGGACGGCATGTCCCAGGCCACCGGCATCGCGACGCTGTTCATCGACGCGCAGCAGCAGCTGGTGCGCTTCACGCCCGAGGCGGCGGCGCTGTTCCGCCTGCGGCCCAGCGACATCGGCCGGGCGATCGGCAACTTCAACAACCCGCTGGACTACCCCGAGATGCAGGCCGACCTGCGTGCCGTGCTGGCCGGTGGCCCGCCGGTGGAGCGCGAGCTGCATGGCGGCGGGAGCAGCGGCTACCTGGTGCGGGTGCTGGGCTATGGCGAGCGGTCCGGCGTGCCACGGCGGGCGGTGCTGACGCTGATCGACGTCTCCCGCCTGCGCGACGCGCGGCGGCTGCAGGCGGTGATCGACTCCCTGCCCGAGCATGTGGCCGTGCTGGACGTGCACGGCACGGTGCGCCAGGTCAACCATGCCTGGCATGCCTTCGCCGACGACAACGGCTTCGGCAGCGGCGGCCCCCAGCCCGACGGCCCGGTGGGCGTGGGTGCCAACTACCTGGCCGTGCTGGCCCGCGCCACCACGCCCGACGCGCTGGACGTGCTGCGCGGCCTGCAGCAGGTGCTGGCCGGCCGCAGCGACCACTACCGCGTCACCTACCCCTGCCACAGCCCGACCGCGCAGCGCTGGTTCGTGATGAACGCGGCGGCCCTGCGCGGCAGCGAGCAGGGCGCGGTGGTCAGCCACTTCGACATCACGCCCTGGCATGCCCAGATGACCCAGCCTGACGAGGTGGCCGGTGGCTGAACACCGCCCGCTCGTGGCCAGGCCGGGCGGGGCGCCACCCCCGCCCCAGGACGCCGCACCCACACCCGCTGCCGCCGACCAGACCGCGCGCCAGAACCTGCTGCTGACCCAGGCGCTGGATGCAGTGCAGGCCGGCGACCTGGAGGCGGCGGCCGAGATGCTGCGCAGCGACAACGGCGCGCCGCTGACGCTGGGCCAGGTGTTCCGCCTCTACCAGACCGAGCTGGAGACCCAGAGCCAGCAGCTGCGCGAGAGCCAGCTGCGCACCGAGCAGACGCTGGACTGGTTCGCCAACCTGTTCCGCACCCTGCCCGTGGCGGCGCTGCTGGTCGACCGCATGGGCATGATCATCGATGCCAACGCCATGGCGCTGGACGAGCTGGACCTGCGCGAGGCCTTGCGCATCCTGCCGGTGCCGCTGCGCCGGCTGACCGCCCATGCCGAGGGCGAGCTGCGCCTGGCCGCGCTGCTGCCCACGGTGACGCCCGAGCACACCGGCGTGCTGGACGACATGGCGCTGCGCACGATGAAGGGCCGCGCCCGCTGGGCCGACCTGCGCATCACCCAGGTGCCCGCGCGCGAGACCGGGGGTGTCAGCCCGCTGTACCTGTGCGTGCTGAACGACCGCACGGCCTGGGTGGAGGCCCAGCGTGCGCGTGAATCCGCCGCCCTGGCCGAGCACCAGCGCGACCTGGCCCAGTCGGCCAGCCAAGCCAAGACCCAGCTGCTGTCGCGCGTCAGCCATGAGCTGCGCACGCCGCTGAACGCGGTGATCGGCTTCTCGCAGGTGCTGCTGTTGCGCCATGGTGAGCTGCCCGACGACAGCCGCCGCCAGGTGGCGCTGATCCAGGAAGCCGGCCAGCACCTGCTGGCACTGGTCGACGAGGTGCTGCAGATCAACCGCGCCGAGGCCGGCCACATGCTGCTGGACACCCAGGCGGTGTCGCTGATGGACCAGGCCCGCCAGGTGCTGGCGCTGCAGCAGCCGATGGTCGACGATCTGGGCCTGCAGTGCACGCTGGACGGCCCGGCCACCGGCCAGCCGGAGCTGATGGCCCTGGCCGACCCGCGCCGCGTGCGCGAGGTGCTGACCAACCTGCTGAGCAACGCCATCAAGTACAACCGCCACGGCGGCTGGGTGCGCCTGCTGCATGGCCACGATGCCCACCATGTCTGGCTGGCGGTCAGCGACAGCGGCATCGGCATGACCAGCCAGCAGCTGGCCCACCTGTTCGAACCGTTCAACCGTCTGGGCGCCGACCGCCTGCCGGTGGTGGGCCACGGCCTGGGCCTGAGCATCGCCCGCACCCTCACCCATGCCATGGGCGGCACGCTGCAGGTGGAATCGGTGCCCGGCGAGGGCAGCCGCTTCCGGCTGGTGCTGCCGCGCTGGGACGCGCCGCCGCGGCCGCCGGCCTGAGCCGCCCGCGGGTTGTGCGCGCTGCGGCGATCAGGTGGGCGTGGGCACGCCGGCCATGCGGTCGTGCTTCAGGAAGAAGGCCCGCGCCAGTGCCACCAGCTGGTTGTCGCTGGGGTGGTCCACCGTCTCGTAGCCGGCGATCTGCGCGGCCAGCGCCGGGCGGTGCTTGTCGACGTAGTGCCGGAAGTCGGCCTGCGCGGTGTGGGAGCCGGTCACCAGCACCTCGGTGATGCCGGCCAGCGCATCGCAGACCTCGCCGAAGAACTCGTGCTCCGCCCGCACCGCACTGCCGTGCTGCTTGGTCGGGTGGTTGTGCGCCTTCAGCGATTGGGCGACGACCTGGGTGGCGTCGAACTGCAGCAGCTGGGCGGTGTGGTGGTCGATGCGGACGACGGCGTGGAAGAGGGTCATGTCGGTGCCTGACGGTGGGAGAAGGGAAACAACGGGGGACGGGGCGGGGCGGGCGGCGTGGCGCCGGTCTGTTGCCATCGTGGCACCCGGGGCCTGGCCTGGCGTTGATGCCGGTCAAGCCGCACCACGCTGCCTACAATCGGCACGATCTCTGCACCGCATGCCCTGATGAACCTGCCCGCCCTGCCTCCGTCCACCTGCGATGTGCTGGTGGTGGGCGCCGGCCCCGCCGGCAGCGCCTGCGCCCAGTGGCTGGCGCGCCAGGGCTTGCAGGTGGTGCTGGTCGACCAGCATGACTTCCCGCGCGACAAGGTCTGCGGCGACGGCCTGATCCCCGATGCCCACCACGCGCTGCAACGCCTGGGCGTGCTGGCCGAGGTGATGGCCCAGGCCCAGCCGGCCAGCCATGTGGGCTGCATCGGCGGCCTGGGGGGCCGGGTGGATGTGCCCGGCCAGCTGGCCGTGCTGCCACGCAGGCAGCTCGACGACATCCTCAAGCGCGCCGCCGAGCGGGCCGGCGCGCGGTTCTTCGCGCCCTGGCGTTTCGAGGCGCCGCTGCTGGACGGCGAGGGCGACGCCGCCCCGGTGGTGGGCGCGCGGTTGAAGTCGACCACCGCCGGCTTGCACGAGGTGCGCGCCCGCTGGGTGGTGCTGGCCACCGGCGCGGTGCCGCGGGCGCTGATGGCCGCCGGCCTGTGCACCCGCCACACGCCCAGCGGCGTGGCCCTGCGCGGCTATGTGCACCATCCCGGTCTGGTGGGCCGGGTGACGGCGCTGGAGGTGGTCTGGCACAAGCAGTTGCGCAAGGGCTACGGCTGGATCTTTCCCTGCCCGGGCGGCATGTTCAACATCGGCGTGGGCCTGGCCCACAGCCATGGCCGCCAGGTGGCCGGCCGCGCCACGATGGAAGACGTGAACCTGCGCGAGATGATGGCCGCCTTCGGCCGCATCCATGCGCCCGCCGGCGAGTTGCTGGCCCATGGCACGTCGCAGGGCGACTGGAAGGGCGCGCCGCTGCGCTGCTCGCTGGAAGGCGCGCGCTTCAGCCGCGCCGGCCTGCTGGTCACCGGCGAGGCAGCCGGCAGCACCTACGCCTTCACCGGCGAGGGCATCGGCAAGGCCATGGAGACCGGCATCCTGGCCGCCGAGGCCCTGCTGGCCGGCGCGGCCGAGCCGGAGGCCGCCACCCGCGCCCGCTACGAGGCCACGCTGGCGGCGCTGAAGCCGCGCTTCGACCTCTACGAGCGTGCCAACAAGGTCAACGACCACCCCTGGCTGGCGGACCTGCTGATCTGGCGCGCCAACCGCAGCCCGCGCATCCTGCAGCGCATGGCCGGCGTGCTGGAGGAAACCGGCAACCCCGGCAACCTGGTGTCGCTGCGCGGCCTGACACGGCTGTTCCTTCCGATCCGCTGACCACGGCCCGTCCTGCCATGTGCCAGCTGCTGGGGATGAACGCCAACACGCCGACCGACGTGATGTTCTCCTTCGCCGGCCTGGCCACCCGCGCCGACGAGCACAAGGACGGCTTCGGCATCGCCTTCTTCGAAGACCCGGGCCTGCGGCTGTTCGTCGACCACCACAGCGCGCGGCAGTCGCCGGTGGCCGAGCTGGTCAAGCGCTACCCCATCCGCAGCGGCAATGTCATCGCCCACATCCGCAAGGCCACCCAGGGCAAGGTGGCGCTGCAGAACACCCACCCCTTCATGCGCGAGCTGTGGGGCCGCTACTGGGTGATGGCGCACAACGGCGACCTGAAAGGTTTCCAGCCGCGGCTGCACGGCAGCTTCCGCCCGGTGGGCGGCACCGACAGCGAGCTGGCCTTCTGCTGGCTGATGCAGGAGCTGGCCAAGGCCCATGCCAGCGTGCCGCCCATCGACGAGCTGACCCGCACCCTGGCCGAGCTGCTGCCCATCCCGGCGCGCCACGGCACCTTCAATTGCCTGCTGAGCAATGGCCAGGCGCTGTGGGCCCACTGCAGCACCCACCTGCACTGGCTGCACCGGGCCCACCCCTTCGGCGCGGCGCATCTGGCCGACGAGGACCTGAGCGTCGACTTCGGCCCGCTGACCACCCCCGGCGACCGCGTGGCCCTGGTGGCCACCCAGCCGCTGACCACCGGCGAGCCCTGGGTGGCGATGGGGACGGGGGAGCTGCGGGTGTTCGTCGACGGGAAGGCCGTCTGAGCGGCTGTGTCCAGCGCCGGCTTCAGCGGGCCGTGCGCTGCAGCGCGCCGACCCAACTTGGTGGATTGACCAGCGGGCTGGTGGCCCTGGGGTGCACGTACTCCTGCCGCGGCGTCAGGCGCCCGGCCAGGTCAGCATCCGCCACGGGGCTGTAGGCCAGGTCGTCGCCAGGGCGGTGCAGGCTGTAGTCGAACCGGCTGGGTTGCGTCAGCGCCGTCGCATCCACCTGCTTGTCGCCCCGGCGTTCCAGCCTGGCCTTGCTGCGCAGCGTCCCGGGGCCGACGTACAGATTGTTCGTCGACAGGACGCGGTCTGCGCCGGCGGCGACCGCCAGAAAGACGCCGCCGTCCGGATCGTCGTTGACGATGGTGTTGCTGGCCAGGTACAGCGCACTCCCGGGCCAGGTGTAGCCCTCGGCGCCCATCGAGACCATGGTGCCGTTCTCGGTGCCGGCCTGCTGCTGGATCAGGTTGCCCACGACGACGGCCTCGCCGCCGTTGGGAAACTCCAGCTCATAGGAGGCGCGGCCGCCCGGCTCATCCGTCAGGCGGTTGTAGGCGATGGTGTTGTGGCGCGCACGGCTCTTGATGAGGTGGCCGACGCCGGCATGGTGAAAGTAGCTGCCCCGCACCGTCAGCGCAGCGATGCTGCCCACATACAGGTTGTGGCCCCAGCGCCCCGGCACGCGGCTGTAGGCGAACTCGCTCGCCTCGATGGTCAGCGTCGCGTCCGCCATGGTCTCCCTGCCGCCGGTCAGCAACCCCATCTGGTTGCCCCAGAACAGGCAGCCGCGCAGCCGCAGCTGGCCGCCCTCGAACCGGATGCCGGCACCGTTCTGGTCCTCGGCCGTCGCGCCGATGAAGTCGATGTTCGAGATGTCGAAGACGCCGTTGCGGATCACCCAGATCGCCTTGCCCTCGGCCACACGACCATCGGCGTGGAGACGGGCCGCACCGTTCACGCCGCGGATGGTCAGGCGCCGTTGTGGCCAGACGGTCACATCCTGGCGGTAGTCGCCGGCCTCGATCTCGACCACATCGCCGTCACCGGCAACCTTGGCAGCGTCGGCGATGCGCCGCAGCGGACCCGTGGGCGACACACGCCAGACGCGGGCACCCGGGGCCGCGGGTTCCGGTGGCGCTGTCTCGCCGTGCGTGCGCCTGGGCGGCGGGGCGGGGACCGCCATCGGCAGGCAGCTGCGCGCCTGCGCCGCGGGCGCATCCAGTGCACCGCGGATCCAGTTCATCACCGGCTGCGCGACCGACGCCAGCACCGGGTGGCATGCCAGACGCCGGTCCACGCCGCCCAGCATCTGATCCAGAGTTTTTTCCGAGTGCTGGTATCCCTGGTGCAGCAGCAGCAGCGCGGCGCCTGACAATGACAGCACCAAGGCGAGCACCCACAACCTGATCAGGCCTCTGCACCGCCGGACCGGACGCCTGAGCTTGGGCAGGTGGGCGTTGGTCACGAGTTCGGTGCTGTGGTTACCGTGGTGCCTGCATTCTCTTACCCTTGCCCGCTGCCGCCCTTGCGGCATGCGTCCCAGCGAACATGCCATCCCTGCCCAGCCCCCGCTTCGACACCTTCTACCGCCATGCCGAGCTGCAGCGCCTGCTCGGCGACTACGCCAGCGCCCGGCCCGACCTGGTCGACGTGCGGGTCCTGGGCAAGAGCCACGAGGGGCGCGACATCCCGCTGGTGGTGCTGACCAACACCGCCACCGGCGACGACGAGGACAAGCCGGCGATCTGGGTGGACGGCAACATCCATGCCGGTGAGCTGACCGCCAGCACCGCCTGCCTGTACTGGCTGCACCAGCTGGTCGCCGGCCATGGCAGCGACGGCGCCATCACCGAGCTGCTGGACACCCGCGTCGTCTACCTCTGCCCGCGGCTCAACCCCGACGGCGCCGAGCTGGCGCTGGCCGACAAGCCGCGCTTCATCCGCTCCTCCACCCGGCCCTATCCGTACGACGAGCAGCCGGTGGACGGTCTGAACGTCGAGGACATCGACGGCGACGGCCGCGTGCTGCAGATGCGCGTGCCCGACCCCCACGGCCCCTGGAAGAGCCACCCCGACGAACCGCGGCTGATGATCCCCCGCGAGCCGGGCGAGTTCGGCGGCAGCTACTGGCGGGTGATGCCCGAGGGCACGATCACCAACTTCGACGGCCTTCAGATCCAGGTCAACCGCGACCGCGAAGGCCTGGACCTCAACCGCAACTTCCCCGCCTTCTGGCGGCAGGAGCATGAGCAGGTGGGCGCCGGCCCGTACCCCACGAGCGAGCCCGAGGTGCGGGCGATGGTCGACTTCATCGTCAAGCATCCCAACATCGGCGCGGCCGTGAGCTTCCACACGCATTCCGGCGTGATCCTGCGGCCCATGGGCACGGTGGCCGACGAGCACATGACGCCCGAGGACCTGTGGATGATCAAGCGCCTGTCGGACATCGGCGCCAAGCTCACCGGCTACCCCGCGGTCAGCACCTTCCACGACTTCAAGTACCACCCCAAGGAGATCATCACCGGCACGCAAGACTGGGTCTACGAGCACCTGGGCGCGCTGTTCTGGACGGTGGAGATCTGGGCCCCCAACAAGGAGGCCGGCATCGACAAGTACGACTGGGTGCACTGGTACCGCGACCACCCGCCCGAAGACGACCTGAAGCTGCTGAAGTGGAGCGACGAGCAGTGCGGCGGCAACGCCCATGTCACCTGGTACCCGTTCCGCCACCCGCAGCTGGGCATGGTGGAGCTGGGCGGCTGGGACCGGCTGAACTACTGGCGCAACCCGCCGCCGCACCTGCGCGAGCGCGAAGCGGCCCGCTTCCCGGCCTGGCTGACGCAGATCGGCCTGGCCCTGCCCAAGCTGGAGGTGCTGCGCGCCGAGGTGCGCAACCTGGGCGGCGACAGCTGGCGCATCCGCTTCGCCGTGGCCAATGCCGGCTACCTGCCCAGCTACGTGACCAAGCGCGCGCTGGAGCGCAAGGTGGCGCGCGGCGTGGTCTTCGAGCTGCACCCGCCGCCGGGCCTGGCCCTGCAGACCGGCCGCTACCGCATCGAGGGCGCGCAGCTGGAAGGCCATGCCGCGCCCAATTCGCTGCAGGCCTTCCTGCCCAGCCGGCAGATCACCGGTGACCGGGCGGTGGCTGAATGGGTGGTCACCGCGCCGCACGGCACCCGGGTGGCCTTGACGGCCACCGCCGACCGCGCCGGCACGGTGCGCACCGAGGTCACGCTGGACTGACCGGCACCCCGGCCCGCGGCTGCCGCGCGGCCAGGGCGCGCAGCAGCGCCGCCTGCAGCCGGCCGGGGTCGATCGGCTTGGTCAGGAAGTCGGTCATGCCGTGCTGCAGGGCCTGGGCCCGTTCGCTGACCAGCGCGCCGGCGGTCAGCGCGATCACCGGCAGCACGGCAGCGGGGTACTGCCGGCGCAGCTGCGCGGTGGCCTCGTAGCCGCTCATGCCGGGCATCTGCACATCCATCAGCACCGCGTCGAACATCCAGCCCTCGGCGGCGGCGCGGTCCACCGCGGCCAGCGCCCGCGCGCCATCCGTGGCCTGGGTCACCTGCACGCCCCAGTCGCCGAGCAGGGCCTCGCCCACCAGCATGTTCACCGCGTTGTCCTCCACCAGCAGCACGCGGGCGCCGCGCAGCCGGTCGTCGGGCCCGGCGGCGGCATCGGGCCGGGCCGCCGCAGGAGCCGGTGGCAGCGGCAGCTCGGCATGGAAGCAGCTGCCCGCGCCGGGTTGGCTGACCACGCCCACGCTGCCGCCCATCAGCGCGGCCAGCTCGCGGCAGATCGACAGGCCCAGGCCGGTGCCGCCGTGGCGGCGGGTGGTCGAGGCATCGGCCTGGGTGAAGGGCTGGAACAGCCGCGCCTGGGTGGCGGCATCCAGGCCGGGCCCGGTGTCCTGCACCTCGAAGCGCACCCGCTCGCCAGGCAGCGCCCGGGCCACCAGCCGCACCGTGCCCTGGCGGGTGAACTTCAGGGCGTTGTGCAGGAAGTTGGCCAGCACCTGGCGCAGCCGCAGCGCATCACCCAGCACCAGCGGCGGCAGCGCCGGGTCGATGTCGGCCTGGAAGTCCAGGCCCTGGTGTTCGGCCAGCGCGCCGTAGGCCTGCTGCAGGCTGCGCAGCAGCACCGGCAGGTCGAACGCTGCCTGCTCCAGCTGCAGCTTGCCGGCCTCGATCTTGGCCAGGTCGAGGATGTCCGACAGGATGGTCGACAACAGCTGGGCGCTGTCGTCGATCTGCGCCAGGTACTGCTGCAGTCGCTCGGGCGGCAGGCCGGGCTGGCGGGCCAGCCGGGCCAGCCCGGTCAGGCCGTTGAGCGGCGTGCGGATCTCGTGGCTGGTGTTGGCCAGGAAGTCGCTCTTGGCCCGGCTGGCCGCCTCGGCGGCGTCCAGCGCGCGGGCCAGGGCCTCGGCGGCCTGGCGCTGCTCGGTCACGTCCTCGGCGATCCAGATGGTGCCGGCGGTGGTCGGCTGCAGGGGGTCGATGGCCTTGGCGCGCAGGCGGGCCTGGAAGAGGCTGCCGTCGCGCCGGGCCATGCGCCACTCGGTGTCGACCGCCTCGCCACGCGACAGCGCCGGGCCCAGCGCCGCTGTCAGTGCCGCATAGTCGTCGTCGGAGCCGAACACGCTGCGGCCCGGCTGGCCGACCAGGCCGCCCGGCGGCCAGCCGAACATCTGCTCGAACTGCGCATTGGCCATCTCGAAGCGCTGTGTCCGGGTGAAGGCGATGCCCACCGAGGCATTACCGAGGATGGCCTCGCGCTCCAGCCGCACGCGGTTGGCCTCGGTCATGTCGCGGGCATTGAGCAGCGTGTATTGGCGGCCTTCGACCTGCAGTCGCGTCGCAGCCAGCATCAGCGGCACGGTGCGGCGGTCCTTGGTCACCAGTTCCACCAGCATGTCCGGCCGCGCGCCGGGCTGGTCCAGCGCCTCGGTGATGCGCGTGCGCTGGGCCGGGTCGCGCCACAGGCCCAGCTCCAGCGAGTTGCGGCCCACCACCTCGCCGCTGTCGTAGCCCAGCACCCTGGTGAAGCTGCTGTTGACCATGACATAGCGGCCCTCGGGCATGTCGGTCAGCGCGATCAGGTCTGGGCTCATCGCCACCACGGAGGACAGCAGGGTCTGGGTGCGCGCCAGCGCGCTGGCGGCCTCCAGCCGGGCGGTCTCGTCGTTGGTGATCGACAGCACCGCCGGCGCGTCGCCATGGCCGGTGCGCACGTCGACGCTGGAGACGGTGAAGCGGCGGCCGGCGGTGTCGTGCACCGACAGCAGCGTCTGCGGCAATGCCGCGCCGGGCGGCAGCGCCGCGACCGCCTGCAGCCGGTCCTGCGCCGCGTTTCGGTCGTCCTCGGCCATGTGGTCCTGCAGCAGGTGCCGGCCGATCATGCCGCTCACCGAGGCGTAGCCGAACAGCTGTGCCGCCGCCCGGTTGGCATCCAGCACCACGCCGTCGCGGTGCAGCGTCAGCGCGGTGGGCAAGATGTCGAACAGCTCGCGATACCGGGCCTCGGAGCGCGCCTGCGCGGCGCGTGCCTGGTGCTCTGCCGTCACATCCCGCGACACGCCCCAGTAGCCGAGGAACTTACCAGTGGCGCTGAACCGCGGCTCGGCATTGAGCATGAAGTGCGAGACGATGCCGTTGCGGTCCCAGGCGGTGGCCAGGTCGCGCAGCGGCTGGCGCGCCTGCATCGCCTGCTGCAGCTGCACGGCTGCATCGGCGTCCAGACCCACATTGGTCAGCTGCCAGGGCCGGGCGCCGGGCGGGTGGCGCATCGGCACGAATGCGCCGGCCGTGTTGCGCCAGGTGGCCGCCGTCAGCGCCAGGTCGGGGCCGGTCTCCCAGTAGGCCGAGGTGGCCATGCCCAGCAGGCCGCGGAAGCGCTGCTCGCGGTGCGTGGCGGCATCGGCATGGCTGCGCAGCGCTTGGGCCACCGCATGCCCCACCAGCGCGCCGGCGGTGATGCTGGCGCAATGCAGCACCAGGCGCTGCGGCAGGCTGGGTGCCAGGTCCAGTGTCGGCTGCGGCAGCCAGCCGGCCCACTCCGCCGCGCCCAGGCCCAGCACCACCGCCATCGCGCTGCCGCTGGCCAGCAGTGACCGCCGTGCCGGGTGCAGCGCATGCAGCATGCAGGCCGCCATGCCGAAGAACAGCAGGCCGGGCGTCTGCAGGCCCCAGCCGCTGTTGAGCCCCACGCCGGCCACCACGACGATGCCACCCAGCACCAGCGGCAGCAGGGCCCGGCCACTCTGCGTCTCCGGCAGGCGCATGGCCCGCCAGGCCAACCAGGCCAGCGTGCCGTAGCCCGCCAGCATGGCCAGCCGCAGCGGCACCGGCAGGCGGGTGGCCAGCAGCGGCATGGCCACGGCGCCCATCAGGCACACGGCCAGCACCATGGTGAAGAAGGCGCGCTGCATGCAGTGCTGCAGTGCCTCGTAGAGATCCGCCGGGGCAGCGGCAACGACGGCCGGAGCCGCCAATCGGCGCAGTGGTTCAGCCATGTGGCGTGCGGAGTTCGGGTGGCCCGGGCTCAGCCGGCGGTGCGCAGGGCCTGGCGCGTGGCCTCGGCCACCTGCCGTGCGGCCGCGGCGAAACCGGCGCCACCATCGGCATACAGCACTGCGCGCGACGAGTTCACCACCACCGGCCCGCTGCTCTGCAGGCCCTGGGCGCCACGGCTGCCGCGCCAGCCCGCGCGCACCGTGGCCTCTGCATCGCCGCCCTGCGCGCCCACGCCGGGGATCAGCAGCGGCAGCGTGGGCGCCAGTTCACGCACCCGGGCGATCTCGGCCGGGAAGGTGGCGCCCACCACCAGGCCGAGCTGGCCGTTGCGGTTCCAGGGACCGGCGGCCAGGCGGGCGATGTGCTCGTACAGCAGGCTGCCATCCTGCAGCCGCTGGGCCTGCAGGTCGCTGCCGCCGGGATTGCTGGTGCGGCACAGCAGGATCAGGCCGCGGCCCTCGTGGGCCAGGTAGGGCTCGATCGAGTCGAAGCCCATGAACGGCGACAGCGTCACCGCATCGGCGCCGTAGCGCACGAAGGCCTCACGCGCGTACTGCGCGGCGGTGCTGCCGATGTCGCCGCGCTTGGCATCCAGGATCACCGGCACCGCCGGCGCCACCCGGCGCATGTGGGCCATCAGGCGTTCGAGCTGGTCCTCGGCGCGGTGGGCGGCGAAGTAGGCGATCTGCGGCTTGAAGGCGCAGACCAGGTCGTGCGTGGCATCGACGATGGCAGCGCAGAAATCGAAGATGCGGCTGGCATCGCCCCGCCAGGCGCCGGGAAAGCGCTCGGGCTCGGGGTCGAGGCCCACGCAGAGCATGGAGTCGGCCCGGCGCTGGGCGGCCGCCAGCTGCTCGGTGAAAGGGCGCAGGGGGGCAGTCATGCGTCCTATTGTCCCGCGAAGCCCCCGGCGCGCCCGCGCCCCGCCACGTAGGACAAGCACCACAGCGTGACACGGTGCCCGCCGCTGGTCCGGCCGCCGTCGCTTGCCCACACTGGAAGTCCAGGCCCCCGTGCCGACCACGCTCACCGGACTTCCCATGACCTTCCCCCTCCGCACCTCCGCCCTTGCCGCCGTCCTGTCGCTCACCGCCGTGCTGGCCTGGGCCCCGGCCCATGCCGCCCCGATCGGCATGGCCGACTACGCCGCCGGCAAGGCCAAGATCGACGCCGATTTCCAGACCGAGAAACTGGCCTGCCGGGCGATGACCGGCAACACCAAGGACGTGTGCCAGGAAGAGGCCAAGGCCAAGGAGAAGAACGCCCGCGCCGCGCTGGAGTTCGGCCACACCGGCAAGGCCGCCGACGAGAAGAAGATGCTCACCGTGCAGGCCGACACGGCCTATGACGTGGCCAAGGAGAAGTGCGACGACCAGGCCGGCAATGCCAAGGACGTGTGCGTGCAGCAGGCCAAGACGACCCACACCAAGGCCATCGCCGAGCTGAAGCTGGTGAAGGCCGTGGCCGCCGCCGGCCAGGACGCGACCGAGGCACAGCGCGAGGCCGACCTGAAGCTGGCCAACGAGAAGTGCGACGCCCTGGCTGGCGATGCCAAGTCCAGCTGCCAGAGCACGGCCAAGGCCCGCTACGGCAAGAGCTGAGCCATGCTGCCGGCCGCCGAATTCAGCCGCGGTGACGCCGGCTTCATCGCCCTGTGCACTGCCTACCGCGGCAGCGGCGGCATCGCCCGCGGGACCGATCTGGCCCACTGGATGGTCGGCCGTGGCAAGGGTGACAGCAGGGCGCTGGCCGCACTGATCGTCGGCAGCCAGGCCTTCAGCTTCGACTGGCACGGCACGTTCTGGGTGCCGATGTTCCAGTTCAACCCGCTGCAGCCGGCCTGGGGACAGGGCGCGCGCCAGACCCTGGCCGAGCTGGCTGCGGTGCTGGATGGCTGGCAACTGGCCGCGTGGTTCGTGCGCGGCAACACCTGGCTGGCCGACCAGCGCCCGCTGGACCTGCTGGCCGACCAGAGCGCCCAGGTGCTGGCCGCCGCCCGCACCGACCGCTACGTGATCACCGGCTGAGCCTGGTTCTGCACCAGGCCGGCCACACCCCTGCCACCCACCGCTGGAACCGCCATGCCCTCACCCCGAATGTCCGTCCGCCTGCTGGCCCTGGCCGGCCTGCTGCTGCCCGTGTGGGCCCACGCCCAGGTGGCCGGCTCCACCGCCGCCAGCGTGACGCTGACCGAGCGCCACGAGATCGCCATGGGCTGGAGCGCCAGGCGCAGCGTGCTGGGCAAGACGGTCTACACCGAGGCCGGCCAGAAGATCGGCCAGGTGCAGGACATCATCATCGCCCCGGGCGGCAAGGTGTCGTACCTGATCATCGGCGCCGGCGGTTTTGTCGGCATCGGCCGGCATGACGTGGCCGTGCCTGCGGCCCAGGTGCGCGACCATGGCGGCCGGCTGGAGATGCCGGGCGCCACACAGGACGTGGTCCGCACCATCCCGCGCTTCGACTACGCCAACGACACGGCGGTGCGCGACCACTTCATCGCCGCCGCGGTCGAGGACATCGGCCGCGCCCGCCGCAACCTGGTGGCGCTGCAGAAGGCTGCCGAGGCCACCGGTGCCGAGGCCCGCCTGAAGCTGCAGCCCGAGATCGACCAGCTGCAGCGGAATGTGCAGGTGGCCGAGGGCAAGCTCGCCGAATTGCAGAACGCCAGCGTCGGCCGCTGGAAGGACTTCCAGGCCGCGCTCAGCGATGCCGTGTCCCGCCTGCGCAGCGGGCCCGAAAGCGCCGTGCCGGGCTGAGCCCCGGCTGCCGGGCTCAGCCCGGCAGACCGCGCGCCAGCTGGGCCGCCAGGCCGGTGTAGCTGGCCGGCGACATCGCCCGCAGCCGCGCCTTCTCGTCCTCGGGCAAGGCCAGCTTGTCGACGAAGCCCAGCATCAGGTCCTGCGTCATCGGCTGGCCGCGGGTGAAGGCCTTGAGCTGCTCGTACGGCTCGGGCAGGCCGTGGCGGCGCATCACGGTCTGCACCGCTTCGGCCATCACCTCCCAGGCGGCGTCCAGGTCGGCGGCCAGCGCAGCCTCATTGGTCTCCAGCTTGTCCAGGCCCTTGGCGAGGCTGTCCAGCCCCAGCACCGCATAGCCGAAGGCCACGCCCATGTTGCGCAGCACGGTGCTGTCGGTCAGGTCGCGCTGCCAGCGGCTGACCGGCAGCTTCTGGCTCAGGTGGGTCAGCAGCGCATTGGCCAGGCCGAAGTTGCCCTCGGCGTTCTCGAAGTCGATCGGGTTGACCTTGTGTGGCATCGTCGACGAGCCCACCTCGCCGTCCTTCAGGCGCTGCTTGAAGTAGCCCAGGCTGATGTAGCCCCACACATCGCGGCACCAGTCGATCAGGATGGTGTTGCAGCGGGTCATGGCATCGAACAGCTCGGCCATGTAGTCGTGCGGCTCGATCTGGATGGTGTACGGGTTGAAGGCCAGGCCCAGCCGCTGCTCCACCACCATGCGCGAGAACGCCGGCCAGTCATGCGCCGGGTAGGCCGCCAGGTGGGCGTTGTAGTTGCCCACCGCGCCGTTCATCTTGGCCAGCAGGGCCACGCCGGCGATGCGCGCTCGGGCGGTCTGCAGCCGCGCCACCACGTTGGCGATCTCCTTGCCCACGGTGGTGGGGCTGGCGGTCTGGCCATGGGTGCGGCTGAGCATCGGCAGCGCGGCCATGGCCTGCGCCATGCCATGCAGCTTGCTGATGATGCGGTCGACGGCCGGCAGCAGCACCTGCTCACGCGCGGCCTTGAGCATCAGCGCATGGCTTGTGTTGTTGATGTCCTCGCTGGTGCAGGCGAAGTGCACGAACTCGCCGGCGGCTTCCAGGTCGGCATGGCCCTTGAAGCGCTGCTTCATCCAGTATTCGACGGCCTTGACGTCGTGGTTGGTGATGCGCTCGATGTCCTTGATGGCCTGGGCATCGGCCTCGGAAAACCGCAGCACCAGGCTGCGCAGGTAGCCGCGGCTGGCCTCGGCCAGCGGCTTGAACTCGGCGAAGCCGGCGTCCGACAGCGCGATGAACCACTCCACCTCCACCTGCACCCGGCGCTGCATCAGGCCGAACTCGCTCATCAGCGGGCGCAGCGTGGCCATGCGGCCGGCATAACGCCCATCCAGCGGAGACAGGGCAGACAGGGTGGAGTGCGTCATGGTGGTGGGCCTGGCAGGTTGCGGCGGGCGGCAGGCACGGCGCCGCGCCACCTCGGGAAACCCCGGATTTTAGGCCGCCGCTCCGCCCCGGGCCGGCCTACCAGCGCAGCTCGAAGCGGCAGACCGGATCGCCGCGGGCCTCGCAGTGCGTCTCCACCACCTGCACGGCCGGGTGCACCAGCACCTGGAACAGCCGCTCGAAGGTGGCGCAGTAGAAGTCGCAGGCCGGCCGGTTGCTGGCCACGCCGCGGCACAGCGGGTTGTCGTGGATGGTCAGCACGCAGGGGCGGCCGGCCCGCGCCTGGAAGCGGCCGCTGCCGGCAAAGGTCCAGGCGTGGCGGGAGATGGCCTGCAGCAGCAGCCGGGCCGCCAGCACGGCCGGCAGGCACTTCAGCAGCCACTGCACCGGCCGCGGAATGCGCCGCGCCAGCAGGTAGTTGGCGGTGCGCATCCCGGCGCTGCGTGCCACCTGGCCAGCCACCGCCGGGCCCAGCTGCTGGCGCAGCACCCGGTGCAGTTGCGCCACCTCGGCCTCGTCGACCATGCCCTCCGGTGGCTGGCGCAGGTGGCCGCCCAGGCCGGCCGCATCGAACAGTGCGCGCGTGCCGGCCTCGCCCAGCAGCGCGGGCAGCACCTCGGCCACCCGGGTGATGGCGTTCGGCCCGATGCGGCCGGCGGTGGCCGCCGTCATGCCGTGGCCTGCCGGGTGTCCGCCACCGATTCGGCCACCGATTCGGCCAGCTGCTCGGTGCCGCCGCCGCAGGCCAGGGCCGCGTTCAATTCGCCCTGGCGCCGCTTGTGCTCGATCTTCGGGCCGTGCATCGTCACCCAACCCGCATCCGCAGCGGCCACCGCATCGGCCGACGGCCGGCTGTACTGGCGGGTGGTGTCGAAGGCGAAGTCGACCTTCTTCTTCGTCTGCGGGCCCCAGTAGCCGACGCGGCCCAGGTCGTAGAAGGTGCGCTGGAAGCCGCTCTTCAGGAAGGCCTTCAGGCAGCCCATCAGGTACTTGCGCCGCAGCTTGTCCTTCTCCCAGGGGTACTGGAAGAAGCTCTTGTTCATGAAGAAGCGGCGGTAGTTGTTCATCACCCGGTCGAGCAGCTCGCCGCGCTCCATTGCGTCGGGCTTCATGATCGGGGTGACGAAGTTGTACTTGGCGAAGTCGAACACCTCCACCTTGTCGCCCAGCTCCTGGAACAGGTCGCTGAACGGCCAGGGCGTGTACATCGCCCAGTTGGCCATGTCGGGGTTCCAGTCGCGCGCCATGCGGTAGGTCTCTTCCAGCGTCTCGGCGGTCTCGTTCTCCAGGCCGACGATGAACTGCGCCTCGGTCACGATGCCGGCCTCGCGCAGCAGCTGGATCGCCCTTTTGTTCTGGGCGATCGTGGTCTCCTTGTTGAAGCGTTCCAGCTTCAGCTGGGCCGCCGCTTCGGTGCCCAGGCTCACATGGATCAGGCCGGCCTGGCGGAACAGCGGCAGCAGCTTCTCGTCGCGCAGGATGTCGGTCACGCGGGTGTTGATGCCCCACAGCACGCCGAGATCCCGCTTGATCAGTTCTTCGCAGAAGGCGATGAACTTCTTGCGGTGGATGGTGGGCTCTTCATCGGCCAGGATGAAGAAGCCGACCTGGTGGTTCTTCACCAGGTCCTCGATCTCGTCGACCACCTTGATCGGGTCGCGGATGCGGTAGTCGCGCCAGAACTTCCACTGGCTGCAGAAGGTGCAGGTGAACGGGCAGCCGCGGGCGAAGTTGGGGATCGCCACCCGGGTGTTCATCGGGATGTAGAGGTAGCTGTCCCACTGCAGGATGCCCCAGTCGGGGCGGATGGTGTCCAGGTCGGCGATCGGCGGCTCGGCCTCGGTGGCCCGCACCTTCTTGTCCACCGCGGCCTGGTCTTCCAGGAAGGCGATGCCGCGCACGCTGTGGCGGTCACGCGCCCAACTGCCGTCATCGACGGCGCGCACGAAGTTCAGGAAGACGGCCTCCCCCTCGCCACGCACCACCGCGTCGATCCAAGGTGCCTCGGCCAGCACCTGCGGGTACATGAAGGTGCCGTGGATGCCGCCCAGCACGGTGACGATGTCGGGGTTGATCTCCTTGGCCCACTGCAGCGTGGCCTCGGCCTGGTAGATGGCCGGGGTGATGGCGGTGCAGCCGACGATGTCGGGCTGCAGCTCGGCGATCTTCGCGCGCACGCCGGCTTCGTCGATGTGGTGGGTCATCGCGTCGACGAAGTGCACGTCGGTGTAGCCGCCGTGCTTCAGGTAGCCGGTGAGGTAGGCCGCCCAGGCCGGCGGCCAGTTGCCGGCGATCTCGGCACCGCCCGAGTGGTAGTTGGGATGGATCAGCAGCACGCGCATCACGGCTCCTCAGTGGCGTTGTGCCGGCATCGTCGGCCGGCGATGGCCGGCGTGGCTTGCGGTGTGTCAAATGGCGTCAACCTTGGTTGACACATTGGGGGGTGTCGCGAATGGGGGCGCGCCTGGCACAACGCTTGCGTCGGCCCTGGCCCTACAGTTGGGATCCCGCACACCATCCACCCACGGAGCCGCCGATGACCTTCTCCCGCCGCCTGTTGATCACCACCACCGCCCTGGCTGCTGCGCTGGCCGCCGCCGCGCCTGCCTTCGCGCAGGCCAAGCTGAAGGTTGCCGCCATCTACACCGTGCCGGTGGAGCAGCAGTGGGTCAGCCGCATCGACAAGGCGCTGAAGGCGGCCGTCGGCCGCGGCGAGATCGAGTACGTGTTCAGCGAGAACGTCACCAACGCCGACTACGAGCGGGTGATGCGCCAGTACGCCGAGCAGGGCAACACCCTGATCGTGGGTGAGGCCTTCGCGGTGGAGGCCGCCGCCCGCAAGGTGGCCAAGGACTACCCCAAGGTCAGCTTCCTGCTGGGCAGCAGTGGCAAGCCGCAGGCGCCCAACTTCAGCGTCTTCGACAACTACATCCAGGAGCCGGCCTACCTCACCGGCATGCTGGCCGGCGGCATGACCAAGAGCAACAAGATCGGCCTGGTCGGCGGCTACTCCATCCCGGAAGTGAACCGGCTGATGAATGCCTTCATGGCCGGCGCCAAGGAGGTGAACCCCAAGGTGGAGTTCAGCATCAGCTTCATCAACAGCTGGTTCGACCCGCCCAAGGCCAAGGAGGCCGCCTTCGCGATGATCGACAAGGGCGCCGACGTGATGTACGCCGAGCGCTTCGGCGTCAGCGACGCGGCCAAGGAGCGCAAGGTGCTGGCCATCGGCAACGTGATCGACACCCAGAAGGACTACCCCGACACCGTGGTGGCCAGCGCGCTGTGGCACATGGAGCCGACCATCGACGCCGCCATCAAGGCGGTGAAGGCCGGCAGCTTCAAGGCCGAGGACTACGGCCACCTGTCGATGATGAAGCCCAAGGGCAGCACGCTGAGCCCGCTGGGCACCTTCGAGAAGAAGGTGCCGGCCGACCTGCTGGCCAAGGTGCGCGCCAAGGAGAAGGCCATCCTCGACGGCAAGTTCAGCGTCAAGGTCGACGACGGCCAGCCCAAGGCCAAGTGATGGGCCTGCGGCCCGGGCCGCCGCTGCTGCAGATCGACGGCATCACCAAGCGCTTCGGCGCCCTGGTGGCCAACGAGGGCATCTCGCTGACGCTGGACCGCGGCGAGGTGCTGGCCCTGCTGGGCGAGAACGGCGCCGGCAAGAGCACCCTGGTGTCCATCCTGTTCGGCCACTACCTGGCCGATGCCGGCCAGATCACGGTCGACGGCCAGCCGCTGCCGCCGGGCGACCCGGCCGCGGCGCTGGCCGCGGGCATCGGCATGGTGCACCAGCACTTCACGCTGGCCGACAACCTCAGCGTGCTCGACAACGTGATGCTGGGCACCGAGCGCCTGTGGCAGCCGTTCTCGCGCCGTGCCGCCGCGCGGGCGGCGTTGACGGACACGGCCCGGCGCTTCGGCCTGCAGGTCGACCCCGATGCCCGCATCGCCAGCCTGTCGGTGGGCGAGCGGCAGCGGGTCGAGATCCTCAAGGCCCTGGTGCCCTTCGGCCGCAAGGCCGGCGCCCGCATCCTGATCCTGGACGAACCCACCGCGGTGCTCACGCCGCAGGAAAGCGAATCGCTGTTCGCCACCCTGGGCCAGCTGGTGGCGCAGGGCCTGGCCATCATCTTCATCAGCCATAAGCTCGACGAGGTGCTGCGGGTCAGCCACCGCATCGCCGTGCTGCGTGGCGGCAAGCTGGTGGCGCAGATGCCGGCAGCTGGTGCCAGCAAGGCCCAGCTGGCGCAGGCCATGGTGGGGCGTGACGTGCAGCGCGTGGTGCGCGAGGCCAAGGCCGCGCCGGCCACCGCTGCCGCGCCGGTGTGCATGCTGCAGGGCGTGACGGTGCGTGGCCATGGCGCCTGGCCGCAGCTCGACAACATCCACTTGGCGCTGCAGCCCGGCGAGGTGGTGGCCATCGCCGGTGTGGCCGGCAACGGCCAGCATGCGCTGGCCGATCTGCTGCACGGCCTGGTGGCGCCCGATGCCGGCACGGTGACGGTGGCCGGCCGCGCGCTGCCGGCCACGCCGCGTGCCTGGGTGAATGCCGGTGTCGCCCGCATCCCGGAAGACCGCCATGCCGTGGGCGTGGTCGGCGACCTGCCGCTGTGGGAGAACGCGGTGCTGGAGCGCAGCAGCAGCCCGGCCTTCGCCCGCGGCGGCATCGTGCGGCGCGGCGCGGCGCGGGCGCATGCACAGGGCCTGGTCACCCGCTTCGATGTGCGCGGCACCGAGGGCGGCGGGCTGGACACCATCACCCGCGGCCTGTCGGGCGGCAACATGCAGAAGCTCATCCTCGGCCGCGCGCTGGCCGGCGATCCGCAGCATGCCGGCCCGCCGGTGCTGATCGTCGCCAACCAGCCCACCTGGGGCCTGGACATCGGCGCCGTGGCCTATGTGCACCGCCAGTTGCTCGATGCCTGCGCTGCGGGCGCCGCGCTGCTGCTGATCAGCGAAGACCTGGACGAGATCTTCGCGCTGGCCGACCGCATCGCGGTGATGCACCACGGCCGGCTGACCGACGCCCGCCCCGCGGCCGACTGGACGCTGGCCGCCATCGGCCTGGCCATGGCCGGCGCATCGCAGGAAGGCGCCCATGCAGCTTGAACGCCGCGCCCAGACCTCGCGTGCCATGCTGCTGGCCGCGCCGATTGGCGCCGTGCTGGCCACGCTGGTCATCACCTCGCTGCTGGTGGCCTGGGCCGGCGCGCCGGTGGGCCGGGCCTATGCGCTGCTGCTGGAAGGCGGCTTCGGCTCGCGCTTCGCCTGGACCGAGACGCTGACCCGCGCCACGCCGCTGATCCTGACCGGCCTGGCCGCGGCCGTGGCCTTCCGCGCCCGGCTCTACAACATCGGCGGTGAGGGCCAGCTCTATGCCGGCGCCATGGCCGCGGTGGCGGTGGGCGGTCTGCATGGCGGCAGCGGCTTCGAGCAGCCGGCGTGGCTGCTGTTCCCGCTGATGATGGCCGCTGCCGCCGTGGCCGGCGCGCTGCTTCTGCTGGGCCCGGCGCTGATGAAGAGCCGATTGGGCGTGGACGAGGTGGTTACCACGCTGCTGCTGAACTTCATCGTGCTGCTGGGCGTGTCGGCCCTGCTCGACGGGCCGATGAAGGACAGCATGGCCATGGGCTGGCCGCAGAGCGTGGCCATCCAGGATGCGCTGCAGCTCGGCAAGCTGGTCGAGCGCAGCCGCGTGCACACCGGCCTGCTGTGGGCGCTGGTGCTGGCGCTGGCGCTGTGGGCGGTGCTGGGTTTCACCACCTTGGGCTTCCAGATCCGTGCGGTCGGCGCCAACACCCGCGCCGCGGCCTTCGCCGGCATGCCGGTGGGCTGGGTGGCGGTGAAGGTGGCGCTGCTGTCGGGCGCGCTGGCCGGCCTGGCCGGCGCCATCGAGGTGGCTGGCCGCGCCGGCTATGTGACGCTGGACATGTCGCCCGGCTACGGCAGCAGCGGCGTGGTGATCGCGATGCTGGCGGCGCTGAACCCGCTGGGCGTGGTGGCCGCGGCCATCTTCGTGGCCGGCATCCTGGTGGGTGCCGACAGCATGAGCCGCGCCGTGGCCGTGCCCACCTACATCGCCGATGTCATCGTCGCGGTCAGCCTGATCTCGATGCTGATCGCCACGCTGCTGACGCAATACAGGCTCCGTTGGCGCCATGGCTGAGCTGGTCGACCTGCTGCTGGCCGCGCCCTTCTGGGTGGCGGTGCTGCGCATCGCCACGCCGCTGATCCTGGGCACGCTGGGCGTGCTGCTGTGCGAGCGGGCGGGGGTGCTGAACCTGGGCATCGAGGGCATCCTGGTGGCCGGCGCCTTTGCCGGCTGGCTGGGTGCCTACAACGGCCTGGGGCTGTGGGGCGGGGTGCTGGTGGCGGCGCTGGTGGGCGCAGCTTTTGGTCTGCTGCATGCCTTCCTGACGGTGACGCTCACGCTGTCGCAGCATGTGGCCGGCCTGGGCATCACCCTGCTGGCCACCAGCCTGGCCAGCTTCGCCTACCGGGTCAGCTTTCCCAAGGTGGACAGCCCGCCCACCATCACCCCGTTCGCGCCGATGGCCTGGTTGCCGATCCCGGTGCTGAACCAGCAGACGCCGCTCACCTTGCTGGCGCTGGTGGCCGTGCCGCTGGTGGCCTGGGTGCTTTACCGCACGCCGCTGGGCCTGGCGGTGCGCATGGTGGGCGAGAACCCGGCCGCGGCCGAAGGCCAGGGCCTGGATGTGCGGCGGCTGCGCACCGGCGCCATCGTGGTCGGGTCGGCGCTGATGGGCGTGGCGGGCGCCTTCCTGACGCTGAGCGCCTTCAACGCCTTTTACTTCAACATGGTCAACGGCCGCGGCTGGGTGTGCGTGGCCCTGGTGGTGTTTGCCAGCTGGCGGCCGGGCAAGGCGCTGCTGGGCGCGCTGCTGTTCGCCTTCTTCGACGCACTGCAGCTGCGCCTGCAGCAGGCCACCGGCGCCGATGGCGGCCCGCTGGGCCTGGCCTTGCCGTACCAGCTGTACCTGATGCTGCCGTATGCGATGGCCATCGTGGCGCTGGTGCTGGTGGCCCGGCGGGCGGCCTATCCGCAGGCGCTGATGAAGCCCTACCGCAAGGGCGAGCGGTAGGTCGGCACGCACCCAGGCGGCGTGATGCGTCTGTGTGCCCGGGGCGAGGGCACCTGCCACCCGCTCACCGCAGGCACGCTCAGCACAGCTTCAGGGTGACTCCCTAGATTGCGGGCTCTGTTCTGTCGAGCCCGCCATGTCCGTCCTGCCATCCCTGCTTCATCTCCTGCTGCTGGCCACTGCCACGCTGGCCCATGCAGCGCCTGCGCTGCTGGTGCTCACCCCTGCGCAGCAGCGCCAGGCTGGCGTGCAGACGGCGCCTCCCACCGCCAGTCAGGGCGGTGCCACATCAGCGCAGGCGGGTGGTGCCAGTCTGTTGCTGCAGGGCAGCGTGGTGGCCCCACCACAAGCGATGGAACTGGTCAGCGCACCGATGGCTGGCGTGGTGCAGTCGGTGCTCGTGAACAACGCCGATGCCGTGCGCGCCGGCCAGGCCATGCTGCGCCTGCACAGCCCGGCGCTGATGTCCGTCCAGCGCGAGTTCCTGCAGCTGCGGCTGCAAGCCGAACAAGCGGACGAGCGCCTGGCCCGTGACCAGCGTCTCGCGGACGACGGCATCATTGCCGCCGCCCGGTTGCATGAGACCCGCAACGCCGCCCAGCAGGCCCGTCTCGGTGCGCTGGAACGCCGCCAGGCCCTGCGTCTGGCCGGCCTGTCCGACGGCCAGATTCAACATCTGGTGACCACGGCCAGCGTGCAGCCGGCGCTCAGCGTGCCCGCCGCTGCGGCCGGCCGCGTGGCGGAGGTGCTGGTGCAGCCCGGCCAGCAGGTCGAGGCCGGTGCGCCACTGATGCGCATCGCGCGCCCGGTGGCACTGGGCCTGGCGCTGCAGGCCACGCCGGCCCAGGCGGCGCAGTTGCGCCCAGGTGCCGCGGTGCAGGTTCAGGGCTGCGGCCTGGCGGGCACGGTGCGCGGTGTGGCGCCTGCGATGCAGGGCAGCAATCAGGCGGTGATCGTGCAGGTGGCGCTGGCCCGGGCTGCCGACTGCGTGCAGGCCAATCAGGTCGTCAGTGCCAGCGTTGCCCTGCCAGGGGCCGATACCGGCGTGCAATGGCTGCCTGTCGCGGCGTTGTGGCAGCTGTCGGGCCAGGACCATGTCTTCATTGCCGCGTCCGGCGGTTTCAGGCCCCAGCCGGTGACCGTGTTGTCGCGCACCGGCCAGCAGGCCAGCGTGCGTGGCCTGGCCGGTGATGTGCACGTGGTGGTGGCCGGTGTGGCTGCGCTGAAGGGCGCCTGGTTGGGCCTGGGTGAAATCGTGCCAGTGGCGGCACCCGCTGCGTCGGCGGTCGGTGCGGCCCCGGCAGCGCGCGTGGCCACCGGCGGGGTGCGCTGATGCTGGCACGGCTGATCGCGCTGTCGCTCTCGCAGCGGCTGCTGGTGCTGGTGCTGACCATGGGCCTGGTGGCCGGTGGCTGGCTGGCCCTGCGCGGCCTGCCCATCGACGCCTTTCCCGATGTCTCCAGCACCCAGGTCAAGCTGATCCTGAAGGCGCCGGGCATGACGCCCGAGGAGGTGGAGACCCGCATCACCGCGCCCATCGAGCAGGAGCTGCTCGGCATCCCGCACCAGGCGGTCTTGCGCTCGCAATCCAAGTACGCCATCGCCGACATCACGCTCGACTTCGAGGACGGTACCGATCTGTACTGGGCGCGCCAGCAGGTCAGCGAACGGCTGACCGGCGTGTTGAAGGACCTGCCGCCCAGCGTGAGCGGCGGCCTTGCGCCGGTGACCACGCCGCTGGGCGAGGTGTTCATGTTCACCGTGGACGGCCCGCTCTCGCTGGAGGCCAGGCGCACCCTGCTGGAATGGGTGATCCGCCCGCAGCTGCGCGGCATCCCCGGCGTGGCCGAGGTCAACTCCCTGGGCGGCCTGGTGCGCAGCTACGAGGTGGTGCCCGACACCTCGGCGCTCGCCGCGCGTGGTGTGTCGCTGGCGCAGGTGCAGGCCGCGCTGCTGGCCAACAACCGCAACGACGGCGCCGGCCGCCTGAACAGCGCCGATGAATCCCTGCTGGTGCGCAGCAGCGGCAACCTGGCCTCGCTGGACGATGTGCGTGCGGTGGTGGTGTCGCAGACCGATGGCGCCGCCGTGCGCATCGGCGATGTGGCCGAGGTGCGCATCGGCGCGCTGACACGCTACGGCACCGTCACCCAGGACGGCCGCGGCGAGGCGGTGGAAGGCCTGGTGCTGGCCATGCGTGGTGCCAACGCGCAGCAGGTGGTGGCGCAGGTGCGCGACAAGCTCGCCGCGCTGGCGCCCAGCCTGCCCAAGGGCACCACCATCACCCCGTTCTACGACCGCGGCAACCTGGTCGAGCGCGCGGTGAAGACGGTGACCAGCGCCCTGGGCGAGGCCACCCTGCTGGTGCTGGTGCTGCTGTTCGTCTTCCTGGGCAACCTGCGGGCGGCGCTGGTGGTGGCCACCATCCTGCCGCTGTCGGCCCTGCTCACCTTTGTCCTCATGCGCCAGTGGGGCCTGTCGGCCAACCTGATGTCGCTGGGCGGCCTGGCCATTGCCATCGGCATGCTGGTGGACGCGGCCGTGGTGGTGGTGGAGAACATCGAGGCCCATGCCGGCGAGCAGGTCCCCGGCCTGCCGCGCGCGAAGCTGCATGTGATCTTCCGCGCCGTGCAGGAGGTGGCCGTGCCGGTCACGGCCGGCATCGCCATCATCATCATCGTGTTCCTGCCCCTGCTCACGCTCCAGGGGTTGGAGGGCAAGCTGTTCGGCCCGGTGGCACTGACCATCGTGTTTGCACTGGCAGCATCGCTGCTGCTGTCGCTGACGGTGATTCCGGTGCTGGCCTCGCTGCTGCTGGGCGAGGCCAGCCACCGCGCGCCCTGGCTGGTGCGCCATCTCGATGCCCTCTACAGCCGCGTGCTGGCCTGGGCGCTGGCGCATGAGCGCTGGGTGTTCGGCGGCGCACTGGCGCTGCTGGTGGCCGCGGGCGCGGCCTATCCACTGATCGGCAAGTCGTTCATGCCGTCGCTCGACGAGGGCGACATCATCCTGCAGCTGGAGAAGCTCCCGTCGATCAACCTCGATCGCTCGGCCGCCACCGACCTGGCGGTGCAGCGTCGGATCCTGGCCCAGGTGCCCGAGGTGGAGCGCATCGTGGCGCGCACCGGCTCCGACGAGCTGGGCCTGGACCCGATGGGTCTGAACGAGACGGACAGCTTCCTGGTGCTCCAGCCGCGCGCCAGCTGGCGCTTCGCGGACAAGTCCGAGCTGATCGACGCGCTGCGCAAGGCGGTGGCTGACTTTCCGGGCGTGAACTTCAGCTTCACCCAGCCGATCGAGATGCGCACCTCCGAGATGCTGTCGGGCGTGCGCGGTGATCTGGCGGTCAAGATCTACGGCACCGACAACGCCGAGCTGGCGCGGCTGGCCGAAGCCACGGTGGCCGCACTGACCGCCCTGCCCGGCAGCGAGGATGTGCAGACCGTGAAGAACGCGGGTGTGCAGTACCTGCAGCTGGCGCTGGACCGCCAGGCCATCGGCCGGCTTGGCCTGAACGCCGACGAGGTGCAGGACAGCCTGCGCACCCTGGTCGAAGGCATGTCCGCGGGCGTGGTGATCGAGGGTGGGCGCCGCCTGCCGCTGATCCTGCGTGGCCCGCAGACCCTGGGCGTGGCCGACATCCAGGCGCTGCGCCTGCCGATGGCCGGCGGCGCGTCGGTGGCGCTGTCGTCGGTGGCCCGGGTGGCCACCCAGGACGGGCCGGTGAAGGTGGAGCGCGAGAACGGCTCGCGCATGGTGGTGGTGCGCGCCAATGTGCGTGGCCGCGACCTGGTGGGCTTCGTCGCCGATGCCCAGGCCGCCGTGGCCAGGCAGGTGCCGCTGCCCAGCGGCTACCGCATCGGCTGGGGCGGCCAGTTCGAGAACCAGCAGCGCGCCGCCGCCCGGCTGGCCCTGGTGGTGCCGATCGCCCTGGGCCTGATCTTCGGCCTGCTGTTCGCCACGTTGGGATCTGTGCGCCAGGCCCTGCTGGTGCTGGCCAACATCCCGCTCGCCCTGGTGGGCGGCGTGGTGGCCCTGGCCGTGACCGGTGAATACCTGTCGGTGCCGGCCTCGGTGGGCTTCATCGCGCTGATGGGCATCGCCGTGCTGAACGGCCTGGTGATGATCACCCACTTCAACCAGCTGCATGCCCGCGGTCAGCCCCTGGCCAGCCTGGTCTTTGACGGCGCTCGCCGCCGGCTGCGTCCGGTTCTGATGACCGCCAGCATCACCGGTTTCGGCCTGGTGCCGCTGCTGCTGGCCACCGGCCCGGGCTCGGAGATCCAGCGCCCGCTGGCCATCGTCGTGATCGGCGGCCTGGTCAGCGCCACCGCACTCACCCTGCTGCTGCTGCCCAGCCTGTTCAGGCGTTTCGGCATCAAGAACTGAGCCCCCCACCATGGATGACTCCCTGTACGACTGCGTGCTCACGCTGGCCCTGCCCCAGGCGCTGGAGGAGGAGGCATTGGACCTGCTGCTCGCACACCCGCAGTGGGTCGACGGCTTCTCCGTGGTGCATGCCGAAGGGCACGGCCGGCTGGTGCAGCTGCCCAGCGTGATGGAACAGATCCGCGGCCGCGCCCGACGCTGCCTGGTCACGGTGCTGATGCGGCACGTCCACACGCCCGACCTGCTGCAGGCGCTGCAGCAGACCTTTCCCCATCCGCAAGCGGCCTGGTGGATCACACCGCTGACCAGTTTTGGACGATTGGCATGACAACCCTCGCTCGTGGGCCGCAAGCCCGTCGCATCGCCCGCGCCGCGGCGCTGATGCTCGCCGGTCTGCCGCTGTGGCTGGCCGCTCAGACGGTCACCATCACCCAGCCCGCCGGGCTTCACGGCTTGCCGCCCGAACACCTGCTGCGTGAAGCGCTGTTGCAGGCACCCGAAGCCCAGGCCGCCAGCGCCAGCCAGCGCGCCGACCATGCCATGGCCACGCAGCTGCGCCTGGGCCCGAACGATTGGGTGCTGCGCGCCGGTCTGGCGCAGCGCAGTGAACGCGGCGGCGCCTCCTTCAGCGAGCGCGAGATCGCTGTCGAGCGCACGCTGCGCTGGGGCAGCAAGGCGGCGCAGGACGATGACCTGGCCACGCAGGTGCACCTCGTGGCCAGCCTGCGCCTGCAGTCGGCGTGGCAGGACGCTGCCGCGGCTCTGCTGTCGCAGTGGTTCGACGCCCTGCGCGACCAGCAGACCGCCTGGCACCAGCAGCACCAGGTGCAGTTGGCGACCGCCCAGGTGGCTGCACTGCAGCGCCGGGTGGCCGCCGGCGATGCGGCACCGCTGCTGTTGCGCCAGGCCGAAGGCGAACTCGCCCGCACCAGTGCGGCCCAGGCCAGCGCCGAACAGCGCGCAAGCACCAGCCGCCTGGCGCTGCTGCGGCGGTATCCGCAGCTGGCGGCCGCCTGGCCGGCTGCCGGCTCCGCACCGGACACCGCCCAGGCTGACGTGCGCCAGCCGGGCTCAGCCGACCAGGCCAAGACCGCGGAACAACTGCTGGACCGCCATCCGGCACTGGGCGCCGCCCAGGCCGAGCTGGTGCTTGCCCGCCTGCAGCTGCGCCGTCTGGAGGCTGACCGCCAAGCCGATCCCACGCTGGGCTTGCGCTTTGCCCAGGAGCGCGGTGGTACCGAACGGGTGCTGGGATTCACGGTGTCGATGCCCTTCGGCGGTCCGCTGCGCGAGAGCCGCGTCCAGGGCGGACAGGCGGCACTGGCTGGCGCCGAGGCGCGGTTGCGCGGCCTGCAGCAGCAACTGGCCACCGATGCGGCCCGCCTGTCAGCCGCGCCCGAGCAGGCGGCCGCGGTGCAGCAGCGTCTGCAGGCCGCCGCCCGTGCAGCCGCCCTGAGTGCGCAGATGACCCAGCGCGCCCAGGTGGCCGGCGAAGCCACGCTTGCGGAACTGCTGCAGCAGCAGCGCCAGGCCGGCGAAGCCGCACTGGCAGGCGCGATGGCCGACATCGACTTGCTGCAGGCGCAGGCGGGCCTGCAACTGGCCCTGCATCGGCTGCTTCCCGCGCCTGTTCTCCCTTGACCTGCTGTTCAGCACACCTGCCACCATGAGACGCCTTGTCCCTGCCTTTGCCAGCCTGAGCGCTGTCGCCGTTCTTGCCGGCTGCGCGCTGCCCGTCACCGTCTTTGAAGGGCGCTACGCCATGCGCGACGGTTGGTACACCGCCACCGTGGTGCGCACGGTCAGCGATGCCGACCTGCCACCGGTTCTGCGGCCCGATTGCCCCCTTGCCGCTTCTGCACACCAGTGGGTCGTCGTGGACTACCGTCCCGCTGGTCGGCCTCGGCGGGTGGCGGTGCCGGTGTCGGCGGCCGCCCAGCACGCGGTCGGCACGCCGGTGTATGTGCAGGTGCAGGATTGCCTGCGTGCGCTGGCCCCGCGGCGGACGGCGGGCTGAGCCGCACCCCTCAGAGAAGCCTGAAGCGCGACCAGCGCACCCCCGAGACCGGAGGTGCGCTGCAGCATCACTCCAGTTCGATCTTGCTGGCGTCCAGCACCGTGCCCAGCAGGCTGCCCTTGGTCTCCACGAACAGGCCAGCGCCGAGCTGGGCTGCCGACAGGCGATTGAACGTGGTGCCAGCACCATGCCGGACGGTCACCGTGGCGGGTGCGCTGCCTGCGTACTCGAGCTTGTAGACCTGCAGGTCGAACTCGCCCGGGCGCACTGCGGTGATCAGGCCCTTGGCTTCGACGAAGCTGGCGACCAGCACCGGCGACGTGGGCTGGCCGGTGGCGGGCAGGCCGGCCACTGGTTGTGCACTGGCGCAGGCGCCTTCCAGCTCGACCTTGACCGGCTGCATCTGACCGGCCGCATCCACGCCACCCTTGACTTCGATCGGTGTGCCGGCCGCCAGGCAGGACAGTCCCCCGCGCTCGAAGTAGGCACCGCTGAGGTCGAGTGTCAGCGTGCTGCCCTGCAGCACGGCCGGCAGGTTCTTCGCGTGCAGCGCACGCAGCACCACTTGTTGGCCGTTGACGCTGCTGACCACACCCTTGATCTCGCTGTAGCTCCGCGCGGCGTCATCGTCGCGGTCTGCGCCGCTGCCCGACGGTCGGGTCTTGGATGCGCCTTCGATCTCCAGCAGATGGGCGGTGAAGCCGTTGCCTGCGGCGGCAGCCACCAGGTAGGCCTCGAGGCGCATGCCTGGTGCCAGCAGTGCCGCGCTGCCACGCTCGTAGCGGGCCTGCGTCACGTCGACGCGGATGCTGCCGGTCGCGCCAGCCAGGCGGCTGCGGTCCACCGTCAGCGTGACGATGCCGTTCTCGACACCCGTCACCACGCCATGCACCTTGCCACTGGCCGCGCTGATGCCGTCGCTGCGGTCCTTCACCTGCCGCGCGCTGAACTGCAGAGCCTGCGCGCCCTGGCCGCTCACGCTGCCGTAGAGCTCGACCACACTGCCGACCACCGGGGTCCAGCCTGCCGTGCGCTCGGACAGGAAGGTGGTCTGGGCGTCGAGCGTGAAGGTCTGGCTGCCCAGTGCATCCGTCCGCACCGTGATGCTGGTGGCGGAGACGGCGGTCACCGTGCCTTTGGCCTCGGTGTAGCGGCTGTTCCAGCCGGCCAGGTCGGTGCTGCCGGCCAGTCGGGTCGCTGCCACCAGCGTGCTGCCTTCCAGGCGGAAGTTGGGCAGATCGAAGTCCAGCGCCAAGGCGCCGCTGCGGCTGTCCCAGCCCTCCAGCTTGAAGCCCAGGTAGCCGGCGGGCGCCTGCAGCGTCACGTCCTGCATGCTGCCGTCCAGGGTCTGCAGGCGGGCCTGGCCACTCACATACACCCGGATCTCGGTGGCATCCAGGGGCACGCTGGCCGTGGCCACCAGGGCACCGGTGCGGCGCAGGGTGGGCAGGTTGATCAGCTGGGGCGTGTCATGGCGCAAGATCTCGGTCTCGCCGGCCGGGCTGACGACCGTGACCCGCGCAACACTCACCCACACTGCGTCGTAGGTGGCCGAGAAGTCGTCGGTGAAGTAGATGGCCGCCTGGGCGCTGGCCGTCGGCGCCTGCGCGGGTGGCTGGGCATCGCTGGTGCCGCCACCGCCACCGCCGCAGGCCGGCAGCAAGAGCGCCAGGCCCATGGACATGGCCAGCAGGGTCAGGTGGGGTCGTCGGATCGGGGTCTTCTTCATTGCGCATCTCCAGTGGGGGTGTGGTGCGGGGTGACGTTCACCCATTCGCTGCGGCAGTGTCGAAAGGGTGTCTGAAGCGTCGCTGAAGCAAGCTGGCGAGCCGTCCCGGCCCGTCGTGCGCGTCACACTGTCCGGTGGCGGCAGGCAGGCGCTTCAGCTTCGCTTCAGTGCGCCGGTGTCCAATCCGGCGGCGCCGACTTCCACGGCCTGGACCGACCTGATGCGACTGTTGCTGATCGAAGACGACCACCTGCTGGGCGAGGGGCTGGCAGACTACCTGCGTGGCGAGGGGCACCAGGTCGACTGGTTCACCGCACTGGAACCGCTGCGGTCGCTGATCGGCGAGCCGTACGACACCTGGCTGGTCGACTGGAACCTGCCCGATGGGTCCGGGCTGCAGTGGCTGACGTCCCAGCGCGCCCGCGGCGCCACCACGCCGGCCATCATGCTCACGGCGCGTGACCAGCTCGTGGACCGCATCGACGGGCTCGACGGTGGCGCCGACGACTACCTGATCAAGCCCTTTGCGCCGGAAGAACTGGCCGCCCGCGTCCGTGTGCTGGCACGGCGGCACATTGGTGGCGCCGGTGCGCTGCGGCAGCTGGGGGCCGTGACGGTGGATCTCATCGCCCGCGCGGTGACGCTGGCCGGTGCCCGGGTCGATCTCACGGCACGCGAGTGGCTGCTGCTGGAGGCGCTGGTGCTGCGCGCCGGGCGCATCGTCGCCAAGCAGGATCTCGACGCGCTGGCCAACGGCTTCGACGGCGATACCACCAGCAATGCGCTGGAGGTGCACATCAGCAACCTGCGGCGCAAGCTCGGGCGTGAGGTGATCGAGACCGTGCGCGGCATGGGCTACCGGGTGCCGAAATGAGGGCTGCTGCCGCCACGCCGTCGATCCGCGCGCGCCTGGCACATGCCTGGCTGATGGCCGCGCTGGCCTGGACGCTGGCTGCCGGCGTGGCGGTGTGGCTGGTCGTCCGCCATGAGATCCACGAGGTGCTGGACCATGCGCTGCAGGAGTCGGGCGAGCTGCTGTACGGCATGCTGTCGATGCCGGTGGCCGCTGCGGTGCTGACGCAGTCGCACGGGGCGTCGCTGGCGGCGCCGCGGCATCAGGAGAACCTGGTCTGGCAAGTGGTCGGTCCCCGCAATGAGCTGCTGCTCCGCTCGCATGCCGCGCCGTCCACCCCGTTGCTGGCTGCTCCCACCATCGGCCTGTCCGATCTCGGGACGGCCTGGCGTGTGCATGGCATGGCCCTGCCGGCGCCGGCTGGCGCGATGCTCTACGTGGCCCAGCCCGGCTGGGAGCGGCATGAGGCGGAGCTGGAAGCCGCCTTCCTCAGCGGCCTGGCCGCGCTGCTGGTGGGTGTTGCAGGCTCGGTCTGGGCGCGGCGCCTGCTGGTGCGTGAGTTGCGCCCGCTGGAGCAGCTGTCGCACGCCGTGGCGCGCCATGATCCCCTGGAACCCAGCCACGAGCTGCTGCATGTCGATCGCGCCGAACTCGTCCCCCTGCGCCAGGCCATCGTCGAACTGGGTTCACGGGTGGCGCGCCGCGTCGCCAGCGAGCGTGCGTTCTCGGCCCATGCCGCCCATGCCCTGCGAACACCGCTGGCGGGCATCGACGCCCAGCTGGCGGTGGCCCTGCGTGCCGCCCCGCCCGATGTGGCGCAGCGGTTGCAGCGCGTACGCCAGGCGGCCCAGCGCCTGCAGCAGGTGGTGGTGGCCCTGCTGGCGCTGTTCCGCAGCGGTGCCGAGCCCCAATGGCAGCGGGTGGACCTGGCGGCACTGGTGCACCGGCTGCCGGTGGCCGAGCTGCAGGTGCATGTCCGCGGCCTGCCGCAGGTGGTCGTCGATCCCGACCTGCTGGCGGCGGCCCTGGCCAATCTGTTCGACAACGCCGCCCGCATGGGTGCCAGGGCGGTGATCGTGGATGCCACCAGCATCGACGATGGTGGCGTTCTGATCTCGGTCAGTGACGACGGCCGCGGCATGATTCCGCCGCTGCGCGCTGCGCTGTCCGACGAGCTGACGTCTGGCCGTTATGCCCGCCCACTGGGTCTGGGCCTGATGCTGGCCGATCTGGTCGCCCGCGGGCATGGCGGCCGGGTCAGCCTGCCGGCACCGGCCAGCGGCGCAGGCGCGGGCACCACGGTCTGCCTGCGGTTGGGTCCGCAGCGGTTGCCGGGCGGTGCCACGGCTGCCTGATGTCGTCGGCCGGCCGCCTGTCCACCGGCGTTGATGCCGCCCGAACACCACGACGGGCCCCCGGCCTGGGTCACGCCGCCAGGCGTTTCTCCATGAACACGCTCAGCGGGTGGTCGGGGTAGCTGCCGAACGGCCCGCGGCGCACGAAGCCTGCCCTGGCGTAGAAGGCCAGCGCCTCGGTCTGGTACGGCCCCGTCTCCAGGCACAGCTGACGGCAGCCCATGCCCGCAGCGGCCGTCTCCAGCACCTGCATCATCTGCTGCGCCAGGCCCTGGCCACGGGCGGCTGGCTGCAGGTACATGCGCTTGAGTTCACCCCGCGAGCCGTCCACCACCACCGCAGCGCAGCCCACCGCCTGGCCTGCGGCATCGCGTGCCACGGCGAAGGCCACGTTCGGCTGCTTCAGCGCCGTCAGGTCCAGCGCATAGCGCGCCTCGGGCGGGTACAGCGTGTCCTGGTAGGCATCCAGCTCGGCGATCAGCGTGATCACCGCGGGTTGGTCGGGCGATTCCAGCGTCACCGGCATGCGGGCCTCCGTGGGTCAGCGGATGAACTGGTCGACGTAGGCCGCGCCCAGACCCACGGCCTCGTAGTGCTGGCAGCACATCTTGATCTTGGTGAACACATCCTCGTAGCCGGTGGTCTGTCCGGCCTCATCCACATAGACCATCGCGCCGTGAATGTTGAAGAAGGTGATCATCTCGGTGGCGCCCACCTGTTCATCCACCACCAGGGTGTGGATCTCGCCCGGCGGCTCGTAGACGAAGCTGCCTTCGGTGGCCACCCAGTCGTGCTCCAGGTAGCGCCAGGCGCCGCGGAGCACATAGCCCGTCACCCAGGACGGATGGATGTGGCGCGACAGCACGCCCGCCTTGCGCACCCGCAGCAGGTTGCACCAGCTGCCGGTCACCGTGTTCAGCAGCAGCGGGCGGAACCACACGGCGGGCGCCTGCGGCACCCACACCCGCTCGTCGTCGGGGATGGCCTGGACAGCGATCTCGGGCTGGATGCCGGGCAGTTGCACGATCATGGGTTGGTCTCCTTCAACTGATGAGGTAGCCGCCGTCCACCGGCAGCACCACCCCGGTGACGAACTGCGCCGCGGGGCTGGCCAGGAACAGCACCGGCCCGGCCACGTCGGCCGGCGTGCCCCAGCGGCCCAGCGGCGTGCGTGCCAGGATCTGCTGGCTGCGTGCCGCGTCGTCCTGCAGCGCCTGGGTCAGCGGCGTGGCGATCCAGCCCGGCGCCACCGCGTTCACGCGGATGCCCTCGGTCGCATAGGCGATGGCCAGGCTCTTGGTCAGCTGGGCCACGCCGCCCTTGCTGGCGCTGTAGCCCGGCACCAGGCCGCCGCCGAAGAAGCTGAGCATCGATGCGGTGTTGATGATGCAGCCTCGCTGCGCGGCCAGCGCCGGGCGGGCGGCGGCGCACACCCGCATCGTGCCGGTGAGGTTGATGTCCACGGTGTCGGCAAAGGCCAGCGGGTCGTGCTCGGCGCCGCGGCGGATCACGCCGGCGCAGTTCACCACCACGTCCAGCGGGCCGAGTGCGGCCACCAGGGCCTGGACCGCTGCGCCGTCGCGCACGTCAAGCAACCGGGGCGTGGTGTTGGCGCGCCCAGCGGCCGCATCGACTTCTGCTGCCGTGGCGCCAGTCACGGTGACCTGGTCGCCCAGCGCCGCAAACGCCGCGGCAATGCCGGCGCCGATGCCGCTGGTGCCGCCGGTGATCAGGACCTGGCGTGCCATCACAGATCCTGCAGCGCGGTCTGCAGCTGCTGCTGGAACCGCGCCGCATCGCCCAGCGCCTGGGCATTGAGCAGGGCCAGCTTCACCAGCAGCAGCTCGCTCTTGTCGGGGCCTGCCTGGTCGATGGCGGTGGCCAGGGCGTCGTAGACGGTTTCCAGGCCGGTGATGTCGAGGCCGGGCGGTGAGGCGGTCATGCTGGAGTCTCCGTGTCAGGCGGGCAGGGCGGTGGCCAGGGCCGCCTGCAGGCGGTCGGCATCCAGCCGCAGCCAGCGGGCGCACACATGCTGGTCAGGCCGCAGCAGGTAGGCGGCGCCATCGGCAGGCACGGCGTAGCGCTGGCGCACGCGGCCGGCGGCATCGGGCAGGTGGGCATCGGCGCCGGCCACCGGCTGGGCCGCGCCGATGGCCAGCACCCGCAGCGGCACGCCTTGCTGGCGGGCGGCCTGCACGACCTTCTGCACGCCGGCCGGCAGTGGGGCGGTGGTGAACACCAGCAGGTGGAAGCCGGCGCCGATGTGGTCGAGCAGAAAGTCGTCGTCGCCCAGCCGCACGTTCTGCGGCGGTGCGCCGTGGCCCGGGCCGCCATCGAAGCAAGAATCGTCGTCGTCCCTGCAATTCAGCGCCGACTGCAGGTAGGCGTGCGGGCGCGAGGTGCGCCAGTGGTACAGCGGCCGCACGAAGTCCTGCGTCAAGGACAGCGACAGCACCGCATCCCGCAGCAGCCGGAAGCCGCGGCTGGGCGGCGCCATGAAGCGGGTGCTCTTGCCGGCCTCGTGGATGATCTCGCGCGCCGCGCCCACCCGCTCGGCGCTGTAGCTTGCCAGCAGGGCCGGGCCGGCGGTGCCGCGCAGCACGCAGGCCAGCTGCCAGCCCAGGGCCTGCGCATCCTGGAAGGCGGTGTTGGCGCCGCGCACGCCGAAGATCGGCAGCAGGTGCGCCGCATCGCCGGCAAACAGCACGCGGCCCACCCGGTAGTCGGGCAGCGTCAGCGTGCGTGCCGCGTACACCGAGCACCAGTCCATCTCCCAGGGCGTGCCCGCGTGGCCGATCATCGCCAGCTGGGCGTCGATGCGGGTGCGCATCGAGTCAGGCTGCAGCGCCTGTTCCGGCGTCTCGCCCGGCGGCAGCTGGTAGTCCACCCGCCAGATGCCATGCGGCTCGCGGTGCATCAGGATGGTGTTGCCGCGGTTCCAGTCGGGGTCGAAGAAGGCCAGCCGCTCGGTGGGGTAGGGCAGGTCGATGCGGATGTCGGCGATGACGAACAGGCTCTCGAACGACGCGCCCTCCATCTTCAAGCCCAGCTGGCTGCGGATGGCCGAGCGGCCGCCGTCGGCGGCCACCAGCCAATCCGCCTGCAGGGTGTACGGGCCTTCCGGCGTGTCGATGGTCAGACAGGCATGGTCGGGCTGCTGGTCCACCTGCGTCAGCAGGTTGCCCCAGCGCAGGTCGACCAGGCCGGTGGCGGCGCAGGCGTCGATCAGGGCCTCTTCCAGGAACTGCTGCTGGATGTTGAGCATCGGGCCGAAGCGGTCGTCGTCGTCATGCGGCGCCTCCATGCGGAACACCCGCTGGCCGCGGTAGAACGAGTTGCCGCAGCGCCAGGGCAGGCCCTGCGCCATCAACCGGCCGGCCACGCCCACCTGCTGCAGGATCTCCAGCGTGCGCCGGGTGAAGACGATGGCCCGGCTGCCGGCCGACACCTGCAGCTCGGCATTCAGCACCACGCTGGGCACGCCGTGGCGGGCCAGCTCCAGCGCTGTCACCAGGCCGGCCGGGCCGGCACCGGCAATCACCACCCGGTGCCGCGGCTGCGGCGGGTGGGCCGACGGCAGCCAGGGTGCGTGCACCTGGTAGCGGTGGTACAGCGACGGGCGTGGCGTGGTGCTGGGCTGGTGCATGGCGCTGCCAGTGTGCCTGCAGCGGTGCGCTGCCGATAATCGGGCTTCTCTCCAGGAGCACCCCATGTCCACCGTCGGCTTCGACACCACCCAGGTCCTGATCAACGGCCACTGGCGCGCCTGCGCCAGTGGCGAGACCCTGCCGCTGCTGAACCCCAGCGACGGCAGCCTGCTCGCGCAGATTGCCCGCGGCAACGCCGCCGACGTGGACGCCGCCGTGGCCGCCGCCCAGGCCGCGCTCACCGGCCCCTGGGGCCAGCTGACTGCCGCCGAGCGCGGCCGCATCCTGCTGAAGATGAGCGCGCTGACGCTGCAGCGCGCCGACGAGCTGGCCCGCCTGGAGGCGCTGGACGTCGGCAAGCCGGTCAAGCAGGGCCGCGCCGATGCGGTGGCCATGGCCCGCTACCTGGAGTTCTACGGCGGCGCGGCCGACAAGGTGCATGGCGAGACCATCCCGTTCGCCAACGGCTACACCGCGCTGACGCTGCGCGAGCCGCACGGCGTCACCGGCCACATCGTGCCCTGGAACTACCCGATGCAGATCATCGGCCGCAGCGTGGGCGCGGCGCTGGCCATGGGCAATGCCTGCGTGCTCAAGCCCGCCGAGGAGGCCTGCCTCACTGCGCTGGCCTTCGGCCACATCGCGCTGGAAGCGGGGCTGCCGGCGGGCGCGCTGGCCATCGTGCCCGGCCTGGGCGAGGAGGCCGGCGCCGCGCTGTCCAGCCACCGCGGCGTGGCCCACCTGTCGTTCACCGGCTCGGTGGCGGTGGGCCAGCTGATCCAGACGGCGGCGGCGCAGAACACCATCCCCGTCACGCTGGAGCTGGGTGGCAAGAGCCCGCAGATCGTCTTCGCCGATGCCGACCTGGACGCGGCCCTGCCCTTCCTGGTCAACGCCGGCATCCAGAACTGCGGCCAGACCTGCTCGGCGGCCAGCCGCATCCTGGTGGAGCGACCGGTGTTTGACGAGGTGCGGCGCCGCATGGCCGAGCGCTACGCCGCGCTGCGCGTGGGCCCGGCGATGGACGACCTGGACGTGGGCCCGGTGATCTCGCCGCGCCAGCGCGAGATCGTGCAGGGTTTCCTGGCCATCGCCCGCGACACCGGCCTGCAGGTGGCCGCCCAGGCCACGCTGCCGGCCAACCTGCCCGCCGGCGGCTGCTACGTGCCGCCCACGCTGCTGGCGCCGGCCACGGCCGATCACCGGCTGGCGCAGGAGGAGATCTTCGGCCCGGTGCAGGTGATGATCCCGTTCGACGGCGAGGCCGAGGCGCTGGCCATCGCCAACGGCACCAACTACGGCCTGGTGGCCGGCGTGTGGACGCGCGACGGCGGCCGCCAGCTGCGCATGGCGCGCAAGCTGCATTGCGGCCAGGTGTTCATCAACAACTACGGCGCGGGTGGTGGCATCGAGCTGCCGTTCGGCGGCGTCAAGCACTCGGGCCACGGCCGCGAGAAGGGCTTCGAGGCGCTGTACGGCTTCTCGTCGTTGAAGACCGTGGCCATCAAGCACGACTGAGGCGGGCCGGCCTCTGCCGCCGGGTCAGCCCTGCGGCAGGTCGGCGGGGTCGGGGTGGGCGCGCAGCTGGGTGTTCAGCTCGTCGACCACCAGCGCCCAGTCGCTGTCCTGGCCGAAGCTTTCGCGGATCAGCGCCGCCTGGGCCGGGCTCCAGAACGGCGCGTCGCGCAGCAGGATGTTGCCGTCCAACGGGCGGTGGTGCTGGATGAAGGTGCGGATCGCTTCCGGCGTGTTCTGCAGCCCCAGCTGGGCAAACAGCTCGGGCAGGTCGTGGCGGGTGGTGTCCATCGGCGTGCTGCTCAGCGTGACGCGGCCGGTGCCGGCGGCACGGCGGGCACTGTCGTGGTGATCTGGGTCAGCACGCCGCCTTCGGCCACCGAGCCGCTGCGTGTGCCCTCGCCCAGCGCCATGCGCTCGCAGGCCGTGCGGTCGGCCTCCAGCACCCGCTGGCAGCGGCGCAGCGCGTTGGCGCGCAGCTGCTCCGGGCCTTCGCCGTTGTCCAGGCTGTGGCGGCGGGTCTCGGCGCGTGCGGCGCCGGCTTCCTTCAGGCAGGTGTGGCGGTCCTGGGCGCTGCGCCCCGCCAGGCAGGCGGCGCGGTCTTGCCGGTAGGTGGCATCGGCCTGGCTGTCGCGCGGCAGCGCCAGGGCTGCGCTGGTGGCCAGTGCCAGCAGCAGCGCCGGCAGCAGGGTGTTCAGGCGGAGGTGTGGCATGGTGGGCTCCAGGTGCGCGGCGGGTGTGCCGGTGCTCTGGCGCCATGGTGCTGCCCGGCAGCCGCCGCCAGCGTCAGCCGCGGCGGCTGCCGGTTGTAGGACGGCAGCCCGGCTGGGTTCTCACACAACTTCTCAGCCGCGCAGCACCGCGGCCATGGCCTCGGCCGTGCGGTCGACGTTGCCGGTGTTCAGCCCGGCCACGCAGATGCGGCCCGAGCGGATCAGGTAGACCGCATGCTGCTCGCGCAGCTGGTCGACCTGGGCAGCGCTCAGGCCGGTGTAGCTGAACATGCCGCGCTGGCTGAGGAAGTAGCCGAAGTCGCGCCCCGGTGCCAGCGTGGTCAGGCGTGCATGCAGCGCCACCCGCATCGCGGCGATGCGCTCGCGCATGGCTGCCAGCTCGGCCTGCCACAGCGCGCGCAGGTCGGCATCGCCCAGCACATGGGCGACGATCTTGGCCGCATGGATGCCCGGGCTGGAATAGATGCGCCGCACGGTGAAGCGCAGCTGGCCCAGCACCAGGTCGGCTTCGGCCTTCGTCGCGCACACCGCGCTCAGCGCGCCGCAGCGCTCGCCGTAGACGCTCATGCTCTTGGAGAACGAGTTGGCGACGAAGTAGGTGAGGCCGGCCGCCGCCAGCGCCCGCACCGCA
Organism: Pseudaquabacterium pictum; assembly: GCF_005403045.1. Lineage (GTDB taxonomy): Bacteria > Pseudomonadota > Gammaproteobacteria > Burkholderiales > Burkholderiaceae_C > Pseudaquabacterium > Pseudaquabacterium pictum. Next base: position 117,459 of record NZ_BJCL01000010.1, read on the forward strand.
TAGGCATCCTCGTCGATGCCGTCGCCGAAGCCCTGGTAGGCCAGGTCCAGGTAGGGCAGCAGCTGGCGCTCGCGCAGCACCGGGATCAGCGCGTCCCACTGCGCCGGGCTCAGGTCGACGCCGGTGGGGTTGTGGCAGCAGGCATGCAGCAGCACGATGCTGCGTGCCGGCAGGCCGCGCAGGGTGTCGAGCATCGCATCGAAGCGCACGCCGCCGGTGGCCGCGTCGTAGTACGGGTAGGTTTCCACCCGGAAGCCGCTGCCCTCGAACATCGAGCGGTGGTTGTCCCAGGTCGGATCGCTGACCCAGACGCCGGCCTCGGGCAGCCAGGTCTTGAGGAAGTCGGCGCCCACCTTCAGCCCGCCCGAGCTGCCCACCGTCTGGATGGTGGCCACGCGGCCTTCGGTGATGGCCGGGTGGCCGCCGCCCAGCAGCAGCTTGGCCACTTCGGCGCGGCAGGCGGCGTCGCCCTCCATCGGCAGGTAGGGCTTGGCGCCGCCGGCGGCCAGGATGCGGGCCTCGGCCTGCTGCACGCTGGGCAGCACCGGCAGGCGGCCCTGTTCGTCGAAGTAGATGCCGATCGACAGATTCACCTTCTGCGGCCGGGCATCGGCATGGAAGGCGTCGACCAGGGCGAAGATCGGATCGCCCGCGTAGGGCTGGATGTGCTCGAACATCGGGGGCTCCTGAATGAAGCCGCCGATTATCCCGGGCGCGTCAGCTGGCCAGGGCTTGTTCGATGTCGCTGGCCAGCTTGGCCGGCGCATCCTGCGGCGCGTAGCGCTTGATCACCCGGCCGTCGCGGCCGACCAGGAACTTGGTGAAGTTCCACTTGATGCCCTTGCTGCCCAGCAGGCCGGGCGCCTCGTCCTTCAGCCAGGCGAACAGCGGGTGGGCGTCGCCGCCGTTGACCTGGGTCTTGGCCATCATCGGGAAGCTGACGCCGTAGTTCAGCTGGCAGAAGCTGGCGATCTGGTCGTTGCTGCCCGGGTCCTGGCCGCCGAACTCGTTGCTGGGAAAACCCAGCACCACCAGGCCGCGGTCGCGGTAGGTGGTCCACAGCGTCTCCAGCCCGGCGAACTGCGGCGTGAAGCCGCAGGCACTGGCGGTGTTGACGATCAGCAGCACCTGCCCGGCATGGTCGGCCAGGCGCACGGTTTGGCCGGTGATGTCCTGCAGCGTGAGATCGGGAAGGGTGGTGGCGGGCATGGCGGTGTGCAGCGCGTGGCAGGCAGTGGCGAACTCCTCATCGTATCCCCGGGTTTTGCCCGCCGGGTCGCCAGCGGTGCTGGCGCCCCGCTGGCGACCGGGCCATACTGCGGCACCTGCTCCCTCCGTCCGGCCATGCCCGTCCCGATCCCGGTCGCCATCCTCGGTTTCAGCGCCTTCGACCGCAAGGCGCTGGCGTCGTATTTCCAGCTCAGTGGCCGCAGCCTGCCGCGCTATGCCCATGTGCTCAACGCCGACCTGGCCGACCTGGTGATCGCCGACGCCGACGAGCCCGGTGTGCTGGAACTGCTGCAGACCCTGGGCCGCGTGCAGGACGCGCTGTTCATCGGTGCCCTGGCCCCGCCCGAGGCCGGCGCCTGGATGATGCGACCGATCGACCAGACCCAGGTGCTGCGCGAGCTGGACGCGCTGATGGCCCAGCGTGACAACCCGGCCTCGCAGCCGCTGCCGCTGCCGCTGCCCAGCAGCCTGGGCCAGGGTGCGCTGCGCACCATCGGCACGCTGGAACTGCCGGGCCTGCCCACCCGCCGCGCCGACGACGACGCCCCGCCGCCGCGCCGCCATCCGGCCCAGCTGGATCCGCGCGAGGCCCGCCGCCGCGAGCTGGAGGCGCTGCGCCGGCCGCTGGTCACGCCACGCGCCCTGCTGGTCGACGACAGCGAGGTGGCGCTGCACTTCCTCAAGCGCCAGCTGCTGGCCTATGGCGTCGAGGCCGACCTGGCCCGCCACAGCGAGCGTGCGCTCGACCTGCTCACCCACCATGTCTACGGCCTGGTGTTCCTGGATGTCGACCTGGGCCCGCACAGCCGCACCGACGGTCTGACGCTGTGCCACCAGATCCGCTACCGGCTGCGCCATCCCGGCGGCCGGGCGCCGATGGTGGTGATGGTCTCGGCCTTCCATGATCCGGTCGACCAGGTGCGTGGCACGCTGGCCGGCGCCGAGGCCTACCTCGGCAAGCCGCTGGACCTGCCCGCGCTCGACCAGCTGCTGGGCCGCCAGGGCCTGTACCGGCCGCCGGGCGCCACCGGCGCCGGTGCGCGGCAGCCCGGCCAGCGCCCGTAGCAGCGCGTCAGTCGCGCTGCACCGTGGCCAGCAGCGCACCGCCCAGGATCATCAGCGCACCCACCGCCTCGCGCCAGCCCAGCATGCCGGCGCCCAGCGCCAGGGCGGATGCGCTGGCGAAGAACACCTCGCTGAGCATCACCACCGAGGTGGTGTTGGCCGGCAGCCGGGCCGCGCCGTACTGCAGTGTCAGGTTCGACGCCAGGAACCAGGCCGCCAGGCCCAGTGCCGCCAGCGCCCAGCCCCAGGCCAGCGGTGGCGGCGGCTGCGCGCTGCCGCTGGCCGTCAGCCAGGCGGCCAGCACCAGGGACACCACCGCACCGCCGGCAAACATCGCCAGCGCCCGGGCCGATTCGGGCTGGTGCGCCTCGCGCCGCAGCAGCACGTTGTTCAGCGCAAAGCAGAAGCCGCCCAGCAGCCCCAGCACATCGGGCAGCAGCCCGGGCACGGTGCCGGCCACCGGCGCCGTGCCTGCCGCGCCAGCCGGCCACAGCACCACCAGCGCGCCGGCCAGTGCCAGCGCCACCCGCAGCGCGCCGCGGGCGCTGATGCGCTCGCCCAGCAGCGCCCACGACAGCAGCACCGTCCACAACGGCATCAGGTAGAACAGCAGCACCACCCGCACCACGTCGCCGATGCTCACCGCCCAGTTGAAGCAGGCGTTGGTGCCGCCGGCGGCCAGCACCAGCCACCACAGCGTGCGCGTGCGCAGCAGCTGCCCGGCTGCCGCCGGTCGCGCCAGCAGCAGCACCACCACGGCGATGCTGTAGATGCAGCCGGTCAGCCACAGCGGGTGCAGCCCCTGGGCGCCCAGCTGGCGGAACGGCCACCAGCTGACGCCCCAGGTGAAGGCGTTGAACACCAGGCCGCCCACCGCCAGCCAGCGGGCGGTGCCCTGGACGGCGGCGCCGGTCAATGCTTGTCGGTCCGGGCGATGGCGAGGAGGCGCTCGACCTCGTCGCTGTGGTCGATGCAGTTGCGCTGGTGCCAGCGGCGGATCAGCCACATCACCACCGCCACGCTGGTGCCCAGCACCGCGATGGCACTGAAGGCCGACAGCCCCAGCTTGACCATGCCGACGTACAGCGCACCCAGCGCCAGGATGCAGGCCTGTTCGTTGAAGTTCTGCACTGCGATCGACCGGCCCGCGCCCATCAGGTTGTGGCCGCGGTGCTGCAGCAGCGCGTTCATCGGCACCACCAGGTAGCCGCACACCGCGCCCATGACGACCAGGAAGGGCACCGCCGTCCAGATGTTGGTGAGGAAGTTCAGCCCGATCATCAGGAAGCCCACCGCGATGCCCAGCGGCAGCACGCCCACCGCGCGGTCGAGCTTCAGGGTGGACGAGGCGATCACCGCGCCGATCACCGAGCCCAGGATCACCACCCCGGCCAGGTTGGAGGCCTGCATGGTGCTGTAGCCCAGCGCCGCGGCGGCCCAGGCGAAGACGATCACCCGCAGGTTGCCGAACACGCCCCACAGCAGGGTGGTGGTGGCCAGCGAGATCTGGCCCAGCTTGTCCGACCACAGGCGTGAATTGCAGTCGGCGAAGTCGCGCACCAGTTCGGCCGGGTTGGCCGCCAGCGGCCGCAGCGGCGCCTCGGTGCGCGGGATGTAGAGATTGATGACGGCGGCCAGCATGTAGACCAGCACCATGGCGGCAATGGCCGCTTCGGGCGGTGTGTCGACCCCGAAATCGATGCCGGGGAAGTCGAAGCCCAGCAGCAGGCCCGACAGGCGCGGGCCGATCAGCTGGCCGCCCAGCAGGATGCCCAGGATGATGGAGCCGATGGTCAGGCCCTCGATCCAGCCATTGGCCTTGACCAGTTGCGACGGTGGCAGCAGCTCGGTGAGGATGCCGTACTTGGCCGGCGAGTAGGCCGCCGCCCCCAGCCCCACCACTGCATAGGCCAGCAGCGGGTGGCTGCCGAACAGCATCATCAGGCAGCCCAGCACTTTGATGCTGTTGCTGATGAACATGACGCGGCCCTTGGGCACGGCGTCGGCAAAGGCGCCGACGAAGGGCGCCAACAGCACATAGAACAGCGCGAACATCGGCGCCAGCGCCGGCACCTGCCAGGACGGCGCGTTCGACGACTTCAGCAGTTCGATGGCAGCCACCAGCAGCGCGTTGTCAGCCAGCGAGCTGAAGAACTGCGCCGCCATGATGGTGTAGAAGCCTTTTTTCATCCGCTTTCCGGCCCGCTGCTGGCTGTGCTACCGGCGAGGGGGGCACCCCACCGTTGTCTCCGATCGGTACGCAAGGGGGCCAGGCTGACGGCACCATGCATGCCGTCCGGGTGGCGATGCCCGGACGCGGCGCGGTTATAGCACGCACCTTGCCAGGCTCCCCGTGACGTCTGCCCGCGCTGTCAGAATTGCCGATTCACCTCCGGCGCTCCCGCCGACCACGCTTGAGTCCACCGTGCCCCGCCCGATCGAAGCCCTGATCCACCCCGATGCCCTGGCCCACAACCTGGCGCGTGCCCGCGCCCATGCGCCGGATGCCAGGGTGTGGGCGGTGGTCAAGGCCGACGCCTACGGCCACGGCATCGAGCGGGCTTTTGCCGGCCTGCGCGGCGCCGACGGCTTCGCCCTGCTCGATCTGGCCGAGGCCGAACGCCTGCGCGCGCTGGACTGGCGCGGCCCGATCCTGCTGCTCGAAGGCGTGTTCGAGCCGCGCGACCTGGAGCTGTGCTCGCGCCTGAGCCTGTGGCATGCGGTGCACTGTGAGCAGCAGATCGACTGGCTGGCCCGCCACAAGACCCATGCGCCGCACCGGGTGTTCCTCAAGATGAACAGCGGCATGAACCGCCTGGGCTTCACGCCGGCGGCCTTCCGCCAGGCCTGGGCGCGGCTGAATGCGCTGCCGCAGGTCGACGAGATCTCGCTGATGACGCACTTCAGCGATGCCGACGGCCCGCGCGGCATCGCCCACCAGGTGGCTGCCTTCCAGGCCGCCACGCAGGATTTGCCGGGCGAGCGCAGCATCAGCAACAGCGCTGCGGTGCTGCGCCACATGGGCCCCGGCGGCGTGGCCAGCGACTGGGTGCGCGCCGGCATCCTCTGCTACGGCAGCGCGCCCGACGTTCCGCAGCACGGCATCGACCACTGGCAGCTGCAGCCGGCGATGACGCTGCGCAGCCAGATCATCGGCCTGCAGGATCTGCAGCCCGGTGACACCGTGGGCTATGGCAGCAGCTTCACCGCGCCGCAGGCCATGCGCATCGGCGTCGTCGCCTGCGGCTATGCCGACGGTTACCCGCGCCTGTGCCCCACCGGCACGCCGGTGCTGGTGGACGGCGTGCGCTGCCGCACCGTGGGCCGGGTGTCGATGGACATGCTCACCGTCGACCTGACGCCGGTGCCGGCCGCCGGCATCGGCAGCGAGGTCACGCTGTGGGGCCGCGGCCCGGGCGGTGCCGTGCTGCCGATCGACGAGCCGGCCGCCGCCGCCGGCACCATCGGCTACGAGCTGATGTGCGCGCTGGCACGGCGGGTGCCGGTCGCGGTGGCCTGATCAGCCTGCGCGGCGCCGGGCCCGCAGCGCCAGGCCGGCCAGGCCGGCCAGCCACAGTGCGGTGGTGGCCGGCTCGGGCACGGCCTGCACCTGCAGGCTGGCGCTGACGGCCGGTGTCGTCTCGGTCCAGGCCAGATCGTCCAGCACCTCGTCCCGGAAATCCCACAGCGTGCACTGCACCGAATTGTCGAAGCCCACGCATTCGCGCGTGCCCACCGTGACGGCGCGGTACAGATCCTTGGCCTGCGTGACCAGGGCGGCGGCCGTCACGGTGTGCAGGCCAGGCTGGTCGAAGCGCAGGGTCACCTGCCAGCTGGTGGTGTAGTCGGTGCGTGGCGCGGCGTCGGGTTGGGTGTTGCGCTGCTGCACCGGCCTGCCGCCCACCAGCAGTTGCAGGTCCAGATCGGTCAGCCGGTCGTTCCAGGCTTCGCGGTAGGCTGATTGCCAGCGCTGGAAGCCGATGTCCGGTGATGGCTCGCCATCGCCGTTGTCGAAGCTCCAGCCCTCCTGGATCTGGAAGAAATCCAGCCGGAAGTCGACCGTGCCGCCGGCCATGATGGTGGTGGGCGATTGCGCAGTCAGCGTGAGGGTGGGCAGGCCGGCATCCGCACCCAGGGCCAGGCAGGCCAGTGCGGTGGCTGTGAGGGTGCGGCGCATCGGTGTCTCCTCGCGTCCTTGTGGTGCTTCGCCGGGGCTGGACCTGGCGCGATGGCGACAATACGCGCCATGGCCACCAAGGACAAGACCCAGTACACCTGCAACGCCTGCGGCGCCAGCAGCGCCAAGTGGCTGGGCAAGTGCCCCGGCTGCGGCGAATGGAACACCCTGGAGGAGACCGTCGCCGAGGCCAGCGGTGCCGCCCGCCACCGCTACCAGAGCCTGGCCAAGACCCAGGCGGTGACCACGCTGTCGGAGATCGAGGCGGCCGACGTCGAGCGCACGCCCACCGGCCAGCCCGAGCTGGACCGGGTGCTGGGCGGCGGCATCGTCGAAGGCGGCGTGGTGCTGATCGGCGGCGACCCCGGCATCGGCAAGAGCACGCTGCTGCTGCAGGCGGCCGAAACCCTGAGTTCACAGGTCAAGGTGCTGTATGTCACCGGTGAGGAAAGCGGTGCCCAGGTGGCACTTCGGGCCCGCCGCCTCGGCCTGGCCGGCACCCAGCTGCGGGTGCTGGCCGAGATCCAGCTGGAGAAGATCCAGGCGGCGCTGGCGGTTGAATCACCGGCCTTCTGCGTGATCGACTCGATCCAGACCGTCTACAGCGACCAGCTCACCAGCGCCCCCGGCAGCGTGGCCCAGGTGCGCGAATGCGCGGCGCAGCTCACCCGCACCGCCAAGGCCAGCGGCTGCGCCATCGTGCTGGTCGGCCATGTCACCAAGGAAGGCGCGCTGGCCGGCCCGCGGGTGCTGGAGCACATCGTCGACACGGTGCTGTATTTCGAGGGCGACACCCACAGCAGCTACCGGCTGGTGCGGGCGATCAAGAACCGCTTCGGCGCGGTCAACGAGATCGGCGTGTTCGCGATGACCGAGCGCGGGCTCAAGGGTGTCAGCAACCCCAGCGCGATCTTCCTGTCCACCCACGGCGCGCCGGTGCCGGGCAGCTGCGTGCTGGTCACGCTGGAGGGCACGCGGCCGCTGCTGGTGGAGATCCAGGCGCTGGTCGACAGTGGCGGGCCCAGCCCGCGGCGGCTGTCGGTCGGCCTGGAGCGCGACCGCCTCGCCATGCTGCTGGCGGTGCTGCACCGCCACGCCGGCGTGCAGTGCGGCGACCAGGACGTGTTCGTCAATGCGGTCGGCGGCGTGCGCATTTCCGAGCCGGCGGCCGACCTGGCGGTGCTGCTGGCCATCCAGGGATCCTTGCGCGGCAAGGCGCTGCCCAGCGGCTTCTTCGCCTTCGGCGAGGTGGGCCTGGCCGGCGAGGTGCGGCCGGCCCCGCGCGGGCAGGAGCGGCTGAAGGAAGCTGCCAAGCTGGGTTTTTCCATCGCCCTGGTGCCGCGCGCCAATGCACCCAAGAAGCCGATCGAAGGCCTCACGGTGCATGCGGTCGAGCGCATCGAGGAAGCGATCGAGGTGGTGCGCGGGCTCTAGTCCCGCGCCGGATCACACACAGGCAGGACAGGCATGGACGCAAGACTGGGTTGGGCGCTGGCGGTGGTCGGCGTGGCGCTGGGCTGGGTGCAGTGGGGCTGGCAGGGGGTGCTGCTGGCGTTGTCGGTCATCGTCTTCTGGCTGCTGCTGCAGTTCACCCGCGCGCTGCGGGCCATGCGCGTGGCCGGTGGCGCGCCGGTGGGCCATGTGGCCAGCGCGGTGATGCTGCAGGCCCACCTGAAGAAGGGCCACCGGCTGATGGACATCATCCTGCTCACCCGCAGCCTGGGCGAGAAGCTGGCCGACGACCCGGAAACCTTTCGCTGGACCGACGCTTCCGGCGCATCGGTGACGGTGGAACTGGTCAAGGGCCGCTGCGTGCGGTGGTCGTTCGCGCGGCCGCCCGAGCCGGCCTGAGCGTGGCCGGCCTCCGGTCTCAGGCGCGGCGGCGGGCGACGAAGCCCACGGCGGCCAGGCCGACCAGCATCAGGGCGTAGGTCTCGGGCTCGGGCACTGGCGCGGCAATGTCGCTGGCAGCGGCCCACACCGTGGCGTGCGACAGGCCTGCGCTCTGGACGTCGGGAATGTCGAAGTTGATCACCGTGCCGGCGGTGACGCCCGGGCCCATCAGATAGGCCGCCACTTCGTTGCCTCCCTTCAGGGTGATGATGAACGGGCCGCCGATGTGTTGCAGGAAGCTCAGCGTGCCGCGCGATTCGTCGAGCGTGGTGCGCGCGGCATCGAAGACGGCCACCGTGGAGCCGCTGCCGATGTTGCTGTCCTTGTATGCCGTCAGCGAGGCCAGTGACAGGCCCTGCCAGCTGGTGCCGCCGACCAGCGCGGCCAGCTCGCCCGCGCTGTCGTTGCCGCCGACATAGCCGGCGCAGGCCGTGGCGGCCACCGACAGGTCGGTCAGCTGGCAGGCGCCCAGCGTGACGTTGCTGCCGCCATGGCCCACGCCATGCCCCTTGCCCGGGTTGGCCGGCTTGCCGGCGTGGGCGGTGAGGCTGGCGGCAGCCAGGGTGGCGATGGCCAGGGTGCGGGCGAAGGTCTTGGCGGTGGTGTGCATGGTCGGGTTCTTTGGCTGGAGTGGTCGCTCCGGGATGGACCGGACTGTGACCGACCGCGGCCCGCTTGCGAGGCCCGCCACCCCCGGAGCTGCGGGGGGTCCGGGCGTGCAAAAGTGGCAAAAACGATCGCTTCCTGCACCGGGCGTGAAGCCCGTCACACGGGGTGCCGGCGGTGGACCGCCGCATAGAATCGCCGCTCTGCATCCAATGAGGAATTCCGATGTCCATGTCCGACCGCGACGGCAAGATCTGGATGGACGGGCAGATGGTCGACTGGCGCGACGCCAAGATCCATGTGCTCAGCCACACCCTGCACTACGGCTGTGGCGCCTTCGAGGGCGTGCGGGCCTACAACACCGCCCAGGGCACGGCCATCTTCCGCCTGCAGGAACACACCGAGCGCCTGTTCAACAGCGCCAAGATCCTGCGCATGAAGATCCCGTTCACGCCCGAGCAGGTGATGCAGGCCCAGCTCGACGTGGTGCGCGAGAACAAGCTCGAGAGCTGCTACCTGCGCCCGCTGGTGTGGATCGGTGACCAGAAGCTGGGCGTCAGCCCCAAGGGCAACACCATCCACCTGATGGTGGCGGCCTGGCCTTGGGGCGCCTACCTGGGCGAGGAAGGCCTGGCCCGCGGCATCCGCGTCAAGACCAGCAGCTACACCCGCCACCACGTCAACATCACGATGACCCAGGCCAAGGCGGTGAGCAACTACACCAACAGCATCCTGGCCAACATGGAAGCCACGGATGAGGGCTACGACGAGGCCCTGCTGCTGGACTCGGCCGGCTTCGTCAGCGAAGGCGCGGGCGAGAACCTGTTCATCATCAAGAAGGGCGTGGTCTACACGCCCGACCTGTCCGCCGGTGCGCTCAACGGCATCACCCGCGACACCATCTTCAACATCTGCAACGACCTGGGTCTGACGCTGAAGGAAAAGCGCATCACCCGCGACGAGGTCTACATCTGCGACGAGGCCTTCTTCACCGGCACCGCCGCCGAAGTCACGCCGATCCGCGAGCTCGACCGCATCGAACTCGGCCGCGGCAGCCGCGGGCCGATCACCGAGAAGATCCAGGCGGCCTTCTTCGACATCGTCAACGGCCGCAACCCCAAGTACGCCGAATGGCTCACCAAGGTCTGACGCCATGACCCAACCCGTCGCCGTGGTCGAAGTGACCGCCCAGGATGTGCAGGGCCCCGGTGTGGTGGCCTGCCCGAACCCGAAGATGGCCCTCTGGAGCACCCACCCCAAGGTGTTCATCGACGTGGCCACCACCGGCGAGGGCAAGTGCCCCTACTGCGGCACCGTCTACCGCCTCAAGGCCGGCGAGCAGCTGCACGCACACTGACGGCAGCCGCCCGACGGCCCGTGGCCATGCCGGCCGACGCCGCACTGCCTGACCCGGCGCAGCTGCTGGCACTGGCCCAGTCGGCCCTGCTGACGCAGCTCGACCGGGACGACCCGGCCCATGCCGTGGCCCAGCTGCTGGCCGATCTGGCCCTGGCCAGCGGGCGCCGCGCCTGGGTCGACGACAACCCGTGTACCGCCCCGGCCCATGCCGATGGCAGCACGCTGCACCTGCCGCTGCAGCGCCTGGGCGCGGCCGTGGGCCGCCTGTGCCTGGCACCGGCAGCCGACCTGCCTGCCGTGCCTGCGGCGCAGGCGCTGGCCCCGGTCACCGACGCCCTGGCGGCGCTGCGCCTGCGCAGCCGGGCCAGCCAGCCGGCGCCGGACCAGGCGGGCTCGGCCAGCGGCGGTGCCCTGGTGCGGGCGGCGCTGCGTGGTGCCGGCACCTTCGTCTGGGAGTGGCACATCCCCAGCGACCGGTTGGGCGACATCGACGAAGGCTTCCAGCAGCTCGGCTATCCGCAGGCCCCCGCGCGCCGCACCCAGCAGGACTGGGATGGCCTGATCCACCCCGACGACCGCGCCGCCAACCACGAGGCCTACCTGCGCCATGCCCGTGGCGAGACGGAGCACTACGCCCACATCTACCGCGCCCGCGCGGCCGATGGCAGCTGGCACTGGCTGCAGGAGCGCGGCCGCATCGTCGACTGGACACCCGACGGCCAGCCGCTGCGCATGGTGGGTGTGCAGGCCGACATCACCACCCAGCGCCAGGCCGAGGCGGCGGCCAGCGCGGCTACCCAGCGGCTGGGCAAGATCGCCGCGCATGTGCCCGGCGCGCTGTTCCAGTTCCAGCGCGACGACGACGGCTTCGGCCGCTTTCCCTACATCAGCGAGCGCAGCCTGGCGCTGTTCGGCGTGGCTCCGGCCGAGCTGGCGGCCGATGCCGCCCGGCTGCTGCGCCGGGTGGAGGCCGCGCAGCGCGCCGTGGTGATGGCCAGCATCGATGCCTCCGGCGTCAGCCTGACGCCCTGGGTGCAGGAGTTCCAGGTGCACCGCACCGATGGCGCGCTGCGCTGGATCCGCGGCAGTGCCTCGCCGCAGCGCGAGCCCGATGGCCGCGTGCTGTGGCACGGCTACTTCGAGGACCTGACCGAGTGGCATGCGCTGGCCCGCGCCGACCACCGCCAGCGTGTGGCCGAGGCGGCCAACCTGGCCAAGAACGAGTTCCTCTCGCGCATGAGCCATGAGCTGCGCACGCCGCTCAACGCGGTGCTGGGCTTCGCCCAGCTGATGGGCCTGGACCCGCAGGCACCGCTGGCGCCCGACCAGCAGCGCTGGCTGGCGCTGATCCGCCAGTCGGGCGAGCACCTGCTGGCGATGATCGACGACCTGCTCGATCTCACCAGCATCGAGGCTGGCCGCCTGCCGCTGGCGCCACAGGCGCTGGACCTGCGGCCGCTGGCCGACGACGCCCTGGCCATGGTGGAGGCCGCCGCCGCCCGCCACGACCTGGCGCTGGCCTGCGAGGGCAGCGGCGTGCTGGCCTGGGCCGACCGCACCCGCCTGCGCCAGGTGCTGATCAACCTCCTGAGCAATGCCGTCAAGTACAACCGGCCCGGCGGCCGGGTGCTGGTGCGCCTGCTGGCGGCCGACGGCGAGGCGCAGCTGCAGGTGCACGACACCGGCCCCGGCTTGACCGCCGACGAGTGCGCCCAGCTGTTCGAGCCCTTCAACCGCCTCGGTCAGGCCCAGGGGCCGGTGGAGGGCACCGGCATCGGCCTGACGGTCACCCACCACCTGGTGCGGCTGATGGGCGGGCGCATCGCGGTGCAGAGCACCCCTGGCGTGGGCAGCTGCTTCAGCGTCACGCTGCCGTTGCCGGCGGCCCAGGGACTTCAGGGCACCAGCTTGCCGTAGAACACCACGGGCCCGGTGGGCTGGCCCGTCGGCGAGCCGCCGGCAGGCTCCACGCTGACGGCCATGTGGTCGATGCCGCTGCCCTTCAGGCCGCCTGGCAGGGCACCGGGCCGCAGCACGGTGACGCCGTCGCCGCGGATCAGGCCCAGCGACTTCGGCTTGCCTTCGGCCGGTGCCCACCACAGCTCCAGCGTGCGGTCGGTCTGCACCGACACCGGCTGCACCGGCCGGGCGACGGCGGCGCGGCCGTCGGCACTGAAGCTGGCCACCACGCTGCCGGCCACCGCCGGGTCCTTGCCGGTGGTCTGCAGCACCACCATCACCGGCGGCTCGCTGACATCGGGCCGGGTCAGCAGCACTGCCAGCCCCAGCGCGGCCACCGTGGCAAAGCCCGACAGCCCGCGCCAGAAGGCCAGGCCGCGCCACCATGGCAGCGGCGGCGCCGCGGCCGGTGCGGCCGCCTCGGGCCACAGCCGCTGGGCGATGCGGTCCCAGGTGTGGGCTGGCGGCGTCTGCTCCTCGATCACCGCGGTCAGCGGCATCAACCGGGCCTGCCAGTCGGCCACGGCCGCCCGCAGCGCCGGGTGGCCGGGCAGCAGGGCCTCGAAACGGCGCCGAGCACCACCGCGCAGCGTGCCGGCCACGTACTGGGCCGCCAGCGCATCGGCCAGGGTCTTGTTGGCGTAATCCATGTCAGATTCCCACGGCGCCGTCACCGGCGTCCCGTTGTGCGGACCGCTCCAGGCAGGTCTTGAGCGTCAGCAGGGCGCGGCGCACCCAGCTCTTGACCGTGCCCAGCGGCTGGCGCAGCTGGTCGGCCACCTCGGCATGGGACAGGCCGTCGAAGAAGGCCAGCGCCACGCTCTGCCGCTGCTGGGCGCTCAGGCCCTCCATGCAGTGGCCGAGCTGGCGGGCATCGCTGGCGCGCTCCAGCAGGTCGGCCGGGCCGGGGGCGTCGTCGGCCAGCCGCTCGGCGCCATCGGGCCGGTCGTCGTCGTCATCGTCGCCGTGCAGCGATTCCAGGCGCGGCTGGGCCTGTGCCCGGCGCAGGCTGTCGATGGCCTTGTTGCGGGCGATGTGGGTCAGCCAGGTCAGCGGCTGGGCGCGCTGGGCATCGAAGCTGCCAGCGGCTTTCCAGGCGCTGACGTAGACCTCCTGCAGCAGGTCGTCGGCGAGGTCGCGGTCACGCTGGATGCGCAGGATGACCGCATACAGGTGGCCACTGCTGAGCGCGTAGACGCGGCGGAAGGCGGCGCGGTCGCCGAGGGCACTGCGTGCCAGCTGCTGCGCCAGCTCCTGGCTGCGCGCGGTCCAATCGGTCTGGGGTGTCTTCATCGGGGTTGGGCCTTCGGTGGGGCGTGCCTGTGTTGTCTCCGTGCCATCGAGGGGGGCTGCCTACAATCCGCGACCATGTCGCGACTGAATGAATTCATCCTCACCTTGGCCTGCCGGGACACCACCGGCATCGTCCATGCCGTCTCCGGCCTGCTGTACCAGGCTGGCTGCAACATCATCGACTCCCAGCAGTTCGGTGACGTGCAGGGTGAGGATGCCACGGGTTTGTTCTTCATGCGTGTGCACTTTGCGGCACCTCCGCACCTGGCCGACGTGGCGATGCTGGAGAACCTGTTCAGCCATGTACGCACGCAGCACGGAATGGATGCACGCTTCCATGCGGTGGCGCAGCGCCCGCGCCTGCTGCTGATGGTCAGCAACCACGGCCATTGCCTGAACGACCTGCTGTTCCGCTGGAAAAGCGGGCAGCTGGCGGTGGACATCCCGGCCATCGTCTCCAACCACGCCACCTACGCCGCGCTGGCCGACAGCTACGGCATCCCGTTCCACCACCTGCCGCTGCCGCCCGGGGCGGATGCCACCACCAAGCGCGCGCAGGAGCAGCAGGTGGAGGCCCTGATCGACCGCGAGCGCATCGACCTGGTGGTGCTGGCGCGCTACATGCAGATCCTGAGCCCCGAGTTCTGCGCCGTGCTCAAGGGCCGGGCGATCAACATCCACCACAGCTTCCTGCCCAGCTTCAAGGGCGCCAAGCCGTACTTCCAGGCCCATGCCCGCGGCGTGAAGCTGATCGGCGCGACTGCGCACTACGTCACGGCCGACCTGGACGAGGGCCCGATCATCGAGCAGGACGTGGAGCGGGTGGACCACGCCATGTCGGCCGAGCAGATCACCGCCGTGGGCCGCGATGTGGAATGCGTGGTGCTGGCCCGCGCAGTGCGCTGGCATGTGCAGCACCGGGTGCTGATGAACGGCCACAAGTCGGTGGTCTTCCGCTGACGCCTGCCATGCCCATCACGCCGCCCCGCGCCGCCCACCTGATGGCCTCGCCCGACGATGTCGAGGCGCAGTTCTACGAGGCCCTGCGCGAGGCCGACCTGGACAAGCTGATGGCCCTGTGGGCCGACGACGACGAGGTGTTCTGCGTGCACCCCGGCGGACCGCGGGTGGTGGGGCAGCAGGCCATCCGCGTCGCCTTCGAGGCGGTGTTTGCCAGCAGCGGCCGCATCCAGGCCCAGCCCGAGCGGGTGCGGCGGGTGCACTCGATCGACAGCGCGGTGCACAACCTGGTCGAGCGCATCGAGCTGCAGACGTCCGAGGGCGCCCGCACCGGCTTCGTGGTGGCCACCAACGTCTACATCAAGACCGCCCAGGGCTGGCGCATGGTGGCCCACCATGCCAGCCCCGGCACCGCGCAGGAGACACCGGAGATCGTGGAAGCGCCGTCGGTGCTGCACTGAGGCGTGGTGACGGCGCGCATGCAGGCCTTCCGCGCCCCCTGGTGGCTGCCTGGCGGCCATGCGCAGACCATCTGGGCCGCCAAGCTGGCCCGCCACGCGCCTGCGCCGGGGCCTGCGCCGCGCTGGCGCCGCGAGCGCTGGACCACGCCCGACGCCGACTTCATCGAGGTCGACTTCCTCGACACCCCCGCGCCGGCCGGCACGCCGCTGCTGGTGCTGTTCCACGGGCTGGAGGGCTCGTCGGCCAGCCACTATGCCCAGGCCTTCGCGCGCTGGGCGGCGGCGGCGGGCTGGCGGATGGCCGTGCCGCACTTCCGCGGCTGCTCGGGCCCGCTGAACCTGGCGCCGCGGGCCTACCACTCGGGCGACTTCGAGGAGATCGGCTGGATCCTCGGCCGCCTGCGGCTGCAGAGTCCGGGGCCGGTGCAGGCGGTGGGCATCTCGCTGGGCGGCAATGCGCTGCTGCGCTGGGCGCAGGAGGCCGGCGACAGCGCTGCCGCGGTGGCCAGCGCGGTGGCGGCGGTGTGCTCGCCAGTGGACCTGGCGGCCAGCGGCCAGGCCATCGGCCGTGGCTTCAACCGGCAGGTCTACACCCGCATGTTCCTGCAGACCATGAAGCCCAAGGCGCTGGCCAAGCTGGCCCAGCACCCGGGCCTGTTCAACCGCGAGGCCCTGCTGGCCGCCAGCGACCTGTACCAGTTCGACAACCTGTTCACCGCGCCGCTGCACGGCTTCCGCGACACCGCCGACTACTGGGCCCGTGCCTCGGCCAAGCCGCACCTGGCGCGCATCCGCATCCCGGCGCTGGTGCTCAATGCGCTGAACGACCCGTTCGTGCCCGCGGCCAGCCTGCCGCGGCCTGGCGAGGTCGGGCGGCATGTGCAGTTGTGGCAGCCGCCGCACGGCGGCCATGTCGGCTTTCCGCAGGGGCGATTCCCGGCCCATGTGCACACGCTGCCGCAAGCCGTGGCAGGCTGGCTGGCCCAGCACCGCTGATCCACCGGACCCGCACCATGGACGCCATCGTCGAAGCCGCCCTGAAGAAATGGCCCAACGTGCCGCACTGCCACGGCTGGCTGGCGCTGGACGCGCGCGGCGACTGGTACATGCGCGACGACCGCATCCAGGCCGCCGGCCCGTTTCCGCAGGTCAAGGGCAGCCGCATCGACCACGACAAGCTCAAGGCCTTCATCGCCCGCAACTACCAGGCCGATGCCGACGGCTGCTGGCACTTCCAGAACGGCCCGCAGCGCGTCTACGTGCAGCTGGAGGCCACGCCCTGGGTGTGGCGGGTGCAGTGGCCCGATGGCGATGTCGATGGCACGCCCTCGGTCACCAGCCACACCGGGTTGGCGGCGCAGGTGCAGGGCTGCTGGCTGGACGCTGAAGGCCGGCTCTACCTCAGCACCGATCTGGGTCTGGGCCTGGTGCACAGCCAGGACATGCTGGACGCTGCCCGTGCCATCGAGCAGGGCCTGTGGACACCGCAGCCGCTGGACGCGGCCGAGGCGCCGCGGCGCTTCGGCTTCGTGCGCGATCCGCGGCCCTGACCTCCAGCAACCAAGGCCGGAATGAAGAAAGCCGCCCGCAGGCGGCTTGCCAGCTCAGCGCGGGGCCGGTCTCACTTCGAAGCGGCGGCCTCGGGTGCAGACGCGGCAGACGCAGCGGCTGCGGCCGGCACGGCCGGCTCGGCGAACTTGGCGCCGGCCTGGTTGGCCAGATAGACCACGGCGCGGCCGATCTCCAGGTCGCTGATTTCGCCACCACCCTGGGCGCCCATCGCGCCCTTGCCCTTGAGCGCCGAGGTCAGCAGCGCGTCGTAGCCGGTCTTGATGCGTGCGCCCCAGGCAGCGGCATCGCCCAGCTTGGGCGCGCCGGCGGCTCCGGACGCATGGCAGGCCGCGCACTGCGCGGTGTAGACCTGCTCGCCGGTCTTCAGCACCACCGGCGCCGAGGCGTCCTTCAGCACGATCGAGCCCACCGGCTGCAGCCGGCGTGCGACGGCCTCGGCCGTCATGCTGTCGCTGCCCGCGCCCGACTTGCTGCCGAAATCGACGAAGTTGGCCAGCATGATGATCACGACGATGGGCACGACAAACGACGCCACCACGGCCCCGATCAGTTGCTGGGGCGTGCGGATCGGGCCTTCGTGGTTGGCTTCGTGCTCGGGATGCTGGGCGTCGCTCATGGGGTCCTCGGATGGGGCGCGGTTCTCGTGGGTCTGCAGCACCGGGGCGGGCTGGCAGGCTTGATCAGCCGCAAGTGACCCCAGGCAAAACCGGTCGATTATAGGGTGGGGTCCCGTCGCTCCATGCCAGGCTGTGGCATAGAATGACGGGCTGTCATCCCCGCTGCGACCGTGGTGAAGTGGATATCATTGGGCCCTCCGAAGGCTTAGTCGCAAGTTCGATTCTTGCCGGTCGCACCAGCCTGGCGCCTGTTCTGGCAGCCGGCACGCAAGCCCCGCCAGGCACTCAGCCGGCCGTCATTCCACCATCGACCGAATACCGCCCGCCGGTGCAGTAGCGGCTGTCGTCGCTGGCCAGGAACAGCGCGGTGGCGGCCACTTCCTCGGGCGTGCCGTAGCGGCCGGACGGGATGCGGGTGGTGATCATCTGCTTGGCGGCGGCCTCGGCGCCGGGCGCGCGGCCATGCTCGATGGCGCGCATCATGCGGGTCTCGATCGGCGACGGATGGATGGTGTTGATGCGCACGCCGCTGCTGCCCGCCTCGAGCACGGCCGAGCGCATCAGCCCCACCACCGCATGCTTGCTGGCGGCATAGGGCGCCAGGTGGGCGCCGCCCTTGAAGCCGGCCACCGACGAGGTGATCAGGATGCTGCCGCCGCCCTGGCGCTGCAGGATCGGCAGGGCGTGCTTCAGGCCCAGGAACACGCCGCGCACATTGACGGCCATCACCCGGTCGAAATCCTCCACCGGCATCTCGCTGAGCGGCGCCACGCGGCCTTCGGTGCCGGCGTTGCAGAACAGCACGTCCAGCCGGCCGTGGCGGGCCACGGTGTCGTGCAGCGCGGCGCGCATCTGCGCCTCGTCGCTGACGTCGGCCACCTGGCTGCCGACGGCCGCGCTGCCGATCCCGTCCACCGCGGCGCGCAACTGCGCCGCGTCCAGATCGACCAGCACCACCGTCGCGCCCTCGGCCGCAAACAGCCGGCCGGTGGCCAGGCCGATGCCACCGCTGCCGCCGGTGATGACGGCGACCTTGCCTGCCAGACGGCCAGCCACGGTCAATACACCTCGAACAAACCGGCGCCGCCCATGCCGCCGCCGATGCACATCGACACCACCACATGCTTGGCGCCGCGGCGCTTGCCTTCCATCAGCACATGGCCGGCCAGGCGCGCGCCGGTCATGCCGAAGGGGTGGCCGATGGCGATGGAGCCGCCGTTGACGTTGTACTTCTCGGGGTCGATGCCCAGCTTGTCGCGGCTGTAAAGGCACTGGCTGGCGAAGGCCTCGTTCAGTTCCCACAGGTCGATGTCGCCGATCTTTAGGCCATGGCGCGCCAGCAGCTTGGGGATGGCGAAGACCGGGCCGATGCCCATTTCATCCGGCTGGCAGCCGGCCACCGCCCAGCCCTTGAAGGCGCCCAGCGGCTGCAGGCCGCGCCGCTCGGCGTCCTTCGCTTCCATCAGCACCACGGCGGCGGCGCCGTCGCTCAGCTGGCTGGCGTTGCCGGCGGTCACCCACTTGCCCGGGCCCTTGACCGGCTGCAGCTTGGCCAGGCCTTCCAGCGTGGTGTCGGGGCGGTTGCACTCGTCGCGGTCGACCGTCACCTCGCGCAGCGTCTCGGCGCCGGTGGCCTTGTCGACCACCTTCATCACCGTCTTGACCGGGATGATCTCGTCCTTGAACTTGCCGGCCTCCTGCGCGGCGGCCATCAGCCGCTGCGAGCGCAGCGAATACTCGTCCTGGTATTCGCGGCTCAGGCCGTAGCGCTCGGCCACGATGTCGGCGGTGTCGATCATCGGCATCCAGAACGCGGGCAGCAGCTCGGTCAGCCTGTCGTCCTTGCCGCCGCCGCCACCGCCCTGGAAGGTGATGCTGTCGACCCCGCCGCCCACCATCACGCTGGCGCCGTCGTGCACGATGTGCTGCGCGGCCACGGCGATGGCGTTCAGGCCCGACGAGCAGGCGCGGTGGATGGTGGCGCCCGCCGTGGTGACCGGCAGGCCGGCCAGCATGGCGGCGGCGCGGGCCACGTTGCCGTGGGCGGCCACCTGGCCAGCCACCACGTCTTCCACCTCGGCCGGGTCGACGCCGCTGCGCTGCACCGCATGCTGGATGGCATGACCCAGCATCGTCATGCTGGACGTGTTGTTGAAACCGCCACGGCCGGCCTTGGCCAGGCCGGTGCGGGCATAGGAGACGATGACGGCCTGGCGCATGGTGGGTGCCTCTCGGATCAGGGTGGATGGAGCAGGCCAGTCTTCCACAGCGCCGGGGCCAGGCGCGTCACACGCGCTACAACTACAGCCGGCCCTTGCCCAGGTCCAGGAAGCCGCGCGCCAGGTTCACCTGCAGCACATCGGTCTCGCCCTCGGCCAGGCGCAGCGCACGCAGCCGGCGCAGTGCGGCTTCCAGCGGATGGCCGGTGACCAGCGCCTCGCCGCCCACCAGCTGGATGGCCTGGTCAACCAGCTGGCCGGCCGTCTCGGTGGCGATCACCTTGGCGGCGATGCTCTCGTTGACCGCATCCTGGCCGCTGTCATGCAGCCGGGCGGCGCGGTAGACCGCCGCGCGCGCCGCGTAGGCCTGGATGCGCATCGCGCCGTAGCGCTGGCGCAGGCGCTCGCTCTGCGCGCGCGGGCCGCCGCGGCGATCGCGTTGCAGGTCGGCGCCGACGAAGTCCACCGCCCACAGCGCCGTGCCCAGCGCATCGGCGGCCACCAGCCGGCGCACGGCGCTGATGCGGGCCAGCGCCTGGCTGCGGCCGGCGCCGGGAGCGCCCATCGCGTGGCTGCGCGGCACGCACACGGCATCGAAGCAGAAGGCGGCATGGGTGCTGCCGTCCAGCGAGCTGAAGTGCCGGTCGATGGCCACGCCGGGCAGCGTGGTGTCGATCACCACCATCGCCGGGCCCTGGCCGTCGACCTCCACCAGGGCGACGAGGAAGTCGGCCTCGGCGCCGCCGGTGACATAGCTCTTGCGGCCAGTGACGACGAGGTGATCGCCGTCGACCGCCGCCCAGGTGGGCCGCGGCGCGTCCGACGGCTCGGTGAAGGCGAAGCCGCCGCGCCGCTCGCCAGCCAGCATCGGCAGCAGGTGCGTGGTGCGCAGCGGCTCGGCCACGCCGGCCAGCAAGCCGGCATCGGGGCCGAACAGGCCGTGCAGATGGCCCACGCCGTGGCGGGCCAGGGTCTCGCGCGCGACCAGCAGCGTCAGCGCGGGCGTCGCTGCATCTTGCGTCAGGCCGAACAGGCCGGCCTGCTTGGCGAGGGCGCGCACCTGGGCGTTGCGGTCGGTGGGCGCCAGGGCGGCATCGTCGCGCAGCGCCGCCAGCGGACCCTGGGCCAGCGCCGCCACACGGTCGTGCAGGGCGGTCAGTTCATCGCTGAGGAAGTCGGGCATCAGCGCTTCACCGCAGCCGGTACACCACCCGGATCGACGACCGTGCCGAACACCTCCTTGTTGTGCGCGTGGCACAGGTGGTGCAGGCCGAAGGCGGCGTCAATGGCACTCTGCTGACCCATGATGTCCAGCGTCTGGTTGACCGCCTGCTTGGCCATCGCCAGCGCGAAGGCCGGCTTGGCGGCGATGCGGCCGGCCATCGCCAGCACGCTGGATTCCAGCTCGGCCCGCGGTACCACCTGGTTGACCATGCCCAGGCGGTGCGCCTCCTGCGCACTCCAGTTGTCGGCGGTGAAGAGGAATTCCTTGGCCTTGCGCGCGCCCAGCTCCCAGGGGTGGACGAACCACTCGACGCCCAGCACGCCCATCGTCACCACCGGGTCGCAGAACAGCGCGTCGTCGCTGGCGATGATGATGTCGCAGGCCCAGGCCAGCATCAGCCCGCCGGCGATGCAGCGGCCCTGCACCGCGGCAATGGTCGGCTTGGGCAGGTTGCGCCAGCGGCGGGTGTTCTGCAGATAAATCTCTTGCTCGCGGGCGAAGCGGCCGTGTGCGCCGGGCTGGGCGAAGCCGCCCCAGTTGGACACGACGGGTTGCTGGCCGAGCACCACGCCGCCGTCGCCGCGCAGATCATGCCCGGACGAGAAATGCGGATCAGCCGCGGCCAGCACGATGACCTTGATGCTGTCATCGGCCACCGCGCGGTCGAAGGCCGCGTTCAGGTCGTAGCCCATCTGCAGGTTCTGCGCATTGCGCGCGGCGGGCCGGTTCATCACGATGCGGGCCACGCCGGGCGCGGGCTGCTCGTAGATCAGGGTCTCGAAGTCGCTCATCGTGTCCGTCTCCTGAAAGCCATCAGACCACCACCACGCCGTCGCCCGGCGGGTCGGCATACAGCGCGGCCACCTGCGTGGCGCGGCGCTCCAGCGTGGCGCGCTGGTTCACATAGCCCTTGTCGGTGATCTCGCCGGCGTCGATGGACGGCGGCTCGGCCAGCAGCAGGAAGCGGCCGATGCGCCGCGACGAGCCGCCAGCCTGGGCATTGAAGCCGGCCAGCCGGTCGGCCAGCACCGCGCGCAGCTTCGCCAGCGCATCGCCGGGCCGGCCGTCGCCATCCAGCAGCTTCAGGCCCGCCGCCGACGGCCACAGCAGCGCGCCAGCAAACGGCTTGTCCTGGCCGGTCACCACCGCATCCATCAGGTAGGGGCTGCAGGCGGCCACGATGTCGGGCCGCAGCGTGCCCACGCTGACCCAGGTGCCGCTGTCGAGCTTGAAGTCCTCGGTCACCCGGCCGTCGAACACCAGGCCTTGCGCGGGGTCGCTGTCGTCGATGAAGCGGGCGGCATCGCCCAGCTTGTAGAAGCCCTCGTCGTCGAAGGCGGCGGCGGTGCGTTCGGGGTCACGCAGGTAGCCGCTGGTCACCGTGGGGCCCTGCACCCGCACTTCGAACTTGCTGCCGTTGGGCACCAGCTTGATCGTCATGCCCGGCACCGGCAGGCCGACCAGGCCCACCCGCTCGGTGGCCCAGTGCGTCACTGTCACGCCCTGGGTCTCTGTCGCACCGTACATCGTGGTCAGCGCGATGCGCTGGCCGGTCTCGGCGATCGCCAGGGCCTGCAGCCGGTCGTAGACATCGTTGCTCAGCGTGGCGCCGCCGTAGCCCATCGAGCGCAGGTTCCTGAAGAAGCTGCGGCGCAGTTCCACATCGCGCTCCATCGCGTCGGCCAGCATGCCGAAGGCGATGGGCGCCGAGCCGAAGGCAGTGGGCGAGACCTCGCGCAGGTTGCGGATCGTCGTCTCGAACTGGCCGGGGATCGGCTTGCCCTCGCACAGGTGCACCGTGGCGCCGTTCCACAGCACGCTGTTGAAGCCGATGTTGCCGGCGCTGATGTGGCTCCAGGGCATCCACTCCAGGCTCTGCGGGATGAGGCCCGGCTCGGGCGGCTCGGCGCGCAGGCCTTCCTGGCCGGCGATGGTGGCACTCATCATGCCGAATGTCTGCGGCACGCCCTTGGGCAGGCCGGTCGATCCGCTGGTGAACAGCACCTTGGCCACCGTGGCCGGGCCCAGCGTGTCGCGTGCGGCGACCACGGCGGCGGTGGGCCGGGTGGCCAGCAGGTCGGCAAACGGCACGGCGCCATCACCTGCGCCATCCACCGTCACCAGCGCCAGGCCGGGGTGGGCGGCGCGCAGCACTGCCAGCGCGCGGGCAAACGGCGCGCCCTCCTGCGCAAAGACCACCTTGGGCTGCACCACCGCCGCGCAGTGGCGCAGCCGGGCATGGTCGGTCGACAGCAGCGAGGTGGCCGGGCTGATCGGCGCGATTGGCACGCCGGCGGTGTAGCAGCCCAGGGTCAGCAGCGCATGCTCGATGCTGTTGGCCGACAGCACCAGCACGCTGTCGGCGGCGGTCAGGCCCTGGTCGAGCAGCCATTGGGCGATGGACTCGGCCGCGGCCAGCGCCTGGCCGTAGGTCACCTGGCGCCAGGGGCCGTGGCCGGGGGCACGCTGCTTCATCCATGGCCGCTCGGGGTGCTGGACGGCGCGCGTCTGCAGCAGATGGGCGATGCTGCGCGGGCTGGACCCGGGCGCATGGCGCGAGCGCAGCAGGATGCTGCCGTCGGCGCGCCGCTGCACGTCGACCGCCGGCGGCTTGAGCGGCAGAGGCTTGAACGGGGGCAACGGTGCACGCATCACAGTCCTTTCAGCCAGGGCAGCAGCAGGGCGTTGACGGCGGCGGGCGCTTCCTGCTGCGTCCAGTGCCCGATGCCGGGCAGCATGTGGGCACCGCGCAGGCCGGGCAGGTGCGGCGCCATCAGCTCCTCGGGCTTCACGCCGGGCAGCATGCGCAGCGCCAGGTCGCGATCACCGCCGATGAACAGCGCGGGTTGGGTGATCTGCCGGCCGGCAAACTGCTGCTGCCAGGCGAAATCCCGGTCGTGGTTGCGGTAGCGGTTCAGCGGGCCGCGGAAGCCGGAGGCGGTGAACTCGGCGACGAAGTGGTCTTCATCGGCCTGCGTCCACCAGGCCGGAAAGGGCTGCGGATCGGGCAGGCCGTCCAGCAGCCTGGCGCCATGCGGCTTGTTCTTCGGCCAGGTGCCGTCGGGTGCGTCGCCGCTGATGGCGTAGACGAACTTGCGCAGGCTGGCGCGCACATCGGCTTCCAGCTCGGCCTCGGCCACACCTTCGTCCTGGAAGTAGACCTGGTAGAAGAACCGGCCCTTGGCGGTGAAGGCGGCGCGGATGGGTTCGAGGAACGGCACCTTGGCGATGCCGGTCCAGGGCACCGACAGTCCGGCCACCGCCCGCACCTGCTGCGGATGGGCCAGCGCGGTGTTCCAGACGATGGGCGCGCCCCAGTCGTGGCCGACCAGGATGGCCGGCGCACCCGGCTGCAGGTGGGCGGCGGCGCCGGCGATGTCGGCGGTGATCGCCTCCAGGCTGTAGTCGGCCACGGCAGGCGGCTTGTCCGATCCGCCGTAGCCGCGCACATCCACCGCGCAGGCGGTGAAGCCGGCCTCGGCGATCGGCCCCAGCTGGTGGCGCCAGCTGGACCAGCCTTCCGGGAAGCCATGCACCAGCAGCACCAGCGGCCCGCTGCCCTGCACCGCAGCGCGCAGGGCGATGCCGTTGGTCGGGATGCTGATGAACCGCATGGCCGCTCAGGCGCGATCCAGCGGTGTCAGCTCCAGCCCCGGCATGGTGCCGGCCTTGCGCCATTCATCGAGCATGCGGATGAACACCATCGGCCCGCGCCAGAACTGGTTGTTGCGCTCTGTTCGGCTGTCGGGATTGCCTTCGTTGTTGTAGTAGCCCGGCGTGCACGCGGCCAGGAAGTCATGCCGCGTGCGCGCCAGCTTCACGATGGTGTCGACCCATTGGGCCTCGGCCTCGGCGCTGGCTTCCAGCGTGCGCACGCCGCGGGCCTTCACCTCGCTGAGGATGTGGCCGATGTGGCGGCTCTGCTCGTCCAGCATGTGCTGGAAGTTGGCGCTCTGGCCTGACTGCTGCGTGGTCATCACCATCAGGTTCGGGAACCCGCGGGTGAACAAACCGTGGAAGGTGCTGGCGCCGTCCTTCCACTTCTCCGTCAGCGTCAGGCCGTTGCGGCCGGTGATCTCGAAGCCCAGGCGGCGGGTGAAATCGGTGCCCACCTCGAAGCCGGTGCCGAAGATCAGGCAGTCGAGGGCGTACTCCTTGCCGGCCACCACCACGCCGCGCGGGGTGATGCGTTCCACGCCCAGGCCCTGGGTGTCGACCAGGTGCACGTTGGGCCGGTTGAAGGTGGGCAGGTACTGGTCGTGGAAGCAGGGCCGCTTGCAGAACTGGTTGTACCAGGGCTTCAGTGCCTCGGCGGTGGTGCGGTCCTTGACCACCGCATCCACCCGCGCCCGCACCTTCTGCATCTTCAGGTCGTCGGCGCGCTGCACCAGGGCGTCGGGGTCGGCCACGTCGCCGCCGGCCTGGGCCCGGCGGTGGGCGGCCAGCGCGATGTTGTTGATCAGGTCGGTCCAGCCGTCGTTGACCAGGTCGACCTCGAATCGGCCGCCGGAGATCACTGTGGTGAAGTTGTGCATGCGCTCGCGCTGCCAGCCGGGCTGCAGGCTCTGCACCCAGGCCGGGTCGGTCGGCCGGTCGTTGCGCACATCCACCGACGACGGCGTGCGCTGGAACACGAACAGTTCCTTCGCGCCTTCGCCCAGGTGCGGCACGCACTGCACCGCGGTGGCGCCGGTGCCGATGATGCCCACCCGCTTGTCGGCCAGGCCGGTGAGGCCGCCCAGCGAGCTGCCGCCGGTGTAGGCGTAGTCCCAGCGGCTGGTGTGGAAGCTGTGGCCGGCGAAGGTGTCCAGCCCCGGGATGCCCGGCAGCTTGGGCAGGTTCAGCGGCCCGCCGGCCAGCACCACGAAGCGCGCAGCCAGGGCATCGCCGCGGTTGGTGCTCACCCGCCAGCGGCCGGCGGCATCGTCCCAGGCCATGCCGGTGATCACCGTCTGGAACAGCGCCGCCGGGTACAGGTCGAAGTGCCGGCCGATGCGGCGGGAATGCTCCAGCAGCTCGGGCGCCTTGGCGTACTTGGCCGAGGGCATGTAGCCGGTCTCTTCGAGCAGCGGCATGTAGATGTAGCTCTCGGTGTCGCAGGCCGCGCCCGGGTAGCGGTTCCAGTACCAGGTGCCACCGAAGTCGCCGGCCTTCTCGATGATGCACAGGTCGCCATAGCCGGCGGCGCGCAGCCGGGCGGCGGCCAGCAGGCCGCCGAAGCCGCCGCCGACCACCAGCACGTCCATGTCGCGCTGCACCGGGTCGCGGGTGAATCCGGGCTCCACGTACGGGTCGTCCAGGTAACGGGCATGGCGGCCGGAGATGGCCACGTACTGCGCATTGCCGTCGGCGCGCAGGCGCTTGAGGCGCTCTTCCTCGTACTTGCGTCGCAGGGCTTCGGTGTCGACGCTGGGGATGTCGGCGATGGTGTCGGCGGCGGTGTCGGCGGTGCTGGCGGCCATGCGGGGGGCTCCTGGCAATCGAAGAACAGCACCTGGCAGCGCAGGTGGCTGCTGCACTCTAGGCGCGAAGCCGGCGCCGGTTCTGTCGCGCAGCGGTCAGTTCGGTGCGGCGGCGCCGCCCGGCCCTGTAGGACAGCGCCCACAGCAACTGCAGCCACGCACCGCCTTCCGGCGCGGCCCGGTGGTGCCCATAATCGGTGGAACTGCCCCGTCTCCAGCCCCCGCCTCCGCGCTGCCCGTGCGCCCCCTGAGACCCCATGCGCGTCCCGCTCCAGCCCCGTCCGGCCCTGCCGCCGCCCCTGTCCTGCTTCATCGTGGAGGACAGCCCCATCATCCGGCAGAACCTGATCGCCACGCTGGAGGAGATGCTGCCGATGCAGGTGGTGGGCACGGCCGAGGACGCCGCCGGCGCGCTGCTGTGGATGCAGGCGCCTGGCGCGCACTGCGACCTGATGATCATCGACATCTTCCTGAAGGCCGGCACCGGCCTGGAAGTGCTGCGCCATGCCCATGCGATGCAGCCCGACGCCCACCTGGTGGTGCTGACCAACTACGCCACGCCCGACATGCGCCGCCGCTGCGCCGAGCTGGGCGCCGACCGTGTGTTCGACAAGTCGGCCGAGCTGGAAGAGCTGCTGACCTACTGCGCCGCCCTCACGCCCGATGCGTCCCCGCACTGAGCGCGCCGCGGCTGCCGCGCTACTGGATCAGGCCGTTCTTCAGCGCGTAGTAGGTCAGGTCGCTGTTGGAGGCGAGCTTCATCTTCTCCATCACCCGGGTGCGGTAGGTGCTCACTGTCTTGACCGACAGCGACATGCTGTCGGCCATGTGGCCGATGGTCTCGCCCTTGGCCAACCGCAGGAAGACCTGGAACTCGCGCTCGGACAGCAGCTCGTGCGGCAGCTTGTCGGCGCTGGCGCCCAGGGTGTCGGCCAGCAGCTCGGCCACCGCCGGGGTGATGTACTTGCGGCCCCGCGCCACCGTGCGGATGGCCTGCACGATCTCGTCGGGGTCGCATTCCTTGTTGAGGTAGCCGCTGGCGCCCTGGCGCAGCAGCGTGGTGGCGTAGTGGGCCTCGGGGTAGCCGCTCAGGATCAGCACCGGCAGCTCGGGCCGGCGCGCCTTGATGGCGGCCAGGGCATCGACACCGCTCTGGTCGGGCATGGAGATGTCCATCACCACCACGTCCAGGTCGCCGGCGCGCACCAGGTCCAGCGCCTCGCGGCCGTTGGCGGCCTCGCCGGTCACCCGCAGGTCGACCTGGTCGCTGAAGAACTGGCGCAGACCGGCGCGCACCACGGCATGGTCATCGACGATCACGACGCGGATCAAGGGCAGCCTTTGGTTGCGTGCGTTGGCAGGTTCGGGGCAGTGTAGGGGATGGACCTGCCGACCACCACCCGCAACGGCCGCCGGCGCGGCGGCGCCCTGGTGCTGGCCGTGCTGCTGGCCGTGCTGCTGGTGGGCATCAGCGAGCTGGGCTACCAGCGCGCCACCCGCCAGCTCGGTGAACTGGTGCTGATGGGCCAGTCGCGGCTGGAGCTGGCGCGGGTGGTGCGGCGCGTGGCCGATGCCGAATCCAGCCAGCGCGGCTACCTGCTGACCGCCCGACCCGAGTACCTGGCGCCCTACCAGGATGCCCGCGCCGATGTCGAGCGTGGCCTGGCCCGGCTGGCCGATCTGCAGCAGCGCCGCAGCGACGATGCCGATGCCGCCGCCAACACCGCCGACCTGCGCACCCTGGCGGGCCACACCCGCACCAAGCTCAGCGAGATGAACGAGGTGCTGGGCATGTTCGAGCTGGGCCGGCGCGAGGCCGCGCAGGAGCTGATGCTCACCGGCATCGGCCGCGACGAGATGGTCAGCATCCGCACCGTGTCCGACCGCATGCTGGCGCGCGAGAACGCCCGCGTCGAGGCCGGGCTGCAGCTGGTCTTCACCTCGCTGTCGGGCAACCGGGTGGGCATTGCCGTGGTCACGCTGTGCAGCCTGCTGCTGGTGGCCCTGGTGCTGCGCCAGCGCCTGCAGGCCGAGCTGCAGCGCCAGGCCCAGCAGCAGGCCATCCGCGCCGAGCGCGACCGGCTGGAGGTCGAGGTGCAGCACCGCACTGCCGAGCTGACCAGCCTGGCCCGCCACCTGGAGACCGCCCGCGAGGACGAGCGCGCCCGCCTGGCGCGCGACCTGCACGACGAGCTGGGCGCGCTGCTGACCGCCGCCAAGCTGGACGTGGCCCGCCTGCGGCCTGGCCTGCAGCAGGAGGCGCCAGCCCTGCTGCCGCGGGTGGAGCACCTGGTGCAGACGCTCAACAGCGGCATCGCGCTGAAGCGCCGCATCATCGAGGACCTGCGCCCGTCCAGCCTGGACAACCTGGGCCTGCTGCCGGCGCTGGAGATCCTGTGCAGCGAGTTCGCCGAACGGCTGCAGGTGCGCCTGGTCACCACGCTGGCGCCGGTGGCGCTGTCGCCGTCGGCCGATCTCACCGCCTTCCGGCTGGTGCAGGAATCGCTGAGCAACATCGCCAAGCATGCGCAGGCCCGGACCGTCACGGTGACCGTGGCAGCGCAGGACGGCCAGGCCGCCATCACCGTGGGCGACGACGGCGTGGGTTTCGACCCGGCCCGCCTGGCCCTGGGCAGCCACGGGCTGGTGGGCATGCGCTACCGGGTGCAGGCCGAGGGCGGCCAGCTGCACATCGACACCGCGCCGGGTGCCGGCACGCGGGTGCAGGCGCTGCTGCCGCTGGCGCCGGGCTGAAACGCGCCCGGGCTCGCCCACGGCCTCGCAGAGCTCGGCCGCTTCGCCCGGCACAAACCCGCCTCAGGAGGCTTTGTGTCCGGGCTCAGCCCGCGGCCAGTGTCGCCGGGGCCGGCAGCCAGCGCGGCAGCTGCCCGGCCATCTGCGCCGCTTCCAGCGGCCGTGCCAGCAGGAAGCCCTGCACCATGTCGCAGCCCAGGCGCTGCACCGCCTGCCTCTGCGCCGGCGTCTCAACGCCCTCGGCCACCACCGCCATGCGCAGGCTGTGGGCCAGCGTCACCACCGCCTGGGTGATGGCCATGTCCTGGTGGTTGTGCGGCAGGCCGCGCACGAACGAGCGGTCGATCTTCAGCGTGTTGGCGGTGAAGCGCTTCAGGTACGACAGCGACGAGTAGCCGGTGCCGAAGTCGTCGATCGCCACCTGCACGCCCAGGGCCTGCAGGCTCTGCAGCGTCTGCTGCGCCCGCTCGGGGTCGGCCATCAGCTGGCCTTCGGTGATCTCCACCGTCAGCGCGCCGGCCTCCAGCCCGTGCATGGCCAGGGCTTCGCGCACATCGTCGACCAGGCGGCCGGCGGCGAACTGCCGTGTCGACAGGTTGACCGCGCAGCGCGGCGGGTTGTAGCCGGCCTGGCGCCAGGCCTGCAGCTGGCGGCAGGCGGCCTGCATCACCCAGCGGCCGATGGGCACGATCAGGCCGCTTTCCTCGGCCAGCGGGATGAACTCGCCCGGCCCCACCAGGCCGTGGCCCGGCCGCTGCCAGCGCACCAGGGCTTCCATGCTGCAGAGCTGGCCATCGCTGGCGCGGAACACCGGCTGGTAGTGCAGCACCAGCTGGTCGGCGTCGATGGCCTGGCGCAGGTCGCTTTCCATCGCGAAGAAGCGGGCCGCATGCTGCGCCAGGTCGGGCGTGAAGAACTGGAAGTTGTTCTTGCCGCGCGACTTGGCCAGGTACATCGCGGTGTCGGCATTCTTCAGCAGCGTGGCGGCATCCTGCCCGTCGGACGGGAACAGGCTGATGCCCACGCTGCCGCTGATCTGCACCATGCGCCCGCCCAGCTGCAGCGGCTCGGCCAGCTCGGTCAGCAGCCGGCTGGCCACCTTGGACAGCGCGGCCGGATCGGTCACATGGTCGAGCAGCACCACGAACTCGTCGCCGCCCAGGCGGGCCAGCCGGTCGGCACCGCGCAGCAGCGCCGACAGCCGCCCGGCCATCACCTTCAGCAGCGCATCGCCGGCATCGTGGCCCAGGGTGTCGTTGACGAACTTGAAGCGGTCCAGGTCGATGAACAGCAGCGCGAAGCCGGTCTGGCTGGCCGCGTTGCGCTGCAGCGCGCGGTCCAGCTCGTCCTGGAACATGTTGCGGTTGGCCAGGCCGGTCAGGCTGTCGAAGCGGGCCAGCTGCAGCACCTGCTGGCCGGCCACGGTGGCCTCGGTCACGTCGCTGGCCACGCCGCGGTAGCCGGTGAAGCGGCCCTGCGCGAACTGCGGGTCGCCGCTGATGCGCACGTAGATCGCCCGGCCGTCGGACCGCCGGGTGCCGTAGACGAAATCGCGCAGCGGCTGGTGTGCCGCCAGCGTGGCGTGGTAGGCCGCGTGGTCGTGGCCTTCCACCGGCGGCAGGACGTCGATCTGGCGGGTCTGGCCGATCAGCGAGGCCGGGTCCACGCCGGCGCGGGCCAGGCCGTCGGAGATGTCGATGAAGCGGCCGTCGGCGTCGGTTTCCCACACCCAGTCGGACGACAGCGCCACCAGGTTGGCCAGCCGGGCCTGGCTGGCCTGCAGTTGCTGGTGCAGCTCGGCCATCTCCTGCGAGGCCAGGGCCTGCGAGCGCTCCAGCTGGTAGCGGTCGGCGTCGGCGTCGGCATAGGCGCGGCCCACCCGCTGCAGCAGCTGCGCCCAGGCCTCGGGGGCCGGCGGCGGACCGGCCGGGTCCACCCCCAGGCGGCGCAGCTGGCGCAGCAGCAGCGGGTGCAGGGCGTCTGGCATGGCAGGGGTGCGGATCAGCGCTCGCTGAAGACGGTGACCGTCATGGTCTGGTTGTGCAGGTCGCTGGCGCCGCCGGCCGGGCCCGGCGAGATCTCGCCGTAGGAGTAGAAGCCGACATGGCCGGTGCCCGGCGGGGCGGCTTCCAGCACCGATTCCACCTCTTCCTCGGTGCGCTCGCCCAGCACCAGGCGGCGGCCCACGCAGCTGACCGAGACGACCAGCGCATCGCCGCTGCCCGAGGCGCCCGCCAGCGCGGCGGCCGAGGCCTGGGCGGCGCTGTCGATCAGGCTGTCGTTGGTGGTGCGCATCAGCCGTGCGGCATGGCCTTGCGGCATGTCGCCGGCAAAGGTCAGCGAGCGCGCCGCCTCGTCGATGGCCAGGATGGTGCGCACCAGCGGCGGTGCGTCGCTGCCCGGCCGGCGGATCGACAGCGGGAAGCGCAGCGCCGAGCCGGGCAGGCCCTGGGCCAGTTCGCCGAGGTAGGACTTGTAGAGGTCCAGCGCCGGCTTGCCGTCCAGCTCGTACAGCACATTGCCCTCGCTGCGGGTGATGCTGCGCTCGGGGCCGAAGTCCATCCAGCCGCCCTGGCAGCCGCTGCCCACCTGCAGCCGCGTGCCGTACAGGCCCACGGCCGCCACGCAGCCCGGCCGCGCCCGGCCGCCAGCCAGCACCCAGGTGCGCTGGAAGGCGCTGCCGTCGCCCGCCAGGCCGCCGGAGATGGCCACGCCGGCGTCCAGGCCCTGGGCCAGCGCCTGCACCAGCGGCGTGCCGTTGACCGACAGGCCATCGCTGAGCATGAACACCGCGCACAAGTCTTCGCCGCCGGCGCGCAGCTGCTGCGCCAGCTGGGCGCCGGCCGTGCCCGACTGCGCCGCCTGCGTCACCTCGGCCACCGCCAGCGCCAGGCGGGTGTGGTCGAAGCGGGTCACCGCGACGCTCAGGCTGTCGTCGTTGACCTCGGGTCCGGCGATCTCGCCCGCCGTGCTGCAGCCCAGCACCACCGCCTTCGGAAAGGCCTCCACCAGCGCGCGCAGTGCCGGCGCGTCGGCGGCCAGCTGGCTGCTGCCGAAAGCCAGCACCAGGGTCTGCGCGCTGTCCAGCGCGGTGGGCAGGGGCTGGGTCCAGCCCTGCCCGGCCAGGTGGGTGGTGGTGGCGGTCTGCATGGTGTCTCCTGGGGCGGGCATGCCGGGATGGCCGGGCCCACGGCTGGGTATCGGCACACCCGGCCCACCCTTGAGTGTGGCCCCTGGCCATGCCCCTGGCACCGACCCGGCATCTGGACAGTGGATTTGGTTAGACGTTAAACTGTTAAACGTTGAATCAATTCATCCACCGATTGGAGACCGACGATGCAACGACGCCAATTCATCCGCCTGAGCGGCGGCGGCCTGGTCTGGGGCGCGGTGGCCGGCGCCGGCCTGGCCGGGTGCAGCAGCTTCGAGGTGCCGCCCGGCGCGGTGGCCGCCTGGCAGCCGCCGGCTGCGCCGCAGGGCGACCTGCGCCGCTGGCTGCTGGCCCATGCGCTGCTGGCGCCCAATCCGCACAACCAGCAGCCCTGGCAGGCTGATCTGGCCACGCCTGGCCAGATCGGCCTGCGGCTGGACCCGCAGCGCCTGTTGCCGGCCACCGATCCGTTCGGCCGGCAGATCCTGCTGGGCGCCGGCGCCTTCCTGGAGCTGCTGGTGATGGCCGCCGCCGCGCGTGGCCACCGCGCCGAGGTGGCGCTGTTCCCGCAGGGCGCGCCCGGGCCGGACCTGCCCGCGGTGCACCGCCTGCCGTTTGCCACCGTGCGCCTGGTGGCCGATGCGGCGGTGGCGCCCGATCCGCTGTTCGCCCAGGTGCTGCGGCGCCGCACCGACCGCCGCGCCTACGACCCGGCGCGGCCGCCGTCGGCCGAGGCCCTGGCCCGGCTGCGTGCGGCCGCCGCCACCCAGCCAGTGCGCTTCGGCAGCGCCACCGCGGCCGATGGTGGCCGCCTGGCGGCGATCCAGTCCATCGCCCGCGAGGCCTGGCGCACCGAGCTGACCACCGAGCCGGCGATGATGGAATCGGTCCGCCTGCTGCGGGTGGGCGCGGCCGAGATCGACCAGCACCGCGACGGCATCAGCATCACCAGCCCGATGCTGGTGGCGCTGGACAGGCTGGGCCTGTTCGACCGCAGCCGCTTCCCGGCCGCCGATTCCCAGGCCGTCACCGCGCAGCTGAAGGACTTCGACGCCATCACCGCGTCCACGCCGGCCTACTTCTGGCTGGTGACCGAGGGCAACAGCCGGCCGCAGCAGGTGGCTGCCGGCCGCGCCCATGTGCGGGTGAACCTGGCCGCCACCGCCGCCGGGCTGGTGCTGCATCCGAACCAGCAGGCGCTGCAGGAGTACCCCGAGGTCGCCAAGCCCTACCAGGCGGTGCATGCGCTGCTGGATGCACCGGCGCCGCGTTTCACCGTGCAGATGCTCGCCCGGCTGGGCCACCTGCCGGCGGGCACCGCGGCCGCGCTGCCGGCGCCGCGGCGGGGGTTGGCGCGGCAGTTTGCGGTGTGAGGGGGCGGCATGGCCGGACAATCCAGCCCATGCCGCGCCCGTCCATCCGTCCCGCCGATCCGGCAACCGCCGCCGCAACCGGCACGCTGCCCGATCCGCTGAGCTTCCAGCTGCTCAACGAGGTGGGCATCATCGGCCAGCTGTCGGGCAACCTGGCCGGGCGGCTGCTGGCGCCGGCGCTGAACCTGTCGCAGTTCACCCTGCTCAACCACTTCGCCCGCCTGGGCGGTGAACGCCCGCTGGTGCAGCTGGCCGGGGCGATGCAGGTCACCAAGGCGGCGATGACCAACACCGTGGCCCGGCTGCAGGCCAAGGGCCTGCTGCAGGTGCGGCCCGATCCGGCCGACGGCCGCAGCAAGCTGGTCAGCCTGACGGCCGCGGGCCTGGCCGCCCGCCAGGCGGCCGTGGCCCGGCTGGGCCAGGGCCTGGCGCCGATGCAGGGCGTGGTCGATGAGGCGGCACTGACCGACGCACTGGCCGTGCTGCGCCAGCTGCGGCAGTGGTTCGACCAGCACCGCTAGGGGATCGGCTGGTCCCAGGGCGCGGTGTCGCCGCCAAACCGGTCGGCCAGGAAGTCGACCAGCAGCCGCAGCGGCAGCGGCTGGTGCTGCCGCGTCAGGACCACCGCGTGGATGCCCAGCGCCTCGGGCGCATGCCCCGGCAGCACCCGCACCAGCGTGCCGCGGCGCAGCTCGTCGCCGACGAAGTAGGTCGGCAGCATCGCGATGCCGGCGCCGGCCATGGCGGCCTGCTTGAGCACCACGGTCTCGTTGCCCGACAGCGTGCCGCGCACCGGCTGGCTGACCAGGCGGTCGGACGGGCCCAGCCGGTAGACAGACCGGGTGCCGAAGGCATGGGTGATGCAGTTGTGGGCCGCCAGGTCGCCCGGTTTGGCCGGCGTGCCCCGGGCCGCCAGGTAGGCCGGCGCGGCGCACAGCACCGACCGGCAGGTCGCCAGCCGGCGCGCCACCATGCCGTCGTCGAGCCGGTTGGTGATGCGCACCGCCAGATCGATGCGCTCGCTGACCAGGTCGACCGCGCGGTCCACCGTCAGCAGGTCGATCTCGATGCGCGGGTGCTGCGACTGGAAGTCCACCACCGCCTGCGTCAGCACCGACAGCGCAAACGACAGGCTGGTGGTCACCCGCAGCTTGCCGGTGGCCTCGCTGCGGCGCACGCCTGCCGCGGCCTGCAGATCGGCGGCCAGCGCCAGCATCTGGCGCAGCCGCGGCAGCGCCTCCTCGCCGGCGGCACTCAGGCTGACGCGGCGGGTGGTGCGGTGCAGCAGCCGCGCGCCCAGCCAGCGCTCCAGACCTTCCAGATGGCGGCTGACCATCGCGCGTGACAGGTCCAGCGTCTCCGCCGCCCGTGTCAGGCTGCCCTGGTCGGCGATCTCCACGAAGGTGCGGATGGCGCTCAGCTGGTCCATGGTTTGCGTCGAATCAATTGACAATCTGTTGATCGATCAGGAGTTTATGTCTGGAAGTCGCATCAATACAGTCTCGCCATCGACCCACCACCCCCCGATGGAGACCCGGATGAAGACCGCCAAACACCTGACCCTGGCCCTGCTGCCCGCCCTGCTGGGCCTGGGCATCGTCGCCACGGACGCCGTCGCGCAGACGCCGCCGCCCCTGACCGTGCAGGTCTACAACGCCGATGCCGGCAGCTTCCATGTCAATGCCGTGCTGGTGGCCGGCCAGACCGATGCCGTGCTGCTGGACACCGGCTTCACCCGCGCCGATGCCCTGCGCATCGCCGCGATGGTGCTGGACAGCAAGAAGGTGCTGACGACCATCTACATCAGCCAGGCCGACCCGGACTTCTACTTCGGCACCGAGGTGCTGAAGCAGGCCTTCCCCGATGCCCGGCTGGTGACCACCGCGCCGACGCGCCGGAAGATCGAAGCCACGCTGCCCACCAAGCTGCAGGTCTGGGGCCCGCGCATGGGCGCCAATGCCCCGAAGACCGTGCCGCTGCCCGAGGTGCTGGCCGGCAACACCATCACGCTCGAAGGCCAGACGCTGGAGATCCGCGGCCTGGACGACAGCCTGCCGCACCGCAGCCATGTGTGGATCCCGTCGATCAGGACGATCGCCGGCGGCGTGAACGTGTTTGCCGGTCTGCACCTGTGGACGGCCGACACCCAACGCGTGCAGGAGCGCGCCGACTGGGCCAGGAAACTGGCCGCGATGGCGGCGCTGCAGCCGGCGGTGGTGATTCCGGGCCACAGCCTGCCCGGCCAGAAGCAGGACGCGGCCGCGCTGGCCTGGAGCCAGGCCTACCTGGCGCGCTTCGAGCAGGAACTGCCGAAGGCGGCGAACGGCGCAGCGCTGATCGAGGCGATGCAGCGCGCCTACCCCGGGGCCGGCCTGGGCATCGCGCTGGAGATCGGCGCCAAGGTCAACAAGGGCGAGATGACGTGGTGATGTCCGGCGGCTGACGGCCGCCGGCGCTCAGCGCGCCAGGGCGACGATCTGTGCCGCCGGCAGCGCGCCCGACTGGCGGCGCTGCTCCACCCCGCCCTGCAGCCGCACCAGCGTGGGAATGCTGCGGATGCCGAACTTCGCGCTGGTCTCGGGGCTGTCGTCGCTGTTGACCTTGACCAGCAGGGCCTGGCCACGCAGCTGCCGCGCCGCGGCATCGAACTGCGGCGCCATCTGCCGGCAGGGGCCGCACCAGGGCGCCCAGAAGTCCACCAGCACCGGCAGGGTGCTCTTCTGCACGAAGGCGTCGAAGCTGCGGTCGTCCAGCTCGATCGGCGCGCCGGTCAGCAGCGGCTGGTGGCAGCGGCCGCAGTCGGGCTGGTCGCCCAGGCGCTCGGCCGGCAGGCGGTTGGTGGCGCCGCAGTGGGCGCAGACGGTGTGGTGGGTGTCCATGCCCGTCACCTGGGTCCGGGTCGGGCGACTTCAAGCCTGTCAGGCCCTGGAGGGCGGCAGGTCGAACACCAGGCAGGTGGTGGTGGCGTGGGCGTAGAGCGTGCCGTCGGCGCCCACCAGCCGGGCCTCGGCCGTGGCCAGCTGGCGGCCGCAGTGCACCACCTGGCCGATGGCCCGCACCCGCGCCACCTTGGGCGTGATGGCCTTGACCAGGTTGATGCCGAGCTCGGCCGTGGTGTAGGCGCGGCCGGCCGGCAGCATGGTGTGCACCGCGCAGCCCAGGGCCGAATCCAGCAGGGTGGCGAACCAGCCGCCATGCACCGTGCCCAACGGGTTCAGGTGCTGGGCGCCGGGCTGGCCCTGGAACACGGCGCGGCCGGCGCCCACCTCGACGATGGTGAAGTCCAGGGTCCTGGCGATCTGGGCATACGGCAGGCTGCCGTCCAGCATGCCCTGCATCAGCTGCAGGCCGGTGAGGCCGGCCACCTGGTCGGGACGGGCGACGCCGGGCCCGGGGCCGCCGGCCAGGCGCTGGTGCACCGCGGCTTCGTCGTCCAGCCAGCGGGCCAGGGTGGCGGCCGCGTCGGCCGGATCGGGGGTGGCAGCATGCAGGGAAGTGGCCATGGCGGAACAGTGAAAGACAGTCGGTTGCAGGTGCAATCATTGTATCTACAATGAAAGACAACGAGGAGCCGCCGCATGTCCACCCCCACGCCACCGTCCACCCCGCCTGCCCTGCCGTTGTGGCCTGTCTGGCTGGTGCTGCTGGCCGCTGCCGGCACCTTTGCGCTGACCATGGGCACCCGCCAGAGCATGGGCCTGTTCCTGGGGCCGCTGAACACCGCCACCGGCCTGGGCCTGGGCAGCATCAGCCTGGCGTTTGCCTTCGGTCAATTGTGGTGGGGCCTGACCCAGCCCTTCGCCGGTGCCATGGCCGACCGGGTGGGCGCCGGCCGGGTGCTGGTGGCCGGTGCGCTGCTGGTGGCCATCGGCACGGTGCTGACGCCGCTGATGACCACCACCCTGGGTCTGGTGCTGGCCATTGGCGTGCTGTCGGCCGGCGGTGCCGGCATGGCCGGCCCGGCGGTGCTGATGGCCGCCACCACCCGGCTGATCCCGCCCGAGCGACGCGGCCTGGCCACCGGCATCGTCAACGCCGGCGGCTCGTTCGGCCAGTTCGTGATGGCGCCGGTGGCCGGTGCGCTGACCCTGGGCCTGGGCTGGGTGGGCGCGATGCAGGTACTCGGCCTGCTGGTGCTGCTGGCGCTGCCGGCGGCCTGGGTGCTGCGCGGCCGGCCGGCCGCGCCCGCGGCCGGCGCGGCGCCGCCGCTGCGCACCGGCGAAGCCGTGCGCCAGGCTGTGGCCGACCGCTCGTTCCGCCTGCTGGCGGCGGGCTTCTTCGTCTGCGGCTTCCACGTGGCGTTCCTGGCCACGCACCTGCCTGGCATCGTGGCCTCGTGCGGGCTGCCGCTGCAGTACGGCGCCTGGGCGCTGGCGATGCTGGGCCTGTTCAACATCATCGGCAGCATCGCCATGGGCTGGGCGGTGGGGCGCTGGCGCATGAAGTCGCTGCTGAGTCTGGTCTACGCGGCGCGTGCCGTGGCGGTGCTGGTCTTCCTGCTGGCGCCGAAGACCGGTCCGGTGGTGCTGGCCTTTGCCGCCTTCATGGGGCTGACCTTCCTGTCCACCGTGCCGCCCACCGCCGGCCTGGTGGCCAAGTTCTTCGGCGTCAGCCACCTGGCCACGCTGTTCGGCGTGGTGATGCTCACCCACCAGGTGGGCGGTTTCCTGGGCGCCTGGCTGGGCGGCCAGGTGTTCCAGGCCACCGGCAGCTTCGACATCGTCTGGATGATCGACATCGGCCTGGCCGTGGCCGCCGCGCTGTTGCACCTGCCGATCCGCGAGGCGCCGGTGGCGCGGCCGCAGCCGGCCTGAGCGCCGGGCGCGCGTCGGTTACAAAGCGGGCAGACCCGGTCTGCCGATGAACTACCGCCACGTCACCCTGCGCCAGTTCCGCTACTTCGTCGCCGTGGCCGAGAGCGGCTCGGTGACGGCCGCCTCGCGCGAGCTCAACATCGCCCAGAGCGCGCTGACCAAGAGCCTGCTGGAACTGGAAGCCGAGGTGGGCAGCAGCCTGTTCGCGCGCAGCCCGCGCGGCATGGCGCTCACGCCCCAGGGCCACCGCTTCCTGGCCAGCGCACGCAAGGTGATCGCCTCGGTGGCCGACGCGATGCGCCTGCATGCCGAGACCGCGGCGCCGGAGCTGTCGGGCGTGCTGGCGGTGGGCGTGACCAGCCTGGTGGCCGGCTACTACCTCAGCGAGCTGTTCAGCCGCTTCCGCCGCAACTGCCCGGCGGTGCAGGTGTTCGTCACCGAGGACAGCCCCGGCTTCCTGGAGCACCTGCTGATCAACGGCGAGCTGGACGTGGCCATCATGGTCAGCAATGCGCTGAGCGAGCCGCAGGCCATGCTGAGCGAGACGCTGACCCGCAGCCCCAACCGGGTGTGGCTGCCCAGCAACCATGCGCTGTGCGCGCAGGATCAGCTGAGCCTGGCCGACTGCGCCGCCTGCGACCAGATCGTGCTGGAGGCTGACCGCATCGGCGAGCTGCTGACGCCGGTGTGGGCACGCCACCAGCTCAAGCCGCGGGTGATCCTGCGCACCAGCTCGCTGGAGGCGGTGCGCTCGCTGGTGGGCGCCGGCGCCGGCATCGCGGTGCTGCCCGATTTCCTCTACCGCCCCTGGACGCTGGACGCCGAGCATGTGGAGGTGCGGCCGCTGCGCGACGCCTTGCCGACCACCGACGTGGGCCTGGTGTGGCGCCGCGGCTCGGGCCTGAAGCCGGCGGCGGCGGAGTTCATCGCGCTGGCGCGCGAACAGTCGCGGCTGCGGCGGGTGTGAGCGCCGGCGACGGATCCGGCGGCGTGGCCGGCGCCGGCCGCAGCGCGGCACGCTCCTGCTCCAGCCCCGATGGCGTGGCGGCATCGAGCCGGCGGTCGGGCGATTCGGCCACCTGGGGCGGTGCATCGGGGTGGGTGATCAGCTCCTCGATGATGAAGTGCCCATAGAGCTGCGCGCGTTCGGCCCCCAGCGGCTGCACGCACGCTGCCACCTGCTGCGCCAGGGCGTCATCGGGCGTGTGCACCACCAGCCAGTGGTACCCCAGTTCCGCCAGCGCCTTGTGGGCCCGCACCAGGTTCAGCTCCTGGCCCATGGACGCCAGCGGGCTGGCCGTCTGGATGTCGCGGTCCGACTGCACCAGCATCTCCTGGTCGGTGTAGCTGCGGATCGCTGCGGCCGGGATCCCCAGGCCATCCAGGGCCGCCCGCGCCGCGGCGGCCTGGTCTGCGCCCGGAAACGAGATGACGGTGTGGCCGACCGGCTTGAAGACGCCGAAGCTGGTCTGTTCTTCTGATTCCATGGATGTCCTTGGGTGCGTTCAAGCCTGCAGGAAGGTCAGCAGGGCATCGTTGAAGGCCGGCGCGTGGGACACGTTCAGCCCGTGCGGCGCGCCCGGCACGCAGACCAACCGGCTGTGCGCCACCGCGCGGTGGGTGCGCTGGCCCGAGCCTTCGAACGGCACGACGGCGTCCGAGCCACCGTGGAGCACCAGCACCGGCACGGTCAGTGCCCGCAGGTCGTCCCGGAAGTCGGTGTTGGCGAAGGCGGCCATGCAGGCCAGCGCCGCATGCGGTGCCGCCTGCGCGCACAGCGCGATGGCCTCCTGCCGCTGCGCCGCGCTGACCTGCAGCACCCCGTCGGCCGAGAAGAAGGCCGTGGCGAACTGGTCGAAGTAGGCGCTCCGGTCGCGCTCGAAGGCGGCGGACTTCTGCTGTGCCTGCGCGGGGGTGAGCGGGCCGTCGGGGTTGTCGGCAGACTGCATCAGGCACGGCGTCACCGCGGCGGCGAACACCACGCTGCGCAGCCGCGATTCGCCATGACGGGTGACATAGCGCGCCACTTCGCCGCCGCCCATCGAGAAGCCCACCAGGGTCGCATCCTGCAGACCGCACTGGTCCATCACCCGCTGCAGATCGTCGGCCAGCGTGTCGTAGTCGTAACCCGAGGCCGGCTTGTCCGAGCGGCCGAAGCCGCGGCGGTCATAGGCCACCACGCGGTAGCCGGCGGCCTGCAGCGCCGGCACCTGCGCGGCCCAGGCTGCGGCCGACAGCGGCCAGCCGTGGACCAGCACCACCGGCCGGCCGCTGCCGCCGCTGTCCTCGATGTGCAGGTGCACGGCGTCTGTCGGCGCTGCCGCTGCAGCGGCCGATGTCGGCGGGCTGCCCATGCTGCCCGCGGCGGCCCCGCCCAGGGCGCCGGCCATGGCCCCCAGGGAGGCGCCCACCACGGCCCCCACCGGCCCGGCCACGGCCAGGCCCAGGCCCACGCCGATCGCCGCACCGCCCACCATGCCGCCACCGGCCATCACCGAGTGCGATTCGCGTTCGGCCTCGTCCGGCGGCAGCGGCACCTGTGCTGCCGGATCGGGGTCCTGCGAAGGGATGCCGTGGCCGGGCTGTGCCTGGGCCGCCAGGTCTGGATCGGCAGGTGCGGCTTGCGGCGGACGCAGGGTGGTGTCGGTCATCGGGGGCTCCTCGGACAGTGGGCCCTGCTGCAGGCGGCTGCGCTGCGGCGGGGCAAGCCCCGTTGTACGCCCGCCCCGGCGTTCGCGCCGTCCGTCTGCAGGCCGAGACGGTGTAGGACATCGGGGCGCCTGCGCCGCATCACGGCATCGCCATGCGGCGCAGGTCCACCCAGGCGTCGTAGTCGGCCGCGCTGATGCCGCCCAGCTCGAGTGCTGCCTGCCGCAGCGGCATGCCCTGGGCCTGCGCATGGCGGGCCAGGTGGCTGGCGCGGTCGTAGCCGATGTGCGGCACCAGCGCGGTCACGCCCACCAGCGCGTTCCCGACCAGGGCCTGGACGCGGCCGGCATCCACCACGATGCCGTCGATGCAATGCACCTGGAAGCCCGCCATGGCATCGGCCAGCAGGCGCAGGCTGTCCAGCAGGTTCAGGGCGATCAGCGGCTTGTAGGCATTGAGCTCGAACTGCCCCTGGCTGGCCGCGATGCCGATGGCCACATCGTGGCCCATCACCTGGGCGCAGACCATGGTCAGCGCCTCGGCCTGCGTCGGGTTGACCTTGCCCGGCATCATCGAGCTGCCTGGTTCATTGGCCGGCAGCAGCAGTTCGCCCAGGCCGGCCCGTGGCCCGCTGCCCATCAGCCGGATGTCGCAGGCGATCTTGTTCAGCGCCACGGCCAGGGTGCGCAGTGCACCATGCAGGCCCACCAGGGCCTCGTGCCCGGCCATGGCGGCGAACAGGTTGTCCGCCACGACGAAGGGCGCGTCCAGCCGCCGGGCCAGCACGGCCGCGACCTGCGCACCGAAGGCCGGGTGCGTGTTCAGGCCGGTGCCCACCGCCGTGCCGCCGATTGCCAGCGCATGCACGTCCGGCAGCGCCCGGCGGATGGCTGCCTCGGCCAGCGCCATCTGGGCGTCGTAGCCGCCAAATTCCTGGCCGAAGGTGATCGGCGTGGCGTCCTGCAGGTGGGTGCGGCCGACCTTGACGATGCCGTGGCCGGCGGCGGCCTGGGTGCGCAGCGCGGCACGCAGGCCGGCCAGCGATGCCAGCAGCGGCCGGGCGCGCGCCACGGCCGCCATATGCATGGCCGTCGGGAACACGTCGTTCGTCGACTGCCCCAGGTTCACCTCGTCGTTCGGATGCACCGGCCGCACCATGCCCTGGCCGCCGTGCAGGGCATCGGACGCCAGATGCGCGATGACCTCGTTGACGTTCATGTGGCTCTGCGTGCCGGAGCCCGTCTGCCACACCGACAGGGGAAACTGCCCATCGAACGCACCGTCGGCGATGCCGGCCGCAGCGGCGGCGATGGCCGCTGCCCGCGCCGGATCGAGCAGGCCCAGCCCGCCATTGACCTCGGCCGCGGCGCGCTCCTGCGCCAGCGCATGCACGATCTCCAGCGGCATGCGCTGCGCGCCGATGGCGAAGAAGTGCAGGCTGCGGGCAGTCTGCGCCCCCACAGTGCGTCGCCGGGCACCTCGATCGGCCCGAAGCTGTCGGTCTCGGTGCGCGGTGGCCGCGGCGTCATTG
This sequence comes from Pseudaquabacterium pictum, assembly GCF_005403045.1. Classification (GTDB taxonomy): domain Bacteria; phylum Pseudomonadota; class Gammaproteobacteria; order Burkholderiales; family Burkholderiaceae_C; genus Pseudaquabacterium; species Pseudaquabacterium pictum. The sequence continues at coordinate 159,829 of NZ_BJCL01000010.1, forward strand.
GTAGCCGATGCCCATCACGTAGTTGCGCAGCAGGGCCTCTTCCTGGTTGCCGGCTGCCAGCAAGACCCGCAGCCCGTCGCGGGCGGTCAGCACACCCAGCGCCTGCCGGTCGGCCCCCAGCAGCAGCACATGGACCAGCCCCCGCGTGTGCATCATCGCCAGCACGTCGGACAACGGGTCCCCCGGCGCACAGGCCGTGAACGTGGACGCCATCACTGCGCTGGCAGGGGTCGCGAAAAAATGGGCCTGGCGCAAGCCCAGGTGCCGCACCAGGATGGTCTCGGTGATGACGCCCAGCGCCGCACCGGCGGCATCACACACCACCACGACGCCGGTCTGCGCGTCCGACAGCAGGGCCGCCACCTCGGCCAGCAGTGCCGCAGGCGCCACGGTCCGCAAGCGCGAGCGGGCGACTGCCGCGACCTCCGACACCAGCGCCGGCGCCGCGGCGCGTGCCTCGGCGGCCGCCACCGGAAGCGTCTCGGGCGGTGCTTCGCCGGCGCGTTCGCCGCCGGCGCTGCAGGCGTTCTGGGGCATGGCGGCTCCTGGGGCAGTGGATGGCGACTGCGCCATCCGGGCCGCCCGCGCAGGGCACCCGGTGGCGAAGCCAAGCCATCCTCGGCGCCACGCGCCGCTGCGTCTGTCCCCCAGCGCACGGACCGCAGTGGTCCGCGCCCGCCGCGCCTTCCTGGCGTGCCTACATCTTCACCATCACATGCCGCGCCACGGTGTAGTCCTCCAGCGCATACATGCCCAGGTCCTTGCCGTAGCCGGAGGACTTCAGGCCGCCGTGCGGCATCTCGTTGACGAGCATGAAGTGGGTGTTGATCCAGGTGCAGCCGTACTGCAGCTTCTTGGCCACCCGCATCGCGCGGCCGACATCGCGCGTCCACACCGATGAGGCCAGGCCGTAGTCGCTGTCGTTGGCCCAGGCCACGGCCTGCTCGGCATCGGTGAAGCGGGTGACGCTGACCACCGGGCCGAAGACCTCGCGCTTGACGATCTCGTCCTCCTGCCGCGCGCCGGCCACCACCGTGGGCTCGTAGAAGAAGCCACCGCCCGCGCGTGCCTTGCCGCCGGCGGTGATCTCCATGTGGCCGGTCATCTGCGCCCGCTCGACGAAGCTGGCCACGCGGTTGCGCTGGCGGTCGCTGATCAGCGGGCCGATCTCGGCATCGGCCTCGTCGGGGGCGCCCACCTTGATGGTCTTCACGGCTGCCGACAGGTCGGCCACCAGGCGCTCGTAGACCTTGCCGCCGGCATACACCCGGCAGGCGGCGGTGCAGTCCTGGCCGGCGTTGTAGTAGCCGAAGGTGCGCAGGCCCTCCACCACCGATTCGATGTCGGCATCGTCGAACACGATCACCGGCGCCTTGCCGCCCAGCTCCAGGTGGGTGCGCTTGAGCGTGCCGGTGGCCGCCTGCAGCACCTTGCGGCCGGTGCTCACGTCGCCCGTCAGGCTGACCATCGCCACCTTGGGGTGTTCCACCAGCGGCTGGCCCACGCTGGCGCCACGGCCGGCGATGACGTTGAGCACGCCCTTGGGCAGGATCTCGGCGGCCACGCGGGCCAGCAGCAGGGCGGTCAGCGGCGTCTGCTCGCTGGGCTTGATGACCACGCAGTTGCCGGCGGCCAGCGCCGGGGCGATCTTCCAGGCCGCCATCATCAGCGGGTAGTTCCAGGGCGCGATCGAGCCGACGACACCGATCGGATCGCGCCGGATCATGCTGGTGTGGCCGGCCAGGTATTCATTGGCCACGGTGCCGCCCACGCAGCGCGCCGCACCGGCAAAGTAGCGGAAGCAGTCGGCCACGGCGGGGATCTCGTCGCCCAGCGCGCGGGCATAGGGCTTGCCGCAGTTCAGGCTCTCCAGGCGGGCGAATTCCTCGGCGCGGGCCTCCACCGCATCCGCCAGCTTCAGCAGCAGGCGCGACCGCTCCATCGGCGTGGTCTCGCTCCAGCTGTCGAAGGCGCGGTGGGCGGCCGACACCGCCTTGTGCACCTGGTCGACCGAGGCCTCGGGCAGCGACACCAGCAGCTCGCCGGTGGCCGGGTTCAGCACCCGCTCGGGGTCGCCCTCGCCGGCCACGAAGGCGCCGTCGATCAGCAGGTCGGTGTAGAGCGTGGGCATGTCGGCCATGGCGGTCTCCTGGGGGTCAGCGTTGGGTGGGTTCGTCCGCTCGGGTCAGGCGGTAGGCGAGCAGGATGGGCACGAAGGTCAGGGCGATGATCACCACCGCCACCACGTTGGTCACCGGCCGCTGGCGTGGGCGGATCAGCTCCTGCAGCATCCAGATCGGCAGCGTGGTCTGCTGGCCGGCGGTGAAGGTGGTGACGATGACCTCGTCGAAGCTCAGCGCAAAGGCCAGCAGCGCACCGGCCAGCAGGGCCGAGCCCAGCTGCGGCAGGATGATGTGGCGCAGCGTCTGGAAGCCGTCGGCGCCCAGGTCCATGCTGGCCTCGATCAGGTTGGGGTTGAGCCGCCGCAGCCGCGCCACCGCGTTGTTGAACACCACCACCACGCAGAAGGTGGCATGGCCGACCACGATGGTCCAGAACGAGAACGGGATCTCCAGCGTGCCGTAGGCCGAGCGCAGCGCGATGCCGGTGACCACGCCCGGCAGCGCGATCGGCAGGATCAGCAGCAGCGAGATCGCATCACGCCCGAAGAAGCGGCTGCGCGCCAGCGCCGCGGCTGCCAGCGTGCCCAGCACCAGCGCGATGGCGGTGGACCAGGCCGCCACCTGGAAGCTCAGCGAGATCGCCTGCCAGACATCGTCGCGCCCCCAGGCCACGCCGAACCACTGCGTGGTCAGCGCCGGCGGCGGGAAGACATAGGTCTTGTCCTCGGCGCTGAAGGCGTACAGCACGATCAGCGCCAGCGGCACATGCAGGAAGGCCACCACGCCCCAGGCCGCGGCCTTCAGGCCCCAGGAGGCTTGCGACTCAGTGCGCATTGCCACCGCCCCGGCTGGACCAAGCGGACGCCGCGGAGCCGGCTTCGCCGGGCCGCTGGCGGCGCCCCCCTTGGGGGGAGGCGCCGCTGGCGCATCGGGGGGTGATGGCTTCAATGCGCATCGAAGGCCCCCAGCCGCCTGGCCAGCCACAGCCAGGCGCCGATCACCACGATGGGCACCAGCGAGAACGCCGCGGCGAACGGCAGGTTGCCCGCCACGCCCTGCTGCTTGTAGACCACCTGGCCGATGTAGTTGGTGCTGTCGCCGATGACCTGCGGAATGATGTAGTCGCCCAGCGTCAGCGAGAAGGTGAAGATCGAGCCCGCCGCCACGCCCGGCAGGGCCAGCGGCGCGATCACCCGCCAGAAGGTGGTGCGCGGCGGCGCGCCCAGGTCGGCGCTGGCCTCCAGGCAGCTGGCGGGGATGCGTTCCACTGCCGCCACGATGGGCAGCACCATGAACGGCAGCCACATGTAGACGAACACCAGGAAGGTGCCGATGGCCGAGAAGCTGAGCGACGGCCCGCCGATGGCCGGCAGCGACAGCAGTGCATCGAGCAGCCACACCGTGTGGGTCTGCTGTGCCAGCCAGCTGATGGCGCCCTCCTTGGCCAGCAGCAGCTTCCAGGCATACAGCCGCACCAGGTAGCTGCTCCACAGCGGCAGCATCACCGCGATGTACAGGGCCGCCTTCTGCGTGCCGCGGGCATGGCGGGCCATGTAGTAGGCCAGCGGAAAGCCCAGCACCATGCAGGCCAGCGTGACGGCCAGCGCCATGGTGATGGAGCGCAGCATCACATCGCGGTTGGCCGGCTCGGCGAGCGCGACGAAGTTGCCCAGTGTGAACTCGCGCACCACCTGGCCGGTGAAGTCGTCCAGCCCGAAGAAGGCATTGGCCAGCAGCGCGAACAGCGATCCGAGGTAGATCACGCCAAACCACAGCAGCGGCGGCCCCAACAGGGCCAGCAGCAGCAGGCCACGGCGGGTGTAGAGCAGGTCGGACAGCCGGCGCTGCCAGCCGCCGGAGGCGGCCGTGCCGGCGGCGCTGGCCATGCTGCTCATGCTGCGGCGCCTGCCAGCGCGTGCACGGCCTGCGCATCCCAGTGCAGGTGCACCTGGTCACCCTGCGCCATGGCTGCCGCGCCGGGGCCGCCCAGTTCGGGCAGGTCGGCCTGCAGCAGGGCGTCGGCGGTCTGCACCTTCAGCCGGGTGAAGGCGCCGAAGTACTGCACCTCCTGCACCTGGCCGCTGGCCCGTGCACCCTCGCGCGAACCCAGGCGGATGCGCTCGGGCCGCAGCAGCGCGCTGGCATGGCCGGTCAGGCGCTGCGCCGCCGCGCCGTCGAGCAGGTTGGCCGCGCCGACGAACTGCGCCACGAAGCGGGTGGCCGGCGCGTTGTACACCTGCTGCGGCGTGCCCACCTGCTCCAGCCGGCCCTGGTTGAACACGCCGATGCGGTCGCTCATCGACAGCGCCTCATGCTGGTCATGGGTGATGAACAGGAAGGTGATGCCCAGCCGGCGCTGCAGGGCCTTCAGCTCGGTCTGCATCTGCTCGCGCAGCTTCAGGTCGAGTGCGCCCAGCGGCTCGTCGAGCAGCAGCACCCGCGGCTGGCTGATCAGCGCCCGCGCCAGCGCCACCCGCTGGCGCTGGCCGCCCGACAGCTGCGCCGGCCGGCGGTCGCCCACGCCGGGCAGCGCCACCTGGGCCAGCAGTTCATCGGCACGCCGGGCGCGCTCGGTCCTGGGCACCTGGCGTACCATCAGCGGGTAGGCCACGTTGTCGCGCACGCTCATGTGCGGGAACAGCGCGTAGTCCTGGAACACGGTGTTCACCGGCCGCGCATAGGGCGGCTGCAGGCTCATGTCCTCGCCGCCGATGCGCACCCGGCCGGCGGTGGGCAGGGTGAAGCCGCCGATCATGCGCAGGCAGGTGGTCTTGCCCGAGCCCGAGGGCCCGAGCAGGGTGAAGAACTCGCCGGCCTCGATGCGCAGGTTCACGCCTTCCACCGCGCGCACCGCCGCGGCCCCGCTGCCGAAGACGCACTGCACGTCTTCCAGCTCGACAGCTGCAGTCATCGGGAGGGCAGGGTCAGCGGCCGCCGAGCACGGCGATGTAGTCCGACACCCACTTGTGGTACGGCACGCAGGCGTTGTTCTGCGTCTTGCACTGGCTGGTGGGCGTGCGCCAGAAGCTGATCTTGTCGAAGCTGTTGTAGCCCTGGCGCGCGCAGCCCTCGTCGCCCAGCAGCTTGTTGCCCTTGCAGGCCGCCGGCACGGCCGGCACCGAGCCGAACCAGGCCGACAGGTCGCCCTGCAGCTTGGGGTTCAGCGAATGCTCCAGCCACATGTAGGCGCAGTTGGGGTGCTTGGCGTCGGCGTGCATCATCGTGCTGTCGGCCCAGCCAGTGGCGCCTTCGACCGGCACCACCGTGGCCACCGGCTGCTTCTTCGAGCCCAGGATGTTGGCCTGGAACTGCCAGCTGCCGCTGGCCACCACGCCCTCGTTGGTGAAGTCGTCGATCTGCACGAAGGCGTCGTGCCAGTACTTGCCCACCAGCTTGCGCTGGCCGCGCAGCAGATCGAGTGCGGCCTTGTACTGGGCCTCGTTCAGCTCGTACGGGTCCTTGATGCCCAGGCCGGGGTTCTTCTTCATCAGGTACAGCGCCGCATCGGCGATGTAGATCGGCCCGTCGAAGGCCTGGATGCGGCCCTTGTTGGGCTTGCCGTCGGGCAGGGTGGTCTCCTCGAACACCACGCTCCAGCTGGTCGGCGGCTTGTCGCCGAAGACCTTGGTGTTGTACATCAGCACGTTCCAGCCCCACTGGTAGGGCACGCCGTAGTGGGTGTTGTTCTCGAAGTGCCAGGGCGCCTTCTGCAGCCGCGGGTCGATGGTTTTGTAGCTGGGGATCAGGCCGACGTTGATCGGCTGCACCTTCTTGCCGCGGATCAGCCGGGTGCTGGCATCGCCCGAGGCGGTCACCAGGTCGAAGCCGCCCTCGTTCATCAGCGCCACCATCTCGTCGCTGGTGCCGGCGGTCTTCACGTTGACCTTGCAGCCGGTCTTCTTTTCGAAGTCGGTCACCCAGTCGAAGTTCTTGTCGGTGGCGCCACGCTCGATGTAGCCGGCCCAGGCGACGATGTCGACCTGGCCCTCCCCCTTGCCCAGCTTCTGCAGGGCGCCCTTCTGGGCCTGCGCGGGCAGGGTGATCACGGCGGCGATGGCAGCCGCGGTGGCGGCCAGGGTGGACAGACGGTGCGGCATGGTGGTCTCCAGGCGGGGCCTCAGGGCTGCGCGGCATGGCACGCAGGGTGTGCGGCGCACGATAGTGCTTGGCCCCCCGCCGGAGAAATTCAATCGGTCGCCCGCGCCCCATCTCCAAAAGAGATGGGGCCGCCCCACCTCAACCCGGATCGGGCTCGGCCAGGCGGGCCGCCACCGCGTCGCCCACGTGCTGCATGAAGGCGCGCACCCGGGCGGTCTGGCGCAGGTCGGGGTGGGTCAGCATCCACACCGGCACGCTGAGCTCCGGGATGGGCTCGGACACCGCCACCAGCTCCGGGTGGCGGCCGGCCATGAAGGTCGGCAGGATGCCCACCGCCAGCCCGGTGCGCAGCACCGCCGCCACCGCATTGAAGATGTCCACCCGCAGCCGCACGTTGGCGGTGGTCAGGTGCTTGCGCATCCACTGGTCGTAGACGCGGGCCTGGCTGTCGCGCTCGAAGGCCACCCAGGGCGCGTCGCGCAGCAGCGTGGCCATCGGCAGCACGGTCTGCGGCAGGCCGGGCGCGCCGCGGCGGGCATAGACGCGGCAGTGGGTGTCGCCCAGCGGCCGGCCCACCAGGTGGTCGGCCACCTGGCGGCTCAGGCGCAGCGCCACGTCGGCCTCGCGGCGCGACCAGCCGGCCGATTCATCGGCATGGCGGCGGCTCAGGTCGACCAGGAAGGCGTTCTCCACCACCTCCACCTCGATGCCGGGAAAGGCGCGGGCGAAGTCGGCCAGCGGCTGCGGCAGCAGGTGCTCCATCACCACGAAGGCGGTGGTCACCCGCAGCAGGCCGGTGAGCTCGCGGTCGCGGCCGGCCACCCGGCGCTCGATCTCCTCGGCCTGGTCGGCCATGCGGCGGGCCTGGTCCAGCACCAGGGCGCCGGCCTCGGTGGGCTGGTAGCCGTGGCGGGCACGCTCGAACAGCCGGGCACCCAGGCGCGCCTCCAGCGCATCCAGCCGGCGCAGCACGGTGGTGTGGTTCACGCCCAGCTGCCGCGCGGCCGCGGCCAGGCCGCCGGTGTTGCCCACCGCCAGCGCGTAGCGCAGGTCGCTCCAGTCCAGTTCCGACATGCCTGTCTCCTGCGGGCTGGCGCAGGCGCGCGCCGCCGTGTGTGATTGCAATTTTGCAATTATGGTGATGCCGAACTGACGCCGGCTGCAACCTTGGTGAAAGCCTTGGGGGTCGGGGGAATAATCGACGCGGCCCGCCCGTAGGAACCTTGTGCACGCGCCCGATCTGTTCCGCCAGCAACTGCTTGCCGCCGTGCCCCGGCTGCGGCGTTATGCGCGGTCGCTGATCTTCGACGCCGGCAGCGCCGACGACCTGGTGCAGACGGCACTGGAGCGGGCGCTGTCGCACTGGCACCAGTTCGACCAGCGCCGCGACATGCTGGTGTGGCTGCTGTCGATCGCCCACAACGCCTTCCTCGACCAGCGCCGGCGCGACAGCCGGCTCAGCTTCATCGACCCGGCGCAGGCCGATGCCCAGCAGGACATCCAGCGCGCCGACCCCGGCGCCGACGTCGGCCTGCGCATCGACCTGCTGAGCGCCCTGGCCCGGCTGCCGCTGGAACAGCGCGAGCCGCTGCTGCTGGTCAGCATCGAGCAGTTCAGCTATGCCGAATGCGCCGAGGCGCTGGGCATTCCCATCGGCACGGTGATGTCCCGCGTCTCCCGCGGCCGCGTGGCCTTGCGCGCCCTGCTCGACGGCCAGGCCCGACCCGACGCGGTGCGCACCCTGCGCCGAGTGATCTGACCATGACCCCGAACCCTCCCCAAGACCGTCCGGACGAGGCCCGGCTGTCGGCCTGGCTGGATGGCGAGCTGGACGCCGCGCAGCGCGCCCAGGTCGACGCCTGGCTGCGTGAGCACCCTGAAGACGCCGCCCAGCTGCGCCTGTGGTCCGCCGACCGCGATGCCCTGCGCGCCCGCTTCGATCCGGTGCTCGACGAGCCGGTGCCCGCGGCGCTGCGGCAGACCGTGCAACAGGCCGGCCGCGCCGGCGTGGCGCCGCAGGCGCGCTGGCGCCGCGTGGCGGTGGCCGCCGGGTTGCTGGTGACCGGTGCGCTGGCCGGCGGCCTGCTGGGCGCGCAGCTGGCGGGCACCGATGCCGGCCCGTTGGCCGGCCTGCACCTGCCCTGGGCCGACAGCGAACGGGTGCGCCCCGGCGGCTGGACGCACCGCGCCGCGGTGGCCCATGCGGTGTACGCGCCCGAGGTGCGCCACCCGGTGGAAGTCAACGTCGCCCAGGGCAGTGCCGCCGAGCAGCGCGCCCAGGAGGAACACCTGGCCCGCTGGCTGGGCAAGCGGCTGGACATGCCGGTGCGCCTGTTCGACCTGCGGGCGCAGGGCTTCGAGCTGGTGGGCGGCCGCTTGCTGCCCGATGCCAACGGCCCCAGCGCGCAGCTGATGTACCAGAACAGCGGCGGCCAGCGTGTCACCGTCTACCTGCGCAAGCCCGAGGCTGGCGCCAGCACCGCCTTCCGCTTCCAGCGCGACGGCGACCTGGGCCTGTTTTACTGGATCGAGGACGGCTTCGGCTGCGCCCTGGTGGGCAAGCTGCCGCGCGAACAGTTGCTGGCCCTGGCCGAGGCGGTCTACAAGCAGGCCGAAGACCAGATCCAGCCGTCGCCCGAAGCGAAGAAGCCGGCCTCCTGAGCCAGGCTCAGGGCCGCGGCTTGGCCGGCGGGTTGGCGGTGCGGTAGGCCGCACGCGCGGCCTGGTGGCTGGCCAGGCGCTCGGTGGCGCCGGGCTTGCCGTGCTTGGCATCGCGCTGGGCGTGCTGCACCCGGTCGCGCAGGATGTGCAGGCGGGTGCGGTGCTTGTGGGCGGCGATGGCGTTGGACATGCAGAGGCCTTCCTCGTGGTTGGAAGCGGCTGTGTAGCCGCTGTGCCGCCGTTCGTCTGTGCGCCAGCCCACATGGCGTCCGGTGACGGCCCGTGCAAGCCGGCTTCCTAGAATGCGGCCAATGCGTCTCGCCCCGTCCCACGCCCGCCACCCCGGTGCGCTGTTCCGTCTGCTGGTGGTGGCCGTGCTGGGCTTTGCCAGCGGCCTGCCACTGGCCCTCACCGGCCAGGCGCTGCAAGCCTGGCTGAGCGTGGAGGGTGTGGACATCGCCACCATCGGCTTCCTGAGCCTGGTCGGCCTGCCCTACACCTTCAAGTTCCTGTGGGCGCCGCTGATGGACCGCTTCGAGCTGTGGCCGGTGCTGGGCCGCCGCCGCGGCTGGCTGGTGCTGACCCAGCTGGCGCTGGCGCTGGCGCTGTGGGCGCTGTCGGCCACCTCGCCCACCGGCGCGCTGCAGGCCTTTGCGCTGCTGGCGGTGGCGGTGGCCTTCATCTCGGCCTCGCAGGACGTGGTGATCGACGCCTACCGCACCGACCTGCTGCCGCCGGCCGAGCGCGGACTGGGCGCGTCGCTGAACGTGCTGGGCTACCGGCTGGCGATGATCCTGTCCGGCGGCGTGGCCCTGATCTGGACCGATGCCACCCAGGGCAGCGGCTGGACCTGGCCGCAGGTCTACCAGCTGATGGCCGGGCTGATGGCCGGCGCGGCCGTGCTGTCGGCGCTGCTGCTGCCGCGGCTGCCGCCACTGGCACCGTTGCCGGGTGCACCGGTCGCCGCGCCCAGCAGCGCCCGCAACGACCTGCTGGGCTTTGCCGCGGTGGTGGCTGCGGTGGCGGCCGGCTACCTGGCCACGCTGCATGCCTTCACCCCGTTGGCGCGGGCGCTGCTGGGGCCCTGGCTGGCCGGCGGCACGCTCAGCGCCACGCTGCAGGGCCGCTGGATCGACCTGCTGGCGCTGCTGCTGGGCATCGCCTTCACCTTGCCGCTGGCGGCCTGGGCGGCACGGCGGGCGCGCTTCGACACCCTGCTCAACGGCCTGGGCAGCTACTTCGCCCAGCCGGGTGCGGCCGCCTTCCTGGCGTTCATCGTGCTCTACAAGCTGGGCGACGCCTTTGCCGGCGCGCTGATGACGCCCTTCCTGCTCAAGACCATGGCCTTCAGCTCGGCCGAGGTGGGCGTGGTCAACAAGATCATCGGCCTGTGGCTGACGCTGGGTGGCGCGCTGCTCGGCGGCCTGCTGATGCTGCGCCTGGGGCTGTGGCGGTCACTGCTGCTGTTCGGCGTGCTGCAGGCGGCCAGCAACCTGGGCTTCTGGTGGCTGGCCACCCAGGGCAAGGGCAGCCTGCCCGGCCTCGTCATCCCGGCGTTCGACCTGGGCTTCGTCAGCCTGGCCCAGCCCACACAGGTGGACGGCGGCCTGCTGATGGTCATCGCGGTCGAGAACCTGTCGGGCGGCATGGGCACGGCGGCCTTCCTGGCCTTTCTGATGAGCCTGACGCAGCAGCGCTTCACCGCCACCCAGTTCGCCATGCTCAGCGCGTTTGCGTCGGTGGGCCGGGTGTGGGTGGGGCCGCTGGCCGGCGTGCTGGCCGAGTCGATCGGCTGGCCGACCTTCTTCATCGTCTCCACCGTGGTGGCGCTGCCGGCCTTGGCCATGCTGTGGTGGATGCGTGCGGCGGTGCGCCGGCTGGAGGTGGTGCCGGGCGCGCCGGCCGATGATTGACAATTCTTCACCCCGCCATCGGCAGCCTGCGGGCACCATCGCTCTTGCATCCTGACCGGACCACCCCAGATGCCCCGCACCATGCAGCCGTTGTCCGACCCCGCCTTCAACACCGACGCCCAGGTGCCACTGCCCGCCCTGGCGCATGCTGGCGACTGCCGCTGCGCACTGCATGCGCGCCGGCGCCTGGGCGGCGCACTGATCGGCGGTGGTGCCCTGGCGGCGCTGGGCCTGCCGCTGCCTGCTGCGGCGCAGCCGGCATCGCTGGCCAGCCAGTGCAAGCTGTCGAGCTTCACCAAGCTGGTCTCGGCCGAGCAGATCGAACAGGCGGCCGAGCAGCAGTACCGCCAGATGCTGCAGCAGGCGGCGCAGCAGCGCGGCCTGGCACCGACGGACAACGCGCAGCTGCAGCGCTTGCGCTACATCGCCAAGCGCATCATCCCGCTGACGACGGGCTGCAACCCGCGCGCGCAGCAATGGCGCTGGGACGTGAACCTGATCGGCTCGGCCGAAGTCAACGCCTTCTGCATGCCCGGCGGCAAGATCGCCTTCTACTACGGCATCCTGGCCAAGTTGAAGCTCGACGACGACGAGGTGGCCACCATCATGGGCCACGAGGTGGCGCATGCGCTGCTGGAGCATTCACGCGAGAACTACGCCAAGACCGTGGCCACCCGCGGCGCCATCGAGCTGGGTGCGGCGCTGTTCGGCCTGGGCGGTGCCGGCGCCACGCTGGCCAACATGGGCGGCCAGCTGCTGACGCTGAAGTTCTCCCGCAACAACGAGAGCGAGGCCGATGCGCTGGGCCTGGCGCTGTCGGCGCGGGCCGGCTACCGGCCCGATGCCGGTGTCAGCCTGTGGCAGAAGATGATGGCCGCCAGCAAGGGCGCGCCGCCGCAGTTCCTCAGCACCCATCCATCGGGCGACAGCCGCATCCGGGACATCCAGGCCAAGCTGCCGCAGCTGGAGCCGCTGTATGCCGATGCGGCCAAGCCCGACCGGCGCTTCGGCCCGCCCACGGCCTGACGCTCACCAGCGCTGCGGCAGCGGCTTGACCAGCACGAACTGGCTGTCCTGCACCTGCAGGTAGCCGCCGCGCTCCAGGTCCTTCATCAGCCGGCTGACCATCTCGCGCGAGCAGCCCAGCCGGTTGGCCATCTCCTGGTGGGTGAGGCGGTCGACCAGCCGCTGCGTGCCGTCGGGCTGCGCCTGGGCCACGCCCTGCAGCAGCGCCCGCAGGCGACCGTAGACATCGTTGAGCGCCAGCTGGCGGGCGCTGTGGGTGGCGGTGCGGGCCCGGCGGATCACCTTGGCCAGCAGCTCGAAGGCGAATTCCGGCCGCTCGCCGATGAAGCGCTCCAGCGTGCGCCGGCCCACCACCGCGCAGGTGCTGGCCTCCAGGGTGATCACGCTGGCCGAGCGCGGGCCGCCGTCCAGGCTGAGCTCGCCCAGGTATTCACCCGGGCCGTAGACGCCGTAGGTGATCTCGCGGTCGTTGTCACCGGCGCTGAAGGCGCGCAGGCGGCCGCTCTGGATGATGAAGATGGTGTCGCCCTGGTCACCCTCCTGGATCAGCAGGGTGCCCTTGCGGTAACGCCGCAGCTCGCCACGCGAGGCCAGTTCGGCCAGGGCGTCGCTCATCACGATCGGGGCGCCCATGGTGCCAGCCGCCGGGCTGGCAGCCGCGGCGGCAGGTCGGGCGATGCGGGCGGGTTCGGTGATCTGGGCCATGGAGAGTGGGCGCGGCCGGTTGGCGGCCACTCACCCACTGCGCATGCTACCTGCCCCTGCCACCGCGTCGGCTGGCGCGGCGGTGACAAACCGCAACCGCGGTGCGCGGTGCGGTGTGCGCGTTCAGGAGTGCAGCACCCGATCCTGCAGCCGCGGCGCGCTGGCGCCCTGCAGCGCGCTGACCAGCGGCGGCAGCAGCGCCACCTGCTGCACCAACGCGCGGATGCTGCCGGCACCGGTCTTGATGCGGATGCTGCCGATCTGGGTGCGGATGGTGGCCAGGCCCACGCCCTGGCGGGCGGCGATCTCGTGCGGCGTCAGGTCGGCGCACAGGCCCTTGATGACGGTGGTCTCGGCCATCGTCAGGCCGTGGGCACGGGCGAACCATTCGACCGTCAGCTCCTCGCAGACCTGGCGCTTGCCCAGCAGCACGGCGGCACCGGGCTGGTCGTCGGAGCCCAGCGCCGGCAGCGGCACCACCGCCACGCTGATGCGCTGGCGCGACGGCCCCTGGCTGTCGCCCAGCTGCAGCAGGCGGCGCAGGCCGCGCTGGGTGGCGCCGACCAGGGCATCGCGCAGCGGCTGCTGGTCCTGCTGCAGGCGGGCCTGTAATTGGCCGCCCAGCCACTGCAGCGGGTGGTGCTCGTCCATGTCGCGGCGCGCCGCCTTGTTGATGTGGACGACTTCCAGCGATTCGCTGACCAGCAGCATGCCGTAGTCCAGCGTGTCGAGCATCTGCGCCATGCGGCGGTGCTGCAGGGAGGCGGCGCCGCGCCGCTCCGGGCCGTTGTAGCCGCGGCTGCGCTGCGGGATGGCCGGGGCGCCCAGGGCGGCAAACAGGTCCGAGGCGTTGGCTTTCGGGGTGTCGAGCAGATCGAGCATGTTGGCATCTCCGTGGGCAGTGGCCACACGGATCGCATGGCCTGACTGCATGGCTGCCAGTGTGGGCGCCCGGCCCCCCCGCCGCGCGTGACGTCTGCCACGCGCTGGCCTGTGACTTATTACCAGCGCCCGCTCAGGTGCCGCCGACGTAGGGGTTGTGCTGGCGCTCGACGCCGAAGCTGCTTTCCGGCCCGTGGCCGGGGATGAACACCGTCTCGTCGCCCATCGGCCAGAGGCGGCCGGTGATGCTGGAAATCAACGTGTCGTGGTCGCCACCGGGGAAGTCGGTGCGGCCGATGCTGCCGGCGAACAGCACATCGCCGACGAAGGCGCGCTGCGCCTCGGCGCTGTGGAAGACCACATGGCCGGGGGTGTGGCCCGGGCAGTGGCGCACGGCCAGCACGCTGCGGCCGACGGCCACGGTGTCGCCGTCGGCCAGCCAGCGGGTGGGCGTGAACGGCTCCGCCGGCGCAAAGCCGAACATCCTGGCCTGCTGGGCCAGGCCGTCGATCCAGAACTGGTCGCCGGGGTGCGGGCCGATGATGGGCAGAGCCAGCGTGCGGGCCAGCGTGCCGGTGCCGCCGGCATGGTCGATGTGCGCATGGGTGAGCAGGATCTGCGTCAGCCGCACGCCCAGGCGCGCAGCCTCGGCCTGCAGGCGCGGCAAGTCGCCGCCGGGGTCGATCACGGCCCCCTCCATGGTCTCGTCGCACCAGACGATGGAGCAGTTCTGCTGGAAGGGGGTGACGGGGACGGTGTGGTAGCGCAGCATGGTCGGCAACGTTGTTTGGCAACTCTGTGCCGATTTTCGCCGCGCTGTGTCGACCCCTGGGCCACCCTGGCCCAGGGTCAGGATGCTGTCATGCGCCAGCCTCACCCGCACGCGCTTCATGCCGGTCCGGCTCCGCGGTGCGGAGGATCTCGTCCAGCACGGACGTGGCATAGGCCCCGGCGGGCAGCGAGAACGTGAGCACCAGCTGCTGGGCTTGCGGCCAGTCCCATGCCAGGTCCGCCGGGCTGGCCACCAGGGCGCGGCGCTCCTGGTCCAGGCCGGCATGCTCCATGCCGTCGCACAAGGTGGCGTGGCGTGCGGCCACGCCGGTCTCCAGGGCCTGCGCCTGGTCGGTGGTGCCCACCCGCCCGCGTCCCCACAGCGGACCCGTGGGCCGGCCCGCGCCGTCCACCACATCACCGGGCAGGGTCCGGCCCCACAGGCCCTGCTGGATGCGCAGCGCCAGCACTTCATTGAAGACGAAGGACCGCACCGCGGACAGGTAGAGGCCCTTCTTCTTCGGGTTGCGCACGCGCACTTCGCGGGCCAGCATGGCCCGGCCCTGCTCGACATTGCCGCCCTCGAAGCCGAACCGCTGCGCGCCGAAGTAGTTGGGCACGCCGTGTGCCGCCACGGCCCGGAGGTTGGCCTCGATGGCCTCGCGGTTGCCAGTCACGTCACGCAGCACGATGCGGAACCGGTTGCCTTGCAGATCCCCGGGGCGCAGCTTCTTCACATGGCGGCGCTGGGCCAGGACCTTGAACTCCGGGTGCTGCAGCTGGGTCAGGTCGGGCGCATCTCCCTTGGGCAGGTAGATGCTGAACCACTGGCGGGTGATGGCATGGCGGTCCTTCAGGCCGGCATAGCCCACGTCCCTGTCGGGCACGCCGGTGGCCTCGGCCAGCTGCTGGGCGACGAAGGCGGTGTTGGCGCCGTTCTTCTCGATGTCCAGCCAGAGGTGTTCGCCCTCGCCGGAGGGTGGCTGCAGCGGCAGTTCGGTCACGATGAAGTCCTCGTGAAGGCGTTTCAGCGTGGCGCTGGCGCCGCTGGCCGGATAGGCGTTGGGCCATGGCGGCAAGGTCGTGTATCGCGCGTCGTTCATGGGCGTTCCGGGGGCACCAGCAGTCGGTTGAGGTCGGGCTGGCTGGCCGGCCAGTGGCGGTCGAGCCCCTGATTTTCTCCCCGCCCGCGTGCCTCGACGAACAGACCGCGCCCGGCTTGCGTCCTACATTGACGTGGCCTGCTGAAGGGGACGCTGCGCATGACCTGGTTGACCTGGCTGCTTCTCGTTGCCGCCGTGCTCCTGGCCGGCGCCGTGGGTCTGACGGTGCTCGGATCGGTGCGCTGGGCTGCGGCGACGCAGTCGCTCAGGGCCAGCCTGGAGGCGGGGCGTGCGCCGGCTTCTGCGGCCCCGGCTGCCGTCCCGACACGCTACGACGTCCAGGAGATCGCCGGGCTGCCGGCACCGGTTCAACGCTACTTCCGCGCCGCACTCACGCCGGGCCAGGCCATCGTCAGCGCCGCCACGATCCAGATGGCCGGGACCTTCAACCTGTCCGCCACCGGTGAACAGTGGAAGCCGTTCACCTCGATCCAGCGCGTCACCACCCGCCGCGCGGGCTTCCTGTGGGATGCCCGGATCACGATCCTGCCCGGCCTGACGGTGTGCGTGGTCGACAGCTACATCATGGGCCGCGGCCTGCTGCGTGCCAGACTCCAGGGCCTGTTCACCCTGGCCGATCTGCAGGGTGGCGGCGAGATCGCGCGGGGTGAATTCATGCGCTTCTTCGCCGAGTCGCCCTGGTACCCCACGGCGCTGCTGCCCAGCCAGGGCGTCCGGTGGGAGGCGGTCGACGAGCGCTCGGCGAAGGCCACGCTGGTGGACGGCCCCATCGCGCTGACCCTGCTCTTCCGCTTTGACGAGACCGGCTTGATCGCGTCGTTCCGGGCCGAGGCACGGGGCGGCATGGTGGGCAAGCGCCTGGTGCAGGCGCCATGGGAGGGGCGCTTCTCGAACTACCAGACGCGCCAAGGCATGCGGGTGCCGCTGGCCGGCGAGGTGGCCTGGATGCGGCCGCAGGGGCGCCAGGTCTACTTCAAGGGCGCCATCACGCAGTTGCAGCATGTGTTCGTGCCGTGATGGGCCGGGCACGCGTGGCGGCGATGCCGTGTGCTCAGCCGGGCGCTGGCAGTTTGACGGCCCTGCGCCGTGCCCACTTGATGGCTTCGAACCACAGCACGCTCAACAGGCCGAGCCCGCAGGCCGCGGCCAGTTCCTGCGCCGGCAGCGGTGCGAACCGCAGCACGCCCACAGCCCACGGCAGGTAGAGCGCAGCCAGCAGCAGGGCCAGCGCCAGGCCCACCACGACCCACAGCGTGCTGTTCGGTGTGCGCAGCGTGGCCCAGAGCGATCGGGTGGCCGAGCGGTTGGACAGGATCAGCGCCAGGTTGCCCACCACCAGCGTCGCAAATGCAAAGGCGCGGGCCTCGGCCTCCGGGATGCGCGGGCTGGCCCAGGCAAAGGCACCCATCACGGCCGCCAGCACACCCAGGCCCTGCAGCAGCGCCAGCCACAGCGTGGCACCGCCGAACAGCGGTGCCGTGGCATCGCGCGGCGGGCGCTGCATCACGTCGCGCTCGGCCGGCTCGTTCTCGAACGCGATCGAGCAGGCCGGATCGATGATGAGTTCGAGCAGGGCGATGTGCATCGGGAACAGCAGCGCCGGCCAGCCGAACAGCACCGGCAGCAAGGCCATGCCCGCGATCGGCACATGCACCGCCAGGATGTACGACATGGCCTTGCGCAGGTTGTCGAAGATGCGGCGCCCCAGGCGCACGGCCGCCACGATGGCGGCGAAGTTGTCGTCGACCAGCACCAGCGCAGCCGATTCGCGGGCCACGTCCGTGCCGCGGCCACCCATGGCCACGCCCACATGCGCGGCGCGCAGCGCCGGCGCGTCGTTCACGCCGTCGCCGGTCATCGCGACGATGTCGCCCCGCGCCTTCAGCGCCTGCACGATGCGCAGCTTCTGCTCGGGTGCGATGCGGGCGCACACGCTGACGGTGGCCATGCGCGCGCACAGCGCCTCGTCGCTGAGCGTGGCGATCTCGTCGCCTGACAGCACATCGCCCGCGCCGTTGTCGGCCCCGCTCAGCCCCGCCTGGCGGGCGATGGCGCGCGCCGTGGCCGGGTAGTCGCCGGTGATCATCACCACGCGGATGCCGGCCGCACGGCACTCGGCCACGGCCGCAGGCACCTGCGGGCGCACCGGGTCGGCCAGGCCCAGCAGCCCGGTGAACGCGAAGTCGAAGTCATGTTCGCTGGCCGGCCAGTCGGCGCCGGTGAAGGTGCCGCGTGCCGCCGCCAGCACACGCAGGCCCGAGGCGGCCAGGGCGTCGACGGCGGCGGCCACCTGGGCCCGCTGGGCGGCGTCCAGGTGGCACAGGTCCATCACCGCTTCCGGCGACCCCTTGGCGGCCACCGTCTGCGGGCCGTCGCCGGCCGCTGCCCACACATGGGACATCGCCCGCAGCGCCGGGCTCAGCGCATAGGTCTGCACCAGGCGCCAGTCGCGGCGCAGGTGCTCGGTGTGGGCCAGAAAGCGCTCGCCGAGTTGGTGGAAGGCCTTCTCCATCGGGTCGAAGGGGTCCACCACGCTGGCCAGGATCGCCACTTCCACCAGGCTGTGGAACGCCTCGGGCAGCTCGTCCCCGGTCAGCGTGTCCAGCGCCAGGCGGTCCGCCAGCGCGACACCGCCGGCAGCCAGGTGCGTCACCGTCATGCGGTTCTCGGTCAGCGTGCCGGTCTTGTCGCTGCACAGCACCGTGGTGGCGCCCAGGGTCTCGATCGCGTTGATGCGCCGGGTGAGCACGCCTTCCTTGGCCAGGCGGCGTGCCCCGAGCGCCGGAAACACCGTCAGCACCACCGGGTATTCCTCGGGCAGCATGGCCATCGCCAGGGCGATGCCGGCCAGCAGGGCCTGCAGCCAGTCGCCCTGGAGCAGCCCGTGCACCAGCACCAGCAGCAGGCTGAGCGCCAGGGCCAGCAAGGCCAGGTTGCGCACCAGGATGGCGGTCTGCTTCTGCAACGGCGAACGCGTGGTCTCGACCGTGCCCAGGGCCTGACCGATGCGGCCGATCTCGCTGCGTGCGCCGGTGGCCGTCACCCGCGCGAGCCCATGGCCCTGGACCAGCAGCGTGCCGGCATAGACGGCAGGCAGGTCATCGCCGCCGGGTGCCAGGCGTGCGGTGCCGCCCGGCGCCGACGCGGCGGCCAGTTCATCGGGCTGCGCGGTGCGCTTGCCGACCGGCACGGCCTCGCCGGTCAGCAGCGACTCATCGGCCTGGACACCATCGGCCGACACCAGCAGGGCATCGGCGGGCACCCGGTCGCCTTCGCTCAGCTTCAGCAGGTCGCCGCGCACGACATCGCGCCCGGCAATGCGCTGGGGCTGGCCATCGCGGATGACCAGCGCGCGCGGGCTGGTGAGATCACGCAGGGCGTCGATGGCGCGCTCGGTGCGGCCCTCCTGGTACAGCGTGAGTGCCACGGTCACGGCCACGAAGCCGAGGAGGGTCAGGCCCTCGCGCCAGTCGCCGAACACCAGGTACAGCGCTGCCGCGGCAAGCAGCAGCAGGAACATCGGCTCGCGCACCGTGTCGATGGCGATCGACAGCAACGACCGGCGGTGGCCGCCGGGCAGCGCGTTGGGGCCGTCCTCGGCCAGGCGCCGCGCGGCCAGTGCTGCCGTCAGGCCGGGCGCGCCAAGATCCGTCTGGTTCGCAGCCATGTCCGGGCCAGATCGCCGGCCGCCTCCTCCCGAACGAGGTTATGCGCAGGTGCCGTGCGGGTCTGTGCGGTCACGCACCAGCGCGGTTGCCACGCCAGGTCTTGCGCCTGGTGGGGGCGATGCGCGCCGCCTCGGCGCCCGGTTCAAGGCGCAGCATGCGCCTGCAGCCAGGCCACGATGTCCGCCGTCACCCCATCGCGGTTGGTCTCGTTCAGGATCTCGTGGCGCCCGCCCGGGTACAGCGTGACGGTCACATCGGCCAGGCCGGCATCGCGGTAGCGCTGGCCCAGCAGCTGCAGCAGCGCGCCGCCACCGGCCAGCGGGTCGGCATCGCCAGAGGCGATCAGCACCGGCAGGCCGCTGCGGATGCCCGCCAGCTGCGCCGGATCGGCCAGGCGCGCAGCCGGCGCAAACAGCGACGGGATCACGCCATCGGGGATGTCCCAGCCGCACCAGGGGTCGGCCACATAGGCATCCACCTCGGCGGCATCGCGTGACAGCCATTCATAGCCGGTGCGGTGTTCGAAGCCGGCATTGAAGGCCGCCAGCCCCGCCGGTGCGTCGGCGGGTGCATTGGCCATGGCGGCGGCGAACATGTCCAGCGCCGTCGACCCCGACAGCACCACGCCGGACCAGGTGGCCGCATGGTCCAGGATGGCCGCCTGCGCCGCGAACGAGCCCATCGAATGGCCCAGCAGGAACAGCGGCAGGCCGGGATGCTGCGTCCGCAGCGCAGCGCCGAACTGCGCCACATCGGCGATCAGGCCGCCGAAACCAGCCGCGCCGAAGTCGCCCAGCCGGCCGTTCGCGGTGCGCCCGTGGCCGCGGTGGTCGACCGCATGCACCACGAAGCCGGCGGCATTCAGCGCGCGGGCGAAGCGGCCATAACGTTCACCATGCTCGGCCAGGCCATGGGCAATCTGCACCACGCCCACCGGGCGGCCGGCCACGCCGGACCAGGTGGAGGTGGTGACCCGGGTGCCATCGGCGGCCGAGACGAAGAAGGCGGTGGAGGACGAGGTCGGTGTGTGCATGCCGGCATGCTGGCATGGCGGCTGCCCGGCGTCATCTGGGGAAAGCGGCAGGTGCGCGGTGGGCGGCGTCGGGGTCGTCAGCGCGTCGCCACGGCGGCCAGTGCCTGCCGCAGCAACGCCAGGGCGGTGTCGATCTCGGCGTGTCCGATGTTCAGCGCCGGCATCAGCCGCAGCAGGTGCGGGCGCGGCGCGTTCAGCAGCAGGCCGGCGGGCGCCAGGTCGCGCGCCGCGGCCACCACCTGCTCGGCGCGGTCATCCGGCAGCACCAGCGCCCGCAGCAGGCCGGCGCCACGCTCGGCCACCAGGCCGTGGTCGCGCACGATGGCCTGCAGGCCGTCGGACAGCTGCTGCGCCCGCTGCCGCACGCCGGCCAGGAAGGTCGCGCTGCAGACCTCGCTCACCACCGCCAGCCCCACCGCCGCCATCAGCGGGTTGCCGCCGTAGGTGCCGCCCTGGTCGCCGGGCGCAAAGCAGTTGAAGCGCTCCCGGCACAGCACGGCGGCCAGCGGCACACCACCGCCGATGCCCTTGCCCAGCGTCACCACGTCGGGTTCGATGCCGTACAGCTGGTGGGCAAAGGCCTGGCCGCAGCGGCCGATGCCGGTCTGCACCTCGTCAACGATCAGCAGCACCCCGCGCTCAGTGGTCAGCGCGCGCAGGTCGCGCACGAAGCCGGGGTCGGCCAGCTGCACGCCGGCCTCGCCCTGCACCAGCTCCAGCATCACCGCCACGGTGTCGGGCGTGATGGCCTGCTCCACCGAGGCGATGTCGTTGTACCGGGCCTTCGCAAAGCCGCCGGGCATGGGCGCGAACAGCCGGTCCCAGCCGGGCTTGCCCGAGGCACTCATCATCGCCAGCGTGCGGCCGTGGAAGCCGCCGTCGAAGCTGATGATGCTGTGCGCACCGCCGCGCATGCGCTGGCCCCAGCGCCGTGCCAGCTTCACTGCCGCCTCGTTGGCCTCGGCGCCGGAGTTGCTCAGGTAGACGCGGTCGAAGCCGCTGACCGCCACCAGCTTCGCCGCCAGGTCCAGCAGCGGCTGGTTGTGGAAGGCCGGGCTGGGGTTGATCAGCCGCTGGGCTTGCGCCGTCAGCGCCTGCACCACCAGCGGCGGGCTGTGGCCCAGGCAGTTGACCGCCCAGCCCTGCACCAGGTCGAGGTAACGCTTGCCCTGCGCGTCCTCCAGCCAGTCGCCACGGCCCTGCACGAAGACGGTGTCGGGGCGGGTGGTGACGGTGATCAGGTCGCGGCCCAGGTCGGCCGGCGCCTGGGCCGGTGGCAGCGTGGTCAGTGGATGGTCCAAGGTCATGGTGTGGGCTCCCAGTCGAATTCCATCTGCCGCGCAGTGCGCAGCGCCAGGTCGCGGCTGTGCAGCCGCGCCGCCAGATGCAGGCTCATCGCGATGCCGGCGGCGATGCCGGCCGAGGTGACGATGCGGCCCTGGTCCACCCAGCGCACGCCGTCGCGCACCTGCACCGCTGGTCGCAGCGTTCGCAGCGCGTCCAGGTCTTCCCAGTGGGTGGTGGCTTCCAGGCCGTCGAGCACGCCGGCCTGGGCCAGCAGCAGCGCCCCGGTGCACACCGAGGCCAGGATGCGCGCGGTGCGCGCCTGGCCGGCCACCCAGGTGGACAGGTCGGGGCGGTCCAGTTCGGCGTCGACCACGCCGCCGGGCACGATGGCCACGTCCAGCGGCGGGTGGTCCTGCAGGCCATGGTCGGGCTGCAGCCGCAGGCCGGCACGGGCGCGCACCGGGGCGGCGTCGCGGGCCAGCGTCAGCACGCTGAACAGCGCTGGCGTGCCCGGCGCATCGCTGCGGGCCTGCACCCGCGCGGCGGTGGTGAAGACCTCGTAGGGCCCGGCCATGTCCAGCAGCTCCACGGCGTCGAAGACGACGATGCCCACCCGCATTCCTCCCTGCGTGCCCATGTGCTTCTCCTTGACTCGTTGCCATGCACAGGCCAACAGCTTGCCGCTGCTGCGCGATGGCCGCCAGGACGCTGTTCCCACTTTTTCTGCCATGGCATGAACTGCAGGTCTGGGCGATGATGCGGCCATGGCCTGCCGCATCACCTTCGTGCTGTTTCCCGGTTTCCAGCAGCTGGACCTGGCCGGTCCGATGGCGGTGTTCGAGGTGGCGCTGCTGGCCCAGCCCGGCAGCTACACCTGGCGCCTGGTGGCCAGCCAGGGGCCGGCCGTGCGCAGCTCGGCCGGCGTGGCTTGGCCGGTGCAGGCGCTGCCGCGCACGCTGGGTGACGGCGATCTGGTGATGGTGATCGGCGGCGACGGTGTCGATGCCGCCTGCGCCGATGCGGCACTCATCGCCTGGCTGCGTCGCGCCAGCCGGTCGGCCGCGCGGGTGGCCAGCATCTGCAGCGGCAGCCTGGTGCTGGCCGCCGCCGGCCTGCTGGACCACCGCACCGCCACCACCCACTGGTCGCGCAGCCGCCAGTTCGCCTGCGACTTCCCGGCGGTGCAGCTGCAGGCCGACCGCATCTATGTGCGCGAGCCGGCGCAGCGCCGCGGCCCGCAGCCGCGGCCCGAGGTCTGGACCAGCGCTGGCATGACCGCCGGCATCGACCTCTGCCTGGCCCTGGTGGCGCATGACCATGGCGAGGCGCTGGCCCGCGAAGCGGCACGCCAGCTGGTGGTGGAGCGCCGCCGCCCCGGCGGGCAGTCGCAGTTCTCGCCGCTGCTGGACTTGCAGCGGCCGGAAGGCCGCTTCACCGGCCTGCTCGACCAGGTGCGCAGCCAGTTGCGCGATGACCACCGGGTGGAGGCGCTGGCCGCCCGCGCCTGCATGAGCCCGCGCCACTTCGCCCGCTGCTTCCGCGCCGAGACCGGCACCGCGCCGGCCCATGCGGTCGAGCGGCTGCGGGTGGAGGCGGCGCGCACCGCGCTGGAGAGCGGCCAGCCCTCGCTGCAGCGCATCGCCGACGACTGCGGCTTCGGCAGCACCGAGCGCATGCGCCGCTCGTTCCAGCGCCTGCTGGGCCGGCCGCCGCTGGCCTTCCGCAAGGCCGGCGCGGCGGCAGCCTGAGCCGTTCAGCCCTGCAGGTCGGGCAGATCGGGCAGGGGGCGCAGCCGGTGGCCGGCGGCCAGCAGGCCGTCGCGTACCGCGGCGGCGGTGGCCACCGCATGGTGGTTGTCGCCGTGCACGCAGATGCTGTGGAAGCGGGTGGGTAGCAGCTTGCCGCTGGCGGTGACGATGCCGCCCTGGTCCAGCATGCGCAGCACATGGGCCAGGCAGGCGGCGCTGCTGTCGAGCACCGCGCCAGGCTGGCTGCGTGGCACCAGGTTGCCGTCGTCGGTGTAGGCCCGGTCGGCAAACACTTCGTCGGCCACCCGCAGGCCGGCGGCGCGGCCAGCCCGGGCCAGCTGCGACAAGGCCGGCGCCAGCAGGATCAGGCCGGGGTCCACCGACTTCACCGCCTGGGCGATGGTGGTGGCCATCGCGGCATCCTCGCAGGCCATGTTGCTCATCGCGCCATGCGGCTTGACATGGGTGACGGCCAGCCCCTGCGTGCGGGCCATGCCGATGAGCGCACCCACCTGGTAGACCACCACCGCCGCCAGCTCGTCGGCGCCCAGGCGCATCACCCGGCGGCCGAAGCCCTGCAGATCGGGGAAGGCCGGGTGCGCGCCGATGCTGACGCCGGCGGCGCGGGCCAGCCGCACCGTCTGCGCCATCACCAGCGGATCACCGGCATGGAAGCCGCAAGCCACGTTGGCCGATCCGACGATGCGCAGCAGGGCCGCGTCATCGCCCATGCGCCAGGCGCCGAAGCTTTCGCCGAGGTCGGCGTTGAGGTTGATGTCCATGGGTGGCAGGTCCAGGCTGGGTGTCAGGGTCAGGGCGCAAGGGCGTCGATCATCGCGCTGACGAGGTTGCCGCCGTACAGCGCGCCCAGGTCCACGCCGTCGACCAGGGTCAGCGGCGTGATGGCGGCGAGGTGCTGGCGGATGCCGGCTTCATGGGCGCGGGCCAGCGCCTCGGCCTCGGCCACGCTGATGGCGGCAAAGCGCAGGGCGGCGCCCACCGGCGCGCTGGCCAGCCGCGCCAGGTCGGCCGACGCCACGGTGGCGATCTTCGGGTAGCCGCCCACCGTCTGGCCATCGGCCAGCAGCACGATGGGCAGGCCGTTGCCGGGCACCTGGATGGACCCGGGCACGGCGGCATCGCTGACGATCTCGGCCCCCTTGTCGGGCCGGTGCTGCAGCGCTGGCGCGCCTTCCAGCCGCACGCCCATGCGGTCGGCATCGCGCGAGACGCGGTAGGTGGCCGACAGGAAGGCGGCCCAGGCGGCGGCATCGAAATGGTCGTCCTGCGGACCGGGCACCACCCGCACCGGCTGGGCCGTCAGGCTGGCCGGCACGGGCGGCTGCGGCAGCACCCGTTCGGCCGCGCTGCTGCCCGGCGGCGGCAGGGGCAGGGCGGCCACCACCAGCCGGTCGCCGGCGGCCAGCGGGCGGCCGGCCACGCCGCCCAGGCGGGCGCGGCTGTAGGTCGACGCACTGCCCAGCACCGGCGCCACCACCAGGCCGGCGGCGGCGATGTAGCCCAGCCGGCCGCTGCGCAGCGGCCCCACCCGCAGCACATCGCCCGGCTGCAGCGTGATGCTGCGCCAGGATGCCAGCACGCTGCGCTCGCCGCCGCGCTGCAGCGTGGCGCTGAAGTCGCCGGCCAGGCCCAGTTGCACCGGGGCGTCCAGCGCCTGCAGCGTGGGCCCGGCCATGAAGAACTCGATCGCCGGTGCGCCGCCGTCCTGGCCGGCCAGGGCGTTGGCGATGCGCAGCAGCCCGCCGTCCAGCGCGCCCGCGCCGGGCACGCCGTAGCGGCGCCAGCCACGCCGGCCCCCGTCCTGCACCGTGGCCATGGCGCCGGCAGCGCTGATCAGCAGGTGGGTGGTGGCCATGGCTGCGTCAATCCGCCTGCAGGAAGCTGTGCGGCATCAGCCGGCCGGCGCGCAGGTCGGCATCCAGCGCGGCCAGGCGGTCGGCCGACACGGGTTCGAACTGGATGTGGTCGCCCGGCGCCAGCAGCACCGGGTTGGCAGCCGCGGCATCGAACAGCGGCACGGGGCAGCGGCCCAGCAGGTTCCAGCCGCCCGGGCTCTCCCAGGGGTAGATGCAGGACAGCGGGCCGGTGATGGCCACCGAGCCGGCGGGCACCCGCACCCGCGGCTCGCGCCGGCGTGGCACCGACAAGGCATCGGGCAGCTGGCCCATGAACGGAAAGCCCGGCATGAAGCCCAGCATGTAGACGGTGAAGGGGGTGGCCGCATGCTGCTGCACCACCGCCTCGGGCGACAGGCCGGTGGCGGCGGCCACCGCGTCCAGATCAGCGCCGAAGTCGCCCCCGTAGCAGACCGGCAGCCGCCAGTGCCGCGCCTGCGCCGGTGCGGCCTGGCCGGCATCGGCCAGCAGCGCATGCAGCTGCGCATCCAGCACGGCGCGGCGGGTGACCAGCGGGTCGTACAGCACGGTGAGTGAGCGGAAGGTGGGCACCGTCTCCACCACGCCGGGCAGCAGGCCGCGGGCGCGGGCCGCATCCAGCGCCTGCTCGGCCGCGGCCACGCGGGCCACCAGGGCCGGCGTGATCTGGCTGCCGAACTCCAGCGTCACCGCGCTGTCGCCGGCATCCAGCAGGCGCACATCAGGCCGGGCCGCCACCGCACCACCGCATCGCTTGCACCACCATCGTCACCACGACCATCCGGAACACACCCATGCGCCATTGTGCGGGCAGGGCAGCTTGCGCTGGCGCAAGCTGCAGGCACGCGGGTGCAGGCGCGCAGGCAGGCAGGCGCCTAAGGTTCCACCACCACGAGGAACCCACGATGACGCCCACCCTGCCGATCGCCTGCCCTGCCGCGCTGGCCGTGTTGCCCGACCCCGAGAAACGCCTCTGGCTCGTCGCCACCGGCGTGGCCGGCGGTGTGGCGGCACTGGCCACCGCCGTGCCTTTCGTGTCCAGCTTTGCGCCCAGCGAGCGTGCCCGCGCCGCCGGCGGGCCGGTGGAGGTGGCGTTGGCCGACATCCCGCCCGGCGGCAGCAAGACGGTGGAATGGCGCGGCAAGCCGGTGTGGGTGGTGCGGCGCACGCCGGCCATGCTGGCGGCGCTGCAGGGCCATGATGCGCAGCTGGTCGATCCGCAGTCGCTGCGCGATCAGCAGCCCGCAGCGGCCCGCAACGCAGCGCGCGCCATCCGCCCCGAGATCTTCGTGGCGGTGGGCATCTGCACCCACCTGGGCTGCTCACCCAGCGACGCGCCCGCAGGCGGGCCCAACCCCAGCCTGCCGGCCGATTGGCCCGGCGGCTTCTTCTGCCCCTGCCATGGCTCCACCTTCGATGGCGCCGGCCGGGTCTTCAAGAACAAGCCTGCGCCCACCAACCTGGAGGTGCCGCCCCACCGCTTTGCCGGCGACAGCCGGCTGCTGATCGGCACCGACACGGCCTGAGCCGTCGGCGGCCGGCGCGGCGCCACAATCCGCGCATGCAAGAGTCGGATGTTCAGGCGCTGACGGCCCTGGTGCTGGGCAGTGCCTTCGGGTTGTCGGTGCTGTTTGGCGCGATCGCGCAGCGCACCCATTTCTGCACCATGGGGGCGGTGGCCGACGTGGTGAACATGGGCGACTGGACGCGCCTGCGCATGTGGGTGCTGGCCATCGCGGTGGCGGTGCTGGGCTTCAACGGCATGGTGGGCGCCGGCTGGATCGCCGCGCGTGACAGCCTGTACGCCGGGCCACAGCTGCCCTGGCTGTCGGCCCTGGTGGGCGGGCTGCTGTTCGGCTTCGGCATGGTGCTGGCTTCGGGCTGCGGCAGCAAGAGCCTGGTGCGGCTGGGCGCCGGCAACCTGAAGTCCGGCGTGGTGCTGCTGGTGCTGGCGGTCTCGGGCATGGCCACGCTCAAGGGCATCACTGCGGTGTTGCGGGTGCACACGGTGGATGCCGCCGTGCTGCCGCTGCCCAGCGGGCAGGATCTGCCCAGCCTGCTGGCCGCCGGGCTGGGCCTGCCGGTGCCGCAGATGGCGCTGCTGCTGGGCGCGCTGGTGGCCGGGGTGCTGCTGGCCTGGGTGCTGCGCCGGCCCGAGGGCCGCAGCGCCGAGGTGTGGCTGGGTGGCGCCGGCATCGGCGCGGTGGTGGTGGGGCTGTGGTGGGTGTCGGGCCGGCTGGGCTTCGTGGCCGAGCATCCGGTGACGCTGGAGCCCAGCTTCCTGGCCACCAACTCCCGCCGCATGGAGGCCCTGAGCATGGCCGCGCCGGTGGCCTACGCGCTGGACTGGCTGCTGTTCTTCAGCGACAGCGCCAAGGTGCTGACCATCGGCATCGTCAGCGTGGTCGGCGTGGTGGCCGGCTCGGCCGCGGTGGCGCTGGCCACCGGCAGCTTCCGCTGGGAAGGCTTCGGCGGCGTGGGCGACCTGGCCCACCACCTGGCCGGCGGCGTGCTGATGGGCGTGGGCGGCGTCACCGCGCTGGGCTGCAGCATCGGTCAGGGGCTCTCGGGCGTGTCGACACTGGCCCTGGGCAGCCTGCTGGCGCTGGCGGCCATCGCGGCCGGCAGCGTGCTGGCGCTGCGCTACCAGGCCTGGCTGCTGGACCGGGAAGGCTGAGCCGGCGCCGGCCCACAACCCCGCCGGCACCGCCGGGCCGGCGGCGCTGGCACACTCGCAGGTCCGATCCACCACCGGAGAGCGCTGGATGAAATCTGTCGTGCTGGCCGCAGCCTGGGCCGTGGCCTGGCTGCCGCAACTTGCATCTGCCCAGGATGCGCACCTGGCCCGCAACCTGGCGGCCACCTGTGCCAACTGCCACGGCACCAACGGTCAGGCCCGTGGCGACATGCGCCCGCTGGCCGGCTTGCCGGCCGACAGGATCATGGCCGCGATGGCCGACTACAAGCGTGGTGCCCTGCCCGCAACGATCATGCACCAGATCGCCAAGGGCTACACCGACGAACAGATCCGCCTGGTGGCCGGCTACTTCGCCGCGCAGCCGGCCCGTCCATGAGGCCGCCGATGAACACACCCAACACCTTGCAAGCCGACCGCCGCCGCCTGCTGCTGGGCGCCGCCGCCCTGGGCGGCCTCGGCAGCCTGGGCCTGGCCGGCTGCGCCAGCACCGCCAGCGGCCCGTCCATCGGCCGGGTGGTGGTGGTGGGCGGCGGCTTCGGCGGCGCCACCGCGGCACGTTACCTGCGGCTGTGGGGCGGCAACATCGACGTCACCCTGGTCGAGCGCAACGCCAGCTTCGTCTCCTGCCCGATCTCCAACCTGGTGGTCGGCGGCCACAAGGCCATGGCCGACATCACCCGCCCCTACGCCAGCCTGCAGGCCCTGGGCGTGCGGGTGATGCAGGGCGAGGTGACGGCCGTCGACGCAGCCGGCAAGACGGTGCGCCTGGCCAGCGGCCAGGTGCTGCCGTATGACCGGCTGATCCTGTCGCCGGGCGTCGACTTCATGGCCGACCAGGTGGGCGGGCTGGACGCGGCGCTGGCCAGCGGCCGCGTGGTGCACGGTTGGAAGGCCGGCCCGCAGACCCTGGCCCTGCGCCGCCAGCTCGAGGCCATGCCCGACGGCGGCGTGTATGCCATCACCATCCCCAAGGTGCCCTACCGCTGCCCGCCCGGGCCGTACGAGCGGGCCTGCATGGTGGCCAGCTACTTCAAGCAGGCCAAGCCGCGTGCCAAGGTGCTGGTGCTGGATGCCAACCCCGAGGTGCAGAGCAAGAAGGCGCTGTTCGAGAAGGCCTTTGCCGAGCACTACAAGGGCCTCATCGAGTACCGGCCGAACGCCGAGCTGAAGGAGGTGGCCGGCAACGTCGCCAAGCTGGAGTTCGAGGACGTCAAGGCGGATGTGCTGAACGTGGTGCCGCCGCAGCGCGCCGGCGACATCGCCCGCACCGCCGGCCTGGTCAACGTCAACAGCCGCTGGGTGGGTGTGCACTGGCTGACGATGGAAGCCACCGCCGCGCCCGGCATCCATGTGCTGGGCGACGCCACCTTCTCGGCGCCGCTGATGCCCAAGTCGGGCCACATGGCCAATCAGCATGCCAAGGTGGCGGCGGCGGCGGTGATCCAGCTGCTCAAGGGCGAGGCGGTGAATGCCACGCCGGTGGTGATGAACACCTGCTACAGCTTCGTCACCGCCAGCGATGTGGTCCACGTGGCCTCGGTGCACCAGTACGACGCGGCCGAGAAGACCTTCAAGACCGTGCCGGGCTCGGGCGGCGTCTCGGCCGCGGCCAGTGCGCTGGAAGGGCGCTACGCGTTGTCCTGGGCCGACAACATCTGGAGTGACATGCTCGGCTGAGCGCTGCGGGGCCGTGGGGCGGCCGCGTTCAGGCCACCGTGGCCTCGTCGCTGCGGCTGTCGCCGCGGTTGTCCCGCCAGCTCACCGCCACCTTGTCACCGGGCTTGGCGCCCTTCAGCTGGAACTGCAGGTAGGGGTTCTTGGCCACGGCCGTGCCGAACTGCGCGCTCAGCACCGGCTTGCCGTTCAGCGCGATGCTGACCTGCTGGATGTGCCAGGGCGGGACGGTCTTGCCGGCGCTGTCCTTGCGCTGGCCGGATTCCATCTCATGGGCCATGAGCACGCGCACCTGGGCCTTGTCGCCGGCCATCTGCGCGCGGATGCGGGTGGGGTCTGCCATCGTGGTCTGCCTGTGGATGTGGAAGCTCAGGCGCCGCAGCCGCCCAGGGTGACGCGGATCTCGCGCTGCGCGAACAGCACCCGGCCATCGGCCGCCAGTGCCACCGCATAGACGTTGGACGACTGGCCCAGCTTCAGCCGGGTGACGAAGCTGGCCTCCACCGCATCGCTGAGCTCGAAGGCCGCAGCCAGCAGGCTGGGGTTCTTCTCGACCAGCAGCAGCAGGCGCCGCGCGCCCGGCAGCGTGGTGCCGAAGTTCACCGTGACCGAGGCGCCGTTCTCGGCCACCTCGGGGCCGCTGAGCGACACCTCGCGGCTTTCGGTCGGCGTGCTGCCGCCCAGCAGGCGGGCCAGTTCGGGCAGGGTCTTGGCGTCGAAGGCCTGGGCCGGCACGGCGGCCTGCGCGGCCGCCGGCCACAGGCCGGCCGCCGACAGCAGGGTGGCCACGCGCGCAGCGTGGGACAGCAGGGCACGGCGGTGCAGCGGCGAGGCGTCGGTCATCGGTGTCGGGTGCTGGCGGCCCATGCCGCCCAAGGGCCCGTACTGTGCCTGAGGCCGGGCGGGCGCGCCACGCACCGGGCGCCTTGGCCCCTGGGCGCGCCGGCACACGTGGTCTACAGTGGCTGCAGGTGCTTGCAGCGCCGCCGCGCGCCGCGCGGTCTGTTCCGTTCCCCATCCCCAACCGTTGCCCCTCCGGACCCCGCATGAACATCGCCTGGACCCACTTCACGCCCTGGGCGTCACTGGCCGGTGGCCTGGTGATCGGCCTGGCCACCGCGCTGTACCTGTTCGGCAACGGCCGCGTCGCCGGCATCGCCGGCATCCTGGCCAGCCCGCTGCGGGCGGTGCTGGCCGGCACCAGCCTGCGGCCCGATGCCAACCGCCTGTTGTTCCTGCTGGGGCTGCTGCTGGCGCCCTGGGCCTGGCGCCTGGTGGCGCCGCTGCCGGCCGCCAGCGTGGACGTGGGCACCGCCGGCCTGGTGGTGGCCGGCCTGCTGGTGGGCGTGGGCGTGCGCATGGGCAACGGCTGCACCAGCGGCCATGGGGTGTGCGGGCTCAGCCGCTTCTCGCTGCGCTCGCTGGTCAATGTGCTGGCCTTCATGGGCGCGGGCTTTGCCACCGTGTTCGTGCTGCGCCACGGGCTGTGAGGCCCGCCATGGGACACGCCTTCGGCTTCTTCAGCGGCCTGGTGTTCGGCCTCGGCCTGATCCTGGCCGGCATGGCCGATCCGATGAAGGTCAAGGCCTTCCTCGACCTGGCCGGCGCCTGGGACCCGAGCCTGGCGCTGGTGATGGGCGGCGCCATCGCCCTGGGCGTGGGCGTGTTCCGCCTCGCGCGGCGGCGCAGCCGGTCGTGGAGCGGCGCGGCGATGGAGATTCCCGCCAACACCACCATCGACGGGCGGCTGATCGGTGGCGGCCTGCTCTTCGGCACCGGCTGGGGCATTGCCGGCTTCTGCCCGGGGCCGGCACTGGTGGCGCTGGGCAGCGGCATGGGCGAGGCCGGCATCTTCGTGCTGGCCATGCTGGTGGGCATGGTGCTGCACGACAGGTTCCTGGCCCGGCCCTGAGATCCGCGGCTGCGGCCGCCGCCTTGGCCTCAGGCGCCGGCGCGCACGCCCAGCTTGCGCAGGATGGTCTCCATCAGGCACCAGCGGGTCAGTGCGCTCTGCAGCAGGTTGGCACCGACGAAGGCGGTGAAGGCCAGCCACCAGGGGCTGACGAACAGCGGGCTGCCGGGGATGCCCAGGGCCAGCGAGAGCAGGATGAAGCTGCCTGCGAACAGGCGCACCAGTTGCCAGGATGTCATGAGGGTTCTCCTTCGAGGGTGGGGGGCGGAACGGGATCGGCCTGGCCGGTGATGGCGCCCAGCCGGTGGCGGTAGGCCACGTAGTACAGGATCGGGATGACCACCAGGGTCAGCACCGTCGACGCCGAGATGCCGAAGATCAGCGAGATCGCCAGGCCGTTGAAGATCGGGTCGTCGAGGATGAAGAACGCGCCCAGCATCGCCGCCAGGCCGGTCAGCACGATGGGCTGCGCCCGTGTGATGGCGGCCTGCACGATGGCGGTTTCCAGCGCCATGCCGGTGCGCACCTGCAGGTTGATGAAGTCCACCAGAAGGATGGAGTTGCGCACGATGATGCCGGCCAGGGCGATCATGCCGATCATGCTGGTGGCGGTGTAGGGCGCGCCCAGCAGCGCGTGGCCGGGCATCACGCCGATGATGGTCAGCGGGATCGGCGCCATGATGATCAGCGGCGTCAGGTAGCTGCCGAACTGGGCCACCACCAGCAGGTAGATCAGCACCAGGCCGACCGCATAGGCCGCGCCCATGTCGCGGAAGGTCTCGTAGGTGATCTGCGATTCACCGTCCCACTTCAGCGTGTAGCCGCGGTACACGTCGTCGGGCTGGCGGATGAAGGCCTCGGCCAGCGTGCCGCCACCCGGCGTGGTGATCCGGGCGACGGCGCTGCGCATCTGGAACATGCCGTACAGCGGGCTGTCCACCGCACCCGCCATGTCGGCCACCACGTAGTGCACCGGCAGCAGGTCCTTGTGGAAGATCGGCTGCTCGCGCAGCATGTCGCTCACCGTCACCAGCTCGCGGATGGGCACCAGTTGGCCGTCGGCGCCGCGCACCGCCAGCTGCAGCAGCGCGTTCAGGTCGCCCTGGGCTTCGGGCGGCAGCATCAGCGTGGCGGCGGCCGGGTACTTGGCACCGTCGTGCAGCCAGGCCGCGGCCTCGCCGGCCAGGCCGGTGCGCAGTGTCGTCACGATGGCCTGCTGCGGCACGCCCAGCATGGCAGCCTTCTGCCGGTCGACCAGCAGCAGGGTCTTCGGCGCATCGACGATGCCGCTGTCGTCCACGTCGACGATGCCCGGCGTCTTCTCGAAGACCTGGCGCACCGCCTGCGCCACCTGCCGGCGGCCGTCGGCCTCGGGGCCATAGATCTCGGCCACGATCGGCGACAGCACCGGCGGGCCGGGCGGCACCTCCACCACCTTCACGTTGGCGCCGAAGCGCTGGCCGATCTGCTGCAGCGCCGGCCGCACGCGGGTGGCGATCGCATGGCTCTGCGCCTTGCGCTGGTGCTTGTCGACCAGGTTCACCTGCAGATCGCCCACATGGCCGCCGCTGCGCAGGTCGTACTGCCGCACCAGGCCGTTGAAGTTGATCGGCGCGGCGGTGCCGGCATAGGCCTGGTAGTCGGTCACCTCGGGCACGGTGGCCAGGTGCCGGCCCAGGGCCTGCAGCACCGCAGCCGTCTGCTCCACCGGCGTGCCGGCAGGCATGTCGACGATGACCTGGAACTCCGACTTGTTGTCGAACGGCAGCATCTTCAGCAGCACCAGGCCGGTGGCCGGCAGCGCTAGGGAGACGGCGATCAGCACCGCGATGCCCAGCCCCAGCAGGCCGCGGTGGCGTGCGCCGCGCTGCGCATCCAGCAGCGGGCGGAACACCCGCTCGAACGCCGGGGCGATGCGCGCGGCCAGGCCGTGCGGCTTGGCGTCTGCATGGTGGGCCGGCGTGGCCTTCATCCACAGCCGCGCCAGCCAGGGCGTGACGACGAAGGCAATCGCCAGCGACAGCAGCATGCCCATGCTGGCGTTGATGGGGATGGGGCTCATGTACGGGCCCATCAGCCCGCTGACGAAGGCCATGGGCAGCAGCGCGGCAATCACCGTCAGCGTGGCCAGGATGGTGGGGCCGCCCACCTCGTCCACCGCGCCGGGGATGATCTCGGCCAGGCTGCGGCCCGGGTGCAGCGCCTGGTGGCGGTGGATGTTCTCCACCACCACGATGGCGTCGTCGACCAGGATGCCGATCGAGAAGATCAGTGCGAACAGGCTCACCCGGTTCAGCGTGAAGCCCCAGGCCCAGCTGGCGAACAGCGTGACGGTGAGCGTCAGGATCACCGCGCTGCCGACGATGGCGGCCTCGCGCCGGCCCAGCGCGATGAACACCAGCGCCACCACGCTGGCGGTGGCGAACAGCAGCTTCTGGATCAGCTTCTGCGCCTTGTCGTTGGCCGATGCGCCGTAGTTGC
Source organism: Pseudaquabacterium pictum (assembly GCF_005403045.1). Taxonomy (GTDB): domain Bacteria; phylum Pseudomonadota; class Gammaproteobacteria; order Burkholderiales; family Burkholderiaceae_C; genus Pseudaquabacterium; species Pseudaquabacterium pictum. Next base: position 193,528 of record NZ_BJCL01000010.1, read on the forward strand.
GCGTCTCGGCCACCTGCACGTCGGCGGGGATCACGGTGTTGCGCAGTGCGGCCACGCGCGCCAGCACGGCGTCGGCCACGTCGATGGCGTTCTCGCCTGGCTTCTTGGTGATGGCCAGCGTCACTGCCGGGTGTTCCACCGGCGCGGCGCCGGCCTTGGCGGCCGGGCCGTGCCACACGTAGCGGGTGGCCGGCGGCGGGCCGTCGCGCACCGTGGCCACGTCGCGCAGGAACACCGGCTTGCGATCGCGCACGCCCACCACCAGGTCGGCCACCTCGCTGGCCTCGCGCAGGAAGGGGCCGGATTCGATGGCCACCGAGCGGTTGCCGCTGACCAGCTCGCCCACCGACAGGCCCCCGTTGGCCGACTGCAGCGCCTGGCGCAGATCGGCCACCGTCACGCCCACGCCGGCCATGCGGGTCGGGTCGATCTCGACCAGCACCGCGCGGCCCGGGCCGCCCACGCTGCGCACCTCACGCGTGCCGGGCACCCGCTTCAGGTCGGCCTCGATGCTGTGGGCCACACGCTCCAGGTCGAAGGGGCCGGTGCTGGGCTGGGTGCTGTACAGCGTCAGCGTGACGATGGGCACGTCGTCGATGCCCTTGGGCTTGACGATCGGCGGCAGCACGCCAAGGCCGGCCGGCAGCCAGTCGCTGTTGGACTGCACCGTGTCGTGAAGCCGCACCAGCGCCTCGGTGCGCGGCACGCCCACCTTGAACTGCACGGTGATCACCGCCAGCCCCGGCTGCGAGACCGACAGCACATGCTCCACGCCCGCGATCTGCGCCAGCACCTGCTCGGCCGGGCCGGCCACCATCTGCTCCACGTCCCGCACCGCGGCGCCGGGGAAGGGGATCAGCACGTTGGCCATGGTCACGTTGATCTGCGGCTCTTCCTCGCGCGGGGTCACGGCTACCGCGAAGATGCCCAGCAGCAGTGCCACCAGGGCCAGCAGCGGCGTGATCTGCGCCTGCTGGAAGAAGGCCGCGATGCGGCCGGACACGCCCAGCGCGGCGGCCGGGGTGTTGCTGTGCTTGGCGTCGGACATGGTGGGCAGCCTGTGCGGGGATCAGCGGGCCGCCGGCAGCGTGCGGGCGGCGGCCTGGGGGTCGGTCACCACCCGCTCGCCGGCCATCAGGCCCGACAGCACCTCCACTGCGCCGTCGCTGCTGCGGCCCAGGCGCACCTGGCGCAGCAGCGGCTGGCCGGCGGTGTCCAGCACATAGACGCCGGTCAGCTCGGCACGCCGCACCACCGCGGCCAGCGGCACCGACAGCACCGCTGGCGCACCGGCCGCGCTGGTGCCGCCGGCGGCCACCGGCAGCCACAGCCGGGCGTACATGCCGGGCGACAGGGCAGTGAGGCCGGCCGGCAGGTCGGCGCGCATCTGCACCGTGTGGGTGGCGGCGTCCACCGTGGGCAGCACCTGCGCCTGGCGCGGCTGCACCCATTGCTGCGCGGCCGGCAGGCCAGGCAGCTCGATGCGCGGCAGCGCGCCGGCGGCCAGGCGCAGCGCCACCGTCTGCGGCACGGCGGCCGTCACCCGCAGCGCCGCGGGGTCGTACACCGTCACCAGCGGGCGGCCGGGCATGGCCATGTCGCCCAGCTGCACCGGCACCTCGGACACCACGCCGGCAAACGGCGCACGCACCACGTAGAAACCGCTCTGGGTGCGGGCCGCGCCGGCCTGGGCCCCCTGCGCATCCAGCTGCGCCTGGGTGGCCTTGAACTGCGCCTCGGCCTGCTCCAGCGCGGCCTGGCTGATGAAGTGTTGCTGCGCGAGCTGGCGCTGGCGGGCCAGCGTCTGGCGTGCCACGTCCAGGGCGGCGCGGGCGGCCAGCACCTGGGCATCGCCGGCGGCGGCGGTCTGGTCGGCGGCGCGGGCATCCAGGCGCAGCAGCACCTGGCCGGCGGCCACCCGGTCGCCCACCTGCACGGCCAGCTGCACCACCGCGCCGGGCACCTGGGCGGCCACCACCGTCTGGCGCACGGCTTCCACCACGCCGTCGAAGGCGGTGGCCTGGCCGGTGCTGCCGGCCGCCGCCTCCACCGTGGGCAGCGGGGCTGCCGCGGCGGGCAGCCAGCCGGCACCGATGGCGGCGGCCAGGGCGGTGCCCAGAACGGTGGAACGGAAGCAGGCGGTGCGCATGAACAAGGTCCTGTGAAGCCGTGCAGGCGGGCACGGGATCCAACAACAGCGATGTTCTATTGTTTGCGCACATAGCTAAATAGTCAAGTAGGATCTTGCACAAGCAGCCACCCAGGCGGTACTTCGAGGCATCATGTCGGCATCCCAACCCCGTTCCTGCCCCCGCATGGAAGGTCTCCCCGACGAAGCGCTGGCCCAGGTGGCGGCGTATTTCCAGGCGCTGTCCGAGCCGACGCGGCTGCAGATCCTCAATCTGCTGCGCGAGCGCGAGCACAGCGTGGGTGAGCTGGCCCAGCGCTGCGGCTTCAGCGCGGCCAACATCTCGCGGCACCTGAGCCTGCTGACGCAGCACGGCTTCGTGCGGCGCGAGAGCCGCGGCAACAGCGCCATCTACAGCATCGCCGACCCGTCGGTGTACGCACTGTGCGACCTGGTCTGCGGCAGCATCGCCCGCAAATTCGACCGTCTGGCGGCCGCGCGTGCCGCCTTTCCGGCGCCCAGCGCCTGACCACCTGGAGCCTGCGGCCATGCTGATCTTCCGCCCGCTGTTCGACCCCGTCTCGTCCACCTACACCTACCTGCTGGGCGACGCCGCCAGCGGCGAGGCCCTGCTGATCGACCCGGTCTATGAGCAGGTGCCGCGCGACCTGGCCCTGCTGCAGGAGCTGGGCCTGCGGCTGGTGGCCACGCTGGACACCCATGTGCATGCCGACCATGTGACCGGCGCCTGGCGACTGCAGCAGCGCTGCGGCAGCCGCATCGCCGTGTCGGCCGCCAGCGGCGCTGCGCCGCTCGATCTGCCGCTGCAGCATGGCGACCGCGTCACCTTCGGCAGCCGCCACCTGGACGTGCGCGCCACGCCCGGCCACACCGGCGGCTGCATGACCTATGTGCTGGACGACCAGCGCATGGCCTTCACCGGCGATGCGCTGCTGATCCGCGGCTGCGGCCGCACCGATTTCCAGGGCGGCAGCCCGCAGCAGCTGTTCCAGTCGGTGCACGGCCAGATCCTGAACCTGCCGGACGGCTGCCTGCTGTACCCGGGGCACGACTACCGCGGGGTCACCGTCAGCAGCGTGGCCGAAGAGCGGCGCTTCAACCCGCGGCTGGGCGGCGATGTCAACCTGACCGACTTCACCGGCTACATGCAGGCCCTGCACCTGCCGCACCCCCGCCAGATGGCGCAGGCGGTGCCGGCCAACCTGCGCTGCGGCCGCCCCGAGGGCGATGCCGAGCCGGATGCCCAGCCCACCTGGGCGCCGCTGACGCTGCGCTTCTCCGGCGTCTGGGAGATCGAGCCGATGGCGCTGCTGGAGCATGCCGCCGCGGTGCAGATCGTCGATGTGCGCGAGGCCGCCGAGTTCATCGACCCGCTGGGCCACCTGAGCGGTGCGCAGCTGGTGCCGTTGTCGCAGCTGATGGACCGGCTGGACACGCTGGACCGCAGCCGGCCGGTGGTGACGGTGTGCCGCTCGGGCGCCCGCTCGGCCCAGGCCAGCCTGCTGTTGGCCAAGGCTGGCTTCGGCCAGGTGGCCAACCTGGCCGGCGGCCTGCTGCGCTGGCGCATCGAGGGCCTGCCGGTGGCCCCGGGCAGCGCGTGAGCGCCTTGCCGCCACGGGAGGCGGGCGTGCTGCGCCTGCTGGTCAGCCAGGCCGGTGGCGGCGCGCTGCTGTTCGTCGCCACCGGCCGGCCCGGGCTGGCGCTGCAGCTGCTGCAACCCTGGCCGGCGGCGGGCCTGCAGCCCTGGCGCGGCACCGCCTGGCAGCAGGCGGCCGATCTGCCGGCCTTCGGCGCCGCGCTGGCGCAGGCCCTGCTGCCGCTGCCATTGCAACAGGCGCTGGCCGATGCCGACACCGGCCCGCTGCTGCTGCTGCTGGACGCTTCCCTGGCCGACCTGCCCTGGGAACTGGCCGCCGTGGCCGGCCAGACGCTGGACGACCGCTTCCTGGTCAGCCGCCTGGTGCTGGCCGACACCGCCGCCCCAGCGGCGGCCGACGCCGCCGTGCCGCCGCTGCAGTTGCTGGACACAGATCGGAGAGCACACGTCTGAACTCCAGTCACAGTCAACAATCTCGTATGCCGTCTTCTGCTTGAAAAAAAAAAAAAAAAAAA
>NZ_BJCL01000011.1 GCF_005403045.1 Pseudaquabacterium pictum
CCGCGGCGCCGGGGTCGGCATCGGCGGGCAGCAGGCTGCGCTGGCGGCGGCTGGCGGCGGCCTGGGCGCGCGGGCGGGCGCCGGGCACGGCCTCCATCAGCGCGCGGGTGTAGGGGTGGGCGGCGGCGTTGAACAGCGTCTCGGGCGTGCCCTGCTCCACCACCCGGCCCTGGTAGAGCACGATGACCTCGTCGCACACCAGGTCCACCACCGCCAGGTCGTGGCTGATGAACAGGTAGGTCACGCCCAGCCGGTCCTGCAGGTCCTGCATCAGGTTCAGCACCTGGGCCTGCACCGACACATCCAGCGCGCTGACCGGCTCGTCGGCCACGATCAGCTGCGGGTGGGTGACCAGGGCGCGGGCGATGGCGATGCGCTGGCGCTGGCCGCCGGAGAACTCATGCGGGTACTTGGACACATCGCTGGCGCGCAGGCCCACCGCATCCAGCATCTCGGCGGCGCGCTGCTGCATCTGCGCCGGCGCGGTCTCGCCCTGCGCGGCCAGCGGCTCGGCGACGATGCGGCCGACGGTCTGCCGTGGGTCCAGCGAGCCGAACGGATCCTGGAACACCATCTGGAAGCTGGCCCGGGCGCGGCGCAGCGCGGCGGCATCCAGCCGGTGCAGGTCCTGTCCGGCCAGGCGCACGCTGCCCGCGGTGGGGGCTTCCAGCGCCATCACCAGGCGGGCCAGCGTGCTCTTGCCCGAGCCCGACTCGCCCACCACGCCCAGGCTGCGGCCGGCGCGCAGCTGGAAACTGACGCCCTGCAGCGCCCGCACCACCGGCGGCGCGGCCAGCAGCCGCTGGCGCGGCAGGGTGTAGCGCTTGACGAGGTCGGTGACCTCAAGGAGGGTGTCCGTCATGCGAGCCCCTGCGCCGCATCCAGCCGCAGGCAGCGCGCCAGATGGTCGGGGGTGATCTGCAGCGGCGGCGGCGGGCCGGCGCGGCAGGCGTCCTGCGCCAGGCCGCAGCGGTCGGCAAAGCCGCAGCCTGCCGGCAGGTCGATCAGCTCGGGCACGCGGCCGGGGATGGTGGCCAGGCGGTGGCGGCGGCCGGCGCCCCCGGCAGACTGGGCCGCGGCGCGCAGCCCCAGCTGCGGCCGGGCGGCGAACAGGCCGCGGGTGTAGGGATGGGCGCGGTGGTGGAAGACCGCCTCCGTCGGCCCGGCCTCGACCACCGTGCCGCCGTACATCACCAGCAGCCGCTCCACGTTCTCGGCCATCACGCCCAGGTCGTGGCTGATCAGCAGCAGGGCCATGCCGTCCTCGGCCACCAGCTGGGCGATCAGGTCCAGCACCTCGCGCTGGATGGTCACGTCCAGCGCGGTGGTGGGCTCGTCGGCGATCAGCACATCGGGCCCGCAGGCCAGCGCGATGGCAATGACCACCCGCTGGCGCTGGCCGCCCGATAGCTGGTGCGGATAGGCCTCCAGCCGCTGCGCCGCCTGCGGCAGCTGCACCCGCTCCAGCAGGCGCAGCGCCTCGGCGCGGGCGGCGCTGGCACTCAGGCCCTTGTGCAGGCGCAGCGGCTCGGCGATCTGGTGGCCGATGCGGTGCAGCGGGTTCAGCGCGGTCATCGGTTCCTGGAAGACCATGGCCAGGCGGTTGCCGCGCAGCTGGCACCAGCTGTCCTCGGGCAGGCCCAGCAGCTCGCGGCCGTCGAGCCGGAGGCTGCCGGCCGCGCGGGCCGATTCGGGCAGCAGGCCCATCAGCGCCAGCGCGGTGATGCTCTTGCCGCAGCCTGATTCGCCGATCAGGCCCAGCGTCTGGCCGCGCTGCAGCTGGAACGAGATGCCGCGCAGCGCATCGGCCGGGCCGCGGGGCGTGTTCAGCGTGACGCGCAGGTCGTCCACCGCCAGCAGCGGTGCCTGGCCAGCAACGCCTGTCATCGGCCGCCGGCGCCCTGCGCGCGCAGCAGGTCGAGGTAGGCGCCCTGCAGCAGCTGCGACGGCTCCACGCCCAGGCGGGCCATCAGGTCGTGGGCGATGGCGGTGCCGTCGGCCTCGGTCTGGCCGGGCTGCAGCACCACCTCCAGCTCGAGGAACTCACCCAGGCCCTCGACCTGGTCGAGGTGGATGCGCGTGGGCCCCACCAGCACCAGGATGCGGTGCTTGCGCACCCGGCCGACCAGGCCGCAGGCGCGGGTGAGCGCCTCGCGCAGGCTGTCGGGGTCGGCCACCGGCACCAGCACATAGTCCGACAGCTTGGGACCGGCGGCATCGGGCCGGTGGTAGTGGATCAGCTCGCCGCTGCCGTCGCTGAACACGCGCAGCTTCAGCCGGCCATGCGGCACGGCGAAGAAGCTGTCGTCCTGGTGGATGCGCTGCAGGTGCTTGTCGTCGCTGAGCGCCTGGGCCAGTGGCAGCAGCGCGTCCACGCTGGCGATGCGGGCCTTGATCTCGACATTGGCGGGCATGGTCAGTCCCGCCCTGCCGTTCCGAAGGGACGGACAGCGCCCGCGGGGGGCAGCGAACGGCGTGAGCGTGGGGGCGTCATCACAGGATTGTGGGGCATCGGCTCGGCGCTTAAGGCGTGCTTCAGAAGCCGGCCGCACACTGCCGCGGTCGCGGCGCCGGGCATGCCGGCCCGCATGCGCCCTGGAGACTGGATGCCCTTGACCGCCCCCCCGGCTGCACGCCGCCTGCTTGCAGGCCTGCCCGTCGGCCTGCTGCTGCCGCTGATCGCCCTGGCCCAGGCCGCGCCTGCACCGGCTGAACTGGCCGAGCCGGTGGCCGGCAGCAGCCTGACCTACGCGCTGGGCCTGGCGGTGATCGACGCCCCCACCTATGCCGGCGCCAGCGACCGCGTGCAGAAGCTGCGGCCGCTGTGGTCGGTGCGCTACGGGCGCTTCCGCCTCAGCGGCGCGCGCTCGTCCGGGCTGCTGGGCGCGCCCACCACCGAGAAGCATTCCGGTGCCAGCGCCGACCTGATCGAAGGCGACCGCTGGTCGCTGAACCTGGGCCTGCGCTTCGACAACGGCCGCGGTCCGGGCGACGACCCGGCACTGGCTGGCCTGCCGGAGATCCGCAGCACCCTGCGCGGGCGCCTGAACCTGGGGTGGAAGCCGGGCCGCGGCTTCAGCACCAGCCTGGCCTACTCGGCCGATCTGCTGGGGCGCGACGGTGGCGGCCAGCTGGGCTGGGGCCTGGGCTACGGCTGGGCGCCATGGCCGGCGACGCGGGCCTCGGTGGGGGTGGGCGCCACCTGGGCCGACAGCCGCCACATGCAGACCTACTTCGGCATCGCGCCCGATGTGGCGCTGCGCACCGGCCGCGCCGCCTACGCGGCGGACGCCGGGCTGCTGGATGTGCACGCCGGCGCGGTGCTGCAGGTGCCGCTGGGCAGCCGCTGGACGCTGGTGGGGGGCCTGGCGCTGTCGCAGCTGCAGGGCGACGCCGCCCGCAGCCCGCTCACCCGCCAGGCGACATCGGCCACGGCCAGCCTGGCGCTGGCGTGGCGGTCGCGCTGATCAGCGCGCGCTGCGCTGCTGGTCGGGGCCCGGGCCCCGGCGCTCGATGTGGCGGAAGGTGATGCGGCCCTTGCTCAGGTCGTAGGCCGACAGCTCCAGCGACACCGCGTCGCCCGCCAGGATGCGGATGTGGTGCTTGCGCATCTTGCCGGAGGTGTAGGCAATCAGCTCGTGGCCGTTGTCCAGCGTGACGCGGTAACGCGAGTCGGGCAGGACTTCGGTCACCTTGCCCTGCATCTCGATCAGTTCTTCCTTGGCCATGGGGCGGGGATCTCCGGAAATTGGGTACTGGGGCACTGCGCCATCGGATGGGCAGGCAGAGGGTCGGCGGCAGGCCCGGGGCCGGCGACCCGAGGGGCGCCGATGGGAGCGGAGCCGGGGTGCGGACAGTCGGGGGCCGTGCAGATGCCGTGCGGGAAGCTCGGTGCGCCGGCGCACGCCAAACGCAGGCAACCCACGATTGTACGCCGGGCGGCGTGTCAGCGCTTGCGCGCCAGCTTGGGGTCGAGCAGATCGCGCAGGCCGTCGCCCATCAGGTTCAGGCCCAGCACGCTCAGCGCGATGGCCACGCCGGGGTAGACGGCCAGCATCGGCGCCTGGAACAGCAGGGTCTGTGCCTCGTTGAGCATGCGGCCCCAGCTGGGCTGCGGCGGCTGCGTGCCCAGGCCCAGGTAGCTGAGCGCCGCCTCGGCCAGGATGGCGGTGGCGAACGAGATCGTGGCCTGCACGATCAGCACGCTGGCGATGTTGGGCAGCACATGGTTGACCGTGATGCGCCACGGCCCGAAGCCGGCTGCGCGCGATGCGAGCACATACTCACGCGCCCACACCGCCTGCGACGCGCCGCGGCTGATGCGGGCGAACACCGGGATGTTGAAGATGCCGATGGCCAGGATGCCGGTGAACAGCCCGGGCCCGTAGATGGCGCCCAGCATGATGGCCGACAGCAGCGCCGGGAAGGCGAAGGTGAAGTCGGCCGCGCGCATCACCAGCTCGTCCACCCAGCCGCGGCGGGCGGCGGCCAGGCAGCCCAGGGCCACGCCGATCACCACGCCGATGCTCACCGCCACCAGGCCCACGACGATGGCGTTCTGCGCGCCGACCAGCAGCTGGCTGGCGATGTCGCGGCCCAGGCTGTCGGTGCCCAGCCAGTGGGCGGCGCTGGGCGGCTGCAGCTTGGACGGGATGTCGATCTCGGCCGGCGGGTAGGGCGACCAGAACAGGCTGACCACGGCGGCCAGCAGCAGCAGCGCCGACAGTGTGGCGCCGACCAGGAAGCTGGGGTTGCGCAGCGCGCGCGCGCCGAAGCCGGGCAGGCCACGCGGCTGCGGGATGGTGGCGGCGCTCATGCGTCAGACGCCTTCAAGCGCGGGTCGACCACCGCATACAGCACGTCGACCAGGAAGTTGACCACCACCACCACCGCCACCAGGCCCATGACGACATCCCGCACCACCACCAGGTCGCGGTTGGCGATGGCCTGGAACACCAGCCGGCCGATGCCGGGCAGCACGAACACGTTCTCGACCACGATGGTGCCGGTGATCAGGTTGGCGAACTGCAGGCCCATGATGGTGAGCACCGGGATCATGGCGTTGCGCAGCACATGGCGCCACAGCGTCTGCCGGCGGGACAGGCCCTTGGCGCGGGCGGTGCGCACATAGTCCTCGCGCATCACTTCCAGCACCGCCGAGCGGGTGACCCGCGCCAGGATCGCCGCCTGCACCAGCGCCAGCGCGATGGCCGGCAGGATCAGCGCCTTCAGACCGTCGACCAGGCCGCCGCCGTCATCTTCCGTCCAGCCGGGAAAGCCCCCCGCGCTGACCCACTGCAGCTGCACCGCGAACAGCAGGATCAGCAGGATCGCGAACCAGAAGCTTGGAATGGCGATGCCCAGCTGGCTGGCGGCCATCACGCTCACGTCGCCCAGGCGGTTGTGGCGGGCGGCGGCGTAGATGCCCAGGGCCAGGGCCAGCACCGTGGTCAGCACCATCGCCAGCACGCCCAGCGGCAGCGTCACCTGCAGCCGCTCGGCGATCAGCTCGGCGGTGGGTGTGTCGTAGGAGAAGCTGTTGGCCGTGCGGCCCTGCAGCAGGCCGGCCACCCAGTGCAGGTAGCGCTGCAGCGGCGGCTGGTCCAGGCCCAGCTTCTTCTCCAGCGCGGCGATGGACTCGGGCGTGGCCGTCTCGCCCAGCATCACCTGGGCCACGTTGCCCGGCAGCAGCTCCAGCACGGTGAACACCAGCACCGAGGCCACGGCCAGCGTGGCCAGGAAGGTGAACAGGCGCTTGAAGAGGAAGACGCTCATGCAGGAACGGGAGGGGACGGCAGCGCCCGCATGATGCCCGAAGCCCGCGCCGTGCCTGGACGGCCGCCACAATGCACAGCCACGGCGCCGCCACCACCCCACGCAGCGCCGCACCGACGGAGCCCCCATGAAGGACCTGACCCGCACCGCGCTGCGGCACACCCGCAGCACCATCGGCGCCCTGCTGCTCGCCGGCCTGGCCACGCTGGCCATGGCCCAGGCCGCCGGCCCGGTGGCGCCGAAGACGCCGCAGGACGTGACGGTGCACGGCGATGCCCGCACCGACGACTACTTCTGGATGCGCCAGCGCGACGACCCGCGCCTGCTGCCGCATCTGAAGTCCGAGAACGCCCATGCCGAGGCCTGGCTGGCGCCGCACCGCGGCCTGCAGAAGACGCTGTACGACGAGATGCTGGGCCGCATCCAGCAGGACGACGAGGCCGTGCCCTGGCGCCAGGGCCGCTGGTGGTACTCCAGCCGCACCAAGGAAGGCGCGGCCTATCCGATCCACATCCGCCGCGCCGCGGTGGGGCCCGACCGCCGCTTCGACCCCGCCGCGCCCGAGCAGGTGCTGTTCGACCTGAACCGCATGGCCGAGGGCAAGAAGTACCTGTCGCTGCCGCTGCAGGAGGTCAGCCCCGACGGACGGCGCGTGGCCTTCGCCACCGACGAGACCGGCGGCCGCGACTATGTGCTGCAGCTGCGCGACATCACCACCGGCCGCGACCTGGACTGGCGCGTTCCCGAGGTCAGCAGCGCCGCCTGGGCGGCCGACAGCCGCACGCTGTTCTACGTGACCATGGACGCCGCCAAGCGCAGCCACCAGCTGTGGCGCGCCGTACCCGGCAGCGGCAAGCCGGCGGTGCTGGTGCACACCGAGCCCGATGCCCGCTTCGACATCCAGGTGCGCAGCACCCGCGATGGCCGCTGGCTGGTGCTGGAGACCGGCAGCAAGGATGAATCGGACGCCCGCGTGCTCGATGCCCGGGCGCCCACCAGCGCCTGGCGCACCGTGCTGCCGCGCCGCCCCGGCGTGCTGTACGACCTGGACCACCGCGCCGGCCTGTTCTACCTGCGCATCAACGACACCGGGCCCGACTTCCGCCTGGTGACGGTGGACGCCCGCGCGCCGCAGCGCGGCACGCCCACCGAGCTGATCGCCGCCGCGCCGGGCCTGATGCTGGAGCGGGTGGATGTGTTCCGCCACCACCTGGTGGTGACCGAGCGGCGCAACGGCCTGCATGCGCTGCGGGTGCGCGACCTGCGCCGCGGCGCGGCTGCCGCGGCCGAGCACCTGGTGCAGTTCGACGAGGCCGCCTACAGCGTGGAAGCGCGCCAGAACGCCGAGTTCGACACCACCAGCTTCCGCTTCGCCTATGAATCGATGGTGACGCCGGCCACGGTGTACGACTACCAGCTGGACACGCGCGAGCGCGTGCTGCGCAAGCGCCAGCCGGTGCTGGGCGGCTACGACCCGGCGCGCTACGCCACCGAGCGCATCAGCGCCCGCGCGCCCGACGGCACGGCCGTGCCGGTCTCGCTGGTCTGGCGGCGCGACCTGCGCCGCCCCGGTCCGCAGCCGCTGCTGCTGTACGGCTACGGCAGCTACGGTGCGCCCACCGATCCGTTCTTCAGCAGCCCCCGGCTGTCGCTGCTGGACCGCGGCGTGGTGTTCGCCATCGCCCACATCCGCGGCGGCGGCGAGCTGGGCCGCAGCTGGTACCAGGCCGGCAAGATGGAGCGCAAGCAGAACACCTTCAGCGACTTCATCGCCAGCGCCGAGACGCTGATCGCCCGCGGCTTCACCAGCCCGGCGCAGCTGGCCATCCTGGGCGGCAGCGCCGGCGGCCTGCTGATGGGCGCGGTGGTGAACCAGCGGCCGGAGCTGTTCCGCGCGGTGGTGTCGGAGGTGCCGTTCGTCGACGTGATCAACACCATGCTCGACGAGACCATCCCGCTGACCACCAGCGAGTTCCAGGAATGGGGCAACCCCAAGGTGCTGGCGCAGTACCGCTGGATCCGCGCCTACAGCCCCTACGACAACCTGAAGCCCGGCGCCTACCCGGCGATGCTGGTGCGCACCGGCCTGAACGACAGCCAGGTGCCCTACTGGGAGCCGGCCAAGTACGTGGCGAAGCTGCGCACGCTGAAGACAGATGCCAACCCGCTGCTGTTCAAGGTGAACCTGGAGGTGGGCCACGGCGGCAGCTCGGGCCGCTTCGATGCGCTGAACGAGCGGGCCGAGGCCTATGCCTTCCTGCTGGCGCAGTGGGGCATCGACAAGTGATGCCCCGGAAGCGAGGCCCCGGCCGGGGGCTCAGATGTCGAACTTGACGCCCTGGGCGAGCGGCAGCGCGCGCGAGTAGTTCACCGTGTTGGTGGCGCGGCGCATGTAGTTCTTCCAGGCGTCGCTGCCGCTCTCGCGGCCGCCGCCGGTCTCCTTCTCGCCGCCGAAGGCGCCGCCGATCTCGGCACCGCTGGTGCCGATGTTGACGTTGGCGATGCCGCAATCACTGCCCGAGGCGGCCAAGAAGGCCTCGGCCTCGCGCAGGTCATTGGTGAAGATGGCCGACGACAGGCCCTGCGGCACGCCGTTCTGCAGCGCGATGGCCTCGTCGAGGGACGCGTAGGTCAACAGGTAGAGGATGGGCGCGAAGGTCTCGTGCTGCACCACCACCGTCTGCGCCGGCATGCGCACCAGGGCCGGCGCGGCGTACCAGGCGTCGGCATGGCCGCCCACCGGCACGCGCGCGCCACCAGCCACCGTGCCCCCCTGGTCACGCGCCTGGTCCAGCGCGGCCTGCATCGCGTTGAACGCCGTCTCGTCCACCAGCGGGCCGACCAGCACGCCGGGCGTGCGCGGATCACCCACCTGCAGGCTGGCGCGGGCGCGCTCCAGCCGCGCCGCCAGTTCATCGTGGATGCTGGCGTGCGCGATCACCCGGCGCGTGGTGGTGCAACGTTGGCCCGCCGTGCCGTAGGCGCCGAACAGGATGCCGCGCACCGCCAGGTCCAGATCGGCCGTGGGGGCCACGATGATGGCGTTGTTGCCGCCCAGCTCCAGCAGGCAGCGGCCGAAGCGCGCCGCCACCCGCGGGCCGACCGCCCGGCCCATGCGGGTGGAGCCGGTGGCCGACACCAGGGCCACCCGCGCATCGTCCACCAACGCCTCGCCCACCGGCGCCAGGCCGTTGAGCAGCTGGCTCAGATCGTCAGGCGCCTCATTGCCCGCCGCACGGAAGTCGCGCAGCGCCGCATCGAACAGCGCCTGCGTGGCCAGTGCCGTCAGCGGTGTCTTCTCGCTGGGCTTCCAGACCACGCTGTCACCGCAGACCAGGGCCAGCGCGGCGTTCCAGGCCCACACCGCGACAGGGAAGTTGAAGGCGCTGATCACGCCCACCACACCCAGCGGATGCCACTGCTCCATCATGCGGTGGCCGGGGCGCTCGCTGGCGATGGTCAGGCCGTGCAGCTGGCGTGACAGGCCCACCGCGAAGTCGCAGATGTCGATCATCTCCTGCACCTCGCCCTCGCCCTCGCTGCTGACCTTGCCGGCCTCCAGCGTGACCAGCGCGGCCAGCGCCGCCTTGTGGGTGCGCAGCTGGGCGCCGAACAGGCGCACCAGCTCGCCGCGGCGCGGCGCCGGGGTGTTGCGCCAGGCCAGGAAGGCCGCATGGGCGCGGCCGACGGCGGCCGTCACATCGGCCGGCGTGGCCGCATGCACCAGGCCGGTGGTGCTGCCGTCGATCGGCGAGCGGGCGCGCAGCGTGCCGCCGGTGAAGGCGGCTTCGGGCACGCCGAGGGTGGTGAGAAGGGTGTGTGCAGTGCTCATGCCGGCATCATCCATCAATCAACCGATGCTCTCGACCTGGCGGCTCTGCTGGTAGGCCTTGCCGAAGCGGTTGGCCAGGAAGTCGGGCAGCGCCACCTGCTCTTGCCGGATGAAGCCGCTTTGCGGCAGCTTGCCTTCGCGGAACAGGTCCACCGCCGCGCAGATGCCGGCGGCGGTGGTGATCTGGATGGCCGACAGCGGGTGTGTCTCCGACCGGTCGGCAAAGATCTTGCGCGCGAACACCTCCTGCAGCAGCTGGCCGTCGCGCAGGCCGCTGACGGTGACGAACACCAGCACCACATCCTGCATGGTGCCGGGCACGCTCTTGCGCAGGATGTCCTTCAGCGTGGCCTGGTCGTCCTTCAGTTGCAGATCTTCCAGCAGCAGCTTCATCAGCGCCTGGTGGCCGGGGTAGCGCACGCTCTTGTAGTCCAGCGTGCGCACGCGGCCGGCCAGCGTGTTGCACAACGTGCCGAGGCCGCCGCTGGTGTTGAAGGCCTCGTACTCGGTGCCGTCCAGGCTGAAGTGCTCCAGGCCTTCGAGCGGCAGCACCTCCAGCGTCTGGCCGTCGCGGATGGCCTCGCAGGGGTGGCAGTACTCGTTGATCAGGCCGTCCACGCTCCAGGTCAGGTTGTACTTCAGCGCGTTGGTGGGAAAGGCCGGCAGCGCGCCGACGCGCATCTTCACGTCGTGCAGGGTGTCGAAGCCCTGGGCCAGGTGGTGGGCCACGATGCCGATGAAGCCCGGCGCCAGGCCGCACTGCGGCATGAAGGCGGTGCGGGCGCCGTCGGCCAGCTGCTGGATGGCGCGGGTGGCGGCCACGTCCTCGGTCAGGTCGAAGTAGTGGCAGCCGGCCTCGCGGGCCAGCGTGGCGGTGGCAATCGCCAGGTGGTAGGGCAGTGCGTTGACCGCGGCGTCGTGGCCGCGCAGCGCGGCCAGCAGGGCGGGCTGGTCCTCGGTGTCGACCTGGCGGGTGGTGATGCCCGGGCCCGACACGCGCGCCAGCGCCTGCGGGTTCTTGTCGATCAGGGTGACCTGGTAGTCGCCGGTGGCGGCCAGCAGGCGGGCGATGGTCTGGCCGATGTGGCCGGCGCCGAGCAGGGCGATGTGCATGGGAGGCTCCGTGGGCAGGTGGGCAATGCCGGCAGTCTGCGGAACCTCGGTGACGGATGAAAGCGTGAGTTCGTCGAAAGACTGCGGTGTTTCGACGTTTTGTCAACCAGCATTGCCGAAACGGCAGAATGCAGCCATGGAGCCCGACGACCTCGACCGCCAGCTGATCAGCCTGCTGCAGGCCAACGCCCGCGAAAGCACCGCCAACCTGGCGCGCAAGCTGGGGGTGGCCCGCACCACCGTGGTGGCGCGGCTGGCGCGGCTGGAGCGCAGCGGCGTGGTCGTGGGCTACACCCTGCGCCTGGGGCAGGATGCCGCGCGGCCGCCGCTGCGGGCGCATGTGGGCATCACCGTGCAGCCACGCAGCGGCCCGGCGGTGGTGGCAGCGCTGGGCAAGCTGCCCGAGCTGGTGCAGCTGAGCAGCGTCAGCGGCGAGTTCGACTACATCGCCGTGCTGCAGGCGCCCAGCACCCAGCGGCTGGATGCGCTGCTCGATGCCATCGGCCAGGTGGACGGCGTGCTCAAGACGACGACCTCGGTGGTGCTGGCGGTGCGCATCGACCGCCAGGCATGACAAAGGGGCGCCGTGGCGCCCCTTGTCAGCTGTGGCGGTGCGCCGCCGTCAGAACTCGTAGCGCAGCGTCACCTGGGCGGCCCACTGGCTCTCGCCCTTGGTCTGCTTGGTGGTGAAGTCTTCGACCTCGTTCTGGGTGTTGTAGATGTACTTGCCCGCGGCGTTGATGCCGGCGTAGTTGACGAAGCTGCGGGCGCTGCCGCCGCGGCTGAGCACGCCGCCGATGTTGCCGCCATTGAAACCCACCTCGTCGATGCGGCCCCAGCGCTTGTTGATCAGGTTGCCGACGTTGAGGATGTCCAGCGAGATCACGCCCTTGTGCTTGCCGAACAGGCCCGGCAGCTCCTGGCTGATGCGCAGGTCGAAGGTGTTCACCCAGGGCGCATAACCGCTGTTGCGGCTGACCACCCGGCCCTTGGCCGACGACAGCTCGCTGTTGCCGTTGACGATGGCCCAGAAACGGTCCTCGTTGGCCTGCTTCTCGGCAGCGGTGGCGCCGAAGAACTCCACCTCACCCGAGCCCGGCGCGCTGGGGATGTACATCAGGTCGTTGCCCGAGATGCCGTCGCCGTTCAGGTCATTGCGGTAGGTCCAGCTGAACGGGCGGCCACGCCGGCCTTCGTAGAACAGGCCGAGCGAGGTCTTGTAGCTGCCGACGAAGGCCTTGCCCCAGGTCACACCGCTGGTCACCCGGTCGCGGATCATGTAGGCCGAGCGGCCGGCCTTTTCCTCGTTGGGATCGAAGATGGCCCGGCCGTTCCAGTTGGAGATGGCGGTCGATGAGGTGAGCGGGTTGACTTCGGTGGCCTCGGTGTAGGTGTAGGCCACGTTCCAGTTCAGGCTGCGCGCCACCGAGCCCGACAGCGACAGGGTGAGCGCATCGCCGCGGCCGCCGGTGGTGTTCTCGGCCAGCAGCACGTCGCTGAAGGCGGCGTTGCGGTTGGCACGGTTGCGCACAGCCGCCACCGGGGCGTCGGCGCCGGTCCAGCCCGCGGCGGTGCGGCCGACGGCGTTGTAGAACAGCGGCCGGCCATCGGGACCGGTGGCAGTGGGCGCGCCCAGGTTCAGGTGGGTGTAGTGCAGGCTGGACTTGACGTCGGTGTGCACCCACTCGGCGCTGGCCAGCATGCCCCACCAGGGCAGTTCATGGTCAACGGCGAGGTTGAACTTCCAGATCGACGGCTGGCGCAGGTTGGGCGCGATCACGTCAACCGCCGCCGCCGGCACCGAGCCGGTAATCAGCGGCTGGTTGGCGGTATCCGGGGTGAACAGCAGGCCGGCCGGGCAAGGCGTGGTGCCCACGCCGCAGGTGAACGAGGCATTGAACATGCCGGTGTTCTGGTACGGGTTGGTCAGCCAGACGCTGGCCGCCGAGCCTTCGAACAGGCCGGCACCACCGCGCACCTGCAGGCGGCGGCCATCCTTGGGCGTGAGGTTGAGGTTGAAGCCCACCCGTGGCTGCAGCAGCGTGCGGCCGTCCATGGTGGCGGTGTTGTCCAGGCCGAAGGCGGTCTTGAAGGCGGGGTTGGCGAACGGCTTGTCGCCGGTCATCGCGTGGTCCACGCGCAGGCCGCCCATCAGGGTGAGCTGGCGGTTGACCTTCCAGGTGTCCTGCAGGAACAGGCCCAGGTTCTGCAGGTTCCAGTCGGCGGCGCCGTCCTCGATCTTGGTGCCGTTGATCGGCACGCGCAGGGTGTAGGTGGTGGGCGTGCCGGCGATGAACAGCGCCACCGGGTCGGCGCCACTGAACTGGTAGACGCCCTTGCTGTTGTTGACGAACGCGTTGAAGATGTCGTTGGACTGGTAGTCGGCGCCGAACTTCAGCTCATGGTCGCCCAGGTTCCAGGTGGCGCCCAGGTAGGTGTCCAGCGTGCTGGTGTCGATGCGGTTGAAGTGCCGGAACTGCTCCATGCCGAAGCGCAGCGTGCGGGTGCGGCCGCTGGTGCCGGCCGGCGGTGCGCCGGTGAATTCGAGTGCGATCTGCGGCAGGTCGGCGATCGACTTGGGCTCGCTCTGGTAGCCGCGCTTGGAGATCTTGAACTCGGTGGAGAAGTTGTCGGTCCAGTCGGCAAACCACTGACCCACCAGCGAATCATTGACCTTGGTCTCGGTGTACCAGTAGGTGTTCAGCGACAGCGTGGTGGGGCTGAAGCCGGCAAAGATCGGCTCGGTCTGCTCGGTCTTGCTGTAGCGCACGCTGGCACGGTGGCGGTCGGTGATGTTCCAGTCGAACTTGAGCAGGGTGTCCTTGACCAGCAGCTCGGCGCCGGCAGGCGTGGTCGCCGTGCCGGCGTCGAAGCCGTAGCCGCGGGCCGCTGCCTGGGCCGCGGTGATCTGCTCGGGCGTGATGCCCACATTGGTCAGCGTGCTGCCCACCGGGCCGAAGGCCGGCGTGGAGCGCGAGCTGCTGTACTCCTCGTAGCCGCCGAAGAAGAACAGCTTGTCCTTGATGATCGGCCCACCCAGGGTGAAGCCCTTGGTGGTGTCCTTGAAGGCGGCCGGGTCGCTGTAGGTGTTGGTGGTGCGGTTGTAGCGCTTGCCCGCCAGGTCTTCGTCGCGGAAGACGTAGTACAGGCTGCCGCTGAAGTCGTTGCCGCCGCTCTTGGTGACCGCATTGATGTTGGCGCCGGTGTAGCCCTTCTGCGTCACATCGAAGTTGCTGACGTTGATCTGCACCGACTGGATGGCGTCCATCGAGATCGGCTGCTTCAGCGTCGGCAGGTTGTTGCTCTCCAGGCCGAACGGGTCGTTGATGCTGCTGCCGTCGATGGTGATGGAGTTGAAGCGGCTGTTCTGGCCCAGGGCCGAGATCTCGCCGCGGTCCTTGTCGGTCTGGGCCACGCGGGCGTCGGTGCGGGCGTAGTCCTGCAGGTTGCGCTGGATCGACGGCAGCGCGTTGATCTGGGCGCTGCCCAGCTGCGTGCCCGCGCCCATGTTGCCGCGGTTGAAGGTCTGGTTGATGGCCGCGCCAGTGACCACCACGGTGGCGGTGCCCAGGGTGGCGTCCAGCGTCAGCGTCTCGGCCAGCGCCAGGTTGATGCCGTCACGCGTCTCGGTCTGCCCGCCCTGGCGGATGGTGATGGTATACGGGCCGCCGGTGCGCAGGCCGCGGGCGGCGTAGCGGCCGTCGCTGTCGGTGGTGGCGGTGCTGACCGAACCCGAGGGTGTGTGCAGGATGGTCACCGTGGCGCCAGCCACGGCCTTGCCGGCGGGGTCGACCACCCGGCCGCCCACAGCCGAGGTGGTGTTCTGCGCCATCACGGGCGCGGCAACGACGATGGCCACGGCAGCGCTCAGCGCATGGCGGGAAAAGCTGGTCCAGGGGTGGTGGCGCATCGGTGGGTTCTCCTCGGTTCGTGGGTGTCGGCCAACTGGGTGGCTGCCGGTTCAGCAAGTTGCCTGCCAGCAGCTGGCGCACGCCAGCTCGGCAAAACTCCTGATCATCCAGTCAGATTGTGACAATGCTGTTGGTCCGAATGGCGCATGGGCACGGGGTTTGCCCCGTGTTGGTGCTTTGCACCAGCATGGCTGGTGCATGTCGCGCAGGTGAAGCGTCAGTCCACCCAGGTGATGCGCGCCGTCGCCACCGGCGCCGGCTGGGTCTGCAGGTGGGCGATCAGCGCGTCCAGGTCCTGCGGGCCACCCAGGCGCTGGCGGCCGGCGCGCAGCGGCGCGTAGCCGTCGCCGCCATCAGCCATGAAGCTGTTGACCGTGACCCGCAGCGCCTGCTTGGGGCCCACCGGCTGGCCGTTCAGCGTCAGGTCCTGCACCCGCTGGCCGGGCGGCGCACTGGCCACCCAGCGGTAGGCCAGGCCGGCCGATGGCGACAGGAATGACGGGCTGGTCCGGCCGGCGGGCTGCTGCTGTTCCAGCACCGCCTTCAGCTCCACGCCGGTCAGCGTCATCACCACCAGGCTGTTGCCGAAGGGCTGCATGCCGAAGGCGTCGCCATAGGTGACGGTGCAGGGCGGCGTGCCGGCGCAGACGAGGTCGGAACGCACGCCGCCGGGGTTCATCAGCGCCAGCTGGGCGCCGCCCTGGTCGGGCGCGCGGGTGGCGGCCAGCTGGGCATCGGCCACCAGGCGGCCGGCGGCGCTGTCGGTGCGGCCGCGGCGGTCGAAGCTGCCGGCGATGCGGCCAACCGGCCGCTGCACCCGCGGCGCGGCGGCCTGGGCATAGGCCGCCACGGTCTGCTGCACCGCGGCCACCGGCCGGGCCTGGGCCAGCGCCTGGCCCCAGGGCGCCGGCTCGCTGGCCAGCAGGCGCTGGCGTTGTGCAGCATCGGTGCGGTCGTTGAGCACCGGCAGGTTGCGGCTGCGGGTGGCGGTGCGGTCGATCTCGCCGCTGGCCGGGTCGATCACCAGGTCGGCCACCGACACCGCGCGGCCGAAGCTCAGCGCCTGCATCACCGGGCGGCCGTCGAGCAGGCAGTTGTAGCCCTGGTGGGTGTGGGCGCTGAAGATCACGTCGACCTTGGGGCTGATGCGCTGGGCCATGCGCGCCATGTCGCCGCGCCAGCCGGGGCAGGCGGGGTCGTTCCAGTCGGCGGGGGCGCCGGCGGCACCGGTCTCGCCGCCTTCGTGCACCAGCGCCACCAGGGCCTTCACGCCCTGGGCGTCGAGCGCCTCGGCGGCGCGGTTGATGGCCTCGGCCTCGTCCTCGAAGCGCAGGCCGGCCACGCCGGATGGCACCACGATGGACGGTGTGTCGCGGGTGACCGCGCCGATGAAGCCGACCTGCACGCCGCCCACCCGCAGCACCCAGGTGGGTGGCAGCAGCGGCTGGCCGCTGGCCGCCAGCACATTGGCCGCCAGCACCGGAAAGCGTGCGCCGGCATAGGCCGGCTGCAGCGCGCAGGAGCTGGTGGCCGCGTCGGCAGCATTGGCGGCGCAGCCGCCGCGCAGCAGGCGCAGCAGCTCGGTGGTGCCGGCATCGAACTCATGGTTGCCGGCAGCGGCCACGTCCACGCCCAGCTGGTTGAGCACCTCCACCGTGCTTTCATGGCGGAACAGGGCTGAGACCAGCGGCGCGGCGCCCACCATGTCGCCGGTGCTGGCCAGCACGCTGTGCGGCGCGCCCTGGCGCAGCGCCTGCACCAGGCCGGCCAGCGCGGCCGCGCCGCCGGCGGCCACCCGCTGCACGCCGCCGGGCTGGACCGGATCGGGCAGCGGCACGGCCAGGCTGCCGGGCTCCAGGTGGCCGTGGAAATCATTGAAGGCGATGACCCGCAGCTGCACCGGCGTGACTGCGGCGGCAGACGCAGCCGGTGCGGTGGGCGGCTGCGGCGTGCCGCAGGCCGCCAGCAGCGCCAGCAGGGCCAGGGTGGCCGCCCGTGGGCGGCGGGGATGGGCAGGAGGGGTGACAGACATGGCAGGTGGTCCGGCGGGCCGGGCCGTGGGGAGGTGGATCGGGCGTGTGTCAGGGCCGCTGCAGCACCGGCAGGCCATCGGCTGCGGCCCAGGCCAGCAGCCGGGCGCGGGCGGCATCGCGCTGGGCCACCGGCAAGAACGATGCCGCCGCCGCATCCAGCCCCATGTGCAGCAGGTCGTCCCAGCCGAAGCCGGCCTGCACCAGGCTGGCGGCCTCGCCGCTGTGGTCGACGCGGGACATCAGCCGGTTGTCGGTGTGGAAGGACAGGCTCACGCCGGCGCGCCACAGTGCATGGATCGGGTGCAGCGCCAGTGATGCCGCGGCGCCGGTGTGCAGATTGCTGGTGGGGCAGATCTCCAGGTGCAGGCCATGCCGGCGCACCGCGGCCAGCGCCGCGGCGGCGGCCGGGCCGTCCAGCAGATCGGCCAGGCGCACGCCATGGCCCACCCGGGTGGCGCCCAGGCGGGCGGCCTCCAGCACCTGGTCGCCCACATCGGCCTCGCCGGCATGCAGGGTCAGGCCCAGGCCGGCGGCGCGCACCCGCGCCAGCAGCGCGGCATGGCGGCTGGCCGGGAAGCCGGCCTCGGGCCCGGCCAGGTCGAAGCCCACCACCCGGGCGCTGCCGGGGGGGCGCGGCTGCTGGTGGCAGGCGATGGCCAGGTCGGCAGCGCGGGCGATCTGCGCGTCGCTCTCGTGCCGCATGCCGCAGACGATCAGCCCGGCCGGGCCGGCCGGCAGCGGGCATTGGGACAGGCCACGCAACATGGCCTCCACCGCCACGTCGCCCGGCACGCCGTGGGCCTCGAACAGCAGTGGCGCGATGCGGAACTCGGCCAGCACGCAGCCCTCGGCCAGCGCGTCCTCGGCGGCCTCGCGGGCGACGCGGGCCAGGCCCTCGGGGGTGGCCATGGCCGCCACGGTCAGGTCGAAGCCGCGCAGGTACTCCACCAGCGATCCGGCATGGGCGCGGGCGTCGAACCAGGCGGCCAGGCTGTCTTCGTCGGGCGCGGGGCTGGCGATGCCGCGCTGGCGCAGCAGGTCGAGCAGGGTGGCCACGCGCAGACCGCCGTCCAGGTGTTCATGCAGCAGCACCTTGGGCAGCTGGCGGGCGCGGTGCAGCAGGTCGGCGGTTGCTGGCGCGGAAGGCGGGGCGGCGGGCGGCATCGGCACATGCTAGCGGAGCGGCCTGCGCGTGGCATGGGTGCAGGCAAGCACGGGGCTGCCAACGGCGCGAGTCTTGCTATCCTGCCGCCCACCCAACCACCCACCCCTGCGCCGCCCGCAGGCAACGCCCCATGAAACACGCCGTGCTGGCCTCGCTGGCCCTCAGTTTCACTGCCACCGCCGCGCTGGCCCAGCCGGCCGTCATCTACGACATGGGCGGCAAGTTCGACAAGAGCTTCAACGAGGCCGCCTACAACGGCGCCGAGCGCTGGAAGAAGGAAACCGGCAAGCCCTACCTGGACTTCGAGATCAGCAACGAGGCCCAGCGTGACCAGGCCATGCGCCGCATGGCCGACAAGGGCGCCAACCCGATCATCGGCGTGGGCTTCGCCCAGGGCAGCACCATCGAGAAGGTGGCCAAGGACTTCCCCAAGCTGCAGTTCGCCATCATCGACTCGGTGGTGAAGCTGCCGAATGTGGAATCGGTGGTGTTCAAGGAGCAGGAAGGCAGCTTCCTGGTGGGCATGCTGGCGTCGATGGCCAGCAAGACCGGCAAGGTCGGCTTCATCGGCGGCATGGACATCCCGCTGATCCGCAAGTTCCAGTGCGGCTACGAGCAGGGCGCGAAGTACGCCAACCCCAAGGTGGAAGTCACCGCCAACATGACCGGCACCACCCCCGCCGCCTGGAACGACCCCACCCGCGGCGGCGAGCTGGCCAAGGCCCAGTTCGCCAAGGGCGTGGACGTGGTCTTCGCCGCTGCCGGCGGCACCGGCGTGGGCATCTACCAGGCGGCCAAGGACGGTGGCAAGTTCGCCATCGGCGTGGACAGCAACCAGAACCACCTGCACCCGGGCACCATGCTCACCAGCATGGTCAAGCGGGTGGATGTGGCGGTGTACAACCTGGCCAAGAAGACCACGCCGGGCGTCAGCTCCCTCGGCCTGAAGGAAGGCGGCGTCGACTACGCGCTGGACCAGCACAACCAGAAGCTGATCAGCGCCGACATGAAGAAGAAGGTGGACGCGGCCAAGGCCGACATCATCGCCGGCAAGATCAAGGTGGCCGACTACACCGCCACGAACAGCTGCACCTACTGATGACTGCCCCGGCCGTCCGCATGGACGGCATCCAGAAGCGCTTCGGCGCGGTGCAGGCCAACCGGGATGTGTCGCTCACCGTGGCGGCCGGCACGGCGCATGGCATCGTCGGCGAGAACGGTGCCGGCAAGAGCACGCTGATGTCCATCCTGTACGGCTTCTACCAGGCCGACGGCGGGCAGATCCACATCCATGGCCAGGAGGCGCAGATCACCGGCTCGGCCCAGGCGATCGCGCTGGGCATCGGCATGGTGCACCAGCACTTCATGCTGGTGGAGCCGCTGAGCGCACTCGACAACATCATGCTCGGCGCCGAGCCGCACTGGCGCCTGGGCACAGCCCGCGCCCAGGTGCGCACCCGGCTGGAAGCGCTGATGGCCGACACCGGCCTGCAGGTGCGGCTGGACAGCCCGGTGGAAGAACTGCCGGTGGGCGAGCGCCAGCGGCTGGAGATCCTGAAGGCGCTGTACCGCGGCGCCAGGATCCTGATCCTCGACGAGCCCACCGCGGTGCTGACGCCGCAGGAGACGGAAGCGCTGTTCGTCACCCTGCGCCGCCTGCGTGATGCCGGCACCACGCTGCTGCTGATCACCCACAAGCTCAAGGAGATCATGGCCCTGTGCGACGCGGTGACGGTGATGCGCCAGGGCGCGGTGGTGTTCGACGGACCGATCGCCGATTGCAGCCTCGACCAGCTGGCCGAGGCCATGGTGGGCCGCCGGGTGCAGCTGGGGCGCGCCGCGGGCGCGGCCACCGCCACGCCCGGCGCCGCGCTGCTGACCGCACAGGATCTGCAGTGGCGTGATGCCCTGGGCGTGCCGCGGCTGGCCGGCGTGTCGCTCACCCTGCGGGCTGGGGAGATCGTCGGCATCGCCGGTGTGTCCGGCAACGGCCAGAGCGAGCTGCTGGAGATGCTCTCCGGCATGGCGCGGCCACAGGCCGGCACGCTCACCCTGGGCAGCCGGCAGTTCAGCCCCGCGCGCTGGCTGGATCCGTCCACCGCCCGCGCACTGGGCCTGGCCCATGTGCCCGAAGACCGCCACCGCTGCGGCATGGTGCTGCCGTTCGCCGCCTGGGAGACGGCCGAGCTGGGCTACCAGCGCAGCCCGCGCTTTGCCAGCGCCTGGGGCTGGATGAAGCGGGCGGTGATGCGCAGCGCCACCGCCCAGATGATGGAGGCCTACGACGTGCGCCCGCGCAATCCGGCGCTCCAGGCCCGCAAGTTCAGCGGCGGCAACCAGCAGAAGCTGGTGCTGGCGCGCGAGGCGCTGGCGCCCGAGGTGCCGCCCACGGTGCTGCTGGTGGGCCAGCCCACCCGCGGCGTGGACATCGGCGCCATCGAGTTCATCCACGGCCGCCTGCGGGCCATGCGCGATGCCGGCGGCGCGGTGCTGGTGGTCAGCAGCGAGCTGGATGAAATCCTGGCCTTGGCCGACCGGGTGCTGGTGATGGACCGCGGCCGCATCGCCGGCGAGCTGGCGATTGCCGACTGCACCGAGGCCGCGTTGGGCCGGCTGATGGCAGGTGCCGACGCTGGAGCCGCCGCATGAAGGTGCTGGTCACAGGCGCCACCGGCCGCATCGGCCGCGCGCTGATGGTGCGGCTGGCCCGCCAGCACCAGGTGCTGGGGCTGGACCGCGCGCCGTCGTCCACCGCCCACTGGGTGGGCGACGTGGGCGATGCGACGCTGCTGCGCCGCGCGCTGCAGGGTGTGGATGCGGTGGTGCACACCGCCGCGCTGCATGCGCCCCAGGTGGGCCGGGTGCCCGATGCCGAGTTCCAGCGCGTCAATGTGGACGCCACCCGTGCGCTGGCCGAGGCCGCCTGCGCCGCCGGCGTGGGCCAGTTGCTCTACACCAGCACCACCGCGCTGTACGGCGACGCGGCCACGCCGATGCAGGCCGCTGGCTGGGTCGACGAGACCCTGACGCCGCGGCCGCGCACCATCTACCACCGCAGCAAGCTGGCGGCCGAGCAGCTGCTGGCACGTTATGCCGAAGCCGGCGCCTTCGGGCTGACCATCCTGCGCATGTCGCGCTGCTTTCCGGAGACCGCACCGCAGATGGCCTGCGCCCGGCTGCACCGCGGCGTGGACGCACGCGACGTGGCCGAGGCCCATGCGCTGGCGCTGGACACCGGCCGGCCGGGCAGCCGGGTCTACGTGGTCTCGGGCCCCACGCCGTTCCAGCCCGTCGACATGGCCGCGCTGAAGGCCGACGCCCCCGCCGTGCTGCGCCAGCGCGCGCCGGCCCTGGTGCAGGCCTTCGCCGACCGCGGCTGGGCCCTGCCGGCCAGCATCGACCGCGTCTACAGCCCGGCGCTGGCCCAGCGTGAGCTGCGCTGGCAGCCGCGCTTCGGCTTTGCCGACGTGCTGCGCCAGCTGGATGAGGATGTGCCCGAGGTGCTGCCGCCGGGCTTCCTGGTGGCCGAGCCGGGGCTGCGGCTGCCGGGGCAGGCGGAGGATTGCAAGTGAGCCAGCCGGTGGAGTTGCCGCGCTGGATGGACGTGGCCCTGCTGCCGCTGGTCAACCTGGCCATGGCCCTGCTGGTGTGCGCCATCGTCGTGGCCGTGGTGGGCCTGGACCCGCTGCAGGTGATCACCCTGCTGGCCAAGGGCGCCTTCGGCAGCAAGGCGGGCATCAGCTACACGCTGTACTACGCCACCACCTTCGTGTTCACCGGGCTGGCGGTGGCGGTGGCCTTCCACGGCGGGCTGTTCAACATCGGCGGCGAAGGCCAGGCCATGCTGGGCGGGCTGGGCTGCGCGCTGGTGGCGCTGTACGCCGGGCCGCACCTGGGCACCGCCCTGCTGCTGCCGCTGATGGTGGCGGCCGCCATGGCCGCCGGCGCCGCCTGGGCGGCGGTGCCGGGCGCGCTGCAGGCCTGGCGCGGCAGCCATGTGGTCATCACCACCATCATGTTCAACTTCATCGCCTCGGCCCTGCTGGCCTACCTGCTGGTGAACGTGCTGAAGGCGCCGGGCAGCATGACGGTGGAGACAGCGCCCTTCCCCGAAGTGGCCCACCTGCCCGGCATGCACCAGCTGCTGGCCGCCGTGGGTGTGGAGTGGCCACGCACGCCGCTGAACCTGAGCGTGCTGCTGGCCGTGCTGGCCGCGGTGGCGGTGTATCTGTTCCTGTGGCGCAGCCGCGCGGGCTACGAGCTGCGGGCGGTGGGCTTCTCGCCCGATGCGGCGCACTACGGCGGCATCCGGCCCAAGGGCCAGGTGATGCTGGCGATGGTGATCTCGGGCGCATTGGCCGGGCTGCTGGGCATCAATGAACTGGCCGGCGTGCAGCACCGGCTGCTGCTGGACTTCGTCGTCGGCGCGGGCTTCACCGGCATCGCGGTCAGCCTGATCGGCCGCAACCACCCGGTGGGCATCGTGCTGGCAGCGCTGCTGTTCGGCGCGCTGTTCCAGGGTGGCGCGGAGCTGGCCTTCGAGATCCCCGGTTTCAGCCGCGACATGGTCACCACCTTGCAGGGGCTGATCGTGCTGTTCTCCGGTGCGATGGCGCAGGTGGCAGCACCCGCGCTCGCCAAGGTGCACGGCTGGCTGCAACCCCGCAAGACGACGGAGGCCGCCCATGGATGAGGCACTGCTCGGCGGCCTGCTGGCCAGCACGCTGCGGGTGAGCGCGCCCTTGATCCTGTGCGCGCTGGCAGCGGTGCTGAGCGAGCGCGCCGGCGTGATCGACCTGGGCCTGGAAGGCAAGATGCTGCTGTCGGCCTTTGCCGCGGGCGCCGCCGGCGCCCTGACCGGCAGCCTGGGCCTGGCCCTGCTGGCCGCGCTGGTGGTGGGTGTGGCGCTGTCGATGCTGCACGGCTATGCCTGCGTCAGCCACACCGGCGACCAGGTGGTGCTGGGCATGGCGCTGACGATGATCGCCGCCGGGCTGACGGTCGTGCTGGGCATCGCCTGGTTCAAGCAGGGCGGGCAGACGCCGCCGCTGCCCGACGCGGTGCGGCTGACGCCCTGGTTCAGCGGCCTGGCCGACAGCCTGAAGGGCGTGCCGGTGGTCGGCCCCATCGTCGGCGGCGGCCTGCTGGGCCACAACCCGATGGTCTACCTGGCCTTGCTGCTGGTGCCCGCGGTGTGGTGGTGCCTGTACCGCACCCGCATCGGCCTGCGCCTGCGCGCCACCGGCGAGAACCCGGCGATGGTGGATGCCGCGGGCCTGAGCGTGAAGGCGCTGCGCTACGGCGCGCTGGCGGCCAACGGCCTGTTGTGCGCGCTGGCCGGCAGCTACCTGGTGCTGGCGCAGAACGCCAACTTCGTGCCCAACATGACGGCCGGCCGCGGCTACATGGCGCTGGCGGCGATGATCTTCGGCAAGTGGCACCCGGTGCTGGCGCTGTGGGCCTGCCTGCTGTTCGGCTTCCTGGACGCGGTGGCCATCCGCCTGCAGGGTGTGGCGCTGCCGGCGGCGCTGGGCGGCGGTGATGTGCCGGTGCAGGCCATCCAGGCCCTGCCCTATGTGCTGACGGTGGTGCTGCTGGCCGGGTTCATCGGCCGCTCACGCGCGCCGGCGGCGCTGGGCGTGCCGTACGTGAAGACACGATGACGCCTGACGACAGCACGATGGCGGCCCTGGTGGCAGCAGCGCGCCAGGCGCGCGAGAGCGCCTACGCGCCCTACTCACGCTTCCTGGTCGGCGCGGCGCTGCTCGACGAGCACGGCCGCATCCACGCCGGCTGCAACATCGAGAACGCGGCCTATCCGCAGGGCCAGTGCGCCGAGGCCACCGCCATCGGCCACCTGGTGCTGGCCGGCGGCACGCGCATCGTGGCGGCGGTGGTGGTGGGCGTGGCCGCCGCGCCGGTGACGCCCTGCGGCGGCTGCCGCCAGCGGCTGCGTGAATTCGCCGCCGACGATGCGCCGGTGTGGGTGGCCGATCTGGACCAGGTTCGCGCCCGCTTCACCCTGGGCCAGCTGCTGCCGGCCAGCTTCGGGCCGGCGCATCTCGGCCCCTGATGCGGCGCGGCGGGCCCGATCTGCGACGATGCAGGCCTGTCCTGCTGTCCGCCGCCTCACCATGCACCCAGCCGACCTGACCACCGCCATCGCCACCAGCGTGGACCGCATCCGCGCCGCCGCCCCCGGCCTGGCACCGCGCCTGGGCCTGGTGCTGGGCTCGGGCTGGGACGGCATCGCCGACCTGGTGCAGCAGCCGGTCGACATCCCCTATGCCGAGCTGCCGGCCTTTCCGGTGCTGGGCGTGGCCGGCCATGCCGGCAGCCTGCGGCTGGGCACCATCGGCAGCGGCACCCAGGCGCGCGCCGTGGCCCTGCTGCGCGGCCGCAAGCATGCCTACGAGACGGGCGACGCCGCCGGCATGAAGGGCGCCATCCGCACGCTGGCCGCGCTGGGCTGCCAGGCGGTGGTGCTGACCAACGCCGCCGGCAGCCTGGAGCCCAGCATGCCGCCGGGATCGCTGATGCTGATCAGCGACCACCTGAACATCGTGCAGCGCACGCCGCTGCATGACGAGCCCGGCGCCAGCCGCTTCGTCGACATGGGCGAGGCCTACTGCGCCACGCTGCGCGACCAGGCTGCCGCCGCGGCGGCCGAGGCCGGCATCGAGCTGCACGAGGGCATCTACGCCTGGGTGCTGGGCCCGCAGTTCGAGACGCCGGCCGAGATCCGCATGCTGCGGCTGATGGGCGCGCAGGCGGTGGGCATGAGCACCGTGCCCGAGACCATCCTGGCCCGCCATGCCGGCCTGCGGGTGCTGGGGCTGTCGATGTTCACCAACTACGCGGCCGGCATGTCGGATGAAGCGTTGAGCCATGCCCACACCCTGGCCACGGCCAGCGCCACCGCGGCGCTGGCACAGCGGCTGCTGGCGGCGGTGGTGCCGGCGCTGGTGGTGTAGCGGGGCGCCAGATCCATGGCGCTTGCGCCGGCATGCGCGCACCGGCGTGCGCGGTGCCGGTCTGTGGTGACCGGCGAGCTGCAACCCCGTCGCGCGGCGTGGCCGCTCCGAAGTCGAGACGCCTGCCGCGCTTCAGTGGCGATGCGAGTGGTGCGCATCAGGCACGTGGGGATGCGCATGACGCACCGGCTCGTGGCGGTGCCGGTGGCTGTGCTCGCCCGCCGGCATCTCGTCGTGCGCATGGTCATGGTGCCCGTCGTCGTGGCGGTGCGCGTGCTCGTGCTCCAGCGCCTCGTGCGCATGCTCGTGCGCATGTGATTCCGCCAGGTGCAGCACCACGCCGGCCAGCATCAACGCGCTGCCCAGCAGCATCAGGCCGCTGGGCGAGCGGTCGCCCAGCGCCACCGCGAACGCGGCGCCGATGAAGGGGGCGAAGGCAAAGACCGACCCCGTGCGGGCTGCGCCGAAGGCACGCTGCGCCAGCAGATAGAAGCGCAGGCTCAATCCGTAGCCCGTGGCACCGATGGCCAACAGGGCGAGCGCGGCCACCGCCGACGGCGAGGGCTCGCCGAAGACCAATGCCAGCGCGCCCGTGGCAGTGGCGCCCAGCAGCGCCTTGGCCATCACCACCTGACCGGGGTCGCGTTCCGCCAGCGCCCGCGACAGGGTGTTGTCCACGCCCCAGGCCGCGGTGGCCAGCAGCACGGCCAGCAGACCCCACAGCTGCGCGCCGCCGGAACGCCCTTGGTCGAGCACCAGCACCATGCCGCCGGCCAGCAACAGCGCCATCGCCGTCCAGACACGGCCGTCCATGGTCTCGCGGTACAGGCGCCAGGCCAGCACGGCGGTGAACAGGGCCTCCAGGGTCAGCATCAGCGATGCGCTGGTGCCGCTGGTGTTCTGCAGGCCCCAGGCCAGCGCCACGGGTCCGATGGCGGCGCCGAACGTGGCCATCGCCAACAGGCGAGGCAGGTCGCTGCGCTGCAGCCGCGCTTCGCGTTCGATGCGTTGACGAGACAGCAGGCCGACGGCAGCGGCACCGGCATAGAGCAGCGCCGCCGTGCTGAAGGCCCCGAGCCCGGCACCGAACTGCTGCACCAGCGGCGTGCTGACGCCGAACAGCGCCGCGGCCAGCAGCGCGAGCAGGCCCCCCCTGAGGGCCGGCAGGGCCTGGGGCGACAGGGCCATCTACTTGACGGTGAACCGGACCGTGATGGCCTTCTTGGCCGGGGTCGTGAGCACGGCCACGACCTTGGCACCGGGCGCGAGCTTCACGCCCTTGGCTTCGAGCCTGTCGCCGGCCACGGCCAGCTCGGCTTCCGACTTCTCGGCGCCATTGAGAACGGTCAGCTTGCCGCTCATGCCGGCGGGCGCCATCGGCTTGCCGTGGTCCTCGATGTAGATCGACGCGCCCGCAGGCGTGCCGACCAGTTCGAAACCCAGGTCGCTGGCGATGGCCACCACGCCACCATGCTTGGCCTTGGCGCCGCCATGGGCGAACGCGGCGTTGAGCGACAGGGCCGACAGGCCCAGCACGACAACAGCCAACAGGTTCTTCATCATCTCTTCGATCTCCTGCGAGAGCGCAGCGCACTGGAACAGGCGGCGCCGCCGGGCCTGATTTCAACTCAATAGGCTTCCTGGGGTCCTGGCGCGCCGTCCGGTGCATCGGCCTCGGGCTGGATGAGGCGCTTCGTGGCCTGCTCTCCGAAGAGCCAGAACAACACCGGCGTGAGCAGCGTGTCGAGCAGCGTCGAACTGACCAGCCCGCCGAAGATCACCACCGCCACCGGATGCAGGATCTCCTTGCCGGGCGCGTCGGCCGCCAGCAGCAGCGGTGTCAGCGCAAAGGCGGCCACCAGCGCCGTCATCAGCACCGGCGTCAGCCGCTCCAGCGAGCCGCGCACGATCATGGCCTGGCCGAAGCGCTCACCCTCGAACTTGCACAGGTTGATGTAATGGCTGATCTTCAGGATGCCGTTGCGCGTGGCGATGCCGGCCAGCGTGATGAAGCCCACCATCGACGCCACGGACAGGCTCACACCCGCGATCCACATCGCCACCACGGCGCCGATCAGCGCCAGCGGGATGTTGGCCATCACGATGCCGGCCAGCACCACCGACTGGTAGCGGCTGTACAGCACCAGGAACATCATCGCCAGCGAGACAAGCGAGAGGCCCGCGATCAGGCGGGTGGCCTGCTCCTGGGCCTGGAATTGCCCTTCGAGGCTGATGAAGTTGCCGGGCGGCAGGGGCGTCTTCTGGATGATCTCCCGAAGGGCTGCGATCACCCGCCCCATGTCACCGCCGTCGGTGTTGGCGTAGACGATGATGCGGCGGCGGCCGTTCTCGCGGCCGATCTGGTTCGGCCCGTCGGTCTCTTCCACGGTCGCGATGCTCGACACCGGGATGCGCCCGGCCGGCGTGTCGATGAGCGTGCGCGCCAGGTCCTGCGGGCTGCGCTGCTGGTCCGGCAGGCGCAGCACCAGTTCGTAGCGGCGCGGGCCGTCGACGATGTCGGCGCCGTGCGCACCGTCGGTCAGCGCCTGCAGCACACGGATCGCCTCGCCGGGTGACAGACCCATCTGCGCTGCCCTGCGGTGGTCCAGGCGCACGGTGATCTGGGGAATCAGCACCTGCTTCTCGACGGTGAGGTCGACCAGCCCCGGTATGGTGGCCAGCTTGCCACGCATCTCCTCGGCCAGGCCGCGCAGCGTGTCGGTGTCGTCGCCGAAGATCTTCACCGCGATCTGCGCCCGCACGCCCGACAGCAGGTGGTCCAGCCGGTGGCTGATGGGCTGGCCGATCGTGGCCTGCGCCGGCAGCGATGAGAGTCGCCCGCGGATGTCGGCCATGATCGTCTCGCGGTCGCGTTCCGATCGCTTCAGGTCGACGTCGATCTCCGCCGAGTGCACGCCTTCAGCGTGTTCGTCGAGCTCGGCGCGGCCGGTGCGGCGGCCGACCTGCGTGACCTCGGGCACCTCGCGGATCAGCGTCTCGGCCACCGAACCCACGCGGTTGGCTTCGGCCAGCGATGTGCCCGGCTGCATGATCAGTCCCAACACCAACGAGCCTTCGTTGAAGGCCGGCAGGAAGGCGCGCGGGAAGAAGGGCACCGTCGCCGCGGCTGCCGCCACCGCCAGCACTGCCAACACGATCAGCGGCTTGGCGCGGCCGAAGGACCAGGTGAGCAGCCGGGTGTCCTGGCGCTTGAGCCAGGCGACCAGCGGGCTGTCGCCATGGTCCAGGCGCTTCATCGTCGGCAGCAGGTAGCAGCACATGACCGGCGTGACCGTCATCGAGACGAGCATCGACGCGAGGATCGACACGATGTAGGCGATGCCCAGCGGCGTGAAGAGACGCCCCTCGATGCCCGGCAGCGCGAACAGGGGCACGAAGACCAGGACGACGATCACCGTCGCGTACACGATGCCCGAGCGCACCTCGACGCTGGCGCGCCGCACGACCTCCAGCACCGACAGCGGGTTGGCGGCCAGCCGGTTCTGCTTCAGGCGCCGCAGGATGTTCTCGACATCCACCACGGCATCGTCGACCAGCTCGCCGATGGCGATGGCCAGGCCTCCAAGGGTCATCACGTTGATCGACTGGCCCAACCCGTGGAAGACCAGCGCCGTGACCGCCAGCGACAGCGGAATCGCCACCAGCGAGATCACCGTCGTGCGCACCGACAGCAGGAAGGCGAACAGCACGATCGCGACCATGATCGCGCCGTCGCGCAGCGCCTCGGCGACGTTGCCGATCGACGCCTTGATGAAGTCCGCCTGGCGGAACAGCACACGCGGCTCGGCCAGGCCCCGGGGCAGGCCTTGCTTCAGCTCCGAGAGTGCCGTCTCGATCTGCGCGGTGAGCTGGACGGTGTCGGCGTCTGGCTGCTTCTGGATGCTGACCACCACGGCGGGCAGGCCGTTGTAGCCGGCGTCGCCGCGCTTCAGTCCCGCCGCGAAGGCGACCGTGGCCACCTGTTCCATCAGGATCGCGCGGCCTTCCTTCCACGCGACCGCGATGCCGCCCAGGTCCTCGGCGCGGTTCGTGCGGCCCAAATGGCGGATCAGGTACTCACGGCTGTTGAGGTCGATGAAGCCGCCGCCGGCATTGGCGGCATAGCCCTTCAGCGCCTGCTCGACCTGGGTCAGCGAGACGCCGAACTGGGCCAAGCGCGCGGTGTCGGGCGCCACGCGCAGCGTGCGCACCTCGCCGCCGATGGGGATGACCTGGGAGATGCCCGGGATCGACAGCAGCCGCGGGCGCAGCACGAAGTCGGCGTACTCGCGTGCCTGCATCGGCGTGGCCACCGGGGTCTTGCCGTCGCCTGGAACCAGTGGCAGCGCCACCAGCATGACCTCGCCCATGATCGACGACACCGGCCCCATCACCGGCGTGATGTCGCCGGGCAGTTGCGCGCGCACGATGGCCAGCCGCTCGGCCACCAGTTGGCGGTTGCGGTAGATGTCGGTGCCCCAGTCGAACTCGGCATAGACCAGCGACAGGCCCACGCCCGAGGTGCTGCGCACGCGGGTCACGCCCGGCATGCCGTTGAGGGCGGTCTCCAGCGGGAAGGTGACGAGCTGCTCCACCTCTTCCGGCGCCATGCCGCCGGCTTCGGTGAGCACGGTGATCAGCGGCTTGTTGAGGTCGGGGAACACGTCGACCGGCGTGCGCCAGGCCGTCATCGCCCCGTAGACCATCAACAGCGCCGCGACGGCCAGCACGAACAGGCGGTTGTGCAGGCTGGTGCGAACGATCCAGTTGAACATGATCGATTCCCGTTCAGCGGATCTGCGCGATCAGCGGTGCGCCCTGGACCACGACGCGGTTGTCCGCGCTCAGCCCCTGGGTCACCACCACCGTGCCCGCGTCCAGCGGCCGGAACTGCACCGGCTGCGGGATGAAGCGTTCGGCGCCCGACTTGATCCAGACGATGGGCTCGTTGGATGGGTTGCGCACCACGGCCTGTGCCGGCAGCACGACGCCCTTGGTGCGCTCCTTCGATTGCGCCACCACGGTGACCGGCTGGCCGATGGCCAGCGGCAGTGCCGTGCCCGGCTTGGAGGCCCGGACGGAGAAGGTGATCGGCAGCACCCCATCGCGCAGCGAGCGCGACGCGCCGAGCAGGCGCAGCGACACGCCGGGCACACCCTGCAGCGACGCGCCGGCCAGGCGGGCCGCGAGGCCGGCATCCGCGGTGGTGGCCTCGACCAGCATGCGCGCCGGGTCCACGACTTCGAACAGCACATCGCGCGGCTCGACGACCTGCCCGGCGATGAGGTCGGCACGGGCAACCACGCCGCTGACCGGGGCGGTCAGGGCCTCGCGCGACGTGAGGCTGGCGCCGATGCTGCCCTCCCGCTCGGCCAGACTCTTCGCCTCCGTGCGGGCCGCATCGATCTCCTTGCGCGGCACGGTGCCTTCCAGGCCTTCGAGGCGCTGCACGCGTTGCTCGGCGATTTGGCGCTGCGCCCGCAGTTCGGCCAGCTGGGCCTGCTGCGTGCCCAGGGCGTAGGGCTCGGCGTGGTGGCGGACGTAGGCCAGCACCTCGCCGCGCCGGACGGCCTGTCCCGCAACCGGCAGGCCCTTCGGCCCGGGCTCGATGCGCCCACCATGCACGGCCTGCATGCGGCCACTGGCGTTCGGGTCCATGACCACGCGGCCCGGCAGTTCGACCGTGGCCGGGGCGTCGGACTCGGGCGCCAGCACCGTCCGGATGGCCATGCGCCGTTGCGCGGTCTTGGGCACGTTGACGCTGCCATCGGGCAGCCGCGCCAGGCCGGAGGCGTTGACTGCTGCGCCGGGCGCATCGAGGTGCTCGCCATTGGGTCCGTGGGCGCCTGGTGCGGCATGGGCCATGGATGCGCAGAGGACCCACGCGCCCAGTGCGGCGGCGATGAACAGTGCCTGTCCGCCGGAGAACCGATTCAGCTTGTGCCGCATCACAGACCTCCCTGCAGCTTGCCGGCCTCGCGGCGGCGCTGACGCCACCAGGCGATGCCGCCGATCAGGCCCAGGGCCGCGACGCCGGCGCCGATCCAGGCCGCGCGCGCCAGTCCGTGGGCGTGCCCATGGTCGTCGCCACCGTGTGCATGGCCATGATCGTCCTTCGCCCCGGCGCCATCGGCCCGGCTGGCAGGTCCGACCAGCGTGCCGTCGAGCAGGTCGCTGTCCTGGCCGGCCACCAGCGTGAAGACGAGGCCGTGCTCGCCGGGCGCGGCGAGTGCCTTCAGCATCGCGGCGTCGGTGACCAGGTAGTCGCCTTGCTCGGCGCGGAAGGCTGCCACGGCCTTGAGCGGGCCGCTCTCGACTTCGAGCTTGGCGCCCAGCACCGGCTCGTTGGACTCGTAGCGGTCGATGAGGATGGTCAGCGCGCTGGCACGCAGCTCGGCGACCAGCTCGAAGGCCTCGGACTTGGCCTCGACACGGGGCAAGGCCGATGGCGCCCGCACCGTGGCCGGGCCGTCCAGGTGTTCACCGTTGGGGCCATGTGCACCGGGGGCCGCCAGCACGGCGGTGTTGCCGCAGACCAGCCATGCCGTCAGCGCGAGGGCGAACAGCGGACTGGGGACACGGAGCGCGGGACGGGTGGTCATGGGAGGAGTCCGATCGCTTGTTGGAGTCGGGCGCGGGCCAGGCCCAGCGCGGCGGTCTGGCGGGCGGCGGCACCCTCGGCCTGCGCCGCGGCGGCCAGCGCACGCAGCAGGTCGGGCAGCGGGGTCTCGCCGGCACGGAAGGACTTGTCGATCAGCGTCGCCCGCTCGCGCAGCAGCCGGGCGCGGGCGGTTTCAGCGTCGAGTTGCGCCAGGGCCGATCGCTGCGCATCCCGCGCGGCGGCGGTCTCGCTGTCCAGGCGCTCGCGCAGGCGCTGTTCGTGGGTCTGGGCCACCTCGAGTTCAGTGCGGGCTGCCGCCTCCAGCGGACGGTTGCGGTCGTCGGTGCCCAAAGGCAGGCGCAGGCCGACCACCAGGCTGCCCTGCGACGACTCGGCGCGGCCCGGGGTGTCCTGCCGCACGCCGACGCTCAGCTCGGGCGCATCACGGCGCGAACGGCGCATCAGTTCGACCCGCTGGCGCGCAAGCGCCGTGGACAGGCTGGCGAATTGGTGCTCCGGGTGCGCTGTGGCAGACACGTCGGTCGCAGCGCCCACCGTCAGGTCCGGCGCTGTCGTCAGCCCGGTCAGAAGCGTCCAGCGCGACCGCGCCGCCTGGAGGCGCTGCTGCACGTCGGCCTACTGCGCAGCCGCGGCCAGGTGTTCCGCCTGCGCGGCCAGGGCGTCGGCACGGGCCAGGTCGCCAGCGCGCACGCGGCGCTCGACGTCGTCGGCCAACTGCTTCAGGGACTGGGCCTGGGTGTCGGCCTGCACGAGTTCGGCCTGCAATGCCGCGAGTTGCCAGCCGGATTCGCGCAGGTCGCCGGCCAGGCGCAGGCGCGCCACCTGTTCGGCCGCTTGGGCCAGGGCGGCTGCCGCCTCGGCCGTACCCGCGCGGGCGGTGCGTTGGCCGGGCAGCCACAGGGGCATGGCGATGCCGATCTCGGTCTCGCGCCGGCCGGCAGCCCGGTGCAGGCGATCGTCGCGGTGACTCAGGGCCAGCGACGGCGGCGCCGCCCAGAGGCTCGACGCCACGGCGCGGTCGGCTTCGGCACGGCGGCGCTGGCCTTCGGTCTCGCGCGCCGCGACGGCGCGCTGCCAGGCGGCGTCCAGGGCTGCGCGGAGGGTCACTGAGCCGCTGGATGCAGCCGGGGCCGACGCTTGCGGGGCCTGGAGACTCGACGGGGAGGCGGCAGGCTGGGCCCGGACAGGTCCAGCGGCCAGGCTGCCTGCGATCACGCAGGCAGACAGCCATGGGAGAGGTTTCACTTCGGTCCTGACGGTTCGACAGCCGGGGCCGGCCAGACGCAGGCTCAGGTCACGCCATTGGCGGACAGCGGCAAGCGCGGAAGGCCGTTGCGGCGGAAGGCCGGGCGCCCACGGGTGGGCGCCCGCCGCGAAGGCGGGTCAGGAGCGGGAACGAGGCGGCCGGAGCAGGCCTTCGAGGTCAGGGTCGGGCACGGGGGTCTTGTGCAGGCCACCGGGGAGCACCGACGCCTGGGACGGCAAGTCGTGCGAGGCGGACACCAGCAGCGCCGCAGCGGCACTCACCTGGTCGCTGATGATGTGCTGCGCCGACTCGGGCGAATCGTCCAGGTGGTAGGACCCATCCTCGTGGTGATGGTGGCCTTCCTCCTGCCAGTGCAGCGCGGCGTGCGCCATGTCGGCCAGTGGGTTCACCGTCGACCCCATGCGCGCGAGCGCCACCGATTGCCAGAACATGGCAATCAGCATGACGAGGAGAGTGGCGGACCGGCACATGGCGCGACGAGTGTACCGAGGGGGCCTCACCCCCAAAGCGATCCAGGCTGAAGTCGATGGCAGGATCCTGTGCAGCAAGTCAGACCGGGGCCAAGCTGCGCTGCATGGCTTGTCCGGCAGCGGCGCTCAGCCCTGCCAGGCGCTGCGGTGGTCGGCCGCGTACTGCGCCAGCGTGCGCGGCGCGCGGCCGGTGATCTGCTGCACCGCGTCCGTCGTGCGCTCCGAGTACCCGGCCTTGAAGAAGCCCAGGATCACCAGCAGGAACTCGGTGTAGTCGGCCGGCAGGCCGGCGGCCAGCAGGGCGCTGCGCATCGCCTCGGGCGGGATGTCCTGGTAGCCGATGGGGCGGCCGGCGGCATCCGACAGGATGCGCGCCACCTGGTCATGGTCCAGCGCTTCGGGGCCGGTCAGGTCGAAGTCCTGGTTGCGAAGGGTGTCGCCGGTCAGCAGCGCGGCGGCCGCGGCGGCGATGTCGCGGGTGTCGATGAAGCTGCCCTTGGCGCTGCCCACCGGCAGCAGGATGTTGCCGGTGGCCTGGATGCCGGGCAGCCAGAAGGTGTGGAAGTTCTGCATGAACCAGTTGGGCCGCAGGATGTTCCAGGCCAGGCCGGATTGCTCCAAGTGCAGCTCGGCCTGGCGCAGCGGCGCGCTGGGGTCGGCATTGGCGCCCATGGCGCTGAGCAGCACCACCTGCTGCACGCCGGCGCGCTTGGCGGCGTCGATCACCGGCTTGAGCAGCTGGTCCTGCCGGGCATGGCCGGGCGGGGCCATCAGGAAGGCGCGCTGCACGCCGTCGACCGCGGCCTCCAGGCCGGCGCCGGTGGCCAGGTCCAGCGCCACCTGGCCGGGGGCCTGCGGTGTGCGGGTGGCCTGGCGCACCGTGTGGCCGGCCGCCTGCAGCAGGCGGGTGAGTTCGCCGCCGATGTGGCCGGTGGCGCCGATGACGAGGGTGGTGGGCATGGTCAGGGTCCTCAAGGGGTGGGTGGATGGGTGCATTCTTCGACGGTCAAGCTGAACCGAGAATGCCGATCCGTTCACTTTTCATGTCCATGCGTACAATCCGGCCACATGGATCTGCTCACCGATCTTCTGCAGCAGGCCGGCCTGCACCGCCGCCTGCTGGACCAGCGTCACCTGGCGCCGGGTGCGGCGCTGCGCTTCCCCTGTGACCGCAGCATCGGCCTGCATGTGGTGCGCCAGGGTCCGGTCTACCTGCATGCCGACAGCGCCGGCGGCGTGCTGGCGCTGGGCAGTGGCGACATCGCGCTGATGGCCCGCGGCTGCACCCATGTGCTGAGCCTGCAGGCCACGCCGCCCGATCCGGCCACGCTGGGGGATGCCACGGCGCAGCCCCTGCAGTCCACGCCGGTCACCCCCGCCCTGCCCGGCGCCGCGGCCCAGGTGATCAGCGGCGCCTACCAGCTGTGGCACACGCCGCTGCACCCGTTCCTGCAGCAGCTGCCCGCCTGGTTCGTGCTGCGTGCCGACGAGCTGCCGCGCCTGGGTCCGCTGTCATTGGCGCTGGGCCTGCTGGCCGACGAGCTGGAGCAGGACGCACCCGGCGCCCGCGCCGTGGTGCACGGCCTGATGGACGTGGTGTTCAGCTACCTGCTGCGCGAGTTGCTGCGCCGCCAGGCGCCCGGCACCGCCGGCTGGGGCCAGGCGTTGCGTGATCCGCCGGTGCACCGGGCGCTGGCGCTGATGCAGGCCGATTGCGCCCATCCCTGGACGCTGGACAGCCTGGCCGCGGCGGTGGGCCTGTCGCGCACCGGGCTGGCGCAGCGCTTCCGCCAGGCGCTGGGCGACA
Source organism: Pseudaquabacterium pictum (assembly GCF_005403045.1). Classification (GTDB taxonomy): domain Bacteria; phylum Pseudomonadota; class Gammaproteobacteria; order Burkholderiales; family Burkholderiaceae_C; genus Pseudaquabacterium; species Pseudaquabacterium pictum. The sequence continues at coordinate 34,970 of NZ_BJCL01000011.1, forward strand.
CGCCGCTGGCCCACCTGCGCACGCTGCGCATGCAGCAGGCCATGCGGCTGCTGGGCGACACGCCGCAGACGTTGGAGCAGGTGGCCGCCGCCGTCGGCTACCAGGACGCGTTCAGCTTCTCCAAGGTGTTCAAGCGCGAGGTGGGCCAGTCGCCGCGCGAGTTCCGCCGCCAGGATGCGGCCACCCGCCAGTCGCCCTGGCGCTTCGTCGCAGAAGCTTGAAGCCGGATCAGCCGCCGGCCACCCGCGCCCCGGGCGCGATGGTGGGCGGCGCGGCGTTCAGCGTCTCGATGGCGAAGCCGGCCGCGGCCTTGTAGCGGGCCATGAAGGCAGCGCGCTCGTCGGCGGGGATGACGTCGTCGATGTGGTCGAACACGCCGCCGCAGCGCTCGTCCACCAGGTTCAGCAGGCCGAAGGGGCCGGCGCCGCGGTTGCGCAGCACCAGGGCCGAGACATCGGCGCACAGCCGCTGGTCGTAGGCCTGCAGCGCCGCCGGGCCCACGCCGTGGGCCACCATGGCCGCGCCCAGCACGCGGGCGTCGATGATGGCCTGGCTGGCGCCGTTGCTGCCGGTGGGATACATCACATGCGCGGCGTCGCCCACCAGCGCCACCCGGCCATCCACCCAGGTGGGCACCGGGTCGCGGTCGATCATCGGGTACTCGAACACCTCGGCCGCGCCCCGCAGCATGGCCGGCACGTCCAGCCAGCCGTAGTTCCAGCCGTCGAAGTGGTGGGCGAAGTCGCTCAGCTGCACACGCCGGTTCCAGTCGCCCTGGGTCCAGCCGTCGCGGTTGTCCACCGTGATCTCGGCGATCCAGTTGATGGTGGCCAGGCCGGTGGCCGCATCCACCGGCGAGATCGGGTACAGCACCACCCGGTGCCGCGCCGAGCCCAGACCGACGAAAGAGGCGCCGGTGCGCACCGGCACGCCGGGCGTGGTGCCGCGCCACAGGATGGCGCCGCCCCACTGGATGGGCGGCTGCTGCGGGTGCATCTGCGCCCGCACCGCCGAATGCAGGCCGTCGGCGGCCAGCAGCAGGCGGCCGCTGGCCTCGTGCCGGTGGCCGTCGCGGTCTTCCAGCAGCGCGGTCACGCCGTCGGCGGTCTGGCGGTAGCCGGTCACCCGCTGGCCCAGCTGCAGCGCCTGCGGGCCCAGGCGTTCACGCACCGCATCGGCCAGCAGCATCTGCAGCTGGCCGCGGTGCACCGCGTACTGCGGCCAGCGGTAGCCGGCGGCCAGGCCACGCGGCTCGCTGTAGACCTCCTGCCCGTTGCGGCCGACCAAGGCCCATTCCCGCGCCGGCAGGCCGATGCGGTCGAGCAGGTCGGCGCCGATGTCCAGGTCGAACAGCTCGCGCACCGCATTGGGCTGCAGGTTGATGCCCACGCCCAGCGGCCGGAGCTGCGGCACGGATTCGTAGACCACACACGGCACGCCCACCTGGTGCAGGGTGAGGGCCAGGGCCATGCCGCCGATGCCGCCGCCGGCGATCAGCACCGGGGCGGTCTTGTCGTGAATGCTGACGTCCATGCGGCGGATTCTCGGTCAGGGCACCGCCACGGTGAGATGCTGGAAGCCCACCCGTGCGCTGCCCACGGTGACATCCAGCGTGCCGCTGCCGGCCACCACCAGGGTGACGAAGCGCTCATGGCCGTTGCCGCGGGTCCAGGGCGAGAACACGCTGGGCCCGCCGTACAGGCCGCCGCCCCAGCCCTCCAGGTGGCCGATCTCCACCACCGCGGCGCCGGGGGCCAGCACCGTCACACCATGGGCTTGCGTGGTCAGGCGGATCGGCTCCACATGCGGCAGGCCCTGCGACGACGGCACGCCGCAACTGCCCAGGTAGCCGTGGTTGGCGATGCGGATCTCGATGCGGGTGCTGTCGCCCTGGCGTTCCTGCGCCACCACGCTGGCGCTGACGCGCGGCAACAGCGCCGCCACCCGCAGGAAGGCGGCGCTCTGGCCCTGGCAGGTGGCATCCAGCCGGTCGTACGGCGGGTTCCAGATGCCCACGCGGGGGTCGAAGCCGGCCACCTCCACCGCGCCCAGCTGCGGATGCTGCGCCGGCTTCCAGGTGCCGAACATGCGGCCGCCGTTGTGCTGGCGGTCGAACGCGGCCAGCTTGCGCATGTCGTCGCGGCTGAACTTGCTGTAGTGGTCGACAAACGGCTTCTTGCGGGCGATGCCCAGCTGCTGGAACAGATCCCACAGCTCCACCACATAGGCCAGCGCGCCGCGCTGGTGGTAGGCGTAGTCGCTCAGGTCGCCGTGCAGGGGCTTGTCGGGCTCGTAGAGGAATTCATGGAAGCCGCTGACGGTGGCATAGCCGGTGAACTGGGTCATCCAGGCTTCCACCTGCTCGTACAGCCCCAGGTCACCGGGGTTCATCTTGCTGTCGGGCTTGTCGCCCAGCGGGCGGATCAGCACGCCGCCGAAGGTGTGCAGGTTCAGCCACAGCATGATGTTGGGATGGCGGGTGGCGAAGTCCATCACCGCGCGGGTCTCGGGCGCGCTGCCGGGGTAGTGGCCGGCGCCGGCCTGCTGCGGCTCGGGCGCCCAGTGGTACGGGAAGTTGCGGTTGAAGTCGTAGAGGTTGTCCGACAGGTAGTGCGCGTCGGGGATGGTGCGGCCGTCGAAGTTGGCGATGCGGCCCTCGGGATACAGGCGGTAGAACGGGCCGCTGTCCTCGGGCTGGCGGGCCACCAGCACCGCGGGGCGCAGCGGCTGGCCGTCGTCGCCGCGAAGCTCCACCAGCTCGCCGTCGGGGTCTTCACGGCGCATGGTCAGGGCCATGCCGTCGCCGTCGATGTCCTCGGTCACCCAGTGGGCATGGTGGCGGGCCACGCGGTCGTCCACCGGGCTCGACCGCACGTAGCGGCCACGCTGCAGCACCTCTTCCGCGCCGTCGGGCGAGATGCGCGGCACCACGTAGAACAGCGTCCCGCGGATGGCCTGGGCCATGTGCGGCGGCAGCGGCTGGCCGCCGGCCGCATCGGCGCCGCCGTGGATGGCCAGCACGTCCTCGGCGATGGCCAGGGCCACGCTGGTGCCGCACAGCTCGCTGGCGTGCATGTTGCCGTCGATCCACACCGCCGGGCCGCCGCGCTCGGGGTGGCGGCCGATGGTCAGCAGCGGGATGTCGCGGCCGCCGGCGCTCTGCCCCAGGCTGCTGACATGGACCAGGCCCGGGTGCTGCTGCGCCCAGGTGGCCAGCTGGGCGGTGAGCTGGGCGTGGCTGATGTAGGTGGTGCGGAACATGGCGGGCCGGTGCGTGGACGGGGCCTGCATCTTGCCGCATGGCCGCCGGCGCCGGCTCGGTGATCGGGCGGATGGCGCAGCCGCGCTGGCCGCCTAAGATGCGGCGACCCACGCCACCGGCGGGGGAGGGACACCCATGACACGCTCTGTCTTGCCCAGCGAGGCGCAGGCACTGGCGACGGCCGAGATGCTGCTGCGCTTTGCCGCCGAGAACGTGAACGAGCTGCCGCGTGAGACCGTGGCCACCATCAACACCGCGCTGGACGCCCAGGCCGGCAATGCCTGGAACGAGCAGGTCGCCACCGACTTCTGGTGCGCCTTCAACAAGCTGTGCGCGCTGGTGAAGCCGGCCACGGTGGACACGCTGTCGACCAATCTGCTGGGCGTGCCGGCGCCGCGCTGGCGGGCCTGGGCCGGCGGCAACGCCAGGCCGGTGTCGGTGTCGCGGCGCACGGCCACGCGCTACCTGGCGCTGCTGATCGTGCTGCTGGGCATCAGCGTGGTGCTGGGCTTCCTGGTGTCGACCACGCTGAGCCTGGGCAAGGATGTGGAGCAGCTGGCCACCCAGGGCGACGAGCTCAACGTCAAGCTGACGGCCGCCGCCGACGCGCTGGAGGCCGGCGTCGCCGACAGGCCATTCGCCACGGCGTCTGCCGACCAGCGCAAGGACATCGCCGCGATGCAGGCCCTGCTGCACCAGCAGAACCATGTGCTCGACCAGATGCTGCAGAAGAGCGTGATGATGACCCGGCTGATCAGCCTGGGCTGGAACGGCGCCACCATCCTGCCCGGCGACCTGAAGGACGCGCAGAACCTGGCCGAGGTGCGCCAGGCCGTGCGCGACTACCAGATCAGCCGGCGCGACGTGGCATCCGAACGCCTGAACGCCCAGATCAGCGTGGGCGTGATCACCGCCACCGTGCTGCCCATCGTGCTGGGCATCATGGGCGCCTGCGCCTACGTGGTGCGGCTGATCTCCGACCAGATCAAGGACACCACCTTCTCGGCCACCTCGCCCATCCGCCACCTGGTGCGGGTGGCGCTGGGCGGGCTGTCGGGCGTGGTGATCGGCTTCAGCGGCGTGGTCACCGAGATGGGGCTGTCGTCGTCGGCGCTGGCCTTCATCGCCGGCTATGCGGTGGAGCCGGTGTTCTCCACCATCGACAGCATTGCCGAGAAGTTCCGCCGCTGAGGCGCCGCACCACCCCACGGAGAACCGCCATGACGACACGCACGCTGGCCTGGGGCCTGGCCCTGCTCTTCTGGCTGCCGCACGGCGCCACGCAGGCCCAGAACCAGGCCCAGGCCGCGCCCGGCTGCGATGCGGTGGCGCCGATCGGCTCGCGCCTGATCAACCGGACCACCCAGGCCGCCATGGACGCGGCCGACCAGCTGATCACCGACGCGGGTGCCGGCGCCGACCTGCGGGCGCTGCGCACCACGCTGCTGCGCGACCGCTTCCCCAGCGCCGATGTCGACCTGACGCTGCGCAGCCTGCTGCAGGCCTACTGCCGCGTGGTGCAGGCCGCGGCCGGGCTGAGCGATGCCGACAAGGCCGCCCGCATCCAGGCCGCCAACACCGACATGCTGGCGCCGGCGCAGGGGCCGACAGTGGTGGCCCGCACCAGCAGCCGCATCCGCCGGTCGGGCGGGCCGCTAGACGGGCCGCCCCTGTTGCTGGCCTCGCGCAGCGACGACGCCTGGCTACCGGCCTGGCTGGCCCAGGTCCAGGCACCGGCCGCGGCCGATCCGGCCGATGCCTTCCTGCGGGATGCGCCGCCGTTCGTGAACGACTCCAACAAGTACTTCGTCATCGTCGGCTCGGCCGGCTCCGAACAGGCCGCCGTCGCCCTGATGAACCGGCTGCACCGCAAGGCGCCGCAGTACGACTTCGTCGTGTTCATGCCCTACGGCGCCAACCCGACCTACGGTGTGATGATGGCCACCTGGGTGTCGAAGGAGGTGGCGCAGCAGGCGCTGCGCGCGGCGCGCCAGTCGGTGGTGCCCGACGCCTACCTGTGGGCCTGCCGCTCCGGCGGCGACAGCTGCTGAGCCCCGCATGCGCCGCCTGCACACCGCCCTGGCCGTCCTGCCGCTGCTGCTGGTCGCCTGCGCCACGCCGCCCGCCGATCCGCCCGCCAAGACGCCGCAGCGCCCGCCGCTGCAGCTGACCATCCTGCACACCAACGACCACCACGGCCGTTTCTGGCCCAATGCCGATGGCGAATACGGCCTGGCCGCGCGCAAGACGCTGATCGACCGGATGCGCGCCGAGGTGGCCGCCGCCGGTGGCCACAGCCTGCTGCTGGACGGCGGCGATGTGAACACCGGCGTGCCCGAGAGCGACCTGCTCGATGCCGAGCCCGACTTCAAGGGCATGGTGCTGCTGGGCTACGACGCGATGGCCGTGGGCAACCATGAGTTCGACAAGCCGCCCGCCGTGCTGGCCCGGCAGCGGCAGTGGGCCGGCTTTCCGCTGCTGTCGGCCAACATCTACCAGGGCGAGCAGCGGGTGTTCGAGCCCTTCCGCATCTTCGAGCGCGGCGGCTACCGGATCGCCGTGCTGGGCCTGACCACCGACGACACGCCCAGGCTGGTGCTGCCCGACCATGTGCAGGGCATGCGCTTCCGCAAGCCGGCCGAGGAGGCCGCCCAGCTGGTGCCGCAGCTGCGCGCCCAGGCCGAAATGGTGATCGCCGCCACCCACATGGGCCACTATGCCGATGGCCGCCACGGCATCAACGCGCCGGGCGATGTGGAGATGGCGCGCCAGGTGCCGGGGCTGGACCTGATCGTCGGCGGCCACAGCCAGAACCCGGTGTGCATGCTGGCCGAGAACATCCGCAACACCGCCTACCGGCCCGGCGAGCCCTGCGCGCCGGACCGCCAGAACGGCGCCTGGATCGTGCAGGCGCATGAGTGGGGCAAATACGTCGGCCGGGCCGACTTCGTCATCGACGGCGGGCGGGTCAACCTCGTCAAGTACCAGCTGATCCCGGTGAACCTGAAGCAGGCCGGCGCCGATGGCAGGAAGGTGGTGGTGGGCGACCCCATCCCCGAAGACGCGGCCGTGCGCGGCGCCTTGCTGCCCTTCCACGCCGCGGGGCAGGAGCGCCTGCTGGTGCCGGTGGGCGAAGCCGACGGCGTGTTCGACGGCAACCGCGACCGGGTGCGCAGCCAGCCCACCACGCTGGGCACGCTGATCGCCCGGGCGATGCGCGCGCGCACCGGCGCGGACCTGGCGGTGATCAACGGTGGCGGTGTGCGCGATTCATTGCCCGCCGGCCGCATCACCTACCGTGATGTGCTCAAGGTGCAGCCCTTTTCCAACACCGTGGGCGTGCTCACGCTGAACGGCGCCGAGCTGCTGGACTGGCTGGCCGCCGCCGCGAAGATGAGCCCCGGCTCCGGCGGCTACCCGCAGACCGCCGGCCTGCAGTGGCAGGTGGCCAACGGCCAGCTGCTGGAAGCCCGTGTGGGCGGCCAGCCCATCGACCGCAGCCGCACCTACACCCTGGCGATCAACAACTTCACCGCCATCGGCGGTGACGGCTACCCGAAGATGAACACCCACCCCGGCTATGTGAACACCGGGCTCAACGATGCCGAGGTGCTGCGCGCCTACATCGCTGCGCGCAGCCCGCTGAAGCTGGCCGAGTTCGCGCCGGACAACCGTTAGGCGGGCGGCCTACTCCGGCGTGATCCTGGCGGCGCGGATCACCGCCGCCCAGCGCTGGATCTCGCTGCCCAGCAGCGCCTGCAGCTCGGCCGGCGTGCCGGCGCCCAGCCGCATGCCCAGCGGCGCCAGGCGCTGCTGCACCGCAGGCGATGCCACGGCATCTCGCACCGCCTGGTTCAGCGTGGCCAGCACCGCGGGCGGCGTGCCGGCCGGTGCGGCCAGCGCATTCCAGCTGGCCACCTGCACGCCGGCCACGCCGGCCTGGGCCACGGTGGGCACCTCGGGCAACAGCGGGTGGCGCTGCGCGCCGGTGACGGCCAGCGCCCGCACCGTGCCGGCCTGCAGCTGCGGCAGCATCGGGCCGAGGATCTCCACCGCAATGTCGATCTCGCCGGCACGCAGCGCCGTCAGCACCGCCGGCGAGCCCTTGTAGGGCACCACCAGCGCGTCGATGCCGGCGCGGGCGTCGAACAGCTTGGCCGCCAGGTGCTGGGTGCTGCCCACGTTGATGCTGCCGATGTTCAGCTGGCCCGGATGGGCGCGGGCCCAGTCCAGCGCGGCGGCCAGCGTGGCAAAGCGCCCGTTGGCCGCGGCGAACAGCCCCAGGTCGAAGCTGCCCAGCGTGCTGACCGGCGCAAAGTTCGTCAACGGATCGGGCCCCGGGGGCTTCATCAGCGACATCGCCACCGCATTGGCATTGCTCAGCAGCAGCAGGGTGTGGCCATCGGGCACGGCCCGCGCAACGCGCTGGCTGGCGACGATGGCGCCGGCGCCGGGCTGGTTGTCGACCACCACCGGCTGGCCCAGGCTGCGGGCCAGGGCCTCGCCCACGGCGCGGGCCGTCAGGTCGGCGATGCCGCCGGGCGCGAAGGGCACGACCAGGGTGATGGGCCGCTCGGGAAAGCGCGGCTGGCCGCGGCCGGCACTGGCCGCCAGCAGGGCGGTGGTGGCGATCAGCGCTTGGCGGCGGGAGACGCGGGACAGGTGCATCGGGCGGGGTGGCGGGCCATGGTCGGCGCCCATGATGACAGGCCGGCAACGGCGCCGCCGGCCGGCCCACCCATCAGCCGATCAGCCCATCAGCCCACCCACGCCCGGTCAGGCCGGCTCGGCATGGCGGAACACCGCCACCGCCTGCACCAGCTGCTGGGCTTGCTGCTGCAGGCTGGCGGCAGCGGCGGCGCTCTGCTCCACCAGTGCGGCGTTCTGCTGGGTGGCCTGGTCCATCTGCGACACCGCCTCACCAACCTGGGCCACGCCGCTGCGCTGCCCGGCGCTGGCGCTGCTGATCTCGCCGACGATCTCGGAAACGCGGCCGATCGCCGCGACCACCTCCTGCATCGTCACGCCAGCCTTGTCCACCAGCGCGCTGCCCTGGTCCACACGTTCGACGCTGTCGGTGATCAGGCGCTTGATCTCGCGTGCGGCGTCGGCGCTGCGCTGCGCCAGGGTGCGCACCTCGCCGGCCACCACCGCAAAGCCCCGCCCCTGCTCGCCGGCACGCGCGGCCTCCACAGCCGCGTTCAGCGCCAGGATGTTGGTCTGGAACGCGATGCCGTCGATGACCGAGAGGATGTCGGCAATGCGCCGGCTGCTGTCGTTGATGCCCTTCATCGTCTGCACCACCTCGGCCACCACGTCGCCGCCCTGCCGGGCCACATCGCTGGCGCCACGGGCCAGCTGGTCGGCCTGGCGGGCGTTGTCGGCATTCAGGCGCACGGTGCTGCCCAGCTGCTCCATCGACGCCGCGGTTTCCTGCAGCGCGCTGGCCTGCTGCTCGGTGCGCCCGGACAGATCCTGGTTGCCATGCGCGATCTCGCTGCTCGCCGTCGCCACGCTGTCGCTGCCCTGCCGCACCTGCGCCACGATGCGGGCCAGGTTGGCGCGCATGGCCGCCATGGAGGCCAGCACGCTGCCGGCCGGCGCCTGCGCGGCGCCCGGCACCGGGCTGAGGTCACCCTGCGCAATGCGTTCGGCCGCGCGGCTGAGTTCGGCCGGCTCGGCGCCCAGGGCGCGGATCAGTCCCCGCGGGATCAGCACGCCCAGTGCCGCAGCCGTGCCGAAAGCCACCAGCAGCGCCGCGATCAGCACGCCGCGCGCCGTCTGGTAGACATCGCCTGCGCGGGCCACTTCGGCGTCGGCACGCTGCGCGCCGTAGGCGAGGTAGGTGTCGCCGGCCTTCAACAGTGCGGCCAGCAGGGGCAGGCACTCGGCATTCATCTTGGCGATGGCGCCGGCACGGTCGCCAGCGGACACCTTGGCCAGGACATCCAGCGCCACCGGGCTGTAACGGGCCTCGACGGCGACGATGGCCTGCACCAACTCTCGGACCTTGGGATCGGCCGCCTTGGCCGCGCTCTCGCTGAGCCTGGCCAGGGTCTCGCCAACCGCCTTGTGGGCGCGCGCCACGTTCTCCTTCTCGGCGGCCAGCAGCGCGGGATCATCGATCAGCACCAGGTTGCGCGCGGCGATCGCACGCGCATTGGTGGCTTCCAGCGCATGGTTGGCCAGGGACATGCGGTGGGCCGCCCCCGAGACATAGCCACTGAAGGCCTCGTGGGCGGTGGCGGCTGCACGCAGGCCGAGCACTGCCGTCAGCATCACCAACAGTGCCAGGACTCCAAAAGACACGAGGAGTCGATGCTTGGTATTCATGGGTCGGACTTCCTGAAAGAGCAAGAACTGCACACCGCCGGTGTAACGGCCGCCGGACACTTGACTTGAGTCAATTCCGCTGACACGCCGGCAGTTCGTCACGCACAGCAGGCCGGCGGGCGGCGCGGCTACCATCGCCGGTCCACGCCCTTGCACGCCATGACACCGGACCTCGCCACCACCGCCCGCACTGCCCTGGCCTGCCTGGACCTGACCAGCCTGAACGATGCCGACGATGCCGCGGCGATCGGCGCCCTGTGCGCCCAGGCTGCCGGCCCGGCGGGCCCGCCGGCGGCGCTGTGCGTGTGGCCGCGCTTCGTGGCCCAGGCCAGGGCGCAGGCGCCGGTCGGGGTGCGGGTGGCGGCGGTGGCCAACTTCCCGGCCGGCGGGCTGGATGTGGCCGCCGCGGTGGCCGATGTCCGCGCCATCGCCGATGCGGGTGGCGACGAGGTCGACCTGGTGCTGCCCTGGCGCGCGCTGCAGGCCGGCGACGCTGCCGGCGCGGCGGCGTTGGTGCAGGCGGTGCGTGTGGCCTGTGCCGGGCGCACGCTGAAGCTGATCCTCGAATCGGGCGACCTGGCCACGCCGGCGCTCATCCACCAGGCCAGCCTGATCGGGCTGGACGCGGGCGTGGATTTCCTCAAGACCAGCACCGGCAAGACCGGCACCGGCGCCACGCCCGAGGCGGCGCGGGTGATGCTGCAGGCCATCGCCGACCATCCGCGCGGCGCGGCGGTGGGCTTCAAGGCCTCGGGCGGCATCCGCAAGGTGGCCGATGCGGCGGTCTACATCGCGCTGGTGCGCGAGATCCTCGGCGCTGCCGCCGTCACGCCGCAGCGCCTGCGCTTCGGTGCCAGCGGCCTGCTGGGCGACATCACCGCGGTGCTGCAGGGCAGCGGGCCCGGCAACACCAGCGCCGCCGGCAGCTACTGAACCGCGGGCGCCACATGCTGCCGGCCGAAGTCATCCGCGCCAAGCGTGACGGCGGCGCGCTGAGTGCAGCGCAGATCCAGGCCTTCGTGCAGGGCCTGGTGGATGGCCGCTGGAGCGAGGGCCAGGCCGCGGCACTGGCCATGGCCATCCTGCTCAACGGCATGGACCGCGCCGAATGCGTGGCGCTGACCCGGGCGATGACCCACAGCGGCGCGGTGCTGCGCTGGGACGACGCCGGCCTGGCCGGCCCGGTGGTGGACAAGCATTCCACCGGCGGCGTGGGCGACAAGGTCAGCCTGGTGCTGGCGCCCATCGTGGCAGCCTGCGGCGGCGTGGTGCCGATGGTCAGCGGCCGCGGCCTGGGCCACACCGGCGGCACGCTGGACAAGCTGGCCGCCCTGCCCGGCTACCAGACCGAGCCGCCCCGCGCGCAGCTGCTGGCCGCGCTGCGCAGCGCCGGCTGCGCCATCGTCGGCGCCAGCGCCGACATCGCGCCGGCCGACCGGCGGCTCTACGCCATCCGCGATGTGACGGCCACGGTGGAATCGGTGCCGCTGATCACGGCCAGCATCCTCAGCAAGAAGCTGGCAGCGGGCCTCGGCAGCCTGGTGATGGACGTGAAGCTGGGCAACGGCGCCTTCATGACCGACATCGGCGCGGCGCGCACGCTGGCCCGCAGCCTGGTGGACGTGGCCCACGGCGCCGGCCTGCCCTGCCGCGCGCTGATCACCGACATGGACCAGGTGCTGGGCACCACCGCCGGCAACGCGCTGGAGGTGCAGGAGAGCATCGCCTTCCTCATCGGTGCCGCGCAGGATGCGCGGCTGCGCACGCTGACACTGGCCCTGGCCGCGCAGATGCTGCACGGCGCCGGCCTGGCCACCAGCGTGGCCGATGGTGCCCAGCGTGCCGCCGCCGCGCTGGACAGCGGCCATGCCGCCGAGCACTTCGCCCGCATGGTGGCGGCGCTGGGCGGCCCGGCCGATGTGCTGGCCACCGCCAACCTGCCGGCCGCGCCGGTGCAGCTGGACGTGCCCGCCCCGCGCGCTGGCGTGCTGGCCGCCACCGACACCCGCGCGCTGGGCCTGGCGGTGGTGGCGCTGGGCGGCGGCCGCCGCGTGGCCGGCGATGCGGTCGACCCGCGGGTGGGCTTCAGCCAGGTGCAGCCGCTGGGCAGTGCGCTGCAGGCCGGCGATGCGTTGCTGCGGGTGCATGCGGCCAGCCGGGCCGATGCCGAGGCCGCGTGTGCCGCGGTGCTGGCAGCCAGCACCATGGCCGACACCGCGCCGCCGCCCGGGCCGGTGGTGATCGAGACACTGTGAGGCCCGAACGATGACCGACCGCCTCAGTCCGGGCCGCCCGCTGGTCAAGATCTGCTGCATCGCCAGCGTGGACGAGGCCCGGCTGGCGGTGGCCGCCGGCGCCCAGGCGCTGGGCCTGGTCTCGGCCATGCCCAGCGGGCCCGGCGTCATCGACGAGACCACCATCGCCGCGGTGGCGCAGGCCATGGCCGACGAGCACGGCGCCGCGGTGCAGACCTTCCTGCTGACCAGCCGGCAGACGGCGGCCGGCATCATCGACCAGCACCGGCGCTGCCGCACCACCACGCTGCAGCTGGTGGACACCGTGCCGGCCGACGACCTGCGCCGCCTGCGCGATGCCCTGCCCGGCGTGCAGCTGGTGCAGGTGGTGCATGTCACCGGCCCGGCCTGCCTGGACGAGGCGGTGGCCGTGGCGCCGCTGGTCGACGCCCTTCTGCTCGACAGCGGCAACCCGCAGGCGGCGGTGAAGGAGTTGGGCGGCACCGGCCGCACGCACGACTGGGCAGTCAGCGCGCAGATCCGCACCGCGGTGGCGGCGCTGGGCAGGCCGCTGTTCCTGGCCGGCGGGTTGAACCCGCAGAACGTGGCAGCGGCGGTGGCCGCGGTGCGTCCCTTCGGGCTGGACCTGTGCAGCAGCGTGCGCCAGGCCGGCCGGCTGGATGCGGCGCGGCTGGCGGCGTTTTTCGCAGCGCTGCCGGCGGACTGAGCGCCGGCGGCCGACGCGTCAGACGCCGGCGTCCACCACCGGCACCAGCGCGTCCAGCAGGGCCTGCAGCGCGCCGGCCAGGGCCGCCACCGCGACGGTGTCGGCCGGCGCGGCTTCCACCAGGGCGGCCTGCGCCGCCACGCCATGGGCACCCAGCGCACCGGCCACGCTCTTGAGCACATGGCACAGGCGGCGGATCTCGTCGCCGGCGCCCGCATCCGCCGCCTGCCGCAGCAGTGCCGCATCGCCGCCGTGGTGGGCCACGAAGCGCTGCAGCACCCGCAGGTAGATGGCCGGCCGGCCACCCACCAGGCGCAGGCCGGCGGTGGCATCCAGCCCGGGCACCTGCTGCCAGGGCTCGGCCAGCGGCGCCACCGGGCCCGGTGCGCTGGCGGTCAGGGGCGCGGCCAGCGCTGCCGGCGCCGCCGCCGCCGGCAACCAGCGCAGCAGCGCGGCGTACAGGTCATCGGGATCGACCGGCTTGGTGATCACGTCGTTCATGCCGGCGGCCAGGCAGGCGGCACGTTCGTCCGCCTGGGTGCCGGCGGTCATGGCCAGGATGGGCAGGCCGGCGCGGCCCGGCAGCGCGCGGATGGCCCGGGTCGCGCCCAGGCCGTCCAGCCGCGGCATCTGCACATCCATCAGCACCAGGGCATAGGCCTGGTCGGTGACGCGGGCCACCGCCTCCAGGCCGTCGCGCGCCAGGTCGGCCTGCAGGCCGGCGTCCTGCAGCAGCTGCAACGCCACCTCCTGGTTCAGCGGGTTGTCCTCCACCAGCAGCAAGCGGGCGCCGGGCGGCTGGTCAGGCTGCCGGCCATGGCGCTGGCGCAGCTGCACCTCCAGCGGCACAGGTGCCGGCGGCAACGGTGGGGATGGGCCGGCCAGTCCCAGCACATCGGCCAGCGCGCGCTGCAGCCCGGGCAGGGCCACCGGCTTGTCCAGCACCCGCAAGCGGGCCAGGTTGGCGGGCAGCGGCGCCGGCAGCTGGGCGCCGAAGGCGGTGGCCAGCAGCAGCGCCGGCCGGTGCGCCAGCGGCAGGGCCTGCAGCCGCTGCAGCAGGGCCAGGCCGTCGTCGCCCGGCAGGCGCCAGTCGACCAGGCAGACATGGAACGGCGTGCCGGCCGCATCGGCCCGGGCCACGCGCGCCAGGGCCTGGGGGCCATCGGCCACTGCCTCGGCCAGCAGGCCCAGGGCCTGCAGCTGCTCCACCAGCACCGCGCGGGCCTCGGCCAGGTCGTCGACCACCAGGGCGCGCTGGCCGGCGGCCGGCATGCGCGGCGGCGGCGGCGCCGGGCTGGCCGCCGGCGGCAGCGGCAGGCTGAAGCGGAAGCAGCTGCCCCCGGCGCTGGCGTCGGGCTGGGGGTCGAGCACCAGCGTGCCGCCCATGGCCTGCACCAGTGCCCGGCTGATGGCCAGGCCCAGGCCGGTGCCGCCCAGGCGCCGGCTGGCCGGGCTGTCGGCCTGCTCGAACGGCTGGAAGATGCGCGCCCGCTCGGCCGGGCCGATGCCGATGCCGGTGTCGGCCACCACGAACTGCACCGTGCCACCCTCGCCCGGGCCCACCCGCAGGCTGATGTGGCCGCTGTGGGTGAACTTCACCGCATTGCCCACCAGGTTGATCAGCACCTGGCGCAGGCGCAGGTCGTCGCCGTGGCGCCAGGTGGGCAGGGCGGGGTCGAGCCGCTGCACCAGCTCCAGGCCTTTCTCGCCGGCGCGGGCGGCCACCAGGTGGCAGACATCGTCGACCAGCTGGTCCAGCGCGAAATCCTGCGGCGCCAGGCTGAGCTTGCCGGCCTCGATCTTCGAGTAGTCGAGGATGTCGTTGAGAACGCCCAGCAGGTGGTGGGCCGCGCCGTCGAGCTTGGCCAGGTAGCCGCGCTGCGGGCTGCTGGCATCGCGCCGCATCAGGTGGGCCAGGCCGATGATGGCGTTCATCGGTGTGCGGATCTCGTGGCTCATGTTGGCCAGGAACTCGCTCTTGGCGCGGGTGGCCGCCTGGGCCTCGTCGCGCGAGCGGGCCAGCTCGGCGGTGCGGGCGGTGACGGTGGCTTCCAGCTGGTCGCGCTGGGCGGCCAGCGCCGCCTCCAGCGCCAGCCGGGCCGCCACATCGCGCGCCACCGCGGTGAAACGCCAGGTGTCGCCCAGGTCGACGCGGGCGATGCCCACTTCCAGCTGCAGGCGGTGGCCGTCGCGGTGCAGGCCCTCGACGATGCGGCTGGGCGCCATGCGCCGCGCGCCCGCGCCCTCGGCCGCGAAGCCGGCCATGCGCTGCGGGTGCCCGGCCCGCACGTCGGCGGGCAGCAGCAGGTCCAGCGGCTGGCCGATGGCCTGGGCCGCGGCATGGCCGAACAGCCGCTCGGCGGCGGCGTTGAAGCTGTCGATGCGGCCGTCGGGTGTGACGGTGAGCATGGCGTCGGGCGCGGCGGCGAACAGCTCGCGCTGGCGCTGCTCGCTGGCGGCCAGCCGGCCCAGGCCGTCGGCCAGGCTGCGGGCCATGCGGTTGAAGGCCTCGCCCACGGCCTGCAGCTCGGCGGCGCGGGTGGCCGGCACCTGGCGCGACAGCTCGCCATCGCCCAGCGCCTGCGCCGCATCGCCCAGGCGTTGCAGCGGCCGCACGACGATGCGCTCCAGCCCGGCCAGCAGCAGCAGTGCGGCCAGCACCACCCAGGCCAGCGGCCAGGCGCGCTGCTGCAAGCCCTCGGCACGCACCGCGGCCAGCGTGGGGCCCAGGTCCAGGTGCAGCAGCACCGTGCCCTGGCCCAGGCCGCGCAACTCGCCCGGGGCCGCGGGCCAGGCAAAGGCCTGGGCCAGCACCAGGCGCTGGGCGTCGACATCGGTCTGCAGCCGCGCCCGGCCGCTGCCCTGCAGGCCGCCCAGCCAGGCCGGCGGCACGCCGTCCAGGGAGGCCGCGGCGCGGCCCACCTCGACGGTGCGGCTGCTGGACAGCACGGTGCCGTCGGGCGTGAGGATCAGTGCATGGACCACGCGGACATCGGTGGAGGCCAGCGCCACCAGCTCGTCCAGCAGCGCCGGGTGCAGCGTGGCCTCGCGCTCGGCCACCACCACCAGGCGCGCCAGCTCGCCACGCGCATGGCGCTGGGCGTCGTCCCAGGCATGGCGGGCATCGCTGCGCAGGCCCACCAGCAGCGACACCGCGCCCCCGCCCAGCGTGATCAGCAGCACCGCCAGCAGCAGCAGGCTGCGCATGCGCGGATGGCGGCGGGCGGTCATGCGGCGGGTGGGCGCGTCAGGCCTGCGGCAGGTAGCGCGGATCGGCCAGCGGCGACTCGGCACCCTGGTCGTCCAGGCTGGCGGCCGCGGGCGGCAGCAGGGCGGCGCGCTGCATCACCGCTTCCAGCCGGCGCGCCGTCACCAGCAACTGCGGCGGCTGGCCGGTCAGCCAGGCGCGGTTGGCCGCCAGATCAGGCAGCTGCAGCTGGCCGAAGGCCGCCTCCACCGCGGCCGGTGGCAGGCGCAGGCGCGGGGCCATCTCGGCAGCGCTGCCACGGCTGTCCTGCAGCCAGGCCTGGCGGGCCTGCAGCAGGCCGGCCACCACGGCACGCAGGTGGTCGGCCTGGGCCGCGGTGACCTCGGGCCGCACCGCCAGCACGTCGACGACCAGGCCCGGCACCTGGGCGCTGGTGAACAGCACCCGCGCGCCATCGGCCACCAGCTGGGCGCGCACCGGGTCGAAGGTGACCACGGCGTCCACCCGGCCGCGGCGCAGGGCCTCGGCATGCTCGTCGAAGGCCAGCGGCACCTGGCGCACATCGGCCGGCCGCAGGCCGGCCTGCTGCAGCGCGGCGTCGAGCATCAGCGCGCCGGTGGCGCTCTGCTCCACGCCGATGCGGCGGCCGCGCAGCGCCGCCAGGCTGGCGACATCGGGCGCGGCCAGCAAGGCGTCGGCGCCGTGGGAGACATCGATCACCGCCACCACCCGCAGCATCAGGCCGCGGGCGCGGGCGCTGAGCACCTCGTCCAGCGTCAGGCCGGCGCCCTCCACCGTGCCGGCGGCCAGGGCGCGCAGGCTGGCGGTGGCGGTGGGCAGCTCGACCAGACGCAGCTGCGACGCCGGCACCAGGCCCCGCGCGCGGGCCAGGTACAGCAGCTCGTAGCCCAGCCAGACGTGGGCGCCGATGCGCAGCGGCGGTGGCGGCGCACCACAACCGCCGGTCAGCGCCGCACCGGCCAGCACGGCGCCGCCCTGCAGCCAGCGGCGGCGGGCAGGGGACAGCAGATCGCGGAGCCGGGAACCGAAATGCATGGGCAGGAGGCGGTCGGACCGGCAACGCAGCCCGCGCCTGGTGATCTTCGGCGAAAACGCCGGCCACGGTACCCGGATCTGCACCGGATCGACCACCCAGGTCATCACCCGGGCAGACCGTCAGCCTGTCGCGGCGAAGCGCCGGCTGGCGCGGGCCAGGTAGAACCACTCCTGGCGCGCAGCAGCACGGGCGTTGGGAAACACCAGCCAGCCATCGCCGGGTGCATGCACCGGCGCGCCGCTGGCGCGGTGGCCGATCAGCTCGCCGGCGCGCACCGGGTCGAAGCTCTGCCAGTCGCGCGCGAAGCGGTCGTCGGCATGCTGCTTGTCGACCACCGCATGCAGGCTCAGCGCCTCCAGCGTGGCGGCCGGCGCGGGTGGCGTCTCGTCGGTCATGCCCAGGTGGGCCAGGGTGCGGTGGATGGCGCGCCAGGCCACCTCGGGCGATTGCGGATCGGTGTGGGGGCCGCATTCCAGCGTCAGCCCCCAGCCGCCCTGGGTGCGCATGTACTCGGTGGTGCCCACGCCGTAGCGCGGGTGCAGCTCGGGCAGGGCCTCGGGCGCCAGGCCGTCGGCCTGGGCCTGCTGCGCCCGGGCGGCCACGCCGCTGGCATAGGTGCCCAGCCAGCCGTCCACCGCCCGCGGCACGCCCAGCACGCGGGCCAGGGCTTCCTCGGTGCCGGCATGGCCGAAGGGCTCCAGCCGGCCGTCGTTGTCGGGCGGGCCCACCATCACGAACGGGGCGCCACCGGAATGGAAGGAGTGCAGGTCGAGCAGGCCGTCGTGCGCGGCCAGCAGCGGGCACAGCCAGTTGGCGAGGCGGTCTTCGTAATCGGCCGGAAACGGCTTGGGCTCCAGCGCGCGGTTGAGGTTGCGGTCACCCGCACGCTGGCCGCGCTGGAAGGCCAGCGGGTTGCACACCGGCACGAAGGTGACGCTGCCGCGCCGGATGACCAGCGCGCCCGCGTCGATCTCGGCCAGCACCCGGCGAATGGCCAGCGTGCCGCAGACCTCGTTGCCGTGCACCGCACCGGTGACCAGCAGCCGCGGCCCGGGCGCGTGGCTGGCGATCTGGATGGATTGCAACGGGGTCAGGGGCAGTGTGTGCATGCGGTGATTGTGATGCGGCATACAGTGGCCCTTCCACCGCTGGAGCCCCCGATGCAACGCCTGGCCCTGATCCTCGCCGCCGCCCTGCTGGCACCGCTGCACGCCGCCCAGGCCTTCGACCTGCAGGGCCACCGCGGCGCCCGCGGGCTGGCACCGGAGAACACCATCGCCGGCTTTGCGCGCACGCTGGCCATCGGTGTGAACACGCTGGAGACCGACATCGCCATCAGCCGCGACGGCGTGCTGCTGATCAGCCACGACCCGGCGCTGAACCCGGACATCACCCGCGGGCCCGACGGCCAGTTCCTGGCCGCACGCGGGCCGGTGATCTTCCACACCCCCTGGGCCGAGCTGCAGCGCTACGACGTGGGCCGGCTCAGGCCCGGCACCCGCTATGCCGGCCAGTACCCGGAGCAGCAGCCGGTGGACGGCGCCCGCCTGCCGGCGCTGGCCGAGCTGTTCGACCTGGTCAAGCGCGCCGGTGATCCGCGGCTGCGGCTGGCGCTGGAGACCAAGCTCAACCCGAACACGCCCGACGACACCGCCGCGCCCGAGCCCTTTGCCCGCGCGCTGGTGGCCGCGGTGCGCGACGCCGGCCTGGCCACCCGCACCAGCATCCTGTCGTTCGACTGGCGCACGCTGCAGGTCATCCAGCGCGAGGCACCGGAAATCCCCACCGTCTACCTCACCGCCCGCCAACGCTGGCTGGACAACGTGGGCCGCGGCCCGGCCACGCCCTGGACGGCCGGCTTTGCGCTGGCCGACCACGGCTCGGTGCCGAAGATGGTGCGCGCGGCCGGCGGCAAGGTCTGGAGCAGCTTCCACGGCGACCTGGACGCCGCCCAGGTGAAGGAGGCGCAGGCCCTGGGCCTGCAGGTGCTGGCCTGGACGGTGAACGAACCGGCGCAGATCGAGGCCATGCTCGACCTGGGTGTGGACGGCATCGTCAGCGACCGGCCCGACCGGGTGCGCGAGGCCATGGCCCGGCGCGGCATGCCACTGCCGGCGAGGATCCAGGTCGCCCCATGAGGCGCGCCTGCGCGGCGGCGTGGTGGTGCGGGTGGCTGGTCCACCGCAGCGACCCCAAGGCCGGCCTGCTGCGGCGGCCGGGCGACGAGGTGCTGTCGTGGCTGCCGATCGAGGGGCTGCTCTGCCTGTTGGTGGGGCGGCCGCCCATCCGACGCCAGGCGCCGTCACCGGCCGGTCGCCACTTGCTGGCAGACTGCCCGATCGACAAGACAACAGGGAGTGACCGTGATGCGGGCGTTGTGGAGGGTGGGTGCGGGTGTGCTGGCCGTGGGCGTGCTGGCGGGTTGTGCCGGCCTGCGGCCAGGTGGTGCGGGGCCTGTGGTGGAGCCTGGGTCGCTGGTGCTGGGACCCAAGGCCCGTGTCTGGCGCTGTGAGGCGCACCTGGTCACCGATGCGCAGACCGGCCAGAAGGTCTGCGAGGTGCCGGTGCGGGTGAAGCCGGGCGCACCGGGGCAGGCCTGCGAGATCGATGTGCCGGAGCTCGTCTTCGGCGCCCATGGCGTGGCGGCGCTGCGCTGGACCATTGCCACCCCGGGCTATGTGTTCGACGACGATCCGGCCGGGTTCCGGGGCATCCACCTGCCGCGCAACCGGCTGGGCGACCCCGACGAAACCGGTGAGGCGGCCGATCGCCCGGCGATCGACTACCTGCCCGGGCGCCTGGCCAACCAGTTCCTGCTCGGGCTGCGTCCGTCGCCGCGGCTCATGCTGCACAAGTACGACGTGCGGGTGCGATCGGCCACCGACCCAGCGGTCCGGTGCGTGCTCGACCCGGCGTTCGTGCCCATGCCGCAGACCTCGGCACCGATGCACAACAGTGGCGATGGTTCGGCGCCGATTCCGTTGGCCCGCAGCCCCTGGCCGACCAGCATGGTCGAAGCGACGGTCGCCCAATCGCCCAGGGGATCAAACCGGGCTGTGGTCGGCCAGTAGCGCGCGCACGCGCCGCAGCGCCAACCGCAGCTCGGCGTGCTCCTCGGCGCCGATCTCGTCTGCCAGGGCGGTGGCGCGTGCCAGCGCCACGGCGGCCGCCGCCGGGTTGCCGGCCAGGCGCTCCGTCTCGGCCAGGCCGCAGTGCACCAGGCCCAGGTCGCTCTGGTCGCCGCTGTGCAGCAGCAGGGTTGCGGCCGTGTGCAACTCGGCGCGGGCATCGTCAGGCTGCCCCTGCCGCGCCAGCAAGGGGCCGAGGTAGCTGCGGATCTGGCCTTCCAGGCGGCTGTCGCCCAGCTGCCGGGCAATGTCCAATGCCCGGCGTTGGTGCGACAGGGCGCGCGGCGTGTCACCTTCGGCAGCCGCGACCAGCCCCTGGTTGCACAGCACCATGCATTCCAGGCGCAGCAGGCCCAGCGGGCGGGCCAGGTCCAGGGCATCGCCGAGGTGGCCGGCGGCCAGGTCGTTGCGGCCGAGCAGATGTTCCAGCAGGCCCAGGGTGCACAGGGTGTTGGCCTCGACACGCCGGTAGCCGGCAGCGCGGGCCAGGGCCAGTGCCTCGCCCAGGCGGTTGCGGGCGTCGGTGTTGTGGCCCAGCAGCGTGGCCAGGTTGCCCAGGTTGTTGAGCAGGGCGCATTCCCAGTGGCGCTCGGCCAGCCCGCGTGCCTGCGCCAGGGCCAACCCGAAGTGCTGGCGTGCAGCCGCCAGGTCGCCCACCGCCATCGACGCCGAGCCCAGGCCCTTGTGCGCCTGGCATTGCAGCGCCGGCTGGCCCATCGCGTCGCCCAGTGCGGCGGCGCGCAGCAACTGCCCGCGCGCCAGGGCCGGCTGGCCCATCGCGATGTGCAGCTCGCCCAGCCCGCACAACACCTGGGCGATCAGCGCCTGGTCACCGGACTGTTCTGCCTGCAGCAACGCGGTGTCGAAATCCTGCCGCGATGCCGCCGATTGACCGGATGCCTCCAGCGCGCAGCCGGACACCCAGTCGATGGTGGCACGCATGCGGTCGCTCAGCGCCGGCATGGCGCGCAGGCGGGCCGCCGCGTCGATGGCCGGGCCATAGGGGCCGCGCAGCCGCAGCACGGCCCAGGCCGCCGCCAACGCGCCCACCGCCGATGCGCCGTCGCCGGCCAGCGCTGCGCGCTTGCTGGCCGCCACCAGGTTGTCGGTCTCGATGGCGCCGGCCGCGATGGCCGCGTCGTCGTTCCAGGCGCCGAAGAACCGCCAATGCCGCTGCTGCGCGGCCAGCATCGCGGCCTGCCCGCTGCCGGGGAAGCGGCCGGGCGTCGACAGGTGCTCGGCGGCGTACTCGCGCACGCTCACCAGCAGGTCGAAACGGTCATCGCCGGCGCTGCGCAGCAGCGACTTTTCCAGCAGCGCCTGCACCAGGTCGACGCACCAGGCGTTGTCGTCCACACCGCCCAGGTCGAGCACCGCTTCGGCGGTGTGCAGGCTGAAGCCGCCCTCGAACACCGACAGCTGGGCCAGCGCGGCACGCTCGGCCTGGGAGAGCAGGTCCCAGGACCAGTCCAGCGCGGCACGCAAGGTGGCCTGGCGGTCATGGCGTTCGCCGCTGCCGGCCAGCAGCCGGAAGCGGTCGCCCATGCGCTGCAGCAGCTGGGGCGGCGACATCACGCGGATGCGCACCGCCGCCAGCTCGATGGCCAGCGGCAGGCCGTCCAGCAGCTTGACCAGCGCCTGGATCGCGCTGCTGTCGGCGTCCACGAGGCGGAACCCGGGCTTCAGCTCCGCCGCCCGGCGCACGAACAGCGCCGCGGCATCGTCTGCCGCCAGCGGCGGCAGCACCAGCGTGCGCTCGCCGGCCATGTTCAGCACTTCCCGGCTGGTGACCAGGAAGCGGGCCTGCGGCGCCTGGTCCAGCCACAGGCCGAGGCAGCGCTCCGCGTCGCGCGCCACCTGCTCGAAGTTGTCCAGGATCGCCAGGCAAGGCCCCCGGCCGGCCAGCGCCTGGCCAATCTGCTCCAACGGGTCGCTGCGGCCCAGCGGCAGGTCCAGCCCCTGCGCCACCGCGTGCACGATGCCGTCCAGCCCCCGGGCGGCTGACAAGTCGCAGAACCACACACTGCCGCCTGCGCTGTCGAGTTGGGCGCGACCGAACTGCAGGGCCAGCCGTGTCTTGCCCGTGCCGGCCGTGCCCAGCAGCGTGACCAGCCGCGCGCCGGCGTCGAAACAGCCTGCCAGGTCGCGCAGGGCGGATTCGCGGCCGACAAAGCTGTCGCGGGCGGCGGGCAGGTTGTGCCGAGCGGCCGCCGGCCCGGCACCCT
Organism: Pseudaquabacterium pictum; assembly: GCF_005403045.1. Lineage (GTDB taxonomy): Bacteria > Pseudomonadota > Gammaproteobacteria > Burkholderiales > Burkholderiaceae_C > Pseudaquabacterium > Pseudaquabacterium pictum. The sequence goes on from NZ_BJCL01000011.1 coordinate 57,144, forward strand.
GTGCAGCTGGTGCGGCAGGCGCCGTCAGATCGATGCCGGCTGCGGCGCTGCCACGGCGCGCTGCCACCACGTCGACCGGCGAAGTGAAGCGGTAGCCATGGCCCGGGATGGTGGCGATCAGCTCCGCGCCCAGCAGTTTGCGCAGGCTGCTGATCTGGGTGGCGAGGTTGTTCTCCTCGACCACAGCACCGGGCCAGACCAGGTCCATCAGCGCCTGCTTGGTCAGCAGCTGCCCCGGCCGCTCCGCCAGGCACAGCAGCAGGTCGAAGGCCCTGGCGCCGAGGCCGACCGGCTGGTCATGCGCCCACAGGCGGCGCTCCAGGCGCTGCAGCAGGAACTTGCCGCCGGGTCCGAATCGCAGGCCGGTCATGCACGGGGTGGAAGTGGCGTCCATGGGTGGCCGGGGGGCTGGCGGGTGTCGATCCAGTGTATTGGCGATCGAACCCGGCCTTCAAAACCCGCCGGTCCAGAACGTTTGAGAACGTTTGAGCGCGGTTTGAGGACGGTATGGCGTTGGTCAGACAAAGTCCGTTCATCCACTCCCCACCCACCGAAAGACCACCGCCATGAACCACCCGAAGAAAACCCCCGCCGTGATTCTGCTGGCATTTGCCAGCCTGGTCTTTGCCGGCCAGGCCCATGCCTGCAAATACGACTGGAAGCGCCCGGACCGGTATGCCAAGTGCCTGGCCAACGAGGCCGCCGACAAGATTGCCAATGAGGCCCGGAAATCTGCGGACAAGATCATTGCCGACGCCAACAACCGCGCCAACGGCATCCGGAACGAGGCCACGCAAACGGCCAACAAAACACTCCATGCGGCCCTGTCCACCGCCAAGACCACCAAGGCGGCAGAACCCCAGATCTGCGATTGACGCCTGCGCCCCAAACCACTTCCAACACGAGCATTCAACATGACGACCAACGCTGCAAGATTCGCTCTCCGGCCCCTGCTGGTGTCCCTGGCCGTGCTGGGTTTTGCCAGCCAGGCCCAAGCCTGCGACATCATCTGCAAGGCCAAGAACGCCGCCAACAACGAAGCCCGGAAACTGGTGGACGCCGCCAACCAGCAAGCCGGGGAGATCCTGCGCCAGGCGTATGCCGATGCGCGCAACACCACCGACAAGGCCAACCAGCAATCGGCCAGCATCACGGCAGCCGCCGTCCAGACGGTGGAAACCTTCCGGGCCCGCAGCGCGGCCATCAGCCAGGCCGAATACACCCGGCTCGCATCGGCGGCCAATTCGACCTTGCGGGTCAGCCAATCGGCGCTGACCTCCCTGGCCACCACCGCGCTGACGGCGGGTGCGCTGGACGCCGGCATGCTGGCCAGCCTGCGGGCGGCCAGTGTGACGGCGCTGAACACCCATGCCGGCAAACTGCTGGATGTGCAAGCGCGCCTGTCCAGCCTGGACGGCGACAGCCAGCGGGCGCTCAGCCGGGTGATGCGCGCCATTCCGTCGGGCAAGATCGACAGCCAATCGATGTGCGATGTGCCGCGGCTGGCCAAGAAACTGGGCTTGCTGGCGGGCACCGCTGGCGAAACTGCGTTTGGCGAGGCCGTCAATGCAGGCCAAACCCTGCACGACCAGAATATTCCAGGTGCCCTGGCCAATTCCAATTTCAGCCTGTGCCTGGGCGGTGCAGGCGCTTATGGCGCAGGTGCCAATGCAGCATTCTGCTTTGCCATGGAGGTGACGCCTTCCAACCATCCCTTCTCGCAGAAGCGTGGTTACAAGATGGCGGTGGTCGAAACCCTGGGCGGCTCCGCGGGAATGGGTGCCAGCGTGGGCCCCAGCATGGGTTGGTCGCCCGGCCGCATCGGCACCAAGATCAAGCCGACCATCGGTGTGCAGGGCGGGCTGGGCCCGGTGGGTGTGGGCTTGTCCTGGGACGTGGCACTGCAGGACATGGGCGCCATTCCAGGATTCGCGCTGGGGATTGGCGGTGTGGGCACGCCGGCGTCCGGCACCGTGGACGCGGGGATTTCGCTGCCGCTCGTCACCGGTTACTGGGCGCTCAGCAAGTGAGCATGGCAAGGCCGGCCCGACCGCTGCAGGAAACATCCCATGAACGAGCCGCTGGACAGCCGCTTCACCATCTGTTTCGGCGACGACCCTGACGAGATCGTGACCATCGTCGAGCAACCCAGGTCCGTCGAACATCCGTTGGCGCTGGCGGCAGCGCAGCGCAGTGGTCTTTGCGCAGGGCAGGAGAGCAGCTCGGCCACCGCCTGCCGCCCCGCAGGCAGTGGATCCAACGTGAAACACACCAGGGAAACCCGCAATTGCAATCGTTTGCAGCAGCTCTAGAGTGGCGGTTTTGCCAGCCAAGCCGCCACCATGACCCCGGGCCCCACCAAGCCGCACCTGTCGCTGCGCCAGATCGTCCAGATGAACGTGGGCTTCCTCGGCCTGCAGTTCAGCTTCGGCCTGCAGCAGAGCAACATGGGCCCGATCTACAGCTACCTGGGCGCCGACGAGGCGGCGCTGCCGCTGCTGTCGCTGGCCGGGCCGATGACCGGGCTGCTGGTGCAGCCCATCGTCGGCGCCATGAGCGACCGCACCGCCTCACGCTACGGCCGGCGCACGCCGTACTTCCTGATCGGCGCCATCCTCTGCAGCCTGAGCCTGTTCGCCATGCCCTACAGCGGCGCGCTGTGGATGGCGGCCAGCCTGCTGTGGATCATGGACGCGGCCAACAACACCACGATGGAGCCCTACCGCGCCTACGTGAGCGACCGGCTCGACGAGAAGCAGCATGCCCAGGGCTACCTGACGCAGAGCGCCTTCACCGGCCTGGCGCAGACCTTGAGCTACCTGGCGCCATCGATCCTGGTGTGGCTGGGCATGAACAAGGACATGGTGGATGCCAACAACATCCCGGTCATCACCAAGATCTCGTTCCTGATCGGCGCGGTGCTGTCGATCTGCACCATCGCCTATTCGATCTGGCGCGTGCCCGAGCTGCCGCTCACCCCGCAACAGCGCGCCGAGATCGAAGCCAAGAAGCCCGGCGTGGGCGCCACGCTGCGCGAGATCTGGGATGCCATCGTCGCCATGCCCCCGGCGATGCGGCAGATGGCCTGGATGAAGCTGTTCCAGTGGTACGGCATGGTCTGCTACTGGCAGTACGTCACCTACAGCATCGCCCGCTCGCTGTTCAACACCAGTGACCCCACCAGCACCGGCTTCCGCGATGCGGTGCTGGTCAACGGACAGATCGGCGGCTTCTACAACGCGGTGGCCTTCGTGGCGGCCTTCGCCCTGGTGCCGTTCACCAGGCGCTTCGGCGCCAAGGTGATGCATGCCGCCTGCCTGACGGCCGGCGGCCTGGGCATGCTGGCGATTCCGTCGATCGACCAGCAGGCCTGGCTGTTCATCCCGATGATCGGCGTGGGCCTGTGCTGGGCCAGCATCATGGGCAACCCGTACGTGATGCTGGCCAGCAGCATCCCGCCCGAGCGCACCGGCGTCTACATGGGCATCTTCAACATGTTCATCGTGATCCCGATGCTGATCCAGAGCGTGACGCTGCCGCTGTACTACAAGCCGCTGCTGGGCGGCGATGCGCGCAATGTGGTGCTGCTGGCCGGGGCGCTGCTGCTGTGCGCGGCGGTGGCCACGCTGTTCGTCAAGCTGCCGCAGCGGGCGCCCGAGGGCGCGCGCTGACCCACTGGGCCGGCAGCACGGCGTCGCCCGACAGGTCGATGGTGACACCCAGCGCCAGCAGGCTGCTGGCTGGCAGGCCGAACACCTGCCTGAAGGCGCTGCTGAGGTGCGCCGAACTGGCGAAGCCGGCCGCCAGCGCGGCGTCGGTCAGGTTGCCGCCACCGGCCAGCGTGCGCATCACCACCGCCATGCGCCGCCACATCCGGTAGCGGCGGAACGGCAGGCCGACCTCGCGGTCGAAGCGCGCCCGGAACCGCGATGGCGACAGGTGCGCCACCGCCGCCGCGTCGCGCAGCCGGGCAAACGCATCGGGATGGCGCTCGATCTCCAGCACCACGCGGGCGATGCGGTCGTCCGTGGGCACCCGGCGGGCCAGGCCGAAGGCGGCGAACGCAGCGTCGATCCCCACCGCTGGACCGGCCTCCAGCAGCCGCGCGCGCCCGGCCAGCAGATCGGCCAGGCTGAGCGGGCTGCGCCGGTCCTGCAGGGGGTCGAGGTACAGGAAGGCCATCGAGCCGCTGGACTGCAGGTGGTGCAGCGATTCAGACGGCACCACCGCGGCCTCACAGCGTCGCCAGTCGGACCAGCCGCCGGTGCGGGCCCAGGTCCGCAGCGCGAAGGGCTGCTGCCAGGCCACGGCGATGGTCAGCGCCAGGTTGATGTGCGGCGCCAGGTCCAGCCCCGGGCCGGTGTACAGCGCCCGCGCCGGCCCCACGCACACGCGCGGAAGGACGCGCGGCAGGACGGGCGATTCTTGAAAGCCAGCCGCCAAGCCGGCAGGCACGATGGCCGCATCAGCCACCTTGCGATCCCTGCCCATGCCCGACCTTCCTGCGCACGTTCCGCCCATCCTGAAGTTTCTGCCCATGGCCGGCCTGCTGGTGGCCGGCCTGATCCACCTGCTGCCGGTGGCTGGCGTGCTGGGGCCGGCCACGCTGACGCGCCTGTACGGCGTGCCGGTGGCCGATGCCAATCTGGCCATCCTGCTGCAGCACCGCGCCGTGCTGTTCGGCGTGCTGGGGCTGTTCATGCTGTGTGCGGCGGCCCTGCCGCCGCTGCGGCTGGCCGCGCTGCTGGTCGGCCTGGCCAGCGCCGCCAGCTTCCTGCTGGTGGCCCGCTGGGTGGGCGGCTACAACGCCGCCATCGGCCGGGTGGTCACGGCCGACGTGGTGGCGACCGCCGTGCTGGCCGCCGGCCTGGTGGCCGAGCTGCTGCTGGCCGCGCGGCGCGGGCCGTAGCCGCGGCTACAGCCAGATCACCTTCTTGCGCATGCCGACCCAGCGCTCGTAGCTGGCGGCGTACACCTCTTCCACCCGGTTGCGCTTGACCTTGAAGGTGGGCGTGATGAAGCCGTTGTCCACGCTCCAGGGCTCGGTCACCAGCACCAGGCAATCCATCTGCTCATGCGGGTCCAGCGTGGCGTTCACCGTCTTCAGGTGCTCGGACAGGCCGGCTTCCAGCTCGGCCTTGCCATCGGCCGTCTTGGCCTTGGCCACCGCGCCCTCGTTGAGCATCAGCACCGCCAGCGGCTGGCCCAGGTTGGCGCCGGTCACGCAGCAGGCTTCCACCGACGGGTGCATCACCAGCTTGTCCTCGATGGGCGCCGGGGCCACGTACTTGCCCTTGCCGGTCTTGAACAGGTCCTTCACCCGGCCGGTGATCTTGAGGTTGCCCTCGACATCGAGCGCGCCCTTGTCGCCGGTGTGCAGCCAGCCGTCGGCGGTGAGGGCGTCCTTGCTGAGCTCAGGCTCCTTGTAGTAGCCCAGCATCAGGCCGGGGCTGCGCATCTGGATTTCGCCATTGGCGGGATCGAGCCGGCATTCGACGCCTTCATACGGCTGGCCGACCGTGCCCGGCCGCGGCACGCCGGGCAGCGTGGCGTGCGACAGGCCGCAGTTCTCGGTCATGCCGTAGACCTCGACCAGGTTCAGGCCCAGCGCGCCATACCACTTCAGCAGCTCGGGCGGCATCGGCGCGGCGCCGCCGGCAGCGAACACGCACTGGTCCAGCCCCAGCGCGCCCAGCACCTTCTTGCGAACGATGCCGCTGATGATCGGGATCTTCAGCAGCCGCGCCAGCTTGGCCGGCGGCATCTTGGCCGAGACGCCCTGCTGGAACTTGACCCACAGCCGCGGCACCGAGAAGAACACCGTGGGCCGGGCGCGCTGCAGGTCCTGCGCGAAGGTGTCCAGGCTCTCGGCGAAGAACACCTGCATGTTGGTCGACAGCAGCGCAAATTCCACCAGCGAGCGCTCGGCCACGTGCGACAGCGGCAGGTAGCTCAGCATGCGGCTGTTCTGGTTGAGCATGCTCACCCGCTTCAGGCCGGACGACAGGCTCCAGGCGAAGGTGGCGAAGCTGTGCATCACGCCCTTGGGCATGCCGGTGGTGCCCGAGGTGTACATGATGGTGGCCAGCTCGTCGCCGCTGCGCACCGGGTTGCCGGCCAGCGGCTGGCTGTGGCCCAGGATGGTGGCCCACTGCTCGCAGCCGGGCGGCAGCTCGGCGGCGGCCGGCGCCAGCGGCATGGCGATGCAGTGCATGCCCGCAGGCACGCCCGGGCGCATGCCGGCCCAGCCGTCGAGCTTGCCAATGAACAGCAGCTTGGCCTCGCTGTGGGCCAGGATCTGGCGGATGGTGTCGGCCGCCAGCGTGGGGTACAGCGGCACCGAGACGCCGCCGGCCAGCCAGATGGCGAAGTCGGTGATCAGCCACCAGGCGGTGTTCTTGCTGATCAGCGCCACCCGGTCGCCGGGCTGCACGCCCTGGGCCTTCAGGTGGCTGGCCATGCGGCGGGCCTGGTCCATCACCTGGGCCCAGGTGAAGGTCTCGACCGCTCCGCCGCCCATGGGCTGGGTGAAGACCACCCGCGTGGGCGCCGTCTGCTCCCAGTGGTAGAGGCGCTGCAGCGCCAGTTGCGAGGCATCCACGGGCACGTGACGCATGCTGATCCCTTTCACGGCACAGTACTGGCCGGCTGTCGAAGGGCGGGAGCGTAGCGGTGGGCACCCGCGCTGCCCAGAGGGGGTTTCCAGATCAGGGCACCTCCTGAGCCCGGCGCAGGGAACCCCGCACCACCGGCGGGATCAGCCGCCGCGGCCGTGGGCCTGGGCGGCCTGCAGGTCGTTCAGCAGCTTGCGGGTGGCGCGCAGCACCAGGGTGGTGTCCAGGTCGGCCTGCGGCGCGATCTGCGGCACCACCTCGTCGACGGACGGCGGCATGGTGACGATGGCCGCGGCGATCACCGACAGCGCCAGCACGCTGCGCCGCGCCGGCGCGCCCGGCAGCTCCAGCAGGCCCTGGGCGGTGACATGGTGGCGCACGCTGGACACCGCCGCCGGGCCCAGGCCCCAGCTCTCGCACAGCGCCGCGCCCAGCGCGTCGTGGCTGACGCCGAAGCCGGTGTGCTCCAGCTGGCACAGGTCGGCGTCGGTGGCGGCGGCGCGCAGCATGGCGCGGTAGTGGTCGGTGGCATGGCGGAACAGCACCGCCTTGCCGCATTCCTCGAACAGCCCGGCCGAGTGCGCCGCCCAGGCATCCAGCCCCAGCGCCGTGGCCAGCCGGCCCATCAGCAAGCCGCGGTGGGCCGCGCGCTGCCAGATCGGCTCCAGCTCGGGCGCCGGCGGAAATGCCGCGCGCAGGCCCATCTCGAAGGTGATGGCCGCCACCTCGCGGGTGCCCAGGTAGGTGATGGCCTGCTGCACGCTCTGCACCCGGCCGGCCAAGCCGTACAGCGACGAGTTCACCGCCTTCAGCACCGCAGCGGCCAGCGCCATGTCGGACTCGACCAGGGCGGCCACCGCCTGCTGGTTGACATCGTCCTCGGCCAGCAGCAGCGACAGCTTGACCAGCGCATCGGGCTTGGCCGGGATGTCGATCTCGAGGGTGCGCAGTTCGGGGGAGACGGACATGGCAGCAGGCCGCGGCGGCGGCAGTGGTGGTGGCGGGACCTGGCGGGGCGGATCAGGACGGCAGGCCCTGGCGAGACTAGCCCCGGCACCCCGGCGGCAAAGCGCTGAAGTCCATGCCCGGCCGGGCGCTTTTCCGGCGCTGCGGCGCCGGCCGGCCAAAAAAAACGCCAGGCATCGGCCTGGCGCGGTCAAGTCGGGGCGGCCGGTGGAGGCGCTGTGTGTTGGTGTTGCGCCCGGTCCGCCACGTGTCTCGTTCTGCTGTCTGTGTCTCCTCGGTCCCCCGGGCCCCTGCGGCCGACTGCTGCCGGCCGCAAGCGCCGAGTGCCCGGAATGTAGGCAGGTGCCCGCCCGGCGTCAGCCCGGATTTACCCGCCGTCAAGCCGCGGCAGGCCGCAGCAGCCAGTCGGCCGCGCGCTCGGCGATCATCAGCGTGGGCGAGTTGGTGTTGCCGCTGGTGATGCGCGGCATCACGCTGGCATCGGCGATGCACAGGTTGCGCACGCCGCGCACCCGCAGCGTGGAGTCGACCACCGCCAGCGGATCATCGGCCGCGCCCATGCGGCAGGTGCCCACCGGGTGGAAGATGGTGGTGCCGATGTCGCCGGCCAGCCGCGCCAGCTCATCGTCCGTCTGGAACTGCACGCCCGGCTTCACTTCCTGGGGACGGTACTTGGCCAGCGCCGGCTGGGCGGCGATGCGGCGGGTCAGCCGCAGGCTGTCGGCAGCCACCAGGCGGTCGGCCTCGGTGCTCAGGTAGTTGGCCTGGATGGCCGGCGCATCCTGCGGTCGCGGGCTGGTGATGCGCACCGTGCCGCGCGAGGTGGGGTTGAGGTTGCAGACGCTGGCGGTGAAGGCGTTGAAGCGGTGCAGCGGCTCGCCGAAGGCGTCCAGGCTCAGCGGCTGCACGTGGTACTGCACGTTCGGGTGGTCGAAACCCGGCGCCGAGCGGGTGAAGCAGCCCAGCTGCGACGGCGCCATGCTCATCGGCCCGCTGCGGCGCAGCATGTATTCCAGCCCGATCAGGCCCTTGCCCCACCAGCTGTTGGCCAGGGTGTTGAGCGTCTTCACGCCCTCGACCTGGAACACCGCGCGGATCTGCAGGTGGTCCTGCAGGTTCTCGCCGACGCCGGGCAGGTCGTGCGCCACCGAGATGCCATGCTGCTGCAGCAGCCCGCCCGGGCCGATGCCCGAGAGCTGCAGGATCTGCGGCGTGCCCACCGCGCCGGCGGCCATCACCACCGCATGGCGGCCGCTGCCCGCGTCGTCGGCCAGCCGCGCCACCAGCGGGGTGGCAGCCAGCTGGTTGTCCTTGCCGCGCGGCAGCACCTCGACGCCGGTGATCCGCAGGCCCTGCTCACCCTGGGCGGTGACCAGGCGGCTGACCTGCGCGCCGGTCCACACCTGCAGGTTGTGCCGGTGCTGGATCGGCCGCAGGAAGGCCTTGGTGGCATTCCAGCGGATGCCACCGCGCTGGTTGACGTCGAAATAGCCCACGCCCTCGTTGCTGCCGCGGTTGAAGTCGTCGGTGGCGGGGATGCCCGCTTCCTGCGCCGCGGCGGCAAAGGCGTCGAGGATCTCCCAGCTCAGGCGCTGCTTCTCCACCCGCCACTCGCCGCCGGCGCGGTCGCCCTTGGGGTCGAAGCCGGGGGCGGCATGGACGTCGCTGGCGCCGCGCCAGTGGTCCTCATGGCGCTTGAAGTAGGGCAGGCAATCGTCCCAGCGCCAGCGCGCGTCGCCGGTGGCGGCGGCCCAGCCGTCGTAATCCCGCGCCTGGCCGCGCATGTAGATCATGCCGTTGATGCTGCTGCAGCCGCCCAGCACCTTGCCGCGCGGGTAGCGCAGCTTGCGGCCGTTCAGGCCGGCGTCGGGCTCGGTGAAGAACTGCCAGTCGGTGCGCGGGTTGCCGATGCAATAGAGATAGCCCACCGGGATGTGCACCCAGAGGTAGTCGTCGTTGCCGCCGGCCTCGATCAGCAGCACGCGGTTGGTGGACACGGCACTCAGCCGATTGGCCAGCAGGCAGCCGGCGGTGCCGGCGCCGACGACGATGTGGGTGTAGGTCAGGTCGCTCATCAGTGTCAGCCGCGCAACGTGGGGCTCGCCAGGATCGGGAACAGCTTCACCAGCCCGTCGGCCAGCAGTTCCACCGCCATCGCCGCCAGGATCAGGCCCATCAGCCGCGTCATCACGTTGATGCCGGTGCGGCCCAGCACCCGGGCGATGCGCCCGGACGCCGCAAACGCCGCGTAGGTGGCCAGGCCGATCACCACGCCGTAGCCCACGATCACCGCGTGTTCCCACAGGTGGCGGGTCTTCTCGGCATAGATCACCACCGTGCTGATGGTGGCCGGGCCGGTGAGCAGCGGGATGGTCAGCGGCACCACCGCCACGCTGACGCCGGCGTCGGCCTTGCTCTGGCCCTCGGCCAGGTCGTCCTTGCCGCTTTCGGCCGGCTGGGCATTGAGCATGTGCAGCGCCGAGATCAGCAGCAGCATGCCGCCGCCCACCTGGAAGCTGGCGATCGAGATGCCGAAGAAACCGATGATCTGCAGCCCCGCCACGCCGCTGACGGCGATGACGCAGAAGGCCGAGAAGGCGCTGACCCGCAGCGTGCGCATGCGCTGCTCGCGGTTCAATCCCTGGGTGAAGGTCAGGAAGAACGGCACCGCGCCGATCGGGTTGACGATCGCCAGCAGGGCGATCAGGGGCTTGAGCAGATCCAGCGGAGGAGGCGTCATGGCAGGGCCGGCGGGTCGTCGTCGCTGCGGCGCAGCGCCAGGAACAGCTCGCAAAGCCCGCGAAGGTACACCACGCCCGGCACCACCAGCCCCAGCGCAAACACCAGCCCGGCACCGGTGAGCGCCGACTGCGTGGCTGCCGACAACGCCGGCGCCCCCGGCGCCATGCGCAGGCCCTGGCCGAACAGCGCGGCCAGCAGCGGCTGCGGCGCGAGGTCGATCTCCAGCACGCCCACGGCCAGCGCCAGCAGCGCCCGGCCGCCGGCCAGCACCACCACGCTGACCAGGCCGGCCACGGTGGCGGTGAGCAGGCTGACCGCGGCCGACAGCATCAGCGCATGGGCGAAGCGCCGCCGCACCTGGCGCAGCAGCAGGGCCAGCGTCTGGCACACGCCCAGCCCGGCCCACACCGCTGGCGCGGCCAGCGGACCCACCAGGGCCACCAGCGCCACACCGGCCAGGCCCAGGGCCGGCACGCCCAGCGCCACCGCCGCGCCCAGCAGGGTGGGCCCGACCGCCGGCAGCCGGCTGGCCCACAGCAGGCCCAGCACCACGGCCAGCAGCAACGCGGCGGCGGCCAGCACGCACAGCACCACCGCCAGCAGCCGGTGGGCGCTGCGCAAGGCATCGCGCAGCGCGTCGCCCGGCAGGCGCGGCTCGCGGCCGCAGGCCTCGTCCATCAGCACCAGGCCGGCGGCGTTGGTGGTGTAGAACAGGCAGAAGAAGGCCGCAGCCAGCCACAGCGCAGCCGCGGTGCCGGCCTCGCGGGCCAACGCGCCCTGGGCCAGCGTCATCAGCAGACTGGCGCCGGCGAAGGCCAGCATCAGGAGGTACAAAGCGCGTGCATTGCGCACCGATTCGATGCTCTGAAGCACCGCATTGAGCGCCTGCAGGGCGCCGTGATCGACCGGTTGTACCCGCATGACAACACTCATGATACGTGCGGGTTAGCACTTGCCCTCAGGCGCTGGGCGCGCTAGACGTTTTGCCACCATAATGACTCGAGAGGGCGTCTGCGCCCTCGGCCCGTGTCTGGAGACGGCGCCTGCTGCTTGAATGGTTCATGCCGGGATGAAGCTCCACATGGTTTACTTTTCTTGAGAAGGAGCTTCCCCTCATGGGAAACAAGCTTTACGTCGGCAACCTGGCCTACTCGGTGCGCGACGAATCCCTGCAGCAGGCGTTCGGGCAGTTCGGCAGCGTCACGTCTGCCAAGGTGATGATGGACCGCGAAACCGGCCGCTCGAAGGGCTTCGGCTTCGTCGAGATGTCCTCGCCGGCTGAAGCACAGGCCGCCATGAACGCGATGAACGGCCAGCCGCTGGAAGGCCGCGCCATCGTCGTGAACGAAGCCCGCCCGCGTGAAGAGCGCCCGGGTGGTTACGGCGGTGGTGGCGGCGGCGGCTACGGCGGCGGTGGTGGCCGCAGCGGTGGCGGCGGCGGCTACGGTGGTGGCGCCGGCGGCGGTGGTGGCGGCTACGGTGGTGGCGGCGGCAGCCGCAGCGGCGGTGGCGGCGGCTACGGCGGTGGTGCGGGCGGCGGCGGTGGTGGCGGCGGTGGCCGCAGCCCCTACGGCACCGGTCGCGGCCCGCGTGGCGGCGGCGGCGGTGGCTACGGTGGCGGCAGCCAGGGCTACTGATCCACCGGCAGCACAGCCTGCCAACTGAAGAAGGGCACCTCGCGGTGCCCTTTTTTCATGCCGGCGTCATTCGTTCTGGCGCCGCTTGCGCGGTCGGCCGGCCAGCACGCGGTCGTACAGCCAGCCGGGCAACAAACGCAGCAGGCCCGCCACCACGCCCATCTGCCAGGGGATGAAGCGCGTGCGCACGCCGGCGCCGATGTGGCTGTAGGCGCGGTCGGCAAACGCCTCGGGCGCCATCAGGAACGGCATGCGGTAGCGGTTGCGCTGGGTCAGCGGCGTGTCGATGTAGCCCGGCGCGATGGTGACCACCTGCACGCCGTGCGGCCGGCATTCGCCGCGCAGGCTCTCGCAGTAGGCGAACACCGCCGCCTTGCTGGCGCAATAGGCGCCGTGGCCGGGCAGGCCGCGGATGCCGGCCACGCTGGCGATGCCCACCAGCTTGCCGCTGCCGCGCTGGCACATGGCCGCGACGAAGGGCTGGAAAGTGGCCGCCATGCCCAGGTTGTTGGTCTCGAAGGTGGCGCGCATCACGTCCAGGTCGGCGAAGTCGGCGGTGTCCATGCCGATGCTGATGCCGGCATTGGCGATCACCACATCGGGCAGGCCGGCCTCGGCGATGCAGCGCCGTCCGGCGGCGGTGATGGCGTCGACATCCCGCACGTCGGCGGCCAGCACCAGCAGGTCGGCCGCCGGGATGCCTTGCGCGTCGGCCCATTGCTGCACCGCGTCGGCCCGGCGGGCCACCAGCGCCAGGCGCCAGCCGGCGCGGTGGTAGCGCAGGGCCAGCGCCTGGCCGATGCCGCTGGACGCGCCGGTGATGCAGACCAGCGGCCGGGTCATGGCTGGCGCCCGCTGGCCGGCGTCGCCGGGGGGCGTGCCCGGCCGCCGGGGGCCACGGTGGCGCGCACCGGGCCGTTCAAGGTGAGCTGACGCTGCAGGTTGTCGTAGTCCAGACCGCCGGCGCGGGCCAGGGTGCCGCCGTGCCGCACCTGCACCGGCAGGTGCGAGCGCAGCCGCTCGAAGCGCAGGAAGGCGTGCAGGAACTCGCCTTGCACCTCCAGTGTCTCGCCGCCGGGCAGCTGGCTGACCACCTGGGCGCCGCCCAGCAGCTGGATCTCGCTGCCGTCGCCGTTGGCCAGCGCATGGCGGGCGGTGGCGTTGGTGCTGCGGCCGTCGGGGCCGGTGGCCAGGATGCGCACGCCGTCGATCTCGAGCCGGTCCGTGGCGGGAAAGTGGCGCAGCGTGTCACCGGCGATGCGCAGCGACACCTGGCCGTCGGGCGCGAAGCGGGTGATGGCGAAGCCGGTCATGGTGTAGTCGGGCGTCTGGCGGGGCGGGGCGTCGGGCCGGGCGCCGGGCGCCTGCGGCGTGTTGCGCACCAGCCACCAGGTGCCCGCGGCCAGCAGGGCCATCAGCATCAGCGGCAGGTAGGACGACAGCGCCTGCTGCAGCCGGTAGCGCCAGGGCAGCGCCGGCCGTGCCGGGCGGCCAGCGGCCGGCGGCTCGGTGCCGGCCAGCGTCGGCAGGCCCAGCTGCACCGACACCTCGGGCAGATCGGGCAGGTGCAGCTCGGGGCGGTTCATGCCAGCCCCTCGTCCGACGCGTGCGCCGGCCGATCCGTCCCGGGGATCGCCGGTGCGGCGGCCAGGTCAGCGCCCATCCAGCGTGCCCTGGTGGGCGGCCAGCAGTTCACCGTAGCGGCCGCTGGCGGCCAGCAGCAGATCGCAGAACTCGCGCGCGGCACCTTCGCCGCCGCGGGCGGCGGTGACATGGTGGGCCAGCGCCCGCGCCTCGGCATGGCCATTGGCCGGTGCGCAGGCGAAGCCGGCACGGGCCAGCAGCGGCAGGTCGGGCCAGTCGTCGCCGATCACCGCCACCTGCGGCCAGGCCAGGCCGCGCGCAGCCAGCAGGCCCTCGGCCACGGCCAGCTTGTCGGCCACGCCGTAGTGGGCATCGGCCAGGCCGAGGTCGGCCATGCGCCGGCGCACCGCCGGCGAATCCCGGCCGGTGATGACGATGGGCAGGATGCCGACCCGGGCCAGCAGCTTCAGGCCATGGCCGTCGAGCACATGGAAGGCCTTGAACACCTCGCCGGCCTCGCCGATGTACAGCCGGCCGTCGGTGAGCACGCCGTCGACATCAAAGATCGCCGCACGCATGCCCAGGCTGCCGCCCTGGGCGCGCAGCAGCAACTCGGGCGGGAACTGGAGCGCGCTCAAACCACTTTCGCCCGCATCAGGTCGCCGATGGTCAGCAGGCCGACGAGCCGCTGATCGGCATCCAGCACCGCCACCGAGGTGATGCGGTGCTGCTCCATCAGCTCGGCGCCCTCGACGGCCAGCGCATCGGCGGCCACGGTCTTGGGGCGCGGGTGCAGCACCGCGCCGGCGGTCAGCGTGCGCAGATCGGCGCCGCGTTCCACCTGGCGGCGCAGGTCGCCATCGGTGAAGATGCCCTGCAGCCGACCGTCGCCATCGACCACCAGCGCCGCGCCCAGGCCCTTGGCCGACATGGTGCGCATCATGTCGATCACCGGGGTGGTGGCCTGCACCAGCGGCAGCGCATCGCCCTGCACCATCAGGTCGGACACCAGCACCAGCAGCTTGCGGCCCAGCGCGCCACCGGGGTGCGAGCGGGCGAAGTCCTCGGCCTTGAAGCCGCGGGCATCGAGCAGGGCCACGGCCAGGGCATCGCCCAGGGCCATCTGCGCGGTGGTGCTGGCGGTGGGCGCCAGGTTGAGCGGGCAGGCTTCCTGGTCGACAGCGCAGCTCAGTACCTGGTCAGCATGGCGGGCCAGGGTGGAATCGGGCTTGCCGGTCATCGCCACCAGGGTGGTGCCCAGGCGGCGCAGGGCGGGCAGCACGGCGGCCAGCTCGTCGCTTTCGCCGCTGTTCGAGATGGCCAGCACCACATCACCGGGCTGCACCATGCCCAGGTCACCGTGGCTGGCCTCGGCCGGGTGCACGAAGAACGCGGGCGTGCCGGTGGAGGCCAGGGTGGCGGCGATCTTGCGGCCCACATGGCCGCTCTTGCCCATGCCCATCACGATGACGCGGCCGCGGCAGGCCAGCATGGCCGACACCGCGGCAGCAAAGCCATCGCCCTGGCGCGCGGCCAGGCCCAGCAGGGCGCGGGCCTCGATCTCGAAGGTCTGCGCCGCCAATTGCAGGGCGCGCTGCGCCTGGGCGCTGGCAGAGGGGGCGGGTGGGAGGCTCACGTGGATCCGGTGGGCCAGCCGCCGTGGCAGGGGGCTGGCTTACGATGAAGGACTCTGAAATCGATTCTAGGCGCCCACCCCGGACGGCATGGCCACCACCCTCGAACTCGTCTTGCTCTATCTCGTGGCTGCAGTGCTGGGCGTGGTGGGCTGCCGGCTGCTGAAGCTGCCGCCGATGCTGGGCTACCTGGCCGTGGGTGTGCTGATCGGCCCCAATGCGCTGGCGCTGGCCAAGGACACGGCGGGCGTGAAGTACCTGGCCGAGTTCGGCGTGGTCTTCCTGATGTTCGTGATCGGGCTGGAGTTCAACCTGCCCAAGCTGCGCAGCATGCGCACCCTGGTGTTCGGGCTGGGGCTCTCCCAGGTGGTGCTGACGGTGCTGGGCGCGGTGGCCGGCAATGCCCTGCTGGCGCTGGGCTACCACTGGCTGGGCGGGCGCTGGCAACTGGGCTGGCAGGGCGCCATCGTGCTGGGCTCGGCGATGGCGATGTCGTCGACCGCCATCGTCGTCAAGCTGATGGCCGAGCGGCTGGAGATGGAGAGCGAACACGGCCGCCGGGTGATGGGCGTGCTGCTGTTCCAGGACCTGGCGGTGGTGCCGCTGCTGGTGCTGATCCCCGCGCTGGGCAGCAGCGGCGAGGACATGGTCCGCGCCCTGGGCCTGGCCATGCTGAAGGCCACGGTGCTGCTGGCCCTGCTGCTGGTGGGCGGCCAGCGGGTGATGCGCTGGTGGCTGACCCTGGTGGCGCGGCGCAAGAGCGAAGAGCTCTTCGTGCTGAACCTGCTGCTGATCACCCTGGGCCTGGCCTGGCTGACCGAGCATGCCGGCCTGAGCCTGGCGCTGGGCGCCTTCGTCGCCGGCATGCTGGTGGCCGAGACCGAGTTCAAGCACCAGGTGGAGACCGACATCCGGCCCTTCCACGATGTGCTGCTGGGCCTGTTCTTCATCACCATCGGCATGAAGCTGGACTGGCGGCCGGTGATCGACCAGTGGGGCCTGGTGCTGCTGCTGAGCGTGGTGCCGCTGCTGGTCAAGGGCGCGCTGGTAGCGGCGCTGGCCTGGCTGTTCCGCGCCTCGCCGGGCGTGGCCATCCGCACCGGCCTGTACCTGGCGCAGGCCGGCGAGTTCGGCTTCGTGCTGCTGACCCTGGGCGCCGAGCGCGGCCTGGTGCAGCCGCAGTGGGTCAGCCCGGTGCTGGCCTGCATGGTGCTGTCGATGCTGGCCACGCCGTTCATCGTGATGCACAGCAACTGGGTGGTGATGAAGCTGTCGTCCAGCGAGTGGCTGATGCAGTCGGTGCAGCTGACCACCATCGCCAAGAAGTCGATCAAGACCGAGGCCCACGTGATCATCGCCGGCTACGGCCGCAGCGGGCAGAACCTGGCGCGGCTGCTGACGCAGGAAGCCATCCCCTACATGGCGCTGGACCTGGACCCCGACCGGGTGCGCCAGGCCGCCGCTGCCGGCCAGAGCGTGGTGTTCGGCGATGCCGCCCGGCTGCCCAGCCTGATGGCCGCCGGCCTGGCGCGGGCCAGCGCGGTGGTGGTGAGCTACCACGACACGCCGTCGGCGCTGAAGATCCTGCAGCTGGTGCGTGAACATGCGCCCAAGGTGCCGGTGATCGTGCGCACCATCGACGACACCGACCTGGAACGCCTGCGCGATGCCGGCGCCACCGAGGTGGTGCCCGAGGCCATCGAGGGCAGCCTGATGCTGGCCGCCCAGGCCCTGGCCCTGGTGGGCGTGCCGATGCAGCGGGTGATCCGCATCACCCGCGACGCGCGCGACAAGCGCTACCACCTGCTGCGCGGCTACTTCCACGGCGCCGACGACGACACCGCCGACGACCGCCACCAGGCCCGGCTGAACACCGTGCCGCTGCCGGTGGCCGCGGCCTGCGTGGGCCAGCCGCTGGGCGACCAGGCGCTGCATGCCATCGGCGTGCAGGTGGTCAGCGTGCGCCAGGCCAGCGGCCGGGTGGTGGACGCCAGCGACGGCCTGGTGCTGGCCGCCGGTGACACACTGGTGCTGTCCGGCCTGCCCGAGCCGCTGTCGCTGGCCGAAGCCAAGCTGCTGAAAGGATGACCATGACCACGACATCTGCCAGCCCGCTGGCCCTGCACACCGACTACATCCGTGACCACATCCGCACCGTGCCCGACTGGCCGGCGCCGGGCGTGCAGTTCCGCGACATCACGCCGCTGCTGCAGAACCCCAAGGTCTTCCGGGTGCTGATCGACGAGTTCGTGCACCGCTACTTCGACGTGCGGCCGCAGGCCATCGCCGGGCTGGATGCGCGCGGCTTCATCATCGGATCGGTGCTGGCCTACGAACTCAACATCGGCTTCGTGCCGATCCGCAAGAAGGGCAAGCTGCCCTTCACCACCGTGGCCGAAAGCTACGAGCTGGAGTACGGCAGCGCCACGGTGGAGTTGCACACCGACGCGGTGCAGGCGGGCGACCGGGTGGTGCTGATCGACGACCTGATCGCCACCGGCGGCACCATGATGGCCGGCAAGCGCCTGCTGGAGAAGCTGGGCGCCACGGTGATCGAGGGCGCGGCCATCGTCGACCTGCCCGAGCTCGGCGGCTCGGCCCGGCTGCGTGAATCAGGGCTGCCGCTGTTCACGCTGGTGGACTTCGCCGGGCATTGACCGGCCGGCCGCTGCGCCCAGGCGCAGGCCACGCTGGCGGCGCACCACGGCCACTGCGCAGGCGATGGCCAGCGGGTAGACCGCGATGGCCACCAGGTTGGGATCGCTGCCGGTGGCCCGCGGCAGGAACAGCGATGTGTCCCAGAAGCCGTGCAGGAACATCGGCAGCAGCAAGGTGCCCGACAACCGCCGCGCGGCGTACAGCAGCGAGCCGAACAGGAAGGTCATCACCAGCTGGCCCAGCATGGCCAGCACCGGCTCGCCGAACAGCGCGTTGGGCACATGCAGGGCCGAGAACAGCAGCGTGGACATCAGCCAGGCGTGGATTTCGGTGTGGCGCGCACGAAGGCCCACCAGCAGGGCGCCGCGGGTGATCATCTCCTCGCCAAAGCCGACGCCGATGCCGCCGAGCACGCACCACAGCACCAGCGCGGGTGTGGCACTCTCGCGGCGCATCAGCAGGAAGGAACTGGCGGCGATGCCGAACATCAACGCCGGGCCCAGCCAGGCCCAGGCCGGGCCGCTGCGCTGGTGATCGAACAGCGTGATGCGCCACCAGCCGAACACGCTGAGCATCACCACCAGGAAGGCACTGCCGAACAGCGTGGGCAGGGCGTAGTGCAGCCGCGCGCTGTCGGCAGTCTGGCCGATCGTCATGTAGTCGACGCGGTTGACGACCCATGTGACGTAGAACAGGACCAGGTAGCCGGCGTACAGCACGAGCGCGGCACCGACCGAGGGCTGCACACGCGGCGATCGCACGGCCTGGGGCGATGGCGTCTCGGTCATCGCCGGTCCAATCTCGTCGTCACTTGCCGATGCAGAAGCCGGCGAAGATCTCGCCCAGCAGGTCATCGGCGGTGAAGGTGCCAGTGATCTCGCTGAGCGCGTCATGCGCCAGCCGCAGTTCCTCGGCAAACAGGTCCAGCGCGGCATCACCCGCTGCGGCCTGCTCACGGGCGGCCTGCAGGTGGGTGCCGCAGCGCTGCAGCGCCAGCACATGGCGCTTGCGGGCGATGTAGACGCCTTCGGTCGCCGCCTGCCAGCCGGCGCGCTGCAGCAGCGCCTGGCGCAGCGCATCCAGCCCATCACCGGTGCGGGCCGACAGTCCGAGGGCGCCGGCCGGCAGGTCGGGCGACAAGCCGGGCGGCAGGCTGTCGGTCTTGTTGTGCACCTGCAGGATGCGGCTGGGTGCCACGCTGGCCAGGCGTGCAGCAATCGTTGCATCGGCCGCCTGGTAGGCCGGATCGGCCAGGCGGGTGATGTCGTGCAGGAAGATCACCGCATCGGCCTCGGCAATCGCCGCCCAGCTGCGGCCGATGCCGATGCGTTCCACCTCGTCGCTGGCCTGGTGTTCATCGCGCAGGCCGGCGGTGTCGGTGATGTGCAGCGGCACGCCCTCGATCTGGATGGTCTGGCTGACCTTGTCGCGGGTGGTGCCGGGGATGGCGGTGACGATGGCCAGCTCGGCACCGGCCAGGGCATTGAGCAGGCTGCTCTTGCCGACGTTGGGCTGGCCGGCCAGCACCACCTGCAGGCCTTCGTTCAGCAGCGCGCCCTGGCGGGCGCGGGCCACCACCGCGGCCAGGCCGGTGTCGATGGCGGCCAGCTGGCCCATGGCATCGGCCTGCTGCAGGAAATCGATCTCTTCCTCGGGGAAATCCAGCGTGGCCTCCACCAGCATGCGCAGCCGCACGATGCGCTGGCGCAGCGCTTCGATCTCCTGCGAGAACGCGCCGCTGAGCGAGCGGCCGGCCGAGCGGGCTGCGGCCTCGGTGCT
The DNA here is from genome assembly GCF_005403045.1 of Pseudaquabacterium pictum. Classification (GTDB taxonomy): domain Bacteria; phylum Pseudomonadota; class Gammaproteobacteria; order Burkholderiales; family Burkholderiaceae_C; genus Pseudaquabacterium; species Pseudaquabacterium pictum. Next base: position 76,758 of record NZ_BJCL01000011.1, read on the forward strand.
GGCGGCGATCAGGTCGGCCACCGCCTCGGCCTGGGCCAGGTCGAGCTTGTCGTTGAGGAAGGCGCGCTGGGTGAATTCACCCGGCTGGGCCAGGCGCAGTCGCGGTGCGGTGGCGGCGCCGGTGGCCGGATCGGCCTCTGCGGCCGCCTGCAGGCAGCGCGCCAGCAGCAGCTGCAGCACCACCGGACCGCCATGGGCCTGCAGTTCCAGCACGTCTTCGCCGGTGTAGCTGTGCGGCGCGGGAAACCACAGCGCCAGGCCCTGGTCGATGGCTTGGCCCTCAGCGTCGCGGAAGGGCCCGTACACCGCCTGCCGCGGCGGCAGCGTGCGGCCGCACAGGACCTGCGCCAGCGCGGCCAGGCCATGGCCGGAGACACGCACGATGCCCACCGCACCCCGCCCCGGGGCGGTGGCGATGGCGGCGATCGGGTCTGTCAGGTGGGTGGGCTGCACGCTGCAGATTGTGGTGCAGCGTGTGGGCCAGGCAAATGGCGCGGGGTGGAACGCCGGGCCGCCCGCGTGTGCGCCCCGATGCACGTTCCAGGGCCGGTGCCGGGCGGCACCGGGTGGACCCCGCATTGACCGTTGGAGGCGGTGGCATGCACCGCATCCGTCAGGCCATCATCGGCGCATCGCCGCAGCCGTGGAACCCCTGGGCAGGGGAGGTACCGGCAGCGTCTGTGCAGCCCGTCACGCCAAAGGCGACGGCTACTTGTTCAGACCGAGCTGGCGGTTGATGAACCACTGCTGCGCAATGCCCAGCACGTTGTTCGTCAGCCAGTACAGCACCAGGCCGGCCGGGAAGAAGAAGAACATCACGCTGAAGATCAACGGCATGAACCACATCAGCTTGGCCTGCACCGGATCGGGCGGCGTCGGGTTCAGCCAGGTCTGGAACATGGTGCTGGCCGTCATCAGCAGCGGCAGGATGAAGAACGGGTCCTTGGTCGACAGGTCGGTGATCCAGCCGATCCACGGCGCGCCGCGCATCTCCACGCTCGACAGCAGCACCCAGTACAGCGCGATGAAGAACGGCATCTGCACGAAGATCGGCAGGCAGCCACCCAGCGGGTTGATCTTCTCCTCGCGGTAGATGCGCATCATCTCCTGCTGCATCTGCTGCGGCTTGTCCTTGTACCGCTCGCGCATGTCCATGATCTTGGGGTTGATGGCCTTCATCTTGCCCATGGACTTGTAGGCGTGGGCGTTGAGCCAGTAGAAGGCAATCTTCAGCAGCACCACCAGGGCGACGATGGCCCAGCCCCAGTTGCCCAGCATCTGGTGCAGCTTGTCGAGCAGCCAGAACAGCGGCTTGCTCAGGATGGTGAGCCAGCCGTAGTCCTTCACCAGCTCCAGCCCGGGCGCCATGGCCTCGAGCTTCTTCTCTTCCTGCGGGCCGGCAAACAGCGTGGCCACATGCTCCTTGGTGGCGCCCGGGGCCACCTCGCCCAGCGGCACCACCATGGCGATGGAGTAGAAGTTGTTGCTCACCTTCGCGGTGCGGAACTCGCGCTGCGCCTGGTCAGGCAGCAGCCAGGCGCTGGCGAAGTAGTGCTGCACCATGCCCACCCAGCCGTTGTTGGCGGTCTTGTCGTGGTCGGTGTTGCCCTTCTCGATGTCCTTGAACTCGATCTTCTTGAACTTGCTGGCGTCGGTGTACATCGCCGGGCCGGTGAAGGTGAAGTAGAAGCTCGATTCACCGGCGGGCGGGTTGCCGTCGCGCGCCAGCTGCAGGTACAGCTGCGGGCTGACGGCCGCAGCGGCGGTGTTCTTCACCGCATGCTTCACCGCAACCGGGTATTCGCCGCGCTTGAAGGTGTAGGTCTTGACCAGCTGCACGCCACCGATGTCGGGCGATTCGAAGCTGATGCTCAGTTCCTTCTGGCCATCGGCCAGCGTGCGCTCGCCAGGCAGGGCGCGCATCACGGTGAAGTGGTTGGGCAGGCTGATGCCGGGCTGGGTGGTGACCAGGCCGGTCTGCGCCAGGTAGACACGCTGGGCACTCTGGTCGAACAGCACCACGTTCTGCTTGGGATCGACGGCGTCGTCGTACTTCAGCAGTTCCAGACGCACCAGGTCACCGCCCTTGGTGTCGAAGGTGGCCTTGACCACATCGGTGGTGATGGTGACCTTCTCGCTGGCCACCGGCACCGCCGCCGCGGCGGTGGGCGTGGCCGCGGTGCCCGCCGGTGCCGGCGTGGCGCCGGCCACCGTGGCTGCTGCCGGCACGCCGGCTGCCGATGCGGGTGCCGGGCCCGAGGCCGCCACCGGCTTGGGTGCGGCGGGCGCAAACATCGACGGATGGCCGTTGTGCGTGTTCCACGCATCCCAGAGCATCACCAGCGAAACGGAGAACACGATCCAGAGGATGGAACGGCGGATGTCGGTCATGGACGGGTCTTCGAAGAAAGCAAACGGGTGAACAGGGGCGGGGGCGTGTCGGGCACGGGATCGCAGCCGCCATCACACCAGGGATGGCAGCGCAGGATGCGGCGCACGGCCAGGTAACTGCCGGCCGCCGCGCCATGCTGCTGCAGCGCACCCAGCGCATAGGCGGAGCAGGTGGGCTCGAAGCGGCAGACATTGCCCAGCCAGGGCTTGAGCAGCAGACGGTAGCCGCGCACCAGGCCCATCAGTGCCAGGCGCGGCCAGTGGCCGGGGGACGACCCGGTGGGCGGCATCTGCACGGCCTGCCGATCAGCGCCGCGGTGCAGCGGCGCGCTGCAGCAGCAAGTGCAGTTCGTCCCGCGCAGCCTGCAGCAGCGGAACCGAGCCAGGGCTGGTGAAGACCTGGCGGTCGAACGGGGCCTTCAGGCGCAACACCCACAGACCGGCGGGCAGGGCAGCGCCTGCGCTGGCCATGACGGCGCGCATCTGGCGCTTGATCAGGTTGCGGGTGACCGCGCGGCGGGCGTGCTTCTTGGGCACGACCAAGCCCAGCCACTGGCCCTGGGGGGCTGGCTCCGGCGCCGCTGCCGGCAGATCATCCACAGCTGGTGGGCAACTGGGTGCATCACCTGTGGATAACTCTGTTGAAATCACCTGGCGCTGCGGCTTGGCGGGCACGCTGGGGCACGCCGGCACATGGTGTGCGGCGAAGTGCGTGCTTCGCGAACGGGGCGGCATGGCCAGCACACGCTGGAAGTCGGCCGATCGCAGGATGCGCCCGACCATGGCTGGTGTGCGTTGCCTGGTGGTGCGACAGGGTTGCCGCAGCAGCCGGGATCAGACCTGCGACAGGCGCTTGCGGCCCTTGGCCCGGCGTGCGGCGATGACGGCGCGGCCGCCGCGGGTCTTCATGCGGACGAGGAAGCCGTGCGTGCGGGCGCGGCGCGTCTTGGAAGGCTGGTAGGTGCGCTTCATGGTGATTTCCTTCAGGGGCCCCCATGGCGATCGAACGCCGGGCGCAGGCTGCACCTGGCGGATGCCGGATGCTCGGGTTGGGGGTCGCGCCGCTGGCCGCCGAAGGTTTCAGCAGCCCGCCAGCACGCACCTGCGCGTTGGGGAAACCCATGATTAGAGCAAAAAGCCCCTTTGCGGTCAAACACTTGCACCACAAACCGTGGCTTGCAGGCCGGGTTGACGTGGCGCCATGAACTGTGGATAACCATGGCTTGCCGGGCCCGGCGGGCCTACAATGCGGCCGCTCTCAGAAGAACTTGTCCACAATGAGCCCAGACCTGTGGCAGCGGGGTTGCGATCAACTCGCCACCGAACTGTCCGAACAGCAATACAACACCTGGATCCGCGCGCTGCCGCCAGCCGACATCAACGATGACGGCCAGGGCGGCGCGGTTGCGCAGGTGCGTGTGCCCAACCGCTTCAAGCTGGACTGGATCCGCTCGCAGTACGCGCACCGCATCGAGAACATCCTGACCGAGCTGGCCGGCTGCCCGGTGCGGCTGGAACTGGCCCTGGCCGCGCGTGAGGCACCGCCCGCGCGCCCGCTGGCGGCCAACGGCCCGGTGCGCGCTGCGGCACTGCTCAACGGCCAGGCGCTGGCGCCGTCCACCAGCGTGCGCCCGGCATCCCCGGCACCGGCCGATGGCGGCACGCCGCGCCCCGCCGGCCCGCTGCACCTGCCGCCGGCAGCCAACAGCCACAAGCTGAACACCGCGCTCACCTTCGACACCCTGGTGGCCGGCCGCGCCAACCAGATGGCCCGCACCGCAGCGCTGCATGTGGCGGGCGCGCCGGGCGTCATGTACAACCCGCTGTTCATCTACGGCGGCGTGGGCCTGGGCAAGACCCACCTGATCCATGCCGTGGGCAACGCGCTGCTGCGTGACAAGCCCGACGCCCGCGTGCTGTACCTGCATGCCGAGCAGTTCATCAGCGACGTCGTCAAGAACTACCAGCGCAAGACCTTCGACGAGCTGAAGGCCAAGTACCACAGCCTTGATCTGCTGCTGATCGACGATGTGCAGTTCTTTGCCGGCAAGGACCGCACCCAGGAGGAGTTCTTCAACGCCTTCGAGGCGCTGCTGGCCAAGCGGGCGCACATCATCATGACCAGTGACACCTACCCCAAGGGCCTGGTCGACATCGATGAACGCCTGACCAGCCGCTTCGACGCCGGCTTGACCGTCGCCATCGAGCCGCCCGAGCTGGAGATGCGGGTGGCCATCCTGATCCGCAAGGCGCTGGCCGAAGGCACCGAGATGCCCGAGGACGTGGCCTTCTTCGTGGCCAAGAACGTGCGCGCCAACGTGCGCGAACTGGAAGGCGCGCTGCGCAAGGTGCTGGCCTACAGCCGCTTCAGCCACAAGGACATCAACATCGGCCTGGCGCGCGAGGCGCTGAAAGACCTGCTGAGCATCCAGAACCGGCAGATCTCGGTGGAGAACATCCAGAAGACGGTGGCCGACTTCTACAAGATCAAGATCGCCGACATGTACAGCAAGAAGCGGCCGGCCAGCATCGCCAAGCCGCGGCAGATTGCGATGTACCTGGCCAAGGAAATGACGCAGAAGAGCCTGCCCGAGATCGGCGAGCTGTTCGGCGGACGCGACCACACCACGGTGCTGCATGCGGTGCGCAAGATCGGCGGCGACCGGCAGAAGGACAGCGAACTGAACCAGCAACTGCATGTGCTGGAACAGACGCTGAAGGGGTGAAGGCGGCCGATGCTGTCAAGGCACAGGTGTGTGGACAAGTCTCGAACAACCCGGCACCTGTCCACAGGCCCGGCGCGCGCCGCGAAGTTGTTGTCTGTTGCGCGCCAGGCTCCGGGCCCTTGCCCCACAGACTTCCGGGCCGGCTAAAGCCTTGAAAAGACAGGTGAAAATGGGCTTGTTCACAAAAACCACCGCTCTCTACTAGAACTACCAAGTTCAAAGAGGAAGACATGATTGTTCTGAAAGCGCCGCAACAAAAACTGCTGGAGGCCCTGCAAAGCGTGGCCGGCATCGTGGAGCGGCGTCACACGCTGCCCATCCTGGCCAATGTGCTGCTGCGCAAGACCGGCGAGGACATCGAGTTCACCACCAGCGACCTGGAGATCCAGGTGCGCACCCAGGCCACGCTGGGCGGCGATGCGGGCAACCTCAGCACCACGGTGGGCGCGCGCAAGCTGATCGACATCCTGCGCAGCCTGCCCAACGACCAGCTGGTGACGCTGACCGCGGCGCAGAACAAGCTGACGCTGACCGGCGGCAAGAGCCGCTTCACCCTGCAGACGCTGCCGGCCGACGACTTTCCGCTGGTGAACGAGGCGGTCGACTTCGGCCCTGCCTTCAGCGTGCCGCAGAAGACGCTGAAGACGCTGATCAACCAGGTGCACTTCGCGATGGCGGTGCACGACATCCGCTACTACCTCAACGGCATCCTGTTCGTGGCCGAAGGCAAGCAGCTGACCCTGGTGGCCACCGACGGCCACCGCCTGGGGCTGGCGCAGAGCCAGCTGGAGACCGACATCCCCAAGCAGGAGGTGATCCTGCCGCGCAAGACGGTGCTGGAGCTGCAGCGCCTGCTGAAGGACGAGGACACCCCGATCGAGATGCGCTTTGCCGGCAACCAGGCCAAGTTCAGCTTCTCGGGCATGGACTTCGTCACCAAGCTGGTCGAGGGCAAGTTCCCCGACTACAACCGCGTGATCCCGAAGAACCACAAGAACAGCGTGACCCTGGGCCGGGCCACCCTGCTGGCCAGCCTGCAGCGCGCGGCCATCCTGACCAGCGAGAAGTTCAAGGGCGTGCGCGTCAACATCGAGCCGGGCACCCTGCGCATTGCCAGCAGCAATGCCGAGCAGGAAGAGGCCAAGGAAGAGATCGAGATCGACTACGGCGGCGACACCATCGAGGTGGGCTTCAACGTGACCTACCTGATGGACGCGCTGTCCAACATCAGCCAGGACATGGTGAAGATCGAGCTGCAGGACGGCAATGCCAGCGCGTTGATCACCGTGCCCGAGCAGAGCGGATTCAAGTACGTCGTCATGCCCATGCGGATCTGATCCGACGGCCAGCACGACAGCACAGCGGGCCGCGAGCCCGCTTCAGCGTTTTGATGGGCCGGTGATTTGCGCCAGCCCACCCAGGAAGAAAGCTTGCGATGACCGACGCCACCACGCCCCAAGACCCGAAGAAGCCCAGCAGCAGCGGCGTGACGCAGCGCGAGGTGCCCACCGCCGAAGGTGCGGCCGCGTCCACCGGCAACGAGGCATCGGCCGCCTACGGCGAAGGCAGCATCCAGATCCTGGAAGGCCTGGAGGCGGTGCGCAAGCGTCCGGGCATGTACATCGGTGACACGTCCGACGGCACCGGCCTGCACCACCTGGTGTTCGAGGTGGTGGACAACAGCATCGACGAGGCGCTGGCCGGGCATTGCGACGACATCATCGTCACCATCCATTCCGACAACAGCATCAGCGTCATCGACAACGGCCGTGGCATCCCCACCGGCGTGAAGATGGACGACAAGCACGAGCCCAAGCGCAGCGCGGCCGAGATTGCGCTGACCGAGCTGCATGCCGGTGGCAAGTTCAACCAGAACAGCTACAAGGTGAGCGGCGGCCTGCACGGCGTGGGCGTGAGCTGCGTGAACGGCCTGAGCAAGTGGCTGCGGCTGACCATCCGCCGCGACGGCAAGGCGCACTTCATGGAATTTGCCATGGGCGTGCCGCAGGACGGGCTGCTGGAGCAGCGCGACGGCTTCGACGTGCGGCCGCTGAAGATCATCGGCGACACCGAGGCGCGGGGCACGGAGGTGCACTTCCTGCCCGACGACACCATCTTCAGCCACATCGACTTCCACTACGACGTGCTGGCCAAGCGGCTGCGCGAGCTGAGCTTCCTGAACAACGGCGTGAAGATCCGCCTGGTGGACGAGCGCAACGGCAAGGAAGACAACTTCGCCTTTGCCGGCGGCGTGCGCGGCTTCGTGCAGTTCATCAACACCGGCAAGAAGGTGCTGCACCCGAATATCTTCCACGCCGCGGGCGACAAGCTCAGCGACAACGGCACCAACGTGGGCGTTGAAGTGGCGATGCAGTGGAACGAGAGCTACAACGAGAACGTGCTCTGCTTCACCAACAACATCCCGCAGCGTGATGGGGGCACCCACTTGACCGGCCTGCGCGCCGCGATGACCCGGGTGATCAACAAGTACATCGACGACAACGAGCTGGCCAAGAAGGCCAAGGTGGAGATTGCCGGCGACGACATGCGCGAAGGTCTGGCCTGCATCGTGAGCGTGAAGGTGCCCGAGCCCAAGTTCAGCAGCCAGACCAAGGACAAGCTGGTGTCGAGCGAAGTGCGCGGCCCGGTGGAAGAGATCGTCTCCAAGCTGCTGACCGACTGGCTGCAGGAGAACCCGCTGGATGCCAAGATCATCTGCGGCAAGATCGTGGAGGCTGCGCGTGCGCGTGAGGCCGCCCGCAAGGCCCGCGAGATGACGCGCCGCAAGGGCGTGCTGGACGGCATGGGCCTGCCCGGCAAGCTGGCAGACTGCCAGGAGAAGGACCCGAGCCTGTGCGAGATCTACATCGTCGAGGGTGACTCGGCCGGTGGCAGTGCCAAGCAGGGGCGCGACCGCAAGTTCCAGGCGATCCTGCCGCTGCGCGGCAAGATCCTGAATGTGGAAAAGGCGCGCTACGAGAAGCTGCTGAGCAGCGACAGCATCGTGACGCTGATCACCGCGCTGGGCACCAGCATCGGCAGCGAAGAGTTCAACATCGACAAGCTGCGCTACCACCGTATCATCATCATGACCGACGCGGACGTGGACGGTGCCCACATCCGCACGCTGTTGCTGACCTTCTTCTACCGGCAGATGCCGGTGCTGGTGGAGCGTGGCCACATCTACATCGCCCAGCCGCCGCTGTACAAGGTGAAGGTGGGCAAGCACGAGCAGTACCTGAAGGACGGGCTGGAGCTGGACAGCTTCCTGCTGAAGGTGGCGCTGGACGGCGCCGCCGTGCTGCCCGACGGTAACGCCGCCGGTGGGCGGCCGGTGCTGCAGGGCGATGAACTGCAGACGCTGGCTGGCAAGTACGTGCTGGCCGCGCATGTGATCGAGCGCCTGGGCAACTGGATGGACCTGGACGCGCTGCGCGCCATGGCCAACGGCCTGGTGCTGGACCTGGACAATGCCGCCGCCGCCGAGGCCAGCGCCGTGGCCCTGCAGGCCGCGCTGGTGGATGCCACGGTGGAGGCGCAGTTCGATGCCCGCACCGACAAGCACCTGCTGCGCATCGGTCGCCGCCACCACGGCAACATCAAGGCCAGCGTGATCACGCAGGACTTCCTGCATGGCGCCGACTATGCGGCGCTCAAGGAAGCCGGCCTCACCTTCAAGGGCCTGCTGGGCAACGACGCCATCGTGCGGCGTGGCGAGGGCGAGCGTGCCAAGGAACAGAAGGTGGCCGACTTCCGCGCCGCCATGGCCTGGCTGCTGGCGCAGGCCGAGCATGCGGTGGGCCGCCAGCGCTACAAGGGCCTGGGCGAGATGAACCCCGAGCAGCTCTGGGAGACCACGATGGACCCGACCGTACGCCGCCTGCTGAAAGTGCAGATCGACGACGCGATCGAGGCGGACCGGGTGTTCACGATGCTGATGGGCGATGAGGTGGAGCCGCGGCGGGACTTCATTGAATCGAATGCGTTGCGGGCGGCGAATATTGACGTGTAACTCTGTCGCGACATAGGGCGCCAAGTTATCTGCGATCCACCACGCCTTGGTGCGACTGCCAGGCACTGCTTGCTGCGACTTGCGGAAAACGCAGTGAGCGACTTTGCAGATGCGCTGACGACCTCATCAAGGCTGTCGAACTGCCTTGTGACACCACCACCGATCAGTCATTGTTGGGGCGCGCGCCAGAGCGCCTGACTTGGCGTCCTACGGCCATGAAATTGACTCGCGCTTACTACGCCAGCTCTGTTTCGGGTTTCCTGGCTTGCGACGAAGACCGCGTGCTCGGCGCGCTGACCGCAGCGAGCGAATTCGCTGTCGATGTTCTTCAGCGCAACGCTTGGCAGCAAGAGATTAGGCTGCTGCGCGGGCTGCTGTCGCCGCTCGGTCCGGGTGAAGTTCTTTTTGAGTTTGTGGTGCCGCGCTTGGGCAAGCGCATCGACACTGTGCTGCTGCTTCGTGGCATGGTGTTCGTGCTTGAGTTCAAGACGGGTGGGACAGACTTCCAACGAGCAGACATCGAGCAGACCTGGGATTACGCGCTGGACCTGAAGAACTTCCACGCGACCAGCCATCACCGGGTCATCTGGCCGGTGCTGGTGATCACCGGCGCCAAAGGTCGGCTGCAGCGCGGTCAGTTGCGATCGGCTGATCGGGTGGCCGATCCCACGCTGGTCTCTGCAGACCGGCTCGGCGAATTCCTCCAGCAGGTGCTGGGCGTCGCGGCCGAGGAGGCAATGGACGATGCTGCTTGGCAGAGCGGACGCTATCTGCCCACGCCAACGATCATCGAGGCCGCCACGAGCCTGTACCGACGGCACTCTGTCAAGGAGATTGCAAGGCACGATGCAGGTGCCAAAAACCTGGCCCGCACCTCGGAGAAGGTGGCGTCCCTCATCCGTCATGCGCGTGACGTGTCGTGCAAGTCGATCTGCTTCGTGACGGGTGTCCCTGGGGCCGGGAAGACACTCGTGGGTTTGGACGTCGCTACGCGCTTCCAGGATGCCGCCAGTGATCTGCACAGCGTGTATCTGTCGGGCAATGGACCGCTCGTTGCCATCCTGACCGAGGCACTGGCGCGAGACCGTGTTTTGCAGGAGCGGCGTGAGGGCCGGAAGGTCACGAAGGGTATTGCCCGGCAAGCAGTCAAGGCCTTCATTCAGGCTGTGCACCACTTTCGGGATGAGGGTCTCAAGGACCCCTCGCAGCCGCCCGAGCACGTCACCATCTTCGATGAGGCGCAGCGCGCTTGGAACCTGGCCAAGACTGCTGACTTCATGCAGCGCAAGAAAGGCCGAGTGGGTTTCCGACAGTCTGAGCCGGACTTCCTCATCTCGTGTCTGGACCGCCATCGCGACTGGGCCGTGATCGTGTGTCTTGTGGGTGGCGGGCAGGAGATCAACACAGGTGAGGCAGGCATCGGCGAGTGGCTAGAGGTGGTGCGCACCACCTACCCAGAATGGCACGTCCACCTTTCCTCCCAACTGATGGGCTCCGAGTACGCTGCTGGCGACACCATCGCTGCGATGGCAGGCAACCCGAGGGTGCACATCGACGATGACTTGCACCTGGGTGTCTCGATGCGGTCGTTCCGTGCGGAACATGTATCGGACTTCGTCAAGCGGGTACTCGATCTGGAGGTCGACGCCGCAGCGTCGCTTTACCGAGAATTCGCTGCGAACTTCCCGCTGGTGATGACGAGGTCCGTCGATAGCGCGCGGCGCTGGCTGCGCCGCCAGGCGCGCGGGAGTGAGCGCTACGGCCTCGTCGTGTCATCGCAGGCCTTGCGGCTGAAGCCCCATGCCATCGACGTTCGTACGCCCGTCGACCCGGTCAATTGGTTCCTCAACGATCGCGAGGATGTCCGCTCGTCGTACTACCTCGAAGACGTGGCGACCGAGTTCCAAGTGCAAGGCCTGGAACTCGACTGGGTGGGCGTTGTCTGGGATGCCGATCTTCGCCACCAGCCGGCCGGTTGGCAGCACCACGCGTTCGTCGGCGATCGCTGGCAGCACATCCACAAGCCGGATCGCCGTCTGTACCTGAAGAACGCCTATCGTGTGTTGCTGACCCGTGCGCGGCAAGGGATGGTGATCGTTGTGCCACATGGCGAGCCCGAAGACCCAACACGCACGCCAGCGTTCTACGACGGGACTTACAGCTACCTCCAATCCATCGGAATTCGCGAAGTCACGTGAACATGTCCAAGGCCCGGAGCGACGCGCTGCGGCACTACGAGGCTTGTTTCGACAGCCTCGTGATCAACAGCACCAACGGTCGGGCGAGCCCGCACAAGATCTGCATGCTGCTGGCCGTGCTGGACCTGGCACTCGCGGGTGGCTTGCGAGAGAACCGCATTGCCTACGAGCCGCCGCTGTTGGAGCGCTACCGCCGGTACTTCGACGCCGTCCGACGTGAAGGCGATCACCCAAACGCCTACTTTCCGTTTTTCCACCTCAAGGGGCGATTGCGCAACAGGCAGTCAAGCTTCTGGCATCTGGTGCCGCGAGTGGGGTGCGAGGTGGTGGTGGCTGCAATGGACACCGCACGCAGCGACAGCGCGATCGTCCAACGCATCGACCACGTGCGTCTGGACGATGCGCTGTTCGACTTGCTGCAGGACGCCGACGCGACCATCGCGCTATCGGATGCGATCGCACGACGGTGGTTTCAGCGGGGACTGCAGGAACTGAACCGCATGGCGCAACGCAGCCGCGCGGTCAGCCGCTACGAACGCACTTTGCGAGAGCCACAAGCAGTCCTTGCAGAGCCCCGACCACCGGCCTATGTGCGCAGCGCTGCCTTTCGCAGCGTGGTGATCGAGTTCTATGACTACCGCTGCGCTGCAACCGGTCACCGTGTGTTGCTCCAAGGGGGTGAGGCGATGGTTGAGGCGGCTCACATTCATCCGTTCTCCATCTCTGGTGACGACGATCCACGCAACGGCATTGCGCTCACACCGGACATGCACTGGGCGATGGACCGCAACCTGATCGCGCCCGGTCCGGATTTGTGCTGGCACGTGAGCCCAGCCCTCGACGACCGTGTGCCTGACCTGCATCGGCTCGTCGCGCTGCATCACCGGCGCATGCTGCTCCCCGAACGCCAGGCGCAGTGGCCGAAAGAAAGCGTGCTGGCCTGGCGCCTTCAGCGTCTGCGCGATCCGGGCTGGCGCCCTCCCGTTGTCGACGCAGGCGACTGATCACCTGCTACTGAACCGCAGCCGTTTCGCCCCCTTCTCCGGCAACAGCAGAGCAAGGAATGACCTGAGCAACAAGTCCGGCGCGCCGTGAGGGCAGTCGCATCAAGTCGCGCAGACCCTTGACCGGCCCCCGCAATCCGGGGGGGCGTGGCACGTCGGTGGGCTCGCTAGACTGGATCCGACATCCATTGCGACAAGGACCAAGCCCATGAAGGTGCAGTTTTCTCTCCTGACGTTGGCTGCAATGACCGCCGGCGTCACCGGACCCGCGCTGGCCGCCACGCCGCTGGCAGCCTCGATGAGCTTCGAGGCCACAGTGGAGATCGCTGGTGAGGTCCATGTCGACAAAACGAGTGATGCCTGGGGATCCGCGTTGAACCCGCTTTCTGTCGGTGGCATGGCGTTCAGCACCGATGCGAAGAGCAATTCGGCCACCGCCCAGGGCTACGGCAATGCCGTCTGGGCCAGCGCCGATGCCGGTGTCGTCAGCTTCGAGGGGTACGGCTGGGAATGGAGCGTCGAGATCGACTCGCCGCGGATCATGACCACGTTGAACACCGCCCTGCCAGATTGGAGCTACACGTTCATCGCCAATCCCGGCGACGCACAGTTCCGCGTTCACTACAACGTGGTCGGAACCGGCAGCACCTTCGGCTTGCAAGGCTGGGAGATTGTGGTGACGGGTGGTCCGGAGCCCGAGCAGAGCTCGGTCATCCGCGATGTCTTCGATCCGACCACGAGCGGTACCTTCGAGGCAGGCTTGACCCCGGGCAACGAGTACACCGTGTCGTTGATGAACAACGCCAACCTCAGCGCTGAGACCGGCTTCAACAGGAGCGCGCAGATGAACGGCACCTTCCGTTGGGAGATCTCGCCGATCCCCGAGCCCAGCACCTATGCGCTGATGGCGCTGGGTCTGCTCGCGGTGGGAGCAGCGGCGCGGCGGCGTCGCTGCTGACCGGGCTCCTGCCGCACCTGCGTGCGGTGAGGCAATCCACTCACTTCACCGCAAACCGCGCCGTCGCCGCCTTCCCCCCCACCGTCACCACGGCCACCGCCTTGGTGCCTGGCCCCACCTTGAAGCTGCCGCTGGCCTCCAGCTTGTCGCCCGCGGGCTGCAGCGTGGCTTCCTGCTTCTCGGTGCCGGTCAGCAGCGTCAGCTTGGCGGTGGCCTTGGAGACATCGATCTTCTGACCTTGGCCGTGGCCGCGCAGGTACAGCTGCAACACCGTGGGTTTGGCCACCAGCTCCATGTCCATCTCCTTGGTCTCGGTCACCACGCCGCCGTGCTTGGGGCTGTGGTCGTGCGCGCCGGCGGCATGGGCCGGGCCGGCCAGGGACAGGGCCAGGGCGAAGGTGACGGCGGCCAGGGGGAATCGGTTCGTCATGAGAGTCCTTTCAGGGGGTTGAGGGAAGGGTCGGCCGGTGCCGGGGTCGGGGCCGGGGTCACAAGGCCTCGGTGTCCCGGTCGTTCAGCAGCCGCTCGGCATGCCGGCGGCCGAACAGCCAGAACATCGCGGGTGTCAGGAAGGTGTCGAGCAGGGTGGCGCTGATCAGGCCCGAGAAGATCACCACCGCCACCGGGTGCAGCACCTCGGTGCCGGGGCGCTCGGCCTCGAAGAGCAGCGGCGCCAGCGCAAAGGCGGTCACCAGCGCGGTCATCAGCACCGGGCTCAGCCGCTCCAGCGAGCCGCGCACGATCATCGGCTGGCCGAACGGCTCGCCCTCGGCGCGCATCAGGTTGATGTAGTGGCTGACCTTCAAAATGCCGTTGCGCACCGAGATGCCCGCCAGCGTGACGAAGCCCACCATCGCGGCCACGCTCAGCGGCTGGCCTGACAGCCACAGGCCGATCACCGCGCCCACCAGCGCCAACGGGATGTTCACCATGATCAGTGCCGACAGCACCGCGCTCTTGTAGCGGCTGTACAGCACCACGAACATCACCGTCAGCGAGACGACCGACAGCAGGCTGATCAGCCGCGCCGCTTCCTCCTGCGCCTGGAACTGGCCACCCAGTGTGATGAACATGCCTTCGGGCAGCCGCGTCTGCGCGGTGGCCTGGCGGATGTCGGCCACCACCTCCGACAGCGGCCGCCCCGCGGCATTGGCCGACAGCACGATGCGCCGCTTGCCGTCGTCACGGCTGATCTGGTTGGGGCCGTCGCTGTCTTCGATCGTGGCCAGCTTGGACAAGGGGATGCGGCCGGCCGGCGTCTCGATCAGGATCTGCGCCAGCCCGTCCACCGAGCGTGCCGATTCCGGCAGCCGCACCACCAGCGCAAAGCGCCGGTTGCCCTCCACGATCTGCGCCACCCGTTCGCCCTCCACCAGGCCCTGCAGCGTGGCCAGGATCTGCGGCGCGGGCACGCCGTACTGCGCCGCGGCGGCATGGTCCACCCGCACCTTGATCTGCGGCGCCAGCACCTGCTTCTCCACCGCCAGGTCGGCGATGCCGGGGATGCCGGCCAGCCTTTGCCGCAGCGCATCGGCCTGGCTGCGCAGCGCGTCCAGGTCTTCGCCGTAGATCTTGATCGCGATCTGCGAGCGCACACCCGACAGCATGTGGTCGATGCGGTGCGAGATCGGCTGCCCCACTTCGATGGCCGCGGGCAGGTTGGCCAGCTGGCGGCGGATGTCGGCGCGCACCGCCTCCATCGGCCGCGTCAGCTGCTCGGCCGGCACGATGCCGACATCGAGCTCGCTGACATGCACGCCTTCGGCATGCTCGTCCAGCTCGGCCCGGCCGCTGCGCCGGCCGACATGCGTGACCTCGGGCACCTGGGCGATCAGCACCTCGGCCTGGCGCGCCAGCGTCGAGCTCTCGCTCAGCGTGACGCCGGGGTTCAGGCGCAGGCCCACCAGCAGCGTGCCTTCATTGAACGGCGGCAGGAAGGTGGTGGGAAAGAAGGGCACGGCCGCTGTCGCCACCAGCACCGCCAGGCCGGCGGTGGCCAGCGCCGCCCGGGGGCGCTGCAGCAGCACCTGCAGGCTGCCGCGGTAGTGCCGCTTCAGCCAGGCCAGGGCGCGGGTGTCGCCATGGTCCAGCGTCTTCAGGCGCGGCAGCAGGTAGAAGCTGAGCACCGGCGTCACCGTCACCGACACCAGCAGCGATGCCAGCGTGGACGCGATGAAGGCCACGCCCAGCGGCACGAACAGCCGGCCTTCGATGCCCGGCAGCGCAAACAGCGGCAGGAACACCAGCACGATGATGACGGTGGCGTAGAGGATGCCCGAGCGCACTTCCATCGATGCCCTGGCCACCAGCTGCAGCGTGGGTTGCCGCTCCTGCGGTGGCCGTGCCCGGTCTTCCTTCAGCCGGCGCAGGATGTTCTCCACATCCACCACCGCGTCGTCCACCAGGCCGCCGATGGCGATCGCCAGGCCGCCCAGCGTCATGGTGTTGATCGACAGGCCGAAGTGGCGGAAGACCAGCGCGGTGATGAAGATCGAGACCGGGATGGCGGTCAGTGCAATCACGGTGGGCCGCAGCGTGCCGAGGAAGAAGAACAGGATCACCGCGACGAACACCGATGCGCCGATCAGCTTGCCCTGCAGCGTGGTGATCGAGGCCTCGATGAAGCTGGCCTGGCGGAAGGTGACGCGCGGCGCCTCCATGCCGGCGGGCAGCGAGGCCTTCAGCCCGGTCAGCGCGTCCTCGATGGTGCGGGTCAGCGCGATCGTGTCGGCCGTGGGCTGCTTCTGGATGCCGAGGATGACCGCCGGCTTGCCGGCAAAGCCCGCATCGCCGCGCTGGATGGCAGCGGCAAACGTCACCTCGGCGATCTGCCGCAGCAGGATGGGCTGGCCGCGGGTGCTGCCCACGGCCAGGTTGCTCAGGTCCTCCAGGCGCGAGGTGCGGCCGAGGTGGCGGATCAGGTACTCGCGCCCGTTCAGCTCCAGGAAGCCGCCCGAGGTGTTGGCCGAGAAGCCGCGCAGCGCCGCTTCCAGCTGGTCGTGCGTGATGCCCAGTTCGGCCATGCGAGCGGTGCTGGGCTGCACCTGGTACTGCCGCACCTGGCCGCCGATGGGGATGACCTGGGCCACGCCGGGCACGGCCAGCAGCCGCGGCCGCAGCACCCAGTCGGCGTACTCGCGCACCGCCATCGGGCTGATCTTCCGTTCGTCGACGGGGATGGCGATCTGCAGGATCTCGCCCATGATCGAGCTGATCGGCCCCATGCGCGGCACCAGGCCGTCGGGCAGGCCCTCTTCCATGGCGGCCAGCCGCTCGGCCACCAGCTGGCGGGCGCGGTAGATGTCCACGCTCCAGTCGAAGGTGACATACAGGAACGACAGGCCGGCCGACGAGGTGGAGCGCACGCTCTCCACGCCCGGCAGGCCGTTCATCGTGGTCTCGAGCGGGAAGGTGACGAGCTGCTCCACCTCCTCGGCGGCCATGCCGCCGGTCTCGGTCATCACGGTGACCGTGGGCTTGTTGAGATCGGGGAACACGTCCACCGGCGTGCGCGTCAGCGTGAACGCGCCGTAGACCATCAGCACCACGGCGCTGATCAGCACCAGCAGTCGGTTGGCCAGGCTGCTGTCGAGGAGCCACTTGAACATGTCAGGACTCCCGCCGGGCCGCCCCAAGGGAGGCCTGCGCCCCCTTGGGGGGCAGTGAACGAAGTGAGCGTGGGGGCACCATGTCAGCGCACCTGGTTGATCAGGGTGGCGCCTTGGGTGGCGATTCGGTCACCGGGCTGCAGGCCCGAGGTCACGGCCACCCGCACGCCGTCCAGCGGCGTGGTGGTCACCACCCGCGGCTCGAAGCGCTCGGGCGCCGTCTTCACCCAGACGATGGTCTGGTTGGCCGGGTTGCGCATCAGCGCGGCCACCGGCACCGCGATGCCCTGCACCAGCGTCCGGCCCTGCACGAACACCTGCACCGGCTGGCCCACGGCCAGCGCGGCCAGCTGCGGGCCCTGGGCGCTGAAGACCAGCGGCAGCGCCTGCGCCCGCAGGCTGCGGGCGGCGCCGATGAAGCGCAGCGGCACCCGCTGCTCGCCGATGGCGATGCTGGCGCTGCCGATGTCGGTGGCGATGGCCGCATCGAAGGCCAGGGCCTCGATGCGCAGGCGCGCCGGGTCGACGATCTCGAACAGCAGCGCGCGCGCATCGACCACCTGGCCGGTCACCACATGCGCGGCCGCGATGGCGCCCGACACCGGCGCCACCAGCGCCTCGCGCGGGGCCACGGCCGTGCCCAGCGCCGCGATGCGCGCGGCCAGGCTCTGCGCGTCGCTCTGGGCCGCCTCGATGTCCTTGCGCGGCACGGTGTCGGTCAGCGCCTGCAGGCGCGCCGCGCGCTGGCCGGCCAGCGACTGGGCCGCGCGCAGCTCCGCCAGCTGGGCGGCCTGGTTGGCCCGCTCGACAGGCGCCACCGCGCTCACCACATAGGCCAGCACCTCGCCCTTCTTCACCAGCTGCCCGGGGTTGGGCAGGCCGCGCGGGCCCGGCTCGATGCGGCCGGCGTTCAGCGGCTGCACCTGGCCACCGGCGTTGGGGTCCGGCACCACCTGGCCGTTCAGCGCGAACGACCGCGGCAGCGCAGCCGCCTCGGTGGGCAGGGTGCGCACGCCCAGCTGGCGCTGTGCCGGCTTGGGCAGGAAGACGCTGCCATCGGGCAGGCGCTGCGGGCCGTTGGCGCTGGGCGCGGCAGGGGCGTCGCCGTGGTCGTGGCCCGGGCCGGCCCAGGCGGGCGGGTGCAGGCCCGCTGTCCACAGGGCCAGGACCAGCGTGCACAGACGGAGGGTGCGGTGCGCTGTCATGCGGCGGCTCCGGTGGGGCGTTGACGGCGGGCTGCCAGGCGGCGGCCGATGGCGATGAGGGCCGCCAGCGCGGCTAGGCCGGCAGCGGCCCAGCCGGCGGGTGCCGGCCAGGCGTGGCTGTGCGCTGCACCGTCCGCGTGCGCGTCTTCCTGCAGGTCGAGCTCGCCGGCGAGCAGGTCCAGCTCGGCGCCGGTGGTCACCGTGGCGGTGACGGGCAGCACGCCCGGCTTGGGCGGCTCGGCCAGCGTCACGCCGTAGGTGTCGTCCTGGGCCTGGGCCTGGTGCTGGACGCCGGCGATCTCCAGCGCGATCTGCGCGCCGGCGACCGGCGCGTTGTCGGCGGCGCGGTCCAGGTACAGCGTGAGTTGCCGGCCGTTGAGCACGCCCACCAGCTCGAAGGTCTCGGACGTGGCGGTGAAGCGCGGCAGCGCCGGCCCGCTGGGTGCGGGCGCGGCGTCGCCGTGGTCATGGCCCGGGCCGGCGTGCGCGGCGGTGGCCCAGGCGGTGGCAAGGCTGACCAGCAGCGCAGCCAGGGGGGAACAGGGTGTCATGGTCGGGTTCCGGACGGGATGTGGGGTGGGGGCGCGGCGCTCACTGCGGCAGCAGGCCCAGGACCTGGCGCCAGGCCGAGATGGCGGCCGCCAGTTCGATGCGGCTGCGGGCGGCCTGGCGATCGGCCTCGGTGGCCTCGGCCTCGATGCGCAGCCGGGTCGGCAGGTCGGTCTCGCCCAGGCGGAACGATTTCTCGAAGAAGCCGCGGGTCTCGCGGGCCAGGCGGGCGCGGCGCTCGGCTGCGGCCTGCTGCGCGCGGGCCGCGTCGACCCGCGCGATGGCGGCCTCGCGGTCCGACTGCAGCCGCGCGCGGTCCAGCGCCAGCTGCGCCTGGGCTTCGGTGGCATCGGCCCGTGCGGCCGCCACCCGGGCGTCGTGCCGCGGTCCGCCGCCGAACGGGATGCGGATCGCCAGCGTCAGGCTCTGCGCCGCGCGCTCCCCCGCCGCGCCGCGGTCGCGCGTGGTGGCCAGCGTCATCTCGGGATGGGCGCGCGACTGCGTGGCGGCCAGCGCGGCGGTACGCTCGGCCACCGCCGCCTGGTCCTGCAACGCGGCCAGGGCCGGGTGCACGGCTGCCTCGCCACCGGTGGGCTCGGGCTCGGACAGCGCTGCCGCTGCGGGTGTGGGGGCGATCGCGCTGCCGGTGATGGCCTGCAGCTGCTGGCGTGCGGCGGCGGCGGCCGCCTCGGCCTGGGCCAGCGCGGCGTCCGCGCCGGCCACCGCGGCGTCGGCCTGGTTCTGGTCGGCGCGGGCCAGCTCGCCGGCCTGGGTGCGGCGTGCCACATCGGCTGCCAGCTGCCGCGCGCTGTCCCGCTGCGCCCGGGCGGTGTCGACATCGGCGACGGCGCGCTGCCATTGCCACCAGGCCTCGCGCAGCGCGGCGGCCAGGCGCAGCCGGGCGGCGCTGGCGCGGCTTCCGGTGGCGGCCAGCGCGGCATCGGCCAGCGCGCCACTGCGGCGGCGCTCGTCCGGCAGCCACAGCGGCACGGCGATGCCCAGCGCCAGTTCGCGCGCACCGTCGTTGCGGCCCAGCCGGTCGCTGCGCAGGCTGGCTTCCATGGCCGGGGGCTCGGGTGTCCAGGCCGCGGCTGCACGTTGCTGGGCCCGGGCCGCGTCGCGGCGGGCCTGCAGGGCCTGGGCCTCAGGCTGGCGTGCCCAGGCGGCGTCGAAGAGGTCTTGCAGGCTTGGCTGCGCGGCGGTCTGTGCTGCCGCGCCGAGGCCGATGCCGGCCAGGATGGCGGCCAGCCAGGCCAACCGTGCCGGCCTGGCCGCGTGTGTTGTCGGATGCATCCGATGCTCCAGTGTTGAGGGGGGACACGGGAGATCGGCAAGGGGCGACGCAGCGGTCGCCACCGGCCCGGCGCGCCGCAGCGGCCATCAGCCGCCTTGGCGCGTTCAGGCGCGGATCAGGTTCGGGAAGAGAAGAACCCTGCCTCGCCGATCAGGCGAGGCGCGCCCACTGGGGGCGTTCGGGCTGGGCAGGCAGGTGCTCGGCACCTGGCACGGCAGTCGCGGCGCTGGGGGCGCCACCGTGTGCCGCCGGCACGAAGCCGCTGGCCACCGACAGCATGCCGGCGCCGTGGCCGTGGCAGTGGCCGCAGCCCATGCCCGACAGGACGCAAGACGCGCTGTCGGACGACACCGGCTGTTCAGGCACCACGCCGTGATCGGCGTGGCTGGTGTCCGCCTGGCCGTGGTGGCCGCCGTGGTCAACCGCGCCGGCCGCCGCATGCGCGCAATAGCTGGCCACGGCCGCCCAGGTGGACTGGAGCGGCAGCAAGACCAGCAACAGGATGGCGAGCCAGCGGCGCATGGGGCGGGAGTCTAGTCGTTTCGGGCGGGCACTTCACAGCCATCCCCGTCGCCACACCGCCGCATCGGTCAGCGCCCGCCACGGCAGCACCAGGCTGCGCTTCGAGTGCACCGCCTCCAGCTCCACCAGCTCGATGCGGGTGGCCGGCGGCTCGGGCAGCACCACGCGGGTGACGATGAAATGCCGCTCCTTGTGCTGCGGCGTCACCGCCGTCCACTTGCTCAGCAGCAGCTTCTTCGGGCTGAGCGGGTTGCGGGCGGGTGCGGGTGGTGTGGGGGGTGGGTGGGCGGCGGGCATGTCGCCATCTTGCCTGGTGCGCCGGGCCGGGCGTTCACGCGGCCTGTTGCGCGGCGCAGGCACACTGCGCAGTTCCTGCCACTGTCAGCCATCCCCATGCAACCCAGGCGTTTCGGCATCCTCGGCTTCGGCGCCATCGGCCAGTCCCTGGTGGCGGCGGTGGCGCACACGCCGGTGCCCGGCCACCAGCTCACCGCCGTGCTGGTGCGCCCGCACCAGGTGACGGCAGCCCAGGCCGCGGTGCTGGCTGGCGTGGCGGTGGTGACCGACCTGGCCGCGCTGCTGGCCCTGGCGCCCGATGGCGTGGTGGAGGCCGCCGGCCAGGGCGCGGTGGTGGCCCATGGCGTGGCGGTGCTGGCCAGCGGCACGCCGCTGCTGGCGCTGTCGGTGGGCGCGCTGGCTGATGCGGCCGTGCATGCCGCGCTGGCGCAGGCGGCGCGCCAGGGTGGCACGCGGCTGGTGCTGCCGGTGGGCGCCATCGCCGGGCTCGACGGGTTGATGGCGCTGCGCCAGGCTGGCCTGCAGCGGGTGCGCTACACCTCCACCAAGCCGCCGCAGGCCTGGCTGGGCACGCCGGCCGAGCAGCAGGTGGATCTGCTGGCGCTGCGCGCGCCCGCGGTGGTGTTCAGCGGCACCGCGCGGCAGGCGGCGCTGGGTTTTCCGAAGAACGCCAACCTGGCTGCGGCAGTGGCCCTGGCCGGCCTGGGCTTCGAGGCCACCACGGTGCAGCTGGTGGCCGACCCGGCGGCCACCGGCAACACCGGGCAGATTGATGCCGAGGGCCTGGGCTCGCGGCTGCAGGTGACGGTGTCGGGCGCCAGCACGGCGGCCAATCCCAAGACCTCGGGCATCGTGGCCCACAGCGTGCTGGCCTGCCTGGCCAACCAGGCGGCGGCGATCGGTTTCGGCTGAGCCCTGCAGCAGGCCTTGTCCCGCGGGTGACCGACGCGCCTGGGCCGGCGGTGGTCCCCTGGGGGCCCCTGTCAGCCGAGCCCACTGCCATGCCTGATTTCCCCCTGCCCAATGCCTCGTTCGACCTGAGCGGCCAGGTGGCCCTGGTCACCGGTGCCTCGTCCGGCCTGGGCCACCGCTTCGCCCGGGTGCTGGCCGCCGCCGGCGCCACCGTGGCCGTGGCCGCCCGCCGCACCGACCGGCTCGACGCCCTGGTGCAGACCATCCGCGCTGCCGGCGGCCGCGCCGAGGCGTTTGCCCTGGACGTGACACAGGACGCCCAGTTCGCCCCGCTGTTCGATGCGATCGAGGCGCGGCTGGGCGCCTCGCCCGGCATCCTGGTCAACAACGCCGGCATCCCCGATGCGCAACGCGCCCACAAGATGGCCGTGGCCGACATCGACCGGGTGCTCAGCGTCAACCTGCGCGCGCCCTGGCTGCTGAGCTGCGAGTTCGCCCGTCGGCGCATGGCCGCCCAGTTGCCGGGGCGCATCGTCAACATCGCGTCGATGGCGGCCTTCCAGTACAAGGGCGGCGGCGCCGCGCTGTACGCCACCACCAAGATGGCGGTGGTGCGCATGAGCGAGGCGCTGGCCGTGGAGTGGGCCAAGTTCGGCATCAACGTCAATGCCATCGCGCCGGGCGCGTTTGCCTCGGAGATGATGGACGGCATGCTGCAGCGGGTGGGCGACATCACCCAGAACTTCCCCCGGCCGCGGCTGGGTGACCCGGCGCAGATGGACAGCACCCTGCTCTACCTGGTGTCGCCGGCCAGCGAGTTCGTCACCGGCACCACCATCCGCATCGACGACGCCCAGGGCGGCCGCTAGCCTGGCCGCGGCGCATCGGGTCGGGCCCGCATGCGCCGGGCCGCCTGGTTTGCCATCATGCGGGCTGTGCTGTTGCCGTCGCCCCATCCCCTGCCCGCCCCGGTGCCCTGGTTGCGCCACCACCCGCGTGACTGGCGCGCCGGCACGCTCGACATCCCCGGCCTGACCGCTGCCGCCGCGGCCCTGTCGCAGCGGCCCGGCTTCGGGGACGGCATGCGCAGCTTTGCCGACGGCTGGCAGGCCGGCTACAACGCCACGCCGGTGCTGGGCAGCGTGATGCGCAACAACGCCCGCTATGTGCTGCTGCTGGCCTGCCTGTGGCTGGACCACCAGCGGGATGCCAGCCTGCCCGGCGTCAGCATCACGCCGGGTCGGGTGCTGGATTTCTACGCCCGGCTCGACCACCGCCTGGTCGAGGGCGGCGCCTCCCGCATCAAGACCATCCTGGCGCATGCGCGGGTGGCCGGCCTGCTGCAGCCGGCGCCGGGCCCGGGTGATGCGCGGCTGCGGCCGCTGGAGCCCACGCCGCTGCTGCGCCGGGCCATGGCCGGTTATGTGCAGGGCTTCCTGGGCGGCATCGCGCCCACGCTGCCATTGCCGGCCACGCCGCAGCAGATGGTCGACACGCCCGGTTTCGTGGCCGAGCTGTTCACCTACCGCATGCTGCCGCTGCTGCACGAGCGCTTCGCCATCACCCACGGCCTGCCGGCGATGAACTGGATCACCAACCGCGAGAAGGGCTATCCGCAGCTGCTGAGCCTGGTGCGCCACATGCAGGTGCAGCCCGACGGCCAGGTGCACACCATGGGCTGGCCGCAGCAGATCGCCGAACGGGTGGGCGTGTCGCGCGGGTCGGCCCGCAACTTCCTGCTGGCCGCGGTGGAGCAGGGCTGGCTGGAGCCGCTGGGCCCGCGCCAGTGGCGGCTGCGGCCGGCCTTCCATGCCGAGCTGCTGCAATGGATGGGCCGCGAGTTCCTGTGGATGCACACCCTGGCAGTGGCCGCATGGCGGGTGTGTGTCGCCGCGAGCGGCGACACTGCGGCCCCAGCCACTGCACCGCCCTGACCATGCAACGCCGCGCTTCCCTGATCGCCCTGTCCGCCCTGGCTGCCGCCAGCCTGCCGCTGCCGGCCGCCGCCCAGGCCTGGCCGGCCAAGCCGCTGCGGCTGGTGATCCCGTTTCCGGCCGGCGGCGCCACCGACATCATCGGCCGGCTGCTGGCGCAGAAGCTGGGTGCCGCGCTCGGCCAGCAGGTGGTGATCGACAACAAGCCCGGCGCCGGCGGCACCATCGGGTCCGATCTGGTGGCCAAGGCGCCGGCCGACGGCCACACCCTGCTGCTGGCCACCAGCAGCACGCATTCCATCGGCCCGGCGCTGAACCCGAAGATGCCGTACGACGCGTTCCGCGACTTCGCGCCCATCGCCCATGTGGCCAACGCGCCCAGCGTGCTGGTGGTGGGCGCGGGCTTCCCCAAGGGCAATGCGCTCGACCTGATCAAGACGCTGAAGGCCAACCCGGGCAAGTACAACTTCGGCTCCAGCGGCATCGGCACCTATCCGCACCTGTCGGCCGAGATGTTCAAGTGGCGTGCGGGCGGGCTGTTCGTGGTGCACATCCCCTACCGCGGCACCGGCCTGGTGGTGACCGACCTGATCGCCGGCCAGATCACCTTCCTGATGGACAGCATCGTCTCGGCGCAGACGCACATCAGGGACGGCCGGGTGCGGGCGCTGGCCGTCACCGGTGCGCAGCGCTCGGGCTCGCTGCCCGATGTGCCCACCTTCACCGAGCTGGGTGTGCCCGGCCTGGCGTTCAGCAACTGGTTCGGCTTCTTCGCGCCGGCGGGCACGCCGGCCGAGGTGGTGCAGCGGCTCAACCGCGAACTGAACACGCTGATGCGTGCGCCCGACGTGGCCGACCGCCTGCGCCAGCTCGGCGCCGACCCGGTGACCGGCCCGCCCGAGGCCTTTGCCAAGGTGATCCGCGACGAGCACGACAGCTGGAAGGCCGTGATCCAGCGCGCCGGCATCAAGGCCGAGTGATCCGCCCGGGTGGTGTGGTGACCGACCCGCTGCCGCCCTTGCTGGACGCACCCAGCGCCCGCCCGGTGCTGGCCGATCTGCAGACCCGGCTGACGGCGCAGGGCCTGGCGCTGCGCCCGCCGCCGGCCGAGCCCACCACCTGCTGCGGCCGCGGCTGCAACGGCTGCGTGTGGGAAGGCTGGCTGGCCGCCGCCAACTGGTGGCGCAGCGAGGCGCTGGCGCTGCTGGCGGCCGCGCCGCCCTGACCGTTCAGTGCACCGCTTCCGGCTGGCCGGTGTTGCGGTGGAAGGCGGCAAACAGGCCCACGGCCGCATCGCGCAGCCGGGCGTCGCTGCTGCAGTGGCCGGCGGCCAGGCAGTCCAGCGCGTAGCCGTCGTCCACGCACATGCGCTGCAGGTCCACCTCCCAGCCCTCGGCGCGCATCAGCCGGCCGAAGCGCACCAGCGTGGGCAGCGGCAGCACCAGCAGCGGTGCCAGCGTGGGGGGCAGGGGTGTGGTGTCGGCGTGCTGCATGCGGGCCTCCCGGGCCGGACAAGGTGCCAGCCGATGGCCCATGCTGCCCGGGCCGCGATGGGCCGATGCGCCGAACAGGCCGGTCAAGACCCCGGCTTTCCGGCGTTCAGCCCTGCAGCGGGAAGCCCACCAGCGCCTGCAGCTGGGCCAGCGCCACGTCCGGGTCGCCCACCTTGATGGTGTGCATGCCCATGTCGCGCGCGGGCTTCAGGTTCACGCCCAGGTCGTCGAGGAAGACGCAGTGTTCTGGCGCCACCGCCAGCGCCTCGCACATCAGCCGGTAGATCTGCGGATCGGGCTTGCGCAGGCCGAGCTTGGCGCTTTCGATCACGTGGTGGAACAGCGGCAGCACCGCATCCCGCCCGGTGGGGTCGGCGTTCTCGGCCCCGGGGCTGGCCACGTTGTTGGTGATCAGGCCGATCTTCAGCCGCCCGCGCAGCACCCGCAGTGCCTGCACCATCTGCGGCCGGATGGTGCCGCCGAGCAGGGCGATCACCGCCTTGCCGCGCACCGCATGGCCCAGCGCGGCGCTCTCGGCGGCGAACTCGGCGTCGAAGGTGGCCAGGTCGATGTCGCTGCGCTCGAAGCGGGCCCAGGCGTTGTCGAGGTGGTTGGTGGCGTTGACGGTGCGCAGGAAGTCGGCCGGCAGGCCATGGGCCTGCTCGTAGGCGGCAAAGGCCTCGAAGGGCGACGAGCTGATGACGCCGCCGAAGTCCCAGATGACGGCGTGGATGTCGGGTGCGGGCATGGCGGGTGTCCTGGCGGGCGTGAAAGCGGCCGATTGTGGCGATCGGCCCCAGGCCGGCGCTGTCACCCGCGCGCCCTGAGAATCCGCGCCCATGGATTCCCTCTCTCAGATCGCCCTGGGCGCCGCCGTGGGCGTGGCCGTGATGGGCCGCCGCACGGCGGTGTGGAAGGCCGCCGCCTGGGGTGCGGTGGCCGGCACCCTGCCCGACCTGGATGTGCTGATCGACCATGGCGACCCGATCCGCAACATGGTGCTGCACCGCGCCGAGACGCATGCGCCGTTCTGGCTGACGCTGTTCGCCCTGCCCTTCGGCGCGCTGGTGGCCTGGCTGAGCGGCCAGCGCACGCTGTGGCGGCGCTGGATGCTGGCGATGTGGCTGGCGCTGGTGACCCACCCGCTGCTGGATGCGATGACGGTGTACGGCACCCAGCTGGGCCTGCCGTTCACCAACCACCCCTACGGTGTGGGCAGCGTGTTCATCATCGACCCGGCCTACACCCTGCCGCTGCTGGTGGGCACCCTCTGGGCCCTGCGCAGCGGCGGCACCGGGCGTGGCCTGGCCGCCAATGCCGCCGGCCTGGTGCTGAGCACCGCCTACCTGGCCTGGGGCGTGTGGGCACAGCAGCACGTCACCCAGGTGGCCCGGGCCGCGCTGGCGGCGCAGGGCATCGTGGCCGAGCGGCTGCTGGTGACGCCGGCGCCGCTGAACACCCTGCTGTGGCGGGTGGTGGCGGTGCAGGGCGATGCGTACCACGAGGGCTTCCGCTCGGTGCTGGACCGCGGCCCGGCCATGGCCTTCGACCGCTTCGACCGTGGCACCGCGCTGTGGCCGGCGGTGCAGGCGCTGGACGGCGCGCAGCGCATCGCCGCCTTCAGCCACGGCTTCTATGCGCTGGATGCGACCGACGGCCGCCTGCACATCACCGACCTGCGCATGGGCCAGCAGCCGGCCTATGTGTTCCGCTTTGCGATTGCGCAGCGCCAGGGCGATGCCTGGGTGCCGCTGCCGGTGGCCGAGCAGCTGGGCATGCGGCCCGCCGTGGGCCGCGCCTGGGCCTGGCTGTGGCGGCGGGCGCTGGGCCAGCCGGTGCCGCCGCCGCGGTGACGGTGGCGGCGGCCGGTGCTCAGGCCGGGCTGTCCGGCACGTCGGCGGCCGCCAGCACCGCGGTGGTGAAGCGGAAGCCCGGCCGGGCGATGTAGCGCACATCGGACTTCACCGCCTTCATGAACTCGCGGTGGCCGACCTTGGTGCGGCCCACCAGGCAGCCGGCGCTGGCGTTGCCGATGTCGCTTTCCGGCAGGTCGAAGCCCCAGTGCTGGTTGACGCCGAACAGGCCGGTGAAGGTCTTGTCGCCGGTGCGCTCGAAGTCCTGGTTCAGGTCGCGGTGCACGGTGATCGGGCCCACCTGCACCAGGGCTTCATGCGGGTTGGCGCCATTGCGCGGGTGCATGCCCACCTCCCAGGCCTTGTACTGGCCGAAGGCGATGCGCGCCGCGCCGTTGGGATCGAGCACCTTGATCTTGGAGTAGTAGGTGCCGGGCTCGGTGGTGCCTTGCCAGCTGCCGACCAGCTGCACCGCGCCGTCGGCATCCACCTGCAGCACGGTGCGCAGGTCGTTGAAGATGTTGGGCTTGTCTTCGTTGGCGGTGCCGTCGGGGTTCATGCCCTCGACATAGACGATGTTCACGCAGCCCGGGTGGCGGCAGAACCACCAGCCCTTGGCCAGCACCGCGGCGGCCAGGCGGCCGGCCAGCGTGGGCGGCAGCACCAGAGGGAACAGCGTCTTGACGCTGGGCGCCAGCAGCGCCCGGGCCGATTCCTTGTCCAGCTGCGACTTGGCCGGCGTGCCGATGCGGGCCATGAATTCACCCAGCGCCCACAGCGAGATGGGGCCGAACTGGCCATCGGCCGGCGGCTCCAGCAGGCCGGCCTCGGTGAGGCGCTGCTGCACCTCGGTGGCCAGGGCGGTGTCGCCGCCCAGCGTGGCGAAGGCCACCGGTCCGGCGCTGCCTTGCGCGATCTTGTCCAGGGTCATCGGGAGCTCCCACGAGTTGCAGGCAACGGGCGGCTGCCCGGCCAGCGCGCAGTGGGCCACCGGTGCTGCAGGCGGTCAACCTGCAGCATAGGGACGCGCCGCGCTCAGGCCTGCGGCGCCAGCCAGCGCTCGGCCAGCTTCACCCAGTAGGTGGCGCCGGTGCTCAGCACCCGGTCGTTGAAGTCGTACGCGGCGTTGTGCACCATGCAGCCGCCGACGCTGCCCACGCCGTTGCCGATGTTGATGTAGCAGCCGGGCACCTTCTCCAGGAAGAAGGCGAAGTCCTCGCTGGCGGTCAAGGGCTCGGGGTGGGTGACCAGGCCGGTGTCGCCCAGCCAGTCGCGCACCAGCTGCTTGCAGAAATCGGTGTGCTCCGGGGTGTTGTTCAGTACCGGGTAGCGGCGGATGTAGTTCACCTCGGCCGTGGCGCCGTAGCTGGCGGCCTGGGCCTGGGCCAGCTCGGTGATGCGGCGTTCCAGCAGATCCCGCACGGTGGGCTGCATGGCGCGCACCGTGAGCCGCAGCTCGGCGGTGCCGGGGATGACGTTGGGTGCATCACCGGCCAGGAAGGCGCCGACGGTGATGATGCCGGTGTGCAGCGGCGGCACGTTGCGCGCCACGATGGTCTGCAGCGCCATCACGATGCTGGCCCCGGCCACCACCGGATCGACCGCGGTCTGCGGAATGGCGCCGTGGCCGCCGGTGCCGCGCACGGTGATGATGCAGGTGTCGCCGCTGGCCATCGCAAAGCCGGGCACGGCCTGGAAGCGGCCTTCGGGCAGGCCGGGCATGTTGTGCATGCCGAACATCGCGTCACACGGGAAGAGATCGAGGAAGCCGTCCTCCAGCATCTTGCGGGCGCCGGCCAGGCCCTCTTCGGCCGGCTGGAAGACGGCATGCAGGATGCCGTCGAACTGGCGGGTGGCGGCCAGGTGGCGGCAGGCGGCAAGCAGCATGGCGGTGTGGCCGTCGTGGCCGCAGGCGTGCATCTTGCCGAACACCTTGCTGGCCCAGGGCTTGCCGCTGGTCTCGGCAATCGGCAGCGCATCCATGTCGGCGCGCAGGCCGATGCGGCGGGTGCTGTTGCCCAGCGCGCCGCGCAGCGTGCCCACCACGCCGGTGCCGCCCAGGCCGCGGTGCACCTCCCAGCCCCAGCGCTGCAGCCGCTCGGCCACCAGGTCGCTGGTGGCGTGCTCTTCGTAGGCCAGCTCGGGGTTGGCATGGATCTGCTGGCGGATGGCGACCATTTCGGCCTCGTGCTGGCGGATGGCATCGAGGGCGGGCAGGGGCAGGGGGGCGTTCATCGGGGCCTCGGCTTCAGGGGTGGGGGTTTTGCAGCGGGATCATGCAGGCAACAAGCGCGCCAGCACCGACCAGTAGCGCACCGGCATCAGCCGTTCCAGCGCGGCGATGAAGTGGGCGTCGCCGCCCACCAGCACCCGGGCGCGGTCGGCCTCGATGCCGCGCACGATGGTGGCGGCTGCCCGCTCGGGCGAGAGGCGCAGCATCTTCTCGGCCAGGGCCAGGCGGGCCTGCACATCGGCCGGCGCGGCATCAGCCGGCAGGCGGGCGCGGCGGGCAATGTTGGTGGCCACGCCACCGGGGTGCACCACCGTCATGCCCACGGTGCTGCCGGCCAGCTCATGCCGCAGCGCATGGCTGAAGCCGCGCACCGCGAACTTGGCCGCCGCGTAGGCGGTCTGCTCCGGTGGCGCGATCAGGCCGTAGACGCTGCTGATGTTGACGATGCGCGCCACCGGCTGCTGCCGCAGCAGCGGCAGGAAGGCGCGGGTCATGCGCACCAGGCCATGGAAGTTGATGTCCATCAGCCAGTCGAAATCGGCCTCGGCCACCTGGTCGAAGCTGCCGCCCAGGGCCACGCCGGCGTTGTTGACCAGCAGGCTGACGCGGCCGTGCTGCGCCAGCACCGCGGTCGGCAGCGCGGCCACCGCGTCGCGGCTGGCCACGTCCAGCCGGTGCTGGCTGACGGGGACGCCCTGGGCCGCCGCGGCTGCCGCGGTGTCGGCGAGGCCGGCGGTGTCGATGTCGGCCAGTGCCAGGTGGCAGCCGCGCTGCGCCAGCGCCAGCGCGGTGGCGCGGCCGATGCCGCTGGCGGCGCCGGTGAGCACGGCGACCTGGCCATGGAGCTTCATGCGGTTGCTCCGGCGCGGCGCAGTTGCAGCACGCCATCGTCCAGCCGGCCGAAGCGGATGGCCAGCAGATCGGCCAGGTAGCTCTGGTGCACCTGCCAGGGCGCGCGGGTGCCCTGCTGCGGCAGCAGGCCGGCGGCGCGCTGCACATAGCCCGAGGTGAAGCTGAGGAAGGGCTGCACCGGCACCGACGGATCGTGCCGCGGCACCGCGATGGCCTGACCGTGGCGCTGCAGGTGGTTCAGCAGCCGGCACACCCAGCCGGCGGTGAGGTCGGCCTTCAGCGTCCACGACGCGTTGGTGTAGCCGAAGGCCAGGGCCAGGTTGGGCACGTCGCCCAGCATCATGCCCTTGTACGACAGCGTCTGGCCCGGCACCACGGCGCGGCCGTCGACGGTGATGGCGATGTCCCCGGCCACGTTGAGCTGCAGGCCGGTGGCCAGCACCACGGTGTCGGCCTCCAGGTGCTGCCCGCTGGTCAGCTGCAGGCCGGTGGCGGTGAAGCGTGCGATGGTGTCGGTGACCACCGCCGCCCGCCCGGCACGGATCTGCCGGAACAGGTCGCCATCGGGCGCCACGCACACCCGCTGGTCCCAGGGGTTGTAGCGGGGGCTGAAGTGCAGCGTCGCATCGCAGCTGTCGCCCAGCTCGGCGGCGGCCATGGCCACCAGGCGCTGCTTGACCTGGGCCGGTCGCTTGCGCGCCAGGCCGTAGTAGAAGCGGCCGACCAGCACGTTCTTCCATCGGGTCAGCGTGTAGGCCAGCCCGGCGGGCAGCCAGCGGTTCAGCCGCTGGGCGATGGCATCGACCGACGGCCGGTTGACCACGTAGGTGGGCGAGCGCTGCAGCATCGTCACCTGCGCGGCGGTCTTGGCCAGCTCGGGCACCAGGGTGACGGCGGTGGCGCCGCTGCCCACCACCACCACCCGCTGGCCGGCATGGTCGAGATCCCCCGGCCAACACTGCGGCTCGACGATGCGGCCGCGGAAGTCGGCCTCGCCGTCGAAGGTGGGCCGGTGGCCACGGGCGTAGCTGTAGTAGCCGCTGCACAGGTACAGGAAGCGGGCGCGCTGGGTGCAGGTGCGCACCGCGCCGGTGGCGGCATCGGTGTGCTGCAGCGTCACCGTCCAGCAGGCATCGGCGCTGTGCCAGTCGGCGCGCTGCACCCGGTGGCCGAAGCGGATCTGCGGCGTGATGCCGGCCTCGTCGGCCGTCTCGCGGATGTACTGCAGGATGGCCGGGCCGTCGGCAATCGCCTTGGCGGCGCGCCAGGGCTTGAAGTCGTAGCCCAGGGTGTACATGTCCGAATCCGACCGGATGCCAGGGTAGCGGAACAGGTCCCAGGTGCCGCCCAGCGTGGGCCGTGCCTCGACGATGGCCCAGCGCCGGCCGGGGCAGCGCCGCTGCAGGTGGCGGGCGGCGCCGATGCCCGACAGGCCGGCGCCGACGATCAGCACATCCAGCGGGGTGTTGGTGATGGTGTCGGGCTCGGTCACGGTGCCGGCACTCTACAGCGCCGCACTGGCGGGCTTGTCGCCAAGCGGTCAGCGCGCGCGCGGGCAGCCCCGCATCATGCCGGCTGGCAACTGCTGGAGCATCCATGGCGATCTACGAACTGCGCACCTACCAGGTCACCGTCGGCAAGATGAGCGAGGTGACGCGGCTGTACAAGGAGCTGGGCTGGCCGGCGCTGGAGAAGCACCCGAAGAAGCTGGTGGGCTACTTCACCGGCGACATCGGCGCGCTGAACCAGCTGGTGCACCTGTGGAAGTTCGACGACGACGCCGACCGCCGCGCCTTCTGGGCCGGGCTGTTCGCCGACCCCGACTTCATGGCCTTCGCCGCCCAGCTGCGGCCGCTGCTGCAGCACCAGGAGAACAAGCTGATGATGGCCGCGCCGTGGGGGCCGCACCCATGAGCGGCATGCAGTACACCCGGCTCGGTCGCACCGGGCTGACCGTTTCGCGGCTCTGCCTGGGCTGCATGACCTACGGCGTGCCCGAGCGCGGCGCCCACCCCTGGACCCTGCCCGAAGACCAGAGCCGCCCGCTGATCCGCCTGGCGGTGGAGCGCGGCATCAACTTCTTCGACACCGCCAACAGCTATTCCGACGGCACGTCCGAAGAGATCGTCGGCCGGGCGCTGCGCGACTTTGCGCGGCGCGACGAGATCGTGGTGGCCACCAAGGTGCGCTTCGGCGCGCGGCGGGCGCCCAACATCGGTGGGCTGTCGCGCAAGACCATCTTCGAAGAGATCGACGGCAGCCTGCGGCGGCTGGGCATGGACCATGTGGACCTGTACCAGATCCACCGCTGGGACCCGGACACGCCGATCGAGGAGACGATGGAGGCGCTGCACGACGTGGTGAAGGCCGGCAAGGCCCGCTACCTGGGCGCCAGCAGCATGCACGCTTGGCAGTTCGCCAAGGCGAACGAGGTGGCGCGCCGCCATGGCTGGACACCGTTCATCAGCATGCAGCCCGAGCTGAGCCTGCTCTACCGCGAGGAAGAGCGCGAGATGCTGCCGCTGTGCCAGGACCAGGGCGTGGGCGTGATCCCCTGGAGCCCGCTGGCCCGCGGCCGCCTGGCCCGGCCCTGGGGTGCGCACACGCCGCGGGTGGAGACCGATGTGTTCGGCGCCAGCCTGTTCAAGCACACCGAGGCCAACGACAGCATGGTGCATGCCGCCCTGGCGCAGGTGGCTGCAGCCCGCGGCGCGCCGCTGGCCGCGGTGGCGCTGGCCTGGTTGCTGCAGAAGCCGGGGGTGACGGCGCCGATCATCGGCGCGTCGAAGCCGGTGCACTTCGACGATGCGCTGGCGGCGCTGGAGATCACACTGACGGCCGACGAGATCGCCGCGCTGCAGGCGCCCTACCTGCCGCATGCGGTGGTGGGGTTCTCCTAGCGCCGCGAACGGCCTCAGTTCGATGGCGTGATCGCGTTGTCGGCGCAGACGACACGGTTTCGGCCCGCACGTTTGGCCTGTTGCAAGGCTGAGCTGGCGCGCTGAACCCACTGCTCCACTGTTTCGGAACTGCCGTCGTGCTGCGCCACACCAATGCTGACGGTGATTTTCAGCGCCGGGCCCCGGGTCTGTTCCAGGCTGGACTGCGCGACGACCTCGCGCAGCCGATCCGCAGCGGCCACCGCAGCGTCGGCCTGAGCCTGCATCACGACGCAGAACTCCTCGCCACCGTACCTGGCAAGCCAGTCGATGGGTCGAAGGGCGCCGTCAACTGTCTTCGCGAAGTGGCGCAGCACGGCGTCTCCGACCGGTGCTCCGTGCTCCCGGTTGAAGCGGCCGAACTCGTCGATGTCGATGAAGAGCAGTGAGCGTGGGCGATGGTCTCGCCTGGCGCGTTCAACTTCACGGATCGCGCGCTTGTCGAATTGCCCGCGGTTGGCCACACCGGTCAGCGCGTCCTGGCGAGCTTCCCGCTCCAGCGACCGCAGCATCTGCTGACCCATCAGCGACACCAGGCTGGCAACCCGCTGCGTCACGACACGGGTCACGTTGTCGAAGTGGCGCATTTGCAGCGAGTGCGTGTCGCCGTCGCCCCCAAGCATCTCTTCGAAGAAGGTGGCCCGGTGACGTCCCTGCGCCTTGCTCTCGTAGAGAGCCCTGTCCGCGCGTTCCAGCCACGCGGTGCCCGACAGCCCTGCTTCGCTCAGTGCAATGCCTGCTGACAGCGTGAGGTCGATCACTGACGCGCTTCCAGCCGATGAGCCTGCAGGCACGGCGCAGGACACCTGAAGCAGCGGTTCGATGGCCGTGCGCAGCTCGTCCACGCTGCTGCGTCGCAGCAGCAGCACAAACTCTTCACCACCGTAGCGGCCGCAGCGGTCACCCTGCATCAGTTGCCCTTTCAGCATCTCTGCCACTGCCTGGAGCACCAGATCGCCAGCCGCGTGGCCGGCCGAGTCATTGATCTGCTTGAAGTGGTCAAGGTCCAGCATCACCAGGGCCTGCACTGTCAGTTCCGGACCGTCGTCCAGGGCTGCCTGCTGCACCCAGTCCATCGTGGCAACCCGGTTGTCCAGGCCGGTCAGTGCATCCTGTGCGGTGGCCGACATCGCCTGCCGGTGGTTCCGGACCAGGCGTTGCAGGCGCGCCCACGTCACATCAAGCCCTTCGCCTGCGACCGTGGCATCCTGGCAGCCGGCCAAGTCGGGCAGCCATTGCGCGAGTTCGGTCGCTGTCGGTAGCAGCAGCAGGATGGGCGTCGCCCGGCCGCTGAGCGACGGCTGCACGGCCGTTGATTCGGTTGCATTGCCAGAGAGGTTGGCAATCACCACATCCGCGGTTTGCTCGGTGTTGACCGCAGCCATCGGCAGGATCTGAACCGAACATCCGCGCTGGCGCAAACCATCGACTGCTTGGGCTGTGTCGTTGTCCGGCACAGGTGTGAACCAGAGGACGCGAAGCGAGTGCACATGCATCCAGAAATTGGAGCCGAGGTCCTTGGTGCCAGGTCCCCGGATTTGCTCGCACAAAGCGATGCTTGAAGTCGGTTCAGACGTGCACAGCCGTCCCAGTCTGCGCCCGCCGCGCCCGTTGCCGGTTGAACGCCGCCGCCACCGCCAGCAGCCCCAGCGCCCCCACCGCCATCACCGGGCCGGTGCCGGTGCGGTCGACCACCAGGCCGGCCAGTCCCACGCCCACGCTCTGCCCCAGGAAGAAGCTGCAGGCGAAGGCCGCCACCGCGGTGCCGCGGCGTTCGGGCGCCATCTGCGTGGCATTGGTCTGCAGGGTGTTGTGCAGCATGTAGAAGCCCAGGCCCATCACCATGCAGGCCGGCACCGCCCAGCCCCAGGCCGGGGCGAAGCCGATGGTGACCAGGGCCGCGGCCATCAGCCAGCCGCCGCCGCGCACCAGCCACACCTCGCCCAGCCGGGCCACCAGCACCCGCGCGCCCAGCGCGAACACCAGGCCGCCCAGCGCATAGCCCATCACCAGCCCGCCCACGGTGGACAGCGGCAGGCCGAAGCGCTGGTGCAGGTGGGCGGCGATGAAGGCGAACGGCCCGTAGACCACCGCGCCCTCGCAGAACACCACCACCAGCACCACCCGCGCCCAGGGCTGGGCCAGCACGGCGCGGAACTGCCGCACCATGGTGATGACCGCGCCGCCCGGCCGCCCTGGCGGCTGCAGCACCGGCGGCGGCAGCCGGCGCCGGGCCTGCACCAGCACCGCCGCCGCGGCCAGGAACAGCACCGCCACGCCGACGAACGGTGTGCGCCAGGGCAGGTGCTCGGCGGTGTAGCCACCGGCCCACACGCCGGTGGCGAAGCCGGCGATCTGGCCGATCAGGAAGCGCGCCAGCACCGGCTGGCGCCGCTCGTAGGGCACGGCGTCGCCGATCCAGGCCATGGCCAGCGGGATCACCGCGGCCGCCGCCACGCCGGCCAGCAGCCGTCCGGCCAGCAGGCTGTGGTGGCCCGGCGCCAGGGCACACAGCAGCGCCGTGCCGGCCGAGGCCACGCAGGCCCAGGTGATGACGCGCAGCTTGCCGAAGCGGTCGCCCAGCGGGCCGAACAGCAGCTGCGCCAGGCCGTAGGCCACGGCGAACACGGTGACCACCCAGGACGCCTGGCCCAGCGTGGTGTGGAACTCGTCGGCCAGCCGCGGCAGCAGCGGGTCGGTCATGCGCATCGAGATGCCGCTGGCCATGGCGGCCAGCGACAGGGCGACGATCGCGCCCACCGGCGTGTCGTCAGAAGGGGAAGCAGCAGGCATCCGCCATTGTCCCGGCCGGGCGGCGCCGCCGCGGGCGGCGGGCCGGCGTCTGCGATCATGGCGCATGCAAACCTGCAGACCTGCCTGCCGATGAAGGTGGCCGTGATCGGGGCCGGCCTGGGTGGCCTGGCGGCCGCCTGGCTGCTGGGCCGCCAGCATGCGGTGACCGTGTTCGAGCGCCAGGCGCGGCCCGGCTTCACCGCCGCCAACGTGCCGGTGCCCGGCCGGGGCGCCGCCGGCAATGCGGTGCGGGTGGATGTGCCGCTGCGGGTGTTCTATCCCGGCTACTACCCCACGCTGACCCGGCTGTACGACCTGCTGGCCGTGCCCAGCGAGCCGGTCAGCTATGCCAGCAGCTTCCACGGTCCGCTGGTGCCGGGGCGGTCGCCGCAGGCGCTGTACTTCCGCTACCGCAACCTGCGCTGGCGCGGCCGGTCGCACAGCGTGCTGGCGCCGCAGGATCTGTTGCTGGGCGCACCAGCGCGCCAGGTGCTGGCCGGCGCGCTGCGCTTCCACCGCCAGGCCGTGCCGGCGCTGGCGCGCGGCGCGCTGGCCGGCCTGACCATCGGCGACTGGGTGGCGGCGCAGCGCTTTCCGCGTGCCTTCATCGACGGCCTGCTGCTGCCGGCGATCAGCACGGTGTGCACCTGCAGCCATGCGCAGGCGGCGGCCTTCCCGGCCGAAGTGGTGGTGGACTACCTGGCCCGCGGCGTGCTGCGGCAGAGCGTGCACCGCGCGCTGCACGGCGCCGACGATGTGCAGCGCCGGCTGCTGCTGGGCATCGCCGACCTGCGTTGCGGTGCACAGATCCGCGCCGTGCAGCGGGTGGCGGGCGCGGTGCAGGTGCAGCTGGAGGACGGCCACACCGAGCGCTTCGACCACCTGGTGCTGGCCACCCAGGCCAACCAGGCGCTGCGCCTGCTGGCCGATGCCAGTGCCGACGAGACCACCGCGCTGGCCTGCTTCCGCTACGCGCCGGTGCAGGTGCTGACCCACACCGATGCCACGCTGATGCCGGCGCGCCGGCGCGACTGGTCGCCGGTCAACCTGTGGGTGGACCCGGCAGCCGGCGCCACCGAATCCACCATCTGGGTCAATGCCGTGCAGCCGATGCTGCAGGGCGCGGCCGACGTGTTCCAGACCGTGGCGCCGTTGCGGCCGGTGGGCCCGGCGCGGGTGCTGGGCGAGGCCCGCTTCGAGCGGCCGGTGGTCGACGCACGCAGCCAGCAGGCGCTGGCGCAGCTGCAGCGGCTGCAGGCCGAGCCCGACCGCCGGGTGTGGTTCTGCGGCAGTTATGCCCAGGCCGGCATCCCGCTGCTGGAGAGCGCGGTGCAATCGGCCAGCGTGGTGGCAGCCCGCCTGGGCGCGCCGCTGCCGGGCGGGGCGCTGGCGGATCAGCCGCCGTCGCTGCCGGCTGGCCGTGTGGCCGAGAGCAGCGCATAGCCCAGGCCGGCGGCGCGGCACGGCGGGATCAGCGCGGCGGTGGTGGCCACCGCGCGCCAGCCGTGGTGCCAGGGCCACAGCCGCTGTGCTGCGGCCTGCCGCCGCACGAAGCGGGCGAAGCCGCCCAGCACCGGGTTGTCCAGCACCTGGGCCTGCACATCGGCAAAGCCCAGGGCTTGCAGGCGCCGCACCTGCGCGGCCAGCGGCAGCAAGTCATCAGGCGGCAGGCCGCACAGCCGGGCGGCGGGCCGCAGCAGTGGCGCGGCGCCGGCGCGCACCGTCAGGTCACAGCAGGCCAGCCGGCCGCCGGGCCGCAGCCGCGGCCAGACGGCAGCCAGCAGCGCGGCGCGCGGCGCCAGGTGGTAGGCCGCGTCGACGCAGACGACGGCGTCGAACGGCCCGGCCAGCGCGGGGTGGCCATCCAGCGCCAGGGCCGACCGGCACAGCACCTGGATGGCCGGCTGGCCGGCGCACCCGGCTTGCGCCAGGCCGGCGGCGGCGGGATCGATCTCCACGCCCACCACCCGGGTGGCGCCGAAGTGGTCGGCCCACAGCCGCAGTTCGTCACCGGCGCCGCAGGCCAGGCTCAGCACCCGGACGCCGGGTTGCAGCTGCGCCGCCCGGCCCACGGCCAGGGCGAGGTGGCGGCAGGCGGCGGCGTAGTCGGTGGCGGCTTCGGCGCCGTCCGGCCACAGACCGAGGCTGCCCCAGGTGCCGGGCGTGCCGCCCTGGTGCAGCAGCTGGCGCTGCCGGTCGGCCGCGGTCATGGGCCCGGTCAGGCGCGGGTGGCCTGCACCTTCTCGATCAGGGTGCGGGCGGCCAGCTCGCTGTTGAGCGACAGCTCCAGCGGCGCGCGGCACAGGCCGGCATGGCCGTAGTGGCGGTTCTCGTAGACCATGGCCGCGGCCGGAAAGCTGGCCAGCAGGCGCTGCAGCTCATCGCCCGGCGGCAGCTGGGCCAGCTGCTGGTCGAGCTGCTGCACCAGCGCGCGGTACTGCTGCGCACCGATGCTGGCGGCCTGACTCTCCACCCGCTGCAGCAGCGCAGCCAGGGCGACGGTGGTTCGGAAGGCCCCGGTGGACGGAGCGGCCTCGGGGTGCTGGGTGTGTGCCATGCAACGCAGATGAAGGCGGCCGCGCCGGTTGCAAGGGGCTGGCCTCAGCCGCCCGGCAGCGGCAGCGATTCGGCCTCGGCCACGCGGGCCAGCGCGTCCTCGAACATCGCCCGCGCGGTGCCGGCCACCCGGTGCAGATGGGTGTGCAGCGCGGCGTCGTCGGGGCCGCGGTTCACGCACTCGGCGCTGTAGGTCTCGAAGTGGGCCAGCATCATCACCAGCTCGGCGATGTGGCGCGGGCATTCGCAGGCCATGGTGCCGGAGGCGGCGGCCAGCTGCACCAGGGTGTCGTCGTCGAAGCGGCGCGGCGGCACAGCCGCAGCGCCAGACAGCGGCACCGGCGCGGTGCCGGTGCTGGCCAGCACCCGAGGCAGGCCGGTGGTGGTGGCCGCCAGCGTGCTGACCAGCGCGCGCAGCGCCGCATCGTCCATCGGCGCGCGGTGCAGGCTGCAGCCGGCGCGGCGCAGCCGCTCGGCCACCACCTCGGGGCCGAAGCCGTAGACCACCACGGCCTGCTCGGCGCCCAGCTGGCGCATCAGGGCGAGCAGGCGGCTGGCGCTTTCGGGCTGCAGCGTGGCCAGCTCGGCCACCAGCAGCTCGGCGCGCAGCGGGGCGTCGTCCGGCGCGGCCGCCATGGCCTGCTCGGCAGCCACCAGGTCGGCCCAGGTGGCCACCCGCTGCACCGCGATGGCACCCAGCCGCCGCGGCAGGCCCAGGCCGATCAGCGCGGCGCGGGCGCGCACCGGCGGCGTGGCATCGGCCGGCGCGGCCAGCACCGCGCGGGCATCGGCGATCTCCAGCAGGCTGGCCATCGGCAGCCGCGCCAGCGAGCCGATGGCATGGCCCTGGTCGACCAGCTGCTTGATCAGCAGCAGGCGCTCGACATCGGCGCCCGAGTAGAGCCGGTGGCCGCTGGTGGTGAGCGCCGGGCCCACCACCTGGTAGCGGCGCTCCCAGATGCGCAGCGTGGCCACCGGGATGCGCACCATGCGCGCCACCGCACCGCTGCGGTAGCGGGGTTGCTCACTTGACACGGGATTGAATGAGGCTTGCATCCAGCAAGTCTAGTCAACTCCGGGTCGAATGGGGCAATTCTTTGAGGGTTGCGGTGATATGAACTCGAAATGTCTCGATGTTGTGCCGCATCAGCCCCGGCGGCGCTTCAGCGCACCCAGTGCGGCAACGCCGCCCAGCAGCAGCGCCCAAGTCTGCGGCTCGGGCACGGCGGCGGCCTGCAGGGCGGCCACGCCGGTGTCGGGGAAGTCGGTGAACACGCCGTCCACGCCCAGCTGCATGTAGTAGGCCATCTCGGCCTGCGGGTCGGCGAAGCCGTAGCCGCTGGCGTCGTTGCGGAAGGTCCAGGTGTGCACCAGCAGGCCGGCGGCATGGGCCGCCTCGATGACGCCGGTGCTGCCGTCGACGCGGCGGTCGTTGATGTTGATGGTGCCATTGCCGTCGCGGTCGATGCCGTCGGCCACCGTCTTCACCAGGTAGGGCTTCCAGGGGCCGATGCCGTCGGCGTAGGTGGCCACCATGCGCAGGCCGACATCGCTGACGAGATCGGCGAAGGTCAGCGTGCGGCCGCGGGCGGCCTGGTCGTAGGGCCGGTCGTAGGGCGCCACCAGCGACATGCTGCCATCGGGGTTGACGTCGTCGGCATCGACCAGCTGCACCAGCTTGATGTCGGTCCTGGTGTTCAGGTACTGCAGGTTGTTGACCTCGAAGCTCTGGATGAACACCGGCGCGGCGCCGGTGTTGCCGTAGGCCGCGTGCAGCGTGGCCACCAGGGTGTCTTCGAAGTAGGTGGCGGGGCGGCCGGCGGCCACCGACACATCGCGGCTGTAGGTGCTGTGCTTCAGTTCGGGATAGATGCCGATCGTGCGGCCGGTGGCCTGGCTCTGCGCCTTGGCCAGGCTGATCACCTCGTCCAGCGTCGGGATGCTGCGGTCGTTGTCGAAGGCGGTCTGGTTGCGGCTGTAGTCCACCAGGCGGCCGCGGGTCTGCACCGCCTGCAGTGTCTTGATCTCGGCCAGGGTGAAGGTGTCGGCGAAGTAGGCGGTGGTCTGCACGCCGTCGAGCATGCGGGTGCTCTTGCGGTCGGCGCCGAACTTGGACGCCACGTCGGTGGTGCCGTCCAGGATGGGCTCGTGGCGGGCGATCAGCACGCCGTCGCGGGTGAGCACCAGGTCGGGCTCGATGTAGTTGGCGCCCATCTTGATCGCCAGCGCATAGCTGGCCAGGGTGTGCTCGGGCCGGTAGCCCGAGGCGCCGCGGTGGCCGATGACGATCGGCGCGGCGCCGTCCAGCGTGTTCCAGGTGGTGGCGCGGGCGGCCGGGCTGGCCAGCAGGGTGATGGCGGCGGTGATGCCGGCGGCCAGGGCCAGGTGGTGGCGGGTGCTTGTCATGGGGCTCTCCTCGGTGGTGAACCGCGCAGCTTGGCGGCCCCGCGTGACGGCCTGTTGACAGCCCGCCACGGCAGCGGCCCGTCCGCGCAAGGCGCGGTTCGTCGCGCCGCAACGCGGCTGGTCGCAAGCCGCATGCGCCGCGGCGGGCGGCTGCCTACAGTCCACCCATCGACACCCCGCCACCACCCCAGGAGCCCACCATGACCACCCCCCAAGCCCTGCAGATCCGCCTGCCCCAGCAACTGCTGGCCCTGGCCTTGTCGGCCCTGGTGACGACGGCGGTGGTCGGTGGCCTGCTGGGCCTGGCCGAGGCCGACCGCGCCGCGCTGCTGGCGCAGCACCTGCAGTCCGCGCCGCAGGCCATCGCCCAGATGCTGCTGGCACCGCAGGCCTGAGGCCCGGGCAGCGGGGCCCGCCCGCCTCCTCTGCAGCCCTGTGATCCAGGGCGCACTTCACGGGCCGGCGCAACGCCGGCTCTTTTTTTGTCCGCGGCGCGTCAGGCTGCCGTGGCGGTGGACAGGCGGAACGATGCCACCACCTGCGCCAGCTGGCCGGCCTGCTCGTTCAGGCTCTCGGCGGCGGCGGCGCTCTGCTCCACCAGCGCGGCGTTCTGCTGCGTCATGCCGTCGAGCTCGCCCACCGCGGCATGCACCTGGCCGATGCCGGCGCGCTGCTCCTGGTTGGCGGCGCTGATCTCGCCGATCACGTCGGACACGCGGCGGATGCCGCCGACGATCTCGTCCATCATCGTGCCGGCCTGCTGCACCAGGCTGCTGCCCGAATCCACCTTCTCGACACTCGCGCCGATCAGGCCCTTGATCTCGCGCGCGGCGGCCGCGCTGCGCTGGGCCAGATTCCGCACCTCGGTGGCGACCACGGCAAAGCCGCGGCCCTGCTCGCCGGCCCGCGCGGCTTCCACCGCCGCGTTCAGGGCCAGGATGTTGGTCTGGAAGGCGATGCCGTCGATGGTGCCGATGATGTCGGCGATCCTGTGGCTGGAGGCGCTGATGTCGCCCATGTTGGCCACCACCTGCTGGACCACCTCGCCACCGCGCTGCGCGGCCTGCACCGCCGACTGCGCCAGCTGGTTGGCAGTGGCAGCGGCATCGGCACTCTGCTGCACCGTGCCCATCAGCTGGGCCATGGCGCTGGCGGTGTGCTGCAGGTTGCTGGCGGCCTGCTCGGTGCGCTGGCTCAGGTCGGTGCTGCCGCTGGCCACCTCGCTCGAGGCGGTGGCGATGTTGCCGGTGGTCTGGCTGACGCTGACCATCGCGTCGTTCAGCCGCAGCACGGCGGTGCGCAGGGCCTGGCCCATCGGCGTGCGGGTGGGCAGGCCGCCCACATCCAGGGCCAGGGACTGGCCGTTGCCCATGTGGGAAACGATGGCGCTGACCTCGTCGCTGGCATCGACGCCGCGGCGCATCAGCACCGCCATGTAGATCTCGAAGGCGGTCTGCGCCACCACATAGCCGGCATGGGCCAGCACACGGGTGAAGCTGGGCTCGGTGAGGCAGAACACGCCGACGCCGGCGGCCTGCAGGCGGTCGAACACCACATGGTGCACGGCGATCAGGCCGGCGGCCGCCACGATGGGCCGCCAGTCGCGGTAGACCAGCAGCATGCCCAGGGTGACGAACACGCCGAAGTGCAGTTCGAGCGTGCCGCGGCCCAGCTGGATGTGCAGGGCCGTCATCCCCATCAGGCAGCAGGCCAGCACCAGGCGGGCCAGCAGCGTGCCGCCGGCCAGCGTGCCCGCCGCCACGCCAACGGCCAGCAGCGGAATGCCGACCGACAGCGCGGTGCCCAACTGGTCGAACTGCTGGCCCAGCGCGAGGGCGATCAGACCGCTGACGGCC
The DNA here is from genome assembly GCF_005403045.1 of Pseudaquabacterium pictum. Lineage (GTDB taxonomy): Bacteria > Pseudomonadota > Gammaproteobacteria > Burkholderiales > Burkholderiaceae_C > Pseudaquabacterium > Pseudaquabacterium pictum. The sequence goes on from NZ_BJCL01000011.1 coordinate 119,349, forward strand.
AGGGCGGCCATCATCAGCCGGTCGGCGGTGCGGGACAGGGCGTTGGTGGTGGGCAGGGAACTGCTGTGCATGGGCGGACCTTGGAGGCAGACGACAGAAGCACCGGGGACAGCAGGAACCCGGCATCGGATGTGCCTTCGGGCTATCGGCTGCCGCGCCGCGTCCTTGAGGCCGCCACCGGCACGCCGGGGCCGGCGGCGTACCATCCTGCATGGCACAGGGGTGCCTGGGAGCAGGCGATGAAGGCAGTGTGGAACGGCGTGGTGATCGCCGAGAGCGACGACACCGTGGTGGTCGAGGGCAACCACTACTTTCCCGAGGCGGCGGTCAACCGCCACTACCTGGCCTTCAGCAACCACCGCACGTCCTGCGCCTGGAAGGGCCAGGCGCGGTACCACAGCCTGCTGGTCAACGGCGAGCTGAACCCTGACGCCGTCTGGTACTACCCCGAGCCCAGCGAGGCCGCCGCCAACATCAAGGGGCGGCTGGCCTTCTGGAAAGGCGTGCAGGTCGTCGACTGACCCGCACGCTGGTCAGGCGAGGCGGCCGGCCTGGAAGTCTTCCACCGCGGTCATCAGCTCGTCGCGGGTGTTCATCACGAACGGGCCGTACTGGGCGATGGGCTCGCGCAGCGGCGCGCCGGCGATCAGCAGCGCCCGTGCCGGGGCCTCACCGGCCTGCAGCACCACGCCATCGGCCGCCGCATCCTGCGCCAGCACCGCCATGCGCTGCACCGGTACGGCGGTCTCGCCCACCTGCAGCGCGCCACGGTAGACATAGACGAAGCCATGGTGGCCGGCCGGCAGGGCCTGCTCGAAGCGCGCGCCGGCGTCCAGGTGGATGTCCAGGTAGACCGGTTCAGTGCGCGGGCGCTGCACCGCGCCGGCCACGCCCTGGCTGCTGCCGGCGATCACCCGCACCCGCACGCCGGGGGCGTTGAACTCGGGGATCTGCGCCGACGGGATGTCGCGGTAGGAGGGCGGCTGCATCTTGTCTGCGCTGTGCAGGTTCAGCCACAGCTGGAAGCCTTCCATCACGCCTTCGGTCTGCTCGGGCAGCTCGCTGTGGATGACACCACGGCCGGCGGTCATCCACTGCACCGCGCCGTCGTCCAGCAGGCCTTTGTTGCCGGCGGAATCGCGGTGGCGCATGCGGCCGCGCAGCATGTAGGTGATGGTCTCGAAGCCGCGGTGCGGGTGGTCGGGGAAGCCGGCGATGTAGTCGCCCGGCGTGTCGGAGCCGAAGGCGTCGAGCATCAGGAAGGGGTCGAGCCGGCGCTGCAGCGGCTGGGTGAGCACGCGGGTGAGCTTGACGCCGGCGCCGTCGCTGGTGGGCTGGCCGGCCACCAGGCGCTCGACACGGCGCGGGGTGGTGACCGGGGCGGAGGTGGTGGGGGTGCGGGTGGTGTCCATGGCGCCATGGTGGCACGCCCGCCGGGCGTGCAGCCGCCAACGGTTTTGAACGCGGCGTTCGAAACCGGGGCCTTGCAGCGCTAGGCTTGGCAGCCATGAGCAGCCCCGCACCGCCCGCCATCGGCACCGCCCACCACCGCCGCCTGCGCGCGGTGTGGCATTCGGCCGGCTGGCCGTACCAGGACCTGCTGGAGGTGGAGCTGCTCACCGCCGGCCTGCTGCAGCGCCAGCAGGACGCCCAGGGCCGCGACACCGTGCGTGTCACCGATGCCGGCCTGCAGCTGCTGCACCAGACGCTGCTGAAGAACCGCGCCGCGCGCGACGAGCATGAGCAGCTGGTGGCCCAGGTGGCCCGCGCCATGCAGCGCGCCGGCCGGGTGGTGTGGCGCGGGCTGAGCCTGCGGGCGCGGGTGGGCGGCGAGGCCGGCATCGACGGCGAGGCCGAGCCCAGCTGGGCCATCGCCATGCCCGATGTCTATTCGATCCGCCACACCACGGTGGAGGACTACGTGGAACCGGTGGCGCACGAGATCAAGGTGCGCCGCGCCGACCTGCTGGCCGACTTGCGCCGTCCGGCCAAGGGCGAGGCCTACCGCTGGCTGAGCGGCGAGTGCTGGTACGTACTCCGCGCCGGCATTGCCCGGCCCGAGGAGATCCCGCCGGTCTACGGCGTGCTGGTCGCCGAAGCCGACGGCGGCCTGGACGTGGCCCGCCCGGCGCCGCGCCGGCCGATGCGCTTGCCTTTCATGGTGTGGATGGCGCTGGCCCGGGCCACGCCCGAGCCGGTGGACGACGACGCCCAGCCGGGGCTGGGCGCCGTGCCCGACGCTCCGGGCTGATGCGGCTCAGCGGCAGGGTTTGTCCACCGCCTGCTGGTCCGCCACCGCGGCCCAGGCGTCGATCTGCCGCAGCGATGTGGCGCACAGGCCGGCCGAGCGGTCGGTCAGGCGCTTCATCACGTCCTCGCCGGTCCACTGGCGTTGCGTGGGCTGGCCAACGGTGCCGTCCTTGGGCACGGTGGCCAGCAGCAGCGCGGCGCTGCCGGCCACCAGCGGCGCGGCCATCGAGGTGCCGCTCCAGGTGCCCCAGCCGCCACCCGGCACGGTGCTGACCACCGCCTCGCCCGGCGCGGCGATGCGCACCCAGCTGCCCCAGTTGGAGAAGCTGGCGATAAGGTGCGCCGCGGTGCTGGCCGCCACGCTGAGCGTGCCTTTCACATCCTCGGCGGCGGGGTACTGCATTTCCACGTCGCTGCCGGAGTTGCCCGCCGCTGAGGCCACCACCGCGCCGAAGCGGTTGGCGCAGCGCAGGCGGTCGGCGTCGAAGCCGGGGTGCTGGACATCGTCATCGTCGTCGTCGAACTGGCAGCTGGCCAGTTGGACCGCCAGCGTCAGCAACTGGGTGGGGGCGGTGGTGCCCAGGCTCAGGTTGATGACATGCGCGCCATCGTCGGTGCCGGGCTGGCCGTCGGGGTCGACCGCCCAGGTCAGGGCCTCGGCCAGCACCCACACATTGCCGCGGCCCTGGGTGTCGAGCACCCGCACCGGCATCAGCCGCGCGCCCGGTGCGGCCAGGGCCACCAGACCGGCGACATGCGTGCCGTGGCCGAAGCCCGCGTCGGCGCGGCTGCCGGCCTCGGCGGGGATGGCGTCGCCGTCGACGAAGTCGTAACCCAGCACGCTGCCGCCGGCGCGCCGCGCCAGCCGGTTGGCCAGCGCGGGGTGCTGCAGGTCGACGCCGGTGTCGAGCACCGCCACGCGCACGCCGCGGCCGGTGCTCAGGCCATGGGCGGCGGGCAGGTTCAGGCTCTGCGGCACCCACTGGGTGGCGTAGGTGCGGGCGTCGCCGCCGATCAGCCACACCGAGTTGCGTTGGCCCTCGGGCATCTGGCTGGCGAGGTTGCGTTCGGCGAAGCGCACGTCGCTGTCCTGCTGCAGGGCGGCCAGCAGGCTGTCGGCGGACTGCGCACCGGCCGGCCGCACGCGGTAGATCGGCCGCTGGCCGAACTGATCCAGCACCCGCAGGCCGTGCCGCGCGGCCACCGCGCCGATGCCGGCATCGCGGCGAAGCTGCAGCACCAGGTCGGCGGTGCTGGCGGCCTGGGCCGGGCGCAGCGCGCTGGTGGTCTGGTCGGGCACGGCGTCGGCCGCGGCGGTCTCGGGCAGCGGGTCGCCGCCGCCGCAGGCGGCCAGCAGGCCGGCTGCCAGCAGCGCCACGATGGGAGAAGGTTTGAAGCGCATGGCCATCCTCGGACAGGGAGTCGGTGTCTCTGCACGGAGCGCGCTGACGCCGACTTCGTACGCAGGACAGACCGATTCCGGCCCGCCGGGTTGCAGCACCCCCCCGAACCGGGGAGGTCAGCCCTGGCCGTGCAGCGCGAAGGCAGCCCAGTGGAACGGGTGCGCGCCCTCGTCGGCCAGCGCCAGCTGGGCGGCCCGCAGCGCGGCGGCCGGCCGGGCGCCGGCGGCCAGGCGGCTGTAGAAGCCGCGCATCAGGCGGGCGGTGGAGGCGTCGTCCACCATCCACAGGCTGGCCAGCACCGTGGGTGCGCCGGCCAGCACGAAGCCCCGCACCAGGCCCAGCAGTTCATCGCCCGGGGCGATGTGGCTGAGGCCGGTCTCGCAGGCCGACAGCGCGACCAGCATGCCGGCCACCGGCAGGCGCTGGGCATCCAGCAGCGTCAGCCCGCCGTCGGCCAGCTCCAGGGCCGAGAAGCTGGGGTTGTCGGCGCGGAACTGGGCATGGCAGGCCAGGTGCAGCACATCCTGGCCCGGCAGGGCGGTGCGCAGGGCGGCCTGGGTGGCGGCCTGGCCGCTGAACACCCGCGCCCGGCCGCCGAAGGCCCGCGCCACCGCCTGCAGCTCGGCGTCCACATGCGGCAGGCTGGCATCGGCATGGCCCACGGCCACCACGCGGCGCGGCAGGCGCGCCGGTGCGCTGCGGCCGGCCAGCCACAGCGTGGCGCTGGGGGCCAGGCAGATCTCATGCCGCTGCGCCAGCCAGCCCTGGCCGTCGTGCAGGGCGGCGAAGGGCAGGTAGTGCAGGCTGCGGTGCGGCACCACCACCACCCGCTCGTGTTCACGCACCAGCGGCGCCACGCCGGCCCACACCAGGCGGTGCAGGGCCTGCAGATGGGCCTGCACCCGGGCCAGCAGCTGGGCTGCATGGGCCTGCAGGCCCGGGCTGCGGCAGCGCTGGCTGTCGATCTGGAAGCGCAGGCCGGCCAGGCGCTGGCCCAGGCCCGGTACCGGCTGCAGGTGGTGGCGCACCTGGTGGCGGGTGGCCACCACCGCCAGCAGCTGGTCGTCCAGCAGGTGGAAGGCCACCAGCGCGGTGTCGGCCGGCAGCGCCGCCTGCAGCGCCGCGGTGTCGAACGGGCTGCCGGCCGCCGCCGGCGCCGCGGTGCCGGCCGGCTGGCCGGCCTGCAGCTGGGCGCGCAGATGGGCTTGCAGCACCGCCTGCTCCAGCGCGGTGACCCGGCGCGCCAGCGGCTCCAGCGGGGTGTCGCCTTCGGCGATGGCCAGGCGCCACTGGTCACGGGCCCACTGCAGCTTCAGGCGCAGCGGGTCCAGTGCCGGGTCGGCCGGCTGGGCCGAGCTGTCCTGCACGCCCAGCGCCAGTGCGCGGGCGCGGCCCTGCTCCATCAGCGCCAGCAGCGCGGCTGGGCTGTCGCCGCCCTGCACCGACAGCCGCACCAGCAGGTCGTGGGCCTCCTCCGCCTGGGCGCCGATGGCGCTGCGGAAGCTGTCACCCTGCAGCGCCAGCCGGCTGCGGTCGATCAACGCCAGGGCTGCGCCCAGGTGCTGGCGTGCCTGCACCGTGTCGCCCTGGCTGGCGGCCAGCCGGCCCAGTCCCTGGTGGCCCGCCAATTCCACAGCGCCCAGGCCCAGGGCCTGCGCCTGCTGCAGCACCCGCTGCAGGCCGCGCTGCGCCTGGTCGGCCAGGCCCAGGGCGGCGGCGGCGTCGGCGGCGGTGGCGTCGGCCTCCAGCTGCCAGCCGGCCACGCCGCTGCGCTGCAGCGCGGCGCCGGCCCGGCCGGCGCTGTCCAGCGCATCGGCCGGGCGCCCGGCCTTGAGCTGGGCGCTGGCCAGCGCCAGGTCGGTCAGCGCCACCGAGGCGGCGTTGTCCTGCGCGGCAAACAGCTGGCGCGCCTGCGCCAGGCCCTGCAGGGCTTCGTCGGTGCGGCCGAGGCGCAACTGGGCGCGGGCGCAGTCGAGCGTGGCGCGCGCCTGTTCCACCGGCGCGCCGATCTCCAGCGCCCGCGCCACCACCTGCCGGTACAGCGCCACCGCCTCGGGCAGCAGGTTGACGGCGCTGTAGGCGTCGGCCAGCGCGGCCTCGGCCTCGATGCACTGCTGCGGGCTGGCGCCTGCCTGGGCAAAACCGTGGCTGGCCGCCGCCAGGGCCCGCAGCGCGGCGTGGTAGTGGCCACGGTGCAGCGCGATGCGGCCGATGGCGCCGTCGGCCAGCGCCGCGGCCACCGCCAGGCCGTGGGTCTCGGCGCGCATGCGGGCGCGGCGGTTGATGCGCATGGCCTCGTCGAAGTCCGACAGCCAGGTCAGGGCGTTGGCCAGTGCGATGTCGGCGTGGATGGACAGGCTGCGGTCGCGCGCGCGGGCGCCACGCACGGCCGCGCTGCGGAACAGCCGGGCGGCATCGGCATGGCGGTCCTGGCGGGTGGCCAGGGTGCCCAGGTTCACCTCGATCTTGCCGGCGGCCAGCTCGTCGCCCAGGGCGACGAACTGCTGCAGCGCGTCCAGGCCGCAGCGCATGGCGGCATCGTGCTGGCCCAGCAGCGACAGCGCCATCACCTTGGACACCCGGGTCTGCGCGGCATGCTGGGGCTGCTGCAGCACGGTGAAGGCGGCATGGGCGGCGTCCAGGCTGCCGCAGGCCGGGCCCATGCGGCCTTCGCAGAGGTGGGCGATGCCCTGCACCCAGTGCGCCACGGCGGCGATCTCGATGCGTGCGCGGTCGCCGTGGTCCGGGGTCTGGGCGCGGGCTTGCAGTTCGGCCAGCAGCGCGGCGCAGCGCACGGCGCGCGCCGGCGCGGTGCTCCAGGCGGCAAAGCACACGGCCTTCAGGGCCCAGGCCAGGGCCACCGCATCCACCCCCAGGGGCTGCGGCAGGTCGCGCTGGGCATCGGCCACCAGCCCGGCCGCCAGCTCGTCGGTCATGCCCGGTTGTCCGTGCCCTGCAGGTCGAACGGGCCGATCTCGGTTTCCCAGTCGACGCCCTGCAGCAGCAGCACGCACAGCCCGTCCGGCACCGGCGTGAAGCTGAATTCGCAGAGTTCGTTCCAGGGGCTGCTGGACGACCAGCTGCCGCATTGCAGCAGGGCCTGGCCGGCACCCACCGGCCCCAGCAGCTGGCCGTGCACCTGCCAGCCGGCGCCACTGCGGCTGTCCGGCGGCTGGATGCGCAGGTCGATGTCGATGCCGTTGGTGGAGTACAGCAACTGGCGCACCGCCGTGGCCGTGCTGCGCAGGCCCGGCGCGGGCACCGGCGCCCAGCCAGTGTCGTGGCTCAGCGCGGCCTGCAGCCGGCGCACCAGCGCACCGGCGGCGCGCACCAGCGGGTGGGCCGCCGGCGCCGCGGCGGTGCGCGGCCGCCACACCGCCATCGCCCGCAGCAGCACCGCGTCGGGCGGCGCTTCCAGGGTGCGGCCGGCCCGCAGGTGGCGCGCGATGGCGTCGTCGGAGGGGTCGCTGGGATCGGCGGCGTCGGTCATGGCGGCGTGGCGGTCAGGGGCGGATGCCCCACCGAGCGGCGAGGCGGCTGGCAAATACACATGGTCTGCTCAAACGGTCTCAAGCAGCGCGCGCAGCCGCTGCAGGCAGCGCGCCCGGGTGGGCCCGATGCTGCCTTCGGGCATCTGCAGCCGCTGCGCGATGTCGCTGTAGCTCAACGGCTCGTCCTGCAGGAACAGCAGCGTCAGCAGCGCCCGCGAGCGCTCGTCCAGCAGGGCCAGGGCGCGGTGCAGCCGATCCTGCTGCTGCAGATCGTCCAGCAGTGCATCGGGCAGCGGTGCCGGGTCGACCAGGCGCTCCAGCGCACTGGTGCCGGCGTCGTCGTCATCGTGGTCGGCATCGGCCTCGGCGCCACCGGCGGCGGGCTCGGCCAGGCGGCGGTCCTGCTCCAGCAGCCGCAGGGTTTCCCGCTTGGCGGTGGTGACCAGCCAGGCCCGCACCCGGGCGGGATCGTCGATGCGGTCGATGTGCTCGAACAGCCGGCTGAAGGCCACCTGGAACACATCGCCAGCCTGGGCCTCGGACAGACCGGCACGGCGGGGCACGGTGTAGACCAGGCGCTGGAACCGCCGCACCATGGCATTCCAGGCCGGCTGGCTGCCGTCGCGGCAACGCGCAAGCAGGTCGGCGTCGCTCAGTGTCTCCAGGGTCTGCATGCTCGGCACATCCACCGGGGATGCCCGGATCGGCCGTCGATGCTAGCAGCGGGGGCTGGCTGCACTGGTGAGAATTCGTGCGCCGGCCGCGGTGCCCCCGGGCGCCCCGCAGCGGCTGCCGCCCTGGCAACATCCACGGTCCCGCCCGACCCGTCTGGAGCCCACCATGCGCCACCCTGTCCGCCCTGCCCGCCTGCCCCGCGCCGCCCGGGCCTGGTTGCTGGCCGGCGCCCTGTGCCTGGGCGCGCCGTGGGTCCAGGCGGCCGCGCCGGGCCCGGGCGTGGCGTGGGTCAGCGCTGCGGCCGATGCCGACATCGAGCGCGCCTTCGCCCAGGCCAAGGCCGAGAAGAAGCCGCTGTTGCTGTACTGGGGCGCCACCTGGTGCCCGCCCTGCAACCAGCTCAAGGCCACGTTGTTCAACCGCGCCGACTTCATCGACCGGGCGAAGAGCTTCGTGGCGGTGCACATCGACGGCGACCGGCCCGGCGCGCAGCAGCTGGGCGCGCGCTTCAAGGTGCGCGGCTACCCGACGATGATCCTGATGGCGGCCGACGGCAGCGAGATCACCCGCCTGCCCGGCGAGGTGGATGCGCCGCAGGTGCTGAGCGTGCTGCAGCTGGGCCTGGCCGGCGGCCGGCCGGTGAAGGCGGTGCTGGCCGATGCCCGCGCCGGCAAGCCGGTCAGCGGCCCCGAATGGCGCATGCTGGCCTTCTACGGCTGGGACACCGACGAGGCCCAGCTGGTGACCGCGGCCGAGCGGCCGGCGCTGCTGGCCCAGCTGTCGCGCGCCTGCCCGCCGGCCGAGCGCCAGGCCGCCACCCGCCTGCTGCTGAAGGCCCTGGCCGAGAGCGACGACGGCAAGGGCATCAAGCCGGACGCCGCGCTGCGCGACCGCGTGCGCCAGCTACTGGCCGACGCAGCCGCCAGCCGGGCGCAGATGGACGTGGTGGTCAACTTCGCGCCCGACATCACCAAGGCGCTCGCGCCCGAGCCCGGCGCCGACCGCCAGGCCCTGGTGACCGCCTTCGATGCCGCGCTGCAGCGGCTGGAAGTCGATGCCAGCCTGTCGCGCGCCGACCGCCTGGGCGCCCTGATCAGCCGCGTGGCGCTGGCCCGCATCGACCTGCCGCCCAAGACGGTGCAGCCCAAGCTGCCCGAGGCTCTGGTGCAGCGGGTGCGCGCCCATGTGGCACGGGACGACCAGCAGATCACCGACGGCCACGAGCGCCAGGCGGTGATCACCAGCGGCGCCTACGCGCTGGGCGAAGCCGGCCTGTGGGCCGAGAGCGAGGCGCTGCTGAAGGCCAACCTGGCCAAGAGCCATTCGCCCTACTACCTGATGAGCCAGCTGGGCAGCAATGCCCGCAAGCAGGGGCAGAACGACGAGGCGCTGCGCTGGTATGCGCAGGCCTGGGAGAAGAGCGAAGGTCCGGCCACCCGGCTGCAGTGGGGCGCCAGCTACTTTGGTGCGCTGGTCGACCTGGCGCCGCAGGACGCGGCGCGCATCGAGCAGGTGGCGCGCGCGCTGTTCACCGAGGCGGCGAAGGACCGCGCCGCTTTCCATGAGCGCAGCGCGCGTTCGCTGCAGCGGGTGGGCAGCAAGCTCGAGGCCTGGAACCAGGGCCCGCAGCAGGCCGCGGTGCTGCAGCGCCTGCACGACGGCCCGCAGGGCCTGGCGGCGGTGTGCGGCAAGCTGGAGGCGGCCGATCCGCAGCGCGTCACCTGCGAAGGCATTGCCAAGGGCCTGCTGAAGAAGCCGTCCGCACCTGCCTGAGCGCGGCGCCATGCGCCTGCCGTCAACGTATGCTGCGCGCTCCATCCAGTTTCAGGAGAGCGCATGCCGCGTCCGGTCCTCGACGAATCCGCCATCCATCCGGCCGTGCGCCCGCTGGTGGCCACGCTGCATGCCGATGTGGTGACGCAGGTGCGCGAGGCCGTTTCCGACCACGACGTGGTGGTGGTCGGCATGGCGGGCAACCCGTTCGTCAAGAAGGCGCGGCGCGCGCTGGATGCCGCCGGCGTGCCGCACCATGACATCGACATCGGCAGCTACTTCAGCCAGTGGCGGCGCCGCAATGCGCTGAAGATGTGGACCGGCTGGCCGACGCTGCCGATGGTCTTCGTGCGGCGCCAGCTGGTGGGTGGCGCGGATGACCTGCAGCGGCTGATCGCCAGCGGCGAACTGAAGCAGCTGCTGGCCTGAGATGCGTCCCCCCCCGGAGCGCCTGCGGCGTCCTTGCAGGCCGCGCTGGCCAGGGAGCCCAGCTCCTCGCCAGGCACAAACGGCAAGCCGTTTGTGTCCGGGCTCGGCCCCCCCAGGGGGGCGCCCCCAGCGGCCCGGCAAAGCCGGTTTCGCGGCGGCCGCTTGGGTCGGTGCCCTGCTGTGTCTTGCGCCGCTGCTGGCGTCCGCTGCCTCGGCAGGCACGACCGCCTGCTGGCTGCAGGGCTGGCCGCAAGCCGCCCGCTGCGGTGTGGTACAGCGGCCGCTGGACCCGGCGCGCCCGCAGGGCCCGCAGATCGACGTGCACTACGCGGTGGTGCCGGCGCTGTCGCGCAACAAGGCGCCCGATGCGGTGTTCTTCTTCGCCGGCGGGCCGGGCCAGAGTGCCATCCGCCTGGCCGCGCCGCTGGCGGCGGCCCATGCCCGGCTGCGCCAGCGTCGGGACCTGGTCTTCGTCGACCAGCGCGGCACCGGCCGCAGCGCGCCGCTGGCCTGTGCCGACGATGACGACCGCGCCGCGCTGCAGCCGCTGGCCGACCGCAGCGACGAGGCCCGCCGCCTGCAAGCGCTGCAGCGCTGCCGCCAGGCCCTGCAGGCGCTGCCGCATGGCGACCTGCGCTTCTACACCACCGAGATCGCGATGGCCGATGTCGATGCGGTGCGGCAGGCGCTGGGCATCGCCCGCATCAATGCCATCGGTGCCTCGTACGGCACGCGGGCGGTGCTGAGCTACCAGCGGCAGTTTCCGCAGGCGGTGCGGCGCGCGGTGCTGGACGGCGTGGCGCCACCCGACATGCGCCTGCCCGATGCCGGTGCTGCCGACAACCAGGCGGCCTGGGACAGCCTGGTGCAGGCCTGTGCAAGCGATGCGGCCTGCGCCCGCCGCCACCCCGCGCTGCCGCAGCGCCTGCCTGCGCTGCTGGCCACGCTGCCGCAGGCGGTGCGCCTGCCACATCCCGTGAGCGGCCAAGCCGAGACGGTGACCCTGACCCGCGAGACCCTGCTGGCGATGGTGCGCGCGCCGCTCTACAACCCGGCCTTCGCCGCGGCCCTGCCGGCGGCGCTGGATGCCGCGGCCGCCGGCCAGTGGGCGCCGCTGGCGGCACTGGGTCAGGTTCTGGGCGGGCCGGGCGGCGGCTTTGCCACCGGCCAGCACTTCTCGGTGGTCTGCAGCGAGGACCTGGGCCCCGGCGCACCGCCGGCGCCGCCCGCGCTCCCGGCCTCGGCGCCGTTTGCCGGCGGCGGCACCGCGCTGTACCAGGCGGCCTGCGCCGGCTGGCCGCGAGGTGCGGTGAGCCCGGCGTTCTACACCTTGCCACCGGCGCCGGCGCCCACCTGGCTGCTGTCAGGCAGCCTGGACCCGGTGACGCCGCCGCGCCACGGCCAGCGGGTGGCCCAGGCGCTGGGCCCGCTGGCGCGGCATGTGGTGGTGCCGAACACCGGCCACGGCACGCTGGCCCTGCCCTGTTTGCGCGATGCGGTGGCCCGCTTCATCAGCACCGCCGACGATGCCGAGGCCCTGGCGCAGCCGGCCGACTGCGCCGCGAAACTGCCGCGGCCGCCAGCCTTCCAGCCGCCCAGCGGCCGCGCCGCGGAGGGCAGGCCATGATCGTGGTGCAGGACCTGGCCAAGCAGTTCGCGCAAGGCCGCGACCGCCAGCGCCGGGTGGTCGATGCCGTGCAGGGCGTCAGCTTCCAGGCGGCCGACGCCTGCATCACCGGCCTGCTGGGGCCCAACGGCGCCGGCAAGACCACCACGCTGCGCATGATCGCCGGCCTGCTGCGGCCCGACGCCGGGCAGATCACCGTGGCCGGGCTCGACGTGGCGCAGCAGCCGCAAGCGGTGCAGGCCCGGCTGGGCGTGCTGTCGGATGCGCGCGGCCTGTACCCGCGGCTGACGGCGCGCGAGAACATCGCCTACTACGGCCGCCTGCACGGCCTGGCGCCGGCGCAGGCCGAGGCCCGGGCCACCCTGCTGGCCGGCATGCTGGACATGCAGGCCCTGATGGACCGGCGCACCGACGGCTTCAGCCAGGGCGAGCGCATGAAGACCGCCCTGGCCCGCGCCCTGGTGCACGACCCGTCGCACATCATCCTGGACGAGCCCACCAACGGCCTGGACGTGCTGGCCACCCGCAGTCTGCGTGACGCGCTGCGCCGGCTGCGCGACGAGACGGGCAAGTGCATCGTCTTCTCCAGCCACATCATGCAGGAGGTGGAGCGGCTGTGCGACCAGGTGGTGGTGGTGGCTGGCGGCCGCACCGTGGCCACGGGCACGGTGCCCGCGCTGCTGGCGCAGACCGGCCAGACCGATTTCGAAGCCTGCTTCGTGCAGCTGGCGTTCGGGCAGCAGGCCGGGGCCGCACCATGATGCGCGGCGCGTGGCAGGTCTTCACCAAGGAGCTGCGCGACGCGCTGCGTGACCGCCGCACCCTGCTGATGGTGCTGCTGTCGTCGGTGGCGCTGGGGCCGCTGCTGCTGGTGGCGCTGTCGATGCTGGTGGCCGAGTTCGAGGCCCGGGCCGAAGCACGCGATGTCTACGCCGTCGGCCTGGACACGGCGCCGACGCTGCGCAACTTCATCGAGCGCCAGGCCTGGACGGTGCACGCCGCGCCGGCCGACCATGCCGAGGCGCTGGTGCAGCGCCGCTTCGAGCATCCGGTGCTGGTGGTGCCGGCCAGCTTCGAGGCCGACCTGGCGGCCGGCATCGCGCCCGAGCTGCTGCTGGTCTCGTCCAGCGCCAACCAGCGGGCCGAGGGCAGTGCCGGCAGCGTGGCCGCGCTGCTCAACGCCTTCAGCCAGGAGCAGGCCAGCCTGCGCCTGGTGCTGCGCGGCGTGCCGCCGTCGGCGCTGCAGGCGGTCACGGTGCAACGGCGGGATCTGGCCGATGCCCGCGCCCGCGCCGCGCAGTTCACCAAGCTGCTGCCCTTCTTCATCCTGATGGCGGTGGTCTACGGCGCGCTCTCGGCGGCGCTGGACACCACCGCCGGCGAGCGTGAGCGCGGCTCGCTGGAACCGCTGCTGATGACGCCGCTGCCACGTGCCGCGCTGGTGCTGGGCAAGTGGGGCGCGGTGGCGGTGATGGGCATGGGCGTGGCGGTGCTGGCCTGCTTCGGCTTCCTGCCCGGCCAGTGGCTGCTGCGCAGCGAGGCGCTGTCGGCGCTGTTCCAGTTCGGCTGGCGTGAGGCCGCGCTGTTCCTGGCCCTGCTGCTGCCGGTGGCGGCGCTGGTGGCGGCGCTGCTGATGGCGGTGGCCATCCGCAGCCGCAGCTTCAAGGAGGCGCAGGCCAGCGCCACCGTGGTGGTGCTGGCAGTGTCGCTGCTGCCGATGGTGACGGCGCTGCAGACCGGTGGCGCCCAGCCCTGGCAGCTGTGGGTGCCGGCGCTGGCCCAGATCACGCTGATGCAGCGGGTGCTGGAGGGCGAGGCGCTGGGCGCCTTCGACCTGCTGCTGCCGCTGGCGGTGGCTGTGGTGGCCACGGTGCTGTGCCTGGCTTCGGTGACCCGCCAGCTGCGGATGGCGGCGTGGAAGTGACGGCCCTGCGCGGGCTTGGGGTTCAGGCGGCCATGGCCACCGGCTGGCCAGGCCCGCCCAGGGCCTGCTCGACCGCCTGCTGCCAGGGCAGGCCGTGCACGATGGCATTGAAGTGACGCGCCGACTCGTAGGCGGTGAGCACCGAACCCTCCTCGCCGACCAGGCGGAGGTTGGTCACGACCGCCATCGGGTCGGCCATGGCCACCACGCCGCAGGTCAGCTGCACCCAGTCCCAGGCCATGCCGACATCGCCCTCGTCGCCGTGCCAGGCCCAGATCGTCTGCCCCACGCTGCGGCAGTGGCCATCGCCGCCACTGGTCACCTGCGTGCCAAGGTGCTGCAATTGCAGCGGAACCGGGCGACCAACCTGCCACAATAAAGGCGGCCAGGCACGCAAGGTCCAGGGCGGGCATTGTTGAAGCATGGAAGGCATGGGGTCACCGTCGCTGTGTTTGTTCTGTCCGGCAGTTTTCGGCAAGCGTCAGCAAATGGAAACATGTAAACCCTTGCAGGGCACGGCCCTGGGCACCTGCTGACGCTGATCCTTCGGCATGCTGCCAGTCGGATACACGTCGATCCTTGAAGCGGGCAGTCGCGACGACTTCCGCCGCGAGGTGGTGCGCTTCTCGCAGAGCCTGGGCTTCAACACCGTGTCGGCGATGGCCGTGGTCGACCTGGCGATGGGCCGGTCGGAATTCGTGTCCATCGACAACGCGCCCGATGGCTATGCCGCGGCCATGCACGACGTGCCCGCGATGCGCCGTGATCCGGTGATGCAGCACTGCCGCCACCAGTCGGTGCCCATCATCTGGGACCAGGACACCTACACCCGCCGCGGCCTGGGCGAGCTCTGGGAAGAGCAGGCCCGCTTCGGGTACCACACCGGCATCGCGATGGCGCTGCACCTGCCCGAGGGCCGGCACTTCGCCTTCGGCGTCGAGCGTGACCAGCCGCTGCCCAGCGATGGCGGCGAGCTGCAGCGCCTGGTGGCCGACCTGCAGCTGTTCGCGGTGCATGCGCAGGACGCGGCCATGCGCCTGCTCTCGCCGCTGCTGCCCCAGGTCGACCTGCCGGCGCTGACGCCGCGCGAGCTGGAGGCGCTGCGCTGGACCATGGAAGGCAAGACCGCCTGGGAGGTGGGCGCCATCCTGGGCATCAGCGAACGCACAGCGGTGTTGCACGTCAACAACGCCATGCACAAGCTGGGCTGCACCAGCAAGCACCAGGCGGTGCTGCGTGCGCTGCGCCTCGGACTGATTTCCTGACCATGCCGGCGGCCTGCGTGCCCGCCGGGCGCAGCCACGGCCGCCGCTCACCTGATCGGTGGATGACAGGCTGTTGTCAGTGTCTGTTTGCGGCCCTGTAAGAGTTGACAGTTTCGGCAAAAGTGGTGCCCTGGTGAAATTCGTCTCAAGCGCTGAGACAGGCGCCTCACCTCACCAACACCGCCAGGAGCTGTCCATGATCGCCACCACCACCCGCCAAGCCAACACCACCACCGAACTGCCCCGCGCTGGTTGGTGACATCCGCGGCGCCCGCAGGTGCCTTGCGTGCCCCGCACGCCCCCGAACGGCCCGGTTCATCCGGGCCGTTGGCATTTCCGGCCCGAGGCGATCAGACCTTCTTCATTGGGCAGGTGTTCAGCCCCAGCAGGGGATACACCGGGCAGAAGCCGATGGCGCCGGTGAGCAGCGGCACCACGCCGGCGCCGAGGCGCCGCGGGTCCGTGACCTGGATCACCGTGGCCGGCACGCCAGGCTCGGGCGTGGGCGCGCTCTATGGCCGCCAGTGAATCAATCGATTGGTGTTCGGCGATAGTTTTCTGCAAACTCCTGGCCAGATTGCCACCCCAAGGAGCCCGCAGATGGCCAAGTCAGCAAGTTTCGGTGTGATGCACCTGGGCATCGCCTTCGGCGTCAGCTATGCATTGACCGGCAGCGTGGCGGTGGCCGGTGCGATCACCGTGGTGGAGCCGGTGTGCAACACCGTGGCGCACTACTTCTTCGACCGCTGGTGGGATGCGCGGCATCCGCGGTCCGCCACGGCGGCGCTGGCCGCCGCTGCACCAGCCGGCTGACCGGCCGAGGCCGGTGCGGTGGCCGCCTCCAGCCGGGCGAGCCACAGCATCGCCTCGGCGCGGCTGCTGCCGCACATCTCCAGCGACGGCTGCAGGCCGCTGCACACTGCGGGCCGGCTCGGGTGGCCGAACAGGCGGCAGGCGCCTGCCGCATCGAGCTGCACGCAGGGCACACCGGCGGGCTTGCCGCCGGGCATCCCGGGAATCGGCGAGCTGATCGACGGCGCAGTGCAGCAGGCGGCACAGGCGGGGCGGCAGGCGTGCGGGGTGGGCATGGTGGCGTGCGTGGCCGCCGATCATCGCCGGGCCAAGGCCATCACGACAGCGTGCCCCCGCGCAGGGGGCCGGCTTTTTACAATGCAGGTCTGCCCACCGCTTCAGGCGCGCCCTGCCCGGCCCGCCGCCCCCACCGTGCTGCACCCTCAATCATTCGATGTCATCGTCGTCGGCGGCGGCCATGCCGGCACCGAGGCCGCCCTGGCGGCTGCCCGCATGGGTTGCACCACGCTGCTGCTCACCCACAACATCGAGACGCTGGGCCAGATGAGCTGCAACCCCAGCATCGGCGGCATCGGCAAGGGCCATCTGGTGAAGGAGGTGGATGCGCTGGGCGGCGCCATGGCTGCCGCCACGGATGAAGCCGGCATCCAGTTCCGCATCCTCAACGGCAGCAAGGGCCCGGCGGTGCGTGCCACCCGGGCGCAGGCCGACCGCATCCTCTACAAGGCGGCCATCCGGCACCGGCTGGAGAACCAGCCCAACCTGTGGCTGTTCCAGCAGGCGGTGGACGACCTGACGGTGGAGAGCGACGGCCAGCGCGAGCGGGTGACCGGCGCGGTGACGCAGGCTGGCATCCGCTTCCGCGGCAAGACGGTGGTGCTGACGGCGGGCACCTTCCTGGACGGGCGCATCCACATCGGCCTGCAGAACCACAGCGCCGGGCGCGCGGGTGACCCGCCAGCCGTCACGCTGTCTGCCCGGCTGAAGGAGCTGAAGCTGCCGCAGGGCCGGTTGAAGACCGGCACGCCACCGCGCATCGACGGCCGCAGCATCGACTTCAGCCAGCTGACCGAGCAACCGGGCGACCTGGACCCGGTGCCGGTGTTCAGCTTCCTGGGCAGCGCCAGCCAGCACCCGCGCCAGGTGCCCTGCTGGATCACCCACACCAATGCCCAGACGCACGCGATCATCCGCTCGGGCTTCGACCGCAGCCCGATGTTCACCGGCGTGATCGAGGGCGTGGGGCCGCGCTACTGCCCCAGCATCGAAGACAAGGTGAACCGGTTTGCCGACAAGGACAGCCACCAGATCTTCCTGGAGCCCGAGGGCCTGACGACGCACGAGTTCTACCCCAACGGCATCTCCACCTCGTTGCCCTTCGACATCCAGCTGCCGGCGCTGCATTCCATGCCGGGGCTGCAGAACGCCCACATCCTGCGGCCGGGCTATGCGATCGAGTACGACTTCTTTGATCCGCGCGAATTGACAGCCAGCTTCGAGACCCGGGCCATCGGCGGCCTGTTCTTCGCCGGGCAGATCAACGGCACCACCGGCTACGAGGAAGCGGCGGCGCAAGGCCTGTTCGCCGGCGCCAATGCCGCACTGCAGGCCCGCGGGCTGGAGCCCCTGCGCCTGGGGCGTGATCAGGCCTACCTGGGTGTGCTGGTCGATGACCTGATCACCAAGGGCGTGAGCGAGCCCTACCGCATGTTCACCAGCCGGGCGGAGTTCCGGCTGCAGCTGCGCGAGGACAACGCCGACGCCCGGCTGACCGAGATCGGCCGCGGGCTGGGCCTGGTGGACGAGCAGCGCTGGGCCGCCTTCAACCGCAAGCGCGAGGCCGTGGCCCGCACGGCCGAGGCGCTGAAGCGCTGCTGGGTGAACCCCAGCGTGCTGGCAGCGGCCGATGCCGAGCGGCTGCTGGGCAAAGCCATCGAGCATGAATACAACCTGGCCGACCTGCTGCGCCGGCCGGGCGTGGACTTCAACGGCGTGGTGGCGGTGGCCGGTGCGGCGGGCGTCCATCTGCCTGTTTCACGTGAAACATTGGCGGCCGAACTGGGCGAGACCCTGGCTGCCACGGTGGTGGAACAGGTGGAAATCGCCACCAAGTACGCCGGCTACATCGGCAAGCAGGTTGACGATGTGGCACGGGCCGCGCACTTCGAACATCTGAAGCTGCCGGCCGACCTGGACTACAGCCAGGTGAAGGCGCTGAGCTTCGAGGTGCGGCAGAAGCTGGGCCGGCACCGGCCTGAGACGCTGGGCCAGGCATCGCGGCTGTCGGGCGTGACGCCGGCGGCAATCTCGTTGCTGCTGGTGCACCTGAAGAAGGGCCGGTTCCAGGGCTTTGTCGATGCTGCAGCAGCGTCGGCGGCTGCGGCTCAGGATGCCGCCTGAGATGGCGGCCCTTCCCGCACAGGCGGATCGTCAGGCCGCACTGCTGGCAGCCGCGCAAGCGTTGGCACTGCCGCTAGAGGCGGCCCAGGCTGATCTGCTGCTGGCCTACATGGACTTGCTGCAGCGCTGGAACAAGGTCTACAACCTGACCGCGTTGCGTGACCCGGCCGAGATGCTGGGCCACCACCTGATCGACTGCATGGCCGTGTTGCCGCCGTTGCAGCGCTGGGCGGCGGCGGCGAAGCCACCATCGCACCGCCTGCTCGACGTGGGCAGCGGCGGTGGACTGCCGGGCGTGGTGCTGGCGGCACTGCAGCCGGGCTGGCAGGTGGATTGCATCGACACCGTGGTCAAGAAGGTCAGCTTCATCCGCCAGGTGGCCGCCGAGCTGCGCCTGCTGAACTTGCAGGGTCTGCACAGCCGGGTGGAGGTGCTGCAGCCACCGCCGGAGGGCTATGCCGTGGTCACCTCGCGTGCCTTTGCCTCGCTGGCGGACTTCACGACACTCACCCGCCATCTGCTGGCTGAGGGTGGCGTGTGGATGGCGATGAAGGGCAAGTTGCCGGCTGAAGAGCAGGCCGCGCTGCCCACGGACGTGGAGGTGTTTCACGTGGAACAACTGCAGGTGCCCGGCCTGGACGCCCAGCGCTGCCTGGTGTGGATGCGGCCCCGCTGAGACGGGTCCATCCAGCGTTTGCCCGGGCCTGAAGCGGCCCTCGGACGCCATCCGACACCCGGGCCAGCGGCGATACTCTGGCCCATGGCCAAAGTGTTCTGCATCGCAAACCAGAAGGGTGGCGTCGGCAAGACGACCACCACCGTCAACCTGGCTGCCGGCCTGGCCCGGGTGGGCCAGCGGGTGCTGGTGGTCGACCTCGACCCCCAGGGCAATGCCACCATGGGATCGGGCGTGGACAAGCGCGCCATGGCCCTGTCGGTGTACGACGTGCTGCTGGAATCGGCCGGCATCCTGGAAGCCCGCCAGCGCAGCGAGGCCGGTGGCTACGACGTGCTGGGCGCCAACCGCGAACTGGCTGGTGCCGAGGTGGAGCTGGTGGCGCTGGAGCGCCGTGACCAACGCCTGCGCGCCGCCCTCGCCGCCGCCGCAGCCGACCCGGCCGGCCACTACGACTTCGTGCTGATCGACTGCCCGCCGTCGCTGAGCTTGCTCACCCTCAACGGCCTGTGCAGCGCCCACGGCGTGATCGTGCCGATGCAGTGCGAGTACTTTGCGCTGGAAGGCCTGTCCGATCTGGTCAACACCATCAAGCAGGTGCATGCCAACCTCAACCGCGATCTGCAGGTGATCGGCCTGCTGCGGGTGATGTTCGACCCACGCATCACGCTGCAGCAGCAGGTCAGCGACCAGCTCAAGGCGCACTTCGGCGACAAGGTGTTCAACACCGTGATCCCGCGCAACGTGCGGCTGGCCGAGGCGCCCAGCTACGGCCAGGCGGGTGTGGTGTTCGACGCATCGTCCAAGGGTGCACAGGCCTACATCGCCTTCGCGCAGGAGCTGGTGCAGCGGGTCGCCAGTCTGGGCATGGCCGCCTGATCCGGCCACGGCAGTTGATGAACCCCGACCGCCTGCCCGACACCCTGCTGTCCCGCATCGAGGATGCCGGACTGAACGCCAGTGCGCCGCCTCAGCAGCGCTGGGTGGACGGCTGGCTGCTGCGCTACTCGCCCGGCAAGGCGAAGCGGGCCCGCTGCATCCAGCCGGTGGCGGCGGGCTGCCTGCCGCTGGCCGAGCGGCTGGCGCTGTGCGAGGCAGTGTTCCGCGCCGCGGGCCTGCCCATGGTGGCCCGCATCACGCCCTTCAGCCGCCCGGCAGGCCTGGATACCGCGCTGGCCGCCCTGGGCTGGACGGCGCAGGACGACACCCGCGTGATGGTGGCGCCCGCTTGCCCGGCCGTGGCCGAGCCGGTGCCTGCCGGCCTGGCCTGGCAGCCGCTGGAGGGCGCCGCCTATGCCGAGGTGGTGGGTGCGCTGCGCGGTTCGCCGCCAGCTCAGCGCCAGGCCCATGCCGAGCGGCTGGCGCTGTCGCCGGTGCCCTACCAGGGCTGGGTGCTGCGCCGTCTGGACGACGACCTGGTGCTGGCCTGCGGCCAGAGCGCAGCCGAAGCCGACCTCGTCGGCCTGTACGATGTCTTCACCCATCCGCAGGCCCGGGGCCGTGGCCTGGCCCGGGTGTTGTGCAGCCGCCTGCTGGCCCAGGCCCGGGCTGCCGGTGCCCGCGTGGCCTACCTGCAGGTCGATGCCGACAACGCCCCGGCCCGCGCCATCTACCAGCGCCTGGGCTTTGCCGACGCCTACGCCTACCACTACCGCAGTCCGGTGGCCGACGCCGGCTGAGCATCCGGCCCCGCATCCACGCCATCTGGCGTGTGAGTGACTGCCAACATCTGCAGCGCCAGCAGGCGCCGGCGTGCTCAAGTTGCGCCGCCCGGCACCGATACCGGTGGCAGCAGCGGAGAACGGGCAAGGGGCCCGCCACCGCGTTGCCGGAGCCCCGCTTGCCACCCAACCGCATGTCCGACCGACAGGCCCGCCGCCATCAGCGGGCGCTGCGGCGCGCCCGGCTCGGCCGTGGCCGTGGCGCTGCGCAGCCGCCGGTGCCGCTGACTGACGCGCTGCTGGCCGGTCTGCCCAACGGCGTGGTCCTGCGCGACGTGCATGGCCGGGCGCTGGCCTGCAACCCTGCGGCCTGCGCCCAGATGCAGCTGACCGAGGACCAGCTTCTCGGCCGTGCGCCGATCGACCCCGGCTGGCAGGTGCTGCGTGTGGATGGCCAGCCGATGCCCTGGTCGGCCCTGCCCAGTGCCCGCACGCTGGCCGAGGGCCGTGACCTGCAAGGCGAGGTGTTCGGCGTGGCGGCCGCTGGCGGGGCGGTGCGCTGGCTGGCGGCCAACACCGTGCTGATGCGCGATGCCGGCGGCACCGTCAGCGGCGTGCTGTCCTGCTTCGCCGACATCACCGCCCAGCGCCGCCAGCTCGCGCTGCTGGAGCACACCATCGATGCTGCCGGCCTGGGCACCTGGGAATGGGACATGCAGGCCGGCCAGCTGCACTGCAACGACCGGCTGCTGGCCGCGCTGGGCTACCGGCGTGGCGACGTGGGACTGACGCAGAAGGAATGGGCGCAGCTGGTGCATCCCGACAGCCGCCAGCTGTGGGGCCAGGCGATGCGCGCCCACCTGGCCGACACCCGCCAGCCCTGCCGGGCCGAGCTGCGCCTGCGCCGGCCCGATGGCGACTGGGCCGAGGTGCTGTCCTGCGGCGTGCTGGTGGAGCGCGCGCCCGACGGCACACCGCTGCGCATGGCCGGCATCCACATCGACATGACCGAGCAGGTGCAGATGCAGGCGATGCTGCGCCATGCGGCCCGCACCGACGGCCTGACCCAGCTGCCCAACCGCGCCGCGGTGTTCGACCAGGTGCAGCAGGCGGTCGACCGCGCAGCCCGCCAGCCGGGCTTCGGATTTGCGGTGCTGTTCATGGACTTCGACCGCTTCAAGCAGACCAACGACACCCTGGGCCATGCCGCCGGCGACGAGCTGCTGCGCCAGATCGCCCAGCGGCTGCGCCAGGCGCTGCGCGCCGGCGACGCCGTGGCGCAGGGCGCGGGCCTGCCGGAGACGGGCGCCGGCGCCGGCACGCCCGCCCTGGTGCAGACGGCCGGCCGCATCGGCGGTGATGAATTCGTGGTGGTGCTCGAAGGCGTGTCGGGCCGCGAGGTGGCCTGTGCCGTGGCCCGGCGCCTGCTGGCGGTGCTGGCGGCGCCCTACACCATCGGCAGCAGCGTGGTGCATTCCACCGCCAGCATCGGCATCGTCACCTCGGAGCAGGCGGCCAACGACGCCCACACCGTGATGCGCGATGCCGACACCGCGATGTACGAGGCCAAGCGCACCGGCCGCGGCCGCTATGTCGTTTTCGACCCCGCCATGCATGAACGCCTGGCCCGCAGCGTGGCCACCGAGGCCGATCTGCGCCTGGCCCTGCAGCGCAACGAGCTGTTCGTCGTCTACCAGCCGGTGGTCGACCTGCAGCGCGGCGGACCCTGCGGTGTCGAGGCCCTGGTGCGCTGGCGGCATCCGCAGCGCGGCCTGGTCAGCCCGTTGGAGTTCATCGCCGTGGCCGAGGAATCCGGCCTGATCGTGGCCCTGGGCGCCCATGTGCTGCGCACCGCCTGCCAGCAGTTGGCGGCCTGGCAGCGCAGCCTGGGCGCGCAGGCGCCGGCCAGCGTGGCGGTCAACCTGTCGGCGGTGCAGCTGCGCCAGCCCAGCCTGGTGGCCGAGGTGCAGCGCTGCGTGGCCGAAGCCGGCATCGCGCCCGGCGCGCTGCAGCTGGAGGTGACCGAGAGCCTGGCCGCGCAGGACGAGACGGCCCGCGCCCGGCTGCGCGAGATCAAGGCCCTGGGCGTGCGCATCGCGCTCGACGACTTCGGCACCGGCTATTCGTCGCTGGCCTGCCTGCACCAGCTGCCGGTGGACACGGTGAAGATCGACCGCAGCTTCGTCAGCCATGCCGAGACCAGCGACTACCACCGCGTGCTGATCGAGGCCACCATCCGCGTGGCCCGCACCCTGGGCATGGACACGGTGGCCGAGGGCATCGAGACGCCCAGCCAGGCCGCCCTGCTGCAGCGGCTGGACTGCGGCCGCGGCCAGGGCTACCTGTGGTCGCCGCCGCTGGCCGCCGAGGCGGTGGCGCCCTGGCTGCTGCAGCGGCCGCCGCAGCGCGCCGCAGCTTGACGCTGACTGCTCACGCTCAGGGGTAGAGCCCGCGCTCCTGCCGGGCCGAGAGGATGCGCTCGCAGGCCACCGCGAAGGTGGCGGTGCGCAGGCTGATGCGGTGGTGGTCGGCGGTGTCCCAGATGTTGTTCAGCGCGCCGACCATGATCTTGTCGAGCCGGGCGTTGATCTCGTCCTCGGTCCAGAAGAACGACGAGAAGTCCTGCACCCACTCGAAGTAGCTCACCGTCACGCCGCCGGCGTTGCAGATCACGTCGGGCACCACCAGCACGCCGCGTTCGGCCAGGATGTCGTCTGCCGCTGAACCCGTCGGGCCGTTGGCGCCCTCCAGCACCAGCTTCGCTTTCAGCCGGTGGGCACGGGCGGCGGTGATCTGGTTCTCCAGCGCGGCGGGAATCAGGATCTGGCAGTCCACGTCCCAGAACTCCTCCAGGCCCATCGCCTCGCCGCCGGCAAAGCCGGCCACGCCGCCGCTGGCCTTCACATGGGCCTGCAGCTGCGCCGTGTCCAGGCCGTGGCCGTTGAAGACGGTGCCGCTGTGGTCCTGGGAGGCCACCACCAGGGCGCCGGCGGCGGCGAACAGCTCGGCCGCCGACGAGCCCACGTTGCCGAAGCCCTGCACCGCCACCTTGGCGCCGCGGATGTCCAGCCCGATGCGGCGCGCCGCCTCGCGGCCGGTGACGAACACGCCGCGGCCAGTGGCCTTCACCCGCCCCAGGCTGCCGCCCAGGTGCAGCGGCTTGCCGGTCACCACGCCGGTGGCGGTGGCGCCGGTGTTCATCGAGTAGGTGTCCATCATCCACGCCATGATCTGGGCGTTGGTGTTGACGTCGGGCGCCGGGATGTCCTGCTGCGGGCCGATGATGATGCCGATCTCGCTGGTGTAGCGGCGGGTCAGCTTCTCCAGCTCCTTCTGGCTCAGCACCTTGGGGTCGACGCGGATGCCGCCCTTGGCGCCGCCGTAGGGCAGGTTCACCGCGGCGTTCTTGATGCTCATCCAGGCCGACAGCGCCATCACCTCCTCCAGCGTCACGTCGGGGTGGTAGCGCACGCCGCCCTTGCCGGGGCCGCGGGTCAGGCTGTGCTGCACCCGGTAGCCCTCGTAGTGGGCGATGGTGCCGTTGTCCAGCTCGATCGGGATGTCGACGATCAGCGTGCGCTTGGGCCGGCGCAGCGTCTCGGCCCAGCGGGCCAGCGGGCCCAGGTAGGGCAGCACGCGGTCGATCTGCGACAGGTAGGTGCCCCAGGGGCTGTCGGCGGTGGGCTGCACATAGGAAAGCGGCATGGTCATCCTGTGGGTGGTTGCGGGCCGGCGGTGGCGGCGGGCCCCTCGTGAGGGCGACCGCCGACCGCCTGGGGGCGCAATGTAGGTGGGTGGCGCACGCCACGGCGAAGTTATGCGCCGATTGCATGGGTTCGCAGCACCCTGTCATGGCGGTGATCCTGTCTGGCGTCGGGTTCTGGCAGCATCCGGGCTGGTCCGCGGCTGGCGTGGGCAAGCCGTCGGAGATCCTCGTGCACCTTGTTCCCCCTGTCCGTCCCAGCGGCGGGTCCGGCGTTCGCCTGGCGGCGGCGCTGGCCCTGTCCACCGCACCGCTGTGCGCCCTGGCGCAGGATGCCGGCCCGGGCGGTGCCGCCGAGCCCGCCCCCGGCCAGCAGCCCAGCAGCGTGCAGCGGGTGGAGATCGCCGCCCGCCAGGGCTCGACCGAGCTGCGCCGCGCCGCCAGCATCGCCAAGCAGATCTACGGCCGCGAGGAGCTGGACCGCCACGGCGACACCAACACGCTGGATGTGCTGCGCCGCCTGCCCGGCGTCAATGTCGATGCCGGCGGCCCGCGCATGCGCGGCCTGGGCGCCGGCTACACCCAGATCCTGATCAACGGCGACCCGGCACCGCCCGGCTTTGCGCTGGACCAGCTCAGCCCGTCGCAGATCGAGCGCATCGAGGTGCTGCGCGCGCCCTCGGCCGAGCAGAGTGCCCAGGCCATCGCCGGCACCATCAACATCATCCTGAAGGAGGCGCCGCGCCGCGCGCAGCGCGATCTGCGCCTGGGCCTGGCCGACGGCACCGACCGGCCGATGGCCAACGCCAACCTCACGCTGGGCGAATCGCGCGGCGGTCTGGGCCTGTCGCTGCCGCTGTCGGTGTTCGAATGGAACCGCGAAAACCGCGTCAACCTGCAGCGCGCGATGGCCGGCGCCGATGGCCTGCCGGCCGAAGCCCGGCAGCGCGGCGCGCAGGAAGTCTGGGGCTGGGGCTACAACCTCGGGCCGCGGCTGAACTGGCGCATCAGCGACGACCAGACCCTGTCGCTGGGCACGTTCTTCCAGAAGGGCTTCTGGAACAACCGCACCGACTACACCAACCAGGCGCTGGCCGGCGACCCGGTGCTGGAGGACGACCAGGCGGCCAACGGCACCTGGCAGAACCGCCGCGCCAACCTGACCTGGGCCAACCGCTTCCGCGACGACCAGCGCATCGAGCTGCGCGCCGGGGTGATGCAGTCGCGCTGGACCTTCGACACCCGCAACCTGCGCAGCGGTGCGCTGCGGCAGCGGTCGGTGGGCGGCGGCAGCGACGACGGCATCACCCAGGCCGGCAAGTACAGCCTGCTGCTGGGCAGCAGCCACACGCTGACGGCCGGCTGGGACCTGGAGCACCGCGACCGCGAGGAGCGCCGCACCACCACCGACGCCGCCGGCCAGCCGGTGCTGCCGGAGTTCGAGGGCCAGCCCTTCGAGGCCCAGGTGCGCCGCCATGCGCTGTATGTGCAGGACGAGTGGGAGCTTTCGCCGCAGTGGCAGCTGTACCTGGGCCTGCGCAGCGAGCGCATCACCACCGACAGCCGCGGCGGTGGCACCGCGGCGCGCAACACCAGCAGCGTGACCTCACCGCTGTTGCACCTGACCTACAAGTTCGACCCCAAGGGCCGCGACCAGATCCGCGCCAGCCTGACCCGCAGCTACAAGGCGCCCAACCTGGGCACGCTGCTGCCGCGGCCGAGCATCAACGCCCAGTTCCCCGGCAGGGACACCCGCAACACCCAGCTGGCGCCTGACCGCATCGGCA
This sequence comes from Pseudaquabacterium pictum, assembly GCF_005403045.1. Taxonomy (GTDB): domain Bacteria; phylum Pseudomonadota; class Gammaproteobacteria; order Burkholderiales; family Burkholderiaceae_C; genus Pseudaquabacterium; species Pseudaquabacterium pictum. Next base: position 145,226 of record NZ_BJCL01000011.1, read on the forward strand.
ACCCGCTGCTGAAACCCGAGCTGGCCACCGGCCTGGACATCGCCTACGAGAACTACCTGGCCAACGGCGGGCTCATCAGCATCGGCCTGTTCCACCGCCGGCTGACCGATGTGGTGCGCAGCGAGCCGGCACTGCGCAGCGTGTCCTGGGCCACGGTGCAGCGCTGGGTGTCGGAGCCGCAGAACTTCTCCGATGCCACCACCAGCGGCCTGGAGTTCGAGGCCAAGGGCAGCGCGGCCGACCTGCTGCCCAAGGCGGTGGCCGGACTGCTGCCGAATGCCCGTGCGCTGAACCTGCGCGCGTCGGTCAACCTGTACCGTTCCAGGGTGGCCGCCATCGCCGGACCCGACAACCGGCTGGACGGCCAGCAGCCCTGGTCGGCCACGCTTGGCTTCGACCAGCGCCTGACCAGCCTGCCGCTGAACATCGGCGGCAGCATCGGCCTGAACCCGGCCTACGACACCCGGTTCACTGCAGACCAGCTGGTGCAGCGCTCGCGCACCCGCAGCATCGACCTGTTCGCCCAGCTGGCGGTGCGGCCGGGCGTGTCGGTGCGGCTGGCCGCCAGTGCCGGCGTGCAGCCCTTCGGCCCGCCGAACCAGACCACCACCACGCTGCAGTCCAACGGCGATGTCTCCAGCATCGAGCGGCACACCCGGCCGCAGCTCAACCTGTCGCTGGACATGCGGCTGTAGCGCCTTGGGCAGGCAGGCCGCTGGCTACACTGCCGCGCATGCCTGCCACCCCCGCCTCCACCTCCGGTTCCACCATCGCCTTCATCGGCGGCGGCAACATGGCCAGCGCGCTGATCGGCGGCCTGGTGCGCGCCGGCCGCGCGCCGGCCAGCATCCTGGCCATCGACCCTGGCGCGGCCGCGCGCACCAAGCTGCAGGCCGACTTCGGCGTGCGCACCCAGCCGGCGGCCGATGCGGCGCTGGCCGGCGCCGGCCTGGTCGTGTGGGCGGTCAAGCCGCAGCTGTTCACCGAGGCCGCCGCGCCCTGCGCTGCGCATGCCTCCAACGCACTGCACCTCAGCGTGATGGCCGGCATCCGCAGCGATGCCATCGCCCGCGCCATGGGCCTGGCACCGGCGGCCGCGCGCATCGTGCGCAGCATGCCCAACACGCCGGCGCTGATCGGCCGCGGCATCGCCGGGCTGTTCGCCACGCCGGCGGTCAGCGCGGCGGAGCGGGCCGAGGTCGAGGCCGTGCTGGCGCCCACCGGCCAGACGCTGTGGGTCGACCGCGAGGCCGACCTCGACGCGGTGACCGCGCTGTCGGGCTCCGGCCCGGCCTATGTCTTCTACTGGGTGGAGGCGATGGTGGCCGCCGCCGTCGAGATGGGCCTGAGCGCCGAGCAGGGCAAGCGCCTGGCCCTGGCCACCTTCGACGGCGCCACCGCGCTGGCCGCGCAGAGCGACGAGCCGGTAGGCACGCTGCGCGAGCGTGTCACCAGCAAGGGCGGCACCACCTTTGCGGCGCTGGAATCGATGCGTGGCGACGGGGTGGCCGAGGCCGTGGTGCGGGCGGTGCGGGCGGCGCAGCGGCGGGCGGCGGAGCTGGGCGACGCGTTCGGCTGAGCGGCGTCGCCTGCGGCACAGGCGCCCATGCCGCGCGTCAGTCGCCCCGCAGGTGGTCGGCCGATCCATCCCGATGGCCGACACCGCCGTTCGAAGACACCGGCAGCCAACGCTGCAGTGCCGCCTGCAGCACATCGCTCAGCAGCGGCTTGGTCAGGAACGCATCGACGCCCGCCGCCTTGGCACGTTCCCTGTCTTCGGGGAAGGCATTGGCCGTGAGCGCCAGGATCGGCATCCGCGCGCCGTGCCCGTTGCCATTCGCTGCCTCCGCACGGCGGATCGTTTCGACCAGGGCATAGCCGTCGAGACCCGGCATCTGCAGATCTGTCAGCAGCAGCGCATAGCGCCCCTCGCGCCAGAGCCGCAGGGCATCGGTGCCGGTGCCGGCCACTTCGGCGGCGTAGCCCATCGACGCCAACTGCCGCACCACGACGATCTGGTTCACGGCGTCGTCTTCAGCGACCAGGATGGTGATGCCGCCGGCGGTGGCGGGCGTGGACAGCATGGCGCCGTCGGCTGGCGCGGACTGCAACGGTGCAGCCACACGCAGGGCCTCTGGCCGCTCCAGGCCGGCCACCGTGGCAACGGCCGCCACCAGTTCGGTGCCCACCACGCAATGGCCGTCCAGGGTCACCGTGCGATCGCCGGTGACTGCCGGGCGGCACCGTCGACCGACCACGATCCGAACCCAGGCAAGGCGGTCCGTCGCTGGCGCGTCCGGCGGCATGCCGGGCGCTGCCGGCGCATCCTCCGCGACGGTGTGCAGCAGCACCGGCAAAGCGCATGTCCCAGCCATCCGCACGGCGGCAGCCATGTCGGCCACGCGGTGGACGCTGGCACCGGTGCCCTGGAGGTACGCGAAGACCACCGCCGATCGTTCATCGTCGCCGACAACGAACGCGTCGACCCCCGCCAGGCGCGGCTGCTGGCACGCCCCGCCGTCCGCGACCGGCTCCAGCGGCAGGCGGACTTCGAAGCACGCCCCGTGTCCGAGCGCACTTCGAACCTCGATGTCGCCCCCCATCTGCGTGACCAGGCGCTTGACGATCGCCAGCCCCAGCCCCGTGCCGGCGAACTGCCGCGAGATCCCGGCATCGGCCTGCTCGAACGCGCCGAAGATCCGGGCCTGCGACTCCGGTGGCATTCCGATGCCGTTGTCGCGGACCAGGATCAAGAGCTTGTCTGCGCCAGCTGCGGCGGCGCGCTCCAGGCGAACGCTGACCTTGCCGGGAAGCTCGGGTCGACCGGCACTGAACTTGATCGCGTTGCCGACCAGGTTGAACAGGATCTGCCGCAGCCGGATCGGGTCACTTCGCACTTGGGCGGGCAGTGAGGGATCCACGTAGAGCAGCACGTCGACGCCCCGCGTCAAGGCCACGGGATGGAGCGTCTCGCAGACCGCCTGCGCAAGCGCCTCGACCCCCACCGGCACCCGCTCGAGCTCGAGCCGGCCGGCTTCGATCTTCGAGAAGTCGAGGATGTCGTCGATCAACGCCAGCAGCGACAGCGCCGAGCTGCGGATCACCTGCACGTCACTGGCCTGCTGGTCCGAGAGCGGGGTGCGTGCCAGCACGTCCGCCGTCCCGAGCACGCCGTTCATGGGCGTCCGGATCTCGTGGCTCATCACGGCCAGGAAGGCGCCCTTGGCGCGGCTCGCCGACTCCGCCGCCTCGCGTGCCCGCTGGAGCTCGGCGGTGCGCTCGCGCAGGCGCTCCCGGCTGCGGCGCAGGTCGCGGGTGGTGGCCGAGAACACTTGCGCCGGGATCAGGGCAGCGGCGAAGGCCAGGTAGATGAACACCTCCTGCCAGGCCGCGGTGATCGGCGCAGGCACCAGGATGCCGAGGCCCAGGGCCGCGGCCAGCGTGAACGAGGCCAAGGCCGTGAGCACGCCCACCGCGGCGAACCGCACGATGGCCGCCGCCACCAGCAACGGCAGGATGATGTAGACGAAGGGATAGGGCAGCGCTGCCGCCGACACCAGCGTGACCCCCACGGTGAGCGGCGCCAGGACGAGCAGCCGCCGATCACGCATCGCCACCAGCAGTTCGCTGGGGCCGCGGTCGGCCACGAACAGCGCCAGCGGCAGCAGCGACAGCGCGCCGACCACCGCGCCCTCGAACCACGTGAGCCAGACCAATCCGAACTCGGTGCCGCCGTGCCATGACACCGTCAGCGAACCCAGCGTCGCGCCCACCAGCTGCGGCACCACGCCGCCGAAGAGGATCCAGCGCATGACTTGCGACGCGGAGAGCTCGGCGCTGCCTGCCAGCCCCAGGCAACGGATCAGCCAGGCGGCCACCAGGATCTCCGCGAGGTTGGCCGGCAAGAAGGACAGGCCGACGATCACGTCATCGCCCCACAGCATGTTCGCCAGCGGATTCACCAGCACCAGGGTCAAGGCCAGCAGCGGCCACTGCGCGGGTGGCGCACGGACGAAGAAGGGAATCGCGATGGCGTTGGCATACCAGATGTTGGCGATGCTGCCGGGCTGCCGCGACAGGAACAGCGACAACAGCGCCAGTGCGAGGTACAGCACGCCCAGCCACAGACAGGCGCGTGGCAGGCCCGCCGTGGCGGTCCGCGCGCCGTCCGGCGCAGGCGTTGCCGCCCCGCTGCCGTCGGCATCCAACCGGTCTTTCCAAGTCAGCAAGCGCATGCAGGACTCCAGGCCTAGGTCTTGTTTTCCGGGCTCCCGGCCGCGCCCGCCGGTCTGAGGGCGAGCCCCACCCCGGCCAAGGCCGACAAGCCGATCAACGCGAGCCCCCACTGCGCCGCCGCGCCGCCCAGCGCGGACGTGCTGGCGTGGGTCTCGCCCAGCGGCGCCAGCCAGCGCGCGACGATGGCCGTGCGCTCGGCAGCGGTGATGGCGCGGATGCCCGCGTCGACGCGGTCCAGCAGATCCTGGCGATGCTTCGGGACGGCGAAGCTCAGGCGGTACTCGAAGCCCACCGGACCGACGGTCTCCAGCCGGCGCAGCCGAAGCTCGCGCTGGATGAATGCGGCGCTGGCGGCATCCACCACGGCGGCGGCGTAGCGGCCCTGCGCAACACCTTTCAGCGCGGCGACGTCGTCAGGCACGGCCACCCAGCCGACCTGCGGAAAGCGCTCGCGCACGAATCCCTCGACGGCATAGTCCTTGCCCACTGCGACCGGCTGCCCCGCCAGATGTTGCAGACCGCCGACCGAAGGCGTGGGCCCGCCTGCAGCGCGCCGGACCAGGAGTGCCGGCACGGAGACGTACGGCTGGCTGAAGGCGAGAAAGGTGGCCCGTTCGGGGGTCGGCCGCAGGGAGGACAGCAGGTCGGCGCGGCCCTCGCGCACCGCGACGAGCTGCTCGGCGAGCGACGCCGCGGGCAGCCAAGTCACCCGCAGCGCGGCGTGTTGCTGCACCAGTTGCAGCAGGTCGACCGACAGCCCCCGCACCGCGCCCGTGCTGTCGGCAAAGACAAAGGGGCCGTAGTCCTTCTCGGGCGCGAATCTCACCTCGACGGCGGCCGGGTCCGTCGGTGCCGCCAGCAGCGGCGGCGGCGCCATCGCCACCAGGGCGAGCGCAGCGACCGCGGCCGCGCCGGACCTCCGCCGCGCAGGCGCGCTCGGCGCGGTGCGCGCCCAGGCAGTGGATGGACGCTCGCGCGTGAAGAACCAGGCCAAGACAGACTCCAGGACGATCCCCCGACTGCCGCCCACGCGATCGTGCGCGTGGACACATGCCGGACTCGGACCAACCAAGGACGAAACAGCCGTCCACCCACTGCAAGTGGTCGTCGAAGCCGGCGGAACGCATCGCACCACGCCGCGCCATGGGCTTCTCGGACAGCGAAATGCTACCGGATGCGCTCGACCCGCCATCAACCGAGGCCTGGCGGGCTGGCGCCCTGGCCCCAAGCAGGGCCTAGCGCAGCGCCAGATCCAGCGCCACGCCCGCAAACACGGCGCAGCCCAGCCAGTGGTTCTCGCGGAAGGCGCGGAAGCAGCCCTCGCGGCTGCGGTCGCGGATCAGCGTGTGGTGCCAGGCCGCCTGCGCCGCGGCCAGCGCGATGCCGGCCAGGAACACCGTGCCCAGCCCCAGCGTCAGGCCGATGGCCGCCCAGCTCAGCAGGTAGGCGGCGTAGAAGCCCATCACCGCGGCCACGTCCCAGCGGCCCAGGGTGATGGCGCTGGTCTGGATGCCGATGTGCAGGTCGTCGTCGCGGTCGACCATCGCGTACTCGGTGTCGTAGGCCAGCACCCAGAACAGGTTGCCCAGCAGCAGGCCCCAGGCGGCAGCCGGCACGGCCGCCGCCAGCGCTGGCAGCGACAGCTCGGGCCCGCCCTGCACGGCCGAGAACGCCATCGGGATGCCGAAGCTGAAAGCCACGCCGAGCACCGCCTGCGGCATCGCCACCAGGCGCTTGGCATAGGGGTAGGCCACGGCGATGGCCAGCGCCGCAAAGCTCAGCGCGATGGTCGGCGGGTTGGTGGTCAGCACCAGGCCGAAGGCCACCGCCGCCAGCACCGCGCCCAGGGCCAGCGCCTCGGCCACCGGGATGGCGCCGCGGGTGACCGGGCGCTGCGCGGTGCGCTTCACATGGCGGTCGAAGTCGCGGTCGGCCACGTCGTTGGCGCAGCAGCCGGCGCTGCGCATCAGGATCGTGCCGAGCGTGAACACCGCCAGCAGGTGCCAGCCGGGGAAGCCGTCGGCGGCGATCCACAGCGCGCTCAGCGTGGGCCACAGCAGCAAGAGCCAGCCGGCCGGGCGGTTCCAGCGGATCAGGTCGAGGTACAGCGCCAGCCGGGACGGTGGCGGAGCAGTGGCTTGCATCGCCGGATTATCGGCGGCGGCCCGCTGCCGCCGCCGCTGCGCCGCCGCGGTCAGTCGGCGGTGATCTTGCGCTCCTTGACGATCACGCTGTAGCGCTGCAGGTCGTTGCGGATGACCTGGCCGAAGGCGGCTGGGCCCATCGGCGTGGGTTCGGCGCCCAGGCCGCGGATGGTCTCGGCCACCGCGGGCAGGGCCAGGGCCTTGTTGATCTCGGCATTCACCCGGTCGATGATCGGCTGCGGCGTGCCCGCGGGCGCCCAGAAACCATGGGTGGTGCCGGTGTCGAAGCCGGTCAGGCCCAGCTCGGCCAGGGTGGCCGTGCCCGGGTACAGCGGCGAGCGCTTGGCGCTGCCCACGGCCAGCAGCCGCAGCTTGCCCGACTTGATGTGCGGGAAGGCGATGCCGGGGTCGAAGGAGTAGTCGACCTGGCCGCCCAGCAGGTCCTGCATCACCGCGGCCGAGCCGCGGTAGGGGATGTGCACGGTGAAGATGCCGGCCTGCGACTTCAGCATCTCGCCGGCGATGTGCGGCGAGGTGCCGTTGCCCGGCGTGCCGTAGGTCAGCTTGCCGGGGTTGGCCTTGGCGTACTTGATGAAGTCGGCATAGCTGTTGATGGGCAGGTCGCTGCGCACCACCAGGAACAGCTCCAGCCGCGCGCCGGCGGCCACCGGCACCAGGTCCTTGGCCGGGTCGAACGGCAGCTTGGGCGTGATCAGCGGCACGATGGACAGCGCACTGCCCGATGACAGCAGGAAGGTGTAGCCGTCCGGTGCGGCCTTGGCGGCGGCATCGGCCCCCAGGATGCCGCCGGCGCCCGAGCGGTTCTCCACCACCACCTGCTGGCCCAGCGCCGCCGCCAATGGCGTGGCCACCGCCCGCGCCACCACGTCGGGCGAGCCGCCAGCCGGAAAGTTGACGATCAGGCGGATCGGCTTGGCGGCCGGCCAGGCCGGCTGTGCCAGCGTGGCGGCGGGCAGGCCGGCGGCCATGCTGGCGACGACGGCGGCTGCGCCCCGGAGGAACTGTTGGCGATGCATGGACGGATCTCCTGGATGTGGTTGGTGTTGGACGCCGCCAGGCGGCCGGGCTTGGAGCCGGGCCTGCCAGCCGAGTTCAATTGCGGCGGCTGCCGAGGGTAAGCTGCCGGCATGCCCGCTGCCGCTGCCCACCCGTTCCTGGACCTGCACCCCGAGGTGGCCGCTGCCCTGGCGGCCGGCGCTCCGGTGGTGGCGCTGGAATCCACCATCATCAGCCACGGCATGCCCTGGCCGCAGAACGCCGAGACGGCACTGGCGGTGCAGGCCGAGGTGCGGGCCCACGGCGCCGTGCCGGCCACCACCGCGGTGGTGGATGGGCGGCTGGTGGCGGGCCTGAGCGATGCGCAGATCGAGCAGCTGGCCCGCGCCGGCGCCGCCACGCCCAAGGCCAGCCGGCGTGATCTGCCGGTGCTGCTGGCCCAGGGCCGCAGCGGCACCACCACGGTGGCGGCCACGATGGTGATCGCCGCGGCGGCCGGCATCCGGGTGTTCGCCACCGGTGGCATCGGCGGCGTGCACCGCGGCGCGGCCACCACCATGGACATCTCGGCCGATCTGCTGGAGCTGGCGCGCACGCCGGTGGCGGTGGTGTGCGCCGGCGCCAAGAGCATCCTCGACCTGGGCCTGACGCTGGAGTTTCTGGAGACCCACGGCGTGTCGGTGCTGGGCTACCAGACCGACGCGCTGCCTGCCTTCTTCTGCCGCGACAGCGGTTTTGCAGTGGATGCCCGCCTGGACAGCCCGGCCGACATCGCCCGGGTGATGCAGGCGCAGTGGGCCTGCGGACTGGGCGGCGGCCTGCTGGTCTGCAACCCCATCCCCGAGGCGCATGCGTTGCCGCGGGCGCTGGTGGACGCAGCCATCGCCGAAGCGCTGGCCGACTGCGCCGCCCAGGGCATCAGCGGCAAGGCGGTCACGCCGTTCCTGCTGCAGCGGGTGAATGCACGCACCGGCGGCCAGAGCCTGGCGGCCAATGTGCAGCTGGTGCTGAACAACGCCCGGCTGGCCGCGCAGGTGGCGGTGGCCGACGCGGCGCGCTGAGCGGCCCCGCCGGCCTTCCACATCAGTTCAGCTTGCAGACCGTGCCCTCGAAGCGCAGCACGGTGTTGCTGCAGGTGCCGGTCAGCTGGTGCTCGCTGTTGCCCTTGAACATGCCCGGTCCGCTGGTGACCACATTGCCGGCCAGCGCCTCGACGATGTTGCCCTCGAAGAAGCCGCTCACATCGGCCGTCACGCTGCCGCCGTCGTGCTCCTCGATGTCGCCCTTGAACGACAGGCCGAAGTTGACGATCACCGCCACGTTGCCCGGGCCGGTCTCGTTGACCGAGCCTTCGAAGCTGCCGGCCAGGGCATTGACGGTGACGCCGCCGTTGCCGTTCTCGTAGACATTGCCCTTGACCAGGCCCGGCACGTCGACGGTGACGTTGACCGAGCCGTCGCCGGCTTCCTCGATCGCGCCGTCGACACTGGCGCCGCCGCGCACGGCGATGTTGCCGCCGTCGGCCTCCGACACATCTCCGGCCACCCGTGCACCACGGGCCAGCACCACGTCGCCCGGGCCGGTCTCGCTGACCGTGCCGTTGACGGTGCCGCGCACCACCAGGCTGCCTTCGCCGCTCTGCGTCACGCTGCCGTTGACCGAGCCGCCCGGCCCGATGGTGCAGGTGATGCCGATGGCCACCACGTCATCGTTGACGAAGTTGCTGACCGTGTTGTTGGGGAGGCTGGCACAGTTGACGGCGGCCGTGGCGTTGGCGAACAGGCCGAGTGCCAGTGTGGTGGCGAAGAGGGTGTTGCGCATGGTTGCTCCTGGTGGGTAAGACAGGGCGCACCATGCGCCCCTGGCCCACCGATCGCCAACCCGGCGCCAACGTACTCAGGGTCTTCCCTGATTCGCCTCAGGCCCTGCCACGCCGCCGTGCCGCCGCGCCCACGCCCAGCAGGCCCAGCGCCATCAGGCCCCAGGTGGCGGGCTCGGGCACCGGCGCCGTGGCCTGGAAGTCGGTGAGCCGCAGGCCCTGGCCCGCGCCGTAGTGCACGACGAAGCTGCCGGCGCCGTCGTCGGTCAGCAGCCGGGTGCCGTCGGCCACGTTGGTGAAGCTGCCGAACACGTCGGTGTCGCCATCGACCAGCTGGAACTGCTGGCCGCCCTGCGCCAGGAAGCCGCCGATGAACGACAGCCGCAGCACGGTGCCGTCGCCCAGGCTCAGGCTGCCGCTGATGTCCAGCGCGTCGTAGCCGCTGCCGCGCGCCAGGCCGCCCAGCTCCATCGCCAGCGTGCCGGCCTGGAAGCGCAGGTCGCCCCGCACGCTGAACAGGCCGGCGCTCTCGCCGGGCGCCAGCGTGGCGTTCTCCACCGCCAGCCGTTCCACTGCGCCATGCCCGCCCAGCACACCGGCCTCCACCGTGGTGAGACCGGTGTAGCCCTGCACGCCGTTGAGCACCAGGGTGCCGGCGCCGGTCTTGAGCAGGCCCAGGCCACTGGCCAGCTCGCCGATGCTGCCGGCCACCACCACGGTGTGGCCGTTGGTGTCGATGAAACCGGCGGTGCTGCCCGCCTCGCCGCCCAGCAGGATGATGCGGCTGGACGCCAGCGTGACCGCATCCCAGGCGCGCAGGCCGCCTTCGGCGCTGCGGGTGGTCTCGCCGTCGAACACGCTGTGGCCCAGGATCAGCCGGTTGCCTGCCGCGCCCAGCGATCCATCGGCGGTGATGCCCAGCACCGCGGCGCCGAAGCGCTGCGGGTCGCCCAGCACGGTGTCGCCGACAAAGCTGTTATGGCGGTTTGCCAGCAGCACATCCACCGTGCCACCGTCGCCGCCCAGGCGGGTGGGCAGGCTGCCGCCCTCGAAGCGCAGCGGCGCGCTGCCGGTCAGCGCCTGCTGGATGACGATGGACTGGCCTTCGGCATGGAAACCCGCGCCGCCGGGACCGATCTGCAACCTGGTGGCGTCGCTGATGACCAGTGGCGCGTCCAGCGACCGGCGGGTGGCCAGCGTGCCGTTGTCCAGCTGCAGGGTGTTCGCGGGGTCGCCCAGGGCCTGCGCATGGCCCACCAGCAGGCGGCTGCCGTGCGCCACCACCACGCTGCCGGTGAAGCTGTTGGCGTTGTGCAGGCCGATGCTGCCCGCCACGAAGCCGGCGCGGCCGACGAGCAGGCTGCCGTGGCCCTGCAGCCGCCCGTCCAGCGTGCCGAACAGCGGCTGCAGGCGGCCGCCGGCGCCCAGGTCGACCACGCCGCCGGCGGCCGTGTCCAGCGATGTCACCGCCAGCGCGCGCCCGCCCAGCTGCAGCACGGCAGCATCGGCCACCTGCACCTGGCTGCGCGTGCCCAGCGCCTGGTCCACGCCCAGCGCCAGCGTGCCCTGCAGCACCTGCACCCGGTTGTCGCCGCTGCTGTTGGTGTTGGCGGTGTTCAGCGTCCAGGTGCCGGCGCCGGCCTTGGTCATGCCCAGGCCGTCGATGGCCTGGTTGAACACCACGTCGAAGCCGGCGGTGTCCACCGTCATGTTGCGGAAGCTGGTGCTGCGGCTGGCGTCGATGACCAGGTGGCCGGCGGCTTCCAGCGTGCCCGGCAGCACGAAGAGGCCGCTGCTGCGGCCGATGTTCAGCACGCCGCCGGGCGCGCCCAGGCGGGCGTCGCTGTCGATCACCAGCACCGCGGGCGTGCCGTTCGATTCACCGGCCAGCGCCACGCCGCCGCTGTGGCTGGCGTTGCCGGTCAGCCGGTAGCGGGCCGGGCCGCCCAGGTTGAGCCGCCCGCTGCCTGTGAAGCTGCCGGCCAGCACATGGTCGCCGCGGCCGGTGATGCCGGCGGCGTTGCCCAGCAGCTCCACCGGCCGGGTCAGGGCGTAGCCGTCGGGCAGGGACAGCGAGCCCTGCAGCCGCACCGCGCCACCGGCCTGGCCCAGGTTGCTGTCCTGGCTGAACCGCACCACGGTGGTGTTGAGCGTGCCCGCCGGGCTGATGCTGCCGTTGAAGACCGACAGCCCGCCGGCAAAGCTGTTCTCGCCGCTCAGCGTGATCAGCCCGCCGCTGACGGCGAAGCCGCCATCGCCGCTGATGGTGCCGCTGACCAGGTGGCTGCCGCCGCCCAGGGCCAGCGCGGCGGTGCCGCCGGTGGTGGTGATGTGGCGGCTGACATCGAAGCCGTTGTCGTTGAGCTGCAGCCGGCCACCGCCGATGAACTGCAGCGTTGGGCTGGCGCTGCCCAGGTAGCGCTCGCGGCCCAGGCTCAGCGTGCCCTCGCCGCGCAAGGTGATCTGTCCGGTGAAGGCCAGCGGCACCACCGTGCCCAGCACCAGCATGCCGGCGCGCACGTCGATGTCGCGCTGGCCGGCCAGCGCGCCGGTGACCACCATCTGGCCGAAGCTGCCGGCATCGAAGTTCACCGTCAGCGCGCCGTTGCCGGACAGGCTGGCCAGCGTGACGCTGCCGCCGGCGCCGCTGGCCAGCAGATCACCATCGCCGCTGACGGCGCCGACGCTGATGCTGCCGCCGCGCGGCTGCAGCAGCAGGCCGCCGGCGCCGCCGATGGCGTTCACCTGCAGGCTGTTGTTCAGGCCGGCAGTGGCCAGGCGCAGGGTGTGGCCGGCGCGGTCGATGCTGCCGTTGACGATGAACTGGCTGCGGTTGACGCCGGTGCCGGTGGCGCCCAGCACCAGCACATCGGCGTTGCCTTCCAGCGTGACCGGCCCGGACACGGCCGCGCCGGCCACGGCGCCGAACGGGGTGGTGACCATGCGCGCGCTGCTGCTCAGCGTGCCGGCCAGCGCGATCGGCTTGCCGAGGGTGGTGACGACGTTGGAGGTGACGATCTGCAGCTCGCCGCCGCTGGCCACGCGGATGCCGCTGGTGCCCGCCAGGCCACCGCCGGCCACGCCCAGGACGCCGCCGGCGGCGACCACCGTGGCACCGCTGAAGCTGTTGTTGCCCGACAGCACGGTGAAACCGCTGGCCAGGTGCAGGCCGGCCGCGCCGCTGATGTCGCCGCGCAGGAACAGCTGGGTGGCGCTGCGACCACCGCCCTGCACCGTGAGGTGGCTGCCCAGCTGCAGCGCGTTGTCGACCGTGGCATGGCCGCTGGTGGTCTGCATCTGCAGCAGCGCGTCAGCGCCCTGGAACTGCAGTGCCTCGCCCGACAGCGCGGGCGATGCGGCGTTGGCGCCCAGCGTCAGCCGGTTGAGCACCAGGCCGCCGGCGATGTCATGGAAGCTGGTGGCGCGGCTGGCGGCATCCAGCACCAGTGCGGTGTCGGCGGCGCCGACCGGCACGCTGCCCTCGGCCCAGTTGGCCGCATCGGCCCAGCGGCTGCTGGACCCGCCGGTGAAGCTGAAGGTGGCCGCGGCGGCCGGCTGGGCCAGGCCGATGGCGGCGAGCAGGGCGCACAGCGGGCGCAGGCGGGCAGGGTGGCGGCGGGGGCTGGGGCGGGCAGTGGGCAAGGTGCGTCCTCGGGTCTGGCGGATGGCTCGATGCCATCGCCAACCAGTGTCCGCACCGACCGTCTCCGCGCCGTCTCAGTCCCCGGCGCCGGCACCCCCGCAGTCGCGGGTCAGTCTCTACGGCCTCGCAGAGCTCGGCCGCTTCGCCAGGCACAAACCGTCCTCAGGACGGTTTGTGTCCGGGCTCAGCCCATCCTTTGCTGGAACACCAGCCCCGCATGCTCGCGCAGCGCGTGGAACTTGATCTTCGGCCAGTTGCTCTCGATGGCGCGCAGCTCGGGCGCGTACTCCACCAGCAGGGTGGGCGCATTCACTGCGTCGTAGGCCATGCGGTGGCTGTTGCCCTCGATGAAGCGGTTGAGCTCGCGCTCGCCGCCGTCGGCGTCATCGCAGGTGACCCAGCGTGCAATCGAGAAACGGCAGGGCGAGATGCGGGCCTTGCAGCCGTATTCATGCTCCAGGCGGTGGGCCACCACCTCGAACTGCAGCTGGCCCACCGCGCCCAGCATCAGCACGCTGCCGGCCACCGGCTTGAAGACCTGGATCGCGCCCTCCTCGCCCAGCTGCTGCAGGCCGGCCTTGAGCTGCTTGGTCTTCAGCGGATCGGCCACCTCGACCATGCGGAACATCTCGGGCGCGAAGAACGGCAGGCCGGTGAACTGCAGGGCCTCGCCCTCGGTCAGCGTGTCGCCGAGCTGCAGCACGCCGTGGTTGGGGATGCCGATGATGTCGCCGGCAAAGGCCTCGTCCAACAGCTCGCGCCGCTGGCTCATGAATGTGACCACGGTGTTGGGCCGCAGCTCCTTGCCGCTGCGCACCACCTTCAGCCGCATGCCACGGGTGAACTTGCCGCTGGCCACCCGCAGGAAGGCGATGCGGTCGCGGTGGCTGGGGTCCATGTTGGCCTGGATCTTGAACACCACGCCGCTGAACTTGCCCTCCTCGGGTCCTACCTCGCGCTGGATGGCCGGGCGCACGCCCGGTGGTGGCGCCAGGTCGACCAGGCTGTCCAGCACCTCCTGCACACCGAAGTTGTTCACCGCCGAGCCGAAGAACATCGGCGTCTGCCGGCCGGCCAGGAACTCGGCCTCATCGAAGGCCGGCGCGGCGTCGCGCACCAGCTCGATCTCGCCGCTGGCCTGGTCGAACTGGGCACCGAAGCGCTCGGCCAGCAGCGGGTTGTCCAGGCCGTCGATGATCTCGTCGTTGTCGTTGGCGCGGTCCTCGCCCGGCTTGAACACGCGCATCTGGTTCTTGCGCAGGTCCATCACGCCGCCGAATACCTTGCCCATGCCCACCGGCCAGGTGAAGGGCACCACCGTCATGCCCAGCTCCCGCTCGATCTCGTCCATCAGGTTCAGCGGCTCCTGCACCTCGCGGTCCATCTTGTTGACGAAGGTGAGGATGGGCGTGTTGCGCGCCCGGCAGACCTGCAGCAGGCGCCGCGTCTGCGGCTCCACGCCGTTGGCCGCGTCGATCACCATCAGCGCCGCGTCCACCGCGGTCAGCACCCGGTAGGTGTCTTCGCTGAAGTCCTGGTGGCCGGGGGTGTCGAGCAGGTTGATGACGCAGTCGCGGTACTCCATCTGCATCACCGAGCTGGCCACCGAGATGCCGCGCTGCTTCTCGATCTCCATCCAGTCGCTGGTGGCATGCCGCGAGGCCTTGCGCGCCTTCACCGAGCCGGCGATCTGGATCGCGCCCGAGAACAGCAGCAGCTTCTCGGTCAGCGTGGTCTTGCCGGCGTCGGGGTGGCTGATGATCGCGAAGGTGCGGCGGCGGCGCACCTCCTTGGCCAGCGGGCTGGGGGGGGGGGGGGCGGGGGCGGTGGCGGCGTCGGACATGGCAACTCGGCGCGCTGCAGCGGGGCAGGCGCGCCGAACCTGGAAGGGTGGAAACCCGCGATTATCGGCCGCGGGCCAGCCCGGAGATCACCATGGCGGCTCAGTGCAGCGCCAGGCCGGTGGCGCCGGCCTGGGCCGCCGCGCCGAGCAGCTGCTGCACCCGGGCCAGCAGTTCCTCCTCGGCATAGGGCTTGCCGAGCAGCAGGTTCACGCCGGCGGCCTGGGCCTGCGCCCGGTGGCGCTCGTCCGACGAGGTGATCATGATCACTGGCAGGTGGCTGAAGCGCGGATGCGCGCGCACCCGGCGCGTCAACTCGAAGCCGTCGACCTCGGGCATCTCCACGTCGGTGATCAGCAGGTCCGGCGATTCGGTGACCACGGCCTGCAGCGCGGCCGCGCCGTCTTCGGCCAGGAGCACCCGCCAGCCCTGCTTCTCCAGCAGCCGGCCGGTCTTCACCCGCACCACCTTGGAATCGTCAGCCAGCAGCACCACCGGCGGCCGGGCCGGTGCCGGGGCCACGGCGGCGGTCGGCGCGCGCAGCGCGGCGCGCGTGGCGGCTTCGGCCTGTGCGGCGGCCTGTTGTGCAGCGGCCTGTTGTGCAGCGGCCTGCTGTGCAGCGACCCGTTGTGCCGCGGCTTCAGCGCGGGCGGCAGCTTCTGCGCGCGCTGCGGCCTCGGCCCGTGCGGCTGCTTCCGCACGTGCGGCATCCGCCCGGGTGTTGGCTTCCGCCCGGGCAGCGGCGGCGGCACGGGCCTCGGCATCGGCGCGGGCCTGGGCGGCACGTTCGGCATCCAGCCTGGCGGTCTCCTCGGCCTTGCGCTGGCGGGCCAGGCGCAGGGCCTCGGTGGCGGCCTGGCGCTGGGCCTCCAGCAGCGCGGCGGCCTGGTCGGGGGCAGCCTCGGC
>NZ_BJCL01000012.1 GCF_005403045.1 Pseudaquabacterium pictum
GCCGTGGCCGCCGCGCCGCCGCGCGCGCCGGCGCCGGCCAGCGGTCAGCCCGCGGCCGAGATCGCCGCCGCCACCGCCACGCTGGTGGCCGATGCCGACTGCATCCAGCTGGCGCTGGTGGCGCTGGAGAAGGGCAAGCCGGTGCCGGCGGCCGCGGCCGGCCAGCAGGTCACCGGCAGCGGACGGCTGCAGTTCCACGCCGCGCCCGATGCCAATTGCCGCATGCAGGGCGTGTTCATCCTGCCGGGCGAGCCGGTGGAGGCCGACCGTGAACTGGGTGGCTTCACGGCGGTGTGGTACCGCAACCCGCGCACTGGCGGCGAGGCCACCGGCTGGGTGCGCAGCAGCCGCCTCGCGGCAGGTGCGGCACCCGCCACCCAGCGGCCCTGAGCGCGGGCCGGCGGCGCTGGATCAGGTCTTGACGTAGGAGCTGCACCAGCCGCCATTGGCCACCAGGCGGTCGGCGGTCAGGTCGCACTCGGCCCAGGCATCCGTCGGCTTGCCCAGCCAGGCCATGCAGTTGTTGCACTTCTCCGCCGGCGTGTGCTTGGGGAAGCGGGCCTTGTCGACCTGCGCCGAATCATGCTTGTAGCCGAGCGACACGGCCTTGGCCTCGCTCTCCTCGAACCGCTTCGGGGCGGCCATGGCGCGGCCGCAGGCGAGGGCACCGCCGGCGGCGGCCACGTGGATGACGAAACTGCGACGACTGGATGGCTTCATGGACAGGGCTCCTGCAGAGGATGGGGCGCTGGCCGCTGCAGTCTCCGGTGGATCCGGCTGATCGCGACCATGCGGTGGGACTGCTGCAGGAGGTTTCGGCCCTGACGTGCCGAACTTGAGCGCCTGCCCGGCGCCCGGTCAGTGGCCGACCACCACCGGCACCTCCGCCGCTGGCGGCGTGTTGCGGCTGCGGCCGCAGCGCACGATGCCGTCGATCACCACCATGCCCACGCCCGGGATGTCGCCGAGCTGCACGCTCTCCAGCAGCGTGCGGCCGGCGGTGTGCTGGGCGCGGTCGAGGAAGACGAAATCGGCATCGCGGCCGGGCTCGATCAGGCCGCAGTTCAGGCTGCGCAGCCGGGCGGTGTTGCCGGTGGCGAAGCAGAACACCAGCTCGGCCGGGATGTTGCCCAGCGACGAGAGCAGGGCGATCATCCGCAGCATGCCCAGGGGCTGCACGCCCGAGCCGGCCGGCCCGTCGGTGCCCAGGATCACCCGGTGCGGGCATTTCAGCTGCATGGCGGCCTGGGCCGCGGCGATGGCCACCTTCTCGTTGCCGTTGTGCACGATCTCGATGGCGCGCGGGCTCTTCTCGCACAGGTCGCACACATCCCGCTCGGGCAGGCTGGTGTGGCCGCCGTTGATGTGGCCGATGACGTCGGCATCGGCCTCCAGCACCACGTCCTTGTCGATCAGGCCCGAGCCGGGGATGCTGGGCCCACCGGTGTGGATGGTGCTCTGGATGCCATGCTTGCGCGCCCAGGCCACCATCTCCTTCGCTTCGTAGCCGGCCTTGACCGAGCCCAGGCCCACTTCGCCCAGCAGCTTGACGCCGGCGGCGGCCAGCTCGGCGAAGTCGCCCTCGACCATGCCCTTCTCGATGACGGGCGCGCCGGCCAGCACCTTCACGCCGCCGGGGCGGAAGTTGTCGAAGGCGCGCTGGGCGGTGATGGCCAGGGCCTTCAGGCCGACGATGTCCTTGGGCCGACCGGGCAGGTGCACCTCACCGGCGGAGATCATCGTCGTCACGCCGCCGTGCATGGTGCTGTCGATCCAGCCGATCTGGTTCTGCCGCGGTGTCCAGTCGCCGAAGACCGGGTGCACATGGCTGTCGATCAGGCCCGGCGCCACACAGGTGCCGCGGGCGTCGATCAGGGTGGTGGGAAGGGCGGTGTCGCAGTCCTTCTCGCGGCCCACCTGGGTGATGATGCCGTCGACCACCACGATGGTGTCGGCGTCCAGGATCGGCCGCTCCAGATCACCTGACAGCAGCAGCCCGATGTTGCGGATCACCACCTTGCCCGACTTGCCACCTGCTGCCACATCTGCCATCGCTGCGCTCCGAAAGTTGATGTAGCAAAGGCTACATGAAGCGGCGTGCCTGCTCAAGCGCTCAGGTGGCAGGCGGCGACAGGCAGACGGCGCGGCGCACCGCGTCGATGACGAACGCCTCCCAGTGCGCCAGTGCGGTGGGCGCCTCCAGGTTCTCGCCCAGGAAGGAGCTCAGCGTGAAGCGGTTGCTGAGGTAGAAGTAGGCCATCGACGCGATCATCAGGTACACGTCGCGCGCGTTCAGCGTGGGCCGGAACAGGCCCTGGGCGATGCCGGCCTGCAGCACGCTGTCGGTGATGGCCAGGGCGGGGGACGAATAGTCCTTGGCCCGCACGCTCTTGGCGATGTGCTTGCCGCGCAGCAGGTTCTCGCTGTTGAGCAAGGTGATGAACTCGGGGTTCTTCTGGTAGTAGGTCCAGACGAAGCGGATCATCGCGTCCAGCGCGGCCAGCGGCTGCGTGGTGTCCAGCACCAGGCCCTGCTCGGCCTCGTTGAAGCGGCGGTAGGTGTCCTCGATGACCGCGATGAACAACCCTTCCTTGCTGCCGAAGTAGTAGTAGATCATCCGGTCGTAGGACTTGGCCGCCTTGCTGATCTGCTCGACGCGGCCACCGGCAAAGCCGTGGCGGGCGAACACCTTGGTGGCCGCGCGCAGGATGGCATCACGGGTGGCCTGCGCGGCCAGCGCACGCACGCCGGGTGCGCGGCTGCCATCGGCCCGGGCGGGCCGGGCAGCGGGCTTCTTCCGGGCGGCGGTGGCCATGCGGTCAGCGCGGGCCGGCGGGTCTCACTGCTCGACGAAGGCGCGCTCGATCACGTACTCGCCGGGCGTGGTGGTGTTGCCTTCCTTGAAGTGGCGGGCTTCCAGCAGGGCCTTCAGGTCCTTCAGCAGCGCCGGGCTGCCGCAGATCATCACCCGGTCTTCGGCCGGGTTGATGTTGGGCAGGCCGAGGTCGCTGAACATCTTGCCGCTGTCGAGCAGATCGGTGATGCGGCCCATGTTGCGGTAGGTCTCGCGGGTGACCGTGGGGTAGTACAGCAGCTGCTGGCTGATCATCTCGCCCAGGAACTCGTGCTTGGGCAGTTCCTGCGTGATGTAGTCGTGGTAGGCCAGCTCGTTGACCTGGCGCACGCCGTGCACCAGCACCACCTGCTCGAACTTCTCATAGGTCTCGGGGTCGCGGATGATGCTCATGAACGGCGCCAGGCCGGTGCCGCTGCCCATCAGGTACAGGCGCTTGGCCGGCAGCAGGTAGTCGATCAGCAGCGTGCCGGTGGGCTTGTTGCCGACGATGACCTTGTCGCCTGGCTGGATGTGCTGCAGCCGGCTGGTCAGCGGGCCGTCCTGCACCTTGATGCTGAGGAACTCCAGCGTCTCTTCGTAGTTGGCGCTGACCACGCTGTAGGCACGCAGCAGCGGCTTGCCGTCCACCCGCAGGCCGATCATCGTGAAATGGCCGTTCTTGAACCGCAGCGTGGTGCCGCGGGTGGTGGTGAAGCTGAACAACCGGTCGGTCCAGTGGTGGACGGTGAGGACGGTTTCTTCGTTGAAGGCGCTCATGGTGGTGCGGCAGTGTTCGGAAAGGGTGCGGTCCGGGCACCAGGCCGGCGCGGCGGTGGACGCCCCCCGCTGCGCTTGCATGGCCTGCGGCCTGAATGTAGCATCGGCTACACATTGGTTTAGCAGGCACTACATGAATTTCCGGCCTGCCGAGCTGGCCCGCATTGTGCCTCAGGCACCGGGTTGTCCCTGGGATGAAGGGTTGCAGGGGCTTGTCGTGGATCAGCCGGAGGGCAGGCATGTCGGAGCATGAGCACACCAAGACCGATGGTCTGGGTGAATCGTTGGCGGTGGCGCCGGCGGCCCCGGTGGCCGACTGGCGTGCCGCGCCACGCAACCAGCGCATGGCCGCGCACAAGATCGAATGCAATGCCTGCCCGGTGCTGTGCCAGATCAGCGAGGGCAAGGTGGGCGCCTGCGACCGCTATGCCAACCACGGCGGCACCCTGGTGCGCGTGGACCCGGTGCTGCTCGTGCGCCAGCGGTTGGATGCCGCGGCCGGTGATGCTGCTTCAGCCGATCTGGTGCCCTTCCTGCCGCAGGGCGCGCCGGCCGAGGCACTGGATGCCGATGCCCCGTCGCTGTTCGTCACCGCGGTGGGTGCCGGCACCACCTACCCCGACTACAAGCCGGCGCCGTTCATCGTGTCCAGCCAGCTGCAGGGTGTGGACATGGTGACCGTGGTCACCGAGGGCATCTTCAGCTACTGCAGCCTGAAGCTGAAGATCGACACCGACCGCTGGCTGGGCCCCGAGCAGGCCAACGTGCGCTGCAACGGCGAGGTGGTGGGCCATGTCACCACCGCCGAGTACGGCAGCCAGATGCTGAGCCTGGGCGGTGTGCACCACATCACCGGCGGCAGCAAGAAGGAAGGCCGCGTCACCGTCGACATGCTGTGCGCGATGGGCAACCACCAGGCGGTGGATCTCAGCATCGACGGCGGCGCCCAGGTGCGGGTGCAGGCCGGCCAGCCGCCCATCGTCAACGGCGTGCCCGAGCAGCGCATGCGGCTGGGTTGCGGCTCGGCCACCATCGGCATCTTCGCCCAGCAGTTCGCCGGGCTGGTGGACGAGGTGGTGGTGGTCGACGACCACATCACCGGCGTGCTCACCGAGCACCAGGCCGGCCGCTGCCTCAGCCTGAGGCCGTCGGGCCTGAAGATCCGTGGCCGCAAGAGCACGCCGGGCCGCTACTTCCAGGTGGCCAACCCCGGCACCGGCTGGGGCGGCACCGACATCGCCGACCCGCTGTCGATCCTGGAGCCCTGGGATGCCGACGAAGCCTGGCCGGGCCAGCGCCTGCTGATGGTCAGCACCACCGGCGAGCATGCGGCCTGGTTCGAGCTGGACGCGGCGCTGCAGCCGCAGCCCGCGGCCATGCCGGCGGCGGTGCAGGCCATCGTCGACCGCATCGGCGAGAACTGCGAGCCGGCGCTGTGCACCGTGCTGTTCCTCGCCGGCGCGGGCGGCAGCCTGCGCGCCGGCGTGACCGACAACCCGGTGCGCCTCACGCAAGCCATCAAGCAGAGCCTGGTCAACGTGACCTGCGGCGGCGCGCCGGCCTATGTGTGGCCCGGCGGCGGCATCACCGTGATGGTGGATGTGCTGCGCATGCCGGCCCACAGCTTCGGCACCGTGCCCACGCCGGCCATCGTGGCGCCGATCGAGTTCAGCATGCGGCTGGGCGACTACCAGCGCCTGGGCGGCCACATGGCCTATGTGCGCACGCTGGGACAGACGCTGGCCACCGGTGCGTGGCATGGCGATGGGGCACCCGTGGCCCGCCGCATCGCCGATGCGGCACCGGCCAACCCCTGGCCGCTGGGGCGCGCCCCGCTGCTGGGCTGATGCCGATGTGGCAGGCGCAACGCGCAGTGCTGCCAGGCGGGCGCTGGCACTTCCAGCATGGCCCGATCGACATCGTGATCGCCGCCGAAGGCGCCGCCGATGCGGTGGCCGCGGCGCATGCAGCTGCCTGGGCCTGCTTCCAGCCGCTGCTGACCGATCTGGTGGCCGAGCTGCCATTGCTGCGCCAGCCGGTGGCCGCAGCAGGCACCAACCCGTTGCAGGGTGCTGTGGCGCGGCGCATGTGGGCCGCCTGTGCGCCGCTGCGCGCTGCGGCCGACGGCTTCCTCACGCCGATGGCTGCCGTGGCCGGTGCGGTGGCGCAGGAATTGATCACCGCCTACCAGCGGCCGGGCATCACCCGCGCCTGGGTGAACAACGGCGGCGACATCGCGCTGCACCTGGCGCCCGGCCAGTCGGCCCGGGTGGGGCTGGTGGCTGACCTGTCGCGTTTTGATGCCGATGCCCTGGCGCGCACCGCGGCGGGGACGCTGCGCACCGATGCGGGCTTCACCGTGGCGCACGCCAGCCTGGTGCGGGGCGTGGCCACCAGCGGCTGGCGCGGCCGCAGCCACTCGCTGGGCATCGCCGACAGCGTGACGGTGCTGGCGGCCACCGCGGCGCAGGCCGATGCCGCCGCCACGGTGATCGCCAATGCGGTCAATCTGGACGATGCCCGCATCCAGCGTGCGCCCGCCAGCAGCCTGCGCGACGACAGCGACCTGGGCGAGCGGCTGGTCACCGTGGCCGTGCCGCCCTTGCCGGCCGCTGCGGTGCAGCAGGCCTTGCAGGCCGGCCTGCAACTGGCGCAGCGGCTGCAGGCGCAGGGCCTGGTGCAGGCGGCGCTGCTGGCCTGTCAGGGTTCTCTCGCTCGGCTGGCGCCGGTGGGCGCGCTAGAGTTGGTGTAGTAATTGCTAAACGAATTGCAGCCATGAACCTCATCGACATTCGACGTGTCTTCACCCAGGTGGAAGACATCCACCATGAAGGCGGTCCACGCGCCGCGCAGCCGCTGCGGCGCGGCGCCATCGCCGCGGTGCTGACCAACCCGTATGCCGGTCGCTACGAGCCCGACATCCTGCCGATGATGGAGGCGCTGAACCGCGTGGGCCTGGACATGGCGCGCCGCCTGCTGGCCGCCATGGCGGTGCCGGTGGAGGCGATCCAGGGCTACGGCAAGGGCGCGATCATCGGCGCCGCGGGTGAACTGGAGCACGGTGCGCTGTGGCATGTGCCCGGCGGCTATGCCATGCGCGAGCTGCTGGGCTGGAAGGGCGACGCCGCGGCCTACAAGCGTGGCGAAGGCAGCAGCGGCCAGAGCGGCAACGCGCTGGCCATCGTGCCCAGCACCAAGAAGGTGGGCGCGCCCGGCACCGCGCTGGACGTGCCGCTGACCCACATCAACGCCAGCTATGTGCGCAGCCATTTCGACGCGATGGAAGTGCGTGTGCCCGGCGCGCCCAAGCCCGACGAGCTGGTCGTGATCCTGGCGATGAGCTGCGGCGCGCGGGTGCATGCCCGGGTCGGCGGCCTGGCGGCCGACGCCATCGCCAAGTGGGATGGACAACGCTGAATATCACCAGGAGAGCAAGCCATGCCCGCCGAGATCCGCAAGCTGATTGTCCAGGTCGACGAAACCCGCCGCGAGATGGGCCGCGACGTGAACCCGCCCACCCGCCGCGCGCTGGCGATGGCGGTGATCACCAACCCGTTCGCTGGCCGCTATGAAGACAACCTCGATGCGCTGATCGCCATCGGCGAGGAACTGGGCGCGCTGCTGGGTGACAAATGCGTGCAGGCCCTGGGCATCCAGCCCGGCCAGGCGCAGAGCTACGGCAAGGCCGCCATCGTCGGCGAGGCCGGCGAGCTGGAGCATGCCGCCGCCATCCTGCACCCCAAGCTCGGCGCGCCGCTGCGCAAGGCGGTGGAGAAGGGCGCCGCCCTGGTGCCCAGCGCCAAGAAGCAGGGCGGCGTGGGCACCGCGGTGGACGTGCCGCTGGGCCACAAGGATGCCGCCTTCGTGCGCAGCCACTTCGATGCCATCGAGGCCCGCGTGGCCGATGCCCCCCGCGCCAACGAGATCGTGGTGGCGGTGGCTGTCACCGACAGCGGCCGGCCGCTGCCCCGCGTTGGTGGCCTGCAGGCGCATGAGGTCATCGGCCAGGACGGCCTGCGCTAGCCGTTATCGTTCCACCCGTTTCCACTCCGTCGAGGACCCCCGCATGAACCGCAAGCACTTCCTGGCTGCCCTGGCCACCCTGACCGCCGGCCTGGCGTCCACCGGCGCCCAGGCCCAGGGCGGACCGATCAAGATCGGCGAGGTCAACAGCTACAAGGTGCAGCCCGCCTTCCTGGAGCCCTACAAGAAGGGCATGGAGCTGGCCGTCGAGGAGATCAACGCCGCCGGCGGCCTGCTGGGCCGCAAGGTGGAACTGATCACCCGTGACGACAACGGCAACCCGGGTGATGCGGTGCGCGCCGCCGAAGAGCTGGTCTCGCGCGAGAAGGTGGACGTGCTGACCGGCGCGTTCCTCAGCAACATCGGCCTGGCGCTGACCGATTTCGCCAAGCAGAAGAAGTTCTTCTACCTGGCCAGCGAGCCGCTGACCGACAAGATCGTCTGGCAGAACGGCAACCGCTACACCTACCGGCTGCGGCCCAGCACCTACATGCAGTCGGCCATGCTGGTGCCTGAAGCTGCCAAACTGAAGAAGAAGCGCTGGGCCATCGTCTACCCCAACTACGAATACGGCCAGAGCGCCGCGGCCACCTTCAAGCAACTGCTGAAGGCGGCCCAGCCGGATGTGGAGTTCGTCGCCGAGCAGGCGCCGCCGCTGGGCAAGCTGGACGCCGGCAGCGTGGTGCAGGCCCTGGCCGACGCCAAGCCCGATGCGATCATGAACGTGCTGTTCGGCGCCGACCTGGCCAAGTTCGTGCGCGAGGGCAACACCCGCGGCCTGTTCCAGGGCCGCGAGGTGGTCAGCATGCTGACCGGTGAGCCGGAGTATCTGGATCCGCTGAAGGACGAGACACCCAATGGCTGGATCGTCACCGGCTACCCCTGGTACGGCATCCAGACGCCGGAGCACAAGGCCTTCTACCTGGCCTACCACCGCAAGTTCAACGACTACCCGCGCCTGGGCTCGGTGGTGGGCTATTCGGCCATCAAGAGCCTGGCCGCCGGCATCACCAAGGCCAAGAGCACCGACACCGAGAAGCTGATCGCCGCCTTCAAGGGCCTGGAGCTGATGACGCCGTTCGGCAAGGCGGTGTACCGCCCGCAGGACAACCAGAGCACCATGGGCGCCTTTGTCGGCAAGACCAAGAACGACAAGGGCCGCGGCACGATGGTCGACTACGTCTACCTCGACGGCGCCAAGTTCCAGCCGACGGATGCAGAGGTCAAGAAGCTCCGCCCGGCTGAATGACCCCCCCCGAAGCGCCTGCGGCGCTCCCCCCCAGGGGGGCGCACCCAGCGGCCCGGCGAAGCCGGTTCCGCGGCTGCCGCTGGGTTGGTCGGCATCCAGAAGTTCTGCCAACGTGATCACGCCGCGTTCATGACCTTTTCAGCTTTCATCGTCCAGCTGCTCAACGGGCTGGCCGGTGCCTCGTCGCTGTTCCTGGTGGCTGCGGGCCTGTCGCTGATCTTCGGCGTCACCCGCATCGTCAACTTCGCCCACGGCTCGTTCTTCATGCTGGGCGTGTACATCGCGTACACGCTGGTGGAGAAGCTGGGCGCTGGCCTGGGCTTCTGGCCGGCGCTGCTGCTGTCGGCGCTGGCGGTGGGCGCCATCGGCGCGGCGGTGGAGGTGTTGCTGCTGCGCCGCATCTACCGCGCGCCCGAGCTGTTCCAGCTGCTGGCCACCTTTGCCCTGGTGCTGGTGATCAAGGACGCGGCGCTGTGGCTGTGGGGGGCGGAAGACCTGCTGGGCCCTCGGGCGCCGGGCCTGCAGGGCTCGGTCGACATCCTGGGGCGGCGCTTCCCCACCTACGACCTGTTCCTGATCGTGGTGGGCCCGGCCGTGCTGGGCCTGCTGTGGCTGCTGCTCACCCGCACCCGCTGGGGCACGCTGGTGCGTGCCGCCACGCAGGACCGCGAGATGGTCGGCGCGCTGGGCGTCAACCAGGCCTGGCTGTTCACCAGCGTGTTCGCGCTGGGCGCGATGCTGGCCGGCCTGGGCGGCGCGCTGCAGCTGCCGCGTGAGCCGGCCTCGCTCAACCTGGATCTGCTGACCATCGGCGATGCCTTCGTGGTGGTGGTGGTCGGCGGCATGGGCTCGATCCCCGGCGCCTATGTGGCCGCGCTGCTGATCGCCGAGATCAAGGCGCTGTGCGTCGGCATCGGCAATGTCAGCGCCTTCGGCATCGAGTTCAACTTCAGCAAGCTCACCCTGGTCGCCGAGTTCCTGGTGATGGCGGTGGTGCTGGTGTGGCGGCCCTGGGGCCTGCTGGGCAGGCCACAGGCGGCCACCCGCAACAACGCGGCGGTGGAGCCGCCGCTGCGCGCCGCCGGCAAGCCGCTGCTGATGGCCGCCGCCGCGCTGGCCATCGCCCTGGTGGCGCTGCCGGTGGCCACTGCCGGCAGCCCGTACGTCACCGTGCTGGCCATCGACCTGCTGACGGCCGCGCTGTTCGCCGCCAGCCTGCACTTCATCATGGGCCCGGCGGGCATGCACAGCTTCGGCCATGCGGCCTACTTCGGCTTGGGCGCCTATGCCGCCGCGCTGCTGATGCTGAAGGCCGGCTGGCCGATGGAGGCCGCGCTGCTGGGCGCGCCGCTGGTGGCCGGCCTGGGGGCGGTGGTGTTCGGCTGGTTCTGCGTGCGGCTGTCGGGTGTGTACCTGGCGATGCTGACGCTGGCGTTCGCCCAGATCGTCTGGTCCATCACCTTCCAGTGGGACGACTTCACCGGCGGCAGCAACGGCCTCACCGGCGTGTGGCCGGCTGAATGGCTGACCGACAAGACGGCCTACTACTTCGCCACGCTGGTGCTGGTGGCTGGTGGTGTGCTGGCGCTGCGCCGGGTGCTGTTCTCGCCCTTCGGCCTGGCCATGCGCGCCGGGCGCGATTCGCCGCTGCGGGCCGATGCCATCGGCATCGACATCAAGCAGATCCAGTGGCTGGCCTTCGTGCTGGCGGCGGTGGCCGCCGGCCTGGCGGGCAGCCTGTACGCCTTCAGCAAGGGCAGCATCTCGCCCGACAGCATGGCCGTGGGCAAGAGCGTCGACGGCCTGGTGATGGTGCTGCTGGGCGGCGTGCAGACGTTGACCGGCCCGGTGGTCGGCGCCGTCAGCTTCACCTGGCTGCAGGACACCGTGGCCCGCAGCACCGACTACTGGCGCGCGTTGCTGGGCGGCATCATCCTGCTGCTGGTGCTGGCCTTCCCGCAAGGCATCGCCGGGTTCGTGGGCCAGCTGTTCGACCGCCGGAAGGCCGTGTGATGAGCCTTCTGAATGTCACCAACCTGGGCAAGCGCTTCGGCGGCAACGTGGCGGTCGATGGCGTCAGCTTCAGCGTGGCGCCTGGCGAGCTGCTGGCGTTGATCGGGCCCAACGGCGCCGGCAAGAGCACCACCTTCAACATGGTCAACGGCCAGCTGGCGGCCGACAGCGGCAGCATCACCCTGGCCGGCCAGGAGCTGACCGGTCTGAAGCCGCGGCAGATCTGGAAGCAGGGCGTGGGCCGCACCTTCCAGATCGCCGAGACCTTCGCCTCGCTGACGGTGCTGGAGAACGTGCAGATGGCGCTGATCTCGGCCGACAACCGGCTGTTCAGCCTGTGGCGCCGCGCGGCCGACCACAAGGCCGACGAGGCCATGGACCTGCTGCGCCAGGTGGGCATGGCCGCCCAGGCCGACCGGCCCTGCAGCGTGCTGGCCTATGGCGACGTCAAGCGTGTCGAGCTGGCCATCGCCCTGGCCAACAGACCGAAGCTGCTGCTGATGGACGAACCCACCGCCGGCATGGCGCCCAAGGAACGCAACGAGCTGATGGCCCTGACCAAGCAGCTGGTGCTGCAGCGCGGCCTGGCCGTGCTGTTCACCGAGCACAGCATGGATGTGGTCTTCGCCTATGCCGACCGGCTGATCGTGCTGGCCCGCGGCCGGCTGATCGCCGAAGGCACGCCGGCCGAGATCCGCGACAACCCGCAGGTGCAGGCGGTCTACTTCGGCACCGGCAAGACATTCGAGAAGAAGGCGCACGCATGACCGATGCGTTGTTGCAGGTCGACGGCCTGAATGCCTGGTACGGTGCCGCGCAGATCCTCTTCGGCGTCGGCCTGGAAGTGCGCCGCGGCGAGGTGGTGGCACTGATGGGCCGCAACGGTGCCGGCAAGAGCACCACGCTGAAGGCCACCATGGGCATGCTGCAGCGGCGCAGCGGGCAGGTGAGTTTCATGGGCCGCGACATCGCCCGCGCCGAGCCGCATGCCATCGCCCGCGCCGGCCTGGGCTATGTGCCGGAGGACCGCCGCATCTTCAGCGACCTGACGGTGCTGGAGAACCTCGACGTCGGCCGCCAGCCAGCCCGCACCTGGCCCGATGGCACCGCAGCGCCCACCTGGACGCCGGAGGCGCTGTTCCAGCTGTTCCCCAACCTGGGCGAGATGCCGCACCGCCCCGGCGGCCGCATGAGCGGCGGCGAGCAGCAGATGCTGACCGTCGCCCGCACGCTGATGGGCAACCCCTTCCTGGTGCTGCTGGATGAGCCCAGCGAGGGCGTGGCGCCGCTGATCGTCGAGCAGATGGCGCAGATGATCATCGCGCTCAAGCGCCAGGGCGTCAGCATCCTGCTGTGCGAGCAGAACATGCACTTCGCCGAGCTGGTCAGCGACCGCGCCTATGTGCTGGAGAAGGGCCAGATCCGCTACACCGGCACCATGGCCGAGCTGGCTGCCGACGACGCGGTGCGTCGGGCCTACCTGTCGATGTGAGCGTCTCGAAAGCCGCCATGCCTCAGGCCGTTGAACTGCGGGTGAACGGCCGGGTGCAGACGCTGGCGGTCGACGGCCGCGTGCCGCTGCTGCAGGTGCTGCGCAACGACCTGGGCCTGAACGGCCCCAAGTACGGCTGCGGCCTGGGCGAGTGCGGCGCCTGCGCGGTGCTGATCGACGGTGTGGCCGCGCGGTCCTGCAGCATCCCGCTGGATGGCGTGGCCGGCCGTGCCGTCACCACGCTGGAAGGCCTGGGCACGGCCGAGCGCTTGCACCCGGTGCAGCAGGCCTTCATCGACACCCAGGCCGCCCAGTGCGGCTACTGCCTCAACGGCATGCTGATGGCCACCGTGGCGCTGTTGCAGCGCCATCCGCGGCCCACCGATGCCCAGGCCCGCACAGCACTGCAGCACCATTTGTGCCGTTGCGGCACGCACCTCGAGATCCTGGCCGCGGTGCAGCGGGCGGCCGATCTGATGTCAGCCGGCGCCCCACCATGAGCTTCCGCGCGGCTGCCTGGCGCACCCGGGCCGACTTCCGTGCCGCCACCGGCGTGCTGCTGGTGCTGCGTGATCCACCGCCACCGCCGCCGCCCGCCAGGGGCCAGCCGCCGGCGGTACCGGCCAACCCGGCCGAAGGACAGGAAGTGCTGCTGGCCCTGGTCGACGAGGGCGACGGCCGGCTGACCGCCACCGCGCTGGCCGGCCATGTCGACCTGGGCACCGGCATCCGCACCGCCTACGGCCAGATCGTGGCCGAGGAACTGGGCCTGCCGATGGCTGCCGTGCAGGTGCTCCTGGGCGACACCGCCCGCGCGCCCAACCAGGGCCCGACCATCGCCAGCAGCTCGCTGCAGCTGCATGCCCAGCCGCTGCGGGCGGCGGCGGCGCAGGCCCGGGCCTGGCTGCTGGCGCAGGCAGCAGCGCAGTGGGGCGTGCCGGCCGACCAGCTGCGCAGCAATGGCGACGCCTGGCTGGCGCCCGATGGGCAGCGCTTGCCGATGGCCCAGCTGGTGGCCGGCAGCCATGCCGAGTTGCTGCTCGACCTGGCCACGCCCACCAAGCCGCCGGCCGAGTACACCGTGGTCGGCATCAGCGCGCCGCGGGTCGACCTCACCGCCAAGGCCACCGGTGGCGAGGTCTATGTGCACGATGTGCGCCGCCCCGGCATGCTGCACGGCCGGGTGGTGCGCCCGCCTTATGCCGGGCTGGACGCCGGCCCCTTCGTCGGCACCAGCCTGCTGGCGGTGGACGAGGCCTCGATCGCCCAGGTGCCCGGCATCGTGAAGCTGGTGGTGCAGGGCGACTTCATCGGCATCGTCGCCGAGCGGGAAGACCAGGCCGAGGCGGCGATGCACGCGCTGCGGGTGCAGTGGCAGCCGCACATGCCCACCGCACTGCCGCTGGACGACATGGCGGCCGCCCTCAGCGCCCATCCGTCCACGCCGCGTGTGGTCTCCGAGAGCGGCGACGTGGATGCCGCCATCGACGCC
Organism: Pseudaquabacterium pictum; assembly: GCF_005403045.1. Lineage (GTDB taxonomy): Bacteria > Pseudomonadota > Gammaproteobacteria > Burkholderiales > Burkholderiaceae_C > Pseudaquabacterium > Pseudaquabacterium pictum. Next base: position 13,883 of record NZ_BJCL01000012.1, read on the forward strand.
AGCAGCCGCGCCTTTGCGCGCACCTACGTCTGGCCCTACCAGCTGCATGCCTCCATCGGCCCCAGCTGCGCGGTGGCCGAATGGCATGGTGACCGCGCGACCGTCTGGGCCGGCACCCAGAACCCGCATGCGCTGCGGGCCGACCTGGCCAAGCTGACCGGCCTGCCCGACACCGCCATCGACGTGGTGCGGCTGGAAGCCTCGGGCTGCTACGGCCGCAACAGTGCCGACGACGTGGCTGCCGACGCGCTGCTGCTGGCCCGCGCCGCCGGCGCGCCGGTGCGGGTGCAGCTCACGCGGGAACAGGAACACGCCTGGGAGCCCAAGGGCGCCGCCCAGCTGATGACGGTGCGCGGTGGCCTGGCCGACGACGGCACGCCGCTGGGCTATGACTTTTCCACCAGCTACCCCAGCAACGGCGCGCCCACGCTGGCCCTGCTGCTCACCGGCACGGTGCCGGCGGTGGCCCAGGCCTTCGAGATGGGCGACCGCACGTCGGTGCCACCGTACGCCTATGCCGACCAGCGCATCACCGTGCACGACATGGCGCCCATCCTGCGCGCCAGCTGGCTGCGCGGCGTGTCGGCCCTGCCCAACAGCTTTGCCCACGAGAGCTACATCGACGAGCTGGCCACCGCCGCCGGTGTCGACCCGGTGGCCTACCGCCTGCGCCACCTGCCAGACCAGCGCGCCGCCGAGCTGCTGCGCGCCACCGCCGACAAGGCGGGCTGGAAGCCGCACACCGCGCCGCAGCAGCAGCCACCCGACGGTGACTGGCTGCGCGGGCAGGGCGTGGCCTATGCCCGCTACATCCACAGCAAGTTTCCCGGCTACGGTGCCGCCTGGGCCGCCTGGGTGGCCGATGTGCAGGTGCACAAGGTCACCGGCGAGGTGCATGTCAGCCGGGTGGTGGTGGGCCACGACGCCGGCCTGATGGTCAACCCCAAGGGCGTGGAACAGCAGGTGCACGGCAATGTGCTGCAGACCACCAGCCGGGCGCTGAAGGAGCAACTGCGGGTGGACACCACCACCGGCACCGTGGCCACGCGGGACTGGGGCAGCTACCCCATCCTCAGCTTCCGCGAGGTGCCGGTGGTCGAGGTGCTGCTGATGCCGCGCCCTGGCGAGCCGCCGCTGGGTGCTGGTGAATCCGCCTCGGTGCCCGGCACCGCGGCCATCGCCAATGCGATCTTCGATGCCACCGGCGTGCGCTTCCGTAACCCGCCGTTCACGCCCGAGGTGGTGCGTGCCGCGATCAACCCGCTGCCGGCGCCGCCGCCGGTGGCCGCTCCGGCGCCACCACCGCCGCCCGTGGTGGCCGATCCGCAGCGCCGCCGCAAGCCGGTGTGGGCCATCGCCGGCGCCCTTGCCACTGCGGCGCTGGGCCTGGGCGCTGCGCTGCTGGGCCTGCGGCCGGGCGCCATCGCACCGGTGCAGGCCAGCGCTGCCGGCCTGTACAGCCCGCAAGTGCTGGAGCGCGGCCGCCAACTGGCTGCGCTGGGCAACTGCGTGGCCTGCCACACCGCAGAGGGCGGCGTGCCCAACGCCGGCGGCCGGCCGATGGCCACGCCCTTCGGCACCATCCACAGCACCAACCTCACGCCCGATCCGGCCACCGGCATCGGCGCCTGGAGCTTCAGCGCCTTCCAGCGGGCGATGCGAGAGGGCATCTCGCGCGACGGCCACCACCTCTACCCGGCCTTCCCCTATACGGCCTTCACCCAGGCCAGCGACGACGACCTTCAGGCGCTCTATGCCCACCTGATGGCCCAGCCGGCGGTGGTCAACGCCGTGCCCGAGACACGCCTGGCCTTCCCCTACAACATCCGCCCGCTGATGGGCCTGTGGAACGCGCTGCACCACCAGAGCGGCCCGGTGGCGCCGGTGGCCGGGCAGAGTGCGCTGTGGAACCGCGGCGCCGCCCTGGTCAACGGCCTGGGCCACTGCACCGCCTGCCACACCCCGCGCGATGCGCGGGGTGGCGAGCTGGCCCGCAGCGCCTACCTGGGTGGCGCCCTGGTCGACGGCTGGGAGGCGCCGCCGCTGGGCGCGCTCAGCCGCGGCCCGGTGCCCTGGACCGAAGACGCGATGGCCCAGTACCTGCGCACCGGCCACCATGCCCACCACGGCATCGCCGGCGGGCCGATGGCGCCGGTGGTGCAGGCCCTGGCCCAGGCCGATGAGGCCGACGTGCGGGCGATGGCGCACTACCTGGTGGCATTGCAGCCGCCGGCGCCGGCTGTGGATGCCCAGGCGCTGGTGCGGCAAGCCGCCGCCCAGCCCGGCCTGCTGCCTGGCCCGGCGCAGCGGCTGTTCACCACCGCCTGCGGCGCCTGCCACCATGATGGTGACGGCCCGCCCGTGCTGGGGCTGAACCAGCCGCTGGCGCTGAATGCCAACCTGCACAGCACCCGGCCCGACAACCTGCTGCGCACCATCGTCGAGGGCCTGCAGAGGCCGGCCTTCCCGGCCATCGGCCACATGCCGGCCTTCGGCCAGGCACTGGACGACCGGCAACTGGTGGAGCTGGCCGCCTGGATGCGCCAGCGCTTCGCGCCGCAGCAGCCGCCCTGGGCCGACCTGCCAGCTGCGGTGGCGCGGGTGCGGGCCGCGGTGGCCCACACGCCTTGATGACGCCTGCCAGCCGCGGCCTCTGGCTGGGCGTGGCCGCGATGGCCATGTTCGGCATGACGCTGCCGATGACCCAGCTGGCCACCGGCACCGCCGCCGCACCGCAGTTCACGCCGCTGTTCGTCACCTGTGCCCGGGCGGTGGTGGCGGCCGGGCTGTCGGCGCTGTGGCTGTGGCATGCGCGGGCGCCGTGGCCCACGCTGGCGCAGTGGTGGCTGCTGGCCGTGGCTGCTGCCGGCAATGCGCTGGCCTATCCGCTGACCCTGGCCTGGGCCCTGCGCACCGAGACCAGCCAGCATGCCGCGGTGGTCACCGCGCTGGCGCCGCTGGCCACGTCGGCGGTGGCGGCGCTGGTGCTGCGACAGCGGGTCGGTCGCGGCTTCTGGGCGTGCGCCGTGGCCGGTTGCGCGCTGGTGGTGGCCTTCAGCCTCTGGCGGGCGCAGCGGGCCGGGCTGGGCTGGCAGCCATCACCGGCCGATGCCTGGCTGGCGCTGGGTGTGCTGGCGGCATCGGTGGGTTATGTGGCCGGCGCCCGCATCACGCCGGCGCTGGGCGCCGAGCGGGTGATCTGCTGGGTGACGCTGGCCGCGCTGCCGGTCACTTTGCCGCTGGCGCTGCAGCAGTGGCCCGACCAGCCGGCATTGCACACCGTGCCATGGACTGCCTGGCTGGGCTTCGCCTACGTCAGCCTGTTCTCGATGTGGATCGCCTTCTTCGCCTGGTACCGGGCGCTGGCGCAGGGTGATGCGGTGCGCGTCAGCCAGGTGCAACTGCTGCAGCCGTTCTTCGCGATGGCCTTTGCCTGGCCCATCCACGGCCAGCCGGTGGCGCCGTCCAGCCTGGGCTTCGGTGCGGCGGTGGTGGCCACGGTGTGGCTGGGCCGGCGCTTCGGCAGCGCGCCGGCGCGCTGAATCGGGCCGCTCAGGGCCCCACCTGGCCGAACGCCACCTGCCAGGTGGCCGAGGCCACCGGCCGCGCGCCGCCGCCACCCGATCCGGCCAGCGCACCCAGGCCGATGCGCAGGCGCTGCGTGCCGTCGCCCAGCGGCAGCGCCGCCCAGCCCTGGGCCAGGGCCACCGCGCCGGCCGCGCCGCGCACGCCACCGCCGCCGGCACCGCCGGCCAGCAGTTCGGCGCCCAGCTGCCAGCGTGCCGGCCCGGCGGCCGTGGCCACGCCGGCGCCCACCAGGCCGATGGAGTAGCCGCCGGCATTGCCGCCCAGCGCGCTGTGGGCCTGGCCGGTCAGGTAGGTGTGCGGGCTGGTCCAGCGTTCCAGCACCAGGCTGGCGGCTTGCAGGCTCTGGCGGCTGCCGTCGGCGCGCGGTACCTGGGCGGCATGCAGCAGGCCGCCGCCCCAGGTGGTGCGCACCACCGTGCCGGCGCGGCCCGGGCTGCCCGGTCGGGCCAGCGGTTCCAGGTCCATGGCCAGCCACAGCTCGCGCCGCTCGGCCTTCATCGCCGGCGTGCGGCCCTGGGTGCGGCCCCAGGCGCCACCGATCTGCCAGCCCGGTGCCAGATCCCAGGCCAAGGTTGCATCGGCGCGCAGCAGGCTGCCGCCGCCTGTCAGCACGGCGCCACCGCCGCCCAGGCCGGCCGCGCCGCGCAGTCCCAGCTTCAGGGACGGCAACGGCCGCCAGCCCAGGCCGGCATGGGCCAGGATCTCCATGTAGCCGGCGGCGCGGCCCTGGGCGGCCGCGGCGGCTTCCAGGCCCCAGCTGCCGTCCAGGCCGTCGAAGTGGCGCTCCAGCCGGGCGCCCACCAACTGGAACGGCGCGGTGCCACCGCCATCGCCGCGTGGCTGGTGACGGGCCACGGTCAGCGCAAACTGGTCCAGACCCAGGCCGCTGCGCTGGGGCGCGGCCCGGCGCTGGCCGACAGCGGCCACCGGCAGGCGGTCGAAGGTGCCGGTCCAGCCCAGCACCAGGCCGGCCTGCCGGCTGCGGATCTCGGTGCCTGGGAACTGCACCTGCGACAGCGTCAACCCCGCTTGCAGCGGCCCCCACTGGCGCACCAGGCCCAGCGCGGCGCGCAGCATCAGGCCGTCGCCCACCGGCGCACCGGCGCCGCCGCCGCCGCCGGCCGACAGGCTGCTGGCCAGGTGCAGGCCGCCGCCCAGCGGCCACTGGTGCTGCACCGCCAGACCGCCGACGAAGAAGCCGCCGCGCGCGCCGGTGGCCGCGCCATGCACCACCGGGCCCAGCCACCATGCGCCGCCGACGTTGAACAGCAGCTGGCCCGTGGCCAGGCCCATGCGCTCCTGGCCGGGCAGGCGGATGCGTTCCACGCCCAGGCTGGCCTGCACCGGCAGCGGCGCATCGGGCGTCTCCGCTGCCATGGCCACCTGGGCAGCCATGGCCAGCAGCCCGGTGGTGATGCGCCGGCGGCTCATCGCAGCCATCCCAGGGCCAGCAGCGCGGCCGGCAGCCCGACCATCGCCAGCAGTGTCGACACCGTGACCAGCCCGGCCACGTAGGCGCCGTTGCCGCCCATGCGGGCGGCCAGCACATAGGCGCTGGCGGCCGTGGGCATGGCGGCAAAGGCCACGATCACCGCCTGCTGGGCCGGCGGCAACTGCAGCCACAGCACCAGGGCGATGCCCACCACCGGCAGCACCAGGTGGCGGATGGACATCAGGCCGGCGGCCAGCCACGGTGCCTCGCGCAGGGCGCCGAAGCGCAGACCGGCGCCCACCGCCATCAGGCCCAGCGGCAAGGCCGCCGCGCCGATGCGCGACAGCGTGGTGCCCGCCAGCTCGGGCAGCCGCACGCCGGCCAGGTTGCAGGCCAGGCCCGACAGCGTGGCCAGGATCAGCGGGTTGCGCGCCAGCTCCTTCAGGTAGCCCTGCCCGCCCTGGCGGGCCAGCGGCCACACCGCCGCCACGTTGCACACCGGCACGCACACCGCCATCAGCAGCGCCTGCCAGGCCACGCCCGGCGCACCGGCCAGCCGTTCGGACAGCGCCAGGGCCACATAGCTGTTGAAGCGGAAGGCGGTCTGCGCGCCGCTGGCGTGGGTCATCGGGTCGACACCTGGCGCGCGGCCCAGCGCGTAGGCCAGCACGATGCCGGTGCCCACCACCGCCAGCCCCACGCCGCCCAGCGACACGATCTCGGCCGGCCGGATCGGATTGCGCACAATCGCCTGGAACAACAGGCAGGGGAACAGCAGGTAATACACCAGGCGCTCGGCACTGTCCCAGACCGGGCGGTCCAGGGCGGTGTAGCGGCAGATCAGGTAGCCCAGCGCGATCAGCGCAAAGTCGGGCAGCAGCAGCAGCAAGTCAGGCATGCGGCAGTGTGCCAGCCGTCACGCGGCCGGCCCTGGGCAGCCGGGCACAATGACCGCCGTTCCGTGCAGACACCCAGGAGACACCCGGCATGACCTCTCGCCTGACCATGACCCTGAAGCGTTCCACCTTGCTGCTGGCCCTGGCCGCGGCCCCGTTGGCCGCGCTGGCCCAGGCCTACCCGGCCAAGCCGGTGCGCCTGGTGGTGCCCTTCGCCCCCGGCGGCACCACCGACATCATTGCCCGCGTGCTGGCCGAGAAGATCGGCCCGGCCCTGGGCCAGACCATGGTGGTGGAGAACAAGGCCGGCGGCGGCGGCTCGGTGGGCGCCACCGAGACCGCCCGCGCCACGCCCGACGGCTATGCCCTGGGCATGGCCACGGTGAGCACCACGGCCGCCAACCCGGCCATCAACCCGAAGATCGCCTACAACCCGCTGACCGACTTCACGCCGATCACCAACGTGGCGGCCACGCCCAACGTCATCGCGGTGCATCCCAGCTTCCCGGCGCGCGACTACAAGGGCTTCCTGGCCGAGCTGAAGAAGAGCCCGGGCAAGTACAGCTTTGCCAGCTCGGGCACCGGCGGCATCGGCCACCTGCAGATGGAGCTGTTCAAGAGCCTGTCGGGCACCTTCGTCACCCACATCCCCTACCGCGGCGCCGGCCCGGCGCTGAACGACACCGTGGCCGGCCAGGTGCCGATCATCTTCGACAACATGCCCTCGGCGCTGCCCTTCATCAAGGAGGGCCGGCTGATCGCCATCGTGGTGGCCGCGCCGCAGCGCCTGACCCAGCTGCCCAACGTGCCCACCTTCAAGGAAGTCGGCCTGGAGCCGGTCAACCGCATGGCCTACTACGGCATCTACGGCCCCAAGGGCCTGCCGAAGGAGGTGGTCGACAAGGTGCATGCCGCCGTCAAGACCACGGTGGCGCTGCCCGATGTGCGCGCCCGCATCGAAGGCACGGGCTCGCTGGTGGTGGCCAATGCGCCGGCCGAGTTCGGCGCCCAGATCGCCGCCGAGTTCGACGTCTACAAGAAGGTGGTGGCGGCGCAGAAGCTGTCGCTGGACTGAGCCTCCGGCCCGGCCGCCCGCCATGCCGCTGGACGAGCCCGGCCCGGTGCCGCTGCCGGCGGCCAGCCGGGCCGTGCTGCAGCGCTTCGTCGACGCGCTGTGGATCGAGGACGGCCTGGCGAAGCTGACGCTGGAGGCCTACCGGCGCGACCTGACGCTGTACGCCCACTGGCTGGCCGACCGCAGCGGCCGCGCCATCACCAGCAGCAGCGAGAGCGACCTGCTGGCCTACATCGCCCACCGCCATGCCGGCACCCGCGCCACCACCGCCAACCGGCGGCTGACGGTGTTCAAGCGCTTCTTCCGCTGGGCACTGCGCGAACGGCTGGTGACGGAGGATGCCACCCTGCGCCTGGGCCATGCCCGCCAGCCGCTGCGCGTGCCCCAGGTGCTGAGCGAGGCCCAGGTGGAAGCGCTGCTGGCCGCGCCCGACGTGGCCACGCCGCTGGGCCTGCGCGACCGCGCCATGCTGGAGCTGCTGTACGCCAGCGGCCTGCGGGTGAGCGAGCTGGTGACGATTGCCAGCGTGCGGGTGGACCTGCGCGCCGGCGTGCTGCGGGTGGTGGGCAAGGGCAGCAAGGAGCGCCTGGTGCCCTTTGGTGCCGAGGCGCAGGACTGGATCACCCGCTACCTGGCCGAAGGGCGTGCGGCCATCCTGGCCGGCCAGCAGAGCGATGCCCTGTTCGTCACCGCCCGCGGCGCGGCGATGACGCGGCAGATGTTCTGGGCCCTGGTCAAGCGCCATGCGGCGACCGCCGGCATCACCGCGCCGCTGTCACCGCACACCCTGCGCCATGCTTTCGCCACCCACCTGCTGAACCACGGCGCCGACCTGCGCGCGGTGCAGCTGCTGCTGGGCCACGCCGACATCTCCACCACCACCATCTACACCCATGTGGCGCGCGAGCGGCTGCGCGCGCTGCATGCGGCGCACCATCCGCGTGGCTGAGCCTGGACGCATGACAGGACCTGCGTCCTGGCATGCGCCTGGCGAAGCGGCGGAGCTCTGCGACGCCGTGGGAGAGCGGCTCAGGGCGCCGCGCTGATGCGGTAGATGGCGTTGTCGGTGAGGGAGACGACGTAGAGGCTGCCGTCCGGGCCTTGCTGGATGTCGGTGACCGTGCCGAAGCCGCGCCCGATGACCATGGTCTCGGTCTCGGTGCCCTCGAATTTCTGGGCGCGGAACTGGTTGTCGATCACCTTGTCGGCCAGGCGCGGGTCGGCGCTGGTGTCCACGCCCAGGCGGTCGGCCGTGAGCCGCAGGCGGTACAGGCTGCCGCCATTGGCGCCCACCGCCTGGAAGGCGCGTGCCGAGCCGAACCAGAACGTGCCGTTGTAGGCCGGGCCCAGCCCATTGCCGTCGACAAAGGCAGCGCCCGACGGGCCGATCTCGTAGCGTGCGCTCAGCTCCGGATCCTTGTAGACAGCCCCGGGCAGCATGAACAGCCGCGATCCCGCGGCCGCCGGCGTGTAGGACGCCCGGGTCGGCGGGTAGCGCCGCTGCTGCAGCGCCAGGCCGAACTGCGTGGCCTCGATGGTGCGCCAGTCGCGGATGCGGCTGATCGGGCCGGCGAACTGGATCCAGCCGCCGTTCATGCCGGGCACCAGGCGGTTGATCTCGGAGTAGGCGTCGTCGGCGTTCTCGGTCAGCCACAGGTAGCCGGTCAGCGGGTCGAAGGCCATGCCGAAGCCGTTGCGGTGGCCGTAGGAGTACAGCTTCTGGATGTTGGCGCCGACCTCGCCGCCCAGGCTGGCACCCACCCCGAAGAACGGGTTGTCGGGGGGTGTGGTGCCGTCGGTGTTGAGCCGCAGCACCACGCCGGCCAGGTGGTTGTCGTCGGGCGACGGACCACCGAAGGTGTCGTCCACGAAGGGCGCCACCAGGAAGGGACCGTTGACCAGGTTCTGCAGCCAGCCGCGGCGGCCCTGGTCGCCGAAGAAGATGTAGAGCTTGCCGTCCGGGCCGATGCGCACCGTGCCGCCGTTGTGGTTGCCCTGGGGGTTGGCATTGGCGGTGGTGGTGGGCTGGCCCGGCACCGTGGTGTTGTCGGTCTGCAGCGACCGCAGCTTGATGATGTTCTGCCCGAAGGTCAGCGCATTGCCGTCCCAGATGAACATGTCCACCCGGTTGCCCCGCAGCGGCACGTTCAGCACCACCGGGTTGTCGGCCCCGGTGCTGCTTTCGGTCCAGAAGATGTACACCCGGCCGTTGGCCGAGAACTGCGGGTCCAGCGCCATGCTCAGCAGGCCGCGTTCGGATGCGGAATTCACTGCCAGGTCCAGCACCGGCGTGGGCAGCAGCGTGCCATTGAGCACCCGCTTGACCTGGCCCGAGGCCTTCTCGAGCACCAGATAGTCGTTGCGGCCGATGAACACCATGCCGATGGGCTGGCTGACGCCGGTGCCGAGCACCGTGGTCACCTGGAGCGACGGGTCCAGCAGCGTCAGCGGGGTGGTGTCGGCCAGTGCCGGCCCGGTCAGGCAGGCGGCCACGGCTGCTCCGGCCAGCGCACGGCGCCGCCGGGTGGCGGCCAGGCCGAGCAGCGCCAGGCCGGCCAGCGTCCAGCTGGCGGGCTCGGGCACCGGCTTGCCCGCGTCCACGAAGCGCACGTTGTCCACGCCCATCTGGAATTCACCCAGGTTGTCGGTCTCGGCGAAGCGCAGCCGCAGCGACTGGCCGGCATAGGTGGTCATCAGGCTGCTGACATCGACGCTGAAGCTGACATAGCCGTCGGGCAGGGCCGCGCCATTGGGCGTCTGGTAGAGGTTGAGCAGCACATCGGTGGTCGACACGCTGAAGTCATCGGCGACGCTGTCGAGCAGGATGTCGATGCGGGCCTGCTGGTTCGGCGCGCCGCTGAAATCCAGTGTGTCCGGACTCGGCACGACCGGCACTGACCAGAAGCTCTTCAGCAGCAGGTCGAACTTCAACAGCACGTTGGTGCCGGAGGCCGTGAAGCGTTGCCACAACAGGTGGGCGCCCGGGTCGCCGGCGGAATCCGACATGGCCGCCTGGGTGCCTTCGGTGGGGGCCGCGACCGTGGTGCCGCTCAGGGGGCTGGTGGTGCCGGTCTGGACGCCGAAGCTGCCGCCGTTCACATCGGCGGTCGACCAGCCATTCAGCCCGCTCTCGAAGCCGCCGTTGGTGAGGACCGGTGTGGCGCCGGCGGGCAGGGCCAGTCCGATGGCCGTGGCCAGCGTGGCGGCCGACAGGGTGACGCGGTGCAAGGTCTGCATGGCAAGGCTCCTCCAGGGCGTGCCTGGCAATGTGGCACGCGAGGCCGCCACCGGTCCATACCCCCCCAGTTTGCAGACCCTGTCCGCGGGGCGGGAGAACCCGCACCCGAGCGGATCAGTCCGCCGCTGGCGCGCCCGGCTGACCGGCCAGCACCTGGCGCTGCCATCGGCACAGGCCGGCCAGGCCCGGCTGCTGCTGGAGGACATCCAGCAGTGCATGGGCCTCGACCGGCCGGCCGGCCTGCACGGCCGCCAGCAGCTGCGCCCAACGGGTCGCCACCCCGCCCGCATCGGCCGGCCCCTGCGGTGGCGGCGCCAGCGGCGCCCAGGCCGGCAGGCCGGTGGCGCGGCCGCGCACCGGCAGGGTGCCCAGGGGCAGGCAGGGCGCGTCGCCCAGCGCGGTTTGCGTGGCCTCGCCCACCACCAGCCCGAGACCGTAGCGGCTGCTGAAGGCCTGCAGGCGGGCAGCCAGGTTCACCACGTCGCCCATCACCGTGTAGGCACGGCGGTGGCGCGAACCCATGTCGCCCACCACCACCACGCCGGTGTTGATGCCGATGTTCAGCTGCAGTGCAGGCCAGCCGCGCGCGGCCAGCTCGGCGTGGATCTGCGGGAGCCGGGCCTGCATCGCCAGCGCGGCATCCACCGCATGGCGGGCATGGGCGGGGTCGTCCAGCGGCGCGCCCCAGAAGGCCATCACCGCATCGCCGATGTACTTGTCCAGCGTGCCGCGGTGGGCGCGCACCACGTCGGTCAGGTGCGAGAACAGCAGGTTCATCATCGCGCCCAGCTCGGCCGGCGGCATGCGCTCGGCCACCGCGGAGAAGCCCGAGACATCGGCGAACAGCACCGTCAGCTCGGCGCTGCGGCTGCCCATGGTGTGCCGCTCGGGCGCCAGGCTCATCTCGTCAACCAGCTCGGGCGGCACGTACTGGCCGAACAGCTGGGCCAGCTGCCGCCGCGCGCCGGTGGCCCGCCGGTAGGCCAGCACGCCGTGCAGCACCAGCAGCAGCGGCGGCACCAGCAGGCTGGCGGCCAGCGGCAGCACCCAGCCCTGCTGCGACCAGGCCCACAGGTTCAAAGCCACCGTGCCGGCCACCAGGCCGGCCGCCAGCAGGCAGCCCTGCCACAACGGCCGCCGCGGCAGCTGCCACAGCAGCACGGCCGCCAGCAGCGCCAGACCCGCCACCTGCATCGCCGGCGCCCAGGCCGGCACCACGGCCACCCGCTGCTGCAGCATCCCCGACAGCAACTCGGCATGCACCAGGGTCCCGAGCATGGCGTCGTCCACCGGCGTGCGGTGCTGGTCGATCAGGCCCGGGGCGCTGACGCCCACCAGCACCGCCTTGCCGCGCAGTGCATCGGCCGGCAGCCGGCCGGCCAGCAGATCAGCGGCCGACACCCGGGTGCTGGGCACCGCGCTGAACGGCACCAGGGCCTGGGCCTGCGCATCCACCGGCACCCGCAGTGCACCGGCCGCGCCGCGCAAGTGCAGGGCGCGCAGCGGGCCGTCGGCCGGCTCCAGCGACAGCGCGGCCAGTGCGCCGGGCCCGCCCAGCAGCACCCGGGCCATGGCCAGCGACAGCGTGGGCTGCACGCCTTGCTGGTGCTGCACCAGCAATGGCACCCGGCGCACGGTGCCATCGCTGTCCAGGCTGGCGTTCAGGTGACCGCCGCCCAGCGTGGCGGCCTGCTGCAGCTGGGCCAGGTTGCCACCATGGCCGACCCAGGCCGGCAGCGACGCGGCGGCGGGGCCCAGCATGGCCACCGGCAGCAGCGGCGTCGGCAGCGCGCCCACCTGCGCAGCGCCGGCCTCGTTGGACAGGTGGAAGCCCAGCACCACCGGCAGCCGCTGCAGTGCCGCGGCGAGCTGGCCATCGTCGTCCAGCTGTGGCCGCAGCGTCTGCCAGGCGGCCTGGAAGCCGGCGTCATCACGCAGCGCGCCCTGGGCCAGCCGGTCCACCGCCGCCAGACCGGAGCTCTGGTCGGGCTGGGCCAGCACCAGGTCCAGCCCGACCAGGCGGGCACCGCCGTCCTGCACGGCAGCCTGCAGCAGCGCTGCCAGCTGCCGACGCGGCCAGGGCCAACGGCCATGGTCCGCCAGCGCGCGCTCGTCGATGTCGACCACCACCACCTGGGCATCGGCCTGGGGCGGTGCCAGCATCCGCAGGCGCGCGTCGTACAGGCTGTCGTCCAGCGCCTGCAGCGGCGAACCTGGCCACCAGGCCAGGGCGATCACCAGCAGCACCAGGGCGGCGCCCCAGCGCAGGCCGGATGTGCCGGCCGCTGCGGACAGCTCAGCGGATCTTGATCTCGACACGGCGGTTGCGTGCCTCGGCCACCTCGTCGGCCGTGGGCACGGCCGGTTCGCGCTCACCGCGGCCGGCCACCGTGATCGCCGCGGCCGGCACGCCGCCGCGCACCAGGATCTCGCGCACCGCCTCGGCACGGACGAGTGACAGGCGGTCATTCGCCTCGACCGTGCCCACCCGGTCGGTGTGGCCGGTGACCACCACCTCGGGCGCCGGCAGCTGCGCCAGCGCAGCACGCATGTCCGCCAGCACCGCATCCGCACCGGCCGCCAGCCGGTTGCCGTTGGGCTCGAACTGGACGGTGAACAGCCGGGGACGTGCGGGCAATTGGGACAGCAGCGCACCGTAGGCTTGCTGGACGGCCTGCGCGGTGGTCGTGCCGGGCGCCAGGCGGCCGTCACGCAGGTCGGCCGTGGCATAGGGCGTCTCGAGCTGCAGCCGCTGGCTGCCGGCGGTCACCTCGACGGCGCTGGGACTGCCGTCGGGCTGCGGCAGCAGGATCACCCGGTCACCGGGTGTGCTGCTGCAGCCGGCGACAACGGCCAGCACCGCTGCAGCGCCCAGGCGGCGCCAGGTGCCGAACCTGCAAGCGACGGCTGTCACGGCGCGCCCCGCCCGGCGTCGACGATGAACTCGGTGCCCCGCACCCCGAGGACCACCGTGCGGGTCTGGACCCGCACGTTCGTGGGTGCACGCTTGGCGATCAGGCCCGTGACGAAGGCGGCTGTTCCACGCCACACCGAGGCGAGCATCTGACCGTCCTGGGTGGTGGAGTCGAAGCTGAACGCGGTCACCTGCAGTTCGCTGTCGGGCCCGACGGACAGCAGCGTGTCATCGGCCAGGGCCAGCGCGATGGCGCCGTCGGCGCCGGTGCGGAAGCCGTCACCCACCAGGACGGCCAGTCCTGGTTGGACGGGCGACAGCACGCCGTCCCGCACCAGCGACACCGCACCTGCCACGCGCTTGACCATTCCTGCGGCCGGGGTGGCGGTGGCCACCTGTGCGGTTGCGGGGCTGCTGGTCAAGCCGAGACAGACGGCGATGCACCACACCACCAGGGCGTGACGCAGGAGCTGGAAGCGGGTGTTCCCTGGCATGGATCCAGTGTATCGGCCGGCGGCGTGGCACCGCAGCCGCTTCCGGGCCTGGCGCGCCATGGCAGCCAGCCCGCCATGGCTGCCACATCCACAATGGACAGGACAAACCAGCGGTGGCATGCAAGAGACGGCGGAGGGCTCTGCACGAGGGAGGAATTGGCTGCCCCCGGGCATTTGTTCACACCTCAGATCGGGGGGCAGAGCGCGTCCGTTCATGGGAATACCGTGTCTTTGCTGCTATCTTCGCCGCATTGCGGAACGCGGCGTGCTGTTGGCTGCCTCCGGTTGCACCATAAAGATTCAGGAAGTGACATGAACACCACCCCCCCGCCTGACACCGGCAGCCCGACCCCTTCAACGGAAGACGCGGCGGTGTCCGCACGGCGTCAGGCCATCCTGCGCGGTCTGGGCAAGGGCGGCGCGGCGCTGGCAGCGCTGTCGCCAGTGGTGAGCCATGCCACGCGGGATTTCAAGCTCAAGAATGACGCGCTGCCGGCGCCGGGTTTTGGCTATTGCACCGTGTCCGGTTTTCAATCTGCCGCCATGTCCGGCAGCCCGGCGCCCGCTGTCTGCGGCGCGCTGGAGCCGAAGGACTTCATCGAGCCGTTGACTTCGCTGGACTATGACGCGCTCGTCGGCACGCATGCTTCGGGTGTCACGGGGAGCCCCAAAAAGAAGCTGGCTGCCGCGCTGAACAGCTATTTCGGTGCTGGTGCCAACCTGACCGAGGACGAGGTCGGGCGCACACTGCTCAACAACCCGCCGGCGAAGCTGCTCATCAACGCCACGTCCAAGAAGGCCGTGATCGTCCCCGGTGTGCTGGGTGGCGCAGCATCGCGGACGTCCGGCACCGAACTGCGTTCGACGACGAACTTCCCATCCGACATCAATCCGACCGGGGCGTTCAATTCGCTCTTTTCCACGAGCGCAGAGACCCGCACGCTGCTGGAGGTGCTGCAGGATGGCGTGGCCAGTGCCGCGCCGGCCTCCGCGAACTCCTATGTGCTGGCGGCCTACCTGTCGGTGGCGGCCCCCGGTTCGTCACTGCCGCCATCGCTGAACCGCGGCTACATCCAGCGGCAGTACACCGCGTCCAGCTACGGGCCGGCGAGCAACCTGTACAAGTTCTTCCAGGCGCTGTGCATCGGTTGACCGACCGTCTGTCGCGCCGCCCGGCGCGTGACTGCTGAGACGCCACCGCCCGACAGGCGGTATGCGCTCGCTGGCCCATTGAACTGGCGTTTGCTGGACAGCACCTGGCTGGTGCACAGCAGCGCGAGCGGAGCCACGCTGGCCGCAGACGCGGTGGACGCGGTGTTGCTCGAATTCCTGGGCGACGGCCCGGCGTCGGTGGCAGACCTGACTGCACAGTTGGCAGGCGCATCCGATGCCGTGCTTCCACCCGACGCCGCCCAGGGCATCGAGGCCCGGCTGCTGGCCTGGGTGCAGCAGGGACTGGTCGTGCTGGATGACTGAGGCCGGCGTGCAGGGCCCTGTTCTGACGAACACGTGGGAGGAACGCCTGCGTTCCGGTGGCTTGGTGCTGCAGACCGGACCGTTCACATTCAGCATCCGGTCGCCGCACGCGGGCGTTGCCCGCAATCTGCGCCTTCTCTACGCCAACCACGCCCTACCGGCGGACGACACGCCGGCTGATTTTGCGCTGGAGATTGCAGACGGCGCCGCCTGGCGCCGGTTCTGGCGGCGGCAGGCCTGCTTCGTGTTCGACGGCCGGGCCGTGTTCGAGCCACTGCCCGCAGCCCATGCGTTTGCGTTGCTGGAGTGGTCCATGAACTGGTGCATCTCCAGCCATGCCCACCAGTACCTGATCGTCCATGCGGCCGTGCTGGCGCATGGCGACCGGGCGCTGATCCTCCCGGCGCCGCCCGGATCGGGGAAAAGCACGCTGTGTGCGGCGCTCACCCACAGCGGTTGGCGCCTGTTGTCCGACGAGCTGACCTTGATCGACATGCGGGACGGCCGCATCTGGCCGCTGTGCCGGCCGGTCAGCCTGAAGAATGCGTCGATCCCGGTGATCCGGCAGTTCGCGCCGCAGGCGGTGTTCGGCGAGGTCACGCGTGACACCACCAAGGGCGACGTGATCCACATGGCCGTGCCGCCGGACCACCTGCGGCAGGTGCAGCAGCCGGCACGGGCGCGCTGGATCGTCTACCCACGCTACGTGTCCGGTGCCGACACCCAGTTGCAACCACGGCCGCGCGCCGGGGCCGTGGTGGACCTGGCGCGCAACGCCTTCAATTACCACTTCCAGGGCAAGGCCGGTTTTGACCTGCTGTGCGATGTGGTCGAGGGCTGTGACTGCTTCGATTTCCGCTACAGCCGGCTGCCCGAGGCGATGGCAGCCTTCAACGCGCTGGCCGGCGCAGCGCCTGCAGGCTGAGCCATGCAGCGCGACGCCCTGCAACACCCCGATCTGCTGGCGCAAGTGCTCACCGGCCGTTGCGCGCCGCCGGCGTCGGACGCGGGCTGGCTGGTGCTGCTGTCGCAGGCGCGGCGCGCCAATCTGGCGGCGCGCCTGGCCAGTCACCTGGACGCTGCCGGCATCGCCGTGCCGCCACAGGCACGCTGGCAGCTCGACGGGGCGGTGAAGGCGCAGCGCCACGTCGCGCGGCTGATGGACCTGGAACTGCGCCGCGTGGCGCAGGCGCTGCGGGGCGACGGCGTCGAATTCGTCCTGCTCAAGGGGGCCGCCTACCAGGCCGCAGGCCTGCCGGCTGCCAGCGCACGGCAGTTCGGCGACATCGACCTGCTGGTGCGACGGGCCGATCTCGCCGCGGCCGAGGCCGCCCTGATGGGCGGTGGCTGGGTCAACCTCGACGCCTCCGCCTATGACCAGCGTTACTACCGCGAGTGGATGCACGAGATTCCGCCGCTGACCCACATCGGCCGCGGCTCGGTGATCGACCTGCACCACACGATCGTGCCGCCAACCTCGGTGTTCCGCGTCGACGGTGGCGCGCTGCTGGCCAACGCCTTGCCGGTGGCGGGCAGGCCGGGCCTGCAGGTGCTGCAGCCCGAGGACATGGTGCTGCACAGCATGGTGCATCTGTTCACCGACGGTGAGTTCGACAACGGGCTGCGCGATCTGCTCGATCTGTGGGACCTGGTGCGGCACTTCAGCGCGCGCGATGCCGGCTTCTGGGACAGGCTGCTGGTGCGCGCGGGTCAGCTTGGTCTGGAGCGGCCCCTGCACCATGCGCTGCAACACCTGGAGCGGCTTGCCGGCCCGACCATGCCCGAACGCCTGCGCCCGCAGGTGCGGCGTCTGCAACCACCACTGCCAGTGCGCGGGATGATGCAGTGGCTGCTGGGTGTCGGGTTGCGGCCGCAGCACCCTGCTTGCCGCCAGACAGGTGACGGCCTGGCGCGCTGGCTGCTCTATGTGCGCTCGCACTGGTTGCGCATGCCGCTGCGCCTGCTGTTGCCGCACCTGTTGCGCAAGGCGTGGGTGCAGCGCTTTCCTGCCAAGGCGAGCCCGCAGGCGCCTGCTGCCTGAGGGCGGATCAGCGTTGCGGTGCGGCGGCAACGCCCCTCAGGTGGCGTCGATCAGCCAGCGCAGTTCCCCCTCGCTGAACCCCGCCGCCCGCCGCGCGTCCAGGTTGAACGGCCCGCGCAGCCGCGGCGCTGCGTACCGTGCCACCAGCTGCGGGTACAGCGCCTCGGCATCCAGCCCATCCCGCCGGCACAGCCAGGCGTACCAGTGGTTGCCGATGGCCACATGGCCGATCTCGTCGCGCAGGATCACGTCGAGGATGGCCACGGCGGCCTGATCGCCGGCCTTGCGCAGCTTGGCCTGGATCGGCGGCGTGGCGTCCAGGCCGCGGGCCTCCAGCGTGCGCGGCACCAGGGCCATGCGGGCGACGATGTCATGCGCGGTGGCGGCGGTCATGCGCCACAGGCCATCGTGGGCGTCGAAGTCGCCGTAGTCGTGGCCCAGGGTCTGCAAGTGGGCGCGCAGCAGGCTGAAGTGCAGCGCTTCTTCGCCAGCCACGCGCAGCCAGTCGCGGTAGAAGGCCCCGGGCATGCCGGCAAAGCGCCAGACGGCATCCAGCGCCAGGTTGATGGCGTTGAACTCGATGTGGCAGATGGCATGCAGCAGCGCCGCCCGGCCCGCCGGCGTGAATGGCGAGCGGGTGGGCACCTGGTCGGCCGGCACCAGCCGGGGCAGGGCGGGGCGGCCGGGCAGGTCCGGCGGCGCGCTCAGCGCGGTGTCGGGGTCGATGGCCAGCGCACCGGACTGCAGCGCCTGCCACAGGGCCTGGGTCTGGGCGGCCTTGGTGGCCGGATCGGCCTGCTGCAGCGTGGCCAGCGCGGCAGGGCGGAGCAGGGGGATGGTCGGCATCCCTAGAATCATAGGCTTCGCTCCACGCATCCCACCGCAGCAGCCCATGGCCATCTACCAGCTCGAAGACGACATCCCCGACGTGCACCCCACCGCCTGGGTGGCCGAGAGTGCCGAGGTCGTCGGCCGCGTGACGCTGGGCGAGCAGGCCAGCGTCTGGTACGGCGCCGTGCTGCGCGGCGACAACGACCGCATCACCATCGGCGCCCACAGCAATGTGCAGGACGGCAGCGTGCTGCACACCGACACCGGCGTGCCGCTGACCATCGGCGCCAACGTCACCATCGGCCACCAGGTGATGCTGCATGGCTGCACCATCGGTGACGGCAGCCTGGTGGGCATCCAGAGCATCGTGCTCAACGGCGCGAAGATCGGCCGCAACAGCCTGGTGGGTGCCGGCTCGCTGGTCACCGAGGGCAGGGAGTTTCCCGACGGCGTGCTGATCATGGGCCGCCCGGCCAAGGTGGTGCGTGAGCTCACCCCGGAGCAGATCGCCAACCTGCAGGGCAGTGCCGAGCACTATGTGCACCAGCAGCAGCGCCACGCCAAGCAGCGCAAGCGCATCGGCTGATCGGCCGCCCATGGACCAGCTCCACAAGTTCCTGTTCGAAGGCCTGCCGGTGCGCGGCATGCTGGTGCGCCTGGAAGGCAGCTGGCGCGACGTGCTGGCCCGCCGCACCAGCGCCAGCGACGGCGGCCACGCCTTTCCCGCACCGGTGCGGGCCCTGCTGGGCGAGATGGCCGCCGCCGCCGTGCTGATGCAGGGCAGTCTGAAGTTCAACGGCGCGCTGATCCTGCAGATGCAGGGCGATGGTCCGGTGCGCCTGGCGGTGGCCGAGGTGCAGTCCGACCTGAGCTTCCGCGTGACGGCCAAGGTGGTGGGCGAGGTGCCCGCCGATGCCCGGCTGGAGGCGATGCTGAATGTGCAGGGCCAGGGCCGCTGCGCGATCACGCTGGACCCGCAGGACCGCCAGCCCGGCCAGCAGCCCTACCAGGGCGTGGTGCCGCTGCATGGCGACCGGCGTGAGCCGCTGCAGCAGCTGAGCGACGTGCTGGAGCACTACATGCTGCAGAGCGAGCAGCTCGACACCCGCCTGGTGCTGGCCGCCAACGACGACGTGGCCGCCGGCCTGCTGATCCAGCGGCTGCCGATGGCCGGCGGCGCCAACCTGGCCGGCGAGGTGCTGGTCAGCGCCGACGAGGACCAGATCGGCCGCAGCGAGGACTACAACCGCATCGCGATGCTGGCCGGCACGCTGACGGCCGACGAGTTGCTCACGCTGCCGCCCGAGCAGCTGATGCACCGGCTGTTCTGGGAGGAGACGCTGCGTGTCTTCGAGCCGCAGCCGGCGCGCTTTGCCTGCCGCTGTTCGCGCGAGCGGGTGGGCAACATGCTGCTCGGGTTGGGTGCCGAGGAGATCAACGGCCTGATCGCCGAGCGCGGCGAGGCCGAGGTGGGCTGCGATTTCTGCGGTGCGGTCTACCGCTTCGATCCGGTGGATGTGGGCAGCCTGTTCAGCGCCGGGCGCGAGGCGCCGCCGGCATCGGGCAACCTGCACTGAGCGGCATGCCGCCGGTGCGCGCCGTGCTCAGGCGTTGAGGTTGGTGTTGCTGCGCAGCGGCGCGCTCAGGCCGCTGGCGGTGTAGACGCGGCCGACCGGCGCGGCGGTGCCGGGCATCAGCACGTCGATGGCGCGGTCCAGCGCCGCGGTGGCGCGCGACAGCGCCTCGCGCTGGCGGGCCAGCTGCGCGCTGGCACGGGCCAGACGCAGGCGCATGGCCTCGGGCACGCCGCCATGGCGGGCGGCATGCATGAAGGATTCGACCGCCCGGGCCAGCGCCCGGTGCAGTTCCTGGGCCTGCAGCTCGATGGCCTGGACGTCGCGCTCGCGCAGCGAATCGGCCAGGGCGCCCAGGCGCTGCTCGACATGGGCCACCAGCGGCTCCAGGTCGTCGGCGGGCGTGGCCGGGTCCAGGCGCACATCCACCTCCATGGGCTGCAATCCCGCCACGGGATCCGCCAGGTTCAGCGCTTGCCCACCGCGCCCAGCAACTCCTGGGCGTTGGCGATGAGCTTGTCGGCGATGGCGTCGGCGTTGACGCTGAACTTGCCGTCGCGGATGGCTTCGGAGATGCGCTGCACCTTGTCGGCATCGAACACACCTTCCTGGCTGCCTGCGGCCAGCTGCGACACCGTGGGCGACAGTGCCACCTGGGCACTGGGCTCCACGCCGCTGCCGGCCGCTGGCGCCGGCGTTGCCGCCGGGCCGGGCTTGCGTTCGTTGACGGCCGGTGTGGCCGCATTGTTTTCGAGATGACCGATCTTCATGATGGACTCCAGCAGAGTGGGCCTGAGTACCCGACCCTGAGACATGTTCGGGGTATCGGCGCCGGCTGCGCGGACTTTAGGGCCTGCGCACCGAAATTCATTGTGTCCCCTTGTTCAAGGGGGGTCCATCGGTGGCACGGCCGTGTCACAGCGCCACCTCCACCCGGCGCACGGCCGTGGCCGTGCCGGTGACGATGCGGCCGCTGTCGGTGCGCACCCGGGCGTTCTGGCCTTCCAGCCCCGGGCCCATGGCCTGGCCCTCGCTGCTGATGGCATAGCCCGCGCCGACGGCGACGATGCGCACGGTGTCGCCGGCGGCGAACAGCTGCCGCGCCCGCAGATCGCCCCGGCGCAGGGCCTCGCCGCCGGCCAGACCGCGTTGCAGTGTGCGGCCCACGGCCAGGTCGACCTGGCCGATGGCCGGATCGGGCCGCTCGGCCAGGTCCACCTCGGCGGTGTGCAGGTGCCGGGCCTCCAGCAGGGTGCCGGCCGGCAGTGCGCCGTTGGCCACCAGTGACGGTGCCCACAGCCGCACGGTGACCGGCACGAAGACATTCCAGCGTGTCGTGCCCTGGGCGCAGCGCAGGCCGAGCCGGCTGCGGCCCAGTGGCCGCACGCCATTGGGAAGGTAGGGCACGACCTGGCTGCAGGGCGCCAGCTTCAGCTGCGCCGGCAGGTTGCCCACCGCCACCTCCACCCTCGGCGCGGGCGTGGCCTGGCCCCACAGCACCAGCGCGGCATCCTGCGCCATGCGCTGCAGTTCCACCCGCAGCGCCTCGCTCAGCGGGCTCTCGGCCGGGGCAACGGGCGCCCCTTGCGCCCCTTGCGCCCCTTGCGCCCCTTGCGCCTGCGCGCCCGCAGCCAGCACAAGCGCCAGCAGCGCGGCGGCGGCCGGCGCGGCACGGCGCAGCCGGGGCAGGGGATGGAGTGGCGGGCAGTTGAGCACGGCGTGATCTTGCAGCCACTGCGCGCTGCCCATGGGCCGGAAATGCCCGGTCTTGCCGTCGTTGTTCCCGCTCATGTTGGCGACTTGGCTGCCCACAATCGCCACGACCCGAACCCCTGGCCGATGTGCCAGCCTTCACAAGGGGCCGTGCATGCAGAACCGATTGACCCAAGCGCTCGACTTCCAGTCCCAGGCCCTGGTGCTGCGGGCCGAGCGCCAGCGGCTGATCGCCAGCAACATCGCCAACAGCGACACGCCCGGCTACCAGGCCCGCGAGATGGACTTCGCCAAGGCGCTGCGCCAGGCCACCGGCACCCGCGAGGCCGGCAGCCAGCCGCTGGCCCTGGCCACCACCCAAGCCGGCCACGAGGCCGCCACCGTGAACCTGCTCGGTGACAACGGTCTGCTGTACGCGCGCCACAGCCAGGATGCCATCGACCGCAACACCGTTGACATGGACCGCGAGCGCGCCAGCTTCACCGACAACACGGTGAAGTACGAGGCCACGCTGCGCTTCATCAACGGCAGCGTGCGCTCCCTGCTCGACGCCATGAAGAGCCACAACCAATGACCCCGGCCGGATTCGCCGGTGGACAAGGAGAACTGTCATGAGCATGTTGAGGATCTTCGACGTGTCGGGCAGCGCCGCCAGTGCGCAGACCCAGCGCCTGAACGTGGTGGCCAGCAACGTGGCCAATGCCGACACCGTGGCCGGGCCCGACGGCCAGGCCTACAAGGCGCGGCATGTGGTGTTCCAGTCGCTGCTGATGGGCGAGGCCACCTCCACCGGCGTGCAGGTCAGCCAGGTGGTCGAGAGCGACAAGGAAGGCCGCAAGGTGCACGACCCCAACAACCAGGCCGCCGACGCCCAGGGTTACGTCACCTACAGCAACGTGAACCCGATCGAGGAGATGGTGGACATGATCTCCGCCTCGCGCTCGTACCAGAACAACGTGGAGGTGATGAACACCGCCAAAGGCCTGCTGTTGAAGACGCTGCAGCTGGGCCAGTCGTGATGCACTACCCCCACTCCAGGAGCACTGCATGAGCACCGTCAGTTCCACCGGCAGCAATGCCTTCCTCGACAGCCTGAGCGGCAGCAGCACCGCGGCCAAGGCCGTCAGCGAGGGTGCGGCCACCGCCAAGGAGGCCAGCGAGCGCTTCCTGAAGCTGCTGGTCACCCAGTTGCAGAACCAGGATCCGATGAACCCGGTGGACAACGCGCAGATGACCTCGCAGATGGCGCAGATCAGCACCGTCAGCGGCATCGAGAAGCTCAACACCACGGTCGAGCGGCTGAACGGCCAGTTCGTGCAGATGCAGGCGGTGCAGGGCGCCGGACTGGTCGGCAAGGATGTGCTGATCCAGGGCGACCGGCTGTCGGTGGTCGATGGCACGCCGCAGGCCACCTTCGAGATCGGCAGCCCTGCCAGCCGGGTGAAGCTGGAGGTGCTGAGCCCGGCTGGCCGACTGGTCGACACCATCAACCTGGCCACCACCGCCGCCGGCCGGCACGATGTGCCATGGGCCGCCGGCAAGGACCTGCCCGACGTGGCCAGCTACCGCTTCCGCGTCAGCGCGGCCACCGGCTCGACGCCGATCGACGCGGTGTCGCTCACCCGCGACAGGGTCGACGCGGTCAACACCGGCGGCAGCTCGCTGACGGTGGAGCTGGAGCGCGCCGGCCGCGTGCCCTACAACCAGATCACGGCGCTGGACTG
This sequence comes from Pseudaquabacterium pictum, assembly GCF_005403045.1. Taxonomy (GTDB): domain Bacteria; phylum Pseudomonadota; class Gammaproteobacteria; order Burkholderiales; family Burkholderiaceae_C; genus Pseudaquabacterium; species Pseudaquabacterium pictum. Next base: position 36,879 of record NZ_BJCL01000012.1, read on the forward strand.
AACCCGGCCACGCCAACGTTTCCCCACCCGGGCGGCTGCCACGGCCGGCCCGGCTCCGTGTCCCCAGGAGAGAGTCCATGAGTTTCCAGCAAGGTGTATCCGGCCTGACCGCCTCGGCCCGCAATCTCGAGGTGATCGGCAACAACGTGGCCAATGCCAGCACCGTGGGCGCCAAGGTTGCGCGCGCGGAGTTCGCCGATGTCTATGCACGCGCCATCTCCGGCGGTGCCAGCTCCATCGGTCTGGGCGTCAGCCAGACGGCGGTGACGCAGCAGTTCTCCCAGGGCAGCTTCAAGTCCACCGACGGCCCGCTGGACATGGCCATCAACGGCGGCGGCTTCTTCCAGTTGAAGGACCTGAGCGGCAACAGCCAGTTCACCCGCAACGGCCAGTTCAAGGTCGACCGCGACGGCTTCATCACCAACACCCAGGGCGCCCGCCTGCTGGGCTACCCGGCCAACGACCAGGGCGTGCTGGTGCCCGGCCAGGCCCAGCCCCTGGTGCTGCCCACCGCCGGCATCAAGCCCAGCGTGACCACCGCCGTGACGCTGGAGCTGAACCTGGATGCACGGGCGTCGAGCCTGTACGACGAGACCGTCACGCCGCTGATCGACTTCAACGACGCCAAGACCTACAACAACGCCACGTCGGTCAACGTCTACGACAGCAAGGGCCAGGAAGTCTCGCTGACCTACTACTTCCAGAAAGCGGCCGCCGACACCTGGAACGTCTATGCCGCGGCCAACGGCGCGGTGGTCAACCCCGACGGCGAAGGCCTGCCGCAGCCGATCAGCACCATCACCTTCCCGCCCAACGGCACGGCGCCGATCAACCTGGAGGACGACACCCTGCCGCTGGCGCCGATCGCGTTCGACGTGCCGGCGACCAGCAACTTCCAGGGCGCGGTGACCGAGCCCATCCCCGGCGTGGAACTGGACATGTCGACGCTGACCCAGTACGGCGCCATCTTCGGCGTCACCAACGTCACCCAGGACGGCTTCCCGCCCGGCCAGCTCAACGCCATCAAGATCCAGCCCAACGGCATCGTGCTGGCCACCTATTCCAGCGGCCAGAGCACGCCGGTGGGCCAGGTGGAACTGGTCACCTTCCGCAACGTGCAGGGCCTGCAGCCCCTGGGTGGCAATGTGTGGGGCGCCACCTTTGAATCCGGTGATGCGGTGCCGGGCACGCCGGGCAGCGGCAACCTGGGCGTGCTGCAGGCCGGCGTGGTGGAGGAGAGCAACGTCGACCTCACCCAGGAGCTGGTGGCCATGATGGTGGCCCAGCGCATCTACCAGGCCAACGCGCAGACCATCAAGACGCAGGACTCGGTGCTGCAGACCCTGGTCAACCTGCGCTGATCCTGAACGGCTGACCCACCATGGACCGCGTGATCTACCTGGCCATGGCCGGGGCCAAGGCCAACATGCAGCGGCAGGACGTGCTGGCCAACAACCTGGCCAATGCGTCTACCACCGGCTTCCGCGCCGAGATGATGGCCTTCCGTGCCGTGCCGGTGCTGGGCGACGGCGCCAGCACGCGGGTCTATGCCATCGAGACCACGCCCGGCTACAACCCGGCGCCCGGCCCGGTGGCGGCCACCGGCCGCAACCTGGACGTGGCGATGAAGGGCAATGCCTGGCTGGCGGTGCAGTCGGCCGACGGCACCGAGGCCTACACCCGCGGCGGCGCGCTGGACGTCAACACCGAGGGCGTGCTGGTCACCCGCGGCGGCCTGCCGGTGGTGGGCGACGGTGGGCCGATCACCATCCCGCCGAATGCGCGGGTGCTGATCGGCGGCGATGGCACGGTGACGGCCACCGTGGGCACCGGCGCGCCGCAGGGCGTGGGCCGCATCAAGCTGGTGACGCCCGAGGCGCCGATGGTGCGCGGCACCGATGGTCTGTTCCGCGCTGCCGAGGGGGACGACCTGCCGGCCGATGCCACGGCCGGCCTGCAGACCGAGGCGCTGGAGGGCAGCAATGTCAGCCCGGTCGAATCGATGGTGGCGATGATCTCGGCCGCGCGCCAGTTCGAGCAGCAGATGAAGATGCTGCAGACCGCGCAGGAGCGCGAGCAGTCGGCCACGCGCCTGTTGTCCGGCAGCTGACCGCCAGCCTCCGCCCACCCGAGAGAAGCACCGCCCGCGCGGTGCTTTTTGCTTGTTGGGCGGCCTCAAGTTGCCGCGATCATCGTCCACGAGACCAGGCAACCGAAGGCGCCGCATGATCCGATCACTCTGGATATCGAAGACCGGGATGGAAGCCCAGCAGACCGCGCTGGACGCCATCTCCAACAACCTGGCCAACACCGCCACCACCGGCTACAAGCGCAGCCACGCGGTGTTCGAGGACCTGATGTACCAGAACCTGCGCCAGGTGGGTGCCAACAACGCCGAGCAGGCGCAGCTGCCCACCGGCCTGCAGCTGGGCCTGGGCGTCAAGCCCGTCGGCACGGCGCGCAACTTCGCCCAGGGCAACCTGCAGCAGACCGGCGGCGCCTACGACCTGGCGGTGCTGGGCCACGGCTTCTTCCAGGTGACCATGCCCGACGGCACCACCGGCTACACCCGCGACGGCAGCTTCAAGACCAACGCCCAGGGCCAGCTGGTGACCAACGGCGGATACCTGCTGCAGCCGGGCATCACCATCCCGGTGAATGCGCTGTCGATCAACGTCACCAAGGACGGCATCGTCGAGGTGACCACGGCGGCCAACCAGACCGCGCCCACCCAGCTGGGCCAGATCCAGCTGGCCGGCTTCGTCAACCCCGGGGGCCTGGAGCCGCGCGGCGAGAACCTGTATGCCGAGAGCGCCGCGTCCGGCGCGCCGCAGGCCGGCGCGCCCGATGCCGGCGGGTTGGGCTCCATCGCCTACGGCAGCCTGGAGACCAGCAACGTCAACGTGGTCGAGGAGCTGGTGACGATGATCCAGACGCAGCGTGCCTACGAGATGAATTCCAAGGCCGTGCAGACCTCCGATCAGATGCTGCAGAAATTGTCCCAGCTATGAGTCGCCTGACCGTGTTGTCACCACGCATGCTGCTGGCGGCTGGCCTGCTGGCGCTGTTGTCCGGCTGTGCCGGATGGAGCGAGCGCATCCAGCAGGTGCCGGTGGTCGATCTGGTGCAGCCCAGTGCGGCGATGCCGGTGGCCGAGCCGCTGGCGCCGCAGGGCAGCGAGCCGCCGGTGCTGACCGGCTCGATCTTCCAGGCCGACCGCTACCGGCCGTTGTTCGAGAACCACCGCGCCCGCATCGTCGGCGACACGCTGCAGATCACCATCACCGAGAAGGTCAGCGCGGTGCAGAAGAGCACCAGCAGCGTCAACCGCAAGAGCGCGGTGGATGCCGGCGTCAGCGCGCTGCCGTTCCTCAAGAGCAGTGCGCTCACCCGCGCCAGCGCCACCGGCAACGGCAACAGCGAGTTCTCGGGCAACGGCACCACCGAGAACAGCAACGACTTCTCCGGCGTGATCACCGCCACCGTGGTGCAGGTGCTGCCCAACGGCCACCTGGTCGTCTCGGCCGAGAAGCAGATCGGCGTCAATGCCAATGTCGACGTGCTGCGCTTCTCCGGCCAGGTCGATCCGCGGGCCATCGCCCCGGGCAACACCATCGCCAGCACCCAGATCGCCAACGTGCGGGTGATGCAGCGCGGCCGCGGCCAGGCTGCCGAAGCCCAGTCCATCGGCTGGCTGGGCCGCTTCTTCCTGAACGTGCTTCCCATCTGACGCTTCTGCCATGCGCCCGCGCCTCAAGCCCATCAAATCCAACCCCGACCGCCTGCTGCGCCTGGTGGTGCTGGTCAGCCTGTTCGCCGCCAGCGCGGCCGTGTGGTGGCCGGTGCAGGCCGCGCGGCTGAAGGAGGTGGCCAAGGTGCAGGGCGTGCGGCCCAACCAGCTCACCGGCTTCGGCCTGGTGTTCGGGCTGGATGGCACCGGCGACCAGTCCACCCAGGCGCCGTTCACGCCCCAGGCGCTGGCCGCCTTCCTGCAGCAGAACGGCATCACCCTGCCGCCGGGCATGACCATGCAGCCGCGCAACCTGGCGGCGGTGGTGGTCACCGCCGAGCTGCCGCCGTTTGCCCAGCCCGGCCAGCGCATCGATGTCAACGTGTCGTCGGCCGGCAATGCCAAGAGCCTGCGCGGCGGCCTGCTGCTGCAGACGGCGCTGAAAGGTGTCGACGGCCAGATCTATGCCATCGCCCAGGGCAACCTGATCGTCGGCGGCGCTGGTGCGTCGGCTGGTGGCGCCAAGGTGCAGATCAACCACCTGGCCGCCGGCCGCGTGCCCGAGGGCGCCACGGTGGAGCGCAGCGTGCCGATGTCGGTGGGCCACAACGGTCTGCTGCAGCTCGACCTGCAGAGCAACGACTTCGCCACCGCCCGCGCGGTGGCCGATGCCATCAACGGCGCCAAGGGCCCGGGCACGGCCCAGGCCATCGATGGCCGGGTGGTGCGGGTGCGCATGCCGGCCCAGCCGGCCGAGCATGTGGCCTTCGTGGCCGATCTGGAGAACCTCGAGGTCGGCCTGCAGCGGCCGTCGGCACGGGTGGTGATCAATGCCCGCACCGGCTCGGTGGTGATGAACGAGGCGGTCACGCTGGGCAGCTGTGCGGTGGCGCATGGCTCGCTCACCGTCACCGTCAATTCCACGCCCCAGGTCAGCCAGCCCAATGCGCTAGCCGGCGGGCAGACGGTGCAGTCGGAGAAGAACGACATCGCCATCACCCAGCAGGGCGGCCAGCTGATGCACCTGCCGGCAGGCGCCAAGCTGGCCGATGTGGTGCGGGCGCTCAACACCCTGGGTGCCACGCCGCAGGACCTGCACGCCATCCTGCAGGCGATGAAGACCGCAGGCGCACTCAATGCCGAGATCGAGGTGATCTGACCATGGGAACCCTGTCGAACATGTCGCTGCAGTCGCCCAGCGCGTCCGACGTCAAGCTGGCCAGCGATGGCCGCACGCTCGACGGCCTGAAGCGCGATGCGACCGGCAACCCCAAGGGCGCCGCCAGGGAGGCGGCCAAGCAGTTCGAGTCGCTGTTCATGGGCGAGCTGCTCAAGAGCATGCGCGCGGCCACCGAGACCAGCGGCCTGATGGACAACCCCGGCACCAAGCTGGGCACCGAGATGCTGGACGCCCAGCTGGCGGCCAAGTCCGCCGGCCGCCCGGGCAGCCTGTCCGAGGTGATCGAGAAGCAGCTGGAACGCCAGATGGGCCTGGTGCCAGGCCCCATCCCCAGCACCCGCCGCGCCAACGAGAGCCTGCCGACGGTGCAGGAGACGACCGCCGCGCCCAAGGTGCCCGAGAAGAGCGCCGCCGGCTTCGTGCGCCAGCACACCGCGGCGGCCGAGAGCGCGGCCAGCGAGACCGGCATCCCGGCGCCCTTCATGCTGGCCCAGGCGGCGCTGGAGACCGGCTGGGGCAAACGCGAGATCATCGGCCGCGATGGCACCAACAGCCACAACCTGTTCGGCATCAAGGCCGGCGGCAGCTGGAACGGCCCCACGGTGGAGGTGACCACCACCGAGTACATCGGCGGCCAGCCGCGCAAGATGATCCAGAAGTTCCGTGCCTATGCGAACGAGGCCGAGTCCTTCGCCGACTATGCCCGCCTGATGAAGGAGAGCCCGCGCTACGCCAAGGTGGTCGAACGCGCCGCCGATGCCAAGGCCTTCGCCATGGGCCTGCAGAAGGCCGGCTACGCCACCGATCCGCTGTATGGCCAGAAGCTCGGTCAGGTGATCAACACCACCCTCCGCTTGCAGCGGGACATGGCCTGAGCCTCCGCATGCGCAGGGCTGAGCCGGCATGACCACCACTTCCTTGCTGTCGCTGGGCAGCTCGGCGCTGTACGCCGCCAATGCCCAGCTGCTGACCACCAGCAACAACATCGCCAATGCCAACACGCCGGGCTATTCACGCCAGTCGGTGGAGCTGGCCACGGCGGGCAGCGCCTACAACGGCTCGGGCTACTTCGGCCGCGGTGTCACCGTGTCCACCGTCACCCGCGCGGCCAACATGTTCCTCAGCCAGCAGGCCGTGGCCACCGGCTCGGCCGCGGCCGCCGATGGTGTGCGCCGCGACATGCTGCAGCAGCTGGAGAAGGTGTTCGCCGGTGGCGAGGCCGGCCTGGGCCACGCCGCCACGCAGATCTTCAATGCCTTTGCCGACGTGGCGGCCAACCCGTCGGACCTGGCCGCGCGCCAGGCGGTGCTGGGCCGGCTGGAGGACTTTGCCTCGCTGGTGCGCTCGTCGTCCGACCAGATCGAGGCGTTGCAGGCCAACCTGGTGCATGACGTGCAGGGCGGCCTGTCCGAGGTGAACACCCTGGCCAGGGAAATGGCCAGTCTGAACCTGTCGATCGCCGCCGCCACCAACCGCGGCCATTCGCCCAACGAGCTGCTGGACCAGCGCGATGAACTGGTGCGCCGCATCGGCGCACAGATGCAGGTGCAGACGGTGCTGGCGCCCGACCAGACGATGGCGGTCTACGTCGGCAGCGGCCAGACCCTGGTGCTGGGCGGTGCGTCGTTCAAGCTGGTGCCCCAGGCCGACACGCACGACTCCAGCCGCATCGGCGTGGCCATCGACATCAACGGCCAGCTGACCCAGCTGCCCACCGAGGCCATCGGCGAGGGCCAGGTGGCCGGGCTGCTGCGCTTCCAGCGCGACGACCTGGCGGAGGCGCGCAGCCGCCTGGGCCAGCTGGTGTCCGGCCTGGGCCTGGCGCTGAACGACCAGCAGGCCCTGGGCCTGGACCTGAGCGGCCAGCCCGGCAGCCCGCTGTTCAGGATCCAGGGTCCGCAGGTGCTGCCGGCCGGCACCAATGCCCGCGATGGCGGCGGCGGCTTCGTGGCCGATGTCGGCATCAGCATCGCCGACCCCAGCGCGCTGGTGGCCAGCGAGTACCTGCTGGAGCCCGACCCCGCCAGTGACGGCCAGTACACCCTGACCCGCCTGGTCGACGGCAAGGTGTTCCCGCCGCTGTACAACGGCGACACCGTCGACGGCTTCGCCCTGGCCATCGGCGACAACGCGCCGGCGGCGGGTGAATCCTTCCTGCTCAAGCCGGTGTCCAATGCCGCCGCGGGCATCACCGTGGTGCTGAAGAACCCGCGCGGCCTGGCAGCCGCCAACCCGCTGACCGGCGTGGTCAACCCGGCCAACACCGGCACCGCCACCATCGCCGCGCTGACGGTGGAAGCACCGCCGGCCGCCGGCTACCAGCCGCTGACGCTGCGCTTCACCGACGACGCCGGCAACTACGAGCTGCTGGACGCAGACAGCACCCCGCTGGCCACCGGCACCCACACGGCCGGCGTGCCCATCCGCCACGATGGGGTGGCGCTGTCGCTCAACGGCCTGCCGCGCAGCGGCGACCGCATCAGCCTGTCGCCCACCAGCCACCCGGCGGCCAGCAACGGCAACGCACTGCGTTTCGACAACCTGGCCAACCGCGGCCTGATCGACGGCGTGACCGTCGGTGACGCCTATGCCAACGTGCTGGCCGACGTGGGCGTGCGGGTGCAGGGTGCGGTGGCCTCGGCCGACAACACCGCCACCGTGGCGGCCCGCGCCCGCGCCGAGCTGAGCACCGATGTCGGCGTCAACCTCGACGAGGAAGCCGCCCGGCTGATCCAGTTCCAGCAGAGCTACCAGGCGGCAGCCAAGATGCTGCAGACCGCGCAGACCCTGTTCGACGCACTCCTCGCGAGCGTGTCGCGCTGATTCCACCCGAGGCTGACCCATGCGAGTCTCCACCGCCAACCGCTATGAAGCGGCCGTCGACACCCTGCAGCAGCGCCAGCGCGACATGGCCGAGGCGCAGACGGCCATGACCAACGGCAAGCGCATCAACAAGCCCAGCGACGACCCGACCGGCGCCGCCCGCGCCGAGCGCGCCTACCTGAGCGGCCAGCGCATCGCCAGCGAGCAGCGCTCGGTCGACGCCAGCCGCAGTGCGATGACGCTGGCCGAAGCGGCGCTGGGCCAGGCCGGCGAGCTGATGCAGACCGCCCGCGAGACCCTGGTGGCCGCCGGCAACGGCAGCTACAGCCCGTCGGAGCGCCAGGCCCAGGCCAACGCGCTGAGCAACCTGCGCAGCCAGCTGCTGGCGCTGGCCAACCAGGGCAACGGCGCCGGCGGTTTCCTGTTCGGCGGGCAGGGCGCCACCACCGTGCCCTTCCTCGACACGCCGGCCGGCGTGGTGCCCGGTGCGGCCGGCGGCCAGTCGCTGCTGTCGTCCACCGAGCTGATGCCCAGCACCGTCGACGGCCAGGCCATCTGGCTGTCGGCGCGCAGCGGCAACGGCGTGTTCACCACTGCCGCCAACCCGGCCAACACCGGGACGGGTTGGATCGACGCCGGCACCGTCAGCGACCCCGCGGCCATCACCGGCGGCAGCTACGAGGTCGAGGTGGTCGACAACGCCGGCGTGCTCAGCATCAGCGTGCTGAACGGCGGCAGCGCCACCGCCATCGACAACCAGCCCTACCGGGCCGGCCAGGCCATCACCGTCGACGGCATGACCCTGCACCTGAAGGGCACGCCGGTGGTGGGCGACCGCTTCAGCATCACGCCCTCGCAGCCCGACCTGGATGTCTTCGCCGCGCTGGACCGCAGCATCGCCATCCTGAAGGACCCGACGACCAACAGCGGCCAGATCGCCCAGGCCGTCAACAGCGGCCTGCGCGACATGGATGCGGTGATGGGCCACATGCAGGCCGCCCGCGCCGAGGCCGGCGCCATGCTCAACCGGCTGGACGCGCTGGATGGCCGCAACCAGGACCGCGCGCTGTGGGCCAAGACGGTGCAGGCCGATGCCGAGGACCTGGACATGCTGCAGGCCATCAGCAACTTCCAGAACCAGCAGACCGGCTACCAGGCGGCGCTGCAGAGCTACGCGATGGTGCAGCGCATGTCGCTGTTCGACTACGTCAAGTGATCTCCAGGTGCTTGGCAACGCCTCACGCGCACACAATCCCCCGATGACCGACCTCTCCGTGCTGGGCCAGGTGGCCCTGGGTTATTCGCCGATGATCGACCGCCACAAGGCGATCACCGCGCTGCGACTGACCGTGTTCCCGATCCGCCCGGAGGCCAAGCCCGAGGTGCCGGCGCTGCTGGAGGCGCTGGCCGCCGCCTGGCCCGATGCGGCGCACCGGGTGTCGCTGAACATCGTCGGCGAGATGCTGCTCGATGCCGTGCTGCGCACCGACCTGCCGCTGAACATGATGCTGGAGGTGCCGGCCTTCATGGCCAGCGACCTGGCCTGCACCGATGCGCTGGCCGCGCTGCACACCCGCGGCAACACCCTGCTGATCAAGGGCCGGCCGCTGCAGCCGCTGCCGCGCGAGGTGCTGCCGTGCTTTGCCTATTCCATCATCGACCTGGCCGACGAGCGCCGCGACGGCATGCCGCCACCCGGCGGCGTGTCGCGCAACATCCCGCATGTGCAGGCCGGCGTGCAGACCAATGCGCAGATGGCCGACGCCTTCGGCCGCGGCGCCATCGCGGTGCTGGGCTGGCCGATCGACGACCCCGCGCCGCCGCGCCCGGGCAGCAGCCGCGGTGCCCAGCCCGAGCTGAGCGCCATCGTCGAGCTGATCAACCGGGTCGACCGCCAGGAGAGCGCCGACCGGCTGGAAGCGGTGATGAAGAACGACCCGACCATGGCGTTCAAGCTGATGCGCTACATCAACTCGCCGGCCTTCGGGCTGGCCGTGGAGGTGACCAGTTTCCGCCACGCCATCATGCTGCTGGGCTACCAGCGCCTCAAGCGCTGGCTGGCCCTGCTGCTGGCCGCCGGCAGCCGCGATGCCAGCATGAAGCCGGTGATCTACGCCGCCGTGCGCCGCGGCCTGCTGATGGAAGAGCTGGGCCGCGACAGCGGCTGCGACGACGAGCGCCGCGGCGAGCTGTTCATCTGCGGCGTGTTCTCGCTGCTCGACCGGCTGATGCACCAGCCGTTTGCCGAGCTGCTCAAGGGCATCCCCACCACCGAGGCGGTGCGCGACGCCCTGCTGCACCAGACCGGCCCGCACCAGCCCTACCTCAGCCTGGTGCTGGCCATCGAGGCCGCGTCGCTGCTGGACATCCGCGAGGCCAGCGATGCGCTGATGATGACGCCCCAGGCCGTCAACCAGGCCGTGCTGCGGGCGCTGGTGGCTGCCCGCCAGCTCGACTGACCGACCCGCCGGCCGGGAGCGGCCCACCCGGCCGCTAAACTGGGCCGATGTCCCTGCTGCCGCGCGCTGCCACGCTGCCGTCCAACGCCCAGCTGTCGGCCCTGCTCGATGGCGTGGACGACACCCTGCTGCTGCTGCTCGACCAGCGCCAGCGCGTCAGCTACCGCAATCCGGCGGCACAACGCCTGCTGGGCTGCGAGGCCGGCCAGCCGCTGGACCAGGCCCTGGCCTGGCTGGATGCCGATGCCCGCCGGGCCCTGACGCAGGCCCTGACCCAGCCGCAGCCGGCCACGCCGCTGGACATCCGCCTCACCGATGGCCCGCTGCGCGGCGCCCGTCTGCCGCTGACGCTGACGCGTGCCGGTGGTGGTGGCTGGGCCCTGCGCGCCCCGGCCGTGCTGCCGCCGCCACCGCAGCCGCCGCTGGCCGCCGGCACCACCAGCGAGCTGGTGCGCCTGCTCTGGGATGCCCCCCAGCCACTGACGGTGCAGGACCGCCGCTTCGTCATCGTGGCGGCCAACCGCGCCTACTTCGACGCGGTGGGCCGCAGCCCGGAGCAGGTGCTGGGCCATGATCCGCTGGGCTACGTCGGCAGCGAGGACCATGCCGACGTGCACCAGTCGCGCCAGGACTGGCTGGCCGCGCTGCAGGCCGGCCGCCAGCCCGAGCGCCAGGTGGAGCGGCGGATCGTCGACGCCCAGGGCCGGCTGCGCTTCTTCCGCTTTGCGCCGCGCTGGGTCAGTGCCGACGATGGCGCACCGCTGCTGCTGGCCATCCTGCAGGATGTGACGCTGGAGCACCAGGCGCGCGATGCCGCCGCCCAGTCGGGCCATGAGCTGGACCAGTGGTTCGACCTGAGCCCGGTGGGCATGCTGGTCTACGACAGCCATGGCCAGGTGCTGCGCAGCAATGGCGCCTTCGCCGCGCTGGCCGGCCCGGTGCCGGCGCAGCTGCCCGACGCGCCGGCCGACCTGTGCCAGCTGCTGGCCTGGGCCGATGGCGGGCCGCAGGCGGCGCTGCAGCCTGGCGCCGCGCCGCTCGAAACCCTGGGCACCCTGGCCCTGGCCGACGGCCGCCGCCTCCGCCTGCGCGCGCGCCTGCGGGCCTTTGCCGGCGCCCAAGGCGGCCAGCGGGTGATGGCGGTGGTGGAAGACCGCAGCCTGGAGGACGAGCACGACCTGGCCCAGCTGGAGATCGGCGCACTGATGGACACCGCCAGCGTCGGCGTGGCCACCTACGAGGCCTCGCGCGGCTGGCTGCAGACCCGGCCGGTGCGCAGCAGTGCCGGTGGTGGCGGCACACCGTCGGGCGGTGCACCGGCCGGCCTGGCGGCCGGCCTGCAGTCGATCGGTCGCGACCAGGTCGAACCCGGCTCGCGCGAGGAGTTCGAGCGCCTGCAGCGGGCGCTGCGCGAGGGCCAGCGGGCCCAGGTGCGCTATGCGGTGCAGGTGCCCGACCTGGGCATCCGCTGGCTGCTCACCCGCGTCGAGCCCGGTGAGCTGACCGGCGGCCGCGCCGCGCTGTCGGTGGTGACGCTGGACATCACCGAGCAGGAGGAAGCCCACCGCCGCAGCGCCCAGCTGCTGCGCGAACTCTCGGGCATCCTGGACGGCACCAGCGCCGGCATCGCCTACCTGCGCGGCGACCGCCTGGTGCGCTGCAACCGCAGCTTCGAGGCCATGCTGGGCCTGCGCCCCGGCCGGGCCGTCGGGGCGCCGCCGGCCGACTGGTTGGCCGACCAGCCGGCCGTGCAGGCCCTGCTGGCCCGGGCGCTGGCCGACGAGCCCGGCGATGCGCCACCCGAGCGCCGCCACGAGACCGAGTTCTCCCGCCCGGGCCCCGGCGGCCAGCCGGTGTGGTATGCGCTGTCGGCCAGCCGGGCGCCGGCCGGCGGCGTGCCCGAGCTGGTGGTGGTGCTCACCGATGTCTCGCGGCTGAAGGCGCAGCAGGCCGAGCTGGAGGCGCTGGCCCGCGAGCGCGAGCTGATGTTCAGCCTGAGCGACGTCGGCCTGGCCTACCTGCGCGGCACCACCATCGAGCGTGCCAACGAGGCCCTGGCCCGGCTGACCGGCTATGCCGTGGGCGAGCTGCTGGGCATGCACCTGGCCGTGCTGGCCGTCGACGCGCAGGACCATGACCAGCTCTGGCAGCAGCAGCGCCTGGCGCTGACTTCGGCCGGGCGCTGGCAGGGTGAACGGCGGCTGCGCCGGCGTGACGGCCGGGCGCTGTGGGTGCAGGTGAGCAAGCGGCTGGTCGACGAGGCCCAGCCCGAGGCCGGCATGATCTGCAGCTATGTCGACGTGGACGAGCGCCGCCGTGCCCGCGAGGCGGTGCAGCTGCAGGCCGAGCGCACCCGCGCCATCCTCGATTCGGTGCTGGTGGGCATCGTCACCGTGGGCGATGGCGGCATCGAATGGATGAACCGTTCGGCCCGGCGCATGTTCGGCGGCGAGCTGGCCGACTTCGTCGGCGAGCCCATCGCCATCGTCGCCACCGCCGATCCCGACCACCCGCTGCGCGCCACCCACTACCGCCAGCACCTGGCCGACGGCCAGGCCGAAACCTTCGAATGCCGGCTGCGCGGGCGCGACGGCCGCGAATTCTGGGTGGTCGGCAATGCCGTGGTCACCGGCCGCGGTGCGGATGGCGGGCTGCCCGGCGCCGATGCGGCCCGCGGCAGCGGCAGCCAGATCACCTTTGCGCTGCTGGACATCGAACGCCGCCGCCAGGCCGAGGTCAGCATCGCCCAGGCGCAGGATTCGCTGCAGCGCATCATCGACACCGCGCCGCTGGCCATCGCGCTGTTCGACGCTGCCAGCGGCGCGGTGCTGCGGCTCAACCAGATGGCGGCGATGTTCTTCGACCGGCCGGTGGAGGCGGTGCTGGGCCGCCGGCCCGAGGACTGGTTCAGCCCCGACGATGCCGCCGCCTTGCGCGACGACCTGCAGGCCGCCCAGCAGCAGACCGACGTGCTGCGCCGCGAGCTGCCGCGCCCGGTGCGCGCCGGCAGCACACCCGGTGCGGTGGAGACGCGGATGTGGGACGTGCGCATCGTCTCGCTGCAGACCGGCCCTGCCGGCCAGGCCGGCGCGGCCGAGGCCCAGCTGCTGCTGGTGGCCAGCGACGTGACCGAGCAGCGCGCCGCCGAGCAGGCCCGCTTCGACGCCGCGGTGTCGCAGCGCGAGATGCTGGTCAAGGAAGTGCACCACCGCATCAAGAACAACCTGCAGGGTGTGGCCGGCCTGCTGCAGCAGACGGCGGCGCGCCGGCCCGAGGTGGCGGCGCTGATCAGCGAGGCGGTGGGCCAGGTGCAGGCCATCGCCCAGGTGCACGGCCTGCAGGTGGGGGTGAGCGGCCCGCTGCGCATCCAGCCGCTGGTCGAGGCCATCACCGCCAGTGTGCAGCGCACCTTCGGCCGGCCGATCAGCGTCAGCGTGGAGGGCACGCCGGCGCACCGCTTCGCGCTGCCCGAGGCCGAGTCCATCCCGATCGCGCTGACCGTCAACGAGCTGCTGACCAATGCCATCAAGCACAGCGCGCCCGGCGACATCCGCTGCGTGCTGCACTGCGACGAGGCCCGGCTGGCCATCCAGATCCTGAGCCCCGGCCAGCTGCGGCCCGGCTTCAGCCTGGCCCAGGTGCCGCCGGGCGTCTCCGGCCTGGGCCTGGTGCGGGCGCTGCTGCCGCGGCGCACCGCCACCCTCACGCTCACCCAGCTGGGCGTGCAGGTGGAGGCCAAGGTGGTGCTGGTGCCGCCCAGCATCCACCTGCTGGAGCCGCTGTAGCCCGGCGGGCCACGGCACAATCCACCCCATCCGACGGAAGGCGAGCCGCATGGCCGAGCAAGGCAAGATCCTGGTGGTGGACGACGACCGGCTGGTGCTGGCCACCGTCACCCACGGCCTGGCCCAGGCGGGCTACGACGTCATCGATGCCGACAACGGCGACGAGGCCATTCTGCTGGCGCGCCAGCACAAGCCCGACCTGGCCCTGCTGGACATCCGCATGGAAGGCATGAGCGGCTTCGACGTGGCCGCCTACCTGCGCGACCACCTGCATGTGCCGTTCATGTTCCTGTCGGCCTTTGCCGACGACGACACGGTGCAGAAGGTCAAGGCGCTGGGCGCGGTGGCCTACCTGGTCAAGCCGCTGGACATCGGCCAGATCCTGCCCACGGTGGCCGCGGCGCTGGCCCAGCTGCCGGCACGGGCCGACCGTGCGGCAGCGCCGGCAGCCGCGCCCGCCATGTCCGACAGCGCCGCGGCGCTGGATCTGGTGCCGCTGGCCGTGGGCGTGCTGATGCACCGCTACAGCCTGCAGCGCGCCACCGCGCTGGAGCGGCTGCGCCGCATGGCCGCCGACGAGCAGCGCAGCCTGGCCGACCAGGCCGGGCGGCTGGTCGATGCGGTGGAGCTGCTGTCGCGCGGTCAGGCCTGATCAGGCCTTTTTCAGCCGGTAGGTGCGCAGCTCCGGCAGGTACTTGCGGGTCTTGATGTCGACCGGCGCCTGGCCGGACAGCAGGGCCAGCACATCCTGGCGCACCGTCTCGTTCAGGCAGTAGTAGCCGTGGCCGTCCGGGTCCAGCTTGCGGCTGGTGACCGGTTCGCAGTCGACCACGTTCACCTTGTCGGGCAGGGCGCGGGCATTGCGCGGGCCGGCGGCGCCCAGGCGGTCGGGGTTGCCCTTGGTCACGTCGCTGGTCACCAGGGCCAGGTCGCCGGCGTTGTGGTAGAGGCTCAGCCTGCGGGCCATGTCGGGCAGGGCCTGCAGCTTGTGCTCCAGCTCGAAGGCATCGTCGTCTTCGTCCGGCGCGAACATCAGGATGTGCTCCAGCAGCCGGCGCAGGTTGCCGCCGCTGCCGCCGCGGATCGACTGGAAGGCCCAGCGCAGCGCGTAGCCGCCCATGCTGTGCGTCATCAGGTGCACGCTCTGGCCGCAGTAGTCTTCGGGCCGGGTGCCGCTGAGGAAGCCGGCCAGCTTCTGCAGGCCGCGGCCCAGGGCCACGCCGGAGGCGCGGGCGTCATCGCGGTCGCTGGCATAGGCCTTGAACGGCAGCATCGACCCATCGGACGGCCAGGTGAACACCAGCCAGGTCATCGGCCGGCCGGCATAGAAGTGCTTGAGCTGGGCGCAGCGCTGCAGCGCCTGCTTGAAGCTGACGTTGAAGCCGTGGATGAAGACCATGCAGTCCTGCTTGTTGACCACCATCTCGGCGCGCATCTCCTCGAACACCTTGCGGCTGCCCAGCACCTGGCCGCTCAGGTCCTTGACCAGGGCCTTGTCGAGGCCGACGTCGAGCTTCTCGGGCGCCACGTCCAGCACGTACTTGTCGAACTTGCTGCCGGTGACCTCGGCGCTGCCGAAGCGCAGGTCGGTCAGGCCGCTGGCGGAGAAGCGGCTGCCGAAGTCGGTGGGCGCGGCGGCCTTGTTCGGATCGCGGTTGGTGGCGAAGTAGATCTTCATCGGGGCTCCTCGTTGTGGTGGGCCCCGAAGCTAGGCGCCAGGACGTGCGGCGTCAATCCTTCAGGCGGAAGTGGAAACGCGCCCCCTGGCCGACGGCGCTTTCGGCCCAGATCTCGCCGCCATGGCGCCGGACGATGCGCCGCACCGAGGCCAGGCCGATGCCGGTGCCCTGGAAGTCGCTGCTGCTGTGCAGGCGCTGGAACACACCGAACAGCCGGTCGGCAAAACGCATGTCGAAGCCGGCGCCGTTGTCGCTGACGACGAAGCCGGGCCGGCCGCTCTGCACCTCGGGCTCGAAGCGCACCACCGCCTGCGCCACCTTGGCGCTGTACTTCCAGGCATTGCCCAGCAGGTTCTCCAGCGCCATGCGCAGCAGCGTCGGGTCGCCCTGGGCCACCATGCCGGGGGCGATGTGCACCGCCACCTGGCGCTCCGGCGCGCTGCGACGCAGCTCGTCCACCACGAAGCCCGCCAGCTGCGACAGGTCCACCGGCTGGCGCACCAGCGGCTGGCTGGACAGGCGCGACAGCGACAGCAGCGCGTCGATCATGTGGTTCATGCGGGCGGCGGCGGCCATCACCCGGTCGATGTGGTCGCGGCCGACCCGGTCGAGCGCCGTGCCGTAGTCTTCCTTGAGGATGCGGCCGAAGCCCTCGACCACCCGGATCGGCGCCCGCAGGTCGTGCGAGATGGTGTAGCTGAAGGCCGCATGCTCGGCGGCCAGTGCCTGGGTGGCGGTGTCGGCCACGGCCGCGGTGGGCGCCAGCGCCAGCAGCAGCTGGCCCTGGCAGGGCGTGTTGGCAGCGGCATCCGCGGGGCTGATCACCTGCAGGCAGGCCTGCCAGCCATCGGCTTCGGCCGTGCCGCCGGGCTGCAGACCCAGCACCTGCTGGCGCAAGCCGTCGGGCAGGGCGGCCAGGGCCTGGTCCCAGGGCAGGGCAGGCGCGTCGGGGCCGTCGGCTGCCGAGGCAGGCAGGCCCAGCAGCTGGCGCGCCGCCGGGCTGGCGCGCTGCAGCTGCCAGCCCTGACCGTCGGCATCCGGCACGGCCAGGCACAGCGCGGCCGGTCCCTGGGTCAGCAGCGCGTCCAGGGCCTGGCGGGCAGCGGCGGCCTGGTCGTCGGCATCGGACGGCCAGGCCACGCCGGTGTAGCCGGCAAAACGGCCGCGGCCGTCCAGCCGTGGCAAGCCGCGCAGACGCCAGCGCCGTGGCGGTGCGCCAGCCACCGCGGGGGCCTGCAGCACCCGCAGCTCGCCCAAGGGTGCCTGGGCCTGCATGCGCGGCTGCAGGCTGTGGGCGGCATCGTCGAATCGCTGCCACAGGCAGTCACCGCTGAAGGCGCCGGCCACCCAGGCCGACGACGGTGCGCCCTGCGGCGGCTGCAGCTTCACCAGCCGGTGGCCGGCATCGGTCTGCCAGCACCACACATCGACCAGCTGGCCCAGCAGCTGGGCCTGCTGGCGGGCCTCGTGCAGGTGGTCCAGCTGGCGCTGGCGGCTCCACAGTGCGCCGGCCAGCAGCGCGGCAGTGGTGGCCAGCAGCAGCGCTAGCGCCAGCAGCCAGCCCGGCAGCAGGCCCTGGCCGGCCAGCAAGCCTGCCAGCAGCGCGGCCAGGCCCAGCAGCGTCGGCATCCAGCCGGTCGACATCCAGGACGGCATCCGCATCAGCGCCGGCATGGCGGTCGCGCGGGCGGCCGGAGGGGGGGGAGTTGCTGGCGAGCGTCGTGGCGCCAGCGGCGCGGGTGCACGACATGTCAAACATTGTACGAAAGCGGCCTTTGCTCCAGCGTCCGGTGGATGCCGCCGCTCAAGACCGCCGCTGGGTGGCCGACAGTGCTGGTGGATCACCGGCACCAGTGGCCGGTCACTGTCGGCATGAACGGTTACATGCGGTCACCTGCTGTTGCACGCGCACCCCACCCGGGGGGCGCGCGGGCGTTTTCCAGCGGCAGGCTGTCAGGCAATCTTGATTGACGCGGCCAGGACGGCGCGCCATGCTCAGCCATGGCTGTCAAGGAGGAATCGTTCGCGCGGACACCCCGTTCCTTTTCAGGGTGCACCCCGATGACTTTGCCATTCACTCCCGCCAACGGACCGCAGGCCAGCCCCGATGGCAGCACCTCCGGAGACACCGTGCTGGATGCCGATGCCCTGGCCAACCTGGCGCAGCTCGATCCCACCGGCGCCAACCGGCTGATGCAGCGGGTGCTGACGACCTACCGCAGCTCGATGGCGCGCCTGCTGGCGCAACTGACACAGGCGCGGGCGCAGCCTGACCCTGCAAGTCAGCGGCTGGTGGCGCACACCCTAAAATCGAGTTCGGCGAGCGTGGGTGCGCTGGTGCTGTCCCAGTTGTGTGGTGATGCCGAGAAGGCATTGCGCGAAGGGCGGCTGGACGATGTGCCCGCCTTGCTGGACCAGTTGGTGGCCGAAGCCGCAAGGGTGGACGCCGCTGTTCTTCAACTCCTCGCCGACACGTAGTTCGCGCCATCGATGACCCTGCCGCACAGCCTGGATGCCGACGACTCGCCTGAGCGGCCGAAGGTATTGCTGGTCGATGACGACGACCTGGCGCTGATGCTGACGGCGGAGGCCCTGCGCGGCCGCGGCTTCGAGATCACCGAGTCCAGCAGCGGTGAGCAGGCGCTGGCCATGCTCAGCGACTGGACCCCCGACATCATCGTGCTCGACGCGGTGATGCCCGGCCTCGACGGCTTCGACACCTGCCGCGAGCTGCGTGAATCGCCCGGCTTCGAGAACATGCCGGTGCTGATGCTGACCGGCCTGGACGACGAGGTCTCGATCAACCGCGCCTACCAGGTCGGCGCCACCGATTTTTTCGTCAAGAGCACGCAGTGGAGCCTGCTGGCCGGCCGCCTGCGCCATGTGCTGCGCTCGGCCCGCACCCGGCAGGAGCTCGAGCGCCACAAGAGCAAGCTGGCCCGTGCCCAGGACCTGGCCCGCATGGGCAGCTTCGACTGGCGCAAGCCCAGTGCCAGCCACCACCCCACCGGCGGTCTGACGCTGGCGCCGGAGACCCTGCGGGTGTTCGGGTTCACCACCCAGGACCGGGTGTCGATGCGCCGCCTGGTGCGCATGGTGCCGTTGCCCGAGCGCCGCGCGATGACCCGGGTGCTGGCCGAGGTGCAGGCGCAGAACACGGTGCTGGCCATCGATGTACCGGTCACCTTGCCCGACGGCCGCATGCGCATCGTGCATGTCGAGGCCGAGCCCGAGTTCAACGAGCATGGCCACGGCATCGGCTACACCGGCATCGTGCAGGACGTGACCGACCGCCGCGTGGCCGAGGACCGCATCCGCCACCTGGCCAACTTCGACGCGCTGACCGGCCTGCCCAACCGCCGCCAGCTGATCTGGCGCACCGAGCGGGCGCTGGACCACGCCCGCCGCCTGGGCCACCTGGCCGCGCTCCTGCTGATCGACCTCGACCGCTTCAAGGTCATCAATGACACCCTGGGCCATGCCTCGGGCGACGAGTTGCTGGTGGAGGTGGCGCGCCGCCTGCGCGGCTGCGTGCGCCACTCCGACCAGGTGATGGACAGCGCGCTGGAATCGGCCGGCGCCCGCAGCCACCGCACGCTGGAGGCGGTGGGCCGGCTGGGCGGCGATGAATTCGTCGCCCTGCTGCCCGAGGTGGCCGACGAGGACGATGCCGAGCGTGTCTCGGCCCGCATCCTGGAGGCGATGCGCGATCCGATCTTCGTCGGCGGCCAGGAGTGCTTCGTCACTGCCAGCGTGGGCATCGCGATGTACCCGCGCGATGGCCAGTCGGTGGCCGACCTGATGCGCAATTCCGACGTGGCGATGTACTCGGTGAAGGATGCCGGGCGCAATGCCAGCGCCGTCTACAGCCCGATGCTGGCCGGCCACGGCCGCAAGAAGCTGGAGCTGGAGAGCGCGCTGCACAAGGCCATCGAGCGCGACGAGCTGGTGCTGCACTACCAGCCCAAGATCGACGTGCGCTCGGCCCGCATGGTCGGCGTCGAGGCGCTGATGCGCTGGCAGCGCGGCAGCGTGCTGGTGCCGCCGGGCGATTTCATCCAGCTGGCCGAGGACACCGGCCTGATCGTGCCGATGAGCGACTGGCTGCTGCGCGAGGCGGCGCGCCAGGTCAAGGAATGGCAGACCAACTTCGGCTTCTCCGACTCCATCGCGGTGAACCTGCCGAACCGGCTGTTCGAGCGCAGCGACCTGGTCGAGAAGATCCACAGCTGCGTCTCGGCCTACGGCGTGCCGCACCGGTCGATCCAGCTCGAGATCACCGAGACGGGGCTGATGAAGGACCTGCAGAACGTCATCCCGTTGCTGCACCGGCTCACCGAGATCGGTGTCGAGATCTCGATCGACGACTTCGGCACCGGCTATTCCAGCCTGGCCTACCTGACCACGCTGCCGATCGCCGAGCTGAAGATCGACATCCAGTTCGTGCGCGATCTGGGCATCACGCCGCAGAGCTCGGCGGTGGTCACCGCCATCATCGCGCTGGCCCGCAGCCTGGGCCTGCGGGTGATCGCCGAGGGCGTGGAGAACCTGCGCCAGATGGAGGTGCTGCACCGGCTGGGCTGCGGCGTGATGCAGGGCTTCCTGTTCAGCCGGCCGATCCCGGCCAACGAGCTGGAAAGCTGGTTGCACCAGACCGTGCTGCCGCGCAAGGCGCCCTGGATCGTGCAGGCCGGCGGCGACCGGCTGGAGCCCCCGCGCAGCACCGGCGGCCGGCGGCCATGAGGCGTTGAGCATCGGCGCGGCTCAAGGCCGCGCCCCGCCGGCCGATGAAGAACCATCCCCGCTGATGAGTTCTGGAGCCGCTCCCGATGGACGCTGACCGTCCCGCCCCCGCGCAGCTGGCCAAGGGCGCCCTGCGCCGGCTGGCCATGTCCAAGCGCGAGCCCACCCCGGCCAACTTCGCCCGTGCCTATGCCGAGGAGGCCGGCGAGCCCGTCCCGGCCGAGGGCCTGCTGCCGCCGCGCGCGCGGGCGCAGGTCGAGCGTCTGGTGGCCCGCGCCAGCGACGACACCACCCTGCGCACCGAGCTCACCGCCGCGCTGATGGAGGCCCGCTACGACGATCTGCAGCGTGCGCTGGACCGCGGCGCCGGCGCCGCCGCCAGCCAGGGCGCGGCCTGGGCCCAGCTGATCGACCGGCTGGCACGCGGCCTGGAACGTGGCGCCCGCCATTGGACCGGCGCCCGCAAGAAGGACAGCCTGCAGCGGGTGCTCGACGGCAGCCGCAGCGATGCCCAGCGGCTGCAGCAACGGCTCAAGCAGCTGGTCAGCGCCTGGGAGAACGACCAGCCCGACGACGATGTGGATGTGGACGCGACCGACGCGGCAGCGCTGCCGGCCACCGAGCCGCTGCCGCCCGCAGCGGTGTCAGCCGCCGCGGCGCAGATCGCCGAACCTGCTGCGGCGAGCACCGACGCCCATCCCCGCATCGTCGACAACCTGCGCACCACGGTGTGCGCCGGTCTGCCGCCCGGCGAGCCGCGCGCCGTCGAGCTGGCCGACGAACTGTCCGCCCTGGCCGCCCGGGTGGCCCGCGAGGGCGCCACGCCGCTGCTGGCCGATGCCGTGGCCGATGTCTGCCACCGGGTGCAGCGGCTGTTCGGCCTGCGCCATGAGCTGGTGGACGAACTGCTGGCGCTGTGCCGCTCGCTCACCGAGGGCATGGCCGACCTGGCCGAGGACCGCCGCTGGGCCGAAGGCCAGGCCGAGGGCCTGCGCCAGCGGCTGCAGGGCGCCGCCGGCGCCCGGGCGGTGCGCGCCGCCCGCGAGCTGCTGGACGACACCCGCGCCGCCCAGCGCAGCCTGCAGGCCGAGCGCGCCCTGGCGCGCGATGCGCTGAAGGACATGGTGCGCCAGGTGCTGGCCGAGCTGGGCGAGCTCGGCACCGCCACCGGCCGCTTCAGCGACAAGGTGGCCGGTTACGCCCAGGCCATCGAGGCGGCCGATTCCCTCGACAGCCTGGCCGCCGCGGTGCGCGAGATGCTCGACGAAAGCCGCACGGTGCATGACCTGGTGGCCGGCGCGCGCGACCGCCTGGCCGCCGAGCATGCCCGTGCCAGCGCCCTTGAAGCCCAGGTGCTGGGCCTGGAGGCCGAGCTGCGCCGGCTGTCCGACGAGGTGTCGACCGATGCCCTGACCCAGGTGGCCAACCGCCGCGGCCTGGCCCAGGCCTTCGAGGTGGAGACCGCCCGCGTGCTGCGCGAGGGACCGGCGCAGGCGCCGCTGGCGGTGGGCCTGATCGACATCGACAACTTCAAGAAGCTCAACGACAGCCTGGGCCATGCCGCTGGCGACGTGGCGCTGCAGAGCCTGGCCGCGCGGGTGAAGGAATGGCTGCGGCCGGTGGACCACATCGCCCGCTTCGGCGGCGAGGAATTCGTGCTGCTGCTGCCCGGCACGCCGGTGGACGAGGCGCAGCAGGTGCTGACGCGGCTGCAGCGCCGGCTGAGCGCCAGCCTGTTCATGCACGAGGGGAAGGAGGTGTTCGTCACCTTCTCCGCCGGCGTGACGGCCTGGCGGCCCGGCGAGACGGTGGACACCGCGCTGGCCCGCGCCGACGAAGGCCTGTACGAGGCCAAGCGCACCGGCAAGAACCGCAGCTGCATCGCCTGAACGGCAGCGCGCCCGCTTGATGCCCGGCAGGCTTGGCGTCAGGTGGCTGTGGTCAGATCGCCAGCGGAGCCCCGCTGACGCATGCCACACCCTGATCCAGCCACCGCCGGTCCGATGCCTGCCGATCTGGACGCCGGCCTGGGCCGCCACCAGCTGCAGAGCCTGACGCTGGCGCCGGTGCGGGCGGTGGGCGTGCG
Organism: Pseudaquabacterium pictum; assembly: GCF_005403045.1. Lineage (GTDB taxonomy): Bacteria > Pseudomonadota > Gammaproteobacteria > Burkholderiales > Burkholderiaceae_C > Pseudaquabacterium > Pseudaquabacterium pictum. The sequence continues at coordinate 59,364 of NZ_BJCL01000012.1, forward strand.
GCCGCTGCACACGGTGGAGGCGGCCATGGATGTGGTGTCGGTGGTGCGGCTGTTCCGCAGCGCCCGCACGACGCAGGTGCTGGTGCGCGGCGACGGCCTGCCGCAGCCGGGACTCGGCATCTTCAGCACCTCGGGGCTGCAGCGGGCCATCCTCGACGGCCGGCCGCTGGCGCAGCTGGCGGTGGGCGTTCTGGCCAGCCAGCCGCTGGTGGTGGTGGCGCTGGACACGCCGGTGTTCGATGCCCTGGCGCTGATGATCCGCCACCGGGTGCAGCGCCTGGTGGTGCTGCACGCACCGCATGACCAGCTGCCGGCCGTGCCTGCCGAGGCCGACGTGGCCGGCGTGCTGGAGCAGGCCGACCTGCTGAGCTTCCTGTCCAACCACAGCTACCTGGTGACGCGGCAGATCCTGGACGCGGCCGACCTGGCGGCGCTGGAGGCGGCGGCGGCGCAGATCACCCGGATGATCGGCCTGATGCATGCCAGCGGCACCCGGGTGGCCCTGATCGCGCGGCTGGTGCAGGCGTTGAATGCGCGCCTGTTCGAGCGCGCCTGGCAGCTGATCGCCCCGGGCGACCTGGTGGCCCACAGCTGCCTGTTCGTGATGGGCAGCGAGGGCCGCGGCGAGCAACTGCTGAAGACCGACCAGGACAACGCCCTGGTGCTGCGTGACGGCTACCAGCCGCCGGCCGACCTGGACGCCATCTGCCAGCGCTTCAGCCAGGCGCTGACCCGCTTCGGCTACCCGCCGTGCCCGGGCCGCATCATGCTCAGCAACCCCGACTGGCGCGGCAGTGCCAGCGCGCTGGCGCAGCGGGCGCGGCGCTGGCTGCTGATGCCCACCGCCGACAGCGTGATGGCGCTGGCCATCTTCCTGGATGCCCATGCAGTCTGCGGCGATGCGCGCCTGCTGGCCCAGGTGCAGGGCGCGGTGTGGGATCTGGCGGCCGACAACGATGCGCTGCTGGCCCGCTTCGCCGCGGTGGCGCTGGCTTTCGACGGCGCCGCCGAGGCCGCCCACGGCAGCTGGTGGAGCCGCCTGCTGCACCCCGGCGCGCCGCCGCCGCCCGAGGCCGCGCTGGACCTGAAGAAGGCCGGCCTGTTCCCGCTGGTGCACGGCGTGCGGGCGCTGGCCCTGGCCGGCCATGTGCCGGCCACCGGCACGGCCGAACGGGTGGCTGCCCTGGTGGCCGCCGGCAGCCTGCCGGCCGACCTGGGCACTGCCCTGGTGGAGGCCCTGCATGTGCTGATGCGGCTGAAGCTCGACGCCGGCCTGGCGGCGCTGGCCGCCGGCCGGGCCGATGACGGCGTGCACCTGGCCGCGCTGAGCACGCTGGACCGGGACCTGCTGCGGGACACGCTGGCGGTGGTGCGTCGCTTCAAGGCGCTGCTGAGGCAGCGCTTTCATCTCGACGCGCTGTAGCAGCGCCGGCGGCCGGGGCGCCCGCCGGGCACCACTTGCTCAGCATCGCCGACACGGGCTGGTGCCCGGCTGCAGGCCAACGCGCGACAACACGCTCATGCAGGCAGGCGGGACGGTGTTCAAGGGGAGATGCCGATGGCCGCGGCGCGCATCAGGTCCGCGTCGCCCAGTCCAGCGCCGCCTTGCCGCCGGCCGCCGAGGCTGTGCTGACCACCGTGCCCCAGGCCATGTCGATCAGCGACAGACCCAGCGGCCAGCCCTTCAGCGTGGCCAGGTTGGTCAGATCGTAGGTGGCGTAGGCGAAGAAGCCGAACAGCGCCGCCATGCCCAGCGTTTCGGCCCAGCCGCGCGGCGCGGCCGGCGCCAGCTGCGGTGCCACCGCGAACACCACCACCGCCACCGCGTACAGCAGGTAGAACAGCACGGCCACCGGCACCACGGGCTGCTCGGCCATCAGGTGGCCGATGCCCTGCTGGTACAGCGGCTTGGCGATGACGCCCAGCCACAACAGGTCGAGCGCCACCAGCACGGTGGCGGTGCCGGCGTAGGCGGCGGCGTAGCGGTTCATCGTTTCGGCTTCCAGGGTCAGGGTCAGGGTCGGGGGTGGTAGGCCGGAGGCGGCGGCGGGGGGGCAGGAAGTCGCGGCATGATGGCGCCACGGCACGACCATCAAGGCGCAGCGGTCACGCGCCAGACGGTGTTGCCCACGTCGTCGGCCACCAGCAGGCCACCGCGCGTGTCGACGGCCACACCCACGGGCCGGCCCCAGGCGTCGCCATCGCCACTGAGGAAGCCGCCCAGCAGTTCCACCGCCGGCCCAGCCGGGCGGCCATCGCGGAATGGCACGAAGACGACCTGGTAGCCGCTCTTCGGGCGCCGGTTCCACGAACCGTGCAGGCCGACGAACATGCCCCGCGCGAACGGCGCCGGCAGGTCGCTGCCCGCCGACGCGGCCAGCCCCAGCGGCGCCACGTGGGTTCCCAGTGCGAAATCGGGCGTGACGGCCGAGGCCACGCGCGCCGGGTCGCCGGGCTGCACCCGCACGTCGACATGGTGGCCGTGATAGCTGTACGGCCAGCCGTAGAAGGCGCCGTCTCGCACCGACGTCAGGAAATCGGGCACCAGGTCGCTGGTCTATGCGGAACTGTTCAAGCGCCATCGCTCGGCCCAGCACACCGAGATGGCCGGCCAGCTGCTGGAGGCGAGCTGGACGTTGCACAATGTCGAGCAGCGCTTTGCCACCATTCTCGATGTGGCCGAGGCCATCCTGCGGCGGCAGCGGCACTTCTTCGAGTTCGGACCCATGGCGATGAAGCCGATGGGTCTGAAGGAGATCGCCGAGGAGGTGGGCATCCATGAATCCACCGTGTCACGCGTGACCAGCAACAAGTACATGTCCACCCCCTTGGGCGTGTTCGAGCTGAAGTACTTCTTCTCGCGGGCGATGGTCAGTGCCAGCGGCAGCGCATGCTCAGGTACCGCCATCCGCGGGCTGGTCAAGGACATCATCGAGGCGGAGCGGCAGGCCGCGCCACTGTCCGATGCCGACATCACCCGCCAGCTGGCAGACCAGGGCCTGGTGGTGGCGCGCCGCACGGTCACCAAGTACCGTCAGATGCTGCGCATCGAGTCGGTGGAGCGGCGCCGCCGTCAGGCCTGAGCGGGCGTTCGGGCGCAGGCGCTGGCCTGGCGCGGTCCCGGCCAGGGCCGGACGCCAGTCGATCCATGGCATCGCAGCGTTCGTCCAGTGTCTTGGCTGCCGGCGGTTGCCGTCGCCACCTGGGTGGCAACCCGCAGGCCTGTGGCTGTCTGTTGCCACCCGTGTTGCGCGGGCATGCCGTTTGCCCGATCTGGACGGGCGAATCCCCGCCCGACCAGGAGCACGACGCATGAACAAGGACCAGATCAGGGGCGCCGCCAAGGAAGTGGCCGGCAAGATCCAGCGCAAGACCGGTGACTTGTTGGACAGCCCCGAGCAGGAAGCCAAGGGCACGGCCAGGGAAGTGGCCGGCAAGGTGCAGAAGCAGGTGGGCAATGCCAAGGAAGCGTTGAAGGACGGCGCCCGCAAGACCTGACCGCCTGCGGCGCGCCTGCGGCGCGCCTGCGGCGCCGCCCTTGCCATCGGCTGCGCTCCGTGTCAGGTGGCCGGGCCGGGCATGCTGGAAACCTGGACATGACCGGCGCCTTGGCCAGCCCTCACGGCGACCTGTTCAACGCGCGCCCGTGTCTGCGCGCATGGCCATGCCGGTCAGACGCGGTGGCTGGCTCAGGGCTTGATCCGCAGTTCATTGCGCACGCTGGTCGTGCCGCTGGCGCGGGTGGCCACCAGGGCGGCTTGGTCGATCTGGGCCTGGTTGTCGACCAGACCGGTGAGCTTGACCTCGCCCTTGATGGTGTCGACGCTGATGTCCAGGCTCTTGATGTCGGGCTCGCCGAGCAGGGCTGCCTTGACGTTGGAGGTGATGACCGCGTCATCGATCTGGGTGCCGACCGTGCCGGATGAGGCAGGGGTGGGCGCGGTGGGCTCGGGTGCCTTGTTGCAGGCCACCAGCAGAGAGGCTGCCAGGGCCGTGGCAACTGCCGTCAGCAACAGGCGAGATGGGTGTGTCGTCATGGTGGACTCCAGAGTGGGTGAGGAAGGCGTCAGGCCGATCACGGAACCTTAGCGGTCGGCGAGGGCCACCGTCGGTGCGCTGGCGGACCGACGGGCGCGTTCATCGCCGGGGTGGCTTGCCGAGCCAGTGGTTGGCGCACCGCCAGGCACTTCTTGATCGAGCCCCATGCTGTCCATCCAGTCCATCCCGCGGCCGTCGCTGACGCTGCTGGGCGCCGAGCCGCTGCGCGCCGCGGTCGAAGATGTGTCCCACCGTGCCTTCACACCGGCGCGCTGTCCCGTTGCCGGTGATGGCCATCCGGTGGTCATCTTCCCTGGCCTGGGCACCGACGGCCATGCGGTGGCCCCGCTGCGCCGCCACTGCGAGTCGCTGGGCTATGCGGCGCTCGACTGGGGCCGGGGCTTGAACCGCGGCCCGCAAGGCGACCCCGAGGCCTGGCTGGCCGACCTGCAGGCGCATGTGACCGATCTGCTCGGCGGATTCGAGCAGCACGCCACGTTCATCGGCTGGAAGCTGGGGGGCATCTGTGCGCGCGGGTTGGCAAAGTCCTTGCGTCCGCTGGTGTGTCAGGTCATCACCTTGGGCACGCCGTTCGATGCCGGCGCAGGACACACCCATGCGGGCTGGATCTTCCGGTTGCTGGGCGGTGCGGCGCCGCCCTTGACCGCCGCCTGGTCAACCCGGCTGCGCAGTGCGCCAGGCCTGCCCACGATGTCGATCTACAGCCGCACCGACGGCGTGGTGGCTTGGCAGGCATGCAGGCATGCGGTGGAGTCCGACCGGGTGCAGGACATCGAGGTGAGCGGCAGCCACATCGGCCTCGGCTGGAACCGGGCCGTGCTTGGCATCGTCGGGGACCGGCTCGCCCAGGTGCCTGCCCAGTGGAAGCGGTCTGCGGCCGAAGCGGGTGACGACACGCGGCGCTGACAGACGGCGCTGTCCGCGCGATGATCCCGCGGGCATCGGAGCCCTCTGCTGGCGGCCCGTCAGTCGCGCGGCAGCCGCATGACCTCGCTGGCGATCGCAGCGCGCTGGGTTGTCAGCAGCGTCCCGATGCTGGCGTGGCTGGCCACCTCGCGCTGCTGCAGCGCCTTGTCGTAGACGCCGCACAGGGACTCCTCCCCGTCGCGCACCGCCGGCAGGACATTCCGGTCCAGACTGGAAAGCCAGTCGCGCAGCATCACCACGACCTTGTTCACCGTGCCCTGCAGCGAGGTATCGTCTTCACCCGCATCGCGCAGCCGCACCAGCTCGGCCTGCTGTTCCTGCGCATGCCCTTCGTGCAGGCCGATCAGCCGCCGGATGTCGGGCTGGATCTCCGGCTGCGCCCGCGCGAGCATCTCGCGGTAGCCCGTCAGCACGTCGTTCGTGGCGGTGTGAATGTCATGCAGTGCGTTGATTGCCCTTGCGGTCATCGTCATCTCCAGTCAGTGGGTGGCACCGATGGTCATCGCACCGGCGGCGGCGGCGCGGCAGACAGGGCCGCGATGGCTTGTAGGCCAAGACCACATGCAGGACCAGGCGCTGTGCTGGCAGGTGCCGAGCCCGTGCCGGTGTGCAGGCCTTGCTGCAGATGTTGCAAGATCGGCCATCGGCGCCGCTGGTGCCAGGCGCGCACGCAGGCAGGGCGCGGCGCCTGGCCTTTGCGCCCGTTGAGCGGGTCTACCGCCTGCATGCTGGCGGCCTGCGGCGTCAGGTCAGCCGCAGTTCACCGTGCTCGCCCAGGTCGGTGGGTGGGGTGCCGGTGATCGCCGCCCGGGTCATCTTGACCACCTGGGTCAGCTTGCTGTCCTGCACGTCCCAGTAGCTGGCGTGGCTGATCCGCACCTGCACCAAGGCCAGGTCGCTGTCGTCGGCTCCGCCCGGGAACCAGGCAGCGGCCATCGGCGACCACAGCGCGTGCTTCATGGCGGCGTCGTCGACCACGGCGGCGGTCCCCGACACCGAGACATACCGGTCTTCGCCTGGATCGGCGTAGCCGATGTTGACCTGCGGCTCGACCAGCAGGTCGCTGACCGGTGCGCCCTGTGCCGACATGAAGAACCACAGGCGGTCGTCTTCGCCGATCGCCCGGTTCTGCATCGTCATGGGCCGCCCATGCAGATGGCCATTGCCGTGGCGTGTGGTGAACAGCGCAAAGCGGATGCCCTTGATCAACGACCACAGTTGGTCGCGCTCTGCGGCGGCGTCATCGGGATGCGGGGCATTGGACATGGTGTGATGGCCTTGGTGGAGGTGGGGGGTTGGCGAGCCAGCGGCGCCGTTTCCGGTGCCCCGTGGATCACGGTGGGCGCAGCAACCGCCGTCAGGGGGCGTGTCGCCGCGGCGGGCTGGATGCCTGCTGCCGCGGGGCAATCGGCGCGCCCGGGCATCCACGGCGACACGGCGCCCGCATGGCCGTGCCGCGGCCTCGTTCCGCGACGCGGCACGCCGATTGCCCGGGAGACGGTCACCTCATCCACCGCGCACAGGAGCCATCCATGGTCACCGCATCCACCCCAGACTTCGTCAGCCAGCCCGATCAGCAGACCGCCACGACCGGCGCCGATGGCCTCTCCCCAGGCACCAACGGCAGCCGCCCCGACCTGCTGGACGCCATGGCCGACACGGCGCACCAGACCATCGACCGCCTGGCCGAGCAGGTGGCGCCCCAGGTGCAGCGCCTGCAGGCCGAGATGGCCGGCGCCACCGACATGCTGGATGAGCGCGCCGACCAGGTTCGGGACATGACCGCGGACTGGCTGGAGAGCGTGCGCTGCACCGTGCGCGAGAACCCGCTGGCCGCGGTGGGCGCCGCTCTGGCAGTGGGCCTGCTGGTGGCCCGCCTGTCGCGCTGACCCAGCATGGCCGACTCGTCGTTGCCGCACAGCCCGCCCGCGGCTGTGTGGCCTTCCTCAGCGCCGGACGGCGACATCGATCTGGACATCCGCATCCGCCGGATGGAAGAGCAGCTGGTCGCGCGTGAGCAGCGGGTGCGTTCGCGGGTGCAAGACCTGGGCATGCGGGCGCGGAAGGCGACGGCGCCTTCCGCCCTGCTGCTGAAGCTGGCGGCCGTGGCCGCAGCTGGCGGTGCGCTGGTGTGGGGGCTGCAGCGGCGCCACCACCCAACGGCGCCCCTGCGTCCACGTGGCCCTGCGGCCCAGGCTGCCGGGCCCGCGGCGCTGCTGCTGAGCCTGCTGCCGATGGCGTGGCCGATGCTGCCTGCGCGTTGGCGTCAACGGGTGAGCCTGGCCACCGCTGTCACGGTGGTGGGTGTGGCCGTGCCGTTGCTGCAGCGCTTGATGGCAGGCCGCAGCGACCATGCGGCCACTGGCGAGCGCCCGGCGCCCGCCACCGTGGCGCACCTGGACCTGGTGCGCTTTGTCGGCACCTGGCATGAACAGGCCCGACTGCCACAGCCGTTCGAACACGGCTGTGCGGCACCGTCGCGCGTCAGCTACACCCCACAGGGTGGCCTGCTCGGCGTGCGCAACGAATGCCGCAACGCCAAGGGTCGGCTGCGCTCGACTGACGGGGTGGCCCGGGTGGTGCCCGGCAGCGGTGGCGCCCGGCTGGAAGTGAGCTTCCTGCCGGCCTGGCTGCGCTGGTTGCCGCTGGCATGGGCCGATCGGTGGGTGCTGCATGTCGACGAGGCGGCGGCCAACTACCGGGTGGCGATCGTCGGCCATCCCTCCCGCAGGGGGCTGTGGCTGTTGTCGCGCAGCCCGCACTTGCCTGCCGACGAACTGCAGCGCCTGGTGGCACTGGCCAACGGCGTGGGCTATGACACCAGCCGTCTGCTGCCGCTGTGCCGTGCGCACAAGGCGCCGTGACGGCTTGCCACCAGCCAGTGCAGGTCGGGCCGGCGTTCGAACAGCGCCTGCATCGGCAGCACGTTGATCGCGTCGTCCTCGACGCACAAGCCTGCCGTGTCCGCCTGGGGCGGGCACGGCGATTGCCGATGCCGTGACGTCGATCCGACACCGCCGATGCCGGCTGCGGCCCGACATCCCACTTTGATCTCAAGGAGCATTCCCATGGCAGACACCTCACGCGTCATCACTGGCCTCTTCCCTGACCGCGACAGTGCCGAACGCGCCTACCAAGGCGTGGTCGACCGCGGCTACGGCAAGGACGATGTCAACCTGGTCATGTCCGACGCCACCCGTGAGCGCCACTTCGGCAACCGCAGCGCGGGTGGTGGCGACGGTGTCGAGACCGCACTGGGCAACAAGGCGGCCGAAGGTGCCGGCATCGGCGCGGGCATTGGCGGCACCGTGGGGGCCATCGCCGCGGTGCTGGCGGCCGTGGGCACCAGCATCGCGCTGCCCGGCCTGGGCCTGGTGATCGCCGGCCCGGTGGTTGCGGCACTGGCCGGCGCCGGCGCCGGCGGAGCGGCCGGCACGCTGGTCGGTGCGCTGATCGGCCTGGGCATCCCCGAGGAGCGCGTCAAGGGCTATGAGTCCGGCATTGCGCAGGGCGGCATCCTGCTCGGCGTGCGCCCGCGCAGCGACGAGGACGCCGACCAGCTCGCCAGGATGTGGCGGGACGCACGCGGCGCCGACATCCACCGCTGACGCGCCGAGGTCACCGCAGGGCTGCGTGGCACGCAGCCTTGGACCGACCACCGGACGGCGACAACGCCGCCCGGCCCCGGCGCTGGCTCCGGCCGGTCCGCGTGGCCGACCGGCTGCCATGTGCAGCGGCGGGGTCCGCATCCAGGCGCGCTGGGCCGCCGCATGCGCCCGCATCCGTCGGTAGCGTTGCACCACCTGGCGCAGCACCAGGGGCCAGTCGTGCGCCCGGGCATGGTCCAGGGTGCCTGGGCAGCAGCCGACCCGCTTTCCGCGGGGTGGCCGTGGGTCGGCGCCGGCGGCCACCAGCAGGTGCCCGGGGCCCAGCAGGTCCACCGCCCCGGCCAGCATGTCGAGGTGCTTGCCGGCCTCGAGACCGCCGGTGCACACCAGCAGCCGGGTGCCCGATGGAACGCACAGGTGGCGCAAGCTGCGCCGCCGCACCAGCGGGTCGGCCTGCCCGGGATGGAAGATGGCGCAGTCCACCCCCAGCGGCTGGTGCTGGACGTGGCGCAGGCCCCACTGCCGCAGGCGTTGCACCATGCCTTGGCTGGATGCAAGCACCCGGTCGAAACCTGCGCAGAGATTGGCCACGTGCGCCTGGGCGCAGCGTGCCAGGATCGGCCACTTCGATCAGGTCCGGCCTGCGTGCGCCATCAGCTGCACCAGCCGCTCGCGACCCAGCGGCAGCCTGTGGCCACTGGTCCAGGGCAAGGCCACACCGCCGGCGTCGATCAGGCCGCTGCCGGTGGCGCCTGGCGCCATCACGGTGTGACGCCAGTCCAGCCCGGTCAATGCCGCCTGGCGCGCCAACAGCATGCCTTGCTGGCTGGCCCCCGGCCCCCAGGTCGCCGACACATCCAGCAAGTGCGGTCCTCGGGCCACGCGCATGGGTGGAGGAGGCTGCGCACAACGCGTGGTCGACAAAGTGAACATGGCGGCCTCGGGCAATCGGCATGCCCGGTGCGGCGCGCCGTTGCCCTGGCTCGGCAGGAGCGATGCACCGCCAGTCCCACCGATCGCCTTGACCTCGACCCGGTGGTCACCCTGGCCAACCAGCATCCGGATTGGACGCGGGCCCTGGCCATGCCGTTCGTGAAGATCGACGCCGCCACGCGGCCCCGCCGGCCCGACACCCACTGGCTGGGCATGCAGTCCCGCGGGCGCCCGCCACACGCCGGTCACGTCGACTGCATGGACCGTGGCCTGATCTGCCAGCGGGCAACCGGTGCCGACCGGGGCGTCGGCTCCGGCGGGTTCTGGCGTGGCGAACACCACGGCTCCACCAGCAGGGCAACGGGCGCCATCGGCGCACCGAATCCTGCCGATCCAAGCGTGGCGTGCGTCGCGAGGGTTTGCCGGGGCGACCCACGCGACCACGCCGCGCTTGCAGTCCAGGTCTGCGCGCTCGCCAGCGCGCATGCTTTCGGCCGGCGGCCGCCTTCGAATCCTGACGGCTGCGCGGGGGCGTCGTGTTTTGGCCTCGGGCAATCCCGCCCGGCACAGACTGGCGTTCGCCATGTCGCTGCCGCAGGCGCGGCACGTGCTGTTGCGGCGCGTGCGGCGCCGCCCCTGCTTCGAGGGCTGCGGGGCACTGGACGTGCCCCTGGTTCGGTCGCTGGGCGCAGGTCGGGTCAGATGAGGCAGATCCGCCGGATGTGGAGCTCGAAGCTGCCGGCCTGGCGTGCCGCGATCATCAGGCCGACCTGGCGGATGTTTGCGGGGGCCAGCGGTGGTGCACCGGTGACCTCGCGCCCGCGGAAGCTGGCGCGGAAGTCGGCGAGTGGCAGGTGCACGGTCTGCCAGTCGGTCCCCTGGGGGGTGAAGCTGGCCTGGTGGTTCAGGCTGTCGAAGCCGTCGTCGGTCAGCAGGCTGAGCTTGAACCGCTTGTTGTCACCGCGCACTTCGATGAGGCAGGCCTGGGCGCCAGCCAGGCCCCGTTCGCCAGGGCTCGACCGCACCGAGGCAAAGCCTCCGTTGCGCTCCAGCGAGACGGTTCCCTCGAACACGGCGTGACCGGCTGGGGCGTGGCGCATTGCGCTGCGGGAGATGCCGCCCATCACGCGGTCGTCGATGGCCCGCCACGCGGTCGCGGCGTCCGGATCAGTGAAGTCGAACAGTGGTTTGCGCATGGCCGGTGCGCCGCCCATCCGAGCGGGTGGGAAATCCGAACTTCCTTGCACGCGTTCGGATGGCGCTGATCACTGCGCGTCGGTCCATCGGCACCAGTTTGTTCCTGTTGGCAGACGGACGGCAAGAGACGTCTCGGGACTACTCCAGGTTCTGCACCTGCTCGCGCATCTGCTCGATCGCGACCTTCATCTCCACCGACACATTCGTCAGCTCCAGCGCCGACGACTTGCTGCCCAGGGTGTTGGCTTCGCGGTGCAGTTCCTGGATCAGGAAATCCAGCCGTTTGCCCAGCTCACCGCCGGCCAGCAGCAGGCGGCTGATCTCGTCGAGGTGGGCGCCGAGGCGGGCCAGCTCCTCGGCCACGTCGATGCGCAGCGCATAGGCGGCAGCCTCGTTCAGCGCACGGTCGCGCAGCGCCTCGGCCGTCACGCTGCCGCCCGCACCGGCGTTCTGCAGTGCCTCGTTCCATCGGTCCAGGAAGCGCTGCTGCTGGCGCTGCACCACCGCCGGCACCAGCGGTGCGGCCTGCGTGGCCAGCTCGCGCAGGCGGGCGATGCGCTCCTGCAGGATGGCCACCAGGCGGGCACCTTCGCGCGCCCGGGCCTCGCGCAGGCCGTCGATGGCCACGCGCGCCGCGGCCAGCGCCGCCTCGTCCAGCCGCTCGGGCACGCCGCCCTGGCGGCACCAGCCCAGCGCCTCGTTCACGCTCAGCGGCCGGGCGTTGGGCAGCCAGCTGGTGACGGTGGATTCCAGCCGCGACAGCCGGTTCAGCTGCTCGGCCTGGGGCTGCGGCCAGGCGCCATCGGCTTCGCGCTGGGTGGCCACCCGCAGCTCGATCTTGCCGCGCTTGAAGGTCGCGCCGACCAGGTCGCGCAGCGCCGGTTCCAGGCCGCGCAGCTCATCGGGCAGGCGGAAGGCCAGGTCGAGGAAGCGGCTGTTGACCGAGCGCACCTCCACGCTGACGGCCGACGCTGCCGAGGTGCCGCGGCTGGCGGGTTCGTCGGTGCTGCCCCCCGCGCCGTGCGTGGCATGGGCAAAACCGGTCATGCTGTAAACTGACATCGACCCACCAGACAAGGGAAAACACGGATTATGTCAAAGCCCAAGCCTGCCCCTTTGCCCGCGGGCACGGTGGTCGGCGGCTATGCCATCGTCAAGAAGCTGGCAGCCGGTGGGTTCGGCGTGGTCTACCTGGCGGAAGACGCCGACCGCCACAACGTGGCGATCAAGGAATACCTGCCCGCCTCGCTGGCCGAGCGCTCGCCCGGCGAACTGACGCCGCGGGTCAAGCCCGAGAAGCAGCCGCTGTACCGGCTGGGCCTGAAGAGTTTCTTCGAAGAAGGCCGCAGCCTCGCGCAGATCAGCCACCCCAGCGTGGTGAGCGTGCTGAACTTCTTCCGCGAGAACGAGACCGTCTACATGGTGATGAACTACCTGCAGGGCGACACCCTGCAGGATTTCATCGTCACCGCGCGGGACTTGAAGCGCGACAAGGTGTTCCGCGAGAGCACCATCCGCAGCCTGTTCGACGAGATCCTGCGCGGCCTGCGCATCGTGCACCAGCACAAGATGCTGCACCTGGACATCAAGCCGGCCAATGTCTTCATCACCAACGACAACAAGGCGGTGATGCTGGACTTCGGTGCCGCGCGCGAGGTGCTGTCGAAAGAGGGCAACTTCATCCGGCCGATGTACACCCCCGGCTTCGCCGCGCCCGAGATGTACCGCCGCGACGGCACCCTGGGCCCGTGGACCGACATCTATGCCATCGGCGCCTGCCTCTACGCCTGCATGCAGGGCTATCCGCCGAATGACGCACCGCAGCGGCTGGAAAAGGACCGCCTGGCGCTGAGCCTCTCCCGCCTGCGCAATGTGTACTCCGACAACCTGATCGAGGTGACGGAATGGTGCATGTCGCTGGACCCGCTGAGCCGGCCGCAGAGCGTGTTCGCGCTGCAGAAGGAACTGGCCCGCGAGACCGAGCGCCGCTACACCAAGCTGAGCTTCTCCGAGCGCATGAAGCTGCAGTTCGAGAGTCTGAAGACCGGGGCCAAGACGTGATCTGCGGAGCCAAATTCTGGAGGCGGGCCGAGCGCCGGGCCGCTCCCAAGCCGGCCCGCCATCCCCTTGGGGGATCGCGCGGCGTACCCGCCGGGCGAGGGGCTGCACGGTCATGAGGTTCAACGTCTACCAAGTCAGCCGCAAGGGTGGCCGGCCCAAGAACGAAGACCGGATGGGCTATTGCTACACCCGCTCGGCGGGGCTGTTTGCGCTGGCCGACGGCATGGGCGGTCATCCGGAGGGCGAGGTGGCCTCGCAGCTGGCGCTGCAGACGCTGTCGGCGCTGTTCCAGCGCGATGCCAAGCCCACGCTGAAGGATCCGCTGCGCTTCCTGCAGGATGCCGTGATGGCCGGCCACCAGCAACTGCTGCGCTATGCCACCGACCGCGGCCTGATGGACACGCCGCGCACCACCGTGGTGGCCTGCGTGCTGCAAGGCACCTCGGCCTACTGGGCGCACTGCGGCGACAGCCGCCTGTACCTGGTGCGCGGCGACAAGCTGCTGGCCCGCACCCGGGACCACAGCTACAGCGAGCTGCAGGGCGCGCTGGCGCAGTCCGGCCAGCCGCTGCCGGGTGATGCCCACCGCTACAACCGCAATGTGCTGTTCACCTGCCTGGGCAGCCCCGGCAAGCCGGTGGTCGACACGTCGGGCCCGATGGTGCTGCAGGCCGGCGACCGGCTGATGCTGTGCAGTGACGGCCTGTGGGGCGCCGTGAGCGACGAGGCCATCGTGCAGACGCTGGGTGCCCGCACCGTGTCCGACGCCGTGCCCGACCTGGCCGAGCAGGCCCTGCGCAGCGCCGGCAGCAAGAGCGACAACGTGACGGTGCTGGCGGTGGAGTGGGAAGGTGCCGAGCCGCACGCCGCGCCGCCGGTGGTGCACACCCGGGCGCTGGGAGACGAGGTCTTCGCCTCCACCATCCAGGCCAGCCTGGCCGCCGGCGAAGTGCCGGCCGAAGAACTGGACGACGCCGAGATCGAGCGCTCGATCCGTGAGATCAACGAGGCGATCAAGCGGTCGTCTCACAAGAAACCCTGAGGTTCCCGATGAGCCATTTCCAGCGCGGCGATGGCCGCGCGCACGACGCTTTGCGCCCGGTCAGCATCCAGCGCGGCTTCACCCGCCATGCCGAGGGGTCGGTGCTGGTCAGCTTCGGCCACACCCAGGTGCTGTGCACCGCCTCGGTGGAAGAGAAGGTGCCGCCGCACAAGCGCGGCAGCGGCGAGGGCTGGGTGACGGCCGAGTACGGCATGCTGCCGCGCGCCACCCACACCCGTGGCGACCGCGAGGCCGCCCGCGGCAAGCAGAGCGGCCGCACGCAGGAGATCCAGCGCCTGATCGGCCGCAGCCTGCGCTGCGTGTTCGACCTGGCGGCGTTGGGCGAGCGCAGCATCCTGATCGACTGCGACGTGCTGCAGGCCGATGGCGGCACCCGCACCGCGGCCATCACCGGTGCCTACGTGGCGGCGGCCGATGCGGTGGCCTGGCTGATGGCCCAGGGCAAGCTGCAGGCCAGCCCGATCAAGGATGCGGTGGCCGCGGTCAGCGTGGGCATCGTCAACGGCACGCCGCTGCTGGACCTGGAGTACACCGAGGATTCGAGCTGCGACACCGACATGAACGTGGTGATGACCGGCAGCGGCGGCTTCGTCGAGCTGCAGGGCACGGCAGAGGGTGCATCGTTCAGCCGGGCCGAGATGGATGCCCTGCTGGCGCTGGCCGACAAGGGCATCCGCGAACTGGTGCTGGCGCAGCGCGCCGCGCTGGCGAAATAGGGCGGCCGGGCCATGCTGCGCCTGGTGCTGGCGTCGAACAACGCCAAGAAGCTGAGCGAGCTGCGGGCCCTGCTGGCTGGCCTGCCGCTGCAGCTGGTGACGCAGGGCAGCCTCGGCATCGCCGAGGCCGAGGAGCCGCACCACACCTTCATCGAGAACGCGCTGGCCAAGGCCCGGCATGCCGCGCGGGCCTGCGGTGGTGCGGCGCTGGCCGATGACTCCGGCCTGTGCGTGGGCGCACTGGCTGGTGCGCCAGGCGTCGTCTCGGCGCACTACGCAGGCGAGGTGGCGGTGGTGGATGGCGAAGACCGCGAAGCCCGCCGCCGCCGGCAGGATGCCGCCAACAACGCCGCGCTGCTGGCCGCGCTGGCGCCGCACGCCGACCGCCGCGCGCACTTCATCAGCACCCTGGTGGCGGTGCGCCATGCCGACGACCCCGAGCCGCTGGTGGCCGTGGGCCGCTGGCCCGGCGAGATCCTCACCGCCCCGCGCGGCAGCCACGGCTTCGGCTATGACCCGCTGATGTGGATTCCCGCGCTGGACGCCACCGTGGCCGAGCTGCCGGCCGCGCTGAAGAACCAGCACAGCCACCGCGCGCGTTCGGCCGCCGTGCTGCGCGAGATGCTCGGCACGGCCTGGCATCTTTGAAGGCACTGCCGTGAGCCAGGACCTCGTCAGCCGCTACCTGCGCCCCGGCACGCTGCAGCTGGGCGATGCGCCGCCGCTGTCGCTCTACGTGCACCTGCCGTGGTGCATCGCCAAGTGCCCGTACTGCGACTTCAACAGCCACGCCCGGCCGGCCGATGCCGACGGCGGCCTGCCCGAGCAGCGCTACCTCGATGCGCTGGTGGCAGACCTGGAGGCCGCGCTGCCGCAGGTCTGGGGCCGGCCGGTCGTCAGCGTGTTCATCGGTGGCGGCACGCCCAGCCTGTTCTCGCCCGACGGCATCGACCGGCTGCTGACCGCCATCCGCGCCCGCCTGCCGCTGATTCCGGGCTGCGAGATCACGCTGGAGGCCAACCCGGGCAGCTTCGAACGGGCGCGCTTCCGCGCCTTCCGCACCGCCGGCATCACCCGGCTGAGCGTGGGTGTGCAGAGCTTCGACGATGCGATGCTGGCCAAGCTGGGCCGGGTGCACGACGGCACCCAGGCCCGGGCGGCGTTGGCCGAGGCAGCCGCCTGCTTCGACACCTTCAACCTCGACCTGATGTACGCGCTGCCCGGCCAGACTCTGGCGATGCTCCAGGCCGACCTGGACGCGGCGCTGGCCTTCAACCCGCCGCACCTGTCGATCTACCACCTGACGGTGGAGCCCAACACCGTGTTCGCCACCGCGCCGCCGCCGGGCCTGCCCGACGACGACCTGGCCAGCGACATGCTGGATGCGATCACCGCCCGCACCGCCGCCGCCGGGCTGCAGCGCTACGAGGTCTCCGCCTTCGCGCGGCCGGGCCACCGCTGCCTGCACAACCTGAACTACTGGACCTTCGGCGACTACCTCGGCATCGGTGCCGGCGCCCACGGCAAGCTGAGCTACCCGCACCGGGTGGTGCGCCAGGTGCGCTGGCGCGAGCCGCGGCGCTACATGGACGAGGCCCTGTCGGGCGACGGCGGCCGGGCGATGAGCAACGACGACGAAGTGCCGCGCGGGCAGCTGCCGTTCGAGTTCATGCTCAACGCGCTGCGGTTGAAGGATGGTTTCGCGCTGGCCGACTTCCAGGCCCGCACCGGCCTGCCGCTCAGCGCGGTTGCCCGGCCGCTGGCCGCTGCCGAGGCGCAAGGCCTCATCGCGCGGGATTTCGAGCGGGTGTGGCCGAGCGCGCGCGGCTTCGACTTCCTGTCGGACCTGCAGCAGCTGTTCCTGCCGGACTGAGCGCCGGGATCGCCGCCAGCGCCGCGGCCGACTGCGCCAGCTCGTCCTGCAGCCAGTCGCGCAGCGCCAGCAGCGGTGGCCAGTCGGCCCGCGCCGGCGTGGTGGCCAGCCAGAAGCGGTCGGGGCCTTCCTCGGCCACCGTCACCGGAGACAGTTGCACCAGCCGCCCATCGGCCAGCGCATCGGCCGCCAGCAGCTGGCGTGACAGTGAAATGCCCAGCCCCTGCTCGGTGGCCTGCAGCATCAGCCCGGCATCGTTGAAGGCGGCCACCGGCGTGATGCGCGGTGCCAGTCCCTGCAGCGCAAACCAGTCGCGCCACTGGCCGGTGTTGCCCAGCAGAGGCTCGTCGGCCAGCGCCTGGGCACCGCGCCCGGCCAGGCGCTGCGCCACCGCCGGCGAACCGACCACGATGCGCGGCGAGTCCAGCAGCGCCCAGGCCACCAGGCCGCGCCAGGGGCCACTGCCCTGGCGCAGCGCGGCATGGTGGCTGCCGTGGGCCAGGTCCTCGATGTTCTGCGAGGTGTGCAGGTCCAGCACGACGCCGGGATGCCGGGCCCGCCAGCGGCCCATGCGCGGCAGCAGCCAGCGCTGCGCGAACGAGGGCAGGGTGGTCAGGCGCAGCACGGTGGCGGCGTTGGCGCTGGTGGCGGCGGCGTCGCGCAGGGCGCTGTCCAGCTGGGCGAGCGCGGGCGCCACGCCGCGCAGCAGGGCCTCACCGGCGGCATTGAGCACGATGCGCCGGCCCGGCCGGTCGAACAGCTGCAGGCCGGTCTGCGCCTCCAGGTGCTGGATCTGCTGGCTGACGGCGCTGTGCGTCAGGTGCAGCACGTCGGCGGCGGCGCGCAGGTTGCCCCGGCGCGCCACTTCAACGAACGCGGGCAGGGTGTTCAGCGGAAGGCGTGCCATGCTGGTCAGTCTAGCTGACCGTTCCTGCCAGAAATCATCGATTCCCAAGGTCGATCCGGTTGCCTATGCTGACCAGACTGATCCACTGGAGATGTCCATGACCACCGTCTCGATCACCCGCTGCCCGCCGATCACGCTGCCCGAGCGTGGGCTGCGCTTCCTGGCAGCCGGGCTGCTGGCGGCGGCCGATGGCTGGCGCCGGCGCCAGCTGCAGCGCGCCGACGCGCGGCAGCAGCGGCTGGATGCCGCGCTCAGCGAGGACCTGAGCCCGGCCCTGCTGCGCGACATCGGTGCGCCCGCATGGCTGGAGGTGGCGGCCCGCGCCCGGCGGGCTGCCGACGATCAACGGCTGCAGGCCCAGCGGCTGGACGCCTGCCGGATGTTCCTGTAGCGCGACCGCGCCGTGTTCAGACGCGGTGGATGGCCGTGCCCACGGTGCTCTTGAGCCGCTCGATCAGCGCCGGCGCGATGCGCTGCAGCGGCAGCACCTCGTGCGCCGCACCGGCGGCGATGGCCTCGCGCGGCATGCCGAAGACCACGCAGCTGGCCTCGTCCTGGCAGAGGTTCCAGCTGCCGGCGTCGCGCATGGTCTTCATCGCGCGGGCGCCGTCGGCACCCATGCCGGTGAGCATCACGCCCAGGGCATTGGGGCCCACCACCTTGGCGGCGGAGTCGAACAGCACTTCCACGCTGGGCTTGTGGCGGTTGACCGGGTCGCCGTCGCGCACCCGGGCCACGTAGTTGGCGCCCGAGCGTTCCACGCTCAGGTGCATGCCGCCCGGGGCGATGTAGGCATGGCCGGGCAGGATGCGGTCGCCGTCCACCGCCTCTTTCACCCGGATGCGGCACAGGCTGTCCAGCCGGGTGGCGTAGCTCTTGGTGAAGCCCGGCGGCATGTGCTGGGTGATGACCACCGCCGGCGCGTCGGGCGGCAGGTTCATCAGCACTTCCTTGGTGGCCTCGGTGCCGCCGGTGCTGGCGCCGATGAAGATGATCTTCTCGGTCGACAGCCGGCCCAGGTTGGCCACCGGCGCGGCCGGGCGCACGCTGCCGGCGCCGGGACCGGCAGCGGTGGCCGTGCTGCCCGTGCCGCCGGGCGCTGCCGCCGGCGGCAGGCGGCGCACATGGGCGCGGGCGGCGGTGCGCACCTTGTCGGTGATGTCCTCGGCCAGCAGGCGCAGGCCATCGGCCACGCCGATCTTGGGCTTGGCCACGAAGTCGATGGCGCCCAGTTCCAGCGCGCGCAGGGTCACCTCGGCGCCGCGCTCGGTCAGCGTGCTGACCATCACCACCGGCATCGGCCGCAGGCGCATCAGCTTGCTGAGGAAGTCGATGCCGTCCATGCGCGGCATTTCCACGTCCAGCGTGATCACGTCGGGGTTGAGGTTGCGGATCATCTCGCGTGCCACCAGCGGGTCGCTGGCCGCGCCGATGCACTCCATGTCCGGCTGGCGGTTGATGATCTCCGCCAGCAGGCCGCGCACCAGGGCCGAATCGTCCACCACCACCACGGTCGTCTTCTTGTTGGGCATGTTGTCGCGCTCTAGAACAGGTCCACGGAGCCGCCGGCACTGGAGACCGGAGCGGCCCGCTGGGCGGCGATGCGGTCCTGGGCCACGAAGGCGTCGTTGTGGGTGGCCGCCAGGCGCTTGACCATGGCCTTGCCCGACGCAGGCAGGAAGCACACCTTGCGCGGGTAGATCTCCATGACGTCACGGCTGACGATCGGGATGCGCTCGGTCTGCAGGTAGTTGATGACGAACTGCGTGTTGCGCTCGCCCACGTTGATGCTGCTCATGCCGCCGATGACCGCACCGCCGCCGAAGATCTTGGCCTCCAGCGTCAGCCGCGAGGCGCCTCTTTTCAGCAGCTCGTTGATCAGCAGTTCCATCGCGTAGCTGCCGTAGCGGCCGGAATCGCCGGCGCCGTCGGGCAGCATGAAGTGGTTCATGCCGCCGATGCGGCGCTCGCGGTCCCAGATGCAGGCGGCGATGCACGAGCCCAGCGTGGTGGTGATCAGCAGGTCCTCGTCATGCACGAAGTATTCGCCGGGCAGCACCTTCACCGCGTCGTTGCGGAAGTGCGCGTCCCAGAAGAAGAACGAGGCTTCTCCCGGCTTGCGCGGCGCAGACTTCAGGCGCTCCAGCCGGGCTTGCCCGCCCGCGGCAGGCAAGGCGCCTGCAGTCGGGAGGGCACGGGCTGCCGGCGCGCGCGCCGTGATTGGGGTCGACATCATGGGCTGGGTTGTCCTTGCTCGGATGAATATCGGCCGCAGCCGGACAAACTTCAGCCGCGCCGCCGCGGCGGCACGTTCAGACGCGCTGGTAGATGGTCTTGCCGCGCAGTTGGAACAGGTCGCGCGACTCGGTGAAGTTCTCCGAATGCCCCACGTACAGCAGGCCGGCGGGCTTGAGCACCGCATGCATCTGCTGCAGCACCTGGCGCTGCGTGGGGTTGTCGAAATAGATCATCACGTTGCGGCAGAAGATGATGTCGAAGGGCTCGCCCAGGCCGCCGGCGCCGGTCCAGCCGCGGCTCATCAGGTTGAACGGGCGGAACTCGATCAGCTTGGCCAGTTCGGGCTTGACCCGCATGAAACCGGCATTGGCGCCCTTGCCGCGCAGGAAGTGCCGCTGCAGCCGGTCGGGCGACAGGCCGCGGGCGTCGGCGTCGTAGACGCCGCGCTGGGCGGTGGCCAGCACCTTGGTGTCGATGTCGCTGGCGACGATGCGCACAGGCGCTGCGCTGCCCAACGCCTCGACCACGGTGATGGCGATGGAGTAGGGCTCCTCGCCGGTGCTGGCGGCACTGCACCAGATGCGCAGCGGCTTGCCCGGGTTCTTGCCGGTGATGGCCTTCAGGTCGTCGACCAGCGCGTGGAAGTGGTGGTCCTCGCGGAAGAAGGCGGTCAGGTTGGTCGTCAGGCAGTTGATGAATTCCTGCCATTCCGCGTCACCCGACGCACCGGTGTTGGCCTGCAGCCATTGCAGGTAGCTGGCAAAGCTGCGGTGGCTGGTCTCGCGCAGGCGGCGCGACAGCCGGCTGTAGACCATGGCCTGCTTGCCCGCATGCAGGCTGATGCCGGCGCGCTGGTAGATCAGCTCGCGCACGCGGTCGAAGTCGGCCGCGGAGAAGCTGAATTCCTGGTCGGCCGCCAGCGGCGGGCCGGCGGTGGCGCGCGCGTCCGCGGCTTTGGCCGTGGCGCGTGGCGCCGGGGTGGTCGCAGTGGGGGGAGGCAGCAGATCGCTCATGCGTCCAGTCTGGCCGCTGCAGGCGTGGTGCAAGTGCCGAAATGCGGCGGCGGCACCCGCCATCTCCAACCGCGGCCGCGCAGCCGCAGCCTTAGACTGGGCGTGCAATCCCATCGACCCTGCCAAACGCCAGCCCTGCCCGCCGTGGACGCCGCCGCCGCCCCTGCCAACACCAGCGCCTTGCGGCTGGACGTGGCGCTGGCCCTGCTGCGCCAGGCCGGCCAGGCCGAGCCCGCGGGCGACGCCGGCTCGCCGGCCTACCTGCAGGCGCTGATCGACCAGCTGGTCGACCTGTCCAGCCGCGACGCGCTGACCGGCCTGGCCAACCGCCGCAACTTCGAACTGGCGCTGGCCCGCGAGGTCGACCGCGTCGCCCGCTCGGGCGAATCGGCCTTGCTGCTGATGGTCGACATCGACCACTTCAAGCGGGTCAACGACACCCACGGCCACGGTGCCGGCGACCTGGTCATCCGCGCCGTGGGACAGGCCCTGACCGACAGCGTGCGGCCCATGGACCTGGTGGCCCGCATCGGTGGTGAAGAATATGCCGTGCTGCTGCCGAACTGCCCGGCCGCCTTCGGCCCGCAGGTGGCCGCCCGGGTGCGGCAGCGGGTGGCGCGCAGCAGCGTGGCCCTGCCCGACGGCCAGCAGCTGGCCGTCACCTGCAGCGTGGGCGGTGCCTTTGCGCCGCAATGGGTGCGCTCCACCCCGGGCATCTGGCTGCAGCGTGCCGACCTGCAGCTCTACCGGGCCAAGGCCGAGGGGCGTGACCGGGTGTGCCTGGAACACACCGCCGCGCCCGACGTCAGCGTGCAAGAGCGTGAGATGCTGCTGGGCAGCCACGCCATCCAGGATTCGGAATGAGCCAAGCAGATCGAGTGGCCAGCACCCCGCGCGGCGCCGTCATCACGGCGATCACCAGCGGCAAGGGCGGCGTGGGCAAGACCCTGGTGGCCGCCAACCTGGCGGCGGCGCTGGCCCGTGCCGGCCAGCGGGTGCTGGTGCTCGATGCCGACCTGGGCCTGGCCAACCTCGATGTGGTGCTGAACCTGTCGGCCCGCATCACCCTGCATGACGTGTTCACCGGCAAGGCCACGCTGGACGAGGCGCTGCAGCCGGCACCCGGCGGCTTTTCGGTGCTGCTGGCCGGCTCGGGCCTGGTGGAGTACAGCCGCATGACGCCCGAGGTGCGCGACAAGCTGCTCGACGTCATCGCCCAGGTGCGTCCGCGCTTCGACCAGGTGCTGCTGGACACCGGCGCCGGCATCTCCGACGTGGTGCTGTTCACCGTCTCGCTGGCCGATGAAGTGCTGATCGTGGCCACGCCCGAGCCCACCTCGCTGACCGATGCCTATGCCACGGTGAAGGTGCTGGCCACCACCCAGCCGGCGCGGCCGATGCGCCTGCTGGTCAACCAGGTGCAGCGCACCGGCGAGGCACGCACCGTGGCCGCCCAGCTGCAGCAGGTGGTCGACCGTTTCGTCTCGCCCGCGCTGGCGGCGCCGGTGCGGCTGCTGCCGCTCGGCGAGGTGCCGATGGACGCGGCGGTGCGTGAATCGGTGCAGCGCCGGCAGCTGCTGATGGAAGCGCTGCCCGGCAGCCCCGCCGCCGTGGCCCTGGGCGCCGCCGCCGCCCGCCTGCTGCCGCCATGAGCCCGGGCCGCCGCCGGCGCTGGCACACTGCCGGCCCATGCAAGATGACGATGTGGACACCCCCGAGCCCGTGCCGCCGTTCCAGCGCCTGGGTGGCGAGCCTGGCGTGCGCGCCCTGGTCGACCGCTTCTACGACCTGATGGACCTGGAGCCGGCATTCGCCGGCATCCGCGCGCTGCACCCGCCCACGCTGGATGGCTCGCGCGACAAGCTGCACTGGTTCCTGTGCGGCTGGCTGGGCGGGCCCAACCATTACATCGACCGCTTCGGCCATCCGCGGCTGCGCGCCCGCCACCTGCCGTATGCCATCGGCATCGCCGAGCGCGACCAGTGGCTGGTCTGCATGGGCCAGGCGATGGCCGAACAGGCCGTCGACCCGGCGCTGGCCCAGCGCCTGGCCGAGAGCTTCTTCGGCACCGCCGACTGGATGCGCAACAAGGGGGGCTGAGCCCGTGGGTGGGGCGGCTCAGCGCCGCCCGCGCCGGGCCATGGCACCGACGGCGGCCAGCCCGCCCAGCATCAGCGCCCAGGTCTGCGGCTCCGGCACCGGCGCCGCCGCCTCGATGTTGTAGCCCGCCATCTGCGCGCCGACGAACCCGCCCACCAGATTCAGGCCCAGCGGGTCGTTCTCACAGGCGGTGTCGCAGATCACTTCGCCGTCCTCGGGGTTGGTCGGGCCGAGGTAGCGGTAGAACTCGTAGCGGCGCATCACCGCCTTGCCGGCATCGGCTTCGCCGATGTCGTCGACCTTCTCCTTGACCTCGTTGGCGCCCGGGTCCTTGCCATCGCCGATCTTGTCCAGCGGCCGCCGCTGCAGGATGCTCCATTCGCTTTCCACCTCGGCCGCTTCCATCTCGTGGTCGTCCTGCAGCAGATTGCCCAGGTCGATGCGCCGATCGACCTTGGTCTTGAAGGTGCGCACCCAGAAGGCCTCGCCCCACTGGTCGTGCACCTCGGGCAACTCCAGCGCGGCCGGTTCGGCCGGGCGCACCGGGGCGATGGCCTGGATCTGCACCTGCACCTGGGCCGGCGCCGCCGGCTGGCCCACCGGCGGCGGGCTGTAGACCAGGTTCACCGCCGGGATGCCGGCCAGCACCCTGGTGTAGTCGGCGAAGCTCGCCGGCGCCGGGTTGGCCGGGTTCAGCACCAGCCAGGCATAGCGCGTGGTCGCCGGCGTCCTGGCCGACTGCACGCCGTAGTGGTCGCAGGGCGAGGTGATCCAGCCAGCGCCCTTGGCGCCCGGCCAGCAGCTCTCGCCCGCGGTGCTGAAGCCGCCGGCGTTGTCCGGCGTGGTGATGCCGCTGGCGAACACGCCGCCGTAGGTGATGCGCACGCCCGCATGCTGACCCGCGGCGTCGGTGTAGTCCGACACATCCACCGTGCCGAAGCGCACCACGCCGGTGGTGCCCCAGACGCCGAAGTTGCGGTTCAGGCCGAACACGCTGCCCACATCCGCC
The DNA here is from genome assembly GCF_005403045.1 of Pseudaquabacterium pictum. GTDB lineage: Bacteria > Pseudomonadota > Gammaproteobacteria > Burkholderiales > Burkholderiaceae_C > Pseudaquabacterium > Pseudaquabacterium pictum. The sequence goes on from NZ_BJCL01000012.1 coordinate 83,068, forward strand.
TTGTGGAAGCTGCTGTCCTCGAACTCGATCTCGAAGCCGTATGCCGGCCGGCCAGTGTTGTTGACGACGTCGAAGTTGGCGAGGCTGCCGACCACGCTGACCACGGCGTGTGACGGCATCGGAACCAGGGCTGCCAGCGCGGCGGCGGCCAGTGCAGTGCGGGAGAGACGGTGAAATGGTCGGACCAAGGCAAGCTCCTGAAATGGCCACCAGCGGGCCCATCTGCACATGATCCGGACCGCGCTGAACACGACCTGAACACGGCCCGCCGTCCCCGCGTCTGCGGGGGCGGCGGCGTCAGCCGGGCTGGGTGTCGCTGCCGAAGTCCAGCACCGCCGCAAAGCCGCGGCCGTCGGCCACCGGTGACTGCAGCTGCAGCTGCGCGCCCGACTGCCGGGCGATGGTGTCCACCATCGCCAGCCCGAGGCCGCTGCCCTGCAATGCATGCCCGGGCCCGCGGTCGAACGGGCGCACCAGCGTCGGCAGCAGGGCTGGCGCCACGCCGGGGCCGTCGTCCTGCACCGCCAGCTGCTGGCCGGCGACGGTCACCACCACCTGGCTGGCGCTGCCACCGTGCTTTAGCGCGTTGTCAATCAGGTTGCGCAGTGCGATGCCCAGCGCGTCGATGTCGCCGCTGACCGGCACCGACGGGCCGCGCACCTGCAGCTGCAGCTGGCCGCTGCGGGTGGCTTCGGCGAACTCGTCGACCACCAGCACCGCCAGCTGCACCAGGTCGACAGGCTCGCGCTGCAGCGCCACGCCCGATTCCACCCGCGCCAGCTGCAGCAGCCGCGTGGCCAGGCCGGTCAGCCGGTCGAGCTGGCGCAGCAGGGACTGGGCCTGGGTGCGGGTGCCGTCGTCGGTGCTGGCCTGCACCAGGCGCTGGGCCTGGGCCCGTGCGGCGGCCAGCGGCGTGCGCAGCTCGTGCGCGGTGTTCGCGGCGAAGGCGCGCTCGCTGTCGATCAGGCCAGCCACCCGCGCCAGCAGGCTGTTGACGGTGGCCAGCCAGGGCTGCAGTTCCACCGGCACCTGCTGCACCGACAGCGGCCGCAGGTCATGCAGCGGACGCTGCGCCAGCTCGCGGCGCGCCGGCTCCAGGCTGTCGAAACCGCGGCGCAGCAGCCAGTCCATCGCCAGCCAGGCCACCGGCAGCAGCGCCAGCAGCGTGCCCAGCAGCCAGCCCACGCCGGCGCGCATGCCGGCATGGCGGTGCGCCAGCGTCTCGGCCACCTGGGCGCGGCGGCGGCCGTCTTGGGCGGTCAGCGTCAGCACCAGCCAGTCGCCGGCGGGCCGCACGCCGTCCGGCGCGCCAGGGTCCAGCGCCGTGGGCGGGGCGCTGGACGAGCGCAGCACCAGCCCGGCCTGCGCGTCCTGCACCTGGTAGACGATGAACTCGTCATGCGGTCGCAGCATGCCCTGGCGCGCGGCGGTGTCGGGCGTGGCCAGCGCGGCCTCGGGCAGCATCAGCAGCCGCTCGGCGGTCTCCTTCAGGGCACTGTCGAGCACCTCGTCGGTGCGGGCCCACAGGCCGGCGCCGGTGGCCCCGGCGGCCAGCAGCCACAGCACCACCAGCAGGCTCAGCAACCGCCGGCGCAGCTGGGCATGCAGGCTCCAGGCCGGCGCGGGCAGGGCCGCTGCCGGCGCCCGCCGACGCAGCCGCCCCAGCGCCCGGGTGGCCGGTGCGCCGCCGCTGGCGAGGTCGGGCTCAGCGCTCAAGCCGGTAGCCCAGGCCGCGGTGGGTGCTGATCAGCCCGCCGCCCAGCTTCTTGCGCAGCCGGCTGACGATCACCTCCAGCGAGTTGCTCGACGCCTCGGCCAGGCCCAGGGCCTGCAGCCGGCCCTCGATCTCGCCGCGGCTGAAGATGCGGCCGGGCCGCTGCGCCAGGCAGGCCAGCACCGCCCATTCCATCTGGGTCAGGTCCACCGGCGCGCCGTCCAGCCAGGCCTGGTGGGCATCGGTGTCCAGGCGCAGGCCGCCCACCGACCCGGCGGCCGCCGCTGGCGCGGTGCGGCGGGCCACGGCCAACACCCGCGCCAGCAGTTCATCCAGGTCGAAGGGCTTGACGAGGTAGTCGTCGGCACCGGCGTTCAGGCCGCGGATGCGGTCGCTGACCTGGTCGCGCGCGGTCAGCACGATCACCGGCCACAGCTGGCCGGCGCCACGCCACAGGCGCAGCAGGTCCAGGCCATCGCCGTCGGGCAGGTGCAGGTCGATCAGCGCCAGATCGGGTGGCGGCGCGTCCCAGGCCTCGGCCACCTGCCGGCACCAGTGCACCACATGGCCGGCGTTGCTGCAGTGGTCGGCCACGGCGCGGCCCAGGTCATGGTCGTCTTCGAGCAGCAGCAGGTTCATGGCGGGGGCAGCGGGGATGCAGCCCGGAGTGGACCCGCCCGGGCTTAACGCTGCCTGAAACCGCGGCACCATGTGGCGGGGCTCAGCGCGACAGGCCGGCCAGCAGCACCACCAGCGCGCCGGCGCCGCCCTGCGGACCGCTGGCCTGGGCGAACGCGATGACCTCGGCGCTTTGCGCCAGCCAGCGCTGCACCTTGGCTTTGAGCACAGGCTGGCGCCCCGGCGAGCCCAGGCCCTTGCCATGCACCACCCGCACGCAGCGCATGCCGCGGCGGTGGCATTCGCGGATGCTGTCGGTCAGCATGCTGCGGGCCTCGTCGCGGGTGTAGCCGTGCAGGTCGATGTTGCCCTGCAGCGCCCAGTGGCCGCGGCGCAGCTTGGTCACCACGTCGGGCCCGATGCCGGGGCGGCGGAAGCTGAGCCCGTCGTCGGTGAGCAGCAGCGATTCGATGTTGACCTCGTCGGACAGCGATTCGGCCAGCGCCGCGGCCTCGTCGGCCTCCCGCATGCGCGGGTGCGGCGGCGGGCGGGGCAGGTCCAGCTCGGCCAGGCCGCGGTCGGGCATCGGATGCACCGGGCCCACGGTGCGGGCGAACAGGCTGTGGGCGTCCTGCTGACGGCGCTGCTGCAGGCGCTGGGCCGCCAGCGCCCGGGCCTGGCGCTCGGCCGCCTCGCGGGCGCGCTGCTGCAGTTCGTCGCGCACCTGGGCGAGGTCGGCCAGGCTCCTGAGCTTGGCGCGGTTCACAGCAGGCCCCGCTCGGCGAAGCTGACCACCAGGCCGCAGCCGACCACCAGGTGGTCGAGCACCCGCACGTCCACCAGGGCCAGGGCGTTCTTCAGCGCCTGGGTGAGGTGCTCGTCGGCGCGCGAGGGCTCGGCCACGCCCGAGGGATGGTTGTGCGCCAGGATCACCGCTGCCGCGTTGCGCGCCAGCGCGCGCTTGACCACCTCGCGCGGGTAGACGCTGGTCTGGCTGACGGTGCCGGTGAACAGCGTGTCCAGGCTGATCAGCCGGTGCTGGCTGTCGAGGAACAGCACCGCGAACACCTCGTGCGGCAGGTGGCCCAGGTGCAGCTGCAGGTAGTCGTTGACCTGCTGCGGCGATTCGAACACCGGGGTGTGCGCCAGGCGCTGGGCCAGGGCGCGGCGGGCCATCTCCACCACAGCGGCCAGCTCGGCGCGCTTGGCCGGGCCCAGGCCCTTGATGCCCTTCAGGGCATCGGCGCCGCCATGCAGCAGGCCGGCATAGCCGCCGGTGCGGGCCAGCACGTCGTCGGCCAGTTGCAACACGCCCTGGCCGCGCACGCCGGTGCGCAGCAGCAGGGCCAGCAGCTCGGCGTCGGCCAGGCTGGCGGCGCCATGCTGCAGCAGCTTTTCACGCGGGCGGGCGGCGGCGGGCAGGTCCTTGATCGACATGGGCAGGTGGCGGGTCCGGAAGGCAGGCCGGCACAGTCGCCGCCCCGTAGAATGCCAGCTGAGTCTATGCGGCGCCGTCGCGCCCCGGCATCCCCCTTCAGCCCCCCATTCAGCCTCCATCGGCACCCCCATTGGCGTGAACACCATTCAGGAGGGGTCGTTCCTGACCCTGCACTACCGGCTGGCCGGCCCCGACGGCGCGGATGTGATCAACACCTTCGCCGACAAGCCCGCCACGCTGTCGCTGGGCACCGGCCAGCTGGCGCCGGCCATGGAGCGGCGGTTGCTCGGCCTGGCCGAGGGCACGCGCACCAGCTTCAGCCTGGCTGCCGGCGAAGCCTTCGGCGAGCGCAATCCGCAGATGCTGCAGCGGGTCAAGCGCAGCCTGCTGGCCGAGCTGGGCGACCCGGATGCCGAGTACCAGGTCGGCGACGTGGTGCAGTTCCCCACGCCCGACGGCAGCGGCCAGTACGCCGGCGTGGTGCGCGAGGCGGGCGAGGGCTGGCTGCTGTTCGACTTCAACCACCCGCTGGCCGGCCAGCCGGTCACCTTCGAAGTGCAGGTCATCGGAGTGCTCTGAGATGGACACCAAGCCCGCCACCGAGCAACACCTGGTCAGCGATGTGCTGCTGGCCGAGCCGCGCGGCTTCTGCGCCGGCGTCGACCGCGCCATCGAGATCGTCGAGCGGGCCATCACCCGCTTCGGCGCGCCGATCTACGTGCGCCATGAGATCGTGCACAACACCTACGTGGTCAACGATCTGAAGACCAAGGGCGCGATCTTCATCGAGGACCTGGCCGACGTGCCGCCCGGCGCCACCCTGGTCTTCAGCGCCCACGGCGTCAGCCGCGAGGTGCGCGCCGAGGCCGACCGCCGCGGCTTCCAGGTCTTCGACGCCACCTGCCCGCTGGTCACCAAGGTGCATGTGGAGGTGGCCAAGCTGGCCAAGGAAGGCTTCGAGTTCATCATGATCGGGCACAAGGGCCACCCCGAGGTCGAAGGCACCATGGGGCAGCTGAGCGACGGCATCTACCTGGTCGAGGACGTGGCCGACGTGCAGAAGGTGCAGCCGCGCGGCCGCCAGCTGGCCGTGGTGACGCAGACCACGCTGAGCGTGGACGACGCCGCCGCCATCCTGGCCGAGGTCAAGCGCGTGTTCCCGCATGTGCGCGAGCCCAAGAAGCAGGACATCTGCTACGCCACCCAGAACCGCCAGGACGCCATCAAGATCATGGCGCCGCAGGTCGACATCGTCATCGTGGTGGGCAGCCCCACCAGCAGCAACAGCAACCGTCTGCGGGAGCTGGCCGAGCGGCTGGACACGCCGGCCTACATGGTCGACATGGCCGACGATCTGCAGCCGCACTGGTTCGAAGGCCGGCCGCGGGTGGGCCTGACGGCCGGCGCCTCGGCGCCCGACATCCTGGTGCAGCAGGTGATCGCCCGGCTCAAGGCGTTGGGTGCGCTCAGCGTGCGCCGCATGGCCGGCGTGGAGGAAACCGTGCACTTCCCGCTGCCCAAGGGCCTGGGCGACAAGTCGATGCGCGAGTTCTCCGCCTCCCGATCCTGAGGCCGCCGCTCACGTGGATTCCGCATCCCCCACACGTTGAACGGCACCCACGCGGTGCCGTTTTCACACAGCCAGCACACCGCAAGACCCGATCAGGACCGACCCATGCTCGACATCAACCAACTGCGCCGTGACCTGCCCGCGGTGCTGGCCGCCCTGGAGGCGCGCAAAACCCCGCAGCCCTTCCTCGATGTGGACCGCTTCACCGCGCTGGAAGCCGAACGCAAGACCCTGCAGACCGCCACCGAGGAGCTGCAGGCCCGCCGCAACAGCCTGAGCAAGCAGATCGGCCAGGCGAAGGGCAAGGGCGGTGACGCCAGCGCCGTGCCTGCACTGATGGCCGAGGTGGCCAGCATCGCCGACGCGATGAAGCAGGGCGCCGAGCGCCTGGAGGCGCTGCAGGCCGAGCTGCAGGGCCTGCTGATGGGCATCCCCAACCTGCCCGACGCGGGCGTGCCGCGCGGCGTGGACGAGACCGGCAACCAGGAGGTGCGACGCTGGGGCACGCCCGCTGCGTACGACTTCCCGGTCAAGGACCATGTCGACCTGGGCGCGCCGCTGGGGCTGGATTTCGAGACCGGCGTCAAGTTGAGCGGCGCGCGCTTCACCTTCCTGCGCGGGCCGGTGGCGCGGCTGCACCGGGCGCTGGCCCAGTTCATGGTCGACACGCACACCCAGTCGCATGGCTACACCGAGTGCTACACGCCCTACCTGGTGCAGGCCAAGGCGCTGGTGGGCACCGGGCAGTTGCCGAAGTTCTCGCAGGACCTGTTCCACGTCACCTCGGGCGATGGCGACGAGGCCGGCAGCAAGTGGTACCTGATCCCCACCTCGGAGGTGACGCTGACCAACACCGTGGCCGACACCATCCTGCAGCCCGACGAACTGCCGATCAAGCTGACCGGCCACACGCCGTGCTTCCGCAGCGAGGCCGGCAGCGCAGGCCGCGACACCCGCGGCATGATCCGCCAGCACCAGTTCGACAAGGTGGAGATGGTGCAGATCGTCGCGCCTGACCAGGGCGAGGCCGCGCTGCACGAGATGGTGGGCCATGCCGAGGCCATCCTGCAGCAGCTGGAGCTGCCCTACCGGGTGATGCTGCTGTGCACCGGCGACATGGGCTTCGGCGCGGCGCGCACCTACGATCTGGAGGTGTGGCTGCCGGCGCAGGGCACCTACCGCGAGATCAGCTCGTGCAGCCACATGGGCGCCTTCCAGGCCCGGCGCATGCAGGCGCGCATGCGCACCGCCCAGGGCAAGACCGAGTTCGTGCACACCCTCAACGGCTCGGGTCTGGCGGTGGGCCGGGCCCTGGTGGCGGTGCTGGAGAACCACCAGCAGGCCGACGGCAGCATCCGCGTGCCGGTGGCCTTGCGCCCCTACCTGGGCGGTGCTGCGCTGATCCAGCCCTGACCGGCCGATTTTGTGGCTAGAATCGAGAGCTTCACCCAGAGACCACGGGTGCACAGACACCGGAGCGGTGGCAGAGTGGTCGAATGCGCCGGACTCGAAATCCGGTAAACGGTTATACCGTTTCGAGGGTTCGAATCCCTCCTGCTCCGCCAGGACAATCCCCCTGCAACGTGCACGACAGTGCAAATAACGTGCAGGGGGTTTTTGTTTAAGTCGTTGATTTGACGGCTGTTTTCCCCCCTCCGACACTGTCCACCGTGCAGCACGGCTGCAACAACGTGCACCAGCAGTCCGCGACCTTCTGGCGGACTGGCTGGCGGACAGACTGGCGGACTGGGGGACAAGATGGCTCGAAAGACGGCGGCGAAACTCAACCTGCTGACGGTGCGCGAGGCGCAGACGGCAGGCGAGGGCGATCACACGGACGGCGGGGGCCTGCTGCTGCGGGTTCGGGGTGAATCGGCATCCTGGGTGCTGCGGTACACCGCCCCGACTGGCCGGCGGCGAGAGATGGGGCTCGGCGTGGCCCGGCGGAACAACGCGGCGGCCACCGGTGACAGCCTGACCACCGCCCGCCGGCTGGCGCATGAGGCCCGCGACCTGCTGCAGCGTGGCGGCGATCCCATCGACGAGCGCGACGGCCGGCGAGAGACGGCCCGCCAGGCCGAGCAGGCGCAGAAGGTGCAGAAGGCCCGCCAGCAGATGACGCTGGCCAGGGCAGCCCGGGACTATCACGAGCGGGTGATCGAGCCGACCCGCACCAGCAAGCACTCGGCGCAGTGGATCGCCTCCCTGGAGAACCACATGCCTGCGAGCCTGTGGCATGCCCCGGTCGACAGCATCGAGCCGCCGGCCCTGCTGGCCGCCCTGCTGGCGATCAAGCCCCACGAGCGGGCGCGCAACCTGACCAGCGGCGACAAGCTGCCCGAGACGCTGCAGCGAATCCGCCAGCGCCTGGATGCGGTGTTCGAGGATGCGATCTTCCACCGCCGGTGCACCAGCAATCCCGCGGCGGCGATCCGCCGGAAGATGGCCGAGGCCCAGGACAAGCGCAAGCGGGGCGAGTTCCGGGCGCTGCCCTACCGAGAGGCGCCGGCCTTCATGCTGCAACTGCGCGAGGCCGAGGGCACCGCCGCCCGCTGCCTGGAGCTGGCCGTGTTGACCGCCGCCCGCACTGGCGAAGTGCTGGGCGCGACCTGGGGGGAGTTCGACCTCGACCGAGCGACCTGGGTTGTGCCCGCTGAAAGGATGAAGGGTGGTGAGCAGAACGGTGACCACACCGTGCACCTGACGCCCCGCGCCGTCGAGATCCTGCAGGGGCAGCTGGGCCAGCACGCCGCCTGGGTGTTCCCGTCGCCGATGCTGAGTGCGGACGGAGAGGCCCGCCCGCTGTCCAACATGGCCATGCTCACGGTGCTGGACCGCATGGGCATGCGTGAGCGCACCACCGTGCATGGCCTGTGCCGCGCCACCTTCAGCACCTGGGCCAACGAGACAGGCGCGGCCCGGCCCGACGTGATCGAGGCTTGTCTCGCCCACAACGAGGCCGACCGGGTGCGCGCCGCCTACAACCGGAGTCAGTTCACCCAGGAGCGCGCCGCCCTGCTGGTGGCGTGGGCCGAGTACCTGGCCGAGCTGCCCGCGTCCAACGTGGTGCCGCTGCGCGCAGCATGAGTCACTGAGTTAGCGCATACAAAAAGCGCTTTTAGTCGTCAGAGTTTGCGCATACATTAACCCGCATGCCGACGACAAAGACCACGACGAAGCCAGCAGCGAAGCGCCCGGGGCGCCCGTCACTGCAGGAGGGGGCAGAAACCGTGCCCGTGACCATCCGCATGACGCCGCCGCAGAAGGACAAGCTGGCCCGGCTGGGTGGCCCGCAGTGGGTGCGGACCAAGATCGACAAGGCACCGGAACCGGAGAAGAAGCAATGAACGCACGCGCCTTCGGCATCGGGCTTGCTGTCACCGCCCTGGTGTTCTTCATCGGTGCCGGCGCTGCTGTGCGCTTCATGGACACCGGGCCGGCGCTGCTGGTGGGGCTCACCACCTGGCTGGGGGCTGCGGCAGCTTTCGCCAATGGCATGACCGGCGCCCGGCGCCGCTGATCTTGAACCGGCGCCGCAGCGGTCCTGCGGCAAGGCGGCCGAGCCGGAAGGGTGAGAGCTTCCGGCCCGACCTGACAACCACCACGATCAACAGGAGATCGAAATGACTGCTACCCCGATTGTCGCCGGCACCGAGCCGGCACTACTTGACCGCTGGGGCCGCCCCTGCCCCATCGCTGACGCCCTGGATCGCTTCGACAGCTGCGGCTTTGAGTGCGTCGCAGCTGGGCGGAAGATGGAGACCTATCACCTGGTGCACACCATCGCCCGCAAGCTGGGCGAGCTGGTGGATCGCATGGAGACAGTCAACCACACGTTGGAGGCGATGGACGAGAAGCTGGGCGGCAGCACCGACCACGACGCGGCCCGTGCGCTGATTGAAGTGGTCAGCTCCTACCACACGCAAACCGCGAATCGGGCCTTCGAGCTGGGCGGCATGGTGATGGCTGCGCTTGAGCGTGGCGGCATGGTCGGTGCCAGCGCCAGCGCCAGCGCCAGGACGGAGAAGGCCCATGGCTGACCTCATCCCCCTGGTGCCCCCGCACGAAAGCCAGCACCGCACCGGCGGCAGTGTCGGTGTCGAGACCGACTGCGCAGTGATGGTGAATCCGGCCGCGTCGCTCACCGCCTTGATGGCTGCGACGCAGTCGCGCGCCGCGCTGCTGTACGCGCAGCTCGACGAGTGGACCTGCGCGCATCCTGGGACCGACACGACCGCCGAGAAGCTGGCCACGTTCCTGGCGCCCACTGCCTACGAGCTGCAGGCACTGATGGAAGTCATGCGGCTGAAGGTTGCCGCGCTGGAGGGCCCGCGCAATGGCTGACCTCAACCAACGGCGCGCCCGGAAGCCGAAGCAGTTGGGCGGGTTCGACCGGTTCCGCAGCGCCATCCTGGCCGATGGTGGCCAGTCGCTGGTGAAGCAGGAGCCATGCGCTTGGCCGTTCCGAGTGCTGGACATGGCCGATGTCTCGCTGACCTTGATTCCAGACGGCGAACTTGTGACCGCGCGATACGCTGGACCGGTGAACGCATCGTTCCTGCTGATGGGGCATGCTTGGGCTCAGGCATCTGTCCGCACCTTCGCCCGCGCCGTGGTGTTGGACTTCACCCAGGCCAGCATCCACTTCAAGGGAAGCGACCTTGACGCGGCGTTGAACTGTCTGTCGGCCGAGCATCGGACGCTCCCTCGTGCGCTGCTGGTCCAACCGAGACACGCGGGCATGTTCAAGGAGTTCGCCCAGCGGATCGCTGTGAGCCAGGGCATCCTTCAGCGCGGGTTCTTTGACCGGGCCCAGGCAGAAGCGTGGGTGCTTGAAGCAGCAGCCCGGCCATACGACTGAGCGCCTTCGGCATGGCCAAACCCAAGACCGGGCCCACCAGCCCGGCCAGCACTGCGGCAACGTCGGGAGACGTGGCCAAGGCTGCCGCCAAGTCGAAGGGCGGCAGACCACCCAACACCGCCCGCCGCGGCATCAGGCAGCAGGACGAGGCAATCGCAGCGGCCGTCACCACCATGTGGGCGCTTGGCTGGCCGCGGCGCGATGCCTGCAAGGCTGTAGCCGCTGCAGCCACCGGGATCTGGAGCAGCCGCGACCTGAGCGCTGATGGTGTCGAGGCGATCCACGAGCGGTGCAGCGATGCCTACGGCAGCGGCCGAGCGCCGAAGCTGGGGCGGATTGACCTAGCCTGGAGGCGCGACAGGGCCAGCCGCGCCAGTGTCGACCACCTTCCACCCGTCGAGATGGCGGCAATGCTGCTGGTGCGCCAGGGGCTGCTGCCAGAGCCGCCGCCGGCCGAGGATGGTGGCTTCTTGGGTGGGGATGCACCACTGACCGCCGGAGCGCACCGGGACTACCTGCTCAGCCGCATCAAGGTCAAAAAGGGGTAAACAACCCCTCGGTTCAACTGCCGTTCTAGAGACTCCGCCGCATGGCTGCTAGGTGCAGCGACGGAGCGCGAACAGTGTTGAATCCAGATGATGGCGGACAGGGCAGCAGCCAAACCACCAGCAACGGCAGGGCTTCCAGCCCAGCGACCCGCCAATCCCCCGTTCGTTCCGCCACCGCGGCGCTACTGACCGATGAGCAGGCCGCCCGGGACGTGCTGGGAATGTCGGCCCGCAAGTTCGCCGACGTGATGAAGGAGCCTTGGATGCCGAGGCCGGTGGTTCTCGGCCCGCGCATGCGTCGGTGGGTTCGCTCCGAACTGGAGGCAGCGATCCTCAACGCGCCGCGCCAGGCGAACCCTGGCAGCGAACCGGCCCAGCTGCGCCGCGCCAAGATTGACCGCATGAAGGCCCGCGGGGTGCCGGCATGAACGCCCGGACCACACCACCGCCCGCCCGGTCGCCCGAAGCGCGCACCGCAGATGCACTCGCGCTTGTCGCGTGGCAGCTGGGCGAAGTCACGGACCTGCTGGAAACCCAGGGCGCCCAGCCCGCCGGGCTGCCTGTGGGCGGCGTGATCGAACTGGAGTACACGGCATGGAATGGCCGGCGCCAGCAGCTGATCGTGAGGCGCACCAAATGAGCCCCGACACGCTGGAAATGCTGCAGATGCTCAGCGTTGCGCTGCCGGTGATCGAGCAGGACGAGCAACGACGGGCGGCACTGGTCAAGCGCCAGGCGACTGCCACCGCTCGTGCTGCCCTGATCGGTGCCATCGTCACGCCGAGCCACAACGACCGCGGGCAACCGACCTGGCTGCTGAGCCGCTGGAGCCTCACCCGGGAGTTCGCCAGCCTGGACGAGCTCGAGGCGCTGCTCACGCGCATGGGGGCGGCTGCATGAGTGGCATGGCCGACCTGGCGCGAGCCCGCGACGCTCTGCAGGCCATCCCCCCCGATCTGCCGCGGGATGAGTGGGTGCGCGCCGGCATGGCTGCCAAGGCCGCGGGCCTGAGCTTCGAGGACTTCGACAGCTGGAGCGCCCAGGCCGACAGCTACAACGCCGCTGCAGCCCGCGACACTTGGCGCAGCATCAAGGACGGCAAGGGCATCGGCCCGGGAACGCTGTTCCACCTGGCAGCCGGCGCCGGCTGGCGGCCGGATGGAGCCCGCCCGGGAGCTGGGCGCAAGGTCCAACAGCAGCGCGAGAGCGCGCCAGTGCCGACCCAGCGCAGCACGGGGGCCGCCGAGGTGTGGGCGCGGTGCCTGCCTGCGACTTCCGATCACCCGTACGTAGTCGCCAAGGACGGCGCGCCGCATGGTCTGCGCGTGGTGCCGGCCGGCGACCCGCTCTGCATTGCTCGCTCATCGGTGGCCGGGTGGCTGGTGGTGCCAGTGCTCCCGCTGAGCGGCGGCGAGCCGGTGAGTCTGCAGTTCATCCCGCCGCCCGGCTCCGGCAAGAAACTGAATCTGCGCGGCGCTCCTATGGCCGGCGTCTTCGTGGTGGGCGACCTGCAGCCCGGCGGGCTGGCCTACGTGGTCGAGGGCATCGGCCAGGCTTGGGCATGTTGGAAGGCAACCGGCGCCGCTGCTGTGGTGGCCTTCGGCTGGGGCAACGTCAAGCGCGTGGCCGCCGAGCTGCGCGAACGCGACCCCGCTGCGCGTGTGGTGCTGGTGCCGGATGCCGGCAAGGAGGCCGACGCGGTCGCAGTGGCCGCAGAGCTGGGCGTCGAGGTGGTGACGATGCCGGCGGGCAGTCCCGACAACTTCGACGCGAACGACTACGCGAGGGCTGAGGGCTTTGACGCGCTGGAGGTGCTGCTGGCCAGCACCCTGCCGGCAGCAGGTCCGGCAACGTTGCCGGACCCCTGGCGCGTGGTGCCGCTGGATGACCTCGACAGCGCCGAGCTGCCGCAGCAGCAATGGGCTTGGCACGGGTACATCCCGGCCGGTGAGGTGACGATGCTCGGTGCCCACGGCGGGACAGGCAAGAGCACCATTGCGCTGATGCTGGCTGCTGCGGTGCCGCGTGGTGCGCCGCTGTTCGGGGTGGCGACAACACCGGCGCCGGTGGTGTTCTTCAGCGCCGAGGATGGCGCGGACACCGTGCGCCGCCGGCTTCGGCATGTGCTGCGCGCCGCGGGTCTGTCAGCGGCCGATCTGGCTGGCATGGTCACCGTGCTGGATGCCACCCACGGCGCGCCTGAGCTTGGTTCGCCCATGACGGATGCAGCTGGCCGGCAGACCTTCGGGCCGACCCCGACCGGCGAACGGCTGCGCGAGTTCCTGGCGGACAAGCCCGGCGCGCTGCTGATCGTCGACAACGCCAGCGACACGATGGGCGGCAATGAGAACGCACGGCCCGAGGTGCGGGCCTTCGTTCGGCTGCTGGCCAGCATGGTGCGCGACACCGGCGGCGCCGTGCTGCTGCTGGCCCACGTCGACAAGGGAACCAGCCGCGGCGAGCGCTCGGGCAGCGAGGGCTACTCGGGCTCGACTGCCTGGCACAACAGCGCACGGTCCCGCCTGTACCTGTCCAGGGACAAGGACGGAACGCTGTTGCTGGAGCACCAGAAGAACAACCTCGGACCGCTGCGCGAGCCGTTGCGGCTGGTGTGGCCCGCCGATGGGCTGCCGACGCTGGATCAACCGCTGAGCGGGACAGTGCAGCGGATCGCCAGCGACAACGACACCCGGGCTCTGCTGCGCCTGGTGCACGAGTTCACCGGGCGCCGCGAGTTCGTCACCACCGCGACCAACAGCCGCACCCATGCCGGCGTCCTGATGCGGGGTGAGGCTTCATTCCCCCGCCGGCTGAACAACGGCCAGGTGTTCGACCTGCTGCGCAACGCTGAGCGGCGCGGCTGGCTGCAGAAAGTCGAGTACCGGGGCAGCGACCGGAAGCCGCGGGAGCGCTGGCAGGTGACGCCGGCCGGTGCACAGGTGGCCGACATCGCAGACTTTGCGGCGACTGCGGCGACTGCGGCGACTTCAGATGATCCCGCAGCCACCGCACCGGGCGCGGCGAGTCCCGCGGAGCCTGCGGCGACTGCGGCGACTTCGCCGCCGGGGGGTATGGGGGGAACAGCGCGCACACAAGTCACCGCGGAGACCACCCCATGAGCGCCGAAGCCGCCTTCACTCGCTCCTGGCGCGTGGGTGCCTACCGGGCCACCCTGAGCTGCCCGAGGCCGCGCCCTGGCGTGACTGCTTCCGCCTGCATCGAATGGGAGCCGAGCATCCCGCAGCGCATGACACCCGCTGAGGTGACCGAGTACCGAGCCGGCCGCGATTCCGCGCTGGCAGACCTTGCCCGAGAGCTGCGCGTGAGCGTGGCAGTGGTTGACCTGTAGGAGCGCGCCAAGTGGCAGCGAACGACATGCGAGACGAAGACGAAACCCGCGCCAATGCTGGCGATCCGGCTGCACCCCCCGCCCGGATGCGGCTGCCGCTGAAGACGATGGACGACGTGAAGGCCGAGCTGGCGCGCCTGTATCGCGACGGCAAGGCCGGGAAGCGCGACATTGCCGACGTGTCGAAGCTGGCCAACGTGCTGAGCATCCTCGGGCGGCTGATCGAGGGCGCCGAGCTGGCAGACCGCATCGCGGCGCTGGAAGAAGGGTCCAAGCGATGACACACCCCATGCGCGCCCGCGTGCGCCGTCTGGAGCAGCGCATTGCAGAGGCCACCCGCCCAGGCATCGCCCAGTTGCTGCGCGAGGCCCGCGAGCGATTGAAGGAGCGCCGCGAGACGACGCCGCCCGAGGTCATCAAGGCCGAGGACAGGGCAAGGTGGGAGCAACTCGCCGCCCGCACGGACGACGACAGCATCGCGGTATGGCTGGCCCGCGCGCGCCTGCGGCTGCTGGCTGAAGAGGGCAAGGATTGACACCCGCCGAGCGCGCCCGCTGGCTGCGCGCCGCTGCACAGTGGCTGCCCACGGTCCCCGCCCTGGCCGGGACTGCTGGCGCGCCGTTCGTGGCCGGCGTGCTTGAGCAGCTGGCCCGCGCCCAGGCCGCGCCGCTGACCTTCCGCCAGCTGGGCCCTGCGCGCTGGCTGATCGGCACGGACAGCCCGGCAGAGTTCGAGGCCGACCTGATGGGCCTGCGGGCGGCATGGACTGCCATCGATGCGGGACGGGGGCAAACAGTGATGGCGAGCGACTTCGCCGCGCCTGGTGCGCGACAGCCCGCGAACGTGGTGCGGGCTGCGATCCGTGAGACGGCAGCGCCATGGGTCGAGCGTGAAACGGGCTCATGGGATCTGGCCGCCGCGCTGCGGAGCATCACCATCGAGCGCGGGGCGCTGCGGTACCGGCCGGTGCATGGGGCTCGGGCGATCATCACCCGCTGAGCCAGCGCGGCCACGTTCGTCGGCGGTCGCCGGCAACGACCACCGACCGGTCAGGCGGTCGAGCGCCACGACCGCCAGAAGCGGCCCCTCTGGTGCAGTCGACAGCAACGACCGCACCAAGCGGCAACATTGCCGCTTGATCGCCGCGCCGGCTGCCAGGCTTGAAGGAGTCGGCAGGGTTCAAAGGCCGCGCCGTTGCTGGCTCTGCGCGTGGTCCTGGCTGCAGTCCCTTGCTGGTCCGCCGCGTGTGTTTCTTGGGTGTGCGGACATTGCCGCCCGAGGCTACGCCACCGACAGTGGCGACACCTCAACACCGGAGCATCCATCGTGATCCTCGACCAGCATTCCGAGCTCGGCACTGCCGTTGCGCTGAACACCGGCGCGGCCGGGACCTACAACCTGGGCGACGTGATTGACACGCAAGGCCAGCAGATCGGCGCCGGCAACTCGACGCGGGCACTGCCGGGCGCCTACCTCGTGGTGCTGGTGTCCACCACCGCAACGTCTGGCGGTGCTGCAACTGCGCAGTTCCGCCTGGTGAGCGACAGCACCAGCACGCCCAGCACCAGCACGCCCACCGTGCACGCCAGCAGCGGCCCGCTTGCGCTGGCCGCGCTGACCGCCGGCCGGCGGGTGTTCTGCATTTCGTGCGAGGACCTGCAGGGCGCCAAGCGCTATCTGGGCCTGCAGCAGATCACGGCTGGCGCTGCCTTCACTGGTGGAGCCGTGTCGATCTTCTTCACCAGCGACCCGAGCGCCTGGCGCGCCACCGCCGACAACGTCCTCTGACTCACCACCGACTGGAGCCACACATGGCAACCGCCCCGAACGTCGCCGCACTGGAAGCGCGGATCCGCACCATCAAGGCCGACCGCGACAGCGCCACCACGCTGCTGCGTGACAAGTCCTTCGACCTGACCATGGCCCCGGGCAGCACCCAGCTACGCGCTGAGGTGGAGACGCTCGAGCGCGAGATCGCCGGGCATGACCGCGAACTCGGCCGCCTGGAAGCTGCCATCCATGAGCTGCGCCGCCGCGGCAGCGCAGCAGAGCGCCGCAAGCGCCTGGCGGAGCTGTCCGAGCATCGTCAGGAGGTGACGGTCACGGGCAAGCGAATGGCCGCGCTGTCCGAGAAGCTGCTGGCCCACGTCGAGGCCATCGGGCCGATGCTGTCCGAGTTCGCAACGCTGAGCGACACCCACCGCGAACTGTGCCGGGCCGTCATGCGTGGCAACTTGCCGTCTGACGATCGGTCGAGGTACGACAACGCAATGAGCTGGCGCGCCGCCCCTGTGTCGGCGTCGATTGCCGCTGCCCTGTGGCGGGCTGGTGTGGGCCGCCTGGGCCTGGACCTTGACCCGTTCGTCAGCGTGGTTCCGCCCCGGGCTGGCGAGAAGGGTGACCGCTACGTCAAGGGCGACCTGCTGCAGATCCTGCGCGAGGACATCGCCAAGTGCGACGAGCTGCTGACCTATGGCCTGGCCGCCGCGATCAAGGCCGCCACCGACGAACTGGCCACCGACGAGCAGCGCGCCGCAGCCTGACGCTATGGCCGCCTTCTACGACAACAGCCCCGGCATGGTGGACGACCTGACGCCGCCACCAGCAGCGCCAGCCGCGCCGGCTGCCCCGCCGGCTGCAGCAACACCGCCGGCCTCCAACACCGCCGACATGAGCGCACCACCAGCGCCGCCGCCGGCCGATGCCGCAGAGGTCAAAGCCCGCGGCAGCCTGGTGGAGACCCTGGCGGCCCAGGCCGATGCAATGCCGCACGGCAGCGAGGTGGTAGTCCACCTGGGCCGCGCAGCTGAGGCCGCCGGCCTGGCTGGCGATGATGCTGCAGCAGTGGCCAGCGAGTGGGCCGGCACCTTCAAGGCCCACGGGATCGCCGCCAACGATGCGGTGCAGCTGGTCGACATCGGCGCCAGCATCCACCGCGACGGACCGCCCGACGAAGCAACGGAAGTCGAATGGCTGCGCGAGGTCGACGAGCGCTTGCGGAGGGAATTCGGCAGCGCTGAGGCCGCCGACCGTGCCGCCGACCTGGCCCGGGCCTGGGTGCAGCGCGATGCGCGCCTTCTGGCCTGGCTGGAGGCCACCCGGCTCGGCAGTCATCCGCGGGTGGTGCTGGCGCTGGCCAAGGCGGCGCACACGGCGCACAAGGCTGGCAAGTGGCAGCCGAAGTGAAGCGGCAGGAGGCCACCCGGTGAGCGTCACTGCCCTCGTCACCGGCAAGCTGATTGCCGATCCAGACCGGCGCAGCGGCACCGGCAGGAAGCCCTACGTCCTGGCGAAGATGATCGCCCACGATGGCGAGGCCGACTCGCTGGTGAGCCTGATCGCCTTCGGCAGCACCGCCGAGCAGATCGGCTCCTTGAGCAAGGGCGACGCGCTGGCCGTCAACGGCAGGGCCAAGGTGAAGACCTGGCAGGACCGCGACGGCGCAACGAAAGCCGGCCTGAGCATCACTGCCGATGCCGTGATGACTGCCTATCAGCTGACCCGGAAGCGGCAGGCCGTAGCGTCGGCCAGCGCGCCCCGCACCGCCCAGACCGACACCGGCTCGCCACCCTGGGGCGACGATCAACCATGAGGGCCACAGCTGGCTGCAGTCCGTGGTGTTGACGGTCGGCCGGACCCTGAGCAAAGTCCGCAGCTGTTGCCAGCTGCAAGGGGGGGTCAATGGTCAAGCCGCGTCGCTTCAGCCTTTGGTGGGTCGGGGCCGCCTGGCTTCTCGTGGGCTTCGCTGGTTCGATCCTTCACCACTGGGCGCTGGCAAGCCGCGAGGTTGCAGAAGGGCTGCTGATCGTCTACGGATCGGCGCTCTACGCGATCTGCAGCTGGTGGGTCATCAAGTGGGTAGATGCGGAAACGGAGAGACGGGCACGGCAAGACGCCAAGCGAGACTGACGAACGGGCGGCCCGCGACTCGGCAAGTCCTAGCCACGCCAGGAGGTGCCGCGGCACTCAAGGATTGGGAGCCGCAGCTCGGCTGTCTACGATCCTCAGCAGGTGAGAGGCCAGAACGATCATTTCCCGCGCCTCTGCTGCCTCCACACCCACGCGACGGTGACTCTGCGGGTTCTTGTAGCTGCCAATTGCGCCAGCCATGAGATGCATCAGGGATTCCTGTTCGCCAGCTTCGCTGTCCGGGTTCGTGAGGGGGCCGGACCCAGTCTTGAACGCGGCGCGCATGAGGGCTACGCCCAGGAGCGAATCGCCTAGCCCGGCCGCGCGACGAACTGCCACCTCTAGAGTCTTGAAGGCTTCAAACACCGCGGTGTCGAAGATCCCCTGTCGGAACAGAGACATGCAGGTGATTCGAAGGTCGGGGTGCACCAGTTCATCTGGGAGCAGCCGGTCCGCAGACCATGCAGCAAAGTCGGGGGCCTGTGCAGCTTCGCGCCCCAAACGAGTAAGCGTGTACCACTGCTCGCCATGATCTGGCGCCCTGCACAGCAGCTTCTCCGTCCAGAGCCAGGTGATCGCCTCGGACACCGCAAAGGCGGACTCCCAACGGTTGTAGATGCTCCGCACCTCCGACAGCAGGTTTTGGGTGCATACGGCATCAGTGACCCGAGGCAACTTGATGGCGATGCTTCGCAGCACGCCCGCTGCAATCTCGACAACTGGCGCCCGCTCGAGATCCTGATACGCGGGGAAGAAGCTCTGTAACCGGTTCATCTGGCCCCCTATGTCGTGAAGATCGGGACCAGTATCCGCGCTGCCGTCCGCCAGGCGCCACTGGGTCGGTTGCTGAGCCAGCCGCGGCCGACCATGGCGGGCATGCTCACCGACTCCGCCCTCGAAGCCCTGCAGCGTGCTTGCTGGCACTGCCACCACTACCGCGGCTTGACGCCCTCCGGGAACTCCGCCCGCTGCATGTTCCGCGGCCGGCTGCACATTCACGCGCCGCTGGGCAGCTGCTGCTACTTCGAGCGTGAGCCGGGCTCCGACGACTGCCTGACGCCGCCGGCCGGGTTCGACATGGGCGGGCTCAGCGATGCCTGGCGTGAGATGGTTCGGGAGGTGTTGACCAGCAATCAGGCTGCATGAGTGCTGCCTGGCTTCCCACCTTTGGGGCCCCACCTGGGCGGGATTGCTGGCACCAGGCCAGGCGCAGACACTGCCCATCGGGCCGGCGCAGTGGTAGCCGAGAGGCGCACCGGACACGAGCAGCGATGCAGGGTGATCGCGCCGGCCCGACCCCGATAGAACCCCCGCACTGCTGGCGGACAAGCTGGCGGACAGAGGGGAAACGGCCCGGAAAGCTAGAATTGGCGCCACTCTTGACAGACTCCTGCTCCGCCAGCTTGCCAGCGCCGCCGCGCCCTGGATGCAGCTGCCGATCCGCCGCAGCACCGTGCTGCCACGGCACGCCGACGATGAAGCTCTGGACCTACCGCCGCAACTTCACCGTGAACGGCCAGCCGTTCCAGGTGAACATCGAGACCGGCCTCACCCACCTGCGCTCAGTCCTGCTGCGCGACGGCCAGGCCCTCGCCCAGGATGGGACCGCGCTGTCCGGCACCCTGGCCGACCACCGCAACCACCGGCTGCAGGCCGTGCTGCCTGATGGCGCGCTGCTGGAGGTGGAAGCCGGCTACGCCGGCTGGTGGACCACGGCCATTGCGGTGCGGGTCGACGGCGTGCTGGTGCATGAAAGCCACCCCGGTCGCACCATCGCCTGGCCGATGCTGGCAGGCAAGGGGCCGGTCACGCCGGAAGCGCTGCAGCAGCTGCGCGAGCAGGAGCAGCGCGACCGCGCACAGTGGCTGCGCAACAAGCCGTCGCTGATCGTCGACATCGCGCTGGGCCTGCTCTTCTTCATCGTCAGCAAGGCCACCGGCAGCCTCACCACGGCGGCGCTGGTGGGCGCGGCCGCCGGGCTGGCCGTCGTGGTGGTGCAGCGCTTCGTCAAGCTGGACCTGCTGGGTGGCCTGGCGCTGTTCGGCGTGTGCACGCTGTTGCTGTCGGCCGGCTTTTCGCTCTACTTCGAGGATGAGCGCATGGTGCAGCTCAAGGGCAGCATCCTCGGCACCCTGGTGGCAGCGGTCATCCTGCTGGACGCGCTGCTCAACCGCGGACGCTACTTCGGCGCGCGCCTCGCGCGCTACATGGTCGGCATGCCTGTCGACCCGCAGCGGCTCGCCCTTGGCCTGGCCGTGATGGGCCTGTGCATGGCGGGCCTCAACCTGCTGGCCACCC
This sequence comes from Pseudaquabacterium pictum, assembly GCF_005403045.1. Taxonomy (GTDB): domain Bacteria; phylum Pseudomonadota; class Gammaproteobacteria; order Burkholderiales; family Burkholderiaceae_C; genus Pseudaquabacterium; species Pseudaquabacterium pictum. The sequence continues at coordinate 103,373 of NZ_BJCL01000012.1, forward strand.
AGCTGCTGAGCAAGGACCACTGGCTGGTCTACACCACCTTCGTCGATGCGCCGCTGGCCCTGCTGCTGATGCTCGGCGTGTTCCGGTTCGCCCGCTCCGGCTGAACGGCCGGCTGCCGGACAGCGGGCACAATCCACCGCCATGAGAACAACGGGGGTGGCGGCGTGTGGCGCCGGGCTGGCAGCGCAGGCCATGCGGCGTGCGGCGGCCGTGGTGCTGGGCATCGGCCTGCTGGCGGGCTGCGCGACGCGGTCCGACCAGGTGGCGCCCAGCGCCGCCGACCCGGCCACCTACGCCGGCTGGGATTGCGACCGCCTGCACGACGAGCTCGACACCGTGCAGCAGCGCGCCGCCGATGTGGCCTATGCCGTCGACTCGCGCGTGGGCAACAACATGATCGCGCTGGGCCTGGGTGTCACCGTGTTCTGGCCAGCCTTGCTGGCGATGCGCCCCGACGGCCTCGAGGCCACCCAGCTGGCCGAGCTGAAGGGCCGCTACGAGGCTCTGCGCACGGTGCTGGCCCGCCAGTCCTGCCCGCCAGCGTCCGAGACCATGGCGGCCCAGCGCCAGGCTGCGCTGCCGGTGGCCCTGGGCGACCGCCTGGTCTACGAGGAGCGCAGCGCCACCGGCGCGCCGGTGCACCTGCTGGGCATGCAGGTGACCGCGTTGCGCCGCGACCAGATCGAATTCCGCGTCGACCTCGACAACAAGCCGTTCGACCAGGCCTGGCGCCAGGACCTGGCCGGCAACACCGTGCTGGAGAGCCGCGCGCCGCTGCTGGGCTGGCGCCGCCTGCTCAAGTCCGACCTGAGCCTGGGCCAGGTGCTGTCCGGCGACCTGGCTGCAGCCGACCAGGTGCGGGCCACGGCACGCGTGCGTGGCCAGGTGGTGGCCACCGGGCCGCAGACGATCGCCGGCCGCCGCTTCGACGTGGCGGTGATCGAGCTGTTTGGCGAGGCGCCGGCCACCAGCGCGGGCGTTGCGGGCCTCGATCAGGCCAGCACCCGGCTGGACGGCGTCATGGCGGTGGACCGCACCAACGGCCTGCTGCTGCGGCTGGAGCTGCGTTGTGCCAATCCCGAGTTCAGCGTGCGCCGGCGGCTGGTGCGGGTGGAGGGCGCACCGCGGCCCTGACCCCCGGTTCGTGGGGGTTTACCGATCTTTACCGTGTGAACAAGGCCAGGACACCCCGGTTGCCCAGAATTTGCTGCATCGACAACGCACACGGGACCCACCGATGACACCGACCACCATGCGCCTGCCCGCCCAGCGCAGCACCTTCCTCAAGCTCAGTGCCGCCGGTCTGCTGGTGGCCGTGGCCGGCCTCGGCGCCGGCCAGGTCCACGCCCAGCCGGCCGCGCCGCAACACGCCGCCCACCACCGCATGGCACCGGGCATGGGCATGCCGGGCATGGCCATCCCCGAGCGCCTCCTCGACGAGGTCGGCGCCAGCGCCGAGCAGAAGAGCAAGCTGCGCGAGATCTTCAAGGCCGCCGGCGACGACCTGCGCAGCCAGCGCGAGGCCGGCCGTTCCCTGCACGGTCAGATGCTGGCGCTGATGGCGGCGCCACAGGTCGATGCGGCCGCTGCGGAGTCCCTGCGCCAGCAGCAGCTGGCCCGGCACGATGCCGTCACCAAGCGGTCGCTGCAGGCCATGCTGGATGCGCAGGCTGTGCTGACACCCGAGCAGCGTGCCAAGATCGCCGAGCGCATGGCTGCGCGGCACAACAGGATGGACCACCGCCACCATCCGCACGGCGGCCCGGCTGCGCCCAAGGGCTGACCTCGGCGGTGCCGGCACCACAGGCCTCCAGGATTCGCCCCGGCGCACTGTAGCGCCGGGGCGCTTTTTCATTGCAAGACGACAGGCAGGACGGGAGCACCATGAACGGCAAGCTGCTGCTGATCGATGATGACGTGCGGCTGACGGCGATGGTGGGCGACTACCTGCGTGCCAACGGCTATGAGGTGGACGCCGCCGGCTCGCTGGCCGCCGGCCGCGAACGGCTGCGCGGCGGCCCCTACGATGCGCTGGTGCTCGACCTGATGCTGCCCGACGGTGACGGACTCGACCTCACCCGTGAGTTGCGGGCCGATGCCCGGCTCAAGCGCCTGCCGCTGCTGATGCTGACCGCCCGCGGCGAACCGCTGGACCGGGTGCTGGGCCTGGAGCTGGGTGCCGACGACTACCTGTCCAAGCCCTTCGAGGCGCGCGAGCTGCTGGCCCGGGTCAAGGCCCTGCTGCGCCGCGCCAGCCCCGAGCCGGCGGCCGACGAGGTGTTGCGCTTCGGCCGGCTGGAAATCGACCTGGGCGCGCGCCAGGCCCGCATCGACGGCAAGCCGGCCGACCTGACCGGCCACCAGTTCGACCTGCTGGTGGTGCTGGCGCAGAGCGCCGGCCGGGTGCTCAGCCGCGACCAGATCATGGACGCGCTCAAGGGCCACCCGATGGAAGCCTTCGACCGCAGCATCGATGTGCATGTCTCGCGCATCCGCGCCTGCATCGAGGACGACCCGAAGATGCCCAAGCGGGTGCTCACCGTGCGCGGCTCGGGCTATGTGTTCGCCCGCAAGCAGGACGCCGATGAATGAGCCGCACTGGCGGCGGTGACGGCTGCAGCAGCAGCGGCGGTGGGGAGCGGGCATGAAGTCGCTCTACCTGCGCATCTGGCTGACGGTGGTGGCGGCGCTGGCGCTGTTCGCGCTGGTGTCGGGCTGGCTGTGGCAGCAGCATGTCGAGCAGGAGCGCGCCCGCCTGGAGGCCGCCGCCGGCGAGCGCCTGGCGGCCTGGGCCGACCTGGTGCAGCGTGCGCTGCCGTCGGCCGATGCGCCGCTGGCCGAGCAGGCGGAAGCGCTGCGCGACTGGTCGGCGCGGCTGCAGGTGCCGCTGGCGCTGGATGACCGCCGCGGCGTGCGCATCGCCGCCTCGGAAAGCTACATGCGGCGCGAGGGCGGCCGTGGCATTGCCGCCACCGCCGTGCGCCTGGACGACGGCCGCACGCTGTGGCTGGCGCGGCGCAGCAGCCTGCGGCGTCCGCCGGGGCCCGAAGGCGCGGCCACCGAGGAGATCCTGGCCTGGCGCAACGGCAATGGCGGCGGTGGCGTGATGATGCTGCGCGCCCAGCGCGGACCGCTGCTGGGCGAGCAGCAGCCTGGGCCGGCGCTGGGCGAGCGGCCGCCGCCCGTGGGTCCGCTGCCGCCCCTGCTGCCCATGCCCTTCGGCCTGCCTGGCGCGGTGGGGCCGCTGGTGCTGGTGGCGCTGTTGTTCGTGGCCGTGGCCGCCGGCGCCTACCCGGTGGTGCGGCGGCTCACCCGCCGGCTGGAGGCGCTCAAGCTCGGCGTGCAGGCCTTCGGTGCCGGGGACCTGGCCCAGCGGGTGGACGACAACGGCAAGGACGAGGTGGCCGCCGTGGCCACCACCTTCAACCTGGCGGCCGAGCGCATCGAGGCCCTGGTGCGCAGCCACCAGACGCTGCTGGCCAATGCCAGCCACGAGCTGCGCTCGCCGCTGGCCCGGCTGAAGATGGCGGTGGCCATGTACGCCGAGCTGCCCGAGAGCCAGCGAGCCGGCCTGAAGCGCGAGATCGACACCAACGTGGCCGAGCTCGATGCGCTGGTCGAGGAGGTGCTGCTGGCCAGCCGGCTGGACGCCGGGGCCGCGCTGGACCTCAGCGATCCGGTCGACCTGCTCGGCATCGCCGCCGAGGAGGCCGCGCGGGTGGATGCCGAAGTCGAGGCCCAGGGCGAGCCGCAGCACCTGGTGCGCCCGGGCAATGAGCGCCTGCTGCGCCGCGCGCTGCGCAACCTGCTGGAGAACGCCCGTCGCTACGGCGGTGGCGGCGAGATCCAGGCCCAGGTGGTGGCGGCGGCCGATGGCGCGGTGCAGCTGCGGGTGAGCGACCGTGGCCCTGGCGTGCCGGCCGACCTGCGCGAGCGCATCTTCGAGCCCTATTTCCGCCTGCCCGGCCATGCCGAGCGCGAGGGCGGCGTGGGCCTGGGGCTGAGCCTGGTGCGCCAGATCGCCGAGGCCCACGGCGGCACGGTGCGCTGCGAGCCGCGTGAAGGCGGCGGCAGCTGCTTCGTCATCCGCCTGCCGCGGCCGGCCTGACCGCGGCGCCGCCGCGCTGGTGCAGCACCCAGGCCAGCAGCGCCACCAGGCCCACGGCCGACAGCGCCAGCCCGGCGGTGGACGCGATCCAGAAGCCGCGCGCACCCTGCCAGTCGGCCGGCACGCCGCCGCCCAGGTTGAAGGCCAGCAGGTGGCCGCCCCCCAGGCCCACGCCCCACAGCGCCAGCACGTAGATCAGGGTGGGCAGGGTGGCGATGCGCCAGGCGCGCAGCACGAAGGCCGCCACCGCCTGGGCCGCGTCCACCGTGTGGAACAGCGCCACCCAGGCCAGCAGCGGCAGGGCGGCGGCCACCACCGCCGGGTTGCTGGTGTAGAGCTGCAGCACCTGCTCCCGGCCGACGAACACCGCCGCGCCCACCAGCGCCGCCAGGCCCACGCCCAGCTGCAGACCGTGCCAGCACAGGCAGCGGGCATCGGCCAGGTCGCCGGCGCCGATGCGCTGCGCCACCAGGGTGCTGCTGGCATTGCCCAGCGCCAGCGGCAGCATGAACAGCAGCGACACCAGGTTGGCGGCGATCTGGTGGCCGGCCACCGGCGTGGCGCCCAGGCGCGAGATGAAGATCGCCATGAAGGCGAAGCCGGTCACCTCCACGCCGATGCCCAGGCCCATCGGGATGCCCAGGCGCAGCAGCGCCCGGATCGACGGACCATGCGGCCGCCGCACATCCGGCGCCAGCAGGTCGAAGCGCTGGTAGAACGGATCGCGCCGCAGCAGCACCACGGCCACGGCGGTCTGCGCCCACATCGCCACTGCCGTGGCGATGCCGCAGCCCACCACGCCCAGCGCCGGGATGCCCAGCGCCGGCACGCCGGAGACCAGGGCCAGCGACAGCGGCACCTTCAGCGCCAGCCCGCCCAGCTGCAGCGCCATCACCGCCTTGGGGCGGGACACCGCATTGTTGAAGCCGCGGTAGACGGTGAACAGCAGCGAGGCCGGCAGCGCCACCGCCAGTGCCAGCAGGTAGCCGCGCACCTTGTCGGCCACCTCGGGCCCGGCCTTGCTCAGCGCCAGGAACGGCGCCGGAAAGGCCAGCACCGCGCAGCCCAGCACCGCGCAGCCCAGCGCCAGCCACAGCGCCTGCCAAACCTGGCGGCCGGCCTCGTGCAGGCGCTGCGCGCCGTAGAGCTGGCCCACCGTGGGGCTGATGGCCAGCACCACACCCATCAGGCCGATGAACACGGTGATGTAGCTGGCACTGCCCACCGCCAGCGCCGCCAGGTCGGTGGGCGAATGGCGGGCCACCAGCACGGTGTCGATGGTGGCGAACGCCAGCACCGCCAGCTGGCCGATGAACAGCGGCCAGGCCAGCGGCAGGATGCGCTGCACGCTGGCGCGCAGCCCGGTCGGCGCGGCCGGGGTCATGCGCCGCCGGGCGCCGTGCCCCCTGGCTGGGCCCGTTCGGCATAGCGGTTGAAGCGCCAGGCCGTGCCTTCCATGGTGATGCGGCGCCACACCGCGCGCTTCTCGCCGGGGCTCAGCACCGGCCAGTCCTGCACCTCGTCCTCGGTGCGGCCGCAGCCCTTGCAGAGCGCATCGCCCTGGGCGGTGGAGCAGATGGCGATGCAGGGCGCGTCGGGCGTGTGGGCGTACCAGGCCAGCCAGGCGTCGCGGGCGCGGGCCGGCATGCTGTCCTCATCGGCCAGGCTCTCGCGGTAGTACACCAGCAGGGCATACACCTCGGCCAGCGCCCGCACCTCGGCGCAGGCGGTGATGCCGTCGGGTGACGGAGAACGGGCGCGCCACCAGTTGATGGCGGCCTCGATGTCGGTGATGTGGATGCCGGCCATGGGGGCGCGAAGCATAGCGCGCGGGGCGTGCCGTGGGCGGGCACGGGGCATGCATACTTTCGTCCATGCGTGTTGCACCGTTCCCGATCCCGTTGCCAGCCTGGCGCCGCCTGGCGGTGTGGGGTCTTGCGCTGCTGGCCGTGCTGCCGGCCCGGGCGGGCGAGTTCAGCGACGAGTTCGACCGCCAGCGCTTCCGCACGGCGTTCCAGCACGAGATCGCCTTCCGCGAGGCGGCGCTGCATGTGGCCTGGGCGGCCGAGCCGCTGTGCGACGACACCAGCGAGATCGAACCCTTCGTGCTGTGGTCGCTGCGCGGCGTGCGCAAGAGCCTGTCGGCCGACCAGCAGAAGCTGTTCACCCAGGCCACCGGCATGGACGAGCACTGGCGCATCGCCTGGCTGGACGAGGCCGCGCCCGAGGCGCTGCGTCTGGGCCAGCGGGTGGTGGCGGTCAACAACCGGCCGCTGCCTGCGCCGGGCAGCAAGGTGGAGCTCACCGCGGTGCTGCGCGGCGGCTCGGCCTTCAGCGTCGACGACCAGGCCTTCTGGCAGGTGATGCACCAGGCGCGGCAGGAAGCCATCGCCGATTCGGCCATGACCCTCACGCTCGACGGTGGCCAGCAGATCAAGGTGTCCACCCAGACCGGCTGCGCCGGCACGGTGACGGCCACCGCCTTCGACGACGAGCCGCAGAACTTCCTGCGGCAGGAAGGCCTGCGCAGCAAGATCCCCGGCAATGCGATGCTGGCCGCGCACAGCCGTGACGAGCGGCGCTGGCTGGCGGCCTTCGGCACCTACCTGCTGGCCAGCGAGCGCAGCATCCTGCGCCAGCGCTCGTCCGACAGCGTGGGCAATGCCTTCCTGGTGGGCAAGGTGCTGGCGCTGGCGGTGCCGGGCGTGGGCACGGTGCTGTCGGCGATGGAGAGCAAGACCCAGCGCGGCCTGCAGGTCGACGGCCTGATCGGCGGCGCCGACCTGTTCGCCAACGAGGTGCTGCTGGCCATGGGCGGCGACCCGGCGGTGGGCCTGAAGCTGTCGGACCGGCTGGCCCGTGACAAGGTGCCCGCCGACATCCTGCCGATGTCGGCCTTCCGCCGGTCGAACGTCGAGATCCAGCTGCAGCAGCTGCAGGCGATCGAGACGGCACGCCGGCAGGCCGAGCTGGCGGCCGAGGCCGGTGCCGACACGCCGGGCGCTGCCAAGCCGGCCGCACGACAGTAAGGTCGCGCCCGCAGCGGCGACCAAGGGCCTTGTGCCACCCAGGCCGCCTGCGCGCGGTGCCGCCATGCCCGCTTCACCCGTCCTTGCCTTCGCGGCGCTGCTGTTCGGCGGCTGGACCGCCGCTGCCGCCCAGCCCGGCGGCTGTGCCGCGCAGTCGGCCCGGCAGCAGACCCCTCTGGTCGAGCTCTACACCTCCGAGGGCTGCAGCAGTTGCCCGCCGGCCGACCGCTGGCTGTCGTCGCTGTCCAGTGCCCCGGCCGCCGGCCAGGGCCAGCCCGCGGTGCTGGCGGCGGCCTTCCACGTCAGCTACTGGGACCGCCTGGGCTGGCCCGACCGCTTTGCCAGCGCCGACTTCACCGCCCGCCAGGCGGCGCTGATGCGCCCCTCGGGCGCGCGCTACGTGTACACGCCGCAGGTGGTGTGGAACGGGCGCGACTGGCGCGGCTGGCCGGTGTTGCCGGTGGCTGCCGAGGCGCCGGCGCGGGCCAGCATCGCGCTGCAGCGCCGCGGCGGCCAGGTGCACGTCAGCGTGGCGCCGGGGCCGGGCGCACCGGCGCAGCTGGGCCTGTGGTGGGCGCTGTTGGAAGACGGCCACGGCTCGGCCGTGACGGCCGGCGAGAACCGCGGCGAACAGCTGCGCCACGACCATGTGGTGCGCCGCTACGGCCAGCTGCCGGCGTGGGCGGCGCAGGCCGCCGCGGCACTGCCACCGCTGACGGTGCCCGCCAAAGGCGAAGGCGGGCGCACGGCCCGCCTTCTGGTGGTGGTGACCGATGCGGCCACCGGGGCGCCGTTGCAGGCGGCCCAGCTGGTCTGTCCCGGCGCGGCCTGAGCCGCGCGCGGACGATCAGTCCGGCTTGCGGCGCGGCGCTCCGAAGGGCTTGCCGGCCGGCCGGTCGCCCGCCGGGCGGTCGCCGCCGAAGCCGGCGCGGGCCGGGCGGTCGCCACCGCCGAAGCCTTCACCACGCGGGGCGTGGCTGCGGCTGTCGTTGCGGAAGCCACCTTCACGGAAACCACCGTCGCGGAAGCCGCCCTGCGGCGCGCCACCGTCACGGAAGCCACCGGCCTGCGGCCGGTCGCCACCGCGGAAGCCGCCTTCACGGAAGTTGCCTTGCGGCGCACCTTCGCCGCGGAAGCCGCCACCCTGCGGACGGGCGTCGTCGCGGAAGCCGCCCGGGCGGCGGTCGCCCTGGAAGCCGCCGCCGAAGCCACCACCACCATGGGGCCGCGGGCCGCCGAAGCCACCCGGCCGGCGCTGGCCGAAACCAGGCTTGCCGCCGCCGAAACCGGGGCCGTTCATCGACGGTGCGGTGAACTTCGGCTCCAGGCCGGCCACCACCGCCACCGCGATGGGCTGGGTGGTGAAGCGCTCGATGCGGCGGATCATGCCGACGTCCCGGCGCTCGGCCAGGGTGATGGCCAGGCCGCTGCGGCCGGCCCGGCCGGTGCGGCCGATGCGGTGCACATAGTCCTCGGCCTTCATCGGCAGGCCGTGGTTGATCACATGGCTGATGGTCGGCACGTCGATGCCGCGGGCGGCGACATCGGTGGCCACCAGGATGCGCAGGTGGCGGCTGCGCAGGTCCTGCAGCACGCGGTTGCGGCGGCCCTGCGGCATGCCACCGTGCAGCGCGGCCACGGCATGGCCGATCTGCTGCAGCTTGTAGGCCACTTCATCGGCATCGCGCTGGGTGCTGGTGAAGACCACGCACTGGTCCATGTCCTTGTCGGTCAGCAGTTGTTCCAGCAGGGCGTGCTTGTGGTGGATGCTGTCGGCCCAGTGCAGGCGCTGCTCGATCGACGCATGGGTGTCGGTGTGCTTGTCCACGCTGATGCGCTGGGCTTCGCGCGTCAGCTGGTTGGCCAGGTGGCCGACGCTGCCGTCGAAGGTGGCCGAGAACATCATGGTCTGGCGCTCGGCCGGCAGGGATTCGGCGATCAGCTTGATATCGTCGATGAAGCCCATGTCGAGCATGCGGTCGGCTTCGTCGAGCACCAGCAGTTCGACGTTGGCCAGGATGGCGGCGCCGCTGTTCATCAGGTCCATCAGGCGGCCGGGGGTGGCGATCAGCAGGTCCAGCGGGCCGCGCAGGGCCTTGAGCTGGGCCTGGTAGGGCACGCCGCCGACCACATGCGCCACGCGCAGGCCGGAGACGCCATGGCCGTAGACGCTGCAGGCGCGCGACACCTGTTGCGCCAGCTCCCGCGTCGGGGCCAGCACCAGCACGCGCGGGCCATAGGTGCGGCCCTTGTCGCGGCGCTTGGCCGGGTCCTGCCGGGCGGCGAGGATGCGCTCCAGCGCCGGCCAGACGAAGGCGGCGGTCTTGCCGCTGCCGGTCTGCGACGACACCAGCAGGTCGCGGCCGCTCATGGCCGCCGGCACGGCGCGGGCCTGCACATCGGTGGGCGCGGTGTAGCCGGCGTGGGTGATGGCCTTCACCAGCTCGGTCGACAGGCCCAGGGCGGCGAATTCGGCGCCGGGGGCGGCGGTGGCCTCGGTGGTCTCGTCCGACGCGGGCAGGTCGGTGGGGGCCAGTTCGGTGGCCAGTTCGGGAATCAGGTCGAAACTCATGTTCAGGCTTTCAGCAAGGCAAGGCCGGCCCCGGTGGTTTGTGGCCACGGCAAGACCAGCCACGGCGCCGCTGACTTCAGCGGGCAGCCGCAGTGGGGTCGCACTTCGGTGGAAGGGTGGGGCGGAACGAGGCGACTGGCTGTGCCTGCGGTGCGGCGGCCCATGCGGGTGCATGACGGCTGCTGCGGAGCCCTAAACGTCCTGAAGCGACGGCATCGCCGCCAACCAGGACGGCAAGACACGGTGTGGATGCCCTGAAGGGGTCAGGGCCCGGCTCGCCAAGGGTCAGAGGGGATGAACGAATTCGCTGGCAGCAAACACGCCACCAGCGAAGCCTACGATTATGTCAGAGAACCTGAGCAGCTGCTGCGGTTTCGGTCTGTGCGCCGGCCAACGCGGGGCTGGCCGTGGTGCCCGTCACGCCCGTGGCTGCGCGCTGGCGGGCGGCGCGCACCAGGTCGGCCGCCTTCTCGGCAATCATGATGGTCGGCGCATTGGTGTTGCCGCCGACGATGCGCGGCATGATCGAAGCGTCGACCACCCGCAGCCCCTGCAGGCCATGCACCCGCAGCTCGGCGTCCACCACGTCCAGCGGGCCGGGCCCCATGCGGCAGCTGCCCACCGGGTGGTAGATGGTGTCGGCATGCTGGCGGATGAAGTCGGCGATCTGCGCTTCGGTCTGCGCGCCGGCCGAGGCGGCCAGTTCACGGCCGCCCAGCGCCGTCAACGCTGGCTGCGCCAGGATCTGCCGCATGCGCTGGAAGCCGCGCACCAGGCGCGCCAGGTCGTCGGGGTCGGCCAGGAAGGCCGGGTCGATGCGCGGCGGCACCAGCGGGTCGGCGCTGGCCAGCGTCAGGCTGCCACGGCTCTTGGGGTGCAGCAGGCAGACGTGGCAGGAGTAGCCATGGCCGAACACCGTCTTGCGGCCATGGTCGACCAGCTTGCCGATGACGAAGTGCAGCTGGATGTCGGGCGCCGGCTCGCCGGCCTGGCTGCGGAAGAAGCCGCCGGCCTCGGCGAAGTTGGTGGTCAACCGGCCGGTGCGCTGGTTGCGCCACTCGCCGATGTCGCCCAGCGTGCGCCAGGCCGCCGGCAGCGACAGGCCGAAGGACTCGGTCGAGCCCGGTGTGTCCATCACCTGCACCACGTCCACGTGGTCGTGCAGGTGCTGGCCGACGCCGGGCAGGTCATGCAGCACCGCGATGCCATGCTGCTGAAGGTGCGCGCCGGGTCCGACGCCGCTGGTCATCAGCAACTGCGGTGATTGCAGCGCGCCGGCGCTCAGCAGCACCTCGCCGCGCACCTGCAGGTTGTGGCGGCTGCCGGCGCGCAGGTATTCGACGCCGCTGGCACGGCGGCCGTCGAACAGGATGCGGGTGGCCTGGGCGCCGGTGATCACCTCCAGGTTGGGCCGGCCCAGCGCCGGCGTGAGGTAGGCCTTGGCAGCGCTGCAGCGCTCGCCGTTGCGGTGGGTGGCCTGGTACCACCCCACGCCGTCCTGGCTGGGGCCGTTGAAGTCCGCGTTCAGCGGCAGGCCGGCCTGCACGCCGGCGTCGATGAAGCGCTGGGCCAGCGGGTTGGGGCAACGCAGGTCCTGCACGCTCAGCGGGCCGTCGTCGCCATGCAGGGCATCGGCGCCACGCAGATTGCCCTCGGCCTTGCGGAACCAGGGCAGCACCTCGTCGAACGACCAGCCGGGGTTGCCGGCGGCGGCCCAGCCGTCGTAGTCCTGCTGCTGGCCGCGGATGTAGATCATCGCGTTGATCGAGCTCGATCCGCCCAGCACCTTGCCGCGCGGCTGGTAGCCGCGGCGGCCGTTCAGTCCCGGCTGCGGAACGGTCTGGAATGACCAGTTGATGCCCTTGGTCTTGGCCATCAGGGCCAGGCCGGCGGGGCAGTGGATCAGCACGCTGCTGTCGGCGCCGCCGGCTTCCAGCAGGGCCACGCGCACCTGCGGATCCTCGCTGAGGCGCGCCGCCAGCACACAGCCGGCCGAGCCGCCGCCGATCACCACGTAGTCGTACATGCCTGAGTCTCCTGATGTCATGGCCGGGCGCCGGACGCCGAGCGAATCGATCATAGCCAGCGGGGTCCGGCGGCCCTAGGTTGGAGTCCTGCCTCTAGAGCGCTCGGGCACCGGCCTGCAATTGAGGCGATGGCCGTGACGAAACCCTGTTACATTGGGTCCACAGACATGCACGAGGCCGTTTCCACAAGGTCTTATCCCCGTACCGCTGGAGGTGATGGTTGCGACACACGCAGCACCCGCTGAAGGCCGGCCCAGGTTTGATGAACTCCCGGTTCGACGTTTCTTGAGTGTCTCTGTCCGCGCTGGCGTGAGCTTGCGCGGTGGTTTTTCTTCTTTCACAGACTCAACAAGGAACATCCCCATGAGTACCAATACCCAGACCGGCGTCGTCAAATGGTTCAACGATGGCAAGGGCTTCGGCTTCATCACGCCGGAAGACGGCAGCAAGGACCTGTTCGCCCACTTCAGCGAGATCCGCAACAACGGCGGCTTCCGCACCCTGGCTGAAAACCAGCGCGTGGAATTTGAAGTGAAGCAGGGCCCCAAGGGCCTGCAGGCCGCGAACATCCGCCCGCTGTAAGGCGCGCCGGATCTGGCCGCCTCGGCGGCCGGGCCAACAAAAAACCGCAGCCTTGGCTGCGGTTTTTTTTCGTCTGCTGCGGCTGGTGCGGTCAGCTGGCGGCGGGTGGCGGTGCCTCGGGCGCTGCCGGCGATTCGGCCGCCGGCTCGTGGGAACCCGCATCGCCCGGCCCGCTGGGGCCGCCATGCAGCTTCTTCTGCTTCTTCTCTTCGGCCTTGCGCTTCTTGGCCAGCTCTCGCTGACGCTTCTCGTATCCGTAGTTCGGGGTCGCCAAGGCGGTGCTCCTTTGAATGGCTGGCGCGCACCGGTGGCGCGTCGAAGCTTGGCGCAGCATAAGGCAAAGCGCTGCGGGTCCGGAAAAAGCCAAGGGCCACATGACGTGGCCCTTGATGCTCACGGACGGGCCTGCAGCACAGGCCCCACCGGGTGTGTCGGCGCCGGGTACGGGTTCCGGTGTTCCGCCCATTGGTGCGGTCGGTTGTCGCCTTGACAAGGTCAGTATCGGCTGTTCGCGTGACGGCGAGATGACGAACAGCAAGGTTGGTGCACCGCAATTCGACGGCGCGGCGGACGGCGGATTGCTGCAATGCACAATCAGCAGCTTCTGCTTCGATCGACCAGACCCGGGAGCCACGCGCCATGCGCTTTGTCGTCTTCAACCAGAAGGGCGGGGTGGGCAAGTCCACCATCACCTGCAACCTGGCCGCCATCAGCGCCCAGCAGGGGCTGCGCACCCTGGTGGTCGATCTCGACCCGCAGGGCAACAGCACCCGCTACCTGCTGGGCGCCGGTGCCGACGAGGACCGCGACACCGCGGCCGAGTTCTTCGACCAGACGTTGAAGTTCACCCTGCGCAACCAGGACACCGACGAGTTCATCACCGCCACGCCGTTCGAGCACCTGGACCTGCTGCCGTCCAGCCCGAAGCTGGAAGAACTGCATTCGAAGCTGGAGTCGCGCTACAAGATTTACAAGCTGCGCGATGCGCTGGACGCGCTGGGCGCGCGTTACGACCGCATCTACATCGACACGCCGCCGGCGCTGAACTTCTACACCCGCTCCGCGCTGATCGCCGCCCAGGGCTGCCTGATCCCGTTCGACTGCGACGACTTCTCACGCCGGGCGCTGTACGCGCTGCTGGAGAGCGTGCAGGAGATTCAGGCGGACCACAACAAGGCGCTGAAGGTGACCGGCATCGTGGTCAACCAGTTCCAGCCGCGGGCCAATCTGCCGCAGCAACTGGTGCAGGAGCTGATCGACGAGGGCCTGCCGGTGCTGCAGCCCTACCTGAGCGCCAGCGTGAAGATCAAGGAATCGCACCAGCGCGCGCTGCCGATGGTGCACCTGGACGCCCGCCACAAGCTGACGCAGGAATACCTGGCGCTGCATGCCGCGCTGCAGCCGGCGCCGGCGCGGCGCAAGGCCGCGCGCTGAGCCTGGCCGGGCTGAGTCCGCTCTTCAGTGGGCCTGGCGGACGAAGCGCTTGTCGAACCACTCGCTGAGCATGCGCTGCTCGTAGGGCAGGCGCTCGGTGCCGCCGGCACGGGTGCTGCGCATCAGGTAGGCCATGTCGCTGACCACCTCCTGGCCCTCGGCCAGCACGCGGCCGCCGTCGCGCAGGGTGTAGCGCAGGCTGATGCGGGGCCAGTCGGGGTGCTGGCCCATCACCCGCACGTCCTGCATGCGGCGGGTGGTGGGCTCGATCTCGCCGGCCAGGTCGATGTCGGTGATGGCCAGGGTCAGCGACTGGTTGGCCGGCAGGCGTTCGGCCGCCAGTGTCTGCAGGATGCCGCGCAGGGCCGTCTGCACCGCGGTGGCATCGGAACGCGGGCCGACATCGGTGTAGCGGTCGGGTTGCTCGAACTGCACCTCCACCGTCCCGGCGTGGGCCAGGCCGGCGCACAGCAGGGCGGCGGACATCAGGGCGATGGGCTTGCGCATGGTGGGGCTCCTGAACAGGCTCAGACAGCGGAATTGTCTGCCCGGGATGGACCGGCTGCCCGCGGGAGAAGTTCCACCGCGCCGGGGGCCAGCAGCGTCAGGTCGCTGTCGGCGCAGGCCACGCAGGGCAGCACCCAGCCCTCGGCCTGTTCCTCGGCCAGCAGGCCGGGCCAGTCGATGCGGTGGTGCGCCCGGCCATCGGCCAGCCGCGCCATGCAGGCCCGGCAGGTGCCGTTGCGGCAGGACCTGGGCAGGCGCACGCCGGCGTCCAGCGCGGCCTGCAGCAGGGTCTGGCCGGCGGGCACCGGCACGCGCCAGCCACCCGGCAGCACGGTCATCCAGTGCGTCGGGGTGGCGTCGCTCATGCGCGGCGGAACACCAGCAGCAGGTTGTTGGCCGGCATGTCCAGCCGCTGCAGCCATTGCAGGCCGGCCGCGGCGGCCTCGGCCTGCACCGCATGCAGCCAGCGCACGCCCCAGGCGGGGTTGCGGGCCTGCAGGTCGGCGTCGAAGGCGGTGTTGCCGGGCGACGGCGCCTCACCGTCGACGAAGTACGGCCCGTAGGTGAGCAGCAGCCCGCCGGGCACCAGCCACTGCGCCGCACCCTCCATCAACGCGGTGCAGCAGGCCCAGGGGGCGATGTGCAGCATGTTGGCGCAGTACACGGCATCGAAGCGCTGGTGAGGCGGCAGCGGCCAGGGCTGCTGCAGCACATCCAGCTGCAGCGGCGGCAGCAGGCCGGGGGAGGGCTGCTGCTGCGCCCAGGCGTTGATCGAGGCCAGCGCCCCGGCGGACGGGTCGGTGGGCTGCCACTGCCAGCCGGTCAGGCCGGCAGCGCAGTGCGCGGCATGCTGGCCGGTGCCGGCGGCGATCTCCAGCAGCCTGCCTGCCGGCGGCAGCAGTTGCTGCAAGGCCGCCAGGATCGGGCCCTTGTTGCGTTCGGCCGCGGGGCTGGTCTGGGCCTGGGAAGTGAACGGCATGCCAGCCAGTCTGCCATGGCTGCAGGCGCACCCCTTGGGCGGTGCCGGTCAGGCCAGCACAGGCCAGGCGCGCGCGGCAATCCAGCCGGCAAGCAGGACCAGGTGGCCGACCACCGTCGCCCAGTACGTGTGGCGGAAGGCGGGCTTGCGCGACTTGTGGCGCAGCAGCTGTTGCGCCCACCAGGCCGCGGGCCAGCCACCGGCCAGCGACAGCATGTGCAGGGTGTTCTCCTGCACCCGCCAGGCACCCCGCTGCGCGGCATCCTTGTCATGCCAGTACAGCCAGAACGTGACGAGGTTCAGCGCCGGCAGCAGCGCCAGCGCCATGGCCGGCAGGGCCGCTCTCACGACACCGGTGGCGAGCAGCGCCAGTTCCAGCGCCAGTGCTGCGAGGAACAGCGGAAGGCTGGCGCTCGGCGTGCCGGGCGCGTGGCGGGTGTCGCGCGCGGCGGGGGCGATCGCGGGGCGTGGAGTGCGGGAGGCGGTGCTGGCCGAGGCCTGGCCGACCGGGCGCACCGCCATCGCGCGTGGGCCCTTGCCACCGACATGGATCTCTTCGAACGTGACGGCCAGGCCCACCCTTGGAGGGCCCTGGCGCCGGTCGAAGTCACGGACGTGGAAAAAGACATCGGCAGGTGACTGCGGGCTGTGCAGAAAGCCGAAGCCCCGGTCTGGATCGAAACGTTGGACAGTGCCGATGCGTTGCATGCCGTGCGCGCCTGGTTTGCAGGCGCCACATTCTGCAGGCGGACCGCCGACAATCCGTGCTTTTGGTGTGGCATCCGATGCAAACCCTCTCGTTTGAACTGCGCGGCGAATTCATCACTCTCGACCGCCTGCTCAAGGCCACCGGCATCGCGCCCAGCGGCGGGGCGGCCAAGGCCCTGGTGGCCGAGGGCCGGGTGCAGGTGGACGGCCGCGATGAACTGCGCAAGACCGCCAAGCTGCGCGCCGGCCAGGTGGTGGCGCTGACCGGCGTGCGCATCACACTGCTGTCGCCGGAGGCGGACGCGCCACCCGGCTGACATCGGCGAGAATGCGGACCAGAACGCCGGCTTCGTGCCCCCGAAGCCGGCGTTTTCCATTTCCCGGGGCCATGTCGAGGACAACCATGTCAAAAAACCTCTCGCGCGCCGCCATTGGCGCGCTGGCAGCCGCTGCACTGTCTGCAGCCATACCCGTCGCCAGCCAGGCCCAGCCGGCCGCACCGCTGCAGGCCTGCTTCGTGCACGTGAGCCCGGTCGGCCAGGCCGGCTGGACCTACCAGCATGACCTGGGCCGCCAGGCGATGGAGCAGGCGCTGGGTGCCAGGGTGCGCACCCGCACCGTGGAAGCGGTGCCCGAGGGCCCCGACAGCGAGCGGGTGATGCGCGACCTGGCCGCCCAGGGCTGCGGCCTGGTCTTCGCCACCAGCTTCGGCTACCTGGAGCCGGCATTGCGGGTGGCGGCCGACTTTCCGGCGGTGAAGTTCGAGCATGCCGGCGGCTACAAGACCGCGCCCAACCTCAACACCTACAACGCCCGCTACTACGAGGCCCGCTGGCTGGCTGGCTGGCTGGCCGGGCGGCAGAGCAAGGCCGGCGTGGCCGGCTACGTGGCCGGCTTCCCGGTGCCCGAGGTGGTGCAGGGCATCAATGCCTTCACCCTGGGCATGCGGGCGGCCAATCCCAAGGCCGAGGTGCGGGTGGTCTGGTTGAACGCCTGGTTCGACCCGCCGCGCGAGCGCGAGGCCGCGCTGACCCTGGTCAACCAGGGTGCCGACGTGCTGACCAACCACAGCGGCTCGCCCGCCGTGCCCCAGGTGGCCGAGGAGAAGGGCGTGCTGCTGCTGGCCTACCAGAGCGACATGGCCCGCTTTGCGCCCAAGGCGCAGCTGGCCGCCGTCACCCACCACTGGGGCGGCCACTACACCCGGGTGGTGCAGTCGGTGCTGGACGGGCGCTGGTCGAACAAGCCGGTGTGGGGCGGCATGGCCGACGGCCTGGTGCGCCTGAGTGCGGTGAGCCCGGCACTGCCTGCCGAGGTGAAGGCCGGGCTGGCGCAGCGCCAGCAGGCGATGGTGGCAGGCCAGCTGCTGCCGTTTGCGGCGCCATTGGTGGACAACACCGGCCGGGTGCGCCTGGCCAGCGGTGCGCTGGACGATGCCGGCATCAGCCGCATGGACTGGCTGGTGCAGGGCGTGGCCGGCAGCGTGCCGGCTGCGCGCTGAGGTTCACCAATCCGCCGGCTGCACGAAGGCGGGGTGGGTCAGTTCCAGCAGGTGGTGGTCGCGCCAGGCGCCGTCGATGAACAGGTAGCTGCGCGCCAGGCCGATCTGTGCAAAGCCCAGCCGCGCCAGCACCGCCAGGCTGCGGTGGTTCTCGGGCCGCACCGCGGCCTGGATGCGGTGCAGGTTCAGCCGCGGCGAGAAGGCCTCGTCGATGACGCGACGCAGCGCCTCGTGCATCAGGCCGCGGCCCTGGCAGCCGGCGTCCAGCGCGTAGCCCAGGTGGCAGCTCTGGAAGGCGCCGCGCACCAGGCTGGACAGGTGCACCTGGCCGATCACCCGGCCCGGCGTGCCGGCCGGCAGCAGCCACCAGCGCAGCGCGCGGCCGGTGGCGAAGGCCTCGGCACCATCGGCCAGGGCCTGGGCGATGCGCTCGGGCGCGGCATGGTCGGCCGGCAGCGGCGGATCCCAGGGTGCGAAATGGGCGGCGTTGCGGCGGTAGAAGTCCGCCACCGCCGCCACCTGCGGGCTGCCGGGCGTGGCATCGGGCGCCTGCAGCAGCAGGCGGGCGGTGTGCAGTTGCTGGTGGGCGGCGGTCACGCCGCCAATCTACCCGCTCAGGCCGGCAGTGCGGCGGTGTCCAACCGCTCGGCGAGGGAGGCCGCGCCGGCCCCGAAGGCATAGGCGTCCATGCCCAGGCAGCCGTAGGTGAGGCTGCTGTGGATGCGCACACCGGTCGGCTCGGCACCGGCCGCACCGGCAGCCACGTAGAACGGCAGCAGGTGCTCGTCGGTGGGGTGCATCAGCACCGCATGCGGCGCCTGCTGGCGGTAATCGGCCAGGGCCGGCCAGTCGGCACGGGCGCTGCGCTCGGCAAACCAGCTGCGGAAGGCGGCGCTCTGCGGGATCTCCGGCGCGTCCAGCGCCGGCCGGGCGCCGCTGCCGAACAGCAGGCGCAGGTTGTGGGTGATGCTGCCGGTGCCGTAGACCAGCACGCCCTGCTGCGTCAGCGGCGCCAGCGCCTGTCCCAGGGCCAGCAGCTGGGCCGGGCTCCAGTTCGGCGGAAAGGCCAGCGGCAGCACGGGGATGTCGGCCTCGCGCCAGATGAAGCGCAGCGGCGCCCAGATGCCGTGGTCCAGGCCGCCCTCGTCGACCTGGTGCACCGGCAGGCCGGCGGACTGCAGCAGACCGGCGACCTGCTGCGCCAGGGCCGGCGCGCCGGGCGCGTCGTAGCGCAGCTGGTACAGCGGCTCGGGGAAGCCGCCGAAGTCATGCACCGTGGTGTGCCGGGCCGCGGCCATCAGCAATGGCTCCCGGGCCAGCGAGTGGGCCGAGACGGCCAGGATGGCGCGCGGCCGGTGAGCGCCCGACAGCACGGCGCCCAGCCGCTGCCAGAACGGGCCGACCTCGCCTGGCTCCAGCGCGGTCATCGGCGAGCCGTGGGACAGGAAGAGCGGCGCCAGCGGGGTGGGGGTGGTGTCCATGCCGCTGATTACAGCAGCGCCCGGCCGCACCGGGGTTCACCGCCGCTGCATGCCGGGTTCAAACCGGCTGGGGGTGGCGGGCCTTTGCTGCGCTGCCGCAGTCTCGGCGGGCGGCTGGTGTACCGTGCCGCCCATGCAAACCCATGCGCTGCAGATTTCGGTGTTCGGCCTGGCCTGGCGCCAGGGCTGGCGTGACTTCCGGGCCGGTGAGCTGCGCCTGCTGATGGTGGCGGTGATGCTGGCCGTGGCCGCCCTGACCGCCGTGGGCTTCTTCGCCAGCCGGCTGGAGGCCGCGCTGGCGCGCGACGCCGGCGCGCTGCTGGGCGGCGACGCGGTGGTGGCCAGCGACAAGCCGCCGCTGCCGGCCTTTGCCGAGCGTGCCCGGGCGTTGGGCCTGCAGCAGGCCACCAGCACCAGCTTCCCGAGCATGGCGCGGGCGCTGGATGAGCAGGGCGGCGAGGCGCGCCTGGTGTCGGTGAAGGCCGTGAGCAGCAGCTACCCGCTGCGCGGCCAGCTGCGCCTGCGCGACCGCGCCGACGGCCCGGTGCTGACCGTGGCCGCCGCGCCGGAGCCCGGCACGGTGTGGGTGGAGGCCGGCGTGCTCGACACGCTGCAGATCCACCTCGGCGACAAGCTGCTGCTGGGCGACCAGCGCTTCACCATCACCCGGGTGGTGGTGCAGGAGCCCGACCGCGGCAGCGGCTTCCTCGGCTTCTCGCCCCGGGTGCTGATGCGCGACAGCGACCTGGCCGCCACCGGGCTGATCCAGCCGGCCAGCCGCGTCACCTACCGGCTGATGGTGGCCGCCAACGGCAACCGTGGCGCCGCCGACACCGGTGTGCGCGAGTTCCTGCGCTGGGCCGATGCCCAGGTGGCCGACGGCAAGCTGCGCGGCGTGCGCACCGAATCGCTGGAGAGCGGCCGGCCCGAGATGCAGCAGACGCTGGACCGGGCCAAGCGCTTCCTGAACCTGGTGGCGCTGCTGGCCGCGCTGCTGGCGGCGGTGGCGGTGGCAATTGCCGCGCGCGACTACGCCCAGCGCCACCTGGACGACTGCGCCATGCTGCGGGTGCTGGGCACGCCGCAGCGGGCGATGGCCGGGGCCTATGCGCTGTCGCTGGGCGTGGTGGGGCTGATCGCCAGCGTGGGCGGCGTGGCGCTGGGCTTCGCGGTGCACTTCGTCTTCGTCAGCCTGCTGGCCGGCCTGCTGGATGCGCAGCTGCCACCTGCCACCGCCATGCCGGCGCTGTTCGGCCTGGGCGTGGGCATGACCTTGCTGGTGGCCTTCGGCCTGCCGCCGGTGCTGCAGCTGGCGCGGGTGCCGCCGCTGCGGGTGATCCGGCGGGACCTGGGCCAGCCGCGCGCGGCCTCGGCTGGCGTGCTGATCGCCGGCACGGCCGGCTTCGCGGCGCTGCTGGTGGCGGCCTCGTCCGATCTGCGCATGGGCCTGCTGGCAGTGGGCGGGTTTGCCGCGGCGGTGGCGGTGTTCGCGGTGCTGGCCTGGTTGGCCGTCTGGCTGCTGCGCCGGCTGGTGCCGCAGGCGGGCGCGCCGCGCTGGCTGGGCCTGGCCACGCGCCAGCTGGCGGCGCGGCCGGCGCTGGTGGTGCTGCAGGTGTCGGCGCTGGCCGTGGGCCTGCTGGCGCTGATGCTGCTGGTGCTGCTGCGCACCGACCTGATCAGCGCCTGGCGCGCCGCCACGCCGGCCGATGCGCCCAACCGCTTCGTCATCAACCTGCAGCCCGAGCAGGGCGAGGCCTTCCAGGCCGCGCTGAAGGCCGCCGGCGTGGCCCGCTACGACTGGTACCCGATGATCCGCGGCCGGCTGGTGGCCATCAACGGCGCCGCGGTGGCGCCGGGCCGCTACACCGACGACCGCGCCCAGCGCCTGGTCGAGCGCGAGTTCAACCTCAGCCACGCCGCGCAGATGCCGGCGCACAACCTGCTTGCCAGTGGCGCCTGGGTGCCCGACCAGGCCGACGGCCTGAGCGTGGAAGATGGGCTGGCCACCACGCTGAGCCTGAAACTGGGCGACAGCCTCACCTTCGACATCGCCGGCATCCAGAAGACCGGCCGCATCACCAGCCTGCGCAAGGTGGACTGGGGCTCGATGCGGGTGAACTTCTTCGTGATGTTCCCGCTGGCGCGCATGGACGACGTGCCGCTGAGCTACATCAGCGCCTTCCGCGCGCCCGACACGCCGGGCTTCGACCGGGCGCTGGCGCGGCAGTTTCCCAACCTGACCAATGTCGACCTGTCGGCCAGCCTGGCCCAGGTGCAGAAGGTGCTGGACCAGGTGATCCGGGCGGTGGAGTTCCTGTTCGGCTTCACGCTGGCGGCGGGCCTGGTGGTGCTGTTTGCCGCGGTGAGCGCCACCCGCGAGAGCCGGGCGCGTGAATACGCGGTGATGCGCGCCGTGGGCGCCGGCAGCCGGCTGCTGCGCCAGGTGCAGCGGGCCGAGCTGCTGGGCGTGGGCGCGCTGGCTGGCCTGCTGGCCGCGGTGGCGGCCCTGGTGGTCGGCGGCGTGCTGGCGCGCCAGGTGTTCGAGTTCAGCTGGGCGCCGTCACCCTGGGTGCCGATGTTCGGCGCCGTGGCCGGTGCGCTGCTGGCGCTGGCGGCCGGCTGGTGGGGCCTGCGCGAGGTGCTGCGCCGGCCGGTGATGGACACCCTGCGCCGGGCAGCCGACTGATCCCCGGCCGATCCGGCCTGCGGCCGCTCAGCCAGCCTGACCGGCCGGCAGCCGGAACACCGACACCAGCTCCACCAGTTGCAGCGCCTGCTGGCGCAGGCTGTCGGCCGCCGCGGCGCTCTGCTCGACCAGGGCTGCGTTCTGCTGTGTCGAGGTGTCGAGCTGGCCCATGGTCTCGCCCAGGCGGTGCACGCCGCCGTGCTGGGCCAGGCTGGCGGCGGAAATGGTTGCGACGATGTCGGTCACCTCGCGGATCGACGCCACCGTCTGCTGCATCGCGCTGCCGGCACGGTCGACCAGCGTGGTGCCGTCCTCCACCGTCTGCACGCTGGCCTGGATCAGCTGCTTGATCTCGCGGGCCGCATCGGCCGAGCGGCGCGCCAGGCTGCGCACCTCGCTGGCCACCACCGCGAAGCCGCGGCCCTGTTCGCCGGCGCGGGCGGCTTCCACCGCCGCGTTCAGCGCCAGGATGTTGGTCTGGAAGGCGATGCCGTCGATCACGCCGATGATGTCGGCGATGCGCCGGGAGCTGTCGTTGATGCCCTGCATCGTCTGCACCACCTCGCCCATCACCTCGCCGCCCTGCACCGCCACCTGGGAGGCGCCCTGGGCCAGCGCGTTGGCCTGGCGCGCGCTGTCGGCGTTCTGCGCCACGGTCGTGCCCAGCTCCGCGGTGGACGCGCTGGTGCGCTGCAGCGAGGCCGCCTGCTGCTCGGTGCGCAACGACAGGTCCTGGTTGCCCTGGGCGATCTGGGCGCTGGCCGAGGCCACGCTCTCGGCATTGACGCGCACCTGGGCCACCACATGGGCCAGGCTGTCGCGGATGCGCGCCAGCGCCTGCATCACGGTGGCCGCTTCACCGGCCTGCTGCACCGGAATGTCCACCGCCAGGTCGTAGGCGGCCAGCCGGTTGGCCAGCGCGCAGGCCAGCGCCGGCTCGCCGCCCAGGCGGGAGAACACCACGCGGTAGAGCTGGGTGCCGATCAGCAGCAGGGCCAGCGCGCTGCCGGCCGCCCCGGTGGCGCCCAGCAGCAGCAGGCGCGATTCGGCCTGCTGCGCTGCCTGTTGCTCCGCCGCTTCCACGGCGGCAACGGCCTTGACCAGCGGCTCAGACAGACCGGCCACCTTGCCGTAGGCCAGCATCGACGCATCGTCCGATGCCGACACGCCCTTGATCTTCAGCAAGGCCTGGGCGGCGGCAGTCATCGCGGTCCAGGCGGGCTGCACCTCCTGGCGCAACGCCAGGCCGACGGCATCGTCGCCATGGTGGGTCAGCAGTTGCTGCAGGCGGCGCTCGAAGCCGGCGCCGGCATCCTTGACCATCGCGGTGGCGGTCGACGAGCCGTCGGTCAGCAGCATCTCGTTGAGGCCACGCAGGTAGACCTGCAGGTCGGTCTGGGCCTGGCTGGCCCGTGCGGCGGTGTCGCGGCTGGTGGTGGCCTGGTGGTGCAGGGCGCCGATGCCGCAGGCCAGGGCCAGCAGCACCAGGGCCAGCAGACCCAGGCAACTGAGCAGCCAGCGGCGCAGGCTCCAGGCGGTGTCGGGACGGGTCATGGCGGGACTTCTCGGTCAGTGGACAGTGGTGGCGTGCGGCGGCGGGGCGGGTCAGCGCTCCACCGGCAGGGCCTTGGCCTGCCAGTCGGCCAGGCCGCCGCGCATGTACAGCACCTGCTTGTGCCCGGCCTTCACGCTCAGCACGGCGGCCTTGTAGGACTTCCAGCCCGTCGGGCCATCGCTGTAGAAGACCACCGGCGCGTTCTTGTCCTTGGGCAGCTTGTCGAGCTCGAAGCTGTCGGCCGACACGTCGAAGTCGGCAACCGGCTCGCTCTTCTCCTTGTACGCGGCCGTCACCGCGCCCGGCACCCGGCCCTTGCCGAAATTCACGACGCTGCGGGTGTCGACGAAGACCGCGGACTTGGCATCGAGCAGCTTCTTGCCTTCCTCCACGGTGATCACCTTGCCGCCGGCCAGCGTGGTCGGCGTCTCGGGCTTGCTGGCCCAGCCGGTCTGGCTGGTCAGCAGGGTGGCCACGGCCAGGCTCAGTTGGGCGACGTGGCGGCGGTTGAAAGGCATGGGAACTCCTTGTCGGTCAGCGGTGTGGAAGGGGTTTCGCGCTGGTGGCACCGGCAGTGGCGCCGCACAGCTTCCCGGGTATCGGCACCACACCGGTGCATCTGTAGGGAGACCTTGCGCAGATTGTCAGGAAAGCACGCAGTGCGTGCCGCCGCCGGCTGCGCCGCGTTGGCGGCTGCACACGTGACGAGGGGTGCCGCGGCGGTCTGCGCCGGGGCACCCCTCGTGGTGGGCGGGTCAGGCCCGCCGGATCAGAACGATTCCCAGTCGTCGTTGGATGGCGGCGAGACCGGTCGCGAGGTCTCGCGGGCCTGGGCGATGGCGGCCTGCGCGGCTTCCGGCGGACGGGCCGGAGCGGCAGGGCGCGGGGCGGGTGCGGCGGCGCGCAGTGCCGGTGCGGCGGCAGCGGTGATCTCGCCGATGACGTCGGTCACCCGCTGCACACTGGCCACGATCTCGCCCATGGTGCTGCCGGCGTCCTGCACCAGACGGGCACCGGTCTCCACCTTCTCGACGCTGGTGCCGATCAGGGTCTTGATCTCGCGGGCGGCCTCGGCGCTGCGCTGGGCGAGGCTGCGCACCTCGCTGGCCACCACGGCGAAGCCGCGGCCCTGCTCGCCGGCGCGGGCGGCTTCCACCGCCGCGTTCAGCGCCAGGATGTTGGTCTGGAAGGCGATGCCGTCGATGGTGCCGATGATGTCGGCGATGCGCTTGGACGAGCTGTTGATCTCGTCCATGGTGCTGACCACCTGGCTGACCACCTCGCCGCCGCGCTGGGCGACGGTCTGGGCGCTGGCGGCGAGCTGGTTGGCCTGGGCAGCGGCATCGGCGCTCTGGCGCACGTTGGCGGTCAGCTGCTGCAGGCTGCCGGCGGTTTGCTGCAGGTTGCTGGCGGTCTGCTCGGTGCGGTGGCTCAGGTCGGCATTGCCGCTGGCCACCTCGCTGCTGGCCACCTGGATCGATTCGGCCGACTGCCGCACCTGGCCGACGATGCCGCGCAGCGCATCGCGCATGGTGGCCAGGGCCCGCTGCACGGCGCCGATCTCGTCCTGCCGGTGGGTCTCGACCTCGACATCGAGGTCGCCATCGCCGATGCGGCGGGCCACCTCGACCAGGCGGTCCATCGGCCGGCAGACCGCGCGCACCGTCAGCACCGTGCTGACCAGCAGCAGCGAGACGACCGCCACCACCACCGCCAGCACGGCCCACACGGTGCGCATGCGCTCGGCGCCCGACTGCGCCCGCACCGCGGCCGTGTGCTCGCGCTGCAGGTCCACATAGGCCTGCTGCGCCGCCAGGTAGGTGGTGATCGCCGGCTGCACCTTGTCGGCCAGCATCGCCTTGGCGGCGGCGGCATCGCCAGCGGCCTTGGTCTTGCTGGCAGCGTCACGCGCGGCGATGTAGGCCTTGCGGGTCTCGGCGATGCGGTCCATCGCTGCGCGCTCGTGGGCTTCGGTCGCGGCGGCATCCACCCGCTTCTGGATCTCGGAGATGCGGGCCGAGGTCTCGGCGATCTCGGGTTTCAGCGCGGCGTCCACCGCCGGGTCGCTGCTGACCAGGCTGGCGACGACGCGCACCACGTTGGATTGCGTCAGCCCGCGCCAGGCCGAGGCATCCATCAGTTTCTCTTCGGCGACGCGCAGCTGGTCGGAGGCCTGCTGGATCTGGCCGGTGGTGCGCACCGACACCGTGGCGCCGACAAGCAGCAGCAGGCCGGTGATGGCCAGCGTGGGCAGCCACAGGCGGTTGGCAATGTTGAGGCGCATGGTGGTGGCGCTTTCGATGCAAGACGGCGGGCGCGGTGCGCCCGCGGGAAACTCAGGCTGACAGGCTGTCCATCAGGCCCATGTCGCTGCTGCCCATCAGGGCTTCGATGTCCATCAGGATCAGCATGCGGTCGGCGACGCTGCCGATGCCGGTGATGAAGCCGGCATCGATGTTGGCGTTGAGCTGCGGCGCGGGGCGGATGGCCTCGCCGGACAGCTCCAGCACGTCGGACACCGAGTCGACCACCGCACCGACCACCCGGCCGCGCACGTTGAGCACGATCACCACGGTGAAGTGGTTGTACTCGGCGCTGTCGCAGCCCAGCTTCAGCCGCAGGTCGACGATGGGCACGATGACGCCGCGCAGGTTGACCACGCCCTTGAGGAAGCCGGGCGCGTTGGCGATGCGCGTGGGCTGCTCGTAGGAACGGATCTCCTGCACGCGCAGGATGTCGATGCCGTACTCCTCGGCACCGAGGCGGAAGGTGAGGTATTCGCCATGTGCGGCCTGGCTGGCTGCGGCGCGGCTGCCGGCGGCCTGGATCGCGCGGTTGGCCTCGTGGCGCGCCACCTGGGCGGCGTCGGTGATCATGTCCATGGTGGGGCTGGCTCCGGTGGGGCTGGATGGCGACGGCGGGATGCCGTCAGGGGAATATCGGCCGGCGGTGGCGGCACTTGAGGCTGCCCCGCCCGGCCATGCGCACAAGGGCTCAGGCCGGCACCTGGAACCGCGAGACCACCGCGTTCAGGCGGTGGGCCTGGTCCTTCAAGCTCTCGGCCGCGGCGGCGCTCTGCTCGACCAGGGCGGCGTTCTGCTGCGTCATGCCGTCCAGGTCGCTGACGGCGCCGTTGATCTGGCCGATGCCCTGGCTCTGCTCGCTGGCGGCCTGGCTGATGGTCTCGATGGTGGCCTGCACCCGCTGCACGCTGGCGACGATCTCGTCCATGGTGCCGCCGGCTGCCTGCACCAGGCGCGTGCCGTTGTCGACCTTGTCGACGCTGGCGGCGATCAGGGACTTGATCTCGCGGGCGGCGGCGGCGCTGCGCTGGGCGAGGCTGCGCACCTCGCCGGCCACCACGGCGAAGCCGCGGCCCTGTTCGCCGGCACGGGCGGCTTCCACCGCCGCGTTCAGCGCCAGGATGTTGGTCTGGAAGGCGATGCCGTCGATGGTGCCGATGATGTCGGCGATGCGCCGGCTGGCGGTGTGGATCTCCTCCATGGTGCGCACCACCTCGGCCACGGTGGCGCCGCCGCGCTCGGCCACGCCGCTGGCCGACTGCGCCAGCGCGCTGGCATCGCGCGCCGATCCGGCGCTCTGTTGCACGCTCTGGGTGAGCTGCTGCATCGCGCCGGCGGTGTGCTGCAGGCTGCCGGCCGTCTGCTCGGTGCGGCTGCTGAGGTCCTGGTTGCCGGAGGCCACTTCCTCGCTGGCACCCTGGATGTTGCCGGAGGCCTGCCGCACCTCGCCCACCAGGCCCGCCAGGGCCTGCTGCATGCCGGCCAGGGCGCGCAGCAGGGCGGCAGCCTCGTCCTTGCCGTCCACCTGCACCGGCCGGGTCAGGTCGCCCTCGGCGATGGCCAGGGCCAGGTCGCGGGCCTGCTGCATCGGCAGGATGATCGAGCGGGAGTTCATCAGCGTCAGCGGCACCACCACCACCACCACCACGCCCAGGGCGACCAGGAACATCCACATCGCCTGCTGCATCGAGGCGTCGAAGTGCCCCTGCGTCTCCACGGCCTCGGCGTTGACGATCTTGTCGATGGCGGCCAGGCGCGACTCGACGGCGCTGACATGCTGCTTGGCGCGCGCCAGCATCTTGTCGGCGGCGATGGCGGTGTCGTAGGCGCCGTTCTGGATCTGCTCCAGCACCTTGGCGGTGGCGGTCTCGTAGGCCACCAGTTCCTTCAGCGAGTCACGGGCCAGCGGGTTGTCCTCGTCCTCGTCGCCCTCGAGCATGCTGGAGAACGCGCTGCGGGTCCGCCCCAGCGCCGCCGCCCAGGCCTCGCGGGCCTTGAGCACGGCCACGCCATCCTCGTAGTGGATGACCATGTCCTTTTCGTGCCGGCGCACCTCGCCCAGGCTGTTCAGGGCATCGGCGACGTTGCGCACCTCCTTGATGGAGTGGTGCATGAAGTCATGGTTCAGCGCCATCAGCTGGCGGCCACCCAGCAGGCCGATGGCGCCGACCAGGCCGAACAGGCCCAGCACCAGCAGGATGGCGCCCTGCATGCGCAGGCGGATGGAAAAGCCGCGGATCCAGGTGGAGGAAGTCATGCCCGGGTTCCAGTGCAGTCATGGCGGGCGGTGCGACCGGGTCGTGTCAGAACGATTCCCAGTCGGCGCCAGCAGGTTCAGGTTCGGACCGTTGGACTGCGGCGGCCGGCGGGACAGCAGGGCCCGGCCGTGCGGCCGGACGTGAGGGGGCAGGGCGGGGCGCTGCAGCGGCCATGGCCGGCTTGGCGCTCGGCCTGGCGGCGGCGGCTGGCGCGGGAACCGCCACGTCGCCCAGGTGGAAGGTGCCCACCACCTGGGTCAGGCGATGGGCCTGGTCTTTCAGGCTCTCGGCGGCGGCGGCGCCTTCTTCCACCAGGGCCGCGTTCTGCTGGGTCATCTGGTCGAGGTTGGCCACTGCGCCGTTGACCTGGCCGATGCCTTCGCTCTGCTCGGCGGCGGCGGCGGTGATCTCGCCGATGACGTCGGTCACCCGCTGCACGCTGGCCACGATCTCGCCCATGGTGCTGCCGGCGTCCTGCACCAGGCGGGCACCGGTCTCCACCTTCTCGACGCTGGTGCCGATCAGGGTCTTGATCTCGCGGGCGGCCTCGGCGCTGCGCTGGGCGAGGCTGCGCACCTCGCTGGCCACCACGGCGAAGCCGCGGCCCTGCTCGCCGGCGCGGGCGGCTTCCACCGCCGCGTTCAGCGCCAGGATGTTGGTCTGGAAGGCGATGCCGTCGATGGTGCCGATGATGTCGGCGATGCGCTTGGACGAGCTGTTGATCTCGTCCATGGTGCTGACCACCTGGCTGACCACCTCGCCGCCGCGCTGGGCGACGGTCTGGGCGCTGGCGGCGAGCTGGTTGGCCTGGGCGGCGGCATCGGCGCTCTGGCGCACGTTGGCGGTCAGCTGCTGCAGGCTGCCGGCGGTCTGCTGCAGGTTGCTGGCGGTCTGCTCGGTGCGGTGGCTCAGGTCGGCATTGCCGCTGGCCACCTCGCTGCTGGCCACCTGGATCGATTCGGCCGACTGCCGCACCTGGGCGATGGCGGCCACCAGGGTCTGGCGCATCTGCTCGGCCTGGCCGGCGAGTTCACCGATCTCGTCGTTCCGTGTGCGCACGACCGGGCGGGTCAGGTCGCCGGCGGTCACGGCGGCCAGGCTGTGGCTCAGCGCCCGCAGCGGGTCGGCCACCTGGCGCCGCAGCGTCCAGGCCAGGCCGAGACCGAGCCCTGCAGCGGTCAGCCCGAACAGACCCAGGAAGGGCATCAGGGAGGCGTAGTGCGGCGCCATGACTTCACGCTGCGACGCCTCGGCCACCACCAGCCAGCCGGACAGCTTGCTGCGGCGGGTCACGGCCCAGCGGTCGTTGCCGCTGGCCAGCAGCGGCGTGGCCATGTCGACCACGGCACCGTCGGCCGCGGACAGGGCGGCCAGCGTGGGCTCGGCACCGGGATAGGCCTCCAGCACCTTCTTGCCCTTGGCACTGGGATGGGCCGTGAAGACCGCATCGGCGGCCTTCTTGCGGGGATCGATCACCAGCACGCCGCCGGTCTCGAACAGCTTGCTGTCGGCCACCAGCTGTTCCAGCTGCGTCTGGAAGGTGGACAGGTCAAAGCCGGTGAACAGGATGGCCACCACCTTGCCGCTGCCGTCCTTGACCGGTTGGTAGCGGGTCATGTAGGGCTTGCCGAACAGGAAGGCCCGCCCGGTGTAGGCCTGTCCGGCCATGGCCAGGGCATGGGCCGGGTGCTGGGCACCCAGCATGGTGCCCATGGCCCGCTCGCCGTTTTCCTTCTTCAGTGACGTGGTGATGCGCTTGAAGTCGTCACCCTGGCGCATGAAGACGGTGGCGACGCCGCCGGTGTTGGCCTGGAAGGCATCGACGGCGGTGAAATTGCCGTTGAGCTTGTCGCCCTGGTGCGTCAGCACGCCGGCGGCTTCGTCGAGCGTGAAGTCTGCCGAGAACGCGCCGGCGAAGGTGCCGTGGAAGCGTTCTGCCAGCAGCGTGGCGGCGCCATCGAAGGCGTCGAGCGACTGTGCCAGTGCATCGGCCTTGGCCGTGGCCAGGTCGACGGCGGCGCGGTGCGTCTCGCGGCTGGTGCTCCACGCCATGGCGGCGCAGATGCCGGCAATGGCCAGGCCGATGGCAGCACTGCCCATCCAGGCCACCCGCGTGGACACCGATGAGGTCGAGGTTCTGGCCGTCACTTGCAGTCTTTCTGGTCGGGAAGGGCGGCGTGCTGCCGCCCGGGTTCAGTGCCGGCTGCGCTTGACGAGCGTGCCGATGTCCAGGATCAGGGCCACGCGGCCGTCACCCATGATGGTGGCGCCGGAGACATCGGGCACCTTGCGGTAGTTGGCTTCCAGGTTCTTGACCACCACCTGCTGCTGGCCGAGCAGTTCGTCGACCAGCAGGGCCACGCGTTGGCCTTCGGCCTCGACGACGACCATGATGTTGCTGACGTTCTCGAAGTCGAAGCGCGGCACCTCGAAGACCTTCTCCAGGTCGATGACCGGCATGTACTCCTGCCGCACCTCCACCACGCGGCCGGTGCCGCCGATGGTCTTGATCATCTCGGGCTTGACCTGGAACGACTCGACCACGCTGCCCAGCGGCAGGATGTAGCACTCGTCGCCCACGCCCACGCTCATGCCGTCCATGATGGCCAGCGTCAGCGGCAGGCGCACCTTGACGCTCATGCCGTAGCCCTCGGCGCTGTCGATGTCGACGCTGCCGCCGAGCGCGGTGATGTTCTTCTTCACCACGTCCATGCCCACGCCGCGGCCGGAGACGTCGGTCACCACCTCGGCGGTGCTGAAGCCGGGGGCGAAGATCAGGTTCCATACCTCGTTGTCGGTCATCGAGTCGGGCGCATCGATGCCCTTCTCGCGGGCCTTGCTGATCAGCTTCTGCCGGTTCAGGCCCTTGCCGTCGTCGCGCACCTCGATGACGATGCTGCCGCCCTGGTGGCTGGCCACCAGGGTCAGCGTGCCGTGCTCGGGCTTGCCCTTGGCCAGTCGCTCGGCCGGCAGCTCGATGCCGTGGTCGCAGCTGTTGCGCACCAGGTGGGTCAGCGGGTCGGTGATCTTCTCGACCATGCCCTTGTCCAGCTCGGTGCTTTCGCCCAGCGTGACCAATTCCACCTTCTTGCCCAGCTTGGCCGCCAGGTCGCGCAGCATGCGCGGGAAGCGGTTGAACACCATCGACATCGGAATCATCCGGATCGACATCACCGCTTCCTGCAGATCGCGGGTGTTGCGCTCCAGGTCGGCCAGGCCGCTGCTCATCTGCTGGTTCAGGCCGGCATCCAGGTTCTTGCTGTTCTGCGCCAGCATGGCCTGGGTGATGACCAGCTCGCCCACCAGGTTGATCAGCTGGTCGACCTTCTCGACCGACACCCGCAGCGTGGCCGATTCCAGCGCGGCGCCGGCCTTGCCTTCGGCCTTGGGCGCGGCGGCGCGGGCGGCAGCGGGCTTGGCGACCGGCTCGGCCGGGGCGCTGCTGGCAGCGGTGGCCTCGGCCGGGGCGGCGGGCCGGGCACCATCGGGTGCGCCGGGCGCCTCGTCGAAGAAGCCGTAGCCCGCATCCTTGGCCGGCGCGGCCTCGGGCGCGCCCGGCGCACCGTCGTAGAAGCCGTAGCCCGGCGTCATCGGCTGCAGGCTGACCGCCTCGCGCGGGACATGGAAGGTGAACAGGTCCAGCAGGTCGTTGTCGCTGCTGGTGGTGGTGACCTTGAAGCGGCGCATGCCGTCGGCCGAGCGGCCGGCGTCCAGCGGCTCGATCTGGCCCAGGCCCACGATCTCCTGGAACAGTTCCACCAGGCTGTCGCACAGGCTGGGATCGGGCAGGGTGCCCACCGTCATCTCCAGCACCCGCTGGCCTGGCACCACCGGTGCCGCAGCGGCCACAGGCGCTGCGGCTGGGGCGGCGGCCGGCGCAGCGGCCAGCGCCGGGGCGGCGGTGTCCACGCGGCCACCGGCGCACAGGGTCTTGATGGTGATCAGCAGCTCGGTGGTGTCAGGCACGGCGTCGCCGGTGCCCTGGTGGCGGGCCAGCAGGGCCTTCAGCGCGTCGCCCGAGGCCAGCAGCACATCCACCATCTGGGTGGTCGGCGTCAGCTCATGGCGGCGCAGCTTGTCCAGCAGGGCCTCCATCTGGTGCGTCAGCTCGGCCACGTCACCGAAGCCGAAGGTGGCCGCGCCGCCCTTGACCGAGTGCGCGCAGCGGAAGATGGCGTTGAGCTCCTCGTCGTCGGCGGCGTTCACGTCGAGTTCGAGCAGCATCTGCTCCATCGACTGCAGGTTCTCGCCGGCTTCTTCGAAGAAGACCTGGAAGAACTGGCTCAGGTCGATGCCGGCGCTGGCACTGGCGCCTTCGTTGCTCATCTCAGCCATGGCTGGAAGTCTCCGGGGTAAAGGGGTACGCGGGCCGCCGCACCAGGGGGCGGCGGCTGATCCGGCAGGGTCAGCGGATGACCTTGCCGATCACTTCGATCAGCTTGGCCGGATCGAAGGGCTTGACCAGCCAGCCGGTGGCACCGGCGGCGCGGCCGGCCATCTTCATCTGGTCGCTGGACTCGGTGGTCAGGATCAGGATCGGCGTGGCCTTGAACTTGGGGTTCTCGCGCAGCTTCTTGGTCAGGCTGATGCCGTCCATGCGGGGCATGTTCTGGTCGGTCAGCACGAGACTGAAGTCACGCTGGCCCGCCTTTTCCCAGGCGTCCTGACCGTCCACCGCCTCGACGACGTTGAAGCCGGCGTTCTTCAAGGTGAACGAAACCATCTGGCGCATCGAGGCGGAATCATCGACGGCGAGGATTGAGTGCATCGTTATCTCCGGGAATCTGGGGTGTTTTCGGAAGCGATCCGGAAAACTTGAAACCTAGTGTTCAGAACAGCTCGATCGAGCCGGCGTCCATCTCGTCCTGCGTGACAGGGTTGGGGCGCAACGGCGCCTCCTCCACCACGGCCTCGCCGTCCTCGTCGTCGCCCATCACGTCTCGGGCGAGGCGGTCGGCACAGTTGCGCAGCCGGCGCTGCGTGTGGTTGACAAGCTGGGACGCCATGTCCTGGAACTGCAGCGCGGTCACCGCGCCGGCCAGGTGCTGCATGGTCTCGTGCAGGTGGCTCTCGGGCAGCTCGGGGTGCTGCGCGGCGGCGCGCGAGAGCTGCTGGATCTGCGCGGTGGCGCCGTAGAAATGCCCCATCAGCGTCTCGGTGGCGTCGGTCAGCAGGCGCTGCAGGCGTTCCAGATCGTTGCTGGCCACCATCAGGCTGTCCTGCAGGTCGGCGGCCGTCAGCAACTGCACCTGCAGGCCGGTGGGTCCGTCAGGCCCGGGGAGCTCCGGGGTGGGGTCGTCATTGAGCATCGTTACTCCGATGGAATGGGCGCCGGCGCACGCAGTGGCACAGGCATGGGCATTTTTCGGCCCCACCCGCCGGAAGTTGAGGAAAAGAAGCGGTGTCTGCGGGGTCGACTTCCGCGTTGGCGGGGGCCGCGGGCGGGCAGCGGCCATGCTTTGCCATACTTGGGCCATGGTTTCCACCCCCGCCACCCGTGCCGAGGCGCGGCCGCTGCGCGTGCTGCACCTCGAGGACAGCGTGCCCGACCACGAACTGGCGCTGCTGCACCTGCTGCGCGCCGGCCTGCGGGTGCAGACCACCCGGGTGGACACCGAGGCCGGCCTGCGCGAGGCCCTGGCCACCGACGACTGGGACCTGGTGCTGTCGGACTTCAACCTGCCCGGCTTCAACGGCCTGCGGGCGCAGGACATCCTGCGCGAGAGCGGCAAGGACCTGCCGTTCATCCTGGTCTCCGGCGAGATCGGCGAGGACACCGCGGTGGCCGCCATGCGCAACGGCGCGGCCGACTACCTGCTGAAGAACAACCTGTCGCGGCTGGCGCCGGCGGTGGAGCATGCGATTGCCGCCCACCGCGACCGCCTGGCCCGCGCCCGCGCCGACCGCGAACTGGCCGCCAGCCGCCAGCGGCTCTCCGAGCTGGCCCAGCACCTGCAGACCAGCGTGGAGATGGAGCGCGCGGCCATCGCCCGCGAGATCCATGACGACGTGGGCGGCAGCCTGACCGCCATCCAGTTCGATCTGGCCTGGATCGGCCGCCATGCGGCGGCCGGTGATGTGCCGCCGGCCGAGGTGGCGCAGCGTGTGCAGACGGCGCTGGAGACGGTGCAGCATGCCATCGAAGCCAGCCAGCGCATCATGCACAACCTGCGCCCGGCCATCCTGGAGCAGGGCCTGGTGGCGGCGCTGCAGTGGATGGCGGTGCAGTTCGAGAAGCGCAACCGCATCGCCTGCCAGTTCCGCACCAGCCATGACAGCATGCAGCTGCCCGCCGGCGTGCCGCTGGTGGCCTACCGCTTCGCCCAGGAGGCGCTGACCAATGTCAGCAAGCATGCCCAGGCCACGCGGGTGATGATCGACCTGTCGATGAGCCGCGGCGTGCTGAGCCTGGAAGTCAGCGACAACGGCCGCGGCCTGAGCCAGGCCGACCTGGCCAAGACCCGCAGCTTCGGCCTGCGCGGCCTGCACGAGCGCGCCAGCACCGTGGGCGGCTGGGTCGACATCAGCAGCGACGCCGCGGGCACGGTGCTGATGCTGTCGGTGCCGATGCGCCGCGGCGGCGACGATGAAGCCGCCTTCGACGACGACGATGACCACGATCCCACCGGATGGGGCACCCCATGATTTCAGTGATCCTCTGTGACGACCATGCGCTGATCCGGCGTGGCATCCGCGACACCCTGGCCGATGCGGCCGACATCCAGGTGGTGGGCGAGGCCGGCGACTATGCCGAGCTGCGCGGTCTGCTGCACAGCCTGCGCACGCCGGCGGCTGGCCGCCCGGCCGGCTGCGATGTGCTGGTGCTCGACATCAACCTGCCCGGCCGCAGCGGGCTGGACGTGATGCATGCGCTGAAGGACGAGGGCAGCACGCTGAAGGTGCTGGTGGTCAGCATGTACCCGGAGGACCAGTACGCCATCCGCGCGCTGCGGGCCGGTGCCTACGGCTATGTCAACAAGGGTGGTGATCCGCAGCTGATCGTGCAGGCGGTGCGCACCGTGGCCCAGGGCCGCAAGTACGTCACGCCCGAGATCGCCCAGATGCTGGTGGAGAGCCTGACCACGCCCACCCACGAGAACGCGCATGACAAGCTGAGCGACCGTGAGCTGCAGACCCTGGTGATGATCGCTTCCGGCAAGCGCCTGTCCGACATCGCCGAGGAGCTGACCCTGAGCCCGAAGACGGTGAGCGTCTACCGCGCCCGGGTGCTGGAGAAGCTCGGGCTGCAGAACAACGCCGAGCTGACGGTCTACGCCATCCGCAACGGCTTGGTGGGGGAATAGGACGGCTTCGGGCTCTTTGCGGACGTTTGGTTCTGCGCGATCGCGCCGGGCCGGGAGGGCCTGTTTTGCTCCATGTCCCCCGTCCTACACGCCGCAAGCGGCGAATAGGACTCCGCCTCTACCTCCGCCAAACAGGCCCTCCCGGCCCGGCGCTCAGGCGCCACCGAGATACGCGCTGCATGCGGTGATGGTGGCTGGACGAGGACAGTGGGTGACTGGCCGACGCAGGTAAGAGGAAGGAGGGCCGGCAGGCCCGGGGGGACACGGAGTCGGCCAGTTGCCCGCTGGCCTCGGCCTCGCGCAGATCAATGGATGTCCGCAGAGAGCCCGAAGCCGCCCAACACGCGGTCCTCGTCGCCTACAGCCGATACGGTCCGTCGCACAGGCTGATGGCCTCACCCGTGCGGGCTGACTGCTCTGCCGCCAGGCCGATCAGCACCGCCTTCAGGCCATCGTCCAGGCCCACTTCCACCGGTTGGCCCGACACGCCGCGCACCAGGTCGAAGAAGCGACGGTGCTGGTAGTAGGTGGAGCCGTTGTGGTCGCCGGCGGCCAGCAGCGCCGAATCGACCGGGATGTCCAGCGCGCGCGGGCCGGGCGGCTGGCGCGGGCTGATCACCAGCTGCGCCACCGGTGGCGCGCCCAGCTGGTCGTGGGCCCAGAAGCGGGTGGGGCCGGGCACCTTGCATTCCAGCTTGCCGCACGGGCCGACGACGGAGATCTCCTCCTGGTAGCGCGAGCCTTCGGCGAACATGCACAGCTCCAGCACCGCGCGGCGCTGGTCGGGGAAGTCCAGCACCACCAGGGCGTTGTCCAGGATGTCGGGCGTGCGGCCGCCGTAGCGCTCGTCCAGGTGGTTGTGGTTGACCGCGCCGGACGCATACAGCCGCAGCGGGTCGGCCTGCATCAGCAGACGCATCAGGTCGAAGAAGTGGCAGCACTTCTCCACCAGCGTGCCGCCGGTGTTGGCCGAGAAGCGGTTCCAGTCGCCCACCTTGGCCAGGAAGGGGTAGCGGTGCTCGCGGATGGCCAACAGGGTGCTGCCGCCGGTGTCGGTGCCGGCGTGGGCGGCCTGCACCAGCGCGGCGATGGGGGGCATGTAGCGGTACTCCATCGCCACCCACAGCGGCGCCTGCAACCGCGATGCCAGTGCGCGCACCTGCGCCACCTGGTCCAGGTTCACGCACAGCGGCTTCTCGCACAGCACCGCACGCGGCGCGCTGTCGGCAATGGCCACCAGCTGCGGCGCATGGACATGGTTGGGGCTGGTGATGACCAGCGCGTCCAGGTCGGTGCGGGCCAGCAGGCTCGCCAGATCGGGCAGGCGCTGCGCCGTGGGTGCCAGGGCCAGGGCCTGCGCCGCCATGCCGTCGTCGGGCTCGAAGATGGCGCGCACATCGGCGCCGTCGATCAGTGCCAGGTTGCGCAGGTGCTCCTGGCCCATCATGCCGCAGCCGATGAAGCCGTAGCGGACGGTGCTTGGCAGGGAAGGGTGCATGGCGGTGTCTCGGGGCAGGGTTTGTTTTGGAGAGTTCGGCCTCAGCGCCAGCGGGCGGCATAGCGGGCCACGGCTGGGTTGAACCAGGTGTGCGAGACCTCGTGCAGCCGGCCATGCTGGTCCCAGGCGCTGCGCGCCACGGCGCCGGCCGCGGCGCCGGCGGGCAGGCCGAAGGCCGGCGGCGCCCAGGCGGGCACGGCGGCCACGCTGACATGGTCCTCGACATGGTCGATCCACCTGCCCAGGCGGGTTTGGTAGAAAAGATAAAGCGATTCATGCAGGTCGGCAGCGTCCAGCGCCGGCAGGGCGCTGCCGTCGAACCACACCTGCTCCAGCGCCACCGGCTGGGCGTCAAGCAGGCGCAGGCGGCGCAGCCGCCAGACCGGCTGGTCCTGGCCGGGCGCTGCGCCGCCCAGCGCCGGCAGCGGCTGCAGCAGGCCGGCATCGGCACCCTGCACGGCCTGGCGCTGCACGCGCTGCAGTTGCAGCAGCTGCGCGCCCGGCAAGCCGGCGCCGCCCAGCAGCTCCAGCCGGAAGAAGGCGTAGACGCTGCGCTGCCCCTCGGCCTGCTGCACATAGGTGCCCGAGCCCTGGCGGCGGGCCAGCACGCCGCGGGCAGCCAGCTCGGCCAGCGACTTGCGCAGCGTGCCCACGGCCACACCCAGCTGGGCGGCCAGCGTGTTCTCCGGCGGCAGCCGCTCGCCGCGCCGCCAGCGGCCGGCGGCGATCTCGCGCTGCAGCAGCTCGGTGATCTGGATGTAGCGCGGCAGCAGCTGCGGCTGCGGCGCCAGGGGCGTGGCGGTCATCGGTGTGGGGCGGGCGGGGGCAGTGTACGGGTGCGCACGGGGTGTCGGCCAGCCGAATTCCTCTACCATTCCTGCAGTGACGTTTCCGGAGCCTCCACCCATGCTGCAGCAGGCCGTGCCCATCCGCGCCGACGGACTCGCCGCCATCGAGGTGGCGTGGTTCGCGCCGCTGTGCTCCGACGACTTCCGCCACCTCGGCGTGCCCGATGGCGCACTGCGCAGCAGTTATGCCAACACCCGCGACATCCTGCTGCGCGCCGAGGCGCTGGGCTTCGGCAATATCCTGTGCCCGTCGTCGTACCAGGTGGGGCAGGACACGCTGAGCTTTGCCGCCGCCATGGCGCCGCAGACCAGCCGCATCAACCTGCTCACCGCCGTGCGCTGCGGCGAGATGCAGCCGGCCATGCTGGCCCGCACGCTGGCCACGCTCGACCACATGCTGCAGGGCCGGCTCACCGTCAACATCATCTCGTCCGACTTCCCCGGCGAGGTGGAGGACAGCGCCCGCCGCTACCGCCGCAGCCATGAGGTGGTCGAGATCCTGAAGCAGGCCTGGACCCAGGACCGCATCGACTACGACGGCGAGATCTACCACCTCAAGGGCCTGTCGGCCGATCCGGTGCGGCCCTGGCAGACCGGCGGGCCGCTGCTGTACTTCGGCGGCTATTCGCCCGATGCGCTGGAGCTGTGCGGCCGCCACTGCGACGTCTACCTGATGTGGCCTGCGCCCGAGGCCACGCTGGCCGCCCAGATGCAGGCGGTGCATGCCCGTGCCGCCGCCCATGGCCGCACGCTGGACTACGGCCTGCGGGTGCATGTGATCGTGCGCGACACCGAGGCCGAGGCCCGCGAGTACGCGCAAGACCTGGTCTCGCAGCTCGACGACGACATCGGCCGGCAGATCCGCGCCCGCGCGCTGGACGCCACCAGCCTGGGCGTGGCCCTGCAGGCCCAGGTGCGCAGCCAGGCCGATGCCGACGGCTATGCCGAGCCCGGCCTGTGGACCGGCATCGGCCGCGCCCGCTCGGGCTGCGGCGCCGCCCTGGTCGGCAGCGTCGACCAGGTGATGACCAAGCTCGAGCGCTACCAGCGCCTGGGCATCCGTGCCTTCGTGCTGTCGGGCTATCCGCACCGCGGAGAATGCGACCAGTTCGGCAGCAAGGTGCTGCCGCAGCTCCAGACCTGCCAGTTCAACCACGTCTACGGCCGTGTGCCGGCCGGCGTGCCCGCCACCCCGCTGGGCACCGGGCCGCGCCGCTGAGCAGCCCCACCGGCCACCGTTTGCAACCGTCCATGTCCACTTGCCCCACCATCCAGCTGCACGCCAGCGTGCAGCCCTTCAGCCGCATCGTCTACGGCGCCTGGCGCCTGGCCGACGCGCCCGACACCTCGCCCCAGGCGGTGCTGGCCAAGCTGCACGCCTGCCTGGACCAGGGCATCACCACCATCGACCACGCCGACATCTACGGCGACTACCGCTGCGAGACGCTGTTCGGCGAGGCGCTGCGCACCGCGCCTGCGCTGCGCAGCCGGCTGCAGCACGTGAGCAAGTGCGACATCATGCTGCTGTCGTCGCAGTTCCCCGAGCGGCGGGTGAAGCATTACGACACCACGCCGGCGCACATCCGGGCCTCGGTGCAGCGCTCGTTGCAGCGCCTGCATGTCGAGCGGCTGGACGTGCTGCTGCTGCACCGGCCCGATCCGCTGATGGATGCCGACGCCACCGGCGCCTGCCTGGATGCGCTGGTCGACAGCGGCGAGGTGGCGGCCGTCGGCGTCTCCAACTTCCTGCCGCATGACTGGCAGCTGCTGCAATCCCGCATGCGCCATCCGCTGGTGACCAACCAGATCGAGCTGAGCCTGGGCGCCCGCAGCGCCTTCACCGATGGCCAGCTGGCCTTTGCGCAGCAGCACCGCATCCGGCCGATGGCCTGGTCGCCGCTGGGCGGCGGCGCGCTGATGACCGGCGCCAGCCCGGCCGGCGCCCGGGTGCTGCCGGCGCTGCAGCGGCTGGCCGCCCAGCAGGGCGTGGGGCCCGAGGCGGTGGCCCTGGCCTGGCTGCTGGCGCACCCGGCGGGCATCCTGCCGGTGGTGGGCACGCAGCAACTGGCCCGCATCGCCCGCCTGCACGAGGCCTGGCGCACGGTGATCGACCGCGAGACCTGGTTCGAGCTGTGGACGCTGGCCGCCGGCAGCGAGGTGCCCTGAGCCGCCGCGCCAGGGTCTGCATCCAGCATGGCTGAAGTG
Organism: Pseudaquabacterium pictum; assembly: GCF_005403045.1. Lineage (GTDB taxonomy): Bacteria > Pseudomonadota > Gammaproteobacteria > Burkholderiales > Burkholderiaceae_C > Pseudaquabacterium > Pseudaquabacterium pictum. The sequence goes on from NZ_BJCL01000012.1 coordinate 142,958, forward strand.
TTGTTGCGCCAGGTGCGCAAGTCCTACGACGGGCGCACGCCCGTGCTGCACGGCATCGACCTCGAGGTGCGGCATGGCGAGTTCACCGTCTTCGTCGGGCCGTCGGGCTGCGGCAAGAGCACGCTGCTGCGCAGCATCGCCGGACTGGAGACCATCGACAGCGGCGAGATCTGCATCGGCGGCCGGCCGGTGCAGCACCTGCCGCCGCGGCTGCGCGACATCGCCATGGTCTTCCAGGACTACGCGCTGTACCCGCACAAGACCCTGTTCGAGAACATGGCCTTCGGCCTGCGGCTGCGCAAGACGCCGGAGGCCGAGATCCAGCGCCGTGTCGGCGAGGCCGCCGACCTGTTGAAGATCACCCACCTGCTGCAGCGCAAGCCGGCCGCGCTGTCGGGCGGCCAGCGCCAGCGGGTGGCCATCGGCCGCGCCATCGTGCGCCAGCCGCAGGTCTTCCTGTTCGACGAGCCGCTGTCCAACCTGGATGCCCAGCTGCGGCAGGAGATGCGCAGCGAGATCAAGCGCCTGCACCAGCGGCTGGGTGCCACCATCATCTACGTCACCCATGACCAGGTGGAGGCGATGACGCTGGCCGACCGCATCGCCGTGCTGCGCGGCGGCCATGTGATGCAGTACGACCGGCCGCAGCAGATCTACCACCAGCCCGCGGCCGACTTCGTGGCCGGTTTCATCGGCTCGCCGCCGATGAACTTGGCGGACGTGGCAAGGGTGCCGGGTGCGACGCCGGCGCTGGACTTCGGCGGTCTGGCCTGGCCGGTGCCGGCGGCCCTGCAGCCGGCGCTGGCGGCGGCGCCGGCCGCTGCGCGGCTGCGCCTGGGCGTGCGGCCCGAGCACCTGCACCTGCAGCGCAGCCAAGCCGACGACATCGCCTGGCCCGGCACGCTGCAGTTGCTGGAGCCGCTGGGCGCCGAGACCCTGGCCACCGTGCGCATCGGCCAGGCCGAGCTGGTGGCCCGGGTGCCGGCCAGCTTCGAGGCTGCGCCTGGCACCGCGCTGCAGCTGCATGTGCAGCCGGCGCAGCTGCACCTGTTCGATGCCGACAGCGGGCATGCCTGGCATGCCACGCCTTCTTCCAACCCCCACGCCGAGAGCTGAGCCCATGTCCCCACTGAACCGCCGCACCCTGGCCGCGCTGGCCTGCACCGCTGTCGCCCTGTGGGCGGCCCCGACACCGGCCGATGCCCAGGCCACCACGGCCACCAAGCTGCGGGTCTTCTCGGGTGGCCAGAACCAGCGGCCCGACCTGGTCCGCAAGCTGCTGGACCAATACCAGGCCCGCAACCCGGGCGTGACGGTGGAGATCGAGACCGGCGGCGCCACCAGCGAGCTGCAGCGCCAGTACCTCAGCACCGTGCTCAATGCCAAGGATTCGGCGATCGACATCTACATGATCGACATCGTCAACCCGGCGCAGTACTTCGGCGCCGGCTGGCTGGAGCCGCTGGACGCCTATGTCGGCCCGGCCGCCGAGGTGTTCAAGCCCTACCTGCCGGTCTATGCCCAGTCCAACGTGGTCGATGGCAAGGTGGCCGCGCTGCCGGCCTTTGCCGACGCGATGTTCCTGTACTACCGCAAGGATCTGCTCGAGAAGCACAAGCTGCCCGAGCCCAAGACCTGGGACGAGCTGGCCGCCACCGCGCGCAAGGTGCAGGCCGCCGAGGCGGCGGCCGGCAATGCCAACCTGCAGGGCCTGAGCCTGCAGGGCGCGCCGATCGAAGGCGCGGTGTGCACCTTCCTGCTGCCGTACTGGGGCCAGGGCAAGGAGTTCAACGATGCCGCCGGCAAGCTGACGCTGGACAAGCCGGCCGCCGTCAAGGGCCTGAGCACCTGGCTGGGCATGGTCGACCAGGGCGTGGTCAAGAAGAACGTGGCCGAAGTGCGCACGCCCGACACCGTCAACGAGTTCAAGGCCGGCCAGGTGCTGTTCGCCATCAACTGGGGCTTCGCCTGGGACCGCTTCAAGGACGACGCCGACAGCCAGGTCAAGGGCAAGGTGGGCGTGCTGCCGCTGCCGGCCATGGCCGGCGGGCGCAGCGCCACCTGCGTGGGTGGCTGGCAGTGGGCGGTCAGCGCCTTCAGCAAGCACAAGGCCGAGGCGGCCAAGCTGGTCAAGCACCTGGCCAGCCCGGAATCCAGCAAGATGCTGGCGGTCGAAGGCTCGCTGCTGCCCACCTACCAGCGCATCTACACCGATGCCGACGTGGTGCGCCAGGCGCCGTGGTTCAACGACGCGGCGGCGGTGGTGGTGGCCGGCAAGAGCCGGCCGATGTCGCGCGACTATGGCCAGGTCAGCGACATCCTGCGCACGACCACCAGCGCGGTGCTGGCCCGCACCAAGACGCCCACCGAAGGCGTGGACGAGATCGAGAACCGCCTGCGCCGGCTGATGCGCTGAGCGACGCCGCACACTGTGACACCCGTTCCGCGCCCCAGCCTGCTGGAGCGGCTGCGCGACCCCAGCGAACGGCTGCTGGGCGCGCTGCTGCTGGCGCCCACCTTCGCGCTGCTGGCGCTGATCGTGGCCTACCCGATCGGCAAGCTGGTGTGGAACAGCCTGTTCGACCTGCGGCTGTCGGGCGGCGGGGTGCCCAAGTTCATCGGGCTGGAGAACTACCAGCTGGTGTTCACCGACCCTGATTTCTGGAACGCCACCAAGAACACGCTGCTGATCACCGTGGTGACCGTGCCTGGCGCGCTGCTGGTGGGGCTGGGCCTGGCGCTGCTGGCCAACCTGCCGTTCAAGCGGCGCTGGCCGGTGCGCCTGGCGCTGCTGCTGCCCTGGGCCTTGCCGCTGTCGTTTGCCGGGCTGATCTTCGCCTGGTTCTTCCACACCGAGTACGGCATCGTCAACGATGTGCTGCAGCGCCTGGGCCTGGCTGACCGGACAGACCCGACGATGTGGCTGCTGAAACCCGGCTGGGCGCTGGCCGCGGTGTGCCTGACCATCATCTGGAAGACCAGCTCCTTCATGGCGCTGATCCTGCTGGCCGGGCTGCAGATGATCCCGAAATCCCTGTACGAGGCGGCCGAGGTCGATGGCGCCACGCCCTGGCAGCAGTTCTGGCAGGTGACGCTGCCGATGCTGATGCCGTCCATCGTGGTGGCGCTGATCTTCCGCACCATCACCGCGCTGCAGACATTCGACATCCCCTACACCATGACGCGCGGCGGCCCCGGCCAGGCCACGCAGACGCTGGCCATGCTGATCCACGCCCACACCATCGACTACCTGGACATGGGCTATGGCTCGGCGCTGGCGGTGTGCCTGTTCGTGCTGTCGCTGGTGGTCAGCGCGGTCTACCTGCGCCAGGTGGGGCGGCAGGCGGCATGAGCGCCACCCTGCACACGCCGGGCATGCCCGGTGCCGGCTGGCTGAGCGGCCCGGCGCTGCGCTGGGTGGCCGCCGGCCTGGTGGTGTTCAACGGTTTCTTTCCGGCGCTGTGGATCCTGCTGACCTCGCTGAAGAGCGAGGCCGAGCTGGTGCGCAAGCCGCTGCAGTACTTTCCCGACAAGCTGACCCTGGCCAACTACCTGCAGGCCTTCACCGACCAGCCGCTGGGCCTCTACCTGGCCAACAGCGCGGCGGTGGCGCTGGCGTCCACCGCGCTGTCGCTGCTGGTCTCCGCCATGGCGGCCTATGCCATCGCCCGGTTGAACCTGCGCTGGCGCCAGACGGCGCTGACCTGCATCGTCGCGTCCAGCATGTTCCCGCTGGTGACGCTGCTGGTGCCGATCTTCGAGACCATGCGCAGCCTGGGCCTGCTCAACACCTACACCGCCCTGGTGCTGCCCTACACCGTGCTGAACCTGCCGGTGTGCACGCTGGTGCTGGTGAGCTTCTTCCAGAGCATTCCGCGCGACCTGGAGAACGCCGCCATGATCGACGGCTGCACCCGGCTGGGCGCGCTGGTGCGCATCGTCGTGCCGCTGGCCGCGCCGGGGGTGTTCACCGCCGGCATCCTGGCCTTCGTCAACGCCTGGGACGAGTTCCTGCTGGCGCTGAGCCTGAACGCCAGCGCGCAGATGCGCACCGTGCCGGTGGGCATCGCGCTGTACCAGGGCGAGTACAGCTTTCCCTGGCCGGTGATCTCGGCCGCGCTGATCGTGGCCATCGTGCCGATGGCGGTGCTGATCGCGCTGTTCCAGGAGCGGGTGGTGGGCGGGCTGACCCAGGGTGGCCTGAAGGGATGACGGGCGGGCCGGCCGGCCCGCGCGGCCTCAGCTGACCAGGCCCTGCCGCACCGCGTACAGCACCAGCTCGGCATTGCTGCCCACGCCCAGCTTGTCCAGGATGTGGCCGCGGTGGGTGCTCACCGTCTTCACGCTGATCATCATCTCCAGGCCGATGTCGGTGAGCGACATGCCCTTGACCAGCATCTGCATGATCTGGTGCTCGCGCACGCTCAGCCGCTCATGCGGCAGGCGCTGGTCGTCGCCCTGCAGCACCTGGCGCACCAGGGCCGCGGCCTGGGCGCTGAGGTACTGGGCGCCACCGGCCACGCGGCGGATGGCGCGCAGCAGTTCGTCCGGCTCGGCATCCTTGGGCAGGTAGCCCATGGCCCCGGCCTGGATGGCCGGCAGCGCGTACTGCTGCTCGGGGTACATCGACAGCACCAGCACCGGCGTGCCCAGCCCGTCGGCCCGCAGCGAGGCCAGCAACTCCAGCCCGCTGCGCCCGGCCAGGCTGATGTCCAGCAGCACCAGGTCGAAGGCCTGCCGGCGCAGCAGGCCCAGCGCATCGCCGGCATTGGCGGCCTCGCCGGTGATGGCGATGTCGGGCTCGTCCTGGAACAGGCGCTTCAGGCCCGACCGGAAGATGGTGTGGTCGTCCACCAGCAGCAGGCGGATGCTCACAGCAGCGGCAGCCTCAGGCTCAGGCGCGTGCCGGCACCGGGTGCGCTGCTCAGGTGCAGGGCGCCGCCCAGCTCGCGCGCCCGCTCATGCATGCTGGCCAGGCCCATGGCCAGCGGTTGCTGTGCGGCCACGGCCACCGGGTCGAAGCCGCAGCCGTCGTCCTCCAGCACCAGCCGCAGCTGCCCTGCCTCGGCCCACAGCTGAAGCCGCACCTGGCCGGCCTGGGCATGGCGGCCCACATTGGTCAGCGCCTCCTGCACGATGCGGTAGGCGGCGGTGGCGCGGCGCGGCGACACCAGGGCATCGTCGAGCTGCAGGTCCAGGTGCAGGCACAGCTCGCCGCGCTCGGCAAAGGCGGTCAGGGACTGGCGCAGCGCAGCGCTCAGGCCCAGGTGGTCCAGGCTGCTGGGGCGCAGGTCATGGGCCAGGCGGCGCACGGTGGCGATGCAGTCCTGCGTCAGGCGGCGCAAATCTTCGCTGATCTGCCGCAGCGCCGGCCTGTCGGCCCGGCGCTGCAGCCGCGCCACGTCCAGCTTCACCGAGCTGAGCATGCCGCCCAGCTCGTCGTGCAGCGCGCTGGCGTACTGTGCGCGCTGCTGCTCCAGCCGGTCCTGCCCGTAGGCGGCCAGGGCCTGCAACCGCGCCTGGGAGTCGCGCAGCGCCTGCTCGTTGTGCACGCGCTCGGTCACATCCACGCCGATGCCCACCACCGCCGGGCGGCCACGGTAGAGCATGCGGGTGCCGTGCACCTCGATCAGCACCGTGTGGCCGGCGCGGTGCAGGCCACGGGTGATGAAGCGGATGCTGGGCGGATCAGCCGCCAGCCGCAGGTGGTACAGCCGCAGCACCTCGGGCAGGAAATCGGGCGGCACGAAGTCGCGCAGGTGCCGGCCCACCATCTCTTCGGGCAGGTAGCCGGCCAGGGCCGCCCAGGTGCGGTTGGCGTACTGGAAGCACTCGTCCTGCAGCACATAGATGCCCGCCAGCGATTGCTCCACCAGCGCCTGGAACGGGAAGTCGGCACCGGCATGCGCGGCGTGGGGTTGCGTGCGCAGAAGCGGGTCCGGCATCGGCCAGGATGATAGGGGCCAGGCACCGGCGCACATCCCCTGGACGGGCTCCGGACAAGCCCTGAGCCGGTGCCGGAATGTTCTGATGGCCGGCTGCAGGTGTGCTGGCTACGCTGGCAGGCCAAGGCGCAGGCCCGCGGTGCCACACCGGTTGCCGCGCCGCACCCAGCACAGAGGTCGATGTCCATGATCCCAACCCAATCCCATCCTGCCCTGCACCTGCTCCGAGCCTGCCGCGCCTGGCGGCGACCCGCCGGTCTGGCGCTGGGCGTGGCCGCCAGCATGCTGGCCGCGCCGGCCTGGGCCACGCTGCCCTGTTCGGCCCTGGTGGGCCAGACCCTGCCGGCCAGCGCCTTGGTCCTGGCCACCGGCGGCGCGGTGGTCGACAGCGCCACCAGCGTGACCACCACCTCCGGCCTGCCGCTGGGGGTGTCGCCGGCCTGGATCACCTATTGCAAGGTGCTGGGCCGCATCCTGCCGGCCGAGCCCGTGGGCCCGGACAACACCGTGGCCACCGGTGGCCTGCCGATCCACTTCCAGCTCAACCTGCCGGTGGCCTGGACCCAGCGCGCCATGCAGTTCGGCGGCGGCGGCTACGACGGAACCCTGGTCACCGCCACCGGCCATGTGGCCCATGCGGCCGCGGGCGACCGCAGCCCGCTGCAGCGCGGCTACGCCACCTTCGGCAGCGATTCCGGCCACCAGGCCAAGGGCTATGACGGCCGCTTTGCGCTGCGGCCCGAGGCGCTGCGCAACTTCACCGGCGATGCGATCAAGAAGGTGCGCGACGTGGCACAGCACCTGATGGTGCTGCACTACGGCCAGGGCCCGCGCTATGCCTACATGCAGGGCGGCTCATCCGGCGGCCGCGAGACCCTGGCGGCCATCCAGCGCTGGCCGAATGACTACCACGGCGTGGTCTCGCACTACCCGGTGCTGCAGTTCGTCGGCCTGGGCCTGCATGCCAACGACATGGCCAAGGCCATGTACGCGCCCGGTGGCTTCGTCGACTCGGCGAAGTTCAACCACCTGAACCAGAAGGTGATCGCAGCCTGCGACAAGCTCGACGGCCTGGAAGACGGTTTGATCAACAACGTGGCCGCCTGCCGCTTCGACCCGCAGGTGCTGCGCTGCCTCGGCAATGTGGACTGGGGTTCCAGCTGCCTGACCGATGCCCAGCTGCGCACGGTGCGCGCCACCGCGGGCGACCTGAACCTGGCCTTCCCGCTGGCCCAGGGCATCACCCGCGCGCCGGGCTACGAGGTTCTGGCCGGCGCCAACTTCGGCGGGCCGGCCGATGCCGGCTGGCTGGGCCTGCCGCTGGACACGCCCACGCTGGTGCTCAACGGCTATGTGTTCACCATGCACAACGAGTGGCTCAAGTATTTCGTCACCGGGAATGCGAACTACGACTTCCGGCAGTTCAACCCCGTCACCGCCGGCGGCTACATGGCGCGCGTGCAGCAGCTGTCGGCCATGCATGACGCGATGTCGACCGACCTGGACGTGTTCAAGGCCCGGGGCGGCAAGGTGCTGATGCTGCACGGCACCAGCGACACCATCGTCACGCCGCGCATCAGCGTCGATTACTTCGAGCGGCTGACGCAGCGCTACGGCAGCCCGGTGCTGCGCGACTTCCTGCGCTTCTACACCGTGGCCGGCTTCGGCCACGGCGAGGGCCGCTACCAGATGAGCTGGAGTGCGCTGGACCTGATCGAGAACTGGGTCGAGCGCGGGCAGGCGCCGGTCAATCCCACCAGCACCGATCTGCTGAACCTGTTCGGCCGCAGCCGGCCGCTGTGCGAGTACCCGGCCTTCCCGCGCTACCAGGGCGGGCCCACCCACGCGGCCAGCAGCTTCAGCTGCGCCCTGCATTGACGCCCCGGCATGCGCGCCGGTCGGGCGGGGAACCCGGTGCCCGGCCCGCTACTGGAATTGCTCCACCAGGCGCTGCAGCGCCATGGTGAAGGGCATCTCCATCAGCGGCAGCGTCAGCAGCATGCCGATCAGGCCCACCGTCACGGTGATCGGGAAGCCCACCGAGAACACGCTGATCTGCGGCGCCACCCGCGAGATCATGCCCAGCACCAGGTTGACGAACAGCAGCATGCCCACCAGCGGCAGCGCGATCCACAGGCCCAGCATGAAGATTTCGCTGCCCCACTGCTGGGGCTGCAGCCGGTTCAGGAAGGCGAACGGGGTCTCGCCCACCTGAAACACCTCGAAGCTGCGCACCAGGGCCTGGATCATCATCAGGTGGCCGTTGCCCAGCACGAACAGGAAGGCCACCATGGTGCCGAACAGCCGGCTGCTGGCCGTGCCCTGGCTGGCGGTGGCGGGGTCGAAGAAGCCGGCGAAGTTCAGGCCCATCTGCAGGCCGATCAGCTCACCGGCCAGTTCCACCGCGGCGAACACCAGGCGCACCGCAAAGCCCATGGTCACGCCCACCAGCACCTGCTGCGCCACCACCATGAAGGCCAGCGGACTGTCCAGCGGCACCACCGGCATCGGCGGCAGGCTGGGCTGGGCGGCCAGGGCGATGAAGCCGGCCAGACCGATCTTCACCCGCATCGGCACCGACCGCTGGCCGAACACCGGCAGCGTGCCCAGCATGGCCAGCGCCCGCAGGAACGGCCACAGCAGCGGCGTGATCCACGCCAGGATCTGCGATTCGCTGAGCTGGATCACATCAGCCCACAGCCGTCGGGATGGCCAGCAGGGTGCGCTGGATGTACTCCACCAGCATGGTCAGCATCCAGGGGCCGGCCACCGCCAGCACGGCCACCGCGGCCACCACCTTGGGCACGAAGCTGAGCGTGGTCTCGTTGATCTGGGTGGCCGCCTGGAAGACGCTGACCACCAGGCCCACCACCAGCACCGCCAGCAGGATGGGCGCCGACACCAGCAGCAGCATGTACAGGCCCTGCTGGCCGAGGTGGAACGCTTGTTGACTGTCCATGGGTTGCTCGCTCAGGAAACTAGGTGGCAAATGACGCGGCGAGCGATCCGAGCAGCAGATTCCACCCGTCGGCCAGCACGAACAGCATCAGCTTGAACGGCAGGCTCACCAGCACCGGGCTCAGCATCATCATGCCCAGGCTCATCAGCACGCTGGCCACGATCATGTCGATGATCAGGAACGGGATGAAGATCATGAAGCCGATCTGGAACGCGCTTTTCAGCTCGCTGGCCACGAAGGCCGGCACGATCACCGTGAACGGCATCTGCTCCGGCTTGACGTCGGCCGGCACCTTGGCCAGCCTGGCGAACAGCGCCATGTCGCTGTGCCGCGTCTGCTTGAGCATGAAGGCGCGCATCGGCGCACCGGCGCGTTCCACCGCCTCCGGGAACTGGATCTGCTGCGTCGAGTAGGGCAGCCAGGCCTCCTTGTAGACCTTGTCCAGCGTTGGCTGCATCACGAAGAAGGTGAGGAACAGGCTCAGCCCGATGATCACCTGGTTGGGCGGCGCGGCCTGCGTGCCCAGGGCCTGGCGCAGCAGGCTCAGCACGATGACGATGCGGGTGAAGCCGGTCATCATCAGCACCACCGCAGGCAGGAAGGTCAGCGCGGTGAAGAACAGCAGGGTCTGGATCGGCACCGAATAGGCCGTGCCGCCACCGGCCTGGCCCACCAGCAGCGGCAGGCTCGGCCCGCCCGTGGCAGATTGCGCTAAAGCCGCTGAAGAAACGGCCGACAACACCGTGACGGCCAGCACCGTGCCGGCGCGGCGCACCTGGCGGCAGGAAACCGGTGCGTGGTCAGCGCGCATCGCTGCTCCCCGGCTTCTGCTGCTTCTTCAGCAGCTGCGCAAACGCCAGGCCCGTGGCGGCCGGGGCCGCCGGCAGCTCGGCCTGCGGTGGCATCTGGTGCAGCGTGCTGATGCCCGCCGGCGAGACGCCCAGCACCAGCCAGCGGCGGTCGTCGCCCTGGCCCACCTCCACGGTGACCAGGCGCTGGTTCGGCGCCAGGGGCAGGGCGCCCACCAGCCGCATCGGCGTGCCGGTGGCCGCGCCGCCGATGGGCGTGCGCTTGAGCAGCCACAGGGCCGCCGGGATCAACGCCAGGATCGCCAGGAAGGCGAACACCGGGCCGATGAAGTCGGTTCCGCTCATGATCGGTGTCAGGTCCTGGACAGGCGGCGCATGCGCTCGCTGGGGGTCACGATGTCGGTGAGGCGGATGCCGAACTTGTCGTTGACCACCACCACCTCGCCCTGGGCGATCAGGTAGCCGTTGACCAGCACGTCCATCGGCTCGCCGGCCAGCGCTTCCAGCTCCACCACCGAGCCCTGCGCCAGCTGCAGGATGTGCTTGATCGGAATGCGGGTACGGCCCAGTTCCACGGTCAGCTGGACAGGGATGTCCAGGATCATGTTCAGGTCGTTGCCCGGCGCGATCGTGCCCGGCGGCACGCTGTTGAAGTTGGTGAACTGCGCCGCCTGCACCGCGCCCAGCGGGTCGGTCACTTCGCTGGCTGTCTCGGTCTTGCCGCTGGCGGCAGGCTTGCTCTCGTCCAGCGCGGCGGCCCATTCGGCCGCCATGCGGTCTTCTTCGGACATGCCGGCGGTGTCGTCACTCATTCTCAGCTCCCAACCAGCCCGCGTCGGCGCCGGTCAACAGTTTGTCGATCTTGATGGCATTGCGGCCATTGCTGGTGCCGTAGTGGCAGTCGAACACCGGCACGCCGTCCACCTTGGCCTGGATCATCGGCAGCAGGTCCAGCTCGATGAAATCGCCCGGCTTGAAGCCCAGCACCTGCTCCACCGTCACCCGGGCGGTGGCCAGTTCGGCCACCAGCGGCACGTCGGCGCTCTGGATCTGGGTGCGCAGCAGCTTGATCCAGCGGCGGTCGGGCTCGGCATCGCCCTGCATGGCCGAATACAGCACGTCGCGGATCGGCTCCAGCGTGCTGTAGGGGATGCAGAAGTGCACCGTGCCGGTGGTGTCGCCCACCTCCAGCGTGAAGCTGGTGGCCACCACCACCTCGCTGGGCGTGGCCACGTTGCAGAACTGCGGCTGCATCTCGCTGCGCTGGTACTCCAGCTCCACCGGATAGATGCCGGCCCAGGCCTTCTTGTACTCGGTGATGATCACGTCCACCAGGCGCTCGATCACGCGCTGCTCGGTGGCCGAGAAGTCGCGCCCCTCGATGCGGGTGTGGTACTTGCCATTGCCGCCGTACAGCGCGTCGATCACCGCGAACACCAGCGACGGATCGCAGACGATCAGCCCGCTGCCGCGCAGCGGCTTGACGCTGACGATGTTGAAGTTCGTCGGCACCACGATCTCGCGCAGGAAGGCGCTGTACTTGATCACCTTGGCGCCGCCGATCGACACCTCGGGGCTCTTGCGGATCAGGTTGAACAGCCCCAGGCGGATGTTGCGGGCAAAGCGCTCGCCGATGATCTCCATCGTGGGCATGCGCCCACGGACGATCCGCTCCTGGCTGGCGATGTTGTAGTCGCGGATGCCCTCGGTCTTGACCTCCTCGGTCTCGACCTTCTGGCTCTCGCCGGTGATGCCCTGAAGCAGCGCATCGACCTCGTCCTGCGACAGGATCTGCTGATTCACTGGAGCCCCTCGGATTGCGGGCACGCAAACCGATCCCCTGAGGGGATCGCGGGCCGGCTTGGGGCGGCCCGGCGCTCGTCCCGCGCCGCTTCGATGCCCATGGGCGTCATGCCGAGTTCACTGAACGATGAAGTTCGAGAAGTGCACAGCCACGACCGGCAGGTTGGTCGGCGGCTTCTTCTTCTTTTTCTTCTTCTTCGGCGGCGGTGCGTCGGCGGCGGGCTCTTCCTCCTCCTCCTCTTCCTCGATGTCGTAGCCCAGCGGGCGCACCGAGGCGTACAGGATGGACTGGGCCAGCTTGTCCTTGCCCTCGCGGGTCAGCAATTGGGCGGCGGTCTTGTGCGACAGCACCATCAGGATGTTGTTGCGGATGGCCGGCATGTAGATCTTCAGCTCGGCCTCGGTCTTGGCGTCCTCCAGCTCCAGCGTCACGCCAATCTGGGCATAGCGCTCGGTTTCCTTGTCGGCCAGGTTCACGGTGAACGGGTCCAGCGGCACGAACACCGGCGGGTGCTTGGGGTCGTGCTTGGGCCGGGGCTTGGGCGCGGGTTCGGCGGCCTCGGCCTTGGCATGGCCGCCCTCGGCGCCTTCCTCGCCCTCGGCAGGCTTCTTCTTCAGCAGGAAGAACGCGGCACCGCCACCGATCAGCACCACCAGCAGCACGGCGACGATGATGATGATCAGCTTCTTCTTGCCGCCCTTGGCGGGCGGGGCGGCATCGGCAGCGGCAGCGGCGGACATGGTGCTTCTCCAGGACTTGCCGGCTCAGCCGGCAGGGCGGGGGCGCCACACCTGCAAACGGCATGGCGGCCTTCTCAGTCGATTATTCGGACGGGTGCCGGTCCCAGAAGCCTTGAACAGCGGTGCAAACCGCCCGGTAATGCCGGGTGGGCGGCGGCGGCGCGCAGGTGTGCATGCGCACCCGCGTCGGCGGGTGCGCAGGGAACTGGGCGGTCCGCCGGCGCGGCAGATCCGCCGGCGCAGGCGCCGT
>NZ_BJCL01000013.1 GCF_005403045.1 Pseudaquabacterium pictum
TCGTCAGGCAGCCGGTCGTCCCAGCCGCCGAGCCCTGCGAAATCGCGGAACAGCGGCACGTCGTGCAGCGCGTCTTCCATCGCCGGGTCGCTCAGGTTGAACCACTGCTGCATGAAGTGGATGCGCAACATCGCCTCGACGGGAAACGGCGGACGACCGCGACGGCCTTCGGGCATGTACGGCGACACCAGCGCGACCAGATCCGTCCACGGCACCACGCGCTCCATCTCGCTCAGAAACTCCCGCCGTCGCGTCCGCTTCGTCGACTGACCCAGACCCAGGCTCTGCTGCTTCATGGCCGGCATCGTCTCATCGGCTCACAGCGGGACCAAGCACATGGGCGACGGACTTTTGCAGACCGTCCCTAAGCGCCTGCGATCACCATGGGATCAAACCACAAGCCCTGCAAATCGTGGGATGGACAAGCTTCCGGCAGCATTGGCAGCAGACTTGACCGACCGCCACGCCGCGCCTACCCCCGCCGCGCCGCGTGGTAAGCCCCCGTCCCCCGCTTCACCACCCGATCCCCCACCCCGACCTCGCCCGGCGCCATCACCTCCGCCCCGCGTGTCTGCGCATACAACGGCGCAAAGTCGATGCGCGCCAGATCCAGCAGCGCGTCCAGGCTGTCGATGACGAAGTAGGTTTCCTGGAAGTCGTCGATGCGATAGTGGGTGCGCATCACCCGCGCCACGTCGAAGCCCAGGCGGTTGGGCGACGGGTCGTCCAGGCAGAAGCGGCTTTCGGTGGCCGACGAGGCGATGCCCGCGCCATAGATGCGCAGACCGTCGGCCTGCCGCACCAGGCCGAACTCCACCGTGTACCAGTACACCCGCGCCAGCATGTCCAGCACGCCCAGGCGCTGCGCCCGCAGGCCGCCTTCGCCGTAGGCCTGGATGAAGTCGGCCATGGCCGGGTGCATCAGCAGCGGCACATGGCCGAACACGTCGTGGAAGACATCGGGCTCTTCCAGGTAGTCCAGCTGGTGCGGCGCGCGGATGAACTGCCCGGCCGGGAAGCGCCGATTCGCCAGGTGCTCGAAGAACACCGCATCCGGCACCAGGCCGGGCACGGCCACCACCTGCCAGCCGGTGCGGCGCATCAGCGCGTCTGACAGGCGGCGGAAGTCGGGGATTTCATCGGCACCGATCGGCAGCGCCGCCATGCCCTGCACAAAGGCATCGCAGGCGCGGCCGGGCAGCAGCTTGGTCTGGCGTTCGAACAGCGTCTTCCAGGTGGCGTGCTGGGCCGGGGTGTAGGCGGCCCAGTCCTGGTCGATGGTCCAGTCGGCGCGGGCCGGAGCGGCGCCGTCACCGGCGGCCAGGCCGTGCTTGGGGGAGTCAGCAGCGGGCCCGGCCATGCTGCCTCACACCACCACCGGCTCCGGCTCCAGGCGGATGCCGAAGCGGCCGTACACACTCTCCTGGATGGCGCGGGCCAGCGTCATCACCTCGGCACCGGTGGCGCCGCCGCAGTTCACCAGCACCAGGGCCTGGCGCTCGTACACGCCGGCATTGCCCACGCGCTTGCCCTTCCAGCCGCAGGCGTCGATCAGCCAGCCCGCCGCCAGCTTGAAGCGGCCGTCGGCCAGCGGGTAGTGCACGATGTGCGGGTCGCGTCCGATGATGTCGCGGCACTGCTCGGCGCTGACCACCGGGTTCTTGAAGAAGCTGCCGGCATTGCCGATGGCCCGCCAGTCGGGCAGCTTGGCGCTGCGGATGGCGCACACCCAATCAAACACGGTGCGCGCGTCGGGCGTGTGGTTGCCGGTCTCGGCCATGCGGCGCTCGATGTCCAGGTAGCCCAGCACCGGCTGCCAGGGCTTGGGCAGGCGCAGGCGCACCCGGGTGATCACGCTCTTGCCTTCCAACCCGCCCTGCGCTGCCGGCTGCTTGAACACGCTGTGCCGGTAGCCGAAGTGGCAGCGCGCGGCATCCAGCGTCACGCTGCGGCCGGTCACCAGGTCCACCGCGTCCAGGCTGTCGAAGCGGTCGGCCAGCTCCAGGCCGTAGGCGCCGATGTTCTGCACCGGCGCCGCGCCCACGGTACCCGGGATCAGCGCCAGGTTCTCCAGCCCGGGCAGGCCCTGGTCCAGCGTCCAGGCCACGGCATCGTGCCAGGTCTCGCCGGCGCCGAATTCCACGATCCAGGCATCCTCCCGCTCGGCCACCAGACGCCGGCCGGGCACGGCCACGCGCAGCACGACGGCGGCCGGGTCGCGGGTCAGCACCAGGTTGCTGCCACCGCCCAGCACCAGCTTGGGCGCGCGGCCCAGTTCGGGGTGATCGAGCACGCGGCGCACGTCGGCATCGCCGTGGATGGTGACCAGGGTGTGCGCCACCGCCGGCAGGCCGAAGGTGTTCAGCGCGCGCAGGTTGGCCAGGCGGGCGATCTCCAGCGTGGGTGGCGAGGACGGCATGGCCGGATTCTGACCGACAGCCGCCACCTCCGGGCTGCACGACGGAACTGGGCCGCCGTGGTCGGGTTGTTCGGCGGCTGAGCGGGGGCTCGGGTGTCGGACACTCTCGCATCAGCCGTGTCCGCACCACCCTACAGGATTCCGCCATGTCCCAGCTGCCGCCCGCTTCCGCACCGCTGCTCCCGGCCCGCCAGGGCCTGCCCTCGCCGACGCGCCGCCGCACGCTGCGGCTGGGCCTGGCCGCCGCCACGCTGCTGGCCACCGGCGGCGCCCGCGCGTTGGCGGCGCCCAAGGGCAAGGTGGTGCTGTCGGTGGTGGGCACGCTCAGCCAGGCCAATGCCGGTGCGCGCGCCGATTTCGACATGGCCATGCTCGAGGCCCTGCCGCAGCACAGCTTCACCACCAGCACGCCCTGGTTCAAGGAGCCCAAGCGCTTCAGTGGTCCGCTGCTGCGTGATGTGCTGGCCGCCGCCGGCGCCAAGGGCACGGCCCTGCGCGCGGTGGCGCTGAACGACTACAAGGTGGAGATCCCGGTGGAAGACGCGCTGCGCCACAAGGTGCTGCTGGCCACCCGGCTCGATGGCCAGCCGATGCCGGTGCGCGAGAAGGGCCCGCTGTTCATCATCTACCCCTACGACGAAAGCGCCGATCTGCGCAGCGAGCGCTACTACAGCCGCTCGGCCTGGCAGCTGCGCACGCTGGAAGTGCGCTGAGCAGTCCCCACCCCTTGCCGATGCAGCCACCGCGCCCGCCACGCCCGCCCCGCCAGGACTGGCAGCGCCCCAGCGGCTGGCTGCTGGCCACCGGCGTGGGCCTGGTGCTGGCGCTGGCGGCCATCGGCTGGGTGCAGTGGCGCCAGGTGTCGCTGCTCAGCGGCACGGTGCGCTACGAGGGCGACAACCTGGTCTGGAGCTTCTTCCAGGTCGAAAGTGAATTCCTGCAGTTGCGTGACCTGCTGCGCGAGGCCCAGCTGGAGCCCGGCGACACCGTGCGCGAGCCGGTCACCGAGCGGGTGCGCCAGCGCTTCGAGCTGTTTGCCAGCCGGCTGCCGCTGGTGCAGCCGCAGCGGGTGGCGCATCTGGTGGACTTCGGCCAGGAGCATGTGCTGACCATGGCCGCGCTGGATGCCTTCGTGCGCAAGCACGATCCGGTGCTGGGCGAGGCCGCCACCCGGCCGCTGACGCAGCAGGCCGCGGTGGCCGCGCTGGCCGATCTGTCGACGCTGTTCGCGCCCATCCACGACCTGACGCTGCGCGCCAACCAGCGCATCGCCGAGAACGTGGGCGACCGCAACGACGCGGTGCGCGACCAGGCCCGCCTCAGCATGGGCTTGACGGCCTTCCAGAGCGTGCTGACGCTCACCTTCGCGCTGCTGACGGCACGGCAGTTCCGCAGCCTGCTGCGCCGCCGGCGCGAGCTGCAGCAGGTGGCCAACAACCTGCAGGAAGCCCGCGCCGAGGCCGAGGCCGCCAGCCAGGCCAAGAGTGCCTTCCTGGCCAACATGAGCCATGAGCTGCGCACCCCGTTCAACGGCGTGCTGGGCATGCTGGCCCTGCTCGACAGCGACCGGCTCGACGCCGAGCAGGCCGACTACCTGCGCACCGCCCGCGAATCGGCCACCCACCTGCTGGACCTGCTGAACGACATCCTCGACATCAGCAAGCTCGAAAGCGGCCGGCTCGACATCGTGCCCCACGCGCTGGACTTCCACCGCCTGCTGCGTGATGTGCAATCGCTGATGGCGCTGTCGGCCGAGGCCAAGGGCCTGGACCTGCGGGTGCATGTGGCGCCCGAGGCGCCCGAATGGGTGATGGCCGACGGCAAGCGGCTCAAGCAGATCCTGTTCAACCTGATGTCCAACGCGGTGAAGTTCACCGACGAAGGAGAGGTCTCGCTGACCGTCAGCACCCGGCCGGCACCGGCCGATGCGCTGGGCGATGCGCCGATGCACGAGCTGCGCTTCGTGGTGCGCGACACCGGCATCGGCATGAGCGAGGCGATGCGGGCGCGGCTGTTCCAGCGTTTCAGCCAGGGCGACGACAGCACCTCGCGCCGCTTCGGCGGCACCGGCCTGGGGCTGGAGATCTCGCGCAGCCTGGCCCGCATGATGGGCGGCGACATCACCGTCGACAGCAAGCCGGGCCAGGGCTCGGTGTTCACCCTCAGCCTGGACCTGCCCGGCGCACGGCCCGACCGGCTGGAGGCGCTGACCGCCCCAGGCGAGCTGCTGCCGATCGAACCCGCCGACGGCGGCGATGCCGGCGAAGGGCTGGACCTGCTGGTGGCCGACGACCACCCGGTGAACCGCAAGTTCCTGGCCATCCTGCTGCGCCGCATGGGCCACCGGGTGCGCCTGGCCAGCAACGGCGCCGAGGCCGTGGCCATGGTGACGGCACAGGTGCCCGACCTGGTCTTCATGGATGTGCACATGCCGGTGCAGGACGGCCTGCAGGCCACCCGCGCGCTGCGCACCGGGCCGGCGCCGATGAACAAGGTGCCCATCGTGGCGCTGACCGCCGACGCCTTTGCCGACACGCGCCAGCGCGTGCTCGAGGCCGGCATGAACAATTTCCTGTCCAAACCGGTGCAGCCGGACGATATCGAGGCATTGCTCAGCGCCTTGTTCGGCGCGCGTGCCCAAGGGCCGCGTGCCGGCGCAGGCGAATTCGACGACTCTGGCCTGGCGCCGCTGGCGTTGGACAACCCACCCGCCACCGCCTCTGCCCCCGTGCCTGCCACCAACCTGCCGCCCCCCCCAGCCGCTGCCCCGGCAGCGGCGCGGCGGCGATTCCGCGCCAGCGACGTGGCGCTGCACCTGGACATGGCGGTGATCGGCGACCTGTGCGTCGGCGTCACCCTGTCGGGTTACCAATCGGTGCTGGCCGGCTTCTTCAGCGATGAATCCGGCAGCTCGGCCAACCTGCTGGCCGCGCTGGACCGTGGCGAAACCGCGGTGCTCAAGAGCCTGGCCCATGCGGTCAAGGGTGCGTCAGCCAGCCTGGGCCTGCGCGCGGTGAATGCGCTGGCCCTGAAGATCGAAGCCGAGGGTGCCGGCTACGGCCCCGACGACTGCGCCGCCGCCGCCGCCCAGCTGCGCGAGTTGCTCGACACCGGCCGTGCGCTGCTGCAGCGCATGGGCTTCGCCGGCACCGCGCTGTAGCCCCGGGCGGCCGCCTGCCGGCCACCCCTGCGTGGCAAAATCCAGGCCGTTGCCCGCCTCCCAGAGCCCTGCCATGCCCAGCTTCGACACCGTGCTTGAACCCAACCTGGTGGAGCTGCGCAACGCGGTGGACCAGAGCAACAAGGAGATCGGCACCCGCTTTGATTTCAAGGGCTCGGCGGCCAAGATCGAGAGCGTGGAGGCCGGCAAGGACCGCAGCCTGCAACTGCATGCCGACAGCGATTTCCAGATCGCCCAGGTGCGCGACATCCTCACCAGCAAGCTGACCAAGCGCGGCGTGGACATCCGCTTCCTCGACTTCAGCGCCAAGATCGAGAAGATGGGTGGCGACAAGGTGCGGCAGACGGTCACCGTCAAGCAGGGCATCGACAGCGAGACGGCCAAGAAGATCCAGGGCATCGTCAAGCAGAGCAAGCTGAAGGTGCAGGCCGCCATCCAGGGCGACAGCGTGCGCATCACCGGCGGCAAGCGTGACGACCTGCAGGCCGCCATTGCACTGCTGAAGAAGGACGTCACCGACGTGCCGCTGGCGTTCAACAACTTCCGCGATTGATGCGCCGCGCGGCCGTCACCCTGGTGCTGGCGGCCATGGCCGCCGGTGCGGCCGCCCAGTCGGTCAGCCTGCAGGGCAGCATGGGGGCCCACAAGGCACTGCTGGTCATCGACGGCCAGCCGCAGATGCTGGCCGTGGGCGCCAGCGCCCGTGGCGTGACACTGCGGCGCCTGGGCGACGGTGAAGCCGAGGTGGAGGTGGGCGGCCAGGTGCGGCTGCTGCGCCTGGGCGCGGCGCCCTCCCGGGTGGGCACGGGCGGCGGCACGGCCGAGGGCAGCGGCAGCATCGTGCTGCCGATGGGCAGCGGCGGACACTTCAGCGCAGCCGGCACCATCAACGGCAAGCAGGTGACCTTCCTCGTCGACACCGGCGCCACCAGCGTGGCGCTGAGCCAGTCGGAAGCCAACCGCATCGGCTTGGACTGGAAGCGCGGCCGCCCGGGCTTGACCCACACGGCCAACGGCACAGTGCCGGTCTACGCGGTGAACCTGACCTCGGTGCGGGTGGGCGACGTGGAGATCGCCAACGTGGCCGGCGTGGTGGTGCCGTCGGACATGCCGGTGGTGCTGCTGGGCAACAGCTTCCTCAACCGCTTCAACATGCGCCGCGACAACGACGTGATGCGGCTGGAGAAGAAGCCCTGAGCTTCGCTTTGGGCTCGTTGCGGAAATTGGTTTCTGCGCGATCGCGCTGAAGATGGCGAACCGGCAAGTTCCGCTTCGAGCCCGAAGCTGCCAACCATCCCAGACCGAGCAGCAATTTGCTTTAGTTGTCAATTAAACAGCTGGCAACTATGATTCCCGGATGCGACGCCTCTGGGACATCTCTCCGCCTGTGCAGCCGGGCTCGCCGGTGTTTCCGGGTGATGCGCCTTATCAGCAAACCTGGGGTGCCACGCTGTCGGCCGATTGCCCTGTGAACGTGGCCACGCTGACGCTCAGCCCGCACACCGGGGCCCATGCCGATGCGCCGCTGCACTACAGCGCCGATGGCGCCGCCGTCGGCGCGCTGGATCTGGCACCCTTCCTTGGTCACTGCCGCGTCATCCATGCCATCGGCTGCGGGCCGCTGGTCACCTGGCAGCACCTGCAGCATGCGCTGCACCAGCTGCCGCCGCGGGTGCTGGTGCGCACCTATGCCCGCCAGCCCACAGATTGGGACGGCGCGCTCAGTGCCTATGCGCCCGACACCGTCAGCCGGCTGGCCGATGCCGGCGTGCAGTTGATCGGCATCGACACCGCCAGCATCGACCCCGCCGACAGCAAGGCCCTGCCCAGCCATCAGGTGATCCGCGCCCGCGGCCTGCGGGTGCTGGAGAACCTGGTGCTCGACGACGTGCCCGAGGGCGACTACGAGCTGATCGCCCTGCCGCTGAAGCTGATGACGGCCGATGCGTCACCCGTGCGTGCCGTGCTGCGCGCCCTCTGAAAGATGCCACCGATGACCACCCGACACGATGCCCTGGCGCTGGACGCCGATGACGCCCTGGCCCCGCTGCGCCAGCTTTTCCAGATCCCCGACGGACTGGTCTACCTGGATGGCAACTCGCTGGGCGTGCTGCCCCGCGCCACCGCCACCCGTGTGGCCCAGGTGGTGTCGCAGGAATGGGGCGAGGGCCTGATCGGCAGCTGGAACGCCGCCGGCTGGATGGCGCTGCCGCAGCAAATCGGCGACAAGATCGCGCCACTGGTGGGCGTGGGCGCCGGCGAGTTGGTGGTGGCCGATTCGACCAGCGTCAACCTGTTCAAGGTGCTGTCGGCCGCGCTGGCGCTGCAGCGCGCGGCCGATCCGGCGCGGACCGTGGTCGTCAGTGAACGCAGCAACTTCCCCACCGACCTCTACATCGCCGAAAGCCTGGGCCGCCAGCACGGCTGCACCCTGCACCTGGTCGACCGGCCCGAGGACATCCCCGCCGCCCTCGGCCCCAGCACCGCGGTGCTGATGCTCACCCAGGTCAACTACCGCAACGGCCGGCTGCATGACATGGCTGCGCTCAGCGCCGCCGCCCATGCCGCTGGCGCGCTGACGGTGTGGGACCTGGCCCACTCCGCCGGCGCGGTGCCGGTGGCACTGGCCGCCGACGGCGCTGACTTTGCGGTGGGCTGTGGCTACAAGTACCTCAACGGCGGCCCCGGCGCGCCGGCCTTCTGCTGGGCCCATCCGCGCCATGCCAGCCAGGCCTGGCAGCCGCTGGCCGGCTGGCACGGCCATGCCGCGCCGTTCGCCTTCGAGCCGGGCTACCAGCCGGCGCCGGGCATCACCCGCTACCTCTGCGGCACGCCGCCGGTGCTGGCCATGGCCGCGCTGGAATGCGGCGTCGACACCCTGCTGGCAGCCCGGCCGCTGGGCGGCATGGCGGCCATCCGCGCCAAGTCGCTGGCGTTGACACGGCTGTTCATCGACCTGGTGCAGCAGCGCTGCGGTGGGCACGGCCTGCAGTTCGCCTCGCCCGATGTCGATGCCCAGCGCGGCAGTCAGGTCTGCCTGGCCTTCTCGGCTGACAGCGCCGCCGGCCAGGCCGGCGCCGCATTTGCGGTGGTGCAGGCGCTGATCGCCCGCCGCGTGGTGGGCGATTTCCGCGCCGGCGATGCGAAGGACGGCCTGCCCGACATCCTGCGCTTCGGCGTCACCCCGCTGTACACCCGCTTTGCCGATGTGTGGGATGCGGTGGAACAGCTGCGCCAGGTGCTGGAGACCGGCGAGTGGCGCGAGGCCCGCTTCAACCAGCGCGGGGTGGTGACATGAGCGGTTGCCCGTTCGGCCATGGCGCCGATGGCGACGCCGCCGCGCCCACGCCGGCGCCGCCGGCCGCCGACCTGCAACGGCACGAGGGCGCGCAGCTCGACTTCAGCGCCGACATGAGCTACGGCGACTACCTGCACCTGGACGCGGTGCTCAGCGCCCAGCACCCGCTGTCGCCGGCACACGACGAGATGCTGTTCATCGTGCAGCACCAGACCAGCGAGCTGTGGATGAAGCTGATGTTGCACGAGCTGCGCGCCGCCGTCGCCGCCATCGCTGCCGACCAGCTGCCCACCGCCTTCAAGATGCTGGCGCGGGTCAGCCGCATCATGGAACAGCTGGTGCATGCCTGGGATGTGCTGGCCACGATGACGCCGCCCGAGTACAGCGCCATCCGGCCCTACCTGGCGCGGTCCAGCGGCTTCCAGAGCTGGCAGTACCGCTGCATCGAGTTCCTGCTCGGCAACAAGAACGCCGCGATGCTGCAACCCCATGCCCACAGCCCGCAGCGTCTGGCCGAAGTGGAGGCCGCCTGGCGCGCGCCGTCGCTCTACGACGAGGCGCTGCGCCTGATGGCCCGCCGCGGCCTGGCGGTGCCCGCCAGCCACACCGACCGCGACTGGACGCGCCCGTATGCCGCCAGCGACGCGGTCGAGCAGGCTTGGCTGGTGGCCTACCGGGCCCCCGAGGCCCACTGGGACCTGTACCAGCTGGGCGAGGAGCTCACCGACCTGGAAGACGCCTTCCGGCTCTGGCGCTTTCGCCACCTCACCACCGTCACCCGCATCATCGGCATGAAGACCGGCACCGGCGGCACCAGCGGCGCCGGCTACCTGCGCCGCATGCTCGACGTGGAACTGTTCCCCGAGCTCTGGAAGCTGCGCACCGACCTGTGAGGCCGGCACGGCCGCAGATGCCGTGCAAAAGCCCGGCTGATCCAGCGTTCATTTTGATCATTTCAGACCGGCCCGCGCCCTGCGGCCCGGCCGGCGGTGCGACACTGGCGGTTGTGTCTGCCCCACCCGCGCCGCCGCCCCGCCGGCGCCCGCCCGCGATGATGCGCACCCTGACTGCCCGCCTGTTCCACCCGTTGCCCATGCTGGCGGCCACGCTGGCCCTGGCCGCCGTGGCACCAGCGGCACTGGCCGGCCCGGTGCTCGACCGCATCCAGGCGGCCGGCGCGCTGAAGGTCTGCATCTGGCCCGACTACTATGGCATCACCTGGCGCAACCCGCGCACCCAGCAGCTGACCGGCATCGACATCGAGCTGTCGGCCGAGCTGGCGCGGGACATGAAGCTGAAGCTGGAGTACGTCGAGTCTTCCTTCCCCAAGCTGATCGAGGACCTGATCAGCGACCGCTGCGACATCGCCATGCATGCGGTGGCCGTGCTGCCGGCGCGCGCCGAGAAGCTGAAGTTCTCGCAGCCCTACCTGCAGAGCGACATCTACGGCATCACCACCCGCAGCCACCGCATCAAGACCTTCGAGGACATCGACCAGCCGGGCATGCAGGTGGCGGTGCAGGCCGGCACCTTCATGGAGCCGGTGATGGCCGCCGCGCTGAAGCAGGCCAAGCTGGTGGTGGTGAAGCCGCCGCAGACCCGCGAGCAGGAGCTGGAAGCCGGCCGCGTGGATGTGTTCATGACCGACTTCCCGTACAGCCGGCGCCTGCTCGACAACGCCGACTGGGCCCGCCTGGTGTCGCCCACCAAGGCCTTCCATGCCCTGCCCTATGCCTATGCGGTGAAACCGGGCGACGAAGCCTGGCTGCGGCGGGTGGACGAGTTCGTCGCCAACATCAAGCGCGACGGCCGGCTGGAGGCCGCCGCCCGGCGCCACGGGCTGACCGAGATCGTGGTGCGCAAGTAGCGCGCCGCCGGTGCCGCGATGACGCCTGGCGCCACCGCCAGCCCGAGCGCCCCGCTGCCGGCGTGGCTGCACAGCCGCTGGCTGCTGGGCGCCAGCGGCGCGGTGGCCGGCCTGGTGGTGGCCGCGGCGCTGGGCTTCATGGCCTACGAACGGCGCGAGCTGGAGGAGAACACCACCGAACAGGGCGCCCTGTACGCCCGGGTGCTGGAGGACCACGCCAACCGCACCTTCAATGCCGTCGACCTGGCCATGGGCGCCACGCTGGAGGCCGCCCGCCTGCAGCGCCAGCAAGGCCAGGGCATGCAGCTGTCGCCGCTGCTGCAGCAGTCGATCCAGGCCCTGCCCTTCCTGCGCAGCATCAGCCTGCTCGATGCCCAGGGCCGCGTGGTGGCCAGCTCGGCGCCGGGCAACCTGGGGCTGCAACTGCAGCGCAGCCGGCTGCTGACGGCGCCGGCCACCAGCGGCCTGGGGCCACTGCTGCCGGGGCGTGACCTGGCCGAGCTGGTCGCCCTGCCAGCCGACACCGAACTGGCCCGCCACAGCGGCGCCCGACTGATCCCGCTGCTGCTGCCGCTGCGGCCCGACGCCGACAGCGACTGGCTGGTGGCCGCCATCAACCCCGACTACTTCGCCAACCAGTACGACCTGCTGCTGCAGGGCACGCCGCTGAGCGCCTCGCTGCTGTCCTACGGCGGCCAGCTGCTGGTGCCCTCGGCCGCCAGCCGGCGCGCGCCGGGCAGCTGGCTGAAACAGGATCCGCTGTTCACCCAGGCACTGCCCGCCGGTCGCGAGCACGGCCTGCGGCTGGGCCCGGGCCTGGATAGCGCGCCGATGTACCTGGCCTGGCGCACCGCCCGCCGCCAGCCGCTGGTGGTGGTGGTGGAGACACCCGCGGCGGTGCCGCAGGCCCAGCTGCGCGAGATCGGCCTGAACGTGGCCGGCGGCTCGCTGCTGCTGCTGCTGGGGCTGGGCGCCGTCACCTTCGTGGCCTGGCGCAGCCTGCGCAGCCACGAGGCGGTGCGCATCGACCTGCAGGCCGCCCGCGGCAGCCTGGCGGCGCAGGACGCCTTCACCGACCGGCTGTTCCAGGTCAGCCCGATCCCGATGGTGGTGAAGGACGCCCGCGGCCGCTTCCTGCGCGTCAACCAGGCCTGGGAGGCACTGACCGGCATCTCAGCCGAGCGCGCCATCGGCCAGAACCTGGGCCGGCTGTACCCGCCGCAGCTGGCCGCCCCGCACGAGGCGCAGGAGCAACTGGCCATCGCCGCGCACCAGACCGTGGCCTACGAGGAGCAGATCCTCGACAACGACGGCCTGCCCCGCGACGTGATGCTGCGGGTGACGCCCTTCGTCGACGCCGGCGGCGAGGTGGCCGGCGTGATCATCTGCCTGATGGATGTGACCGAGTTCCGCGAGGTGGCCCAGCGCACCACCGAGGCCAAGGAGGCCGCCGAACGCAGCAACGCCGCCAAGAGCGAGTTCCTGGCCAACATCAGCCATGAGCTGCGCACGCCGCTGCAGTCCATCCTGGGCTTCTCCGAGCTGGGCGAGGCGCGCGGCAGTGCACAACCGCGGCTGCAGGGCATGTTCGCCAGCATCCACAGTGCCGGCCAGCGCATGCTGGTGCTGGTGAACAACCTGCTGGACCTGTCGCGGCTGGAATCCACCGTGGGCGAGATCCAGCGTGTCGCGCAGGACATCACCCCGGCGCTGCGTGCGGTGGCCGACGAGCTGCAGGGCCTGGCCCAGGCCCGCACGCTGCGGCTGCAGCTGCCGCCGCCCGGCGCGCCAGGGCTGTGGGCCGCGGCCGATGCCTTTCGCCTGCAGCAGGTGCTGCGCAATGTGCTGGCCAACGCCATCCGGTTCGCGCCCGAGGGCAGCACCATCCACATCGACTGGCAGGCCGAGCCGGGCGGCACGCACCGCATCAGCGTGCGCGACCAGGGCCCCGGCATCCCGCAGGCCGAGCTGGACAGCATCTTCGAGGCCTTCGTGCAGAGCAGCCGCACCAAAGACGGATCGGGCGGCACCGGCCTGGGCCTGGCGATCTGCCGAAAGATCATGGACGGCCACGGCGGCCGCATCAGCGCCCGCAACCACCCCGGCGGCGGCGCGGTGTTCGAGCTGGAGCTGCCGGCACTGACCGAGCCGGAGGCGCTGGCCGCCCAGGCCATGGCGCGGGCCAGGGCGCCGGCCTGAAGCCAGGCTGCGCCGGCTTCAGCTGGCTTCGCGCAGGATGGCTTCGGCGCGCAGCAGCACCGGCTTGTCGACCATCTTGCCGTCCACCGCCACCGCGGCGCCGCCGGCCGCGGCTGCGGCGGCCAGCACCCGCTGGGCCCAGGCACGCTCGACATCGCTGGGGGCCATGCCGGCGTTCACCGCGCCCACCTGCTTCGGGTGGATGCACAGCTTGCCGGCAAAGCCCAGGCGGCGGGCGCGGGCCACGTCCTGCTGCAGCCGGTCGGCATCGTCGATGGCGGTGCTGACGCCATCCACCGGCGCACCGATGCCGGCCAGCCGCGAGGCCAGCACCAGCTGCAGGCGGAACGGCAGCAGTTCCTCCTCGGTGGCATCCTTCAGGCCCAGGTCCACCTGCAGGTCGATCGAGCCGAAGGCCAGGCGCCAGACGCCCGGGGCGCGGGCGATGGCATCCAGGTTGGCGATGCCCGCCGCGCTTTCCACCAGCGGCAGCAGGCCGCGGGCACCGGCGGCACGCACCTGGGCCAGGGTATCGGGCCGCTCGGCCTTGGGCAGCATCACACCGGCCACGCCGGGGGCACCGCACAGCGCCAGGTCGGCCTGGAACCACGGCGTCTCGGCGCTGTTGATGCGGACGATCACCGCATGCTCCGGTCGGAGCCACGCCGCCAGCGTGGCGCGGGCGGACTCCTTGTCGGGCGGCGCCACCGCGTCTTCCAGGTCGATGATCACCGCGCTGGCGCCGGCGGCCAGGGCCTTGTCGAAACGGTCGGCCCGATGGCCGGGCACGAACAGCAGGCTGCGCTGCAGCGGCGCGCCGCTCATGCCAGGAAGCGCGGCACGGTCGTGGCCTGCGCCAGGCCCCAGACCTGCTGGATCACCGTCTGCATCTCGGCCGCAGTCGCACCGCCGCGGTAGGCGGCCAGGCGCTGGGCCTTGTCTTCCAGCTCGGCTCGGCTCAGGGTGTTGCCGGGGTCGCCCTTGGGCTCGTCCACCCGGGCGGCCAGCTGGCGGCCGTCGGTGGTGGTGACCTGCACCTTGCCGATCCAGCGCGCCGGGTAGGCGGTGTCCACCTCGGCATCCAGCACCATGCTGACCTTGTCGCGGAAGGCCACCACCGGCGCGGCCTTGTAGTCGGCATCGAACTCGGTCAGGCCGGCAAAGCCCTTCACCGCCACCAGGCCCAGCACCGTGCCCATCGAGAACTTGGCCTGGTGCACCGTCTGCGGGTCGACCACCGGGCCCAGCACGTCGATGGCGCCCTGGTGCACCTGCGTCACCACCTTGGCCACCTGGTCGGCGGCGATGCGGTGCTCGCGCATCAGGGTCTGCAGCGCATCGGCCGCCGGGTGGGTGTGGCGGCAACTGGCGTGGTACTTGAACGAGGTCTCGGCCAGCGCCCAGCGCTGCCCCAAGCCATCGGCCAGCTTGGCGGCATCGCTGTCGCTGCTCATGCCGGCGGCCATGCCCTGCTTGCCGTCGAAGATGGCCTGCGCGCCGGTGAAGCCGTCGGCCGCGAGGTAGGCCGCGGTCAGCCCGGCGCCGGCGGCGTGCGCGGTGTGCAACTGCTTGCTGTCGGCCGCGGTGCGCAAGAACTCCCACAGCCCCGCCGCCTGCGTGCCGGCCGAGCCGAAGGCATGGCGCATCTGGGTGGCGTCCAGCTTCAGCAGCCAACCGACCGCCGCCGCGGCGGCGATGGTGCCGGCCGTGCCGGTGGTGTGGAAGATCCGGTAGTGCGAGCGGCCAAGGAACTCACCCACCCGGATGCCGACCTCGTAGCCCACCACGCTGGCGGTCAGCAGATCGGCCCCGCTGGCGCCGATGGCCTGGGCCACGGCGAGCGCCGGCGGAAACACCACCGCCGCCGGGTGGAACACGCTGCCGTTGTGCACGTCGTCCTGCTCGGCGAAGTGCGAGGCCGCGGCGTTGGCCACCGCCGCCACCAGCGGGCTGCTGCTGCTGCGGTCGATCAGGATCTGGCTGGGCCCGCTGTCCGGCCCCATGCGGCGCATGAAGCGGGTGATGCTCTCCACCGGCCGCGCACCCTTGCCAGCCAGCGCCGAGGCGAACCAATCGAGGTACAGGTCTTCGGCCCGGCGCAGCACCGGCGCGGGGATGTCGCTGAACTTCAGGCTGGCGGCGAACTGCGCCAGCTGGGCGGTGGTGTCGGTGGTCATGCGGTGTCTCCTCAGACGGTGCCGGCGCCTGCCAGGGCGTCGATCTGTTGTTCGGTGTAGCCCAGGCCGACCAGAACGCTGCGCGTGTGCTGGCCCAGGGCGGGAACTGCATCCATGCGGGCGTCGGTGCAGCCGGGCGGCAGGAGCGCCGGCACCGGGCCGGCGGGCGTGGCCACCTCGGTCCAGCGGCCGCGCGCCTGCAGCTGCGGATGGGCCCAGACATCGGCCATGGTGTTGACCTGGGCATTGGCGATGCCGGCGGCATCCAGCCGCTCGACCACCTGGGCGGCCGTCAGCGGCGCAAAGGTCTGCTCGATCAGCGCGCGCAGCTCGGCCCGTGCCGCGGTGCGCTTGGCGTTGGCGTTGAAGCGCTCATCCGTCGCCAGTGCGGGCTGCTGCAGCACCTGCTGGCAGAAGCTGACCCATTCCCGCTCGTTCTGCAGGCCCAGCATCACTGTCTTGCCGTCGCCGGTGGCGAACGGGCCGTAGGGGTAGATGGTGGCGTGCGCCGCGCCGGCGCGCGGCGGCGGCGTGGCGCCGTCGTACGCGTAGTACAGCGGGTAGGTCATCCACTCGGTCATTGCCTCGAGCATGCTCACGTCGATGTGGCGGCCCTTGCCCGTGCGGCCACGCTGCAGCAGCGCGGTCAGGATGTTGGTGTAGGCGTACATGCCGGCGGCGATGTCGGCGATGCTGCAGCCGGCCTTGCTGGGTTCATCCGGTGTGCCGGTGATCGAGACAAAGCCCGACTCGCTCTGGATCAGCAGGTCGTACGCCTTCTTGTCGCGGTAGGGGCCGTCTTCCCCGTAGCCCGAGATGTCGCAGACGATCAGCTTGGGGTAGCGCTGGCTGAGCACCGCATAGGACAGCCCCATGCGCGCCGCCGCACCCGGCGCCAGGTTCTGAACCAGCACGTCGGCCTCGGCCAGCAGCTTGTCCAGGATCTCGGGCGCGGCCTCAGCCTTCAGGTCCAGGCTCAGGCTTTCCTTGCTGCGGTTGGTCCAGACGAAGTGGCTGGCCAGCCCGTTGACCCGCGTGTCGTAGGCGCGGGCGAAGTCACCGACACCCGGCCGCTCGACCTTGATCACCCGCGCGCCCTGGTCGGCCAGCTGGCGGGTGCAGAACGGCGCAGCGATCGCGTGTTCCAGCGTGACGACGGTGATGCCTTCCAGGGGCAATGGGCCGGCCATCAGAAGCTCCGCGGCAGGCCCAGCACATGCTCGGCCACGTAGCTCAGGATCAGGTTGGTGCTGATCGGCGCCACCTGGTACAGCCGGGTCTCGCGGAACTTGCGCTCCACGTCGTATTCGCAGGCGAAGCCGAAGCCGCCGTGGAACTGGATGGCCGCATTGGCCGCCTCCCAGCTGGCCTTGGCCGCCAGGTACTTGGCCATGTTGGCCTCGGCGCCGCAGGGCAGGTGCGCGTCGAACAAATCGCAGGCCTTCCAGCGCATCAGGTTGGCGGCTTCCACCTCGATGTAGGCCTCGGCGATGGGGAACTGCACGCCCTGGTTCTGGCCGATCGGCCGGCCGAACACCACCCGCTCGCTGACGTACTTGCTGACCCGGTCGATGAACCAGTAGCCATCGCCGATGCACTCGGCGGCGATCAGCGTGCGCTCGGCGTTCAGGCCGTCCAGGATGTACTTGAAGCCCTGGCCCTCCTCGCCGATCAGGTTCTCGGCCGGGATCTCCAGGTTCTCGAAGAACAGCTCGTTGGTCTCGTGGTTGACCATGTTCGGGATCGGCCGCACATCCAGGCCCTTGCCGATGGAATCACGCAGGTCGACGATGAAGATCGACATGCCCTCGCTCTTCTTCTTCACGTCCGACAGCGGCGTGGTGCGGGCCAGCAGGATCATCAGGTCACTGTGCTGGATGCGGCTGATCCACACCTTCTGGCCATTGACCACGTAGCGGTCGCCCTTCTTCAGCGCCGTGGTCTTGATCTTGGTGGTGTCGGTGCCGGTGGTGGGCTCGGTCACGCCCATGCTCTGCAGGCGCAAGGCGCCGGTGGCAATCTGCGGCAGATACAGCTCCTTCTGCGCCTTGGAGCCGTGGCGCAGCAGGGTGCCCATGTTGTACATCTGGCCATGGCAGGCGCCGGAGTTGCCGCCGCAGCGGTTGATCTCCTCCATGATCACGCTGGCCTCGGCCAGGCCCAGGCCCGAGCCGCCGTACTCCTGCGGGATCAGCGCGGCCATCCAGCCGGCCTTGGTCAGCGCGTCGACGAAGGCCTCGGGGTAGGCGCGGCGGCTGTCGACCTCGCGGTGGTAGCTGTCGGGAAACTCGGCGCACAGGGCGCGCACGGCGTCGCGGATCTCGGTGTAGCTGCGGTCTTGCGGGGCGGTGGTCGTCATGGCGGTGGGCAGGCTGGACAGACCTGCACTGTGCCGCCATCACCGGCGGCGCGCCATTCTCATTTGCGCAACCGGGGCTTCCGGTGGGCGGAAGCGCGCCGGCGCGCGGGCGCGCGACTCAACGGCGGCGTCGCGCCGCCAGCGCCAGGCCGCCCAGACCGACCAGCATCAGCAGCAGCGCCTGCGGCTCGGGCACCACGCTGGCCGGCAGCACTGCACCCGAGGCGGCGGCGAAATTGGCCGCCAAGGCCTGACCATGGGCATCGAAGGCCTGCAGCCCCACCAGGGTCCAGGTGTGGGAGAAGTCAGCCACAGCACCAGCGGCATAGGCGTTGATCGTCCAGCCGATCTGGTAGGTGGCCCGGCTGCCGAAGATCACCGGCAGTTCCCAGCTGGCC
Source organism: Pseudaquabacterium pictum (assembly GCF_005403045.1). Taxonomy (GTDB): domain Bacteria; phylum Pseudomonadota; class Gammaproteobacteria; order Burkholderiales; family Burkholderiaceae_C; genus Pseudaquabacterium; species Pseudaquabacterium pictum. The sequence continues at coordinate 17,899 of NZ_BJCL01000013.1, forward strand.
ATGGCATCCACGGTGGTGTCGCGGAAGGCACGGTGCCGCAGCAGGGTGACGACTTCGGGCGCGCCGAAGAAGTCCGTCGTCAGCGGCAGGAACGACAGGTTGGTGGAGCCATACACCGGATCGGACTTGGCATGGTAGGCGGCAAAGTAGAGGTCGGTCTGGGCCGACATCTGCCCATCGAAGGCCACGCTGAAGCGCACCGTGCCCGCGGTGCCGGCCAGCCTGGTGTCGGTCGGTGTGGCGAGCAGCGCGTCCTGGATGATGTTGCCGGCGTGGTAGTCGCCAGCCGGCGCCGTGCTGGCCACGCGGATGGCCGCCTTCATCGAGGTGAAGGTGGTGGTGGCCTGGGCGCTGGCCTCGGCGGTGTCGCAGGACTTGCTGCCCCCCGGACTCTGCCCGCTGCTGGAACTGCTGGGGTCGCAGTCTGCAAAGGTGTAGACGTAGCTGCCCCAGTTCAGGGCCTGTGCCTGGGCAGCCACCGTGCTGCCTGCCAGCACCGCTGCCGCCGCAGCGGCGCGCAGGATCATCCATCGTTTCATCGGTTCAGCCTTGGTTGGGATCGGTCGTGTCGCGGCGCGGCCCGGTGTCTCCGGGCCGCCGCCCTTGTGCGGGGTGCACACGCCACTGCGCACCATGTTGGCAGCGTGACCCACGGGCACCATCGGCCATACGGCCGACCCCCCTCCATCCCGGGGGCTGCCGCCCTGGGTCAGTCCGCCAGGCCGCGCTTCAGCGCCTGCAGCAGCGCGGCGGCCTGCACCGGCTTGTGCAGCAGCACGGTACCGGGCTGCGCCTGGGCCGCCAGATCGGCCGCGCCGGTGTCGCCGGTGAGCAGCAGCGCGGGCACCGGGCCGCAGTGCGCACGCAGCTGCGCAATGGCCTGCAGACCGTCGCCGTCAGGCAGGCGCCAGTCGGTCAGCAGCAGTTCGGGACTCTGGGCCGGAACCTGCAGTTGCCGGTGCAGCGCGGCCAGGCTGTCCAGGGCACACACCTGCGCACCCCAGGCCGCCAGGCGGCTGGCCAGGGCGTCGCGCACCACCGGGTCATCGTCCAGCAGCCACAGTTGGCGACCCGCCAGCGGCTGGCCGGCCGGGGCTGGCAGGTCGGGCGGGGCCGAGGCCAGACCAGGCGCCAGCGGCAGCGTGATGCTGAAGGCGCTACCCCGCCCAGGCACCGAGCGCAGCGCCAGCGGATGGCCCAGCAGGTCGACTGCGCGGCGCACGATGGCCAGGCCCAGGCCCTGGCCCTGGCTGCGGTCACGCCCGGGGTTGTGCAACTGCACGAAAGGCTCGAACACCCGCTGCTGCTGGTCGGCCGGGATGCCGATGCCGGTGTCCAACACCTGCAAGCGCACACCCGCCGCACCCTGGCGGCGCGCGGCCACCAGCACACCGCCGCGGCGGGTGTGGCGCAGCGCATTGCCCACCAGATTGCGCAGCACCTGGTCGAGCAGCAGCGGGTCGCTGTCGACCGCCAGATCGGTGGACCGCAGGCGCAGCTGCAGGCCGCGCGCCTGGGCGTCGGCCTGGTGGTGCAAGGCCAGCGCGTCGAACAGCGGCTGCAGGGCCACCGGCCGGCGCTGCGGCGCATCGGTCGGGCTGTCCAGGCGCGACAGGTCGAGCAGGCCGCGCAGCAGGTCTTCCAGCGCCCGCACCGCGGCCTGCACGCGGTCGAGCATGCCGGCCTGGGCGGCATCGGGGGCCCGTTCACGCGCCAGGCCCACCAGCAGACCGATGGCGGCCACCGGCTGGCGCAGGTCATGGCTGGCGTCGGCCAGGAAGCGGGTCTTGGCAGCGTCGGCCGCCTGCAGCGCCAACGTGCGCTCGGCCACGCGCGCCTCCAGCCGGACCGCCAGGTCTTCGCTGACGGCCAGGGCGCGCACCAGGCGGCGGATCAGCACCAGGGCGAAGCTGACGCAGCCCAGTGGCACCACCAGCGGCAGCCAGTAGCTGCCGGTGATCGGCAGCTGGCCGTGAAGGAACAGGTAGTCGTGCACGCCGGCGGCCACCACCGCGGCCAGGCCGGTCACCAGCGCCGCCAGCGCCGGGCCGGGCGCGCGCCGCAGGCCGCGCAGCAGCTGCAGCATGGCCAGCCCGCCCAGCAGCATCAGCAGCGGGTAGACCCAGCGCCGCAGCAGCTGCAGCTCGCCCGCCAGGGCGAACAGCCCGCCCAGCAGCGGCAGCAGCAGGCCCAGCCCCCACAGCAGCCGGCGGGTGCGCGGCAGCCGGGCTTCGGTCAGCGCGATGACGAACAGCCCCAGCAGCAGCACGCTGGCGCACTGGGCGCTGAAGAACAGCAGATCGCCCAGCGGGCTGGGCAGCGGCGTGGCGTCGACGGTGTAGCTGTAGTTGCGCAGCGACAGCAGCAGCCACAACACGCCGAACAGGCCGATGGCCTGCTCCTGCCGGCGCTGCAGCCACACCAGCAGCAGGAAGCCGGCGAGCGCGCCCCCGGCCACGTTCATCACCTGCGGCAAGGTGTGGTCGAGCAGGCGGGCGCGGTCGTAGCGCGGCCCCAGCTGCGCGCTGGGGCCGATCAACAGCGCCGACATGCCGGCACGCGCCGCCAGCCGCCACTGCACGTCGATGCGGTTGTCGCCGGCCTGCAGCAGCTGCGCCGGAAACTCCACCAGCGCCGACACCACCCGCGGCACCCCGGTGTCGGCCGCCACCACGCCACGCTGCTGCACCAGCACGCCGTTGATGCGGATGCTGTGCACATTGCTCAGGCGGTCGATGCGCAGCGCCCACACGCCCTGCGGCGCCTGCGCCAGGCGCAGCAGCAACCGGTAGTGGCCCTGGCCGGCCAGCGGCAGACCGCGGCTGGCCCAGGTGTCGGGCAGAGCCACCGGCGTCCAGGAGGCCGGGCCCGGCCGGTCCAGCTGCACGAAGTCGGCCTGGTCCAGACGCAGCGCCTGGTGGGCCGCCGCCTGCGCCTGCACGGCCAAGGGCAGGCCGGCAAGCAGCAGGGCCCAGGCCACGGCCAGCAGCCAGCACCAGCGCAGCAGGCGGGTGTGGCCGGTGCAAGGCAGCGTGATGGAGGGTGCCGAAGGCAGCATCGGGGCCTGGGGTGTCGGCCCGGCCGCGGGACACGGAACCTGAACTTGCATTGTGCCGGCCGCCCGCCACCGGTTCTGACCCCAGGCCGGCACGCCCGCTGGGGCCCGGGTAGCATGCGCCCCGCCCGCCGCCGGGTGCGATCGATTGCAATGCATTCCCATCTGACCCTGCTGCTGGTCGACGACCACGTCCTGCTCCGCGAAGCCCTGGCCCTGCTGCTGGAACACACCTGGCCCGGCGTTCAGGTGCTGCAGGCCGGCGACCTGGAAAGTGCCTGCCAGCTGGCCGACAGCCACCCCGAACTGCAGCTGGTGCTGCTCGACCTGGGCCTGCCCGATGCCCAGGGCCTGCGCAGCCTGCAGGTGCTGCAGGCGCGGGCGCCATGGGCGCGGCATGTGGTGCTGTCGGCCCATGACCAGCCGGCGCTGGTGCTGCAGGCCATCGAGACCGGCGCGGCCGGCTTCATCCCCAAGACCGCCGACCTGCGCCAGATGCAGGGCGCGCTGCAATGCGTGCTGGCAGGCGGCATCAGCCTGCCGGCCGGCCTGGCCGCGCCGGCCGGCAGTGGCGCGCCGTCCGTGGTGCTGACCCCACGCCAGCAGGAGGTGCTGGGCCTGCTGATCGACGGCCACTCGAACAAGGCCATCTGCCGCCGCATGGGGGTCGCGAACTCCACGGTGAAGACCCACCTCGAGGCCATCTTCCGCGCCCTGGGCGTCAACTCGCGGGCGCAGGCGGTGGTGGCCGCTTCGCGGCTGGGGCTGCAGCTGCCGCTGGCGCCAGCACCGGCACCGCTGCGCTGAGGCGCGTCGCCAGCCGTCCTCAAGCCTCACGACAGGCTGCCCGGCCACGTCGTGCACTTGCACGATGTCCGGGCACAGGCCACTTCCGATGATCCGGACGCCCGCCATCCAGGCGGTGACAACCCCACGGAGGAAGCTGCCATGTCCCGATCCACAACAACAACCCGCCCACCCGCCCGGCTGCTGCTGGCGACGCCGGTGGCCCTGGCCATCGCCTCGGGCCTGCTGCTGTCCGCCTGCGGCGGCAGCGACGACGACACCCCGGCGGCACCGGCCCTGGTCGACCAGACCGTGGCGGTGATCGACGGTCCGCTGCGCGGAGCGAAGGTCTGCCTGGACCTCAACGACAACGATGCCTGCGACGCCGGCGAACCCAACGCCACCACCGCCGCCGATGGCACGGCCACGCTGACCGGCCTGGACCCCGCGGTGCTGGCCGCCCACGCCGTGCTGGCCGACGTGCCGGCCGATGCGGTGGATGCCGACCACGGCGTGGTGGGCACCGCCTACCAGCTGAAGACGCCTGCCGGCAAGCCGGCCGTGGTGAGCCCGCTGACCACGCTGGTGGCCGCGCACATCGCCAATGCCGGCGGCACCGCCGCGGCAGCCGACACTGCGCTGGCCGAGCAGCTGGGCCTGGCTGGCTCGCTGTTCGACAACTTCACCGGCAAGACCGATGCCGCGGCCACCCAGGCCGCGGTGCTGGCCCGCCTGGTGGTGGTGACCACCCAGAAGCACACCGTGGCCACCGCCGATGCCAAGGATGCCGGCGGCCAGGCACTGGCCGCCATCGACCGCACCCGCGTCGTGCAGAACGCCCTGCTCACCCAGCTGCCGGCCATGGCCGCCGCCGTGCCGGCCCTGGCCGCGGCCAGCGGCGAGGCCCGCAGCACCGCGCTGGCCGCCGCCGCCGACACCCTGGTGACCGACAGCGGCATCACCGCCGCCAACATCGCGGTGGTGGTGGCGGCTGCCAAGCTGCCGCCCGCGCCGGAGGCGCCGGCGAGCAGCCCCACCGCCGGCGTGGCGCTGCGCTGGTTCAGCTACGCCGATGCACAGAACTACCAGTACAGGATGTTCAAGTCCACGGCGGCGCAGAACACCATCGTCGATGGCCAGCGCGCCTTCACCGAGTACCGCGAGCGCTCGGTCGGCAGCAACGGCGCCGTCACCGGCTACAGCCAGTGGGGCGAGGGCCTGAGCAACCAGGTGCGCAACCAGGTCTACTGGACCGGCAGCGCCTGGCTCGCCTGCCCCACCGACTTCGTCCACAAGGCCACGCCCTGGGATGCCAAGGGCATGTCGGATTCCAACTACTGCGGCGCCTTCAAGACCACCAACAAGCGGGTGGCCCGCGACATCGCCGGCCGCACCATGGCCGACGTGGTGACCGAGATCCGCGCCTGGCCGCTGTTCGACAGCGAGGGCGACTACACCGCCTGGGGCCCCGACCCGGCGCTGCATGCCGACAAGCTGGCAGCGGTGATGCCGGCCGGCGCCAAGCTGTACGTCTACACCGGCATCGAGACTGCGCGGCCCGACCTGTACGGCACCCACCTGGCCAATGACCGCATCGTGGTCTACAACGCCGAGGTGGCCGCCGGGGGCAGCTCGGCCGCGGGCAGCGCCTGCGGTGCCGTCACGCCCAGCAACTTCAGCCGCTTCCTGATCGAGACCAGCACGCTGGACCAGGTGGTCGCCGCCAACACCGGCCTGCCCTGCAGCTACAGCGTGGGCAGCAACGTGGGCGAGTCGCGCAACGACTGGTACGGCACCACCCTGTCGATCGGTGACGTGGCCGATGCGTCGTATGTCAGCAGCACCGGATACCACGTCTCCGGCGTCAAGCGGCTGCGGGTGTCGTTCGCGCCGGGCAACGTGGCCAACTACTGGCAATGCCTGCGCCGCGCCTCCGACGGCTCGCCGCGCAACTGCACCGCCGCCGGCAGCGGCAGCTACCGCATCGAGGCGCTGGGTGATGCCCGCGTGCTGCGGCTGGCCGGCGTGCCGGCGGCCGGCTCGGCGCTGACCTACAACCGCATCATCGTCGAGCGTGAGGGCCAGGTCTGGTACGGCTCGCGCGGGAAGGTGCAGACCACCCACCAGCTGCGGCTGGACCAGGTGGCCAGCGAGGCCCTGTTCACCGCGCTGGGCCTGCCCGCACCGCGCGCGGCCGAGCCGCTGACCGCCGCGCTGCTGCAGTCGCGCTACCTCAACACCGCCGGCCCGGGCAGCTACAACCCGGCGGTGCTGGCGATGGTGGCCAACGACAACACCGCCCTGACCGGCGCCTGGCGCTTCGACGATGCCGACGCCCTGAAGCGCACCCATGACACCACGTTCTTCTTCTTCGCCAACGGCGACTACGTGATGGCCGACCCGGCCGGTGACAGCGGGCCGGATTCCTGCGGCCCGGCTGGCCTGGAGCGCGGCAGCATCGCCTGGGATGCGGCCAGCGGCGCGCTGCAGCTGGTGTCGATCGCGGCCGACACCAACCTGTGCGCCGGCCTGCACGACACCACCAAGCCCGACAGCGAGCAACTGGGCCGGGTGGTGGTGACGGCACGCCTGTCGGCCGACGGTCAGGTGCTGACGGTCACGTCGCCCGGCGAACCGGAGACCCGGCTGCGCCGGATCTCGAAGTGAGTCAGGCTGGCGCGGGCTGCAGCAGCGCCCGCGCCAGCGATTCGGCCACCTCGATGCCGTCGACGCCGGCCGACATGATGCCGCCGGCATAGCCCGCGCCCTCGCCGGCCGGGTACAGGCCGCGGGTGTTCAGGCTCTGGTGATCCCGGCCGCGGGTGATGCGCAGCGGCGACGAGGTGCGCGTCTCCACGCCGGTCAGCACCGCGTCGTCCATGTCGAAGCCGCGGATCTGGCGGCCGAAGGCCGGCAGCGCTTCGCGGATCGCGGCCAGCACATAGGGCGGCAGGCTGGGCAGGGCCTTCTGCGCCAGGTCGGTGGCGGTGACGCCGGGCTTGTACGACGGCTCCACCGACCCCAGCGCCGACGAGGCCTGGCCGCGGATGAAGTCCCCCACCCGTTGCCCCGGCGCGCGGTAGCCACCACCGCCCAGTTCAAACGCCCGGCTCTCCCAGAAGCGCTGGAAGGCCACGCCGTCCAGCGGGTTCACCGGTCCCTCGCCCGGCGTCTGCCGGTAGTCCTGCGGGTTGATGCCCACCACGATGCCGGCGTTGGCGTTGCGCTCGTTGCGGCTGTACTGGCTCATGCCGTTGGTGACGACGCGGTTCGGCTCGCTGGTGGCCGCCACCACGGTGCCACCGGGGCACATGCAGAAGCTGTAGACCGAGCGACCGTTGGCGGCGTGGTGCACCAGCTTGTAGTCGGCCGCGCCCAGGATGGGGTGGCCGGCATTCGGGCCGAAGCGGGCGCGGTCGATCACGCCCTGCGGATGCTCGATCCGGAAGCCCACCGAGAACGGCTTGGCCTCCAGGTGCACGCCGCGCTGCTGCAGCATGGCAAAGGTGTCTCGGGCGCTGTGGCCCAGGGCCAGCACTACATGGTCGGTGCGCAGCTGTTCGCCACTGGCCAGCTGCAGGCCACGCACCTGCCGCTGCCCGCTCTGCACGTCCACCAGCAAGTCGGTCACCTGCTGGCCGAAGCGGATCTCGCCGCCCAGGGCTTCGATGTCGGCGCGCATCTTCTCGACCACGCCGACCAGCCGGAAGGTGCCGATGTGCGGCTTGGCGACGTAGAGGATCTCCTCCGGTGCACCGGCCTTGACGAATTCGGTCAGCACCTTGCGGGTGAGGTGGCGCGGGTCGCTGATCTGGCTCCAGAGCTTGCCGTCGCTGAAGGTGCCGGCGCCGCCCTCGCCGAACTGCACGTTCGAGCCGGCATCCAGCACGCCCTGGCGCCACAGGCCCCAGGTGTCCTTGGTGCGCTGGCGCACTTCCTTGCCGCGCTCCAGCACGATGGGCCGCAGGCCCATCTGCGCCAGGATCAGTGCCGCGAAGATGCCGCAGGGTCCGAAGCCCACCACCACCGGCCGCGGCCGGCGGCCGGCCAGCAGATCGGTGCTGAAGTCCGCCGGCGTCCGGGCGACGAACTTGTAGCCGGTGTCGGGCGTGGGCCGGATGTGCGGGTCACCGGGGAAGCGGGCCAGCAGCGCGGCCTCGTCCACTCCGTCGGCGAAGCTGCAGTCGACGGTGTAGATCAGCACGATGGCCGACTTCTTGCGCGCATCCCAGGCGCGGCGGAAGACGGTGGCCTCGCGCAGCTGCGCCGGCTTCAACCCCAGCCGCGACAGCACCGCCGCGCGCAGGTCGGGCTCGGCATGGTTCAGCGGCAGGCGCAGTTCGGTGATGCGCAACATGGCGGGTCAACAACGAGAAACGGGCGCCTGGGCGCCCGGATGCTGAAGGCAGCGACGGATGGCGCGCCGACTGACCGGCGCAGCCGGTCAGCCTTGGTGCGGGCGCTTGCCCGGGCGCTTCTTGCTGCGGGTGTGCGAGCCACGCTCCAGGCTGCGCTTCTGGCCGCGGCCCACGGTGTAGGTCACGCCATTGGGCGCAGGCGGGCGCGGCGTGGCTTTGCGGTCGGCTTCGGTACGGATCTTGGTGGCCATGATGGATGGGTTCCTGAGCGCTGGTTTTTGGCGGGTGCGAAACCCTCAATTAGGCCACAGTTCTGGTGGCCACTCGGGATCAGACCGGCGCCACTGGCACGAACAGCTGCTCACCCGCCCGCCAGACCAGCAGCGCCACCCGCTTGGGCTTGGCCGCCAGCACCCGCTGCAGCGTCTCGACGCTGTCCACCGGCTGGCCGTTGATGGCCAGCACCACATCGCCGCGCGACAGGCCGGCGCGGGCCGCCGCGCCCTGCGCGCCCTGCACCAGCAGGCCGCGGTCGAGCTTGGCCTGGGCACGTTCTTCGGGCTGCAGCGGGCGCAGCGCCAGGCCCAGGCGGGCACCGCCGGCGGCAGCCTCGTCGCCCGCGCCGTTGGCCGGGGCGCCAGCCTGCGCGCCGTCGCCGGCGCGGCCCAGGGTCACGGTCAGGTCCACCGCCTTGCCCTGGCGCCAGATGCCCAGCGCGATGCGGTCGCCCGGCACCGCCTGGGCAATGCGCGCCGACAGCGCCCCGGCCTGCACCGTGGGCTGGCCGTCGATGCGCTGGATGACGTCGCCGGCCTGCAGGCCGGCCGCCGCCGCCGGGCTGCCGGGTGCCACCTGCGACACCAGGGCGCCATCGGGCCGCGCCAGGCCGAAGCTGTCGGCCAGCGGCTGGGTCATGTCCTGCACCGCCACGCCCAGGCGCGCATGCTGGGCGCTGCCGGTGGCGACGATCTGCTTGCTGACGCGCATCGCCACATCCACCGGGATCGCGAAGCTGACGCCCTGGTAGCCGCCGGTGCGGCTGTAGATCTGGGCGTTGATGCCGACCACGTTGCCGGCGGCGTCGAACAGCGGGCCGCCGGAATTGCCCGGGTTCACCGCGGCATCGGTCTGGATGAACGGCACCGCGCCGTCGCCCGGCAGGCTGCGGCCAGTGGCGCTGACGATGCCGGCAGTGGCCGTCTGCGCCAGGCCATAGGGCGCGCCGATGGCCAGCACCGGATCGCCCACCGCCAATTGCGCCGGGTCACCCAGGCGCACCGGCTGCAGGCCCTGCACGGGGATGCGCAGCACCGCGATGTCGGTGGCGGCATCGCTGCCCAGCACCTTGGCGGTGTACTCGCGGCGGTCGGCCAGCAGCACGGTGACGGTCTGCGCATCCTTCACCACATGGGCGTTGGTGAGGATCAGGCCGTCGGCCGCGACGATGAAGCCCGAGCCCTGGCCGCGGAAGGGCTGGGCGCCGGGCGGCACCGCCGGACGCCAGCCACGCGGCAGGGCCTGCAGGGCCTCGGCTTCGTCATCGCTGGCGCTGCGTTTGCCCTCGACCAGGATGCCGACCACCGACGGCCCGTAGCGCTGCACGATGGCGCGGTAGTTGGGCGCGTTGCCGGGCTGCAGCGCGGGCAGCGGCTCGGCCGCCGGCAGGGCCGCGGCAGTCTGCGCCGCAGGTGCGCTCTGGCCCTTGGCATGCAGCCAGGGCAGGTCGATGGCGCCGGCGCTGCCGACGACAGCCAGCCCGCCACCGAGCATGGCCCAGGCCAGAGGTTGGACGATGTTGCGCATGGATGCTGCTCCTTCCAGCCCGGGCCCCTGCCCTGGCGATGGCTGCAGTCTGCGCAGGCGCTGTGAGCGCCGCATGCGTACAAAGTGTCCGCATGTGAAGCGGGGCGCGCACGGCCCCGTTCGCCCCGTCAGGGCGGCATCGGATGGTCGTAGCGAATGAAGCCCTTGTGCACCGCCACGCGGTCGTACAGCCGGCGGGCGCGGGCATTGGTGTGGTGGGTCAGCCAGTGCAGGCGGTCGGCGCCGCGGGCTTGGGCCAGGTTGGCCAGGTGGCCGATCAGCGCGCCAGCCACGCCCTGGCCGCGCACGTCGTCGGCCGTGAACAGGTCCTGCAGGTAGCACTGGGTGTCGGCCCAGGTGCTGGCGTGGAACAGCGCATGGGCGATGCCGACCAGGCGCTCGGGCTGGCCCGGCCCGGCGCCAGGCAGCCAGACGCCCAGGCCGACCATGTCACCGCCAGCCATCAGGCGCTGCCAGGCGGCGTCGTAGCCGGCATCGTCGACCACGGTTTCGTAGAAGGTCTTGTAGCCGCGGGCCAGCGGCTCCCAGTCGGCACGGTCGATCGGGCGCAGCGGGCCCAGGCGCAGGCTGGTTGCGGGGTTGCCGGTGCTCATGCCGCACCCCCGCTCGGATCCTGCATCCAGTCGGCGAGCTGGCGTGCCGGCGCATCGCCCTGGGCCTGCAGCCCGGCCACCACGCCGGCACGGTCGGCCGCGCTGCGGTTCTGGCTGAGCTTGTACTTGCCGACCAGCGTGGTCAGCGGGATCTCGATGCAGACGATGGCGCGCAGCATGCCGGCGATGTAGTCGTCCGGCGCGTCGCCCACGGCCCAGGGCCTGGCCTGGGTGGCCTCGTGGCGGTCGGTCAGGCGTGACACCAGAGCATGCGCGGCAGCCGCCTCGTCCAGCACCACCAGCGGGCCGCGGCCCTGCACGGTGGCGTAGTTCCAGGTCGGCACCACCTTGCCATGCACCTGCTTGGCGGCATAGCCGTTGGGCGAGATGTAGCCGTCGGGCCCCTGGAACACCACCAGCACCTGCTGGCCGGCCGCGTGCCACACCGGGTTGGCCCGCGCCACATGGCCGCACAGCGTGCCCAGCGGGCCGCGGGCGGCATCCAGCATCAGCGGGATCGGGTTCGCCACCGGCGCGCCATCGCCGTCCAGCGTGATCAGCAGCGCCAGCGGATGGGCCTGCAGCAGACGGTGCAGCACCGCGGGACGGGTCTCTTCGAAGTGTTGGGGCAGGTACATGGACAGGCGGTGGGTCAGGGTGTGTCGAGGATGGGTTCGCAGCGCACATCGGTGCGCACCGAGTTGGCGATGAAGCAGGCGGCATGGGCCGCATGGTGCAGTCGGTGGATCTCGGCCGCATCGGGCTGACGCGGGCCGGCAAAGCGCACCCGCGGGCGCAGCGTCACCACCGTCATCGCCAGCTGGCCATCGGCGTTCTTCGCCAGCACACCGTCAGCCTCGTCCTGGTAGTCGTCGACCACCCAGCCGGCGCGGCAGGCGATGTCCAGGAACCACAGCAGGTGGCAGCTGGACAGCGATGCGACGAAGGCCTCCTCGGGATCGACCGCGGCGGCATCGGACAGCGGCAGCGGCACCACCTGGGGCGACGACGAGCCCGCCACCACCGCGCCGCCGTCGAAGCGCCACTGGTGGCGGCGCTGGTAGCGCTTGTCGGTGAAGGTCTGGCCGTCGCGCTGCCAGGCGATGGTGGCGGTGTAGGTGGACATCGGTGCAGAAGTTGTGGAATTGGCTTGCAGCGTAGCGAGAAAATCAGCAGTCCAAGGAGCCAATTCAGGATGCGCCACCAAGCCAATGCCGCCGTGTCCCTGCCCAAGCGGCTGCAGGTCTACCAGCAGCTGCGCGCCGCCATCGAGCAGGGCAGCCTGGCGTCGGGCAGCCGGCTGCCGCCGACCCGCAGCCACGCCCAGCTGCTGGGCGTGGGCCGCAACACCGTGCTGTGGGCGCTGCAGCGCCTGCAGGCCGAGGGCTTCGTGCAGTCGCGCGTCGGCAGCGGCAGCGTGGTGGCCGATGGCCTGCGCCAGGCGCGCCAGCCGCCACCGCAGGCGAGCGCCGCTCCGACACTGTCGCGCCGCGGTGCACAGCTGGCCGACGTGGTGCGCCTGTGGCAGCGGCCGGTGTCCGAGGTCCGGCCGCTGCGCATCGGTGCGCCCGAGGTGGCCAGCTTCCCGTTCGCGCTGTGGGACCGGCTGGCCCGGCAGTGCAGCGTGGCCCAGCGCGCCGCGCAGGCACAGTACATCGACCCCGCAGGCCTGCCGGCCTTGCGCACGGCGATCGCCCAGTGGCTGCTGGTCTCGCGCGGCGTGCGCTGCCATGCCGGCCAGGTGCTGGTGACCTCGGGCTCGCAGCAGGCCATCGACCTGGTCGGCCGGCTGCTGCTGGATGCCGGCGACGATGCCATCGTGGAAGACCCGGGCTACCCCGGCATCCGGGCCAGCCTGGCCGGCCATGGCGCGCAGGTGCGGCCGGCGCCGGTGGACGACCAGGGCCTGGACATCGCCGCCGCGGCCGCCGCCTGGCCCGCGGCGCGGCTGGCGGTGGTGACGCCCACCCACCAGTACCCGCTGGGCGTGCACATGGGCCTGGCCCGGCGGCTGGCGCTGATCGACTGGGCGCGGCGCAGCGATGCCTGGATCGTCGAGGACGACTACGACGGCGAATTCCAGTACGGCACCCACCGCACGCCAGCGCTGTGCAGCCTGCCGCATGGCGGCCGGGTGCTGTACATCGGCACCTTCTCCAAGAGCCTGCATCCGGGGCTGCGGCTGGGCTTCCTGGTGCTGCCCGAGGCGTTGCTGCCGGCCTTTGCCGGTGCCAAGGCGCTGAGCGACCGCCACAGCCCGGGCGATGCCCAGGCGGTGCTGGCCCGCTTCATTGCCGAAGGCCACATGCTGCGCCATCTGCGCCGCATGCGCGAGCTGTACCGCCGCCGCCAGGGCGTGCTGATCACTGCGCTGGCCCAGGCCAGCGGCGGCACGGTGCAGCTGGCGCCCTGTCTGCACGGCATGCACCTGGCGCTGGAGGCACCACCGGGCACCGACGATGTGGCAGTCAGCCGCGCTGCCGCCGCCCTGGGCGTGCGGCTGGCGCCGCTGTCCAGCTACTGCATGCAGGCCGATCGCCGCGGCTGGCTGCTGGGCCATGCCGCCGACGACGATGCGGCGCTGCAGGCCGCCGCGCAAGCCATCGGGCCGCTGCTGCAGCGCAGCCTGGAACCGGCCGTCAGAACAGCGTGAAGCTGATCCAGTAGGCCACCGCGGCGACGAAGGCCGACGCCGGAATCGTCAGCACCCAGGCCCAGACGATGTTGCCGGCCACGCCCCAGCGCACTGCCGAGGCATTGCGCACCGACCCGACCCCGACGATGGCGCCGGTGATGGTGTGGGTGGTCGACACCGGGATGCCCAGGCCAGTGGCGATGAACAGCGTCAGCGCACCACCGGTCTCGGCACAGAAGCCGCCCACCGGCTTGAGCTTGGTGATGCGCTGGCCCATGGTCTTGACGATGCGCCAGCCGCCGAACAGCGTGCCCGCGCCAATGGCCAGGTAGCAGGCCCAGATCACCCAGGTGGGCGGCATCTTGTCCTGCACGCTGCTGTAGCCGGCAGCGATCAGCAGCATCCAGATGATGCCGATGGTCTTCTGCGCGTCGTTGCCGCCGTGGCCCAGCGAGTAGGCACCGGCCGACACCAGCTGCAGGCGGCGGAACCACCGGTCGACCTTCAGCGGGCTGGTGCGCCGGCAGATCCAGGCCACCAGCACCATCATCAGCGAGCCCAGGGTGAAGCCCAGCAGCGGCGAGACGAAGATGAACGCCACCACCTTGGTGATGCCGGCGCCGATCAGCTTGCCGGTGCCGGCCTTGGCGATGACCGCGCCGACGATGCCGCCGATCAGCGCATGCGAGCTGCTGCTGGGGATCCCGTACCACCAGGTGATCAGGTTCCAGGTGATGGCGCCGATCAGCGCGCCGAACACCACATGGTGGTCGATCACCCCCGGCTCCGCGATGCCCTTGCCGATGGTGGCGGCCACGGTGAGGTGGAAGACGAAGATCGCCACCACGTTGAAGAAGGCGGCGAAGACCACGGCCTGGTGCGGCTTGAGCACGCCGGTGGAGACGACGGTGGCGATGGAGTTGGCGGCGTCGTGGAAGCCGTTCATGAAGTCGAACGCCAACGCCAGCACGACGAGCAGCGCCACGACCCAGAAGCTGATCTGGAGAGCGTCCATGTCAGACGGTCGGCCGGATCAGGAGTTCTCGAGGACGATGCCCTCGACGATGTTGGCGACGTCCTCGCAGCGGTCGGAGATGCTCTCCAGGTGCTCGTAGACCGCCTTCAGCTTGATCAGCTCGCGCACCTCGATGTTGTCGCGGAACAGCTTGCTCATCGCGCTGCGCATCACCCGGTCGGCGTCGCTTTCCAGGCGGTCGATCTCCTCGCAGGTCTTCAGCGCCGCCTCGGCCACGCTGGGCTTGCTCAGCTGCGGCAGCAGGCTGACCACATGCTGCACCCGCTCGCAGCAGCGCACCGAGATCTCGCCCAGGCGCAGCACGTCCTCGCTGACGTTCTTCAGGTCATACAGCGACATCACCTCGCTCGAGTCCTGCAGCAGGTCGAGGATGTCGTCCATCGCGTTGATCAGGCCGTGGATCTGCTCGCGGTCGATCGGCGTGATGAAGGTCTTGTGCAACAGGCGGTTGACCTCGGCGGTGATGCGGTCGGCCTGCTTCTCGGCACTGTCGACCTCGGCGCTGTACTTGGCGCGCAGGGTCTCGTCGCTGTAGTGCTGCACCATGGACTGGAAGGCCCGGGCGCCTTCGGCAATGTGCTTGCCGTGCGCGTTGAACATTTCGAAGAAATTGCCTTCGCGCGGCAGCAGCTTGCCGAACAGCATGGGGTGGTCTCCAGGGGGGAACGGACGCAGAACACGTCCGCGGATGTCACACGGCTGTCACCAGCCTGTCATGCGGACATTGTAGGCGGCAGGTCCAGCGGTCCCAGCCGCTGCAGCGGCTGGTCGGCGGTGGCGTCCAGGTGATCGGCCAGCGGCCCCAGCCCGGGCGCGGCCAGGCCCGGCGCGATCTCCAGCAGCGGCTGCAGCACGAAGGCCCGCAGGTGCAGGCGCGGATGCGGCAGAGTCAGGGCGGGCGTCTGTAGCACGGCATCGCCACACAGCAGCAGATCCAGGTCCAGCGTGCGGGGCGCATGGCGGTAGGGCCGCTGGCGGCCGAAGTCCTGCTCGATGGCCTGCAGCGCGGCCAGCAGCGCTGCGGGTGCCAGCGGCGTGTGCAGGGCCACCACAGCGTTATGAAAGTCGGGGCCGGCGGCATCGACCGGCGCCGAGCGGTACAGCGACGACACCGCCAGCAGGTGGCTGCCCGGCAACGCGGCGACGGCCCGCAGTGCTGAGCGCAGCGTGGCCGGCGCATCGCCCAGGTTGGCGCCCAGGCCGATGTGGGCGGTGCAGCCCGGGGACACGGCCGCGGTGGGCTGGGGCCTGGCGCTCAGCCGCCGTCGGCGGGCGCGGATGCCCCGCCGGCACCAGCCGGCTTGCGCCGGCGGCGGCGGCGCTTGCGGGCTGGCGCGCCGGTGGCGAGCTCGGCAGCGCCCTCGCCGCCTTCGCTGCCCTCGTCACCATCGTCAGCACCGTCGTCGGCGGCGTCTTCGCCACTGGCGCCACTGTCCGCTCCCGCGGCAGGCTTGGCCGTGCGCGCCGGCGCAGCCTTGCGGGCGCCGCCGCGCTGGGCTTCGCGCACGGCGGTCAGCAGGGCCTCGCGCTCGTCGTCGCTGCCCATCGAGAAGTCTTCCCACCACTCGGCCAGTTCCACCGGCGCCTCGCCCACATCGGCACGCAGGCGCAGGAAGTCGAAGCCGGCGCGGAAGCGCGGCTGCTCGATCATCGTCAGCGCGGTGTTGGCCTGCCGGCGCTCCAGCCGCGGCTGCATCATCCAGATCTCGCGCATGTCGGCACCCAGCTTGCCGCGGCCGCTGATGTCGCCAATGCGGGCGTCGAACACCGCGTCGATGGCCTGCTGCAGCGCCGGTGCCGGATGCTCGCCGGCCGCCTGGTTCTTGCGCCAGCCGGCCTGCACGTCATGCCACAGCAGACAGGCCAGCAGGAAGCTGGGCGCCACCGGCTTGCCCTCGCCCACCCGGCGGTCGGTGTCCTGCAGCGCCTGGCGGATGAAGGCCTGCTGGCGGGCGAATTCCTCCGGCGTGCTGCGGCTCTCGTCGAACACCGCATCGAGCACCGGGAACACACCGCGGTGCAGGCCCAGCGCCTTCAGCGATTCGACGCTGGCCAGCGCATGGCCGGTCTGCAGCAGCTTGACCATCTCGTCGAACATGCGCGAGATCGGCACGTTGGCCAGCAACGGCACCGTCTCGGCGATCGGCGCAGCGGTCTTCTTCTCCAGCGTGAAGCCCAGCTTGGCCATGAAGCGCACCGCACGGATGATGCGCACCGGGTCTTCGCGGTAGCGGGTGAGCGGGTCGCCGATCAGCCGCAGCAGCTTCTTCTTCACGTCGGCGATGCCGTGGTGGTAGTCGACCACCACCTGGCTCTCCGGGTCGTAGTACATCGCGTTGACGGTGAAGTCGCGGCGCGCCGCATCTTCCACCTGCGGCCCCCAGACGTTGTCGCGCAACACCCGGCCGCTGGCGTCCACCGCATGGGCGCTGCCGGCCAGCGCGGCCTTGCTGGTCTTCTCGTTGCCCTCGACCTGGGTGGCCTCGCTGTTGTCCATGTAGGCGCGGAAGGTCGAGACCTCGATCACCTCGTGGTCTCGCCCGCGGCCGTGGATCACATGCACGATGCGGAAGCGCCGGCCGATGATGAAGGCGCGGCGGAACAGCCCCTTGACCTGCTCGGGCGTGGCATTGGTGGCCACGTCGAAGTCCTTGGGCCGCAGGCCCACCAGCAGGTCGCGCACCGCGCCGCCCACCACATAGGCCTCGTAGCCGGCGCGCTGCAAGGTGCGCACCACGTTGATGGCGCGCTCGTCGACCAGCTTGGGGTCGATGCCGTGCTCGCTGGCCGGCACCTCCACCCGTTTTCCGGTGGGGATGCCGCCGGTGGGCGCGCTCGGCGCCTGCGCCATCGCGGCAGACGGCCGCGGTGCGGCGGCAGCTGCCACCGGGGCTTCGGCCTGCGGCACGGCGGCCGCGGTGGCGGCGCCCTTGCCGAGCAGGCGGCTGATGAATTTCTTGATCATGGAAACAACCTCAGGATGCGCCAGCCGCGCTGCAGGGCGATCGCTTCGAGCGCCGGGCTGGGATTGGTGGCCACCGGTTCGCTCACCAGCTCGAGCAGCGGCAGGTCGTTGGTGGAATCGCTGTAGAAGACACTGGCCGAGAAGTCGGACAGCTGGTGCCCCAGGCCGGCCAGCCACTGGTGCACGCGGGCGATCTTGCCCTCACGGAACGACGGCACGCCGTCGATGCGGCCGGTGGCCCGGCCTTCGGCATCCCGCAGCAGGCGCACGGCCAGCAGGTGCGGCACGCCCAGCGCATCGGCGATCGGCCGGGTGATGAACTCGTTGGTGGCGGTGACGATGGCGACCAGGTCACCCGCCTGCTGGTGCTGGCGCAGCAGGTCGAAGGCCGGCGGCAGCAGCTGCGGCTGCATCACCTCGGTGATGAAGCGCCGGCTGGCGGCGGCCTGCTCGGCCAGCGGCCGCTGGCGCCAGGCCCCGGTGGTGAAGGCGATGTAGGCGTCGATGTCCAGCGTGCCGGCCTGGTACTGGGCATAGAAGGCATCGTTGGCACGGCGGTGAGCCTCGGCGTCCACCCAGCCCAGCTGCACCATGAATTCACCGAAGGCGTGGTCGCTGTCGCCGGGAATCAGCGTGCCGTCGAGGTCGAACAGGGCCAGGCGGGTCATGGCGCGGGGGGCGGGTTGGGGACGAGGTCGTGGATGTTTTCGGCCATCATCTTCTTCAGCAGCGGCACGGTGATGTGGCGCTTCTCGGCCAGCGAGAAGCCATCGAGCCGGTCGAGCACGGCCATCAGGTGTGCCATGTCGCGGTCATGGTGGGTCAGCAGGTGGGCCAGCACCTCGTCGGGCAGCAGGATGCCGCGGCGGTCGGCCTCGCGGCGCAATGCGGCGCGGGTCTCACCCTCGGCCAGCGGCTGCAGCGCGAACACATGGCCCCAGCCCAGCCGCGTGCGCAGGTCGTCGCGCACCGGCAGGTCCACCGGCGGCAGGCGGCCGCCAGCGGCCCACTGCACGCCCTGGGTGCCGGCCTCGACGAACAGCGCAAACGCCGCCTGCTGGTGCGCCGCATCCAGGGCCTCGCAGCGGTCGACCACCACCAGGCTCCAGCCTTCGTCCAGCGTCCAGGGCAAGGCGGTGCCGGCGTCGAACCAGCCGATGCGCTCGCCCTGCGCCTGGTGCTGCTCGGCCAGCGCCCGCAGCAGACGGGTCTTGCCACTGCCGGCGTCGCCCCACAGGTACACCGGCGCAGCCACGCCGGCACCGGGCACCAGGCCACGCAGATGGGCCACGGCATGGTCGTTGCGGCCGACCACCAGGGCGTCGAAGCCGTCGCGCGCCGGCAGGTGCATCGGCAGAGGCAGCTGCTTCATCGGCCGCTCATCCGGTGAACAGCCGGCTGGCACGGTAGGCCACCAGGGCCCGGCGCAGCGCCACCAGGGCCACGGCGCTGGCCGGCAGCGCCACCAGCACGCCGACAAAGCCGAACAGCTGGCCGAAGGCCATCAGCGCGAAGATCACGGCCAGCGGGCCCAGGCCGATGCGCTCGCCCACCAGGCGCGGCGTCAGCACGAAGCTTTCCAGCAGCTGGCCCAGCGCATAGATGCCGGCGACCAGCAGCACGCCGCCCAGGCTGGCGAACTGCAGCAGCGCGGCCAGCAGCGCCAGCGCCAGCCCGAGGCCGAAGCCCACGTACGGGATGGCCACCGCCAGGCCGGTGAACACGCCGATGGGCAGCGCCAGGTCGAAACCCACCAGCGCCAGCGCGGTGGCGTAGTAGGCGGCCAGCGCCACCATCACCAGGATCTGGCCGCGCAGGTACTGGCCCAGCACCGCATCGCAGTCGGCAAAGAAGCCGTGCACCGCCTCGCGGGCCCGCGGCGGCACCAGGCCCTGCACCCGGGCCACCAGCTGCGGCCAGTCCATCAGCAGGTAGAACAGCACCACCGGCACCAGGATGGCATTGCCCAGCAGCGACAGCAGCACGCTGCCGCCGATGCGGGCCGAGGCCAGCGCGGCCGACAGCCAGTCGTCCATGTTGGCGTCCATCAGCTGGGTGAGCCAGGCCTTGATGCTGGCGACGTCCAGCGTGAAGTCGACGCCGAAGCGCGCCAGCAGCGGGTTGACGGTGGCGTTGAGCCGGTCCAGCAGCACCGGCACCTGGGCCTTGAGCAGCGGCAGCTCCTTGGCCATCACCGGCACGATCAGCAGCAGCACCGACACCAGCAGCAGCAGGGCCACGCCCTCGACCAGCAGCACCGCCAGCACCCGCGGCCAGCGCCTGCCGGCCAGCAGCTCGACCAGCGGATGCAGCGCATAGGCCAGCACTGCCGCCACCACGAACGGCGTCAGCACCGGCGCCAGCAGCCACAGCGCCAGCGCGGCCAGCGTGGCCAGGGCGATCCAGGTGAGGGTTTGGCGTTGGGCGGGCGACAGGGTCATCGGCAGGGCACGCCGGGGTTCCGGCGGCTGGCCGCCATGGGCTGGCGGTCAAACCAGCGATTGTAGGAGCCGTGGTCAATGCAGCCGCGGTGCGCCGTCGCGGCGCAGTTCAGCCAGGCGTTCGCGCAGCGCGGCGGCATCCTCGGCATCGGGCCGGGCCGCCAGGTAGGCGGCCAAGTCGTCGGCCGCCTCGGCCGGGCGGCCCAGCTCGGCCCAGGTGAGGCCGCGGTCGCGCTGCTCCTCGGCGGCCTGCGGCAGCAGCAGCACCAGGCGCTGTTGCACCGCCAGCAGGCGCGGCCAGTCTTCCTGGCTGCGGTGGATCTCCTTCAGGTTGTGCAGCAGCCGCGCCAGGATGTCGCGCGGCGGTGCACCCTGCAGGAACAGGCCCAGCGGCGTCTCGAAGTCGCCCTCCAGCCCGTGGCGGGCGCGGTAGGGCTGCAAGCGTTCGTCCAGCGCCTCGCGTGAGAGCGAGCGGCCATTGAACGGGTCGATCACCACCTCGCCCTGGGGCATGCGCAGCTTGATGAGGAAGTGCCCCGGGAACGACACGCCCTGCGCCTTCAGACCCAGCTGGCCGGCCAGCTCGATGTAGACCAGCGCCAGCGTGATCGGGATGCCGCGGCGCGTGGCCAGCACCTCGTGGATGTGGCTGTTGCGGCGGTCGTAGAAGTTGTTCAGGTTGCCGGCAAAGCCGAGCTCGACGAAGAAATACTGGTTCAGCGCCCGCAGCCGCCGCAGCGGCGCGGCATCGGCTGGCAGGCGGGCCTTGAGCTTGGCCGCCAGGCGGTCGATCTCGCCGAGCACGGCCTGCGGATCGAGCGCCGGGTTGTCGTCCTGGGCCACGCAGATGGCGGCCTCCAGCAGCGCGAAGCCGGCGTCCTCGGCCACCAGGCTGGCGAAATAGGCCAGCTTGGACGGGGCGTCGATCTGCCAGGGTTTCATGGCCGGAAGTCTAGGCCCGCGGGCTCACTGCTTGCGCACCAGGCTGCGCAACGGCACCCGCAGCACCGCCAGCACACCGAAGTACACCAGCGCCGACAGGCCGAGCGCCAGCGCCATGGCGCCGGCGCGCTGCAGCTCCTGCGCGCCCATGGCCAGCCAGTCGAAGCGGCGGGCGGCCCAGGCCATGCCGGCGCCCATCACCGCGCTGGCGATGGCCACCTTCAGCACCAGCGCGCCCCAGCCGCTGCCGGGGATGTAGCTGCCGCGGCGCTTCAGGCCCCAGACCAGCGCCGCCGCATTGGCATTGGCGGCCAGCCCGATCGACAGCGCCAGCGCCGCCACGCCCATGCCCAGGCCGCCGATCAGCGCAATGTTGAGCACCTGGGTCAGCACCAGCGCGCCGATGGCCACCCGCATCGGCGTGGCCATGTCCTGCTGGGCGTAGTAGGCCGGCGCGGCCACCTTCACACCCACCAGGCCGATGACGCCGGCGCCGTAGCCCATCACCGCCAGCGTGGTCATGGCCACGGCGTTGGCGTCGAAGGCGCCGCGGTGGAACAGCACCGCCACCATCGGCTGGCCGAACACCGCCAGCGCCACCGCGCAGGGCACGGCCAGCAGCAGCACCAGGCGCAGGCCCCAGTCCAGCAGGCCGGAGTAGGCCACCATGTCGCCCTGCGCCCGTGCGGCCGACATCTGCGGCGTCAGCACCACGCTCAGGGCCACACCCAGCAGTGCGGTGGGCAGCTCCATCAGCCGGTCGGCATAGACCAGGGTGGACACCGCGCCCGTGCCCATGTGGCTGGCGATCTGGGAATTGATCATCAGCGAGATCTGCGCCACCGACACGCCCACCAGCGCCGGGCCCATCTTGGCCAGGATCTGGCGCACGCCGGGGTGGCGCCAGGCCATCAGCAGCCGCGCCGGCGACAGGCCGATGCGCGGCAGCATGCCGATGCGCAGCAGCGCCGGCACCTGGATGCCCAGTTGCAGCAGCCCGCCCACCACCACGCCGACGGCCAGCGCGTAGATCGGCTCGATGCCGCGGTCACGCAGCGGCGGCACCAGCAACAAGGCCGCAGCGATCACGCTCAAGTTCAGCAACACCGGCGTGAAGGCAGGGATGGCGAAGCGCTTCCAGGTGTTGAGCACGCCAGAGGACAGCGCCACCAGCGACATGAAGCCGATGTACGGAAACATCCAGCGGGTCATCAGCACCGCAGCGCCCTCGGTGGCGGGATCGAAGCCCGACGCCAGCAGCCACACCAGCACCGGCGCGGCCACGATGCCCAGCGCGCACACCACCAGCAATGACCAGGCCAGCACGGTGGCCACGGCGTCCAGCAGGTCGCGGGTGGCGGCGTCGCCGTTGGCTGCGCGGGTGGCCGCCAGCAGCGGCACGAAGGCCTGCGAAAACGCGCCCTCGGCAAACAGCCGGCGCAGCAGGTTGGGGATGCGGAAGGCGATCTGGAACGCATCCATCATCGCCGAGGTGCCGAACAGTGCCGCACCGATCTGCTCGCGCACCAGGCCGGTGATGCGGGACAGCAGCGTGAGGGCAGAGACCGAGAAGGCGGCCTTGAAGAGATTCATGCGGGCGACGGGGCGAGGCAGGTGGTGCGGCGTAGGCGGGGCCCGGGCCGCCAGCGTGCCGCCAAAACCATCCGATTCCGCATTATAGGAACCGCCCTGCCTGTCACTTGGCTGCAGCAAATCCAGAATGCTATACTCGCGGTCTTTGCCCGGCATGGTTGGATGAATTTGGTCATCCGCTGGCTTGGCAGCCAGATCACGCTACCGTCTTCGACACAGGATTCTCACCAGCATGGCCACCGCTTCCAAAGCCAAGAAGAAAACCGTTCGCCTGGCCTCGGGCCGCAAGCGCGTCCGCCAGGACGAGAAGATCAACGCCGCCAACACGGCGCTGCGTTCGAAGTTCCGCACCGTGGTGAAGAACGTGCAGAAGGCGCTGGACAAGGCTGCCGCTGGTGGCGACAAGGCCGCGCCGGCCACCCTGTTCAAGCATGCCCAGAGCGTGATCGACTCGGTCGCCGACAAGGGCATCTTCCACAAGAACAAGGCCGCCCGCCACAAGAGCCGCCTGGCCGCCAAGATCAAGGCGCTGTCGGCTTCCGCCGCCGCCTGAGGCCTTCCGGCCCCATGAAAAAGCCCGCTGACGCGGGCTTTTTTGTTTTCTGGCCTCTCGGCCTCGGCCTCAGTCAGCCTTGGGCGGATCAGGCACCAGGCAGGCTTCGACCACCTGCAGGTCGTTGTCGCGCGCGAAGTGCATGACGAAGTCCCAGGCCATCGGCTCCAGGTCGCGCAGCGCCTCGCTGACGATCACGCACTTGATGCCGTCGATCACCCGCGGCACGCAGTAGGGCGAATAGCCGATGTGCGCGCCGATGCCCGACCCCTTGGGACGGAAGCTCGACAACGCGCCGGCCAGGCGCTCCGACCAGTCGCTCGGCCGGAAGGTCTTGCCCGCCTTGGTGACACCCTGGATGAAGAATTCGCGCGGTTGGGGGGCGGTCGACATGCGGGCCGAGAGGGATGGAGCTGGGTCAGGAGGTCCGATGGGCAGCGTCACCGGGCGCAGCTCACGCCGCACCGGTACGGGCTCAGGCACCGGGAAACCCCGCATTGTGCCGTGGAAGTGCTGCGGCGCAGCAAGCATCGCTGCCTCTGGGTGACGGTCCATCACGGGACATCGGCCGTTTCCACCGTCGCTTTAGAATCGAACCCCGGGCCGGCGCGTTGCCATGGTGGGAACCATGCGAAAAACACGCCGGCCTCTTCATTGATCCGCCGCCTTTCCCGGAGCCCCGCGATGACCTCCCACGTGATGAACACCTACGGCCGACTGCCCTTTGCGCTGTCCCACGGCCGAGGCTGCCGCGTCTGGGACACCGACGGCAAGCAATACCTGGACGGTCTGGGCGGCATCGCCGTCAACACGCTCGGCCATGGCCACCCGAAGCTGGTACCGGCGCTGCAGGACCAGGTGGCCAAGCTGATGCACTGCAGCAACTACTACGCCGCACCCCTGCAGGAGGCCCTGGCCGCCAAGCTGTGCGAACTGTCGGGCCTGCAGAACGTGTTCTTCTGCTCCACCGGCCTGGAGGCCAACGAGGGCGCGCTGAAGATCGCGCGCAAGTTCGGCCATGACAAGGGCATCGAGCGGCCCGAGATCATCGTCTACGAGAAGGCCTTCCACGGCCGCTCGATCGCCACGCTGTCGGCCACCGGCAACCCCAAGGTGCAGGCCGGCTTCGGTCCGCTGGTCGAGGGCTTCGTGCGCGTGCCGCTGAACAACCTGGATGCGGTGCGCGAGGTCGCCCGCACCAACCCGAACGTGGTGGCGGTGTTCCTGGAGACCATCCAGGGCGAAGGTGGCATCCACCCGACCCGCATCGAGATCCTGCAGGGCCTGCGCCAGATCTGCGACCAGCAGGACTGGCTGCTGATGCTCGACGAGGTGCAGTGCGGCATCGGCCGCACCGGCAAGTGGTTCGCCCACCAGTGGGCCGGCATCCTGCCCGACGTGATGCCGCTGGCCAAGGGCCTGGGCTCGGGCGTGCCGATCGGCGCCATCGTGGCCGGCCCGCGTGCGGCCAGCGTGCTGCAGCCGGGCAACCACGGCACCACCTTCGGCGGCAATCCGCTGTCCATGCGTGCCGGCATCGAGACGCTGCGCATCATGGAAGAAGACGGTGTGATGGCCAATGCCGCGGCCGTGGGCGCCCGGCTGCATGCCGCGCTGGCCGAAGGGCTGCAGGGTTTGAGCGGCGTCAAGGAGATCCGCGGCCAGGGCCTGATGATCGGCATCGAGCTCGACCGGCCCTGCGGCGCCCTGCTGGGCCAGGCCGCCGACGCCGGCCTGCTGCTGAGCGTGACCGCCGACAGCGTGATCCGCCTGGTGCCGCCGCTGATCCTGACCGCCGCCGAGGCCGACGAGATGGCGGGCATCCTGGTGCCGCTGGTGCGGGCCTTCCTCGCCACACCGCAGCCATGAAACCTGGGTACAGCCTGATGAAGCACTACCTGCAGTTCAAGGACCTGCGCGCCGAGGAATACGCCTACCTGTTCGACCGCGCGCGCATCATCAAGACGCGCTTCAAGAACTACGAGCGCTACCAGCCGCTGGCCGACCGCACGCTGGCGATGATCTTCGAGAAGGCCAGCACCCGCACCCGCGTCAGCTTCGAGGCCGGCATGTACCAGATGGGCGGCTCGGTGGTGCACCTCACGACCGGCGACAGCCAGCTTGGCCGCGCCGAGCCGGTGGAGGATTCGGCCCGCGTCATCAGCCGCATGGTCGACCTGGTGATGATCCGCACCTACGAGCAGACCAAGCTGGAGCGCTTTGCCGCCCACAGCCGGGTACCGGTGATCAACGGCCTGACCAACGAGTACCACCCCTGCCAGATCCTGGCCGACATCTTCACCTTCATCGAGCACCGTGGCTCCATCCAGGGCAAGGTGGTGGCCTGGGTGGGCGACGGCAACAACATGGCCAACACCTGGCTGCAGGCGGCCGACATCCTGGGCTTCACGCTGCACATCAGCACACCCGGCGGCTACGAGGTCGACCCCAAGCTGAGCGGCGTGGCCAACCCGGGCTGCGTCAAGACCTTCAAGAGCCCGTTCGCCGCCTGCGAGGGCGCGCACCTGGTCACCACCGACGTGTGGACCAGCATGGGCTTCGAGGCCGAGAACGAGGCCCGCCAGAAGGCCTTCGCCGACTGGTGCGTGGACGCGCAGATGATGTCGCTGGCCCAGCCCGACGCGCTGTTCATGCACTGCCTGCCCGCCCACCGCGGCGAGGAGGTGGCGGCCGAGGTGATCGACGGCCCGCAGTCGGTGGTGTGGGAAGAGGCCGAGAACCGCATGCATGTGCAGAAGGCCCTGATGGAATACCTGCTGCTCGGCCGCATCGGCTGATGGCCCCGGGCGCACCGTGAAGACCGCCTTCCTCAGCGACCTGCATGCCAACCGCGAGGCGGTGGAATCGGTGCTGGAGCATGCCCGCGCCGAGGGCGCGCAGCGCTGGGTGCTGCTGGGCGACTTCGTCGGCTACGGCGCCGACCCGGCCTGGGTGGTCGACCAGGTGCGCGACCTGGTGCGCCAGGGCGCGCTGGCGGTGATGGGCAACCACGACCAGGCGGTCGTGCGCGGCTCGGCACCTGGGATGCGGCCCGAGGCCCGCTACGTGATCGAGTGGACCCGCGCCCAGCTCGACGCCGCCCAGCTCGACTTCCTGGCCAGCCTGCCGATGACCCAGCAGCACGGCGACCAGCTCTATGTGCATGCCAACGCCTGGGCGCCCAGCGGCTGGGACTACATCCAGGCCCGGGCCGATGCGGTGCGCAGCCTGCAGGCCACCGAGGCCCGCTACACCTTCTGCGGCCACATGCACGAGCCCAAGCTTTTCAACCTGTCGGGCACCGGCAAGGCGGGCGATTTCGTGCCGACGCCGGGCGTGGCCATCCCGGTGCCGCCGCATCGCCAGTGGCTGGTGATCCCCGGCTCGGCCGGCCAGCCGCGCGACGGCAATCCGGCGGCCTGCTACGCCATGCTCGACGAAGCCGCCGGCGCCCTCACCTTCCACCGCGTGCCCTACGACCACGAGAGCGCCGGCGCCAAGATCCGCGCCGCCAACCTGCCGCAGCGCCTGGCGGCGCGGCTGGAAGACGGGCACTGAGCGCGCCATGGATTCCAAGCTCTACAGCCCCAGCCTGGGCTATGCCGGCTCGGGCGGTGACAACCCGGTCAGCGCGCTGAAGCCCGGGTCCATCGTCGACCGCTTCGAGCTGCTGGAGAAGCTGCACGTGGGCGGCATGGCCCACATCTGGCGGGTGCAGGAGGTCAACCACCAGGGTGATTCGCGCCTGCCGCTGATCATGAAGGTGCCGCGCATCAAGGGCGGCGAGGACCCGGCCACCATCGTCGGCTTCGAGGTCGAGATGATGATCCTGCCGATGCTGCGGGGCCGCCATGTGCCGCAGTTCATCGCCAAGGGCGACTTCACGCGCCAGCCCTACATCGTGATGGAGCGCATCGAGGGCCACAGCCTGCGGCCCCGGCTGGACGATGCGCCGCTGGCCATCGACGAGGTGATCGAGATCGGCTCGCGCGTGGCCACCGCCGTGCACGAGCTGCACCGCCAGAACCTGGTGCATCTGGACATCAAGCCCAGCAACATCATGTTCCGCGGCGACGGCACGGCCGTGCTGGTGGACTTCGGCCTGTCGCGCCACGACCACCTGCCCGACCTGCTGGACGAGGAGTTCACCCTGCCGATGGGCACCGGGCCCTACATGTCGCCCGAGCAGGTGCAGTTCGTGCGCAACGACCCGCGCAGCGACCTGTTCGCGCTGGGCGTGATGCTCTACCACTTCACCACCGGCGAGCGGCCGTTCGGCGCGCCCGACAGCGTGCGCGGCCTGCGGCGGCGGCTCTACATCGACCCGGTGCCGCCGCGCAGCCTGCGGCCCGACTGCCCGCCCTGGCTGCAGGAGGTGATCCTGCACTGCCTGGAGGTGCAGCCCGAGCGCCGCTACCAGACTGCCGCCCAGCTGGCGCTGGACTTGCAGGACCCGGGCCAGGTGGCGCTGACCCGGCGCGCCGAGAAGACCCAGAAGAGCGGCGCCATCAAGACCTTCAAGCGCTGGTTCTTCGCCCTCGGTGCCGAGCCGGCGCATGAGCGGGTGAAGGTGGCCGAGCAGCTGGAGCGCAGCCCGATCATCCTGGCCGCGGTCGACATCGACCATGCCACCACCGCCCTGCTGCAGCAGCTGCGCGAGACGGTGCGCCGCATCGTGCTGACCGAGCCGGGCGCGCGCCTGGCCTGCGTCAGTGTGATGAAGATCGCCCGCATCGGCGTCGATGACCTGGTCGACGCCGATGGCCGCAGCCGCCACGTCAAGCAGCTGGTGGCGCTGAAGCACTGGGCGCGGCCGATCAGCAAGGCGCTGAACCTGGACGAAGGCCGGCTGACCTTCCATGTGCTGGAGGCGCCCGACGTGGCCGACGCGCTGCTGGAGTTTTCGCAGCGCAATCAGGTCGACCACATCGTGATGGGCGCGCGGGCCAGCTCGTCGCTGCGGCGGCTGCTGGGCAGCGTGTCGTCCCAGGTGGTGGCCCAGGCCGACCGCACCGTGACCGTGGTGCGCGCCCCGGCGGCCAGCGATGCCGCCCCCCCCACGCCGACCGATGGCAGCCGCTGACCCCGCCGACAACCCCTGCACCCGCTGCGGCGCCTGCTGCGCAGGCTTCCGGGTGGACTTCGATGCCGACGAGCTGCAGAGCAACGGCGGCTGCGTGCCCGACGGCCTGGCGCTGCCGTTGACCGGCCGGCTGTGGCGCCTGCGCGGCACCGACCACGCCCGCCCGCGCTGCACCGCGCTGCAGGGCACCATCGGCGAGGCGGTGCGCTGCGGCATCCATGAATGGCGGCCGTCGCCCTGCCGTGAATTCGGCGCGCGCGCGCCGTTCGGCCAGGGCGACCCCGCCTGCGCCCAGGCGCGCCGGCGCCACGGCCTGCCGCCGCTGCCGATGTGAAGGTCAGCGGGTTCCTGGTTGCTGCGCCATGCGGCTGACCACCAGCACCGCCTGGGTGCGTGAGGCGACGCCCAGCGCCCGCAACACCGCGGCCACATGGTCCTTCACCGTGTCGACCGAGACACTCAGCTCGCGGGCGATCAGCTTGTTGGGCAGGCCCTTGAGCAGCAGGCTCAGCACATCGGTCTGGCGCGGTGTCAGGCCCAGCGTGGCCATGCTCAGCCGCGGCTGGTCTGCCAGCGTGGGCGGCGGTGCCGACGGATCGGGCATGGGCTGCAGCACGGTGGCGCCGGCCGGCGACGGCGGGGCGGGCGGCGCCTGCAGCTGCATCAGGCCCAGCAGGGCCTGCGGGATGTAGACGCCACCGGTCAGCACCAGCGCCAGGGCGGCATGCAGTTCGCCGATCGGCGTGCGCTTGGGCACGAAGGCCATCGCCCCCAGATCGACCGCCCGCACCATGTCGGCCAGCTGGTCGTTGGCCGCCATCACCACCACCGGCAGCGCCGGGTGGCGCTGGCGCAGGTCGGCCAGCAGGGCAAAGCCGTCCACGCCTTCGGCCAGCTGCGGGTCGAGCAGCACCAGGTCGGTGTCGGGCTCGCGGTCCAGCAGGTCGAAGGTCTGGTCCGGGCCGTCGGCGGTGCGCACCTGCACGCTGGCATCGAGCTTGTGGATGATGTCGGTCAGCGCGCTCAGCACCAGCGGATGGTCGTCGATCAACAGCACTTTCATTGGTCAACTCTCCGGAACAGCAGGCGGGCGCGGTGGTTCAGGTGAATCGGCGCGAGACGGCCTCGGCCACGCACACCGGCTTGGTGGCGCCTTCACGCTCGATGGTGACCTCGGTGGTCATCTGCGCGCCGCCGTCGATCGGCGTGTACTCCTTCAACGTGATGACCGCCCGCACCCGGCTGCCGGCCGGCACCGGGCCGGTGAAGCGCACGCGGTTCAGGCCGTAGTTGATGCTCATCTTGACGTCATCGATGACCATCGCGGTGGCCGTCAGCTCGGGCAGCAGCGACAAGGTGAGAAAGCCATGGGCGATCGGCGCGCCATAGGGGCCGGCCTTGGCCCGCTCCACATCGACGTGGATCCACTGGTGGTCGCCGGTGGCCTCGGCGAACAGGTTGATGCGCTGCTGGTCGACCAGCACCCAGGGGCTGGTGGCCAGCTGCTGGCCCACCAGCGCCTGCATGGCGGTCAGGTGGGGGAAGTGCACGCGGGTGTCGGTGGTGTCTGTCATGCTTTGAGCCAGGTGGTGAGGGGCAGCCATTGCTGCAGGTCACGCTCGACGCGGCCGGGGGCCACGTCGAACAGGGTCAGGCCGCGGGCGGCCAGGTGGGCGTAGTTCTGCGTGTCGCGCAGGTGGGTGACGGGGATGTTCAGCGGCGCGGGTGCCACCGCATCCAGGAATTCATGCAGGTGCTGGGTGGCGTGGGTGTGCTCCTTCACCCGCATGGCCACCAGGCCCACCGCGGCGCGGCCAGCGCGCTTGTGGCCGGCCAGCTGCTGCAGGAAGGCATGGGTGGCGGCCAGGTCGAAGGGGCTGGGCTGCAGCGGCACGACGATGCGGTCGGCGATCTTCAGCACCAGGTCCAGCCGCTTGCCGTGCAGGCCGGCGGGGGTGTCGAGCACCAGGTGGGTGCAGCCCTTGGGCGCCCGAAGCGTGCTGCCGTCGACCAGGTCCAGCGCGCGGATGGCCGGCAGCGCCGGCGGGCGCAGCGCCAGCCACTGGCGGGCGCTCTGCTGGCGGTCGAGGTCGCCCAGCGCCACCGCATGGCCCTGGCGGGCCAGCCAACCAGCCAGGTTGGTGGCCAGCGTGCTCTTGCCTGCGCCACCCTTGGGGTTGGCCACCACGAACACCGGCATGCGTTGCCCTCCCCGGCTGTGCACTGTCGAACACTGGAATGCTGCTATGTTAAGAGCGCCGCCCGGCCCGCCGACTAGAACGAACCCCCGCCACCGCCCCACCATGTCCAGACCGCCCCTGATCCTGCTGGCCCATCCGCAGCGCGCCCATTCGCGCATCAATGCCGAGATGGCCCAGGCCGCGCAGGCTGCGGGCTTCAACGTGCGCGACCTGTACGCGCTGTACCCCGACTACCTGATCGACGTGCCCGCCGAGCAGTCCGCGCTGGCAGCAGCCGACCTGGTGGTGTGGCTGCACCCGATCCACTGGTACGGCATGCCACCGCTGATGAAGCTGTGGCTGGACGAGGTGTTCAGCTTCGGCTGGGCCTACGGCCCAGGCGGCCAGGCGCTGCAGGGCAAGCACCTGTGGCTGGCCACGACCACCGGCGGGCCGGAAAGCTCGTACGCCCCGGGCGGCTACAACCGGCACTTCTTCGACGCCTTCCTGCCACCCTACGAGCAGACCGCGGCGCTGGCCGGCATGCAGTTCCTGCCGCCCTTGGTGCTGCACGGCGCCCACCGCGCGCCGGCCGACGCGGTGCAGGCCCACGTGGATGTGTGGGTGCAGCGTCTGCAGACCTGGCCGGACTGGCCCGAGCTGGCCGACATCGACACCCCGTTGTGCGAGGTGCCGGCCGACGCCCGGCCACAGGAATGACCCAACCCCGAAGCGCCTTCGGCGCTCCCCCTCAAGGGGGCGCCCCCAGCGGCCCGGCAGAGCCGGTTCCGCGGTGGCCGCTTGGCCATCGCGTCGCACATTGAAGAACCGACATGGAACACAGCTCTTGGATCTCCACCAGCCTGGTGTACCTGGCCGCTGCGGTGCTGGCGGTGCCGCTGGCGCGGCTGCTGGGCCTGGGCGCGATCATCGGCTACCTGGGCGCGGGCATCGTCATCGGGCCCTGGGGGCTGAAGCTGGTCAGCGACCCGGCGGCGATCCTGCACTTCGCCGAGTTCGGCGTGGTGCTGATGCTGTTCCTGGTCGGGCTGGAGCTGGAGCCGCGCCGCCTGTGGGCGATGCGCCGGCCGATCTTCGGCGGCGGCAGCGTGCAGCTGCTGGGCTCGGCCGCGCTGATGGGCGGCGTGGCGCTGGCGCTGGGTGTGGACTGGCGGCTGGCGCTGGTGGCCGGCCTCGGGCTGGGCATGTCGTCCACCGCCATCGGCCTGGGCGCGCTGGCTGAGCGCAACCTGATGGGCACCCGCTCGGGCCAGGGCGTGCTGTCAGTGGCGCTGCTGCAGGACATCGCCGCCATCCCCATCCTGGCGCTGGTGCCGCTGCTGGCGGTTGTTGGGCAGGTCGCCGGTGCCGCCCAGGCAGCCGACAGCGGCAGCGGCTGGCTGGCCGCGGGCAAGGCGCTGGGCGTGATCGCCGCCATCGTGCTGGGCGGGCGGCTGCTCTTGCGCCCGGCGCTGCGCTGGATCGCCCGCAGCGACACGCCCGAGATCTTCACCGCCGCCGCCCTGCTGCTGGTGGTGGCCACCGCAGCGCTGATGCAGAGCGTGGGCCTGAGCATGGCGCTGGGCGCCTTCCTGGCCGGCGTGCTGCTGGCCGAGAGCGAGTACCGGCGCGAGCTGGAGACCGACCTGGAACCGTTCAAGGGCCTGCTGCTGGGCCTGTTCTTCATCGCCGTGGGCATGAGCATCGACTTCGCGGTGGTGCTGGCCCACCCGCTGGTGATGGCCGCGGTGGTGCTGGGCTTTCTGCTGGTGAAGGCCGGCGTGCTGTGGGCCCTGGCCCGCTGGACGGAACTGCCACTGCTGGAGCGGCCGGTCTACCTGATCCTGCTGGCCCAGGGCGGCGAGTTCGGCTTCGTCGTGTTCCAGACAGCGCAGCAGGCGCGGGTCATCAGCGCCGAGCAGTCGTCCTTCCTGGTGGCGGCGGTGGCCGTCTCGATGCTGCTGACACCGCTGCTGTTGCTGCTGGCCGACCGCTGGTGGGTGCCGCGCCTGGCGCTGCGCGAGGCGCGCACCGGCGCGCCCCGGCCGGCCGAGATCAGCGAGCCACAAGCCGCACCGGTGATCATTGCCGGCTTCGGGCGCTACGGGCAGATCGTCGGCCGGCTGCTCAACGCCAGCGGGCTGAGCGCCACGGTGCTGGACCACAACGCCGAACAGGTGGAAACCGTGCGGCGCTTCGGCTGGCCGGTGTTCTATGGCGACGCCACACGGCTCGACCTGCTGCGCACCGCCGGCGCCGCCCAGGCCCGGGTGCTGGTGCTGGCCATCGACGATGTGGAGCAGAGCCTGACCGTAGCGGAGCTGGCGCGCGAACACTTTCCGCAGCTGCAGATCGTGGCCCGGGCCCGCAACGTCACCCACTACTACCGGCTGCGCAAGCTGGGCGTCACGCTGATCGAACGCGAGATGCTGGACGCCTCGCTGATGAGCGGGCGCCAGGTGCTGCAGCTGATGGGCTGGCAGCCGCACGAGGCGCGCAACCAGGCGCTGCGCTTCCGCGCCCACACCATCGAGCTGATCGAGCAGATGGCGCCGCACCTGGGCGACGAGCAGAAGCTGATCGCCCTGGCCAAGCAGGGCCGCCAGCAGCTGGAGACCATGTGGGCGCAGGAGCGCCAGCAGCAGACGGCGCGCCGCAACCGCCAGGGCTGGCAGGGCGAGAGCGATCCGCGCCCGGACGGCCGACTCGACTGATTCCCGTCAAGTCGCGGCGGGAACGGCCGAAATCCGAGCATGACCTGGTTTGCATCACCCTGCCCTGCCCGGCGCCCGCGCGTGCCGCGGCAACTGATCTGGCTGACCGCCCTGCTGGCTGCCCTGGCACCAGCCCTGGCGCCCGCTGCTGGTGACAAGCTGCTGCTCACCGGCGGCGTCAGCAGCATCGACGGCGCCGCCGGCGGC
Source organism: Pseudaquabacterium pictum (assembly GCF_005403045.1). Lineage (GTDB taxonomy): Bacteria > Pseudomonadota > Gammaproteobacteria > Burkholderiales > Burkholderiaceae_C > Pseudaquabacterium > Pseudaquabacterium pictum. The sequence goes on from NZ_BJCL01000013.1 coordinate 50,864, forward strand.
GGCCTGACGCCCTGGGCGGTGACCGGCAGCTACGCCAGCAGCGGCCAGTGGGGCGCCACCGCCTTCAGCACCACCGTGGTCACCCAGGACCACCGGCTGCAGGAAGCCGGCGCGGCCGTGGCCTGGAACGACCGGCTGGAGCTGTCGCTGGCGCAGCAGGACTTCGACACCGGCGCCACCGGCACCGCCCTGGGCCTGCCCGGCCTGCGGCTGCGCCAGGCCATCCTGGGCGTCAAGTGGCGGTTTGCCGGCGATGCCATCCTCGACAGCGACCGCCTGATGCCTGCACTGGCCGTTGGCCTGCAGGCGCGGCACCTGGATGCCGGCGGCCTGGCACCCACGCTGGCCGCGCTCGGCGCGCGCCGCCAAGGCGTCGACGTCTACATCAGCGCCACCAAGCTGCTGCTGGGCCCCGGCGTGCTGCTCAACGGCACGCTGCGCGCCACCCGGGCCAACCAGAACGGGCTGCTCGGCTTTGGCGGCAGCGGCAAGACAGCCTACAAGCTGATGCCCGAGCTGAGCCTGGCCTGGCTGCTGCGGCGCGACCTGGCCGTGGGTGCCGAATGGCGCCGCAAGCCCGACAACCTGAACCCCAGCATCCTGGGCGCCGGCCTGCGCGAGGACGACTGGGCCGATGTCTTCATCGCCTGGGCGCCCAGCAAGCGGGTGTCGGTGACGGCCGCCTGGGTGGACCTGGGGCCGATCGTGCCTGCCGTGCATCCGCGGCGCCAGACCGGCGCCTACCTGTCTGTGCAGGTGGCGCTGTGAGGGCCGGCCACCGCACCCTGCTGGCCGCCGCCCTGGCCGCCCAGCTGTGGCTGGCCGCGCCGGCGGCTGCCCAGTTGGTGGAGGCCCCGCCCACCGGGCCGGCCGAGGCCGCGCTGTTCCAGGCGCTGGGCCAGCGCGACGGGCTGGGCCAGCTGGCCGACGTGTTCGTCGACCGGCTGATCGCCGATCCGCGCATCGGCCACCACTTCAAGGGCATCCGCCCGGCGCACCTGAAGAAGCAGATCCCCGACTTCTTCTGCCTGGTGCTGGGCGGCGGCTGCGCCTACGAGGGCGACACCATGAAGCGCTCGCATGCCGACCTGAAGATCGACCGTGCCGAATTCCTGCGCGTGGTGGAGCTGCTGCAGGACAGCATGGACGAACGCGGCATCTCGTTCGCGGTGCAGAACCAGTTCCTGGCGCGGCTGGCGCCGATGCACCGCGACATCATCACCCGCTGACCGGCTCAGACCAGCTGGCAGGCCTCCTCGAAGGCCAGGCGCGGGTTGCGCGGGAACAGCTTGGACGCATCGCCCTGGCCGAGGGTGCAGATGAAGTTGGTCTTGACCGCCGTGCCGGCCCAGAAGGCAGCGTCCAGCTTGGCCGCGTCGAAGCCGCTCATCGGGCCGCAATCCAGGCCCAGCGCACGCGCCGCCAGGATCAGGTAACCGCCCTGCAGGCTGCTGTTGCGGAAGGCCGATTCCTGGATGGCCGCGGGCTTGCCGGCGAACCAGGCGCGCGCATCGGCATGCGGAAACAGCTGTGGCAGCTTCTCATGGAATTCCAGGTCCATGCCGACGATCACCGTCACCGGCGCCTGGGTGACCTTGGCCGCGTTGCCGGCCGACACGCAGCCCAGCAGCCGGGCCTTGGCCTCGGCCGAGCGCACGAACTGGAAGCGCGCCGGGCAGCTGTTGGCCGCCGTCGGGCCGAACTTCAGCAGGTCGTAGAGCTGGCGCAGGGTGTCGTCGCTCACCGGCGTGGGCAGGTAGCCGTTCTGGGTGCGGGCGTCGGTGAAGAGTTGGGCGGTGGTCAGGGTCATGGGATCTCGGTGGAGCAAGCACAGCGCTTGGGCCGACAATTGTGGGATGTTCCAGCCCTCCCAGCACGATGTGCGCCGCTTCTTCTGCGACACCTGGCGCAAGCAGCAGCAAGGCCTGCCGCTGACCCCGATGGAGGCCATGGCCGCCGACTGGGTGACCGAGCACCCCGAGTACCACGCCGACCTGGCCGACGTGGATGCCGCGGTGGCCGCCAGCTACAGCGTCGAAGACGGCCGCACCAACCCGTTCCTGCACCTGGCCATGCACCTGAGCATTGCCGAGCAGTGCAGCATCGACCAGCCCACCGGCATCCGCCAGGCGGTGGCCCTGCTGGCCGCACGCCGCAATGCCCTGCACCAGGCCCACCACGAGGTGATGGAATGCCTGGGCGAGATGATCTGGTCCAGCCAGCGCAGCGGCCTGCCGCCCGATGGCCAGGCCTACATCGACGCGGTGCGCCGGCGGGCGACGTCCTGAGGTTCAGGCCGGCGCGTAACCCTCTTCGGTCAGCGCCGCGGTGAAGGCCGCGGCCGGCTGGGTGGACTCGATGCGCACCTGGTGCGAGGCCAGGTCGATCTGCAGCGTGGCCTGGCCGTCGACCTGCTTGACGGTCTCGGTGACGGTGCGCACGCAGTGGCCACAGGTCATGGTGGGGAGGGTGAGTTCGATCATGGTGGCTCCGGAGTGTGCTGGCGCAAAGTGCGATTCTGCGCCCGGGACTAGGATGCGCCGATGGCTGAACTCCTGACCCTGCAACTGCCCATCACCGGCATGACCTGCGCCAGCTGCGTGGCCCGGGTCGAGAAAGCCATCGCCAAGGTGCCGGGCGTGCAGCAGGCCAGCGTCAACGGGGCCACCGATTCGGCCCGGCTCGTGCTCGACGGTGCCAGCGCCGGCCCCACCGCCCAGGCGGTGGCCGCGGCCGTGGCCAAGGCCGGCTACGGCATCCCGACCGAGACGGTGCGCCTGCAGATCGACGGCATGACCTGCGCCAGCTGCGTGGGCCGGGTGGAGAAGGCGCTGGAAAGGGTGCCGGGCACCAGCGCCATCAGCGTCAACCTGGCCACCAATACCGCCCAGCTCCAGCGCCTGGCCGGCAGCGCCGACGATGCCAGCCTGCTGGCCGCGGTGGTGCGTGCCGGCTACGGCGCCAGCGTGGTGGCCGATGCCACGGCCGCGCCCGCAGCCCACCGCGGTGACGATGGCTGGCGCGTGGCCGCCGCCGCGGCGCTGTCGGCCCCGCTGGTGCTGCCGATGGTGGGCGATCTGATCGGCGCGCACTGGATGCTGCCGGCCTTCTGGCAGTGGCTGCTGGCCACGCCGGTGCTGTTCTACTTCGGCGCGCGCTTCTTCAAGGCCGGCTGGGCCGCGCTGCGCAACGGCGCAGGCAACATGGACCTGCTGGTGGCCACCGGCACCAGCGCCGCCTACGGCCTGAGCCTGGCGCTGTGGGCGCAGGACCCGGACGGCATGCCGCACCTGTACTTCGAGAGCGCCGCCGTGGTCATCACCCTGGTGCTGTTCGGCAAGTGGCTGGAAGCCCGCGCCAAGCGCCGCACCCTGGTGGCGCTGGACGGCCTGCGCGCGCTGCGGCCCGATGTGGCCCGCCTGCGCCGCGATGGCGCCGAAGTGACCGTGCCGCTGGCCCAGGTGCAGCCCGGCGACACCGTGCTGGTGCGCCCCGGCGAGCGCCTGCCCACCGACGGCATCGTGCTGGAAGGCCGCAGCCACCTCGACGAGAGCCTGCTCACCGGCGAGAGCCTGCCAGTGGCCCGCCAGCCCGGTGACCGGGTGACCGGCGGCGCCATCAACGGCGAAGGTCTGCTGGCGGTGCAGGCCACCACCGTGGGCGCGGCCAGCATGCTGTCGCAGATCATGCAGATGGTCGAATCGGCACAGGCGAAGAAGGCGCCGATCCAGCAGACCGTCGACAAGGTGGCCGCGGTCTTCGTGCCGGCAGTGTTCGCCGCGGCCGGCCTCACGCTGCTGGGCTGGGGGCTGTTCGGCGATGCGGGCTGGGCCACGGCGCTGATCCATGCGGTGTCGGTGCTGGTGATCGCCTGCCCCTGCGCGCTGGGCCTGGCCACGCCGGCCACGCTGATGGTGGGCACCGGCCTGGCGGCGCGCCACGGCATCCTGGTGCGCGATGCCCAGGCGTTGGAGCTGATGCGCGACGTGGCCGTGGTCGCCTTCGACAAGACCGGCACCCTCACCGAGGGCCGCCCCACGCTGGTGGAAGCCACTGCCACGGCCGCCCTGCCCGGCGGACGGGCAGAACTTCTGGCGCTGGCGGCGGCACTGCAGGCCGGCAGTGAGCATCCGCTGGCCCGCGCCGTGGTGCAGGCGGCGCAGGCCGAAGGCGTCACGCCCCGGCAGGCCGACACGCCGCGCGCGGTGGCCGGCCGCGGCATCGAGGGCCGGGTGGATGGGCGTCTGCTGCAGTTGGGCAGCAGCGTGTGGATGGCCGAGCTGGGCGTGTTGGATGCCGGCCTGCAGGCGCAGGCCCAGGCCTGGGCTGCCCAGGGCCGCAGCGTGGCCTGGCTGGCCGAGGCGGTGGCCGGCGCAGCGCCGCGTGCCCTCGGCCTGCTGGCCTTCGGCGACCATGCCAAGCCGGGCGCAGCCGCCGCGGTGGCCGCGCTCAAGCGTGAAGGCATCCGCGTGGTGCTGGTCAGCGGCGACAACCGGGGCGCGGCCGAGGCGCTGGCCCGCCAGATCGGCTTCACCGACATGGCCGATGTGCGCGCCGAGGTGCTGCCCGGCGACAAGGCCAAGGTCATCGCCGCACTGCGCAACGGCCTGGCGCCAGGGCAGCGGGTGGCGATGGTGGGTGACGGCGTCAACGACGCGCCCGCGCTGGCCGCCGCCGATGTGGGCCTGGCCATGGCGCACGCCGATGGCGGCGCCACCGACGTGGCGATGCAGACCGCCGGCCTGACCCTGCTGCGCGGCGACCCGCTGCTGGTGGTGCAGGCCTTGCAGCTGTCGCGCGCGATCACCCAGCGCATTCGCCAGAACCTGTTCTGGGCCTTCGCCTACAACGTGGTGGGCATCCCGCTGGCGGCCTTCGGCCTGCTGAGCCCGGTGGTCGCTGGTGCGGCGATGGCGCTGTCCTCGGTCAGCGTGGTCAGCAACGCACTGCTGCTGGGGCGCTTCAAGCCGCCCGGCTGAGGCGGCTCAGGTGCGGCCGCGGCGCGCCGCCTCGTCGCCGGCCCACAGCGTATCCAGCTGCGCAAACTTCCAGCGTCCGGCGGGCTCTCGGTCGGTGATCTTGTCGGGCGCACCCTGCGACAGGTCGAGCACCTGCGGACGGATCGGCAGCTGGCGGTCGAGGTCGAAGAACACCTTCACGATCGGCGTGGTCAGCGCGCTGGGATTCTGTTCCATCACCACGGCCAGCCGGCGCGAGGCCAGCCGCACCAGCGAGCCGTTGGGGTAGATGCCCAGGCTGCGCACGAAGTGGCGGAAGATGGTGTCGTCGAAGTGGCCCTTCCACGAGGCCATGCGCGCCATCGACTCGGCCGGATCCCAGCCGGCCTTGTAGGGCCGGTTGGAGGTGACGGCGTCGTAGACATCGCAGATGGCGCCCATGCGGGCAAAGGTGCTGATGCGATCGGCCGGCAGCTTGTGCGGGTAGCCGGTGCCGTCCATGCGTTCATGGTGGTGCAGGCAGACATCCATCGCCACCTCGCTGGCGCCGCGGGCCTCCTGCAGCATCTGCCAGCCACGCACGGGATGGGTGCGGATGACGTCGAACTCTGCATCGGTCAGTTTGGCCGGCTTGTTCAGGATGGTCAGCGGCATCGCTGCCTTGCCCAGATCATGCAGCAGGCCGGCCAGGCCGGCTTCGCGGCAATTGGCGTCGTCCATGCCCATCTGGTGGCCCAGCGCCACCATCAGCGCGCACACCGCCACCGAGTGCATGTAGGAGTAGTCGTCGGCCGTCTTCAGCCGCGCCAGGCTGACCAGTGCGCCCGGGTTGCGGAACACCGACTGGGTGATGTCGTCGACCAGCGGCCCGCAGCGCTCGGCCTCCAGCGCCTTGCCCAGCCGGGCTTCGGCAAACAGGCCGGTCACCACCTCGCGCGAGCGCTCGCACAGGCGGGCGGCCTCGCGGAGTTCCTCGTCCATGGCCACGCGGGCCGGGCGAGGCGCGGGTGCAGGTGCGGGTGCAGGCGTGGAAGCTGCGGCGGGCGGCGCCGGCGGCGGGCTGACGGTGGTCGGCACAGCGGGCGCCGCCGTTGCCGGGGCTGGCGGCGGCGGCAATGCAGCGCTGGCCGGTGGCGCACCATCGGTCTGCACGTCCAGACCGCGCTCGGGGTCGATCCAGCATTCACGCACCGGGCTGTCCAGCAGGCGCTGCAGGTCGCCCGGATCCTTCAGCACGAAGCGCGTCTTCCAGAACGGGTGGTCGAGCCAGTTGCCTTCCAGCGCGTGCAGGAACACACCCAGCCGCAGCTGGGACACCTGCACCTTCTTCAGTGACGACGCGCCCATGGATGGAGGGATTGTCCGTGCCGCCGTGTCGGGCATGCCTGCGAACAGGCATCAAAAAAGCCGCAGATTGCTGCGGCTTCTTGCTGGCGGGCGCAGGCAGCAGGCTGGTCAGCGGAAGCGGCTTTGCGGCACCACGCGCAGGTCGCCGGGCAACGAGGCCAGGTACTGCGCCATCTGCTTCAGTTCCTGGTTGGTGAAGGTCAGCTTCTTCTTGCCGTCAGCCTCTTGCACCACTTGCGCACGCATGGTGGCGTTGTTGCGGCCCAGGTGCGGGTTGCCGTCGGTGTGGTACGACTTGAGCGCCGAGTACAGGTAGTCGGCATGCTGCCCGGCCAAGCGCGGATAGGCGGGGTCGAGCGGGGCGCTGAAGTTGGCGCCATGGCAGGCCACGCAGGCGGCCATGCGGTCCTTCAGGTTGTCGGGCACCGGCTTGGCCAGCGCGGCGGGGGCGGGCGTGCCCACACCCTTGGCCTGCTGCTCGTAGAACGCGCCGAGGTCGGCCATGTCCTGCTCGGTCAGCGAGGCGGCGATGCCACGCATGGTGGGATGCTTGCGGTCGCCCTTCTGGTAGGCCACCAGTGAGGCGACGATGTACTTGGAACCCTGGCCCGCGATCATCGGCACCTTGTAGACCTCGGGGAAGGAGGACTGGTAGCCGACGATGCCGTGGCAGCCGATGCACATGGCGGCCTTGGCGGCACCCTTGGCCGCATCACCGGCAGCCGGGGCCTGGGCCTGCGCGGCGGTGCCGACACCGGCCAGGGCCAGCAGCAGGGGAAGCAGGGAAAACGCGTTGTTCATTGTCTGGCGGGCAGGATGGATCGCTGGTGGACGGGCCCAGGCAACGGACCCCGCCGCGCCTATACCCAGGGCCCCGGCGCCGCCTTGCTGGGCGTCAACCGGGTGACTTTTGATTATAGAGGCCACCCCTATACTGGCCTGACACCGCCGGGACCACCGGACCCGCTGCCCCTTCACCCCTTGCCTCGGCCCATGCCGGCCGCACCCGCCATGAAGTTCCAAGGATCGGACAACTACGTCGCCACGCAGGACCTGATGCTGGCCGTCAACGCCGCCATCACGCTCAAGCGCCCCCTGCTGGTGAAGGGCGAGCCCGGCACCGGCAAGACCATGCTGGCCGAGGAAGTGTCGGCCGCGCTGGGCCTGCCGCTGCTGCAGTGGCATGTGAAGAGCACCACCAAGGCCCAGCAGGGCCTGTACGAATACGACGCGGTGAGCCGCCTGCGCGACAGCCAGCTGGCCGATGATGAAAGCGTGCAGAAGGTGCGCAACATCAGCAACTACATCGTCAAGGGCGTGCTGTGGCAGGCCTTCACCAGCGAGACACCGGTGGCGCTGCTGATCGACGAGATCGACAAGGCCGACATCGAGTTCCCGAACGACCTGCTGCGCGAACTGGACCGCATGGAGTTCTACGTCTACGAGACGCGTGAACTGGTCAAGGCCAAGCACCGGCCGGTGGTGTTCATCACCAGCAACAACGAGAAGGAGCTGCCCGACGCCTTCCTGCGCCGCTGCTTCTTCCACTACATCAAGTTCCCCGATGCCGACACGATGAAGAGCATCGTCGACGTGCATTTCCCCGGCCTGAAGAAGGAGCTGCTGACCGCGGCGATGAAGACCTTCTACGACGTGCGCAACCTGCCGGGTCTCAAGAAGAAGCCCAGCACCAGCGAGCTGCTGGACTGGCTGAAGCTGCTGGTGGCCGAGGACATCCCGCTGGAAGCCCTGCAGAGCAAGGACGAGAAGGTGGCCGTGCCGCCGCTGGTGGGCGCGCTGCTGAAGAACGAACAGGACGTGACCCTGTTCGAGAAGCTGGTGTTCATGCAGCGCCACAACCGCTGAGGCCATGGCCGAGCCCGGTGCCAAGCAACTGCTGAGCGACGGCCTGGCCGACGCGCTGGGCTTCCTGGGTGGCGGCCTGGCCGGCTGGCAGCTGGGCCGCTGGCTGGGCGTGGACATCACCACCGCCAGTGGCGTCAATGCCCACACGCTGCTGGGCTGGGTGCTGCTGCTGGCCGGCCTGGGCGCCGGCAAGTGGGCCTCATTGCGCTGGCGTGCCCGGCGTTCGTCGCAACCCTGACCTGACCTGCGCCATGGCCCTGCCCCGCATCACCGAAACCGTCACCCTGCAGGGCCAGCATGTGCGGCTGGAGCCGCTGCGGCCCGACCACGGCCCGGCGCTGGCCGAGGCGGCCCGCGACGGCGAGTTGTGGAAGCTCTGGTACACCGCGATCCCCGCGCCCGAAGGCGTGGATGCCGAGATCCAGCGCCGCCTGGGCCTGCACGCGGCCGGCAGCATGCTGCCGTTTGCGGTGCTCGACGCCACCGGCACGCCGGTGGGCATGACCACCTACATGAACATCGACAACGCCCACCAGCGGGTCGAGATCGGCTCCACCTGGTATGCGGCGCGGGTGCAGCGCAGCCCGCTGAACACGGAAGCCAAGCGCCTGCTGCTGGCCCATGCCTTCGAGCAGCTGCAGTGCATCGCGGTCGAGTTCCGCACCCACCGCTTCAACCACCAGAGCCGCCGCGCCATCGAGCGCCTGGGCGCACAGCTGGACGGCATCCTGCGCAACCACCAGCGCGCCAGCAATGGCACGCTGCGCGACACCGTGGTCTACAGCATCACCGCCGATGAATGGCCGACGGTGCGCACCCATCTCGACTTCCAGCTCAGCCGCCCGCGCGGCTGATGCGGGCGTTCAGCTGAACGCCAACCCCTCGAACCGCCCGCTGCTGCGCCAGCCGGCCAGGTACTGGAAGTAGGCGCTGGGCCCGGCCGGATAGCCCACGGCCAGACGCGAGGCTGCTGTCGGCGCCTGGCCCTCGTTGTTGTAGTAGCCGGGCGTGCAGTCGGGCCCGCCGATCATCCGCCCCGGGCCGCTGAGCAGCAGCTGCACCCAGGCGTCCTGCGCGGCTTGCGTCACCTCCACACGCCGTTGGCCCCGGTCCAGCGCATGGCGCACGATGGTGGCGATGGTGCGGCCTGATTCGGTCAGGTTGTGCGGCACGTTGGAGATCAGGTTGGCGCCCTGGGTGGGCTGCACGAAGAAGGCATTCGGAAAGCCATGCACATGCACGCCGTGCAGGCTGCGCATGCCGTCGGCCCAGGCGTCCGACAGCTTCAGTCCATCACGCCCCACCAGGTCGAAGCCCGACCGCGCCGTGTAGGGCGTGCCGACCTCGAAGCCCGACGCATAGACGATGCAGTCCACCTCGTACTGCACGCCCGCCACCACCGGCCCGCGTGCGGTGATGCGCTCGACGCCGCGGCCGTCGGTGTCGACCAGATGGCAGTTCGGCTGGTTGAAGGCCTGCAGGTAGGCATCGTGGAAGCAGGGCCGCTTGCACAGCTGGCGGTACCAGGCCTTCAGCGCCTGGGCGGTGGCCGGGTCGTGCACCTCGGCATCCACCCGGGCGCGGATGGCGTTCATCTTCTCGTGGTCGGCCTCCTCGAAGGCCGCCAGCATCGATTGCGGCGTGCGCTGCTCGGGCGGCAGGCTGACCACCTTGGCACGGATGCGCCGGGCCAGTTCGGTCCAGCCGTCCTGCACCAGGTCCTCGCGGGCGTTGCCGCCGGCCTGGTTGGCGGTGAAGTTCTCCAGCCAGCGCTGCTGCCAGCCGGGCGTGGCGATGCTGGTGAACCAGTCGGGGTCGATCGGCCCGTTGTTGCGCACATCCACCGACGAGGGCGTGCGCTGGAACACATGCAGCGACCCGCAGGCCCGCGCCAAATGCGGCACGCACTGCACCGCGGTGGCGCCAGTGCCGATCAGCGCCACCCGCTTGTCGGCCAGCTTGTCCATCAGCGCACCGGACGGATCACCACCGGTGTAGGCATAGTCCCAGCGGCTGGTGTGGAAGGCATGGCCGGCAAAGCTGTCGATGCCAGGGATGCCCGGCAGCTTGGGCACATGCAGCGGCCCGGTGCCCAGGCCGATGAAGTCGGCCGTGAAGTCATCGCCGCGGTCGGTGCGGATGCGCCAGTGGGCGGCGGCCTCGTCCCAGCGCAGGTCCTGCACCTGGGTGTGGAACAGCGCCCGCTCCTGCAGGCCGTACTGCGTGCCGATGCGCTGGCACTGCGCCAGGATCTCGGGCGCGTGGGCGTACTTCTCGGTGGGCCGGTGGCCGGTTTCCTCCAGCAGCGGCAGGTAGACCATCGACGCGGTGTCGCACTGCGCGCCGGGGTAGCGGTTCCAGTACCAGGTGCCGCCGAAGCCACCGCCCTTCTCGAGGATGCAGACATCGTCCACGCCCGCTTCCACCAGCCGCGCGCCGGTCACCAGGCCAGCGAAGCCGCCGCCGATGAAGGCGAAGCGCACATGGCCGGTCTTGGGCGCCCGCTCGGTGCGCGGGGTGTAAGGATCGTCGGTGGGCAGGTGGCCGGCCAGCGGCAGGTATTGCGCATTGCCGTCGGGGCGCAGGCGCTTGTCGCGCTCGGCGCGGTAACGCGCCAGCAGCGCGGCCTTGTCGAGGGTGGTGTCTGCCATGGTGCTCAGCCCCGGGGGGTGTTGGCGTCGCGCCAGGCGGCGGCAAAGGCGGGTTCGTAGGCGGCTTCGGGGTCGGCGCGCACCATGGCGTCGAGCCGCTGCGCATCGTCGCCCACCAGCACCCGCCAGCGGTCGGTGCGCACGGCATCCAGAATGGTGGTGGCGGCCTGGTCCGCCGTGGTGGGCGCCTTGTCGCGGAAATCGATCGCCCGCTGGTGCATCAGCTGGCGGATGGCGTCATCGGGCAGATCGGCCACCGGCGCACCGGCCTTGACCATGCGGGCACGCATCACCGCCACCTGCTCAGGCGTGAGCTGCCGTGCGTCGTAGGTGTTCAGCGCGATCGACGTGCCCACATGCCCCGGCATCACCAGCACGCAGCCCACATGCGGCGCGTTCACCCGCAGGTCGGTGAGCAGCGCCTCGGTGAAGCCCTTCACCGCGAACTTGGCCGCGCTGTAGGCGGTGTGCGGCACGTCCGGCCCCAGGCTGGCCCAGAAACCGTTGACGCTGCTGACGTTGACGATGCAGCCCACTGGGCTGGCCACCAGCAGCGGGAGGAAAGCGCGGGCGCAGAAGTAGACGCCGAACCAGTCGACGTTGAAGGTTCGCTCCCAGTCGGCGCGCCCGCCGGTGACGAAGCTGCCGCCACCCGCCGTGCCGGCGTTGTTGAACAGCAGGTGGATGTGGTCGGCGGCATGCTCGGCGCGCACTGCATCGCGGAAGGCCAGCACGGCCTGTTCGTCGCTGACATCGGCCACGCAGGTGCTCACCCGCGTGCCGGCAGGCGCGGCGGCCAGGCACAGGCTGCGCGTTTCGGCCATCGCGGCGGCCGATACATCGCACAGGGCCAGGTGCACACCCTGGGCGCTGAGCTGCAGCGCCAGCGCCCGGCCGATGCCGGTGCCACCGCCGGTCAACACCGCCAACTGTCCGGCTTCGATCTGCATGCGCACTCCTGTGGATGGGTGCACCAGCGTAGGCGCAGCCCGCGGGCTGCCGCTGTTGCCGCGGTGACAGGCCCGCCCCGCCCTCCCCCACAATGAACGCCCATCCACCACTGCCGCTGCAGCCCGCCACCATGCCCAAGCGCCGCCCGATCACCGTTGAAGACCTCTGGGCCATGGAACGCCTGGGGACGCCCAGCCTGTCGCCCGATGGGGCGCAGGCAGTCCTGCCGGTCACCCACTACAGCATGGACGACAACAAGGCCAGTTCCGCGCTGTGGCTGCTGTCCACGCTGGGCGGCCAGCCGCGCCAGCTGACCCAGTGTGGCGACAAGGACGGCGCGCCGCAGTTCAGCCCGCGCGGGGACTGCGTGGGCTTCACCGCCCGACGCGAGCAGCAGGGCCACAAGGACGAGACGCCGCAGTTCTACCTGATCCCGGCCGACGGCGGCGAAGCCCGGCGCGTCGGCGAAGTGGCCACTGGCGTGGAGGCCTTCCGCTGGTGCCCGGACGGCGAACACATCGTCTTCATCTCCTGGGTGTGGCCCGAACTGAAGGGCGCCAAGGCCCAGGCCAAGGCGCTGAAGGACTTCAAGGCCCGCAAGACCACCGGCATCGCCACCAGCGAGGGCCTGTACCGCTACTGGGACCACTTCGTGCCCGAGGGCCGGGTGCCGCATCTGCACCGCATGGACATCCACACCGGCAAGGTGCAGGACCTGTTCGAGGGCACGGCCTACAGCCTGGACTGGTGCGACCCCGACGCCAACAGCTTCGACATCTCGCCCGACGGCAAGCGCATCGTCTTCGCCTTCGACCCCAACCCCGAGAAGCGCACCGACGGCCGCTTTGCCCTGGCCGAGATGGACATCAAGCGCCGCCGGGTGGAAGTGGTGGCGCAGGACGTGGGCTGGGACTTCGGCGCACCGCGGTACAGCCCCGATGGCGAGCGCATCGCGTTCCTGGCCAGCCACCAGGCGCTGCGCCACACCATGCCGCGCCAGCTGGCGGTGGTGGTGCCGGGCCAGCCGGTGGAGGTGGTCAGCGCCGAGTGGGACCATGAAGTGGCCGCACCGCTGCTGTGGGAAGACGACGGCACGGCCGTGCTGCTGCAGGCCGAGCAGGAAGGGCAGCGCCACCTCTGGCGCTTCGACCTGGCCGACCGCAGGGCCGAGGTGCTGGTGCGCGGCGGCACGGTGCAAGGCTTCGACAAGGCTGCCGGTACGGTGGTGACGGTGGCCGATGCCGCCGACCATCCGGCGCAATGCCACGCCCTGCTGCCCGGCGCCGCGCCGCGCCGCATCGAGCGCTTCAACGACGGCGTGATGGCGCGGCTGCAGCTGGGCAACCATGAGGCCATCCGTATCACCGGTGCCCAGGGCGACCCGGTGCAGGTGTGGCTGTTCTACCCGCCCGGCTTCGACGAGAAGAAGACCTACCCGCTGTTGCAGGTGATCCACGGCGGCCCGCACACCGTGGTGGGCGACAACTGGCACTACCGGTGGAACAACCCGCTGTTCGCCGCCGGCAGCGGCAAGAAGGGGGACGCTGGCCATGTGGTGGCGGTGGTCAACTACCACGGCTCGTCCAGCTTCGGCCATGGCTTCCTGGACAGCATCACCGGCCGCTGGGGCCAGCTGGAGCTGCAGGATGTGGAGGCCGCCACCACCGAACTGCTCAAGCGCCCCTACATCGACCCCGCCCGCGTTTACGCCACCGGCGGCAGCTACGGCGGCTACATGGTGGCCTGGATGAACGGCCATGTGCCGGCCGGCCGTTATGCCGCCTATGTCTGCCATGCCGGCTGCTTCGACTGGACGGCAATGTTCGCCGACGACGCCTGGGCCTGGCATGCCAAGGAACTGGGCGGCTGGTACTGGGACGACATGGCCCGGGTGCATGCCCAGAGCCCGCATGCCTTTGCCGCCACCATGCACACGCCCACGCTGGTGATCCACGGCGCGCTGGACTACCGCGTGCCCGACGCCCAGGGCCTGGCCTACTACAACACCCTGAAGGCCCGCGGCGTGCCGTCGCGCCTGCTGTGGTACCCCGACGAGAACCACTGGATCCTGAAGCCCCAGAACAGCCGCCTCTGGTACGACGAGTTCTTCAGCTGGCTGCGGGCCCATCCGGCGCCGGCCGCCGGCAAGCCGGCCAAGCCGGAGAAGGCGCGCAAGGCCTGACCGGTGTACCGCCGCCGCCCGGCGTCACCAGCCGGACGCCGGCCTGCGGCCGAAGTGGGTATGCTTCGCCGTCGTCCTGGCCTCCTGTCGACGGCCGCCGACCACCCCCGGGAAAGCCCACCATGCTGATCGATTTCTTCTACACCCTGCGCGCGGCCAAGCTGCCGGTCTCGGTCAAGGAATTCCTCACCCTGCTGGAGGCGGTGAAGGCGGGCGTGATCGACCAGTCGGTCGACGAGTTCTACTTTCTGGCCCGCACCACCCTGGTCAAGGACGAGGCCCACTTCGACAAGTTCGACCGGGCCTTCGGCGCCTACTTCAAGGGCGTGGAGATGCTGGCCGACTTCACCAAGGAAGTGCCGCTGGAGTGGCTGCGCAAGAACCTGGAGCTCGAACTCAGCGCCGAGGAAAAGGCCAAGATCGAGAAGATGGGCTGGGACGAGCTGATGGAGACGCTGAAGAAGCGCTTCGAGGAGCAGAAGGAACGGCACGAAGGTGGCAACAAGTGGATCGGCACCGGCGGCACCAGCCCCTTCGGCGCCTATGGCCAGAACCCCCAGGGCATCCGCATCGGCCAGGAGAAGGGCCGCAACAAGAGCGCGGTGAAGGTCTGGGACCAGCGCGCCTACAAGGACTACGACGACAACCTGGAGCTGGGCACCCGCAACATCAAGGTGGCCCTGCGCCGGCTGCGCCGCTTCGCCCGCGAAGGTGCGGCCGAAGAGCTGGACCTGGACGACACCATCCATTCCACCGCCGCCAATGCCGGCCTGCTGGACATCAAGCTGGTGCCCGAGCGCCACAACAAGGTGAAGGTGCTGCTGCTGATGGACGTGGGCGGCACGATGGACGAGCACATCCACCGGGTGGAAGAGCTGTTCTCGGCCACCAAGACCGAGTTCAAGCACCTCGAGTTCTACTACTTCCACAACTGCGTCTATGACTTCATGTGGAAGAACAACAAGCGCCGCTTCAGCGAGAAGACAGCCACCTGGGACATCATCCGCAAGTACAACAAGGACTACAAGCTCATCTTCATCGGCGACGCGACGATGAGCCCGTACGAGATCCTGCAGCCCGGCGGCAGCGTGGAATACAACAACGAGGAGCCGGGCGCCGAATGGATCCAGCGCCTGACCAATGCCTTCCCCAAGTACGCCTGGATCAACCCCGAGCCGCAGGGCGTGTGGCAGTACCGCCAGAGCATCAGCGTGATGCAGCAACTCGTCAACCAGCGCATGTTCCCGCTCACACTGGCGGGGCTGGAAGGGGCGATGCGACTGCTGTCGAAGTGAGCGGCCCGCGCCCCGGGCGCGGCGCCCTGGCCGCCCGGCGGCTGCGCTGGTTGCCACGCGGCGCGCTGCTGCTGGCTGCGGCCCTGTCGACGGGTTGCGCGTCGATTCAAGGGTTGCTGCCAGGCGCTGCCACATCGGCCGCCTCAGGCGACACCGCGCCGGCGCGTCCGCCCAGCCGCCCGGAATTCACCCTGGTGGTCGAGGCGCCGACGGCACTGCGCGACCTGCTGCTGCGCCACCTCGATCTGGCCCGCCTGCAGCAGTTGCCCGACGACGAGCGCCTGGGCAATGCCGAGTTCAACCGCCTGGTGGCCGCCGTGCCGGCCCAGGCCCGGGAGCTGCTGCAGACCGAGGGCTACTTCGACGCCCAGGTGACGGTGCTGCGCGAGGACGAGCGCGTGCCCGACGGCCGCCGCACCGCCGTGCCCGGAACGGTACGGGTGCAGGTGCAGCCCGGCGCGCCCACCCGGGTGACGGCACTGGATCTGCAGCCCGAGGGCGACCTGCAGCGCCGCATCGCCGCCGGCGAGGCCGATGCGCTGGCGCTGCAGCAGGCGCTGCCGGCAGGCGGCGTGCTGGGCCTGGGCCAGGTGTTCCGCAACGCCGATTGGACGGCCACCAAGCAGCAGCTTGTCAACCGCCTGCGCAGCGCCGGCTATGCGGCGGCCAGCCTGCAGCGCAGCGATGCCAGCATCGACCCCGACGCCCGCAGCGCCCGGCTCAACGTGGTGCTCGACAGCGGGCCGCTGTTCCTGGCCGGGCCGGTGCAGGTCAGCGGCCTGCAGCACCATGACGCCGACATGGTGCAGGCGCTGGCCGGCTTCAGCCCCGGCGCGCCGCTGACCGAGGCCCGGCTGCTGGAATTCCAGGACCGGCTGCAGAAGACCAAGCTGTTCAACAGCGTCACCGTCGCGGTCGAACCCGACCCGGCCAGCGCCGCTGCCGCGCCGGTGCGGGTGCGGGTGGTGGAAGCGCTGCTGCAGCAGGCCACGGTGGGCGTGGGCATCAGCGCCAACACCGGCCCGCGGGTGACGGTGGAACACACCCACCGCCGCGTCTTCGGCTTCCCGGTGGTGGCCGACAACAAGCTGGAATGGGGCCGCGACAGCCAGAGCTGGAGCGGCGACTTCAGCACCCATCCGGGCGCAGGCTTCTACCGCAACCTGCTGGGCGTGCAGATCGAGCGGGTGAAGAGCGAGACCGATGTGGTGCTGTCGCAGCGCCTGCGCCTGGGCCGCACCCAGGACACGCCGCGCATCGAGCGGCTGTACTTCCTGGAGCTGCTGCGCTCGCGCCAGGCCGATCTGCCCGGCACCACCGGCGGCGTGCGCAGCGGCGGCGTGCCCACCACCGCCACCGCGCTCAGCGCCAACCTGCACTGGGTCTGGCGCGACTTGGACAGCGCCATCCTGCCCACCCGCGGCCTCAGCCTGGCGCTGCAGACCGGCGCCGGCCAAGCCACCCAGCACGGCGGGCCCGATGGCCCCTTCGCCCGGCTGTACGGCCGCCTGACCGGCTACCTGCCGCTGGGCGAGCGCTGGTACGGAACCGCCCGCGTCGAGCTGGGCCACATCGCCCACCGCAGCGGCGTGCAGGTGCCCGATGCGCTGGGCTTCCGCGCCGGCGGCGACGACTCGGTGCGCGGCTACGCCTACCGCTCGCTGGCGCCCACCGATGCCGGCGGCGGCACCATCAGCGGCCAGCGCCTGCTCACCGCCAGCGTGGAAGTGGCGCGGCCGATCGTGCCGTCGATCCCGTCGGTGTGGGGCGCGCTGTTCATCGATGCCGGCCGCGCGGTGACCGACTGGCGCGACTACAGCCCCGCCTGGGGCTATGGCGCCGGCATCCGCTGGCGCAGCCCGATCGGCCCGCTGCGGGTGGATCTGGCCTGGGCGGATGAGCTGAAGAAGCTGCGCTTGCACTTCTCCGTAGGCATTGCATTTTGAGCACGCTGCCGCCTAATCCACCGCCCGTGGCGCCGGACGCGCCGACGCCGAACCCTGGCCGGACGGCGCGCGCTGGGTCGGCGCTGGGCCGATTGGTGATCGGGCTGCTGGTCGTGGCGCTGCTGCTGGTGGCTGGCGTGGCCGGCAGCGCCTGGTGGGCCTGGCGCCACCCGGCTGCCCTGCCCTGGCTGCTGGCCCATGTGCCCGGCCTGCAGGCCAGCGGCGTGCGCGGCTCGCTGGCCGCCGGCACGCTGCAGATCGACCAGCTCGACTGGCAGTTGCCGGCCCAGGCCGGCCGGCTGCGGCTGTGGCAACTGCAGATCGACGGCCAGGGCCTGGTGCTGTGGCCGCGGCCGGGCACGCTGGCCCTGCTGCGCCTGGACCGGCTGCACGCCACACGGGCCCAGTACGACAGCCCGCCGCCCAGCGGCCAGCCGCTGCAGCCGCCGGCCCAGCTGCGCCTGCCGATCGACCTGGCCCTGCAGCAGCTGCGCATCGACGCCCTGCAGATCGACGCCCTGCCCCCGGTGCGCCAGCTGCAGGCCGGCCTGCAACTGGGCGCCGACGGTGGCCGCCTGCACCGGGTCGACGGCCTGCAGCTGGTGCTGGAAACCGGCACCTCCGCAGCACCCGCGCCAGTGGCGCTGTCGGGCCGGCTGCAGATCGGCACCGCCGCACCGCTGGCGCTGCAGGCCGACCTGCAGGCCCGCCGCGATGGCGCGCCGGCCTGGCAGGCCACGCTGACCGCCCGTGGCCCGCTGGCCCAGCTCGAGACCACGCTGCAGCTGCGCGGCGAGGCCACCGCCGGCGCCGCCGCGCCCACGCTGCAGGCCCAGGCCACGGTGCTGCCGTTTGCGCCTTGGCCACTGGGCGCCCTGCAACTGCAGACCGAGGCACTGGACCTGGCCGCGCTGTCGCCCCGCCTGCCGCAGACCCGCCTGGCCGGCCGCGCCGAGGTGCAGACCCGCGGCCGCGACCAGCCGGCCGCCCTGCGCGCCACGCTGGACAACCGCCTGCCCGGCGCCTGGGATGCCGGCCGCCTGCCGCTGCAGCAGATGCAGCTGCAGGCCAGCGGCCGACCCGACCAGACCGACCGGCTGACGCTGGACCGCTTCCAGCTGCTGCTGGGCGACGCTGCCGGCCCAGCCGGCCGCATCAGCGGCCAGGGCCAATGGCAGGACGATGCGCTGCGCCTGCAGCTGCAGATCGACCAGCTGCTGCCAGCCCGGCTGCACCGCAGCGCCGCGCCGCTGCGCCTGGGCGGGCCGCTGCTGGTGCAGGTGCGCGGCCTGCCCACCGCTGCCGGCCCGGGGAGCCAGCCCACGGTGGCGCTGGACGGCACCCTCACCGGCCAGTGGGCCGACAACGCCGGCCTGCCGGTGCAGCTGCGCCTGGTGGGCGAGGCCAGCGCCAGCCACCTGCTGCTGACCCAGGCCGAGGCCCGCGCCGGCGGCGCGCTCGCCAAGCTCAGCGGCCAGGCCCGGGCCGAGGCCGGCGGCTGGCGGCTGCAGGCCCAGGCCACGCTGACCGACTTCGATCCCCGGCCGTGGTGGCGTGGCCCCGAAGGCTCGGCCTGGCAGCGCGGCCCGCACCGCCTGCAGGGCGAGGCCAGCGCCAACCTGTTGTGGCGGCCGGCGCTGGCCCAGCGCGCCGGCGACCTGGCCATCGACCGCCTGCTGGCCGCGCTGGACGGCGATGCCAAGCTGCACCTGGCCGACAGCCAGCTGGCCGGCGTGCCGCTGGCGGCCGACCTGGCGTTGCAGAGCCAGGGCCCCAGCGCCCAGGTGCAGGGCGTGCTGGTGCTGGGCGGCAACCGGGCCACGCTGGACGGCCAGGGCGGCGCCGAGGCCGCCGCCGACCGCTGGCGCGCCAGCCTGCAGGCGCCCACGCTGGCCACGCTGGCCCCGCTGCGCGCGCTGCTGGCCGAGCTGGCACCGGGCAGCGCCGCCGCCATCGACCAGGCCTGGCCCACCGCCGGCAACCTGCAGGCCACGCTGCAGACCCAGGGCCGCTGGCCGGCATTGCAGAGCCAGGGCACACTGCAGGCCAGCCAGCTCGGCAGCGCCGCGTTGCAGCTGCAGCAGGCCAGCCTGTCGTGGCGCCAGGGCGACCGCAGTGATGCCCCGCTGCAGGCCAGCCTGCAAGCCCAGGGCCTGCGCAGCGGTGGCCAGCAGCTGGACACCCTCGCACTGACGCTCAGCGGCACGCTGGCCGAGCACCGCATCCAGCTCAGCGCCGACAGCCCGCTGCGCCCGCCGGCCTGGACCGAGAACCTGCTGGGCCCGGCCGGCACCGGCACCCAGCTGACCGGCGAGGCCCGCGGCCAGTGGCTGCCTGGCAGCGGCGTGGCCGGCGGCCGCTACCGGCTGCAGGGGCTGACGCTTCAAGGCGGCGCCCGAGGGGCTGCCGCCGGCAAGCCCTGGCTGGCGGCGAAGGATCTGGCGGGCGAACTGCAGCTCGACGCCGCCGGCGGCCTGCAGGCGCTGCAGCTGGCACCGGGCCGGGTGCAACTGCCCGGCACTGCGCTGAACTGGCGCACCCTGGGCTGGACGGCCGGCGGCAGCCTGGTGGTGGCTGCCGAGCTCGAGACCATCGACGTGGCCAGCCTGCTGAGCCGGCTGCAGCCCGACATGGGCTGGCGCGGCGACCTGACGCTGGGCGGCCGCATCGACATCACCAGCAGCGCCCAGGCGCTGGACGCCGACATCGTGCTGGCCCGCGGCCAGGGCGACCTGAGCGTGGTCGACGACCTCGGCCAGGCCCAGCCGCTGGGGCTGACCGAGCTGCGACTGGCGCTCAGCGCCCACGGCGGACGCTGGCAGTTCGCCCAGGGCCTGGTGGGCGCGCGCATCGGCTCGCTGGTGGGTGCGCAGGTGCTGAGCAACCCGCCCGGCCAGCGCTGGCCGCAGCCGGGTGCGGCGCTGCAAGGCCTGCTGGAGGCCCGCGTGGCCAACCTGGGCGTGTGGGGCACCTGGGTGCCGCCGGGCTGGCGGCTCAGCGGCGCGCTGGACACCGTGGCCCAGTTCGACGGCACGCTGGGCGCGCCGCGCATCACCGGCAGCATGCGCGGCAGCGGCCTGGGCCTGCGCAACGTGCTGGACGGCGTGAACCTCACCGACGGCCAGCTGGCGCTGCAGCTCACCGGCGACCAGGCGCGCATCGAGCGCTTCAGCCTGCAGGGCGGCGACGGCCGGCTCGACATCACCGGCGGTGCCGACCTGGGCGCGCAGCCCAAGCTCAACCTGCAGATGGCAGCGGAGCGCTTCCGTCTGCTCGGCCGCATCGACCGCCGCATCGTGGCCAGCGGCCGGGCCAGCGTCAGCCTCAGCGACCGGCGCCTGCAGGTCGACGGCGGCTTCACCGTCGACGAGGGCCTGATCGACATCGGCCGTGGCGACGCTCCCACGCTGGACAGCGATGTGCGGGTTGAGCGCAGCGCCAGCGCGGTGGCTGCGGCCGCCAGCGCAGCCCCGGTGCCGGTGGCCGGGCCGCGTGCCGGTGCCAGCCCGCCACCCCAGCCGGTGCAGGTGCAGATGCAGGTGAAGATCAACCTCGGCCAGAAGCTGCAGCTGCGTGGCCAGGGCGTGGACACCCGGCTGGCCGGCGATGTGGTGCTCAGCAGCCCGGGCGGCAGGCTGGCGGTCAACGGCACGGTCAGCACGGTGGACGGGCGCTATGCCGCCTACGGCCAGCGGCTGGAGATCACCCGCGGCCGCTTCTACTTCACCGGCGAGCCAGGCAACCCGCGGCTGGACGTGCTGGCCATCCGGCCGAACCTGGATGTGCAGGTGGGCGTGCTGATCGACGGCCAGGCCCACAGCCCGCGCATCCGCCTCTACAGCGACCCCGAGCTGGCCGACTACGACAAGCTGTCCTGGCTGGTGCTGGGCCGCAGCCCCGACGGCCTGGGCAGCGCCGACACCGCACTGCTGCAGCGGGCCGCCTTCGCCCTGCTGTCGGGCAGCGGCGTGGGTCCCACCGACAAGCTGATGGAGGCCATCGGCCTGACCGACTTCTCGTTCCGCCAGACCGATGGCGACACCCGCGACACCATCATCAGCCTGGGCAAGCAGCTCTCACGCCGCTGGTACGTGGGCTACGAGCGCGGCGTGCATGCCACAACCGGCACCTGGCAACTGATCTACCGGGTGGCGCAGCGCTTCACGCTGCGGGCGCAATCGGGCAGCGACAACGCCATCGACCTGATCTGGACCTGGCGCTGGTGAGCCCGGCCACGGCCGGCCCGCATGCGAGAATCCACGCGGGCCAGCCGCCGTAGTTCAATGGATAGAACGAGCGCCTCCTAAGCGCTAGATACAGGTTCGATTCCTGTCGGAGGCACCACCGGCGCCCCGCGCCGGCCTCAGATGCCGATCAGGTCGGTGGTGCCGAAATCGGTCGGCAGCGCCTCGCTGGGATGGCCGGTGTCGGTGAGGCGGCGGTCCTGCATGCGCTGCTTGGCCTGCATGCGACTGATGACCGCCGCTTCCTCGCGCAGCGACAACGCAAACGGGTAGAGCGAGCGCTCCCGCGCCGCACTTTCAGGCCGGCCGCCGAACTCGCCGATCTGCGCCATGATGTAGGCGAACTCGGCGCCCAGCAGCACCGCCGGCGCATTGACCGACTTGTTGATGCGCTCGCCGGCCAGGATCTGGCAGCCCAGCATGCGCTCGTAGTAGCGCACATGCCGCGGGTTCACTTCCATGATCAGCATGTCGTGGCCACGGATGCGGTGGGCCACGATGTAGGCCACATGGAACAGCGTGGCCAGGACCCGCTTGGTGCCCACGGCCGGGTCGATGGCCAGCTTGGTGAACTCGGCGATGCGGCGACCCTGGGCACGCAGCTGGTCGACCTCCGTCGCGAAGGCGCCGTCGGCACCGAGCTTGCCCGGATTGTCGAAGGCCACGGTGATGGTGCCGATCACCACGTCGTTCTCGACCGCGGTCAGGGTGAAGCGGCTGACGGTGGGATCGGTGGGCAGGCTCACCTGCTGGTAGCCGCGCCAGCCGTAGCGGTCCTTCAGCAGGCTGTTGACGCGGTTGCGCCGCTCCATCGAATCCGCAGTCTTGATCTTGAACCGCCGCGGACCGTTGGGGCCATCGGGCAGCAGGTCGATCCGGGGGTCTTCCACCAGCATGTGGCCGCGGGGGCCGCGCCACATGACCGATGCAGCAAAGATCGTGGACTTCAAAGGATCACCGGTGATTGTGGACGGCAGGCTGCTGAAGCGCACTGGGATGGTTCCGATCATAGCGATGGCGGGATGACATTCAGATATCGGCACAGAGGCCGGACCTGGGTTTCTGATGGCCGGATACCCTGATTGGACGCCTTGCGGACCGCCCAACCCCCTGAATCAGGGGGGTAGTTTGACCGTCAATCCGCTGGATGCACACAACTTCTTTGCATGCGTGTGTGATTTACGTTCAACCTGCCACAACTGGCACCAGGGCTTCCAGCGTCTGCAGGCTGTCGGCCTGCCACAGCGGCTTGTCGTGCCGGATGCGCAGCATGCGCGGAAAGCGCAGCGCGATGCCGCTCTTGTGCCGCGGGCTGCGGGCGATGCCCTCAAACGCCAACTCGAAGACCAGGCCAGGCTTCAGGCTGCGCACCGGGCCGAACTTCTCCAGCGTGCTGGCACGGATCACCGCGTCCACCTGCTTGAACTCGGCATCGCTCAGGCCCGAGTAGGCCTTGGTGAAGGTGAGCAACTGCAGCGCACCGGGCTGCGCCGGCAGGCGCGCGGCGATGGCCTGCACCACCGCATCGGCTTCGGCCGCGTCGGCCGGCGGGCGGCTCCAGACGGCAAAGGTGTAGTCGGTGTACAGCCCGGCGCGGCGGCCGTGGCCGGCCTGGGCGTAGACCAGCACCGCGTCCACCGTGTGCGGCGCGATCTTCCACTTCCACCACAGGCCGTCGGCCTTGGTGCGGCCGCTGCCGTAGGCCGACTGCCGGTGCTTGAGCATCAGGCCTTCGACGCCGCGGTCGCGGCTCTGCTGGCGCAGAGTTGCCAGGGTGGTCCAGTCGTCCGCCTGCACCTCCGGCGACAGCGCCAGCGGCTGGCCATCCAGCAACGCCTGCAGCGCGCTGCGCCGCTGCTGCAGGGGCTGCGGCCGGCAATCCTGCCCGGCCAGTTCCAGCAGGTCGTAGGCGATGAAGCGCACCGGCACGGCGGCCAGCAGCTTGCGCGGCAGAGTCTTGCGCTGGATGCGCTGCTGCAGGGCCTGGAACGGTGCCGGCCGGTCGTCGGCGCCCCAGGCCAGCAGTTCGCCGTCCAGCACCGTGCCGTCGGGCAGGCCATCGGCCTGGGCCACCACCTCGGGGAAGCGCTCGGTGATCAGCTCCTCCCCGCGCGACCAGATCCACAACCGGCCGCCGCGGCGCACCAGCTGGGCGCGGATGCCGTCGTACTTCCACTCGGCCTGCCAGTCGGCCACCGGGCCCAGTCGCGCGGCCAGCTGGGCGGGCGGTGCGTCGTCCAGCGCATGGGCGAGGAAGAACGGATAGGGCTGGCCGTCGTCCTGCGCATCGGCACCGCCGTCGGCCCCGGCCGGCGCCAGCAGCGCCGCCAGGCGGGCCGCGGTGGGCGGCTGGCGGCCGTCGGTCCAGCCCATCATGCGCTGGGCGACCAGCTTGGCATCCAGCCCGGCATGGCGGGCCAGGGCGCGTTGCACCAGCAGCTTGCTGACGCCGACGCGGAAGCCGCCGCCGATCAGCTTGACCAGCAGGAAGCGCTGCTCAGCCGGCAGTTCATCCCACCAGGCGCGCAGGGCGGCGGTCTGCACCTCGGGTGGCTGGCCGCGCAGCGGCAGCAGGCGCTGCGTCAGCCAGTCGGCCAGGCCCAGGTCGCTGGTCTGCCGGGGCGGCGGCAGGATCTGGGCGATGGTCTCGGCCAGATCGCCAACCGCCTGGTAGCTGGCCTCGAACAGCCAGTCGGGGATGCCGGCCAGCGCCGTGGCCTCGGCGCGCAGCAGCGCGGTGGGCACAGTCTGACGCGGCTTGCCGCCGGCCAGGAAGTACACGCCCCAGGCGGCATCGGCCGGCGGCGCCTCGGCCAGGTATTGCACCAGGGCGGCCACCTTGGCCTCGGTGCTGGTGCTGGCGTCCAGCGCGGCGTACAGGGCAGCGAAGCGGCGCATCAGGCGGGGTCGGCCACCGGGGGGGCATCAGCCGGGGCGGCAGGCGCCGGCAGCTCACCGCCCTCGCCGCCGAACTCGGTGCGGAACGACGCGGCGTCCAGCCCCTGCTCGCGCAGCCAGCGCACCATCACCGCCTCCTGGCCGTGGGTGACGATCACCCGCTCGGCGCCGGTGGCAGCGATGGCGCGCTGCAGGCCGGGCCAGTCGGCATGGTCGCTGAGCACGAAGCCACGGTCCACGCCCTGGCGTCGGCGGGCGCCGCGCAGCTGCATCCAGCCGCTGGCGAAGCCGTCGCTGAAGTCACCGAGCTTGCGCGCCCAGGCGCTGGCATGCACCGCCGGCGGCGCCACCACCAGCGCGCCGCGCAGCGCCTGGGCGCGCGCCGGGCCATCGGGCAGCTCGGTGAGCAGCTGTGTCGGCGGCAGCGCGACGCCGACGGCCCGGTAGGCCGCGTTGAGCGGCTGCACCGCGCCATGCACCACGATCGGTCCGATGCCGGCATCCACACCGGCCAGCAGCCGCTGCGCCTTGCCGAAGCTGTAGGCCATCAGCAGGCTGGGCCGGCCGGCGGCGGCATTGCCGCGCCACCAGGCGTCGATGTCGGCAAACACGTCGGCCTGCGGCCGCCAGCGGTAGATGGGCAGGCCGAAGGTGGATTCGGTGATGAAGCAGTGGCAGCGCACCGGCTCGAAGGGCGGGCAGGTGGGGTTGCGCTCATCATGGGCGCTGAGAAAGTAGTCGCCCGAGGCCACCCACACTTGGCCCCCGTGTTCCACCCGCACCTGGGCCGAGCCCAGCACATGGCCGGCCGGGTGCAGGCTGATGCGCACGCCCTGGTGCAGCACCGGCTCGCCGTAGGCCAGGCCCTGCAGGTTCAGGCCCGCACCCAGGCGGCTGCGCAGCACGCCCTCGCTGACCGCGGTGGCCAGCACATGGGCGTGGCCGGCACGGGCATGGTCGGCATGGGCGTGGGTCAGCACCGCCCGGTGCACCGGGCGCCAGGGGTCGATGTAGAAATCGCCGGCAGCGCAGTACAGGCCGGCCGGGCGCAGGGTGATCAGGTCGTCCACGGGCGGCCGATGCTACCCGCGGGCCGCCCTGCCCTCACCCGCCCGCGGGATTCACCCGGATGGGATGCCGGCAGCAACCCGGCCGGCGCGCCGAAGCGGCGCGTGGCTCACTTCTTGACGTAGGTGTAGACGATGACGCCGTTGACCACGGTGCTGGACTGCTGCACGTAGGTGGTCGAGCCGATGCGGGTGGTGGCGCCCAGGTTGCGGGCCTGCAGGAAGTTGCCGTTGGCGTCGTAGACCACCTGCTTGTTCACGGCCGCGGCGTAGTACGGCGATCCGCTGGCACTGCCCACGCCATGGGTCTTGTAGGCGTTGGCCCAGCCCTGCACGGTATAGAGGTTCTTGTATGGATCGAACGGCGCCGGCGCCGGCTTGGTAGGCGTGACGACCGGCTTGGTTGGCGTGGGCGCGGGCTTGGGTGGTGTGGGCGCGGGCTTGGCGGGCGTGACGACCGGCTTGGTTGGCGTGACAACCGGCTTGGCGGGAGCCTGTGCTGGTGCCGGCGTGATCAGCCGCACGTTGGTGCACTTGGGACCGAAGGCGGCGGTGGAACTGGCCGAGACCACCTGGCCCTGGCAGGTGGCCTGGTAGGTGGCAGCCTGGCCGGCCAGTGGCAGCAGCGCCAGGCTGGCGGCGGTGAACAGGAACGGAACGGATGTGCGCATGGATCTTCCTCGGGACATGGTTGGGCGGCCAAGCGGCCTGGCGCTCAGGCTGCGCCGTTCCACTCCCCGGCGCAGCTGCACTATTTTGCTGTTTGTTTCATTTTTATCGTTAATTGATTGAGGCAGGCACCAACAAGGACGTGACAAGCATCACGACCGCCAGGCCCGCCCCGGCAACCTGCGCTGCCGGTGCGCAGGCCGCCGCCACTAGTAGCGGCCGTTCAAGCCTGCCAGCCGCAGGAACCAGTGCGCTGCCCAGGCCACGAAGCCGCGCCGCAGCGCGGCCAGCCAACCGGCACCGACCGGCGGGCGCAGCACCTCGCGCGCCTCGCCGAACGCGGCCTCCACCTGCTGCGCCAGCCCGGCGGCGAAGGCACCGTCGCGCACGATCAGGTTGGCCTCCAGGTTGAGCAGCAGCGACAGCGGGTCGATGTTGCTGCTGCCCACCGTGGCCCAGTCGTCGTCGATCACCGCCACCTTGGCATGCAGGAAGGCGGGCATGTACTCGAACACCCGCACGCCGCTGGCCAGCATCTCGTCGTACAGCACCTGGGCAGCCAGCGCGGCCATGCGGTAGTCGGCCTTGCCCTGCAGCAGCAGGCGCACCTGCACGCCGCGCCGCGCCGCCTGCCGCAGGGCGCGGCGGAACAGCCGCCCGGGGTAGAAGTACGGGCAGACCAGCACCAGCCGTTGCTGCGCCTGGCCGATGGCCTCGATGTAGGCCTGCTCGATGGCGCGGCGCTGGCGCAGGTTGTCGCGCACCAGGAAGGCCGCGCGCACTGGCGCCAGCGAGGCCGCCGCCACCGGCGCAGCCTGCTGGCGCATCTTCAGCCGCGCCATGATGCGCCGCACCCGGGCCACCGGTTCGGCGCTGCGGGCCAGTTGCAGCGCCTCGTCCTTCCAGTCGGCACCCAGCCGCGCCCGGGTGTGCATGGCGCGGGCGGTCTGCGCCATCTGCGCCACCACCGGGCCCTGCACCGCGACGGCAAAGTCCAGCCGCGGGCGGTCAGACCAGCCGTGGTTCATGTCGTGCCGGTCGTCGATCAGGTTGATACCGCCGACGAAGCCGTGCGTGCCGTCGACCACGCACAGCTTCTGGTGCAGCCGGCGCAACTGGCCGGGGTGCAGCAGCCGCCACCAGCGGTCCAGCGGCCGGAAGACGACCAGCTGCACACCGGCATCGCCCAGCCAGTGGCGCAGCATGGGCAATGCAGCCTTGCTGCCGAAGCCGTCGACCACCACGCCCACCTGCACGCCCCGCCGTGCCGCATCGGCCAGCGCCTGCGCCACCGATTCGGCGGCTGCATCGTCATGGAAGATGTAGGTGGCCAGCCACACCCGGTGCCGCGCGCTGGCGATGGCCGCACACATCGCGGGAAACAGTTCGGCACCGCCAGCCAGCAATTGCACCTGGTTGCCACCGGTGAGCTGGGCCGGGACGGACGGCCCGGAGCGCAGCGCAGCCATCAATCCAGCCGCAGCTCCACCAGCAGCGGCAGGTGGTCGGACATGCGCGCCCAGCCGCTGTTGCGCGGCACAGTGGTGGACACGCAGGCCAGGCCGCGGGTGTAGACGCGGTCGAGCGCAAAGATGGGCACGGCCGACGGGAAGGTGCGCTGGGCCCGCTCGGCGCCCACGCGGGCGCGGCGCAGGCCGATGGCCTGCATCGGACCATCGAGCTTCTCGCCCCAATCGTTGAAATCGCCGGCCACCAGCAGCGGCGCGCCGGGCGGCACCTCCTGCGCGATGAAGGCGGCCAGCCGCTCCACCTGCCGCACCCGGCTGGCGTGGATCAGGCCCAGGTGGGCGACCACCGCATGCACTTCCACGCCCTGCCACCACACCGGCACATGCAGCAGGCCGCGCTGCTCGAAGCGGTGGTCGCTGACATCGTGGTGGCCGATGTCGCCGATCGGCCAGCGCGACAGCAGCGCATTGCCGTGCTCACCGTGGCGGGTGGTGGCATTGGTGCGGTAGGCCACGCTGTAGCCCTCGGGCGCCAGGTAATCGGCCTGGCCCTCGTCGGGCCAGCCCAGGTGGGTGCGGACGAAGCGGTTGGCCTCGCGCTTCTC
Source organism: Pseudaquabacterium pictum (assembly GCF_005403045.1). Lineage (GTDB taxonomy): Bacteria > Pseudomonadota > Gammaproteobacteria > Burkholderiales > Burkholderiaceae_C > Pseudaquabacterium > Pseudaquabacterium pictum. Next base: position 79,012 of record NZ_BJCL01000013.1, read on the forward strand.
GAACAGCCGCACCTCCTGCAGGCACACCAGGTCGGCATCCAGCGCCTCGATGCCCAGGCCGAGGTTGTGGATCTCCAGCCGCTTGCGCGGGCCGACGCCACGCACGCCCTTGTGGATGTTGTAGGTGGCCACGCGCAGCACATCGCTGGTGTGCTGCGTGGGCGGCCCGCCCAGACTCAGGCCCTGGGCGGCGAGGCGGGAGTGTGTGAAGTGCGGGCCGCGCATGGCCGCCATCATGCCGTGGCCGCCGACCCAGCCCCTGCCTCGCCGCCCAGGCGCGGTAGGTGCAGCACCGCCTCGGCGTTGCTGGGCGAGAAGCAGCGGTCGGCCGCGGCCTGCCAGGGCAACCAGACGAACTGCAGGTGCTCGCGCGGCGCCAGGATGACCGGCGTGCCGGTCGGCACGGTGAGGCCGAACACATGCTCGGTGTTGTGCGTCACGCCCGGCGCATAGCGGTGGCGCCAGACCGGATAGATCTCGTAGACGTTGCGCAGGCCCCAGTCGCGCAGTGCCGACAGCGGCACGGCCGGGCTGCCGACGACGATGCCGGTCTCCTCGGCCACCTCGCGGATGGCGGTCTCCAGCGTGGGCTCGTCCAGGCTGTCCTTGCTGCCGGTCACGCTCTGCCAGAAGCCCGGCTTGTCGGCGCGCTCGATCAGCAGCACCTGCAGGTCGGGCGTGTGGATCACCACCAGCACGCTCTCGGGGATCTTGGGCGGCTTGACGGTGGTCATGCGCGGCCCCGCCGCGCCCGCACGGCATCGGCCAGCTGGTGCAGCAGCGGCGCAGTGTCGTCCCAGCCGATGCAGGCGTCGGTGATCGACACGCCGGGCTGCAGCGGCACGCCGGCCTTCAGGTCCTGCCGGCCGGCATGCAGGTGGCTTTCGACCATCACGCCGATGATGCGGCGCTCGCCGGCGGCCAGCTGCGCAGCCACCTCGGCAGCGACCGCGATCTGCCGCTGGTGCTGCTTGGACGAGTTGGCATGCGAGCAGTCGACCATCACCTGTTCACGCAGGCCGGCCTTGCGCAGCACCGCGCAGGCGGCCTCGACATGGGCCGCGTCGTAGTTGGGTGTCTTGCCGCCGCGCAGGATCACATGGCCGTCGGCATTGCCGCGGGTCTCGAAGATGGCGGCCACGCCCATCTTGGTCATGCCCATGAAGCTGTGCGGCGCGGCGGCCGAGACCAGCGCGTCGGCGGCAATCTGCACGCCGCCGTCGGTGCCGTTCTTGAAGCCCACCGGGCAGCTCAGGCCCGAGGCCAGCTGGCGGTGGCTTTGGCTCTCGGTGGTGCGGGCACCGATGGCTCCCCAGGCGATCAGGTCGCTGACGTACTGCGGGCTCAGCAGGTCGAGGAACTCGGTGCCCGCTGGCAGGCCCAGGGCGTTGATCTCCAGCAGCAGCGCGCGGGCCAGGCGCAGACCCTCGTTGATGCGGAAGCTGCCGTCCAGCCGCGGGTCGTTGATGTAGCCCTTCCAGCCCACGGTGGTGCGCGGCTTCTCGAAGTAGACCCGCATCACCACCACAAGCTCGCCGGCCAGCGCATCGGCCACGGGCTTCAGCAACCGGGCGTAGTGCATGGCCTGGGCATGGTCGTGGATGCTGCAGGGGCCGACCACCGCCACCAGGCGGTCGTCTTCGCCACGCAGCACCCGGCCGATGGCCTGGCGGGTGGTCTCCACCGTGTGCTCGATGCCCGGCGTGACCGGCAGGTCTTCGAGCATCACGGCCGGCGAGACCAGGGCCCGCACCGCGGCGATGCGGGTGTCGTCGATGCGGGTGGTGTCCAGCGTGGGCTGGGTCGGATCGGCGCGGAGGGTGTCGGCAGTGGCAGTCATGGGCGTTGGTCGGTCAGCGGGGCGCCACGCGGTCGCGCAGCCAGGCGGCAAACGTGGTCTCGTCGATCTCACCAGCCGCCAGGCCGAACATGGCGACCGTGGCCTCGGCCTGTGACGCCGTGAGCCGGTGTCCGTTCAGGCCCAGGAACAGGCCAACGGACAGGAAAGCAGCCCGCTTGTTGCCATCGACAAACGGATGGTTCTGCGCCAGGCCGGATGCGTAGCTGGCGGCCAGCGAAGCCAGATCAGGCGTGCCGTACGCCGCAAGGTTCACCGGCCGGGCCAGTGCGGAATCGAGCAGGCCTTCGTCACGCAGGCCCGACGGCCCGCCGTGCATGGCCAGGCTCTCGTCGTGCAGCAGGATCAACAGCCGGCGGTCGATCCAGCGCCAGGTGCCGGCGGTCACTTGGCCAGCGCACGGAAGGTATCGCGGTACTCACGCATGAAATCGCGGCCCAGTTCAAGCTGCTGCTCGAAGCCGGGATCCAGCGGTGTCAGCGCGACGCCGTCTGGCGTCTCGGTGACGTAGACGGTGTCGCCCTTCTCCAGCTTCAACCGCGCCAGCACCTCCTTGGGCAGGATGACGCCGACCGAATTGCCGATCTGGGTGAGCTTGAGAGCGTGCATGGTGGGCTCCAGGAAGTTATAACCAATGTTATACCGTCCGGCGCCCGCCGTGTCGCGGATCAGGCCGCGGCGCCAGCGTTCCTCAGGCGGATGTGCAGCTCGCGCAGCTGCTTCTCGTCCACGTTGCTCGGCGCCCCGGTCAGCAGGCACTGGGCACGCTGGGTCTTGGGGAAGGCGATCACGTCGCGGATCGACTCGGCCTTGGTCATCAGCGTGGCGATGCGGTCCAGGCCGAAGGCCAGGCCGCCGTGCGGCGGGGCGCCGTACTGCAGCGCATCGAGCAGGAAGCCGAACTTGATCTTCTGCTCTTCCGGTGTGATGTTCAGTGCCTCGAACACACGGGCCTGCACGTCGGCGCGGTGGATCCGCACCGAGCCGCCGCCGATTTCCCAGCCGTTGAGCACCATGTCATAGGCCTTGGCGATGCAGGCGCCGGGATCCGTCTTCATCAGCTCGTCATGGCCGTCCTTGGGCGCGGTGAACGGGTGGTGCACCGCGTTCCAGCGCTTGCTGTCGTCGTCGTACTCGAACATCGGGAAGTCGACCACCCACAGCGGCGCCCAGACGTCGTTGAACAGCCCGTGCTCGCGGCCGAACTCGCTGTGGCCGATCTTGACCCGCAGCGCGCCCAGGGCGTCGTTCACCACCTTGGCCTTGTCGGCGCCGAAGAAGATCAGGTCGCCGTTGCGGCAGCCCGTGCGGGCGATGATCTCGGCGATGGCCGCGTCATGCAGGTTCTTCACCACCGGGCTCTGCAGGCCGTCACGGCCCTTGCCGGCGTCGTTCACCTTGATCCAGGCCAGGCCCTTGGCACCGTAGATCTTGACGAACTCGGTGTAGGCGTCGATCTCGCCACGGCTCATTTCGGCGCCGCCCGGCACGCGCAGCGCCGCCACGCGGCCACCCGCGGTGGTGGCGGGGCCGGAGAACACCTTGAAGTCGACCGTCTTCATCACGTCGGTCAGCTCGGTGAACTCCAGCTTCACCCGCAGGTCGGGCTTGTCGGAGCCGTACTTGTGCATGGCCTCGGCATAGGTCATCTCGGCATACACCGGCAGTTCCACGCCCATGGTCTTGCGGAACACGGTGCGGATCATGGCCTCGGTGATGGCGCGGATCTCGGCCTCGCCCAGGAACGAGGTCTCGATGTCGATCTGGGTGAATTCAGGCTGGCGGTCGGCGCGCAGGTCCTCGTCGCGGAAGCACTTGGTGATCTGGTAGTAGCGGTCGAAGCCGGCCACCATCAGCAGCTGCTTGAACAGCTGCGGGCTTTGCGGCAGCGCGAAGAACTGGCCATCGTGCACGCGGCTGGGCACCAGGTAGTCACGCGCGCCCTCCGGCGTGCTCTTGGTCAGCATCGGCGTCTCGATGTCGATGAAGCCCTGCTCGTCGAGGAACTTGCGCACCTCGATGGCCACGCGGTAGCGCAGCATCAGGTTCTTCTGCATCTGCGGGCGGCGCAGGTCCAACACGCGGTGGGTCAGGCGCACCGTCTCGCTCAGGTTGTCGTCGTCGAGCTGGAAGGCCGGCGTGACGCTGGGGTTCAGCACTTCCACCGCATGCGCCAGCACCTCGATCTTGCCGCTGACCAGGTTGGCGTTCTCGGTGCCGGCCGGGCGGGCACGCACCAGGCCCACCACCTTCAGGCAGAACTCGTTGCGCACGCCTTCGGCAGCCTTGAACATCTCGGGACGGTCGGGGTCGCAGACGATCTGCACCAGGCCTTCGCGGTCGCGCAGGTCGATGAAGATCACGCCGCCGTGGTCACGACGGCGGTGGGCCCAACCCATCAGGGTGACGGTCTGGCCCATCAGGGCTTCGCTGACCAGGCCGCAGTAGGTGGTTCTCATGGTGTGCTCCGGTGTGGGGGCCACGGGACGCGGCGCCGGGTTCAGGGCGGCGCGGCCGGGCGGAAGTGTCGGGATGGAGGTGGGCGGGTTCGGGGCCGTGGGCTGCCCTCAGGACCAGACGCTGTCGCCGTGGGCGTCCGGCCCCGTCAATTTCGGGGGGCGGCAGCGGCTGGCAGCGGCCGCGGCGGGGCAGGCGGCGGTGGCGCCACCACACCCATCGAGATGATGTACTTCAGCGCCTCGTCCACGCTCATGCGCAACGGGCGGACATTGGCGCGCGGCATCATCAGGAAGAAGCCGCTGGTCGGGTTGGGCGTGGTCGGCACATACAGGCTGACGTGGTCGCCATCCAGATTGGCCGCCACCTCGCCGCCGGGCTTGCCGGTGACAAAGGCGATGGTCCAGCTGCCGGGGTGGGGATACTGCACCAGCACGGCCTCGCGGAAGGCATTGCCGCTGCTGGAGAACAGCGTGTCCGAGACCTGCTTGACCGAACTGTAGATGCTCTTGACGATGGGGATGCGGCTGAGCAGCCGGTCCCATTGCTTCACCCACCACTGGCCGAAGATGTTGGTGACGAAGACGCCGGTGGCCAGCAGCAGCAGGGCCATCACCACCACACCCAGGAAGGGCACGCGGCGCAGGGCCTCGATCGATGCGTCGGCGCCCTGGGGGAGCACATGCTGGCCGATGGTCAGCAGCCAGGCGAACACGCCGTCCATCAAGCCCAGCAGCCACAGCAGCACCCAGATGGTGATGGCCAGGGGCAGCCACACCAGCAGGCCGGCGATGATGTACTTTCTCACGCTGTGGCTCATCCAGGGCTGCCGTCAGTGGCAGGCGCAGGAGCCACCGCAGGCCGCCGGCGGGGATGCCGAGGCCGCGGCATCGGGCTTGCTGTCGGTCTTGGTGTCCGCCTTGGCCTCACCGGCGGCCGCTGCAGCGGCAGGCGCCGCCGTGCCGCCACCCTTGAAGTCGGTGGCGTACCAGCCCGAGCCCTTGAGCTGGAAACCGGCGGCCGTGACCTGCTTGGAGAAGGCCTCGGCCCCGCAGGCCGGGCAGGTGCTCAGCACCGGATCGGACAGTTTCTGCAACACGTCCTTCGCATGGCCGCAGGCGGAGCAGCGATAGGCGTAGATCGGCATGGGAATACCCTTGACGCAAAGCCTGCGATTATAGGTGGCGCGGACGAATCGGCGCCTGCAGCCACCAGCGCAGGCGGGCGCCTGCCCGCGGCTCAGTGCCGGTGCGTACCGCCCTGCCGCCCGCCGGCATGGTGCGGCGCGGGCTGGGCATGGCGGATCGCCGCCTCGATGGACATGCCGCGGTGCGGCACCAGGCTGGGCGCCAGCGATCCCAGCAGCATGCCCAGCGCGGATGCCGCCAGACCCAACAGGTTGGCCGGCACCATCGATTCCGGCGCCAGCGCGGTGGCGCCCAGCCAGGTGCCGATGCCCAGGATGATCGACAACAGGGCGCCCTGGGTGTTGGCGCGGCGCCAGTAGGCGCCGGCCACCAGCGGCACGAAGGCACCGGCCAGCGTCACGTTGTAGGCGTTCTGCACCATCTCGTACATCGTGCTCCGGCTGTTCAGCGCGAACAGCAGCGCCCCCAGGGTGAAGGTCACTAGCACCAGGCGCAGTGTCAGCAGGAACTGCCGGTCCGGCATGTGCGGCACGAACGGGCGCAGCACGTTCTCTGTGAAGATGGCCGTGGGCGCCAGCAGCGCGCCACTGGCGGTGGACAGGATGGCCGACAGCAGTGCGCCGAAGAACAGCACCTGTGCCCACAGCGGCATCTGGGCCAGCACCAGATCGGGCAGGATGCGCTGGATCACGCGGGCATCTTCATCGCTGAACAGCTGGGCCAGCTCCGGAAACGCCACCAGGGCCGCGTAGGCGATGAAGATGGGCACCAGCGCGAAGCAGAAGTAGATCAGCGCACCGATGATGGTGCCGCGCACGGCGGTCTTCTCGTCCTTGGCGCTGGTCATGCGCTGGAACACATCCTGCTGCGGCACCGATCCGAAGGCAAAGGCGAAGAAGGCGCCTGCCATGGCCCACCAGCCCGGCGCGTCCTCGGGCAGGAAGTTGAACTTGCCGTCGGCTGCCGCCTGGGCGATGACCTTGGCCGGGCCGCCAGCCATGTCACCCACCAGCACGGCCACCAGGCTCAGGCCGACCAGGATCACCACGGTCTGCAGCAGGTCGGTGAAGGCCACCGACCACATGCCACCGAACAGGGTGTAGACCATGACCACCGCGCCGCCGACCAGGATGGCGTGGTTGAGGGCCAGCGCGCCGCCGGACAGCACATGGATCACCAGACCCAGGGCGGTCGGCTGGGCAGAGGTCCAGCCCAGGTAGCTCAGCGTGATGGCCACGCTGGTCAGCACCTCCACGGCCTTGCCGTAGCGCTGCTTGTAGAAGTCGCCGATGGTCAGCAGGTTCATGCGGTAGAACAGCCGCGCAAACAGCAGCGCCGCGAGCACCAGGCAGACGGTGGCGCCGAAGGGGTCGCCAGGGATGCCGGACAGGCCGTCCTTGGCGAAGGTGGCCGACACCGACAACACCGTCTCGGCACCGAACCAGGTGGCAAACACCGTGGCCACGTTCATGTACAGCGGCAGACTGCGCCCCGCCACCAGGTAGTCCTTCGCGTTGTGCACCCGCCGGGCAGCCAGCAGGCCGATGCCGATGGTCACGAGCAGATAGACGCCAACGAAGGTGATCAGCAAGGCAAGGCTCCGCGGTGAGGTGGCAAAAGTGAAAAGACGGGGTCCATCCGGGCGGGCGGCATTATGGGGCTGCGCTCAGCCGTGCACGGCGGGGCAGGACCGCGTCAGCGCGGCCAGTGCAACCAGATCTGCATGACCAGCACACCGGCCACGAAGCCCACCGCGCCGTACAGCAAGGCCTGCAGCAGCCGGTTGGTGCGGCGCTGCTCGGACAGCAAGGCCACCACCGCCGGGTCGCTGTCGCGCCGGTGCAACAGTGCCTGGTGCACCAGGCGCGGCAGCTCGGGCAGCAGCTGGGCGTAGCGCGGCGCCTCGTTCTTCAGGCGCTCGACGAGGCCCTGCCAGCCCACCTGCCGGTGCATCCAGGTCTCGAGGAAAGGCTTGGCGGTGGCCCAGAGGTCGAGGTCGGGGTCGAGCTGGCGGCCCAGGCCTTCGATGTTGAGCAGGGTCTTCTGCAGCAGCACCAGCTGCGGCTGGATCTCGACATTGAAGCGGCGGCTGGTCTGGAACAGCCGCATCAGCACCTGGCCCAGCGAGATGTCCTTCAGCGGCCGGTCGAAGTGCGGCTCGCACACCGCCCGGATGGCGCTTTCCAAGGCGTCCACCCGGGTGCCCGGCGGCACCCAGCCGCTTTCCAGGTGCAGCTCGGCCACGCGCTTGTAGTCGCGGCGGAAGAACGCCAGGAAATTCTGCGCCAGGTATTCCTTGTCGTTGTCGGTCAGCGTGCCGACGATGCCGAAATCCAGCGCGATGTAGCGGCCGAAGCTGCGCTGCGCCAGGCTCACCTGGATGTTGCCGGGGTGCATGTCGGCATGGAAGAAGCCGTCGCGGAAGACCTGGGTGAAAAAGATGGTGACGCCATCGCGTGCCAGCTTGGGGATGTCGACACCGGCCTCGCGCAGCCGCTCGAGCTGGTTGATCGGCACGCCATGCATGCGCTCCATCACCAGCACCGTGGGGGTGCAGTAGTCCCACACCATCTCGGGCACCAGCACCAGATCCAGCCCCTGCATGTTGCGGCGCAGCTGGGCGGCATTGGCGGCTTCGCGCACCAGGTCCAGCTCGTCGTGCAGGTAGCCGTCGAACTCGGCCACCACCTCGCGCGGCTTCAGCCGCTTGCCGTCGGCCCAGGCCCATTCCACCACCCGCGCCAGGGTGTGCAGCAGCGCCATGTCATGCTCGATGACATCCAGCATGCCGGGGCGCAGCACCTTCACCGCCACCTCGCGGCCACTCTTGAGGATGCCGAAGTGCACCTGCGCAATCGACGCGCTGGCCACCGGCGTGGTGTCGAACTGCTCGAAGACCTCGTCGATGCGCTTGCCGAAGGCCTTCTCGATCAGCGCCACCGCCTGGCTGCTGGGAAACGGCGGCACCCGGTCCTGCAGCAGGGCCAGCTCGTCGGCCACGTCCAGCGGCAGCAGGTCGCGCCGGGTGCTGAGCACCTGGCCGAACTTGACGAAGATCGGCCCCAGCTTCTCCAGCGCCATGCGCAGCCGCGCACCACGCGGGGCATCAAGCCGGGCACGGCGGCCCACCGTGGCCACCCGCACCAGCGCCCGCACCCAGCCCTGGCGGAAGCGCGACAGCGCCACCTCGTCCAGACCGAAGCGCAGCACCGTCAGGCCGATGAAGATCAGCCGGAAGAATTGACCCATACCCCGACCCCGGCCCGTGCGACTGCCAGCGGGGTTCAGCGGTTGCGCATGCGGTTGGCGGCCAGATCGGCGCCTTGCCGGGCACTGTGCATGGCCTTGCGCAGCGCCTGCGCCAGGCTGGTGCCCAGGCGGTGCAGCTCATGGGCCACGGTGGGGCCGAACAGACGCTGCAGGTCGTCGGCCACGTCCCAGCGCAGATTCTTCAGCAGCCAGTCCACATCGGCGGCCAGGTTGGCATCGCCCTCGATGACCACTGGCGGCATCTGGCCGGTCAGGGCCTGCAGCGCCAGCGCTGCCGGGTTGGCGGCGTCCAGCCGCACCTGCAGGTCGGCATCGACCGGCTCGCGGCACCATTCCACCAGGCCGGCCGGCGTGATGCGGAAGGCCAGCACCGGCGGCGCGGGCAGCAGGCGCGGCAATTGCATCAGGTCCAGGCGCAGCACACGCCCCTGGTGCGGCAGCATGCGGGCCACCGCCTGCGGCTCGGCCGCCATCACGTGGTTGACCACCAGCACCAGGCGGTCCATCAGGGCGGGTGCCAGCAGGGCGTTGAGGTTCTGCAACATCGCCTGGATTGTAGGCAGTCGGCCACGTTCGATCGGGTCGGCGCCCAGAGCTGACATGAATATCAACGAGAATCCGCAGGTTTTGAACACTCCTCGGCGACCTGGTGAGGTCGGGCGCCTTCGAGTTCGACAGCCCCTGTGGTACAGGACAACGGCCCGTGCCGATGCCCGTCCCACCGATCCAAGAGCCTGATGTTCGAGACCCGAAGCCCCCGCAATTTCAACAGCGCCCCCCAGTCGGTCACCGCCTTCATCGCCACCGTGCTCGAGCCGGCGATCACCGTGCTGGTGTACCTGGGCGCCCTGGCCTGGCACGGCGAAGAGGTCGGCCGCGCCGACCTGACCTTGTGCTTCCTGGTGCTGGCGCTCACCTTCCCTGGCATCAACCGCTTCCGCGACCGGCTCAGCTCGGCCGCCGTCGGCATCCTCGGCTCCTGGATCACGCTGCTGGCCATCCTGCTGGGCTTCGGCTACGGCACCCGCAGCCTGGACCTGTTCCAGCACGATGTCATCCTGTTCTGGGTGGTCGCCACGCCAGTGATCCAGCTGGCCGCGGTGCGGCTGGGCTTCATGGCCATCCGCCAGCAGGCGCGCCAGCCGGGCAACCGCCGCAGCGCGGTGGTGATCGGCGCCGGCGCGCTGGGCGTGAAGGTGGCGCATGCGCTTTCCTCCAGCCCGACCCAAGGCGTGGACTTCGTCGGCTACTTCGATGACCGCGCCGATGCCCGGGTGCACAGCGACAGCGCCGGCAAGCGGCTGGGCAACCTGCTGGAAGCGGCGCCCTACATCCGCGCGCACGGCGTCAAGGAAGTGTTCATCACCCTGCCGCTGGGCTCGCAGCCGCGCATCATCGACCTGCTGGAACACCTGCAGGGCACCACCGCGTCGATCTACTTCGTGCCCGATGTCTTCGGCATCAGCATCATCCAGGGCCGGCTGCAGGACATGTCCGGCGTGCCGGTGGTGGGCATCTGCGAGACGCCGTTCACCGGCACCAACCGCATGATCAAGCGCATCAGCGATGTCGTGCTGTCGATCCTGATCCTGCTGCTGATCTTCCCGATCATGCTGGCGGTGGCCATCGGCGTGAAGCTCAGCTCGCCCGGGCCGGCGATCTTCCGGCAGAAGCGCAACGGCCTGGATGGCGAAGAGATCATCGTCTACAAGTTCCGCTCGATGCGGGCCATGGACAACGGCGCAGTGGTCAAGCAGGCCACCAAGGGCGATCCGCGCATCACGCCGTTCGGCGCGTTCATCCGCCGCACCTCGCTGGATGAACTGCCGCAGTTCATCAACGTGCTGCAGGGCCGCATGAGCATCGTCGGACCGCGGCCGCATGCGGTGGCGCACAACGAGATGTACCGCCAGCTGATCAAGGCCTACATGGTGCGCCACAAGGTCAAGCCGGGCATCACCGGCTGGGCCCAGGTCAACGGCCACCGCGGCGAGACCGACACGCTGGACAAGATGCAGGCCCGCGTGGAGTACGACCTCGAGTACCTGCGCAACTGGCCGCTGGGCCTGGACCTGGTGATCATCCTGCGCACCGCCAAGTCGATGCTGAGCGACAGCAAGGCCTACTGAACCACCACAGAACCCACCTCCGCCGGCATCCGCCGGCGCTGCCTGGAGAGACCCCATGCGCCCCACCCTGCCCCTGTCGACGCTGGCTGCCGCCGGCCTGCTGCTGGCCACCACCGCTGCCTTCGCACAGTCCAGCCCCTACTACATCGGCGTGTCCCAGGCGCTGGCCTACGAGTCGAACCTGTACCGCATCGGCGGCAGCATCGGCCTGCCCGTCGGCGCACAGAGCAAGTCCGACACCGTCGCCACCACCTCGCTGGTGGCCGGTGTCGACCAGACCTGGGGGCGGCAGCGGCTCAGCGGCAGCGGCTCGCTGCGGGCCAGCCGCTACGCGCAGAACGACCAGCTGAACAACGAGGGCTACGGCCTGAACCTGGGGCTGGACTGGGCCACGGTGGATCGCGTCTCCGGCCGCCTGGGCGTCACCGCCGACCGCAGCCTGCGCAGCTACGACCCGGCCTACCAGGGCGGCCTGGCGTCCGAACGCAACATCGAGGACAACAACCAGATCAACGCCACGGTGCGGGTGGGCGTGGTCACGCGCCTCACCGGCGAGGTGTCGGCCAGCCGCCGCCAGGTGCGCTACTCGGCGCAGGCCTACAAGGGCTCCGAGTACAACCAGAACACCGGCTCCATCGGTGCGCGCTACCGCCTGGGGGGCGCCACCACCGTGGGCCTGGCGTGGCGGCAATCGCAGTTGAGCTACGTGTCGATCGATGACCCGTACAAGCGCCGCGACATCGACCTGACCGGCACCTGGATTCCCAGCGGCCTGACCAATCTCTACGGCCGCATCAGCCACACCAGCACCGACCACAGCAACTCGCCCAACCGCGACTTCTCCGGCGTCACTGCAGAGCTGCGCGGCAGCACCCAGGCCACCGGCAAGGTCAAGCTGAATGTGAAGCTGAACCGCGACCTGGGTCAGGGCAACTCCACCTTCGACTTCGCGGGCGAGCCGCAGCCCACCGAGTTCGACCGGGTGAGCACCACCCTGCGCCTGGGCGCCGACTACGACCTGAGCGCCAAGATCACGCTGAACGCCGGCATCGAGCACGTCCGCCGCAACTTCGAGGGCACCCGCTTCGCCATCGTGGGCAGCGACCGCACCACAGCGCTGGACCTGGGCGCCCGCTGGCTGCCCACCCGCGCCATCCAGGTGGGCTGCAGCCTGCGCTACGACACCCGCAGTGTCAGCGTGGTCGGCAACCCGTTCAACAGCCAGGCGGTCAACTGCTACGGCCAGTTCGTCCTGCAGTGACAGCGCAGCCACCCGCCGCATGCCGACCATCCTGCTGACCGGCGCCGCCGGCTACATCGCATCCCACACCTGGCTTGCCTTGCAGGCGGCCGGCTTCCAGGTGGTGGGGGTCGATGATTTCTCCAACAGCGCGCCCGAGGTGCTGAACCGGCTGCAGCAGCTCAGCGGCCAGGTGCCGGTGTTCGAGCGCGCCAGCGTCTGCGATGCCGCAGCCATGCAGGGCATCTTCGGCCGCCATGCGATCGATGCGGTGGTGCACTTCGCAGCCTTCAAGGCGGTGGGCGAGAGCACTGCCCAGCCGCTGGCCTACTACCGCAACAACATCGGCGGCCTGGTCACCACCTGCGAGACCATGCGCGCGGCCGGCTGCCGGCGCATCGTCTTCAGCAGCAGCGCCACGGTGTACGGCGATCCACAGCGCCTGCCGATCACCGAGGACAGCCCGCTCACCGCCACCAACCCCTACGGCCAGACCAAGCTGATGGGCGAGACCATCCTGCGCGACCTGGGTGCGGCCGATCCGCAGTGGCAGACCGCCTGCCTGCGCTACTTCAACCCGGTGGGCGCGCACGACAGCGGCCGGATCGGCGAAGACCCGCGCGGCACGCCGAACAACCTGATGCCCTACGTGGCCCAGGTGGCCGTGGGCCGCCGGGCGCAGCTCAGCGTCTTCGGCAACGACTACCCCACGCCCGACGGCACCGGCGTGCGCGACTACATCCATGTGGTCGACCTGGCCGACGGCCATGTGGCCGCGCTGCAGCGCCTGCTGGATGCGCCGGGCTCGTTCACCGTCAACCTGGGCACCGGCCGCGGCTACAGCGTGCTGGAGCTGGTGCAGGCCTATGCCCGCGCCAGCGGCCGCCCGGTGCCCTACCAGCTGGTGGCCCGCCGGCCCGGTGACGTGGCGGCCTGCTATGCCGACCCGTCGCTGGCCCTGCAGCTGCTGGGCTGGCAGGCCCGGCACGACCTCGACCGCATGTGCGCCGACAGCTGGCGCTGGCAGCAACAGAACCCCAACGGCTTTACAACGCCCTCCGCACCATGACCCTCCACGTCCAGCCCGTCATCATGGCCGGCGGCTCCGGCACCCGCCTGTGGCCGCTGTCGCGCGCCGGCTACCCCAAGCAGTTCCTGGTGCTGTCGGGCGATGCCGACAACCGCTTCAGCCTGTTCCAGCAGGCCGCCCAGCGGCTGCAGGGCCTGGCCGATGCCGGCATCCAGGTGGCGGCGCCCTGCATCGTCGGCAACGAAGACCACCGCTTCCTGGTGCTGGACCAGCTGCGCGAGCTGGCGCTGGAGCCCGCCTCGGTGCTGCTGGAGCCGGTGGGCCGCAACACCGCACCGGCGGTGACCCTGGCTGCCCTGGCAGCGCTGGAAGCTGGCGGTGATCCGGTGCTGGTGGTCAACTCATCCGACCAGACGGTGACAGACACCGCCGCCTTCACCGCCGCGCTGCGCCAGGCGGTGCGCGCCGCGGCCGACGGCACGGTGGTCATCCTGGGCATCACGCCTGACAAGCCCGAAACCGGCTACGGCTACATCCGCGTGGCCGATGGTGGTGGCAGCGCCGTGGCCACCGTGGCCCAGTTCGTCGAGAAGCCCGACGCCACCACGGCGGCCCGCTACCTGGCCGAAGGCGGCTACTTCTGGAACGCCGGCATGTTCGTGCTGAAGGCCAGCGCCTGGATGGCCGCGCTGGAGCGCTTCCGCCCCGACATCGCCACCGCCACCCGCGCTGCCTGGGCGGCCCGCAGCACCGATGCCAAGTTCGTGCGCCCGGGCAAGGTCGAGTTTGCCGCCGTGCCCTCGGAATCCGTGGACTATGCGGTGCTGGAGAAATGCCCCGGCACCGACATCGCCATCCGCATGGTGGCACTGGACGCCGGCTGGAACGACCTGGGCGCCTGGGAGGCCGTCTGGCAAGTGGCGCCCAAGGACGCGCAAGGCAATGCCAGCGTGGGCGACGCCATCGTCAAGGACAGCCGCAACACCCTGGTGCATGCCCACAGCCGGCTGGTCAGCGTGGTGGGCCTGGAAGACGTGGTGGTGGTGGAAACCGCCGACGCGGTGCTGGTGGCCAGCCGCGAGCGCAGCCAGGACGTGAAACTGATCGTCAACCAGCTGGGTGCCGAGCAGCGCGGCGAGCAGACCCTGCACCGCAAGGTGCACCGGCCCTGGGGCTGGTATGACAGCATCGACAACGGCCCGCGCCACCAAGTCAAGCGCATCATGGTCAAGCCGGGCGCCAGCCTCAGCTTGCAGATGCACCACCACCGGGCCGAGCACTGGATCGTGGTCAGCGGCACGGCCGAGATCACCAATGGCGACAAGGTGCTGCTGCTGGCCGAGAACCAGAGCACCTACATCCCGCTGGGCCAGACCCACCGCCTGGCCAACCCGGGCAAGGTGCCGCTGGAGATCATCGAGGTGCAGAGCGGCAGCTATCTGGGCGAAGACGACATCGTGCGGTTCGAAGACACCTACGGACGGAAGTGACATGACGATCCTCGTGACCGGCGGCGCCGGCTTCATCGGCAGCAACTTCGTGCTCGACTGGTTCCAGACCAGCAGCGAGCCCGTCGTCAACCTCGACGCCCTCACCTACGCCGGCAACCGGGCCAACCTGGCCAGCCTGCAGGCGGATGCGCGCCTCAGCTTCGTGCACGGCGACATCTGCGACCGCGCGCTGGTTGACAGCCTGCTGGCCACGCACCAGCCGCGCGCCATCGTGCACTTCGCGGCGGAGAGCCATGTGGACCGCAGCATCCACGGCCCCGGCGCCTTCATGAAGACCAACGTCGATGGCACCTTCACCCTGCTGGAGGCTGCACGCGCCTACTGGGGCGGGCTGGCGGGGGACGCCAAGGCGGCCTTCCGCTTCCACCATGTCAGCACCGACGAGGTCTACGGCAGCCTGCAGCCTGGTGCCCCGGCCTTCACCGAAGACCACCCCTACGAGCCCAACAGCCCCTACAGCGCCAGCAAGGCCGCCAGCGACCACCTGGTGCGCGCCTGGCACCACACCTACGGCCTGCCGGTGGTGACCACCAACTGCAGCAACAACTACGGGCCCTACCACTTCCCCGAGAAGCTGATCCCGCTGATGATCGTCAACGCCCTCGCCGGCAAGCCGCTGCCGGTGTACGGTGATGGCCAGCAGATCCGCGACTGGCTCTACGTGGGCGACCACTGCAGCGGCATCCGCGCCGTGCTGGCCGGTGGCAAGCTGGGCGAGACCTACAACATCGGCGGCTGGAACGAACAGGCCAACATCGACATCGTCAAGATCGTCTGCGGCCTGCTGGATGAACTGCGGCCCGACCCCGCCGGCCCGTATGCCCGGCTGATCACCTACGTGACCGACCGCCCGGGCCACGACCGGCGCTATGCCATCGACGCCCGCAAGATCGAGCGGGAACTGGGCTGGCGCCCAGCCGAGACTTTTGCCACCGGCATCCGCAAGACGGTGCAGTGGTACCTGGCCAACGCGGACTGGGTGGCCAGCGTGCAGAGCGGCGCCTACCGCGACTGGGTGTCGACCAACTACGCGGAGCGGGCATGAAGATCCTGCTGCTGGGCAAGAACGGTCAGGTGGGCTGGGAGCTGCAGCGCGCACTGGCACCGCTGGGCGATCTGGTGGCCTGTGACTTCGACTCTCCAGCCCCGCTGACGGCCGACTTTGCCCACCCCGAGAGCCTGGCCGCGCTGGTGGCCGCGGTGCAGCCGGACGTGATCGTCAATGCCGCCGCCCACACCGCGGTGGACAAGGCCGAGAGCGAGCCCGCGCTGGCCGAAGCACTGAACGCCACTGCGCCCGCGGTGCTGGCCCGAGAGGCTGCTGCCCGCGGCGCGTGGCTGGTGCACTACAGCACCGACTATGTCTTCGACGGCAGCGGCAGCAGCCCGCGCAGTGAAGACGCGCCCACCGGCCCGCTCAGCGTCTACGGCCGCACCAAGCTGGCCGGTGAACAGGCAATTGCCGCCAGCGGCTGCCGGCACCTCACGTTCCGCACCAGCTGGGTGTACGCGGCGCGCGGCGGCAACTTCGCCAAGACCATGCTCAAGCTGGCCGCCGAGCGCGATGCACTGAACGTCATCGCCGACCAGTGGGGCGCGCCCACCAGTGCCGAACTGCTGGCCGACGTGACGGCCCATGCGCTGCGCCAGGCCATGGCCCAGCCCGAACTGGGCGGCCTGTACCACTGCGTGGCCGGCGGCGAGACCACCTGGCATGCCTACGCCCAACTGGTGATCGAACACGCCCGCGCCGCCGGTGTGCCGATCAAGGTGGCCGCCGATGCGGTGCGCCCCATCCCCACCAGCGCCTACCCCACGCCCGCCACCCGGCCGTTGAATTCACGCCTGGACACCAGCCGCCTGCGCAACGCCTTCGGGCTGCAACTGCCGGATTGGCAGGCTGGCGTGGTGCGCATGCTCACCGAAACCCTGAACCGCTGAACTGGACCCGCAACCATGCAACGCAAGGGCATCATCCTCGCCGGTGGATCCGGCACCCGGCTGCACCCGGCCACGCTGGCCATCAGCAAGCAGCTGCTGCCGGTGTACGACAAGCCGATGGTGTACTACCCGCTCAGCACGCTGATGCTGGCCGGCATCCGCGACATCCTGATCATCAGCACACCGCAGGACACGCCGCGCTTCGAGGCGCTGCTGGGCGACGGCGGCCGCTGGGGTCTGAACCTCAGCTACTGCGTGCAACCCAGCCCGGATGGCCTGGCGCAAGCCTTCATCCTGGGCCGCCAGTTTGTGGACAACCACCCCAGCGCTCTGGTGCTGGGCGACAACATCTTCTACGGCCACGACTTCGCCACGCTGCTCAGGCGCGCCGACAGCCGCACAGCAGGCGCCAGCGTCTTCGCCTACCACGTGACCGACCCCGAGCGCTACGGCGTGGTCGAGTTCGACAGCGATAAACGCGCACTCAGCATCGAAGAAAAGCCCAAGGCGCCGAAGAGCAACTACGCCGTCACCGGCCTGTACTTCTACGACAACCAGGTCTGCGACATCGCCGCCAGCATCCAGCCCAGCGCCCGCGGCGAGCTGGAGATCACCACGGTGAACGCCACCTACCTGCAACAGGGCCAACTGGACGTGGAGATCATGGGCCGCGGCTATGCCTGGCTGGACACCGGCACCCACGACAGCCTGCTCGAAGCCGGGCAGTTCATCGCCACGCTGGAAAAGCGCCAGGGCCTGAAGGTGGCCTGTCCGGAGGAAATCGCCTACCGCGCCGGCTGGATCACCGCCACCCAACTGGAGCAGCAGGCCCAGCCGCTGCTGAAAAATGGTTACGGCCAGTATCTGATGCAAGTGCTGCGCGAGAAGGTGTTCTGAGCATCGGGGCAGGTGGGCAGCCCGCGCGGCAAGCCGCCTGAGCCCATCGCTACAAGCCTTTACACCGTGAAGGCTCAGCCCGGCGCGGTGGCTGCCGACAACGTGTGATCGCCCGCGGCCTCGCGCCGCAGCACTCACCACGGCCGCCACCATGATCCAGCCTTCTCGTTCCCCGTTGCGCCCGAGCCCTGCGCCGCCTGGCCAGCGGCCCACGCCAGCGGCGGCACTGGCTTGGTGCACGCTGGCCTGCCTGGCGCTGGCAGGCTGCGGCGGTGGTGGTGGTGGCGGCAGCGAGCAGGCCCCAGCCGAGACCCCGGTGACCGCCCCCGCGCCAGCCCCTGCAGCCAGCAGCCCCACCGCCGCTGCCGAGAGTGATGTGGCGACGGTGCTGGCCGTGGCGAATGCCGCCGTCACTGCCGAGGCCATGGCCCAACAGGCCCAGCGCAGCCTGCAGGATGAGGCCGTGGCGGCCGCCCAGGTGGAATCGAGCCAGGCCGCTGCAGCCGCGCCCGTTCCGGCACCCGCACCGGCACCCGCGCCGGTGGCGACGCCAGCGCCAAGCCCGGCCCCCGCACCAGCATCCACGCCCGCACCGGCCCCCGCACCGGCACCTGCACCTGCGCCCGTTGCGGCACCCAGCCCCAGCCCGCTGGTGGTACGCGCCCGCGCCACGCTGGCCGGCGGTGTGGGCGCGCAGATGGTGGTGCGGGTGAACGGCCAGACCGTCGGCACCACCACGGTGACCAACACCCAGTTCACCAACTTCAGCTTCGCCGTGCCCACGCTGCCCGCCAACGCCCTGGTGGACGTGGTCTTCACCAACGACGGCGGCGGCAATGGCGAGGACCGCAACCTGTTCGTGGCCTACCTGCAGCAGGGCAGCCAGGTGGTGATGCCCACCGCCAGCAATGCCAGCATCGACCGAGGCGCCGGGGCTGCCGCCTTCGACGGCGCCGACACCGTGGCCGGCAGCGGCAACATCTACTGGAGCGCCGCCCTGCGCCTGACCTGGCCGGCAGACACCGCCACGGCCGACGCCCTGCCGGCGCGTCAGCGCGATGCAGTGCGCTTCCTGCTGCAGGCCAGCTTCGGCCCGACGCCAGCCGAAGTGAATGCGCTGGCCACCAAGCCCTATGCCACCTGGCTGGGCGAGCAGATGGCCCTGCCCCACCAGGCCGACTACGTGAACGCGGTGCAGGCCCAGTTCAACCAGGGCGATGCCTGGCGCCCGGGTGGTGCCAGCTACAGCCCGGCAGTGGTGGCCCAGACCTTCTGGAAGACCGCCGCCACCGCACCCGACCAGTTGCGCAAGCGGGTGGCGTTTGCGCTGCACCAGATCTTCATGGTGTCGCAGACCGATTCGAACCTGTGGCACCACGCCCGCGCAGTCGGCGCCTACCACGACCTGCTGAACAGGAACGCCTTCGGCAACTTCCGCCAGCTGATGGAAGACGTGGCCCTGAGCCCGGCGATGGGCATCTACCTGAGCCACCTGCGCAACCGCAAGGAAGACCCGGCCACCGGCCGGATGCCCGACGAGAACTTCGCGCGGGAGCTGATGCAGCTGTTCACCATCGGCCTGCATGAGCTGAACACCGACGGCAGCCCCAAGCGCAACGCCGGCGGCCAGCCGGTGGAGACCTACGGCATCGACGACGTGATGGCCCTGGCCAAGGTGTTCACCGGCTGGAGCTGGGCCTTTGCCGACGGCGAGCTGACTGAGTCGAAGTTCCGCTGGGGCAGCCCGGTGATGACGGCCGCGGGCGACCAGCGCATCGACCTGCTGCCGATGAAGGCCTATGCCAGCCAGCATTCCACCGCGGCCAAGACACTGTTTGCGGGCAAGGCCTGGGCGGTCACCATCCCGGCCAACGGCACGGCCCAGGCCGATCTGAAGCTGGCACTGGACGCGCTATTCAACCACCCCAATGTGGGCCCGTTCATCGGCCGGCAGCTGATCCAGCGGCTGGTGACCAGCCAGCCCACGCCGGCCTATGTGGCGCGGGTGGCGGCGATGTTCAACAACAACGGCAACGGCGTGCGCGGTGACCTGGCGGCCGTGGTGCGGGCCATCCTGCTGGACAGCGAAGCCCGCAACACGCCGCCCAACAGCTTCGGCAAGCTGCGCGAGCCGGTGCTGCGGGTGGCCCACTGGGCCCGGGCGCTGGGGGCGCAAAGCACCTCGGGCCAATGGATGCTGGCCTGGGAGCTGGAGAGCAGCGGCCAGCGGGCCCTGGCCGCGCCGTCGGTCTTCAACCACTACCGGCCGGGCTACGTGCCGCCGAACACCAGCTTCTCGGCCATGGGCAGCACCGCGCCCGAGTTCCAGATCGTCAACGAGAGCAGCGTGGCCGCCTGGATCAACACCGCCGAGGGCATGGCCGGCAACGGCCTGGGCTGGACGGGCAGCACCAACGACGTGAAGGTGGACCAGGCCGCGCTGGGCGCGCTGGTGGCCGGCGGCAACCTGAGCGCGCTGGCCGACCACCTGGACCTGCTGCTGCTGGGCGGGCGCATGGGCGCCGCGCTGCGCGCTAGCCTGATGGATGTGGTGGCCGCCATCCCCGACGGCACCAACGCTGCCGCCAACCGCGCGCGGGCCGCCACCTTCCTGGTGCTGGCCTCGCCCGAGTTCGTCTCCCAACCCTGAGGCCCTGCCCATGACCGCCAACAGACGCGCCTTCTTCCGCGCCAGCGCCGGCCTGGCCGCCGCGGCCGCCGCCCCACTGGGCCCACGCCTGCACCTGCCCCTGGCCATGGGCCTGGCCGGCATCGGCGCCCTGGCCAGCCAGCGTGCCCAGGCCGCGGGCATCCACGACGGCTACAAGGCCCTGGTGTGCCTGTACATGGCCGGCGGCAGCGACAGCCACAACTGGCTGCTGCCCACCGACGACAGCAACCGCGCCAGCTATGCCAGCGCCCGTGGCGAACTGGCCTGGCCCACCGCGCGGGTGCAGGACATCGGCAACGGTGGCCAGGCCAGCGGCCGCAGCTTCGGCATGCCGGTGGAGCTGGGGCCGCTGCGCAACTGGTACCAGCAGGGCAAACTGGCTTGGCTGGCCAACGTGGGCACGCTGGTGCGGCCGGTCACCAAGGCCGATTTCCAGGCCGGCGTGGGCCTGCCGGCCAAGCTGTTCAGCCACAACGACCAGGCCGCCACCTGGCAGAGCCTGCAGCCCGAAGGCGCGCCCACCGGCTGGGGCGGGCGCATGGGCGACATCCTGATGGCGGCCAACGCGCAACCGGTGTTCACCGCCGTGTCGGCCAGCGGCAATGCGGTGTTCCTCAGCGGCAGCCGGGTGACGCAGTACCAGGTGGGCACCAACGGCCCGGTGATGATCAACGGCGCGCAGGACGGCTGGCGCGCCGGCAGCAGCGCCGTGCCCGGCGAGCTGCGCAAGCTGCTGGCCGGCAGCGGCGCCAATGCCTTCGAGGCCGAGTACCTGCGGGTGGTGCAGCGCAGCCTGGCGACCAGCGGCACACTGCAGGCCGCCCTGACCGCCGGCCCGGCGCTGGACTTGCCGACCACCGCCATCACCCTGCCGGCCGGCACGCCGCTGGCTCTGCACAACGACGCCCTGGCCCGCCAGCTGCGCATCGTGGCCCGCATGATCGCGGCCGGCCCGGCCATGGGAATGAAGCGGCAGGTGTTCATGGTGAGCGTGGGCGGCTTCGACAGCCACAGCTTCCAGATGCGCGACCAGCCCCTGCTGATGGGCCGCGTGGCCCATGCAGTCGACTGGTTCATGCAGACCCTGCAGGCCCAGGGCCAGCTGAACAACGTGGTGCTGTTTTCGGCCAGCGACTTCGGCCGTGGCCTGGCCAGCAATGGCGACGGCTGCGACCATGGCTGGGGTGGCCACCACTTCGTGGCCGGCGGCGGCGTGAAGGGAGGCCGCATCCACGGCACCATGGCGGTCACGGCACTGGGCACGGCCGATGACCTGGGCGCCGGGCGGTTGCTGCCGAGCACGGCAGTGACGCAGTACGCGGCCAGCCTGGGGGGGTGGATGGGGTTGGGGGCGTCGGACCTGGCCGCGGCACTGCCCAACCTGGGCACCTTTGGTGCGGCGCCTGCGTTGGCGTGACGGCGACACCAAAGGCGTCCGGTCATCGTGAGCGACGTCGAAATCAGATGCCCTGGAACAGGCAGTTCAATGCGCTGACGATCTCTGCTGAGTCTTCCTGCAAGCCTCCGTCGTCTACGTAGCACAGCCCAAGAGGACGCGCACGGCACCGGTCGGTGGGCAGTCGCGGGGTTGCGCGCTGGCCATGCACAGGCGTACGCTGCGAAGGCTAGGCTGTCCAGCCCGGAGGAGGAGCATCCATGAGAAGCCGCGATCGCCACGGCGCTGCACTGGCCCTTGGAGGCTGGGCACTGGTTGCCACCATGGCACAGGCCGTTCCGGTGCAGATCAACCCGCCGCCCTTGGGTTTCAACACCGGTGCCACGGGCATCGAGGTGCAGCAACCGATGGGCCAAAGCTTCATCGCCAACGGCGACAGCGTGCACACGGTCGAACTGCAGCTGCTGAACATGAACATCTCGCTGGAACTGTCACAAGACCGCCTGGTGACGCTGGACCTCTACGAGGGCGTGGGCTTCCAGGGCGCGCACCTGGCCAGCCAGACCGTGGATGTCGATCGCATTCTCGGCAGGCTTGCCGGTACCCAGGGCCAAGTTGATTTCGCACTGGGTGGCGTGGCCGTTGTGCCCGGCCAACCCTACAGCTTTCAATTGCGCGCGGCCACAGCCCGCTTTGGCAGCGTGTGGTTTGCCGGCAATGCGTATGCCGATGGCCACGCCATCCTACAGGGCGAGGCCTTCGACGATCCCGATCTGTACTTCGGCATCCGTGCGGTGTCCGAGCCATGCAGCGTGCTGCTGTTGACGGCGGGGCTCGTTCTGCTCCGCGCGCGGCACGTCACCAACAACCGGAAAGCGCCATGAAAACCAACCGCCCCCTTTTGGCCCAACTGACTGTGGCCGCTTGCGCGAGCCTGGCCGCCATGCCCATTGCCCACGCGAAAACACGCACGTTCGAGTTCAGCTTTGACTGGGACGAAGGATCGTTGGCCGGGCAGGTGACGTCGGGGCGGTTCAGCTTCGACGCCAGCCTGTTCCACCCCACAAACTTTGTGCAGGCCGACCAGCTGTTCAGCCAGTTCTCCATCGAGATCGACGGTCGAACTTTTGATGAGACCCAGGCACCCGGCCACTATCTGCGGTTTCATCCGGACGGCAGGCTGCGCATGGTGGCCGTGGGCACCAACTGCAACGCCGTCACATGCTGGCTGGAAAACCCGCAGGACTTCACCATGGCCTGGAGCGGAGGCGACTTCGGCCAGGCGCAATATGCTCATGCGCCCAACGAAGCTTCGTACGCCGATGTGATCCATCTCACGGAGGTGTCCGCAGTGCCCGAGCCTGGCGCATGGGCCATGCTGCTGCTGAGCGGGCCGCTTGTGGTGGCGTGGTGGCGCCGCCGCCCAGCAGGCTAACGAGAGCTGACTGATAGAGGGGGGGTCACTTCGCCACTTTCACCCCGCACGTTGGGTCGCACAGGTGAAAGTTGAGACGCCATCTCGAAGCCTGGCGCATGCTGCAGAAACGCAGCAACGCCGCCCCCATCAGCCAGAGCAAGGCGGTGGCAGGCTCGGGCACCGGGCTAAGCTGGGCCACCAGGCGCACGTTGTCGAAGCGGGCGTAGGCGGTGCCATACGACGCGGCACCCCCGTCACCATCTTCTTCATAGGTTGTCCAGGCACTGAAGCCGGCGCCGAAGCCGGTGCTTTCCAAAGGCAGGATGCCGGACGTGGTGAACAAGTCGCCCGCGAATCGAAGCGCTCCCGGCACATTCAACGCCACGCTGGCAACGCCCACGGTGCGCTTTTCACCTGTGACGGCCAGTTCGAGACTGTCGATGCGCCAACCGGGTGCTGCGTCGAAGCGCAGGTACTCGAAGCGGAAGTTGGCCGACACCTCGTGATCGCCGGAGACCCCGCTGCCACCAACCGACCCGAACATCGGCGTTGAAAACTCGAAACCGAAGCGGCCGCTGCCCAGGTCCAAAGGCTTCAGGTCAGGAAACTCGAAGGTGCCTGCGGTGTAGCCACCCACTTGGCCATCGACACCGTTCAGTTGGCTGTCGCCGTCGAAGCTGTACTGACCGGCTTCGAACACCACCACGAGCGGGCCCCGGTTGAAGATGCACTCCTCTCCTTCAGTTGCGGTGCAGTTGAACGCCACAGCTTCCGAGGGAATCAAGACGAATGCCCACGCTAGCGTGGCGGCAATGAGCGTGCTGCGAACTGTCATGGCATCCCCCGGGTATGCGGTCAAGACGGCGCGGTGCAGGCGCTGCAACACCTGCGGAACCAAGTTTGCTCGGGCAACCGACCCATGCGCCATGTCTAAAGCTCTTCTAGCACCGCTGCCGCAGACCGGGAACAGGCTAAACCCGAGAACGCGCGGGATCGAGCGCCCGCTCCTGTCCATGCGACGTCCCTGCCCAGGACATGCAACCAGAGCGTGCTTGCACGCTTTGGCAGGCCGGCTGCACGGTGGAACCCAAACTCTTGGACAAGCCCGACGCCAATGCGTGCGCCCCACCGTGGCCTCGACCCAGCCGTTGCGCGCCGGGGTTCGAGGAGGCCAGCCATACTCTGCCGGCCTGCCGATCGTGCATGCCGTGATGGCGTGCTTCACATTCTGAACAACCAGACACAACTTTCCACTCCGGCCTTCAACCTCTAGCGCCGAAAGCACGCTGACTGGCCTCTGTACGTCCATGGCTGCTTCGAGACCGCGAACACGGTGGCAAACAACAGCCGGACACAACTGGCCGGGACGCCCCCGCTCATCAGACATCAGACCGACCGATGACAGCGCGACCATTGGCGTCGCCGCTCCAGAACTGCGCCTCGACACACTGCCCCCAATTGGCCCTGCTTCCATGATCACCCTTGCTCAACGTGCTGCCCGGCTGGTGTGCACCGCAGTTGTCTCCTGCAGTCTGCTGGCGTGCGGCGGCGGCAACGAACCCGATCAATCGACACTGGTGCAGAGAGATTCTGCTGCCACAGCAGGGATGAAGCAGGCCTTGGCCGTGGCAGACAGCAACGAAGCACCGGGCACCATCCTGACGGTGCGCGCTCACGGCCGGCTGGCCGGCGGAGTAGGCCCGATCATGGAGGTGCTGGTCGACGGTGTGCGCATCGGCACGACCGAGGTGCGCGACACCCAACCCACAGACTTCCGGTTCGCCAGCCCCGCACTGCGCCCAGGCGCCAAGGTCGATGTGGTGTTCACCAACAACGCGCTGGTGGGTACCGAAGACCGCGACCTGATCGTCACGCAGGTCACCTCCGCCAGCACCTACAGCCTGCCCACCGACCCCGGCGTGGTCTACGACGTCGGCAAAGACGCCGAGGCCTTCGACGGCATCAACGCTTCGGCTGGCCGAATCAACATGTCCAGCAGCGGCGCGCTGCGCTTCACCTGGCCCGAGCCCAACCTGACCGCCCAGATCACCGTGCGCGCCAGCGCCAGCCTGGCCGACAACACCGGCGCCCTGATGAGTCTGCGGGTCAACGGCGTGACCATCGGCCCCGTCGAAGTGCGCAGCACCACACCGGCCGACCACACCTTCACCGTCCCAGCCTTCTCCCAGGGCAGCCGCATCGACGTCGTCTACAGCAACGACGCCACCATCAACGGCCTGGACCGCAACCTCAACGTGCACTACCTGCGCGCAGGCACCACCGTCTTGCTGCCCAGCGCTGCCGGTGTGCTCTACGACCTCGGTGAGGGCACCGCTGCCTTCGACGGCGCCAACACCTCGCCCGGCCAGGCCACCCTGCACAGTAACGGCGCCCTGCGCGCGGCCTGGGCCGCCGCCAACATGACCGACACCCTCACCGTGCGTGCCAGCGGCGTGGCCGCGGGCGATGTCTGGCCCCTGATGCAGGTCGTCGCCGATGGCATCCTGCTCGGTTCAACCGAGGTGCGCTCCACCGAGCCCGCCGACTTCCGCTTCGCCGCACTGCCCCTGCGCCCTGGCGCTCAGATCCAGGTCCTGCTGGCCAACCCGGGCAGCGCCAGCGGTGTCTCACGCAGCCTGAACGTCTCCTACGCCATCTCGGGCACCACCGTGCTGCGCCCGGGCGACGCAGGCGTCACCGCCAATGCCAGCGGCGCTGCCGGCGCATGGCCTGCCCCCAACCTCACCGACATGCTCACCGTGCGAGCCAAGGGTACCGTGGCCGCCAATGTGGGGGCCATCATGCAGGTGCTCGTCGACGGCATCATGGTCGGCACCACCGAGGTGCGTAACACCGACTTCGCTGACTTCAGCTTCCCCGCGCTGCCCATGCAGCCCGGGCGCAAGGTCGATGTCGTGTTCACCAACAACGAATTCGTCGGCGGTGTCGATCGCGACCTCTTCGTCGCCTACCTGACCACGGCCAACACCGCTGTCCGCCCCACAGATCCAGGCGTCACCTACGACGTGGGCAAGGGCAGCAAAGCTTTCGATGGGTTGGATTTGTCACACCACCGTGGGGCAATGTTTCACAGCGGTGCGCTGCGGTTCACCTGGCCGCAAGCCAATATCACCAGCACGCTCACCGTGCGGGCCAGCGGCACGGCCGCCGGCAATGTCGCCCCCATCATGCAGCTGTGGGTCGATGGCATCCTGGTCAGCAGCACCCAGGTGACCGCCACGTACCTGACCGACCATGCCATGCTCTCGCCCGTGCTCAAGCCAGGCAGCAAAGTTGAACTGCTTCTGGCCAATCCAGGCACCGTGAACGGCGTTCAACGCGCGCTGGTCACCACCTATGCCATGGCAGGCAACACCGTGCTGCAGCAGGCCGACAGCAGTTCAACCACCGGCGGCGTCGAGTTGCGCGGCACCTGGCCAAGCGCCAACCTCACCAGCACCCTGACGGTGCGCGCTCACGGCCGGCTGGCCGGCGGAGTAGGCCCGATCATGGAGGTGCTGGTCGACGGTGTGCGCATCGGCACGACCGAGGTGCGCGACACCCAACCCACAGATTTCCAGTTCGCCAGCCCCGCACTGCGCCCAGGCGCCAAGGTCGATGTGGTGTTCACCAACAACGCGCTGGTGGGTACCGAAGACCGCGACCTGATCGTCACGCAGGTCACCTCCGCCAGCACCTACAGCCTGCCCACCGACCCCGGCGTGGTCTACGACGTCGGCAAAGACGCCGAGGCCTTCGACGGCATCAACGCCTCGGCTGGCCGAATCAACATGCCCAGCAGCGGCGCGCTGCGCTTCACCTGGCCCGAGCCCAACCTGACCGCCCAGATCACCGTGCGCGCCAGCGCCAGCCTGGCCGACAACACCGGCGCCCTGATGAGTCTGCGGGTCAACGGCGTGACCATCGGCCCCGTCGAAGTGCGCAGCACCACACCGGCCGACCACACCTTCACCGTCCCAGCCTTCTCCCAGGGCAGCCGCATCGACGTCGTCTACAGCAACGACGCCACCATCAACGGCCTGGACCGCAACCTCAACGTGCACTACCTGCGCGCAGGCACCACCGTCTTGCTGCCCAGCGCTGCCGGTGTGCTCTACGACCTCGGTGAGGGCACCGCTGCCTTCGACGGCGCCAACACCTCGCCCGGCCAGGCCACCCTGCACAGTAACGGCGCCCTGCGCGCGGCCTGGCCCGCCGCCAACATGACCGACACCCTCACCGTGCGTGCCAGCGCCAGCCTGGCCGCCGGCATTGGTGCCGTGATGCAGGTACGTGTGGACGGCGTGGTTCTGGGGACCACGGAGGTGAAGTCCACCACGCCTGCCGACTACAGCTTTGCAACGTTGCCCATCACCGCAGACAGCCAGGTCGATCTTGTGTACACCAACGATGCGGTCATCAACGGCGAGGACCGTAACCTCAACGTTTCATACCTCATTTCAAGCACAACGGTACTGCGGCCAACCGCTCCGGGCATCACCTACGACCTGGGCAGCGGCATCGCCGCCTTCGACGGCATCAACACCGTGGCCGGCAGGTCTGCCATGACGGCCAATGGCGCACTGCGTGCCGCCTGGCCCACGCCGAACCTGACCGACTCGCTCACCGTGCGCGCGCATGGCCGCCTGGCAGGCAATGTGGGACCCAGCATGGAACTGCATGTGGACGGTGTGATCGTGGCGCGTGCCGAAGTACGCGCCACCGAGCCCACAGACCACACGTTCGCCGTGCCGACACTTCTGCCCGGCACCAGGATCGATGTCGTATTGACCAACCATGCCGTGGTCGCGGGGGTTGACCGCAACCTGGTCGTCGACTACCTGATTGCGGGCAAGACCTTCATGCTGCCCACCGCCCCGGGGAACAGCTATGACATTGGCACCGGTGCAGCGGCCTTCGACGGCCAGGACGTTCGCCCCGGCCAGCGAACGCTGAACAGCAACGCCGCGCTGCGCATGCAGTGGGCACAACCCAACATCACCGACCACCTGATCGTGCGCGCCCATGGTCAACTTGCTGGCAGTGCGGGGCCGGTGATGCAGGTGTGGGTGGACGGCGTGGCCGTGAGCAGTGTCGAGGTGCGCAGCACCACCCCCGCCGACTACATCATGCCCGTGCCCCCGTTGAAGGCAGGCAGCAGGATCGACGTTGCCTACACCAACGACGCTGTGGTGAATGGTGCAGATCGCAACCTGAACGTTGCCTATCTGCTGGCTGGCTCGACGTACATGTTGACGACCTCACCACTGGTGCAGTATGACCTGGGCCTGGGCGCGGCTGCGTTCGACGGGCTCAACGTACTGGCCGGACAACCGGGCATGGCCTTGAATGGCGCACTGCGCCTGATCTGGCCCGCGGCCAACATCCAAGACAGCCTGCTGGTGCGCGCCAGCAGCACTTTGGCAGCCGGCGTGGGTGCGTTGATGCAGGTGCGGGTGGACGGGGTGATCGTGGGCACGGTGGAGGTGCGCAGCAGCACACCGGCCGACCATATGTTCACCGTGCCGCGCTTGACAGCAGGCAGCCGCATTGATGTGGCATTCCTGAACAACGCCGTCATCAACGGTGAAGACCGCAACTTGTTCGTGCAGTACCTGAAGGTCGGCAATAACACCCTGATGCCCACGGCCCCGAGCGTGACACGTGACTATGGCGTGGGCGAAGCGGCGTTCGACAGCAACGACACCACCGCAGGCGACAGCACGCTCTACAGCAGCGGGGCCCTGCGCTTCACCGTGCCTGCGCTGCCGGCAACCGATGCCACGCTGACAGCACAGTACGCCGCCGCTCGCTTCCTGCAGCAGGCCACCTTCGGGCCCACCGCAGCCGAAGTGCAACGCTTGAGCACACTGCCCCTGAGCACGTGGCTGGCAGAGCAGATGGCCATGCCCGCGCAACCCGACTTTGTGCGCTACGTTCAGGGCAAGTTCGACCTGGGCGATGACTACCGGCCCAAAGGCAAGAACTACAGCATTGCCTGGCCAGCCCAGCGCTTCTGGGCGACTGCCGCCAACGGTCCCGACCAGCTTCGCAAGCGGGTGGCGTTTGCACTGCACCAAATCCTGATGGTGTCGCAGGCCGACTCGAACTTGCATGAGCATAGCCGTGCCTATGCCAGTTACCTGGACATTTTGAACCAGCATGCCTTCGGCAACTACCGCAACCTGCTGGAAGCAGTGTCCCTGAGCCCGGCCATGGGCATCTATCTGTCGCACATGCGCAATCGCAGGGAAGACCCGATCTCTGGCCGCCTGCCCGACGAGAACTTTGCGCGTGAACTGATGCAGTTGTTCACGATCGGTCTGCACGAGTTGAACAGCGACGGCAGCCCCAGGCTAGACAGCAGCGGCCAGCCCATCGAAACCTACGACAACCAGGATGTGATGGCACTGGCCAAGGTGTTCACCGGGTTCAGCTGGGCGTTTCCGGATGCACAGCTGACCGACCCTGCATTCCGCTGGGGCCGGCCAGACTACCTTACCGCAGCCGACCAGCGCGTCGATGTGCTGCCGATGAAGGCCTACCCTGGCCAGCATTCCGCGGCCGAGAAGCGCTTGTTTTCAGGCAAGCCCCATGCCATGGTGATACCTGCCAACAGCACTGCACAGGACAGCGTTCGCCTGGCACTGGATGCCTTGTTCATGCACCCCAACGTGGGCCCGTTCATCGGCCGCCAGCTGATCCAGCGGCTGGTGACCAGCCACCCCAGTGCAGGCTACGTGGCGCGGGTGGCTGCCGCGTTCAACAACAACGGTGCGGGCGTGCGCGGCGACATGGCAGCCGTGGTGCGCGCCGTTCTGCTGGACGCGGAGGCCCGCAACCCACCGGCGGATGCGATCGGCAAACTGCGTGAACCGGTGCTGCGAGTGACGCAATGGATGCGCGGCATGGACGCGAAGTCGCAGTCCGGCCAGTACCTGATGGCCATGGAACTGGCCAACCAGGGCCAGCGTGCCTTGTATGCACCTTCGGTGTTCGGCTACTTCAGGCCCGGATTCGTGCCGCCCAACAGCGCCTTCTCAGGCAACAGCATCACCGTGCCCGAACTGCAGATCGTCAACGAGTCCACCACCGCCCACTGGGTCAACCTGGCGCTGGCCATGGCCAGCGGCGGCCTGGGGCAGAGTGACACCGGAAGGGACGTGAGCAGCAACCTGGAACCCTTGGTTGCGCTGGCGACGGCAGGCAACATCGACGCCCTGATTGAACGGCTGAATCTGCTGATGATGGCAGGGCGCATGAGCCCGGGTCTGCGGCAGGATCTGCTGGACGCCATTGCCGACATCCGCGGCACGACGGCAAGCAGCCATCTGAACCGGGCCCGCGTGGCACTCTTCCTGACCATGGCTTCGCCTGAATACCTGGTGCAACGCTGATGACGACCTCAACCCATTCACGCCGACACTTCTTGCGTGCGGCAAGCGGCCTGGCCGCAGCCGCCGGGCTGCGCGGCGGCGCGCCCCTGGCCACCGGCCTAGCGGGCATGGCCGCCATGGCAGCCCAGAGCAGCCAGGCAGCCGACCTGTCTGGCCCCTACCGCGCGCTGGTGTGCCTCTTCATGCACGGCGGCAACGACAGCCACAACTGGGTGGTGCCCACCGACACCACGGGCTACGCAGATTACGCCAGGGCGCGCCAGGAACTGGCCTGGCCAGCACACAAGCTGCTGCCCATCAGCGTGAGCGGCCAGGCTGCCGGCCGCAGCTTTGGCATGCCTGAAGAACTGGCACCGCTGCGCCGATGGTACGAAGCCGGCCAGGCTGCCATCGTCGCGAACGTGGGCCCGTTGGTGCGCCCGATCACAAAACCGGAATATGCCGCCGGCATGGGCTTGCCCGCCAAGTTGTTCTCGCACAACGATCAGGCATCGACCTGGCAGAGCCTGTCGCCCGAAGGCGCACGGTCGGGCTGGGGTGGGCGCCTGGGCGACATCTTGATGTCGGCCAATGCCTACCCGGTGTTCACCGCAGTGTCGGCAACAGGCAACGCCGTGTTCCTATCGGGCAGCCAGGTCACCCAGTACCAAGTTGGCGTGGAGGGGCCGGTGGCGCCATCCGGCGTCAGCAGCACCAGCGTCTTCGGATCGGCCACGGCACCGGCCGCACTGCGGCGCATGCTGGCCAACGTGGGCACCAGCCCATTGCAGGCCGAGTACGTGCGCATTCTGCAGCGCGGCATGTCAGCCAACACCATCCTGCAGACTGCATTGCCCGGCGTGAGCGTGCCGCCCATCCCTGCCACCACCATTCCATTTGGCACGGGCGGCAGCTACAAGCTGGACGAGGACGACCTGACCAAGCAGTTGCGCATGGTGGCGCAAATGGTTGCCGCGGGGCAGACGCTGGGCATGCGCCGCCAGGTGTTCATGGTGTCGATCGGCGGGTTCGACAGCCATGCGAACCAGATGCGCGACCAGCCGGCACTGATGGCCCGCGTGGCCAACGCCATCGACTACTTCCTGACCAGCATGGGCAGCCTGGGGATGTTGAACAACGTTGCCTTGTTCACCGCGTCAGACTTCGGCCGTGCGCTGCTGAGCAATGGCGACGGCAGCGACCACGGCTGGGGCAGCCACCACTTCGTGGCGGGCGGCATGGTGGCGGGGCGCAACATCCATGGCCGGTTTCCAAGCACCGCCCTGGGTGGCACCGACGACATTGGGTCCGGCCGCCTGCTGCCATCGCAATCGGTCACACAAATGGCTGCACCGTTGGGCCGCTGGATGGGCTTGTCATCGTCTGACTTGGCAACTGTGCTGCCAGGCATTGCAAACTTCGACGCAAACGCGCTCCGCTTTCTGTAGCCCCGTCTCTATGCCGCGTGCACGGCGGGTGGATTGGCCGGCTGGGTGCATGCAGCGCCCATTGCGCAAGTGCGCGTCGCTCTCGGCGAGCCCGCCTAAGCCTGTGGCTCTCAGCAATCTCGTTGCTGGTGCAGACACGTCGACGCTGCTCGCAGAGGGATGCTGTCAAGGCGCAGAGCCCGCCCCCGAGTCAGCCTGCTGTTCAACACGGTAGCTTTCAGCACTGCGGCAACGCCAGTGGACAACAAGCGAAGCTGAAGCCGCGTCATGATCGTCCCTTAACATCGCCGATGAATGGCAGGATTTGGGTGGTCCAAATCCTGCTTAGTTTGCACAGATTGGTGAAATCATGAAAATCAGTATCTTCGGCCTCGGTTATGTAGGCGCCGTCTCGGCAGGCTGTCTGGCGTCAGATGGACACACGGTCATCGGAGTCGATCCGAACGCGACCAAAGTGGATCTGATCAACAGCGGCGTGACACCCATCATCGAGAAAGACATCGGCGGAATGATTGAGCATGCCGTCAAAGCTGGCACGCTACGGGCGACTGTCTCGGTGAAGGATGCTGTCCTGGCGACAGACCTATCATTGATCTGCGTCGGAACACCATCGCAACTCAATGGCAACCTTGACCTTTCTTACGTGAGGCGTGTCTGCGAGGAGATCGGGGCAGCCATGCGCGACAAGGAGGGCTTTCACGTGGTTGTGGCACGATCAACGATGCTGCCAGGATCCATGCGCAACCTGGTGATCCCCACCTTGGAACAAGCGTCCGGTAAGACTGCGGGTGTTGATTTCGGCGTCTGCAACAACCCCGAGTTCTTGCGTGAAGGTACGGCTGTATACGACTACTACCATCCGCCCAAGACAGTGATCGGTGAAACCGATAGCCAGGCCGGGCAACGGCTGGTGGATCTATATGCATCCCTCGATGCCCCGATGATTCGCACGACCGTCGAGGTTGCGGAGATGGTGAAGTATGCCGATAACAATTGGCACGCTGTCAAGGTCGCCTTTGCCAACGAAATCGGCAACATCTGCAAGGCCGTCGGGATCGACGGCCACCAGGTGATGGACATCTTCTGCCAAGACACCAAGCTCAATCTGTCGGCCTATTACATGAAACCGGGGTTTGCGTTCGGTGGATCGTGTCTGCCCAAGGATGTGCGCGCGCTGACCTACAAGGCCCGGAGCATGGACCTG
This sequence comes from Pseudaquabacterium pictum, assembly GCF_005403045.1. Lineage (GTDB taxonomy): Bacteria > Pseudomonadota > Gammaproteobacteria > Burkholderiales > Burkholderiaceae_C > Pseudaquabacterium > Pseudaquabacterium pictum. The sequence continues at coordinate 112,005 of NZ_BJCL01000013.1, forward strand.
GATTTGCCCTTGTTGAATGCCGTGCTGCCATCGAACGCGAGGCAAGTTCAGCGCGCCATCGAGATGGTCACCAGCAAGGGCCACCGCAAGGTCGGCGTTTTGGGCTTCGCCTTCAAGGCGGGCACCGACGACCTGCGCGAATCACCCATGGTCGATGTCATCGAGCACCTGATCGGCAAGGGCTTCGACCTGCGCCTGTTCGACCGCAACGTCAACATGGCGGCGCTGACTGGTGCCAACCGCGACTACATCCTCAACCACATCCCGCACATCTCGAAGTTGATGGTGAACTCGGTGGAAGAGGTGATGGCGTTTGCCGACACGGTCGTCATCGGCAACGGCGCAGCGGAATTCAAGGCCGCGGCATTGAACCCGCGCGATGGCCAATGTGTCGTCGACTATGTGCGCATTGCCGATCGCACGAGCGGCCCCGCTTACGATGGAATCTGCTGGTGACTGAGCTCGTCGAAACGCAACGGCCGGCGCATGGCCGGCGTGTGCTGATCCTGGTTGAAAACCTGCCGTCGCCGTTTGACCGCCGAGTCTGGCAAGAGGCCACAACGCTGGTAGCCCATGGCTACCAAGTGTCGATCATCTGCCCCACCGGCAAGGGCTACGAACTGCCGTACGAGCTAATCGACTCGATTCACATCTACCGGTACAACCTGCCCAACGAGGGCGAGGGTGCGCTGGGGTACCTGCTGGAATATTCTGCTGCCCTGTGGCACACCTTCCGGCTGGCGTACAAGGTGCGGCGGGAGCGAGGCTTCGATGTGATCCAGGCCTGCAACCCGCCTGATCTGCTGTTCCTGGTGGGAGGTTTTTTCAAGCGTTTCTATGGCAGCCGCTTCGTGTTTGACCACCACGACATCAATCCCGAACTGTACGAAGCCAAGTTCGGCCGGCGCGACCTATTGTGGAAGCTGATGGTTTGGCTGGAGCGTCAGACATTCCGCACCGCTGATGTGTCGATTGCCACCAATGAGTCATACCGGCAGATTGCGCTTGAGCGGGGCGGCATGCGCGCCGACCGCGTGTTTGTTGTACGCAGCGGGCCGAAGCTTGATCGCCTGAAGATTCAACCACCCAAGCCGGAACTGAAGCGGGGCAGACGCTTCCTTGTCGGCTATGTCGGGGTGATGGGCAAGCAGGAAGGCATAGATTACCTGCTGCGGGCGGCACGGCACATCGTGCATGAACTGAAACGCGATGATGTCCACTTCGGGCTTGTGGGCGGCGGCACCTCGCTTGAAGAGATGCAGCAGTTGGCGGGGCAACTAGGACTGGCCGATCACGTCACTTTCACGGGGCGGGTGCCGGACGCGGAGTTGTTGGACATGCTTAACACCGCTGACGTCTGCGTCAACCCCGATGTGGCCAACGACATGAACGACAAATCGACCATGAACAAGATCATGGAGTACATGGCCCTGGGCAAACCGATCGTGCAGTTCGACTTGGCAGAGGGCCGCTTTTCTGCCCAGGAAGCCTCGCTCTATGCAGCGCGCAATGATGCCGTTGACATGGCACACAAGATCGTAGCGTTGCTGGACGATCCGGAACGGCGCCTGCACATGGGGCAATTCGGGCGCAACCGCGTGGAACACGAACTGGAATGGCGCTATGAGGTGCCAAAGCTATTGCGCGCCTACGAAACGCTGTGGACCTGACGATGGCTGCACCGAAGGCGCCGGCGCTGGCACACAAGCCTTCCCAAGACGCGACGGAACGACGCCCGCATGGGGCCATTTGGGCTCAACAGGGCCCAGCCCTGCTGCTGGCGCTGGTGCTTGGCGGCCAGGCATTGCCTGCGCTCGCCAACAATTTCAAGCTGCCCTACGAAGTGGCGGCCATGCGTGCGATGCCGGTTGATCCGTCCGTGCGCCCTCGGCCTTGTCCGGACTTGGTGAATCCGCCATTCCAACTGCAGCATGGCTCGCGCTACAAGCGGGGAGACGGCTCGATTTCCCAGGTCGACCCGCAGTTGGCCGCCGCCGAAATCGAGGCCACGCGGCCGGTTCGCCAGTTCAACCGCATCATTGCGGACATGGCCAGCATCTCGCTGAAGGCGCCGCAGTTTGCGACTGCTGCCATGGAGTGCGTTGTTCGGCATCTCGACCACTGGGCCAGCGGAAGGGCCTATCTGGGAGAGAACTCCAACCAGGGCGAGTACGAGAAGAAGTGGGGATCCATCACCTACGCACTGGCCTACATCGAGAGCCGGCAGGCAGCGACACCGGCACAACGCACCCGCATCGAGGCCTGGCTGTCACGCATGGGGCACGATGTGCATGCGTTCTACAGTCGGCCGGCCATCTGGGGGCTGAACAGCCGCAACAACAACCATGCCTACTGGGCTGCACTGTCTTGTGCTGCCGTCGGCATGGCGAGCAATGACCAGGAGTTGTTCCACTGGGGGATGTCTCGCTTCGTCGCGGCGCTGGACGACATCGACCCGTCCGGCCATCTTCCGCTGGAACTGCGCCGCGGGCCACGCGCGTTGGAGTACCACGCCTTCGCACTCGGACCCTTGCTGCTGCTGGCGGCGATTGCAAAGGCCAATGCGGTCACCGTGCCTGCGCCTGGTCTGGCGGCCTTGCACCGCCTGGCCGACAGCGTGCGGGCCGGCATGTTGGATCCGGATGTGTTCACCAGGCTCACTGGCCAGAAGCAGACGATCGTGAAACCGCGCCCTGCGGAGTGGGCCTGGGCTGAACTCGCCTTGCATATTTGGCCAGACAGCACGCTGGATCGCCAGATCGCAAAAGATAGGCCGTACTTTCATATTTGGCTTGGAGGAGATCTGAGCATAAGATATGCAAATCGGCCCCGATAGTGCATCAAACCAGACCAAAACCAACAGAAATATAATTTATTAGGACATGTATCTGCGGAAGAATACAGAGTGCTTCCTAGCAAGAAATACAAACGTCAACGATAAGAAGAAACTGAGGGTCGCCAAAACAGCACCAGGAGGAAGCCCCATATTCGCCAGCAGCTTTTGGAATGCAGTATGCGACAGATATATTCCAAGTGTACACTCAGATAACGGCAACAAGTCAAAACCGATTCTGGGACTGAACCAGCCCGCAGCGATTGCGATCATCGCCGCCGACCCAACAAGATATGGCAACCCAAACCTAAGATCGAGGCCAGACATCAGCAGAGACCAACCCGTCAAAAATACGCCTAGTCCAAGTTGAATGGGGGTCAAAGACCGAAAATAGTATATAAACACTCCGAATAAAACCGCAGGGAGCGCGTGCATCCACTGCGCGATGGGATAACCAAGCTGAACCGAGAGCGGGCGCCAGCTTGCCCCCACTAAGAACATTGCTGCACCCGAAAGCAGGGACAGCCCAGCAACAGTATGCACAGAGAAGTTATTCTTTACGACATCAAAAAGCAGGAGTACCAAAAATATATAAGGCATGTACCACAAATGAATGCTGGGTCCAGCCAATACTCCAGCCATCCAACCTGATTCCACATTGACTACAGGCTTGCCCGCAAAGAAATTTGCCGCCGCGTAAACCAAAAACCATAGAAACCACGGGACAATGATCCTAAAAAAGCGTCTTTGAATGGACTGATAATCAATAATTCGACTTCCACTCAAAAACACTGACAGCATAATATAAAATATTAAGCCAGCATATGCCACCGGGGACTGAGTGCCCTCCGCATGAAACCATACGATACCGAAAGCGCTGACCAAACGAGCAATTTCGATGTCTGGTCGTTTTGGCGCGAGAGCGGGTGATTCCTGATTAGTCAAAGCTTATTTGATTTAAACGCAACAGATCAAAATTTCATCGCATAAAACCAACAAAGCAATCTCAGTGCTACTTTCGACTTTCAAGACCGGCCTAGCATGCAAGGAGGGAGACGCTTAAGCAAACGGGCTACTGCGCCAAGTGTGAAGCAAGTCTCACCGACAAAGCAACAATCGTTAACGTGGGATTTGCTTGACCAGAGCTCGGAAACACGGCCGAACTGTTGACATACAAATTTGGCACGTCGAACGTCTGAAGATCCTCATTGACCACACCCGCCCCAGTTTCGCTTGCCATCCGGGCCGTACCGATCTGATGCGTACCGTGCCGGGCCGCAGCCAAGATCGCTACCGGCGTTTCTTCAGCCGGCTGCCGATAGTGCAGTTCCCCCAATTTGTTGTTCAAGAGCCAGGCACGCATCAATTCATGCGCACGGAACAAGGCGGCAGCGTCCTCCTCGCCAAAGCGCAAGTCAATCTGCAGCTTGGGCAAGCCAAGGCGGTCGGTCTGGTCGCTCAAGCGGACGCGGCTGTCTGCATGCGGGAAGTGCTCAGCATGGTATGACAGGCCATACCGCCGGCTGTCGTTGCGGATGAAGAAGCCAGGTACACGCGGCCGACTCACGTAGCGCCGCATCAGGAATCCGACACTGCCGGATACCGCAGCGGGAAGCCCGCGCAGCAGATTCCCGACGTGGGGGGACCAGGGCGTGCCCGGCGGTGCGTGGTAGCGACGGATTGCCTCGGCCATCAGCAAGCGCCCGATCGGCCCCATTGCCATTGCCAAGAACACCGTCGAGAGCAAGGCGCTGCGGTGCCGCGGATCTGCCACTGGGGGCACCACCGGCCAGAACGACACGTTGGGCAGTTGGTGGGACCGCTGCGCTGCATCGCTTGGAATGAAGCGCCTGCGTGCATAGGACCCACGGCCATCCAGGAAGAAGTCGAACGCAGCATCGATCGCCGCGTCCGCAAAGGTGATATCGGAGACTTCGCCGATCACATGGGCCATGTAATGGCGGCCGAGCGGCCCAGCGTCGCCCCCGAACAGGGCTGGATGGCGGCGCTGCAGGTTGAGCAGCAGCCTGGTGCTCTCCAGGCCCCCCATCGCCAACACCAACCGCCGGACGGGCACTGCATGCCGCTGTCCGTCCGGTGTGCAGACCTGCAATGACGCTGCATGGCCATGCTCGTCCAATTGGATGTCGACCACCGTGCAATGCAGCCTCAGGTCGATGAGCGGGCTGTGCGCCAGCACACGGCCGTGTGCGAGCTGCATTTTCGGGGCGGTGCTGAAGCGCTCCAGACGAGTCACATCGACGATAGGGTCCGGCTTCCGACCCGACAACCCGGCATCCTGGAAAGCAGGCTCACCGCAGGAGAGCAGTTCGCAGGCGCGCCCATACCAAGGTGATAGCGCGTCGCTGAAGCCGATGGGCCAAGCGGCATCGGGCACCCAGTCGCGATGGGCAAAGTCGATGGGATCGAACGGCTGGCATCGGGCACCCCATAGGTTCGAAGTACCGCCAAGGCGCCTTGCCATGCAGATACGCGGGTCGTCGTGCACCTGCGGATTCGCCACATCAGCTGCGGACAGTTCCTGCAGCGCGTCGTCCTGCTGTTCACCGCCGGACTCCAGCACCAGCACCTTCTGCCCCCTGGCGGCCAGTTCCAGGGCGAGCGTGATGCCGGCGGGCCCGGCCCCCACCACGCAGACATCTGCGGCCTGCATGTCCAAGCCTTCAGCACCCCGCCCGATCATCGCGCCGCCCGGCCGCCATCGGCCAGCAGGTCGGCCACCAGTTCGATCGCATCAGGTCGCACTTTGCCCTCGGCGCGGGCAATGTTTGCAGCACGGTGCTTCGATGAGAACATCGACATCAACACGACACCCCCTGCGTTGGCCGCCAGCGCACGGTCAACCAACAGCTGCGACACCGTCTGCTCTGCATTGCCTGCATAGCCCGCATCGGTCAGTCTGCGCACCGCCGGCGCGCCACCGGCATGTAGCGCCTGGGTCAATCGCTCGCGCATGCCGTCCACTCCCAGCACAGAATGGGTGATAAAGCTGAGTCGTCCAGCCGCGGCGGCTTGCAATCTGCGTAACGGTTGGTCCACGGGGTCGTCCGCCAACTGCAGCACGGTGTAGACATCGGGATGTGCCAAAGCCAGTTGCGCTGCATGCGCGTCACCGGCAACGCCCACATGCCGCACCTTGCCGGCGCGCCGCAGGTCGCTCAGCGCCTGGAGGATGTCATCGCGCGCAATATCGGCGTGCACGGGCTTGTGCAGTGCAAAGACGTCGACATGATCAGTTCCCAGCCGCCGCAGGCTGCGTTCCAGCGACTCGACAAGCAGCGCCGGTGTGAGTGGTACAGCGACGTTGCGCGTGGCAGGAATCCGCCTGAATGCCTTGCGCAACCCCTTGAGTGCACCCACCAGTGGCCGCGCCGCCGCATAGGCCGACTTCAGCAAGGCATTGCGCTGCGGCGGCGCCAGGCCCACCTTGGTGCAAATCAGCAGTTGGTCGCGACGGCCCCGGGCAAAGGTTCCCAGGATTGACTCGGCATCGCCAGCGCCATAGGCCGGTGCCACGTCGAACCAGTTCACGCCTGCGGCGTGGGCCTCGGCCATGGCCCGCACGCCGTCGGCAGGCGCCACACGGGAGCCGAGCGACGCGCAGCCGAACCCGATTGCGCCGGCAGCCATGGCGAACCCTGGCAGTTGCACGCTTCTCATCAGACAAACTCCTCGCCCGTAATCCGATCACGGGTCAACAACTGGATGCGGACAACGGCACCATCAGCAGGCACGTGCCCGCACCACGAGATACGGTCCGACTCCTGGCGCACTCCAAAGCGGGGCGAAACCCAACCGCCAGCGCCCATGGCACCGCCGCGCTGGCACAGGAGATCACCTTGCGCCTCGAATACAAGCCGCGCAACCGGCCCCGTGCGGTTGTGCACGATGAAGCCTGATCCGTCGCGCACTGCGCTGTAAGCCAAACCCAACTGAAACACCACTTCAGTCACAGGCGCCGGCGCCTTGCCCAGTAGGCGATCGGTGATCTGGTATCCGTCGTCCAGGGCGACGATGGTGCGTTCATGGCGCAAACCGAACCGGCGCATGTAGCCGTCGTGCGATGCACGCCACGGCCATGCCGCCTGACCGCCGGTCGACTCCAGACGCGCATCCGCCTTGGCTGACCAGTTGAACGGGCCGGCCATCGTGCTCTGGTCCGCGCCCTGGAGATTCAGCGTGTTGTGCGCGCGCGTGCTGCGGAACCAGTCTCGCCACTGTCCGCCGGAGTGGTACAGGTAGGTTCCCGGATCAACCAGCATCGGGTCACCGTCAACGTCCAGGGTGACAGACAGGGCATCAGCGTGCCCGTGCGCAGCGATCGACAGATAGCCCAAGGGACCGTGGTCGAAAGTCAGCAAGCATGCGCGGCCGGCGACTTGGCGGCGGTCCACGCTGCATCCGCCATCGGCGAACAAACTGGTGCCCATCACCGGTGTGGGCCCCAACCCGGGCCGGCCAAAGATAGCATCACGCAGTCGCAGGCCCGGCAGCCCCTCGCCTGCCAGCGCGCGCCCATGCACCGCACAGATGGCAGCTGCGATTGACATCGGATAGTCGGCTTCGTGCTCACCCGACGTCAGCACCCGGCCTTCGTCGTTGTCGCAAAGCGGCGGCACAACACCATGCCGATTGGCCAATGCCACCACGTGCATGGCAAACGCGTCCAGGCGTTGCGCCACCTCGGTCGCAAAGGGTTCGGACGCAGCCTCGGCCACGACGGATGCCAGCAGTATGAATTCGGCAGTGAACGCGCCATAGCTGGGTGACTGTTCCGCCGGCCAGCCGTCCGGCAGGATCTGCTTCAGGCATTGCGTGACAAGCTGCGCCCGTGCTGCCGCCCGCGCATGGCCCGCATCCGGCAGCTCCGGCACAGCCACCGCGATCAGATACTCGGCAGCACATTCGGCGACCAGGTGGTTGTTTGCCGAAGAGTGCAGCGACGGGAACAGGGCCAGCAAGCGCGCATGCGCAGCCAGCATCGCCCGCGCGCGACCCAGCGTTGCGGGCCGCAAGCGGTCACCACAGAGTGACAGCGCGACCAGAAGGTTGATGGCCCGGATTGCGACATTCAGCAACTCGGCCCAGTGGATGCCACGGAATGGGGGGTTGTTCTCGTACCAGCTGTCAATGGCAGAGCCCACAGCTTCCAGCGATGGCGTACAGCCGTTGAGTGCCGCATCGGCAGCCAGCAGTGGCAGGAACTGGAGGCGCCCGAACTCCCACACATACTTGACATCACCAATGCCGCGCTCCAGCCGATAGGCAATGTCAAAGCAGTAGCGCTCGCTGCCCGGCCACGATTTGCCGGTACAAGGGTCCAGTGTCCAAAGACTCGCGTCAAACGCCATGCTGATGGAGCCCGCCGGCCAATGCACACCCAGCGCGGTGAACTGACCCTGCCGAAAGCGCTTGGCACCTTGCGCAATGGCGGTGCGCAGTGCCTCGTCAGACATGTGCACGCGGTCCTTCAAGCCCGGCAGCACCGCAGGCAACTGCGGTTCATGCGCATAGGCGGCCCAGCCTTGGCGCAGCCAACGCGTGCTTTGCCGGCGCAGCGCTTCGCGCAGTCTGTGTGCCAGTTCTGCGACACCCATGTTGCGCAGCCTGCGCCAAAGCCAAGCGATGCGGTCGATGCGGGCTCTCAACAGAACAACTCCGGACGGCGTGTGCGCAGCCCATCCAGTTCCAACTGCACGGCGGCCCAGCAACGCTGGCGCGCGGTGGACGCTGCCAACTCCAACTGGGGCTGCTGATCCAGCACTTGGCGGACGCCAGCCGCCAGAGCTGCTGCATCCAGGCTGGTGAACACCCCGGCCGCTCCAAGCGCTTCTGCCAACGTTGGCGAATGGTTCGTGAGCACCGGGACACCCAGGCTGATGGCCTCCTCCACAGCCATCTGCATGATGTGAGGGCGGTCGGACAGTGTGATCACCGCCGTGCTGCCCGCCATCACCTGCTGGTAAGTTGCATAGTCGATGAAGCCCAGCAGCCGAACATTGGCCGGCATCTTGGCCTGGTCGAGGCCAGCCTTCCGGTAGTTGCCGGTGATCCAGAAGTCTGCCTCCGGGCAGGCGGCAAAGGCCTCGATCGCAAGCTCCACAGGCTCGTCGGTCGCGAAGGTGCAAACAAACATGAAGCGTGGCCGATCTCCGGAGACCTGCCGCTCCACACCTAACGGGGCCGCACTCGGCAGGGTCAGCAACAGCGCGGTCGCGGACCGCCAGGCTGCAACGATGCCGGCATCAGCACGGTTGTGCATCAAGGTCACTGGCGCACGCCGGGTCATCCAGCGGTACAGCGGCTGAAACAACCGCCATTGCGGCTTGGACAGCGCGCCACTGTGAAAGTCCTGGATCACATCACCGTTGTGCCCCGCTGCCCAGAGAGCGCAAACCAACGGCAACATCGGCGGCTGATTCAGGCAGATGATGGTCTTTGGCTTGCGCGCTCGCAGCAACTGCCAGGTGCGCCACATCAGCCTCAAGTAGCGCATGGGTTGGCGACCACCTTGGCGGCCGAGAAAGATGATCTCGACACCAAAGGTGCGCGCGGTAGCCCTGGAACGGAAGCAATCGTCCTTCCACGCAATGAAGAGCCCGTCCTTCAGTGCCAGCACGGGCATGGCCGTCGGCAGTTGAGTGTGCACGGTGTGCATGGCGGTCAAGGCTGCCAGGCCAGGCCGAACATGGCACGCAGACGCACGAGCGCACGACGCACGTCGCGATCGATCACACTGCGCAAGCACTTGGCCAGCCCCAGCCCCACTACTGTCGGCAGGCACCAGGGGTAGAAGCGCACCGTGAACCTGATCTGCGCGCGGACCAGGTAATACTCGGACAACAGGCTGCGCTTTGACCTGTCCGTGCTGGACCCGATGGTGCGTCCCTCCTTGTGATAGACCACGGCGCCAGGTGCGTAACCGAGGCCGAAACCCCGTCGCCTTGCACGCACAGCCCAGTCAATCTCTTCGTAATAGAGAAAATAGCCGTCGTACATGGCGCCGGTGGCCTCCAGGCAGGGCCGAGAAATCATCAGAGCAGCACCAAGTATGTAGTCCAGCTGCGACTCGACCCAACCCTGGTCGCGCTGCGCCGACACCCCAGCATGGGCGCCAAGCAACTTTGCGCGCCCCAGCCAGCGCGAGAACCTGGCGCCGGCGTAGGCCTGAACGATCGACCGGTCCCAGTCGAACACAACGGTGGCCCCGCACATGCCCAGACCAGGGCGTTCAGCCATGCGCATGGCCATGGCACTGACACACCCCGGCGCCAGCATCGCGTCGTTGTTGAGCAGCAGAATCCCGTCGTAGTCAGCATGGCGTTGCACAAGTGCGATGCCGACGTTGTTGCCGCCTGCAAAGCCCAGATTGCCACCTGTGTCCACCAGCACCACGGGCAACCGATTCCAGGCCTGGGCGCCTTCCGTGCACTGCTGGCCAGGGGTTGGCGGTTCAGGCCAGGCGGCGGCCGGCTGCGTGGTGCGGTCCACCAAACACACGCCGCTGGACTGCAACCACGACCGGATCAGTTCGAGCGACCCGTCACCTGAGGCGTTGTCGCAGACCACCACACCGGCAATGGCCGGGTCGGCAACGTCACGGATCGATGCCAAGCAGTCGATGGTGTCAGGCCCGTTCCGCCAATTGAGGACGATCAGCCAGATGCGTGGTGTCATGGGTGCCGCAGCCCGAAACGCCGTGGATGCGCTGCAGGTTGCACCACCTGCAATGTGCGCAGGCGGTCGGCAATGCTCACCAGCATGCAAGACACCAGCACCATGACCAGCCCGTGGTTGTGCGGCAACGACAACACCCCCTTGATCAGGGCAAAGCCGAAGACTGAAGCGGCCAAGGCCAGCGCAAGCAAGTCGGGTTCGGCCTGCGCCAATCCATGGCGAAGACCAAGACCAACGAGCGCGAGCAAGACGAATGCAAACAATATCAATGACGGAAAACCACCGTCAAGCAAGTAGGAGAGGTAGGAACTGTCCAAGGTCAGCACACCATAGTTCCCGACGAAGCCCAAAACTTGACCACCAATGTCCTGGCCGTAGCCAAGCAACGGACTGACCGCTGCCTTCGCCAGACCCGCCTCCCACATGCGCAGGCGCACCAGCGAACTGGATTGCTCGGCTGCTGTTCTGCCGACCACGATGTCCAGCACGAAGTACACAGCCACCAAACCGATACACACGATCGCAATCGCGACCAGCAAGTTCAAAGCAGCGGCAACCGAGTGCCTCGCCAGCTTGTAGCGGCGCAAGAGCATGGCAGGCGCCAACAGCCCAAGCACCAGCACATAGGTGCCGATGCCAGACCGTGATCCAGTTTTGGCCACGATCACTGCAAACAGGCAGAGCAGTGCGAGCAGTGCCAGTGCTCGCAGCCATCGAAACCCTTGACTGAAGGCCCAGTACACGGTCACCGGCGTGACCAGTACCATGAACTCCGACAGGGTCAGCGGATGGCTGAAGGTGGACTGCAATCGGGCACCATCACCGCGCAGTTTCTCACGCAGAACTTGCTCAAGATATTCGGAGTCGACTTGCAGGATTCCGGCAAAGAGATTGTGGCCAAGACGCCACTCCAACAGGCCCAGCAAGCCCACCAAAAGTGCCGAGGCGACGAACGCCGCAACCAGCTTGTGCACATCGTTACGGGTTTGCACGACGCCAAGGGCAATGAACAGGGGCGCGAATGTGGACAGCACATCATTGAGCCAGGCGCGGACGGCAATCACTGGGTACTCTGAAGCGACGGACGCCACCAATTTCCACAGAATGAGCAGCAGCACAGGGTAGATCACCACTCGAAACTGGGCTGCACGCTCCTGCAAGCGCTGTCGAAACGCTGGCCCCTTTGCCAACAGATACATGCCCACTATGAGCAAGGCCAACAGGGACAACCGAGACAGCGAGAATGACGGCATGCCTGGCAGCCTGAACCCGGCATAACGCGGCCACAAGACGGTGGCAAACACAAAAAACACCAAGAGCCCGAAGCCGAAACGCTCGATGCCTGCGGACGCCTGGGGCGCCAGCACCAGAACACCGGCTCCGATCGCGCCAAAAACAAGCAGAACCAGCCAGATGGACAGAAATGGCGCACCTGACGAAAAGAGCGTCGCGACTGCAACGATCAGCGTCAGCAATACCAACCCGAGGCCAAAGGCCAAGCCGCGCCATACCGCCTGCGGCCCTCCTCGTCTCACCAACATGGATGTTCTCCAGCCGACATTCAGAAGCGATTACCGAGGAAACGCCGAGCCGCACCCAGAAATTCCTTGGCAAGGCCAACCGGTGAAGTCCGTACTGCCAGTTGGCCAAGCTGAAGGCCTTGGTAGCTAGGCACGGCGCCACCAAGAAGACGGAGCGCCAGCATGCGGGCAAGGAGCACCGACTTGCGCCTGTGCTGATAGGGCTGGATTGCGCGCAAATCGCCGGGGTCGAAAGGTTCCAAATGTACGGATGCCCGCTGCGCTTCAGCAACCAGGCGCTCACCCACAACCGTGCGCGCAACCACCAAACTGCGTCCATCACGTTCCGTGAAGTCCGGATAGCCGTCTCGACCGTACCAAGCATCGGCACACACCACGTCGGCAAACTCACCAGTGCCATCGGCGCAGAGCTTGCAGCGTGTCTGCAGATGGCGATTGAGGATGTTGCCCCAAGCCGTGTTGTAGTCCATCGCCTCAGTCCTGCCGGCCGCCGTTCTCGCCTGCGTCAAACCCGGCCAACCGTCACCCCGGTAGCGAAAATGCACGACGTCTTCAGACACCAATTGCATCTGCTTCAAGATGGCCGAGGTCCCGTGCTGGCTGGGCGTACCGGCGCACATGAACGACAGCAAGATGGGAATCCGCTCAGCCAGAGACGGCTCTTGCGAGATGATCTTTCGGACCGCTGCAACGTCGCACGGCTTGCCCACAAACGCAAACCGTCCGGGTAGAGCAAGTGCCACAGGCAGTGCAGCCACCGGTGAAGCAGGAGAGTAGCGTGACCCGGCACCATCCAGCACTTCAGATCGCGTCCGACTGATCATCGCCTCGTTGCGGAGCGGCTCACCGGGTGCCACCTGCACGTGCAGCACGAAGTCGACCTGGCGACTCGCCAACAGGTGGATCAGCAGCGCCGAGAGCACGCCACCAGACGAGCCGCGATGACGCACATCCGGGTCCACCGCATGGCCGGCAGAAACGCGCCGCACAGGGCCCCACGCCGGCTCGTAACGGGTGCCCTCCTCAAACCGCACTGGATGAGAAAGACCAAGTCCCGGGCAGACAGCCCGAACTCGCGCTTGCTCGGCATCGGTCAGGTCCCGCTCGGCATGCGGCCGGAGGAAGCCCTTGGCATTCAGCCGCATCGCGACAACCGACGGTCCGACCGCGGGCACGCAGGCTCCGCATCCAGAGCACAGGCCGGACTTGACGATACCGGCCAGGGTTTGGTCAGTGCGCACCGGCACACTCCGTCAGCAGGCTTGCCAATGCAGCCCGATAGCGGTCAAGGCGGCCCTCGGCAGCCTGCATACCAACCCGCACCTGCTGCGCCAGTTCGTCGCGATGTTCAAACCCTGTCTTGATGCGTTGAATGACCTGCGATTCGGACTCAACCTGGCAATCGGCGACATGTGAATAACCCAACGTGCCGAACAAGCCTGTGAACTTGCGGCTGTAGGCCATGGGCACACCGGGCACACCAGACGAAAATGCGGCGATGCAGGCATGCATGCGTGCCCCGGTGAAGTAGTCCAGACCGGAAATGAAACTCTTCGCGGCGCTTGGCGACTCGAATGGGCCAGCCAGTTGTACATGTGGCCGCAATGCAGAAACCTGCTGAGACGCACGCCAGTCATCCTCCACCTCGCGGTCTGGGGTAACGACGTGTGGGACCAACCAGACATCCGCGCCAGCAACCACAGTGAACCAGTCCACGAGGTCCAGGATGGACCTTCTGTAGTCGAGTTTCAAACCGAACTGGTTGTTGCCGGTGTAACCACCCGACCAAAGCAAACCGGAAACGTTGATGCCGACACGAGGCCGACCACCAAATTTCTGCGCCTGCTCGAACGGCAGGGCAAAGGCCACATCAGTGACTTCAAGCAGTGGCGTTTTCAATCCGCGCCCCTGGTAAAACGCTGTCGAAAGCTGATCACGGGTGCAAACCAGGTCGGCACCCGCCATTACCCGGTTAGCCCACCAGCCAGTGATATTGCCTTTGAAAGGTCCAAGTGTTTGCGGCGCGAACACAAAACGTCGAGAGCCTCGTTGGGCCCAGAGCTTTGTGCCGATGTGGAACACCAGTCGCTTCAGGCCGTAAATATCAGCGAAACTATCGCCTTCACCGATGTCGAGGATGAGATCGCAACCGGCAAAGGTTTCACGCAACTTCGAATCGAACCCCAACAAGCGGTTTCGAGTGACACGGCAAACGGCATCCGCCCCAGACGACCCCGCATCGGCACCTTCGCGTGTTCCGCCAATCACCACAAATCTGACTTGCACACCCGCTGCGTTTGCAGCTTCACGTACAAGCCGCATCTGAGATACCGTCAAGGCGACAACACCTAGGTTGCCGGAATCAAGACTGTGCCACAACAGGCCAACATTGATCGTGGTCATTACTTACCACGGGCAGTTTGCCCACTCTGCAAACGCCAAACCCACCAGAAGTACCCCAACGTCATTGAAATCTGCCCAGCCATATAAATTCGAACGAAATCATCGAGTTGCCTCTGGGAGACGGAGAGCAATCCCAGCAACCCCGCCATGACACCCAAGCTAACCAATTGAACAACGACCCGCTTTGACTGAAATCCGGCCGCAGTGATCACGACCCCCGCGCTCGCAGCCACATATCGCAGCATCAGAACAGCACCAAACAATGGCAAAAGTGCAGCCAGCCCTTGAAAAGACTGGCCGAACATCACATCCGCCAACTGCTGCGGAAAGAGCATCAGCGGCAGTCCAAAGGAAGCACCGATGAGGGCCATCAGACCGCCGGTCTTTGCCGCTGTCGGCCAGAAGCGGGGATTAGCGTCAGATGCCAATCGAGACAGGCGAGGAATCATCACATTGCCAACCACAGGTGCCAACGCACCAACCCCCAGAACAATCTTCTGTCCTGCACTGTACAAACCAACAGCTTGCGTGCCGAACAGTGCACGGACGACCACAACATCCAACTGATTCCAAGCCGTGACCAACATGCCGTCCACACCATAGGGCCAAGCACGGCGTAGCGTAGACAAAGGCCCCAGCAGAACGGGGTCGCGCAGGCGCAGCGCTGGTGTCACCTTGCAAGCTGCGCGCCAGGCCATTGCCAAGTAGAAGCAACGTGAAACCACCATCGCCCACGCCACCTGCATGGGTGTACCGCCATGCAATGCCACTGCCCCGGCGAGTGCAAACTGCAGCGCATTGGCCAGCGTGACCAAGCCGGCCTCCAGGTCAAACCGGCCCAGCGCGCGAAGTGGTGCCGCGAAGAAGTCGGAAAACGACATGGCCAGTGCGGCCAAAAAGAGCGGTGTGACAAGGGCGGGTGGCAAGACGGTCGGCCCGATGGCCACACTGGCGCACACCATCAACAGAACGGCCGCGAGCATCAGCAACAGCTTGGCCCGGAATGCCTCCGAGATCAGCCTCGCCGCCTCCTCGGGCCTGGCCGCCACCTCGCGCAACAGGTACAGCGCGAAGCCGAAATCCACCAGCAAGGCCATCAGAGCACTAAAGCTGAAAACGAAGCTGAACAAGCCGAACTGTGGTGGGCCCCACAAGCGTGCCAACAGCAGAAAGAGCAACAGCCCCACCAGCAGCCGGCTCCCAACCGAAACTGCTGTGTAAACAAAATTGCGCTTCATCTGACCTGGTCAGCAGCCGGAGACAAAGATCCATCACAGGAACCGCACTGTTCCCGACGGCAGCCGCTTGAGCACATGCAGCTAACGCAACCGGCCCACTCCAAGCTCACGAGCCAACCTTGCCAAAGACGCGCGAGGCCGACGCCGCATCCATTTGGCCGGCAAGGTCGGTAATGAAACGCGCCTGCAACTGGTGGCCCTTCGCCATGTCGGCTTCGATGTTCGACACGCGCATCAGCATGCCGTCGGCAACGATGCCGCGCACACCGTAGCGCATCTGTGCCAGTTTCTGCCCAATGCCTGTTGTGACCACGTCGCCACCCACCACCACCCAATAAGTGATCGGTTCATTGCGCGGCCCCAGCTTGCTCATCAACTGCCGGACCGGCAATTGGCGCCCACCAACCGGCAAGGTCTGCAACTTGTTGGCCGTGATGGCAAACCCCTGCGCGGGGTAGCACACCTCGGGCCGGTGGGCACTGGTGCCATCGGACTGGTCGCCGCCATAGGCCACCGACAACATGATGCGTTCGCCCTTGGCGTTGACATAGGACCGCGACAGCACCTGGTTGTAGATCTTGTCGAGCAAGGCCTGCACATCTGGCGACGGCAAGACCACCGGCATGCTGGTGTCCACCCGCCATTCACCAAATGCCTTGGGGAACATGGCTTCCAGGTTGGGCATGCCGATCTGGTCGGCCATGTGCTTGGTGGGCCGGCCAAACACGGCGGCCCCAGCACTGGCCACCATCAGCAAGGCCACCAGCAATGCGCGCCACCGAACGCTGGTCATCATGGCTTAGCCGCCTTTTCACGAAACATCAGCCGCAGCACGCTGTCGGTGGCCAGCATCAGCATCAGGCCCACGATGAACAGCACCATGCCTGCAAACCCGTGGATGAAGCCTTGCCCAGCCTCATCACCCAGGTGGTAGGTGACCAGCACCAGGATCATCACCCGCACGATGTTGGCGGCAAATGAAATGGGGATGATCAGGATTGCCAGCAGCACGTTGCGCACTACGTTGGTGTAGCGCATCAGGTTCATGTAGAGCAGGCCCAGAGCCTCCAGCGTAAACATGCTGTTCAGGCCAGCGCAGGCGTCTGCCACCAGCAACTGATATGGGCCCACGGTCATGACCACACCGGCACGGCCTACTGGGTAACCCAGTTGGTACAGCAAGCCGGCAGCAACAGCAGACACCGCGCTCTTCAGCGGCCCGGTGATCGATGCCACCAAGCTGCCCGGCAGCGGCACCATAAACAGCAGAAAAAACAACGGGAACCAGACAGTCCGCAGCGCGCGCTTGCCAAGAAACATCAGCACCATTGCAGCCAGCACCAGGATCTGGGAGAACACCTCGAAGACCATGATGAACTGCGACCGACCCAGTACGTACATCACTAGGCCGACCAGCAGCAAGGGCAAGCCCAGGGCCATGCTGGGCCGCCGCTGCAGGGCAGCCAGTTCATGCCTTTTGCCGTACAGCAACCAGATGCTCACCGCCAGGATGATGGGGCCGTGGCCTTGTTCATCAGTGGGCCAGATGCGCTCGGCCAGCATCATGTAGCTGGGCACGTACAGCGCAGCAAAGCCCGCCAGCAACGCCACCAACACCATCAAGTCGGCACCAGGGGGCAGGATGGACTGCCGCTGCTGGGCAACAGCGCTCGACCGATCGTTTGGCAACGTCGCCATGGGCTCAGAACTCGTTGACGATCACCCCCGCCAGCTTGGCGGGTGTCTCGGCCAGATTGGCCACCAGATCCTGCAAGCTCACCACCTGGCTCTTGCCTTGGCGCGCCACCACCAGTGCCGCACCGCAGCGCGCCGCGATCACGGCACTGTCGCTGCCGTACTGGGCAGCCGGGGTGTCCACCACCACGTGGTCGAATTTGGCAAGCAGTTCACGCACCAGCAGTCCGAACGCCGGGCGCTCCACAAGTTCCAACGGGTTCGGGGGGGTGATGCCCACCGGCAGCACAAACAGGCTGGGCACACCCACCACCTGCTGGATCACCTTGGCCTCGGCCCGCCCACTGAGGATGCCCGACAGGCCGGCACTGTTGTCGATGCCGAACACGGCATGCTGGCGCGGGCCGCGCAGGTCGGCATCCACCAGCAGCGTGCGGCCGCCCAGCTGCGCCAGCGTCACCGCCAGGTTGGCGGCAAAGAAGGTCTTGCCGTCGCCGCTGTCCGGGCTGACCACCGCGATGGCGCGGCGCTCTTGCCCCTCGTTGAACAGCCGCATCATGATCTGGCTGCGGATGGCCCGGAAGCTCTCGGCCTGCACGCCGAAGGGCTGGTTCAATGCCACCAGTTCGGGGTTGGCCTTGCGCCTGTCTTCGGCGGCGTAGGGGTAGTGAAACTGCTGGCTCAGTGCAAACAGCACATCGTCGGTGCTGGCATAGCCCAGGGCGATGGCTGCCTCGCCGAAGCGGATGCCCTTGGCCTTCTGGTGGGCCAGCACCTTCTCCACCTGGTCGGCGGTGAGGTTGCGGGTCTCGGCAATGATGGAACCGATCGACCGGTCGGCCACATCGGTGCCCTGCTCGGGCACCACGTGGGCGGCATCGGTGGCGCTGGAATCTTTGAACTTGGCCATGGGGTCGTCGCTCGGCGCTCAGGCGCCCTTGTTGGCTTGCGGGGCCGGCAGGCCGATCACGCGCTGCTGCAGCATCAGGGCATGTTTGCCCGAGGTGAAGCGCTTGGCATTGGGCTTGGGCAGCACGCCCAGCACAGGCAGGCCCAGGGCGGCAATCACGTCCTCGGGCTGGCGCACGCGGCGGTTGCTCAGTTCCAGCAGCAGGGCTACACCCACGGCTAGCAGCGCACCCAGGAAGACGGCCAGCGCCGTGTTCAGCACGATCTTGGGGCTGGCATGCTCGGATGGCGGCAGCGCGCTGGTCAGCAGGTTGGCGTAGCTTTGGTTGGCCTGGCTTTCCATCGCCGTCTGGTTCAGCCGCTGCATCACGCTGTCGTAGGCGCGCTGGGCGTTCTCCACCTCACGCACCAGCACTTGGCCCTGGTCGCGCACGGCCTTCATCTGCAGCAGCTTGGCGCGCTGGGCGTCCAGCTCGCGGCGCACCTGCGCCTCGCGCTGCTTGTTGATGGTGTTGGTCACCGTCACACCACCGGTCACGCGGCGGATCTCGGCGTCGATGCGGGTGCGCAGCTCGGCGATGTTGGCCTTGGCCTCCACCACCTGCGGGTGGTTGTCGCCGAACTTGCTGTTCAGCTCCTGCAGACGCGCCTCGTTGCGGGTCAGGTCGGCCTTCAGGCCGCCGATCAGCGGGTTGTTCAGCACTTCCTGCATGCGGTCGCCACTGGCGCCCTGGGCCTGGGCCTGGCGGCTGCCGCTTTCGCTGCTGATGGCCTGGATCTGCACCAGCTGGCTGCTCAGCTCGGCCAGGCGAGCGTTCTCCACGTCCAGCCGCTCGTCTGCGGCGATGATGCCCTTGTCACGCTGGTAGGCCGACAGCTTGCCCTGGGCCACTTCCAGCGCGGCGCGCGCATCCTTGCTCTGGGCCACGAAGAAGGCGCTGAACTGCTTGGCCGGATCCACCCGCAGTTCCAGCGTGGTGGCGATGTAGGCCTGGGCAAAGGCGTTGGCCAGGCCGGCCGCAAAGCGCGGGTCGGGCGACCGGTAGTTGATCTGGATGACGTTGCTCTCGCGGCTGGGCTTCACGTCCAGGTTCTTCTGCAGCAGCGTGGTCAGCCACTGCTCGATGGTGCCCTTGCCCTCACCTTCGGTCTGCCACTGCTCGCGCAACGCGGGGTTCTCCAGCAGCCTCAGGTCGCGGATCACCTTCAGCGCCACCCGGTCACTCACCAGGATGTCGACCTGCGTGGCCATGAAGCTGGGCATGGCCATGGTCGGGAAGGCCATCGCGCTGACCGGATCTGGCTTGATGTCGATGACCACGCTGGCGGTGGCGTCGTACTGCTTGGGCAGCACCAGGCTCACGCCCACGGTGGTGCCCACCACCAGCACAAACACCAGCAACGCCGCCCACTTGCGCGCCCGCAGGATCGAGAGAAATTGTCCGAAGGTCATGGCAGGCTACCGGTGGGAGTCAGAACAGGCTTTCGCGCACATACACCACGTCGCCGTCGCGCATGGCGTCGTCCATCGTGGGCGTGATGATCTGCACCTTGCCGTCGGCACCCTTGCGGTGCACTCGGATTCCCTTCTCGGTGCCGCGCTGGGTCAGGCCGCCGCCAGTGGCCAGGCTCTGCATCAGCGTCATGCCACGCTCCAGGCGCATCGGGCCGGGGCGCTGCACTTCACCGTAGATGTAGACGATGGGCTGGCGGTCCACCCACACGGTGTCGCCGTTGACGATGATGACGTCCTTGTCCTTGCCGCCGGCCTGGAAGACGGTGGGCAGGTCCACTTCCAGCCGGTAGGGCTGGCCGTTGCGGGTGCCAGTCACGATCACCATGTCGGCGCCGTTGCCCGCCGTGCCGCCGGCCATGGCCAGCAGGTCGGTCAGGCGCATGTCGGCCACCTCGATCGGGTAGCGGCCCGGGCGATTCACCTGGCCCAGCACGCTGGCCTGGTTGCCGCGCACCTGCACGATCACCAGCGTCACCTGCGGCTGCTTGACGAAGTTGCCGTTGCGCAGGCCTTCTGCAATCAGCTTCTCGGCCGCCGTCACCGTCAGCCCGCCCAGGCGGATGCTGCCCAGCAGCGGGTAGCTGACCACGCCCGCCTCGGTCACCCGGGTTTCCAGCGTCAGGTCGGGGTTCTGGTAGACGTTGATGCGGATCACGTCACCACTGCCCAGCCGGTATTCGGCCTGGGCGCCGGCGGTGGGCTGGCCGCTCTGGGCCTTCACGGGCGCAATGCCGCCACAGCCCAGGCAAATGCCCAGGGCCAGAGCCGCGTAGGCCAGAGGTTGCAGGTGTTTGCGTAGCGTCATCACTTCAGCCCCATGCCCTTGTTGATGTCGGCGGCGTTCAGCGCGCCGCTTGCGGCCGGCGCGGCGGCCGGCGTGGCCGTGGCGGCCGGTGCCGCAGGCGCGGCGCCCGGTGCACCTTCGCCGAACTTGCCCACGTACTCGATCTTGGCCGCGCCACGCATGGCCTTGATGTCGTCTTCGATCAGCTTGCGCTTGCGCTCGTTCAGCAGAAACTGCTCGATCGCCGGGCGGGCCTGCTCTTCGGCCACTGGCTGGCTGCGGCTGCCAGCCAGCACCACCACCTGCACGCCGTTGGCAGCCTGGTTCATCATGGCCTGGCCGTCGGTCATCTTGGCAAACGCGTCCAGGCTCTGCAGCGGCAGCTGCTCGGCAGCGCGCACGGCCTGGTTGCCGGAGAACTTGAACTCGTTGGCCTTCAGGAACTCGACGAACTCGTTGATGTTCTTGCTGGCGGTCAGCTTCTCACGCAGGGTGGCCACCTGCTCGGGCTTGGCCTCGATGGCGATTTCCTGGATGCTGTAGATGCGCCGCTCCTTGAACAGGGCGGGCTTCTCGTCGTAATACTTCTTGATCTCCTCGGGCGTGGGCTTCGGGGCGGCTTCGCCCACCTTCTCCAGGTAGGCCCGGGCGATGATCTCGCGCTTGGCGGCTTCCAGCTGCTGCACCACACGCGGGTCGCGGTCGATCTTCAGGTCGTCGGCCTTCTGCAGCGCCAGCTCCTGGTCGATCAGGCGTTCCAGGATCTGCTTGCTGGCCGCATCGGCCTGCTCGGGCCGGATGTTGCGCTGCTGTTGCAGCACGAAGTTGATCTGGTGAACCGTCACTTCGTTCTTGTTGACCTTGGCTGCCGTCTGGCTGGCGCCCTTTTCCTTCTTGTCGCCGCAGGCGGCCAGCAGGGCGGCCGTGGACACCAGGGCGACCAGGCTGAGCCGCAGGATGCCGTTGCGGGGGGCCAGACGTTGCGGGGTCTTCATGTTCGAGAGGTCTCCTGCCGGACTGCGGCCTGCGTCTACACCAGGCTGCCAGCACCAGCGCAGGCAACCGTCACAAATAACCGGCGAAGTGTAATGGCGATCAGTGACAACCCTGTGGCCGTGCGCCACCCAGCCCGGGGGATGCCCGCCCCGCCGCCAATCGACTGTGTGACAAGTGCCCGCCCGTCCCGGGCGGGGCACGGCTCAGCAGCGGATGCCCACGTGCAGCGCCACCACGCCGGCCGTGAGGTTGTGCACATCCACATGGCCGAAACCGGCGGCCTGCATCATGGACTTCAGCTCGGCCTGGGGCGGGTGCATGCGGATGGACTCGGCCAGGTAGCGGTAGCTGTCGGCGTCATTGGCGATCAGCTTGCCCATCAGCGGCAGCACGTTCAGTGAATACCAGTCGTAGGGCTTGCGCAACGGCGCAGCCACCTGGCTGAATTCCAGCACCAGCAGGCGGCCGCCGGGGCGCAGCACCCGGCACATCTCGGCCAGGGCGCGGTCCTTGTGGGTCATGTTGCGCAGTCCGAAGGCCACGCTGACCAGATCGAAGGTGCCGCTCGGGCAGGGCAGCTGCTCGGCATCGCACACCAGGGTGGGCAGCACCAGACCGTCGTCGACCAGGCGGTCGCGGCCGGTGCGCAGCATGGCCTCGTTGATGTCGGTGTGCAGCACCAGGCCGCTGGGGCCCACCTTGCGGGCGAAGGCGCGGGCCAGGTCGCCGGTGCCGGCGGCGATGTCCAGCACCTTGTCGCCCGGGCGCAGGTTGGCCACCGCCACGGTGTAAGCCTTCCAGGCGCGGTGCAGGCCCATCGACATGACGTCGTTCATCACGTCGTAGCGCTTGGCCACGCTGTCGAAGACGCCGCGCACGCGGCTGGCCTTCTCGCTCTCGTCGACGGTCTTGAAGCCGAAGTGGGTGTTGGCCATGGCGCTTCCTGCTGCTTCGGTTCTGTCAGTGGCTGGCGCAGGCGCCGCCGGTCTTGGCAGGCATGGGGGTGTCGCGGGTGACGCCGGCCTCGGCCAGGCG
This sequence comes from Pseudaquabacterium pictum, assembly GCF_005403045.1. Taxonomy (GTDB): domain Bacteria; phylum Pseudomonadota; class Gammaproteobacteria; order Burkholderiales; family Burkholderiaceae_C; genus Pseudaquabacterium; species Pseudaquabacterium pictum. The sequence continues at coordinate 134,653 of NZ_BJCL01000013.1, forward strand.
CTGCTCGTAGCGGGACCACAGCTCGGCCTGTTCGCTGCCCAGCTTGTACAGCAGGCCCCAGGTGAACAGGCCGGTGTCGTGGCCATCGGTGAAGCTGGGCTGCACCGCGTAATGGCCGACCAGCTCGATCTGGCTGATGCCGACATCCCGCTTGCCGGTCTGCAGCGTCTCCTGCCCGGGGCCGTGGCCCTGGACCTCGGCCGACGGCGAATAGACGCGCATCAGTTCGAAGGGGATGCGGAACACCGCGCCATCGTCAAAGCCCACTTCCAGCACGCGGCTGGCCTGGTGCAGGGTGAGCGCGGTGGGTTGGGGGGTGGGTGCGGACATGGGCAGGGCCGGTGGTTGCAAGGGGGTCACCCTGCAGTTTACCGGCCCCACCCTTCCCCTCAGAACGTGACGTGCAGCCGCCCGAAGTACGAGGCGCCGTTCAGACCGAACTGCACGCTGTCGTAGATGAAGCCGTTGTCGGTCTCGTTCGGGTCCTGCTTCGTCGGCTTGACGTTGAAGATGTTGTTGCCGCCCACGGTCAGCCGGATGTTCTTGGCCAGGGCCACGCTCACCGACAGGTCGGCCGAGGTCTTGGCCTTGTAGCGGGCGTTGGGCACGCCGGCGGCGGTGCCGGAGAAGGTGCCCAGGGTCTGCGGGCCGAAGTGGACGATCTTCAGGTCCGTCGTCCAGGCGCCAGTGGCGTACTCGAAGCCCAGCGTGGCCTTGCGGCTGGGCGCGCCCTGCTCGATGAACAGGCGCTCGCGCTCGCTCAGCAACACGTCCTCGAAGCCGGCCAGCGCCACCGGCGCATGCACCGCGCCCACCCGCGTCTTGCTGTGGTTGAAGGCCAGGTAGCTGTTGAGCTGCCCGCCGGCCAGCTTGCCCTTGTGCGAGACGGTGAGGTCCAGGCCGGTGGTGGTGGTGTCGACCGAGTTGACGAAGAACTGCGCCTGGCCCACGCCCAGCGCCTGCAACGTGGCACCCAGCGCCGGGTAGTTGCCTTCATCGAAGCGGCCCGACAGCACGATGCGGTCGTCGATGGCGATGCGGTAGACGTCCGCCGTGACCGCCCAGGCGCTGTCGGGCTTGAAGGTGGCGCCCAGGGTGAAGTTCTTGCTCTTCTCCTGCTTCAGCTTGGGAATGCCAGCGGCGTTGGCGATGGCGCCGCCGTTGGGCGCCAGCACCACGTCCAGCGGCACGCCGCTGATGAAATCGGTGAAGGTGGACGAGAAGAACACCTGCTGCAGGCTGGGCGCGCGGAAGCCGGTGCTGGCCGCACCGCGCAGCAGCACCGCCGGGCTGAGCTTGAGGCTGCCGGCCAGCTTGCCGTTGGTGGTGCTGCCGAAATCGCTGTAGCGCTCGTGGCGCAGCGCCACCTGGGTGGTCAGCGCGGCGGTGGGCGTGCTCTCCAACTCGGCATACAGGGCGTGGCTGCGGCGGCTCTTGCTGGTCACATCGGCCGGCTGGAAGCCAGGGAAGCCCTGGCTGCCGGCATTTCCGCCGAAGCCCACGCCGTCGGCGTCGACATAGCTGCCGGGCTCGCCGGCGCGGATGCTGTAATGCTCGCGCCGCAGTTCGGCACCGAAAGCCAGGTTGCTGCCGCCGAACCAGCCCTCGAAGTAGCGCGAGGCATCCAGGTTGGTGGTGGCCTGGCGGAAGCGGAAGCCGCCAGCGTCGAAGCTGCTGGGGCTGATGCCGGCGCCGCCGTTGATCAGGTCGAGGTTGGCGATCGACGCATTCAGTGTGCGGCTGATGTCGTACTGCATGGCATTGCTGCCATGGGTGTGCGAGAGGTCGAATGCCCAGCCGCCCAGCGTGGTGCGCACGCCGGCGATCAGGGTGCGGTCTTCGATGTCGCCGTTGATGAAGGGCACGAAGCCGTCGGGGTACATGGCCGCGGAGTTGCGCGACGGGATGTCGCCCGAGCCCACGCCGCCGCGGGCGAATGCCGCCGACGAGGCCCGCCGGTTCTGCAGGCCGGCCGTGCCATACAGAACTGTGCCGGCGGCCAGCGGCAGTTCGCCGTTCAGGTACAGCGTCTCGTTGCGCACCTGGGTGTCGCCGATGATGCGCGGGTTGCCGGCCTCGGCCCGGTTGCTGCGGCCACGGTCCTGCCATTCGCCGGTGATGCCCAGCACGCCGCCGCCCAGCTTCAGGCCGCAGTAGGCCGACAGCAGGCCGTTCTTGCCGTCACCGGCCGAATACTGGCCAACCCCGGCCACCGCCTCGCAGCCGGCGCGCTTCTTCAGCTGGATGTTGATGACACCGGCAATGGCGTCCGATCCGTACTGCGCCGCTGCGCCGTCGCGCAGCACCTGCACGTTGTCGATGGCCAGCAGCGGGATGGCGTTCATGTCGGTGCCGGTGCTGCCGCGGTTGCGTGCACCAAACAGGTTCACCAGCGCCACGGTGTGGCGCCGCTTGCCGTTCACCAGCACCAGGGTCTGGTCGCTGCCCAGGCCGCGCAGCGCGGCCGAGTCGATCAGGTCCGCGCCGTCCGCACCGGTCTGGCGGGTGCTATTGAACGACGGCGACAGGTACTGCAGCGTCTGCGCCAGGTCGAACTGGCCGCCGGATTCGGCCGCCTTGCCCAGCGAATACACATCCACCGGCACCGTGGTGTCGATGGCGCTGGTGGCCGGCTGCGCGCGGCGGCTGCCGACGATGGTGATGCGCTCGGCCGACTCGGCGGTGGGCTGGGCGCGGGTGGCACTGGGCAGGGCCGCCAGGCTGGCGGCCAGGGCGCTGGCCAGCGCGGTGAGCTGCAGGGCCTGGGCGGATGGGCGGTGGGCGATCGGCATGGGTCCTCCTCGGGTGGATGTGGTGCGTTGGTGTTGTGCGGGCCGCCGGTCAGAGCCGGCGTGCGTCGAAGGTGTTGCAGTCGGCCATGCGGCCGCCGCCCAGCCCACGCTGGAACCATGCCACCCGCTGCGCGCTGGTGCCATGGGTGAAGCTGTCGGGCCGCACGGCGCCGCCGGCCTGGCGCTGCAGGGCATCGTCGCCGATGCGGGCGGCGGCGTTCAGCGCCTCTTCCACATCGCCCTGCTCCAGCACCTGGCGGCTGCGCTGGGCATGGTGGGCCCACACGCCGGCCAGGCAATCGGCCTGCAGTTCCAGGCGCACGCTCAGGGCGTTCATGCGGGTTTCGGAGATGCGGCCGCGCTGGGCGTCCACCTTGGCGGTGATGCCCAGCAGGTGCTGCACATGGTGGCCCACCTCATGGGCGATGACATAGGCCTGGGCAAAGTCGCCCGGTGCGCCGAGCTGGTCGCGCAGCGTCTGGTAGAAGGCCAGGTCAATGTAGACCTTCTGGTCGCCGGGGCAGTAGAACGGGCCCATCGCCGTCTGGCCAGTGCCGCAGGCGGTGGGCGTGGCGCCGCGGAACAGCACCAGTTTCGGATCCTGGTACACACCGCCCTGGGCACGGAACAGCTCGCGCCACACATCCTCGGTGTCGGCCAGCACGGTGGAGACGAAGCGGCCCAGCGGGTCGGGCGGCGGCCGGACGGCCGGTGCGGTCTGCACCTGGGGCGCCGGCTGCACCATGCCGCCGCCCTCGCCGCCCAGCAGGCCCAGCACGGTCAGCGGGTTGATGCCGAAGATCCAGCCGGCCACCAGGGCGATGGCCACCGTGCCCAGGCCCAACCCCCGACCGCCCACACGCCGGCCACCCGGCGCACCACCGGGCATGCCACCACCGCCGGCGTCACGCCGGTCCTCGACGTTCTCGCTCTGGCGCTGGCCTTCCCACTTCATGGCGTGCCGATCAGGTCTTGGGCAGGGTGACGCCGCGCTGGCCCTGGTACTTGCCGCCGCGGTCCTTGTAGCTGGTTTCGCAGACCTCGTCGCTCTCGAAGAACAGCACCTGGGCGCAGCCCTCGCCGGCGTAGATCTTGGCCGGCAGCGGCGTGGTGTTGCTGAACTCCAGCGTCACATAGCCTTCCCACTCGGGCTCGAACGGGGTGACGTTGACGATGATGCCGCAGCGGGCATAGGTGCTCTTGCCCAGGCAGATGGTCAGCACATTGCGCGGGATGCGGAAATACTCCACCGTGCGGGCCAGCGCAAAACTGTTGGGCGGGATGATGCAGACATCGGCCTCGATGTCGACGAAGCTCTTCTCGTCGAAGTTCTTCGGGTCCACCACGGTGCTGTAGATGTTGGTGAACACCTTGAACTCGCGGGCGCAGCGGATGTCGTAGCCGTAGCTGCTGGTCCCATAGCTGACGATCTTCTGGCCATCGGCGGCCTGGCGCACCTGGCCGGGCTCGAACGGCTCGATCATGCCGGTCTGCTCGGCCATGCGGCGGATCCAACGGTCGCTCTTGATGCTCATCGGGGGGCTCGGCGTGGCTGTCCTGGGACGGTCAGGCATTCTAGGAGCCGGTGCCGGCCCGCCGGAATGTGGTCCACTGCCGGCCCGAACCACCTGTGCTGCTTCCGGAGTCTCCTGCATGGCCGCGCCCGCGTCCCCGTCCGTCCCCCCTGCCCCGGCTGGCCCGGCCCCCACCGTGCTGGTGATGGGCGCCGGCAGCATCGGCGGCTGGCTGGGCGGGCGGCTGCAGGCGGCCGGCGCGGTGGTGCACTTCGTCGGCCGCCCGCGCATGCTGCAGGCGCTGCAAGCGCAGGGCCTGACCCTGACCGACCGCGACGGCGGCCAGTGGCAGCTGCCTGCCGCCCGCCTGCAGCTGCATCCCGCGGTGCCCGAAGGCCTGCGCCCCGATCTGGTGCTGCTGTGCGTGAAGAGCGGCGCCACCGCCGCCGCGGCCGCCGAGCTGATTGCGGCACTTCCGGCGGGCACGCTGGTGCTGTCGATGCAGAACGGCATCAGCAATGTCGACACCGCCGAGGCCGCGGCGCCCGGGCTCACCTGGCTGCGCGGCATGGTGCCGTACAACGTGGCCGAGCTGGGCCCCGGCCAGCTGCACCGCGGCACCGACGGCCAGCTGGCGGTGCAGGCCCACCCCGGCCTGGCGCCCTGGCTGGACTGGTTCGACACCGCCGGCCTGACCCTGGCGCTGCATGAGGACATGCTGCCGGTGCAGTGGGGCAAGCTGCTGCTGAACCTGAACAACGCGGTCAATGCGCTGAGCGGGCTGCCGCTGCGCCAGCAGCTGCTCAACGCCGACCTGCGGCAGTGCACTGCCGCACTGATCAGCGAGACGCTGTACCTGCTGAAGCAGGCCGGCATCAGGCCGGCGCGGCTGGGGGCTGTGCGGCCGGGCCTGCTGCCGGTGGTGCTGCGCCTGCCCACACCGCTGTTCCGCCTGCTGGCGCGGCGCATGCTGCGCATCGACGACAAGGCGCGCTCCAGCATGGCCGATGACCTGGCGCGCAACCGGCCCACCGAGATCGACGCCATCCAGGGCGAGGTGCTGCGCCTGGCCACCCGGCTGAACCTGCTGGCGCCCTGCAATGCCCGCATCAGCCAGCTGGTGCGCGCCTGGTCGCCACGCAGCCAGCCGATGGGCGGGCGCAGCCTGCGCAAGTTCCTGAATCTGTAGGCGGCTCAGGCCTCGGCCGACAGCTCCAGCCGCTGGCTGGCGCCGGCAAACTGGCCCAGCAGGCGCACCAGCACTTGCAGAGCCTCGCGCAGTTGGGCGCGCAGGGTGTGCGGCGGGTTGATCACGAACACGCCGCTTCCCAGCATGCCGAAGCCACGCTCGTTCGGCTCGGCCACGGTCAGCCGGGCATGCAGCCAGCCCTTGCGGGCCTGGGCGTTGGCCAGCGCCTTCAGCCGCACCGGCAGGTTGGCGGATTCCCGCGCATCGATCTGCGGGTACCAGACCATCACCATGCCCTCGGCGAAGCGGGTCAGCGCCTCCTGGGTGGCGGCGGCCACGGCGGCGTAGTCGGTCTTCAGCTCGTAGCTTGGGTCCATCAGCAGCAGGCCGCGCCGGGTGGGCGGCGGCAGCTGGGCCTTGATGCCGGCAAAGCCGTCGGCATGCTGCACCTGCACCGTGCGGTCGTCGGCAAAGGCCTCGGCCAGCAGGGTGTGGTCGGTGGGGTGCAGCTCGTACAGGCGCAGCTGGTCCTGCGGGCGCATCAACGCCTTGGCCAGGCAGGGTGAGCCGGGGTAGGCCAGCAGCTCGTCCTGCGGGTTGAACTGGCGCACCGCGGCGATGTAGTCGGCCAGCAGCGGCGGCAGGCTGCCCTGCTGCCACAGCCTGGCGATGCCCTGGCGGTACTCGCCCAGCTTCTGCGCCGCATCGGCATGCAGGGCATAGGCGCCGGCGCCGGCATGGGTGTCGACCAGCCGCCAGCCCTTGTCCTTGGCATTGAGGTGGTGCAGCACGGCCACCAGGGTGGCGTGCTTGAGCACGTCGGCATGGTTGCCGGCGTGGAAGGCATGGCGGTAAGCGAGCATGCGCGCACTGTGCCACGGCGGGCATCATGGCGGCTTCGCCAACCCGTCCGCACCGATTCCGCTGCATGACCGCCCTGCCCTACCAAGCCATTCCCCTGGTCAAAGGCCTGCCGCTGGTGGGCAACCTGCCGAAGTTCCTGCGCAGCCCGCTGGACAACGCCCGCAGCCTGGAGGTGCACGGCAACGTGGTGCGCTCGCGCACCTTCTTCGAGACGGTGACGCTGCTGGGCCCCGAGGCCAACCAGTTCGTGCTGCACGACCGCGAGGGCAACTTCAGCAGCCGCGGCGGCTGGTATTACTGGATCGACGCGGTGTTCCCCGGCGCCATCATGGCGATGGACGACCCGGCCCACAAGCACCACCGCCGCATCATGCAGGGCGCCTTCAAGCGCAGCGCGATGGAGCGCTACGTGGCCGACATGGGCCCGGTGATCGCCGATGTGCTGGCCACCTGGCCCGATGGCGGCATGAAGGTGTTTCCGCAGGTCAAGGCACTGACGCTGAACATCGCCGCCCGGGTGTTCATGGGCATGGCCCTGGGGCCCGAGGCCGACCGCATGAACCAGGCCTTCATCGACACGGTGGAAGCGTCGCTGGCGCTGATCCGCAAGCCGGTGCCGCCCTTCGGCATGTGGCGCGGCGTGCGGGCCCGCCGCTTCCTGGTGGACCTGATGCGCAGCAAGCTGGCCGAGAAGCTCGCCAGCGAGGGCCCCGACCTGTTCAGCCAGCTGTGCCATGCCCGGGGCGAAGACGGCGAGCGCTTCAGCGACGACGAGGTCGTCAACCACATGATCTTCCTGATGATGGCGGCGCACGACACCACCACATCCACGCTGACCACCCTCTTCTACTGCCTGGCCCGCGACCCGGCCTGGCAGGACCGCCTGCGCGCCGATGCCCAGGCTCTGCCACACGCCCAGCTGCAGTACGCCGACCTGCCCGCCTGCGAACGCACCGAATGGGCGATGAAGGAGGCGCTGCGGCTGTACCCGCCGCTGACCAGCATCCCGCGCAAGGCCGCGAAGGACTGCAGCTTCGGCGGTTTCCAGATCCCCAAGGGCACGCCGGTGGGCATCTCGCCGATCCACACCCACCACATGCCGTCGATCTGGACCGACCCGCACCGCTTCGACCCCGAGCGCTTCGGCCCCGGCCGCGCCGAGCACAAGCGCCATGCCTATGCCTACCTGCCCTTCGGCGGCGGCGCCCACCTCTGCATCGGCCAGCACTTCGCCGACATGGAGGTCAAGAGCGTGCTGCACCAGGTGCTGCGGCAGTTCCGGTTCAGCGTGCCCGAGGGCTACCGCATGCCCTACCAGCTGGTGCCGATCGCCAAGCCCAGGGACGGGCTACCGATCACGCTGCATCGCGTCTAGATACTGCCCGCCGTCTTCGCCAAACCGTCAGCCGGTGTTATCCGTCTGAACCCATGCCGCAGGCCAGTTGCCGGAAGAAATGCTTCATTTCGGCAAGCAGCGATAGAGGCACCCTAGTAGGCGAACCCATCCCGCCGCATGCAGCGAACCCGCGCGCATGGGCGTCAAACAGCATTTCGAGGCGCTGCGCCGGGTAAGCCGTCAGCCAGAACGCACGCGACGCCACCAGCTTGGTGTGCGCCACCTCCAGCCGGCGGCGCAGTCCGCTTACGAACGCGTACTCGCAACTCCGGTCGAACTAAAACTCGTCGCCCGATCTCGAAGCTCATCGGCACAAACGCAGCGGGCCGCAGGGTGTCGGCCTATGCCTGACCCCTGCGGCGAACCCACACGAACACACGCGGGTAGCTGCCCGGTAACTCAGGGCCTGGATCTCCACGAAAAGCGCCTTGACCGTGCGCCGGTCGCGCACCGGGCGCCGCGCATCAGCCTGCCACGCCATATCGTCAGGTGCTCCGCTCGCGCGCACACCACGTTCGCGTCGTCGCGCCGGGGTAGTTCAGCTCGGTCACACCTTCATGGCGCAGCCAGCGCTTGAGCGTGCACTTCGACAGCCCCGTGCGTCGGCTGACTTCCCGGATGGACAGCCAATCCCATAAATGCATTCGCCTGATCTTGGCCAACATGCCCACTTTGATCACACCTGCCTCCCATGCTCGTTCCGTGAGCAGGTCAGTGTGGATACGCGGTTCAGATTTGCTGGATCAGGCCTCCTTTAGGGGGGCACTTCTGCTCGACCCTCAACCGCCCTTCTGGTTCGAGCAGACAGATTTTTAGCGAATCCATGCGTAGGACTTTCCCGGCTTCGGCTCGTCAGCCAAATGAGATTGGGATCGGAATTTGGTCGGGCCCTTCGATCGCCGCCGCAGGCTCCGGAGCTTCTTCGTCATTAGCCACCGGTCTCAGCGATACGAGCTTCCACTTGACGCCAGTCTTGCCAACGGCCGACCTCTTCTTGATGACGTCCTTGTCCACGATTTCCTCGAGGGTATTGATTGGGTACCCATCTTCGCAGTCGCGCTACATCTCGCCTCGACGGAAAGGCATGCCGGCCGCGCCGGCCCTCCCGCGTATACGGCTAGACCAGCGCGAACAGATCCGACCACGGCACCACGCCCGCCATCTCACTTAAACACGCCCGCCGCGGCGTTCGCTTCGACGACTGATCTAGGCCAAGGCTCAGGCGCTCCAAAACCGGCGCTGTCTCATCGCATGACAACTGCAACAAGCAAATGGTTGACGTGCTTTTGCTAAGCGTCGCAGGATAAATAATTGAATCACATTTAAGGCTATGGAACATTGCCTCTCCGTACAGCCCAGATTGCCGCGATAGCGTAATCTGAACGAATGCGACGCCGCTGATGCTCGGCCGACCGTCGGTGTTCCTCGATCTAGGCGGAGGTCGGCACAAGCAGAATGCCGCACAACCATCAGCTAACCGCCACCGTACTAGCTGGTCCCTCGCAAAGCGTCTACCTGGGTGAGGGGTGCTCTACCCGCACTCTCCCGCTGCTTCTGCAATAGGCCAGGGCGCGCCGGGCAGCACACCATCACCAGGTTGCACGATGAGTTGCAGGCTCAACCGAGCTTGCGCGTGTAGCGCACACATCGTAAATGGTAGCGACCGACCAATCACTTGCATGCCCCAATGTTCAATGAGCAAACGTTCCAACGAGAAGCCCACCTTCAACAGCGTATTAGCCGCAGTCCCGCACATTGATGCAAAAATTAGACGAAGATTCCAACATCTTTCAATTGCATCAAGATTGCCGGCTGAGCCGATAGTTGAACGTAACGGTTGATGCTAAAGACAGTAATCTGGATTCAACGTCTCCGCAGCGGTAGTCACACTTGAGCTGCAGAGACCCATCAGTCTGAGCTAGAGCAACAAACGTAGCAAATGTTACCGCGCAACCAACCCCTATCAAGGCTTTCAGATGTCAGCTTTTCCCAAATGGCCCAAATGGCTACGTAGCACACCAGCGTCCAGCCAGACTCCGCCCCAGTTGCCTGTCAAAAAGGCAGCGAGTCAAGCAAGAGCACGTGACGTCGAAAAGGACGTACTGCCAGACAAGAGTTCAGCCGCAAACCAAGTCCGTCCCCCAGCTTCTACCAAGGGCGCATCGTCATCAGCGCCAAATCCATCACGGACGACTGCAACAGTTCCGCCATCACTGCCGCCATCGCCTCCCGCATCTCCTCCAGCACCGCCAGCGGTAACCATTCAGTCATCGCCGGCTGCACAGATCCCTGCACCAGCAATGCAGGCGAAGATCACGAAACAGGACAGCAGTGCAAGGGCTGAGCAGCCAAAGCATGATCATACGGACAAGCAGAGCAAATCTAACGAAGTTTTTGATTCAAGGAAAATTGAAGCCAAAGATATTGTTCCAAGTCTATTGCTGAATCGGATCGAGTCGAACTATCAGACGGCCAGTTTTCAAGCACTGAAGAAAGATATCTTGCATGCCGGCGGAAACGTGCAGCCCATCAAGGTAAGGCCTACAGCAGGCGGCAAGTACGAGATCGTTTTCGGACATCGCCGTCATCGGGCTTGCGCGGATCTCAACTTGCCCGTGCTCGCTATCGTTGAAAATCTTACTGATGTCCAGCTATGGGAACAGATGGAAAGAGAAAATCGTCTGCGCAAAAATCTCTCGCCATTTGAGCAAGGAATGCACTACAAATTGGCTCTGGATAAAACACTGTTCGAATCCATACGCAGAATGGCCGAAGCAATCGGGGGAGACCCAGGAAACATCGCAAAGATGCTGGGTCTCGCCAATCTACCACAACAAGTAATCGAAGCGTTTGAAAAGACTTCGGATATTCAAGTCAACTGGGCAACACCACTAAAATGGGCGCTGGAACGCGACCGCGATGGCATGATCACCAGGGCGGAAAACATTGCCACCTCTCGAAAAACAGGCAATGCCAGCGTTGAAAAGATGTCGCCGAAATCCGTTCTAGCAGCACTGGTTGGCAGCGATTACAAGAACGCGGCGAACGATTCACAACTAGAAATTTTTTCATCAAACGGTCAGAAAAGGGCCGTGATCAAGCCAGGGAAGGGTGGCACATGGCGCATTGATTTGAGCGGCCCAGGGCTTAATTTGCACGTCTTAGAAGATAAAATCAAGAAGATCCTTGAGAGCTCATAATGCTTTCGCCTGTGCGGTTGCGCGCCAACCAGATAACTTTAGGTTGTGGGTTTCAGAAATCGCTGCTCAATTGCAGGCAACAACGATCGGCTTTCGTGCTGCATTTCTGGCTGCCATTCGTTCGACTTCTTCCCACCGGGCATTTGCGCGCTTACTCATACTACTACCGAAGTCCGTATATGTCGGGCAGTCAACAGATTGCGATGCACGACTAGCGTCCGTTCAGGCGTCACGCTCTTCGTCACGCCGCAGTAGAGCGCGTGAGCAAAATCGGCGCCTTTCTAGGAAGACTGGTTGAGCCAAAATGGCACTGATTCCCGCCAAGAGCCGCTGCGAATCGGCGACCATCGCAGCCGATGGTCAGCCTACATCTGACTCAGTGCAACCTTGGACTGATGGAGGAGCATGCCAAGTCATCTCGCGCTTGGCATCAGGTCGCCTAGGTGCGCCCGGCAGCCGGCATTGGCAACTGCATTGAGTTCCCACGCGACAGACTGCCCCTGTACTACCTCCACATCGCTGGCAAGGACAGTCATCGAGCGCATGGTTTGCAACAGGCGCAATTCGGCATCCATACCGATGTGCGTCTTCACGCTCAAAACCGCGCATGTCTGCTTGCTCTTCTACCGTTCGGAATTGCGTTCGCTGCAGCCACACTCTAATGAGCTTGGATCCGAATCAGCGTTATATCTTCAACTGCGCCAGATTTCTACTGAGATCCAATGTGGCATCGCAGATTACGTCGCTTGCATGCCCAGTACCCTCGGCGTAATCTTGTAATTCCCTAAGAATCGACGAAACGTGACGATCGTGCCGTAGTCAGGTGGCTAACTCCACAAGATATTGAGTACCGCAAAGTCGCCGAAGTGTGGTACTTCAGACGGCGCTCTTTGCTTTTCCGACTCGCGCAGAGCGAACCACTGCTGTATAGGCAGAACAGCAACGTCATCTACGCTGGCGACAGCGGGGGACCCTTCTCGCGTTCGGTCGAGTAGATCGCCAACAACCCGACTTCGCTGCCTGAATCATACATAGTTCTTCTCGCCTAAAAACTCGCGCTAGCACATGTGCTTGGTCGCCGGACTTAGGCCAAGAAAGTGCGTGAACAACGCTAGCCGCCCCAGAACATCACCGCGACTACAAGTACATAGGTGACTTGATCTTGCAGAACTTCCGTAGGCTAGTGCAGTATGGTACTGCACAACGGGACTAGAGCGAAACCAGCCGCAATCCGGCGGGATCTCGCACCTTTGGCAAGGTGGACGGCGGCGTCGATTAGCCTTGTTGGAATCATGACACTAGTCAGAGCGCTCAAATTTGAATGAACCCAGGCGATAGAAGGCTCACGGCTGGCAGGCCGACCGCGCTGCGGGCACAGTATGCCACTGACAACTGGCCCGTTTAAATTGGTGCTTGTTAGATCTTGTCGCTCTCAGCGAGGGGCGGCCCGTATCTCCAGCCCAGAGGGGCCGGCACAGTTAATCTCCTTTCAACAGCACTCTCAAACCGCTAAAAATTGGACGAGTCTGCTGCGTATTCAAAAAAATTACCATTTGAATTTTGCGGCGCAATCTACAGCTTAGAGTTACTTTGCAGCCACTTCGCATCGGGCTACATGGCGGTCTCGGCAGTTGTACGACCCACCCGCACCTGAGTATAGGCAACGAAGTCGTAGCAGCTTCGCTTCTGCCCTCATTTGCAGAATACGACTTTACTGCAAGCACTAGCTTGCCCGGGTGCGCCTTAGGGACGCTCTGCACAACGCGCCGACGCACATGCCAGCGCATCCTGATTTGATGTTCCGGCCACGGTTGTCGCGCCATTGGGCGCCTAGCGAGCCGATTTCCGGTCATTCAGACCGATCGCCGCGCCCAAGCCGGCCATTTTGGGCGCACTCATGCCCGGATTCCAATCAGCCGCCTGCGCGCCATCCACAGATTGGCCAGCGCGAACAGCGTGTGCAACTGCGCCGTGTTCTTCGCCAGACCCGGGTAGCGCACCTTCACGTGGCCGAACTGCCGCTTGATCACCCGGAACGGATGCTCGACCTTGGCGCGGATGCTGGCCTTAATCCGCTCCAGTTGGTCGGTCAGATGTTCGACCGGCTTGCCGTGGTCGAGTTGGCGACGTTTGCCCGGGCGCATCGCCACATTCCAGCGGACCTCAGGGTCTGCATCGGGTCGCTTGTCCGCACCCTGGTATCCCGCATCACCCCAGGCTTCGTCTTCCTGGCCGTGCAGCAGGCTGTTGGCGTCGACCACATCGTTGACGCTGCCGGCCGTGCCGCGCACCGTGTGCACCAGGCCGGAGTCGGCATCGGCGCCGATATGCGCCTTCATGCCGAAGAACCACTGGCTGCCCTTCTTCGACTGCTTCATCTCCGGGTCGCGCTCGCCCGTGGCGTTCTTCGTTGAACTCGGCGCGGCAATCAGCGTGGCGTCCACCACCGTGCCCGTCTTCAGCAGCAGCCCCTAGTGCTGCAGCAGGTCGTTGACCGTCTTGAGGATCTCAGGGGCCAGCTTGTGTTTCTCCAGCAGGTGGCGGAACCGCAGGATCGTCGACTCGTCAGGCAGCCGGTCGTCCCAGCCGCCGAGCCCTGCGAAATCGCGGAACAGCGGCACGTCGTGCAGCGCGTCTTCCATCGCCGGGTCGC
>NZ_BJCL01000014.1 GCF_005403045.1 Pseudaquabacterium pictum
AGCCCCGGAGAAGAACCATGAGCATCCTGATCAACAAAGACACCAAGGTCATCACCCAGGGCATCACCGGCAAGACCGGTCAGTTCCACACCCTGGGCTGCCAGGCCTATGCCAACGGCAAGGCGGCCTTCGTCGCGGGCGTGAACCCGAAGAAGGCCGGCGAGAAGTTCTCGGACATCCCGATCTACGCGAGCGTGAAGGAAGCTGCCAGCCAGACCGGCGCCACCGTCAGCGTGATCTACGTGCCGCCGGCCGGTGCCGCAGCCGCCATCTGGGAGGCGGTGGAAGCCGACCTGGACCTGGCGATCTGCATCACCGAGGGCATCCCCGTCCGGGACATGCTCGAAGTCAGGAACAAGATGAAGCAGAAGGAAGCGGCCGGCGGCAAGAAGACGCTGCTGCTGGGGCCGAACTGCCCGGGGCTGATCACGCCGGAAGAGATCAAGATCGGCATCATGCCGGGCCACATCCACCGCAAGGGGCGCATCGGCGTGGTCAGCCGCAGCGGCACGCTGACCTATGAGGCGGTGGCGCAGCTCACCGAGATCGGTCTGGGCCAATCCAGCGCCGTGGGCATCGGCGGCGACCCGATCAACGGCCTGAAGCACATCGACGTGATGCAGGCCTTCAACGATGATCCTGACACCGACGCGGTGATCATGATCGGCGAGATCGGCGGGCCCGACGAGGCCGAGGCCGCGCGCTGGTGCAAGGCCAACATGAAGAAGCCGATCGTCGGCTTCATCGCCGGTGTCACCGCCCCCGCGGGCAAGCGCATGGGCCATGCCGGTGCGCTGATCAGCGGCGGCGCCGACACGGCCGACGCCAAGCTCGCCATCATGGAAGAGTGCGGCTTCACCATCACCCGCAACCCCAGCGAGATGGGCCGCCTGCTCAAGGGGCTGATCGCCAAGGGCTGAACCCGGCCGGCGCTTGCCGGCCACCACCACCACAGGCCGTCCTCCGGGCGGCCTGTTGCATTTCAGGCCGCCTGCCAGCGCCCGCCTATGTAATTGCCGCAGGCCGGTGCGCACAAGCGGCACCTACACTGCCGGCGCACAAGAGAGAGGGACCCCATGGAACAGTTCATGCACGCCGACTTCTGGATTGCCGTCGGCCAGATCATCATGATCGACATCCTGCTGGGTGGCGACAACGCGGTCGTCATCGCGCTGGCCTGCCGCAAGCTGCCGCCGGCCCAGCGCACCCAGGGCATCCTGTGGGGCACGGTGGGCGCGATCCTGCTGCGGGTGGTGCTGATCTTCTTCGCGCTCACGCTGCTGGCCATCCCGTACCTCAAGCTGGTCGGCGCCATCCTGCTGGTGTGGATCGGCGTCAAGCTGCTGGCCCCGGGCGATGAAGACGGCCACGGCGATGTGGAAGGCTCCGACAAGCTGTGGGCCGCGGTGCGCACCGTGATCATCGCCGACCTCGTGATGAGCGTGGACAACGTGATCGCCATCGCCGGTGCCGCCGAGAGCGCCGGTGGCGACCACAAGATGCCACTGGTGATCTTCGGCCTGCTCGTCAGCATCCCCATCATCGTCTGGGGCAGCCAGTTCGTCATCAAGTTGATGGACCGCTTCCCGATGGTCATCACCCTGGGCGGCATGCTGCTGGGCTGGATCGCCGGAACCATGGCCGTCGGTGACCCCGCTGCAGCCGGCTTCATTCCGCAGGCCGGCCCGGGCGAGGCGATTGCGAGCATCCGCTACGGCGCCGGTCTGGCGGGCGCCCTGCTCGTGCTGGCTGTGGGCACATGGATGAAGCGGCGCCAGACGCAGGCGCCAGCCACCTGAGGCCGACCTGGCCGGCGCGGCTGGCACGCGTCGCCAGCATCGGCGCTGCGTGATAAGGTCATCCTCGAGCCTGCGCAGACGGGCCTTCAAGGAGGCCCCATGTCCTGGTTCTCGCTGCGGCGCTCAGCGCCCGAACAACCGTCCGCCGGGGTGCAGGCCCCACTGCTGAACAACCGCTACCGCCTGGGCAACCGTCTCGGCGAGGGCGGTGCCAGCCTGGTCTACGAGGCCGACGACTTGCGCACCGGCCAGCAGGTGGCCGTCAAGCTGATCCGCTTGCCGACCGATCTGCCCGCCGCCGAGCGCCAGGAATGGCTGACCCGCCTGCACCGCGAGGCCGAACTGGCCCGCAAGCTCGACCACCCCGACATCGTCGCGGTGCACGAGGCCGGCCTGCAGGGCCAGCAGGCCTGGCTGGCGATGGAGCGTGTGCGCGGTGTCGATCTCACCCGCTACACCCAGCGCCACCTGCTGCTGCCCGAGAACCTGGTGCTGCGCATCGGCGCCCGGGTGGCTGCGGCGCTCGCCCATGCCCATGCCCAGGGCGTGGTGCACCGGGACCTGAAGCCCGCCAATGTGCTGGTCAACCTGGCTGCCGGCCAGGTCAAGCTGGCGGATTTCGGCGTCGCTCGCCAGGAAGATGCCGCCGCCACCCGCACCGGCATGACCCTGGGCACGCCGGCCTACATGGCGCCGGAACAGCTGGCCGGCGCACCGGCCAGCGCGGCCAGCGATGCATATGCCCTGGGGGTGATGCTGTTCGAGCTGCTGTCCGGCCGGCGCCCGCACCAGGCGGCCACGCTGGGTGCGCTGCTGCAGGCCATGGCCAGCCAGCCGCCCGCACAGCTGGCACGGCTGCGACCCGATCTGCCGGCGCCAGCGGTGGCCGCAGTCGAGCAGCTGCTGGCCAGGCAGCCCGCCGATCGGCCTGCCGACCTCGATGACTGGGCCGCATCCGTGGCGGCGCTGGCAGCGCTGATGACACGTGTGCTGGCACCGTCCGCCTCCACCGGGCTGTGAGCCGGACGGCGCAGGTTCCGATGCACAATCAACGCTCGCTTTCGCCAATTCCACCCCCTTCCCCGCAGCGCCAAGCATGACTTTCGAGTTCTTCCACGCCGTGGACACCGGCCGTGCGCGCAGCAACAACGAAGACTCCGTTGCGGTGGACGAGGCCAACGCCCTGGCCGTGCTGGCCGATGGCATGGGCGGCTACAACGCCGGCGAGGTGGCCAGCGGCATGGCCACCTCCTTCATCAAGACCGAGCTGGGCCGCTGGCTGGCCGAAGCCGCCAGCCGCGCCACCGACGTGGAAGTGCGCCGCGCGATGGACATCTGCGTGGACAACGCCAACCGCGCCATCTTCAACGCCGCCAACGCCAATCCGCAATATGCGGGCATGGGCACCACGCTGGTCGTGGCCGTCTTCCGCGACAACCAATTGCGGCTGGGCCATGTCGGCGATTCCCGCGCCTACCGCTGGCGTGCCGGGCAGTTCCAGCAGATCACCCGCGACCATTCGCTGCTGCAGGAACAGATCGACGCCGGCCTGATCACGCCGGAACAGGCGGCCTTTTCGGCCAACAAGAACCTGGTCACGCGTGCCGTCGGCGTCGAGGACACGGTGCTGCTGGAGACCCACCTCCACGAGGTGCAGCCCGGCGATGTCTACCTGATGTGCTCGGACGGTCTGTCCGACATGCTGGACGACGCGATGATCGCGCGGCTGCTGCAAACCAACGATTCCCTGCCCGCTGCCGGCCAGGCCTTGATTGCTGCTGCCAATGAAGCAGGTGGAAAGGATAATATTGCGTTGATACTCATCCGCGTGGCAGGAGGCCCGACAGGGGCTGCGCGGCCATGGTGGAAGTTCGGGCGCTGACAACGCTGCGGCGGGCGCCGGCAACCCGCCACACCGCCAACCGGCAGCCGCCGGGCAGGCAGGGACAGACAGACAAGAAGGGCAAGCATGGGCAAGCTGGTGGTGTCTCTCGACGGCGTGGTGATCAAGGACGTGCAGATCACCAAGGACAAGACCACCCTGGGCCGCCGCCCCTACAACGACATCGTGATCGACAACCTTGCCGTCAGCGGCGAGCATGCCGTGCTGCAGATGCTGGGCAACGACGTCTTCATCGAAGACCTCAACAGCACCAACGGCACCTACATCAACGGCAAGGCCATCAAGAAGCAGATGCTGGCCCACAACGACACGGTGGAGATCGGCAAGTACAAGATCAAGTACCTGGTCGAAGAGGGCGCCGACTACGAAAAGACCATGATCATGCGCCAGGGGGCCGGCGTGGGCATGGGCTCCGGCGTGCCGCACACGCCGTACAACCAGACCTCGCCGATGCCCAGCCTGGCTGCGCTGGGCCAGCAGCAGGCGTCCGCGGCCATGTCGCTGGCGGCGTCCATCAAGGTGCTCAGCGGTGCCGCCGCTGGCAAGTCGGTCACGTTGACCAAGGTGGTCACCACCGTCGGCAAGCCCGGCGTGCAGGTGGCCTCGATCACCAAGCGGCCCAACGGCTACGTGCTGGCCCACGTGGAAGGCGCGCAGCGCCCCAGCATCAACGGCGTGCCCCTGGTCACCGACACGGCGCCGCTGTCCAATGGCGACCTGATCGAGCTGGCCGGCACGCAAATGCAGTTCGTACACGCCTGACGGCCTGCGGCAGCGGCCCTGCCGCCCGGCACTTCCGGGTGTGATCCAGTTCACGGCGCCACGGCGGCGGCAAGCCGGCTCACCCCTTGGCGTGGCGAAATCCCAGGGCGCTGTCTTGCCAGCCGCAGGCCGGCCCTGCACCATGCGCTCTCGTGACAGTGATCCGGCCGTGTTGCAGCGGTGCCGGCCTGTGCCCGCAACCGCCAGGCTGGCTCCGCCGGCCCCCTGATCCATGCCCATCCGCGTCCTCGGCTGTTCTGGCTCCATCGCCGCGGGGTGCCGCACCACGGCCTTTCTGCTCGACGAGGACATCCTGATCGACGCCGGGACCGGTGTGGGTGACCTCGCCCTTGATGAGCTGGCGCGCATCGACCACATCCTGCTGAGCCACTCCCACCTCGATCATGTGCTGGGCGTGCCGCTGCTGGCCGACAGCGTGATGCGCCGGCGCAGCAGCAGGCGCCCGCCGATCACTGTGCACGGCCTGCCCGCCACGCTGGACGCGCTGCGCCAGCACATCTTCAACGGCGCCATCTGGCCGGATTTCACCCGCCTGCCGTCGGCCGAGCAGCCGATCCTGCGGCTGCAGCCCTTCCAGCTGGGCGAGGTGCTGCAGTTCGGCGAGCGCCGCATCGAGGTGCTGCCGGCGCTGCACACCGTGCCGGCCGTGGGTTTCGCGGTGCTGGCCGAGCAGGGCAGCTGGGTCTTCACCGGCGACACCGCGCCCAACCCGGCGCTGTGGCAGCGGCTGGCCAGCCTGAAGGTGGCCAGCCTGGTGATCGAGACGGCCTTCCGCAACGACGAGGCGATGCTGGCCGGCGTCAGCCGCCACCTGCACCCGGCCGCGCTGGGCCGCGAGCTGCAGCAGCTGCAGCAGCCGGCGGAGGTGTTCATCACCCACATCAAGCCCGGCGAGCTGGACGCGGTGATGGCCGAAATCGCCGCGCTGGACCCGCGCCACCCGGTGCGCGCGCTGACCGCCGGCCAGGTGATGCCGCTGGCATGAAGCGTCAGGGGTGACAAATCCTGTCACCTTGCGGCTGGCCGAGGTGACACAACGCGGCAGCCCAGGCTGCAGAAGTGTGGAAAAAGCCATCCGTTGGCCCTGCCAAGCTGGTTCTTGGTGCTGGCACACGATGTGCACCTGGATGGCTGGATTCATCCCCAACCGCCTTCTCTCCTGGAGACAATGTCATGAAGCGCGTCCAAAAAGGTTTCACCCTCATCGAACTGATGATCGTCGTGGCGATCATCGGCATCCTGGCTGCCGTGGCTCTGCCGGCTTATCAGCGGTACATCAACCGCGCGGCCTACAGCGAAGTGATCGCCCAGGCCAACCCGGTCAAGTCGGCCATCTCGACCTGCCTGGATGTGCAGGCCGACATCAAGAAGTGCTCGGCCTTCGCTGACCTGGGCATCACGTCCCCGGCAGCCACCAATGCGTTCAAGAGCCTCGCGATCACTGCGGACACCGGCGTGATCACGATGACCCCGAACAAGTTCAAGGGCATCGCCGAAGCCGACACCTGCGTGATGACCCCGACCGTCGTCGCCGGCCCGCCGACCAGTATCAGCAAGTGGGAATACAGCGGCGCCTGCGTCACCCTGGGCTACGTCAAGAACTGACGCGCCTGACCCGGTCCTCTCGCGGGCACCGGCCCGCGATGCGTTCTCAACGCCCACCTCGGTGGGCGTTTTGCATTGGTGCGCGCCACGGTGATGCCGCTGGCCTGAATCGTCAGGACTGACGTTTTTTGTCAGCCGCTCTCACCGCAAGTTGACGAAACGCGGCAGACGCATTCGGCGGTCTGTGACAAATGTCATGTCTGGTGGGCAGGCATGCCATCTGGAGCGCTGGCACAGGCCGTGCAACTTTCCAGGTGTTCCGCCCCCCCCACTTCATTTCTGGAGAAACTGCCATGAAGCGCGTCCAAAAAGGTTTCACCCTCATCGAACTGATGATCGTCGTGGCGATCATCGGCATCCTGGCTGCCGTGGCTCTGCCGGCTTACCAGCGGTACATCAACCGCGCGGCCTACAGCGAAGTGATCGCCCAGGCCAACCCGGTCAAGTCGGCCATCTCGACCTGCCTGGATGTGCAGGCCGACATCAAGAAGTGCTCGGCCTTCGCTGACCTGGGCATCACGTCCCCGGCAGCCACCAATGCGTTCAAGAGCCTCGCGATCACTGCGGACACCGGCGTGATCACGATGACCCCGAACAAGTTCAAGGGCATCGAAGAAGCCGACACCTGCGTGATGACCCCGACCGTCGTCGCCGGCCCGCCGACCAGTATCAGCAAGTGGGAATACAGCGGCGCCTGCGTCACCCTGGGCTACGTCAAGAACTGACGCGCCTGACCCGGTCCTCTCGCGGGCACCGGCCCGCGATGCGTTCTCAACGCCCACCTCGGTGGGCGTTTTGCATTGGTGCGCGCCGTGGTGTTGCCCGCCGCCTATGGTTTACTGCCTCTTCTGTCCGATGCGGCCTGCGGGCCTGCCCGTTGATGCCGTCCCCGTTGCACCCTGCCCACCTTTCCGCCGCAAGGCCAGATGGCACGCCGCCGGCCCTCCTGGTCGCATGCCTACTGGCCGCCTGTCTGCCCACCCAGCTGGCGATGCACCAGCCGCCATCGGCCACGCTGCTGAACCAGTGCATCGCAGTGGCGCTGTGGGGACTGGTGGTGGCGGTGCTGGCGCCGCGGCTGGTGCCGGCGCGCGGCAGCTTGCCGTTGCTCGGCGCACTGGGGCTGGTGGCGATGTCGGCGGCAGGATCCTGGGGCTGGGGACTGCTGCCGGCGTCGCTGGCGTTGCAGGCCCTGGGCCTGCTGGCTGGCGCGGCGCTGCTGGTGTTGGCGGGCACCGCTGCCGCTCGTGACGGCCATGGCCCGGCTGTCTTCGTCGCGCTGGCCTGGGGCCTGCTGGTTGCGGGCGTGCTGGGCAGCGGCGTGGCCCTGGTGCAGGTGTTTGCGCCAGGCTGGGCCGATGGTGACTGGATCGCCGTCTCCGGCCTGGCCGGCCGGGCGGTGGGCAACCTGCGCCAGCCCAACCACCTGTGCAGCCTGCTCTTGTGGGCCCTGGTGGCGGCCGTCGCCCTGCATGCGCTGCGACGTCTGCCCGGCCTGGCCCTGGTGGTCCTGGTGCCGCTGCTGGTGCTGTGCGTGGAGCTGACGGCCTCGCGCACGGGCGCAGCTGGCCTGGCCCTGCTGCTGCTGTGGGGCCTGGTCGACCGCCGCCTGCCGCGCAGCGCCCGCCTGGCACTGCTGGCTGCGCCGCTGCTGTACCTGGCGGCCTGGGGCCTGATGGCCTGGTGGGGCGATGTGAGCCAGCAGGCGCTGGGCGCCGGCGCCCGCCTGGCTGCCGACGGTGGCCAGGGCGGCGACAGCCCCAATGCCCGGCCCAACATCTGGCGCAATGCCCTGCTGCTGATCGCCGTCCAGCCCTGGATGGGCACCGGCTTCGGCGAGTTCAACCTCGCCTGGTCGATGACGCCCTTCGTCAACCGGCCCACCGCCTTCTTCGACCACACCCACAACCTGCCGCTGCAACTGCTGGTGGAGCTGGGCGTGCCGCTGGCGCTGGCGGTGCTGGCGCTGCTGGCCGTGGCGCTCTGGCAAGCCTGGCGCCGGGCATCGGCCGCATCCGACGACAGCACGGCCACCGTCAGCCGTGCCGCGCTGGTGCTGGTGCTGCTCACCGGCCTGCACAGCCTGGTGGAGTACCCGCTGTGGTACGCCTACTTCCTGCTGCCTGCGGCGTTGGCCTGGGGCCTGGTGCTGGGCCTGCCGGCGGCGGTGCCGGTGGCGCCCGCAGGGCCGCGGCGCCTGCCGTCGCTGGCCGGTGCGGTGGCAGGTGGCCTGATGGCCGCCGGCGGCGTGCTGGCGGTGCTGGACTACCAGCGCGTCGTGGTCATCTACGCGCCCACCGACGGCAGCGGCTCGCTGGCCACGCGCATTGCCCGCGGCCAGCTGAGCCCGTTGTTCGCCCACCAGGCCGACTACGCCGCCGCCACCAATGCCGTGCCCCCCGCCAGCCGGGCGCTGGGCCTGGCGCGCAGCATCCACGCCCTGCTCGACACGCGGCTGATGGTGGCCTGGTCGCGCCAGCTGGCCGCCAGCGGCCACACCGACGAGGCGCGCTGGGTGGCGCAGCGCCTGCGGGACTTCCGGAACCCCGATGCGGCCGAGTTCTTCGCGCCCTGCGTGGCCGGTGTGCCGTCCGCCAGCCTGCCGTTCCAGTGCCAGGCGCCGTTGCAGGCGCACAGCTGGCACCACCTGGCGTCGCTGCCGCCGTTGATGGTGGCGCCCGCGCCAGCGCCGGTGACCGCCGATCAGCCCGCGGCGTCAGCCACCCAGTGACCCGACTTGCCGCCCTGCTTCTCCAGCAGGCGCACGTCGGTCATCACCATGCCGCGGTCGGCCGCCTTGCACATGTCGTAGATCTTCCCTATGAAAACGGGGGTCAGAAAGCTGCGTTGATCCACGGGTGATCCAACCACCACCGGGATCACACCATGGCATCGATCATCGAACGCAACGGGCGCTACCTCGTCCGGGTGCGCATGCAAGGCTTCAGGACCGTCACGAAGACCTTCAACAGGAAGTCCGACGGCGCCGCATGGGCCAGGCGGGTGGAGACTGACATGGAGGCAGGGCGCTGGCAGGAAGTGGCCACCCGCACCCCCAGCTTCCGGGAGGCAGTGCAGGAATACCGCAGGGATATGGCGCCCAGACTCAAGGGCGCCGCGACCTACCGCTACCGCTTCGACGAATTCGAGGGCTTGCCCTTCGCGGAGCGGCCCATCGATGCGGTTTCTGCCGCCGACCTGGCGAATTGGCGCGACCAGCAGCTGAAGTGCGTCAAGCCGGGCACGGTCACACGCAAGCTGGCCATGATCAGCAGCATCTTCAGCTGGGCGATCCGAGAGCAGGGTTGGCTGGCCTCGAATCCGATGGCGCTGATCCGCAAGCCACGCGCCAGTGACAGCCGGACGCGGACACTCTCAGACGACGAAGTGGCGTGGCTGATGGCCGCCGCCGGCTCCAGCAAGGCATCGTGGCTGCCGGCAGCCTTGACCGTGCTGATGCACAGCGCCATGCGCCGCAGCGAGCTCTGCGGGCTGCGCCGGGGCGATGTCGACTACGAAGCTGCCGTGGCCCGCCTGGCGGATACCAAGAACGGCAGCCCCCGGGACGTGCCACTGTGCCCGCGTTCGCTCCAGGCGCTGCGTGTGCTGGATGGCGCTGCCAAGTCCCGGGGCGACGACATGCTGCTGCCGATTGGTCCGGCGGGCAGCCTGTCCACACGGTTCACGGTGACTGTTCGGCGCGCCCGGTTGATGTACCTGGCCGCATGCCGGGAGGCCGGCGCAGCGCCAGCCGACAGGTTCCTGAAGGACATCCGGCTGCACGACCTGCGGCACCACGCCGTGACGGCCTGGGCGAACTCTGGAGCCCTGTCGGTGGCCGAGCTGATGGCGATCAGCGGGCACAAATCGCTGCGGATGCTGATGCGGTACACGCATCTGCAGCCGGTGCAGCTCGCGACCAAACTGGCGACGCTGACGCGCCAGCAGGACACGCCGACTTCGGCGTCGTGATCAGCGCCCTGATCGGACCCAGAGCATGATCCTGAGTGTGTCGCACTGTTTATACGAATGACTAGACACCAGACCTTGCGGTGCTGTACATTCGCGACGCGCACATCGTTCGTACGAACAACGAAACATCAACAAGGAGAACTCAATGACCAATGACGACCACAGTCCTTCGGACGACCCCATCGCCGGCGCTTTCCCGGTCCCCTTCACGGCCGACGAGTTGCGCGCTGATGCGCAGAGCGTGCTGCTGTTGCTGACCCGCCAGCTGCACTTCATCTTCGGACGCTCGGACCGCCCCCACCTCGCAGAGCAGGCGTCCCTCCTCGGCGTGCAGGGTGACGCCGATATCAACGACCCGGACATGACGCCGAGCGCTCTGGGACTGCGCTACGAGCATGTGAAGACCACCCACCTTGCCGAAACCATGGAGGAGCTCTACAGCTACGCGTTCCATGGCCTGCAGGACCTGGCCAGCGCCGACATGGATTCGGAGTCGGCCGCCGCCTGGTGCTCGGTGGTGGTCCATGACCTGGCGAACTCGGCGTTCGTTCGCGAGTGGGGTTCCTACAGGCCAGCCGGTGAAGTTGAAGGCGCAGTCGCGCGTTTCATGCTGGTGTGCGAGACCGCTCAGGCCCGGCGCATCCTGGAGGGGCACGACGACAACTTCATGGATTGGGCCAGTCCGACCCAACACGGCGGCCTCACCATGCGGCAGATGGCGCTGCTGTCCGGGATGACGGAGGCCAGCGTGCGCACTTTGTCGAACCCCAAGCGGCGCAACGCGCTGGTGACTGTCAACGACGGCAAGAACGTCATGGTCGAGATCGGTGCGGCCAAGACGTGGTTGCAGGCGAAGGGCCGGTATCTGCCGATCCGGCGCACCAATCGCGATGGCCAGATCGACCTGGCTGCGAAGCGCTTCAACGACACTGACGACCTCCGGTGGGCCCTGGACCAGCGCTTGCAGTACCTGCTCGGCCAGGACGCAGCCGCAAAGGTCCGCCACCAGCTTGACGCCATCGACCCCCAGCTGGTTGATGGCGGAGACGCCGCCAGGCCAACGCTCCGCCTCACGGCGGCCTTGATGGCCGACGCTCAGGCCATGGCCGGCATCGGCGTGGCGCTGAACCTGCCAGGCGAGCTCCTCGCGCTCAGGGCCGCCGAAGCCCATGCCCGGGACGTGCTGGCCGGGTTGGAGCAGCAGCTCCAGCGGCACATCAAGGCGGCGGCTACGGCACCGTAGCCGCCCCCACAGGCCCCGTCGGCCACCCCATCACCTTCCCTCTCGGAACGCGGCGCTGCGGCCCGTGAGGGCAGCGCCATGCCCGGCGAACAAGGACTCATCGATGACCACGATCACCAACACGCTCGACATCACCCTAGACGAGGCGCCGAAGAAGCCCCGGCCGTTCCCGTAGACCCCAAGGGCCAAGCACAGGCAGCCCCGCCCGAAGCTCCATCACCCCACCACCCGCAAAAGGAAACCACCATGAACCAATCATCGCCCCCCGACTTCGACTTCACCCGTTTGGCGCCTCACGCTGTCATCGACTTCATCACGATCACGGCTGACCACCCGGTGCCCGTCATCTTCAGCGCCGGACGTTCAGCCGTGTGGCGCCCGCTTGACGAGCCATCGGCCGGAGGCACCTTGACCCTGCACGACCCGAGTGCTGCCGACCTTCATTGGTTGCAACTGCAGTTTCCGGCGAGCTTGGTCATGGAGCTGGAGATCGCCATCGACTTCTGGCCAGTCACCGGCTGTACACAGGCCGAACGGCAGGAACTGATCGACAGCACGATGCTGGCCATTGCCGGGCGGCTTCGGCCAGACGAAGCCTGCCCCTATGGCTTCGGGTTGCGCGCGTCGGTTGGAGGTGGCAGGGTTTCACTCCAACCCTTCCACGACCGCCAGCCGCCGACGTGGGCGCAGTTGCTGTGGGGCTCGCGAGGCGACTGGATTCAGGTCAAGGCGTACCCGAAGACCCGGGACCACAACGAACCGCTGCCGATTGAACACCGTCGCGCTCGCTTGGAAATCGCGTTTCGCCGCGGCGCGCTGATGGACCTCGGGATTCATCACATCACGCATGTGCTCTTTCACTCGTGGCGGAAGCTGGTTGCGCCTTACCTCCGGTTCATCGCGCGACCTGAGGTGCGGATTCGACGCTGGGAAGCACCGCGACCGGCCTTGCAGGCCAGGGTCTGGAGCGCTTGGCGCCGGGGCGGGGCGGGTGCATTCAAGCTGGCCCATCCTCCAGCCGAAGCAGGCGGCCTCACGATGGAGGCGATCAAGTACCGTGAGAGCCGCCAGGTCTCGCTGAAGTCGGTGCGCCTGGTGCGGCACCGGCGGGCAAACGAGCTCGTCGGCAACGCCTTGCGGCAGTTGGAACGTCGCCTGACCTCACGAGTTTCGGGCGGTCGAGGGGAGCAGGTGAACCGCGATAGTCAGCGCTGACAGAGGGGCGGGCGGTGGGTCGGGGGCTGCCTCTCCCATCGCCCTATGACATATCAAAGATCACCCCTTCGTGTGTCTCAGGGGCAGTGCCAGCCCATTCGCATTGAAGAGCACCATCCATCTCGCCGACAGGAAGCCTGACCATCGGCTTGATGGAGGTGTTGGTCGAACCTGACATTGCCACCTGCCGTACTGCATCGATGCCGCCGATGCCCCCCTTTGAGACCTTGTACCCCCTAGCCAGCCAAGCGTCAGTCGTGGCCCTTGGTCAGGCGTTTTTCCTGCCCCGCCAACGAACAGCTTACAGGGCCACCTGCCGCTGGTCCCTCCTCGGCTCGTTGCAGATTGCCTTCTCTGCCACCCGGGCGGTCTCCCAATGATGGTGTCATGCGGTCACCGTCGTGATCGTCAACCTGGAGATCACCATGAAAATCACCCCTGAGCTTCCCGTCCCTGCCGCCACCATCGCCTCGCTGATCAACGCCTTCCAGGCCGAGAGTGGGCTGTCCGATGGTGACATCGCCGCCCGCCTGGGCTTCGAGCAGGCCAACGTCGTGACCTGCATCCGGACCGGCCAGATGCGGCTGCCCTGGAGCAAGATCACGCCGCTCGCCGAGTTGATGGACATCGACCCGGAGCGGATCATCGAACTCGCCCTGCAGGGGCACGGCGATGCCTTGCTGCAGCACTTCAGGGCCCTCCAGGCGCGCTGCCAGATCAGCCCCGCCGAGTTGCGGCTGCTGGAGCACTGCCGGGCGCTGTCAGGCGGCAAGGTGGTGTCGCCCGTCATCATCGACGGCAAGTCGGTGGTGGCGCTGCTGGTGGCCTGATGTGCGCCCCGCCGCCAAGGTCCATCGGTAGGTGTAAGCACAACCTTCTCGCCAGGGGCATCCTGTGCTCATCAACGCCGAAGTTCTGCCGGCCACGCCCAAATCACTGCGATATCAGTGAAGTCGAAGGTCTTGGCCTACTTTCCCCGCTGTCGCCGTTGACATAAAGTCAACGAAACACAGGGAAGAACGCTGGTGCCGGGCGCAGATCGGGCCAAAGCGCTACGAAAACCGCATGGTTGGTACGGCAGGTTCATCGCAAAGCAATTTCGCGTTTCTCGAGCGGGCAGATCCGTTGATGGCCCAGCTTGGAATCTCTGCCGAGCGGTACTGCATCGCCGACCCCAACGCCTGCCTGCTGAAGCTGCGCCAGTTCGGCGAGGTGGTGGCCCAGCACCTGGCCGCCGTGCACGGTCTTCAGGCCAGCACCGACACCAAACAGGCTGACCTGCTGGCTGAATTCCGCCGCCGTCAGTTGGTGGATGGCGAGGTGATCAGCATGCTGCACATGCTGCGCACCCAAGGCAACGCTGGTGTGCACAGCCCCAGCATCGATGCCCGGGACGCCGGCAGCGCATTGCGCATCGCCCGCCAGGTCGGCATCTGGTTCCACCGGGCATTCCGCAGTCCCGGCGCCGATTTCAAGCCCGGCCCGTTCATTGCGCCGACCAACCTCAGCTACATCGACGTGGCCAGGCGCCAGGCCGATGAGGTCCAGCGTCTTCAGGCAGATCTGCAAGCAGCCCGGGACGCGGCTGCCGCTGAGCAAGCGCAGCGGCTGCAGGCCGAAGCTGCCGCTGCTGCGCAAACCCAGGAGCGGCAGCTATGGGAGCAGCTGGCCCAGGCCGAAGAAGCCGAACGCAAGCGCCTGGAGGCCGAGTTCGACCGCGAGCTGAAGGCCATCCTCGAATCCCCGCAGGCTGCAGCAGGCAAACCCGCCGCTGCGGTGAGCCAGGCCATCCAGCAGGCCACCCGCCTGATCGACCTGGACGAGGCCGAGACCCGCGCCATCATCGACCGCCAATTGCGGGATGCCGGCTGGGAGGTGGACAGCAACACCTTGCGCTACGCCCGTGGCACCCGGCCGGAGGCTGGCCGCAACCTGGCCATCGCCGAGTGGCCCACAGCCTCAGGCCCGGCCGACTACCTGCTGTTCTGCGGCATGGTGGCCGTGGGTGTGGTGGAGGCCAAGAAGTTCAGCACCGATGTGTCGGCTGTGGTTGGCCAGGCCGAGCGCTACAGCCTCGGCCTGCAGGCGCTGGACGATGGCGCCGCACCAGCCCCGGGCGATTGGGACCGACAGAAGCTGGGTGCATTTCCCGGCTGGCCGGCCTTGACGGCCACCGTCACAGGGGCCACCCACTACCGAGTGCCGTTCATCTTCGCCAGCAACGGCCGGCCCTTTCACCGGCAGTTCGAGCAGCGCAGCGGCGTCTGGTTTCGGGATGTTCGCCAGGTCACCCACCATGCACGGGCGCTGGCCGACTGGTACACCCCCGACGGCCTGTTGAAGCTGCTGGCGCAGGATCTGCCCACCGCCGAGCAGATGCTGAAGGCCGAGCCCCACGGCTACCTGAACCTGCGTGACTACCAGATCGCTGCCGTGCAGGCCGTGGAATCTGCCATCGCAGCCGGGCAGCGCGCGTGCCTGGTGGCCATGGCCACCGGCACCGGCAAGACGCGCACCGTCATCGGCCTGATCTACCGGCTGCTGAAGGCCAAGCGCTTCCAGCGGGTGCTGTTCCTCGTCGACCGTTCTGCCTTGGGCGAGCAGGCGCAGAACGCCTTCAAGGACGCGCGGCTGGAGCAGAACAAGCGCTTCACCGAGATCTACGACCTGAAGGAGCTGGCCGACATCACGCCCGACAGCGCCACCCGGGTGCATGTGGCCACGGTGCAGGGCATGGCCCGCCGGCTGTTCGGTGGTCAGCCCGGGGACATGCCGGTTGACCGCTACGACTGCATCATCATTGACGAGGCCCACCGCGGCTACATCCTCGACCGCGAGATGGGAGAAGGTGAGCTGCAGTTTCGCGACGAGGCCGACTACATCTCAGCCTACCGCCGGGTGCTGGACCAGTTCGACGCCTTCAAGGTGGCGCTCACTGCCACGCCGGCCCAGCACACCACCCAGATCTTCGGCCTGCCGGTCTACACCTACACCTACCAGGAGGCGGTGGTCGACGGCTGGCTGGTAGACCATCTGCCGCCTATCCGGCTGCGCACCTTGCTGTCGCAGAACGGCATCCACTTCGACAGCGGTGAGACCGTCACCCTGCTCAACACCCTGGGCAGTGAGGCTGAACAGGTGCTGCCCGACGAGGTGGACTACGACATCGACCACTTCAACCGGCTTGTCATCACCGAGCATTTCAACCAGGTGGTGTGTGGTGAGCTGGCCCGCCAGCTGGACCCACTGGCCGAGGAGAAGACCCTGGTCTTCTGCGCGAACGACCAGCATGCCGACCTGGTGGTGCGCCTGCTCACCCAGGCGCTGGCCGCCGAGCATGGCGAGCTGAACGACAAGACCGTTCTCAAGATCACCGGCCGCAGTGACAAGCCCGACCAGCTGATCCGCCTGTTCAAGAACGAGGCCCTGCCCAAGGTGGCCGTCACCGTCGATCTGCTGACCACCGGCATCGATGTGCCGCGCATCAGCAACCTGGTGTTCCTGCGCCGGGTTCGCAGCCGCATCCTCTATGAGCAGATGCTGGGCCGGGCCACCCGGCTGTGCCCCGAGATCGGCAAGGAGCACTTCCGCATCTTCGACGCGGTGGACTTGTACGCCGCGCTGGCCCCTGTCAACACCATGCGCCCGGTGGTGCAGCAGGCCGCCACGCCGCTGCCGCAGCTGATGCTGGAACTGCAAGACCCGGCCGCTGCCGGCACCATCGTGGGCGAGAACCCCCGCACCCGCCAGCCTGTCACCCATGCCGACGAGGTGCGGGCCCAGCTGGTGGTGCGGCTGCGCAACCTGCTGCGCCGTGCCCAACGCCTGGCACCGCAGCGGCCAGTCCTGCAGGCTGCCCTGTCCGAGCTGGCCCTGCTGACCGGGCAGGATGCCCAGGCCCTGGCCGCCAGCCTCAAGGATCTGCCCCTGGCCAGCATGCAGGCCCTGGTGCAGGCCCATGGTGCCCAGCTGGCGGGCCTGCTGGGGCACACCGAGCCCACCGCGGGTGTGGACATGGTGGTGTCACACCATCCCGATGAACTGCTGGGGGTCGAGCATGGCTGGGGTGCCTACACCCGGCCTGATGACTACCTGAGTGCCTTCCAGCGCTTCATCAACGACAACGTGAACCGCATCGCGGCCCTGCAGATCGTGCTGACCCGCCCGCGGGACCTGACTGCCGAGCACCTGCGCAGCCTGATGGTGGAGCTGGCCCAGCACCAGTTCACCGAGGCCCATGTGCGCACCGCCTGGGCCCAGGCCCGGCAGGAAGACGTGGCCGCCACCCTGATCGGCTACATCCGCCAGTTGGCGCTGGGCTCACCGCTGGTGCCCTTCAGCACCCGGGTCGACAAGGCGGTGGCCCGTCTATTGGCCAGCCGCGCCTGGAGCACGCCCCAGCGCAAGTGGCTGGATCGCATCGCCACCACGCTGAAGGACAAGGTGGTGGTCGACGAGGCCACCTTCAGCCAGGGCGCCTACGTGGCCCACGGCGGCTTCCGCGCCATCGACACCGTGTTCAACGGTCAGGGGCGCGAAGTACTGGCCGAGCTGGAAGACGCCGTGTGGAGCGACGCTGCGTAGCCTCATCCTCCAAGTTTCATCAAGTTGCTTCAGTGCTGAAGCACCATATTTGAAGCCGCTGAAAATCTCTGATCGACATGGAACAAGATGGAAATGACTGACGCACTTGTGAGAGCGCTTGATCTGCTCGCAAAACAAAACGAGCGAGTGATTGATTTACTTGCTGAAATTCGAGACAAGCTAGACGATGTCGAATCCAAACTCCCCGATTCGTTGGGAGTTACTTCGACATTGGATGATGTAGTTGGTGCGGTTGATCGGCTTGAAAGCAGCCTCGACTGGACCGCAAATGGGTCTTTCGCGTCTATGGTTTGTGGTGAACTCCAATGGTACAAAGAACATACATTTGCAAATCGCGTAACCGAATCGCTAGGTGAAATCAGCGAGAAGCTCGACAGGATCGGGGGCTGATGTATGTCAACCCACAACATCGTCCAGAAACTCTGGTCGCTCTGCGATATTCTGCGGGATGACGGCATCACCTACCACCAGTACGTCACCGAGCTGACGCTGCTGCTGTTCCTGAAGATGGCCCAGGAGACGCAGACCGAGCACCGCCTGCCTGCGGGCTGGCGCTGGGCTGACCTGACGGCCCGCAATGGTGTGGACCAGCTGGACCACTACCGCCGCGGCCTGCTGGTGCTGGGTGGTGCGCCCGATCCGCTGGTGGCTGCCGTCTACCGCGACGCCGGCACCAGCATCAAGGAGCCGCGCCACCTGGCCCAGCTGGTGGCCGACATCGATGCACTCGACTGGTACTCGGCCCGCACCGACGGCCTGGGTGACCTGTACGAGGGCCTGCTGGAGAAGAATGCCAACGAGACCAAGAGCGGCGCCGGCCAGTACTTCACGCCCCGGCCGCTGATCCGCGCGATGGTGGAGGTGCTCAAGCCCCAGCCGGGCGAGGTGATCCAGGATCCGGCCGCCGGCACCGGCGGCTTTCTGATCGCCGCCGACCACTACATCAAGCAGCAGACCGACGACCTGTTCACCCTGACGCTGGCGCAGCAGGAGTTCCAGCGCAAGCGCGCCTTCGTGGGCATGGAGCTGGTGCCCGATGCCCAGCGCCTGGCGCTGATGAACTGCATGCTGCACGACATCGAAGGCACGGGCCAGGGGCCGGTGCGCGTGGGCAGCACCTTGTCAGCCGAAGGCACCGAACTGCGCGATGCCGACCTGATCCTGGCCAACCCGCCCTTCGGCACCAAGAAGGGTGGCGGCCTGCCCACGCGCGACGACTTCAGCTACCCCACCAGCAACAAGCAGTTCGCCTTTCTGCAGCACATCTACCGCAGCCTGAAGCCGGGTGGCCGGGCCGGCGTGGTGCTGCCCGACAACGTGCTGTTCGAGGCCAACGTGGGCAAGCAGATCCGCGCTGACTTGATGGACAAGTGCCGGCTACACACCATCCTGCGCCTGCCCACCGGAATCTTCTACGCCCAGGGCGTGAAGACCAATGTGCTGTTCTTCGAGCGTGGCCGCACGCCGACCGGCAATACCGATGCAGTGTGGGTATACGACCTGCGGGCCAACATGCCGCAGTTCGGCAAGCGCACGCCGTTCACGCTGGACCATCTGCGGCCGTTCATCGATGCCTATGGCGAACGGGCTGACGGCACATCGCCCCGCGTGGACGGAGGCGAGGCGGGCCGCTTCCGCCGCTTCAGCCGCGACGAGATCGCGCAGCGCGACGACAGTCTGGACCTGAGCTGGCTGAAGGACGACAACGCTGAAGACGCCGCCGACCTGCCCGAGCCCGCCGCGCTGGCCCAGGCTGCGATGCAGGAGCTGGAGCACGCCATGACCGAGCTGGATGCCATCCTGGCCGAGCTGGGCGCGGAGGTCGACGGGTGATGCCGGTGGGTTGGGCCGAGGTGCCGATCGGTGAAATCTGTGATCTGAAGAACGGTCGTGCGTTCAAGCCCGCAGAGTGGCAAGGCGATGGTCTCCCAATCGTTCGGATTCAGAACCTGAACAAGCGCGATGCGCCGTACAACTACTTTGCGGGTGAGGTGGGTGAGCGCAACCGCCTCCGAGGTGGGGAACTGCTGTTCGCCTGGTCAGGTACGCCCGGCACGTCGTTCGGTGCCCACATTTGGGCAGGCGGCGATGCCGTACTGAATCAGCACATCTTTCGCGTCGACTTCAACGACGCGCTATTCGACAAGCGCTTCCTAAAACATGCAATCAACCAGACGGTTAACGACCTGATCGATATCGCTCATGGTGGGGTCGGGCTTCGGCATGTCACGAAAGGAAAATTCGAGGCAACCAAGATCGCCGTCGCGCCACTTGCAGAACAGCAGCGCATTGCCGACAAGCTCGACGCGATCCTCGCGCGAGTCGATGCCTGCCGCGACCGACTCGACCGCGTCGCGCCAATGTTGCAACGGTTTAGGCAGTCCGTCGTGAACGTCGCATGTGGCGGGGCTCTGGGCCTCGATCGTCAGAATTCTTCCGAGTCTGAGTGGGACGCCGCGATCCTTGGTGATTTGCTGGAAGGCAAGCCAAGGAACGGCTACTCGCCGAAGTCAGTCGACTACGTGACCGGAACGAGGACGCTCACCCTGTCCGCAACAACATCAGGCCGATTCAAACCCGAGCACTTCAAGTACATAGATGAGGTGATACCTCCCGATTCGCACCTCTGGTTGTCGCCGGGAAACATCCTGATCCAGAGAGCGAACACCTTGGAATACGTGGGTACAAGTGCGATTTACGACAGAGCACCCGCCAGCTTCATTTATCCAGACCTGATGATGAAGTGCCGCGCGAATGCACGGGTGTTACCTGAGTTCTTGCTCTTGCTGCTGAAGTCAGACCCGGTTCGCCAATGGTTTCGGAGTAGAGCAACAGGGACCGCGGGAAACATGCCGAAGATCAATCAGCAGACGGTTATGTACGCGCCAGTTCGGGTTCCACCCCTGAAAGTACAGAGGGAAATAACTGATCAAGTTCGTCGCCTGATGACGCTCGCCGACGAGCTAGAGCGTCGAACGACGCTCGCGGCGACCTCGGTAGGCAACCTCGTACCGAGCGCGCTCGCGAAGGCATTTCGCGGCGAACTCGTTCCCCATGATGCGGACGACGAGTCGGCCGCCGTGATGGTCGCCCGGCTGGCCGTTCAGGGATCACCACAGCGGGCCAGCAAGCGCGGGAGACGCACCGCATGAGCGAGATCAAGCTGTACCGCCTGGTCGATGGCAAGGCCACCGAGCTCGAAGGCAGCGCGTCCGACCTCGAGAAGCCACTGCAGAAGCTGATCGAGGCCAACCTGGAGCAGATGCTGGGCATCCGCTTGCTGGCCAGTGAGTACAGCACCGGCAAGGTCCACGGCGGGCGCATCGACACGCTGGGCCTGGACGAGGACAACTGCCCCGTGATCGTGGAATACAAGCGCGCGGTGGGCGAGAGCGTCATCAACCAGGGCCTGTACTACCTGGACTGGCTGCTCGACCACAAGGGTGAGTTCCGGCTGCTGGCGCAGGAGCGCCTGGGCGCCGAAGCAGCGCAAGCGATCGAGTGGAAGGCGCCCCGGGTGGTGTGCATCGCCGGTGCCTTCACCAAGTTCGACGGCCATGCGGTGCGGCAGATGCACCACAGCATCGACCTCATCCGCTACCGGCAGTTCGGCGCAGACCTGTTGCTGCTGGAGCAGGTGCATACCGCGCCGCAGACAGGCGGATCGCCGGCCGGCAAGAAGCCGGGCAAGGCCGAAGGCGATCCGACCGATGCCGAGAGCCAGACGGCCGCCGGGGCAGTCCCAGCAGCGGCCACGGACAAGCCCGTGAGCTGGGACAAGCCTTATGCCGAGGTGGTGTCTGGCATGGCGCCCGCCCTGCAAGACCTGCTCAGCTCTTTGGAGGACTACATGTTTGCGCTGGGCGACGACGTGCAGCGCAAGGAGCTGAAGCTGTACGCCGCCTACAAGCGCTTGAAGAACTTCGCGACCGTGGTGCCGCAGAAGAGCCGGCTGCTGCTGTACCTGCACCTGGACCCTGCCGCGGTGCGGCCGCTGTTGACCAACGCGCGAGACGTCAGCCAGCAGGGCCATTGGGGCACGGGCGATCTGGAAGTGGCGTTGACAACGCAGGAGCAGCTGGACGCCGCCAAGACGCTGATCGTGATGGCCTACGAGGGAAGAGCGCCCGTTCCGGCAGCGACATGACCGAACAGGTCGCAGGGCTACCTGTCAGCGCAGGCATCTTCGAAGGATGGCGGTGACCTGCTGATCGGTGTGTGGTGCCGACCTGGCGCGGCTGCTCGAGAGTGAACTTTGCATAGCGCTGCGCATCAAGCGCGCTGAAGTTGTTTTGGAATCCAAGGGAGAGAGACAGGATGTCGGGGAGTCAGTTCGAGATGTGGAGCGCCGCGCTCCACTGGGGCGTCGGTGGGTTGCTTGCGGTGGCCGTGCTCTTCTTCATCATTCAGTTCGTCCTGCCCGGCGTTCGTGTGGGACGCCAGCTGAAGTCAGCCCGCGGTTCCATCGATTCGATCAAGGCACGAGGCCAGGTGCTGGATCTCGATGAGGTGCTGCAGTCGGCCATGGGCAGCCCGCAGCTGCAGCACTGCTGGACCGAATACCGCGACACCCTGCACCCGCAGAAGCGGGCTGACGAGTTCGGCAGCCTGCAGGTGGTGCGGTGGCGTGCCACTGCACTGGCCCAGGGCTTCTTCACCGAACAGTCGCTGGTGGATGGGCCGCTGCGCACCGAGTTCTACAAGCACCTGCCCGGCATGCTGACCGGGCTGGGCATCATCGGTACGTTCACCGGACTGATACTTGGCCTGCAAGGCTTTCAGGTGACCGACGATGCCAACCAGGTGCGGCAAAGCCTGGCCACGCTGATCCAAAGCGTGGGCGGCGCCTTCCTGGTGTCGGGCGCGGCGATCCTGCTGGCGATGCTGGTGACCCTGGTCGAGAAGGCGTTGATCAACAAGCTCTACACCGCCACTGAAAGCCTGAGCGGCGTGATCGACAGCCTCTTTGACGCCGGCGCCGGTGAAGAGTATCTGCAACGTCTGGTCGAAGCGTCTGAGACCTCGGCCACGCAGGCGCTGCAAATGAAGGAGAGCCTGGTCACCGACCTGAAGCAGGTGTTGACCGAGCTGACGCAGCAGCAGATTGCCACGATGACGGCCACCAGCCAGCAGCTGGGTCAGAGCATCGCAACTAGCCTGACCGAAGGGTTGAAAGAGCCGCTGCAGCGCATCTCCAACGCGGTGGAGACCGTGGGCGGCAACCAGGGTGATGCGGTGAACCGCATGCTGACTGACGTGCTCAGTGCGTTTTCGTCAAAGATGGAAGGCATGTTTGGCGGTCAGCTGAGCGGTATGAACGAGATGCTGCAGCAGACGGCCCGCACCATCGAGACCGCATCGCAGCGCTTTGACCAGCTGGCCGGCCGCATCGAACAGGCGGGGACCGGCGCCACGGATGCCATGGCCAAGCGGATGGAAGAGCTGATGGCGCAGATGCGCGACCGCCAGG
Source organism: Pseudaquabacterium pictum (assembly GCF_005403045.1). Lineage (GTDB taxonomy): Bacteria > Pseudomonadota > Gammaproteobacteria > Burkholderiales > Burkholderiaceae_C > Pseudaquabacterium > Pseudaquabacterium pictum. Next base: position 22,596 of record NZ_BJCL01000014.1, read on the forward strand.
CCGAGAGTGACGCGCAGATGGCCGCCTTCATCAACAAGCTGCAGCAGGATGTATCCAAGGGCCAGAGTGACGCTGCCGAGCTGACGCTGCAGATGATGCGGGAGCTGTCAGAGTCCACGGGTGCGCTGGTCCAGGGCTTGCAGCAGCAGAGCCATGCGGCACAGCAGGAGCACAGCACCCGCCAGGCAGAACTGGCCGAACGCGCTCACAAGCTGCTGGCCACGCACGGTGAACAAGTGGAAGACCTGATCGACGCGGTGGACGAAGCTGCCAAGGCCATGCGAGAGTCGGTCGACAAGTTGCAGCTCAGCACACAGTCCAATGTCGACAAGATGGCGCAGGGTGCGGAGCGCCTGCACACCACGTCCACCCGCCTGGCTGACAACCTGGACAAGCTCCGCCAGGTGTCAGACGGTCTGACCGATTCGGCCGATGGACTGGTGCGATCTGCAGTGACAGTCGATGCCGCGCTCAAGAGCACCGAGCGGGTGTTGCAGGACCAGCGTACGGTGCGCGACGCTATCGCCGCCATGGTGAACGACCTGCGCTCCACGGTGGAAGCAGCCAAGCGTGAGGCTGGCTTGACCCAGCAGCTGGTGTCGAGCCTGGGCACAGCCAGCGAGCGGCTGCTGGATGCCCAGCGCAACGCCGAGGGATACCTGGAAAAGGTGAGCGAGGTCCTCGGCACGGCACATGCCGAATTCGCCAGCAACGTGCAAACCACCTTGCGCAGCAGCAATGCGGCGTTCCACCAGGAGCTGGCCCAGGCGGTGAACTACCTGAAGGGTGCGATCCAGGACCTGGGCGACGTGCTCGACAACGTACCGGCCCGCGGCTGACCCGGAGGGCCACAGCATGTTGAGCCTGCAACAACCGGCGCGCCGGCGTTCACGCGAGGAAGGCGAGAAGCCGTTCTGGATCTCGTTCTCTGACCTGATGTCGGCCCTGATGGTGCTGTTTCTGGTCGCCATGAGCGTGGCCCTGCTGGCGGTGACCAAGAAGCAGTCCGAGGAGGAGCGGGAGGAGAAGGACCGCGGCGAAGCCATCGCCCGGCTGATGGGCGAGATCCGGCAGTCCGCCATCGCTGACGGTGTGCGGGTGACCGACCGCACCATCGACTTCGGGCCCCGTGGACAGTTCGAGCGCGAAGGGCAGAACACGTTGTCGCCGCAGCAGCGTGAGCTGGTGCTGAAGTTCACCCCGCAGCTGTTGGCCAAGCTGCGCAGCCCCGATGGCGCCAAGTGGTTCAAGCGTGCGGTGGTGGAGGGCTACGCCAGCCGCACCGGCACCTACCTGTTCAACCTGAACCTGAGCCTGGAGCGCAGTGAGCGTGTGCTGTGCGAGCTGCTACGTGAGCCCCGGCCGGGCGAAGGCTTGTCGCTGGACGACCGAAAGCTGATCGCCACCCGCTTTTTCGTGGGTGGTGCGTCGTTCAACTCGCTGCGCGACACGCTGGACGCGAGCCGGCGCATCGAATTCAAGCTCGAGTTCAAGACGCGGCAAGACCTGAAGGACGAGGCTGCCAATCCCTCGCCGCCGATTGACGATGAGGCCCTGGTCAAGGCCCTGGATCCGAGAGAGCGATGCCCGATCCAAGATCGTTGAACCTGCTGGCTGGGCGACTGCGTGCGGCACTGGTGCTGAACCCAGGCACCAAGGACCTGGGCTGGGCACCGAACACGCAGCCGATGCGGCATGCGCTGAAGGAGGTGCAGCAGACCTTTGGCGGTGACGATGACCGTGCCCGCCCGCCCCGGGATGACATGGTGGTGGCGGTGCGCAAGTTCATGCGGAAGCGACAGGTCGAGTCATTCACGCAGTTGAAGTACGTGTGCTACGGCGTCACGGTGTCCGTGGACGACGATGGCGACCGGCTGATCGACCAGTCGGCCCTGCTGCAGAGGCTGCTGGACCTGGTCAAGGAGCGGCAGGGGCAGGCCAAACAGTTCCGCCGCTGCTACCAGGGGCTGTTGGCTGCGTACTTCGGCTTCGAGCGCGAAGGCGATGGGCTTGCCGATGCCAGGCGCAACTGGCTGGGCCTGCGTGGCTACCTGGACGAGCACCTGCTGCCTGTCGCCAAGGCAGCCAGCAGCCGCGGCCGATCACCTGGCTGGCTGGAGGTATTGCTGGCCCATCGCAACCTGCTGGGCGACAGCCCTTGCAACCGCTACGCCAAGAGTCTGCGTGCCGGTGACCGGTCAGAGCTGGAAGCTGTGTGCGCGGGGCTGGACATCGCACCTACATCCTGGGTGTGGCACGAGGCGGTGATGGCCTACGTCAACGAGGTGATCCGGGTGGACGATCCGCCCTTCCAGGCGGAGATGCCGCAGCTGCTGGCCGTGGTGCATGGTGATCAGCATGGCCACCAACTGCCCAGCATGGTGGCGCGGGAGGCGATGGCACTGACCGTCGCACGTTATGCCCGCTGCCGCGACAAGCCTGAGCACGCGGGATTGCGAGACGCTTGCCTGCACCGCATCGGCAACCCGTGGCTGGAGCGCACCGCGTGGGACGCATCGGTCAAGAGCGAGACCGCCCGGCAGATGGTGGAGAGCTGGCTGAAGCGGCGGCTCATCGCAGACTTTTTCAGCCTGCTGGCGCAGGACGGCTCTGCCGATGTCAGGCGATTGCAATACTGGCTGAAGTGGGAGCCACTGATCAGCGACATGTGGTTCGTGCTGGGTACAGACGCCATGAGCAACCGCAGCGCTCTGTTCGTGGATGTTCGCCGCCGCATGGAGGGGCGGCTGCGCGCACTCACTGGCTACCCCGAACGCGCCAACAACGCGTTTGTCATGTGCATTGGCCACCTGCTGGTCATCGAGTTCGGCAAGACCGGGAATGCCTGCTATGTGTTCGATCGGCAGGACTTCAAGACCGATCTGGATCAGGAGAGTCTTGGAATTGCTCAGCTCAAGCAGACCCTGCAAGCGGAGCGCCTCACGCACGCCGGTCCGTGGGAGTCGAAGTTCGAGATCGAACTACAGCGGCGGTTGGGTCGACCAGCGCCTGTACACCAGCGACCGCCGGCTGCTGAGTTGCCAGTTCGAACGTCAGTGCCACGCACACAAACACCAACGCAATCCTTGGTGGAGTCAGATCCGTTGAAGCGAGCAAGCCTGCTCAAGGGGATCTGGCCTGAATTCACGCCACCGAAAGACGACACCCCTGAACCCCGACGCGTGAAATCTGACGGCCGTGTGTTGCCTCGGGAACCACTGAACCGCGTGCGCCTCGAGAAGCTTGAATGGCTATGCCAGGATGCTGGGCTGGCGATGGAGGACAACCGAAAGAAGGGTGGTGCTCTGTGGGTGCGCATGCTGAAGCCTGAGGACCATCCTGGACTTCGGGTGATGCTCGAACGCTGGAGTTTCAGGTATGTCGCAGGCAAGGGCTACTACCGCGAGGCGGACGACTGACATGTTCGGGAAGATGTTCAAGCGCGATACGGCACCAGCACAGGCAGTAGCGGTGGCGCCGAGCGCCGCCGTACAGGTCACAGACGCTGGACTGACCTACCCGTCACCGGCGCCAACCGCAGCGGATTGGCTGGCGATGCCGCATGCCTTCGGGGTGTCTGCCGATTTGGGCGCCAGGCTGGCCCAGCTCTACACCGAGGGCTTCGGCGAGCGGCGAGATGACGCGTTCCACCTGCCATGGTCCGATGTGCATGCGGTTCTGCGTGATCCAGCTTTGGCAAGCCAGCGCCTGGCCCTGCTGATGCCACCCGACACCGCTGCGCGCCCACGCATTCAATCGCGCGGCGCCGTCGGCGATGCCGAGTTTGTTCTGCAACTGGATGGCTGGGCGGATGCCAAGGGCAAGCCAGCACAACCCACGCCCAAGCTGGTGGGTGCGTCCCTGCAGGTTGGCGACCGGTTCGAACTCCTGCCCGAAACGGTGTGGCAGCTGCTGCAGCACCTGCGTGCGTTTCATGCCGTGCCGGCGGCGGAACGCAGCCGCAACTTCAAGGAGACCAGCTTCGCCCGCATCCGCCGCCTGGCCACTGATGCGGGCTGCGAGGTGTCGGACTATGTGGCGCGCACCATCATCCTGACGCCAGAACGTCTGCGCCTGGCCATGCGCCGCAGCGAGGCTGCCGACCACAACACGGTCGAATTGATTCCCGGCTTCGATGAAGCGCCCGTCCGCTGGTTGGAGCGCTTCGACGTGCTCCCGCTGCAGGACAGCTATGACGTGCCCGACGGTGCGTCACTGGTGCGCGTGTTGATCGACCCGGAGGTCAAACGCGTGCTGGCCGAAATCAAGGCCATGCCTGGCCGCCGGGTGTCAGGGCCGCGTGCCGAGGCGTTCGTGCGCAATCCGTTCGCCGTGTTGGGTGAAGGTGCGGCAAAGGCGGTGGACGCCGAGCAGATCGAGACGGCACGGGTGGCGGCCGGCATCGCCTTTGAACGCTTCACTCCGCATGCCGAACATGGGCCGCAGGGTGAGGTTCAGCGCGTCGGCCTGTTGGTGCAGGGCCTGGGTGCGGAAGACGCTGCAGCCGAGACCGTCTGGTTTGACGTGCCGACGGCCTTGCAGACCTTCATTGAGAGATTGCACCTGCGGCTCGAGCAGGGTGCCCAGTGCTGCTTCTGGGAAGGGCATGAGCTGGAGATCGAGGGCGACACAGCTGAACACCTGGGGCAATTGGAGGGCTGGCACCGCGCCTGGGTGCAGCCTCAGCTGTGGACTGCCGGGGAACTGTTCGACCTGGACAACTACTCGCCGCGTGTGGAGGGCATCGGCGTCGAGCGGCCATTCATCGTCCCGGTGGTGGCCAAGCCGCCGGGCGCCGGCGGCTGGTTCGAAGGCGAGGCCGCTGCCGGTGTGCGGGTGCAAGATCCGAAGACCGGTGCCGTCACCCTGGTGCCGATCCGCTTCGACGAGATTCCTTCGCTTCAGGCCGCCGTGGATGCGGCCGCGGCTGCCGGTGACAAGGCCGTGCCGCTGCCGGGGCTGGCACGCCCGGTGCCGATCGACGATGCCCGGCATGCACTCGCTGCACTGGCCCAGGCCGGGGCGCAGATCCGCGCCAAGACCTTTGCGCCCGAGAAGCCTGCGGTTGGCAAGCAGGCCAAGCAGCGCCTGGTGCTCAAGCGCAACCTTGAAGAGATCGACTACAGCGAGGAACGCACCGACGCGCTGCTGCCGCCCGATGGCCACCAGATGGTGGTGCCGGCCGGCCTGCGACCGGAGGTGCAGTTGAAGCCGTATCAGCAGGAAGGCGTGGCCTGGCTGCAGCACCTCTGGTCACTGTCGCCCGACCAGTGCCGCGGCACGGTGTTGGCCGACGACATGGGCCTGGGCAAGACGCTGCAGCTGCTGACTTTCATGGCCAGTTGCTTCGATGCGGACCCGGCGCTGCCCCCGGCATTGGTGGTGGCCCCCGTCGCCCTGCTGGAGAACTGGCGCAACGAGCTGGAGAAGTTTTTCCTGCCGGGCACGATGCCGATGCTGACGCTGTATGGCGATGCGCTGAAGCCGCTGCGGGTGCCCAGGCACCAGCTGGATGCCGAGCTGAAAGCTCAGGGCGTGACCCGGCTGCTGGTGAAGAACTGGGTGGGTGGAGCACGCCTGGTGCTGACCACGTATGAGACCATGCGTGACCTGGAATTCACCATGGCCTCGCAGCCCTGGTCGATCATGGTCTGCGACGAAGCCCAGAAGATCAAGACACCGGCGGCGCTGGTGACACGCTCGGCCAAGAAGCAGAAGGTGCGGTTCCGGGTGGCTTGTACCGGCACACCAGTGGAGAACACGCTGGCCGACCTGTGGTGCCTGTTCGACTTTGTGCAGCCGGGCATGCTGGGTGCGCTGAACCACTTCTCGCGCACCTACCGACAGCCGATCGAGGCCAAGACCGACGAGCAACGGGCCAAGGTGGAAGAGCTGCGCACGGTGATCAAGCCGCAGATCCTGCACCGCAAGAAGACCGACGTGGCCAAGGACTTGCCGCAGCCGGTGGAGGACCAGGACTGCAAGCAGCTGCCGATGTCGGCGTTCCAGCTGGGGCTGTACCGCGCCGCCCTGAACCAGCTGCGGGAGCAGCGTGACACCAACCCGTCGGCACAGCTGCAGACGCTGATGGCGATGCGTCAGATCTGCTCCGACCCGCACGGGCACCACCACGGTGACACCCGCACCATCGACGTGACCCGCCTGGTGAACGAGTCGCCCAAGATGGGCTGGATGATCAACCGGATGAAGGACCTGGCAGCCAGGGTGGACGACGCGCACAAGGTGATCGTGTTCTGCGAGTTCCGCGAGCTGCAGCTGTTGTTGCAGCGGGTGATCGCCACGTTCTTCGGCTTTGCGCCGCACATCATCAACGGCGACACCTCGGCCGACCCCCGGGCGCTGGTGAACCGCCAGAAGCTGATCGATGATTTCCAGCGCAGGCCCGGATTTTGCGCCATCGTGCTGTCGCCGCTGGCGGTGGGCTTTGGCGTGAACATCCAGGCTGCAAACCACGTCATCCACTTCACCCGCACCTGGAACCCGGCGAAGGAAGATCAGGCGACCGCGCGTGCCTACCGCATCGGGCAGACCCGCACCGTGAACATCTACTACCCCAGCGTGGTGAGCGACGAGGTGCCCAGCTTCGACTTAAAGCTGGATGCATTGCTCGCCCGCAAGCGCAGCCTGGCGTCGGACATGTTGAACGGCTGTAGCGATCTGAAGGTGGCGGACTTCGCAGACTTTGCGTGAGTAGGGCCCGGCGACCGGCGCCGCCGCCGCGCTGCACAGGCTCATTCCTTGAGCCATGGCCGACCTAGCATTGCGTGACAGCCAATCACCGGAACGCATGCCATCGACTGGGCGGCGAGCATCACAACAGGGAGAACAGCACTTGAGCCAGAAGATCATCGTGATGGCCGACGAGACCATCGTCTGCCCGCACTGCGCCCATGAGTTTCCACTGCAGGAGGGCATCACCCGCCAGACCATCGATCGGCATGCCGACGAGTTCGAGGCGGTGCTGCGCGCCCGGGGTACCGAACTCGAAGAACGGATGCGCGACGAAGCCCAGCGCTCGGCCTTGCAGAAGGTGGCCGGCGACGTGGCGCGCATGCAGGAACAGCTGTCGATGGCCAAGAAGGCCGAGCGCGAGGCGCAGGCGGGCCTGGAGCAGGTGCGTCAGGAAACCCGTGCCAAGGCCCTGGCCGAGGCGGACCAGGAGCGCAAGGCACTGCTGGAGGACCTGGCGCGAAAGGACGAGGCGATCAGGTCCTTCCGTGACCAGGAGATCGAACTGCGCCGCCAGCGCCAAGCGCTGGAAGAGCAGCAGCGCGGCCTGGAGCTGGACCTGCAGCGCCGGCTGGACGAGGAGCGGGTGAAGATCACCGACGCGATCTCGCAGCGGGAATCGGAGCGCTTCTCGATGGTGGAGGCCGAGTTGCGCAAAAAGATCGAGGACGCCCAGCGCGCCAATGAAGACCTGCGCCGCAAGCTGGAGCAGGGCTCCCAGCAGCTGCAGGGCGAGGTGCTGGAGCTGGAGGTGGAGCAATCTTTGACCACCAGCTTCTTCCACGACCTGATCGAAGAGGTGAAGAAGGGCCAGCGTGGCGCCGACGTGATCCAGACCGTGCGCACCCCGGCGGGCCAGGTGGCGGGCAAGATCATCTGGGAGGCCAAGCGCGCCGAGAACTGGTCAGACAAGTGGCTGCAGAAGCTGAAGGACGACCAGCAGGAAGCCCAGGCTGACCTGGCGGTGCTGGTGACCACGGCCATGCCCAAAGGCATCACCGACCCGTTCGTGCGCATCGGCGACGTGTGGGTGGTGTCACCCCAGGTGCTGCGGCCGATGGCCGAGACCCTGCGGGTGATCCTGCTGGAATCCCACAAGTTGCGGGTGGCCAGCTCTGGCCAGGCCGAGAAGGTGGAGCAGCTGTACCACTACCTGTCCAGCCCGGGGTTCTCGCAGCGGGTGCGCACCATGCTGGACAGCTTCAACGCGATGCAGTCCGACCTGAACAGCGAGAAACGCGCGATGACCAAGATCTGGGCCAAGCGCCAGGCCCAGATCGACCGGGTGACCAAGAGCATGTTGACCGTGGTGGGTGAACTGCAGGCGATCTCGCAGAACGCGCTGCCGGAACTCGATGGCATCGAGGCCCTGGCACTGACCTCCAGCACCACCGAGGGAGACGAGGAATGAGCAGCTACGCCGGGCTGAGCAAGGGCCTGATCATCAAGGCGCCGTTCATCGACTGGATCATGGAGGGGCGCAAGACCTGGGAGCTGCGATCGACCCACACACAGGTGCGCGGCCCGATTGCGCTGATCCAAAAGGGCACGGGCTCCGTGGTGGCGGTGGCCAGGCTGGTGGACTCCAAGGGGCCGCTGAGCGCGGCCGACATGGCGGCCAACCTCCAGCACCACGCGGTGGCACCGGATCGGCTGGCGATGCCGGACCTGCAGAAGTACCGGTTTGCCTGGGTGCTCGGCGATGTGAAGCGGCTGGCCCGGCCGGTGTCGTACACCCACCGGAATGGCGCCGTGATCTGGGTTGCGCTGGACCTCGCAGTGGCTGGGAGTGTTCTCGGCGCGGCTGGGTAAGCAGCAGCGGTGCACCGAATATCTCGAATTTTGCGAATTCGCGCCGGTGCATGAGAATCCCCGGGCTCGCCGAGCAGGGCGAGCCCCAGGCACTTTATCGGCGTTCAGACGTTCGGGTGCCGTGGGTCGGGCCAAGGCCCGAATGCACCAGAAGGAACATACCCCAGGTGCACCGGTGAACGGCGTGGATTTCCACAGTGCTGCGGCCGGGGTATGACGTGAACCACGGTGGGCCGAACCCCACACACCGTGACCAGCGGAACAGCGCAGCTGATCTGGGGATTGATGCCAATACGGATGCCAGACATCTGGTTGATCAAGGTCTGCCCTAGCCTAGGCTTGTACACCCTGGGTTAGGGGAACGTTTGACCTTTTCCAGCCGGATGGCCTGAAATACATCAAGCCCGCTTCGCGGGCTTTGTTGCATTCTTCGCGACGTGGGTGCTCAGGACAGACTGAAACATGAGGGCGAGATTCGACTGTCTCACCGAAATCCACAGCATTGGCTGATGCACTCTCGCGAAAAGTGCCCGTTGCATTTTGTCTTCAGATGTCACCCAATTGCACCAAGCACGACATTCAAGGCGGACCAGATGGGAAATCATCGCGCAGGGCGACAGCAACAGCTGCAGAGTCACAAAGACTCTGAAGGATACGAGCGCGCGGTCTCAACGCCGCTTCGTGCAATTACATACCGTGACACTGCGCATGCTGGCCCGGCAAGCATTTTCCGTTCTGCGAACCGCCAACCGATGGTGTCGCTCGCAACCTTCACCAGTCGAATCCGGCGTTTGGTCGAAAGGCATGAGCTGTCGGACGCCACCATTAATGAATCCTTGAATCTGAGTGCCGATGACTTCAGGCGCAAGTACGCCACCCGACGCACGTTGGTTGAAGTAGACGGCCAGCCCATCGATCTGATGTCCCACTATGCGGCCAAGGCAACTGAAGCGGCCATCAGCTACCGAAACTTTTGGCAGCGTGTTCGTGGCTTGGCCAAGAAGGGACAAATCTGCAGCAGTGCCTTGGCTGATTCATTGACTCTATCCGCGGCAACCTGGCGAAGCTGTTACGGTGGCGGACGTTCAACAGGGTTCGTCTACGAAGGCAATGCTCATCCTGATCAAGTAGGCAAGCGCTTCCATAGCGTTGCAGCGCTCTTGCATTCTGTTGGCAGGTACGACGACCGCGCGCTCATCTGGTCACGCCTGAAAGCCGGGTGGACTTTGGATGATGCGCTGGCCATCCTGAACGCCACCCCCAGCCATCGCACAGGCACGATCTACCGCGTAACTCGACGCAGGACCGGCGCCGTATATGTAGGTCTCACAGTCACTTCCATCAAACAACGATGGGCCTTTCACGTGCGTCGGGCAACCGATGGATCGACGAGTAAGCTGCACGCTGCGTTCCGCGAAGATGGCGCCGATGGTTTCGATATTGATGTGCTCGAGGACGGTATCAGGGACTTGGCTGTGCTGCAGGCCAGGGAGAGCTTCTGGGTAGACCGATTGGGCGCGTTGGGCCCCAATGGCCTCAATACTGCGAAGCCAGGGGGCCTTGGGAGCCCAGGCGGGAAAATCATCGGCTACGGTGACGAAACCTTCAGATCCATCGAAGAAGCCGCTAGTGTGCTGAGCGAGCGGCTCGGTATTGCTCCACACGTTATTCGGACGAGACTTCAAAATGGACTCCCGCTACCGCAACCAGAGCAGGTCCGTCGACACAGCAAAAATCCTGACGCAGGCTCAAACCTTTTTCGCCGTTGGCTGGCCTTGCTCAAGCGCCACAGTAGCGGAGTTGCCGCTGAATGGAAGGCTGACTACGACAGGTTTAAGGCCGACGTATCCCCAGTGCCTTCGGGCTTGGAACTCATCCGCAAGCGACCAAGTGAACCCTGGGGGCCAGGCAACGTCGAGTGGGTCACCGTTCAAACCAAGGTCGCGCGAACACACGGCAAAGCGATATCGGTCAACGGCGTGGAGTATCCGTCGTTAACTGCCATTGCGAAGGCCCATGGTATCGGGGTGAGCACATTCAAGAATCGCATCTACAAACAAGGGATGTCTGCTGAGCAAGCTGTAGTCGCGCCGCTTGGCGGCACTTCGTAAAAGCTAGCTGCACCGATAGTGGTTGACGGCCAAATTTTTCGATCGAAGCGCATGGCAATCCTCTTCATTGCCGGGAGTCGACACATTACCGAACATTAAGCCAAGTACCGTTTCTGCACGGGCAGGTACTGACCCTGCCCGTGTGCTGCCTGGGTATTCCGCACCAAAAGCACCAGCGATTGCATCCAAACCCGCAACAGTTTCTGTTTCGGTCGAACTACAGGTTCCAACCGACTTCGCCACTGTCTGTCCCGCGGGAGGTGGCAGACGTCTGCCGCTGGGCAACAGCAACGCATTTTCAACTGAACGTCAGCGCAATGCGACGAAGCGGCCGTTCAAGCGCGAATCCGGCGTAACGGACCCGGGCCCCCAGCAGCAATCGATGCGACAACCTCAGTGATCCAATGTGCTCAGTCAACTCAATGACAGTGTGCGCCACCTTCAACATACAGGCGGCGCTGTGCCCCCATTCATGGCCGTCTGCATAGGGGGATTGACAGTGCTTCGATAGAAAGGCAACCTAGTCGAAGGTTTCATGAATCTGCTTGGCCCAGTCATGGGCTGCAATCGATGGCCATCGATACTCGTTATGTGTAATGCTCATAATCATCCCCCTGGCTGCCAATGCGGATGGGGTGGAGGATGGGTTTCGACAGGTAGCCTGATTCCTCAAGCGCCTGCACGCACACATCTTCCGAGGCAAGTCTTCGAATCAAACCGCAGCCGCCCACCTCTGCAATCAAGGATATCTAAGGGACGGGCGCGTTTTGATTCGCATACTAGGTTAGCAGAGAGCGGCCGAACACCAAACTCGCGTTGCCCAGTTTGTGGAGCGGCGGTGTACTACTATGAGTCGGCTGACGGCGGTAAGGCGTATTTTGATGAGCTTGGACCGCCCTGGCCTCTACACTCATGTACCGATCATAAGTCATTCTCCTCCGCGCACAATAATCAAAGTTGGTTCGATGATGGCTGGGAGTCATTAGCAAATATTGCTACGACTCATTTCTCATCCGGCAGTTCAACGTTGGTTAGTGCCGACACCCCAAGCGGTCGAGTGCGCTTTTTTGTCTTTGCATCGGAGCCTGTCACTATCCACATCGCGAGGTGCCGTCGATTAGTCGGGCCTCAAAGCAGTGCTGGCTTAGAACTTTCTGCACTTTGCTGCTCGTCGGATCACCAGTCTTGGCTAATCGGCACAGCCTCTGCAAGGATCGCAGACTCGGTGAGCGCTTCCACTGAATTAGTTTTGAAGGAGCCACGCGCCGTCGCCCCCCAGTTACCACTGAGTAATAAGCCTGTAGCTGGACACAGCGGTTCGATCTCCATCGAAGTACTCCTCGATGCACCTGGGGAAGAACTTCGGGCGGAATTCGATGCGATCAATAAAAAGATTCTGGCCTTGAACTCGGAGCTCGAAGCCTTCAAAAGACGTCGTGCTTGGCTGCTGCCGCAACTAGGCAGCTCCTCAAAATTTATGAGCGAATCTATTGCTGAGGAGCTTATTAGATTGGAAGCTCTCATTGTGAGCGCGGAATCAATCTGCGCAGATCCTATGGCCAACAGCAAACACAATGAGCTACTTCTAGATTCTTATAAGCGAAAGCGCGAGCGACTTCTCGGGTCGCTGAAGGCACAATAGGTTTCTTCGCGATGGCCGCCAAGTTTTCTCCATTGGTCGGCAAGACGCGACCTATTGCCATGCTTCAAGTCGGACATCGACAGCTTCAAGTCAGCGAATCATCCACGCGCTCCCGGGGCAAAGAGGCCGCAGCAAGCAGCGTCGGGTGTGCCGACACGGTAGAAATTGCTCTTCACAGGCGGCGGTGAGTGGCCTTCAGGAACCTCTCGCCGAGTAGGGCGGTCGACAGTTCATGAGTGCATACCCATCATCGCACCGCGACGTTCCGTTGTGTGTGCGACAGCGAACCGGCGGCCGGAAACGTCCCCAACCCGAATTTCGGCTGCAATTGGGCGAGACAGCCCGGGCCTCGTACAGCGTTTGGAGTCGCTTGCTGCCGGCAGGCGAATTCGCGGTTAACGCCATCATGCCGTCTTCGATTCGATGGCGAGACCAAACATAAACCGCAACAGTGCGTGCGGTAGCTGGCGCTGGATTCGCTGTTGCCCCGCTAAGCCCATTCAACGGCCGGTCAGTCGTGGCGCGGTGGACTCAAGTCGATACACAGCGGTCCACTACAACTCTGCAAAGCTGAGTCTAGTGACGCCAGTGCTCGTTTCCGGTGGTTCCGGGCGTCCACCTACACAAGGGTCAACCCGACGCCGGGTCCCAAGTGCCGTCAAGTACAAACCAACGCCAATGGCAAGATGTACTCACCGACAACAAGAAGCGATTGCCGCTGAAAGTACGTGATGTCCGCCAACCCACTACAACGAGACCACAGCATGCCGGGTGAAATCCACGAAAGTGTCCGACCCTTTCTGTCCAACCACAAGAGAGAGGGCGACCTCCTGCGCCCTTTCCTCGCTGCGGGCTTTGACATTTCATGGGCCAACACGCGGACGTACGAGCGCACCACAATCACTGTGTTTCTGCTGCGCGCCTCTGCAGAGCTTGCAGAGTCGTACGGTTTTGAGTACGAGTTAGTTCTTGCGTACTCTCGATTTGATGCAGTTGAGCCCAGAACCATACGTGCAATAGAGCATGTCTTTTCCACTGATCCTGCTAAAGGGCGGGTCGAGCCACTTCTCTGCTTCTTGATCTCCGAGGCGCCAAATACAGACGCGTGGGTCTCGTCTTATCTTCTAGAAAATAAGGAATCTAGAATCGTTGTCCCATTCGCCGCATCAGCTCTTGTTGAAAAGTCGGCGGACGCATGGACCGTTCGGAACCAACTTCAGAAACACTTCCTTCTTCTCGATAGGTATAAGTATACACTGCCACTCCGCGAGGATACATACTTCTTCGGTCGGGGGCATGAGCTCGGCCAAATCTTGGACTTTTGCAGGCGCAGTGAGAATGCCGCTGTCTTTGGTCTCAGAAAGACAGGTAAGACCTCCCTTCTATGGAAACTACAGAGAGTTCTTGAAAAGGACCCAAAGCATCGCGTCGAAGTATTTGATGGCCAGTCGCCGTCGCTGAGGAAGAGACATTGGAATCAAGCGCTAGAGTACATCGCAAAGAGACTCGTGCGTGATCAATTGCCTGGTGCACTTCCAGGCTTTTCGGAACTCGATGCGGCAGATGAATTTCTCTCCGTTTTGCGGACGCTAGTGCAGGTCGCCAATCTCGAGCGTATTACGATTGTCATTGATGAAGTGGAATGGATTACGCCAAGAACAGCCGCAGACAAGCACTGGGAAACGGAGTTTTTGGAGTTCTGGCAAGCCATTCGCACCGCTCAATCGATATTTCCCCGATTCAACGTCGTGATTGCGGGGGTCAATCCTGCGATAGCTGAGGAGAGTCGGTTTGGAGATTTTCAGAATCCCCTCTTTGGAATCGTGACCACAATTTTCTTGAGAGGTCTCTCCAAGTTGGAATCCAATGAGCTAGTGCAGAAGATCGGCAAGATAGTAGGAATTCGATACGATCCCACCGCGCTTTTGTCGTTGTTTGAGCAGTACGCAGGCCATCCACTTCTAACTCGCCTTGCCTGTAGCCATGTGGCGCAGATGGCGCAGGTGGCAGGTGAACCTTTCCCACTTAAGGTGGCGAAGGGTCGACTCGATAAGCAGCGAGCGCTTCGGGACGATGAACTGGTCTTCTACGTCCGCCACGTTGTCGATGAATTGGAGCGCTTCTATCCGGAGGAGTACCGCTCCCTAGAAGCCCTCTCCGTTGGAGACATACAGAAATTTCAGTTCGCAGCTTCGCAGGGGCAATCGTGCACTCATTTGTTTCGCTATGGAGTCGTCTCTGCTCCTGAACATCCATATGTCACCTACTCAGTTCTCGCCGACTACGTCGCAAGCGAGAACGCGAGACGCGAGGGCCGGCCTTGGAGAATGCGGCTGGCCGCACCAGACGATAGAGAAGGATTTCTCTCTGTCAGACTTCGAGAAATCGCCGAGGACATGCGCGAACTTGAGCGGGTCGCCAAGGCCGCGAGTCAGCCGAGCTTATTTGGTCCGAACTCGTTTCCAGAGGCTGATCGTCTACGGGACGCGGTGGTCGCGAAGGACTCACAAACACTTGGCTCAACTCTTAGCATCCTCAACAGATGCTTCATCGAGAGCATTGATAGATATGGCACTTCGATTGCCGAGAAGAAATACTTCTTCTCTAAGGTCAAGGCGGCCTACCCATCGCTATTCGATGCCCTTCACCGCATCCGTGTATACAGAAACAACGAGCATCACCTGGAACTAGTGCCGGGTGTCGAAGCGTCCCTCCGGGAATATCTGCAACGAGACTTGGATGAAGCTCTGGCTGCCTCGGACCAAAAATACTGGGCTCTTCTACAACGATGCCTAGATGAACTGATTCGCGCCATTCAGATTGAACTTGCCCGACTTGAGCAATAGAGACAAGGCTCCCGCTACCCGAGGCGGATACCTTTTCCTGCTCGAGTTTGCTCGCTACTTCAGCAGTAGATTGGCTGCTCAGCGATCCGGAACTCGAGTTCCAGCCAGAGCGATACCTTCAGGCGTGTCCAAGGTACGACTTATTGTCGGATCAATAGGTCCAGTTCGCCGCCCGCTGGGGCAGTCAGCGGAAGGATGTGACTGACGCTTCCGCGGGCTTCGGTCGGTCCTGCCGCTAATGAAGGGCAAATTCAGCGGCGAAGCTGCCAGCCATTCTGAAGATTCGCCAAAGTCAGGGAATGGCCTGCAGACGTTCGCCGGTCAGCGCCGAGCGACAACAGTCGGTCTTGATTTGTCGGTCGAGTTGTTGGGCCTAAGGTCAGGACATGGCCGCGTTTAGCCATGTAGAACTTTCACGCAAGAGCACGCTGCGCGAAACATTGCTGACATCGCTAGGGGCTGACTCAACGTCAGCAGTGGCGGATCTGTACGGCATCAAGGGGACTAAACACGAGTCGCCCATCGAGGCGGCTGTTCGTCGCACGCGGCTACCCAGCACCTAACAAGGTTGTCGAGCCGATCATCGACAGGATCGAAGACGGCTTCCGCATCGAGGTTGCCAACTTGGCGCGACAGGGCGCCTTGGACAACTAGGCTA
The DNA here is from genome assembly GCF_005403045.1 of Pseudaquabacterium pictum. Classification (GTDB taxonomy): domain Bacteria; phylum Pseudomonadota; class Gammaproteobacteria; order Burkholderiales; family Burkholderiaceae_C; genus Pseudaquabacterium; species Pseudaquabacterium pictum. The sequence goes on from NZ_BJCL01000014.1 coordinate 38,415, forward strand.
GTCATCGTTCATCACTGTTCGCGGACAGTTCCCGCCTATCCGACGCTTTACGTAGGAACCGACGTGGGGCGGCTACGGTCAACTGGAGGGCCATCAGTGTTTCGCCAAATGCGCTTCTAGCCACGGCCACATATAGAAGGGGAGCGTGAACTGGCCGGGTGCAACACCCGTCCCGGGGCGCCGCGTTGCCAGCCGCTGTCTGGTTTGTCCGCCAACGTAGGCTGCAGCGCCCAGCACCTTGACGATTTTGATCCACTGGTGATCCACTGACCCTGCCCAATCGGGCACTCACCCAGGGATCAAACGCAACTTTTCAGACGGGCAAGACCGGCGTGGAGATGGAGGCGCTGACCGCCGTGCAGGTGGGCCTGCTGACCATCGAAGACAAAAATCGCTGACCGGCCAACGACTTACGACTCAGCCACCCAGTGACCCGACTTGCCACCCTGCTTCTCCAGCAGGCGCACGTCGGTCATCACCATGCCGCGGTCGGCCGCCTTGCACATGTCGTAGATCGTCAGCAGGCCCACCTGCACGGCGGTCAGCGCTTCCATCTCCACGCCGGTCTTGCCCACGGTCTCGGCCTGCACCTCGATGTGCACCGCACTGGCGTCGTCGTCGATGCGGAAGTCGACCGCCACGCGCGTCAGCGGCAGCGGGTGGCACAGCGGAATCAGCTCGGCCGTGCGCTTGGCGGCCTGGATCGCCGCGATGCGGGCGATGCCGATCACGTCACCCTTCTTCGCCGTGCCCGCCGTGATCAGCGCCAGCGTGGCCGGCAGCATGCGGATGCTGCCGGTGGCACGGGCGATGCGGTGGGTCTCGGCCTTGGCCGCCACGTCCACCATGTGGGCCTGTCCCTGGCTGTCGAAGTGGGTCAGCGGCGAGGAGGGGGCGTGGGTCATGGCAGGGGAAACATGCGGGCAATGCGGCGGTGGGATGATAAGTGACCCGATCGGATCCGCCGCTTGCCCGCCTGCTGTCCACCCCTGCCCAACCGGCCGCAGCGCCGGCCACGGCCCCAGCGCCTGCTGTGTGCTGCGCTGGCCCTGCTGCTGAGCGCCGGCAGCCTGCAGGCCCAGGGCCTGCCGCCGTCGCCGGTGCGGCTGCCGGCCCTGGGTGAATCGGCGTCCGACGAGTTCAACCTCAACCAGGAAAAGCGCATCGGCGAGCAGGTCATGCGCGAGATCCGCCGCGATCCCGCCTACCTCGATGACCCGCAGCTCCTGGACTACCTGCAGAGCCTGTGGGCGCCGCTGGTGCGCACTGCGCGCCAGCACGGCGACATCGACGCCGACACCGAGCGGCTGTTCCCCTACGAGGCTTTCCTGGTGCGCGACCGTTCGGTCAACGCGTTCGCCCTGCCCGGCGGCTACGTGGGTGTGCACCTCGGGCTGATCGCCATCACGTCCACGCCGGACGAACTGGCCTCGGTGCTGGCCCACGAGCTGGCCCACATCACCCGCCGCCACATCGCGCGCAGCGTGGCGGCGTCGTCGCGCAACAGCACCCTGGGGCTGGCGGCGATGCTGCTGGGCCTGCTGGTGGCCAGTCGCGCGGGCAGCCCCGACATGGCCCAGGCCGCCATCATGGGCGGACAGGCGGCCGTGCTGCAGGCGCAGCTGAACTTCTCGCGCGACATGGAGCGAGAGGCCGACCGCAACGGCCTGGCCACGATGGCCGGTGCCGGCTTTGCGCCCGCCGGCATGTCGGCCATGTTCGACCGGCTCGATGGCGCCAGCCGCTTGAACGACAGCGGCGCCTACCCCTACCTGCGCAGCCACCCGCTGACCGTCGACCGCATCGGCGAGGCCCGCCAGATGGTGCAGGCCACTGCCCAGGCCGGCAGCCTGCCACCGCCACCGCTGCTGCACGGCCTGATGCAGGCCCGGGCCCGCGTGCTGATGGACCCTGGCGTGCAGGCGCTGCGCAAGCTGCAGGACTTCGACACCCGCGGCACCATGGCGCAGCTGCCGCTGTCTGACCGACTCGGCGGCCTCTACGCCGGTGCGCTGGCCTCGGCCGGCCTGCGGGATTTCGACCGTGCCGATCGCGCCGTGCGCGCTGCGCTGGATCTGCTGGCCGCCTCGCCGCAGCGCAGCGATGCGCCGGCGCGGCGGGCGCTGGCGCACCTGGCGGTGCAGCTGGCCCTGGCGCGCGGCCAACCGGCCGAGGCCGGCGCGTTGCTGGCGGCCGAGGGCCTGGTCGACGGTGGCCGCAGTGGCCTGCTGCTGCAGGCCGCGTGGTCGCTGGCCGATGGCGGCGAGGCACCGCTGCGCCGCAGTGTCGAAGCCCTGCACACCTGGGTGACGGGGCAGCGCGACGATGCCGCCGCCTGGCAGGCCCTGGCCCAGGCCGCAGGCCGGCTGGGCCAGCCACTGCGGTCGGTCCGTGCCGAAGCCGAAGCCCAGGCCGCCCTGGGCAACCTGTCCGGCGCCATCGACCGGTTGCGCGCTGGCCAGCTGATGGCGCGGCGCGGCGGCGTGGGCATGGACTTCATCGAGGCATCGGTGATCGACGCCCGCCTGCGTGACCTGCAGGCCCAGCGCCGCCAGCTGCTGGCCGACGAGCGCCGCGCCGGCGAGCGCCCGCGCGGCGGCGATGCGCCCGAGTAGCCGGCGTCTCCGCGCCTAACGCCGAACGTGCGCGGGCAGAATCAGGCCGGGCTGCGGCTGAACAGCCGCTCCATCGCCACGTCGATGACCATGCCGCACAGGCTGTAGATCACCGAGCCGATCAGCGCCGCGCCAAAGCCGGTGACGTTGAAGCCGCTGAGCACGCCCGCGGCCGACCAGAACATCAGCGCGTTGATGACGAACAGGAACAGGCCCAGCGTGACCAGCGTCACCGGCAGCGTCAGCAGCACCAGCAGCGGGCGCACCAGGGTGTTGAGCAGGCCCAGCACCAGCGCGGCCACCATGGCGGCGCCGAAGCTGGCCACCGTGACCCCTGGGTAGAGATGGGCCACCAGCAGCAGGGCGGCGGCCAGCAACAGCCAACGGACGATCAGTTTCATGGTCCGCAGCATACCGCCGCGTCCCCGGGTGACGCCTGGGGCCAACAAAACCGCGCCACAAGGGCTGGACAGGGCGGTTTTACCTATGAAAACCGCTTCTCACCACCCATGGCTGGCAGTACCATTGCGCCCGCTGAAGGCCACAGAGAGCAACGCGGGTTCAAGCAGCCAGCGGCCCGGGCACTCCGGCGCATCAACCACTCACGTGATGGAGAGAATGAACATGGCAACTGCGAAGAAGGCCGCCCCGGCCAAGAAGGCGGCTCCCGCCAAGAAGGCCGCCCCGGCCAAGAAGGCGGCTGCCAAGGCGGCGCCGGCGAAGAAGGCTGCGGCGCCGGCCAAGAAGGCCGCCCCGGCCAAGAAGGCAGCGCCTGCCAAGAAGGTCGCCGCCAAGAAGCGCACGCCCAACGCCGCCTTCATGAAGGCCATGACGCCCAGCGCCGCGCTGGCCGCCATCATTGGCGACAAGGCCGTGCCGCGCACCGAGGTGACCAAGAAGGTCTGGGAATACATCAAGAAGAACGGCCTGCAGGACAAGGCCAAGAAGACGATGATCAACGCCGACGCCAAGCTGAAGGAGATCTTCAAGCAGGCCCAGGTGTCGATGTTCGAGATGACCAAGCTGATCAACGGTCACCTGAAGTGATGCCGCCGGGCCCTGGTGGCCCGGTCAGCAGCTCCGCAAAGCCGGCCCTCGGGCCGGCTTTGTCGTTGCTGGGGCCGACACGTCAGGTCGGCACGGCGGCCAGGACGTCGGCACACCAGGCGCGCAGTCCGTCGGCGGTGTCGATCTGCGGCAGCAGCGCAGCCATCTGCGCGCGGGCCGCTGCGTTGGCAGCGGCATCGCCGGCCGCGTGGTGGGCATGGGCCAGCGCCTCGTGGGCGAAGAAGTGCTCGGTGGCATCTGCCTCGGCACCGGCGGCCTCGCAGGCGGCCAGGCACAGGCGGGCATGGTGCCGGGCCGCGGCGCCCTGGCCGGCGACGGCATGGCACAGGGCAAGCCGGTACTCGGCGCGCTCCGCATGGCGCCAGGTGCCGGCGTGTCCCCAGGCGCGGCGGGCGATGGCGGCGGCCTGCAGCATCAGTGCATCGCGGTCGGCATCCCGCGGCTGGCCGGCGGCCGGTCCGCTGGTCTGCAGTTCCATCGCCACGTTGTTGGCCGCCACGGCATAGGACTGGCCCGCCTCGTTGCGGCCCTGGGACCGGGCGGCGGCTTCATCGGCGGACAACAAGGCCGTGGCCTCGGCCCAGCGCCGCTGTGCAGCCAGGGCCAGCACCACGTTCTGCAGCGCCCGCCAGCGCTGCGGCTCGGGCGGCGTGGCCGGGGCCGGTGTGCGCTGCACCACCGCCAGCGACCACTGCAGCCGCTGCACCGACGGGGCGGTGGCGGGCGCCTGCGCCAGCGCCGGCGGCAAGGCCGCCAGCAGCGTGGCCAGCACATTGGCATCGCCCAGGTGGCTCAGCGCCACATGCTCGGCCAGGTGCAGGGCCCGCGCGCCGTCGGCGTCGGCCGGCAGGCTGGCCGCCCGGGCCAGCAGCGCTGCGACTGCAGCCGCGGGCTGGTCGGCATGCGTGGCGTCGATCTGGGCCAGCAGCGCGGCCAGCGGCAGGGCGGTGGTGTCGTCAGGTTGGGCGTTGGCCATCGTGCGTGCTCCTGGCGGTGGGTTCAGCGGGCGGCCGCAGGCCACAGGGCGGCCATCTCGCAGCGGTGTTCATGGTCGTGGGCCAGCATCGCTGCCAGCACCTCGGCGCCAGTGGCCGGCTGGCCGCCGAACTGCACCGGCCGGCCCAGCACGGCCAGATCGCACTGGCGCAAGTCCGCGAGGCTGCGTTGGCGCAGGCGCAGGAAGCGTGCGGCCGCGCCGCGCCAGGGGCGTTGCTGGTAGCGGCCTTCCACCGCCAGGCGGTCGCCGTCGACGCCGGGCAGCACCGGGTGCGCCTCGGACCGCAGCCGCGTGAAGCGCTGCGACCAGCCATGCGCCTCCACATCCGCCAGGTGCCACAGGTGCTGCACCAGCGAGAAGCCGCCGTCGGCCGGCTGCGCATAGCCCTGGCGCGGCCCCATGGCGCTGCGCAGTTGCGCCACCAGGTGGGCGGTGTCGGCCAGGTAGGCCAGGGCCGCCTGCCGCGCGGCGGCGTCGGCGGGCGGGCCGGCCAGCAGCACGGCCGGCAGCGGGCGCGCCAGCGCCTGGGCCAGATCGGCAGCGGGCAGCGCCAGGGCCGGCTCCGGCGGCGCCTGCGGGCCCGCCAGCGCTGGGTGGAGTGGCTGGTGCAGCAGCGTCAACCGGCTGCCCTGCGCATCGGCGCTGATCGACAGGTGCAGCACCGTGGTTTCGCTGGCCGTGCGCAGCTGCAGCGACAGGCTGGTGGGCGCCAGCCGGCTGTGGATGCGCAGGTCCAGCGGCTGGCCGTTCGGGCTGCGGCCCTGCAGCGGTGGCGCATCCAGCGGGCGGGTGGCCAGGTCGGCCGGCGGCAGGCTGGCACCCAGGTAGCCGGCGATGAAGCCGCTGTCGCAGACCCGGGCCCACACCCGCGCCGGGCTGGCGTCCAGGTGCGAGGACAGCACCGCGCTGGGGGGTGGCAGCGGGCTCATCGGGGTTCGTCCGCCAGGGCCTGCTGCAGCGCCAGCAGGGCGGCGCTGTGGGCGCGGGCGCTGGTGGTCACCCAGCGGGTGGGCAGGGCCTGCAGCGGGACCGGGTTCAGGTAGTGCAGCTTCTCGCGGCCGCGCCAGACGGTCACCACCAGGTCGGCCGCCGCCAGCACGGCCAGGTGCTTGCTGATCGCCTGGCGGGTCAGCGCAGAGCCGTCGCCCAGCGCAGTCAGCGTGAGGCCGGGCGCGTCACGCAGGCGGTCCAGCAGGCGGCGGCGGGTGGCATCGCCCAGGGCGCGCAGCAGGCGGTCCAGTGCGGCGTCATCGGCTTCGGTGGTGGTTGGGCTGTCAGGCAACTCCATGGTTGCATGATCCCGCAAATGCAACGATCTGGTTGCATGTCCCACGGCGGTGTGCGGGATTGCGCAAGCCGACGCGTGCTGGCCGACAGCTGGGTGGCAAACCACCGTTTTATCGGAGGCCGCCCCTCAGGCTGTGTAGGAAAATGTCGATGCGTCGGTGGGCTGACGGCGCTTGCCGTGGCCCGATCCGCCAACCGCGCCCTGACCGCCCGAACGGGAGACCCATGGAGTATCACGACACCGTGGAACGCAGCACCGAGCTGCTGCGCAAGGCACTGCCGCTGATGTCCCGGCAGGCTGCCGCATTGCACCCGGTGAGCTATGCCGTCTGGTACGCCTACGTGGCGGACGTGAACTCGCCCCTGCACAAGGCGTTGGATGCCCACCTGGCGGAGCACGGCGTGCTCGACGAAACCGCCACCGAAGCGCTGTTTCGCCGCCACCTGGCCGACCCCGATGCCGACACCGCCACCCAGGTGACCGACGGTGTGGCCCGCCTGCTCGATGGCATGCAGGCCTCGGCTGCTGCCGCTGGCGACCAGACCGCACGCTACGGCGACACCCTGCAGCGCCTGAGCGCTGCCCTCGGGCCGGCCGACAGTGCACCGGGCGGCTCGCCGCCGCTGGACGAGGCGCTGGCCCACACCCTGCAGATGCAGGCCGCATTGGCCCGGCTGCAGAAGGAGCTGGCCGAGAGCCAGCGCGAGATCGACAGCCTGCGCGACGAGGTGCGCCGCGCCCGCCAGGAAAGCCTGGTCGACGCGCTGACCACGCTGGCCAACCGCCGCGCCTTCGACCGCCGCCTGGTCACCTGCCTGGCCGCAGATGCGGCGGTGATCGGCCGCCCGCCGGTGGGTGCGCCGGTGTGCCTGCTGATGATCGACATCGACCACTTCAAGCGCGTCAACGACAGCTATGGCCATGCCTTCGGCGACCAGGTGCTGCGCGCGGTGGCTCAGGTGCTGAAGGCACTGACGCCCGAGGGCGGCCTGGCCGCCCGTGTGGGCGGCGAGGAGTTCGCGCTGCTGCTGCCCGGCATGCCGCTGGCACCTGCGCGGGCCCTGGCCGAGAAGCTGCGCGCCACCGTGGCCGCCAGCCGCATCCGCCGCAAGGGCGGCGATGCCGACGAGCACATCACCGTGTCGCTGGGCGTCGCGCAGTTCCTGCAGCGCAACCCGGCGCTGGGCCTGTCGGTGGACGAGGCGCCGGCCGACTTCTTCGACCGCGCCGACCGCGCGCTCTATGCCGCCAAGCAGGCCGGGCGCGACAGGGTGGTGGTCGCCGACTGACCTGGCTGCCGACCGCCGGCCTCAGCCCTGCTGCAGCAGCGGCTTGAGGAAGCGGCCGGTGAAGCTCTCCGCGCAATCGGCGATCACCTCCGGCGGCCCCACGGCCAGCACCCGGCCGCCGCCGGCGCCGCCCTCGGGCCCCATGTCGATCAGCCAGTCGGCGGTCTTGATGACGTCGAGGTTGTGCTCGATCACCACGATGGTGTTGCCGGCATCGCGCAGCTGGTGCAGCACCCGCAGCAGCAGCTCGATGTCGGCGAAGTGCAGGCCGGTGGTGGGCTCGTCCAGGATGTAGAGCGTGCGGCCGGTGTCGCGCTTGCTCAGCTCCAGCGCCAGCTTCACCCGCTGCGCCTCGCCGCCACTGAGCGTGGTGGCGCTCTGGCCCAGGGTGATGTAGCCCAGGCCCACGTCGAGCAGGGTCTGCAGCTTGCGCGCCAGCGCCGGCACGGCGTCGAAGAAGCGGCGCGCCTCCTCCACCGTCATCGCCAGCACCTCATGGATGTTGCGGCCCTTGTACTGCACCTCCAGCGTCTCGCGGTTGTAGCGCTGGCCGGCGCAGGTGTCGCAGGGCACGTAGACGTCGGGCAGGAAGTGCATCTCCACCTTCAGCACGCCGTCGCCCTGGCAGGCCTCGCAGCGGCCGCCGCCCGCGGCCGCGCCCACGTTGAAGCTGAAGCGGCCGGCACCGTAGCCGCGTTCGCGCGCCATCGGCACTTCGGCAAACAGCTCGCGGATCGGCGTGAACAGCCCGGTGTAGGTGGCCGGGTTGCTGCGCGGCGTGCGGCCGATCGGGCTCTGGTCGACGTTGATGACCTTGTCGAAGGCGTCCAGGCCTTCGATCTCGTCATGCGGCGCCGGCTCGGCATGCGCGTGGTACAGCTTGCGCGCCACCGCGGTGTAGAGCGTGTCGTTGATCAGCGTGCTCTTGCCCGAGCCGGACACACCGGTCACGCAGGTCAGCAGGCCCACCGGCACCTCGGCCGTCACGTTCTTCAGGTTGTTGCCGCGGGCGTTGACGATGCGCAGGCAGCTGGCCGGCGTGGCCTCGAAGCGCGGCCACATCGGCTGCGCCTCGGCGGCCTTGGCCCTGCCCTTGACCGGCGCCGGCGGCGGTTCCGGCGGCGCCACGTAGTCGGGCTGCCAGGTGTGGCGCTCGGTGGGCACCTCGATGCGCAGCACATGCGCCAGGTACTGGCCGGTCAGGCTGTCGGGGTGGGCGGCCACCTCGTCGGGCGTGCCCTGGGCGATGACGCGGCCGCCATGCACGCCGGCACCCGGGCCCATGTCGATCACATGGTCGGCGGCGCGGATCATGTCCTCGTCATGCTCGACCACCAGCACGCTGTTGCCCAGATCCCGCAGGTGGCGCAGGGTGCCGATCAGGCGCTCGTTGTCGCGCTGGTGCAGGCCGATGCTGGGCTCGTCCAGCACGTACATCACGCCGGTCAGGCCGCTGCCGATCTGGCTGGCCAGGCGGATGCGCTGGGCCTCGCCGCCGCTGAGCGTGTCGGCGCTGCGGTCCAGGCTGAGGTAGTTCAGGCCCACGTCGTTGAGGAACTTCAGCCGCGCGCGGATCTCGCGCACCACCTTGTCGGCGATCTCGGCCTTGGCGCCCTGCAGCTGCAGCCGCTCGAAGTAGGCCAGGCTCTCGGCCAGCGTGGCATGTTCGACCTGGTAGATGGCCTGGCGCGGCACGCTGGCGTCCTGGCCGACCAGGAACACATGCCGCGCCTCGCGCTTGAGCCGCGTGCCGCCGCAGTGGGCGCAGGGCTTGGCAGCCTGGTAGCGGGCCAGGTCTTCACGCACCGCGGCCGAATCGGTCTCGCGGAAGCGGCGGGCGAAGTTGGGGATGATCCCTTCGAAGGCATGGGCGCGCTTGACCATGCGCGGCTTGCCCTTGGCCGTCTCGGCCTCGTAGACGAACTCGATCTCGTCGGCGCCCGAGCCGTACAGCAGCACCTGCTGCATCGGCGGCGGCAGCGATTCGAACGGCGTCTCGATGTCGAAGCCGTAGTGCCGGGCCACGCTCTCCAGCATCGAGTGGGTGTAGGCATTGCGCCGGTCCCAGCCCTTCACCGCACCGCCGGCCAGGCTCAGGCTCGGGAAGGCCACCACCCGCTCCGGGTCGAACACCGTCTGCTGGCCCAGGCCGTCGCAGTGCGGGCAGGCGCCCATCGGCGCATTGAAGCTGAACAGCCGCGGCTCCAGCTCGGGCAGGGCATAACTGCAGACCGGGCAGGCGAACTTGCTGGAAAACAGGTGCTCCTTGCCGGTGTCCATCTCCAGCGCGATGGCCTTGCCATCGGCGGCGCGCAGCGCGGCCTCGAAGCTCTCGGCCAGGCGCTGCTTCACGTCGGGTCGGGCCTTGAGCCGGTCGATCACCACGTCGATGTCGTGCTTCTCGTTCTTCTTCAGCTCGGGCAGGTCGGCCGCCTCCACCGTCTGGCCGTCGATGCGGAAGCGCACATAGCCGCGCGCCTGCATGTCGGCGAACAGTTCGGTGAACTCGCCCTTGCGGTCGCGCACCACCGGGCTCAGCACCATCAGCCGGGTGTCCTCGGGCAGGGCCAGCACCGCGTCGACCATCTGGCCCACGCTCTGGGCCTGCAGCGGCAGGTCATGGTCGGGGCAGAAGGGCGTGCCGGCGCGGGCGTACAGCAGGCGCAGGTAGTCGTGGATCTCGGTGACCGTGCCCACCGTGCTGCGCGGGTTGTGGCTGGTGGCCTTCTGTTCGATGCTGATCGCGGGGCTCAGGCCCTCGATCACGTCGACATCGGGCTTGTCCATCAGTTGCAGGAACTGCCGTGCATAGGCGCTGAGGCTCTCCACATAGCGGCGCTGGCCTTCGGCATAGAGCGTGTCGAAGGCCAGGCTGCTCTTGCCGCTGCCCGACAGCCCGGTGATCACCACGAGGCTGTGCTTGGGGATGTCGAGGTCGATGTTCTTCAGGTTGTGGGTGCGCGCCCCGCGGATGTGCAGGTGGGTCGACCCCACGGGAAGCGGGCGGGCGGGCGCCGGCACCGGGGCATCGTGAGTGTGGGAAGGCATGGCAGCAGACGGCGAGGGCAACCGACCATCATAGCCAAGCGCGTCATTCCGGGCTGTGCGACGGCCACGGCGCCGCGCGCTGCCGCCGGGCGGGCGGCGGCCGGGTCAGTGCCCGCTGGCGCCGGAGGCGGGTGGCTCGGGCGACCAGTCCGGCAGCACCGCGCGCAGCGCGCTGCGCAGGCGCTGCAGGCCCAGCGGCTTGGTCAGGTAGTCGGCAAAGCCGGCGGCCTGGCCGCGGGCCACGTCCTGCGGCATGGCATTGGCGCTGACCGCGATGGCCGGCACCGCATGGGTGGCGGGGTCGTTGCGCAGCAGGTTCAGCACCTGGTAGCCGTCCAGCCCGGGCATCTGGATGTCGATCAGCAGCAGGGCCGGCGGCTCGGCCAGCGCCGCCGCCACGCCCTGGCGCGGATCGCATTCGCAGCGCAGCACCAGGCCGGGCAGGCGCTCGAACATCGCCGTCATCAGCAGGGTGTTGACCGGGTTGTCTTCGATGTAGAGCACCCGCAGCAGCGGCGTGGGCTGGCTGCCGGGGGCGGCCTGCGGCGATGCGGCCGGCGGCGGTGATGGCGCTGGCGTGTCGGCGGCGGCGGCCGCCAGCGCCGCCGGCCAGGGCCTCGGCGCGTCCGCACGCCCGCTGGCAACGCCGGGCGTTGCCAGGGTGGGGTGGGAGAGGCAGCGGAGCATCGGTGCACACGCGTCAGTTCGAATTTATCGATTATGGCGTTGCGTTCAGTTGCAGTCTGCTGCGTTGTGCGCGTTTCTCCTCTGCGCGAGCGATGCGGCGCGGCGCGGCGCCCCCCGCGCGACCGGCCGCTGGGATCAGCCGGCGGCTGCCAGCACCCGCAGCAGGTCGCTGCCGTAGGCGTCCAGCTTCTTGCCGCCCACGCCGCTGATGCCGGCCAGCGCATCCAGCGAGTCGGGCGCCTCGCGGGCCATCTCGGCCAGCGTGGCATCGTGGAACACCACGTAGGCCGGCAGGTTGTGGGACTTGGCCACCTCGGCGCGCCAGGCCTTCAGCGCGGCAAACCGGGCCAGGCCGGCCTCGTCCAGCGGCAGCGGCGGCGGCTTGGCCGTGCCGCCGCGGCTGCTGCCGGTGCCGCGGTTGCTGCGGCGGCCGCGCGGCGGCGCCTCGGCCGGCACCCGCAGCAGCACCGGCACGCCGCCGCGCAACACCGCGCGGGCGCTGTCGGTCAGTTCCAGCGTGTTGAATTCGCCCACGCTGCGCACATGGCCCAGCGCGATCAGCTGGCGCAGCACGCTGCGCCACTGCTGTTCGGCCACGTCGGCACCGATGCCGAAGGTGGACAGCCGTTCATGCCCGCGCTGCGTCACCTTGTCGGTCACCTTGCCGCGCAGCACGTCGATCAGGTGGCCGGCGCCGAAGCCGAAGCCGCTCTGCTGGTGGAAGCGGTAGATGCAGGACAGCGCCTTGCGCGCGGCGTCGGTGGCATCCCACACCGCCGGCGGGTGCAGGCAGTTGTCACAGTTGCCGCAGGGCTGGCTGGCTTCATCGAAGTAGGCCAGCAGCCGCACGCGCCGGCAGTCGTGCGCCTCGGCCAGGGCCAGCAGGGCATCGAGCTTGGCGCGCTGCAGGCGCTTGAACTCCTCGTCCGCTTCGCCCTCGTCGATCATGCGGCGCTGGTTCACCACGTCGGCCAGGCCATAGGCCATCCAGGCGGTGGCCGGGCCGCCATCGCGGCCGGCCCGGCCGGTCTCCTGGTAGTAGCCCTCGATGTTCTTGGGCAGGTCCAGGTGGGCGACGAAGCGCACGTCGGGCTTGTCGATGCCCATGCCGAAGGCGATGGTGGCCACCATCACCACGCCCTCGTCGCGCAGGAAACGGTCCTGGTTCTGGCGGCGCACCGCGGCGTCCAGCCCGGCGTGGTACGGCAGCGCGTTCAGGCCCTCGCCGGCCAGCCAGGCGGCGGTGTCCTCCACCTTCTTGCGGCTCTGGCAGTAGACGATGCCGGCATCGCCTTCATGCTCGTCGCGCAGCAGGCGCAAGAGCTGCTGACGCGGCTCGTCCTTCTCGACGATCACATAGCGGATGTTCGGCCGGTCGAAGCTGGCGACGAACTGCTGCGCGCTCTCCAGCGCCAGGCGCTCGACGATGTCGGCGCGGGTGTGGGCATCGGCGGTGGCAGTCAGCGCGATGCGCGGCACGCTGGGAAAGCGCTCGTGCAGCTGCGACAGGCCGAGGTATTCCTCGCGGAAGTCATGTCCCCACTGGCTGACGCAGTGGGCCTCGTCGATGGCCACCAGGCTGAGCAGGCCGCGTTCATGCAGCGAATCCAGCATCGCCAGGAAGCGGGGCGTCAGGATGCGCTCGGGCGCGGCGTACAGCAGCACCAGGTTGCCGGCCATCAGGTCGCGCTCGACGCGGCGGGCCTCGTCACCTTCGAGCGTGCTGTTGAGGAAGGCCGACTTCACGCCCGCTTCGTCCAGCGCGCCCACCTGGTCGTGCATCAGCGCGATCAGCGGGCTCACCACCAGCGTCACGCCCTGGCCGGCGCGGTGGCGGGCGATGGCCGGCACCTGGTAGCACAGGCTCTTGCCACCACCGGTGGGCATCAGCACCAGGGCATCACCGCCGGCGGTGACATGGTCGACCACCGCCTGCTGCTGGCCGCGGAAGGCGGCATAGCCGAAGACCTGCTGCAGGATGTCGAGCGGGCGGGTGGACGCGGCGTCGGCGTGGCGGGAACTGGGCATGGAGCGGGGATGGTAACGAGCCGGGCGCCGCCGGCGGGCGCGGCTCCCCCGCCTGGGGGCCGCCGATCCCACCTCGGTGGTGCCGCGCCGGCGGCGGCGCTGGCCATAATCGCCGCAACGGCGACAATCGCGCCCCTCCCACCGCCCGTCCACCGCCTTTCAGGAGCCCCCGCCATGGCATCGGTCAACAAAGTCATCCTCATCGGCAACCTGGGGCGTGACCCGGAAGTGCGCTACACCCCCAACGGCAGCGCGGTGTGCAACGTCAGCCTGGCCACCACCCGCAACTGGAAGAGCAAGGACAGCGGCGAGCGCCAGGAAGAGACCGAATGGCACCGCGTGGTGTTCTTCGACCGCCTGGCCGAGATCGCCGGCGAGTACCTGAAGAAGGGCCGCCCGGTGTACGTGGAAGGCCGCCTGAAGACCCGCAAGTGGACCGACAAGGACGGCGTGGAGAAGTACACCACCGAGATCTTTGCCGACCAGATGCAGCTGCTCGGCGGCCGTGAGGAAGGCGGCATGGGCGGCGGCGGTGGCGGTGGTGGCCGTGCCAGCATGGCCGGCGGCGCCGACGACTACGGCGACGACAGCGCGCCGGCGCCCGCCCCGCGCCGCAGCGCCCCGCCGCCGCGCGCCCCGGCCGCGCCGCGCCCGGCACCGAAGTCGAGCACCGGCTTCGACGACATGGACGACGACATCCCGTTCTGACGGTCACCGCCACGGCTGGCTGGTCCGGGGCCCGCAGCGCCACACGCTGCGGGCCCCGCTGCTTTCTGGCGTGGTCATGGCGCCGCGGTGGCGCATGACGGGCGTGTGACGGCCCGCTGCGGCATCAGCGTCACGGCTTTGGCCGCAACACGGGGGGTGGCGCCTGCGCCGGGGGGGTGGTTGCGGGTGGCGGGCTTGGGCGCGCCGGCGCGGCTTCCTAAGCTGCAGCCATGTCCTGCTTCCCGCGGACAGACCACCGTCGGCACGGTGCTGCGCTGGACCGCAGCCAGCCCCGCCGCCGGTGGGACGAGCAGCCGAAGCCAACCCCTCCTGAAGGATGATCATGAAGAAACTCGCCACCCTGGCCGTCCTGGCCACCCTCGCCGCGACGGCCAGCGCCCAGTCGTCGGTCACGCTGTTCGGCGTGGTCGACCTGGCCGTGCGCAGCGTCAAGAACGACGACACCACCCTGAAGTCGCTGGCCAGCGGCGGCATCAACTCCAGCCGCCTGGGCGTGCGCGGCAGCGAAGACCTCGGCGGCGGCCTGTCGGCCAACTTCTGGCTGGAGCACGGCTTCAGCGCCGACACCGGTGCCATCTCCGATGCCAACCGCTTCTGGAACCGCCGTGCAACGGTGGGCCTGAGCGGCGGCTTCGGTGAAGTGCGCCTGGGCCGTGACTTCACGCCGTCGTACACCGGCTATTCCGACTTCGACGTCTTCGGCGACAACGGCGTGGCCGCCGGCAGCAAGTTCTTCAATGCCCTGGGCACCGCTGTCGACACCAACACCCGTGCCGACAACCTGGTCAGCTACTTCCTGCCGCGCAACCTGGGCGGCTTCTACGGCCAGCTGTCGGTGGCGGCCGGCGAAGGCGCTGCCGGCAAGAAGTACATGGGCGGTCGCCTCGGCTACAAGGCCGGCGCGCTGAACCTGTCGCTGGCCCTGGGCCGCACCGACGTGACCCCGCTGACCGGCGCCGCCGGCGAAGACAAGTACAAGGTCATGGTGCTGGGCGCGTCGTACGACCTGGGCATGGTGCAGCTGAACGGCTACTACGACCAGAAGAAGTACGCCGACCAGAAGGTCAACACCTACAACATCGGCGCCACCGTGCCGGTGGGCCTGGGTGCGATCCGCGTGGGCTACACCTCGGCCAATGCCTCGGGCATCCGCGGCACGACCTCGATCGACGCCAACGACAGCAAGCAGTTCGCCGTCGGCTATGTGTACAACCTGTCCAAGCGCACCGCGGTGTACGGCACGCTGGCCCGTGTCAGCAACGACGGCGTGGCCGCCTACGCCGCCAGCGGTGGCACCGGCAGCGCTGCCGGCAAGGACTCCACCGGCTACGAGCTGGGCCTGCGCCACAGCTTCTGATCCCGCCAGGCCACCAGCCGGTGGCCTGCCCGCGCCTCGCCTCCAGCGGCCGCACCTGCAAGGGTGCGGCCGCTTCTGCCTGGTTCATTCACTCTTCATTACCTAAAAGTCATCTTCTTGTCTGTTCGTGGCAACCCTTGGATTTTACCGTGGACTCCATCCCTGCCGGCGTCGCTCCACGCGGTGGCGCCGGCACCACTGCAACCAGAGGTTCCACCATGCGTCGACAAGACATCCAACTGCTGGCCCAGGCGCGCCAGGGCGACACGGCTGCCCGCTGCGAAGTGGGCCGCCGCTACCTGCTCGGCGTCAACGGCTTTCCCCAGCATGTGGCCACCGGCCTGGAGTACCTGCGCCACCCCAGCCTGGCCGGCCAGCCCTTGCCGGCCCGCATCCTGGCCGAGGCCCTGCCGCTGGACCAGCTGATGGCGCTGCAGCAGGCCCCGGCCCTGGCGCTGGCAGCGGCCGATGGCTGCCTGGCCGCGCAGCTGAAGCTGGGCCTGTGGCGCGCGCTGCAGGCCGACGGCCGCCAGGATGCCCGCCGCTGGCTGGGCGCTGCGGCGTCCGCCGGGCATGCGGCCGCGGCCGACGCGGTGGCGGCGCTGGCGGCCGCACCCGCATCGCAGACGTTGGTGGCGGTCCTGCAGCCGCTGTCCGACGGCCGTGACATCGACGGCCCGCTGCTGGCCCGCCTGGCTGCCCAGCAGGCGCTGCAGGACGGCCAGCTCGACCACCTGGTGGCCTGTCTGGCCGCCGCACTGGCGCTGGGCCATGCGCTGGACGGCGACCTGGCCAGCCTGGTGGTGGCCGCCGAACAGCTGGCCGACCAGCAGGGCCGCACGCTCGGCGGCCTGCCCGACGCCGCCCTGCGTGACAGCCTGGAGTTGCGCGCGGGCCAGGGCGACCGCGCGGCCGCCTACACCCTGGGCCGCAGCCTGTCGGGCATCGCCTGCCCCAGCCTGCCGACATCGGTGTTTGCCGAACAGCAAAACCTGCGCAAGGGCGCGGCCTTCCTGCTGCGCGCCGCCGATGCCGGCCAGGACGCTGCCTGGCTGCACCTGTACCGGCTGCATGCCGACCACCGCAGCTCGGTGGCCAACCCGCAGCTGGCGCGCTTCTTCCTGGAGAAGGCGGCGCTGCGCGGCCAGGCCGAGGCCCAGCGCAAGCTGGGCGCGCTGCAGCTGCGCGAGGCCAGCCACCTGCAGGACACCGAGCAGGCCATCCACTGGCTGCACCAGGCGGCCGGGCAGGGTGACGGCCATGCCGCCACGCTGCTGCAATCCCTGCGCCTGCCGCTGGCCGACGAGGACAGCGGCGAGGCCGAGCTGTCCTTGGCGCTGGAGCAGGTGCGCCGTGCCGATCCCTGGCTGGCGCAGCGCCTGGCGCTGGCCCGCGCCTTCGGCCTGACCAAGCTGGAGGCGCTCAGCGTGGACCCGGTGGCCGGCCTGCGGCCCTGGGGGCTGGTGGTGGGCCGCAACCCGTTCATCGCCCAGGTGCGGCTGTCGGCGCCGCGTGCGGTGCCGGCGGTGGATGCGGCCGCGCTGGCCGTGGCCCGCCGGGTGGCGGCCTTCTTCGGCCAGGCCCAGGCCGATGCCGGCGCGGCCGAGGGCGACCTGCGGGCCCGCTCGCTGCGCCAGCGCCGCCTGTTCGACCGGCTGGGCCTGGACGAGGCGCTGTTCTTCAGCGACGCCAGCGCGATGACGCTGGACACGCTGCGCCTGGGCGCCAAGTGGGCCTACCGCGCCCGCCAGCCGCTCAGTGAGGCACTGGCTGCCTGAGGCAGCCGCTGCCGCGCCGCCTTCAGGCGGCCAGCGCCGTTGCCGGCTGCTGCCGCCAGCGCGGCGGGAGCCCGGTGAAGGCGAAGTCCAGCTCCGGCAGCAGGCCGCTGACGATGCGGGCGATGCTCTTGCCCGAGCCGCAGGCATGCGTCCAGCCCAGCGTGCCGTGGCCGGTGTTCAGGAACAGGTTGGGCAACCGGCTGCGGCCGATCACCGGCAGGTTGCTGGGTGTGGTGGGCCGCAGGCCGGTCCAGAACTCGGCCCGGCTGGTGTCGCCGGCGCCGGGGAACAGTTCTTCCACCCGCCGCACGATGGCCTCGCAGCGCACCGGGTTCAGGTTGCGGTCGTAGCCATTGAGCTCGGCGGTGCCGGCGATGCGCAGGCGGTCGCCCAGGCGCGAGAAGACGAGCTTGTGGCCGTCGTCGGTCAACGACACCTGGTGGGCCTTGGCGGCATCCGCCACCGGCATCGTCACCGAGTAGCCCTTGGCCGGGTAGATCGGCAGGTGGATGCCCAGCGGCTGCAGCAGCAGCGGGCTGAAGGCGCCCATCGCCACCACGTAGGCGTCGGCGCGCAGGCGCTGGAAGCGGCCGTGGTCGTCGGTGGCTTCCACATGGTCGACCACGCCGCCCACGCTGCGCAGCGCGGTGATGCCGTGGTTGAACAGGAAGCGCACGCCGTTGGCGGCGCAGCGCGCGGCCAGCGCCTGGGTGAAGGCGCGGGCATCGCCCGACTCATCCTCGGCGGTGTAGGTGGCGCCGGCCAGCCGGCCCAGGGCATGCACATGGGCCAGCGCCGGCTCCAGGCGCACGGCCTCGTCGGCCGGGATCACGCGGCGGTCGCAGCCCAGTTCGCGCATCAGCGCGGCCGGCGCCTCGGCCGCAGCAAACTCCTTCGGGTCGGTGTAGAAGTGCAGGATGCCCTGGGCGCGCTGGTCGTACTGCAGGTCCAGCTCGGCGCGCAGTTGCTGCAGCGTGCTGCGGCTGTAGGTGCCCAGCGCCACGATCTGGCGGATGTTGTGGGCGGTGCGCGCCGGCGTGCATTCCCGCAGGAACTGCAGGCCCCACAGCCACTGCCGCATGTCGGCGCGCAGGCGGAACAGCAGCGGCGCGTCTTCCTTGCCCAGCCACTGCAGCAGCTTCAGCGGCGCGCCGGGGTTGGCCCAGGGCTCGGCATGGCTGACGGAAATCTGCCCGCCGTTGGCGAAGCTGGTCTCGGCCGCGGCGGTGGCCTGGCGGTCGACGACGGTGACGGTGTGGCCCTGCTGCTGCAGGAAATGGGCGGTGCTGACGCCGAGCAAGCCGGCGCCCAGAACGAGGACGTGCATGGAACAAACTCCAAGGACAGAGACGGAACGCACCGCCCGGAGGCTGGTGCGTTTGCCGCTCCCACTGTCCTTGGTACCTGAGAGATTCAGCCGCCGGGCGCCGTGCCCGTGGCCTTGCTCCTTCGGTGCCTCACCGCGGGGGTGAGGTCTCTCCAGACGGCTGCTGTGGTCTGCAGTACGGAACCTGAGCGTTCATGGGAGATTGCGCCTTCGGTGGCCGGGCGGGGTGCCCGGCGCTCTCCTGCAGAGTGGGGCGGATGCTAGCAGCAGCCCCTGGAATGCTCAAGCCGCGCGGCGCAGTGGCAGCGCGCGCTGCGCCGGTGGGCTGCCGTGGCGCAGCACGGGCGCGGGCAGGTCCGCCGGGCGCAGCGGCGTGGCCGGTGCGGGGCGGGGCAGGACGTTCGGTGCTGATGCCATGGTGGCCTCCAGTTGCGCACGGGCCTGCCGCGAAGGGTGCAGCAGGCCGTGGCGTTGGTATCGGCCGATCAGCGCCGCACTTGCGGCCCTGTTGCCAACCGTTACCGCCGGCCGCGCGGGTCGGTCAGTCGACCTTGGCGTTGGCCGCCTTCACCACCTTGGCCCACTTCGCCGATTCGGCGGCGATGAACTTGCCGAAGTCGGCGCTGGACATGCCGCTGGGGATGGCGCCCTGGGCCTGCAGCCGTTCCTTCAGCGCCGGGCTGGCCAGGGCCTTGGCCGTCTCGCCCTGCAGCCGGTTGACGATGTCGGCCGGCGTGCCGGCCGGCACCACCAGGCCGAACCAGCTGCTGGCCTCGTAGCCCTTCAGCGTGGGGCCGCCCGCTTCCTCGATGGTGGGCAGCTCGGGGATGGCATCGCTGCGCTTGGCGCTGGTCACGGCCAGGGCCTTGAGCTTGCCCGAGCGGATGTGCGGCAGCGCCGAGGGCAGGTTGTCGAACATCAGGTCCATGCTGCCGCCCATCAGGTCGATCAGCGCCGGGCCCGAGCCCCGGTACGGGAAGTGCACCATGAACACCCCGGCCATGCTCTTGAACAGCTCGCCCGACAGGTGGATGGAGGTGCCGTTGCCCGAGCTGGCCATGTTGAACTTGCCCGGGTTGGCCTTGGCCGCGCGGATGAAGTCGGCCACGGTGTTGATGTTGTGCTTCTGCGCAAACGCGGCGTTGAGCACCAGCACATTGGGCACGCCGGCCACCAGGGTGACGGGCGTGTAGTCCTTCACCGGGTCGAACGGCAGCTTGGGATAGAGCGACGCATTGATGGCATGCGTGCCCACCGTGCCCATCAGCATGGTGTAGCCGTCGGGCGGGGTCTTGGCCACCTCGGCCGCGGCGGTGTTGCCGCCGGCGCCGGGCTTGTTGTCGACGACCACCGGCTGGCCCAGGGCCTTCTGCAGCTCGGGCGCCAGCGCGCGGGCCAGGATGTCGGTGGTGCCGGCGGCGGCGAAGGGCACCACCAGGCGCAACGGCTTGGTGGGCCAGCCCGCCTGGGCCGATGCGGCGGTGGGGATGGTGGCGGCGACGGCCAGGGCGGCCAGGCCCAGTTGGCGGCGGTTGAGGGTCATCGGTGTCTCCTGGGTGGGGTGGATCGGCCGCCGGTGTGTCCCGGCTGGCCGGTGGGGATGGGGTCAGCCCGGCGGCGCCTGCCAGCCGCGCGGCACGGCACCGAGCAGGCGGCGGGTGTAGTCCTGCTGCGGCGCGGCCAGGATCTGCGCGGCGCTGGCCTGCTCCACCACCTGGCCGTCCTTCATCACCAGCACCTCGTCGCTGATGAAGCGCACCACCGCCAGGTCGTGGCTGATGAACACATAGGCCAGGCCCAGCTCGTCCTGCAGATCCCGCAGCAGGTTCAGCACCTGCGCCTGCACGCTGACGTCCAGCGCGCTCACCGCCTCGTCCAGCACCAGCACCTCGGGGTTCAGCGTCAGGCAGCGGGCGATGGCCACGCGCTGGCGCTGGCCGCCGGAGAACTCGTGCGGGTACTTGAAGAAGGTCTCGGGCGGCAGGCCCACCTTGGCCAGCAGCGCGCGGGCGCGGTCTTCCCGTTCCGCGGTGTCGGCGCCGATGCCGTGGATGGCCATCGGCTCGATCAGCGTCTGGCCGATGGTGAACCGCGGGTTCAGGCTGGCATACGGGTTCTGGAAGACGATCTGGATGCGCCGGCGCATGGTCTGCCGGTCGCGGTCGTTCAGCTTCAGCAGGTTCTGGCCGTCGAAGATCACCTCGCCGCCGGTGGGCTCGTGCAGGCGCAGCAGCGTCAGGCCCATGGTCGTCTTGCCCGAGCCCGATTCGCCCACCACGCCCAGCGTGTGGCCGCGCCGCAGCTGGAAGTTCACGCCCTGCACGGCCTTGAACTCGCGCTTGCCGAACAGCCCCTGCTTGATGAAGAAGCTCTTGGCCAGGGCCTTGACCTCCAGCACCACGGGGGCGTCGGGATCCTTGGCAACCGCGGCGGCCGTGCTGGTGGTGGTGCCGCCCGTGATGTGCTCGTCGATCACCGTCAGCCGCGCCGGGCTGTCGGTCAGGCTGGGCCGGCAGGCCAGCAAGGCGCGGGTGTAGGCATCCTGCGGCGCGCTGAAGATCTGCGCCACATCGCCCTGCTCGCGCACCGTGCCGTGGCGCATCACCACCACCCGGTCGCTGATCTCGCCGACCACGCCCAGGTCATGGCTGATGAACAGCACGCTCATGCGCAGCTTGTCCTTCATGCGCGCGATCAGCTCCAGGATCTGCCGCTGGATGGTCACGTCCAGCGCGGTGGTGGGCTCGTCGGCGATCAGCAGCTTCGGTTCACACGCCAGCGCCATCGCGATCATCACCCGCTGCTGCTGGCCGCCCGACAGCTCATGCGGGTACGACGCCAGCCGCCGCTTCGGCTCGGGCAGGCCGGTCTCGGCCAGCAGCTCTTCGGCGCGGGCCAGTGCCGCGCGCTTGCCCATGCCCAGGTGCTTGACCAGCGGCTCGCACAGCTGGGCGCCGATGGAGAACACCGGGTTCAGGCTGCTCATCGGGTCTTGAAAGACGCAGGCGATCTCGCGCCCACGCAGCGCCTGCAGGTCGGGCCGGCTGGCGGTCAGCAGGTCCCGGCCCTGCCACAGGATGCGGCCCGAGCGCTGCGCGTTGTCGGGCAGCAGGTTCAGGATCGACATCGCGGTGACGCTCTTGCCCGAGCCCGACTCGCCCACCAGCGCCAGCGTGGTGTTCTCGGGGATGTCGAAGCTGACGCCCTTGACCGCGGGCACCACCGTCTTGGCGCCGCGCTCGCCGAGGCGGAAGGCGACCTGCAGGTCCTGGATGCTGAGCAGTGCGGTCATTCGGCACCCCGCAGCTTGGGATCCAGCGCGTCGCGCCAGCCATCGGCCATCAGCGAGAAAGCGGTGACGAACACCGCCATGAAGGCGGTGGCCGTGGCCAGCTGCCACCAGTGGCCCAGGATCAGCTCGCCCTGGGCCTCGGCCAGCATCGTGCCCCAGCTCACCTGGTCGATCGGCACGCCCAGGCCCAGGTACGACAGGATCACCTCGCTCTTGATGAAGCCCACCACCAGCAGGCTCATGCGCACCAGGATCACATGGCTGACGTTGGGCAGGATGTGGCGGAACATGCGGCTGGTGGCACTGGCGCCGATGGCCTCGGCCGCGCGCACGTACTCACGCCCGCTGTGCTTGATGAACTCGGCCCGCACCTGGCGGTACAGGCCGGTCCAGCCGGTCAGCGCCAGGATCAGCACCACGGTATCGACACCCCGGCCCAGCACCGCCGCAAAGGCGAAGATCAGCAGGATGTCGGGCACCGCGGTGAACACGTTGTACAGCCACTCCAGGAAGTCGCCCACCTTGCCGCCGAAGAAGCCGGCCAGCGCGCCCAGCACGGTGCCGATCACCGTGGCCAGCAGGGCGGCCAGGATGCCGACGAAGACCGAGATCTCGGTGCCCTTGATGGCCTTGTCCAGCACGTCGCGGCCCAGGCGGTCGGCGCCCAGGGGCAGGGTGTCGACCTTGGTGGTCTCGGCGGTCTGCAGCTTGGCGGCGCGCTCGGCCCACTCGGCATAGCGCGGTGCCAGGGGGTCGATGTCGCTCAGGTCGACCGGCGGCTGCGGTGTGCTCTCGGGCCCGGCCAGGGTGCCGGCGTTCTCGCCGGCGCGCGGGCCCAGGAAGGTGGGCGGCGCGTTGGGCACTGCCAGCTCGCGCTGCCACTGGCTGGCCACCGCGCCGGTGGCCGCCGCAATGATCAGCACGATGAAGGCCAGCACGATCCCCAGCGAGGTCATCGCCACCCGGTCGCCCTTGAAACGCCGCCAGGCGGTGCGCCACACGCCTTCGGAACGCTGCACCGGTGTGGCGGCGGCTGAGGTCATCACGGCGCTCATTTCAGGGTCACCCGCGGATCCACGACCTTGTACAAGAGGTCGGTGCCCAGGTTGATCAGCATCGTCAGCATCGCCAGGTACACGGTGGCGGCCTGGATCACCGGGTAGTCGCTGCGGTTCACCGCCAGCAGCACCTCGCGGCCCAGGCCGGGGATGGAGAAGAACACCTCGATCAGGAAGCTGCCGACGAAGATGCCCGGCAGCGCCAGGCCCACGTTGGTGAGGATCGGGATCATCGCGTTGCGCAGCACATGCTTGAACAGCACCACCGGCTCGGTCAGGCCCTTGGCGCGGGCGGTGCGCACATAGTCGTGGCCCAGCTCGTCCAGGAAGAAGCTGCGGTACAGCCGCGTCTGCGGCGACACGCCCACCAGCACCGCCAGCAGCACCGGCAGCGGCGCGTACTGCAGCAGGTTCTGGCCCAGGCTGCTGCTCCAGCCCTGCACCGGAAACCAGCCCAGCTGGAAGCCGAACACATACTGGCCGACGATCACGTAGACCAGGAAGCTGATCGACAGCGCCACCGTGGTGGCCACCATCAGTGCGCGGTCGGTCAGCGAGCCGCGCACATAGGCCACGCCCAGCGCGATGGGCACCGCGAGCAGCGTGTCGAGGATCAGGATCGGCAGCATCACCGTCAGCGTGGCCGGCATGCGGGTGGCGAACAGCGTGCTCACCGCCTCGTTCGTGGCCCAGCTGCGGCCCCAGTCGAAGGTGACGATCTGCTTCAAGAAGATGCCGAACTGCACATAGGCCGGCTGGTCCAGCCCCAGCTGTGCCCGGATGGCGGCGATCTGGTCGGGCGTGGCGTTCTGGCCAGCGAGGATGACGCTGGGGTCGCTGCCGAAGAAGTGGAACAGCAGGAACACCAGCAGCACCACGCCGAACAGCGTGGGCACCATCTGCCAGAGGCGTTTGATCACATAGGCCAGCATGGGCGGCGGGCTCCAGGGGCGGGGTCGGGGGACGGGCGAGTCTAGGCCAGCGCGGCAGGCCGGCTGGCGCGATGGGCCTATCGCAAACCCCGTGCCCGCCCCGCGCCGGGCGGCCGGCCCGAGGCCGCCCTACACTCCGCCGCCATGCCCCGCACCACCCAGCCCGCCCCGCCGCGCAGCCGCCAGCGCCGCGCCCTGCTGCTGGGCGGTCTGGCGGCGCCGCTGGCCACGCCCGGTACGGCCCAGGTCGCGCCGCAGGCGCCGGCCAAGGTGCTGCGGGTGATGTTCAACTCGGCCGAGACCAGCTTCGACCCCGCGCGCATCAGCGACCTGTACTCGCGCACCGTCACCGCCCACATCTTCGAGTCGCTCTACGGCTACGACCACCTCGCGCGCCCGGCCAGGGTGGTGCCGCGGCTGGCCGATGGGATGCCCGAGCACAACGCCGACTTCACCGTCTGGACGGTGAAGCTGAAGACCGGCATCGTCTTCGCCGACGATCCGGTGTTCGGCGGCAAGCCGCGTCCGCTGGTGGCCGCTGACGTGGCCTACGGCTTTCTGCGGGCGGCCGACCCGGCCAACAAGAGCAGCTTCGCCAGCGAGGTGGAAAGCTGGGGCCTGCGCGGCCTGAACGCCCGCCGCAAGGCCGCGATGGCGCCCGGCACGCGCTTCGACTACGACACCCCGCTCGAGGGCATCCAGCTGCTCGATGCCCACACGCTGCGCTTCGTGCTGGACAAACCGCGGCCGCGCTTCCTCACCAAGCTCACTTTCAACAGCATCCTGCCCGCCCAGGCGCGCGAGGTGGTCGAGCATTACGGCGAGACCATCGGCGAGCATCCGGTGGGCACCGGCCCGTTCAAGCTGAAGCAGTGGGTGCGTGGCAGCAAGATCGTGCTGGAGCGCAACCCGCAGTTCCGCGAGCTGCGCTACGACGCCCAGCCCGCCGCCGACGACGCCGACGGCCATGCGTTGCTGGCGCGCTTCAAGGGCCGGCGGCTGCCGATGGTCGACCAGGTGGAGGTGGCCATCATCGAGGAGAACCAGCCCCAGTGGCTGAGCTTCCTGAACGGCGAGATCGATGCGCTGGTGGCCAATGTCGGCTCGGTGCCGCTGGAGTTTGCGCCGTTGGCCGTGCCCAACGGCAGGCTGGCGCCCAACCTGGCCAGGCGCGGCGTGCAGCTGCACCGCAACCTGCGCGCCGACAGCGCGCTGCTGTTCTTCAACATGGACGACCCGGTGGTGGGCGGCCTGGCGCCCGAGAAGGTGGCGCTGCGCCGGGCGCTGAGCCTGGCCTACGACGCCGACCGCGAGATCCGCCTGGTGCGCCGCGGCCAGGCGGTGCCGGCGCAGAGCCCGGTGATGCCCGGCACCCGGGGCTACGACCCGGCCTTCCGCAGCGCGATGTCGGCCTACGACCCGGCGCGCGCCCGCGCGCTGCTCGACCTCTACGGCTATGTCGACCGCGACGGCGACGGCTTCCGCGAGCTGCCCGATGGTCGCCCGCTGGTGCTGCAGATGTCCACCGAGCCCGAGCAGATCTACCGACTGTTCAACGATGTCTGGCGGCGCTGCCTGCTGGCCATCGGCGTGCGCTGCGAGTTCAGGATCGCGCAGTGGCCCACCAACCTGAAGTCGGCCCAGGGCGGCACGCTGCAGATGTGGATGCTGGGTGATTCGGCCGCCGAGCCCGACGGCCAGGACGCGCTGCGCCGCTGGTACGGGCCCGAATCCGGGCAGGGCAACCTGGCACGCTTCAGGCTTCCGGCCTTCGATGCCATCATGGACCGCATGCAGACCCTGCCCGACGGCCCCGAGCGCGATGCACTGTTCCTCGAATGCAAGAAGCTGGCGGCGGCCTACATGCCCTACAAGGTGCTGGTGCACCGCATCGCCAATGAACTGCTGCACCCCTGGGTGGGCGGCTACCGCCGCGCGCCGTTCTGGAACGACTGGTGGCACATGGTCGACGTCGACCCCGCGCTGCGGGCAGCCCATGGCTGAGCAGCACCCGCTTTCGCCCGCGTCCCCCGGCCGCCGGCAGTGGCTGGCCACCACCGGCGCCGCCGGCCTGGCCGGCTGGGCCGTGCCTGCGACCGCGGCCGACGACAACCCGCCCAAGACGCTGCGCTACGCCTTTCCGGTGGCCGAGACCGGGTTCGACCCGTCCAAGGTCAGCGACCTGTACTCGCGCATTTGCACCGCGCACATGTTCGAGGCGCTGTTCTGCTACGACCACCTGGCCCGTCCGTCGCGGGTGAAGCCGCTCACCGCGGCGGCGCTGCCGGAGATCTCGGCCGACTTCCGCCGCTTCACCATCCGCATCCGGCCGGGCATCTTCTTTGCCGACGATCCGGCCTTCCAGGGCAAGCAGCGTGAGCTGGTGGCGGCCGACTACGTCTACAGCCTCAAGCGCTTTGCCGACCCCGCCAACAAGAGCCCCGCCTGGGGCGAGGTGGCCGAGGTGGGCTACAGCGGGCTGGCCGCCCTGCGCCAGCGCGCCATCGACACCCGCACGCCGTTCGACTACGACGCCGAGGTCCCCGGCCTGCAGGCGCTGGACCGCCACACCCTGCAGCTGACGGTGGACGAGCCGCGCCCGCGCCTGGTGGAGTACCTGGCCGACAACGGCCTGTACGGCGCCGTGGCGCGGGAGGTGGTGCAGTTCTATGGCGACAAGATCGCCGAGCACCCGGTGGGCACCGGCCCGTTCCGCCTGGCGCGCTGGCGCCGCAGCTCGGAGATGGTGTTCGACCGCAGCCCCAGCTACCGCCAGCGGGTGTACGAGGACGACGCCACCCCCGCGCCGGGCGATGCCGAGGGCCAGGCCCTGCTGGCGCGCTTCAAGGGCCGGCGGCTGCCGCTGGTCGATCGGGTGGTGGTCAGCATCATCGAGGAGCAGCAGCCACGCTGGCTGAGCTTCCTGAATGCGCAGCAGGACTTCATCGAGCGCGTGCCCGAGGAGTTCAGCAACGTCGCCCTGCCGGGCGGCCAGGTGGCGCCCAACCTGGCCCGGCAGGGCATCACCGCCTACCGCACCGTGGGCCCGGAAGGCGTGCTCACCATCTACAACATGGAAGACCCGGTGGTGGGCGGTTACACCCCGGCGCGCATCGCGCTGCGTCGGGCGCTGAACCTGGCGGTCGACATCCCGCGCGAGATCACCCTGGCACGCCGCGGCCAGGCCATCCCGGCGCAGAGCCCGTCGGTGCCGCACACCACCGGCTACGACCCGGTCTACCGCAGCGAGATGGGCGAGTACAGCCCGGCCAAGGCCCGCGCCCTGCTGGACATGCACGGCTACATCGACCGCGACGGCGATGGCTGGCGCGAGCAGCCCGACGGCCAGCCGCTGACCCTGGTGCGCCGCACCTTCCCGTCCAGCTTCGAGCGCCAGCTCGACGAGCTGTGGCAGAAGAACATGACGGCTATCGGCATCCGCGTCGAATTCAAGTTCGCCAAGTGGCCCGAGAACCTGAAGGCCGCGCAGGCCGGCAAGTTCCAGGTCTGGCGGGTCGGCTCGTCGGCCAGCCGGCTGGACGGCCAGGGCGCGTTCGAGCGGCTGTACGGCCCGTCATCCGGCGCGGCCAACCTGTCGCGCTTCAAGCTGCCGGCCTACGACGCCGTCTACACCCGCATGTCGGCCCTGCCCAACGGACCCGAGCGCGACGCGCTGTTCCGCGAGGCCAAGCGCATCTCGGCGGTGTATGCGCCGTACAAGCAGCATGTGCACCGCATGTACAACGACATGGCCCACCCGTGGCTGGTGGGCTACCGGCGGGCGCTGTTCGGCAACCGCTGGTGGCACATGGTCGACATCGACCCGGCGCGCAAGCCGGCCGGCTGAGCGGGCTACTTCAGCTTCGCTTCTTTCCCGCGCTTGATGATCTGCGTGGTGATCGGCGCCGAGACCGCACCGGCGGACAAGGGCTTGGCCGCGGTGGCGTCCTTCTTCGGCTTCTTGGTTTCCTTCGTCTTCTGCTGACCCTTGTTGGCCATGGCGTGCTCCTGGGTTGGGCGTGCCGGGCGGCACGTGGTGCGGACATTCTCGCGCGGGTCGCGCGGGTCACGCGGATGACAGGCCCGGCCGTGCGCCACGGCCACACTGCGTCGCCATGGACACCACCACGCCCATCCTGTTCGCCGCCGATCCGGTCATCGCCGCGCCGCTGATCGACGCGCTGCGCCGGCAATCGCCCGACCTGCCGCTGCTGCCCTACAGCCGGGCGCTCGACGACGCCACGCTGGCTGCCGTGGAGGTGGTGATCGGCTGGCGCTTTCCGCCCGGCGTGGCCGGCAAGCTGGCCCGGCTGCGCTGGGTCTTCGCCATGGCTGCCGGGGTGGACAAGCTGCTGGTGCCCGATCTGGCGCCGGGGGTGGTGGTCTCGCGCATGGTCGACCCCGGCCAGGCGCTGGGCATCGCCCAGTACGTGGCGGCGATGGTGCTGCGCCATGTGCGCGGCCAGCCGCGCTACGACGCCCAGCAGCGCGTGCACGACTGGACCCGCCACCCGATGGGCGCGGTGCACCCGCGGGTGCGGGTGCTGGGCTGGGGCGCCATCGGCCAGGAGATCGGCCGCGTGCTGCAGGCCGTGGGCTGCCGGGTGCAGCCCTGGCAGCGCAGCAGCGGCCCGCTGCATGCCGCGCTGGCCGATGCCGACATCGTGGTCAACGCCCTGCCGCTGACACCGGCCACCGAGGGCCTGCTCGATGCCGCAGCCTTTGCCGCGATGCCGCGCGGCAGCTACCTGGTCAACATCGCCCGCGGCCAGCATGTGGTCGAGCCCGACCTGATCGCCGCGGTGCAGTCGGGCCAGCTGGCCGGTGCCACGCTGGACGTGCAGGCCAACGAGCCCTTGCCCGCCGGCGACCCGCTGTGGGACGTGCCCGGCATCACCATCACGCCGCACGTCGCCGGGCAGTCATCGCCGGACACGGTGGCGGCGCAGTTCATCGCGGGGCTGCAGGCGTTTCGTCAAGGCGGCCCGCTGCCCAACGTGGTGGACCGGGTACGCGGGTACTGAGCCGCAGGGCTGCGTGCTCCCGCACGCGCTCAATCCTGCAGCATCGACGCGATCTCGCTGGCTGAATCCGCCGAGCGGCGCGCCAGATTGCGCACTTCGGCGGCCACCACGGCGAAGCCACGCCCGCTGTCACCGGCCCGCGCCGCCTCGATGGCGGCATTCAACGACAGCAGATTGGTCTGCATGGCCAGGCCGTTGATGGTGCTGACCACGGCACGGATGCGGTCGATGGTCTCGCGCTGGCGCGTGGTGTCGGTGGCGTACATCGTCAGTTTCGAGAGGCTGCCATCGACCGCAAACACGGCGTTGAAGGTGCAATGCAGCCACACCACGCCACCGCCGGCGGCCGCCAGCTTCACCTCGGCCGACACGCTGCCACCTTGCCCCAGCCGGGCGCCATGGACACCCTGCGTGGCCTCGGCGTGGGCCGCCTCCAGCGGCTTGCCGGCCTGCGCCAAGGTGTCGCAGCCCAGGATGTGCAGCAGTGTCGGGCTGGCATCCAGCAACTGGCCCCGGGCCGACCAGTCGGCGGTGACCGTGGACGCACGGATGGCGGCGAGCCGGGTGGCGTCCTCGACGGCACGCATCTTGGTTTCGGTGACATTCGCCTGCACCGAGATGATCCGCACCAGCCGGCCGTCCGGCCCGAAGATCGGGTTGATCGACAAGGAGATCCAGTACGGTTCACCCGCCTTGGTGTAGTTGAGGATCTGCTCGTAGAACGGCGCCTGCGCCGCCAGCTTGGCACGGATGCGGTCAACGCAGGCAGGGTCGGTGTGGGGCCCTTGCAGCAGCGCGCCCGGCTTCTTGCCCATGGCTTCAGCCGCGGTGAAGCCGGTGAGCTTGGTGAACCCCGGGTTCACGTACTCGATGTGGCCCTGCGGGCTGCAGATGACCACCGAGTTGTCGGTGCCGTCGGCCACCAGCGACAGCAAGGCGTTGGCCTTGCGCTGCTGCACGACCGCAGTGATGTCGGTGGCGAACTTCACCACGCCATTGGGCCGGCCCGCGATGTCGAAGGTCGGGTTGTAGCTGGCCTGGATCCAGACCTCGGCGCCTGACTTGTGGATGCGCCGGAACTCGGCCACCTTGAACTGGCCTGCGCGCAGCGCCTCCCAGAAGCTGCGGTAGTCAGCGCTCGTGGCTTCCTGGCGGTCGACGAACATGCTGTGGTGGCGGCCCAGCACCTCGTCCAGCCGGTAGCCCAGGGCACGCAGGAAGTTGTCGTTGGCGCTGGTGATGGTGCCGTCCAGATCGAAGCGGATCACCGCCTGCGAGACCTCGATCGCCTTGACTTGCGAAGCGAACCCCGCGTCGCGCAGCCGCCGTTCGGTGCAGTCCTGGGCGGTCTTGACGACCCGGCTGACACGGCCGAAGCGGTCACGCACCGGGCAATAGCTGGCCTGCAGCCAGACAGGTCGGCCATGCTTGGTCATGCGCAAGAACTCGGCCGTCTGCGGCTGGCCCTGCGCCAGTTGCTGCCAGAACTGCCGGTAGGCAGGACTGGCGGCGTCGGCCGGGTCGACGAACACACTGTGGTGCCGGCCCCGGATCTCGGCCAGGGTGTAGCCCATGGTGGCCAGGAACGCGGCATTGGCGCTCAGCACACGCCCGGCGGGGTCGAATTCAACCGTCGCCTGGGCCTCCAGCAGTGCTGCAAGGGTGCGGCGCGCACGTGATCGGAAGAAGTCAGTCCATGCCATCGGGATCCTCCGGGTGACGGGGTGGGCGGTGAGGGGGCGGGCACACCACGCACCTGCACTTCCAACAGCGATGTCGGCGCTGTGGCGCCAAAGTTGAGATCCCGGGATGCAGGTTGTGGGGATTTCTTGTCTGTGGCCGGCGGCCTGCGCCGCCGGCAGACCGCAGCGCCGGGCCCGAGAATGGCCCCATGCAGCATTCCGGTGCACCGGCCAAGCCGCCCCTGCAGGCCGACAAGCCCGCCAGGTCCGCCCCGCAGCGGGCGATGGAGAAGCTCGGCCTGCGGCGCGACATCGACCTGGCGCTGCACCTGCCGATCCGCTACGAGGACGAGACCCGCATCACGCCCATCGCCGACAGCCCCGACGGCGAGGCGGTGCAGGTGGAGGGCGTGGTCAGCGAATGCCGCATCGAGCAGCGCGGCCGCCGCCAGCTGCTGGTGCGCCTGGCCGACGACAGCGACAGCCTGCTGCTGCGCTTCCTGAACTTCTACCCCGGCCACCAGAAGACGCTGGCGGTGGGCCAGCGGGTGCGGGTGCGTGGCGAGGCCCGCAGCGGCTTCTTCGGCCGCGAGATGGTGCATCCCCACTTCAAGGCGGTGGATGCCGGCACGCCGCTGGCCACCGCGCTGACGCCCGTCTACCCCACCAGTGCCCAGCTGCCGCAGGCCTACTTGCGCAAGGCGGTGACCGCTGCGCTGGCCCGCGCGCCGCTGGACGAACTGCTGCCGCCCGGCACCGTGCCCGCGGGCCTGCCCACGCTGCGCGAAGCCCTGCGCCACCTGCACCAGCCCGGCCCGGCCGTGCCGCTGGCCACCCTGGAGGACCGCAGCCACCCGGCCTGGCAGCGGCTGAAGTTCGAGGAGCTGCTGGCCCAGCAGCTGTCCCAGCTGACGGCCCAGCGCGAACGCCAGCGCCTGCGCGCGCCGCGGCTGCAGGCCGTGCCCGGCGGCCTGCGCGACCAGCTGCTGGCGGCACTGCCTTTCCGGCTGACCGCGGCGCAGCAGCGGGTCGGCGACGAGATCGCGGCCGACCTGGGCCGCGCCGCCGAGACCGGCGCCGCCGACGGCGCCACCCCGATGCACCGCCTGCTGCAGGGCGATGTGGGCTCGGGCAAGACGGTGGTGGCCGCGCTGGCCGCCGCCGTGGCCATCGACAGCGGCTGGCAGTGCGCACTGATGGCGCCCACCGAGCTGCTGGCCGAGCAGCACTTCCGCAAGCTGGTGCAGTGGCTGGAGCCGCTGCTGGCCGCGCGTGGGCAGTCCATCGCCTGGCTCACCGGCAGCCGCAAGGGCAAGGGCCGCGCAGCCATGGTGGCCAAGGTGGCCAGCGGCGAGGCGGCGCTGGTGGTGGGCACCCATGCGGTGATCCAGGACGATGTGCACTTCGCGCGCCTGGGCCTGGCGGTGATCGACGAGCAGCACCGCTTCGGCGTGGCCCAGCGGCTGGCGCTGCGCAACAAGCTGGCGGGCCAGGACAGCCCGGTGCCGATGGAGCCGCACCTGCTGATGATGACGGCCACGCCGATCCCGCGCACCCTGGCCATGAGCTACTACGCCGACCTGGATGTGAGCACCATCGACGAGCTGCCGCCCGGCCGCACGCCGGTGCTGACCAAGGTGTTCGCCGACGAGCGCCGGCCCCAGGTCATCGCCACCATCGCCGATGAGGTGGCGCGCGGCCGCCAGGTCTACTGGGTCTGCCCGCTGATCGCCGAGAGCGAGCACATCGACCTGCAGAACGCCACCGAGACGCATGCCCAGCTCAGCGCCGCGCTGCCGGGGCAGATGGTGGGCCTGCTGCACGGCCGCATGCCGGCGGCCGAGAAGAGCGCGGTGATGTCGCTGTTCGCCGGTGGCCAGATGGCGGTGCTGGTGGCCACCACGGTGATCGAGGTGGGCGTGGACGTGCCCAATGCCAGCCTCATGGTGATCGAGCATGCCGAGCGCTTCGGGCTGAGCCAGCTGCACCAGCTGCGCGGCCGGGTGGGCCGCGGCGCGGTGGCCAGCGTCTGCGTGCTGCTGTACCAGGGGCCGTTGTCGCCCACCGGCAAGGACCGGCTGCGCGCCATGGCCGACACCAACGACGGCTTCGAGATCGCCCGCCGCGACCTGGAGATCCGCGGTCCGGGCGAGTTCATGGGGGCGCGCCAGAGCGGCGATGCGCTGCTGCGCTTTGCCGATCTGGCCGAGGACGCGCCGCTGCTGCAGCAGGCGCGTGACCTGGCACCCCGGCTGCTGCAGCAGCATCCGGCCGCCGCCCGGGCGCAGGTGGCGCGCTGGCTGGACAGCCGGGCCGACTACCTCAAGGCCTGAGCGGGTCGGCCGCCGGCACGTCGACCTGGTGCCGGTGGGTCACCGGCCGGACCCGCAGCACGCCCGGCAACTGCCGCACCAGGGGCAAGGCATGCCGCGGCAGCTCGACCGCGATGGCGTTGCGCACCAGCAACACGCGCGCCAGCTCCGTCGCGCCCAGGGCTCCCAGCTGGGCCGCCACCGCGTGCTGCTGTGCCTCGACAGCCTGCCGCATGGCCAGCACATCGGACGATGCCGCAGCGCGCGGCACCGGCAGCGACAGGTCCACCCACACGGCCACCCGGTCGGAGGCCTGTGGTGCACCGGTGGCCGCCGCAGTGCCTGCTGCCACAGGGCCGGCGCGGCAGGGCAGCCCGGCGCAGCACAGACCCACACAGAGGCCCAGGCCGCCCAGCGACAGGCGCCTGCCAGCGGACATGCCCGCGCGTAAACCCGGTGTCGGTTCCCTTGGCACTTCGATCGATACTCCAGACAGGGAAACCGTTAACGATTCACGTTTCCCGAGGATTGACGCCATGTTGCGCGATGTGGCGCAAGAGTTGCATGGCTGTTGGATCGGCGCCACCGTTGAGCGCCGGCTTTGATGATTGAGGGGTCTCCATGAAACGTGTTCTCTTTGCCGCCGCGCTGTGCGGTGCGGGCCTGGCCCAGGCCGGTGCGATCTCCGGCTTCACCGGCAGCTATGCGGTCGGCAACTGGACCAGCAGCGCTGGCACCGGCACCATTGCCGCGACGCCCGCTGCGCTGGTCCTCACCAGCGGTGACGACGGCTCGGGCAATCCGGCATACACCAGCTTCTACATCCAGTTCACCAAGAGCGCCACGGTGAATTTCAGCTGGGCCTATGCCACCGCGGACGACGCGCCAATCTACGACCCGTTTGGCTTCCTGTTGTCCAACGACCTTGCCGGCTTGGCAACCGGGTTCGGTCTGCTGACCGATAACCTGGGTGCCCAAGCACAGTCTGGCAGCTACTCGGTCGTGGTGGCCGCCGGCCAGTATTTCGGGTTTGAAGCGCAGTCGGACAACACCTTCGGCGCCGCCACCACCACGATCAACGGCCTGCGCATCGTCGAAGTGCCCGAGCCCGGCGCATTGGCCCTGCTCGCCCTGGCGCTGACCGCGGCCGCCATCACCACGCGGCGCCGGCGCGCCGGCTGACCGCCGGTCCCCGACCGACCCTTCCGTGCCGCGTCCGTCCAGCAACCTGGCCGGGCGCACCCACGCACCCACTCTGATCCCAGGAAGTGCACCATGATCCGATTTCGTTCAGGCGTCCTGTCCGCCGTGGTCGCAGCTGCCCTCGCAGCCTGCGGCGGCGGCACTGACAGCGGCACGTCCACGCCGGCCCAGGCCAGCATTGGCTCGGCCACAGCCCAAGGCGCGCTGCGCAACCAGGCGGCGCTCGCCGTGGACGCACGCCTGGCCCGCGCCAAGGGCCCGGTCGATGTGTGGGTGCAGCTCGACGCCAACTCGCTGGCCCGCGCCCGGGCGCTGATGGCCAACACCGAGGCAGGCACGAAGCGCACGCAGGCATCGGCCACGGGCGAAGGCAGTGCGGTCGCGGCGGCCATGGTGGCGCAGCGCGCCACCGTGCAGGCTCAGCAGACCGCCACTGCACAGCGGCTGCAGGCCCTGGGCGCCAAGGAGCTGGCGCGGGTGCAGGTGGCCCACAACGCCATCGCCATCACCATCGATGCCGCCCGCCTGCCCGAACTGGCCAAGCTGCCCGGCGTGGTGCGGGTGCGGCCGGTGATGCATTACGAGAAGCACCTGGCGGAGACCGTGCCCTACGTGGGTGCCGCCGCCGTGCAGGCCACTGGCACCGACGGCACCGGTGTGCGCGTGGCCGTGCTGGATTCCGGCATCGACTACACCCACCGGAACCTGGGCGGTTCGGGCTCGGCCGCCGATTGGGCCGCAGCCACCGCCGACCCCACGGTGGTGCCGGTGGGCCTGTTCCCGACGGCCAAGGTGGTGGGCGGCTTCGACTTCACCGGCTCGACCTGGTCGAGCACCGCCGGGACCCGCACCGAAGACCCGAACCCCATCGACGACGGCCCGGCGCGCGGCCACGGCACCAACGTGGCCGACATCATCGGCGGCCGCAGCCTGGACGGCGCCCACAAGGGCATGGCGCCTGGCGTGCAGCTGTATGCGGTGAAGGTGTGCTCCAGCGTCAGCACCAACTGCAACGGCATCGCCCTGCTCAAGGGCATGGACTACGCGCTCGACCCGGACGGCAATCCGGCCACCGATGACGCGGTGGACGTGATCAACCTGTCCCTGGGCAGCAGCTACGGCCAGATCGAGGACGACCTCACGCTGGCCGTCTCCAATGCGGTCTCCGCCGGGGTGGTGGTGGTCATCTCGGCCGGCAACTCGGCCGACCGGCCCTACATCGTCGGCTCGCCATCCATCTCACCCGGCGCCATCAGCGTGGCGCAGACCCAGGTGCCCAGCGCCACTGCCGTGCCGCTGCTGGTCAACGCGCCGGCCGCCATCGCCGGTGTCTACGGCAACACCGCACTGCTCGACTGGGCACCCATCGGCGCGGGCGTCACCGGCGATGTGGTCTACGTCGGCAGGGGTTGTGCTGGTGACACCCTGCTGGCCAACCCGGCCGGCAAGATCGCACTGATCGACCGTGGCACCTGCAACATCAGCGAGAAGGTCGACAAGGCGGCCAACGCCGGTGCGGTGGGCACGCTGATCGGCCTGATCGCTGCGGGTGATGCCGTCTCGTTCTCGCTGGGCAGCGGCAGCAACTTCCCCCCGTCGATGGTGATCCAGCAATCGCTGAGCACCAGCATCAAGGGCCGGCTGTCGGCTGGTCAGACGGTCAACGTCTCGCTCAGCCCGTCGGCGGCGATCGCCCTGGTCGGCGGCATGGCGGGCACGTCGTCGCGCGGCCCGTCCATCGGCACCCACCTGATCAAGCCCGAGATCGGTGCGCCTGGCGCGTCGGTGTCGGCGGATGCGGGTTCGGGCACCGGTTCGGTGCCGTTCGGTGGCACCTCGGGCGCCGCACCCATGGTGGCCGGCGCGGCAGCACTGTTGCTGCAGGCCCACCCGGGCCGCACGCCGCTGCAGATCAAGGCCATGCTGATGAACAGCGCCGAGACCACGGTCTACACCAACCCGGCCACCTTGCCGGGCGGCCTGGCACCCATCACCCGCGTGGGCGCAGGCGAACTGCGCGTCAACCGCGCGATCGCGCTGACCGCTGCTGCCTTCGACCAGCAATCGCTGTCGGCGGCGCTGTCGTTCGGCGCTGTCGACGTCGACAAGCAGGTGGTGCTGAACAAGACGGTCACCGTGCAGAACTTCGGCAGCGGCCCGCGCACCTTCACCATCACGCCCAGCTTCCGCTACGCCGACGATGCGGCCACCGGGGCCGTGCAGCTGCAGGTGCAAGGCTCGGTCACGGTGCCGGCTGGCGGCAGGGCGACGGTGCCGGTGCGCATGGTGATCAACCCTGCCACGCTGCCGGCATGGAACCTCAACGGCGGCAGCCAGGGTGGCAATGGTGCCCTGCTGAACGGCCCCGAGTTCGACGGCTACCTGACCTTGACGGCTGGCAGCGAGAAGCTGTCGCTGCCCTGGCATGTGCTGCCGCGCAAGGCGGCCGCAGTCACCGGCATCCGCCCGACGGGCTCGCGTGCGGCCAACGTGATCACGCTGAAGAACGTGGGCGCCGAGTTTGGTGGCTATGACTACGATGTCTTCTCGTTGATCGGCAGCAGTGCCGCACTGCCGGCCACCGAGTTCCCGCGCCCTGGTGATGGCTTCGCCACCATCGACGTGCGCTCGGTCGGCGTGCGTTACCTGCCGCCGGCCCTGTGTGGTGCCCATTGCCTCGAGTTCGCCATCAGCAACTACGCCCGCCAGTCCCACCCCAACTACCCGGCGGGCTTCGAGATCTACATCGACACCAACAACGATGGCACCGATGACTACGTGGTCTACAACCAGGAGTCGGGCACGTTCGGGTCGTCGGGCCAGAACCGGGTCTATGTCGCGTCGCTGGCTGGCGGCGCCGGGTCGTCGGTCTTCTTCACGGATGCCGACCTGAACTCGGGCAACCTGATCTTCACGGTGCTGCTCAACAACGAGGGTCTGCCGGGCCTCCCCAGCCTGGGTGCTGCCACCAGCGCCACGCTTGGCATCTCGCTGTACGCCTACGACAACTACTTCACCGGGACCTACACCGACGCTGTCGCAGGCATGAAGTTCACGCCGGCGGCGCCGAAGTACCGCGTCACCAGCGGCGTGCCGTTCGGGGGCGTGGCCAAGGGCCCGCTGCTGAACGTGCCGTTCACCAAGAACGCAGCGGTCACTGCCGCCCAGAGCAGCGAGTCGGGCCTGTTGTTCATGTACCGCCGCAACGTGGGTGCCGAAAGCCAGGCCTTCGTGATCCCGTGATGCTGCGCTGGCGGTTGGGCTTGCCGCCCAACCGCCACCACGCCACAGTCCAGGGCCGCGCATGCGGCCCTGTTGCTTGGTGGGCCACGGCCAACAGCGCCGGCGTGGGCGCTGGCCATAATCCGCCTGCATGACCCTGACCGAGTTGCGCTACATCGTCGCCGTCGCCCGTGAGCGCCACTTCGGCCGCGCCGCCGAGGCCTGCTTCGTCTCCCAGCCCACGCTCAGCGTGGCCATCAAGAAGCTGGAGGAGGAACTCGACCTGAAGCTCTTCGAACGTGGCGCCAGCGAGGTCAGCGTCACCCCGCTGGGCGAGGCCATCGTGCGGCAGGCGCAGTCGGTGCTGGAGCAGGCTGCGGCGATCAAGGAGATCGCCAAGCGCGGCAAGGACCCGCTGTCCGGCCCGCTGCGCCTGGGCATCATCTACACCATCGGCCCCTACCTGCTGCCCGAACTGGTGCGCCATGCCATCGACATGACGCCGCAGATGCCGCTGATGCTGCAGGAGAACTTCACCGTCAAGCTGCTCGACATGCTGCGCACCGGTGAGCTGGACTGCGCCATCATGGCCGAGCCCTTCCCCGACACCGGCCTGGCCACCGCGCCGCTGTACGACGAGCCCTTCCTGGTGGCCGCGCCGGCCAGCCACCCGCTGGCGCAGCAGCGCAGCATCAGCAGCGAGGCGCTGAAGCAGGAGACCATGCTGCTGCTGGGAACCGGCCACTGCTTCCGCGACCAGGTGCTCGAGGTCTGCCCCGAGTTCGCCCGCTT
Source organism: Pseudaquabacterium pictum (assembly GCF_005403045.1). Taxonomy (GTDB): domain Bacteria; phylum Pseudomonadota; class Gammaproteobacteria; order Burkholderiales; family Burkholderiaceae_C; genus Pseudaquabacterium; species Pseudaquabacterium pictum. The sequence continues at coordinate 76,143 of NZ_BJCL01000014.1, forward strand.
CTCCAGCAATGCCGAGGGCATCCGCAAGAGCTTCGAGGGCAGCTCGCTGGAGACCATCCGCTACATGGTGGCCGCGGGCATGGGCATCACCGTGGTGCCGCAGCTCAGCGTGCGCACCTGGGACCGCAGCGAGGGCCCCAACCAGCAGGTGGTCTACCTGCCGTTCGAGGCGCCGGCGCCCACCCGCCGGGTGGTGCTGGCCTGGCGCCGCAGCTTCACCCGCTACGAGGCCATCGCCGCGCTGCGCAACGCCGTCTATGCCTGCGCGCTGGAGGGCGTCACCCGCCTGTCATGAGGCCGGCGGCCGAGCGGGGCTATGGTGGCGATAGCCGCTCTGGCTATCGCGCCCTTTGGGTCAATTGCTTTGACCATCGGCGGCGCGGTTTCTACAGTGGCGGCACGCTGATCCGATCCACTGCCAGGAGACCTGCATGAACCAGCCCACTGCCCCGTCCGCTGTCCAAGCCGCCGGCTGCCCCTTCGGCCATGGCGCCCGCCCGCAGGCCGTGGCCGCCGCCCGCACCAATGCCGACTGGTGGCCCAACCAGCTGAACCTGAAGATGCTGCACCAGCACTCGGCCAAGGTCGACCCGCTGGGCGCCGGCTTCGACTACGCCGCGGCCTTCAAGACGCTGGACCTGGACGCCGTCGTCGCCGACCTGAAGGCGCTGATGACCGACAGCCAGCCCTGGTGGCCGGCCGACTACGGCCACTACGGCCCGCTGTTCGTGCGCATGAGCTGGCATGCCGCCGGCACCTACCGCATCGCCGACGGCCGCGGCGGCGCCGGCCATGGCGCCCAGCGCTTCGCGCCGCTGAACAGCTGGCCTGACAACGGCAACCTGGACAAGGCCCGCCGCCTGCTGTGGCCGATCAAGCAGAAGTACGGCCAGAAGCTCTCCTGGGCCGACCTGCTGGTGCTGGCCGGCACCGTGGCCATGGACAGCATGGGCTTCAAGACCTTCGGCTTCGCCGGTGGCCGGCCCGACATCTGGGAGCCGGAAGACGACATCTACTGGGGATCGGAAGGCCAATGGCTGGCCGCCAGCACCGAGGCCAACAGCCGCTACCGCGGCGACCGGGAACTCGACAACCCGCTGGCCGCCGTGCAGATGGGCCTGATCTACGTCAACCCGGAAGGTCCGGACGGCAAGCCCGACCCGCTGGCTTCGGCCCGCGACATCCGCGAGACCTTCGCCCGCATGGCGATGGACGACGCCGAGACCGTGGCCCTGGTGGCCGGCGGCCACACCTTCGGCAAGGCCCACGGTGCCGGTGATGCCGCCCTGGTGGGCGTGGAACCCGAGGGCGCCGACATCGCCGAGCAGGGCCTGGGCTGGAAGAACGCCTTCGGCAGCGGCGTGGGCGTGCATGCCACCACCAGCGGCATCGAAGGCGCCTGGAAGCCCAACCCCACCACCTGGGACATGGGCTACCTGCAGACGCTGTTCGGCTATGACTGGGAGCTGACCAAGAGCCCGGCCGGCGCCCACCAGTGGAAGCCGGTGGGTGATGCCGGTGCCGGCACGGTGGCCGATGCGCACGACCCCACCAAGCGCCACCAGCCGATGATGACCACCGCCGACCTGGCGCTGCGCGCCGACCCGGCCTACGAGCGGATCGCCCGCGGCTTCCTGGCCGACCCGGCCGGCTTTGCCGATGCCTTCGCCCGCGCCTGGTTCAAGCTCACCCACCGCGACATGGGCCCGCGCAGCCGCTACCTGGGCAAGCTGGTGCCCAGCGAAGCCCTGATCTGGCAGGACCCGGTGCCGCCGGTCGACCATGCCCTGGTCGATGCGCAGGACATCGCCGCGCTGAAGGCCCAGGTGCAGGCCTCGGGCCTGACGGTGGCCCAGCTGGTGGGCACGGCCTGGGCCTCGGCCTCCACCTTCCGCGGCAGCGACAAGCGCGGCGGCGCCAACGGCGCACGCATCCGCCTGGCGCCGCAGAAGGACTGGGCCGCCAACAACCCGGCGCAGCTGGCCACGGTGCTGCCGGTGCTGGAACGCATCCAGGCCGACTTCAACGCCCGCGCCACCGGCGGCAAGCGCATCTCGCTGGCCGATCTGATCGTGCTGGCCGGCGGCACCGCGGTGGAGGCTGCGGCCCAGGCCGCCGGCGTGGCGGTGACCGTGCCCTTCACCCCGGGCCGCACCGATGCCACGCCCGAGCAGACCGATGTGGACGCCTTCGCGGTGCTGGAGCCGCAGGCCGACGGCTTCCGCAACTTCGTCGCCCACCCCGGGCTGCAGGCCCGCGCGGCCGAGCTGCTGGTCGACCGCGCCAACCTGCTGACGCTGACCGCACCGGAGATGACGGCCCTGGTGGGCGGCCTGCGGGTGCTGGGCGCCAACACCGGCGGTGCGGCCCACGGCCAGTTCACCCACCGGCCCGGCGTGCTGAGCAACGACTTCTTCGTGCACCTGCTGGACATGGGCACGGTGTGGGCCCGCTCTGCCGCCGATGCCAGCGTGCTGGAAGGCCGCGACCGCGCCACCGGCGCGCTGCGCTGGACCGGCACGGTGGTCGACCTGACCTTCGGCTCCAACGCCCAGCTCCGCGCGCTGGCCGAGGTCTACGGCAGCAGCGACGGGCAGCCCGCCTTCGTGCAGGCCTTCGTGGCGGCTTGGGCCAAGGTGATGCAGCTCGACCGCTTCGACATCGCCTGATGTCCCGGCAGGGCGGGCCGGCGCGGGTTTGCGGGCACACTCGGTGCCCATGCCTGTGTCCGACCCGCTGATCCGCCTGCACCACGTCGACAAGCGTTTCCCCACCGGCCTGCAGGCGCTGGCCGGTGTGTCGCTGGCGGTGCGGGGCGGCGAGTTCGTCGCCCTGCTGGGCCCCTCGGGCTGCGGCAAGAGCACCGTACTTCGCCTGGCCGCCGGGCTGGACGCACCCACCAGCGGCACCGTGCAGGCACCCGCGCTGGACACGACGGGCACCAGCGACACCGCCTTCGTCTTCCAGGAGCCCACGCTGATGCCCTGGGCCACGGTGGCCGACAACGTCTGGCTGCCGCTGCGCCTGCAGGGCCAGCCCCGCGCCCAGGCGTTGCCGGCGGTGCAGGCGGTGCTGGCCCGGGTGGGCCTGGCCGACTTTGCCGGCGCCCATCCGCAGCAGCTGTCGGGCGGCATGAAGATGCGCGCCTCCATCGCCCGCGCCCTGGTCACCCGGCCACGGGTGCTGCTGATGGACGAGCCCTTCGCCGCGCTGGACGACATCACCCGCCAGGCGCTGAATGCCGACCTGCTGGCGTGGTGGCATGCCGACGGCGGCATGGCGGCGCTGTTCGTCACCCACAGCGTGGCCGAGGCGGTGTACCTGAGCCAGCGGGTGCTGGTGATGGCCGCCCGTCCCGGCCGGGTGGTGGCCGAACTGGCGATAGACGCGCCGTATCCGCGGCCGGCGGGCTTCCGCCACAGCGCGGCGTTCAGCGACCACTGCCGCCAGCTGGGCGAGGCGCTGGCGGCGGCCCATGCCGCGGCGCCGCACGCCGCATGAGGTCGTCGCTGAAGACCTGGGCCCTGCCCGCGCTGGTGCTGCTGGGCCTGCTGGCCGGCTGGGAGCTGCTGGTGCGCGCCGCCGAGATCCCGGCCTACACGCTGCCCGCGCCCAGCCTGGTGGCGCAGACGCTGGTGGCCCACTTCGGCTCGCTGGCCGGCAGCTGGTGGGTGACGGTGAAGATCACCGCCGGCGCGCTGGCCCTGGCCTGCGCCGGCGGCGTGCTGATCGCCGCAGCCTTTGCGCTGTCGCCCACGCTGGAGCGGGCGCTGTTCCCGGTGGCGGTGGTGCTGCAGGTCACGCCCATCGTGGCGGTGGCGCCGCTGATCCTGATCTATGTGCACAGCACCACCGCCGCGCTGTTGCTGTGCGCCTGGATCGTGGCCTTCTTCCCGATCCTGTCGAACACGGTGATCGGCCTGCGCGCGGCCGATGCCAACCTGCGCGACCTGTTCCGCCTGTACCGCGCCACGCCCTGGCAGCGCCTGCGCCTGCTGCGCCTGCCGGCGGCGCTGCCCTACTTCGTGGCGGGGCTGAAGATCAGCGGCGGACTGAGCCTGATCGGCGCGGTGACGGCCGAGATGGTGGCCGGGGCCGCCGGCCGCGAGACTGGCCTGGCCTCGCGCATCCTGGAGGCGAGCTTCCGCACCGAGACGCCGAAGATGTTCGCCGCACTCACCCTGCTGGTGCTGACCGGCGTCGGCATCTTCGCGCTGTTCAATGCCCTCTCCGCCTGGCTGTTGGGGTCGTGGCATGCTTCGGAATCGACCCGCCCCGATTGAGCCGCTTGAAACCCTCGACAAGGACCCCGCCCATGCGCGCACGCCTCACGCTCCTGGCCGCCGCCGCCCTGCTGGCCGCGCCGGCCATCGCCCAGGACAAGATCACCTTCGCCACCAACTGGAAAGCCCAGGCCGCGCATGGCGGCTTCTACCAGGCGGTGGCCGACGGCACCTACAAGAAGTACGGTCTGGAGGTCACCATCCAGCCCGGCGGGCCGCAGGTCAACAACCGGCCGCTGCTGCCGGCCGGCCGCATCGATTTCCTGATGACCGGCAACCTGCTGCACAGCTTCGACAACGTCAAGAACAAGGTGCCCACCGTGGTGGTGGCCGCCATGTTCCAGAAGGATCCGCAGGCGCTGATGGCCCACCCCGGACAGGGCTACGAGAAGTTCGAGGCGCTGAAGAATGCGCCGCTGGCGCTGATCGCCAAGGACGGCCAGTTCAGTTGGTGGCAGTGGCTGAAGGTGACGCACGGCTTCAAGGACGAGGCGCTCAAGCCCTACAACTACAACCTGGGTCCGTTCCTGGCCAACAACAAGTCCATCCAGCAGGGCTACTCGGTGGCCGAGCCGATCTACGTGGAGAACCAGGGCAAGTTCAAGCCGGTGGTGCACCTGCTGGCCGACCATGGGTTCAGCACCTACAGCACGGTGATCGAGGCCCGCACCGACACGGTGAAGAACAAGCCTGACCTGGTGCAGCGCTTCGTCGATGCATCGGCCATCGGCTGGGTGAACTACCTGTACGGCGACCGCAAGGCCGCCAACGCGATGATGATCAAGGACAACCCGGAGATGACGGTGGCCGAGATGGAGGCCAGCGTGGCGCTGATGAAGAGCCAGGGCATCGTCGATTCGGGCGAGGCCGGCAGCAAGGGCATCGGCGCGATGAACGCCGCCCGGGTGAAGGACTTCTACGAGCAGATGGTCAAGGCCGGCCTGTACAAGGCCGGCGAGGTCGACCTGGCCCAGGTGGCCACCTACCAGTTCGTCAACAAGGGCGTGGGCCAGGACGTCAAGGCCAGGCTCGCCGGCAGCAAGTGAGCTTCTGGCCGAGGATGCCGTTGCGGGCTCCGCGGCCCGCCGGGCCGCTGCTCGGGTTCTGGCAGGCCCTGCGTGACGATCCGCGCCGCGTGGGTGCATTGCTGCCATCCGGGCCTGCGCTGGCCCAGGCCATGCTGGATCTGACGCTTGCAGAGCCGCCCGGTCATGTGATCGAGATCGGTGCTGGCACCGGCGCCATCAGCCAGGCCCTGGTCCAGCACAGCCAGGCCTTCGCGTCGCTGCAGTTGCTGGAAGCGAATCCGCAGCTGGCGGAGGGGCTGCGCCGGCGCTTTCCCGGGACGCCGGTGCACGCTTGCTGCGCGTCGCAGTTGGATGAACTGCTGCCCGGGCCGGCCGAACGGCTCACGCTGGTGTCGTCGCTGCCGTTCGGATCGCTCAAGGCGGTTGACCGCCAGCGCGTGCTGGCTGCCATCGCCCGCCAGACCAGTCGGACACGGGACTGGCGGCTGTTGCAGTACAGCTATGGCGGGCGCCTCCCGTTCCCGTCCGACGGTCCGACCCAGGGTTGGAAGCGGCTGCACACCGTGTGGCGCAATCTGCCGCCGGCCACGCTGTGGCAGCTGTCGCCGCTGCCTGGCGCGGTGCGGCACGCCGCCAGTGCCGGCGCGCCAGCAGCCGACCGATGACAGCGGGTGATGGGCGGGCCCGGCTGGCCGTGCTGCTGGCGGCCCTGGCGCCGCTGCTGATCTGGCCGCTGGGCCACGGCCGGCTGCTGCACCCAGGGCCGGTGGCCGCGGGCGCACTGTTTTGCGCGGTCCTGTTGGCCAGCATGCCTGGACGCGGGCTGCGGCTGTCGGCCTGGCTGCTGTTGCTGCTGCTGCCGTCCACCCTGGCCTGGACGGCCACCGTGGCGGTGACCGGCGTGGGTCCGTCGCTGGCCAGCCTGGAATCGCTGACCGCCGGCGCCTACCGCGAGGTGATCGACGCCGCCGGCCTGGCGCTGCGCCTGCCGAGCTTCGGCGTGGTGGGCCTGCTCACCATCGGCAGCGTCTGGCTGGCGCTGCGGCTGGCAAGGGGCTGCCGTCCTGCCCGGGGCGGACCGGTGGCCGCGCTGTTCCTGGTCACGCTGCTGCCGCTGCTGTTGGTCGTGCACGATGCGCGCTGGGGACGCGAGCTGTCCCGCTGGCTCGGGCCCGAGGCGCACATCTCGGTGCCCGTGCTGTTCCAGCTCGGGTCGGCCAAGTCGTTGCTCTCGGAGACGCTCGACCGCGCCATCCTGCCCGACAACCGACTTGCCAAGCTGCCACGCGATGCAACCACCGCGCGGGTGGACTACCAGGCCGAACCAGGCGTGGCCATCTTCCTGGTGGGTGAGTCGCTGCGCGCCGACGCGTTGCTGCGCCCCGGCCGGGGCCGGGCGTCCGATGCGCTGGCCGAGCGCCTGGCCAGCGGCCTGGGTCAGCGCTTGCCCGATGCCTGTGCTGGTGGCAACGGCACCTTCGTGTCGGTGCCCAAGCTGATCACCGCGGCCACCTCGCCCGACCCCGCCCTGGCCGACGGCCAGCCCACGCTGCTGGCACTGGCCAAGGCAGCGGGTGCCCGCACGGCTTACGTCAACAACCACGAGATCTGGGTCGTCCCCGAGGCGGGGCACGACTGGCAGCAGAAGCTGTCGTCGTCGTACTTCAGTGCCAGCGACGAGCAGGCCATCGCGGTGGTCGAAGACTTCGTGCAGCGCACCCGCGCGCCCACCCGGGCAGCACTGGTGCATCTCTACGGCCAGCACTTCCCCTACCACGAGCGTTATCCCGCCGGGCTGTTCCCGTCGGAGCCGGCGGGGCTGAGCGGGTCGGCGCTGGACGAACTGCGCTACCAGCGTGCGGCCGAGTTCGGCACCCAGCTGCTGCTGCGGCTGGCGCGCTTCATGGACGGCCTGGCCGAGCCGGCCTACCTGGTGTTCACCAGCGACCACGGCGAGAACCTGGCGTCCGACGGCACCGGCAAGCAGTTCCACGCTGGGCCGGTCAATGGCCGGCATGACACCACCGTGCCGGTGCTGGTGCTGTGGAACCGCGCCTTCGCCGACAGCGGCCGACCGCAGCGCCTGGCTGCGCTGGCCAGGCAGGCGCCGCCGCTGGCGCACCGCGACGTCGCTGCCGCCTGGCTGCATCTGCTGGGTGCGCCGGGCCCGCTGGCGCCCACCGAACCGGTGCTGACCTGGGGCGCGGCGCAGCCCGGCGATCGGCCCGGTGTGCTGCCTTGCACCGCACTCGGGCCCTGATCCGTGCCGCGCCTGCGTCGGGCCATTCGCCCACAATGGCGCGGGTCAGCCCCTCCAGTCCAAGCGCGCCGGCAACCGATCCCCTGACGACCACCACCAAGGACACCCATGGCCAAGACCGCCAAGACCCCGAAGACCGCCACCGCCATCAACATCGGCATCAGCGAGAAGGACCGCGCCGCCATCGCCGGCGGGCTGAGCCAGCTGCTGGCCGACACCTACACGCTGTACCTGACGACCCACAACTTCCACTGGAACGTCACCGGGCCGATGTTCAACACGCTGCATGCGATGTTCATGGTCCAGTACACCGAGCTGTGGAATGCGGTGGACCCGGTGGCCGAGCGCATCCGCTCGCTGGGCCACACCGCGCCGGGCTCGTATGCGCAGTTCGCCGCGCTGTCGACACTGCCCGATGCGCCCATCACGCCGCCCAAGGCGCTGGCCATGGTCAAGATCCTGGTCGAGGGGCATGAGGCCGTGGCCCGCACCGCGCGCGGCATCTTCCCGCTGGCCGACAAGGCCGGCGACGAGCCCACCGCCGACCTGCTGACCCAGCGCCTGACGGTGCACGAGCAGACGGCCTGGATGCTGCGCAGCCTGCTGGAAGAGTGAGCGCTGCCCCCTGGCCGCTCAGGTCAGGCGGTAGAAGTCCAGCTTCACCACGCTGGCCTCGCGCCGGCCCACGCTGATGGCGATCAGCTTGTTCAGGTGCAGCCAGGCCGGCGCGCCGGTGGTGAAGCGCACGGCGGTGCGGAAGTAGTACGCGGCTGGCGGCACGTTCTCGCCACGGGCCAGCCGCGCCATCACCTCCGGCGGACCGTGGCGCACGCCATCGCTCCTGACCTCGATCAAGCCGCCGTCGTCGGCGCGGATCACGTAGTGCGCGGCGATGTCCAGCGCGCCATCGGCCCGGTTGACCTGCCAGTCGACACCGCCCTCGACCAGCGTGCCGTTCAGCTCGGGCCCGCGCACCGTGCCGCCGCGCAGCGGCACGAAGCGGCGCTCGCCGTGCGGGCCCGGTCCCAGCGTGACCAGCGCGCCCACCTGGCAGTGCACCTGGGTCATCGGGATCAGCAGCGGCGGCGGTGGCAGCGGGGTGTGGTCGGTGGTCATCTTGGTCGGCCGTGGGTTCAGGGATTGGCGCAGCGGAAGCTGGCGGCGGATTCCACATCGCCGCCGGCATAGCGCGGCACCTGCGGATGCGGGCACAGCGGCCGGCTGCGCTGCGGCGACCAGCTGGCCGGCAGCTCCTTGTTGGCCGGGTTCACCTTGGCCACCAGGCGGTCGGGCGCCTGGCCCTTCTCCACCCAGTTGACCAGCGCGTCCAGCGCATCCACCTGGTCGGTGGCCGGGCCGCCCTGGCAGTGGCCCATGCCCGGCACCGGGAACACCCGCGCCACCTGGCCGGCCTTGGCCAGCCCCAGGTTGGCCTGCAGCCGGTCGGCCCAGCGCAGCGTGTCGTTGACCGAGAACACCGGATCGCTGTTGCCGTGCAGCACGATCATCTTGCCGCCGCGGCGGGCGAACTCGGTCAGCAGCGGGTTCTCCGCATCGGGCGGCGTCATGAAGGCCATGGCCGATTCGGTGAACAGCGCATTGCTGGCAAAGATCTTCGGCGCATCGCGGTCGAAGTCGAAGGCCGCCAGGTAGGCCACCAGGTCGGCCGGCGTGCCGCGCACCGGGGTGGGCGGCGTGGTGAAGATGTGCGACAGCGAGCCCGCGCCCATCACCGCGATGATCGGCATCTTGTCCCAGGGCGGCACGGTGGATTCCAGCTTCCAGGTGCGCCAGCCGCCGGCGGCGATGCCGGCGTCGAACGACCAGTCGCTGTAGAGCTGCTGGCCGCGGCTGTTGCGTGGGCCGTCGAAGCTGCGCTGCAGCGCCGCCACCTGGGTGGCGCTGAGGCAGCCATCGGCCTTGCCGGCGGCGCACTGCAGTTCGGCCAGCTTGAACACCTTCTGGCAGCGCGCCAGGTCGCCGACGATGCCGTCGACCAGCAGGTCGAGTGCATCGCAGCGGGCCAGCACCCGGTCGGCCACCAGCTTCAGGTCGGCCGGGCTGAAGGCGCGGCGGATGTCGGGGTCGACGCTGCGCCAGGCCTGCACATCCCAGGCATGCTGCACAGCCGCCTTGGGCAGGTTGAAGCCGGGGGCGCTGGCCAGGATGCCGTCGTAGCGGCTGCCCTGCCGGCTGGCCGCCACCATGCCGTGGCGCCCGCCGTTGCTGCAGCCGGCCATGTAATGGCGCTGCGCCGGCTTGCCGTAGTGGCTGCTGATCAAGGCCTGGGCCACCGGCCACAGCGCATCGGTGGCGGCATAGCCGTAGTCGCGCCGGGCCTGGCGGTCCAGACCGAAGACATTGCCGCGCACCAGGCCGGTGGCCAGGTTGGCCGGGTCTTCACCGGCATGGCCGGCATCGCTGCTCAGCACCGCGAAGCCGCGGGTCAGCGCATCAGGCAGGGTGGCGCCCTGCGGACCGAAGGCCGGCACCACCACGCCATCATTGCCGCCGTTGACCTGGTGCAGGAAGCGCTGGTTCCAGTTCTGCGGCAGCCGCATCTCGAAGCCGATGGCATAGCGCTTGCCATCGTCGCCCTGGCGGTCGTTCAGCTTGCCGGTGACCAGGCAGTGCGCCGGGCGGCCCTTGTCATCGGCGGGCAGGTTGCGGGTGTCGGTGATGTCGAGCTTGCCTATCGCCTTCAGTGCCGACGGCAGCTGCCCGCAGGGCGTGCCGCCGCTGGGCGCGGTGCTGGCGCAGCTGGCCAGCAGGGCGGCCAGGGCAGGCAGTGCCAGCCAGGTGAGGGTGGGGCGCGGGGGGCGGTGGTCGGGCATCGGGCGGGTCTCCTGCGGCAGCCTGGTGGCCGCAGGCCGCATCATGCCGTGCCCGGCGCGCCCCGCCCGCTCAGCGCCCGGTGGGGAAGTTGAACTCGGCGCCCTTGGCGATGCTCTCGGGCCAGCGCTGCATCACGCTCTTCTGCTTGGTGTAGAAACGCACGCCCTCTTCGCCATAGGCATGCATGTCGCCGAACAGGCTCTTCTTCCAGCCGCCGAAGCCATGCCAGGCCATCGGCACCGGGATGGGCACGTTCACGCCGACCATGCCCACCTGCACCTGGCGGGTGAACTCGCGGGCGATGCCGCCATCGCTGGTGTAGAGCGACACGCCGTTGCCGAATTCATGGTCGTTGACCAGCTGCAGCGCGGTGGCGAAGTCGGGCACGCGCACGCAGGCCAGCACCGGGCCGAAGATTTCTTCCTTGTAGATGCGCATGGCCGGCGTCACATGGTCGAACAGCGTGCCGCCGGTGAAGAAGCCGCCTTCGAAGCCGGGCACCTTGAGGCCGCGGCCGTCGACGACCAGGGTGGCGCCTTCTGCCACGCCGGTGGCGATGTAGCCCTCGATGCGGTCACGCGCCTGGGCAGTGACGATCGGGCCCATCTCGGCGCTCAGGTCCATCGGGTTGGTCACCTTCAGCGTGCGGGCGCGGGCGGCCACCTTCGGCACGATCTGGTCGGCGATGTCGCCCACCAGCACCGCCACGCTGATGGCCATGCAGCGCTCGCCGGCCGAGCCGTAGGCGGCGCCCACCAGCGCATCGACCGCCTGCTCCACATTGGCGTCGGGCATCACCACCAGGTGGTTCTTGGCGCCGCCCAGGGCCTGCACCCGCTTGCCGTGGTGGGCGCCGGTCTCGTAGATGTACTGCGCGATCGGCGTGCTGCCGACGAAGCTGACCGCCTTCACGTCCGGGTGGGCCAGCAGCGCGTCCACCGCCACCTTGTCGCCCTGCACCACGTTGAACACGCCGTCGGGCAGGCCGGCCTGCTTCAGCAGCTCGGCCATGAACAGGCTGCAGCTCGGGTCACGCTCGCTGGGCTTCAGGATGAAGGCATTGCCGGTGGCCAGCGCCAGCGGAAACATCCACAGCGGCACCATGCAGGGGAAGTTGAACGGCGTGATGCCCGCCACCACGCCCAGCGGCTGGCGCAGGGTGTGGTTGTCGATGCCGGTGGAGACCTGGTCGGTGAAGGCGGTCTTCAGCAGCTGCGGCGCACCGCAGGCGAACTCGACGATGTCGATGCCGCGGGCCACCTCGCCCTGGGCATCGGTGAACACCTTGCCGTGCTCGGCGCTGATCATCGCGGCCAGGGTGTCCTTGTGCTGGTTCAGCAGCGCCAGGAAGTTGTTCAGCACCCGCGCGCGGCGGATGGGGGGCAGCTCACCCCAGGCCGGCTGGGCGGCCTTGGCATTGGCCACCGCGGCCGCCACCTCGTCGGTGCTGGCCAGCGCCACCTGGCGCGCCACAGCGCCGGTGGCCGGGTTGTAGACGGCCTGCTGGCGCCCGCTGCTGCCGGGCACGGCGCGGCCGCCGATGTAGTGGCCGACGTCGGTGGTCTGGGTGAAGGCTTCAGGGGCGCCCATGGCGTGTCTCCGGCTGGTTGGCGAACAGGGCTGCAGTCTAGGCAGTGCAGCCGATGGCGACTAGCGGGTCGCTGCTGGAATCATTGTTCATGATCATGAACAATGACTGACCGGAACCCAGAACAGACGACATGGACCTGCGCCGCATCGAGACCCTCTGGAGCCATGTGCACTGGCTGTGCGTGCTGGGCACGCTGGGCAGCTTCACCGCCGCGGCGCAACGCCTGGGCTTCAGCAAGGCGGCGATGAGCCAGCGCATCAGCGAGCTGGAGCGCGCCGCCGGCGTGCCGCTGGTGCTGCGCACCACCCGCAGCGTGCGCTTGACCGAGGCCGGCCAGCAGCTGGCCGATGCGACCGGCGGCGCCTTCGAGGCCATCGGCACCGCCTTTGCCGGCATCAAGGACCTGGCCGCCACGCCGCGCGGCCGGCTGCGGCTGACCGCGCCGGTGGCGCTGGCACGCCAGCAGATCGTGCCGCTGCTGCCGGCCTTCCTGCGCGCCCACCCCGAGGTGCGGCTGGACCTGGACCTGTCGGACCGCCTGGTGCCGCTGGCCCAGGAGGGCTACGACCTGGCCATCCGCCACACCCACGCCCCGCCCGAGACGCACACCGCCTGGACGCTGTGCGCCACCCGCTCGGTGCTGGTGGCCAGCCGCGCCTACCTGCGCCGCCGCGGCACGCCCGCAGCGCCGGCCGATCTGGCGCAGCACGACTGCCTGCACTACCTGCGCCCCGGCGATGCGCCGGCCTGGCAGCTGGCGCCGGTCGGTGTCGATGGCGGGACCAAGGTCACCGTGCCGGTGGCCGGCCCGTTCGCCGCCAACAACAGCGAGGCCCTGCGCGAGGCGGCGCTGGCCGGCCTGGGCATCGCCCTGCTGCCCGACTTCAGCGCCCAGGCTGCGCTACGCGCCGGCAAGCTGGTGCCGGTGCTGCCGGGCTGGCAGCCGGTGGGCAGCTTTGGCGCGCACCTGTACGCCATCCGGCCTTACAGCCCCTACGTGCCGCGGGCGGTGCAGGCGCTGGTGGCGCACCTGCGGGAGGGCCTGCGGGCGGGCTTCGGGGAATGAGTGCGTCGCGCCGCGCGCTGCGTTCAGGGCGTGCCCGGGGCATCGAGCGCCGGCAGTTCGTACCAGTCGGGCTTGCTGGCGTCCCAGACATGCTTGCGCAGCCGCATGCCGGTATGGCGGCCGAACAGGCCCGCCGCCAGCAGCAGCCGGGGCGAGCCCTGGGCGTCCTTGTAGAGGCGGCTGCCGCAGTTGCGGCAGAAGGCGCGCACCACCGTCGCGCTGGAGTCGTGGCGCTGCACCGACGCCTCGCCCTCCAGGCGCACGGCCTCGCGGTCGGCGGCGATCATCGCGAAGAATTTGCCGTGCAGCTGCTGGCAGTCCTCGCAGTGGCAGGCGACGATGCCGAAGCGCGTGGCCGGCACAGTCAGACGCACGGCGCCGCAGTGGCAGCGGCCCTGCAGCAGATCGGTGTCGGGCATCGGGTGTCCTCCGGGTGTGGTGTGTCCAGTGGGGGGTCAGGCGGCCCGCTGCCGCGAAGCAGGGTAGATCCAGCGCGCCAGCCGGCGCGTCAGCAGCGGCATCAGCCACCAGGTCATCAGTGCCACCTCGATGGCGATGGTCAGCAGCAGGCGCAGCCAGGGCGGCCCCTGCGGCCACAGCACCGCGATTGCGCCGCCGACCAGCGTGACGAGCCCCCACACCACGGCCACCATCAACACCGCCATGCGCCACCGCACCGGCTGCGGCACCACGGTACCGGCGGGCGGGCTGAACCAGAACTCCAGGCCGGTCTGCTCGGCCCAGGCGGCGTCGGCCACCACATGCGGCGCCACCGCCGCGGCGAACGCGGCGCGCCGCTCGCTGCGCTCGAAGGCGCGCAACTGCGCCACGCTGGCGAAGCGGATGACGCTGGTGTAGGCCAGCGGGGCCGCACCCGGCGCGGGGCGCTGCGTGGTGGCGCCCAGGTAGCCGTCGAACTGCGCACCATCGGCCTGCAGTGCGGCCAGTGCTGCCTCGTAGGCGGCCTCATGGCCGGGCTTGACGTGGCGTGTGACGATGGCGGTCACGCCCGCGCCGGCGGGCTCATCCACCTGCCGCTTCCAGCAGGGCCTGCGCCAGTGCCGCCGGCTGGCTCAGGAAGGGCGAGTGGCCGCTGTCGATCGGCACCACCCGCGCCACTGGCGTGCGCTCCAGCATCTGCTGCTGCATCTGCGGGCTGATGGCGCGATCGCGCAGCGTCTGGATGTAGACCTTGGGCACGCGGCCGTAGCGTTCGGCCGTCAGGGCCACCGGCGTGCCAGCGGGCTTCAGCGGCTCGCGCTGGTGGAAGTCACGCAGGGTGCGGGCCTGGTCGGCCGCGCTGCAGTCGCCGCAGAACAGCATCACCACGTCTTGCTCGAGCACGCCGGCCGTGCTGTAGTCCTTGGCGACGACGAAGTTCTGCGGCGTGAAGCCGTTCCAGCGGTCGCGCTCGGCCAGCTTGGCCATGCTCTGGTCGGCCGCGCCGGCCTGCGGCAGGTAGGCGCCGACGAAGACCAGGGCGCGGATGCGCGCGGGCATCGCCTCGGCCACGTTGGCGATGGTGATGCCGCCGAAGCTGTGGCCCACCAGCACCACTGGTGCGGGCTCGGCGCTGACCGCGGCGGCCACCTGCGCGCGGTAGCTGTCGAGCGTGATCTGCGCCAGCGGCGTGGTGTCCCCCGCACGGCCGGGCAGGCGCACGGCCACGACCTTGTGGCCGGCGGCCTGGAGCCGGGGCACCACCTCGCTCCAGGCGCGCTCGTCCTGAAATGCCCCGTGGACCAGGACGAAGGTGGGTTTCGGAGCGACGGGCAGGCCCGTCGTGCAGGCCGTGGCCACCGCCAGCAAGGGCAGCAGCGCCAGCCCTCGGCGTCGCATCGTGTGCATGGTCATCCCCCGTTCAACGGCCCAGGGCCTCGATCACCAGGGCCGCCGCTGCCGCGCCCGAGCATTGCTGCTGGCCGGTGACCAGCCGCCCGTCGCGCACCGCAAAGGCGCGGAACTTCTGGTCGACGACGAAATTCGTGCCGGCGATCTTGCGCGCCTCGTCCTCGATCCAGAACGGCTGGATGCGCATGCCGATGAAGCTGTCGGCATAGGCCTCTTCGCTGTTGGCGAAGCCGGTCCAGGTCTTGCCGTGCACCAGCAGGCGGCCGTCGGACAGCACCGTCTTCAGCAGCACGCAGGTGCCGTGGCACACCAGGGCCAGCACCTTGCCGTCCTCGTACACCTGGGCCAGCGTGCGGTGCAGCGCGGTGTTGTCGATGAAGCTCACCATCGGGCTCTGGCCGCCGGCCACGAACACCGCGTCGAAGCGGGACAGGTCGACGTCGGCCAGCCGCTGCGTGGCCTGCAGCTTGGCGGCATGCGCCGGGCTGGACAGGAAGCCCAGGCTGATCAGGTCGTGGGCCGAATAGCCGCTGGCGTCTCGCGGGTCGGAGTAGCTGTCGAGCAGCAGGGCGCCGCCCTCGGGGCTGCAGATCTCGACCTCGTAGCCGGCCTCGGTGAAGGTCCAGTGGGGATGCGTGAGTTCGGCCGCCCACACGCCGATGGGCCAGCCGGTGGTGGGGCTGGTGGCCGGGTTGGCAGCGATCATCAGCACGCGGCGCGGCGCGGTGCCGCTGGGATTGGTGTCGGTGGCCATGGGGGCTCCTTGGGGGTCCGGCGGGATGGGGGCCATGATCTGGTCGGGCAGAAGATCCATCAATCGGCCAGAATGAAACTCATCGTTGTTATAGGAGACAACAATGGAACTGAGCCGCATGGAGGCCTTCTGCAAGGTGGTCCAGGCCGGCAGCTTCACCGCGGCGGCGGCGGTGCTGGGCACCGACAAGGCCCGCCTGTCGCGCACGGTGGCGGCGCTGGAGCGCGAGCTCGGGCTGCGCCTGCTGGAGCGCAGCACCCGCAGCCTGCGTGTCACCGATGGCGGGCAGGCCGTCTACGAGCGGGCGCTGTCCATCCTGGGCGCCACCGACGAGCTGGTGCAGTTCGCCCGCGCCCAGCAGGCCACGCCCAGCGGCACCTTGCGGCTGAGTTGCGGTCATGATTTCGCGCTCGTCGCCGCCAACCGCTGGATCACCGGCTACCTGCAGCGCTGGCCGCAGATGGCGGTGGATGTGGACTACAGCAGCCGTCGCATCGACCTGGTGCATGAGGGCATCGACCTGGCGCTGCGGGTGGGCGCGCTGGACGACTCGCGGCTGTCCGCCCGCCTGCTGGGCAGCCTGCGCTACGGGCTGTTTGCCAGCCCGGCCTACCTGGCGACCGCCGGGGTGCCGCTGGCGCCGGAGCAGCTGCGCGCGCATGCGCTGCTGATGTTTGCCACCGGCAGCGGCCGCACCGATTGGACGCTGCTGCCGCCCGAGCCCGGCGCCGCCGTGCAGCGCATCGAGCGGCGCGGCGGCGCACCCGCCCGCGTGCGGGCCAACAGCATCTCGCTGCTGCTGCAGGCCTGCCTGGCGGGCCTGGGGATCGCGCGGCTGCCGCTGCACACCGTGCAGGCGCACGCGGCCAGCCTGCTGGTGCCGGTGCTGCCGATGTGGACGCCACAGCCGGTCCCGGTGCACGCGGTGTTTCCCGGCCACCGCTTCATCGCACCCAAGGTGCGGGCCTTCATCGACCACGCAGTGGAAGCGTTCGATGCCGCGGCCTGAATCCCGGCGGTGCGGTGCCGCGGGTTTGGCCCGCGGTCTGCGGGTTCGACCGCATCGGCGCACAATTCGGCCTTGACCTTGTCATGGACATGCCGAGTTTCGCCACCCTCCACCGCAGCCGCCAGACATGGGGCGGTTTGCTGCTGGCCCTGCTGCTGGCCCTGCTGCCGCTGCGCGGTTGGGCCGAGGCCAGCATGTGGTTGTCGATGGCTGCGCCGCAGTCGGCCGCCAGCGCGCTCCCGGTGCCGCCCTGTCATGCGGCGGTGGAGGCACCCGAAGGTGACCTGCCCGACGAAGCGGCCAGCGGCTGTCTGCTGTGCAGCTTGTGCCATGGCGCTGACCTGTGTCAGCCCGCCGCCGGCAGCGTGCGGGATGCGGCCGGCACGGCCGCCGCAGCGGCGGTGCTGCAAGGCCACAGCCCGCCTGCGCTGCCACTGCCCGAGCGCCCACCCCGGGTCTGACGACGCACCGCGGCCGCCGGCGGCGGGGCATGGCCCTGCGCCGGTGTGATCTGTCTTTGCCTTCGTCAGGAATCCGATGAACCGATCCCCATTCCGGGCGCCGTCAGGCCCCGGCCTGCCGGCGTTGCTGGCCGCCGCCGTGCTGGCCCTGCACGGAACAGCCTCGGCCCTGCCGATGGGCCATTACGAGAGCTGGATGCTGATGCTCGACAGCACGCCGTCCACGCGCAGCCTGGGCGTCAACTACGCGGTGGCGCAGACCTGGGCCCCTGGCGCCGTGCTGCGCCGCTGGGAGGAGCCCGCGGCCCACGGCACCAGCCTGGTGCGCGAAAGCGCGGGCCTGAGCCTCACGCACCGCCTGCACCGCTGGAACCTGCCGCATGCGCAGGCCAACCTGTGGCTGCTGGGCGATGCCGGGCAGCTGCGCCTTGCCGGCGGCCATGGCCGCCCAGCCGGCCAGGGCGGCTACGGCGCAGCGGCGTTCATGGCCGACTACGAGACCACCCGTCTCTACCTCGGTGGCAGCGTCAAGCTGCTGCGCGGCGAGGACAGCCTGCGCCATGACGTGGCGCGTGTGCGCACCGGCTTCTCGTTCTGGGAGGCCGACTACGAAGGCATCCAGCCCTGGCTGCTGATCGAGGCCGAGCGCACGCGCTACAGCGCCGGCTCGCTGCAGGAAGGCACCCTGCTGACGCCCATGCTGCGCTTCATCCACCGCCGCTGGTTCGTCGAGCTCGGCGTCAACCGCGACGGCGGCATGCTGAACCTGATGTTCAACCACTGAATCCGACCCCCATCCTCCAGGAGATCCCCATGCAGAAGATCCTCACCGCGCTCGTCCTCGGCGTCGCCAGCCTGGCTGCGCTGGCCCAGACCCCTGCGCCGGGCGCCGCCGCCGGCGATGCCGGCACCGTCAAGTTCGCCGTCAACGGCATGGTCTGCGCGTTCTGTGCGCAGGGCATCGAGAAGCGCCTGACCAAGCTGAACGAGACCGGGCCGCTGTACATCAACCTGGCGCAGAAGGTCGTGGCCGTGCAGCCGAAGGCGGGCATGCAGCTCGATGTCGCCAAGGTCAAGGCCGAGATCGTCGAGGCCGGCTACGAGGTCACGGCCACGCAGCCGGTCCCGCAGACGGTGGCGGCCATCCGCGCCGAGATGAAGGCCAAGTGATGCGCCCGTCGGAGGCGGGCCGCATGGCGCCGCTGGCGGACGCGGGCGACGGGCGCGCCGAACTGCGGCAGTCGGCGCTCTCGGCCTGGCTGTCGCTGCTGGCGAGCTCCGGCACGCTGGTGTGCTGCGCGCTGCCGGCGCTGCTGGTGATGCTGGGCGCTGGCGCGGCGCTGTCGGGGCTGGTGGCGGCGGTGCCGCAGATCGTGTGGCTCAGCGAGCACAAGGGCTGGGTGTTCGGCACGGCCAGCGTGCTGATGCTGGCCGGCGGTGTGCTGCAGTGGCGCAACCGCACGGCGCCCTGCCCGCTGGATCCGCAACTGCGTGCCGCCTGCCTGCGCACGCGGCGCTGGTCGCTGGTGGTGTACGGCGTCTCGTTGCTGCTCCTGGCCACCGGCGCGGCCTTTGCGTTCGTGTTGCCTGCGTTGATGGGCGGCGGCGAAGGCTGACCTGGCGGCGGGCCGGCGGCGACAATCCCCGGATGACCACCCCACCGCCCCGCCGTCCCCCTGCCGGGCGCCCGCCCGGCCGCCCCGCTGCCCGGCCGCCCCGGCCTGCCGCCGCGGCACCGGCCGCCGCTGCCGTGCAGCCCCTCACGGAAGACGAGCTGGCGCAGCTGCAGGCGCTGATGGACGGCATCCCCGACACGCTGGAGCCGCTGGACGTGGTGATGATCGACGGCTACCTCTGCGGCGTGCTGCTGCAGCCGCAGCCGGTGCCGGCCGAGCGCTGGCTGCCGCTGATCCCCGACATCGACGGCCGCGCGCCGCCCGCCCGCTTCGATCTGGCCACCATGCGCGCCTTGGTGCTGCGCCGCCATGCCGAGCTCGACGCCGCAATCGCCCGCCGCCAGTGGTTCGACCCCTGGATCTACCAGCTCGACGACGAGGCCACGCTGACCGAAACGGTGCTGCCCTGGGTGGCCGGCTTCGCCACCGCGGTCGATGCCTTCACCACGCTGATGGACCGGCACGAAGATGCGCTGCTCGAGCCGCTGGCCACGCTGTACCGCCACCTCGATCCCGACGATCTGGAAGACGCCGACGAGCTGCTCGCCGAGATCGAGACCCTGGCCCCGCCCGAAACCCTGGCCGAGGCGGTGGAAGACCTGGTGCGCAGCGTGCTGCTGATGGCCGACGTGGCGCGCCCGGTGGCCGGCGCGCTGGCCGCCGCACCGCGCCACGGCCCACGGCCGGCCCGCGGCGCACCGCCGCGGCCGCCGTCCGGCCCGCGCAAGGGCCCGCCACGCCGCGGTGGTTGATGCAGCTTTGCATCGGAAAAGGCGAGGCTGGCGCTCGCTGATGCGCTGAAAGCGCGACAAACCGGGTTCGAAAGCGCAACATCCAGCTTGTGATCGTCGCTACTGACTCCGTTGTGCCCGCCGGCGCGAGCATCCGCCCCGACGAGCAGGCCCGCTACAACCGGCTGGCCGCCACCTGGTGGGATGCCCGCGGCCCGATGCGGCCGCTGCATGTGCTGAACCAGCTGCGCCAGGGCAAGGTGCAGGCGCTGGCCGAGGCGCACTTCGGCCGCCAGCCGGGCGCCGGCCTGGGCGGTTTGCGGGTGCTGGACGTGGGCTGCGGCGCCGGCCTGTTGTGCGAGCCGCTGGCCCGCGCCGGCGCCACCGTCACCGGCGTCGATGCGGCAGCCCGCAGCATCGCCATCGCCCGCGACCATGCCGCCGCCGGTGGCCTGGCCATCGACTACCGCGCCGGCGAGCCGGCCCAGGCCTTGCAGTCCGGCGAGCAGTTCGATGTGCTGCTGCTGCTGGAGGTGGTGGAGCATGTGCAGGATGTGCCGGCCTTCGTGCGCAGCGCGCTGGCCCACCTGGCGCCGGGCGGTCTGGTGGTGGCGTCCACCATCAACCGCACCTGGCGCAGCTTCCTGCTGGCCATCGTCGGTGCCGAATGGCTGCTGCGGCTGCTGCCGCGCGGCACCCACCGCTGGGCGGATTTCGTCACGCCGGCCGAGCTGGCCAGCGCGATGGCCGCGGGCGGCCTGTGTCAACAGGCCATCACCGGCCTGCGTTACACACCTGTGTTGCACCGCGCACACTGGTGCCACAGCACGGCGGTCAACTACCTTGCCAGCTACACGGCCAGGCCCGCCACACTCCCAGGTTCACCCCGATGCGGCCGCCGGAGCGGCACCGGGGATCCCACAACTCCGGCCTCTGAAAGCTTGCCATGACCCAACGCCGCACCTTCATCCTGCAACTCGTGCCCGCCACCCTGGCCGTCGGCGCCAGCCTGCGCGCCAACGCGCAGGCCGCCAAGATCGAGGAAAGCGATCCCGCAGCCAAGGCCGTGAAGTACGTGCACGACGCCTCCAAGCTCGACGAAGCCAAGAACGCGCCCTACAAGAAGGGCAGCGTCTGCAGCAACTGCGCGCTGTACGCCGGCAAGCCCGCCGACGCCTGGGCACCCTGCGCCATCGTGGCCAACAAGCAGGTCAACGGCAAGGGCTGGTGCACGGCCTGGAACAAGAAGGCCTGATGGCCTGACCGGCCGCGCGGCACGCCCGCGCCGCTGCCATGACGCAGGTTGTCTGGTTCAAGCGCGACCTGCGCCTGCAAGACCACGCGCCGCTGGCCCAGGCCGCGGCGCGCGGGCCGGTGGTGGCCCTGCACATCACCGAGCCTTCGTTGCTGGCATCCGACCTTTTCGATGCCAGCCACGCCCAATTCATCGACCAGAGCCTGGCCGACCTGGCCCAGGCCCTGGCCGCCCGCGGCGGCTGCCTGGTGCGCCGCTGGGGCGAAGCGGTGCCGGTGCTCGACGCCCTGCACGCCGCCACCGGTTTCACCCACCTGTGGAGCCATGAGGAAATCGGCCAGCGCCTGACCTGGGACCGCGACCGCGCGGTGCTGGCCTGGTGCCGCGCCCGGGGCGTGGTGTGGAACGAGCTGCCGCAGTGCGGTGTGTTCCGGCCGCTGGCCAGCCGCAACGGCTGGGCCGCCCGCTGGGACCGCCGCATGGCCGCGCCGCCGCTGCCGGCGCCCGAGCACATCACGCCGGCCACCGGCGTGCCGGTGCAACTTCCGCCGCCGGGGCTGGTGCCGCGCCACGGCACACCCAAGCCGCTGGCGCAGCCCGGCGGCGAGCCGGCGGGGCAGGCCCTGCTGCAGAGCTTTCTGCAGGCCCGCGGCGTCGACTACAGGCGCGGCATGTCCAGCCCGGTGAGCGCCGAACAGGCCTGCTCGCGCCTGAGCCCGCACCTGACCTGGGGCACGGTGTCGCTGCGCACCATCAGCCATGCGGCCGACGCCCGTGCGGCCGAACTGAAGCAGTTGCAGGCCGATGGTGCGCCGATTGATCCGCGCTGGCCCGGCGCGGTGCAGAGCTTCCAGGGCCGGCTGCGCTGGCACTGCCACTTCATGCAGAAGCTGGAAGACGCGCCGCGCATCGAGTTCCAGAACTTCGCCCGCAGCTGCGACGGCCTGCGGCCGGACCTGGGCGAGCCCGGCTGGCGTGCCGACTGGTTCGATGCCTGGTGCGCCGGCCGCACCGGCTACCCGATGGTCGACGCCTGCATGCGGGCGCTGCACGCCAGCGGCTGGATCAACTTCCGCATGCGCGCCATGCTGGTGTCGTTCGCGGCCTACCACCTGTGGCTGCACTGGCGGCAGCCGGCGCTGTTCCTGGCGCGGCAGTTCCTCGATTTCGAGCCCGGCATCCACTTCAGCCAGTGCCAGATGCAATCGGGCACCACCGGCATCAACACCCTGCGCATCTACTCGCCCACCGAGCAGGCGCGGGTGCAGGATCCGGACGGCAGCTTCATCCGCCGCTGGGTGCCCGAACTGGCGCGGGTGCCGGCTGGCTTCGTGCACGAGCCCTGGCGCATGCCCACCGGGCTGCAGCAGACCACCGGCTGCCGCATCGGCGGCGATGGCCCCGGCAGCTATCCGCCGCCGCTGGTCGACCATGCCAGCGCCTGGCGGGCGGCGCGTGAGCGCTTCACCGCCGTGCGCCGCAGCCCGGATGCCCAACGCGAGGCCGACGCGATCCAGCAGCGCCACGGCAGCCGCAAGAGCGGCATGCGGATGACCGGCCAGGGGACGCGGCGGCGCGCCGCTGCGGCCGGGGAGCCGGCATCGGCCGCTCAGCTGTCGCTGTTCGACGCGCCAAGCGACGGCGGCTGATCAGCCCCGCGCGCCGTACAGCCTGCGTGCGTGGATGCCCAGGCCCTGCGCCACGCTGGCGAAGCGGTCGCCGCGCATCGCGGTGGCCTGCGGGAACCGCGCCGCGATGCGCTCGGCCAGCGGCTTCAGCCCGGTGGAGCCGCCGGTGAAGTACAGCGCGTCCACCTGGCCGCGCTCCAGCCCGGCCTGGGCCAGGGTCTCGTCGGCCGCGGCGGCGATGCGCTCGATGTCGGCGTCCAGCGCGGCCAGGGCCTGGGCGCTGTCCAGCGCGGCCACCAGGCCGGGCTCCAGCGCGTCCAGGTCGACATCGGTGCGGCCGCCGTCGGCCACCGCGATCTTGGCCGCCTCGGCCTGGCCGATCAGCGCGTGGCCCAGGCGCTCGGTCACCACCGCCATCAGCCGGGCATGCTGGCGGGTGTCGGCGTAGAAGCTCTTCATCCGCGCCAGCTCGGCCACCCGGCCGGGCGCGTACACCGTGTTGATCAGGTGCCAGGTGGCCAAGTCGAAGTAGACGCGGCTGGGCACCTCGCGCCCGGTGGGGCCCAGGGCGCGGTAGCCGCAGGCGGGCAGGATGCGCGCCAGCTCGATGTGGCGGTCGAAATCGGTGCCGGCGATGTGCACGCCGTGGTTGCCCAGGATGTCGCTCTGCCGGTCCAGCCGGCGGCTGCGCTGCGGGCCCACCCGCACCAGGCTGAAGTCAGAGGTGCCGCCGCCGATGTCGGCCACCAGCACCACCTGCTCCCGGTCGATGGTGCTTTCATAGTCCAGCGCGGCGGCGATCGGCTCGTATTGGAAGCTCACTTCGCGGAAGCCCACCGCATGCGCCGCCTCGGCCAGCGCGGCCTGGGCGGCGGCGTCGCGCTCCGGGTCGTCGTCGACAAAGAACACCGGCCGGCCCAGCACCGCGCGGGTCAGCGCATGGCCGGCCTCGGCCTCGGCCATGCCGCGCAGATGGCGCAGGTAGGCGCCCACCATGTCCAGATACTGCACCTGGCGGCCGGCGCCCACCTCGGTGGCCTGGGTGGCCAGGGTGCTGCCGAGGATGCTCTTCATCGAGCGCATCAGCCGGCCTTCGATGCCCTCCACATACGCCGCCACCGCGGCGCGGCCGTAGTGGCGCTGTGGCTCCTCGTGCGGCGCCAGGCCTTCCACCGCGTAGAACACCGCGGTGGGCATGGTGCGCTGCGTGCCCTCCAGCGCCACCAGGCGCACGCCGCCGCCGTCGGCATCGGCCAGCGGCAGCGCGATGGCCGAGTTCGAGGTGCCGAAGTCGATGGCACAGACATCCGGGGCGGCAGCGGGCATGGTGGGCTCGGCCAGGCCGGGCGGATGGGAAAGGGGCGCGATTCTAGGCGCCCGCGCCCGCGCCGCCCGGCCCACCGCCCGGGGGAGCCGGCGCGCCGTCAGGCCTGCATGAACTTGGCCAGCCGGATGTTGGTGATCCAGCCTGCCAGGCGCTGGCTGGCGGTGCCGTCGGCGGTGACGAAGATGTCCTGGCAGCCGGACACCGCCTCCATGCGGGACTTGGCGGTGTCCAGGCTGTCGGTCGGGCTCACCAGCACGAAGCCGCGGTTCGGGCCCAGGGCCTTGCGGTGGTCGTCGGCATCCAGCAGCTGCTGCAGCGTGTGCGTCTGGCGCTGCTGGTTGTCGGTCGACAGGTATTTGTCGACCGTGCTGCCGTGCAGGATGAACAGCGGCCGCCCGTCGGCATCGAGCACCGGCAGCCGGCTGACCTCGCCGGTGAACTTGGCCTTCAGCGCCGTCAGCAGCCACTGCGCCTCGCCCTCGGCGGCGGTGAGCTGGATGCTGGTGGTCTGCGACGCCGGCCGCATCACCGCAGACACCGGCTGCGAGGCGCGTTCGTCTGGCGACAGCCGGTCGACCAGCGACTTCACCCGCTCGTTGGCGGCCTCGAAGTTCTCGCGTCCGAAGTAGAACGCCAGGACGGTGCCAACCCAGGACGAGAACACCGCCAGGGTGGTGTTGAAGACCTGCATCGCGTCCTTCGCGTCGCCTCTGGCGACGGCCACCACGCCCAGCAGCACCACGGCCATGCCGGAGACCGCCAGCACGGTCTTGGCCAGTTGGTTGCGCAGCTGGGCCGTCGCGTCGTCGCCGCTCGGGTTGCTCTTGGGATCCGTTGTTGACATGGCATGCCCTCCTCACCGCGCAGGTTAGGCATGGACACCGTCGGGCACAACAGCGGCCGCCGCCGCGGGTCATCAGGCTTGAGGGTCGGCGGCCGTCGGCAACTGCCCCAGCCAGTCCAACAGCAGCCTGGTGACGGCCTCGGGCTGTTCCCAGGTGAGCATGTGCCCACATTCCGGCAGCAGCTGCAGCTGCGCGCCGGGGATGCCGGCGGCGATCTCGCGGCTGCACTCGGGCGGGGTCAGCAGGTCGTCGGCGCCACCCACCACCAGCGTCGGGCAGGTGATGCGGCCCAGCGTGGGCCGGCTGTCGGCGCGGGCCATCACCGCGCGGTTCTGCCGCACCAGGCTGGGGATGCCGGCGCGCAGCACCATCGCGATGTAGTCTTCCACCAGCCGGGCCTGGTGGTTGCGGTGGAAGGCGAACAGCGCATTGGCGCGCAGCAGGGCTTCAGCGCGTCCGGCCTCGAACTCGGCGATGGCGTTGGTGCGCAGCGTGACCAGCTCGGGTGTGTCGGGCCGGGCGGTGGTGCCCAGCAATGCCAGGCCACGCACCCGGGCGGGCGCCTGGCGGGCCACTTCCATCGCCAGCATGCCGCCCAGCGAGCAGCCGGCCAGCAGCAGATCGCCAGGCTGCTCGGCCAGCAGCAGCGCGGCCATGGCTGGCAGGCTGTCGGCGCGGCCGTGCACGTCGGCCACCACCACCGGGCCCGGTGCGGCGGCTTCCAGGGGGGCTTGCTGGTGGCGCCACAGCCCGGCATCGCAGGCCATGCCGGGCAGCAGGATCAGGGAGGTCATGCGGCCAGTCTGCCAGAGCGGATGGGCCGGCTCATGCGCGGGCCGCATTTGCCTGGAATGAAAACGTCGATCGCCGCTGTGAACAGGCTTTGATAATCCGTTTTTTGCATAAGCGACCGCGCCCATGAACTTCCAGCAACTGCGCTCGGTGCGCGAGGCGGTGCGCCAGGGCTTCAACCTCACCGAGGTGGCCGCGGCGCTGCACACCTCGCAGCCCGGGGTGAGCCGCCAGATCCGCGAACTGGAGGATGAGCTGGGCATCGAACTCTTCGTGCGCGCCGGCAAGCGCCTGACCGGCCTGACGCCGCCCGGCGAGACGGTGCTGCCCATCATCGAACGCCTGTTGCAGGAAGCCGGCAACCTGCAGCGCGCCGGGGCCGACTTCGCCTGCAGCGGCCAGGGTGCGCTGCGCATCGCGGCCACGCATTCACAGGCCCGCTATGCGCTGCCCGCCGCCGTGCGGGATTTCCGGCTGCAGCACCCGCAGGTGCAGCTGAACCTGCACCAGGGCTCGCCGCAGCAGGTGGCGCGCCTGCTGCTGGACGGCGAGGCCGACATCGGCATCGCCACCGAGGCCCTGGCCCAGTATCCCGAGCTGCTGGCCCTGCCTTGCTACCGCTGGACCCACAGCGTGGTGGTGCCGCCCGACCATGTGCTGGCGCAGGAGGCCGATGCCGGCCGGCCGCTGAGCCTGCAGCGCCTGGCCGCGTTTCCGCTGATCACCTACGAGGCCGGCTACACCGGCCGCGCCCACATCGACGAGGCCTTCGGCAAGGCCGCGCTGCAGCCGCAGATCGTGCTGGAGGCGATGGACGCCGACGTGATCAAGACCTATGTGGAGCTGGGCATGGGCGTGGGCATCGTCGCGGCCATCGCGCTGGACGAGCAGCGCGACGCGCACCTGCGCGCCATCGACGCCCGCCACCTGTTCGCCGCCAACATGACGCGCCTGGCCATCCGCCGCGGCAGCTACCTGCGCGACTATGTCTATGCCTTCATCAGCACCTTCGCCGCGCCGCTGACGCGGGAGCGGGTGCAGCGCGCGCTGGCCGCCGCGCCGGGGGACGACTTCGAGCTGTGACGGGGTGCGCGGGCGGCCGGCCGCCGCTCAGCGCCGCACCACCGGCGCCGCGCCGGCCACCCGCATCAGCGGCAGCGCAGGCGACGGGGCGGTGACGCTGGCATCGAACGGGTGCACCACCCGGTTCACCTGCGCCAGCACCTTGCGCACGTAGTTCAGCGTCTCGGCATAGGGCGGCACGCCGCGGTAGCGGTTCACCGCGCCCTCGCCGGCGTTGTAGGCCGCGGCCACCAGCACCACATTGCCCTGGTAGTAGGCCATCAGCCAGCGCAGGTAGGCCATGCCGCCGCGGATGTTCTGCGCCGGATCGAGGATGTTGCGCACCTTGAAGCGCGCCGCGGTGTCGGGGATCAGCTGCATCAGCCCCTGGGCGTTCTTCGGTGACACCGCATTCGGGTTGAAGTTGCTCTCGGTGTTGATGATGGCCAGCACCAGCTGCGGGCTCAAGTTGAACTCCGGTGCCACCAGCTTGACGAAGTTGACGATGGGCTCGGGCGCGTTGGCCGGCAGCGGCTCGGGCGGCGGCGGGGCCGGGCGCTGCGGCTGGCGGGCGGCCAGCTGCACCGGCGGTGCCGGCGGCGTGGGCGCCTGCACCGCCATCGGCTGCAGGCAGGGTGGAGGCTCGCCGCGTGGCGTGCCCAGCGACTGCATCATGCGCTGCGCCTGCGGCATGCCCTGCTCGGCCGCGGCCAGGAACAGGTGCGCGGCCTGGGCATCGTCGCGCTCGATGCCGCGGCCATTGGTCAGCATCCAGGCCAGGCTGAACTGGGCCTCGGCGTCGCCATGCTGGGACGCCTGGCAATACAGCGTGGCCGCCCGCGCCGGATCGCGTGGCATGCCGTTTTCGCCATGCTCCAGTGCTTGTGCCTCCTCGCGCCAGCGAAGCACCTGCGACGGCACCACCTGGCTCAGCGGGGGCTTCGGCGCCACCAGCGGCGCCGGCAGCGCCTGCAGGCCGGCGGCCAGCTGGCTGTCCAGGTTGCCGGTCTGCGCCGCGGCCGGCGCGGCGGCGGCCACGGCCAGCACCAGCAGGGCTTGCTGGAGCAGCGCGGTGCAGCGGAGGCGGACAGGCATGGGCATGGCAGGGCGGGACTGTAGCCCGCGGCGCTGGCGCCGGTCAGCCCCCCACCCCCCTGTCCGCGGGCATGACCGGCGGCTGCGGCGACGCGGGCGCGACATCCGTCACCGATCGATCTGCGAATTCCGCAGATCGGTCTGGCGGGCCGCCGCTCCTACACTCGTCCGCCGGCCTTGGCCGACCCCTCACAGCACAGGAGACATTCCATGCCCCGCGACACCAGCCAATGGCGCTTCGAGACCCAGTCGGTGCATGCCGGCTACGAGCCGGACCCGACCACCCACGCGGTGGCCGTGCCGATCTACCAGACGGTGGCCTACAGCTTCGACAGCGCCCAGCACGGCGCCGACCTGTTCGACCTGAAGGTGGCCGGCAACATCTACAGCCGCATCATGAATCCCACCAACGGCGTGCTGGAGGCCCGGGTGGCGGCGCTGGAAGGCGGCATCGGCGCGCTGGCGCTGGCCTCGGGCCAGGCGGCGGTCACCTATGCCATCCAGACGATTGCCGAGGCCGGCGACAACATCGTCAGCGCCAGCACGCTGTACGGCGGCACCTACAACCTGTTCGCCCACACGCTGCCGCAGTTCGGCATCAGCACCCGGTTTGCCGACGGCCGCAACCCGGCGAGCTTCGAGCCGCTGATCGATGCGCGCACCAAGGCGGTGTACGTGGAGAGCCTGGGCAACCCGTCGGGCGACGTGACCGACATCGCGGCCATCGCGGCGATTGCCCACCGCCACGGCGTGCCGCTGATCGTCGACAACACCGTGCCCAGCCCCTACCTGTGCCGGCCGATCGAGCACGGCGCCGACATCGTGGTGCACAGCCTCACCAAGTACCTGGGCGGCCACGGCACCAGCATCGGCGGGGCCATCGTCGACTCGGGCAAGTTCCCCTGGGCGCAGCATCCGGAGCGCTTCAAGCGGCTGAATGAGCCCGACGTCAGCTACCACGGCGTGGTCTACACCCAGGCGCTGGGCGCGGCGGCCTACATCGGCCGGGCACGGGTGGTGCCGCTGCGCAACATGGGCGCGGCGCTGTCGCCGTTCAACGCCTTCCTGATCCTGCAGGGCATCGAGACCCTGGCGCTGCGCATGGACCGCATCTGCGCCAACACGCTGGCGGTGGCGCGCTTCCTGGAGAAGCACCCCAAGGTGGGCTGGGTCAACTACGCCGGGCTGCCCAGCCACCCCGACCATGCGCTGGTGCAGCGCCAGATGGGCGGCCAGGCCTCGGGCCTGATGACCTTCGGGGTGAAGAGCGGCCGCGCCGGCGGCGAGCGCTTCCTGGATGCGCTTCAGCTGTTCACCCGCCTGGTCAACATCGGCGACGCCAAGAGTCTGGCCACCCACCCGGCCAGCACCACCCACCGCCAGCTGTCACCCGAGGAACTGGCCAAGACCGGCGTGGGCGAGGACACCGTGCGGCTGTGCGTGGGCATCGAGCACATCGACGACCTGCTGGCCGACCTGGAGCAGGCGCTGGCGGCGGTGTGAAGGCAGGGCGGCGCATGGCTGCCCGCCCAAACGACAACAACCCGCCGAGGCGGGTTGTTATTCGTTGACCTGAGGCTGATCAGGCCTTGCGGCGGCGGCGCGTCGCCACACCCAGCATGGCCAGCGACATGCCGACCAATGCCAGGCTGGCAGGCTCAGGAACGGTCACCGGCGGATCGACCGGGTCCTGGTAGATCATGTCCTTGGACAGCAGGTCGCCGACCTTCGGGTAGCTGCAGGTGACTTTCGGATTGGACTTCGGCCCCGTCGTCTTGCACTCCTCCTCGCCCGTCAGTTGCAGCTTCAGGTGCGGGGCCATGGCTGCATCGGTCGTGTTCAGGTTCAGCACGGCACCGGTGATGTCCACCGTGAAGAGCATGTCGTTGGTGAGCAGCAGGGGCGGGGCGCTTTCGAAGCAGATCGCCCCGTCCGGCGCGCCGTTGACCGAGCAGCCCTGGGCGTTCAGCTCCCCTTCGACAGCGCTCCAGGTGCCTGCCGGCGCCGACGTCAAAGTCGCAGAGACGGTCGCCGACGAGAACGACACGCCCAGGCCCTTGAACCCCAGTGCGCCGATTCGCGTGGCAGGACCCCAATCGCCGGTGGCGTCCAGCATGTTCACCATCCGCAGCGTGAACGTGTCGCTGTCGAGCTCGGTGAACGTGAAGTTCACGCCCTGGGACGCGTACGTGAAGATGGCGCCTGCCGACGCCGACACACTGCCCAGCAACGCGAGGCAAGCTGCTGCGATGCGGATGGTTTTTTTCATGCTGACCCTTGTTCAAAACATCGAGGTCAAGCGATATCGGCCTCGTTACATGCGTCAAGCAATCCGCGTGCCATTCGCATAACCGTTTGATTTTGAAAAAGTTTTCGGACGCGACGACCTCGGGTGACAGCCATGTGTCAGTTTTTTCGACATGTCACCGGGCTGCCGCACCGCGTTGCCGACGGCGCCAGCCGCTTCAGCGGCTGACTGTCACGGACGTCTTCATGCTGTTGCCGGCAGCGTCCGTGGCCACCGCCGTGATGGTGTGGCTGCCCGTTGCCAGCTTTCGGGTGTTCCAGCTGTAGCTGAGGGCGCCGCCAGTGGCTGTGGCGACCTGCTGGCCATTGATCAGCAGGGACTGCCGGATGCCGGCGCTGCCGCTGTTGTCGGAGGCGGCGGTCGAGATGCCCACAGTCCCGGACACCTTGCTCCCCGCGGTCGGGTTCTTGATGGTCAGTGCGGGCGGCGACGTGTCCGCGACGAGGTTGTTGGCGACGTTGACCGCCACGGCCACCGAGGTCTTGGCGTTGCCCGCCGCGTCGTAGGCCACGGCGACCAGGTTCGCGGTGCCGTTGGGCAGCCTGGTCGTGTCCCACGAGAACGCATGCGGCGCTGCGCTGTCCGTCGCCAGCTTGACCCCGTTGACCAGCAGGTCGACCGCCACGACGCCCACGTTGTCGCTTGCAGCCACATCCACGGTGGCCAAGCCGCTGACCGTGCTGGATCCGACGGGTGCGGCGATGCCCACGGTGGGGGCCTGGGTGTCGGCGGTCGACACGTGGGCCTGCGCGGCCGCCACGGCGCGGCTGGCATCCACCCGTCCGTTGCCGAAGTAGGTGTCCTTGCCGGCCGCGCCGATGTCGACGGCCGTCGTCAGCAGGATGCGTTCGATGTCGCTGCTCTTGAGGTCCGGGCGTGCGCCCATCGCCAGCGCTGCCACGCCGGCTGCGACCGGCGATGCAATCGACGTGCCGGACGCTGTGCCGTAGCCACCGCCGCGGTTGGTGGTGTAGACGCCCACGCCGGGCGCTGCCAGCGACACATAGGTGCCGAAGCTTGACCAGCTGGCCTTCAAGTCATTTTTGTCGGTGGCGGACACCGGAATCAGCGCCGTCGTTGGTGTGAATCCCAGGTCGGTGCCGGAGTTGCCTGCAGCCACAAACACCAGGCCGCCCTTGTCCTTCATGTACTGCGCCGCGCTCACCACGGCGGCGCGGGATGGCATGTTGGCGAAGCTGATGTTGGCGACGCGGACACCGCGGTCGGCGGCGTAGGTCAGGCCACTGGCAATCATGCTGGTGTAGCCGGCGCCAGTGGTGTCGGTCACGCGGATGGGCATGATGTTGGCTTGCCCGGCGACCGATGCCACGCCGATGCCGTTGTTGGCCGCAGCGGCGACGCTGCCCGCCACCTGCGTGCCGTGCCCGTACACGTCGGACGTGTTGGCGTTGTTGTCGTAGAAGTTCCAGCCGGGGACCAGGCGCGACGACAGGTCAGGATGTGCCGCGTCCACGCCGGAGTCCAGCACAGCGACCGTGATGCCGCCGCCGAGTGAGGTGTCCCAGGCCGTGCTGGCGTTGATCTTGGCCAAGTGCCAGGCACTGCCCGCATAGGGATCATTCACCGCAAACGCTGCCGGCACCTTGTAGTCGAGCTCCGCGAACTTGAAGTGCGGGTTCCTGGCCAGGATGGCCGCCGTGGCCACTTCCGACTGCGCCGGCGGCAGGGTGATGACGAACAGGTTGCTGGCGCCCAGCCTGCGGGCGGCGCCCCCGTGTGGTTTCACGATCGCGCCGAGCTGGGCGTCGGACAGGCCTGCGCGTGCCTGGACGATCACCCGGCCCTTGGCCCATTCATCCGGGCCTGCGTGGGCGTGGCCCTGGGCGCAGAGTCCGAGGGCGATGGCCAAGGCCAGTCGGCCAGGCCGCAAGCGCCCGCTCGCCATGCGCTGGGGGGCACCTGCGGCGGCGCCCTGGGGGCGGGGACTGGTTTGCATTGACGACACCTCTTGCATGGAGGAGCGTCCGCCCTGGACGGCGCGACTGCGCAAACATTGTCATCCCGCACACGGCCGGGCATGCCACGGTGGCACCGTGTCGGTGCCACCCCGGTTGGTCTGGCAGTCCTGCCGTCATGGGGCTGGCGCCCGTTAGACCGTTGACTTTGCGTCCCGCGCTTTCGCGCGGTTTGCCCTTTGCAGAAACCGAACGTTTCCTTCAATGCCCCTGGTGGAAGGCGTTGCGGGGTGGGCACGGCGACCGACACCATGCACCGCACGGCCCCGCTGTCGCACAACCCACCCTCACCCTGCGGGACTGGTGGCTTGCACCCCTGTCCTCTGTTCGACGGCCACTCCAGGCACTGACACCATCATTGTCGGCACCCGTCGGGCAGCGGCGACCACCATCCGCAACAAGTTGTAACCGAAGCGGCGGCCGATCGCGCAGCCAGCGCCGGGCGGGTTGGCCGCAGCGACGGCGGCTCCATGCGGAAACAGCAGGTTTTGTCGGATTTGCAATCACTCACAGTTTTGGTGCGGTGGCACCGTGTCCGCGTGTCGGCCGCCACCCAGGAGCAGCGCGCGGGCGACCTGCTGCAGTGCTGTCTGCAGGCGTCCATCAGCCTCTGCTTGAAGCCGTTCTGCCCTGGCTTCACATACTATTCGGTCTACCAATTGAACTTGCTCGTAAATTTATTGAACTCATCGGTCTACATTGCATCCCAGTCAGTTCAACCCCGCCTGGCATCAGGCACTTTCTGGAGATCCACCGATGAAGAAGCTGCTGATCGTTTCCGCCCTGAGCCTGGCCGCGCTGGGCGCACAAGCCAAGGACATCGTCGACACCGCCGTCGGTGCCGGCAACTTCAAGACCCTGGCCACCGCGCTGACCGCCGCCGGCCTGATCGACACCTTGAAGGGCAAGGGCCCGTTCACCGTGTTCGCGCCCACCGATGCCGCCTTTGCCAAGATCCCGAAGGCCGACCTGGACAAGCTGCTGGCCGACAAGGCCAAGCTGACCGCCGTGCTGACCTACCACGTGGTGCCCGGCAAGGTGATGGCCAAGGACGTGAAGGCCGGCAAGGTCAAGACGGTGCAGGGCGGTGAGATCACCGTGGCCACCACCGGTGGTGTGACGGTGGACGGCGCCAAGGTCTCGGCCACCGACATCGTGGCCGACAACGGCGTGATCCACGTCATCGACAGCGTCATCATGCCGAAGTGATGACTGCGGGGCGGGGCGGCGCAGAGATGCGCCGCCTTGGCCCGTGTTTTGCAACAGGCGCGTCATCGCACCACCCCGACAATGCAGCCATGACCGAATTGATCGTCATTCGCCATGGCGAAACGGATTGGAACCGCCAGCACCGCTTTCAGGGCCAGATCGATGTGCCGCTGAACGATGTCGGGCTGGCACAGGCCGACCGGCTGGGGCAACGCCTGGCTGGTGAGGCCATCGACGTGCTGGTGTGCAGCGACCTGCAGCGCGCCCGCCGCACCGCTGCGCCGCTGCACCTGCCGCGCGGCCTCGTGCCGGTGATCGACCCGCTTTGGCGCGAGCAGAGCTTCGGCGTGCTCGAGGGCCTGGACGTGCCCACCATCCGCAGCCGCCATCCCGATCTGTGGAACCAGTGGGTGCGCCACGAGGCCGACTACGCGCTGCCCCAGGGCGGCGAGAGCAACACCGCCTTCCAGGCCCGGGTGTTGCAGGCGCTGCAGGCTGTGGTGGCCGCACACGCCGGCCGGCGCGTGGCGGTGGTCACCCACGGTGGCGTGCTCGACATGCTGTGGCGCACGGCGCAGGGCCTGCCACTGCGCGGCCCGCGCGAGTGCGAGATTCCCAACACCGGCATCAACCGGTTGCGCTGGACGGGCAGCCAACTGCAGATCCTGCGCTGGGCCGAGGCCGACCACCTGGCCGGCCTGCCTGCGCAGCCCAGCACCGCCCAGGTCAGCGTGCCCGACGAGGCCTGACCCGTTCTGGCGCCTCTCGTGCGTCCTGGCAAGACTCCACGGTTCGACCCGGATCGAGTCGCCGCACGGTTGGCTCGTACTCCGCAAATGATAAAAATGTTGGCGCGTCAGGCATTGGCGCTTCAGCGGACGCGACTCCACCCCTGTGTGCGCGTTTGCCCCGGATGAGGACATGGCATGGGGATTCGAGAGTGGCTCCGCCCGGACATCGCGTCCCCGGAAACTTCGGCATGGCAGGCGTTGTCAGGCGTGGCGGAGGCCCTGGTCGTCTGTGCCGGCGCGGTGCTCGACATCGACGACGAGCAGCAACTGCTCCAACACTACTGTGACCAGCTGACTGAACTGGTGCCCAGCCTGCGGCTGGCCTGGATCTGGTTCGGCGATCCCGACACCCGCATGATCGTGCCGCAGGTGCGCGCCGGTGCGGCACGTGCCTATGCCGAGCACCTGTGCATCCCGCGCACGCGGCTGACCGAGCGCGGGCCGGCCTACCGCGCCCTGCAAGGCCAGCGCAGCGAGCCCTACCGCATCTCCGCCACGTCGCTGTTCGGGCCCTGGCGGGAGATGGCGCGGCAGCATGCCATGCAGGAGGTGCTGGTCCTGCCGCTGCAGTCCTCGGTGGACGCGCAGCGTGGCGTGCTGGCGCTGTATGCCGATGTGCCGGGCTACTTCGAGCGCATCGGCCTGCCGCTTTTCGAGGCCATGGCGGGGCTGTTCAGCAGCGCGCTGTCGCGGGCGGCGCGCCACAAGGCGCTGGAGAACGCGGTGATGGTCGACGCACTGACCGGCCTGAAGAACCGCCATGCGGTGCCGGTGCTGCAGCGCCAGCTCCTGCGCGCAGACGACGATGCTGCCCCCGCGGCCTTGCTGCTGCTGGACATCGACCACTTCAAGTCGATCAACGATGTGCACGGCCATGCCGTCGGCGACCAGGTGCTGGGCGCCATCGGCCAGACCCTGCGCCTGCATGTGCGCAGCGGTGACCTGGTGCTGCGCTGGGGCGGCGAGGAGTTCCTGCTGGGCCTGCCCGGCGCCAGCGCCGACGCGGCCTGGGCGGTGGCGGAGTCGCTGCGGCAGCAGGTCGCCGCCGTCCGCCATGTGCAGGCCGACGGCCAGCTGTTCAACGTGACCGTGTCGATCGGCGTGGCCAGCCTGCTGCCCGCCGAGAGCCTGGACCAGGCCGTGCAGCGCGCCGATGGCGCGCTGTATGCCGCCAAGCGCGGCGGCCGCAACCGCAGCGTGCTGGCCTGAGGCGCGGGACCGGCGCGGCAGCTAGTGGGCCAGCGCCGGCAACCCCAGCGCCGCGTACACACCGTGCAGCCGGCGCTTCAGCCGCTGGCTCTGCGGCTGGGCATTGGCCCGCGGCTGCAGCAGGTTCTGGACGGCGGCCAGGTGGCCGGCACGCGTCAGCGCGTCGATGTGCAGCTGCTCGAACAGGTCGCGCTGCGCATGGCTGCCGCCGATCAGCGCCAGCCGCGGCAGGGCGGTGGTGAGGCCATCCGCCGCGGCTGACCACTGGCCGCGCGCATGGGCGAGCAGGCCGCGGGCTGCCGGCACCGCCACCTGCTGCCAGGCGGCGCGCTGGGCCGCCGGCGCCAGCGGCGCATGGGCCTCGATGGCGGCCAGCAGGGCATCCGCCTCGGGTCGGCCGGCGCGGGCCAGGCCGTAGAGGTATTGCAGGTCGAGGAAGGGCTGCACCTGGTCATGCACCCGGCCGGTCAGGTGGCTGGCCAGGGCATCCCAGCGGTCGCCCACGGCCACGCCGGCCAGCTCCAGCCGGGCCAGCAGCGAGACCGCACCCACCTGGTCCTGCGAGTAGCTGGTGTCCACGCCCCACACCTGCCGGTCGTACAGCGCCAGCGCCGCGGCATCGTCGCCCAGCTCGATGTGGAACAGCGCCAGGTGCCACCACAGGTGGCAGCGCATGAAGCTGGTCAGGCCCTGCCAGGGCGCGCTGACCTGGTGCAGCAGGTAGGCGCCCTCGGCGACGCGGCCGTCGGTCAGCATCACATGGGCCAGCGCATGCTGGGCCCAGGGCTCGCTGGGCTGCATGGCCAGGGCGCGCCGTGCGGCGGCCTCGGCCAGGTCGAGCCGGTGGCACTGTTCCCAGCCGAAGGCGGCCAGGCCGTGCACCGCGGCCACCTCGGGCGCGGCGTCCACCGCCGGCAGGGCCAGCTTCAGCAGCGTGGGCGCATCGCCCAGGTTGAAGGCGTGGTACTGGCCCAGCTTGATGGCGGCCAGGTCGCGCGGGTGGTCATGTGCCAGCGCGGCATGCAGCGCCAGCGCGCCACCGATGTCGCCATCCACCCAGCGGGCCACGGCCTCGGCCAGGCGGCGCTCCCGGTCGGTGGCCGGCAGGTTGGCGGCGCGGGCACGGGCCAGGTGGGCGCGGGCCTTGGGCGGGCCGGCGGGAGATTCGCTGAACATCCACAGCACGGCGGCCCAGGTCTGCACGACCAGGCTGTCGTCCACCTCGGCCGCCGGCAGCACCGCCAGGATGCTGGGCGTGTAGCCCAGGAAGCCGTGGATGAAGCCGTTGACCGCCGCCGCGCTGGCGTCGTGCTGCAGCGTCAGCGGATGGCCGAAGGGGTCGGTGGCCGTCGGCACGGTCATCCCCAGCTGAGTGCCGACAGGTCGTTGGCCGAGATCGGCATGTCCTTCCACACGCCCTTCAGGCGCGCTGCGGCCACGGTGATGGCGGTGGGCTGGTACAGGTAGGCCAGCACCGCGTCATCGGCCACCAGGCGCTGGGCCTCGGCCAGCAGGGCATGGCGCTGCTTGATGTCGGCGGTGCTGTTGATCTTGTCCCACAGTGCGTTGAACTTGGGGTTTTCGTAGTTCCAGTAGTAGCCCGGCCGCGCGAAGTTGCCGAAGTCCAGCGGCTCGACATGGCTGATGATGGTCAGGTCGTAGCTCTTCTGGCCGTACACGCCGGACAGCCACTGCGCCCATTCCACGTTCTCCTGCTTGGCCACGATGCCCACCTTGGCCAGCATCGCGGCGATCACCTCGCCGCCCTGGCGGGCATAGGGCGCGGGCGGCAGCTTCAGGCTCAGCTCCAGCGGCGTGGTCACGCCGGCCTCCTTCAGCAACGCGCGGGCGCGGTCGGGGTTGAAGGCGTTGACCGCGGTCAGGTCCACATAGCCCGGCGCGCCGGGCACGTAAAAGCTGCCGATGGGCGCGCCGAAGCCGTTGGCCACACCATCGATCACCTGCTTGCGGTCAATCGCCATGGCGATGGCCCGGCGCACCCGCACGTCATCCAGCGGCTTCTTCTTGTTGTTGATCGCCACCACCGTCTTGGCGCGCGTGCCGCCCACCAGCACCTGGAAGCGCTTGTCGGCGCGGAACTGCGCCAGGTTGCGCGCGGCTGACACCCGCGGGAACAGATCCACATCGCCCGCCAGCAGGGCCGCCACCTGGGCCGCCGCATCGCTGATGAAGCGGATGGTGACGCGGCGCAGCGCGATGGACTTCACATCCCGGTGGCCATCCCAGCGGCTGAGCACCAGGTTGTTGCCCTTGGCCCAGCTGTCGAGCTTGAACGGCCCGGTGCCCACCGGCTGGGTGTTGTTGGTGGCCGCGCTCCTGGGCTCGACGATGGACGCGGTGGCCTGGCCGATCTGGAACAGGAAGTCGGGGTTGGTGTTCTTGAGGGTGATGACGATGGTGAGGTCATCGGTCGCCCGCATGTTGACGATGTTGGCGAACACCGCCTTGTCCTTGTTGGTGCTGTCGGGTGCCACCGCGCGCTCGAACGCGTACTTCACCGTGGCGGCGTTGAAGGGCTCGCCGTTGTGGAACTTGACGCCCGGGCGCAGCGTGAAGGCCCAGGTCTTGTTGTCGGGCGTCACCGTCCAGCTGGTGGCCAGCAGCGGGGCGATGGTGCTGTCCGACCGGATCTTGGTGAGCGTCTCCAGCACGTTGTACTGCACCACCTCGGCGATGGCCGATGCGGCGCCAGCGGTCGGGTCCAGGCCCGGCGGCTCCAGCGTCATCGCCAGCACCAGGCTGTCCTTCTTCGACTGGGACCAGGCGGCAGGCGCCAGTCCGGTCAGCGTGGCGGCGGCGGTGGCAGTCAGGGCGGTGCGGCGGCGGATCATCCAGGGCTCCCAGGCGATTGAACAAGCGGCTACAGGCCGCCCGGGTTGGATGGTAGCGGCGGCGCCTGGTTCAGTGCCGGCGCCGCATCCAGGCTGCGGGACCGGCCGGACCGCCAGCCGGGGGTGCTCAGACCAGTTCCTGCACCGCCAGGAAGTGGCAGGTGCTGCCGGTGATGACGAACAGGTGCCAGATCAGGTGGCTGTAGGGCAGGCGCCGGTCGAGCAGGAAGAACAGGCTGCCCAGCGAATAGGCCACGCCGCCGGCCACCAGCAGGCGCAGGCCGGCCGGCGGCAGCGCCGCCAGCATCGGCTGGGCCACCGCAGCCACCAGCCAGCCGTAGGCCAGGTACAGCAGGGTGGACGCCAGCCGGTGCTGCAGCCGGTTGCCCAGCTTCAGCGCCATGCCCAGCAGGGCCACGGCCCACACCGCGGCCAGCGTGCCGGTGCCTTCGCCGCGTTGCAGCGCCGCCAGCGCAAACGGCGTGAAGCTGCCGGCGATGAACAGGAAGATCACCGCATGGTCGCACTTGCGCAGCCAGCGCTTGGCCTGGCCCACCGGCGCCGCGTGGTAGACGGCCGACACCAGGTACATCAGCACCATGCTGCCCACGAACACGCCCACACCGACCTGGCGCATCGGGTGCTGGGCGGCGTCCACCTGCTGGGCCAGCGCCGGCATGGCGAACAGCGCCAGCACGCAGCCCAGCGCATGGCTGACGGCGTTGGCGCGCTCTTCCCGGCCCGTCTGGCTGAATGCCATGTCGTCTTGCATCGGCTGCCCCGGTTGCGGCGGTGCTCCGGCAGCACCGCCCCATGGCTGCATGTCGGCCGCGGCGGGGTGGCGCTGCAGGCCGCAGTTGTGCCGCAGCCATTGCAATTGCAAGCAGATGTGGCGTGGCGCCGGCACCGGGCGCGCGGCCGTGCCGCAGGCCGCACCGCACAATCGGCGCCCACGATGACTGCCGCCATTTCTTCCACCCGGGCCGTGACGGCCTGCCTGCTGCTGGCTGCCAGCCCGGCGTTGCAGGCCCAAGCGGCCGCCGCGCCGCCAGCGGCGGCTGCCTCGGCTCCAGCCGCCAACCGGCCGCAGCAGGTGGAGGTGACCGGCACCACCACGCCCGAGCGCAACGACGAACGCCGCCGCGCCACCGCCAGCCGCATCACCTACGGCCGCGAGGAGCTCGATCGCATGGGCGATGCCAGTCTGGGCGAGGTGCTCAAGCGCCTGCCGGGCGTCACCCTGGGCGGGCCGCCCGGCCGCGGCGGCCAGGTGCGCATGCGCGGCATGGGCGGCGGCTACACCCAGATCCTGATCGACGGTCAGCGCATGGCACCGGGCTTCTCGCTGGATTCCATCGCGCCGGAGCAGATCGAGAAGATCGAGATCATGCGGGCGCCGGTGGCCGAGTTCGGCACCCGCGCCATCGCCGGCACGATCAACGTGGTGATGCGCAGCGACTTCAAGCGCAAGGCCAACGAGTTCAAGGTCGGCGGTGGCGCCGACGGCAGCCGGCCCCAGGCGGGCGCCAGCTGGGCCACCAACGGCCAGGCCGACAGCCTGGGCTACAACCTGTCGGCCACGGTGTTCCAGGGCGGGCAGGACAGCGACACCACCACCAGCACCCTGGCCCGGGATGCCGGCGGCCGCACCACGCTGGACCAGCGGGTGCACAGCACCAGCGAGGGCACGCGCCGCGGCTTGTTCGCCAACGGCCGGCTGCAGTGGCGCCTGGGCCCCGGCCAGAGCCTGGACCTGCAGCCCTTCGTGAACCTGGTGCGCAGCCGCAGCGATGGCCTGTCGGTGCTGGACCAGCGGGCGGGCGACGATGTGCCCTACACCCGCGCCACCAGCCAGAGCGAGACCACGTGGCAGATGGCCCGCCTGGGCGGCGCCTGGAACACCACCACCGGCAGCGGCGGCCGGCTGCAGGTGCGCTTCGGCAGTCGGCTGTCGGAATCCACCAGCCGCAGCAACCGCTTCGAGACCGGCGGCAGCCGCGGTGCGCCCCGCCAGCGGGTGGACGACAGCGGCAACCGCGAGCTGTCGCTGGACATGAACGGCAAGTTTTCGCAGCTGATCGCCGACCGCCACAGCGCCAGCGCCGGCTGGGAGCTGGAACGCACCAGCCGCGACGACCGCCGCAGCATCGCTGTCGATGGCAAGCCGCAGGCCGCCGACTTCGGCGAGAACCTCACCGCCCAGGTGCAGCGCCTGGCGCTGTATGCCCAGGACGAATGGGAGTGGAGCAAGCAGTTCTCGTTCTACGTCGGCGCCCGCTGGGAGGCCATCGACACCCGCAGCGACGCGTTGCAGAACCGCCCGGCGGTGGCCAACCGCAGCGCGGTGTTCGCCCCGCTGGCGCACATGGTGTGGAAGTTCCCCGAATCACCGCGCGACCAGCTGCGCCTGAGCCTGACGCGCAGCTACCGCAGCCCCAACCTGAGCCAGCTGATCGCCCGGCCGAGCTGGTCCACCGACCATGAGGACCGGACCAAGCCCAACAGCGCCAGCAAGCCCGACCGGTTGGGCAACCCCGACCTGAAGCCCGAGCTGGCCTGGGGCCTGGAGCTGGGCTACGAGCACTACCTGGACGCCGGTGGCGTGCTCACCGCCAACGTCTACCTGCGCCGCATCGACGACCTGATCCGCACTGTGCGCAGCAACGCACCGCAGGTGGTGGCCTGGGCCACCGTGCCGCGCTACCTGGCGCAGCCGCAGAACGTCGGCCACGCCGACGCCGCCGGCCTGGAGCTGGAGGCCAAAGCCAGGCTGGTCGACCTGTGGGCGGAGGCGCCCGCGGCCGTGCAGGGCATCAGCCTGCGCGCCAATGCCAGCCTGATGTGGAGCCGCGTGGCCGGTGTGGCCGGCCCCGACAACCGGCTGGAGGGCCAGCCGCCGTGGACGGCCAACCTGGGCGCCGACTGGCCGGTGCGCGGCCTGCCGCTCACCGTGGGCGCCAGCTTGAACTACACCCCCGGGTTTCGGGTGCAGGAGATCGACGACCGCTTCAGCCGCCAGGGCGCCAAGCCGGTGCTCGACGTCAACGCGCTGTGGAAGCTGAACACCGATGCCAGCCTGCGCCTGACCGTCAGCAACGCCAGCGCCCGGCGCTATGACAGCGGCAGCACCATCCTGCTGGCCGATGGCAGCAGCGAGGCCACCGACAGCCGCGCCCGGACCTTCACCACCGTCAACCTGCGGGCCGAGTTCCGCTTCTGAGGCCAACCATGCCCCTGCGCCCAGCCCCACCGTTCTTGCCGGGCCTGGCCCGGGCCGCCATGCTGGCCGGCCTGCTGCTGGCCGCTGCCGCCCAGGCCCAGGTGGTGCCCAGCGCTGCCGAGCAGGCTGGCTACACCGGTGTGCTGGCGGCTGCCTGGCGCGGTGACGCGGCGGCGCTCGCCGGCACTGATGCCGCCGCCCTGCGCCAGCGCGACGGCCATGGCCGTACCGCGCTGCACATCGCCACCCATGCCCGCCAGCATGCGGCCATCCGCGCGCTGGTGCAGGCCGGCGCCGACATCGCGGCGCTGGACAACGACCGCTACGACGCGGTGACCATCGCTGCAGTGGCCGACGACGAGCCCACGCTGGCCCTGCTGCTGCAGCTGGGCGCCAGCGCCCGCCTGGTCACCAGCCGCTGGGACGGCACCGCGCTGATCGCCGCTGCCCACCTGGGCCATGACGGCGTGGTGCGCCAGCTGATCGCCGCCGGCGCACCGCTGGACCATGTCAACAACCTGCACTGGACGGCGCTGATCGAGGCCGTGGTGCTGGGCGACGGCGGCCCGCGCCACCAGCGAGCGGTGCAGGCCCTGCTGCAGGCCGGCGCCAGCACCCGGCTGGCCGACCGCGACGGCCGCACGCCGCTGCAGCTGGCGCAGGCCCGCGGCTACACCGCGATGGTGGCGGCGCTGCAGGCGGCCGGCGCGCGCTGAACCGGGCAGCGCGGCGCCCGCGCCGCGTGGGTGCCACCAGCCGATGTGCTGGCGTGTCATCGAATGCAAATGCGAAGTCGTTATCATTAGATCGCCGGATGGGTGGCGCGCGCCGCGATCCGCACCCCTTCCACGTTCGATTCGCCGAGGTTCCCCCGTGACACCCACCCAACGCGCAGCCTGGATGTTCTGCGCCACGGCCCCGCTCGCCCTGCCGGCCCTGGCCCAGGATGTGAGCCCTGCCACCGTCACCATCACCGCCACCCGCCAGGCCTACCAGGGTGACTTCCGCCGCCTGGAGACGCCGCAGGCCGAGCAGGCCATCGATGCCGAGACGCTGCGCGCCTCCGGCGCCGTCAGCCTGACCCAGGCGCTGGACCTGTCGGCCTCGGTGGCGCGGCAGAACAACTTCGGCGGGCTGTGGAACGCGTTCTCGCTGCGCGGCTTCGTCGGCGACGAGAACCTGCCCAGCAACGTCCTGGTCAACGGTTTCAACGCCGGCCGCGGCTTCGGCGGCCCGCGGGATCTGTCGGGCATCGAGACGGTCGAGGTGCTCAAGGGCCCGCGCGCCGCGCTGTACGGCCGCGGCGAGCCCGGTGGCACGGTCAACCTGGTGACCAAGCGGCCCACCTTCAAGACCGCTGGCGAGCTCCGGCTTTCAGCCGGCAGTTTCAACACCCACCGCGTCGATGCGGACTGGACGGCGCCGCTGTCGGACGCCGTGGCCGTGCGCCTGGTCGGCTTCTACGAGGATGCCGACAGCTTCCGCGACACGGTGCACACCCGCAAGCACGGCATCAGCCCGTCGCTGGCCTGGCGCATCAGCCCGCGGAGCCGGCTGGTGTACGAGCTGGAATCCAGCCACCAGGCACTGCCGTTCGACCGCGGCGTGCTCGCGGTCGACGGCCAGCTGGGCCGCATTCCGCAGAGCCGCTTCCTGGGCGAGCCGGGCGATGGCCCGGTGCAGGCCGATGTGCTGGGCCATCAGCTGGAGTTTCAGCATGACTTCAACAAGGACTGGAGCGCCCTGCTGGGCCTGACCACCCGCAAGACCTCGCTGGAAGGCTTCTCCACCGAGGCCGAGCTGGCGGCCAGCCGCCAGCGCCTGTTCGTCGACGGCCAGACGCTGACGCGCCAGCGCCGCTTCCGCGACTACGACGCCACCTACCAGGTGGTGCGCGCCGAGCTGAACGGCCGCTTTCAGCTGGGCGGACTGCAGCACCGGCTGATCGCCGGTGTCGATGCCGACCGCTTCGAGAACGACCAGGTCTTTCTGCGCGCCCGCGCCCCCACGCTGGCCAGCAACCCCACACTGGCCCGGCTGCAGGCCATCAACATCTTCCAGCCGGTCTATGGCAGCCACGCCCTGCCCACGCCCACGCCGCTGACCAACCGGCTGGAGACGCAGCGATCGGTGGGCGTGTTCCTGCAGGACCAGATCAACCTGGGTGACCGGTGGCAGTTGCGCCTGGGCGCCCGCCACGACGACTACCGCCAGACGCTGGAGGACCGCACGGCCAACCGCACCACCCGGCAGAACGAGACCCGCGTCAGCCCGCAGCTGGGCCTCGTCTACCAGGCCGGCCCGGCGCTGGCGTTCTACGCCACGGTCGGCGAGAACTTCCGCCCGCTGTCGGGGGCCGATGCGCTGGGCAATGGCTTCGAGCCCAACCAGTCGCGGGCGGTGGAGGCCGGCGCCAAGTTCTCGCTGGGCGGCGTCGATGCCACGGTGGCGGTGTTCCAGGTGCGGCAGAAGAACATGCTGGTGGCCGCCGATGCCAGCGCCGCCACGCAGCTGGCCATCGGCCAGGCCCGGAGCCAGGGGCTGGAGATCGATCTGCAGGGCGAGCTGGCCGATGGCCTGAGCCTGTGGGCGTCCTATGCCCATGTCGACGCGACCACGTCCAACAGCTTCAACGACCCCAGCTTCGGCCTGCCGGTGCCGGCCGGCACGCGGCTGCTGAACGTGCCGCAGCACACGCTGAGCCTGCAGCTGGTGCAGGACCTGCAGCTGGCCGGCCGG
The DNA here is from genome assembly GCF_005403045.1 of Pseudaquabacterium pictum. GTDB lineage: Bacteria > Pseudomonadota > Gammaproteobacteria > Burkholderiales > Burkholderiaceae_C > Pseudaquabacterium > Pseudaquabacterium pictum. Next base: position 119,996 of record NZ_BJCL01000014.1, read on the forward strand.
CGCCTGCAGGTGGGAGGCGGCCTGCTGCATGTGGGTGAGCGGCCGGGCGAGTTCACCACCCGCTTCATGCTGCCGGCCTACACCGTGGCGCGGGCCTTCGCCGCCTACGACCTGACGGCCGCCACCACGCTGCGCCTGGACATCGACAACCTGGCCAACGCCACGTACTACACCAATTCGTTTTCTGCGCTGTGGGTGCAGCCTGGGGCACCGCGCAGCCTGCGGCTGTCGGCCGCCTTCAGGTTCTGACGTGGCCGCCGAACCCCGGCTGCAGGCCGAGCAGCTGCATGTGCAGCGCGCGGGCAAGCAGGTGCTGGCCGGCATCAGCTTTGCCGTGGCCGGCGGCGAGGTCTACGGCCTGCTGGGCGGCAACGGCGCCGGCAAGTCGACGACGCTGGCCACGTTTCTCGGCTTCCTGCCGGTGGCGAGCGGGCGGGTGCGGGTCGACGGCCGCGATGTGCACGCCGACGTGGTGGCCGCACGCCGCGCGGTGGCCTACCTGCCCGAGGCCGCCGCGCTCTACCCGCACCTGGATGCGCGCGAGAACCTGCGCTACTTCGTGCAGCTGGCCGGGGTGGACAGCAGCGCCACCGCCATCGATGCCGCGCTGGACCAGGTCTCGCTGCCCGCCGAGGCCCGCAGCCGCCGGTTGCAGGGCTACTCCAAGGGCATGCGGCAGAAGGTGGCGATTGCCCTGGCCCTGCTGCGCGGCACCGGCATCCTGCTGCTCGACGAGCCCACCTCGGGCCTGGACCCGCTGGCCATCGATGAGTTTCATGCCCTGGTCCGCGGCCTGGCCGATGCCGGCAAGGCCATCCTGATGGTGACCCATGATGTCTACGGCGCCTGCCAGGTGGCCGACCGCATCGGCCTGCTGCGTGGCGGCCAGTTGGTGGCCGAGTTCGCCGCACCCGCTGGCCAGCGCATCGACACCGAGACGGTGCACCGCGCCTTCTCGGCCCGGGCTGCAGCATGAGGCAGCTGCTGCTGATCGCCGGCGCCGAGTGGCGCTGCTGGCAACGCGCGCGCCTGGCGCTGGGCGCCGGCCTGCTGCTGGCCGCGCTGCTGGTGGCCACCACCGTGGTCACCACGCTGCGCATGCAGGCCGAGGCGGCGGCGCGTGCCCGGCACCAGGCGGCGGCCGAGGCCGCCTTCCTTGCGCAGCCTGACCGCCATCCGCACCGCATGGTGCACTACGGCCACTATGTCTTCCGCACACCGCCGCCGCTGGCGCTGTTCGACCCCGGGCTGGACCCGGTGACCGGGCAGTCGGTCTTCCTGGAAGGCCACCGCCAGAACACCGCGATGTTCGCCGCCGCCAGCGCCAGTGCCGACCTGGGCGGCTTCAGCGCGCTGAGCCCGGCGCTGGTCTACCAGCTGTTCGCGCCGCTGCTGCTGCTGTTGCTGGGGCATGGCGTGGTCGTGCGCGAGCGCGAGGCCGGCACCCTGGCCACGCTGCTGGCCCAGGGCATGCACGGCCGGCTGCTGCTGGCGGGCAAGGGGCTGGCACTGCTGGCCGCGGTGCTGCTGCTGCTGCTGCCACTGGCGGTGAGCGCGTTGCTGGCCGTGCGGGCCGGTGAGGCGCCGCTGGCCGCCGCCGCGCTGGTGGCGGCCTACGGGCTGTACCTGGTGGTCTGGGGCGCACTGGCCTTGCTGGCCTCGGCCCTGCTGCGCCGCCGCGCGGCCGTGCTGGCCACGCTGGCCACGCTGTGGATTGCGCTGACCCTGGTGCTGCCGGCGCTGGCCGTGGCCCGGGCCGCCCAGGCCGCGCCGATGGCTGGCACGCTGGAGACCGATCTCGCGATGCGGGCCGACCTGCGAAGGCTGGGCGATGGCCACAACGCCAACGATCCGGCCTTTGCCCGGCTGCGCGCCGACCTGCTGGCCAAGCATGGCGTGCAGCGCGCCGAGGATCTGCCGGTCAACCTGCGCGGCGTGGTCGCCCAGGTCAGCGAGCAGCGGCTGACCGACACGCTGAACACCTACGCCAGCGCCCGCATGGCGGTCGAGACCCGCCAGGCCGCGGCGCTGGCCGCCCACGGCTGGCTGACGCCACTGCTGGCGGTGGCCGAGGCGTCACGCGCCGTGGCCGGCACCGATCTGGTCCACCACCACCGCTTCCTGCAACAGGCCGAGGCACTGCGCTATGCCTTCGTGCAGGGCCTGAACAAGGTGCATGCCGAGGCGCTGTCCTACAGCGACGACATCCGCCGCAGCAGCGATGCGCAGGCCGAGCAGCGCACCCGCGTGGCGGCCGCGCACTGGCAGCTGCTGGGCCGCTTCCAGTTCACGGCCGACGCCGCCGAACGCCGCACCGCCCAGGCTGCGCCGCAGTGGCAGATGCTGGGGCTGTGGTGCGTGCTGCTGGTGGCTGCGCTGGGGTGGGCCGGCGGCAGATTGCGGCCATGAGGGCCCATGTGGGATGGTCAGCGCTGCGGCGCGAGGCAGGTCTGCTGGCCCGCGACCGGTCGGTCTGGGCGGCCTGGCTGGTGGTGCTGTGCCTGTCGGTGCTGGCCGTGGCGGCCGGGCTGGCAGAAGTGCGGGAACAGCGCGCCACCATCAGCCGCCTGGCCGCCGCCGACCGTGCCGACCGCCAGGCGGTGCTGGCCGCACAGGGTGACTGGGGCGGTGCGGCCTACAACAGCTTCCACCTGACCGCCGATCCGCCGTCGGACTTCGCCTTCGCCGCGCTGGGCCGCCGGGATGATGCCGCCTGGAAGCACCGGGTGCGCATGCTGGCGCTGGAAGGGCAGATCCATGAACGCGACGCCGGCCACCCGGTGCTGGCGCTGACCGGCCGCTTCGATTTCGCCTTCCTGGCAGCCTACCTGCTGCCGCTGGTGCTGATCGTGCTGCTGCACGACCTGCGCGCCGCCGAGCGGGTGGCCGGCCGCCATGACCTGCTGCTGGCCACCGCCGGCCAGGCGGCGCGGCTGTGGCCGCTGCGCGCCGGGCTGCGGGCCGGCGGTGTGTGCATCGCCGCTGCGCTGCCGCTGGTGGTGGCTGGCGCGCTGAGCGGCACCGCGGCGCCGACGCTGTGGGCGGCGGTGGCCCTGCTGCTGGCCTACCTGCTGTGCTGGACGGTGGTGTGCAGCGCCGTGGCCGCCTGGCAGCAGGCGGGCGACGTGATCCTGGCCACGCTGCTGGCGCTGTGGGTGCTGGTGGCGGTGGTCATCCCGGGCGCTGGCCGCATCGCCATCGACCGCGCGGTGCCGCTGCCGGCGGGTGCCGACATCGTGATGACCCAGCGCGAGGCCGTCAACGACGCCTGGGACCTGCCCAAGGCCACCACGATGGCGGCCTTCGTCCGGCAGCATCCGCAGTGGGCCGACCATGCCCACGTCGACCGGCCGTTCACCTGGGCCTGGTACTACGCCTTCCAGCAGGTGGGCGACCAGACGGCGCAGCCGCTGTCGGCGGCCTACACCGCCGGCCGGCTGGACCGTGACCGGCGCGCCGGCGCGCTGGCCTGGCTGGCACCGCCGGTGCTGCTGCAGCGCGGCCTGCAGGCCCTGGCGCAGACCGACCTGCGCGCCGTGCTGGCCTACGAGGCCCGGGTGCGGGCCTTCCATGCCGCGCTGCGCGCCTTCTACTACCCGAAGCTGTTCCTCGGCCAGGCCTTCGACCCGGCGGCCTTCGGCGGCCTGCCGGTGTTCGGCACCGAGGTGCCAGCCGACTGACTCAGGCCCGCGCCGCGTGGCCGCCGCCGCGCACCGGGCCGCTGCGCGCCTCGATGGCCTGCTGCACCTCGGGCCGCAGCCCCAGCAGGAAGCCGGCCTCGGCCACCACGAACAGCGGGCCGATGACCAGGCCCAGCAGATCGTCGACGAAGGCCGGCTTGCGGCCCTCGTACCAGTGGCCGACGAACTGGATGATCCAGCCGACCACGAACAGCCCCACGCCGGCGCCCAGCCAGGTGGCGGTGGGCCCGGCCGCCAGCGCCTGGCCGGCGGCCACGCACAGCGCCAGCAGCGTGGCCATCACCAGCCCGAAGCGGGCATCCAGCCGCAGGTAGAACAGCCCGGCGGCCAGCGCGGCCAGCAGCGCGGGTGACACCGGCAGCCCGCCCACATCCAGTGCCGGCCGCGACAGCAGCACGGTGACGGCCAGCATGATCATCGGCACGCCGATGAAGTGGGTGGCGATGTTGCGGCGGTCGCGGTGGTAGGCGGCGTACTGGGCCAGGTGGTCGGTGAGTGTCTTCATCCGTGTCTCCGGTCTTGGTCTTGGACAGGGGCCGATGGTGCGGCGGGTGCGACCGGCTGTCTGTCGGCCAGCCGACGTTTGCCTGCCGCCGCCGTCAGCCCGACACTGCGCGCCCATGGATGCCGACGACACCGCCCGCTGGGCGCCGCTGCTGGCGCGCGGCCGCTGGTTTGCCGCCTTGCCGTCCGGCCACCGCGCCGCACTGCTGCAGGCCGGGCGGCTGCTGCGGCTGCAGGCCGGGGCCACGCTGTTCCAGCGCGGCGATGCCAATGCCGGCCTGTATGCGGTGCTGGACGGCGCGGTGCGGGTGGGCGCCAGCGACACGCCGGGCCGCGAGGCGGTGCTCAGCCTGCTGGGCCCGCCGCAGTGGTTCGGCGAGATCGCCTGCATCGACGGCGGCCCGCGCACCCACGATGCCGCCACCACCGCCCCCACCACCCTGCTGCTGGTGCCCCAGCCCGCCCTGCTGGCGCTGGCCGAGGCCGATGCATTGTGGTGGCGCCTGCTGGGCCAGCTGCTGGCCGAGAAGGTGCGTGCGCTGTTCGCCGGCCTGGACGACCTGACCCAGCTGGACGCCGCCGCCCGCGTGGCCCGCCGCCTGCTGGCCATGGCCCAGGGCCACGGCATGCTGGCGCCGGGCGTGGCCCAACGCAGCGTGGCGGTCAACCAGGCCCAGCTGGGCGCCATGCTGTCGCTGAGCCGGCAGACCGTCAGCGCCGTGCTGCGCGACTTCGAGGCCCGTGGCTGGGTGCGGCGGGGCTATGGCGCGGTGGAATTGCTGGACTGGGCGGCGCTGGCCGCCGCCGGCCAGCCGCCTGGTTGACGCCCGGTGCCCGGCTCAACCGCGCCGGGCCGGCCGCCGCCGCGCGGCGCCGTCGGGCCGCGGCGGTGGCGCGGCCGCGGCGCTGCGGTCTTCCAGCCACAGCAGCGCGTCGGCGTGGGCCAGGAAGCGCTGCAGGTAGGCCGGCGACAGCTGGCGCAGGCGCTGCAGCGTCTGCAGCATCAGCCGCTGGGAATTGAGCGGCCCGGCGTTGTCGGGCTGGCGGGCCAGTGCGCGCGCCAGCTGCTGGTCGACCCGCAGCCGCGCCCAGGTGGGACTGAAGCGCCGCACCGCCTGCAGCTCGGTGGGCGGTGCGGCCACCCCGCTGCCCAGCTGCTGCAGCAGGCCGGCCAATGGACTGGCGTCGGGGCTGGCGTGGGGGCTGGTCTGCGCAGCGGTGCTGGCGCTGGCCGCCGGTGACGCCGCTGCCGTGCCGCCGTGGCGTTGCTGCAGCGTGGCCAGCGCGCGGGCCAGGCGCAGGTCCAGCTGCTGGCGCAGCGGCCCCTGCTGCTGCGCGCTGCGGCGCTGCAGCGCGGCCACGAACTGCCAGCCCGCCGGATCACGCCGGTCGATGCCACGGGCCTGCAGCGCCTGCAGCGCGGCGGCGATGGCGTCGGGTTCCGCCGCCGTGCCGGCGGCCGCGTCAGCCACGGCGCCCGCCGTGCGCGCTGCGCGGCACCGGCGCCATCTCCACCCGGCGGTTCTGCGCCCGGCCGGCGGCATCGGCATTGCTGGCCACCGGCTGCTCGGGCCCGAATGCGGCGGCAAAGACGGCCGAGGCCGGCAGGCCGGCGTCGATCAGCGCGCGCGTCACCGTCAGCGCCCGCTGGGCCGACAGCTCCCAGTTGTCGGCGAAGGGGGCCTCCTTGCCCTTGCCCTGGCGCAGCAGCCGGTCGTCGGTGAAGCCGCTGACCATCAGCAGCTCGTCGCGCCCGGCCAGATAACCCGCCAGCGGCGCGGCCAGGCTGGCCAGCAGCTGGCGGCCTTCAGGCTGCAGCTGGTCGGACCCGTCGGCGAACAGCACGCTGCCGCTGATGCCGATGCGGCCGTTGGCCAGCGTCACCCGGCCGCCGGCCAGCGGTCCGGCCAGGGCCTGTTCCAGCGTCTGGCGTTGCTGCACCTCGGCCTCCAGCCGGCTGGCCAGCTCCAGCTGCACGCCGATCACCAGCACCAGGATCAGCACGAAGGCGCCCAGCAGGCCGGCCATCAGATCACCGAACACCGCCCACACCGGCGCCTGGCCGTCCTGGCCGGCTTCGGCCGGGTGGTCGTCGGCGTGCGCGTCCAGCGTGTCCATGGCGGTGCTCAGGCCGGCGTGGCGGCGTCGCGGCCGGCCACGCGCTGCAGGTCGTCGACGATCTGCTTCTGCGACAGCAGGCTCAGGTCGATGATCTCGCGGGCCTGGGCCACGTAGTAGGCCAGCTGCTCATCGCTGCGCGACAGGCTGCGGCCCAGCGCCGCCTCGATGCGCTGCAGCTGCGCCAGCAGTGCCTGGTTGCTGTCGCCGAACTGGGCCACCGCGGCGCCGAAGGCCTCGCCCAGGCTGGCCACCTCGATGCCGCCGGCGGCCACCTCGGTGGCGGCCCCGGCCACCTGGCTGGCGGATGCCACCACCTGGCCGGCCGATGCCACCACCTGGTCGGCCGAGGCCAGCACCTGGCCCGCAGACGCCTGCACCTCGCCGGCCGCGGCCACCACCTGGTCGGCGGTGGCGGCCATCTGGCGCGCGGTGGCCTCGGCTTGCGCCGTGTGGTGGGCGCCGGCCTGCTGCAGCAGCGCGCCGGCCTGGGCCACAAGGCTGTCGATGGCGGCGCGCTGGTCGGTGGCGGCGGCGCGGGCGGCGTCGAGCAGGCTGGTCAGCGTGGCGGTGATGCGGCTGCGCTCGTCGAGCAGCGCGTTGTCGCGCGCCAGGCTGTCGCTGAGCTGCTGGCGCAGCTGGCCCATGGCCTCGGCGGCGGCGCGCGGCGCCTCGCCAGCGGCCTGCAACAGTGCGGTGATGGCGGCCACGGTCTGCTGCGCCTGCTGCGCGGCCTGGGCCTGCATGCGCTCGGCGGTGGTCTCCAGCGTCTGGCAGATGCTGGCCTGCTGCGCCTGCGCCTGGGCGCTGGCGGCCTCGAAGGCGCCGGCCAGGCGCTGCGCCAGGCTGTCCAGCGGCTGGGCCAGCGCCGCCAGGCGGGTGGCATCGCGGGCGGCCAGGCCGTCCAGCAGTTGCTGCTGGCGCTGGTCGACGCTGTGCAGCAGGGCATCGGCCTGCGTCTGCACCGCCTGCGCCCAGGCCGTCTGGCGGGCCTGCAGGTCGTCGGCCAGGGCCTGGTGGTGGCGCTGCTGGTCGGCCAGCGTGGCCTGGTGCAGTTGCTGCTGGGCGGCCAGCGCGGCCTGGTGCTGCTGCTGCTGGGCCGCCTGGGCGGCCTGCCCGGTGGCGGCCACCTGGGCCACCGCGTCCTGCAGCCGCCGCGCCACGCCGTCGAGCTGCTGCTGCACCGTGCCGGCCACCTGGGTCTGCAGGGCCTGCGTCTCGCGGCCGATGCCGTCCAGCGTGGCCTGCACCATCGGCGCCAGCGTGGCGCTGGCCAGCCGGGCGCCGTCGGCCAGGCTGCGCTGCAGCGATTGTTCGACCGACGCCGCCAGCGTGCCGTGGGTGTCCAGCGCCTGGCGGTGGAAGGTCTCCTGCCCGGCCTGCAGCTGCGCGCCCAGGGTCTGCAGCGCCTGCAGCAGTTCGGCATGCTGCCGCGCCTGCCGGTCCCCCTGGCGCTGGGCCAGCGCAAACGGCCGCAGCGTGGTGGCGATGGCCGCGTCGAGCTGCTGCAGCGCCTGCAGCCGGGCGCGCCGGCACAGCGCCGCCACCAGGCCCAGCATGGCCGACGCGGCCACGCCGGCCACACTGGTGCCGAAGGCCAGGCCCAGGCCCTGCACCGGCGCAGTGAGCGCGGCGCGGATGGTGGGCAGATCGGTGCTGGTCTGCAGCGCGCTGGCAGCGCCCTTGAGCGTGACCACCATGCCCAGGAAGGTGCCCAGCATGCCCAGCAGCACCAGCAGGCCGACCAGGTAGGGCGCCATCGCCGGCCCGGGCAGGCCGACGCGGGCGCCGTCGATGCGCAGCCCCACCGGCTGCTGCAGCGTGGGATGCAGGGTCTGCAGCCAGGCCTGCAGCTGCGGCGTGTCGGCCGGCGGATCGGCCTGCAGCCGGTCCAGCGCTTGGCGCATGCCGGTGGTGGCGCGGTGGTCGCGCAGCAGTTCCAGCCCGCCCAGGGCATAGGCGACGGCGATCAAGGCGGTCATCGCCAGTGCCAGCGGGCTGGTGGCGGCATAACCAGCACCGATCCAGGCCAGCACGCCGGCGCCGGCGGCGAAGGCCGCCAGGCCGGTGGCCCCGGCCAGGCGGGACGGTGTGCGGGCCGTCATGCCGCCTCGCCCAGCGCTTCACCCAGCGCATCAGCCAGGCCCTGCACCGGCTGCAGCCGCAGGTCCAGCTCGGCCAGCAGCAGTTGCTGCATCGACTGGAAGAAGGCGTCGCGCCAATGGTCTGCGCCGGCTTGCTGTCCCTGCTGGAACTGCTGCTCCAGCTGTGCCACCACGCTGCTCAGGCTGTGGCGTTCGCGCTCGGCCAGGGCGGCATCCAGCGTGGCGTCCAGCGCCGCCAGGTGGGCCAGCGGGGCCGAGCGGGCCGCCAGCAGACCGCGCAGCTGCGCGCGCAGCGGCGCGATGGCGGCCGCCATGCCGCGCTGGCGGGCCTGGGCGGCGCGGCGGATGTCGCCCAGGTCGGCGCTGGCGCGCTGGTCGGGCTGGAACACCGGGTCTTGCAGGATGGCGCGGCTGCAGTCGGCACGCACCCGCGCCAGCGCGGTGCTGGCCCGCTGGGCAGCGTGCGCGGCCGGCACCGGGTGGGCGGGCGGGGGCGGCACCTGGTTCAGCGTCTGCGACAGCGCGATGGCGTCGGTCCAGTCCAGCCACTGGCCCAGGCGCTCACCGACGCTGGCTTGGGGCCTGGCCACGCCGGGCAGCGCGCCGGTGTCGTCCAGCGCCGCCAGCAGCCGCACCAGCGGCGGGCTGTGCAAGGGCACACGCGCCGGCGCCGTTGCCTGGGTTGCCCGCTCTGTCACCGCCGTCACCGCCCGTCAAAAAGGGGCGGAGTCTACCGCAGGGCCCCCCGCCAACCCGCCGCGCCGCGGCTCAGCGACCGGCCTGGCGCAGGAAGTCCAGCGCCCGGCCCAGGGCCTGGCCGCGCAGGGCGTCGCGCTCGATCAGCATCTCGTGCTGGGCGCCCTCCACCACCACCGGCGCGCCATCCGGCCCGCCGCAGCCGGCGCCGGGCCGGGCGGCCGCCAGCCGCTGGCAGAACTGCCGGGCGCCGTGGTTCAGCACGATCTGGTCCTGCCCGGCCACCAGCACCAGCACCGGCGTGGTGACCAGCGCGGCATCGGTGCGCGCGGCATGGGCGGCATCGCAGCTGCGGGCGATCCAGCCCCAGGTCGGGCTGCCCAGCCGGGCGGCGGGGGCGGCGCTGTCCTGGTCCAGCACCCGCTGGCTGCGCACCGGGCTGCCGGTGTAGATGTTGCCCTGCACCGGGAAGGGCGTGTACGGCTTGCCGCCCCAGTGCCAGCTGGCGCCCGCGCCGAACAGCACCGCGCCGTGCGCCAGGTGGCAGCTGAGGACTTCGGCCGAGAAGCCCGGCACCAGGCCGACGATCTCCAGCATCGGCGACGACAGCACGGCCGCCTGCACCTGCGCCACCGCCGGCCGGCCCGACTGCAGCCAGCGTGCGGTGATGGCACCGCCCATCGAATGCGCCAGCAGCACCCGCCGTGCATGGCCGCCGGCCAGCATTCCGCGCTGCAGCACCGCGTCCAGGTCGGCCACGTAGTCGTCGAAGCGGTCGACATGGCCTTTCTGCGGCTGGTCGCGCACGGCCGGCTCACGCTCGGACAGGCCCTGGCCGCGGTGGTCGTGGATGTAGACGCTCCAGCCGTTGCGGTAGAGGTCGTGCACCACCTCCTTGTACTTCAGCATCGACTCGGTGCGGCCCGAGACGATGGTGATGGCGCCTTGTTCAGTCGCCCGGTCGGGCTGCAGGAAACGGCGCACCGCCAGGTTCAAGCCGCCCTGCCCGGTGATGGAAGTGGCCGCGCCGCGCGCGCTCCAGAAGGCCTCGATGGCTGCCGGCACGGTGGTGCCCTGCAGCTCGGCCTCGGTGGTGAGCAGCGGCGCCTGGGCCCAGCTGCCGACCGTGCTGACCAGCGCCAGGCTGGCCAGGCCCCGGGCCATCCACCGGGCTGCTGCGCCCGCTTGCCATGCCTGCATCCCGTCCTCCGTCGTTGTGGCCGGTGCAGTCTGCCACGGCGGTGCAGCGGCCTCAGGCCAGCGCAGGCAGGCCGGGCGGCTGCGGCAGGCCGGCCAGGCACTGGCGCACCACGCTGTCCAGCGGCGTCTGCGGCAGGTCGCCGCCCAGCAGGGCGCGCAGCCGGGTGCCGTCCAGCTGGTGCGGACGCTGCCACAGGTGGCGCATCTCCACCAGCGCCCGGCCCATCGGCCAGAACGGCGCGGCCAGGCGCAGCAGCGGCCAGGGGAAGCGGCGCGCCCGGAGCGGCCGGCCCAGCGCCGCCTCGAAAGCCCGCTGCAGCTGGGCGCCGGTCAGCGTCAGCCCCGGCACATGCAGCACCGCATGTGGCGGCAGGCTGGCGCGCCGCTCGGCCACTGCGACGAAGGTCTGCGCCAGGTCGGGCAGCCAGGCCCAGGCATGGGGCAGGTCGGCCGGGCCCATGTGGGTGAAACGGCCGCGGGCCAGGTCCTTGGCCATGGCCAGGTCGATCCAGGTGCCGGCGTCGCCGAGGAAGTCGCCCGCCCGCAGCACGATGCTGCGCACGCCGCTGGCCGCTGCCTCGGCCAGCGCGGCCTCCAGCGCGATGCGCTGGGCCGCCTTCGGATGGTTGGCGACAAAGGGTGTGTCCTCGGTCAGCACCGCCGGCAGCTGGTGGCCGAAGTTGTAGACATTGCCCGGCAGCATCAGCGTGGCGCCGGTCGCGCGGGCCACCGCCAGCACCGCGGCGGTCTGCGGCGGCAGCAGCGTGGCCCAGCGGGTGTAGTCGGGGTTCAGCGCATGCACGATCACCTGCGCGCCCTGGCCGGCGGCGGTCAGCGCGGGCACGTCCAGCGCATCGCACTGCACCAGCTGCACGCCGGCGGGCAGCGCGGCCCGCGGTGCGCGGCGCAGCTGCGCACGCACCTGCCAGCCGGCGGCGGCAAAGGCCAGCACCGCAGCCCGCCCGAGGCGGCCATTGGCACCCAGCACCAGCACGGTCTTGGTCATGTTCGGCTCCTGAAGTTGAAACGGCATGGCGCCATGGTGCGCGGCGACGCCATCCATGTGAAGATGGATGGCTGCATATAAACCATTCAGGATTGAATGCATGCCTGGTGCCTTCGACCCTGCCACGCTGGACTGGAACCTGCTGCGCGCGCTGGGCGCGGTGCTGGACCAGGGCTCGTTCACCCAGGCCGCCGCCCGGCTGGGCACCAGCCAGCCCACGCTGAGCCGGCAGATCGCCGCGCTGGAGGCCCAGCTGGGCACGCCGCTGTTCGAGCGTGGCGCCCGCCGGCTGCAGCCCACACCGGCGGCGCTGGCCCTGGCCGAGCCAGCGCAGCGCATGCTGGCCGCGGCCCAGGCCTGCGCGCTGGCTGCCGACGCCGTGGGCAGCGCTGCCGACGACCTGGCCGGCACGGTGCGGCTGACCGCCAGCGAGGTGGTCAGCGCCGAGGTGCTGCCCGGCCTGCTGGCCGACCTGGCGCAGCGCCATCCGCAGATCCAGATCGAGCTGGTGCCCGGCGACACCTTGAGCAACCTGCTCGAACGCGAGGCCGACATCGCGGTGCGCATGGTGCGGCCGACCCAGGGCACGCTGATCACCCGCCACATCGCCGACTGGCCGCTGGGCTTCTATGTCCACCGCCGGCTGGTTGATGCCCACGGCCTGCCCACCCCGGCCACGCTGGCGCAGCACCGCTGGGTGGGCATGGACCAGTCGACCCAGATGCTGGACGGCTTCCGCGCCGCCGGCCATGCGGTGGACCGGCGCTTCTTCGCCTTCCGCTGCGACAGCCAGCCGGTCGGTCTGGCGATGGTGCGCGCCGGCGTGGGCATCGGCGTGGTGATGGCGCCGCTGGCCCGGCGCCTGCCCGACCTGGTGCCGGTGCTGCCCGAGCTGCAGCTGCCGGTGCTGCCGGTGTGGCTGACGGCCCACCGCGCACTGCGCGCCAGCCGCCGGCTGCAGGTGGTCTTCCAGCACCTGGCCGCCGGGCTGGCCGCCTGGGGCGCCGCCTCGCCGGCTTGCGCGCGGTCAAGCGGCAGCGGGTGAACGGTTGTCCAATGGTGGTGATCACCACCCCGCCGAAGGAGACCCCGATGTCCGCCACCGACAGCTACCGCGACCTGACCCGCACCGTGTCGCAGAACATGGCCAGCCTGCGCACCAGCACACCGGGCGTGATGAAGGCCTTCGGCGAGCTGGGCCGCGCCGCCACCGCACCCGGCGCGCTGGACAGCAAGACCAAGGAGCTGATCGCCCTCGCCCTGGGCGTGGCGGCCCGCTGCGATGCCTGCATCGGTTTCCACACCCAGGCGCTGGTCAAGCTGGGCGCCACCCGGCAGGAAGTGGACGAGACACTGGGCGTGGCCACCTACATGGGCGGCGGACCGTCGCTGATGTACGCCGCCAACGCGGTTGCGGCCTTCGACGAAGCCCAGCGCGCGGCGTCCGGCACCGCCACCTGAGCCGACCTGCGCCGCCGACTCAGCGTGGACCGAGGGCCGTGCGGATGCGCTCGATGCGCGCCCGGTTCGCGCCCAGGTCGCTGGCGCCCAGCCGCGAGGCCGAGCGCACCTGGATGGCCTTGCTGGCCGGATCGGCCCAGAACTCGGCATCGTCGACGTAGCCCATCCAGCGGGTGGTGAAGCGCACGTAGAGGTAGTCGTCGCGCTGCGTCACCACCGCGGCGCCGGGCATGGCCTCGACCACGGCGCGCAGCCGGGTGATGGCCTCGGCCGGCGTGCCGCGCAGCGGCAGCGGCGCGATCATCGCGCTGCGCTGCATCGGGTGGCCGTCCCACAGCCTGGCCTGGCTGGACACGCTGTTGTCGGTCATCGACGGCGCCTTCAGCCGCCCCACCGTCACGCCCAGGTCGGTGGGCGGGCTGCCGGCCAGCAGGCCGGCCTGGCCGGCCCCCAGGGCCACCACCACCAGCCCCAGGACCACCGTGCCGGCCATGCGCCACCGCCCGCTCATGCCGTGGCGCCGGCTTCGGCGCTGGCGGTGTTCAGGGTGGCGATGTCGGCGGCCGACAGGGCCAGCCGGGCGGCGCCGGCCAGCTCGGCCCACTGCGCCGTGCTGGTGGCGCTGACGATGGGCGCGGTGAGCCCCGGCCGGGCGATCTGCCAGGCCAGCGCCACCTGGGCCGGCGTGCTGCCACGGGCCTGGGCCACCGCATCCAGCGCGGCCAGCACCGCGTGGCCGCGGTCGGTCAGGTAGCCCTTGACGCCGCCGCCGCGTGGGCTCTTGGTGAGATCGGCCGCGCTGCGGTACTTGCCGCTGAGGAAGCCCTTGGCCAGGCCGTAGAAGTTGATCACGCCCAGGCCCTCGGCCCGGCACAGCGGCTCCAGCGCGGCCTCGTACACCGCGCGGTCCATCAGGTTGTAGTGCGGCTGCAGCGTCTCGTAGCGCGGCAGGCCCAGGCGGGCGCTGGTGGCCAGGGCCTCGGCCAGGCGCGGCGCGCTGTAGTTCGACGCGCCGATGGCCCGCACCTTGCCCTCGGCGATCAGCTCGGCGAAGGTGGCCAGGGTCTCGTCCAGCGGCGTGGCGCCGTCGTCGTCATGGCTCTGGTACAGGTCGATGCGGTCGGTCTGCAGCCGGCGCAGGGAATCGTGCACCGCCGTGCGGATCCAGGCGCGGCTGAGGTTGCAGGTGCGGCCTTCGGCGGCGCCGGGCATGGTCGGCATGGGCTTGCCCACCTTGGTGGCGATCAGCACCTTCTCGCGCTTGCCCGGGTTGGCGGCCAGCCACTGGCCGATCAGCGTCTCCGATTCACCGCCGGTGTGGCCGGGCACCCAGCGTGAGTAGACATCGGCGGTGTCGATCAGGTTGAAGCCGCTGTCGACGAAGGCGTCGAGCAGGGCGAAGCTGGTGGCGGCGTCGGCTGTCCAGCCGAAGACATTGCCGCCGAAGGCCAGCGGGGCGGTGGTCAGGCCGGAGCGGCCGAGGGGGCGTTGCTGCATGGTGGTGTCTTTCACAACGGCATCAATCGATGGTGAGGCGCGGGAACCAACGGGCGCCGGCGGGGATGTCGTCGCGCAGCGCGCGTCGGAAGGGCGGCACGCCGGGCCGGTCAGGCGGCGCGCTGATGCGGTTCAGGTCCACCGCCTGCGGCCGGCCTTCCAGCCCGGTGGCGGTGGGCGTGAGCTGGTAGTAGACGCCATTCCACAGCTTGGCGCCGAACTCCGACGGCGTCTTGAACATGAACAGCAGGCTGTGCTCCAGCCAGGCCAGGTCGCCCAGCGCCACCGTGCCGGGCTGCGGGTAGGGGTAGGGCACGTGGCAGAACACCTCGGCGGGGGCTTCCACGCACTTGAACTCCTTCATCGACAGGAAGAAGTCCTTGAATGCCGCGTGATCCAGCTGCAGCTGGAAGGTGCTGCGGCCGTCGGCCTGCGGCGTGAATTGCACCTGGCCCAGCACCACCGCCGTGCCATCGCGGGCATGCAGGCGCAGCGTGGGGCTGCCTTGCAGTGGCTGCGCAGTGACCGTGCCGGCCACCAGGGTGGCCAGGGCGATGGCGGGCAGGATGCGCGGCACGGACATGCCGACACGGTGGCATGCCCGCCCGCCCGGCGCCATCGGCATCCGCCCTGTCACCCCGGCTTGTGCCGCGCCGCCCGCGCCGACAGCGCGTTCGGAAAGTACAGCGCCGTCAGGCTCTTGCTGTGCACCGGGCTGAAGCTGCCCGCGCCGCGGCCGGCGGCCGGGCCGTGGCGGCGCCAGTCGCGCACCCAGAAGATGTCGTCGGCCACTTCCATCAGGCCCATGGTCTCGCGGTCGCCCACCAGCACGCCCTGCACCCGCAGGCCCAGCTGCGCGCGCGCGGTGTCCAGCGCGTCCAGCATGGCGCGGGTGCAGCCAAATTCGCCGTCGCTGACGATCAGCAGGTCGGCGCTCGCCCAGCGGGCCTGGTGCACGCGGTCGATGGCCCGCGCGATCGGCGCCTGCAGGTCGGTGCCGCCGTCGAAGCCCTGGCCCATCAGGTCGAGCAGGCCGGCCAGGCCGTGGCCCGCCGCACCCTGGCGCGCGCGGCCGCCGGCCAGTTCCCGCTCGACGATCTCGTCGGGCCCGCCGAAGCTGATCAGCAGGCAGCCACGCTGCTCGGCATGGGCGGTGCGCACCGCCTGCAGCACCACCGCCTTGGCGATGGTCTCGGGCGCGCCGCGCATCGAGCCCGAGGTGTCCAGGCAGACGATGATCGGCCCGCGCTCCAGCGCCTCGGGCTGTGGCGGCGCCAGCGCCTGGCGCGGCGGCGCCTGCGGGTCGGGCCGCCAGTCGGTCAGCACCGCGCTGCTGTCGTAGGCGAGCAGGCGCGCCTCAGCACGGCGGGCGCGCCACAGCTTGCGGCCCACCGGGTGGCGCAGCAGTGCGGCCTCGCTGCCCAGCATGCCGTCCAGCCGGTCGGAGAACCGGATGCCGCGCAGCGCGCCAGGCAGGCCGGGCAGCTCGGTCTGCACCGGCTTCAGGCCCTGGGGCGGCGCCTGCGGCAGATCGGCCACGCGGGGCGGCAGGGCCTGCGGCCGGGCGGCGCGCTCGGCGCGGCCCAGGCGGCGAATCAGCACGGCCAGCTCGGGCAGCTGCTTCAGCGCGTCGCTGATGCGCTGGGCCTCGGCCCATTCACGCCGGGCCAGCTGGCCGCGCACATGGTCCCAGCGCAGGCTGGTCTGGTCGCCCAGGCCCTGCAGCAGGGCCAGCACCGCGTCCCAGTCGCCCTGGATCAGCGTCCATTCGGCGCTGAACTCGGTGGTGACCTGGGCGATGGCCTCGGCGCGGGTCAGCACCGGCTGCAGGTCGGCCAGGCGGTCCAGGTGCCACAGCAGGGTGCGCAGCAGCTGCTCGCTCATCATCTCGGCGCCGAAGCAGGTGGCGGCCAGGCCCAGCCGGCCGGCGGCCTCGCGCAGCGCGGCGGTGGCGTCGGGGCAGCCGAAGTCGGCATCGGGTGGCGGCAGCGTGCCCTCGGCCAGGGCCAGGCGCCAGCGCTGCAGGTCGGCCAGGCGCTGGGCGCTGGGGTCGGCCTGCAGGTCGTCGGCCGGGCCGGCGCTGCACACCAGGGCCGGCAGCCACAGCGTGCGCGGCAGCGGCGCCAGCCGGTCGTAGGGCTGCTCCAGCGGCGACGCGGTGTCCACGGTGGTCAGGCCGCCAGGGCGACGGGCGGTGGCACCTGGGCCGGCAGGCGGTCGTCCACCGGGTGGCTGGCGAAGCCGGCGCGCGTGGCGGCCAGCCGGGCAATGAAGCCGGCCAGCGTGGCCAGGGTCTGCTGGTGGGCGCCCAGCCAGCCGGCGGCCAGGCCGGGCGGCAGCCACAGGCGGTGCGCCACTTGGGCGGCCAAGGCATCGTGGGCGGCCTGCACGGTGGCGCGGGCCGCGTCGGCGCGGGCGGCCACGGCGTCCACCTGGGCCAGGCGCGCGGCCACGTGCACGGGGCTGAAGTGGCGGCGCTGGCGCGCCTCCAGCGTGGCCGAGACGATGCGCTGCATGCCGCCGCCGGCTTCGCCACCATCCTGCGCGCCCAGGCTGCGGGCCAGGGCCAGCTTGCCGGCATCGTCATCCGCGCTGCCACCCTCCTGGGCAGGCAGGCGCTGCTCGATCTCCAGCTGCTTCTCGAAAGCAGTGACGGCATGGTCCAGCCAGGGCAGCGGCTGGGCCTCGGCCTGCAGCAGGCTGTGGCTGACCCAGGCGGCCAATGCGGCCAGGCTGTCGTCGCTGTCGCCCACCACGCAGGGCGCCAGCCACAGGTCCAGCGCATCGAGCGTGGCGCGACCCTCGGTGGCGGCGGCGCAGCGCATCAGTGCCACCAGCTGGCGCCAGCGGCGGTCGGACACCGCCAGGCCCAGGCGGGCCACCTCGGCGCGCAGGGCGGTCAGCGCGGCCAGGGCCTCGTCGCCCAGGGTGACGGTGGCCTGGGCGGCACGCACGGCCGCGCGATCATCGGGCGTGATCGGGTCGGGCAGGGCGGCGGGCGTGGCGTTGTCCAACTGCAGCAGCGCGGCAAAGGCGGCATCGCCCACCGGCGCCACCGGCACGCGCAGCAGGAAGCGGTCGTGGAAGGCCTGCAGCGATTCATCGCCCGGGCGTTCGTTGCTGGCGCCCACCAGGCTGATCAGCGGTGTGGGCAGGCGGCCGGCGCCGTTGTCGAATTCACGCTCGTTCAGCAGCGTCAGCAGCGCGTTCAAGATGGCCGAGTTGGCCTTGAACACCTCGTCGAGGAAGGCGATGCCGGCGGTGGGCAGGTAGCCGTCGATCAGCCGCTCGTAGCGGTCGTCTTCCAGCGCCTTCAGCGACAGCGGGCCGAACAGTTCTTCCGGGGTGGAGAAGCGGGTGAGCAGCCGCTCGAAGTACCGTGCACCGCCGAAGGCCCGGTGCAGCCGCCGCGCCAGCGCGCTCTTGGCCGTGCCGGGTGGGCCGATCAGCAGCACATGCTCGCCCGCCAGCGCGGCCAGCAGCAACAGCCGTGTGGCCGTCTCGCGTTCGAGCAGGCCGTGTTCGAGGGCCTGCAGATGGGCCTGCAGGCGAGGGCGCAGGGTGTCCAGGAGGTGGGGCGTGCCGGGCATGGGTGGATTGTGGCAATTGCAGCGGTGCGACTGGTTGGGGCTCTTGGCGGTCGTTTGATTTGAGCGATCGCGCCGGCTCGGGTGGGCCTGTTTTGCTCCATGTCCCCCGTCCTACACGCCGCAAGCGGCGAATAGGACTCCTCCTAGTATTGTTTTCACCGCTCCCGTCGCGCTGAAGGGAGCCCGTCCGACAGACCCCGATTTCCTCTTTGGGCCAGCAAGCCCGGGGTTAAGACTGGGGCGTCGTTCGGTTTCGAC
>NZ_BJCL01000015.1 GCF_005403045.1 Pseudaquabacterium pictum
GTCGAAACCGAACGACGCCCCAGTCTTAACCCCGGGCTTGCTGGCCCAAAGAGGAAATCGGGGTCTGTCGGACGGGCTCCCTTCAGCGCGACGGGAGCGGTGAAAACAATACTAGGAGGAGTCCTATTCGCCGCTTGCGGCGTGTAGGACGGGGGACATGGAGCAAAACAGGCCCACCCGAGCCGGCGCGATCGCTCAAATCAAACGACTGCCAAGAGCCCCAAGCCGCGAGTTCAGCTGTGCAGCGTCACGCCGTCCTCATCCACCCGCACCCAACTGCTGGCGGGCAGGCCTTGCCAGGCGTCGGGGCTGCCGTCCAGCGGCTCCGATGCGACGATGTGGCCGTCGGCGCGGCGGCCGACATACAGAGACGGCGGCCGGTCGTCACTGGCGAAGCGGAAGGCCAGCAGTTGCCGACCGTCGGACAGCGCCGCGGCAAAACGCAAGGGTTCGGCGATGCCCAGACCGGTCATCAGGGCCTGCGTGTCCTGCAGCACCCCCTGCATCGCGTCGGCCGGCGGCACGCCGGTCTCGATGCGGGCCAGGGCCAGCAGGAACAGCAGCTCCGAATCGGTGGCGCCGCGGCGGGCCGCATACAGCCGCTCGGGCAGCTGGGCCTCCAGCGCCCGGCGCACGCCAGCGTAGCCGCCGATCTGGCCGTTGTGCATGAACAACCACTTGCCGTGGCGGAACGGGTGGCAATTGGTGCGGGCGATGCCGCCGCCGGTGGCCGCCCGCACATGGGCGAAGAACAGCCCCGAGCGCACCGTGGCACACAGCGCCAGCAGGTTCTCGTCCGACCAGGCCGGCATCACCTCGCGGTAGACACCCGGCTCGGTGCGGTCGCCATACCAGCCCACACCGAAGCCGTCGCCGTTGGTGACCGTGTGCGCCTCCTCGGCCTTCAGCGCCTGCCGCACCAGTGAATGGCGCGGCGTGCACACCACCGTGTCCAGGTAGATCGGCTCTCCGAGGTAGGCAACGAATCGGCACATGGCGGGGCAGTGACCTCGGCCCGTCCAAGGCGGGCCCACTGATCCTGTTGTCGGCCGGCGGCCGGGCAACTTGAGCCGCCCGGCTATGCTGCCGCCCGGCCCGGCCAGATGGGCGACAACAGGGCGAGGAGACCCGATGGGGCAGAGCGTGCGCGTGGCGTGGTGGCGGGAGGTCTCGGTGTCGGCCGTGGTGGCCGGCTTCGTGGCGGTGCTGGTGGGCTACACCAGCTCGGTGGCCATCGTCTTCCAGGCAGCGCAGGCGCTGGGCGCCACCACGGCGCAGACCGTCTCCTGGATGTGGGCCCTGGGCCTGGCCATGGGCATCAGCAGCGTGGTGCTGAGCCTGCACTACCGCCTGCCGGTGCTCACCGCCTGGTGCACGCCCGCTGCCGCGCTGCTGGCGGCCACCCAGGGCGTCAGCCTGCCCGAGGCCACCGGCGCCTTCGTGGTCTGCGCGCTGCTGGTCATCGCCAGCGGCGTCACCGGGCTGTTCGAGCGGGTGATGGACAAGCTGCCGATGGCGGTGGCCGCGGCGCTGCTGGCCGGCGTGCTCACCCGCTTCGGGCTGGATGCGGTGCTGTCGGTGCGCACATCGCCGGTGCTGGTGCTGGCCATGCTGACCGCCTTCCTGGCCGGCCGGCGCTGGTGGCCGCGCTTCGCCGTGCCGGGTGTCCTGGCAGCCGGCGTCGTGGTGGCTGCCGCCCAGGGCCGGGTGGCGCTGGGCGGGGTGGACTGGGCCTGGGCCACGCCGGTGTGGGTGACGCCGCAGTTCTCGGGGGGCGCCATGGTGGGCGTGGCGCTGCCGCTGTTCATCGTCACCATGGCCTCGCAGAACCTGCCCGGCGTGGCGGCGCAGCGGGCCGCGGGCCATGCCGTGCCGGTGTCGCCGGTCACCACCGCCAGCGGCCTCACCACGCTGGTGCTGGCGCCGTTCGGCGCCTTCTCCATCAACCTGGCGGCCATCACCGCGGCCATCTGCATGGGCCCCGAGGCCCATGCCGACCCCGCCAGGCGCTACACCGCGCCGGTGGTGGCCGGCCTGTTCTACATCCTGCTGGGGTTGGCCGGTGGCGCGGTGGTGGGGCTGCTGACCGCGTTCCCGAAGGAACTGGTGGCTGCGGTGGCCGGCCTGGCCTTGCTGGGCACCATCGCCAGCGGGCTGGCCCAGGCCCTGGCCGAGCCGCGCCACCGCGATGCCGCGGCGCTGACCTTCCTGGTCACGCTGTCGGGCGTCAGCGTGGCCGGCATCGGCGCGGCCTTCTGGGGCGTGGTCGCCGGCGCGGTCACGCTCGCTGTGCAACACTGGCGCGCCCGTTGATTGCCCTGGACCACCGCCATGCGCCTGCTCTTCATCGCCGACCCGCTGGAGACCTTCAAGACCCACAAGGACAGCACCTTCGCGATGATGCGCGAGGCCGCTGCCCGCGGCCACACGCTGATGTGTTGCGGCCCGCAGGATGTGCGCTGGCAGCGCGGCGAGAAGGTCACCGCCTTCGTGCGCGACATCACCCTCACTGGTGATGCCGACGACTGGTTCCGCGCTGCCCAGCAGCCGCCCGACGAGCGCCCGCAGGTGCTGGCCGAGGTGGACGCGGTGCTGATGCGCAAGGACCCGCCCTTCGACCCCGAGTATTTCTACGCCACCCACCTGCTGAGCCAGGCGGTGCGCGAGGGCGCGCGCGTCTTCAATGACCCCGCGGCGCTGCGCAACCACCCGGAGAAACTGGCGATCCTGGAATTTCCCCAGTTCATCGGCCCCACGCTGGTCACGCGCGACGCGGCCGACGTGCGCCGCTTCCATGCCGAGCACCGGGACATCATCCTCAAGCCGCTCGATGGCATGGGCGGCATGGGCATCTTCCGCGTCGGGCCCGACGGCCTGAACCTGGGCAGCATCACCGAGACGCTGAACGCCGACGGCGCGCAGACGCTGATGGTGCAGCGCTACCTGCCCGAGATCGTGCAAGGCGACAAGCGCATCCTGGTGATCGGCGGCGTGCCGGTGCCCTACTGCCTGGCCCGCATTCCGCAGGGCAGCGAGATCCGCGGCAACCTGGCCGCCGGCGGCAAGGGCGTGGCCCAGCCGCTGAGCGACCGCGACCGCGAGATCGCGACCAGCCTGGGGCCCATCCTGGCCGCCCGCGGCCTGCTGCTGGTGGGCCTGGACGTCATTGGCGACAGCCTCACCGAGATCAACGTCACCAGCCCCACCTGCTTCCAGGAGATCACCCAGCAGACCGGCTTCGACGTGGCCAAGGTGTTCATCGACGCGCTGGAGGCAGCGCTGCGGTGAGCCTGGCCCAGCTGCTCGATGCCGGCGCCGGCTTCGCACCTGAATTCGGCGACGGGCTGAGCAACCACCTGCCGATGGCCCTGGTGGCGCTCAAGCGCCTGGGCGCCGGCGATGCCCGGCTGCAGGCCTTTGCCGATGGCTACGCCACCCGCCTGCAGCCCGCGCCGCCGTCCCGGCCCTGGCCCGCTGGCGACCCCTGGACCAGCCGCCTGGGCGACCCGGCGGCCTGGCCCGCCTACCGCAGCCTGTTCGCTGAATGGCTGGCCAACGAGGGCAGCGCCGCGGTGCTGGAACAGGTGCTGCCCATGCTGATGCCCGGCTGTGGCGCGGCCGCCTTCCACGGCCTGATCCGCACCGCCTACGCGCTGCAGGCCGGCCATGCCGGCGAGCTGGCCGACGGCCTGGCCTGCTGGGCCGCCCGCCACCTGCCGCTGGGCCCGCTGCCGGCGCGCGCCGGCCGCCAGGCCGATCCGTTGCCGCTGCTGCGCCGGCTGCCGGCGTTGCCGTCGGACCACCCGCTGATCTTCCAGCGCATGCAGGCGGCCGCCGCCAGCCCCGCGCTGCAGGCGGTGGTGGCCGGGCTGGCGGTGGATGCCGGCACGTTGCAGCGGCTGGCCCGGCTGGGTGCCCAGGCCCATGCCGGCAGCGGCAACTTCACCGCGCTGCACCTGGTCACCAGCGCCCATGCCATGCGGGTGCTGCTGCCGTTCGCCGACGATCCGCTGCCAGCCCTGCGCTGGTACTGGCAGGCCTGGGTGGCGGCGGTGGCCGCCGCCGGCCTGCAGGCCCTGCCGCCGGTGCCGCTGCAGCCCTGGCGCGCCATCGTGGCCGCTGCGCTGGCCAGCGACGATGACCACCTGATCAAGCTGGTCGACAGCTGTCGGGCCGAGGAAGCGGCCCACGGCGGCACCGACTGGCAGCTGGCCGCGTCCCGCGCGCTGGCCGGCTGAACCGTTTCCCATCCACGCCCCGTCGCCCAACAAGGACCCATGCCATGAAGACCCAAGCCGCCGTCGCCTGGAAAGCCGGCACCCCGCTCACCATCGAGACTGTCGACCTGGACGGCCCGCGTGACGGCGAGGTGCTGGTGGAAGTGAAGGCCACCGGCATCTGCCACACCGACTACTACACCCTCAGCGGTGCCGACCCCGAGGGCCTGTTCCCCGCCATCCTGGGCCATGAGGGCGCCGGCGTGGTGCTGGAGAGCAAGGTGCCCTGGCTCAAGGCTGGCGACCATGTGATCCCGCTCTACACGCCCGAGTGCCGGCAGTGCAAGTTCTGCCTGTCGCGCAAGACCAACCTCTGCCAGGCCATCCGCAGCACCCAGGGCAAGGGCCTGATGCCCGATGGCTCGTCGCGCTTCTCGATCGGCGGCCAGCCGATCCTGCACTACATGGGCACCAGCACCTTCGCCAACCACATCGTGGTGCCGGGCATCGCGCTGGCCAAGATCCGGCCGGATGCGCCGTTCGACAAGGTCTGCTACATCGGCTGCGGCGTCACCACCGGCGTGGGCGCGGTGCTGTTCACCGCCAAGGTGGAGGCCGGCGCCAACGTGGTGGTGTTCGGCCTGGGCGGCATCGGGCTGAACGTGATCCAGGGCGCCAAGATGGTGGGCGCCGACAAGATCATCGGCATCGACCTGAATCCCGGCCGCGAGGCGATGGCACGGCAGTTCGGCATGACCCACTTCATCAACCCGAAAGACGTGCCCAACCTGGTCGATGCCATCGTGCAGCTGACCGACGGCGGCGCCGACTACAGCTTCGAATGCATCGGCAACACCAAGGTGATGCGCGATGCGCTGGAGTGCACCCACAAGGGCTGGGGCCGCAGCATCATCATCGGCGTGGCCGAGGCCGGCGCCGAGATCAGCACCCGGCCGTTCCAGCTGGTCACCGGCCGCAAGTGGGAGGGCTCGGCCTTCGGCGGCGCCCGCGGGCGGACGGACGTGCCCAAGATCGTCGACTGGTACATGGATGGCAAGCTCGACATCGACAGCCTGATCACCCACAAGCTGCCGCTGTCGCGCATCAACGAGGGCTTCGACCTGATGAAGCGCGGCGAGTCGATTCGCACGGTCGTCGAGTTCTGACCATGTCCACCTGGGACCTGCTCAGCGCCCACGCCTGCTTCGGCGGTGAGCAGCGCTTCCACCGCCATGCCTCGGCGGTGATCGGCCTGCCGATGCGCTTCGGCCTGTACCTGCCGCCGCAGGCACTGGCCGGCGAGGCGGTGCCGCTGCTGGTCTACCTGGCCGGCCTGACCTGCACCGAGGAGACCTTCGCCATCAAGGCCGGCGCCCAGCGCCTGGCGGCCCAGCTGGGCCTGGCCCTGCTGACGCCCGACACCAGCCCGCGTGGCGCCAACGCCCCCGGCGAGGCCGATGCCTGGGACTTCGGCGTGGGTGCCGGCTTCTACCTGGATGCCACCCAGGCGCCCTGGGCCACCCACTGGCGCATGGAGAGTTACCTGGTGCGGGAGCTGCTGCCCCAGGTGTGGGCCGGCGCGCCGGTGCGTGAAGGCGCCACCGGGCTGTTCGGCCACTCGATGGGCGGCCATGGTGCGTTGACGCTGGCGCTGCGCCATCCCGGCGTGTTCACCAGCCTGTCGGCCTTCGCGCCGATCTGCGCGCCGATGTTGTGCCCCTGGGGTGTCAAGGCCTTCAGCGGCTACCTGGGTGATGACCGCAGCACCTGGGCCGCCCACGATGCCAGCGCGCTGATGGCGTCCCAGACCAGGGCGCCGTATCCGCAGGGCATCCTGGTCGACCAGGGCCTGGCCGACAAATTCCTGGCCGAGCAGCTGCATCCCGAGGCCTTCGAGGCCGCCTGTGCCGCCGTCGGACAGCCGTTGTCGCTGCGCCGGCATGCCGGTTACGACCACGGCTATTACTTCATCGCCAGCCTGGTCGACGACCACCTGCGCCACCATGCCCGCCAGCTGGGCGTGGTGGGCTGAGCCTCACCAGCGGATCGTCCAACGCCCTTCGCAGGCCCGGCAGCGCACCGGCAGCTGCAGCTGGCCGGGCTGGTCGGTGGCCGGGCCATCGGCCTGCCAGCGGGCATAGGTGCGGCAGTGCGGGCATTCGGCCTGGTGGGCCAGCGCCTCGGCCAGGCCCAGGTGGAACAGGTAGCGGCGCACCGCCCAGCCGCCCAGCACCGCGGCCACCAGCAGGCAGCCCACCAGCAGCAGCCGGTGCGGGCCATCCTGCTGGCTGAAGGCCTCGACCGCGCCCAGGACCGCCACCGCGCACAGCAGCAGCAGCACCAGGTGGGCATGGCCGCGCACCAGCTCGCGCTCGTACCAGCGGCGGAAGCCGTGGCGGGCGATGAAATCGGTGGTGCGCAGCATGGCGGCGGTGCAGAGGGCTGGCGACCATCGTAGCGCGCCGCCGCAGCGGCCGCACGGCCATGAAAAAAGGGGCCGCGCGGTGCGCGGCCCCTTCGTGTCGTTCAGCAGGCCGCAGCCTGCAGCGCGGTCAGCCGCGGGCGGGCTTCAGGTCGGGGTAGCGCACATGCTCCACCAGTTCCTGCACCTCGCGGTTGGGCGCCGGGGTCAGCAGGCTCACCACGATGGTCACCGCGAAGGCCAGCGGCACGCCGAAGATGCCGGCGGCGATCGGCGCGATGCCGAACCAGGTGTAGTCGGCGATCGGGCCTTCCACACCGAACAGCCCGCGCATCCACGGCTGGGTGGTGGCCATGTAGTAGAACGTGATCACCAGGCCCGAGACCATGCCCAGCGAGGCGCCCCACTTGTTGGCCCGCTTCCAGAACACCCCCAGCACCAGGGCCGGGAAGAAGGACGCGGCAGCCAGAGAGAACGCGGCGGACACCAGGAACAGGATGTCGGCGATCTTCAGCGACGCCACATAGGCCGCGGCCAGGGCCACGATCAGCAGCAGCGTCTTGGAGATCGTCACGCGCTTCGAGGTGGACGCGTTCGGGTCGATCATCTTGTAGTACAGGTCGTGGCTCAGCGCGTTGGCGATGGTCAGCAGCAGGCCGTCGGCGGTGGACAGCGCGGCGGCCAGGCCGCCGGCGGCCACCAGGCCCGAGATGACATACGGCAGACCGGCGATCTCCGGCGTGGCCAGCACGATGATGTCGCCGCCGATGCGCATCTCACCCAGCTGGAAGATGCCGTCCTTGTTGATGTCGGCGATCGACAGCAGCGCCGGGTCCACCTTCGCCCAGCTCGCCACCCAGCCGGGCAGCTTGTCGAACGGTGTGCCCACCAGCACGTTGAAGATCTCGTACTTCACCAGCACCGCCAGGGCCGGCGCCGTCAGGTAGAGCAGGCAGATGAAGAACAGCGACCAGGTCACCGAGTCCCGTGCCTCCTTCACCGACGGCGTGGTGTAGTAGCGCATCAGGATGTGCGGCAGTGCGGCCGTGCCCACCATCAGGCAGAACACCAGGGCGAGGAAGTTGTTGCGCGAATCGCGGTAGGCCTTCTGCGCCTTCTCGTCGCCGTTCGGGTCGCCGGCGAACGGCATGCCGTGCGATGGCATGCCGGCCAGCGGCTTGGCGCGGGCCTCGGCCGCGGTCTTGTCGGCCGCGTACTTCTTCTTCGCGTCCTCCTCGGTGGCGGGCAGGGCGGCCAGGGCCTTCTCGGCGGCCTGGATGTCGGCGGCCGGGCCGTTGGCGGTGCGCAGGTCGGCCAGCTTCTTCTCGGCGGCGGCCTTGTCGGCAGCCATCGCGGCGGGCACGTCCTTCAGCTTGGCATCGGCGGCGGCGGCACGGTCCTTGAAGATCTGGATGACTTCCAGCTCCTTCGGGTCCTTGCGCAGCTCGCCTTCGCGGGCCGTCACCTTCTCCAGCTGCGTGCCGTACACCAGCTGGGGCACCGGCACGCCGGTCTGCTTCACCGCCAGCCACACCACCGGGATCATGTAGGCCACGATCAGGATGATGTACTGGGCCACCTGGGTCCAGGTGACGGCGCGCATGCCGCCCAGGAACGAGCACACCAGGATGCCGCCCAGGCCCACGAACACGCCCACGGCGAAGTCCAGGCCGGTCAGCCGGGCGGTGATCAGGCCCACGCCGTAGATCTGTGCCACCACGTAGACAAACGACACCAGGATCGCCGCCAGGATGCCGATCAGCCGGGGCAGGTTGCCGCCGTAGCGCGCGCCCAGGAAGTCGGGGATGGTGAACTGGCCGAACTTGCGCAGGTACGGCGCCAGCAGGAAGGCCACCAGGCAATAGCCGCCGGTCCAGCCCAGGATGAAGGCCAGACCGCCGTAGCCGGTGAGGTACAGCGTGCCGGCCATGCCGATGAACGAGGCGGCGCTCATCCAGTCGGCACCGGTGGCCATGCCGTTGTACAGCGCGGGCACGCGCCGGCCGGCCACGTAGTACTCCGACGCATCGGAGGTGCGGCTCATGATGCCGATGCCGGCATACAGGCCCACCGTGGCCAGCAGGAAGATCAGGCCGATCCAGCTGCGGGTCAGGCCCATCTGCTCCAGGATGGTGAGCAGGATGACGAAGGCCGCGAAGCCGCCGGTGTACCAGATGTAGACCTTGTTCAGCTGCTGCTTGAACGCGGCCTGTGACTGGCCGCCCGAGGCACTGGCGGGTTCAGGTGAAAAGCCGGCCATGTCAGACCTCCTCAGCCACGTTGTGTTCCTGGTCCAGGCGGTTCATCGTCCGCGCGTAGTACCAGATCAACACCATGTAGACGATCAGCGCGCCTTGCGCCCCCACCCAGAAGCTGAACGGCCAGCCGAAGAAGCTGAAGCTCAGTTCACGGGCGAAGAACGCCACGCCGAAGGTGACCAGGAACCAGATCACCAGCAGCGCGCCGGTGATGTTGAGGTTCCGCCGCCAATACCTGTGATGGCTTTCTGTCAGTTGCATGGATACAGCTCCAAGGAAACAAAGGGCCGGGTTGCCCCGGTGTGACAAGCCGCCTGTGCGCGGTCTGGGGCAGGCGCAGCCGCGATCAGCCGGTCAGGCCGGTCTCGCGTTCCAGCTGCGCGGCCACCTTGGGCTCGAAGCCCCGCAGGTGGCGGATGATCTTCAGCGCCTCGGCGCCGTTCTCGCGGCTGGCATGCAGCCGCGCCAGCTGGTACCAGCCGTAGGGGCTCATCGGCTGCAGTTCGGTGTTGCGCTGCAGGGCGGCCACCGCCTCGTCGGGCTGGCCGGTGCGGATCAGCGCCAGGCCCAGGCCGTACCAGGCGCGGTCCAGCCTGGCATCCAGCGCCACCGCCTGGCGGAAGGCCGCCGCAGCCTCCGCCGGCCGGTCGTCGGCCTCCAGCAGGAAGCCCAGGTTGAACCAGTCGGCCGCGCTGCGCCGCGGATGGGCGGCCACCAGGGCCTGCAGGTCGGCGATGGCGGCGGCACGCTGGCCGGCCTGGGCGCGGTGGTGGGCCCGGCTGGCCAGGGCATGCGCATCGTCGGGCTGCTGCGCCAGCATGGCGTCGAACACCTGCAGCGCCCGGGCCTCCTGGCCCAGCGCCAGCCAGGCCATGGCCTGCAGCTTGCGCCAGCGCTGGCTGCCGCCGGATGTCGTGTTCACCGGCATGTCTGCACCCCGGCTTCCAGGCACAGGCTGATCTTGACCACGGTGGTGGCCACCCACAGCATGCCCATCAGCAGGAAGGCCACCAGCGGCACATGCTGGTCCAGCACCTGCCGCGGCGTCACCCAGCGTGCGGCCTGCACGAACGGGTTGGTGATGACCGCCAGCACCCGGTAGAACGGGTTGGTCTGGCGGCCGGCGCCAGCCAGCAGGGCCAGCAGGCCCCGGCCCAGCAGGGCCATCAGGGCAATCTCGGCAATGAGCTTCAAGGCCAGTGTGAACAACAGCATGCGGCGCTCCCGGTTGAACCTGAATCGAAGCTGAATGAACGGCGGGGCGAAGCGTGATTTTTTTGCCTTACTGATTTCTGACAAGTTGTCGTTGAGGCAGGTCAAACAAGGGTTTGACCGGGGCCGCCAAAACCCGCATTCCCCTGCGACTGGCGACATCGCCGGCGTCGCGCCTGTGCGGCCGGCGCGGCCGGCGACAATGCGGCATGGCCCTGCTCTCCCTCTCGAACGCCCACCTCGCCTACGGCCATGTCGCCCTGCTCGATGCCACCGGCCTCGCCCTGGAGCCCGGCGAGCGCCTGGGCCTGATCGGCCGCAACGGCGCCGGCAAGTCGTCCCTGCTGAAGGTGGTGGCCGGGCTGGAGAAGCTCGACGACGGCCTGCTGCAGATGACCCAGGGGCTGCGCATCTGCTACGTGCCGCAGGAACCGGTGTTCGAGGCCGGCCACACCGTCTTCGAGGCGGTGAGCGAGGGCGTGGCCGAGGCCCGCGCGGTGCGCCAGGCGTACGAGGAGCATGCCGACGGTGTCGACCTGGACGCGCTGCAGACCCGCATCGAGGCGCTGGACGCCTGGAACTGGGAGCAGCGGGTGGACACCACGCTGGCCCAGCTGCACCTGGACGGCAGCCGCCAGATCGCCCAGCTCTCGGGCGGCATGAAGAAACGCGTGGCCCTGGCCCAGGCCCTGGTGGCCGTGCCCGACGTGCTGCTGCTCGACGAGCCCACCAACCACCTGGACCTGGATTCCATCGACTGGCTGCAGGGCCTGCTGTGCAGCTTCCGCGGCGCAGTGATGCTGATCACCCACGACCGCGCATTTCTGGACGGCGTGGCCACCCGCATCGTCGAACTGGACCGCGGCATCCTGCGCAGCTACCCCGGCAACTTCAGCGCCTACGAGCGCATGAAGGAAGAGCAGCTGGCCGCCGACGCGCTGGCCAATGCCCGCGCCGACAAGCTGCTGGCGCAGGAGGAGGTGTGGATCCGCAAGGGCGTGGAGGCGCGCCGCACCCGCAGCGTGGCCCGCATCCAGCGGCTGGAGGCGCTGCGCGCCACCCGCCAGGCCCGGCGTGATGCCGTGGGCCAGGTGCGGCTGGAGATCGCCAGCGGCACGCCCAGCGGCAAGATCGTGGCCGAGCTCACCGACGTGGGCATGGTGTTCCCGGGCGCCGGGCCCGACGGTGCCGACAAGCTGATCGCCCGCGACTTCACCGCCACCATCCTGCGCGGCGACAAGGTCGGCCTGGTCGGCCCCAACGGCGCGGGCAAGACCACGCTGCTCAAGCTGATCCTCGGCGAGCTGCAGCCCAGCAGCGGCAAGGTGCGCCAGGGCGCGCAGCTGCAGGTGGCCTACTTCGACCAGATGCGCGCCGGGCTCGACCTCGATGCCACGCTGGCCGACACCATCAGCCCGGGCAGCGAGTGGGTGGAGTTCAACGGCCAGCGCAAGCATGTGATGAGCTACCTGAACGACTTCCTGTTCTCGCCCGAGCGCGCCAACAGCCCGGTGCGCACGCTGTCGGGCGGCGAGCGCAACCGGGTGCTGCTGGCGCGGCTGTTCGCGCTGCCGGCCAACGTGCTGGTGCTCGACGAACCCACCAACGACCTGGACATCGACACGCTGGAGCTGCTGGAGGAACTGCTGTCGGCCTACAGCGGCACGGTGTTCCTGGTCAGCCACGACCGCCGCTTCCTCGACAACGTGGTCACCAGCCTGGTCTGCTGGGAAGGCGACCTGAGCCCCGGCCGCTGGCGCGAGTACGAGGGCGGCATCGCCGACTGGCAGGCCCAGCGGGCGCGCATGCTGGCGGCGCAGGCCGCGCAGGCCGCGCAGGCCTCGGCGCCCAAGGCCGCGGCGCCAGCCGCCGCACCCGGCCCGGCGCCCGCGCCGGCGGCGGCCAGGCGCAAGCTCAGCTACAAGGAGCAGCGCGAGCGTGACGAGCTGCCGGCCCGCATTGCCGCGCTGGAAGCCGAGCAGGCCGCCATCAGCGCCAAGCTGGCCGATGGCACGCTGTTCGCCAAGGCGCCTGCCGAGGCCACCGCGCTGAGCCAGCGCCACGCCGCCATCGACGACGAGCTGCTCGCCGCGCTGGAGCGGCAGGAGGCACTGGGCGCCGCCTGAGCGGCGTTCAGTAGCCGGACCAGTTGTCGTTGGTGGCGGCCGGGTGGCTGCGGCTGACGATCAGCCCCGACTGCAGGTACAGCGCGTTCAGCAGCCGCATCGCCCGCTGCGGCCCCACGTCGGGCCAGCTGGCGATCTCGCGCAGGTTGCAGGTGTGGCGGCGCAGCCGGGTGATGCAGGCGGCCATCGCGCCCGGCACCGTCAATCCGCCCAGGCTGAGGCCGGGCGACACGCGGTAGGCCGCCTGGCCGGCCAGCTCGGGCAGCAGGGTGTCGCGGGCGCCGCGCAGGGCCACCGCCCACAGCAGCGGGCCCAGCGGGGCGTAGTGGTCGGCGCGGTCGATGCGGTGGGCCTCGGTGCTGCCGGGGGTGCGCCAGCGCGCCGGCTGCACTTCCAGCACCTGCAACGCGGCCAGGTTGCCGTCCAGCACCTCGGCCAGCGGCTGGGCGCAGTGCACCTGCCGGTCGGTGGGGAAGACGCTGATCACCAGCCGCGGCTGGCCGGGCACCGCCAGCGTCAGCGCCAGCGCCTGGGTGTGGCGCACGCAGGCGGCCAGCACTTCCAGCAGCTCCCGCTGCGGGCCGCTGGTCTCGAAGCGCAGCAGGTCCTGCAGCAGCGACGGGCTGAGCGAGCTGAGGGCCGTGTGGGTGGCCAGGGGCGGCAGGCTGTCGGCCTCGCCCATCGGCAGGGTGCTGGGAAACATGCGGGAATCGGAGCGGATCAGAGCGCGTTATCGCACAGCCTGCCCACCCAGGGCATGACGCGCGGTTGTAAAGGCCTGCCAGAACCGTGCATCCTGGGCCGAGGCGAAGTTCACCCGCATCAGCGTGGTGGGCCGCGGCGCGGCCAGGAACAGTCGGCCCGGCGCGACCAGCCAGCCGTCGGCGGCCAGCCGGGCGGCCAGCGGCTCGGTGTCGACGCCGGTGTCCACCCAACCGAACAGGCCCTGCGGCGGCGTGACGAAGCGGCAGCCGCTGTCCTGCGCCAGCCGCACCACCCGGTGGCGGGCCGCATCGAGCTGGGCCACCACCCGTTCGGCATGGCGGCGCAGCAGGCCCTGGTCCAGGCACCAGGCCACCGCCCGCTCCAGCAGGGCCGGCGTGGTCAGCATGCCCAGCAGCTTGCTGTCGACCAGCCGCTCGGCCAGGGCCGGCGCGGCCGCCACCATGCCCACCCGCCAGGCCGGCGCCAGGATCTTGGAGAAGCCGGTGATGTAGACGGTGCGCTGCAGCCCGTCCAGCGCGGCCAGCCGCGGCGCATGCGGCGGCGCCAGCCAGGCGTAGGTGTCGTCCTCGACGATGGTCAGGTCATGCTGCTCTGCCAGCTTCAGGATCTGGTGGGCCGCCGCCAGGCTCAGTGACTGGCCGGTGGGGTTGTGCAGCACCGACACGGTCACATACAGCCGCGGCCGGTGCTGCGCCAGCAGCTGCGCCATCACCGCCAGGTCGGGTCCGTCGGGCCCGCGCGGCACCGGCAGCAGGCGCATGCCCATGCGGGTGAGGCGGGCGAATTCCACCGCCCAGCCGGGTTCGTCGACCAGCACCGCATCGCCCGGCTGCAGCAGGGTGCGGGCCACCACGTCCAGCGCATGGGTGGCGCCGATGGTGGTGACGATCTGCCCGGCCTGGGCGGCGATGCCCAGTTCGCCGGCCAGGCGGCGCGCCATGGCCTGGCGCAGCACCTCGTCGCCGGCCGGGTTGCCGTAGCGCAGCGCCTCGCCGGCGGCGCTGCCGCCGCGCTGGGTGGGCCGGCCCAGGGTGCGGCGCAAGGCGCGGTCGAGCAGCGGCTGGTCCAGCCAGGCCTCGGGCAGCGTGCCCATGCCCGGCCCGGTGGTGGCCGCGCCCTGCTGGAACATGCCGCGGATCAGCGCGGTGGCGTCCAGCGGTGGCGCCAGCGGGGCGGTCGGCGCCGCGGGCACCGCCGCAGCCGCCGCACCGCGCGCCGCGGCCAGGGGCTCCCGCACATAGAAGCCGCGTTGCCGCCGCGCCTCCACCAGGCCCTGGGCCTGCAGCTGGTCATAGGCCGACACCACGGTGCTGGGGCTCACGCCGTGCAGGCGCGCGCCTTCGCGCACCGACGGCAGCCGGGCGCCGGGCGACAGCGCACCGCGGCGGATGCGCTCTGCCACCCGGGCAGCCAGCTGCTGGCCCAGGGTGCCGGCGGCGTTGGCGGGGAGGTCGGTGGTGGTGGCTGTATCGGGCATGTGGGCAATACAGTTCTGCAATCTGTATTGCGCAGTGTACTGAAGCTGTGTTGCCGGCGCGCCTAGACTGGGCCGATGCCCGCCCCCCTGCAACCCGCCCTGGTCCCCGCACCGCGCCTGTCACCCCAGGCGCTGGGCTGGTGGCTGGGCGCGCTGGGCGTGCTGGTCTTTGCCTTGACCATCCCGATGACCCGCCTGGCCTCGGGCAGCCTGGATGTGCCGCAGCTGCCGGCGGTGTTCGTGGCCATCGGCCGGGCGGCGCTGGCCGGGCTGCTGGCCGGCGCCTGGCTGTGGGCCACCGGCGCGCCGCGGCCGCGGCCGGCGCAGTGGCGGCAGCTGGCCCTCACCGCGCTGGGTGTGGTGTTCGGCTTTCCGCTGTTCCTGGGGCTGGCGGTGCAGCGGGTGGATGCGGCGCATGCGGCGGTGGTGTCGGGTCTGCTGCCGATCGCCACCGCGGCCATCGGCGCGGTGCTGCTGCGCCAGCGGCCGTCGGCCGGCTTCTGGGGTTGTGCCGGTGCCGGCACGGCCCTGGTTTTGGGTTTCGCTGCCTGGCAGGGTGGGGCGCACCTGCAGGCGGCCGACGGCCTGCTGCTGCTGGCCGTGGCCTGGGGCGGCTTCGGCTATGTGAAGGGCGCGCAGCTGTCGGCGCCGCAGGGCGACGGCAGCGCGCCGATGCCGCCGCAGCAGGTCATCAGCTGGCTGCTGGTGCTGTGCCTGCCCATCACCGTGCCGGTGGCGCTGGCCACCTGGCCCACCGGGCCGGTGCGGGCAGCGGCCTGGGGCGGCTTCCTGTATGTCAGCGTGTTCTCGGTGTGGCTGGGCTTCTTCGCCTGGTACCGCGGGCTGCAACTGGGTGGCATGCTGCGGGTCAGCCAGATCCAGCTGCTGCAGCCGTTCCTGTCGATGCTGCTGGCGGTGCCGCTGCTGGGCGAGCCGCTGCAGCCGGTGACCGTGGCGTTTGCGCTGGCGGTGATGGCCACGGTGTTCCTGTCGCGGCGCATGGCCGTGGCGCCGCCGCCGGCCCTGAAGGAGTCCTGAACCGATGTCGACACCGTTGCCGTCCCAGCGCCACCTGTTCGATGTGCCGCCGCACATCGCCTACTTCAACTGCGCCTACAACGGGCCGCAGCTCAACGCCACGCGCGATGCGCTGCTGGCCGGCGCACGGACCAAGAGCCAGCCCTGGCTGCGCCAGCCGGCGCAGTTCTTCGATGATGCCGAGACCATCCGCGGCCTGGCGGCGGCGCTGTTCGGCGGCGGCGCCGACAGCTGGGCCATCGTGCCGGCCGCCAGCTACGGCCTGGCCACCGCTGCCCGCGCCATCGAGCCCACGCTGCGGCCGGGCGACGGCATCCTGCTGATCGATGAAGACTTCCCCAGCAATGTGCTGACCTGGCGCCGCACCGCGGCCGAGCGCGGCGCGCGGATCCACACCGTGCCCACGCCGGCCGATGGCGACTGGACGGCGGCGCTGCTGGCCGCCATCCGCCCGGGCCACCATCCCAACATTCGAGCGGTGGCCGTGCCCACCTGCCACTGGACCAACGGCGCCGCCATCGACCTGGTGGCCGTGGGCGCCGCCTGCCGGGCGGTGGGTGCCGCGCTGGTGGTCGATGCCACCCAGAGCCTGGGCGCGGTGCCGCTGTCGGTGGACACGGTGCAGCCCGACTTCCTGGTGGCCGCCGGCTACAAGTGGCTGCTGGCGCCCTACGGCACCGGCCTGTTGTACGTCGCCCCGGCGTGGCAAGGCGCCCGGCCGCTGGAGGAGTCCTGGCTGTCGCGCGAAGGCGCCGAGGATTTCGCCGGCCTGGTGCGCTATGCCGATGCCTACCAGAGCGGCGCCCGCCGCTTCGACGTCGGCGAGAAGGGCACGCCCACGCTGCTGCCCGGCATGGTGGTCACGCTGCGCCAGGTCCAGGCCTGGGGCGTGCCGGCCATCGCTGCCCGCCTGGCCGCCATCAACACGCAGATTGCGGACGCGCTGCAGCCGCTGGGCCTGGCCGTGGTGCCGCCGGCGCAGCGCTCGCCGCACCTGCTGGGCGCCCGCCTGCCGGATGGCGCCACCACCACCCTGCTGACCGATCTGCGCGCCCAGGATGTGCACATCAGCCAGCGCGGCAGCTCGCTGCGCTTTGCGCCGCACCTGCATGTGAACGACCAGGATGTGCAGCGCCTGCTGCAGGCCCTGCGCACGGCGCTGGCCTGACCCGAACCGAATCCCCTTCAGGAGACCCCCATGACCCTCTGGACCCTGGCCCGCCGCAGCGCGCGGCTGAACCCTTCGATCATCCGCGAGATCCTGAAGGTGACCGAGCAGCCCGGCATCCTGTCGATGGCCGGCGGCCTGCCGTCGGCCGACACCTTCCCGATCCAGGCCATCCGCGAGGCTTGCGACCGCGTGCTGACCCAGGCCCCGCGCGAGGCGCTGCAATACGCCGCCAGCGAGGGCTTCGGCCCGCTGCGCGAGTGGGTGGCCCAGCACCTGGGCGGCATGGGCATGCGGGTCGACCCCGGCCAGGTGCTGATCACCACCGGCTCGCAACAGGGGCTGGACCTGGTCGGCAAGGTGCTGGTGGACGCCGGCGCGCCGGTGGCGGTGGAAACGCCCACCTACCTGGGCGCGCTGCAGGCCTTCAACCCCTACGAGCCGATCTACACCAGCCTGGCCGGTGATGCCGACGGCCCGCTGCCCGATTCCATCCGCGCGCTGCCGCACGATGCGCCGGGCACCCGCTTCGCCTACCTGCTGCCCAACTTCCAGAACCCCACCGGCCGGGTGCTGCCCGAGGCGCGGCGCCTGGCGCTGCTGGCCGCCGCCCAGGCCGTGGGCCTGCCGCTGGTGGAAGACAACCCGTATGGCGACCTGTGGTTCGACGCCCCGCCGCCGGCGCCGCTGGCCGCGCGCTGGCCCGAGGGCGTGCTGTACCTCGGCAGCTTCAGCAAGGTGCTGACGCCGGGCTTCCGCCTGGGCTACCTGGTGGCGCCACCGGCGCTGTACCCCAAGCTGCTGCAGGCCAAGCAGGCGGCCGACCTGCACACGCCCGGCATCAACCAGCGGGTGGTGCACGAGGTCATCAAGAACGGCTTCCTCGACCAGCATGTGCCCACCATCCGCGCGCGCTATGCCGCCCAGTGCGCGGCCATGGCCGAGGCGCTGCAGCGCCACATGCCCGAGGGCACCGAATGGCAGCGGCCGCAGGGCGGCATGTTCTTCTGGCTGCGCCTGCCCGCCGGCTGCGATGCGATGGCGCTGCTGCCGCAGGCGGTGGCCCAGGGCATCGCCTACGTGCCCGGCGCGGCGTTCTATGCCCACGCCGCCGATCCGCGCACGCTGCGCCTGAGCTTCGTCACCCTGTCGCCCGACGACATCGCCAGCGGCGTGGCCACGCTGGGCAAGGTGCTGCGCACCCACATCGACGGCACACGCGAGGAAGCGCCGTGACGCCAGCCGGCAGCCGCCCGCTGCAGCGCCTGCAGGGCAGCTGCCACTGCGGCGCGGTGCGCTTCGCCATCACCACCGACTTTCCCGAGCTGACCACCTGCGATTGCTCGCTCTGCAGGCGCAAGAACGCGCTGATGGTCAAGGTGCATGAAAGCGCCTTCGAGCTGCTGGCCGGCGCCGAGCAGCTGGCCAGCTACCAGTGGCACACCCACACCGCGGTGCACCACTTCTGCCAGCTGTGCGGCATCTACCCCTTCCACCGCAAGCGGGTGACGCCGGACCACTTCGGCATCAACGTGCACTGCCTCGAAGGCTTCGACCCCACCGGCATCCCGGTGCGCGCCACCGTCGGCGCCGCCATGCCCTGACTTCCATCGATCCCCCATGACCGAACGCCGCTTCTCCCAGCTCGATGTCTTCACCACCGTGCCGCTGCGCGGCAACCCGCTGGCCGTGGTGCACGACGCCCAGGGCCTGACCGACGCCCAGATGGCCGACATGGCGCGCTGGACCAACCTGTCGGAAACCACCTTCCTGCTGCCGCCCGACGACCCGGAAGCCGACTACCGGGTGCGCATCTTCACCCCCGGCGGCGAATTGCCGTTTGCCGGCCACCCCACGCTGGGCAGCTGCCATGCCTGGCTGGCCGCCGGCGGCGTGCCGCGCGACCCCGGCGTGGTGGTGCAGCAGTGCGGCGTCGGCCGGGTGCGGGTGCGGCGGGATGGGGATCGCCTGGCCTTCGCCGCCCCGGCGTTGCGCCGCACCGGCCCGGTCGAGCCCACGCTGCGCGCCCAGGCCGTGGCCGCGCTGGGCCTGGCCGATGACCAGGTGCTGCGGCTGGAGTGGGTCGACAACGGCCCCGGCTGGATGGGCGCGCTGCTGGCCGATGCCGCCACCGTGCTGGCACTGCGGCCCGATTTCGCCGCGATGCGCGGCCTCAAGCTGGGCGTGGTGGGCCCGCACCCGGCCGGCGCCGAATGCCAGTTCGAGGTGCGTGCCTTCGTGCCCGGCCTGGGCGTGCCGGAAGACCCGGTCACCGGCAGCCTGAATGCCGGCCTGGCGCAGTGGCTGATCGGCGCCGGCCTGGCGCCCGAGGCCTATGTGGCCGCCCAGGGCGCCGCGCTGGGCCGCGCCGGCCGGGTGCATGTGCAGCGCGAAGGCGCCGACGTCTGGATTGGCGGTGCGGTCTGCGACGTGGTCTCGGGTATCGTGAGGCTGTGAACTGCGACATCGACCACCTCGTCATCGGCGCGGCCAGCCTGGCGCAGGGCGCGGCCTGGTGTGAAGCCACCTTCGGCGTGGCACCCGGCCCGGGTGGCGTGCATCCCTTCATGGGCACGCACAACCGGCTGCTGCGCATCGACGGCCCGGGTTTCGCCAACACCTACCTCGAGATCATCGCCATCGACCCGTCCGCGCCGCCGCCCGGCCGGGTGCGCTGGTTCGGCCTGGACGACCCGGCGGTGCAGGCCCGCCTGGCCCAGGGCCCGCAGCTGCTGACCGCGGTGGCCCGCACGCCCAACGTCGAGATGTTGCGCTGGGGCCTGATCAACTTCGCGGCCGACCCCGGCCCGGCGCTGGCTGCCGAGCGCATGACACCCGAGGGCCTGCTGTCCTGGCGCATCCTGGTGCGTGACGACGGCGCGCTGCCCGGGCAGGGCCGGCTGCCGGTGCTGATCCAGTGGCAGGGCCGCCATCCCACCGAGGCCATGCCGCCGTCACCGGTGGCGCTGCAGGCCGTGCGCTTCGGCGCAGTGCAGCCGCGCGAGGCCACGCTGCTGCGCTTCCGCGGCGCGCAGGTGGTGGCCGGCGGGCCGGCCATCGCCGTCACGCTGGACACGCTGCGCGGCCCCATCACCCTGAGCACCGCATGACCGACGAACTCTTCCGCGACGACGCCACGCTGCTGCAATGCAGCGCCTCGCTGACCAGCGTCAGCGAGGCTGGACTCACCCTCGACCGCACGGTGTTCTACCCGCAGGGCGGCGGCCAGGCCGGTGACACCGGCCACCTGCAGCGGGCCGACGGTGCCAGCCTGGCCATCGTCGACACCCGCAAGGGCGCCGAGCCGGGCCAGATCCTGCACCTGGTGGCGCCCGGCACCGACCTGTCGGGTTGGGCTGCCGGCCAGGCGGTGACGGCCACCATCGATGCCGACCGGCGCATGGCCCACCGCCGTTTCCACACCGCCACCCACCTGCTGTGCGCCCTGGTGCCGCACCCGGTGGACGGCTGCAGCATCACCGCCGGCTACGCGCGGCTGGACTTCCACATGACCGAGCCGCTGGACAAGGACACGCTGACCGCCGGCATCGCCCGCCTGGTGGCCGCCGCCCACCCGGTGACCACCCGCTGGATCACCGATGCCGAGCTCGACGCCAACTCCGGTCTGGTGCGCAGCATGAGCGTGCAGCCGCCGCGCGGATCGGGTCGGGTGCGCCTGGTGGAAGTGCAGGGCGTCGACCTGCAGCCCTGCGGCGGCACCCATGTGGACAACACCGCCGAGATCGGTGCCGTCGTCGTCACCAAGATCGAGAAGAAGAGCGCCAAGACCCGGCGCGTGGTGCTCGGTTTCGCCGAGCCGGCCTGAGCGCCAGACAGCAGAAAGCCCGCCGAAGCGGGCCCCCGAACAAGCTGCAGCAGGATCAGTTGCTGTATTTCTCGGCGCGGAAGTCGTCGTGGCAGGCCTTGCAGCTGCCGCCCACGGCGCCCATCGCGGCCTTGATCGCGTCCAGGCTGCCGCTCTTGGCGGCGGCGTCGAGCTTGGCGACCTCGGCGATCATCTTGTCGTTGGCGGCCTTGAACTTGGCGGCGTCGCTCCAGATCTCGGGCTTGGCGCGGTTGGGCATGCCCTTGTCGGTGCCCGGTCCGAAGGCAGTGCCGGGCAGCGAGGCCAGCGTCGCCACGATGTTCGCGCTTTCGGCGGCGGCCTTGGCGTCGAACGGTGCGCGACCGGAGGCCATGGCACCGATGCGACCGACATGGTTGCCCATCACGGTGAAGGCGGACTGGCGGTACTTGATCGCGTCTTCCGGCTTCTGGAACTGGGCTGCGGCAGGCAGGGCAGCCATCGCGCCAACGGCGGCCAAGGTGGCCAGGAGCAGTCGTTTCATGCAAAACCTCCAACAGGGATGGACACGGTGCGCCCGGGGTGGATGCCGGGCAGCCGTGAGTCTACGGGTGGGAAGGCTGGAAATTCCCGACCGCACCTGCGGAAAGACCCTGCACGGTTTCGGCTATCGTTGCCAACCTGTGCAACTGACAAGGCCTGGCCGATGACAAGCGATGTCGAACATCCTCCGGTGCGGGTCTGGGATCTGCCGACACGTGCCTTCCACTGGGTGCTGGCCATCTGCGTGATCGCCCTGGTCGTCACTGCCAAGGTGGGCGGCAATGCCATGGTCTGGCACATGCGCCTGGGGCTGGTGGTGTTGGCGCTGCTGGTCTTCCGCGTCGTCTGGGGGCTGGTCGGCGGGCGCTGGTCGCGCTTTGCCAGCTTCATTTATGCCCCGGGCACGGTGCTGCGCTACCTGCGCGGCGACCACCGCCCCGGTGACCACTTCGAGGTGGGCCACAGCCCCCTGGGCGCGTTCTCGGTGTTCGCGCTGATCGCGCTGCTGCTGGTGCAGGTGGGCACCGGCCTGATCTCCGACGACGAGATCGCCACCACCGGCCCGCTCAACCGCTTTGTGGCCAGCGCCACGGGCATCGCCGCCACTGGCTGGCACAAGGGCTATGGCCAGTGGATCCTGCTGGGACTGGTGGCGCTGCACATCGTGGCGATCGTGGTCTACAAGCTGCGCGGCAAGAACCTGGTCACGCCGATGATCACCGGCGACAAGCCGCTGCCCGCCGATGTGCCCGCCACCCAGGACGGCCTCGCCAACCGCGGCCTGGCCGCCGTGGTGCTGGCCGCCTGCGCCGCGCTGGTGGTGTGGATCGCCCGCCAGGGGGCCTGACCAGCTGCCCATGGCCGCGCCCGACATCCGGCTGCAGACACCCGACACGCCCGAGGCGCTGGACGCCACGCGGGCGCTGTTCCGCGAGTACGCGGCCGGCCTGGGCGTCGACCTGTGCTTCCAGAACTTCGAGGCCGAACTGGCCGCGCTGCCCGGTGACTATGCGGCGCCGCAGGGCGCGCTGCTGCTGGCCTGGGTGGACGGTGAGCTCGCCGGTTGTGGCGCCTTCCGCCCGCTGGCCGATGTCGACTATGCCAACGCCTGCGAGATGAAACGCCTCTACGTGCGCCGGGCCTTCCGCCGCTTCGGCCTGGGCCGGCTGCTGGCCCAGGCGCTGATCGACGGCGCAGTGCAGGCCGGCTACTCGGCCATGCTGCTGGACACGCTGGACGACATGGAGGCCGCACGCGGCCTCTACGCCACGCTGGGCTTCGAGGAAGTGCCGCCGTACTACTTCAACCCCATCCCCGGCGCGCACTACCTGAAGGTCGACCTCGGCTGAGAATCCAGGCATGACCGAGATCACTGCCCTGCCCGTGGCGCCGTCGCTGCTGGGCGAATCGCCGCTGTGGCATCCCGACGAGCAACTGCTGTACTGGGTCGACATCCCCGGTCTGCAGCTCAACCGCTACAACCCCGTCACCGGGCGCCATGATGAATGGCATGTCCCCAGCGAGCCTGGATGCATCGCGCCGCTGCTGGGGGGCGGCCTGCTGCTGGCCGCGCGCGACGGTCTGTGGCGGTTCGATCCGCACAGCGGCGAGCGCACCCGGGTGGCGCCGCCGCCCTACGACCCCGCCGCCCAGCGCTTCAACGACGGCAAGGCCGATGCGCAGGGCCGCTTCTGGGTTGGCACCATCGACGACAAGCGGGCCCCCGACGCCGCCTTGTACTGCCTGGATGGCGGCGGGCTGCAGCGGATGGCCGGCGGCATCGCCGCCAGCAACGGCCTGGCCTTCAGCCCAGACGGCCGCACCCTGCTGTGGGCCGACACCAAGGGCCATCGGGTGCAGGCCTTCGACCTGGATGCCAGCGACGGCAGCCTGTCGCGCCAGCGGCTGTTTGCGCAGTTCCCGCTGCGCGATCCGGCCGCGCCGCTCAGCGGTTATGGCGGCCGCCCCGACGGCGCTGCCATGGACAGCGCCGGTGCCTACTGGGTGGCGATGTTCGAGGGCCAGCGCCTGCTGCGCCTGGCGCCCGACGGCAGCCTGCTGGCCGAGCTGCCGTTGCCGGTGCGATGCCCCACCATGCCCTGCTTCGGCGGACCCGACCTGAAGACGCTCTACATCACCACCGCCCGCGACAAGCGCCCGCCCGACGAGCTGGCGGCGCAGCCGCTGGCCGGCTGCGTGCTGCAGTGCCGGGTGGACGTGCCGGGGATGCCGGCGCACCTGGCGCGGCTGTAACCCCGCTGTTCCAACCCCACGCCCAAGTTGGGGGAGGCGGCCGCCAACGGGTTTCCACGTATACTCCCGCGGTTTGCCGCAACCAGCGCGTCGTAACACACATGACCAGTCGGCCATTGCATGAAAAGGGCCGTCCGGCGGGGTGGGATGCCGCAGAAGATGGGGAAGCAAATCCAAGCTTCAAGCCGCTGACTCGAGAAGAGGCGGCGGCCTTGAGGGCCCAGGAGCCGCCGGTGTCACCCTGGCGGGTCGTCGCCGTGCAAGCGGTGGTGGGTGTGGTGGTCGCCCTGATCGGGTGGCTGGTCACCGGGAGGACGGAAGTCGGCTGGTCGTTGCTCTATGGCGCGGCCACCGTGGTGTTGCCGGGCGCCCTCATGGCGCGCGGCATGACCAGCAAGCTCTCCAGCATGGCGCCGGGCGCTTCGGCAGTCAGCTTCATGTTGTGGGAGATGGTGAAAATTGGGGTATCGCTCGCGATGTTGGTGGTCGCGGGCCGTGTCGTGCAACCGCTGGTCTGGCCTGCCTTGCTGGTGGGCCTGGTGGTGTGCATGAAGGTGTACTGGGTGGCGCTGCTCTGGCGGCGGCGCCCGATCTGAGACAAGACGGAACTGGACAACACGCATGGCAGCCGCAGAACACGCCGCAGGGAGCGGACCGACCGCCGGTGAATACATCATTCACCACCTGACCCATCTGCAGAATCAGAAGCAGACCGCCATCGTCGATTTCTCGGTGTTCAACATCGACAGCATCTTCTATGCGGTGTTGCTCGGTGTGGTGGGCAGCTTCTTCCTGTGGCGCGCCGCCAAGTCGGCCACCTCGGGTGTGCCCGGCCGCTTCCAGGCGGCGGTGGAGATGCTCGTCGAGATGGTCGACAGCCAGGCCAAGGGCATCGTGCACAGCGCCCAGAGCCGCAAGCTGGTCTCGCCGCTGGCGCTGACGGTGTTCGTCTGGATCCTGCTGATGAACTCGATGGACTTCCTGCCCGTCGACCTGCTGCCCAAGATCGGCGAGATGATGGGCATCCACTACATGCGCGTGGTGCCCACCGCCGACCTGTCGGTGACCATGGGCCTGTCGGTGTCGGTGCTGCTGATCTGCCTGTACTACAACGTCAAGATCAAGGGCTTCGGCGGCTGGGTGCACGAGCTCTTCTCGGCCCCGTTCGGCGACAAGTTCTACCTGTATCCGGTCAACTTCCTGATGCAGATGATCGAGTTCGTGGCCAAGACCGTCTCGCACGGCATGCGGCTGTTCGGCAACATGTACGCCGGCGAACTGATTTTCATGCTGATCGCCCTGATGGGTGGCGCCTTCGCCTTCACCGGCACGGGCATCGCCCTGTTCCTCGGTCACATCGTGGCCGGCACGGTGTGGGCCATCTTCCACATCCTGATCGTCGCCTTGCAGGCCTTCGTGTTCATGATGCTGACCCTGGTGTATCTGGGTCAAGCACACGACGCTCACTGAGCCGGCTGGCTCTTTGTGCAAGGGGGCCCCTGGGCCCCTTGTCATCCCCCGGGCCGGCAGGCTTTGGTTTTTCTCGCTTCATCCCTTTCAACTCAACCAACTCAACTGGAGTCATCATGGAAGTCATCAGCTTTGTCGCCCTCGCCGCTGGCCTGATCATTGGTCTGGGTGCCGTCGGCGCCTGTATCGGTATCGGCATCATGGGCAGCAAGTACCTCGAATCCGCTGCCCGCCAGCCCGAACTGATGGGCGAACTGCAGACCAAGATGTTCCTGCTGGCCGGCCTGATCGACGCGGCCTTCATCATCGGCACCGGTATCGCGCTGTGGTTCGCCACCGCCAACCCGTTCCTGGGCCAGATCGCCAACCTGCCGAAGTAAGTCGCGCGCAAGGGGTTCGCCCCTGGCTGCGGGTGCGTGCGGCAGACGCCGTGCACCCGCTGTGTTCCACACCGTGATTGAGGCATCAAAGTGAGCATCAACGGTACCCTCATCGCCCAGATGATCGTGTTTGCGATCCTCGTCTGGTTCACGATGTCATTCGTCTGGCCGCCGATCGCCACCGCGCTCGACGAGCGCGCGAAGAAGATCGCCGAAGGCCTGTCGGCTGCCGACAAGGCCAAGAGCGATCTGGCTGCGGCCAACCAGCGTGTCGAGCAGCAACTGGCTGCCGCCCGCACCGACGCCGCCAAGCGCCTGGCCGATGCCGAGCGCCTGGGCCAGCAGATGGTCGAGGAAGCCAAGGCGCGCGCCTCGGAAGAAGGCGCCAAGATCATTGCAGCGGCCAAGGCCGAAGCCGAGCAGGAGGCCGTCAAGGCCCGCGAGGCGCTGCGTGAGCAGGTCGCCGGCCTGGCGGTCAAGGGCGCGGAAGCGATCCTGCGCCGTGAGGTCAATGCTGGTGTGCATGCCGAACTGCTGGGCCGCCTGAAGGCGGAACTCTGACCATGGCCGAGCTTGCAACCATCGCACGTCCCTACGCCGAGGCGCTGTTCAAGGCCGCCGGCGGCGCTGCGGCCGGCCTGACCGGCCAGATGGGCGTGCTGGCCGCCGTGGCGGCCGATGCCCAGCTGCGCCAGTTCGCCGACAACCCGAAGGTGGGCGCTGCCCAGGTTTTCGAGGTGGTGACCGGCGCTGCGCAGACCGCGCTCGACCCCAAGGTCAGCAACCTGCTGTCCGCGGTGATCGAGAACGGCCGCCTGAATGCGCTGCCCGAGATCGCTGCGCAGTTCACCGCCCTGGTCAACGCCCAGTCGGGTTCGTCGGACGCCACCGTCTACAGCGCCTTCCCCATCGACGACGCGGCCCTGGCCGACGTGGTGGCATCGCTGGAGAAGCGCTTCGGTCGCAAGCTCAAGGCCCGGGTCGAGATCGACGCCGAACTCATCGGCGGCATCCGCGTGGTGGTGGGCGACG
The DNA here is from genome assembly GCF_005403045.1 of Pseudaquabacterium pictum. GTDB lineage: Bacteria > Pseudomonadota > Gammaproteobacteria > Burkholderiales > Burkholderiaceae_C > Pseudaquabacterium > Pseudaquabacterium pictum. Next base: position 26,128 of record NZ_BJCL01000015.1, read on the forward strand.
AAGTGCTCGACACCTCGGTGAAGGCACGCCTGGAACAAATGAAAGTCGCCCTGACGGCGTGATGGCCCGGGGCCGCACCCACCGTCCGGCCCGCCGCCTCAACGCTGTCGCAAGGAGAACGCAATGCAATTGAATCCCGCAGAGATTTCCGAACTCATCAAGTCCCGCATCGAGGGCCTGGGTGCATCGGCTGACATCAAGAACCAGGGCACCGTGGTGTCCGTGACCGACGGCATCGTGCGTGTGCACGGCCTGTCGGACGTGATGGCCGGCGAAATGCTGGAGTTCCCCGCCACCGCCAGTGGCCAACCCACCTACGGCCTGGCCCTGAACCTCGAGCGCGACTCCGTCGGCGCCGTGATTCTGGGCGAGTACGAGCACATCTCCGAAGGCGACACCGTGAAGTGCACGGGCCGCATCCTGGAAGTGCCCGTCGGCCCCGAGCTGATCGGCCGCGTGGTCAACGCGCTGGGCCAGCCCATCGACGGCAAGGGCCCGATCAACGCCAAGATGACCGACGTGATCGAGAAGGTCGCCCCGGGCGTGATCGCGCGGAAGTCGGTGGACCAGCCGGTGCAGACCGGCCTGAAGTCGATCGACTCGATGGTGCCCGTCGGCCGTGGCCAGCGCGAGCTGATCATCGGCGACCGCCAGACCGGCAAGACCGCGGTGGCGATCGACGCGATCATCAACCAGAAGGGTCAGAACATGACCTGCGTGTACGTCGCGATCGGCCAGAAGGCATCGTCGATCAAGAACGTCGTGCGCGCGCTGGAAGCCAATGGCGCGATGGAGTACACCATCGTCGTGGCCGCCACCGCCTCGGAATCGGCCGCCATGCAGTACGTGTCGGCCTACTCGGGCTGCACCATGGGCGAGTACTTCCGCGACCGTGGCCAGGACGCCCTGATCGTCTATGACGACCTGTCCAAGCAGGCCGTGGCCTACCGCCAGGTCTCGCTGCTGCTGCGCCGCCCGCCGGGCCGCGAAGCCTTCCCCGGCGACGTGTTCTATCTCCACAGCCGCCTGCTCGAGCGCGCCGCCCGTGTGAACGCCGACTACGTCGAAGCCTTCACCAAGGGTGAAGTCAAGGGCAAGACCGGCTCGCTGACCGCGCTGCCGATCATCGAGACGCAAGCCGGTGACGTGTCGGCCTTCGTGCCGACCAACGTGATCTCGATCACCGACGGCCAGATCTTCCTGGAAACCAGTCTGTTCAACGCCGGCATCCGCCCCGCCATCAACGCCGGTATCTCGGTGTCGCGCGTGGGTTCGGCCGCCCAGACCAAGCTGATCAAGAGCCTGTCGGGCGGCATCCGGACCGACCTGGCCCAGTACCGTGAACTGGCGGCCTTCGCCCAGTTCGCCTCCGACCTGGACGCGGCCACCAAGAAGCAGCTGGACCGCGGTGCCCGCGTGACCGAACTGCTCAAGCAGGCCCAGTACTCGCCGCTGCCGATCAGCCTGATGGGCGCCACGCTGTACGCCGTCAACAAGGGCTACTTCGACGACATCGAGGTCAAGAAGGTCCTGGCGTTCGAACACGGCCTGCACCAGCACCTGAAGAGCAGCCACGCTGCCCTGCTTGCCAAGCTGGAGAACGACAAGGCCATGGACAAGGGCGCCGAGGAAGAGCTGGTCGCCGCGATCACGGCCTTCAAGAAGTCGTTCGCCTGACCACCGACAGCCACAAGGAGCACTGCCATGGCAGTCGGTAAAGAGATCCGCGGCAAGATCAAGAGCTTCGAGAACACGAAGAAGATCACCAAGGCCATGGAAATGGTCTCGGCGTCGAAGATGCGCAAGGCGCAGGACCGCATGCGTGCGGCCCGGCCTTACGCCGACAAGATCCGCAACATCACGGCCAACCTGTCGCAGGCCAACCCCGAGTACAAGAGCGCCTACATGCGCTCGGGTGGCTCGTCCAAGGTGACCGGCTTCATCGTCGTCACCGCCGACAAGGGCCTGTGCGGCGGCCTCAACACCAACGTGCTGCGCGCCGTCACCAACGAACTGCGCGATGTGCAGACCGCAGGTGGCACGGCGCAGGCGGTGGCCATCGGCAACAAGGGCTTCGGCTTCCTCAACCGCATCGGTGCCAACGTGGTCAGCCACGCCACCCAGCTGGGGGATGCACCGGTGCTCGAGAAGCTGATCGGCCCGGTGAAGGTGATGCTGGACGCGTTCGTCGAAGGCAAGGTCGACAAGGTGCTGCTCTGCTACACCCGTTTCATCAACACGATGAAGCAGGAGGCGGTGATCGAGCAGCTGCTGCCGCTGTCGGCCAACCGTCTCGAGCAGACGGCCGCCGAGAAGGCGCAGCACGGCTGGGACTACATCTACGAGCCCGACGCCGCCACCGTGATCGACGAGCTGCTGACCCGCTACATCGAGGCACTGGTGTTCCAGGCGGTGGCCGAGAACATGGCCTCGGAGCAGTCGGCCCGCATGGTGGCCATGAAGGCCGCGACCGAGAACGCCGGCAACCTGATCGGTGAGCTCAAGCTGGTCTACAACAAGACCCGCCAGGCCGCGATCACCACCGAGCTGTCCGAGATCGTCAGCGGCGCCGCCGCCATCAGCGGCTGATCAGGCCGCACGCACAGAACACTGTTTGAAGGAAATCTGAAATGGCCAATACACAAGCACAGGGCAAGATCGTTCAGTGCATCGGCGCCGTGGTGGACGTGGAATTCCCGCGTGATGCCATGCCCCGCGTCTATGACGCCCTCAAGCTCGACGGTTCGACGCTGACGCTGGAAGTGCAGCAGCAGCTGGGCGACGGCGTGGTGCGCACCATTGCGCTGGGCTCGTCCGACGGCCTGCGCCGCGGTCTGATGGTCAGCAACACCGGCGCCAACATCACCGTGCCGGTGGGCAAGGCCACGCTGGGCCGCATCATGGACGTGCTGGGCAACCCCATCGACGAGCGCGGCCCGGTCAGCATGGAGCTGTCGGCCCCGATCCACCGCAAGGCCCCCAGCTATGACGAGCTGAGCCCCAGCCAAGAACTGCTGGAAACCGGCATCAAGGTGATCGACCTGATCTGCCCGTTCGCCAAGGGCGGCAAGGTGGGCCTGTTCGGCGGCGCCGGCGTGGGCAAGACCGTGAACATGATGGAGCTGATCAACAACATCGCCAAGGCCCACTCGGGTCTGTCGGTGTTCGCCGGCGTGGGTGAGCGCACCCGCGAAGGCAACGACTTCTACCATGAGATGGCCGACTCGGGCGTCGTGAACCTGGAGAAGCTCGAGGACAGCAAGGTGTCCATGGTCTACGGCCAGATGAACGAGCCCCCGGGCAACCGTCTGCGCGTGGCCCTGACCGGCCTGACCATCGCCGAGTCGTTCCGCGACGAAGGCCGTGACGTGCTGTTCTTCGTCGACAACATCTACCGCTACACGCTGGCCGGTACCGAAGTGTCGGCGCTGCTGGGCCGCATGCCCTCCGCCGTGGGCTATCAGCCGACGCTGGCCGAGGAAATGGGCCGCCTGCAGGAGCGGATCACGTCGACCAAGGTCGGCTCGATCACCTCGATCCAGGCCGTGTACGTGCCGGCGGACGACCTGACCGACCCGTCGCCTGCCACCACCTTCGCCCACTTGGACGCCACCGTGGTGCTGTCGCGCGACATCGCCTCGCTGGGCATCTACCCCGCCGTGGACCCGCTGGACAGCAACAGCCGCCAGGTCGACCCGAACGTGGTGGGTGAAGAGCACTACAGCACCACCCGTGCCGTGCAGTCGACGCTGCAGCGCTACAAGGAACTGCGCGACATCATCGCCATCCTGGGCATGGACGAACTGTCGCCGGAAGACAAGCTGGCCGTGGCCCGTGCCCGGAAGATCCAGCGTTTCCTGAGCCAGCCGTTCCACGTGGCCGAGGTGTTCACCGGCTCGCCCGGCAAGTATGTGCCGCTGAAGGAAACCATCCGTGGCTTCAAGATGATCGTGGCTGGCGAGTGCGACCACCTGCCCGAGCAGGCCTTCTACATGGTCGGCACCATCGACGAGGCCTTCGAGAAGGCCAAGAAGATCAACTAAGGAGCCGGCATGGCCACCCTCCACGTCGACGTGGTTTCCGCCGAATCGAGCATCTTCTCGGGCGAGGCGAAGTTTGTCGCCCTGCCCGGCGAGAACGGCGAACTCGGCATCCTGCCGCGGCACACGCCGCTGATCACCCGCATCAAGCCGGGTGCGGTGCGCATCCAGCCGGCCAATGGCGGTGAAGAAGTGTTCGTCTTCGTTGCCGGCGGCATCCTGGAAGTGCAGCCGGGCACGGTCACCGTGCTGGCCGACACCGCCATCCGCGGCCACGACCTGGACGAGGCCAAGGCGCTCGAAGCCAAGAAGCTGGCGGAAGAGGCGATGAAGAACGCCAAGACCGACATCGACTTCGCCAAGGCCCAGGGCGAATTCGCCACCATGGCCGCCCAGATCGCCGCCATCTCCAAGTTGCGCAAGAAGCGGTAAGTCTGTCCGACGGGCGCCTGCGCTCGCCACAGAAAGCCTGCCTGGCCATGCCTGGCAGGCTTTTTTCTGGGCCTTGCGGCTAAGCTGGTGGTCACCACACCAGGAGCCCCGATGGCCAAGGACAAGAAGCCCGCAAAGAAGCAGCATGCTGACGGGGTGGCGGTGCCGGCGGCCGACAAGCCCAAGTCCCATCTCAGCAAGGCCGACTACCTGGCCGAACTGGAGCCGCTGGAACTGGCGCTGAACAACCTGGCGCGCTGGCTGCAGCACACCGGCCGGCGGCTGGTGGTGGTGTTCGAGGGCCGCGACACGGCGGGCAAGGGCGGCGCCATCGCCGCCATCGCCGACACGCTGAACCCGCGCCAGTGCCATGTGGTGGCGCTGGCCAAGCCCAGCGAGCGCGAGCAGTCGCAGTGGTACTTCCAGCGCTATGTGCCGCACCTGCCGGCCGCCGGCGAGATCACGCTGTTCGACCGCAGCTGGTACAACCGCGCCGGCGTCGAGCGGGTGCTGGGCTACTGCACCGAGGCGCAGGCCCTGGCCTTCCTGGACCAGGCGCCCAGCTTCGAGAAGATGCTGGTCGATGACGGCATCCTGCTGGTCAAGTACTGGCTCACCGTCGACCAGGCCGAGCAGGAGCGGCGGTTCGCCGAGCGACTGGAGGATCCGCTGAAGCGCTGGAAACTGTCGCCGATCGACCTGAAATCCCGCAGCCAATACGCCGCGTACTCGGCGGCGCGGGATGCGATGCTCGCCGCCACCCACACCCGGCATGCACCGTGGACGCTGGTCGACTTCAACGACCAGCGGCGTGGCCGGCTGGCGCTGATCCGCCACCTGCTGGCCCATGTGCCCGACACCCATGTGCCGCCCGAGCCGCTGCGGATCCCGCCCCTGGCGGGCCCACCGCAGCAGGAAAACCTGCCCAAACGCTTCAGGCCGATCTGACGCCGCCCGGTCAGCGCATCAGCGGTCGGTTCGGCAACTCGTTCGGGTTGGCCTGCTGCGCGTCCACCGCATGGTGGCGGCGCAGCAGGCCGTCGATGGCCTCCAGCGCCTGCAGCAGCCCGGCCTCGAAGCGGCCCTGTCGGAAGGCCTCGCGCATCGGCGCGATCAGCGCCTGCCACTGGGCGGCATCCACATGCCGGTTCAGCCCGCGGTCGGCGACGATCTCGATCGCATGCTCCGCCAGCAGCAGGTAGACCAGCACGCCGTTGTTGGCCTCGGTGTCCCACACCCGCAGCTTGCCGAACAGGGTGATGGCACGGTCGCGCGGCGCCAGGTCCTGCCACAGGTAGGAGATCGGCAGGCCGGCCTCCACCACCACGCGGATCTCGCCGCTGTGGCCGGATTCGCTGGCCGCCACCCGGGCCTCGATGCGCTGCAGCGCGGCCTCGGGCAGGGCACGGGCCGCATCACGCTCGTCCCACCAGCGGTGGCGCAGGATGCGGGCCAGCCGTTGCCACAGGTTGCGGCGCGGGCGTGGGGGCATGGGGTTGTGCACCATCACCAGTCTCCCGAGGCGCCGCCGCCGCCGAAATCACCGCCGCCGCCAGAGCTGAAGCCGCCGCCGCCACCAAAGCCGCCGCCGCCACCGCCACCGCCACCCCAGATGATGGGCGGCCCGCCACCGCCGCGGCCACTGCGACCACCGCGCACCGCGCCCACGCCCATCACGCCCACCAGCACCAGCGCCACGATGCCGGCCAGGCCGCCGATCAGCAGGCTGGCGCTCAGCCACCAGGCCAGCGTGCCGGCGCCGCCGGCTGTCAGCACCGCGCCCAGCTTGCGGCCCAGCACACTGGTGAGCACGCCGCCGGCCACCGGCACGGCGATGAAGAAGAACACCGCCAGCTCCTCCCAGTCGAAGCCGGCATCAGGCCGGCTGCCGGCGGTGCTGGTGGGGGCGGGCAGGTGTTCGCCGCGGATGCGGGCGATCAGCGCATCCACGCCGGCGTCCAGCCCGCCGGCGTAGTCGCCGCGCTTGAAGGCGGGCGCGATCTGGTTGCTGATGATCTGGCGTGCCGCCAGGTCGGGCACCGCGCCCTCCAGCGCCTTGGCCACCTGGATGCGCAGCTTGCGGTCGTCGCGCGCCACCACCAGCAGCAGGCCGTCGCCGATGTCCTTGCGGCCGATCTTCCAGGCATCGCCGACCCGCTGGGCATAGTCGGCGATGTCCTCGATGCCGGTGCTGGCCACCGTCAGCACCACGATCTGCGGCCCGGCCTGGGCCTCGAAGGCGGCCAGCTTGGCCTCCAGCGCGGCGCGCCGGTCGGGCTGCAGCACGCCGGCCTGGTCCATCACCCGCGCGGTGAGGGTGGGGATGTCCGGCACGTCCTGCGCAGCGGCACCGCCACACAGCAGGGCGGCGAGCAGCAGGGCCAGCAACCAGGCCATGGCCGGCGGCAGCCCGGCGCGCGGCGCCCGCAGGCGCGCGGTGTGCACGTTCAGCTCACTTGCTGGCGGGCTTGTCGAAGCTGACGGCCGGCGGCACGCTGATCGCCGCCTCGTTGGCCACGGTGAAGCTGGGCTTGACGCCGTAGCTGAACACCATCGCCGTCAGGTTGGTGGGGAAGCTGCGCGCCAGCACGTTGTAGTCCTGCACCGTCTTGATGTAGCGGTTGCGGGCCACGGTGATGCGGTTCTCGGTGCCTTCCAGCTGCACCCGCAGGTCCTGGAAGGCCTGGTTGGCCTTCAGGTTGGGGTACTGCTCGCTCACCACCATCAGCCGGCTTAGCGCGCCGGTCAGCTGGCCCTGGGCCTCCTGGAATTTCTGGAAGGCGGCCGGGTCGTTCACCAGCTCGGGCGTGGCCTGGATCGACGTGGCGCGGCTGCGCGCCTCGATGACCTTGGTCAGCGTCTCCTGCTCGAAGTTGGCCTCGCCCTTGACGGTGGCGACGATGTTGGGGATCAGGTCGCTGCGGCGCTGGTACTGGTTCAGCACCTCGGCCCAGCCGCTCTTGACCTGCTCATCGAGGCGCTGGAAGTCGTTGTAGCCGCAACCGGTCAGGGATGCGGACAGGGCCAGGGCCAGGCCCAGGGCAGGCAGACGGCGGCGCAAGGTGGACAGCATGGGTTCCTCCGGGAGCATGTTCTCGCCTGCAGATGGGGCCGCGGGCCGGATTTCAATCGGTCCAGCTTAGCATCGGGGCAACATGGCCCCCACGCTCACGCTGTTCGCTGCCCCCCGTGGGGGCGCGCCAGGCCCTTCGGGCGGCCGGGCGGGCCTGGCATGAACGATCCCGCGCTGGCCCTGGCCGCCGCCGCCAGGCCCCTGCCGCGGGCTGGCGGCGTGATGCCGCGGGTGCTGGTGCTGGGCGGCGGCGGTGCGCTGGGTGCACGGGTGGTCGAGCGTTTGCTGGCCGGCCGCCGCTGCCAGGCGGTGGGCGTGTGGACGGTGCAGCCGCTGCGCACCGCCCTGCGCGGCTTGGAGCCGCTGGCCGAGACCGACTTCGCCCGCTTCCACCCCGACACCGCGGTGGTGGTGTTCGACCGCGCCCGCCATGCCAACGGCCGCGAGGCCGCCTTCGGCCACCCGCAGCCGGCCGACCTGCCGGCGCTGGCCATGCAGCTGCGCCAGGTGGGCGTGACATCGCTGGTGGTGGTGGTGCCGCATGCCCCCGGCCTGCTGCCGCAGGCGCTGAAGGCCGGCCTGGCGACGCTGGACGAAGGCGCGGTGGCCGCACTGGGCTTTGCGCACCTGGTCTTCATGCGCTCGGCCCAGGCAGGCGCTGCGGCGTCTGCCGCGGCAGGCCCCGCCCCCGCGCGCCTGGCCAGCTGGCTGATCGGGCAGCTGCACTGGATGGTGCCGCAGGGCGACCAGCCGGTGCGCAGCGACACCGTGGCCCGCGTGGCCGCGCGCCTGGCGGTGGCGCTGCCGCAGGCGGCGCCCGGCACCCGGGTGCTGCCGCCCGAGGTGCTGTGGGCCGCGGCCCAGCAGCCGCAGGCCGATGCCCTGGTCGACGACTGGCTGGCTGGCCGGCCGTTGAGCGCCGTCAACGCCCGCCGGCGCTGGTGAATGCCCGCATGCGGCAGGCACCGGGCCGGCCCGGTGCGCCGCCCATAATCCGGGGATGAACGCACCGCTGCAAAACGACACCTTCCTGCGGGCCTGCCTGCGCCAGCCAACCACCCACACGCCGATCTGGCTGATGCGCCAGGCCGGCCGCTACCTGCCCGAGTACAAGGCCACGCGCGTGGCCGCCGGCAACAGCTTCATGGGCCTGGCCACCAACCCGCAGTACGCCACCGACGTGACGCTGCAGCCGCTGGACCGCTACCGCCTGGATGCGGCGATCCTGTTCTCCGACATCCTGACCGTGCCCGACGCCATGGGCCTGGGCCTGAGCTTCGGCGCCGGCGAGGGCCCGAAGTTCGCCCATCCGCTGCGCGACGAGGCCGATGTGGCCAAGCTGGCCGTGCCCGACCTGGACAAGCTGCGCTATGTGTTCGACGCGGTGACCTCGATCCGCAAGGCGCTGAACGGCCGGGTGCCGCTGATCGGCTTCTCGGGCAGCCCCTGGACGCTGGCCTGCTACATGGTCGAAGGCGGCGGGTCCGACGACTACCGCCTGGTCAAGACCATGCTGTATTCGCGGCCCGACCTGATGCACCGCATCCTGGCCATCAACGCCGACGCGGTGGCCGCCTACCTGAATGCCCAGATCGACGCCGGCGCCCAGGCGGTGATGGTGTTCGATTCCTGGGGCGGCGTGCTGGAGCACCGCGCCTTCCACCAGTTCAGCCTGGCCTACACCCAGCGGGTGCTGAACCAGCTCAAGCGCGAGCACAACGGCCAGCGCATCCCGGCCATCGTGTTCACCAAGGGCGGTGGACTGTGGCTGGAGCAGATCGCCGCCACCGGCGCCGATGTGGTCGGCCTGGACTGGACCACCGACCTGGGCCTGGCCCGCCGCCGCATCGACGACCTGGTGGCGCTGCAGGGCAACTTCGACCCGATGGCGCTGTTCGCCACGCCTGAGGCGGTGGCCGCCGAGGCGCGCGCCATCCTCGACAGCTTCGGCCCGCCGCAGCGTGCCGACGGCCGCTGGGGTGGCCACATCTTCAACCTGGGCCACGGCATCAACCAGCACACGCCGCTGGAGCATGTGCAGGCCCTGGTGGAGGCGGTGCACGCCCATTCGCCGACGCTGCGCCCGGCTGTGGGGAAAGTCTGACACCGGAACAAGTTGGGGGATGCACGGATAGGGTGAGTGCACGCTCAGGGCTTGACTTATCCCCAAAACCGGGCGTGCGACAAGTTGCCGGTCAAAAATGTGCGGCGCAGCATCGAATCTGCTGGAGATTCGTGCTAAGTGATTGATCTGGAACGTATTTTCCAGCGTGCCGAAAACTTGGGCAATCCAGCGGGAGGCCCGGCATATCAAGCACTTAGCGCGGCCATCGGCAGCTTTCCCACAAAGTTATCCACAGAAGTGGGGGACAGCTGAAAAAGCCGTTTTCAATCATCAACTTAACGCTGGTTCTTGATGTGAAGACGAAAAAACCGCTGCCAATCAGCGGTTCATGGCGTTGAGCGACCTGACGCTGTCGGTGGCGGTGGAGGCACCGCAGCACAGCGGCCTGGCCGGCGCCCTGCACTACAGCAGCCCGCAGGACCTGCCGCCCGGCACGCTGCTGCGGGTGCCGCTGGGCAAGCGTGATCTGCTGGGCATCGTCTGGCATGGCAGCGCGTCGGATGGCACGCCGCCGGACGGCACGCAGCTGCGCCCGGTGGGCGCACTGCTGGACTGCCTGCCGCCGATGGCGCCGGCCTGGCTGGCCCTGGTGGACTTTGCCGCCAGCTACTACCAGCGCGGCGTCGGCGAGCTGGCGCTGGCGGTGCTGCCGCCCGAGCTGCGCAAGCTCGATCCGCCGGGCCTGGCCAAGCGGGTGGCGCGGCTGCTGAAGAAGCTGGATGCCACGCCCCTCCCGCCAACCGCGCCGGTGCAGCGGCCCCAGCTGGGGCCGGAACAGCAGGCGGCGCTGGCCGCGTTCCGCACCGCGTTCGCCCAGGCCGGTGCCACGCCGCGGCCGGCACCGCTGCTGCTGCACGGCGTCACCGGCAGCGGCAAGACCGAGGTCTACCTGCATGCGGCCGAGGACGCGCTGGCCGCCGGCCGCCAGGCCCTGGTGCTGGTGCCCGAGATCAACCTCACGCCGCAGCTGGAGGCGCGCTTCGCCGCCCGCTTTCCGCAGCACCGGCTGGTCAGCCTGCACAGCGGGCTGACGCCGGTGCAGCGCCTGCGCCACTGGCTGCTGGCCCACCTGGGCCGCGCCGACATCGTGCTGGGCACGCGCATGGGCGTGTTCGCGCCGCTGCCGCGGCTGGGGCTGATCGTCGTCGACGAGGAGCATGACCCGTCCTACAAGCAGCAGGAGGGCGCACGCTACTCGGCGCGCGATCTGGCCGTCTACCGCGGCCACCTGGAGCGGGTGCCGGTGATTCTTGGATCGGCCACGCCGTCGCTGGAGACCTGGCAGCACGCGCTGCCCGGCCCGCGCCAGCGCTACCAGCGCCTGCCGCTGGCCGAGCGGGTGGGCGGCGGCGCACTGCCGCGGGTGCGGCTGTTCGACATGGGCGTGCTGCCGCGGACCAACGGCCAGAGCCCGGTGCTGGCGCCGATGGTGGTCGACAGCCTGCGCCAGCGCATCGCCGCCGGCGAGCAGAGCCTGGTGTTCCTGAACCGCCGCGGCTATGCGCCGGTGCTGCACTGCGCCGATTGCGGCTGGAAGAGCGGCTGCCCGCACTGCAGCGCCTGGCGGGTGTTCCACAAGGGCGAGCGCACGTTGCGCTGCCACCACTGCGGCTTCACCGAGCGGGTGCCGCGGGCCTGCCCCGACTGCGGCAACCTCGACATCGCGCCCCTGGGCCGCGGCACCGAGAAGCTGGAGGAGCAGCTGGCCGAGCTGCTGCCCGGCGCCCGCATCGCCCGGCTGGATGCCGACACCGCCCGCGGCAAGGGCCAGCTGGAAGCCCGCCTGGCGGCGGTGCATGCCGGCGATGTGGACGTGCTGGTGGGCACGCAGATGGTGACCAAGGGCCATGACTTCCGCCGCATCACCCTGGTGGTGGCGGTGAACCCCGACAGCGCGCTGTTCGCCAGCGACTTCCGCGCGCCCGAGCGGCTGTTCGCCTTGCTGATGCAGGCCGCCGGCCGCGCCGGGCGGGATGCCGCCCAGGCCGGCGCCAGCGAGATGTGGGTGCAGACCTGGCACCCCCAGCACCCGCTGTACGCCGCGCTGAAGACGCATGACTTCGCCGCCTTCGCGGCCAGCCAGCTGGCCGAGCGCGAGGCCGCCGGCCTGCCGCCCTTCAGCCACCTGGCGCTGCTGCGTGCCGAATCACGGGATGTGGCGGTGGCCCAGGCCTGGCTGGAGGCGGCGGCCGCGTTGGCTGCCGGCCTGCCGGGCGGCGACGGCGTGACCGTCTACCCCCCGGTGCCGCCTGCGGTCAGCAAGGTGGCCGGCATCGAGCGGCTGCAGATGCTGGTGGAGGCGCCGTCACGCGCGCGGCTGCAGCAGCTGCTCGTCCACTGGATGCCGGCACTGCATGGCCTGCGCAGCCGCCACAAGGGGCTGGCGCGCTGGGCCATCGACGTGGACCCGCTGGCGATCTGAACGCCGGCGCGGTGGTGCGCGCTCAGCCGCGGCGGCGTGCCAACCAGCCCACCGTGGCCAGGCCGGCCAGCAGCAGGGCGGTGGTGGTGGGCTCGGGGATGGGCGCGGCATTGGTCAACGCCACCTGCACCGTCCAGCGGCTGCCGATCGGCAGGCCCTGGCTGGTGCGCAGCTTGTAACCCTCGGCCCAGGTGCTGCCGACCGGCAGGTTGGGCGACAGACTCACCGCCACCTGGTAGCGGCCCGGCGCCAGGTCGGTGATGACGATGCCCGCGTCCAGCGATCCCTGGGTCGGGTCGACCTGCCCGTAGGGGTTGTCGACGTCGTCGCCCAGGCTGAGCAGCCCGCCGGAGGCGATGTCGAAGACCGCGAGCAGCGGGTCGCCCTGGCCGCCGGCGAAGGAGGTGGTCCACAGCCGCAGGTCCGATGCGGTGTCGACATCCAGGTTGAAGCTGTGGACGTCGCTGCTGAAGGCGAACTGGCCGGTCTGGCTGAAGCGGGCCACATCGGCCTGGGCGGCCAGGCTGGCCAGGGCCAGGGTGGCCGCGGCGGCGGTGCGTGCGAAGGTGTGCAGGGCGTTCATGGTGGGTTCCGTTGGGCTGCCGTGCTCAGGGCGCCAGCAGCGGCGCGTTGGCGCGCGGGGTGGTCTGGGCCGACGGCACCAGCCGGTTGGTGCCGGCCTGCACCTCGAAGGCGGCGGCAAAGGTCTGCAGGTTGCTGAGGCTGGCCACGGTGTCGATGTGCCAGAACTCACCCACCACCCGCTGCGGCGTCACGTCCAGCAGCAGGTAGCCGCGCCTGTGCAGGTTGATGTACTTGAAGTGCGGGTTCTGGCTGCGCAGGAAGCCGGCCGTGCTGCCGCTGGTGTCGCTGTCGACTCCGGGCGAGGACACCGAGGTGCCGACGAACTCCACCGCCCGCGAGCCCTGGCCGGTGGCCGGGTTGTAGCCGCCGGTGGCGGTGTCGGGGTTGTTCGGGTCCTGGGTGAGGTCGGCCGCCCAGCTGCTGTGGATGTCGCCGGTCAGCACCACCATGTTGTCCACCGGCCGGCCGGTGCTGCTGCCCTTGAGCACGTCGTACACCCGGTCGCGGGCGGGCTGGTAGCCGTCCCACTGGTCGCTGTTGAAGAACACGCCGCCGCCGGCGGCATTGGCCGCGCCGCGCAGCTTGACCTGCGCGAACATCACGCCCTGGCCCAGGAACTTCCAGCGGGCCGGGGTCGTCTGCAGCCGGTTGAACAGCCAGGCCTCCTGCTCGGCACCCAGCAGCGTGCGGCTGGCATCGGTGAAGGCACCGGTCTGCGCAAAGCCGCCGCCGGCCGGCAGCTGCTGCGAGCGGGCGCTCAGCCGCTGTTCCAGCATCAGCAGGTCGACCAGGTCGCCCAGCTGGAAGCGGCGGAAGTTCTTGCGCGGGTCGGCCTCCACCTGGCGGATCGGCATCCACTCGTAGTAGGCCTGCAGGCCGGCGGCCACGCGTTGCGGGTAGTCGCCCTCGGTGGCGCTCTGGTGGTTCTGGGCGCCGTCCTTCCAGGTGTCGTTGGTGATCTCGTGGTCGTCCCAGATGCAGACGAACGGGTGTTGCCGGTGCACCGCCTGCGAGTCGGCATCGCGCTTGTACTGGGCGTGGCGGGCGCGGTAGTCGGCCAGCGTCACCATCTCGGTGGGCGGCTCGGGGGTGCGCAGGCTGCCGTACTGGCCGGCGCCGTATTCGTAGAGGTAGTCGCCCAGGTGCAGCACCAGGTCCAGGTCGGCCCGCTCGGCCACGCGGGCATAGGCGTTGAAGTAGCCGTAGGCATGGTTGGAGCAGCTCAGCACCGCGATGCGCAGGCGGTCGACCGCGCCCACCGGCAGGGTGCGGGTGCGGCCCACCGGGCTGCTGGCGCCGCCGGCGGTGAAGCGGTAGTAGTAGGTGGTGGCCGGGCGCAGGCCGGCGGCATCGATCTTGACGGTGAAGTCGCGCGCCGCGCTGGTGGTGGTGGCGCCGCGCAGCACCACGTTGCGCAGGCCGGGGTCGGTGGCCACCACCCAGGTCACCGGCACCAGCGGCTTGACGCTGGCCACGGTGACGCGCGTCCACAGGATCACCCGGTCGGCCAGCGGATCACCGCTGGCCACGCCGTGCTGGAAGACGGCCGATGCGGCGTCGGCTGACGTGGCCAGCAGCGGCGAGGCGGCGGCGATGCCCACGGTGGTGGCGCCGGAGCGCTTGAAGAACTCGCGCCGGTTGGTGCCGGTGCGGATGGGTGAAAGCTGGCTGGGGCGTCCCATGGCGTCGTCCTGTGTGGTGGTGCCGCGGCGGCTGCCGCGGCGGTGCCGGTGGATTCTGTGGACGTGCTGTGACACGCCGCCCGGCGCCCGCCCCGGGCCGAACGGCGCATGCCGCCGCAGGAGGGCGCTTGGTATCCTTCCGCCGCCACAACACCAGGAGGATCCGCCCATGACCCACGCCCTGCACGGCCACGGCCTGCAACGCCGCCACCTGGCTGGCGCCGCCCTGCTGCTGTTGGCCGGTTGCGGCGGCGGCAACACCGAGAAGGACGAGGACGCCGTCGCGCCGTCGCTGGTGATCACCAGCGATGTGCCGGGCGATGCCACCGGCCCGTTCACCGTGCGCTTCACCTTCAGTGCTGCGGTCAGCAACTTCGCCGCCAACCGCATCCTGCTCACCAACGGTGCGCTGGGCGGCGCGGCGCTGGTCAAGCTGAGCGACACCGTCTACACCTTGCAGGTCACACCCACGGCCAACCGGCAGGACGTGCTGACGGTGGAGGTGCCGGCCGGCGCCTTCCGGGATGCCGGTGGCACCGCCTCCAGCCTGGTGGCCTACCGCTTCAGCCAGCGCATCGACACCGTGGTGGCCACCAACGAGCCGGTGCTCACCATCACCAACAGCACCGCCGCCAACATCGCCACCGGGCCGGTGACCTTCACCTTCGACTTCAGCGTGGATGTGGGCGACAGCTTCGCGGCTGGCGACATCGAGCCGGACGCGGGCACGCTGGGCAGCTTCACCAAGGTGTCGGCCACGCGCTACACCGTGGTGCTCACGCTGCCGGCCGCCACCTCGGGCCTGATGACGCTGACGGTGCGGGCCGGCGCCTTCCAGAGCGCCACCGGCGTGCCGAGCCAGCAGACCTACACCACGGCCATCCTGTTCGCCATCCCGGTCTGATCACACGCCGCGTCCGCGCCCCCCGGGGGGCTGGCCACCTGCGGTGGCGGCGCGGAAACCTGGTCAGTGCGTCCACTGCAGGCGCATGGCCCAGCCCGACAAGGCGCCGGTTCCGCTGACCTGACCTTGGCTGACCACCGCCGAGAGCCGCCACTGGGCGTCGATGAACCAGTTCAGGCCCAGGCTCAGCAGATTGGCGTGCGCCAGCGGGCTGCCGGCATCCGATGCGGTGGCCCGCAGGTGATCGGCGCGCAGCACCAGTTCCACGGTGCTGACGGCCGCACCGGACGGCCCGCGGTAGCGGCCCTGGTTCGCGTCCCAGCCGCGCGGGCTGCCGTGCAGCGTGCGTGCGGCGGTGGCGGTCCAGCCACTGGCCTGCCGGGTCCATGACAGGCTGGCCGCAGCAGCGTCCTGTCGGCGGTACAAGCCTTCCATCGCCAGCCACCAGCGGCCGGCGGACAGGCTGGCCTCCAGGCCCGCCGCCTGGTCATCGCCGGGCTTGGCGTCCCTGGGCCATGCGGGGAGCAGGGTGATCCGTTGGCCGCTGTCGAGCGCCGAGGCAGCGCGTTGCCCCAGCCGGCTTCGCAGGCGTCCTGTGTCGGCATCGCTGCGCTGCCATGCCCAGGACGCCCCCAGGTGCAGGCCCGCGGGCAGCCAACCCGGCACCGCGTGCGGCTGCAGGGCATCGCCGTTGTGCCGCCACACGATCCGCGCCACCAGGGCCTGTCGGTCCGGACGGCGGTAGGCCCCCGCGCTGGCATGCCAATCCGGGGCGGCGGCGTCCATGCGCAACGCCACAGTCCTGCGTGTGTCATCCAGGTCAGGCGCCAGATCCCACAAGGGCGAGCGTTCGGGCAGGTGGCCCCAACTGCTGCTGATGGTGCTGTCCAGGCCGAAGTCCGGCGCCACGCGGCCCAGCCGCACACCCACCGGCCCGCCGCTGGGCTGCCACTGAAGCCAGGCGGCCTCCACGCTGGAGGTGCCGCCACTGCCGGCCTGCCACGACCAGGCGGCGCGCCAGCCGGGCGCCGGCCGCCAGCGGATGTCCCAGGTCGCGCGGCGCAGCCAGTGGCCGGCATGGCGCCGACCGTCGCGGCTGAGCGCGCCGCCGATGCCGCCGCTGTCGAGCTGCAGGCGCCATCCCATCTGGACAGACCGGGTGGCCGCGGCGTCGGTGTCGCCATGCGCGGGCTCGGCGGCCGCCAGTCCGGCGGCGGCAGCCAGCAGCAGGGCCGGCAGCGTGCGGCGCCACCGGCGGACCGGAGGCAGGGGGCGGCGGCTGTGGTGCATACACCGGACAGAGCGCGCCAGACCGGTGTGCGTACATCGGCATCCAGGCCACTTCCGGCCTGTCATGACGATTTGTGACAGTTCCGTGTATTTGCCGGGCCCTGCCGCCGTCCGTGTGACAAGTGCGTGACCGTTGCGCGGCCCTTCCGGCCGGCAGGTTCAGCCCCCCACCAGAACGC
This sequence comes from Pseudaquabacterium pictum, assembly GCF_005403045.1. GTDB lineage: Bacteria > Pseudomonadota > Gammaproteobacteria > Burkholderiales > Burkholderiaceae_C > Pseudaquabacterium > Pseudaquabacterium pictum. The sequence continues at coordinate 42,860 of NZ_BJCL01000015.1, forward strand.
CAGGACGACACCCATGCCCGCTCTCCATCCGACCATTCCCGCCGAACTGCTGCCACGGCTGCTGATCGACCTCGTGACCATGCTGCTGCTGGTCTTCGGCCTGTACTACCGGCGCTACCGCGACAAGGAGCTGGTCACCGCGGCGGCGCTGTTCAACGTGTTCATCTTCGCCGTGCTGAGCGTGCTGTCGAGTGTCGAGTTCGGCATCGCGGCCGGCTTCGGGCTGTTCGCGATCCTGGCGATGTTCACCCTGCGCTCGGAGCCGATCGGCAAGACCGAGATCACCTACTTCTTCGGCAGCGTGGCCATCGCCGTGATCTGCGCCGTGCGTGGCACACCGCTGCCGTTCGTGGCGGCGGTGGCCCTGCTGGTGCTGCTGGGGGCCTGGGTGATCGACCACCCGAAGGTGCTGCAGTCGGTGGACGGCATCCGCATCACGCTGGACAAGATCGACCACCACGCCCTGTCGAACCCGGTCGAGATGCGGCGCGACCTGTCGCAGCGCCTGGGGGTGGAGGTGATGTCCTACCAGATCACGGCGCTGGACTACATCAACGACATGGCCCGCATCACGGTCTTCTACAGAAAGGCATGAACCATGGAACGCTCGGACGACGACACCGGCGCAGCCCGGCTCTTCAGCGGGTTTCACCCCATCAGCCTGGCGGCGCTCAACAGCAAGGCCGCCATGCTGGAGCGGCTCGACAACAAGTACGTGGTGCGCGCACCGGTGCTGGAGGCCCTGGCACCGCAGCTGGCCCAGGCGTTCGACGTGCTGGAGATCGATGACCGCCGCATCTTCACCTACGAGACCTGCTACTTCGACGATCCCGAACTGCGCAGCTACCACGACCACCACCAGGGCCGCCGCCAGCGCATGAAGGTGCGGGTGCGGCGCTATGTGGAGGCCGGGCTCTGCTTCGTGGAAGTCAAGCTCAAGGACAAGCGCGGCATCACGGTGAAGAAGCGCCTGCCCTGCAGCCCCGACGCCATCGACCGGCTGGATGCGGCGGCGCTGGCGCATGTGCGCGACAGCCACCAGCAGCTCTACGGGCGTCCGTTCGACCGTGCGCTGGAGCCGGTGCTGCAGATGCGGTACCGGCGTGCCACCCTGGTGGCCCGGGTCGGGGGCGAGCGCATGACCATCGACACCGACATCCGCTTCTTCGGCCAAGGCGCTCCGCGCGCCACGGATGCGGACACCTTCATCGTCGAGACCAAGTCCGCCTGCGGCAACGGCCTGGCAGACGCGATCCTGCGCACCCAGCACCTGCATCCCACCAATGCCTGCTCGAAATACTGCGTGGGCATGAGCCTGACGGGTGCGGTGCAGAAGTTCAACCGGTTCCGGCCGGCCTTGCGCAAGCTGGGTGCCCTGCCGCTGGAGCAGGCCCATGCAGCCTGAGCCGGTCCGCGCAGGCCCGGCCGTGGCACCGCCTGCCATGGCGCTGGAACTGGGCCCGGTGGTGACCAAGCTCAGCACCTCGCTGGGCGGTGCGGTGCCGGTCGAGCGCATCGAGCAGGTGCTGCGTGACCTGCTGGAGCAGGAGTTCAGCGAAGCCAGGGTGACAAGCTTCCTGCCGATCTTCCTGCACCGCTATGCGATCGAGACCCTGCGGCATGGCCCCACTGGCGATGCCCAGGGCGGCCTGCCGGCGGCGATTGGTACGGGCCGCGCCCATGGCTGACGGCGTGCTTCGTCGCTGCCTGGGCCGGTGCATGCTGGCCGCGGCCCTGGCCCTGCCGGCGGCGCCGCCGGTGGTCGCGGCACCGCCGGCGCCGCTGCAGGTGCTGCTGCTCGACAGCCTGGCAGTCGATCTGCCCGGGCACGGCCGGCGCAACCGGCTGGAGCTGTCCGACCTGGCCTGGGACCCGGCCAGCGGCGATGTCTGGGCAGTCTCCGACCGCGGCTGGCTGCACCGCTTGCAAGTGGAGATCGAGCATGGCCGGCTGGTGGCGGTGCAGGAGCTGTCCCGCGTGCTGCTGGACGGTCGACCCAACCTGGAGGCCCTGGCCCTGCGGCCGGGTGCCGTGCCGCTGCTGGCGATCGATGAGGAGCGCCGCCTTTGGCTGGAGATCGATCGGGTTGGCAAGGTGGTGGCATGGCATGCGCTGCCGCAGGCATTGCCGACCCATGCCGGGCACAGCGTGGAGGCGATGGCCTGGCATCAGCGCCATGGCGTGCTGCTGGTGGCCCAGAAGTCCGGCAGCACGGGCGAACACCGCATCCTCACCACCACCGGGGCGGACTGGCGCTTGCCCGCCTTGCCAGGTGCCCAGGTCCGGGCCATGGGCTGGATGGCCGACGGTCGCCTGCTGCTGCTGGAACAGCGGCGGGCGGACGGCCAGGTCAGTTTCCATCTGCGCGCCACCAGCCTGGAGGGCTGTGGCATCGGTGGCCGATGCGACTCCAGCGACGTGGCGCTGCCCGTCTCCGGCACCGCGGCTGTCGATCACCTGGAAGGGCTGGCCTGCCGGGGCACGCAGTGCCTGCTGGTCACCGACGATGGGGGTGCCGCCCCGGCCCGCACCCGGCTGGTGCTGCTGGAACTGGTGACGGGCGCGCGCTGAGGCACGGCCGCCGGTCAGGCCGGCTGCACGCCGAACAGCCAGGCCAGCGCGCTGAAACTGGCGAAGGCGCCCACGGTGCTGGCCAGGATGATGCGCGCCACGCGGCCGGAATCGGCGCCGTAGCGCTCGGTCAGCAGCGACACGTTGCTGGCGCTGGGCAGGGCGGCGGCCAGGGTCAGCACCAGCAGCTGGAAGCCGGTGAGCGGCGCGCCCAGCTGCTGCGCGCCGGCGCCCACCAGCAGCACCAGCAGCGGGTGCACGAACAGCTTGATCGCCGCCACCGGCAGGTAGTCGGCCAGCGGCGTGCGGGTGTGGGCATGCTGGCCGGCGCGCCACAGCACCGCGCCGATGGTGAACAGCGCCACCGGCGTGGCGCTGTCGGCCAGCATGCGCAGGGCGGTGTCCAGCGGGCCGCTGGTCTTGAGCCCGGTGGCCGACAGCACAGCGCCCAGCGCGATGGACCAGGGCAGCGGATTCGACAGCGCGCCGCGCACCGCCCGCCAGGCCGCCGCGCGCGCCCCGCCGGCGCCGCCCTGCAGCTGCGACAGCGCGATGCACAGCGAGCTGGTGACGAACAGGTCGGCCAGGATGGTGCAGATCACCGGCCCGGCCGCCGCCGGCCCCAGCAGCGCCACCAGCAGCGGCACGCCCATGAAGCCGGTGTTGGGAAAGGCGGCCACCAGCGCGCCGAAGCTGGCGTCCTTCAGGCCGACGCGGGTGTTCAGCGACACCGCGATGGTGAAGCCCACCACCACCAGGGCGCACAGCACGTACACCGCCAGCAGGAAGGGGTTCAGCAGGTCGAGCACCGGCGTGTTCATGCCGAAGCGCATCAGCATGCAGGGCAGGGCGAAGTACAGCACGTAGGCGTTCAGCCCCGGGATGGCCGACTCGGGCAGCACGCCGCGGCGCGCGGCCAGCCAGCCGGCCAGCACCAGCGCGAAGAACGGAACGGTGACGGCGAGGATGGCCTGCATGCTGGGGGCGGAGTATCCCTGCCGGCCCCCGGCAGCCGCGCCGGCCCGCGCTGCAGCGGTGCAGCGCTGCAGGGCCCCGCTATCATCCGCGGCCCTTCCAGCCCCCCGCCATGGCCGACGCCCCTGCCTCTCTGAACCCCGCTCAGCTGGAGGCGGTGCACCACCTGTCCGGCCCCTGCCTGGTGCTGGCTGGCGCCGGCTCGGGCAAGACGCGGGTGATCACCCACAAGATCGCCCGCCTGCTGCAGGCCGGCCTGGCGCCGAAGGAGATCGCCGCCATCACCTTCACCAACAAGGCGGCGCAGGAGATGCGCGAGCGCAGCAAGGCGCTGGTGGGCGGCAAGGCGGCCAGGGACCTGGTGGTGGCCACCTTCCACAGCCTGGGCGTGCGCATCCTGCGCAGCGACGGCACCAAGGTGGGCCTGAAGGAGCAGTTCAGCATCCTGGATGCCGACGATGTGATGGGCGTGCTGCGCGAGGCCGGCGGCGCCACCGACAACAAGCTGGCGCGCAGCTGGCAGTGGACCATCAGCCTGTGGAAGAACATGGGCCACGACAGCGCCAGCGCCGCCACCATCGCCAAGGACGCCGATGAACAGGTGGCCGCCCGGGTGATGAAGCTCTATGAAGAGCGCCTGGCCGCCTACCAGGCGGTGGATTTCGATGACCTGATCGGCCTGCCGCTGAAGCTGCTGCAACGGGACGAAGAAGCACGCACCAGGTGGCAGGCGATGTTCGGCCATGTGCTGGTCGACGAGTACCAGGACACCAACGCGGTGCAGTATGAACTGCTGAAGATGCTGGTCTCGGGTGACGACCCGCGCCGCCGCGGCCTGTTCACCGCGGTGGGCGACGACGACCAGAGCATCTACGGCTGGCGCGGCGCCACCATCGAGAACCTGCGCCGCCTGCCGCAGGACTGGCCCGACCTCAAGGTCATCCCGCTGGAGCAGAACTACCGCTCCACCGGCCACATCCTGCGCGCGGCCAACAACGTGATCGCTGCCAACCCCAAGCTGTTCGAGAAGAAGCTGTGGAGCGCGCTGGGCGACGGCGACCCGGTGCGCCTGGTCGAATGCGATGGCGAGGAGCACGAGGCCGAGCGCGCCGTGGCCTTCATCCAGAGCCTGCGTGCCCAGGGCGGGGCGATTGCGGATGAACGCGGCAGCGGCCAGATCAAGTTTGGCGACTTCGCGGTGCTCTACCGCGCCAACCACCAGGCGCGGGTGTTCGAGCAGAAGCTGCGCGCGGCGCAGATCCCCTACAAGGTGAGCGGTGGCCAGAGCTTCTTCGACCGCGCCGAGATCAAGGACCTGTGCGCCTGGCTGCGCCTGCTGGTCAACCAGGACGACGACCCGGCCTTCCTGCGGGCGGTGACCACGCCCAAGCGCGGCATCGGCCATGCCACGCTGGGCAAGTTGGGCGAGTTCTCGGGCAAGTGGAAGAGCAGTCTGTTCGAGGCCCTGTTCTCGCAGAGCCTGGCCGCGCAGCTGGGGCCCAAGGCCATTGGCGGGCTGCATGAGTTCGGCCGTTGCGTCAACGAGCTGCAGCACCGCGCCGGCCACACCCGCGGCGCCGAGGAGGCCAAGGCGCTGCTGCTGGAATGGCTGAAGGACATCGGCTACGAGCAGCACCTGTACGACAGCGAGGACAGCGAGAAACTGGCCGCCAGCCGCTGGACCAATGTGCTGGACTTCGTCGACTGGATCGCCAAGCGCTGCGGCGGCGAGCTGTCCGAGGACGGCAGCAGCCAGCTCCGCGAACAGCAGACGGTGCTGGACGTGGCCCAGACCATCAGCGTGATCATCAGCCTGGCCGAGCGGGGCGATGACGCCGATGTGGTGACGCTGTCGACCCTGCATGCCAGCAAGGGCCTGGAATGGCCGCATGTCTGGCTAGCCGGCATCAACGAAGGGCTGCTGCCCTTCAAGGTCGATGCCGAGGACATGTCGGTGGAGGTGCTGGGCCAGCGCATCGAGGAGGAGCGCCGCCTGATGTACGTGGGCATCACCCGCGCCCGCACCACGCTGGCGGTGAGCACGCTGCGCCGCCGCAAGAAGGGCCGCGACACCATCCAGGGTGTGCCCAGCCGCTTCATCGCCGAGATGAAGCTGGGCGAGGGCGGCGGCGCCAAGGAAGACCCGCGTGAGCGGCTCAAGCGCCTGCGGGCGCAGCTGTCGGCCAAGGTGGACGCGGCCGCCCCGGCCGACAAGGCCTGATCCGCGCCCGACCCAGGAAAGCGCTGGTGCCGCGCCGGCAGGCGCATGGCTACGATGCAGGCGCAACGCGCTGCCCCCCGGCGCGCTCCTGTCCAGACGCCTTCGGAGCCCTGATGATCCCCGACCACGCCAACTTCAGCGACATGCTGGCCCGCTGGGCCACCCAACAGCCCGACGCCCCTGCCATCGTCTTCGGCGACACCCGCCGCACCTGGGCCCAGCTGCGTGAACGGGTGCAGCGGGTGGCCGCCGGCCTGCGCGCCGCCGGCCTGCAGCCCGGCGACCGCATCGCCGTGCTGGACCTGAACCACCCCTCGTGCCTGGAGCTCACCCTGGCCTGCGCGCTGACCGGCTGCGCCAATGCGGTGGTCAACTTCCGCCTGGCGCCGCCCGAAATCGTCTATGTGATCAACGATGCCAAGGCCCGCGTCCTGTTCGTCGGGCCCGAGTTCGCGGGCGCCGCTGCCCAGCTGCGCGGCCAGCTGCCGTTGCTGGAGCGGGTGATCCACATCGGTGGGGCCACCGACGAATACGAGCCCTGGCTGGCCGCGCACCAGCCCGATGCCCGGATGCACCCGGCCGCCGGCACGGATTGCTTCGTGCAGCTGTACACCTCGGGCACCACCGGTTTCCCCAAGGGCGCCATGCTCACCCACCACGGCATGCTGGCCCATGCCCGCAACGTGGCCGCCACGCAAGCGCTGGGTGCCGGTTCGCGGGTGCAGGTGGCCATGCCGCTGTTCCATGTGGGTGGCACCAGCTACTCCTTCGTGGCCTGGGCCGGCGGCGCGCCGATCTTCATGATGCGCATGCCCGATCCGCTGGGCGCGCTGCAGATGCTGGAGCGCGAGCGCATCACCCACACGTTCTACGTGCCGGCGCTGATGGCCGCCATGATCCAGGTGCCCGGCGGCGACAAGTTCGACTTCTCGGCCTTGCAGGCCGTGTCGTACGGCGCCTCGCCCATGCCGCTGCCGGTGATGCGGGGCTGCCTGCAGCTGTTTCCCAAGGGCACCATGCAGCAGGTCTACGGCATGACCGAGCAATGCGGCGTGGTGACCATCCTGCCGCCCGCCGACCATGAGAACCCCGCCGTGGCGCACCGCCTGGTGTCGGCCGGCAAGGCGATCCACGGGGTCGAGATCGAGGTGCGTGACCCGGCCAGCGGCGCGCCGGTGCCGGTGGGCCAGCCCGGCGAGATCTGGGTGCGCAGCGCGCAGATCATGGCCGGCTACTGGGGCAAGCCGGAAGCCACCGCCCAGGCCGTGACGGCCGATGGCTGGTACCGTTCGGGCGATGGCGGCCACATCGACGCTGACGGCTATGTCTACGTGACCGACCGCATCAAGGACATGATCATCAGCGGCGGCGAGAACATCTACCCGGCCGAGATCGAGCGGGTGCTGGCCGAGCACCCCGCGCTGCTGGACGTGGCGGTGATCGGTGTGCCCGACGAGCGCTGGGGCGAGGTGCCCAAGGCGGTGGTGGTGCTCAAGCCCGGCGCCACGCTGGCCGATCCGAACGAGCTGGTGGCCTGGTGCCGCGAGCGCATGGCCGCCTACAAGTGCCCCAAGACGGTGGACGTGCTGGCCGAGCTGCCGCGCAACCCCACCGGCAAGGTGCTCAAGCGCGATCTGCGCAAGCCCTACTGGGCGGGCCGCGACCGGCAGGTCGTCTGACCCGGCGCCGCGCTACATGCCCTTGAACAGGTGGGTGTAGCTGCGGCTGACTTCCAGCTTCTCGCCGTGGCCGCGCACGCTGACGATCTGGCGGCCGCGGAAATCCCGGGTGATGCCGGCGATCGCCTTCACGTTGACCAGCGTGCTGCGGTGGATCTGCCAGAACACGGCCGGGTCCAGCTCGTCGATCAGCTCCTTGATCGGCTTGCGGATCAGCGCCTCGGTGGTGGGCGTCTGCACCCGGGTGTATTTCTCGTCGCTGATGAAGAACAGCACCTCGGGCACCGGGATCATCTGGATGCCGGGGCCGACGCTGGCCTGGATCCAGTCCAGGTAGCGCGGCGCGCCGCCGGGGTTCAGCTGCGCGGCCAGCTTGTGCAGCACCTGCTGCAGCGGTGGCACGGGGCTGCCGGCGGATTCGGCGGCGGGCTCGGCCGCGTCGCGCTGCGCCAGCCGCGCCTGGATGCGCTGCGCCGTGACCAGCAGCCGCTCGCGCTCGGCGGGCTTCAGCACGTAGTCGCACACGCCCTGTTCGAAGGCCTCGACCGCGTACTGGTCGTAGGCGGTGATGAACACGATCTCGGGCAGGTGCTCGTCGTCGGCCACGGCCATCTGGGCGATCTGGCGGGCCGCGTCCACGCCGGTCAGGCCGGGCATGCGGATGTCCAGGAACACCAGATCGGGCCGGTGCTGGGCCACCAGCTCCACCGCCTCCAGGCCGTTGCGGGCCTCGGCCACGATGTCCAGCTCGGGCCACACCTCGGTCAGGCGGGCGCGCAGCTGCTCGCGCATCAGGCGTTCGTCGTCGGCGATGACGGCGCGCACCGGGGCGCTGGCAGGGGCGGCAGGGGTCGGCATGGCAGGGGCTCCGGGTGGCGGGTCAGCGGGCATTGGCCGGCGTGAGCGGCCGTGTCAGCAGGCGATTCTCGTGGCGCTCGCCCTCGAATTCGAACCAGGTGGTGCCGATGTCGGCATAGCCTTCGCGGGCGTAGAAGTGCCGTGCGCGGGCGTTGTGCACCCAGGGCGTCAGCCACAGCAGGCTGGCGCCGCGGCGGGCCGACTCGCGCTCGGCGGCATGCAGCAGCGCGCGGCCCAGGCCGTGGCCGGTGAAGGGCTCCTGCACATACAGCCTGTCCAGCTCCGCCGGGGCCGTGCTGTCCACCAGCGGGTGGCGGGCGCCCAGCGTCAGCTGGGCAAAGCCCAGCAGGTGGCCCTGCCGCTCGGCCACCAGGATGGCCACCTCCGGCGCCTGCAGCAGGCGCTGGTAGGTGGCGGGCGCGTAGCTGCCCAGCGCCTCGCGGGCGATCTCCGGGCGGATGCCGTCGGTGGCGTAGGTGTCGAGGAACACCTGCATCGCCAGCACGCCCAGGCACAGCGCATCGTCGGCGGTGGCGGGGCGCAGGCTGTGCTGCAGCGGGGCATCGGTCATGGCAGGTCGGCGTCGGGATGGTCCCGCGGCACCAGGGTCAGGTAAGTGGCGAGTGTGCCGCCAGCCAGCGGCTTCACCATCACCTGCAGGTCGTTCAGCCGTCCGCCGGTGTCCACGCCGCGGCGCAGCCGGGCGGGCTGGAAGCCCTGGCGCAGCCAGAAGCGCTCGGCCCGGGCATTGCCCACCACCACGCCCAGGCGCAGCCACTGCGCACCCCGGGCCGCCGCCCAGCGCTGCAGCCCGGCGACGACGGCGGCGGCCAGGCCGCTGCCATGCCGGGCCTGGTCGATCAGCAGCAGGGCGATGTGCCAGACGCCGGGCGTGCCCAGGTCGGCCACCACCACCAGCGTGCCGACCAGGGCGCCGGCCTCCTCGTGCACGCCGGCCACCCAGCGCTGGCGGAAGGGCAGGTGCGGCGGCGGCAGCTCGTCGAACTCGGTCTGCGCCTCGTCAGGCGCGGCATCGCGGCCGTTGATCGCCTGGAAGTAGCCAGGGTTGGCGTCGAAGAGCGCCTGCAGCCGCGGCAACTGGTCCACGGTGAGCGCATCCACGCGCCAGCCTCGGCCCTGGAACAGCGGCGTGTCGCCGGCCATCGATCGCAGGTGCGGATCGCTCAGCGCACCAGCCAGCGCAGCAGCAGCGCCAGGCCCACCAGCGGCGCCAGCAGCAGCCCCAGCACCAGGCCCAGCGCCAGCAGCGGACCGCCCAGCACCGCCAGCAGCACGGCGCCCAGGCCCAGCAGCATCAGGCCCAGCAAGCCCAGCAGCACCAGTGGCACCGCGACCAGCAGGCCCACCAGCAGCAGCGCCGCCAGGCACAGCACAGCGGCGCCGCCCAGGCTGGACAGCGCCATCTGCTGCTGCAGGCCGGCGCCCACCTCGTCACCGTCGACCAGCAGGTCGAACGGCAGGTCGGCGCTGCTCCAGCTGTGCAGGCCGTGGGCGGTGGCCAGCACCGCGGCGATCAGCAGCACCGCCGTCAACAGCAGCAGGCCGAACGGCAGACGGACGATCCAGGGGCGCATGCTCAGGCTCCTTCCAGGGGTTTGTAGGGCACGGCCAACGTCACGCGGGTGCCGCCGCCGGGGTTCTCGGTGATGGTCAGGCTGGCCTTGGGGCCGTGCAGCAGTTGCAGCCGCTCGCGGATGTTGGCCAGGCCCACGCCGGTGCCGGCGGTGGCGGCGCGGCCGAAGCCCAGGCCGGTGTCGGCCACGGTGACGGTGAGCTTGCCGTGCACCACCTCGGCCTTCAGGCTGAGCTTGCCGCCCTCGGGCTTGGGCTCCAGGCCGTGCTTGATGGCGTTCTCGACCAGGGTCTGCACCATCATGGCCGGGAACTCGGCCGACAGCAGACCGTCGGGCACGTCGATCTCGGTGGTCAGCCGCTCTTCCATGCGCACCTTCAGGATCTCCAGGTACGGCCGGATCACCGCCAGCTCGCGGCCCAGGTCGCGGGGGCGGCTGCCCTCGGCGCCGGTCTCGCGCATCGTCGGCATGCTGGCGCGCAGCAGGGCGATCAGGTTCTTCTGCATCTGGCTGGCGCGCTGCGGGTCCACCTCGATCAGGTGGTCGATGCTGGCCAGGGTGTTGAACAGGAAGTGCGGCTCCACCTGGGCCTGCATCGCGGCCATGCGTGCCTCCACCACCTGGCGCTTCAGCGATTCGGCCTCGGCCGTCTCCACCGCCTGGGCGGCCTGCGCCTCGGCCTGGATCTGCTTGCGGTAGGTGATCTTGATCACCAGCGAGGCCACGATCCAGAAGAAGGCCAGCTGAGGCAGGCTCTCGCCCAGCTGCACCTCCTCGCGCAGCACCTGGCGGCGGGCTTCCTGCGCCGCGCGCTTGGCCTCGCGCCGGGCCTCCTTGGCCTGCTGCTGGGCCTCGCGGCGGGCGGCCTCGGCCTCCTGGCGGGCCTCCTGCACGGCCGCCTCGATGGTCCGGCGCGCTTCGTCCACCGCTTCGCGCACGGCCTCCGACGCGCCGGGCGGCAGCTTGATGTCGATGACCGGCTGGCCGTCACTGCCCGGTGCCGACGCGCCCGTGGCCGGCCGCGGGCCGATCGGGTCGCTGGCGGTCGGGCCGGGCGGCGGCAGCGGCGGTAGCGGCGGCACCGGCACCTCGATGGTCTCTGCCGGCAGGTGCACCACGCGGGTGTAGCTCCAGCTGAACGGCGGCAGGTTCTGCAGCACGCCCGACAGGATCAGCAGCAGCAGCGACAGCACCGCAAAGCGCAGCCAGCTGATGCCCACCAGCCAGTTGGCGTAGGCATGGAAGCCGCGCACGCTGGTGGTCTTGATGCGCTGCCAGCGGCTGGTCGGCATCGCGGCGGTCGGGAGGGGCGGGGTCATCGGGCGGTGCGCGGGGCGGGAGCGTTGCACCGCAATGTAGCGATGCGGCCGCCGCGCCGCCCCGCCGCTGCGACCGCCGGCGCCCCTGCGCCGACAGGCTGCCGCGGCGGCCGACAGGCCGCCACGGCGCAGCCGGCCATCAGCGGCTGTACAGCACCTGCGGCAGCCACAGGCCGATGGCCGGGAACTGGTAGAGCAGGATGATCGCGATCACCTGGATGCCCATGAAGGGCAGCATGCCGGCGAAGATCTGGTTCAGCGTCACATGCGGCGGGCTCACGCCCTTCAGGTAGAACGCGGCCATCGCCACTGGCGGGCTCAGGAACGCGGTCTGCAGGTTCAGCGCCACCAGCAGGCCGAAGAACAGCGGGTCGACACCGAAGTTGTCCAGCAGCGGGATGAAGATGGGCATGAAGATCACGATGATCTCGGTCCACTCCAGCGGCCAGCCCAGGATGAAGATGATCACCTGGCTGAGGATCAGGAACTCGGTCTTGGTGAGGTTCATCGACATCACCCAGTTCTCGACCAGCTCCTGCCCGCCCAGCAGCGCGAAGGCGGCCGAGAAGATGGCGCTGCCCACGAACAGCCAGCAGACCATGGCGCTGGTCTTGGCGGTGAGGAACACGCTCTCCTTGAGCACCGTCATGTTGAACTGCCGGTAGGCCACCGCCAGCAGGAAGCCGCCGAAAGCGCCCACCGCGGCTGCCTCGGTGGGTGTGGCCAGGCCCATCACGATGCTGCCCAGCACCGACAGGATCAGCACCAGCAGCGGGAAGAAGCTGGCCAGCAGCATCTTGAAGATCTCCAGCCGCTGGAAGCTGAGGATGGCGTAGAAGGCCAGCAGTGCCACCGTGCCGATGCCGGTGCCGATCCACCAGCCGCGGGTGGCGGGCGTGCGCTCGGCCGATGGCGCGGCTGCGGTGCTGGCACCCGGGGGCTCCTGCACGCCGGCGGTGGCAGCCGGTGCCTCGGGTGCGGCGCCGGGCGGCTCCTTCACGCCGGCATCCGCGCCTGGTGGCTCCTTCACGCCGCTGTCTGCCCCGGGCGGCTCCTTGACGCCGGCGTCGGCGCTCGGCGGCTCCTGCAGCCCGCCGCTGTCGGCAGCGGGCTCCTTCAGGTCGCTGCTGCTGGGCGGCTCCTGCAGGCCACCCGATTCGGCCGGTGCGGCCTCCTGCGTGCTGCCCGGGGGCGCCTGCAGGCCGCCGCCGCTGGCGTCGGACTGCACCGTGGCCGACGCGCGGGCCATGTCGGCGCGGGCCTCGGCATCGGGCGGTGCGGTGTTGATCCGCCAGCTGAAGGCGGTGGCCAGCGCGAACAGCAGCGCCGGAATCAGCGCCACGCCCAGCTGGCGCAGGATGTGGCCGGTGGGCACGCCCAGGTTGCGGCCGCCCTTCAGCGCCCGCAGCAGGGCCGGCAGCGCGGTGTTGGAGATCGACTCGGCGATCGGCGTGGTCAGCGCCGGCAGCGGCACGAAGCGGTCGGCGGCCGACAGCGGCGGCATCAGGTGCGGCTTGAGCTTGGCCAGCACGATCACGTAGACCACGTACAGCCCGGCCAGCATGATGCCGGGGAAGAACGCACCGGCGTACAGCTGCACCACCGACACGCCGGCGGTGGCACCGTAGACGATCAGCATCACGCTGGGCGGGATCAGGATGCCCAGGCAGCCGCCGGCGGTGATGGCACCGGCCGACACCCGCACGTCGTAGCCGCCGCGCAGCATCTGCGGCAGTGCCAGCAGGCCCATCAGCGTGACCACCGCGCCGACGATGCCGGTGGCGGTGGCGAACACCGCGCAGGTGAACAGCGTGGCCACCGCCAGGCTGCCCGGCACCCGCGCCATCGCCAGGTGCAGGCTCTTGAACAGCTTCTCGATCAGGTTGGCGCGTTCGACCAGGTAGCCCATGAAGACGAACAGCGGGATGCTGATCAGCACGTCGTTGCCCATCACCTTGAAGGCGCTCTGCACCATCAGCGTGAGGGTCTTGGACGTGTCCTCCTCGTAGGCGATCCAGGTGAAGATCATGCCCATGCCCATCAGCGTGAACGCCGTGGGAAAGCCCAGCATGATGGCCACCACCACCAGGGCCAGCATCATCAGGCCGAGGTGGCCGTTGGTGATCTTGGGCGCCATCACCAGCATCAGCGCGGTGCCGGCGATGATCAGCGCCATCAGGATGAAGCCGAACCACAGCTCCTTGCGGATCTTCATTGGGCACCGCCTTTCGGGGGCGCCACGTACTTGTCGAGGCCGTAGATGTCCTCGTCCTTCACGTGCACCATGGCCTTGAGCTTGTCGACGTCGACTTCCTCCACGTCCTGCTCGCGCGAGGGCCAGGCGCCGTCGCGGATGCACTGCACGCAGCGCACGATCTCCACGATGCCCTGCAGCAGCAGCATGCCGCCGGCCAGCGGGATCATGAACTTGAACGGGTACACCGGCAGCGGCGTGGCGCTGAAGGTGCTTTCGCGGATGGCGGCCGATTCACTGGCGAAGTTCCAGCCCGCCCAGGTCATCGCCACCACGCCGGGCAGGAAGAACAGGAAGTACAGGATCAGGTCCAGCGTGGCCTGGGTGCGCGGCATGAAGAAGCCGTAGAGCACGTCGCCGCGCACATGGCCGTTCTTGGCCAGGGTGTAGGCGCCGGCCATCATGAACAGCGTGCCGTACATCATGATCTGCGCATCCAGCGCCCAGTCGTGCGGGCTGTTCAGCGCATAGCGGGAGAACACCTCCCAGGTGATCATCAGGGTCAGCGCGACGATGAGCCAGGCAAACAGCTGCCCCAGCCTTGTCGACAGCCGATCCACCAGCAGCAGCACGCGTTGCATCGCGGTGTCCTTGTTGTGTGTGGAAGCAAGACAAAAAAATCGGGCCACCAGCCTGTGCAGGCGGTGGCCCCCGGGCCAGGCGCGGTGGCGTCAGCCCTTCTTGGCGGGCGCGCGGAAGTAGTGGTTCCAGGCCATCTTGAAGTCGACCATGTAGTCGTTCTGCCACTGGCCGGCACGCTGGGCGAAGGCCTTCTGGCTGTCCATCACCTTCTTGAACAGCGGGTTCTCGGCCGATTTGGCGGCGGTCACCTTGTCCCAGGCGGCCAGCTGCGCGCGCAGGATGGCATCGGGGGTCTTGTAGAAGTTGACCTTGTCCTTGGTCTTGAGCTCGATGTAGTCCTGGCTGTTGCGCTGGATGGCCTTCCAGCTCATGTCGGCGCTGGCGGCCTGCACGGCGTGGTCGATGATGGCCTTCAGTTCACCCGGCAGGGCGTCGAGCTTGCCCTTGTTGAACAGGATCTCGAACTGCTCGCCGCTCTGGTGGAAGCTCTGCAGCATGCAGTTCTTCACCACGTCGGGGAAGCCGAGGATGCGGTCGGAGCTGGCGTTGTTGAACTCGGCCGCGTCGATCAGGCCGCGGTCCAGCGCCGGCACGATCTCGCCGCCGGGCAGCGGGTTCACCGCCATGCCCAGCTCCTTGAACACGTCGATCGACAGGCCCACGGTGCGGTACTTCAGGCCCTTCATGTCGTCGACCTTGGCGATCGGCTTCTTGAACCAGCCCAGCGGCTGGGTGGGCATGGGACCGTAGACGTAGGACACGACGTCGATGTTCAGGCTCTTGTAGATCTCCTCCAGCAGGGCCTTGCCGCCGCCGTAGTAGTGCCAGCTGAGCACCATGTTCGGGTCCATGCCGAAGGCCGGGCCCGAGCCCCACAGCGCCAGCGCGGTGCTCTTGCCGTAGTGGTAGGCCAGCACGCCGTGGCCGCCGTCGAGCGTGCCCTTGTTCACCGCGTCCAGCAGCTGGAACGCCGGCACCACCGATCCCGAGGGCAGCACCTCGATCTTCAGCCGGCCGCCGGCCATGTCGTTGACCTTCTTGGCGAAATCGTTGGCGTACTCGTGGAAGATGTCCTTGGCCGGCCAGGTGCTCTGGAAGCGCAGGCTCACCGTCTGTGCCTTCGAGATCATCGGCGCGGCCAGGCCGCCGGTGGCCACCGCGCCAACCGCGGCCTTCTGCAGGAACGAGCGGCGCGGTGCGCCGGGGGTCTTGGGTGCTGCCATGGATGTCTCCGGAGGTGGTGTGGATCTGGCGCCGCCCAGCACAGCACGGGGTCGGCGCAACCGGGCGCGAGTGTTGGTTTGCGGCCGGCGCAGCGCAAGCGGGAGTTCCCTGCCCCGCGGCCGCCCTGGCGCGACAGCTTGACGCAACCCCCGTGGCCGCGTGGTGGGGCGCAGCCTTCAGGGCGTCTGCCGGATCGCCTCCACCTGCACCAGCAGGCGCACGGTGTCGGCCACGAAGGGCAGGCTGTGGGTGATGCCGAAGGCGCTGCGTGGCAGCGTGGCCTCGAAGTCGCCGCCGCACACCTCGCGCCGCAGCAGCGGGTGGGTGTAGCAACGGAAGCGCTGGGCCTGCAGCCGCAGGCCGCGGCTGCTGCCGCGCAGCGTGAACTCGCCAGCCACGGCCTGCACCGCACCATCGGCACCGCTGCTGAACTGCTCGGCCACGAAGAACGCCTGCGGATGCGGGCCGCTGGCCAGCAGGTCGTCGCGGCGCAGCAGCGCATCGAGCACCGGCACACCGGTGCTGACGCTGGCGGTGTCGATCACCACCTGCACCCGGCCGCGGCCGGCGCTGCGGTCCCACTGCACCGTGCCGTTGAGCAGGCTGAAGCGGCCGCGGATGGTGGCGGTGTCGAAGTGCAGCACCTCGAACGTGACGCTGCTGTGGGTGGGGTCGAGCGCGTAGTCGACCGGCTGCGCCGCGGCGGGGGCGGCGGCCGTGGCCAGCAGCAGTGCTGCGGCCAGGCACCACACGGTTTGACTTCCTGCAACCATGCAACCGATGCTGGCACAAGGCACAACGCCCCGCGGGCTGGAGGGCCGGCGGGGCGTTGCGGGGCCGCGACGCGCGCGGCCATCCGGATGGTCGGCTTACGGCTGCTTGATGCCTTCGACCTGCACCACCAGGCGCACCGCGTCGCTGATGCCGAAGTTCAGGCCCCAGGTCATGCCCCACTGGCTGCGGGTGATGGTGGTCTCGAAGTCGCCGCCGCAGACCTCCACCTTCAGCATCGGGTTCTGGTAGCAGCCGAAGTTGGTCGCCTTCAGCACCACCGGGTTGGTCTTGCCCAGCAGCGTCAGCGTGCCGGTCACTTCGCTGACCTTCTCGCCATTGAAGCTGAACTTGTCGGCCACGAACTTGGCGGTGGGGAATTCGGCGCTGTTGAAGAAGTCCTTGCTCTGCAGGTGCTTGTCGAAGGCGGTGGTGCCGGTGTTGATCGAGCCGGTCTCGATGGTGATCTCCACCTTGCCGGCCTTGCCGGCCTTGTCGAACTGCACCGCGCCGGTCTTCTTGTCGAAGCGGCCGCGGTTGGTCGTCACGCCGAAGTGCGGCACCTCGAAGGTGACGAAGGTGTGTGTCGGATCGATCGCGTAGGTGGCGGTCTGGGCCTGGGCGGCGACCGTGGCGGCAGCCAGGGCGGTGGCGAGCAGGGCGGTGCGGATGATCATGGGAACTCCTGGGGGTCGGTTGGATGGGGTGGGATGGAGACGGCTCACAACGGCGCCATGCCGCTGAGCGCCAGCTTGAACTTCACGGTGACGTCGTTGGCCACCATCGAGGTGTCGGTCCACTCGCCTTCGCCGATCTTGAAGTCGAGCCGCTTGATGGTGAAGCTGCCGGTGGCGGTGCTGGTGGCGCCGGCCTGGGTGACGGTGACGGGCACCACCACCGGCTGGCTGCTGCCCTTGATCGACAGCGTGCCGGCCACCTCGAACCGGCCGCCGCCCAGCGGCTTGATGGCGCTGCTGGCGAAGCTGGCGGTGGGGAACTTGGCCACGTTGAACCACGGCGCCTTGGGCACCTCGGCATCGGTCTCGGGCGAGCCGAAGCTGGCGCTGCCGGTCTGGATGGTGAAGCCCACCTTGCCGGCGGCGGCGTTCTTCGGGTCGAAGGCGATCTGCGCCGTCCACTGCTTGAACTTGCCCTCCACCGGCACGCCCATCTGGCGGCTGACGAAGGCGATCTCGCTTTGCGCCGGCAGCACCTGCTGGGCCAGGGCGGGACCGGCCAGCGCCGCGGCGGCCAGGGCGAGGAACAGGGGTTTCATGGGTTGGGGCATGGCGGATGGGTTGAGGAGGTGGATCAGCTGCGCGCCGGGCGCATGCGGTCGAGCAGGCCGTCGCGGTCGATGAAGTGGTGCTTCAGCGCGCCGGCGATGTGCAGCAGCACCAGGGCGGCCATCAGCATCGCGGTGCGCTCGTGCCAGGGCTTGATGGCCTCGGCCAGCGCCTTGTCCACCGGCACGAAGTCGGGCAGCGGCAGCACGCCGAACCACACGATGGGGAAGCCCGAGGCCGAGCTGTAGGCCCAGCCCACCAGCGGCACGATGAAGAACAGCGCGTACAGCAGGTGGTGGGTGGCATGCGCGGCGCGGGCCTGCCAGCCAGGCATGGCCACATCGGCCGGCGGCCGGTGGGTGATGCGCCAGGCCAGCCGCACGAAGGACAGCAGCAGGATGGTGACGCCGGCCCACTTGTGCCAGCTGTAGTACTTCAGCCGCGCCGGCGAGAACGGCAGCTCGTGCATGTACACGCCGAGGCTGAAGGTGCCGACGATCAGCAGCGCCAGCAGCCAGTGCAGGGCCATGGCCGTGCCGGTGTAGCGGGCGGTGGTGGTGGGGGGTGGCAGGGACGGCATGGCCGGCAGTCTGCCGGCCGGCACCGCCCGCGCTGTTCAGTCGCTTTGACTCAGCGTTTCAGTCAAGTTGAACGGCCGAGTTCCGTTCATTCATGGGAAATCACCGGCCAGCCGCGATGGGCCCATCCACAGGTGGGCTGCGCGAGCCACCAGCACCGCCGCCTCGGCGGTCGGCAGCAGCTGGTGGCGCAGCGCGAAATCCAGCGTCACCAGGCTGGCGTCCACCGTCATCGCTCCGGCGGCGGCCAGGGCCAGGGCCTCGGCCACCGGCATGCAGGTGATGCTCTGCACCTCGCCGTCCTGGTTCTGCGGCACCAGGCCGGGCGGCAGCGCCAGGTCGTAGGCGCTCACGTCTTCCAGCTGGAAGCCCTCGGGGATGTCGCGCGCCACCCGCAGCCGCCGGCCGGGTTGCAGGCCGGCCATCTGCGCCGGTGTCAGGCCGGCCTCTTCCCAGCCTTCGCGCTGCACGCAGGCGGCGGGGCTCTGGCCATGCGGCACGCCGCCGCCCACCAGGTTGTCGAGCATGCCGGGGTCGGTGGGCTTGCTGTCCGACCGGCGGGCGATCCACAGGTGGCTGGGCCGGCCGTCTGGCCCGGCCACATAGCCGTTGCAGTGCGCGCCGAAGGTGGTGCTGCCCCAGAAGCGCGAGGCCGCCCGCTCGAAGGTCGCCAGCAGGGTGCCGTCGTCCAGCGCGGGCACCGCATAGGTCTCGTCGCGCCAGGCCACGATCAGGCCATCGGTGCGCAGGCGCTGGTTCACCTCGGCGAAGAAATCCACCCGCTCGGGTGCCGGGCAGTGCAGCGTGACGCCCAGGTCATCGCAGCGCAGCGCCGGTCGCCAGCGCGCCAGTGCGCCCAGGTGCCGCCGCGCCACCGAGCCCACCGGCCGCGGCCGGCCGCCATCCTGGATGCGGAAAGGCACCCGGGCGCCGGCATCGGCGTGACGGGCAGCCTCGATGGCGGGCCAGCCGGCGGCCAACGTCGTCACGCCCAGGCCTGGTTCAGCAGGGCCTCCAGCTCGGCCGGCCCGTTGATCTTGCGCGGGTTGGTGTGCACCCAGGGATTGGCCATGCCCTTCTGCGCGATGACTGCCAGCCGCTCGCGGCCGATGCCCAGCTGCGACAGCCGCGTCGGCAGGCCCAGGTTGGCGATCAGCTCCTCCACCTGGTCGGCCGCCGGCCGCCGCGGGTCGCCCAGCGCGGCGGCGATCTCGGCCATCTGCCTGGCGCAGACGTCGGCGTTGAAGCGCATCACCGTGGGCAGCAGCACGCAGCTGGTGATGCCGTGCGGCACGCCGGCGTCCGCCCCCAGTGCATGACCCAGGCCGTGGCTGGCGCCGTACTCGGTGCGGCGGATGCTGGTGGCGGCCAGCCAGGCGCCCTGCTGGCCCTCCAGCCGGGCGGCCAGGTCGCCCGGATCGGTGGCGTAGCGTTTCAGCGAGCGGCCCAGCAGCGCCAGCGCCCGCACGCTGGTGGCGTCGATCAGCGGCTGGGCGTTGATGCTGCACAGCGCCTCCACCGCATGGTCGACCGCCCGCACGCCGGTGGACAGCCACAGCCGGTCGGGCGTGTGCACGGTGATGCGCGGGTCCAGGATCACCGCCGCCGGGCCGATGAAGGCACCGGTGTAGCCCTGCTTGGTGCCGTGGCGGGCATCGGTGCTGCCGCCCAGGTCACTGAATTCGGCGCCCGACAGCGTGGTCGGCACGGCGATCTGCCGGCACGGCGGCGTGCGCGGCTGCGGCGTGATGCGGCTGCCGTCGGGCGCCATGCGCATGTGCCAGTCGTCCAGTTGCTCGGTGCGGGTCAGGCCCTCGGCCAGGGCCACCAGCGCCACCTTCACCGTGTCGATCACCGTGCCGCCGCCGATGCTCACCACCAGGTCGGCCTGCACGCTGCGCAGCAGGTCGGCCACGGCGATCACCGTCTCGCGCGGCGTGTGCTCCACGCAGTCGTCGAACAGGCCCGCCACCTGCGGCTGGATGCGCGATAGCGCCGCCGTCACGGCATCGGTCTTGCGGTTCAGCGATTTGCTGGTGACCACGGCGATGCGCCGGGCGCCGCGCAGCTGGACTTCAGTCTGCAGCGCCTCGGCGGCCGGCGTGCCGAAGTGCACGCGGTCGAGCGCCAGGTAGTGGAAGACGCCAGTGGGCAGCGGTGTGGTCATGCGCGGAACATCCTGGAAGCTGGCATCCAGGCATTGGCGCACACGCGGCCCGCCGGCCGCAACCGGGTTGCTGCGGAGCCGGGCGGCTTCAGTCCTTGGCGGCGCGGCCCAGCCGGCTGCTGACGCCCTGGCGCACCTCGCCAATCATGTCGAGCACGCCGTCGACCAGCCGCGACTGCTGCTTGAGCTGGTAGTCCAGTGCCGCGGCGCCTTCGCCCACCCACTGCTCCACCCGCGAGGCCAGGGTCTCCTGCGGCAGCTTCAGGAAGGCCTCGCTCTCGCTGCCATCACGCTGCACCACCGCGCCGGCGCGCCGGGCGATGTGCAGCATGGTGGTGTTCTCGCTCAGCGCATGGATGAACATCGTGTCCAGCCCGCGGTTGCGCGCATGCAGCATCGCGTGCTCGAACAGCCGCGCGCCGTAGCCGCGCCCGCGCACCGTGGGCAGCACCGAGCCGCCGAACTCGGCCGCCTTCGGGCCGGCCGCCTGGTCGGGCCGCGGGTAGGCCAGGTGGGCCAGCGCGATCAGCACCAGCCGGCGGTTGAACACGCCGAACACCTCGTCGCGGTCGAAGTCCAGCCCGTCCACGTAGCGCTGGATCTGGGCATCGCCCGCGGCATAGCCAAAGCGCAGGTAGCGGTCGCGCTCGGGCAGGGCCAGCAAGTGCGTGGCGATGCGGTCGCGGTGGCGGGGCGACAGGGAGCGGATCGGAATCCACGGCGCGTACTGCGGCGTGTTGTGGGGGGCATCACCACCGGCGGGCACTGGGCCCGAGGCCGGCGGCGCCGGCAGACCGGCCGCCAGGCGGTCGGCACCGGTCGTCACAGAGGCAATGGGCATGATCAGGTCCTGGATTGGTATAAACCCTGATCCTACGGCAAGCGGCCGATCGGCGTCTGGAGCGGCCAGTCTGCCCGCCCGGTTGTTTTGAGCGGACCGGATCGCCACCAGCGACGCGCCTTCTGGCTATAATACCCGGCTGCCCCCAAGATGGCGGGGTGGTGGCTGACCGCCACAAAAGCCGAATGCCGGCGAAGCTCGTTGGCAAAGGTGTTGGCAAAAGTCGCCGAGAGGCCGCCCTGATAAGCGGTTCCGAGGCCGTCAAGGTCAGTTGCCGAAGTGCCGTCGCAGGATCGGTGTCCATGGTGGGCGCCGGCCAAACCCGAAAGACCCTCATGAAGACCTTCAGCGCCAAGCCGGCCGAGGTGACGCACGAGTGGTTTGTGCTTGATGCCACCGACAAGGTGCTCGGACGTGTTGCCAGCGAAGTGGCACTCCGTTTGCGCGGCAAGCACAAGGCCATTTACACGCCTCACGTCGATACCGGTGATTTCATCATCGTCGTCAATGCCGACAAGATCCGTGTCACCGGCGCCAAGGCCGAAGACAAGATGTACTACCGGCATTCCGGCCACCCGGGCGGCATCCACGCCACCAGCTTCAAGGAAATGCAGGCCAAGCACCCCGGCCGCGCGATCGAGAAGGCTGTGAAGGGCATGCTGCCCAAGGGCCCGCTGGGCTACGCGATGATCAAGAAGCTGAAGGTGTACGCCGGTGCCACGCATCCGCACACCGCCCAGCAACCCAAGGTGCTGGACATTCCGGCCCTGGGCAACTAAGGAGCGGTGATGATCGGCAATTGGAACTACGGCACCGGCCGCCGCAAATCCTCGGTGGCACGCGTGTTCATCAAGCGTGGCGAAGGCCAGATCGTCGTGAACGGCAAGCCCGTGAGCGACTACTTCGGCCGCCAGACCTCGATCATGATCGTCAAGCAGCCCCTGCTGCTGACGAACAACGAGACGGCATTCGACATCAAGGTCAACGTGCGCGGCGGCGGTGAATCCGGCCAGGCCGGTGCGGTGCGCCACGGCATCACCCGCGCCCTGATCGACTACGACGCGACGCTGAAGCCCGAACTCAGCCACGCCGGCTTCGTGACGCGCGACGCGCGTGAAGTCGAGCGGAAGAAGGTCGGTCTGCACGGCGCCCGCCGTCGGAAGCAGTTCAGCAAGCGCTGATCGGCCTCGGTCGATCGTCGAAAGGCCGCCTCCGGGCGGCTTTTTTCATGACCGCCGCCGCCCGATGACCGCAGTCGGGCCTTGGCTTTTGCCGACGCGCCCCGATTTCCCGATGACCGTAGTAGGATTTGCACCTTTCCAGCCTGCCGCGCGCAGGCGCTGACACCCTTGCAGGAGCCACCATGAACGCCGTCGTCGAGAACCTTGCCCCCGAAACCGGCGAGATGCCCGCGCCGCTGATCTTCACCGACAGTGCCGCCGCCAAGGTGGCCGACCTGGTGGCCGAAGAAGGCAACCCTGAACTGAAGTTGCGCGTGTTCGTGCAGGGCGGCGGTTGCTCCGGCTTCCAGTACGGCTTCACCTTCGACGAGGTCGTCAACGAGGACGACACCGAGATGAAGAAGAACGGCGTCACCCTGTTGATCGACGCGATGAGCCTGCAGTACCTGGTCGGCGCCGAGATCGACTACAAGGAAGACCTGCAGGGTGCCCAGTTCGTCATCAAGAACCCGAACGCCACCACCACCTGCGGCTGCGGCTCCAGCTTCTCCGCCTGAGGCAACGCCCCGGCCCATGACAAAGGCACCTGCGGGTGCCTTTTTTCATGCCCGGGCGGCAGGTCAGGGCAGGCCGGGGATGTCGGGGTTGGCGGCGTTGTAGAGGCTCTGCACCACCGGCATTTCCATGCCGGCGGGTTGCGAGACATCATCCTCCGACAGCTCGGTCAGCAGCGCTGCGGCGCTGTTGACCAGCGGCCACGACAGGCAGGCGCCGGTGCCGTCGGCGGCGTCGAGGCCCAGCTCCAGCAGCGCGCTGGCCTGGAACAGGCCAAGCGCACGGTCCAGCCCGTGGTGCATCTGGCTGCGGCAGAACACGCAGTAGTCGGTCACCGATTCGGCGATGCGCGAGGCCACCAGCAGCGCCGCATAGGCGGCCATGCCGTCGACCATGATCAGGTGGCGCTTGCTGGCGGCCACCAGCATCGCGCCCACCATCACCGCGGTCTCGAAGCCGCCGAAGGCCGCCAGCACCTCCACGGCGTCGCTGACATCGCGGTGGCGCCCCTGGGCGCCCTGCACCACGATCATCAGGTGGGCCAGGAGGTCGGGGTTCATGTCGGGGCTGCTGAGCATCAGCTCGCGCACCGGCGTGTCGGTCAGGCGGCCCAGCACCAGGGCCGCGCTCTCGTGGCTGCCCACACCCAGGCCAGCGCAGGCGATGAGGTTGCCACGCAGGCTGTCGGCGATCTCCATGCCGGCGCGGATGGCGGCATGGGCCTGCTCCAGGCTCATCGCGTTGCCGACGCGCGCGTTGCGCGTGCCGTGGGCGATCTTGCGCGGCAGCAGCCGTTCATGCGGCGGCAGCTTGGTGGCGACGCCGCAATCGACCACCGACAGCTGCAGGCCCTGCTGCCGCGCGAAGACGGACACCGGTTGGCGGCCGGCCAGGATCTGCAGGACCATCTCATCGGTCTGGCGGCCGGGCGCGGCATGGATGCCGTCCACCGCCAGGCCATGGTCGGCCGCGAAGATCACCAGCTGCGGCTCGCGGAAGCGCGGCCGCAGCGAGTGCTGCAGCAGCCCCAGCCGCACGGCCACCGGCTCCAGTTCGCCCAGGCCGCCCTGCGCCTGCTCGCGCCGCTGCAGCTTGGCCACCAGGGTCTGTTCCAGCAGCGGGTTGGCGGTCGAGGCGATCAAAGACATGCGCCTCAGTGTATGCAGCGCCTGCTACCGCAGGAACAACTGATACACCGGGTTGCTTGATTCCTCGATGCAGGGATAGGCCAGAGTGTCGAGAAATGCCTGGAATGCCTTGCGGTCGGCCGCCGTCTTGCTGGGCACCTGGATGCCCACCAGGATGCGGCCGTAGTCGGCGCCCTGGTTGCGGTAGTGGAACAGGCTGATGTTCCAGTCCGGGTGCAGGCTGGACAGAAAGCGCATCAGCGCGCCTGGCCGCTCGGGGAAGACGAAGCGGAACAGCCGCTCGTCGGCGGCCAGCACCGAGCGCCCGCCCACCATGTGGCGCACATGTTCCTTGGCCAGTTCGTCGTCGGTCAGGTTCACCGTGGCGAAGCCGTGCTTGACGAAGCTGCGGGCGATCTTGTCGGCCTCGTCGCGCTTCTGGATCGCCAGGCCGACGAAGACATGGGCCACCCGGGCATCGGAGATGCGGTAGTTGAACTCGGTGACCGCGCGCGGGCCGATCAGCTCGCAGAAGCGCTTGAACGAGCCGCGCTCCTCGGGGATGGTGACGGCGAACAGCGCCTCGCGCTGCTCGCCGAACTCGGCCCGCTCGGCCACGAAGCGCAGGCGGTCGAAGTTCATGTTGGCGCCGCAGGTGATGGCCACCAGGGTCTTGCCCCTGAGCTTGTGCTGCGCCACGTACTGCTTGATGGCGGCCACACCCAGCGCACCGGCCGGCTCCAGGATGCTGCGGGTGTCCTGGAACACATCCTTGATGGCGGCGCAGACCTCGTCGGTGTCGACCACCACATAGTCGTCGACCAGTGCGCGGGTGATGCGGAAGGTCTCCTCGCCCACCAGCTTCACCGCGGTGCCGTCGGAGAACAGGCCCACGTCGGCCAGCGTCACCCGCTTGCCCGCCCGCACCGAGCGCACCATCGCGTCCGAATCGCGCGTCTGCACGCCGATCACCTGGATCTCGGGACGCACCGCCTTGATGTAGCTGGCCACGCCCGAGATCAGCCCGCCGCCGCCGATGGCCACGAAGATGGCGTCGATCGGGCCCTCATGCTGGCGCAGGATCTCCATCGCGATCGTGCCCTGGCCGGCAATCACGTCCGGATCGTCGAACGGGTGGACGAAGGTCAGGCCTTGTGCCTGCTGCACCGCCAGCGCATGGGCGTAGGCGTCGGAATAGCTGTCGCCGTGCAGCAGCACCTCGCCGCCGAGCGCGGCCACCGCGTCGATCTTCAGCTTGGGCGTGGTCACCGGCATCACGATGACGGCGCGGCAGCCCAGTTTCTTGGCCGACAGCGCCACGCCTTGGGCGTGGTTGCCGGCTGAGGCGCAGATCACGCCCTTGGCCAGTGCATCGCTGCTCAGGTGCGCCATCTTGTTGTAGGCGCCGCGCAGCTTGAAGCTGAACACCGGCTGCTGGTCCTCGCGCTTGAGGTGCACGGTGTTGCCGATGCGCCGCGACAGGCTGCGCGCCGGCTCCAGCGGCGACTCGATGGCGACGTCGTAGACCCGTGCGGTGAGGATCTTCTTCAGGTAGTCGGGCGCCGGCTTGGGCGGCGCCTTGGCGCGGGGGGCAGGGGTCTTGGCGCGGGCCATGCGGGCAGCCTTGGTGTGCGAGGGGTGTTCTTGTGCGGCGCGGCATGATAGCCGCCGCCCCCGGCGTGGCGCCCCAAGAAAAAAGCCCGGGGTTCGCACCCCGGGCTGAATCCACCAATGGAGGAGGTGGAGGAGACAACTGGTGGCGGGCGGCCGGCGCACCCACAGCCCACCCATCCAGGCACCAAGTCTAGCGGCGCAATTGCTGCGCCGCAATATGGATGCGGCGGGCTGGTTAGAGGGGGCGCTCCAGACGCTGGGGCGCGGCGCACGGCTTCGGTGCGGTGCATGGTGCGCCGGCCTGTCCGACAATCGCGGCAACCAGGAGATCCCGATGGAATGCACGATCCAGTGGCTGCCCGCCAGCGGCATGGCCTTTGTCGCCGAAACCGGCAGTGGCCATCTGCTGACGATGGATGGCGCGCCCGACGGTGGCGGCCGCAACCTGGCGCCGCGGCCGATGGAAACCCTGCTGGCCGGCGCCGGCGGCTGCACCGCCTATGACGTGGTGCTGATCCTCAAGCGCGGCCGCCAGGACGTGACCGGCTGCGACGTGAAGCTGACGGCCGAACGCGCGCCTGTCGATCCCAAGGTGTTCACCAAGATCCACCTGCACTTCACCGTGCGCGGCCGCAACCTGGCGGAGGCAGCGGTGGCCCGGGCGATCGCGTTGTCGCACGAGAAGTACTGCTCGGCCACGATCATGCTGGGCGCCACCGCCGAGATCACCACCAGCCACGAGATCTTGCCGGCCTGAGGCCGGCCACCGGCTCAGAACACGTGCGCGGTGCGGGTCATCACCCGCGCGGCCGAGCGCATCAGCCAGCGCACCGGTGCCGGCATGGCCGCGCCGCCGGCTGCCAGCGCCTCGTCGGCATGGCGGGCCTCGTCGTCCTTCATCTGCGCCACCACGGCCCGTGAATCGGCATCCGCCTGGGGCAGGCGCTCCAGATGGCTGGCCAGGTGGGCCTCGACCTGGCGTTCGGTCTCGACCACGAAGCCCAGGCTGATGCGGTCGCCCGCCCGCCCGGCCGCCAGGCCGATGGCGAAGGCGCCGGCGTACCACAGCGGGTTCAGCAGGCTGGTGCGGTCGCCCAGTTCATCCAGGCGGCGTTCGGTCCAGGCGAGGTGGTCGGTCTCCTCGCGGCCGGCGGCGACCATCTGCGCCCGCAATTCGGGCGTGCGCGCCGTCAGCGCCTGGGCGGCGTAGAGCGCCTGGGCGCAGACTTCGCCGACA
This sequence comes from Pseudaquabacterium pictum, assembly GCF_005403045.1. Taxonomy (GTDB): domain Bacteria; phylum Pseudomonadota; class Gammaproteobacteria; order Burkholderiales; family Burkholderiaceae_C; genus Pseudaquabacterium; species Pseudaquabacterium pictum. Next base: position 69,495 of record NZ_BJCL01000015.1, read on the forward strand.
TGGTTCACCCGCATCAACGCGCCCGACAGGCGGCGCTCGTCGGCGCTCAGGGCGCCGTCGTCTGCCGGGGTGCCGGCCCGCGGCATGGGTCGGCCGGCGCGGGCGCCACGGCGCAGGGTGCGCAGCGCCAGATCGGCGCTGGCGATCAGTTCATCACCGGAAATCATGGGGTCAGGATAGCGCAGCGGGTGGCCGCGTCGCTCGTTGTTGGCAGACAACAGCCCCTGTCCTTTTTCGCCCTGAATCTTTGCGCTGGCGTCGGGGGTCTGGTGCAATAGCGTCAACTTCCGATGAGGAGGTTGGCCTGACCGGCCCCCACCGCTCCCGGTGAGAGGGTTCTCTACGGGGTCGGGACCTCTTGTTCAACCTAGGAGATAGTTGCAATGAAAAAGTCACTGATTGCCTTCGCCGCTCTGGCCACCATCGCCGGCGCCGCTTCGGCCCAGTCCAGCGTCACCCTGTACGGCCGTCTTGATCTGTCGATCAACAAGCCCACGGGCAGCGCCCTGAAGAACATGAGCAATGGCTCCGGCAGCCGTTTCGGCGTGCGCGGCGTCGAAGACCTGGGCGGTGGCCTGTCGGCCTTCTTCAACCTCGAGCATCGTTTTGATGCCGACACCGGTGCCCAGTCGGCCGGGCCGGTTGCTGCTGGCAACAACGCCAACGCCGCACCGCTGAGCCGCTTCTGGACCGGTCGTTCGATCGTTGGTCTGCAAGGCGGTTTTGGCAAGATCACCCTGGGCCGTGAGTACACCACCGCGTTCCTGATGTCGCAGCTGGCTGCTGACCCCTGGGGCTGGGATACCGTGGTGTCTGGCACCCCGACCGGCGGCCTGAACCAGCTGATCACTGGCGGCGCGATCGCCCGTGTCCGCAATGACAGCTCGCTGACCTACAACTTCTCGGCCGCAGGCTTCTCGCTCGGCGCGCAGATCGCCGAGTCCAGCGACACGATCAACAAGTTCAACAAGCGCCCGTTCAACTTCGCCGTCAGCTACGCCGCAGGCCCCGTGGCCCTGATGCTCGGCTACGAGAAGACCGGCCAGGTCCAGAAGGACTCGGCCAAGTGGCTGACCGTCAACGGCACGTTCAACCTGGGCGCCGTGAAGCTGGGCGCGCTGTACGGCAAGGGCAACACCGACGCCGGCGCCGACCACAAGTCGTACCTGCTGACCGCCGTGGCTCCCCTGGGCCAAGGCGAATTCCGCGCCAGCTACGGCCGCCTGAAGAACGAGACCGCCAACGTCGATGCCGCCAAGGGCTTCGCTGTCGGTTACCACTACGCGCTGAGCAAGCGCACCACGCTGTACACCGACTTCCTGCGCAACACCGCGCTGGCCACCAACAAGACCGGCTACGACTTCGGTATCAAGCACAACTTCTGATCGTCAGAAGCGCACCGGCCCGGCCCCGCGGCCAGGCTGGCGTGGTGTGGAAGCCGCCTTCGGGCGGCTTTTTTGCGTCAGCGGGCCGTGGCGACGGCGGCAAGGGTTCTCCCCTTGGCGCCGGGCACGGCCTTTGCGGATGATGCGCACCTTGTCCGCCGGCTCCTGCCGGCGGCGGCCATTCCGCCCCGGTTGCTGCCGTTGCAGCAGTCCTTCAGGTTTCCATGCTCGCCTTTGTCATCCGCCGCCTGATGCAGGCTCTGATCGTGATGCTCACGGTCGCCTTCATCGCCTTCATGCTGTTCCAGTACGTCGGCGATCCGGTCAACAACCTGATGGGGCAGGACGCCACCGCCGAGCAGCGTGCGCTGATGCGCGCCGAGCTGGGGCTGGACAAGCCCTTCATCGTGCAGTTCGGGCACTTCATCGGCAATGCGGTGCAGGGCGAGTTCGGCATCAGCCTGCGCCAGGGCCGCAAGGTGTCGACGCTGATCGCCGAGCGCTTTCCAGCCACGCTGGAACTGGCCACCGTGGCCGCCGTGATCGGCCTGGCGTTGGGGGTGCCGCTGGGCGTGTATGCCGCGCTGCGGCGCGGCAAGTTCATGTCGCAGCTGGTGATGACCGGCTCGCTGCTGGGCGTCTCGCTGCCCAACTTCCTGATCGGCATCCTGCTGATCCTGGTCTTCTCGGTGCTGCTGAAGTGGCTGCCCAGCTTTGGCCGTGGTGATGTGGTGCAGATCGGCGCCATGAGCTTCGGCCTGCTCACCTGGGACGGCATCAAGCACCTGCTGCTGCCGGCCTTCACGCTGGCGCTGTTCCCGATGGCCCTGGTGCTGCGGCTGGTGCGCAGCGAGATGCTGGAGGTGCTGCGCACCGACTACATCAAGTTCGCCCGCGCCCGCGGCCTGCCCGACCGCACGGTGTACTTCGGCCATGCGCTGAAGAACACCCTGGTGCCGGTGATCACCATCGCCGGGCTGCAGCTGGGCGGCATCATCGCCTTCGCCATCATCACCGAGACGGTGTTCCAGTGGCCGGGCATGGGCCTGCTGTTCATCCAGGCGGTGCAGTTCGCCGACATCCCGGTGATGGCGGCCTACCTCTGCCTGATCGCCCTGATCTTCGTGGTCATCAACCTCGCGGTCGACCTGCTGTATTTCGCGGTCGACCCACGCCTGCGCATCGAGCGCTCGGGAGGCCACTGACATGGCCAAGACTTCCTCGGCGCCGCTGGCGCCCACGGCCGGCGCGCTGGCCCGCTTCTTCGACGGCGATGTCTGGCACAGCTTCAAGCAGTCGCCCACCGCGATGGTGGCCGCCGTCATCGCCCTGGTCTGCGTCGTCGCCGCGGCGTTTGCGCCCTGGCTGGCGCCGCACAACCCGCAGGACCTGGCCTCGCTGCAGCTGATGGATGCCCGCCTGCCGCCGGCCTGGGTGGCCGACGGCCAGGCCAAGTACCCTCTGGGCACCGATGACCAGGGCCGCGACATCCTGTCGGCACTGATGTACGGCGCCCGCATCTCGCTGCTGGTGGGGCTGGCCTCCGTCGTGCTGAGCATGGTGCTCGGCGTCGGCCTGGGCTTGCTGGCCGGCTTTGTCGGCGGCCGGGTCGACAGCTTCATCATGCGGGTCTGCGACGTGATGCTGTCCTTCCCCGCCATCCTGGTGGCGCTGCTGATCGACGGCGTCGGCCGGGCGATGTTCCCGAATGCCCACGAGACCCTGGCCTTCACCGTGCTGATCCTGGCGATCTCGCTGACCGGCTGGGTGCAGTACGCCCGCACGGTGCGCGGCAGCACCCTGGTCGAGCGGCAGAAGGAATACGTGCAGGCCGCGCGGGTGATCGGCGTGTCCAGCTTCCGCATCATGCGCCGCCATGTGCTGCCCAATGTGCTGGGGCCGGTGCTGGTGCTGGCCACCATCCAGATCGCCTCGGCCATCATCACCGAGGCCACGCTGTCCTTCCTGGGCGTGGGCGTGCCGCCCACCTCGCCGTCCCTGGGCACGCTGATCCGCGTGGGTCAGGACTTTCTCTTCTCGGGCGAATGGTGGATCACCATCTTCCCTGGCCTGGTGCTGGTGATGATCGCCCTGAGCGTGAACCTGCTGGGCGACTGGCTGCGCGATGCGCTGAACCCGAGACTGCGCTGAGACCATGGCATCGCCTCTCCTTGAAGTGCAACACCTGCGGGTGGAATTCCCGACCCGGCGCGGCACCCTGCTCGCGCTGGACGATGTGTCGTTCAGCATCGCGCCCGGCGAGATCCTCGGCGTGGTCGGTGAATCCGGCGCGGGCAAGAGCCTGACCGGCGCGGCCATCATCGGCCTGCTGGAACCGCCCGGCCGGGTGGCCAGCGGCCAGATCCTGCTGGACGGCCAGCGCATCGACAACCTGCCGGCCGAGGCCATGCGCAAGATCCGCGGCAAGCGCATCGGCGCCATCTTCCAGGACCCGCTGACCTCGCTGAACCCGCTGTACACCGTGGGCCGGCAGCTGATCGAGACCATCCAGGTGCACCTGGGGCTGGATGCGGCGGCGGCGCGCCAGCGGGCCATCGCCCTGCTGCAGAGCACCGGCATCCCGGCGGCCGAGCAACGCATCGACCAGTACCCGCACCAGTTCAGCGGCGGCATGCGCCAGCGGGTGGTCATCGCGCTGGCGCTGGCGGCGCAGCCGGCGCTGATCGTGGCCGACGAGCCCACCACCGCGCTGGATGTGTCCATCCAGGCGCAGATCATCGCCCTGCTCAAGAAGCTCACCAAGGAGCAGGGCGCCGCGGTGATGCTGGTGACGCACGACATGGGCGTGATCGCCGAGGCCTGCGACCGGGTGGCGGTGATGTACGCCGGGCGGGTGGTGGAGATCGGCCCGGTGGCCGACGTGATCCACCGGCCGTCCCATCCCTACACCGTGGGCCTGATGGGCTCGATTCCGGCCATGGACGAAGAACGGGAACGCCTGATGCAGATCGACGGTGCGATGCCGCGGCTCAACGCCATCCCCAGCGGCTGCGCCTTCAACCCACGCTGTCCAAAGGTGATGGACCGCTGCCGGACGGACCGGCCGGACCTGCTGCCCGCCGGCGCCACCCGCGCCGCCTGCTGGCTGCATGACAGCAAGGTGGCGGCATGACGGCGCTGGTGGAAGTCAAAGGCCTGGCCAAGACGTTTGATGTCTCGGCGCCCTGGCTGAACCGGGTGATCGAGCGCCAGCCACGGCGTTTCGTGCATGCGGTCGATGGCGTCAGCTTCGCCATCCCGCGCGGCACCACGCTGGCGCTGGTGGGCGAATCGGGTTGCGGCAAGAGCACGGTGGCACGGCTGCTGGTAGGCCTGTACGGCCCGACCCGGGGCACGGTGGAATTCGACGGCATCGACACCGCGGCCACGCTGGCCTCGCCCGGCGCCCGCGCGCTGCGCAAGCGCATGCAGATGATCTTCCAGGACCCGTACGCCAGCCTGAACCCGCGCTGGAAGGTGCGCGCCATCGTCGGCGAGCCGCTGCGCGAGCATGGCCTGGCGATGACCGAGGCCGAACTGGAGGCCAAGGTGGCCGCACTGCTGGCCCAGGTGGGCATGGCGGCGGCCGACATGGAGAAGTTTCCGCACCAGTTCTCGGGCGGGCAGCGGCAGCGCATCTCCATCGCCCGGGCGCTGGCCACCGAGCCCGAGTTCCTGATCTGCGACGAGCCGACCTCGGCGCTGGATGTGTCGGTGCAGGCCCAGGTGCTGAACATCATGAAGGACCTGCAGCGCCAGCGCGGGCTGACCTACCTGTTCATCTCGCACAACCTGGCGGTGGTGCGCCACGTGGCCGACAGCGTGGGCGTGATGTACCTGGGCCGGCTGGTGGAACTGGCGCCGCGGCGCACGCTGTTCTCGGCGCCTCGCCATCCGTACACCCGCATGCTGCTGGACGCGATCCCCGACATCGCGATGACCGGCCGTCAGCGCACGCCGGTGCAGGGCGAGGTGCCGAACCCGCTCAATCCGCCCAGCGGCTGCGCCTTCCACCCGCGCTGCCCGCATGCCAATGCCCGCTGCAGCAGCGAGCGGCCCGAGCTCGCGGACTTCCAGGGCATCCGCATCGCCTGCCACGCCGTCACCGAAGGACGGCTGTGATGTCTGCCCCTCGTGCGCGGCGTACCGCGCCCGATCCCCCGGGGGGATCAGCGGGCCGCTTGGGGCGGCCCGGCGCCGGCCCGCTGTGCGGCTGATCAGCCTGGGATGAGCTCGTCGCGGAACAGGTCGGCCACCGTCTCGCGGCGGCGGATCAGCGTGGCGCGGCCGTTGTCGACCATCACCTCGGCCGCACGCGGCCGGGTGTTGTAGTTGCTGGCCATGGCCATGCCGTAGGCGCCGGCCGACAGCACCGCCAGCACATCGCCAGTCTGCACGGCCAGCGCGCGGTCGCGGCCCAGCCAGTCGCCGGATTCACACACCGGGCCCACCACATCCCAGGTCAGGGGTGGCTCGGCGCGCTGGTGGCAGGGCACGATGGCCAGCCAGGCCTCGTACATCGCCGGGCGCACCATGTCGTTCATCGCGGCGTCGACGATGCAGAAGTTCTTGCCGCCATCGTCCACCCGGCCGGGCTTGAGCACCAGCGCCTCGGTCAGCAGCACGCCGGCATTGCCCACCAGCGAGCGGCCCGGCTCCATCAGCACCGTGCGGTGGCCATGGCCGCGGGCATCGATGCGCGCCAGCAACTGGCCCACCAGCAGATCGGCCGCGGGCGGTGTCTCGTCGGTGTAGGTGATGCCCAGGCCGCCGCCCATGTCGAGGTGGGCGATGGGGATGCCGTCGGCCTCGACCTGTTCCACCAGGTCAAGCAGGCGGTCCAGCGCGTCCAGGTAGGGCGCGACGGTGGTGATCTGCGAGCCGATGTGGCAGTCGATGCCGGCCACGTGGATGCCGGGCAGGCTGGCGGCGCGGCGGTAGACGGCGCGGGCCTCGTCATGCGCCACGCCGAACTTGTTGCCCTTCAGCCCGGTGGAGATGTAGGGGTGGGTCTGGGCGTCGACATCGGGGTTGACGCGCAGGCTGATGGCGGCCGTCTTGCCCATGCTGCTGGCGACGGCCGACAGCGTCTCCAGCTCGGCTGCGCTCTCGACGTTGAAGCAGTGCACGCCGGCCTGCAACGCCGTGCGCATCTCGTCGGGCCGCTTGCCGACGCCGGAGAACACCACCTTGGCCGGATCGCCGCCGGCGGCGATCACCCGTGCCAGTTCACCGGCCGAGACGATGTCGAAGCCCAGGCCCAGGTCGGCAAAGGTCTTCAGCACCGCCAGGCTGCTGTTGGCCTTCATCGCGTAGCACAGCAGGTGCGGCCGGCCGGCCAGCGCACGCTGGTAGGCGGCGGCGGCCTCGCGCATGGCGCTGCGGGAATAGGCGTACAGCGGCGTGCCGAATTCGGTGGCCAGGTCGGCCAGGCGCACGCCGTCCAGCCACAGGTCGGCATCCCGGCGGGCCAGGTGCGGCGCGCCAGGCAGGAGTTCTTGGGTCATTTGGTGGGCGCGGAGGCGGCGCCAGCCGGAGGTTGGGGCAGGGTGAGCGGGCCCTTCTGGCCACATCCCGACAGGGCGGCGGTGCCAAGCAGCATTGCCAGCAGCAGGGCAGCCCGGCTCGCTAAACTCGATCGCAATTCCATCGCCCGGATTCTATGCACCATGACCCCGACCACCCCTGCCGCAGCCGCGCTGTCCGACAGTGAATTCCACCGCCTGGCCCATGCCGTGCTGGCCCAGGTGGAGGCCACGGTCGACCGCTGGCTGGATGACGATGTGGTCGACATCGACAGCCAGCGCACCGGCGGCCTGCTGGAGCTGAGCCTGCCCGGCGGCAGCAAGATCATCCTGAACACCCAGCCGCCGCTGCATGAGATCTGGCTGGCCGCACGCGCTGGCGGCCACCACTACCGCTACCTGGACGGCCAGTGGCGCGACACCCGCGATGGCACCGAGTTCTTCACCGCCCTGTCGCAGCACACCAGCGCCCAAGCCGGCCAGGCGCTGCGCTTCGAGCCACCCGTCACCTGAACAGGTCCAGGATGCTCTTGCGCTCGCCCTCGGTGGGCGGCTCGGGCAGCTTGTCTTCCAGGCCGACGCTGCTGATGCCGGCGCCGCCGCCAAACTCGTCGAACACCCAGTCGCCGCCCTGCTGCACCAGGCCTTCGGGCACCTCGGGCACCTGCGGCGGCAGGCTGCGCAGGGCGTGGGCCATGTATTCGATCCACACCGGCAGCGCCAGGCCGCCGCCGGTTTCCCGGTCGCCCAGCTTGCGTGGGTTGTCGTAGCCGATCCACACCACCGCCGCCAGGTTGGTCTGGTAGCCGGCGAACCAGGCGTCCATCGAATCATTGGTGGTGCCGGTCTTGCCGGCCAGGTCCATGCGCTTGAAGGTGGCATACACCTTGGCCGCCGTGCCCGAGCGGGTCACCTCGCCCATCAGCTGGCTCATCACGAAGGCGTTGCGGGCATCGATGGCGCGCATCGATTCGTCGATCACCGGCGGCGGGCTCTGCTGCAGCACCCGGCCCTTGTTGTCGGTGATGCGGGTGATCAGCATGGGGTTGACGCGGTAGCCGCCGTTGGCGAACACGCTGTAGGCGCTGGCCATCTGCAGCGGGGTGACCGAGCCGGCGCCCAGCGCCATCGTCAGGTAGGCCGGGTGCTTGTCGGCCTCGAAGCCGAAGCGGGTGACCCAGTCTTGCGCGAACTGCACGCCGGTGGAGCGCAGCACGCGGATCGAGACCATGTTCTTGGACTTGGCCAGCGCGGTCTTCAGCGGCATCGGGCCGTCGAACTTGCCGTCGTAGTTCTTCGGCTCCCAGGGCTGGCTGCCGGTGGTGCCGGCGTCGAAGAACAGTGGCGCGTCATTCACCACGGTGTTGGGCGTGAAGCCGCGCTCCAGCGCTGCCGAGTAGATGAACGGCTTGAAGCTGGAGCCTGGCTGCCGCCATGCCTGGGTGACGTGGTTGAACTTGTTCTTGCCGAAGTCGAAGCCGCCCACCAGGGCACGGATGGCGCCGGTGCGCGGCTCCATCGCCACGAAGGCGCCTTCCACCTCGGGCTGCTGGGTCAGCGTCCAGTCGCCCTTGGGGCCGCGCACCGCCCGCACCACCGCGCCGCGGCGGATCTGCTTCTGTGCCTCGGCGTTGTCGGCCAGGCCGCTGGTCACCGGTTTCAGCCCCTCGCCGGTGACGGTGATGCTCTCGCCCGACTGCAGCACCGCCACCACCTTCTTCGGCGAGGCCTCCAGCACCACCGCGGCCTTCAACTCGTCGTTGTCCGGGTGGTCGGCCAGGGCTTCGGCGATGCGGGTGTCCAGTGTGGCGGCGTCGATCTGCGCCGGCAGGTCGATGCGGTCTTCCGGGCCGCGGTAGTGCTGGCGGCGTTCGTAGTCCAGCAGGCCGCGGCGCAGCGCGCGGTAGGCGACGGCCTGGTCGGCGGCGTTCACCGTCACCTGCACGTTCAGGCCGCGGGTGGTGGTCTCGGCGCCGTACTGGCTGTGCACCAGCTGGCGCACCGCCTCGGCCACGTACTCGGCATGCACCACGGCGTCGGTCGGGGCGCGCAGCTTCAGCACCTCGGCGCGGGCGGCGATGGCCTGCTCCTCGGTGATGAAGCCGTTGGACTCCATGCGGTCGATGATGTACTGCTGGCGGCGGGTGGCGCGCTTGGGGTTGCTGACCGGGTTGTAGGCACTGGGCGCCTGCGGCAGGCCCGCCAGCATGGCCGCCTCGGCCACGGTGATGTCGGCCAGCCGCTTGCCGAAGTAGATGTCGGCCGCCGCCGCGAAGCCGTAGGCCCGTTGCCCCAGGAAGATCTGGTTCATGTAGACCTCCAGGATCTGCGGCTTGGACAACTGCCGCTCGATCTTCAGGGCCAGCAGGATCTCGTAGATCTTGCGGGTGAAGGTCTTCTCGGTGCTCAGGTAGAAGTTGCGCGCCACCTGCATGGTGATGGTGGACGCCCCCTGGCTCTTGGCCTTGTTGAACTGCGCCAGCGCGGCGCGGGCCACGCCCAGGTAGTCGACACCGCTGTGGCGGTAGAAGCGGGCGTCCTCGATGGCCAGCACCGCCTCCTGCATCACCTTCGGAATCTGCGCGATCGGCGTGTAGATGCGGCGTTCCTCGCCGAACTCTCCGAGCAGCACGCCGTCTGCCGAGATCACCCGCAGCGGCAGCTTGGGCCGGTAGTCGGTCAGGCCGCCGATGTCGGGCAGGTTGGGGTAGGCCACCGCCAGGGCCACGCCGACCAGCAGCAGCACCGACAAGCCCAGCGCCAGTGCCAGGCCCAGCATGCCGCCCAGCGCACGGCCGATCCAGCGCAGCGGCCGGATGGCGCGCCCGCCGGTGGTTGCAGCAGGCGAGGGCGCGGGCGGGCTGCGCTCGGGGTCGGTCATCGTGGGGGGCAGTGTATAGAAAGCGTCGGCGCCAACCGGGGACGAAGCGCTGCAGGATGGCCTGCTGCAAGCGGCCCGTCTGCCGTCAAATTCGTCGGCAGATCACAACGTCAAACACGGTCTGAAACGGTAAATTCCTTTGGGCTACAAAGGCTTTACTGCTAGCATTGAAGTAACTTATTAAGTTCGATCCGTTGCCCCGCCCACCCATTTTGTACGTTGGGAGATGCCTTCCGTGAGCCTTCTGGACCTGCTGCTGGGCCGCAAGCATGTGCCGATGATCGGGCTGGACATCAGCTCGTCCAGTGCCAAGCTGGTGGAACTGGGCATGTCGGCCACGGGCGAGTACGTGCTGGAACGGCTGGCGTCCGAACCCTTCGAGAAGGGCTGGATCACCGACGGCCAGATCGAGAAGTTCGACGAGGTGGTGGCCGCGGTGCGCAAGCTGATCGACAAGAGCGGCACCAAGACGCGGCAGGTGGTGATGGCCATGCCGCAGTCGGCGGTGATCACCAAGCGCATCATGCTGCCCGCCGGCCTGCGCGACGAAGAGCTGGAGCTGCAGGTCGAGAGCGAGGCCAACCAGTACATCCCGTTCTCGCTGGACGAGGTGAGCCTGGATTTCTGCGTCATCGGCCCCAGCCCCACATCGGGCGGCGACATCGAGGTGCTGATCGCCGCCTCGCGCAAGGAGCGGGTGCAGGACCGCCAGGGCCTGGCCGAGGCCGCCGGCCTGAAGCCGGTGGTGCTGGACATCGAGAGCCATGCCTCGCTGCTGGCCATGGGCCGCATCGTCGATACCCTGCCCAACGAGGGCCGGGATGCCCTGGTGGCGCTGTTCGAGATCGGCGCCGACACCACCAGCCTGAAGGTGCTGCGCGAGGGCGAGATGCTCTACGACCGCGACCAGGCCTTTGGTGGCTCGCAGCTGACCACGCTGATCTCGCGCCAGTACGGCCTGTCGTTCGAGGAAGCCGAGCACAAGAAGCTGGCCGGCGATCAGCTCGAAGACTATGAATCCCAGGTGCTCACCCCCTTCGTCGACAGCCTGTCGCAGGAGATCGGCCGGGCGCTGCAGTACTTCTTCACCAGCACGCCGCACCACAAGGTGAATTACGTCATGCTGGCGGGTGGCACGGCCACCCTGCCGGGCCTGCGCGAGCGGGTGACCGACCTGACCGGCTTTGCATCGATGGTGGTGAACCCGTTTGACGGCATGAAGATCGGCAGCCACGTCAAGGAGTCCAAGGTCCGCAAGGAGTCTCCGTCCTACCTCACCGCCTGCGGCCTGGCGATGCGGAGGTTCCTGCAGTGATCTTGATCAACCTGCTGCCGCACCGCGAGGCGCGGCGCAAGCAGCGCAAGCAAGCGTTCTTCGTCGGACTGGGTGTGGCCGCGTGCTGCGGCCTGCTGGTGGCCGGGCTGTGGTACGGCGCCCTGCAGCAGATGACGCAGGCGCAGCAGGCGCGCAACAACTTCCTGCGCGAAGAGATTGCCAAGCTCGAGGGCCAGATCAAGGACATCGCCACGCTGCGCGCCGAGATCGACAGCCTGAAGGCCCGCCAGGGCGCGGTGGAAGACCTGCAGCTCAACCGCAATGTGCCGGTGCACCTGCTCGACGAACTGGTGCGGCTCACGCCCGAAGGCATCTACCTGTCGGCCATCAAGCAGACCGACAGCACCGTGCTGGTCAACGGCGTGGCGCAGACCAATGAGCGGGTGTCGGAGTTCCTGCGCAATGCGCAGAGCAATTCGCCCTGGCTGGAGCGCATGGAGCTGGTGGAGATCAAGGCCGTGATGCAGCCGCCGGCCCAGGGGTCGCGCGAGCAGCGGCGCCTGTTTGAATTTGCCCTGCGGGTGTCGCTCAAGCAGCCGGGTGCGCCGGCATCGGCCCCCGCGCGCGCCGGCTCTGCGGCCAAGCCGGCATGAGGACCGCGCCATGGTGACCACCACAATCCGCCCCGCCAGCACGCTGGATGTCGCCACGGCCTTCGACCGTGCGCAGCAGCAGTTCAAGGGGCTCAATCCCCAGGAGCCGGGCCAGTGGCCGCTGCTGCCCAAGGTGCTGGCCTGGGTGGCCACCGGCGCGCTGGCCCTGGGGCTGGGCTGGGTCGTGCTGGTGTCGTCGGCCGCCGATGAGCTGGAGGCAGCCCGCAACGTCGAGCCGGGCCTGAAGGACGACTTCCGGGCCAAGCTGGGCCAGGCGGTCAACCTGTCCGAGCTGCGCAAGCAGAAGCAGCAGGTGCAGGAGTACGTCACCCAGCTCGAGCGGCAGCTGCCCGGCAAGGCCGAGATGGATGCGCTGCTGTCCGACATCAACCAGGCTGGCATCGGCCGCGGCCTGCAGTTCGAGCTGTTCCGCCCCGGCCAGGTCGAGATCAAGGACTACTACGCCGTGCTGCCGATCACCGTGCGGGTGACCGGCCGCTTCCATGACATCGGTGCCTTCACCGCCGACGTGGCCAACCTGTCGCGCATCGTCACGCTGCACAACCTGGCCATCGTGCCCACCAAGGACGCGGCCGGTACCCTGGCCATGGATGCCGTGGCCCGCACCTACCGCTACCTGGACGCGGTGGAACTGGCCGAGGTGCGCAAGGCCCGCGAGGCCGAGTCCAAGAGCAAGGCGCCGCGCAAATGAAGCCCGCCCGCATGACATCGCCCGGCTGCACTCGGCCCTGGCTGGCCGGCGCCGTGCTGCTGGCCGTGCTGGGCCTGAGCGGCTGCGGCGGCGAGACCCAGGAGCTGCAGGACTGGATGGACCAGCAGCGCCGCGAAGTGCGCGCCAGCGTGGCGCCGCTGGCCGCGCCCAAGAAGTTCAACCCGGTGCCCTACGCCAATGCGCAGCAGGTCGACCCGTTCAGCACCCAGAAGCTGAGCGTGGCGCTGAAGCAGGAGGCCAAGCAGCCCAACTCGATGCTGGCCGCCGAGATGAGCCGCCGCAAGGAGCCGCTGGAGTCCTTCCCGCTGGACGCCATGTCGATGGTGGGCAGCGTCTCCAAGGCCGGTGCACCGGTGGCGCTGCTGCGGGTGGACAACCTGCTGTACCAGGTCAAGGCGGGCGACTACCTGGGCCAGAACTACGGCCGCATCCTGCGCATCACCGAGACCGAGGTGGCGTTGCGGGAGATCGTGCAAGATGCCGCCGGCGAGTGGATCGAGCGCAACGCCACGCTGCAGCTGCAAGAGCGCGGGCAGGGGACGCCCAAATGACCAGAACGCCGAACGATCCGCAGGAGAGAACCACCATGCCCCAGTGGCGACACCGGATTGCCGCCTTGCTGCTGGCATGCGCAGCACCCTTCATGGCGCCCGCGGCGGCCCTGGCGCAGGCCGGGGCGGGCAACACCATCCAGTCCATCACCAGCACCCAGCAGGCCGGCGCCGAGGTGGTGCGCATCGAACTGGCCGCGCCGCTGGCGGCCGTGCCCAACGGCTTCGTGGTGCAGACGCCGCCGCGGGTGGCGCTCGATCTGCCGGCGGTGGGCAACGGGCTCGGCAAGTCGGTGGTCGACATCAACCAGGGCAATCTGCGCAGCGTCGCCGTCGCCCAATCGGGCGAGCGCACCCGCCTGGTGCTGAACCTGCGCCAGGCCAGCAACTACCGCGCAGAACTGCAGGGCAAGGTGCTGGTGGTGGTGCTGGAGAACAACAACGCGCCCGGCCTGGCCGCCACCACCAACGAACCGGTGCACTTTGCCGCGCCGCAGAACCGCGACCAGCTGCCGCTGCGCGACATCGACTTCCGCCGCGGACCGGACGGTGCAGGCCGCGTCATCGTGGCCTTGGCCAGCACCCAGGTGGGCGTGGACATCCGCCAGCAGGGCCAGAGCCTGGTGGTCGAGTTCCTGCGCTCCAGCCTGCCGGAGACCCTGCGCCGCCGCCTTGACGTGGCCGACTTCGGCACGCCGGTGCAGAGCATCGCCACCTTCCAGAGCGGCGAGCGCGTGCGCATGGTCGTCGAGCCGCGCGGCAGCTGGGAGCACAGTGCCTACCAGAGCGACAACCAGTTCGTGCTGGAGGTGCGGCCGCTGAAGGTCGATCCGAACAAGCTGACCCAGGGCCCCGGCTTCTCCGGCGAGAAGCTGAGCCTGAACTTCCAGAACATCGAGGTGCGGGCGCTGCTGCAGGTGATCGCCGACTTCACCAACTTCAACGTGGTGACCAGCGACACCGTGACCGGCAACGTCACCCTGCGCCTGAAGGACGTGCCCTGGGACCAGGCCCTGGACATCATCATGCAGAGCAAGGGCCTGGGCGTGCGCAAGAACGGCAACGTGCTGTGGATCGCGCCCAAGGACGAGCTGGCGGCCAAGGAGCAGCTGGACCTGGAATCGAAGAAGAAGATCGCCGACCTGGAGCCCACGCGCACCCAGTCGTTCCAGCTCAACTACACCAAGGCCGAGGTGGTGGCGAACGGGCTGACGGGGCAGGCCTCCGGCAGCGGGGGCGGTGGTGGTGGCGGTGGCGGCAGCGCGTCTGGCGGTGGCTCGTCCAGCGGCAGTGGCAACCCGGCCACCCGCATCCTGTCGCCGCGCGGCAGCGTGATCTACGAGACCCGCACCAACCAGCTGTTCGTCACCGACATCCCCAGCAAGCTCGAGGAGATCCAGCTGCTGATCTCGAAGATCGACATCCCGGTGCGCCAGGTGCTGATCGAGGCCCGCATCGTCGAGGCCGACGACAAGTTCGGCCGCACGCTGGGCGTGAAGCTGGGTGCATCGGATCTGCGCGGCATCCAGGGGGGCATCCCGGGCTACAAGATCGGTGGCGGCAACTACGTCACCATCGGCGGCAATGCCGCGGCCATCGGTGCACAGACCCGCCAGACCGGTACCGTCGAGTTCTCGAACACCAACTTCGTCAACCTGCCGGCCAACACCATCAACTCGGTGTTCTCGGGCACCGACACGCTGCCCAGCTTCGCACTGAGCCTGTTCAGCCCCTCGGCCAACCGCTTCCTGAACCTGGAGCTGTCGGCACTGGAGGCCGACGGCAAGGGCAAGATCATCAGCAGCCCGCGTGTGATCACGGCCGACCAGAACAAGGCCATCATCGAGCAGGGCACCGAGCTGCCCTACCAGGTGGCCACCAGCAGCGGCGCCACGTCCATCCAGTTCCGCAAGGCCAACCTGAAGCTGGAAGTCAAGCCGCAGATCACGCCCGAGGGCAGCGTGATCATGACGCTGGACATCAACAAGGACAGCGTCGGCCAGCAGACGCCGCAGGGCTTCGCCATCGACACCAAGCATGTGCAGACCGAGGTGCTGGTGGAGAACGGCGGCACGGTGGTGATCGGCGGCATCTTCACCCAGACCGAGAGCAACGATGTCAACAAGGTGCCGTTGCTGGGCGACATCCCCTATGCCGGGGCACTGTTCCGCAACACCGCCCGGGTGGCGACCAAGACCGAACTGCTGATCTTCATCACACCCAAGATCGTGACCGAGCGCGCTGCGGCGCGCTGACAGCTGCGGCGCTGGCCACCGGGCCACGCCCGACAGGGAGCTTCTGACATGTTTCTCGTGAAATTCAAATCCTGGGTGGCTGGGCTGTGCGTGCTGGCGCTGGTCGCTTGCGGCGGCGGTGGTGATGCTGGTGACAGCAACCTTGGAAATGGCCCCGGTACACCAGTGCTCGGGACGGCCATCACTACTCCCACGGCCGTTGATCTAGTACTGACCTTGAGCGCCAGCACCGTACCCAACGACGGCTCGGCCACCATCACCGCAACAGCTATCGCCCTGGATGCGCGCAACAACGCTTTGGCCGGCGTGCCCATCACGGTGTCTGCTGACACCGGTGTTGTGACTCCCACCGGTACAAAAACCGGCACAGACGGCACGCTGTCGGCCGCGATCGGCATCGGCGCCAACGCGTTACCGCGTCAGATCTCCATTACGGCAACAAGCGGCACCAAGTCCCGGACTGCCACCTTGCAGGTGGTCAGTTCCGCCGGCGGCGCTGGCATCGATCCGTCTGATCTGCTGGTCAGCCTGTCACAGGCAACGATTCCTAACGACGGCTCGCAGACGGTCACAGTCACAGCGATCGCGCTGGACCTGCAGCGGAATGTAATGGCCAACGTTCCGGTAACCTTCGAGGTGAACAACGGCGCAACGGTTGCACCAGCCGGGTCAGTCACTGCAGCCAACGGCACGATGACGGCGATCGTTGGCATCGGAACCGAGCGCAGCAACCGGGTGATTACCGTCAGCGCGCGCACGGACGGTCTGCCCGTGCGCACGGTGCAACTTCCGGTTGTCTCCGCTGTCAGCGCGGCGCGGCCTGTCGCGGCCGGGCTGAGCCTGCTACTAAGCAGCAGCACGTTGGACAACACGGCAGCGGCGTCGGTGACAGCCACAGCGACAGCGGTCGACGCCAACCGTAACACCTTGGCAGGGATTCCCGTCACTTTCACCGTCGGTGGCAACGCAATCCTCACGCCCGGCGGGGCGGTGACCGACAGCAACGGCGTGGTCACGGCGTTGGTACGTGTCGGCGCTGACTTCACCAACCGGACACTCAGCGTCAGCGCCTTCAGTGGCAGTTTGGTTGATTCCAAGTCGGTCACGGTGCGCGGTGCCACTCTCTCGGCATCGTTGTCGCCTGTGGTCACGGCAAGCACCCCGGGTAACGTCATCTCCTACAAGCTCGTTGATGTGAACGGGCAGCCAATGGCCGCCCAGCCAATTTCAGTTGGTGCGCCGGGTCTGCCGGCCCTCAGCGGGCAAACCAACATTAACGGGTCGTTCGACTACACCTTCACTGCTCCATCCTTGGCAGGAGAGGTGGTGGTCACCGCGATCTCGGCCGGGGCCACCCGCGATTCGCGGATTCAGGTGATTGCCGCGGGCAGCGGCGGTGTGCCCGACGCCACGACCGTGCCCGAAAGCGTGTCGCTATCGGCGACCCCAAGCGTGGTTCCAGTCAACACCTCTGGCAGCACGACCAATCAGGCGCAATTGCGGGCGTTGTTCATCGGCCCGAACAACGCGCCGGTGCCAAATATTCGCGTTCGCTTCGATCTGAAGGGCAACACAAACACCACCGACGGTGTGGTGTCCTATGTGGGCGCTTTTGCTTACTCTGATTCATCCGGAGTGGCGCGCGGTACATTCACGCCGGGCTTAATTGGCGGTCCTACTGATGGCGTTACCGTACGCGCTTGCTGGGCGCGAACTGATGCCGAGTTCGCGACAAGCACGTGCCCGAATGAAGTGACCACCAAACTCACGGTCGGGGCAGAAGTTTTGTCGGTTTCTATCGGAACAGACAACACAGTCACTCCCGGTGCCAACGGGCTCACGTACATCAAGCGGTACGCGGTGATGGTCGTTGATGCGGCCGGACAGGCCAAGCCGGGCACCCAAATCACGCCATTGGTGGACCTGCTGCGCTTTTATAAGGGGTTCTACCGTTGGAATGGCGCGCTCTGGGTGCCGGTCAACAGCTTGCTGCCTGCAACTATCACCAGCCCAGGCCCGCCAGTAGTAGTCAGTCAACCGCCATCGTCGGAGAACTATGTTTGGGACGCTGCCGCAAAAGCTTGGACGTTTGGGCCGCCGACCCTCACTCCTTCCTGCCCAAATGAAGACGTTAACCGCAATGCAGTTCGGGAGGCAGGTACATTCAACGCCGGGGTGGTCGCGCCGGTGTTGGCCGTCCGGCAGGAAGACCTGAACTGGAATGGTGATCTAGATCCGCGTAAGGCCTATGTGGCCATCACCATGGTCGGTGGCTCGACAACCAATGCCAGCGGGCTCGCGTATCTGCAGATCGAGTATCCGAAGAACGCAGCGTCCTGGATCGATGCCCTGATCACCGTTACAGCTTCTGGTGTAGGCGGTAGCGAATTCAAAGCCAGCACCGTGTCCGGCCTGCCATTTGCGTCGTCGGACGTCACCGTGGAGGCCACACCGCCGGCGTTTGTTCGCAGCCCGTTCGGCACCTCGTCCACTTGCCAGAGCGCCGACTGACATTGTGGACCGGCAGCCTCCGCCGATGGGCGCCCCCCTGGCCCTGGTCGGCATGCCCGGCAGCGGCAAATCCACCGTGGGCCGCCACCTCGCCCGCCAGCTGGGCCGCCAGTTCGTCGACAGCGACCATGAGATCGAGCACGCCATCGGCGGCTCGATCCGGGTCTACTTCGAGCAGCACGGCGAGGCAGCCTTCCGGGATCTGGAGGCGCAGACCATCGCCCGCCTGTGCCAGCAGACCGGCACCGTGCTGGCCACCGGCGGCGGTGCGGTGCTGCGGTCCGAGAACCGGGCGGCGCTGCAGCAGCACTGCCAGGTGCTCTACCTGCGCTCCACGCCGGAAGAGCTGTTCCGCCGCCTGCGCCACGACACCCAGCGCCCGCTGCTGCAGGTGCGCGATCCGCTCAAGCGCCTGCGCGATCTGTACCGCGAGCGCGATCCGCTGTACCGCGAGACCTGCCACTTCACCATCGAGACCGGTCGGCCGTCCGTGCCCACGCTGGTCAACATGATCCTGATGCAGCTGGAGCTGGCGGGCCTGGTCGACCCGATGCTGGTGCCCGCCACCGTGGGCCGGGTGATGCCGCCGCTGGCCTGAGCCCGCTGCGCCTGCAGGCAGGCGGCGCATACACTGCCCGCCCATGACTGCAGCGGCTTCCAGCGCCCCGCCCCGGGCCGACATCCTCCTCGTGCCGATCGCCCTGGGCGACCGCAGCTACGACATCCACATCGGCAGCGGCCTGCTGGCCGATCCGGCCTCCTGGGCCGGACTGCCGGCGTCGGCCGATGCGCTGATCGTCAGCAACACCACGGTGGCGCCGCTGTATGCCGAGGCACTGGCCGCGCCAATGCGCCAACGCCACCGCCGCGTGCTGCAGCTGGCCCTGCCCGATGGCGAGGAGCACAAGACTGCCGCGGTGCTGGAACAGGTCTACGACACCCTGCTGGGCGCCGGCTGCGACCGCAAGACGGTGCTCTACGCGCTGGGCGGTGGCGTGGTGGGCGACATGACCGGCTTTGCCGCCGCCTGCTACATGCGCGGCGTGCCGTTTGTGCAGGTGCCCACCACGCTGCTGGCGCAGGTGGATTCATCGGTGGGTGGCAAGACGGCGATCAACCATCCGCTGGGCAAGAACATGATCGGCGCGTTCTACCAGCCAGCCCGGGTGCTGTGTGACCTGGACCTGCTGGCCACGCTGCCGGCGCGTGAGTTCTCCGCCGGTCTGGCCGAGGTGATCAAGTACGGGCCGATCGCCGATGTCGAGTTCCTGGCCTGGATCGAAGCCAACCTCGACGCGCTGATGGCGCGTGACCGCGCTGCGCTGGCCCATGCGGTCAAGCGCAGCTGCGAGATCAAGGCCTGGGTGGTGGGGCAGGACGAGCGCGAAGGCGGCCTGCGCGCCATCCTGAACTTCGGCCACACCTTCGGCCATGCCATCGAGACCGGCCTGGGCTACGGCGCCTGGCTGCATGGCGAGGCGGTGGGTTGCGGCATGGTGCTGGCGGCCGAGCTGTCGGCGCGCCTGGGCCTGGTGGATGCCGCGCTGGTGCCGCGCCTGCAGGCGCTGTGCCGCCGCGCCGGCTTGCCGGTGACGGCACCGCCGTTGTCCGCCCTGCCCATCGAGCGCTGGATGGCGCTGATGCGTGTCGACAAGAAGGCCGAGGGCGGCGAGATCCGCTTCGTGGTGATCGACGGCCTGGGCCGCGCGGCGATGCGGCCGGCGCCCGACACGCTGGTCGCCGATGTGATCCGCGCCCACGCGGCGCCGGGCTGAGCGGCGCAGGGGCTGCCGGTGCCGTTGGCGCCCTATGCCAGTGATGCCGCGCACAGCCGCGGCCGCCGCCACCCCGAGCCGCCGGTGCGGCTGCGCGATGCGTTCCAGCGCGACCGCGACCGCATCGTGCACAGCACCGCCTTCCGGCGGCTGGTCTACAAGACCCAGGTCTTCATCAACCACGAGGGCGACCTGTTCCGCACCCGGCTGACGCACTCGCTGGAGGTGGCGCAGCTGGGGCGTTCCATCGCCCGCGGCCTGGGGCTGAACGAGGATCTGGTGGAAGCCATCGCCCTGGCCCATGACCTGGGCCACACGCCCTTCGGCCATGCCGGACAGGACGCGCTGCACGACTGCATGCAGACCCACGGCGGCTTCGAGCACAACCTGCAGAGCCTGCGCGTGGTCGATCGGCTGGAGATCCGCTACCCGGCCTTCGACGGCCTGAACCTCAGCTTCGAGGCACGCGAGGGCATCCTCAAGCACTGCAGCCGGCGCGATGCGCTGGCGCTGGAGGCCGACGAGCCGGGCGGCGTGGCCCGCCGTTTCCTCGATGGCACCCAGCCCAGCCTGGAGGCCCAGCTCTGCAACCTGGCCGACGCCATCGCCTACAACGCGCATGACATCGACGACGGCGTGCGCTCGGGACTGCTGCAGTTCGACGCCCTGGCCGAGCTGCCGCTGGTGCGCCGCCACCGCGATGCCGCGCTGGCCGAGCACCCGGCGTTGGCCGGCCAGCCGGGCCGGCGGCTGCTGTTCGAGACCATCCGCCGCATGCTGTCGGCCCAGGTGCATGACGTGATCGATGCCACCGCCGCGGCGCTGGCCGAGGCCGCGCCGGCCAGCGCCGATGCGGCCCGCCAGGCGCCGCGGCTGCTGCGCCACAGCGAGGCCATGCATGCCGAGGCCACCGCGCTCAAGCGCTTCCTGTTTGCCGCGCTGTACCGCCATCCGCAGGTGATGCGCACCACCGATGTGGCCCGCCAGGTGGTGCGCGAGCTGTTCGCCGCCTACCTGGATGCCCCGCACGAATTGCCGGCCGAGCACGCGGCCCCGCCCGACCGCCACCGCGCGGTGGCCGACTACGTGGCCGGCATGACCGACCGCTTCGCGGTGCGCGAGCACCGCCGCCTGACCGGCCGCGATCTGTTCGGCGCCCTCGACGGCCCGGCCGCCGCCACCTTCTGACCCGCATGGCCCGCCTGCCCCGACTGGCCGTGGCCGGCCAGGCCCATCTGGCGCTGATGCTGGGCCACAGCGCCCAGCCGGTGTTCGTCGATGACGACGACCGCCGGCAGTTCCTGGCGGCGCTGCGCGAATCGGCGCTGCAGCACGGCGTGGCGGTGCATGCCTATGCGCTGCAGCCCACCGAGGTGCTGCTGCTGCTGACGCCGGCCAGCGACACGGCCCTGGGCGCGCTGATGCAGGGCCTGGGCCGGCGCTATGGCGCCGCCTTCAACCGCCGCCACGGCCGGCGCGGCACGCTGTGGGCGGGGCGCTTCCGCACTGCGGTGGTGCAGGCGGGGCCGCACCTGCTGGACGCCATGCGCCATGTCGACCTGCTGGGCCAGTCCGCCGGCGGCGGTGACGCCGCCTGGTCCAGCCTGGGCCACCGCCTGGGTGAGCGCCACGACCCGCTGATCACCGACTGCGCCGCCTGGTGGGCGCTCGGCAACACGCCCTTCGAGCGCGAGGCGGCCTACCGCCGCTGCCTGGCCGACGGTCTGGCGCCCGAGCGGGCCACCGCCCTGGCCGATGCGGCCCACAAGGGCTGGGCGGTGGGCGATGCCGCCTTCCTGGCGGCGTTGGCCCAGCAGGTCGACCGTCCGGTGCAGCCCCGGCCGCGGGGTCGCCCGCCGCGCGCAGCCTGACTGGCCGCCCGCAGGCGCGGGTTTTGCTCCCGCCATCGGGTGCCCGTTGACTTTGATCTGTCCCCATTTATTGGGCAGCGAGTGTGGCGGCTCAGATTTAAACAAGCCTGACCCCATTTATTTCTGCTTGAGTCTGTTGCTGCACTGCAGTAAATTCCCATCCCCCGAATTGCGAAGGAGCGCGCCATGACCGACCACACCTCTGGCATGGACCCCACGCCGGCCTCCGCGGCCGAGATCGCCGATCTGGCGCAGCATGGCCTGTACGACCCGGCCAACGAGAAGGACGCCTGCGGCGTCGGCTTCGTCGCGCACATCAAGGGCCAGCGCGCCCACAGCATCGTCGAGCAGGGCCTGAAGATCCTGGAGAACCTGGACCACCGGGGCGCCGTGGGTGCCGATGCGCTGATGGGCGACGGCGCCGGCATCCTGATCCAGATTCCCGACGAGTACTTCCGCGCCGAGATGGCCACCCAGGGCGTGACGCTGCCGCCGCCGGGGGAATACGGCGTTGGCATGATCTTCCTGCCCAAGGAGCAGGCCAGCCGCCTGGCCTGCGAGCATGAGCTGGCCCGCGCGGTGAAGGCCGAAGGCCAGGTGCTGCTGGGCTGGCGTGATGTGCCGGTCAACCGCGACATGCCGATGAGCCCGGCCGTGCGCGCCAAGGAGCCGGTGATCCGCCAGATCTTCATCGGCCGCGGCACCGACGTGATCGTGCCCGACGCGCTGGAGCGCAAGCTGTATGTGATCCGCAAGACCGCCAGCGCCGCCATCCAGAAGCTGCAGCTGACCCACAGCCGCGAGTACTACGTGCCCAGCATGAGCTGCCGCACCATCATCTACAAGGGCCTGCTGCTGGCCGACCAGGTGGGCACCTACTACCTGGATCTGCAGGATGCGCGTGTGGTCTCGGCCCTGGCGCTGGTGCACCAGCGCTTTTCCACCAACACCTTCCCCGAGTGGCCGCTGGCCCACCCCTACCGGATGGTGGCCCACAACGGCGAGATCAACACCGTCAAGGGCAACTTCAACTGGATGCGCGCCCGCGAAGGCGTGATGAAGAGCCCGGTGCTGGGCGACGACCTGAAGAAGCTGTATCCGATCAGCTTTGAAGGCCAGAGCGACACCGCCACCTTCGACAACGCGCTGGAACTGCTCACCATGAGCGGCTACCCGCTGGCCCATGCGGCCATGATGATGATCCCCGAGGCCTGGGAGCAGCACGAGGGCATGGACGCCCGCCGCCGCGCGTTCTACGAGTACCACGCCGCCATGCTGGAGCCCTGGGACGGCCCGGCCGCGATGGTCTTCACCGACGGCAAGCAGATCGGTGCCACGCTGGACCGCAACGGCCTGCGCCCGGCGCGCTACATCGTGACCGACGACGACCTGGTGGTGATGGCGTCCGAATCGGGCGTGCTGCCGTTTGCCGAGCGCAAGATCGTCAAGAAGTGGCGCCTGCAGCCCGGCAAGATGTTCCTGATCGACCTGGAGCAGGGCCGCATCATCGACGACGAGGAACTGAAGAACCAGTTCGCCTTTGCCAAGCCCTACCGGCAGTGGATCGAGAACGTGCGCATCCGCCTCGACAGCATCGATGTCAAGGCCAGCGCCCCCACCGCCACCGAGAGCCTGCTCGACCGCCAGCAGGCCTTCGGCACCACGCAGGAAGACATCAAGTTCCTGCTGGCGCCGATGGCCACGGCCGGTGAAGAGGCCATCGGCTCGATGGGCAACGACAGCCCGCTGGCCGTGCTGAGTGACAAGAACAAGCCGCTGTTCAACTATTTCAAGCAGCTGTTCGCCCAGGTGACGAACCCGCCGATCGACCCGATCCGCGAGGCCATCGTGATGAGCCTGAACAGCTTCATCGGCCCCAAGCCCAACCTGCTGGACATCAACGCGGTGAACCCGCCGATGCGGCTGGAAGTGGCCCAGCCGGTGCTGGACTTCGACGACATGGCCCGCCTGCGCGCCATCGAGCAGCACACCAGCGGCAAGTTCAAGAGCTACGAGCTGGACATCACCTACCCGCTGGCCTGGGGCCATGAGGGCGTGGAAGCCAAGCTGGCCAGCCTGTGCGCCGAGGCGGTGGATGCCATCCAGGGCGGCCACAACATCCTCATCATCACCGACCGGCGCATGGACCGCGACAACGTCGCCATCCCCGCGCTGCTGGCGCTGAGCGCCGTGCACCACCACCTGGTGCGCGAAGGCAAGCGCACCACCGCCGGCCTGGTGGTGGAGACCGGCTCGGCCCGTGAGGTGCACCACTTCGCGGTGCTGGCCGGCTACGGCGCCGAGGCCGTGCACCCCTACCTGGCGATGGAGACGCTGGCCGCGCTGCATGCCGAGCTGCCGGGCGCCCTGTCGTCCGAGAAGGCGATCTACAACTACATCAAGGCCATCGGCAAGGGCCTGTCGAAGATCATGTCCAAGATGGGCGTGAGCACCTACATGAGCTACTGCGGCGCGCAGCTGTTCGAGGCCATCGGCCTGGAGAAGAGCTTCGTGCAGAAGTACTTCCGCGGCACGGCCACGCAGGTGGGCGGCATCGGCGTGTTCGAGGTGGCCGAGGAAGCCCTGCGCACCCACCGCGCCGCCTTCGGCAACGACCCGGTGCTGGCCACCATGCTGGACGCCGGCGGCGAATACGCCTGGCGCGCCCGCGGCGAAGAGCACATGTGGACGCCGGACGCCATTGCCAAGCTGCAGCACAGCACCCGCGCCAACAAGTGGGACACCTACAAGGAATACGCCCAGCTGATCAACGACCAGAGCAAGCGCCATGTCACGCTGCGCGGCCTGTTCGAGTTCCGGATCGACCCGACCAAGGCCATTCCGCTGGACGAGGTGGAGCCCGCGGCCGAGATCGTCAAGCGCTTCGCCACCGGTGCGATGAGCCTGGGCTCGATCTCGACCGAGGCCCACAGCACGCTGGCGATTGCGATGAACCGCATCGGCGGCAAGAGCAACACCGGTGAAGGTGGTGAAGACCCGGCGCGCTACCGCAACGAGTTGAAGGGCATCAAGATCACCCAGGGCACCAAGGTGTCCGACGTGATCGGTGCCAAAGTCATCGAGGCCGACTACGAGATGCAGGACGGCGACAGCCTGCGCAGCAAGATCAAGCAGGTGGCCTCGGGCCGCTTCGGTGTCACCACCGAGTACCTGGTCTCGGCCGACCAGATCCAGATCAAGATGGCGCAGGGCGCCAAGCCGGGCGAGGGTGGCCAGCTGCCCGGCGGCAAGGTGTCCGACTACATCGGCTTCCTGCGCTACAGCGTGCCGGGCGTGGGCCTGATCTCGCCGCCGCCGCACCATGACATCTACTCGATCGAAGACCTGGCCCAGCTGATCCACGACCTGAAGAACGCCAACCCGCGCGCGTCGATCAGCGTGAAGCTGGTGTCCGAAGTGGGCGTGGGCACCATCGCCGCGGGCGTCACCAAGTGCAAGGCCGACCACCTGGTGATCGCCGGGCATGACGGCGGCACCGGCGCCAGCCCGTGGAGCAGCATCAAGCACTGCGGCACGCCCTGGGAACTGGGCCTGGCCGAGACCCAGCAGACCCTGGTGCTGAACCGCCTGCGCAGCCGCGTGCGGGTGCAGGCCGACGGCCAGATGAAGACCGGCCGCGATGTGGTGGTGGGTGCGCTGCTGGGCGCCGACGAATTCGGCTTCGCCACCGCGCCGCTGGTGGTGGAGGGCTGCATCATGATGCGCAAGTGCCACCTGAACACCTGCCCGGTGGGCGTGGCCACGCAGGATCCGGTGCTGCGCAAGAAGTTCGCCGGCAAGCCCGAGCACGTCGTCAACTACTTCTTCTTCGTCGCCGAAGAGGCGCGCCAGATCATGGCGCAGCTGGGCATCCGCAAGTTCGACGACCTGATCGGCCGCAGCGACCTGCTCGACACCAAGAAGGGCATCGCCCACTGGAAGGCCCGCGGCCTGGACTTCAGCCGCGTGTTCCACCAGCCCGATGCGCCGGCCGATGTGCCGCGTTTCCACACCGAGGTGCAGGACCACGGCCTGGACAAGGCGCTGGACGTGCAGCTGATCGAGAAGTGCCAGCCCGCCATCCTGCGCGGCGAGAAGGTGCAGTTCATGCAGGATGCGCGCAACCGCAACCGCAGCGTGGGCGCCATGCTGTCGGGCGAGCTGATCCGCCACCGGCCCGAAGGCCTGCCCGACCACACCATCTTCATGCAGATGGAAGGCACTGGCGGCCAGAGCTTCGCGGCCTTCCTGGCCAAGGGCATCACCCAGTACCTGATCGGCGACGCGAACGACTACGCCGGCAAGGGCCTGAGTGGCGGCCGGGTGGTGGTGCGGCCCAGCATCGACTTCAGGGGTGATGCCACCAAAAACATCATCATTGGCAACACCGCGCTGTACGGCGCGACGAGCGGTGAAGCGTTCTTCCGTGGCGTGGCCGGCGAGCGCTTCGCGGTGCGCCTGAGCGGCGCCACCGCGGTGGTGGAAGGCACCGGCGACCACGGTTGTGAATACATGACCGGCGGCACGGTGGTGGTGCTGGGCAAGACCGGCCGCAACTTCGCCGCCGGCATGAGCGGCGGCATCGCCTACGTCTACGACGAGGACGGCCAGTTCGCCAAGCGCTGCAACACCGCGATGGTGTCGCTGGACAAGGTGCTGACGGCCGAGGAGCAGGCCGCCAGCGTCGACCGTGCCATTTGGCACCGTGTCGGCGGCGAGGGCCAGGCCGACGAGGAACTGCTGAAGGCGCTGATCGAGCAGCACCACAGCTGGACCGGCAGCCTGCGCGCCCGCGAGATCCTCGACGACTGGGCCACCCTGCGCGGCAAGTTCGTCAAGGTCTTCCCCAACGAGTACAAGCGTGCGCTCGGCGAGATCCACGCCGCCAAGGCCAAGGACGCCACCATCGCCAAGGCCAAGGGCGAGCCCAAGGCCAAGGCCGTGCCGGCCAAGTGATCTGACGACGACGCACCAACAGGACACAGCATCATGGGAAAAGTCACCGGCTTCATGGAGTTCGAGCGTCTGGAAGAGGGCTACGAGCCCGTGCCCCAGCGCGTCAAGAACTACAAGGAATTCGTCATCGGCCTGAACAACGAACAGGCCAAGGTGCAGAGCGCGCGCTGCATGGACTGCGGCACGCCGTTCTGCAACAGCGGCTGCCCGGTCAACAACATCATTCCGGACTTCAACGACCTGGTGTTCCGGGGTGACTGGGCCAACGCCATCACCGTGCTGCACAGCACCAACAACTTCCCCGAGTTCACCGGCCGCATCTGCCCGGCGCCCTGTGAGGCCGCCTGCACGCTCAACGTCAACGACGACGCGGTGGGCATCAAGAGCATCGAGCACGCCATCATCGACCGCGCCTGGGCCGAAGGCTGGGTGACGCCGCAGCCCGCCACGGTGAAGACCGGCAAGACCGTGGCCATCGTCGGCAGCGGCCCGGCCGGCCTGGCCGCCGCGCAGCAGCTGGCGCGTGCCGGCCACAGCGTGACGGTGTTCGAGAAGAACAGCCGCATCGGCGGCCTGCTGCGCTACGGCATCCCCGACTTCAAGATGGAGAAGTCGCACATCGACCGCCGCATCACCCAGATGGAAGCCGAGGGCGTGGTGTTCAAGACCGGCGTGCTGGTGGGGGCCTTCCCGGCCGACAGCAAGGTGACGAACGACGCCAAGACCACCATCACCGCCGACGAACTGAAGGCCCAGTTCGACGCCGTGATCCTGACCGGTGGCAGCGAGCAGAGCCGCGACCTGCCAGTGCCCGGGCGCGACCTGGACGGCGTGCACTACGCGATGGAATTCCTGCCGATGCAGAACAAGGTCGTGGCCGGCGACAAGCTCAAGGGCCAGATCATGGCCACCGGCAAGCACGTGATCGTGATCGGCGGCGGCGACACCGGCAGCGACTGCGTGGGCACCAGCAACCGCCACGGTGCGGCCAGCGTCACCCAGTTCGAGGTCATGCCCCAGCCGCCCGAGCAGGAGAACAAGCCGCTGGTGTGGCCCTACTGGCCGCTGAAGCTGCGCACCAGCAGCAGCCATGAGGAAGGCTGCGTGCGCGAGTTCGCCATCAGCACCAAGCGCTTCAATGGCGCCAAGGGCAAGGTGACCGGCCTGACCACGGTGCATGTGGAGATGAAGGACGGCAAGCTCGTCGAGATCCCCGGCACCGAGAAGGATTACAAGGCCGACCTGGTGCTGCTGGCCATGGGCTTCACCAACCCGGTGGCATCGGTGCTCGATGCCTTTGGCGTCACCAAGGACAACCGCGGCAACGCCAAGGCCCACACCGACGAGGGTGGCTACCGCACCAACGTCGACAAGGTGTTCGCCGCTGGCGACATGCGGCGTGGGCAGAGCCTGGTGGTCTGGGCGATCCGCGAAGGCCGGCAGGCGGCGCGTGAAGTGGATGGCTTCCTGATGGGCAGCAGCACGCTGCCCCGCTGATCCGGCAGCCGACACGCTGGCAACACAGCTTTACCCGCGGGAATCGGGGCCAACCCTGAGGGTCTGGCCCTGCGTGCGACAATTTCCGGAGTATTTCAACCGGCTTGGCCCGGCGGTGGCAGTCCTTGCGCCCACCGCCTGTGCGCCCACCCCACCCCTTGCGCCCTGATCCCCTGATCGAGATCGACCACGTCACGTTTGGCTACGACAGCAGTCGCACCATCCTGAACGACGTCAGCCTGCGCTTCGGCCGCGGGCAGGTCACGGCCGTGCTGGGCGGCTCGGGCTGTGGCAAGACCACGCTGCTGCGGCTGATCGGCGGCGTGCATGCGGCCAACAGCGGCCGCGTGGTCTTCGATGGCGAAGTGATCGACACCCGCGACCGCGCGCAGCTCTACCGCATCCGCCGCCGTCTGGGCATGCTGTTCCAGTTCGGCGCGTTGTTCACCGATCTCTCGGTCTACGACAACGTGGCCTTCCCGCTGCGCGAGATGACCGATCTGCCCGAGCCGCTGATCCATGACATCGTGCTGATGAAGCTCAATGCCGTGGGCCTGCGCGGGGCGGCACAGCTGAAGATCGCCGAGGTGTCGGGCGGCATGGCCCGGCGCATCGCGCTGGCCCGTGCCATCGCGCTGGACCCCGAGCTGATCATGTACGACGAGCCGTTCGCCGGGCTCGACCTGATCAGCATGGGCGTGGCCGCCAAGCTGATCCGCACCTTGAACGACGTGACCGGCGCCACCTCGCTGGTGATCAGCCATGACGTGCCCGAGTGCATGGCCATCAGCGACTGGGTGGTGCTGATGGCCACCGGCGGGCGCATCGTGGCCCAGGGCACACCGGCCGAGCTGATGGCCAGCACCGACCCGGAGGTGCGGCAGTTCGTGCGCGGCGAGCCCGACGGGCCGGTCAAGTTCCATTACCCCGCCCGGCCCATGGCCGACGACTTCGGCCTCGGGGGCGGTGCATGAACATCGTCCAGCTGGTCGGCGCCCGGGTGCTGGCCTCGCTGCAGGGCCTGGGCCATGCGGCGATCTTCTTCGCCGGCCTGGTGGGCGTGCTGCCGCAGGCGCTGCGCCGCTTCGGCCTGGTCATCACCCAGATCTTCGCCATCGGCAACCGCTCGCTGGTGATCATCCTGGCCTCGGGCCTGGCGGTGGGCTTCGTGCTGGCGCTGCAGATGTACTACGCGCTGGTCACCTACGGCGCGGCCGAATCGCTGGGCCTGGTGGTCAACTTGAGCCTGGTGCGCGAGCTCGGCCCGGTGGTCACCGCGCTGCTGTTCGCCGGCCGGGCCGGCACCTCGCTGACCGCCGAGATCGGCCTGATGAAGGCCGGCGAGCAGCTGGCCGCGATGGAGCTGATGGCCATCGATCCGCGCGCCCGGGTGCTCGCGCCGCGCTTCATCGCCGGCGCCATCAGCATGCCGCTGCTGGCCATCCTGTTCTCGGCCATCGGCATCCTCGGCGCCTGGGTGGTGGCCGTGGGCCTGATCGGCATCGACGCCGGCAACTTCTGGTCGATCCAGCAGAACAAGGTGGACATCTGGCGCGACGTGGGCAACGGCGTGGTCAAGAGCGCGGTGTTCGGTGTGGTCTGCACCTTCGTGGCGCTGTACCAGGGCTACGAGACCCAGGCCACGCCCGAGGGCGTGGCCTACGCCACCACCCGCACCGTGGTGATTTCCTCGCTGGCGGTGCTGGGCATGGACTTCATCCTCACCGCGCTGATGTTCTCCACGCCTTGAATCTGGCAAGCTGCACCGCACACAGGGAATGACATGACACCCCCACGCTCACTTTGTTCGCTGCCCCCCGAGGGGGCTGTCAATCCCTTCGGAACGGCCGGGCGGGATTGACATGAACAAGAAAGGCATCGAGATCGGCGTGGGGCTGTTCGTGCTGCTGGGGTTGGCGGCGCTGCTGTTCGTGGCGCTGAAGGCCGCCAACCTCACCAGCTTCGGCCAAGCCGACACCTACACCGTCACCGCCCGCTTCGACAACATCGGCGGCCTGAAGGCCCGCGCGCCGGTGCGCGCCGCCGGTGTGGTGATCGGCCGCATCACCGGCATCCAACTCGACCCCAAGACCTTCCAGGGCGTGGTGACGATGGAGATCGAGCGCGGCTACCAGTTTCCGAAGGACAGCTCGGCCAAGATCCTCACCGCTGGTTTGCTGGGCGACCAGTACGTCGGCATCGAAGCCGGTGGCGAGGTCGACAACCTGGCGCCCGGTGCCACCATCAAGCAGACGCAGTCGGCCGTGGTGCTGGAGAACCTGATCGGGCAGTTCCTGTTCAACAAGGCCGCCGACGCCGGCGCCGCGCCTGGAGGCAAACCATGACCGGCCTCTGGAAATCGCTGCTGCTGCTCTTCGCAGGCGTGGCCCTGCTGGGTGGCTGCGCCACCACGCCGCCGGGCGACACCGCCCGTGGCGACCCCTGGGAACGCTTCAACCGCCAGACCTTCGCCTTCAACGAGGCGGTCGATGCGGTGGCCATCAAGCCGGCGGCGCAGCTCTACCAGGCGCTGGTGCCCGGCGTGGTGCGGCGTGGCGTGGGCAATGTGCTCGGCAACGTCGGCGATGCCTGGACCACGGTCAACCTGTTCCTGCAGGCCAAGCCCGCAGCCGGGCTGAACATGGGCATGCGCACGGCGGTCAACACCGTGCTGGGCGTCGGCGGTGTCTTCGACGTGGCCGAAGAAGCCGGGCTGGAGCGCTTCACCAGCGAGGACCTGGGCCAGACGCTGGGCTACTGGGGCATCGGGAACGGGCCCTACCTGGTGCTGCCGCTGCTGGGGCCGTCGACATTGCGCGACACCACGGCACGGCTGCTGGAGGTCAATGACTCCCCCATCAACCACATCTGGACGGAGCCGCGCGACCACAACCCGGTGCTGGCGTTGCAGCTGCTGGACACCCGCGCCAACTTGCTCACCGCCGGCCGTGTGTTCGACGAGATCGCGCTGGACAAGTACGTGCTGCTGCGCGATGCCTTCCTGTCGCGCCGCCGCAGCCTGATCTACGACGGTGACCCGCCCGAAGAAGGCGGTGCAGGTTCGGCGCCCTACAAGAAGCAGCTGATGCCGAAGTGAGCCAACGGCCGGGCGGGCGCTTGCGTTGAGTCAAGACAGGGCGGCGTGGTGCCGCCGGTGCAACAAAGGATGGAAGTGATGCAACGACGTTTCTGGATGGCCGCCCTGGGTGCTGCCGCGCTGCTGGCCGCCAGCCCGCTGGTGCGGGCCGAGGCGGTGGCCGCGGACGCCTTCGTCAAGCAGGTGTCGGCCGATGTGATCGACGCGGTGAAGGCCGACAAGGCCATCCAGTCGGGCGATGTGTCGCGCATCCGCGCGCTCGTCGATGC
This sequence comes from Pseudaquabacterium pictum, assembly GCF_005403045.1. Lineage (GTDB taxonomy): Bacteria > Pseudomonadota > Gammaproteobacteria > Burkholderiales > Burkholderiaceae_C > Pseudaquabacterium > Pseudaquabacterium pictum. Next base: position 100,730 of record NZ_BJCL01000015.1, read on the forward strand.
CAAGGTGATGCCCCATGTCAACTTCCAGCGCATGACGGCCAGCTCGGTCGGCCCGCAGTGGCGCAGTGCCACGCCCGACCAGCAGAAGCGAATGCTCACCGAGTTCCAGACGCTGATGGTCAACACCTACTCGGGCGCACTGACCCAGGTGAAGGACCAGACGGTGGTGGTGCGGCCGCTGCGTGCGGCGCCTGACCAGACCGAGCTGGTGGTGCGCAGCGAGGTGCGAGGCAAGGGCGACCCGATCCAGCTGGACTACCGGCTGGAGAAGGCCGGCGACGGCTGGAAGATCTACGACGTCAACGTCGGCGGTTTCTGGCTGGTCGATGCCTACAAGGGCCAGTTCGCCAAGGACCTGAGCAGTGGCGGCATCGACGCGCTGATCACCCGCCTGGCCGAGAAGAACAAGAGCCTGGCCACGGCCAAGAACTGACCGCGCGCATGACCGCCCTCTTGCTGCCGGCGCGCATCACGATGAACGACGCGCGGGCCACGCTGGCGGCGCTGCAGCCGCAGCTGCAGGCCGCCACCGCGCCGGTGCTTGATGCCTCGGCCCTGGCCGAGCTGGACACCGCCGCCATCGCGCTGCTGCTGGAATGCCAGCGCCAGGCGCGTGCCGCCGGCAAGCCGCTGCAGCTGGTGGGCGCACCGCCCAAGCTGGCGCAGCTGGCCACGCTGTACGGCGTGGGCGGCCTGCTCGGCCTCTGACCGGCGCGCCGACGGGCGTCAATCGATCAGGCCGCGGGCCTGCGCCACCATCGCCGCCTGGGTGCGGTTGCTGACCCCCAGCGCGCGGAACACCGCGCCGATGTGCACCTTCACCGTCCGCTCGGCCAGCCCCAGCTCGCGGCTGATGTGCTTGTTCGACAGGCCGCTGCAGACCAGGCGCAGCACGTCCAGCTGGCGCGGCGTCAGCCGGCCGCTGCCGTCGGCCGCGGTGGCGCGGGCGTCCTGCTCGGCGGCCAGGGTCTCCGCATCGGCGTCGGCCTCGGCCGCCGGCGGCGGCATGGCCAGCACCATCGGCGGCACATAGGTCTGGCCGGCCAGCACCAGGCGCAGCGCCGCGCTCAGCGTGGCATGGCCGGCCGACTTCGGCGCATAGCCGCTGGCGCCGGCGCCGATCAGCTGGCGCACCCGGCCCAGGTCTTCGCTGGCCGTCAGCACCAGGATGGGCAGCTGCGGCCAGCGCTGGCGGAACTCGGCCACCAGCAGGCTGCCGTCGCCGTCGGGCAGCTGCAGGTCGATCACCACCGCATCCACCCGCCCGCTGCCGGCCAGCCGACGGCCCTCGGCCAGGCTGCCGGCCTGCACCAGCTCGGCCGCGGGCTCCACGTCGCGCACCAGGCTGGCCATGGCCTCGCGCATCAGCGGGTGGTCGTCGATCAGCAGGAAGCGGCGCGGGCTGGTCATGGTGGGATGGGGGTCAGAGCGGTGTGGCCAGTGGTTGCGCGCCGGTGGTGGCGGCGGGCCGGCGGGTCAGGGCGCGGGCCATCGCGGCCTGCAGGTCCTGGTCGCGCACCGGCTTGTGCAGCAGCAGCAGGCCGCTGGCCTGGGCTTCGGCCAGCCGCTCGGGCGCGGTGTCGCCGGTGACCAGGATGGCGGGGATGTCGTCGTTGTACTCGTCGCGCAGCCGGGCCACGGCATCCAGGCCGCTGGCGCCGTCGCGCAGGCGGAAGTCGCTGATCAGCAGGTCGGGCACGCCCTGCTCGGCCAGCAGCACCGGCGCCAGGGCATCCACGTCGGCGGCGGCATGCACCCGCCAGCCCCAGCCGGTCAGCAGGGCCTGCATCGCGGCCAGGATCTCCGGGTCGTCGTCGATCACCACCACCCGGCCGCCCGGCGGCAGCGGCAGCACCGCCGGTGCCTGGGCAACCGCCCGCGGCAGCGGCGCCAGGGGCGCATGCAGCGGCAACGGCCCCAGCGTGAAGCTGGTGCCCCGGCCCGGCGCCGAGCGCAGGCCGATGCCCACGCCCAGCAGGCCGCAGGTGCGCCGCACGATGGCCAGGCCCAGGCCCAGGCCCTTGCTGCGGTCGCGCTCGGGGTTGTGCAGCTGCACGAATTCCTGGAACACCCGGCCGTGGCTGTCGGCCGGGATGCCGATGCCGCTGTCGCGCACCTGCACCCGCGGGCCGCCATCGCCATGGCGCAGCGCGATCAGCACGGTGCCGCGGTCGGTGTAGCGCAGGGCGTTGCCCACCAGGTTGCCCAGCACCCGCTCCAGCAGCACCGGATCGGTGTGGACCCAGGGACCGCCGCCGTGGCGTGGCAGGCGCAGCGTCAGGCGCAGGCCGGCGGCACTGGCGGCGGCCTGCTCCTGGTCGGCCACCCGCTGCAGCAGGTCGGCCAGGGCAAACGGCCGCGGCTCGGGCCGCACCATGCCGGCATCCAGGCGCGAGACATCGAGCAGGGCATTGAACAGCCCGCCCATGGTGTCCACCGCCGTGGCGGCATGGCCGGCCAGGCGGGCGGCCTCGGGTGTCAACGGCTGGCGGCGCAGCGCGCTGAGGAACAGCGACAGCGCATGCACCGGCTGGCGCAGGTCATGGCTGGCGGCGGCCAGGAAGCGGCTCTTGTCCAGGCTGGCGGCCTCGGCCCGTTCCTTCTGCACCTGCAGGTCGGCGGCCAGCGCGGCCACCTGGTAGCGGCTGCGCAGCGAATCGACCAGGGTGCGGTTCAGGCTGGCGGCGAAGCGGGTGCTGGTGATGCCGTAGACCAGCACCGTGGCGGCCATCGCCAGGTGCTGTGGCGAGCCCGCCCACAGGCTGGTGGCCACCACGCCCACCACCGCCGGCCACAGGAAGGCGTAAAACGCCGGCAGCAGCGCCGACAGCGCATGCATCGCCGAGCTGGCCATGCCGCCGATCAGGAAGGTCAGCAGGCTCTGCAGGTCCAGCCGGTCGGCCGGCCACAGCAGTGGCAGCGAGAGGCCCCACAGCAGGCCGCTGGCCAGCGAGGCGATCACCGCCGCGCGGGCCCGCTGGCGGGCGTTGTGCGGCCGCGCCGGGCGCTGGCGGGTGCGCCACCAGGCCCAGGCATTGAAGCCGCTGTGCAGGCCCTGCAGCGCCACCCAGCCCAGCAGCAGCGCCGGGTGGGCCTTGCCCCACAGCGCCAGCAGGAAGATCAGCGGCACCAGGGTGTTGCCCAGCAGGATGGAGGGCAGCGTGCGCTGCAGCGCCGTCACCTGGTCGGCCAGGATGCGCAGGCGCAGCGCCTCGGGCTCGGCGGCTGCGGCGTGGCTGGCGGTGTCCTCGGCGGCAGACATGGCCGGATTGTGCCGAGCCGGCCGTGCCGGCAGGCGCACTTCAGCCGGCGCGGTGGCGCACCCGCCGCAGGGCGGCCAGCAGGCCGAGGCCGCCGCACAGCAGCAGCGCGGCCGCCGGCTCGGGCACCGGCGCTGCGCTGGTGGCGAAGCCCGAGGCCGACAGCGTCACGCCCAGGCCCAGGGTCTGGTCTTCGCCGCTGGTGTTGTCCCACTGCAGCACCAGGCTGTCGGCCAGGCTGTCGCTGAACAGTTCCAGGCCGGTGTCGGCCAGCACGCTGAAGGGCGCGGTCAGCGGCATGTCCTGTCCCAGGCCCAGCACCACCACCAGCTGGGCCTGTGCGGTGTCGCAGGACGCGCAGCCGCTGTCGCGGCCATCCACGCTGGCCTGCAGCACGTAGTCCAGCGACAGCCTCAGCCCGCTGCCCGCGCCCAGCACCAGACCGCCCCCGAGCAGGCCGTACCCGCTGCTGGCATTGGCCGAGAAGCTGGCGCCGTCGCCGCTGCTGCCGTGGGCCACCAGGTGCGGCGGTCCGCTTTGCGCTGCGGCGAAGCCGCCAGGCCACACCGTGCGCTGGTCGGCCAGCGTGGCGAAGGCTTGCGACAGGGCCAGCGCGAAGCCGGGGCCCGGTGCGCCGCCGGGCAGGCCGTCGAGCTGCCCGGTGACCAGGGTGCGGCCATCGGCCCACGCAACCTGGGCCTCGAGACCATCGTCGGGGTCCAGGTCGACCAGGGTCAGCGTCAGGTTGCTGACCTGCGCCGAGGCGCTGGCGGCGGCCTGGGCGGTGGCGCCGATGCCCAGGCCGGCGGCCAGCGCGCAGGCGGCCAGGGTCCAGCGGGCGGTGTGTCGGCGCAGGGCCGGCGGGAGGCAGGGCAGGGGCATGGTGTCAACTCCGAACGGTGGTGGCCGTGGTGATGCACGGCCGGGCGAGTGTGGTCGGACGGGAGGCTTGGGGGGCACTGTCCGGAAGTGCTAGTCCCCCGCGCTCCAGGGGGTCACCACTGCAACGAGGCCGTGGCATGCAGCCGCGCGCTGCCGCGATCGGCCTGACCGGGCATGGCGCGCAGCGGCCAGGCCAGCGCCAGGCGCGCGCCGGCCGTGCCCAGTGGCGTGGCCATGTCGCCGGCCAGGCCCAACCCGGCGCCCGCCAGCGTGTGGGCGCCGGTGGCGGTGCTGGTGCGGCCGCCTTCGGCAAACACCGCGCCCTGCAGCCGGCAGGGCGGCGGGCAGACCACCGGCACCGGCAGGGGCCGGCGCCACTCGGCCGCCAGCAGCGCGCCGCGGCGGCCGGCCAGCGCGCCTTCGTCATGGCCGCGCACGCTGGCCGCGCCACCGAGCTGGAAGTCTTCCGAACCCGGCAGGCTGGCCGCATCGGTCCACTGCAGCGCGGCGCGCAGCAGCAGTTGCTGGCCGCCGCCCAGCGGCTGCAGGCGGGCGGCATTGGCACGCAGCAGGCGGTAGCGCTGGTCGCCGCCGGCCTCGCGCAGGCCCTGCACCAGGGCCAGGTCGGCGGTCCAGCTGCCGGTGGCGTCGCTCCAGTCCAGGTCGCTGCGCAGGCTCAGCAGCCGCAGCTGCTGGTGCTGCTGGCGCACACCGCCGACCTCGGTGGCGGCGCTGCGGCCGGCCAGGCGCAGGCCGGCGGTCCATTGGCCCGCAGGCGCCAGCCACAGCCGGCGGGTCAGCGCCAGACCAACTTCGCCGGAGCGGCTCAGCACGTCCAGCGCCGCGAACGGCCCGCGCTGCACGCTGATGCGGCCGGCCGTGGCGCTGGCCTCCAGCAGCCAGTCGGGGCCCAGCGGGCGCTGCCAGGCCAGGCTCAGGCTGGGGCTGGGTGCCGCTCCGGTGGCCAGCAGGCTGGCGCTGAGGCTGTCGCCGGCGGCGCTCAGCAGCGGGATGCGCAGCGCCAGCCCCAGCCGGGCGCGGCCCAGGCTGGGCGCGCCGGCGTTGTCGGTCCACAGCGTCCACTGCCGGGCCGGCGGATCGGCGGGCTGCAGCAGCACATCGGTGGTGCCGGTGCGGTTGCCGGCGGCCAGCGTGGCGGCCAGCTGCACCGCGTTGACGCGGTTGAAGCGCTGCAGCGCATCCTCGATCTGCGGCACCGACAGCAGCGTGCCTTCGGCCAGCTGCAGCTGCGGCAGCACCACGTCGGCAGCCAGGCGGGTGGGGCCCAGGCGCACCTGGCCCAGCCGGGCCTCGACCAGGGTGATGCGCACCACGCCGTCGGTCACGTCCTGCGGCGGCAGCAGGGCGCGGGCGGTGGGCGCACCGGCGGCGGCATACAGCGCGTTGATCGCCTGCACCACCTGCTGCAGCGTGGCCAGCGGCAGCGACCGGCCCTCGTATGGCGCCACCGCGGCGCGCAGCTGCGCGGCGCCCAGGATGGCCGAGGGGCCGGTCTCGATGCGCTGCACCGGCACCAGTGGGCCGCCGGTGGGTGCGGGCGCTGCAGGTTCGGCGGGCGCGGCCACCGGCGGCCGGGCGGGCTGGCGCTGCAGGCGCTCGTCCTCGCGCTGGCGTTCACGCTGCTGGCGCTCCAGTGCCTGCTGGGCGGCGGCATCCGGCAACGCCGGCTGGGCCGTGGCGGCACCAGCCAGCAGGGCGGCCAGCAGCAGCGCCGCGGTGGTGCGTGGCGCGCCCATCAGCGCAGCCCCGCCGGCAGCACGCGGCGGCGGCCGGCCGTGTAGGTGGCGCCTTCGGCGGCCACCGGCGCACTGCCCAGCACCCACAGGTCGCGCAGCGCGTTGGCGGTCAGCCCGCCGGCGGTCGACAGCAGGCCCTGCAGCCGGATGTCGCGGCCGGCCTGCAGCAGCACATCGTCGGTGGCCCGCACGATGCCGGTGAGCGTCAGGTCGCGGCCGGCCAGCACATCGAGCCGGCCGGTCTGCAGCAGGCCGCGCTGCAGCCAGTCGGTGCCGGCATCGAAGCGGGCGCTGCCGACGCTGGTCAGCACGCCGTCCAGACTGATCGCCGCGTCGCTGTCGGCGGCCAGGCTGCCGGCCTGCAGGCGGCCACCCAGTTGCAGCGGCCCGGTGGCCGACAGCTGCACCGCGCCGCCCGCCCCGGTCTGACCGCTGTGGCGCAGCGCGCCGGTGGTCTGCACCTGCAGATCGCCTGTCACGCTGCTGCGGCCGGCCAGGTCGATGTTGCCGCCGGCCGACAGGCCCACGGCCGCGGCGCGCAGTTGGCTGCCGCTGGCCTGCTGCAGCGCGCCGGTGCTGGCCAGGCCGATGCTGCCGGCCGCCTGCAGGCTGCCGCTGAGCAGCAGCGTGCCCACGTCGGCATCCAGCCGCAGCGGGCCGCTGGCCACGACCGCGCTGGCCAGGTCGAGCCGGGCGCCGCTGGCGGCCAGCCAGGCGCCGGTGTCGGCGCTCAGCCGCAGCGGGCCGTCCACCCGCACGGCCAGCGCGTCGCGCGGGCTGGTGGCATCGCCGATGCGGCCGCCGACGGCCAGCGTCAGGCTGCCGGCGCGGATGTTGGTGTCGGCGACCGTCTCGGTGGGCGCCTGCGGCCGCGCCAGGATGGACCCCGTGGTGGCCAGCGTGGCATCGGCCGGGGTGTAGACCTGGTCGATCACCAGAGCCTGCTCGGCCGCCAGCAGCAGGCTGTCGGCGGCGCGGGCCACCAGCAGGCCACCGGTGCGCGGCGCCACCACCAGCGGGTTGCCGGTCTGGCCCAGCGCGCCGGCGCCGGCTTCCACCAGCAGGTGGCCGCCCACCACCGCGGCGCTGCCGGCGGTCTCCTGCAGCAGCGCACCGCGGGCCTTGATGCGCACCTCGCCGCCGCTGCTGGCCACCCGGCCGAGGCGCAGGTCGCCCTCGGCGCCCAGGTGGATGGCACCGCTGGCGCTGGCGCTGACGGCACCGCCGGCCGCCATGGCCAGGTCGATGTCGTCCTTGGGCGTGATCTCCACCTGCGCGCCGACACGGCGGATGTCGCCGCGTTCGGCGGCCAGCAGGGCCAGCTGGGTGTCGGCGTCCAGCGCCTCCCAGTCACGCGGGTTGGCGCTGATGCGCAGCAGGGTGGACGCCCGGCCGATGCCATCGCGCGCCTCCAGCGTGATGCGCTGTCCGCGCACATTGGCCGCTTCCTGCGTCACCTGGGTGTCGGCCGTGTCCTTGAACAGGCCGGCCGAGATGCGCTGGGTGACCTCGTCCTCGCGCCAGCGGCCGCCGCGCGACAGTGCCTGCGCCAGCGCACTGTCGGGTGCCACCTGCACGGTGAAGCCGGGGTTGAAGCTGCTGGCCGGGCCGTTGCCGAACTCGGCCGCGGCCTGGTGGTAGAAGCGGGTGCGTTCGGCGGCAAAGGCGGCCAGCTCGGCATCGCCCCAGCCGTTGGCCGCCTTCAGCTGGGCGGCGGTGGCGGCGTCCAGCTTGTAGGCCCAGCGGCTGTCGTACGCGGCCGCGGTGTAGCCCTTGGACACGCCCTTGGCATCGAATTGTTCGCGGATGCCGCGCAGGTTCCAGTAGTCCAGGTACTGCTGGCGCTTGGCCTGGCTGTACTGCTGCACCGTGGCCTGCACGCTGGCATCGGCCGCGCTGCCGAACAGCCCGGCGCGCTGGGCCACGCCCAGCAGGGCCTCGCGGGTCTCGGGCCGCACGCTCTGCGCCTGGTCCACGTCGACGATGCTGCCGGTGGGTGCGCGCAGCCACACATCGCCGCCGCTGGAGGCCACCCGGCCCAGGCGCAGGTCGCCGGTGCGCTCGGTGATGGCGATGGTGCCGGCGGCGGTGGCGCCGAGGCTGCCTGCGCTGGTCGGCAGGTCGATGCTCAGCGGTGCGGCGGCGCTGCCGATGGCGCCGTTGTCCGAGCGCAGCACCAGCGCGCGTGCCGACAGGTTGCCGGTGCTGCCGTCGGCCCGGGTGATGTCGCCCTCGGTGTGCAGCTGCACCGTGCCCTCGGCGTTGACATCGCCCAGCCGCAACCCGCCCTGCCAGTTGCGCAGCACGGCCGAACCGGTGCTGCGCAGGTCGAGCCGGCCGTTGTCGCGCATCTGCAGCGCCAGCGGGCTGGCCAGGCTGCCCACGCCGCCGTCGCCGATGCGCAGGTCCAGCCGGTCGGCCACGATCTGCGCGCCGCTGGCGCCGGGCGCCGCCGCCAGGCCCTTGGCCTCGATGCGGCTGCTGCCCACCGCGTTGCGCAGGGTGTCGCCCAGCGTCAGCGTGCTGCGGCTGCTGTTGACGGTGAGGGTGCCGCTGTCGGCGCCGGTGAACTGGATGGCCACCGGCCGGCTGGCATGCAGGCTGTGGGTGTAGAAGTTGCGCTCCTTCCAGGTCCAGTCGCGCCGGGTCACGATGTTCTCGTTGGCCCCGCCCACGCCCGAGCGGTAGCGCTCGACGAAGTACTCGTTGGTGTTGCCCATGCCGTCGCGCTCCTTGCGGAAGCTGAAGGCGTAGTCGGCGCTGCGGCGGTCGCGCTCGCTGAGCCAGAAGCCGCTGATGCGCGGGCTGTACACCGCCGGCGGCGAGACCACCACCGTCTGCGTGGGCGCGTTCTTGGCCAGCCAGTCGCCCAGCTCGCCCCAGCTGCAGCTGCCGAAGCAGGTGCGGGTGTAGAGCTGGCTGTAGCTGACCGTGGTGTTCTCGGCGTTGATCCAGTTCAGCCGCCGGCCCAGACGCGGGGTGTAGGTGGCCAGGCGGCCGGTGGCATCGCCGGCCACCGCGCCGGCGGTGGCGCGGTCGTCGTCCTTCGGGTTGGCGTTCTCCTGCGTGCTGACCACCTGGCCGTTGATGCGGCGCAGCGTGGTCACCAGGAAGCGCCCTTGGGCATCGGTGCTGCTGGTGTCGGTGATGCGGATCTGGCCGGCGCTGCCGCTGCCGGTGTCGAGCTGGTTGAGCTTCAGCGGCGCGGCGGTCTCGTTGCTGACGACGATGCGGCCGTGGCCGTCCAGCACCTTCAGCTGACCACCGCCGGTGCTGAAGATGTTGCCGAACAGCTGCAGCTTGCCACCCTCCACCCGGATGTCGCCCAGCTCCAGCTGGCCGCTGGCGGCATCCCAGCGCAGGCGCGGGCGCAGCGCGGCATCCAGGCCGGTGGTGGCGGTGTTGTCCAGCGCCACCCAGGCGCCGCGGGCGGCCTTGGCGGCGTCCAGCGCCTTGTCGTCGATGCGCACCTGCACATCGGCGATGCCGCTCTGGATCAGGCCGTTGAGGTTGAGCTTCTCGCCGCTGATGAAGACGTTGTTGCCGGCGATCACCGCCCCGCCGGGCCGGGCCACGGTGTTGACGGTGCCGCTGCTGGTGACCACCGGGAACAGCAGGGCACTGAATGGGTCCTTGGCGGTGGGGTTGGCCGCGGCGGCGGTGGCCTCGCGGGCATCGGCCACCGGGTCGACCACCAGCGACGGGTCACCCGCACTGTGCGTGTAGCCCAGGCTGAAGGTCTTGATGAAGTCGCCCTGGGTGGCGATGTCCACCGTGCTGGCCGTGACATCGCCCGCCACGGTGACGGTGCCGGTGCTGGCCACCCGCACCGTGCCGCGCGGGTTCAGCAGGTTGCCGTCGACCTGCACCTCGGGCCGCGGCCCGGTGCCGCCCTTGCCGTCGGGCGCGCCGGTGGTGGCGGTGTTGCGCAGCTCGATCAGCGGCGGCGGCGTGGTGCTGCGCTCGGCCAGGTCGGCAAATGCCGCCGTGGCGCCGGGCGCGGCCAGCGGCGCGTTGCGCAGCGTGATGTCGGCATTGCTGCCCACGCGGGCGCCGTTGAAGAGGATCTCGCCGAAGCCCTCGCTGGGGATGCACAGCGCGGCGCTGCAATCGGCCGCCGCGCTGCCGGGCGCCACCCGCAGGAAGCGGGTGGATTCGTTGCGCACGGTGATGCTGGCATCGGCCGGCGCCAGCAGCTCGCCGCTGCCCACCAGCGCGCCGCCGCTGATGCGCAGGTTGCCGCCGCGGGCCGTGGCCGGCGCCAGATCGATGAAGCCGACCTTGGCATCGACGCCCAGCGATTGCCGGCGCGATTCCAGCACCGCGATGTCGGCCTGGAAGCCGGCGGCCACCGCGGGGTTGTCGGCATAGGCCTGCACCAGGCGCTGCAGTTCCTTGATGCGGGTCTCGATCTCGCGGCCCAGCGGCACATCGTCGCGGGTGGAGAAGCGCAGCGCATCGGTCTGCCGCAGCACGCGGCCGTCGGCGCCGATCTCCAGCGCCTGGCGCCAGCGGGTGCCGGCGAACACCGTGCCATCGACCTGCACGCTGCTGCGCGACAGATCGACCTGGCGGCCGCCCTGGGTGTCCAGGCTCAGGTCGCCGTCGAACAGCTGGCCGATGGCCTGCAGTGCCTCGCGGTACAGGTCGGTGCCGCGGCCGAAGCCGCGCAGCGTGGTCTGGCCGGTGCCGGCGGCCAGCGTGGTGTCGCCCACGGTGGCGATGGCGGCGCGCTGGATCTGGGCCTCGCGCAGGTCGGTCGGCACCGCGGTGCCGGCCGGCAGGGCGTAGGGGCGGATGATGATGCGGTTGTCCTGCTCCAGCAGCGCATCGGCATCGGGGATGCCGGGCATGGGCACGGCGGTGCGGTTCCACAGCCGGGTTTCGGCATCGGCACGCAGCACATTGCCGGCGCCGGCTTCCAGCCGCACGTTGGCATCGCTCTCGATGCGGCCGCCGTCCAGCGTGATGCCGTTGGCGGTGGCGATGCGGGCGCTGCTCGATCCCTCGGCCGCGCCGGCCAGGCCGTAGGTCTTGCTCTGCGCCTCGACATCGACCACGCCGCTGGTGGTGGCCTGCAGCAGCACATCGCGGCTGCTGCGCAGCAGGGCGCCGCTGCCGATGCGCACCTGGGCATCGTTGCGGCGGGCGTCGATCACCGAATCGGTGGCCGCCACCGCGATGGCGCCGCCGGTGTCCAGCAGCACGCTGTCGGCCAGGTCCAGCTGGTTGCGGGCGCCGATGGCCAGCACCGCCGGCGCCGTGCCACGGTCGGCCGTGGTGATGCGGGCGCCATCGCCCACCTCGGCGCGGGTGCTGTTCTCCAACGTGGTGCGGGTGCTGCCGGCCGAGCCGGACAGCACGCCACCGCCGGCTGCGCGCACCGCCCAGTCGTCGACGATGGTCTTGGTGGCGGGGCTCAACGCATCCAGCGTGAAGGCGTTCGCCTGCACCAGGGCGCCGGGCGCCAGCTGGGCCTGGGTGTCCTGCACGATGCTGTTGCGCACCTGCGCGCCCGAGAAGCCGGCCACCGCGGCGGTGGTGCTGTCGGCGCTGCCCTGCAGCGTGGTGGCATGGCTGGCGTCGATGTCGACCACGCGGGCGGTCAGCGTGCCGCCCACCGCCGTGCGGGTGGTGGCGCTGGCGGTGTTGCTGACCTTGGCCGCCTGGATCGCGCCCAGGCCGCCGGCACCGGCGGTGGAATCACTGGCCAGCCGGGCCTGGCCGCCGCTGCGCACCGCCACGGTGTCGGCCTGGATGCTGCCGGCGCCCAGCAGGGTGCGGGTGTCGGCCGCCAGCGTGGTGGCCGCGAGGTTGGCGCCGGCCGCGGCGATGCCGGCGTTGATGCCGGTGACGGTGCTGCGGCCATCGGCCGCGCCCACGCTCTCGGCGGTGAAGCCCTGGCCGATGCGCAGGTCATGGCCGCTGCCCATCTGCACCAGGGTGCTGGGCGCCACCCTTGTGCTGGCGCTGGTGGCGCTGGCACCCAGCAGCAGGCCGCCGGAGGCGGCGCTGGCCTCGGCCTCGCCGCTGGCCAGGCGCACCGGTGTGCCGGCTGGCGGCAGGGTGCCGATGGTGGGCTGCGCGGTCTCGGCCCGCAGCGTCAGACTGCCGGCGTTGGCGCGCAGCCGGTCGCCCACCTGCACCCGGGCCTGCGAGGCCACGTCGACGTTGGCGATCGACGCGCCCATGCTGACGCCGGCTGACACAGCCCAGCCCTCGGCATCGGCCAGGGCACGGGGCGTGGTGCGGGCCTGCACCAGCGCCTGGCCGCTGCCCAGGCCCAGGCGCACGTCGTGGCCGACCACCGCCTCCGCCACCATCTGGGTGGCCGCGTCGGCGCCGGCACCGGTGCCGGCGCCGAACAGGCCGCCCGCTGCTGCCAGCACGTCGGCCGTGCTGTCGCTGCGGGCATCGGCGGTCAGCCGAAGGCCGCCGGCATCCACCTGGGTGCCGCTGGCCAGGCGGGCGCTGGCGCGGCTGTCGTCGCGCGCCGTGCCCACCGAGGCGCCCACGCCCACCACGCCGATGCCGGCGCCCACGCCTTCGGCGCGCTGGGCATGGGCCACCTCGGCCTCCACCACCACCGTGCCGCTGGCCTGCACCGTGCCGGCCAGTTCGGCCTCGGCGGTGCCGGCCTGTCGGCTGAAGGCCAGGCTGGCGGCCAGGCCGGCCAGGCCGCCGCCGCCGGCCTGCGCTTCCTGCACGCCGGCCTGGCGGCGCGGGTCGGCGCCTGCCACCGCGGGCAGCAGCGGCTGGTCGTCCAGCGCCTGCACCGTCACCGTGGCGGCCTGGGTCCTGCCGGCCAGCGCCGCGCGGGTGCGGTCTTCGGTGATGGCCACGGCAAAGCCGCCGCCCAGCGAGAAGCCGGCCGACACCGCCACGCCCACGGCCTGGTTGTCGATGGTGTTGCGGGTGTGGCCCTGCACCCGCACGGCGTTGCCGGCCAGCAGGCTGGCGCCGCTGGCCACGCTGGCCTCGGCGCTGCGCGGGGCGGTGGCCAGGCTGGCGGCGCTGGCGTCGAAACCGGCCTGCGGCGACACGCCGGCCCGCGCCGCATCGGCCCGGGCCACCGCGCCACTGGCCCGGCTGCCGCCGCTGTGGCCGATGGCGCTGCCGGTGCTGCCGCCGCGGTTCATCTCCACCGCCTTGGCCACCGAGCGGCTGGCATTGCTGCTGCTGTCGGCATCCGGCGGCGCACCGGCGATGGCCACCGACACCGCGCCGGCGATGCCGCTGGTCAGGCCGGCGCCGCCGGCGATCGCCAGGCTGTCGATGGTGCGCATGGTGTCGGCATCGACCACGATGTCGCGCTGGGCGCGCACCGCACTGCTGCCGTCGATGGCGGCGCGGCTGGCGCTGCGCAGCATCAGCACATCCACTGCCGCACTGGCGCCCACGCCCACCCCCACGCCCAGGCCACCCACCTTGGTGGTGAGGTTGGCGGTGTCGGTGGCGGCCACGGTCACGTCCTGGGTGCTGGCGCCGCTGGTCTGGGTGTTGATGCGGCTGCTGCCGCCGATGCGGGCCTCGGTCTGGCCCTGCAGCAACTGCACATCCACCGTGCCAGCCACGCCCACGCCGCCGGCCAGCGCCGCGGTGGCGCCGTGCACGTCCAGCGTGGTGCCGCTGTCGGCCCGCACCGTGGTGCTGCCGCTGGCATCCAGCCGGCTGTCGGCCACGTCGGCCCGGGTCGTCTGGCCGTTCAGGCCCACGGTGGCGGTGATGCCGAAGCCGGCGGCGCCCACGCTCAGCGCGCCGGCGGCGGTGTCCAGGTCGGTGCGGCTGTCGGCGCGCACGCCGATGCCGTCGGACCCGGCGTCGAGCTGGGCGTTGCGCACCAGCGCCTGGGTGCTGCCTTCGCCCAGCACCAGGCCCAGCGAGCCGGCCAGGCCGACGATGCCGCCGCCCACGCCCACCACCGCCTGGCCGATCTCGCGGGTGGACAGGGCGCGCACGGTCAGCGCATCGCGCGCGGCCAGCGCCGCGTTGTCCACCGTGGTGGTGGTGGCATGGCGGACGATGGCGGTGTCGGCCGCGCCGCCGACGCCGGCGGTCACGCCCACCGCGCCGGCGCCGGTGCCCGAGAACACCTGGCCATGGTGCTGCGCCGCCACCAGGCCGCGCTGGGCGCCGTCGCCGGTGTGGCGGCGGTTCAGTGCCGCGCCGCCGTCCACCGTGGCGCTGGTGCTGCCGCCCAGCATGGCCACCGTCACCGTGCCGGCCACGCCGGCGGTGCCGCCGGCGCTGGCGCTGATGGCGATGTTCTCCACGCCGGCGGTGCTGGCGGCCAGCACCGCGGCGCCGCGCAGCGTCTCGGTCTGCTGGCGGTCGGCCAGCGGGTTGTCGCTGGGCAGCTGGGTGGCGCTGCTGCGGGGGCTGAGCGTGCCGCTGGGCAGGCGCAGGGTCGAGGCGCTGTCCAGCGCCTGGCCTTCCAGCAGGGTGCCGGTGCCGCGCAGCGTGGCGGCCGTGGTGGCGGTGATGTCGTTGAGCGCGATGGCGCCGCTGCCGCCGATGCTGCCGCCCAGGGCCACCGAGCCGGCGCGGGCGCGGATGCTGTCGTCGGCATCGGCCAGCAGCAGGGCATTGTTGCGGGCCTGCAGTCGGGCGCCGCCGTCCACCGTGGCGCTGGTGGCGCCGCCGGCGAAGTTGATGCCGATGGAGCCGGCCAGACCGATGCTGCCGCCGATGCTGCCGGCGATGGACCACACCTCCAGATCGCTGCTGCGCAGCGCGGTCACCGCGATGTCGGCCGCGCTGATGCTGCCGCCGGACACGCTGGCGCGGCTGGCGTTGTCGGCCTCGTTGTAGGACGCGGCGGCGCCGATGGCGGCATTGCCGGCCGCGCTGGCCGCGCCGGTGACCGAGAAGATGCCGGCCGCATCCAGCGCCGAGACGGTGGCCGTGCCGCCCGCCGTGATGGAGCTGCCAGTGGCGGTGGCGCTGGTGTCGGTGCCGATGCGGTTGATGCCCAGCGAGCCGGTGATGCCCGCGCCGCTGGCACCGGCCGCGCCGGCGGCCACCACGTCGATGGTCGACAGCTGCCGCGCCTGCAGCGCCAGGCTGCCGGTGCCGAGGCTGCTGCGGTCGGCCTCGGCGCGGGTGCGGCTGCCGATGTCGTTGTAGGCCGCGGAGATGCCGATGCCGGCACTGCCGCCGGAGATGGCGCCGCTGCCGGCGATGGACAGGATGTCGCTGTCGTCGCGCGCCTGGGCGCTGGCCGCGCCGGTGGTGGTCACCGTGCTCTGCTGCACCCGGGCGGCGGTGTCGTTGTCGATGGTGTTGATGCTGACCGCGCCGCTGCCGCTCAAGCCGCTGCTGACGGCCAGCGCCGCCGCGGCGGCGGTGATGTCGTTGCCACCCTCGGCCTGCAGGTCCAGCGCCTGGGCGTTGACGCTGCTGCGCAGCAGCGTGGCCTCGGTGGTGTTGGCCAGCTCGGTGAGGCCCAGCGCGGCGCCGAAGCCGGCCTTGCCGCTGAAGCTGGCCGCACCGGCGATGCTGCGCACGCTGCTGCTGTCGTCGGCCAGCAGGCGCACCGTGCCGTCGCTGCCCAGCTGCGCATCCACCGCGCTGGCGCGGGTGGTGTTCTCCACCGTGCTGTAGCTCACCGTGCCGGCCACGCCCAGCTTGCCGCCGGCATTGGCGCCGGCGGCAATGGACCACATCGCATTGCTGTTCAGCGCCTGGGCGCTGATGCCGGCGCCGGCCTGCACCTGGCTGCGCGCCAGCACCGCTTGCGTGTCCTTGGCCAGCTGGTTCCAGGTGAAGGCGCCGGCCAGGCCCGCGGTCTTGTTGACGGCGATCGACAGCGCGCCGGCGCCGGCCAGGGTCAGCGTGGGGTTGCTGGCGGTCAGGCCCACGCCGGGCAGCAGCACGGCGGCGCGCCAGGTCTCGCCGTCGCTGGCCAGGTCGTAGCGCAGCACGCCGGGCAGGCTGCCCTGGGCCTGCACCTGGCTGAAATCACTGACACGGGCCTCGGTGGTGTCGGTGATGGTGTTCACCGCCACCGCGGCGGAGATGCCGATGCCCGAGCTGCCCTGGCTGCCGCTGTCGCTGCCGGCCTTCTTGCTGCCGTCGCCGCCGGGGCCGTCGCTGGTCTTGCCGCTGTCCGGCCCGCTGCCGGCCACCGCGAAGGCACCCTGGGTGCCGCCATTGCGGGCCTGCACCGCCAGGTTGCCGCGGCTGCTGAGCTGGCCACCGCCAGGCGCGGCGGCGCCGACCAGGCCGGCGCCGTTGCCGGCGATCGCCCGGGTTTCCCGGCTGGCCTGGTTCACCGCCGCCGAAGCACCGATGCCCACCGAGCCCGCCCGCGCCACACCGCCGGCGATGTTGACCAGCAGGCTGTCGTCATCGGCCAGCACCAGCACCTGGCCGGCGTCCACCGTGCTGCCGGCGGACAGCCGGGCCTCGGTGGCCGTCTCGCCCATGTGGATGGAGAAGGCGCCGTTGACGCTGACCTTGCCAGCCTTGCCGGCGTTCTCGGTGATGGTGACCTGGTCGAAGGCGGTGCGCGCGGCCACCGCCAGGTCGTCGGCACGCAGGCTGGCGCCGGGCGCCACCACCGCCTGGGCGCCGCCCGACTGCATGACCTGCAGGTACGACAGACCCACGCCCACCTGGCCGCTGCCGGTGTTGCTGGACAGCAGCGAGCCGTCGATCTCCGGCACGCCGGCCAGGTGCAGCATGCCGTGGGTGGCGCTGGCGGCCACGCGCACATCCTGCGCGGCGTTGGCGGCGCCGTTGCCGGGGTTGATCTGCGCCGCGCCGATGCGGGCGGTGGCACGGTGGTCCAGGTCGAACCAGGTGGCCGCGCCGCTGAGCGACAACCGCTCGCTCTCCACCGCGTTCTGCACCCAGGTGTTGCCGCTGAAGGTGTCCTTCAGGAACTCCGACACCGTCTCGCCGAGGTCGGCCGCCGCGTCGGCGCCGGTCCAGTTCAGGTTGTACAGGCCGGTGAAGAACTGCTGGTAGCCGTTCCAGCCCGGCACCAGGCGGCTGGTGGCCCGCACATCCAGCGCACCGGCGCTCTGCACCACCGCGCCATCACCGATGGTGGCGCTGGTGGCGTGGTCGAAAAACACCAGGTTCAGCGAGCCCGACAGCGCCAGGTCCTTCTTCGCCGGCTCGCCGGCGCCTGGCTCGTTGCCCAGGTCCCGCTCGTCCACCGCGGCCGAGGCGCGGAAGACCGGCGTGTCGGTGGCGCTGGCCAGCACGCTGGTGGCGCCCTGGCTGGTGACGCGGGCACCGGCGGCGATGCCGGCGGACACGCTGTTGCCGATCTCGGCATAGCTCAGGCTGGCCGACAGGCCGAGCTTCTGCTGGTTGCCGCTGCGGCTGTCGGTCTGCGGCAGCTTGCTGCCCATCCAGCTGGTCAGTGCCTCCAGCACCGACCCGTCCAGCGTGCGGGCGCTGCTCACCGCCTCGTGCACGCTCTGCGCCTTGCCGCCTGAGCCGGCGGCGGCTTGCACTTCGCTGCTGGCATCGGCCAGCGTGCTGGCCACGTGGATGCGGTTGGCCGAGGCCATGCCGCCCAGCGTGGCCTCGTAGGTGGTCTGGCTCAGGCCCACGGCGATGCCGGCGGACACCATGCCGTCGCCGAAGCTGCCGCCGCTGGCGGCCACGCCGAAGCGCTTCTCGCCGCCGGTCTCCAGCGTCAGCACCTGGCCGGCGCCCAGCACCGCCTGGCTGCCGCTGGCCACCCGGGCGGTGGTGCTGGCCACGCCCACCGCCACTGCCGCATTGGCGTAGCCGGTGGGGTTGCTGGCGTTGTTGCTGGTGCTGCCGATGTTGGTGGTGCCCACCTCCACGCTGACGGTGTTGTCGGCGGTGGCGCGCAGCGTCAGATCCCGGGCGGCCAGCACGGTGGCGCGGCCCACCTGCACCTGGGCATCGGCGGTGGCCTGGCCGTAGCCGAAGCCCAGGATGGTGCTGCGCACGTTCATGCCGGCGTAGGCAGTGGCTTCGGCCTGCAGCGTGGCGTCGCCCTGGGTGGCCTGCAGCAGGCTGCCGCCATCCAGCGTGATGCGGGCCTGGGCCTTGGACAGCGTGACATCGGCCACCAGGCGCAGGCCAGTGACGAAGTCGACCAGGCTGCCCCCCAGTTCCTCGAACAGCGTGGGGTCGGTGGCCTCCTGCGCGTCGGTGAAGACATAGCGGTCGCTGGCGCTGGCCTTCAGTGCCACGCCGGCGCCCTTGACGGTGCTGGCTTGCAGGGTGATGGCGGCGGTCTGGTCCTCGCTGCTGCCGAACACCGGCCGGGCGGCATCGTCGCTGGCGGTCAGGGTGATCTGGCCACCGCCGGTGGCGCCGCCGCCATGGGCCAGCAGGGCGCTGCCGGCCTGCAGCGTGATGCGCGGCGCGGTCAGCGTGAGGCTGCCCGACAGGCCGGTGGATTCGGCGCTGTCATGGGCTGCCGCCAGCGGCGTGCCGGCGGCAGGCGGGGCGATGCGGCGGGTGCTGAGCAGGGTGTCCTGCAGGGTGATGGCATCGGCGGCCGTCACTTGCGCCGGCGCGCCCTGGGTGGTGATGCGGGTGCCGGCGGCGAAGTCGACGCTGCCGCCCGTGCTCTCGATCTCCAGGCTGGCGCTGCCGTCGGGGCTGGCGGCGGCGGCCAGGCGGCCGGCCAGCGCCACATCCTGGCTGCCGGTGATGCGGATGCGGCCGCCGGCAGTGCTGACGCCGGCGGCGCTGTCCAGTCCCGCCACGTTCACCAGCGCGGCGAAGGCGGCCGCGCCCTCAGGCCCGGCCGCCAGGGTGGCGGTGGTGCCGGTGGCCACGCTGGCGGCGCGCAGGGCCAGGCCGTCGGTGGCGTTCAGCCGGCCGTCCACCCGCACCAGGCCGCTGGCGCTCAGGGGGTAGCTGCCGCTGGTGGCGGCCAACGTGGCGGCGGCATCGATGCGGCCGCTGCCGTCCATCAGCTGGCCCAGGAAACTGGCGCTGGGCGCGGCCAGCGTCAGGCTGCCGGCATTGAGCACGCCGCCGGCGCCCACCACGAAGCCGTTGCTGTTGAAGAAGAACACATGGCCACCGATGCGGCCGTCCTTGTAGGCATTGACCCAGCCGTCGATCTGCGAGCGGGCGCCGCCCACCAGGTTGATCAGGTGGCTGCTGCCGCCGGGCAGCAGCAGGTTGACCTGCTGGCCGCTGCCCACGTCGAAGCGGCTGAAGCTGTTGAAGGCGTTGGCACCGCGCACCGTGCCGGTCTGCACCGTGGCCAGGTTGCCGCTGGTCTGCACCGTGGTGGCGGTGCGGCCGTCGGGCACCACGCCCAGCACCTGGGCCATGGCGGGCGGCAGGCCCACCAGCAGCAACAGGCCGGCGGCATTGGCGCGGGCGCAGCGCAGCAGCACGGCACGGTACTGGCGGTTCAGGTATCCACAGGCGGCAGCGGTCATGGCAGATCCAGGTTCGACAACACCCGCATCTGCGGGCCGCGCGAACTGTGGTCTGCCGGCCGCGGGGCGGCCATCGGACAGAGGTGCTAGTACCCCCCAGGGATGGGTGGGTTGGACGCCGCGGTGTCCCTTCGGCGGGGGAACTTCAGGCGCTGCCGTGCGCGGTGCGGCGTCGCGTCTGGCGCACAGGCGGTCATGGATGTTGCCCGGCTGGCATGGACACCGTACCCTTTGGGTTGGCGGTCTTCCCGGTGGCCAGGCGGTCGCCGCCATGGCCGACGGAGAACTTCCAGCGGATGAGCGGCCCGGTCGATGCAGGACCAAGACCGACTGGCCGGTTTCAAGAAGCACCAACTTGGCCGATGACGAGAACCCACGATGAATTTCAGAGCCAGTGTCTGCGCGTCTCTCAGCAAGCGCCTGCTGCCGCCGCCGATGAAGCGCACGGTGGACTACCAGGCCTATGTCGGCTGGCGCGATGAATCGCTGTCACGCAGTTGGAGCTCGTTCTCCGATGCGCACATCGCCGGCAAGGACGTGCTCGATTTTGGCTGCGGCGATGGCTCGCTGAGCTTCTTCCTCGCAGCCGACAAGCAGCCGCGGAGCATCCTCGGCGTGGACATCAACGCCGCCGGCATCGCCAGGGCCAAGGGCCGGCTTGCCGAGTTCGCGCTGCCCGCGGGCGTGCGTCTGGACTTCAAGCTCGGCTCCACCGACGGGCTGCCGGTCGCCGAGCAGTCGGTCGACACGCTGGTGGCCTTCGACTGCCTGGAGCACGTGATGTCGCCGCTGCCGATCTTCCAGGATTGGTACCGCGTGCTGCGACCTGGCGGGCGCTGTCTGATCGAATGGTTCCCGTACAAGGGCCCGTGGGGACCGCACATGGAATCCCTGATACCGATTCCGTGGGCGCATGTGATCTTTGGCCAGGAAGCCATGCTGCGCGCCGCCGAGCACGTCTACGACTCGCCGCAGTTCGTGCCCCGGCACTGGGATCTGGACGAGAACGGCCACAAGAAACCGAACAAGTGGAAGGCCTGGTCGTCGTTCAAGGAGCAGGGCTACATCAACGAGCTCGACATGCGCGGCTTCGAGGTGCTGGTGCGGCAGTCAGGATTGCGGATCGACCGCTTCGACAAGCGTTCCTTCTCCGGATCGCCGCTGCGCCAGAAGCTGGGCCATGCGCTGATGCAGATGCCCGTCGTCGGCGAGTACTTCCTGTCCTACGCGGTCATCGAACTGGTGCGGTGAAGCCGGCGTGTCGTGCATGTTGTCCGGCCTGACCGACCTGGCGGGGCGCTTCAGCCCGGTGCCGCATAGCGCTTGGCGCGCAGGTTGCGCTTGATCTCCTGCATCATCGGCCGCAGCGCCGGGCCCAGGCGCAGGGCGACGCCGGTGGTCAGGATGTCGATGATGGTCAGGTGCAGCAGGCGCGAGACCATCGGGCTGTAGCGGTCGAAGTCTTCCGGATGGTCGGCGGCCAGCAGCACCTGGCCGTTGCCCTGCGCCAGCTGGGCCAGCGGGCTGCCGCTGGCGGTGATGACGATCACCGTGGCGCCCTTGCGGCGGGCGATGTCGGCGGCGTCGATCAGGTCGCGGCTGCGGCCGGAATTGCTGATCACCACCGCGCAGTCGCCCGGCCCCAGCATGGTGGCGGCCATCACCTGCACATGGCCGTCGCTCACCGCGGTGGCATGCACGCCCAGGCGGAAGAACTTGTGCTGCGCATCCTGCGCCACGATGCCGGAGTTGCCGACGCCGTAGAACTCGATGCGCTTGCCGGCCTGGCCGGCGGCGGTCAGCGCCGTCAGCGCCTGCTCGAAGGCATGGCCGGCGGCGTTGTTGCGGTACTTCAGCATCGCCGCCACCGCGTTGTCGATCACCTTGACGATCAGGTCGCCGGGCTTGTCGTCCTCGTCGACGGCGCGGTGCACGAAGGGCACACCCTCGTTGACCGTGCCGGCCAGCTTCAGCTTGAAATCGGCCAAGCCGTCGTAGCCCACGCTGCGGCAGAAGCGCACCACCGTGGGCTTGCTGACATGCGCACGGTCGGCCAGCTCGCTGACCGGCAGCGTGGCGAAGCTGCGCGGATCGGCCAGCAGCAGCTTGGCCACGCGTTGCTCGGCCGGCGGCAGGGCAGGGATGGAAGCCTTGATCCGGTCAAGCATCGTGTTGTCTCACTGTTCTTCGTCCCAGGTGCAGCCGTCCCGGGCCACCATGGCACTGGATGCCGGCGGGCCCCAGGTGCCGGCAGCATACGGCCGCGGGCCGTTGGGGTCGGCTTCCCAGGCCTTGAGGATCGGCTCCACCCAGCGCCAGGCCTGCTCCTGCTCGTCGCTGCGCACGAACAGGTTCAGCCGGCCGGCGATGGCGTCCATCAGCAGGCGCTCGTAGGCGCCCACCCGCTCGCTGGCAAAGGCCTTGTCGAAGTCCAGGTCCAGGCTCACCGGCGCCAGCAGCTCACCCTGGGCACTGCCCTTGGCCGCCAGCAGGTGCAGCTCCAGTCCGTCCTCGGGCTGCAGCTTGATCACCAGCTTGTTGGCCCGCGCCGAGCCCGGAAAGATCGGGTGCGGCACCTCGCGGAAGTTGACGACGATCTGTGCATGCCGGCCGGCCAGGCGCTTGCCGGTGCGCAGGTAGAACGGCACGCCGGCCCAGCGCCAGTTCTGCACCTCGGTGCGCAGCGCCACGAAGGTCTCGCAGTGGCTGCCGGCGGGCACCTTCACCTCGTCCAGGTAGCCGCACACCGCCTCGCCACCGACGGTGCCGGCCTTGTACTGGCCACGCACCACGTCGCGCGCCACGCTCTCGGGCGTGAAGGGTTTCAGCGAGCGCAGCACCTTGAGCTTCTCGTCGCGGATGGCGTCGGCGTCATTCGTGGACGGCGGCTCCATCGCGATCATCGTCAGCAACTGCAGCGCATGGTTCTGGATCATGTCGCGCAGCGCGCCGGTGGTGTCGTAGTAGTCGCCGCGGGTGCCCACACCCAGGCCTTCGGCCAGCGTGATCTGGATGTTGGCGATGCTCTCGCGGCGCCACAGCGGCTCGAACAGCGCATTGCCGAAGCGCAGCGCCATCAGGTTCTGCACCGCCGGCTTGCCCAGGTAGTGGTCGATGCGGAAGGCCTGCTGCTCGGCAAACGCCGCCCGCACCACCCGGTTGATCTCCTGCGCGCTGGCCAGGTCGTGGCCCAGCGGCTTTTCGAGCACCACCCGCACCTTGGGGCCGTTCAGCCCGGCGGCACCCAGCTGCGCGCAGACCACCGGGAACAGGTAGGGGCTGGTGGCCAGGTACAGCACGGCGGTGTCGGCGCCGCGGGCATCGATCCACTGCTTCAGCCCGGCATAGTGCTCGGGTTGGGACAGGTCCATGCGGCGGTAGTGCAGCAGTTCGGCGAAGCGGGCGAACTCCTCGTCGCTGGGGCGCTTGGCGCTGTCCACCTCGGGGAAGCGCTCGCGGATGAACTGGCGGTACTCGGCATCGCTGCGTTCATCCCGCGCCACCGCCAGGATGCGCCCGCCCGGCGGCAGCTTGCCGTGCCGGAAGGCCTGGAACAGCGCCGGCATCAGCTTGCGCCAGGTGAGATCGCCGGTGCCGCCGAAGAAGACGAGGTCGAAAGACATGGACAGTTCCTGCGCAGGTGCCGGCCGT
This sequence comes from Pseudaquabacterium pictum, assembly GCF_005403045.1. Classification (GTDB taxonomy): domain Bacteria; phylum Pseudomonadota; class Gammaproteobacteria; order Burkholderiales; family Burkholderiaceae_C; genus Pseudaquabacterium; species Pseudaquabacterium pictum. Next base: position 123,674 of record NZ_BJCL01000015.1, read on the forward strand.
ATAGCGGCCGCTGGAGTGGTAACTAAATTACGGGCAGAATGATGCAGCAGTTTCTTGGGTGGGTCAATCCGCGCCGGCTGGTGCAGCACTTGCATGGCCGCTCGCGGCCCGCCCGTGCCGCGATCGCGGTTTAATTCCGCCCGTCTCCAGGAGCAGCCCACCATGCACCAGCTCGACCAGCTCAAGCAATTCACCACCGTTGTTGCCGACACCGGCAACTTCAAGCAACTGGCGCAGTTCGCGCCGCGTGATGCCACCACCAACCCCAGCCTGATCCTGAAGGCGGTGCAGCAGCCCGACTACGCGCCGCTGCTGGCGCGCACCGTGGCCGCCCACCGCGGCCAGCCGCTGGACGCAGTGGTCGACCAGGTGCTGGTGGCCTTCGGCCTGGAGATCCTGCAGGTGGTGCCCGGCCGGGTGTCGACCGAGGTGGATGCACGGCTGAGCTTCGACACCACCGCCACGCTGGCCCGGGCGCGCCGGCTGATCACGCTGTACGAGGCCGCCGGTATCGGTCGCGACCGGGTGCTGATCAAGATCGCCGCCACCTGGGAGGGCATCCAGGCTGCCAAGGTGCTGGAGGCCGAAGGCATCCACTGCAACCTGACGCTGCTGTTTGCCTTCTGCCAGGCCGTGGCCTGCGGCGACGCCGGCGTGCGGCTGATCAGCCCCTTCGTCGGCCGCATCTACGACTGGTACAAGAAGCAGGCCGGCGCCAGCTGGGACGAAGCTGCCCGCGCTGGCGCCAACGATCCCGGCGTGTTGTCGGTCGAGCGCATCTACACCCACTACAAGCGCTTCGGCATCCACACCGAGGTGATGGGCGCCAGCTTCCGCAACGTGGGCCAGATCACCGCGCTGGCCGGCTGCGACCTGCTGACCATCAGCCCCGAACTGCTGGCGCAACTGCAAGCCAGCGAGGCCCCACTGCAGCGCCGGCTGGACCCGGCCGTGGCCGCCCGGGCCGACCTGCCGGCGGTGCACTTCGACGAGCCCGGCTTCCGCTTCGCGCTGAACGACGACGCGATGGCCACCGAGAAGCTGGCCGAGGGCATCCGGGCCTTCGCGGTCGATTCGGCCAAGCTCGACGCCATCATCCAGGGGCTGTGACCATGGAGTTCCCGCGCTGCGACACCACCGTGGCCTGGGCCGCGCTGCAGGGCCACTTCGCCGCCCATGGCCGTGATCTCGACCTGCGCGAGGCCTTCAACCGCGACCCCGGCCGCTTCGACAGCTTGAGCCTGCAGGCGCCCGGCGTGTTCGCCGACCTGTCGAAGAACCTGTGGGACCTGAAGACCCGCAAGCTGCTGACCGAGCTGGCGCAGGAATGCGGCCTGGAAGCCCGGCGTGATGCGATGCTGGCCGGTGCGCCCATCAATACCACCGAGGGCCGGGCGGTGCTGCACACCGCGCTGCGGGCACCGCGTGGCACCGCGCCGTTCAGCGATGAAGTGCATGGCGTGCTCGACCGCCTGTTCGACTTCGCCGAGCAGGTGCGCGACACCGGCAGCTCGGGCATTCGCCATGTGGTGAACATCGGCATCGGCGGCAGCGATCTCGGCCCGCAGATGGTGGTGCCGGCACTCGATGCCTGGGCCCACCCCGGCATCACCATGCACTTCGTCAGCAATGTCGACGGGCATGACATCACGCCGGTGCTGCGCAGGCTGCGGCCCGACAACACGCTGTTCATCATCGCCAGCAAGACCTTCACCACGCAGGAGACCATGGCCAACGCGGCGGTGGCGCGGCAGTGGTTTCTGGACCAGGGCGGCACCGACATCGACCGCCACTTCGTCGGCGCCACCACCAACCTGACCGCCGCGGCCGAGTTCGGCATCCACATCACCTTTGGCTTCTGGGATTGGGTGGGCGGCCGCTACTCGCTGTGGAGCGCGATCGGTCTGCCGATCGCCATCGCCGTGGGCAGCGAGCATTTCCGTGCGCTGCTGGCCGGCGCGCATGCGATGGACCGGCACTTTGCCGAGGCGCCGCTGAAATCCAACCTGCCGGTGCAGCTGGGCCTGCTGGATGTCTGGTACCGCAACTTCCACCGCTTCAGCAGCCGCAGCGTGGCGCCCTACCACCAGGGTCTGAAGCGCCTGCCGGCCTACCTGCAGCAGCTGGAGATGGAAAGCAACGGCAAGTGCGTCGATCTCGACGGCGAGCCGCTGCCCTTCGGCACCAGCCCGGTGGTGTGGGGCGAGCCGGGCACCAACGGCCAGCATGCCTATTTCCAGATGCTGCACCAGGGCACCGACGTGGTCCCGGTGGAGTTCATCGCCGTCAAGCACCCCACCCACCCCCATGCCGACCTGCATGCCAAGGCCCTGGCCAACTGCCTGGCGCAGAGCCAGGCGCTGATGCTGGGCAAGACCACCGAGGCCGCGCTGGGCGAGGCGGCGCCCACCGCGTCGGCCAGCCTGGGCAAGCTGACGGTGGCGCGCCACCGCACCTTTCCCGGCAACCGGCCCAGCACCACGCTGCTGCTGGACACGCTGACGCCGCACACCCTGGGCGCGCTGATCGCGCTGTACGAGCACCGGGTGTTCACCAGCGGCGCGCTCTGGGGCCTCAACAGCTTCGACCAGTGGGGCGTGGAGCTGGGCAAGGCGCTGGCCAGCCAGCTGCTGCCGCGGTTGACGGCGAGCGGCGCGGCCGACACCCGCGGGCTGGATGCATCGACCGCCGGGCTGCTGGCCCGGTTGAAGGATTGATGGCCATGGCGCGGCTGCCCACCGTCGTGTTCGACTTCGCCGGCGTGGTGTTCCATTGGCAGCCCATGCAGCTGCTGCAGCGTGTGATTCCGCAGCAGGCCACCGATCCGGACAGCGCCCGCCACTGGATGCAGCAGATCTTCCAGGGCTACGAAGGTGACTGGGCCGCGTTCGACCGTGGCACGCTGGAGCCGGATGCGCTGGTGCAGCGCATTGCCCGCCGCACCGGGCTGCCCGCTGCCGATGCGCAAGCTGTGGTCGACGCCGTGCCGTTGGACTTTGCGCCCCTGCCCGGCACCGTGTCGCTGATCGACGACCTGCATGCTGCCGGCCACCCGCTGTACTTCCTGTCGAACATGCCGGCGCCGTATGCCGACCATCTGGAGCGCACCCACGGCTTCCTGCAGCGGTTCAGCGACGGCATCTTTTCGGCCCGGGTGCGGTTGATCAAGCCCGAGCGCGCCATCTTCGACCTGGCGGCGCAGCGCTTCGGCGTGCCGCCGGCCGACCTGCTGTTCTTCGACGATGTGGTCGCCAATGTGGCGGCGGCGCAGCAGGCCGGCTGGCAGGCTGCCCACTTCACCGATGCAGCGGCCGCCCGCGCGCTGCTGCAGGCCCGGGGGTTCGCCCTGGACCGGTGATGCCACCGACCAGGAGACCCGCCTTGACCACACCCAGCACGCCGCAGAACGGCGCCGAAAGCCTCGTCACCACCCTGGCCGCCAGCGGCGTGGGGCTGTGCTTCGCCAACCCCGGCACCTCGGAGATGCACTTCGTCGCTGCGCTCGACCGCATCCCCGGCGTGCGCTGCGTGCTGGGGCTGTTCGAAGGCGTGGTCACCGGCGCGGCCGATGGCTACTACCGCATGGCCGGCACGCCGGCGGCCACGCTGCTGCACCTGGGCCCGGGCCTGGGCAATGGCCTGGCCAACCTGCACAACGCGCGCAAGGCCCGCTCGGGCATCGTCAACATCGTCGGCGACCATGCCACCGACCATGTGCGGCATGAATCGCCGCTGAAGAGCGAGGCCGAAGCCATCGCCCGCAGCATGTCGCACTGGGTGCGCAGCAGCGCCAGCGCGGCCGATGTCGGCGCCGATGGCGCCGCCGCGGTGCAGGCCGCGCGCGACGGCGCCGAGGGCCGCATCGCCACGCTGCTGCTGCCGGCCGACACCGCCTGGGGCGACGGCGGCCGGGCGGCG
>NZ_BJCL01000016.1 GCF_005403045.1 Pseudaquabacterium pictum
GCCATGGCAGCGGGTGGATCAGCGGAGGGTCTCGGCGGTGGCCAGTGCCTTCGCCGCCGCGCTGGCCGCCACCCTGCTGCGCCGCGGCGGCACGCCGGTGCTGGTGCTGCTGACCGATGCCCGCGCCAACATCGCCCGCAACGGCGCGCCGGGACGCGACCTGGCCACCGCCGACGCGCTGGCCAGCGCCCGCCAGCTGCGCGCGCTGGGCCTGGGCATGCTGGTGGTCGACACCGCGCCGGGCGCCAGCCGCAGCACCAACGGCGCCGCGCCCAGCGTGGCGCGGCAACTCTCCGACGCGCTGGCCGCGCGCTATCTGCCGCTGCCGCAGATGGATGCGGCCGGGCTGTCGCGGGCGGCGAAGGCACTGGCCACCGCCGAGACCCTCCGCTGATCCACCCGCTGCCATGGCCCTGCAATCCACCTCCAAGCTGCGCTGGTCGGTCTTCGGCGGCATGACCGCCACGATGCTGGGTGGCGTGGCGCTGGCGTTCTGGCCGTTCTTCTCGGCCGACCGCCAGCTGCAGGCCTTCTGCGCTGCCCAGGCCGCCGGCACGCCGCTGGCCCGGGTGCAGGCCCAGGCCGCGGCGCATGGTTATGCGGTGGCCGCTGCCGCCTCGGGCGCGGTGGTGGTCGATGATCCGGCGGGCTTCGGCCGCCGGCAGTGCATGCTGGCGCTGGACGCGCAGGGCCGGGTGGCACCGCCCCGCTGATCAGGCCGCCTGGCGCGGCGGCCGCCGGTGCAGGCCGGCCACGCCCAGCACCGCCAGTGCATCGGCCACCCGCTGCGGCGCCTCTTCATGCGCCAGGTGGCCCAGGCCGTCGAGCAGCTGCACCCGGGTGGGCGGCAGCTTCAGCCGCACCCGTTGCGCCTGGGCCGGCGGCACGGTGCCGTCCTGCCCGCCGGCCAACAGCAGCAGCGGCGCCGGCAGCCGGGGCAGCTCTTGCCAGAGGCTGTCCAGGTCCCAGTCGGCCATCATCGCCAGCGCACCGGCCACATGGGCCGGGCTGCGCATCAGCCGGGCGTACAAGGCCAGGCCCTGGGCATCCAGCGTGGAGCCGGTGGCGGCCACCAGGCGCTGCACCGCCGCCGCATCGCCGGCACGGCGGGCGAACAGCCACGGCACCCAGGCCTGGCGGGCCATCAGCCGCGCCATCGGCGCGAACACCCGGCCGGCCAGCCCTTCGAACGGCAGCAGCGCCGCATTGATGCCGACCAGCTGCTGCGGCGCCAGGTGGCCATCGAGCACGGCGCGCACGGCCAGCGCGCAGCCGGCCGAATGGCCCAGCACGGCCGTCGGCGGCAAGGCCAGGGCATCGGCCAGCGCCGCAAGCGACCGCGCCATCGTCGGCAGCGATGCACCACGCAGCGGCCCGCTGAAGCCATGGCCCGGCAGATCGGGCACCACCAGCGTGGCATGCGGCGCCAGCAGGGCCATCAGCGCGCGCCAGGAATGGCTGGCCGCGCCGGTGCCGTGCAGCAGCCACAGCACCGGCTGGCCCGGCGCGCCGCGCAGCACCTGCACATGCCAGGCACAGCCGCCGGCCTCGACGAACCGGCTGGCGCCACGGTGCGGCCAGTGCGCGCCATCGCGCGACCAGTCGAGCGCGCCGGTCATGGTGCGGCCGCTATCATCGGCCGATGGGGCCGCCAACCGGGCCGCCCTCCGGCAGCGCGAAGGCATGCATGAACCTGGGTCTGGCGCAGCGCCTGCGTGATGGCACCTCGGCCTGGCACGCCGCCGCCGAGCGGGCGGGCGTGATGCCGGCCCTGCTGCGCGGCACCCTGCCGGCGGCCGGTTTCTGGCAGCTGCAGCGCAACCTGCTGCTGGTCTACCAGGCGCTGGAAGCCGGTCTGGAGCAGCATGCCGCCCACCCGCAGCTGGCCCCGCTGCAGCTCGGCCCGCTGGCCCGCAGCGCGGCCCTGCAGACCGACCTGGCCGACCTGGCGCCGCTGGCCGCCACCGCCGACACCGCCGTGTTGCTGCACGCCGACGCGGCCACCGTCTATGTGCAACGGCTGCAGACGCTGGCGGACCAGCAGCCGCCGGTGCTGGCCGCCCATGCCTATGTGCGCTATCTGGGCGATCTGGCCGGCGGCCAGGCGCTGCGCCGGGTGGCCCAGCGGGCCTACGGCCTGCAAGGTGACACCGGCACCCGCTTTTTCGACTTCGGCCCGCCAGCGCAGGTGGCGCAGCGGGGCCAGGCCCTGCGCCGGGCGCTGGACGGCCTGGTGCTGGACGAGGCGACAGCGCAGGCCCTGGTGGCCGAGGCGCAGTGGGCGTTCGCGCAGCATGTGCGGCTGTTCGAGGAGCTGGCCGGGCCGGTGCACTAGCGCAACGCGTCCGGGCTGCCCCACGGCCTCGCAGAGCTCGGCCGCTTCGCCAGGCGCATGACAGGACGCAGGTCCTGTCCCGCGTCCGGGCTCAGACCAGCTGACGGATGCGGCCATAGAGCACCGCGGCGCGGCGCGCCGAGGCCTCCACCTCTTCCAGCAGCGGCGCCACGCCGGGGCCGCCGGCGCTGTCGGCGATGTCCATTGCCGCCAGGCTGGCATTGGTGAGGATGGCGCTGATGACCTGGTCGGCCGGGCTGCCAGGGACCTCGGCGGCGGCATCGTTGCGGCCGCCGCGGCCAGCCTGCTGCAGCGCGTCTTCCAGGTGGCGGCGGGCGGCGTCGGCGCGGTGGCTGTCGCGCAGGTCGCTCAGCACCAGGATGTAGCCCAGCACCTGGCCGTCACGGCCGGGCACCAGCTCGATGCGCAAGCCCACCGGCAGCGCCTCGCCGCCGTCGCCGTCGCCGCTGCGGCGCAGGCCCAGCTCGCCGCGCCAGGCCTGGTGCAGGCTGCGCACCGAGTCCAGCCCGGCCTGCAGCTGGGCGGGGTCGGTGAAGGCGGCGGCCAGCGCATCCAGCGTGGCCAGGCTGTCGGGCGCGCGGCCCATCAGCGCGGCGAAGGCCGGGTTGGCGAACAGCAGGTGGCCGTTGCCGTCGGCGATGGCCACCGGCTCGCGCGAGCTCTGCACCGTGGCGCGCACACCAGCCAGCTGGTGCTCGGCCACCAGCAGCCGCACGGCATTGACCTGCACGATGATGTCGACCAGCGAGGCGCCGATGGCCCGGCCCAGCGCCAGCTCGGCCGCGCTCCAGGGCAGCGCGGTGCCGCGCACGATCTCGCTCCAGGCGGCGAACGAGCGCCGTGGCGACAGCGTCAGCGGGTCATCGTCGACCGTCGGCTTGGCCGGGTCACCGGCCCAGGTGACGGTGCGCAGCTGCTCCTTGCGGAACCACAGCAGGTAGTCGGGCCGCTGGTTCGACAGCTTGACCGCCAGCACGCCGCTGGCCACCGGCGTCAGCGATTCCAGCAACGGCTCGTCGCGCCCCACCGAGGCGGTGGCGAACGGCGCCTCGGCATAGCGTTCATCCACCCACAGCAGCAGCTGGCGCAGCTCGGGCGTGGACGGCACCTCGCCGGTGGTCAGCCATTCGCCGTCATGGAACAGCGCGGCGCCGGTGGCCTCCAGCGGCTGCAGCAGGGTGCGCGGGTTGCGGAACAGCGCCAGCCGCCAGTCGCCCTCGGTGGACGTGGCCTCGACCAGGCGCTGCTCCAGCCGCCGCACCAGGATGGCCACCTGGGCATGCGCATAGTTCTCGATCGCGGCGATGCGGGTGGCCGCCACCTCGGCCAGCAGGTCGCAGGCGGCGCGCAGTGCCGGCGAGATCGCCCGGGGCGTGTCATGGTGGGCGGCGATCAGGCCCCACAACCGACCCTCGCGCACCAGCGACACCACCAGCGTGCCGGTGACGCCCATGTTCTTCAGGTACTGCAGATGCAGCGGCGACATGCTGCGCAGCGCGCACATCGACATGTCGAGTTCCTCGGCCTGCGGCCGGCCGCCGTCCGGGTCGGCCGGCAGCTGCACCGGCACCAGCGGCACCGGCTGGTAGTGCACGTCGACCAGCACCCGCACCCGGTTGGCCAGGTACAGCGCGCGGGCGCGCTGCGGGATGTCGGTGGACGGGTACTGGTGGCCCAGCAGCGTCTCCAGCCGGGGATGGCGGGCCTCGGCAATGATCTTGCCGTGGCCGTCGGGGTCGAACTTGTAGACCATCACCCGGTCGTAGCCGGTCAGGTCGCGCACGCAGCGGGTGATGCCGTCACACAGCGCCGGGATGGTGGCGGCCTGGCCGAAGCGCTGCACCGCCTCCGACAGACGCGCCATCAGGGACGGCGTCTCGGCCACCAGCACTTCCGGTGCACTGCCGCCGGCGGCCTCGAACTCCAGCGCCAGCACACCCTGCTGCGGCACCCGGTGCAGCACCAGCAGCCATTCCCGGGCCTTGCCAGCCACCACGGTGTGGGCCTGCAGCGGCCGCGGCTCGGCCAGGTCGGGCGCCGCCGACAGCAGCCGCACCCGGGCGTCCAGGTCGCCACCCAGCACCGACAAGGGGCGCATCAGCAGGCGGTCGGCGGGCAGGCCCAACAGATCACCGCAGTTGGCGGAGGCTTGCACCACCAGGCCGTCACGCTCGCGCAGCACCAGCAGCGCACCGTGCGGCTGGATCGAGCCGGCGAGGTGGATGAGCTCGCGCTCGCAGTTGCTGAGGTCGGCCTGGCCGAAGGCGGGGCTGTGGTCCACGGGCGCGAGGTTAACCCAGCCCGCAGCGGCCGCGCCGGCGGCAATCCCGGGCTTGCGCTGGGCGCCGCCTGGTGTCAGTTCAGCAGCGGCGGGGTCTCGCCGTCGGCAACCAGGCCATGCCGCATCAGCCGCAGCGACAGGCTCTCGGGCGTGATGCCCAGCCATTCGGCCGCGGTGGCGGCGTGGCCGCGCGAACGCTCCAGCGCGCTGCGGATCAGGTGGCGCTCGGCCAGGTGGGTGGCCTCCTGCATCAGCTCGGGCAAGGAGACGCGCCCCAGCTGCGCGGCCAGGTTCTCGATGGCCATCGCCAGGCCGTCCACCGGCTGCAGCGGCAGGTCGGAGCGCGGCGACTGGCGGCGCAGGATGAAGCCGATGCACTCCTGGTCACCCTCGGCCAGCAGGGCGGCCGAGACCTCGACCTCGTCGGTGCGCACGCCCATCCAGGGGCCGCGCAGCCCGCCGATGGGCGCGCGCACCTGGCTGGCGATGCCGTTGCGACGCACCTCGGCCACCAGGGCGGCCAGGCGGTGGCCGGGATCGCCCAGCAGATCGCCCAGGTTGCGGCCCTTGACGGTGCTGTCGGTGGCGCCGGCGGCACACAGCGCCAGGAAGGCCGGGTTGGCGCTCTGCAGGCGGCCATGGCTGTCGGTGATGACCACCGCATCGGGCGTGTGCTCGACGAAGTCGGCCAGCCGGCGGGCGGCATCGCTGCCGCGGCGCTCGGTGCTGCGCACCCGCACCAGCAGCAGCAGCTGGCTGGTGCCGTCGGCAGTGGCGCGGAACGGCGTCGCCGACACATCCACCAGCGCCAGGCTGGTGGTGCCGCCCGGGCCGGCCAGGCGGGCGCGGATCTCGGCCGGCTTGCCGCTGGCGCGGGCGGCGCTGAGCAGTTCCTCCACCGCCGGGCGCGAACCGGCATCGATGCCGGCGGCCGCCTGCTGGCCGGCCATCTGCGCCGGCGCGCTGCCGAACAGCTCGGCCGCGGCGCGGTTGGCCTCGATGATGGTCAGCGTGGCGGCATCGACCACCAGCACCGCATCGGTGGCCACCTGGAACAGCAGGCGGTAGCGAGCTTCGGTCTGGCGCTGGCGCCAGTAGTCGCGCTCCAGCTCCTGCTGGGCGTCGAGGAAGCGCTGCTGGATCGCGGCGATGGCCCGCAGGTCGCGGCCCACGGCCAGCACCGGGCCGTCGGCGCCCAGGCGGATGGCGGCAAAGGCCACCGGAATGCTGGTGCCGCCCACGCCGGGCACGTTGACTTCGCGGCGGCGCGAGACGCCGGTGCGCTGCACCTCCTGCAGCAGCTGCTCGATCTTGCTGCGGGTGTCCTGGGTGACGGTGTCGGTGAAATGGCAGCCGATCCATTGGTCGGCACGGCGGCCGATGCCGGCATCGCCCAGGGCCACGTTGCGGATCACGCCGGCAGCGTCGATCACCAGCGCGATGTCGCTGGCGATGGAGGCGAAGGTGTTCGCCAGCTCGGGCGCCAGCCCGGCCAATGCGCCCAGATCCGCCACTTCAGGAGGGCTTGGACTCATGCCAGTGTCCCTTCTCTACGGTTCGCTGCCACCAGACTCCTTTGGATGGCGCCGTCGAAATGGGCACACCTGGAGAATGGACTTTACCGCATCACCACCGCGCGGAACAAGCCAGCGGAGAAGGAGGGCAACCCTATTGTCAATCAAACTAGACACAAATACCATCAAGAAATGTTGACACATGCACTGCCGGCCCACGGGGCCCCGACCCACCCTGCCACCACGGCCGGCACGGCCCGGGGCAAGGCCCCTCCCCACGCGGTGGTGATCGGCAGCGGCTTCGGCGGCCTGGCCGCCGCAGTGCGGCTGGGCGCCCGCGGCTGGCGCGTCACCGTGCTGGAACAGCTGGACGCCCCGGGCGGCCGCGCCTATGTCTACAAGCAGGACGGCTTCACCTTCGACGCCGGCCCCACGGTGATCACCGCGCCCTTCCTGCTGGAGGAGCTGTGGGCCCTGTGCGGCAAGCGCCTGGCCGACGACGTCCAGGTCGTCCCGGTGAGCCCGTTCTACCGCGTGCGCTTCGACAGCGGCGAAGAGTTCAACTACACCGGCGATCCGGCCCAGATGCGTGCCGAGATCGGCCGGTTCGCGCCCGGCGACGTGCAGGGCTACGAGAACTTCCTGAAGGCCAGCGAGGCCATCTACAAGGTGGGCTTCGAGCAGCTCGGCGACAAGCCCTTCAGCCACTGGACCGACATGGCCAAGGTGGTGCCGCAGATGGTCAAGCTGGAGGCCTGGCGTACCGTGTGGCAGCTGGCCTGCAAGCATGTGCAGGACCCGCGGCTGCGCGTGGTGCTGACCTTCCAGTCGCTGCTGGTGGGCGGCAACCCGTTCGCCACCACCTCGGTGTACTGCCTGATCGCCTTCCTGGAGCGGCGCTTCGGCGTGCACTTCGCCATCGGCGGCACCGGCGCGCTGGTCACCGGCCTGGTCAAGCTGATCGAGGGCCAGGGCAATGTGGTGCGCTGCAACACCAGCGTGGCGCAGATCCTGGTGAAGGACGGCCAGGCCTGCGGCGTGCAGCTGGCCAATGGGGAGCGCCTGGCGGCGGACGCGGTGGTTTCCAACGCGGATTCAGCCACCACCTACCGCAAGCTGATCGCGCCCGAGCACCGCAAGCGCTGGACCGACGCCAAGATCGAGCGCGCCAAGTACTCGATGAGCCTGTTCGTCTGGTACTTCGGCACCAAGCGCCAGTACCACGACGTGGCCCACCACACCATCGCCCTGGGCCCGCGCTACCAGGGCCTGCTGACCGACATCTTCGACCGCAAGCACCTGGCCGACGACTTCAGCCTCTACCTGCACCGGCCCACGGCGACGGACACCTCGCTGGCGCCGCCCGGCTGCGACGCGTTCTACGTGCTGTCGCCGGTGCCACACCTGCAGGGCGATGCCGACTGGACCAAGGCCGCCGAGCCCTACCGCCAGAAGATCGAGCGCCGGCTGGAGAGCACGCTGCTGCCCGGGCTGTCGAAGGCCGTGGTCAGCTCGCACATGATCACGCCGCTGGACTTCCAGGACCGGCTGTCGTCCTTCCGCGGCGCGGCCTTCGGCCTGGAGCCGGTGCTGCTGCAGAGCGCCTGGTTCCGTCCGCACAACCAGAGCGAAGACATCGCCCGGCTGTACCTGGTGGGTGCCGGCACCCACCCGGGCGCCGGCCTGCCCGGGGTGCTGTCCTCGGCGCGCATTCTTGACACGGTGGTTCCGCATGGCGATGAAGTTGCAGCCGCAGCACGGGCCTGAGGCCCCGGGCATGGACGAGGCCCGCGATCTCGCGGCCTGCAAGCAGCTGCTGGCCAATGGCTCGCGCACCTTCCTGGCCGCCAGCAAGCTGCTGCCGGCCGCAGTGCGGGACCCGGCCTGCGCGCTGTATGCCTTCTGCCGCCTGGCCGATGACGAGGTCGACGGCCAGACCGGCGGCGGCACACCGCATGCGGCCGACGATGCCGCGGCCCGCATCGCCGCCAGCCAGGCGGTCGGACGGCTGCGCAAGCGCCTGGACAGCATCTACGCCGGCCGCCCCGGCCCCGAGGCGGCCGACCGCGCGCTGGCCGCGGTGGTGCGGCGCTTCGACATCCCGGCGGTGCTGCCGCATGCACTGATCGAAGGCTTCGAGTGGGATGCCGCCGGCCGCCGCTATGAGACGCTGCACGAGGTGCAGGCCTATGCCGCGCGTGTGGCCGGCACGGTGGGCGCGATGATGGCCCTGCTGATGGGCGTGCGCAGCGCCGCCGGCCTGGCCCGCGCCTGCGACCTGGGCGTGGCCATGCAGCTCTCCAACATTGCCCGCGACGTGGGCGAGGATGCCCGCCTGGGCCGGCTGTACCTGCCGCGCCAGTGGCTGCGCGAGGCCGGCCTCTGCCCTGACCGCTGGCTGGCCGAGCCGCGGCACAGCCCGGCGCTCGGCGCGGTGGTGCAGCGCCTGCTGCGCGAAGCCGATGCGCTCTACACCCGGGTGGACGCCGGTGTGGCTGCGCTGCCGCTGGGCTGCCGCCCGGGCATCAACGCGGCGCGCTTCCTGTATGCCCAGATCGGCCTGGAGGTGGAACGCCAGGGCCTGAATGCGGTGGACCGCCGCGCCGTCGTCAGCCGCCGGCGCAAGGCCACCAGCCTGCTGCGCGCGATGCTGACGCTGATGCCCGACGACAGCTGGCGGCCGCAGCCGCCGCTGCCAGCCACCCGCTACCTGGTGGAGGCGGTGACCGGCCCGCTGCACGACGGCCACTTCGTGCCGCCGGCGCCCAAGCGCCTGGCCGCGGTGGTGGCGCTGTTCGACCGGCTGGAGCGGCGCGACCGCGGCTGGAACATGGCCGAGGGCAATGCCATGGCCGGCGGCGCCGAGTAGGCCCGCACGCCAGCCGCGCGACGCAATGATTGAATGGGAGCTGCTGCTGTTCTTCGGCGCGCCGCTGGTCTGGGGCGCCTGGCAGCTCTACAGCCTGCGGCGTGACCGCCGCGCGGCCGAGCGCGACAAACCGCCCGGGCCGCCCCCGCCCAAGCCCTGAGCTCGGCCGATTCGCCAGACGCATGCCAGGACGCAGGTCCAGGCATGCGTCCGGGCTCAGCCGCGCCGCGGCATGCGGAACGGCAGCATCGCCTGCACGATGGGCTGGCTGAAGCGGCCCAGGTCCAGGCTCTCATGCATCGCCAGCGCCGGCTGGCCCAGCCACTGCGTGGTCACCAGGCTGCGGTTGTAGAACGGCGTGTCCTCCAGCGTGGTGTGCACCCGCGGCGGCTGGCCGGCATCGCTGCGCTGGCTGCGCGGCACGCGGAACACCGCCGTGCGCGCCAAGGCCTGCATCGGCGGCGCAGCCACCGGCTGGCAGCGGCCCTGCGCATCGAACTGCAGGCCGATGTGGCGGGCCGTGCCGTCGCGTTCCAGCGCGTCGTAGGCCACGGCGCTGCGCTGCCCATCCAGGCTGGCGCGGGCCCACTGCCAGCTGGCGAAACTGTGCTCCAGCGGCACGCTGCCGCGGTTGCTGTCCAGGTAGGCATGGCCGCGCCAGCGCCAGCCGGGGTCGGCCAGGTCGACATCGATGCGGGCGCAGGGCGCGATCGGCCACCAGTGGTGCTGGCCGGCACTGTCGAGCTGCAGCGGCGCCGGTGCGCCCAGCGCCTGCGGATGCAGCCGCAAGGTGCCGCGCAGGCGACGCGGCAGCGGCACGCACCATTCATCCAGCGTGACGGTCAGCGCATCACCCTCCCAGCGCAGCGCGCTGGGCCCGATGGCCAACGTGTGGGCATTGCGCTGCAGCGCGCCGGCACCCCGCTCGGTCATCGCCCAGCGGGCACCCGGCCCGCCGCCGGGGGTGTACAGCGCCACGTTGATGGCCACATGCTGCTGCGGATCGGCCAGCCCGCCCTGGCGCCGGCGGGCCCAGGCGTAGTACGGCGAGAAGACGCTGCCGACGAAGGCAATCACCACCAGGCCGTGGCGGCCGTCGTCGCTCAGCGCGTCGAGGTACCACCAGGCATAGCCGCCGGGCGCCACTGCATGGTCGAAATCGGGCCAGGGCGCTCGGCCAGCACCTGCTGTGCCGCCTGCAGACCCGACAGCGCGGCCATCGGCACCCCCGCCCCGGGGTGCGTGCTGCCCCCCGCCAGGAACAGCCCCGGCACCGCCGTGGCCGCCGCCGGCCGGCTGAACGAGGCCTGCCAGCCGTGCGTGGCCTGGCCATACAGCGCCCCGCCCGTCGCCGGGAAGCGCTGTGCCCAGTGCGCCGGGCTGTGGCGCAGCCGGCCCGGGCTGTCGGGCTGCAGCTGCAGGCCCAGCCGGCGCAGATGCGCGAAGGTGCGTTGCTCGCATGCGGCGATCTCCTCGTCGGTGGGCGCGCCGCGGTCGCCGGTGGCCGGGGCGTTGACCAGGCACAGCAGGCGCTCGGGTCCGCTGTCGGTGGGCAGCGGATCGTCGGCGCGGTCCTGGGCGCAGATGTAGACGGTGGGCTCGGTGGGCAGGCGGCCCTGGGCGAACAGTTCCTGGAACTCCAGCGGATAGTCGCCCGAGAAGAACACCGTGTGCCGCAGCAGCGGGAAGCCGCGCGTCGGCGCGTGCAGGTTCCAGGTCAGCGCCGACAGCGAGCGGCCGGCCACCGGCCGCACCGGCACCGCGCGGCGCACACCGTCGCCCAGCAGGCCGGCGCCCAGCGCCGCGGCATCGCCGTTGAACACCACGCTGGCCGCGGCCACCGTCTCGCCGGGCTGGCCGTCGGGGCCGACCAGCTGCACGCCGGCCGCCCGGCCCTGGTGCAGCAGCACCCGCGAGACCTGCTGGCCGCAGCTGAAGCGCACGCCCAGCCGCTGCGCCAGCTGCACCAGGGCTTGCGCCAGCTGGTGCATGCCGCCGTCCACGCTCCACACGCCGGCCTGTTCCACATGGGCGATCAGCATCAGCGTGGCTGGCGCGGCCAGCGGCGACGAGCCGCCGTAGGTGGCATAGCGGGCGAACAGCTGGCGCAGGCGCGGGTCGCTGAACTGGCGGCCCAGTTCACGCCACAGCGTCTGGAACGGCGAGATGCGCGCCAGCGCCAGCCACTGCGCCAGCCCGCCCTGGGCACAGCGCCAGGCCAGCGACACCGGGTTGGGCCGGCTGCGGCGCAGGTAGGGGCCGTTCAGCGTCTCGTAGATGGATTGCGAGCGGGTGCAGAAATCAGCGTACTGCCGCGCCGCCGCCGCGCCCGACAGCCGGCCGATGGCGTCCAGCGTGGCGGCGCGGTCGGCATGCAGGTCGAAGCAACTGCCGTCGGGCCAGGTGTGGCGGGCCAGCGTGCGCAGCGGGGTCAGACGCAGGTGGTCGTCCAGCCGCTCGCCGGCCAGCGCGAACAGGCCGTCGAACACATCGCGCATGGTCATCACCGTGGGGCCGGCATCCAGTGCCTGGCCGCCGATGCGCACCGGCCGCAGCTTGCCGCCGGGGGCGGCGTCGCGCTCGATCACCCGCACCGCGCGGCCCTGGGCCGCCAGCGCCACCGCAGTGGCCAGGCCACCGACACCGGCGCCGATGACGATCACCGGCAGCATCGCGCCCCGCCGACCGGTCTGTGGCGGAGTGACAACCAGAGTTGACGCTTCCAGCCCGTGTGTCTATCCTGCATGACACATCATAACGTCATGTCGCGCTGACAACAGGTCCGAAACCTGGGGTTTGCCCGGCATCCGCCGGAGGATCCATGGACCCCATGCAACGCATCGAGCAGGCGCTGTCGGCCGCACTTTCCAGCACCGAGGTGCCTGGCGCCCCGCCACGTCTGGCTGCTGCGATGCGGCATGCGGTGTTTCCGGGCGGCGCCCGGGTGCGGCCGCGCCTGTGCGTGGCCGTGGCCCTGGCCTGTGGCGACGACGACCCCGGATTGACCGATGCCGCCGCGGTGGCGCTGGAGCTGCTGCACTGTGCCTCGCTGGTGCATGACGACCTGCCCTGCTTCGACGATTCACCGATGCGCCGCGGCGTGCCCTCGGTGCACAGCGCCTTCGGCGAACGGCTGGCGGTGCTGTCGGGCGACGCGCTCATCGTGCTGGCCTTCCAGGCGCTGGCCGCCGCGCCGGCGCGCCATCCACAGCGGCTGGCCAGCCTGCTGGGACTGATCGCCCGCGGCGTGGGCCAGCCCCACGGCATCGTGGCCGGCCAGGCCTGGGAATGCGAGCCGCAGGTGTCGCTGCGCGACTACCAGCGGGCCAAGACCGGCGCGCTGTTCGCTGCCGCCACCATGGCCGGCGCCGAAGCCGCCGGCGGCGCCCCGGCCACCTGGCGGGCGCTGGGCGAGTGGCTGGGCGAGGCCTACCAGGTGGCCGACGACATCCGCGACGTGGCGGCCGACCCGCTGCTGCTGGGCAAGCCGGTGGGCCGCGACCAGGCCCTGGGCCGCCCCAGCATGGCCGCCGCCCATGGCCTGCTCGGCGCGGTGGCGCATTTCCAGCAGCTGGTGGAACGTGCCGCTGCGGCCGTGCCCGATTGCCGCGGCGCCGCCCGCCTGCGTGCCCTGGTGCGGGCCGAGTCCGAGCGCCTGGTGCCCGCCGCGCTGTGCGACCAGCTCGCCCAGACCCACGCCCGCGCGGTGGCCTGAGCAGCACGCCGCCCGATGGCCACCCTGCCCGCGGTGCCCGGCACCCCTGCACTGGACGACGCCCCGCCCGGCCTGTGGACACGCTGGGCTGAGGGCCTGCAGCGCTGGGCCGACCGCCAGGTGGCCAGCCCGGCCTTCCGCCGCTGGGCGGCCCGCTTCCCGCTCACCCGGCCGATCGCCCGCCGGCGGGCCAGCCAGCTGTTCGACCTGGTGGCCGGCTTCAGCTACACCCAGGTGCTGCTGGCCTGCGTGCAGCTGAAGCTGTTCGACCGCCTGGCCCAGGGCCCGGCCAGCATCGAGACCCTGGCGCCGGCGCTGCAGCTGCCGCCCGAAGGCTGCCGCCGCCTGCTCGATGCGGCCGTGGCGCTGCGCCTGCTGGCCCGCCGCCAGCGCCGCGGTCACCCCGCGGTCTATGGCCTGGGGCCGCTGGGCGCGCCGATGGTGGGCAATGCCGCCATCGCCGCGATGGTCGAGCACCATGTGCTGCTGTACGCCGACCTGGCCGACCCGCTGGCCATGCTGCGCGCCACACCCGGCCAGGGCGAACTGGCGCGCTACTGGGCCTATGCCCGCAGCGCCCAGCCGCACACGCTTGCCCGTGAGCAGGTGGCCGACTACTCGGTGCTGATGGCCGCCTCGCAACCGCTGGTGGCCGACGAGATCCTCGACACCTACCCGCTGCAGCGCCACCAGTGCCTGCTGGACGTGGGCGGTGGCGAGGGCGTGTTCGTGGCCGCTGCGGCCCAGCGCTGGCCGCACCTGAAACTGATGGTGTTCGACCTGCCCGAGGTGGCCCGCCGCGCCCAGGGCCGGCTGGCCGCCCTGGGCCTGAGCGACCGCGCCACCGCCGTGGGTGGCGACTTCACCACCGACGCCCTGCCTGCCGGCGCCGACGTGATCAGCCTGGTGCGCGTGGTGCACGACCACGACGACCACCGCGTGATGGCCCTGCTGCATGCGGCCCGCCGCGCGCTGCCGCCGCACGGCGTGCTGCTGCTGGCCGAGCCGATGGCCGGCACCGCCGGCGCGCAGGCCATGGGCGACGCGTACTTCGGCCTGTATCTGTGGGCCATGGGCAGCGGCCGGCCACGCACCATCGCCCAGCTGGGCGCGATGCTGCAGGCCGCCGGCTTCAGCGCACCGCGCCACCTGCGCAACGCCATGCCGCTGCAGACGCAGGTGCTGGTGGCCCGGCCGGTGGCGCGATGAGCGTGGCGGCAGCGGGCAACCCGCAAGCTGGGACTATCCCGATGTCAGCTTTGCTTGACACTTTTTCAAGTCAGCGTAAAGTGACAGATGACCGAGTTTCCCCACGCATGCTGACCCTGCCCTCCCCCCTCCACTGCGCCTGCGGCGCCGCCACGGCATGAACACCACCGCCGTCCTGCTGGCCCGCCCCGACCAGATCCGCCTGGCGGATCTGGTGCTGGCCACACCCACCACGGAGGATGTGGTGGTCGACGTGCACTGGAGCGGCATCTCCACCGGCACCGAACGCCTGCTGTTCACCGGCGCCATGCCCAGCTTCCCCGGCATGGGTTACCCGCTGGTGCCGGGCTATGAATCGGTGGGCCGGGTGGTCGAGGCCGGCGAGGCCAGCGGCCTGCGGGTCGGCCAGCAGGTCTTCGTGCCGGGCGCCAACTGCTTCGGTCCGCTGGACGGCCAGCCGGTGCGCGGCCTGTTCGGCGGCTCCGCCTCGCGCCTGGTGGTGCCGGGCCGGCGGGTGATCGCAGTCGACGAGGCGCTGGGTGAACAGGCCGTGCTGCTGGCGCTGGCCGCCACCGCCTACCACGCGGTGTCCGACGGCGGCCGCATCGAGCACCCCAAGGCACCGCAGCTGATCGTCGGCCACGGCGTGCTGGGCCGGCTGCTGGCACGCCTGAACGTGGCCGCCGGGTTCCCCGACACCGTGGTCTGGGAGACCAACCCAGTGCGCGCCCAGGGCGCCCAGGGCTACACCGTGCTGCACCCCGATGCCGACCCGCGGCGCAACTACGACGTCATTTGCGATGTCAGCGGCGACGCCAAGCTGCTCGACACCCTGATCAGCCGCCTCGCCCCCGGTGGCGAGGTGATCCTGGCCGGCTTCTACAGCCAGCCACTGCAGTTCAACTTTGCACCGGCCTTCATGCGTGAAGCCCGGTTGCGGGCCGCCGCCGAATGGCAGCGCCCCGACTTGCTGGCCGTGCAGGCGCTGATCGCCAACGGCCTGCTGACGCTGGACGGGCTCATCACCCACCACGCGCCCTCCGCACAGGCCGACAACGCCTACCGCACCGCCTTCGGCGATGTGGCCTGTCTCAAGATGGTTTTGGATTGGACCCACTGACATGACGCACAGCATCAACAGCCCGCAAGGTCCGGCCACCGCTCCGATCCAGATCCTGCGAGACCTGCAGTTGCGCGCCGAAGCCGCCATCGAGCCCGATGCCGTGGCCACCGGCCCGGTGACCAAGGAAACCCAGATCATCGCCATCTACGGCAAGGGCGGCATCGGCAAGAGCTTCACCCTGGCCAACCTGAGCTACATGATGGCCCAGCAGGGCAAGAAGGTGCTGCTGATCGGCTGCGACCCGAAGAGCGACACCACCAGCCTGCTGTTCGGCGGCAAGGCCTGCCCCACCATCATCGAGACCAGCAGCAAGAAGAAGCTGGCCGGCGAGGCGGTGGCCATCGGCGATGTCTGCTTCAAGCGCGACGGCGTCTACGCCATGGAGCTGGGCGGGCCCGAGGTGGGCCGCGGCTGCGGCGGGCGCGGCATCATCCACGGCTTCGAGACCCTGGAGAAGCTGGGCTTCCACGACTGGGGCTTCGACTACGTGCTGCTCGACTTCCTGGGCGACGTGGTGTGCGGCGGCTTCGGCCTGCCGATCGCCCGCGACATGTGCCAGAAGGTCATCGTCGTCGCCAGCAACGACCTGCAGAGCCTGTACGTGGCCAACAACGTCTGCTCGGCGGTGGAGTACTTCCGCAAGCTCGGCGGCAACGTCGGCGTGGCCGGCATGGTGATCAACCGCGACGACGGCACCGGCGAGGCCAAGCAGTTCGCCTCGGCCGCCGGCATCCCGGTGCTGGCCACCATCCCGGCGAACGAAGACATCCGCCGCAAGAGCGCCAGCTACGAAATCATCGGCCGCCCCGGCACCCAGTGGGCGCCGCTGTTCGAGGAACTGGCCACCAACGTCGCCATCGCCCCGCCGGTGCGGCCCAAGCCGCAGACGCAGGACCAGCTGCTGGGCCTGTTCAGCGCCGAGAGCACCGGCCGCGACTTCAAGATGGAGCCGGCCACGCTGTTCGACATGGTCGGCAAGACCGAGATCGTCAAGCCGACGCTCGAAGTCATCTACGACGAAGTCTGAGCACAGCGCCGCCATGGACACGCCCACCCCCATCGCCAACCCGGCCGCCCTGAAAGAGGACGGTGTCGGCTGCCATTCCGGCGCCGAGACCATGCTGGCCGCGGCCAAGGCCGCCGGCAAGAGCGAGACGCTGGCGCAGTACGCGGTGGACTATCCCAAGGGCCCGCACGACCAGCCGCAGAGCATGTGTCCGGCCTTCGGCTCGCTGCGGGTGGGCCTGCGCATGAAGCGCACGGCCACGGTGCTCAGCGGCTCGGCCTGCTGTGTCTACGGCCTCACTTTCACCAGCCACTTCTACGGCGCCCGCCGCAGCGTGGGCTATGTGCCCTTCAACAGCGAGAGCCTGGTCACCGGCAAGCTGTTCGAGGACATCCGCGAGGCCACCTACAAGCTGGCCGACCCCGCCCAGTACGACAGCATCGTGCTGATCAACCTGTGCGTGCCCACCGCCAGCGGTGTGCCGCTGCAGCTGCTGCCCAAGCAGATCAACGGCGTGCGCATCATCGGCATCGACGTGCCCGGCTTCGGCGTGCCCACCCATGCCGAGGCCAAGGACGTGCTGGCCGGCGCCATGCTGAAGTACGCCCGCACCGAAGTGGAAGCCGGCCCGGTGCAGGCACCGCAGGGTGGCCGCTCCACCAAGCCGACGGTCACGCTGCTCGGCGAGATGTTCCCGGCCGATCCGGTGATCCTGGGCATGATGCTGGAGCCGATGGGCCTGGCCGCCGGGCCGGTGGTGCCCACCCGTGAATGGCGCGAGCTGTATGCCGCGCTCGATGGCAGCGTGGTCGCCGCCATCCACCCGTTCTACACCGCCAGCATCCGCGAGTTCGAAGCGGCCGGCCGGCCCATCGTCGGCTCGGCCCCGGTGGGGCATGACGGCACCGCAGCCTGGCTGCAGGGCATCGGCCATGCCGCCAATGTGCCCCAGGCGCTGATCGACGCGGCCAAGAACCGCATCCTGCCGGCCATCCGCGGCGCGCTGGCGGCCAAGCCGATCAAGGGCCGGATCACGCTGTCGGGCTACGAGGGCAGCGAGCTGATCGTCGCCCGCCTGCTGGTGGAAAGCGGGGCCGACCTGCGCTACGTCGGCACCGCCTGCCCGCGCACCCCCTGGAGCGATGCCGACCGCCAGTGGCTGGAAGCCCGCGGCGTGCATGTGCAGTACCGCGCCAGCCTGGAGCAGGACATCGCGGCGATGCATGAATTCAAACCCGATCTGGCCATCGGCACCACGCCGGTGGTGCAGGCGGCCAAGGAAGCCCGCATCCCCGGCCTGTACTTCACCAACCTGATCTCGGCGCGGCCGCTGATGGGCCCGGCCGGTGCCGGCTCGCTGGCGGCGGTGATCAACGCGGCCATCGCCAACAAGCACCGCTTCGACACCATGAGCGCCTTCTTCGGCGATGCCGGCCAGGGCGACAAGGCGGGCGTGTGGACCGACACCCCGCAAGCACGGCCGGAGTTCCGCGCCGACTTCAAGCGGCAGGTGATCAAGCTGCATGCCAAGCGCAAGGCGGAGGCAATGATCTGATGGCACTCGTCCTCGACCACGATCGCGCTGGCGGCTACTGGGGCGCCGTTTACGTCTTCACGGCCATCAAGGGCCTGCAGGTCGTCATCGACGGCCCGGTGGGCTGCGAGAACCTGCCGGTCACCAGCGTGCTGCACTACACCGATGCGCTGCCGCCGCATGAACTGCCCATCGTCGTGACCGGCCTGGCCGAGGAGCAGCTGGGCCGCGAAGGCACCGAAGGCGCGATGAAGCGTGCCCACGCCGTGCTCGACCCCGACCTGCCCAGCGTGGTGGTCACCGGCAGCATCGCCGAGATGATCGGCGGCGGCGTCACACCCGAGGGCACGGCGCTGCAGCGCTTCCTGCCGCGCACCATCGACGAAGACCAGTGGCAGTGCGCCAACCGCGCGATGTTCTGGCTGTGGGCCCAGTACGGCCTGCGCCACATCCCGGCGCGCAAGCCGATGGCCGAACGGCCGGCGGGCAGCAAGCCGCGCGTCAACATCATCGGCCCCAGCTACGGCAGCTTCAATCTGCCGAGCGATCTGCACGAGATCCGCCGCCTGGTCGAAGGCATCGGCGCCGAGATCAACATGGTGTTCCCGCTCGGCAGCCACCTGGCCGATGTGCAGAAGCTGGCCGATGCCGACGCCAACATCAACCTCTACCGCGAGTACGGCACCATGCTGTGCGAGGCGCTGGAGCGGCCATGGCTGCAGGCCCCCATCGGCCTGCACAGCACCACCAAGTTCCTGCGCAGCCTGGGTGCCTTGCTGGGCCTGGACCCGGAGCCCTTCATCGAGCGCGAGAAGCACACCACGGTCAAGCCGGTGTGGGACCTGTGGCGCTCGGTCACGCAGGATTTCTTCGGCACCGCCAGCTTCGCGGTGGTGGCCGGCGAGACCTACACCCGCGGCCTGCGCCACTACCTGGAAGACGAGCTGGGCCTGCCCTGCCAGTTCGCCGTGCCGCGCATCCCCGGCGCCAAGACCGACAACGCCGCCATCCGGCAGATGACGCACGAGAAGCCGCCGCTGGTGATGTTCGGAAGCTACAACGAGCGCATGTACCTGGCCGAAGCCGGCGGTGGCCATGGCCCACGGCCGAGCTACATCCCGGCCTCGTTCCCCGGCGCCATCATCCGCCGCGCCACCGGCACGCCGTTCATGGGTTATGCCGGCGCTACCTACATCCTGCAGGAGTACTGCAACGCGCTGTTCGATGCGCTGTTCCATGTGCTGCCGCTGGGCACCGACCTGGACCGCGCGCCGGCCACGCCGTCGCGGCTGGACGAGGCCACCACCAGCCCCTGGGACGACGACGCACAACAGCTGCTGAACGATCTGGTCAGCGCCCAGCCGGTGCTGGTGCAGATCTCGGCGGCCAAGCGCCTGCGCGACCGTGCCGAGGCCGATGCGCGCCAGGCCGGCGAGGCCCGCATCACGGCCGACCGCGTGGCCCGTGCCCGCGCCGCCCTCACCACCGGAGCGCCGGCATGACGGCGCGCCGCAACCTTGTTCTGGCACACGGCAACGTGGGCCGGGCCAACCCAACCGCGCGGGCACAGCGCGGTAAAGGTGGCCTTGCGCGCACCGGCCTCGCGGCCGATGCGGGCCGGGCTGTCGACGGCGGCCGAAAGGCCAATCTAGGCCGCGAGGCCCATTGAAAAAGGAAAGACGTCATGGCAAACGACCGACAAGGCTCGCTGTCCGGGTTGACCGAACAGGAAGCGCGGGAGTTTCACGGCATGTTCGTGAGCAGCTTCATCGGCTTCACCGTGATCGCGATCGTCGCGCACGTCCTGGTCTGGAACTGGCGCTCGTGGCTGTAAGCCGCTAGCACCTGTTTCGAACCCGCTCAACAAGGAGCAAACCATGGCAGCTTCAACACTCAAGACCGATGTGCAACACCCTGGCGGCGGCGCGCTGTCACCGGTGGTGTTTCTCGTCGGATTTGCCGTGTTTCTGGTGATCGCCCTCATCGCCCAGATGCTGACCATGCGCTGGCGGACCTGGTTGCCAGGCGCCGAGGGTGAGGGGTCGTTGATCGCAGGCGTCAAGTCGGCGGTCTACACCTTCATGTCCTACATCCCTTAAAGGAGTCTTCCATGTGGAGATTGTGGTTGTTGTTTGATCCCCGCCGGATCCTGGTCGCGATGGGCACGTTCCTGTTCGGCCTCGCCATCCTGATTCACTTCATCCTGCTCAGCACTGACAAGTTCAACTGGCTCGATGGCGCGAAGAAGACCAAGACGGCTGCCGTGCAGATGGAAGTGCTGCCGCCCCAGGCCTGACGGCCCGGCTGCAGTGCATCCATGCACACCCGCAGTCAGCGGGGCCTGCGGGCCCTGTTGACTGCCAAGAATTCGCAAGACCGGCTGCCTGCCGCCCGACCTGGGTGACAGGGGCCAGCAAACCGGGAGCCGGCGATGGCCATGCTCAGCTTTGAAAAGAAATACCGGGTCCGCGGCGGCACCCTGCTCGGGGGCGACCTGTTCGACTTCTGGGTCGGGCCGTTCTATGTCGGCTTCTTCGGTGTCACCGCGGCATTCTTCGCCATCCTCGGTACGCTGCTGATCATCTGGGGTGCCAGCATGGGCACCACCTGGAACATCTGGCAGATCAACATCGCCCCGCCCGACCTGAGCTACGGCCTGCGCATGGCGCCGATGGCCGAGGGCGGCCTGTGGCAGGTGATCACGATCTGCGCCACCGGGGCATTCGTCTCGTGGGCGCTGCGCGAGGTGGAGATCTGCCGCAAGCTGGGCATGGGCTTCCATGTGCCCATCGCCTTCGGCGTGGCCATCTTCGCCTACGTCACGCTGGTGATCTTCCGCCCGCTGCTGCTGGGTGCCTGGGGCCACGGCTTCCCGTACGGCATCCTGAGCCACCTGGACTGGGTGTCGAACACCGGCTACCAGTACCTGCACTTCCACTACAACCCGGCGCACATGCTGGCCATCACGTTCTTCTTCACGAACGCGCTGGCCCTGTCGATGCACGGCGGCCTCATCCTGGCGATGACCAACCCGCAGAAGGGTGAGCCGGTCAAGACGCCGGAACACGAGAACACCTTCTTCCGCGACGCCATCGGCTACTCCATCGGCTCGCTCGGCATCCACCGCCTGGGCCTGTTCCTGGCGCTGTCGGCAGGCTTCTGGAGCGCGGTGTGCATCATCATCAGCGGGCCCTTCTGGACCCGCGGCTGGCCCGAGTGGTGGGGCTGGTGGCTCAGCCTGCCGGTCTGGCGCTGACAGCCCGCACCGCCAAGACGCAACAAGAACCAGCCAGGAGCCCAGAACATGGCCGAGTACCAGAACATCTTCACCCGCGTGCAAGTGCACGGGCCGTCGTATCCCGGGGTGCCGCTCAGCTACCCGGGCGAGGAGCAGGAGCGCAAGGGCCCGCCCCTGCACATCCACCTGCTGGGGCGCATCGGCGATGCGCAGCTCGGCCCCATCTACCTTGGCTGGCTGGGCGTGGTGTCGCTGATCTGCGGCTTCATCGCCTTCGAGATCATCGGCCTGAACATGCTGGCCCAGGTGAACTGGGACCCGATCCAGTTCGTGCGGCAGCTGTTCTGGCTGGCGCTGGAGCCGCCTGCGGCCGAGTACGGCCTGCGCATTCCACCGCTGGCCAAGGGCGGCTGGTGGCTGATCGCCGGCTTCTTCCTGACGCTGTCGATCCTGCTGTGGTGGCTGCGCATGTACCGCCGTGCCAAGGCGCTGGGCATCGGCACCCACATCCCCTGGGCCTTTGCGGCGGCGATCTGGCTGTACCTGGTGCTGGGTTTCATCCGCCCGGTGATGATGGGCAGCTGGAGTGAAGCGGTTCCGTTCGGGATCTTCCCCCACCTCGACTGGACGGCGGCCTTCTCGCTACGCTACGGCAACCTGTTCTACAACCCGTTCCACATGCTGTCGATCGCCTTCCTCTACGGGTCGGCGCTGATCTTCGCGATGCACGGTGCCACCATCCTGGCGGTCACCCGCTTCGGCGGCGAGCGCGAGATCGAGCAGATCTACGACCGCGGCACCGCCAGCGAGCGGGCCGCCCTGTTCTGGCGCTGGACCATGGGCTTCAACGCCACGATGGAATCCATCCACCGCTGGGCCTGGTGGTTCGCGGTGCTGACCCCGCTGACCGGCGGCATCGGCATCCTGCTCACCGGCACCGTGGTCGACAACTGGTACCTGTGGGCCGTGGAGCACGGTGTGGCCCCGTCCTACCCGGCGGTCTACCCCACCGGCCCGGATCCCGCGCTGACCAAGTAACCAGTTCCACGCGCCTGCGGGCCGGCCCAGCCGGTTCCGTGGCGCCGGTTTGGCGGCGCAGTTGCCGCCAACACCACCAACGCCAAGAGGTGATCCGCATGAAGCGCATCCACACTGCCCTGCTGGCCGCACTGCTGGGCCCCCTGCTGCTCGCCGGCTGCGAACGCCCGCCGATGGAATCCACGCAGACCGGCTACCGCGGCACCGCCATGGGCGCCGTGGTCAACCCGCGCATTGCCGGGCCGATCGAAGCCGCCCAGACCCTGCCCGAGCCCATCGCCGCCATCCCGGTGGCGCCTGGCGCGCCGCTGGCGAAGGATTCGTACCAGAACGTGCAGGTGCTCGGCGACCTGCCGGCCACCGAGTTCACCCGCACCATGCTGGCCATCACCGCCTGGGTGGCGCCCAAGCAGGGCTGCGCCTACTGCCATGCACCGGGTGAGGCGCTGTCGTCGGACAAGCTCTACACCAAGGTGGTGGCGCGCAAGATGATCGCGATGACGCGGCACCTGAACGCCGACTGGAAGGCCCACGTCGCGCCCACCGGCGTCACCTGCTACACCTGCCACCGCGGCGAGCCGGTGCCGGCCCAGGTGTGGTTCACCGAGCCCGCGCCGCGCTCGTCGGGCGGGGCGACCACGGATTCCGGCGGACAGAACCATCCGTCGCTGCAGGCCGGACTGACCTCGCTGGGCATCGACCCGCTGACGCCCTACCTGCTGGGCAACGAGCGCATCCGCGTGGCCGGGCCCACCTCGCTGCCCACGGGCAACGTGGCCAGCATCCGCCAGACCGAGGGCACCTTCGGCCTGATGGTGCACATGAGCAAGTCGCTGGGCGTCAACTGCACCCATTGCCACAACACCCGCTCGCATGCCGAATGGGCCGAGAGCCCGCTGACCCGCACCAAGGCCTTCCACGGCATCAACATGGCGCGCGATCTCAACAACGCCTACATGGTGCCGCTCACGCCCACCTTCCCGGCCACCCGGCTGGGCGCGCTGGGCGATGTCGCCAAGGTCAGCTGCGCCACCTGCCACCAGGGCCTGAACAAGCCGCTGAAGGGCGCGCCGCTGCTGAAGGACCACCCGGCCCTGGCCGGCCCCTGGGGCACCGTCAGTGCCGCGACGGCGGCGGCCGCACCGGACAGCACCGCCGTGCCGGCCGACGCCGTGGCCAAGGTGGCGCAGGTGGTCAGCGCCACGGCCACCACACCGGCCAAGCGCTGAGCCGGACACACCCGAGACGCACCACCGGAGCCAGCCACCATGGACATGCGCGTGGCCCCCGCCGAGCTGCTGCTGGCGCAGCCGCGCGGCTTCTGCGCCGGCGTGGTGCGGGCCATCGACGTGGTGGAGCAGGCGCTGGCGCTGTTCGGTGCACCGGTCTATGTGTTCCACGAGATCGTCCACAACGGCCACGTGGTGCAGGGCCTGCAGTGCCGCGGTGCGGTCTTCGTCGACCAGATCGACCAGATCCCGCCCCGGTCGGTGACGATCTTCAGCGCCCACGGCGTGGCCCGGTCGGTGGTGGATGAGGCCCGCAGCCGCCAGCTGCGGGTGATTGACGCCACCTGCCCGCTGGTGGCCAAGGTGCAGCTGCAGGCGCAGCGCTATGCCCAGGCCGGCCGCACGGTGCTGGTGATCGGCCACCCCGGGCATGACGAAGTGGTGGCCACGCTGGGTCGCATCGATGGCCCGGCCCATGTGGTGCCGTCGGCCGAGGCGGCCCGCCAGCTCGACCTGCCGGCCGACACGCCGCTGGCCTATGTCACCCAGACCACGCTCAGCGTGGACGACACCCGCGGCATCATCGCGGTGCTGGTGGCGCGCTTCCCCGGCATCCAGGGGCCGGCACTGGCGGACATCTGCTACGCCACCCAGAACCGCCAGACCGCCGTGCGCATCATGGCCCAGCGCGTCGACCGCCTGCTGGTGGTGGGATCGCGCAACAGCAGCAATGCCTGCCGCCTGCGCGAGGTGGGCGAGCAGCAGGGCGTGCCGTCCTGGCTGGTGGAGGATGCCAGCGAGATCGACCCCGACTGGCTGCTCGGCGCCCGCTGCATCGGCGTGACGGCCGGCGCCAGCACCCCCGAGTGCCTGGTGCAGGGCGTCTGCGACCGGCTGCGCGGGCTGGGCGCGCGCCATGTGCGCCAGTTGCCGGGCAAGCCCGAGACCGTGAGCTTTCGCCTGCCCACCGATCTGACCGATGCCCGTGCCCATCTGGACGCCCCGGGCCTGCCGGCCTGACACCTGCCCGCACCGGGCGCCCAGGCGGGCCCGTGGCCCCTGCCATGCCTGCCGGCGCCTGACCGCCAACCCGCTGCCATGAACCCCCTCAGCCAGAAGATGATGCGCGCGTGGGCCGACGCCGGCCCGCGGTTCCTGCCGTTTGCCGATGCCGCCACGCCCGAGTTGCCACTGGGCCGGCTGCTGCGCCTGTCGCTGTTCCAGGTGTCGGTGGGCATGGCGCTGGTGCTGCTGGTGGGCACGCTGAACCGGGTGATGATCGTGGAGCTGGGCGTGCCCGCCTCGCTGGTGGCGGTGATGATCTCGCTGCCGGTGCTGTTCGCGCCCTTCCGCGCGCTGATCGGTTACAAGTCCGACAACCACCGCTCGGCCCTGGGCTGGCGCCGCGTGCCCTTCATCTGGAAGGGCACGATGGTGCAGTTCGGCGGCCTGGCCATCATGCCGTTTGCACTGCTGGTGCTCTCCGGCGGTGGCAATGCGGCACAGTGGCCGGCCTGGATCGGCCAGGCCGGTGCCGGCATCGCGTTCCTGCTGGTGGGCGCGGGCCTGCACATCACCCAGACCGCCGGCCTCGCCCTGGCCACCGACCTGGCGCCCGAGGAATCGCACCCGCGGGTGGTGGGCCTGATGTACGTGATGCTGCTGTTCGGCAGCATCGTCAGCGCCCTGCTGTTCGGCGCCCTGCTGCACGACTTCACCCCTGGCCGCCTGATCGAGGTGATCCAGGGCTCGGCCGTGGCCACCATCGCACTGAACATGCTGGCGCTGTGGAAGCAGGAGCTGCGGCGCCCGCTGCGCGGTGCCGCGCCGCCGCCACCGCCGCCCAGCTTCCGCGAGAGCTGGGGCATGTTCGCCAGCGGTCCGGGTGCGCTGCGGCGGTTGCTGGCCGTGGGCCTGGGGACGATGGCCTTCAGCATGCAGGATGTGCTGCTGGAACCCTACGGCGGACAGATCCTGCAACTCACCGTCAGTGCGACCACTCTGCTCACCGCCACGCTGGCCATGGGCGGCCTGCTGGGCTTCTGGGTGGCCTCGCGGGTGCTGGGCAAGGGGGCCGATGCCTTCCGCATCTCCAGCCATGGTGCGCTGTGCGGCGTGGTGGCGTTCCTGGCGGTGATCGCCGCCGCATCGCTGCAATCGACGCTGCTGTTCGGCATGGGCGTGCTGCTGATCGGCCTGGGCGGCGGCCTGTTCGGCCACGGCACGCTCACGGCCACGATGAACCATGCCCCGAAGGACCAGGCCGGCCTGGCCCTGGGCGCCTGGGGCGCGGTGCAGGCCACCGCGGCCGGTGTGGCCGTGGCGCTGGGCGGCATCGGGCGCGACTTGGTGCAAGCCCTGGCGACAGCCGAGGTGCTGCCGGCGCGCTGGACCGGGCCGGCCACCGGCTACATCGCCGTCTACAGCCTGGAGGTGCTGCTGCTGCTGGCCACGCTGGCCGCGATGGCACCGCTGATCCGCCGCCCGCGCCTGCACGGCGCGGTGGTGGGCGCCACGCCCGACTGACCCGCGGCCGCGGCGTCGCACGCTGCGCCCAGCGCGCCTCCTGAGCGTCCAGCTCGAACCCCTGAAAAGAACAGGGGCCGGGATCTTGCGATCCCGGCCCCTGTCGGGCCTTCGACCATCCAGGCCTCACTAGGGCTTGGCGGTCGTCGCCTTTGCCACCAGCGTGGACGCATCGGCCGGGGCGGCCGCCGTCGCCACGGGCGCCGGGGTGGCCGCTGCCGTCTTCGGCATCGCTGCCGACACGGCCGCCTTGCCGCTGTAGTACGCGGGGTACCAGGCGGTGGACGTGAGGATGGCGGTGTGCACCGCCAGCGCGATCACGGTCACGCCGCCCAGGAACAGCGGCAGGCCCACGGTGGGCTTGACCACGAGCCAGATCTTGCCTTGGTTCATGTTCTATCCCTTCAGTGGAGCCACGGCGTATAGATGTACGCCAGCAGGTGCGCCAGAGCGGCGATGAAACCGAAGATCCGCGTGCCCTCGATGACGTGGCGGTGCAGTTCTTCGCTTTCGGCCAAGGTGAGCCCTGTGGGCCAAACCTTGTTCGGATCAATCTCCATACCGATTCTCCTTGTCAGTCCTTCGATCATTCCCGTGCTGAACCCGCACGTGGGTCCGCGGCTCTGTGGCCACGTGTTCTCCCTCACAGCCGCATGTATCGCTACCTTGACACGCTGTGGTGTGAGTCTAACTTGACACTCTTGACAGGGTCAACCGATCTCGGGCATGGATGCACCGGCTGTTGCGATGACGCTGACCACTGCGGGAAACCTCGCTCGACAATCGCGTCGAAGCACGGGGCAACGGCGGTGGCCCCAGGGCCCGCGCAGGCGCACCGGGACCGCACCAACGCCTGGCGCTTGCTGCCGAGGCAAGCCGACCCAGCAGGCAAGCTGAGCGACGCAAACCGGTGACTGCTGATCGGTCGGTTGCCAACGACACAGTGAGCGCTGGCGCGTCAGCGGCGCGCGGCGGGTGCGCTGGATGGACAGCAGCACCGTCGCACTGGCTGCAGGGAGCGAGCGCCAGATGCTGCTGGCGCGGCGCCACCGACGTTGCCGATCGGCGTCGGAGGTCGCATGCTGTCCACGGCCTGCGCTGCCGCCAGGAGCCGCCACACCATGACTGCAGAACGGTCGCCGGTGCGCCACCACAGCACCATCCGCCAGGGCTCGTGGCAGGCCTGGGCAGTAGGCAGTGCGCCCGCGCAGCCTGCCGGTGGCCGTCAGCCCGGTGCTGGTGCTGGGCTGCGCGCTGCCGATCCAGCGTCGCCAACTGCTGGCCGCCGCCCTGCCCGCCTGGGCCGCAGCGCCGGCGCGTGCGGCGGTGGTTCCGCAGCAACCGGTGCGGCGCCGGGGCCAGCCGGTGCTGGTGGCCGTGGTAGCGGGCGGCGTGGATGTCACGCCCATCGGGCATGCACAGCGTGGCCGGCCCGATGGCCAGTGGCAAGCTGCGCCCGCTGGCATGCACGCCGGCCTCGAGCTGACGCCCGCCAGCCTGCTGTTCGACATGATCGAGGCGGCCGAGCACGGTCCGCGCTTCCTGCCCTGGTACGCCGGCGCGCAGCGCCTGGCGACCGATGCCTGCAAGGTGGTGCTCCGGCTGGACGACGCCTTTGCCAGCGGCGGGATGGCGCAATTGGCCGGGACGGTGTTGCGCCAGGTGGGCAACACCCTGGTGGATGCCTTCGTGGCCCGCGCCCAGGCGCTGGCCGCGCTGGTTCAGCCCGCCTTGGTGGGCAGCGTGGCCGCTGGCACCGCCGGTGCCGCGGCGGCCGACTTGCGGTGCGACTTCATGCTCCAGCGCCACAGCGCCTCGGAGGGCAGCGGCAGCACCAGCAGCCAGTGCTCCAGCGCGCCCAGCGCCAGCATCGTGCCCACCAGCGACAGCCCGGCCGTTTCGAACGGGGTCAGCGGCCCCTCGATCAACCGCCACCAGACCAGCACCGCCGCGCCGGTGGCCAGCGTCACCGACAGCGGGAACAGCGGGTTCATCGGCGCGCGCTTGAAGTAGCTGGCCATGTAGCGCAGGTGCGGCGGCAGGAAGTTGTCGCCGATGTTGCGCACGCCCAGGAAGATGTTGAGCTTGGCGCTCTGGCGCATGCCCCACAGCGCCATGAAGGTCCACACGCCCACCCGGTTCTCGCCCGGGCCGACACAGGCCACCACGCCGATGGCCAGCACGATCAGCGCCAGCTCGTGGTACAGCACCGCCTGGATGGCGAAGCCGGTGCGGCGCCAACCGGTGGCGCCCGGCGGGCAGGCGGTGCGGCGCGGGCCGGTCACCACGCCCAGCAGGAAGGCCACCTCCTGCCAGGCCCAGACCAGCAGCGCGCAGGTGAAGGCGCAGTAGGCGCCGGCCACCGAGGTGTCGTTGCGGGTGTGCACCAGCGCGTACAGCGCCGCACCCAGCACCAGGGTGGCGGCCTGCAGCGTCAGCGGGAAGGTGCGCGGCGGCAGGCCGTCCAGGTACAGGATCACCCCCGTGCTGAACCACCACGCGAACAGCGTGTACAGCAGCGGCAGGCCGAGCTCAGACATCGTTCACCAGCCGCAGGCGGGAGGCGGCCTCGGGCCGGCGGCCGGCAATCACCACACCGGCGCCATGCGGATGGTGGCCGGCAGGCCGTGCTTGTGCACCGGCAGCAGGTACAGGCGGGCGAAGGTGCCGAAGGCCTGCACTGCGCACTTGGCCTGGGTCAGCTTGCCCAGCAGGCCGCCGCGAACCTTGGCGGCATCCACCTCGGTCTGCAGGTCGCACAGGCGGCGCAGGCCGGCGCGGAACACCGGGTTGTCGGTGTCCAGCGACAGCGGGAACACCTGCTTGGTGCATTCGGTGGTGATGCGGTAGACGTCGAAGTCGTACTGGTCGGCGTCCAGACCCATGGCGTTGTGCATCTCGGGCCGGTTGTGGTCGCGCACGTACATGGTGGCGTAGACCGCCAGCAGGAAGAAGCGGATCCACAGCTTGTTGCCACCGGTCAGCAGGTGGGGATGGGCCCGCATGATCAGCGCGAAGGATTCGCCGTGGCGGAATTCATCGTTGCACCAGCGCTCGAACCAGCGAAAGATCGGGTGGAAGCGCAGCTCGGGGTGGCGCTCCAGCTGGCGGTAGATGGCGATGTAGCGGGCGTAGCCGATCTTCTCCGACAGGTAGGTGGCGTAGAAGATGTACTTCGGCTTGAAGTAGGTGACGGCCTTGGTGCGCTTGAGCGTGCCCAGGTCCACGCCCAGGCCGTAGTCCTTCAGCGCGCTGTTGATGAAGGCCGCATGGCGCGATTCATCGCGCGCCATGTAGGTCATCAATTGCTTGATGTCGGGGTTGTCGACGTTCTTGCGGATCTCGTTGTAGAGCACGCAGCCGCTGAACTCGGACGTCATCGAGCTGACCAGGAAGTCGAGGAACTCCTGCTTCAGCGCCGGCGGCAGTTCCTGGATCTCGCTCTTGAACTGCTCGTCGCGCTGGAAGTGGTCGTGGTTGTTGTCGCCCTCGTACTCGGCCATCATCTTGTCCCACTCGGCGCGCACCGGCGAGACATCGAGCTTGTCCATGGCCTTGAAATCGGTGGTGTAGAAGCGCGGCGTCAGCAGCGATTCGGCACGCGCGCGGGCGATGGCGGCATCCGGGCTGTCCAGCGGTGCGGGGGCGACCAGGGTGTTGACGGCGGTGGGGGGCATGGTGGGTCTCCTGAAGCAACGGGCGGTCAGCGCTGGGGCGCCGGCCGCGGGGCCGCCAGCAGCTGCGCGAACACCGCTGCATTGGTGGGGCCGAAGGATTCGAGGTCGACACGCTCGGTGGTGGCAGGGTCGACCAGGGTGAGGCGGCCGTCGGCGCGGGCCGTCAGCACGAAGGGCGCCTCGGCGCCCAGGCCGGCGGCGCGCCGCTGGCGCACCAGGGCACGCAGCGCGCCGCGCAGGAAGCCGCCGGCACCGGCGTCGACCACCTGCAGGGGCTGCGGCGCCTGGCCCGGCAGGGCTTCCAGCACGCGCACGCCGCCGTTGGGCATGTCTTCGAAGTGCAGCGCCCGCTGCGCCACCACCGGCGCCTGGCTGCGGGTGGACACGTCGACGCCGGTGGCGCGGATGGTGGCCACGCCAACCAGCGTGGCGATGATCAGCGCCGCCGCCGCCAGCAGCGGGCCACGCGGCACCGGCATGTGGTGGCTGTGGATGTCGGGGGCCGACGTGGTGTGCAGCGGAGCGTGGGCGGCCATGCGGATCTCGGGCAAAGGATGGGCGGGCGGCCCGGTCAGGCGGCGTTGGCCATCGGCGGGTGGCCGCTGCGGCTGTCGGCGGCCGGCTCGGCACCGGCGCGTTCACCGACGGTGCGCACCGGCGTCACCAGCGACTGCTGCAGCGCATCGGCCATCAGCTGGGCGACGTTGGCCGCATCGGGCAGGGCACGCAGCATCGGCTCGGTGCGGGTGAAGTGCCAGGGCCGGGCATGCGGCCACAGGTGGATGTAGCCGATGCGGTCGGCGGGGTTGAGCACCAGGGCGATGTCACCGGCGCCGCCGGGCAGCGCATGCAGGCGGGCCGTCTCGATGCGGCGCAGCGGCAGGTTGAAGGTGACGGTGAGCACGATGCCGATGCGCATCACCACCCGCCGGTCGGTCAGGGTGTAGACGGTGTTGCTGGCCGCCAGCCAGGACAGCAGCGCGATCAGGCCCAGCGCCAGGCCGGCCAGCGGCACCGTCCACAGGGTGCTGGCCGCCGCCATACCCAGCGTGCCACCATCGACCAGGCCGGTGATGAAACGCCAGGCGATCAGCACGCCGAAGTACGCGGCCACCTTGCGCAGGTGGAAGCTGCGCTGCGCCAGCACCCGCCAGTCGGGCGCGCCGCGCCACAGCAGCCGCTCGCCCGGCGGCAGCGGTGCCGGCAGGCCCGGCAGGGCCTCGTCGTCATGCTCGCCGCGGAACGGCGTGTTGCGCACCGCCTTCACAGCAGCGGCTCCTGGCGGCCGGGCGTGGCGTACAGCGTGCCGGCGCCGTAGTAGGCCGAGACCTTCTCTTCTTCCAGCCGGGTGATGCGGCCGTCCTGGCGCAGGCCGGGCACATCGGCAAAGTGGTCGGCCAGGATGGACCGCGCCTTGACGAAGCGGCGGTTGACGCGGGCGAAGTTCATCGGCAGCAGCACACGGCGCTTGCCGGCCGGGGCGTCCACTTCCAGCTCGATGTAGCGGAAGATGGCTTCGGACTTGTCCACCCACAGGTCGACCACCGTGCCGCCGACCTTGTCATCAGCGCCCAGCACCTGCATGCCACGCGGATCCGGGTCGTGGTGGTCCACGTCGTACTCGGGCGCGTCGCGCAGCGGCACGATGCGCAGGCCGCCTTCAAACGTCATGTCCGGCACGTCGGCGCGCTCGGCATAGGCGCCCGGGCCCACGCCGGCCAGCATCGGGTTGCCGATCGGCACGATGGGCGCACCAGGCAGGCGCGACGTGGGTTCGCCGCCGACCAGTGGCGTGATCGCCGAGTTGGGGCCGGGGGCCAGCCACACCTCGCCATTGGCCAGGGTGAAGGTCTTGGGATCGGGCGTGGCGGGGAAGCCCTCGTAGCGGTTGCGGCCCATGCCGGTGTCGCTCTCGAGCGGATAGCCCTCGCGCTTGTTCTCGCGGTGGAGGTAGTAGATGAGGCCGGCGAAGAAGGCCCAGAACATGTAGAGCACGACCTGGGCGACGTCGATGTTGTTGGTGATGGCACCGGAGTACATGGTTTTCTCCTTGGAGTCGTGGGAGCGGGCGCAGGCGCGTGCAGCGTCGGGTCAGCCGGGGAACTCGGCGAGGCCGAACTTGGGGTTGGAGCCGCGGTCAGCCGGCTCGGCCGTGCGGCTGCGCCGCACCAGCGGGCCGATGGCCACCAGGGTGGCGAACAGCAGCAGGATCTCGAGGTGGTAGACCACGCCGTAGCCGGTGACCGGGCTGTCGAGCGCGCCGCCGAGCACGCCGTGGTCGACCAGCATGGCCACCCCGTCGCGCAGGCCACCGCCCACCGCCACCGAGACGCCCATGGCCGTGGCCTGCACCGCGCCGAAGGCGCCCAGTGCGATGCCGTGGCCCAGGCCGGTGGCGGCGCCGGTGCGCACGTCCAGGCCCATGGCCTCGGTCAGCGTGCTGACGGCGAACAGGCCGCCGCCCAGGCCGATCAGCACCGCGCCGGTGTAGAACACCAGCGGCATGCCCAGCGGGTTGGCAAAGATCACCAGCGCGAACGCCACCAGGCCGACCAGCGCGCCATGCGCCGCCAGGCGCACCGGGTCTGCACCCTGCTGCAGCCGCCGTGCGGCCAGCGCGAAGGCGGCCAGCGCACCCCAGGCGGTGAGCGCGGTCAGCGCCGAGGTGCTGCCCACAGGCAGGCCCAGGATCTGGCCGCCGTAGGGCTCGAGCAGGATGTCCTGCATGCTGAAGGCCGCGGTGCCCAGGCCCACGGCCCACATCAGCCGGCGCGCCCGCGGCAGGTTGATGAAGGCCGACCAGGCCTGGCGGAAGCTGGGGGCGGCCGGCTCGGCGGCCAGCGCACCGCGCGGACGGCGCGGCTCCTGCTTCCACAGCGCGATGGCGTTCAGCAGCATCGTGACCACGGCAGCGCCCTGCACCACCTGCACCAGCCGGGTGCCGCTGAAGTTGGCCAGCAGCCAGCTGAAGCCCAGCGAGCTGACCACCATGCCCAGCAGCAGTGCCACGTACAGCAGCGCCACCACCCGCGGGCGGGTGGCCGGCGGCGCCAGGTCGGTGGCCAGCGCCAGGCCGGCGGTCTGCGTGGTGTGCACGCCGGCGCCCAGCAGCAGGAAGCCCAGCGCCGCACCGGCCTGGCCCACCCAGGCCGGGCCTTCGCCCTGCCCGGTGAGCACCAGCACCGCGAACGGGATGATGGCCAGCCCGCCGAACATCATCAGCGAGCCGAACCAGATGTAGGGCACCCGCTTCCAGCCCAGGGCCGAGAAGTGGTTGTCGCTCCGGTGGCCGACCAGGGCGCGCAGCGGCGCGAAGACGATGGGCAGCGCCACCATCAGGCTCACCAGCCAGGCCGGCACCGCCAGCTCGACGATCATCACCCGGTTCAGCGTGCCGTTGAGCAGCGCCAGCGCCATGCCCACCGACACCTGGAACAGCGACAGCCGCAGCAGGCGCGGCAGCGGCAGGTCGGTGCTGGCGGCATCGGCAAAGGGCAGGAAGCGGGTCCCGACCCGCGTCCAGCCCTTGATGGCGAGCTGCTGCAGGCTCATGCCCGGTGCCCCGGTGCCCGCCACTGCAGGGCCTGCGACTTGTAGAAGCCGCTGTTGACCCGGTGCGTGGGGCCGGCGTGCCAGTGCTGCAGCACGGCATCCTGCGCGCGCATCGCGGCCAGGCGGTCGGCGGCCATCGGGTTGAGCCAGGGCGCGCGGTCGCCGCGCGGGAACAGCCGGCCCACGCTGATCATCGCGGCCAGCAGCGGCGTGCGCGGCGCGAAGGTGAAGTTGATCGAGCCGCGGGTGCGCTCGGCCAGCTTGGACAGCGCGGCCACCGCATCCTCGGTGCCGTAGTGGATGATGGAATCCATCGCCACCACATGGTCGAACTGGCCCAGGGCCGGATCGAGCATGTCGCCGCTGCGGAAATCGATGCTGCCGGCGCCCAGGTCGGCCGGCGCGCGTTCACGCGCCAGGTTCACCAGCGTGGGCGACAGGTCGATGGCCACCACCTCGGCGCCGCGGCGGGCGGCCTCGATGGCCAGCGCACCGGTGCCGCAACCGGCATCGAGCAGGCGCTGACCACGCAGGTCGGCCGGCAGCCACGACAACAGCGTGGCGCGCATCTGGTCGCGCCCGGCGCGCACGGTGGCGCGGATGCGGCCCACCGGCGCGTCGCTGGTCAGCTTCTCCCAGGCCGCCACGGCAGTGCGGTCGAAGTAGTGCTCGATCTCGCCGCGGCGGGTGGTGTAGGTGGTGCTGTTCATGGCGTCAGGCAAGGGGCGGGTCAGTCGAAGCCGAGCAGGTCGAAGATGTCGCGGTCCTTCATCGGCACCGCGCTGTACTCGGCATTGCCGAGGTAGAGGTCGGCCGCCAGGCGCATGTACTCGCGCTGCACCGCCTCCAGTTCGGGCGACGCCTCCATCTCGAACAGGGTGCACTTCTTCAGCCGGCTGCGGCGGATCACGTCGAGCGACGGGAACTGCGCGGCGATCTTCAGGCCGATCTTGTCGGTGTACTTCTCGATCTGGTCGGTGGCATCGCTGCGGTTGGCGATCACGCCGCCCAGGCGCACGTTGTAGTTCTTGGCCTTGGCGCCGATGGCCTGCACGATGCGGTTCATCGCGAAGATCGAATCGAAGTCGTTGGCGGTGACGATCATGGCCCGGTCGGCATGCTGCAGCGGCGCGGCAAAGCCGCCGCACACCACATCGCCCAGCACGTCGAAGATCACCACGTCGGTGTCTTCCAGCAGGTGGTGTTCCTTCAGCAGCTTCACGGTCTGGCCGACCACGTAGCCGCCGCAGCCGGTGCCCGCCGGCGGGCCGCCGGCCTCGACGCACATCACGCCGTTGTAGCCCTCGAAGACGAAGTCCTCGACACGCAGTTCCTCGGCATGGAAGTTCACCGTCTCGAGGATGTCGATGACGGTGGGCAGCATCTTCTTGGTCAGGGTGAAGGTGCTGTCGTGCTTGGGGTCGCAGCCGATCTGCAGCACCCGCTTGCCCATCTTGCTGAAGGCGGCGCTCAGGTTGGAACTGGTGGTGCTCTTGCCGATGCCGCCCTTGCCGTAGATGGCGAAGACCTTGGCCGTGCCGATCTTGACCGACGGATCCAGCTGGACCTGCTGGCTGCCCTCGCCGTCGAGGCGCGGGTCGCCGGGCTTGGGGCCGCGGGCGATCTGGCTGGGGGAGATGGTGGCGATGTTCATGCTGCGGCCCTTTCGGTGGCCTTGTCCGCCCCGGGGACAGGATGGGAGGGGACGAAGACGCCTTCGAGGCGGTCTTCCAGTTCTTCACCCACCCGGCGCAGCGCGTCCAGGGTGGCGGCATCGGGTTGCCAGTAGTTGCGCTCGGACGCCTCGATCAGCCGATTGGCCACGCGGGCCGACGCGGTGGGGTTCAGCTTCGCCAGCCGGTCCCGCATCTCGGGGTCGAGCATGAAGGTCTCGGTCAGCTGCTTGTAGACCCAGGGCTGCACCTGGCCGGTGGTGGCGCTCCAGCCCATGGTGTTGGTGACATGCACCTCGATCTGGCGCACGCCCTCGTAGCCGTGTTCCAGCATGCCCTCGTACCACTTGGGGTTCAGCATGCGGGTGCGGGTTTCCAGCGCCACCTGCTCACGCAGGGTGCGCACCGCGCCGTCACCCTTGGTCTGGTCACCGATGTAGACCGGCGGCGTGGCACCGCCCTTGGCCACCTTGACGGCCTGGGTGATGCCGCCCAGGGTGTCGAAGTAGTTGTCCACCGTGGTCACGCCCAGCTCCACCGAATCCAGGTTCTGGTAGGTCAGCTGCACATCGGCCAGTGCGCTCTTGAGCATGGCGGTGTGCTGCACCGCGCGGCCGGTGCGGCCGTAGGCAAAGCCCTTGCGGCGGGTGTAGGTCTCGGCCAGCTCATCCTCGCCGTCCCACTTGCCGCTCTCGACCAGGTTGTTGACGTTGGAGCCGTAGGCGCCTTCGGCATTGCCGTAGACGCGCAGCGCGGCGATCTCCAACGTGCAGCCGTGCTCCTGCTGGTAGTCCAGCGCATGCTTGCGCACCCAGTTCATCGCCACCGGCTCGTCGGCCGACGCGGCCAGCCAGGCGGCCTCGGCCAGCAGGCGGATCTGCAGCGGCATCAGGTCGCGGAAGATGCCTGAGAGCGTGATCACCACATCCACCCGGGGCCGGCCCAGCGTGGCCAGCGGGATCAGCGTGGCGCCGGCGATGCGGCCATAGCTGTCGAAGCGCGGCAGCGCGCCCATCAGGGCCAGGGCCTGGGCGATGGGGGCGCCTTCGTTCTTCAGGTTGTCGCTGCCCCACAGCACCATGGCGATGGATTCGGGCGCCGGATGGCCCTCGGCCGCATGCCGGTCCAGCAGCAGCTGGGCCTGCTTGGCGCCGTCCTGCACCGCGAAGGCGCTGGGGATGCGGAACGGATCGAAGCCGTGGATGTTGCGGCCGGTGGGCAGCACCGCCGGCGTGCGCAGGATGTCGCCGCCGGGCGCCGGGCGGGTGAAGCCACCGTCCAGCGCATGCAGCAGGGCCGGGACCTCGGCATCGACGGCCAGCAGTGCGTCGGTGTCGGCCAGTTCGCGCAGCAGGGCCAGGTTGTCGTCGTCGCGGCGCAGACCACCGGCCTGCAGCGCCCCGTCGATGCCCCGGCCGGCCACCAGCGCGGCCACCGTCTCGCGCGGCAGGCTGCGGCCGTGCGAGGCATCGGCCATGGCCAGCAGCATGTCCACCCGCTCGGCCGCTGACGGCGCGCGGCCGGTGACATGCAGGCCATGCGGGATCAGTGTGTATTCCAGCTCCAGCACCTGGTCGGCCAGGGCCAGCACGCGGGCATCGGCCTCGCCGGCCGGCACATCCCACAGCGGCTCGGCGGCGGCCAGGTCCAGCTCGGCGGCCTGGCTCTGCAGCAGCACGGCCAGGTCGGCCCGCTCGGCCGATTGCGGGGCCACGGCGCGCCAGCGCTCGATGCTGCCCTTGAGCTCGTTCAGGCCTTTGTACAGGCCGGCCTGGGCGATGGGCGGCGTCAGGTAGCTGATCAGCGTGGCACCGGCGCGGCGCTTGGCGATGGCGCCTTCGGACGGGTTGTTCGACGCGTACAGGTAGATGTTGGGCAGGTCGCCGATCAGCCGGTCGGGCCAGCAGCTGCCGGCCATGCCGCTCTGCTTGCCGGGCATGAATTCCAGCGCGCCGTGGGTGCCGAAGTGCAGCACGGCATCGGCGGCGAAGTCTTCACGCAGGTAGCGGTAGAAGGCCGAGAAGGCATGGGTGGGCGCCAGGCCATGCTCGAACAGCAGGCGCATCGGGTCGCCTTCGTAGCCGAAGGACGGCTGCACCGCCACCAGCACATTGCCGAACTGCCGGCCCAGCACCCAGATGGCGCGGCCGTTGCTCAGCTGCTTGCCCGGCGCGGGGCCCCACTGGCCCTCGATCTCGGCCAGCCAGCGCTCGCGCCGCACATGGTCGTCGGTGGGGATCAGCGCATGCACGTTGGCATCGGCACCATGCTGCTGGGCATTGCCCTGCAGCACCGCCTCGCGCAGCGCATCCACGCTGGCGGGCAGGTCGACGGTGTAGCCCTGGGCCTGCATGGCCACCAGGGTGTGGAACATCGACTCGAACACCGACAGGTAGGCGGCGCTGCCGATGTTGCCGGCGTTGGGCGGGAAGTTGAAGACCACCACCGCCACCTTGCGCTGGGCCCGCTGGCTGCGGCGCAGCGCCACCAGCTTGGCCACGCGGCCGGCCAGCATCAGCGCCCGCTCGGGGCAGCTGGCCATGTCCTGCGCGGTGTCGGTGGCCTGGAAGGTGCAGCGGTGGTCGCAGCCCTGGCAGGTGACGCCCGGCGCGCCGGGCCGGCCGCCGAAGACGATCGGGCCGGTGGCGCCGTCCAGCTCGGGGATGGCCACCATGATGGTCGATTCCACCGGCAGCAGGCCGCGGTCGGAGCCGCCCCACTGGTCCAAGGTCTGGAATTCCACCGGGTGTGCGGCGAGGTAGGGCACGTCCAGCCGGGACAGCACGTCCTCGGCGGCCTTGGCATCGTTGTAGGCCGGGCCGCCCACCAGCGAGAAGCCGGTCAGCGACACCACGGCATCCACCACCGGCCGGCCATCCTGCAGGAAGTACTGGTCGATCGCGGGGCGCGAATCCAGCCCGGCGGCAAATGCCGGGATGACACGCAGGCCACGGGCTTCCAATGCAGCGATCACGCCGTCGTAGTGGCCGGCGTTGTTCGACAGCAGGTAGCTGCGCAGCAGCAGCAGGCCCACGGTGCCCTGTACCTGGGCCGGCCGCGGCAAGCCGCCGGCGTCGGCCGACAGGCGGCCGGCCATGCGCGGGTGGTAGACGCCCAGCTCGGGATAGTCGACCGGCGCCTGCGGCTTGACCAGGCCACGCAGGGCCTGGCGCGGGCCGCCTGCGCCACGGTCGATCACATGCCGCACGAGGTTGAGCATGTTCTCGTCGGAGCCGCCCATCCAGTACTGCATCGCGACGAAGTAGGCCCGCACATCCTGGGCCGTGCCGGGGATGAAGCGCAGCATCTGCGGCAGGCGGCGCAGCATCTTCATCTGCGCGGCACCGCCGGTGGCCGGCTTGTCCTTGCCACCCCCACGCAGCTTCTTCAGCAGCGCCATCGGGCCGCTGGCCGGCTTGCTCATGTCGAAGTGGCCCAGCCGGGTGAGGCGGGTCACCTCGGTGGCCGAGGCCATGCAGACCATCGCATCGCAGTGGTCGCGCCGGGCCTGCAGCGCCGGCAGGATCGGCAGGAAGTGGTCTTCCAGGAACAGCATGCCGGCGACGATGATGTCGGCGGCGTCGATGTCGGCGACGCAGCGGGCGGTGGCGGCCTCGTTGCCGGCGTACTCGGACGCGGCATGCAGGCTGAGCTGCAGGCCGGGGAACTCACGGCGCAGGGCCGGACGGGCCCGCTCGACCGAGCTGGCCAGGTGCGAGTCCATCGTGACGATGACCAGCCGCAGGGGCGTGCTGGCGACGGCGCGCCTGGCTTCAGCGGCTGAAGTGGGCTTTGGCGTCATACAGGGTCTCGACGGTGATGGTGGCCAGGCCACGTTCCTGCGCATAGCGCTCGGTGTTGCGGCGGGCCTTGCCACGCACGAAGAACGGGATCTTCTTCAGCTCCAGTTCGGCGTCCTGTGCCCAGGTGCTGGCGGTGGGCGTGCCGTCGCGCTGGGCGGCGGTGGCCAGCACCGCGGCGGCTTCCACTGCGGCGGCGGCCTGCACCGGGTTGGTGGAGACAGCCGGCGATGGCGAGGGCATCTGCACCTGCATCGGCGTGCCGGCACGGCCCAGGTGGGACGGCGCGGCATCCTCATGGAACTCGATGTCGCCCTTGAACATGCCCAGCAGGTGCTCTTCCAGGCCCATCATCAGCGGGTGCACCCAGGTGTCGAACAGCACGTTCGCGCCTTCGATGCCCATCTGCGGCGAGTAGCGCGCCGGGAAGTCCTGCACATGCACCGGCGCGGAGATGACCGCGCAGGGCACGCCCAGGCGCTTCGCGATGTGGCGCTCCATCTGCGTGCCCAGCACCAGCTCGGGCAGGGCCTCGGCGATGGCGGCCTCGACCTGAAGGTAGTCGTCGCTGATCAGCGGCTCGACGCCATAGAGCTTGGCGGCTTCGCGGATCTCGCGGGCGAATTCGCGGCTGTAGGTGCCCAGGCCCACCACGGTGAAGCCCAGCTCGGTGGCCGCCACCCGGGCGGCGGCCACCGCATGGCTGGCGTCGCCGAAGACGAACACCCGCTTGCCGGTGAGGTAGGTGCTGTCGACCGAGCGCGCATACCAGGGCGCGCGGGTGCCGCCGGCGCCCATGTCGGCGCCGATCTCGGCCAGCAGCGGCGCGGCATCGATACCGGCCAGCTGCGCCACCTCGGCGATGAAATCCCGCGTGGCGCCCATGCCGATGGGCACGACGGTGGTGTGCGGCAGCGCATGGGTGCGCTTGAGCCACGCGGCGGCGATGCCGGCGATCTCGGGGTACAGCACCACGTTGAAGTCGGCCTCGGCCAGGCGGCGCAGGTCGGCCACGGTGGCGCCCTGCGGCGCGCAGACATGCACGTCCACGCCCAGGCGGGCCAGCAGGCGGGTGACCTCGGTCACGTCGTCGCGGTGGCGGAAGCCCAGCGCGGTGGCGCCCAGCAGGTTGCAGCGCGGGCGCTGGCCGGTGGGCCGGGGGGCGCTGCGGTCGGGCCGCTGCGCCGGCGCCGGGCACAGGTGGCGCACCAGCTGGTAGAAGGTCTCGGCGGCGCCCCAGTTTTCCTTGCGCTGGTAGCTGGGCAGCTCGAGCGGCACCACCGGCAGCGGCAGGGCCAGGGCCTGGGCGAGGCCGCCCGGGTCGTCCTGGATCAGTTCGGCAGTGCAGGACGATCCCACCAGCATCGCGGCAGGTCGGAAGCGCTCGTAGGCATCCTTGGCGGCGGTCTTGAACAGCTCGGCGGTGTCACCGCCCAGGTCGCGCGCCTGAAAGGTGGTGTAGGTGACCGGCGGGCGCTTGTCGCTGCGCTGGATCATCGTGAACAGCAGGTCGGCGTAGGTGTCGCCCTGCGGCGCATGCAGCACGTAATGCACGTCCTGCATCGCGGTGGCGATGCGCATGGCGCCGACATGCGGCGGGCCTTCATAGGTCCAGAGCGTGAGCTGCATGTGCAGACCCTGTCAGGCGGCGGCGCGCACAGCCGGGGGGATGCCCAGCTTGTGGCGGCGCAGCAACGGGCGGGCAAACAATTCGGCCAGATCGCCGGCCTGGTCGAAGCCCTGGATCGGGCTGAACACCAGCTCGATCGCCCACTTGGTGGTCATGCCCTCGGCCTCCAGCGGGTTGGCCAGGCCCAGGCCGCAGACCACCAGATCGGGCGCCAGCGCGCGGCAACGGTCGAGCTGGCTGTCCACATGCTGGCCTTCGGACAGCGTGGTGCCGGCGGGCAGCAACGCCAGCTCGGCCGCCATGTGGCTGCGGTGCAGGTAAGGCGTGCCCACCTCGGTGAGCTGCATGCCCATCTCGCGCGACAGGAAGCGCGCCAGCGGCAGCTCCAGCTGCGAATCGGGGAAGAAGAAGATGCGCTGACCGGCCAGGCGCGGCCGGTGCGCCGCGGTGGCCTGCAGCGCCCGGGCCTTGGCCGGGCCGATGGCCTGCTGGAACACCGCCGGGGCGATGCCGAAGGCGGTGGCGGCGGCCTGCAGCCAGGCCTCGGTGCCCTCGGCGCCCAGCGGGAACGGCGCCACCAGGCGCTGGGCGCCACGCGCCTCCAGGGCCCGGGCGGTGTCGGCCAGGAAAGGCTGGGCCAGCAGCAGCTTGGTGTTCGGCCCGATGGCCGGCAGCGCCCCGGCGCGCCGCGGCGGGAAGAACTGCACCGGGCCCAGGCCCATGGCGGCGAACAGGCGCTGGAACTGGTCTTCGACCACAT
The DNA here is from genome assembly GCF_005403045.1 of Pseudaquabacterium pictum. Classification (GTDB taxonomy): domain Bacteria; phylum Pseudomonadota; class Gammaproteobacteria; order Burkholderiales; family Burkholderiaceae_C; genus Pseudaquabacterium; species Pseudaquabacterium pictum. Next base: position 40,731 of record NZ_BJCL01000016.1, read on the forward strand.
CGGCCAGCACGCCGGCCACCAGCAGCGTGGGCGGCGCAGCGGCCGGGGCCACCGGCATCTCGGGCACCAGCGCGGCCAGGCAGGCGTCCTCGCCCTGGGTGAACGTGGTCTCGATGCCGCTGCCCGAGTAGCTGAGCACCCGCACGTTGGGCAGGTGGCGGGTCGACAGGCGCTGGGCAGCGCGCGACAGGTCGAGCTTGATCACCTCCGACGGGCAGCTGCCGACCAGGAACAGGAGCTTGATCTCGGGCCGGCGCGCCAGCAGCTGCTGCACCACGCGGTCAAGCTCGTCCTGGGCGTCGGCCAGGCCAGCGAGGTCGCGCTCGTCGATGATGGCGGTGGCGAAGCGCGGCTCGGCGAAGATCATCACGCCGGCGGCGCTCTGCAGCAGGTGGGCGCAGGTGCGCGAACCCACCACCAGGAAGAAGGCATCCTGGATCTTGCGGTGCAGCCAGACGATGCCGGTGAGGCCGCAGAACACCTCGCGCTGGCCGCGTTCACGCAGCACCGGGGCGTCGGTGCAACCCGTGTCGGACTGGATGGGGATCACGGCGCTCATCGGGCGGCTCCTGCCAGTGCGGCGTCGGCACGCGCCATGTCGAGCCGGGCCATGCGCAGCTTCCAGAGGAACTGGCCGGCGTTGATCAGGTAGGCGGCATAGGCCGCCAGCGCCAGCAGCATCTGGCCGCGGGCATCGAGCGCGCCGGTGTACAGCGCCGCCAGGTAGGCGGTGTGCAATGCCAGCACCCCCATGCTGAACACGTCTTCCCAATAGAAGGCGGGGGCAAACAGGTACTGACCGAAGACCACCTTCTCCCAGATGCAGCCGGTGACCATGATGGTGTACAGCGTCAGGGTTTTCACCACCACCGAGAGGGTGGCCGCCTCCAGGCCGGCGCCGGTGGCCAGGTAGCGCAGCACCAGCACCAGGCTGACGGCGAACACCAGGAACTGCAAAGGCGCCAGCAGACCCTGCACCAGCGTCCACTTGCTGGCGTCGCGCCGGACGCGCTGCTCCGGGGTGTACAGCGGGGCACGGGCGGCGCGGGCCGGGGCCGGGCGAAGCGGGGAACTGGTCCGGAGACTGGGCATGGACCGGAATCTAGAGGGGCGCCCGCAAAGTGTCAATCCGGGTTGACGTCTTTCACGCCTGACATTAACCTTGTGCTCAACTCGGCATTGCCCCCCACTTGACGGACCCTGGGGAGGAACTGACATTCGATCCGAGTTCCGAACGACAGACGCTTGACGACTGCCCGGGTGCCCGTTGAGCCTGCCGCTTTGGTGCCGGCTGCACGTGGAACCCTGGTGGAGGAGATCGCAGTGAGCCGCATCCAACGAGACAATACAAGCGCCTCAGACGCGCCCGCCGCCGACTGGCACAGCGCCGAGCAACCCGATTGCTGGGCAGAGATGCAGGCCGTCAATGCCGACGATGGCCCCAATGCCTGGGCCCGCCTGGCCGCACAGCGCCCCGCGGTCGAAGAGCGGCTGTCGCGGCTGGTCAGCACCATCGAGCACGACATCATCCCGCGCCTGGTGAGGGCGCATGCGCAGGCGCCCGTGGCTGCCGGCAGCGCCGAGCTGAACCTGCCGACCCGGGCCGAGGTGCTGGCCTTCACCCAGCTGGTGATGGACCGTGACGACGCCGGCATCCACGGCCACCTGGCGGCGCAGCGCGCGCGTGGCGTCAGCGTCGAATCGCTCTACGTCGGCCTGCTGGCGCCCGCCGCCCGGCACCTGGGTGAACTGTGGGACGATGACCGCTGCCACTTTGCCGACGTCACTGTCGGCATGGGGCGGCTGCAGCAGATCATGCGCGGCCTGAGCACCGCGTTCGGCACCGAGATCGATCCGCCAGCCGGTGGCCGCCGCGCGTTGTTGATGCCCGCACCCGGCGACCAGCATACTTTCGGGTTGTCGATGGTGGCCGAATTCTTCGCCCGGGCGGGCTGGGAAGTGGTGGGCGTGATGGACCCGCAGGCCACCGGGTTCGAAGACAAGGTCAAGGAAGAATGGTTCGATCTGGTGGGCATCTCCGCGGGCAGCACCACGCGCCTGGAGAGCATGCTCTCGTGCATTGCCAAGGTGCGGCGGCTGTCACACAACCGCTCGGTGGCCGTGATGGTCGGCGGGCCGCTGTTCGTCACCCACCCCGAGCTGGTGGAACAACTGGGCGCCGACGGTGTCGTCACCGATGGCCAGCATGCGCCCGCCCTGGCCGAGCGCCTGCTCGGCCGACGCGTCAAAGGGTTCTGAACCGCCACGCACTCCGGCAACAGGAATTTCCGGCATGAAAAAGAAGAAGCCGGCTGTCCCCCGCGCGCTGGGGGAGTTCACGCTGGCCAGCCAGACCCTCGCGGACCTCAGTCCGCAGGCGATCTCGCTGCTGCTGTGCACCGCAGCCGACATCACCCTGGTGCTGGATGACACCGGCACGATCATCGACATCGCCTATGGCGACGAGGCCCTGGCCGCCGAGCTGGGGGACGAGTGGATCGGCCAGCGCTGGGTCGACACCGTCACCGAGGACAGCCACCCCAAGATCCGTGCGCTGCTGGCACCGCCGGCGCCCGGCGCCATGCGCTGGCGGCAGATCAACCACCCGCAGCCCGACGGCGGCACCATGGCATTGAGCTTCGCCAGCCATGCCATCCCGGCGCAGGGCCGCCACCCGGCGCGCTGGTTCGCCTTCGGCCGCGACCAGCGGGTGACCATGGCGCTGCAGCAGCGCCTGGTGGAAGCCCAGCTGTCGGTCGAGCGCGACTACGCCCGCTTCCGGCAGGCCGAGCTGCGCTACCGCCAGCTGTTCCAGATGGCTGGCGAGGCCGTGCTGGTGATCGACGCCGGCACCGGGCGGGTGCTGGAGGCCAACCCGGCCGCCGTCACGATGATGGGCACGCCAGCAGACAAGATGGTGGGCCAGGTGTTCCCGCTGGGGCTCACCGCGCGCAGCACGAAGCTGGTGGCCGGCCTGCTGGCCACCGCACGGCGCACCGGCCGCGCCGACCCGGTCAACGCCGAGCTGGCCGAAGGCCGCAGCGCGGTGCAGGTGTCGGCCTCGCTGCTGCACCAGGACCAGTCCCACTTGCTGCTGGTGCGGCTGTCACGCATCGACAGCCAGGCCGCCCAGGCCCACGGCGCCGAATCGGCCATGCTGCTGCAGCTGGCCCAGGGCGCGCCCGACGGCCTGGTGGTGACCGACCTGGACGGCCTGGTGCAGGCCGCCAATGCCGAATTCCTGACGCTGTGCCAGGTGGCCGGTGAGGAGCAGATGCGCGGCCAGTCGCTGGAGCGCTGGCTGGGGCGCACCGACGTCGACCTGGGCGTGCTGGTCTCCAACCTGCGCCAGCGTGGCACGGTCAAGCTGTTCGCCACCACGCTGCGCGGCGAGTTCGGCGCCAACACCGAGGTCGAGATCTCGGCCGTCACCGTCACCCGGTCCGATCCGATGCTGCTGGGCTTCACCGTGCGCGATGTCGGCCGCCGGCTGCAGCCGGAGGCGGCGGCCACCCAGGCGCTGCCGCGTTCGGTCAACCAGCTCACCGAGCTGGTGGGCCGGGTGCCGATGAAGGACATCGTCGGCGAGACGACGGACCTGATCGAGAAGCGCTGCATCGAGGCCGCGCTGGAGCTCACCCGCGACAACCGCGCCTCGGCCGCCGAGATCCTGGGCCTGTCGCGGCAAAGCCTGTACGTCAAGCTGCGGCGCTACGGGCTGGGCGACCTGGGACCGGGCGTCGACAAGTAGCCGGCCCCCGCCGGGCACCGGTTCGCATGCCCGGCCTCCTGTAAATCCCGGTTGACACTTTTGCGTGTCAGGCTGAAGAATGGACGCATGTCCAGGCCTGCACTGTCCACCGTCGCCGAGCTGTTCAAGCCGATCACCTGGTTCCCGCCGATGTGGGCCTTTGGCTGCGGCGTCGTGGCCTCGGGCGCGCCGGTGTCCGAGCGCTGGGGCCTGGTGCTGGTGGGCGTGCTGCTGGCCGGGCCGCTGGTCTGCGCCACCAGCCAGGCGGTGAACGACTGGTTCGACCGCCATGTCGATGCCATCAACGAGCCGAACCGGCCGATCCCGTCGGGCCGCATGCCGGGCCGCTGGGGGCTGTACATCGCGGTGCTGTGGACGTTGCTGTCGCTGGCCGTGGGCCTGGTGCTGGGGCCGGTGGGCTTTGCCGCTGCGGCCGTGGGCCTGCTGCTGGCCTGGGCCTACAGCGCGCCGCCGCTGCGCCTGAAGCGCAACGGCTGGTGGGGCAACGCGGCCTGCGGGCTGTCCTATGAAGGCCTGGCCTGGATCACCGGTGCCGCGGTGATGGCCGCCGGCGGCTGGCCCAGCGAGCGCTCGATGCTGCTGGCCCTGCTCTACAGCGTGGGCGCGCACGGCATCATGACGCTGAACGACTTCAAGTCGATCGAGGGCGACAAGCAGATGGGCATCGGCTCGCTGCCGGTGCGCCTGGGCGTGGACGGCGCCGCCCGCGCCGCCTGCTTCCTGATGGCCGGGCCGCAGGCGGTGGTGGTGGCCATGCTGATCGAGTGGGGCGCCATCGGCCATGCGCTGGGCGTGGCCGGCCTGCTGGCAGTGCAGCTGGGCCTGATGTGGCGCTTCCTGGCCGCACCGCGCGAGCGCGCCACCTGGTACAGCGCGCTGGGCATCAACTTCTTCGTGCTCGGCATGCTGGTCAGCGCCTTCGCGCTGCGCGCGACGACGGGGCAGACGGGGTGAGCACCGCGGCCGGTCAGCACTTCGGGTGGGTGCAGATCCTGCGGCTGGGCCTGGTACAGGCCTGCCTGGGTGCGGTGGTGGTCACCACCACCTCGACGCTGAACCGGGTGATGGTGGTGGAGCTGGCCCTGCCGGCGCTGCTGCCCGGCGCCCTGGTGGCGCTGCACTACCTGGTGCAGATGCTGCGGCCCAGGCTGGGCCATGGCAGCGACGTGACGGCCCGGCGCACGCCGTGGATCATCGGCGGCATGGCGGTGCTGGCGTCCGGCGGCTTCCTGGCGGCGCTGGCCACGGTGTGGATGGGCAGCGCTCCGGCGGCCGGCATCGTGCTGGCGGTGGCCGCCTTCGTGCTGATCGGCCTGGGCGTCGGCGCTGCCGGCACCTCGCTGCTGGTGCTGCTGGCCAAGCGGGTGGCGGCCGAGCGCCGCGCCGCCGCCGCCACCACGGTGTGGCTGATGATGATCGTCGGCTTCGCCGTCACCGCCGGCATCAGCGGCAAGCTGCTGGATCCGTACACCCCGGCCCGCCTGCTGCAGGTGTGCGGCGGCGTGTGCCTGCTCGCCCTGGTGGTGGCCTTGCTGGCGGTGTGGGGCGTGGAGACGGCGCAGCGGCCTGCCCACGCCGAGGCCGAGGCCCCCAAGCCCGACTTCCGCACCGCGCTGGCCCAGGTGTGGGCCGACGCCGACGCCCGCCGCTTCACCATCTTCGTCTTCGTCTCGATGCTGGCCTACAGCGCGCAGGACCTGATCCTGGAGCCGTTCGCCGGCCTGGTGCATGGCTACACGCCCGGCGAGAGCACCCAGCTGTCCGGCGTGCAGCACGGCGGCGTGCTGCTGGGCATGCTGATGGCCGCGTTCGCCGGCCGGCGCCTGGCCGGCCGCGCACTGGGCTCGCTGCGCGGCTGGGTGGTGGGTGGCTGCATCGCCTCGGCGCTGGCCATGGCCGGCCTGGTGGCCGCCGGTCTGCTGGGCCCGGCCTGGCCGCTGCGGGCCACGGTGTTCCTGCTGGGCGTGTCCAACGGCGCGTTCTCCATCGCTGCCATCGGCGCCATGATGGCCCTGGCCACCGAGGGCAGCCCCGGCCGCGAAGGCGTGCGCATGGGCCTGTGGGGCGCGGCGCAGGCCGTGGCCTTCGGCCTCGGCGGATTGCTGGGCGCAGCCGCCAGCGATCTGACACGCCGCCTGATCGGCAGCCCGGGCACGGCCTACGCGGCGGTGTTCGCGCTCGAAGCCCTGTTGTTCCTGGTGGCCGCCGCGCTGGCCTGGCGCGTTGCGGTACCGGCGCCTGCACCCTCCCCCAGCCCCGCCGCCGGCCCGCGGCGCGGCAGCCTCACCCACGCCAACGATCTCGGAGCGGCGACATGACACCCAAGCCCAGCACGGCAGCGACGCCAGAGACTTTCGATGTGGTGGTGGTGGGCGGCGGACCCGCCGGCGCCACTGCGGCCGACGACCTGGCCCGCCAGGGCCGCAAGGTGCTGCTGCTCGACCGCGCCGGCCGCATCAAGCCCTGTGGCGGTGCCATCCCGCCGCGGCTGATCAAGGACTTCGCCATCCCCGATTCGCAGCTGGCCGCGCGCGCGCACTCGGCGCGCATGGTGTCGCCGTCGGATGTGCGGGTCGACATCCCGATCGAAGGCGGCTTCGTCGGCATGGTCGACCGCGAGCACTTCGACGAATGGCTGCGCGAACGCGCCGCCAGCCACGGGGCCCAGCGCCGCAGCGGCCGCTTCGAGCGGCTGGAGCGCGACGCCGACGGCACCGCGATGATCCTCTACCGGCCCAGCGGCGGCGATGGGGCCGAGGCCGACGGCCCGCTGTGGTCGGTGCGGGCCAAGGCGGTGATCGGGGCCGACGGCGCCCGCTCCGCGGTGGCACAGCAGGCCATCCCGGGCATCGAGAAGGTGGCCTGCGTGTTCGCGTACCACGAGATCATCGCCCTGCCCGAGCAGCAGCCCGCGGGCTACGACCCGACCCGCTGCGACGTGGTCTACCGCGGCAGCATCTCGCCCGACTTCTATGGCTGGGTGTTCCCGCACGGCAAGACGCTGTCGATCGGCACCGGCAGCGCCGACAAGGGCTTCAGCCTGCGCAGCGCCGTGGCCACGCTGCGCGCCGACGCCGGCCTGGCCGGCGCCCGCACCATCCGCCGCGAGGGTGCGCCACTGCCGATGAAGCCGCTCAAGCGCTGGGACAACGGCCGCGACGTGGTGGTGGTGGGCGATGCCGCCGGCGTGATCGCGCCGTCGTCGGGCGAGGGGATCTACTACGCCATGGCCAGCGGCCGGCATGCCGCCACGGCGGTGGGCGCGCTGCTGGAAGGCGCCTCGCCCCGCTGCCTGGGCCAGGCACGCAAGCTGTTCATGCGCGAGCATGGCCGCGTCTTCTGGGTGCTGGGCATCATGCAGCGCTTCTGGTATTCCAGCGACAAGCGCCGCGAGCGCTTCGTCAGCATCTGCAAGGACAAGGACGTGCAGCAGCTGACCTTCGACGCCTACATGAACAAGCGCCTGGTGCGCAAGAAGCCGATGGCCCACGTCCGCATCTTCTTCAAGGACATGGCGCACCTGCTGGGCCTGGTGCGGGTGTGAGGCGGCGGTGAACGACCCCATCGTCCTGCTCTGGAGCTGGCTGGCCGTGGGCCAGCCGGAGGCACCACTGGTGCCGACCTGGTTGACGCTGACCGTGGCCCTGGCCACCGCCGCGATGCTGGTGGAGGCCGTGCTGCTGCTGGCCTGGCACCGCCGCACCGGCGGCGGCTTGCCGCCGCGCAGCCTGCTGCCCACGTTGGTGGCAGGCGGTGGCCTGATGGGCGCCCTGCTGGCGCTGCTGGCGGGCGCGCCGCTGGGCTTCCTGCTGGCGCTGCTGGCCCTGGCCGGCATCGGCCATGTGGTCGACCTGCGGCACCGTTGGCAGCCCCGCAGCCGCCAGGGCTGAGCCGCCGCCGCAGCTGTCAAAGTTCAACCGGATTCCCCCGAACGAAGGGGTTGGGGTGGCTGCGCCTGGCGCCGCCGGATGCCACATTGCCGAGCAGTGCCGCCGACGCGGCGCATGACTGCGAGGTGGTCCCATGGTCCTTCGTTCAACCCAACGGCTGCTGGGCGCGGCCGCCCTGGCCTCGCTGACCGCAGGCCACGCCCTGGCGCTGGACGCGCCGCTGGCCGCCGATGCCCACACCAGCACCGCCGTGCCCGCCAGCAACTTCGGCAGCGCCGCCACGCTGAACGTCGGCGGTGGCGCCACCGGCCTGCTGCGCTTCGACCTCGGCACGCTGCCCGCGGGCACCACTGCCGCCAAGCTGAGCAAGGCCACGCTGGTGCTGTACGTCAACCGCGTCGGCAGCCCCGGCGCCATCGACCTGCATCCGGTCAACGGCAACTGGACCGAGTCCGCCGTCACCGCCGCCAGCCAGCCGCCGGCCGGCGGCAGCAGCCTGTTCAGCCTGGCCCTGCCGGCAGCCGGCCAGTACATGGCGGTGGACGTGACCGCCCAGGTGAAGACCTGGATCAGCAACCCGGCCACCAACTTCGGCTGGGCCATCGCCCCGGCCCTGACCGCGCCGGCCACGGTCGCGTTCTTCGACAGCAAGGAGAACACCGCCACCGGCCATGTGGCACGCCTGGACCTGACGCTGGCCGACCAGGGCCCCAAGGGGGACCCGGGCCCGCAGGGCCTGCCCGGGCTCCCTGGCGCGCCCGGTGCGACCGGCGCCACCGGACCCACGGGCGCCACCGGGCCCCAGGGCCCACGGGGCCTGACCGGTGCCACCGGCCCGGCCGGCCCAGTGAACCTGTTCTACCGCCGCAACGACAGCAGCATGGCCGGCAATGTGCGGGCCGAGCGCACCCTCGCCTGCCCCGCCGGCACCCGGGTCGTCGGCGGCGGCTGCGGCCACCGGGACTTCAACGACGCCGCGCCGGACATCAAGATCAACTTCAGCGGCCCCAACCCGTCGACGCCGACGACCACCTGGCGCTGTGTGATGACCAACAACAGCAGCGCGTCCCGCGCGGTGCAGATCTATGCCATCTGCGCCGAGGCCAGCAACACCAACGGCCCCTGAGCGACCAGCCCCCCACAGGAGTTCCCATGTTCCTTCGGTCCACCCGGCGGTTGCTGAGCGCCGCTTTCCTGGCCATGGGCCTGGCGCAGGCCAGCACGGCTGCCGTGCAGTCCTTCCAGGGCAGCTTCCAGAACGATGACGACCTGGCGCTGTTCAGCTTCATGCTGGATGCGGCCGGGCCGCTGCGCATCAGCACCTGGTCGCACAGCGGCGGTGTCAACGCCGCAGGCACGCTGGTGGCGGCCGGCGGCTTTGCGCCGGTGGTGTCGCTGTTCGGACCGGACGGCTTCCACGTCACCGGCCAGAGCGGCAGCGGCAACACCTGCACCGGCGTCGGCAGCTTCTGCTGGGATGTGCGCCTGGACACCGGCATCACCGCCGGCAGCTACCTGCTGGTGCTGTCGCAGGACGACAACCTGCCCGACACCAGCCTGCCCGCCAGCCTGGCCACGGTGGCCAGCCTGTACAGCCAGACCGGCCAACCCCATTACACCGCCGCCAACCTGGGCAACCCGGCCGAACCGACCGCCCGCTTCGTGCGGGTGGACGGCAGCCAGCGCACCGGCCAGTGGGCGCTGGACATCGATGTGGCCGCCCCCGTCACCGCCGTGCCCGAGCCCGGCACCGCGCTGCTGTGGGCCGGCGGGCTCGCGGCGCTGGCCGGCCTGCTGCGTCGGCGCCGCCGTGCGGCACCCGCGCTGCTGGCCGCCCTGGCCGCTGGCCCGGCCCTGGCGCTGGACGCGCCGCTGGCCGCCGATGCCCACACCAGCACCGCCGTGCCCGCCAGCAACTTCGGCAGCGCCGCCACGCTGAACGTGGGCGGTGGCGCCACCGGCCTGCTGCGCTTCGACCTGGGCACCCTGCCGGCCGGCACCACCGCGGCCAAGCTGGTGAAGGCCACGCTGGTGCTGTACGTCAACCGCGTCGGCAGCCCCGGCGCCATCGACCTGCATCCGGTCAACGGCAACTGGGCCGAGTCCGCCGTCACCGCCGCCAGCCAGCCACCGGCCGGCGGCAGCAGCCTGTTCAACCTGGCCCTGCCGGCAGCCGGCCAGTACATGGCGGTGGACGTGACCGCCCAGGTGAAGTCCTGGATCAGCAACCCGGCCACCAACTTCGGCTGGGCGATCGCTCCGGCGCTGACCAGCCCGGCCACGGTCGCGTTCTTCGACAGCAAGGAGAACACCGCCACCGGCCATGTGGCGCGCCTGGACCTGACGCTGGCCGACCAGGGCCCCAAGGGCGACCGCGGCCCGCAGGGCCTGCCCGGGCTCAACGGCGCGCCGGGTGCAACTGGCGCCCCCGGGGCGACGGGTGCGCAGGGGCCGCGCGGCGAGACCGGACCGGCCGGGCCGGTCAACCTCACCTTCATCAGCAACACCTACGACATGCCGGCCGGCACCGGCGCGGCACGGGCGCTGACCTGCCCCGCCAACACCTATGCCGTGGGCGGCAGCTGCGGCTACATCGGCTTCGACGCAGGCGCCTACGACGTGCGGGTGGCCTATGCGGGCACCGACAACCCGAGCACCTGGCGCTGCATGGCGGTCAACACTGGCTCGGTCACGCGCAGGCTGACCACCCGCGTGCACTGCGCCTCTGCCACCAACGTGAGCAGCAGCACACGCTGATGGTGGGGCGGTGGCTGCTCAGGGGCCGTAATGGGCCTCGAAGCGCAGCCGCAACTCGCGCTTGAGCAGCTTGCCGCTGGGGTTCTTGGGCAGGCTGTCAACGAAGACCACGCCCTTGGGCGTCTTGAAGTGCGCCAGCTGGCTGGCGCAGTGGGCGATGACCTGGGCTTCATCGAGCCGGGCATCGGGCTTCTGCACCACCACCGCGGTCACCGCCTCGATCCAGCGCGGGTGCGGCAGGCCGATCACCGCCACCTCGCTGACGCCGGCCAGGCGGTACAGCGCCTCCTCCACCTCGCGGCTGGCCACGTTCTCGCCGCCGGTCTTGATCATGTCCTTCTTGCGGTCGACCACGCTGATGTAGCCCTCGTCGTCGACCACCGCCAGGTCGCCCGAGTGGAACCAGCCGCCGGCAAAGGCCGCGGCCGTGCGCTCGGGGTCGTGGAAGTAGCCCAGCAGCAGCTGCGGGCTGCGGTGCACGATCTCGCCGATCTCGCCCACCGCCACGTCGTTCATCTGGTCGTCGACCACCCGGGTCTCGACATTGATGGCCGGCTTGCCCGCCGAGCCGGGCTTGCGCAATTGATCTTCCGGTTTCAACACGGTGGCCAGCGGCGCGATCTCGGTCTGGCCGTAGAAGTTCCAGATGCGCATCTGCGGGATGCGTTCGATCAGCTCCTGCATCACCGCCACCGGCATGATGCTGGCACCGTAGTAGCCCTTGCGCAGGCTGGACAGGTCATGCTGGCTGAACAGCGGGCTGCGCAGCACGGCGATCCACACCGTGGGCGGCAGGAAGAACTGGCTGACGCGGTGCTTCTCGACCAGCGGCAGCAGGTTCTCGGGTGTCGGCTTGCTGGTGATGATGCTGGTGCTGCCCAGGTAGACGCTGGGGCCCAGGAAGACATCGAGCTGGGCGCAGTGGTACAGCGGCAGCGCATGCAGCACGGTGTCGCCCTCGGCCATCTCGCCTTCGATGATGCAGCTGACGTACTGGTCGATCACCGCGCCATGGGTGAGCATCGCGCCCTTGGGCAGGCTCTCGGTGCCGCTGGTGTAGACGATCTGCAGCAGGTGGTGGCTGTTGAACGTTGGCTCGGGGCAGGGGTGCGTGGCCAGGTCGGTCTGGATCAGCGCGTGGAAGTCCAGGCAGCCTTCCGGGCAGGTGCTCGGGTCTTCCGACGGCAGCCACAGGAAGCGGCTGATCTGGGTGTCCTTCGCCGCCGCGTCACGGCCCAGCGCATGCAGGCCGCTGTCGACGGCCAGCAGCTTGACGCCGGCGTGGCGCAGGATGTAGGCCGCCTCGTCGGCATTGAGCATGAAGTTCACCGGCACCATCACCGCGCCCAGCCGGGCCAGCGCGAAGCGCAGCGCCGCGAAGCCATGGCTGTTGCGCGACAGCACGCCCACATGCTCGCCCTGGGCCACGCCCTGGGCATGCAGGCCGGCGGCCAGGCGGGTGACGACGGCGTCGAACTGGCCCCAGGTCCAGGTGGTGGCGCCGCAGACGATGCCGGGCTTGTGGGGCAGGCGCTTGGCGGTGCGGTGCAGCAGGTCGGACAGGGTCTGGCGGCGCAGGGCGGGGTGTGCGAGGTCTTGGGTCATGCGGCGGCTCCGTGGAAGGCTGCGGCCACCGTATCCGCTGGTGCAGCCTGCTGCCATCGGTGCATCACCGGGTGGCCCGCGGGCACGGGCCGCAGCCTCAGTTCATGCGCCGGAACACATGCATCAGGTCCATGCAGCGCTGCGGCGCGGGCAGGAAGGCCTCGTCGCGCAACGGCGTGTCCAGGAACTCGGTGTAGCCGGCCGGCAGGTCACCGGCCGGTGCCCGCAGGTCGTAGAAGCCCATGGTCCAGTCGCTGAACTGGCGCTGCGGCACGGTGCCGCTGTGCAGCGTCACCATGCCCTGGTGGCGGCGGTCGGCGGCGATGCGGGCCTCCAGCGCCCGCACCGTGCGCTCCTCGCCCTCGAGCGCCTGCATGAAATTGCCGTCCTTGTAGAGCAGCATGCCGGTGATGCCGGTCTGCGCATTGCTGAGCCGGCACTGCGCCAGCAGCGCCCGCAGCTCGCGGTCAGAGAACCAGGTGACCGCCGCGCTGACATAGACCAGGGTGAACATGCTGCATCCTCGCGCCGCGCCCGGCCAGGATGGGCACGGCTGCGACGGGCCCAGTATGGCCCGCCGTGCCGCTTGCCAGCGCCTGTTTACCCGCGTGGTGTGCGGCCTCAGGTCACCAGCAGTGCCGCCAGCTGGCGGGCATCGGGCAGCCCGCCCAGGTCGGCCAGCGCCGCCTGCAGCGCCTGCACCTGCGCGGCCGACAACGCCCGCGGCGCGGCGCTGGCGGCATAAGCCAGGCAGTCGGCGAACCGGGTCTGGTGCTGGGCGTCGCTGAGCGCGGCGCCCGGGTAGCCGGGCGCGGTGTCCAGGCCGGCCTGCAGCTGCCGGCCGTCGGTGGTGGTGATGGCGAGGTCCACCGCGGTGTGGCCGCGCACGTCCAGCGCCGGATCGGCCAGCACGGTGATGCGCTGGATCAGCGGCTGCAGGGCCGGATCGGCCACCCGCGCCGGCTCGAAGTGCGCCAGCTGCGGCCGGCCGCGCAGCAGCGCGTTGGCCACGCACCAGGCCGCGCTGAACTGGGCATCGACCCGCGGGTTGGCGCCGATCTTGAACGGCTGGCCCACCAGCCGGTGGGCATAGGGCGGCAGGCGCACCGTGGCCTGGGTCACCTGGTCGGCCTGCAGCCGATGCTGTGCTGCCAGCTGCAGCACCAGCGCGGTGACACCCTGGGTGACGCCACAGCTGGGGAACTGCTTGAACATCATGCGGTCCAGCCGCCAGGTCCGCCCCAGACCGGCCACCAGGCTGGCCGGATCCAGCGTGCCGCGGCCGTACAGATGGGCGTAGCCGCAGCTGCCGGCCAGGAAGTGCTGCGGCCCGGTGATGCCCAGCCGGGCCATCTGCGCGCATTCCACCCCGGCCTGCGCCACCCAGCCCTGGGTGATGCGCACGCCCAGCGAGCCGTCGACATGGCTCTGGAAGCTGCCGCCGCAGCGGTTGAAGGCCAGGGCCAGCGCATGCAGGGTCTGGGTCTCGGTCAGCCGCAGCAGCCGCGCCGCGGTGGCGGCGGCGCCGAAGACCACGCAGAGGCCGGTGGGGTCGAAGCCGTCGTACTGCGCCTCGCTGAGGTTGAACCGCGCCGCCAGTTCGGCGCCCACGGCCAGCGCGGCCACCAGGTCCTCGCCGGTGCAGACCGGCGCCAGCGCGGCCGCGGCCAGCGCCGCCGGCAGCAGGGCCGCACCCAGGTGCGGGCCGGGGGCCATGGCATCGCAGTAGTCCAGCGCGCGGCACAGCGTGGCGTTGAACTGGGCGGCCGCTGCCGCAGGCAGCAGATCGCCGAAAACCAGCAGCGGCGCCTGCGGCGCGCCGCCACGCTCCAGCAGCAGCTGGCGCAGCGCGGCGATGCCGTCCTCGCCCGCGCCGGCCAGCGCGGTGCCAGCCACCGCGCGCACCATGTGCTGCACGGTGCGGCGGGCATCGGCCGGCACATCCGCTGGCGCCAGCTGGACGACGAAGCGGGCGAGCTGCTGCTCGGGGGTGGCGTCGGTGGTGGTCGGCAGCATCGGGCGGATGTCCCAGGTCTGGATGGTGGTGCGTGCGAGGCCGGTGGTGCCCTGCCGGGGTCAGCCCTGGCGTGGCCCGGCGCCGGGCGTGATGGCCGTGCCGCTGAGCTGCTCCACCCAGCGCACCAGCTCGCTGACGCTGGCCTCCGGCCCGGCGGCATGCTCGGCGGCCTGCCACAGCTGCTGGCCCAGGCCGGCCAGCGGCGCGGCGGTGCCGGTCTCGCGCGCCAGGGTGTTGGCGATGCCCACGTCCTTGCGCATCAGCGCCAGCTTGAACGGATCGTCGAAGCTGCGGCTGAGGATGCGCTGGCGGATGTGGTTCTGGGTGATCCAGCTCTGGCCGGTGCTCTCATTGAGCACGTCGACCATGGCCGCCGGGTCCAGCCCGTAGCGCTTGCCGATCACCAGGCCCTCGGCGGTGGCGCTGAAGGTCAGCGCGGTGATCAGGTTGTTGATGCACTTCATCGCATGGCCGGCGCCCAGCGGGCCGAGGTGGAACACGGCCCGGCCCATGCGGTCGAGCAGCGGGCGCACCCGGGCCAGATCGTCGGCAGCGCCGCCGACCATGAACACCAGGTTGGCCTCGGCCGCGCCCCAGGCGGCGCCCGACACCGGCGCGTCGACCATGCGGCCGCCGCGCTCGGCCAGCGCCGCGGCGGTGGCCTCGGTCAGCCAGGGCTCGGCCGACGAGCAATCCAGCAGCAGCGCCCCCGGCCGCAGGCCGTGGATCAGACCGGCCTCGCCCAGCGCCACCTGCTGCACCACGCTGCCGTTGGGCAGCATGGTGAGGATGGTGTCGCTGTGCGCCGCCACCTCGGCCGGCGTGGCGGCCACCCGGGCGCCCGGGCCCAGGCGCTCGGCCACCTGGCGGGCGGCGGCGGCATCGGCATCCAGCAGCGTGAGGCGGTGGCCGGCGGCCGCCAGATGGCCGGCCATGGGCGCGCCCATCACGCCGAGGCCGATGAAACCGAGGGACAGGGACGGGGTGGCGGACATCGGGGCTCCTGGGGCGGGTGGGCAGCGCAGCCGCAAGCGTGCACAGGTGGCGGGCATGGGGCGTGTCGCGGGCATGACAGCCGTGCCGCCCGGCGGCGGAGACGCTCCAGGGTTGCCCCTGACCGCAGCCTGCGCCGCGCCCGCTCCTGATGCCCCTCATGATCTTGTCCCGCTACCAGCAGGCGCTGGCGCGGCGCAGCCAGCACTGGAGCCCGACCACCCGCGGCCTGCTGTGGACCAGCGCCGCCGGCTTCATCTTCAGCATGCTCAATGCGCTGATGCGGCTGCTGACCCAGCAGATCGACCCGTTCCAGGCGCAGTTCCTGCGGTATGCCTTCGGCCTGCTGGTGATCCTGCCGCTGGTCTGGCGCGGCGGCGTGGCCAACTTCATGCCGAAGAACATGCGCGACCAGTTCAGCCGCGGCCTGGCCCACACCGTGGGGCTGTGCCTGTGGTTCACCGCGCTGCCGCAGATCCCGCTGGCCGACATGACGGCCATCGGCTTCACCGGGCCGATCTTCATCATGATCGGCGCCTACCTGGCCTTCAAGGAGCCGATGCACTGGGAGCGCTGGGTGGCGGTGGCGCTGGGCTTCGGCGGCGTGCTGATCGTGGTGGGGCCGAAGCTGTCGGCCAGCGGCGGCTGGTACCACCTGATGATGCTGGCATCGGCGCCGGTGTTTGCGGTGAGCTTCCTGCTGACCAAGGCGATGACACGCTACGAGACACCGGGCGTGATCCTGGTGTGGCAGTCGATCACGGTGTCCATCATCACCCTGCCGCTGGCGCTGTGGGTGTGGGCGCCGTTGACGGGCTGGCAGTGGCTGGGCTTCCTGGTCAGCGGCTTCCTGGGCAGCGCCGGCCACTACTGCCTGACGCGCAGCTTCGCCGCGGCCGACATCTCGGCCACGCAGTCGGCCAAGTTCCTCGACCTGGTGTGGTCGGCGCTGATGGGCTTCCTGCTGTTCTCCGACATCCCCAGCCAGAGCACCATCATCGGCGGCGTGGTGATCGCCAGCGCCACGCTGTGGCTGGCGCGGCGGGAATCGGCCAAGGCGGCCGCCCGCAAGCGCAATGCCGCCGAGGTGGAAGCCGAGGCCGAGGCCAACGGCAGCCCCTGAGGGCCGGCCAATTGCCGACAATCGGGGCATGAAGACCTACGACATCGAGATCCGGCGGGTGAAGTCCATGCACCAGGGCCACGGCCTGGTCTACATGCGGCTGGACGCCGCGGTGCAGCCGCAGCCCCGCCACCGCGACGACGACGGCACGCTGGAGCCGTCCACGGTGCTGAAGCTGACCGAAGAGAACGCCCGCGTGCTGTTCCTGCTGCTCAAGCAGCAACTGGCCGACTTCGACAAGAAGAAGCCCAAGAGCCGGTTCTGAGCCCGCCCAGGCGTGGCAAAAGCCACCGCCGCACCTGGGCCATGCAGATTTGCCCACCCCAAGATTGCGGGTAAACCCTAGTATTGCGGCTGTGCTGGACAGGCGGCGATCCCGTTGCCCCGGCCACAGGAGCAATCACCATGTCGGCATCGATCACCAGCGGCACCTACCCCCGTGCCAACCGTTCCGCGTCCGGCGGCCTGCGCCGCACCGGCCTGGCCGTCTGGCAGGCCCTGCTGCAGGCCAGCGCCCGCCGTGCCCAGCCCGAGCTGCTGCGCATGGCCCGGCTGAAGGCCCACAGCGACCCCGCGCTGGCCCGCCAGCTGCGCGAGGCCGCGCGGGACTTGATGCAGGGCTGACCCGGCCTGGGCAGTGGTCAGCGCCAGCCGGCGCCAGCAAGATGAACGATGCACAGGCGGCCGCCGGTCGACACACTCGGCGCCGTCCGACGCTGCAGCTGTTGCGCGCGGACACCAACCCGCCCCCAAGGAGCCTGCCCATGCGCCGATTCATCCTGTTGCTGCTGGCGACTGCCGCCGGCAGCGCACTCGCCCAGACCGCCCCCACCAGTTTCCCCGAAGGCGCCACGCCACTGACGGCCGAGGACCTGGGCAAGGCGCTCACCGACAAGGTGTTCCATGTGCAGCCGGCCAGCGGCGCACCCTGGCGCGTGCAGTACAACGCCAACGGCTACTGGTTCATCAATGCCGGCAGCTTCGCCGATTCGGGCAAGTGGAGCGTCAAGGACAGCACCGTCTGCGGCGAAGGCAGGCAGCTCAAGCCCGCCTGCAACGAGATCCGGACCAAGGACGGCACGCTGTACCTGAAGCGCGAGAGCGGCGAAGTGGTGAAGTTCGAGCCGCGATGACTGCGCGGCCTCAGCCGCAGGCCAGGCGCCGGAAATCGCTGGGCGGCATGCCCAGGTCGGCACGCGCCACACGGCTGAAGTGGGCCATGTTCTGGAAGCCCAGCGACAGCGCGATGTCGGTCAGGCTGCGGTGCAGCTGGCTGCGGTCCTGCAGCAGGCGCCGGCAGGCCGCCAGGCGCTGCGCCAGGATGTAGCCGGCCACGCCGTCGGGCTCTTCGGCAAAGGCGTTGTAGAGCTGGCGGCGGCTGCAGTGCAACGCCGCGGCGATGCCGTCCACCGTCAGCCGCGGGTCGGCCAGGTGCAGCCCCACATGCTGCTTGATGCGGGCGCGCAGCGCCTCGCGCTGGGTCTGGGCGGTGGCCTGGCCGGCCAGGTCCAGCAGGCTCAGGTGCAGCAGCTGCACGATGGCGTCGCCCACGCCGCGGGCGGCCGCATCGGGCATGCTGGGCAGTTCGGCAAAGGCATTGCGCATGGTCTGCAGCGCCAGCGTGGAGATGCCGCCGCTGCCGCCCAGGCGGCGGGCCATCAGCGCGTCCAGGTCGAGCCCACGCTCGGCCAGCAGCGGCTTGGGCACCATCACGATCAGGTGCTCCACCCGCTCGGGGTTGGCCACCGCATAGCTGTCGGTGGTGTCGTAGATGCACCACTGGCCCGGCGTCACCCAGGTCTCGCGGCCCATCTGCTCGACGCCGGCGCAGCCGGTCCAGGGCGCGACGATCTTCAGGAACGGCGTGTCGCCCCGGCGCGCCGCCGCCGGTGAGCGGGTGACGCGGTGGCGCGTGGCCTCCAGCCGGGTCAGCACCAGATCACCGGCCTGCAGGGTGCGGGCGCGGCCGTCGAAATCGGTGTCGCCGTACTCGTCGCTCTTCAGCCCCTGGAACAGCCGGCCGATGAAGCCGCGCCAGTGCGCCACCCGCTCGGCGGGCGGGACGACACTGGTGTCCATGGTCTGCGGGCTTTGCGGCATCGGGTGGGTGCGGCGGCGGATGGAAGGGGCAGCGGCGCGGCAATGTAGCGCCCGGTGGCCTGGCGCGGGGCCGCGATAACCCTTCCCCGGGACCGGCCTGCGGGAAAGTCCGCCCCCGGCGTGCACGCCGCGTCAAGCCCGGTGCACGGCCAGCAAAGCCGGCCGGCCCCCGGCCGCGAAGAATCCGCTGCCACACCACCACCAGGAGACAGCCCCATGACCTTGCACCGCCGCACTGCCCTGCAGGCCCTGGCCGCCGCCGGCGCCAGCGCCGCCCTGCCCGCCCTGGCCCAGGCCGCGCCCGTGCGCATCGGCTACGCCATGGCCCGCACCGGCCCCTGGAGCGTGGGCGCCCAGACCAGCCAGGAACCCAACTACCTGCTTTGGGCCGAACAGGTGAATGCCGCCGGCGGGCTGGATGTGAAGGGCACCAAGCGCCCGATCGAGCTGATCAGCAGCGACGACCAGAGCAACATCGAGACCTGCGTGCGCACCTACGAGAAGCTGATGGGCAGCGACAAGGTCGACCTGATCCTGCCGCCCTGGGGCAGCAACGCCAACTTCGCCGTGGCCCCGCTGGCCAACCGCTTCCAGTACCCGTTCCTGGCGCCCACCGCGCTGAGCCGCCGGCTGGTGGAGATGAAGCTGCCGTACTTCTTCCTGCTGCTGCAGCAGCCCAAGCCGATGATGGACGCGCTGGTCGACATGCTCAAGGCCAACGGCGCCAAGACCGCGGCCGTGGTCTATGTGGACGACCTGTTCGGCCTGGAGAACTACGCCGCACTGAAGGTGGCGCTGCAGGGCAGCGGCATCAGCCTGGTCGAAGACAAGAGCTATCCGCTGGGCGTGAAGGACCTGGGGCCCGTTCTGCGTGGCATCCAGGCCAAGAACCCCGATGCCTTCATCGGCCTGACCTACCCGCCCGACACCATCCTGGCCAGCCGCCAGGCCAAGGAGATCGGCTTCAACCCGAAGTTCTTCTACGCCAGCGTGGGTACCGCCTTCCAGCTGTACCGCAACGTGATGAAGGACGGCGCCGAGGGCGTGCTGGGCATGGGCAGCTGGAACGGCAAGACCAGCCCCGGCGCCAAGGCCTACTTCGATGCCCATGCGAAGAAGTTCAGCGCCCAGAAGGAACCCGACCGCTGGGCCAGCGGCCACACCTGGGCCGGGTTGGAGATCCTGACCGCCGCAGTGGCCAAGGTGGGCCTGGACCGCAAGGCCATCCGCGACTACGTGGCCGCCGGCACCCACAAGACCATCATCGGCGACGTGAAGTTCGCCGGCAGCGAGAACGTGGGCGTGCCCGGCACCGTCAGCCAGTGGCAGAAGGGCGAGTTCGAGGTGGTCTGGCCCAAGGCCCGTGCCACCGCGCCGCTGAACCCGGCCAAGCCGGCCTGGGTCTGATCCAGTCGACTGCGGGCGCCTGACGCGATGACCTTCACCGCCTGGCTGGAACTGCTGGCCTCAGGCCTGATCACCGGCGCGGTGTATGCGCTGGTGGGCCTGGGGCTGAACCTGCAGTACGGGCTGATGCGCATCCTGAACATCGCCCATGGCGAGTTCCTGATGCTGGGCGCCTTCATCACCTGGATGGCGCACAGCCAGCTGGGCCTGCACCCGCTGCTGATGGTGCCGCTGAGCTTCGGCCTGCTGATGGCGGTGGGCATGGTGGTGCACCGCCTCACCTTCCGCCGGCTGGCCCGCACCAGCCCGGATGTGGACGTGTTCGAGGCGCGTGGCCTGATGGTGGCCTTCGGGCTGATGTTCCTGGTGCAGAACCTGGCGCAGAGCGTGTGGGGCGCCGACCTGCGTGGCTACGACTACCTGACCGAGCCGGTGAAGTTCGGCGGTGGCGTGCAGTTCGCCGGCAACAAGCTGCTGCTGGCGTTCTTCAGCCTGGCCTTTGCGGTGGCGCTGATCGTGGTGCTCCAGCGCACCCTGCTGGGCAAGGGCGTGCGTGCGCTGATGCAGAGCCCCACCGGCGCGCAGCTGGTGGGCATCGACACCCAGCGCCTGCACCCGCTGATGTTCGGCGTGGGGCTGGGCCTGTCGGGCGTGGCCGGCTGCCTGCTGAGCATGGCCTACACCATCACCCCGTCGATGGGCGAGCCCTACACCGTCACCGCGCTGATCGTCATCACCCTGGGCGGCTTTGGCAGCATGGGCGGCGCGCTGGCCGGCGGCCTGGCGCTGGGCGTGATCGAGGCCGTGGGCATGCACTTCACCAACCCCTCGCTGAAGAGCCTGCTGTCGTATGCGGTGTTCATCGGCGTGCTGCTGTGGAAGCCCAACGGGCTGTTCAACAAGCGATGAACTCCACCTCCTGGAATGAACGGCTCACTGGCTGGCTGCTGGACCGCCGCCTGCTCGGCCGCGACAGCCTGGTGCTGCTGGCGCTGACCGGCTGGGCCCTGGCCATCCCCCACTGGGGCAGCGAGTTCGCCGTCTCGATGGCACTCACCTGCCTGATGTACGTGGCCCTGGCCACCAGCTGGACGCTGTTCTGCGGCACCACGCGCTATCTGTCGTTGGCCACCGCGGCCTTCTTCGGCATCGGCGCCTACTTCAGCGCCATCTTCATCGAGAACCTGGGCTGGTGGGGCGTGATCGCCGCCGGCGCCGCGGTGGCCGCCGGCGTGGCCGGCATCATGGGCGCGGCCGTGCTGCACCTGCGCGGCACCTATTTCGCGGTGCTGACCTTCGGCATGACCGAGCTGATCCGCCATGCCGTCACCTACTGGGAGAAGCAGGTCACCGGCACCGTGGGCCGGGTGCTGACCGTGGTGCCCGAGCGCGACGTGATCTACGGCACCGTGCTGCTGCTGGCGGTGCTGGCGGTGGCCGCCAGCATCGTGCTGCGGCGCACCCGCTTCGGCCTGGCGCTGGCCGGCATCGGCGCCGACGAGCAGCGCGCCCAGACGCTGGGCGTCAACACCCGCGTCGTCAAGGTGCTGGGCTTCATGCTGACCGCCGCCTTTGCCGGCGCGGTGGGCGCGGCGATGAGCGTGCGCTGGACCTACATCGACCCCGGCACGGTGTTCAACCCCTTCATCGGTTTCCAGACGGTGCTGATCGCGCTGATCGGCGGCGTGGCCACGCTGTGGGGCCCGCTGATCGCCGCGGTGGTGTTCAGCCTGCTGGCCGAGACGCTGCGCCTGGCCGCGCCGCAGCTCTACCTGATGACGCTGGGCCTGCTGCTGATCCTGTGCGTGTTGTACCTGCCGGGCGGCCTGGCCTCGGTGCGCGCGTCCACCTTCACCCAGTGGCGTGACGACTGGCGCGGCTGGATGACCGAGTTGCGCCGCCGCCCGGGAGCAGCGCGATGACCAACCACCCCCTGCTGGAAGCGCGGGATGTGACGGTGCGCTTCGGCGGCCTGACTGCCGTGGACGCGGTGAGCGCGGCCTTCGGCGCCGGTGAGCTGGTGGGCATCATCGGCCCCAACGGCGCGGGCAAGACCACCTTCTTCAATGCGCTGTCGGGCGTGCAGCCGCCCACCGGCGGCGAGCTGTTTGCCGGTGGCAAGCGGCTGACCGGCGCCAAGCCGCACCGCTATGCCGCCGCGGGCGTGGCCCGCACCTTCCAGACGCCGCGGGTCTTCGCGGGCCTGGGCGTGGCGGCCAACATCGACTTCGGCCTGCAGTTCGCCGGCCGGGGCCGCCAGGCCAGCTGGCTGCTGAAGGACGCGGCCAGCATCCTGAACCTGATCGGCCTGACGGCTCAGGCCAATTTGCCGGCCGCCGCCATCACGCCCAGCCAGCAGCGGCTGCTGGAGATCGGCATGGCGCTGGCCACGCGGCCACGCATCCTGCTGCTGGATGAAGTGGCCGCCGGCCTGACCGAGGCCGAGGTGGACGCGATGGCGCAGCTGATCCGCCGCCTGCGCGACGAGCTGGACCTGACGGTGATCTGGATCGAGCATGCGGTGACCACCCTGCTGCGTTATGTGGAGCGGGTGATCGTGCTGCACCAGGGCCGCAAGATCGCCGACGGCACGCCGGCCGAGGTGGTGCGCAATGCCGAGGTGGTGGAGGCCTACCTGGGCGACGAGATGAGCGACATGGCGAGCACCCAGGAAGAGGCCGCGGCATGAAGAACGACATCGAGGCCGCGCTGGACCAGCGCCTGGCCCACCTGCGCATCCGCAACCTGTCGGCCGGCTACGGCGCCTTCCTGGTGCTGCGCGACGTCTCGCTGGAAGCCCGCCCCGGGCTCACCGTGATCCTGGGCCCCAACGGCGCCGGCAAGACCACGCTGCTGAAGGCGGTGAACGGCCTGATCCCGCGCGGCGGCACGCTGACGCTGGACGGCGAAGACCTGCCCACCGACGCCAAGACCAGCGATCTGGTGAAGCGTGGCCTGGTGCTGGTGCCCGAGGGCCGGCAGCTGTTCGCCCAGATGACGGTGCATGAAAACCTGGAACTGGGCGGCTGGCTGGTGGCGCCGGCCGAGCGGGAGCGCCGCATCGCCCAGGCCTACGAGGATTTCCCGAAACTGAAGCAACGCGCCCGCCAGCTGGCCGGCACGATGAGCGGCGGCGAGCAGCAGATGGTGGCGGTGGCCCGCGCCATGATGAGCGCGCCGCGCCTGCTGATGCTGGACGAGCCCTCGCTGGGCCTGGCGCCGAAGATGGTCGACGAACTGCTGGCCATCGTGCGCCGCATCGCCGACCAGGGCGTGACCGTGTTGATGGTCGAGCAGAACGTGAAGAAGGCGCTGGCCATCGCCGACCGCGGCTACGTGATGGAACGCGGCCGCCTGGTGGCCAGCGGGCCGGCCGGGCTGCTGACCCGGTCCAGCGTGGTGCGCGAGGCCTACCTGGGCAAGGCCGGCACCACATCCACCACCAAGACATCCTCTTCGACGCTATCCAAGGAGACCCCCGTGTCCGATGTGCAGATGCTGATCAATGGCCTGGCCGTGTCGGCCGAGCGTGGCGCCAGCTTCGAGCGCCGCAACCCGCTGGACGGCAGCATCGCCAGCCGCGCGCCGGCGGCCAGCACGGCTGACGCCGTGGCCGCGGTGGAAGCCGCGGCCGAAGCCTTCACCACCTGGCGCCACACCGGCCCCAGCGAGCGCCGCGCCCTGCTGCTGAAGGCCGCCGACGCGCTGGAAGCCAAGACGCCGAAGTTCGTCGAAGCCGTGCCTGCGGAGACCGGCGCCAGCGCCATGTGGGCCGGCTTCAATGTCATGCTGGCCGCCGGCATGCTGCGTGAAGCGGCCGCACTCACCACCCAGGTGGGCGGCAGCCTGATCCCCAGCGATGTGCCCGGCAGCCTGGCCATGGGCCTGCGCCAGCCGGCCGGCGTGGTGCTGGGCATCGCACCGTGGAACGCGCCGATCATCCTGGGCGTGCGGGCCATCGCCACGCCGCTGGCCTGCGGCAACACCGTGGTGCTGAAAGGCAGCGAGAACTGCCCGCGCACCCACCAGCTGATCATCGAGGCGCTGCAGGACGCCGGCTTCCCGGCCGGGGTGGTGAACTACGTGACCAATGCCCCGGCCGATGCCGGCGCGGTGGTGGAGGCCATGGTGGCCCACCCGGCGGTGCGGCGCGTCAACTTCACCGGCAGCACGCGGGTGGGCAAGCTGATCGCCCTGACCTGCGCCAAGTACCTGAAGCCCAGCGTGCTGGAGCTGGGCGGCAAGGCACCGATGGTGGTGCTGGACGACGCCGACCTGGAGGCCGCGGTGAACGCCGCCGCCTTCGGCGCCTTCGCCAACTCGGGCCAGATCTGCATGAGCACCGAGCGCTTCGTGGTCGACCGCAAGGTGGCCGACGACTTCGTGGCGATGTTCGCCCGCAAGGCCAGGAGCCTGCCGCTGGGCGACCCGCGCAAGCCCGAGCCGGTGGTGCTGGGCAGCGTGATCGGCATGGGCACGGTGGAGCACTGCAACGCGCTGATCGACGATGCGCTGGCCAAGGGCGCGAAGCTGGTGTGCGGCGGCAAGGCCGACAGCACGCTGATGCCGGCCACGCTGCTCGACCATGTGACACCCAAGATGCGCATCTACCACGAGGAGACCTTCGGCCCGGTGAAGTGCATCGTGCGGGTGGACGGCGTGGACGCCGCCGTGGCCTGCGCCAACGACAACGAGTACGGCCTGTCGGCCAGCGTGTTCGGCCGCGACACCGCGCGCGCCCTCACTGTGGCCCAGCGCATCGAGAGCGGCATCTGCCATGTCAACGGCCCCACGGTGCACGACGAGGCGCCGATGCCCTTCGGCGGTGTCAAGGGCTCGGGCTGGGGCCGCTTCGGCGGCCAGGCCGGCATTGCCGAGTTCACCGAACTGCGCTGGATCACGGTGCAGACGGCGCCGCGCGGCTACCCGTTCTGAACCAGTCCGACAAGCGCTCGACATAGTCCGTCGGCAACAGATGCCCTGACGCGAAGCGCAGGTGCCTCTTGTCCTGGCTGGGGATGGCCTGGAACAGGGCCTGGTTCTGCTGCGTGCTGGCATGCTCGTCGTCGTCACCCGTCAGCAGCCAGACGCGCTTGCCCTGCAGTCCGCCGACCAGGTTCATCGGTGCCACGACGGCCACGTTGTCGCCCAGGTGCGGCGGCACCATGGCAGCGACGGCCTGCACGCGGTCGTCCAGCCCCGCGAGCAGCAGCGCGCCCTGTGCGCCCATGCTGTAGCCGGCGGCCAGGATGCGCCCGGCGTCCAGCTGGGGTTGCGCGACCAGCCAATCGAGCAGCACGCGGTGGTCGCGCACGGTGTCGACGATCATCTGCTCGTAGGCCTGCCGCTGTCCGAACCAGTGCATGTCGCGCATGGCGCGTTGCGCCAGGGTCCGCTGGCCGAGGTGCCTGCGCTCACCATGCCCGCGCGCATCGATGGCCACCACGGCGTACCCCTGCTGCAGCGCCATCTGCGTGATGCGGTGCGTCTGCTCGATGGTGGGTCGTCCGCCGATGTCCGGCAGCCACCAGCGCAGGTGGCTGCGGCCCATCGCATGCATGCCGATCAGCACCGGAAACGGCCGGCGCGCCTGTGCCGGATCGCCGGGGTAGACGATGCGGCCGTGCAGCAGCGCGCCATCGAAGCTCTGCAGCCGGATGTGGACCGAATGGCCTTCGCCCGGGGTGAACGCCGCCTTGTACGCGTACCGCGCCTGCAGCTCGCTGGGGGTGATGCTGTAGGGCTTGAGCCAGACGAAGTGCCAGATGGCGGCGGCGACCGCAGCCGCCAGGCCCATGAAGATTCCGATCACGGTGAATGCGCGCTTGTGTTTCATCATCGCTCCGATGCATGTTGAGAACGCAGGGCCCGGCCCGGGTGGCAACGCACCGGGGCAGGCCTGCGACGCAACGCTAAGGAGGGCGGTGTGAATGGCGCGTGAAGCCCGGACCAGGGCTGCCGGCGGACCTTCAGTGCGGGCCGGTCAAGCGCTGGCAGAACCCGCAGGCGGGGCCAGCCAGCCCCTGGGGGCCCACAGCAACTGCACGCGGGTGTTGCCGTCCGCCTGGCTGAGCGCCAGCGCCAGGCCCTGGTGCTCGGCCAGACGGTGCACGATGGCCAAGCCGAGGCCGAAGCCCGCGCTGGCGGCACCCTTCTGGAAGGGTTGGCCCAGCCGTGCGCTCAACCCGGCCGGCAGCGCCTGGCTGCGGTTCTCCAACTGGAGACCCTGGACGTCGGCGGACACGCGCACCGGCCCGGGTTCGCCATGGGCAAAGGCATTGCCGACCAGGTTGGACAGCAGGATGTGCAGCACGCCCGGTGGCAGGTCCAGGCGCAGTGCCGGGCTGACATCGATCTCCAGCTGGATGTCCTTGCCCTGCAGCCGCGACATCTGCTCCAGCACCACGCGCTCCAGCAGCGGCAGCACCGCCAGCGCAGCGGCGGCGGTGGCCGGTGCCCCGTCGGCCAGCGCAACTGGCGCGGCTGGCGCATGGCCCTCGCGCGCCAGCGCCAGCAAGGTGTTGACGGTCTGCTCCAGATCCCACAAGGTCTGGCGCATCTGCTGCAGCTGGGCCGGCACACCGGTGGGCAGGTCGTGGCGCCCCATCAGGCGCTCGGTGGCCATGCCCAGCACGGCCAGCGGCGTGCGCAGCTCGTGGCTGACGTCGCGTGTGAAGACCCGTTCGCGGTCGATGAAGGCCTGGGTGCGCGCCGTGAGCGCGTCGAGGTGGCGGGCCAGCAGGCCCACCTCGTCGTCGCGGCGGTCCAAGGCGTCGGGGCTGGACCGTGTCGAACCGTCCCCCGGCCGGCTGCGTGCGATGGCGTCGGCCAGGCGCACCAGGGGCGCGCTGAGGCGCCGTGCACGCCAGGCAGCCAGCCCCAGGGCCGCCAGCACCAGGGCGCCGCTGCCAGCCGCCCACCACGCCAGCAACTCGCGGCGAAAGGGCCGCACCACCAGCAGCCCGCTGACCTCGGCCACCAGCAAAGGGTGGCGGGCGTCTGGCACGGGCGGGTCGGGCGGCGCGCCGCGCGGACGGTCCAGCCAATGGAGGTGGTAGTGGCGGCCCTGGGTGCCGGCATGTTCGCGCCGGAGCGGCCGGGCCTGCCAGGCCTCGCGCAAGTCGGCTGGCAGGCTGGCGGCCGAGTCGTGCCGCTGCATGAAGGCCTGCGGCGGCGCCGGCCAGCGTAAGCTGACCTGGTGCTGGCGCTGCATCGCAGAGGCCGCGCGGGACAGCGTGTCCGCGATGAAGCGGTCTTCCACCGCGTACACAAAGACCATGGTGAACAGGCCCAGCAGAACGCTCACGCCCAGGGTGAAGAGCGTGAAGCTGAGCATCAGCTGGCGTTGCAGCCCCTGGCGGGGCCTGGGCAGAGGCGGCAGCGTCGGTCCGGGCGCGCAGGACGCCGGTGGAATCTCAGGCACGCGGCAGTTCCAGGGTGTAGCCCACGCCGTGCACGGTCTTCAGCATCGGCGTGCCGAAGGGCTTGTCCAGCGCCTGGCGCAGCAGGTACAGGTGGCTGCGCAGGGCGTCGGACTCTGGCGGCTCATCACCCCACACGCTGCGCACCAGCTCCGACCGCGTCACGACGCGCGGCCAGGCCTGCGCCAGGTGCAGCAGCAACTGGTAGGCGATGGGCGTCAGGTCCAGGGACCGGTCGGCCCGTTCGGCCCGCCCGCGGGTGCGGTCCAGCCGCAGCGCGCCGAGCACCAGCACATGGGGCTGGCCCAGGCGGTGCCGGCGCGACAGGGCGCGGCAGCGCCAGAGCAGCTCTTCCCCGGCAAAGGGCTTGACGAGGTAGTCGTCGGCACCGGCCGCAAAGCCTTGCGCCTTGTCGTCCAGACTGTCGCGCGCCGTGAGCATCAGGACCGGCACGTGGACGGATGCGGACTCGCGCAGCGCGCGGCACAGCTGAACGCCGTCCAGGCCCGGCAGGCCCAGGTCCAGCACCAGCACATCGGGTGGCTGCTCCAGCGCCATCTGCAGGGCCAGGCGGCCGTCGCTGGCTTCCTCGACGGCGTGGCCCGCGTCACGGAGCAGGGCCACCACCTGGGTCCGCAGCGGCCCGTGGTCCTCGACCACCAGGACGTGCAGTGGTGCGACTTCGTTCATGCGCGCTTTCCTCCAACCGGCAACGCGGCACATGTCTTCCCGGGTGTGCGCTTCATCCAGGCCTCTCCAGGACGCGGAGGAACCAGTCTACGGGCGCCCATGTGAAGCCGATGTCAAGCCATGCCCTGGTGGCCGCGAATCGGCATCTGCAGACGCGCCACATTGGCCCATGGGAGGCCAGCGACCGGCACCGACCAGCGGCCGCGTTCCGGACCCGGTGGCCGGATCTGCCCGTGTCAGACCGGCAGGTCGACCGTCCGCACGCAGGCCTGCCCCGCGCTGTCGAACAGGTGCAGCGCCTCGGGCACCAGCCGCAACGTCAGCTGGCTGCCGGCAGCGCGGCTCACGCTGCCATCCATCTTCACCGTCATCGTCGGCAGGCCCGGGCCCACGTTGACGTAGAGCAGCGACGAATCGCCCAGCCGCTCCACATGCAGCAGGCTGGCCGGCAGGGCGGCGCCCTCGCCGCTGTCGGCCACCGCCATGTGCTCGGGCCGCACGCCGATCTGCACCGCGCTGCCGGCCGGCACCGCACGCGCATCCACCGCGGCGGTCAGCACCTGGCCGGCCACCTCCACGCGCGCATGGCCGGCCTCGGCCGACTGCAGCCGGCCGGGCAGCAGGTTCATCTTCGGGCTGCCGATGAACTCGGCCACGAAGGTGCTGGCCGGGCGGTGGTACAGCGTCATCGGGCTGCCCACCTGGGCCACGCTGCCACGTTCGTCGATCAGCTGGCCGGTGTGCAGCAGCACGATCTTGTCGGCCAGGGTCATGGCCTCCACCTGGTCGTGCGTCACGTAGATCATGCTGGCCGAGCCCAGGTCGTGGTGCAGCTTGGCGATCTCCAGCCGGGTCTGCACCCGCAGCGCGGCGTCCAGGTTCGACAGCGGCTCGTCGAACAGGAAGACCTTGGGCTCCTTGACGATGGCACGGCCGATGGCCACCCGCTGGCGCTGGCCGCCCGACAGCATCTTGGGCAGCCGGTCCATCAGCGGCGTGAGCTGCAGGATGTCGGCCGCGGCCTTCACCTTGGCGGCGATGGCCGCCTTGTCGGCGCCCATCACCTGCAGGCCGAAGGCCATGTTCTGTGCCACCGTCATGTGCGGGTACAGCGCATAGCTCTGGAACACCATGGCCACGCCGCGCTTGGCCGGCGGCAGGTCGTTCACCCGGGTGCCGGCAATGCTGAGATCGCCGCTGGTGATGTCTTCCAGCCCGGCCACGCAGCGCAGCAGCGTGCTCTTGCCGCAGCCCGACGGGCCGACGAAGACGCAGAACTCGCCGTCGTTGACGGTGAGGGTGGCGTCCTTGATGGTCAGCGGCAGGTTGGGGCCGTAGCGCTTGTTGACGCGGTTGAACTCGATGCGCGACATGCGGATCAGCCTTTCACAGCACCGGCGGTCAGGCCGGAGACGATCTTCTTCTGGAACACCAGCACCAGGCCCAGCAGCGGCAGGGTGACGATGACGGAGGCGGCCATGATCGAACCCCAGGGGATCTCGAATGCGGTGGCGCCGGCGATCAGCGAGATGCCCACCGGCACCGTGCGCTGGTCGTCCTCGACGATGAAGGTCAGCGCGAAGAGGAACTCGTTCCACGCGCCGATGAACGCCAGCAGCCCGGTGGACACCAGCGCCGGCCACAGCAGCGGCAGGAAGACCTGGAAGATGATGCGCAGCGGCCCGCAGCCGTCCATGATGGCGGCCTCTTCCAGCTCGTTCGGCAGGTCGCGCATGAAGGTGGTGAGGATCCACACGGTGAACGGCAGGGTGAAGATGGTGTACGGCACCACCAGGCCCAGCGCGCGGTTGAACAGGCCGAGCGACTGGATCAGCTCGAACATGCCCGACAGCACCGCCACCTGCGGAAACATCGACACGCCCAGCAGGGTGAGCATCAGCAGCTCCTTGCCCTTGAAGCGGATGCGACCCAGGGCATAGGCGGCGGTCACGCCCATCAGGATGGCGGCGCCCACGGTGAGCGTGGCCACCATGACGGAATTGAGCAGGTGCCGCCCGAAGGGCTGGGCGCCCTCGAACAGCGCGGTGTAGTTGGCCAGCGTCGGATGCTTGGGCCAGATCTGGCTGTCGAACAGCGCCGAGCCGGTCTTGAACGAGGTGGCCACCATGTACAGGAACGGGCCCACCGAGATGAAGACGATCATCGCGGCGGCGCAGTACAGCGCCACGCTGCCCCAGAGTGGACGTTGCTGCATCACTTCTCCGCCAGCTTGACGCGGGTGGCCCGCAGGAAGACCACCGCCGACAGCATGATGATCAGGAACAGCGAGGTCGACGCCGCCGAGCCGAAGCCCACGTTGCCGGCCTCCACCATCTCGCGCATCACCAGGCCCGACATGCTGATGGTGCTGCTGTCGTTGCTGGTCAGCACATAGATCAGGTCGAAGACCCGCAGTGCATCGAGCAGGCGGAACACCACCGCCACCAGCAGCGGCTGGCGGATCAGCGGCAGCGTCACCTTCCAGAACACCCGCAGCGGGTGCACGCCGTCCACCCGCGCGGCCTCGTAGCAATCCTTGGGCAGGGTCTGCAGCGCGGCCAGGATCAGCAACGCCATGAAGGGCGTGGTCTTCCACACGTCCACCGCCACCACGCTCCACATCGCGGTGCTGGCATCGGCCGTCCAGGCGATCTTCTCGGCGATCAGGCCCCAGTCCAGCAGCAGCTGGTTCACCACGCCGAACTGGTCGTGCAGCATCCAGCCCCACATCTTGGCCGACACGATGGTGGGGATGGCCCAGGGCACCAGCACCGCGGTGCGCACCAGGGTGCGGCCCTTGAACTCCTGGTTCAGCAGCAGGGCCACGCCCAGGCCGGCCAGCGTCTCCAGCGCCACCGAGACAACCGCGAACTGGAAGGTGTTGCGGATGGCCGTGCCCCAGTCGCTGGCCCAGAAGCCGTCGGCGTAGTTGGGGTTGAAGAACAGGCCGTAGGGGCCGAAGAAGTTCTCCAGCCCGATGAAGCGGCTGGCCTGCATGTTGTTGATGTTGGTCTCGGTGAAGGCGAACCACACCGAGCGCAGCAGCGGCCACACGGCCACCACCGCCATCAGCACCAGCATGGGCGCGAGAAACAGCCAGGCGGTGCGCACGCGGTTGTTCATGTTCTGGGCCTCCCTGCAATCACCAGCGCTCGCGCCGCACCAGCTTGAGCTGGCCTTCGAGCTTGCGCACCGCCGCCTCGGGCGTGGCCTTGCGGCCCAGCACATCGTGCGCGGCATTGCTCAGCGCCAGGCTCACCGACGGGTACTTCAGCCCCGCCTCGCCCGACGGCCGCGCCACCGAGTCCTCGAAGGTGCCCAGCAGGCTGGCCATGAAGCTGTTGGCCGCGACCACCTGCGGATCCTTGTACAGCGCCGGGCGGGTGGGGTTGAAGCTGCCCCGGATGGCGCGGTCCTTCTGCACCGCGGCGCTGGCCATGTGCATCACCAGATCGGCCGCCACCTCGGGGTGCTTGCTGTACTTGGACACCGCCAGCTGCCAGCCGCCCAGCGTGCCGGCGTGGCGGGCGCCCGGGCCGTCGCCCTTGGGCAGCGGCGACACACCCACCTTGCCGCGCACCACGCTGTCGGGGCTTTCCAGCAGCGACCAGGCATAGGGCCAGTTGCGCATGAACAGTGCCTGGCCGTTCTGGAACACGCCGCGCGCATCCTCCTCGGCATAGTTCAGCACGCCCACCGACGAGATGCTGCCCACCCACTGCGCGGCCGTGGCCAGCGCCCGCACCGCCTGCGGGTTGTTGATGGTGATGTCGCCGCGCTCGTCCACCAGCCGGCCGCCGCCGAAGCTGGCGATCCATTCCACCGCATTGCAGGTCAGGCTCTCGCCGCTCTTGGCCTGGAAGACGAAGCCCTGGAAGTCCTTCTGGCCGGCGGCCCGCTCGCCCGCCTGCACGATGGCGGCGGTGGCGGCCAGCTCGGCCCAGGTGGTGGGCGCCGGGCGCTTGTACTTGGCCAGCAGGTCGGCGCGGTAGTACAGCAGGCCGGTGTCGGTGTACCAGGGCATGCCCAGCAGCCGGCCGCCGATGGTGCTGTTGGCCACGAGGGCCGGGAAGTGCTCGGCCTCTTGCCCCAAGCTGTAGGGCTTCAGGTCGAGCAGGTGGTCCTTCAGGATGCCGGGCCAGATCACGTCGACACGGATGATGTCGATGTCGCTGCTCTTGGCGGCAAACAGCTGGCGGTAGACCGCCAGCGCCGCGGTGGCGCTGGCCGGCTGGGTGTAGTTGCGCACCGTGTGGCCGGTCTTCCTGGCCCAGGCCTCGGCATGCTTCCAGCAGTGCTCGATCTCGGGCGCGCTGGCACCGCAGGCGATGGTGATGGTGGCAGCCTGGGCCGTGGTGGCGCCCGCCACCAGGGCGGCCGCGGCCAGCAGCCGGTGCAGGGCAGGGAAGGTGGTCACGCGGGGCGGTCTCCGGTCTGGTTCTGGACGCACATCATCGGTCCACCACGAACACCACGGCGGTCCGACCCGGCACGCGGAAGGCGCCGGCGGTGCGGTAGAAGGCGGCGGAGGCGGCACGGCGGTCGGCCGCGCCGGCGGACCGGTGCACCGGGTGCAGCACCCAGGGCTGGCCACGGCTGCTGTCGATGGACAGGCTCTGGTCCGCCGGACTGGTGTTGAGCAGCACCAGCAGGCGGGCGAAGCCGGCGCCGGGCAGGCCGCGGCCGTCCAGCTCGGCGGCGATCAGTGCGGGGTTCTGCGCCGGGCCGGTGTCGTGCAGCACCAGCCGCTGCTGCACCGCATCGGCCGTGGTCAGGCGGAACAGGCTGCTGCTGGCGCGGATGCGCAGCAGGTCGAGGAAGCCGTCGCGCACGAAGGCGATGTCGGCCGGCGCCGGCCGCAGGCGTGCATCGGCCAGCCGGGGCGCGGCCAGCGGCCACAGCGCCTGGTTGTCGCCCGCCGGCGGCAGGCCTGTGCCGAAGTGGTTGGTCTGGTGGGTCCAGTCCAGCCGGTTGAACCAGTCGCCCGAGTCGTAGCTGTTGCCGTCCAGCGACTTGCTGCGCAGGACCTCGACGCCCGCATGGAAGTAGGCCACGCCCTGGCTGAAGGCGGTGGTGGCCAGCGCCAGCAGCTGCACCCGGGCACGCTCGGCGGCCGGCGTGTCGATCGGCAGCTTGAAGGCGTTGACATCCCACAGCGTGTGGTTGTCGTGGTTCTCGACGTAGTTCACCACCTCGCCGGGGGCGTCGACATAACCCGCTGGCTGGCCGGCATACACCAGCTGATCGCCGCGACGCGGCGCGCCGGTGTGGCTGGTGAAGGTGTAGCCGCGCAGCGTGCCGGCCAGGCCCAGGCGCACCAGGTCGGCGGCGGCCATCGCGGCGCTGCGGTCTGCACCGTCCGCCTGCCCATTCAGCCAGCCCTGGCGTGCCACCACCGCCGCCGGGCCATCGCCCACGCCACCGCCACGCAGCGCGTCGCGCGCGCGGTCGCTGAACGTGGCAATGCCGGTGCCCGACAGCATGCCCTGCGCCGCCTGCACGAAGCGCGCGCCGTTGGCCACCTCGCCGAAGTTCCAGCCCTCGCCGATCAGCTGGATGTCGCGGCCATTGTCCTGGCGCAGCAGTTGCTGCAGCGCCACCATCGCCTCTTTCGGCTGGTGGCCCATCAGGTCGAAGCGGAAGCTGTCGATGCGGTACTGGCGCGCCCACAGCCGCACCGAATCGAGCATCAGCTTGCGCATCATGCGGTGCTCGGTGGCGGTGTTGTCGCAGCAGGTGCTGCGGGTGATGCGGCCCTGGGCATCCAGCCGGTGGTAGTAGCCCGGCACGATGCGGTCCAGCACCGACTGCGGATGCTGCCCCGCGGCCGACATGTGGTTGTAGACCACGTCCATGCCCACCCGCAGGCCGGCGGCGTGCAGAGACATCACCATCTGGCGGAACTCGCGGATGCGGGTGGCGCCGTCGTCGGCCCGGCTGGCGTAGCTGCCCTCGGGCGCGTTGAAGTGCAGCGGGTCGTAGCCCCAGTTGAAGCAGTCGGTGGCGGCCTGCGCCATCACCGCAGCCTGCTGCGCCGGGCTGTCGGGCGGTGCCGCCGGGACGGTGGGGGTGGTGCAGCCGGATTCGGGCACGCTGGCAATGTCGAACACCGGCAGCAGGTGCACGTCGGTCATACCGGCTTGCGCCAGCGCGCGCAGGTGGCGCATGCCGGCGCTGTCGGCCTGGGTGAAGGCGCCGTATTGGCCGCGCAACGCCGGCGGCACGGTGGCGTCGCCGATGGAGAAATCGCGCACATGCAGCTCGTAGATCGCCAGGCCGGTGTTGCCGGGGCGGGGCGCCGGGCGCGGTGCGGTGGCCCAGCCGCGCGGCTGGGTGGCGGGCTCGTCCAGGCTGCCGATCCAGGTGTGGCGGCCGTCGGTGCCCAGGCTGATGGCGTAGGGATCGGTCACCCGCTGGCGGACCAGGCCGGTGCCCGGCACCCACACATCCACCAGGTAGCGGGCGTAGCGCGCCGGCGGCCGCCCGGGCAGCTGCAGCTGCCAGCTGCCGGTGGCGTCGTCGCGCTGCAGCGCCGGCACCGCGGGTTGGGCGGGGGCGGTGTCGCTGGCATGCAGGCACAGGTGCACCGCCTGGGCAGTGGGCGCCCACAGGCGCAAGCGGGTGGCCTGGCGCGACAGCGTCACGCCCAGGTCGGTGAGGGCCTCGGCGGGGGCGTAGAGATCGTCCAGCGCCGCCGCGGCCTGCACGCCGGTGGCCTGCAGCACGCGGCCGGCGGCGTCTTCCTGCACCAGCAGCAGCTGGCCGCGGTGCAGGGCCTGCAGCCGCGCCGGTGTGGCATCGGCCGGCGCCAAGGCCAGGCGCGCGCCGTCGGCCAGGTGGCGGTGGCGCAGCTGCAGGTCCACCGGCAGCGGCCGCGCCGCCGGCTGCAACACCAGGGCCGATTCGGCACCCTGCGCCGGCTGGCCCGGCGCGGCGACGATGCCGCCGGCCGGCGCATGCAGCAGGCGGAAGCGGCCGGCATCGGCGGTGCCCGGCCACTGCAGGCGGGTGGCATCCAGCCACACCGCGGCGGCGGTGGCCGGCGCGGCATCGGCGCGCAGCACGGTGGCGTGGGTGGAGGCATCGCAGGCGGCGCGCAGCATGCCGGGATCGGCCGCCCACGCCGGCAATCCGCAGGCCGCCAGCACCCCCGCGGCCAGCCACGGGCGCCAGGCCAGGCGGACAGCAGCGCAGAAGCGGAAGGACGGCAGCAAGGTCATGGCACGACAGGCACCCGGGCAAGACAAGCCCGGCAAGCGACTGGGCACCAAAATCATAGCGTAGCAAAACTACAAGACCGCACCCCGCACCATTGAATGCAGGGTAAACACTGGCTGCCAAGCACCTGAATCCAGCGTGCTAGAGTGTAGTTTCGCTACATTCTCAACCATGTCGCCCCACCTGAGCCTGCGCTTCCGTCGCCCATTCGCGCCTGCCGCCGTGGCCCTGGCCGGCGGCCTGCTGGCGGCCGGCTGCGCGTTGCCGCCGGCCACCCCGGGGCCGGATCTGTCGCCGGTGCCGATGCAGGACCCGGGCAGCCCACTCACCGAGGGCTGGCAGCACGGTGCGTTCATGGAAGTCTTCGTGCGCGCCTATGCCGACAGCGACGGCGACGGCATCGGCGACCTGCGCGGCCTCACCAGCAAGCTCGACCACCTGCAGCGCCTGGGCGTGCGCGGCCTCTGGCTGATGCCGGTCACCGCCAATGCCGACGGCGACCATGGCTATGCCACCACCGACTTCCGCGCCATCGCGCCCGAATACGGCACGCTGGCCGACTTCGACGACCTGATCCGCCAGGCCCATGCGCGTGGCATCGGCGTGATCATGGACTACGTGATCAACCACAGCGCCGCCGCGCACCCGCTGTTCGTGGCGGCGCGCCAGGGCCCGGCCAGCCCGTTCCGCGACTGGTTTGTCTGGGCCGATGCCGCGCCCGCTGGCTGGGACATCTGGGGCAACAACCCCTGGTACCACACCGCCAGCCAGCCCTGGCTGCACGGTGGCGACCCGAAGACGCTGGCCCGGCCGGCGCCGGGCGCACGGGATTTCTACTTCGCCACCTTCGGGCCGCAGATGCCCGACTTCAACTTCCGGCACCCGGCGGTGATGGACTACCACGCCAGCAGCCTGCGCTTCTGGCTGAACCGCGGGCTCGACGGCTTCCGGCTGGATGCGGTGCCGCACCTGATCGAGAACAACGCGACCGACTGGAACGACCAGCCCGAAAGCCGCGCGCTGACCGCCGGGATCCAGCGCCTGGTCAAGGCCTACAGCCGGCGCTACACCGTCTGCGAGGCAACCGCCCAGCCACTGGACTACGCCCAGCCCGGCCTGTGTGGCGCCGCCTTCGCCTTCGGCCTGGAATCGGCCCTGGTGCAGGCCGCGCAAGGCGATGCCGCAGCCGTGGCCAAGGTGGCCAGCTACACCGCCGGCGCACCGGCCAGCGCATTGGCCAACATCGGCACCTTCCTGGCCAACCACGACAAGTTCACCGGCCGGCGGCTGATGGACCAGCTGCGCGGCGACGCCGCCGCCT
This sequence comes from Pseudaquabacterium pictum, assembly GCF_005403045.1. Classification (GTDB taxonomy): domain Bacteria; phylum Pseudomonadota; class Gammaproteobacteria; order Burkholderiales; family Burkholderiaceae_C; genus Pseudaquabacterium; species Pseudaquabacterium pictum. Next base: position 77,045 of record NZ_BJCL01000016.1, read on the forward strand.
ACCGCCTGGCCGCCGCCACCTACCTGCTGCTGCCCGGCACGCCCACCATCTACTACGGCGAGGAGATCGGCCAGGCCGGCGCCGCCGGGCTGGCCGAGGACCCCGAGATCCGCGGCCCGATGAGCTGGACGGCCGATGCCACCACCGGCGGCTTCACCACCGGCCGGCCGTTCCGCGCGCTGGCATCCAATCTCGCCACCCACAACGTGGCCGCCCAGGAGGCCGACCCCACCAGCCTGCTGCACCACTACCGTGCCCTGCTGGCCCTGCGCAACCAGCACCCGGCGGTGGCGCGCGGCAGCTTCCGCCAGGCCCGGGCCGAGGGCGCCACGCTGACATTCCAGCGCCAACTGGGCAGCGACCACCTGGTGATGGCCTACAACTACGGCCGCAGCCCGGCCCGCCTGGCGCTGGCCGGCCTGCCCGCTGGCGCGCGCCTGCAGCCGCTGCTGCGCACGGACGCCCCCGCCGCGCTGCGCGCGGATGGCTCCGGCAACGCCCCGGCCGACCTGGCCGCGCAGAGCTTTGCCGTCTGGCAGGTGCTGCCGGCCGGCGCCCCCTGATCCACCGCACCCCTGCATGCACCCCGACCACGCCCCCGATCCGGCCGACAGCGCTGTCTACGCCGCCCGCGAGGCCGACTGGCGCTGCGGCGCCGTCATCTACCAGGTGCTGGTCGACCGCTTCGCGCCCAGCGCCGACCTGGCGGCCAAGGCCCACCTGTACCCGGCGCCCAAGCAGCTGATGGCCTGGAGCGACACGCCGCGCAACGGCCGCTACCTGGACGACGCCCGGCTGTGGAGCCAGGAGATCCAGTTCTGGGGCGGCGACCTGGCCAGCACCGCCCGCCGGCTGGACCATGTGCGCAGCCTGGGTGCGGATGTGCTGTACCTCAACCCCATCCACCTGGCCTACACCAACCACAAGTACGACGCGCTGGACTACCTGCAGCTGTCGCCCGAGTTCGGCACGATGGACGACTTCCGCGCGCTGGCCGATGCCACCCATGCCCACGGCATGAAGCTGGTGCTGGACGGCGTGTTCAACCACATGGGGCGCAATTCGCCGAAATTCCGGTCGGCCGAGGCCGATGCCGCCAGCCCGTACCGCGCGTGGTTCAACGTCGGCCCCGAATTCCCCGGCGGTGCCCGAAGCTGGTGGCTGGCCGAGAACCTGCCCGAGCTGAACCTGGAGAACCCCGCGGTGCGCGACCACGTCTACGGCGCGACCGATTCGGCGGTGCGCCAGTGGCTGCGCGCCGGTGCCGACGGCTGGCGGCTGGACGTGGCGGTGGACATCGGCTTCCGCTACCTGGCCGAGCTGACCGCTGCCGCCCATGCCGAGAAGCCCGGCTCGCTGGTGGTGGGCGAGATCGCCAACTACCCGGCCGAGTGGTTCCCGCATGTGGATGCGGTGATGCACTTCACCCTGCGCCACATCCTGCTGAAGCTGGCCAGCGGCCAGCTCGACGGCGCCACGGCCATGCGCATGATCCACCGCATGACCGACGACTGCGGCATCGACCACATGCTGCGCAGCTGGATCTACCTGGACAACCACGACACCCCGCGGCTGGCCACCACCTTGCCAGATGCAGCGCAGCGCCGCCTGGCCCAGGTGCTGCAGTTCACGCTGCCTGGCGCGCCCAACCTGTACTACGGCAGCGAGGTCGGCATGGCCGGCGGTGACGACCCGGAAATGCGCGCGCCGATGCGCTGGGATCTGGTCGACGCCGGCCATCCCGAGCTGGACTGGACCCGCCGGCTGATCGCCCTGCACCAGGGCCAGCGGGCACTGAAGGTGGGCCACCTGCGCGCCATCACCAGCCACCGGCTGATCGGCTTCGAGCGCCACACCGACCGGGTGGCCGACACCGTGCTGGTGATCGCCAACCCCACCGACGAGACGGTCACCGAGACGGTGATGACCGGCAACTCGCGGCTGATGAACCCGTTCCACCTGCTTGACCTGCTGGGCACGGCGCCCGGCCCGCTGCGGGTGGAGTGCGGCATGGTGGCGCTGACGCTGCCGCCCAAGGGCGTCGTGGTGCTGCAGCCCGAGGTGCGGCCCGCAGGCGGCTACAGCAGCTACAAGCGGGTGCCGTGATGCGGCAAGCCGCGGCCCTGGCACTGGCGCTGCAGATGGGCGCCGCCCTGGCCCAGGCGCCGGCCGAGGCCAGCGTCTACGACCGCCGCGCCGCCGACTGGCGCAACGGCGCCATCGTCTACCAGGTGCTGGTCGACCGCTTCGCGCCGCCGGCCGACCTGGCCGCCAAACGCCACCTGTACCCGCCGCCCAAGGTGCTGCGCCGCTGGGATGAACCCGCGCGCCGCGGCACCGACAGTGCCGAACTGCGCCTGAACACCCAGGAGCTGGACTTCTGGGGCGGCGACCTGGCCAGCCTGTCGGCCCGGCTCGACCATGTGCGCGGCCTGGGTGTGGACGTGCTGTACCTCAACCCCATCCACCTGGCCTACACCAACCACAAGTACGACGCGCTCGACTTCCAGCAGGTCTCGCCCGAGTTCGGCACGCGTGACGACTTCCGCCGGCTGGCCCGGCAGGCCCATGCCATGGGGCTGAAGGTGGTGCTCGACGGCGTGTTCAACCACATGGGCCGCAATGCGCCGATCTTCCAGCAGGCGCTGGCCGACCCCGCCAGCCCGTACCGCAACTGGTTCGCCATCGGCCCGCAGTACGCCGGCGGCTACCGCAGCTGGACTGGCTTCCAGAACCTGCCCGAACTGAACCTGGAGCACCCGCCGGTGCGCCAGCACCTGTGGCAGGCACCCGGTTCGGTGCTGCGCAGCTGGCTGCGCGACGGCGCCGACGGCTGGCGGCTGGACACCTCGTACGAGCTGGGCACCGCCTACCTGCAGGACCTGCGCACCGCCGCCCGGGCCGAGAAGCCCGATGCGCTCATCGTCGGCGAGATGGTGAACTACCCCGGCGCCTGGATGCAGAGCATCGACGCGGTGATGAACTTCAGCCTGCGCCACATCCTGCTGGGCACGTCCGCCGGCGAGATCAGCCCGGCCGCCGCCAACCGCATGACGGCACGGCTGCTGGCCGACGCCGGCATCGAGCCGATGCTGAAAAGCTGGCTGGTGATCGACAACCACGACATCCCGCGCATCGACACGCTGCTGCCCGATGGGGCCCAGCGGCGCTGGGTGCAGGCGCTGCAGTTCACCCTGCCCGGCGCGCCCAACATCTACTACGGCGCCGAGCTGGGCATGACCGGCGGCGGCGACCCCGAGAACCGCGGCCCGATGCAGTGGGAGCGCCTGCGCGACGACAACCCCGCGCTGCAGTGGATGCGCCAGCTGATCGCATTGCGCCAGCAGCACCGCGCGCTGCGGGTGGGCGACTACCGCACGGTGGAGGCCGAGCGCCTGCTGGCCTTCGAGCGCCACACCGACCGCGCGCTGGAGACGGTGGTGGTGCTGGCCAACCCGGCCGATGTGCCCGTCACCGAGCGGGTGATGGTGGCCAACCCCTGGCTGATGGACGACATGCCGATGATCGACCTGCTGCGCCCGCTGGCCGGCAACAACACGCCGGAGACCGCGCCGCGCTTCGGCGCCGGCTTCCTGACCGTGACCGTGCCGCCGCGCGGCGTACTGGTGCTGCAGCCGCGCCAGCGCGACCTGGGCGGCTACGACCGCTTCAAGCGGGTGCCCTGATGCGCGCTGTCGCCGCCGCCCTGGCCACACTGGCCTTGCTGACGGCCTGTGCCGGCCCCGCCGGGCCGGGCACGCCGGCCACGGCCGCCGGCTGCAGCGCACCGCCGCTGGGCCCCACCACGCTGTACCTGCGCGGCACCATGAACCAGTGGCAGCCCGACGAGTCGGCCGAGTTCCGCTGGACCTGCCATGCCTACCTGCTGAACGTGCAGCTCAGCGGCACCCAGCGCTTCAAGATCGCCGACGACAGCTGGAGCGCGTCCAGCATCTTCGGCAACGCGCCCGGCCAGGGCGGCGACGGCCTGCCGGCGGTGCTGTCGGTCGGCACCACCACCGCCGACCTGCAGGCCCGCTTCGACGGCCAGCCGCAGACCCTGCGCCTGGCGCTGGACGCCGCCGGCCCGCGCCTGCAACTGCTGCCCGGCCATGTGGACGCCGCCCGGCCGCAGGCCGTCACCGACCCGGTGGCGCTGAGCCTGCGCCACGACAGCCGGGCGCTGGCCGACAAGTCGCCCTTCGGCGCGGTGCCGGCCGGCACCACGGTGCAGTTCGGCCTCACGGCCCTGCCCGGCGTGGAATCGGCCACGCTGGTGGTGGAACGTCGCCGGCTGGAAGGCGACCAGACCCGGCTGGACTACACCGAGGTGGCCCGCATCCCGATGCAACGAGGCCAGGGCACCACCGCCGGCACCGAGCGCTTCACTGCCAGCCACCGCTTCGGTGATGTCAGCGTGCACGGCTACTGGTTCGCCGTGCGCATCGGCGGACGCGACTACGTCCTGCAGAACAACCGCGACGCCATCCACTGGACGCGCGAGCGCGGCAGCAACGGCCTGGCGGTGGTCGACTGGCAGCCGCCCACCGAGCGGCGCGTCCGCCGGCTGCGCCTCAGCGTCTACCAGCCCGGCTTCCAGACGCCCGACTGGGCGGCCGACGCGGTGTACTACTACGTCTTCCCCGAGCGCTTCCGCAATGGCGACCGCAGCAACGACCCCCAGCCCGGCAGCCGCCGCTACCAGACCCACGGCATCGAACTGCACCCGCGCTGGACCGGTGTGCCCTTCAAGCCCGGCAGCGGCGATGGATCGGATGCCGCGCACAACAACGACTTCTTCGGCGGCGACCTGGCCGGCATCATCGAGAAGCTGGACCACATCCGCGCGCTGGGTGCGAACACGCTGTACATGACGCCGGTGTTCCAGGCCGCCAGCAACCACAAGTACGACACCGGCGACTTCACACGCATCGACCCCGGCTTCGGCAGCAACGCCGACTTCACCCGGCTGACGCTGGAGGCCGCGAAGCGCGGCATCCGCGTGGTGGTCGACACCTCGCTGAACCACACCGGCAGCGATTCGCCGTACTTCGACCGCTACGGCAACTTCACCACCGGCGCCGATGGACAACCGAACATCGGCGCCTTCTCGAACGGGCGCATCCGCGCCGATTCCCCCTTCGCCGCCTGGTACCGCTTCGACCCGACGCAGACCAACCCCGACCGCCAGTACACCGGCTGGGCCGGCACGCCCGACCTGCCCGAGCTGGACAAGAACGCGCCGGCCTGGCGTGACTTTGCCTACCGCGCGCCCGACAGCGTGACACGCCGTTGGCTGCAGGCCGGCGCCAGCGGCTGGCGCATGGACGTGGCGCCCTGGGTGCCCGACGACTTCTGGCGCGAGTGGCGGGCCGTGGTCAAGCAGACCGACCCGCAGGCCATCACCATCGCCGAGACCTGGTGGGACGCCAGCAAGCACCTGCTGGGCGACATGTTCGACTCGACGATGAACTACATCTTCCGCAACGCGGTGCTCGACTATGCGGCGGGCGGTGCGGCCAGCGCCAGCCTGCGCCACCTGGAGCTGGTGCGCGAGCAGTACCCGGCTCCGGCCTTCCATGCGCTGATGAACCTGCTGAGCACGCACGACCAGCCGCGCGCGCTGCACCGCTTCGGCGACACCCGCATCGGCGGGCCGGTGGTCGATGCCACCACCGTGGCCCGTGCCAAGCGCCGGCTGGAACTGGCAGTGCTGCTGCAGATGAGCTACCCCGGCGCGCCGGCCATCTACTACGGCGACGAGGTCGGCCTGACCGGCGGCGACGACCCCTACAACCGCGCACCCTTCCCCTGGGCCGACCAGGGCGGCCAGCCCGACGAGGCCCTGCATGCCCAGTTCCGCCGCATGACGGCGATGCGCCAGGCCCACCCGGTGCTGCGCCGCGGCACCCTGCTGGCGCCGCTGGCGCTGGAGTCGCCCGACGAGGCGGTGGTGGTGCTGGCCCGGAGGCTGGGCGATGGCGCACAGGCCACCTGGGCGCTGACCGCCTTCAACAACGCCGAGGCGCCGCGCACGGTGCAGGTGCGGCTGCCAGATGGCGCGCCCGCGGGCGCCTGGACAGCCGCCTGGGGCGACGGCCCGGCCACGGCGCAGGATGGCCGGATGACGCTGACCCTGCCGCCGCTGGGCGGGCGGGTGCTGGTGCGCCAGCCCGGATAGCAGCCGGACAGTGCTGTCAGCCCGGGAAAGCCGGGCTGGGCAGCGCGGCGTCAGGCTGCCATGCTGCAGCCGAATGAATCCGTACCGCATCGGCAGCGGCGCCGGCTACGCCGGTGACCGCATCGACCCCGCCCAGGCGCTGGCCGAGCATGGCCGGCTGCACGCCTTGGTGTTCGAGTGCCTGGCAGAGCGCACCATCGCCCTGGCCCAGCTGCGCCGCAGCCGCGATCCGTCGCAGGGCTACGACCCGCTGCTGCCCGAGCGCCTGCGCGCCGTGCTGCCGGCTTGCGTGCGCCAGGGCACCACGGTCATCAGCAACATGGGCGCCGCCCACCCGCTGGCCGCCGGCCAGGCCGCACTGGCGGTGGGCCGCGAACTGGGCCTGCCGCGGCTGGCGGTGGCGGTGTTGACCGGCGACGACGTGCTGCCCTGGGTGCGCCGCCACAACCCGGCCTTGCTGGATCCGGCGCCCGGCGGCCCCACCTGCGCCGCCGACCTGGGCGACCGGCTGCTGTCGGCCAATGCCTACCTGGGCGCCGATGCCCTGCTGCCGGCGCTGGCGATGGGTGCCGACGTGGTGCTCACCGGCCGGGTCGCCGACCCGGCGCTGTTCCTGGCGCCGCTGATGCACCACCACGGCTGGGCGGCGGACGACTGGCCGCGGCTGGGCCGGGGCGTGCTGGTCGGCCACCTGCTGGAGTGCGCGGGCCAGGTCAGCGGCGGCTACATCGCCGAGCCGGGTCGGCTGGACATCCCCGGCCTGGCGGACCTGGGCTTTCCGCTGGCCGAGGTGCAGGCCGATGGCAGCGCCGTCATCACCAAGCTGCCCGGCACCGGCGGCTGCGTGACCCGGCTGACCTGCACCGCCCAGCTGCTCTACGAGATCGAGGACCCGGCGCGCTACCTGCAGCCCGACGTGGTGGCCGACTTCGCCCGCGTGCAGTTTGCCGACCTCGGCGGCGACCGGGTGCAGGTGCAGGGCGGCCACGGCCACCCGCGGCCCGACCAGCTGAAAGCCACGCTGGGCTACCGCGACGGCTGGATCGGCGAGGGCCAGATCTCCTACGCCGGCCCGGGCGCGGTGGCGCGCGGCCGGCTGGCGCTGCAGTTGCTGCAGCACCGCCTGGACCGGCTGGGCTGGGCCGGCCTGGAGCACCGGGCCGACCTGATCGGCGTCGATGCGATGCACGGCCCCGGCCTGGGCGCCGACCGCGCGCCCTACGAGGTGCGGGTGCGTCTGGCGGTGCGCTGCACCACCCAGGCCCAGGCCGAGCGGGTGGGCCAGGAGGTGGAGGCGCTGTACCTCAACGGCCCGGCCGGTGGCGGCGGCGTCACCCAATCGGTGCGCGAGGTGATCGCCGCCGCCTCGGCCCTGGTGCCGCGCGCCGCCGCGCAGCCGGCCGTCACCCGGATGGACCTGTCGCCCCATGAAGCTGCATGACATCGCCATCGCCCGCTCGGGCGACAAGGGCAACCGCGCCACGCTCAGCGTGATTGCGCTGGACCCGGCGCACTACCCGCTGCTGGAACAGCTGCTGACGCCCGAGCGCGTGCAGGCCCACTACCGCGGCGTGGTGCACGGCCCGGTGACGCGCCACCTGCTGCCGCAGCTGGGTGCCGTGCACTTCGTGCTGGCGCAGGCGCTGGGCGGCGGCGTCACCCGCTCGCTGGCGCTGGATGCGCACGGCAAGACACTCGCCAGCGCCATCCTCGACCTGCCGCTGGACGCAGACGGCAGCCACCAGCCGGCAGCGCGCTGACAATCCGCCCGCACGACCCCGCACCCAACACCACAACGCGACAGGAGACCGTCCCCATGCCCCAAGTCAACCGCCGCCTCGCCCTGGCCACGGCCGCCCTGCTGTGCATCGGCACCGCGCAGGCCCAGTCCTGGCCGACCAAGTCCATCCGCGCGGTGGTGCCGTTTGCCGCTGGCAGCGCCACCGACCAGATCGGCCGTGCCTTTGCCGAGAAGATGTCGGCCACGCTGGGCCAGCCCATCGTCATCGACAACAAGCCCGGCGCCAACGGCATGCTGGGCGCGGACATCGTGGCCAAGGCGCCAGCCGACGGCTACACCATCCTCGTGGGCACCAACAGCACCAATGCGGCGCTGAAGTTCCTGATGAAGCAGCTGCCCTACGACCAGGACAAGGCCTTCACGCCAGTGGGCTTTCTGGGCTCGGTGCCGCTGATGGTGGCCGTCAACAACGACGTGCCCGCCAAGACGCTGAAGGAGTTCGTCGACCTGGCCAAGGCCAAGCCCGGCCAGGTGAGCTTCGCCTATGCCAGCACCTCGCAGCAGGTCAGCTCGGAGATGCTGGCCAGCATGGCCGGCATCACGATGAACCCGATCCCCTACAAGGCCGGCCCGGCGGCGATGACCGACCTGATCGGCGGCCAGGTCAACATGTTCAGCGCCGACTTCGGCGTGACCGTGCCGCAGCACAAGGCCGGCAAGATCCGTGGCCTGGCGGTGACATCGATGAAGCGCTCGGCCGCCGTGCCGGACCTGCCGACGGTCAACGAGGCGCTGGGCCTGAAGGACTACGAGCTGATCGCCTACTTCGCGGTGTTCGCCCCGGCCGGCACGCCGCCGGAGATCGTGAACAAGCTCAACGCGGCCATCAACGCCGCCGCCGCGGCCAAGGACCTGCAGGACAAGTTCCAGGCCATCGGCTTCGCCATCGACCCGGGCACGCCGGATGCGCTGGCCAAGCGCAACCAGGCCGAGACGGTGAAGTGGGCCAAGGCCATCCGCGACGCGAAGATCGAGCCGCAGTGAGTGGATGGTCGGCGCCGTCAGCGGCTGCCGGCCGTCAAGCCAGCGGGGTGCCTGCCGATATTGACCCGAGGCCGCACACCCGCGGTCAGCGGCCCGCATGGACCCTTCCACCGTCATCCTGATCCTGGCGCTGAACCTGATCGCCATCGGCGGCTTGCTGGCGATGATCGGCCGCCGCATGGACGACGCGGCGGGCATGCGCGGCTTCGCCACCGGCTCGCTGGTGTTCGGCCTGGCCTACCTGCTGCGCCTGGCCCTGGGCCACGCCAGCACGTCCCTGGCGGCCGTGCTGCCGGATGCGGCCATGGTCTACGCGACGCTGTGCTACGCCACCGGCCTGCGCCAGTTCGGTGGCCGGCCGCCGCTGGGCCAGCGCGCCATCGCCGGCTGGACGCTGGGCTTCGCCACGCTGTCGCTGGCCTGCACCCTGGCCTGGCAGGACGTGGGCCGGCATGCGGTGCTCAATGCCGGCCTGGCCCACAACTACCTGTGGCTGTCGGTGCTGGCGACGCTGGGCACACGGCGCGTCATCGGCACCATGCGCTGGCCGCTGACGGTGCTGGCGGTGATCACCGGCATGCTGGGCCTGCTGACGGCCGTGCGCGCGGTGGCCGCCGTCAGCCTGGGCGTGCAGCCGCTGTTCAACGGCCTGCCAGCGCAGATCTACTACGGCTATGCCACCATCACCACCGTGCTGCTGGGCCCCAACCTGCTGTGGATGGTGTTCGTGCAGCTCAACGACCGCCTGGCCCGGCTGGCCACGCACGACCCGCTGACCGGCCTGCTCAACCGCAACGGTCTGGACGCCGCGCTGGACCGCCACTTCGGCAGCCGGCCAGCCCAGGCCCTGGTGCTGTGCCAGATCGACATCGACCACTTCAAGCAGATCAACGACAGCCACGGCCATGCCGCGGGCGATGCCGTTCTGCAGGGCGTGGCCGGCACGCTGGCGGCCCATGTGCGCGGCGGTGACTTCGTGGCCCGCCTGGGCGGCGAGGAGTTCCTGGTGGGCTGCTGTGGCGCCGGTCTGGCGCAGGACCAGGCCCTGGCCTTGGCCGAGCGCCTGCGCGACGCACTGGCTGCGCAAAGCCACCCGCTGGCCGGCGGCACCAGCCTGCGCTGCACCGTCAGCATCGGCGTGTCGCCGGCCATCGTGGCACGCAGCGGCTGGGAGGCGGCACTGCGCGCCGCCGACGCCGCGCTGTACCAGGCCAAGCATGCAGGCCGCAACCGGGTGGTGGTGGCGGCGCCGTCGGTCTGAAGGCGGCTACCGCGCCGCCGCGCGCGCGGCGGCCAGCGCCGGCAGCAGCCGGTCGCGCCAGACGGCGTAGCCGGCCTCGCTGGGGTGCAGGCCATCGACGAACAGCCGCGCCTGCTGCCGGCCCTGTGCATCGACGAAGGCGGGGTACAGGTCCAGCCAGGTGGTGAAGCCGGCGAACTCGGCGCTGCGCGCCAGCGCCGCCAGCCGCATGTTCACCGGCTTGACGACGGCGTCGTCGCGCGCCGGCTCGCTGGTGGGCAGGATCGACTGCAGCAGCAACCGCGCGCCGGGTTGGCGGGCGTGCAGGGCGCGCGCCACCGCCAGCACGCCGGCGTACACGCTGTCGGCCACCGGCTGCTCGGCGGCGTAGGAGTTGTTGATGCCGACCATCAGCACGATGAACTCGGGTGCCAGCGCGGGATTGTCCAGTTGGCCGAGCCCGCCCTGCGACTTGGGCAGGATGCGGTGCAGCAGGTGCTCGGTGCGGTCGCCCGAGATGCCGATGTTCAGCGCCAGGTTCTCGGGCACCGCGCCGCCGAAGGCGGTGTCCCAGATCGCACGGCCGTGCAGGCGGCCCGGGATCCAGGGGTCATCGCCGAGCAGCCAGAAGTCGGTGATCGAGTCACCGACGAACAACAGCTTCACCGCGCGCAGGCGGTCGCTGTCGGCCACCTGGGCATCGATGGTGGCCTGGCGCTGCTGCCAGTACTCGATGCGCGGCACCGGCCGGGTCGACGCGAAATCGGCCGCCAGCGCGCTGTGGGCGCCAAGGCCGGCGCCGGCGGCGCACAGGGTGGCCAGCAGGCCGTGGAAGGATGTCGGGCGCACGGGCGGTCTCCGGTGTTGGGGGGTGGACGCCCGGCGCAGCCCCCGGCCGCTGCCGGTCAGCCACCCGCCGCGCAGTGCGCGGCCAGGTAGTCGGCATGGCGCGGCATCGCGCCGGCATGCTGGGCCACGCCGCGTTCGATGTTGGCCAGGAAGAACGCCGCCTCGTCGTCGCTCAGCACATCGGCCAGCGGCTGGTGCGCCTGCGGCACCAGGCCCTGGCCCACCAGCACCTGCAGCCAGCTCACCTCGCTGAAGATGTCCGACGGCGCGCGGAACAGCCGGCCGGTGGCGCGGAACAGCTGCAGCTTCTCGGTCAGCGTGGCCGGCAGCTCCATCGTGCGCACCCGGGTCCAGAACGGCGTGTCGTCGCGCCGCGTCAGGTGGTAGTGCAGGATGATGAAGTCGCGCACCCGCTCGAACTCGGAATCGGCCTGGCGGTTGTGCTCGGCGGTGTTCAGCGGGTCGAAGTCCAGCGTGGGGAAGAACTGCAGCAGCCGCGAGATGCTGCTCTGCACCAGGTACAGGCTGGTCGATTCCAGCGGCTCCAGGAAGCCGCTGGCCAGGCCCACCGCCACCACGTTGCGGTGCCACAGCTTGCGCCGCTTGCCGGTGACGAAGCGCAGCGGCCGCGGCTCGGCCAGCGGCCGGCCGTCCAGGTGCGCCATCAGCTGGGCGGTGGCCTCGTCCTCGCTGATGTGGCGGCTGCAGAAGACATGGCCGTTGCCGATGCGGTGCTGCAGCGGGATGCGCCACTGCCAGCCGGCGCCGCGGGCGGTGGCGCGGGTGTAGGGCTCGGGCGGGCCGGTGCGCTCGCAGGGCACGGCCACCGCGCGGTCGCAGGGCAGCCAGTGGCTCCAGTCCTCGTAGCCGGTGTGCAGGGCCCGCTCGATCAGCAGGCCGGTGAAGCCCGAGCAGTCGATGAACAGCTCGCCCTCCACCCGCCGGCCGTCGGCCAGCACCACCGCCTGCACGTGGCCATCGCCGGGGCGCAGCTGCACATCGGCGATGCGGCCTTCGGTGCGCACCACGCCCTTGGCCTCGCTGTAGCGGCGCAGGTAGCGGGCGTACAGGCCGGCGTCGAAGTGGTAGGCATAGGCCGTGCCCACGGTGGGCAGGCCGGGCGCCTGGGCCTGCGGTGCGAAGCGGCCGGCCAGCGCCGCCACGGTGTTGAGGGTGTAGTGGCCCAGCGGCTGCGCGCGGCCCTGGCGCAGCATCTTCAGCCAGTAGTGGTGGAAGGGCACCAGGCCCAGGTCCTGGCCCACGCCGCCGAAGCTGTGCAGGTAGCGCTCGCCGCGCTGGCCCCAGTCGACGAACTCGATGCCCAGCTTGTAAGTGCCCTGGGTGGCGCGCACGAAGTCGTGCTCGTCAATGCCCAGCGCGCTGTTGAACAGGCGCATCTGCGGGATGGTGGCCTCGCCCACGCCCACGGTGCCGATCTCGTCGGATTCCACCAGCTGGATGCGCACCCGCCCTTCCAGCACCTGGGCCAGCGCGGCGGCCACCATCCAGCCGGCGCTGCCGCCACCGACGATCACCACCTCGCGCACTGCACGTCCGTCCTGCATGGCTGGCTTGCTCCTCAAGCAGGCGGGCCCTGGCTGCCGAAGCGGCACAGGGCCCGCGGTTTCAATCCGGTGCCGGGCCCGCAGCCCGGCACCCCCGGCATCACAGCTTGTAGTTGATGCCGAACAGCACGGTGCGGCCGTACTTGGTGTTCTGGCGCACCTGCGTCGGGTCGTTGTTGTAGTACTCCTCGTACGGCTCGTTGGTGGCGTTGTTCACCTGCACCAGCAGCGACAGGCCCTTGGCCGCACCCGACTGGAACTCGTAGCCGAACTGCAGGTCGACGATGCGCTCGGCCTTGGCGTACTCGAACGAGCGGTCGGCGCCGAAGCCGGTCACCTCGGCCACGTACGGGCCGCGGTAGCGGTAGCTGGCGCGGGCCGAGAAGCCGCGCTTCTCGTAGTAGCCGGTCAGGTTCCACACATCCTTCGACAGGCCGGGCAGCGGCCGGGTGTCGCCGGGGCCGAAAGGCGAGATCTTGCTCTCGGTCAGCGAGGCGGTGTAGATCACGCCGAAGCCGTCCAGCGACTTGCTGACCATCTCCAGCGGCACCGACAGCGAGAACTCCGCGCCGCTGATCGAGCCGCCGCTGCCGTTGGCCGGCTGCTCGAACAGGCCGATGTCCGACGCCGGCGCGGGCTTGCCGGTGGGCACGGTGATGCCGGCGAAGCTGCGCGGCACCTTCTGCTTGTAGATGTAGGTCTTCAGGTCCTTGTAGAAGCCGGCGATCGAGACATAGCCCTTGTTGCCGAAGTACTTCTCGAAGGACAGGTCCAGCGCATCGGCGCGCCAGGGCTTGAGCTCCGGGTTGCCGCCGTCGCCGGTCCACACCGACGGCACGCGGCTGGCGTCGACGTCGAACTTGCGGGTGGCGCGCAGGTCGTCCATGCGCGGGCGGGCGATCTGCTTGGCCACACCCAGGCGCAGCACCTGCGAGTTGGGCAGCGACAGCGCCAGGTTCAGGCTGGGCAGGACGTCGGTGTAGGTGGTGCCGGCGGTGTTCTGGCGCTGCTTGGACTTGTCCGACAGGTCCACGTCGAAGGCGGTGGAGCTCTGGTTGGTGTGGATCACCTGCAGGCCCACGTTGCCGCGCAGGCCCATGCCACCCACCTCGGTGTCGATGTCACCCTTGACGAAGGCGGTGGTCACCTTCTCCTTGACCGTCCACTGCTTGTTGATGATGTCGCTGTTGTTGATGTTCTCGCGCAGCGTGTAGAGCTGCGAGAACGCCTGCGCCGGGTCGTAGCTCAGCATCGACGGGATGCCGATGAAGGCCAGCGAGGTGCTGCTGCGGAGCATGCCCGCGGGCACGGTGGTGGGCGCGGTCTTCAGGTCGGTGAAGTACTCGGGCACGTTGCGCGACTTCTCGCGCTCGGTGTAGTTGGCGCCCAGGTCGATGCGGGAGATGAAGCCCAAGTCCAGGTCACGCTGGCCGCCGAGGCGGAACGACTTGATCTCGTCGGTGACCTGGGGCTCCTTCAGGTAGCCGGCCTGGCCCCAGCCGCCGGAGTCGACCAGCTTGATGATCGCCGGATCGGCGTAGTTCAGGCCCGCGCGCACGCTGGGCACGCCGCCACCCACCGGCAGGTTGACGGTGAAGGTGTCGGTGGCACCGGCGCTGCCCGGCACGGTGCCCGAGTACAGCTCGAGGATGGACTCGCTGCGCGTGGCCTTGGACCAGCTGATGTCGGTGGTGGCCGTCCAGCCCGCCAGCTTCAGCTTGTTGTTCCAGCCGAAGGCCTTGATGTCGTCCTCGCGGGTGTTCAGGTCATGGCGGAACACCGGCTTCACGCCCACGTAGTCGGCCGAGGTGAGCACGCCGCCGCTGAAGGTGTTGGGGCCGGTCGAGGTGGCGCCGCTGACCTTGGGGTTGGTCAGCGTCGCGCCCGACCAGGCCAGGCCGCTCTCGAAGCCGCGCTGCAGCGCGGTCTTCTCGTACTTGGAGTAGTACAGGTCGACCAGGCTCTCGAAGTCCTTGTTCGGCTTGTACTGCAGCACGGCCATCAGGCCGTCGCGCACCTGCTTGGCCGATTCGGCCCGCACCTGGATGCCGCCAGGCAGGCGCACGTCGTTGTAGGTGTCGGCGCCGATGGTGCCGCTGCCGCTGGGGTAGCCCCAGCTGCGGTAGTACTCGTTCTGGTTCGGAGAATCCAGCCGCGCATAGCCCAGGGCGACGCCGATGGTGCGGTTGGCGAACTGGTCGATGTAGGAGACGCTGAAGCGGCTGCCGTTGGCGCCGGCGCCGCCGGCGTTCAGGCCGCCCATCGAGTTGCGCTCGCCACGCAGGTTGACGGCGATGGCACGGCTGTTGAAGTTCAGCGGCCGCACGGTCTGCATGTCGATGGTGCCCGACAGGCCCTGGCCCACGAGGTTGGCATACGGCGTCTTGTAGATCGACACGCCGCTGAGCAGCTCCGACGGGTACTGGTCGAACTCGGCGGCGCGGTTGTCGCCGGTGCTGACCTGCTCGCGGCCGTTGAGCAGCGTGCCGGCGAACTGGCCGGCCAGGCCGCGGATCTGGATTTCCTGCGCGCGGCCGTTCACCCGCTGGGCGGTCAGGCCCGGCAGGCGGGCCAGCGATTCGGCGATGCTGTTGTCGGGCAGCTTGCCGATGTCCTCGGCCGAGATCGCCTCGACGATGCCGTCGGCGTTCTTCTTGACCGAGATGGCGTTCTCGATGCCGCGGCGAATGCCGGTCACGGTGACCTGCTGCTCGGCCTGCTGCTGGGCCACGGCCATGTCGGTGGCGGCGAGCAGCAGGGCGGCGCAGCTCAGGGCCACGGGCCGCAGGCGGAACACCTGGCGGCCGCGGCTGGTGCGGGCGGGTTGGGGGCTGTGGGTCTTCAAGGTGGTCTCCTCTGGAACAGGAAGGTCTGCAGGGCGTGCCGGATCGCGGTCTGTGTCGCGCCAGCTGCAGCGTTTGCAAAACTGTGCAAAGAAGATCCTGTACTAAAACTAGATCCGTTGCCAGGGGGCCTGCCCCAATCCGACCCGCATTTGGAGTGCCGCCCCCAGCAGCCAACCAGTTCACCACGCTGGTAGATCAGGGAAAACACCAGAGTGAAGTTGCAAAATCGCAACGGCCGCCGAGCGGCCGGAATGTAGCCTTACTACATGCTGACCCGCCACCCAGGAGCTGCCGGCCCGCCATCCGGCGCGGACCACCAACCGCCGCAGCGGCCACGGCCGGCCCTGCCACGGCGCCGCGCCCTGTTGAGCCTGGCCGCTGCCGGGCTGCCGCCGGCACTGCTGGGCGGCTGTGCTGCGCCGGGCGCCGCCGAGACCGGCCCGGCCGGTGGCGGCCGCTTCGTCACCACGCCAGCCTTTGCCTCCGCCCATGCCGCGCCGCGGCGGGTGACGGTGTGGCTGCCGCCGGGCTATGACAGCGGCACCGGGCGCCACCGCGTGCTCTACATGCACGATGGCCAGAACCTGTTCGACCCCGCCGACGCCCACGGCGGCCAGACCTGGGGCGTGGTGCCGGCGCTGCTGGCGCTGCGCGCGGCCGGCCGGGTGGCGCCGACCATCGTGGTGGGCGTCTGGAACACGCCGCTGCGCCGGCAGGAATACGGCCCCGCCGCGCCGCTGGCCGGGCTGCCGGCCGCCTGGCGCGATGCCGTCTACGGCGGCCCGGCGCTGTCCGACGGCTACCTGCGCTTCCTGGTCGACGAACTGAAGCCGCACATCGACGCCACCTACCGCACGCTGCCCGGTGCGGCCCACACCCGGGTGATGGGCTCCAGCATGGGCGGGCTGATCTCGCTTTATGCGCTGGTGCAGCACCCGGGCGTGTTCGGCGCGGCAGGCTGCGTGTCCACCCACTGGCCGCTGAGCACGCAGCCCGCCTGGATCACCCCGCCGGGTGACCCGCGGGCGGCGCAGGCCCAGCAGGCGCTGCGCGACTGGCTGGCCGAGCGGCTGCCGGCACCCGGCGCGCACCGCCTGTACTTCGACCACGGCACGGTGAACCTGGATGCGCTCTACCCGCCGCTGCAGGCGCAGGTGGATGCGGTGCTGGCCGCGCGCGGCTGGCAGCGCGGCCTGCACTTCACCAGCCGGCAGTTCGACGGCGGCGACCACAACGAGGCGGCCTGGCGCGCCCGGGTGCGGCTGCCGCTGGAATTCCTGCTGTCAGCCTGACCCGGGTTGCCGCCAGCCTCGCCGGGCGCCCGGCTCGGTCAGGCGCCGCGCACCACCGACTGCTCGATGGCCAGGGCCGAGCCGCCCAGCGCGGCCAGGGTGTCGGTGATCAGCGCGGTGGGGATGGCCGCCAGGTAGGGCTGGAAGCGGCCCTTGGCCTCGAAGCGCTGGCGGAAGGCCGAGCGGAAGAAGCGGTCGGCAAAGCGCGGCACGATGCCGCCGCCGATGAAGACGCCGCCGCGCGCGCCCACGGTGAGCGCCACATTGCCGGCAAAGCCGCCCAACAGGGCGCAGAACAGGTCCAGCGTCTGGCCGCACAGCGCGTCGGTGCCGGCCTCGCCGGCATCGACGATCTCGGCCGCCGACAACGCCGGCGCCACCTGGTCGTGCACCGCCGCCAGCCCCTGGTGCAGCACTGGCAGGCCGATGCCCGACAGCAGGCGCTCGGCCGAGACATGGCTGTACTGGCGGCGCACCGCGGCCAGCAGCGCACTCTCCAGGTCGTCGGCCGGCGCCAGCGTGGCATGGCCGCCCTCGCCCGGCAGGGCCACCCAGCCGCCACGGCCGTCGGGCACCACCGCGCCCACGCCCAGGCCGGTGCCCGGGCCCACCACCGCCAGGGTGCCGCCGGCCGGCCGCGGCACGCCCGGGTGCGCCCGCACCTGGGCAGCCTGCAGGCCGGGCAGCGACAGCGCCAGCGATTCGAAGTCATTCAGCAGCAGCAGGCTCTGCAGCCCCAGCGCCGTCTGCACCGCGCTGCGCGAGAAGTCCCAGTGGCTGTTGGTGAAACAGACGCGGTCGCCGGCCACCGCGGTGGCCACCGCAAACGCGGCGTGGCAGGGCGGGCGCGCATCCCCATCGGGGGTGGCCGCCAGCTTGGCCAGGTAGGCGCGGGCGGCCTCGGCCGGGCCGGCGTAATCGGGCACCGGCAGCTTGTGCACATGGGCCACCGGCGCGCCGGGCGCCGCCACCCAGCCGAAGCGCGCATTGGTGCCGCCGATGTCGGCCACCAGCCGCGGATGGCTGGTGCTGGCCGGTGCGGGGCCGGTGGCACCCGGGATGCTTGCAGTGATGGTCGGCACGGTCGGTTCTTCTTGGAAGTGCGGGGCCGGCACCGGCGGCGCCGGGCACGGCCGCGGGCATGCAAGCGGCGGGCCCGGCCGCGCCACCGGCACGGGCGCCATCGGGATCAGCTCTGAACAGGTAGCGAAACTACACGCACCCGGCCACAAAATCCATCCCGGCGATCCAGCAGAGCTGCCGCCGCGCCCTCTGCGCAACCGCAATTCCCCAGGAAAACACGGTGCCGGATGGCCGCCCAACGCGGCGCCGGGGCATGTAGTCGAGCTACACATTGTGCAATACTCGATCGCGTTCCACGGCCCCGGCCGGCGCCCGTCTTGCAGCGTCCGGCCACAGCTCCGCACCGCATGGCGACCTACGACCCCCCGCGCCTGATTGCCGACATCGGCGGCACCTACGCCCGGTTCGCGCTGGAGACGGCGCAGGGGCGCTTCAGCGCGCCGGCCTCGCTGCGCTGTGCCGACCATGCCGATTTCCATGCCGCGGTGCGTGCCTACCTGGCCACGCTGCCGCCAGGCACCGCGGTGGAGCATGCGGCGGTGGCCATCGCCAACCCGGTGGAAGGCGACCGGGTGCGCATGACCAACTACCACTGGGAGTTCTCCATCGAGGAGATGCGCCAGCAGCTGAAGCTGGACACCCTGCTGGTGGTCAACGACTTCACCGCGCTGGCGATGTCCCTGCCGCGGCTGGACAGCCAGGGCAGCCGCCAGGTGGGCGGTGGCCAGGCGGTGGCGCGCAGCGTGATCGGCCTGCTGGGCTCGGGCTCGGGCCTGGGCGTGTCGGGCCTGATCCCGGCCGGCGACGGCTGGGTGTCGCTGGGCAGCGAAGGCGGCCACACCGCGGTGGCGCCCCGCGACGAGCGCGAGATCGTGGTGCTGCGCCATGCCTGGCAGCAGTTCGACCATGTCTCGTTCGAGCGCCTGCTGTCAGGCCCCGGCCTGGCGTTGATGTACAAGGCCCTGGCCGCGCATGCCGGCGTGCCGGCCGAGAACCTGGCCGCGCCCGAGATCACCCGCCGTGCGCTGGCCGGCGGCTGCCCGGTGTGCCTGGACACCATCGAGGTGTTCTGCGCCATGCTGGGCACGGCGGCGGCCAACCTGGCCGTCACGCTGGGCGCCTTCGGCGGCATCTACATCGGCGGCGGCATCGTGCCGCGGTTGGGTGCGTACTTCGACCGCTCGCCGTTCCGCAAGCGCTTCGAGGACAAGGGCCGCTTCAGCCGCTATGTGGCGGCCATCCCCACCTACGTGATCACGGCCGAGCACGCCACCTTCGTCGGCGCCTCGGCCATCCTCGATTCGCAACTCAAGACGCTGAAGGCCACGCCGGGCTCGGCCATCCTGGGCCAGATCCGCCGTGCCTGCAGCGAGCTGTCGCCGGCCGAGCTGCGGGTGGCCGAGCATGTGCTGGCCCACCCGCGCGCGGTGCTGAACCAGCCCATCGTCGAGATCGCCAAGGCGGCGCAGGTCAGCCAGCCCACGGTCATCCGCTTCTGCCGCAGCCTGGGCTGCGAGGGCCTGAGCGACTTCAAGCTGCGCCTGGCCTCGGGCCTGACCGGCACCGTGCCCATCACCCATGTGCAGGTGACCGACGACGACTCGTCGGTGGAGCTGGGCAGCAAGGTGCTGGGCAACACCGCCAGCGCCATCCTGCAGATGCGCAGCCAGCTCAACAGCGACATGATCGACCGCACCATCGCGCTGCTGGCCCAGGCCAGCCGGGTGGAGTTCTACACCGTGGGCCAGTATGGCGGCGTGGCGGTGGATGCGCAGTTCAAGTTCCTGCGCTTCGGCATCCCCAGCGCGGCCTACACCGAGACGCGGCTGCAGACCCTGGCCGCCGGCGTGCTGAAGCCCGGCGACGTGGCGGTGGTCATCAGCAGCGGCGGCCGCCTGCCCGAGCTGCTGGAGGTGGCCGACGTGGCCCGCGCCCGCGGCGCCGCAGTGGTGGCCATCACCGCCAGCCAGAGCCCGCTGGCGCGCAAGGCCGACACCGTGCTGGCCGTCGACCATGTCGAAGACGCCAGCACCCATGTGCCCATGGTCAGCCGCATCCTGCAGCTGCTGATGGTCGACATCCTGACGGTGGGCGTGGCCATGCGCCGGCCGGTGCCGCCGGCGCTGGAAGCCAGCGTGCAGGCGCTGGAGAGCGCTGCCGCCGCCCGGCCGCCGCGCAGTGCGCCGCCGGCACCCGGCAGCGACGCCGGTGCGTCGCTGTCCCGCATGACGCTGCACAGCCGCTGACGCGGCAGCGCCCCTGCGGCCGGGCCGCCGGCCCGATCCATGGCATCGGTCGGCCGCCATGGCCGAGTTCCCCCGCACCCTCAAGCACATCACCGTCTGGCTGCTGCTGGGCGCCGGCGTCTTCCTGGGCGTGCAGGCCTGGCAGCGCCAGCAGGCCCACAGCCGCTTCAGCAGCCAGGGCGGCGTGATCGAACTGCGCCGTGCGGCCGACGGCCACTTCCACTGGCCGGGCCGGGTCAACGGCGTGGCGGTCGAGTTCCTGGTGGACACCGGCGCCACCCGCAGCGCCCTGCCCGAGCCGCTGGCCCGCGCCGCCGGGCTGGTGGCCGAGGGCCGGGTGCAGTCGGCCACCGCCGGCGGCACGGTGACCGGCTGGGTGGGCCGCGGCGACCTGCGGCTGGACGGCGGCGTGCAGGTCGAACGCATGCCGATCACCGTGCTGCCGGCACTGGGCGCGCCGCTGCTGGGCATGGACGTGCTGGGACGGCTGGACTTCAGCCAGGCCGACGGCGTGCTGCGGCTGCGGCCACCGACCGATTGACCAGCGACACCGCCGCGCCGCGCCGGGTGTGACTTCGCCCCGCCCGGCGGCTACCATGGCCCGGCACCACCCACACAACAACCCCAGGAGATGCCATGACCGACCCCACCAGTGCCTTCGCCAAGATGGTGCCGGGCTTCGACTTCCTGCAGGGCCTGGTGAAGAACGCCGGCGCCGCCATGCCCGGCGTCGGCCAGTGGATCGCCCCGACGCTGGACCCGGAAGAGCTGGACAAGCGCATCAACGACCTGCGCACCGTGCAGTTCTGGTTGGAGCAGAACGCCCGCATGCTGGGCGCCACCATCCAGGCGCTGGAGGTGCAGCGGATGACGCTGAGCACGCTGAAGACGATGAACGTGTCCTTCGGCGACCTGACCGAATCCCTGAAGATCCGCCTGCCGGCCGAGGCACCCGAGCCGGTGGCCGTGGCGCCGGCCCCCGCGCCGCCGCCTGCACCGGCACCGGCGCCAGCCGCCGCCGTCGCGCCCGAGGTGCCGCCCGGCGTGATCGACCCGATGCAATGGTGGGGCGCGCTGACCCAGCAGTTCACCCAGCTGGCCGCCAACGCCATGCAGGAAGGCGCCACCGACAGCGCCCGCAACCTGGCCGGCAACCTGGTCAAGCAGGGGCTGGACGCCGCCAGCGAGACCTTCCGCCAGGCTGCGGCCATGCCGGTGGCGGTGGCCAAGACCGCCGGCGCCGCCGCGCAGAAGCTGGGTGGCCGGCCGGCCGCCGCAGCGAAGAAGGCGCCCGCCGCCAAGCCGGCGGCCCGCAAGGCCGCCCGCCGGCCGGCCGCCAAGACCCGCTGATCCTGTCTCCCCGAACCACTTGAACCGCAGCACCATGCAGGCCTTCATCGTCGGCCATGCCACCCACCCCGATGGCCACATGGCCCTGGCCCTGGCCGCCGCCCAGGTGGAGGCACGCCGCGCCGCGCGCCAGCCGGCCTTCCTGCCCACGCTGGGCCTGGTCTACCTGACCGATGCGCTGGCGCCGCAGGCCGACGCCCTGCTGGCCGAGCTGCAGCAGCGCTGGCCCGGCGTGCACTGGGCCGGCACGGTGGGCGTGGGCGTGCTGGCCGGCGGCGTGGAGTACATCGACGAGCCGGCCCTGGTGCTGATGCTGTGCAACCTGCCGCCGGCCAGCTTCCGGCTGTTCAGCGGCCGGCTGCCGATGCCCGCCGGCTGGGCCGACAGCGCCCTGGTGCATGCCGATCCGGCCACGCACGACCTGGACGACCTGCTGCTGGAACTGGCCGGCCGCACCGGCAGCGGCTACCTGTTCGGCGGCCTCACCGCGTCGCGCAGCCGCCGGCTGCACATCGCCGACGGCGTGTTCGAGGGCGGCCTGTCGGGCGTGGCCTTCCTGGCCCATGAGCCGTCGGACCCGGTGCCGGCGCCGCGGCTGGTCTCGCGCGTCACCCAGGGCTGCCAGCCGCTGGGGCCCACCCGCCAGGTGACGGCGGCCGACGGCAACCTGGCGCTCACGCTCGATGGCCAGCCGGCGCTGGCGCTGCTGCTCGATGAGCTGCAGGTCAGCCTGCAGCAGCCGCAGCGGGCGATGGCGGCGCTGCGCGGCACCCTGGTGGGGTTGACCGATGGCGGCGATGCGGCGCTGAACCGCGGCGGCCAGTTCGGCAGCGACACCCGGGTGCGCCACCTGATCGGCATCGACCCCGGCCGCCAGGGCATCGCCGTGGCCGAGCACCTGCAGCTGGGCCAGCAGTTCGCCTTCTGCCGGCGCGACGTGGCCGGCGCCCGGCGCGACCTGGTGCGCATCTGCGCCGAGATCCGCGAGGAGATCGAATCCGCCGCCGAGGCGCAGCCGGCTGCCGGCGGCGGGCCGCCGCCGGTGCCGCGCATCGTCGGCGCGCTGTATGTCTCCTGCTCGGGCCGCGGCGGGCCGCACTTCGGCGCGCCGTCGGCCGAGGCGCAGATCGTGCAGCATGCGCTGGGCGATGTGCCGCTGGTGGGCTTCTTCGCCGGTGGCGAGATCGCCCGCCACCACCTTTACGGCTACACCGGCGTGCTGACCGTCTTCACCGCGGTGTAGCCGCGCCAGCCGGCGGCCAGGTGCGCCAGGCCTGGTGGCGCGCCGCCAGGCCCTGCAGGCCCAGCCGGTCGACCAGCGCGCCGGCCTCGGCCCGGCGGGCCTGGCCCGCAACGGGGTCGTCCAGCGCATCGGCTTGCAGCAGCCAGGCCTCGGCCAGCGCTTCCTGCAGGCCGGCGGCCTGGGCCACCGCCGCCATCTCGGCCGCGGCAGCGGCAGCGCCCGTGCGGTCGCCGGCGGACCAGGCCCGATCGGCCGCGGCGCGGGCCCGGCGCCACTGCACCAGCGGGTGGTGGCTGCGTGCGCCCGCGTCCTGCAACCGCTGCAGGGCCGCAGCGTCGGCTGGCCGGCCCAGGGCACAGGCGGCCTGCACCTGGGCCAGCGCCAGCTGGCTCAGGCGCAGCGGCTCGGGGGTGGCGGCCAGCAGTGGTGCGGCAGCGTCCAGCGCCTGCTGCGCCTCGGCGGCCCGGCCCCATTGCAGCAGCAGGCGGGCGCGGCGCACCAGGGCCTCGGCTTCGAAGCCGGGGCTGGACTGCTCACGCGCCATGGCGAGCGCCCGCTGCAGCGCGGCATCGGCCTCGCCATGGCGGCCGGCGCTGGTCAGCACCAGGCCCAGCACCAGCAGCGACAGCGTCTCGGTGTGGGCCACGCCGGCCCAGCTCTGCAGGCTGCGGCGGGCCATGGTCTCGGCCTCGCCGATGCGGCCCAGGGCCTGCAGCATCACCGCCAGGTCGTTCTCCACCGTGATGCCGCGGCAGTAGTCGGGGTGCAGGTCCAGCAGCCGGGCCAGCGCATCGTGCGCGGCCTGCACCTGACCGCCGAACCAGTGGATCTGGCCCTCGTAGCTGAGGAGCGTGGGACGCCGCGGCGCCAGCGCGCGCAGTTGCGCCAGCAGGGCCCAGGCGCCGGGGATGTCGGGCGCGCGCATGGCCAGCTCGATCAGCACCTCCAGCGCATCCACCTGCTCGGACGAGGGCAGCGCGGGCAGCAGCTGGCGCAGCCGCCCGGCATGCTGGCCGGCGCGGGCGATGTCGCCGGCGAACACCCGGTTGTCGACCAGGGCGGCCAGGGCCCGGCCTTCGATGTGGCGGCGCTGGGCGGCATCCGCCACCGCGCCCAGCTGGGCCAGCACCGCGTCCAGCGCGGTCTGGCCGCGGGCCAGGTCGTCGAACAGGTCGCAGGCGGCCAGCTCCAGCCGCGCGCGCAGGGCCTGGGTGGCATCCAGCGAGTCGTCGGCCACGGTGCGCCATTGCGCCCGGGCCTCATCGAAGCGGCCGCGGGCCTTGAGCTGCTCGGCGCCGCGGTGCTGCCAGGCCAGCGCGGTCTGCGGCTCGCCGGCGGCCTGCCAGTGGCTGGCGATGCCCAGCGCATCGGCCTCGGGCTGGCCGGCCAGCCACAGCGCGGCATGGCGGTGCAGCGCCTGGCGCTGGGCCAGCGGCAGGGCATCGGCCACGGTCTGGCGGATCAGGTCATGCCGGCAGGCCAGGCCGGCGCCGGTGTCGCCCAGCAGGCCGCTGGCCACCGCCAGCGGGCCGGCGGCCGCCCAGTCGGCGTCGCTGGTGCTGCCGGGCATGTCGCCGGCGGCGGCCGGCGGGCGCAGCGCCGCCGCCGGCACCGGCTGCACGAACACCGCTGCCGCCTGCACCGCCTGGCGCACCGCCGCCGGCTGGGCCTGCAGCCGCGCCAGCACCAGGCGCGCCACCCGGGCGCCGGTGGGGCCGGCCGCGTCGACACCGCTCATGCCGGCGGCCACCAGCTCGCCCAGCAGGAAGGCATTGCCACCGCTGAGCGCATGCAGCCGGTCCAGCGCCTCGGCATTGAAGGCCTGGGCGGGCCAGCGGGCGGCGCAGGCATCGGCCAGCGCGGTGCGCGACAGGGGCGGCACGGCCAGCTCCTCCAGCCGCACGGCACTGCGCAGCGCGTCCAGCGCCTGGGCCAGCGCCGGGCCGATGGCATGGGTGCGTGCCGCCGCGCGCCAGGGCAGGCGGCCGCTGTGGGCCAGCATCAGCAGCCAGTCGACGGTGGCGCTGTCGCACCACTGCAGGTCGTCGACCAGGAGCACCGGCGCGAGCGATTCGAACGCGCGCGCCAGGGCTTCGGCCAGGCGGGTCTGGGCGGTCAGCGCGTCCAGCGGCGGCAGGGGTTCGTCGGGCGCCAGGTCGGGCAGCAGGCGGGCCAGGTCGAGCCGGTAGGGCCGCAGCGGGTGCTGCGGCTCGCGCAGCCAGCGCGCCAGGCTGTCCAGATGCGGGCGCAGCGCATCGAGCAGCGGGCGGTAGGGCATGCCGTGCAGGCCCTCCAGCCCGCGCAGGCAGGGCGCCTGGGGCCAGGCAGCGCGCAGCAGCGTGGTCTTGCCGGCGCCGGGCTCGCCCAGCAGCAGCAGCGCCGGGCTGGGGCTGGCCAGCAGGCGCTGCCACTCGGCCTGGCGGCCGGGCGGGGCGGCGGTCTGCGCCAGCGCGGCGGCCGGCGCGGTGGCCGGGGCGGGCACCAGGCCGCGGCGGCCGGCCTGCAGCCAGTCGGCCTGCAGCTGCTGGGCGGTGTCGTCGCACCACTGGACGAAGCCGTCGTAGCCGGGCAGGCGCCAGCCCTGCAGCCACTGCGCCGGACTCAGCCGCGCCAGCAGCGCGGCATCGCCGCTGGCCTGGGCGGCGCGCAGCTGGGCCAGGTCGGTGGGCAGGGCCAGGCGCAGGCGGGCGCGCTCGCCTTGCAGCGCATCGGCCAGGCCCCAGGTGGTGAGCAGCTTGCGGGCGCGGTTGAGGTTGGTGCGCAGGTGGTGCAGCGCATCGGCGGGCGCGGCGTCGGGCCAGAACACCGCGGCCAGCTGCTCGCGGGTCATCCAGCCACCCTGGGTGGCCAGCACCACCAGCAGCGCGGCCGGCAGGGTCAGCGGCAGCGGCTGGGGCGGCTGGTCTTCAGGGGCCCAGGCGGGCGAGTGCAGCAGGTACAGCATGGCGGACCGCAGTGTCGCTGCAGTGGTGCCGGGCGGGCGCCGCGCAGGCGCCATGGGCGGCGCGGCGGTGCCGCCGCCGATCACGCCGGCTGGCGCCCGGCGCGGCGCCCGGCGCGGCGGTTCGCCAGGCCCACCAGCGCTGCACCGGCAAGCGCCAGCGCCCAGGTGGCGGGCTCGGGCACCGCCGCCGCGACGCCGAAGACATCGATCTCCCGGTAGCCGGCAAAGCCGTAGTCCAGCCCGTCGTTGAAGGCGAAGCGCAGGCTGTGCACCTGCCGGGCCAGCACGCCGCTGCTGTCAGTGAGCAGCACGCGGGTGTTGGTGTTGCCGCCGGGTGTGGTGGCATTGAAGAACACCGTGGCCAGCGGGAGAAAGCGCAGCGGATCGGCCACCGTGGCGTACGACAGCGTGTAGGCCTGGCCGCCGCGGTTGCCGTCCCAGCCGGCATGGGTGGCGATCGCCGTGATGTCCTGGCCCAGACCGGTGCCGGCCTGCAGGATGAAGGTGGCGGTGTTGCTGCCGTCGGCGGTGGCCGCCTCGCCGCCCGGGCCCTGGAAGCCCTGGCCGCCGTAGATGCCGTTGGCCAGCGCCGCGGCGCCCGCGGTGCCGGTGCGGGCAAAGTCGCCGGTGAACTGGCTGCCCGCCAGCGCCGTCTGCAGCAGATCGTCGGCGGCGACGGTGAAGCCGAGGTTCGCCTGTTGCTGGGTGGTGATCTGCACGGTGGCGTGGGCGTCGAGGGTCAGCAGACCGAGCGTCGAGAGCGTCAGGCAGGCGAGGTGGCGCATGAAGGGGCGGTTCCGGTGGGTGGGTGACAGACAGGCGGATCGTCGGCCCGCAGCGTCTCCGCGCCGTCTCCGCCGCTGGCCCGGGCACCCCCGCGGTTGTGGGGGCGCGGGCGCGGTCGGACCCGCGGCGTACAGTGGGCGGACCGCGCCCCATCGCCGATGCCCCCGATCCGCATCCCGCCCATCCACTGCCTGCAGGCCTTCGAGGCCCTGGCGCGGCTGCGCAGCGTGACGCTGGCCGCCGAGGAACTGCATGTGACGCCCAGCGCGGTGAGCCACCGCATGCGCCAGCTGGAGACGCTGCTGGGCACGCGGCTGTTCGCCCGCAGCGACTTCACGCCCAGCGCCGACGGTCAGGCCTACCTGGTGCAGGTGCGCCAGGGCCTGCAGGTGCTGGCCCAGATGCCCGGCCACCGCCAGGCCGCGCCCAGCGCCGCGCGGCTGCGGCTGGCGGTGACGCCGACCTTCTCGCGCGCCATCCTGATGCCGCGGCTGGCCGCCTTCCGCCGCGCCTGGCCCGAGGTGGACCTGGTGCTGCAGGTGGCCATCCCGCTGCTGGACGTGAAGGCCGAGGAGGCCGACCTGGAGGTGCGATTCGGCACCGGGCCCTACCCCGGCGTGGAGCAGGTGCGCATCCTCAGCGACGATGTCTGCCCGGTCTGCAGCCCCGACTACGCCATCGAGGCCGGCCCGTTCCCGCGGCATTTCGAGACCGCCGACGAGGTGGCCCGCGCCCGGCTGATCCGCAGCCCGCTGGTGCCCTGGAGCGTGTGGTTCCAGGCCTGCAACATCCACCTGCCCGAACCGCACGAAGGCGCGCAGTTCAACGACGTGGGCCTGATGCTGGACGCCGCGGCGGCCGGCTTCGGCGTGGCGCTCACCCGGCCCAAGCTGGCCGCCGCCTGGCTGGACAGCGGCCGGCTGCTGCGGCTGTCGCCGCGCAGCGTGCCGTCGCCGTTCCACCACTTCCTGTGCTGGAAGCCGGGCACGCTGGCGCGCTGGGAATGCGCCGCCTTCGTCGACTGGCTGACGGCCTCGCTGCAGGCCTGAGCCGCGCGGCACGGCTGACGCGGGCCTGACGGCCTGAAATCTCCTCACGCCGCGGCGCAGTGAATTTCACGCGCCGCCGCTCCCCCGTCGGCACCATGCGCAGCGACGAGGTGCAGCGCCCGCTGCAGGCATGCCGGTGGTCCCCGACAGAGGTGGCCCAGGCGCACACGAGGAGACATCCATGGTTTGGCAACAGGTCTACGACCCCTTTCACAACATGTTCATCTCCACCGCCCTGGCCGCCGTGCCGGTGGTGGTGATGCTGGTGGCACTGGGCTTCCTGCACATCAAGGCCCACATCGCCGCCGGCCTGGGCCTGCTGGCCGCGGTGGCGGTGGCGGTGTTTGCCTACGGCATGCCGGCCGACCTGGCCGGGCGCGCGGCCATGTACGGCGGCTTCACCGGCCTGCTGCCGATCGGCTGGATCGTGCTGAACATCATCTTCCTGCAGCAGCTGGCCGAGCAGAACGGCAGCTTCCAGGTGCTGCAGGACTCGCTGTCGGGCATCACCGAGGACCGGCGGCTGCAGCTGCTGCTGATCGCCTTCTGCTTCGGCGCCTTCTTCGAAGGCGCGGCCGGCTTCGGCACGCCGGTGGCGGTGACCGCGGGCATCCTGATCGGCCTGGGCTTTTCCCCGCTGGCGGCCTCGGGCCTGAGCCTGATCGCCAACACCGCGCCGGTGGCCTTCGGCGCACTCGGCACGCCGGTGATCACGCTGGCCAAGGTGCACGGCTACGACCTGATGGAGGTGACCGCGATGATCGGCCGCCAGCTGCCGTTCTTCAGCCTGCTGGTGCCGTTCTGGCTGATCTGGGCCTTTGCAGGGCGCAAGGCGATGTGGGAGATCTGGCCGGCCATCCTGGTCACCGGGCTGAGTTTCGCGATCCCGCAGTACCTGGTCAGCAACTTCATCGGGCCGGAGCTGGTGGACATCATCGCGGCCATCGTCTCGATGGTGGCGCTGATCGCCTTCCTGCGGGTGTGGCAGCCGAAGACGGTGTGGACCTCGCCGTCGCTGCGCGGCAAGGACGTCAGCGCGGCGGAGGCCAAGCCGCCGCGGCGCATGGTGCGGCACGCCCGGGCCGACCTGGTGCGGGCCTGGACGCCCTGGGCCATCCTGACGGTGGCGGTGTTCATCTGGGGCCTGCCGCCGGTCAAGGAGTTCCTGAACGGCGTGTACGCGCCCAAGTTCCCGATCGACGGCCTGCACAACCTGATCCAGAAGGTGCCGCCGGTGGTGCCCACGCCGCACTTCGAATCGGCCATCTACACGCTGAACCTGCTGTCGGCCACCGGCACCGGCATCCTGCTGGCGGCGGTGCTGGGTGCGCTGGTGATGGGCTACCGGCCGGTGGCCATCGTGCAGTGCTTCGGCCGCACGCTGTGGCTGGTGCGCTACTCGCTGCTGACCATCGTGCTGATGCTGGGCCTGGGCACGCTGACCCGCTTCTCGGGCACCGACACCACGCTGGGCCTGGCCTTTGCCAACACCGGCTGGCTGTACCCGTTCTTCGGCACCCTGATGGGCTGGATCGGCGTGGCCATGACCGGCAGCGACACCGCCAGCAACGTGCTGTTCGGCGGCATGCAGAAGGTGGCGGCCGAGCAGCTGGGCCTGAGCCCGAACCTGATGGGCGCGGCCAACAGCTCGGGCGGCGTGATGGGCAAGATGATCGACGCCCAGAGCATCGTGGTGGCCAGCACCGCCACCCGCTGGTTCAACCACGAGGGCGACATCCTGCGCTATGTGTTCTTCCACTCGGTGGCGCTGGCCTGCCTGGTGGGCGGCTTCGTCACGCTGCAGGCCTATGTGTGGCCATTCACCCTGATGGTCGTGCACTGATTGCATGCCACCCGGGTGCAGGTGGCTTGCAGCCGGGTCGCCAATGCCGGGCGTGAAACTGCTTACAGTGCAGCCCAGCCACCAGGAGACACCATGAACGCCCCGACGCCGGCCGCCGCCCTGGCCGAGCCGGCCCACGCTGACGCCGCCCAGCGCACCGCCCGCCAGCAGCAGGTGGTGGCGGCCCTGCGCGGCCTGCTGCCGGCCCATGCGCTGCTGCACCACCGCGAGGACACCGTGCCCTACGAGTGCGACGGCCTCACCGCCTACCGCGCCCTGCCGCTGGCCGTGGCCCTGCCCGAGACGGAAGCCCAGGTGGCCGCGGTGCTGAAGGCCTGCCACGCCATCGGCGTGCCGGTGGTGGCACGCGGCGCGGGCACCGGCCTGAGCGGTGGCGCCATGCCGCACGAGCTGGGCGTGGTGCTGTCGCTGGCCAAGTTCAACCGCATCCTGAAGGTCGACCCATTCAGCCGCACGGCGGTGGTGCAGTGCGGCGTGCGCAACCTGGCCATCAGCGAGGCCGCCGCGCCGCACGGCCTGTACTACGCACCCGACCCCAGCAGCCAGATCGCCTGCACCATCGGCGGCAACGTGGCCGAGAACTCCGGCGGCGTGCACTGCCTGAAGTACGGCCTGACGGTGCACAACGTGCTGCGGGTGCGCAGCTTCACCGCCGAGGGCGAGCCGGTGGAGTTCGGCAGCGAGGCGCTCGATGGCGCCGGCCTCGACCTGCTGGCGGTGGTGATCGGCAGCGAAGGCATGCTGGCGGTGACCACCGAGGTCACCGTCCGGCTCACGCCCAAGCCGCAGCTGGCGCGCTGCATCATGGCCAGCTTCGGCGACATCCGCGACGCCGGCAACGCGGTGGCCGCAGTGATTGCCGCCGGCATCATCCCGGCCGGGCTGGAGATGATGGACAAGCCGATGACCGCCGCGGTGGAAGACTTCGTGCACGCCGGCTACGACCTGGATGCCGCCGCCATCCTGCTGTGCGAGAGCGACGGCACGCCGGAAGAGGTGGAAGAAGAGATCGGTCGCATGCTCGCGGTGCTGGAAGATTGCGGCGCCACCCGGCTGCAGGTCAGCGAGAGCGAGGCCCAGCGGCTGAAGTTCTGGAGCGGCCGCAAGAACGCCTTCCCGGCCAGCGGCCGCATCAGTCCCGACTATATGTGCATGGACTCGACCATCCCGCGCAAGCGGCTGGCCGACATCCTGATCGCCATCGCCGAAATGGAGAAGAAGTACGACCTGCGCTGCTGCAACGTCTTCCATGCGGGCGACGGCAACCTGCACCCGCTGATCCTGTTCGATGCGAACGACCCGGATCAACTGCACCGCTGCGAGCTGTTCGGCGCCGACATCCTGGAGACCAGCGTGGCCCTGGGCGGCACCGTCACCGGCGAGCATGGCGTGGGCGTGGAGAAGCTCAGCAGCATGTGCGTGCAGTTCAGCCCCGCCGAGCGCGAACAGATGTTCGGCGTCAAGCGCGCGTTCGATGCCGCCGGCACGCTGAACCCGGGCAAGGTGATCCCGACGCTGCACCGCTGCGCCGAGTACGGCCGCATGCATGTGAAGAAGGGGCTGCTGCCCTTCCCCGAGCTGGAGCGGTTCTGACGATGGCAGCCGATGCCGCACTCGATGCCCTGATCGACCAGGTGCGCGCCGCGCGCGCCGACAAGACGCCGCTGGCCATCACCGGCGGCGGCACCAAGGCCTTCTACGGCGGGCCAGTGCAGGGCACGCCGCTGGATGTGACGCCGCTGGCCGGCATCAGCAGCTACGAGCCCAGCGAGCTGGTCGTCACCGTGCGCGCCGGCACGCCGCTGGCCACGCTGGAGGCGGCGCTGGCGGAGAAAGGCCAGTGCCTGCCGTTCGAGCCGCCGCGCTTCGGGCCGGCATCCACCGTGGGTGGCATGGTGGCCGCCGGCCTGGCCGGGCCGGCGCGGGCGGCGGTGGGCGGCGTGCGCGATTACGTGCTGGGTGCCACCCTGCTCAACGGCCAGGCCGAGGTGCTGAGCTTCGGCGGCCAGGTGATGAAGAACGTGGCCGGCTATGACGTGTCGCGTCTGCTGGCCGGCAGCCTGGGCGTGCTGGGCGTGCTGTGCGAGGTCAGCCTGAAGGTGCTGCCGGTGCCGGTGGCCAGCGCCACACTGCGCTTCGAGCTGGACCAGGCCGCGGCGCTGAAGCAGCTCAACACCTGGGGCGGCCAGCCGCTGCCGGTGAACGCCAGCGCCTGGTGGGACGGCATGCTGGTGCTGCGGCTGTCGGGTGCGGCAGCCGCGGTGCAGTCGGCCCGGCGGCGGCTGGGCGGCGAGCCGGTGGACGATGCGCTGGCGGCCTGCTTCTGGCAGGGCCTGCGCGACCAGACCGACGAGTTCTTCATCGGCGCGCACAAGGCGGTGCAGGCCGGCGCCACGCTGTGGCGGCTGTCGGTGCCGCAGACGGCGCCGGCGCTGGCCCTGCCGGGCGAGCAGCTGCTGGAATGGGGTGGCGGCCAGCGCTGGGTGGTGACCACCGCCACCGCGGCCACGCTGCGCGAGGCGGCGGCGCGGGTGGGCGGCCATGCCAGTGCCTTCCGTGGCGGTGCGCCGGGTGACGCGTTTGCGCCGCTGGCCGCGCCGCTGCTGCGCATCCACCAGGGGTTGAAGGATGCCTTCGATCCCGACCGGATCTTCAACCCCGGCCGGTTGTACCCGGGGCTGTGACCATGGCCGGCACGCCCGCCGCCACGCCGCACAGCATGGCGCAGTACTACCGGCAGCGCGCGGCCTGTTACGAGCGGGTGTATGCCAAGCCCGAGCGCCAGGCCGACCTGCGGGCGATGGAGGCCTGGCTGCCCGGGCTGTTCGCCGGCCGGCGGGTGCTGGAGATCGCCACCGGCACCGGATGGTGGACACCGCATGGCGCCGCACAGGCCGCGCACTGGCGCGCCACCGACCTGAACCCCGAGACCCTGGCCGTGGCCCGCGCCAAGCCGGCGATGCCGGCGGGCGTGCAGTTCCAGACCGTGGACGCCTACACGCTGGCCGAACTGGGCGATGACACCTTCGACGCGGCGTATGCCGGCTGCTGGTGGAGCCATGTGCCGCTGGCCCGCCTGCCCGCCTGGCTGGACACCCTGCACGCCCGGCTGGCACCCGGCGCGGTGGTGGTGATGCTGGACAACCGCTTCGTGCCCACCAGCAGCACACCCATCACCCGCAGCGACGCCGACGGCAACACCTACCAGCTGCGCCCGCTGGACGACGGCAGCACCCACGAGGTGCTGAAGAACTTCCCCACGCCCGACCAGGCGGTGGCGGCCCTGGGCCCGCGGGCGCGGGACGCGCAGTGGGTGGACTGGACCCACTACTGGGCCCTGGTCTACACGCTGTCATGACCCTGCTGCACGGCCTGGCGATCCTGCTGCTGTGCCAGTCGGCCGGCGAGGCGCTGGTGCGCCTGCTGCACCTGCCGCTGCCCAGCCCGGTGCTGGGCCTGCTGCTGCTGATGGCCGCCCTGGCCTGGCCGCGGCTGCGCGCGCCGGCCGGCCAGGCGGCCGATGCGCTGCTGCAGCACCTGTCGCTGCTGTTCGTGCCGGTGGGCGTGGGCGTGATGACGCACCTGGCCCTGCTGTCGCAGCATGGGCTGCGGATGGCGCTGGCGCTGCTGCTGTCCACCTGGCTGGGCCTGGCCGTCACCGGCTGGGTGCTGGATGCCCTGCTGCCGGCCGAGCCGGCCCCCGCGCCATGACCACCACCCCCGCGATGCAGGAGGTGGTGCAGCTGTGGGTGTACCTGTCGGCCACGCCGCTGTTCGGGCTGACGGCCACGCTGAGCGTCTACCTGGCAGCCCAGGCGGTCTACCAGCGGCTGGACCACGCGCCCTGGGCCAACCCGGTGCTGTGGACGGTGGTGGCGCTGGCCGGCCTGCTGCTGGCCACCGGCGTGCCCTACCCGGCCTACTTCTCCGGCGCGCAGTTCATCCATTTCCTGCTGGGGCCGGCGGTGGTGGCGCTGGGCTGGCCGCTGTGGCAGCGCCGGGCGCAGCTGCGCCAGCGTGGCCTGGCCCTGCTGGCCGCGGCGCTGACCGGCGGTGTGGCGGCCAGCGCCAGCGCGGTGGCCATCGGCTGGGCGCTGGGCCTGCCGGTGGAGGTGCTGGCCTCGCTGGCGCCGAAATCCACCACCGCGCCAGTGGCCATGGGCATCGCCGCGCAGCTGGGCGGCATCCCGGCGCTGGCGGCGGTGCTGGCGGTGCTGACCGGCCTGGTCGGCGCCATCAGCGGCCCGTACCTGTTCACCCTGCTGCGCATCCGCCGGCCGCTGGTGCGCGGCTTTGCACTGGGCACGGCCAGCCACGGCATCGGCGCGGCCCGCGCGCTGCAGGTGCACCCCGATGCCGGCGCCTACGCCGGCCTGGCCCTGGGCCTGCAGGCGGTGCTGGCCGCGCTGCTGATGCCATTGCTGGCCGGCTGGCTGACCTGACCCCATCAAGAACCCGAGACAACGCCCCGCGATGCAAACCAACCTGGCTCCCGAGTTCCAAGGCACGCCCGACGGCGAGGCGGCTGAGGCCATCCTGCGCAAGTGCGTGCACTGCGGCTTCTGCACCGCCACCTGCCCCACCTACCAGCTGCTGGGCGACGAGCTGGACGGCCCGCGCGGCCGCATCTACCTGATGAAGCAGGTGCTCGAAGGCGCCGCGCCCACCCGCGCCACGCAGCAGCACCTGGACCGCTGCCTCACCTGCCGCAACTGCGAGAGCACCTGCCCCAGCGGTGTGGACTACGGCCACCTGGTCGACATCGGCCGCAAGATCGTCGAGGCCAAGGTGCCGCGCCCGGCCGGCGAACGCACCGTGCGCTGGCTGCTGAAGGAGGGCCTGACCTCGCCGCTGTTCGGCCCGGCCATGGCCGTGGGCAAGCTGGTGCGGCCGCTGCTGCCGGGCACGCTGAAGGACAAGGTCCCCGGCGCCCGCCATCCGCGCGCCGGCCAGTGGCCGAAGAAGGAACGTGCCCGCAAGGTGCTGATGCTGGCCGGCTGTGTGCAGCCGGCGATGCTGCCCAACATCAACGCCGCCACCGCCCGCGTGCTCGATGCCATCGGCATCCAGACCGTCATCGCCGACAAGGCCGGCTGCTGCGGCGCGCTGCGCACCCACCTGAACGACCACGCCGGCGGCCTGGACGACATGCGCCGCAACATCGACGCCTGGTGGCCGCTGGTCGAGGCCGGCCAGGTCGAGGCCATCGTGATGAACGCCAGCGGCTGCGGCGTGCAGGTCAAGGACTACGGCCATGCGCTGGCCGGCGATGCCGCCTACGCCGAGAAGGCGGCCCGCATCAGCAGCCTGACGCGCGACCTGAGCGAGCTGCTGCCCGAGATCGTGGCCGTGCTCAAGCCCCGCATGGCCGATGCCCAGCCCGGCAGCCTGGCCTTCCACCCGCCCTGCACGCTGCAGCATGGCCAGCAGCTGCGCGGCGGCGTGGAGCAGGGCCTGCGGGCGCTGGGCTTCGACGTGGCGGTGGCGCTGAACGAGCCGCACCTGTGCTGCGGCTCGGCCGGCACCTACAGCGTGCTGCAGCCCGAGCTCAGCCACCAGCTGCGCGACCGCAAGCTCGGCCACCTGGCCGAGCTGCAGCCCACCGCCATCGTGTCGGCCAACGTCGGCTGCATCCAGCACCTGCAGAGCGGCACCAGCACGCCGGTCAAGCACTGGGTGGAGGCGCTGGACGAGGCGCTGCATCCGGCCCCTTGACCACGGGGGCGCAGCGCCGGGCCACGTGACGCCCGCGTGACGCCTGCCCGCCTACAACGGCGGCAGGACGACACGATGGAGCGCACGATGACCCGACGTTGGCCCACCGCTTGGCTGCTCGCCGCAGCCACCCTGCTGGCCGCCTGTGGCGGCGGCAACGACCCGGCCACCGGCGATGCCGGCCAGGCGGAGCGCCGCAGCGGCCAGGCGCTGCTGGGCACCGGCGGCGGCCGGGTGCTGGGCATCGACGGTGCATCGGTCGAGGTGCCGGCCGGTGCGCTGGGCGCCGACGCCACCGTCGGCATCGCGCGCGACGACACCGGTGCGCCACCGTTGCCGTCGCGCTTCGTGCCGGCCAGCAGCACCTTCGCCGTCACCCCGCACGGCCAGAACTTCCGCCAGCCGGTGACGGTGCGCATCCCGTACGACGCCGGCGCACTGCGCGCCGACCAGCGCCCGGCGGTGTTGAAGGGCAGCCCGGGCCAGCGCTGGCAGCTGCTGATGGACGCGGTGGTCGAAGACGGCACCGTGGCCGTGCAGGTGCAGAGCCTGTCCTACTTCGTCGTCGTGCCGGTGCCGCGCGCGGGGCTGATCTCCGGGGCCGGGACCGGCATGCCGGATCCCGCGGTGTCGACAGTCCAGGTGCGGCTCGACAATGGCTGGAGCGCCCTGCCCGTGACCGGCAGCACCGCCCGGCTGGTGCAGCAGCCGGCGGCCGACACGCCGGCCCAACTGCGCATCACCGCGGCCATCGGCAGCGCGTCGGACCTGGCCAACCTGTGCAGCGGGCAGTTCGTCATCGGCAACGTCACCCGCAGCGGGGTGGTCTACCGCCTGCCGGGCGACGTCGCCGGCGTCAACCGCATCGCCACCGACCCGGCCAGCGAGCGCGCGTCGCGCCTGGCGGCCTACGTGCCCGACAGCGCCACCTGGCTGATCTGGGGCGACGAGAGCACGCCGCTGGCGCGTGACACCGCCTACAGCTCGCTGGAGACCATCAACGCCGCCTTCAGCCAATGGGACCCGCCTGACCCCGACTTCTGGACCGGCGAGCCCACCACCGACCTGCCGGCCGACGCGCTGGTCGACGCCTGGGGCACGCAGCACCGGCTGGGGCTGGTCTGCATCGAAGGCTGGGGCGGCTGGGAACTGCCGATCGCGGTGCAGCCGATCATGGTGGTGCGCGCCTTTCCGATCGACAGCGTGCTGATCACCGCGCATCCACCGGCGCGCATGGACCGGCTGGTCGGCCAGCTGGTGACCCTGCCCTCGGCCTGGGTGGCGCCCGAGGCCGCCACGGCGCAGTGGCAGCAGCGGCTGCGCGACAGCACCACCTGGGCGGCCGTGCCCGACGTGCAGTTGCTGCCCGGCACCACCACCGTCGCCCCCGGGGTCTGGCAGTTTCTGGACGACAGCCTGCTGCTGTACGGCACCGCGCGCGCGGCCGACGACGGCACCAGCTACCGCCTGCGGGTGTGCGCCAACACCCTGCCGGTGCGCTGCGCCTACAGCCGTGAAAGCCAGCTGCGCGTGTCCAGCAACTTCCCGGCGCCGGTGATCACCACCCAGCCGGTCGGGCGCCAGTACAACACCGGGCAGGTGGTGGACATGACGGTGGCCTACCGCGGCCTGCCGCTGCCCGACCGCGTGACCTGGCAGACCCGGTTGTCCGACACCGACCCCTGGGTCGACGTGGGCGCGGGCTACCGCAACCTGCGCCCCAACTACCCGATCGAGGGCGACGAGGCCAGCACCGACCGCCTGACCGGCCTGCAGCCGCTGACCACCGCCGACCGCGGCCGCCAGTTCCGCGCCACCTACACCACGGTGGCCGGCACGGCCACCAGCGACGCCGCCAGCATCCAGGTCACCACCGGCCAGGCGCCGCCGGTCTTCACCGCGCAGCCGGCCGCCGCCACCGTCAGCGCCGGCAGCGCGGTGCTGTTCGCCACCGCCGTGGGCGGCGCGCAGCCGATGTCGTACCAGTGGCTCTTCAACGGCGTGCGCATTCCCGGGGCCAACGGGCCGCTGCTCACGCTGCACAGCGTCAATGCCGCCAACGCCGGGCTGTACCAGCTGGAGGTGAGCAATGTCGAAGCGACCGTGCGCAGCACTGCCGCGCGGCTGACGGTGACGCAGGGCGCCCTGACCGGCATGCCGCCGGTCATCACCGGGCAGCCGGTGTCGTTGACGGTGGCGGCCGGCACGTCGGCGAGCTTTGCGGTGTCGGCCGGCGGCGGTGCGCTGGCCTACCAGTGGCAGCGCGACGGCATCAACCTGCCCGGCGCCACCGCAGCGGTGCTCACCATCCCCAGCGTGGCCGATGCCGACCGCGGTGCCTATGCGGTGGTGGTGTCCAACGCCAGCGGCGTGGCCAGCAGCCAGGTGGCGCTGTTGAACGTCGGCCCGGGTGGCACGGCACCGGTGCCCATGGCACCGGTCATCACCACGGCGCCGGTGGGCGTGGCGGTGCTGGTGGGCCAGCCCGCCCTGCTGGCGGTGGCTGCCAGCGGCAGCGGGCCGCTGGCCTACCGCTGGCAGCGCAACGGTGTGGATGTGGCCGGCGCCAGCGCTGCGGTGCTGCGCATCGATGCAGCCCAGGCCGGCGATGCGGGCGACTACACGGTGACGGTCAGCAATGCCGCCGGTGCGGCCACCAGCACCGCGGCCGGCCTGGTGGTCACCGCGGCGCCCGGTGCGCCCACCATCACGCTGCCGCCGCAGGCCCGCAGCGCGGTGGACGGCGGCAGCGCCACCTTCAGCGCCAGCGTGGCCGGCAACCCGGCGCCGCAATGCCTGTGGCTGCGCAACGGCACCGTGATCCCCGGCGCCACCGACTGCAGCCGCCACACCACGCCGCCGCTGACGCTGGCCGACAACGGCGCGGTCTACACCCTGTTTGCCTCCAGCGCCGGTGGCCATGTGTTCGCCCAGGGGGCGGTGCTGACCGTCTTCACGGGCGTGCCGCCGGCCATCACGCAGCAACCCACGGCCCAGACCTGGCGCACTGACGCCATCGTCTTCAGCGTGGGCACCAGCGGCACCCCCGCACCGGCCATCGACTGGGCGGCCGACAACGAGCGCATCGGCACCAGCGGGCGGTACGTGCTGGGCGCCTGCAGCTTCGACTTTGTCGCCAGCGGCCCGGCACTCACCCTGACCGGCGTGGCCGAGGCCTGCATCGGCACCCGCTTCTTCGCCATCGCCCGCAACGACGCCGGGCGGGTGGAAAGCACCAGCGTGGCCATCACCGCACCGGTGGTGGTGGCGTCGCGCCTGGCGGGGCTGCCCGGCAGCACCGGCAGCGCGGACGGCCCGGCCGACGTGGCACGCTTCAACACGCCCAACTACCTGGCGGTGGCACGCGACGGCAGCACAGCGGTGGGCGACTTCGGCAACAGCACGGTGCGCATCGTGCTGCCGGGTGGCACCGTGCGCACGCTGGCCGGCAGCCCGGGCGTGTTCGCCCATGCCGACGGCACCGGCAGCGCGGCGCGCTTTGCCGGCAACGGCGGCCTGGCCTTCGACAGCGCCGGCAACCTGTTCGTCAGCGACTGGGACAACCATGTCATCCGCCGCATCACGCCCGACGGCGTGGTCAGCACCTTCGCCGGCAGCCCGGGGGTGCCAGGCAGCGCCGACGGCACCGGCGCGGCGGCGCGCCTGCGCAACCCGAACGGTCTCGCCATCGATGCCGCAGACAACCTGTATGTCGTCGACTGGGGCAACCACACGGTGCGCAAGATCACCCCGGCGGGCGAGGTCAGCACCTTCGCCGGCGCCGCCGGCTTGGTGGGCAGCGCGGACGGCACCGGCGCGGCGGCGCGCTTCCGCACGCCCGGTGCGGTGGCCATCGACGGCGCCGGCAACCTGTATGTGACCGACATGTTCAACCATGCGGTGCGCAAGATCACGCCTGCTGGGGTGGTCAGCACGCTGGCCGGCCAGCCGGGCTTGGCCGGCAACGTGGACGGCACCGGCAGTGCCGCACGCTTCGACACCCCGGCGTGGATCGCGGCCACCGGCGACGGCACGCTGTTCGTCGTCAGCGCAGCCGGCGACACGGTGCGGCGGGTGTCGGCCGGCGGCGTGGTCGACACCGTCGCGGGCGTGGCGGGCGACAGCAGCGTGCTGCGCCTGGGCGCCAACCCGCGCCTGCGCAACGCACGCGGCGTGTGGGCCGTCAGCGCCCGGGAACTGCTGCTCAATGCCGACCATGCGCTGATCCATGTGCAACTGCCCTGACGAGACGGTGCGAACATCGCCGGCGCGATGCCAACGCTGACCCTTCTTCTGCACGGCACGGCCCGTGTCGTCGCCGCCGACGGCCGCGAGACGGTGCTGGAACGCCGCGCCGCCGCACTCTGTGCGCTGGTGGCGCTGGAGCCCGGCTTCGCGCGCGAACGCGCCGCCGGCTGGCTGTGGCCCGACTCGTCGGACCCGCGGCGCAACCTGCGCCAGCAACTGCTGCGCTTCAAGCAGCAATGCGGCCAGCCCGTGCTGGATGGGGACGACCGCCTGCACCTGGCCACGGGCGTGGCGCTGGGTGTTGCAGACGGCCCGCTGCTGCAGGGCCTGGACTACACCGACAGCGCCGACCTGGCAGCCTGGCTCGACGCCCGCCGCCAGGCCAGCGCGCTGCAGCAGACCCAGGCACTGCGCGACGCGCTGGCCACGGCCGAAGCCGCCGGTGACCTGGACAGCGCACTGGCCGCCGCCACCCGCCATGCCGCTGCCGACCCCGACAGCGAGGCCGCGGCCCGGGAACAGATGCGCCTGCACTACCTGCGCGGCGAGTCCGCCGCCGGGCTGGCGGTGTTCGACCGCCTGCGCGCCCGCCTGGCGGCCGGCTATGGCAGCGAGCCCGCTGCGGCCACCCGGGCGTTGGCCGACACCCTGCGCCGCAACACCGGGCCGGCACCGGCCACGCCCATGGCGCCCGCCAGCCTGCCGGTGGCCTTGCAGCGCCCGCCGGTGCTGGCCGGGCGTGATGCCGAACGCGCCGCCGTCCAGCGCGCCTGGGTCGACGGCCGCGCCGTGCTGCTGGAAGGCGAGGCGGGCCTGGGCAAGAGCCGGTTGCTGGCCGATTTGGCCGGCGGCGCCCACATGCTGCAGGCGGCTGGCCGGCCCGGCGACAGTGGCGCGCCCTATGCCACGCTGTCGCGTCTCCTGGCGCCGCTGTGGCGCCAGCAGGCGCACGGCCTCGGCGGGCCGCTGCAGGACGCGCTGGCCCACATCGCGCCCGGCGCCGTGCCCGCACCAGGCACGGCGGCGCTGCGGCCGGGCCTGCTGCTGGCGGCGGTCGACGCGCTGCTGGCGGTGCACGGCATCGACACCATCGTGCTCGACGACCTGCACTTCGCCGATGCCGCCACGCTGGAGCTGGCCGCCGGCCTGGCGGCCGGCACACAGCCGGCGCGCCGCTGGCTGCTGGCGCAGCGACCCGCCGAGTCACCCCCGGCCGCGCAGGCGCTGCGCGACGGCCTGGTCGAACTGCAGCGGCTGGAGGTGGTCACGCTGGCGCCGCTGAACGAGGTGGCAGCGGCCACGCTGGTCGACGCGCTGGCGATCGACGGCCTCGATGGCGCGGCCATCGCACCCGCCCTGGTGCGCCACACGGGCGGCAACCCGCTGTACCTGCTGGAGACGCTGAAGCAGGGCCTGCAGGACGGCAGCCTGGCACGCGGCCAGTTGCCACGGCCAGGCTCGGTGGGCGCGCTGATCGAACGCCGCCTGCAGCGCCTGAGCGAACCCGCCATGACGCTGGCCCGCGTGGCGGCCATCGCCGGCATCGACTTCTGCATCGAGCTGGCCGAAGCCGCCACCGGCCACAGCGCGGTGCAGCTGGCCGGCCCCTGGGCCGAGCTGCAGGCCGCGCAGGTGCTGCGTGACGAGGCCTTTGCCCATGACCTGGTGGCCGACGCCGCGCGCCGCAGCGTACCGCCGGTGGTGGCGCGCCGCGTGCATGCGCAATGCGCCGACTG
Organism: Pseudaquabacterium pictum; assembly: GCF_005403045.1. Lineage (GTDB taxonomy): Bacteria > Pseudomonadota > Gammaproteobacteria > Burkholderiales > Burkholderiaceae_C > Pseudaquabacterium > Pseudaquabacterium pictum. The sequence goes on from NZ_BJCL01000016.1 coordinate 118,067, forward strand.
GCTGGCCGCGCGCGGTGCCGAACCGGCGCGACTGGCCGCGCACTGGCTGGAAGGCGGCGTGCCGGCGCGGGCGGGCGATGCCTTCACCGCCGCGGCCCAGCGCGCCGAGCGCGCCGCGCGCCTGCAGGAAGAAGCCACGCTGCATGCCCAGGCCGCCGATGCCTATGCCAGCGCCGGCATGCAGGACGCCTGCTTCCAGTCCCGCTGCCTGCGGGTGCGCGCGCTGCAACATGCCGACCTCGGCGACCAGGCCCTGGCGGAATGCCGCTTGCTGGCCGAGACCGCCCGGACCGACGCGCAGCGCATCCAGGCCCTGGCCGCGCAATGCGACCTGCTGACCGAGCGCGGCGAGTCCGAGGCCGCCGTCACCGTGGGCGAGGCCGCGCTGGCACTGGCGCGCCCGCCGGCTGAAGGCGAATGGCCGGTGCGCATCGCCTGCCACCTGGCCACGTCGCTGTGCCGCCTGGGCCGTGCCGACGAGGCGCTGGCCCTGCTGCTGCCGCTGCGCGCCTGGGTCGATGCCCAGCCCGACGAGGCGCTGCGCATGCTGTGGCATGGCGAGTGGGCGGCCACGCTGGGCCACCGCGGCCGCCGGCGCGAGGCGGTGGCGGCCTACGACCTGGCGCGTGCTGCCGCGCGCCGTGCCGGCCTGCGGGATGCCGAAGGCCGGCTGCTGCTGAACTGCGCCGTCACGCTGCGCCAGGGCGGCCAATTCGATCGTGCGGTGGCGCTGGCCACCGAGGGCCGCGCCCTGTCGGGGACCGACCTGGGCGGCGGCCAGGGTGCACCGATCGACCGCCTGGTGGTGGCCCGCGACGAGGCCGAGACCGGCCGTTTCGCCAGCGCGCTGGCGGCGCTGGAAGACCTGCTGCCACTGTTTGCGCGCAGCGGCGCCGGCTTCTGGCAGCAGGCCACGCGCATGGTGCTGGTGCGGCTGTGGCTGGACCTGGGCCAGCCCGGGCGGGCCGTGCCGCTGCTGCGCGACCCGCCCGACGACCTGCCGCCCTGGCTGCAGGCCGACCGGCTGCTGCTGCAGGCCGACCTGGCGCGGCTGCTGCAGCAGCCGTTGCCGGCTGGCGCGGTGCAGGCCGCACTGGCGCTGGCCGCCAGCGACCCGGCGCGCGGCCCGCTGCTGCGGGTGCGCGCCTTGCGGCATGCGCCAGCGCCGGTGCGGCAGGCCGAGGCCGCGCAACTGGCCCCGGTGCTGCGCGCGTCCGAACGGTTCGGTGCGCTGATGGGCCTGCATGTCCATCTGGCCGAGGCCGCGCTGGCCGCCGGTGATCCCGGCGCTGCGGCAGCGGCTGCAGCGCAGGTGCTGGCGTTGTTCGACGGCGGCTGCGCACCCGATTCCATGTACCGGGCCGAGGCCTGGTGGGTGGCACACCGCGCGCTGGCCGCCGCCGGCCGCCACGACCAGGCCGCCTTGGCGCTGCAGCAGGGCACCAGCTGGGTCACCCGGCAGGCGCTGCCCCATGTGCCACCGGCCTTCATCGACAGCTTTCTGCACCGCAACCCGGTCAACAGGGCGCTGCTGGCGGCGGCAGCAGGCTGATGCGCGGCCGACTGGCGGCGACCCAGGGCCAGCCCCGACAAGCGCAGCAGCCGTTGGTTGGTATCGTGGGGCCGTTCTGGCCTCCCTCGACGACCATGCATCCACTGCACCGAATGCGCACCCGCCTGGCCCGGCTCGGCCTGGTGACCCTGTGGCCCTGGATGACCCTGGTGGTGGCCGGTTGCGCCAGCCCGCCCGCGGCGCCACCCGAGGCGCCGCCGCAGGCCCAGGCCTGCCCGGCCGGCGTGCCCGCCGGTGCACGCTGCCTGCGCGGCCAGGATTCGGCCTCGGCGCACTACCTGATCGTGGTGCCGGCGCAGTGGAGCGGCGTGCTGGTGGTGCATGCCCACGGCGGACCGACGCTGGGCCCGCCCAGCGCCAAACGCAACGACGAGGACATCCAGCGCTGGGCCATCACCGTGCGCGAAGGCCATGCCTGGGCCGGGTCAGTGTTCCGCCAGGGCGGCTTCGCCGTCACCACCGCGGCCGAAGACACCGAGCGGGTGCGCCGCATCTTCGTCGACCATGTGGCCAAGCCGCGGCGCACGCTGCTGCATGGCCAGTCCTGGGGCGGCATGGTGGCCACGCGCGCGGCCGAGCTGTTCCCGAAGTCCTGGGACGGCATCCTGCTCACCAGCGCCGTGGTGGCCGGGCCGGCCACCTACGACTTCCGGGTGGACCTGCGCGCCATCTACCAGCACCTGTGCAACAACCATCCGCGGCCGGACGAGCCGGCCTATCCGCTGCCCATCGGCCTGCCCGCCGACAGCAAGCTGACCGCCGCCGACCTGGCCCAGCGCGCCACCGATTGCCTGGGCACCGGCAGGCCGGCCGCCCAGCGCACGGCCGAGCAGGCGCAGAAGCTCAAGACCATCGCCACGGTGCTGAAGATCCCCGAAAGCTCGGTGGCCGGGCACCTGAACTACGCCACCTTCACCTTCCGCGACATCACGCAGAAGAACGGCGGCGTCAGCCCGTTCGGCAACGCCGGCGTGCGCTATGCCGGATCGGCCGACGATGCCGCGCTGAACGCCGGCGTGCCGCGCTTCCAGGCCGACCCGTCGGCCGTGGCGCGGTTTGCGGCCGACACCGACCACCGCGGCCGCTTCGCCGCGCCGGTGCTCACCGCCCATGGCGTGGGTGATGCCACCGTGTTCGTCGAAGGCAGCGACACGCTGCGCCAGCGCATGGTGGCCGCCGGCAACGGCGGCCGGCTGGTGCAGACCTTCGTGGACTCCAGTGAACACAGCTACTGGGGCGATGCGATGTACCCGCCGCTGTTCGAGGCCCTGCTGGCCTGGGTCGACCAGGGCCGCGCACCCAGCCCAGCCGGCATCGCCGACCGCTGCCGGCAACTGCGTGCGGCGCAACCGGCCGACTGCCGCTTCCTGCCGGCGTTTGTGCCGCAACCCCTGGCGACGCGCGTCGTGCCACGCTGACGATCGGTAAGATGGTGTCAACCAGCACTGACACCTCGCCGCCATGACCACCCATGCCCATGCCATCGTCTTCGACGCACCGCAGACCCTGGCGGTGCGCAGCCTGGAACTGAAGGCCTTCGAGGACGCCGATGTGGAGGTGGCGGTGCAGCACAGCGGCATCAGCACCGGCACCGAGCGGCTGCTGTGGGACGGCACCATGCCGCCCTTCCCCGGCCTGGGCTACCCGCTGGTGCCGGGCTACGAGACGGTGGGCCAGGTGGTGCGGGCGGGGCCGGCGGCTGCGGTGGCCGTCGGCAGCCATGTGTTCATCCCCGGCTCCTACAGCTTCCAGGGCGTGCGCAACATCTTTGGCGGCGCCGGTGCGCGGCTGGTCGTGCCGCACGACCGGGTGGTGCCGGTGGCGGCCGACCTGGGTCCGAAGGCGGTGCTGCTGGCGCTGGCCGCCACCTGCTACCACGCGATCGCCATCGGCGGGCAGCGCCAGCCGCTGATCGCCCCGGGCCTGATCGTCGGCCACGGCGTGATGGGCCGCTTGCTGGCCCGCATCACCCTGGCCCTGGGCCTGCCCGCGCCCACGGTGTGGGAGACGCAGCCGGCGCGCCGCCTGGGCGCCACCGGCTACGCGGTGATCCCGCCCGAGGACGATGCACGCAAGGACTACGCCGCCGTCTACGACGTGAGCGGCGATGCCAGCCTGCTCAATGGCCTGATCGGCCGCCTGGCCCCCGGCGGCGAGGTGGTGCTGGCCGGCTTCTACAAGACCGACCTGGGCTTCGCCTTTGCGCCGGCCTTCATGCGCGAGGCCAGCATCCGCATCGCCGCGCAATGGAAGAAGCACGATCTGCTGGCGGTGACGGCGCTGGTGGCGTCCGGCGCGCTGTCGCTGGACGGCCTGATCACCCACACCCTGAACCCCGGCCGCGCCCGCGAGGCCTACGAGGTCGCCTTCAGCGACCCGCAGTGCCTGAAGATGATGCTGGACTGGACCGCCTGATGGCCGCCGCCGCGGCCGGCCAGCGCGTGCTGGTGCTCGGCGCCACCGGCACCATCGGCCAGGCCACGGTGCGTGCATTGCGGCGGCAGGGCCACAGCGTGGTCTGCTTTGTGCGGCCGCGTGCCGGCCCCGGCGGGCGGCTGGCGCAGGCCGACATCGCCCGGCTGCTGCCCGGCGCCACGCTGCGCGTCGGCGACGTGACCGACCCGGCATCCCTGGCGCGCGACGCGTTCTGCGGCGAGCCCTTCGATGCGCTGGTGTCCTGCCTGGCCTCGCGCACCGGCGCGCCGAAGGACGCCTGGGCCATCGACCACGCTGCCCATGTGCTGGCACTGGCGGCGGCCCGGGCCGCCGGCGTGCGGCAGGTGGTGCTGCTGTCGGCCATCTGCGTGCAGAAGCCGCTGCTGGCCTTCCAGCAGGCCAAGCTGGCGTTTGAACGGGAACTGATGGCGTCCGGCCTCACCTGGTCCATCGTGCGGCCCACCGCCTTCTTCAAGTCGCTGGCGGGGCAGGTGGCGCGGGTGCAGCAGGGCAAGCCCTTCCTGCTGTTCGGCGACGGCGCGCTGACCGCCTGCAAGCCCATCAGCGACGACGACCTGGGCGACTTCATCGCCGGCTGCCTGACCGACGCCGGCCGGCAGAACCGCGTGCTGCCCATCGGCGGCCCGGGCGAGGCCATCACGCCGCGCCAGCAGGGTGCGCTGCTGTTCGCCGCGGCGGGCCTGCCGCCGAAGTTCAAGCAGGTGCCGGTGGCGCTGATGGACACCATCATCGCGGTGCTGGGCACGGCCGGGCGGCTGCTGCCGGCGCTGGCCGCCAAGGCCGAGCTGGCGCGCATCGGCCGCTACTACGCCACCGAATCCATGCTGGTGTGGGACGCCGCCGCCGGCCGCTACGATGCCGCGGCCACGCCGTCCTTCGGCAGCCAGACGCTGGCCGGCTTCTACGCCGACCTGCTGGCCGGCCGCACGACGATGGAACGCGGCGACCACGCCGTGTTCTGATCAGGGCCAACGCCCGCCCGCGCCGCCCCGCGCGGTGCGCCTGATCCACCGCTTCGCGCCTGACGACATCGGACATTGCCATGCCTGCCTGGGCCTTGCTTCTTCCACTGGGTGCTGCCGGCCTGCTGGCCGCCAGCCTGGGCCTGACCATGGGCACGGCCCTGGCCGCCGCCTGCGCGGTGGCGCTGATCGGCGCGGTGATCGCCGCGGTGCACCATGCCGAGGTGGTGGCCCACCGCGTGGGCGAGCCCTTCGGCACCCTGGTGCTGGCGGTGGCCATCACGGTGATCGAGGTGGCGCTGATCGTCTCGATGATGCTGGCCGGCGGCCCCGACACCGCCACCCTGCCGCGCGACACCATCTATGCGGCAGTGATGATCATCTGCACCGGCGTGGTGGGCATCTGCCTGCTGGCCGGCGGCATCAGCCACCATGAGCAGACCTTCCGCATGGAAGGCACCAACTCGGCGCTGTCGGCCCTGGTGGCCCTGGCCGGGCTGTCGCTGGTGCTGCCCAGCTTCACCACCAGCTCGCCCGAGGGCACCTACACCCTGTCGCAGCTGGTCTTCGTGGCCGCATCGTCGCTGGCGCTGTGGGCGATCTTCGTCTTCGTGCAGACGGTGCGCCACCGCGACTACTTCCTGCCGCCGAAGAACGCCGCCGACGAGGACGTGCATGCCGCGCCGCCGTCCAATGCCCTGGCCCTGGCCAGCTTCGGCCTGTTGCTGGTGGCGCTGGTGTCGGTGGTGGGCCTGGCCAAGCAGCTGTCGCCGATGATCGAAGCGGCGGTGGTGGCCGCAGGCGCGCCCAAGGCGGTGATCGGCATCGCCATCGCCCTGCTGGTGCTGTTGCCCGAGACCTGGGCCGCCGTGCGTGCCGCACTGGCCGACCGGCTGCAGACCAGCATGAACCTGGCCCTGGGCTCGGCCCTGGCCAGCATCGGCCTGACCATCCCGGCGGTGGTGGTGACCGCCACCGTGCTCGACCTCCCCCTGGTGCTGGGCCTGGCGCCGAAAGACCTGGTGCTGCTGGCCCTGGCCTTCCTGGTGGGTGCCATCACCCTGGGCACCGGTCGCACGAACATGATGCAGGGCGCCGTGCACCTGGTGCTGTTCGCGGCCTTCCTGTTCTTGTCGCTGGTGCCTTGAGGCGGTCGGGGGCGGCTTGGGGCTCGTTGCGGTCGTTGCCGACTCGCCATCTCCGGCGCGAGGCCAAGGCCGCCGGGTACCTCGCCGACTCCATGTCCCCCGTCCTACACGCCGCAAGCGGCGAATAGGACTCCGCCTCTACTTCCGTCGGCCAGGTACCCGCCGTCCTCGTCCAGCCTCCGTCTCCGCGTGGGGCGAAGGCCTCAGTGGTGGCCGAGCGTCGGATCGGGTGGGCCTGTTTTGCGGAGGTCAAGACACCGTTTTGCGTGTCAAGCGGCGCTTGGCTTCAGATGGTCAGCATTGAAGGGCTTGCCAGATCGCAGCACGCCGTAGGCGATGGCCAGCAGCTTGTGCATGCACGCCACCACGATCACCTTGCCCGGCTTGCCT
>NZ_BJCL01000017.1 GCF_005403045.1 Pseudaquabacterium pictum
CAGCGTGGCGTCCACTCGCTGAAGTCCAGCGCCGGTCAGGTCGGCGCGTTGGCGCTGGCAGCCGAGGCGGGACGCATCGAAACCGCCCTGCGCCGCGGCGAACTCGATGCGGCTGCGCTAGCGCCAATGCTCCAGCGCCTGCAGGCCGCACAACGGCGCTTTGCAGAGACCGTAGCGGCGAGCGCCGCGGACTGACGGCCACGCTGAACCCCGGTGCCCGGCGGAGGGCGCGACGGACACCGAATCGTTTGGCCGCCGGCCGAAGGCACGCCCCAAAGTGCGTTCCTCCCGCCCGTGGCGTCGGCTCTTCCACGCCGCCATGACCCGTAAGAAGCGATATCCTGGACCATGCAGGGGCTTTTCAGGGGTGTTCCGGGACATGAGCGCATCGATATCAAAGCTGCTGCGACAGCCTGGTCCGGCCAGACGCGTCCTGTTCCTGGCGCTGGGCACCAGCGTTGGCGTGCTCGTGGCGATCCTCTTCGGGATCGTCGTGTTCCGAAACGGCTCCGTCGAGGCTAGCCGCAAGCTCAACGGGTCGTTCGCCCGCATCGTTGAAGAGCAGACGTCCAGAAGCCTTCAGGTGGTCGACCAGCGGCTGGAACTGGCAGCAGCGGCCTTCCTGACGCTGCAGGCCAGGGGCGTCGTGAGCGAGGACTCCGGCAGGCTCCTGCTCCGCGACCAGATCAAGCAGTTGCCGCTGCTTCGTGCCATGTGGATCCTGGATGCCGACGGGCACATCCGATTTGATTCGGATGTCGGCAACATCGGACTCAACCTGGCCGACCGGCCCTACTTCCAGGCCTACCTGAAGACGCCGGAGGCCGGGTTTCAGCTGGCTGATCCGGTGCGCAGCCGAACCACAGGCGGATGGCTGATCAGTGCCACCCGAGCCCTGAGAGACAGCGCAGGCAACTTTCGTGGCGTCATCGTCGCGGCGGTCGAACCGCCCTACTTCGACCAGCTGTGGCGCTCCATCGACCTCGGCGAGGGCGGCACCATCGCGCTGATCCGCCGAAACGGCACCCTGCTCATGCGGAGCCCGCTGGTCGACCGAATGATGGGGCAACCCAATCCCGAGCTTCGCATCGTGACGGAGCCGATGGATGTCAAGTCCGAAGGCGACTTCGAGAAAGCCAGTTCCTTCGATGGCCAGATGAGGCTGTTTTCCTATCGCCGGCTCTCGGTGGAGCCCGAGCTCGTGATCGTCGTTGGCCAGGCCAAGGACGTGATGCTGGCCCAGTGGCGCCGGCTCTCGCTGCTGGCCCTGATGGCATGGCTAGCAGGCTCGCTGCTGTTGTGGAGCCTGTCGGTGCACCTGGCTCGCGCCATGACTGCACGGATGGCCGGTGAAGCGGCGTTGCGCGAGAACGAACAAAACCTGGCGGTCACGCTGCAATCTATCGGGGATGCGGTCATTGCAACGACCGCAGAGGGATCGATCACCCGGATGAACGTTGCCGCGGAGCGGCTGACAGGGTGGACTCTGGCCGAAGCACGGGGCCGGCCGCTGATCGACGTCTTCCACATCGTCAGCAGCGAGACGCGACAGCCGGTGAAGGATCCGGTCGACCAGGTCATCGCACGAGGAGAGGTGGTCGGCCTGGCCAACGGCACGCTGTTGCTGGCCAAGGATGGGCGCGAGTTCCAGATCGCCGATAGCGCAGCACCAATACGCTCGTCCGACGGGAAGGTTCAAGGCGTGGTCCTCGTGTTCAGTGATGTGACCGATTCCTACCGCGCGAGCGAGACATTGCGCCGCAACGAGCAGCGGCTGCGCACCTTGCTGGCGAATCTGCGCTCCGGCGTCCTGGTGCACAACGCCGACACCACGCTCGTCGAAGTGAACGCAGCCGCGTGCCGGATCCTCGGGTTGTCGGAGGATCAATTGCTGGGCAAGGTGTCGATGGATCCGTTCTGGCGCCTGCTGCGCGAAGACATGTCGCCCGTGCCGATCGAGGACTTCCCGGTGAGCCGCGTGCTGGCGTCGGGCCAGCCCGTCCAGGACCTCCTGCTCGGAATTCAGCGATCGGACTTGCCGCGACCGGCCTGGGGCTTGTGCAATGCGTTTCCGCTGTTCGACAGCCAAGGTCAGATCGCCCAGATCGTCGTGACCGTCGCGGACATCACCGAACGCAAGTACGCGGAGCAGGAAAGCCGTCAGGCGAGAGAGTCACTGAGCGCGACGCTGGAGGCGATCCCGGATCTGATGTTCGAAGTGGACCTGGATGGGCGTTACTACACCGTCCACGCGCCGCAGCCCGAACTGCTGGCCGCGGCCCCGGAGGACCTCCTTGGCAAGACGGTCGCCGAGGTGCTGCCCCGCGAAGCCAGCAGCATCGTCTACTCGGCCCTGCTCGAAGCCGCGACGACAGGCCACTCATGGGGCCAGCAACTCGCGCTTCCCCTGGCGCAGGGTAAGAATTGGTTCGAACTCTCGGTGTCGCGCCGATCGGCGGCAGGTGATGCCCTGCCAAGGTTCATCGTGCTGGCACGTGACATAACCTCGCGCAAGCGAGCCGAATTCAAGCTTGAGCAGGTCAATCGCACACTGCTCGTGCTGAGCCGTTGCAGCGCGCTGGCGTTGCAGTCCACCGACGAGGAGCGTTTTCTTGCCGAACTCTGCAGGACCATCGTCGACGTGGGCGGCTTCAAGCTGGCCTGGATCGGATTCGCGGAAGACGATGCGGCAAAGTCCGTGCGAAAGGCGGCCAGGGCAGGCGAGGCCAGTGACTATCTCGATGCGGTCACGGTGACCTGGGACCCATCGCAGCCGACAGGGCGTGGCCCAACCGGGCGGGCCATTGCGACCGGGACCACTCAGGTCAACCTCGACTTCGCGACCCGACCAGACGCGGCGCCGTGGCGAGAAGCCGCCTTGAAATGGTACCTGCACTGCAGCGTCGCGCTGCCCATCGTCAGCGCCTCGCATGCGAGGGGGGCGTTGATGATCTATGCCGCCAGCGCGGAGGCCTTCGATGAATCGACGGTGGGCGTGCTGCAGGAACTGGCCCAGAACCTGTCCATCAGCCTGCAGGCATTCGGAGCGCGGAGCCAGCGCGATGAGGCGAACGTGGCCAGTCGCGCGAAGAGCACGTTCCTGGCGAACATGAGCCATGAGATCCGCACGCCGATGAACGCGATTCTCGGCATGAACTACCTGCTCAAGCGCACCACCCTGACCCCGGAACAACTCGATCGCGTCGAGAAGGTGGAAACTGCGGGCAGGCACCTTCTGGCACTGATCAACGACATCCTCGATCTGTCCAAGATCGAGGCTGGTGCGGTATCGCTCCAAGGCGAGGACTTCGTCGTCAAGTCCTTGCTGGACCTCGTGCACTCGATGGTGGCGGATTCGGCGTCGCGCAAGGGCCTGCGCCTGTCGGTTGAACACGATGGGCTGCCGCGAAGGCTGCACGGCGACGTGACGAGGATCCGGCAGGCCCTCTTAAACCTGGTCGGCAATGCCGTGAAGTTCACCGAACGGGGCTTTGTCGCGATACGAGCCGAGGCCCTTGAAGAATCGGCAGAGGGTGTACTGGTGTGCTTCAGCGTTCGCGACAGTGGCATCGGCGTCCCGGCCGAAGCGCTCCCCCGGCTCTTCAACGCGTTCGAGCAGGTGCGTACCGTCGGCCGCACCGAAGGCGGGACCGGGCTGGGCCTCGCGATCACGAGGCAGCTCGCGCAACTGATGGGCGGCACGGCGGGTGTCGAGAGTCGGGAGGGCGTGGGCAGTCGTTTCTGGTTCACGGTGCGGCTGCAGCAAGCGGAAGGAACGGACACTGGGTTCTCCGAACTGCAAGGCCAGGGGAACGAGGAGGACCAACTCCGAGAACGGTTCCCGGGAACTCGGGTGCTGGTCGCTGAAGACAACGCCGTCAATCGGGAGGTCATATCGTCGCTGCTGCACCTCCTTGGCTTCTCGGTGGACTGTGCGGAGGATGGACTCGAGGCCGTTGCCTTGGCCGAGACGAACCACTACGACCTGGTGCTGATGGATGTGCAGATGCCCCGGCTCGACGGACTGTCCGCAACACGCACGCTGCGGAACCCGCCCGGCTGCGCCGCCACGCCCATCGTCGCACTCACCGCCGATGCGCTGAGTGAGAGCCGGGCCGACTGTGAAGACGCCGGGATGAACGACTTCCTGTCGAAGCCGGTCGAACCTGCCTTGCTCTATGCCTGTCTGCTGCGCTGGCTCAGCAAGCCAGCGGGTTGAGGCGAAGGTCGCCGGTTCCATGAACGAACCTTCTTCGAACACGCTGACCCTCGCCCTGACGCTCATCGAGGCATGCGCGACCGTGGCCTTTGCGCTGTCGGGACTGATTGCAGCCGCGCGCAAGAAGTTGGACGCAGTCGGCGTCTGCGTCGTGGCGGGGCTGGCCGCCTTCGGAGGTGGCACGCTCCGCGACGTGTTGCTGGACCGTCGCCCGTTCTTCTGGGTCGAACACGCCTCGTGGCTCTGGGCGCTTTTGGCCCTGTGCATCGCCGCCATGGCATTCATGCGGGCACGTCACTTTGCCCCCACCGAGCGCGCGATGCAGTGGCCTGACGCTGTGGGCCTGGGTCTCTTCACCGCCGGTGGGACGCAGGTCGCGATGCAGGCGGGCATGCCTGCCATCGTGGCCGTTTTGATGGGTGTGGTGACCGCAGTGTTCGGCGGCGTGCTGCGCGACATCGTGTGCAACGAGATTCCGAGCGCTTTCAGCGATCACCGGCCCTATGCCGTGTGCTCATTCTTCGGTGGCTGGATTCTGGTGGGGGCGCAGGCCTTGCAGGCACCGGCGTGGGTGGGCCTGGTGGTCGCGATCGCCGTCGCGGCCGGATTGCGCGTTCTCGCGCTCGCAAGCGGCTACACGCTGCCACAGTGGTCGACCGGAGACACCGCCGACCGGTGATACCCGGCGAAGCAGCTGGCACCCGGTAGCCCACTGCGCTCCGCGGCAGCACCTGGACTTGCCGCAGCTTGGGCCGCACAGGTCACGACTTTCTCCCACGCAAAGAGGACTCGTGAATCTGGGGAAACGTGATTCCGCTCAAGCACCAACTCGGTGCTGCCGATAAAGGGGGAGTGCGCTGTGGGGGAAGCCGCGGGCAGCGCCGCTTCAGTGCGCCGTCGCCTTCCCGAACCTCAGCAGCCGGATCGAAACCCAATATGTCAGCAGTCTTGTCTTCCCTCGGAACCTTGCCAACCCGGAACGACAAGGACCGCGGCAACGCCGACGGTTTCTTTGCGCACCACGGCGTGTGGGCGCCGGGCGTGCGGTTGTTCCGTCGCCTGCGCTTCTCGGCGAAGGCGCTGATCATCTCTCTGGCCTTCACGTTGCCCTTCCTTGGTGTGCTGGGATGGCAGCAGGTGACGGAGTACGACCAGCTGCTCGAGGCACGGATGGAGGCGACCCGGCAACACGTGGAGGTCGCGCACGGCTTGATCCGGTGGGCCCAGGCCAAGGAGGCCAGCGGGAAACTGCCACGGGATCAGGCGCAGCAGATGGCGCTGCAGGCGCTCTCGGAACTGCGCTACGACAAGAAGGAGTATTTCTGGGTCAATGACATGCAGCCGCGGGTGCTCATGCACCCCATCAAGCCGGATCTGAACGGCAAGGATGTCGGCGATGTCAAGGATCCCAACGGTCTGGCGCTGTTCAAGGCGTTTGTCGTCAAGGTGCGAGAAAGTGGCAAGGGCTTCGTGGCCTACCAGTGGCCCAAGCCCGGAAGCGACCGTCCCGTGGACAAAGTGTCGTACGTGATGGGCTTCGAGCCCTGGGGGTGGGTCGTCGGCTCCGGCGTGTACACCGGCGACCTGCGTGATGCGGCCCTGAAGAAGGCCGAGTGGACCACGGGCATCGTGGTGGCGTCGCTGATGTTCGCCGCCTATCTGTTCCTGTGCTTCTACCGGGTCATGAACGGTGGCCTGCGCGAGACGCGACGCCACCTTCGCGCCATGACGCAGGGTGACCTCACGACCTCGCCTTCCCCCTGGGGTGGCGACGAGGCAGCCCAACTGATGTTCGAGCTCCGGGACATGCAGGACTCGCTGCGCAGTATGGTCCTGCGCGTTCGCCGCTCCAGCGACGAAATCGTCCACTCGAGCAGCGAGATCGCTTCGGGCGCATTGGACCTGTCAGCCCGCACGGAACAGGCCGCGGCCAACCTAGAGCAATCGGCGGCGTCGATGGAAGAGATCGCCTCGACGGTGAAGAGCACCGCCGAGAACACGCAGGAGGCGTCGCGCGTGGCTCGCCACAACGCCCAGACGGCGTCCGACGGGGGTCGGGTGATGGGCGATGTGGTGAGAACGATGGACGGGATCCGCGCCTCGTCATCGAAGATCGGCGAAATCACCGGCACCATCGACAGCATTGCCTTCCAGACCAACATCCTTGCGCTCAATGCGGCCGTGGAAGCTGCCCGTGCAGGCGATCAAGGGCGCGGATTCGCTGTGGTCGCCAGCGAGGTGCGGGTGCTGGCGCAAAGAAGCGCGCAAGCTGCGCGTGAGATTAAGGCTCTGATCGCGAGCAGCCTCGAACAGGTCGAGACCGGAACGACGGTTGTGCGAGGCGCTGGGACGACGATCGAGGAGATCGTGTCGTCATCCCAGCGCGTGGACCGGCTGCTCGATGACGTGGCCTCGGGCGCGCGCGAACAGAGTTTGGGTGTTGGTCAGATCGGGCAGGCCGTTCAGGAGCTCGACCGCATGACCCAGCAGAACGCGGCCATGGTGGAGCAAACCGCCGCGGCAGCCTCCGCCATGAAGGAACAGGCTCACACGCTGGCCGACGAAGTGGCGCGATTCAAGATCCCGGAAGAGCTCGCCCTCGCGGACGCCTCCGGCCCCGTCACCAACTTTGACTTTGACAAGGCCATCGAGGCGCACCGCCAGTGGAAGGTGAAACTGCGCAAGGCGATCGCGGAGCGCGAGAAGCTGGACAGCGACACCATCTGTCGCGATGACCAGTGCCCACTGGGCAAGTGGATTCACGGCCCTGGTGGCGCCCAGTGGGGTTCGCGGCCATCCTTTGTCGAATTGACGAGGAAGCATGCCCAGTTCCACCAGACGGCCGGCTCGGTCGCCAGGCAGATCAATGCCGGGCACTACGCGGAAGCCGAACGCCTGATCGGATCGGGATCGCAGTTCGCCCGGGCGTCGACCGAGGTCGCGACCATCCTTTCCCGGGCTAAGCGCGGGCTCTAGGCACTCGTCGCCGAGTCATTGCCGCAGGGCGGATCGCACTGGTGCGGCTGTGCTGCCAGGGCGACCATGCAAGGTGATTGCCAGACTGGGAACGTGCAGGTCGATATGGTGGGGTGAGGAAAACTCAATCACAAGTTCCGGCCGGGCCGACCTGTGGACCTTTAGCAATCCGGAGTCTCGTGCTGCACGCATTGGCTCGGAAGGGTCATCAGTATCTGAAAGGCCAACCGACACTTCGAGCATTGACTTCAGCGGCAGCCCATGCGCACGCGGTTGTGGGGACGCTGCGGCTGCTGGCTGCGGCCACCCCAGCACAAAGAGTTCTGGCTCGGACAGGGCAGCTGCTTGGGCGAAGAAGATCCGCTTGCCCTTGGGCAGATAGACCGGTTCGTAAGCCCAGGAAGCAAACGGCAAAGAGAGATCGACTTCAGACTGCGGCGAGAAGCAGATGCCGAACGGATTGGCTTGTCCGCCTCGCATTGACCAACGATCCCAAAGACGAGTCGGCCGGGTGCGGGTGGAGGTTGCTTCCGATTCGTCGTGCACCCACAAGAGCTCGAGGAACCCGTACTCGAAAAAGAAGCGACGGTTGGAAGTGCCTTGGCCTGGATGCACATTGCCACTTCCCTCAACGAGGCCGGCATCGAGCAGTGCCTGTGCCTCCGGGGCGCCAATCGATGTGCAGACGAAGATGTGGTCGAGGCGGAATGTCATTTACGCCGGGCGGATTGCGAGTGAGGTGCGACACCCTTTGGAAGAGAGGCGTTGAGTCGTAGGCTTACAGTTTCTCTTCCGGCAAGAAAAATCTGCCGCATGGGATCTCAGCAGTTCGCCTACAGGGAAGGCTATCTGCTTGGCAAGCACAAGTCCAGCGGCGACCTTGTGTCTGCCTAGGGGCCCCGTCCATCGGCGGCGGCCAGCAGTCGCGCGGCATCAAGAGGGCCAAGGGTCAATCCGTTGAGTCTTCGCCACCAGGCGCTACAGGTGCGCGACACGCTGTCACCCAAGAGGCCGCTGCCAGCCCGTGCGGGGGTCAATACGCCGAGTCCTCCGTCGTTGTCTAGTAGGGGCCCCGACCAACGGCGACGAGCGGCTTCAGTGCTTCGCTTGAGCGACGTATATGGCCGGACTGTCAGCTTGCCGAAGGACCTGACGATCATGAAGCCGAGACGACCGATCGAGGTCGACCCAAAGCAGCCACGTGAGACTGGGCAAAGCGGTCGCCTGCCCTGGTCCTGCCTTGGAGATCCAAGAGGCGGAGCGGCAACTTTCTCGGCAAAGTGCCCCGGCTAGAGTCGGGCCCCAGGCCCTTGTAAGGAGAGTGTATTGAAAACGCATGCCGTCAAGATCGTGCCAACCTTCTTGCGGCTGCATCACGTCCAGGATAGAAGCGCGCACGAAAGGTCAAGCGAAGGACGTAGCCTCTGACGGACCAGCGCGCTTCAGCGAGGGACAAAGAAGGTCGCTTTCTCGAATTGGACGACCGATTCTGTGCCGGTCCCCGCGCTGCGCTCCACGCCCCTGACCTCGAACACCACGGGCACCGACCGGCCTGCGAGCCCTTGCGCCACTGCGAAGGGCAAGCGCAGGCTGACCGGCATCGACGCCACGGCAGCCGGGCCGGCGCTGGCCGGCATTGCCAAGACCTCCAATCCATCGATCCCGGAGGCGGCAACCCGATAGGTCTGCGGGGCCTCCGTGCGATTCATGATCTGGATGCGGTAGACGTTCTCGACGGCGCCCTCCTCCACCACACGCGCCAACGCGCCACGGTCCTTGACCACATCGAATTTGAACGGGCTGCGCATCGCCACGCTGGCCGCGAAGGCAATGCTGGCCGCGGAGAGCACGGCCCCGTAGACCAGGACACGCGGCCGCAGCGCACGCTTGAACATCTGCAGCCGCGTCCAGCCGTTCACGACACCGTTTTCGGTGGAATAGCGGATCAACCCCTTGGCGTAGCCCATCTTGTCCATCACGTCGTCGCACACGTCGATGCACGCAGCGCAGCCGATGCACTCGTTCTGCAGCCCATTTCGGATGTCGATTCCCGTGGGGCAAACCTGCACGCACAAGGTGCAGTCGATGCAGTCGCCCAGTCCCTGCGCGGCGGCGTTCGTCTTCTTCGAGCGCGAGCCCCGGGGGTCGCCGCGCCCGGCGTCGTAGGCGATGACCAGCGAGTCCTTGTCGATCAAGGCGCTCTGGAATCGGGCGTAGGGGCACATGTACTTGCACATCTGCTCACGCAGGAAACCCGCGTTGCCGTAGGTGGCGGCGCCGTAGAAGAGCACCCAGAAGGCGTTCCACGCCGACATGTCCAGGGCCACTGCAGCGGCGGCCAGCTCCCGGATCGGCGTGAAGTAGCCGACGAAGCTGAAGCCAGTGATCAGCGCGATGGCCATCCAGACGCCCTGCTTGGCGCCCTTGCGCAGGATCTTGTTAGCGCCCCAGGGCGCCTGGTCCAGCCGCATGCGCGCGATGCGGTCGCCCTCGATCTGGCGTTCGGCCCACATGAATATCTCGGTGTAGACCGTCTGTGGACAGGTGTAGCCGCACCACAGCCGGCCGGCCACGGCGGTGAAGAAGAACAGTGCCAGCGCCGACAGCACCAGCAGCGCCGCCAGGAAGATCAAGTCCTGCGGATAGAGCAGCAGGCCGAAGATGTAGAAGCGCTGGGCGTCCAGGTCGAACAGCACCGCCTGGCGGCCGCCCCACTGCAGCCACGGCAGGCCGTAGAACAGCAGCTGGGTCAGCCAGACGAAGACCCAGCGCCAGGTGGCGAACCAGCCTTTCACCGCACGCGGGTAGATGGTCGCCTGCTTCTGGTACATCGAGACGAACTGCTCGCCGTCGTTGCTCGCACCCGATACCGGCGCGATGGGAATGACCTTCCGGGAACTTGCCATGCTCAGGACGAGCCGGCCAACGAGCGGTCACATCGCATCAAGGCTTTCATCGCTTCAGCTCGCCCAGCTTGTGTTCGATCTTGCTCCAGGCTTCGGCATCCGGCAGCGCGAGCTTGGTTTTCGTGATCGGCTTCCATTCGCGCGACAGCTCGGCGTTCAGCGGCGTGAAGTGCTGCTGGCCGGTGGGCACGTCTTCTTCGGCATAGATGGCATTCACTGGGCACTCTGGAACGCAGACTGCGCAGTCGATGCACTCGTCGGGGTCGATCACCAGGAAGTTCGGCCCTTCGCGAAACGCGTCGACCGGACACACGTCCACGCAATCGGTGTACTTGCACCGGATGCAGGCTTCGGTGACGACGAAGGTCATCGCTGCGCGAGCGCGATGTCAACCGCAGCAGGCGCCGCCTGAGCAGCAGGAATCGCCCTTCGCGCCCGCCGAAGGCACGGAGGCGTCAGCGATACGGGTGATCTGAATGCGCCAGACCGACGGACCGGCTTCCAGCGTGGCCCATTCGAACTGTCCGAGAGCGCGGTCTTCGAACTGATAACGCAGCGGCTGCGGGTTGTGGTCGTTCACGAGTTGCAGTGCCTGGCCGGTGGCCAGGGCGTCGAAGCGACCGAAGATCAGCGGGTGGCGCTCACGCGGCGCAATGGTGCGCAGGTCCAGCTCGAAGGTGGGTTGAATCAGGGTTGCAGTCATGGGAACCTTTCAGGAGTGAAGTGCGCACCTGGCCGCGCGACATGCGCGGCGGAAGTGCGATGAGGGAACAGGAACGTTCAGCCGTCCTTGCCGTCGAGACGGCTGCTCAGCAGCCAGGGCGTGAAGACCCAGAGGTAGAGCGAAAAGGCCGCTGCCCAGGCGGCTGCAGCCACCACGAGCCAGTCAGATGTGTGTGCCGGCGCCACCAAGGGGAGCAGCACACGGGCGACGGCAGCACCCGCCACCAACAGGTAGGCGGCAACCTCCAGTCGCGACACCTTCAGCGGGCGCCCCGTGTGGCCTCTCGCCGTGCGGGTGACCATGCCGACGATGAGCCCGGCCGTGGCACCTACCGCCAGGGCGTGAATGCCAGCAGAAGCGGCCACGCCACCCAGCTGCGCCCATGCAAGCAGCAAGAAGCCGACTGGCAACCAAGCGTACGCCGCGTGCAACACCCACAGGATGGGGCGGGCACGGGTGCGCCAAGGCTGCCAGTGCCACAACCTGGCGGCATGCAACAGCGCTGCAAGGGCGAAGCCGGCCGCTGTGACCGGATTGGCCGACAGCAGCACCCACGACGCGAGAGACAGCGCCGTCGCTGCCAGCGTGCTGCGCTCCAGCCAGGCTGGCACCTTCAGCTGCCGGCCCGGCAGCGCAGACATCGTGAACGCCGGTATCACCCGCCCCGCGATCACGCATTCGATCATCACGACCAGCGCCAGACCGGCGTGCAGCGCCCACAGCGGATCGATGTTCAGCCAGCCCAGAACCGCTGCGTGAAAGCTGACATTCGCTGTCGCCAGCAGCAGCAGGATCGCGCCCAGCGGCAGGTTGCGCCGGTTGCCGGCTTTCAACAGAACCCGGATCAGCGCTAAGGCCACCCAAGGCAGCAGCACCACGTCCAGAACGGCATAGACCGCATACGGTGCCCCCACGGCGGAGAGCCGCGCTGCCAGCCACAGCCCCGCCATCACCGCCAGCGTCGCGCCGCGCGGCGTGGCCAGGCCCGTCCAGGCCTTGCCGGCCGTCAGCAGGAAGCCGACGATCACTGCCACCGCAAAGCCGTAGAGCATCTCGTGGGCGTGCCACAGCAGCGGCGGCATCGTCGAAGGCAGTGCCACCAGGCCCAGGAGGCCCGCGATCCAGTACGGCACCGCGAACAGGGCGAACGCGGCTGCCCCCAGGTAGAACGGCCTGAATCCAAGGCGAAACAGCGGCCAGCCAGGCAAAGGGAACTGCGCGCTCGACGCGGCGGCCGCAGCACCCTGCGGGGCACCCGTGACGGCCAGGGGTATGGCGGATGTGGGCTTCGTCATGACCGCGCGCACCATCCTTGCGGCCTGCGGACTGAGCTGTTGAACCAAAGATGCAGCATGCGTACATGTTAATGACTCGTTGCCCTTAAAGCAATACACTGCGTGCATCTTTAAGGATTGCCATGCGCCTGTCCGAATACACCGACTACACGCTGCGGGTGCTGATGTACTGCGCGGCGCACCGGGACCGCCTGGTGACGATCGGCGAACTGGCCGAGCACCACGGGTTGTCGAAGAACCACCTGATGAAGGTCGTCAACGACCTGGCCCGCCAGGGACTGCTCGTAACCACCCGGGGCCGCGGCGGTGGCCTGCGGCTGCTGGCCGAGCCCGAGACCATCCGCATCGGCGATGTCGTGCGCTCCACTGAGACCGACTTCAGGTTGGTGGAGTGTTTCGACGCCACCACCAACGCCTGCACGCTGTCACCAAGCTGCCGCCTGAAGCACCTGTTCGACGACGCGCTGGCGGGCTACTTCAAGGCTCTGGACGGCGCAACGCTGGCGGACATGACACAAGGCCTGCAAGGACCGTCAGCGACAACAGCCAGGTCCAACCGATCGCATGCGGTCCGCAAGCTGCCCACCGTGGTGGCCCCACCGACCTCGCGGCGCGCCTCACGCCCGGGCCGCAGCGCCTGAAGGCCCACAGGAGCAATCTCACCATGGCCCTGACCTTGCCCGGCCACAGTGCCCCCGCTGTCGGCTTTGAAGTCCCGCTGGAAATGCTGGCTGCCTGCCACGGGCGCGTGCAGCACCAGTGCGAAACCCTGCTGCGTCTGGTCGCACATCTGCAGACCCATGGCGCGGACCGCCCTGCGCAAGAAGCTGCGAGCGCCGTCATGCGCTACTTCGATACAGCCGCGCGCCACCACCACGAGGACGAGGAGCAGGACCTGTTCCCCGCCCTGCTGGAGTCCATGGCTGGCTCCGATGCGGTGTGCCTGCGCGAGCTGACCGCGTCGCTATGCAGTGATCACCGCCTGCTCGAACAACGATGGGCCTCATTGCGCCAGCAGTTGTTGCAAGTCGCAGAGGGCGCCGCTTCAACGCTGGCCGATGCCGACATACCGGGCTTCGTCAGGTTGTACGAGCAGCACATTGCCCGCGAGGAAGCCGAGTTGCTGCCCATGGCGACCCGCTTGCTGAGTGATGTCGAACTGGATCGCATCGGCCTGGCCATGCGCAGCCGGCGCGGTGTTGTCGCGCTGACCGCAGCGATCGCACCTCAGCCCTGATCCATCCGCCAGCCGCTGATGACGGCTGATGCTTCGGCCCCGGCCTTCGGATGCGCCGCGCGGACGGGACGGCCCGCGATGACCCAGTTGGCAAGCCGTTCTCCCGGCCCGCAGAACGCCGCGTGCACGGCCGGGTCGGACACCGAAGCGCCGCTCAGCGCCTTGGCACCGAAGCCCATCAGGTGCAGGGCATTCATGAAATTCATCAGCGCCGCGCCGACGCACAGCCACTGCTCGTGCGGCGGGACATCGGGCACGTCGTCGCGCACGCGGGCGACCAGCGCAACCAGCCCGGGGCCGTTGAAGGCACGCGCCCGGGCGCGCTCAACTTCTTCGGCGGTCTGCCCACGTTGCTCAGCGCCGCTTGCGAACAACCCGGCCAATGCAACGCGCTGGCTGTCACCAACCACGACAAACCGGAACGGCCGCAAACCGCCATGGTCGGGCGCACGCAAGGACAGGTCCGCGGCGCGGGCCCACTGCTCTGCGCTCGGCCCAGGCGGCGCCAAATACTTCGGCCCCACCGAGTAGCGCAGCGCGAGCAGGTCCAGCAGTTCGTCCCCGGCGTTCACCCCTGCCGCCCTGCCAGGTACACCGCCGCCTGCACACGCGAGCTGAGGTTCAGCTTGCGCAGGATGTGTTGCACGTGGATCTTCACCGTGGCTTCGGCGATGTTCAGCTCGCGCGCCAGTTCCTTGTTGCTGGCGCCCTTGGCGATCAGGGCGAGGATCTCGCGCTCACGCGGCGACAGGGTGTGGATGGGGTCGGTGTCGACGGTCGGCGGCGGTGGCGTGGCAGTGCCCTGCCCCGTCTGGAAGGCATTGACCAGCTTGCTCGTCATCTCGGGGCTGACGACCGATTCGCCTGCCATCGTGCGTTGGATGGCCGAGGCCAGCATTTCGCTGTCCATGGTCTTGAGCAGGTAGCCGCAGGAGCCACCGCGCAGGGCCGCTGCCAGATCTCGCTCGTCTTCGCTGACGGTCAGCATCAGCACCCGGGCCTGAGGCGCCGAGGCCTTGAACCCGGCCAGCGCGTCGACGCCATTGACGCCGGGCATGTGATTGTCCAGCAGGATCACGTCGGGCTGGGTTTGTGCGGCCCGCTGGTGCGCCTCGTTGGCGTCGCCGGCCTCGGCCACCACCTGGAAGCGTGCATCGCCCGCCAGCAGCGAAATCAGTCCGCGGCGGAACAGAGTGTGGTCGTCGACCACCAACACGCGAATGGGCTGTGCGGCGATCATGCGGCCAGCCCCAGACGCTCAGGCAGCTTCAGCACCACGCAAGTGCCCGAACCTGGCACGGAGGCGACCTCCACCGTCGCGCCGATGTTGTGCGCCCGCTCGCGCATGATGCGCAGCCCCACATGGGTCTCGTCAGGACCGGCACCATCGGGGTCGAAGCCACAGCCGTCGTCGCGCACCTCCACGCGCCACTGCGGCGTTTGCTGCACTTCCACCCACACCTCTCGCGCCTGCGCATGCTTGCGCACGTTGGAAAGAGCCTCCTGCACCACGTGCAGCACCTGAACCTGCACGTCTGCCGGCAGCGGCATGCCGTCGCCTTCGATGTCCAGATGGGTGGCCAGGCCGGTCTGGTGTTCGAATTTCTGCAGCGTGGTCTTCAAGGCGGGCGCAATGTCTTCGCTGTTGGTGCGGGTGCGGAAGTGCACCAGCAGTTCACGCACGTCGCCGAGACTTTCGTGGACGCCGGCGTCGAGTTCGCCCAGGGTCCGGTCGATGCGGGCGGCATCCGTGCTTTTGATGTCGCTGCGCAGCAGGCCAAGCTGGATCTTCAGGAAGGCCAGGCTCTGGGCAATGGAGTCGTGAAGTTCTCGCGCGATGAAGCTGCGTTCCTCGGCCACGGCGGTCTCGCGTTGCAGGGCTGCGGCACGCAGGCCCTCGATGGCACCCGCCAGGTGGCTGGCAATGGTTTCCAGCAAGGCACGGTCGTCGTCGGACAAAGCCCTGGGTTCGCGGTAAAACAGGTTGAGCTCGCCAACCATCCGCTCGTGCAGCCTGACAGGCACGCTGATGACGGTCTGGAAGCCTTCCCGGGCGCAGTGTCCAAGGCGCGACGCGGGGCCGTCCGGCAGGATCGGGATCACCCGTGTCGTGGCGTCGCCCTGGGGCTGACCGCACAGGCAGTCCCCCGTGGGAATGCACAGCTCTTCGTCGACCACCGCCTGCGGCAGGCAGTCGGACGCCAGCAGCAGGTACTTGCGGTTGGCCTCGTCAGACCAGCGCACGGCCGAGGCGTCGGCGCGGGCCACCTGGCGCACCTGCCTGGCAATGCCCTGCGCCAGTGCGTCCAGCGACTCGGCACGCGCCACGAACGCGGCCGACTCGTACAGGGCCGCCAACCGCGCTCGCTGGGCCTCCAGATGCTCGGTCTTTTCCTGCACCTTGGATTCGAGGTTCTGGTACAGGCCCTGCAGGGTTTCGGCCATGCGGTTGAAGCCGGCCGCGAGCGCGCCGAATTCGTCGTTGGCGCCTGGGTCGACCCGTGCGCCCAGGTCGCCCGCCTCCACCCGGGCCAGCCCGGCCTGCAACCGGGACAGTGGGTTGAAGATGAACAGCCAGGCCGAATACAGCAAGGCAATCGCACTGCCGATGGTCAGTGCCACCATCACGAACTGAACGGCATTCAGAATGGCCGTCAGTCGGGACAGGTGGTGCTCGATCGCCGACACGAAGGTATCGATGCGGGCCACAAAGGCATCGGCCTGCTGCCCTGACAGTTCGGCACCCGGTCCAGGCAACTCGGTCCACCTTGCCTTGAGCGCCAGCCAGTCGCGCTGTACAGCGGCGAAGGCCTCCTGCGACAGGTCGTCGTGTGGAACGAGCAGCGGACGTGCCGGATCGCCCGTGCGCAGCACGTTCACGCTTTGGTCAAACTGCGCCGCCAGCCCTGCAATCTGTTGCGCGTCCGAGCGAGCTAGCGTTTGGGCCATGCGCCAGGTCTGCATGCGCATGCGGCCGGCCTCATTGACAGCCGCCGCACCACCTTCCAACTGCCAGGTCACCCATAGCGTCAGCCCAATCGAGGCAAACGCCATCAGCAACAAGGCGCCCCCGATGGCGCCAAGCTTGGCGGAGAGGCTCCATGACCGAGGCATGCGCGCACTGTACTGGAGGCCGGAAACAGACCGAGCCCGGTCGAGGCTTGGAGTGCCTTCAGCCGCCATGTGTCCACCATGGCTGCAAAAGCCCCAGCGGGTGGTGCGAAAGCGCCACCGAGGCCATGAACATGTAGACCATCAGGGCCCCGGCGTAGCTGGCACGTTGCGCCGCCGGTGACTTTGCCCGCTTGAGCGCCAGCGAACCGAGCACGATGTACAGCACCAGCAACAGCAGCTTGGCCGCCAGCCAGGGGCTGCCGACCGGGTTCAGCGACAGCAAAACCCAGAGTGAGACACCGGCAGCCAGCAACAGCGTGTCGATGCCGTAGCTCAGCATCCGCCACGGCTTGGCCATCGCCCAGCTCTGCCCAGCCAGCACCAGCGCGCCGCGCAGTGCGAACAGGCCCCCACTGACCAGCACGAGCCCGATATGGGCCGACTTGAGGGGCGAATACCAGAGCGCGATCTCAGGCATGGTGGTCGGCATGTGGGCGGAAGCGACTAAGCTCGGGGCCATGGAAATTAGTCACTTCAACGACCTGTTGGCGGCCGCTCGGCAGCAACCCGACGCGCAGCGTCTCTTGATGGTGTTTGCTGCAGCGAGCCTGCCGCCTGACGCAACGGCCGAACAGCGGGCCCGCTTTGAAGCAGGTGAGTCCGGCGAGCTGGCACCGCTGATGTGCGTGGACAAGGACCCTGCCGACTTGAAGGACTTCGCCGCGTTGCAGGCGGAGGCCTTGTCCATGGGTCAGGACTGGGCCCTGGTCTTCGCTGCGGCCATGTCTGGCCAAGGAAGGCAGGCTCCCGCTTCGACGCAGGTGGAGGCCGCACTCACCCGCATGGTGGAGGCGGTGAAGTCCGGCAACCTGAGCGGCATGATCCCGTTCGACCGTCAGGGAGAGGCCGTCCAGTTGGGCTGACCGGACGGTCGCCCCCTCACAAGCGGGTGGACTCATCATCCTGTAGCGCTTCGGGTTGGTGCGCCACGTACGGCCCGGTGCCCGCGTTGTCGGCCTGTGCCGCTGGCACGAAGCCGCCACGCTGAACGTCGAAGACATGGACTTCGCCGTCTTCGATCACGTAGTGCCAGCCGTGCAAGGCCAAAGCGCCGGATTCGACGCGCTCTCGCACCATCGGGTAGTCCATCAGTCGTTCCAGCTGCAGCACCACTGCGCGTTGCTCGGTGCGCCGCAGCACATCGGGGCCCGGCTCGGCCACGGGCAAAGCTGCTTCGCGCCCGAGCTCCAACCATTGCGACAGGTGCTTGGCGGCCGGTGACACATCACCGTACAAGGCCCGGATGGCGCCGCAGTGGCTGTGGCCGCACACCACGATGCGCTTGACCGACAGGTTGAGGACGGCGAACTCGATGGCTGCCGCCGTTCCATGGAAACCCTGGCTCTGGTCGTGCGGTGGCACGAAGGCACCGACGTTGCGCACCAGGAACAACTCTCCCGGACCGGCGCCGGTCAGCAGGTACGGTACCAGGCGCGAATCGCTGCAGCCGATGAAAAGCGTCATCGGGTGCTGGCCATCGTCGACCAGCAACCTGAAGTGCGAGCGTTGGGCTGGGAAAGCGTCCGTCTGGAAGCGCTGAAGGCGCTGCAGCAGTTCGTCGGGCATGGGTCGGGGGGGCTGAGCCGTGCTACTGGACCAGAGGCGACTCAGCGGCCTCCAGGTCCACACCGGTCAACTTGGCCGCGCCAGCCAGCAGCTGCAAGTACTGCCGCAGCGCGGTGGCAAAGGCTTGCTGCCGAAGCCCTTGCGCCACGGCCGACTTCACGGTCTCGAACGCGGGGTCCAGGCCCGGCTGCCTGGCCTTGACTTCCACCACGTGCAACCCGAAACGGCTGTGCACCAATCGCGGCAACACGCCGACCTCGGGCTTGCCGAAGATCTCGCGCGCGAACTCCGGTGCGCAATCATCGGTCGTCAGCCAGCCCAAGGCGCCGCCATCCGCACCACTGGGACAATTGGATGTGGAAGCCGCCGCTGCGGCGAAGCGGTCTTCGCCACCGGTCGACGCGCAGCGCACATCCAGCAGACAGGCCTCGGCACGTTGGCGCAAGGCATTGACATCCACGCCCGGTGTGACGGCAAACAGCACGTGGCGCAGCTGCACACGTTCACCCACGGCGTAGCGGCCGCGCTGGGCCGCGTGGTGTCGGCGCAAAGCCTCATCTGACGGTTCGGGTATATGCAGTTCCCGGTCCAACAGGGCCTCGATGGCGGAGCTGGCGGCCTCGGTCATGGCGCCGCCCAGGGGCAACGGATCGTCGGCAGCCAGCAGGCCCGCCTCAATGGCAGCCTGGCGCAGCAACTCGGCACAGGCCCGCTGCCTGAGGGTCTCGGTCGTCAGCGCTTCGTTGGGGTACGACAGCACGACGCCATTGACCTGGGGAAGTACAGAAGTGGACGTGGTCATGGTCTGGGCTTTCAGCATGTGTGGGCAACGTTCAGGAGCAGCAGGCTCAACTGCCGCGACGGGGCAGGCCTTGATTGACCGGCACGTTCAGGCGGCGGGCGCGCACCATCTGGTACGGCCGCACAAGATAGGCCAGCGTGCCGAAGCCGCTCCACACATGCACCAGGCGACTGAAGGGGAACAGCAGAAAGATGGTCATGCCGAGCAGCATGTGTGCCTGGAAGTGCCATTCGATGCCCGCCACCAGCGCCGCGTTGGGCTGCATCAGCACGATGCCTTGCAGGTACTCGGCCAGGCGCAGCATCGTGGTGGGCTCCGACACGTGGTGCAGCGAAGAAGGCAGCGTCGACAGCCCGATGGCCAGCTGTACCCACAGGATGAGCAAGATGGCGATGTCTGTGCGGTGGCTGGTCAGGCGGATGCGGTCGTCGAACAGGCGGCGGTGCAGCAGCAAGCTCAGTCCGATGAAACACAAGAGGCCCGCCACACCGCCAGCCACCACGGCCAGCAACTGCTTTTGCGGCGCGGTGACGAAGAGTTCGTACAGCCAGTGCGGGGTCAGCTGCCCGAACAGGTGCCCGAAAAACAGGAACAGGATGCCGCCGTGAAACAGGTTGCTGCCCCAGCGCAACTGCCCCTTGCGCAGCAGCTGCGAGCTGTCACTCTTCCAGGTGTACTGGTCACGGTCGAAGCGGGCCAGGCTGCCCATGAAGAAGACCGCCAGGCAGAGGTACGGGTAGACGTTGAAGGCGAAGTTGTGGAGGGTGTTCATGAAGACGCTCCCGGAGCGGTTGGTGCGACGTGACGCACAGGCGGGCGCACGATCTGAATCGGTTGCGGCTGCCCGGGCCGCGCCTGGCCCTGGGTGGAGCAGCCGTCGAAGGCCACGGGTTCGGCCCAGCTCTCGTCCAGCTCGGGCTCAGGCGGCACAGCAACGGCCTGCGCCTTCTCGCCGGCCAGGTCGAGCAACGCAGCCAGCACGCAGGCATGCGCAGCCTCGCGGCGCAACAGCGCGCTGAAGATCACCTGCAGGATGTGCGCGATCTCGCCCAGGAAGGCCTTGGCCTGCGCAGGGGGCTGTGTCGAGGCGTACTGCAGCACCACCGTCAGGTGATCGGGCAGTTCGCCCGGCGCCAGAAAGAGACCGGCGGCCTCGTAGGTCTGGCACAGGTCCACCATCGCCGGGCCACGGTCGCGGCTGTCGCCGTGCACGTGCTCGAACAGGTGCAGCGCGGTGCCGCGGCCGCGGTCGAAGAGTTCGACGTGGTCAGCCTCCACGTCGAGCGGGCGGCGGCGAGAAAGCCGGGTGATCAGGGCGTCCAGTTCGGCCAGGCGCGCGCCGCTGAGCGCGCCCTCATCGTGCAGAGCCGACTGAAGTTCTGGCAGATGGGAGCGCAGCTCGGCATCGGGGTAGCTCAGCAGGTGGGCGAGCACGCGCAGCGTCTTGGTGGCGGTCGTCGGGGTGGTGTTGAAGAAGCTCATGTCAGACCCCCGCCTTGATGGGAATGGTGCGCTTCTTCTCGCTGCCGAACAGGCTCGTCTCGGTTGTGCCTTCGCTGCAACCGTTGCCGAAGCTGAAGCCGCAGCCGCCGCGCACGTTGAAAGCGTTCTCGGCGTATTCGCGGTGCGTGGTCGGGATGACGAAGCGGTCCTCGTAGTTGGCAATCGCCATCACGCGGTACATCTCTTCCACCTCGTTCACGCTCATCTTCACCTGGTCGATCGCGGCGTGATTGGCCTCGCGGTCCACGTGCTTGCTGCGCTGGTAGGCACGCATGGCCAGCATGCGCTCCAGGGCACGGACCACCGGCGCGGTGTCACCGGCGGTGAGAAGGTTGGCCAGGTACTTGACCGGGATGCGAAGCTGGTTGACGTCCGGGATCTCGCCGTTGGTGCCGACATGGCCGGCATTCGCCGCTGCGGTGATGGGGCTGAGCGGCGGCACGTACCAGACCATCGGCAGCGTGCGGTACTCGGGATGCAAGGGCAGCGCGACCTTCCACTCCACCGCCATCTTGTAGACGGGGCTGTTGCGTGCCGCGTCCATCCAGTTGTCCGGAATGCCGTCCAGCCGTGCCTGCGCAATCACCTTCGGGTCGTTCGGGTCCAGGAAGATGTCGAGCTGGGCTTGGTACAGGTCCTTGTCATGCTCGACGCTGGCCGCCTCTTGAATGCGGTCGGCGTCGTACAGCAGCACGCCGAGGTAGCGGATGCGGCCCACGCAGGTCTCGCTGCAAACGGTGGGCTGGCCGGCCTCGATGCGCGGGTAGCAGAAGATGCACTTTTCGGCCTTGCCGCTCTTCCAGTTGTAGTAGATCTTCTTGTAGGGGCAGCCGCTCACGCACATGCGCCAGCCGCGGCATTTGTCCTGGTCGATCAGGACGATGCCGTCTTCCTCGCGCTTGTAGATGGAGCCAGACGGGCAGCTCGCGACGCACGCCGGGTTCAGGCAGTGCTCGCACAGCCTGGGCAGGTACATCATGAAGGTGTTCTCGAACTGGCCGTAGATGTCCTTCTGGATGTCGTCGAAGTTCTTGTCCTTGCTGCGCTTGCTGAACTCGCCGCCCAGGATTTCTTCCCAGTTCGGACCCCAAACGATCTTCTCCATGCGCTTGCCCGTGATCAGGCTGCGTGGCCGCGCGGTGGGCGCGTGCTGCATCTCGGGCGCCGACTGCAGGTGGTCGTAGTCGAAGGTGAAGGGCTCGTAGTAGTCGTCGATCTGCGGCAGGTTGGGGTTGGCGAAGATCTTCATCAGCAACTGCCACTTGCCGCCCTGGCGCGGAACGATGGAGCCATCGGCCTTGCGGATCCAGCCGCCGTTCCACTTGTCCTGGTTCTCCCACTCCTTGGGGTAGCCAATGCCGGGCTTGGTTTCGACGTTGTTGAACCAGGCGTACTCGACGCCGGGGCGGCTGGTCCACACGTTCTTGCAGGTCACGCTGCAGGTGTGGCAACCGATGCACTTGTCCAGGTTCAGGACCATGCCGACTTGCGCGCGGATCTTCATGCGCCTTCTCCTTGTGCTTGCACGATCTCGGCGCGTTCATCGCCCAGTGGGGTGTCGAG
This sequence comes from Pseudaquabacterium pictum, assembly GCF_005403045.1. Lineage (GTDB taxonomy): Bacteria > Pseudomonadota > Gammaproteobacteria > Burkholderiales > Burkholderiaceae_C > Pseudaquabacterium > Pseudaquabacterium pictum. The sequence goes on from NZ_BJCL01000017.1 coordinate 21,966, forward strand.
CCAGTCGACCTTCTCCATCTTGCGGACCACCACGAACTCGTCGCGGTTGGTGCCGATGGTTCCGTAGTAGTTGAAGCCGTAGCTGAACTGCGCGTAGCCGCCGATCATGTGCGTGGGCTTCAACACGATGCGCGTCACGCTGTTGTGGATGCCGCCGCGCACGCCGGTGATCTGCGACCCAGGGGTGTTGATGATCTTTTCCTGTGCGTGGTACATCAGCAGCATGCCGGGGTTCACGCGCTGGCTCACCACCGCCCGAGCCGCGATGGCACCGTTGATGTTGAAGACCTCGACCCAGTCGTTGTCCTCGATGCCGCTGCGCTTGGCGTCGTCTTCGCTCAGCCACACCACCGGGCCGCCGCGGTTCAGCGTCAGCATCATCAGGTTGTCGCTGTAGGTGCTGTGGATGCCCCACTTCTGGTGCGGCGTGATGAAGTTGAGCAGGATCTCTTTGTTCCCGTTCGGCTTGATGTTGTGGATGCCGGCCGTGGTCTTCAGGTCCACCGGCGGGCGGTAGCTGCTGAAACCCTCACCGAAGGCGATCACCCACGGGTGGTCCAGGTAGAACTGCTGGCGGCCAGTCAACGTGCGCCAGGGGATGTACTCGTGCACGTTGGTGTAGCCGGCGTTGTACGAGACGGTCTCGCTCTCGATGCCGCTCCAGGTCGGGCTGCTGATGATCTTGCGCGGCTGCGCCTGCACGTCGCGGTAACGGATCTTCTCGTCCTCGCGGTACAGCGCCAGGTGCGTGTGGTCGCGCCCGGTCTGCTTGCCCAGGGCCTGCCAGGCCTTCACCGCCACGTGGCCGTTGGTCTCGGGTGCCAGCTGCAGGATGACCTCGCAGGCATCGATGTCGGTCACGATCTTCGGCATGCCCTTGGTCACACCTTCGGTCAGCGTCTTGCCGTTCAGTTGGCCGAGCTGCTCGACTTCGGTGCCGGTCTTCCAGCCGATGCCCTTGCCACCATTGCCCAGCTTGTCCATCAAGGGGCCGAGGGCGGTGAAGCGCTTGAACACGTTCGGGTATTCGCGCTCCACCACCATGATCTGCGGGGCCGTCTTGCCGGGGATCAGCTCGCACTGGCCCTTCTTCCATTCCTTCACCTCGAAGGGCTGGGCCAGCTCACCAGCGGTGTCGTGCATGATCGGCGTCAGCACCACCTCTTTCTCGACACCCAGGTGGCCGACGCAGACCTCGCTAAAGGTCTTGGCGAAGCCCTTGTAGATCTCCCAATCGCTGCGGCTCTGCCACACCGGGTCGACCGCCGCGCTCAGCGGGTGGATGAAGGGGTGCATGTCGCTGGTGTTGAGGTCGTTCTTCTCATACCAGCTGGCCGTGGGCAACACGATGTCGGAATACAGGCAGGTGGTGCTCATGCGGAAATCCAGCGTCACCACCAAGTCGAGCTTGCCGACCGGGCCTTCTTCGTGCCACTTCACTTCGCTGGGCTTGGCGTCGTCCTTGCCGAGGTCCTTGCCCTGGATTCCGTTCTCGGTTCCCAGCAGATGCTTGCAGAAGTATTCGTGGCCCTTGCCCGACGAGCCCAGCAGGTTGCTGCGCCACACGAACAGCACCCGCGGCCAGTTCTGAGGTGCGTCCGGGTCTTCGCAGCTCATCTGCAGCGTGCCGTCCTTCAGCGCCTTGACGACATAGTCCTTGGCGTCCATGCCGGCAGCGCTGGCGTCCTTCACCACCTGCATCGGGTTGGTCTTGAGCTGCGGTGCGCTCGGCAGCCAGCCCATTCGTTCGGCGCGCACGTTGTAGTCGATCATGCTGCCGGCATACAGCGCCTTGTCGGCCAGCGGTGACACGATCTCTTCCATGCCGAGCTTCTCGTAGCGCCACTGGTCGGTGTGGGCGTAGAAGAAGCTGGTGCTGTTCATCTGGCGCGGCGGGCGGATCCAGTCCAGCGCGAAGGCCAGCGCCGTCCAGCCGGTCTGCGGGCGCAGCTTCTCCTGGCCGACGTAGTGCGCCCAGCCACCACCGCTCTGGCCGATGCAGCCGCACATCATCAGCAGGTTGATGACGCCGCGGTAGTTCATGTCGGCGTGGTACCAGTGGTTCATCGCCGCGCCGATGATCACCATGCTCTTGCCATGCGTCTTGTGCGCGTTCTCGGCGAACTGGCGCGCCACGCTAATGATCTGGTCGCGCGGCGTGCCGGTGATGCTCTCGGCCCAAGCAGGCGTGTAGGCGGCATCGTCGTCGTAGCTCTTGGCACCACTGCCCAGGCCGCGGTCGATGCCGTATTGCGCCACCTGCAGGTCGAACACCGTGGCCACCAGGGCTTCGCGGTGGTCGCCTTCCTTGCCCAGGCGCAGGCGCACGGCCGGCACCTTGACGAAGTTGACTTCGCCGTTCTGGGTGTTGGACTTGAAGTGCGGCGTGCTCACGCCGCCGAAGTACGGCAGGCCGATGTCGACGACTTCGTGCGCCTGCTCGCCATCCTCGATGACGGACAGCTTCAGCTTCACTTCGGCGCCGTGGCGCGCTTCCTTGCTTTCCAGGTTCCACTTGCCCTGGTCGACGCCGCCTTCAGGTGTCCAGCGGAAGCCGATGCTGCCGTTGGGCAGCACGGCGCGGCCGTTCGTGTCGAAGGCCACCGTCTTCCACTCGGGGTTGTTCTCCTGACCCAGCTTGCCGTTGAAGTCGGATGCGCGCAGGTAGCGGTCGGGCACCAGGGTCTTCGTGCCGTCGGGCAGGGTGTGCTCCTTCAGCATCACCAGCAGCGGCAGGTCGGTATAGCGACGCGCATAGTCGTCGAAGTACGGGCTGCGCTCCTTGAAATAGAACTCGTTGAGCGCGACGTGGCCCATGGCCATGGCCAGCGCTGCATCGGTGCCCTGCTTCGGGTGCAGCCAGATGTCGGCCAGCTTGGCCACCTCGCTGTAGTCGGGCGTGATGGCCACCGTCTTCGCTCCCTTGTAGCGCACCTCGGTGAAGAAGTGCGCGTCGGGCGTGCGGGTCTGCGGCACGTTGCTGCCCCAGGCCATGATGTAAGTGCTGTTGTACCAGTCGGCGCTCTCGGGCACGTCGGTCTGCTCGCCCCACACCTGCGGGCTGGCCGGCGGCAGGTCGCAGTACCAGTCGTAGAAGCTCATGCACACGCCGCCGATCAGGCTCAGGTAGCGGCTGCCGGCGGCATAGCTGACCATGCTCATCGCCGGGATGGGGCTGAAGCCGATGACGCGGTCGGGGCCATGCTTCTTGATCGTGTAGACGTTGGACGCCGCGATGATCTGGTTGACTTCGTCCCAACTGCTGCGCACGAAGCCGCCCATGCCACGCACCTTCTGGTAGTCACGGCGGGCAGCGTCGTCCTCGACGATCGTGGCCCAAGCATCGACCGGCGTCTTCGCCGACTTCATCGCCGCGCGCCAGCGTTCCAGCAGGCGTCCGCGCACCATCGGGTACTTCACGCGGTTGGCGCTGTAGAGGTACCAGCTGTAGCTGGCGCCGCGAGCGCAGCCGCGCGGCTCGTGGTTGGGCATGTCCCAGCGCGTGCGCGGGTAATCGGTCTGCTGCGTTTCCCAGGTGACGATGCCGCCCTTGACGTAGATCTTCCAGCTGCAGCTGCCGGTGCAGTTCACGCCGTGCGTGCTGCGCACGATCTTGTCGTGCGCCCAGCGATTGCGGTAGGCATCCTCCCAGGTGCGGTCTTCACCGGTGGTCAGGCCATGGTCGCCGGAGAAGGTCTCCTTGGGCAGCGAGAAGTGGGTGAGGCGGTCCAGAAAGTGGCTCATGTTGTCGTCCTTGGAAGATGTCGTCTGCGGTCAGCGATCAGCAGGGGATTCAGCAGGTGGATCAGCAGGGGTAAGGCGCGTTGCGGCGGCTGTATGCCCACCAGGTCAGCGCAATGCAGGAGAGGTAGAACACGATGAACATCACCAGCGCGGCCGAAGCGCTGCCTGTCATCGCGAGCGAAGAGCCCACGCTCTTGGGGATGAAGAAGCCGCCGTAGGCTCCGATGGCGCTTGCGAAGCCGAGGGCTGCAGCGGCTTCAACCGCGCCTTCCTTGGCCGCGAGTACCTGGTCCGATGGCAGACCCCCGGCGCGCTGCACCCGTTCGGCAACGAAGAGGCTGGAGATCATGCGAAACGTGCTGCCATTGCCGATGCCCGATGCCGCGAACAGCACACCGAAGGCAGCCAGGAAGCCGGGGAAATTGCCGCCGTGCCCTGGCTGACCGGTGGTGTCGGTCGCGGGCAGGAACAACAGCGCAGCTGAAGCGGCAAGCGCCATCGCCACGAAGATCCAGAAGGTCACGCGCGCGCCGCCCCAGTGGTCGGCCATCCAGCCACCCAGCGGGCGCAGCACCGCGCCGATCAGTGGGCCCAGCCACACCAGGTGCAGTGCATCGGCGCGTTGAAACTGGCTTTGCGCCAGCATCGGCAAGCTGGCAGAAAAGCCGATGAAGCTGCCGAACGTGCCCAGGTACAGCCAGCACATCAGCCAGTTGTGCCGGCGCGTGAAGATCACCGCCTGCTGGGCCATGCCGGCGTGGGTGGCGGCCAGGTCGTCCATGCCGAACCAGGCGGTAGCCGTGCTGGCCAAGATCAGAGGGACCCAGATGAAGCCCGCGTTCTGCAGCCACATCGGCCCCTCGACCGTCTGCTGAGCCGGACCGCTGAACACGCCGAAGACCCCGGCGCTGATGGCCAGTGGGACCAGCAGCTGAACCAGTGCGACGCCTAGGTGGCCCAGTCCGGCGTTCAGGCCCAGCGCATAACCTTGGCGGGCACTCGGGAAGAAGAAGCTGATGTTGGCCATCGAGCTGGCGAAGTTGCCGCCACCCAGGCCACACAACAGAGCCAGCACCACCATCCACTCGAAAGGCGTGTTCGGGTCCTGTACCGCCAGGCCGATGCCGACCGCCGGCACCAGCAGACTGGCCGTGGCCAGCGTTGTGAAGCGTCGCCCGCCGATCATCGGCACCGCGAAGGCGTAGAAGATGCGCAGCGTGGCGCCACACAGGGCGGGCAGCGCCGTCAGCCAGAACAGCTGGTTGGTGCTGTAGCGAAAGCCCGCTGCCGGCAAGTGCACCACCACCACCGACCACAGCATCCACACCGCGAACGCCAGGGCCAGAGCAGGGACCGACACCCACAGATTGCGCCGGGCCACCGCGCGACCGGACAGGTCCCAGAACTTGCGGTCCTCGGGGTTCCAGTGCTGGATGATCGTCATGCTGGTCATGGCGTGAAGGGGTGCCGGCGTCAGGGTGCGTCGCCGTGACTCAAGGGTTCTTCACGTAGGCATTGCCACGCAGGTAGAACCACCAGTTCAGCACCAGACAGACGGCATAGAAGATCGCGAAGCCGTACATCGCGTATTGCGGCGTACCGGCCTTGATCTGCGCACCGATGACCACCGGTGCGATGAAGGCGCCGTAGGCGGCGATGGCCGAAGTCCAGCCCAGCACCGGGCCAGCCTGCGTGCGGTCGAAGATGACGCCGATGGTGCGGAAGGTGCTGCCGTTGCCGATGCCGCTGGCGAAGAACAGCACCATGAACAGGCCCAAGAACATCGGGAAGTACTGCTCGGGAGTGGCCGAACCGTAGGCCTGCATCATCACGTAGCCCACCCACACCGAGGCCACCGCCATGACCACCGAGATCACTTGGGTCACGATCGATCCACCGACCTTGTCCGAGATCCATCCGCCCAGCGGGCGCACCGCAGCTCCGACGAAGGGGCCGATCCAGGCGTAGGTCAGCGCCGAAGGTGCGTTCGGGTTCTTCAGCGCGTGTTGCAGGACACCGTCGGCGCCCGGCACATGCTGGAAGCCGAAGATCACCGTGATGGCCAGCGGCAGCGCCATCGAGAAGCCGATGAACGAGCCGAAGGTGACGATGTACAGCGCGGTCAGCGCCCACGTGTGCTTGTTGCTGAAGATCGCAAACTGCTTCTTCACACCTTCCTTCATCTCGCCGAAGGCTGCGAGCTTCATCACGCCCAGCGCCAGCAGCACATCCAACGGGATCGCCACCCACATGCTCAGCAGCCCCAGCCCAGTGGGCTTGGGCAGGTACAGGTAAAGCATGAAGATCGACGGCACGAAAGCCAGCGTGTACAGGTAGGTGATCTTGGCGAACGCGACCAGAGGCGAACCCGTACTCGGCGACACCGTCTTCAGGTTGTTCATGCCCCACCAGCACAACACCGACAACGGCACCAGGGACAACACCCACGCGAAGCCGGCGTTCTGGATCCAGGTGGGCGTACCGGCGGCAATCTTTCCGAAGATCCAGCCGCTGTCTTTCGCGAGCACCATCGGTTCGCCGGCGAAGCTGCCGAGCAGGCCCATCGTCATGACCAGCGGGATGACGATCTGCATCGTCGTCACGCCAAAGTTGCCCAGGCCCGCGTTGAGGCCGAGTGCCGTGCCCTGCAGCCGCTTCGGGAAGAACGTGCTGATGTTGGACATCGAGCTGGCGAAGTTGCCGCCACCCACGCCCGACCACAGCGCCATCAACTGGAAGGCCCACAGCGGCCAGTCCTTGTGCTGGAGAACGATGCCGGTGCCGATGGCCGGGGCCAGCAGCATGGCGGTGGTCAGGAAGATCGTGTTGCGTCCACCCGCCAGGCGAATGAGGAATGAAGCGGGGATGCGCATCGTCGCGCCAGAGATGCCAGCGATGGCCGTCAGCGTGAACAACTCGGCCTGGGTGAAAGGAAAGCCCAGGTTGAGCATCTGCACGGTGATGATTCCCCACATGCCCCAGACCGCGAAGCCGCACAGCAGCGCGGGTACCGAGATCCAGAGGTTGCGGTAGGCAACCTTCTTGCCCGTGGCATTCCAGAAGGTGTCGTCTTCGGGACGCCAGTCCGCGATGTCGGGGCCGGGAGCCTGGTTTGGGGCGGACTTGGCACCCGCCGTCGTCGTGGCATTCATTGCTTCTTCTCCTTGTGCTTTCAGCGCGCGAAACTGCGCGACAAGGGCGACGCCGGTGCGTTCGTGCCCATCATTTCGGTCTTGCGCACTTCGGTCCAGTACATCCAGATCAGCGAGACCCAGACCACGCCGTACATCAACATGAATGCGCTCGAACGGATGCCGGTGAGGTCCATCAGCGCCCCGAACATGATCGGCAGCACGAAGCCGCCCAGGCCGCCGGCAAGGCCGACGATGCCGCTGACGGTGCCGATGTTTGCCGGGTAGTCGTCGCCGATGTACTTGAAGACACTGGCCTTGCCGAAAGCGAAGGCGATGCCGAGCACGAACATCAGGGCTGTGAAGAGATAGACGTTCAGGCCGACGTGGAAAGTCCGTGGGCCATTGACGGTCACCACCGTGAAGTCGGTCTGCGGGTAGCTGAGCAGGAATAGACAGACCCAACTGACCCAAAGCACCCACCAGGTAACGTGGTGTGCGCCGAACTTGTCGGACAGGATGCCGCCAACGGCGCGCAGCACGCCACCGGGCAGGCTGAAGCAGGCCGCGAGCAGTGCGGCGGTCTGGATCGACAGGCCGAACTCGCCCACGTAGTACTGCACCATCCACAGCGCCAGCGCCACGTAGCCGCCAAAGACGATGCTGTAGTACTGGCAGTACTTCAGCACCTTGGGGTCCTTCAGCATTTTGAGCTGGTCGCTGAATTTCACGTTCGACGCCACCAGGTGCTTGGGGTCACTGCTGCTGCCCAGCCAGAACAGGATGACCGTGCCCAGCATCACGGCGGCATAGACCTGCGGCACCAGGGTCCAGCCACCGATGGCCAGTAGCACCGGCGCGGCGAACTTGTTGACGGCAGAACCGGAATTGCCAGCCCCATACACACCCATGGCCATGCCCTGACGGCTCTTCGGGAACCAGCGCGCCACGTAGGGCGTGCCCACCGAGAAGGAGCCGCCAGCCAGTCCGACGAAGAGGCCGATGACCAGGAAATGCCAGTACGCGGTGGCGTAGCTCATCAGCCAGATCGCCGGCACCGTGGCGGCCATCAGCAGCGCCATGACGATGCGGCCGCCGTAGCGGTCGGTCCAGATGCCCAGGGGCACGCGGATCAGCGAGCCCGTGAGAACCGGCGTGGCCGTCAGCAGTCCGAACTCCGTGGCGTTCAGGCCCAGGGTCTTTTTCAGCGGGATGCCGATGACGCCGAACATCATCCACACCATGAAGCAGACCGTGAATGCGATCGTGCTGACGATCAGCACGGACCACGCCTGGCGTGGGATGGGGGTTGCGGTGGTGGCCATGGAACGTACTCGTCTTGGGTTTGACGAGACTGTCCGCCTGCAGGGCTGCCGTGAACATCAGCACGCTGGCTATGCGTCGCGCAGCAGAAGAACTATGCGCGGCGGCACGCACATAGTTCTGAAGAACTACGCCGGGACCGTTCGGTCCGGAAGTTGACCTGGGTCAACGCGAGTCGATCGAGCGCTCGCCCAGACTGGGCCTCATCCGCTTCCAAACACCCACGATGCCCCCGAACATCACTGCACAGGCCAAGGCGCTGATCGAGCACATCCAGATGCGCTATCACGAGGGCCACCGCCGCACGCTTCCCGACCTGTTGGCCCTGGCTGCAGCCGCGGAAGAGCACGGCGTCGGGGACGGCCTCGCCAACGCACTGGCTGCGATCGGCCACGCGCTGGAACAGCACATGTTCAAGGAAGAGATGCGCCTCTTCCCGATGATGGAGCAAGGTGGCAACACCTTGATCGGGCGGCTGATCGAAGACCTGCACCGAGAGCATGTCGATCACGAGGCCGCGATGAACGAGCTTCGTGCTCGCCTTCGGCTTTTGAACGGGACCTATTGCACCGACCCGGCACTCCAGAAACTCGTCCGCGGTGTCGACGACCTAGCCCATGAACTGGCACAACACATCCGCGCCGAGGACGAGGAACTGTTCCCCTTGTTCTCAGCATCCCATGCGCCTGCCTCGAACGCGGCATTCCATCCATAGCCACTTGTACCCGGAATCCCATGAACTCGACACCTTTGAATCCGGCCACCGACGTGTTGGCATCCGACGTGGCACGCCAGGAGGTGCTGAGCGCACTCAATGAACTTCTGGAGGCTGAGCGCGCCGGCGCCCGGGTGGCGATGGAAACGGGCCGCGAGATCACTGCACCCGAACTCGCCGCACTGGTCGAGGACATCCACAGGGACGAAGTCCGCTGGTGCAGCCTGCTCATGCGCACGATCAAGTCCTTCGGTGCCACGCCCTCCAGCGCCACCGGCGCGTTCTGGGGCAAGGCCATGGACATTCCCGATGTGGATGAGCGCCTGAAATTCCTGAACCGAGGTCAGGCGTGGGTTGTCAGAAAGCTCGAGGCCCTGATTCCACGCATTGAGGTTCCGGCGGCGCGAGAAGACCTGAAGGCCATGCTGCAGGCGCACCGGCACAATATCGACCGGGTCGAATCCCGGTTTGCCTCACAGCCATCGATCGACTCGCCCCGGACGACGGATGAACCGCCGCCCTCTGACGCATCGGCATTGGTTGCGTACATCCTTCGGCGCTTCCACGAGGTTCATCGCCGGCAATTGCCGGAATTGATCCAGCTCGCGAACAAGGTGGAGACGGTGCATGCCGACCACCCGTCGGCGCCGCGCGGCCTCACGGTGCTGCTGGAGCAGATGCATTCAGAGTTGCTGGACCACATGGCCAAGGAAGAAGGCGTGCTCTTCCCGATGCTGGCTCGCGGGGGCAGCTCCTTCGTGACCCACCCCATCTGCGTGATGATGTCGGAGCATGAGGAGCATGGCCGCCGGGTTGCGCAGTTGATGGCCATGACTTGTCAGGCCACGCCACCTGAAGATGCTTGCCGCACGTGGGTCCAGCTCTGTTCCGCGACGAGGCAATTTGCAGATGACTTGCAGCAGCACATTCGCTTGGAGAACGAAGTGCTGTTCCCGCAGTTCGACCTTTCTTTGGCTCACGTACAAGGATCGGATAGCAGGTGAGCAAGCGCTCTCCGGCCAATCCCGCCCATCCGGAGCGCATCTGCTGGGGTTGTGACCGCTACTGTCCTGTGGGTTCAATGGCGTGTGGCAACGGGAGCGTGGCGATACCCCATCCTTCCGACCTGTTTGGCAAGGACTGGGAGAGCTGGGGGACCAACCCACAGCTGTCCGGAAGTCCTGACGCGCCGGTCGTAGAGTCTCAAGACTCTGTAACAGGGGCCAAGCACATTCTCGAATGATGAGCCGTTCCATCGACGAATGCCTCGAACCAGTCGCGCCCCAGCACGCGTACGCGCAGGTGCTACATGCAGGCTTCGTCGTCGAGATCAGGGCGAGAACAACTGCCGATCGTCCTGGAAGCTATGTGCACGTGGTGGTCCTGACCTGCCCCCCGCCAGCCGTACCAGTCTGAAGTAGAGGAGTCCGCCGATCAGGAGAATGGCGGACATGAGGAAGAGCAAGTTCACAGAGGAACAGATCATCGGGTTCCTCAAGCAGGCCGAGGCCGGGATGGCGGTGGCGGAGATCTGCCGCAAGGGCGGGTTCTCGGACGCGACGTTCTACAAGTGGCGCGCGAAGTTCGGCGGCATGGAGGCGTCCGACGCACGGCGGTTGCGCGAGCTGGAGGAGGAGAACTCCCGGCTCAAGAAGCTGCTGGCCGAGGCGCACCTGGACATGCATGCGCTGAAGAGCGTTCTCGGGGTAAAGCGCTAGCCCCACAGGTCAGGCGCGAGGCGATCGGGCGGCTGGTGCGCGAGCACGGGTTGTCCGAGCGCCGGGCGTGCCGGCTTGTGGGGCTGAGCCGAGACAGCTATCGACATCCACCGCAGCCCAGCGCGCAGGAAGAGGCGCTGAGGCAGGAGATCGTTGCCGTCGCGCACCAGCGGCGGCGGTTCGGCTACCGGCGGGTGCACGACATGGTCAGAAGGCAGTTTCCAGGGGTGAACCACAAGCGCGTGTACCGGCTGTACCGGGCGGCGAACCTGGCGGTGAAGAAGCGGCGCAAGGTGCGCCGGCCGCTGTCGGAGCGCCTGCCACTGGGCGTGGCCACGCGGGTCAACGAGGTGTGGAGCATGGACTTCGTCAGCGACAGCCTGGCCAACGGCCGGCGACTGAAGTGCCTGACAGTGGCCGACGACTTCAGCCACGAGGCCGTGGACATCGCGGTGGACTTCGGCATCAGCGGGCAGTACGTGATCCGGCTGCTGGACCAGGCGGCGCGGTTCCGCGGCTACCCGAAGGCCGTGCGCACCGACAACGGGCCGGAGTTCACACGCCGCGCCTTCATCGCCTGGACGCAGGCGCATGGCATCGAGCACCTGTTGATCCAGCCCGGCCGGCCGATGCAGAACGGCTACATCGAGAGCTTCAACGGTCGGTTCCGCGACGAGTGCTTGAACGAGCACTGGTTCGAGAACCTGCAGCAAGCTCGGCAGGTGATCGCTGCCTGGCGGCGCGACTACAACGAAGTCAGACCGCACGGCAGCATCGGCCGGGTGCCGCCGGCGCAGTTCGCCGAGCAGCATCGCCGGCATGCCGGCGATGCTGCTCGGCACCTCACCCCTGCAAGCAACGAGATCCAGTAACCTTCAACCGGGATTCCCTACGAATCATTGGTACGCCGGCAGGGGGCAGGTCAGTCCACGCATCGCCGACCTGCCCGCACGAACATTCGGCCAAATACCTGATCGAGGATGCGACGGCAAGTGGTGCGGTGAGATCTGGTATCGCCATCGCGCAGGCGATGATCGAGGATCAATTTGCATAGGACACCACACGACGTCTATGTGGATGGTGACGAGTCGGGTCCATCCACGTTCCCTGCGCGATGATGAAGAGTCTTCTGGAAAACAACCGATGGCTGCTTTGGCTGGGCTTCCAGCGCCAGACCGTTGATGCCCGTGAGCGAGCACGCGACGTGACTGGTGCCGTGCTCGGCCTGCTGCTGACCGGCGGCCTGAGCTGGTGGGCCTGGGGCGCCGAATCGGTCTGGCTGGGCGCGCCTATGGGCGCATCAGCCGTGCTGTTGTTTGCTGTGCCCAGCAGCCCGCTGGCGCAGCCCTGGCCGGTGGTGATGGGCAATTTCATGGCTGCGCTTGTAGGCGTGCTTGTCTACCGCAGCTTGGGGGCCACACCGCTGTCCGCAGCGCTGGCCGGCGGCCTGGCACTGGCTTTGATGTTCCCAATGCGCTGCGTGCATCCGCCGGGTGGGGCAGTAGCGATTACCGCAGTGGTCGGTGGCACTGCGGTGCACGCTCTCGGCTTCGGCTTCGCTCTCGCACCCATTGCAGTGAACTCCGCAGTACTGGTGGCCTGTGCCCTGCTGTGGCGGCGACTGACGCATAACCATGTGGCCCCGCACCCTGTGGTGCACGCCAACCGCCACCGCACGTCCGATGCGGCGCCACAGGACCGCATCGGCATGACGACTGCGGACCTCGACGCCGCGCTGCGCAGCTTCAATGAACTGCTCGACATCGACAGCGAATCGTTGGAACAGGTTCTGCGCCAGGCGCAGGGGCTGGCCTGGCAACGCCAGTTCGGCAGCGTGCGTTGCGCTGACATTATGTCGCGCGACCTAGTGACGGTGGAGTTCGCGACCCCTCTGCAGGAGGCTTGGACCTTGTTGCACCGCCACCGCATCCGCGTCCTGCCCGTGGTTGACCGAGCGCGTCGCGTGGTCGGCGTGGTCACGCTGGTGGACTTCCTGAAGCATGCCCACCTCGACCCGCGCGACCACCTCAGCCTCGGACAGCGTGTACGGCGACTTCTGGCGCCAACGCCTGGCGATCACTCCGACAAGGCCGAGGTTGTGGGTCAAATCATGACCAGCCCAGCGCACACCGTTGCCGAGCTGGATTCCGTGGTCGACCTCGTTCCGATGCTGTCTGACAGTGGCATGCACCACCTGCCGGTCGTCGACGCCGAGCGCCGGCTGTCAGGCATCGTCACGCAGTCTGATCTGGTGGCCGCGCTGTACCGCGCGCAGTCGGCGGCTTCACCGAGTGGCAACTCCGTGTAGGTTGAAACCTGCAGGGTCGACTACATAAAGTTGGGATTGCGGCCAAAGACAGTCACCGGGGGCCTTTAGCAACGGCCTTTCCTGCACATTGCCGGCCCCGAGGGCTCGACCATGTGACCGCCAACGCGGCCCGACTCTGGTTGGCCATAACCGTTGCGCATGGCGTCGAAGTACGACGCCTGCATCGAGGACTCCTGATTGGCCAATCGACTGTCGGCTTTCGGACAGAACCTCGTGGGGCGGGTTGTGGCCGGCCGCGTGACTTCGGCTCGACATTGCGAGAGGCGGCGATGCGGCCCCAAGCAGTCAGCAAGCCCACGAGCGTCGCTTGTCCATCGCATCGCCGCCTTCCGCGGCTGGCGGCTCGCCGGCTCCCCACGACCGAGGCTGTGTGGAAAGCACCCGAGGACCGTGCAACCAGCGCCAAGACTCAAGCGGCCCGTCGCCGTTGATGAACATGAAGATCCAGTCTAAGCCGGCCCATCTTCTCGCCTTCATGCCCTCATCGCACCAATCAGCGCCCCGGTTCCAAGGATCTTGATCGTGCGCTTCAGGTTGTAGGCCAGAACCTGCAGATTCATCTCGGTTCGCACCCGCGGCAGCTTCTTGGTCAGGAAGTGGGTCGATCCCATCCAGGCCTTGAGCGTGCCGAAGACATGTTCGACCGTCTGCCGTCGTAGCGTCATCGCCTGGGGCGCCCCGTCCAGCCGCTGTTGAACGACATCCAGTATGTCTTCGTGCTCCCACCGCGAGATGCGCCGCTCTTTGCTGGTGGTGCAACGCGGTTTCATGGCGCAGCCTGAGCAGTCCGACGACCAGTACTTGTGCTGGATCTTGCCGGCTTCTTCGGTGGTCATGCGGTGGATGGCGATACTTCCAGCCGGACACCGGTACTGGTCAGCCTTGTCGTCATAGACGAAGTCGCGCTTGTCGAACAGGCCCTTTGCAGCGTTGTTCGATGTCATCGGCTTGGGCACCACCACGGCAACACCCGCAAGCTCTGCATCCAGGATCTCGTGGCCCTCGTAGTAGCCTTTGTCGGCCACGGCGATCAGGTCGTCCTGCCCGGTCGCGGCCTGGGCAAGCTTGGCCATGTGTGCCAATTGATTCCGATCGTGGCCGACGTTGGTGACCTCGTGGGCGACGATCAAGTGGTGCTTGGCATCGACAGCTGCCTGTACGTTGTAGCCCACGATGCCGGTGCCCCGGCCACTGGTGGCCATCGAGCGCGCGTCGGGGTCGGTCAGGGAGATCTGACCGTCCTCAGACGCCTTCATCTGCTTGCCGATCTCGTTGAGCGCTTCGATCTGCTGCTTGACCTTGCCAATCTTCTCCTTCAGATGCTCGACCCTGCTTGGCAGGACAGCAGCGGCATCGCGGTCGGCGCGGTCCAGTTCGACCAGGTACCGCTTGATGCTGTCTTCCAACTGCTCGATGCGCGCCTCCAGCTTGCGGTCGGTGAAGTTCTTGTCCCGGTTGTTGACCGCCTTGAACTTGCTGCCGTCGATGGCGACGATGCCATCGGTGAACAGCTTCAGCCGTCGGCACAGCAGGACTAACTCCTTGCACACCTTGCCGATCGCTTCGCCGTTGTCGCGCCGGAAGTCTGCAATAGTCTTGAAGTCCGGAGCGAGGCGACCAGTCAGCCAGATGAGCTCGATGTTGCGCTGCGCCTCGGCCTCTAGGCGCCGACTCGACTGCACCCTGTTGAGGTACCCGTACACATAGATCTTCAGAAGCGTGGTCGGCCTGTACCCCGGTCGGCCAGTTGCCGCTGGCTGGGCTCGGTCGAAGCCCAGCTTCTTCAGGTCGAGACCGTCGATGAACACATCGATGACGCGGACAGTGCTGTCTTCGTGGATCCAATCATCCAGTTGCTCGGGGAACAGGGCACTCTGCGTGCGATCCCGGCCTTCGATGAAGCCAACCATACCGACTCCAGCGCTTGATATGGTTCCGGATCCTATCGTTCAACTGCAGCGTCCTACAGAGGGGTTTCCACACAGCCTCGACCCTATGCGGACATTGCTGCTTTGGAATTCAACGCCCGATTGCGGCCGTGAAGCAGCGGACGCTACTGCACGACTAGCCGTATGGCAATGGGTGCGATGACATATCGTGGCGTGGATGCTTGCCTGACAGGCTAGACCGCCTTGTCCAGCTGTGTTCGTTTGGCAGATGCCAAGTACCTTGGCAAAGCGCGAAGGATAGCGCCCACCGCATTAGGGATGCTGTCCGCTCGCTCCCAGCGCTGAATTGTGCGCAACGGGATTCCGTACTCATCGGCAAATCGCTCTTGCGATAGGCCAAGACTCTTCCGAAATTGTCGGAACTGAGCAGCGGTAACCTCAGGAGAGACGAGGCAACCGGAGCGAGGGGATTTTCGAAGATCGTCCGTCACCATTCCCCCCTCTTGGCTTGACCCTTGTCACGTAAGTAGCCGCGTAAGAACCCGCTCGAAGAACGAAAGCAGCGAGAGGATCCAAGGGGCGTGTTGCTTAGCCTGCGCGAGGCTAGGCCGCGATCTCGACTCCTCGATGTCCACATCAATGCAATCGCCAGTGCACCTATATGAAACGATCCACGCGGACGACTTCGGACGCGGAAAGCGGACCAGTCCAGCGGGCGTCCTGAGCGCAGCAGCCTCGCACGTATGTAGGAACAAGAACTGTTCCTCAGGCGAGAGTTGATCATAGCTAGGCAGGTCCTTTGCAGAGACGCGAATGCAAGTATTGCTCGCGGGTGGCAGTACCACATGGACGCGCTTCATGAAACATATCCCCAAGGTTTAACGATTCGCCCAATGGCCAAATCGTTGGTGTCCAGACGGCTGTCGACATTGATTTCCCGAGCACACCCAATTGACCTCTACCCCCGCAAAACACAGGTTAGTGCAGTGCTGAATAGGAGTCGAATGTGGCGCGAAACCATGCCCGAGGATGCCGCGCTCAAAGTTAGAAGCGAACTCATCCTCGACCGACCAATTGCGCTTCCTGGTGACTGCCTCTGTAGAGACTAGCCAGCAGAAACTGCTCTCCTGGATATGGAGCGCACAACGCAGACACCCTTCAACTCGAACCGATCAGGCTAGCTTGTGGCCGCGAACGCCTGCTTGCGCAGGCCGTTCACCGCCTTCCCGGTTCATTTTGAGTCTAGGGATAAGGCACCTCACGGTCGAGCGAGGTACCCATTGATGGGTAGTGTGCCGAGATCAACCCCCCGCGTCAAGCAAGGATTTCAGGCGAGCGCTCTCGACGGTAGCAACGTTGACAGCCAGGGGATAAGGTAGGCAAATGGCGTAGGCTCAGGGCTGCAGCGCTGGTACCACCAACCCAGATCGAGATAGCGCCGTCTGCCGTACTGTGGGTGAGTTCTCTTCTTGCGAGTGGACGCCGCATGAGGCAGGCAGAGCACCGTCTAAGGCAAAGATCTCCATCCGCAAAGCCTGAATCGGACTGGCACCACTGACGGCTATTGGCCGAGTCGAACCGGCGAGCGACGCGGACTTGCCGCCGCAAAGCTGTCCTTGGCGGCCTCGTCTATGGCCAAACTGGGAGCGCAGGTCGACCGGTCGCTGATGGCCGGGTGGAGAAATCGGCATGGCGGCATCGGGCGACAGCTGAGGGCGGCATAGCTGCCGGCCCAAGATCAGCGCGACCGTTCCCGGTCGCCGTGTCGTTGAGGGCCAGCCTGAACGGTCTTGGCTCGCGCTCGTGGGGCGCGCGCGTCATAGACCGGGACCTTGAACCTCTCGCCTCTCGCAACTCTCTTGGCACCCTCAGCCGCCATCATGGCGCGCACCTGGCCACGAAGCTCGGGGGATACCTTGCCGTCGACGAGTGCCTTCTCAATCGCTGTTGCAAGCTGGCGGTGCCCCCCAAGTTCGGTTGCCTTTCTGTCGCCGCTCAATCTTTCGATGTGCTCCGATTGCACACGCCCGACGGCTTCACCTGGTCTCTGCGGTGCCGGTCCATCGCGACCAACTTGTAGTCGCGTCTGCTCCTTCGAAGCTGCTTCACGGTCGCTAAGCGTGGCCGTGTGCCCGACAGCTTTCAGCCCCTGCGCAGTAGCGGCTATCCATCCCTCCCGGACAAACTCCGGTGATCCGACGAGCCTAACTGTTTCCCAGCCACGCTCAGCAGCTCGATCCACCATGGCTTTGATCGCCGCCGGGCTCTCGCTGCCAGTGCTGATGCTCATGAACTTGTCGGTGAAGGCAACCTTGCCGGCCTGGTCCCTGAAGTGATATTCCTTCTCGAGCAGCCCGACCCGCTTGACGTTGAAGCGGTCTTCAAGCGGAGGAATCGCGCGGCGCTTCTCGGCGGTGACGCCTTCCGGGCGCATCAAGTTGATGTCGCTGGCGGCTTGGTCGGCTGAGGGTGGAGTCTTGCCACTTGTCTTCGCACTTGAAGGCGCTGCCGACGCGCTCGCCTGGTCCATTGACTCGCCCGACCCAGCGCGTGCCAACAGGCTTGCTGGCCTATTGACCCCAGGCATCGCCCACTCGGCCGTCTCCCGATCGAACGTGATGCGGTAGGCGTCGCTCTTCAGACTATCCGCAACCAATGCCTTTGCTTCGCTGGCGCGCGGATGCGGCGGTAACCCGTCGATCAGCAACAGGTCCCGACTGTCCTTGATGGCCAATCGATCGAGCGCCGGCCCCTGCAGGTCTTTGACGGTCAGGCCGGCGCTCGCCATCGTCGCGTACCGGCCTGCAATACTGTCGGCGGCATCGTCACGACCACTGGCGTACTCGAACGCCTTTCGAACTTCTTTCGCTGCCGACTGCTGCTGTTCATCGGCAAAGGCTCGCTCAGCCAGGCCGGCATATTCAGACGAAATCCCCTTGAGCGCAGACCTGTATGACAGATGCTGATCGCCGGTGTCACCCATCACGGCGGCAGCACGGCGCTGCAGAGTCTTGTCGGCAAAGCTGTTCAGCGCCGACACATCACTGGTCGCCGCTTCCCGTGCCGCCACAGCACCAAGGGCTCCTGGTTCCAAGGCCTGCAGACCATCATGGCGCCTGTCGACGTTCCGCAAGGCCTGCGCATCGGCCAGGGCTGAAGCTGAAGGCGGTCGGGGCTCACTCTGCGGCCCGGTGACGCTGTCGCGCTTCTGCTCTGCCGTCGCCAGCGCCTGGTCTGCCACGAGTGGGTCAATCGCCGACTGGCCCTCGGCTGCAGCACGTTGAGTCTCAGCGCCCCGTCCTGCCAGCATGCTGGCCTGTGTTCGTCCGCGGCCCTTCGCGGCCTGGCGACCATCGAGGTCCAGTGAGTCGGCTTCGCCGGCCTCGCCGCTGCTCTCGCCCGAATTGCTTCTGTCGGAGGCCGCGCCCATCACAGGCTCGCTGCGGTGGTGCCCTTGCCGTTCGCCGCGCTGCTGCGCAGGCTCACGAGCATGGGCGCGGCCGTATAGAACTCGATCTCGACGCGACGGCTCTGTGAGCGATCAGCGGGGCGAAGGCCGGCGATGGGATCGCCAGCACCCTGCCAGGTCAGGCGGAGCTTGTCCTTGGGCACGCCGGCTTGATGCAAGAACTCAGCTGCCGCTTCGGCACGCCGGCGAGCCAGCGCGGTTTCCTGCAGAGAGTCGCCGGTCGCATCGGT
This sequence comes from Pseudaquabacterium pictum, assembly GCF_005403045.1. Lineage (GTDB taxonomy): Bacteria > Pseudomonadota > Gammaproteobacteria > Burkholderiales > Burkholderiaceae_C > Pseudaquabacterium > Pseudaquabacterium pictum. Next base: position 40,514 of record NZ_BJCL01000017.1, read on the forward strand.
GCGCCCGCGGATCATGATCACAGCGGCGTCTTTGGCGCGCCGGACCAATGCTGCGGCGTCGGCCTGCTCGACGCTCCAGGCTGCGGAGCCCATGCCGAAGGGCACGACCGCCACCAGATTGCCGGTTGCCTCCGCGGCGCCCGAGTCGGCGGCACCTGTCGAAGCAACGCCAGGCACTGGCAGCGCTTTGGCCAGCGTCGTCGCTACGACGCCAGCGCGCGCCATCTCCGACACGAGGATCGTGGCCCGGCTCAGGTCGCCCTGACAGGCCTTGAGGTCGACTGCGGCACGGGCGTTGACCGGCCGCTTGGTGGACTCATCCACTGAAGGCGGCTTCGGGGGCGTCGAGCACGAGGTGAGCAGCAGCGCGCCGATGCCGACGCAGCAGGCGGTGTGCGCCGTCGTCACCGCCTTGTAGATCGTCCGTGAGATGGGCATAGCTGTTACGCGGCGCGAGCCGGCTCCAGGTTGGATTGCAGGTTGGGCGTCTGTTCGACGGTGGCGATCGTCCGCGCCGAGGCCACTTCGAGCGCCTCGAAGAACCCGGCGACGAAGGACTGCACTTGTTCGGGCGAGGCGCCGGCGTCCAGCTGGGGTAGGCCATGGAAGTCGACCGCGATCTGGTCGAGGCCAAACTCCTCGTCGTCGCCGGCCAGGCGCACGCGGTGCTCCACGCGCGCGCGATGTGTAGCGAGATCGAGCTCAGGTAGATCAGGCGGCGGCATGAGCCTCTCCATGAGAACCGGGTCGGTGTAGTAGCGGATCTTGTCGGCCAGGATCGGCTTGCAGTTCTCCAGGATCAGCACTTCGCGGTCCACGCCCAGTTCCTTGAACTCCTGGGGCAGCAAGAGGGCGCGGCGTTGCGAACTTTCGTTCGTCGACTGCGAGCTGCCGCCACCCTTCGCGCCTGAACTGCTGGACCGGCCGCGGCTCTTCTCCTGCTGGGTGAACGTGCCCAGCATCTCGCTGTACTCATTGGCGTCCCGCTGCTCGCGCGGCGCGTACAGCACCTGCAGCGCATGGTTGGTTGCGAAGGTGCGGGCGTCGTGCTGACCGTAGACGGATTCGAGCTGGCTGACCGCTTGAATCACCGTCACCAGGCGCAGGTTGTAGCCAGCGAGGTAGCCCACCGCGGCGTTCAGGATGTTGATGCGGCCGAGTGCAGTGAACTCGTCCAGCAACACCAGGCACTGGTGCTTGAGCGCCGGGTTGTGCTCGGGCAGTTCCGCCGTGTTCAGGTTGATGAGCTGCGCGAAGAAGAGGTTCAGCAGCACTCGCGCATCGGCTAGCCGGTTCGGCGGGATGCAGACATAGACCGTCATGCGCTGCCTGCGCACGTCGGCCACCGAGAAGTCATCGCCACTCGTGGCCGCGTCCACCAGTGGATCGCTGAAGACCGTCAGCGGCGCATTCAGCGTGGCCAGGATGCTCGACAGCGTGTTGTCGCTGGTGGAGAGGAAACGCATCAGGGCATCAACGCAGGCGTCCGACAGCGGTCCTCTCGGGTGCGAGCAGCCCTCCATGCGCTGCTGCATCAGACCTTGCAGATGCTGCTTGATCGGTTGTCCCTGGCCACTCGACTGCCGCAGGATTTCGCCGATCGTTCGCGGCAGCTCGGGCGTCTCGACCAGGTATAGGGCGAGGCCGAGGAACAGGTTGCGCGCGGTGTCGTTGAAGAAGCCTTCGGTGCCGCTGCCCTTCACATCCGTGGGGTACAGGACCTGTGCGATGGCCAGCGTGTCGCCGACGACGTGGCGATCGGCCAGCCGGATCGCGCTGAGCGGGTTCCAGCGGTGCGAGCGGCCGTCTTCGGCAAAGGGTGCCCAGGCATAGACGGCCTGGCCATGCGCCGCCCGAAACCCCGCCGTGATCGCCCAGTTCTCCGACTTGATGTCGACGACCACGGCGCTGTCCTGCCAGGCCAGCAGGTTCGGCACCACAACGCCAACCCCCTTGCCGCTGCGGGTCGGTGCGCTGAGCATCACCGACTGCTTGCCCGGCAGCGTGAGGAACTTGTCCCGGTACTTGCCGACGATGATCCCCTGACCACCCAGTAGCCCGGCGTCGCGCACCTCGATGGCGCTGGCGAAACGTGCAGAGCCGTGCAGTTCGCGGCGCCTCTGAGTGGCGGCTGCGATGCCCATGGGCACCAGCAACAGCAACACGAAGGGCGGGACCATCAAGGCCAGCTGGAGCTTCTTGCGCTCCTTCGGGTCGGCCGAGTATTCAGACCAGAAAGCCGACATGGTGCCGGCCGAGATGCCGGCCGGCCGTTGCTTGTGGAACAGCATGTAGAGCGCGGCGCTGCCATACACCGTTGCCGCCGCGGTGGCGCCGAGGTAGGTGGCCACGCCCAGGGCGATCAGCACGCGCTTCGCGGTGGGCGACACCGCCGCCGTCTTGCCGGCGCGGCCTGCCGGCGCTCCGGGTACCGCACGGGTCGTGGTTGGGGAGGAACTCATGCTGCCTCCCGCCAACGAGCCTGCGGGTCGTAGTGGATGCCACTGATGAAGCGCCCACCGGCATCGACGCCGAAGTGCACCACGACATCGATCACCGAACGCGCCAGGCGGTTGATCTCCGGCATCGTCATCCCGCCACCACCGGCCGACTCGCGGACCATTAGCGAGATCTGCTCGAACGCCAGTTCGCAGCTGCCCGCGTGAACGCTCGTCACGCTGCCCGGGTGCCCTGAGGCGGCCAGGCGCAGGAAGTAGAAGGCTTCCTCGCCGCGCATTTCCGCCAGAAATATGCGGTCCGGCCGCAGGCGGAGGCAGGCCTCCAGCAGCAGCTTCGCAGACACCGCACTGGCGCCCTGGCCACCCTTGGAATAGAACAGGTGCAGCTTGTTCGGATGGCTGGGCAGGGTCAGCTCAGCCGCGTCCTCGATGGTGATCAGGCGTTCGGTGACCGGGACCTCCTCGACCAGGCCCTTCATAAAGGTGGTCTTGCCCGAGCCGGTCTTGCCCGCCACCACCATCGTCTGGTGCGACTGGACGGCCAGGCGGAAGAACTCGACGAACTTGCCGTGAGCTTTCAGGTCCAGCAGCTCGCGCTCGAAGGGCTCCAGCTCGCGGCTGGTTTCGCGCACCCGACCGAACAGGCCTTGTGCTGCGAAATCTTCCAGCCGGCGCACCTGCATCGAGGGCTTGCGGATGCACACGCCGATCTGGTCGGCCGGCGTGGCGCTGGGCTGGACGATCTGCACGCGCTCGCCCGTCGAGAGGGCGGCGCTGAGCAGCGGGTTCTGTTCGTTGGTGTGCTGGCCGGTCAGCGTCGCGATGGCGGTGGCCAGGCTCTGGCAGTGCCGGAACGTGAACTCGGGAATCTCGTGGCGCTGCCAGACGCCGGCGCGTTCGACGAAGACCTCGCCGGGCTGGTTCACGCACAGCTCGTTGACGCGGCTGTCGTCGAGCATGCCCCGAATCGGCTGCAGGAACTCGGTGACGGTGGCGTCAGACCGCAGGACGGAGGGAACGGCCCGCAAGGCGGGCGCGGCGCTCACCGCGGCTCCAGTGCGTAGACCTTCGAGAAGTCCACGTCGCGGGCGACGTACACGCCCACGACGCTGCCCTGGTTCTGGTACAGCAGCGGCGGGATGTTGATCGTCGCTTCGAGCACCTTCTCGGCGAGCTTGGAGCCGGCCGCCGTCGTGCTCGGGAGCAGGACGGTCGTGCTGCCGGTTGCCGGGTTCGAGTCGGTCGCCACGATCTTCACGGCGTCATCGATCAACGACACCAGCATGGCTGCGCCGATGCGCTCCGGCCAGCGGTTGTCGACGTAGCCGCCGATGCCGCTTTCGCCCAGGGCGCCGGTGCCTGGGGAGTCCAGGTCCACCGTCACACCGTTTGGCGTGCGCAGGCGGGTCCACAGCACCGGGATGCGGGTCACGCCAGGCCGAACCTGTACCACCCGGTATTCGCCGTCCAGATGCGAGCCGCGTTCGGCCAGCACCACCTTGCCATCGTCCGAGAAGACGTTGCGCTGGACCTGGCAGGCAACGAAGCCGCTGGTGGCCGAGATCACCCGTGTCTTGAGGCTGCAGGTGAACAGCACGCCCTTGGGCATGGTCAGGCTGCGATTGCCGAGCAGGCCGGCCGCCACGGTCGGCGTGGCCGAGCGCTCCATCGAGCCAAACAATGCGGGGTTGGCCTGGGCCGCTGCGTTCATGTTCGTTCCCGGCAGGACCATGGCCGAGGCCAGCGCTGCCGCGGAAGCCTTGTCGCCGCCTGCGGCCTTGTCGGTCAATCCCTGCAGCTGTCCGAGCATGCTGCCCAGCTGGCTCTGGTAGCGCCGCATGTTGGCCTGGGCTTCACCTGCGATGCCGGGCGCTGGCGGCGGGTCTGCTGCGCCTGCCTGCGATGCCAGCGCTCCACCACCGGCACCGCTTGGGCCGAACGGCGATTCGTCACCCACCGGCACAGCCTGCTTCGCCGGACGGCCGCCTGCAGTGCCTCGAACCGGGATTGCTGCGGCCGGCGCGGTGGCGTCTGCCTCGATGCTGGGCACGCGGGTCTGATCGACGACCGGGATGGCTTTGGCGACCGGCACGAGTGCCGGCACCACGACCGGCGGGTCCTGGAATTTCAGCTTCGTCACCGTGGCGGAGGCCACGTCCACGGCGGCTTCCGGCGGTGCTTCCTTTTTGCCGAAGTAGCGCGTGGCCGCAAAGCCCAGCGCGCCCACCAGCGACAAGATCAGCACACTCGCCGCAATGATCGGCTTGTGGTTGGAGGCACCGCCTCGCGGCGTCAGCGAGGGAATCTCGGGCTCGCCTTCGAGCCGCTTGAGCGTGTCGGGGGCGTTCATGGCGCGGGCCGGTTGGCGGGCTGGTTGGGTACCGCAGCCTTGACGACGCGCGCCACACCCGGGACGGTTGTGCCGTCCTTGGGCGGCACGCCGTCGAGATCGAAGGCATCGTTGATGATGGCCGCGACGCTTTCACCCAGGCGCAGGACGAAGCGCCGACCAACACGGTCGGCGACGAGCAGGTCATCGGGGTCCATACGGGCGTTGACCATTTCCTCGCTGCCGTCCGGCGCGATCTGGAAGACAGTGGGGATGGGCCTGTTGTTCGGAAAGCTGAAGTAGGTCTGCGTGCCGTCATCGAACACCATGACTGGCACGATGTCCTCGGAGTCCTTGCCGGTGGCCACCGAGTAGGCGGAGTTGCGGACCAGGGGCTTGGTCTGCCAGCGGGCGTCGATTAGTTCCCTGGCGGTCGGCAACACCGGTGATGCGGCGACAGAGATCGGTCGCGGCACCATCGGCGCTGCAACAGTCAGACGCATCAGCGTCAGGCCTGCGCCCTCGACGGGGTGCAGCAGGAAGGCGTGCCGGCGGCGGTCGGTGACGACGATGAGGTTCGTCGAGGTCGCGCCCGACTTGGGCTTGACGAACAAGTCGCGCCCTTGTTTGGCGATGCACCAGGTGTGGGCCTCGTCGCTGCAGTTCGACCCCTTGCCGCTGATCGGGATGCCGACGATCTGCTCGTCGTCGCCGAGCACGATCTGCGTGATCTGGCCGCGCCGCACCGGCACGTCCACCACCATGTCGGCCGCGAACAGCACGGTCCGAAGACGCGGGTCCGGTGTCGTGCGCTGGCCAGGCTGGATCGGCTGCGCGGTCGCAGACATCAGAAGAGCCGGTGCGAAGAGCGCAGCGCCAAGTACCGCGACCGCGCCGACCGGCGCGATCCACTTCGAGGTGGCCTTCATGACGCGCCGCCTATGACCGTGTCGGCTGGTTTGGCCGGCGCCACCAGGTCAGCGTCGGCGCGGTAGCCAGTGACGACAAACCCGAACGGGTTCTCGATGCGGTCGGCCGGCTTCTTCATCGCGGTCGGCCGGTACTCGTAGCGCACCGTGGAGACGAAGCGGGTGGTCACCGGCGACTGCCCCTGCGTCGGACGAATCTGCCGGTCGAAGGTCACCACCGCTTCGCCGGACTTGCCCGCGACGGGCGACCGGGTCAGCCGCACGGAAACTACCGTCACCCGGTGTTCCTCCTTCGCTGCGATCACCGCCTGCATGGCCTTCTCGCCGGCGAACTGACTGCCGTATGGCGCCCAGGTGTCGGGGACCGTCATGCGCGCGACCTGGTCGTAGTCGCGTTGCAGCAGCTGGAAGTTGTAGGACTCCCGGGCCCGCACAAACACGGCCGCGTTGTGCTGGTCCAGTGCAGCCAGCGCCGGGACGTTGGAGGCATCCAGCGTGGCGACGACGCTGGTCTCCCCCGTCGTCCGGTCCACCACGACCGGATACGGCGCCGGCGGCGGCCGCAGGCTCTGGAACGTCGCCATACTGAACCCCAGCACCGCCAGCACGCCACCGATGCCAGCGGCGATCCAGCCACGGCGGCCCGAGGCGATTGCCTGCGCGATGCGGTCCTGTTCCCAGCTGTTGGCCGCTGCGATGGCTGCAACGGCCTTCTTCGAAAGCGGCAGCCGGTCAGTCTGCGCGGCGTCGGGTACTGCAGCGGCTTCAACTCTGTTGTTCACAGCCAGTCCTCAGTCTCGAATGAAGTCGGCGAGCCGACGATTGCGGGAGGCCTGTTCCAGCTGGCCCTCACGAGCCCGCGAGTCGGCCACGCGCTGATCCGCCTCGGCCAGGCCGCGCATCAGCTCAATCTGGCTGACCTCGTGCTGCAGGAGGGCGTTCTCCGCGCCGATGCGGGCGGTGACCTCCTGGATCTCCTTCTGGTCGGATGTCGCGCCGGCCCGGCGCATCAGGCTGTTGATCTGGGCCACGCGGTCCTTGGCCTTGGAGAGCGCGTCCTCCATGAAGGCCTTCTGCTGGTACGGCTTGGCCAGCGTGCTCTGGCAGTTGGTGCGCTTGCCGGCGTCATCGACGTCCATGCAGTTGTAGGTCATCTGGGCGTCGCGCAGCGTCTTCGACGCACCAGCCAGCGTGCCGTAGCCGCCGGACTCCAGGCTGCGAACCATCGTGTTCGCTTCGCGCGGGACGTAGTTCTGCAGCGCCGGGTTGTTCAGCACGTCGCCCAGCGAGCGGGCGTTCGAGATCGACTCGATCTGCTGCCCCAGGCCCACGATCTGCTGGTATTGGTTCTCGATCTGCGAGATCCCGTTCATCACGTCGAGAACGGCCTGGATGATCGCGGCCACGTCGATCACGGGGATGCCGGCGCGTGCCGGTGCGCTGGTGCACATCATCATCACGCCTGCTGCGAAGGCTGCGAGCCCCGAACGGACCTTTGAACGCTTCATGACCTGTACTCCCGTGGTTTGCAAATGAGCTTGAAAAGACCGCTGACCCGTCACGTCGAAACCCCGCCTCGCTGGGCGACCCGCTGATACGCAGCGCGAGCGCCACCGGCCACTGCACCGCCTGCCGAGCCCACAGCGCCCGCGGCTCTGCCGGCGACGTAGGCCGCACCGCCGCCTCGGGACAAACTTCCGCCGCCCCCCGCCGCACCGCTGCCTCCTGACCGACCGCCACCCATCGCACGCATGGCGACCATCGAGTTCGTGACCATCTGGGTGCCGCTCTGTATCGAGGCGCCACCCGTCAGGCTGGACGCGAGGGAAGGCGCCTGGAAGAGCACGATGGCCAGGAGGCACATGACGGTCAGATAGGTGCCTGCGGCTTCGAGTGCACCCACTGACCCGGGTACTCCGGCGACAAAGGCGCTGCCAGTGCTGATCGCCTGCAGAACTCTGTCGGAGACGTACAGGGACATGCCTAAGGCGAAGAACACGAACCACGACAACACGACAGCGCTCAGAACGAACGAGAGCCAGCTATCGAAGAAGCGTGCGGTCGACTTGAAGATCAGGCACAGGATCGCCAGCGGACCAATCGCAAGCGCGAACGTCAAGATCAGCTTGCCCAGCAGGCCGACAAAGGCCCCGAGGACGAGGAAGATCGTTGTGCCAAGTGAGAAGAGAACACTGGCGAGCACCAGGTCGAGGCGGAACATGCCCGCGTCCTTCCAAAGCAGTGCCAACTGCTCGTTCGCTTGGGTGTTCGCCAGGTCTAACGCGCCGAAGGCTGTCGTCGCGGCCGCCGCTCGCGGCGCAACGAACAGCGTGGCCAGTCCATCCTGCAGCCCTGTTGCCCAGGCGACCACGTTGCCGCTGTAGTAGAGGCCAGGCAAGGCGAAGGAGAGGATGGCACCGACTTTCACCATCTTCCAAGCGAAGGTGCCCACGGGCTCGCTGGCTTCCCCGCGCATGACCGCCAAGCCGTAGACCGCGACGTAAATCGTCACAAGCAGGAGCGCAATCGGCACGAGCCCGACGGCAAGGTCACCCGACACTCGCGCGGCATAGCCGACGAAGAACGTGTTGAACCAGGCTTCGAGCTTCGTGAACATGATCCGCTACTCCACCGTTCCCATTCCGCCCGGCACCCCCGCCGAAGCGGGTTCGCACTTGCGAGACGGGGCCCGCGATTCGCAATGCAGCCAGCTGCCGTTGACCTTCACCGTCCAGAAGCGAGACCGCTTGCTCGTGCCCAAGGATGAAGGGAGGCATCCGGTGCTCGAAAGGAAGACTCCGCGGCACTCCATCAGGCCTTCGGCGCTTTCGATCATGAAAACCTCGCTGCCCGGCGCTGGAGGAGCGGTCTTTCCTCCACCATCGACAAAGCGCTTCGCCGCGGCCGTCAGCGGAGGTGCTTCCACCACGCGCTTCCCATTGACGATTCGGACAGCCTCGTTGCCTGGGAATGCCGGGCCTGTGGGCTCAGCTTGAGCCGTCACGCAAACGAGCGCGAACAGCGCTCCGATCGCGGCTGTGGTGGGTTGAAGTTTCATGCTGCCCTCCGGGCATGGCTGCGCCGATCGCGCACGCGCTGATAGAACAAAGGGAGCCAGGTTGTCGGTGCGTCACCGAACTCAGCACGAATCTGGTCGAGAAGTTCGACGTTGTCCGTGGTGGAACTGAGGACGGCCAGGAAGTCGTTCATGCCGCCGAGGTCGAACTCGCACTGGACCGAGTCCGTGCCCTGCTTGCACAGGAAGCGCCGCGAGCCCGTGGCGCCAAGCGACTTGACGATGGCGAATTCGGCATCGGTCAACCCGAGGCCGCCCACATACTCGTCGCGGTCGGCGTCCGCGTTGGGCAGCACGAGCTTGGTGACCGACTGCTCGATCATCGTGCGCCCGTTCTCGTTGGAGAGCAGGTCGGCGACCTCCTGCGTGTCGAACAGGCCGAGGCCGTTCATCTTGCGGATGGTCTTCTGCTTGTGCTTCACGAACGGCGCGAACGCCGGGTCGCCAAGTGCCTTCCAGCACTCCGCGACGTGGTAGATCATCGGCTCGCCGTTGACCAGCTCGTCCATCACGTTGAGCAGGTACATCATGATCGGCGTGCGAACGTCCGGGCTGCTGAGCACGCCCGTGTAGTCGAAGCCGATGGCCATGTGGCTGCGCAGATCGCCGAGACGATCGTCGGCCATGTCGAAGACCCAACCCAGCTCGCCGCCCCGACACCACTTGCCCAGGCGGTCATAGAGGCTGTTGGCGCCAGAGCGCGGCAGCGACTGGCGGACCGTGCTGAACCACCGAAGCTCTGGCTTGAGCGCAGCGACCGTCGCAACGGCACGCGCGATGGCCTCGTGGTCGTTGGGCAGCAGCGGCATCTCGGGTGACGCGATGCACTGCTTGACCAGTTCGGTCCAGAACCCGATGCGCTCGGGGGTCACGTCGCGCTGGAACGGGTTGCAGCCCGTGGGCTGGTTGCGGTCGAAGGTGTAGAACACACCGCCCAGCGCCCGGATCACGATCTCGGTGTCGCGGTCCAGGCTGAAGCTGACCACGCGAGGCCGAACGGCCCACTTGGGCGTCAGGGCCAGCAGGCCAGTCAGCAGCGTCGTCTTGCCCGAACCGGTCGAGCCGATCACGATGGTGTTGCCGGGAAGCTTCTTGCCTTCGCTGTCTTCGCCTTCGGGGCTGGCGTGCAGGTTCAGATAGAACGGGTTGCCGGCCGGCGTGCGCATCAGCGCCAGGGCTTCACCCCAGGGGTTGCCGTCGCGCTTGCCGCGCAGGAAGTTGTGGCCGCAGGTCAATGCCGCGAAGGCGCGGCTGCTGATCGTGGCCTTGCGCGGACGCCACTGAAAGTTGCCGGGCTGCTGTGAGAACCACGCGGCATCGGCCACCAGGTCCACGGGCACCAGCTCCATCGCGGTGGTTTCCGTCAGCGCTCCGACTGCGCTTGCCGCACGCTTGCCGCATTCTTCGAGCGTGTCGCCAAACACCGCCAGGGTGTAGCTGTATTCGCCCATGACGAACTGGCCATCGCCCAGCTGGTCGAGCGCCACGTCCATCGCTTCGATCTGCGTGACCACTGCGTCGTCGGACGCGAGCAGCTGATCGCGCTGCGTGGTCAGAGCGGCCATCGCCTGCCGGCGTGGCAGGCTGGAGAAGCTCTGCGTCTCGATGAACTCCGAGTCTTCGTAGAGCAGCGCGCCGAGCGTGCCGGGTTCGACCTGGCCGGCGAACTCCTTGATCGACAGCATCGAGGCGTAGCGCCGACGCTCGCCCTGCCGGATCTCCAGCATGCCGCCGCCGAAGGTCAGGCGAGCGTCTGGCAGCGCCTGGTACGCGGGGCCGGTGGGGAAGCGCACCTTGCGCCACACACCGTTGATCAGGAAAGAGAACAGCTCGCCCGACTCCCAAAACAGGTTCCCGCCCTGTTCGTAGCAGCCGAGCAGGGTCGGTCCGAACTCGCGCAGGCTGCGCTCGATGAGCGCGCCCTGCTGCTCCATCGTGGCCAGGGTCTGGGCCTGGTGGTCAGCGAGGCTCTGCTTGGTCTTTTCGCTGCGGGCGCTGCGCTTGGCCAGCTCCGACGGAAACGGCCGGTACAGCAGCGTGATGTACAGCTCGTTGGACATCATCGGCGCGACGCTGATGCGGTCCTGGTAGGCCTTGGAGAAGGCTGCGCTGAACTCCGGCTCGGTCGCATCGGTCAGCCGGTCATGGATGCGCCTGTGGATGCGGTGGTGATAGATGGCCGTACGGCCCGCGGGAAGGTTGCGCAGCACGTTGCACCAGGCGTCGTGCCGATCCTTGATGAGGTTGAACTCGGCACTCTCGAAGGCGACGCCATCGAGGCGCCAGACCCGCAGGCAGTCGCCCGACCGCGTTGCGGTGTCGTGCTGCGAGAGCGGCGCGCCGATCGAGACGAACTCGCCGACGTTGGATTCCTTGCCCGCGCGCTCCCAGTAGCGCGGAGTGGCACGTTCGGGGCTAACGGCGCCAAACATGGCGGCCCCCTCGGTAGCCGACGGGCGCATAGCTGCGCGCCCCGCTGCGCAGCACCCGGTTCGGGTTGCGCACCGCCAGCTTGAGTTTCAGGACCATCTGCGTGAGGCGCTGATCGTCCCGGCTCGTGACGATGCGCATCCAGACATAGGCCACCGCGAGCGAGCCGAAGATGACCGGCGCGAAGCGCCAGTTCACCATCGTGGACAGCCACATGCCGGAGATGAACCCCGGCAGCAGCAGAACCACCAAGGGGACCAGCGGCACCCCGAATTTCATCGGGGGGCGTGTGGCCCCTTTGAACACGGTCTCGATCACGGCTCAGCCCATGAAGACCGCGGCGATCGCGGCGGCTGCGCCGGCGATGGCGCCACCGAACAGCAGGTTGGACACGTCGCGGAAGCTGGCGCCGGCGAACATGATCTTGTAGCCGGCCATGCCGACTCCGACCGTCATCAGCAGCAGCGTGATGGCCACGACGGTGTCGCGCGCGATCGTGGCGCCCCGCACGACTGGCTCCAGGGCCTGCGCCATCGCGGGGTTGGAGGCAGCGAGCGCCGCGCCGAAGACCAGCAGCGCCAAGCCGGCGCGGACGGCGGTGACGGACGGGATGGGGCGGACCGAAGGTTGATGGCGGGTGAAGTTCATTGCGAGGCTCCTGGGTTGACGGATGCGGTGACGTGGGAGAACGAGGGGGGCTTTGACGACCACGCTGCGAGGACCTTGCCCACGTAGCCGTGTTGGTGACCGGTCAGGAAGTTGCCGGAGTAGTAGCAGCTGAAGGCGTCTCGCAAAGCCGCCTGCTTCGGTGCGCGTCGGCTTGCGCGAGAGAAGCACTCGCCCAAGATGCCCTGCATGGCGGTGAGATTCGCGCAGGGCCCGAACGCGGTCGCTGGACTCAGGCCGTAGCGGTCGAAGTTGCGCTTGTTGATCTGGCCGAGGCCAACGCTGTAGTTCCACCCCGCCGCTTCCAGCGCGGCGACCGTGGCCAGGGCCTCGGGAAGATTGACGGGCTGGCGCACGAGTGCGCCGCCGACCACGCCGATGGCGAATGGGTTGCCGCCGCTTTCGACCTGGATCAGGGCGCGTGCCGTGTCCTGCGCGACCAGCGGCGCGCAGGTCAGCACGAGGGCGGCCAGGTCAATCACCCGCCGCCGCCTTGGGCGGCTGCTGCCGCAGCGGCAGCCTCGGCAGCAAGCCGGACCTGTTCACTGATGACCCACGCCGCGTGGTCGCGGTCGAAGCGTTCGTCCATGGCATCCGGCGAGTTGGCGAATGCCGCCTTCGCTGCGGGCAGCCACTCGACCACCGAGTCACCCGAAGGGGACCACCAGGTGCGCGACCACGGTCGTCCTTCGACAGCGACATGGATCACACCGCTGAAGGGGCAGCTGTAGATGGGCCGGCCGCTCTCGTCGCTGCCGGCGTTGGTGATGTACTGCTCCGGGCACTGCTCGGGCGCCACGTACTGGTTGCCGCTGGCACTGTTGCCGCCCATGCTGCAGGTCGGCCAGCCGCGACCGCGCGCCACGTCCCGCAGCGCCTGGCGCACGGTGGGCGTGCACTGGCTGATGTTCTGCCAGTTGCCCGCCATGCACAGCAGTAGCTTGCAGCCGTCGACCGCGTGCGCCGGGCCGCTGAGCCCCAGGCCGAGGCCTAGAACGAGGCCGAAAGGGGCAGCAAGTCTCACTAGGGGCCGGATTGCGGTGCTGAAATGTGCTTTCATTGCCAACCTTTCGCTGGTGTGAAGACCTGACGCCATACAGTAGCAGGAAAAGACAATGTAGCAGAGTAAAACGTGCATGGCACGCAAATATCCTCTGTTACACGATATGGACAAACTCATGAAGACAAAAAGTTGCGTGATAAGCAATGAATGGCCACGAGGTGTGCAGTGAACACTCGTTCTACCGCCCCGCCACCCCCGTCAGAGCCAGCAAAGGCGGAGGCCCAGGGCTCCCTCGCTGCCACCTGCATCCGGGCCCTTCTCGACCGGGCCGGCCTCCCGAGGCACAGGCAATCGGCACACATCGCCGGCCTGCTCAGCCTGTCGTACCACCAGGCCCACCGTCGCATGACGGGGATCGCTCCGTGGTCGCTGGAAGAGCTTCAGACCGTCGCCACGCACCACGGCGAGACCCTGGTGGACCTGTTCGGCGAACAGAAGTCAGCGGACTACGAAACCGCGCTGCTCATTGCCGGGCCGTTGCGCGTCACCTGCCGGCTCTGGCCTGGTCAGCCCCTGTCGCAGCATCGGCCGGGCGACCTCATCGCGATCAAAGGCGGGTCGGAGTGGGTGGTGATGGTGGCCGGCGACACGCCGACACCACAGGCCTGCACGGTGCGGCGACTCATCATCGAGCCGAAGCCGGATCGGCCGCGCCGCTTTGCGATCCTCGACGACGACATCGACGTTGCCCGAAGCCTTGCGGCCGGCCTGGTCGAGCTGGGCTTCGAGGCCACGGCGTTTGCGACCGAGGCGCAGCTTGACGCTGCCCTGCAGTTCGACAGCTTCGACGCCTACGTGATCGACTGGGTTCTGCCAAACGGCACGGCCGAGGCGCTTGTCACCAAGCTGCGGAGCCAGAGCGCCACTTGCCCCATTGCGCTGTTGACCGGCAAGGCCGGCAGCAAGGAAGTCGACGAGAAGGACCTGGTCGCGGCCATCGAACAACATGGGCTCCTGTTCCTGCAGAAGCCGATGACCGCCTCGATCGCGGCGAGCCAGTTCAGTGCGGCGTTCGCCAACAGATAGACCGCGATCGGACCAGGCTGTGAATCAGGCGCGCGAGTGGGCGCGCAGTGGAAGCGTGATGTGAAAGGTGCTTCCCTCGCCAATTCGGCTTTGAACGCCCACCGAACCCCCTTGGGCCTCGATCATCCGTCGGACCAATGCCAGGCCCAGGCCGGTTCCTTCATGCGTCTTCGTATTGCCAGAGCTGAGCTGATGGAACTGGTTGAAGAGCCGCGGCAAGTCGGCTTCGGAAATGCCGATCCCGTGATCCTCGACCTCGACGCGGAAGTGCGACTCCCCTTCGAGGCGAGCGCGGACATCGATCCGGCCGTACTCGTTCGAGAACTTCACTGCATTGCTCAGCAAGCTCAAAAGGACCTGCCGCAGCCGTGCCGGGTCCACCTCTGCCTCGATCAAGTCGCTGCTCACCACTGAGGTTGCCACGACGCGCTTCCGCTCGCAGGTGTCCTGCAGCATGTCGATGACATCGTTGATGACGTGAGCGACAAATGTCCGCTCCGGCCGGAATTCCATCCTTCCCGACTGCGTCTTTGCAAAGTCGAGCATCGAATCGATCAGCTGCAGCAGATGCTTGCCCGACGCACCGATCTGCGTCAGGTACGGGACGTACTTCGGAGACCCGGGCTTGATCGTGCCGGACTGCAGGAGGTGCGCGTAGCCGATCACTGCATTCAGCGGCGTGCGCAATTCATGCGACATGTTGGAGACGAACTGGTCCTTCAAGCGTCCGGTTTCCTGCAACTGCGCATTCTGGCTTTCGAGTTCGATCAGCTTGATGCGCGCTTCTTCTGCGTCCTTCAGCGACGTGACATCGACCAGCAGCAACATGACTTCGCCACGCTCAACCGACAGCGTGGCGCCACTGACGTCGATCCAGATGGGTGAGCCGTCCTTGCGCCTCATCTGGACCTGCTCCCGATACCTGCCTGCATCGCGCATGGCGGCATAGGCGTCACGTCCAATGCGCTCATAGGTTTCGTCGTCCAGATACAGACAACGGACCGGCATGTCTTGCCATTCGGCCTCGCTGTAGCCGAACAGGCGCCCCATGCCCCCGTTCGCCCATATCACGCGGCGATCCCGCAGCCTGACGATGCCCACGAGGTCGTTGTCCAGCATGGCCTGTTGCTCGCGGCTCAACTGCTGCAGTTGCACACGGGTCCGATGCAATTCCGTGATGTCGAACATGACTGTCCGGGACATCAAGAAGGAGCCAGCGGCATCCTTCATCGCGGTGGCCGTCACACTGACGCGCCGACCAGGCCCTGCCGCTGGGGCAAGATCGAACTCCAGTCCCTCCACGCGCCCGCTCGTCATCAGCTTGGCGAAGTTTTGACGAAACTGCTCTTGCCCCTCGGGCGTGAAGAACTCAACCATGCGGCGCTTGCCGATCAAGTCTTCCCGCCTGCACCCCAGCCAAGATGCGGCGGTTGCGTTGATGTGAAGGAACGTGCCAGTGGCGTCCAGCGAGTGATATCCGCTGGGCGCGTTGTCGTAGAGATCCTGTACCTCGGCCATTGCCGTTGCGAGCTTCAGTTCCAGGTTCTTGCGCTCGGTGATGTCCTGGAAGGCACCCACCAGCCGCTTTGGCTTGCCGTCCTGAAACTCGACAGCCCCCACGGCCCGGGCCCAGATGCGCTGACCATCTGCACAGATCAGCGGCAGTTCGAGGTCCCACGCCTCACCTGCGGCGATTCCGCGCTCGACGGCCGCCTGAATCACCGGCCTGGCCTCGGGCGCGTAGAAGTTGATTGCCTCCGACATCACCGGCTTGAAGTCGGAAGCGACGCGATGGATGCGCCGCGTTTCCGCCGACCAGGTGATCTCACCCGTGGCGATGTCCACTTCCCAGCCGCCGACACCTGCAACCCGCCCTGTCCGGTCGAGAAAGTCTTCGCTCTTGCGGAGCAGCTGACTCGCATGGCGGCCTTCCAGCGCCTGGGCAGCCACACTGGCCAGCGCCCGCAGAATCTCCCGCTGCGTGTCGGTCAGGCGCCGCGGCTGCCGGTCGATGATGCACAAGGTGCCTACGCGGTGACCGCTGCTCAGCTGGACAGGCGCGCCAGCGTAGAAGCGGACGCCGGGCTCGCCGGCGACCAGCGGGTTATCGGCGAACCGCGCGTCCTGCTCGGCGTCCGGAACTTCGAACAACTCGTCACCCAGGACGGCATGGGCGCAGAACGCGACGCTCCGCGCTGTCTCAGTCACCCCGGGAAGGCCGATATTGGCCTTGAACCACTGGCGATCCGCATCGACCAGGCTGATCAGCGCGATCGGGGTACCGCACGCGAGCGATGCCGCACGGGCGAGCGCGTCGAATTCCGCCTCGGGCGGGCTGTCCAGTACCCGCAGGGCGTTCAGCGCTTCGAGGGTCTGGGCCTCGTCGGGACGCGGATCGGCTGACTGCATCTCGGTATACCTCGATTCTTTCAGGGCGTTCGCCGAGCGTACCAAGCACCGGCACGTGGCACCTTCGTGCTGGCGCCGGGCAAGATTGTCCCGCAAGCTCGGTCCCAACCTAACGGCGCAGATCAAGCCACCCGACGGGCACACAATGTGTGTCGCGCACAACATGTGGAGCGATGATGCAAGCTCAAACCGTCTTGATCGTGGAAGACGAATCCGTCGTTGCCCTCGATCTGAAGCTGCAGCTCAGGAAACTCGGGTACGAAGTCTCGGGCGTGGCTGGCAGCGGCGAAGAGGCCGTCGAACTGGTGGCCCAGGGGCAGCCGGACATCATCCTGATGGACGTTCGCTTGCGGGGTCAGATCGACGGGATTCAGGCCGCCGAGCGGATCAGACGCAACCACGACGTTCCGGTCATCTTCCTCACATCACACAGCGACGATGAGACCGTGCAACGTGCGGCCCAGACGGCCCCGTACGGCTACCTCACCAAGCCATACCAGATCAAGGAGCTCCGCGCCGGCATCGAAGTTGCGCTGACGAAGGCCCGCATTGAGCGGCAGCTGCGCGAGTCCGACCAGTGGTTCGCGCACACCTTACGCTGCGTGGACGACGGTGTCGTGTTGACGGACCTGGAGGGCTGCGTGCGGTTCGTGAATCCAGCCGCCGAGCGACTCACCGGATGGCGCATCGACGACTCGATAGGAAGGTCATTGAATGAGATCGCGACCGTTACCCGGAGCAGTGGGGCCTCGGATTCGTTGACGGATCAGGACATCGAGCCCATGGCACTGGTGCGTCAGGTCATCTCCGGCGGGCGTCCTACTCCGACCATCCATGCCGTCACATTGACTTCGCGCGACGGCATCGACACCGTGATCGACGAGACCGCCGGACCAGTGGACGACGGACGCGGCAAGCGGCTAGGTGCGGTCCTGATCCTGCGTGACGCCACCGAGCGTATGGCCCACGAGGCCATGCTGCGTGCGAGCGAAGAGCGGTTTCGCGGTGCCTTCGACAATGCGCCCCTGGGCATGGCACTGGTCTCATTCAATGGGGAGTTCATCCAGGTCAATGCGGCACTCTGCCAGTTGCTGGGAACGACAGCGGACGAACTCAAACGCCAGTCTCAAGCCAGCCTGGCCAGTAATGACGACCGCGCGCACGAGACGCGGCGCCTGAGCGAACTCATGAGGTCCACGCAGGGAGTGGTCCAGTTCGAGCAACACTACCGCCGGTTGGACAGCGGGGAACCCATCCCCACCCTGGTCAGCGTTTCGCTGATGCGCGAAGGCAATCAGCCGACCTGTCATCTGTACCAGGTGTACGACCTCACGGAGCAGAGGAAGGCCGCTCGCCACTTGGCTGAACTCGCAGAAGAACGCATGCGCCGTGAGTCGATCGAGATGGCCAGCAAGGCGAAGAGCGAGTTCCTCTCGCGAGCCAGTCACGAGATGAGGACACCGTTGAATGCCGTGATCGGGTTCGCGCAGCTGCTGGAATTTCAACAGGGAAGCGACCCAGCGAAGACGACTGACTATGCCAAGCACATCAAGACAGCTGGAGAACACCTGCTGCACCTCGTGACGGACGTGCTCGACCTGAACAGCGCGGCGCAAGGCACCCTGAAGATGTCTCCGAAATCTGTCGACGTCTTAGCCGCAATCAATGAGGCTGTCCAGCTGCTTGAGCCCTTGAGCACTTCGCATGGCGTCGACGTCCGCGCCTCTGGGCCGCCCGACCTGACAACCTTCGTAGATCCCACTCGCCTGCGGCAAATCCTGCTGAACCTCGGCTCGAATGCGATCAAGTACAACCGCCAGGGCGGCGAGGTGCGGTTCCAGGCCAGTCATTCTCCGGATGGGCGGATGCTGGTGATCATCGAGGACACTGGCATCGGCATGACCCGCGAGCAGATGGAGCGGCTATACCAGCCGTTCGACCGCCTGGGACAGGAGCGCACCAAAATTCCGGGGGTCGGACTGGGATTGGTGATCGCAAAGGGCCTCGTGGGTGAAATGGGCGGAGACCTGGAGATCACAAGCCAGCCACGCAGGGGAACGACAGTCACGATTTACCTGCCTGCTCCGGCCTGAAGCTCAGCGCAGACATTACGCGAAAGACATGACCAAGTCGGAACTGGAAGCAAACGCCGAGGCCGTCAGATTGGATCGGCTTCGATCCCTGCAGGTCCTGGACAGTGAGCCAGAGGTCATCTTCGACCAGGCGACCCGACTGGCGGCCGATCTCTGCCTTGTCCCCTTCGCGTTGATCAGCCTGATCGACAAAGACCGCCAGTGGTTCAAGTCGAACATCGGCCTCAGCGGCAACTCAGAAACCGCGCGCGTCCTGGCGTTCTGCTCGGAGACCTGCCGCAGCGATGATCTGCTTGAAATCGCAGATGCATCGAAGGAGCCAAGGTTCTCCACAAATCCTATGGTCACTGGTGAGCCGCACATCCGCTTCTATGCAGGCTCGCCGATCGTCATGCCGGGTGGCGAGCGTGTCGGCACCTTGTGCGTGATGGACCGCGTGGCGAGGCAGCTCGTCGAGGGTCAGCGAACAGCATTGACCGGCCTGAGCCGGATGGTCGCGACGGCCCTTCTGGAGCGCGAGCGCCGACTCAAGCTCGTCGGCGACCTGGCTCGCACCGAAGCGACGTACCGTACGATCGTCGAGGGGCAATCCGAACTGGTGTCGCTCGCGGACGAAGTCGGTACTCTGACCTACGTGAACGGCGCCTATGCCGAGTTCTTCGGCCTGCAGCCGGAGTCCATGGTCGGTCGGAATTTGTTCGAGTTTGTGGCCGAGAACGACCGCGAGTCGGTGGCCTCGCATATGCGGCGCGTTCTTTCGGAGGGCGTCGGGGAGAGTGTGGCCAACCGAATGGTGTGCGCACGGGGCGAGGAACGGTGGGTCGCTTGGACCAATCGGGTGGTCCCTGCTCAGGAAGGCCTGGGTCGAGCCATCCACTCGGTCGGTAGAGACGTCACCCGGCAGAAGCTCACCGAAGAGGCACTGGAGCAGTCCGAACGGCGAACCCGGCTGCTGTACGAGTCGACGCCGGCCATGCTGCACTCCATTGACCCAAAGGGGCGCCTGGTCAACGTCAGCGATGTCTGGCTCAGGACACTGGGCTACGAACGTGCTGAGGTCATTGGGCGGCCCGTGGTGGAACTCCTCACGCCGGACTCACAGCGGCGCGCCCTTGAGGAGGAGCTTCCCGGTTTCTTCAGAAGTGGTTCGTGCGACAACGTGCCGTATCAGATGGTGAGTAAGGACGGAAAGGTGCTCGACGTGCTGTTGTCAGCCGTCCTGGAACGCGACGCGGATGGGGAACCGCTGCGATCACTTGCCGTCGTGAGGGACGTCAGCGAACTCAGGACCACTGCGGCGCAACTACGCGAGTCGAACCATGTCCTGCAATTGGTGCTCGACAGCGTGCCGGCACGTATCAGTTACTGGAATGCTGCCAGCCGGAACCAGCTTGCCAATCGCGCTTTCCTGGAAGGGTACGGCGTCACCCAGGCAGAAATCACAGGAAGACACGCGAAAGACGTACTGGGCGCCGACTGGTACCAACGCATACAGGCACCGATTGAGCGCGGCCTGGCGGGACATGCCGGTCATGTCGAAGTGTCGTTCGTGACACCCAACGGGCTCCGCCGTGACGTTGACATGCACTTCACGCCCGACCTGCGTGAGGGTCAGGTCCATGGCCTGTTTGTCTTCGCGCTGGATGTCACCGCTCGGCGCGAGGCCGAACGCGGCTTGGCTGATCGCGAGAAGCGGTTCAAGCTGCTGATCGACGGTGTGCGGGACTACGCCATCTACATGCTCGACGCGGAAGGCCGCATCGCCACCTGGAGCGCCGGCGCCGAACGAACAAAGGGGTTTCGTGCGGCCGATGTGGTCGGCAAGCATTTCAGGATGCTCTTCACCCCGGAGGACATTGCCGCGGAGAAGCCTGAGCAAGAGCTCGCCGAGGCGGCCATCGAGGGGCGGTTCGAAGCTGAAGATTGGCGCATCCGCGCTGACGGGCGCAGGTTCTGGGCAGGCATCACCTTGAGCGCGATTCGGAACGACAGAGGCCACCTGGTCGGGTACGCGAAGATCACCCGCGACCTGACCGAGCAGATGAAGCAGAAGCTCGTCCTGGAGCGCGCCGTCGAGCTGGCGCCCTGCGCGATGCTGATGGTCGACGCCTCCGGCACCATCCTGATGGTCAACGCGCAGACCGAAAGCACTTTCGGCTACGCGCGCGACGACCTGCTTGGCCAGCCACTTGAGAAGCTGATCCCCACGCGGTGGCGTGATCAGCACGAGCGCCTGCGGGCAGGCTTCCTGGCGCATGCCACGGTGCGAACGATGGGCGCGGGGCTGGAGTTGCGGGCGATGCGAAGCAATGGTGAGGAGTTCCCCGTCGAGATTGGCCTGAGCCCGATCGAATCGGCCGACGGGATCACCACGCTGGCGGCCATTTTCGACATCACCGAACGACGCCGGCAGCAGGCCTTGATCGAACAAGCACTGGCGGAGAAGGAGACGCTGCTCAAGGAGGTCTACCACCGGGTCAAGAACAACCTGCAGGTCGTGCAGAGCCTCCTGAGCCTGCAGAGCCAGACCTTGCCCGACGGCGCGGCTCGGGAGGCCGTGGACGACAGCGCGCAACGGGTGCGTGCCATGGCGCTCGTGCACGAAAAGTTATACCAGTCGGGGAACCTGTCCGCCGTATCACTGCAGGTCTATGTGAAGGACCTGGTTGACCAGATCGCCGAGGCACTTGGCACTGATCGGCGCAAAGTAAGGCTCCATCTGGACATCGCCGATGTCCAGACCGGACTCGACAACGCGGTACCGTTCGGATTGCTGCTGACCGAGCTGATAACGAACTGTCTCAAGCACGCGTTCGAAGGCCGGCAGAGCGGCGACATTTGGGTGCGCCTGAGTCGAGAGGCCGACGGCGACCATCTGACCGTCTCCGACAATGGTGTCGGCCTCCCTACCGGCTTCAACTCAGCAGCGCAGTCGACATCGATGGGATTGCAACTGGCCGATGGCTTGGCTCACCAACTGGGTGGGCAGCTTCGCGCGCATACAGCGAACGGCGCAGTGCTGAGTGCGCGCCTATCCCGGCTTTGAAATGGCAATGTTGTTGCCCACGCAGCCGGTTGGTTGGTAGTCAACGGATGGCGCACGGCGCTTCGCGCCCGGATGTAGCGTCGAGGCCACGCGCCTTCCTATCAGAAGCCGGCTCACTCGTGACCTACAGCTGAGGCGGCCTACACGGACAAGCAGCCGGACGCCACCAGACCTGGCCTCAAGGTTACCGAGGTGAATGACTGGCCCCGATGAGCCGGGCCAAGGCTTGGCCGTCGATTGGCTTCTGGAGGAACCCATCGAAGGGCCAGCTCTGCCCAACAGCCTGGTTTTCGGCCGCGCTGATGAGGATCAGCATCGCCGAGGCGTTCTGCCCAGCGCCCTGACGGATTTCAGTCGCGAGAGCCAGGCCATCCGTGTCCGGCATCTCCAGGTCGATCAGCACAACGTCGAAGTGCGTGTTGGCAATCAGCGGACGGGCTTCGCTAGCAGACGCAGCCGTGCGGCATGCGTGGCCCAGTCGGCGCGTCACATCGCTCAGCGAATCTCGCACGTCGGACAGGTCATCCACGACCAACACACTGAGCGCCTCTCGTCGTTCCGCGACGTCGTCTTCGGACGCGACGCGGGCTGCCGGTCTCGCCGGGATGGTCACCGTGAAAGTTGTGCCCTGCCCTTCTGCCTCCGAGGCGTCTCGGGATTGCACTTCAAGGCCACCACCAAGCTGCTGCAGCACGTCGCGGATCACGAAGAGGCCGATCCCCGTGCCGTCGTCACTCAAGGCGAAGGGTACGGCTGCACTCTTCAGCCGCTCCACTGCAACTGGCGGCAAACCTGGCCCAGTGTCATGGACGATGAAGCGAACCAGACCACCGGCTGTCGACTCCGAGGCGCCCGCAGCACTTGCTGAACGCGCGAACGGCTCAACGCGAACCCGAACACGGCCGGCACTCGTGTAGCGCACGGAGTTCTCGACGAGGTTGCGCAAGACCTGCGCAATGCGAATCGGATCAGCGCTGACCGTCAGCGGCGACAGTGGAATATCGACCTCGAACGCAAGCCCCTTGGCAAGAGCCGCCTCTTCCAAGCCGACGCAGACATCTTGAACCAGTTCGCCCATATCGAACGTCTCGGCCTGCGTGGGCAGCTGTGCTGCATCACCGCGCGCGATGGTGAGAAGGTCACGCAGTTGTCCCTGCAGGACCGTCACCGCATGTCTGATGCGGCGAATCGCTGCAATGGTGTCTGGCTGGCGGTCCTTCATGGCCAGGAACTCCGCCGAGGCGACGATGCTTTGCAAAGGCGAACGAACCTCGTGGTTCACCATGCTCAGGAACTTGCGCTTGGAGGCATTGGCTTGCTCCATGGCCTCGACTGCCCGCTTTCGATCGTGTGCCGCAGCCCGGTAGCGACGCCGTGACCGGATCGCATAGAACAGCCAGAGCGCTAGCGCGAACCAGCAGAACGAAAAACCACCCCAGGCCCACCAGATGCGCCTGCTCAGCGTCTTGGTCATGTCTTCCTTGGCCGTGATCTCGGCCAGGCGCACGTCGCTGGCCAGCTGGCTCAGAAGCTCTTCGTCGCCTGCGGCCTGGAACAAGCCAAGCACCGCGATGGCGTCAGCCTGACCAAACGGGTGCCTTTCAAGGATCGGCCCGACACGGCCCTGCAGCTCGGCGACGCGGTGCGTCGCTTCGGCATAGCCGGGAACACCATTGAGGAGGCTCTTGATCTCGGAGGGCTCGCTGAGGATGCTGACCCTTGAGGCAACCACGGCTGCGCGCCGGCTCAGTTCCTGGGCGTTCACCGTCTCGCCGGCCGCAACAGCACGCAGTTCCTGCTTCAGCCTGTGGTGCGCGATCTGGTACTGGGCAACGGACCAGTAGAAGCCTTCGTTCGGCACGGCATTGGCCGCGCGGGAAAGAGTCAGTTGCTGGCTGAGCAGAGCCGTCGTGGCCGCGATGGCGGACAGCACCACCAACACCACCAGGGGCCACCAGCCAATCCCCCTCGCAGACGGCCGATCGCCCGATCGCCGATCAAGCCGCTCGGGTTCGACGGAAAGATGCGCCGCGCCCCGGCGCTCCGCCTCTTCACTCAACCGCCCGCTTCGATCCTGTCGACTTGCCAGATGAACCTCGATTCCGCTATGGGACCCCGCAGCGCGGCCGGATTCTGGTCGCGAGGGTAGATTGTCCACAACGGGCCCCAGCGCTTGTTGCTCAAGCGCCGACCATCCTGGCTGTGCGCCAGGATCACGCCGTAGCGGACGAGATCGTCCCAGGGGATAGGGGCGGAGTAGTCATCGAGGGTCTTGAGCACCAGCATGCCGGACGTGACGCCGGCAGCACGCATGACATCGAGCAGCAGAGGCCCGGCAAACACCGAGGTCGGCGTCCACGGTGTGCCTGTCGTGATGCTGGTCGTACCCAGCTTCAGAAACTCGGCTTCGGTGAAATCGAAGGTGTCCGTTGCGTCGTTGTTGATCCGACCGATGCGGCCACTCACGGTGAGGAGCACCTTGGGTTGAGGCGCCGATGCCATGCTCGGAAGGGCGGCAAGGGCCATCGAACCGAGCAGCGCTCTACGTTTCATGTATTTCCCTGGGGTATGGCGAGTTGAGATCAACCCGTTCTACCCCCTGCGAGGGCTCGATCCCGCCGGGCGGCGTAACACTTTGCGCGCATGGTCGCTGCCCACTTCGACGACAAATCGGCCTGCGAGCCGCCCAGGCTATGCAATACCAAAGTGAGCGGTAAATGCCGGCCACACTTCTTTACGCCAAATGTCGTCGAGCGCGGCGATCACGCGAGGGGCCGGGTACCGGTAGAACCCGATCCAGTCGCTCACCGGCATGCCTCGATCGAAGGCCTCCACGACGAGCAAACCGAAGGGACTGACGGGAGAAACCGCGCCGAAGTTGAGCGGTCGCGTTCGCCGACCTTGCAGGACCAGGTCCAGGATGTCCAACGTCGGCACGGCAGGGTGCGACGCGCGAACCTTCAACGCATCGTCGATGACTGCTGCCGCGACAGGATCTACATCGCGAGACGGAACGACTTGGGCGGCTGGCTTGTTGGGCATGGCGACAGCACTTTACCCACGGGCGCATGCCTGACGCAACGGCCGACAACAACGCCGACGACCCGGCATTGACGTGCGCCGCGGTGCGGCGATAGATCGCTCAGCTGGGAAGCTTCGCGCGTGTCGTTGATGGGGTGGTGAGCCGGCCTGTGCGTTCGGTCGCTCGGGGTGGCTGATCTGCCTGTCGTTCCGCCTCTTTCCGACGCATAGCGGCATCCAGTCACGCCCCAAGGGTGAAGGCTTGCGCCCACGGTCCTCACCCGGTCTCTGCGCTGCGCTTCGAGCTGCGGCTTGTGGTCGTGCCCTTGTGTCCTGCCTGGCTTCCGCTGTTCATGCGTCGAGGCGAAACCGACGGGCAGATTTCCAACCACCACACGAGGCCACCAGCATGAACGCACAGTCCAACCACCCCAGCACTGACACCACCGATCCGCAGTTCCTCGGCCCCGAGGCTGGCCAACGGGCAGGGGGTCAAAGCCACAGGCAGAACGAGCTGGATGCCCACGGCTCGGAGCTGCATCGCTACTTCTCAGTTGCGCGCGGTGCCTTGATCTCGGTGAGGTCGAACGGCGTAACTCTCTGTCGTCAGGTCGATGACGAGTGGAAAGTGCTGTCGCGCAAGAAGGGCGACGTACCGCTCGCGCAATGGGTGGTCAACAAGCAGGCCGCGCTCAGCGACCTGGCCCGCTGGCAACTCGATGTTGACGAGCTGCCCAGCATGCAGGACCTGATGGCATGGAACGAAGACGGCATCTGCGAAACGCCGACAGGCCACCGTGTCGAGCCCGATGGCACCGGGCCGGATGGCGTGCCCTCCTGGCTTCGCGCACTGCGGTTGATCTGACCCACATGGCCGCTATGAGCACCGCAATGATGGACACATGCTGCGTGGCCGGCGAACGCCGGTTTGTGGTCGAGGCCGGCAACGCCGATCCGGCGACCCAGCACTAACACGAGCACGACGAGCTGATTGATCGCGAGCTGCACTCATGCCGCACCGCCGCCAATCTGGCCGCGCGCGCCTTCTTGCATCGAGGGCTTTGGGTCGAGGTCTACGACGACGAAACCAAAGAACTGCTGGCCGGACCTTTCGACCCGGACCAGCCAGCGCCCTCATACATCGTCTGACCAACCAGAGGCACCATGACCGACATCCTGTATCCAACGAAGACCCGGCGCTTCATGTCAGAGGTGGCAGGTGTGCGCAGGTATCACCGCGATCCAGCACGAGCGACGGCGGCTGCACGCGGTGGCGTCTTGTGGGTCGCGGTATGCAAGGGCTGGAGCTGCAACCCGGACCGCGTAGCCAACTTCATCGCCATCGTCAGCGGACAAGGACGGGAGTCGTGATCGAGGACGGGTTGTCTGGCAGCACCGCTCTCTTCTGGGCTCCGCCCCGAGGGCGCGGGCCCATGCCCCGCAGCTGGAGGCGCTGGGCCTTTGGGCAAGACGGCAAGCACGCCGGTCTCGCAGACGGAAGCGCAGCGTTTGTTCTTGTCTTGCACTGCATCAACACCTACAAAAGCGGCTGCTCGGCAAGCGAAGCGCGTCAGGCCGTAGGCGAAGGCCGGGGAGCGGTGGTCACAGGCACGTACCTCGCAGAGGCCATCCACAGGCTCGCCCTGTGGGTGGGTGGCTTGTCCACGGTGGGCGCGATATGCACGCTGCGACAGCATTCAATGGAGAAGTACGGATGAACTACCAAGACAAGCCGATGCCCCTCGAATCGCTTCCGGAGAACTGCAGCGCCTTCAATGATTGCGAGGTGTTGCCGTGGCGGATGTTCCGGGCCGATGCTGCAGCAGTCTTGCAGCGGGCGCGAAGCCTTCGCGCGCGAGGACAGGCAATGATCAGCGTCGAGTCGGTCGGGCGCTACCGACGTTCGACCTTCAACACCTTGATACTTCAGACGAGGCGGTGTTGATCGCAGGCACTGGCCTTCGGCAAGCGCCTGGCCTGCGACGTGTCGCGTCAGGTCAACTGAGTCTCTTGGGGGCGCCGGTTCAATGCCGCGAAGACGGGCGCAAGATCGGACACCATCGCGTTGTCGCTGCGTTCGTCAATTTCCATGTCGCAGATGCGGCCGTTGAGGCGATTGCCCAGCGCCGCGGCGAAGCCCGCTGCACGGTCCGGTGGCAACGCGGCCACCAGTTCGACCATGATGTCCCTGAGCACATCGAGGCGCATGGTGACTGCGCGAAGTTCGGCTGCTTTCATGGTGAGGCCTTGACCGTTCGTTGCTGACTGCACGAATGCTCAGCGATGTCCTGCTCACAGGCCATCACCCGATACGGGCCCCCGCACGAACGGGTGATAGGCACCCCCAAAAAGGGGCACCCGTCGCCGCTGCGCCTGGCTCAGCTCTTTGCCAGCAGTTCCTCGGGTGTCTTGCCTGAAGCCAAAGCAGCCTTGAACCATGCCGGCCGCTTGCCCATGCCACCCCATGTGTTGCCTTGATCGTCCTTGAACTTCACCGTCCTCGCCGCTGGCTTTGGTCCGGCCTTCTTGCGCCGTTTGCTGGCCGGCTTGTCGCCGCCAGCTGCAGGCAACTTCGCAATCTTGCGGGCACCCGTTGCGAGACCAAGGTCGGCAGCCGTCAGGCCGTAGTGCGAGATCGCGTCCTTGATCTTGGCGACGACCTCCGAGACCTCCTTCTTACGCAGTGCATCGGCCTGCGCCTGCAGCGCAGCAATCTGCGCGTTCAATGCGGCAAGTGTCGGTCCGCTCCTCTTGGTTGCCATGTGCCAGCTTTCGGGTTGGGGAGAATGCCGCACAGGATAGGGCAGCTGCGCTCAGCAACGTAGCTTCCCGGGAAGCGGGCGCTCGTGGGTACCTGCAGCCGGCCACAACCGGTCGGTCGCCCCGTGCGCCCAGTCGTGGCCTTGGCGAGTCGCTGAACGACAGGTTCGCGGCGACGAGTCTGGGCCTGTCTCTGGCTTGACCCGGCCAAGAGCCGTCCTTCGCGACGGACAGCTTCGCTTCCCCGCGCCTTTCGCGGCCTGTTAGGTGATGGGCGTCGTCCAGTAGGGGCTTCCGCTGCGAAGCAGACGCAGCCTGTCTACTTGGCGCTGAGATTGAGTGCGACCAATCCGAACACGATGCAGCCTAGACCAGCAATGCGCAATGCCGAGCTTGCTTCCCCGAACCAGATCATGCCCAGCAGCGCCGTGAGTGCAGTCCCGACGCCAGCCCACACTGCGTAGGCAAGTCCCATTTCAAGCTGCTTGACAGCGACGGACATGAGCCAGATGGCGCAGGAATAACAGGCTACGACGGCAGCGGATGGCCAAAACTTCGTAAAGCTGGCTGCGTATCGCAGAGCCAGGGTGCCGAGAACCTCAGCCAGGACGCTTGCAGCCAGGACCAGCCACGAGAACTTCTGGGAATCCATGAGGAAGTACCTCTCCCGACTTGGCGCCTGTACCGGGCGCGGTCGCGAGACGGCGAAGAGAGCGGTACCTCACTACTCTGGTAGGAATCCTAGCAAGCAATCCACCCTGTTTCTGACGGTCGAGCAAGACTGAAGGCTGCGCCGAGCGGTAGCTCTGCAGCTAGAACCGCCTTCCACATTCGTGCCTGCCGACCGCCGGGATTCGGGCAGACTGTTTCGTATGGCCTCCGCCTGCTGTGGTCAAGTCAAGCCTGCGGGAAACCAAGGGAGCAGCCGTTCAACCCCTGCTGCAGCGGCTGTCGGCTGCCTGATATTGCGGCGAACAGAAGGTCTCGGCCATGTGCAGCATTTCACCGGCGTCCGCTCTCGGTCGCGGCACGACGTCAGCACCCGAGTGCCTCAGTTATTGCCAGCGAATCTATGGACTCGATGCTGCATCGCTGACCGTGCCGCACGCTGACCGCTCAAGCGTCGAGCACCGGGTTTGGCGCGTATTTGTCACCCACCCTCTCGCGCAGCGGATGCGTGTCGTAAACGATGTGCATGCTGTCGATGCGGTCTTTGCCCGGCCGAAACCCGAACACGTCCACGCACGTGAAGTCGACCAGCCTCCCATCGCTCAGCGTCCAGTCGTATCGGAAATAGGCTGCCACGCGCACGGTGTCGTCCGAGGGCTCTACGGACGCGAACAAGTCGATCAGCGTGATCACGCTCTGGCTCGACGCCTGGGCGAGCTTGGGAAAGAAGTCCCGCGCCTTCATCGTGCCGAGAAACGGGGAGTGCACAACGCCGTCCTCCTCAAAAGTGGAAATCAGCCCCGTCGTGTCGCTCGCGTTCAGGTGCCGCAGGTAGGTGCGCACCGTATCCAATTGAAGTTGACTCATATCAGGGCTCCCGTTCAGTTCGACGATGAATCGTTCCAGAAGCCGCGCCTGTCGACAAGCGGCGTATCTGAAAATCCATTAGAGTTGTTTATGAATCTACGCTACCTGAACTACCTCACGCTGGTCGTCGAGCACGGCAGCTTCGCTGCCGCGGCGCTTGCTGGAGGCGTGTCGCAGCCTGCAATTAGCCACGGCATGAGGCAGCTCCAGCAACAGTTCGACACGCCGCTGTTCGTTCGGTCGGGGCGCAAGCTGATACCCACCGAGGCCGCGTTGCGAGCGGCGCTCCGAAGCAAGGATCTTGCCGAGCGGATGGACGCACTTGCCGCGACGGGCGCGATCCCGGCCCATCGCGACACGCTGCGCGTCGGGGTGACGCCATCCGCCGCCTTGGTCTGGGGCCCGGCCTTGCACGCTGCTTGGTGCCAAGGCCACCCGCGTCGGCGTCTCGACATGGCGAGCGCTGACGAAGGGCGCATGCTTGCCAGCTTGCAAGGCGGCCAACTCGACCTGGTGATTTCACCGCGGCCTCGTGGCTACCGTGCCACCGGCTTGGCTTGCGAACCGCTGTACCAACTTACGCCGCTCGCTTACGCCCGCCGCGCTCACCCCTTGGTCATGGCGCAATCACTGATGGAACTGCAAGCAGCCTCTTGGGCCATCGTCGGGCCCAGCGTCAGCGGGCCCGTGGACGTGCTGCACGAAGCCTTTGCTGTCCGGCGGATGAGGCCGCCACGCGTCGCCGCATCGTGTCCCGACTACTCCAGCCTTCTCCATCTGCTGGTTCACAGCGATATGCTTGGTGTTCTCCCTCACCCGATCTTGCTGGACGGAGCGCTGAAGGGACAGGTCGCGCCCCTGCATCTGCGCGAGGCCCTTCCGCGCTACGAGATGCATCTGTTCACGCCGATACGGCAGCGCCGTGCCCTGGGCCCTGCCGTCGCCGTGTTGAGGCAAAAGGCCGCTTTGATCTCCGAGGGTTCGGGACATGCGCTGGCTTCTGCCGAGAGACCGGTCTGAGCCGATCCAGCACGGCCAATGAAGTTTTGCAACGGGTCGACCACCGCCGGCCGCGGACGGGAGGTATTCGGTGGCCGAAGTTGTGGGTCAGCTTTCCGGCATTGCGATCGCGCGCCTGATCGGCGCTGGCCGAACCGTAGCAGACGAACAGCCCTTTGCCGTTACGATCGTCCGTATGAGCGAGCATGCAAGTATCCAGGTGCGCTGTGCCGACCATGTAGGCTTCGCGGTCGCCTCCCTCGATGAGGCGCTTCGGTTTTGGCTTGATGGGCTTGGGGCGCGGCTCGTGCGCACGGGCGAGATGGGGGGCGAGTTCCTCGGCCAAGTGACGGGTGCGCATGGGGCGGAGGTCCGCACCGCAATCGTGTCGCTGGCAGATCAGACGATCGAACTCCTGGAGTATCGGGGCGTAGATCGGCCAAGCGCACCGGCCAAGCCGTTCGACCCGGGCTTCGCGCATCTCGCCCTCGTGGTCAATGACATCGACGCGGTCTTGGCGCGGATCGCCATCTATGGCTGGAAGGCACAAGGCACGCCTCAGCCGATCGCGGGTGGCGTGCGGGCTGGAACACGGGTGATCTACGTCGTTGGCCCTGACGGCGCGACCATCGAGTTCATGCAGCCGCCGAACGCTGTTCGCGCGCGCTGATCCTGCCGTCAAGTTCTAAGTGCGCTTCTGGCCGGGTCCCGGTGGCCACGAACGGCTGCTTCGCGGAAGCGGATCCCGATGGAGGTCGTTCCAGGGGTAGGGCAGCTTTGGAGAAGTCCGGCCGGCCCCTTTGGGTCGTTTCCAGCTGTCCAGATTTCGCGCCACGCTGCCGGAAACCGGTCACACGCCGACCCGTCGAATAGCTTGCGCTATCTCTTCCAGAAAGCATCTACAGCCTTCATTCGACGGCGCTTCTCGGTCGTGACGTAGACCGTCGTGGTGGCCAGCGATGCATGCCCGAGGTTCTGCTGCGCGATCTCGATGGGCATTCCGCTAGCGATTGCATGGCTCGCGTGCGAGTGCCGCATCCAGTGCGTGCTGGCCTTGGTGAATTGCGCCGCGCCTCGCGCGTCACCCTGCCCTCGCAGCACCCCGGCGCAGTCCTCGAAGAACCTCTTGATCTGGTCGTAGAACGTCGTCGCGGCGATGCCTTGGCTCGGGTCGATCACCTGCCCAGTGCTCAGCCCCGGCGCGCGCTCCGCGGCATCGCTCGCCTTGCCGAGTAAGAACGCCCCTTGGTTACCGATGTCCTCCGGGTCGGCATCAAGCCCCCGCGAAACCAGGTACCTGGCCAGCTCGCTCACGACATCGGCCGGCAGCGGCACTTCACGTTCCTTCTGCCCCTTGCCGATCACCCGCAGCAACCAGCCTTCCATGGGCTGATCGTCCGAGGCATCCGCCGGGTACTCAACCCACTGCAGGTCATCGACTGTTGCGGCCACCACTTCCGACAACCGCAGCCCGGTCGCATAGAGCAGGTGCAACCCAAAAGTCAGCCGCTGATTCGCCGAGGTCGCCGGCAGCATCTTCAGCTGCCCCTCGATGAACTGCCACTGTGCCAGGCTAAAGCTCCGCCCAGCATTCACTTTCGGCCCCGAGGTCCGCGGCACACCGACCGCCGACCACGGGTTGCCCATCAAGTAGTTCTGGTCGACGAGGAAGCCATAGAGGTTCTTCAGGATCGTCACCGCATGCCGCTGCGCCGACGCCGACAGCGGCCCCTCGAACGGTCGCCACAGCGGCGACCAGCGCTCACGCCCGCGGTCGCCACACCAGCGGCTGCGCGGCTGCGGGTCGGCTAGGAATTCCCGATACTCGATGCAGTCCTCGTTGCTCATCGAGGACAAGGCCTTCCCCTTGTGCGTGATCGCCCAGAGCAGGAAGCGCTCGGCTTCCTTGCGGTAGGCGCGCTGGGTGTTCGACAGCGCCTGCAGCCAGTCAATACCCTGCTCGACGCCGGTGTCCCGCTGGCGCCGGCGCGCCTTGAGGTGCGCCTTCTGCTCGGGGGTGAGGCCGTGCTTGGAGCGCAGCCAGGCGAGGATGGCCTGGTAGTCGTTGGTGGCCTTCAGCAGGCACTGCGCCTGCGGGCGCCGGTACAGGCCTTGACTGCCGTCGAGCTCGGCCGGCACGATGAACTTCTCAAGCGGTCGGATGTCGGTCGCCGGTAGGACCACGGCCTGCAACTCCTGCGCGTAGAGCTTGCTGCGCGGCATCGCCACATGGCGGCCGAGCTGCAGCGCGATGCTGTCCTGATGCTCGCGAAGCCACTCGACGATGCGCAGGGCCTTGCCCTCCCCCATCGCCTTGATGCCGGCGTGCCACCGCCGTCCGACGCCGTTGATGCGCTCAACCAGCTGCGCGAGTGTGAAGATGTCGGCGGCTTCGAGATGGCTGGCGAGCGTCGGGTTCAACCAGGCGGCGACGGAGTCGCCGGCCTTCGGCGACTGGGCGACCAGGCTTTCGAGCCAGCGCAGCGCTTCGAGCTGGCGCGCGATCAGTCGGGCGCGCCGGCGCAGCCGCTGCGTCGCGCGGCCGTACTCGGCTTCGTAGGCGGCGATCTGGTCGGCCTGACGCTCGTCTTCGAGTCCATGCGCTTCGGCGAAGGCTTCGAGGCTGGGCAGTTCGAGCGACGGGTCGGCGATGCGGGTGGCGTCGATGCGCACCAGGCGCGCGGTGCCGAAGCGGTCTTCGCGCTTCGCGGCTGCGGCGAACTCGTCGCGGATCCAGGCGATGGTGGCGCGCACGGTGCGCTGGTCAGTGGCCTCGCCTTCGACGCGGAAGTAGCGCTCCCAGCTTTCTCGGGGATCGAGGCCCTGAACCACCGAGCGCATGAACGCGAAGTGGCCGACATGCAGCTTGCGCTTCCGTGCGGCGCTGACCGGCGCAAGGCTGCGCGTCGGCGTTCTGGTGGAGGTCCCGAACAGTGGTGCCGGGGCACGAGCGCCCTGCCCTGCCCGTGCGGCCTTCGGCCGCGTCGGGCTCGGGCTGGCCAGCGCCTTGTCGTCGCGCGCGTTCATTGCGCGAGCCGCGACAACGCGGCGGCCAGGTTGATGCGGGCTTGGGCTTCGAGCGGCTCGACCGCGTGCTCGCCGTAGTACAGCTGCGGCCGATCGAGGAAGCTCTGCAGGACCTGCGCCCTCGCCTCCTGATAGCGGAAGCCGGGTACCCACGCGTACTCCTTGCGCACGTCCTGGTCGTAGCGTTCGAAGCGTTCGGCCGGACTGCCGAGGATGGAGAGGTCGATGTCGACGAGCAGCTGAGCGTCGGGGCTCGACCCCAGCGCGGCCGACGCGTCGTGCTGCGTAGCCATCACCAGATCGTGGACGCGCTGCGCGGTGTCGCTGTCGGCGCCGGCGCGCACAAGCGACCGGGCCGCCCAC
This sequence comes from Pseudaquabacterium pictum, assembly GCF_005403045.1. Lineage (GTDB taxonomy): Bacteria > Pseudomonadota > Gammaproteobacteria > Burkholderiales > Burkholderiaceae_C > Pseudaquabacterium > Pseudaquabacterium pictum. The sequence goes on from NZ_BJCL01000017.1 coordinate 73,746, forward strand.
GCGGCGCTGTTCAGTTCGTTGCTTCCCGACACGGGCGCCGGCGGGTCGTAGATGGCGTCGTGGAACCAGAGCGCGATCGCGACCTCGCCGGCGCGCGGGCTGTGCTCGCGCCACCTCGTCCACAGCGCCAGGCACTCGCGCAGGTGCCGTTGATCGTGATAGTGCCGCTGCGGCTCGGACCAGGCCGTCATCAGTTCGGCCTGCAGGCCCGCTGGAGCCGGCCGGCCGAGCGCCGACCAGGCCGCAGCCCACGTCGCGCCGAGCGCGGCGTCGTCAAGCGGGTCCGGGTAGGTGTCAGTCACCGAGGTGGCCAGCGGTCACTGCGCCTCGGGCCACTTCAGGCCCCACTGCTCGATCACCGCCCTCACCCGCCGGTCGCCATCCGGCACCAGGCTGTGCAGATCGGACTGGCCCCGGCGCAGCGCGTCGATGCACAGCAGCATGTCGTCGCTGATCGCTTCATCGACCGCGCGCAGCTCGAACAGATCGAAGGGGAAGGCCTCGCCGTTGTAGGTCGCGGCGATGAACAGTGCGACGCGCCGGACCTGGCCGGAGTCGCGGGTTTCGGCGAGCTGCAGCAGCCGCTGGAAGGCGTGGCCGCCCTTCGCGGTGGCCTCGCCCTTGCGCAGCACCATGCGCTGCATGTCGTCGTTGATGTCGAGCGGACCGGCCACGGCAGTTCTCCTTACGGATCAAGCACTTGGCCGATTGTCTCCCGGAGAAGGTCGATTTGTCACCTGTTTCTGAGCATAATGATAAGGATACTTATCATGTATTGCATTGCTGTCGACGCTGGACAGCTTCGGGCTGTCGGAAGGCCTTCTCGCCCAGACAATTGACCCCAGCCGGCCGGGAATGGCTTCAAGAGCTTAATCAGGTCCAGGCGGCCGGATGCCTCTGCCGGCAACGAGGCCAGCTTGCGCTGACTGATCGTGAGGCGTACGGGTCAACTCAATTGCTTTCTGCACTGGCGGCTCGCCGATCAGGTTGGCAGAGACATCGGCCGCAGCCCGGTTGGATGGTCTGCCCGCCAGGCTGCCCGCCAGGCTGCGCGCCCAGTGCGGCAGGCCCTGCTGATCCTGCTGGATGGCGTCTGCCAGCGGTTTGGCCCGGCGCTCTTGCAATTTCAGCCGGGACAGTAGCTGGGGCAGCCACTTCGGGTGGCAGCTTGACCGGCTATGCCGCGCGCGATGCGCCCGCCAGGTTGACGCGCAGGCTGTCCGAGACGGGCCACGGGCTGGGTACACGCCTTGGCGGATGGCTTCGTGATGCATGCGGCCCCGCTCCCAGGCGCTGAAGTTCTTGCGCCCGCTGCTCTGCCCATTCATGGACTCGCGCCGAAGGACACGATACGCAGGACGCAGCCCACATGGCGGTCCTTGCGGTACGGGCTCCGGTCAAGTACAACTGCCCCCCTGGAATCGCGTCAGGCACTTCCCACAGGGCAGCCAGCTGACCATTCAGCCGATTGCTTCCGGTAGCGCGGCACCATGATTCCAGCCAGCCGCAGAACGGACGCTCAGGTCTTGAGAAAGTCCTCCAGAGCCTTCACCAGACCTCTTCGCTTCGCGTCGGGAAGGGCTCCAGCCTCAAACCGTATCAGTGCCCTCCCCTTCGTGTCAGTGGTCAGCTTCGCAACCACTTTGCCAGCCCTCGAGATCGTGAGCGCCTGCTGCTTGGATTCAGCACCAGCTGGCTCGGGCTGGCCGAGCAACCTTGCCAAGATTGCCGAGGGCGCGAGGTCTCCGCGAGTCTCACCAATGGCGCGTGCACGGGACAACGTCCCGTCGGGGTCCTTCTGCATGGCCTCAGTCAACGGCGCAGCCCAGCGGAACTGGATGTCGAGCGGGCTGCGGAACGCTGCGATCACGGCGTCTGGCAGGCGCGCCAAGGCGATGCTCTTTGACACGAGCGACAAATCCACCCCAAGCCCGTCGGACAGCCGACGCAGCGAGCTGTAGAGCCCCTCATCGAGGGCCCTCCGGTACATCACGCCCTGCTCCCAAGCGGAAAGGTTCTGCCTGCCGCGGTTCTCGCGCTCCATCTGCTCGAACAGGCTCAGGTCGGTCGCCTCTTCCACAATCGCTGAAACCGGGATGCCCAACTCTGCACAGGCCCGGTGTCGCCGATGCCCGTAGATCAGTTCGAAGGCCGCACCGGCTTCGGGTGTTGAACCGTTCAACACCCCCATCGGCCGAACCTTCACAGGCTGCACATTCCCGCCCGCAGCAGCGATTTCCGCCTTCAGCGCCTCAAAGTCATCCGTCCGGAACGAAGCCTCATGGCGGTTCGCCCACCGTGATGGCTTGATGGTCGCTGGGTCCAGCTTGCGGATCGGGCTTTCCTCTTCAAGCGCTTTCACCCTAGCTCGCAGCGCCTCAGCCTCCTGAACGGCACCTGACTGCGCAGTCAGGAAGCCCATCATGGTCCCAGGCGCGGTTTTGGGTTTGGGTTGCTCCGACGCTGGGGCGGCCTCAGGTGCCGGCTTCGCGCCGGGCTGCAAACCGGGGATCAACCCCGCCTTTTCAAAGATCTTCCGCGCCATCAGGCAGCCCTCCCCTCGCCTGGTGTTGAACGGTTCAACACCTTACCGCTACGACCAACCGCAGCCGAGTCAACCCCACTGTTTTCCAGCTGCCGACGCCAAACGGCCTGGATCGAAGTCTCGATGTACCCGACCATCAAGTCGTAGGCATCTCTGGCCCGCTTGAACGTACGCGCATTGCCGTCGTACTTGACGATGTCGTAGACGGTTCCGAACTCAACCGTCGCTGATGCCGTGACCGCCGACTTCGGAATTTCCATCGGCAGCACTGTCACACGACTGGCATACGTGCTCTGAATCCACTGCTTGACGATGGCCCCAGTTGCGTCAGAACTGTCGACACGGCTGAGCAAGATGTTCATGAAATCGAACTGCTTGTCGTGACCCCGATTGGTCAGAAGCTGGGTCGTCAGATCAGAGAACAGCGACCAGAACTGCGCGGCGGATGCGAAGTCCAGGGTGCTGGGCGGCAACGGCATGATGATCCCGTTGCTCGCCAAGAGCGCATTGATGGTCGTGTACGAAAGGGCAGGGGGGGTATCGATGACGATCACGTCGTAGTCGGGCCGCACGTCGTCGATGCCGTAGTTCAAGACGTTCCAGAACTCGAACCCTTCTTCCTTTGTCTGCCGGGCCGGAAGCGCGAACTCCGCTCCAAACAGCAGGGGAGACGCCGGCACGAGATCGATCCCATCCCAGTAGGTCGGCCTGATTGCGTACCGGATGGATGTCTCAGCCCCCATGACGAGCGGGAGGATCGTGTCCTGCTCCTCCACCTCAGCGTCGGGCAAGATTCCGAACAAGGTTGTCAGCGAGCCCTGCGGGTCGGTGTCGATGACCAACACCCGGTGACCGAGCAGTGACAGGCCTTGCGCCAAGGTGATTGCGCTCGTCGTTTTGCCGACTCCACCCTTGAAGTTGGCGATGCTGATCGTGACTGCCTCTGCGCCAGCTGGCCGCAGGCTGTCGCTGCGGTACGCCCTGACCCACGCCCTTACTTCGGCCAGGCTGAACTGCCGCCGGTTACCGGTGTCATTCAGTGTTCCTGCAGGAAGATCTCCTCGCCCCATGCGATGCGTCAAGGAACCCTTCTCGATGCCCAACAGCTGGGCCAGCTGGCTAAGGTTCCATGCAGGTGCCGCCTTGGTGGTCGTGGGCGACAGCATCGCAGCTCGAATCTGCGACATCATCTCTACTGAGTGCGCTGCCTGATCTGCGATGTCTGCCAGTCCTATCGGAGCGGGCGCCTTGATACTGAGTCTTGACATGATGTTCTCCTGATCGAAGTCTACCGGGTGCTTTACGATTTTCAGGCGAGCGGATTAGAAAGCGTCAAGCAATCAGCCTGGAGTTGGTCGGCACTCAGTCTCGGCGGGTTGGGCGGCTGTCTTTTCTTCTCAACTCCCATGCCCCGGGATTCAATAGGTTCTAGCCCTTCAAATCCCTTCAATACCTTTAAGGCACGCTTTCTTCCTTGAAATCAAAGGGTTATGGCGTTCTAGGTGAGGGGATATAGGACTTTGCGTGAGAGCTTTTAGGTCTCCCCGTGAGGGGACACAGGGGCCTGCGTGAGGCGCACTAGGACCTCACGTGAGTGGCTGCAGGCAGCCAGGCTCCGACGGGACAAAGCTCACGTTTGGCACCGTCAGGACCGAACCCAGGTCAACGACGTGAGATGTTTTGGTTGTTCGCCGGGCACCGAAAGCCAAAGGCCTGGCCGGCGGAGGACTTTGGGCGCCGCCTCCTGCGAAGTTGCGAAGGCGCATCGGGGTGGCCAGTGCGTTCAGTCAACACGTGAGAGGTTCTAGGCGACCGAGCGCAGCAGCCAGCGTGAGGACTTTTGGGTAGCTGATGCGTACCTTCTCCAGCACCAAGAGACGTAAGAACGACTTCTAGGTGAGATGTTTTAGGCGCCTCATGTTCGCGTGAGTCCGGGCTTTCACGCTACGATGCCGGAATGGACGCTTTCACATGAACCGGGTGGCTTCAAAGGCCTCAGAGTCTGCCGAGAACCCGCTGAGAAAGCCGGTCAACACGCTGGCCATTGTCCCGACCAAGTCCAGCAAGATCACCGTGCTGGCACGCAAGGCCTACAACGTGCTGCTGTACATCGCGCAAGAGCAGGGCATCGACCAGGAGGTTTACCGCTCGCCGCTGAAGGACATCCTCCGCGGAGTCGACTTCAATTCCAACGCTCGCGAGATCGTGAAGCAGCACCTGCGCGCGATGGTCAGCACGACGGTGGAGTGGCAGTCGCCAACAGCAGGGGAGGGCGATGCATGGAATGTGGCTGGCCTGCTGGCGCACGCCAAGGTCTACAAGCAAGGTGGCGAAAACTGGGTTGAATGGTCCTTTGCCCCGAACATCAAGCATGAGCTGTTGGAGCCGCAGCGCTTTGCCCGTCTTCGCCTGGACGTCATTTCGCAGTTGAGGCGGCACTCCGGCGTGGTTCTCTACGAGATCTGCTCGCGCTACAAGGATGTCGGCCAGACGGCAAGGCAGCCCTGGCCTTGGTGGCGGCCCGTCTTGACCGGCAGCCCGGACACAGAGGACTCTGCCAAGCAGGAGTACCGCTTCTTCAAGCGCGATGTTTTGAAGCTCGCCATCGCTGAAGTCAACGCGGTCACGGATCTTGAAGTCGAGCTGATCGAACACAAGGCAGGGCGTTTCATCTCCGACATCCAGTTCAAGGTGCTGAAGAAGCAACAAGAGGCCTTGCCGCTGCGACACCCTCCGGTACCGATTGACCTGTCGCAGGTGGTGCGAGCAACGGCCATGGGCGTGCGCACCGAAGACGCCGAAGCCTTGATCCACTCACATGGAAACGAAGCGATGGCGACAGCGCTCGACGCCCTCCAGAAGCGTGTCGCCAGTGAGTTCCCGGAGCCGCTGCGCGATCCCAGCCGGTACTTGCGGGCGTTGCTCGAGTCAAGTTCCGCCGCTGCAGCAAAGAAGCAGGTGGAAACGGGCAAGCCCGCAGAAGTGACTGCTGCGACGGCGACCGCTGCGCTTGAAGGCTGGACGGCTGAGTGGATCAGTAGGCGTCGTGCCATGGTTCTGGAGGAGTTTGATGCCTTGTCCACTGACGAGCAGGCCAAGTGGGTCGAGCGCCTTCGCACCCACCTGTACGAACGTGGTGCCCACCCGTCAATCCGGAAGCGTCTCGAAACCAGTGGATGGAAGCATCCGATGGTGGCGGGGGAGCTGATTCGGTTTTTCAAGGGTCCGGACTGGGACAAGCCCACCTCGCAAGAGTTGCTCGCTATCGCAGCGCAGCGAGGCGGCCGCTAGGCTGCAGGCTGTCCAAACAAAGGCAATCCAGTCGTGACGAAGTCGAGCGAGCGGCCCAAGGCCAAGCTGGCCCAGTCGAAGACCCGAACGGTTGCGCCTGGGTCTGCGGCACAGTTGCCGGCCGTCATCGACGAGACCGCGCTGTTGGGCGACCTGCGCACCCTCGTCCAGTCGGCCCGCCAGCGGATCGCGATAGCTGCCTATTCCACCCAGACCTTGCTGTGCTGGCGCATGGGGCGGCGCCTGGCCAGTGAGCACCTGCAAGGCGGGCGCGCCGCCTATGGCAAGCAGATTCTTGTGACGGTGTCACGAGAATTGACAGCGGACTATGGCCGCGGGTTCAGCCACAGCGAGCTCACGCGCATGGTCCAGTTTGTGCAGGCGTTCGGCGCCTGCCTGACGCGGAGGACCATGCGTGACGCAGGATGTCTGCAGGAGGTTGCTGGCCGGCAAGCGCCCAGACTCACGCGCGACGGCATGGCATCCAGCTGACCCTGTCAGCGCAAACAGGGACCACGCTGCAGCTGCGCGCTAGCATGCGCGTCCCTTTCACAACATTGATCTGGCGCTTCGATGGCGCTCCCAATAACCATGGCCACTGCCAAGAAATCTGTATCTGCCCCCGCTGCCAAGAGGTCCGTGAAGGCCGCCGCGCCCGCCAAGGCCCCTGTCAAGAAGGTCGTGGGCGCCAAGTCAGTCGCCAGCAAGACCGCGGGCAAGTCTGGGCCAGCGCCGCTGAAGCCGATCAAGACCGCCTTCAACAAGACCAGCCTGCTGGCCCAAGTGGCTGAAGTTGCAGCGGTGGAGTTGAAAGCCGTCAAGGCCGTGATGGGTGCGCTGGAGGCGACCATCCTCGCCTCCATCCACAAGAAGGGACTTGGCGAGTTCACGCTGCCCGGCCTGCTGAAGATCACGGCGCAAAGCGTGCCGGCCAAGAAGAAGCGCTTGGGCAAGGACCCGTTCACTGGCCAAGAGCGCATGTTTGCCGCGAAGCCGGCGACGACCAAGATCAAGACTCGCGCGCTGAAGAAGCTGAAGGACGCCGCGCTGTAACGCGACAGAGGGGCGCCGCGCCACATCGCAACACCCGGCGCCTTCGGCCTTCGCGCGTTCCGCCAAGCTGGCGCGCATGTTCAGCCATGATCGAAGGCTCCCCTCACATCATCTGAAGATGCCTAGATTCATGCACACCGCGGACCTACAGGTCGGCCGGGTCTACCGCCAGTTTGATTCTGTCGACGCTCCCGCCATCGCTGAGGAGCGCATCCATGTGGTCGCTCGGATGGCGGCTTTGGCGAGTGAGCGCCAGGTGGACGCGGTGCTGGTCGCGGGCGACGTCTTCGACCTGCAGACGGTTCCGGACAGGGTGATTCGCCAACTGTTCGGCGCGATGGCCGGCTATGTGGGAACGTGGGTACTCATCCCCGGCAACCACGACGCAGCGCTCGCAGAAAGCGTGTGGACGCGCGCTCAGCGGCTGAATGCCATCCCGCCGAATGTGCGGGTGATGCTTGAGCCCGGTGTCGTCGGTCTGCCCGCGTGCCAGACGGCTGTGCTGGCTGCACCGCTGACTCAGCGGCACACCTACAACGACACCACCGAGTTCTTCGACGGCGTCGAGACGCCGCCCGGCTGGTTGCGTATCGGCTTGGCCCACGGAAGCGTCGAGGGCATCCTGGCCGAGGACATCGACTCGGCCAACCCGATTTCGTCAAGCCGGTGTGAGACGGCGCGGCTGGACTACCTGGCACTGGGCGACTGGCACGGACATAAGCGCGTCAACCATCGCTGTTCCTACAGCGGTACTCCGGAGCAGGATCGCTTCCGAGGCAATCAGCCCGGCTACTGCCTCATCGTCGATTTGCAGCCAGGCGTCATCCCGACGGTGGAGGCGGTGCGAGTGGGACGTTACCGCTGGCATGAGATCGAGCATGCGGTCGCGGTCGACTCCGACATCGATCTGCTCTGTGCGCGACTCGCAACCTTCGCGCGCGACGACATCGGACAGGTGCGGGTCTCGGGTCGTTCTGACCTCGCCGGTCAGCGTCGCCTTCTGGATGCAATGGGGCGCGCCCAAGCCGAGATGCGAAGCCTGTCCTGGGACGTCTCCGACCTGCGGCTGATGCCGACGGCCGAAGACATCGCTTCGTTGAAGGCGGATGGCTACCTGTCTGAGGTGATCGAAGAGTTGCGCGCCGCCCAAGCAGACGGCGCGGCCGATGCGGATGCCCGCGTGGCTCGGGAGGCGCTAACGATCCTTTGTGGCGCACTGGCGTCGTCAACCGTCGGTGCTTCATCCGGTTCCGTTGGCTCCTCCACGGCCGCTGCACCATGAAGTTGACCCGTCTTCGCGTGTCGCAGGTCCGACAGTTCCGCGGAACGCTGGATGTGCCCGACTTCGACCCGGGCCTCAACCTCTTCTTCGGGCCCAACGAAGCCGGCAAGAGCACGGTGGTGCGCGCGATCCGCGCGGCCTTCCTGGAACGACATCGCTCCCTGGTGATTGAAGACCTGTTGCCCCGTGGAGAGACCGCGAGCACATGCTCGCCCACCATCGAGCTGCAGTTCGACGTCGGCGGCCAGCCGCATGTGCTGTCCAAATCGTTCTTCCACAAGAAGCGGTGCGCCTACAGCGCCGGCGGTAAGCAGTACGACGGCGAGGCGGCGGAGGACGCTGTAGCGGCGATGCTCGGCTTCAGCTTCGCCGGCAAAGGGGCGTCGAAGGCCTCGAACTGGGGCATACCGGGGCTGCTCTGGGTCCAGCAGGGTGACGGCCAAAGCGTCGCCGACCCGGTCGGGTACGCACGTGACCACCTGCGCACGGCCTTGGAGTCCACCGTCAGCACCGTTGCCAGCACGGCCGGCGATGACGTCCTGACAAGACTGCGCGCAGAGCGCGGGCTGCTATTAACGCCGGAGACCGGCAAAGCGAGAGGTCAATACGCCGAAACGATCTCCAAGCTGGAGACCGCGGACGAGCAGATCGAGGTGCTGGACGACCAGATCGCGACCTACCAGTCCAACGTCGACCGGCTGGCGTCCCTGCGTGCGGCGCATGCTTCTGACAGCACCAAAAAACCCTGGGAGGCACTTGGCGTCCAGCATGAAGCGGCGAAGGCCGCACTTGCCGCAGCGCGGCAACTGGCGCAGCGGCTCAAGGACATACAGGAAGCCGAGCGCACGCTCGCGACAACATCCGAGGTGTTGTCGCAGCAGCTGGCAGGCTACGCCAACCAGCGCGCCAGCGGTCTGCAGCGCGAACTAGACCATCAAGCAGCGAAGGCCGAGATGGACGCGGCGCAGTCTGCCGCGGCGATCTGGGAGCGGCGCCGCGGGCAGGTGGCCAACGAGGTGGAGGCAGCGGCACGGGCGGTGGACAGTGCCGAGGTCGAGAACCAGCGCGCGACGTTGACGCAGCGCCTGGCAGATGCAGCGGCGCAACAACAGCGCTTGGCCAGGGTTGTCGATCAGGCAGCCGGCCAAGCCGAGGCGGTCGAGCGCCACAAGGCCGAGGTCGCAGCGAACGCGGTCAAGGAGGACGATCTCAAGGATCTTGCCAAGCATGTCGACGAACTGCGGGATCTCGCGGCCATGCAGCGCGCTGCGGCAACGACGATCAACCTCGCTCTCATGCCCGACATCAAGGTCACCTTGAACGGTCGACCGGTCGACGGCCAGAGTGAGCACCGCGTGGTTGCGTCGACCGCGATCGAGATCGAAGGCGTTGGCACGATCGGAGTCGTTCCAGGTGCGAACGCGATCAACGACCTGGCGGGCAAGATCGAGAAGTCGCAGGCATTGCGCGATGCCGTGCTGCGACGCATCGGGGTGGTGTCCGTCGAGGAGGCACACGCACGCGCCGATCGGCATCGCAGTGCCCAGGCGCAGCTCATGACGGCGATCCAGGTGCTGAAGGCCTCCGCGCCCAAGGGGCTGGACCATCTCCGCACTGAACTGGCCAGCGCGCAGGCGATCTCCGACACGGCAGCCCACCAGCTGGGCGCTCTGCCGCCGGCGCCGGAGCATGCCCCCGATGCGGCCGCATCGGTGGCCACCAACGCTCGGACGATCGACCTGGTTGCGGCGCGCCAAGCTCTGCAGGGCGCCCATGCGGCCCAACAGGAGGTCAACACGCGCCACAGCGAAGCAGCGCAAGCGCTGGCGCGTGCGCAGGCCAAGGAACAAGCGGCGGCCACTGAGTTGGCTCGGGTCCGTGTCGCCATCGGCGAAGCCGAACGCAGCGGGCGGGAGACCGCGATTCAGGCGGACTTGGCGACCACGACGGCGCGACTGCAAGAGAACCGGGCCGCGATCGCCGATCTCGAGTCCCAGCTCCAGACGTCGCAGATCGACGCGCTTCATTTGGAGGTCCAGCGCCTGAAAGCGAGCATGGACAGCGCCCTCCAGGCGTTCCAGCAGCGGGCGAACCAGATCTCCAGCATCGAGGGTGCATTGGATCAAGCCGGAGCCCAGGGGCTCGAAGAACGCCGCGCAAAGCTGCTGGCGGAACGCGATCACCTTTCCCGGCGCCACGCCGAACTGCAGCTTCGCGCGCAGGCCTTGCAACTGCTGGTGCAGCGCATGGAGGACAAGCGCCAAGCCCTGACGCGCCGGCTGCAGGCGCCGCTACAGCGGCGGCTGGAGCACTACCTGCGGCTGCTGTTCCCCAATGGCCGGCTTGCCCTACAAGAAGACCTGACGCCGGGAGCGCTGTCGCGCGGCCTTGGGCACGACGATGCCGAGTTCGAGCAATTGAGCTTCGGCGCCCAGGAGCAGCTCGGGCTCATCAGTCGACTGGCCTACGCGGACCTCTTGCAGGAGGCCGGGAAGCCGACCTTGATCATCCTGGATGATGCGCTCGTACACAGCGACCACGAACGGCTGGATCGGATGCAGCGGGTTCTGTTCGATGCGGCACAGCGCCACCAAGTCCTGCTGTTTACCTGCCAGCCCGAGCGCTGGACAGCGCTGGGTGCGAGGCCGCGTGAACTGCGGTCGCTCGTGACGTCCTCGGTTGCACCTACCACGCGCACGACGAAGAAGATCACGGCCGAAGACCTTTAGTCTTTACCGTCTTGCCTTTGCCAGTCCTCTGTAGAGCTGGCGCCAAAGGGTCTGATCGCGGACCGAATAGGTTGGTCCACGCCCTGCGGTTCAGAACACTCCCGCAGCCCAGTATGACACCGGGTCCGCCTATCAGCACTGACTGGTAGAAGCCGGGTACCCGCTTTAGACTGAAGCCGGTCATTCGTTCCGCAAGAGCGAGTACCGGCGCCTTCCGGAACCGGCCATTCGACGGCGCCCGCCATCAGTGACCGCTGAAGACACAAAACGAATCTGAAGGTTGACGCCCGGCTGCACCTCAAAGCGCACCGGATAAGCGGCTGGGGCGACTGCGGCATGCGTGACAATGCGCAGCTGCAGGATGGCAAACCGAAAAGGCCCAAAGAACCTCTCGAGCCCAGTGTCCACCTCTGGGGAGGGGGGCCACTTCGAGTCGCGCGTGCAGGCGAGCTATTTGCTCGCACTGCTGAGCGGTGACGACTCGCGCTTCCTGGCGCACAGCCAGATCACCGAGCTGAGGTTCCAGGGCCGAATCCACGGCTTCAACACTGACGACCTCATCTGCACGGTGGAGCGCGACGACGGCAGCACTTTCAAGGTTGCCATGCAAGTCAAGCTCACCTTGAAGGCTCGTGTCTCTGACGCCCCCTTCAAGGACTCGATCACCGACGCCTGGCACGACTACGACGGCGGAGCGCAGTTCAGGCAAGACGTCGACCGAATCGTCATCGTCTACTCCCGCGACTCTGGGACCGGCACCGTTCACGCGGCCTCCCAGGTGTGTGCGAAGGCTCGGGCGGCGGCCAACTCAGCAGACTTCCTGAGAGCCGCTCTCTCGGAGGGCTACAGCTCAAGTGACCAGCGCGAGGCTCTTGCCGCCATACGCAAGGTCGTTGAGCAGGAAACCGGAGCGACGCTATCGGACGACGACCTGTATGGCTTTTGTCGGCATCTTTGGTTCCTGGAACACCGCCTCGCGACCGACGACTCAGCCGACGTCAACAACCTCATCAAGGAGATAGGCTGGGCGCTCGGCAAACACCGCCACGGAGGGCCAGCCAACGTCTGGAGAACCCTCATCACGGCTTGCGAGCGGCTCAATGAGCAGGCAGCAACTGTCACCCGGCTCACCTTACGCAGCCAGTTGGACTCGGCACAGCTGGTCGCGGATTTCGAGCGGCATCGAAACAGCCAAGCCGGCGGTGAAGCCATCGAGATCCCGCCTGCCGCAGTCCCAGCGGACCGCAAGCCCTTGGACGACGGCCTTGCTTTCAGGGCCTCCGTGGGTGCCGCCAGTACGCCGCTCATGGACAGCGTAGCGCTCGGCGAAGCACGGCAAGACTCCGCCAATCGCTGGGCCACCACCGAACTCGAAGGTGCGAATGACCGCATCAAGGCGTTTCTATATCAAGACGCCCTGGTCCGGCTTGCAGGCTTGGAACCGTACCTTCCTGAGTTCGATGACTACCAGAAGTCTCGCTGGCACCTCCTGCAAGGCACCTGCCACTGGCACACAGGGGCTACGGCTAACGCGGCGCGTGACTTCCTCAAGGCGGCAGAGATCTTCCCTGACGACGAGCGAAACGCTGCTGCCAAGGTTCGGGGACTGCTACTTGCAAACAAGCTCTCAGAGGCACTAGAAGCCGGCCGCCTTGCCCGCGAGCGCTTCCCGGAGTCCATCTTCGTTTGGACCGCCACCGCGAACGCCGAGATCATCGGCGGCCTGATCCCGGATGAGAGCAGCATCCCTGCTGCTCACCGCAACAGCGCGGACGCCCTGCAGCTCATCGCGGCTGGCCTGCACAAGGCTAGCCGCCTTCAAGAGGCTGCTGACGTCTCTCTGCGTTCGCTGACAGCCGATAAGCCGGGCTTCTACGTTCGGGCGGCGGCTCTCGCACACGTTCTGGACCTCGTGGCCCAGAACAACGTCCACGTTGCCCTCCGAGTGCTCACGGCCGAGCACAAGCGGATGCTTAAGGCGGTGAGCGACTCCCTGGAGCCTCGCGCCGAGCGGCTCTGGGCTATCCAGGCCGACGAGGCGGTGTCGGTCGTCGCCTCCAACCTGGCGGCTGTGTACTTGCTGCAGGGCAATCCGACCGAGGCACTTGAAGTTGCCAAGGAGGCTCGCACCAACCAGCGCTCTCGTTCGGAGCTCGTCCGTGTCGAGCTTGAGGCCCTGCATGACACCGACCAAGTGCAGGCGATGTTCGCACTTGGTGTCGAAAACCTCTCGTACCTGCAAGATGGCGGCCTCGTGGCCTTGGCGCAAGTTGCAGCCAACCGCGGAGAAGCTAAGGTCGCGCAGCAGATCTTCGAGCGGACGCTGCCGCGAGAAGACATTGAGCCCGACGTCAAGGAGGTCCTGCATGCCACCAAGTGGCTCGCCATGTGGAACGCCAAGAAGCGCGCCGAGGTTGCCCAAGAGCTGCAAGGATTCGTGGTCGAGGAGTCCAACAGCATTGCGCTGCTCGCCGCTGTCGCCCGTTTGGCACGGCCAAGCGACAAGCACAAGAGCGAGGCAGCGCTCGCGCGTGTTCGACAGTTGGCAGGCAAGAAGCCGCCCGCCGAGGTGCGGCTGCTCCTGGCTGACCTCTACTCGGACCTCAAGGACTTCAAAAGGGCTACCAAGTTCTACCAGTCGGTTTTGCCTTCAGAGGGAGCGGGAGAGCTGCACGCGCGGCTTCTCCACAGCTTGCTGCGCTCAGGCGATCGCCGAAAGGCTAAGGAGGTCCTCGAACGCCTCCCCGACGGCTGGGTCAACAACGACGACCTGCGCTCCCTTGCGATCGAGATCGCGCGCGATGCAGGCGACTGGCCGCTGCTGACACGTCTGGCCGACGCTCAGTTCGCACGCAAGCCCGACGACATTGGCAGTTGGCTCTTCAAGTACATGGTGGGCAGCCGGGACCTTCCAGCGGCGGACCTCAAGGAGTTCATTGGCAGAGCACCCCTAGGACTGAGCGGGTCCATTCAACAAGTCTCTCAGCTCGCGTTCCTGGAGTTGCGTCTGGGCCTGCAGGGCAAGGCGGTGCAGCGTCTCTACCAGATGAGGCGCCTGAACGCGGCCAAGATCGAGTCGGCGTCCGCTCTGATGATGGCCTACCTTGCCTACAACGAGCCGATTGCCGAGCTTCACGAGGCGCCGAACGTAGTCGCACCTGCTGTCCACGTCACGCTAGAAGGCCCTTCGGGTGCCGTCCATCTCACGGTGGACCCGCAAGAGTTGCCTGGCCTTCCCCCAGACACTGAATTCAAGCCAGCTGGCGACGCGTCAGTCCAGGAGTTCTTGGGCCGCGCTGTTGGGGACGAAGTCCGGATTGAGACCGGGTTCGGTGGCCCGCGGGTGTACCGCGTGCTGTCACTGGGCTCTGCGTATGCGCGCCAATTGGCGCTCGCCCATGCCCAGGTCGAGTCCAGCGTTGAGCCGGTGCCGAACCTGTGGATGGTCCAGGTGCGCAAGGAGCCGGATGGCGAGGCCGACTTCTCGGCGGTTCACGAGACGCTCAAGCGCCAAAGTCAGCGCATACGCGAGGCGCTCAAGAGCTACCAGGAGTTGCCCTTCACGCTAGGCGGCCTTGGACGCTTGATGGGCAACAACGCCGTGGACATCGTCAAGGGCTGGATGACCGGCCTCGATGACGGACCGCTCTACGTCTGTGATGGAAACGCAGAAGAACTCGAGAAAGCTCGCGCGGTCCTTTCGAACCCGGACAACGCCTACCTTATCGATGCACCAACGCTCACTGAGCTGGTGCTCCTCGACGCGACTGATGCGCTCTCGGCGCTCGGTGAGGTGTACGCCACCACCGAGACCGAGGGCACTCTGCGCCACAAGCTCGAAGAGCTTCGGGAAAAGGGCCCAGAGGGTCGCCTGCTGGACGATAACGGGCAGATGCGCTTTGTCGAGGTGACGCCCGAGGGAAGGGAGCATGCGCGCAGCCAGGCCCAGGCTGCAATCGACGCTCTGGAGAACTACTGCACGGTCGTCCCCGCCTACGGCCCCGAGCACAGGCCGAAGTTCCTCGACCGGGTCGAGCGCATCCTGTCTCCAGAAGAACTGTCAGTACTCGACGCAGCACTTGAGCGAGGGTTGTGCCTCATCACGACCGATCTTCGGCTCAGGCAGATTGCTGACCAGGTTCAGGTGAGGGGCGTATGGCCACAGGTGCTGCTACAGCACGCGGCAGAGAAGGGGGTGTTGACTAGGCAGCGGTACTCATTGAGCGCGCTGCGATTGCTGCTGTCAAACCGCTCATTCGTTCCGTTGACGCCAGCAGACCTTTGGGTCTTGTTCCAGCAGAGCACGCCCTGGGTGCGCCATGGCGTAGTACGGCTCAAGGCGTACTTAGCCAAGCCGAGTGTGCACTTTGAGAGCACCTATGGAATCGTGAAGTCCTTCATCGGGCTGGCCGCTATGCAAGGCATGAGGCTGCTGGCGTTGGGCGAGGTGGTTAGGCATCTGATGGAAGGCGTCATGAGGCACAAGGACGCGACGCCAGAGACGATGCGCGAGATGCTCGAGGTCTTCCAGGCTCTGTTGGAGCCAGAGTGGCGGCCACCTTATCCCCCGCTGACCCGCTACCAGGACGCCGAGATTGAGGCGCAGTTCCGCTTCTTGGCCAGGGCCGCCCAGGAAGGCGCAATGTGGGCAAAGAAGCCCGTCGAGGATAGGCCCGTGCGGCTGATCACGCACTTTGTGACCAAGACTCCTGTGTTGCTGTATGGCATGCCAAAGGAGTCGGAAGGGGTGACGCTGGGAGACGGTTGAGCAGGCGTCTGTCGATCGAATGAGAGCGGGCGGACTGGCGGGCTCGAATAGGGACAAGGACCCTGGTGGGTCCTTGTTAGCTTGTGTGGTACTCCCGGTTCGCGCCGCAAAGCAGCATTCATTGAGAACTTGCCCGGGCGCGAGAGGTCGCACGACCGCTTGACTTTGCATTTCGGCCTTTCACCCCTTCAATGTTCGCCAAGCCCAATGTCCGCTTCATGCCGGGCAGCGCAAGTAGAGCTGCTTGCGGCGAGAGACCGCACTCGCTGCGCAGCAGACGACCATGAAACGCACTCTAGATGTTTGAGTCGTCACAAGAAGCAATCCAGAATTGTCAACCCGCCTTTGGCAAAGAGCACGGATCAACTTCCGTCGGTGGTCGTTCAACTGCCTCTGCCTCGAATCGAAACAACTGATTCAGCACCATGAACTCAACAAGCGCAGAAACAAGATCATCGTCAGGCGTTCTGTGCGCACGCGGGTTGCGAAATGCTTGGTAGGCCCCGGTAAAGAGTTGCGCCCGGCCCGTCTGCTCTCCTGGATCGATCGGTTCGTCGCCGGCACGGCGCCAGAATAGCTTGGACTCCTCGCCCTGGAAAGCGCGCGAAAACAACTTTGACCCGTGGTCTGAGAGACCAGTGCGCTCACGCACGCGGTCTTCCAATATGCGGAAGCCAGTCAGCAACACGTTGTCAGGCTCATGGCGTAGACGCAACCCCAATGTCATAAGTCTCTGATCAAGCGCCGCAAAAGGAATACTCGGTTCGAAGCCGGCCCACACAGCGGCCGACTGATCGATTGATCCGAAAATGTTGTAGACGTAATCGAACCAGCGGCTCGGCCGAACTGGTTCCGCCGTTCCAAGAAACTCCAAATCGTCGCAAGTCAGCGCAGAAACGCTGAGTCGCTTGATCAGTTCCAGCGGCGCTTCCACTTCGTCCAGTTCGATCTTAAGAGTATCCAGAATGCAAAGCGCGCGCGCCAATGCTGAAGGGCCGGCACCGCGATATCCAGATGTGAAGCCATCCTTGACTGCGATCGGCCCTCCTCGCTGGAAGAAGAACACGAAGGCATGTCGGGTGCTGGCGGTTATCAGCCTGACTCGATCGATGTGATCAGAAACAAGGACCAAGCGCCTGACGGCATCCACGCAATCCTCAGAAACCTCCGTGCCTGCGTATTGAATCCCAGCCAGATCAGCCAAGCGAACCACTGGATTTGTCCCTGCCTTCCGCATCGCGATCACCTTGCTTCAAGTTCTGGCGGGAAGTGCGCCGCGGCCTGGCAGCGCTGCCCCCACGTCCCTGAACGCCGCCAACGCCGCCTCCAAGTGCTCCACGATCTCCTGCTGCAACACCTCCGGCGCCGGCAGATCCTCCAGCCGATCCAGGCTGTCGTCCTTCAACCAGAAGAGATCCAGGCTCGCCTTGTCCCGCGCCACCAACTCGTCATACGGGTAGAACCGGAACCGCTCGCCCGCCTGCCGCTCGTGCCGGTTCTGCGGCCGGTAGCAGTCGACGAAATCCCGCAGGTCGGCCAGCTTCAGCGGCCGGGTCTTCAGCGTGAAGTGCTGGTTGGTGCGCAGGTCGTAGAACCAGATGCCCTTGGTGTGCACCCGGCCATCGCGCGGCGCCGCGTCGAAGAACACCACGTTGGCCTTCACGCCCTGGGCGTAGAACAGCCCCGTGGGCAGGCGCAGGATGGTGTGCACGTCGCAGGTCTCCAGCCACTTGCGGCGGATGGTCTCGCCCGCCCCGCCCTCGAACAGCACGTTGTCCGGCAGCACCACCGCGGCCCTGCCGTCGGTGCGCAGCAGGCTGACGATGTGCTGCAGGAAGTTCAGCTGCTTGTTCGACGTGGTGCACCAGAAGTCCTGCCGCTCGTAGGTCAGCGCCTCGCGGTCTTCCTCGCCCTCGGCGTTGGTGATGGTCATGCTGCTCTTCTTGCCGAAGGGCGGGTTGGCCAGCACCAGGTGCACCCGCTCGCTCGGCTCGGCGATCAGCGCGTCGCTGCGCGCAATCGCCGGCTCGCCGTCGATGTCGCCGATGGCGTGCAGGAACAGGTTCATCAGACACAGCCGCCGTGTGCCCGGCACGATCTCGTTGCCGTGGAAGGTGCTGCGCGCCAGCGCCTGCTTCTGCGTGCGGGTCAGCGGTGCCACGTCACGACCCAGCCAGTGGCCGTGTTCACGCACCCAGGCGCCGGTGCCGGCCATCCAGTCGTTGGCCGCCAGGAAGAAGCCGCCGGTGCCGCAGGCCGGGTCGGCGATGCGCTCGCCGGGCTTGGGCCGCATGCAGGCCACCATCGCCTGGATCAGCGCCCGCGGGGTGAAGTACTGGCCGGCGCCGCTCTTGGTGTCCTCGGCGTTCTTCTGCAGCAGGCCCTCGTACAGGTCGCCCTTGGTGTCGGCGTCCAGCCCCACCCAGTCCTGCTCGTCGATCAGCTGCACCAGGCGGCTCAGCTTGGCCGGGTCCTGGATCTTGTTCTGCGCCTTGAAGAAGATCGCGCCCAGCATGCCACCCTGCTGCCCCAGCGCGTGCAGCGTGGCCAGGTAGTGCGCCTCCAGCGGCTCGCCGCTCAGGCTGCGCAGCCCGGCCCAGTCGAAGCCGGCCGGAATGCCCACGCTGCGGCTGTACGGCGGCAGCGTGTACTCATGCGCCATCTTCAGGAAGAGCAGGTAGGTCAGCTGCTCCAGGTAGTCGCCATAGCCCACGCCGTCGTCGCGCAGCGTGTGGCAGAAGTTCCAGACGCGCTGGATCAGGGTGGAGGTGTTCATCGTGGATTCGGCTTGCGCGCGGTGCGGCGCCTGGGCGTCGACGGGGCCGCTGCCGCCTGCTCAGGGTTGATGTCATCGGTGGCCGGGTTGGCCGGCGCGTTCGCCTCCAGCCGCGCCCGCGCATTGGCCAGCGCCTGCTGCACCCGTGCGGCAAACACCTCGCGCGGGGGCAGCACGGTCAGGTACTCGGCCACGTGGATGCCGCTCTTGTCCAGCTCCAGCAGCTCGATCTGGTCGGCCTTCTTGCCGGTGCACAGAATGATGCCCAGCGGCGGCGCGTCGCCCGGCTCCTGGTCGTACCTGGCCAGCCAGCGCAGGTACAGCTCCATCTGGCCCTTGTACTCGGGCCGGAAGTCGCCCAGCTTCAGCTCGATGGCCACCAGCCGGCGCAGGCGCCGGTTGTAGAACAGCAGGTCGATGTAGAAGTCGTCGTTGTCCAGCTGAATGCGCCGCTGCCGCGCCACGAAGCTGAAGCCCGCGCCCAGCTCCAGCAAAAAGGTCTCCAGCTCGCGCAGGATGGCGTCCTCGATGTCCTTCTCCAGGTGCCGGTCGTGGAGCCCCAGGAAGTCGAGCAGATACGGGTCCTTGAACAGCAGCCCGGTCGATGGCGCACCGCCTTCGCGCACCGCCTGCAGCTCGCGCTCGATCACGGCCTGCGGCTGTTTGGCCACCGCCGTGCGCTCGTACAGCATCGACCCCATGCGCTCGCGCAGCACGCGCACGGGCCAGCGGTCCATCGCGGCCAGCTGGGCGTAGAAGTCGCGCGCCAGCGGGTCTTTCAGGTAGATCAGTTCGAGGAAGTGGCTCCAGGGCAATTGTCTAGACAGCGTCGAGACAATCTGCTCGTCGGGGAACGCGTCGGCGAAGCGCATCATGTGGCGCAGGTTCTTCTCGCTGAAGCTGCGGCCGTACTCCAGCGTCAATTGTCTAGACAGTGTCGAGACAATCCGCTCGCCATAGCTGGCGCGCTGGTCGCCCAGCACGTCGCGCCGGGCGCGCCGGCCGACACGCCAGTACATCAGCGTCATGCCAGTGTTCACCGCGGCGGCGGCCTCGCGCCGGGCCGTCTCGATCAGGCTGCGCAGGTCGTCCAGCAGGCCCGGCGGCAGGCCGGGGGCATCGCTGGCCGGCACGGGCACCGGCAGCGCGTCGGAAGGTTGGCTGGCGGGAGGGCGGCGGTGCGTAGGCATAGTTCAGCCTTGTGCCACAGCGCGCGCGGCAGCGGCGCGCTTGCGCGCGGGCGGCTTGGCCTCGGCCCGGCTGGCACGAATGCGGGCCAGCACCGCCTGCGCCGGCTCGTCGGCCGGGTCCTGCGGCACCAGCTGGCCGGCGAAGGCGGCGCGGAGGATGTTCTGGCGCTGGGCGGCGGATTGGCGAAGCGCAGTGGCAATTGCACGATCCAATTCGCCTGCGACTTGCAGATGCGCATTGGCGACGGCGACGATCACTTCCTGCTCCGCCAAAGGCGGGAGCGGAAAAGGCGCCGCTTCAAACTTCTCCAGAGTCAGGTGCGCGATGTTGGTGGTGATCGACGCCAGCGATCGAAAGACACCGGTGCAAACATTCGCCCTGAACACCAACTGCGCGTACTCGGGCAAAGCGACGCCAGGTGATGCCCGATACCGGTGAAGCGTCTTCTGGAAGCAAAGCGGTTCGGCATATCCACGGAAGATGGCGCTCTGGCCGACCAACTCTGGACTTTGGCCCTCACTGACCAAAATATCGCCCTCGACCAGCCGGTACTTGGCGAAGTGAGCGTCGTCAAAATCCATGGACTCGACATCAGAGAAGTCGATGCGGTTGTCCTTGATGTTCGCCACCCGAAGGTAGCGCTGTGTCCACCTGCCAGTGAGGTATTGAGGTGCGCGCTGGCGCCCCAGCAAGACGTCTCCAGTCATTTCGGTGGTTGCCCAGATCCAGCCAACGGGAAGTTGCTGTTGGCCCCCTTTCAGCGCAGGCGCGGGCGCGGCGTACTTCGCCTGCCAACCAGGCGGCAGCGCCTTACCCGATGCCTCAGCCTTGTCGCGCTGCGCGCCTTCCCACCGCGCGCGTCGCTCGGCCAGGATGCGCTGCAGCAGTTCGGCGCCAGTCTCAGCGGGCGGATTCGCTGCGCGCCAATCGGCCGTCAGGTCGCCTTGCACTGCCGCCTTCAGCATAGACTGGCGGTAGCGCTGGAGCTTGGCTTGGGCGGTCTTCAGTTCTTCCACCCCGGCATCCAGCTCGGAAAGCAGATCTTCGAGCGCGTTCGCAATCCGGAGCTGTTCCTTGGGCGGTGGCACTGGCACCCGGTGCGCCAGGAACGGCCCGCGATTGATGTGCTTCATCGTGGACCCGTGCAAGTGCTCGGTGTCTTGCATCTGCGCGATCGCAACTCTCAGCCAGTGCAGCAGCCAAGGTGCATGGGCGACTGCTGAGTTCGGAACCACCTTGAAGATGTGTTGGTTGACCAACGCCTCGCCTCTTCCCCAGCGGAAGGCGTCCAGCGTCGCTGACCAACTGACCAGAATGTCCCCCGTCCGAACACGGTACTCATCCGGAACCTGACGCTGCGTGAGGTGAAGCGGTCGCTCAGGGTCCGTTAGGTTCTGAATCCGGATGATCGGCAAGCCGCTTTCGGATCGATCTGTCGGCTTGAAAGCGAATCCGTTGATGTACTCCGCAAGGTCACCAACGGTTGCCCAAGCCCAGCCCTTCGGCAACTCACTCACGCCACCAACTCCACATTCATCTCATCCATCAACCCACTCAGCTCCTGCCCGAACAGATTCCACGCCCGCTGCCGCCCGCCCTTGGCCGCCAGGTCGGCAAAGTCCAGGTCGTCGATCTCGATCACCGCGCTGGCTGCGATGTGGTCCTTCATCGCCCGCAGCCAGTCCATCTGCTCGGGCGTGAAGGCCGTGGCGCGCTGGGCGTTGTGACGAAACACCCAGGTCTGGAAGCGGCGGTCCACCTCGTCGGCAAAGGGCCGCAATTCGGCGTCCAGCCCCAGGGCGAAGCGCAGCAGCGACACGATGTCGGTCAGCTGCCGGCGCAGGCCCACGCCCTTCACCCGGTTGCCCTGCACCCGGGCGTAGGCGGCCCACAGGCGCTCGGTGGTCAGCATCAGCGGCGGACGGGCCAGGTTGTCGTGCAGGGCCTGCACCTGGTCCAGCACCAGGGCGCGGCGCTGCCAGGGCTGGCCGTAGACGAAGCCCAGCGCGGCAATCTCGTCGGCATGGTGGCGCAAATGGTCTTCAAACGCCTGGATGGCGGCCTGCGCCTGGCCGTCGGCCTGTTCGCTGAAGCCCGAGAAGCGCAGGGTGTCGAGGTTGACGTGGTCGATGATCTGCTCACGCTCGCGGCGGGCGGTCTCGATGCGTTCACGCAAGTCGGGTGAATCGAAGGCGGCACAGGCGGCAGCCACGCGGGCGCTGCGGGCAGCGTCACGCTCAGCGTCGGTCAGAGTGCCGGCGCTGCGGGTGATGCCGGCCGCCTGGGCGGTGGCGAGTGCGGCCTGCTCGATGGCGTCGGGATTCAGTGCCTGGATCAGCGCGCGGCCCAGTTCACCCACCGGCACGCCGCCCGCGGCCTGGGCGATGCGCTGCTGCTGGCCGTCGTCCAGCAGCCTGGCCAGGCGCACCAGGCGGTTGCCCAGGCTGAGCACGGTATCGTCGTCGCGCGTGCCCATGGCCACCTGCTTGAGCAGGCTGTCCAGCGGCACGGTGGGCTGGCGCTCCAGCGGGCGGCTGTCGGTCTTCAGCGAGCGTTCCACGCCCACGGCGTCGATCAGCACGAAGCGGGTCTTGGCGCCCTCGGCGCTGGCGCTGACCTTGCGCAGGCCCTCGGCATCGAGCCCGCGCACACCGCGGCCCTTCATCTGCTCGTAGTAGCCGCGGCTGCGCACGTCGCGCATGAACAGCAGCACCTCCAGTGGCTTCACGTCGGTGCCGGTGGCGATCATGTCGACGGTGACGGCGATGCGCGGGTGGTAGTCGTTGCGGAAGGCCTGCAGCACGCCCTCGGCGTCCTTCTCGCCATAGGTCACCTTGCGGCAGAAGGCGTTGCCCTGGTCGTAGACCTCGCGCACCGCCTGCACGATGTCGTCGGCATGGCTGTCGGTCTTGGCGAAGATCAGGGTCTTGGGCGCTTCCTTGCGGGCCGGGAACAGCCGCGTTTCCACCGCCGACTTCATCGCCTGGATGACCTGGCGGATCTGGCTTTTGTTGACGACCGAGCGGTCGAGGTCGCGGCCGGTGTAGGCGGTGTCCTCGTCGAGCTGGGCCCAGCGCTTCACTCGGGTGGCGCGGTCGCGGTGGTCCACCCATTCCCGGGCCTGCAGCGCGCCGCCTTGCCCTGTCACGTCGGTCTGGATCTCCCACACGTCGTAGCCCACGTTCACCGCGTCGGCCACCGAGTCCTCGTAGCTGTACTCGGCCACGATGTTCTGGTTGAAGAAGCCGTAGGTGCGGTTGTCGGGCGTGGCGGTCAGGCCAACCAGGAAGGCGTCGAAGTAGTCCAGCACCTGCTTCCACAGGTTGTAGATGCTGCGGTGGCACTCGTCGATGACCACCACGTCGAAGGACTCGACCGGGACGGCGGGGTTGTAGCGCACCAGCCGGCCCTGCCCGGTCTGACGCTCGGCCGAAGCGGGCGGCGCCACCTCGAACGACGACAGGTCGTCGGCTGAATCGTCGATGGGCTGGCCGCTCAGCACCGAGTACAGCCGCTGGATGGTGCTGATCACCACCTGGGCATGCGGGTCCAGCGCCGGGCCGGCCAGGCGCTGCACGTTGTACAGCTCGGTGAAGGTGCGGCCGTCGTCGGGCGGCGTGTAGGCCATGAATTCCTGGTGCGCCTGCTTGCCCAGGTTTCGGGTGTCGACCAGGAACAGCACGCGCCGCGCGCCGCCGAACTTCAGCAGCCGGTAGATGGCGGTGATGGCGGTGAAGGTCTTGCCGGCGCCGGTGGCCATGTGCACCAGGGCGCGCGGGCGGTTCGCGGCCAGGCTGGTTTCCAGTCCGGTGACGGCGCTGACTTGGCAGCCGCGCAGGCCCGCTTCCGCCAGCGCGGGCAGGCCGTCGGCCAGGCGCTTGCGCAGGCTGCGTGGTTCACCAGCCCAGGCGTCCAACTGCTCGGGCCTGAAGAAATGAAAAATCTCGCGCGACCGCGGTGCCGGGTCGCGGCTGTCGGTGAAGCGGATGATCTGACCGGTGGCCTCGAACAGGAAGGGTAGCGGCTGGTGGTTGGTGGTCCACTTCAGCCGGGCACTGGCGTAGCGCTCGGTCTGCGGCTCGGTGGCCGTCAGGTTCTCGCCGGCTTCCTCGCGCTTGGCCTCGATGACGCCGAGCGGGCGACGATCCACGAACAGCACGTAGTCGGCCGGGCCCGCGTCAGTCATGAATTCACGCACCGCGATGCCAGAGGCGGCACCGAGGTTGGCGGTCTTCAGGTCTTGCACCAGCCAGCCCGCGTCGACCAGCTGCTTGTCGATGATGAGCCGGGCGCGTGCTTCTGGCGTCATGCGGCGGTACTCTCCCTTGGGCGGAAGCATAACTGCCGGCCGAACTGCCACCAGGTCGCCAATCAGGGGGCTTGAAGGCAGCCAAGCCAGGCAGTGGCGGGCAGTTGGACTCGGCGGGTCGCAGCTTCACCGTCCGCGTCCGCTGCGCGGTGGTCCAGGGCGCGCCAGCGTCGCGCTATGGCGGGTAGCGTGACTACGGTCGCCGCAGGTCACCGCCGGCAACCGCTGCATGGCGGTCGTTGGGCTGCCGAAGCGCTCAAACTCTTCGTTGCCAGGCTTGGGGCTTTTCGCCTGAGCGAAAACCGGGATGCCCATTCCAGGCGCGCGCCGTCGCGCTTGGTCCCTGCGGGACTGCCGGCACGCCGGCACCCTCCAGGCCACCCTAGCCCTACGCGCTTCGCTTGTCGCAAGACCCAGTGCGGTGGTGTGGTGGGGGTGTGGGTTGCTGTGTCGACCCACCGTATCACGTCGTTCTCGCCGTCAAGGTCTGCGTGAGCGCGGGGCGCTCCCTTGCGCCCTTCGGTCGTCTTCGAACCCTGACCGCTGCGCTGCGACGTGATGGATTCGGTCTCGGGCAATCCCGCCCGATCAAGACCGGAGTTCCTCATGTCGCAGTCTTCTTTCTCCTTCGCTGTCTCTTCCACGGAAGCCCGGTTCACGAACGCGCTGCTGGTCCGTGACGTCGATGGCCAGTACCGCGTGGCCAGTGCCGACGAAGTTCTGTCGCAGGCCTGGGGCGTGCTGGCAGATCGCGTGAAGCCCGGCGTGACGCTGTCGTCGCCGCAGGACGTGAAGGACTATCTGCGCCTGGCGATCGGCATGCTGGAACACGAAGTCTTCTGCGTTGTCTTCCTGGACGCGCAGCATCGCGTCATCGAGCTGCAGCAGATGTTCCGCGGCACAGTGACGCAGACCTCGGTCTATCCCCGCGAAGTCGTCAAGGCGAGCCTGGCGCTCAACGCGGCGGCGGTCATCCTGGCGCACAACCATCCGTCGGGTGCGGCGGAGCCGAGCCGTGCGGACGAGTACCTGACGCAGACGCTGAAGACCGCGCTGCAGCTGGTCGACGTGCGTGTGCTCGATCACCTGGTGGTCACGGCGAATGTCGTGGTGAGCTTCGCGGAACGTGGGCTGCTCTGACACGTTCGCATCGGGGCGGCCGCGGTGTCGCCCCTTCTTCTCGCCTGCGGCATGGGCGGTGGGCTGGCACCCACCGGGCCAACCCAGACCTGAAGTGCGCCGCTGCGCGGCGGTGGATCGCTCACCCAGCAGGTTCGCGCGTGTTGCCAGTGCTGTGGAAAGCCGGTCGTTGCGCCCGATGGCCCGCAGAACACGGTGGCCGATCTGCTCTTGTCGGTCCGTCCCTTGATCGACGCATAGCGCCAGCCATTCATGCCCCAAGGGTGAAGGCTGCGCCCACGTCCTCACCCGGTCTCTGCGCTGCGCTCCGAGCTGCGGCTTGCGGGCGCGCCCTTGTGTCCTGCCTGTCTGTCGCTGTTCATGCGTCGGGACGGCTCCGAAGAGCAGATTTTTCAACCACCGCAGAGGACACAGCCATGAGCGCAACGACCATCCACAGCACCGACACCACCACCAAGGCGCGGTTCCTCGCCCCCGGGACTCACCAAAGAGCAGACGCCAAGGGCAAGGGAAAAGGGCAGGGCGCATTGCCTGCGAAAGGCATGACCAAGACCAGCAAGGGCCGAGCCACCGAGCCGGCAGCGAGCGTCGAAGACGAAGCCTTCGCGGCGGGCGACCTGGTGCTGATCCCGCTGTCGCGCCTCGTGCCGTCCGCGTTTAATGTGCGCAAGTCCGGCGGTGAGGATGTCGGCGAACTGGCCGCACTCATCAAGGCCCAGGGCCTGCTGCAGAACCTCGTCGTTCATCCTGACGAAACCAAGCGCGGCAAGGCGACCGGTGACTATGGCGTCGCGGCTGGCGGCCGCCGTCTGCGTGCGCTGGGCCTGCTGGCCAAGGCCGGGGACATCGCGCTCGACAAGGACATTCTTTGCCGACTGATCACGCGCGATGCCGCCATCGCCGCGAGCATGGCCGAGAACAGTGGCCGGGCTGCGATGAGTGTGGCCGATACCGTCACGGCCTTCGCCGAGATGATCGCCGCAGGGGCGGGCGTGGAAGACGTGGCGGTGTGCTTCGGCATCACGCCGCTGACGGTGCAACGCCGTTTGAAGCTGGCGAAGGTGTCGCCGTTGCTGTTCGAGCTGTTCCGGCAGGACAAGATCAACCTTGACCAGCTGATGGCGCTGGCGATCACCGACGACCACGCCGCGCAGGAGCGGGTTTGGAACTCGACGCCGTCCTACAACCGCAACCCCAGCGGTCTGCGTCGCCTGCTGCTGGGACGCGAAATTGGCGCGGCCACCGATCCCCTGGCCAAGTTCGTCGGCATCCCGGCTTACGAGGCAGCGGGCGGTGTCGTGGTGCGCGACCTGTTCGAGGATGCAGGCGGCGGCTACATCACCGACGCCGAACTGCTGCAGCGGCTGGCCGTCGAGCAGCTGACCGAGCGGGCGCATGCCTTCAAGGGCGAAGGCTGGGCCTGGACCGAGGCGCGGACCTCGTTCGATCACTCGGAGCGGCAGGGCTTCGGGGTGGCCACCATGAAGCAGCGCGCACCAACGCCAGAACAGCAGGCCGCGCGCGATGTGCTTCTGGCCGCCAAGGAGGAAGCCAACAAGGGACTTGAAGACCTCTATGACGCCGAAGACAGCGACGACGATCCGGGCTTCGACTCAACGAAGGCGAGCGCGCTGGAAGCAGAAGTCGAGGCCATCGACGCCAAGCTGGAAAAGCTGCGCCACGAACTGAGCGAGTGGAGCGCCGACATCCTGGCTTTCGCCGGTGTCGTGGTGGCACTCGACCGCAATGGCGAGGTGATCGTGCATCGCGGCATGGTGAAGCCGGAAGACCGCAAGCAGGCAGCAAAGGCCGCAGCGGCAGCGGCTGGCGCACCCGGAGCGAACGGGGCAACCGGCGACACAGGAGAGGGCGCCGAGCCACAAGCCAGCGCGAACCCTGAAAGCCTCGTCCGCAAGCTGACCTCCCACAAGACGAAGGCACTGCAGGTGCTGATGTCGGACAACACCCACGTTGCCCTGGCTGCACTCGCGCACACGTTGGTGCAGCAGCTGGTGATCGGCTACGCGGGCGGCAGGCACCGCACCGTGTCGGCGCTGAACCTTCGGGCCAACGACTGCGACAGCGCACTCAAGGGCGTGGCCGACGACATCGAGGCATCGCGCGCATGGGGCGAACTGGCGAGCCGGCTGGACAACTGGCGCGAACGCCTGCCGGGCGATTCGGATCGGCTGCTGCCCTGGCTGATCGGCCAGCCGCTGGACACGTTGCTCGAACTGTTGGCGCTTTGCTCGGCGCTGTCCGTCAGTGCCATGAGTGGGCGCGAGGCCGACACCACCGGCGACGCCCTGGCCGATGCGGTGGGCCTGGACATGGCCGACTGGTGGACGCCGACCGCTGGCAGCTATCTCGCCCAGGTGCCGAAGGCGCGGATCGTCGAGGCAGTGACCGAGGCGGTTTCCGTCGAGAAGGCCGCGCCGCTGGCCAAGCTCAAGAAGGGCGAAGCGGTCGCCGCTGCCGAAGCGCTGCTGCAGGGCACCCGCTGGCTTCCCTCGCCACTGCGCGCGCGGGGGCCGGCCACGGCCTGACGAATCAATCCCGGCCGTTGTCCGCACTACAGCGGATGACGGCCGGGCCCACCGAACACAACTGAAGGACGACCATGAAGATCGGCGAATTTCGCGCAGCGGTGGACTCCCTGAACTGGAACCGCCGCGACCTGTCCGGCGCGACGCGCCAGGAGTTCGTGGCGATGGATGTGCGGACGCGGCTTGAGCGTCACATCGTCATCGTCTCCGGCCTGCTGCCGCTGGTGCACGTACGGTTTGCGGACGACCTGGCGCACGCGACCTCGGCCATCGAATCGGCGCAGGCCACCATCGTTCGATGGGAAGGCTACCGGGCCCAGGCCTGACCCAACCAGGCGGGGCGCTCTCTTCGGGGCGCTGCCCCGAGGGCGCTGGCCAGAGCCCCGGCTGCCGGCATCGTGGGCGCTGCGCGCCGGTGCTGGAGGGGGTCGCTCAAGTAGGGACGACTCGCGCCTGGTCGCCCTCTCGCTGCGCTCGGGTTGCCCAGGCGCGAGACACCCCTTCGGCGCTGGCCTTAACCCCGCACAGCAGGCCCAGCGCGTTGCGCACGGCCTCAAGCCTGCGCTGCGCTGGTTGAAGTGCGCCGCGGTGCGGCGATGGATCGCTCAGCTGGGAAGCTTCGCGCGTGTCGTTGATGGGGTGGTAAGCCGGCCTGTGCGTTCGGTGGCTCGGGGTGGCTGATCTGCCTGTCGGTTCGCCTCTTTCCGACGCATAGCGGCCTCCAGTCAGGTCCCAAGGGTGAAGGCTGCGCCCACGGTCCTCACCCGGTCTCTGCACTTCGCGTTGCTTCGCTTCGAGCTGCGGCTTGCGGCCGTGCCCTTGTGTCCTGCCTGGCTTCCGCTGTTCATGCGTCGAGGCGAAACCGACGGGCAGATTTCCAACCACCACACGAGGCCACCAGCATGAACGCACAGTCCAACCACCCCAGCAACGACACCACCGATCCGCAGTTCCTCGGCCCCGAGGCTGGCCAACAGGCAGATGGGAAAGCAGGGGGGAGCGCGCGGGATGTTCAAGCCCACGAGCTGGGCGACATGCGGACGATCCTGCACATCGCGCTGACCCAACCCGGCGTGATGAATCAGGCCTACCGGGCGTTTCACAACTACAGCATCGGCAACCAGCTGCTGGCCGCGCTGCAACTGCTGGACAAGGGCCTGCCACTGGCGCCCATCGCCAGCTTCAACGCTTGGCGCGAAAAGGGCCGCTTCGTGAAGAAGGGCGAGAAGGCCATCAGCCTGTTCATGCCCATCAGCGTGAAGCGCCGCGCCGACAAGGACGCGCCGGCCGATTCCGCCGAGGCAGGGGAGGGCGGCACGTTCAGCATGTTCATGCTGCGGCCGAACTGGTTTTCACTGAACCAGACCGAAGGCGGCGCGTTCACCGCCGAGACCGTCACGCCCGCCTGGGATGCCGTCACCGCCATGGCCGCGCTCGACATCATCGAAGAGCCCTTCGAGCACCTGCAGGGCAATCACCTTGGCTATGCCCGCGCGCGATCCATCGGCCTCAACCCGCTGAACCCTCTGAAGCACAAGACCCGGTTTCATGAGATGGCGCATGTGGTGCTCGGTCACACCGCCGTCGCCGACATGCACGACGACGAAGCCCTGAAGCGCCAGATCGAGGAGGCTGAAGCCGAGGGCGTGGCCTACCTGCTGTGTGCGTTGCTGGACCTTCCCGGCCAGGCCGAGAGCCGCTTCTACATCCAGGGCTGGCTGCAGGGTGGAACGCTGCCCGAGAAGAGCGCCAAGCGGATCTTCGGCGCCGCCGATCGGATCATGAAGGCCGGCCAGCCGGTGCAGCACTGATCCACCACCAGACCACGACGCACCAGGAGCAAGCCCCGATGGCATCCCAAGACCTCACCCCCGAAGCGGTGGCGGGCTTCGCCGCCCAGCTGGACGGCAAGCCTGCGCACGAGGCCTGTCCGCACTACACCAGCAGCCCCGCCGGCATGGCCTGGCTGGTCGGTGCGTGGCTGCAGAAGACCGGGCGCCCGGCGCCGCGCGATGTCCGGATGTCGCGCGGCTACACGGTGCGCGTCGGCGATATGCGCGTCTCGGTCGCCGACGCTGCGGCCTTGGTTCGTGTTCAGTGAAGGGGAACCCGCGATGAGTGACTACGCCTATCGACTGCTTCTGATGAAGCGCGCGCTCGCCCGCAGCGACGCCGAGCTGTTCGGCCAGCGGCCTCGGTATCTCGAAGTGGCCAGGCACCTTGCGGCGCTCTTGCTTTCCACGGAACTGCCATGAAGGTCTCACGGCGATGGATCGAATGGGCGCATGGACCGGGCGCCGAGGATGGCCAGTCACTGGCGATGAGCTTGTGCGACCTGGCCAGCGCGCCCGGTGCGGGCTCGATCGAGGTTGCTGACCCGGCGTTGATCGCCGAGCTGGTCGACGTGGCCGGTCTTTACGTCAATCCGCGTCGCGGCGATGCACTGCATGACATGGGCCTGTGGTGGATGGGTCAGCCGCGCCGGATAATTTCCGAAGGAAGGGCTTCGCTTCGGTCAGCCAACAGCGCGGCGAAGTCGCCGACGGTAGATGGCCAACCAGAATGACAACAACGGGGCGCTTCATGCTTCGCATCTCTGCACCAGGTGGCCGCTGCGGCACAGGCTACAAAGTCTCCCGGCAGCCAGGGCGTACCCGTTGAAGGGCGCCACCTTGAATCGTCGGACCGCACTGCGCGCCGGCCTGTCCTTGATGCTGCTGCTCTGCGTTGGCCAGGCCGGCGCCCGAGAAGACACGCCAGGCGCCGGAGGACCGCCGGCGCCAAGCAGCTACCGAGGGCCAGCGATGGTGACGGGCGTGGCGGACGGCGACACGCTGTATGCGAATGTCGATGGCCACTCGATCCGCATCAGGCTCGCCCAGATCGATGCCCCGGAGAAGGCACAGGCCTTCGGCCGTCGATCAGAGCAGTCCCTGCGCGAACTGGTGGGCAAGAAGCAGGTCGAGCTGACTTGGAAGTCGCTCGACCGGTATGGCCGGCCCATCGCGCAGGTCGCCGTCGATGGCCTTGATGTGAACGCCGAACAGGTCAGGCGAGGTTTCGCCTGGGTGTTCCGGCGCCACTCGCGCGATACTGCCCTGATAGCGGTGGAAGTGCGGGCGAAGGCTGCGGGTCTGGGGCTCTGGGCTGACCCGCATCCGATCGCACCATGGGAGTGGCGAGCCGGCCCGAGGGAGTAGGAAACCTGTTCTGCGCCTTTGGGCAACATCAGGCTGCGAGCAGTGACTGCCTCAGCCAGCCTTTGCAGGCTTGAGCTTTGCGCCGATCGCCTTCAACAGAAGGTTGATTGCCATCTTCTGTTTCTTCGATGTTGTTGTCGAATTCGCCTCTAGTTCTTGAAGGACTTCAATAAGGCGCTTGCTTGCAAGTGTCTCCACCTTGTCGACCGAGTCTTCGGCCTTCGTGCTGATTAGCTCGAAAGAACTGAGCTTTGCTTCCGCGTAGATGGCTGCGTCGCCCGCAAACTCGTGACTAGAGGCCCAAGCGTAGAGGTACACCGTGGGTAGTCGGGCTTTCTCATGGCTACTAGTTTTCTCTACCTTGATCCAGAAGCCGTAGCCCACTCGCAGCCAGCCTTTCCCGCTTCCCAACGAGTGCCGTGCGTAGACAGATACAGAGCCGCCGTCCCGGGCTCTGGTGTTGAGAGTGCCATCATGCGCTCGAAGGTTTGCGTCCTTGATCTTTGCGGCCAGTCTCGGAAGTACTTCAAAGTCAATGGACGCATCCTTGGTGCCAGCTGGATCGTCGGCAGAGTCATGCTTGGCGCCGGCAAGTTTCCAGGCTGACTTGAAGTCACCGTTGAATCGAGCGGACAGCAGTTTGACGTTTCTCAGTAGGCGTGCGAACTCCTGAGGCCCGTCGAGATTGCCAACCTGGACGCCGGCCCCGTTGGGTGAGCACAGGATCCTCTTCAGAAAGCCGATCAGCGCCTTTGAGTCAACGTTCTGCATGACGATTCCCTCCTCTTCGAGATGCTCGATAAGCGCCTTTGCCAGATCTGAGCGGCCCGCATGGCGACGAAGTAGACGCGCCGCTTGCGTCCAAGTCAGTGTTGGAACGCCAGGCGTTTCCAATGTTTCCCGGCTCAGGATTAGCAACTGACGCCCAGCTTCGGAGCGGCGCCAGAACTCGTAGTCGGCCAGTTGCGCTGGTTTGATCTCGCTTTCCGGGATCAACTTGTCTCTGTACTTGATCTCGATCAGTACGATGGGCTCTTCGTCTTCGTGGTTCGCAAAGACGGCCAGATCGGCGCGGCGTATCCCTGTGCTGCCGCGGAACGCAAACTCTGGTTCGAAAACGGGTTGTGGAAGTGCCCGCTTTCCAAGGCGACAACTGGTGCAGACCAACTCACGAACCAGCGTTGGATGGTGCTTGCCAATTTCCGCGAGGATGTACGCTAGGTAGCGACCGTGAAAGCTCCCGCTAAACCATGATTGAACGCGAGAAAAGAAGCTGTCGCGAGGCAAGGTTGTCCTCCAGTGAGTTTGGGCCGCGCCGCGTGTGCCTGCGGTGCCGCCGCTGTTCATTCTCGCTGCGAGGTGGGACGCACGACTCTGCGAGTCGCGCTGGCGAGTAGTTACGCCAGCTTGGCTAACACCCACAAGAGCGCAAGGTGAGTGGAATAGTAGATATAGAAGCCGAGGCGGCCGCGTGGCAGGTTCAGCCTGACCTGTCCTGCCGCAAAGATGAGCGGCAACGCGGCAAGCGCCCACAGATTGCGATTGATGACGTACAGCGAGGCGAGGGCGCCGATCCACAGGGCCAGCCTCAACCAGCTGGGCCGGCGACAGTAGGCCCACGCCATCACGCAGACCGCGAGCCCTGGCCACCAGAACTCGACGAGCGCGCCGCCGACGATGAAGACCGCAGCGGCCGCCACCAGCCGCGCCGGTCCGCCGACCTCGATCAGCCAAGCGCAAAGTGTGGCGACCAGAAGCGTCGCCATGATGTTGAAGGGCCACCACCCCCAACCGAGTCCACCGAGCCCGATGAACGGAATGGTGGCGATGCTCCCGAAGATCGTCAGCCGGCGCGCTGTGCGCGAGTAACTGCCACTGGCCAGCGCACCAGGCCGGGCCAGGTTGTAGCCCAGCACGAAGCCGAACAGCGGCAGTGCGAGACGCCCCGCCGCGAACAGCTCTGGCACCGAGGCGTGCAGCAGATGTTTGTTGACGTGATCGAGCGTCATCAGCAGCAACGCGAGCCACTTCAGCGCTTCCAGCGAGCCGCTGCTCAACTCCAGCCTCGGGGCCGTGCTCACTGGCGCACGGATCGGCGCATTGATGCATTCGCTCACGCCCAACACCCTCGCTCCCACCTTGGCACCGGTACTCATGCCGAGATCCCTTCATGACAAGCAAAGAGCCGTCGAACGCCACCACCGGTTCCCGATGGCATATAGAGCTTGCGCGGCAGTCCGGGGGACTGCCGCGTGCCCCGGTAGGAGCCGGCCCGGTAGGGCTGCAACCCGCCCAAGCGGGATGCACTCCGTAGCCCGGGGCACTCATGCCAGAGCGCGCTGTCGTGGCATGCACAGCAGTTGGTCTTGGTCATCGCATCCAAAGCACTGCGCTCCCGATGCCGAGCGCGACGCCCAAAGCAAGCGCCGTGAGCACTGGCGCGAGCCTGGTACGAACGAGGTTGCCGTGCAGCTTGATCTGGCGGGCAATGTCCCTCACCGCCGGCGCCAGCTGTTCGGCAAACGCCAGAGTGGCCGCTTCCTTCATCGCCTTGCGATGTTCGGCCAGCGCTTGCGTCGTTGCAGCTGAGGCGCGGCGCTCGATGTAGTCGGCCAGGGCCCTTTTCGTCGCTTCGGTGAGCTGCGCCACTTCGGCCGAGTACACCGTGCCGGCCGCAGCGAGGCCGGCAGCGGCAGTCTCCAGCCGCTGCGAGCTGGCCGTTAGTCGCTCGCCGACCGCATCGGCCGCGGCGAGCACCGTGTCGACGCCGCGAAGCGCTTCGACGATCAGCGCCTCGCGCGCCGATCTGGCGTCCAGTGCGTTGCCCATCAGGCCGCCTTCATCCGCAGTTTCACGCTGCGACGGATAGTGCGAGCGAGGCCTGGAGCTGAATCGGCAAACCCAGCGGGAAGAGCGCAGCGAACGCGGTATCGAGGTTCTTGTTGCAGGTCTTGGCCAAGCGCTTCATGGCGATCATCTGGATCGC
Organism: Pseudaquabacterium pictum; assembly: GCF_005403045.1. Classification (GTDB taxonomy): domain Bacteria; phylum Pseudomonadota; class Gammaproteobacteria; order Burkholderiales; family Burkholderiaceae_C; genus Pseudaquabacterium; species Pseudaquabacterium pictum. The sequence continues at coordinate 107,562 of NZ_BJCL01000017.1, forward strand.
GGCGTCCTGCTCGTCCTCGTTCGCCGCCGCGCGCAACCGCTGCCGGTAGTCGGTCGCGTCGTCGTTCAGCGCGCCGATCGACAGCTGCTGCGTCTTGAGCATGGCGAACAGCTCGTTGGCGAAGATCACGCCACCTTCGGGGATCGTCGCCTCACCGCTGGCGCAGAAGCCGAAGACGCCGGCAAAGTCGGTGCGCAGGTCGTCGTCGGTCTCGACCTTGTTGATGAGCACCAGGATCTTCGCGGCCGGCACGCCGATGGCCCGAAGCGCTCGGATGGTGTTCACCGTGTCGGCCTGCTGCTTGCCGTCCTTGACCACCGGCACCACGAAGAGGTCGAACTCTTCTTGGCTGTCGGCGTAATGCTGCATCATTTTGAGGAAGTCTTCGACGTTGGACGAGCCCACGTCCACAATCGCATCGTCCAGCTTCATCAGCCGCTGCAGCAGATCGTTGTAGTGCTTGCCTCGCAGCCTGGCGACCTCGACGCCATCGCTGGAGGCATCGACGTTCAGGCTCTCGACGCTGAAGACCTGGGCGTTCAGGCGAGGCTGCAACAGATGAGCGGCGATCGTGCTCTTGCCGACGTTGCCGCTGAAGTTCAGGACGCAGACTTTCATGACTTTCCTTGGTTGGGGTGTTTCGGCGCCAACTTGGCGAGTGCTTTCATGTCTGGCGTGCTGCGCATGACCTCGTCCAGCAGGCGAGGGTCGTGCGCACCGAATTTCGATGCCGGGCTGGCGGCCGGTGCAGCTGAAAGCGCAGGCGCGAGCGTGGGAACGCTCGCGATCCTGGGCACCGGCAAGACGGCTGCCCCGCTTTCCGGGATGCCCGCGCCGAACGTCGGCCTTGCCTCTGGCAAGCCTGGCGCGTCTTCCCGCTGCCTGCGCAGACGGGCGATGACGTTCGAGAGCTGGTGCGGTGTGACCTCGATGCCCACGTCCAGGAGCGCCGTGACGATGTGGGCGCGCGGGCTCCCCTGAGCCATGGCCGCCTCGATCTGAGGCAACAGCGCCGCGATGCGGCGAGCCTTCGAAGGCGGGTGCTTGGCTGCGCTTCGTTCGAGGCTGGCCGAGAAGGCGTCCGGAGTCATTGGACGGCCGTCCATGAGGGACGTCTCAGGGCAGGGTGCGGGTGCTTGGGGTGCATGTTGCGTACCTTCTACCGTTTGAACATACAAACGGTGCAAGAGAAGTGCGTACGAAGACACTATAGGTGATTGCAATGCAAGAACAGTGCATATAAAGTAAATGCAAGCCAGTGGACCGGCCTTCTTGTGCAACAGAGCGTACGTTTGGTGCTCTGGAAGCAAGCTTTTGGAGGCGGTTCGGGTACGCCACGGCTCAAAGCACGTACGACGTGCGTATGAGCTGGCGATCTGGCGCTGTCCTTGTGGTGTCTGAGTGAGTACCAACCAATGAACCCGACTTTCGAGCGAGCGCTGTGGGCGAGCACCCCAGCGCTGCGGTGCCTGGCACCGCTGGACGCCATCCTTGCGCCGGCCCTTGGCCTGTACTGGATCAAGACCTTGCCCGCCTCTGGCGGGCTGGTAGGGGCCGTGCTGGGGGTGTTCTGCCTCTGGATCGGGGCCAGGCGCGCCTATCGCGCGCTGTTCGAATTCGAGGCCTACCGCTGGATGACGCTTCGCCTGGCGAAGCTCGCCATCGCGACCTGGGTCGTGATGGCGATGGTCAAGCTCGTCTGGTTCATCCAGGGGTCGTGATGCACGAGGGGATGCGACACCAAACACAGATGCGAAAGAGTGGAGAGCAGGATAGGCTGCGCCGGCTTGTTTGTGTCACGAGGCCTGCCCGATGAACACGGGCAGGCAGGCCTCGCATCGGGCGACGCTTCACGTCGATGTCGGGCCCGAGCTGTCGGCTCGTGTCCGGGCCGCGGCGGCGGCTGGTGGTCGCACCCCCTCTGAATGGACTCGCGAACTCCTCCAGCGGGAGCTGGCACAGGAGGCGGCATCGGTAGGCACCGGGCATCAGCAGCAGTCGGGGCCTGACGCATCGGCGGCGGCACCTGGCCGCCTGGTGCTCGACGCCGAGTTGGCCTGCCTCCTGCAGCAGGTCCAGGTACAAGGACAGTTCCGCACGCGCCCAGCAGCGCTGCGCTTGGTGCTGCGTCACTTCATTGGCCAGGGGTCAACACCGGCGGCCGAGCCGGTCGACGCGACGCCGCTCAAGGACGGTGTGGCCGCGCTCATGCGCTCGAACCACGAGCTGCTGCCGATCGGCAAGAACATCAACCAGATCGCCAAGTCGCTGAATGCGATGCAGGGCGGGTTCCGCAATACCGACACCAAGAACCTGCAGGTCTTCGCGCAGGCGGTGCGCGAGCACGTCGAGCAGGCCGCTCGGGTCGTGGCGACGATCCGGGCGCTGGTGACGCCTCACAAGGAGAAGTCTTGAGCAACGACCGATCGAAGACCGGCACGGGCCCGGCCACGCCGCAGGGCCCTACGCGCAACACGCTGGACACCGACGGCATGCTGTCCGAGTGGGGCGCCAGGCTGTTCTATCCCATCCCCAAGGGCAAGGGCGGCGGGGGCGGCGGCAAGTTGCCGCTGCTGACCACCGTGGCCGCGTTGACTGCGGTGATGTCTGCTGGCGAAGTGCGCAGCCGGGTGCGCAGCACGGTCTCGCCTGGCGCCACGCAGGTGATGGTCAAGATTACCGGCGGCGGCCGCGGTATGAAGGCCATCGCGGCCCACTTCCGGTACATCGGCCGCCAGGGCAAGGAAGAGGTCGGCGGCAAGGGCAAGACGCTGGAGATCGAGGACGAGCGCGGCGAGAAGACCCAGGGGCGCGACGGCTTGGTCCGGCTGGCCGACGAGTGGCGCGTCGCCGGCGCATACATCGACGACGACAGCCCGAGGCGGGAGGCTTTCAACATCGTTTTCTCGATGCCGGTGGGCACGCCGCCGGAGGCGGTGCGCGCGGCTACGGCCGAGGCCGCGCGCGAGTTGTTCGAGGGGCACAAGTACGTGTTCGTGATGCACGAGGACCAGGGGGCGCCACACGTGCACCTTTCGGTGCGTGCTGACCGGTACGACGGTGTGCGTTTGTCGCCTCGCAAGGCGGACTTGGATCGTTGGCGTGCGGTGTTTGCTCGGAACCTGCAGGACCGAGGTGTGAATGCGGTGGCCAGCAGGCAACCCGTTCGGGCAGTGAATCGGAACTACCGAAAACTGTGGGAGGAGCGTGCGGCGGGTCGGGGGCAACTGACTCGGCAGCGTCCAGCGCAGCGGACCAGCGCGCGCGCCTTGGCAGTTCGAGTCGAAGCGATCAGGGCCTGGGAGCAGATCGCGCGGGCGCTGGCGAGCTCAAATGACCCTGCTGATTTGCGTCTCGCGGTGGAAGCGGTCAGGTACTTGGCAGAGATCGCCCCAGGGGGCCAGGTGGCGGCTCGCGAGGCCGCCAAGTCGGCTCAGCGCAGCGAATCCGAGCGTACCGGGAGCGGGCAGCAATCGCCTGGTGCGAGGCCTGAGCGTGACCGAAGGTCAGACCGTTGAAGGTGCACGGCGGCGCAATCGAGCCCGATAATGTTTATGTCAACCTCGGTAGCGGCTGTCGAAGGTTCTGGTCGCCGCGGAATGCACCCGCCGGCCGACGGGCGGCCATGTTACGCCGAGCCGTCATTCGTACTGCTTCGACGCTAGGCTCTGGACGGCCACAAGCGGGCATGCGCCTGATGTCCCCCAAAGCCGCCGTCGCGCTGCTCAGGCAAGTCCAGTTGGAACACGCACCCGCTCGCGCCATCTGCGCCGCGGTCCGCACCGGTGTGAGTCTCCAGGGCTTGGTGGGCAGGTGGACGACCGATTGTCCGCGGATCGTCAGGCCGACCGGCCGCTGCGAGTCTTCGACTTCGCAGCGCCAAGCAGCGTCTGTGAACCCAGGATAGTGTCGCGGCAGACCACCAGGATTTCATCGGCGAGGGGCGAGTCGTCCGGACAGGCTCGCGACAGGACGAGGGCGCCCACCGCGTGCGCCAGTAAGTCGAGGGTCCTGGCCCGCGCCTGTGAGGCGTCGGCTGGGTCCGATGTCAGGCCCTTCTGGCCGAGCAGGGCCAGCAGGCTCTCGACACCCTCTTCGAAGGCGACCCGGACCGGCTCAGGCTGCCGTGCAGCATCCCCGCCCAGCGCAGCCATCGTGCAGCCGGTGGCGCGGCCGTCTCGGTGCTCACGAGACAGGTAGTGGTTGACGAAGGTCGCCGCGTCCACCCCTTCGGCCAGCACTGCGGTCTGCGCGAAGCCGCAAGCCGCGGACTCCGCCATCAAGTCGGCCTTGGATCCGAACTGCTTGTAGAAGCCGCCGTGGGTGAAGCCCGCAGCTGCCATGAGGTCGGCCACGCCCACCCCGTCAAAGCCGCGCTCGCGAAACAGCTTTGAGGCCGTCTCGACCACGAGCGCCCGGTTGGCTTCTGCCTTTGCCTTGGTGACTTTCATGTCGGCCTGATCTGTGCGTGCTCAATCTGTAGGCGCGCCGACTATACATTGATGATGATCGTCATCACAGTCTTGACATTAAAGATTATGGTCGTCATCATTGCTGCATTCGAACTCGCCAAGCCCGGTGAGACGGAAACCTCAGACCGCTGCGAGCCCCATGAAAGCACTCACCTTCAAACGCTATGGCAAGTCGCCCGAGATCGGCTTCTCCGACGTCCCGCGTCCTGCGCTGAAGGCCGATGACATGCTGGTCCAGGTCCACGCCGCCAGCGTGAACCCGATCGACAACATGATTCCGACCGGTCTCTTCAAGGCCGTCGTGAAGTTCCAGCTGCCGGCCACGCTGGGCAGCGACCTGGCCGGCGTGGTGACCGAGGTCGGCAGCCGGGTGACCCGCTTCAAGGTGGGCGATGCGGTGTTCGCGAACATCTTTGACCTGGGCACCGGCTCGATCGCCGAGTTTGCCGTCGTTCCCGAGAGCGCCGCCGCGCTGAAACCGGACAACCTCGACTTTGTGCAGGCGGCGTCGATTCCGATGGTGGGCCTGACCTCCTGGCAGGCGATCAAGGAGCGCATCGGTTTGCGCGCAGGTCAGAAGATGTTCATCCCGGCGGGCTCCGGCGGCATCGGCACCTTCGCGATCCAACTGGCCAAGCTGCTGGGCGCAAAGGTCGGCACGACCACCAGCACCGGCAACGTCGAACTGGTGCGCAACCTGGGCGCCGACGAGGTGGTCGACTACAAGAAGCAGTCGTTCGAGACCGTGCTGCGCGACTATGACGCGGCGCTGGGCACCGTCCGGGGCGACTCGATCGAGAAGTCCATCGGCATCCTGAAGCCGCGCGGAAAGATCGTCTCGCTGGTCGGGCCACTGGACGTCGCCTTCGCGCGCGCTCGCCGGGCCAACGTCGTCCTGACGGTCGTGTTCGCGCTGATGAGCCGAAGGATCAAAAGCTTGGCGAAGAAGCGGGACGTCGACTACTCGTTTCTCTTCGCCCGCGCCGATGGCGAACAACTCGCCCAAATTGGCAAGCTGCTCGAAGCGCAGCGCATCCGGCCTGTGATCGACAAGGTGTTCCCCTTCGAGCAGGCCAAGGAAGCCCTGGACTACCTGGCCCAGGGTCGCGCCAGGGGCAAGGTCGTCGTGCAGATGCGATAGCCGGACCGACTACAACCCCTGCACCGAGGAAACAATGAAGATCGACAACGCAGTGGTCCTCGTCACGGGCGCGAACCGGGGCATCGGCTTGGCCTTCGCCCACGAACTGCTCGCTCGCGGTGCGCGCAAGGTCTCTGCAGTTGCACGCGACCGCGCCATAGGCCTTCTTAAGCCCAGGATCATCAGGAACAGACCCAGGAACGCCACCGAGTGATGAGCGAGCAGCACGACGCCCGCCAGTAAGGCCACCGCCGGTGACCACAGCCATGACCAGCACGGGCACGATGGCCCGGAAGCCGAAGACGACCTCCACTTCACCGAGCAGGTGGAACAGGCCGAGGTTAGCGGTGGGCGAGGTGCTCGAAGTGCTTGGCGGCGAACGTGTGCAGCAGCGCCACCGCGAAGTCGATGGCCAAGATGACTTGCACCGCCGGCTCCTGGGTCGGATTCATGGTCGTACTTGATCTGCGCGGCGGCCCGACCGACGCGTGAACCTGCCGAACCGGAGCAGTTCGACAGCAGGCGGCGGGTCTATCCCAGTCAATCTACCAAGGCTGACTGCCCCCCACGTTCGCCAAGATCTCGAGGCAGGATCAGGGAGAACGTGCTTCCTGCGCCGAACTGGCTGCGAACTTCGATGCGTCCGCCCTGCGCCTGGGCGATCAATCGCACCAGCGACAGACCGATGCCGGTTCCACCATGGGTCTTGGTCGAGCCCGAGCTCAGCTGCACGAAGGGCGAAAAGAGCCGCGCAATGTTCGCTTCCTCGATACCGATACCCCGATCGGCGATGTCGACCTGCCAGAACGCATCGTCCACGACGCTCGCGCGAAGGTCGACGCTGCCGCCTTCATGCGAGAACTTGATCGCGTTGCCGACCAGCGCCAGCAGCATCTGCTTCAGGCGCAGCGGATCGGTGATGACCGACTCCACGCCGTCGTCCACGTCGACCCGCACTGCGACTTGCCGGGAGGCGCTGTCGGCTTGGAGCATCTCGACCACCTCATGCAGCGTGTGGGGCACGCTGATGGGCTCGGGATCGAAGTTCATCTTGCCGGACTCAACCTTGGCGTAGTCCAGCACCTGGTCGATCAGGCTGAGCAGGTGCTTGCCGCTGCTGACAATGCGGCTGATGTAGCCGGCGAACTTCGGCGAGTCGGGCTTCACCGAGCCGGACTCGAGCATCTGCCCGAACCCCAGGATCGCGTTCAGCGGCGTGCGCAGTTCGTGCGACATGTTCGCCACCAGCTCGCTCTTGAGCCTGTTCGTCTCGCGCAACTGGAAGTTCTGGGCCTCCAGCGAGGCCGCTCGCAGGCGCTCCGCTTCCGCCGCCTTCAAGGCCGTGATGTCAGCCAGCAGCATCATGACCTCCCCGGTGTCCGGGCCCAGCGACGCCCCGCTTGCGTCGATCCAAACCGGGCTGCCATCCTTGCGCCGCATCGGCAGCTGGCACCGGTACACCTGCCCCTGCTCCAGCGCGGCCAGGAGTTCCGCCCCCGCGCGCCGGTGGGACTCGTCGTCGAGGTACAGGTCCCGCGACGGCATGCCGTTCCAGTCGCCGTTGGCGTAGCCGAAGATCCGGTCCATCGCCTGGTTCTTCCAGAGGATGCGACGGTTCTTGAGCCGCACGATGCCGATCAAGTCGTTGTCGAGCATCACGCCCTGCTGCAACGCCAGCGCGCGCAGCTGCGTTCGGGCCGCGTGCAGTTCGGTGATGTCGTACATCACCGAGTTGCTGTGCAGCAACCCGCCTTTGGAGGCTTTGACTGCCGTGGCGTTCACCAGCACGCGCCGCACGGAGCCGTCACGACTGACCAGGTCGAGATCCAGGCCCTCGATCTGCCCTGTGCGTTCCAGCTTCGGAAAATTGGCCGCAAACGTCGCCCGGCCTTCGTCGGTGAAGAAGTCGGTGGGCTTCAGCTTCCCGACCACCTCCTCACGTGAACAGCCGAGCCAGGCCAGCTCAGTGGCATTGATGCTGAGGTAAGTGCCACTGGGATCGAGTGTGTGGTAGCCGCAGGGCGCCTCGTCGTACAGGCGAAGCGCCTGGGCATGCTCGCGCAGGTTGCTCGACGTGGCGCGCGCCAGCTGCCAGCTGACCACCGCGAAGATCAGCAGGAAACCAGTGGTCCAGGCCACCTGCAGCCGCCAGCCGGTCAGGAAGTCGCCCGTCGCCCGGCCAACGATCACGTACAGGGCGTGCTTGCCGAGCCGCCGATAGGCCGCGACCCTGTCGACACCATCGCTGGCGGTGACGGCGCGGTAGACGCCCTCGCCAGGCTCTGCCGCGATGGCGGCACGAAGCTGGTCGGACACCTTGCGCCCTGCCGCGGCGGCATCGGGACCGGTCAGTTCCGGCTGGCGCAACAGCAGCGCAAGATCCGCCGTTCGGAGACTGACCGATCCGCTGCTGCCCAGCCGCAGCGTGCTCACCAGGGCACGCAGGCGCTCGACAGGCATCACCGCGATCACGACACCGGCAAAGCGGCCGTCCGGCATGCGCATCGAGCGCGCCAGCACCAGGGCCGGTCGCCCATCCGTCCTGATGTCGTAGGGGCCGTACAACTTGATTGGATCGTCGGGATGGTCGCGCAGGCGCTGGAAGTAGTCCCGGTCGGCGATGTCCAGGCGCTGGCAACGTTCGGCCGGCACGCCGCACAGCTGTGCGCCACGCGCATCGAACACGCCGATGCGCTGGATCTCGGGGACCTGTGCCGCCTGCGCGTCCACGATGGACCACAGGATCCACGCGTCCAGGCCGGATCCGCCCAGCTGGCGCTCGACCTGGACGCCAACGGCCCCAAGGGCGATCGCAGCCTTGTCGAAGAGGGCACTGGCCACCTGCTCCGTCAGGCGCACGTCGTTCAGGGTCTGGGCCTTCGCGTCGGCGATCTCCGACCGCCTCGACGACAACAGCAGGGCCGCGCAGACAGCCGCCATCAACAGGTTCAGCAGCAGCAGCCCGAACAGCACCTGCCGTCGCGTGCGCTCGGTCGGCGCGTGGCCGCCAGCGCCCATGGGCAGTTCGGCGAGGGTATCGATCAGCGGCGAGTCAGGCGCCACGATGCCGACCGAACAGGGGTGGATGGAGCACGTCGAAGTTCTTCCGGACGGGGGGATTCGCGGCCGAGTCGCAGACGAAGTTGGCACTCGACACGCAGTGGTCCGACAAGCATACCGGGCCGCAGAGCTACCTCCGGGCAGGCGCGGCGTTGCTCCCGCCGCCGTGCGATCCGTCACGGCTCAATTGCTAAGCGGTCGTCAACGCGAGTCGTGGCCTCACCCGGCTCTCGGCGGCCGCGGACGGCCGGGTTCAAGATCTGATCGATCACGCCGATAAGAACGCGAGCCGGCAACCCGCGTCGGAATGGCTTGTCCCTTCACCATGTCCGCCCCCGCTCCTGTGATCACGCCCTCGACTTCCCGCCCCCGCCTGCTGGTGGTGGACGACGACCTTCTGGTACGGGACATGGCGGCGCGCACGCTGCGCCATGCCGGCTTCGAGGTCGTCGAGGCCGAGAGCGGCGTGCAGGCACTTTCGGCCTTCACCGACGCGCCCTTCGACCTGGTCCTGCTGGACGTCGTGATGGACGGCATCGACGGCTTCGACACCTGCCGCCGGCTGCGCGCGCTGGAGCATGGCCGGCACGTGCCCGTGCTGATGTTGACCGGCCTGGACGACCTGGAGTCGATCGAGCAGGCCCACCAGTCGGGCGCCACGGACTTCATCACCAAGCCGATCCACTGGGGTCTGCTCGTCTACCGCGTGCGCTACGCACTTCGAGGCGCCGCCGCCATGGATGCGATCCGCCGCAGCCGCGAGAGCATGGCCCGCGCGCAGCAGATGGCCCACCTGGGCAACTGGTCGCTCGAGGGCGGCGGGCGCATGGGATGCTCGGAGGAACTGGCCCGGATCTTCGGCGCGCCTCCCGAGGCCGCGCAGTGCGCCTCGGCCGAGGCCTTCCTAGCCCGGGTCACCGAAGCCGACCGCGAGCGAGTGCGCCGGGCGCGCGAGGCCCTGGTCAGCCATGGCCAGCCCTACCAGCTGACCTTCACGATCGAGCGCTTCGACGGCATCGCCCGCACCGTCTTCGAACAGGCGGCTCCGGTGCAGGATGCCCTCGGGCGCCAGGTGGCCGTCGAGGGCATCACCCACGACATCACCGAGCGCGTCGAGGCCGAGCGCCGCATCCGGCACCTCGCGCTGCACGATGGCCTGACGGGGCTGCCCAACCGCGAGTTCTTCCTGCGGCTGGCCACGCGCGTGCTCGAGCAGGCCCGCCACGGCAACGCCACCTGCGCGATGCTGCAGATCGACATCGACCGCTTCAAGAGCGTCAACGACGCGCTCGGCAGCGACGCCGGCGACGAGGTGCTGCGCATCGTGGCCCAGCGCCTGCAGGACCACACTCGCGCCGGTGATGTGACGGCCGCCTCCGACGCAACCACCCAGACCGGCGTGCTGGCGCGCGTGGGCGGCAACGCCTTCACCGTCCTGCTGGCCGGCATCGGCAGGCCCGAACACGCAGCCAGGGCCGCGGAGCGGCTGTGCCAGGTGGTGGCCGAGCCGATCACCGTGAATGGCACCGAGCTGAAGCTGACGGCAGCCGTTGGCATCGCACTGTTCCCCCGCGACTCGACCGAGGCCGGTGGCCTGATCCGCTATGCCGAACAGGCCCTGTATGCCGCCAAGTCGGCCGGCGCGGGCGAACGACGATTCTTCGACGAGGCAATGAACGCCCAGGCCAGCGCCCGCCTGGCCCGCGAGGCGGAGCTGCGCCGCGCCATCGCGGGCGGAGAGTTGCGCCTGTACCTGCAGCCCAAGATCGATTCGACCAGCGGCGAGATGCGGAGCGCCGAGGCGCTGGTGCGATGGCAACACCCGGAGCGCGGCCTGCTGCTGCCGGGCGAGTTCATCCCCCTGGCCGAGGAGACCGGGCAGATCACCGAACTGACCGCCTGGGTGCTGGACGAGGTCTGCGCGCTCGCAACCCGCTGCAAGCGGGCCGGCCTGCGGGAACAGCCCATCGCGGTCAACGTGGCTGCGTCCTGCTTCATGGCCGACGGCCTGGTGGAACGCCTGGATCAGCTTGTGCGTAGCCACCACATGTCACCCCAGGCGCTGGTGCTCGAAGTCACCGAGTCGATGCTGATGAAGGATCTCGATCGCGCCGTCGAGCGATTGCAGGAGTTGCATGCACACGGCTTCAAGCTGTCGCTCGACGACTTCGGCACCGGCTACTCGTCCTTGGCTTATCTCAAGCGCTTTCCGATCGACGAGCTCAAGATCGACCGCAGCTTCGTGATCGACGTGGACCACGGCGAGAAGGAAAGCGCGCTGGTCGAGGCCATCGTCACCCTGGCCCATCGGCTGAACATGCAGGTTGTCGCGGAAGGCGTCGAGACGCCATCGCAGGCGGCCGCCCTTCAGCGCCTGGGCTGTCACCTCCACCAGGGCTACCTGTATGCCAGGCCGATGCCCGCCCAAGCGTACGAGGCCCTGCTGGCCACCAGGCCCGTACTCGAGGCGGCCGCGCCGCACTGAGCACCGAACATGCATACCCTCTTCTCTCGAACCCTGGCTGCAGCAGCACTGCTCTGCGCGGCGCTCAACAGCCATGCCGGCGACGATCCCGAGCTGGAACAGTTGCTGGCCACACCGGTCTATGCGGCGTCCAAGTACAAGCAAAGCGCCGCCGAAGCCCCGGCCGCGGTGACCGTGCTGACCCAGGGCGACATCCGCAGCTTCGGCTGGCGCACGCTGGGCGAAGTGCTGGGAGGTGTGCGTGGCGTCTTCACGCGATACGACCGCACTTACACCTACCTGGGCGTCCGCGGCCTCAGCCGTCCCGGCGACTACAGCTCGCGCCTGCTGCTGCTGATCGATGGCGTGCGCGCCAACGACAACATCTATGACTCGGTGCTGGTCGGGCGAGAGTTTCCGATCGATGTCGCGCTGATCGAGCGGGTGGAGTTCATCCCCGGACCTGGTTCGGTGATCTACGGCCCCAATGCGGTGTTCGGCGTCATCAACGTCGTCACGCGCAACGCCGCCAGCCTGCGCGGCCAGTCCCTGGCTGTCAGCGTGGACAGCCAGCGTGCCCGCAAGGTGCAGTTCAGCTCGGGGCACGAGTTCGCCGCAGGCTCTCTGCTCGTGGCGGCCAGCGCAGAGAACCGGCCAGGCACCGACCTGGTGATCCCCGAGTTCGATCCGGGCGGCGGTGATGGCCATGTCCACGGGCTCGACGGCGAGCGCGACCGCAAGCTGCAGATGCGCTGGAGCGGCGGGGAGCTCAACCTGAGCGCGATCGTCTCGGAGCGATCGAAGACGATCCCCAACGCCCCGTTCGACCTCGTCTTCGGCGACCGCTCGGTCTGGACCGACCGGATGTCGCTGATCAGCGGCAGCTGGCAGCGACTCGCGGCCGACGGGAGTGGCTGGTCGTTCCAGACCGGGCTGGGCTTCTACGACTACCACGACTTCGGCCGGTACGAGCCGGATCGGCTGCTCACCACGTACCAGAACCAGGGTCGCTGGTGGCAGGCCGAGCTGCGCCGCACGATACGAATGGGTGACTCGCAGATGCTGCTGCTGGGCGCCGATGTGCAACGCAACTATCGTCAGCGGGTGCTTTCCACCGTGTTCGATGCCGGTGGTCCAACCGTGACCGACACCGGGACCGACAGTTCCCGCTACGGATTCTTCGTCACCAACGAAATCGCGGTCGCACCCGGCTGGAAGCTCGGACTTGGCGCCCGGCTGGACCGCCAGACCACCGACCAATGGCACGGCACGCCCCGCTTGTCGCTGGTGTGGCAGCCAACGCAGGCCTGGGTGGTCAAGGCCCTTGCCGGTGAAGCCTACCGGGAGCCCAACTTCTATGAGCGTGCCCCGGCCGCTTCGGGCGAAGCGTGGAACGAGACGCTACGCCGGGAGCGCGTGCGCTCCTACGAACTGGCCGCCGACTGGCGTGCCGACGAGCGGCTGCGGCTCTCGGCATCGCTCTTCGACAACCAGGTGCGCGACCTGATCGAGCAGGTCCCGCGTGACGACGGCGTGCTGATCTATCGCAACGTTGGCGCGGCGCACGCACGCGGCATCGAGCTGGAAGGCGAGTACCTGGCTGCCTCAGGCTGGAGGCTTCGCGCCAGCTTAAGTCAGCAGCGCGTGCGCCTGGATGACGGCAGCGAGCCGTCGAATGCGCCTCGGACGCTGCTCAAACTGCACGCCACGACACCGCTGCCCGGCCTGCCCATGCGGCTCGGGCTGGAGCTGCAGGGTACCGGCACACGCTACACGCTGACCGGGCAGCGCCTGGGCACCCAGCTGGTGGCCAACACCACCTTGGTGTGGGATCCGCCGGAGCGCGTCTGGTCGCTGACGGGCAGCGTCTACAACCTGGCCAACCGTCGTGTGGCGGATCCGGCAGGACCGGAATTCCGTTCTGACCGGATCGAGCAGGACGGCCGCGTGGTCTCCCTGCGCTGGGCATTGGCGTTCTGACGGCATAGACGGGCACTCCGATGCCTCATGTGCTGCAGTTCATGGCGCAGTTGCACCGGCTTGGCCCGGCTGTGGCCGCAGCGCTGTTCGCGGTCCTGTGGGCGCCGACGCCGGCACTTGCACAGGCGCAGGCCGAAGCCGCGCTCAAGGCCAAGCTGACACTGAGCCTGACGCGCTTCGTGCAGTGGCCAGGAGCGGCCAGCGGCGACCCGCTGCGGGTGTGCCTCGCGCAGCGCGATGCAGCCATCTCCCAGGCCTTCGCCGAGGCCGATGGCCAGGTGGTCAATGGCCGGCGAATCCAGGTCGTCAAGGCTCCGCCCCTGACCGGCTGCAACGTGCTCTTCGTGCATGCCAGTGCAGAGCGTGTGTCCGACCTGATGCGCGCCGTAGCAGGCGGCCCGATATTGGTCGTCGGAGACGCCGATGGAATGTTGAACCTCGGCGGCATGGTCGAATTCGTGCCCGTCAACGACTCGATCCGCTTCGACATCAACATGGCCGCGTTTCGGCAGGCACAGCTGACGGTCTCCAGCCAGGTGCTCAAGCTGGCACGGCAGGTGCGCGAATGACACTCTGGCGAGCCTCGGGGCTGGAACGCCCGCCCTTCTCCCAGCGGCTGGGCGTACGCCTGGCCGCGCTGCTGGGCCTGGGGGCGGTACTTTCGGCGATGCTCGCCATGGCAGCCATGCTGGGCATGGCCTGGTACTACGCCGATCGCGACTCCACGGAAGAGGCGCATCAGGTCGCCCGCAGCGTCGCCTTTGCGTTGCAGGCCCCCGTCAGCTTCGCAGACTCGCAGGGCATCAAGGACGCCGTGGCCGTGCTGAAGACCCGCCCGCAGATCCAGGGAGCGTGGGTCCACGACCCGGCGGGCCGGCTGCTGCACAGCATGGGCAACGCCGTGCTGCAGCAGGGCCAGGCTGATTTGGGCGGCTTGGCGAGAGGCTGGCTGCAGGTGAGCACGCCCATCATCGCCGGCAGCGCCGGCGACACGGTGGGCCGTATCACGCTGCACGTGAACCTGGAAGAGGTGCAGCGGAAGCTGCGCTGGCAGGCGCTGGCGGCAGCCGCGGCGAGCCTGGTTGCAGCGCTGCTGGCGCTGGTCGTGTCACAGCGCCTGGCCCGCCGCATCAGCGTGCCCGTGGTCAGCCTGGCCCAGACCGCCGCCAAGATCACGCGCGAACAGAACTATTCGCTGCGTCTCCCGGCAACGGGCAAGGACGAAGTGGGCGTGGCCGTCGGGGCGTTCAACCACATGCTGTCCGAGATCGAGCAGCGCGGCAGCACGCTGGTGGCGATGAACCTGCGCCTGGCGCAGCAGGCCGAAGTGGCGGAAGCGGCGCAGGCACTGGCCGAATCTGCTTCGCTGGCCAAGACGCGCTTCCTGGCCAACATGAGCCACGAGCTGCGCAGCCCGCTGAACGGCGTGATCGGCGCTGCGCAGCTGCTGCAGGCCCAGGGTGGCGATGCAGGCCGGCGCGCCGAGCTGGTGGAGATCATCCGAACCAGCGGCAGCAACCTGCTGGGCCTGATCGAGCACGTGCTGGACCTGGCGCGCATCGAGGCCGGCGCACTCGAGCTGCAGGCGCAGGACTTCAACGTGCTCGATTGCGTTGAGGCGGCAGTGGTCTCGTCTTCCGCCCTGGCCGCGACCAAGGGGCTGCGCCTGAGCTGCTGCGTCGACCCCACCATGGCGCTGTGGCGACATGGCGACGACGTGCGCCTGCGCCAGCTGGTGCTGAACCTGCTGGGCAATGCCGTCAAGTTCACGGCCCAGGGCGACGTCAGCGTGGACGTCCGCCCGGTCGAGGGCGTGGCGGACCGCCTGCAGATTCAGATCCGCGACACCGGCATCGGCATTGCACCCGAAGCCCTGGAAACGATCTTCGAGCCCTTCCAGCAGGCCGACGCGTCGACCACGCGACGTTTTGGCGGCAGCGGCCTGGGGTTGGCGATCTGCCGCGACCTGGCCAGGCTGATGGGCGGTGATGTCACGGCGCAGTCGATCGTCGGCGTGGGCTCATGCTTCACGCTGGAGTTGCCCTTGCCCCCGGCCGACCGGGCCGGCGACGAGGCCGCGACCCTGGACCTGCGCGTTGCCTGGTGTGAGCCGCATGAACCGAGTGCCAAGGCATTGGCAGCGCTGCTGCAGCGACTGGGTTGCCAGGCACAGCGCTGCCATGACCTGACAGCACTGCAGGCGTTCCTCCAGGGCAACGACTCGCGGGGCAGACCCCCTTGGTTCATCGTCGCGCTGGACTCGGAAGCGGGCCGCGCACTGCTGTCTCGGGCGTTGCCGCGGTTGGACCCCCGCCGGGTATTGCCGATCGATAGTGCGGCCGACGCTGAGCAGGCTCACGCGCGCGAATCTCTCGGCCTGGCTCGCGCGATGTCGCGTCCGGTCCTTCGCAGCACCCTGGTCAGCCGATTGGCCAACGGGCGCAGTGCCCAGGTGTCGGCCTCTGACGCGCCCGTCACGCCCGCGCCAAGCCACGCAGCGGCACACGTGCTCCTGGTGGAGGACGACGCGATCAACCAGGCGGTCGTGCGATCGATGCTGGACTACGCGGGTTTTGGATGCAGCGTCGCGAGCAACGGCGCCTCTGCGCTTCAGCAACTGGAACACACGCGATTCGATCTGGTTCTGATGGACTGGCAGATGCCCGACATGGACGGGTTGGAGGCAACGCGCCGCCTGCGCGCGGGACGCGCCGGGGACCTGAACCGCGCGGTGCCGGTGGTAGCGCTGACGGCCAACGCGTTTGCCGAGGACCGCAGCGCCTGCCTGGCCGCGGGCATGAACGACTTCGTCACCAAGCCGGTGCTGGCGTCGCACCTGGTGGCGGTGGCAGAGCGCTGGGCCTTTCGCGATCGCATCCCCGACAGCGCGCCACAGCCCTTGGACGAAGCCGAAGCGCCAAACTCGCCCGAGGGTTCGGCTCCCGTCTTCGACCCGGGCGTCATGGCGAAGCTGCCGATGGTGGCCGACGGGTCGGACCCCAACTACCCAAAGCATCTGCTCCGGCTCTTCGATCGCACCGTGGGCCAGACGCTCGATACGATCGAACAGGGCATTCGCGCTCAAGACCTGAAACTCGTGCAGCGTGGCGTCCACTCGCTGAAGTCCAGCGCCGGTCAGGTCGGCGCGTTGGCGCTGGCAGCCGAGGCGGGACGCATCGAAACCGCCCTGCGCCGCGGCGAACTCGATGCGGCTGCGCTAGCGCCAA
>NZ_BJCL01000018.1 GCF_005403045.1 Pseudaquabacterium pictum
GATCGCCTGCAGATCAGAAGCGATGGCGAAGGCCAACACCGAGGCCCGTCTGCGCTCCGCGGCCTCCCATGAACGACGGCACCGGGTACGAGCCGGTGATTCGGTTGTTGTCCACCACGATGTAGGCGTCCGTCCGCTTCGACAGGAAGTAGTCCAGGCCCGTGAAGACCAGCTTGCGGTGTCCTGCGTTGACGTTCTTCTGATGGTCGTCGGTGTAGCCGATCGTCCAGATCAGCAGGTCAGTCACGTTGTAGTTCAGGCCGCCGGTCAGCACCTGGTTTTTCTGAAGGCTGACGTCTTGACTGCGGGTCATCATGCCCAGGTAGACCTTGAGCGCCTTGTTCACCGCCACGTTGCCGCCAAGACCGCGGATCTTGCGCGTGTCGGCGCCGGCGGCATTCGTGTCCATGTCTTGCGCGTAGGCCACCAGTTCGACCGGCGCGGCGTTGTACGAGAGGCTCAGGCCATGTGCCTTGCCGTTGGTCTCGCGGGCGACCACATTCGCCGAGATGCCGAAGGCTCCCCACTTGTGCGCGTATCGCAGCATGTTGTCCTGGCGCGCCACGTGGTGTCCGCTCAGCACAGACAGTGCTGCTTCGCTGGGGTTGGCTTGCGGTTGGAAGCGGCCCGACATCAAGTGCGCTTCTGTGTACTGACGACCCAGGCTGACGGTTCCCCAAGGTGTGCTCAGGCCAACCAGCGATTCCCGGCCGAAGGCACGTCCATTGGGAGCTGCCGATTGGCCCAACCCGTTGCTGGCAGTGGATTGCTGCAACGACCCGGTCGACGGATCGATGCCCTGCTCCAGCGAGAAGTAGGCGGTCATCCCACCGCCCAGGTCTTCGCGGCCGCGCACGCCGAAGCGGCTGCCGGTGTACGCGCCGTCGGCCAGGTTGGTTGCGCCGCTCGTCGGCGCGTTCGTGGCGCGGCGAGCCATGGCGTCGATCAGTCCATAGACCTGGACGCTGTCGGTCGACTGGGCCTGTGCTGACGCACAAGCAATGACGCACAGGGCGCCCGCCGACCACTGGCGAATGGTCAGGGGCTGGGGGATCGAGGGCATGGAAGTCTCCAGAGTGAGAGGCCGGAGGTCGGCCAGGAAGGGTCGGAACCCGGGTAAGACGGCCACACTATTGCCGCCGACCGAATTCTGACCACCCGTGCCGACTGAACTTTGACCAGAGGCGGGTGGCAGTCGCGGGGACTGCCGTCTGTGGATAAGTCTATTCGCTGAGTGGGTTGGAGCCCTCCTGGTTGGGGTCTGTTGGGGGGCTGCGGCGGGCCTGCTCGCGCGCCCGGATCCGGGTCTTGGCGGTGGCCGAGGAGTGCCGGAAGCGGTAGGACTCGTTGCCCGTCTCGATGATGTGGCAGTGGTGGGTAAGGCGGTCGAGCAGCGCGGTGGTCATCTTCGCGTCGCCGAAGACGGCGGCCCACTCGCCGAAGGTCAGGTTGGTGGTGATCATCACGCTGGTGCGCTCGTAGAGCTTGCTGAGTAGGTGGAAGAGCAAGGCGCCGCCGGCCTGGCTGAACGGCAGGTAGCCGAGTTCGTCCAGGATCACCAGGTCCATGTGCATCAGCGTGGCGCCGATGCGTCCTGCACGGCCCTCGGCCTTCTCGCGCTCCAGCGCGTTGACCAGGTCGACGGTGGAGTAGAAGCGCACGCGCTTGCCGCGCCGGGTGATGCCGGCCACACCGATGGCCGTGCTCAGGTGGGTCTTGCCCGTGCCCGGCCCGCCGATGAACACCGCGTTGTGCGCCACCTCGGGGTAATCGTATTTTTCCTGCAAATTGACACGGTAGGCCTGAAAAACTCCAACAGCGACAAGCACTTGCAAAACCGCCTCTCGCGGAGCTCTTGTGCTTTCGATGCAAATTGACACGCTTCGACCCGCCCGGGCCGTTCACGCCGCAGGCGCCTCGAACGCCCCACCGATCTGCCTCGCCCGGCGAAGATCGTCCGAATGCAGGTACATGGACGTTGTCGACAAGGACGCGTGTCGCAGGTTGTCTCGCACCGTCGTCAGCTCGGCACCTCGCTGAAGCGCATGCGTTGCATGCGTGTGGCGCATCCAGTGCGGCGTGGCCCGCCGCAGCTTCTCGGCCAGCGCGGGATTCGTGTCGGCCAGGACATCGGCTGTCGTGGCGAAGAACCTTCTGACGATCGCCCACAGACGCTTGGACGTGATCCCGGCCTCGTCATCGAGGCTGCCAAGCACCGGCGTGGCGGGGTTCCACTTCGCTGGCGTCACGGGGAGGCCCCGCTGAGCCAGGTGCCGGTCCAGAACACCACGCGCCAGCCCTGGCAGTACCACCTTACCGGCTTTGCTGCCTTTGCCGACCACGTGCAGCCAGGTATCGCCGTGCGCGTCGACCTCGATAGATCCAAGCTTGGCGTGCACCAGTTCGCCGGCACGCAGCCCCGTGCTGTAGCTGAAGTCGATCAGAAAGCGAAGCCTTTGAGCGGCGCTCGGCTGCCAACCGTACGACCACTCCAGCCCCTCGGCGACCGTCCTTACAAGCTTCCACTCACCCTCGGAAAAGGATCTCGTCGTGTCCAGGGTCGTCTGCCTGGCGCCGCGGACCTTGATGCCGGCGAAGGGATTGGCCAGTACGTACCGCTGCTCGATCAGCCACCGGAACATCGAGCTCAGCACGGACAGCGCATAGGCCCTGGAGCGCGTGGACAGGCCGCCAGCGAACGGCCGCCACTCGGTGGAGTGGCGAGGCGACGCCGGCCCTACCCAACGCTGCCTCGGCGTCGGTTGCCGCAAGAAAGCCCGGTACGTCACGGCGTCCTCGGTGGCCAGCGAGGATAGGGCCACGCCGCGCTCGACGATCGCCCACAGGATCAGCCGCTCAGCTTCCTTGCGGTAGGCCCGCTGCGTGGCGGGCGCTTCGTGCAGCGACAGCCAGGCCTGGACCGCCTCGTAGTCGTTGTTGGCCCGCAGGGCGCACGACGAGCGCGGCGCACGATGCAGGCCCACGGTGCCGTCGACCTCATGAGGCACGACGAGCTTCTCCCAGGGAACTGCATCCGATGGCGCCTGGGTGACCAGCAGCGCGCGAGCACGGTCGGTCAGGTCTTCATGCGCGGCGAAGAACGCCCCGATCCGGCGCGCACCGGCCTTGCCGATGCCGTCGATGTCGACCCACCAACGTCTGCGGCGGGGTACTCGACGCGTTAGGTCGGCTAAGGTCTTGATGCCAGCCTTGCGCAACGCAGCGGCTACGCGTGGCTCAAGCCAGTGGTCGACCCCGTCGCCGATCAGAGGTACGGGAACTGGCGCGCTGCGGAGTTGCTCAATGGCGGTGGCCACGGCGCGTGTGGCTGCGGGGCCTTTGCGGGCAGGTCCGGTGAAAAGCTTGGCCAGGTCGTCCCGATGGCGCGACCTAGCGAAGGCCGCGATGTCACGGCGGATCGCCCCGATGACGCCGCGCGACGACTGTCCCGCTGACCGCGCTTCACCGAGGTACCGCGCCACCGCATCCCTCGATGACAGCCCCTCGTGCCAGGCCCGAAGTGCCGCCAGCTCCGCCGCTTCAGGCAGCGACAGCAGCTTTGCGGTTACAGACAAGCCGGTTTCCACGCGAGACAGTTTACGCGTGTGGCAGTGCTATGCCGCTAAGGTTAGTTATCGGCATAGCTGTGACAAAGCCCCCTCAATCTAAGCCTGCACCGTCGGGTTCGGGCCTGGCCCGCCCCTGGTTAGAACGAGCGGGGGAGTCACCGCAGCCGTCGCCGGCAAGCTCCATTTGCCGCATTTGCTCTGTTAGCTGGATTTGCGTAGAATCCGACTATGAGCACCAATCTCAGCACACCCGTCCTGCTACGCCGCATCGCGCAGCTTGAGGCCACCGTTGGGCGTCTCAGCGAAGACCTGGGCAGCTTGCGCTCGGCCGTCAGCAAGCAAGGTATGCAACTGCCAAGTACGCGGGGTGTTCGAGCCCGAGTGGCGCACGCCCAGTCCCCTGCCGCGGACTACCAGCACTCTCAGGCCACTGGCGGCCTGGCTGGTGCGACCGCGCGCGGCGAGGCAGCGCGTGTCCAGTGGGTCAAGGATGGCCTCGTCGTGCCCGGCGAGCAACTCGCGCAGGCCTGGGGGCTGACGCGCCAAGCCTTGGCGCCGGCCGCAGACCGTGGCGAAGTCTTTGCAGTGAAGGTCGGCAACCGGCTTTACTACCCGCAGGCGTTCCTCGGGATGGATCGCGAGGCCGTGGCAGCCATCTGCCGCGCGCTCGGTGACCTCGGCGCCAGCGAGAAGCTGATGTTCTGGCTGCGCGAACACGGCGCCCTCGCAGGAAAGAGCGTGGCCGCCGCGTTGGAGGCGGGGACTGCCCTGGCCAAGGTGGAGCGCTTGGCCGCGGTATGGGTGCGCGAGCGAGGCGCTTCGCGTGTCGCTGCGGCCGCCTGATCCCGGTTCCTTCGAGGATCTGCTTCGACCGACCAGGATCGAAGTCGCGTCGCTCGTGCGCTTGAGCCGGCATCCGGCCACCGAGCCGTACTGGTCGGCCGGCATCTACCGCTTTGACGATGCAGATCCTAGCGGTGCCAGCCCATTCGGCACTTGCTACACCGCCAGCACAATCGAGGTTGCCTTCGCGGAGAGCGTCATCCATGAGTGCGGGCGGTTCGTCAACGGCAGCTACGAGGTGCCGGCCGCAGAACTGACGGAGCGCTCGGTCGTGCGGTTTACCTGTGATCGGCGCAAGTCGCTGGTACTGGCTGACCTGACCGGTGCAGCGCTCAAGGCCCTGGGACTGAACAACGACATCAGTGCATCCGCCGACTACACGGCGAGCCAGGCCTGGGCGCGGGCGATCCACGCTGCGAGCCCACGCTGGGATGGAATCCGGTACGTGTCGCGGCAGATGAACAAGGGGTTCGCCTACGCCATTTTCGAGCGCAGAGGACTGCGCAAGCTGCGCGCCGACAAGCTCAAGCCGCAGCAGGTGGATGACCTCTGCGATCGGTTCAACGTCACCGCGGTCTGACGGCGCCCCAGTCCGAACCCGAAGGTCGGCAACCTGGAGTACACCGGCCGTTCGTCGGCGAAAACCGGTCGGCTCCAGTCGGCCATAAGCAGTCTTACCCCGATGACCGTTATTGGGCAGCCAAATGGGCCCTCACCGGTCAGCACATTTCGAGTCTCCGAGCAATGCTACGGGTGCCATCGAAGGTCAATACCCGGCGGGCCTCGAAGCGGGACCGGCGCGCGCACGGTGGCCGTACCAGCAGGCGAATGCCGGTGCGGGAAGCACCTGATCGAGTTGGAACCAGCCCGGAGGAGCCGCCGCTCTTCTCAATCGACCTTGGCGGTGCGCAGGCGCAAGGCGTTGCCGATCACGCTCACTGATGACAGGGCCATAGCCACAGCAGCCACAACAGGCGACAGCAGCAATCCGAAGAACGGGTAGAGCACCCCTGCCGCGAGGGGAATGCCCGCGACGTTGTAGGCAAAGCTCAGGAACAGGTTCTGCCGAATGTTCTTCATCGTCGCGTGCGACAGCGTGCGCGCCCGCACGATGCCCATCAGGTCACCCTTGAGCAGGGTGATGCCCGAACTCTCCATCGCCACGTCGGTGCCGGTCCCCATCGCGATGCCGACGTCGGCCGCGGCCAACGCCGGCGCGTCGTTGACGCCGTCGCCGGCCATCGCGACCACGCGCCCCTCGGACTTCAGACGTAACACGACCGACGCCTTGTCCTCGGGAAAGACCTCGGCTACCACCTCGTCGATGCCGAGTTCGCGGCCGACCGCCTCGGCTGTGGTCTTCCCGTCGCCGGTCAGCATGACGATGCGCACGCCCGCGGCCTTGAGCGCCCGCAGGGCCTGAGCAGTCGTCGCCTTGATCGGGTCGGCGATTGCCACGAAGCCCGCCAGCGCGCCGCCCACGCCGACGAAGATCACCGTCGCTGCTTTCTGGCGCTGCGCCTCCGCTGCGGCGAATTGGTTCGCTGTGTCGATGCCGTGCTCGGCCAGAAACTTCGCGCTGCCCGAAACGATGACCTGACCGTCGACAGTGCCGATGACGCCCTTGCCCACGGGCGAGTCGAAGTCGGTGACGGGCGACAGCGGCAGCTTGCGTTCCTGAGCGTCCATGACGATGGCCATCGCCAGCGGATGCTCGCTGGCGCGTTCAACGCTCGCGAGCTTCTGAAGGACGGCGTCGGAAGTGAAACCCGGCGCGGGTTCGATGTGGACCACCTTGGGCCGGCCTTCGGTCAGAGTGCCGGTCTTGTCGACGACCAGCGTGTCGACCTTCTCCATGCGCTCCAGCGCCTCGGCGTCGCGGATGAGCACGCCATGCTGCGCGCCGCGGCCGACACCCACCATGATCGACATCGGCGTGGCCAGCCCCAGCGCACAGGGACAGGCGATGATCAGCACGGCCACCGCGGTGATCAGCGCATAGCTGAACGCTGGCGACGGCCCCCAGACCAGCCAGGCGACGAAGGTCAGCGCCGCCACGCCGATCACGACGGGGACGAACCAGCCGGCCACCTCGTCGGCCATGCGCTGGATGGGTGCCCGGCTGCGCTGGGAGGCCGCGACCATGTGCACGATTTGCGAGAGCAGGGTATCGGCACCGACCTTCTCGGCGCGCATCACGAAACCGCCAGTCTGGTTCAACGTGCCCGCCGTGACCTTGGAGCCCATCGCCTTTGCCACCGGGATCGGCTCGCCGGTCACCATCGACTCGTCGACGTTGCCCTTGCCCTCGGTGAGTTCGCCGTCGACCGGCACCTTTTCGCCGGGGCGCACGCGCAGCAGGTCGCCGACCTGGATGGAATCGACCTGGACGGTCTCGTCGCTGACGTCGGCGTTGACCTTCACAGCCGTCTTCGGCGCCAAGCCCAGCAGAGCCTTGATGGCGCCCGAGGTCTTCTCCCGGGCGCGCAGCTCCAGCACCTGGCCGAGCAGGACGAGCACCGTGATCACCGCTGCCGCCTCGAAGTAGATCGCGACGGCGCCATCGGCCATGCGCAGGTTCGCGGGGAACAGCTGTGGCGCTACGGTCCCGACGATGCTGTAGATCCAGGCCGCGCCCGTGCCCAGCGCGATGAGCGAGAACATGTTCAGGCTGCGGTTCTTCACCGACGCGACGGCGCGCACGAAGAAGGGCCAGCCCGCCCAAAGCACCACCGGCGTGCCCAGCAGCAGCTGTATCCAGTTCGATATCTGCTGGCCGAGTACGTGACTCAGATTCGTCAGGTGGCCGCCCATCTCCAGTGCAAAGACCGGCACCGTCAGCGCGGTGCCGATCCAGAAGCGCTTCGTCATGTCGCGCAGCTCGGGGCTCTCGCCTTGCTCGGCGGTGGCCAGCACGGGCTCGAGCGCCATACCGCAGATGGGGCAGCTCCCCGGTCGCATCTGGCGCACCTGCGGGTGCATCGGGCAGGTGTACTCGACCTGGCTCGGGTCGCCTCCAGGGCCGGGCTTCGGCTGCGACGGTGTGTGGACGTGATGGCCGTGGTCGTGGTGGCCGTGCCCCGCGTGGTCGTGGTGTCCGCCCTTCATCACCGTGCCGTCGGGCATCACGTGGGTGCCCTCGGCCTCATGCGCGTGATGGGCGTGATGCGCGTGATCGTGGTTCGTGCTGCTGCGGTCAGACATGGCGCTCTCCTGTTGTCGCTGCCAGTTTTGACCTTGTCCCGGTGGGAAGGTCAAGGGCGCGCTTTCGAGCGGCAACACGACCGCAATCGACAGGCCGAGAGCGGCCAAGCCGACCCAGCATAGCCAGAACAATGCCCGCTCTCACCAGAGGTGTGGCCCGTCCCAACGATCGAGGCGGACCTTCAGGGTCATGCCGAGGGCGGGGACGAGTGCCCCGCCAGCCAGCAGCGGCAGGGCATGGGCGCGCAGCCACTCCGGCAGCATCAGTGCCGCGCCGGCGCCAAGCACGACGGCTCCCATTCACGTGGCCAATTCGGCGGCCCTCTCGTGACCGCGAGGCCCGCCATTCATGTCATGGCGGCGGTGTGCGGTCCTTGGGCTGCCCGCGGTCCCGATGGCCAGTTTGCCCGTGCCCATGGAAGAAGTGCATCAGCGGGCACGCCAGCAGAACCAGGTAAGGGATGGCCTGCGTCACGTGAGTCAGATGCTCGGTGAGCAGGTAGTAGACGCCGACCGCGCCGGCTGCGAGCATGAAGATGCCCAGCGGCGAGCGCCAGCGCGACGGTGCCACGGGCTCCTCGTGATGCATGACGCCCCTCGCCCGCCTACTTGGCGGCCGGTGGCTTCGTCGCCTCGCGGTCCATCATCATTTCCATCATGTCCATGCGCTTGCCCATCATCTCCGGGCTCATGCGCATGCCGCCACCCATCCCCATGCCGCCCTTGCTGCCGTGCATCCGGCCCATCATGGCCATGTTGTCCTGCATGAGCTTCATGTGCTCCTGCATCAGCTTGGCGCGCTCCTCCGGGGTCTTGGCGGCCATCATCCTGTCGTGCATCTCCTGCATCGACTTCATCATCGAGTCCATCTGGCCAGGTGTCGGTGCGGCTGAAGCTGCCGCAGCAGCCCCCGGCGGGTGATGGGCGGCGTGGTCAGGTTCCTTGGGGCCAGCGGCACAACCGGCCAGTACGAACGAGGTGCCGAGTACTGCCAGGGCAAGCTTCATGCTGATCTCCGTTGAAGGCGCCAGCCAGTATGCGCGCCGCATCGGTCGCCCCGGCTTGATGTGCCTCAAGGGACTTCGCGCCCCATGATCAGGTGCGGCTGCAGCAGCCGCCCGTCTTGACAGGCTCTGCCACCACGGTGGTGGCCTGCACCGACACCGGCGTGTAGCCGGCCTCGGCGATGGCGTCGGTGAGGTCCTGTGCGTCCGCTTCGGTCGGCTCCACCATGACGAGGTGCTGCGCCAGATCGATGGTGACCTTCGCATCCTTGTCAGTGGCCTTGATGGCCTTTGTGATGGTGCTGACGCAATGACCGCAGGTCATGTCATTCACGCGAAAGACTTGCATTTCGATCACTCCTTGGGTTGACGATGTGTTGATGATTGGCCTTGTCACTGTGGAAAGGTCAAGTCATCCTGGATTCGCCGGGAATGGCGACGGGCAGTGCGAGGGCCTGAGCCTGCTGCCGGGTGGGCTGCCGCCGCCTCGCAAACCGAGCGCTCTTCAGTGCGAGCCGTGCGCGCTGTGGACGTTACGGGTCCAGGCCATCAGATCGGCATGTGGCGACGACGCGGCGCCTGCCTCGGTCACCTGACGGGGCTGTCGTGCTGGCGTCTTGCGCAGCGGCTGCTGGCCCACGCGCCCGGGTTCGGGCGTGGCCGGACTGTCGGCCGCCAGTTCCGCGAGGATCGCGCAGTGCGGATCGTCGCTGCCATGGCAGGACATCACCAAGCGCTCGAGCGCGGCCTTCATTGCCGCCATCTCGCGCATTTTCTCGGCCAGGTCGTCCAGGTGCCGTCTGGCCACCTCCTTGACCTCGCGGCTCGCGCGGCGCCGGTTGCTCCACAGGCCGAGCAGATCGGCGATCTGCGGGATCGAGAAGCCCAGGCTCCGGGACTGCCGGATGAAGCGCAGCACGGACACGTCACGCTCGCCGTACTGACGGTAGCCGGCGTCGGTGCGCTCCGCCTCAGGCAAGAGGCCGATCTGCTCGTAGTGACGGATCATCTTCGCCGAGACGCCCGCCGCCTTCGCCGTCTCGCCGATGTTCATGCTGCTGTTCATGGGTTCTCCGGGTTGAGTGGGGCCAGTCGCACCAGTGTTCACCTTCCCACGGGGGCAAGGTCAAGCGTTTCCTGGGCCCCTGGCAGTGATCACTGATGGCAGGCCGACCGCCTCGCTGCGCCGGGGGCGGATGGGATGTCAACGCGGCCCAGCACCTCGCCGAGGGGCCCTGTCTGCAGTGAGCCTTCGTCCGCGCCTGAACGCAGGCGCACGAGCATCCGCGGTCTGGCGAAGGGATCGCCCGGCGCCCGCAAGGCCAGCCGCAAGCCCGGTGCCGGCCGCGTGCCCGCAGCCAAAAAAGGGGGGTGATGGTGTGAAGCCACGCTCCATTGGACGAACTGGGGTCGGGCAAGGCGCAGCTGGCCAGCACCAGGCGCTGGGCTCTCGCATTGGCAGGGCCGACGCCTGCTCTCACGGCTGCGTGCAGGTTGGCGTGGCTGGCGTCTTGCGTCAGTTCCGCGCGCGTGCGGGGCACCGCGACGACATCGCCCACACGTTCGCGCCCCCTTGCCGGCGTGGTCTGGCAGCCGGCCAGCAGTGCGGTGGCGGATGCCAGCAACACCGCTGCGACCTCTGCGCCGCGACGGATGCGTCATCCAGGCCCAGTGCGCGGTGTCGTCATCACTTCCATTGGCAGGCTCCTTGCCGAAACATCATGGGCAGCGACTTCGCCACCAGACAGCGCGGCGGCGGCAGCACTGTGTTGTCGCCACGGCAACACGGCCCTCCAAGACAATGCCAATCACCGCAGCCGAGGAAGATGGGGCCCGATGGACCATCACGCCATGCAGTGTTTTTGTCGTGTCGTGGAAACCGGCAGCTTCGCCACCGCCGCGCGCGATCTCGACGTGGCCCGCTCGGTGGTCACGCGCACCATCCAGGACCTGGAGGAGTGGACGGCCAGGAGGGTGCTTGAGCGCACTATGCACGCCATGCAGCTCACCGAGGCCTGCGACCGCTTCTATACCTACTGCCGGCGCGTGCTGCAGGACACGGAGCAGACGCTGTTGGCCATGCGCCGCGCACCCGCCGAGCTTGCCGGGCGCATAACCATCTCGCCCCCCCGTGTCGCCGCCCCTCCTCCTTGAACGACGTGCTCGGTGGCCTGGTCCGCGTACCCAAGCTGCCAGAGTGCGAAATCAGGGTTGCTGAACTTCATATGGAACCTGAGGTATCCATGCCGGTCCAGCGACCATGCCCCGCCGTATACCTGCCTGAACGAATGCGGTCGGCCACCTCCAATCAACGACCGCCAATCATGTGAAGTTCCCGGCGCTCTTCCACGGTCAGGTTGAGAACCTCGTTCCTGACCTCCTCGCGGGTCCGCCCAGGCGTCGCGTTCTTGACCGGAACCGGCAAGCTGCGCTCCAGGTACCAAAGCGATCCATCCTTGCGCGCCGCTTCCAGTTCACGAAGAACGTCCGCGCGGGTCTTGGTGCTCTTGAAGTGCTCGGGATGGAAGATCGCGCCCCCGTCACCGTGGGACGGTTCATGCCACAACGAAGTGGCCGATACGAAGGTGGGCGTGGTCAGTGCAACCGCCATCGCAAGAAGAGTAAGCGCCTTGTGGGTGTTCACGGTAGGGTTCCTTTCGGGGGTGTCGACCCTGGCTGTTCGTCAGGGCTGTGCCGATGGGCACAACGCAACCTTAGAAATTCCGCACCGACGAGGCACCAACGTCGAGATGACAAATTCGTCATCTCGGCCGACGCCCCCAAAGCTCAAAATGTGAAGATGAAACTGCTCGTGATTGAAGACGAGGTCAAACTGGCCGAGTACCTGCGCAAGGGCCTGACTGAGTCAGGCTACGTCGTTGATGTGGCCCATGACGGCATCGATGGTTTGCACTTGGCGATGGAAGGCGGATACGACCTGCTCGTGCTCGACAGCATGCTGCCCGGCATCGACGGCCTCACGCTGCTGGCAGCCTTGCGCAAATCGAAACAGACCCCGGTCTTGATGCTGACGGCGCGGGTTCACGTCGATGATCGGGTGCGGGGCCTGCAGGGTGGCGCCGACGACTACCTGACCAAACCCTTTGCGTTCTCCGAACTGACCGCGCGCATTCAGGTTTTGCTGCGCCGTGCTGCGCCTGCCCAAGCGTCTGCGGAACCCACCGTGTATCGGGTGGGCGATCTGGAAGTTGACCTGCTCCGCCGGAAGGCCACGCGGGCTGGCCAGCGGCTCGACCTCACGGCCAAGGAGTTCAACCTGCTTGCGCTGATGCTGCGTCGTCGAGGTGAGGTCCTGTCGCGCACGGAACTGGCCGCCCAGGTCTGGGACATGAACTACGACAGCGAGACCAATGTCGTCGAGGTCGCCATACGCCGGCTGCGCAACAAGCTCGATGCACCCTTCGAGCACGTGCTGCTGCACACCGTTCGTGGCATGGGCTACGTGCTTGAGGACCGCCAACCGTGAATCACCGCCCGGTCGGCTCGCTGGGACGAAGGTTGTCATGCTGGCTTGCGCTGCAAACGCTGGCAGGCCTGGGCGCAGTCTGCGCCGTCGTCTACGTCGTCGCCGCGATGAGCCTGTCTGCGCGCCAGACTGAATCGTTGATTCAGAAGCAGGCACTGATCCGGCACGTGCTTGACGAGGCCGCGGTCGATGGCGACATGGCTGTACTCAAACACCGACTCGACGACTTCCTGCTCGGGCACGAGGATCTTTCGCTGACACTCCAGGCAGGTGCCGACGAGCCGCTGTACCGCTCGGGCGGGGCTGCCAAGCCGACAGCCGAACGCAGCTCTCAATTCGACTTGCCATTCTCGCTGCGTGGTGCGCCTCAGGGAGCACGGTTAGTCACCGCGACCTTGATACTGGACACGCGATCCGATCAGCGCCTTTTGCAGCGGCTGGCGTTCACGCTGTTTGCTGCTGCCGCGGTCGGTGCCCTGCTCGTCTCGCTGGGCGGGTTCCGGCTGGTCAGGCGTGGCCTGGCCCCCGTCCGCGACCTCGTCGAGCAGACCCGGCAGTTGGCGGCCGACAGCCTGCGCCAACGCCTGGACGGGACGGCCCAGCCTGATGAGTTGCAGCCGTTGGTAGAACAGTTCAACGCGCTTTTGCACCGGCTGAACCAGGCCTACGAGCAGTTGGAGGGGTTCAATGCCGACGTGGCGCATGAACTGTGCACGCCGTTGACCACCCTGATCAGCGCCACCGAGTTGGCGTTGCGCAAAACCCGAAGCGCCGATGATCTGCGTGAGTTTCTGGGCTCGAATCTGGAAGAGCTGAGGCGCCTGTCAGGCATCGTGCACGACATGCTCTTCCTGTCTCACGCCGATCGTGGGGCCATAGCTCGACGTGAAGCCGTACCTAGCCTTGCCGCTGTTGCCGCCGCTGTCATCGAGTATCACGAGGCCGCGCTTGAAGAGGCACGGCTTGATGTGCAGATCATCGGCGACGCTCCATGCGAGGTCGATATTGCACTGGTCCGCCGCGCCTTGTCGAACCTGGTGGGCAACGCAACGCGCTACGCGAGCCGCGGCTCCACCGT
The DNA here is from genome assembly GCF_005403045.1 of Pseudaquabacterium pictum. Lineage (GTDB taxonomy): Bacteria > Pseudomonadota > Gammaproteobacteria > Burkholderiales > Burkholderiaceae_C > Pseudaquabacterium > Pseudaquabacterium pictum. Next base: position 13,186 of record NZ_BJCL01000018.1, read on the forward strand.
GAAAGTGGAAATCGCCGAACAGCCCGGCAGGCAGTTGCGCATCGCTGTCATCAATCAAGGTGCGACCATCCCGGCTGAGCAGTTGCCGCGCCTGTTCGACCGGTTCTTCCGCGGCGACAGCGCACGCAGCGATGCTGGCTCCCACCATGGCCTGGGCTTGGCCATCGTGGCGGCCATCGCGCGCATGCACGGTGGCCGGACCTTGGCGCGCTCCGACGGGGGTGTCACGTCGATCGGGCTGACCCTCTGCGCGGCCCCTTCAACACCGGCCGCTGATCTCCGAACAACCTCGGGCTCTGAAGTGCATTCGGGTACCGCGCTGGGAGCTTGAACATGACAAACCTGTCACTTTGACGTCGGGGTTCTGTCGCCCTCAGGTTTGTACATTGGTGTGCCGTTACCTGCGTCACGGCGACCACACAGCCGTTGTCGGCACGGGGCGCGCGCACTGCGCTAAAGTAGAAGGATGGGTTTGTTGATCCGAGCGCTGTTGATTTGGTTGTTGGTGCTGGCAGTACCCGCGCAGGGTGCTGCTGCCGCGACCATGGCGTTTTGCGGACCCAATCACCATGGCGGCGGGGCAGCCACCCAGATGCAGCCCGCCCCAGCGGCTGGTCACGCACATCAAGACGGCGTCGCCTCGCAGGGGCATGAGCATCACCAAACCGCGGCCCTGGCGGACGAAGAGTCGGTCACCCCAGCCGTTGCGGCAGCTTCTGCCAAGGTGGGGGATGCCAGCAAGCACAAGTGCAGCGCCTGCGCTTCTTGCTGCTCGGTCAGCGCGATGCTGAACACGGTGCTGGCTGTGCCGGCACCGGTCTTCATGCCCGCGGTGTTCTCCACCGTGGTGCCGAGCGTCGACGCGTTCGCCGCTGACGGCCCCGACCGCCCCCCTCGATTCGTTCTCGCCTAGCTGGCGGAGGCTCGCCGCGTGCGCTGACACGCGGGTCCTCGCCAGGTCCTGTCTCTTCCGTGCTGCGCATGCGGCATCGGAGTACCCAGACTTTGACGCGAGGACACCATGGTCCACTCCCTTCCCATTTCTGTTTCTGTCGTGGTTAGGCGCCAGCGCCTGCTGCGCGCGGTGCCCGCCGTACTGCTGGCAGCTGCGTTGTTTGCCTTGCTGACAGCGGCCCAGGCGCAACCCTCTGCCAAGGCCGCCAGGCCCGACCCGCTCGATCCGAAGGCCAGCGTGACGACGCTGCGCTACGAATCATCGTTCGCGCGGTACCGACTTCTCGGTGAAGAGAAGCCTGTCTCCTGGCGCGACGCGAACGACACCGTTACGCGGATCGGTGGCTGGCGTGTCTACGCCCGCGAGGCACAGCAGCCTGATCCGGCGCCCATTCCGGCACCCGTCTCCGCACCGGCCGTCAAGCCGACGGACACGCCGCCAGCAGCCAAACCCATGCCCATGCCCATGCCTGCTGGGCATGGTGGACATAAGACGCCATGAAGGCCCGCACCATGAACTTTCCGACATCCAGGTCGCCTCGACTGCGCCTGCTTGCCATGCTTGCCAGCGCCGCCGTGCTCGGCGGCTGCGCCAGCTTCACCCCCGACGGTGGCTTTGCAACGGTTGAGAAGACCACCAAGGACCGCCTGGGCAAGGACGTGCAATGGGCACGCTCGGACGCCGACCAGGACAGCATCAGCAAGCGGGTCGACGAGCTGTTGTCCAAGCCACTGACCGTGGACGCCGCCGTGCAGGTTGCCCTGCTCAACAACCGCGGTCTGCAGGCTGACTTTCAGGAACTCGGCATCACCGAGGCCGAGGTCGTGCAGGCCGGACGCCTGCCGAACCCGGGTTTCAGCTTCGGTCGCATGAGCCAGGGCGACGAACGAGAGATCGAGCGCGGCCTGCACTTCAACCTGGCGCGCCTGGTGGCGATGCCCTTGATCGGGCGCATGGAGGCTCGCCGCTTCGAGCAGGTGCAGGCCCGCGTGTCGATGAACGTGCTGTCGCTGGCCGCCGACACGCGCAAGGCCTACTTCACGGCCCTGGCGGCGGAAGAGACCGTGCGCTACATGCGGCAAGTGAAGCAGGCGGCCGATGCCAGCGCCGAGCTCGCCCGGCGCATGGAGCAGGTCGGCAACTTCAACAAGCTGCAACGTGCGCGCGAGCAGTCGTTCTACGCCAACGCTGCCCTCCAGCTGGCACGGGCCGAGCAGGCGCAGCGTTCCACGCGCGAGCGTCTGGTGCGGCTGTTGGGCCTGTGGGGCGCACAGACCCAGTTCGCCCTGCCCGAGCGGCTGCCCGATTTGCCGCCCTCGCCACTGGAACTGCCCGACGTCGAGCAGGTGGCGCTGGCCCAGCGGCTGGACGTGCAGGGTGCCAGGCAGGCCGCCGAGATGACAGCCAGCAACCTCGGCCTGACGCGGACCACGCGCTTCGTCAACGTGCTGGAGCTGGGCCTGGCGCGCAACAGCTCGAACGAGGCGCCGACCCAGCGAGGCTGGGAGATCGGCTTCGAGCTGCCGCTGTTCGACTGGGGCGGCGCGCGCGTCGCCCGTGCCGAGGCCATCTACATGCAGACGCTGCACCGCGCTGCCGAGACCGCGATCAACGCGCGCTCCGAGGTGCGCGAGGCCTACACCGGCTACCGCTCGGCCTATGACATCGCACGGCACCACCGTGACGAACTCGTGCCGCTGAACCAGCGCATCGCCGAGGAGAACGTGCTTCGCTACAACGGCATGTTCATCGGCGTTTTCGAGCTGCTGGCTGACGCGCGCACCCAGATCGCCAGCGTCAACGCCTCCATCGAGGCGTTGCGCGACTTCTGGATCGCGCAGGCCGACCTCGACATGGCCCTCATCGGCAAGCCCAGCCTCAGCGCCGCTGCCGGCCCCGCGATGGCGGCCGAAGCCGCCGGCCCAGGACATTGAACATGAAGGAATCTCACATGCTTTCCAGACGCAAGATGCTCGGCGGTGCCGGGGCCATCACCGCCGCCGCTGCCGCCGCCTCCGTCAGCAAGGTGGCGATGGCTGCGCTCCCCGAGCCCGTCATCCAGACCAAGCCCGACACCATGCCGCCGCTGGTGCCCAACACCGGGCGGCCCTACAACCCCGTCGTCACGCTCAACGGCTGGACGCTGCCCTGGCGCATGAACAACGGGGTCAAGGAGTTCCACTTGGTGGCCGAGCCCGTGGTGCGAGAAATGAGCCCCGGCTTCAAGGCCCACCTGTGGGGCTACAACGGCCAGAGCCCCGGGCCGACGATCGAGGTCGTCGAAGGCGACCGCGTGCGCATCTTCGTCACCAACAAGCTCGGCGAGCTGACCAGCATCCACTGGCACGGCCAGCGCCTGCCCAACGGCATGGACGGGGTCACGGGCCTGAACCAGCCCGGCATCCCGCCTGGCAAGACCTACGTCTACGAGTTCGTCGCACGCCGGCCCGGCACCTTCATGTACCACCCGCATGCCGACGAGATGGTGCAGATGGCGATGGGGATGATGGGTTTCTGGATCACGCACCCGAAGGCGAAGCACCCGCTGATCGACGAGGTCGACCGCGACTTCTGCTTCCTGCTCAACGCCTACGACATCGATCCTGGCGCTGCCACGCCAAAGATCATGACGATGCTCGACTTCAACCTGTGGAGCTGGAACAGCCGCATCTTCCCCGGCATCGACCCGCTGGTGGTGCGGCACATGGACAAGGTACGCATCCGCGTCGGCAACCTGACGATGACCAACCACCCGATCCACCTGCACGGCCACGAGTTCCTGATCACCGGCACCGATGGCGGCCCGACGCCCAAGAGCACGCGCCAGTACGAGGTGACGGCCGACATCGCGGTGGGGCAGATGCGGCAGATGGATTTCCTCGCCGACGAGGAGGGCGACTGGGCCTTCCACTGCCACAAGAGCCACCACACGATGAACGCGATGGGCCACGACGTGCCCACCATGATCGGTGTGGACCACCGTGGTGTCGCCAAGCAGATCACGAAGCTGATCCCCGACTACATGGTGATGGGCGAGCGCGGGATGAAGGACATGACGGAGATGGAGATGCCGCTGCCCGACAACACCGCCGCGATGATGGCCGGCCAGGGCCCCTTCGGCGCGGTCGGCATGGGCGGCATGTTCAGCGTGGTGAAGGTGCGCAAGGACCAGAAGCGCGGCGACTACACCGACCCGGGCTGGTACCAGCACCCGCCCGGCACCGTGGCCTACGAGTTCACCGGCGCACTGCCCGACCCAGCGCGCTTCAAGGCCGAGGCCAGCCCGGGGCCTGGCTCGATGCCGCCGGTGGCCAAGCCCGCCAAGGACATCGAGGTCAAGGTGCGCAAGCCGGCCGGTGGCCACTCGGGCCACTAAGCGCCCGCAGAGATCGCCGCACGGACACGACCCACTGCCCCTTTTGATCGCAACACCTCAAGGAAGCGCTCATGAACAACCCCATCACACGCCCGCTCGCCCGCCGCGCAGCCATCACGCGGATGGCGGCAGCCACTGCGGCCGCCGCGCTGCCTTTGCTGACTGCGCCCGCACAGGCCCACACCGACAAGCCGCACGCCCCCAAGATGGGCCCGGTCGTCAAGGAACAGAAGGACTGGGGCATCGCCGGCGATGCCAAGAGCGCCAAGCGCAGAATCGAGGTCGGCATGGCCGACAACATGCGCTTCACGCCGGAGCGCATCGAGGTGCGTCAGGGCGAGACCGTGAAGTTCGTGGTCCGCAACACCGGCAAGGTGATGCACGAGTTCGTCATCGGCACGAAGGCTGAGAACGCCAAGCATGCTGAGATGATGGTCAAGCATCCGAACATGGAGCACGACGAGCCCTACATGGCGCACGTGCCACCCGGCAAGACCGGCGAGATCGTCTGGACCTTCAACCGCGCCGGCCAGTTTGAGTTTGCCTGCCTGATCGCCGGCCACTACCAGGGCGGCATGGTGGGCACGATCATGGTCGCGCCGGGGGGCAGGGCATGAGACACCTGAACAGACGCCGTGCCCTGGTTTCGCTGCTGGGCGCAGCCGGCTTGGCGTCTGTGCCTGCCGTGCTGCGGGCACAGGGCCAGGCGGTGCTCGTCGAGGTCTGGAAGAGCCCGACCTGCGGCTGCTGCAAGGACTGGATCACGCACCTGGAGGCCAACGGCTTCAGGGTCAAGGTCAACGATGTCGGCAACACCGCTGCCCGTGCGCGGCTCAAGGTCCCTACCAAGCTCGGCTCCTGCCACACGGCTTGGGTCGGCCGCTACGCCATCGAGGGGCATGTGCCCGCAGCCGACATTCAACGGCTCCTGAAAGAGCGCCCCGAGGCGATCGGCCTGGCCGTGCCAGGTATGCCGGTCGGCTCCCCAGGTATGGATGGTCCTGCTTTCGACAATCAGCAGGACCCCTACGACGTGTTGCTCATCGCCCGCGATGGCAGCACCCAGGTCTTCAATAGTTACTTCAAGTCAAAGGAACGTTCATGAACCACCCACAGCACTTCTTCCGCACCGCCGGTCTGGCTCTGGTGCTCTCAGCCGCCGCCGCGATGCCGGCGTGGGCCTCGAAGGACCACGGATCGCACGGTGCCCATGGCAATGCGACTGCACAGGCCGCCACGGGCGACATGACCGATGGCGAGGTGCGCAAGGTCGACAAGGAGGGCGGGAAGCTGACCCTCAAGCATGCCGACATCAAGAGCCTGGACATGCCGGCGATGACGATGGTGTTCGTCGTCAAGGACAAGGCGATGCTTGACAAGCTCAAGGCCGGCGACAAGATCAAGTTCAAAGCCATCAACGACGCTGGCAAGTTCACCGTCACCGAGATGCAGATGGCCCAGTAGGTCGTGCAGGCTCGGCCCTCGATGGGCCGGGCCCTCGGCTTTGCTCAGACCCGATGCACGATCCGACCGACCCTCGCTTCACAGCATGAACATCAAGAACATCCGAACCTGCGTGGCATGTGCTGCAGCCACGCTTTGCGGCGGCGCGCTGGCCGCGAGTCACATCGTGGACATCGCCTGGTCGCCCGATGGCCGTTTCGCGCACAAGGCGCAGATCGCAGCGGGCAAGTTCGTCGAGGTCTGCGGCAAGCTGGCCGTGGGGGAGGGCATTCGCTGGAACTTCGCTGCGGGCGCGCCGGTGGACTTCAACATCCACTACCACGTCGGCAAGGAGGCCGTGTTCCCGGCCAAGCAGGCACAGATCAGCAGTGGCCGCGACACGCTGAACGTCACCGTGGCGCAGGACTATTGCTGGATGTGGACGAACAAGGGCAGCGCCCCGGTGAGCTTGACGGTCGACCTGGCGCGCTGAGTCGACTTGCAGCAGCCGGTGGGGTCGATCAGGTGGCCCGGCGGCGCGCGCGCCCCGGTTGCAGCCCGGCGGTCCTGCCGACCGCATGGTGGCTCCCGGCTGCCGGCGCGGCCGTCTCGTGGGAGAGCGAGTCGATGATCGGGCAGTCCGGCCGATCGTCACCGTGACAGCAGTGCACGAGGTGCTCGAGCGTGGCCTTCATCGACTGCAACTCCTTGAGCTTCTCGTCGAGTTCCTCGATGTGCGCCTGCGCAAGCGCGCGTACCTGCCGGCTCGGCCGCTTGCGGTCCTGCCAAAGACCGAGCAGCTCGCGAATCTGTTCGATGGAGAAGCCCAGGTCGCGCGACTGGCGGACGAAGCGCAGCGTGCTGACTTCCTTGGCGGTGTACTGCCGGTAGCCGGAATCGGTGCGTGCCGCTTCGGGGAAGAGCCCGACGCTCTCGTAGTGCCGGATCATCTTGGCCGACACGCCCGAAGCCTTGGCGGCCTCGCCAATGTTCATGCTCATCGCTGCTCTCCGAGGGCGGCCACGCTGCCACGCTGCCGATTTGTCGAGCCTGTCGGGTCTGCCGGCGAAATCGCCCGTGCGTGGGCGACGCCCTGCCAGCGGCGGAGCGTCAGCGCGTTCAGCACCACGCTGACGCTGCTGAAGGCCATCGCGGCGCCGGCGATGACCGGGTTCAGCAGGCCCAACGCCGCCAGCGGAATGCCCAGCACGTTGTAGCCGAAGGCCCAGAACAGGCCCTGCTTGATCTTCGAGTAGGTGCGCCGTGAGATGTCCAGCGAGTCGGCCACCAGGCGCGGATCACCGCGCATCAGCGTGATGCCGGCGGTCTCGGTGGCCACGTCGGCACCACCGGCCATCGCGTACGACACCGAAGCTGCGGCCAGGGCCGGGCCGTCGTTGAGGCCGTCGCCGACAAAGGCGACGATGTCGCCGGCCTCACGCAGTTCCTTGACGATGGCCGCCTTGTCGCCGGGCAGCACCTCGGCACGCACTTCGGCGATGCCCAGTTCCTTTGCCACGGCTTCAGCCGCGCCGCGGTTGTCGCCGGTCAGCATGACGGTGCGGATGCCGAGCTGATGCAGCCGGGACACGGCCTCCACCGCGGCGGGCTTGATCGTGTCGCCGAAGGCCAGCAGGCCGAGCAGACGCTGCTGGCCGGCATCGGACTGCGACTGCACCTGAACCAGCCACGACACCGTCCGACCCTGCTGCTCGAGACGCTGGGCTTCAGCGTGCAGTCGGCCTTCTTCGAGACCCAACTCGCGCAGCAGGCGCGTGCTGCCCAGCGCCAGCGTCTGGCCGCGCACGATGCCCTGCACGCCGCGCCCCGACAGGGCCTGCGCATCGTGCGCCTCGGGCACCGGCAGGCGCTCGTGGCGAACCTGGTCCATCACGGCCACGGCCAGCGGATGGCTGCTGGTTTTCTGCAGTGCTGCCGCTAGGCGCAGCACCTCTTCCCGCGTCGAGCCGTCCGCCGCCACCACCGCGGCCAGCGAAGGCTTGCCCTCGGTGAGCGTGCCGGTCTTGTCGAACGCGACTACGGTGACGGCATGTGCGACCTCCAGTGCCTCGGCATCCTTGATGAGGATGCCGTGGCGCGCGGCCACACCCGTGCCGGCCATGATGGCCGTCGGCGTGGCCAGCCCCAGTGCACACGGGCAGGCGATCACCCACACCGCGACAGCGTTGATCAGCGCCTGTTCCCAGTCACCGGTGAAGCCGAACCAGCCCACGAAGGTCAGCAGCGCGATGACCAGCACCACCGGCACGAACACTGCGCTCACGCGGTCGACGATGCGCTGGATGGGTGCTTTACCGGCCTGGGCGGATTCGACCATGCGGATGATGCGGGCCAGCGTCGTCTCGGCGCCGATGGCCGTGGTGCGCACCGTCAGCGCGCCTTCGGCGTTGATGGCGCCGCCAGTAACCTTGTCGCCCACGCCCTTGGCCACCGGCAGGCTCTCGCCGGTGATCAGCGATTCGTCGATGTGGCTTCGGCCTTCGACGATGTCGCCGTCGACCGCGATGCGGTCACCGGGGCGCACGATCACGAGGTCGCCCACCAGGACCTGGTCCACCGGAACGTCCAGCTCGGCGTCGCCGCGGCGCACGCGTGCGGTGGTCGGGCGCAGCGCGTTCAGCGCACGGATGGCGTCGGCCGTCTGCCGCTTCGCGCGCTGTTCCAGCCACTTGCCCAGCAGCACCAGCGTGATGACGGCCGCGGAGGCCTCGAAGTACAGGTGCGGCATGCCGTGCTCTGCGTGCTTGAACAGCAGGTAGACCGACAACCCGTAGGCCGCCGAGGTGCCCAGCGCCACCAGCAGGTCCATGTTGCCGGTCTTGGCGAGCACGGCCTTCCAGCCGGCGCGGTAGAAGCGCCAGCCGAGCCAAAACTGCACCGGCGTGGCCAGTGCCAGCTGGAGCCAGCCGCCCAGCATCCAGTCGATGCCGAAGAGCTGCAGCAGCATCGGTAGCACCAGCGGGAGTGTCAACGCGCCGCTCACGGCGACCGGCAACCAGGCCGGCAGACGTGGGGTCGGTGCCGGCTTCGTTTCCTGGAGCTCCTTCGCGGTGTAGCCGGCCTTCTCGATGGCCGACTTCAGCGTGGCGACCGGCACGGTCGACAGCGCCCGGATGCTGGCCTTCTCGGTGGAGAGGTTGACCGTGGCGCCCTGGACTCCTTGCACCTTGAGCAAGGCCTTCTCGACACGGGCGACGCAGGAGGCGCAGGTCATGCCCTCGACCTGCAGCGTGGTCTCGGTCGTCGCGATCTCGTAGCCGGCCTTGCGCACGGCAGCGGCCAGCATGTCGGCGGTCACGGTGGCATCGGCCTGCACCGAGGCGTGTTCGGTCGCCAGGTTGACGCTGGCTTCCCGGACACCAGGCACGGTCTTGAGCGACTTTTCGACGCGCATGACGCAGGAGCCACAGGTCATGCCGGTGACCTGTAGCTTGATCTCGGAGCATGCGGCGGTGATCATGAAAACCTCGGGCAGTTGTTCGATGTTGCGCATCGTCAAGGTTCTGACAATGGCAAGGTCAACAGCCGCAGGCGATTCTGCCTCCAGCGATAGTGGACTCAAGGACGGATCGCTTGATGCTCACACACCGGGAGGGTGAACAGTCGGCCTGTCGGCAGCCACGAGTTCGCGGAAACTTTTGGCGGGCCTGACTGGATTTGCTGCTTGTTCAGCGACTGCACAAGCTCCCGTGTCGGCAACCCCCCTTGCCTCGGTTGATGGAGTTCACCTCTGTTGCTGATGACCGGTCTTCGCCGCAGAGATCTTTGGTCTGAGTGTCGTCAATGGGTCGTTGGCCGCCCGTCACCTGTCGCCGCTGAAGGTCAGCTGACCGTCCCATCGCCGACATCCCGGCTTTCGGGACGGTACCGCGGGCTCACCGGCCAGGCCTGGCCGCGCCAAGCCCGGCGGTGCCCTCTACCAGCACGTCCGCGTAGCGCTCGACGTTGAACCGGAACGTCCCACGGAAGTTGATGTGCGAGAAGTGCGCCGGGCCAATTCGCCGCAGCCAGTCCTCCTCGATGCCGACGCCATCCCGGTTGAGCTTCGTCACCACTGTGTCCATGCGATTCGTGTTCCACGCCAACACGATGTTGGTCAACAGTGCGTGAGCTCCCGAAATTGCCGCCATCTCTTGCCGCCGGCGGCCACGCTCAGGGGCCACCTGGCCGCCATGAATGGCACGCTGCAGCTGATGCACCGACTCGCCCCGGTTGAGCAGGGTGTGTATCTCGCGCCGATAGTCCGGGATGGCCAGGTAGTCGCACAGAAACAGCGTTCGCAGCAGGCGCCCAAGGTGTTCTGCAGCGCGGTGCAGCGGGTCGCCAACCGCTGCTGACCCCAGCCGGTGGATGGCATGCGCCGCGGACACCTTGCCCGCCCGAATCGACGCCGCCAGGCGCACCAGGTCGTCCCAGCCGCGCTCGATCGCCTTCACCGACACCCGGCGCACGGTGACGCCCTCCAGGCTCTCCGGCACCGGCCAGCCCCTGGGCACGAAGAGCTTCCGCTCCCGCAGATCGCGCAGCCGCGGGCACAGGTCGAAACCCAGGAGCTTGGCGATGGTCATTGCCACGTTCGTGACGCCGTGGGTATCGACGGCCAGCAGGGAAATGCGAATCCGGTCTTCGGCACGGTTGTGCTGCTCGACGCCTTCGACGGCCACGCCTGCCTGCCGCTCGTTCAGCACGATGGGCTGGTCGTAGAACAAGCCCCAGCGGTCGCGAACGTGGGTATACAGCCCCGCAGCATAGGTGCGCCGGCGCGGGTCCACCCGGGCTGTCCACAGGTGGCGGCTGGCGTCCATGGCCATCATGTCGGCCGAGCCCTTGGTGCCGTCGCCCCAGAGTGCCGCGATCGGCAGCGCGTTCTGGTACTCCGACACCCGTTCGTTGGCCCGGCGCAGCCTGCCGCTCAGTTCGACGGCCCGCATTGCCGTGGAGATGTGCGCCGCGTCGATGCCGGGGATCATCGAGCCCACGCCCTTGGCGTCGAGATCGGTGCCATGGGCCAGGAGCGCGCCGTAGATGGCCAGCAGCTCGTTGCTCGACGACGGACGGCGGGCCAGCAGCGCCTCGCTGAAGTGGGTGGCGGCGTCGACCTCCAGCAGCAGGTCTGGCAACTGGACGGATCCGATGTGCTTGAAGACAGCCTCCCGGGTCTTGCGTGGCTCCACTTCCTCGTCCATCGGTCGGATTGGCGGCAAATGCAGGAGCTTGTCTGCGCCGATCTCGATCTGACCGCGACCGGCGGCCTCAGCCAAGGCCGTCAGGCCGACCGACACGCCCGCCAGGATTGGCTCCAAAAACGCCATGACCTGGTCGGGCAGGCCGAGAATCTGGTGGTGCAGTTCCTTCGTGCGGCTCCAGTCGGCACCTGCCAGCAGCATCGACTCGCGGGCGCGGAAACTGATCGAGTGGTTCACCCACGCGCTGCCGCGCCGCAGGCTCTTGCGCAGCGCCATCATCGTGCTGGCCTCGAATGCCCGGTACCGAGACTGAGGATCCAGGTCGCTGACGATCGTGTTCCATGCGGCGCCCACCGGCGGCAGCTCGAAGTCCTGCGGGATCTCCTTGGTGCCGAGGCCTTGCAGACGCTGCCAGGCCTGCCATTGGTCGTGGCCGGGGTCGCCCGACGCGCCGGCAAACTCGATGTCGCGAAGGCCCGCCAGGTGGGCATGAACGCGCCGGTTGTCCTCGGCCAGCGCCCTACGGACCTGGGACGCGAAAGTGCTGGTGCCAGCCTCGCCGATGTCGTCCAGCAAGGCGCGGGCTTCGAGCACGCGATCGCGCCAGGGTTTGGACTCGTCGTGGAGCACCGACTTGGCTTTGAGGGCCTGCTGCAGCGTCGCGCCGTTGCTGCGCGAGCGTCCTTTCTCGACCCGCTCGGCTGCGCGCCGAACCAGGTCCTGGCTGCGCCGTGACGCCTGCAACAGCGCCATGTCGGTCAGTTCCAGCAACGTCACGTGCAGGAAGCAGGTGATCTCGACCGTCTGGCGCTGCCGCTCGATGCGCGCGGTCATCGAAGGGCGGCGCATCTGAACGTGGGCGGCGTAGGCCTGCTGCTTGCTCAGCGCCACGCCGTCCAATGGCCAGACGTGCACGCCCAGTGCTTTCAACGCCCGGATCTTCTCCAGCGTCTCGGACATCGTGCTCGGCGAGTGGCGCTTGGGTGGCGTCTTGAGCCATTCAAGCCGGGTGCCTACGCCCCCGGACTGCGTTGCGTAGCACCAGTCGATGGCCTTGAGGAGGGCTGCCTTGCCGACGCCGGCCTCGATCGTGGCTGCCATGGCCGCCTCGGTGGCGTCGAAGGCCTCGCGCGCCAAGTCTGCAAGGCGGCGCGGCCCAGGGATGACGATGCGCCGTTCGTACAGCCACATGCGGGCGGTTTCGGCGAGATCGTCGGGATGCGCGGCCTCGAGCGCGGAGATTGCCAGAACCTTTTGAAGTTGGTCGACACCAGCCGCATCCAGGTCTAGCAGGCCGAGGTAGGTGCGAGCCCATGCTTGATGTTCGTACAGCGTCTGGCGGCGAGCGTAGAGGGACCGCAGGCTGGCGATGCTCACGGCCGGGGTTTGAAACGCCTCACAGACGGCACGCAGCAGGGTCTTGGGCACCGACGCGAACCGGTCCATTGGGCGGCCGCTGGCCCGCAGGAACAGCATCTGAATGGCTGCCGCGACCCGGCGATCGTGGCGAAAGCGCCCTGCGACCGCAGCGATGTCGTCCGCGCTCATGCAGAAAGATTGCTGGACGTCGAATTCCGACAGCCTGGTGGGCAGGTTCTCCGCGCCAATGAAGCGCTTGGCGAAGGACATGGTGACACCGTTCTGGCAGTCGAAACCGCCAATCTACCTGGGTCGGGCGCGGCGCGAGTCCCTACATGCCCAGGCGCCGCATCGGGCTGGCGACGGCCTGGTCAGCGGCCACCGTGTCAATTTGCTGGAAAGATACGATAACCCCAAGTTCACCAAGGGCTTCGACGACGCGATGAAGGTCAACCGCATGTCGCTGGAGGACGGCTCGAAGGCGACCGGTATCCCGGTGGCCAAGCTGCGCCAGGCTGCCGACTGGGCCTACAAGACCAAGGCCTCGGGGCACCGCCCGCGCACCTTCCATGCCTACGAGAAGGGCATCATCTGGGGCAACGACAACTACGTCATCCAGAGCGCGTTGGTGAGCCTGGTGCTGGCGACGCAGAACGTCGGCCGGCGCGGCACCGGCGTGTGCCGCATGGGCGGCCACCAAGAGGGCTACACCCGCCCGCCTTACCCCGGCGACAAGAAGATCTACATCGACCAGGAGGTCATCCAGGGCCGCGGGCTGATGTACACGATCTGGGGAACCAACCCCTTCCAGACGACGCTGAACGCCGAGGAGCACCGCCGCGTGCTCGGGCGGCGGGCGCAGATCGTCAACGAAGCCATGACGCGGGCCAAGGGCGCGAGCGTCGAGCAGATGGTGGACATCATCTACGACGCCTGCAAGAACAAGGGTGGCATGTACATCGTCGGCATCAACCTGTATCCGACGACGCTGGCCGAAGAAGCGCACATGCTGCTGCCGGCCACGCACCCTGGCGAGATGAACTTGACCTCGATGAACGGCGAGCGGCGCCTGCGTCTGTCCGAGAAGTTCATGGACCCGCCCGGCTCGGCCAAGCCCGACTGCCTGATCGCCGCCGACATCGCCAACACGCTGAAGGCGATGTACCTGAAGGACGGCAAGGCCGACATGGCCAGGCGCTTCGACGGCTTCGACTGGAAGTCGGAAGAGGATGCCTTCAACGATGGCTTCCGCCGCGCCGGCCGTCCTGGCGCGCCGCCGATCGACAGCCAGGGCGGCGACACCGGCTACCTGGCCACCTACGAACTGCTGCGCAAGGCCGGCAACAACGGCGTGCAGCTGCCGATCAAGCGCGTAGAAGGCGACAAGCTGATCGGCACCGAGATCCACTACGCCGACGGCAAGTTCGACACGAAGGACGGCAAGGCCGAGTTCAAGCCGGCACCGTGGAATGGCCTGCCCAAGATCGTGGCCGACCAGAAGGCCAAGCACCGCTTCTGGATCAACAACGGCCGCGCGAACGAAGTCTGGCAGACCGCGTACCACGACCAGTACAACAGCTTCGTGCGCGACCGCTACCCGATGGCCTACCTGGAGATGAACCCCGAGGATGCGCGCGCGCTGGGCGCGGCTGCCGGCGACGTGGTTGAGGTCTTCAACGACTTCGGCAGCACCTACGCGATGGCCTACCCGATGAAGGCCATCAAGGCGGGCCAGACATTCATGCTGTTCGGCTACATCAAGGGCGTGGCGGGCGACGTGACCAGCCCCTGGGTCGACCGCAACGTGGTGCCCTACTACAAGGGCACCTGGGGCAGCATCAAGCGGGTGGGCAGCGTCGACGACTGGAAGCAGAGCATCAGCTTCAAGGAACGGCGCTTCGCCTGACAAGCCAAGCCTTGTCTCCTCGCGGCGCACGGCGCCGTGTTGGGGGGTGCCTGCGGGCGCCCCCCGTTTTCAAGAGGACATCCGCACCATGCAGGCGCAGACCTTTTCCGGGATCCACGACATCACGGGCGAGAGCCAGACGCGGCACGGCGGCATCGCCAGCGAGCCCACCGCGGCGGCCGATCTCGATGGCTTCGGCTTCGCACGCGCCCTGATCGAGACACGCCAGAACGTGTCACCCAAGCGGCTGGTCGAGCCGGGGCCGTCGCCGCAGCAGTTCGAGGCACTGATGTCGCTGGCGGCCGCTGCCCCCGACCACGGCCTGCTGATGCCGTGGCGCTTCATCGTCGTACCTGCAAGCCAGCGCCACGCGCTGGCCGAGGTCTTCGCCCTGGCGCTGATCGATCGCGACGCGGGCGCGACGCTGGAGCAGATCGAGTCGGCGCGCGAGAAGGCCTACAGGGCGCCCCTGCTGATGGTGGCGGTGGCCTGCCTGGGTCCGCGTGAGCCTGACATCCCCCGGCTGGAGCGCATGATCTCCATGGGGGCTGCCGTGCAGAACCTGTTGCTGGGTGCGCATGCCATGGGCTTCGGCGCTGGCCTGACGAGCGGGCAGGCGATGAAGTCCAAGCGCATGCACGCGCTGTGCGGTCTCGGCCACGAGGAGTTCGCGGTCTGCTGCGTGAACATCGGCACCGCGAGCAAGCGCAAGAGCGCTGCGCGCCTGCGGCCCGTACCCGCCGAATTCGTCAGCGAACTCGGCGCGGCGCTGCCATCGCGCTGCAGCTGACCCGGCTCGTCAACCGCAGCCTGGTTGGGCCGCTCCGTCCGGCTCCTTCGGCTCGCTCAGAGCCGTTCGATGGCCAGCGCGATGCCCTGACCACCGCCGATGCACAGGGTGACGATGCCCCGCCTTGCTTCGCCGCGCTGGATGGCATGCAGCAGCTTGGTGGCCAGCACGGCACCGCTCGCACCGATCGGATGGCCGTGGGCGATCGCGCCGCCATCGACGTTGACGATGTCCTCAGCAAAGCCGATCTCGCGCAGACAGGCGAGCGCGATGGCCGCGAAGGCCTCGTTGATCTCGACCCGGTCCACATCGCCCACCGACCAGCCGGCGCGCGCCAGGGCCTGGCGCACGGCCGGCACCGGCCCCAGGCCGAAGAAGCCGGGCTCCACCGCGCCGACGCCGTAGCTCACCAGCCGCGCCATCGGCACGAGGCCCTGTTTCTCGGCCCACGCTGCATGGGTGACGACCATCGCCGCACCGGCGGAGTTCAGGCCCGGCGCATTGCCGGCCGTGATGGTGCCCTCCTTGCGGAAGGCAGGCTTGAGCTTGGCCAGCGACTCGGCGGTGGTCTCCGGCCGGTTGTGCTCGTCCTTTGCAAACAGCGTCGGGCCCTTGCGACCCGGCACCTCGACGGCAACGATCTGCGCGTCGAACTTGCCTGCGGCCTGGGCCGCCGCGAAGCGCTGCTGGGAGCGCAGCGCCCAGCGGTCCTGATCCTCGCGACTGATGCCGGTTTTCAGCACGAGGTCTTCCGTGTGCCAGCCCGAATGCTTGCCGCTGAAGGCGTCGTTCAGCCCGTCGTAGAGCATGCTGTCGAGCATCGTCACGTCGCCCATGCGGGCGCCCCAGCGGCCCTGGGGCAGCAGGTAGGGCGCTCGGTCCATGTTCTCCATGCCGCCGGCGATGGCGCAGTCGATCATGCCGGACCAGATCTCGAGCGCCGCGCTGACGACGGCCTGGGCACCGGAGCCGCACACGCGGTTCACCGACAGCGCCGGCACGTCGACGGGCAGCCCGGCGCCGATGCCGGCCTGCCGGGCCGGGTTCATCTTGCCGCCGGCCTGGATGACGTTGCCCATCACCAGCGTTTCGATCTTGTCGGCGGCAAGGCCCGAACGCTTCAGCGTCTCGCGGATCGCTGCAGCGCCCAGGTCGGAGGCCGCGACGTCCTTGAGGCTGCCGCCGTAGGTGCCGATGGCGGTGCGGACGGGGTGGCAAAGAACGATGTGTCGACTGGTCATGGTGTCTTCTCCTGTGCGTTTGAGCGCGTAACTCACTATCAGATGCCTAAGGACGGGCCTGTTGCTTGATGGCCATCAAGCAACTCCCTGTCATGGCGCGCCGTCGTCTGATGGGCGCCGTCCGGTCGGACAGATCGCGTTGACCGGGGCCTCGCCACGCAGGTACTGCGCCTCCTGCTCGTCGGTCGCACGGCGCACCTCGACCAGATGGGCCCTGTCGCCATAGAGCTCGCGCAGTTCCGTGGACATCAGCGCGCGCACGTCAACCCCGGGACCGAAGACCTTGAACCAGCGACGCGGGCGGCCCTCGTAGCGGAAGTCCACCACCCAGGTCGTCGAGGTCCTGAAGAATTCAGACGGCATGGTCGGCACGGGCCGCTCCGGCGGGCGCGGAGGTCGTCGAATCTCCCGTGAGGATCCGGCCGTCCCGGATCGCCACCAGTTCGCCGCTGGCCAGCGGCTGCCACGGGTCGTCCGTCAGCGGCACGCTGGCCACCCAGACGACCGAGGTGCCGTCGGTGTGCACCACCACGCCCGCGTCCTGGTCGGACGCTGCGGCGTCGGGCGGACAGTTCCGCTGCCGGATCCAGAGCCCTGGCGGCTCGGAGCGGCCGTTGTGTTGCAGGCGCCGGTCGCCATGGGCGAACAGCGCATCGCCGTCGGCATACAGGAAGTTGGCAGGGCCGAGCGCACGAAGTTCGGCGGCGAACGCGGCCAGCACCGAAAGCCGGCGCTCCAAGGGCGGCGCGCGACCTTCGAGCCACAGCGTGCTCAGGCGTGCCAGCAGTGCACAGAAGGCCAACTCGGAGTCGGTCTGGCCGACCGCCCGGCTGGCTGCGCGGTCGACCGGGACCGCGCAATCGATACCGGGGAGGTCGCCGTTGTGGGCGAAGACGTGGGAGCGGCCGCCCAGCAGACGGACGAAGGGCTGGGTGTTGGCCAAGGACACCTCGCCGCGTGTGGCGTGGCGGATGTGCGAGATCGCCAGCCCGGTCGCCGGTCCCTGGGTTTGGAGGAAGTTCACCAAGGCGCTGTCGGCGGCTGGGCGTGGTTCGCGGAACAGGGCGACATCGCGTCCCTCGTAGAAAGCCACACCCCAGCCATCGTGCGATCGACCCAGCAGGCCACCGCGTGCGGCCAGGGTGTGCAGCGAGAAGGTCAGCCGCGCCGGCCGGGAACTCGACAGCGCCAGCAGCTCACACACCGAGCGCCTCCGAGGTCACAGCGGCGTGGCCGACACCAGCACCAGCCCCGCGTCGTGCACCAGCTTCTTCACTTCGTCGAGGAACGACGCAATGGAGGCCTGCTCCTCGGAGGTGACCTCGAAGCTCATGAACGAAGGCGCCTTCTGGCGCGCGCCCTTCACCGTGGGCACTTCCAGCCGCAGGTTCACCACGTCGAAGGGCTTGCCTTCGATCAGTTCCTCCAGCCGGACCAGGAAGCGCTTGTCGCCGAACTCGCCGGCCAGCTCCACCTTCGCCCGCGTCGGCAGGTGGGCCACCGCTTCCTGGGCCGTGGCGCGGGCCTTGAGCGCGTCCTCGCGCTCGTGCTTGCGCAGCGCTTCCTTCTTGACGGTGCGGAAGATCTGCCGCTCGCGCTCCATCTTCCACACCGAGTCCAGGCTGGGGAAGCTGATGGCGCTGGTCGGGCAGACGTTTCCGCAGGTGGCGCAGCCCACCGCGCACTCCATGGGTGCCACAGCGACGGCAACCTGCTCGTGCATCTCGTAGACGCCGCGGCCGCAGGTGACGTAGCAGAGCTGGCAGCCGATGCAGGCGTCCGCATCGACCGTGGGCATCCAGGGAATGTCGTCGCGCGGGATGCCGTGCCAGGTCTTCTTCTCGGGCTTGGCAGGCGTGGCGGGGGTGGCAGCAGTGGTCATCGGGGTTTCCTTCCAGGAGGGCCGTCACGCCAGCCTTCGAGCGTGCGGATGTAGTTCATGCGGGTCCAGGCACTGGGGTCCGGCACCCGGTCGAGGTTCAGCAGGCTGCGCGCTTCGGCGCTGGTGGCGTACCCCTTGCGCGCCAGCCAGGCCCGCAGATCGGTGTGCACGCGGTGGAGGTGCTCCGGTCCCTTCGCCATCAGCGAAGAGGCCAACTGGACCACGTGGGCACCGCAAAGCACGGCGCGCGCCGCGTCCTCGCCACCGTGCACCCCACCCGAGCAAGCCAGCGAAAGTTCGCTGGTGGTCGACAACACGGCCAGGGCATGCAGCCGCAGCGGCAGCTCGGCCTCTGTCGAACTCGTGAGGCTGCGGCGCACTTCCAGCCTGTCGAGGTCGATCGTCGGTTCGTAGAAGCGGTTGAACACTGTCACGCCGCGCACGCCGACCTGTTCCAGCCGGTGCACGAAAGCGGGCACCGATGCGTAGAAGGGCGTGAGCTTCACGTTGACCGGAATCGACACGCTGGCTACCACCGATGCCACCAGCTCGATCTGCCGCGCTTCCACCTCGGCGCCCGACTCGATGGCCAGCGTCGCCACGTCGTACAGGTTCAGCTCCAGCGCACTGGCACCGGCATCGGCGATGCGCTGCGCGTAGAGCACCCAGCCGCCGGGTGTCGTGCCGTTCAGGGATGCGACGACCGGGATGTCCAGGCGCTGGCGCAGCTGGGTCAGCTCGCGCAGGTAGTCGTCACCGTCGAACGACAAGCCTGGAGCGGCCGGCGCGAAGCTGGTGGCCTCCGCGTTCATGTCGGTGTGGCTGTCGATCAGCCGGTACACGGCCATCTGCTCCTCGACCAGTTGCTCCTCGAACAGCGAATGCATGACGATGGCGCCTGCGCCAGCCGCCTCGAATGCCGCGGCCATGTCGGGGTCGCGCGAGATCGGGCTGGCAGCAACCACCAGCGGGCTCTTCAGCGTCAGGCCGAGCCACTCGGTGCGCAGGTCGGGCCGGTTGTCGGAGATGAGGTTCGACATGGGGTCGGGCCTGTGATCAGCCATGGTGCTGCTCCGGCGGCAGGTGGATGCGGGCCAGTTGCTCGTACAGCGCCTGGCGCTGTCGCACGGCGTCGCGCGCCGCGTCCTGCAACGCCCGAAAGCGCTCGGGCGAGCGCAACTCGACCATCCTGAAGCGCGACTCGCCGGCCATGTAGTCGGCCACGTCGATCGTCGGCGGCCCCGAGTCGAGCTGCAGTGGCGACTCGCCTGCATCCACCCGCCGTGGGTCGAAGCGGTAGAGCGGCCAGGTGCCGCTGGCGATGGCCTTGCGCTGCTGAAGCGGCGAGTTCACCAGGTCGTAGCCGTGGGCGATGCAGGGGCTGTGCGCGATCACCAGCGAAGGGCCGGGGTGCCGCTCGGCTTCCAGCATCGCCTTCACGGTCTGCTCGGCATGCGACTGCATGCCCACCTGGGCCACGTAAACATGGCCGTAGCCCATGGCCAGCAGCCCCAGGTCTTTCTTGCGGATGGACTTGCCCGCGGTGGCGAACTTCGCCGAGGCACCCAGCGGCGTGGCCTTGGACTGCTGGCCGCCGGTGTTGGAGTAGACCTCGGTGTCGAGCACCAGCACGTTGACCTTGCGGTGCGAGGCGAGCACGTGGTCCAGGCCGCCATAGCCGATGTCGTAAGCCCAGCCGTCGCCGCCGACGATCCAGACGCTGCGCGGCAGCAGCGCGGTGGCCGCATCGCGCAGCGCCAGGGCCTCGGGCGAGCCATCTGACGCCAGGCGCTGTTCCAGTTCGGCGACGCGGGCACGCTGCGCTGCCGCCCAGACCTCACCATTGCCCTCGACATCGGTCGCGAGGCCTGCCGAGGACAGCAGGCCGGCGATCAGTTCGGCCGGAAGGCGGCCGTTCCAGGCCTGCAGCAGCGCCTTCGCGCGCGCTGCGGCTGCATCCAGCGCGAGCCGCATGCCCAGACCGAACTCGGCGTTGTCTTCGAACAGAGAGTTCGACCAGGCCGGGCCGCGCCCCTGCGCATTGGTCGTGTATGGCGTGGTCGGCAGGTTGCCGCCGTAGATCGACGAGCAGCCGGTGGCGTTGGCGATCAGCAGGCGCCCTCCGAAGAGTTCGGTCAGCAGGCGCAGGTAGGGCGTCTCGCCGCAGCCGGCACAGGCGCCCGAGAACTCGAACAGCGGCTGGCGGAAGGTGACGGTGCGGTGGTCCAGGGCCAGCCCCGCGAGCGGGGCGGACGCGATGTGTTCGAAGAAGGCAAAGGCCTCGCGTTGTCGTTCGCGATGGCTTTCCAGCGGCTCGGAGACCAGGGCCCGGCGCCGCGGATCGTGGTGGTCCTTGGCCGGGCAGACCTCGATGCACAGGCCGCAGCCGGTGCAGTCCTCGGGCGCGACCTGCACCGTGTAGGCCATGCCTTCCAGCTGCGGCTCGAAGCCCTCGGGAATCGACTTGAACCCGGGCGGCGCCTCGGCCAGCGCCGTCGGCGCGTAGACCTTGGTGCGGATCGCCGCATGCGGGCAGATCATCGCGCAGCGGTTGCACTGCACGCACAGGTCGGGCTGCCAGATCGGGATGTCGAGCGCGATGGCTCGCTTCTCCAGCCGGCTGGTGCCGGTGGGCCAGGTGCCGTCGGGCGGAAAGGCGCTGACCGGCAGTTCGTCACCCCGGCCTTCAATCAGCAGCCGCGTCACGCGCTGAGCGAAGTCGGGCGCATCGGCCGGCACGGCGGGGATGCGGGTGCGCAAAGACGAAGCCTGGGCCGGCACCGGTACCTCGACCAGGGCGGCCAGCGTGCCTTCGAGCGCTGCCATGTTGCGCCGGACGACTTCGGGGCCGCGTCGGCCCCAGGTGTCTTCCAGCGACTGCCGCAGGTGCTGCATCGCCTCCTCCATCGGCATCACCTGGGATAGCGAGAAGAAACACAGCTGCATGACCGTGTTGATGCGGCGGCCCAGGCCGGCGCGTTCGGACTGTGCATAGCCGTCGATCGCGAACAGCCGGCAGCGGCGGGCTATCAGCTGCTGCTGGGCTTCCAGAGGCAGGCTCGCCCAGACCTGGTCGGGCGGCACTGCGGTGTTCAGCAGCACCGTCGCACCCGGGGCAGCGCAGGCAAGTACATCGCGACGATCCAGGAACTCAGGCGCGTGCACGGCCACGAACTGCGCCTGGCTGATGCGGTAGGTCGACCGGATCGGGCGTGGCCCGAAGCGCAGGTGCGACACCGTGGTCGAGCCCGCCTTGCGCGAGTCGAACTCGAAGTGGCCCTGGGCATAGAGCCCGGTCTGCTCGCCGATGATCTTGATCGTGGCCTTGTTGGCCGAGACGGTGCCGTCGGAGCCGAGCCCGAAGAACACCGCCCGCGTCTCGTCGGGGGCTTCGAGTTCACGGTCGAAGGCGGCGTCGAAAGGCAGCGAGCTGTGCGACACATCGTCGCGGATGCCGACCGTGAAGCGGATCGGCGGCTTCGTCTGGCCGAGGGCGTCGAAGACCGCCTTCACCATCGCCGGCGTGAACTCCTTGCCGGCCAGGCCGTAGCGCCCACCGATGACGTGCGGCATCTGCGCCAGGCGGCCTTCGGCCACGGCGGCCAGCAGCCCGCAGGACGCCTCCTGCAGCAGCGGCTCTCCGCTGGAGCCGGGCTCTTTGGTGCGATCGAGCACCGCGATGGACTGGACGCTGGTGGGCAGCGCCCGCAGCAGGTGTTCGACCGAGAACGGCCGGAACAGGCGCACCTTGAGCACGCCGACGCGCTCATCCCGTGCCGCGAGGAAGTCGGCCGTCTCGTGCGCGCACTCCGCGCCCGAGCCCATCATCACGATGATCCGCTCGGCCTGCGGGTGGCCGGCGTAGTCGAACAGCCGGTAGCGGCGGCCGGTCAGTTCCGCGAACCGGGCCAGCGTGTCGTCCAGCAGGCCGGGGAAGGCCGCGTAGAAGGGCTCGATGGCCTCGCGGCTCTGGAAGAAGGTGTCCGGGTTCTGCGAGGTGCCGCGGATCACCGGGCGCTCCGGGTCCAGGGACCGGCCGCGGTGCGCCTGCATGGCGGTCGCCGGCAGCAGGGCCCGCAAGGTGTCGTCGTCCAGCGTGGCGACCTTGGTGATCTCGTGCGAGGTGCGGAAGCCGTCGAAGAAGTGCAGCACCGGCACGCGTGCCGCGAGTGTCACCGCATGGCCGACGGCGGCCAGGTCCTGGGCCTCCTGCGCCGAGCTGGACGCGAGTAACGCAAAGCCCGTGCCGCGCGCCGCCATCACGTCGGAGTGGTCGCCGAAGATGGACAGCGCATGGGTGGCCACACTGCGAGCGGCCACGTGCATGCAGAACGACGTAAGCTCCCCGGCGATCTTGAACAGGTCCGGCAGCATCAGCAGCAGGCCCTGCGATGCCGTGAAGGTCGTCACCAGCGCTCCGGCCTGCAGGGCGCCGTGCACCGCGCCGGCCGCACCGCCTTCGGACTGCATTTCCACCACCTGCGGCACGGCACCAAACAGGTTGGCGCGGCCGTCGGCTGCCCAGGCGTCGGCGTACTCGCCCATCGCCGAAGCCGGCGTGATGGGGTAGATCGCGATCACCTCACTCGCGCGGTAGGCCACGTGGGCGACGGCCTCGTTCGCGTCCATCGTGCGGATCACGGCTGACTTTGGGGATCGATCTGAGTCCATGGGGTCGTCTCGATCCGCGCTGGCGGTGTTCGTCAATGCGCGTGCGGGTGCACGGGGACGGCTGCCGTTGGCGGCGTTGTCAACGTACCGGCGGGCGCCAGCGTGGCACAGGCCGGGGTGAATGGCACCCGGACTACCTGGATCGTCACGTGCTCGATCTCGAAGTGCTCATGCAACTCGTCGGTGGCGTGCTTCAGGAACGCATCGTCGGCGTGGCCCTGCGGCATCACCAGGTGCGCCGTCATCGCGATCTCGGACGTGCCCATCGCCCAAACGTGCAGGTCGTGCACCCGCTGAACGCCGGGCAGCGATTCCAGCAGTGCCTGCACCGCATGCAGGTCCACGCCTTCGGGCACGCCGTCGAACAGCAGGTGCAGCGACTGCTTGAACAGGTTCCAGGTCCCCACCACGATGACGGCGGCGATCAGCAGGCTGACCACCGGGTCCAGCCAGGTCCAGCCGAACCACAGCGCCAGGCCTCCGGCCACCACCACCCCCGCCGAGACCAGCGCATCGGCGGCCATGTGCAGGAAGGCACCGCGGATGTTGAGATCGGACTCGCGCCCACGCATGAACAGCAGCGCCGTGGCGGTGTTGACCAGGATGCCGATGCCGGCCACCACCATGATGGTGACGCCCTCGACGGCCTGTGGTGTCTGCAGACGGTGCACCGCTTCCCAGGCCAGCGAGCCCATGGCCACGAGCAGCAGCAGGGCGTTGATGAAGGCCGCGAGGATGCTGGCGCGCTTCCAGCCGTAGGTGTGGCGGGCGTCGGGGCGCAGGCGCCCGGCCAGTGCGCCACCCCAGGCCAGCACCAGGCCGATCACGTCGCTGAGGTTGTGGCCGGCGTCGGCCAGCAGCGCCAGCGAGTTGATCTTCCAACCGTAGAAGGCCTCGATGGCGACAAAGGCGATGTTCAGCGCGATGCCGATGCCGAAGGCGCGGTCGAAGTTGGCCGGCGCGTGGCTGTGATCGTGCCCCGCACTCACAGAGAAACCTTTCGGCGCAGCACGCCGGAGAGTTCGGTGCCCGGCGCGACCGTGTTGAACACCGTGCCGTACTTGCGCACGTTGTCGTGCAGCAGGTCCAGCCGCCGGTCTGTCTCGTCGGTGTCGACGACGATCTCGTAGGTGATGGACTCCATGCGGGGCGGCACGTCTTGGCGCACGCCATGCACATGCACTTCCACGCCACGCAGCGAGAACTTCAGGATCGGCGTCACGCGCTCGATGCCTTTGATCATGCAGGCCGACAGGGCCGCCAGCAGCAGTTCGGCCGGGTTGAAGGCCTCGCGGTTGCCCGCCATGTCGGTGTCCAACGTGATCACGGCGTCCTTGCAGCGCGATTCGCTGGCGTGTGTGCTCTGACGAACAGACACGACGTCGAACTGCATCTTCGGATTTGCGGACTCAGGCATGGACGCTCGCATCAAATCTCTTTGGGACCCGTCGGCCCATCAAACCACGAATCCGAGGCCTTGGGCGATCCACCAGACCCCGGCTGCACCCAGCAGCACCGCAAAGCTGCGCCGCCCCGGCAGCCAGCGCTGGGCCGACGCAAAGCGCTGCATCAGTGCCGTGGCTGCACCCGGCATGGCGCCGGCCGCCAGCAGCAGCACGCTGTGGCCGATGCCGTAGGCGAGCAGCATGCCCGCGCCCCACCACATCGATTCCCCGAGCACGCTGCCCGAGCCGGCCAGTGCGAGTGCGGCGGCCAGGGCCGGGGTGGCGCAGGGGCTCATCACGGTGCCGATCAGCGCGCCCAGCAGCAGCGCGCCCCACAGACCAGACCGCGCCAGCCGCTGCTGCAATGCCGATGGCAGTTGCAGGCCGCAGGCAGCAGCCTCTGAGCGCCAGAGCCAGACGGCAGCGGCAACCACGAACACGCCCACGCCGACCGACCAAGGGCCAGGCAGGGTGCCCAGCAGCATGCCGAGCCGCGCCGCCATCAGGCCCAGCACCAGCAGCGCCGCGTTCATGCCGGCCACGAAGGCCAACGCCAGCACCCACGCACGCCGCGGCGTGACCGACTGGCCGCCCACAAAGCCGACCGCCACCGGCACGGCCACCAGGACGCAGGGCGATGCCGAGGTGAGTACACCGCCGACCAGGGCAGCCAGCAGCGCTTCGGTCCCGTTCACGACGGCCGCCCTTCCAGACGAGCCACGATGGCAGCGCTGGACATCGTGCCCAGGTTGCGATGGATCTCGTTGCCCGCGGCGTCGAAGAACACCTGCGTGGGCATGAGCTGGATGCGGAAGCGCTGCAGGTAGCCTCGGTGCTTCTGCGAGATCAGGTCCACGTTCATCACCGTGAAGCGGGTGCCGTGCTCGCGCTGCAGGGCCGCGAGCACGGGCTTCATCTCGCGGCAGGCGGCACAGGCGTTGGCGCCGAACTGGATCATCGCCGGGCGACCCTGGCGCAGAGCCTGCTCGACGGGATCCGCGAGCGGAGCGGTGGCGGCTGTGTCCGCTTCAGGCGGCATCCCACGCAGGTACAGCGCCAGTCCCAGGCCGGAAGCCGCGACACCCGCGGTACCGGTCAGGGTGAGAAGGTGGCGCCGATTCATGGTCCGATTGCAGTCTCAGCAGCAGGACCCGCCCTTGGGCGATGCCGGGCTGCAGCAGTTGCTTGATGCCGGCGCAGCTTCGCAGCATCCGGCGGAGGCCGAAGGCGTCGATGTGCCGTCGCAGCATCCCGATGACGTGGCTTTCGTGGCCGATGGACCGCAGCAGGCAGCCGCTGCGGCCCCGGCAGGCGCCGCATTGCCGGTCACCGGGAATCCCTTGCGAGCCCACTTCGCCAGGCCGCCGTCCATGTTGGCGACATCTGTGAAGCCCTGGTACATCAGGAAGTAGGTCGACTTCAGGCTGCGCGGGCCCGACTCGCAGGCCAGCACCAGCGGCCGGTCGCGCGGCAGTTCGTCGAAGCGCCGCTCGAACTCGGACAGCGGCATCTGCACAAGCGCCGGCACATCGAAGGCCATGCGGGCCACCTCGGCGCGTTCGCGCACGTCGACCAGCAGCGCCCCTTCGGCGAGCAGGCGGCGGGTGGTGGTGGGGCAGACCTCGCGGGCCGCAGGCAGATCGACACGTGCATTCATGGGGTGTGCTCCTCAGGTTTGTTCAGGCGGCCAGCCACTGTTCGACCTTGCCGCGGCTGGGCACGCCACCGGCGTGCACCACCTTGCCGTCGATCACCACGCCCGGGGTGCTCATCACGCCGTAGCCCATGATCTCGCGCAGTTCCTCGACCTTGGCCAGCGTCACCGCCACGCCCTTGTCCTTGGCCACCTGCTCGATCAGTGCGATGGTGTTCTTGCAGTTGGCACAGCCGGTGCCGAGTACCTTGATGTCCATGGAGATCTCCTGAGGGAATGGGTTGGGAACGCTGCTACTCGCGTTCGAGTTCGAGGTAGGTGCGGCTGGCGTTGCCGGGCATCAACTCGGCCGCGTTCAGCAAGCGCATGAAAGGGGCGCCATCGAAGGACTTCACTGCCGCGCTGACGTCCGTGCCGTCGTCCACGGCCTTCTTCATGTGCGCGCGCAGGGCCTGCAGGTAAGACTGGGTGTCGGCCTGCGCGGTGGCGAGGTTCGTCACGCGGCCGTGACCTGGCACCAGCACGGCGGGCTTGAGCTGTTCGATGACCGCGAACGTGGCCAGCCAGGTCTTGGTGTTGCTGACGGGAATGACGCCCAGCATGCGATCGACGTAGACCACGTCGCCGGTGAAGAGCACATTCTTCTGCGGCAGCCACACCATCGTGTCGCCCGGCGTATGGGCGCCGCCGCGGTGCTTGAACTCGAAGGTGATACCGCCGAGTTCGATCCGCTCGTCTTTTGCCTTGAGCCAGCGCGAGGGCAGGGTGGGCACCGTGCCGTCGGCCTTGGCGCCCAGCACGGCCTTCAATCCCTGCAGGTGGTCGTTGCCGCGGTTCTTCATGTCGGCTTCGCCCGCAGCATGCGCGATCAGCTCGGCCCCTTGCGCCTGGAAGTAGCCGTTGCCCAGCCAGCGGTGATCCTGTCCACCGGTGTTGACCACCCACTTGATCGGCTGGTCCGTGACCTTGCGCACTGCCTCGGCGATCTGGCGCGCGCTCTGGAAGGTGGCGCCGCTGTCGATCAGGACTGCGCCGGCCGGCGTCACCACCAGGCCGATGTTGGCGTTCAGCCCTTCGTTCTCGGCGGTGCGGGCGCCGGTGTCGCCGACGTGTGCATAGACGCCGTCGGCCATGCGCTGGAAACCCACCTCGACGGCTTGCGCGTCGGCGGCGGCCCAGGCCAGTGTGCTCCCGAGCAGCAATGCGGCGGCGTGGCGAAGGCTCAACCCGCGCATGCACTGGCCCCGCTGTCCTTCAGCCCCAGCGCCTTGAAGATCTTCGCCGCGGGGCAGAACCCCGTAAAACCCATCTGGAAGAGGTTGGCGCCGACGAAGGCAGTGAACCACAGCCAGCTGATCTTGGTCAGGTCGATCTGGCCGCTGAAGTGGGCCAGCACAAGACTGAGCATGATCATGAAGCCGGCGAAAACGCTGACGGCACGGTTGACGGTCATTCGATGTCTCCTGGAGTTCGAGGATGGAGGTGGAGTTGCGGGGGCGGCAGCGGTTGCCTTTACAGCACTGCGTTGAAGACGAAGCCCACAATCAGGATGCCGGTGGCGACGACCGCAGCAAAAGTGGCGATCAAGCGCACCTTGAGCACCTTGCGCAGGATGATCATCTCGGGCAGCGAGAGCGCAATGACGCTCATCATGAAAGCCAGTACGGTGCCCAGCGCAGCGCCCTTGGCCAGCAGCGCCTGCACGATGGGGATGATCCCGGCGGCGTTGGTGTACATCGGCACGCCGATCAGCACCGCCAGCGGCACCGACCACCAGGCGTCTTTGCCCATGAACGAGGCCATGAAGTCCTGCGGCACCCAGCCGTGGATGCCGGCACCGATGGCGATGCCCGCAAGGATGTAGGGCCACACCTTGCCCACGATCTCGCGCACGCTGGCGAACCCGCCTTCGATGCGCTCTACCAATGTCATGCCGTCACTGCCGGCGACGGCCTGCACCTTGGGCATGTCGCGCACCCAGTCCTCTAGGTGGGCTTCCATCTTCAGGCGGCCGATGACCCAGCCGGCCACGATGGCCACCGAGAGACCGAGGCCGAGGTAAAGCGCTGCGATCTTCCAGCCGAACAGGCCGAACAGCAGTGCCAGGGCCACCTCGTTGACCATCGGCGCCGAGATGAGGAACGAGAAGGTCACGCCCAACGGCACGCCGGCCTGCACGAAGCCGATGAACAGCGGGACGGCCGAGCACGAGCAGAACGGTGTCACGATGCCCAGACTGGCGGCCATGACGTTCGCCGCGCCTTCGCTGCGACCGGCCAGCAGCGCGCGGGTGCGCTCCGGCGTGAAGTAGGAGTTGATCATCCCCATCACGAACACCACGGCGGTGAGCAGCAGCAGCACCTTGGGCGTGTCGTAGAAGAAGAACTGCAGCGCACCACCCAGGTGGCTGTCTCGATCCACGGGCAAGGCTGCCACCAGGGCTTCCGACGCAGGGATCAGTGACTGGTACAGCGCCCACCAGGCGGCCGCAGCCAAGAGCAGGAAAGTGCGCGGGTGCTGCCGCGGCATCTGCAGCGTGCGTTGGGACAGGGACAGACTGGTCATGTTGGGGCCTCTTGCATTGAAGACGAAGAGCCCCGCAAAAGGATTCGCGGCTGTTACAAGAAGCGCGCGATGCCCTCGATGTCTTCCGGGAACAGCTGACCGGCTTCGCTCATCACGACCCGACCGTCGCGCCCCAGCACCACCGTCACCGGCAGGCCTTTGGGTTTGGGCAGCACGCGGGCGATGTCGGGCGAGACCCAGGCAGATGCGAAGCCGTAGCCCTTGCGCGCCAGGTGGGCTGCGGCTTCCTCCGGTTTCTTGTCGATCGACAGGCCGATGACCCGCAGGCCGCGGGGACGGTGGGTGCGTTGCAGTTGGTCGATCAGCGGCGACTGCACCGCACAGAATGGGCACCAGCTGGCCCACCAGTACAGCACCACGACCTGACCGGCCAGGTCGGCCGTGCGCAAGCCGCTGCCGTCCAGCAACGTCAGGTCCGGCAGGGGCAGACGCGACCCGACGGGTGGCGGCGGGCCGGCATTCCGTTCGCTGGCCGGTGGGGTTTGTGCCTGGGCGCCGGCCGCGACCCCACCCGCTGCCATCAAGGCGAACTGGAGCAGCGGTCGGCGCGAGGGCATCGCAAGGCCTGGGCGATCGATGGGCGACTCAGTCGAGGAAGGCGTCAGCTGACAGTGGCCTCGTCGCTGCGCTTGTCGCCACGGTTGTCGGTCCAACTGACGCTGATCTTGTCGCCCGCCTTTGCACCTTTCACGCTGAACTGCAGGAAGGGGTTCTTGGCGACCGACGGTCCCCATTGAGCGGTCAGGACAGGCTTGCCGTTGTGGGTGGCGCTGACTTCCTGGATGAACCAGGCTGGGATGGCCTTTCCGGCAGAGTCCTTGCGTTGGCCGGTCTCCATCTCGTGGCTCATCAACACACGGACAGTAGCCTTGTCGCCGGCGGCCTGGGCACGAATACGCATCGGGTCTGCCATGTCAGCCTCCACACCCGCCGAGGGTGACCTTGATTTCCTTCTGGGCGTACAGCACCCGGCCGTCCGCCATCATCGCCAGCGCGATCACGTTCGAGGACTGGCCCATCTTCACCCGGGTGGCGATGTTGGCGTCCACGGCGTCGGTGACGTCGAAGACCGCTGCCAGCGCGTTCGGGTTCTTCTCCACCAGCAGCGCCAGCCGCTTGACGCCGGCCAGCGAGGTGGATGCGCCGACCGGTACGACGGCGCCGTTCTCGGCGATATCGGGTCCGGTGATGGTCACATCGGCACTCGGCGTGGGCGCGCTCCCGCCCAGGGCCTTGACCGCCTCGGCCAGCGTCTTGGCGTCGAAGGCGTCCTTGCTCCAGGCGGCCAGCGCCGCAGCGGGCAGCAGGCCTGCGCCGGCCATCAGCGCGGCCACGCGCGCACCATGGCCCAGGGTCTCGCGACGGGTGATCATGATGGGCGCCCTCACTGGTTGATCGGCGAAGCCGGGTCGAGCAGGTAGGCCGTCAGGTCGGCCACCTGTTTCGGCGACAGGATGCCCTTGTGGCCCAGGCGCGGCATGTTGGAGCAGGCGTTGTAGACCTTGGCGTTGTAGATCTTCTCGTAGGTGTACTTGACGATGGGCTCGCTTTGCCCGCGGACCTTGCCGTAGCTCTGCAGCGAGGTGCCCAGGTTGCCGAAGGCCACTTCCTTCTTCTCGCCCTGGTGGCAGGCGTAGCAATTGCCGCCGCGCACGGCGTTGGGGTTGCTGGGAATGAAGCTGCCGATGCGGTAGCCGAAACCATCGTTGAATATCTTCTGGCCAGCCTTCCAGTCGCCCAACAGGCGCCCACCCTCGGGGTAGGCCATGTTCCTGGCTTCACGGGCACGGATGGCTTCGGCCAGGGCGTCTCCAGGTTTGCCGCGCGTGGTGGTGCAGTCCTTCTGGGTGTCGTCCTGCTGCAGGCGACTCAGGTCCTGGCCTGGTCCGGGCAGGAAACTCTCCGCCACGTACTGGTCGACCAGGCGGGTGGTCTCTGCTGCGGGGTCGGCTGGCGTTGCACAGCCGGCCAGAATGGCGACGGCGCAGAGGGCTCCGGCGGTTAGCGCAATGGGGGTTCGGGTAGGGGAACGGTTCATCATGTTTCGGCCCTCCCGGTTCAGCGACGCATGCCCGGCAGATCGAGGGTGCTGCCCTCGGCCTGCTTGGTCAGGTAGGAGATCAGCGCCACCGCGGCCGGCGAGCCCAGGTCGATGTCGGGCAGCCGCATCTGCCAGTGGCAGTCCCACATGCGGTGCTGCATGGTGCGGACGGCGTTGTGCGACACGCGATAGGTGGGCCAGGAACTCATCACGTTGTCGGTGTGCTTCTTGTTCAGGCCGTTGAACAGCGACTGCAGCCGGATGCGCTTGCCGTCCTCGGCATGGCAGGTGGCGCATGAGAAGTCCATCGGACCATGCTGGCGCCAATACAGCGCCTCGCCGACCTTCACCGACTCGAGCTCCTTCGGATGCTTCGTCGGCGGGCTGAGCTTCATGCCGTCAGATTGCGCCGCCACGTAGGCGGTGATGACCTCGAAATCGGTGTTCGACTGGTTCTTGGTCTCGTTGGCGAAAGGCAGCGTCTTGACCTGCTTCGCGTCGCGGCCCTGCAGCGTGACCATGCAGGTCACCAGCCGCGACTCGAGATCCTGCACGCGCTGGGTGTCGGCAAACCAGCGCGGCAGTTGCGCATAGGCGCCCTTGAGCACACCGGGCCCGAGGCCGAAGTCGCACTTCTCCAGCGTGGTCGCCTTGGGACCGGCGGCGGTCCTGAACAGGCGCTCACCTCGGTCGATCATGAGCAGGCCAGGGTTGCCGTCCTTGTCGGCCAGCGCCTGCCGGTAGGCCTGCACCGACGGGTCGGTGTCCTGGGCCACCGCCGGATGGGTGGCCATGGCCAGGGTGGCCGCTGCGCAGGCGCCAAGTTCCCGCCAGCGCTGTCTTGCGCTTGTTGTCATCCGCTGTCTCCTCGCCTTAAGACCCTTGATGGGTGCCCGATTCTTGAGAGCGAGGTGTCCCGCAGAACATGATCGAAATCAGGTCAGAGGGCGGGGTCAACCCGAACAGCTCTCCCGAGGCGTGGCCGCCTGAACGGGGATCACGCCGCCGTCTTCACGGCGGATCTCGCCGCTGGCTTCGAGCTCGGCAAGAGTGCGGTACAGGGTCTCGGGTTCGAGTCCCAGCTCGCGTGCCCAGTCCTGCAGCTTGACGCCACCGCTGCGCAGCGGGCCCTCGCACACCAGGTAATGGCGAACCCGATCCCGTGCCCGCTTGATGCGCAGGCGTTCAACTCGCGTGCACTGCCGGCGCAGGTCGGCAGCGAGTTGCCCCGCGAAGGCCATCGCGAAGCTGCCGTCGGAAGACAGTGCGTCGCGCAGTTCGCACACGGGGATGCGGACCACCTCGGTGGGCGACGCAGCACGGGCATCGCAGCTGTAGTGGGGCACCAGCATGGCCGACTGGGCGAAGAATTCGCCGTCGCGCGCCCGTTGCATCACGGCCTCGGAGCCATCGCTGAGATAGCGCACTGCCAGCAGTTCGCCTTCCAGCACGAAGTGAATGTGCTCCACCTTCTCGCCCACGTGGAACAGGCGCTCGTTGCGGGTCAGCCCGACCCGCGTGGATTCCTGAATCAACGCGGGCGGCAGGAAGGAGGGCAGTGCATCGCTCATGGGCACGATGGTGTCATGCCGTCTGCCCGGCCGTCATGGCCGCATACCCGCCCGTCGTCGGGATCAAAGTTGACTCGGCAGGCGGTGGTGAGCCGGTCGCGCATGCGCTGCCGTGCGCGCAGCAGGCGCGACTTGGCTGCGGGCAGGCTGAGGCCGTGCTGTTCGGCGAATTCACGCTGCGTCTGGCCCCGGATGTCGCACGCCTGCAGGATGGCGGTGTCCTCGGGCGCCAGCTCACCGAGGACACGATCCACACAGCCTGCCAGTGCGTCGACCGGTTCGAGCGTTTCTGCCGTCGGCGCCTGCAGTTCGGCTTCGGCGTCGTCCAAGGGGACGTGGTGCTTGGCCACCCGGGCGCGGTCGATCACGGCGTTGCGCGCAACCTGAAACAGCCAGGCGCGCGGGTTGTCCAAGCTGCAGAAGCCTTGGCCCTGGCGCATCGCCTTCACGAACACGTCCTGTAGCAAGTCCTCGGCCGCATGCCCATCGGGCAAATGGTGCTTCAGGAAGCCACGCAACTCGCTCTCGTGCGCCTGCCACGCGGCAGCCACGCAGGCAAAACTGCCGTCGAAGCGGGGGGGTGTGGGTAAGGAGCTCATCGTGGCGTTTCCGGACAAGCATAGCCCGTGAGGCGGGGCCAGAAACCCAGCCGCTTGCAGTCTTCCATAAATTCAAGTATTGTTGAATTCATGGATAAACACAGTGTCGTTCAGGCGCTCGCAGCGCTGGCCCACCCGGTGCGCCTGGAGGCTTTCCGGGCCCTGGTGGTGGCCGGCCACGACGGTCTTGCCCAGAAGGCGCTGGCCGAAGCGGTCGGCGTGGGGCCGACCAACCTGGCCTTCCACCTGAAGGAGTTGGCCACGGCCGGCCTCGTCAACCAGGCGCAGGCGGGCCGCTTCGTCATCTACCGCGCCGCCTTCGAGCAGATGAACGGTCTGCTCACCTACCTCACCCTCAACTGCTGCCAGGGCCTGCCCAAGGCAGCGGCTGCCGACGCAGCGGTCGCCGCGTCCGATGCCTGCGGCTGCTGAAGCCCGCACCCCTCATCCAGGAGACTCGTATGTCCGCCATCCGTTTGCGCCAGGCCCATCCCGCCGACTGGCCCGCCGTTGAAAGCCTGCTGATCGCCAACCGTCTGCCGGTGGACGGCGCTCGGGAACACCTGTCCACCTTCGTGCTCGCCCAGTCTGGGCTGGAGGTCGTCGGCTGTGCGGGTGTCGAGCCGCGTGGCGAAGTGGCCCTGCTGCGCTCGGTCGCGGTGGCGCCCGGCCTGCACCGACAGGGCATCGGCCAGCAGATGGTGTCGCTGCTGCTCGATGAAGCGCGGCGTCGCAACTTCAAGACGCTCGCGTTGTTGACGACCACCGCCCGGCGCTGGTTCGAAGGCTTCGGCTTCAAGGTCGCCGACCGCGCGACAGTACCTGCCGCGCTTAAGGCGTCGGCCGAGTTCCAGGGCGCCTGCCCCGCCAGCGCCGACTTCATGGTGCTGACGCTTCAGAGCGATAGCCCGTCCGGGCTCGAAGCCTTGCCGGTCGCCGTGCACGGCGCCGGCCCGGTCGGCCTTGCAGCGGCCGCGCAGCTGATCGAGCGTGGCATCCCGTTCGTCATCCTCGAAGCCGCATCCACGGTCGGCGCCAACCTGCTCGACTACGGCCACGTGCGGCTGTTCTCACCCTGGCGCTACGACATCGACCCGGCGATGGCCAGACTGCTGCAGCCGACCGGCTGGCAGTCGCCTTCAGCCGACGAACTGCCGCTGGCGGGCGAAGTCGTGCAGCGCGTGCTGGAACCCTTTGCGCGTCTGCCGCAGGTGGCATCGGTGCTCCAACTGTCGACGAAGGTGATCGCCGTCACCCGGGAGGGCTTCGACAAGGTGAAGAGTGCCGGCCGGGAGAACGCGCCGTTCGTGATCCGTGCCGTCCGCGAGGGCCGGACCTTCGAGCTCAAAGCGCGCGCGGTGATCGACTCCACCGGCACCTGGAACACGCCCAACCCGGTTGGCGCCAGCGGCTTGCCGGCGATCGGTGAACCTGAGGTGGCGGACCGCATCTTCTACGGCATCCCCGACGTGCTCGGTACGCACCGAAGCCGCTATGCCGGCCAGCGCACTCTCGTGGTCGGCGCCGGCCACTCGGCGGCCAACGCGCTGCTGGCTCTTGCCGAGCTGGCCTGGCAAGCGCCGGGCACGCGGCTGCTGTGGTCGGTCCGGTCACCGGTGCTCACGCGTGTCTTCGGCGGTGGAGACGCCGATGCGCTGCCGGCCCGCGGGGCGCTCGGCAGTTCGCTGCGCAACTTGCGCGACTCGGGCGGCCTGACCTTCCACGCCGGACTGCGCATCACGCGCATCGAACGACAGGGCGATGCGCTGGGCATTGTGGGTGTCGACGCCGACGGACATGAGCAGCGGCTCGACGGCATCGACCAGATCATCTGCGCTACCGGCCAGCGCCCCGACCTCTCGATCACGAGCGAGCTGCGCGTGAAGCTGGACCCTTGGCTGGAGTCCAACGAGGCCCTCGGTCCGCTGATCGATCCGAACCTGCACAGCTGCGGCACGGTGCGGCCGCATGGGCACCGCGAACTCGCCCATCCGGAGCCGGGGCTGTACACCGTCGGGGTCAAGAGCTATGGCCGCGCGCCGACCTTCCTGATGGCCACGGGCTTCGAGCAGGTGCGCTCGGTGGTGGCCGCATTGGCGGGCGACCTGGAAGCTGCCGACCGGGTCGAGCTCGATCTGCCGGAAACGGGCGTCTGCAGTGTCGGCGGCAGCGCGACGGAGGGCCTGGCCGGCGCGGCGTGCTGTGGCCCTGCGACCGCTGGTGCTGCGGCCTCTGCCGCCGAGCCAACCGCCGCTTGTGGTCCGGCGTCCTGTGGCACCGCTGTCCCGGCCTCGACGCCTGCCGCCGTGCAGGCGGTGGGTTGCTGCGGCGGAGCCCCTCGGGCCAACGCATCGGCCTGCTGCGCCCTCGATGAACTGAAGAAGGCCGAGGGTGCGGAAGGCTGTGGCTGCGGCACAACCCTGCCGCCCGCACGCGAGCCGGCTCGCGCCAAGGCGGCCTGCTGCTGATGCTGAAGCGCCGCAGCGGCACGGTTGCGGCGCTGGGCACGGCCCAGACTCTCGCTTGGGCCTCAACCTACTACCTGCCGGCCATCCTGGCCGCGCCGATGGCGCGCGAGCTGGGCGTCTCGACGCCGACAGTGTTTGCGGCCTTCAGCGGCGCGCTGATCGTGTCGGCGTTCGTGGGGCCGCGAGCGGGCGCGGCCATCGACCGCCATGGTGGGCGGCCCGTGCTGATGCTGACGAGCATCGTCTTCGCACTCGGCCTCGCCGGCCTGGGGCTGGCTCGGGACGTCGTCGGCCTCTTCGCCGCCTGGGTGGTGCTGGGCATCGGTATGGGCAGTGGGCTCTACGAGGCGGCGTTCGCATCGCTCGTGCGCCTGTACGGGAAGGACGCACGCAGCAGCATCACGGCCATCACCCTGATCGCCGGGTTCGCCAGCACGGTCGGCTGGCCGCTGTCTGCGGTGCTTGAGGCCGAGTACGGCTGGCGCGCTGCGTGCTTCACCTGGGCCGCACTGCACCTCGTGCTGGGGCTGCCGCTGAATGCGTTGCTGCCGATCGCCAGAAAGGCTGCGCCAACGGCCACTGACGCACCGATGGAGGTCGGTACGCATCTCTCGCCATCGTCAGCGCCCGAGTCCCAGATGCCGACGGTGGTGCTGTCGTTCGTCTTCGCGGCGACGTGGTTCATCTCGACCTCGATGGCGGCCCACCTGCCGCAGCTGATGCTGGCCGCCGGTGCGACGGTGGCGACAGCCATCCTCGTCGGCAGCCTGATCGGGCCGTCGCAGGTGGCCGCGCGTCTTCTCGAGTTCGGCTTGCTGCGCCGGGTTCATCCTTTGCTGTCCGCCCGCTTGGCGGCTGCAGCGCACCCGCTGGGTGTCGCACTGCTGCTGATCGCAGGGCCCGTGGCTGCGCCGCTCTTCGGCGTGCTGCACGGGGCGGGCAACGGCATCCTGACCATTGCCAAGGGCACGCTGCCGCTGGTGATCTTCGGGCCGCAGGGATACGGCCTCCGGCAGGGCTTGCTCATGGTGCCGGCACGCGTCGCGCAGGCACTGGCGCCCTGGCTGTTCGGCATGGCGCTGGACGTTTGGGGAACTGGCGCCCTGGCCGTGTCTGGCGGCCTCGGGCTCGCAGCCTTACTGGCTCTGCTGGCTTTGCGGGGGAGCTGAACAGGGCAAATGTCCTCATGCGATCAGCGCAGCGCCAAGTCGGCAATGAGCCTGGCCTTCAGTGCTCGCTCGCGGATCGCGTCCTCGGACTCGGTTGCCCAGGTGAACGTGCTTTTCCAGGCCCAGACCATGCCGTCGAGCCGGACGAAACGCACTTCGCCTGCCTTGCCCGCGACCGTCGTCGCTGGACGCTGCCCCTCGAAATCGAAGTTGATCGTGTGCGAGCCGGGCTTGAGCCTGTAGCGCACCATCGTGTTCGGCAGGGTCTCGACGGCGGCTCCGCTGTCCGCCTGGACCTTGACGAAGTTGCGGCCGTCGCCCCAGTTGCGCCGCACGACATAAACAGTCAGCGCATTCGGGTCGGGCGCAAACTGCTTGGCCTGTGCGTCGGCGTTCAGGCTCGGTACCGCGGCCGTGGTGCAGGCGATCACCCGGCCCTTGTTGGTCTTGTGGCAGTACGGGATCTCGGCGGTGGGATCGGGCGCCGGCGGCGTGGCGCACCCCGCAAGCAGCCCGGCCACCAGGACCACCGAGGCGCAGGTCAATCGGCTGGCAGTCATGGCTTTCACTTAACTGTGAAGCGCACGGAGCCAGCTGACTTGCCAGCGATGGTCACCAGGGCCACGACCTTGGTGCCGGGTCCGACCTTGAAAGCGCCCGAGGCTTCGAGCTTGTCGCCCGCCGGCTTCAGTTCGACTTCCTGCTTCTCGGTGCCCGTGAGCAGCGTCAGCTTGGCGCTGGCCTTGGACACGTCCGCGGGCTTGCCGTGGTCGCGCAGGTGCAACTGGATCATCGTGGGCTTGGCGACCAGTTCGTAGTCGATGTCCTTGACTTCGACGACGACGCCGCCGTGCATCGGCTTGTGCTCATGCGCATGGTCGTGTTTGTCGCCGGCGGCAAAGGCAGAACCGGCCAGGGCCAGGGTGATGGAGGCGAGGAGGGCTTGCGTCTTCATGAGAGTCCTTTCGGGTTGGTGGGTGTGAACAGGGGAAGTGGTCAAAGCGCCATCAAAGGGCTTCAGCGTCCTTGTCGTGCATCAGCGCCTCGGCCGGCTTGCGACCGAAGAGCCAGAACATCGCGGGCGTGAGGAAGGTGTCGAGCATGGTCGAACTGATGAGGCCTGAGAAAATCACCACGGCCACCGGGTGCAGCACTTCGGTCCCGGGCTGCTCTGCCTCGAACAGCAGCGGGGCGAGCGCGAAGGCCGTGACGAGCGCCGTCATCAGCACCGGGCTCAGCCGCTCAAGCGAGCCGCGCAGGATCATCTTCTGGTCGAAGGACTCGCCCTCGAAGCGCATCAGGTTGATGTAGTGGCTGACCTTCAGGATGCCGTTGCGCACCGAGATGCCCGCCAGTGTGATGAAGCCGACCAGGGCCGCTACCGACAGCGGCTGGCCCGACAGCCACAGGCCGATCACCGCGCCCACCAGGGCGAGCGGGATGTTCACCATGATCAGCGCCGACAGCGTGGCCGACTTGTAGCGGCTGTAGAGCACCACGAACATCAGCGTGAGCGACACGATGGACAGCAGGCCGACGAGCCGCGAAGCCTCCTCCTGCGCCTGGAACTGGCCACCCAGGGTGATGAAGTAGCCCTCGGGCAGCTTCGTCTCGGCCACCACCTTGCGGATGTCGGCCACGATCTCCGACAGAGCGCGCCCGGAGGCGTTGGCCGACAGCACGATGCGCCGCTTGCCGTCGTCGCGACTGATCTGGTTCGGGCCGTCGCCGTCCTCGATGGTGGCGATCTTCGACAGCGGGATGCGCCCGTTCGGCGTCTCGATCAGGATCTGACCCAGGCCTTCCACAGACCGCGCCGATTCCGGCAGCTTGACCACCAGTGCGAATCGGCGGCTGCCCTCGACGATCTGCGTGACCTTCTCGCCCTCGACCAGGGCCTGCAGCGCGTTCAGCACCTGGGGTGCCGGCACGCCGTACTGCGCCGCCGCGGCGTAGTCGATGCGCACCTTGATCTGTGGTGCCAGCACCTGCTTCTCGATCTGCAGGTCGGCAATGCCTTGGATCGCAGCCAGCTTCGCGCGCAGCGCATCGGCTTGGCCGCGCAGGGCGTCCAGGTCCTCGCCGAAGATCTTGATGGCGATCTGCGAGCGCACGCCCGACAGCATGTGGTCGATACGGTGCGAGATGGGCTGGCCGATCTCCAGCGCGGCCGGCAGGTTCACCAGGCGCGAGCGGATGTCGGCCTTGATCTCGTCCATGCTCCGAGTGAGTTCGGCCGTCGGCTTCAGGCCCACGTCGAGTTCGCTGACGTGCACGCCTTCCGCATGCTCGTCCAGCTCGGCCCGGCCACTGCGGCGCCCGACGTGCGTGACCTCGGGCACCTGCTTGACCAGCACCTCGGCCTGACGGGCCAGCGCTGACGATTCCGTCAAGGTGACGCCCGGATTCAGGCGCAGGCCGATCAGCAGCGTGCCCTCGTTAAAGGGCGGCAGAAAGGTCGTCGGGAAGAACGGCACCGCCACCGCGGCCACCAGCACTGCGGTACCCGCCGCCGCCATGGCGGCCTTCGGCCGATCCAGCACGCCCTGCAGGCTGCTGCGGTAGCGCGCCTTCAGCCAGGCCAGCACCTTGGTGTCGCCGTGATCCAGATTCTTCATCCGCGGCAGCAGGTAGAAGCTGAGCACCGGCGTCACCGTCACAGAGACGATCAACGAGGCCAGCGTCGAGACAATGAAGGCGATGCCCAGTGGCACGAACAGCTTGCCCTCCAGCCCCGGCAGCGCGAACAGCGGGATGAAGACGAGCACGATGATGACCGTCGCGTACAGGATGGCTGACCGCACCTCCATCGTGGCGTGCGCGACCACCTCGATCGGGTGCAGGCGACTGTGGGGATGGTTGGCTCGGTCGGCCTTCAGCCGCCGCAGCACGTTCTCGACTCCGACCACCGCGTCGTCGACCAGGCCACCGATGGCGATGGCCAGCCCACCGAGCGTCATCGTGTTGATCGACAGCCCGAAATACTTGAAGACCAGCGCGGTGATGAAGATCGACGCCGGGATGGCCGTCAGCGCGATGATGGTGGGTCGCAGCGTTCCGAGGAAGAAGAACAGGATCACCGCCACGAAGATCGAAGCGCCGATCAGCTTGCCCTGCAGCGTGGTGATCGAGGCCTCGATGAAGCTGGCCTGGCGGAAGGTCACGCGCGGTGCCTCCATGCCGGCCGGCAGTGACGCCTTCAGCCCGACCAGCGCGTCCTCGATGGACTTGGTGAGCGCGATGGTGTCGGCGGTCGGCTGCTTCTGGATGCCCAGGATCACCGCCGGCTTGCCTTCGTATCCTGCGTCGCCGCGCTTGAGCGCCGCGGCGAAAGTCACCTCGGCGATCTGGCGCATCAGGATCGGTTGTCCGTCCTTGGAGGTCAGCGCCAGGTTCTTCAGGTCATCGAGCCGGGAGGTCCGACCGAGGTTGCGAATCAGGTACTCGCGCCCGTTCAGCTCCAAAAAGCCTCCGGAGGTGTTGGACGAGTAGCCCTTCAGCGCGCCTTCGAGCTGGTCGTGCGTGATGCCCAGCTCCGCCATGCGGGTGGTGTTCGGCTGAACCTGGAACTGGCGGACCTCGCCGCCGATCGGGATCACCTGCGCCACGCCCGGCACCGACAGCAGCCGTGGGCGCAGCACCCAGTCCGCGTACTCGCGCACGGCCATCGCGCTGATCTTGCTCGGATCGACCGGGATGGCGATCTGCATGATCTCGCCCATGATTGAGCTGATCGGGCCCATGCGCGGCACCACGCCTTCGGCGATGCCTTCCTCCATCGAAGACAGTCGTTCCGAAACCAGTTGCCGTGCCCGGAAGATGTCGGTGCTCCAGTCGAAGGTGACGTAGAGGAAGGACAGGCCTGCCGACGAAGTCGAGCGCACCGACTCCACGCCAGGCAGACCGTTCATGGTCGTCTCCAGCGGGAAGGTGATGAGCTGCTCCACCTCCTCGGCGGCCATGCCGCCGGCCTCGGTCATGATGGTGACGG
Organism: Pseudaquabacterium pictum; assembly: GCF_005403045.1. Taxonomy (GTDB): domain Bacteria; phylum Pseudomonadota; class Gammaproteobacteria; order Burkholderiales; family Burkholderiaceae_C; genus Pseudaquabacterium; species Pseudaquabacterium pictum. The sequence continues at coordinate 53,540 of NZ_BJCL01000018.1, forward strand.
TGGGCTTGTTGAGGTCCGGGAACACGTCCACCGGGGTGGTGGAGAGCGTGAACGCGCCGTAGGCCATCAGCACGACGCTGGCGATGATCACCAGCAGCCGGTTCGTCAGGCTGTTATCGAGTAGCCACTTGAACATGTCAGCGCACCTGGTTGATCAAGGTGGCGCCTTGCGTGGCCACACGATCGCCGGCCTGCAAGCCCGAGGTGATCGCGACGTGCACACCGTCCAGCGGCTCCACCGTGACCGTTCGCGGCTCGAAGCGTTCCGGCGCTGCCTTGACCCAGACGACCGTCTGGTTGGCCGGGTTCTTCATCAGCGAGGCCACCGGCACGGAGACGCCCTTGACCTTGTCCCTGGTCTGCACGAACACGCGCACCGGCTGGCCGACAGCCAGCAGGGTCAGAGCATCACCCTGAGCCCGAAAGGCGAGCGGCAGCGCCTGTTCGCGCAGGCTGCGCGACGCCCCGATGAAGGTCAACGGCACCCGCTTGTCGCCGACAGCCATCGTCGCCGCGCCGATGTTCGAAGCGATGGCGGCATCGAAGGCGAGTGCCTCGATGCGCAGGCGTGAGGGGTCGACGATCTCGAAGATCAGTTCGCGCGCATCGACCACTTGGCCGGCCACCACGTTGGCGGAGGCGATCACACCGGACACCGGTGCCACCAGCGCCTCGCGGGTGGACAGGCCGCCCCCGACGGCGGCGATGCGCGCCGTCAGGCTGGCGGCTTCGCTCTCGGCCGCCTCGATCTCCTTGCGCGGCACCGTGTCGGCCAGCTCCTGCAGACGCGCGATGCGCTTGTCGGCCAGCGCCTTGGCGGCGCGCAGCTCGGCGAGCTGCGCGGCCTGGTTGGAGCGTTCGATCGGCGCCGCCGACGGCACGACGTAGGCCAACACTTCACCCTTGCGCACCGCCTGCCCAGGGTTGGGCAGGCCACGCGGCCCCGGCTCGATGCGGCCGGCGTTCAGCGGCTGCACCTTGCCACCGGCGTTCGGGTCCATCAGCACCTTGGCGCCCAGTTCCACGGTGCGTGGCAGTTCCGCAGCTTCGGTGACGAGGGTGCGCACGCCCAGCTGGCGCTGCGCGGGCTTGGGCAGGAACACGCTGCCGTCCGGCTGGCGCTGCGGGCCGTTGGCGCTGGGCGCTGCGGGCGCGCCGCCATGGTCATGACCCTCACCGGCATGGACGGGGGACAGCACTGCCAAGGCGAACCACAGCGCGAGGCTGGTGGTGATCAAGGTGCGCTTCATGCTGCACCTCCGGCGCGAACGTTGCGAGCACCCACGACGCGACGCCCACCCCAAAGAAGCAGGGCCAAGACCGCCACGCCACCGGCGCCCCAGCCTGCGTACTTCGTCCAGGCGTGGGATGCGACAGCCTCCTCGGTGTGCGCCTCCTCGTGGATGTCGAGTTCACCGGCCAGCAAGTCGGTTTCTTTGCCGGCGATGACGGTTGCGGCGACAGGCAGAACGCCGGGCTTGGGCTCGGTAGGCAGCACGACCTCGTACTCGTCTTCGCCTTGCTTCTCGGCCTTGAACTTCGCGCCGCCGATCTCGAGCTCGATCTGCGCGCCGCGCACCGGGCTGTTGTCGGCAAAGCGGTCGAGGTACAGCGTGATCTGCTTGCCGTTGAGCACACCGACGAGTTCAAAGATCTCGGACACAGCCGAGAAGCGCGGGAGCGCCTGTCCGACGGCCGCGGGTGCAGCGTCACCGTGGTCATGGCCTTCGCCGGCCCAGGCAGGGGATGCGACTAGGAGGGCCGCCGCGAGCAGTGCGGCCGGGAGATACGGGAAGTTCATGGAGGGGTTCCTGAAGAATTGGGTGGGCAGCGTCATGGACGTGTTGCCGGGGCTTCGCTGCGGCGTCACTGGGGGAGCAGGCCGAGGGCCTGGCGCCAGGCAGAGATCGCTGCTGAGAGCTCGATGCGGGTACGGGCCGCCTGTCGGTCGGCCTCGGCGGCTTCGGCCTCGATGCGCAGGCGTGTCGGCAGATCGGTTTCGCCGAGTCGGAACGACTTGTCGAAGAAGCCGCGCGACTCGCGGGCCAGCTGCGCGCGCCTTTCGGCGGCGGCCAACTGGGTGCGCGAGGCCTCGACCCGCACGCGCGCCGCTTCCCGTTCTGCGATGAGACGTTCGCGTTCCAGGGCCAGTTGCGCCTGGATCTCGGCGGCCTCGGCGCGCGCGTTGGCGCGTCGGGCATCAGAGCGTGGGCCAGCGCCGAAAGGGATGCGGATGCCCAGCGTGATGGTTTGCTGGGAGGCCTCGCCGCGGGCACCGCGGTCACGCGTCGTCGCCAGCATCAGCTCGGGGTTGGCGCGCGACTGGCTCGCAGTCAGTGCGACGGTTCGCTCGGCCACAGCTGCCCGGTCCTTGAGTTCCTGCAGCGCGGCGTGGGCTTCGAGGTCAGCTGCTGCGGCGCCGGGATCCGGCTCAGTCAGGGTGTCGCCTGCCTCGGACAAGGCAGGTGCGGTGCCCGCAAGTGCGCGCAAATGCTGTCGGGCCGCCGCAAGGCCGGCCTCTGCCTGCGCCACGCTGGCTTCCGCGCTGGCCACGGCGCCATCAGCCTGGTGCTGGTCGGCGCGTGCCAGATCGCCAGCCTTCGCACGCCGAGCCACGTCGGCGGCGATGAGGCGGGTGTTGTCCAGCTGATCGCGGGCGGTTCCGACCTCGATACGCGCACGCTGCCATTGCCACCAGGCGTCGCGAACGGTGGCTGCCACGCGCAGTTGGGCCGCGGTTGCCCGGCTCTCGATGGCGGCACCTTCGGCGTCGGCCAGCGCCGCGCTGCTGCCGCGCTCTCCAGGCAACCACAGCGGCACGGCGATGCCGACCTCGACTTCGCGCGCGCCGTTGTTGCTGCCCAGGCGGTCGGTCTTGTTCGAGACTTCCAGGGCCGCCGGCTCGGGCGTCCACGCCTTGGCGGCACTTTGTTGGGCACGCGCGGCGTCGCGGCGCGCCTGCAGTGCCATGGCCTCGGGCTGGCGGGCCCAGGCGGCGTCAAATGCTTGCCGCAGGCTCAGCGGGCTGGTGGCGCCGGCTGCGCCGACCGTGACAGGGGGTGCAGTGGTCGCGGTCGCTGTCTGTGCCTGCGCGGCCAAGCTGCAGGCGGCCATGGTGGCTGCTGCGCTGGCGCGCAGCAGCCAGACCGTTGTTCGAGTTCTAGGTGTCATCCGATGCTCCAGTGTTGAAAACAACTCACGGGAGATCGGCAAGCGGCGACCAAGAGGTCGCGTCGTGCCCGAAGGCGCCGCATGCTGCGGCGCGCACTCAGGCGCGAACGGGCTTCAGAGAAGGAAGAGACCCGCCTCGCCGATCAGGCGAGGGGCAGCCACTGAGGGCGTTCGGGTCGGGTCGGTGCGTGCGCACCACTGGCTTCGTCGAGGGAGGCGCTGCGATGCCCCGTCGAGAGTGCACCAGGCAGCGCCGACGGCAGATTCAGCATCATGCTGCAGGTGCCGTGGCAATGGCCGCAGTCCAGGTCCATGGCGCCGGGCGCTTTGCCATCACCGGCATCCGGGTTCACATCCGAGGTGGTGGTTGGATCGGCGTCCAACCCGGCCCCGTTGCTGGCGTCAGCATGGTGCTGGTGGTCGTGGTGACCGAAATGCTCGGCCCCGGCCTGGGTCTCGTGCCCGCAATACGACGCCACGGCCGCCCAGCTGAACTGGAGCGGCAAGAGGGCGAGCAGGACGATGGCGAGGATTCGACGCACGGGCAAGAGTCTAGCGGCTACAGGGTTGGCCTCGGCGCGACCATGGCGACCGGACTGTGGGGTTTCACCACTTCGCGGCACGAATGCGTGCAACGTTGCGGTTCATCCGGTGGCGGATCACGCGTTCGTACAGCCAACGCTTGAGGCCAGACAGGTTGGAACCGTGGCGCGCGTAGAAGGCGTCCGGGCTGTCGAAGAGGCCGAAGTCGTCGGCGATGCCTTCCTTCTGGATGTAGGTGTCCTGGCCACGCCATTCGACGCCGGGAGCCGACAGGTCGCGAGTGGCGGCGCCGTAGCCGCAGAAGCGGCGCGCCTGGGGGAAGCGGCGCTGCAGGCTGGCCAGGTAGGGCGCATCGAGGATGAAGCCTTCGAGTGCGATCCAGCGGCTTTCCAGACTGACTTCGACCCAGCTGTGGATGATGCGCTGGGGGGCCAGTGCGTAGGCCAGGCCGGTGATCGCGCCCTTCTGCAGCGGCTTGTCGATCGTGAAGCCATGGAAGCGGCTGGGGATGCCCACCGCGCGCAGCAAGGCCATCAGCAGCGTGCTCTTGGTGTTGCACTGGCCGATGCCGTCGGCCAGCACCGTGGATGCCGGCAGTTCGTCGCCCTCGTTGTAGCCAAAGGCGATCTCGTTGCGGACGAAGTCGTAGACAGCGCCGATGCGGTCGTAGGGGCTGAGGGTTCGCCAGCCGCGACGGGCGACCAGGGACTCGATGTCCGGGTGGTGAACATCTAGCAGCGGCGTCGCTGCCAACAAGGGGTGCATGGCGTCGGACATGGCGTCGTTCCCTTCAAGCTTGCGCCGGCACAGGGCGCAGTTCAGCCCGGGCCTGCTGGATGACGGAGCGCGCGGCGGTCAGCGCGAGCACGCCCATGACCGCGGCGACGGCCAGGTCGGGCCAGCCGCTGCCGGTGCCGAAAACGCCCAGCGCAGCGGCCATCACTGCCACGTTGCCGATCGCATCGTTGCGGCTGCACAGCCACACCGAGCGCATGTTGGCGTCGCCCTCGCGCCAGGCGTAGAGCATCGCGGCCACCGACACGTTGGCCAGCAGCGCCAGGGCGCCGATCGCGCCCATCGTCACCGGCTCGGGCACAGTGCCCGCGGCGGCCGACCAGGCGGCCCGGCCGAGCACGAACACGCCGAACGCGCCCATGGTCAGGCCCTTGAAGAGAGCGGCCCGTGCGCGCCAGGTCAGGGCCATGCCGAGCACGAGAAGCGAGATGCCGTAATTGGCCGCGTCGCCGAAGAAGTCGACCGCATCTGCCAGCAGCGACACCGACCCGGCGCGCAGGCCACCGGCGAGTTCGATGCCGAACATCACCGCGTTGATGATCAGCGCCACCCACAGCACGCGGCGGTAGCGCGGGCTCTGGCTGGCGGGTGGGGCGGTGCAGCCGTGGCTGCAGCAGGAGTCGCTCATAAGAGGCTTTCGCGTGTCGATGCAGGTATTTGAAACCCTGTAGCGGCTCCAGAGTCAAGCGGCTATGCTGCGATTCGTTGGCGTGTCACTCCGCGCACGTCGAGAGCCCTGAACCATGTTCGATTTCCTTCGCTTCACAGGACTGTTCTTCATCACCGCGATCGCCGAGATCGTCGGCTGCTACCTGCCCTGGCTGGTGCTGACCCAGGGCCGCCCGGTCTGGTGGCTGTTGCCCGCGGCGGCTTCGCTGGCGGCATTCGCGTGGCTGTTGACCTTGCATCCGAGCGCTGCGGGCCGCACCTATGCGGCCTACGGTGGTGTCTATGTCGTTGTTGCGTTGCTCTGGTTGTGGCGCGTCGACGGTGTCATGCCGACGCGATGGGATCTCGTCGGTGGCGCCATCTGCCTCGCCGGCATGGCGATCATTGCGCTGCAGCCCAGGGCTGCCAGCTGAAGAGGAGGCACGACCATGAAGATCGGCGAACTGGCCCTGGCGGCGCAGACCCAGGTCGAGACCATCCGCTACTACGAGCGCGAGGGCCTGCTGCCGCAGGCGCCGCGCAGCGAAGGCAACTACCGCATCTACGGGCCCGAGCACGTCGAGCGTCTGGCGTTCGTGCGCCATTGCCGGTCACTGGACATGACGCTGGACGAGATTCGCGTGCTGCTGCGCTTCAAGGACCAGCCGCAGGCGGAGTGCGGCGAGGTCAACGCGCTGCTCGACGAACACATCGGCCATGTTGCCACCCGCATCCGTGAGTTGCGCCAGCTGGAGAAGCAACTGAAGGCGCTGCGCGAGCAGTGCGCGGGCAGCAGCGAGGCTGCACGCTGCGGGATCCTGAACGAGCTGGTGCAGGCCTCGTCAGTGCCGGCTGCCGCAGCGGCCAAGGTGCCTGGTCACCACGTGGGTGGCTCGCACACTCGCGGCAGTCGACGTTAGCAGTGACGAGCAGGTCTGCTGGGCTGCCAAGCACGACAACACATTTTCGCTCCACATGTGCGGCGGGCTCGCCGTGCAGAGCACTTGCGGCCAGCACGCGTCGCGGACGCCCGGCTGCGGTGGCGCTCAAGGCCGCTCAGGGCACTTGCTCCTCGAACTGCATCAGAGCCTCGATCAATGGGCAGTTCACCTTGCGTTTCGTCGTCGAGCAGCTGCTGACCAGGTCTTGCAAGGCAGCCTCCAGAACCCGCAGGGCCTGCAGCCGTTGCCGCACGTCCGCGAGTTTGTGCTCGCCAATCTGTCGTGCTGCCGAACATCCTCGCCCATCGTCGAGCGACAAGAGTGCGTGCACGTCATCGAGGGTGAAGCCCAGCGACTGCGCCCGCTTAATGAAACGCAGTCGCGTCAGCGCCGATGGTGCATACCTGCCGATGCCGCCGGCCGGGCGGTCAGGGACGGCCAGCAGGTCGCGGCGCTGGTAGTAGCGAACCGTCTCAACGTTGACCCCGGCCGCTGCGGCAAGTTGGCCGATCGTCATTTGTTCCATCATGGGCTTGACTCCGTACTCAGGTACGTACCTAGACTAGCTGCAATCGATCCCTACAGGAACAGGTATGTCACGGCCCTTGACGACTTCCGGCTCACTGCTGGGCGGCGCCGCCGCTGCAATTGGCGCTTCGGCCTGTTGCGCCGGCCCTTTGCTGCTGGTGGTGCTCGGCGTCGGTGGCGCGTGGGGTTCGCGTCTGGTGGCCCTGGAGGTTTACCAGCCTTACTTCATCGCGGCTGCGCTGGCGTTCTTCGGTTACGCGTTTTTCAAGCTGTACCGCAGTCCTGAGGCCTGTAAGCCAGGCGAGGCGTGTGTCATCCCCGCAGTGCGCCGACGGCAGCGTGTCATCTTCTGGGTGGTCGCCGCTGCGGCAGTGGCCTTGATGGCGTTTCCGCTGTATGCGCCGCTCTTCTACTGAGGTCATCCCATGAAGTTCATTCCTGTCCTGATTGCTGGCCTTGTTGCCTCCGCGGGCGTCATGGCCGCCGGCTCCCGCACGGCTACGCTGGACGTGACCAAGATGGACTGCGCGGTGTGCCCGATCACCGTTCGGAAGGCGCTCGAGAAGGTGCCTGGCGTGGAGACCGCCAAGGTCGACTTCAAGACCAAGCGCGCGGTCGTCGCGTTCGACCCGGCGAAGACCTCGCCCGAGGCACTGACCCGGGCGACCGCTGACGCGGGCTTCCCTTCGTCGGTGGGTTCGGTGAAGTGACCGAAATCGTTCTTCAATCGGTCCTTGCCTGCCCGCACTGCGGGCATGCGAAGGAGGAAACGATGCCGACAGACGCCTGCCAATGGTTCTACGAGTGCGAGAACTGCAAGACGGTATTACGCCCCAAGCCGGGCGACTGCTGCGTGTTCTGCTCGTACGGCACGAACAAGTGCCCGCCCATCCAGGCAGATGGTTCGTCGTGCTGCGGCTGTCCGACGACAGAGCCGAGTTGACATAACTAATATCGACGCTCATTCCGGGCCGCTTGACAGCCCGAGGGGCCATTTTGACGATCTTGATCGACCTGGCAGCGTCCCGAAGCAGGTCTTTCACAGCTGCCGTCGCTGCCCGCCCAGCGCCTTGCCAAGCGCGTTGCTGGTCGAGCAAGTGCTTCGGTCGACGACGTGCGTTGCCTCGGCTGAGCAATCTCGTCGGCGTCGATTTACGCGCCGGCATGTGCACCGCGCTACCGCGCGGCCCTGTGGTCAGGCGAAATTGAAGTAAAAGCGGGCCGCAAGCACGAGAGTCGCGCGACCTTCCATCTGCTTGGCTCGCTTGAGAGCCGCCGGGGCGAACAGCGCCTGCGTCACCTCGTTCTGCTGCACGCCTTCTCGTGCCTCGGCTCCACTGACGAAGTGCTCATCGAATTCCCGTGCAAAGCCCGCGCGAGCATCCTGCTCGTTTTCCGCGTAGGCGACGCGCGCCAAAAGTGTCCTGCCCTCACCGGTAGCGCCATAGTCTTGCCACACAGTCCACAGTTTCATGTTTCGGCTCTTTCGCTGACCACCATTCGCGGCGTGCGCCGTGCAAATCGATCCGAGGGAGGACCGCGTTGCCGACGCAGATCCTCGCCTGTCGAAGCCAGTGGTACAAATCTGCCATGACTACTGTCCACTGCACCATCGAGACCGACCCAGATTCCGGCGGCTTTGTGGGCTGGGTGATCGGCTTCAGGCACTTCGCAGCAACCGGTTCAACGCCGGACGAGGTCGAATCCAGGCTTCGACGTCAGGTCCTGAGCGTTCATGAGTCCGGCGGCCTAGTTGTTGAGTTTCAACAGGTTGTTCCCGAACAGGCGGTAGGCTGGAGGGCGGTAGCCGAGGGCTGAGTGTGGCCGCCGGGCGTTGTAGTAGGCCAGGAAGGCTGGCAGCCATGCCGTTCGCTCGGCGCTGTTGGCCCATACCCGTCCGTAGGCCCATTCGCGCAGGCAGGTCTGGATGAAGCGCTCTGCCTTCCCGTTGGTCTGGGGGCAATAAGGCTTGGTGAACGAGTGCTTGATGCCCAGGGCCTGGCAGGTCTTGGCGAACAGCTTAGAGCGGTACGCACTGCCGTTGTCGGTGATCAGCCGCTTGATCGTCACGCCCAGCGCGGCGTAGTGCGCCACACTGGCCTTGAGGAACTCCACCGCCGAGGTCTTGCGCTCGTCGGGGTGCATCTGAACGAAGCCCGCACGCGAGTGGTCATCGATGGCCACATGCGCGAACTCCCATCCCGCGCCCTCGACCGAATCGCGGCGATCGCCAGTCACGCGATGGCTGGGCCGCACGATGCGCCCGAGCTTCTTGGTGTCGATGTGAAGCAGCTCGCCGGGCGCTTCGTGCTCGTAGCGCACGACCGGCTTGGCCGGCTCCAGCGCACTCAGGCTGGACAGCCCCAAGCTGGCGACGAAGCGGCTGATGGTGGCCACGCTGCGGCCGACGACCGCGGCGATCCGGCGCACCGGCATGCGGCTGCGCCGTAGGCCCTCGATGCGCTCTGCCAGTTCGGCGTCGATGCTGTTGCGAGTGCGCAGCGGGCGAGAACTGCGATCGACCAGGCCATCCTCGCCTGCGGCCTCGTACCTCGCGAGCCACTTGCGTGCTGTGCGCAGGCTCACCCCAGCGGCGTTGGCCGCCGCCGCCAGCCCCATCTGGGCAACCCGTTCGACCAGCAGGCGCCGGCCCTGCCAGGTCAATCTGGCATTCTTATGGGTGTTCACTCGGTCGATCCCTTCTGTGAGTCCTGAAGCGTTGCAACTCCAGTCTCCCAGACCCGGCCGGGTGAACAACCTATTGAGACATCACACCTAGTCCTCGACAGCGAATTTGTCCGAACCTTCAGCATCGAACTGCCGCTGACGTAGTTAGAGCACCTCCAGCCTCGGCGGCCGTGCGCGCGACAGCCGCGCACAAGCCGCGTCGATGTTCGTGATGCCAAGTTTCAGCAATTCCTGCCGCATGGTCTCGGCGTCCATATCCCTCAGGAGGTAAAGCTCAACCCAATCACGCGGCGACCGTGTCCAGCTCGCGTTGCTCAGCTCCCAGCGCTGGGGGAAGTGCCGATCGGTAGCCTCACTGGCGATTCGGGTCTGCTCGCTGAGTTCGGGGCAACGGCTTGCATGCCAGAGGACTTCCTGCGCGGCCTCAATCGCTACCAGCTGTCTCGCAAGATTGTCGTCGTCCTGCTCCAGAAAGCAGGTGGCCACTGCGCGATCATCGGGGAACGCAGCCAGCACGGCCGCAACGTCCGACTTCAACTCAGCGGGCGCGCCAGGGTCGCTCTGAATGTCTCCCAATGTCGCTCTTGCCCAGCGCAGGGCACGGCGGCGTTCAGATGGCATCGTCATGGCAACTCCGGGGGCTTCCCGATCAGTATGCCGACCGTAGCGCTGCCGGGCAGCCCCAGTTTCCCGAAGAAGGCCTCAAGCTCATCGTCTTCGACGTCTGAACGGCCTTCGCCGGCAGCCATTCTTCGCCCAGGGCTCACCGGCCCCACGTGTGCCCGTTCGATCTTGACGCCGCTGACGAAAAAGCCCGCGCCAAGGGCCTGAATGCGGTCAACAACGCTTAGCTGGCACGCCCCTTCAGGCCGAATCGACACAAGCCCTGACATCGGGGCCGGCCGAGAGCGGGCGCCACCTGGCTTGCAAGCCGTTCCCTTTGCAGCTGCAGGCGGGACCGGAGCGGGCAAGGCGCGCGATCCTGGCGATGGCCTGCTGCACTTTCAAGGATCGGAGATTTCATGGACGGATTCAACTCGACTTTTAGCCACAGAGGTCAGCACCACGGCCAGCGGCAGGTGCCGACGGACGTGTGCGCTGACATCCTGTGGTTACGGGTGGGCTTCAGCACGCGTTTCGACGCCGTCGGTGTCGCGCACTGGCATCGGCGGCTGCGCACCTTCCTGTCCGGCTGCGGGCTGACGGCGGCGATCGCAGTCGAGCGCATCGCTATCTTCCCTGTGGGCGCGGCGATCACTTCCTTCGATCGAGGCTTGGTCATCGGCTGGCTGACGGCTCAACCTGAAGTGGTGTTCGTTCACATCGACCGCCGCTCCAACGGTGACCACGCCCCGTTCGAACACACAGGGCGGCTCCATGGCCAAGACGCTTGAGCCGAGGCTGGGTTTCACGGTCTGGATCGAGCCGCGAACCGGCATGTCACCGGCAGCGCAGGCTGCGTTCATGCGCCGCATGGAGGACTATTTGGACGCACGAGATCTGCAGTGTGACGGCGCGCCACTGCGCGCGGTGATCTGGTCGCCAGACCACAGCCTCAGCGCCACCGATCAGGTTGAGTTGCTCGACTGGCTCATTGACGATGCGGCCGTGTGCACGGCCTCAGTCAGCCCGCTGATGCGACATTCGGCCGAACCCGCCAGCTTTGCCGACGGCTACGTCCTGGTCCGTGCCGCCGACACGGCAATCGCGGCCCTGTCGCTGCTGTACCGCGCGCGCCGGGTCAGCGCTGAGCTGTACCTGCAGATCTTGGGCGGTTTCATTCGGCCGGTGGCCGTGCGTTCACCAACCCGTTGAGGCCGGGCATGCGGGTGCGATCCAGTAAACCTCGGGGTAGCGACGCGCTCAACGGGACACCCGTCCCCGCGACGGTCGGGCCTTGGCACTGGCGGGCGTCGCAGAGCGGGCGCGCCTTGCAGGCGCGGCAGCCGCCTCGCCGAACAGCGCCGGTATCGGCACGCCCAGGCTGCCCGCCAGCGCGTGAATCATGGTCAGCGTCGGGTTGGCCTTACCGGTCTCGATCCGGCTCATGTAGGTGCGGAACAGGCCACACCGTTCGGCCAGGTCCTCCTGCGTCATGCCGGCGGCGGCACGAAGTTCACGGATGCGATTGCCAAAGGCGTGCTGAGGGGATGTGGCCACTCAAGTACTTTGGCGACAGTACACTTATTCATACACACACTAATTCGTACATTGCAGACCGCCCGCCCCACCATGGCGGTCGAACCCGGATCTCGATCCCGACCCCAACGCCTGAGAAGAACCCATGACAAGCGCCCTCCGCATCGCAACCCGTGCCATCGCCTGCATCGCCGTACTCGGCCTGGCTGGCTGTGCGTCGACCACGCCGACGCGCGAGGTCTCCAGTGGCTATGCCATCTTCGACATCAAGCCCGGACCCGAGGTCGGGCCGGGCCCGATCGCCCAGGCCGTCAAGGTCGCACTGCAGAAGAACATGACCAAGGTGCAGATCCTCAACGGCATTCCGCCATCGCCACTGCCGGAGAAGGCGCCCCGCTTCCAGTTGGTCTCGCCCTTCAAGGGCAGCGGACTCGGTGCGCTGGCGGCAGCTTCGGGGCAATCCGTTCAGGTGCCCACGTGCGAAGGCGCGATCCTGACGGCGAGCGCTTACGACGGATCCATGTCCCGGTACGGCGAGGGTACGACCTTCTTTGCCTGCGTGATGCCGTACCAGGGTGGGCTGGCACTGAACATCTATACGACATTCACCAAAGCCTCGGGCGCATTCAATGCGGCGACGTTGGGGGCGACCTTGGCGCGCACCGTCGTCGGTGACACCAGTCAGTTCATTCCGCGCACGATTGCGGATGTTGTGGACAGCGTGAAGGCCACGGGCGCTACGGTCACCATGACGGAGGCCTACCCGTGAGCGGAACGATGTGATGGATGGAGCGAGGCGGCCACCCGCTGTGCTGGCGCCAAGAGCGCTGCTCGAAATCCTGGGCGAGGAACTACTTGGCCAATTGGTTGGACTGCCGGTGGCTTCGATCTCACAGGCGGCTGAGGAGGGTCAGACCGCTGATCGCCTCGCGTGGATAAGCCAAGTTGTGTCGTATCTGCAGGGCGCCTACAGCAACGGCGGCATCAGACGCTGGTTCACCCGTCCCCGGGCGCAACTCGATGGGCGAAGCCCTCTGGAGGCCCTTGGCCCGGGCTGGAGGTCCGATGCCGGGCCTGCAGCGATAGCTCTGAGGCTGGCCAAAGAGCTGGTTTAGGGGGCTGGTCAGCCATGTCACAACGGTCGAAGATGTCGAGGGAACGCCGCGATCGCGGCGCCCGGGCTTGGTGATTGAACTGCCAATTGCTGGCGAGCAAAGCTGAACCTCTGGGGGATCGCTACATGAAGGCTGAAGACCAAAGGTCACCACAGTTGCCCAAGTTTCAAGGTGAGTTGATTCGAGACGACCGTGGCCGACAGGTCGTGTGCTTCACGACGCCATCGGGCGTGCAGGCTATCGTGGATACGTCCATCCCGCAGGAGGCACTTGCAAAGCTCGCTGCGAAACTCACGCGCAAGCTGGCGCGGCGGGAAGGCCGTGAACAGAGCCGTTTTCATGCGCGCAACATCGACACGCGTGATCGCTAGTTTGCGCAATAACGATCCCAGCGCAGTCCTTCGACAAAGCTGCGCCGAGTACGCGCTGGCAAAAAGCAGGCCTTGAGAAACTGGCGCATAGTCCTTCTGTGGAACCGACCCCCTTCATTCCGGCCAGCCACGAGGACCGCCGCCAACTGATATTGCGAACAGCACGATTTGAGCTCGGACCGGCCGCGGCCTCGAGTTTCATGGATGTCCGCAACTTCGCGCTGGGCGGCCGTACCCCGTCAGAGTTGATTCACAGCGAGGAGGGCGTGCGCCAAATCCTCAACGAGATCGACGCCCATGCCGGAGGCGGGCCGCTCTGACGCGGACGCGCCTCCAGCCTTCAGCGTCGGAACATTCGGACCAGCATGCACATACAGCGGACCACCTATCTGTCGTTCTGGGACGTCGAACTGGGCAACCTGCCCACAGGGGTCTTCCGCCAGCGGGACCTGTCGACGGCCGAGGCTCGCGACATCTTGCGTGGGGCACGAATTTCAAAGTCGCTGATCTGCGTGTCCCGAAAAGACCTCGGAGCCCCCTACGAAACTCGAGCACGCCAGCGTCACGAGGAGCTCTGCGCATTACTGCGCGAGCACGCCGACATCGAGATGCAGCTGCGGGACTTCTTCGGCGAACTCTGCGTCAATCCTTTGTGTCTTGCCAAGGTGACCAACCAGAGCCGACTTCTCGTCGTCGATTGCCATTACGTCCGCGACCACCAAGAATCGAGTGATGCCGGGCCGCCCGAGTCGGATGTTGGTGGCGAGCCCATCGAACGCCTGCGAAGCCTGCTCAGAATGAAGCTGGCTCCTGAGTCCCTGCGGTTCCACATTCTTGAAAAGATTCCTGATACCTGGCCGTCATCAACAAACGGCGGCGCTGACATCGCGGCTCAGCCCGCCGAAAGAGATCGGTCCGGACAGGCCCTTCAGCAACTCGCCCAATTGTCCCAGGATCTGGGCCTGGGCTACTGACGGCAGCTTTTGCAGAATGCGCCGCGGTACCTGATGCAAACCCACAGCCCCAAGCAGCATCTCAGCGCGTGGCCGCCTGCCAGGCGACCGCCAACGCCAGCCAATCCGGCAAGTAGTCGAAGCTGTTGATCTCGTCGAGCCGGATGCGCCGGCTGGTCGCCAGCGCCTCCACCTCGAGCTTGAAGCGCTCAAACCGATCGAAGATGTCGGAGTGGCCGCGGATGCTCGTGTCCGCGGGCAGCACGATCTTGGCCTTCGCGGCCAGGAACGAACGGACCGCCTTGATCAGGTCAGCCGGCCGCGCATGGTGGTACTTCGCATCCTGCCCCGCCAGGTCGCTGAGCGTGCGCTTGTCCTGGAACGGCTCTGCGGCCAGGATCAGCAGGTCGCGACCGCGCGCGCGTGCCGGGTGCCCAAAACTGGCCGCTCCAAAACTCAGCCCGCACTCGAAGGGCATGTTGAACCGAGGGAGCGGATTCGTGGCGTCCACTTCAACGCGGCTGATGTCGTGGATCGAGAACCGCGACTCGCCGATGATGCGCGCGATCTTGTCCAGGCGCGTCTCGCCGGAGCCGACGTCTTCCAGCGCCGTACGCGCCAGGAACCCGCAGTCCTGGATCGCAAAAATGGCTGCGTGCAACAACGGCCGGTAGCCGTCGTCGAAAGGGCAGTTCAGGAAGACCGAGACGTCGTAGCGCTGGGGCCGCCTCACCGGGCGGACACCATCAATTCAACGGCGCGCTGCACGTCCTCGGTGGACAGATGGCGGGGCCCAGTGGCCGGGGCCAGCACCTGGTAGACCTTGCCGTTGGAGGCTTTGAGCTGGCCGAGCACGACGGCTTTGCGCGCAGCGGCGCGCACGGCTGGTTTCGCAGCAGCGAACTTGGCGGCTGCTTTCTTAGAAGCGGGCTTGCTCGGCCTCTTGCTCAGAGTCTTGGTTGCGACCATGCCGTGCAGTTTATCTTTCTGGGGCTGCAGACGCCAGAGCGTGCCTCGCAAGGGTGGGCGGCGTTCGGGAAGTGGTCACAGCAGGCGCCGTGCGGGTATGGACCGGACAGTTGGCCGCGGCAATCGGTGGGCGTCATGATGCGCGCGCGAGCCACGCTTCCTGTGCCGGTCGGTCTAGATGAGTTCTGCGGCCTCGCGCAGTCGCTGTGCCGTAGCCGGAAGCCCCCCGCGCTCCATCGCGGCAGCGAAGTCCTCGGCACTGGCTTGTGGGTGCTTCCACCGCGCCCGCATTCGCTTGAAGGCGGCGACCGCAACCAGCTGGTCCAAATCCCACTGCGCCACGATGAACTGGTCGGGGTGAATCACTTCGATGCCCAGTTGCGCGACGACCTCTGCAGGGAAGTCTTTCAGATTCGCAGTGACGATGCAGTCTGCGTGACCGGCCAGTGCCGATGCCAGGACGTGGACGTCGTCGGGATCGGGCAACTCAAGGCCTCGTGCGCAGATCGTCCAGGCCTGCTCGTCGACTTCCCAGTCCGGGACGGCCTCGCGCATCTGTTCCCGGCGGTAGTCCAGCCGACCCTGGAGGTCGGGGCGGTTCTCCTCCAGCGAGCGAATCCATTCGGCTTCGATGCGGGTGGTCCATTTGGCGGCGAAGAGCCCGGCCGTGGCCAAGCTCATCAGCGCATCCGCCATGGCCATCGGATACAGGACACAGGCATCGAGGAGCGCCGTGTAGCGCGCGTGCCCCGCCATTTCAGTAGTCCAGCCCCAGTTCGCGCGCGTTCTCTGCCAGGCGTTCGAGCGCGGACTCCTGCTGCTCGCGCATCTTGCGGGCGTAGGCGATCAGGTCCTCGAAAGCCACGCGCCGGTGGCTGCCGACCAGGCGGTGCGGAAGCCGGCCTGCATCGATTTCCTTCACCACGAAGGGTCGCGACACATTGAGGAAGTGGGCGGCCTCGACCGTGCTGAACTCTTGGCTGGAGGGCACCAAGGCGATCGGTCGCCCCTCGCTCATGGCTCCGAGCAACTGCCCAATCAACTTCAGCGCCGCCGGCGGGACGTCGACGGTGCGATGTTCGCCGCTGTCCGTGGTCAGCGTGATCGCCGCAGCGCGCGAGTGATCCAGCGCTTCCATGATGCAGCGCTGGGCCACGCGGGCCATCTCGATGTCATTGGCTGACAGCGCGGGCGGAATGACTTGGCGGGCTTTGTCGAGGGTGCGCATGGGGCTCTCCGGGATGATCCGTCAGCCGCTCGCGAAGATCGCGGCGGCCGTTCATCGCTGTAGGTGTATCGGCATGGTACGCCGTAAACGCAATAAATGCGGTAAATGCTTTAGCTGTTCGCTCACGGCTCGCTCCCCAGTGCCGTGGTTCATGCGTCGCGGCTCGCGAGGCAAGCACCGCGTTGCACAGGAGCTTTAGATGCCCTCGCGAGCCAACTCCTCGTCAGTGGCCGTCAGCGCTCTGCTGCCAGCGACTGCGCCTTCGCCGGCTGTCCGACCAAGCGCCCTCCCCGGCCCCAGAAGGCAGTTACTACCTTGATAATCCCAATTATCAAGGCATGTTATTTTGGCCTTCCAAACCAACCCGCAAAAGGCACAATCGGCCAAGTGGCTGATTCATAGGGAGTTTTTATGAGCCTGATCCCGGACCACGGTGGCGAACTGGAAGGTATGCGCCGACGCAAGAGCGAATCGACCGCCAAGGGCGGCAAGGCGTTCCTTCGTTTGCTGAGCCTGGCCGAGGCCGGCGACAGTGGACAACACCACACCGTGGCGCGCTTCATCGCCTCAACTTACAAGGGCCAGGACTTCCCGTACGACCTCTATAACCTGCGCCTGGTGGACGTTGCAATCGGCGACGACATGCTCACTCGCCTGGATGCACTGCGGTGGGCGCAGGTCGACTTGCACACCCTGGTGACAGACGGAGATCAACGTATCAGGGCCGTCCTGACGCGCTGGGACATTTAATGGCCCGACCACTCGTAGGCCCTGGCCCACGCCCATGAAATCCCCTGCCCTGCGCACTCGGTTGCCGACCCGATCGGCTGCCCCACGCCGCCTGGGCCATCCCCAGATGGCCTTCGTGCGCTGCTGGGCCGAGGGCCTGGACATGGCGGCCTCGTGGAACCGCTACATGTTCGTCGACGGCGCGGCCGACGCCCGGCGCGCGCGCGGCGAGCTGCAACGGCTGCTGGACGAGCTGCGAAGCCTGGCGCGCGCGCACGGCCGCCCGGAGGTGGCCGCCCTCCTCCGTCGCGACCCCGAAGCCATCCTCGAGCAAGGTTCGAAGAAGCCGACGCTGGAAGAGTTCAGGAACCGGCAACCCCCGGACTTCTACACTGAGGCGGAGCTCATCGAGCTCTACCAAGCCGAGTTTGGCGCGCGCGACAGCCGCAGCCCGGCGCGCCGCAAGCAGCGCCTGCGCGAACGGCTCGTCCTGGCGGTGCAGTGGCTCGAGAGCGTCGGCGCGCGCGAGCCTCGGCCAGAGGATCCGATTTCGGCGTGGCTGGACGAGCGGGTGGCGGCGCGGTTGGCCGGGGTGGGCATCCAGCGCCTGAGCGAGCTGACCTTCTGGATCAGGACAAAGGGCTTCCACTGGCACCGCGGCATCCCCAAAGTCGGCCCCGAGGGCGCAGCCCGCATCGTGCGTTGGGTGCGGGAACACGAGTCCGCGCTGGGCGCCCTGCCCTCCCCTGCGCTCGTGCCGATGAGCCAGATCGACACGGCCGCGCTCACCCCGGTACGCCGCATCGGCATCGTGCCGCTGGAACGGTTTGCGCCGCCGTCAGAGCGCGACGGCTCCAAAGGGATCAACCGCGCGCCGCTGGAGCGTTGCAAGGTCGCAGCCGGCAACGACTACGAGGCGATTCAGGCTTGGTTGCGGCTGCGCGTTCAGGGCACCCACACCTGGCGCGCGTACCGCAAGGAGGCCGAGCGCTTCTTGCTCTGGTCGGTGATGGAGCGGCGCAAGGCGCTGTCGTCGCTGGACGGGGACGACTGCGTGGCCTACCGGGATTTCCTCGCCGCGCCCGGGCCCGAATGGACCGGGCCGCGCAACGCGCAGCGCTGGTCGGAGTCCTGGCGACCATTTGAAGGGGCTCTGGCGCCCGCCTCTCAGGCTGCCACCATGACCATCGTGCGCTCGCTGTGCGAGTGGCTGGTGCGCCGGCACTACCTGGACTCGAATCCTTGGGACGACGTGCCGAAAAGGCCAGACGCCCCTTCCATGCCGCGGCTGCGGGCGTTGTCGCAGAAGCAGTGGGACCTGGTCCAGGGGTGGTTGTCCGAGCAGCCGCCCTCCCCTGCACTGCGGCGATTGCGATTCATCCTTAGCTACGCTTACATGAGCGGGATGCGTTTGTCGGAGCTGGTCTCCAGCAAGGTCGAGTGGCTGCGGCATGAGCAACTCGACGACGGCGAGTGGGCCTGGTCGATCATGGTGCTGGGCAAGCGCAACAAGTGGCGAGAGGTACCGTTGCCGGATCCTGCGGTGGAAGCTCTGCAGGAGCATTTTGCGGACAGGGGGCTGGATTCGGAGCTTCTGGCGAATCCGCCGGACACGCCGATCATTGCCAAGCTGAGCCTGAATGCGCCTTTGTCGGCAGCGCGGCTGTACGAGGTGCTCGTGAGTGCGTTTGAGCGCTGTGCAGCCGATATCGCGGCGGTGGATCGGCGCGCGGCGGAGAGGATTCGGGAGGCATCGACGCATTGGCTGCGACACACCTACGGTTCGCACTCGGCGGCGCGCGGCGTGCCGCAGGACGTGCTACAGGCCAACCTCGGACACGAGAGCCTGGCTACGACATCGATCTATGTGCGAGCAGAGAAGGGTAGGCGGCACAAGGCGGTGCAGGCGGCGTTTGGATCGCCGAGACTCAAGGCGTGAGGCAATACCTTCCGGCGGCCGGCGGCAAAGGTCAGGAGTCTGCTCACGCTACGAAACGCCATGCACTACAGGTAAGGCTCGCTGAGCACCCCCAAGAAATCGACTTGTTGAGCGCCATCGACGGGTGAACGGGCGGGGGAAGGCCTTCAGGGCTTTTTCAAGGCGGTTGGCACCGTGGCACCGTGCTAGGAGTCTGGGCGGCAGAAGACCAAGGTCACAGAAAGTCGTGATTTCAGGGGTCCCTGACCCCTTGGCGCCGTCGAGAAAATCGCTCCTGCGCGATTCTGAGAGGTCGAAATTCGGATGCTCATTTTCGAATCCTTCTGCCGCCCAGACTCCTAGGGGTCAATGGCGACCGGACCTTGGGGTGGCTCTGGACGCTGTGTCCCGGATCGTTGAGGCATGGCGGGTAGCGCACAGCAGAACGTCTCGGGGGTGCGCGCGACTTCGTGTCTTCACTTTTGCGGCTATCGCCGGGAGGCACGCTGCAAGCCAAGTTCGGGCTGAGTGGTCTCGCTACTACAGCGGCTCGTGCACTGATCAGGTGGGCGCTGCGCCACGGAGTGATGCGAGAGGCTCTTGGGCGAGCGTGAGTCAATTGCACCCGGAGGCTCCCGGCAGAGACGAGGAATTGGCTCACGCAGCCCAACGCCATCCTGTCCTGGGAAAA
Organism: Pseudaquabacterium pictum; assembly: GCF_005403045.1. Lineage (GTDB taxonomy): Bacteria > Pseudomonadota > Gammaproteobacteria > Burkholderiales > Burkholderiaceae_C > Pseudaquabacterium > Pseudaquabacterium pictum. The sequence goes on from NZ_BJCL01000018.1 coordinate 72,967, forward strand.
CGGGCTGACGCTGGCTGTCCGCAGTCTGATTACTGGGACGTGTCCGGGCCAAATGCGTGGGGGCCTACCCTCAGGGGATTTTCAAAGCGGTTGGCACCTAGGCCAGCCAAATGGGCTGGTCCACATCGGCGAACCCTTCTAGGGCACCTGGTCAGAACGACGGCGGCAACCGTACAAATCAGGCCGTTCTACCGTAGAACATCCCGCAACGGCGGAGCTGAAAGGACTGCTCGCCAACCCTGCGTCGGGGCGTTCTACCGTAGAACACTCACAAAAACCAAGGGGCCTTACGGCCCCTTCCCTACGCACTGCTTGGGCGAACGAACCGAATCACTCGAGCAACTTCTCAAGAAACTCCCGCAGCCGCCGCTCCTTTGCCGCTGGAAGCGCACCCGCCTTGATCCGAACCACAACATTGCCCTTGGGGTCCTGGTCCCAATTGCCAACCACTTTGCCATTCGCCTTAAATGCAGTCGGCGCGCTCCGGGAAGAAGCCGCAGGGCCGCCTGTCAGGCGAGCCAGCACCTCCTTCGCAGGAAGCTTCGGAGTCATGGCGGCCAGCTCGGCCGCCAGAACCGCGACGGCATCTGGGTTCTTATCGACGGCGGCCTTCAGAACGCTCCCCCATCGAAACTGCAGGCTCAGAGGGCTTGGAAAAGCGTTGACCACTTCAGCTGGCAAAGAGGCCAGCTGAACCGCCGTGCTGACATTGCCAACCTGAGCGCCGATCGAAGATGCAAGCTTGCGCAGCGAAGGAAACAGCCCTTCGTCGATAGCGCGCTTGTACATGACACCCTGCTCCCACGGCGACAGATCTTGGCGCTCGCGGTTTTCTCGCTCCATCTCGGAAAACAGCTGAGCGTCCGACAGCTCGTCGATGATCGCCGCCACCGGAATGCCAAGCTCCAAGCAAGCGCGGTGACGCCTGTGCCCGAATGCGATCTCGAACTCGTCCTTGCCATCAGCGCCCTGTCCTATGCGCCTCACCTTGATGGGCTGAACGTTCCGGCCAGTCCCTGCGATCTCAGCTTTCAGCCCCTCGAAATCCGCACCAGCAAATGAAAGCTCATGCCGATTCGCAAAGCGGCTCGGCTTGATGCGCTTGGGGTCAAGCAACTCTACGACGGTCGCATCCTCGAAGTGCTCAAGCTTGGCGCGAAGCTCGCGGTTCTCAGCCTCAACGCCACGGCCCATCGCGATCGACGCCGAGATCGCACCAATTGCGGTTCGAGGACGATCAGCCGGCACTTCAGGCGTGGGTTCGTCCACATCGTCAAAAGAGATGCCCTTCGCCTTGTCCGTCAGCTTGCTCATGTCGACTCCCGCAACTGTTGCGCCTGCCGCAGCCAAGCACCAACCATCTGTGCTTCGACGATCTCAACGAACTGGTCATACGCTTCAACAGCTCGTTTGATCGTCCGGCTTCCAGCAGAACCTGGCTTCATGTCGTAGACCGATCCAAACTCCGCGCTTGCTGATGCAGCGGTGGAAGTCTTCGGGATTTCGATGGGCAAGACTTTCGAACCGTAGGCCGCGCTGATCCACTCGCGCACCACATTGGTTGCAATATCGCCGGCGTCGACTTTTGACAGAAGCACATCGACAAACTCGTAGCGCTTCGACTTGCCTCGGGCAACCAACTCCTTGGTCAGGTCGAAGAACAGGTCCCAGAACTGAACGCTAGAAGCGAAGTCCAGCGCGTTCGGCGGCAACGGCGTGATGATCCCGTCCGCCGCCATCATGGCGTTGATCGTGACGTAGGAAAGGGCAGGGGGGGTATCGATGACGATGACGTCATACGTCTGCCTGGCCTGCTCGATACCGTAGTGCAAGACGTTCCAGAACTGGAACCCTTGTCCCTCGTCGCGCTGGCGACCAGGCAATGCAAATTCAGCACTGAACAGCACTGAGGTTGCCGGTATCAAGTCGATGCCGTCCCAGTAGGTTGGGCGGATGGCGTATTCGACGCTGTCCTGCTCGCCGAGGCACAAGGGCAGGATCGTGTGCTCAGCTTCAACCTCCGCGTCCGGCAGTATGCCGAAAAGCGTCGTCAGACTGCCTTGAGGATCGCAGTCAATGACAAGTACCTTGTGGCCGCGGATGCTCAGCCCTTGCGCCAGCGTCACAGCGGTCGTCGTCTTGGTGACACCGCCTTTGAAATTTGCAACAGCGATCGTGATGGCCTCAGCGCCTGCGGGCCGCATGCGGCCGGCGCGCAACTCGCGTGACCATTTGCGGACGTCGGGCAAGCTGAACTCACGGCGAGTGCCTGCGGCGTTCAAGCCGCCGGCCGGCAGCGTGCCTCCCTTCTTGGCCCGGTAGTCGATCTGGCGCGTGTCCAGATTGACCAGCGAGCCGAGCTGTGCAGGGGAAAAGTGAGGTGCCTCCTTCTGCACGTTCGGCGCTAGCATGGCCTTGCGGACCTTCGCAAGTATCTTTTTCGCGCGTTCGGCCTGCAGGCCGATATCTGCAAGTTCAACCTGCTCGCGACCCTCAACAAGGATGTTCGTCACATGATCTCCAACACTGGTTCAGGGCTCATTGTAGGTTATGAGTCCGTCTTGCACCCGAAGCTACAAACGGCAGCGTCAAGTTATCGCAATGCCACACTTGCCGGACGGGCCCCTGTCTTCCCATGCTGTGGATAACTCAAGCCCTGATCTTCAATGTCCTTGAGAGCTTTAGAACCTTTGCGGCGAACTTTCATCAATTAAATCAACGACTTAGACGCCTTTTGGTCCGGGAAATGTGGCTTTCTCGTCCGTCAAGTGTGGCGCCGCCGTCCGTCAAAGGTGGCATTCGCGTCCGTCAAGCGTGGTTGTTGTCCGGCATGTGTGGCTAAAGTTATCCACAACGCCTCCTTTCACGCTTCGGCCGAAGGCGTCCGGCAAGTGTGGCTTGCCCCAGCGTCCGCGGATTCGTCCTGTCTGAGGGCGGGTCATGGCATGAGCCGCAAGGTAGCAAATCGGTGGTGCTCAGCATGTCCAAGCTTGTTGGACGTACACTTGAAGGATGTCAACGGTTAGAAAGGTGGTCCCGACTGCCGCCCATCCTAAGGTGTCCAGATCAGACTGGACGTTGAGCAAGTCCGTGTTCGCGCTGGCCATTGAGCCGCTGACGATTGCGTTCACAACGACCGGGCGCAAGGCCTATGACGTCATGCTGTGGATTGCGCAGCGCCACCCGGCGACACCAGATGGGGGCTACAGCAGTCCTGTCAGCGACATCCTGCGGGGCTACGGATCCAGCACCAAGGCGTCTGAGCGCGTACAGCGCTACATCGAACAGATGGTTCAGACCACTGTCGTGTGGCGGCCGCTGGCAGCCAGCGACTCAGGGACACTGCACCTGGAAGGTTTCGAGCCTGCGGCATCGCCTGCAGTGAAAGATGAGGCCCGCACGTTTCCATTGTTGGCAGAGGCTCGTCTGTACATCAGAGGCGGTGAGGCCTGGGTCACCTGGTACTACCCGCCATCCATCAAAGAACAGCTCCTCAGCCCCGAACGTTGGGCTCAGATCGAACTGAAGTCAATTGCCAGGTTGTCGACCTACACCGGGGTGGCCCTGTACGAAATTTGCGCTCGCTACAAGGACAGCCCGGGTGGCTTGACCAGCAAACACGACCCCGATTTCTGGACGCGCGTCCTGCGCGAAGGTGGGGGCAGCAAGCCGCGCGAGTTCCGCAAGTTCAAGAACGAGTTGCTGATGCCGGCGATTGCCCAGATCAACGAAGTCACCGAGATCTTCATCGAGCCGATCGAGCATGGGAACAAGCTCGAGCAGCGGACCCTGCAGTTCCGGGTTTTCCGGAAGACTAAGGAGATCGAACGCGTCCCCGATGCGGCCGATGTCACCTTGGTCTTGCGGGCGGCAAAGATGGGCGTGCGCGAAAGTGATCTGGATGCGTTGACGCTCAAGTACGGTGCGTTGAAGGTGACGGAAGGCTTGGACGCCATGGAAGCCCAAATCAATGACACCTCAGAGACCAAGATCCTGAATCGCGGAGCCTATCTGAAGGCCGTATTGACCAATCGCTTTCCCGATGGCGGCGTTCCTGAGCCGCTGTCGGCGGAAGAGTTGCGGCCTTTGCAAAAGGTGGATCCCAGGGTTGAGCAGCAGGCGCTCATCGATGCCTGGCGCGCAAATCGACAGAAACAGATCCGTGCCGAGTTCACGGCGCTGCCCGAGGGCGAGAAGGTCCGTTGGATCGACCAGGCGGCGCCAACCATTCTGCAATCGGCCCTGTCCACTCCAGGGGTGCGTCGGCGGGTGGCCGAACACGATTGGGAGTCACCGCTGATCAGTCGTGTTGTGCTCGACGTCTACGCCACCGCGCGACATGGCGCCGGCTGGAAGGACCCGAGCGAAATCGACCTCGTCATGTTCTCGGTGGCTGAGGCGCGGCAGAAATAGCATTCACGGATGCGCCTGCACGCAGTTTCTGTACACCGCCGGAATGAGAAAGGCTTGAAATAATGTGTCCGCAAAGCGTGGGTTTGAGGGGCTATTGCAGGATCAATTCGAAAGGCTATCCGCCCTATGCTGGTGCTGTGATTTTCAACACAGCTCAGCATGAAAAACGACAACCCACCACCGCCAACAAGCGCACCCGATACGCGTGAACCCATCAGTCCAATGGCGCGCGCACTCCGGACGCTTCTGGATCCGCGCCCGAAGCAGAAAGTGCGGGGTCGCAACAGGCCGCCGCCAAGTCAAGACAACGGTGTGCGTTGATGGCTCGAATGCCTGGGTAAGCAACAATGTCTCGCAGGGCTTGGGCCTGCGAGTTCGATGATTCCCGGCCAACGATTTCGAGAAAAGCAAACACCGTGGACCAGGCAACCCATAACCGCATCGTCTCCTTCATCTGGGGCATCGCCGACGATGTCCTGCGCGACCTCTTCAGGCGCGGCAAGTACCCCGATGTCATCCTGCCGATGTGCGTGCTGCGGCGCATGGACGCCGTCCTCGAGCCCACCAAGCAGGCCGTGCTCGACACCAAGCAGATGCTCGACGACGCGCACATCACTGAGCAGCGCGCCGCGCTGGCAAACGCCGCAGGCCAGGCCTTCTACAACACCTCGCGCTTCACGCTGCGTGATCTGAAATCGCGAGGTAACACCCAGCAGTTGCTGGCCGACTTCGTCGACTACCTCGATGGCTTCTCGCCCAACGTCCAGGACATCCTGGAGAACTTCAAGTTCCGCAACCAGTTGCCAACGCTGTCCAAAGCGGATGCGCTGGGCACGCTGATCAACAAGTTCCTCGACCCCGACATCGACCTCTCGCCAGCCGGCATCGACAACCACGCGATGGGCACCGTGTTCGAAGAGCTGGTGCGCAAGTTCAACGAAGACAACAACGAAGAGGCCGGCGAACACTGGACTCCGCGCGACGCCGTGCGGCTGATGGCCAACCTGGTGTTCCTACCCGTCGAAAACCAGCTCAAGTCCGGCACCTACCTGTTGTACGACGACGCCTGCGGCACCGGCGGCATGCTGACCGTGGCCGAGGAAGCGCTCACCGCCATCGGCAACAGGCGCGGCCTGGACATCAAGTGCGGCCTGTATGGCCAGGAGATCAACCCCGAGACCTACGCGATCTGCAAGGCCGACATGTTGATCAAAGGGGAGGGTGAGAACGCCGACCACATCGTCGGCGGTGCCGAGTGGTCAACGCTGGCGCACGATGCCTTCCCGGGCCAGGAATTCGACTTCATGGTCGCCAACCCGCCCTACGGCAAGAGTTGGAAGAAGGACCTTGAGGCGATGGGCGGCAAGGACGGCATGCGTGACCCGCGATTCAAGGTCGTGCACGAAGGCGAAGAGCTGTCGCTGGTCACCCGCTCCAGTGACGGCCAGATGCTCTTCCTCGTCAACATGGCGTCGAAGATGAACCACAGCTCGGCGCTGGGCAGCCGCATCGCCGAGGTGCACAACGGTTCGTCGCTGTTCACCGGCGACGCCGGCCAGGGCGAAAGCAACATCCGCCGCTGGCTGATCGAGAACGACTGGGTCGAAGCCCTGGTCGCGCTGCCGCTGAACCTGTTCTACAACACCGGCATCGCCACCTACGTGTGGGTGCTGAGCAACCGCAAGCCCGCGCACCGGCAGGGCAGGGTGCAGCTCATCGACGCCAGCCAGTGGTTCAAGCCGCTGCGCAAGAACCTGGGCAAGAAGAACTGCGAGCTCGGGCCCGACGACATCGAGCGTATCGGGCACACCTTCCTCGACTTCAAGGAGACGCCCGAATCCAAGATCTTCCCCAATGCCGCCTTCGGCTACTGGAAGGTCACGGTCGAGCGGCCGCTGCGCCTGCACAGCCAGTTGTCGCTGAAGGCCATCGAGACGCTGCGCTTCGCCTCGGGTGATGAAGACCTGCGCGCCGTGCTGTATGAAGAATTCGGCGACGAACTCTTCAACAACTTCGGTGCCAGCGCCACCGCCCTGGACCAGCGCCTGGCCGACTGGGGCGGTGACGACGAAGACGCTGACGATGACGAAATCGGCGCGCCGAAGAAAGGCCTGCCGGAGAAGAAGCGCAAGAAGCTGCTCGACCCCACGACCTGGAAGCGCGACGGCCGCCTGGTCGAAGTGGCCACCGCCCTGCGCGCATCAATGGGCGACAGACTGTTCGAAGACCACAACCTCTTTCGCGACCGCGTCGATGCCGTGCTGAAGAAGGCCGGCACCAAGCTGCCCGCCGCCGAGCTGAAGCTGATCCTCAAGGCCGTGAGCTGGCGTGTCGAGACCGCGCCCCCTGTCATCGCCAAGGTGCACAAACCCGGCAAGCTGACGGCCGACCCAATGCTCGGTCTGTACGACGCGGAGGTCGCTGGCAAGCCTTGCGTCGTCGAATACGAACCCGACGCCGACCTGCGCGACACCGAGCAGGTGCCGTTGCTGGAAGAGGGCGGCATCGAGGCCTTCATCCGCCGCGAGGTGCTGCCCTACACGCCCGACGCCTGGGTCAACAACGACGCCACCAAGATCGGTTACGAGATCAGCTTCACGCGCCACTTCTACAAGCCGCAGCCGCTGCGCACGCTGGCCGAGATCAGCGCCGACATCCTGGCCATCGAGAAAGAGGCCGAAGGCCTGCTGGATGGTTTGCTGGTGGCGAAGGCCGAGGCATGAAGAAGGCGACGGTGCCCGCCAGCCGCGGCGTGGCCAAGGCTGCGACACCGGCTTCGGCGGCGGCGAAGGCCTCGGCGGGCACGGCCCTGGTCACCAAGGCCGCCGCCAGGCCGAAGACCGAGGCCGACACCTCGGCGCTGCTGTCGGACTTGCGCGGTCTGGTGCAGTCGGCGCGCCAGCGGCTGGCCACCGCGGCCAACGCCACCTACACGCTGCTGTGCTGGCAGATCGGCCACCGCCTGTTGCGGGACAGCCTGCAGGCCGGGCGCGCCGCCTACGGCAAGCAGATTCTTGCGACGGTGTCGCAAGAATTGACCTCCGAGTTCGGCACGGGCTTCAACTACACCGCACTGACCCGGATGGCGCGCTTCGCCGAGTGGATGACAGACGAGCAGATTCTTGCGACGCTGTCGCAAACTTTGAGCTGGAGCCACTTCGTCGAACTGCTGCCCATCAAGGACCCGTTGGCCCGCGACTTCTATGCCGAGATGTGCCGCATCGAGCGCTGGGACGTCCGCACCCTGCGCCAGAAGATCGGCGGCATGCTGTACCAGCGCACCGCGCTGTCGAAGCGGCCGAAGGCCGTGATCTCGGCTGAGATCGGCAAGCTGCGCGACGGGCAGATGAGCCCCGACACCGTGTTCCGCGACCCCTACTTGCTGGACCTGCTGGGCCTGAAGGGCGCCTACAGCGAGCGCGATCTGGAAAGCGCCATGCTGCGCGAGATCGAAGGCGTGCTGCTGGAACTGGGCACCGGCTTCGCCTTCGTCGCCCGCCAGAAGCGCATGAGCGTGGGCAAAGATGACTTCCACCTCGACCTGCTGTTCTTCCACCGCCACCTGCGCCGGTTGATCGCCGTTGAGTTGAAGCTGGAGTCTTTTCAGCCGGCCCACGTCGGCCAGATGGAGCTGTACCTGCGCTGGCTGGACAAGCATGAACGTGCGCCGGGCGAAGAAGCGCCGATTGGCCTGATCCTGTGTGCGGCGGCCGACGCCGAGCAGGTGGAACTGCTGCAACTCGACGCCAAGTCCATCCGCGTCAGCGAGTACCTCACCGCCTTGCCACCGCTGCCGATGCTGCGCGAGCGTTTGCACCAGGCGATGGAGCATGCGCGGGAACAGGCGGCCCGGCGCCTGCCTGATGCGGAGGGCCGCGCGTGATGCCCGATGGTAGCCCGCCCCAGGCCATCCTCGACCTGGTGGACAGCATGGGTGAGCTTGAGCAACGGGCGGCGCTGCAATACCGGCCGGTGGTGGACGACATCGTGCGCAGCAACAGCCGCGACCCCCAACACATCGAGCACACGTTGGGTGGCCTGCTGGACTTCTGTGGGTATGAGCCCGTGGTGCTGCTGTACCGGCAGCTGTGCCGCCACTACTGGCAGGTTGACCCAGCGGCTACGGCCTTCTATATCAATGCCTACCGGGAGCGGTGGGACAGCGACGAGCAGGGGGACATGGCGTGATCGCCGACCTCAAACCCTACGCGCAGTACAAAGACTCGGGGCTACCTTGGCTGGGTCAGGTGCCGGCACATTGGCGCGTCGTGCGAAACGGCAGCCTCTTCGGCCAGCGCAGCCAGACCGGCTATGCCGAACTGCCGATCCTGGAGGTATCGCTCAAGACGGGCGTTCAGGTGCGCAGTTTCGGCGGGGCCAAGCGCAAGCAGGTCATGTCGGACTTTGGCAAGTACAAGCGCGCAGTGAAGGGCTACCTGGCCTACAACACGATGCGCATGTGGCAAGGCGCACTCGGCATCTGTCCGGTCGATGGCCTGGTGAGCCCGGCCTACGTCGTGGCGCGGCCCTACCCAGATGTCGAACCGCAATACTTCGCGGCGCTGTTTCGGACCGGCGACTACATGGCCGAAATCGATGCGGCGTCGCGCGGCATCGTGAAGGACCGCAATCGGCTTTATTGGGATCAGTTCAAGCAAATGCGGTCACCGTGTCCGCCGCCGGCAGAACAAGCTGCAATCGTGCGGTTTCTGGATTGGGCGAATGGCAGGTTGGAAAGAACGATCCGAGCGAAACGCAAAGTCATTGCGCTGCTGATAGAGCAGAAGCGCGCAGTCGTCCAGCGTGCTGTCACGTGCGGCATTGATCCCACTGGCAGATTCAAGCCTTCAGGCATACCCTGGCTGGGTAACATACCAAGTCATTGGACTACTGCACGGCTCAAGCACTGCATTTCGCGCATCGAGCAGGGCTGGTCGCCACAGTGCGACGCACAACCTGCAGGCGATAACGAATGGGGTGTCCTGAAGGTCGGCTGCGTCAACAAGGACATGTTCCGAGGGGCACAAAACAAGAGGCTGCCGGCGACACTTCAACCAGATCCCAGCTTGGAAGTGGCGGACGGCGACATTCTTGTAAGCCGCGCGAACACTACCGAACTGTTGGGCTTAGCTGCGTTGGCAGAGAGCCCGCGCAAGAAGCTCTTGCTTTGCGACAAGCTGTTTCGCTTTCGCGCCCTGGCAGCTTGCTTCGATTCAAAGTACCTCGTTCTGCTGCTACGGTCCAGGCCGTGCCGCGCGCAGATCGAGAGCAGCACCAATGGTGCGAGCAGCTCAATGCAGAACATTGGCCAGGGCGTTCTCAAGAATCTCTGGCTGGCTGTTCCTCCGCTGCCAGAACAGCTTCAAATTGTCCAGCGAATAGCGGCCGACACCCAACCACTGACAGCGGCCATTGCGCGCCTGGAACGAGAGATCGAATTCCTCCGCGAATACGGCACTCGATTGATCGCTGAAGTAGTCACCGGTCAACTCGATGTTCGCGATGCTGCGGCGCGAATGCCCGACGAAGTGTCTGCCGATTTCGCCGAAGATCCTGGTGACGAGAGGGAGGACAGCGAACTTGCTGATGAGGAAGCCGAAGCATGACCACCGACATCAGCGACAAGGGCCTCGAATCGCTGATCGTCCGGAACATGACAGGCACCGACGGCCTGACGGTCGCGCATCTCAGCGCCACAACCAAGCTTGTCTTGCCTTCCCGATTTGGGTAGGATCATTCCCTAAATGGGAACGACAGGCGGCACCACCCCGACACCGTTGACGCCGGCTTCGCTGGCCGACGCGCTGTTCACGCCTGTGCAGCAGCGCGTGCTGGGCTGGCTGTTCGGCCAGCCGGAGCGGCGGTTTCAGAGCGGTGAGCTGATCCGCTTGGCCAAGTCCGGCACCGGGGCGGTTCACCGCTTGCTCACCAAACTGGCGCAGACCGGGCTGGTGACGGTGGCCCACGTGGGCAACCAGAAACACTACCAGGCCAATCCGGCGTCGCCCGTGTTTGCCGAGCTGGCCGGTCTGATCCGCAAGAGCGTCGGCCTGGCATTCCCGCTGCAACAAGCGCTGGCGCCGCTGGTTGACAAGATCAGCCTGGCCTTCGTCTACGGCTCGGTGGCGCGTGGCGAAGAGCATGCCGTCAGCGACATCGACCTGATGGTCGTCGCCGAGGCCTTGGACTACCCGACGCTGTACGAAGCCCTGCAAACAGCCGAGGCCGCACTGGGGCGCACCATCCATCCCAACCTGATGTCGGTGGCCGAATGGCAGCGCAAGCGTGGCGAGGCGGACAGTTTTGCCGCCCGCATCGCAAGCCAGCCCCGACTGATGCTGATCGGCGGCGACGATGTCGACTGAGCTGGCGAATCTGCAGCGCATCGGCAAGATCAAGGCCGAGCCGCCCAATGCGCGGGAGTTGGCGGGCCTGCTGGCGTCTGGTGAGCGCCGGCTGACGGATGCGCAGCGCGCCGACCTCGCGTTCGACAGTCGCTTCGATCTGGCCTACAACGCCGCCCACGCGCTCGCGCTCTACGCCCTGCGGCGGCTGGGCTACCGGTCGGACAACCGGTATCTTGTTTTCCAGGCGCTGCCGCACACGCTGGGGCTGCCGGCGGCGCAGTGGCGGGTCTTGGCCAGGGCGCACGAGCAGCGCAACCTGGCCGAATATGAAGGGCACCTGGAGCACGACGACCAATTGCTGGTGGATCTGCTGGCCGCCACCGGGCTGCTGTTGGCGGCCATCCACAAGCTGCCGAAACCAGACGCCAAAGCATGAGCACCGACGTCAGCGAGAAGGGCCTCGAATCGCTGATCGTCCGGCACATGACCGGCACCGACGGCCTGGCCGTCACGCCCGGCGCGGTGACCGAGCCGCCCGCACGCTACGGCGGCACCGGCTACCTCGCCGGCAGCCCCAAGGACTACGACCGCGCCCACGCGCTGGACGTGGCCCAGCTCTTCGCCTTCCTGCGCGCCACGCAGCCCGAGGCCTTCAAGAAGCTGGGCATGGCCGATGCCCATGACGCCAAGGACATCAACCGCCTGAAGTTCCTGACCCGGCTGTCGGCCGAACTGGGAAAGCGGGGCGCCATCGACGTGCTGCGCAAGGGCATCGACCACCACCCGGCTGGCCACTTCGATCTGTTCTACGGCAAGCCGTCAGAAGGCAACGCCAAGGCTGCGGCGCTGCATGCGAAAAACCGTTTCACCATCACGCGCCAGCTGGCCTACAGCATCGACGAGACCCGCCGCGCGCTGGACCTGGGCCTGTTCATCAACGGCCTGCCCATCGCCACCTTTGAGCTGAAGAACAGCCTGACCAAGCAGACCGTGGAAGACGCGGTGGAACAGTACCGGCGCGACCGCAACCCGCGCGAGCGGTTGTTCGAGTTCGGCCGCTGCGTGGTGCACTTCGCCGTGGACGATGCCGAGGTGCGCATGTGCACGGCGTTGGCCGGCAAGGCCTCGTGGTTCCTGCCTTTCAACCAAGGTTACGAGGACGGCGCCGGCAACCCGCCCAACCCACAAGGCTTGAAGACCGCCTACCTCTGGAAAGAGATGCTCACGCCGGTGGGCCTGACCGACATCCTGGAGAACTACGCCCAGGTCGTCGAAATCAAGCACCCGAAGACCGGCAAGAAGAAGCGCACCCAGGCCTTCCCGCGCTACCACCAGCTGGACGTGGTGCGCAAGGCGCTGGCCGATGTGCGCGTGCACGGCGTGGGCCGGCGTTACCTGATCCAGCACTCGGCCGGCAGCGGCAAGTCCAATTCCATCGCCTGGCTGGCGCACCAGCTCATCGGCGTCAAGCACGATGCAGCGAAGGGCGAAGGGCAGGGCGGCCAACCGGTCTTCGATTCGGTCATCGTCATCACTGACCGGCGCATCCTGGACGACCAGATCCAGAAAACTATCAGGCAGTTCATGCAGGTTGGCGCGACGGTGGGCCACGCCGAACACTCGGGCGACCTGCGGCGCTTCATCGAGCAGGGCAAGAAGATCATCGTCACCACGGTGCAGAAGTTCCCGTGGGTGCTGGACGAGATCGGCGCCGTCGGTGACAAGCGCTTTGCCATCGTCATCGACGAGGCGCATTCGGGGCAGGGTGGCAAGACCTCGGCCGCGATGGGCAAGGCTTTGGGGGAGGGCGCTGATGCCGGCGCGGCCGACGATGCCGAGGAGCGCGACGCCGAAGACGTGGTGAACGCGGCGCTGGAAGCGCGCATGGCCGCACGCAAGATGCTGACCAACGCCAGCTACTTCGCCTTCACCGCCACACCCAAGAACAAGACGCTGGAGATGTTCGGCGAGCCGCTGCCGCCCGATGCCGAAGGCAAGGTCAAGCACCGGCCCTTCCACAACTACAGCATGAAGCAGGCCGTGCAGGAGCGCTTCATCCTGGACGTGCTGGAAAACTATGTGCCGGTGGACAGCTACTACAAGCTGGTCAAGAAGATCGAGGACGACCCGGAGTTCGACACCAAGAAGGCGAAGAAGAAGCTGCGTCGCTACGTGGAAAGCAACGACCACGCGATCCGCCTGAAGGCCGAGATCATGGTGGACCACTTCCATGAACAGGTGCTGGCCGCCGGCAAGATCGGCGGGCAGGCGCGGGCGATGGTGGTGACCAGTGGCATTGAACGCGCCATCCAGTACTTCCACGCGATGAAGGCCTACCTGGTGGAGCGCAAGAGCCCGTACCAGGCCATCGTGGCGTTTTCGGGCGAGCACGAATACGGCGGCGCCAAGGTCAGCGAGGCCTCGCTCAACGGCTTCCCGAGCAAGGACATCGCCGACAAGATCCAGGATGACCCGTACCGCTTTCTGATCTGCGCCGACAAGTTCCAGACCGGCTACGACGAGCCGCTGCTGCACACCATGTACGTAGACAAGGCGCTGTCGGGCATCAAGGCCGTGCAGACGCTGTCGCGCCTGAACCGCGCCCACCCGCAGAAGCACGACTGTTTCGTGCTCGACTTCCAGAACAACAACGAGACCATCACCTACGCGTTCCAGGACTACTACCGCACAACGCTGCTCGCCGAAGAGACCGACCCGAACAAGTTGCATGACCTGAAGGGCGCGCTGGACGCCGCGCAGGTCTACGCGCCCGAGCAGATGCAGCAGTTCGTGGCGCTGTTCCTGGCCGGCGCCGAGCGCGATCAGCTCGACCCCATCCTGGACGCCTGCGTGGCCCGCTACACCGGCACGCTTGACGAAGACCAGCAGGTCGACTTCAAGGGCAAGGCCAAGGTGTTCTGCCGCACCTACGACTTCCTGGCCTCGGTGATGCCTGGCACCGCACCGGATTGGGAGCGGCTGTCGATCTTGCTGAACCTGCTGCTGCCCAAGCTGCCGGCACCCAAGGAAGAGGACCTGGCGCAGGGCATCCTGGATGCCATCGACATGGACAGCTACCGAGTCGAGAAGAAGGCGAAGATGAAGATCGCACTGGCGGACTCCAACGCCGAGATTGCGCCACCACCCACCGAAGGCGGCGGGCGCAAACCCGAGCCCGAACTGGACCGGCTCAGCAACATCCTGAAGACCTTCAACGACAACTTCGGCACCCTGTTCGCCGACACCGACCGCGTGGCCAAACGCATCCGCGATGACATCGCGCCCAAGGTGGCCGCGGACAAGGCGTTCCAGAACGCAAGGGACAACACCCCGCACACGGCCCGCATGGCGCACGACCAGGCGCTGGGCAAGGTGATGCAGATCCTGCTGAAGGACGATACGCAGGTCTACAAGCAGTTCGTCGAGAACGAATCGTTCCGGCGGTTCGTGGGGGATATGGTTTTTGAGTTGACGCGTCAGGGGCCCGCGATGCCGGGTGCTTCGCCGCCGGCTTGACGGGCAAAGGCTTCAGATGTGTCATCGCCTTTCACCGAGTTAACGGCTGCTCCTGGTTCGGAGTTCAGAAATCGAAACACCGTCCGAGTGGCAGCAGGCAATCGAAAGTACTCATGTTCCTGAACGACCAAGAAACAGCCATCGACCTACTGCACTACGAGGCCATTGCGCGGACCGTGGTCCGCTTCATCAACGAAACACCGCGCGCCCCGGTCACCATCGGCGTACATGGCGACTGGGGCGCCGGCAAGTCCAGCGTCCTCAAGATGACAGAGGCCGCGTTCCAAGGCAAGGATCGAGTTCTCTGCCTCTGGTTCAACGGTTGGACTTTCGAGGGCTTCGAGGACGCCAAGACCGTCGTCCTCGAAACGATCGTCGATGAACTCCGGCGCTCTCGCCCCATGTCGACAAAGGTCGCCGAAGCAGCGAAAAAGGTTCTGCGGAGAGTCGACTGGTTAAAGCTGGCTCGAAAGGCCGGTGGCATGGTGTTCGCGGCTGCAACCGGGATTCCCACGGTCGAGCAACTGCGCGACGTTGTCGGCGCAGTCACGGACTTCGTTAAGAAGCCCCAGGATCATGTGACGGCCGACGATCTGAAGAAGGTGGCCGCCGAAGCGCAAGAGGTTCTGAAAGAGGCTCCGAAGGATGCCGAGCGTCTCCCCGAGCACATCCACGCCTTTAGGAAGGAATTCAACGAACTGCTCGAGGCCGCAGACCTTGATCGCCTCGTCGTGATTATCGACGACCTCGACCGGTGTCTTCCCAAGACGGCGATCGCCACGCTCGAGGCCATCCGGCTGTTCCTGATGGTCGAACGTACTGCTTTCGTCATCGGTGCCGACGAAGTCATGATCGAGTACGCGGTCAGGGAGCACTTCCCCGATCTGCCGCCGAGCTCCGGACCATTGAGTTACGCGAGGAACTACCTGGAAAAGCTTATCCAGGTGCCATTCCGCGTACCAGCATTGGGCCTTGCAGAGACCCGGGCCTACATCACACTGCTGCTGGTAGAGCTGGGACTGCCGGCCGGCGACGAGCGCTTCCAGAAGCTGTTGACCGCCGCGCGTGAGGACATGAAGCGCCCTTGGCAGAGCCGTGGCCTGGACATGCGACAGCTGCAGGAAGCTGTCGGTTCACCACTTCCGGAGGAAGTTCGCCAGGCGCATGCGATCGGCGCCGTCCTGACAAAGATATTGACGGAGGGGACGCACGGGAACCCTCGCCAGATCAAGCGGTTCCTCAACACAATGATGTTGCGGCAGGCCATCGCCAACGAACGCGGGTTCGGCGCGGAAATCAAACTCCCCGTGCTCGGCAAGATCATGCTGGCGGAGCGCTTCTATCCGGACTTCTACAAGCAGCTCGCCCAGCTCGCGACGGTTGAAACCGGCAAGCCTGCAGCCCTTGCACAGCTCGAGCGAACGCTCAATCACAGCGGTGCCGCCGACGCAAAGCTCGGCACCGGTGCCAAGAAAGTCGGGGCGAAGAACGAAGAGGTCGAGGTGCTGACGCAGGAAGTGGCTGATTGGTCCAAGAACGAATGGATCCGGGGCTGGGCATCGATGGATCCGACGCTCACCGATGTTGACCTGCGGCCGTACGTGTTTGTCACGCGCGACAAGCGCGGAGCTGTCGGGGGATTTGCAGGTTCGGCGCACCTCGAGAGCGTCGTGGAACGGCTCATGGGTGGAAAACTGGTCGCGAGAGGCGCGGTTGCCGAAGTGGCCAAGCTCTCCGCACAGGAACTGGATGAGGTCTTCGGCGCTGTCAGCGACCAGGTGCTACAGGTGGACGACCTAAAGACCGAACCCAAGGGGATCCAAGGGCTGCTGGTCCTAGCCGAGCGCAGTGCTGAGATGGAAAGACGATTGTTGGACTTTGCAAAGGCGCTGGACATCTCCAAAGTCGGCGTCTGGCCAGTGGGCATGGTCGCGACCGTAAAGGCCCCCGCGCTTGTCACGGAGGCCAAAGCAATTCTTGCATCCTGGGGTGAACAGGAGGGCAACTCGACCCTGAAGCATGGCGTCAAGGCCATGGGTTTGCTCGCAAAGAAAGCGTGATGGGGCCATGGGTACATCCAAAGGATACGGCGGCCCCCCGAATGGGCTCGTGCCCAGTTGGCTCGCGACTGGCGGCGAGGGAGACGGGGATACGGACGGACAAGCCCAAGCGGGCGGTGATGGGGACGGCGCAGGCGATGACGTGGCGCAGCCACAGCACGATGGCACTTCGGCAGCCGCTGCGGGCGGATTCACGGCCGCCCGCACCGCCTTCACGCGCTTCTCGAAGACAGGCAGTTCAAGCACGCTCGGCGCGGCGATGGCGGCCTATGTCGGCGGTGGCAGTGGCCGAAGCGGAGGAGCCAGCGGCGGTGCTGGCGGCGCACGTCGTGCAGCACAACGCATGGGGTCGTCTCGTGCATCGGGCGCAAAGCTTTTGGGGGTCGTCAGGGACTTCCAGGCAATCGGGCCGGTCGACACGCTACGGCAACTTGACCTCGAGGGCATGGCCAATCAGCCGGCCTCGGAGGTGTTCCTCGCGATGCTGGAGTTTCTATGCCCACCCGGCGGGGCCATCGACGAGGCAATCTCTCGGCAGGCGATGCTTGAGGCTATCGGCAATCTGGACCAAGTGGCGCCGACAGCGTTCGCGCAGCTCTCGACGGAACAGCTGCGAGAGTTCTTTCTTGATTTCATTGCGTTGTCGATCGAGGGCAGGGTGATCGCCGACATCGGAGCGCGCGGAATCACGCTTTCTGCCGATATTCCGACAGTTGAGCGTGCCCACGAACAACTTCATGACTTCATCGAAGGATGCTGTCGAGTCCATCTGACCGGCCTCCTCACCGGGCTTGAGGCACTGAGCAATCGAGATGTCGAGCAGAGATCGAACGAGATCTACGAGGCTGCCTTCTCGCTGATCGCGGATGCCGGAGAGGATGCGCAATGAGTCCGCACACCATAGTGGCTAGGCTCGGGGTATCAGACACTGAAACTGTTGTTCCCGGACATGTCGGCGCGCATGTCACCGAGATCAACTTCATCGACAACTATGACCGCCTCGAGTTCGGCCTTGGCCAAGCGCTAGATCAACTCGACGTGCTCGGCCTCGTTCCGGGCGAGTGCGCGATCGACCTTGCCCTTGTTGCTGCAACAGTGGTTGCTGCGGACACGCGGATCTCCCGCGAGACAGAGGCCCAAGACGGGTGGACGCGCGAGATCGAGATCTCTGTCCCTGTCGCCGAGCCGGCGGTGTGGGTGCAGGTCTCCTCGCTGCTTCAGACCGCGTTGAACTTTCTCACCGGTGACAAGTGGGCCTTGCAGTTCCGTGCTCGTCCGCCATCCAGGGATCGTCTGGCGCCGATCACCGAGAATCTCCGGACGGCGCACCCCGACTGCGTTTGCCTCTTCTCAGGGGGCCTCGATAGCTTCATCGGAGCGATCGACCTTTTCGCTGCCGGCGCGACGCCGCTGTTGATCAGCCACTACTGGGATGGCATCACGAGCCAGCACCAAAAAATGTGTGCCGAGAGAATGAAGGCGAGGTTTGCAGCATCTGAGTTCAATCACATTCGGGCACGCGTCGGTTTCCCAACGGATACCGTCGATGATTCCCCTGTAGAGGACACGCTACGTGGGCGTTCCTTCATGTTTTTCGCACTTGCCGCGCTGGCCGCCGATGCTATGGGCGGTGACGTCACCATCCACGTGCCCGAGAATGGATGGATATCGCTCAACGTGCCGTTGGATCCGCTGCGCCTCGGGTCGCTGAGCACCCGGACGACACACCCGTTCTACATGGCGCGCATGAATGAGCTGCTGACGGCACTTGGTATTCGCGCGCGTCTTCTGAATCGATATGCGTTCCAAACCAAAGGCCAGATGGCGCGCGCATGCGTCGACTACGAGTTCTTGGCATCCTATGCCAAGGAGACGATGTCCTGCTCCTCGCCCGGCAAGACTCGCTTTGCGAAGGACGAATCGCAGCGCCAACCCAAGCACTGCGGCTACTGCGTCCCATGTCTCATTCGGCGAGCGTCGCTGCTTGCGGGCGGAATCGAAGATGCGACCCCCTATCAATTGCCCGACCTCCGCGCTCAAGTGATTGACACGGATAAGGCCGAGGGTAGCCATATTCGGTCGTTCCAACTGGCGATCTCCAGGCTGCGGCACAAGCCGCAGAGCGCGCGCTTCGACATCCACCGGCCCGGGCCGCTGAGCGATCATATGGGTGAACTTCAGGCCTACACCGACGTGTACGTGGCTGGTCTTGAGGAGGTGGCCCGTCTTCTCGACGGAGTCCGGGCAGAACCCTTATGAGTGAACCCCCGTCCAAGAGGGCGAGATGGGTTGATTTTCACTGCCACCTCGACCTTTACTCGGATCATGCAGAACTCATCGCCGAGTGTGATCGCGAGCGCGTTGCAACTCTGGCTGTGACGACGACGCCTAAAGCCTGGAAGCGCAACAGGGAGTTAGCCACCGATGCGGTACTCGTGCGGGTCGCGTTGGGACTTCATCCGCAGCTTGTCGCCGAGCGAGCGGCAGAGATTGGCTTGTTCGAGAGCCTGCTCCCAGATGCCAGGTACGTGGGCGAAGTAGGGCTCGACGCCAGCCCTCGGTTCTATCGGAGCTTTGACGCTCAGGAGCACGTGTTCGAGCGGATCCTGAGAATGTGCGCGGAGCAGGGCAACAAGATCCTGACAGTGCACAGCGTCCGTGCGGTTTCGAAGGTCTTGCAGCACCTGGAGAGAGCATTGCCAACAGATCGTGGGCATGTCGTGCTTCACTGGTTCACCGGCTCTGCTTCTGAGGCTCGACGTGCCGTTGATCGCGGTTACTACTTTTCGGTTAATTCCGAGATGCTTAAGTCACCAAAGCATCGCGCTCTGGTGGAGCAGCTACCCGCGGATCGGTTACTCACCGAGACCGACGGCCCATTCGTCTTGTCGGAAGGCGTTCCCGTGAGGCCGCTGGCCGTGGCTGAGACCGTCGTCGAGTTGGCGACGGTGAGAGGTGTGAGTCCACACGACATGGAAGCCCAGATCCTGGCGAACCTATTGACTCTGGTGAGTCAGTGACTACGCAATCACCCAACGATTTCAAACGACATCGACAGGCGCGACCAAGACCTTACGATATCGAGCAAGCGCAGCAGCATCGCTCAAGCCCAGC
The DNA here is from genome assembly GCF_005403045.1 of Pseudaquabacterium pictum. Taxonomy (GTDB): domain Bacteria; phylum Pseudomonadota; class Gammaproteobacteria; order Burkholderiales; family Burkholderiaceae_C; genus Pseudaquabacterium; species Pseudaquabacterium pictum. The sequence goes on from NZ_BJCL01000018.1 coordinate 92,417, forward strand.
CATTCAGCCACTTGTTCTGGCTCGGTGCCGCGCCGCAGCTGGCGTAGCGCGAACGTATGACGCAGCTTGAAGCTGCCGCCCTCCGTGTCCGCCACGCCCGCAGCCGCCAGCACGGCCTTCGCGGCGGCGTATTGCGCGACCTTGCCCCAAGGGCGCCCGCCGCGCGCTGCTGGAAAGAGCGCGGTTCCTCCGATCTGCAACGCGCAGCGCGTGTCCAGCCAGGTGCGGAGTAATCGGCCTGCCCAAGGGGCGACGGGGGCTTCGCGCGCCGGAGTGCTGCCGCGCCTGGGCAGTCGAATCTTCCAGGGCAGCCCCGCAACGCGCGCGCCCTCGCACACCACGCCGTCCACCGTCGCCGCCCGAATGTCGCCGGGCGTCAAGCCGGCGCCAAGTTGCAAGGCCACCGCTGCCCGGTTGCGCAGGGCTTGCCAAGTGTGCGCCGGCGCGCCGGCGGCGACTGTTGCACTGGCCGGGTCCAGAAGCCACTGCACCAGGTGCCGAGCCTCGGCAGCATGAAGATGGTCAGGCAAAGGCGTCTTGTCGGCGGCATTGGCGTACCGCCAGTCGGGCGTGGCCATCAGCAATTCATGTGCAGCCGCGTTTCGCACCGCACCTGTCGCCGCGGCACGATGGTGCTGCACAGCATCGGCCAGCATGAGCAGCCGCCAGGCGTGGCGGGCCGTCAGCTCATCCACGCCACCGCGGGAATGCAAATAGGCCTCGAAATCTCCGGGCTTCAGGTCGTCCAGGTGAAGCCCTCTGCTGACACACCAGGCGGTGAGTGCGCCCCACATGCTGCGGTAGACGGCCACTGACGAGCGTTCGCGGATCGCCCCGAAATGCTCACGGGCGACCACCCACGATTCGAAGGCATCGAGATAGGCCTGCGGGCTGGCCAGTGTGGCGTCGTCAAATAGATCGCGGGTGTGAGTAGGCATCGTGCAATTGCGTCCAGCGTTCCGCGACTCACTGTATCGATATCCCAAGCCGTTTGCCAGCGCCATGCGCACGGCATCTCTGCGAACCTCAGGCTGGCTGAACTAACGGCAAGTGCGAATCTTTTGGAGGCGATTTCGTTCCCCGGACTCAATCGCGTTTGCTGTTAGTTCGGGCTTTTTTTCAGCAGCGCTGACGGTCCTACCTGCGCACCTGTTGACACGACGCGTTGACAGCAAGCAGGAGGTCTTCGTCTCTCCGCGAGAGGGCAGCTTGCAATTGGTCCATACGGCCGTGGAGACGGATGGATGCAATGGTCGGCGGCTGGCTTAGTTGAACGGACTGGCGGCGCAATCTGACGAAGTCGACAGGTCGCAAGGCGATCGTGAAAGGAAGCAAATGACAGTTGAAGTGGAGGCCTTTCCATTGCACCGTTTTCTGGGGCCGCTGGAACTCAAGGCCTTCGTGGCCGAGGGAGCGCCACAGAGCACGATTGCGGAACTGCGCAAGGCGCTGGTGTTCCTCGCAATGAGCCATGGTCTGAACTACCACCCGGCCAGCAATGGTCGGATGGTCTTCAGTGGACCCGGGCCCTATCCGACACCGGGCGCGGAACTGCGAAGGCGGATGGCGTGCTGGCTGATGAGCCGCAACGCTGTCGTGCTGCTCAGCCTGAGCCGCATGGCGGCTGGTGGAGACACGCCGGCATTCTGCGTGCGCATCGAGGAGGCAGGCGGGTGATGGTGAACCCCGGCAAAATTGGCACGCGGGCACCGCTGATGCAAGTGTGGTGCGCGGCGTTTTCGGTACTCATCCTGAGGCTGCTGCCAACGCAGCCATTGCCAGCGCGACCTTGGCCAGGATGTCCGAAGCGCTGGCGGTCCAGATGAATAGCTTGGGCTCGATGTTGTGCTGCGTGACGTACATGTCGATGGCCAATTCGAGTGCGAGTACGCTGGTGGAGCTGCCGCGGCGGATGCGCTTGTCGGTGATGTCGTGGAAGAAGCGCTCAACCATGTTCAGCCACGACGGGCCAGTAGGGGTGGCCTGCACGATGCGCGCCGCTATCTCCGCCATCACGCTGCCCGGGCGCGCGGAGCGCGGCGCGTCCTTGCTCAACGCTTCGATGCCACCCTCCAGGAAGCGGGAGCGCCACAGCGCCAATTGCCGCCTGTCCAGGCCGACGTCCGCGGCGATGTCCTGGTTCTGCATACCCTTGGCTGACAGCAACACGATGCGCGCACGCTGCTGTAGCCGTACGTCAATACGCTTGCGCCGCGACAGGTCTCGAAGCCCCCGCTCCGTCCGCGCTTCCAACTCAATTGTCTTGGCAGCCCGAACCCCTCAAAACTAGTCCTCCCTGGGTGCGTCCTGCGCTGCCGGCTCCGCATCAAACCACTCGGACTCGGCCGGCGCCACCCGGGCAAGTTCGCGCACGACCCAGTCCACATGGGCTTGGCGCTCCGCCTCCCGCAGTGCCTCGGGGTACACCTCCACGACGACCAGATTCCAGCGGCCATGCTCCTGTACCTCGCGGCTGACGATGACCTTCACCCGCACTGAGCCTCGGCCCAGGAACTGGGCCAAGCGCAGGCCAACCTCGTGGCTTTCGACGTGTAGTTCCAGCGGCTGTCCTCCCTTGGCCTTGAAATACTTGCGGACCTTCAGGTTGGCGGGAAGCATCGCCCGGCGCACGCGCAGCTTGATCGTCGAGCCTGCCAGGGAGTTTGAGGTAGTCGCCATTTCGCGCAACTCGCCCACGACCATCACGGGGCTCTCAAACGGCAGGTAGCTGCTGATGCCCACGACGTCGTCCCAGCGCACTTCGCCCTTCCGCGTCGTTGTGGGCGGTGTGTGAGGCTCGATTTCGGTGACCATCCGACGGACCCGGATCTCGTCATTGACGCCGACCAGCCGAAGGTCCAGATCCTCGTGCGTGCGGACGACACCCCGCTTCCGGGCCTGAAGAATCCTGCGGATGCTTTGCGTGTCCTTGTCTTTGGCCAACTGCGCCTGAAGGGGTGAAACGTCTGAAGCAAACTTCAGTTGCTCGGTGGGCATGGCCACACTTGTGGTGCTTGAGGCGGGGTCGGATCGAGCAAGGGCCTGTGCGCTGGACGGCTGAACAGGGGGGACCGCCGACTCGGGTTGAGCATTTGATTTCGGGACGGCAGGTGGGGGTGTAGACGGAGAATTCGGCCCCGTACTCACTTCGCGTGGGACGACTGCCAGACTCGTGAGTTCAAGACCTTTGTCTGCAGCGAGCCTGCCTGTCAGGACATTGGAACTGGCGGTTGCCGCATTGAGTTCATGCTTTTGCTGTTGGGCAAGAAGTGCCTGTTGCAGATGAGCGATCAAGAAGCGCCCGTCAGGCGAGTGCGGTAGCTCAGACCATCGCAGCGTATGCGCCGGACTTGCTGGCTGTACAGGATCAAGTCGCCCTTCGAGGAAGGCATGATGGAGACGTTCTTCGTTCATTTCAGGTACTCGGTCAGATAGGGACAGATGGCGAGCGTCAGAGTCGCCAGCCGGGTCAACATTGCGGCAGCCTGGCCATCGACATCGCCCGCTGCATTCAGCTCTTCAGGCGCCACGCGTACTCGAGGTCGCCAGCGCTGGACCTTGGAGGAGTCGTTGATATGCACGCGGTCAAGGTCTTTGATGCTTTCCGCCAGGGCGGCGTCGAAGTACTCCGCCGAGAGCGTCACGTCGACGGCCAGGCTGGAGGGCAACAGGTCTCTCAGTCGGACAACAAGCGCCTTTGTCACGGGCGGTGCCTTGGCACTGTCTTCCAGCAGTGCTGCTAGCGGCCACCACCACCAGGGGGACGCTGTCGCGAGTGCAGCGATCAGGGCTTGGCCATCGGAGCTGTTGAGCTGGTTCATGGCGAAGGTCAAAGAATTCTTCGGCTCCTTCTCTTCGGCGATTCGATCTTTGCTGCTCTCGGCCCCCGGCTGATCGATGACCTCGCCCGCCGGCTTCGCTGGTGGGGCTCCTTCACACACATCCAGCCAGGCTGCCACATCAAGGCCGATCTCAGCGCCCTTCGCCGCCGCCACCCTACCCAGGCCCAGATGCCGATGGACCAGGTAGTTGAGCAGCGAGTTGAACGAAGACAGTTCAGCGGGCCGCAACGCTGGCTGCGCGCCGTTGCCCCCGGGCGCATTCAAGCTGCGTTTTGGCGCTGCCTGCGCAGGCTTGGGCTTGCGGCCTGGCGTTCGCTTCGAAAAGTGGTGACTGAGTGGCCAGTCCCAATCGTCGGAGGGTATGCCCTCAGGGCTGTTGCACCGGGCCCACCGCCGACGCCCAAGCGCGTGGCTGCGCTGCGTGTCATCCGCAAGGTGTGGCATCTTGCGAATTAGCTGTGGGTCCAGCTCGATGTCAGACAGGAGCGCTCGCATGCTGGCCGCGTACCACAGCGGCCAGCAGGTGCCATACCGTCTCGTAAACGTCTTGTGGGACGCGTGACCCAAGGAGCAGAGCACCTTGGCCATGTGATCGGGGCCATCGCCTTCCAGCGCAGTCACGATCGCCAACGCATCGGCCAACTGGAACGGTGCTTGCGCGAGTGCCTCGATGTGCCCTTCCCAGCCGGGCGCGAACAGTTCCATGGCCGCGCTGCCGCGAGCGCTGTGGATGACCACCCATTCGGAGCCGATCTTGTTGCGGGCAATGTCCTGGATCGCGTCGAGCAGCGTTTGCGCATAGGTCAGGCTGTCGTCGAGGGCATCGGGCACGAAGAAGTAATCTGGCGTCGGGCGCAGGCTCTGCATCAGCGCGCGCAATGCCAGCATGTCCGCCGCCGTGGCGGGCTTCAGCAACGAGCGGCCGATCGACAGATCCGTCTTCTTGCGGTTGTGCCCGCTCGGAAACCGTTCAAACCACCTTCCGTCCTTCGCTAGGTCAGCCAGCTGAATGCCGCACGCCTGTGAACGTCGAGGTCCGGCATCCAGCAGCAGCGACAGCAGCACGTGAGCCTGGGGCCCTGCCAGGGGTTCGTTGCCGAACAACTCATCGACGCCGGCCTGAATCGCCGGCACTAAGCGCCGCGGCCAGAGTGCCGATGCGGCCGAAGCGATGTACTTTGCGGGCCCTGCAGGGGTTCCCGACTGATCCAGTGCGGCGGCGGCCGCGGCATAGGCTGGATGTGAGGACAACACCGTGAGCATGCGCCGCCAGGCCTTGCAGCGCGCCTGGTGGGTGATGTCCGTATCGGCGGGCAGGCGAGCCAGGATCTTGCGGGAGATCTTGCACCAGCGCCTGCCCTGGATCTGCGTCGGGTCTGCGCTGACAGGCCACTTGTCCTCCAGCTGGGTTCTGGCCGCTGACACATAGTCATACCAGGTGCCGGGCGCGTTCGCGTCCTTGTGCCGCGCGCGCGTCAGGATGGCCTCCAGGTCGAGGTAGACCAGGACCATCTGGGCTTTGGCCGACATCAGCGATCGGGGGGCAGTCTTGAGCAAGCCTCGCTCAATTTCCTCTGCTTGGTACGCCCAGCGCTGCGCTTGCTGTTCGGCCGTCTCGTTGGCGCTCTCCGGCGGAGTGTCGTGATCTGCGGCCGACACGGTATCGGCCAACGCTTGCTGAACCTTCTTTGCGCGCTTTTGGCGTTCGCCGAGCCGGCGCTCGGACTTGGCCACCAGGCCAACCTCGGTTTGAATCCACAGCAAGGACTCCTTGCCGATGGCCTCGGGACGGGCCTTGGACAGGCGAGACCCAAAGCTCCTGAGCTTCAGCGCCTTGCCCGGGGCCTCGCGGTGCTGAAGCAGGTCGAGCGAACGGCGGTCCAGTGTGGCCGTCATCAGGTCAGGGTCGTAGGCCAGCGACAGGAAAGCAGGGGCATGGACCCGCACCCAATGTGCCATCAACCAGCAAAGGGCCGTGATCGTCGCGTTCGGCTTATTCGGCCAGTTCACAGGGCGCAGCGGATGCTCGGCATTCCGCGCGACGAGCCAGGCGCAGAGCTCTGTCTCGACCTCGGCGAGCGAGGGCCAGTCGTTGGCATCTTTCACCTCATCGGCGGCTAGGCGCACGGGCGCGAGCAGCTGCATCTCGATCGGCTGACCGCTGTGCCGAATCCAGTCGATCCAGACCGAGCCTTTCTTGCGCCATTGCTCCCGCAGACTGCGCCAGGCCTCTCGCACGTCAGCGGAGTGGTGAATGCCCTGCACGACGATGAGGCCCAGCAGCGCACGCGCGGCACCTGACAACCCGCTGTTCTTCCCGACATAGGGGCGAAGGGATTTGACCGCGGCGATGAATCCCGGCGTGCGCCACTCCGCGTAATGTTGCGGCGTGTCGGTGGGGCGCGTCTCACGGTTACGACGCCGGTCGACGCTGCGCAGGTCAACAGGCACGATGATGGGCTCCGGCGTTCCCACGATGCCCTCACCAAAGGCAGGGAGCGCCAGTCGCTGCAGCGTGGCCGTGACCAGGTGTTTGGCGCTGTCCAACAGTCGCTTGACGGACATGCTCAGGCAGTGAGATCCCAGGTGTTTGAGGCCGCGGCCGTGTCCGGTCAGCGCCTGTTCGTCGAGCCACTTTCCGTGCTCGGCGGCCTGCCCGACCCAGTAACGGCGGCCCATGTTGAGGGGTCCGTGCCAGCGCTGTGAGAGCGCCTTCATGTGCGCTTCCTTGAGCACGCCGACCACAAGCCGTAGGCCGCTCTTGGTCGGAAGGGCTCTCAGCTGGCAAAACAGCGGTGTGTCAGGCGTCATCTTCGCGAGGGCGGCGGGCATGGCGTCGCCGGTGACGCCGAGTGTCCGCAGCCGGTCGCGAGCCTTTTGGCGCAGCAGCAGCGCGACGCGGATGAGTTCCACCAGTTCAGACGTGATGGCCTGCAACCGATCACTGTTGATGACGGTGTCCTTGTCGCTGTCGAAGTGCCAGTCGTCCGATGACTTCACGTCGACCACGCGAGGGTGCTGGCGCACCTGGTCGCGGGCCGCAGAGAGCAATTCGTAGGCCTTGCGGCAGGCCGCCATGGCCTCAGTGACCAAGGTGGCCACCTCGGCAATGCCAGCCGTGTCGAGCGCCTCAAACCGGGTTCGAACCCAGTCGCGCAATTGCTGCCACTCGATTCGAAGGTCTTCGTCGTCGGGCACGTCGAGGGGAGCAAGCAGCGGGCTGGGCCCAACCAATGGCGGCCGCTCGCGACCCAGCAGTTCGAAGGCAGCGCAGGCCAGTTGATGGTGTCGTTGTGGATTCGGCGCGTAGTAGTTGCCGCTGGAGCTTGAGGCCGCAGCGGGCGCTCTGGCGATGGCTGCAATCTCGGTGTCCGTGGCGCCTGCCTTGCGGTAGGCCAGGCATGCCGAGTGCACGGCCCGTCCCGGTGTGGCAGGGTGCGCCGTATCGGTGAGTGACTTGACCCAGGCCGCCGTGGCCTGCACGAGTTCTTCTTGCTTGCGATGAGGCATCAGGTGCCAAAAGCGCTTGGCGTCGGGCTTGCGTTTGAGCAGCAGCTCGATGCGATCAACCGCCTCCGGGTACACATACACCGCCTCCCATTCGCGACGGCTGGGATCGGTGGACAGGCCGCGACGGGCACGGCGGTCTTGCAAGATGCAGTGCAGGTCCGCGCAATACCAGGTGTCTTCGCCAAGCTCAGGCGTGAGCGCCAGCTCGAGGCTGTTGTCATGGTCGCAGTTGAGTACTTCGGCGACCGACTGCAGCAGCGCGGAGTCGATCAGCGCGGCGTCGTCGGCGCCTCTTAAGACCTTGCGACAAGCGGCACCGATCAAGGCCTGTTCGCTGACGTCGATGCGCGCGTGATCCAGCTCGAGGTTGAAGGTCTCGGCCATGCCGGCATAGGACGCGGCGCTGTGCAGTGCTGCCCAGCTGGGCCCCGTGAGGACGACAGTCTTCTTTGTGGGCTGCCCTGGGGCCGTGCCCGGTGCGAAGGGCAGGGGAGGTGTGTTGTCCTTGCCTGAGCCCGGCTGGTTTGCAGTCTCCAACGGCAGGGGAGATGGCTTCTTGTTGGCCAGTGCCTTGTGCAGGGTGCGCGCCAAGGTCACCGGCTCGCCCTCGCCGTGGAGTTTGATGAATTCCTCCAGTGACCTCAGGTCCAGGGGCTGCAGTCGGGCCAGAGCTCGCCAGCGCTCGCGATCAGCGGGCTTGCCATCTGCCAGGCAAGCCCCGGCCATGGAAGCCATTCGCTGCACGGTCGCACGGCCGATGTGGTGTTTGCCGCGGATGGCGTTGCGCAGCAGGATGCTGAAGACGGCGGTTGCTCCAGGAAACGTGGCATCGCAGCGGCGCAGCCGACTGTCCAGTCGCTCGAGTACGAGGGTTGTCGAGTCGGGGGGCAGATCACCCGGCTTGCCTAGCAGCGGGTATGTGATGGATGCGCGAGCTGCCGCCGCCATGGCGGCGGGCACCAGTGCAGCGTCGATGAGCTCTTTGATTCCTATTGCCGCGCCATGCCGGCCCATCGCAAACGCCGTGAGCTCGAACCCGGTGCTGGCGCCTTGTCCGTCGACTTCCAGGTCGAGCGCTACCGCCAGTTGATGCCCCCAGTGACGATGAGCGGCGTTGGGCACGATGTCATTGAGCCAGGCTGGGGCCGGCTTGCGCATCGACAAGTGCTCACGCTTGGCCATGCAAACCCCCCGGCATGGCAGCGACCATCTGCAGCGCTTCTCGGCGCGACCGAGGGACGCATCTTCGAGGGACACCAGCAACTGCGGTGTGCCCACTGCGTGAACTGCGCGGGGAAGCGGAAAGGCTGCTGATGTCGCAGCCGGGCGCCGCATTGGCGCCAGCAGGCAAGGTCATGATCGCTCCGGCCGAACCAAAACCGCTGTAGCCCCATGGAGGCTTCAGCTTCGAATCGGGCTAGGCGGCGACCCAACATCGCCATCAAAGCCCGTACGACACCTGCCTTGCGGGCCGAAGCCCACCTGGCAGATGGTTGGTCTCTCAGACGCGGTGTCAGCGCGCCCTGGACCGGAGGCGGGGGGCCTTGCGGCCGGATTGCCTCCTTGGGTTGGCCGGTTCGAGGGACGCGCCCTCGGCCGGTTTGCAAACAGTTCAGGAGCACCTGCAGAAGCAGACACTTCCCGACAGCTTCTGGCGCGCCGTGAGACGCCAGTCGCCTGCCACCCTGACGCGGTAGACACCCATTTGCGGCATTGAGAGGAACGGCTGAAACCGTTCGATCCCTACGTGATCCTCGCGCTCGATGTCGTTTGGATCACGGCCCACGATCAGCCGGACACGCGCATCGCTTGGAACGGTGCGCGTGAGTCGACTGCGTGACTCACGGCGCCATATTAGCAGCGTGGTCTTGGGAAATGACTCGCTCGGCGTAGTGCGCGTCAACCCCGCTGTTGGTTTTATGCACCACCGCCGAGGTCGTGTTGGTCGGGCAGGCGCCTGCCGATGTCCTAAAAAGTGTTCTTATCAGGACGTCATTTGGCGCTGAGAATTGAGCCGGCTGGTGACCATTCGCGAATGCAGCCCTGGCCAACAAGTGCTGGCGATCCGGGCAAAGGCGGGCCACCTCACCGCTGACCTGGGTTGCGCCAGCATCAGAAGCGGTGCGCGATGCCAACGTCCGTCGAGGTCCGGTCGTCGCTCGTGAACCGCCGGCGGCCGAGGTCGACGTACAGCGCCGTGTGGTTCGACAATGCGTAGTGCGCACCTATGGAAACGCTGATTCATCCGGGCTGACCGCGATGCGCGGTGGACGCTGAGGCGGCCGTATCAGGGCATGAGCCAACGCAGCTTCGCCAGCGCCGAGTACGCCTTGAAGAAGAAGAGCACCGGGCGTGAGCAGTTCCTCGCCGAGATGGAGCGCATCGTCCCCTGGGGTCGGTTGGACGCGGCGATCGCGCCGTCCTACCCGCGCAGCGGCCGGGTCTGTTGCCGCCGACCGAATTCGGACCAGCGGGGGGTGCTGTTGGTCGCGCTCGACCACTTGCCCGCACGCAGCGCCGGAGCCCTCTGATCGCCTGCAGATCAGAAGCGATGGCGAAGGCCAACACCGAGGCCCGTCTGCGCTCCGCGGCCTCCCATGAACGACGGCACCGGGTACGAGCCGGTGATTCGGTTGTTGTCCACCACGATGTAGGC
>NZ_BJCL01000019.1 GCF_005403045.1 Pseudaquabacterium pictum
AGGGTGGCGGCCAGCGCGGCGGCGGCGTCCAACGCCAGCGCCAGCGGCGTGCCGCCGCCGCCGGGCAGGCCGGCCAGCGCCCGCTTGGCCCGCACCAGCGAACGGGTGGGCGGCAGCACCAGCTCGGCACTGCTGCCGCGGAAGGCCAGCAGCGCCACCCGGTCGCGCCGCACATAGCAGTCGGCCAGCAGCAGCTCGACCGCGCCTTTGGCCTCGGCCAGCCGGTGCAGCGCCGCCGAGCCCGAGGCATCGACGACGAACAGCGTGGTGGTCTCGCGCCGCTGGGCGCGGCGGCTGATGTGGAAATCCTCCGGTTGCACCAGCACCCGGCGCGGCGGTGCGGCGGCATCGCTGCGCTGCAGCGCGCGCTGGCGCAGCCGCTGCCAGGGCGCGGCGGCACGCAGCGTGGCGATCAGGTCGAGCCGGGCGCCGGCGCGCAGCTCGCCGCGGCGCGCACCCAGCGGCCGGCCGCGCGGCCCGCCGGGCTGCAGCGCGCCCACCTTGCCGGCTGATTGCGCCGGGCTGCGCTGCGGCACACCGGCCTTCAGCTGGGCCAGCAGACCGGCGGGCATGGTGGCCAGCGCGGCTTCCAGCACCACCTCGTCCAGCGCATGGTCCAGGTCGGGCGGCGGGGTGTCGTCGGTGGGCGGGTCGGGCGGCGGCTCGGCGGTGGCATCGGCCTCGGGCGGCGGGGCCGGCGGCTCCGCGGGCGGATCGGCCGCAGGGTCGGCGGGCGGTGGCTCGGGTGGGGCCTGCTCCGGCGCCTCGGCCTCGGGCGGTGCGGGGAAGCGGGTGGCCCGCGGCCCCAGCACCAGGCGGGCGGCCAGCGCCGCATCGTCGGGCTCGACCGTGTCGTGGCCTTGCAGCGCGGCGGCGGCGCAGGCGGCACGCAGGGCCAGCCAGGGTGCGCGCAACGAATCGATGCCCAGCGCCGCGGCGGCGCGGCACAGCGCGGTGGCGGTGCCGGCGCCGCTGGCCACCTGGGGCAGGCGGGCGCGGGCGGCGGCCACCTCGGCGGCGCTGACGGCGAGCAGGGCATCCAGGCTGTCGGCGTCATGGTCGGCCGGCGCGGCGCTGCGCGGGCCGGGGCCGTGGCCGGGCAGGCCGTCGAGCACCAGGTGGAAGGCCAGCCGGTCGGCCAGCGCGGGCGAGGCGCATTCGTCGTCGTCCACGCCCTCGTCCAGCGCCACCAGGCCCAGCCGGGCGGGCTGCTGCAGCGTCAGGCCGTCGCGCTCCATGCGCACCTGGCCGGTGTCCAGCGCGGCGGCCAGGCGGGCCACGGTGCCGGCGCTCAGGCGCTCGGCCATCGCCAGTTCCAGCAAGCCGCCGTGTGCCTCGGCCAGCACGCCACGCTGGGCCACCGGGCGGCCGGCCTGCAGCGTGGCGGCCAGGTCCAGCCCGCCGAGCAGGCGGTCGTCGGCAATGCCCAGGGGCACGCGGCGCACCGGCACGCCGGGCGGCAGGCTGTGGCGCAGCGCCGCCAGCCACAGCGCGCGCTGCGGGCCGGCGCGGGCGCGCAGCAGGGCGCCGCCAAGGCCGACCGGATCCACTGCCAGCAGTGCGGCGGCGGTCAGGGCGTCGGCCCAGCGCAGGTCGGTGTCTGCCTCGGTGTGGGCCTCGGCCTCCGGGCCGGTGGCGGGGGCCACGGTCACGGGTGCACCCTGGGGCCTGCGGCCCGTCCCGCCGAGCGGGATGGAGCCCCTTCGGGCGGCCGGGCGGGGCTCATGCCGCGGGCAGATCCGCCAGCGCCCTCTCGACGCGCACGCTGGAGCCCGCATCGTCCAGCGGGTCGCGCCGCAGCCGGTGGCGCAGCGCCGGCGGGCCGACGCGCTTCACATGCGCCAGCGTCACCGCGTCATCGCCCTCGAACGCGGCCAGCGCGCGGGCGGCGCGCATCACCGTCAGCTCACCGCGCAGACCGTCGGTGCCCAGGGCCATGCACAGGCGGGCGGTGTGTTCCAGCACCGCGTCGCTGACCACCACGCGCGGCAGCAGGGCGCGGCCGGCGACGATGCGCTTGCGGATCTTGGCGTCTTCCTTGGCCCAGGCGGCGGTGAAGGCCACCGGATCGCGCTCGAAGGCATCCCGGCGCTTGACCACCTCGATGCGCGCCGGCAGGTCCTTCGGTGTGCTGACCTCCACGCTCAGGCCGAAGCGGTCGAGCAGCTGCGGCCGCAGCTCGCCTTCTTCCGGGTTGCCGCTGCCCACCAGCACGAAGCGGGCAGGGTGGCGCACGCTCAGGCCTTCACGCTCCACCACGTTCTCGCCCGAGGCGGCCACGTCGATCAGCAGGTCGACCAGGTGGTCTTCCAGCAGGTTGACCTCGTCGATGTAGAGAAAGCCGCGGTGGGCCCGGGCCAGCAGGCCGGGCTCGAAGGCCTTGACGCCATCGGCCAGCGCACGCTGCAGGTCGAGCGCGCCGACGACGCGGTCTTCGGTGGCGCCCAGCGGCAGGTCGACCACCGGCACCGGCACGCTGTGGCTCTTGACGGTGGCCTTGCCCGCCTTGAGCGTGGCGCACTGGTCGCAGGCGCCGGGCGCGGCGGCCGGGTCGCAGTTGTAGCGGCAGCCCACGGTGGCCTTCATCGGCGGCAGCATGGCGGCCAGGGCGCGCACCGCGGTGCTCTTGCCGGTGCCGCGGTCACCGAAGACCAGCACGCCGCCGATGCCGGGGTCGACCGCGGCCACCAGGATGGCGAGCTTCATCTCGTCCTGTCCGACGATGGCTGAGAAGGGAAAGGCGATCGCCATGCGGGGAAACTCCGGGAACGGATGCGGGAAAGCGGGTCAGTGGAAGCTGCGGCTGGCTTCGCCGTCGTCGGCCGCGATGCGGCGGTGCGCCCGCTGCAGCGCCAGCCAGGCGCCCAGCGCCAGCACCGGCACCGCGACGCCGGTGACCAGGTCGGGCGAGATGGGCAGGCCGGCGGCCTTCAGCGCCTTGGCGCCGTAGCCCACCAGGCCGGCCAGGTAGTAGACGATGGCGGCGACCGACAGGCCCTCCACCGTCTGCTGCAGCCGCAGCTGCATCTTGGCGCGGCGCGCGGTGGCGGCCAGCAGGGCCTGGTTCTGGCGCTCGCGGGCGATGTCGACCCGGGTGCTCAGCAGGTTGCTGGCCTGGGCCACACGCTCGCTCAGGTCATGCAGCCGCTGGCTGGCGGTGGCGCAGGTGGCCATGGCCGGGCTGAGGCGCCGGGTCATGAACTCGTCGATGGTCTGCAGGCCCCGGATGCGCACCTCGCGCAGCTCGCCGATGCGGGTGGTGACCAGCGCGTGGTAGGCCCGGCTGGCGCCGAAGCGGGCCTGGCTGGCCGACAGCGCGCTCTCGATCTCGGCCGCCAGGGCCATCAGGTCCTGCAGCAGCTGTTCATCCTGGCCGGGGCCGGCATTGGCGCCGGCGGCGATGCGCTCGGTCAGCGCGGCCAGGGTGCGCTCGATGGCCAGCAGCCGCGGCCACAGGCCGCGCGCCACCGGCAGCGCCAGCAGGGCCATCATGCGGTAGGCCTCGATCTCGAACAGCCGCTGCAGCATGCGGCCGGCCTGGCGCTCGGTCATCTCGCGGTCGAGCAGCAGGAAGCGGGCAAAGCCGTCGGCGTGGATGCTGAAGTCGGTGAAGGCCAGGCCGGCGCCGTCGCCGATGCCCGCGCCCACCACCACGTTGGCGCCGAAGTGCGCGGCCAGCTGGGCCGCCGACGGCGTGCCGCCCGGTCCGTCGCACAGCATGTCGGCCAGGGCCAGCTTGGCATGGGCGGCGAACACTGTCTGCCCCGGCACGCCGGCCAGCCAGCCCGGCGGCAGCAGGCCCACCACCGGCTCGGCAAACGGCTGGCCGCTCAGGCCGGCGGTGAAGAAGGTGTAGCTGGAGAACTCGCCGTGGCGCTCCCACTTAAAGCGCACCGGGCCGCGGTCGGTCGGCAGGTGGCCGGCCCACTGGGTGACGCCGGCGGCCGGCGGTGCCACGCCGCTGCGGCGGCACAGCGCCACGATGTGGTCCATCTCGGCGGCGCGGGCCTCGCCGTCGATGCGCACCGCCACGTAGGTGGCGCGGCTGGGCGCCTGCAGCGGCTCCGGCGGGCGGGCATGCACCTCGGCCGCCAGGATCGCGCGGTCGGGGTGGTCGGGGGGCAGCAGGGGGGTGTCGGGCATCGGCGGGGTGCCGGCAGGGCAGCACGGGCCAGCAGGCGGGAGCTTAAGCCACCACCCGGCCCGGCGCCGTCGCCGGATACCCCGAGTGTCGCGTCAGGTTGACACCAAGGGAAGCCCCACGTAGTTCTCGGCCAGCGCCGTCATCGCCGCCCGGCTGCTGAACAGGTACTCCATCTCGGCGATCTGCATCTTGTGGCCGAACGTGCCGTTCTCGGGGAAGCGGTGCATCAGCGAGGTCATCCACCAGCTGAAGCGCTCGGCCTTCCAGATGCGGGCCAGCGCGCGCTGGCTGTAGTGGTCGATCTCGCCGGCGCGGCCGGCGTAGAAGCCCTGCAGCGCCTGCCACAGGTAGCCCACGTCGCTGGCGGCCAGGTTCAGGCCCTTGGCGCCGGTGGGCGGCACGATGTGGCCGGCATCGCCCACCAGCATCAGCCGGCCGAAGCGCAGCGGCTCGGCCACGAAGCTGCGCAGCGGCGCGATGCTCTTCTCGATCGACGGGCCGGTGACCAGGTTGGCAGCGGTGTCGGCCGGCAGGCGGGCGCGCAACTCGTTCCAGAAGGCGTCGTCGGACCAGTGTTCGACCTTGTCGTCCAGGCTGCACTGCACGTAGTAGCGGCTGCGCACCTTGCTGCGCTGGCTGCACAGCGCGAAGCCGCGGTCGTGGTGCACGTAGATCAGCTCGTCGCTGACCGGCGGCACGTCGGCCAGCACGCCCAGCCAGCCGAAGGGATAGACCTTCTCATGCTGGGTGATGGCACCGGCCGGCACGCTGGCGCGGCAGACGCCGTGGAAGCCGTCGCAGCCGGCGATGAAGTCGGCCTGCACCTCGTGGCGCACGCCGTCCTTGAGGTAGGTGACGCTGGGGTGGGCGCTGTCGAAGCCGTGCACCGCCACCTCGTCCGCCTCGTAGACCGTGGGCAGGCCGGCGGCAGTGCGGGCGGCCATCAGGTCGCGGGTGACCTCGGTCTGGCCGTAGACCATCACCTGCTTGCCGGTGAGGCCGTGCAGGTCGATGCGGTGGCGCTGGCCGCCGAAGCACAACTCCACGCCATCGTGCGGCAGGCCTTCGGCATCCATGCGGCTGGCCACGCCGGCCTCGCGCAGCAGGTCCACCGTGGTCTGCTCCAGCACGCCGGCGCGGATGCGGCCCAGCACGTAGTCACCGCTGCGCTGCTCGATCACGATGTTGGCGATGCCCGACTTGGCGAGCAGCTGGCCGAGCAGCAGGCCCGAGGGGCCGGCGCCGACGATGGCGACCTGGGTTTTCATGCGGAGTCTCCGGGGAGGGTCTTGATGGGCATCAAGCTTAGGGCGGCGTGCACGCCGGCTCAAGGCACGCAGCGATCAAACACTTGCACAATTCGAACATGCGCGTTTCCACCAAGACGGCCGCTGCCATGCCTGCCGCCAGCCCGCTGCCCACGTCACTGCCCACCTATGCGCTGTACGGCGAGGCCGGTCGCACCCAGGCCACCGATTGGCTGCACTGCGAGCGCATCGCCGAGCGCAGCCAGCGCCATGACTGGGAGATCCGCCCACACCGGCATGCGGCGCTGCTTCAAATTCTGCACATCCACCGCGGCACCGCGCAGGCCTGGCTGGACGGCCGCACCCAGCCGCTGGCCGGCCCCTGCGTGCTGCTGCTGCCGGCCCTGGTGCCACATGGCTTCGTCTTCGCGCCCGACATCGACGGCACGGTGGTGACGGTGCTGGAGCAGCACCTGGCCCGCCTGCTGGCCGGCACGCCGGCGCTGGCGGCGCAGCTGGGCCAGGCGCGGCTGTGCCAGCTGGACGACAGCGCACCCGAGGCGGCGGCGCTGCAGGCCGCGGTGGCGCAGCTGCGCGGCGAATTCGGCGCCACCGGCGCCTGGCGCGAGCTGGCGCTGGACGCCGCCCTGCTGCAGCTGGTGGTGCAGCTGGGCCGCCTGCTGCCCGCCCAGGACGGCGATGGCGCCGATGCCGCGCCGACCCGCGCCGGCGCCCGCGCGCTGGACCATGTGCGCCGGTTGCGCACGCTGGTGGAGGCGCGCTTCCGCCAGCAGCCTGGTCTGGCGGCGCTGGCGGCGCAGCTGGGCATCACGCCCACCCAGCTCAACCGGGTGTGCCACCAGGTGCTGGGCCACTCGGCGCTGGGCGTGCTGCACGGCCGCTTGGTGCTGGAGGCCCAGCGCGACCTGGCCTACACCACGCTGTCGGTCAAGCAGATCGCGCTGGGCCTGGGCTTTGCCGATGCCGGCTACTTCAGCCGCTTCTTCCTGCGGCAGACCGGGCACACGCCCAGCGCCTGGCGGGCACTGGCCGCGCGCTAGCCCTGCGGGTGCCGCCGGCGCGTGCGGTCCGTCACGGACTGCGGCCACGGTTCAAGTTCCGGCCGCGGGCTGCCGAAAGTCCAGCCATGCGGGCAGCAGTCCGCCCCCATTGGATCCCTTGCCGGAAGACCACAGGCCATGTCGCAGACGGTTGTCATCGAAGAGTTGCAAGTCGGGATGTTCGTGCACCTCGATCTGGGCTGGTGGGCGCACCCGTTTGCGCTGTCGAGCTTCTTGATCACCAGCCCGGACCAGATCACCACCATCCGCGGCCTGGGCTTGAAGAAGCTGCGCTGGAGCCCCGAGAAGAGCCGCCTGGCCGCCGCGCCGCAGCCGCCGGGTGCGCCTGGCGATGCCGATGCCATCGTGGTGGTGCCGGCGCCGGTGGCCGTGGACGACGGCGCGCCGCCTGTGGCCGCCGATGCGGCACCCGCCGCGGCCGAGGCCACCGCGCCCGCGGCCGTGCCGGGCCCGCGGGCGTGGGCGCTGGATGCGCTGGCGGCGCAGACCGCAGCGCGCGAGCTGTGCGAGAAGCAGTACGGCGAGGCCGGCCGGGCCTGGCACGAGGCCCAGCGCCTGGTGCCGCGTGCACCCGACCAGGCGCGTGAGGTGACCGAGGGCCTGACCCGGTCATTGCTCGACAAGATGATGGTCGACCGCGAGATGTGCGTGCGGGTGATCAGCGACGCCGCCGGCGACCGCGTCTCCGGCCATGCGCTGAACGTGGCGGTGATCGCGCTGCTGATGGGCCGGGTGTTCGGCTTCTCCGAGGACGAGATGCTGGACCTGGGCGTGGGCGCGCTGCTGCATGACGTGGGCAAGCTGGAGCTGCCCGACCGCGTGCGCCATGGCGACCTGCCGCTGAACCCGCGCGAGCAGCAGGCCTACCGCGAGCATGTGACCCTGGGCGTGGCCCTGGGTCTGCGCATGGGCCTGCGCGACGGTGCGCTGCATGTGCTGGCACAGCACCATGAGATGGCCGACGGCAGCGGCTTCCCGGCGCGGCTGAACCTCGACCGCATGGCCATCGGCGCGCGCATCGTCTCGCTGATCAACCGCTACGACAACCTCTGCAACCCGGCCCAGGTGGCCGCGGCGCTGACACCGCACGAGGCGCTGTCGCAGATCTTCGCGCAG
The DNA here is from genome assembly GCF_005403045.1 of Pseudaquabacterium pictum. Taxonomy (GTDB): domain Bacteria; phylum Pseudomonadota; class Gammaproteobacteria; order Burkholderiales; family Burkholderiaceae_C; genus Pseudaquabacterium; species Pseudaquabacterium pictum. Next base: position 7,590 of record NZ_BJCL01000019.1, read on the forward strand.
AGCCGCACCAAGTACGACGCGACCATGCTCAATGCCTTCATCCGCATGATGGGGGTGTACCCGCCGGGCTCGCTGGTGCAGCTGACCGACGACCGCTACGCCACCGTGGTGAGCTGCAACTCCAGCCGGCCGCTGAAGCCGCGGGTGCTGGTCTGCGACACCAAGGTGCCGGTGGAGGAGGCGCTGCTGCTGAACCTGGACGGCTGTGTCGACCTGGGCATCCGCCGCAGCCTGAAGGCCACCCAGCTGCCGGCCGCGGCCCGCGACTACCTGTCGCCGCGCCAGCGCATGGTGTATTTCTTCGAACCGGTGCTGGCCGATGCTGCCGACACCGTCGAGGCGATGGCCGCGTGAGCCCCGCCCGACCGCTCGAAGGGGCTCACTCCCGCTCGGCGGGACGGGCCGCAGGCCCCAGGGTGCATCAGTGAGCCTGCCCGCCGTCCAAGACGCCCTGACCGGCTGGCGCGCCCTGCTCGATGCGCTGGGCGAGCCGGCCTGGCTGGTCGACGCCCTCAGCCTGCAGGTGCTGGCCGTCAACGCCGAGGCCCTGGCCCTGCTGGGTCTTCCTGCGCCGGCGGTGCTGGGGCAGGGCGCCGACGGCCTGATCGGCACGCCCGAGGACCTGGCCTACTGGGACGAGGCCCGCGCCGCCGCCGCGCAGCCGGCCAGTGCCGGCCCCGGGCCGCTGCTGTCGGACACCGCGCTGGTCGATGCCGCCGGCCGCCTGGTGCAGGTGACCCGGCGCATCCGCGCGCTTGGGCCGGCCGACGGTGCGCCGCAGGCCTACCTGGTGGTGGTGCATGACCGCAGTGCCGCCCAGCGCGAGGCCGACGAGCGCGAGCTGCTGCTGTCGGAACTGCAGGCCACGCTGGAATCCACCGCCGACGGCATCCTGGTCACCGACCTGGCCGGCCGCATCCGCGCCTTCAACCGCCGCTTCGCGCAGATCTGGGGCCTGCCCGAGAGCCTGCTCACCGAGCGCCAGGACGATGCGGTCTACGACTGGATGCGCCGCAGCGTCGTCGATCCCGAGGCCTACACCCGCCGGCTGGCGCAGATCCACGAGGCCACGCTGCTGCAGGCCAGCGAGCGCATCACCCTGCACTCGGGCCAGGTGCTCGAGCGGGTGACCCAGCCGCAGCACAGCCGGGGCCGGCCCTGTGGCCGGGTGTGGTCGTTCCGCGACCACACCGACCTGGTCAGCGCCGGCCAGCGCATCGAGGCGCTGTCGAGCACCGACGCGCTGACCGGGCTGTTCAACCGGCGGCAGATGACCCTGGCCGTCAGCGACGCCATCCGCCAGGCACGGCGCAGCGCCGGCACCCTGGCCCTGCTGCTGCTGGACCTGGACCGCTTCAAGCAGATCAACGACAGCCTGGGCCACGAGGTGGGCGACCGGGTGCTGCTGGACTGCGCCGACCGGCTGAAGACCTGCCTGCGCCAGGGCGACGTGGTGGCCCGCGTCGGCGGCGACCAGTTCGCGCTGCTGGTGCACGAGGCCGACAGCCGCGGCGCCGAAGCCACCGCCCGCCGGGTGCTGGACGCGGTCTCGCATCCCTGCACGGTGGAGAGCCTGACCTTCACGCTGACCTGCAGCGTGGGCGTGGCGCTGTTCCCGGCCGACGGCAGCGATGCCGACATGCTGGTGCGCCACGCCGAATCGGCGATGCAGCGGGCCAAGCAGGGCGGCCGGGCCTGCTTCCGTTTTCACCAGGCCCACCAGGATGCCGACATGCGCCAGCGCATGCGGCTCGACCATGCCATGCGGCAGGCGCTGGCCAGCCAGCGCTTCCGCCTGCACTACCAGCCGCAGCTCGACCTGAAGACCGGTCAGGTGGTCGGTGCCGAGGCGCTGATCCGCTGGCGCGACCCGGAGCTGGGCGAGGTCTCGCCCGGCCAGTTCATCCCGGTGGCCGAGGAGAGCGGCTTCATCATCGCCATCGGCGACTGGGTGCTGGAGCAGGCGGTGCGCCAGGCTGCCCGCTGGCGCGATGCCGGCATGCCGATGCCGGTGTCGGTCAATGTCTCGGCGCTGCAGTTCCAGCAGGCCGACTTCAACGACCGCGTGGCCGCCGTGCTGGGCGAGCACCAGCTGGCCGGCGCGCTGCTGGAGCTGGAGCTGACCGAATCCATCCTGGTGCACGATGCCGACGAGGCGCTGGCCCGGCTGAGCCAGCTGTCGCAGCTGGGCGTGCGCCTGGCCATCGACGACTTCGGCACCGGCTATTCCAGCCTGTCTTACCTGAAGCGCTTCCCGATCGACCGGCTGAAGATCGACCGCAGCTTCGTCAAGGGCCTGCCGGCCGACGAGAGCGACGGCGCCATCGTGCGGGCCATCGTGCAGCTGGCCCAGGCCCTGGCGATGAAGGTGATCGCCGAGGGCGTGGAGACCGAGCCGCAGCGCGCCATGCTGCTGGCCATGGGCTGCGACGAGTTCCAGGGCTTCCTGTACGCGCCGGCGCTGGATGCCTTGAGCTTCGAGGAGCGGGTGCGGCCGCCGCGCAGCCGCCGCCACCGCGCGCGGCTGAGCCTGGTCGTCCGCTGAGTGCTGCCCCCTGGCGGGTGCTGGGTGCACAATCGCCGCTTGCCCTGGCCCGTCCGGGGACGAGGCAGCGATGATCTACAAGTTCAAGAGCAAGGCCAGCGGCGACATCATCATGATGGGCCCCACCGGTGATGCGCTGATGCGTGCCATCGGCCGGGCGCCGGCCCCCAAGGGCATCCTCGAGCCGGCCGACATGCCGGCGGCCATGCTGGCCATCGAGCAGGCGGTGCTGGCCGACGAGGCTGCCCGCGCCGAGGCCGAGCGCGAGGCCGCTGCCCGCGGCGAGCGCCTGGCCCCGCGCGAGGGCGTGGCCCTGCGCCAGCGCCTGTGGCCGATGCTGGACATGCTCAAGCGCGCCGCCGCTGCCGGCGAGCCGGTGGTCTGGGGCGTGTAGTTCCCCTGTTGGAAGTCCCTGATGAAACTCTGGAGCGATGCCTGGAGCAACGGCGAGTCCATCCCGCCGCGGTTCGCCGCCGGTTGCCTGACCGACACCGGCGTGGCCTTTTCGCAGAACCTCAGCCCGCCGCTGGCCTGGAGCGACCTGCCCGCCGGCACCCGCTCGCTGGTGCTGGTGTGCCATGACTTCGACGTGCCCAGCCGCGCCGACGACGTCAACCAGCCCGACCGGGAGGTGCCGGTCGACCTGCCGCGGGTGGACTTCTTCCACTGGCTGCTGGTCGACCTGCCGCCCACCGTCAGCGGCTTTGCCGAAGGCCAGTGGAGCCGCGGTTTCACCGCGCGTGGCAAGCCCGGCCCGGCCACCGACGGCCCTGCGCGCCAGGGCCTGAACGACTACACCGGCTGGTTTGCCGGCGACGCCGCGCACGCCGGCCGTTACTTCGGCTACGACGGCCCGTTCCCGCCGTTCAATGACTCGCTGGTGCACCACTACCTGTTCGCGCTGTATGCGCTCGACGTGCCGCGCCTGGCGGTGGAGGGCGACTTCACCGGCGCCCAGGTGCGCGAGGCGCTGGCCGGCCATGTGCTGGGCGCGGCCACGCTGTCGGGCACGTACACCCTGAACCGACGGCTGCGCACGCCTTGAGTGCGCTGACCCGGCTGGTCGTCATCCGCCACGGCGAGACGGCCTGGAATGCGGCGGGCCGCATGCAGGGCCACCAGGACATCCCGCTCAATGCGCTGGGCCTGCGCCAGGCCGCCGCGTTGGCCGGCGCCCTGGCCGGCGAGGGCCTGCACCGGGTGGTGGCCAGCGACCTGCAGCGCGCCTGGCAGACCGCGCAGGCCCTGGCCGGCCCACTCGGCCTGCCGCTGCAGGCCGAGCCCGGCCTGCGCGAGCGCTGCTTCGGCCTGCTGGAAGGCCACACCCATGCCGAGATCGAGGCGCGCTGGCCGGTGCAGGCGCGGCGCTGGCGCGAGCGCGACCCGCACTTCGCGCCCGAGGGCGGCGAGAGCCTGGTCAGCTTCCAGGCCCGCTGCCTGGCCGCGGTGGACCGGCTGGCCGCGGCCCATGCGGGTGAAACCATCGCCCTGGTCTGCCATGGCGGCGTGCTCGACGGCCTGTACCGCGCCGCCACCCATGTGGCGCTGGACCACCCGCGCAGCTGGCCGTTGGGCAATGCCAGCATCAACCGGCTGCTGCACACGGCGCAGGGCCTGGCCCTGGTGGGCTGGAACGACAGCGCCCACCTCGACGGCGTGGCCGCCGACGACAGCACGGCCTGAGCCCGCCCCGGCGGCGGGCGCCGCCGGAACTTGAGCGCCGCGCCGGCCCACCGGTGTGCAACTGCGCACAGTTGACGCAACCCGTTACCACGATGCGCCCTTGGGTTGCCTGGCGGACCTGCCGATAACAACGTTGTCGAGGTCCCCCATGCGCCACCTGAACCTGCTCCGTTCCCTGCCTGCCTTGCGGCGGCGTGGCTTCACGCTGGTCGAGCTGATGATCAGCCTCGCCGTCCTGGTGGTGGTGCTGGCGGTGGCCGTGCCGTCGATGCAGGAGTTCACCGCCAACAACCAGCTGGCGGCCACCAAGTCCAGCTTTGCGTCGGCGTTGGCGCTGGCGCGCACCGAGGCGGCCAAGCGCGGCCGCGTGGTGGTGCTGCAGGCGCTGGGCAGCGGGTCCACCGGCAACGAGTTCGCCAACGGCTGGGAGATCGCGGTCGACGACGACGGCAACGGCGACGTGGCCACCAGCGAGACCCGGGTGCGCAAGAGCGCCGTCACGCTGGAGAAGGTCAAGCTGGGCGGCGCGCCGGTGGTGTCGTTCCGCGCCACCGGTGCCCTGGTGGGCACCACCGCCCAGGTCTACACGCTGTGCCGGGCCAGCGGCGGCACGCGTGGCTTCACCGTCACCGTCACGCCCAGCGGCGCCACCGACGTGGTCGGCATCAACACCTGCACGCCATGATGCCGCGCCCGCCCGTGCCCGCCGCCCGCCCGCGCCGTTTCCGGCCGCGCGGCATCGCGCTGATGGAGGCGATGATCGCCATCCTGCTGCTGTCCATCGGCGCGCTGGGCTATGCGGCGCTGCAGATGAAGGGCTTGTCGGCCTCCAGCAGCGCCATGTGGCGCAGCAAGGCCAGCCACCTGGCCTACGAGATGGCCGACCGCATGCGGGCCAACCGGGCCGGCGTGGTGGCCGGCGCCTACAACGCGCTGGGCGCACCGGAGACGGTGACCGACTGCGGCGCCGCGGCCGACTGCTCCCCGGTGCGCATGGCCGTGCTGGACCATGGCCAGTGGAACGCCTCCCTGGCCAACGAGCTGCCCGGCGGCAGCGGCGTGGTCTGCCGCGATGCCACACCCGACGACGGCAGCGCCGAGGGCAGTGCCTGCGACGGCGGCGGCACCATGCTGGCGGTCAAGGTCTTCTGGACCGAGCGGGGCGTGACCTCGCGCCTGGTGCTGGCGGTGCGGCCATGATGCGGCGTGGCGCCGTGCGCGGCATGACCCTGGTCGAGCTGATGGTCGGCCTGGCCATCGGCCTGTTCCTGGTGACGGTGGTCAGCACCATGTACCTGGGCAGCCGCAACACCTTCGTCGCGCAGGAATCGGGTTCGCGGCTGCAGGAGAACGGCCGCTTCGCGATGGACACCATCGCCAACGACCTGCGCATGTCGGGCTTCCGCGGCTGCATGCCGGTGGTCCCCACCGGCAACAGCGCGGCACCGCTGGCCGTCGGGCCGATGGACAACACCCTGGTGACGCCGAACGCGCTGCTCTACAACTTCGGCGAGCCGATCTGGGGCTCGCGCAATGGCGGTGGCGGCTGGGCCCCGGCGCTGACCGCCCCGGCCACCAGCCTGGGCGCACTGGCCAGCGGCGACCTGCTGGTGGTGCGCCGTCCCACCGGCGTGGCCTGGTCCCTGGTGGCCGAGATGACCAACCGTGCCGCGGCGCTGACGATCACGCCCACCGCCAACTTCCTGCGTGGTGACCTGCTGATGGTGGCCGACTGTGCCGGCGCATCGATGCTGCAGGCCACCAACGTGGGGCCGGGCGCGGCTGGCTCGATCCAGCATGTGGCCGGCGCCGCCGGCGTGGTGCCCGGCGTGGCCACCAACAGCCTGGCCCGCACGTACTCGAACGACGCCCGCGTCTGGCGCATGCAGACGCGCATCTACTACCTGGCCGACAGTGCGCGCCGCAGCGGCGAGACGGCGCTGTGGCTGTACGTCAGCCCCACCTACGACGGCGAGCCGCAGACCAGCGAGCTGGTGTCGGGCGTGGAGCGCATGGCCGTGACCTACGGTGTCGACAACGACGGCCTGGACGGCGCCGGCAACCTGTCGGCCAACCGCTTCTTCAACGCCAGCCAGGTGACCGACTGGGGCCAGGTGGTCAGCGCCCGGGTGGAACTGGTGCTGGTGGGCGCCAGCGAGAGCCCGTCGACCGCACCGCAGCCCTATGTCTTCGCCGGGGTGACCATGACGCCGACCGACCGCAAGCTGCGCACCGTGGTCTCCACCCTGGTCTCGCTGCGCAACACCGTGCCATGAGCCGCCCCGTCCGCACCCCCCTCGGCAACGGCCCGGCGCAGGGTTTCTCGCTGATCGCCATCCTGCTGATGATGGTGGCGCTGGCCATGCTGGCGCTGGGCTCGATGAACAGCAGCATCCTGCAGGAGCGCATGGTGGGCAACGCACGCGACCGCCAGGTGGCGTTGCAGGCGGCCGAGGCCGCCATCCGCGACGCCGAGATCGACATCGAGCTGAACCTGAATGCCGCTGTCGGCTTTGCCGTGGGCTGCAACAACGGCCTGTGCATCTCGCCATCGGACACCGCCGACAGTCCGCTGTCCAAGCCCTTGTGGCAGGACATCGACTGGAAGACCACGCGCAGCTACGGCAGCCGCACCGGCGCGCCGGCGCTGCTGGGCCCGAACAACGAGGCACTGTCGGCGCAGCCGCGCTACTTCGTCGAGAACCTGCCCGTGCTGCCGCCCATGCCGGGCGAGAGCGCGGCCATCGGCGGCGGGGCCACCCCCGCGCCTCGTGCCCGGGCCTACCGCATCACGGTGCGGGCCTCCGGGATCCGGCCCACCACGGTCGTGATGCTTCAATCGGTCTACGTCAAGCAATGAAACAAGCCATGTCCAAGGTGGCGCTGCACGGCGCCCTGGTTGCCGCCGCCGGCGCCGCTGCGCTGCTGGCTTCACCGCCGGTGCTGGCCCAGGCGCTGAACTTTGCCCAGGCGCCGCTGTTCCTGGGCACCACGGTCAAGCCCAACGTGCTGGTGGTCTACGACAACTCGCAGTCGATGGACGGCACCATGGCCGGCCGGCTGATCGCCGGGGACGATGCCAACACCCGGGGCAACATCGCCCGCTCGGTGTTGCGCGACACCATCACCGCCTACCGCAGTGCGTTCCAGTGGGGGCTGTCCAGCTTCGCGCTGCGCAGCTCGGGGGTGTACACCACCTATGCCTACTACTTCGGCAGCGATGCTGAGGTGCGCTTCACCAACGACTGCGTCGGCGGCATCTCGGCCAGCAATGCCGGCCTGCGCTGCGTGGCCAACCCGCAGCCGGACAACGGCTTCAACTTCATCACCTACCGCCACAGCGGTGACGACCCGTCGATCAACGATGTGCTCTACACCGGCAACTGGGGCAACCAGCTGTACGGCATCGGCATCAACGGCAGCACCAGCTACCGGGTCTGGTCCAACCACCTGGCCGGCAGCGGCTGGACCAACGTCGACTTCAACAGCGGACCGAACGGCGCCACCTGGAGCTTCACGCCCACCGATGCCGGCTTCCTGCCGGCCACCCCGCCCAACAGCCGCATGTTCTGGCTGCGGCGGGCCTGGGGCTACTACGGCGACATCACCGGCGCCGGCGTGATCAACGAGCCGGTGGCGGCCGATTCCACCACCCACCACAACGCGATGATGGCCCTGTTGGCCACCGAGACCAACAACAACGCCACCACCGAGCTGAAGAACGCCGCCGTCTTCACGCCGCTGGCCGGCGCACTGGGCACGGCGCGCGACTACTTCGCCGGCGCCATCAGCGGCCGCCCGTCGCCGATCAGCCAGAGCTGCCAGAAGAACTTCGTGCTGCTGGCCACCGACGGCAACCCCACCGGACGCACCAACGGCAGCATGTACACGCTGGGCGAGATGGCCAACACCTTCAACGCGGCCACCGGCACCTGGACCTTCGGCACCGCGTCCAACGATGTGTTCACCCGCGTCAGCGCGCTCCGCAGCACCATGCTGGGTGCCACCAAGTACGACGTGCAGAGCTATGTCATCGGCCTGGGCGATTCGGTGGCCAATGCCAGCTCGGTGGCCACGCTCAACCGCATGGCCGAACTCGGCGGCACCAGCACCGCCTACCTGGCCAGCGACCGGGATGCCCTGGCCGAGGCCTTCCGCAAGATCAGCATCGACATCATCTCGCGCACCGCGGCGGCGTCGTCGGTGTCGCTGAATTCGGGGTCGCTGAGCAGTGGCACCAAGGTGTTCCAGGGCCGCTTCAGCAGCGCCGACTGGGCTGGCCAGCTGCTGGCCTTTCCGGTGGGTGGCAGCGGCGAGCCCGGTGACACCCCCGATTGGGACGCGGCCCAGAAGCTGAACGGGCAGCACTGGAGCACCGGCCGCCAGATCCTGACCTACAAGCCATCGGCCGGCCTGGGCAGCCGCGGCGTGCCCTTCCGCTGGCCGGCCAACCCGGCCGCGCCTGCCGCTGGCGAAATCGACGCCGGCATGGTCACTGCGCTGAACAAGAACGGCGCGGGCACGGTCGACAACTTCGGCGCGCAGCGGCTGGAGTTCCTGCGCGGCAACAGCGACCGCGAGGCGCGCAACTGCGCCGCCTGCAGCGCGCCGGTGTTCCGCAACCGTGCGGTGTCGGTGCTGGGCGACATCGTCAACTCGGCACCGGTCTATGTGGGCGGGCCCACCGGCGAGTACCGCGACACGATGGAGTCCACCCGCTACTCCAGCTACGCCAGCGGCCGCTCGGCGCTGACGCCGGTGATCTACGTCGGCGCCAACGACGGCATGCTCCACGCCTTCGACGCCAGCAGCGGCAACGAGCTCTTCGCCTACGTGCCCTGGGCGGTGCGCAACCGGCTGTCGGCGCTGACCACCAACCCCTATGTGCACCTGTTCACCGTCGACGGCTCGCCGTCGGTCGGTGATGTGCACGTGGGCGGCGGCTGGAAGACCATGCTGGTGGCCGGCATGAACGCCGGCGCGCCGGGCCTGTATGCGCTGGACATCTCCAACCCGTCGAACTTCACCGAGGCCAAGGCCAGCCAGGTGGTGCGCTGGGAGATCGGCAGCGAAGACGCCGACGTGGGCCACATCTTCGGCAAGCCCATCCTGGCCAAGATGCGCGATGGCCGCTGGCGTGCCATCGTCGGCAACGGCTACAACAGCAGCAACGGCCGCGCCGTGCTGTTGCTGGTGGACCTGGAGACCGGCGCGGTCAGCCGCATCGACACCAAGGCCGGCACCACCGCCGCTCCCAATGGCCTGTCGGCCGTGACCGTGGTGTCGACCAACGACAACGGCGTGGCCGATGTCATCTACGCCGGCGACCTGGCCGGCAACCTGTGGAAGTTCGACGTCGGCGACACCAGCCCCACCGCCTGGAAGGTGGCCTACGGCACTGTCGCGGCCCCGAAGCCGCTGTTCGCCTCCGCCAGCGGCCAGGCCATCACCGCGCGCCCCGATGTCACCCGCCACCCCAAGGGCGGCTTCATGGTGACGGTGGGCAGCGGCCGCTATGTCGACGTGAACGACAACGCCGCCGGCAGCACCCAGGCCATGTACGGCATCTGGGACAACGGCAGCGAGGTCGCCCTGTCCGACCTGCAGGTGCAGACCGTGGCGCGCACCGCCACCGCCACCAACGGCAAGACCTACCGGCTCAGCACCCACGCCGTGGGCAAGCCGGCCGACACCCTGCTGACCGGCGACGACGCCATCACCCTGTCCGCCTACTACGCCGGCAAGAAGGGCTGGCGCCTGGCGCTGCCCACCAGCGGCGAGCGGGTGGTGACCGAGGCCACGGTGCGCAACGGCCGGCTGGTCATCTCCACGCTGATCCCCAGCACGGCGGCCTGCTCCTTCGGCGGCGACGGCTGGATCATGGAGGTGCAGATCTTCACCGGCAACCGCGCCGCAGCGCTGGACCTGAACGACGACAACGTGGTCGACAGCGCCGACCTGCTGGAGGGCACCGTGCCCTCGGGCGTGCAGGTGGGCGCGGTGCCGGCGGCAGCCACCATCGTGCGCAAGCCGCCGCCGCCACCGGGCGCGGCTGCCGCGCCCTGTGCCGAGTACAAGCTGATCAACACCTCCGAAGGCAAGATCGTGCGGGTGGGCGGCTCCTGCGCCCGCGTGCCGTCGCGCCGCGCATCCTGGGAGCAACTGCAATGACCCCCCTCCATTGCGCGGCATGGGCCGCCGGCGCGCTGCTGGCGGCGCTGGCCGGCACGGCCCAGGCCGTGGTGGTGGCCGGCCCCGGCGGCACCGCCGAGCAGGGCCGCCGCCTCGTCGTGGCCGAGCCGGCGCCCGGCGCCGTGGCGCCGACCCTCGATCTGGTGAGCGCGCGGCTGGATGCGGTGGACCTGGCGGCCGGCAGCGTCACCGTGCGCGGCCAGCGGGTGCCGCTGCATGCCGAGCAGCTGCGCGTGCTGGGCAGCGGCGGCCAGAACCTGGGCCCGCGCGGCCTGCGTGCCGGCCAGGCCGTGCGCCTGGCGCTGGAACCGGCCATGCCGGCCGCCGCCGCATCGGCCGGCAGCCCGGCGCCGGCCCGGCGCATCGTGCTGATCTACATCGACGGCTGACCATGACCCGCCTGCACATCCGCAACCGTGGCTTCACCCTGGTGGAGCTGATGATCGCCCTGGCCGTGGTGGGCCTGCTCTCGGCCATCGCCTACCCCAGCTACCAGCAGCAGGTGGCCAAGGGCCGCCGCACCGACGCCAAGCAGTCGCTGCTGGAGCTGGCGCAGAAGATGGAGCGCTTCTACACCGAGCGCGGCACCTACGCCGGCGCCACGCTGGGCGGCACCGGCCTGTACCCCAACGTGAGCAGCGGCGGCTACTACAGCCTGACGATCGTGACGCAGACGGCCGACGGCTTCAGCGTGCAGGCCACGCCGCGCGGCACCCAGGTGGGCGATGCCTGCGCCAGCTTCCTCTACAACCAGGTCGGTGACCAGACCGTCAGCAGCGACGCCACGCTCAGCGCGGTGAAGTGCTGGCAGTGATGGCAGTGACGGCCGCTCAATCTTCGAACAGGCCGCCCGCTGCCTGCGGAGGTGCCACGCCCAGGTGGCGGTAGGCCGCCAGCGTGGCGATGCGCCCGCGCGGCGTGCGCTGCAGGAAGCCCTGCATGATCAGGTAGGGCTCGATCACGTCCTCGATGGTGCCGGCCTCCTCGCCGATGGCGGCGGCCACGTTGTCCAGCCCCACCGGGCCGCCGTCGAAGCGGTGCACCACGGCTTCCAGCAGCTTGCGGTCCATCAGATCGAAGCCCTCGGGGTCGACATCCAGCATCTGCAGCGCCAGGTCGGCGATGCGGCGGGTGATGACGCCATCTCCCTTGACCTCGGCATAGTCGCGCACCCGGCGCAGCAGGCGGTTGGCGATGCGGGGCGTGCCGCGGCTGCGGCGGGCGATCTCGAAGGCGCCCTCGGCCTGGATCGGCACATTCAGCAGCCCGGCCGAGCGGTACACGATGGTGCCCAGTTCGGCCGGCGTGTAGAACTCCAGCCGCGCCACGATGCCGAAGCGGTCGCGCAGCGGGTTGGTCAGCATGCCGGCGCGGGTGGTGGCGCCCACCAGGGTGAAGGGCTGCAGGTCGAGCTTGATGCTGCGCGCCGCCGGCCCTTCGCCGATCATGATGTCGATCTGGTAGTCCTCCAGCGCCGGGTACAGGATTTCCTCGACGATGGGGCTCAGGCGGTGGATCTCGTCGATGAACAGCACATCGTTCTTCTCGAGATTGGTCAGCAGCGCGGCCAGGTCCTTGGGCTTCTCCAGCACCGGGCCGCTGGTCTGGCGCAGGTTCACGCCCAGCTCGGCGGCGATGATGTGCGACAGCGTGGTCTTGCCCAGCCCCGGCGGGCCGAACAGCAGCACATGGTCCAGCGCCTCCTCGCGCTTGCGCGCCGCGCCGATGAAGATCTCCAGCTGCTCACGCGCCTTGGCCTGGCCGATGTAGTCGGCCAGCAGCTTGGGCCGCAGCGCGCGCTCCAGCGCCTCTTCCTGGGGTGATTGGCGGGCCGCGCTGACCACGCGCGGGCCGGTGGACCCGGGTGGGGCGGCGAAGTCGTCGGTCTGGATGCCCATCCAGTGATTGTGGCGCAGTTCGGCTCAGGCCGGCCTGCCGCCAGGGCTCACTTCGACAGCGCCTTCATCGCCAGCTTGATGCCGTCGGACACGCCCACCTCGGGCGGCAGCAGCTTCAGCGCGGCGGCGGCGTCCTTCTCGCTGTAGCCCAGCGCGATCAGCGCCTGCACGATGTCGGCCTGGGCGTCGCTGGTGATGGTGGCCCCGCCCAGCCCCAGGTCGGGGGCGAGCTTGCCCTTCAGTTCCAGCAGCAGGCGCTCGGCCGTCTTCTTGCCGATGCCCGGCACCTTGACCAGGCGCGCCGCCTGCTGCTGGGCCACGGCCTGCGTCAGCTCTTGCACCGACAGGCCCGACAGCACGCCCAGCGCCATGCGCGGCCCGATGCCGGAGATCTTGATCAGCTGGCGGAAGGTGTTGCGCTCGGCCGCGGTGAGGAAGCCGAACAGCTGCTGCGCGTCCTCGCGCACCACGAAGTGGGTCAGCAGCGTCACCCGCTCGCCCAGCGCGGGCAGGTTGTAGAAGCTGCTCATCGGCACGTCGACCTCGTAGCCGACGCCCTGCACATCGATGAGCACCTGGGGCGGAGTCTTCTCCGCGAGCACGCCTGTCAGCCGTCCGATCATGGACGGCGATTGTCCGCTACCGGCGGAACAGCCCCAGCCGCTGTGCTTCCAGCGCGGCCTCGGCGCGCGAGCTCACGTTGAGCTTGCGGTAGATCTGCTTCACGTAGTCGGCGATGGTGTGCCGGCTCAGGCCCAGCTGCACGCCGATCTCGGGCAGGGTGAAGCCCTTGGCCACGCGCAGCAGCACTTCGCTTTCGCGCTCGGTCAGCGACACGGCGGGCATCGCATTGGTCTGCGGCAGGTTCTGGCTGGCGAAGTACTTGATCACCTTGCGGGCGATCGACGGCGACAGCGGTGGTTCACCCTGGCTGATGCGCTGCAGCTGCTCGGTGATCAGCTCGCGCGACTGCTCCTTCAGGATGTAGCCGTAGGCGCCGGCCTGCAGCGCGGGGAACAGGTGCTCGTCGTCGTCGTGGATGGTGACCACCACGCTCTGCGCCTCGGGCTGCACATCGCGCAGCTTGGCCACCACGTCGGTGCCGCTGCCGTCGGGCAGGCCCAGGTCGCACAGGGCCAGGTCGAAGCGCAGGCTCTGCACCTGCAGCAGCGCATCCTGCACCCGCGAGCACTCGGTGATGCGGGCATGCGGGAAGACCTGCAGCACCAGGCTCTTGAGCCAGGCGCGGATCTCGGGCAGGTCTTCGAGCAGCAGGATGTTGTTCATGGCAAACCAGTCGATCGCGGCACGCAAGCCGCACCCGATCGATGCTAGCAGCGGGCTAGCGCGCCGTGGTGTGCTGTTCCAGCGGCAACGTGAGGCGTATCACGGTTCCATAGCCCGGGCCCGATTCGACCAGGCACTGGCCCTGCAGCTGCTTGGCGCGGCCCTTCATGCTGGCCATGCCGTGGCCCTTGTCCAGCCGGCCGTCCAGCTCGGTGGGGATGCCCTTGCCGTTGTCCTGCACCACCAGCTGGAAGTCGCCGTTGTCGATGGTGCACCGCACGCTGCACTGCGAGGCGCCGCTGTGCTTGATGATGTTGCTCACCGCCTCGCGCAGGATGCGGGTGGTCTGCACATAGGCGCGCGAGGACAGCGTCTGCGGCACCTCGTCGTCCGACGGCGCGCTCCACTCGCCCTGCACGCCTGACTGCTGCAGCCGCATCACCACCTCGGCGCGCCAGTCGCCCAGCGCGTCCAGCAGCTTCACCGGCTTGCCGGTGAGGCCGCGCACCGACAGCCGCATCTCCTCCAGCGCCTCGCGCGCGAGCGTGCTGATGCGCTCGTTGTCGCTGGTGTGCACGATGGTCAGCAGCTTGGCGCCGAGGTCGTCGTGCAGGTCGGCGGCAATGCGCTTGCGCTCGCGGTCGGTCACCTGCTCGACCTTCAGCTCCGACAGCTGGGCGAAGTTGCGCTCGATCTGCGCGGTGGCCTCGCGGATGCGCACTTCCAGCTCGGCGCGGGTCTGTTCGGCGGTCTGGAAGGCGCGGCCGTACTGCTGCACCAGGCGCAGGCCCAGCGCCAGGAAGCCCAGCGCGGGCAGCAACTGCGCCACATGCACCACCCGGTTGTCCAGCCGCCAGCCCAGCGCGATCAGCTCCACCAGCAGCGACACCGCCACCACGCCCAGCAGCGCGGCCATCGGCCACACCAGGCGGCTGCGCTGGCGCCTTGCCTGCACCAGGTAGAACACGGCTGCCGCCAGCGCCTGGGCCGACAGCGCCACGTACCAGACGCCCGAGGCCATGTGCAGCCGCTGCGGCCCCAGCGCCAGCAGCGTGGCCGGCATGAGCAGGCACTGCGCCGGCAGGGCCACGTCCAGCCAGCGCAGGCGGTGGCCGGCATAGCGCATCAGGAACTGTACCGTGGCCAGGGTGATGAAGGCCATCAGCGCGGCCAGCGCCAGCTCGGCCGTGCCGTTGGCCACCGGCAGGTCGCTGGCCCACAGCCGCGCCAGCAGCAGCGACCAGCCCACCATCAGCGCGCCGAAGTAGGCCAGGTAGCTCTGCGTCCGGTTGAACCAGCCCATCACGAACATGAAGCTGCCCATCAGCACCAGGGCGCCGCTCAGCACCTCGGGCAGGCGGATCGCGAACAGCAGCTGCCGCGCATGCCAGGCGGCCACGGTGTCGTAGGCGCCGAAGGCCACCGCCGACAGCCCGCCCGCCCGCTGGCGCGAGCTGACCTCGGCCAGCGGGTAGCCGCGGATGCGCAGCTCCAGCACATTGCCCTGCGGCTGCAGCAGGGCGGCCGGCACGGCCACCATCTGCGGCCGGTGGCACTGGCGGGACACCGGCTCGTCGAAGCGGCCGCCCTCGTGGATCATCTGGCCGTTCAGCCACACCGCCAGCACGCTGCAGGCCCGCTCGACCGCCAGGCCGTAGAGCTGCGCGCTGCCGCCCGCCGGCGCCGGCAGGTCCAGCCGGTAGGCCACCACGCCGTGGGCGGCCGGCCGGCTGGTGGCCCAGTCGTCGGGCAGCTGCACCGGCTGGGCCAGCTGCCAGTCGGGCGTGCCGGCAGTCAGCGGCAGCATGCGGGCCTGGGTCAGCCACTGCACCGGCGCCGCGCCGGCGGTGCCGGCCAGCAGCAACGCCAGGCCGATGGCCCACAGCATGGGCCGCAGCAGGGTCCAGGGCCGGCAGACGGGCAGGGAGGTCACGGGCATGGCGGACGATTGTGCGGGATGCACCGGCGGGCCAATCGGCGGAGAATCCGCGGCCCAGCCCTCCACACCCGCGCCTGCCGGCGGCCACCACCGTGATCCTGCGCCATGTCTTCGAACCCACCGACAACACCCGCCTGGCGCATCTGAGCGGCGCCTTCGATGCGCACCTGCGCAGCATCGAGGCGGCGCTGGCGGTGCGCATCAGCCGGCGCGAGTCGGCCTTCCGGGTCGAAGGCGGCCGCGCCGAGGCCACGCGGGCCCTGGCCCTGCTGCAGAGCCTGTACGAGCGGGCGGCCCGGCCGATCGCGCCCGAGACCCTGCAGCTGGCGCTGGTGGAGGCGCGCAGCGCGCTGGCCGCATCGCCCGCCGCAGCCGGTGCAGATGGCCCGCCGCTGCCGCCCGGCGCCGAGGCGATCAGCCTGCACACCCGGCGCACCGACCTGCGCGGCCGCACGCCCAACCAGGTGCAGTACCTGCACCACATCCTCAGCCACGACATCACCTTCGGCATCGGCCCGGCCGGCACCGGCAAGACCTACCTGGCGGTGGCCTGCGCGGTGGATGCGCTGGAGCGCAGCGGCGTGCAGCGCATCATCCTCACCCGCCCGGCGGTGGAGGCCGGCGAGCGGCTGGGCTTCCTGCCCGGCGACCTGTCGCAGAAGGTCGACCCCTACCTGCGGCCGCTGTACGACGCGCTCTATGACCTGATGGGCTTCGACCGGGTGCAGGCCGCCTTCGAGAAGGGCCTGCTGGAGATCGCGCCGCTGGCCTTCATGCGCGGGCGCACGCTCAACCATGCCTTCGTCATCCTCGACGAGGCGCAGAACACCACGCCGGAGCAGATGAAGATGTTCCTCACCCGCATCGGCTTCGGCAGCCGGGCGGTGGTGACGGGCGACGTGAGCCAGGTCGACCTGCCCAAGGGCAGCGCCAGCGGGCTGATCGACGCGGCAGCGGTGCTGCGGGGCGTGCGGGGCATCGCCTTCAGCCACTTCAGCTCGGCCGACGTGGTGCGCCACCCGCTGGTGGCGCGCATCGTCGAGGCCTATGACGCGGCGGGTGGTGCGGGGAAAAAGCCGTGATCCGCCGCGCCGATCTTCAACTGTCGTTGCAGTTTGCCGACCCCACGCTGCGCCCGCTGCTGCCGCGGCACAGCGTGCAGCGCTGGCTGTGCGCCGCGCTGGACGCGCCGGCCGAGATCACCGTGCGCTTCGTCGCCGACGAGGAAGGCCGGCAGCTGAACCACGACTTCCGTGCCAAGGACCACGCCACCAACGTGCTCACCTTCGACTACCAGCATGCGCCGGTGGTGGTGGCCGACCTGGTGCTGGCCACCGGCGTGCTGCAGCGCGAGGCGGCCGAGCTGGGCCTGCCCGTGGCCGACCATGCCGCCCACCTGCTGGTGCATGGCGCCCTGCATGCGCAGGGGTTGGACCATGAAGACGATGCCGAGGCCGAAGCGATGGAAGCCCGCGAGACCGCGATCTTGCTGGGCCTCGGACTGCACGACCCTTACGCCCGCTGATCAGCCCTGCTTGAGCTTGCGCGCTGCATCCAGCGCGAAGTAGGTCAGCACGCCGTCGGCGCCGGCGCGCTTGAAGGCCAGCAGGCTCTCCATCATCACCGCGTCGCCGTCCAGCCAGCCGTTGGCGGCGGCGGCCTTCAGCATCGCGTACTCGCCGCTCACCTGGTAAGCGAAGGTCGGCACGCGGAATTCATCCTTCACCCGGCGCACGATGTCCAGGTACGGCATGCCGGGCTTGACCATCACCATGTCGGCGCCTTCGGCGATGTCCAGGCCCACTTCGCGCAGTGCCTCGTCGCTGTTGCCGGGGTCCATCTGGTAGGCCTTCTTGTCGCTCTTGCCCAGGTTGGCGGCCGAGCCCACCGCATCGCGGAAGGGGCCGTAGAAGGCGCTGGCGTACTTGGCGCTGTAGGCCATGATGCGGGTGTGGATGTGGCCCGCGCCTTCCAGCGCGCCGCGGATGGCGCCGATGCGGCCGTCCATCATGTCGCTGGGCGCCACGATGTCCACGCCGGCATCGGCCTGCACCAGGGCCTGCTTGGTCAGCACCGCCACGGTGGCGTCGTTCAGGATGTAGCCGGTCTCGTCCAGCAGGCCGTCCTGGCCGTGGCTGGTGAATGGGTCGAGTGCCACGTCGCACAGCACGCCCAGTTGCGGGAAGTTGGCCTTCAGCGCGCGCACCGTGCGCGGCACCAGGCCGTCGGGGTTGGTGGCCTCGCGGCCGTCGGGTGTCTTCAGCGCGGAGTCGATCACCGGGAACAGCGCGATCACCGGCACGCCCAATTGCACGCACTGCTCGGCCAGGCCCATCAGGCGGTCGATCGACAGGCGCTGCACGCCGGGCATGCTGGGCACGTCCTGCACGCGGTCGTGGCCGTCGTGCACGAACACCGGCAGGATCAGGTCGCTGGCATGCAGGTGGTGCTCGCGCACCAGGGCGCGGGTGAAGGCGTCGCGGCGCAGGCGGCGCGGGCGGCTGGCCGGAAAGGCGGGCAGGGGGGGCAGGGCCATGGCGTCAACGCTCCTGTGACAGTGTCGGTTGTGTCATTCTCGGCTGACACGCGGGGGCAGCCGTCGCCAGCATGACACGCGGCGGGAGCGCAGCGCCGGTCCTGCTTGGCGCAGGAGGCCGATCTGCTAATATCGCTACGGGCGGTCGCCGCGAGGTGGCTGCTCCCTGCTTTTCCTCCCTGAGCAGGTGCCTTGGCGTGATGACAGCGACAAGGCTTGCCGCCCCAGCCCTCGTGGCTGGGGTTCTTTTTTGTCCTGCCGCTCAACGAGGCCGTTGGGTGGTCCGGGCCGGCGGCGGCCATCGTGATAATGCACGCATGAGCTCCGCCTACCTGTGGATCCAGGCCTTCCACATCGTCTTCGTCTCCAGCTGGTTCGCCGGGCTGTTCTACCTGCCGCGCATCCTGGTCAACCTGGCGATGGTGCCGCCCGACAGCCATGCCGAGCGGGAGCGCCTGCTGCTGATGGGCCGCAAGCTGTACCGGTTCGCGAACATCCTGATGCTGGTGGCGCTGGCCCTGGGCGCCTGGCTGTGGCTGGGCTACGGCGCCGGGCGCTTCGCCGGCAGCGGCTGGCTGCATGCCAAGCTGGCCCTGGTGGTGGTGGTGATCGGCTACCAGCATGTCTGCCGCGCCCACCTGCGCCGCTTCGAGCAATCGGCCAACCAGCGCAGCCACCGCTGGTTCCGGGTGTTCAACGAGGTGTCGGTGCTGCTGTTCATCGGCATCGTGGTGCTCGCTGTCGTCAAGCCGTTCTAGCGCGGAGCGCCCAGCATTGCGGGCCGCGTCATCCAGCGTGCGCAGTTCGGCCGTGCCGCTGGCCTGGGCCTGGGCCGGGCTGATCGTCTACGCCAGCCTGTTCCCGTTCGAGGGCTGGCGCTGGCCGCCGGGCATGCCGGTCTGGCAGCTGCCGCGCCTGCCCTGGCCGCAGTACTTCATCCCCTTCGACATCACCGGCAACCTGCTGGCCTACGCGCCGCTGGGCGCGCTGGGCACGCTGGCGCCGCTGCGCCACGGCCGCGGGCCGCTGGCGGCGCTGGCCCTGGGCGTGCTGCTGGGCGCCGGACTGTCGTATGCGATGGAGGTCACCCAGCAGATGCTGCCGCCGCGGGTGCCGTCGCTGCTGGACTGGGTGCTGAACACCGCCGGCGCCACGCTGGGCGCGCTGCTGGCCTGGGCCGCGCAGGCGCTGGGCGGGCTGCGGCGCTGGCAGGCCGCGCGCGACCGCTGGCTGGAGCACGGCAATGCCGGCGCGCTGGCGCTGCTGGTGCTGTGGCCAGTGGCGCTGCTGTTCCCCACCCCGGTGCCGCTGGGCCTGGGCCAGGTGGGTGAGGTGCTCCGCGATGGCCTGGCCGGCCTGCTGGCCGATGTGCCCTGGGCCCAGCCAGTGGCCGACTGGCTGGTGCCTTCGCTGGCCGCGCAGCCGGCGCTGTCGCCCCAGGCCGAGGCCATGGCGGTGATGCTGGGCCTGCTGTCGCCCTGCCTGCTGGCCTTTGCCGCGGCGCGGCCGGGCTGGCGGCGGCTGGGCCTGGCCCTGGGCGCGGCGGTGATGGCGGTGGGCGCCACGACGCTGTCGACGGTGCTGAACTTCGGCCCCGACCATGCGCTGGCCTGGCGCACCCCCGGCACGCTGGCGGCCATGGGCGTGGCGCTGATGCTGGCGCTGGCCGGCCTGTGGCTGCGGCCGCGCACGGCCGGCGCGCTGGCCCTGGTGGCGCTCAGCGGCCTGGTGGTGCTGGTGCATGGCGCACCCACCGATCCGTACTTTGCCGACAGCCTGCAGGGCTGGGAACAGGGCCGCTTCGTGCGCTTCCACGGCGTGGCGCAGTGGCTGGGCTGGCTGTGGCCGTATGCGGCCATGGTCTGGCTGCTGGCCCGCGCCGGGCGGCGCTGACCGGCCCCCGCCGGCCCAGGGTTTCCCCGCCCGCTCTCTACAATCCTGCTCCCATGAGCTATTACAAGCACCACATCTTCTTCTGCCTGAACCAGCGCAGCAAGGGCGACGCCTGCTGCGCCGACCATGCGGCGCAGGCCGGCTTCGACCACTGCAAGCAGACGGTCAAGGCCGCCGGGCTGGCCGGGGTGGGTGGGGTGCGGGTGAACAAGGCCGGTTGCCTGGACCGCTGTGCCGGCGGCCCGGTGGCCGTGGTCTACCCCGACGAGACCTGGTACACCTTCGTCGACAACACCGACATCGACGAGATCGTCGAATCCCACCTGAAGCAGGGCAAGCCGGTCGAGCGCCTGCGCCTGCCGCCCGACGTGGGCCGATGAGCGCACTGCCGGCATGAAGCAGGACACCGAGCGCAGCAGCATCGCCGGCCCCGCCGGCGCGCTGGAATGCGCCACCGATGGGCCCGCCGGCGCGCCGCGCGGCACGGTGGTGCTGTGCCATCCGCACCCGCAGTTCGGCGGCACGCTGGACAACAAGGTGGTGCAGACGCTGGCGCGCGCCTTCCTGCAACTGGGCTACCGCGCGGTGCGCTTCAACTTCCGCGGCGTCGGCGGCTCGGCCGGCGACTGGGACGAAGGCCGTGGCGAGATCGACGATGCGCTGGCCGTCATCGCCGCCGAGCGGGCCGCACATCCCGGCCTGCCGCTGGCCCTGGGCGGTTTCTCCTTCGGCGGCTTTGTCGCCGCCCAGGCGGCCGACCGCCTGCAGGCTGCCGGCACGCCGGTCGAGCGCCTGGTGCTGATCGCTCCGGCCACCAGCCGCTTTCCGATGCCGGCCGCGGTGGCGCCGGACACCGTGCTGGTGCACGGCGAGTCCGACGACGTGGTGCCGCTCGCGTCCACGCTGGACTGGGCCCGCCCGCAGGTGCTGCCGGTGGTGGTGCTGCCCGGCGTCGGCCATTTCTTCCACGGCCAACTGCCACTGCTGAAACAGCAGATCGTGCAGGCCTGGCACGCTCCCTCTCTCTCTTCCGGATCCTGATGAACCGACTGCTGCCGAAGTTGCTGGCCCTGTTGCTGGCCTGTGCCCCCTTGCTGCCCGCGCTGGCCCAGGCCCCCGTGCCGCCCGAGGTGGCCGCCAAGGCCTACCTGCTGCTGGATGTGCAGAGCGACCAGGTGCTGGCCGAGCGCCAGGCCGATGTGCAGGCCGACCCGGCCTCGCTGACCAAGCTGATGACCGCCTGGCTGGTGTTCGATGCGCTCAAGGCCAAGAAGCTGACGCTGGAGCAGACGCTGCCGGTGTCGGTGCGCGCCTGGTCCGAGCGCAAGGGCGGCGGCTCGCTGATGTTCATCGACCCGAAGATGACGCCGAAGGTGGATGAGCTGCTGCGCGGCATGATCGCCGTCTCCGGCAATGATGCGGCGGTGGCCCTGGCCGAGGGCGTGGGCGGCAGCCTGGACGGCTTCGTCGGCATGATGAACCGCCAGGCCCAGGCCTGGGGCCTGAAGAACACCCAGTTCAAGAACGTGACCGGCCTGACCGAGCCCGGCCACTACAGCAGCGCCCGGGATCTGGCGGTGATCGCCGCGCGCATCGTGCGTGACTTCCCCGAGTACTACGCCAGCTACTACGCGCTGCGCAACTACAGCTTCAACAGCATCAAGCAGGACAACCGCAACATGCTGCTGGGGCGCGATCCGGCCGTCGACGGCATGAAGACCGGCTACACCGAGGCCGCCGGGTACTGCCTGGTGGCCAGTGCGCAGCGCGAGTTTCCCAACGGCAAGCGCCGCCTGATCAGCGTGGTGATGGGCACCGCCTCGCGCGAGGCCCGCGCCGGCGAGAGCCAGAAGCTGCTGAACTGGGGCTACACCGCCTGGGACGCGGTGCGCCTGTTCGACGGCGGCAAGCCGGTGGCCAGCGTGCCGGTGTGGAAGGGCCAGGCGCCCACCGCCGCACTCGGTGCCCAGGCACCGCTGCTGGTCACCGTGCCGAAGGGCGAGGGCGACAAGCTCAAGACGGCGGTGGCCCGCACCGATCCGCTGGTGGCCCCGCTCACCCAGGGCCAGAAGGTCGGCACCATCGACGTGACCACCGCCACCGGCACCAAGCTGGCCAGCGTGCCGCTGGTGGTGCTGCAGGCGGTGCCCGAGGCCGGCCTGCTGGGCCGCGCCTGGGATTCGATCCGCCTGTGGATCAAGTGATCTGCATCGAGGCGGTCGCGGGCCGTTCCGCTAAGCTGGCAACGCCCGCATCCTGAAAGGCCCGCCATGCCCGCCCCCGTGCTGCCCGACGCCCTGTGCCACCTCAATGGCGAGCTGCTGCCGCTGCGCGAGGCCAAGATCTCGGTGCTGGACCGGGGCTTCATCTTCGGTGACGGCCTCTACGAGGTGATCCCGGTCTACGGCCGGCGCTGCTTCCGCTTCGCCGAGCACATGGCCCGGCTGGAGCGCGGCCTGGCCAAGCTGCGCATCCCCAACCCGCACAGCCGCGACGGCTGGCTGGCCCTGGCGCGTGAGCTGGTGGCCACCCAGCCGGCCGATGACCAGCTGGTCTACATCGAGATCACCCGCGGCGTGGCGCCGCGCGACCATGTCATGCCCGAGGGCCTGACGCCCACGGTCTTCGTCATGACCAACCCGATGAAGCCGCCGTCGGCCGAGCAGCGCCACCACGGCGTGGCCTGCGTCACCGCGCGGGATTTCCGCTGGGAGCGCGGCGACATCAAGAGCGTGTCGCTGCTGGGCAACGTGCTGGCGCGGCAGATCTCGGCCGACCAGGGCGCGGTGGAGACGGTGCTGTTCCGCGACGGCTGGCTGACCGAGGCCTCCAGCAGCAATGTCTGGGTGGTGCATGAAGGCGCGCTGTTGGGCACGCCCAAGAGCGGCCATGTGCTGGAGGGCATCCGCTACGACCTGCTGGCCGAGCTGTGCGCCGAGGTCGGCATCGCCTACAACCTGCGCCCCATCGCCGAGAGCGACGTGCGTGCGGCCGACGAGCTGATCCTCACCTCGGCCACCAAGGAGGTGCTGCCGATCACCCGGCTGGATGGCGAGCCGGTGGGCCACGGCGCACTGCGCGGCAAGCCCGGCCCGGTGTACGCGCGGTTGTACGAGGCCTACCAGCGCGCCAAGCTTGAACAGTCGGTCTGAGCCCCCAACTCTCCACCATGGCCACTGACCTGCCTCCCGTCCCGCCCGAGCAATCGCTGATCACCTACCCCAGCGCCTTCCCGATCAAGGTGATGGGCGCCCAGGTGCCCGGCTACCTGGAGGCGATGGTGGCGGTGGCCCGCCAGTTCGACCCGGGCTTCGACGCCGGCACGGTGGAGCAACGCCCCAGCAGCAGCGGCAAGTACCTGGGGCTGACGCTGACCGTCACCGCCACCAGCCGGGAGATGCTGGACGAGCTGTACCGCACGCTCAGCACCCACCCGATGGTCAAGGTGGTGCTGTAGCGCCACCACCAGCAGTCGGCGGCATGCTGATCCGCAACCTGGGCCGCCAGCCCTACGCGCCCACGGTGGACGCGATGCGCGCCTTCACCGAGGCACGCACCGACGCCACGCCCGACGAGCTGTGGCTGGTCGAACACGATCCGGTCTACACCCAGGGCCTGGCCGGCAAGGCCGAGCACCTGCTGGACGCCGGCGCCATTCCGGTGGTGCCCACCAACCGCGGCGGCCAGGTCACCTACCACGGCCCCGGCCAGGTGGTGGCCTACCCGCTGGTCGACCTGAAGCGGCTGGGCATCTACGTCAAGGAATACGTCTACCGGCTGGAGAATGCGGTGATCAAGGTGCTGGAAGCGCACCAGGTCACCGGCCACCGGGTGGCCGGCGCGCCCGGCATCTATGTGCGGCTGGCCGACCCCGGCAGCCACGCCCGGCTCACCGGCCCGGCGCCCGGCGGCGACGCTTTTGCCGGACTGGGCAAGGTGGCCGCGCTGGGCATCAAGGTCAGCCGGCACTGCACCTACCACGGTGTGGCGCTGAATGTCGACATGGATCTGACGCCCTTCGGCGGAATCAATCCGTGTGGTTACGCAGGGCTGCAGACAGTCGACCTCGCTAGACTCGGGGTTTCCACCGACTGGGCGACGGTGGCGCAGCAGCTGGGCAGCCGCCTGGCCGCGCAGCTCACGCCCTGACGCATCCAACGCCTGCGGGCCCGCATTGCCATGTCGACCGACAACACCACCCGCGAGGCCCAGCCCGCCGCCAGCTACGACGCCACCGCCAAGCAGAAGGCGCAGGCCAAGACCGCGCGCATCCCCATCAAGGTGGTGGCCGCCGAGACGCTGAAGAAGCCCGACTGGATCCGCGTCAAGGCCGGCAGCCCCAGCACCCGCTTCTACGAGATCAAGCAGATCCTGCGCGAGCACAAGCTGCACACCGTGTGCGAGGAAGCCAGCTGCCCGAACATCGGCGAATGCTTCGGCCACGGCACCGCCACCTTCATGATCATGGGTGACAAGTGCACCCGGCGCTGCCCGTTCTGCGACGTGGGCCACGGCCGGCCCGACCCGCTGGACGTGAACGAGCCGGCCAACCTGGCCAAGACCATCGCTGCGCTGAAGCTCAAGTACGTGGTCATCACCAGCGTCGACCGCGACGACCTGCGCGACGGCGGCGCCGGCCACTTCGTCGAATGCATCCGCCAGGTGCGTGAACAGTCGCCCGCCACCCGCATCGAGATCCTGGTGCCCGATTTCCGCGGCCGCGACGACCGCGCACTCGAGATCCTGAAGGCCGCGCCGCCCGATGTGATGAACCACAACCTGGAGACCGCGCCGCGCCTGTACAAGGAAGCGCGCCCCGGCAGCGACTACGCCTTCAGCCTGAACCTGCTGAAGAAGTTCAAGGCGCTGTTCCCGCACATCCCCACCAAGAGCGGCATCATGGTCGGCCTGGGCGAGACGGATGAGGAGATCCTGCAGGTGATGCGCGACATGCGTGCGCATGACATCGACATGCTCACCATCGGCCAGTACCTGGCCCCCAGCGGCCACCACCTGCCGGTGCGCCGCTACGTGCACCCCGACACCTTCAAGATGTTCGAGGCCGAGGCGCAGAAGATGGGCTTCAGCCACGCCGCCGTGGGCGCGATGGTGCGCAGCAGCTACCACGCCGACCAGCAGGCCGCCGGCGCGGGCGTGGCCGCCAGCGTGTGAGCGCCGGGCCGGCAGCAGCCGGTCAGGCCTTCTCGGCCAGCAGCTTTTCCACCAGCGTGTGCAGCGCCTCGAAATCCGGCGTGCCCACGTAACGCTTGACGATCTCGCCGCGCTTGTTGATCAGGAAGGTGGTGGGCGTCAGCTTGATGTCGCCGAAGCCCTTGGCGATGTCGCCGGTGTTGTCGATGGCCACGCCGAACGGCAGCTTGCGGGTCTGTGCGAAGTTCGACACATAGGCCGGCGGGTCGTAGGCCATGGCCACGGCCACCGTCTGGTAGCCCCGGCTCTTGTACTTCTCGTGGGTGGCCATGATCTCGGGCATCTCGGCCACGCAGGTGGTGCAGCTGGTGGCCCAGAAGTTCACCAGCACCACCTGGCCCTTGAGCGTGTCGGTGCTGAGCTTCTGGCCGTCCAGCAAGGTGTAGTTCACCTGCGGCGCCGGCTCGTGGGTGGCGCTGCGGCCGAAGGCGAGCCAGCCGGCGGCTGCGGCCGCGGCCAGCATCGCGGCAGTGGCAAGATGGCGGCGTGACAGGGACATGAGGGGACCTTCAATGCAACGCAGAGAGTTTACGTCCGGGGTGTTCTTCACCGGCGTGGTGTTGGTGGACCCGATCCGGGCCGCCGGGTTCAATGAATCCGATGCCGCGCTGGGCGTGCGCAGCGCGCTGGAGCGCGGGGCGAATGCCGCGGTCGATCTGCTCGGCCGCAGCGACGGCTTCCTCGGCAACCCCAAGGTGCGCATCCCGCTGCCCGGCTTCCTCAACGATGCCGCCAAGCTGCTGAAGGCCACCGGCGGCCAGAAGAAGGTCGACGAACTCGTCACCGCGATGAACCGCGCCGCCGAGGCAGCGGTGCCGCAGGCCCGCACCCTGCTGGTGAACACCGCCAAGTCGATGTCGGTGGACGACGCAGTGAAGATCGTGCGCGGCGGCGACACCTCGGTCACCGATTTCTTCGCCCGCAAGACACGCGCGCCGCTCGGTGAGCAGTTCCTGCCCATCGTCACCCGTGCCACCGAGAAGGTGGCGCTGGCCGAGAAGTTCAATGCCGTGGCAGGCAAGGCGGCCAAGCTGGGCCTGCTCAAGGGCGACGACGCCAACATCCAGCGCTATGTCACCGGCAAGAGCCTGGACGGCCTCTACCTGATCATCGGCGAAGAGGAACGCAAGATCCGCAAGGATCCGGTGGGCACCGGCAGCGCGATCCTCCGCAAGGTGTTCGGCGGCTGATCGGCCTCAGGCCGTGCCGCCGCGGCCCATCTCCAGCAACAGCACCGGCACCAGCATGTTGCGCAGGGCATCGATGCCCAGCCGGGTGACCGGGTTGGTGCCGGCTGCGCTCATCTCGCAGTCCTGTCCCTCGGGCAGCACTTCCACCAGCACCACGCTGGGCGCGTTGCGGCCCAGATCGGCCAGCAGCGCCGACAGGCCCTCGCCCTGGAAGGCGGATTCATAGAGCAGCGCATGCGGCGCGCCGTCCTGGCAGTACTGCGCGGCGTCGGCCACGGTGGAGACATGGTCGATCAGCAGGTCCTGGCCCTGCACGGCCTCGCGCAGGCGCTGGCGCGTCGGCCGCTGCGACGCCAGCACCAGCAGCTGGCAGCCGGCGATCGACGTGGCGCCGCTGTCAGCCGACGCCACCAGGTCCACGGCGGCCGCGCCTTCCATCGTGCCATTGACGGTGTTCAGGAACTCCAGCGTCAGCTGGGTGTGGCTGGGGCCGTCCTGCCGCTGCACCAGCACGCCGGCCAGGTGCGCGGTGTAGCGCATCAGCAGCCAGTCCAGCGTGTCCAGCGACAGGTCGGGCTCACCGGTGGGCGCCTGGCCGCTGACGTTGTCGGCCGGGCGGTGGGCAAAGCGGCACAGCACGCGCGCCCGCACCGGCCACGGCTTCACGTCGATGCGCCAGTCCACCTGGTTGCAGGCCAGGGCGCTGCTCCAGCTGGCAGCCGCGTCCAGCAGCGTGTGCAGCAGGCTGGCGTCGCACAGCACCTCGGCGCGGGTGGGCGCTGGCGGCACGGCGATGGCATCGCCGTTGCCGTGCAACGACTGGCCGGCCAGCACGCCGCGCAGGCTCTGCGCCAGGTCCAGACGTTCCACGCTCTGTCGCACCTCACCACCGGCCAGGCGCGCGATCTGCTGGCCGCGCAGGCCGACGCGGCGGGCGCCGTCGATCTCGGTGCGCAGCGCCTGCAGGCCGTGGCGGTCGATGCGGCCGGTGCTGGCCAGCGCGACCACCCGCTCCAGGGCCGTGGTCAGCGGTGCCGACACCTCGGCGCCGATGCGGGCGACCACCTCGCCAAGCGTGGGGGCGGCCGATGCCGGGGCAGCCGGCCGGGGCAGCGGAGATGGCGGGGTGGGCATGGTGATCCGTGTGTCCAGCAACATGGTGGGCGCGGCGCCGGTTGGCGGCGGTGGCGCGTGCCAGCATGTTGCCGTGCGCAATCCCCGCAACAAGCGGTCTGCGGACGGTCAGTTCGCCGCATGTGACAAGCATCACGGCACCCTTGCACGGTTCCGGCCGGGATAATTGCAGCGATGTCTCAAGTTCTCATGGGCTGCGGCCGAGGGAGGGTGCGCCAGGCCGGCGTGCGGTGGTGTGGCCGGCGCTTGGCCGGGTTGCTGGCCCTGGCGCTGCTGGGCGGCTGTTCGGCCGCGCTGGACTGGCGCCAGCTCCAGCCCGAAGGCTGGTCGTTGTCGGCGGCGCTGCCCTGCAAGCCCGCCAGCCAGCAGCGGCGGGTGTCGCTGGCCGGCCAGGCCCTGGTGCTGACCATGCTCGCCTGCACCACCGACGGCCACACCTTCGCGCTGGCCTCCGCCGACCTCGGTGACCCGGCTGCCGTGGGGGCGGTGCTGCAGGCACTGGGGCGCGCGGCGCAGGCCAACGTACAGGGCCAGGTGCTGGCCGAGCAGGCTGCGGCCGTGCCGGGCATGACGCCGAACCCCGGTGCCCGACGCTGGCGCCTGCAGGGCCGGCTGCCCGATGGCCAGGCAGTGGCCGAGCAGGTGCAGGTGTTTGCCCACGGCACCCGGGTCTTCCAGGCGGCGGTGATCGGGCCGCAGGCGGACGAGGCCCGGGCCGGCCCGTTCTTCGATGGCCTGAAGGTCTTGCCATGACCGGTGCGCCCGCGGGCCTGCGCCGCGCGCTGGCCATCTTCGGTGCCTTCGCGGTGGTGTACTTCTTCTCGGCGCTGCTGCGGGCGGTCACCGCCACGCTGGCGCCGGTGTTCAGCGCCGAACTCGGCCTGGCAGCCGGCCAGCTGGGCCTGCTGGCCGGTGCTTACTTCCTGGGCTTCGCGTTGATGCAGCTGCCGCTGGGCAGCGCGCTCGACCGCTGGGGGCCGCGCAGGGTGCTGCTGGCCTTTCTGGCCGTGGCGGTGTTGGGCTGTGCGGCCTTTGCGGCGGCCGGCACGTTGCCGCAGTTGCTGCTGGCCCGGCTGCTGATCGGCGTCGGCGTGTCGGCCTGCCTGATGGCGCCGCTGACCTGCTTTCGCCACCACTTTTCGGCCGGGGCGCAGTTGCGCGCCAATTCCTGGATGCTGATGACCGGCTCGCTGGGCATGCTGGCATCCACCGTTCCGGTGCAGTGGCTGCTGCCGGTGCTGGGCTGGCGCGGCCTGTTCGTTGCCGTGGCCATCTGCCTGGCGGTGGCCATGGCCGGCGTGGCGCTGCTGGTGCCACGCGATGCCCCGGCAGCCCAGGCCGCGGGCGGCGCGGGGCAGGCTGGAGGCTACCGCCAGGTGTTCAGCCACCCTGCCTTCCTGCGGGTGGCGCCGCTGGGCTTCTTCGCCTACGGCGGGCTGATCGCGCTGCAGTCGCTGTGGATCGGGCCCTGGCTCACCCAGGTGGGGGGCCGCACACCGGCCCAGGCGGCGCAGGGGCTGTTCCTGGTCAATCTGGCGATGCTGGCCGCCTTCTTCTGCTGGGGCCTGGTGATGCCCCGGCTCATCCGCGCCGGCTGGGCCGGCGAGCGGCTGATCGCCCGGGTGTGGCCGGTGGGCGTGCTGCTGCTGGGCGGCATCGTCTGGCTGGGCCCGCAGGCCGGTGCCGTGGCCTGGGCGCTGTGGTGCGTGTGCACCAGCGTGGTCTCGCTGTCGCAGCCGGCCGTGGCGCAGGTGTTCCCGGCGGCGCTGGCCGGCCGCGCGCTGTCGGCCTTCAACCTGGTGATCTTCAGCGGCGTGTTCGTGCTGCAGTGGGGCATTGGCCTGGGCATCGACGCGCTGCGGGCCGCCGGCTGGGGCGTGGTGCCGGCCTACCAGGCGGCGTTTGCCGGCTTCGCGGTGGCATGCCTGTTGTCGTTCCTGTGGCTGCACGCCTGCCGGCGGCGCCAGGCCGATGCGCCGGCCTGGCAGGCCGCACGCTGATAATGGCCCGCGCCATGCCCACCCTGCCATGACCGGCCTCTTCATCATCGCCCACGCACCGCTGGCCAGCGCGCTGCGCGCCGCCGCGCTGCACACCTTTCCCGAGGCGGCGCAGGCATTGGCTGTCTACGACGTGCCGCCGGCGGCCACAGCCGAGGACGCGCTGGCCGAAGCCACGCAGCGCCTGGCTGCCATGGGCGCCGCCGAAACCCTGATCCTCACCGACGTGTTCGGCGCCACGCCCTGCAACATCGCCCGCCAGTTGGCGGAGCAGCCCGGCGTGCGGGTGGTGGCCGGCGTCAACGTGCCGATGCTGTGGCGTGCGCTCAACTACCGCCAGAAGCCGCTGGACGACATGGTGGCCCTGGCGCTGGCCGGTGCCACCCAGGGCGTGATGCCGGTGGCTGTCACCCGACCCCAGAACCAGGCCCAGAAGCCCGCCAGCCATGATCCGAACGACCGTCACCATCAGCAATAAGCTGGGCCTGCATGCCCGCGCGTCGGCCAAGCTCACCAAGCTGGCCGGCAGTTTTGCCTGCGAGGTGCACATGGCCCGCAACGGCCGCCGCATCAACGCCAAGAGCATCATGGGCGTGATGATGCTGGCCGCCGGGCTGGGCAGCGAGGTCGAGCTGGAGACCGACGGCGCTGACGAGCAGGCGGCGATGGACGCCTTGCTGGCCTTGATCAACGACAAGTTCGGCGAGGGGCAGTAGCCCGTGACCCGCCACGTGCGGCCCGTCTGGCGGCAGTGGCATCAGGGTCTTCACGCCCCCTCGGGTTCGCACTGCGCGGCCGTGCAGGGGCACTGCTAAAGTCGCCGCATGAGCATCCAGATGTTCGGCCAACCGGTGTCGCGCGGTGTCGCCATCGGCCGTGCCGTGCTGGTGGCCTCCAGCCGGGTGGATGTGGCGCACTACTTCATCGACGCGGCCCATGCGCCCGCCGAGGTGGCGCGGCTGCGCCATGCACGCGACACCGTGGTGCAGGAGATCACCACGCTGAAGGCCGACCTGCCGCCCGAAGCGCCGCCCGAGCTGGCTGCGCTGCTGGACGTGCATCTGATGCTGCTCAACGATCCGATGCTGACCGATGCCACCCGGCACTGGATCGAGGTGCGCCACTACAACGCCGAGTGGGCCATGACCGCCCAGACCGATGTGCTGGTGCGGCAGTTCGATGAAATGGACGACGACTACCTGCGCGAGCGCAAGGCCGACATCGAGCAGGTGGCCGAGCGCGTGTTGCGGGCCCTGGCCAAGGAAGAGTCGCTGTTGCCGCAGGTCAGCCACAGCCGCGACCAGGACGGCGGCGACCCACTGGTGCTGGTGGCCAACGACATCGCGCCGGCCGACATGTTGCAGTTCAAGGGCAGCGTGTTCAAGGGCTTCGTCACCGATGTGGGTGGCCGCACCTCGCACACCGCCATCGTTGCCCGCAGCATGGACATCCCTGCGGTCGTGGGCGCCCGCGAAGCCAGCCGCCTGGTGCGCCAGGACGACTGGCTGATCATCGATGGCGATGCCGGCGTGGTCGTCGTCAACCCCACGCCCATCGTGCTGGAGGAGTACCGCTTCCGCCAGCGCCAGAGCGAACTGGAGCGTGCACGCCTGCACCGCCTGCGGCACATGCCCTCGGTCACGCTCGACGGCCAGCCCGTGGAATTGCTGGCCAACATCGAGCTGCCCGGTGATGCCGCAAACGCGTTGGAGGCCGGCGCTGTCGGCGTGGGGCTGTTTCGCAGCGAGTTCCTGTTCATGAACCGCAACGGCGAACTGCCAGACGAAGACGAACAGTTCGAGGCCTACCGCGCCGCGGTGCTGGCCATGTCGGGCCTGCCAGTGACGATCCGCACGGTGGACATCGGCGCCGACAAGCCGCTCGACCGCATGGCGGTGCATGAACTGCGGCACGAACACGCGCTGAATCCCGCATTGGGGTTGCGCGCCATTCGCTGGAGCTTGTCGGAGCCGGCGATGTTCCGGCAGCAGCTGCGCGCGATCCTGCGTGCCAGCGCCTACGGCAAGGTACGGGTGCTGATCCCGATGGTCGCCCACCGCAGCGAGATCCTGGCGACGCTGGATGCGCTGGAGCGCGCCCGCCAGCAGCTGCAGGATGCCGGCATCCCGTTCACCGATGTCGAGCTGGGCGCGATGATCGAGATCCCGGCCGCGGCGATGACCATGCCGCTGCTGCTGCAGCACTTCGACTTCGTCTCCATCGGCACCAACGATCTGATCCAGTACACGTTGGCCATCGACCGCGCAGACGAGGCTGTGGCCCACCTGTACGACCCGTGGCACCCGGCCGTGCTGCAGCTGATCGCCAATGTCATTGCCATGGCCAATGGTGCTGGCAAGTCCGTCAGCGTCTGCGGCGAGATGGCGGGTGACGTCGCCTTCACCGATCTCCTGCTCGGCATGGGGTTGCGCAGCCTGTCCATGCATCCAAGCCAGCTCTCCTCCGTCAAGCAGCGGGTGTTGCGCGCCGACACTGCACGGCTGGCCAAGGAGGTGGGTCCGGCGCTGGCGAGCGCCGACCCCGCCGCCACCTGGCTGGCCATGAACGAGCGCTGGGCTCAGCGCAGCCGAAGCGCCTGACCGGACGACTGCGGCTGGCGACTGCCTGACAGCCAGGCTGGCCGCCGCGCAGCAAGCGAGGCGGAGTGACCAGCGTGCTCCGGCATGGTGTGTGACAAGATCAACAACAGCGCAGCAGACAGCGATTGTTTCTGTGCTAAAAACGCGGGCTTCGCTGAACAGGCGCCGACGCGGGCCGCAAGATGGCAGATGAAGTCAACGTCGAGCGGGGGTTTACACGGTCAACAAGACGTGCCAGAATCGCAGGCTGCGCTGCAAACAGCCAAGCCAACTGGCAGACGCGACGAGCAGCAAGAGAGAAGCAAAAAGCAGTTGACAAGATCTTCGGATCGAATCAGAATTCCGCTTCTTTGTCGGCAACGCGAAAGCAAAGCAGACAAGTTCTTTAAAAATCAACAGCCGATAAGCGTGGGCGTTGGAAGGCGAGTGCCAAGACGAGTTGGGTACGCAGAGATGTGTGCTTGATGAGTCGAGGTCCTAGTGACTTTAAACGCTCACTGAATTGAATTTTCATGCAAGTGAAGTTCACTTCAATTCTTTGAGTAAATATCAAGATCGAACTGAAGAGTTTGATCCTGGCTCAGATTGAACGCTGGCGGCATGCCTTACACATGCAAGTCGAACGGTAACGCGGGGCAACCTGGCGACGAGTGGCGAACGGGTGAGTAATATATCGGAACGTGCCCAGTAGTGGGGGATAGCCCGGCGAAAGCCGGATTAATACCGCATGAGACCTGAGGGTGAAAGCGGGGGATCGCAAGACCTCGCGCTATTGGAGCGGCCGATATCAGATTAGGTAGTTGGTGGGGTAAAAGCCTACCAAGCCGACGATCTGTAGCTGGTCTGAGAGGACGACCAGCCACACTGGGACTGAGACACGGCCCAGACTCCTACGGGAGGCAGCAGTGGGGAATTTTGGACAATGGGCGCAAGCCTGATCCAGCCATGCCGCGTGCGGGAAGAAGGCCTTCGGGTTGTAAACCGCTTTTGTCAGGGAAGAAATCTTCTGGGTTAATACCTCGGGAGGATGACGGTACCTGAAGAATAAGCACCGGCTAACTACGTGCCAGCAGCCGCGGTAATACGTAGGGTGCGAGCGTTAATCGGAATTACTGGGCGTAAAGCGTGCGCAGGCGGTCTTGCAAGACAGGTGTGAAATCCCCGGGCTTAACCTGGGAACTGCACTTGTGACTGCAAGGCTGGAGTACGGCAGAGGGGGATGGAATTCCGCGTGTAGCAGTGAAATGCGTAGATATGCGGAGGAACACCGATGGCGAAGGCAATCCCCTGGGCCTGTACTGACGCTCATGCACGAAAGCGTGGGGAGCAAACAGGATTAGATACCCTGGTAGTCCACGCCCTAAACGATGTCAACTGGTTGTTGGACGGCTTGCTGTTCAGTAACGAAGCTAACGCGTGAAGTTGACCGCCTGGGGAGTACGGCCGCAAGGTTGAAACTCAAAGGAATTGACGGGGACCCGCACAAGCGGTGGATGATGTGGTTTAATTCGATGCAACGCGAAAAACCTTACCTACCCTTGACATGTCTGGAATCCTGAAGAGATTTGGGAGTGCTCGAAAGAGAGCCAGAACACAGGTGCTGCATGGCCGTCGTCAGCTCGTGTCGTGAGATGTTGGGTTAAGTCCCGCAACGAGCGCAACCCTTGTCATTAGTTGCTACGAAAGGGCACTCTAATGAGACTGCCGGTGACAAACCGGAGGAAGGTGGGGATGACGTCAGGTCCTCATGGCCCTTATGGGTAGGGCTACACACGTCATACAATGGCCGGTACAGAGGGCTGCCAACCCGCGAGGGGGAGCCAATCCCAGAAAACCGGTCGTAGTCCGGATCGCAGTCTGCAACTCGACTGCGTGAAGTCGGAATCGCTAGTAATCGCGGATCAGCTTGCCGCGGTGAATACGTTCCCGGGTCTTGTACACACCGCCCGTCACACCATGGGAGCGGGTTCTGCCAGAAGTAGTTAGCCTAACCGCAAGGAGGGCGATTACCACGGCAGGGTTCGTGACTGGGGTGAAGTCGTAACAAGGTAGCCGTATCGGAAGGTGCGGCTGGATCACCTCCTTTCTGGAAAATAGCACTCAAGTTTCTGCGCCCACACTTATCGGCTGTTGTTGACAACAGAAAAATTGCAGTGGAGCGTGAGCTTGGTGAGCGTCGGCGAACGATGGCGGAGCCAGCGTGCGCAAATGACGATCGGGCCTGGCGCTTCCATGACGAATGCGCGGGTCTGTAGCTCAGTCGGTTAGAGCACCGTCTTGATAAGGCGGGGGTCGTTGGTTCGAATCCAACCAGACCCACCAACCATTCGATGTCAGATCGTTGGGGGATTAGCTCAGCTGGGAGAGCACCTGCTTTGCAAGCAGGGGGTCGTCGGTTCGATCCCGTCATCCTCCACCACCACTTCAATTCTTTGTGATGCTGACCCAAGCGCCTGTCCAGGTGTTTGGGTCAGCCTTCGCGAGTTGGCTGTTGTTCTTTAACAATTCATAGAGTCGAAAATCAGCGTTGTCGACGGAAAGCGTGCAGTTCGTAAAGGGGCTGTGCGCACCGTGCCGTCGACAACATTTTGATTGCGTCAACAGATATTCAACTCGTTGCTGATGCGAATCAGCATTGAGCTTGAAGACGGCATAACGTAGATACTCAAAGACAGTCCTTGATGGATGTTTTGGTCGTGAACGCGGCCAAGACGTCAAAGTTATAGGGTCAAGTGACTAAGTGCATGTGGTGGATGCCTTGGCGATTACAGGCGATGAAGGACGTGATAGCCTGCGATAAGCTTCGGGGAGCTGGCAAATAAGCTTTGATCCGGAGATTTCCGAATGGGGAAACCCACCCGCAAGGGTATTGCACACTGAATACATAGGTGTGCAAGGCGAACCAGGGGAACTGAAACATCTCAGTACCTTGAGGAAAAGACATCAACCGAGATTCCGAAAGTAGTGGCGAGCGAAATCGGAACAGCCTGCGCATGATAGCCATCGACTTATCAGAACGGAATGGAAAGTCCGACCAAAGAGGGTGATAGTCCCGTATGGAAAAAGTCGGTGGTGGTACTAGGTGCGGAACAAGTAGGGCGGGGCACGTGAAACCTTGTCTGAATATGGGGGGACCATCCTCCAAGGCTAAATACTCGTAATCGACCGATAGTGAACAAGTACCGTGAGGGAAAGGCGAAAAGAACCCCGGGAGGGGAGTGAAATAGATCCTGAAACCGCATGCATACAAAAAGTCGGAGCCGCAAGGTGACGGCGTACCTTTTGTATAATGGGTCAGCGACTTACATTCAGTGGCAAGCTTAACCGAATAGGGAAGGCGCAGGGAAACCGAGTCCGAATAGGGCGTTCAGTCGCTGGGTGTAGACCCGAAACCAGGTGATCTATCCATGGCCAGGATGAAGGTGCGGTAACACGCACTGGAGGTCCGAACCGACTAGTGTTGCAAAACTAGCGGATGAGCTGTGGATAGGGGTGAAAGGCTAAACAAACCTGGAGATAGCTGGTTCTCTCCGAAAACTATTTAGGTAGTGCCTCAAGTATTACCATCGGGGGTAGAGCACTGTTATGGCTAGGGGGTCATGGCGACTTACCAAACCATTGCAAACTCCGAATACCGATGAGTACAGCTTGGGAGACAGTGCACCGGGTGCTAACGTCCGGACACAAGAGGGAAACAACCCAGACCGCCAGCTAAGGTCCCTAATATTGGCTAAGTGGGAAACGAAGTGGGAAGGCTAAAACAGTCAGGATGTTGGCTTAGAAGCAGCCATCATTTAAAGAAAGCGTAATAGCTCACTGATCGAGTCGTCCTGCGCGGAAGATGTAACGGGGCTAAGCCAGTAACCGAAGCTGCGGATTCACACGCAAGTGTGAGTGGTAGGAGAGCGTTCTGTACGCCTGTGAAGGTGGATCGTGAGGTCTGCTGGAGGTATCAGAAGTGCGAATGCTGACATGAGTAGCGTTAAAGGGGGTGAAAAGCCCCCTCGCCGTAAGCGCAAGGTTTCCTACGCAACGTTCATCGGCGTAGGGTGAGTCGGCCCCTAAGGCGAGGCAGAGATGCGTAGCTGATGGGAAACAGGTCAATATTCCTGTACCGATGTGTAGTGCGATGTGGGGACGGAGATGGTTAACTCAGCCGGGTGTTGGATGTCCCGGTTCAAGCCTGTAGTCGTGCCTGGTAGGCAAATCCGCCGGGCTTAGATGAGGGGTGATAACGAGGCGGCTTGCCGCCGAAGTGAGTGATACCCTGCTTCCAGGAAAAGCCACTAAGCTTCAGCTACACACGACCGTACCGCAAACCGACACTGGTGCGCGAGATGAGTATTCTAAGGCGCTTGAGAGAACTCTGGAGAAGGAACTCGGCAAATTGACACCGTAACTTCGGAAGAAGGTGTGCCTTTAGTAGGTGAACCAGTACATGGGGAGCCCAATGAGGCCGCAGAGAATCGGTGGCTGCAACTGTTTAATAAAAACACAGCACTCTGCAAAGACGAAAGTCGACGTATAGGGTGTGACGCCTGCCCGGTGCTGGAAGATTAAATGATGGGGTGCAAGCTCTTGATTGAAGTCCCAGTAAACGGCGGCCGTAACTATAACGGTCCTAAGGTAGCGAAATTCCTTGTCGGGTAAGTTCCGACCTGCACGAATGGCGTAATGATGGCCACACTGTCTCCTCCAGAGACTCAGCGAAGTTGAAATGTTTGTGATGATGCAATCTCCCCGCGGAAAGACGGAAAGACCCCATGAACCTTTACTGTAGCTTTACATTGGACTTTGAACAGATCTGTGTAGGATAGGTGGGAGGCTTTGAAGCGGTGCCGCTAGGTGTCGTGGAGCCAACGTTGAAATACCACCCTGGTGTGTTTGAGGTTCTAACCTTGGCCCGTGATCCGGGTTGGGGACAGTGTATGGTGGGCAGTTTGACTGGGGCGGTCTCCTCCCAAAGTGTAACGGAGGAGTTCGAAGGTACGCTAAATACGGTCGGAAATCGTGTTGATAGTGCATTGGCATAAGCGTGCTTGACTGCGAGACTGACAAGTCGAGCAGGTACGAAAGTAGGACAAAGTGATCCGGTGGTTCTGTATGGAAGGGCCATCGCTCAACGGATAAAAGGTACTCTGGGGATAACAGGCTGATACCGCCCAAGAGTTCATATCGACGGCGGTGTTTGGCACCTCGATGTCGGCTCATCTCATCCTGGGGCTGTAGCCGGTCCCAAGGGTATGGCTGTTCGCCATTTAAAGAGGTACGTGAGCTGGGTTTAAAACGTCGTGAGACAGTTTGGTCCCTATCTTCCGTGGGCGCTGCAAGATTGAGAGAGCCTGCTCCTAGTACGAGAGGACCGGAGTGGACGCACCTCTGGTGTATCGGTTGTCACGCCAGTGGCATTGCCGAGTAGCTAAGTGCGGAAGAGATAACCGCTGAAAGCATCTAAGCGGGAAACTCGTCTCAAGATGAGTCTTGCCGGGGCCTTGAGCCCCCTGAAGGGTCGTTCGAGACCAGGACGTTGATAGGCTGGGTGTGGAAGCGCAGTAATGCGTTAAGCTAACCAGTACTAATTGCCCGTGAGGCTTGACCCTATAATTTTGACGTGTCTCGATATTCAAGTTATACCGTCATCTGTAGACGCAATCAAAAAAGCTGATTGAATTCGACTCTGTGAATTGGTCGCCCTGACCTTGGATCCCAATGATCCAGTCCCGGCGGCAACAAGTTAAGCCTGATGACCATAGCGAGGTGGTCCCACTCCTTCCCATCCCGAACAGGACAGTGAAACGCCTCTGCGCCAATGATAGTGCGGGTTCCCGTGTGAAAGTAGGACATCGTCAGGCTAATATACGCAAAGGGCCCTCGATCATTCGAGGGCCCTTTTCCTTTTTGCGTGCACTGTCCGGGTTGCGTCCGGCCTCCATCAGGCCGGGTAGCTCGCCCCGAGTATCCGGGGGCCTCTGGCGCCCGTGACATCGATGCAGTTTCCGGCCTGGCCTGCATGGAACTGTCGAGCCAGCCATGCAAACGCAGCCGCTTCCACGTGGAAAGGGTCCATCCGGTAGACCGATTGGATCGGTGCCACCTCGACGCCACGGAGCCCCTGCTGCAGCGCTTGCATCAAGGCTGCGTTGCAGGCGCCGCCTCCACAGACGAGAACGCGGTTGGCGTCGGGCATTTCACGTCGCAAATCGGCGACGATGGACTGCGCGGTGAACTGTACGAGGGTTGCCTGCACATCCACGGGCCGCAACCCACCCATGCCGCCGGGTAGTGAAGCGAGCTCGGCATCCAGCCAGGATCCATGGAACAGATCGCGCCCGGTGCTTTTGGGCGGACGGCGGCTCAGGAACGGCTCCTGCATCAGGTGTTGCAGCAGCGCGCTGGACGGATGGCCCTGCATCGACCAACACCCATCCGCGTCATAAGTGCGGCCGGTGTGCCGATGGCACCAGAGGTCCAGCAACACATTGCCTGGTCCACAGTCATGGCCGGCCGTGCGGCCGTCGGCATGCAGCAGGGACAGGTTGGCGATGCCGCCAATGTTCAACACGGCCGTGGCCTGCCCTCTGACGCCAAACACCGCGCGGTGGAATGCCGGCACCAGCGGGGCGCCTTGACCGCCCGCCGCAACATCACGGCTTCGGAAGTCGCAAATGACGTTGATGCCGGAGAGCTCTGCCAGCAACGCCCCGTTCAACAACTGGCAGGTGTAGCCCCAGCGATCAAACTCACCTGGGCGGTGCCGCACGGTCTGGCCGTGGGCGCCAATGGCCGTGATCTGCTGTGCATCCACGCAGTGGCCATCGAGCAAGGCCCGCACCACCTCGGCGTAGGCCAACGCGATGCCGTTGCCGGCCAGCGCGGCCGCGTGCAGTTCGTCCGGGCCGCTGCTGTTCAACTGGAACAGGCTGTCGCGCAAAGCCGGTTCGAAAGGCCGG
This sequence comes from Pseudaquabacterium pictum, assembly GCF_005403045.1. Taxonomy (GTDB): domain Bacteria; phylum Pseudomonadota; class Gammaproteobacteria; order Burkholderiales; family Burkholderiaceae_C; genus Pseudaquabacterium; species Pseudaquabacterium pictum. The sequence goes on from NZ_BJCL01000019.1 coordinate 46,648, forward strand.
TGCACATGGCCCAGCACTTCGCAGGTGCCTGTGGCTGGCAACTCGACCAGCACGCCATCGATGCCGTCCATCGACGTGCCGGACATCAGGCCGATGAACAGGCCGCGGCTCATGCGGTTGTGACCCGACGCGCCTGCACTGGCGCACAGACCACGCGCTTGCTCACTCGGCGTTGCCGCGGAAGCCGATCATGGTTTCGGCGGCGTCCAACTGCTTCATCGCGACCTGCGCCAGCTGCTCGAAACGCGGCTTTGCGGCGGCGTCGATCTGGATGGTCTCGCTGGCGCGGGCGATGGTCAGTGGATCCTGGAATTGGCCGTTGACGCGGAATTCGAAGTGCAGATGCGGACCTGTGGCCCAGCCGGTGGCGCCCACCGCGCCGATCGACTGGCCTTGCTCGACCCGCTGGCCCTGCCGGACATCGATGCGGCTCAGGTGCGCGTACAGGGTGCTGCGGCCATTGGCATGCTGGACCTGCACCACGTTGCCGTAGCCGTTTTGCCGGCCCGCCAGATCGACGATGCCGTCACCCACCACCCGCACGGGCGTGCCCGTGGGGGCGCTGTAGTCGACGCCGTTGTGGGCGCGCCAGCTCTGCAGGATCGGATGGAACCGCTGGGCGAAGCCCGAGGTGATGCGCGAAAAGGCCAGCGGGCTGGCAAGGAAGGCGCGCTGCAGGCTTTTGCCATCCGGCGCGAAGTACGCGCCCTTGCCCTTGGCGGCGTCGTGGAACCAGACGGCCTGCAGTTCGCGGCCGTGGTTGACGAATTCGGCCGCCACGATGCGGCCGGTTGCGTCGTTCCAGGTGATGGGCTGGTCGTCGGCCGTCAGGGCTTCGAAGACCACGCTGAAGGTGTCGCCCCGGCGCAGCTCGCGATGGAAGTCGACATCACCACTGAAGATCTCGATCAGCTGGCTGGCAATCGCGTCGGGCAGTTGGGCGTCGTCCGCCGCGGCCCAGAGCGAGCTGCGGATCGTGCCGCTGCCCAGCCGGGTCTGCGGCATCAGCGGCGCGGTTTCCAGCAGTGTGCGGAAACCCGCGTCACTGCGGCTGATCGTCAGCCGGGTGAAGTGGGTCTTGGCGCGTTGGCTGTCCAACGCCGGGAAGCGCGCCACCAGTTCGATCAGGCTGCCATCCGCATCGGTGCGGGCCTGCACCATTTTGTTGCCCTGGCCGTCGATGATCCGCCGGGCATCGCGGTCGCGGCGCAGGTGGCTGGCCGCCAACGGATCGAGCACGCCGAGGCGGCGCAGCAGGCTGTCGGCGGTGTCGCCGGCGCGGGTCACGTCATGCCGGTCGAGCTGCAGGGGGTGCTGGGCCAGGGCATCCAGCTGCTCGGTGAGCCCTGCCACCTCGAGCTGCTCGACCACCACGCGCTTGGGCAGCGTGGCGGCATCCGGCGCCAGTGGGGCAATGCCGAAGGCGGTGACGGCGAAGCCGCCCAGGCTCAGCAACACAGCCGCTGTGATGCGCTTGGGGTGCCGCCGGGCGGCTGTCTGGGCTTGGACAAGCCAGTGCTGCAGGGGTTGGAGACGGGGTTGCAAGATCAGGGTTCCTCGCGCGGGGCGGCATGGCCTGGTGGGCCAGGTGCCCTGCGTGCAAGCAGGATGCCAACGGCATGGCACCGCTCGATATCGACAAGTCTTGCAGGCGGCGACAGCCTAGAATCCAAGGCTTTTCACCCGGGCGGGCGTGAATAAATCACACCCTCCGCACCCGCAAACAAAGGGTTGGAGTATACCCAGTGCATGGGCCTCCCCCACACAGGGCAAGTCCCGAGCTGCCGACCATGTCACACCCCGCGCCCACCACGCCGCCGGCCGCCGCGGCTGACCATCCCGTCACCGACCGGGTGCTGGAGGCGATGGCCGTCTCCCGCCGCCACTGCGATGAGCTGCTGCCAGAAGCCGACTGGCTGAAGAAGCTGGCCCGCTCCGAGGCCACCGGCCAGCCGCTGCGCATCAAGCTGGGCCTGGACCCGACCGCGCCCGACCTGCACCTGGGCCACACCGTGGTGCTCAACAAGATGCGCCAGCTGCAGGACCTGGGTCACCAGGTGATCTTCCTGGTGGGCGACTTCACCTCGATGATCGGCGACCCGTCGGGCCGCAACACCACCCGGCCGCCGTTGACGCGTGAGCAGATCGAGGCCAATGCCAAGACCTACTACGCCCAGGCCAGCCTGGTGCTGGATCCGGCCAAGACCGAGATCCGCTACAACAGCGAGTGGAGTGATCCGCTGGGCGCGCGCGGCATGATCCAGCTGGCCAGCCGCTACACCGTGGCGCGCATGATGGAGCGCAACGACTTCCATGCCCGCTTCCAGGCCGGCACGCCGATCAGCGTGCACGAGTTCCTGTACCCGCTGATGCAGGGCTATGACTCGGTGGCGCTGAAGAGCGACCTGGAGCTGGGCGGCACCGACCAGAAGTTCAACCTGCTGGTCGGCCGCCAGCTGCAGCAGGAATACGGCCAGGAGCCCCAGTGCATCCTGACCATGCCGCTGCTCGAAGGGCTGGACGGCATCGAGAAGATGTCCAAGAGCAAGGGCAACTACATCGGGATCACCGAGGACGCCAACAGCATGTTCGCCAAGACGCTGTCGATCAGCGATGTGCTGATGTGGCGCTGGTTCGACCTGCTGAGCTTCCGCCCCGCGGCGGAGGTGGCCGCGCTGAAGGCGGAGGTGGCTGGCGGTCGCAACCCCAAGGACGCCAAGGTGCAACTGGCGCGCGAGATCGTCACCCGCTTCCACAGCGCCGCGGCGGCCGATGCGGCCGAGGCCGACTTCAACAACCGCGCCCGCGGCGGCATCCCGGACGACATCCCCGATGTCGCCCTGGCTGGCGCGCCATTGGCCATCGGCGCACTGCTGAAGCAGGCGGGCCTGGTGCCGTCGACCAGCGAGGCGTTGCGCCTGGTCGAGCAGGGCGGCGTGCGCATCGATGGCGCAGTGGTCAGCGACAAGGGGCTGAAGCTGCCGGCTGGCACGGTGGTGGTGCAGGTGGGCAAGCGCAAGTTCGCGCGGGTCACGCTCGCGGCCTGATGCAGGTCAGCGCCTACCTGAAGCTGTCGGTCGCGGTGGCGCTCGCCACCATCGCGCTGAAGACCGGTGCCTGGTGGCTGACCGACTCGGTGGGCCTGCTGTCGGATGCGCTGGAGTCGCTGGTCAACCTGGCGGGCGCCATCTTCGCGCTGATGATGGTGACGGTGGCCGCCCAGCCGCCCGATGCCGACCATCCCTACGGCCACCACAAGGCCGAGTACTTCTCCAGCGGCTTCGAGGGCGTGCTGATCCTGGTGGCCGCGCTGGCCATCATGGCGGCAGCGGTGCACCGCTTCTTCAACCCGCAGCCGCTGGAACAGCTGGGTCTGGGCCTGGCGCTGTCGGTGATCAGCTCGGCGATGAACGGCGCGCTGGCCGTGGCCATGCTGCGCAAGGCGCGTGAGCACCGCTCGATGGCGCTGGAGGGCGATGCCCGCCACCTCTTCACCGATGTCTGGACCTCGGCTGGCGTGGTGGCCGGCCTGCTGGCGGTGCAGGCCACCGGCTGGCTGTGGCTGGACCCAGTGATCGCCATCGCGCTGGCCGCCAACATCGCGCGGGAAGGCGTGCTGCTGGTCTGGAAATCGGCCGACGGCCTGATGGACCAGGCGCTGGAGCCGGCGGTGCGCGCCCAGATCGATGCCACGCTGGCCGAGTTCGCGCTGCACACCATCCGCTTCGACCATGTGGTGACCCGCCGTGCCGGTGCGCGCCGATTCGTCGATCTGCACATGCACATGCCGGCCGGCTGGACGCTGGGCCGCGCCGCCGCGGTGCGCACGTCGGTCGAGCAGGCGCTGATGGCGGCCGTGCCCGGCCTGCGCGCCAGCATCCAGTTGCTGCCGATGGATGTGGAAGCGCACTTCGACGACCAGAAGGACCCGCTGTGATCGGCCTGCTGCAACGGGTGCGCGAGGCCAGTGTCACCGTGGACGGGGCGGTGGTCGGTGCCATCGGCCCGGGCCTGCTGCTGCTGGTGTGCGCCGAGCCGGCCGACACCGAGGCCACCGCCGCGCGGCTGGTGGAGAAGCTGCTGAAGCTGCGCATCTTCAGCGACGATGCCGGCAAGATGAACCGCAGCCTGGTCGACGTGGGCGGCGGCTTGCTGGTGGTCAGCCAGTTCACGCTGGCGGCCGATGTGCGCGGCGGCAACCGGCCCAGCTTCACCGGGGCCGCCGGGCCCGAGCAGGGCCGCACCCTCTACGAGGCGGTGCTGCGCCTCGCGCGGGATCGGCATCCGGTGGTGCAGGCCGGCATCTTCGGCGCCGACATGAAGGTGGCCCTGGTCAACGACGGCCCGGTGACGATCCCTCTGCGCATCGTCTGAATGACAAACGGCCCCGCTTGGGGCCGTTGCAGCACGGTCAGGCGCCCCTGGCGCCAAGACTCAATCAGCGTACTGGCCGGCGGCCTTGATGGCGGGGCCCCACTTGGCGATCTCGGCCTCGACGAACTTCTTGTGCTCGGCGCCACCGGTGCGCGCATCGGTCACCACCACCGCACCCAGGGCCTCCTGGCGCTTGATGAACTCCGGGTCTTTCATCGCCGTGCGCAGGGCGGCGTTCAGCTTGTCGACCACGGCCTTGGGCGTGGCCTTGGGGGCGTACATGCCATGCCAGATCGACACGTTGAAGCCCTTGAGGCCACTCTCGTCCAGCGTGGGCAGCTTGGCCAGTGCGGGCGACGTCAGCCGCTTGGGCGTGGTCACCGCGTAGGCCTTGATCTTGCCGCCCTCGATCTGCTGGGTGGTGTTGGTGGTCTGGTCGCACATCAGGTCGACCTGGCCGCCGAGCAGGTCGGTCATGGCCGGCGCGGTGCCCTTGTACGGCACGGTGGTCATGTCCACCTTCACCGCCTGCTGGAACAGCAGGCCGCACAGGTGCGATGCAGCACCCAGGCCGGCATTGGCCAGGTTGATCTTGCCCTTGTTGGCATCGATCCACTTCATCAGCTCGGGCATGGTGTTGGCCGGCAGCGTGCTGCGGCCCACCAGGGTCATCGGCACCTCGTTGACCATGCCGACGTATTCGAAATCGTTCAGCGTGTCGTAGGGCAGCTTGCGGTACAGCGCCGGCGAGGTGGCCATGCCGATGTGGTGCAGCAGCACGGTGTAGCCATCGGGGGCAGCCTTGGCCACCTTGGCCGCGCCCAGCGTGCCGCCGGCGCCGCCCACGTTCTCGATGATCACCGGCTGGTTCAGCTGCTTGCGCAGCACATCGCCGAGATCACGCGCCACCTTGTCGGTGGGACCGCCGGCCGCGAACGGCACGACGATGGTGACCGGCTTCTCGGGGTATTCGGCCAGTGCGGCACCGGCGACGGCGGCCAGCAGGGAGGTGATCAGAACCTGTTTCATGCGGTGTCTCCTGGTCGGAACTTGGGATGCGGGCATCCTAGATCCCGCCAGGGGCACGGAAGTTTCGGGAACTACCTAGGCGGGCTGTTCAGTTGTAGCTGCGTGCGTCTTCGATCACCTTGCCGTCGTTCGGCAGGCTGCCCGGCGCGGCCAGCTGCACGTCGGCGCGCAATTTGGTCACGTCGCGCACGCTGGCGGCCACCGCGGCGGCCAGGCCATCGGGGGCGCCGGCCACCTCCACCTTCAGTGTCATGCGGTCATTGGCCATCTCGCCTTCGACCACCAGCCGGGCACGCCCCAGCTCGGGGTGGCGTCGGGCGACCTCGGCCACCTGGCTGGGGTGCACGAACATGCCGCGCACCTTGGTGGTCTGGTCGGCGCGGCCGAGCCAGCCGCGGATGCGGGTGTTGCTGCGGCCTGTGGGGCACGGGCCGGGCAGCACCGCCGACAAGTCGCCAGTGCCGAAGCGCACCAGCGGGTAGCCCGGGTTCAGCACGGTGACGACCACCTCGCCCACCTCGCCGTCGGGCAGCACGTCGCCGGTGCCCGGCCGCACGATCTCGAGCAGGATGTGCTCGTCCAGCACCAGGCCCTCGCGGGCTGGGGTCTCGTAGGCGATGAGGCCGGCATCGGCGGTGGCATAGCTCTGGTAGGCGGCGATGCCACGGGCGGCCAGCCAGTCGCGCAGGCTGGGCGGAAAGGCTTCGCCGCCGACCATGGCCTTGGTGATGCTGCCGATCGGCGTGCCGGTGTCGGCCGCCTTCTCGACCAGGATCTTCAGGAAGCTGGGCGTGCCGATGTAGCCATGCGGTCGCAGCTCGGCCACGGCCTGCAGCTGCAGCTCGGTGTTGCCCACGCCGCCGGCAAAGGTGGTGCAGCCCACCGCATGGGCGCCGCTTTCCATCATCGACCCGGCGGGTGTCAGGTGGTAGCTGAAGCTGCAGTGCGCCAGGTCGCCGGCCCGGAAGCCGGCGGCGAAGATGGCGCGGGCCATGCGCCAGTAGTCCGGCCCATCGCCCTCGGGCTCGTAGATCGGGCCGGGCGACTGGAACACCCGCTTCGCGCCGCTGCCGGCACGCAGGCCGCGCCAGCCGATGGCCGCGTAGCCGCCGAACGGATCCTGCGCACGCAGGGCCTTCTGGCGTTCCAGCAGCGCGCTCTTGCGCAGCACAGGCAACTGCGCCAGCGCGTTGCGGCTGGTGATGGCGGCCGCATCCACGCCGGCCAGGGATTCGGCAAAGGCGCTGGTGGCCTGTTGGGCGCGGGCGATGTGGCCGGGCAGGGCCGCGAGCAGGGCCGCTTCGCGGGCCGCGGGGTCGCGGGCTTCCAGCGCGTCGTAGAAATCAGTCATCGCTGTCGCTCCAGAGCGCGAGTTGTTTCTTCAGGTCGGCCACGAAACTGCGCACGTCGGCGCTGTTCTTCAGTGGCTTGTCCAGCCATTCGGGGCTGTTGCGCGACGGGCGCTTCACCCGGGCCGCGCGCAGCACGGCGCCGTCCACCGCGGCCCGCGCGATGGCCGTGCCGCGCCGCTCGAACCGGCCGGCGCGTTCGGTCAGGCCCAGCGCACGCAGCTCACGCTGCAGGGTCAGCAATGCCTCATCGGGCTTGAACGGCGGCAAGGCAAAGCCGAAGTCATCCGACATGTCGCGCTCCTGCTGGCACCAGGCCTAGGCCAGCCACCGCTTGCGGCGCTTGTAGCTTTTCACGTCCTTGAAGCTCTTGCGGTCGCCGCCGCCCATGCCGAGGTAGAACTCCTTGACGTCCTCGTTCTCGCGCAGGGCCTTGGCTTCGCCGTCCATCACGATGCGGCCGTTCTCCAGGATGTAGCCGTAGTCGGCATAGCGCAGCGCGATGTTGGTGTTCTGCTCGGCCAGCAGGAAGGTGACCTGCTCCTTGGTGTTCAAGTCCTTCACGATCTCGAACACCTCTTCCACGATCTGCGGCGCCAGGCCCATGCTGGGTTCGTCGAGCAGCACCATCTTCGGGTTGGCCATCAGCGCGCGGCCGATGGCGCACATCTGCTGCTCGCCGCCCGAGGTGTAGGCCGCCAGGCTGGTGCGCCTTGTCTTGAGCCGGGGAAAGTAGTTGTAGACCTTCTCCAGCGTGGCATCGACCGCGGCCTTGCCATCCTTGCGGGTGTAGGCCCCGGTCATCAGGTTCTCTTCGATGGTGAGGTGGGCGAAGCAATGCCGCCCCTCCATCACCTGGATCACGCCGCGGTTGACCATGTCGGACGTGCTCAGCTGCTCGATGCGTTCGCCGCGCAGCGTGATCGAGCCTTTGGTCACCTCGCCCCGCTCGCCGGCCAGCAGGTTGCTGACCGCGCGCAGCGTGGTCGTCTTGCCCGCGCCATTGCCGCCCAGCAGGGCCACCACGCGACCCTCGGGCACCTCGAGCGAGACGCCCTTGAGCACCAGGATCACATGGTTGTAGATGACCTCGATGCCGTTGACTTGAAGAAGAGCATTCGACATGTGCAAGTCTCATTCGAACCCAGCGCACGCCGCGGAACCGGCTTGGCCGGGCCGCTGGCGTGGCCCCCTGGAGGGGGCGGCCGTCAGGCCGTAGGGGGTGGGGCCAGGACCCGCCGCGGATCCGGCTTGGCCGGGCCGCTGGCGTGGCCCCCTTGAGGGGGAGCGGCGCAGCCGCTTCGGGGGTGGGCTTAACTGGTGCAGTCCGCGTTGTCGCGCTTGGCCAGCTTCTTCTCGGCCAGGTACTTCTCGGCCGATTGCTTGACCAGCGGCTTCAGGATGGCGTCGTCGGCCTGGTACCAGTCGGAGCTGAAGCCCCACTTGGCGCCGTCCCAGGTGTGCAGGCGGGCCCAGCTGGAGCCCATGTGGTCGGCACACGAGGTGGACACCGGCCGCATCACGCCGGCGAAGCCCAGTGCGTCGAGCTTCTTCTGGTCGAGGTTCAGGTTCTCCAGGCCCCAGCGCACCTGCTCGCCGGTCATCACCTTGCCCTTGCCGTACTTCTCCTGCGCGCGCTTCACGCCTTCCACGGCCATCATCATCGAGATCAGCCCGCGCATGTACAGCACCTGGCCCACTTCATCCTTCGGGCCGGTGCCCTGGTTCTTGGCGTGCACTTCCTTCAGGATGTCCTGCACGATCTTCGCGTTCGGCTCGGCCCCGTGCTGCATCGCCAGGGCGTTGTAGCCCTTGGCGTTGGCGCCCACGTCCTTCACATCCGGCTCGGCGCCCGACCACCACACGCCGTACATCTTCTCGCGCGGGTAGCCGGTGGCCACGGCTTCCTTCAGGGCGGCCGAGTTCATCACGCCCCAGCCCCACAGCAGCAGGAAGTCGGGCCGGCTCTGGCGCACCTGCAGCCAGGTGGCCTTCTGCTCCACGCCCGGGTGGGCCACCGGCAGCAGCTGCAGGTCGAAGCCGTGCAGCTTGCTGCGCTCCTGCAGCAGGGCGATGGGCTCCTTGCCGAACGGGCTGTCGTGGTAGACCAGCGCGATCTTCTTGCCCTTGAGCTTGTCGAAGCCGCCTTCCTTCTTGGCCAGGTGCTGGATCAGGATGTCGGCCGCTGTCCAGTAGGTGCCCAGCAGCGGGAAGTTCCACTTGAACGACAGGCCGTCGACCGAGTCGGCCCGGCCGTAGCCGGCGGTGATCAGCGGGATCTTGTCGCCCGGGGCCTTGTCGGTCAGCGCGAAGGTGATGCCGGTGGACAGCGGCTGGAACACCGTGGCGCCCTTGCCCTTCAGGCGCTCGTAGCACTCCACGCCCTTGTCGGTGGCGTAGCCGGTCTCGCATTCCTCGAACGCCGCCTTGACGCCGTTGATGCCGCCCTTGGCGTTGATGTACTTCAGGTAGTCCTGCATGCCGTTGGCGAACGGCACGCCGTTGGGGGCGTAGGCGCCGGTGCGGTAGACCAGCAGCGGGAAGAACTGCTCCTTGGCCTGCGCCAGGGCCGGGGTGCTGACGGCCGCGCTGAGGGCGGCAGCCACGCACGCGGCGGTGAGAGCGATGGATTTGAATGTCATGTCTGCCTCCAGGGATGGGTGGGTGGTATCAAAGAGCAAGCGGACGCCGTGGAACCGGCTTTGCCGGGCCACTGGCGGCGCCCCCTTGAGGGGGAGCGCCGCAGGCGCTTCGGGGGTGGGACATCAGTGCGGGAAGGGCCACAGGCGCAGCTTTTCCTTGCCCACCGACCACAGCCGCGCCAGGCCGTGCGGCTCGACGATCAGGAAGAACACGATCAGCGAGCCGAAGATCATGAAGGTGAGGTGCGAGGCCAGCGCGGTGTCGATCGGCATGCCCAGCATGCGCGGCACGTTGTCCAGGAAGATCGGCAGCATCACGATGAACGCGGCGCCGAAGAAGCTGCCCATGATCGAGCCCAGCCCGCCGATGATCACCATGAACAGCAGATCGAACGAGCGGTTGATGTTGAAGGCCGCCGGCTCCCAGGAGCCCAGGTAGACGAAGGCCCACAGCGCCCCGGCCACGCCGACGATGAAGCTGCTGACCGCGAACGCGGTGAGCTTGGCGTACACCGGGCGGATGCCGATCACCGAGGCGGCCACGTCCATGTCGCGGATGGCCATCCACTCACGGCCGATGTGGCTGCGCACCAGGTTCTTGGCCAGCAGCGCGAACACCACCAGGAAGCCCAGGCAAAACAGGTACTTCTCGGCCGGGGAATCGATCTTCCAGCCCAGCACGTTCAGGCCCGCCACGCTGACCGAGCCCGACGAGGAGTCGTTGGTCAGCCACTTGATGCGCAGGAAGGCCCAGTCGCAGAAGAACTGCGCGGCCAGTGTGGCCACCGCCAGGTACATGCCCTTGATGCGCAGGCTGGGGATGCCGAACAGCACCCCGATGCCCATCGAGAACACGCCGCCCAGCAGGATGGCCACGATCAGCGGCATGCCATCGATGCGCACCAGCAGGTTGTAGGCCGCATACGCGCCCACCGCCATGAAGCCGCCGGTGCCCAGCGAGATCTGGCCGCAGTAGCCCACCAGGATGTTCAGCCCCAGCGCCGCCAGCGACAGGATCAGGAACGGGATCAGGATGGCGCGGAAGAAGTACTCGCTGGCCAGGAAGGGCACGGCGATGAAGGCGAAGGCCAGCAGGGCCAGGATCAGCACCCGGTCCTGGGTGATCGGGAAGATCTGCTGGTCGGCCCGGTAGCTGGTCTTGAACTGGCCGTTCTCACGGTAAAGCATGGTGGGTCCTCGTGCAGAAGGTCAGACGCGGTCGATGATCTTTTCGCCGAACAGCCCTTGCGGCCGCACCAGCAGGAACAGCAGCGCCAGCGCGTAGGCAAACCAGATCTCGATGCCGCCGCCCAGCATCGGGCCGATGAACACCTCGCTGAGCTTCTCGCCCACGCCGATGATCAGGCCGCCGATGATGGCGCCCGGCACGCTGGTCAGCCCGCCCAGGATCACCACCGGCAGCGCCTTCAGCGCCACCTGGGAGAGCGAGAACTGCACGCCCAGCTTGCTGCCCCAGATGATGCCGGCCACCAGCGCGACGAAGCCCGCCACGCTCCAGACGATCACCCAGATGCGCTTGAGCGGGATGCCGATGGACTGCGCCGCCTGGTGGTCATCGGCCACCGCGCGCAGCGCCCGGCCGGTGCTGGTGTACTGGAAGAACGCGGCCAGCACGGCCACCAGGCCGGCCGCCACCACCGCGGCCACCAGGTCTTCCTGGCCGACCAGGATGCCGCCTTCGAAGACCGTCTCGAACAGGAAGATCGGGTCCTTGGGCATGCCCACGTCGATCTTGTAGATGTCCGAGCCGAAGATGGTCTGGCCGAAGCCGTCGAGGAAATAGGTGATGCCCAGCGTGGCCATCAGCAGGGTGATGCCCTCCTGGTTGACCAGCTTGCCCAGCACCAGGCGCTCGATCAGCCAGGCGCTGGCGATCATCACGCCCATGGCGCCGATGAAGGCCAGCACGTTGACCAGCACCTTGTTGTCCAGGCCGGTCAGCTGCGGGATCCACTCCGCGAAGCGGGCCATCGCCAATGCGGCGAACAGCACCATCGCGCCCTGGGCGAAGTTGAACACCCCGCTGGCCTTGAAGATGAGCACGAAGCCCAGCGCCACCAGCGCATACAGCATGCCCGACATCAGGCCGCCGATCGTCGCTTCGATGAAGAATCCCATGGTGTGTCGCTCCGCTGTGCTCAGTGGCTGGTGCCGAGGTAGGCGCTGATCACGTCCTCGTTGGCACGCACCTCGTCGGGCGTGCCGTCGCCGATCTTCTTGCCGTAGTCCAGCACCACCACGCGGTCGCTGATGTCCATCACCACGCCCATGTCGTGCTCGATCAGCACGATGGTGGTGGCGAACTCCTCGTTGACATCCAGCACGAAGCGGCACATGTCCTGCTTCTCTTCCACGTTCATGCCGGCCATGGGCTCGTCCAGCAGCAGCACCTGCGGCTCCATGGCCAGCGCGCGGCCCAGGTCCACCCGCTTCTGCAGTCCGTAGGGCAGACGGCCCACCGGGGTCTTGCGGTAGGCCTGGATCTCGAGGAAGTCGATGATGTGCTCGACGAAGGCGCGGTGCTCCTCCTCCTCGCGCTGGGCGGCGCCCAGCCGGAACGCCTGCTGGAAGATGTTGGTCTTCATCTTCAGGTTGCGCCCGGTCATGATGTTGTCGATGACATTCATGCCCTTGAACAGCGCCAGGTTCTGGAAAGTGCGCGCCACGCCCATCTCGGCCACCTGGCGGCGGCTCATGTGGCTGAAGGTCTGGCCGCGGAAGGTGATGCTGCCCTGCTGCGGCTGGTAGACGCCGTTGATGCAGTTGAGCATGCTGCTCTTGCCGGCGCCGTTGGGGCCGATGATGGCGCGGATCTCGTGCTCGCGCACATCGAAGCTGATGTCGGTCAGCGCCTTCACCCCGCCGAAGGCCAGGCTGATGTTCTTGACCTCGAGGATCACGTCGCCGTGCTGGCGAGCGGTGTCGGTTGCAGCCATGTCAGGCAGCCTTCTTCATGGCGGGAAAGGTCTTGGCGTCGGCGATCTTCAGCGTGGCCGAGACACTGCCGCTGCGTCCGTCCTCGAAGGTGACGACGGTCTCGATGTACTGCTCGGTCTTGCCGCCGTAGAGCGCATCGACCAGCACGCCGTACTTGCCGGCGATGGCGCCGCGCTTGACCTTGCGGGTGCGCGTCATCTCGCCGTCGTCGGCGTCCAGCTCCTTGTGCAGGATCAGGAAGCGCGTCACCTGGCTGCCGGCCAGCAGCGCATCGTGCGCCAGGTCGGCATTGACCTTCTCCACGCAGTCGCGGATCAGGTCGTAGACCTCGGGCTTCTGGGCGATGTCGGCATAGCCGGCGTAGCCCAGGTTGCGGCGCTCGGCCCAGTTGCCCACGGCTTCCATGTCGATGTTGATGAAGGCGCAGACCCGGTCGCGCCGGTCGCCGAAGGCCACCGCCTCCTTGATGAACGGGAAGAACTTCAGCTTGTTCTCCACGTACTTGGGCGCAAACATGGCGCCGTCGTGGGCGCCACCCTGGAGCCGGCCCACGTCCTTGTGGCGGTCGATGATCTTCAGGTGGCCGCTGTCGTCGATGAAGCCGGCGTCGCCGGTGTGGTACCAGCCATCGGCCGTCAGCACCTCGGCCGTGGCTGCCGGGTTCTTGTAGTACTCCTTGAGCAGGCCCGGGCTCTTGACCATGATCTCGCCGTTGTCGGCGAGCTTGATCTCCACGCCTTGCACCGGCACGCCCACGGTGTCGGCGCGGGCTTCATGGTCGGGCTGCAGGCAGACGAACACGGCCGTCTCGGTGCTGCCGTACAGCTGCTTCAGGTTCACGCCGATGCTGCGGTAGAAGGTGAACAGGTCGGGCCCGATGGCCTCGCCGGCGGTGTAGGCCACCCGCACCCGGCTCAGGCCCAGGCTGTTGCGCAGCGGGCCGTAGATGGCCCAGTCGCCCAGCCTCCACTTCAGCTTGTCCATGGCCGACACCGGCTGGCCGTCCAGCAGCGCCGGGCCCACCCGCCGGGCCACCGCCATGCAGGCGTCGAACAGCTTGCGCTTGAGCGGGCTGGCGTCCTCCATGCGGATCATCACGCTGGTCAGCAGGCCCTCGAACACCCGCGGCGGCGCGAAGTAGTAGGTCGGGCCCACTTCCTTCAGGTCGATGGTGACAGTGGCGGCCGATTCAGGGCAGTTGACGATGTAGCCGCAGCACAGCCACTGGGCGTAGCTGAAGATGTTCTGGCCGATCCAGGCCGGCGGCATGTAGGCCAGCACTTCTTCCCGGTTCGTCAGCTTGTCGAAGGCCTGGCCAGCGGCGGCGCGGTCGAGCAGGCTGAAGTGGGTGTGCACCACGCCCTTGGGGTTGCCGGTGGTGCCACTGGTGAAGAACATCGCCGCCACGTCGTGCGGCTGGCAGCGCGCCACGGCGGCGTCGAAGAAGCCGGTGTCGCGCTGGTGGCGGGCGGCGCCGGCTTCGGCCAGCATGTCCAGCGCGGCGAGACCGGGTTCGTCGTACTTGCGCAGGCCGCGCGGGTCGTCGTACCAGATGCAGGCCAGCTGCGGGCACTGGGTGCGGATCTCCAGCAGCTTGTCCACCTGTTCCTGGTTCTCGACCACCGCGAAGCGCACCTCGGCGTTGTTGATCGGGAACACGAACTCCAGGCTGGCCGCATCCTGGTACAGCGGCACCGGCACGCCGCCCAGGGCCTGCACCGCCAGCATGCTGGCGTACAGCCGCGGCCGGTTGTCGCCCACCACCACCACATGGTCGCCGCGTTGCAGGCCGGCCTCGGCCAGGCCGCAGGCCAGCTGGCGCACCAGCGCGGCCAGTTGCGACCAGCTGGTCGTCTGCCAGATGCCAAAGCTCTTCTCGCGCAGGGCCGGCGCATCGGGCCGGGCCTGGGCATGGTCGAGCATCAATCGGGGAAAGGTCGTCTGCACCAGCCACTCCTTGCACTGCGGGCGGCGGCAGGGCCGCACCATCAGCGTTGGAGGCGGATGCTAGGGACTGGTTTGACGTCAGCTTGTCGGTCCAACGACAATCTCCGGGACATCCCCGGGGCGGACTTTCCCCAGGTGCCGGTGTCAGTCACCAGCAAGACAAGCGGCCTATGACACTTGCACCCACCCCCAGCCTGCGCCAGCGTGCGCGGCCGGCCACCGCCGACGAGCTGGCCGGCATTCCCTGGCTGGCCCTGCTGGGCGACGACGACCGGCGGGCTGCGGTCGATGCGCTGCAGGTGGGCGAGGCAGAACCGGGTGACCGGGTGTGCCGGCATGGCGCGCCCAGCACCTACTGGTTCGGCGTGGTCGACGGCCTGCTGAAGATGAGCAACGTCGGCGCCGACGGCCAGCCCATCACCTACACCGGCCTGCCGCCGGGCGCCTGGTTCGGCGAGGGCACGCTGCTCAAGCGCGAGGTCTACCGCTACAACATCGAGGCGCTGCGCAAGAGCACCGTCGCCGGCCTGCCGATCGCCATGTTCTGGCGCCTGCTGGAGCGCAGCATCCCGTTCAACCGCTTCGTGATGAACCAGCTCAACGAGCGGCTGGGCCAGTTCATCGCGGCGCGCGAGATCGACCGCACCAACCAGCCCGATGCGCGGGTGGCCCGCAGCCTGGCGTCGCTGTTCCACCCGGTGCTCTACCCCGGCGTGGGCCAGCTGCTGCGCATCACCCAGCAGGAGCTGGCCTGGCTGGTGGGCCTGTCGCGCCAGCGGGTCAACCAGGCGCTGGTCGCGCTGCAGGCTGCCGGCCTGATCCGCATCGAATACGGCGGCGTGCGGGTGATCGACCTCGACCGCCTGCGCAGCGCCCGGCTGGGCTGAGCCTCAGCGGCTGCGGCGGCCCGCCACGCCCACCAGGGCCAGGCCGCCCAGCAGCAGGGCCCACTGGCCCGGCTCGGGCACGGCGCTGATGCTGTAGCTGCCGAAGCCGCCCAGCCCGTCCGCGCCCTGGTAGGCCAGGTAGGCGTCCGCGAACTGGCCGGTCAGGCTGGGCACCAGCGACAGCCAGGGCCGCAGGCCGGCATCGGCGCTGTCGGCATCGGTGTAGTCCAGGCCGATGAACTGGCCGGCCTCGAACATCGCTGTGGCCGGTGCATCGGCGCTGGCCAGGTCGTAGGTCTGGCCGGCGAACTGCAGCTGGAAGGCCTGCAGCGCCACGCTGCCACTGAAGTCGCCGACGACCGGGCTGGCATCGTAGGCAAAGCTGCCACTGAACACGGTGCCGGCCAGGGGGCCGCTGTCGGTGCTGCCGGTCAGCTGGAACGGGCTGCTGGCCGCCTGGGCCAGGCCGCTGCCGAGCAGGGCGGCCAGGGCCAGGCCGGCGTAGATGGTGCGGGTGGACTGGGGGCGCATGGGGGGCCTTTGGCGGTCGGTTGGGCTGCGCATCACAGGCGCAGGTTGTCGGGCGTGGTCAGCGCGCTGCAGGCCACGCTGCGCAGCAGGGCCACCGGGCGGCTGCGCTGCGCGCCGGCGCTGCCGTCGGGGTCGACCGACACCAATGCGTCGCCCCCCTGGTTGCTGCACGCCAGGTGGCCGGTGGCCAGCGGCTGGGCGGGTGCCGACAGGCTGCGCAGCAGGCTGGTCAGCACCAGGCTGTCGCGACCTGGGCGGAAGCCCACGATGGTGTCGCCACCATCGAGCACGCTCTGGAAGATGAACTGGTTGCGGCCGCTGCCGGCATGCAGCACATCGCGGCCGGGGCCGCCGATCAGCACGGTGTCGGCTGCGCCGGCCACCAGCTGGTCGGCGCCGGCCGTGCCGCGCAGCAGCACCGGCGGCGTCAGCGCCAGCGCCACCACCGCCGGGTCGTGGTCGGAATTCCGGAACTCGTCGGCCGCAAAGAGGCTGGCCACCTGGCCGGCGCTCTTGAAATTGACGTTGTAGTCCAGCACGCTGGGCTCGTCGGCATTGATGTGCCAGTGCGCCGCGCCTGCCACCTGGCCCAGCGCCAGCGTGGGCGTGGCCAGCGCATGGTCCAGGTAGCCCCACTGGCCGTTGAACACATAGCCGTAGGCGGGGGCACCGCCGTGGTCCTGCATCAGGTCGCGCCAGCCTGCATTGGTGAAGGTGGTGACCGCGTCTTCCCGGGCATAGGCGTTCAGGTCGCCCAGGATCAGCACATCGGGCTCGGCCGTGCCGGTGGGGTCGCTGGCCAGCCAGGCGCGCAGCTGCAGCGCGGCCTGCAGGCGCACCGCGCTGCAGTTGCCCTGGCCGTCGCCGGCATCGGGCTGGTCGCAGGCGCTGCCCTTGCTCTTGAGGTGGTTGATCACCGTGATGAAGCGGGCCCCGTCGGGCTGCTCCCAAGCCTGGGCCAGGGCGGGCCGGCTGCGCGGGCTGCCATCGCCGCCGTTGACGAAGGCCAGGCTGTTGAGCACTGCGGTGCGACCCACCGGACGCAGCCGCTGCGGCTGGTGGATGAAGGCCACCTTGATCGCGTCGCTGCCCAGCGCGTTGGTCTGGCCGGTGCGGGCGTCGGCGTCGATCAGGGCATAGCGGCCGGGTGCCGTGGCGGTGTTCAGCGCGTCGACCAGGGCCTGCAGTGCGCTGCCGGGGCCGTGGCCGTCGTTCTCGATCTCCACCAGGCCCACCACGGCGGCATCCAGCTTCAGCAGGGCGGCCACGGTCTTGGCCAGCTGCCGCGGGTACTCCACCGCGAACTGCGCTGCCTGGTTGGCCGCGCCGTTGATGTCGGAGCCGGCGCCGCGGCAATCTGTGGCCGGCGCGCCCACGCCGCCGGTGCAGCCGGCCACGTTGTTGAAGAAGTTCAGCACATTGAAGCCGGCCACGCGCAGCGCGGCACCGGGCAGCGGCGCCTGTGCGGGCCGCGGGTTGGCAGCCTCGAAGGCCGGCACCGTGCCGCCCAGCGCGCCCAGCGGCCGCACCCGCCAGGCATTGCCGCTGGCGGCATTGCCGGCCCAGGTGAAGGTCATCACGCCGACGATGCCGCGGGTGGTGTCGCCGCCGCGCAGGGTGTTGCTGGCCGACAGCGGCTGGCCGCCGCGGCCCCAGACGATCGGATCCGGGTTCTGCGACTGCAGGCTGTCGTCCAGGATGATGCGGCCGCGCTGGTTGGCGGCCTCCAGCGCCACGGCCGCCGGGCCAGGCGGCAGCAGGTGGGTGGGCTGCACCTGGCGGCCGTTGACCGACAGCACCACCTGGCCGAAGCGGCCGAGCTGGAAGTGCTCGGTCACCGACAGCGTCTGCGGCAGCCGCACCAGCATGCCTTCGTAGCGCTCTGCCGCGGCGGTGTCGGCAAAGGGCAGCAGCACATCGGTGGGCGCCACGCTGCCATTGCCGCAGGCCACGATGGTGGCGGTGCTGGTCGGCGTGATCTGCGTCTGGCCCTGGAACTCGCTGACCAGGCCGGTCACCCGCACCACCTGGCCCACCGACACGCTGTTGTTGCTGCCGTTGAAGACGAACACGCCTTCGGACGTGGCCGGGTCGCCATCGTCCAGCTGGCTCTGCAGGTAGAAGCCGCGCAGCGCCGGGCTGGCGCCTTCAAAGTCACCCACCACCACGCCCTGCACGGTGACGGTGCTGCCGGCCAGCGGCGAGGTGTCGCCGGTGCCCTGCACCTGGCCGATGGCCGTGGCGGGCTGGCTGCAGGCGGCGGGCAGGGTCTGGGCCTGGGCCTGGGCTGGCCACTGCAGCAGCAGCAGGGTGGCAGCGGCCAGGGCGGTGGCGCGGATCGGCGGGCGTGGGGTCATCGTGCTTCCGGCGGTGGAGGGGGCGTCAGGCCTGGCGGCGGCGGGCCAGCATGCCGACGGCGGCCAGACCGGCCAGCATCAGCGCATAGGTCTCGGGCTCGGGCACGGCGGTGACGCTGAAGGCGGTGGTGTCGGGCAGCACCGAGGTGCCGTTGCCGCCCACATTGATGGCCCAGTTGCCGGGCGCGTTCACCAACGGCGCGTAGGCGGCGAACGTGGCTTCACCAGCGCGGGTGCCGGTGTAGCCGGCGAAGTCGGTGCTGCTCGTCAGCTTGATGGCGTTGACGCCGGCAGTCAGGCCGACGGTGGTCAGCGCGTTGGTGTTCGACTCGGTCGACACCGCTGTCAGCATGGTGGTGACCGATGTGGCGCTGCTGCCGAGAAAGGCGTAGATGGTTTCTGCGGTGGCACTCAAGCCCAGGTTGCCACTGTTGACCACCGCCAGGCTGCCGGCCGACGCGGCGCGCCCGTCCGCATCGATGGCCGAGAAGCGCACCACCGTGCCGGCTGCGATCACGTTGGCGCCAGTGTTCCAGCTGAACGACGACTCCGTCGTGCCGATGGTGGTCGCACTGCTGGCGGTGCCATCGGAGAAGAACACCTGCGTGCCGGCCGCGATGTCGACGAAGGTCACCAGCGACCAGCCGTCTTCGTCGGCGTTGAAGGCGGTGAAGGCGAGATCGCCGGTGGTCAGGGCATGGGCGGGGGCCACGGCGGCGGCGATGGCGGCCAGGGCGAACAGCGTCTTCATGGGGCAGCTCCAGGGTCTGTGAACAATTGCACGGACCGACCGGTCCGGCGCTGCCCACGACCATAGAAGCCGAAGATGAATCTGCCGTGACGGTGGCGCCGCATCTCGGCCCATGCGGCCTGGCGGCCGGTTCAGCGGTTGTTCACGCCGTGCGGCACATGGCCGGCCGGCGCATGGCCGGCTGCACCGGCGACATGGCGCGGGTGGTCGTCGAAGAAGAAGTCGGGTTGGAAGGCCCGCAGGAAGCCGCCCTTGGGCAGGCCGCCCAGGAACATCGCCTCGTCGACCTCGATCTCCCAGTCGATCAGCGTGCGGATCGCCCGCTCATGGGCGGGGGCGCTGCGTGCCGTCACCAGCGCGGTGCGCACCCGCATGCCCGAGGCGCCGCCGGCCCGGTGCAGCTGCTGCAGCGCCGACAGCAGGGGTTTGAACGGCCCCGCCCCCAGCGGCGTGCCGGCCTGGGCCTGCTCATGCCGCTGGAAGGCGGCCAGGCCGTCGCGCTGGTAGACCTGCTCGGCTTCGTCGGAGAACAGCACTGCATCACCGTCGAAGGCGATGCGCAGTTCCTGCGGATGGCCCTGCTCGGCCAGCGGCGGCTGCGGCACCACCCGTGCCGCCGGCACGCCGGCGGCCAGCGCGGCGCGCACGTCGGTCTCGTTGGCTGACAGGAACAACTGCGCGCCCAGCGCCGGCAGGTAGCGCCAGGGCGGTGCACCGCGGGTGAACACGCCACGCTCCACCGCCAGGCCGTAGTGCTTGCAGGAGCGGAACACCCGCAGGCCGGAGGCCGGATCGTTGCGCGACAGGATCACCACCTCCACCCGGGGTGGCGCTCCGGCCGCCGCACCGGCATTGAAGGCCAGCAGCTTGCGCGCCAGGCCGAAGGCCACGCCCGGCTGTGCCGGCGTCTCCAGCCGCTCCAGCTGCAGCTGCATGTAGGCATGGTCGTCGCCGGCCTCGAAGACCTGGTTCTCGGCCTCGAAATCAAACAGCGCGCGGGAGGCCAGCGCCACCACCAGTGGCGCGGCGTGCTCCGTTGCCGCGGCGGCGGGGCTGCTGTGCATGCGGCCGATGATAGGCGCGGCCCACCTGGCGGCGCAGGGCTTCAGTCGGCGCGCCGGCGGCCGATATGGCGGTGACTGCCGGCTCCCTGCTGGCCGGTCCACGCCATGCACCACCTGCTCCACACCCTGCTGCGTTGTCTGCTCGCGCTGACGCTCGTCGCCATGGTGGGCCAGGCGCGTGCCGATGCACCGGCGCCGCTGCTGCTGGACAGCGCCGACGGCGAGGTCGACGCCTGGCCGGCAGTGCGCCTGCTGTCCGACCCCGGTGGCGCGCTGCAGCTGGAGGCGGTGCGCCAGCAACTGGACCGCTTCACGCCGCCCGCCGGGCCGCATGCCAACCTGGGCCCGCGGCGCGATGTGGTGTGGCTGCACCTGCCGCTGCAGGCCACCGGCGGCGATGGCCGCTGGGTGCTGGACATCGCCTACCCGGTGCTCAACCAGGCCGATGTCTATCTGCTGCGCGGCGGCGAGGTGGTGCAGCAGGCGCGGCTGGGCGCGCTGCTGCCGTTCGCGCAGCGGCCGCTGCCGTCGCGCACCCACACCCTGGGGCTGGCGCTGGCGCCGGGCGAGCGCCATGACCTGCTGCTGCGGGTGCGCACCGAGAGCGCCATGGTGCTGCCGATCAGCCTGCGCCAACCCCAGGTGCAGCAGGCGCTGGAGGGCCGCCAGCTGGTGGTCCAGGGCCTGATGATGGGCGTGGCGCTGGCGCTGCTGGCCTACAGCCTGGCGCACTGGCTGAGCCTGCGCGATCCGCTGTTCCTGATGTACGCATTGATGGTGCTGGGCACCAGCACCTTCCTGGTCGACTTCACCGGCCTGGGCCAGCAGCTGCTGTGGTCCGAGCGCACCGGCCTGCTGGCCAAGATCTCGCCGATGTCGGTGCTGCTGGCGCTGGCCGCCGGCTCGCGCTTCGTCGCCTTGTCGCTGCAGACACAGCAGCACAGTCCGCGGGTGCACCGGGGGCTGATCCTGGTGGGCAACCTGGCGGCGCTGGGCCTGGCGCTCTCGCTGGTCGGCGTGCTGGACTACCGCGGCAGCCAGCTGGTGGCGGTGGTGCTGGGTCCGATGGCGCCGATGCTGGCCATCCCTGCGGCCTGGCAGCTGGCGCGCCAGGGCCACCGGGCCGCCCGCTACATGCTGGTGGGCTGGTGCACCTACACGCTGGGCGCCGTCAACATGGCCTGCGTGCTGCGCGGCTGGCTGCCGGCCAACGGATGGACGCTGCACTTCTTCCAGTGGACCTCGCTGGTGGAGATGCTGGTGTGGCTGCGGGTGCTGGGCCTGCACATCGAGGCGGTGCGCCGCCATGCCGAGCGCACCGAGCTGGAGCGGGCCGCCCTGGTCTCGCTGGCCCACACCGACGCGCTGACCGGCCTGCCCAACCGCCGCGGCCTGCAGCAGGCGCTGCAGGCGGCGCTGCCGTCGTGCACCGGTGGCCGCGCGCTGGCCGTCTTCCTGCTCGACCTGGACGGCTTCAAGCCGGTGAACGACCGCCTGGGCCACGATGCCGGTGACGACCTGCTGGTGCAGGTGGGCCAGCGGCTGCGCGCCCAGGTGCGCGGCGGCGACGTGGTGGCCCGGCTGGGCGGCGACGAGTTCGTCATCATGGCCCCCGGCATCCCCGGCGAGGCCGAGGCCCTGGTGCTGGGCCGCAAGCTGCTGGATGCCTTCAACCAGCCGTTCGAGGTGTCGGGCCAGGTCTGCCGGGTGGGCCTGACCATCGGTTTTGCACTGGCCCCGCACGACGGCATCCATGCCGACGACCTGCTCAAGCGCGCCGATGCCGCGATGTACGCCGGCAAGCAGGCCGGCCGCCACACGGTGCGCCGCGGCGGCGCGTCGCCGGGGCTGACCTTCAGTTCATGAAGCCCAGCGGGCCGCGCTTGCCGCCGTGGCCGGCGGCGGGCAGGTCGGCCAGGGCGATGCTGCCGCGGTCGTCGAGCCGGGCATTGCCGAAGGCCGTCATCCAGGCGCGGCGCATCTCGCGCGGGGCGAGGTCGGCCATGCGGTCGAGCACGTCGTCACCGGGATCGGGGTCGAAGCGCTGGCCCCAGTCATGCTGGCTGCGGATGCTGGCATACAGCCGCCGCGCGATGGTGCGCGCCGCATCGCGGTCGGGCATGTCGACCTGGTAGACATTCACCCGGTTCAGGATCGGCTCGGGGATGCAGCGCTCGTCGTTGGCGGTGGCCACCCAGATCAGCTGGCTGGCATCGACCGCCACCTCGGCGAACTCATCGACGAAGGCGCCGGCGGTGTCGTGCTCCAGCAGGCTGTACAGCGCGCCCAGCGGGTCGTAGGCATGCTCGCCGCGGGCCTTGTCGATCTCGTCGACCACCATCACCGGGTTGGCGTACTGGCCGTCGACCAGGGTCTCGAACACCTTGCCCGGCCGCGCACCCTTCCACTGGCTGCTGGCGCCCGACAGCACCCAGCCGGCCGTCAGCGAGCTCATCGAGATGAAGCCCATGCCGGTGCCCAGCAGCTTGGCCACCTCGCGGGCGAAGTGGGTCTTGCCCACGCCCGGCGGGCCCAGCAACAGCATCGGCGTGATTTCCAGCGCGTCGCGGCTGTCGTGGCACAGCGCCAGCTGCCGGCGGATGTCGTCGAGCACGGCATGGAAGTTCGGCAGCTCGTCGTACAGGTGCTCCATCGCCGGCAGCCCGCTGGGCTTGACCTGGAACCGCTCCGGCCCCTTCTCCAGCATGCGCTCGTAGGTGCCGCGCAGGTGCTCGTGCTCCTTGGGCGGCAGCTTCTGCAGCCGCCGTTCCACTTCGTCACAGCGGTAGACGCTGCGCATCTGGGCCACCGAGAACGCGCTGCCGCGTCGGGCGGCGGGCGCCATGGCCACCAGGTCGGTTGACGGACTGCTCATCCACGCACCTCCGAAGGAACTTGCACCACCATTGAAGCGCCGCTGGCAGCGGACGACGGGCAGAACAGCCGGACCATCACCCGCTTGTTGGCGGCGTCCAAATCCTAGCAAGAGCCAGGCCGTTGCGCTGCGGCCGGGTGTCCCCCTGCGTCGCGGGGATGCGGCGCATCGCCCGGCACCGCAGTTCAAGCCTGCCGGACGGCACTTCATCGCAGCCGGGCTGCCGGCGACCGCGCCGGCGGGCAGGATGGCGACATCGCTGCCAGGATCCGCCACCATGCAAGCCACCACCGCCCCAGCCACCCGCCGCCCCATCCACCGCCTGGCCGCGCGCCTGCTGCGCTGGCTGGACCCGGTCTTCGCCGTGACCCTGACCGCCGCCCTGGCGATGGTGATGCTGACCGCCTGGCCCGGCCTGGCCCAGGGCGCCGAGACCGTCAGCGAGGCCCGCAGCGTCGGCAGCTTCGATGCGGTGCAGACCCTGGGCCCGACCGTGAAGGTGCGCCAGGGTGCCAGCGCCGGCGTCACCGTGGCGGCCGAGCGCGATCTGCTGCCGCGGCTGGAGACGGTGGTGGAAGACACCCGCCTGGGCAAGACCCTGGTGGTGCGCTGGAAGCGCGGCCACGCCACCGTCAACTTCTGGACCAAGGGCAGCGAGCCGGTGGTCACCATCACCACGCCGCGGCTGACCGGGTTGCTGGTCAGCGGCTCGGGCGACATCCAGGCCGACGGCCTGAGCGTGCCCGCGCTGTCGGCCCAGGTGGAAGGCTCGGGCGACATCCGCCTGACCGGCCTGGCCACCGACGCGCTGACGCTGGCAGTGGCCGGCTCGGGCGACATCAGCGCCAGCGGCCGCAGCGCGCGGCTGCAGGTCAGCGTGGCGGGCAGCGGCGACATCCGTGCCGACAGCCTGGCCGCCGACACGGTGGATGTCAGCATCGCCGGCAGCGGCGATGTGAAGGTGCAGGCCGACAAGACCCTGGCCGTCAACATCGCCGGCTCGGGCGACGTGGTCTACAGCGGCAACGCCGTGGTGCGCAAGTCCATCATCGGCAGCGGCGCGGTCACCCGGCGCTGACGCTGGCGCTGCGCACAATCGCCCCCGGGTGCAACACGGGGGCGGCATGGCAACACAGACAGACACAGCGGCGGGGCCGGCGCACCTGGCCATCGTCGGCTGCGGCTTCACCGGCACCTCGGCCCTGCTGCAACTGGTCGACCGCTGCCCGGTGCAGCGCATCACCGTGTTCGAGGCCAGCGGCGACTTCGGCCCCGGCTTCCCCTACCGGCGCGACGACAGCCCCGCCTACCTGCTGAACAACACCACCGACACCCTGTGCCTGCTGCCGCACAACCGGCAGGCCTTCATCGCCTGGCTGCGCGGCCAGGGCGAGGCGGTGGAGCCCAAGGGCCACCTGCCGCGCCGGCGCTATGGCGACTTCCTGGCCGATGCGGTGGCCGCGGTGGCCACGCTGGCCGCCGCCAAGGGCATCACGCTGGAACGCATCCCCGCCGAGGTGACGGCGCTGGACGAGCCCGCCGAGGCCGACGGCGGCGGCGTGCGCCTGCACTGGGCCGGCGGCACGCTGCGGGCCGATGCGGTGCTGCTGGCCACCGGCCGCTGCCCGGGGCGCGACCCGATCGGCCCGCCGCCGGCCGGCAGCGGCGCGCTGCTGGTGGCCGACCCTGTGCGCGACCGCACGCTGGATGCGCTGCCGCCGGACGCCACGGTGCATGTGCTGGGCGCCTCGCTGTCGGCCTACGACGTGGTCAACCGGCTGTTTGCGCCCGGGACGGGCTGTCGTTTCGAGCGTGGCGCCGACGGTGCGCTGCAGTTCATTCCCGGCCCGAACCGGCGGCGGGTGCTGCTGTGCTCGCGCAGCGGCCGCCTCAAGCACCTGCAGAGCCGCCAGCCCATGGCGCTGCAGCGGCGCCACTTCACGCGGCCGGCACTGCAGGCCCTGGCCGCCGATGGCGCGCTGACGCTGGCGGCGCTGCGCCGCCTGGTCGATGCCGAGGCCCGGGCGCATGGCGTGGCGCTGGACTGGCCGGCGCTGCTGCAGCCCCATGCCGGTTGCGCCGATGCGGCCGCAGTGAACGCGCGCGCCGCCGCGCTGCTGGACGCGGCCATCGCCGACTGCGTGCAGGGCCGCAACTTCCTGGTCGACCTGGGCGGCGACCTGCAGACCCTGCTGTGGGACCTGTTCGCCCAGCGCCTGCTGCCCCCGGACGAAGAGCGGCGTTACCGCCAGTCGGTCGAGTCGGCGGTGCTCGGCTGGACGGCACCCTGCCCGCTGCCCACCGCCGAGCGGCTGCGCGCGCTGATGCGGGCCGGCGCACTGCAGGTGCGCCACGGCGTGCACGGCGTGCAGTGGTCGGATGCCGACGCCGGCTGGCGCATCGCCTGCGCCTTCGGGGACGAGGTGGCGCGGGTGCTGGTCAACACCACCGGCGCGCTCGACCGCCGCGTCGACAGCCCGGCGCAGCCGCCGCTGGTGCGCAACCTGGCTGCGCAGGGCCTGCTGCAGGCCTACCGCTGCGGCGGCGCCGTGGCCGATGGCGCCGCGGTCGACCTGGCCACCGGCCGCGCCACCGGCAGCCGCCATGTGTACCTGGCCGGCATGTGGCTGTGGGGGCCGGGCTTCTTCACCAGCTCGGCCTTCATGATGGCCCGGGCGGTGCAGACCGTGCTGGCCGGGCTGTACCCCGGCCAGGTGCAGCCGCCTGCCACGCCCGCTACTTGACCCAGGTGTTGAGCTGGATGATCGGCAGCAGCACCGCCAGCACGATCAGCATCACCACGCCGCCCATCGCCACGATCAGCAGCGGCTCCAGGATGGTGGCCAGCGCCATCGCCCGGCGCTGCACCTCGCCGGTGAGCTGGCGGGCGGCGCGGTCCAGCATCTGGGGCAGCTGGCCGGTCTGCTCGCCCAGGCGGGCGAACATCGCCAGCAGGCCGGGGAAGCGCTTCTTGGCCGCCAGCGCGGCGGCCAGCGGCGCGCCTTCGCGCACCTGCACCAGGGCGTCCAGCGCATCGGCGCGCAGGGCGCGGTTGTTCAGCGTCTCGGCCGCGGCCTGCAGCGCCTTCAGGATGGGCACGCCGGCATTGGCCAGCATGGCCAGCGTGCCGGCGAAGCGCGCCGCGTTGTAGCCGCGCGCCACCCGGCCGATCAGCGGCAGGGTGAGGAAGCCGGCATCGAAGCGCTGGCGGAAGGCCTCGCCGCGCAGCGCCAGGCCCAGCAGCACGCCGCCGACCGCAGCGGCCAGCAGCACCGCCCAGCCCCAGCTGCGCACGAAGGCGCTGAGCCCCAGCATCGCGGTGGTCAGCCAGGGCAGCGCCCGCTGGTTGCTGGTGAACACGCTGGCCACCTGCGGCACCACATAGGTGACCAGGAAGACCACGATCAGGAAGGCGATGGCTGAGACGATGGCCGGGTACAGCGCCGCACCCAGCAGCTTGCTGCGCAGGGCCTGGCGTTCCTCCAGGTCGTCGGCCAGGCGTTCGAGCACGCCGCCCAGCGCGCCGCTCTGCTCGCCGGCGGCCACCACCGCGCGGTAGACGTCGTCAAACTCGCGCGGCGCGCTGGCCAGCGCGCGGGCGAAGGGCGAGCCGGCATTCACCTCGGCGCGCAGGTGGGCCACCAGGTCGCGCTGGGCGGGCTGGTCGGCCTCGTCGGCCAGGGCGGTCAGCGCCCGCTCCAGCGGCAGGCCGGCGCCCACCAGGCCGGCCAGCTGGCGTGTCCACACCGCCAGGCCGGTGCTGCCGAACACCCGCCGGCGCCAGCGCGCCGCGCCGGCGCTCTGCACGCTGGCAGCCAGCGCGGCCACGCTCAGCGGCACCAGGCCTTGCGTGCGTAGTTGGCTGCGGGCGGCCTTGGCGTTCTCGGCCTCCACCACGCCGGTGCGTGGCTTGCCGGCGTCGTCGAGGGCTTCGTAGGTGTAGGCCGGCATGCTCAGTCGCTCAGTCGCGCGTCACCCGCAGCACTTCTTCCAGGGCGGTGATGCCCTCGGCCACCAGGCGCTCGCCGTCCTCGCGCATCGGCACGAAGCCGTGTGCCCGGGCGGCGGTCAGCAGTTCGCTTTCGGCGGCGCGGTTGTGGATCAGCGCGCGCAGGTCGTCGTTGACCACCATCAGCTCGTAGACGCCGGTGCGGCCCTTGTAGCCGGTGTGGCTGCATTCGGTGCAGCCCACCGGGTGCCAGTGGCCTTGCGCATCCTGCCGCTTGCAGTGCGGGCACAGCTTGCGCACCAGGCGCTGGGCCTGGGCGCCCAGCAGGCTGCTGCTGAGCAGGTAGGGCTCGACGCCCATGTCGATCAGCCGGGTGATGGCGCTGGGCGCGTCATTGGTGTGCAGCGTGGCCAGCACCAGGTGGCCGGTCAGGCTGGCCTGGATGGCGATCTGCGCGGTCTCGAAATCGCGGATCTCGCCGATCATGATCACGTCCGGGTCCTGCCGCAGGATGGCGCGCAGGGCCTTGCCGAAGGTGAGGTCGATCTTGGCGTTGACCTGGGTCTGGCCGATGCCCGGCAGCTCGTATTCGACCGGATCTTCCACCGTCAGGATGTTGGTGCCGGCGGTGTCGATGCGGCCCAGGCTGGCGTACAGCGTGGTGGTCTTGCCCGAGCCGGTGGGCCCGGTGACCAGCACGATGCCGTGCGGCTGGTGCACCAGGCGGTCGAAGGCGGTGAGCGTGGCGCCGCTCATGCCCAGTGCCTCCAGCGTGAACTTGGATTCGCTCTTGTCCAGCAGGCGCAGCACCGCCCGCTCGCCATGGGCGCTGGGCAGGGTGGACACGCGCACGTCGATGGCGCGGCCGCCGATGCGCAGCGAGATGCGGCCGTCCTGCGGCAGCCGCTTCTCGGCGATGTCGAGCTCGGCCATGATCTTCAGCCGGCTGATCAGCGCCGCATGCAGCGCGCGGTTGGGCTGCACCACCTCGCGCAGCGTGCCGTCCACCCGGAAGCGCACGCTGCTGGAGCGTTCATACGGCTCGATGTGGATGTCCGACGCGCCGTCCTTCGCGGCCTGCGTCAGCAGCGCGTTGAGCATGCGGATGATGGGCGCGTCATTCGCTGCTTCCAGCAGGTCTTCCACCGCCGGCAGGTCCTGCAGCAGGCGGCTCAGGTCGACCGCGCTTTCCACCTCGCCCACCACGGCGGCGGCGCTGCTTTCGCCGCCGGCATAGGCCGCGGCGATGCGCTCGGCCAGAACGGCGGGCTGCTCGCGCTCCAGCCGGTCGACCAAGTGCAGGCGCATCACCTCGCCCAGTGCGGCCATGCTGGCGGCGGGGCCGCCGTCGGCGGCCCACAGCACCCGCTCGTGGCCGAAGTCCTCCAGCAGCAGGGTGTGGGCCTTGGCGAAGCCGTAGGGCAGGGGGTGGCGGGCGGCCATGGCGCGGGCCTCAGTTCTTCGGCGTGGCCGGCGCGGTGGGCGTGGCCTGGCCCTTGGGCGGCACGGCCGGCAGCACCGGAGATTCATTGATCGGCATCAGCATCTTCTGCGTCGGCTGCTCGGCCGCCTGTTGCGCGCGGATGGCCTCGTAGCGGTCGAGCGAGAGCATGCTGGCCGCCGCCGCGTCGCGGATCACCACCGGCCGCAGGAACACCAGCATCACGCTCTTGCTGCGCTCGCGGCTGCTGTTCTTGAACAGGTTGCCCACGCCGGGCACGTCGCCCAGCACCGGCACCTTGTTCTCGCCGTCGGTGTAGCTCTCCTTCATCTGGCCGCCCAGCACCATGATCTGGCCGTCGTCGGCCACGATGGTGGTCTCCAGCGAGTTCTTGTTGGTGGTGGGACCGTTCTGGTTGGTCAGCGTGGTGCCCACCACGCTGCTGTTCTCCTGGAACACCGTCATCCGGATCACGCCGCCCTCGCCGATCTGCGGCTTGATCTTCAGCGTCAGGCCCACGTCCTTGCGCTCCACCGTCTGGAACGGGTTGACGGTGGACCCGCTGGTGCCGGTGTTGGTGAAGCTGCCGGTGACGAAGGGCACGTTCTGGCCGACGACGATCTTGGCTTCCTCGTTGTCCAAGGCCACCAGGTTGGGCGTGGACAGGATGTTGGTGCCGCTGACGTTCTCCAGGAAGCGCGCCAGCGCACCCAGGGTGTAGGTGCCGTTCACCCGCTGCAGCAGGCCCAGGTTCAGGCCAGTGCCGGGGGCCACGGTGGTGCTGCCGCTGGCGCCGGCCACCGACAGGTTCAGGATGTTGTTGCCGCCGCTGCTGAAGTTGGTGCCGGCCAGCAGGCCGAAGCGGTTGCCGTTGTTGCCCAGCAGGCCCTGCCACTGGAAGCCCAGCTCGGCGGCCTTGTTGGCATCCATCTCGACGATCATCGATTCGACGAACACCTGGGCGCGGCGGCCATCGAGCTGGTCGATCACGCTGCGGATCTGGCGGTACAGCGGCTCGGCCGCGGTGATCACCAGCGAATTGGTGGCCGGGTCGGCCTGGATGAAGCCGCCGGTCGACGGCTGGGCCGACTGCGACACCGGCGTGGTGGCCACCGTGGCGCCGGCGCTGCCCGCCGCGCCGGTCTGGGCCATGCCGGTGCCGGTCGACGAACTGCCGAAGCTGCCGCCGCCACTGCTGCCGCCACCGCCACCGAAGGCCGCGCGCAGCACCGATGCCAGCTTGGTGGCATCGGCGTTCTTCAGGTAGACCACGTTGATCTGGCCCGCCGGCCCGCCCACGCCCGGGCGGTCCAGCCGCTCGACCAGGCTGCGCACGCTGGCCAGCCTGGCGGCGTTGGCGGCGCGGATGATCAGGCTGTTGCTGCGCGCATCGGCCAGCACCGAGACGGTGTTGCCCGCCACCGGCAGGCCGGGCACCGCCGCCGCGGGGCCGCCCTCGCCCAGCTTCTGCACCAGGGTGGCCAGGTCGCTGGCGATGGCGTGCTTCAGCGGGATCACCTCCACATCGGTGGCCGAGGGCTGGTCCAGCGCGGCGATGATCTTGCCGATGCGCGCCAGGTTGTCGGCGTAGTCGGTGATCACCAGGGTGTTGTTGCCCGGGTTGGCGTTGATGGTGTTGTTGGGGCTGATCAGCGGGCGCAGCACCGCGACCAGGTTGTTCGGGTTCTCGTTGCTGAGCCGGAAGATCTGGGTGATGACCTGGTCGCCGCGGGCGCCGACCTCGCCCACGCTCACCGTGCCGGCCTGCAGCTTGGCATCGGGTTCGGGCAGCACCTTCAGCAGGCCGGCGGTCTCCACCACGGTGAAGCCCAGGCCGCGCAGCGCCGACAGGTACTGCAGCCAGGCGTCGCGCACCGGGATGGGCTGCTCGCTGTAGACGGTGATCACGCCCTTGACCCGCGGGTCGACCAGGATCTGCCGGTCCAGCATGGCCGCCATCGCGCGGGTCACCGCCTCCAGGTCGGCGTTGACGAAGTTCACCGTCACCGGCGTGCCGCCCGACATGCCGCTGCCGCGCTTGGCCGGCGCCGGCTTGGGCACGTCCTGCGCCTGCAGCGGCGTGACGGGCAGCATCAACAGCGCCACCAGCAGCGGCAGCAGGCGGGGCGGTGCGGAGCGTGGCGATCGCGCAGTCATGGGGGTCATCCGATCGAAATGACGGACAGCGCGCCCTGGCGCCGGCCGATGATGTTGAGCAGGTTGGCCAGCGCATCGTCCTGGCCGTCGGTGGCCTGGGCGGTGCCGCGGAAGCGCAGCCGCGCGCCGGTCCACTGGCCCTCGCCGTTCAGCCGCAGCGGGCCGTCCTGGCTGGTCAGACGCAGCTGGGTGGGGCTGTCGGCCTGGCCGCTGCCCTGCAGCAGCAGCTGGTAGCTGCCCAGCGTGGGCAGCACCGACAGCCGTGACGACGCGCCGCGCAGCTGCAGCAGCAGATCGCCTTGCAGCCGCAGCTGGCCGGCGGCCGATTGCAGGCGCAGGCCGGCGCTGGACAGCTGCAGCTGGCCGCCCAGCTGCAGCGTGTTCCAGGGCGTGCCCAGGCCGGCCAGCCAGCTGGCCGGCCACTGGCCCAGCGGGCGTGGCGCGGCGGGCAGGGCTGCCGGGCTGGCTGCGCCCGGCGGCGGCGCCGGCCCGTCCAGCGCCAGGCTGAAACCGCCCCAGCCGGGCTGCAGCTGCAGCCGCAGGCCGTCGGGCAGGCAGCAGGCCTGCTGCGCCGTCAGCTGCAGGCCGTTCCAGCCCGGCCGCAGCTGCCACTGCAGGCGGCCCGGCAGGGCGGCCGCATCACGGCTGCCGGCGCCGCCGGTCAGCACCAGCACGGCGCTGCCGTTCCACAGGCTGCCGCGGGCCTCGGCCAGCAGCAGGCGGCCGCCGGTGGCGTTCTGCAGGCCGTCGGCCAGCCACTGCGCCGGCGCCTGCGTCACCAGGCCGGCGCCCAGGCCCAGCACCGCACCCCACACCGCCCAGCGGCGGCCGGCGCGCAGGGCGCGCTGCCAGCGGCTGGTGTCGGCCGGGGTGCCGCGCGGGGCGCGTGTCACCGGCTGCCTCCCACGGCCAGCGTCAGGCTGCCGTCGTACAGGCCGGGGGTGGTCTGGTTCAGGCTGGCTTCGACCACGCGGGCGCGGGCGCCGGCGCGGGCTTCGGCCAGCCAGGCGCCCAGCTGCTCGCCGCTGATGCCCTTGAGCGCGACCACCGCCCGCTCACCCTGCAGGCTGAGCTTGGCCGCCTCGCCCAGGCGGCCGGTGGCGGTGGTCAGCGCGGCCTGGGCCTGGGCCATCGGCACCGGGGCCACGGCGCGCAGGCTGGTGGCCTCGCGGGCCAGGGCCTGCATCTGCTGGGCCTGGGCCTCGGCGGCGGCCAGCTGCGCCGGTGCCGTGGCCAGCGTGCGCCAGGCCGGCGCCAGGCCCACGACCCACAGCAGGCCGGCACCCAGCACCAGGGCGGCCACCAGCACCAGGCGGCGTTCACGCGCAGCCAGCGCGGCCCAGCGGGCGCGCAGCTGGGCGCGGGCGGTGGTCAGGGCGGGCGTGTTCATGGGCGGGTCGGGGTGGTGCTGGCGGTCTGCACGGCGGCGGCAGCGGGCGCGGGGCCGGCCTTGCTGATGACCAGCCGGCCGTCGCTCTGCGCCAGGCCCCAGCCCAGCGCGGCCAGGCGCTGGCGCAGCGCGTCGATCTGCGGCGGCGCCCAGCCGGCGCCGGGCAGGCTGAGGCGCCCGGGCTCGAAGCGCAGCTGCGCCGCCGGCGGCTGGCCCTCGGGCCAGGCGGCCGCGGTGGCCTGCAGCAGGGTCTCGAAATCATCATCGCCAGGCACGCCGGCGGCGCTGCGCAGGGCGGCGGTCTCGCGCTGCATCTGCAGCGGGGCGTCCAGCACGGCGCGCACCTGCGGGTGGGCCTGGCGCAGCAAGGCCAGCTGGGCTGCCCGCTGCTGTTCCAGCGCGTTGCGTTGCTGCCAGGCCAGCAGGTTCAGCCCGACCACCTGCACCACGACCAGGGCGGCCAGGCCCCAGCGGGCCGGCGCCCAGGCCGGGCCCATCAGCGTGCGCCACAGGTTGCCGGCGGCCAGGCTGCCGCGGTGGCGCGGCGCCAGGTCGAACTGCAGCAGGTTCCAGGGCGCGCGCACGGCGGCCAGGGCCTGGTCGGCATCGTTGCGCACGGCCACCGGTGCACCCAGCCAGCGCTCGGCTGGCGCAGCGGCGGCGGGGGTGGCCGTCCAGGTGGTGCCGCGGGCCTGCCAGTCGGCCAGCAGGGCGCGGGCCAGGCCGCCGGCCAGCGGCAGGTTGGCGGCGCTGTCTGCATCGCACCAGGCCAGGTGCAGGCTGGCGTCGGTGTCGATCTCGGCGGGGCCGTGGAAGTGGCCGGTGGGCGGCGCGCCGGCCTCCAGCTGCGGCGCCAGCGCGGGCACCAGCCGGTCGACCACGCGGCCGGCGGCGGCCAGGCGCTCGAGCTGGCTGCGCAGCCAGGGCTTGTGCAGCGCGGCCACCCACACCGGCGTGCCGGCCACCGGCTTGGGTGCCAGGGCCAGGTGCACATCCTCGTCGTCGGTGAGCAGCTGGTCTTCCAGCACGCCGCCCAGTGCGGCGCGCAGCCGGTTGGCCGGTGCCTTGGGCAGGGTGGGGCGGTGCCAGGCCACCGCCTCGGCCGGGGCCACCGCCACCACGGTGTCGGCCGCCGGCAGGGCGCTGGCGGCGCTGCTGCCGCGCTGGGCCACGGCCAGGCCGTCGGGGCTGAGCAGCCAGGCCAGGGGCGCGGGCTCGGCGGCGGGCGGTGCGTCGGCACGCAGCGGCGCGGGCAGCAGGATCACGAGCAGCGTCATGGGGGCGGTGTGCGGGGCGTCTGGCAGGGCGACCCGACATTGTGGGGCAGCCCTGTGAACGCTGATTCGGTGAACTGGCTCACTGGGCCGCCGGATTCAGGCTGGCCTGCTGCTGGCGCTGGATGGCCAGCACCTGCAGGCCGCTGCGCCGTTCCACCAGGCTGCGGCTCTCCAGCACGCGGTTCTCCAGCCGCAGCCGGCCCTGCACCTCGAAGTAGGCGGACTTCACGTCGACATCGCGCTCCTGCAGCTTGGGCCCGGCGCCGACGATGGCCACCGCATCGGCCACGCTGCGCAGCGGCGTGCGCACGCGGGCCTGCACCAGCCGGTCGGCGCTGCCCAGGTCGAGCCCGCTGACCACGCCGGCCAGCACCTCGCGCGAGGCGGTGTTCAGGTTCACCGGCGTGGCCACCGGCAGCAGCACCACCACGCTGGCCAGCCGCTCCAGCGCGGTGGCATCCAGGCCCAGCCAGGCCAGGTCGGCCAGCTGCTGCGGTGGCAGCGGCGCGTTGTCGGCGCTGGCCTGCTGCGCAGCCAGCAGGCCGTCGGCGACCAGGCTGGCGGTGTCGGGCCCCAGGCCCACCGTGGTGCACAGCCGCTGCAGGATGGCCAGCTGCAGCGGGTCGACCTTGTTGTCGACCAGCAGGTTGCGCAGGTTGTAGCGGGCCTGGGCATCGCTGATGCGGCCGGACAGGAAGGCCTCGGGCCCGCTGTCGGCGTTGTTCTCGCGGTCGGCGGCCAGGAAGCTGGACAGCCGCGCCTCGGCCAGCGGCGTGGCCCAGGGCTCGTTCAGGCTGGTGGGCTTGCCGCTGCGGGCATCCTCGCGCAGGATCAGCCGGCCCCAGTCCAGCGCGCCGACCAGCATCCAGGCGCTCTGCACCCGGCTGCGCTCGGCCGTCTCCACCTGCACCGCCCGCCACTGCTGCCACACCATGCCGGCGGCCAGCGTGGCCACCACGCTGAGCAGCACCATGGCCACCAGCAGGGCGGCGCCGCGGGCGGGGCGGGGGCGGCGCGTCATGGCGTGGGCGGCAGCATCACGTCGCGGGTGATGCGGCCCTCCGGCAGGTCGAGCTGCAGGCGCACGCCGGTGGGCAGCAGGCTGCGGGTGCGGGTTGTGGCGGTGGGTGCGGGCGCCGGCGCGCTGGCTGCCTCGCCCGGGGCGCTGGCTGCCGCGCCCGGGGCGCTGGCGCCACTGGCCGGCGGCGATGGGTTGGCAGCCGGCTCGTTGACGGCGACCTCGTCGCCACTGGACTGGGCATTGCTCCAGCCCTGGCCGCGCCAGAAGTACAACTGCCAGCCGGTCACGCCCGCCAGCACCGTCAGCTGCCCGGGCTCCACGCCGGCCAGCAGCTGGCTTTCCACCCAGGCTTCACGCAGCGCGGTGTTGCGCTGCACCACGGCGCCCGGCCAGCGCTGCCAGCGGCCATCGCGCACCGCCCACACCACCACCTGCACGCCGTTGTCGCTGCGGCGCACCAGACGCAGCGCGGTGCCGTCGAACTGGATGCCGGGCACCACGCTGCTGTCGTAGATGGCGCCCAGGTCCTGTTCCCACTGGCCCAGCACCGCCGACAGCCGCAGCGTGCGGCCGCTGGCCTCGGCGCCGACCTCGCGCGCCTTGACCATGCCCGACACGCCCTGCCAGCCCATGGCGGCGATGACGGCCATGATCAGCACGGCCACCAGCACTTCGACCAGGGTGAAGCCGCGTCGGGCCGTCATCAGTAGCGCCCCAGCACGGTGGACAGGGTCACCAGCACCTGGCCCTGGCCGTCCTGCACCACCGCGTCGACACGGCGGAAGTTGGGGTTGGGCGTGGTGGTGGTGCGCAGCGTGCCGCGGTAGTCGCGCCCGAGCTGGCTGCAGGCGAAGTCGGCATCGCCGGTGCCAGGGAACTGCTGCGCCAGCCGCAGGCCGGTCAGCGCGTTGTCGGCGCACCAGTGGGCGGCGGTCACGTCGCCCAGGCGCTGGGCGTTGTCGGTCAGCGCGCCGGCGGCCTTCAGTCCGGCGCCCAGCGCCAGCGCGGTGATGGCCAGGGCCACCAGCACCTCGACCAGGGTGAAGCCGTTCTGCCGGCTCATGGCGGGGCGGAGGCCGCGTCGGCCACGGCGGGATCGGCCACGGCAAACGGCGCCAGGCCGTCGGTGGCCAGCACCCGCTGCTGGCCGTCGAGGCTGAGGGTGATGCGCTGTGCGCCGATCAGCGGCTCAGGGCCCAGGCGCAGCGCGCCGGCGTTGTCGATGCGGGCGGTCACCGCCGGGTCCAGCCACTGGCCGGGCCGGGTGCCGCTGCCGGGCAGGCTGCCTGGCAGCAGGCCGACGAAGCGGAAGCGGGCATCGCCGTCGGCCGTGCGCTCGCCGGGCGGCACCAGCTCGAAGCGCACCGCCACGCCGCTGGCGCGCGCCTCGGCGCGGCCGGCTTCCAGCAGCGCGGCCAGGCGCTCGGCCTCGCGTTCCAGGCTGGCCTGGCCGCCGTCGCGCAGCGACAGGCTCACCAGGCCGGAGGCCATGGCGATCAGCAGCAGCACCAGCAGCAGCTCGATCAGCGTGAAGCCGCGCGGCCCGGCCACGCGCCGCAGGCCGCGCTGACCGCTGCGCGGCCTACTGCCAGGAGCCGATGTCGGCGTTCTTGCCGTCACCGCCGGCCTGACCGTCGGCGCCCAGGCTGAAGATGTCGACCTCGCCCTTCACGCCCGGAAAGATGTACTGGTACGGCCGGCCCCAGGGGTCGGCCGGCAGCTTGTCGAGGTAGCGGCGCCAGTTCGGCGGCACGTTGCCGGCCGTGGGCTTGTTGACCAGCGCCTCCAGCCCCTGCTCGGCGCTGGGGTAGCGCTGGTTGTCTAGCTTGTAGAGCTTGAGCGCCTGCACCAGGTTGTTGATGTCGGCCTTGGCGGCGGTGGCGCGGGCGTCGTCGGTGCGGTCCAGCACGTTGGGCACGATCAGCGCGGCCAGCACGCCGATGATGACCAGCACCACCATCAGCTCGATCAGCGTGAAACCCCGGCGCAACACATGCGCGACAGTCTGCGCGGGGCGCCTGGAAGCGAGGGCAAGGGTCATGGGCGGGGCTTGATCAGGCGATGGGTGACACAGCCCGGGGATCATAATCCCCGGCCATGACCGCTCGTCTCACCACCTTGCTGATCTGGGCCGCCGTGCTGGTGGGTGCGGTGGCCTGGGGCATGCCATTGTTCACGCGCAGCACGCCGGTGCCGCCCGGCGCCAGCCTGGCCACCCCGGCGCCGCCGACCGGTGCCCATCTGGCGCGGCTGCTGGGCCAGCCGCCGGCGGAGCCGGTGGAGGCCGCGCCGGTGGTGGCGACCGACAGCCGCTTCGTGCTGCTGGGCGTGGTGGCGCCGCGCCCCGGCCAGGCCCGCGGACTGGCGCTGATCTCGGTGGACGGCAAGCCGGCCCGGGCGTTCGGCGTGGGCCGCGAGCTGGAACCGGGCCTGCGCCTGCTGACCGTCAACCACCGCCAGGCCGAGCTGGGTCCCGCCGCCGGCACCACCCAGGTCACGCTGACGCTGCCGCCCCTGGCCGAGGCCCAGCGTGGCCGCCCTGGCGAGCTGCCGGGCGTGGCGATGCCCGGCCAGCCGATGGTGCCGGGCGCGGTGTTCAACGGCGTGCCGGGCGCGATGCGCATGCTGCCGCCGCCCCAGCCGCAGACCCTGCCGCCGGTGCCGGTGCCGCAGGGTGTGCCGACAGCCCAGGCCGGCATGCCGGGCAGCCTGCCCTACCAGCCCGATGGCGGCCCGGGCGGCGGCGACGCCGACGCCGCCAGGCTGCGCTGAGCCGGCGCCGGCCGGCCGCCGCGTCAGTCGTCCGCCATCTGCACCTGGTCGATGCCGTCGGCCTGGCTGGCCGTCAGCACGCCGTCGGCCAGCAGCCGCGCCACCGTGGCCTCTGCCGCCCGCTGGGCGCGGTCCGGGTCGCCGACGCACTGCAGCGCCTTCAGGAAGATCGGCGTGCTGGCGATCCAGTCGACCAGGGCCTGGCGCGGCCGGCGGCGGTGCTCGAGCATGTTGTAGACCACCAGGGACCGCGCCGCATGGGCGCGGTGCTTCAGCGGTGCGGCCTGGAAGGCCGCCAGCCGCTGGCGCGAGGCGGCCAGCGCCGCCGCCACGTCGGTGAAGGGCTCGCCATGGCCGGGCAGCACCAGGCGCGGCTGCAGGGCTTCGATGCGGTCGAGCACCCGGGCCGCGTCGTCGAAGCCGGGCGTGTCGTCCAGCTCGGGAAAGATGATCGCCAGCCGCTGCTGCCACAGCGCGTCGCCGCTGATCAGGGTGGCGGTCTCGGGCTCGAACAGCAGCACCGCATCCGGGTCGTGGCCGGGTGCGGCATGCACCTGCCAGGGCCGGCCGCCCAGCTGCAGCATGTCGCCGTCGGCCAGGAAGGCCTGCGGCACGAAGGGCGGGCAGCGCTGGCCGGTCTCGCGGTAGCTGAGCTGGCCGTCGTCCCAGGGCAGCAGCTTGCTGCGCGAGGCCGCCGGCACGGTGATGCGCAGTCCCGGCCAGCGCGCGGCCAGCGCGGCATTGCCGCCGCAGTGGTCGCTGTGCAGGTGGGTGTTGACCACCTCGGCCAGCGGCCGGCCGGCCAGCGCGTGGTCGACCAGGACCAGGGTCTGGTCCGCATGGCTGACGTAGCCGGTGTCCACCAGCTGGCCCTGGCCGTCCTGGTGGAACACGATGTTGTTGGCCGACAACCAGCCGCGCACCAGCACGCGGGCCTGCAGGTGGTCGAGCGTAGCGGCGATGGCGGGCTGGAAGGTGGTCATCCGGGAGGCAGACAGCGGCAACCTGTCGATTGCAGCATGCCTGCCGTGCCGCCGCTGCCGCCACCGTGACCTGGCGCCGTCAGGGCAGCAGATCCAGCGGTGGCGGGCGCTCGGGCGCCGGCAGGGCCGCGGCCTGCACCGCGCCGGGGGCGAACAGCGCGGCCGCCAGCGCCCGCTCGCGCTGCGCCACCAGTCCGAGGAACTCGCCGGCGCCCTTCATCGCGCCGAAGGCGTCAAAGCCCGATTCCAGGAACTTCTGCAGCGCGCTGAGGCCGGCGGCCTGGGCCGGGCCGCGCATCAGCTTCAGCGTGGAGCGCATCAGCCGGTTGCGGGTGTAGCGGTCCAGCGCGGTGCCGATGGCCAGCGTCAGGCGGATCTGGTCCTCGCGCGCCGGGGCGCGGCCGGTGCCCTGCCAGGCGCGGGCATAGGCCTCGGCGGTGCAGGGCAGGCCGGGCAGCTGGCGGGCGGCGGCATCGTCCAGCGCCTCGGTCAGCGCATGCAGCTGGCCCAGCTGCTCGACCGTGGCCACCAGCTCGCCGGGGAACAGCCGCACCAGCGCCGGCACCACGCGGCCGAACTGGGCGTCGCGCTGGCTGAATTCCTGCGGACCGTACAGCTCGTCCAGGAAGAAGCGCGCCGCCGCGCCATAGCGCGGGTGGGCCAGCAGATCGGCATAGCTGCGGGCGAAGCGGGCGGCCTGGTAGGCCTTGAGCGCGTGCACCCGCGCGGCCAGGTCGGGGTCGGCGTCCCGCAGCGCGCGCATGCGCGCCACGGTGCCCAGGTGCTCGGTGATGCGGTCGGCCAGTGGGGTGCTCATCACCCGGCAGGGTAGCGCGCCCGCGGTCCAGCCGCCAGCCGGTGGCGCACGGCAGTGCGAGACTGCGGGCCATGCTCGCCCGCCTGCAACGTCTGCTGCTCGCCGCCACCGTGCTGGCGGCGCTGGCCTGGCTGGCCTGGGCCGTGCCGTCTGGCCTGTCGGCCTGGGCGGTGGCCGCCGGCCTGCTGCTGGCCTTGCTGCCCACCGCGCCGGTGCTGGCGCTGGAATTCATGCTGCTGGCCGCCTGCGGCCGCGACCCGGCGGTGCCCCGCGCCAGCGCGGCGGATCTGCTGCGCGCCTGGGCCGGCGAGGTGGCGGCCGCCTGGCGGGTGTTCAGCCGCGACCAGCCGCTGTTCGCCGATGCCGAGCCCGATGTGCCGGCGGTGCCCGGCCGCACCGGCGTGCTGCTGGTGCACGGCTACTTCTGCAACCGCGGCGTCTGGCGGCCCTGGCTGCCGCGCCTGCGGGCGCTGGGCGTGCCCTGCACCGCGCTGACGCTGGAGCCGGCCTTCGGCCGCATCGACGACTGGGTGCCGGTGATCGACCGCGCGGTGGCCGATCTGCAGCAGCGCACCGGCCGGCCGCCGCTGGTGGTGGCCCACAGCATGGGCGGCCTGGCCACCCGCGCCTGGCTGGCGGCCCAGCCCGACGCGGCTGAAGCGGATGCCAGAGTGCGGCATGTCATCACCATCGGCACGCCGCACCGCGGCACCTGGATGGCGCGCTTCGGCCACACCGCCAATGCGCGGCAGATGCGCCTGGGCAGCCCCTGGCTGGCGGCGCTGGCGGCCAACGAGACACCACGGCGCCATGCCCGCTTCACCTGCGTCCACGGCCATGCCGACAACATCGTCTTCCCGGCCAGCACCGCCACGCTGCCGGGCGCCGAGAACATCCACCTGCCCGCCGTCGCCCATGTGGCCATGGTGCAACACCCGGCGGTGTGGGCCGCGGTGCTGGACCGGTTGAAGCGGGCCGACGGCTGACCTGCGGGGTCAGTTGTCGAGGTCGTGGAGCAGGGTGAGGGTGGGCGTGGTGCCCAGGTTCAGCAGGTCGGCCACCGCGTCCACATCGTCGGGCAGGGCGGGGTTGTCCCAGCCGCGGCTGCTGTGGCGCGCCACCCGCATCGCCAGCTGCACATTGCGCACCTGCGGATGGTGGCTGGCATGGTCGTCGGTGATCTTCACCAGCAGCTCGGGCAGCCGCCAGGCCTTCATCAGCGCCTGCTGCACATCGGCCAGCGGCGCGTTCAGCACCACCTGCTGGGCGTCGACCGAGCGCAGCGCCGGGTCGGCCTGCTGGCGGTGGGCGATGTCCAGCGCCAGCGCGGGCGCATGGGCCCACAGCAGCAGTTCGGCGAAGTCGTGCAGCAGCGCGGCCTCGTGGATCAGCATGGCGTCGTGGTCGCCGCGGTGCACCGCAAAGCCCAGCGCGAAGCGGGCGGCGCGGTGGGCGCGGCGCAGCACCTGGCGCAGGCCCAGCAGCGCGCCGTGCTGGCCGGCGAGCCGGTCCTCCACGGTGGGCTGGGGCCCGAAGTCGCGGAAGAACGGCGTGATGCCCAGCATCACCAGCGCCTCGGTGGCGGTCTCGGCATCGGCCTGGTCGCGGTCGCGGCCCCGGTCGCGGCGCAGCAGGGCCACATGGCGCAGCAGCTTCAGCGTCATCAGCGGGTCGGCCTGCATGCTGTCGGCCAGCAGGTGGGCATCCACCGCGTCCTCGTTGCAGCGCAGGTCTTCCAGCGTGTGGGCGGTGGCGGCCAGCACCGGGATCTCGCGGGCATCGAAGGCGGTCACCCAGGCCGGCACATGGGGCAGCGGCGCGGTGATGAACGGCGCGGCCAGCGGTGGCGGCGCAGCGGCAAGGGGGGCGGCCTGGTCCATGGCGTGTCTCCGGCGTGGGTCTGTCCAGGGAACATCGGCAGGCCGGGTGGGAACTTGATGGGACCGCAGGGCCCGCCCGCCGGTGCCGGCGGGCGGGGTGCGGTCGGTCACGGCCGGCTCACAGCCGGTTGATGCCGGGGATGTACCCGACGAGCTCGCCGTCGAGGTACAGCGCGCCCTCGGGCGCGCCGGCCTCGGCGTAGAACTCCAGCTCGGGCGCGCGGCGCGCGCGGGCCAGGCTGCGCCGCATGGCGATCTGGCGGGCCAGCCGGGCCAGCCAGCGGCTGGACTGGCGCAGGGCCCGTGCGGCCAGCTGGCGCGCGGGGCTGAGTGCGGGCTGGGGCGCGGCGAGGGGGCCGTCGAAGCCGTAGAGGCTCTTGTGCATGGTGTGCTCCTGCTGCGGCGTGCCGGCCCGCTCGCTGCGGGCCCCACGCCGGTCGGTTCAGATGTCGGGATGTCGTTCGTGCTGCAGTTCGCGGCGCAGGGCCAGCGCGGCGCGCTGGCGCTGGGCACTGGTGTTGCGACGGTGGGCGCCGGCCAGGCGTCGGTGGGCAGCGGCCACCAGCGGGTTGCGGGGCTTGGCGAGAGAGATCGCGATCTTCATGGGGTGCTCCTCGGCACGCTGGCGTGCCATGTGACGGGACCAATCCGGGCCTGGAATGCAGACGGCCCGGACGCTGGGGGCGTCCGGGCCGTCGAGGGGCAGCGCGCGGAGGCGGGCTATCCCGGGGCGGCACCGGACGGTGCGGCTTGGTGCGAACCAGCAGCGCTGTGCACGGTCGATCGCGCGGCCTGCAGCACGGCCAGGGCGGTGGCTGCCGGCAGGCGGCGCACCAGGCGTGCAGTGGTCAGGGCGGGATCGAACATGGACAAGGCGGACAGCTCGGCAAGGGGTGGATCGGCGGGTATCGCCTCAGGTCTTGCAGTGGGTGCAGCACCTGAAGCTTGCGCTCATGATAAACAGAAATTTATCTTGCGCAAGTGGTTTTTGCAGGCAGGCCGGGGCCGCCGCGTGGCGGCATCCACAAGCTGTGGGACGGCGCGCAGCGCCGGGGCCTAACGCTTGGGCTTCAGCGGCGCCACGCGGGCCTGTGCCTGGGCCCACAGCGCGCGGTCGTCGACCACCGGCGTGGCGGCCGGGCGGCTGGCGGCGCGCACCACGCCGGGCGCAGCGGGCGGGCGCGGCGGCGGCGGTGCCGGCACGGGCTCGGCCGCGGGCGGCGTCAGCACCTCGCCCAGCAGGTCGAGCAGCCGGGTGCGGGCGCGCTGCGGATGGCGGCGGTAGTAGGTGAGCACCAGGCCGACGATGAAGCGCTCGTCGTCGTCCTGCGGCTGGCTGGGCGAGGGCGCAACCGCGGTGGCAGCCAGGGGCGCCGGGGCGGCGGCCATCGCGGTGGCCGGTCCGTCATGCGGCAGGTCCATCCAGCCCACCGGCTTGCGGCACAGCTGCTCGAACTGCCGCGCCAGCCGCTCGCCGATCTGCCGGGAGCGGCTCTTGATCTGGCTCCAGTAGCTGGGCTGGATCTGCAGCCGTTCGGCGAAACGGCGCTCGAGGCCGCGCAGGGTGGCGGCGTCGGGCTGCTTGACGGCCGCCTGCACGAATTCATCGAACAGCCGCATGGCGTTGTCCAGGCGGATGCGCGCCACGTCGTGCACAGGAGTCATGCCTGGATGATAAATCCGCGTTGCCCAGCCTGTCGGCGGCAGGGCCGGCCGTGGTCAGGGCGCCAGCAGGCCGGGGTGGATGTCGGCCAGCGTGGCGCAGCCGGTCAGGGCCATCGCGGCTTCCAGCTCGTCGCGCAGCAGGCGCAGCACATGGGCCACGCCCTGCGCACCACCCGCGGCCAGGCCATGCAGCGCCGGACGGCCGATCAGCACCGCCTGGGCGCCCAGGGCCAGGGCCTTCAGCACGTCGGTGCCGCGGCGGATGCCGCCGTCGACCAGCAGCGCCGGCGCCTGGCCCGGCGCCGCGGCCAGGGCCTCGGCGATGCGCGGCAGGGCGTCGGCGGTGGCGGGCGTGGTGTCCAGCACCCGGCCGCCGTGGTTGCTGACGACCAGGCCATCGACCTGCAGCGCCGCGGCCTGGCGGGCGTCGTCGGGGTGCAGCACGCCCTTGAGCAGCAGCGGCAGCCGGGTGTGCGCGCGCAACCAGGCGATGTCGTCCCAGGTCGCGGCATGGTGCAGCAGGCCGTCGAACAGCTGGCTGCCGCCGCGTGGCACGGCGATCGGCAGGGGCCGGTGGCCTTGCAGGTGGGCGGCGGCCACGCCGGCGGGCAGCTGGAAGCCGGCGCGGCGTTCGGCATCGCGCACGCCCTGGCAGGGCGCGTCCACGGTCAGCACGATGGCCTCGCAGCCGGCGGCCTCGGCGCGCTGCAGCAGGTCCAGCACCAACGCGCGGTCGGGCTGCAGGTAGAGCTGGAACCACAGCGGGCCGCGCTGCACCTCGGGCAGGAAGCAGCGCGCCACGGTCTCCACCGGCAGGCTGGACAGCGTGCTCAGCACATAGCCGGCGCCCAGCACGCCGGCGGCCAGCGCGCTGGCCGCCTCGGCGTCGGGGTGGGCCAGGCGGTGGAAGGCGGTGGGTGCCAGCAGCAGCGGGCTGGGCCAGGTGTGGCCCAGCAGGCTGCAGCGGGTGTGGCCGCCGGCCAGCGGGCGCAGCACCCGGGGCCAGAGCTTCAGGCGCTGCCAGGCGGCCTGGTTGTCGGCGCGGGTCAGGCCGTCGGCGGCATCGCCGTCCAGGTAGGCCCAGCTGGACGGCGGCAGCGTCTCGCGTGCCAGTGCGGCGTAGTCGGCCAGGTTGACCGGGCCGGGCGCGTTGGGTGGCGGGCTCAGCATGCGATCCACATCCGCAGCAGGTTGTGGTATGCGCCGGTGAGGCCGACGATGGCCGGATCGGCTTCGCCGTGCTGGCTGCGCAGGCGCATCAGGTGCTGGTCCATGTCGAACAGCAGGCGGCGCTGCTGGTCGCTGCGCACCATGCTCTGCACCCAGAAGAAGCTGGCCAGGCGCTGGCCGCGGGTGACCGGCTCGACGCGGTGCACGCTGTGCGCCGGGTACAGCACCAGGTCGCCGGCGGGCAGCTTGACGCGGTGGGCGCCGTAGGTGTCCTCCACCACCA
Organism: Pseudaquabacterium pictum; assembly: GCF_005403045.1. Lineage (GTDB taxonomy): Bacteria > Pseudomonadota > Gammaproteobacteria > Burkholderiales > Burkholderiaceae_C > Pseudaquabacterium > Pseudaquabacterium pictum. Next base: position 90,217 of record NZ_BJCL01000019.1, read on the forward strand.
GCTCGCCGCCGTCGTAGCTGGCTGGATCGGCCAGGAACAGGGTGCAGGAGATGTCGCTGCGCACCAGGCCGCCATCGGGCAGGTGGCGCACCGCGCTGTCGACATGGTTGCCGAAGGCATTGGCCGCACCGGCATAGCGGTTGAACATCGGCGGCGCGATGCGCTGCGGCAGCGCGGCCGAGAAGAACAGCGGATGCCGCGCCAGGGCGTCGAGCACCTGCTGCTGCAGCGCCGGCAAGCCGGGCCAGCGCTCGGGCAGCTGCTGGTTGTGCTTGGCCTGCGCGGCCTGGGCGCCGGCCGTGGCGCGGCCGTCGGCCCAGGGCGCGTCGGCCAGCTGCTGCTGGATGCCGGCCAGCGCCTCGGTGCTCAGCAGCTGGGGCAGGTGCAGCAGCATGGTCGCCTCGCGCCGCGGGTCAGAACTTCAGGCCGACGGTGGCCTTCAGCGACCGGGCCTCGCCCGGCGTGTAGAAGCCGGGATAGAGCTGGTCGCCATAGACCTTGTCGGTGAGGTTGACGGCATTGAGCTGCAGGTAGGCGTCTTCGCTGATGGTGTACTCGAGCATCGCGTCGTAGGCCACGTAGCCGGGGGCGCGGGCGGTCTTGGACGCCGCGGCGGTGCCGCCGATCAACGGCCGGTTCTCCGATGCGCCGCGGATGCCGCCAGCCACGCGCCACTTCGGCGTCAGCTGGTAGCTGGCCCACAGCGCACCGGTGTTCTTCGGCGTCAGGCCCACCGGTGCGCCGATGTAGGTCGTGTAGCCGGTGGTCGTCCCCGGCACCACGGCCGTGCCCACCTTGTCGATCACCGCCCGGAACACATGGCTGAACGACAGGTAGACCTCGAGCGCCGGCGTCAGCTTGCCGACCACGTCGACCTCCAGGCCCTGGGTGTGGCGCTGGCCCGACAGCACCGGGAAGGTGCCGGCGAAGTCGGAATCGGTGGTGCGCTCGTTGTACTTCTCGCTGCGGTAGAGGGCCATGCGGGTCGACAACGCGCCCTCCAGCCAGTCCAGCTTGGCGCCCAGCTCCAGGTTGCGGCTCTTCTCGGCGCCGACGCTGGCGGTCTGCTGGGTGGTGTACTGGTAGGTGTCGGCCGAGGTGTTGAAGCTGGTGCCGTAGCTCAGGTGGAACGACTGGAACGGGCCCGGCTGGTACAGGACGCCGAAGCGGCGGCTCCACAGCCCCGGGTACGACAGCTCGGAGGCGGTGGTGCTGGTCGGCGTGGTGGGCGTGGCGGTGTTGGCATAGGCCAGGCTGTGCATCGTGGCCTTCACCCGGTCGTAGCGCAGGCCGGCCAGCAGCTTCCATTCGGGCGTCAGCGCCACCAGATCCTGGGCGTAGACGCCCACCGCGCTGCCGCTGTAGTCGCTGCCCTTGCGGTAGGTGGGGGCGGCTGCCAGCTGGCGGCTGTCGTCGGGCGTGCCCACCGTGGTGCCGCCCTTGTTGTAGTTGGTGCCCACCGCGCCGTAGGCGGTGTAGCGGTCGGCCGCCTCGTGCGACCAGTCCACCCCGGCCAGCAGCTCATGCCGCAGGCCCAGGGCCTGGAACTTCCTGCTGTAGTCGCTCTGCAGGTAGCTGCCGGTGATGGTGTCGCTGCGCGGCGCCAGGCCGCTGCGGGTGAGCGCGGTGTTGCCGTTGAGCGTGGCCGCCGTCACGGCCGCGGTGCCGGCGGGGCAGGTGGCGTTGACGGTGAGCGCCGCGCCGCAGTAGCCGGCCGTGGTGCCCCAGGTGGAGCGTTTGTAGGTGCCGCTGCGCAGCTGGGTCTTCAGCGTGCTGCCGTCGCCGAACTTGTGGGTCCAGCTGGCGGTGCCGTAGGTGGCCTCGCCGCGCAGGTAGTCGCTGTCGGTGCCGTAGAAGTTCTTCGCCGGGATCTGCGACGCCACGCTGCCGCCCAGGTAGCGCAGGTTGGCCATCGGCACGTTGTCCACGTTCAGGTGGAACAGGCCGACGGTGATCTCGTCGCGGGTGCCCAGACCCAGGCCCAGGGTGGGCGCGAAGCCCTGCTTGGAGACCCTGGCGCCGTGGTTGTCGGCCTCCTGCGCCATGGCGTTGATGCGCAGCGCGGCGTCTTCGCCCAGGCGCTGGTGGATGTCGCCGGTCAGCCGCACATGGCCGCCGGTGCCCAGGGTGGTGACGACCTCGTTGCGGCCGTACAGCGCCGGCTTCTTGTTGACCTGGTTGATCACGCCGCCGGTGGAGCCGCGGCCGAACAGCATCGACGCCGAGCCGCGCATCACCTCGATGCGGTCGTAGTTGAAGCTGTCGCGGTCGTACTGCGACGGGTCCTTCATGCCGTCGATCAGCAGATCACCGGTGGTGGCCACCGGGAAGCCGCGCATGCGGATGTCCTGGTCGGTGCCGTTCTCGGTGGCGGCGAAGGTGATGCCGGCGGTGTAGTGCAGGGCCTGGCGCAGGGTGTCGAGCTTGGCATCGTCGATCAGCCGCTCGGTCATCACCGTCACCGATTGCGGGATGTCGCGCAGGTCCTGCGTGCCCTTGCCCAGGTTGGTCTGGTTGGTCTGCAGCGTCTGCTTGGTGGTGGGCTCGGCAGCGGCGCGGGCGCGCACCACCGGCAGGGTGGTGGTGCCGGCGGTGTCGTCGGCGGCGCTGGCGGCAGCGGGCGGCGTGGCGGCAGGCGCTGCGGCCTGCGCCCAGGCCGGGGCGTGCAGGCCGAAGCCGGCAGCCAGGGCGCCGAGCAGGGGCAGGGTGGTGTCGAGCGGGCGGGTCATGGTGCGAGGGTGTCTCCAGGGTCAAGGGCAGGGGGGCGGGCGGCCATGCGGCGGCCCGGGCTGCAGCGCGGCTGCAGCGCGATGGGGTTCGGTGGGGTGGCTTGGAGCGGCGGGCGCCGGCGGTCAGTCGATGTCGTACTGCAGCGGCGCGATCACCACCCACTCGATGGCGTTGCCGTTGTCGTTCACCGCCTGGAAGCGGGCCTGGCGCATCGCGGCCAGGGCCTGTTCATCCAGCCGGGCGAAGCCGGACGACTTGTGCAGGCTGATCTGCTTGGGCAGGCCCTGGGCGTCGACCAGCACCCGCAGCAGCACGGTGC
>NZ_BJCL01000020.1 GCF_005403045.1 Pseudaquabacterium pictum
AGGCAAGCCGGGCAAGGTGATCGTGGTGGCGTGCATGCACAAGCTGCTGGCCATCGCCTACGGCGTGCTGCGATCTGGCAAGCCCTTCAATGCTGACCATCTGAAGCCAAGCGCCGCTTGACACGCACAACGGTGTCTTGACCTCCGCAAAGCAGGCCCTCCCGGCCCGGCGCTCAGCCACCACTGGGACCTTCGCCGCGCGCGGAGACGGTGGCTGGACGAGGACGGCGGGTGACTGGCTGACGTAAGTGGAGGAGGAGTCCTATGCGCCGCTTGCGGCGTGTAGGACGGGGGACATGGAGTCAGCCAGTCACCCGCCGGCCTCGTCCTCGCGCAAATCAAGGCATGTCCGCAACGAGCCCAAGCCCGTCAATCAAATCCTCTGACCGGGAACCCCGCAGCCCGCTGCAGCCAGTTGTGCGCTGCGTAGGTGGCACGGCCATCGGTGGCATGCAGGGTGTACGCGTGCCGCGACCGGTCGGACCGGTTCGGTGCGCTCCAGTGCGGCAGCAGGCCGTGGAAGACCACCAGCGTGCCCGCCTCGGCCGGCACCGGCACGGCGGTGGACCTGTCGGGCCAGGGCGTGGTGTCCAGTGCCTCCATGCGCACCGCATCGCCCTCGCGCACGAAGCGCTCGCGCAGCGGCCCGCAGTGGCCGCCAGGTTGCATCCACAGACAGCCGTTGTCCACCGTGGCGTCTTCCAGCGCAAACCAGAAGCCGGTCACCGTCGATGGCGTGGTGTCGAAGAAGCTGGCGTCCTGGTGCCACTTCACCTCGCCACCGATGCCCGGCTGCTTGAAGATGTACATGCTCTGCCACAGCTGCGGCTGCTGCAGGCCCAGGTCGGCCGCCAGTTCGGCCAGTGCCGGCCCGCGTGAGAAGGCGGCGAATACCGGGTCCAGGTCGTGCATCGCATGGCCGATCTTGTTGATCGACAGCGCCTTGGCCTGCCGCAGCCGGCCGGTGGCGTCGAACGCTTCCTCCTCGAAGAAGCACTGGATGCCCCCGGCCGAGGCCAGGAAGTCATCGCTGGCCGCACGGCGCGCCTGGTCGCTGGTGGAGAAGATGGCGCGGTGGCTGTCGGCGTCGAAGGCGTCGACGATCTCGCCGGCGCGCTGGCGAAGCGCCGCCACCTCGGCGGCCGACTTGAAGCCGGGCAGCACCAGGAAGCCGTCGGCCTGGTATCGCAATTGCTGTGCAGGGCTGAGCATGCGCCGATGTTGCCACCGCACGCACCAACCTGGAGACACTGCCGGCCCGCCGGGCGACACTGCCGGCCTCTTCCGACCACCGACACGCCCGCCATGCTGATCCGCAACGCCACCCTGCCCGACGGCCGCACCGGCATCGACATCCTGGTGCAGGACGGCCGCATCGCCGCCCTGGGCGACCACCTGTTCCACGGCCAGCCGGCCCCGGCCGGCAGCGACGACATCGACGCCGCCGGCTGGCTGCTGAGCCCGCCCTTCGTCGACCCCCACTTCCACATGGACTCGACGCTGAGCTACGGCCAGCCACGGGTCAATGCCAGCGGCACGCTGTTGGAGGGCATCGCGCTGTGGGGCGAACTGAAGCCGCTGCTGACCGAAGAGGCCCTGATCGAGCGCGCACTGCAGTACTGCGACTGGGCGGTGGCCCGCGGCCTGCTGGCCATCCGCAGCCATGTGGATGTGTGCGATGCGCGCCTGCTGGCGGTGCGCGCGCTGCTGGAGGTCAAGCGCCGGGTGGCGCCCTATCTGGACCTGCAGTTGGTGGCCTTCCCGCAGGACGGCGTGCTGCGTGCGCCCGGCGCGCTCGACAACCTGCAACGCGCGCTCGACCTGGGCGTGGATGTGGTCGGTGGCATCCCGCACTTCGAGCGCACCATGGCCGATGGCGCCGAGAGTGTGAAGATCCTCTGCGAGCTGGCCGCCGCGCGCGGCCTGCGCGTGGACATGCACTGCGATGAAAGCGACGACCCGCTGTCGCGCCACATCGAGACCCTGGCCTTCCACACCCGGCGCCTGGGCCTGCAGGGCCGCGTCACCGGCTCGCACCTCACGTCCATGCACTCGATGGACAACTACTACGTCAGCAAGCTGCTGCCGCTGATCGCCGAGGCCGGCGTGCATGCGGTGGCCAACCCGCTGATCAACATCACGCTGCAGGGCCGCCACGACACCTACCCCAAGCGCCGCGGCATGACCCGCGTGCCCGAGCTGATGGACGCCGGCGTCAACGTCGCCTTCGGGCAGGATTGCGTGATGGACCCCTGGTACGCGCTGGGCTCGGGCTGCATGCTGGAGGTGGCCTCGATGGGCCTGCATGTGGGCCAGATGACCAGCCAGGCCCGCATGCGCGCCTGCTTCGACGCGGTGACGGTGAACGCTGCCCGCGTGCTGGGCCTGCCGGCCGACGGCCTGGTGGTGGGCGCGCCGGCCGACATGGTGCTGCTGCAGGCCCGCAACCCGGTGGAGGCGCTGCGCCTGCGGGCCACCCGGCTGCTGGTGGTGCGGCGCGGCCAGGTGCTGGCCCGCACGCCGGCGGCGACGGCCAGCCTGGCGCTGCCGGGGCGCCCGGCGCGGGTCGACTGGACGCTGCCGCGATGATCCCCACACGCCGGTGCCTTGTCCGCGGCGCCCGGGGCGCCTTGGCTAGAATGAATTTCAGCGTTGTTTCCTGCCAGCGTGCTTCCCTCCAAACCCGGGCGACCTGACCCCCCACCATGAAACTCATCGGATCCCTCACCAGTCCCTACGTGCGCAAGGTCCGCGTGGTGATGGCCGAGAAGAAGCTCGACTACCAGCTGGTGATCGAGGATGTCTGGGGCAGCGACGCGATGCTGAAGATGAATCCGCTGGGCAAGGTGCCTTGCCTGGTGCTCGACGGCGGCGAGGCGGTGTTCGACAGCCGGGTGATCGTCGAATATGTCGACACCCTGTCGCCGGTGGGCAAGCTGATCCCGCCGTCCGGCCGTGAGCGGGTGGAAGTGCGCACCTGGGAGGCGCTGGCCGATGGGCTGTGCGATGCCGCGCTGCTGGCGCGCATGGAGGCCACCTGGGGCCCGCGCGAAGGCGCCCGCAGCCAGGCCTGGATCGACCGCCAGATGAGCCGCATCAAGTCGGCCGTCAAGGCGATGAGCCTGGGCCTGGGCGACAAGCCCTGGTGCAACGGCAACCACTTCACCCTGGCCGACGTGGCGGTGGGCGTGGCGCTGGGCTACCTGGATTTCCGCTTCAGCCACATCGACTGGCGCGGTGACCACCCCAACCTGGCCAAGCTGGCCGAGAAGCTGGCCGCGCGGCCCAGCTTCATCGACACCGCCCCGCCGGCCTGACGCGCCGCGTGCAGCGCCCATGCAAAAGGCCGGCATCTGCCGGCCTTTGCACTGGTGCGGCGCGCCAGGCGCGGCTGGCGCGCGATCAGCCGGCGCGGCGGCGCAGCTTCAGACCCAGGGCGGCGATGCCGCCCAGCATCAGCGCCAGGGTTTCGGGCTCGGGCACCGGGGCGGCCACGCCATTGAATTGCAGTTCACCGACGCTGTAGGAGCCGTCGCCAGCCAGCGCGGTCACGCGGGCAAGGCGGTAGAAGTCAGCGGTGGCCGGCTTGCTGGGGGTGAAGGTGTCCATGCCGAAATCGGCCGCGCCATCGAAGGCCAGCACCGTGTGGTAATCGACCCAGCTTGTGCCGTCGGTCGACAGGTCGACACGGTAGAAGTCGTTGTTGTCGACATTGATGGTGATGCCGGTGATCTGGTAGGCCTGGTCGAAGGTGAAGGTCAGGGCCTCGTCCAAGCCGTACCACCAGGCGGTTCCCTCCTGCCATGGCGTCTCGAATGCTGGCGTTTCGCCATCGGCCGCGAAGATGTCGTTGTTCACACCGGCCGAGCCGACCACCGTCATGCCCACCGTGGCGGCCTGCGCACCCACCGCACCCAAGGCCGCGACGACGGCGGCGATCTTCAACAGCTTCATGACCTGATCCTGGTTGGACTGCAAAACGGGCCGCCGGACAACCAGGCGACCACAATTCACCAGATGCTAGCTGTGGACGGCGATGGTGTGGGTGCTGCCAATCCCCGCGTCTGCGGGGGCGCTGGCACCCGGTTCGCGGTGCCGTCCGGCCGTGCGGCGGTCTGCCTGCTGCGCAAAGCTGTCCGCGCTGGCCTGCGGCCAGTAGGTGCTGAACACCGCATGCGGCCACGGCGTCTCGCCGCGCTCGGCCGCCAGCAGTTCGCCCGGCGCCACTGTCTGCAGCAGGCTGCTGAGCAGGCGCACCTCCTGGTCGCCGGTGCGGCGCACGATGTGGCTGGCGGTGATCTGCCGCGGATGCTGCAGGCCCGCGGCCTGCACCAGCTCGCGCAGCGCCTCCAGCGTGTTGCGGTGGAAGTTGGCCACGCGCGTCATCTTGTCGGGCACCACCAGCGCCTGCTGGCGCACCGGGTCCTGCGTGGCCACGCCGGTGGGGCAGGTGCCGGTGTGGCAGTGCTGGGCCTGGATGCAGCCCAGCGAGAACATGAAGCCGCGCGCCGAGTTGCACCAATCGGCACCCAAGGCCATCGCGCGGGCGATGTCGAAGGCGCTGACGATCTTGCCGGCGCAGCCGATCTTGATGCGCTGGCGCAGGTTCATGCCGACCAGCGTGTTGTGCACCAGGCGCAGGCCCTCCTGCATCGGCGCGCCCACATGGTCGGCAAACTCCAGCGGTGCGGCGCCGGTGCCGCCCTCGGCGCCGTCGACGACGATGAAGTCGGGCAGCAGGTCGGTGGCAGCCATGGCCTTGACGATGGCGAACCATTCCCAGGGATGGCCGATGCACAGCTTGAAGCCCACCGGCTTGCCGCCGGACAGGCTGCGCAGCCGGTCCATGAAGCGCAGCATCTCGATGGGCGTGTCGAAGGCGCTGTGCGCCGCCGGGGACACGCAATCCTGCCCCACCGGCACGCCGCGGGCGGCGGCGATCTCGTCGGTCACCTTCGGGCCCGGCAGCATGCCGCCGTGGCCGGGCTTGGCGCCCTGGCTCAGCTTCAGCTCGATCATGCGCACCTGCGGGTCGCGCGCATTGGCGCTGAACTTGTCGGCGCTGAACGTGCCGTCGTCGTTGCGGCAGCCGAAGTAGCCCGAGCCGATCTCCCAGATCAGGTCGCCGCCGTGCACCCGGTGGTGCTGGCTGATCGAGCCCTCGCCGGTGTCGTGCGCAAAGCCGCCGGCCTTGGCGCCGCCGTTGAGCGCCATGATGGCGTTGGCCGACAGCGCGCCGAAGCTCATCGCCGAGATGTTGAACAGGCTGGCCGCATACGGCCGGGTGCAGCGCGCTCCGCCGATGGACGTGCGGAAGTCGTGGCTGGCCACCGTGCTGGGTTGCAGGCTGTGGTTGATCCACTCGTAGCCCACGCCGTGCACGTCCAGCTGGGTGCCGAAGGGCCGCTTGTCGCTCTCGTTCTTGCTGCGCTGGTAGACCAGGCTGCGCTGGGCGCGGCTGAAGGGCACGGCCTCGCGGTCGCTCTCCAGGAAGTACTGGCGGATCTCCGGCCGGATCCACTCGAACAGGAAGCGCAGGTGGCCGATGACCGGGTAGTTGCGCAGCAGCGCATGGCGGGTCTGGCGCAGGTCGCTGATGCCGATGGCCAGGCCCGCGGCGCCGGCGGCCACCAGGGCCAGCGGCCAGCCCGGCACCGGCTGCACCAGCCACAGCGCCAGCCCGCCGGCGAGCAGCAGCGCCGCGGTGGCGAGGGTGAGGTAGCGGATCGGGAAGTACCGGTCCAGCGTGATCAACCAGGAGGGCATGCGGTCGATTGGACGCCGCGAGGTCGGCACCGATCGGTCGAACAGCGCCGGCCAAAGGCTGCATTTCCCGCTGATAGACTCCGGCGCAGCGCCGATTTGGTCCTGATTGCGGGCGCTTTAAAAATGCCGCTAAAAGTGTGACGCCCGACCCGGTGGACCGCTTGGCTAGCGGCACCGGGTTTTTTCTTGGCAGCTGTCACACACGCACTCGTCATCCACCATGGGCGCCCTCGGCCACGTCACTCCCCAGACCCAGCGCTTCGACGCGCCGCTGCCGCTGCGCAGCGGTGCGCAGCTGCCCGGCTATGAACTGGTCTACGAGACCTATGGCACGCTGAACGCCGCGCGCAGCAATGCGGTGCTGGTCTGCCATGCGCTGAACGCCAGCCACCACGTGGCCGGCACCTACGCCGGCCAGGACAAGAGCGAGGGCTGGTGGGACAACCTGGTGGGCCCCGGCAAGCCGCTGGACACCGACAAGTTCTTCGTCATCGGCATCAACAACCTGGGCTCCTGCTTCGGCTCGACCGGGCCGATGCACATGCATCCGGCCACCGGCCGGCCCTGGGGCGCCGACTTCCCGGTGGTGACGGTGGAAGACTGGGTCGACGCCCAGGCCCGCCTGCTGGACGTGCTGGGCATCGACCGCCTGGCCGCCGTGCTGGGCGGCAGCCTGGGCGGCATGCAGGCGCTGAGCTGGACGCTGCGCCACGGCCAACGCGTGGGTGAATGCGTGGCCGTGGCCACCGCGCCCAACCTGTCGGCGCAGAACATCGCCTTCAACGAGGTGGCGCGCCGCGCCATCATCACCGACCCCGACTTCCACGGCGGCCACTTCTACGCCCATGGCGTGGTGCCGCAGCGCGGCCTGCGGGTGGCGCGCATGATCGGCCACATCACCTACCTCAGCGACGACTCGATGGAGGAGAAGTTCGGCCGCCAGATGCGCGCCGCCGAGCTGGGCTATTCCACCCAGGACATCGAGTTCCAGATCGAGAGCTACCTGCGCTACCAGGGCGACAAGTTCAGCACCTACTTCGACGCCAACACCTACCTGCTGATCACCCGCGCGCTGGACTACTTCGACCCCGCGGCGGCGTTTGGCGGCGATCTGTCGGCGGCGTTCGCCGCGGCCCGGGGCAAGCGCTTCACCGTGGTCAGCTTCACCACCGACTGGCGCTTCTCGCCGGCACGCAGCCGCGAGATCGTCAAGGCCCTGGTCGACAACCGCATCGACGTCAGCTACGCCGAGATCGCCGCACCCCACGGGCACGACGCCTTCCTGCTGGAGGACCCGCGCTACCACGGCGTGCTGCGCGCCACCTTCGACCGCATTGCCCGGCAGGTGCAGCGATGAACGGCGTGACCACCGAAATGGAACTGATCGCCGACCTGGTGCCCGCCGGCAGCCGGGTGCTCGACCTGGGCTGCGGCGATGGCGCCCTGCTGGCCCACCTGCAGCAGGCCAAGGGCTGCACCGGCTACGGCGTGGAGATCGCCGACGAGAACGTGCTGGCCTGCGCCCGGCGCGGCGTCAACGTGGTGCAGCTGAACCTGGAGGACGGCCTGGCGCTGTTCGATGACCACAGCTTCGATGTCGTGCTGCAGCTGCAGACCCTGCAACACCTGCGCAACACCGAGAAGATGCTGCGCGAGACGGCGCGGGTGGGCCGCATCGGCATCGTCAGCTTCCCCAACTTCGCCCACTGGCCCAACCGGCTGAGCGTGGCCCAGGGCCGGATGCCGGTGACGCGGACGCTGCCTTACCAGTGGTACGACACGCCCAACATCCGCGTCGGCACCTTTGCCGACTTCGAGGTGCTGGCCCGCCGCAACGGCCTGCAGATCCTCGACAGCTTCGGCTTCCACGCCGGCCGCGCGGTGCGCCGCTGGCCCAACCTGCGCGCCAGCGTGGCGGTGTTCAAGATCGCCCGCGGCTGAACCGGGGCCAACCCGCTGGCGCGACCGGGGCCACCGGCCGTACGCTGGCCACCCCTGCACACCGGAGATCCCCATGATCGGTTACGTCTGCCTCGGCACCAGCGACCTGGAACGCGCCACCGCCTACTACAACGCCCTGCTGGCCCCGATGGGCGGCAAGATGCTGATGGACTTCGGCCGCGGCCGCGCCTGGGGCACCGCGCCCGACCAGCCGATGGTCAGCGTGATCCTGCCGTTCGACGGCAAGCCGGCCCACCCCGGCAACGGCACGATGACGGCGCTGATGTGCGGCAGCAAGGCGCAGGTCGACGCGCAGTACAAGCTGGCCATCGACCTGGGCGGCACCGACGAAGGCCCGGCCGGCCAGCGCGGCGAGGGCTTCTACGCCGGCTACTTCCGCGATCTGGACGGCAACAAGCTCTGCTTCTGCCACTTCGGCTGACCTGCACCGGCCCGCCGGCGCGGCGCTACGATGGCGGCTTCCCGCAAGGAGCCCCGCATGAACGCCCGTGATCCCCACCTGCCGCTGCAGCCCGACGAGGCCAGCGCGCTGGGCAGCTTTTCCCGCCAACGCTGGGACGAGGCCATCGTCCCGGCGCTGACCGACTACATCGCCATCCCGGCCAAGAGCCCGATGTTCGATGCCGACTGGGCGGCCCATGGCCACATCGAGCGGGTGGTGCGCGATGCCGCGCAGTGGGTGGAGGGCCGCAAGGTGCCCGGCCTCGCCCTGGAGGTGGTGCGCATCCCCGGCCGCACGCCGGTGATCTTCTTCGAGATCGCCGGCACCAAGCCCGGCGCCAATGACGCGGGTGCCGACACCGTGGTGGCCTACGGCCACCTCGACAAGCAGCCCGAGTTCACCGGCTGGCGCAACGACCTGGGCCCGTGGACGCCCAAGTACGTCGATGGCCTGCTGTACGGCCGCGGCGGCGCCGACGACGGCTATGCCGTCTACGCCACCATCACCGCGGTCGAGGCGCTGAAGGCCCAGAACCTGCCGCACCCGCGCATCGTCGGCCTGATCGAGACCTGCGAGGAAAGCGGCTCGCACGACCTGCCGGCCTACCTGGACGTGCTGCGGCCCCGCCTGGGCAACGTCAGCCTGGTGGTGTGCCTGGACTCGGGCGCCGGCAACTACGACCAGCTCTGGCTCACCACCAGCCTGCGCGGCATGGTCTCGGGCGTGCTGAAGGTGGAGATCCTCACCGAGGGCGTGCACTCGGGCGACAGCTCGGGCGTGGTGCCCAGCAGCTTCCGCATCCTGCGCAACGTGCTCGACCGGCTGGAGGATTCGGCCACCGGCCGGCTGCTGCCGGAGTTCTTCCACTGCGCCATCCCGGCCGACCGCGTCGCCCAGGTGCAGGACGCTGCCAAGATCCTGGGCGACCAGGCCTGGAAGACCTTCCCCTGGGCCTGCGGTGCCGACGGCACGGCCACGCTGCCCACCACCACCGATCCGGCCGAGGCCCTGCTGAACCGCCACTGGCGGCCCACGCTGTCGGTCACTGGCGTTGACGGTTTCCCGGAGATGAAGAGTGCCGGCAACGTGCTGCGGCCCCACACCGCCTTCAAGCTCAGCCTGCGGCTGCCGCCACTGGTGGATGGCAACGAGGCTTCGGTGAAGCTCAAGGCGCTGCTGGAAGACAACGCGCCCTACAACGCCAAGGTCACCTTCCATCCCGACGGCCGCGCCGGTGCGCTGGGCGCCAACGGCTGGAACGCGCCCAGCCTGGCGCCCTGGCTGGAATCGGCGCTGGACACGGCGTCGCGCGCGCAGTTCGGCGCGCCGGTGGCCTACATCGGCCAGGGCGGCACCATCCCGCTGATGAGCATGCTGCAGCAGGGCTTCCCGCGGGCGCAGATGATGGTCTGCGGCGTGCTGGGCCCCAAGAGCAACGCCCACGGGCCCAACGAGTTCCTGCATGTGCCGTATGCGCAGAAGCTCACCGCGGCGGTGGCCCAGGTGATCGCCGCGCATCCCTGATCGGCAGGCGCCGCCAGAAACACCAACGGGCCCCGCGGGGCCCGTTGTCATGCCTGGCCCTTGCGGGCCTGGGTGCTCGCTCAGCGCGCGGCCTGCGACAGGCGCACCGGGGCGGCCGGCGTGTAGCCGTAGACCTCGGCATTGATCGCCTTGATCTCGCCGCTGCCGATGGCCTGCAGCGTGGCAGCCTTGATCTCGGCGCGCAGGGCGCTGGAGCGCACCGGCTCCATGTAGCCGGCCGACCAGGCCTTGGTCAGGCCCGACTGGCGGGCGGCGGTCAGTTCGGCGCTCACGTCGGCACGGCTCTTGGTGCTCTGCGCGCTCTGCAGCCAGGTGTCGGGCGTGGCTTCCTGGGCGAAGGCGGCGCTGGCGCCCAGCAGGGCGATGGCGGCGGCGGCGATGCGTTGGCGGGTGGTGGTCATGGTGGTGTCCTGTGGATGGGTTGGATGCGGTGGGGCTGTCGGCTTACTTGGCGGCCAGGGTCGGGGCGGCGGCCGGCGTGAAGCTGTAGACCTCGGCGTTGATGGCCTTCAGTTCGCCGCTGGCGATGGCCTGCAGCGTGCTGGCCTGGACCGTGGCGCGCAGGGCGCTGGTGCGCACCGGCTCCATGTAGCCGGCCGACCAGGCCTTGGTCAGGCCCGACTGGCGGGCGGCGACGAGCTCGGCGCTCACGTCGGCGCGGCTCTTGGTGCTCTGCACCTGCAGCCAGGTGTCGGGGGTGGCTTCCTGGGCGAAGGCTGCGCCGGCGCTGAGCAGCGATGCAGCGGTGACAGCGGCGACGGCGAGGAGTTGGCGGGTGTGGGTCATGATGATTTCCAGTGGTTGCGTTGAACGAAAGCCGGAGCGTCGGGGCCCGTCAGGGCGGCGGTTCTGTCCGGTCTCGGTGAGTCGCTTGGTGTGTTCCGGCTCATCGATGGGGTGAACTGTAGAGATCAACCCTGATGGGAAAAACCAGCAGATCCGCAATGGTTCGTTGCTGATTTGGGAATAATCGCCTTTCAGAACCCAGATTACCGAAAGATTACAACTTTGTAATCCATAATCAGCCATGGACCAATTGCGTGCAATGCGGGTGCTGGCCAAGGTGGCCGACGAGGGCAGCTTTGCCGGTGCCGCCCGGGTGCTGGACATGGCGCCGGCCGTGGTGACGCGGGTGATCGCCGAGCTGGAAGAGCACCTGGGCGCGCGGCTGATGAACCGCACCACCCGGCGGCTGAGCTTCACCGAGGCCGGTGACGACTACCTGCAGCGGGTGCGCCAGATCCTGGCCGATGTGGACGAGGCCGCGGTGCGGGTGGCCAATGCCGTCGGCGAGCCGCGCGGCCATCTGCGGGTGCTGCTGCCGCCCGCGCTGGCGGTGCACCAGGTGGTGAAGAACCTGGCCGCCTTCCGCCGCCTGTATCCGCAGGTGACGGTGGAACTGCACTCGCCCGGCCCGGTGGAGACCATGGACGACAGCTTCGACCTGACCATCGTGGCCTCGCGCCGGCCGCTGGAAGGCGACTTCATCGCCCGCCGACTGGCCCGCACCGAAGTGGTGATGTGCGCCTCGCCCGAGTACCTGGACGCCCGCGGCCGCCCCAGCCACCCCAGCGAGCTGGTGCACCACGACACCCTGCTGCCACCGATCAGCGACCTGCAGCGCGGCATCACCTTCCAGGCCGGCGGCAACGGGCCCGATGACGCCCCGGCCGAGTCGGTCACCCTGGTGCCCAGCCGGTCGGTGCTGTCGTCCACCCACATCGACACCACCTATGCCGGTGCGCTGCACGGCCTGGGCATCGCCGGCCTGCCGTCCTTCGTGCTGGAGGATGCGTTGCTGGAGAACGCGCTGGAGCGGGTGCTGCCGATGTGGCGGCTGTTCTCCATCACCATCTGGGCGGCCATGCCCAGCCGCAAGCACCTGCCGGCGCGCACCCGGGTGTTCCTCGATTTCCTGATCGACCTGTTCGGCGGCGAGGACAAGGACCCCTGGCTCACTGCCGCCGGCTGCGAGACGCGGCCCTGGGCCGGGCCGCCGCCGGCCGGGCCGTCAGCGCAGTGAGAAGGCGGTGGTGGTCAGCGCGCCGGTCATCGGCTCGATCAGCCCGACCAGCGGCTTGAGCTCGCGGTAGCGCAGCGCCACCTTGGTGGCATAGGCGAAGAAACGCGGCAGGTCGGCCGCATAGGCCGGCTTGCCGTCGCGGTGCTTCAGGCGGCAGAAGATGCCCAGCACCTTCAGGTGGCGCTGCAGGCCCATCCATTCCAGCGCGCGCCAGCATTCGCCGAAGTCGGTGGCGAAGTCATGCTCGCCGAACAGGCCGGCCGCACGCGCCTGCTGCCACCAGCGGGCGGCCCAGTCGATCTCCTGCGCCTCGTCCCAGCTGTGGAAGGCGTCGCGCAGCAGCGAGGCGATGTCGTAGGTGATGGGCCCGACCACCGCATCCTGGAAGTCCAGGATGCCGGGATTGGGCGTGGCGATCATCAGGTTGCGCGGCATCCAGTCGCGGTGCACCACCACCGTGGGCTGGGCCAGGGCGCTGGCCACCAGGGTGTCGCACAGCCTGTCCCAGGTGGCCTGCTGGGTGGCCGTCCAGGTGATGCCGTGTTCGCGCTGCACGCACCAGTCGGGGAACAGCGCCAGCTCGCGGCGCAGCAGCGCGTCGTCGTAGGCCGGCAGGCCGGTGCCGTCCATGTGGCGCTGCCAGTGCACCAGGGCAGTCACGGCCTCGCGCATCAGTTGGTCGGCCTGGTCCGGTGCGGCGGCCTGCAGCGTGGGCAGGTAAAGCTGGCGGCCCAGGTCGGCCAGCAGCACGAAGCCCTGGTCCGCGTCGCTGGCCAGCACCGCCGGCGCATGCAGACCCGCGGCGGCGATGCGGCCGGCGATGTCGATGAACGGGCGCACGTCTTCCTGCGGTGGCGGCGCGTCCATCACGATGCGGCTGCTGCCGTCGGCTGCCTGCACCCGCAGGTAGCGGCGGAAGCTGGCATCGGCCGAGGCCGGCGCCAGGCTGTCGGCCTGCAGGCCCAGTTGCGCCGCCAGCGGCGTGAACCAGCGCCAGAACGCTGCCTCGCGCTGGGCATCGGGCCAGGCCACGCCGGTGGCGGCGGGCGGCTGGTGGGACGAGGACGCGGGCAGGGCAGACGACATAATCGAACGATTCTACGAACCGCCGGCGCAGCGCCTGGGGCACGGGCCCCGGCGACTGGCCGGTGTCGCGGTGGCGCCAGCCGGCCGGCCATCCTGTCTTCCCGCCCTGCCGTGCACCCTGTCCGCGCCGCCTCCACCGCCGTCTCCTGCCCCCGCCGCCTCGCGCTGATTCCGCTGGCCGCGGCGCTGCTGTGCCAGTCCGTCTGGGCGGCCGAGCCGGCGCCGCTGCAGCCCAGCACTTCGCTGGCGCCGGCGGCCGGCAGCGCGGCATCGCGTCAGCGGCCGATGATCCTGCTGGCCGACGAGGTCAAGGTGCGGCCCGACCTGGACGCGGTGGCCGAGGGCGCGGTGGAGTTCCGCCGCGCCGGCGTGCTGATCAAGGCCGACCGGCTGCGCTACGACAGCGCCAGCGACACCGCGCTGGCCAAGGGCAAGGTCTTCATCGGCCGTGACGGCGTGCGCTACACCGGCACCGAGCTGCAGCTGCAGGTGCAGCGCTTCGAGGGTTTCTTCCTGCAGCCCGAGTTCGAGTTCGACCGCGTCGGCGCCGGCGGCCGTGCCGACCGCATCGATTTCCTCGACAGCGAGCGCTCGCGCGCCTACAACGCCATCTACTCCAGCTGCCCGCGCGATGGTGGCGGTGAACCCGACTGGCTGCTGCGCACCGACCGCGTCAAGCTCGACTTCGAGGCCAACGAGGGCGTGGCCGAGGGCGCGGTGCTGCAGTTCCTGGGCGTGCCCATCCTCGGCCTGCCGGTGCTGAGCTTTCCGCTGACCGACGACCGCAAGAGCGGCTGGCTGCCGCCCACCATCGGGCTGGACAGCCGCAGCGGCTTCGAGCTGGGCGTGCCGTACTACTGGAACATCGCGCCCAACCGCGACGCCACCTTCACCCCCACCGTGCTCACCCGCCGCGGCCTGGCGCTGGACAGCGAGTTCCGCTACCTCGAGCCGCGCCACAACGGCCGCCTGCGCCTGCACCTGCTGCCCGACGACCGCACCGTCAGCAGCACCCGCTTCGGCTGGGAGATCGACAACGCCGGCTGGCTGGGCCGCTCCACCCGGTACCGCGCCAGGCTGCTGCGGGTGTCGGACGACAGCTACTGGAAGGACTTCCCGGCCATCGTGCCGTCCACCTCGCCGCGCCTGCTGGGGCAGGACGTGCAGCTGCAGCGCGAACTGACCACCGCGCTGGGCCCGCTGCAGGCCTATGCCCGGGTGCAGCACTGGCAGGTGCTGCAGACCGGCACCGGCAGCGACCTGATCGTGGCGCCCTACCAGCGCAGCCCGCAGCTGGGCCTGCGGCTGGCACCGGTGCTGCCCGCCGGGCTGCGCGCCTCGCTGGAAACCGAGGTCAACCACTTCACCCGCACCACCGGCACGGCCGACCGCAACGTGCCCACCGGCTGGCGCTGGCATGTGCTGGGCCAGCTGAGCCGGCCGTTCACCTGGCCCGGCGCCTGGCTGACGCCGCGGCTCACCCTCAACGCCGCCAGCTACAGCTTCGAGTCCCCCGGCCAGCCGCGGCAGCGTGATTCGCGGGTGATTCCGACCACCAGCGTCGATGCCGGCATGGTGTTCGAGCGCGACAGCCACTGGTTCGGCCGCGCCCAGCGGCAGACGCTGGAGCCGCGCCTGCTCTACGTCAACACGCCGTTCCGCGACCAGGCCGGCCTGCCGAACTTCGATGCCGCCGAGCGCGACTTCAACGCGGTGTCGATCTACGCCGAGAACGCCTTCTCCGGCATCGACCGCGTCAGCGACGCGCACCAGGTCACCGCCGGCGTCACCACCCGGCTGGTCGATGCGGCCACCGGCGCCGAAACCCTGCGCCTGGGCCTGGCCCAGCGCATCCGTTTCCGCGACCAGCGGGTGGTGCTGTCGGGCGACGTGCTGTCGCAGCGCTTTTCCGATGTGCTGGTCGAGGGCAGCAGTTCGGTCTTCAACCCCTGGAAGCTGGATGCCGCGCTGCAGTACAACCCCGACAACCAGCGCGTGGTGCGCTCGATCATCGGCGTGCGCTACCAGCCCGGGCCGTTCCGCACCCTGTCGGCCGGCTACCGGCTGGCGCGTGGCCTGTCCGAGCAGGTCGAGCTGGGCTGGCAATGGCCGCTGTGGAAGGGCCAGGCCACGCCGGTGGGCGCGTCCGGTGGCTGCGGCGGCACGCTGTATGTCGTGGGCCGGCTCAACTACAGCCTGCGCGACCGCCGCATGACCGATTCACTGGTCGGCGCCGAGTACGACACCGGCTGCTGGATCGCCCGCATCGTCTCCGAACGGCTGTCCACCGGCCGCGCCGAGGCCACCACCCGGCTGATGCTGCAGCTGGAGCTGGTCGGCCTGTCGCGCCTGGGTTCCAACCCGCTGCAGGCCTTGAAGGACAATGTCCCTGGCTACCGGCTGCTGCGCGAGCCGCGAAGCACCCCGTTCTCCAATCCCGAGCCATGACCCACACACCACCTCCTTCCGGCATCTCCGGCCGGCGCACCGCCGCCTGGGCCCTGGCCGTGCTGCTGGCCTGCAGCAGCGTGCAGGCGCAAACGGCAGGTGGCCGGGCGGCCAGCCGCCCTGGCGACTTCATCGTCGCGGTGGTCAACACCGAGCTGGTCACCGCGGTGGAGCTGCAGCAGCGGCTGGACCGGATCAAGGCCGACGCCCGCCGCGACAACACCCGTCTGCCCGACGACGACAGCCTGCGCCAGCAGGTGCTGGACGCGCTGATCGACGAACGGGTGCAGATCACCCATGCGCGGGAGAGCGGCCAGCGGGTGGACGATGGCGACATCGACCGCGCCATCGCCAACATCGCGGCGCAGAACCAGCTCACCGTGCTGCAGCTGCGCGACCGCCTGCGCGCCGACGGCATGGACCTGCCGCGCTTCCGCAGCAACCTGCGCGACCAGATCCTGGTCGAGCGGGTGCGCGAGCGCGAGGTCAACCAGCGCATCCGCATCACCGATGCCGACATCGACCAGGCCCTGGCTGCACGCCAGGCCCAGGCCGCCGTCGGCGACGAGCTGAACCTGGCGCAGATCCTGGTGACCGTGCCCGAAGGTGCGGCGGCCGACGTCGTGGCCCAGCGCCAGGCCCGTGCCGAGCAGGCCCTGGCCCGGCTGCGTGCCGGCGAGGATTTCTCCAAGGTCGCCCGTGAACTCAGCGAAGACGCCAACCGCGAGGCCGGCGGCGAGCTCGGCATGCGGCCGGCCGACCGCCTGCCGGACCTGTTCGTCTCCGCCACCAAGGGCGTGGCGGTGGGGCAGATCACGCCGCAGCCGGTGCGCAGCGCCGCCGGCTTCCACATCCTGAAGGTGATCGACCGCCAGGGCGACGACCCCTACAAGGTCACCCAGACCCGCGCCCGCCACATCCTGATGCGCGCCGCCGATGCCGCCCAGGCCGCCCAGGTGGCGCGCCGGCTGGAGACACTGCGCGCGCAGATCGAGCGCGGCGAGCGCAAGTTCGACGATGTCGCCCGCGAGGTGTCCGAGGACGGCAGCGCTGCCGGCGGTGGCGACCTGGGCTGGGCCTCGCCCGGCAACTTCGTGCCCGAGTTCGAGGAGGCGATGAACCGCCTGTCGCCGGGCGGCATCTCGCCGCCGGTGGGTTCGCGCTTCGGCGTGCACCTGATCCAGGTCCTGGAACGGCGCAGCGCCACGCTCGACCCCAAGGAAGTGCGCGAGCAGGCCCGAGCGCGGCTGCGCGAATCCAAGTTCGAGAGCACCTACCTGGAATGGGCCAAGGAGCTGCGCCTGCGCGCCTACGTCGAGATGCGCGAGCCGCCGGTGTGAGCCAGCACATCGCCCGCAAGCGCTTCGGCCAGCATTTCCTGGTCGACGCGGTGGTGATCGACCAGATCGTGCGGGCCATCGCGCCCAAGCCGGGCCAGCCGCTGGTGGAGATCGGGCCCGGGCTGGGCGCCATGACCCAGCCGCTGCTGGAGCGCTGTGGCGCGCTGACTGTCGTCGAGCTCGACCGTGACCTGGCGGTGCGCTGGCGCCAACGCCCGGGCGTCACCGTGGTCGAGGCCGATGTGCTGCAGGTCGATTTCGCTGCGCTGGCGGATGCCGCCGGTGCACCGCTGCGGGTGGTCGGCAACCTGCCCTACAACATCTCCACACCGATCCTGTTCCACCTGCTGGCGGTGGCGCCGCGGGTGGTCGACCAGGTCTTCATGCTGCAGAAGGAGGTGGTCGACCGCATGGCCGCCAGCCCCGGCGGCAAGGATTACGGCCGCCTCAGCGTGATGCTGCAGTGGCGCTACCGCATCGACGCGCTGTTCGACGTGTCGCCCGAGGCTTTCGACCCGCCGCCGCGGGTGGTGTCGGCCATCGTGCGCATGGTGCCATTGGCCACGCCGCCGCAATTGGACGAAGCCCGCCTGTCGGCCCTGGTGACGGTGGCCTTCTCGCAGCGCCGCAAGCTGCTGCGCCACACCCTGGGCCGCTGGCTGGACGAGCAGGGCTTCGCCGGCAGCTTCGACACCCAGCGCCGCGCCGAGGAGGTGCCGGTGGCCGAGTACGTGGCATTGGCGCAGGCCGTCAGCGTGTCGCCATGAGAAAGGCGGCCCGCAGGCCGCCGATCAAACCAAGTGGGCGCCGCGGAACCGGCTTTGCCGGGCCGCTGGGGCCGCCCCCCTGGGGGGGGAGCGCCGCAGGCGCTTCGGGGGGGCCTTGTCAGGCCGCGTTGAGCCACATGGCGGTGTCGAAGGCGCTGCTCATCATCGGCATGTTCATGCCGAAGTTGGGGTTGGCGCCGTTCTTCGGCGCGGCCTTCGGTGCGGGCTTGGCGGGCTCCTGCGCGGCCTCGTTGACACGCTCCCAGGCGCTCGACTCGTTGGCGCGGGCCACGGCGAAAGAGTAGAAGCAGCGGAACGGGATGCGCCGCTCGCCCCAGAAATCGGCCGCGTCGCGGAACACGTCGAGCAACTGCTCGCGGGCTTCACGGTCGAAGCGGGCGTTGTCGGGCAACTGCTCCAGCACCACCACGAAGCCGGGCTGGCTGCCGGCGCGGTGCACCAGGTCGGTCATGCAGTCGAACAGCGCGTCCAGGTTCTTGCCGAAGTGCGCCGGGAACAGGAAGGACTCGGCGATCTTGTCGAGCACGTCCTGCTTGGATTGCGCCTCGGTCAGGTTGGCGTACAGGAAATGCTGGCCAGCGCCTTCGGCGGCGGCCATCAGGTCTTCGACACGGTAGGCACGGATGGCCTGCACGATATTGGGACGGACGGTCTGCAGCAGCATGGTCACGTTCCTCCTGGCTCTAAGAGTGGTCGGTTCCGGATCGAGCGCCGCTCACTGCGCGATCAGCTTGAAGCTGGCGTAATGGTCGGCGGTGTAAAAACAGGCTTCAGGAGCAGTGGGCTGCTGGCCGCCGCACACGATGCGCCGGGCGCCGCGGTCTGGCGACCCCGGCGTGCGCACGGTGTACTCGCGGTAGAAGCCCCGTTCCGCGCGCGGCAGCAGCCGCTCCCGGTTGCCGAAGACCGACCCATCCTTGCGGTAGGGGAATGGTCCACCGGACAGGATGAGGCGGTGCGTGGTGCGTGCTTCCGGCGGCAATGCGGCCAGTGCCACGGTGCCCAGCGTGTCTGCCGGACCCCTGGCCTGCGCCGCTCCACCCACCAGCATGGCTGCCATCAGCAGCACCTGCCCAGCCACTGCCGACGATCTGGCCCCCCAGCTGCGCAGGGGATGCTTCATCGGTGACCGGCTGGTCTCGCAAACGGGTTCCACGGGTTGACCCTGAAATCTGAGTTGCGAATGCTACCGGAACGGCCCCCGGAACTCAAGCCGGTGCCTCAAATTTGGGCAGCCACCAGGGGAATTGAGTGGGTGCTCACAATCCAGAAACATGACATGAATCAGGGACTTACAGACTTGTCAAGTCCTTGACATCCGCGTTTTCATGGTCCCCGACCACCTGGATGCAGGTCGCACCAGACTGGTGCAAGCCGGCCTGACTCAACGGGCGGCGTTGGCGTCGGCCACCGTCAGCGCCGTCATGTTGACGATGCGCCGCACCGTGGCGGACGGCGTCAGGATGTGCGCCGGCCGCGCCGCGCCCAGCAGCACCGGGCCGATGGCGATGCCACCGCCAGCGGCCGTCTTCAGCAGGTTGTAGCTGATGTTCGCGGCATCGATGTTCGGCAGAACCAGCAGGTTGGCCTCGCCGTGCAGGGTGCTGCGCGGCATCAGTTCGGCGCGGTGGGCGGCGTCCAGCGCGGCGTCGCCGTGCATCTCGCCGTCCACTTCCAGCCAGGGCGCGCGCTGCTGCAGCAGCGCCAGCGTCTCGCGCATCTTCACCGCCGACGGCTGGTTGCTGCTGCCGAAGCTGCTGTGCGACAGCAGCGCGGCCTTCGGCTGCACGCCGAAGCGCAGCATCTCCTCGGCCGCCAGGATGGTGATCTCGCACAGCTGCTCGGCCGTGGGGTCGTAGTTCACATGGGTGTCGACCAGGAACACCTGGCGCCCGGGCAGGATCAGCCCGTTCATGCAGGCGTAGACATTGACGCCGGCGCGGCGGCCGATGATCTGGTCGATGTGCGCCAGGTGCTGCTGGGTGCTGCCCCAGGTGCCGCAGATCATGCCGTCGACCTCGCCCTTGTGCAGCAGCATCGCGGCGATCAGCGTCAGCCGGCGGCGCATCTCGATCTTGGCGAACTGCTCGGTGACGCCCTTGCGCTCGGTGAGGCGGTGGTAGGTCTGCCAGTAGTCGCGGTAGCGCGGGTCGTCGTCGATGTTGACGATGTCGAAATCCCGCCCGGGCTGCAGCCGCAGGCCCAGCTTCTCGATGCGGGTGTGGATGACGCTAGCACGGCCGACCAGCCAGGGCCGGGCCAGGCCTTCGTCGACCACCACCTGCACCGCGCGCAGCACCCGGCGGTCTTCGCCTTCGGCGAAGGCGACGTTGCGGCGCTGGGCGCGCTTGGCCTGGCTGAAGATCGGCTTCATCGCGTTGCCGGAGGCGTAGACGAAGCTCTGCAGCTTTTCCTCGTAGGCGGCGAAGTCGGTCACCGGCCGGGCGGCCACGCCCGAGGCGGCGGCGGCGCGGGCCACGGCCGGGGCGATCTTCATCATCAGCCGCGGGTCGAAGGGCTTGGGAATCAGGTACTCCGGCCCGAAGCTCAGCGTGCTGCCGGCGTAGGCGGCGGCCACCTTGTCGTCCTGCTCGGCCTGGGCCAGTTCGGCGATGGCGTGCACCGCGGCGATCTCCATCTCGTCGGTGATCGTGGTCGCCCCCGAATCCAGCGCGCCGCGGAAGATGTACGGGAAGCACAGGACGTTGTTGACCTGGTTCGGATAGTCCGTCCGGCCGGTGGCCATGATGGCGTCGCTGCGCACCGCGGCCACCTCCTCCGGCATGATTTCCGGGTTCGGGTTGGCCAGCGCGAAGATCAGCGGCCTGGCGGCCATGCTGGCCACCATCGGTGCCTTCAGCACGCCGCCGGCCGACAGGCCCAGGAACACGTCGGCCCCGGCGATCACCTGGGCCAGCGTGCGGTGCGGCGTTTCCTGGGCGAACTCGGACTTGTCCGGGTCCATCAGCTCCACCCGGCCCTGGTACACCACGCCGGCCAGGTCGGTGACGAAGATGTTCTTCTTCGGCAGGCCCATCTTCACCAGCAGGTTCAGGCAGGCCAGCGCGGCGGCACCGGCGCCCGAGGTGACCAGCCGGACCTCGTCCAGCCGCTTGCCCACCACCTTCAGGCCGTTGAGCAGGGCCGCGCCCACCACGATGGCCGTGCCGTGCTGGTCGTCGTGGAAGACCGGGATCTTCATGCGCTCGCGCAGCTTGCGCTCGACGTAGAAGCAGTCCGGCGCCTTGATGTCCTCGAGGTTGATGCCGCCGAAGGTGGGCTCCAGCGCGGCGATGATGTCGACCAGCTTGTCGACATCGTTCTCGGCGATCTCCAGGTCGAAGACGTCGATGCCGGCGAACTTCTTGAAGAGGACGCCCTTGCCCTCCATCACCGGCTTGCTGGCCAGCGGGCCGATGTTGCCCAGGCCCAGCACCGCGGTACCGTTGGAGACCACGGCCACCAGGTTGCCGCGCGAGGTGTAGCGCCAGGCATTGGCTGGATCGTCGACAATCTCCTCGCAGGCGGCTGCCACGCCGGGCGAATAGGCCAGCGCCAGATCGCGCTGGTTGACCATCTGCTTGGTCGCGGCGATCGCCACCTTGCCCGGGGTGGGGAACTCGTGGTACTCCAGCGCGGCACGGCGCAGCTCGGCGCGCTTTTCTTCCTGGTTGGGCATGGGTCGGCGGTCCTGAATCGGGGGGGCGGATTCTAGGAGTGTCGCGCCCGCGACGCGCCTGTCCATGCGCGAAACTGCGTAGCCCCCGAGGGGGTAACCGGCGTCAGGTCGCCAGGGTGAATCCGACCCGCGTGGTGCCGCTGGCGCTTTCGGCCACGGTGCGGCCGGCATGCATGCGGGCGATCGCCGCCACGATGGCCAGGCCCAGGCCGTGGTGCTGGCCGTCCTCGCAGCAGCGGGCGCTGTCGACGCGGAAGAAGCGGTCGAACAGCCGCGGCAGGTGGTCGGCGGCAATCGCCTCGCCGCGGTTCTGCACCACCACCTGCACCTGCTGCGGCTCGGGCGCCGGGGCGATGGCGATCACCACGGTGCTGCCCGGCTCGGCAAACCGGGTGGCGTTGCCCAGCAGGTTGGACAGCGCGCGCTTGACCAGCGGCTCGTCCACCGGCAGCGTGGCATCGCCTTCGATGCGCAGTGCCAGGCCGGCGTCTTCCAGCGTGGCCTCGTGGAACTCGCTGACCTGCGCCGCCAGCCCGGCCAGGCTGACCGGCGCGCCGCGCCGCGCCGTCACGCCGCGGTCGGCCTGCGACAGGAACAGCATGTCGTTGACCAGGGCCGACAGCCGCTGCATCTCTTCCAGGTTGGACTGCAGCGTTTCGCGCAGGGCCTGCGGGCTGCGCTCGCGCGACAGCGCCACCTCGGTCTCGCCGATCAGCGTGGCCAGCGGCGTGCGCAACTCATGGGCGACGTCGGCGTTGAAGGCCTCCAGCTGGCCATAGGCCTGCTGCAGCCGGTCCATCAGCGCGTTGAACTGCACGATCCAGGGCGACAGCTCCTCGGCCGGATCGGCCAGCGCCAGCCGCTGGTCCAGCTGGCGCGGCGAGATGGCACGGGTCTGAGCGGCCAGCAGGTTCAGCGGCTTGAGGCTGCGGCGCACGAACCAGGCGGAACCCAGCGCCACGACCACGCCGGCCATCAGCGTGACCACGCTGAGGATGATGGCCCAGCGCGCGCCGAGCTTGGCGCTGCTGGTGAAGTCCACCGAGTAGCGCGCGCGCAGCTGACCGCCGGGCAGGCCGGGAGCGTCGATGGCGAACTCGTGGGCGCGCACATGCTCGCTGGCCTGCATCGACGCCGGCGTGGCGTCTGCGTAGAACAGCTGGCCGTCCGGTCGCCACACTTCCAACCGGGTGCGGGCGCGCATCGGTGCGTCGGTGTGCAGGCGCTGCAGCACCGCGGTCTCGCCGCCGTTCTGCGCCTCCAGGCTCAGGATGTCGGCCAGCAGGTCGCAGCGCACGCCGAGGTCCTGCAGGTTGCGCTGCTTGACCATCATCGCCACCGAGAACCAGCTGGCGGAGGACACCATGCCGATGACGATGGCGGTGAAGATGGCGAGCTTCTTCGACAGCCGGTGGGCGATCGAGTGGCTGCAGAGCATCGTCGGGCAGCTCATGGTGCACGGTCTTCCAGCACGTAGCCCATGCCGCGCACCGTGTGCAGCAGCTTGTGGGGGAAGGGGTCGTCCAGCTTGGCACGCAGGCGGCGCACGGCCACCTCGACGATGTTGGTGTCGGAGTCGAAGTTCATGTCCCACACCTGCTCGGCCAGCGTGGTGCGCGACAGGATCTGCCCGCGCCGGCGCAGCAGCAGGGCCAGCAGCTTGAACTCCTTGGCGGTCAGGTCCAGCCGCTCGCTGCCGCGCTCGGCGCGGCGGCTCAGCAGGTCCAGCCGCAGGTCGGCCAGCTGCAGTTCGGTGGCCGGTGCGGCGCCGGCCTGCTGGCCGCGGCGCAACAGCGCACCCACGCGGGCCAGCAGCTCGCTGAAGGCGAAGGGCTTGACGAGGTAGTCGTCGGCGCCTTGCTCCAGGCCGCGCACACGGTCTTCGACCCGGTCGCGGGCGGTGAGCATCAGCACCGGCAGGCTGCGCTTCTCGGCGCGGATGGCCTGCAGCACACCGAAGCCGTCGACGCCAGGCAGCATCACGTCGAGCAGCACCAGGTCGTAGTCGCCGCCGGTGGCCAGGCGCCGGCCTTCGATGCCGTCGTGTGCCACGTCGACCACATGGCCGTTCTCGCCCAGGCCCTTGTGCAGGTACTGGGCGAGCTTCACCTCATCTTCGATCACCAGGAGTCGCATCGGCCGTGATGGTGCCACCGCCGGCGCCGGTGGTGGATGACGTTTTTGTCATGTGGCTGTTCGGCGTGCGTCGGTTGCGCTCTTCAAACTTCGTTCCGTGGTCGGCGCTGTGACAGCACTGCAAGGCCACCAGCAACCGACCGGAACCATCCACGCCAACCCACCCTTGAAGGACACCACCATGAACGCCACCCAATCCCTGATCGCCGCCATCGCCCTGACCGCCGCTGCCGCCGGCTCGGCCTTCGCCCAGGAAGCCACGCCCGACAGCTGGCTGCAGGGCGTGCAGAGCACCAAGACCCGCGCCGAGGTCGGCGCCGAGCTGACCGCCGCCCGCCAGAGCGGCCTGACCAAGGCCTGGTCGGCCGGCTACATGGAGCCGGTGCGCAGCACCGCGCTGCGCGCCTCGGTGAAGGCCAGCACGCTGCAGGCCATCCAGTCTGGCGAACAGCGCGCGATCAACGCCGAGGTCTACAGCCACCTGCCGGCCGGTGCCGTGCTGGTGGGCCAGGCCGCCCGCTGATGGACCGAAGCCCGGCCATGCGCACAACTGCGTAGGCCGGGCCCGCTGCCGGCGGGAAATACTGGCGGTCCTGATGACCGCCGTTGCGCCGCCCGCCACCCCAGCATCCGCACCACCCCAGGACAGCCCCCGCTCGCGGCGGCTGTTGCTGTGGGTGGCGCTGGTCGTGCTGCTGGTGGTGGCGCAATCGCTGCTGGTGCTGCTGACGCTGCGCTACGAGCAGGCCCGCGCCCAGGAGCGCACCGACGACCAGGCCACCGCGGCGCAGGGCGAGATCCGCCGCCGCGCCCAGTTGGTGCTGCAGGGCCTGCAGGGCCTGCAGACACGCGAGGCCGATGCCCAGGCCTGGCAGCGCCATGCCGAGACGCTGCTGCGCAGCCAGCGCGAGATCGGCCGCATCGAGCGCCGCGACGCGCGGCTGCGCATCCTGGAAGCAGCTGACTCGCCGTTCCGCGAGCCGCTGTTCCAGCGCATGTCGCGTGCCGAGATGGCGCTGGAGGCCGAGGTGGCCTGCGGCATCGCCCGCCGGCTGGCCACGCCGGCGTTTTCGCGCAGCCAGTTCGTGCCGCTGCCCGGCGGCCTGGGCGCCGAGGTGGTGGATGTCTGCGTGCCGGTGCAGCAGGCCGGCGAGCTGGTCGGCTTCCATGTGGCCACGCTGCTGTTGTCACAGTGGCTGGACGAGGTGCGCGGCAGCGATGCCGGGCGCAGCCATGAGCTGAGCTTCATCGAAGGCGATGGCACCCGCCTGGCGCGCAGCGGCGCGGTGCGTGGCGCCGGCGTCTATGTGGCCGAGCGGGTGGTCGACCTGCCCGGCTCGCCGCTGCAGCTGCGGGTGGATGCGGCCGAGCGCGCGCCCAGCCTGATCCCCAACCTCGCCACCGCCCTGGTGATGGGCCTGTCGATCGCGCTGTTCGCGGTGGTGCTGCTGCTGGTGCGCGACGGCCGCCGCCGCGCCGCCGCCGAGGAGGCGCTGGCCGAATCGCTGGGCTTCCGCAAGGCGATGGAGGATTCGCTGCTGACCGGCCTGCGCGCCCGCGATCGCCAGGGCCGCATCGTCTACGTCAACCCGGCGTTCTGCCGCATGGTCGGCTTCAGTGCCGACGAGCTGCAGCACGCCACGCTGCCGCCGTACTGGCCGCCCGAGCACGCGGCCGACTACCAGCGCCGCCAGGCCGAGCGCCAGGCCGCGGCCACCGACGAAGAGCAGCCGCACCAGGGCTACGAGACGGTGTTCATGCGCAAGGACGGCGAGCGCTTCCCGGTGATGATCTACGAGGCGCCGCTGGTCACCGGCACCGGCAAGCAGACCGGCTGGATGAGCGCGGTGCTCGACCTGTCGTCGCAGCGCCGGGTGGAAGACCTGTCGCGCCAGCAGCAGGAGCGGCTGCAGGCCACCGCCCGCCTGGCCAGCGTGGGCGAGATGGCCTCGCTGCTCAGCCATGAGCTGAACCAGCCGCTGTCGGCCATCGCCAGCTATGCCACCGGCTCGCTGAACCTGGTGCATGCGCCGGCGCTGCCGGGCCAGGACCCCGATCGGCCCGATCCCGACCTGCTGCCCTCGCTGCAGCATGCGCTGGAGCGCATCGCCGAGCAGGCCGAGCGTGCCGGCCGGGTGATCAAGAGCGTGCACGACTTCGTGCGCCGCCGCCACCAGGCCCATGAGGTGATCGCCGCAGACCTGCTGATCGAGTCGGTGCTGCCGCTGGTGCGGCTGCAGGCACGCAAGAGCGGCGCGCGGGTCGAGCTGGACATCGCACAGCCGGTGCCGCGGGTCAAGGTCGACCGCACGATGGTGGAGCAGGTGCTGCTGAACCTGGCGCGCAACGGCATCCAGGCGATGGAGGCCGACACGCCACTGGCCGAGCGGGTGCTGACGCTGCGCGTGCGGCTGGCGCCCGCGGCGGCTGGCACGCCGGGCCGCTGGGTGGTGTTCTCGGTGGTCGATGCCGGCCCCGGCATCCCGGCCGAGGTGGCGCAGCGGCTGTTCACCCCGTTCTTCACCACCAAGCCCGAGGGCATGGGCCTGGGCCTGTCGTTGTGCCGCACGGTGGTGGAGCAGCATGGCGGTGCGATGGACTTCGAGAATCTGCCGCCGCGGCCAGGTGACGCCAGTGGCCGCGCCGGCGGCACCGGGTTCCGCTTCACCCTGCCGCAGCTGGTGGGCCGTCCACCGGCCGGCTGACGCCGCCCCGGGATCGCCCGTGGCGCTGCCTGGCCCGCCGTGCTGGATACTCCGGCCATGGCCTCCACAGCAGCACCGCCATTGGGGATTCCGGTTGTCTACCTGGTCGACGACGAGTCGGTGGTCCGTGATGCCCTGGCCTGGCTGCTGCGCTCGCGCCGCCTGCTGTCCGAAGGATTCGGCCATGCCGAGGCCTTCGAGGCCTTCCTCGCCACCCGCGACCTGACGGCCTGGCCCGATGCCCCGTCCTGCCTGCTGCTGGATGTGCGCATGCCCGGCACCAGCGGCCTGGTGCTGTTCGAGCGGCTGGTCGAGCGCGGGCTGACCACGGCGCTGCCGGTGATCTTCCTCACCGGCCATGGCGACGTGCCCACCGCGGTGGCCGCGGTCAAGCGCGGCGCCTTCGACTTCGTCGAGAAGCCGTTCTCCGACAACGCCCTGGTCGACCGGGTGGTGCAGGCGCTGGAGGTCAGCGGCCAGGCCATCGTCCGCCGGCGCGCGCGGCTGGCGGTGCAGCGCGCGCTGGCCGAGCTGACCGACCGCGAGCGCGAGGTGATGGAGCGGGTGGTCGCCGGCCTGGCCAACAAGCTGATCGCCGACGCGCTGGACATCAGCGTGCGCACGGTGGAGGTGCACCGTGCCCGCCTGTTCGAGAAGATGAACGTGCGTTCGGCGGTGGAACTGGCCAATCTGCTGCGCGAGCAGGCGCCGTGATGCGCAGGGCAGTCGGGGCGCTGCTGGCGGCCTGGCTGCTGTGGATGTGCGCAGCGGCTGCCCTCGCGCAGGCGGCCGGCGGGCCCTACCGCTTCCGCCAGGCGCCGCAGCCGGGCATCGTCACCCCGGCCTCCGACCTGCTCGATGCCAAGGAGCAGGCCTTCCTGGCCAGCCTGCCGCCGCTGCGCGTGGGCCTGAACCTGCCGGACAACCGGCCCTACGAGGTGATCGCCGACAACGGCGAGATCTCCGGCATCCAGGTGGAGATCCTCACCCGGCTGGCGCAATCCCTGGGCCTGCGGCTGGAGCCGGTGGTGCTGCCCGACTTCCCCAGCACCCTGGCCGCGCTGCGCGAGCGCCGCATCGACCTGATGACCACCGTGGGCTACGAGCCCGCGCGCGAGGCCTACATGGCCTACACCCTCGGCACCGCCCCCAATCCCGGCGCCCTGATCGGCCGCCAGGCCGACAACCGGCTCAGCACCGAGCCCTCGCTCAATGGCCGGCGGGTGGCCATCGAGCGCGGCTATGTCACCCGCTACTACCTGCAGCGGCTCTACCCCGACGCGCTGATCACCGAGCACCCCGACACCGCCGAGGCCCTGCGCGCGGTGGCCCTGGGCGAGGACGACTACTACTTCGGCAGCCTGCTGATGGCGCTGGACCGGCTGCAGCGCGAGGGCATCGGCGGCCTCGGCGTCAAGCGGTCGATCGTCTATGCCACCGGGCAGATGCACTTCGGCGTGCGCAGCGACTGGCCGCTGCTGGCCAGCGCACTGAGCAAGGGCGTGGCGGCGATGCGGCCGTCGCCGATGCCGTCGCTGCAGGCGGCCCTCAGCAACCTGGGCCAGCAGGCCGGCAACGTGCCGCGCTTGCTGCCCTTGCCGCCAGAGGAGCAGGCCCAGCTCGCCGGCCGCAGCGTGCTGCGGGTGGGCGCGGTGCGCGGCCTCACCCTGCTGAACGAGGCCACGGCCAGCGGCGGCCATGCCGGCATCGCCGCCGACTACACCGCCGAGGTCGCCGCCCGCCTGGGCACGGCGATCGACGTCGTGCCCTTCGACAGCGTGGCCGACATGCTGGACGCGCTGCGCGCCGGCCGCATCCACCTGGTGCCCTTCCTCACCCGCACGCCGGCGCGGGCGCGCGAATTCAGCTTCTCCGACCCCTACCTGGAGATGCCCTACCAGATCGTCGCCCGCAGCGACGCACCGCTGTACTGGGACCTGAACAGCCTGCGCGGCAAGCGGCTGGCGCTGGCCGCCCAGCACCCGCTGCGCGACCTGCTGGCCGAGCGCTATGCCGACATCCGCATCGTCGACGCGCCCTCCGGCCAGGCCGCGATGGACATGGTGGCCGCCGGTGATGCCGATGCCGCGGTCGAGGCCAAGCTGTACGCCAACCTGCGCATCCACAGCGACAACAACGGCGTGCTGCGCCAGGTGGCACGGGTCGACGAGCTGCCGGCGCAGTTCCACTTCGCCACCTCGGTGGCGTCGGCGGCGCTGGTGCCGCTGATCAACCGCGCGCTGGCCGACATTCCGCCGGCCGAGCGCGAGCGCATGATGCGCCGCTGGGTGGCGGTGGACGTGGTGCCCGGCTTCCCCTGGCGGCGCTGGCTGCCGCTGATGGTGACCGCCGGCGTGGCCCTGCTGCTGCTGGCCGCCGCCAGCGCCTGGTGGATGCGCCGGCTGTCGAAGGAGGTGGCCCAGCGCCGCCAGGCCGAGCAGCGCCTGCTGGCGGTGGCCAACAGCCTGCCCGGCGTGGTGTTCCAGTACATCGCCAGTGCCGACGGCAAGCTGCTGCAGCGCTATGTCAGCGACGCGGTCGACACCTTCCTGGGCCCCGGCCTGCGCGACGTGCCCAGCCTGTTCGAGGCGGTGGCCCTGCGCGCCCCGGCGCCGCAGGCCGCCCGGCTGCGCGCGGCGCGGGCCGAATGCCTGGCCACCCGCCAGCCATTCAAGCAGACGGCGCACTACAACCACCCGCTGCACGGCCCGCGCTGGCTGCACTGCGAGGCGGTGGCCCGCACGCTGGAGGGCGGCCGCATCGCCTGGACCGGCTATGTGGTCGATGTGTCGAGTGAGCGGGCGCTGCAGGCCGAGCTGGTGGATGCGGTGCAGGCCAAGAACCTGTTCGTCGCCAGCGCCAGCCATGAGCTGCGCGCGCCGCTGCAGGCCATCACCCTGGCACTGGCGCGACTGGGCCAGGGCCCGCTGGACGAGGCCCAGCGCCTGCTGTGGCAGATGGCGCAGCAGGCCTCGGGCACCCTGGTGCAGCTGATCGACGACGTGCTCGACCTGGCCCACTATGAATCGGGCCGGCTCACGCTGCAGCCCGCCAGCGTGGCGCTGGTGCCGCTGCTGCAGCAGATCGTCGAGCCGCACCGGCTGGCGGCCCAGGCCCGCGGCCTGGTGCTGCAGCTGCAGCTGTCGCCCGCGCTGCCGGCCCAGGCCAGTGTGGACGCGCTGCGGCTGCGCCAGCTGCTGGCCAACCTGGTCGGCAATGCGGTGAAGTACACCCCGGCCGGCCAGGTGCTGGTCAGCGCGGTGCTGGACGGCGAGACCGTGGCCGACGCGCCCGACGCCGCCACCCCGGTGGCCAACGGCTGGCTGCGGCTGACGGTGCGGGACACCGGCGTGGGCATCGCGCCCGAGCGGCAGCCGCTGCTGTTCACCCCGTTCAGCAGCGCCCAGGGTCTGGCCAGCCTGCCCGCCGGCGAGCGCAGCCACGGCCTGGGCCTGGCCATCTGCAAGCGCCTGGCCGAGGCGATGCAGGGCGAGATCAGCCTGCGCAGCCAGCCCGGCCAGGGCACCGAGGTGGTGGTGCGCCTGCCCCTGCTGACCGCGGCCACCACCGCGCCCGAAGCACTGCCGCTGCCCGCTGCCGGCGGGACCGCCGACCTGGTGCTGCTGGTGGACGACGATGCGCTGTCGCGCCTCCTGCTGGCCGAGCTGCTGCGCTCGGCCGGTTACCGGGTGACCGAGGCGGCCGATGCGGCCGAAGCGCTGGCACAGTGGCGCGGCCAGCCGGTGGCCGCAGTGATCAGCGACCGCCACATGCCGGGCGACGATGGGCCCACGTTGCTGCAACGCATCACCGACGAGGCCCGCGCCGCCGGCCGGCCGCCGCCGGGCCGCATCCTGTGCACCGGCCACCCGGGTGATGCCGCCGCGCTGGGCGTCGACCTGGTGCTGGAGAAGCCGGTCACGCTGGCCGCACTGCACCGGGCGCTGCTGGCCGCCGGCGTGCACCCGGCGGCCCCGGTCAGCGCCTGAGGCCCGGCACGCCCGGCCGGGTCGGCCACAATCACCGGCCATGGCCCTGGGCGAATTCGACCTGATCCAGAAGTACTTCACCCGCCCCACGCCGCAGGCGGTGCTGGGCGTGGGCGACGACTGCGCGCTGCTGCAGCCCGCCGCCGGCATGCAGTGGGCCATCTCCAGCGACATGCTGGTCGAGGGTCGGCACTTCCTGTCGACGGTGCGGCCTGAGCGGCTGGGCCACAAGGCGCTGGCCGTCAACCTGAGCGACCTGGCCGCCTGCGGCGCGAAGCCGGTGGCCTTCACCCTGGCGCTGGCGCTGCCGCGGGTGGACGAGGCCTTCCTGGCCGGCCTGGCCCAGGGCCTGTTCGATCTGGCCGACGCGCACGGCATTGGCCTGGTGGGCGGCGACACCACCGCCGGGCCGCTGAACCTCTGCATCACCGTCTTCGGCGAGGTGCCGCCCGGCCAGGCGCTGCGGCGCGATGGCGCCCGCGCGGGGGATGCGCTGTGGGTCAGCCACCCGCTGCACGGCGGCCTGGGCGATGCGCGGCTGGCGCTGGAGGCCTTCCGCGGCCATGTCAGCCTGGATGGTGCCGATTTCGAGGCGGTGCGCACGGCCATGGAGCAGCCGCAGCCGCGGGTGGCACTGGGCCTGGGCCTGCGCGGCCTGGCCACCGCGGCCATCGATGTCAGCGACGGCCTGGTCGGCGACCTGCGCCATGTGCTGCGCCGCTCGGGCGTGGGCGCCGAGATCGGGCTGGCCGATCTGCCCATCGGCCCGGTGCTGGCACGCCAGCCGCAGCAGCAGCAATGGCAGTGCTGCCTGGCCGGTGGTGACGACTACGAGCTGCTGTTCACCGCGCCGCCGGCGGCCGGTGCCGCGGTGCAGGCCGCGGCGGCCGCGGCCGGTGTCGGCGCGCGCTGCATCGGCCGCCTGACCGCCGAACCCGGCCTGCGTCTGCTGGACGCCCAGGGCCGTGCGGTGCCGCTGCAGCTGCAGGGCTTCGACCACTTCGCGGCGGGCGCATGACGGCCGCTGCCCCCACCGCGCCGATTCGGCCCACCGCCCGCTTCATGCGCGGCCACCTGGCGCACTGGGTGGCGCTGGGCTTCGGCAGCGGCCTGTCGCGCTGGGCGCCGGGCACGGTGGGCACGCTGTGGGCCTGGGCCGCCTTCGTGGTGGCCGACCGCTGGCTGACCAGCGCGCAGTGGGGCTGGGTCATCGCCGGCGGCCTGCTGCTGGGCTGGTGGGCCTGCACCCGCACGGCGCAGCACCTGGGCACGGCCGACCCCGGCGCCATCGTCTGGGACGAGGTGCTGGCCTTCTGGCTGATCCTCTGGCTGGTGATGCCCACCGGCCTGCTGGGCCAGGCCGTGGCCTTCGGCCTGTTCCGTTACTTCGATGCCGCCAAGCCCGGCCCGGTGCGCTGGGCCGACCGGCTCTACAAGCTGCGCCCCGGCCAGGCCATCGGCTGGCGCCAGGGCTGGGGCATCCTGTTCGACGACCTGGTGGCGGCGCTGTGCACGCTGCTGGTGATCGCGCTGTGGCTGCGGCTGACTGTCTGAGCTGACTGGCTGAGGAACAACCCGATGTCCGACCCCATCCCCACCCTGGTACATGCCCTGGCGGACGCGCTGCGCCAGCGCGGCCAGATGATCGCCACCGCCGAGAGCTGCACCGGCGGCCTGATCGCCGGTGCCTGCACCGACCTGGCCGGCTCCAGCGACTGGTTCGAGCGTGGCATCGTCAGTTACAGCAACGCCGCCAAGACCGAGCTGCTGGGCGTGCCGGCGGATCTGATCGGCGCCCATGGCGCGGTCAGCGAGCCGGTGGCCCTGGCCATGGCCGCGGGTGTGCTGCAGCGCTCGCACGCGCAGCGGGCGGTGGCCGTCACCGGCGTGGCCGGGCCCGGCGGCGGCACGGCCACCAAGCCGGTGGGCCTGGTGTGGCTGGCCTGGGCGCAGCGCGGGGCGGATGGCGCCATCACCAGCCGCGCCGTGGCGCAGCACTTTCCCGGCGACCGCGCGGCGGTGCGCCAGGCCACCATCGCCTGCGCACTGCAGGGCCTGATCGACGACCTGGCGGTGCCCGCATGAACCTGCTGCTGACCGGCAACTTCGACGCCGCCGAGCGCGACGCCTGGGCCTCCGCGCTGCGCCAGGCGCTGCCCGGCCACCGCCTGTGCCTGGCCCGCGGCGAAGCGGCCGATGACCAGATCGATGCCGCCATCGTGGCCAATCCGCCGCCCGGCCAGCTGCAGGGCCTGCCGCGGCTGCGGCTGATCCAGAGCCTGTGGGCCGGCGTCGACCGCCTGCTGGCCGATGCCACGCTGCCGGCCGGCGTGCCCATCGCCCGCATGGTCGATCCGGCGATGAATGCGGCGATGGCCGAAACCGCGCTGTGGGCCACGCTGGCGCTGCACCGCGGCTTCTTCGGCTATGCCCGCCAGCAGAAGGCGGCGGTGTGGCAGCAGCACCCGCAGCGCCGGGCCGACGAGGTGCCGGTGCTGGTGCTGGGCCTGGGCCAGATGGGCCGCACCTCGGCGCTGCGGCTGCAGCAGCAGGGCTACCCGGTGGCCGCCTGGCGCCGCGGCGCCGGCACAGCCGCACCGCCGGGCGTGCAGGTGCACACCGGCACCGACGGCCTGCACACGGCGCTGGCCGGCGCCCAGGTGGTGATCAACCTGCTGCCGTTGACGCCCGACACCCGCGGCTTGCTGGATGCATCGCTGCTGGCCCGCCTGCCGCATGGCGCTGGCCTGGTGAACCTGGCGCGTGGCGCCCACCTGGTCGATGCCGACCTGCTGGCCGCGCTGGCCAGTGGCCAGGTCGGCCATGCGGTGCTGGATGTGTTCCACACCGAGCCGCTGCCGGCCGACCATGCGTTCTGGGCCCACCCGCAGGTGACGCTGCTGCCGCATGTGGCCGCGCAGACCGACGAGCGCAGCGCCGCCGCGGTGGTGGCCGCCAACATCCGCGCGCTGGCCGACGGTGCGCCGCTGGCCCACCTGGTGCAGCGCGACGCCGGTTACTGAATCCCGCCTTCCTCACCCCACGGAGCTTGCATGGCTGTCCTGTCCCGTTCCCTGATCGCCACGGCGCTGGCCGCGGTCACCACACTGACGAGTGCCCAGACCACGCCGCCGCAGCGCGACGCTGCCACGCTGGCGCGCGAGGAGGCGGCCATCAAGGCTGCCCGCATTGCCCAGACCCAGGCCATGGCGGTGGACGATCTGGACAAGGTGGTCACCTGGTGGGTGCCCGACATCACCATCCGACGCGCCCTGGGCCAGCCGGTGGAGGGCGCCGAGGCCGCACGCAAGCTGCTGGTGCCGCCGGCCAATCCGTCGCCCAACCGGCTGATCTACCAGCGCGAGCCGGTGTCGGTGCAGGTCAGCCCGAACTGGCCGCTGGCCTACGAGGAGGGCCGCTGGTCGGGCCACCCGGGCAGCGTGGCCAATGCGCCGATGCTGGGCGGCCGCTACTCGGCGCAGTGGGTGCTGCGTGACGGCAAGTGGCTGATCCGCAGCGAGGTGTTCGTGGCGCTGACCTGCAGCGGCGCGGGCTGCACCTTCCCCGCTGCACCCTGACGCGTCAGGCTTCCAGCGCCAGGCGCGGGCCCGCACGCAGCAGCGGCGCCTTGCCGCGCGGCGCGGGCGGGCTGGCCACGGCTTGCACCAGCAGCAGCACCAGGTGGCGCAGGGCATCCCAGGCGTCCAGCGGCCACAGCGGGTGCTTCAAGCCCTTGACCACACCGTCGCAGATGCTGGCGGCCTCCACCAGGTGGGCCAGCTGGTGCTCGGCCAGCAGCGGCAGCACACGTTCATACAGCCGCTGCTTGACGCCCCAGACCCGGCCTTCCTGGAAGGCGACCGGCAGCGGCTTGCCCTGGGCCAGCGCGTCCTTCACCCGCTTCAGCCCGGCGATGGTGTCGGCCACATGCCAGTGCACCAGCACCGCGGCCTCGCCTTCGGCGCGCAGGCCGTCCAGCATGCGCAGCACGCGGGCGGTCTGGCCGGCCAGCACCGCATCGCACAGCTTGCTCACGTCGTAGCGGGCCACGTTCAGCACCGCGGCTTCCACCTGCTCGAAGGCCAGCGTGCCAGCGGGGTACAGCAGGGCCAGCTTCTGCAGCTCTTGATGGGCGGCCAGCAGGTTGCCTTCCACCCGGTCGGCAAAGAAGGCCAGGGTCTGCTGGCCGGCGTCGCCCTCGGCCACCCGCTGGCCCTGGGCGGCCAGGCGCTGGGCGATCCAGGTGGGCAGCTGGCGGCGGTCGACCGGCAGCACCTCGATCGTGGGGCCGGCCTGCGACAGCGCGCCGAACCAGGCGCCCTGCTGTTGCTGGCGGTCGAGCTTGGGCAGGTGCACGATGGTCAGCACGTCGTCCGACAGGTGGCCGCAGTAGCGCTGCAGCGCCTCGCTGCCGTCCTTGCCCGGCTTGCCGCTGGGAATGCGGATCTCGATGAGCTGCCGCTCGGCGAACAGGCTCATCGCCTGCGCCGCGCCCAGCAGGCCCGACCAGTCGAAATGCTGGCCGCTGACGGTGAACACCTTGCGCTCGACAAAACCCGCCGCGCGGGCGGCCGTGCGGATGGCGTCACCCGCCTCCTGCGCCAGCAGCGGCTCGTCGCCGTGGATGGTGTAGACCGGCTGCAGCCCGC
The DNA here is from genome assembly GCF_005403045.1 of Pseudaquabacterium pictum. Classification (GTDB taxonomy): domain Bacteria; phylum Pseudomonadota; class Gammaproteobacteria; order Burkholderiales; family Burkholderiaceae_C; genus Pseudaquabacterium; species Pseudaquabacterium pictum. The sequence goes on from NZ_BJCL01000020.1 coordinate 34,559, forward strand.
GGGCCAGGTGCTGGGGCAGTTGCTCCGCGCGCACTTGCATGGGGTGGCTCCGGTCAGGGGCGGGCCTGGGCCAGCCGGCGCAGCACCTGCTGCACGATGTCGTCCTGCATGGCGGTCAGCAGCTCGGCTTCCTCCTGCGCCTTGGCCAGGGCGAAGCTCTCGCTGTAGCTCATGTCGCGGGTCAGCAGCAGTTCGTTGGCAGGCACCAGCTCGCGTCCGCCGGGCGAGACCACGCGGAACTCGAAGCGCACCCGCAGCTGCAGTTCACGCACCTGGCCGGCGGCAGTGGACGCGACCACGCTGCGCTCACGCTTGTCGGTGATGGATTGCAGCACCACCTCGGCCTGGCCGGGGGTGTCGACCACCTGGGCGGCGTCGGCGAGGCGCTGGCGCAGGCTGCCGGCCAGCGGCGAATCGGCCACGAAGCCGGTCAGCGCGATGCGGCGGAAGGGCAGCGGCGGCGTCTGCCGCAGGGCGAAGCCGCAGCCGCCCAGCAAGGCGGCTCCGCCCACGGCAGCCAGGGCGGCCAGGAGGCGTCGGCGTGCGTGACTGTGCACCATGCAGCCGGTCAGACCACCACGTTGACCAGCCGGCCCGGCACCACGATCACCTTCTTCGCCGCCTTGCCCTCGCTGAACTTGGCGAACTCGGGCGAGGCCAGCGCAGCCGCCTCGATGGCAGCCTTGTCGGCCGCCGCCGGCACACTGAGCGCGCCGCGGGTCTTGCCGCTGATCTGCAGCACCAGGCTGATCTGGTCCTGCACCAGGGCGGCCTCGTCGACCGCAGGCCAGGGCGCATCCAGCAGGTCGCCCACGGCCTGGGCGAAGCCGAGTTCGGCCCACAGCGCATGGGTGATGTGCGGGCAGGCCGGGTACAGAGCGCGCAGCAGCACCGACATGCCTTCGCACAGCGTGGCGGTGTCGCCGTCGCTGCCGTCCGCCTTGAAGCCTTCCAGCGCATTCAGCAGCTTCATGCAGCCCGACACCACGGTGTTGTACTGCATGCGGTCGAAGTCATGGCTCACCTGGCGCAGCACCAGGTGCACCTCGCGGCGCAGCGTGGCGGCCTCGGGGCGCAGCGTGGCGCCGCTCAGGTTGCTGCTGGTCGCACGCTGCAGCAGCGCGGCGTTCTTCGCGCCGAAACCCCACACCCGCTTGAGGAATCGGTGCGCGCCTTCCACGCCGGCGTCGTTCCACTCCAGCGTCTGTTCGGGCGGGCTGGCGAACATCACGAACAGCCGGGCGGTGTCGGCGCCGTACTGGTCGATCAGGGCCTGCGGGTCGACACCGTTGTTCTTGGACTTGGACATCGTGCCCACGCCCTCGTAGTCGACCAGGCTGCCGTCGGCCTTGACGCGGGCCTGGGTCACCTTGCCGGCGTCATCACGGATGTCTTCCACCTCGTGCGGCCAGAAGTACTCGATGCCGCCCTTGTCGCTGCGCCGGCTGTAGATGTGGTTGAGCACCATGCCCTGGGTCAGCAGCTTGGTGAACGGCTCGGACACCTTGACCAGGCCCAGGTCGCGCATCACCTTGGTCCAGAAGCGGGCGTACAGCAGGTGCAGGATGGCGTGCTCGATGCCACCGATGTACTGGTCCATGCCAGGGTGGCCCGCGGTGTCCCCCATCCAGTACTGCGTGCCGTCGGCCACCATCGCCTCGGCGTTGGTGGGGTCGCAGTAGCGCATGAAGTACCACGACGAATCGACGAAGGTGTCCAGCGTGTCGGTCTCGCGCCGCGACGGCTTGCCGCAGACGGGGCAGGGCACGTTCAGGAAGTCGGCGCGCTTGTTCAGCGGGTTGCCGCTGCCGTCGGGGATGCAGTCTTCGGGCAGCACCACCGGCAGGTCCTTCTCGGGCACCGGCACCGCGCCGTGGTCGTCGCAGTGGATGATCGGGATCGGCGTGCCCCAGTAGCGCTGGCGGCTCACGCCCCAGTCGCGCAGGCGCCAGGTGGTCTTCTTCTCGCCCAGGGCCTTGGCCGCCAGCAGCTCGGCCACTTTGGACACTGCCGCCTTGTGCGGCAGGCCGTCGAGCACGCCGGAGTTGACGCACACCGCACGCTGCTTGTCGCCGTACCAGTCGGCCCAGGCGTCGGTGCTGAAGGTCTCGCCGTCGGCCGCCACCACCTGCTGGATGGCCAGGCCGTACTTCCGGGCGAAGGCGAAGTCGCGCTCGTCATGCGCCGGCACGCCCATCACCGCGCCGTCGCCGTAGCCCATCAGCACGTAGTTGCCCACCCACACGTCCACGGCCGCACCGGTCAGCGGGTGTGTCACCGTCAGGCCGGTGGCCACGCCCTTCTTGTCCTGCGTGGCCAGCTCGGCCTCGGTGGTGCCGCCCTGGGCGCACTCGGCGATGAAGGCGGCCACGGCGGGGTTGGACGCCGCGGCATGCGCGGCCAGCGGATGCTCGGGCGCCACGGCGCAGAAGGTCACGCCCATGATGGTGTCGGCGCGGGTGGTGAACACCCACATGCGCCCATCGCCGATCAGCGCGCCATCCGCACCACGGATGTCGTGGGTGAAGGCGAAGCGCACGCCCTCGCTCTTGCCGATCCAGTTCTCCTGCATCAGCCGCACCCGCTCGGGCCAGCCGGCCAGGTACTGCGGGTCGTCGGGGTTGTTCACCGCCGACAGCAGCTCTTCGGCGTACTGGGTGATCTTCAGGTAGTAGCCGGGGATCTCGCGCTTCTCGACCACCGCGCCGCTGCGCCAGCCCTTGCCGTCGATCACCTGCTCGTTGGCCAGCACCGTCTGGTCGACCGGATCCCAGTTCACCACCTGGGTGCGGCGCTCGGCGATGCCGGCTTCCAGCATCTTCAGGAACAGCCACTGGTTCCACTTGTAGTACTGCGGCGTGCAGGTGGCGACCTCGCGGCTCCAATCGATGGCCAGGCCCATGGCCTGCATCTGGCCCTTCATGTGGGCGATGTTCGAGTAGGTCCACGCAGCCGGTGGCACCTTGTTCTTCATCGCCGCGTTCTCGGCCGGCAGGCCGAAGGCGTCCCAGCCCATGGGCATCAGCACGTTCATGCCCTTCATGCGCAGCTGGCGCGCGAGCATGTCGTTGATGGTGTAGTTGCGCACATGGCCCATGTGCAGCTTGCCGCTGGGGTAGGGCAGCATCGAGCAGGCGTAGAACTTCGGCTTGCTCTGGTCCTCGGTCACGCGGTAGGCGTTGTGGCCGTTCCACAGCGGCTGCGCCCAGTGGGCATGGGCCGCGGCTTCCACCTCGGCGGGGGCGTATTTCTCGTTCATCCCTTCATTGTAGAAGGGGGGTCTGCGGGCAGATGCCGCTATTTGGCCGATGGCGCGGCCGCGACCTCGGTGACAAAGCCCACGCGGTTCAGCCCGCCCGCCTGCACCAGGCCGATCAGCTCGGCGATGCGGCCGAAGGGCACGGCCTGGTCGGCGCGCAGCTGCACCTCGGTGGCCGGGTTGCGGCGGGCGCTGTCGCGCACCTTGGCCTGCAGCTGTTCTGGGGTGACGGGTTCATCGCCCCAGAACAGCTGGCCGCCGGCATCCACCGCCACGGCGACGAACAGCGGCGCATCGGTGGGCGTGGCGCCGTCGGCCTTGGGCAGATCGAGCCGCAGGCTGCTGCTCATCAGCGGTGCGGTGATGATGAAGATCACCAGCAGCACCAGCATCACGTCGATCAACGGCGTCATGTTGATCTCGCTCATCGGCTGCGATGCGCCAGGGCGCTGCAGGCGGCCGAAGGCCATGTCAGCCGGCCTGGCGGGCGCCGGCGCCCGCCGCATCGAGGGCCATCTCGCGCAGGTCATGCGCAAAGCCTTCCAGCGCGGCCTCGCAGGACGCGACCCACTGGCCGAACAGGTTGTAGGCCAGCACCGCAGGGATGGCCACTGCCAGGCCGGCTGCGGTCATCACCAGCGCCTCGCCCACCGGGCCCGAGACCTTGTCGATGGTCAGCGAGCCGGCCGCCGAGATGCTGATCAGTGCGTGGTAGATGCCCCACACCGTGCCGAACAGGCCGATGAACGGCGCGGTGCTGCCGATCGACGCCAGCAGCACCTGGCCGAAGCGCAGGTGGGCCAGGCTGCGCTGCAGCGCATCACGCAGGCGGCGCGTCAGTTGCGAGCCGAGTGCGGCCTGGGTGGCCAGGGTGCCGGCCGGCTCGGCCAGCAGGCCGGCGTCCAGCATCGGCAGCAGCACCTGTTCACGGTCCAGCGCGGCCAGGCGGGTGCGGCCGGCGGCCAGGGTGTCGGCCGACCAGAAGGCGGCCACCGCACGGTCGATGTCGCGGCGCGCGCGCTGCAACACCCAGCCCTTCCAGAAAATCAGCACCCAGGCGCTGACCGACATGGCCAGCAGCAGCACCACCACCGTGCGGCCGATGGCGTCGTTCTCGTGCCAGAACTGCAGCAGGCCTTGCATGCCCAGGCTCAGGCCAGGCCGAGCACGTCGTTCATGTCGAACAGGCCGGTGGCGTGCCCCGCCAGGAAGCGTGCGGCCCGCAGGCTGCCCTGGGCATAGCCGGCGCGGCTGCTGCTCTTGTGGCTGATCTCGATGCGCTCGCCGGTGCCGGCGAACAGCACGGTGTGGTCGCCGATGATGTCGCCGCCGCGGATGGCCGAGAAGCCGATGGTCGACGGATCCCGCTCGCCGGTGACGCCTTCGCGCGCATAGACCGCGCAGTCCTTCAGGTCGCGCCCCAGCGCGGCGGCCAGCACTTCGCCCATCTGCAGTGCGGTGCCGCTGGGTGCATCCACCTTGTGGCGGTGGTGGGCTTCGATCACCTCGATGTCGTAGCCCTGGCTCAGCGCCCGGGCAGCCTGGTCCAGCAACTTCAGCACCACGTTGACGCCCACGCTCATGTTGGGCGCGAACACCACCGCCGTGTGCGCGGCATGGGCGGTGATGGCGGCCTTCTGCTCGGGCGAGAAGCCAGTGGTGCCGATCACTGCCTTGACGCCCAGCCGGCGGCAGGCCGCCAGATGCGCCAGCGTGCCGGCGGGCCGGGTGAAGTCGATCAGCACCTGGGCGTTGGCCAGGCCGGCGTCCAGGTCGCTGGTGATGGCCACGCCGGTGTGGCGTCCGGCAAAGGCGCCGGCATCCTGGCCCAGGGCCGGGCTGTCGGCGACGTCGAGCGCGCCAGCCAGTTGCAGGTCGGGCGCAGCCAGCACCGCCTCGACCAGCATGCGGCCCATGCGGCCGGACGCACCGGCAATCGCGATGCGCAGCGTCATGGTTCCAGCGGCGGGTAGCTGCGCACGGCACCCATCGGAACGGTGGGCTCGGGCGCGGCTGCCGGTGGCTTGGGCAGGGCCTTGATCTGCTCGTCGGTCAACGCGATCGGCTGGGTGCGCTGGCCTTTCAGCGGTCGGCTGATGGCGGCGACGAAGTCACGCTCGGTCGGCAGGTCCTTGGCTTCCAGCCGCTCCAGCTTGTCCTCCTTGAAGAAGGCGACCACGTCGCGGCGTTGCGGTGGCGTGCCTTGGCGCCGGATGGTGAAGATGTAGTCCCAGCGGTCGGCGTGGAACGGGTCGGTCAGCATCGGCGAGCCGAGGATGTCGCGCACCTGGGCCCGGGTCATGCCCGGTTGCACCCGCGCCGCCAGCTCCTGGGTCACCACATTGCCCTGCACGATGTCCATGCGGTAGGGCGTGACCACACCCAGGAAGCTCTCGCCCGACTGCAGCGAGGGCAGGGCGGGCAGGTAGGCGCAGGCGCCCAGGGCCAGGGGCAGGCCGGCCAGGCCGGCCAGGCGGAGGATGCGGCGAAGAGGGGCGGATGTGCTCAAGGTGCCTGCCGTAGACGGGGTGCAGCTGGGGTGCAGCCGGGGTGTTGCCACGGCGCGCTGGGCGCCGCCGGCCGGGCTGGATATCATCGAACGATTCTATCCACCCACCATGCCGACCCGCGCCGACCCCTCCCAGTCCCACGCCGACGAGCTCAAGAGCAGCGGCCTGAAGGCCACGCTGCCGCGCATCAAGATCCTCGAGGTCTTCCAGCGCACGTCGCAGCGGCACATGACGGCCGAGGATGTGTTCAAGGCCTTGCTGATGGAAGGCGCCGACATCGGCCTGGCCACGGTGTACCGGGTGCTGATGCAGTTCGAGCAGGCTGGCCTGCTGTCGCGCAGCCACTTCGAATCCGGCAAGTCGGTGTTCGAGCTCAACGAGGGCCAGCACCACGACCACCTGGTCTGCCTGACCTGCGGCCGGGTGGAGGAGTTCTACGACCCCGAGATCGAGCAGCGCCAGCGGGCCGTCGCCCAGGCCCACGGCTTCGACCTGCAGGACCACGCGCTGTCGCTGTACGCGGTGTGCACCAAGCCCGCCTGCCCGCACAAGGGCAAGTGAGCGCGCCGGCGGCTCACTCGTCGGGCTGCTGCATCGCGCGCTGGTGGCGCTCGATGAATTCCTGGTAGGTGTCGATGCCGCGCAGCTGCAGGATGGTGTTGCGCACCGCTGCCTCCACCAGCACCGCCAGGTTGCGGCCGGCATCCACCGTGATCACCACCTTGCGGATGCCGATGCCGAGAATGTCCTCGTACAGCGGCTCGTAGGGCAGGCGTTCGAACTCGCGCTCCATCGTCTCCTTGCGCACCAGGTGCACGATGAGCTTCAGGCGCATCTTGCGGCGCACCGCCGTCTCGCCAAAGATCGCCTTGATGTCGAGCAGGCCAATGCCGCGCACTTCCAGCAGGTTCAGCAGCAGGTCGGGGCAGCGGCCCTCTAGCGCGCTCTGGCTGATCTTGTAGAGGTCGACCGCATCGTCGGCCACCAGGCCGTGGCCACGGCTGATCAGCTCCAGCCCCAGCTCGCTCTTGCCCAGGCCGCTCTCGCCCGTCAGCAGCACGCCCAGCCCCAGGATGTCCATGAACACGCCATGGCGGGTGATGCGGTCGGCGAACAGCTGCGCCAGGTAGGCGCGCACGATGTCGATCACCTGGCCGGCGGATTCGCTGGTGACGAACAGCGGGATCTCGGCACGGTCGCACATCGCCACCAGGCGGTCGGGCGGCGTCACGCCGTCGGCGGCGATCAGCACCGGCGGCTCCAGCGTGACGATGCGCGAGATGCGGCGCTCCTGGTCCTCGGGGCTGTTCTCGGAGAGGTACTTGACCTCGCGCCAGCCGACGATCTGGACCCGGTAGGGGTGCACATAGTTCAGGTAGCCGACCAGGTCGGCGGCTGACTGCGCATCGCGCACCGCCGCGTCGTCGAAGCGGCGCTCGGGGTGTGCGTGGCCAGCGATCCAGGCCCAGCGCAGCAACTCGCGGTGGGCTTCGAACAGCGCCTCGGCGCTGATCGAGGTCGGCTTCAAGCGGTGGCCCCGGGCAGCACGGCAGCGTGGCGGCTCAGGCCACCGACTTCAGCGGCGCCCAGTCGGCGATCAGCTTGTGCAGCGCCACGGCGGTCTCGGCGGTCTTCATGCGCTCGCGCAGGTCGCGGTCGGACAACAGCTCGGCGATCTCCGACAGGATCTCCAGGTGCCGCTGCGTCGCCGCCTCGGGCACCAGCAGGAAGATCAGCAGGCCCACCGGCTCGTCGTCGGGCGCGTCGAACGGGATCGGCTGCTGCACGCGGATGACCGCCGCCAGCGGGTTCTTCAGGCCCTTGATGCGGCCGTGCGGGATCGCCACGGCATGGCCCAGACCGGTGGAGCCCAGGCGTTCGCGTGCGAACAGGTTGTCGGTGACGGTGGCCCGCGCAATGGCGTGCTGGTTCTCGAACAGCAGACCGGCGTGCTCGAAGGCGCGCTTCTTGCTGGTGGCATCCACATCCACCATCACATTGGCGACGGGCAGGATGGCGGCGAGACGGTTCATGGCGTTCCCCCCGCATCGCGCCGGTTCTTGGCTGGCGCCATCACGGGTCCTGTGACTGAAAAATGATTATAGAAACGCATTGCTGCACCGCAATGTAGACACCACCCTCGACTGCGGGATGTTGCCAATCCGCTTCAAATCATGCAGATGTGAACAAAACGGCCCCCGCAGGGGCCGTCGGTTGCAGAGGTGGACGGCCTAGACCACGCCAGCATCCAGGCGCTTGGCGGCCGGGTGGTGGTGGTCCTGCAGTTTGTCCTTGTGCTTGACGACCTGGCGGTCGAGCTTGTCCATCAACTGGTCGATGGCGGCGTACAGATCCTCATGCGACTGCTCCACGAAGATGTCCTTGCCCTTGGCATGCAACGTCACTTCGGCCTTCTGCCGTCGTTCCTTCTCCTTCAGCTTTTCCACTGTCAGCAGAACACTGATGTCGACCACCTGGTCGAAGTGCCTTGTGACCCGATCCAGCTTGGTGAGCACGTACTCACGAAGCGCCGGAGTGACATCCAGATGGTGTCCGCTGATCGTCAGGTTCATCAGAGCGTCCTTTCAAAAAGGGTTTCTCGGAGCAGGACGGTGTGCAGGCACTTCGCCGACGCAGCACGGAGCGCCCACCGTCCGAGCCCAGTGTGCGCCCGATGTCAGGGCGATGACAAGGGGTGACTGGGCGCCATGGGCGGTGCTTTTGAGAGGTTCAGCACAATCTGCAAGCTTGACAATTTCGCCGTGTCCCTGGTGTCCTGTCAGATGTGACATCCGTGTTTTCCTAGGGGTGCCCCCTCACCCGATGGGTTAAACAGGGTAAAGTGAAAAAAAGTGGCGGCTCGTGCCGGGTGCGTGCAAGTGGGCGCTCCTGGCCGGGCCGCAGTCGATCCCCACGTTCCTGCATGCCTTGCCCGGCAGGCGGGGCGGCCTCCAAGCCCGGTCTGGCCGGCAGCGTGATGCGCAAGAACCCCACCAACGACGACGTCCTGTCCACCCGCGAAGCCGCCGAGCAGTTGGGTGTTGCCTTGCGAACCGTGCAGTTGTGGGTGGAAAGCGGTGTGTTGCCAGCATGGAAGACGGCCGGCGGCCACCGCCGCATCTCCCGCATCGCCGTCGAGCGGCTGATCGGCGAGCGCCGTGCAGCGCTGTCGGGCGACACCCAGCCTGCCCCGTTGGCGCCAGGCGGGGAAGCCCGTCTGCGGGTGATGGTGGTCGAGGACGAGCCGGAGCTGCTGCGCCTGTTCATGATGGTGATCGCCGGCTGGGACCTGCCCATCGACGTGACCCCGGCCTCCGACGGCTTCGAGGCCCTGTTGCGCATGGGTCAGCAATGCCCCGACCTGCTGGTCACCGACCTGAACATGCCGGGCATGGACGGCTTCAAGATGATCCAGTCGCTGCGCGGCGTCGGTCCGGCCTACGACGACATGGAGATCGTCGTCGTCACCGCCTTGTCCGAGGCCGACATCGCCCAGCGCGGCGGCCTGCCGGCGCAGGTGCGGGTGTTCCACAAGCCGGTGCCGTTCGACGAGCTCGAAGCGCTGGTGCGCGACCGCGTCGCCGCGCTGGCCTCGGTGGCCTGATCGCCCGCCAGGGCTGGGCCAGCCGCCGGCCCGTGGTGGCCGTTGCACCGGCCGGCCATTTCCGGTCTTCGGCCAGGTGCAATCCGCCTGACAATGTGGCGTGGGGTTGCCGGCCGAAGGCTGCCGGCCCCGGGGAGCCCTTGCCATGAAACGCGTGCTGATCGTCGAAGACCAGGCTGACATCCGGAAGCTGATCCGGATGACGCTGGAGTTCGAGCCCTACGAGATCCACGAGGCTGCCAACGGCACGGACGGCCTGCAACTGGCCGTCTCGGTGCAGCCGGACCTGATCCTGCTCGACGTGATGATGCCCGGCGAGCTCGATGGCCTGCAGGTGTGCGCCCGCGTGCGCGCGCTGCCGGCGCTGCAGGGCACCCGGGTGGTGCTGCTCACCGCCCGCGGGCAGACCCAGGACCGCGATGCCGGCCAGGAAGCAGGGGCCGACGAGTACCTGATCAAGCCCTTCAGCCCGCTGCAGCTGATCGAGACCATCGAGCGGCTGATGCCTGCGGCCTGAGCCTGCCGCACCGGCAGGCTGCCAGGGTGCCGATGCCATAATCATCGGCTGATCCACTCGGAGCACCACGTTGGACCCCAGTCACCCTCGGTGACCGTCCACGCCAGGCCAGACCTGGGGTGAGGCGGTCGCAGACACACGTCATCCCCCAGCCTTCCACGGCCGCCCGTGCCCTTCGGCATGCAGGCCGCCGCGTCCTGGAGAGCGCCATGCTCAACGTCTTCACACTGGCCCAAGGCAGGCTGGTGCAGCATGAAATCGACAGCCCCGACACCCTGGCCCAGGCGGCGCCGGTGTGGGTGGACCTGGAAGCGCCGTCGCCGATGGAAAAGGGCTGGATCAGCGCCCGCTTCGGCCTGCACATCCCCGACGACATCGTCGACGACGACCTCGAGGAATCGGCCCGCTTCTACGAGGAGGACAACGGCGAGCTGCACATCCGCTCCGACTTCCTGATCGACGACGACGTGACGCCGCGCAACGTGCGGGTGGCCTTCATCCTGAAGGACGGCGTGCTGTTTTCGGTGCACGGCGAGGACCTGCCGGTGTTCCGCCTGCTGCGGCTGCGGGCGCGCCGCATCCCGGCGCTGATCGGCGACGCCAAGGATGTGCTGCTGAAGCTGTACGACGCCGATGCCGAGTACTCGGCCGACGCGCTGGAGGGCATCTACGACAGTCTGGAGAAGGTGAGCGCCCGGGTGCTGAAGCAGGACGTGGACGACCGCGCCGCCGGCGACGCGCTGAGCGCCATCGCCAAGGAGGAAGACCTGAACGGCCGCATCCGCCGCAACGTGATGGACACCCGCCGGGCGGTGAGCTTCATGATGCGCAGCCGGCTGCTGAATGCCGAGCAGTTCGAGGAGGCGCGCCAGATCATGCGCGACATCGATTCGCTGGACAGCCACACCGCCTTCCTGTTCGACAAGATCAACTTCCTGATGGATGCCACCGTCGGCTTCATCAACATCAACCAGAACAAGATCATCAAGATCTTCTCGGTGGCCAGCGTGGCGCTGCTGCCGCCCACGCTGATCGCCAGCATCTACGGCATGAACTTCCAGCACATGCCCGAGCTGCAGCACCCCTGGGGCTACCCGTTTGCGCTGGGGCTGATGGTGGCCTCGGTGGCGGCGCCGTTCATCTACTTCCGGCGCAAGGGCTGGCTGCGCTGACGGCCTGGCCGTCCGTGAAGGGTTGCATGCGCGCCACAGCCGATGCGGCTGCCGCGGTTTCGGCGGCAGGTGGCTGTGCTAGCGTGCGGCCGGTTGTCCGTATTGCCGGGCGCTGCACTCCTGTCTGACCATGCTGCCAATCGCCCCCCCGCTCCTGCGCACGCTGCGCACCCTGTTGCTGCTGGCCGCCGGCGGTGTGGCCGGGGTCGCCCAGGCCCAGTTCGCGATGGTGCCTTCACCGCTGGCGGCAGCGGGTGCCCCCAGCGAGGCCGACACCGACCAGGTCTACAAGCTGGAGGCCGCCAAGCATCTGTATGCCAGCTATCCGATGCGGGTGTTCAAGGGCCGCATGCCGCCGCTGCTGTACGGCGTGATGATCGTCGACACCGAAATCGACGCGCAGGGCCAGATCGTGGATGTGCGGGTGCGCCGGCCGCCGGCCGCGCCCGAGGTCGGCCCCTGGGTGGTGGCGATGATCCGCAAGGCGGGGCCGTTCCCGGCGCCGGCCAAGCTGGGCAAGGCGGTTTACACCGACATCTGGCTGGTGCACAAGAGCGGCAATTTCCAGCTCGACACGCTGACCGAAGGTCAGAACTGAAGCTTCATCCGCCGGCGCGCTTCTTCAGCCAGCGCATCAGGACGCCCAGCACGGGCAGCTTCTCGTACAGCTCCTCGGCCGCATCCCAGTAGTCGCGGTGCGATTGCACCTGGCCGGCGGCATTGAAGCGGATGTGGCTGCCACCGTGGATCGCCACGGCCGCCGCGCCGGCGCCGCGGGTGCGGAAGGTGAAATCCCAGGTGAGGAACAGCGCGTCGCCGTCGGCCACGATCTCCAGCACCTGGAAGCGCGGGTGGTCCAGCGTGCGGAACATGTGGCTGAAGATGCGGGCGATCGCGGCCACGCCCTGCACCTCGTTGAACGGGTCCTTGAAGCGGGCGTCGTCGGCATAGACGCCGCGCAGCGCCGGCAGGTCGGCTGGCGTCAGGGTCTCGTACAGCGCCACCACCCGCTGCACCCGCGGGTCGGCATGGCGCATGGCGGCCGGCTCAGACACGCACGGCGCGGCGGATGGCGCCGAAGTACATGCCGTCGGGCATCGGCCGCAGGGCCTTGAGCATGCGGGTGAAGCGCTTGGGGAAGTGGATCTCGAACTCGCCGGCCTCCCAGCCCGCGACGATGGCCAGCGCGGCATCCTCCGGGCTCATCAGCGCCGGCATCTTGAAGCTGTTCTGCGCGGTCAGCGGCGTCTCGACGAAGCCGGGGTTGATCAGCGACACGCCCACGCCGCGGGCATGCAGGTCCAGGTACAGCACCTCGGACAGGTTGATCAGCGCGGCCTTGGTGGGGCCGTAGGCCAGCGCATTGGGCAGGCCGCGGTAGCCGGCCACGCTGGCCACCAGGCTCAGGTGCGCCGGCGTGCCGGCGGCGGCTTGCCGCAGCAGCGTGGGCAGCACCGCATCCAGCATGTTCAGCGCGCCCACGTAGTTGATCTGCTGGTGGCGCACCGCGTCGGCCAGGTCGAAGCTGGTGGCCTGCATCGCGTGGTAGTGGCCGGCGCAGTACAGCGCCAGGTCGATGCGGCCGTCCTCGGCCAGCAGCTGGGTGGCGGCGGCGCGCACGGCGCCAGCATCGGTGGCATCCAGCGGCAGAGCGCGGGCGCCGGGGTGGTCGGCAACGAAGCTGTCCAGCGCCGGCAGGCCGCGCGCCGACACCGTGACCTTGGCGCCCAGCGCATGCAGCCGGGCCGCGGTGGCGCGGCCGATGCCGGTGGAGGCGCCCACCAGCCAGACATGCTGGCTGCGCCAGTCGGTGATGCGGGGATTCAGGGCCATCGTGGGCTTTCTCGCCGGGCGGTCAGCCGGGCAGGCGTTGGAAGGACAGCAGCACCTCGCCCAGGCGGATGCCGAACTTCGACATCACCGCACGGTTGAGCATCACCTGGTCGTCGACCAGGAACATCCAGTCGTCGAACTGCACTTCCCAGGTGCGGCCGTCCACCGGCAACAGCAGGGTGTAGCGCCAGTTCAGCGCATTGCCCGCGGCCTGGCCCTGGGCCTCGCCCAGCACGTCGGCGGCGGTGCCGATGTAGCGGCCGTCGGCGCCGCGTTGGAGCGTCCAGACGCGCGTCTCCTTGCGGCCATCGGCATAGGTGAAGCGTTCGTCCAGCGTGCCGGTGTCGCCCACCCAGGTGCCGGTGAGCTGCACGGTGAAGCGCTGCAGCACCTTGCCGCCGCGGTCGGTGACGATGCCGTGGGCCAGCAGCTTGCCGTTGAAGTACTGCTTGAGGTCGAGCTTCGGGCTCTGGCTGGCGTAGTCGGCCGGCGTCGGGCTGGCGCAGCCGGACAGGCCCAGCGTGGCCAGGCCGGCGATGGCCAGGGTGGCGCCGGCGGCCAGCCGGCGCAGGGTGGGGGTGAAGCGCGGTGTCATGGGCGGTCCAGGTGGGTGCGAAAGGTCCAGAGCAGGCCGGCGGCGCCGGCCTTCAGCAGGCAGGGCACGGCGGCATAGACCACGGCCAGCGCGTTCAGCGCCGTGGGGTCGGTGGCGCCGGGGGCATAGCCCAGCCACTGCAGCGCCGGCAGGGCCAGGCCGGCGGCCAGCGCCAGGTTGAGTTTGTTGGCGCAGGTCCACCAGCCGAAGTAGTTGCCCTCGTGGCGCAGCGCATGGCCGGCGCGCTGGATCACGCCGGTCAGCAGCGCGCCGGGCACGGCCAGGTCGGCGCCCAGCGCCACGCCGGAGGCGATGCAGATCGCCAGGAAGGCGGCGGTGTCGTCGCTGCCCAGCCGCGCCGCCCACATGAAGGCGGCAATGGCCAGGCCCATGCCGGCCAGCCAGCAGCGCAGCAGGCCGAACCTTGCCACCGCCCGCACCCACAGCGGCATCGACAGCGCTGCCGCGGCGAAGTAGCTGCCGAGAAAGGCCGGCTCCCAGGCCGGCGCCTGCAGCCGGTCGCGGATGAAGAAGATCACCAGCGTGGCCGGGATCGCGCTGGCCACGCCGTTGAGCAGGAACACCGCCATCAACCGGCGGAAGGCCGGCGTGCGCCAGGGCAGCAGCCAGGCGCCCGGCTCGCTCGCTGTGCCGGTCTGCAGCAGCCGCAGCGGCGCGGCGCGGAACGGCGCGCCGGACAGCGCCCAGATCGCCAGCGCCAGCAGCGTGATGCAGGTGACCACCATCACCGGCACGCCGGCCAGCGCGGGCAGCACGCTGGCGGCCAGCACGCCGGCCAGCGACAGGCCCTCGCGCCAGCCGGTGATGCGGGCCTGTGCAGTGGCCCCGCCGCCCAGCCGGGCGCCCCAGGCCTGGTGCAGCACGCCCAGGGCGCTGTAGCCCAGGCAGGTGACCACCAAGGCCACGGCGCACCAGGCCAGCAGCGCGTCCGAACCCTGCACCTGCGGGAAGAACAGCGCCGCGAAGCCCAGCGCCATCAACAGCGCCGCGCCGGCCGCAGCCGCCAGCACCTGGCGGCGCGGGCGCGCCAGGCCGGCATCGACCATCCGGCCCAGCCAAGGGTCGATCAGCGCATCCAGCGCGCGGGTGCCTAGCAGAACGGCGCCCAGCCCGGCCAGCGGCACGCCCAGCTGGGCGGCGTAGTGGTTGGGCAGCAGCACGTACAGCGGCAGCGCGGCAAAGGCCAGCGGCGCGCCCAGCGCGCCGTAGCGCAGGCCATCGGCCAGGCTGAAGCCGGAGGACGCGGCGCCAACAGGTTGGCTGAGCGTGCGGTTGGTCATGGTGCTGGGCGGGGTCGGCCGGTCAGGCGCCGCCGCTCACCAGCTGCTGTCGCAGCTGCGGGTCGGAGGTGCGCGGCGACAGCCAGATGCCGAAGAACAGGCGGGTGAACTCGGCATCGGCCACCTCGCCGCGCAGCGCGCCGTTGAAGTAGAACCGTGCCGACTGGCCCGGCCGCTGGATGCCGGTGATGCGGTCGCCCGGCTTGACGTTGGGGAACAGCGGCGTCATCGCCTGCGTCCAGCGCGCCGATTGTTCTGCACTGAAGGTGGCCAGCCGCTGCATCTCGCGCAGCGAGCTGCTGACGATCAGGTCGGCCTTGATGTTGCGGGCATAGACCAGCTCCAGCGCCAGCGGCTGGCTGGCCCCGTCACCGTTGACGGCCGCGGGCGCCCACAGCCGGGCGTCGTAGATGCGCATGCCGAGGAAGCGCATCGCGCCGCTGCCGCGCAGGTGGGCGCCGGGCAGCTCGCCGGCCAGCTCGGGCGGTGCAGCCATGTCGGACCGTGCCCGCACCGCCACGCCGGCCGACAGCAGCACGCCGCCCGTCAGCGCGGCCAGACAGGCGCGGCGGGTGGTGCCGCAGCGGGGCCGGACAGGAGCGGCAGGATGGCGCATCAGGCCCCCGGTCGGCGCAGGGTGAACTGCATCACGTCGGTGTTGCCGCTGGCGAACGCCGCTTCGCAGTAGGCCAGGTAGAACTCCCAGGTGCGCATGAAGCGGGTGTCGAAGCCCAGGCCGCGCACCTGCGTGTCCTGGTGCAGGAAGTCCTGCCGCCAGCGGCGCAGCGTCTCGGCATAGTCGGTGCCGAAGCGCAGCTCGCGCTCCACCTGCAGGCCGGCCTTCGCCGCCTCGGCGCGGAAGGCACTGGGGCTGGGCAGCAGGCCGCCCGGGAAGATGTACTGCTGGATGAAATCGGTGCCGCTGACGTAGCGGTCGAACAGTGCATCGTCGATGGTGATCGACTGGATGCAGGCGCGGCCACCGGGCTTGAGCTGGTCGTGCACCGTCTTGAAGTAGCTGGCCCAGTATTCGCGGCCCACGGCCTCGAACATCTCGATCGACACGATGGCGTCGAATGGGCCGTCGCCGATGTCGCGGTAATCCTGGAAGCGCAGGGTGGCACGGTCGGCCAGGCCGGCCTGGGCCAGCCGCTGCTGGCCGAAGACGAGCTGCTCGGCCGACAGCGTGACGCCGGTGATGCGGGCGCCGAAGTCGCGCGCCGCGCATTCGGCCAGGCCACCCCAGCCGCAGCCGATCTCCAGCACCCGGCTGGCCGGCGTCACATGGCACTCGCTCAGCGCGCGGCGCATCTTGGCCTGCTGCGCGGCGGCGGTGTCCTGCGCGGTGTTGCCGTTGAACCAGGCACTGGAATACGTCATCGTGTCATCCAGCCACAGCTTGTAGAAGCTGTTGCCCAGGTCGTAGTGGGCGTGGATGTTGCGTTTGCTGCCGGCGCGGCTGTTGCGGTTGAACAGGTGGCGCATGCGGTGGATCAGGTTGCCCCACCAGGTGCCGTAGACCACCGACTCCATGGCATCGCGGTTGGCGATGAACAGCTGCAGCAGCGCCACCAGGTCGTTGGCCGCCCAGTCGCCGGCGATGAAGCTCTCGGCGAAGCCGATGTCGCCCGAGCGCAGCGCGGCGCTGCAGATGTTCCAGTTGTGCAGACGCAGTGCGGCATGCGGCTCGTCGGCCTTGCCGCTGCCGAAGTGCAGCTGGCTGCCATCGGGCAGCTGGACATCCAGCGTGCCCACCTGCAGGCGCCGCAGCAGCGCGAACACCGCGCGGGCCGCAGCGGGTGCAGTGTGGGGCAGGGCCAACGAGCCGGTGTCGACGGTGGTGGAGGCAGAGCGCATCGTGGAGATCCTGGGTCCGGTGCGGTGAACGGGAGGGGTCAGCGGGTGGGCAGGGCGGGCGCCACGGCGGCGCCTGGTGCCTTGCCGAAGAACGGCACCCGCTTGAGCAGCAGACGCAGGGCCTGCCAGTGGATGCGGGCGATCACGCCCAGCGTGAGCAGCGGCATGCGCCACAGCGCGTGGTGCAGGCGCTGCGGCGTCAGCGCGGCCAGCTCGCCGCTGACGCTGGTCAGCAACAGCGGGCCTTGGGCGTCGTCATGCACGATGCGGGCCACGGTGCGGCCGGCGCCGTCGTTGCCGGTGGTGGTGCGCATGAAGCGGAAGCGGTAGCCGCCCTCGATCTGGCAGAACGGCGACACATGGAACTGCTTGACGGCCGGCAGCTCCTGGCCCCAGGCCAGCTGCGGGTCGGTCAGCAGATAGCAATGGCGGCCGCCGAAGGTGTTGTTGACCTCGGCGACGATGGCCGCCAAGCTGCCGTCGGCCCGGTGGCAGTACCAGAAGCTGACCGGCTTGAAGGCCACGCCCAACATGCGCGGGTAGGTGTGCAGCCACACCTCGCCGGTGGCGTCGGCGATGCCTTCGGCCTGCAGGCGCTCGTCCAGCCAGGCCAGGCAGTCGGCGCGGCCATCGCCATGGTCGGCATCGTGGAAGCTGACCCAGCCGCCGCGGTTGCGCCGCAGGCTGGGGTTGGGCTGCTGGCGCAGCTGGCGCATCGGCAGCAGCAGGAACCAGGTCGGGTAGTCGAAGCCATGGCCCACCGGGCGCAGCCGCTGGTGGCGCACCCGGCCAATGCCCAGCTGGGCCTGTGGCGCGGTGGCGGTGCGGGCGTCCATGGCTGTCACTGACGGCGTCAGGCGGCGGCGCGCACCGGCGTGCCAGTGATCTCGGCGGCCCAGCGGGCGCGCAGGCCCTCGGCCACGGCCATGCCGGACATCAGGCCGTCCTCATGGAAGCCGTAGCGCGTCCAGGCGCCGGCAAACCACACATGCGACTGGCCCTGCAGCAGCGGCACGCGGACCTGCGCGGCGATGGCGGCCAGGTCGAACACCGGGTGGGCGTAGTCGTATTCGCCCAGCACGGTGGCAGGCGCCGGGTCGCGCACCGGATTCAGCGACACCACCACCGGCTGCTGCCAGGGCAGCGGCTGCAGGCGGTTGATCAGGTAGTGCAGGCACACGGCCGATTGCTCCTGCGCATGCTGCGGCGCGCGCAGGTAGTTCCAGGCCGCCCAGGCCTTGGGCCGCTCGGGCAGCACGCTGGCGTCGGTGTGCAGCACCGCGCGGTTGCGGTGGTAGCCGATGGCGCCCAGCACGGCGCGCTCGTCGGCGCTGGCATGGTTGCCCAGCAGGGCCAGGCTCTGGTCGCTGTGGCCGGCCAGCACCACCTCGTCGAAGCGCTCGCTGCCGTGGTCGGTGTCGATCCACACGCCGGCATGGCCGCTGTCGGGCGGCAGGCGGCGCACCGCGCGCACCGGAACGCCAGCGCGGGCATCGGGAATGCGCTGCAGCATGCGCTGCACATAGTGCTTCGAGCCGCCACGCACCGTGTACCACTGCGGCCGGTCGGTCACCCGGATCAGGCCGTGGTTGTGGCAGAAACGGATCATTGTGGCCACCGGGAAGCGCAGCATCTGGTCGGTGGGGCAGCTCCAGATGCAGCCCAGCATCGGCAGCAGGTACCAGTCGCGGAAGGCGTTGGAGAAGCCGCGCTCGGTGAGGAACTCGCCGATCGGCTGCTGCAGCGCGGCCTCCTGCTGGGCTTCGGCGATCTGCGTGGTCACGCGGTTGAAGCGCAGCAGATCCCGCAGCATGCCCAGGAAGCGTGGGTTCACCAGGTTGCGGCGCTGGGCGAACACGGTGTCCAGGTTGCAGCCGCTCCACTCCAGCGCGTTGCGGCCGTCCGGGCCGGGCACCTGCACCGAGAACGACATCTCCGACGGTGCGGTGTCCACGCCCAGGTCGGCAAACAGCTTGCGCAGATGCGGATAGGTGGCGTGGTTGAAGACCAGGAAGCCGGTGTCGACACCGTGGGTGGTGTCGTCGATCGTCACATCCACCGTGTGGGCATGGCCGCCAAAGCGCGGGTCAGCTTCGAACAGCGTGACCTGGGCGTGGTCGGCCAGGTGCCAGGCGGCGGCCAGGCCGGAGATGCCGGCGCCGACGACGGCGACGCGCCGCGTGGGGCGGGTGCCGGTCATGCAGCACCCCGGGGGCTGGAAGAAGAAAGAGCCGTGCAGCGCCCTGAGGCCAACGAGGGAGGGAGGGAGGAGGAGGAGAACTGCCTCAGGATTGCTTGTCGGTCATCCGACAGGCTGCACGGCGCGAAAACTGATGACAGGCTTATCGGCCTGCACACAGACACATTGAGCCCAAGTCGTTGCGAAGGTTCCGCAGCGCGCGGCACCTTTGCACGCCAGCAACGATTCAGGTCGGTCATGGTCTGTTGGGTATTGATTTGAACTGATGAGTTCAAGTGTGACTGCTCAGTCTCACTTTGTCTTCAGTAGTTTCTCCAAGTCCTTCACGAAAGCCGGGTCTTTCGGATCGACCGCCGAGGCGTGGCTGATGACCACATCGCCCTGGCGGCTGACCAGGTACTTGTGGAAGTTCCACTTCGGCGTGGCGCCGCTGCGCTGGGCCAGCGCCACGAACAGCGGGTTCACGGTGCGGCCCGGTCCTGGCGCCACGCTGGACTTGGCGAACATCGGAAACTTGACGCCGAAGGTGTTCTCGCAGAAGTCGGCGATCTCCTTGGCGCTGCCGGGCTCCTGCTGGCCGAAGTCGTTGCTGGGAAAGCCCAGCACCACCAGGCCGCGCGGGCCGTAGGTGGCATGCAGTGCCTCCAGGCTCTTGTACTGCCCGGTGAAGCCGCAGAAGCTGGCGGTGTTGACCACCAGCAGCACCTTGCCGGCGTAGCTGCACAGATGGACCGGCTTCTCGTCCTGCAGCCGCGGTTGCGTCTGCTGCAGCATCGCCGGGCAGGCGGCGGCCGGGATGGCCGGATGGGCTGCCTGGGCATGGGCTCCCGTCGGCAGCAGCGCGGCAAGCAGCAACGGGACGATCAAGGCATGGCGCATGGGTGGACTCGCAGGGTGCGTGGATGGGGATACGGTGGCCGGGGCCGACCGGATGCGCAGGGGGGCCGGCGGCCCCCCGCGCCCTGTGGTTGCTGGCGCCTGGCGTGGTGCGCGTTGGGGGTGGCGCCCTAGAATCATGCCCTTGCTTCGGAAAGACCCTCATGCTCTACCCTGAACTCTTCAAGCAGCTGGAAGCCGTGCGCTGGAACATGGACACCGACATCGCGTGGGCCCAGTTCGACGCGAGCCTGCTGACCGAGGACCAGGCGCAGACCATCAAGATGAACGCCATCACCGAGTGGGCGGCGCTGCCGGCCACCGAGATGTTCCTGCGCGACAACCGTGACGACAGCGATTTCTCCGCCTTCATGAGCGTCTGGTTCTTCGAGGAGCAGAAGCACAGCCTGGTGCTGATGGAATACCTGCGCCGCTTCCGGCCCGACCTGGTGCCCACCGAGGCGGAACTGCACGCGGTGCGCTTCGAGTTCGACCCTGCGCCCGCGCTGGAGACGTTGATGCTGCACTTCTGCGGCGAGATCCGGCTGAACCATTGGTACCGCCGCGCCGCCGAATGGCACACCGAGCCGGTGATCAAGCAGATCTACGAGACGCTGGCCAAGGACGAGGCCCGCCACGGCGGCGCCTACCTGCGCTACATGAAGCGTGCGCTGACCAAGTTCGGCGACGAGGCCCGCAGCGCCTTTGCCAAGGTGGGCGTGCTGATGGCCAGCGCCCGTCGCACCGCGCAGGCGCTGCACCCCACCAACCTGCATGTCAACGAGAAGCTGTTCCCGCGTGACACCATCCAGAGCCGCCTGCCCGATCCGGCCTGGCTGGAGCACTGGCTGGACAAGCAGATCCAGTTCGACACCGTGTGGGAGAACAAGGTGGTCGAGCGCATCCTGCACAACATGAGCCTGCTGATGGAGCGCAGCTTCGCCAGCGTGCAGGAGCTCAACCGCTTCCGCAAGGAAGTGACCACCCGGCTGGCCGCCTCGGCCGCCCACAACCAGCGCGGCATCCAGCCGGCCTGAACCGCGGCCTTCCGCTGTGCAGGCATGAAAAAACCGGCCCGCGGGCCGGTTTTGTGCTTCTGGCGGTCAGCGGTCGATCAGCCGGCCTTGGCGGCGGCGGCCATGCGCGCGGCATCGGCCTTCTTGTCGGCATCCACCTTCTGCGCGCTGGGGCGCTGGGCGATCAGGCCGGCGTAGGCCTTCCAGTCGATGCCGGCGGCGGCCAGCAGGTCTTCGCCCAGCACCTTCTTGGTGGCCAGGGCCACCAGCGGCAGGCTGACGTAGGCGGCGCAGTCGGCCAGGCCGAAGCTGTCACCGGCCACATAGGGGCCGAACTTGGCCAGGCGCTGGAAGCCGGCGATGTTCTTCGTCAGCTGCTTGCGCACGCGGTCCTGCGTCTCCTGCGGGACCGTGCCGCCGAAGAAGGCCTGGGCATACAGCTCGCGGGCCACCAGCTCCAGGTGCAGGTCGATGAAGGTGCACAGCTCGCGCACCTTGGCGGCGGCCAGCGGGTCGGCCGGCACCAGCGGATGCGCCGGGTAGGCCGCTTCCAGGTAGTCCACCATCACCTGGCTCTCGCACAGCGTGCCACCGTCGGTGCGCAGGAAGGGCACCTTGCCCAGTGGCGTGGCGGCCAGCACGGCGTCGTCCTTGCTGCCGGTCATCACCAGTTCCTCGTTGAACGGGATGCCTTTTTCCAGCAGGGCCAGCTTGACCTTGTTGTAGTAGTTGGAAACCGCGAAACCGCAGAGCGTGAGCATGAACCATCTCCTGTAGGGGGTGCGGGCCGCAGTCTAGGTGCGGCCTGTGCCTGCAGTGCTTCCCGCAGGTGACACCCGCGTCGGCGCCCGGTTCACCAGCGCGATGCCCAGCACCACGGTGGCGCAGGCCACGCCCAGGCGCAGCGTCAACGGCTCACCCAGCAGGCCCACGCCGGCCAGCAGGCCGGCCAGCGGCGTCAGCAGCGTGAACGCGGTGACCTGGGTGGCCGGGTAGCGCCGCAGCAGCCAGAACCACAGCAGGTAGCTGACGAAGCTGACCACGGCGGTCTGGAAGCCCATCAGCGCCCAGGCCTGGGTGCTCAGCTGCCCCGGCGCCGGCCAGGCCTCGCCGACCAGCCACGAGCCGACCAGCAGCAGCGGCCCCGACACCGCCAGCTGGTAGAACAGCGCCTGCACCGGCGTGGCCGTGGCCAGCCGGCTGCCGCGCAGGCACAGGGTGTTGGCGCCCCAGAGCACGGCGGCCAGCACGCCCAGGGCGTCGCCGATCCAGCGCTGTTCCTTGCCGGGTACCGGCGTGCCGGTCAGGCTCTCGGCAAAGGCCCAGGCCACGCCGCTGAAGGCCACCGCCAGGCCCAGCAGCTGGGCGGCGCTGGGCCGTTCGCTGTGCGCCACCAGCGGCATGCCCAGCGCCACCACGAAGGGCGCCAGGTAGATGAAGACGATCATCCGCGAGGCCTCGGTGTACTGCAGGCCCCAGTAGATGCAGGCGAACTCGGCGGCGAAGGTGGCGCCGGCCAGCAGCCCGCCCGGCAGCGTGCCGTTGCGCAGGCTCAGCGAGATGCCCTGCCAGCCAGCCCAGGCCGCCACCAGCAGCGCCGCGCCCACCGAGCGCGCACCGGCCTGCAGCAGCGGTGGGATCTCGGCCAGCGTCAGCTTGGTGACGGCATGGTTCAGACCCCACAGGGCGCAGCAGCCCACCAGGGTGACGATGGCCAGGGTGTCCAGCCGGGTGCGTCGATCGTTCATCGGGGCGATGCTAGGGCGCGGCGGGGGTGGCCCGGTCTGCAGCACTGCCCACGCCGCAGGCCAGGGCGCACAGCCAGCCGGCCAGCGCGCCGCTGGCATGGGCCGCCGGTGCGACCGGGAAATCCCAGCCGGCCACCTGCTGCAGCGGCCCCAGCCAAGGCGCCTCCAGCCCCAGCTTGATGAGCAGGCCGGCGGCGATGGCCGCCCCCACCGCCCGGCGCAGGCCACGCTCACCGCGCAGCAGCTGCCAGGCCACCACCGCCACCGCCGCATGCAGCACGCCGGACAGCCCGCCGTAGGCGCTGAGCGCCGGCTGCGCCAGCAGGCCCAGCTGGGTCAGCGGCCAGGCCAGCGCCCAGGCCAGGGCGGCGCGGCGGCCGCAGCCAGCAGCGCGGCCCAGCACCGCCACGACGGCGGTGGCCACCAGGTTGCCGGCCAGGTGCCACGCGCTCAGGTGCACCCAGGCCGCGGTGATGGCGCGCCAGGGCTCGGCGGCGGCCAGCGCCGGTTGCCAGTTGATGCGGGCCGGGTCGACGGCCTCGGCCGCCAGCGCGCCCAGCGCCGCGGCGGCACACAGGCCGGCCCAGTGCATCCAGGCCGGCAGTGCGGCCAGCCGCCGGCTCAGCCGAAGACGGCCTGCCACAGCACCAGGATGGCGTCGCGCTCGCGGGCCAGCTGGTCCGGCTCCACCTGGGTGGGCCGCTCGTCCAGCCGCGCCGCATGCTGGGCGCGGCGCAGCTCGCGGTAGGCATCGGCGGCGGCCTGGCCCACGCCGCCGGACAGCAGGCCGGCGGCCTCGGCCCGCTGCAGCAGGGCGATGTTGCCGGCGTTGTCCAGCAGGGCCGGGTGGCGCTGGCCATGCGCCAGCACCAGGTACTGCACCGCGAACTCGGCATCCATCATGCCGCCGGCGCTGTGCTTGACGTCGTAGCGCCCCGCCTTCACCGGCCGGGCGGCGCGCACCTTCTCGCGCATCTCCAGCACCTCGCGCCGCAGCTCGGCCGCGTCGCGCGGGGTGGCCAGCACCTGGCGGCGCACCGCGTCGAAGCGTGCCGCCAGCACCGGCGATCCGGCACAGAAACGGGCGCGGGTCAGCGCCTGGTGCTCCCAGGTCCAGGCGGTGTTGCCGCCGCGGCCGACCTGGTAGCGCTCGAAACTGTTGATCGAGGTGACCAGCAGGCCCGAGTTGCCGTTGGGCCGCAACGCGGTGTCGATGTCGAACAGCTCGCCGGCGGCGGTGCGCAGCGTCAGCCAGGTGATCAGCTTGCGCACGAAGTGGCCGTAGACCTCCTGCGCGCGGTCGGCATCGGGCTCGTCGGCATCGTCGTAGAGGAAGACCACGTCGAGGTCACTGCCGTAGCCCAGCTCCTTGCCGCCCAGCTTGCCGTAGGCGATGACGGCGAACGTGGGCGCCGGCCGGTGGTGCTGGCGCAGCCGCGGCCAGGCCCAGCGCAGGGTGCAATCGAGCGTGGCGTCGGCCAGGGCCGAGAGATCGTCGGCCACCTGCTCCACCGTGATCAGGCCTTCGACATCCCGCACCAGGGTGCGGAACACCTCGGCATGGTGGGCGTGGCGCAGGGTGTCGAGCAGGGCGTCCTCGTTGTCCTCGCCGGCGCGCTGCCAGGCCCGGTGGCGGTCGTCGAGGCCGGCGATGTACTCGGCGGCGTTGAAGCGCTCATGCAGCAGGCGCTCGTCCGACAGCTCGTCGATCACGCCCGGGTGGCGCATCAGGTACTGCATCGGCCAGCGGGCCAGGCCCAGCAGGCGCAGCAGGCGGCGCAGCACCTCGGGCCGCTCGGCCAGCAGGGCCAGGTAGCTGTCGCGGCGCAGCAGCGGCTCCAGCCAGTCGATGAAGCGCAGCGCGGCGGCTTCGGTGCAGTCGCCGTCGTCGACGCAGACGCCGGTGCGCTGCACCAGCCGGCCCAGCCGCAGCTTGCTCTCCTCGCGCAGCGCCAGCACCCGCGGGTGCTCGCGCCAGGGCTTGATGCGCGCGGCCAGGCCGGGCGGCAGGCGCTCCAGCAGCAGCTCGCTGTCGATGGCCTGCGGGCCGGGGCCGCAGTTCTTGCAGGCACCACGCGCGCCGCCGCCCTGGCTGTCGTGCAGCAGCGCGTCGAACTCGTTGGCCACCAGCTCGCGGATCTCGCACAGCCGGTCGAGCAGGCCGCAGGCCTGCGACACGCGGGCATCGGCGTCGTCGCACAGGCCCAGCGAGCGGGCGATCCAGTCGAGGTCGGCGTCGTTGGTGGGCAGCAGGTGGGTCTGCTGGTCGTCCAGGAACTGGATGCGGTGCTCCACCTGGCGCAGGAAGACGTAGGCCGCGTCCAGCTTGACGGCGGTCTCGGGCTTCATCAGGCCGCGGCCGGCCAGCTTGTGCAGGCTTTTCAGCGTGCTGCGGGTGCGGATCTCCGGGAACTGCCCGCCGCGCACCACCAGCAGCAGCTGCACGATGAACTCGATCTCGCGGATGCCGCCGCGCGACAGCTTCACGTCGTTGGCGCGCTCGGGCCGGCCGGCAGCGCGGCGCTGGGCCTCCTCGCGGATCTTGCGGTGCAGCTGGCGCAGGCCTTCGAAGATGCCGTAGTCCAGGTAGCGCCGGTAGACGAAGTGCGAGACCAGCGCCCGCAGTGGCAGCGCCCGGCCGCTGGTCACGGCCGCCCGTGGGGCCACCACCCGGCTCTTGAGCCAGGCGAAGCGTTCCCACTCGCGGCCCTGCACCTGGAAGTACTCTTCCAGCATGCCCATGCTGACCACCGGCGGGCCAGAGTTGCCGTTCGGCCGCAGCGCCAGGTCGACACGGAAGACGAAGCCGTCGTCGGTGGTGTCGCCGATCAGCGCATACAGCCGCTTGGCCACCTGGGTGAAGTACTCGTGGGCGCTGACCGGTTGCGGGCCGTCGGTCTGCCCGTCGTCCTCGTAGACGTAGATCAGGTCGATGTCGGACGACACGTTCAGCTCGCGCGCGCCGAGCTTGCCCATGCCGATGATCCAGAAGTCGATCACCCGGCCCTGGGCATCGCGCGGGGCGCCGAAGCGGTCATCGGCCTCGGCACGGGCAGCGGCCAGCGCGATCTCCAGCGTGGCCTCGGCCAGCACCGTCATCGCCAGGGTGATGTCGCCCAGCGGCGCAGCCTGCTCCACGTCCAGCACCGCCAGGCGCTCGACCACCAGCTGGCGCGCCACCCGCAGCGCCGACGGCAGCGCGCGGCCGCCGTCCTGCAGCTGGCCCACCAGCGCAGTGATGGTGGCGGTGTCGGGCAGACCTGGTGGCAGCAGCGGCAGCTCGGCCGCATAGCGGCGGCGGATGCGCTGCACGAAGCGGCTGTGGTCGGCCGCCGCACGGGGCGCGCTTGTGTCCGGCGCGTGAAGTTCGGAACCCATGGAGCGGCTGTGGCTCTGTGCTAGATTGCCTCGCAGCCCGGCGCCTGGCTGCGCCGTGCCGAGCGGGCCGGCACAGCCGGGTCGTCCAGACGCAGGCCGATCTCACGCACTGCGCACCGGTTCTCGCTCCTCATCCATGCCTCACTCGTCGTTGTCAGCTGCGGTGCGCCAACCGGCCAGCCGGTGGGGGCGCCCTGCGTGGCCAGGCAGGCTGTGGGCCGTCTGGCGCTGGGGCTGGCGCATCGCGCTCGGGTTGTTGTTGGCAGTCTGGCTGCTGGCCTTGCTGGCCTGGTCCACCCTGCATTGGCTGATTCTGCCGCGTCTGGACGAATGGCGCCCACGCGTGGAAGTACTGGCCACGCAGGCACTGGGGCATCCGGTGCAGATCGGCCGCCTGGCCACCCAGGGCGGCGGCTGGCTGCCCAGCTTCCTGCTGCAGGACGTGGTGCTGCGCGACCCCGCCGGCCACGAGGCCTTGCGCCTGCCGCGGGTGCAGGCGGCGCTGTCGGTGCCCTCGCTGCTGGCGCTGCAGCTGCGCTTTGCCCAGCTGCTGATCGAAGACGCCCGGCTGGATGTGCGGCGCGACGCCGCCGGCCGCCTGTACGTCGGCGGGTTGCCGCTGGGCAGCGCCTCGCCCACGCTGGCGGGCGATGGCAGTGCCGACTGGCTGTTCAGCCAGCACGAGATCCTGGTGCGCGGCGGCACGCTGCGCTGGCTGGACGAGCAGCGCGCCGCGCCGCCGCTGGCCCTGGCCGACGTGCAGCTGCTGCTGCGCAACCGCGGCCGCCGCCATGAGCTGCGGCTGGAGGCCACGCCGCCGGCCGACTGGGGCGACCGCTTCACCATCGTCGGCCAGGCGCGCGGGGCGCTGCTGTCGCGGCCCGGCGACTGGCGCCGCTGGAAGGGCACGCTGCATGCCAGCTTGCCGCGCGCCGATGTCGCCCAGCTGCGCCACCATGTGACGCTGCCGGTCGACCTGCAACAGGGCCGGGCCGCGCTGCGCGCCTGGGTCGACTGGGACCAGGGCCAGCCGCAGGCGCTGACGCTGGATGCGGTGCTGAGAGGTGTCTCGGTGCAGCTGGGCCGCGACCTGGAGCCGGTGGCCGTGGCCGGCCTCAGCGGCCGCCTGGTGGCCGAGCGCCAGGGCAACGGCGCCAAGCTCGCGCTCCAGGGCCTGGGCTTCACCCTGCCCGACGGCGCCACCTGGGCGCCCAGCCAGCTGGCGCTGCAGTGGCGGTCGTCGGCCGCCGCCGGCCTGGCTGCGGCGGCTGCGGCCGAGCCGGCCAGCCAGCCCGCCAGCCAGCAGTGGCTGCCGCCGCTGGACGGCGGCCAGCTCACCGCCGACCGGCTGGACCTGCCGCTGCTGGCCCAGCTGGCCGAGCGCCTGCCCATCGGCAGCGGCCTGCGTGAATTGCTGCGCCAGCTGGAGCCTGAGGGCACCGTCACCGCGCTCGATGCGCGCTGGGATGGCCCGCTGGACCAGCCGCGCAGCTGGAGCGCCAAGGCCGGTGTGCAGGGCCTGGCGATCGCCGCGGCCGCGTCGCCCGAGCCCGGCGGCATCGGCCGGCCCGGCTGGCGCGGTGCCGACCTGCAGATCACCGCCAACCAGGCCGGCGGCCAGGCCGATCTGAAGCTCAACGATGGCCAGCTCACCCTGCCCGGCGTGTTCGACGAGGCGGTGGTGCCGCTGACCCGTTTCGGCGCCCGGCTGGAATGGGCGCTGACCCCCGCCGCCCAGGGCGATGGCCTGCCGACGGTGCAGCTGAAGGTGCGCAACGCCAGCTTCGACAACGCCGATGCCCGCGGCAGCCTCGAGGCCACCTGGCAGACCGGCGCCGGCACCGGCTTCGGCAAGGGCGGCCGGCTGCCTGGCGTGCTGCAGCTCGAGGGCCGCCTGGCCGAAGGCCGCGCCACCCAGGTGGCGCGCTACCTGCCGCTGGGCATCGGCATGGAGAGCAGGCTGTGGACGCAGCGGGCGGTGCGTGGCGGCAGCCTGCACGACGTCAGCTTCCGGGTGCAGGGCGACCTGTGGGATTTCCCATTCGTCAACAAACGGGATGGCGACTTCCGCATCACTGGCCAGCTGAAGGACGTGACGCTGGCGCCGGTGCCCTCGGTGCCGCCGGGCAGCGGCGAGCCGGCGTGGGACTCGCCCTGGCCCACCTTCGCCAACATCTCGGGCGAACTGGTGTTCGAGCGCGACAGCATGCGGTTCTCCAAGACCCGCGGCACGCTGTGGGGCCTGGCGCTGGACGAGGTCTCGGGCGGCATCCGCGCGCTGTCGGCCGAGCCCACGGTGCTGGAAGTCGACGGCCAGGTGCGCGGCCCGCTGGCCGATCTGCTGCGTGCGGTGCGCGGCACGCCGGTGAGCGATGCCACCGGCCGCCTGCTGGACGCCACCACCGCCAGCGGCAACGCCGACCTGAAGCTGGGCCTGACGGTGCCACTGGGCCGCAGCGCCGAGGCCCAGCTGCGTGCCGTGCTGCAGCTGCCCGGCAATGATGTGCGCCTGCGGCCCGACCTGCCACTGCTGGGCCATGCCCGCGGCCGCATCGAGGCCACCCACAAGGGCGTGGTGATCGCCGGCCTGCGCGCCCAGCTGCTGGGCGGCGAGGCGGTGCTGGACGGCGGCAGCCAGCCCGACGGCAGCCTGAAGCTGACAGTCAGCGGCCTGGCCAGCGCCGAGGCGCTGCGCCGCGCCACCGAGCTGGGCCCGGCCGTGCCGCGCCTGGCCCAGCGGCTGCAGGGCCAGGCCAGCTACCGGCTGCAGAGCAGCCTGCTCAACGGCCAGACCGACTGGGCGCTGGCCAGCAACCTGCAGGGCATGGCCATCGACCTGCCGGCGCCGCTGGGCAAGCCGGCCGAGCAGGCGCTGGCCCTGCGCGTCAGCAGCGCGCCGGATGTCCGCGCCAGCAGCGCGTCGGACAGCCGCGCCTCCACCACCGCACCGCCGCGCGACTGGCTGCGCCTGGAGCTGGGCCCGCTGCGCGCCCAGGCGCTGGTCGAGTCCACCGCCACCGGCCTGCGGCCGCTGCGCAGCGCCTGGTCCTGGGAGGCGCCGTTGCCCGAGCCGGTGGCCGGCGGCCGCGCGGTGCTGGCGCTGGCCCGGCTGGATGCCGATGCCTGGCGCGGTGCGCTTGCCGGCGTTCCCGCCGCAGCCGCTGCAGCGGCCGACGACAGCGCCTGGCTGCCGCAGACCCTGCAGCTGACCACGCCCGAACTGCTGCTGGCCGGCCGGCGCCTGAGCGGCGTGGTGCTCGATCTGCAGCGCCAGCCCGCCACGGCGGCCGAGGCCGGCGACACCTGGCGCGCCCAGTTCAAGAGCGACCAGGCTGCCGGCACGCTGGATTACCGCGAGGCCCGCCAGGCCAGCGCGCCCGGCCGGCTGCGCGCCCAGCTGGCGCGGTTGAGCCTGCCCGACGAGGTGGCTGGCCCGGCGGGCAGCGACCCGGTGGCGCAGATCGTCGACCGTGCCGGCCAGGTGCTGCCGGCGGTCGACCTGGAGGTGGCCGACTTCGAGCTGCGCGGCCGCAAGCTCGGCAGCCTGGTCCTGCAGGCGGCCAACCGCCCGGCCACTGGCGACGCCGCCGGTCGCACCGAGTGGCAGGTCACCCGCCTGCGGCTGAAGAACGACGACGCCACCCTGATCGCCGACGGCCGCTGGGAGGCTGTGCCCGGCCAGGCCCGCCGGCGCATGGTGCTGGCCTTCGAGCTGGATGTCGCCAATGGCGGCGCCCTGCTCGAGCGCCTGGGCTTCGGCAAGGTGCTGCGCGGCGCCAGCGGCAAGCTGGCCGGCACGCTGGGCTGGGACGGCTCGCCGCTGGCCTTCGACCTGCCGTCGCTGGGCGGCCGGCTGGCGCTGGACATGCAGGGCGGCCAGTTCCTGCAGATGGACCCGGGCGCGGCGCGCCTGCTCGGCGTGATGAGCCTGCAAGCCCTGCCGCGGCGCCTGCTGCTGGACTTCCGCGACGTCTTCCAGCAGGGCTTCGCCTTCGACACCGCCACCGCCAGCCTGCTGATCACCCGTGGCGTGGCCAGCACCGAGAACCTGCGCCTGCGCGGCCTGCAGGCCCTGGTGGCGATGGCCGGCACCGCCGACATCGGCCGCGAGACGCAGGACCTGCATGTGGTGGTGGTGCCCGAGCTGAACGCCGGCAGCGCCAGCCTGGCCTATGCGGCGGTGAACCCGGCGGTGGGCCTGGGTGCCTTCGTCGGCCAGTGGCTGCTGCGCGAGCCGCTGCGCCAGGCCAGCGCGCGGGAATTCCGCATCACCGGCCACTGGGATGCGCCCAAGGTCGACCGGCTCGAGCGTGGCCTGCTGGACCCGCTGCCGCCGTCGGCCTCGGCCCGTGCCGACAACGCCAGCGCGGCGTCGGTGGCGCCGGCGGGACAGGCCAAACCCTGATGCCGCGCCGCGCTGCGACAGCGCGCGGTCGAAGATAATTTTCAGAGGAGGAGCGCCACCGGCGCCCGCAATCATGACGCAGCCCACTCCCCCGCAATTCGACCAGGCCGACCTGCTGGACTGGCTGTGCGCAGCCGACCCGGCCAGCCTGGATGACCTCGGCTTCGGCGTCATCGGCTTCGGGCCGGACACCGAGGCCGTGGTGCAGCGCTACAACCGCACCGAATCCCTGGGCTCCGGCCTGCCGCTGGACCAGGTGCTGGGCCGGCCGCTGTTCAACGAGGTGGCCCAGTGCATGAACAACTACCTGGTGGCCCAGCGCTTCGACGACGCGCAGGCCGACGGCACGGTGCTGGACGACCAGCTGCCCTATGTGTTCACCTTGCGCATGCGGCCCACGCCGGTGGTGCTGCGTCTGCTGTCGGCCCCCGGCCGGCCGCTGCGCTTCGTGCTGGTGCAACGCAGCCAGTGACCCTGCCGGCGCCGTGATGAGTGAGCTCGCCGCCGAGCACGGCCACCTGCTGCGCTTCCTGTATGCGGCGCCGGTGGGCCTGGTGCATGCCACGCTGGACGGCAGCATCGAGACCATCAACGCGGCCGCGGCGCGTTTCCTGCTGCCGCTGGCACCCGATGGCCGGCTGGACAACCTCTACACCGCGCTGCAGAACGCGCTGCCGACACTGCGCGCCGATGTCGCCGGCCACGCTGGCGGCGCGGTGGTGGATGGCCAGCACCTGGAGATCACGCCGCCGCCGCGCAGCCGTGCCCAGCCCCTGACCCTGGCGCTCACCGTCACCCGCATGGCCGGCGATCGCCTGGTGGCGGTGTTCAACGACATCACCCAGCAGATGCGCCAGGAGCGTGCCCTGGCCGAGCGCGAGGCCCACTACGGCGCCGTCGTGGCCGTGCTCAGCGAAGGCATCCTGGTGCATGACCCGCTGGGCAAGCTGCTGCTGTGCAATGCTGCGGCCGAGCGCCTGGCCGGCGGGCCGGGGCATGACTGGCACGGCTTCAGCCCCACCGCGCCCGGTGGCGCCACGCTGTGGCCCGATGGCCGGCCGATGCCGGCGGCCGACACGCCCACCGGCCGGGTGCTGGCCGGCGGCCCGGCGCAGCAGCATGTGCAGGTGCTCAGCGTGGCGCCCGACGGCGAGCGGCGCTGGTTCGAGGTCAGCGCCCAGCCGGTGCGCCAGCCCGAGGGCGGCGCGCTGCTGGCGGTGGTCACCTCGTTCACCGACACCACCCAGCGCCAGCGCCTGCTCGACGAACTGGCCCGCCACCGCGACCGGCTGGAGGCCATGGTGGCCGAGCGCACCCGCCAGCTCGAGGCGTCCAACGCCAGCCTGGCCGAGCAGCAGAACCTGCTGCGCACCGTGGCCGATTCGGTGCCCGGCATCGTCGGCTACTGGGGTGCCGACCTGCGCTGCCGCTTCGCCAATGCCGGCCACCTGGCCTGGTTCGGCCGTGCGCCCGAGGACATGGTCGGCTTGCCGCTGCAGACCCTGCTGGGCCCGGCGCTGTTCGCGCAGCAGCGGACGCAGATCGACGGCGTGCTCGCCGGCCAGGCGCAGCACTTCCAGTCGCCGCTGATGCGGGCCGACGGCGTGCTGCGCCACACCTTGGCCGCCTACATCCCCGACACCGCGGATGGCGCGGTGCGCGGCTTCAACATGGTGGTCTCCGACGTCACCGAGCTCAAGCAGGCCGAGCTGCAGATGGGCGCGCTGAACGACGAGCTGGCCCGCCGCGTCGCCCGCGCCGACGACGCCACCCAGGCCAAGAGCGCCTTCCTGGCCAACATGAGCCACGAGATCCGCACGCCGATGAATGCCATCCTCGGCCTCACCCACCTGATGGTGCGCGACGCCAGCGACAGCCTGCAGCGTGACCGCCTGGGCAAGGTGGACCATGCGGCGCGCCACCTGCTGCAGGTGATCAACGACATCCTCGACCTGTCGAAGATCAGCGCCGGCAAGATGGTGCTGCAGTCGGCCGACTTCGACCTGGACCTGGTGCTCGAACGCGCGCTGGAGCTGGTGGGCACCGAGGCCCGCGAAAAGGGCCTGGACCTGCAACTGCAGCACGCCGGCATGCCGCGCTGGCTGCGCGGCGATGCGGTGCGGCTGTCGCAGTCGCTGATCAACCTGCTGGGCAATGCGGTGCGCTTCACCAGCCAGGGCTGGGTGCGGCTGACGGCGCAGGTGGTCGGCGAGGATGCCGAGCGGGTGCTGCTGCGCTTCGAGGTGCAGGACACCGGCCCGGGCATCGAGCCGTCGCAGCAGGGCCAGCTGTTCGAGGCCTTTGCGCAGGCCGACAACAGCGCCACCCGCCGCCATGGCGGCACCGGCCTGGGGCTGGCGCTGACCCGCCACATCGCCGAGACCATGGGCGGCAGCGTGGGCGTGGACAGCACGCCCGGGGTGGGCAGCCGCTTCTGGTTCTCCGGCTGGTTCACCCGCGTGGCGCCGACCGCAGCGGAGACAGCCGGCGCCGCTGCCGGTGCAGAGGCCGGTGTCGATGCGCAGCTGCGTGCCCGCCATGCCGGCCAGCGCGTGCTGCTGGCGGAAGACAACCCGGTCAACCGCGAGGTGGGGCTGGCACTGCTGGAGGCTGCCGGCCTGCATTGCGACAGCGCCGACAACGGCGAACTGGCTGTCGCCATGGCCACCAGCACGCCCTACGCCCTGGTGCTGATGGATGTGCAGATGCCCGGCACCGACGGCCTGGAAGCCACCCGCCGCATCCGTGCGGCCGGCGGCGGCCGCAGCGGGCCGCAGGTGCCCATCCTGGCGATGACCGCCAACGCTTTCCATGAAGACCGCAACGCCTGCCTGGCCGCCGGCATGAACGACCATGTCGCCAAGCCGGTCGATCCCGACAAGCTCTACGCCGCGCTGCTGCGCTGGCTGCCGGCGCCCGACGCCCGGCCGGCGCCGGCGCCGGTGGCGGCCCGGCCACTGACCGAGCGGCTGGCGGCGGTGGACGGCTTCGAGCTGGACACCGCGTTGCGACATCTCGGCGGCAAGACCGACCTGCTGGCGCGGGTGCTGGCGCGCTTCGTGGCCAGCCACCGCCAAGGCATGGCGGCGCTGGCCGAGCCGGTGCAGCCCGATCCGCTGCCCGCCTGGCAGGCGGCCTGCCACAGCCTGCGTGGTGCGGCCGGCACGCTGGGCGTCACCCGGCTGCTGCCGGCGCTGGCGCCGTTCGAGCTGGCGTTGCGCCAGCGGGCCGACCTGGCGGCGCTGGCGTCCCAGGCGCGCCAGCTCAACCAGCAGCTGGTGGCCCTGGTGGACCAGCTGGCCCGGGTGATCGACGGCTGAGGCTCAGCCTGCGGCCAGCGCCCGGTGCAGCCAGGCCCGGGCGGCCGTCCAGTCGCGCTTGACGGTGGCCAGCGACAGGCCCAGCGCGTCGGCGATCTCGGTGTTCTCCAGCCCGCCGAAGAAGCGCAGCTCCACCACCTTTGCCGCGCGCGCATCCACCGTCTCGAAGGCCAGCAGCGCCTCGTGCACCGCCACCAGGTCGCGGTCGGTCGCGGCGCCCAGCTCCTCCAGGCCCGACAGCGTGATCGGCACCAGCTCGGCATCACGCTTGGCGGCCCGGTGGGCCAGCGCGTGGTTGACCAGGATGCGCCGCATCATCGTCGAGGCCACCGCCAGGAAGTGGCTGCGGTTCTTCCAGTGGGTGCGGGTCTGCTCGGCCATGCGGAACCAGGCCTCGTGGGCCAGCGCGGTGGCGCTGAGCGTGTGGCCGCTGTCCTCGCGCCGCATGTGGCCGCGGGCCAGCCGACGCAGGTCGTCGTAGAGCAGCTCGAACAGGCGGTTGGCCGCCTGCGGCTGCAGGCCGTCCAGCGCGCTGAGCCACTGCGTGACCTGGCCCGGATCGAATGCTTCTTCGGCTGGCGCTGACACTGGCGTTCCCATCGACTCCTCCACACGATTGTGCCGCCGCCACCTGGCGCCGATCGTGCGGGCCTTCACGGGCCGGCTGGCCCGGTCAGGCCATCACCGCAACCAGGGGGGCCGGCACCGCACCACGGGGTACCGAGAATGCGGGCCATGCCGTCGCCTTCCTCTGCCGACCTGCCCGACTGGGCCCAGGTGCGCGCCCTGTTCGACCAGCTGGCCGCGCTGCCGCCCGCGGAGCGCGAGGCCGCGCTGGCGGCCAGCGGCGCCAGCGCCGCGCTGCAGCAGGAGGTGCGCTCGCTGCTGGTCCATGCCGATGCGGCGCGCACCGCCACCGGTGGTGGGGGCTTCCTGGCCACGCCGGCTGCCGCCACCCAGGCCCCGGCCGATGCCGACCGCAACGGCCAGCGCCTGGGCGCCTGGCGCATCGACGGTCTGCTGGGCCGCGGCGGCATGGGCGAGGTGTGGAGCGCGCAGCGCGACGACGGCGCCTTCGACGGCCGTGCCGCCATCAAGGTGCTGCGTGCCGGCATGGATTCCCAGCGGGTGCTGGAGCGCTTCGCGCTGGAGCAGCGCGCGCTGGCGCGGCTGAACCATCCGCACATTGCCCACCTGCTGGATGCCGGCCGCACCGCCGACGGCCTGCCCTACATCGTGATGGAGGCGGTGACCGGCCGGCCGATCGACGCGGCCTGCGCCGGCCTGCCGGTGGCGCAGCGGCTGGCGCTCTTTCTGCAGCTGGCCGATGCGGTGGCCCATGCCCACCGGGCGCTGCTGGTGCACCGGGATCTGAAGCCCAGCAACGTGCTGGTGACCGGTGACGGCCAGGTCAAGCTGCTGGACTTCGGCATCGCCAAGGCGCTGGACCCGCTGGAAGGCAGCGACGGCCATGCCACCGTGGCCGGCGAGCGGCCGTTCACCCCGCACTACGCCAGCCCCGAGCAGGTGCGCGGCGAGCCGGTGGGCACCGCCACCGACATCTACAGCCTGGGCGTGCTGCTGTACCTGATGCTGACCGGCCAGCGGCCCACCGGCCGCAGCGCCAGCAGCGCTGCCGAGGCGGCCCGCTGCGTGCTGGAGGAGACACCGCTGCGCCCCAGCGCGCTGACCGGGGAATCCACCGGCCCCGGCCTGGCGGTCGATCCGCAGTGGCTGGCCACCCGCCGCACGCTGGAAGGCGACCTCGACAACGTGCTGCTGAAGGCGCTGGACAAGTCGCCCGCCGGCCGCTACGCCAGCGTCGATGCCTTCGCCGCCGACCTGCGGGCCTACCTGGACGGCTTCCCGGTCAGTGCGCGGGCAGCGGGCTGGGCCTACCGGGCGCGCAAGTTCGTCGGCCGCAACCGGCTGGGCGTGGGCCTGGCCACGCTGGCCCTGGTGGCGGTGGTGGGCGGCGGCGCGCTGGCCACCTGGCAGGCGGTGGTGGCGCAGCAGCAGCGGGATCTGGCCGAGCGCCGCTTCGACGAGGTTCGCCGCTTCGCCCGCACCATGCTGTTCGAGGTGGACACCGCGCTGCGCGACGGCCCCACCGCCGGCCGCGAAAAACTGGTGGCCACCACGCTGCAGTACCTGGACAGGCTGTCGGCCGAACGCCTGACCGATGCCGACCTGCTGCGCGACGTGGCCGAGGCCTACGAGCGGGTGGGCGACATCCAGGGCAACACCATGCAGGCCAACCTGGGCCGGCCGGAGGATGCCCGCCGCAGCTTCGACAAGGCCCTGGCGCTGCGTGAGTCCCTGGCCAAGCTGGCGCCCGATGACCTGAAGAACGTGCAGGGCCTGTTCACCATCCAGGAGCGCCTGGGCGACCAGACTCGCGCTGCCGGTGATCTGCCCGCCGCCGCCCGCCACTACGGCGAGGCCCTGCGCCATGCCACCACCCTGGCCCGCGCCAGGCCCGACGACCTGAAGCTGCAGCTGCGCCGCATCGAGGCGGCACGCTACCGCGCCTCGGTCGACTACTGGCCCTTCAACAGGAGCCTGGGCCGTTATGCGGAGGCGCGGGCGCAGATCGAGCAGCTGGTGGCCGACTACACCACCTTGCTGGCCCGCCACTCGGCCGCGCCCGAGGTGCTGGAGCATGGTGGCGGCCTGCTCAACCAGCGCAGCGATTTCCAGCGCGTGGCCGGCGACTACCCGGCCAGCCTGGCCACCCAGCGCCAGAGCCATGCGCTGGCGACGCAGCTGCTGGCCCAGCAGCCCGACAACCCGCGCTGGCAGCGCTGGCTGTACCTGGCCGAGGGCCGGCTGGCCGATGCGCTGCTGGAGACCGGCGACACCGCCGCCGGCGTGGCACTGTGGCAGCAATCCATCGCCCGCCGCGAGCAGGTGGCGCAGGCCGATCCGTCCAACGAGCGGGCGCAGCGCAACCTGGCCAACGGCTACGGCCCGTTGGCCGAGCAGCTGTTCACCCTGGGCCGGCACGCCGAGGCGCTGGCCTGGTACCAGCGCGAGAACCAGCTGCTGCGCGATCTGCGCGCGCGCCATCCGCAGGTCAAGGCGCTGGTCGGCCGGCTCAACGAGAGCGACCGCGACCTGGCCCGCCAGCACCTGCTGGCCGGCCGCCCGGCCGAGGCGCTGGCGCTGCAGCGGGAACTGGACGCGCGCCGCGCCGATGCCCTGGCCCAGCCGCCCGCCGATGCCGAGGCCGCCAAGTACGCGCTGGTGCGGGCGCAGGTGCTGCTGGGTGCCGGCGGCGTGGCGGCCGACCAGCGCGCGCGTCTGCTGGCCGATGCCCGCGCCGGACTGGCACTGCTGGAGGCGGCCGCGGACCAGGAGCCGTTCAACGCCCTGCTGGCGCGCGAGGCCGGCCTGGCGGCCTGGACACTGGGCGACAGCCTGCGCCGCGGCGATGCCGCCGCCGGGGCGGCGCTGCAGCAGCGGGGGCTGGAGCGGCTGCGCGCACTGCAGACCGCGGGCCACCTGCCGCGCACGGTGGTGTGGCCGGCGCTGTAGCGCGGGGCTGACCGGACCTCAGGCCGCAGCGCGTGGGTCGGGCAGCGGCAGGTTCAGCGTGGCAGACAGGCGCTGCGCCGCATCACGCAGCGCCGGCCGGTGGGAGGCCGCGCCCAGCGCCAGGCAGGCGCCGGCGTAGGCGGGGTCGGTCTGCAGCCGTTCCACATGCACCCGGTGGCCGTCGCCGGCCATCAGCCACTTGAAGTCGATGATCTCGACCAGGTGCAAGGGGTGGTGCGGTCCCGCGTGGACAGTGTTCATGGGTTCTCGGAGGTGGCCCCCAGGTTAACGGCCCAACCCGGTCCGGTGCTGACACCGGTTTCTGGGGTGGACTGCCCAACCTGTCACGCTTGCCGCTTCACACCGCGTCAGGCCGCGGGCGTGGCGCGGCGGGCGCGCACCGCGTCGCTCAGCGTCTGCAGCACGCCCACCGAGTCGTCCCAGCCGATGCAGGCATCGGTGATGCTCTGGCCGTAGGCCAGGTTGGCCGGATCGTCGGTGCCGGCGCTGAACTTCTGCGCGCCGGCGTTCAGGTGGCTTTCCACCATCACGCCGAAGATGCAGCGGTTGCCCACGGCCATCTGCGCGGCGATGTCGCGCGCCACGTCGATCTGCCGATGGTGCTGCTTGCTGCTGTTGGCATGGCTGCAGTCGATCATCAGCTGGCAGGGCAGCTTGGCGGCGCGCAGCTCGTTGCAGGCGGCGTCCACGCTGGCCTTGTCGTAGTTGGGTGCCTTGCCGCCGCGCAGGATCACATGGCAATCCTTGTTGCCCTTGGTCTGCACGATGGCCACCTGGCCGTTCTTGTGCACCGACATGAAGTGGTGCGGCCGGCTGGCGGCCTGGATCGCATCGGTGGCGATCTTCAGGTTGCCGTCGGTGCCGTTCTTGAAGCCGATCGGCGCGCTCAGGCCACTGGCCAGCTCGCGGTGCACCTGGCTTTCGGTGGTGCGCGCGCCGATCGCGCCCCAGCTGATCAGGTCGCCGATGTACTGCGGGCTGATCACGTCGAGGAACTCGCTGCCCGCCGGCACGCCCAGGCGGTTGATGTCCACCAGCAGCTGGCGGGCGATGCGCAGGCCCTCGTGGATGCGGTAGCTCTCGTCCAGGTAGGGGTCGTTGATCAGGCCCTTCCAGCCCACGGTGGTGCGCGGCTTTTCGAAGTACACCCGCATCACGATCTCCAGCGTGTCGGCGTACTTGGCGCGCTCGGCCTTCAGCCGGCGGGCGTAGTCGATGGCGGCGGCCGGGTCGTGGATCGAGCAGGGGCCGATCACCACCAGCAGCCGGTCGTCCGTTCCGTCGAGGATGCGGCGCACGCGGGCACGGGTGTCGCCGATCAGCTGCTCCACCGGCGTGCCGGCGATCGGGAAGAAGCGGATCAGGTGCTCGGGCGGCGGCAGCGGCGTCACCTCCTCGATGCGCTGGTCGTCGGTCTGGCTGGTCTTCTCGCTCAGCGCATAGCCAAAGCCCGGCTCGGTGTTGCTGCTGCGGCTGCTGGGGTGTTGGGGGGCCATGGTCTGCTCCTGGGCTGCGGTGTCGGTCGGGACGGTGGGGACGAAAAAAAACCGCCGGGGTTGCCGGCGGTTTGTCTGGTGCTTGCTTCGCTTGCGTTTCACGCGCGCTTGCTTCTCCAGCCGCCGGGTGGGGGCGAGAACCAAAAGTACGCAAAAAAGAAGCGATTGGCAGTCATCGGCCGCGAATGTAGCACGCTGCCCATGACGGCTGGCTGACGCCTGCGCGTCAGCGCAGCGCGGCGGCGGCCGCCAGGAAGGCCGCCACGTTGGGCGTGCCCCAGCCGGTGGGGATGTCGTAGCGGCTGCCCGCGCGGGCCCAGACCTGGCTGCCGTTGCTGCCCTCGACCACATCGTTGAACCGCGCCGCCGCGGCCAGCGGGCCGTACAGGCTGGTGTGGATGCGGCCCAGCGGCGCAGCGCCCGCCAGCGCACGCCGGGCATTGGCCACGGCCAGGATGCCGGCCCACTGCGGCGCACCGGCGCTGGTCCCGCCCATGCTGAACCACTTGGTCTTGCTGCCCGGGGCGGTCACCACCGTCATGTGGCCGGTGTACGGGTCGGCATTGAAGCTGACGTCGGTCACGCCGCGCGCCGGCTTGCCGCTGCGGGTGCGGCCGGCGCCGCCGATGGCCAGCGCCGACTGGTAGGCCGGGCGCGCCAGCCAGCTGCTGAAGCCGCCGCCGCTGCGCGACCAGGCCACTTCGTTGCGCACCGTGCCGGTCATCCAGGCGGTGGTGCCGCCCACCGCCAGCACACCGGCGCCCACGGCCGGCCAGTTCGCCTGGGCCCCCGAGTCGCCGGCCGCGGCCACATAGCTCATGCCGGTGGCGGTGAACAGCGCCTCGTAGGGCTCGACATAGTTGGCCTCGGCCGCGCCGAAGCTCATGCTGACCACGCCCGGCCCCAGGCGGTTGGCCAGGGTGATGGTCTCGGACAGGCTGCTGGTCAGGGCCGAGGCGCCTTGCACCACCACCTTGCGTGCGAGTGGTGCGGTGGCATGGGCCCACTGCAGATCCAGCGCGTATTCCGAGGCCCAACCGGCGTTGTAGGCCGGCGCGGCCGCGCGCAGGCTGCCGCGGTCGCTGTTGACCACCGCCACGGTGCAGGCGCTGGCGGGCGGCGCCGGCAAGCTGCGCACCGGGTTCTGCACCGGCACCACCACCTGCTGGCAGGCGGGCAGGCCGAAGCGGCTGCTGAAGGTGTTGAGGTCCTGCAGCAGGTTGGCGCCAGCGAAGGCGCCCAGGATGTAGATCGTCTGGCCGGCGCCGAGGTCGGCCCGTTGCTGGGCCGTCAGGTTGGCCCAGCTGGTCGGCAGCGCCGGCATGCCGTAGAGGCTGCGGATCGACGCGGGCGTGTGGCTCACCGCCGCCGTGGGCCGGCGGGCCTGGATGGTCTGTTCGGGGACGTCGCCCACGGCGGCGGTGGTGCTGCCGTCACCCAGGTTCAGCCGGGTGTCGCCGTGCAGCTGCACGGTGTGCTGCTGCGGGGCTTCCTGCAGTGGCGCCGGTTCGGCGATCTCGCCCACGCTGTGGAAGGCCGGCTGGGCCTCCACCACGTCCAGCGGCTCGGCAGTGGTGGTCGCGGCGTCGCCGCCGCCGCAGGCCACCAGGGCAGCGGTGGCGGACAGGCTCAGGGCGATCAGGTGCGGGCGGGTGACAGGCATGGCGGGCGGTGCGTCGGCGCAGGAATGCGTCACGGTTCATCGTCCGCCGCCGCCGGAACTTGAGGCCGATCGCAGGAATTGCCGGCCCGCAGCGTGGCATCTGCACGGTGGCCGGTGAGCCGTTTGCCGCCGGTTTGCGGCGTGAACAGGCATCCCCACCCGTCCATCCACCGATCCGGAGACACCATGACCGCACGCCCGTTCCCCCGCACCGCCCCGCTGCTGGCCACCCTGGCCCTGGCCGCCACCCTGGCCGCCTGCGGCGGTGGCGACGATGACACCGCCGCCGCCGCCGCCAGTGGCGGCACGCTGACGCTGTCGGCCACCAGCCCGTCCAGCGACACCACCATCGACCTGTCCACCGCCACCGCCAAGGGCACCAACGGCCGCGCGGCCGACAGCTTCAGCAGCGTGCCCTACTGCGAGATCTTCTGGGAGAACGCCAACGGCGCCAACGGCAGGAAGTACGCGGTGCAGGTCTACTACCGGCAGGACAACAAGCTGCCGCTGCATGTCAGCGTGGTCGAAAGCGGTGGTTGGGCCGTGTTCAGCAACGACAGCGGCGCCACCATCACCGGCATCACCATCGACACCACCGCCCGCACCGCGGTGTTCAACAACAAGGTGCTGGCCGGCAGCGCCGGCGAGGCCGGCACGCTGGCGGGCACGGCCAGCTTCGGCAGCAGCACCACCGCGGCCTGCGGCGCCTGAGGTTCAGCGACGCCCGAACATCATCTGCCGCGCCAGCGCCGATTTCACCGGCGGCAGCGCCTGCAGCAGGGCCAGGCCCAGGCCGCGCGCAGCCGGCAGGCCGGGCCAGCGCCAGGTGAAACTGCGGGCGAGGAAGTCGGTGGCGGCGATCATGCTCCAGCGGTCGGGCCCGCGCTGCCATTCCAGCCGCCGCAGCAGCACCGGCAGCTCGCCCGGGCTGGCATGGCGCAGCGCCTGCACCAGCGCCGCGGCATCGCGCAGGCCCAGGTTCAGGCCCTGGCCGGCCACCGGGTGCAGGGTCTGCGCGGCATTGCCGATGCGCACGATGGCGCCGTCGGTCAGCGTGCGTTCGGCGTTCAGCCCCAGCGGAAACTGCTTCAGCGGCGACAGCCCCACCACCGTGCCCGCATCGGCGGGCAGCAGGGTGTTGAGCACGGCGATGCGCTGGGCCTCGGTGAGTGCGGCCACCGGGTCGTCGGCACTGTTCACGCACCACACCATTGCGGCGCGGGCCTGGCCATCGGCGCCCGGTGCCAGCGGCAGCAGGGCCAGCGGGCCCTGGCGGGTGAAGCGTTCCACCGCCAGGCCGGGCGTGGCGCCGGCCAGCGTGGCGGTGCCGACCCAGGCCGTCTGGCCGTAGTCGTGGGTGATCGCCTTCCTGGCCTGGTCGGCGAACACGCCGCCCTCGGCCACCACCGCCAGGTCGAAGGTCTCGGCGATGCCGGCATCCACCTCCACACCGGCGCCGTGGTTGCGCACGTCCACCACCGGCTGGCCGAAGCGGCTGTGCAGGCGCTGTGGCGCGCCGCGTTCGGCGGCCTGCCAGGCCTGCTGCAGGCAGCTGACCAGGGCGCCGTAGCTCAGCACCGCGCCCAGCATCTCCACGCCCTCGTCGGCGGCGCGCAGCCGCACGGCGGCCTGGGCGCCGGGCAGGTCCAGCGTGGGCGGCGCCTGCGACACCATCACCTCGGTGATCGGCCGCGCGGCCTCTGCCGGCCAGGCGCCCAGGGCGCGCAGCTGCTGCACGCTGCCCAGGGCCAGCGCCAGGGTGCGCGGGTCGCCCGACACATCCTTGTCGGCCGGCCGGGCGTCGAACAGCGTGATCTCGGCCGCCGGCAGCTTGTGCGCTGCCTGCAGCGCCAGCGCCAGCCCGGCCGGGCCGGCGCCGATCACCGCCAGGCGCCAGGTGGCCGCAGCCGGCAGCGTCATGCCTGCCCCCAGACCTGGCGCTGCGCGCCAGGGCCCCCTCGTGGGGCGAGAAAACTTGGGGCGGCCCGGCGTTTTCTCATGAGCAGCCCTCCAGCCAGCCCACCTCCGGCAGGCGGCCGCCGCGCAGCGTGATGATGCGGCCCTGGTCGTTGGTCTCCATCACCAGGGCGAACCTGCGGTCGGGCGAGTAGACGGTGAGCACCTTGCCCTGGGCGAAATAGGGATGCG
Source organism: Pseudaquabacterium pictum (assembly GCF_005403045.1). Classification (GTDB taxonomy): domain Bacteria; phylum Pseudomonadota; class Gammaproteobacteria; order Burkholderiales; family Burkholderiaceae_C; genus Pseudaquabacterium; species Pseudaquabacterium pictum. The sequence continues at coordinate 77,015 of NZ_BJCL01000020.1, forward strand.
CGCCGGTGCTCAGCCGCTTGCCGTAGGCCTTCTGGGCCTGGGCCAGGCTGTCGCCCACCCGCACGCCGCTGATGGTGGCGTAGCGGGCGTCGCGGGTTTCCGCGCGGGTGATCACGTCACCCGCCAGCGTGTAGCGCACACCGGGTTGCTGGGGCGCCTGGCGGTGCTGGCAGCCCGCCGCGCCGGAGGCGGCAGCGGCCGGCGTGGATGCCGCACGGCCGGCTGGCAGCGGCTCCAGCTGCAGCGGCTGGCCCAGCGCGGCCTCGGCCTTGGCGCGGTCCAGTCCGGCGATGGCCGGCGTCAGGCCCTGGAAGCTGAAACGCGCCTCGGCCGGGGCCGCCACCGCGCCACCGACGGCGCCCAGCAGCAGCAGGGGCGTCCAGACAAGGCGATGAAGACGGCGTCCGGTCACGGGCAGAGGGTGTTGCAGCGGCAGTGGGCGCGACGATAGCGCATCGTCCGCGGGCGGGTCAGCGTGGGTGGAAGTCGGCCGCGGTCAGCGCCGCGTTGACCGCGTCCAGCTGTGCCGGTGTGCCCACGTTGTGCCAGGCCCCGGGCAGCAGCGTGCCGGCCAGCCGGCCGGCATCGGCACTGGCGAACAGGCAAGGGCCCAGCGGCGCATGCTGGCCGGCGGCGATGCCGTCCACCAGGCGGCTGCGCACCAGGGCGATGTTGGCGTAGGTCAGCGGCCGCGGCTGGCGGGCGGGCGGGCGCTGCACCCGGTCGCCCTGCAGCGCAAAGTCGCCGGCCGCATGGAAGTCGGGGTTGGGCACCAGCCACAGGTGGGCATCGTCGTCGCCCGCGGCAAAGTGCTGCGCGGTGGCGGCATCGAAGCCGAAACCCGGCGCCACGATGTCGCCCGACACCAGCCAGAAGCTGCGGCCCAGCTGCGGCAGGGCCTTGGCGATGCCACCGGCCGTCTCCAGCGCGCCGCCGTGGTCGCGGCCCTCGTGCGAGTAGTGGATGGCCAGGCCGAAGCGGCGGCCATCGCCCAGCGCGACCGGGAACTGGTCTTCCAGCCAGGCGGTGTTGATGACCACCTCGCGCACGCCGGCGGCGGCCAGGGCCAGCAGGTGCCATTCGATCATCGGCCGCCCGGCCACCGGCAGCAGCGGCTTCGGGCAGGCATCGGTCAGCGGGCGCATGCGCGCGCCGCGGCCGGCGGCCAGGATCAGGGCGGGCAGGTTGGCGGCGGTGTCGGGCATGGCGGCGGCAGTGTAGGCCGCCGCAGGCCGGTGCTCAGGCCAGGCCGATCGGCGCCGGCGCCTCCCGCACGATCTTCTGGAACAGCGGCTGGAACACCGGGTCGGCCGCATGGCCGGTCAGCGGGTCGCGGTTGGCGGCGAAGGCGGTGTCCAGCGTGGCCCAATCGGCGGCACTGAGGTGGCGCTGGGCGGCGGGCAGCACCTCCTGCTCTTCGGCGGCCATGTGGCACAGGTAGCCGTCGATGTAGCGGTCCAGCGCGTCGACAAAGTCCTGGCGGCGCGGCGGGCCCAGCACCTCGTAGGCCAGCAGCGCATGGGCCAGTTCGCGCACCGCCGCCTCGCCGCGGGCATGGTCGGCCTCCAGCCGGTCCAGCGTGCCCCACAGTTCCGGGCAGCGCGCGCGCAGCGCCGGAAAGAGCAGCTGGGTCTCCTTCGGGTGGTGCAGCCGTTCCGGGAACTCGTCCACGTAGAACAGCATGGCCCGCAGCACCGCGAAGTCGGGCGCCTGGCCGCTGCGCTGGGCCTGGGCCACCAGCAGGTGCATCGACCGCAGCATGGCCGCCAGGGCCTGGTGTTCGTCACGGATCACGTCGAGGGCAAGGTGGCGCATGGCGGCAGCGGGGTGGGCAGGATGCCGGCAGCTTGGACCGCACGGCCGCTGCCCGCCTTGCGCAAGATCAACCGGTGGCGCCCGGCCGGCGGGCACCGGCCGGGTGACGGCCGCGTGGTGGCCGCCCGCTAAAATCCGCGTTTCCCCGACCCACCCACCACGCCCGCAGCGGCGCCGCGCATGGACTCCACCGCACAACAACCCAAGCCCAGCCCGGCCGCGCTGAAAGCCGCCCGCCAATCCGCCCTGATGGCCAATGCCGTGCGTGCGCTGGCGATGGACGCGGTGCAGCAGGCCAACAGCGGCCACCCGGGCGCGCCCATGGGCATGGCCGAGATCGCGGTGGCGCTGTGGGGCCGCCACCTCAAGCACAACCCGGCCAATCCGCAGTGGGCCGACCGCGACCGCTTCGTGCTGAGCAACGGCCACGGCTCGATGCTGATCTACGCGCTGCTGCACCTGAGCGGCTATGCGCTGCCGATGAGCGAGTTGCGCAACTTCCGCCAGCTGCACAGCAAGACCCCGGGCCACCCCGAGGTGGGCATCACCCCCGGCGTGGAAACCACCACCGGTCCGCTGGGCCAGGGCATCACCAACGCGGTGGGCATGGCACTGGCCGAGAAGCTGCTGGCGCAGGAATTCAACCGCCCGGGCCACACCGTGGTCGACCACCGCACCTGGGCCTTCCTGGGTGACGGCTGCCTGATGGAGGGCATCAGCCACGAGGCCTGCGCCCTGGCCGGCGCCTGGAAGCTGAACAAGCTGGTCGCCCTCTATGACGACAACGGCATCAGCATCGACGGCCAGGTCAAGCCCTGGTTCGTCGATGACGTGGCGGCGCGCTTCCGCGCCTACCAGTGGCATGTGGTCGGCCCGGTGGACGGCCATGACGTGGAGGCGGTGGACGCCGCCATTTCCCAGGCCAAGGCCAGCGGCGACAAGCCCACGCTGGTGATCTGCAAGACCAACATCGGCCAGGGCTCGCCCAACCGCGCCGGCACCGCCAAGGCCCACGGCGAGGCGCTGGGCGCCGACGAGATCGCGCTGACCCGCGCGGCCATCGGCTGGCCGCACGAGCCCTTCGTGATCCCTGAGGCGGCCTATGCCGCCTGGGATGCCAAGCGCATCGGCGATGCGGCCGAGGCGCGCTGGGTCAAGACCTTCGCCAAGTACAAGGCCAAGCACCCGGCGCTGGCCGCCGAGCTGGCCCGCCGCATGAGCGGCGACCTGCCGGCCGGCTTTGCCCAGGCCGCGGTGGATGCCGCCGTGGCCGCCCACACCGCGGCGCAGACGGTGGCCAGCCGCAAGGCCAGCCAGATCGCGCTGGAAGCCTTCACCGCCGCCCTGCCCGAGCTGCTGGGCGGATCGGCCGACTTGACCGGCAGCAACCTGACCAACACCAGCCACACGCCCAACCTGCGCTTCGACGAAGCCGGCCACGGCAACGGCGGCCGCCACATCAACTACGGCGTGCGCGAGTTCGGCATGGCCGCCATCATGAACGGCGTGGCCCTGCACGGCGGCTTCATCCCCTACGGCGGCACCTTCCTCACCTTCAGCGACTACAGCCGCAACGCCATCCGCATGGCCGCGCTGATGAAGACGCGGGTGATCCATGTGTTCACGCACGACAGCATCGGCCTGGGCGAGGACGGCCCCACCCACCAGAGCGTGGAGCATGCGGCCAGCCTGCGGCTGATTCCCGGCCTGGATGTCTGGCGCCCGGCCGACACCGCCGAGACCAGCGTGGCCTGGGCCTGCGCCATCCAGAGCCGCAGCCGCCCCAGCGCGCTGCTGCTGAGCCGGCAGAACCTGCCGTATGCGCCCAAGGCGGGTCTCGACGACATCGCCAAGGGCGCCTATGTGCTGGCCGAGCCCAGCGAGGTGGGCCTGAAGAAGGCGGCCCAGGCGGTGATCATCGCCACCGGCAGCGAGGTGCAGCTGGCCCTGCATGCGCAGGCCGCGCTGGCCAAGCTGAAGATCGCCGTGCGGGTGGTCAGCATGCCCAGCACCAACGTGTTCGACCGCCAGAGCACGGCCTACAAGACCAGCGTGCTGCCGGCCAAGCTGCCGCGCGTGGCCATCGAGGCCGGCGTGACCGACGGCTGGTGGAAGTACGGCTGCGCTGCGGTGCTGGGCATCGACACCTACGGCGAGAGCGCCCCGGCGCCGGTGCTGTTCAAGCACTTCGGCCTGACCGCCGAGGCGCTGGCCGACACGGTGCGCGCCGTGCTGGGCAAGTAAGGCTGCTGCCATGCGCCGCGCGCTGGTGCTGGCCGGGCTGCTGCTGGCAGCCGGCGGCGCCATGGCGCAGCAGGCGGTGCTGGAGCCCAGCGCCGCCCTGCAGTGCCTGTCGCCACCGACGGCACAACGTGGCGAACCGACGTACCCGTTCGAGGCCTTCAAGCAGGGGCTCAGCGGCCGGGTGAAGGTGCGCCTGCGGTTCGCCGGGCCCGACCGGCCCCCCGGCGTGAAAGTGCTGTCGCACCAGGGGGACGACAGCTTCGTCGACGCGGTGCGCGCGCATGTGGCAACGCTGCGCGTGCCTTGCCATGATGGCCGGCAGGACGCGGCCGAACTGGAGTTCGACTTCGTGTTCCGCGCTGGCGATGGCACGCCTGTGGCGTCTGCGGTGCCGGTGGACCCGGCCGAGGCCGAACGCCAGCGTCAGAAGGCCTGCCTCACCCGCACCGATGGCAGCGCGTTCCCCGAGTACCCGTGGCCGGCGCAGATGGCGGGCGCCGAAGGCCGGGTGCTGGTGCAGATGCGCTTCGACGCGCCGGACCAGCCGCCTGCGGTGCGGGTGCTGCCCCGCGTGGGTGGCGACGGCAGTGGGTCGCAGTCCCATCCCACGCGCCACTTCGTCGAGCCGCTGCGCACCTGGGCGGCGGGATACCGTCTGCCCTGCCTGCAGGGCGGGCCGCTGACGATCACCACCAGCTATGTCTTCCGAGGCGCGAAGGTGTACGGCTTCACGTCGGGCCTGACCTTTCGCCAGTTGCTGCCCATGGTGCGCGGCATCCGCCAGCAGCGCCTGCAGTTCGATTTCACCCGCATGGGTTGCCCGTTCGACGTGTCCGTCAACTACCGTCAACCCAACCTGCCCAACGCGGTGCGAGACCCCGTCGGCAACAGCGCCGCGCATGCGGCATTTGCCGACTGGCTGCGCCAGATGCAGCTCGACCTGCCCGAGCCGACGCTGGACTTGATCTACGGCGACGATCTCACGTTCACTGTTCCCTGCTTCAAACTCGATCTCAACCCCCAGGAGTGATTCCATGACCATCAAGATCGGCATCAACGGCTTCGGCCGCATCGGGCGCATGGTGTTCCGTGCCGCCGTGCAGAACTTCTCTGACATCGAAGTCGTCGGCATCAACGACCTGCTCGAGCCCGACTACCTGGCCTACATGCTGAAGTACGACAGCGTGCATGGCCGCTTCAAGGGCGAGGTCAGCGTCGACGGCAACACGCTGGTCGTCAACGGCAAGCGCATCCGCCTGACGGCGGTGAAGAACCCGGCCGAGCTGAAGTGGGGCGAGGTGGGTGCCGACGTGGTGGTGGAAGCCACCGGCCTGTTCCTGACCAAGGACACCTGCGAGCCCCACCTGGCCGCCGGCGCCAAGAAGGTCATCCAGTCGGCCCCCAGCAAGGACGACACGCCGATGTTCGTCTACGGCGTCAACCACCAGACCTACGCCGGCCAGACCATCGTCAGCAACGCCAGCTGCACCACCAACTGCCTGGCCCCGGTGGCCAAGGTGCTGAACGACAAGTGGGGCATCAAGCGCGGCCTGATGACCACGGTGCACGCCGCCACCGCCACCCAGAAGACGGTGGACGGCCCGAGCAACAAGGACTGGCGCGGTGGCCGCGGCATCCTGGAGAACATCATCCCCAGCAGCACCGGTGCCGCCAAGGCGGTGGGCGTGGTGATCCCCGAGCTGAACAAGAAGCTCACCGGCATGGCCTTCCGCGTGCCCACCAGCGATGTGAGCGTGGTCGACCTGACGGTGGAGCTGAACAGCGAGGCCACCTACGCCGAAATCTGCGCCGAGATGAAGGCCCAGAGCGAAGGCGCGCTCAAGGGCGTGCTGGGCTACACCGAGGACAAGGTGGTGGCCACCGATTTCCGCGGCGAGCCCTGCACCAGCGTCTTCGATGCCGACGCCGGCATTGCGCTGGACAAGACCTTCGTCAAGGTGGTGAGCTGGTACGACAACGAGTGGGGCTACTCCAACAAGGTGCTGGAGATGGTGCGCGTGATCGCCTGACCCCAGGCGCTTCGGAATGGCGCGGTTCACAACACCGCGCAATTCCAGACATCCAGGTTCACCTGGCCGGGCTAGCATCCCGGCCAGTTGCGTTTTGGGGCGAGGCCCCGGCGCGTGTGCGGGCGGGCAGGGAGGCAGCGATGGCAGGTCAGGGGATGCGGATGTGGCGGCGGATGGTGGCGGCGGTGCTGCCTGCGCTGGGGCTGCTGCTGGCCGCGGGCGCGGCACCGGCTGCCGAAAAGACCATCCAGCGGCTGGGCAACCGGCCGGCGGTGGCGAGCGACGTGGACGACGACGGCCTGGCCCGGGTCATCGTCCGGTACAAGGCCGGCAGCGCGCTGGCGGCTGAAGGCGACGGCACGCCGCGCCAGGCCCAGCGCCTGGGCCGCCAGCTCGGTCTGGCGATGGAAGACCGCCATGTGCTCGGCCGCCGCACCCAGAGCCTGCGGGCGCGGGGCATCGGCTCAGCCGCGCTGGCAGCCAAGCTGGCTGCCCGGGCCGACGTGGAATGGGCCGTGCCGGTGCGCCGCAAGACCATCACCGCCGCGCTGCCCAACGACCCGTACTTCGGCGCCAACCAGCCCACCATCACGCCCACCGTGGGCCAGTGGTACCTGCGCGCGCCTGACAGCACCTTCGTCGCCGCCATCAATGCGCTGGGTGCCTGGGCGATCACCGAGGGCTCGTCGGCCATCACCGTGGCGGTGATCGACACCGGCGTGCGGCTGGACCACCCCGACCTGGCCGGCAAGCTGCGCCCGGGCTACGACTTCGTCAGCCGCACCACCACCGCGGCCGATGGCGGCGGCCGTGATGCCGACCCCAGCGACCCGGGTGACTTCGGCAGCGCCGGCATCAGCAGCTGGCACGGCACCCAGGTGGCCGGCCTGGTGGGCGCGGCCAGCGACAACGGCATCGGCATCGCCGGCACTGGCCGCAACACCATGGTGCTGCCGGTGCGGGCGCTGGGCAAGGATGGCGGCTTCGACGACGACATCCAGGCCGCGATGCGCTGGTCGGGCGGGCTGTCCAATGGCGCCAGCTGCACCAGCGCCTCCACCGCGACGGCCGCTTGCAACCCGTTCCCGGCCCGGGTCATCAACCTGAGCCTGGGCTCGGAGGGCAGCTGCAGCGTGGCCTACCGCACGCTGGTGGCCGAGCTGGGCGCCGCCGGCGTCAGCGTGGTGGCGGCTGCGGGCAACGGCAACGGCCTGGCTGTCAACGAGCCGGCCAACTGCGACGGCGTGATCGCCGTGGCCGGCATCCGCCATGCCGGCACCAAGGTGGGCTACAGCAACCTGGGGACCGAGGTCAGCGTCGCGGCGCCGGCCGGCAACTGCGTCAACCTCTCCGGTGCCTGCCTCTACCCGCTGCTGACCACCGACAACGACGGCACCACCACGCCGGGCAACAACACCTACAGCTCCAGCGACAGGCCGTCGCTGGGCACCAGCTTCGCATCGCCGCTGGTGGCGGGCACGGTGGGGCTGATGCTGGCGGTCAACCCGGCACTCACCAGCAGCCAGATCAAGGCCTTGCTGCGCAGCACGGCACGGCCTTTCCCCAGCACCGGCGCGCAGGAGCCTGGCACCGGCATCTGCCAGGCACCGTCCGCCACCGAGCAGATCGAGTGCTACTGCACCGTCAGCACCTGCGGCACCGGCATGCTGGATGCGGGCGCCGCCGTCGCGGCGGTGCAGGCAGCCATGGCGGTGCCCACGGCCGCGATCACGGCATCGGCCACGTCGCCCACGGCCGGCACCGCGGTCACGCTGGGCAGCGCGGGGTCCGGCGCCACCACTGGCCGCACGCTCACCGGCTTCCAGTGGACGCTCACCAGCGGGGCTGGCCTGGCCAGCTTTGTCGGTGCCACCGATGGCAGCACGGCCACGCTGGCCACCAGCGGTGCCGGCACGGTGGTGGTGCAGCTCACGGTGACCGACAGCACCGGTGCCACCGGCACGGCCAGCCAGACCATCACCGTGGCCGCTGCGCCGGTGGTGGTGACGCCACCCAACACCAACACCGACGGCGCGTCATCCGGCGGCGGTGGCGGCGCCATGGGGGCCGGCTGGGTGCTGGGACTGCTGGCCGCGGCCGGGCTGCTGCGGCGGCGGGCGCCGCGCCCGGCCGTCAGCGCGACGCGCTGACCGAGGCCGCTGCGGG
>NZ_BJCL01000021.1 GCF_005403045.1 Pseudaquabacterium pictum
GTCGAAACCGAACGACGCCCCAGTCTTAACCCCGGGCTTGCTGGCCCAAAGAGGAAATCGGGGTCTGTCGGACGGGCTCCCTTCAGCGCGACGGGAGCGGTGAAAACAATACTAGGAGGAGTCCTATTCGCCGCTTGCGGCGTGTAGGACGGGGGACATGGAGCAAAACAGGCCCACCCGAGCCGGCGCGATCGCTCAAATCAAACGACTGCCAAGAGCCCAAACCGGGCACCCTAGCCCAGCAACTGCACAGCCTCCAACGCCTGATCCACCGAACCATCCACCGGCTCCAGCAGGTCCGCCAGCCAGTCCGGCTGCGCATCCAGCACCAGCGGATCCTGCGGCAGCAGGCGGGTGCGCAACGTCCACTGTGCGAGGCGCATGCGGCGGACACAGCCCATGCGGCCAGCCTCCCAGGCCATCGCCGTGGCGGTGGTGGCGTGGTACAGGGCTGACGCAGCCTGGCGGGCCTGGTGGTCGCCGGCCTTGCGGGCATCGGCCACCTGCTGCGCCACCGCGGCCACACGGGCCAGCGTGGAATCGAACACCGCCCGCGCCGCCGGATGCAGCGGCGTGCCGGCCAGCAGACGTTGCCAGTGCTGCTGCAGCACCGGCAGAGACCCTTCTCGCTGGATCGCACGGACCACATCCAGCGCCACGATGTTGCTGGTGCCCTCCCAGATCGAGCCCAGATGGGCATCGCGCAGCAGGCGCGGATCGGCCCATTCCTCGATGTAGCCGCAGCCGCCGCGCACCTCCATCGCGTCGCCGGTGACACGCCGCGCATCGCGGCAGGCGCGGAACTTGATCAGCGGCGTCAGGATGCGCGCCAGCGGGTAGGCGCCAGGCTCACCCGCATCGGCCCGGCGCAACGCCTCGGCGGTCTGGAACAGCATGCTGCGCGCCTGCTCGGTGGGCACCATCAGCTTCAGCAGCTGGCGGCGCATCAGCGGCAGGTCGATCAGGCGCTGGCCGAAGGCACGCCGCTCACGGGCGACGAACAGCGCCTCGGTCAACGCCCGGCGCATCAGGCCGGCGGCGCGCATGCCGTTGCTCAGGCGCGAGTTGTTGACCATGTCGGCCATCTGCTGAAAGCCGCGGCCGGCCTCGCCCACCAGCCAGGCGCGCGCACCCTCCATCCGGATCTCGCCGCTGGCCATCGACCGGCTGCCCAGCTTGTCCTTCAGCCGCAGGATGCGGTAGCTGTTGGCGCGGCCATCGGGCAAGGTGCGTGGCAGCAGGAACAGCGAGACGCCGGCCATGCCGGCCGTTGCGCCCGCCTTGGGGTCGTCGATGCGGGCCAGCACCATCGCCAGGCCGGCATCGGGATTGCTGCAGAACCACTTGTCGCCATGCAGGCGGTAGCCATCGCCGTCGGGCACGGCGCGGGTGGCGGTGGCCGCCACGTCGCTGCCGGCGCCCTGCTCGGTCATGAACATCGCGCCCTGCTGCAGGTCGTCGAACACCTGCGTGGTCAGCCCCGGCAGGTGGCGCGCCACCAGGTCGGCACTGCCGAACCTGCGCAGCGTGCGCGCCAGTGAATCGGTCATCGACAGCGGGCAGCAGAGGCCGAACTCGGCCTGCACGAACAGGTAGGTCAGCGCGTACTTGGCGGCCGCCGGCATCGGATCGGGCCAGCCCAGCACGCCGCCGCGGTGGCTCATCGCCGCCAGGCCCAGTTCGCTGAACGCCATGCGCTCCAGCGCCATGTAGTCCGGGTGCTTGAGGATGCGCTGCGCATCGATGCCGCTGCGGCTGCGGTGGGCCAGCGTCGGCGGGTGCTGATCGGCCGTCTGCGCCAGGGTGTCGAGCACGCCGCCGGCCAGGCCACCCAGGCGCTGCAGCGTGGGCTGCAGATGGGCCAGCAGATCGGCCGGCAGGTACAGCGGCAGCACCTGGGCCAGCACCGGGTCGGCGTCGTACAGGTTCTGGCCATGGGCATCCGGCACCGCATGGGCGGCAGCATGGCGGGCGGGCAGGTCGGACAGGTGCATGGGGGCTCCGGAATGTCGCGATCCAGTATCGGCAGGCCAGCCGACATCGGCCATCGGCACCTGCCCGGGCGCGCTTTGCGAATCTTCACCCCGCGGCGGCGCCGGGCGGTCCACACTGGCGGCCGTGTCCAACGCCGTTGCCGCCGCCATCGCCGCCCACCGCTTCGGCCTGGGCGAGGCCGACCTGGCGGTGGTGGGCGCCGATGCCACCGCCTGGCTGCTGGGTCAGACCGGCCCGGCCGAGCCGCAGCGCGGCAACGGCCTGGTCAGCGGCGCGCAGGGCCTGTCACGCCAGGCCGAGGTGCTGCAGGCCCAGCGCCAGCCGGCCATGGCCGATGCCCCAGCGCCGGGCGCCGCCGTAGCCGCGCCGCTGCGCGACATCGCCCAGGCCGATGTGCGCGCCCGCCTGGCCACCGCCGCCGCCAGCCGCCAGCCCTTCAACGAGCGGCTGGCGTTGTTCTGGGCCAACCACTTCACCGTCAGCCTGGCCAAGGCCGCCACCCGCGGCGCGGCCGGCGCCTTCGAGCGCGAGGCCATCCGCCCGCACATCGGCGGCCGCTTTGTCGACCTGCTGCGCGCCGCGGTGCAGCACGGCGCCATGCTGCGCTACCTGGACAACGACCGCTCGGCCGGGCCCGATTCGGCGGTGGTGCGCCGCCTGGCCCGCCGCGCCGGCAGCAACCCGCCGCGGCTGACCGGCCTGAACGAGAACCTGGCGCGCGAACTGCTGGAGCTGCACACCCTGGGCGCTGCCGGCGGCGGTGCGGCGGACGGCGGCTGGGGCGGCTACACCCAGGCCGATGTCACGGCCCTGGCCGCGGTGCTGACCGGCTGGCGCGTGCCGCCACCAGCCGCGCTGGCCGAGCCCGGCGCCGCCAGCGCCTGGTTCGATGCCGCCTGGCACCAGCCCGGGCCCAAGCAGGTGCTGGGACAGCGCCATCCCGAGGGCCCGGAGGGCCTGGAATCGGTGCTGCAGCAGCTGGCCGCCCATCCCAGCACCGCCCGCTTCATCGCCACCAAGCTGGCCCGCCACCTGGTGGCCGATGACCCGACGCCGGCGCTGGTGGCGCGGCTGGCCGACACCTTCCTGCAGACCGGCGGCAACCTGCCGGCCGTCTACCGCAGCCTGGTGCTGGCGCCCGAGTCCTGGGTGCCGCAGCCGGCCAAGCTGAAGACGCCGGAGGAGTTCGTGGTCAGCAGCGCCCGCCTGCTGCAGCTGGGTGATGGGGGTGGTGGCCTGGTGCAGCGCGCGCCCGACGCCGGCATCGGCGCGCTGGGCCAGCGCCTGCTGGCCGCACCCTCGCCCGCCGGCTGGCCCGACCGCGCCGAGGAGTGGCTGGGGCCGGATGCGATGTGGAAGCGGGTGGAATGGGCCACCCGCCTGGCCGACCGCCTGGGCGGCCAGATCGATGCCCGTGCACTGGCCGCCCGCAGCCTGGGCCCGCTGCTGACGCCGAACACCGCCCGCCAGATCGACCGCGCCGCCGACGGCCGCCAGGCCCTGGCCCTGCTGCTGCTGTCGCCCGACTTCCAGCGCCGCTGACCCTGGAGAGCCGCCATGCAACGCCGCCACCTGCTGCACGCCACCATCGCCACCACGGCGGCCGCCACCCTGGCGCCCTGGGCCCGCCTGAGCCTGGCGGCCGTGCCGGCTGCAGCCAGCGGCCGCCGTTTCGTCTTCGTCATCCTGCGCGGCGGCCTGGATGGTCTGACTGCCGTGCCCGCGGTGGGTGATCCGGCCTTCGCCGCCGCCCGCGGCCCGCTGGCGCAGCTGGGCGGCGCGCCGCTACCGCTGGACGGCGTGTTCGCCCTGCACCCGCTGCTGCCGCAGCTGCATGCGCTGTACGGCCAGGGCGAGCTGCTGGTGCTGCAGGCGGTGGGCCTGCCCTACCGCGAGCGCTCGCACTTCGATGCCCAGCAGGTGCTGGAAAGCGGAGGCAGCCGGCCGCATGAGCTGACCACAGGCTGGCTGGGCCGCGCCGTGGCCGCCACCGGCGCGGCACCGCTGGCCGCGGTGGCGCTGGAGACCGCCGTGCCGCTGGTGCTGCGCGGCCCGGCGGCGGTGGACACCTGGGCGCCGTCGGTGCTGCCCGAGCCCGGCGCCGACCTGGTCGGCCGGCTGGAGATGCTGTACCGCGACGACCCCGCGCTGGCCCAGGCCCTGGCCCGCGCCCGGCAGCTGCGCGCCACGCCGGGCATGGCCGCCAATCCGCCGGCCGAGCCCGGCGGCAACCGCGGCCCCGCGGTGCAGCTGGCCCGCAAGGCGGCCGAGTTCCTGCAGCACGGCAGCCAGGTGGCCGTGCTGGAGCTGGGCGGCTGGGATTCCCACGCCAACCAGGCGGTGCCGCAGGGCGCGCTGTCGGCCAACCTGCGCCGGCTGGACGACCTGCTGGCCGCGCTGCGCACCGGCCTGCTGGACCACGGCACCTGGGACCGCACCGCCGTGCTGGTGGCCACCGAATTCGGCCGCGAGGTCGCTGTCAACGGCACCGGCGGCACCGACCACGGCAGCGGCGGCGCAGCCTTCGTGCTGGGTGGCGCGGTGCGTGGCGGCCGGGTGCTGGCCGACTGGCCGGGCCTGGCGCCGAAGCAGCGCTTCGAGGGCCGCGACCTGCGGGTGACCACCGACCTGCGCGCCGCGATCCGCCCGCTGCTGACGGACCACCTGCAACTGCCCCGCGCGGCCATCGACAGCGTGGTGCTGCCCGGCAGCGCCGGCCTGCGGCCGCTGGACCTGCTGCGCGGCAACGCGGCCTGACCGGCCCGGCTCAGGCCGGGTGCGCGTCTGCGGCCAGCGGCTCCGGCTTGACCCGCAGCGCCCACACCACGCCGGCCACCAGCAGCACCACGCCCATGCCGGTGAGCAACGGCGGCACCGTGCCACGCAGCAGCAGCGCATAGGCCAGCGCCGCCAGCGTCTCGAAGACGATCAGCTGGCCCACCAGGGCGGTGGGCAGGCGCTGGCTGGCCTCGTTCCAGCACAACGTGCCCAGCCAGCTGGCCAACAGGCCGATGGCGAACATCAGCCCCAGGAACTCCGCCGGCCGGGGGCCGAAGGGCATCGGCAGGCTGCTGCCGCTGACCGCCGTCCAGGCCCAGAAGCCCAGGTAGCCCACCAGCGCCAGCGGCAGCGTGGCCACGCCCTGGGCGGTGGCCCAGGCGCGCGGATTGCGGTCGGGGTGGTGGCGCAGCCAGTCGGCATTGCGCAGCGGATACCAGGTCCAGCAGGCCACCGCACCCACCGTCAGCAGCGCACCCAGCGCATAGCGGCCGAAGTCGGCCTGCGGGTCGGCACGCAGGTGGGCCAGCTCCACCTGGTTGACGCAGGCGATGCCGGCGGCGATCAACGCCAGCGAGGGCAGCAGCTTCAGCCACGGCAGCTGGCCGTCGCGCCGGGCATCGCGCAGGTTGCTGCTGATGGCGATGACCACCGGCAGCGTGCCGATGATCATGGTGGGCAGCGGCCCGCCGGCCCGCGCGATGGCGCTGGCCAGGAACAGGTAGTACAGGATGTTGCCGACCAGGCCCAGCTTGGCGGCCTCGATCCAGTCGGCGCGGCTGAATTGGGCCAGGGTGCGGCGGTCCATCCAGGCCAGCGGCAGCGCGATCAGGCCGAAGGCCAGGTAGCGGCCGAAGCTCTGCAGCGCGGCGGGGTAGTCGGGCAGCAGCAGCGGGCCGATGAACACCAGGCCCCACAGCAGGCCGGCGCCCAGGGCAAAGAAGATTCCGGAAGCCATGTGGCCGAGGGTAACCCGGGTGCGCAACCCGCCACACCACCTGCCACCCCGCTGTCGTGGTGCGGTGCTAAGCTGGTTGCCCCCTCGGCCCGACCCGGGCGCGGGGCGCCCCGAACACCTGGAGACAACCATGCCCGGACTGCTGCCCACTGTCGACCCCGATGGCCTGCTCGAGTATTCGGTGGTCTACACCGACCGGGCACTCAACCACATGTCGGGCAAGTTCCAGGGTGTGATGCGCGACATCTCGGCCCTGCTCAAGGGCGTGTACAACGCCCGCTCGGCCATCGTGGTGCCGGGCAGCGGCACCTTCGGCATGGAGGCGGTGGCGCGCCAGTTCGCCACCGGCAAGAAGACCCTGGTCATCCGCAACGGCTGGTTCAGCTACCGCTGGACGCAGATCCTCGAGATGGGCGGCATCCCCGCCAGCAGCACGGTGCTGAAGGCCCGCCGCGTGGCAGAGCAGCACCAGAGCGCGTTTGCGCCGGTGCCCATCGCCGAGGTGGTGGCCACCATCCACGCTGAGCGGCCCGACGTGGTCTTCGCCCCGCATGTGGAAACCTCGGCCGGCATGATCCTGCCCGACGACTACCTGCGCCAGGTGGCGGCGGCCACCCATGCGGTGGGCGGGCTGTTCGTGCTCGACTGCATCGCCAGCGGCACCATCTGGGTGGACATGGCCGCCCTCGGCATCGACGTGCTGGTGAGCGCGCCACAGAAGGGCTGGAGCGGCCCGCCCTGCGCTGCCCTGGTGATGCTGGGCGAGGAGGCGCGCCAGCGCATCGACGCCACCACCAGCAGCAGCTTTGCCTGCGACCTGAAGAAGTGGCTGCAGATCATGGAGACCTACGAGGGCGGCGGCCATGCCTACCACGCCACCCTGCCCACCGATGCGCTGACCCAGGTGCGTGACGTGATGCAGGAGACCCAGGCCCGCGGCTTCGACCTGGTGCGCACGCAGCAGTGGGCGCTGGGCGAGGCGGTGCGCGCGGCGATGGAGCGGCGCGGCTTCAAGAGCGTGGCCGCCCCCGGCTTCAAGGCGCCCGGCGTGGTGGTCAGCTACACCGACGATGCCGGCCTGCACAGCAGCAAGGCGTTTGCCGCCCTGGGCCTGCAGACCGCCGCCGGCGTGCCGCTGCAGTGCGACGAACCGGCCGACTTCAAGACCTTCCGCATCGGCCTGTTCGGCCTGGACAAGCTGGCGGACGTGGCCGGCGCGGTGGCACGGCTGGAAGCGGCGCTGGACCAGCTGGCGCCGGCGGCCAAGCAAGCGGCCTGAGTTCGGCCGCTTCGCGGCCTCACTCGGGGTTCATCCCCGCATCCTTGAAGGCCTTGCCCCAGGCGCCCAGCTGCTCCTGCAGGAACTTGCCCATCTCGTCGGGCGTGGAGCCGGACAGCTCGAAACCCAGCGCGGCGATCTTCTCGCGCACCTCGGGCTTCTGCATCGCGTCGTTCAGGGCCTTGTTCATCTTCAACGCGATGTCGGCGGGCAGCTTGGCAGGACCGAACAGGGCCGCCCAGGTGCCGGCGGTGAACGGCGGCAGGCCGGCCTCGGCGCCGGTGGGCACATTCGGCAGCTGCGACCAGCGCGCCGGCAGCAGCACGGCCATGGCGCGCAGCTTGCCTTCCTTGATGTGCGGCAACGTGCTGGCTGGCGTGGCGAAGGTCATCTGCACATGGTTGCCCAGGATGTCGGTGACGGTGGGCGCCTCGCCCTTGTAGGGCACCAGGTTGGTCTCGGCCTTGGCCAGCTTGAGGTTGGTGTGCATCAGCTGGGTGACGCCCGAGTAGCTGCCGTAGCCCAGCTTGCCGGGGTTGGCGCGGGCGTAGGCCAGCAGCTCGTTCACATCCTTGGCCGGCAGCGTGGGGCTGGTCACCAGCACGTAGATGTAGCGGCCCACCAGCGACACCGGGGTGAAGCTCTTCACCGGGTCGTAGGGCGGGTTCTTCTTGAGCAGCGGCACCTGCATCATCGGCGTGTTGCTGGCCAGGAAGAAGGTGTGGCCGTCGGGCTCGGCACGGGCCACGAAGTCGCCGGCGATGGCGCCGTCGGCACCGGGCCGGTTCTCCACCAGCACGGTCTGGCCCAGGCTGGCCTGCAGCGACTGCGCCAGGATGCGCGCCACCGCGTCGGTGGACCCGCCCGGCGGGAACTGCAGCACGATCTTCACCGGCTTGCTGGGCCAGGCCTGGGCCCAGACCGGCGAGGAGGTGGCAGCAGCCAGGAGCAGGCACAGGGCGGACAGGAGGCGCTTCATCGGTGTGGGCGGGTGGGCTGGCGGAATGGCCAGCCGCATTCTGTGCAGCGGCTACCGCAGCCGGCCGTAGCCGAGGTGACAGCCCGCCGGCACCCGACGCTCAGGCCGGCTGCCAGCGCCAGCTCAGCCGCACCTGGGTCTGGCCGTCGGCCGCGGCAGGCAGGGTGGCAGAGGCGTTGCCGCCTCGGCGGTCCAGCTGCAGCAGGCGCTGCTGCAGCCAGGGGGCAGCCTCGTGCCAGTCCAGCGTGGAGCCGCCCACCTGGCGCTGCGGCGCGCGGCCCTGCTCGCTGCGCACCGCGGTGACCTGGGCCGACAGGCCCAGCACCGGGCTGGTGACCCACAGCCGGCCGTTGCGGGTGTCCAGCACCACCAGCTGGGTGCCGCAGGGAAAGCTGGCCGGCGCCCGGACATCGTCGGCCAGGCGGGTGGCGGTGAAGGCCACCGGGCCCTGCACATCGACGAAGCTGCCCTCGGCGCGCTCGTCCAGCGTCAGCTGGCCGGACGGGCGGCAGTCTTCCGCGGCGCGGAAGTGCAGGTAGGGCATCGCCACCTCGGCCTCGGGCGCATCGGCCTCGCCGCCGGCGCGCACACGGGCCTGGTTGATGCAGGCCTCGCGGGCCGCACCGGCCGGCTGCTGGCGCTCGCAGGCGCGCACGTCGGCACCGTAGGCCTGCAGCCGGGCCTGCACCGCGGCGCGGTCAGCGGGCTGGACGGCCGGGTGGGCCGCCACCTGCTGCGCGCTGAAGCGGGTGGCCTCGCGCATCAGGCAATCGCGGTCCTGGCCGCACTGGGCCTGCAGGCGCTGGGCCAGGGCCTGCATCGCCGCCAGGTCGGGCATGGGTGCGGCCGTGGCCTGGCCGCGGGCGGCCACCGCAGCCAGGCCGGCCTGCACCGTCTGCTGGGTGCGCTGGGCGGCGGCGAGCAGGCGCGCCGGCTCGTCGGGGTCGAGCGGGTTGGTGCCCATCGGCACGCCGTCGCCAACCAGGGTGATGGCGTACTCGGCGCGCTGGCGCAGCTGCACACGCGCCGTTTCGCTGCCGAACTGGGTGCGGGCCTGGCGCTGCAGTTCGGCGGTGAGGGTCAGGCGCATGGCCTGCTCGGCGGCTTCGGCCTGCATGGGGACGGCCCAGGCACTGATCAGCGCGACGACCAGGGTGACCGGCGTGACCAGCCGGTGCAGTGGAACGGGGAACATGGCGGCTCCTGTGGAGATGGGGGTGACGATGCCGCCATGGTGCCCAGCGCACCGCCCGCCCACATCGACCAAAGGAGCCATCGCACCGGCCACCGCGGGCCATGCGGCGACCGCGCGCCCCAATGAAACAGGCCGTGTGCCAGCCTTCGCCAGCACACGGCCTGTGCGTCCGGTCCGCACCAGACGGGAGCCCGGTGCGGCGGCGCTTCAACGGTCAGCGGTCAGCGCACCTTGCCGGCCTTCCAGGCGTTCAGCAGGGTGTCATAGGCGATGGTCTCGCCCTTGGGCTTCTCGTTGGCCAGCTTGGCCCACGGGGCGGCCTTGTCGCTCAGATACTTCTTCGGGTCTTCCTTCTTGTTGAGCTTGGGCGCGCAGCGGGCCATGCCGGCGCGTTCCAGCCGGGCCATCACGTCGTCCATCTCGTTGGCCAGGTTGTCCATGGCCTGCTGCGGCGTCTTCTCGCCGGTCACCGCCACGGCCACGTTCTTCCACCACAGCTGGGCCAGCTTGGGGTAGTCGGGCACGTTGGTGCCGGTGGGTGTCCAGGCCACGCGGGCGGGGCTGCGGTAGAACTCCACCAGGCCGCCCAGCTTGGGTGCCAGGTCGGTCATGGCCTTGCTCTGGATGTCGCTCTCGCGGATGGGCGTCAGGCCGACGATGGTCTTCTTCAGCGACGTGGTCTTGGCCGTCACGAACTGGGCGTACAGCCAGGCCGCGGCGGTCTTGTTCTCGTCATGCTTGTCGAAGAAGGTCCAGCTGCCCACGTCCTGGTAGCCGTTCTGCATGCCCTGCTTCCAGTACGGGCCGTTGGGGCCGGGCGCCATGCGCCACTTCGGCGTGCCGTCGGCATTGACCACCGGCAGGCCGGCCTTGGTCATGTCGGCGGTGAAGGCGGTGTACCAGAAGATCTGCTGCGCGATCTGGCCCTGGGCCGGCACCGGGCCGGCTTCGCCGAAGGTCATGCCGGTGGCTTCCTTGGGCGCGTACTTCTTCATCCAGTCGACGTACTTGGTGAGTGCGTACACGGCGGCCGGCGAGTTGGTGGCGCCACCCCGGGCCACGCTGGCGCCCAGCGGCGTGCAGCCGTCGGCGCTGGCGCGGATGCCCCACTCGTCCACCGGCTTGCCGTTGGGGATGCCGATGTCGGCGGTGCCGGCCATCGACAGCCAGGCATCGGTGAAGCGCCAGCCCAGCGACGGGTCCTTCTTGCCGTAGTCCATGTGGCCGTAGATGGGCTTGCCGTCGATGGTCTTGACGTCTTCGCTGAAGAAGGCGGCGATGTCCTCGTAGGCGCTCCAGTTCAGCGGCACGCCCAGGTCGTAGCCGTACTTGGCCTTGAACTTGTCCTTCAGGTCCTGGCGGGCGAACAGGTCGGCGCGGAACCAGTACAGGTTGGCGAACTGCTGGTCGGGCAGCTGGTAGAGCTTCTTGTCGGGGCCGGTGGTGAAGCTGGTGCCGATGAAGTCCTTCAGGTCCAGCCCGGGGTTGGTCCACTCCTTGCCCTTGCCGGCCATGTAGTCGGTCAGGTTCATGATCTTGCCGTAGCGGTAGTGGGTCCCGATCAGGTCCGAGTCGCTGATCCAGCCGTCGTAGATCGACTTGCCCGACTGCATCGAGGTCTGCAGCTTCTCGACCACGTCGCCTTCCTGGATCAGGTCGTGCTTGACCTTGATGCCGGTGATCTCTTCAAACGCCTTGGCCAGGGTCTTGCTCTCGTACTCGTGCGTGGTGATGGTCTCGCTGACCACGCTGATTTCCTTCACGCCCTTGGCCTGCAGCTTCTTGGCGGCTTCGATGAACCACTTCATCTCGGCCATCTGCTGGTCCTTGCTCAGCGTGCTGGGCTGGAACTCGTTGTCGATCCACTTCTTGGCCTCGGCCTCGCCGGCCCAGGCGCCGTGGCCCAGGCTGAGCGCCGCAGCGGCGAAGGCCACGGCATGCATGCGGTATTTCATCGGTGTGTCTCCTCAGGTACTTCCCTCTGGTGTGCTGGAACGGCCCGCTGGGAAGGGTGGCGGGCCGCCGACTTGCTGGGTGCGGACGCTAGCCCTTGCGCATGACAAGGGCCAGCAGGGCCATGGAGGCCACGAAGCTGAACCAGATCGACGGCTCGCTCTCGAGGCTGAACCAGTCGATCATCTTTTCGCTGACCGCCACGAAGGCCAGGTTCAGCCAGGCGGCGCTGAGCAGGCCGATGAACAGGCGGTCGCCGCGGGTGGTGGCGATCGGCAGGAAGCCGCGCCGCTCGGTGGTGGGCTGCTTGATCTCCCACACCGTCATGCCGATCAGCATCAGCACGATGCTGATGAAGAAGACGGCGACGGGCAATGTCCAGGCCATCCAATCGAACATCACACTCTCCCCATGGCGAAGCCCTTGGCGATGTAGTGCCGGACGAACCAGATCACGATGGCACCGGGCACGATGGTGAGCACGCCTGCTGCCGCGAGAACGCCCCAGTCCATGCCCGAGGCGCTGACCGTGCGCGTCATCGTCGCGACGATGGGCTTGGCGTTCACGCTCGTCAAGGTGCGGGCCATCAACAGTTCCACCCAGCTGAACATGAAGCAGAAGAACGCGGCCACGCCCACGCCGGCCTTGATCAGCGGGATGAAGATGGTGACGAAGAAGCGCGGGAAGCTGTAGCCGTCGATGTAGGCGGTCTCGTCGATCTCGCGCGGGATGCCGCTCATGAAGCCTTCGAGGATCCACACCGCCAGCGGCACGTTGAACAGCAGGTGCGCCAGGGCCACGGCGATGTGGGTGTCCATCATGCCCAGCGTGGTGTAGAGCTGGAAGAACGGCAGCAGGAACACCGCCGGTGGCGTCATGCGGTTGGTCAGCAGCCAGAAGAACACATGCTTGTCGCCGAGGAAGCGGTAGCGGCTGAAGGCATAGGCCGCCGGCAGTGCCACGCCCACCGAGATCACCGTGTTGATGGCCACGTAGATCATCGAGTTGATGTAGCCCGAGTACCAGCTCTCGTCGGTGAGGATGGTGCGGTAGTGCTCCAGCGTGAAATCGCGCGGCCACAGGCTGAAGACGGCGAGGATCTCCTCGTTCGTCTTGAAGCTCATGTTGACCATCCAGTACACCGGCAGGATGGCGAACACCAGGTAGGCGATCAGGAAGATCACCCGCTTCTTGAAGCGGCGCTCATCCATGTTGACCCTCCTGCGCCTTGTCGGCCGTGCCCACGCGCTGCATCCAGTTGTAGAGGATGAAGCTCAGCGCCAGGATGATCAGGAAGTAGATCAGCGAGAACGCCGCCGCCGGGCCGAGGTCGAACTGGCCCACCGCCTTCTGCGTCAGGTACTGGCTCAGGAAGGTGGTGGCGTTGCCGGGCCCGCCGCCGGTCAGCACGAACGGCTCGGTGTAGATCATGAAGCTGTCCATGAAGCGCAGCAGCACCGCGATCACCAGCACGCCGCGCAGCTTGGGCAGCTGGATGTAGCGGAACACCGCGAACTTGCTGGCGCCGTCGATGCTGGCAGCCTGGTAGTAGGCATCGGGGATGGCGCGCAGGCCGGCAAAGCACAGCAGCGCCACCAGCGGTGTCCAGTGCCACACATCCATCAGCAGCACCGTGAGCCAGGCATGGGTGGGGTTGCCGGTGTAGCTGTACTCGATGCCCAGCCCCGCCAGCGCGGCGCCCATCAGGCCGATGTCGGCACGGCCGTAGATCTGCCAGATGGTGCCGACCACGTTCCAGGGGATCAGCAGCGAGATGGCCACGGTGACCAGCACCGCGCTGCTCTGCCAGCCCTTGGCCGGCATGGCCAGCGCCAGCGCGATGCCCAGCGGGATCTCCACCGCCAGCACCGCCAGCGAGAACGTGATCTGCCGCAGCAGCGCGCCCTGCAGGTCTTCATCCCGCATCACCGCCTTGAACCACTCGGTGCCGACGAAGACGCGCCGCTCGGGGCTGATGATGTCCTGCACCGAGTAGTTGACCACCGTCATCAGCGGCAGGATGGCCGAGAAGGCCACGCACAGCACCACCGGCAGGATCAGGAACCAGGCTTTCTGATTCACCGGTTTCATGCCACCAACTCCTCGGCATCGTTGTAGAAGCAGGTGTGCGGGTTCAGCAGGCCCAGCCACACGCTGTCGCCGGCCGAGGGCACGGCCTGTTCGGGCCGCAGGCGGGCGCGCACCACGCTGCCGTCGGCCAGGGCGGCGGTCAGCAGCCAGTAGGTGCCGATGTCCTGCACCTGGCGCACGGTGGCCGGCAGGGCGCCTGCGGCCTGCGGGTCGGCCAGGGCCACGTACTCGGGCCGCACGCCCAGGGTCTTGGCGCCAGCCGGGCTGCCGGGCAGCAGCTGCGCCGGCAGGAAGTTCATGCCCGGCGAGCCGATGAAGTGGCCGACGAAGGTGTGCTGCGGCCGCTCGAACAGATCGGACGCGCTGCCCACCTGCACCGCGCGGCCACGGGTCATCACCACCACCTGGTCGGCGAAGGTCAGCGCTTCCACCTGGTCATGCGTCACATAGACCAGCGTGAGCTTCAACTCCTGGTGGATCTGCTTGAGCTTGCGGCGCAGCTGCCACTTCAGGTGCGGGTCGATCACCGTCAGCGGTTCGTCGAACAGCACGGCCGACACATCCTCGCGCACCAGGCCACGGCCCAGGCTGATCTTCTGCTTGGCATCGGCCGCCAGGCCGGCGGCGCGGGTGTTGAGCTGGCCGCTGAGTTCCAGCATCTCGGCGATCTTGCCGACGCGCTGTCGGATCTTGTCAGCCGGCACGCCGCGGTTGCGCAGCGGAAAGGCCAGGTTCTCGGCCACCGTCATGGTGTCGTAGATCACCGGGAACTGGAACACCTGGGCGATGTTGCGCTGCTGTGGCGTCCTGGTGTTCATCGTCTCGCCGTTGAACTTCACCGTGCCATGCGACGGCGCCACCAGGCCCGAGATGATGTTGAGCATGGTGGTCTTGCCGCAGCCCGACGGGCCCAGCAGCGCATAGGCGCCGCCATCGGCAAAGGTCATCTTCAGCGGCAGCAGCGCGTAGTCACCATCCGCCTGCGGGTTGGGCTTGTAGCTGTGCGCCAGGTCCAGGTCGATGCGGGCCATCAGCGTTGCCCTCCGCGTTCCGGCGCGCGCAACAGGCGGCCGTCGGCGCCGAACACATGCACGGCAGCCGGGTCCAGGTGCAGCGTGATGGCCGCGCCCAGGTCGAAGAAATGCACGCCGGTCAGCTGGGCCACCAGCTCGCCGGCGGCGGTGTGCACATGCACGAAGGTGTCGCTGCCCGAGATCTCGGCCAGCTCCACCGTGCCGGGCAGGGCGATGTCGCCCGCGCGGGCCTGCACCCGCAACGCGCTGGCGCGCAGGCCGATGGTGGCATCGGCCGGGGCGCTGCCCGCGGGCAGACCGAGCCGTGCCGCACCCTGGTCCAGCAGGTTCATCGGCGGATCGCTGAAGGCCTTGGCCACGCGGATGCTGGCCGGGCGGTGGAAGACCTCGGCCGTGGGGCCGTACTGCAGCAGTTCGCCGGCATCCATCACGGCCGTCCAGCCGCCCAGCAGCAGGGCCTCGGTGGGCTCGGTGGTGGCATAGACCACGGTGGAGTTGCCGGCGGCGAACAGCGCCGACAGCTCCTCGCGCAGTTCCTCGCGCAGCTTGTAGTCGAGGTTGACCAGCGGCTCGTCCAGCAGCATCAGCGGCGCATCCTTGGCCAGCGCGCGGGCCAGGGCCACCCGCTGCTGCTGGCCGCCGGACAGCTCGGCCGGCAGGCGCTGGAGGAACGGATCGATGTGCAGCTTGTCGGCCAGGGCCTGCACCCGCTGGTTGATGGCCGCGGCATCCATCCCGCCGCGCAGCTTCAGCGGCGAGGCGATGTTGTCGAACACCGTCATCGACGGGTAGTTGATGAACTGCTGGTAGACCATGGCCACATTGCGCTGGCGCACCGGCAGGCCGGTGACGTCGACACCATCGACGGCCACGCGGCCGCGGCTGGGCACGTCCAGCCCGGCCATCAGCCGCATCAGCGTGGTCTTGCCGGCTTGCGTGGCGCCCAGCAGCACCGTCACCGTGTCGGGCTGCAGCTGCAGGTTCAGCGGGTACAGGTGCGTGGCCGCGCCCACCTGGTGCTGCAGGTCGGTCAGCGTCAGCTGCATGCGGCCTCCGCCTGGGTGGCGGGCGCGCCGTAGCGCGCCGCCCACCACTGCACCACCTGGGCCTGCTCGGCCGGGCTGTAGTGCAGGCCCAGCTTGCTGCGGCGCCACAGCACATCGTCGGCGCTGCGCGCCCATTCATGGTCGTGCAGGTAGATCAATTCAGACTCGTAGAGATCGGGCGCCACCTCGGCGCCCAGGGCGCCGCCGGCCAGCACCTGGTCGACCAGGCCGCCGTAGCAGCGCGCCCAGCGCTGCAGCAGGCGGGCCGGCAGCTGCGGATGGCGGCGCCCCAGTTCGGCGATGAAGCGTGCGATGTCCAGGTCGGGCCGCTGGGCCGGGCCGATCCAGGCCGACAGGTCGCCGCCGGGCAGCAGGGCCGGCGCGGTCCAGGCCGGGCGCTGCTCGCCCATGCGCTGCACCAGGCCGTCGGCGGCCTCTTCTGCCAACTTGCGGAAGGTGGTGATCTTGCCGCCCCACACCGTCAGCAGCGGTGCGGCGGCACCGACGCCGCCATCGAACTCCAGCAGGTAGTCGCGCGTCACGGCCGAGGCATCACCCGAGGCGTCGTCCAGCAGCGGCCGCACGCCGGCATAGGCCCACACCACGTCGGCCGGGCGCACCGGCTTGGCGAAGTAGCGGCTGGCCTGGTCGCAGAGGTAGGCGGTCTCGTCGGCGTCGATGCGGGCGGCATCGGGCGCGCCCTGGATCTCGACATCGGTGGTGCCGATCAGGGTGAAGTCGCCCTCGTAGGGGATGGCGAAGATGATGCGCTTGTCGGGGTTCTGGAAGATGTAGGCGTGGTCGTGGTCGAACAGCTTCTTGACCACGATGTGGCTGCCCTTGACCAGGCGCAGCGACCGGGCGCTGGTCTGGCCGGCGCGCTCGCGCAGGAACTCGCCCGTCCACGGCCCGGCGGCATTGACCAGGGCGCGGGCCTGCACCTGCAGCGGCGCGCCACCGGCCGGTTGCAGCGTGGCCTGCCAGCCCTGCGCGGTGCGGCGGGCCGATTCGCAGCGAGTTTGGGTGAGGATGGTGGCGCCGCGGGCTTGCGCGTCCAGCGCGTTCAGCACCACCAGGCGGGCGTCGTCCACCCAGCCGTCGCTGTAGACGAAGCCGCGGGTGTAGCCTGGCTTCAGCGGCGCGCCGGTGGCGTGGCTGCGCAGGGCCACCGTGCCGCTGGCGGGCAACCATTCGCGCTTGGCCAGGTGGTCGTAGAGGAACAGGCCGATGCGCACCATCCACACCGGGCGCATCGACGGATCGTGCGGCATCACGAAGCGCAGCGGCCACATGATGTGCGGCGCGCTCTTGAGCAGCAGCTCGCGCTCGGCCAGCGCCTTCCTCACCAGGCTGAACTCGTAGTACTCCAGGTAGCGCAGGCCACCGTGGATCAGCTTGGTGGACGACGACGAGGTGTGGCGCGCCAGGTCGTCCTGCTCGCACAGCAGCACCCGCAGGCCACGGCCGGCCAGGTCGCGCGCGATGCCGGCGCCATTGATGCCGCCGCCCACCACCAGCACGTCCACGGATGTGGACACGGGGCGGGGCGGCTGGCCGGCGGGGTCGGACGGATGGGGCGCTGACATCAGCATGGTGGTGGCGACCGGCGCAAAGCGCGCGGGCTGGTTGTTCGTTTGAGCGCTGTATTGTTCGCTATTGTTCGTTTGTAGCCCAAGTGCTGCGCGAAACGCAATCCGGTTAACCCTGATCCGGCCGCCGGCGGCATCCCGTACGCTTGCAGCAGACAGGCTGCGCACCGCTTTCCACCATGCTGATTCCCAACCCCCGCCAGGCCGGCGTGCTGGAGGCCGTGCGCGCCCAGGGCTCGGCCACCGTCGAAGCCCTGGCCGAGCGTTTCGGCGTGACGCTGCAGACGGTGCGCCGCGATGTGAAGCTGTTGTCCGATGCCGGGCTGCTGGCGCGCTTCCATGGCGGCGTGCGGCTGCCGGCCAGCACCACCGAGAACATCGCGTACCGCCAGCGCCAGGCGCTGAATGACGATGCCAAGCGCCGCATCGCCCAGGCGGTGGCGGCCCAGGTGCCCGAGGGCTGCAGCCTGATCCTGAACATCGGCACCACCACCGAGGCCATCGCCCGCGCGCTGGTGCACCACCGCGGCCTGCGGGTGGTGACCAACAACCTGAACGTGGCGGCCATCCTCAGCGACAACGCCGACTGCGAGGTGATCGTGGCCGGCGGCCTGGTGCGCAGCCGCGACCGCGGCATCATCGGCGAGGCCACCGTGGAGTTCATGGCCCAGTTCCGCGTCGACATCGGGCTGATCGGCATCTCCGGCATCGAGGCCGACGGCACGCTGCGCGACTTCGACGTGCGCGAGGTGAAGGTGGCGCAGGCCATCATCCGCGCCAGCCGCCAGGTCTGGCTGGCCGCCGACCACAGCAAGTTCGACCGCCCGGCGATGGTGGAGGTGGGCCGGCTCGATCAGGTCGACCGCCTGTTCACCGACCGCGCGCCGCCGCCGCTGTTCGCCAGCCTGCTGGAAGACGCCGGCGTGCAATACAGCCTGGCCGATGCGGCGCCCAACGACAACGGCGCCCCTGAACTTGACACGCCGGACACACCGGCCGACGACACTGGAGACACACCATGACCTACCTGCTCGCCCTGGACCAGGGCACCTCCAGCTCGCGCAGCATCGTCTTCGACGCCGACGGCCGCACCGTGGCCATGGCCCAGCGCGAATTCCGCCAGATCTACCCCCAGCCCGGCTGGGTGGAGCATGACCCCGAGGACCTCTGGCAGACCCAGCTCGCAACGGCCCGCGAAGCCCTGGCCAAGGCCGGCATCACCGCGGCACAGGTCAAGGCCATCGGCATCACCAACCAGCGCGAGACCACGGTGGTGTGGAACCGCCGCACCGGCGTGCCCATCCACAACGCCATCGTCTGGCAGGACCGCCGCGGCGAGCCGCTGTGCGCCCAGCTGCGCGCCCAGGGCCATGCCGAGACCATCCGCCAGAGCACCGGCCTGGTGGTCGATGCCTACTTCTCGGCCACCAAGATCCGCTGGATCCTCGACCACGCGCCCGGCGCCCACATCGCCGCCGCGCATGGCGATCTGGCCTTCGGCACGGTGGACAGCTGGCTGCTGTGGAAGCTGACCGGCGGCCGGGTGCATGCCACCGACGTGAGCAATGCCGCCCGCACCATGCTGTTCGACATCCGCCACAACGTCTGGGACCACGAGCTGCTGAAGCTGCTGCACGTGCCCGACAGCCTGCTGCCCGCGGTGCACCCCAGCAGCCATGTCTTCGGCGAGACCGATGTGGCCCTGCTGGGCGCATCCATCCCGGTGGCCGGCATGGCCGGCGACCAGCAGAGCGCGCTGTTCGGCCAGGCCTGCTTCTCGGCTGGGCTGGCCAAGAACACCTACGGCACCGGCTGCTTCATGCTGATGCACACCGGCGCCCAGTTCCGCGCCAGCCAGAACGGCCTGATCACCACCGCCGCCGCCCAGCCTGACACCACGCCGGGCTATGCGCTGGAGGGCAGCGTGTTCATCGGCGGCGCGGTGGTGCAGTGGCTGCGCGACGGACTGCGCGCCATCAGCAGCAGCAGCGAGGTGCAGGGCCTGGCCGAGAGCGTGCCCGATGCCGGCGGCGTGCTGTTCGTGCCCGCCTTCACCGGCCTGGGCGCGCCCTACTGGGACACCAACGCCCGCGGCACCATCACCGGCCTGACCCGCGGCAGCACCGTGGCCCATATTGCCCGCGCGGCGCTGGAGAGCATCGCCTTCCAGAGCGCGGCCCTGCTGCAGGCGATGAGCCGCGACGCAGTGGCCGGTGGCGGCACGCCGGTGGCCGAGCTGCGGGTGGACGGCGGCGCCTGCGTCAACAACTTGCTGATGCAGTTCCAGGCTGATCTGCTGGGCATCCCGGTGGTGCGGCCGCAGGTCACCGAGACCACGGCGCTGGGCGCGGCCTACCTGGCCGGCCTGGCCACTGGCGTCTACAAGAGCCTGGATGAGCTCTCGGCGCTGTGGCAGGTGGAGCGGCGCTTCCACCCCACGCTGCCGCGAGAGCGCGCCGAGGCGCTGATGGCCGACTGGGCGCATGCGGTGCGCCAGGCCAGCGCGGCATGACGGCAGCCGCCCCGGCATGAACCGCAGCCGGCCAGCCCTGCCCGGCCTGGGCGCCCTGCGCCCGGCTTTGCAGTGGGCCGCGGGCTGGTGGCAGATCCTGCACCTGGGCGCCGTGATGGGCGTGCTGGCGCTGTCGGCCAGCGGCCGGCGGCAGGCGCGGCACACCGGCTTGGCCGCCCAGCTGGTGCGCGCCAGCGGGCCGATGCTGCTGGGCTTCACCCTGGCCACGGCGGTGTTGAGCCTGGTGATCATCCGCATCGTCATCGTCACCGCGCACAGCTACGGCCTGTCGCAATACGCGCTGGAGATGGTGGTGCGGGTGCTGGTGCTGGAGCTGATCCCGCTGGCCGCGGCGCTGTTCGGCGCGCTCAACGCCACGCTGCCGATGGCCGACGAGGTGGCCACGCTGCGCCGGCGCGGCCAGTTCGCGGCGCTGCAGCAGCAGGGGCTGGACCCGCTGGCCACCCTGGTGCTGCCACGGCTGCTGGCCGGGCTGTTCGCCGTGCTGCTGCTGGCGGCGCTGAGCTGCGTGGTCACGCTGGTGCTGGCCTATGTGTCGGCCCACGGCTTCGGCCTGGGCGGCTTCGAGCGCTACACCCGCACCGTGGGCCGGGTGTTCAGCCCGTCGGTCACGCTGATCTTTTGCGGCAAGGTGTTCCTGCTGGGCTCGGCCGTGGCCTGGATCCCGCTGGTGACGGTGCTGCAGAACCCGGCCAGCCGCCGCTCGCGCGCCAGTGCCGAGCTGCAGGGCCTGGTGCGGCTGTTCCTGGTGGTGCTGGCCATCGAGGCCGCGGCCCTGGTCGGCAACTACTATTGACTGGCCCATGCCTGCCCCCGACACCCCGCCCCTGCCCGACACCGACCTGCCGGCCGTGCCCCACCTGCAGGCCAAGGCCGCGGGTCTGCTGCTGCTGATGGCGCTGCTGTTGAGCGGCGCCGTGGCCTACCTGCTGTATGCCCGCGGCGCCTTCGAGCCCACCCAGCGCCTGGTGCTGGTGGCCGACGATGCCGAGGGCGTCAGCGTCGGCATGGACCTGACCTTCTCCGGCTTCCCGATCGGCCGGGTGCGTGACATCGAGCTGTCGCCCGAGGGCAATGCCCGCATCCTGGTCGACGTGCCGGAGAAGGATGCGCGATGGCTGCGCACCAGCAGCATCTTCACCCTGGTGCGCGGCGTGGTGGGCAACACCAACCTGCGCGCCTACAGCGGCCAGCTGACCGATCCGCCGTTGCCCGACAACGCCGAGCGCAAGGTGCTGGCCGGCGACGCCATGGCCGAGCTGCCGCAGATGGTGGCCGCGGTGCGCGAGCTGGTGCAGCGCGCCAGCGCCCTGGCCGCGCCCGACGGCGCGCTGGCCGGCAGCCTGTCCAACCTGCAGGCCGCCACCGACCAGCTCAAGGGCCCGCGCGGCGCGCTGGGCGTGCTGATGGGCAACGAGGCCGACGCCAAGAAGTTGCTGACCACGCTGGACCGCACCAACGCCCTGCTGCTGCGCGCCGATGCGCTGGCCGCCAGCCTCGACCGCCTGGCCGGCAAGACCGATGCGCAGGTCTTCGGCGCCCAGGGTCTGCTGCCCGAGACCCGGGCCACGGTGCTGCAGCTCAACGCCCTGCTGGGCGATGCCCGCGCCACGCTGACGCGGGTGGACGGCGTGCTGGCCGAGGCCCAGGGCATCGCCAGCAACACCCGCGCCGCCACGGTCGACCTGGGCACCCTGCGCACCGAGGTGGAGGCCAGCTTGCGCAAGGTGCAGCAGCTGGTCGACGAGGTCAACCGCAAGTGGCCCTTTGCCCGCGATGCCGAGGTGAAACTGCCGTGAGCAAGTTCGCCGCGCGCCTGACCGCTGCCCTGCCCCTGGCCGCGCTGCTGGTCGGTTGCGCCAGCGGCCCGCCGCCACCCGACTGGCAGCAGGCCGCCCGCGGCGCGCTGGACCTGGCGGTGGCGGCCGACCTGCGCGGCGACAGCCGCATCGCCGCGCTGGAATTCGACCGCGCCCGCGCCGAGATCGCCCGCACCGGCCGGCCCGACCTGTTGGCCCGCGCCGAGCTGCTGCGCTGCGCCGCCCAGGTGGCCAGTCTGCAGCTGGGCGCCTGCGCCGGCTTCGAGCGGCTGCGCGCCGATGCCGCGCCGGCCGAGCTGGCCTATGCCGACCACCTGGCCGGCCGCCTGGCCGCGGCCCAGGCGCCGCTGCTGCCACCGGCGCAGCAGGCGGTGGTGGCGCTGGGCCCGGCGCCGGCCGATGCCGCGGCAGCTGCCACGCTGCAGGCGCTGGCCGATCCGCTGTCGCGCCTGGTGGGCGCGACCGTGCTGCTGCAGGCCGGCCAGGCCGGTCCGGTGGTGGTGCAGGCGGCGGTGGACACCGCCTCGGCCCAGGGCTGGCGCCGGCCGCTGCTGGCCTGGCTGGGCCTGCAGCAGCAGCGGGCGCTGCAGGCGGGCGATGCCGAGGCGGCGGCGCGGCTGGCGCGGCGCATCGCGCTGGTGGGCAGCGGCGGGCGCTGAACAGCCCGGGCCCGGCGGGGCCTGGCTGGCCTGTGGAGAATGCCGGCGCGGCGCCTGCTGCGCCGCCCGCAGACCGCCCATGCCCGCCTCGCCTGCCCGTCGCTCACGCCGCCCAGCCTGGTTGTCCGTGGGCGGGCTCGTCGCCACACTGGCCTTGCTGACTGGCTGCGCCTCACCCAACACGGCCTTCGATCCCGCCAAGCCGCACCACCGGCCCGACGGCTTCGCCAACCAGCACCCGTCGCCGCACGGCGCGCCGGAGGGCAGCTTCTGGCGCTGGCAATGGGAGCGCTGGTGGGCCGATCTGCCGGCTGACCGGCCGGAGCGCGTGGCCCGCGCCGTGCCCGATGCCGGGCTGCTGCGCCAAAACCGCGGCGATCTCACCGTCACCTGGCTGGGCCATGCGACGGCGCTGTGGCAGGTGGGCGGGCTGAACATCCTGACCGACCCGCACCTGAGCCAGCGCGCCTCGCCGGTGTCCTTCGCCGGCCCGCAGCGGCTGACGCCGGCACCGCTGGCCATCGACCAGCTGCCGCGCATCGACGTGGTGCTGATCAGCCACAACCATTACGACCACCTGGATGTGGCCACGGTGCGTGCGCTGGCGGCCCAGCCAGGCGGGCCGCCGCTGTTCCTGGTGCCGCTGGGCGTGGAGCGATGGATGGCCGACGAGGGCATCACCCGCACCCACCGCATGGACTGGTGGGACCGCCACGAGCTGGCCGCGCCGGGCGGGCCGGTCACGGTGCACTTCGTGCCGGCGCACCACTGGTCCAGCCGCACGCCCTGGGACCGCAGCGCCACACTGTGGGGCGGCTTCGTGCTGCAGACGGCGATGGGCGGCGCCCCGGTCAGCCTGTACTTCGCCGGCGATAGCGGCTACGCGCCCGATTTCGCCGAGATCGGACAGCGCTTCGGCGGCTTCGACCTGTCGATGATTCCGGTGGGCTGCTACCTGCCGCGCTGGTTCATGCGCGCCCAGCATGTCAACGAGGAGGAGGCGGTGCGCATCCACCTGGATGTGAAGAGCCGCCTGTCGATCGGTGTGCACTGGGGCACCTTCCGGCTCTGCGACGATCCGATCGACGCGCCCATCGACGGCCTGCCGGCCGCCCGCGCCCGGCTGGGCGTGCCGGCCGAGGCGTTTGTGCTGCCGGTGCTGGGGCAGACCCGCGTGCTGCGCCGCGCATTGCCCTGAGCCCCGCGCCGGCACCGGCCGCCGGCAGGTGCCCCGTGGCAAGACACCGTGCTGGAAAACTGTCAGGATCTCGCCCTCAAACCCTGGAGTTCAAGATGCGACTGGTTGGTAGCAAATTCTCGTCTCGCGCTGTGGCCGTGGTCTCGGCGGCGATCCTCCTGCTGCCGTTGGCGGCCCAGGCGCAGTCCGGGTCGTCGCTGCCGCTTTGGGAACTGGGCGCCTTCGGCCTGGGTGTGTCGCAACAGGCCTATCCCGGGTCGGACCAGCAGGTCAACCGGGGCCTGGCGCTGCCCTTCTTCGTCTACCGCGGCCGCTTCCTGCGCGCCGATGGCGAGACAGCCGGCCTGCGGGCGATCAAGACGCCGCGCTTCGAGCTGGACATCGGCTTCGCCGGATCGTTCGGCGCGCGCTCGGACGACACCACCGCGCGGCGCGGCATGCCCGACCTGGGCACGCTGGTGGAGTTCGGGCCGCGGGTGAAGTGGAACCTGGGCCAGGCGCCCGGCGGCGGCAACTGGCGGGTGGAGCTGCCGCTGCGCGGCGTGTTCGACCTGGGCGACAGTGCCGCCTACCGCGGCCTGGCCTTCGAACCCCGGCTGGTGTTCGAGCGGCGCACCAGCAGCGGCTGGGCCTATGCCACCAGCGTGGGCGCCATCCTGGCCGACGGCCGCCTGGGCCGCACGCTGTACGGCGTCGACGCGGCCGACGCGCTGGCCGACCGGCCCGCCTATGCGGCCCAGGGCGGCCTGGTGGCCTGGCGGCTGTCGGCCGCGTTCTCGCGCAGCCTGGCGCCCGACTGGCGCTTCTTCGGCTTCGCCCGCCTGGACAGCGTGGCCGGCGCCGCCAACGACGACAGCCCGCTGGTGAAGCGCACCAATGGCGGCTCGGTGGGCATCGGCCTGTCCTACACCTGGTTGCGCTCCGGCCAGCGCGCCAGCGACTGAGTCAGTGCAAATGCAGGGTTGCGGTGGACTTCCTGACCTTCGATCTCACCGAAGTGGACGACGGCGTGTCATCGCTGGAGGCGATGGCATCCACGACAAGTGCGCTGCACGCCGCCGTCATGGGGGAAGTGCAGCGGGTGCTTGACTGGGCATGGCGCCGGTACCCCGCATCCCATGGCCCGGTCGATGATGGGATGGTCTGGGACCACGATCTGCAAGTGACCATCGAGGAAGGCGGATGGCACACGGTGACGCTGACACTGACAGGCAACGCGCGCTTCGTCGAGGAATTCACCGCGACCTTCGCGAACGGCGAGGACTGATCCGCGGGACCGCGCCGCGCCGTTGACGCCGATCGATCGTTGACACCTGGGCGATGGCCTGCCGAGGCGCCGTCAAGATCCGAGCCACTGCGCTTGGCCGGGATGGGCACAAAGCAAAAAGCCGCCCATCGGGGCGGCTTTCGGCCGATTCGTAAGTTGTTGTTTTTGATCGAGAATCTATGGTTGCGGGGGCAAGATTTGAACTTGCGACCTTTGGGTTATGAGCCCAACGAGCTACCAGGCTGCTCCACCCCGCGACTGAGCCTATGACTATAGCACAGCCAGAAGGCCTGTGCCAGTATTCTTGTTGCGCCCCGGTCAAGCCTGCGGTGCAGCCCAGGGCAGCACCGTCTCGCCGAGGTTGAGCATCAGGCGGTTGGCCCAGGCGAACAAGGCCACTGCATGCACCAGGTCCAGCACCTCCGCAGGCGGCAGGCCGGCGGCCTGCAGCGCCAGCACATCGGCCGCCCCCACCGTGTGCGGCTGCAGGCCCAGCTGGGCAGCGAAGCGCACCAGCGCCCGCTCGCGTGCATCGATGCCGGCCGTCGCCGGATCCTGGAACAGCTGCGCGATCACGTCGTTGCGGCGGGCCAGCTGGGCGAAGCGTTGCGCGTGCACCGAGGTGCAGTAGACGCAGCCGTTCAGGCGGGATTCCACCGTGGCGCCCAGCTCGCGCTCGGCACGCGACAGGCCACCCGGCGCGAACATGATGGCGTTGAAGGCCACCGACCGGTGCAGCAGGATCTCAGGCTGGTGGGCCAGCAGCAGGAAGTACGGCGACTGCCGGGCCGTCGGGCTCATCTCGTCCAGCGCCGCTAGCTGCTCGGGCGTGGCCGCGTCCAGCACCACTGTGTCCAGCCAAGGCAGCCAGGGCAGGGTTTCGTCGGTGAAGCCCTGGATGCGCAGCGGCGATGGCAACAGCGCCGGCTGCCCCGCAGCACCCGCGGGCGCAGGCGCTGGTGCAGGCATCTGCGCCGCAGCCGCCAGGGCCTGCAACCCGGCCACCAGACGCACCTGGTAGGACACGAAGGCAATCAGCTGCGCCAGCGCCACGATGGCCGGGGTGCTGAGACCTGCCTGCACCAGGGCCTGCACCGCCGCTCGGTCGCCATCGATCGGCCGCTCGATCAGCTTCGCGGTGTAGTCCAGGATCGTGCCCAGCCGCGGCGGCAGGTCTGCCTGCCAGCGCCCGGCCGTGATGGCCCCGGCCCAGGCGGCAGCCTCGGGCCCGGCCTGCTGCAGCAGCGTCCGGTAGTGATCGGCCAACGCCGAGGCGTGGGAGCGCTGGCAAGCCAGCAGCGCCGCCGCAGCCCGCTCGGCCACGCTGATGCCGGCGACGGCAGGCGACAGCAGCCCGTCATGGCTGGCCTGGGTGGCGGCCACCACCTTGGCGCGCGCATGGCGCACGGTGTGGATGGTCTGGCCCGGTGCCAGCGGCACGCAGGCGTCCACCACGTCGGCGGTGGTCGCAAGGGTCTCAAGGGTCATGGCAGGCGCGCCGGGCGACGGCGGCGGGTTGGTCATGCGGCGGGCACCCACTCATGGCCCAGCAGTTCGGGGTCGGCATAGGCCTCCAGCGCTGCCAGATGGTGGTCGAAGTCCTCGCGGTAGAACAGCGCGGCGAGGCCGGTGGCCAGGCGGCGCGCACCGTCGCTGATGGCGGGGATGTCGCCCGACACCGTGCCGTGCGACAGCGTGGCCGGGTAGCAGAAGCAATGGATGCGCTCCAGCCCCGGGCAGGCGCCGGGCGTACGGGGCTGGAATTCGAACAGCGGCCCCAGGTCAGGGGCATCGGCCAGTTCGTCGTCGTGCTGGCCCGCCGGCGGGCTGTGGCGGTGCTTCCACGCGCGCACCTGGTCGGCAAAGCCGGCGTACTCGGGCCGGCGGGCCCAGTCGACCTGGAAGCCGGTGGAGACGATCAGGAAGTCCAGCGCGAAGACGCGCCTGGGCGTGGTGACCAGCAGTTGCCGGCCCTGCTGGACAACGGCCTGCACCGGGCAGCTGAAATGGAAGTGCGCGTTGGCGTGGCGGGACACCCGCAACGTGCTGCCCTGCGGCGGCGGCACCTGCGACCGGTTGATGTAGTGCCGCAGGCGCCACTTCTGGTCGTCGGCCAGCAAGTGGTGGCCATGCACCATGCCCGGCACGCCGGCGCCCTTGCTCTTGTTGATGCGCGGCAGGTCCGGCCGGCGGATCAGCAGGTCGACGCTGTGGGCGCCGGCCTCCAGCGCCGTGGCGGCGCTGTCCATGGCCGACGACCCCGCACCGACCACGCCCACGCGCAGACCGGCCAGCCCGCTGTCGTCCAGCGGATCCGAGGAATGCGCCCAGAGCTGCCGGTCGATGCCCGCCATGAATCCTGGCACGGCCGGGCCACCCAGGCCGTCGCGGCCAGTGGCCAGCACCACCCGCCGGGCCAGCAACCGGCTGTCACCCGCAGGCGTCTGCAGTTGCAGCCACACCCGTCCATCAGCACGCGGCTGCAGGGCGGTCACGGTGCACTGGTTGCGCACGTCCAGCGCCAGCACCCGGCGGTACCAGCGCAGGTAATCCATCCACTGCAGGCGGGGGATCTTGTCCAGCGCGGCCCAGCCGTCGGCGCCGAATTGCGCCTCGTACCAGGCGCGGAAGGTGAGCGCCGGCACGCCCAGGGCCGGGCCGGTGAGCTCCTTGGGCGAGCGCAGCGTCTCCATGCGGGCGGTGGTGGCCCAGGGCCCCTCCAGACCGGCGGGCTGGCGGTCGAACAGCACCGCATGGATGCCGTTCTGCGCCAGGCTGGCGGCCACCGCCAGGCCGGCCTGGCCGGCGCCGATGATGGCCACATCCAGCACGGGCAATCCGTCGACCGGCGGCTGCGGCGGCATCCAGGCGCGGGCCGGCCAGCCCAGGCACAGCAGATCGTGCGCCAGCCGCTGCTCCAGCGCTGGCAAGCCGCAGGGCGGCGCGGCGGGGACAGGCGCCATGGCCGGTCAGTCCAGCGTGATGTTGGCGTTGCGCGCCACCTCGGCCCACTTCTGGCGGTTGTCGCGCACCGTCTTGCGGAACTGCTCGGGCGTCTCGATGCGCACCGCATTGCCCTGGGCCTCGAAGTAGGTGTGGATGTCCGGCTGCTCCAGCACCGCCTTCACCGCGGCATTGAGCTTGTCGACGATGCGCGCATCGGTGCCCTTGGGCGCGAAGATGGCAAACCAGATCGAGCTGTCGAAGCCCGCGGCCCCAGGCAGGCCGCTGGCGGCGATGGTGGGCACCTCCTTGACGGCGGCCACCGGGGCCAGCGTGGTCACGCCCAGCAGGCGCACCTTGCCGGCCTTGTAGTGCGGCAGCACGGTCTGCACCTGGTTCATGATGCAGCAGGTGTCGCCCTTGAGCACGGCCTGGATCGCCTCCGGCCCGCCCTTGTAGGGCACGTGCACCATGTCCAGCCCCAGGCGGGCGTTGAACTCGGCAAACGCCATGTGGGTGCCGGCACCGTTGCCGGTGGAGGCGTAGTTGTACTTGCCCGGGTTGGCCTTCACCAGCGCGACGAACTCGCGCAGCGTGCGCACGTTCACCACTTCGGGGTTGATGGTGAGCACGTTCGACACATCCAGCACCGGCGCCACGGCGGTGAAGTCAGCCTCCACGTCGAACGGCAGCTTCTTGTAGAGCGCGGCATTGCTGCCATGCGTGGCCGCGGTGCCGAACAGCAGGGTGTAGCCGTCGGCCTTGGCACCGGCCACGAACTGGCTGGCGATGTTGCCGGCCGCGCCCGGCTTGTAGTCGATGACGACGGGTTGGCCCAGCAGCTTGCCCAGCGGCTCCTGCAGGCGGCGGGCCACCACGTCCACGCCTGATCCGGCGGGAAAGCCCATGTACATGGTGATCGGCCGGGTGGGCCAGTCCTGTGCCTGCGCGGGCAACACACACAACAGGCCAGCACTGGCCAGGGCGGCCGCCATCAGGCGGCGAAACAGGGACACGGACACGGGCAACTCCTGGGATGGCATGACCGGTGGCGTGCAACGGGCATGCCAGCCACCGTGGCTGCATTCTCGGTCAGTCGCAGCGCCCAAGAAAAAACCAGCCCGGAGGCTGGTTTTGTCGGTGTGCGGCAGCGCGGCGATGTCGGCCGCTGCCTGGCATCACTCGGCGGGCGTCTCGGCCGCGGCGGCGGGCTCGGGGCGGTCCACCAGTTCGACGAAGGCCATCGGCGCGTTGTCGCCCACGCGGAAGCCCATCTTCAGGATGCGGGTGTAGCCGCCCGGGCGGGTCTGGTAACGCGGGCCCAGTTCCTTGAACAGCTTCAGCACCACGTCACGGTCGCGCAGGCGGTTGAAGGCCAGGCGGTGGTTGGCGAGGCTGGGCACCTTGGCCAGGGTGATCAGCGGCTCGACGACGCGGCGCAGTTCCTTGGCCTTGGGCACGGTGGTCTTGATGGCCTCGTGCTGCAGCAGCGAGACGCACATGTTGCGCAGCATCGCGGCGCGGTGTTCGCTGGTGCGGTTGAGTTTGCGGAGGCCGTGGCGGTGACGCATGGTGATGTCCTTTGGTTATCGAACCCCGGCCGTGTCAGGTACCGGGGTGTGCACTCGCGCCTGGCGAACCAGGCCGGTGGTTTGGGTTGACCAGAGCGCCGGGATCAGCGCTTGTCCAGGCCCTGCGGGGGCCAGTTCTCCAGCCGCGCGCCGAGCGTGAGCCCGCGCGATGCCAGCACTTCCTTGATCTCGTTGAGCGACTTGCGGCCCAGGTTCGGGGTCTTCAGCAGCTCGGTCTCGGTGCGCTGAATCAGATCGCCGATGTAGTAGATGTTCTCGGCCTTCAGGCAGTTGGCCGAACGCACCGTCAGCTCCAGCTCGTCGACCGGACGCAGCAGGATCGGATCGTGCGTGTCCTTCTGGCGCTCGGCCGCACCGGCGTGCATGCCGACGCCGCCTTCCAGGCGGGTGATGTCAGTGAAGACATACAGCTGGTCGACCAGGATGGCGGCCGAGGCACGGATCGCTTCCTCGGGCGTCACGGCGCCGTTGGTCTCGATTTCCATGACCAGCTTGTCCAGGTCGGTGCGCTGCTCGACACGGGCGTTCTCGACGGCGTAGCTCACGCGGCGCACCGGCGAGAAGGACGCGTCCAGCACGATGCGGCCGATCGACTTGGTGGGCTCATCGCCGTAGCGCCGCATGCTGCCCGGCACATAGCCACGGCCCTTTTCCACCTTGATCTGCATGTCCAGCTTGCCACCATGGGCCAGGTGGGCGATCACGTGCTCGGGGTTGATCACTTCAACGTCGTGCGGTACCTGGATGTCGGCCGCGGTGACCGGGCCCTCGCCCTCCTTGCGCACCACCAGCGTCACTTCGTCGCGGTTGTGCAGGCGGAAGACCACGCCCTTCAGGTTCAGCATGATGTGCACCACGTCTTCGGCAACGCCGTCGATGGTGGAGTACTCATGCAGCACGCCAGCGATGGTGACTTCGGTCGGTGCGTAACCCACCATCGACGACAGCAGCACGCGCCGCAGCGCGTTGCCCAGCGTGTGGCCGTAGCCGCGCTCGAACGGCTCGAGCGTGACTTTGGCGCGGTGGTGGCCGAGCGGCTCCACCTGGATGGCTTTGGGTTTCAGCAGATTGGTTTGCATCGAGTCCTGTTCCTCTCAATACCCTCGGCTCGTTACACCGATAAGGCTGACGGACCATGCCGGGCGGGATACACCTCGTGCCATGCCCGGCAAGCGGACACGAGGGCGGGGCGCGCACACCGCACGGCGGCGCGCCGGCAAGGCGTCAGCGCGAGTACAGCTCGACGATCAGCGATTCGTTGATCTCGGCGCCGAACTGGTCTCGGTCGGGCACCTTGCGGAAGATGCCTTCGAGCTTGGTGGCGTCCACCTGCACCCAGTCGGGCATGCCGATCGAGGCGGCCAGCTTGACCGACTCGGTCACGCGCAGCTGCTTCTTGGCCTTCTCACGCAAGGCGACCACGTCGCCGGCCTTGACCAGGTAAGAGGCGATGTCCACCGTCTTGCCGTTGACCATGATGGCCTGGTGCGAGACCAGCTGGCGCGCCTCGGCGCGGGTGCTGCCGAAGCCCATGCGGTAGACCACGTTGTCCAGGCGGCTTTCCAGCAGGAACAGCAGGTTGGCACCGGTGTTGCCCTTGCGGCGCTCAGCCTCGGCGAAGTAGCGGCGGAACTGGCGCTCCAGCACGCCGTACATGCGCTTGACCTTCTGCTTCTCGCGCAGCTGCACGCCGAAGTCGGAGGTGCGCTGGCCAGACGTGCGGCCATGCTGGCCGGGCTTGGTTTCGAACTTCGACTTGTCGCTGATGGCGCGGCGGGCGCTCTTCAGGTACAGGTCGGTGCCTTCACGGCGGGCCAGTTTGGCCTTGGGTCCAAGATAACGTGCCACGTGGGTTCCTCTGTGAAATCTGACGCGAGGCAAAAGTCGCGCGAGTCTGGCGGATGTTGTTGAGAC
Organism: Pseudaquabacterium pictum; assembly: GCF_005403045.1. Classification (GTDB taxonomy): domain Bacteria; phylum Pseudomonadota; class Gammaproteobacteria; order Burkholderiales; family Burkholderiaceae_C; genus Pseudaquabacterium; species Pseudaquabacterium pictum. Next base: position 30,824 of record NZ_BJCL01000021.1, read on the forward strand.
GCTCAGACGGTGGGCTTGATCGCTGGTCTGCTGCCCTGCTGGCGCAGGTTGACCGGCTTCAACGAAATCGCCGGCAGGCGCTCCAGGCACCCGCCGGCTGACGGAAAACTCTCGATTGTAGCGGCCTCGCAGCCGCTCGCTTCGAACTCAGATCCGGCGGCGCTTCTGGGGACGGCAGCCGTTGTGCGGCACGGGCGTCACGTCGCTGATCGAGTTGATGCGGATGCCGAGCGCGGCCAGGGCGCGCACCGACGACTCGCGGCCCGGGCCGGGGCCCTTGATCCGCACGTCCAGGTTCTTGATGCCCTGCTCTTGCGCGGCGCGGCCGGCCACTTCGGCAGCCACCTGGGCAGCGAACGGGGTGGACTTGCGCGAGCCCTTGAAGCCCTGACCACCCGACGACGCCCAGGCGAGCGAGCCGCCCTGGCGATCGGTGATGGTGATGATGGTGTTGTTGAACGACGCGTGCACGTGAGCGATGCCGTCCGCAATGTTCTTGCGGATCTTCTTGCTCACGCGGCGCGCCGCGGTATTGGCAGGTGCTTTGGCCATGTCGTGTTCCGATCAGGTATGCGGGCTTACTTCTTGAGCGCGGCAGCGCCCTTGCGCGGACCCTTGCGGGTGCGGGCATTGGTGCGCGTGCGTTGGCCACGCATCGGCAAGCCGCGGCGGTGGCGCAGGCCGCGGTAGCAGCCCAGGTCCATCAACCGCTTGATGTTCATGCTGATCTCGCGGCGCAGGTCGCCTTCGATCGTCAGCTTGTTGACCTCGTCGCGGATCTTTTCCAGATCGCTGTCCGACAGGTCCTTGATCTTCTTGGAGAAGGCGATGCCCACTGCGGTGCAGATCTTCTGCGCCGTGGTGCGGCCAATGCCGTAGATCGACGTCAGGCCGATCTCGGCGTGCTTGTGCGGCGGAATGTTGATGCCAGCAATACGTGCCATGGTGGTCCTCTATCTACTGAACGCGGCAGGCGGGCTTCAGCCCTGGCGCTGCTTGTGGCGCGGGTCGGTGCAGATCACGCGCACCACACCCTTGCGGCGGATGACCTTGCAATTGCGGCACATCTTCTTGACCGATGCAGAGACTTTCATCGTCTTCTCCTAGAGCACTCCCGTCCCCATGGACGTTCCGAGCGCAAACTCAACCAAATGGCGTCAGCAGGCCTCGCAGCCCACCAGGCTTGCCCGCTTCAAGTCGCCTTGAAGTTGGCTTTCTTCAACAGCGATTCGTACTGCTGACTCATCACATAACTCTGCACCTGCGCCCAGAAGTCCATCGTGACGACCACGATGATCAGCAGGGAGGTGCCACCGAAGTAGAACGGGACGTTGTACTTCAGCACCAGGAACTCGGGCAGCAGGCACACCGCGGTGATGTAGATCGCGCCGGCCAGCGTCAGGCGGGACAGGATCTTGTCGATGTGCTTGGCGGTCTGGTCGCCAGGGCGGATGCCCGGAATGAACGCGCCGCTCTTCTTCAGGTTGTCTGCGGTCTCACGGCTGTTGAACACCAGGGCCGTGTAGAAGAAGCAGAAGAACACGATCATCGCGGCGTACAGCATCACGTAGATCGGCTGCCCCGGCGACAGCGCCGAAGACAAGTCCTTCAGCCAACGCATGCCATCGCCAGTGGCGAACCAGCCCACCACGGTGGCCGGAAGCAGGATGATCGACGACGCGAAGATCGGCGGAATCACGCCCGACATGTTGAGCTTCAGCGGCAGGTGCGACGACTGGCCGCCGTACACCTTGTTGCCCACCTGGCGCTTGGCGTAATTGACCAAGATCTTGCGCTGGCCCCGCTCGACGAACACCACCACGAAGGTCACACCGATCACCAGCGTGATGATGATCAGCGCCGCGATGATGCTCATCGCGCCGGTGCGGATCAGCTCGAACAGCCCCGCCATCGCGCCCGGCAGACCTGCTGCAATGCCAGCAAAGATCAGGATGGAGATGCCGTTGCCCAGGCCACGCTCGGTGATCTGCTCGCCCAACCACATCAGGAACATCGTGCCGGCCGTCAGGCTGACCACGGTGGTCATGCGGAACCCGAAGCCGGGGCTGATGACGAGGCCGGCCGAGCCTTCCAGCGCCAGTGCAATGCCCAGGCTCTGGAACAGCGCCAGGCCCAGCGTGCCGTAGCGGGTGTATTGCGTGATCTTGCGGCGTCCGGCTTCGCCTTCCTTCTTCAGCGCTTCCAGCGTGGGCACCACATAGCCCATGAGCTGCATGATGATCGACGCCGAGATGTACGGCATGATCCCCAACGCGAACACGGTGAAGCGCGACAGCGCCCCGCCCGAGAACATGTTGAACAGGCTCAGGATGCCGCCCTGCTGGCCCTTGAAGAGCTGCTGCAGCTGGATCGGGTCGATGCCCGGCACGGGGATGTGCGCGCCGATGCGGTAGACCACCAAGGCCAGCAGCAGGAAGACCAGCCGGCGACGCAGGTCGCCGAACTTGCCGCTCTTGGCCAGCTGGGTTGCCGAAGTTGCCAAAACGAAAGTCCTGGAAGAACGATCAGGCCAGGGCGCCGCCGGCTGCCTCGATGGCGGCCTTGGCACCCGCGGTCGCGCCGATGCCCTTGAGCACCACCTTGCGCGAGAGCTCGCCGCTCTTGATCACCTTGACGTGCTTGATCATCTGCCCGACCAGACCAGCGGCCTTCAGCATGACCAGGTCGACTTCATCCTGGTCCAGGTGCTGCAGGTCGGTGAGGCTGACCTCGCCGTTGTACTTGAGCGACTGCGACTTGAAGCCACGCTTGGGCAGGCGACGCTGCAGCGGCATCTGGCCGCCTTCGAAGCCCACCTTGTGGTAGCCACCGGCGCGCGACTTCTGGCCCTTGTGGCCACGGCCGGCCGTCTTGCCCAGGCCCGAACCGATGCCACGGCCCACGCGGCGGCGGGCTTTCTTGGCGCCGTCGGCCGGCTTGATGGTGTTGAGTTGCATGTTGATTCCTGAAAAGTTGCCGAAGTCGGGCCGCAGCCTCAGACCACCAGCACCAGGTAGGCGATCTTGTTGATCATGCCGCGCACTGCGGGGGTGTCCTCGAGCACACGCTCGCTGTTGACACCGCGCAGGCCCAGGCCACGCACGGTGGCGCGATGCGACTGCTTGCAGCCGATCGGGCTCTTCACGAGCCGGACCTTCAGGGTCTTCTTGTCTTGCGTCGTATCCGACATGGAATTCTCCGTGACAGCCAGATCAGTTGAAGATGTCTTCAACCGTCTTGCCGCGCTTGGCCGCCACTTCAGCGGCGGTGGTCGACCGCTTCAGTGCGTCCAGCGTGGCGCGCACCATGTTGTACGGGTTGCTTGAGCCCAAGCTCTTGGCGACGATGTCGGTGACACCCATCACTTCGAACACGGCGCGCATCGGGCCGCCGGCGATGATGCCGGTACCAGCCGGCGCGGGGGCCAGCAGCACCTTGGCGGCGCCGTGCTCGCCGCGCACGTTGTGGTGCACGGTACCGTTGCGCAGCTGCACCTTGAACATGCCGCGGCGGGCCGAGTCCATGGCCTTCTGCACCGACACCGGCACTTCCTTGGCCTTGCCCTTGCCCATGCCGATGCGGCCATCGCCGTCGCCCACGACGGTCAGCGCCGCGAAGCTCAGCGTGCGGCCGCCCTTGACAACCTTGGTGACGCGGTTGACCGCGATCATCTTTTCCTTCAGACCGTCGTCGTTGCCTTCGGTCTGGGCGCGGGGAGTGAACTTTGCCATTTGCTTGTTTCCTTCTCAGCGCTCAGAACTGCAGGCCGGCTTCACGCGCGGCATCAGCCAGCGCCTTGACGCGACCGTGGTAGGCGAAGCCCGAGCGATCGAACGCCACCTTCTCGACACCGGCGGCCTTGGCCTTCTCGGCGATGCGCTTGCCCACCAGGGCGGCGGCGGCGGTGTTGCCGCCCTTGTCCTTGCCCAGTTGTTCGCGCACTTCCTTCTCGGCGGTGGAGGCCGAGGCCAGCACCTGGGTGCCGTCGCCGGAGACCACGCTGGCGTAGATGTGCAGGTTGGAACGGAAGACCGACAGACGCACCGCACCCTGGTTGGCAATGCGGGCGCGGGTCTGGCGGGAGCGACGCAGGCGCTGTTCTTTTTTCGTCAGCATGTTCGGCTCCTTACTTCTTCTTCGTTTCCTTGATCACCACGCGCTCATCGGCGTAGCGGATCCCCTTGCCCTTGTAGGGCTCGGGCGGGCGGATGGCGCGCACTTCAGCAGCCACCTGGCCGACCGCTTGCCGGTCGGCGCCCTTGATCAGGATTTCGGTCGGGGTCGCGCAGGCCACGGTCACGCCGGCGGGCATGTCCTTGACCACGGGGTGCGAGAAACCGATCTGCAGGTTGAGCTTGGCACCGGCGGCCTGGGCACGGAAGCCCACGCCAACCAGGGTGAGCTTCTTCTCGAAGCCCTTGCTCACGCCGTTGACCATGTTGTTGATCAGGGCGCGCATGGTGCCGCTCATCGCATTGGCAGCCACCGACTCATTGGCGGGCTCCAGCGAGATGACAGCGCCATCCTTCTTGATGTTGACCAGCGAGCTGGCGGTCCGCACCAGGGTGCCGTTGGCACCCTTGACGGTGATCTGCTCGGCCGAGATCTGCACGTCCACACCTTGCGGGACGGTGATCGGCATCTTTCCAACGCGGGACATTGTTCTTGCTCCTTCGCCGGTCAGGCCACGTAGCAAAGCACTTCGCCACCGACACCGGTCTGGCGGGCCTTGCGGTCGGTCATCACGCCCTTGGGGGTGGTGACGATCGCCACACCCAGGCCGTTCATGACTTGCGGAATGGCGTCACGGCCCTTGTACACGCGCAGGCCAGGACGGCTCACGCGCTCGATGCGCTCGATCACCGGCTTGCCGGCGTAGTACTTCAGGGCCACCACGAGTTCGCTCTTCGCGCCCTCGGTCTTGACCTGGAAACCGTCGATGTAGCCTTCGTCCTTCAGGACTTGGGCGATCGCGATCTTGACCTTCGACGAAGGCATCGAGACGATCGCCTTCTGCACCGACTGCGCATTGCGGATGCGCGTCAGCATGTCGGCGATGGGATCACTCATGCTCATTGTGATTTCTCCTGCTCGAGCCGCTTACCAGCTGGCCTTGGTCACACCGGGAATGTCGCCCTTGAAGGCGAGTTCACGGATCTTGCTGCGGCCGAGGCCGAAGGTGCGGAACGTGCCGCGGGGGCGGCCAGTCAGTTCGCAGCGGTTGCGCAGACGCGTCGGGAAGGCGTTACGGGGCAGCTTCTGCAGCTCCAGACGGGCCAGGTAGCGCTCTTCGTCGCTCTTCTTGGCGTCGTTGGCGACGGCCTTGAGTTCGGCGTACTTCTTGGCGAACTTGGCAACCAGCTTCTCGCGCTTTTCTTCGCGCTGGATCAGGGATTGTTTGGCCATGGTTCGCCTCAGTTCTTGAAGGGGAAGCGGAAGGCCGCGAGCAGGGCCTTGGCCTCGTCGTCGGTCTTGGCAGTGGTGGTGAAGCTGATGTTCATGCCGCGGATCGCGTCGATCTTGTCGTACTCGATCTCGGGGAAGATGATCTGCTCTTTCACACCCACGTTGTAGTTGCCACGGCCGTCGAACGACCGGCCGGAGATGCCGCGGAAATCGCGGACACGCGGCAGGGCGATGGTCACGAAGCGGTCCAGGAATTCATACATCTGGACGCCGCGCAGCGTGACCATGCAGCCGATGGCCAGGCCTTCGCGGATCTTGAAGCCGGCGATCGGCTTGCGCGACTTGGTGACCACCGGCTTCTGGCCGGCGATCTTGGTGAGGTCGCCGACGGCGTGGTCCATCACCTTCTTGTCGGCCACCGCCTCGCTCACGCCCATGTTCAGCGTGATCTTGGTCAGGCGCGGCACTTCCATCACCGACTTGTAGCCAAACTTGGCCACCATGTCGGGGACAACCTTCTCGCGGTAAAACTGTTGCAGACGAGCCATGGCTGAATCCTTGTCTTTCGCAGGCCTCAGGCCTTGATCTCTTCGCCGCTGGACTTGTAGACGCGGACCTTCTTGCCGTCGGCAAGGATCTTCGCGCCGACGCGGTCGGCCTTGCCGGTGGCGGCGTTGAAGATCGCCACGTTCGACTGGTGGATGGGCATGGTCTTGTCGATCACGCCGCCGGTGGTGCCCTTCATCGGGTTCGGCTTGACGTGCTTCTTGACCATGTTGATGCCGTCGACGACCACATGGTCCTCGTCGACACGCAGGGTCACGGTGCCCCGCTTGCCCTTGTCGCGACCCGTCAACACGATGACTTGGTCGCCTTTGCGAATCTTGTTCATGGCTGGATGTCCTTGTTCCTGTGTGCCTGGCTTACAGCACTTCAGGTGCGAGCGACACGATCTTCATGAAACGCTCGGTGCGCAGTTCGCGCGTCACCGGCCCGAAGATGCGGGTGCCGATCGGCTCGAGCTTGGCGTTCAGCAGCACGGCGGCATTGCCGTCGAACTTCACCAGCGAGCCATCCTGGCGGCGCACGCCCTTGGCGGTGCGGACCACCACAGCGCTGTAGACCTCGCCCTTCTTGACGCGGCCACGCGGCGCGGCTTCCTTGATCGACACCTTGATGATGTCGCCAATGCTCGCATACCGACGCTTGGAGCCACCAAGCACCTTGATGCACATGACGGACTTCGCGCCCGTGTTGTCTGCGACGTCGAGTCGCGATTGCATTTGGATCATTTGTGTCCCCAACTTGTCCCGTCAGGCACTGGCTTGGCAGCCAGGCTTGTCGGTCAGTCTTGGGCCCGTCGCTTGAAGCGTTGCAGCACATCCTGCTCGGCCGTTCACGTGTGGGCGGATCCGAAAGGGCCCGGTTCAGCGAATGCGAACCCGGCGCCTTCCGGCGAAGCTGCGGATTATGCGTGGTTTCCCGAGCGCACGTCAAGCGCCCGGACGCAGAATCTTTTGGAAGCTCAGGCCAGCGCGGCCTTGGCCTGCGCCAGCATGGTGTCGGCGTCGCTGACTTCGAACTTGCCGGGGCCTTCGACGTTCAGTGTCTTGACCACGCCGTCGACCACCAGCATCGAATAGCGGTTGCTGCGCAGACCCATGCCGCGGGCCGTCAGGTCCAGCGTCAGGCCGGTGGCCTGGGTGAAGGCGGCGCTGCCGTCGGCCATCATGCGCACCTTGCCGCCGGTCTTCTGGTCACGGCCCCAGGCGCCCATCACGAAGGCGTCGTTGACGCTGACGCACCAGATCTCGTCGATGCCGGCGGCCTTCAGTGCATCGGCCTGCTGCACATAACCAGGCACATGCTTGGCCGAGCAGGTCGGCGTGTAGGCGCCGGGCAGCGCGAAGACGGCGATCTTCTTGCCGGCCGTCTCCTTGGCGATGTCGAAGCTGTTCGGGCCGAGCGAGCAGCCATTGCCCTCGACCTCGATGAATTCATTGAGCGTGCCTGCGGGCAGCTTGTCGCCAACCTGGATCATCTGCATCTCCTCGTGTGGGGTGTCGAATCGGGACCAGCCATGGAAAACGGCCGGCTGCCAGTATCCCAGCAGTCCGGCCGTCGATGGCCTGCGGGGCCGATGGCCCCGCGGCAGTGCGGGCTCAGACCAGCCCGGCCTTCTTGATCAGGCGGGTCACCACCCAGGACTTGGTCTTGCTGATCGGCCGGCCTTCGGCGATCTCGACCTCGTCACCCAGGTGGTATTCACCCTTCTCGTCGTGCGCCTGGTACTTGCGCGACTTGCCGACGATCTTGCCGTAGAGCTCGTGCGTGACACGGCGCTCGACCAGCACGGTGACCGTCTTGCTGCGCTTGTCGCTGACCACGCGGCCCACCAGGGTGCGCGTGTTCTTGGCGGGGGCGGCCGCGGCGGATTGGACTTGGGCTTCGCTCACTTGGCGGCTCCCTTCTTCTTCTCGGCCAGGATGGTCTTGGCGCGCGCGATGTCGCGGCGCGTCTGGCCCAGCGTTTGGTGGTTGGCCAGCTGCTGCGTGGCCTTCTGCATGCGCAGGCCGAAGTGGACCTTCAGGAGGTCATTGACCTCCTTCTCGAGGCCGGCAACGTCCTTGGCGCGGAGTTCGGATGCTTTGCTCATGGTTGCTCCGTGTTCAGGTGCCGACCTGGCGCACAACGAACGTGCAGCGCAGCGGCAGCTTGGCCGCGGCGAGCGTGAACGCCTCGCGGGCCAGGGTCTCGGGCACGCCGTTCAGTTCGTACAGAACCTTGCCGGGAACGATCTCGGCCACGTAGTACTCGGGGTTGCCCTTGCCGTTGCCCATCCGCACTTCGGCCGGCTTCTGCGAGATCGGCTTGTCCGGGAAGATGCGGATGAAGATGCGGCCACCGCGCTTGATGTGACGCGAGATCGCCCGACGTGCGGCTTCGATCTGGCGTGCGGTGATGCGGCCGCGCTCGGTGGCCTTGAGGCCGAATTCGCCGAAGGAGACATTGGCACCGCGGGTGGCGACACCCGTGTTGCGGCCCTTCTGCTCTTTGCGGTACTTGCGACGTGCTGGTTGCAGCATGGTGTTCTACTCCTTAGGCGGCGCCGGTGCCCGGCGCGGGCACCTTGCGCACGCGCTTGGCAGCCGGCTTGCCGTCGGCACCCACTTCGGCCGGACGGGCGTCGGCGGGGGCGGCATCGCTGCGCGGGCCACGGTCGGCGCCGGGGCGCGGGCCACGGCGGTCGGGGGCACCCGGGCCACCGGGGCGCGGGCCACGGCGGGGGCGACGATCGTCTTCGGGCGTCTCGGTCTTGGCACCGGGCGCGTCACCACGGCCCAGGTTGTCACCGCGGTACACCCACACCTTGACGCCGATGACGCCGTAGGTGGTCTTGGCTTCGGAGAAGCCGTAGTCGATGTCGGCACGCAGGGTGTGCAGCGGCACGCGGCCTTCGCGGTACCACTCGGTGCGGGCGATCTCGATGCCGTTCAGACGACCGGCGCTCATGATCTTGATGCCCTGGGCACCCAGGCGCATCGCGTTCTGCATCGCGCGCTTCATCGCGCGGCGGAACATGATGCGCTTCTCGAGCTGCTGGGTGATTGAGTCGGCGATCAGCTGGGCATCGATTTCGGGCTTGCGCACTTCCTCGATGTTCACAGCCACCGGCACCTTCAGGCGCCGGGCCAGTTCGGCCTTCAGGTTCTCGATGTCCTCGCCCTTCTTGCCGATCACCACGCCCGGACGCGCCGAGAAGATGGTGATGCGGGCGTTCTTGGCGGGGCGCTCGATCAGGATGCGCGAGACGGCTGCGTTCTTGAGCTTCTTCTTCAGGTACTCGCGAACGTCCAGGTCTTCAGCCAGCATGCCGGCGAAGTTGCGGTTCGACGCGTACCAGCGCGAAGCCCAGGCACGGGTGACTGACAGGCGGAAGCCGGTCGGGTGGATCTTCTGTCCCATGGTCTTCCCTTTGCGTCAGTTGCCAACCGTCACATAGATGTGACAGGTGGGTTTGCTGATGCGGTTGCCGCGGCCCTTGGCGCGCGCCGAGAAGCGCTTCAGCGTCGAGCCCTGTTCGATGTAGATCGAGGTGATCTTCAGCTCGTCGATGTCGGCGCCGTCGTTGTGCTCGGCGTTCGCGATTGCGGACTCGAGCGCCTTCTTGACGATGCCGGCAGCCTTCTTCTGGGTGAAGGCCAGGATGTTGAGCGCCTGGTCAACCCGCTTGCCGCGGACCAGGTCGGCCACCAGCCGGCCCTTGTCGGCCGACAGGCGGACACCGCGCACGATTGCTTTGGTTTCCATCGCCTTACCTCTTGGCCTTCTTGTCCGCGGGGTGGCCCTTGAACGTGCGGGTCATCGCGAACTCGCCGAGCTTGTGGCCGACCATCTGGTCGGTCACGTATACGGGAATGTGCTGCTTGCCGTTGTGCACGGCGATCGTCAGACCGATGAAGTCCGGCAGGATCGTCGAGCGACGCGACCAGGTCTTGATCGGCTTCTTGTCCTTGCCAGCCACAGCCTTGTCGGCCTTGGCTTGCAGGTGGTGGTCCACGAAGGGACCCTTCTTGAGTGAGCGTGCCATGGCGGACCCTTACTTCTTGCGACGCGAGACGATCATGCCTTGCGTGCGCTTGTTGCTGCGAGTGCGGTAGCCCTTGGTCAGCGTGTTCCACGGCGACACCTGAGCCTGACCCTCGCCGGTCTTGCCCTCACCACCACCGTGCGGGTGGTCCACCGGGTTCATGGCGGTACCACGCACGGTCGGGCGGATGCCCTTCCAGCGGATGGCACCAGCCTTGCCGTACTGGCGCAGGTTGTGCTCTTCGTTCGACACCTCGCCGATGGTGGCGCGGCAGTCGATGTGGATCTTGCGCACTTCGCCCGAGCGCAGCCGCACCTGGGCGTAGATGCCTTCGCGGGCCATCAGCGTCACCGAGGTACCGGCCGAACGCGCGATCTGCGCACCCTTGCCAGGCGCCATCTCCACGCAGTGGATGGTGGAGCCGACCGGGATGTTGCGGATCGGCAGCGTGTTGCCAGCCTTGATCGGCGCCTCGGCACCGCTCAGCAGCTTGGCACCGACTTCCAGACCACGCGGGGCGATGATGTAGCGGCGCTCACCGTCGGCATACACCACCAGGGCGATGTGGGCCGTGCGGTTCGGGTCGTACTCGATGCGCTCCACCTTGGCCGGAATGCCGTCCTTGTTGCGCACGAAGTCGACCACGCGGTAGTGGTGCTTGTGACCACCGCCCTTGTGGCGAACCGTGATGTGGCCGTTGTTGTTGCGGCCGGAATTCTGCTTCTGGGGCTCGAGCAGCGAAGCCTCGGGCGCGCCCTTGTGCAGGTGCTTGTGCACCACCTTGACCACGGCACGGCGGCCGGGCGAAGTGGGTTTGACTTTGACGACGGCCATGATTTACGCGGCCTCCCCGGAGAAGTTGAGCTCCTGGCCCGGCTTCAACGACACGTACGCCTTTTTGGCGTGGTCGCGTCGGCCGATGCGACCACCGAAGCGCTTGGTCTTGCCCTTCTGGTTGATGACCGTCACGCCCTGCACCTCGACCTTGAACAGCAGTTCGACTGCCGCCTTGATCTCAGGCTTGGTGGCGTCACGCAGCACCTTGAACATCACCTGGTTGTGCTTCTCGGCCACGCTCGTGGCCTTCTCGGACACGATCGGCGCGAGCAGCACCTGGGCCAGGCGACCCTCGTTGAACTTCAGGTTCATTGCACCGTGGCTCATGCGAACATCTCCTTGAGCTGCTCGATCGCGGCCTTGGTCACCAGCACCTTCTTGTAGAAGACGAGGGACAGGGGGTCGGCGTAGCGCGGCTCGATGACCAGCACGTTCGGCAGGTTGCGCGAGGCCAGCGCCAGGTTCTCGTCGACGGTGTCGGCGATCACCAGCACCGATTCCAGGCCCATGGCCTTGAACTTGGCGGCCAGCAGCTTGGTCTTGGGCGCGTCGACCGAGATGGAATCCACCACCGCCAGACGGCCGTCACGGGCCAGCTGCGACAGGATGGCGGCCATGCCGGCGCGGTACATCTTCTTGTTGACTTTGTGCGAGAAGTTCTCGTCGGCCATGTTCGGGAAGGTGCGACCACCCCCACGCCACAGCGGCGACGAGGTGCTGCCAGCACGTGCGCGGCCGGTGCCCTTCTGGCGCCACGGCTTCTTGGTGCTGTGCTTCACCGCTTCGCGGTTCTTCTGGGCGCGGGTGCCTTGGCGGGCGTTGGCCTGGTAGGCCACAACCACCTGGTGCACCAGGGCTTCGTTGTAGTCACGCGCGAACACGGTGTCCGGCGCGTCGACCTTGGACGTTGCCTGGCCCTGATCGTTCAGGAGCTCGAGCTGCATCACTGGGCTCCCTTCTTGGCCTTGACCTTGATCGCGGGGCGCACGGTCACGAAACCGCTCTTGGCGCCCGGCACCGCGCCACGCACCAGCAGCAGCTGGCGGGCTTCGTCGATGCGCACGATGTCCAGGTTCTGCACCGAGACCGTCACGTCACCCAGGTGACCCGACATCTTCTTGCCCGGGAACACGCGGCCCGGATCCTGCGCCATCGAGATCGAGCCCGGCACGTTGTGCGAACGGCTGTTGCCGTGCGATGCGCGCTGCGAGCCGAAGTTGTGGCGCTTGATCGTGCCCGTGAAGCCCTTGCCGATCGACGTGCCCTGCACATCGACAGCCTGGCCCACGGCAAACAGCGTGACGGGCACGGTGGCGCCCGGCGCGTACTGGCCGACCACATCGGCGGGCACGCGGAACTCTTGCAGGATTTCACCGGCTTCCACACCCGCCTTGGCGAGGTGGCCGGCTGCCGGCTTGGTCACGCGCGATGCCTTGCGCGAACCGAACGCCACTTGCAGGGCGTTGTAGCCGTCGGTCTGCTCGGTCTTGACCTGGGTGACGCGGTTGTTCGACACGTCGAGCACCGTCACGGGAACGGCGTCGCCGTCGTCCGTGAAGATGCGCATCATGCCGACCTTGCGGCCCAGCAAACCGAGGCGATAGCTGTTGGCAGCTGTCGTCATGGCTCTTCTCCAGCCCCCACTGAAAGGGGCCTTTGTTTCAAACACCCGACATCGATTGGCCGGGGGTGACTGTGTCGGGGCTGCGGGTCAGATCCTGGAACCTGCCTGCCGCCTCACGACATCGCGGCCGACCTGTTGCCAGGCAAGCCGCGAAAAGCCTGCGAGTATACCCCGAACAGGAGCACACCACGCAAGGCGAACTGCTTACTGCAGCTTGATCTCGACGTCCACGCCAGCCGGCAGGTCCAGCTTCATCAGCGCGTCGACGGTCTTGTCGGTGGGGTCGACGATGTCCATCAGGCGCTGGTGGGTGCGGATCTCGAACTGGTCGCGGCTGGTCTTGTTGACGTGCGGCGAGCGCAGGATGTCGAAACGCTGCATGCGGGTGGGCAGCGGCACGGGGCCACGCACGATGGCGCCGGTGCGCTTGGCGGTGTCGACGATCTCCAGCGCCGATTGGTCGATCAGCTTGTAGTCGAAGGCCTTCAGGCGGATGCGGATCTTTTGCTTTGACATGACTTGTCCTTGGTAAAGAGCGATGAATCCGGGGCAGGCCGAAGCCCGCAACCCGGCAAGTCATGCAAAAGTTACTCGATGATCTTGGCGACGACGCCGGCGCCGACGGTGCGGCCACCTTCGCGGATGGCGAAGCGCAGACCTTCTTCCATCGCGATCGGCGCGATCAGCTTGACCGTGATGCTGACGTTGTCGCCAGGCATCACCATTTCCTTGTCCTTCGGCAACTCCACCGCGCCGGTCACGTCCGTCGTGCGGAAGTAGAACTGCGGACGGTAGTTGTTGAAGAACGGCGTGTGGCGGCCGCCCTCGTCCTTGCTCAGCACGTAGATCTCGGCGGTGAAGTGCGTGTGCGGCTTCACGCTGCCGGGCTTGCACAGCACCTGGCCACGCTCCACGTCTTCACGCTTCGTGCCGCGCAGCAGGATGCCCACGTTGTCGCCGGCCTGGCCCTGGTCCAGCAGCTTGCGGAACATTTCCACGCCGGTGCAGGTGGTCGTCTGCGTGGCACGGATGCCCACGATCTCGATCGACTCGCCGACCTTGATGATGCCGCGCTCGACACGGCCGGTCACCACGGTGCCGCGGCCCGAGATCGAGAACACGTCTTCCACCGGCATCAGGAACGCGCCGTCCACCGCGCGCTCGGGCGTGGGGATGTAGCTGTCCAGTGCGTCGGCCAGCTTCAGGATGGCTTGCTCGCCCAGCGGACCCTTGTCGCCTTCCATCGCCAGCTTGGCGCTGCCGTGCACGATCGGGGTGTCGTCGCCGGGGAAGTCGTACTTGCTCAGCAGCTCGCGCACCTCCATCTCGACGAGCTCCAGCAGCTCGGCGTCGTCCACCATGTCGCACTTGTTCAGGAACACGATGATGTAGGGCACGCCCACCTGGCGGGCCAGCAGGATGTGCTCACGCGTCTGGGGCATCGGGCCGTCAGCGGCCGAGCACACCAGGATCGCGCCGTCCATCTGGGCGGCGCCGGTGATCATGTTCTTCACATAGTCGGCGTGGCCCGGGCAGTCCACGTGCGCGTAGTGACGGTTGGCCGTCTCGTACTCGACGTGCGCGGTGTTGATCGTGATGCCACGCGCCTTCTCTTCCGGCGCCGCGTCGATCTGGTCGTAGGCCTTCGCCTCGCCGCCGAACTTCGATGCCAGGATCGTCGTGATCGCCGCCGTCAGCGTCGTCTTGCCGTGGTCCACGTGACCAATCGTGCCCACGTTCACGTGCGGCTTGGTCCGTTCAAATTTGCCTTTTGCCATGTCAATCTCCGTCTTGAAAAGAGCGTTGCCCGTGGATGTTTAAGGTTTCCGGCGCGCGGTCTGCCACGGGCAGCAGACCCACCGGGATCATGGTGTGACCCCGGGCGCCGAAGACCGGCTTGTATTGCTTACTTGGCGCGCGAGGTGATGATCGCGTCGGCCACGTTCTTCGGAGCTTCAGCGTAGTGCTTGAACTCCATCGTGTACGTGGCACGGCCCTGGCTCATCGAGCGCAGCGTGGTCGAGTAGCCGAACATCTCCGACAGCGGCACCTCGGCCTTGATGACTTTGCCACCGCCGCGCATGTCGTCCATGCCCTGCACCATGCCGCGGCGGCTGGACAGGTCGCCCATCACCGAGCCGGCGTAGTCTTCCGGCGTCTCCACCTCGACGGCCATCATCGGCTCCAGGATCACGGGCGAAGCCTTGCGGCAGCCGTCCTTGAAGCCGATGGACGCGGCCATCTTGAAGGCGTTTTCGTTCGAGTCCACTTCGTGGTACGAACCGAAGGTCAGGGTGACCTTCACGTCCACCACCGGGAAGCCGGCCAGCACGCCATTGGGCAGCGTGTCGATCAGGCCCTTCTCGACCGCAGGAATGAATTCACGCGGCACCACGCCACCCTTGATGGCGTCGACGAACTCGAAGCCCTTGCCCGGCTCCTGCGGCTCGATCTTCAGCACGACGTGGCCGTACTGGCCCTTGCCGCCCGACTGGCGCACGAACTTGCCTTCGACGTCCGAGATCGCCTTGCGGATGGTCTCGCGGTAGGCCACCTGCGGCTTGCCGACGTTGGCTTCCACGCCGAACTCGCGCTTCATGCGGTCGACGATGATTTCCAGGTGCAGCTCGCCCATGCCGGAGATGATGGTCTGGCCCGATTCCTCGTCGGTGCGCAGGCGGAACGACGGATCCTCGGCAGCCAGACGGCCCAGCGCGATGCCCATCTTTTCCTGGTCGGCCTTGGTCTTGGGCTCGACAGCCTGCGAGATCACCGGCTCGGGGAACACCATGCGCTCCAGCGTCACGACCGATTCCGGATCGCACAGGGTCTCACCCGTGGTCACGTCCTTCAGGCCCACGCAGGCGGCGATGTCGCCGGCCAGAATTTCCTTGATTTCCTCACGCTGGTTGGCGTGCATCTGCAGGATCCGGCCGATGCGCTCCTTCTTGCCGCGGATCGGGTTGTAGACCGAGTCGCCCGACTTCAGCACGCCCGAGTACACGCGCACGAACGTCAGCTGGCCGACATACGGGTCGGTCATCAGCTTGAACGCCAGGGCGGCGAACTTCTCGCTGTCGTCGGCCTTGCGGAAGACTTCCTTCTCGTCCTCGTCGGTGCCACGCACCGGGGGGATGTCGATCGGCGAGGGCATGAACTCGATCACGGCGTCCAGCATGCGCTGCACACCCTTGTTCTTGAACGCGGTGCCGCACAGCATCGGCTGGATCTCGCTGGCGATGGTGCGCGTGCGCAGGCCGAACTTGATCTCGTCCTCGGTCAGCTCACCCGTCTCCAGGTACTTGTTCATCAGCTCTTCGGTGGCTTCGGCGGCAGCCTCGACCATGCCCTCACGCCACTTCTCGCACTCGGCCTGCAGATCGGCGGGAATCTCCTCGTAGCTGAACTTCATGCCCTGCGAGGCCTCGTCCCAGAAGATGGCCTTCATCTTCAGCAGATCGACCACGCCCTTGAAGTTTTCTTCAGCGCCGATCGGCACCACGATGGGCACCGGGTTGGCCTTCAGGCGCGTCTTCATCTGGTCGACGACCTTGAAGAAGTTGGCGCCGGTGCGGTCCATCTTGTTGACGAAGGCCAGACGCGGCACCTTGTACTTGGTGGCCTGGCGCCACACCGTCTCGCTCTGCGGCTGCACGCCACCCACAGCGCAATACACCATGCAGGCGCCATCGAGCACGCGCATCGAACGCTCCACCTCGATGGTGAAGTCGACGTGCCCGGGGGTGTCGATGATGTTGATGCGGTGCTCGGGGAAGTTCATCTCCATCCCCTTCCAGAAGCAGGTGGTGGCCGCCGAGGTGATGGTGATGCCCCGCTCCTGCTCCTGCTCCATCCAGTCCATCGTTGCGGCGCCGTCATGCACCTCACCGATCTTGTGGTTCACACCGGTGTAGAACAGGATGCGTTCCGTGGTGGTGGTCTTGCCGGCATCGATGTGCGCGGAAATGCCAATGTTGCGGTAGCGCTCGATCGGGGTCTTGCGGGCCATGGTGTCACTCCAAATACAGGGGCCGCCCTCGGGTCAGTACTAACCCGGGTGGGGCGGCCGAGAGGCTTGAGGGGGAAAGGCTTAGAAGCGGAAGTGCGAGAACGCCTTGTTGGCTTCGGCCATGCGGTGCACTTCGTCGCGCTTCTTCATCGCGCCGCCACGGCCTTCGCTGGCCTCCAGCAGCTCGTTGGCCAGGCGGGCGGCCATCGACTTCTCGCCGCGCTTGCGGGCTGATTCCTTCAGCCAGCGCATGGCCAGGGCCATCCGGCGGACGGGGCGAACTTCCACGGGAACTTGGTAGTTCGCACCGCCCACGCGGCGGGACTTGACCTCGACCATCGGCTTGATGTTGTTGATGGCGACCATGAAGATCTCCAGCGGGTCCTTGCCGGCCTTCTTCTCGACCTGCTCGAGCGCACCATAGATGATGCGCTCGGCGACGGCCTTCTTGCCCGACTCCATGATCACGTTCATGAACTTGGACAGATCAACCGAGCCGAACTTCGGATCCGGGAGGATGTCCCGCTTCGGTACTTCGCGACGACGTGGCATGTCAATTCCTTTGTCTGCTTCAGCGGGTGACCGGGCGACCGACTGGCCTTCTTGCCCGCACCGGAGGGATCACGCAACAGATCCCTCGCTTACTCGGCCGCGCTCTTGCGCTTGCCGCTCAACATCACTGCAACAGCCTTGCGGCCGATGGTGACAACCAGTTGAAAGACCCGACTCGGGCCCCTCGATTCAAAAGACCGATCAGGCCTTCTTCGGACGCTTCGCGCCGTACTTCGACCGCGACTGCTTGCGGTCCTTGACGCCCTGCAGGTCCAGCGAACCGCGCACGATGTGGTAACGCACGCCGGGCAGGTCTTTCACCCGGCCGCCGCGCACCAGCACCACGCTGTGCTCCTGCAGGTTGTGGCCTTCGCCACCGATGTACGAGATGACCTCGAAGCCGTTGGTCAGGCGCACTTTGGCGACCTTCCGCAGGGCCGAGTTCGGCTTCTTCGGGGTGGTGGTGTACACGCGGGTGCACACGCCCCGGCGCTGCGGGCAGTTCTGCATCGCAGGCGACTTGCTCTTGACAGCCTCGACCTCACGGCCATGGCGCACGAGCTGATTGATGGTTGGCATAGGTAACTTGTTCCCGTTTGAAGTCACGTCATTCCGGCCGCTGCGCGCATTGGTCGGAAAACACAAACGGCGCCGAGCCCCGCGAATGCTGCGGGCCACGACGCCAAGAGGTCTTCCGTTCAACGGTTCACCCAACGATGCGGGTGATGCAATTTGCCGAAAAGCCCTCGATTATAGTCAAACGCCCCTTCGACAGCAAGTCAGCCGTGGGTTGTGCCTTCACAGGCGGCCGCAGACAACGCCTTTCCATGTCCGAACCTGCCTCCGGTTTCCCTGCCTCGGCGCCGCTGGTGGTGCTGGACACCAATGTGGTACTTGACCTGTGGCTGTTTGACGATGCCCGCAGCACGCCCCTGCGCCAGGCCCTGGATGCCGGTGCGCTGACCGCGCTGGTGACCGCACCGATGCTGGCCGAACTGGCCGATGTGCTGCAGCGGCCGTTCGCCCAGGGATGGCCGATCCCGCCCGCCGCGGCGCTGGCCAATCTGAAGACCTGCGCGCGGCTGGTTGAACCATCCCGGGCAGCTGGCCCGCCCGTCCCGCGCTGCACCGACCCGGACGACCAGAAGTTCATCGATCTGGCCTGGCATTGGCCCGCGGCCTGGCTGGTCAGCCGTGACCGCGCCGTGCTGCGCCTGGCCAAACCGTCCCTGGCCCGCGGCCTGCGCATCGTCACGCCGGAGCGCTGGGCCGCGTTGAACACGCCCGCCTGACAAGAAAAAAGGCGGCCGAAGCCGCCTCTTGCATCGCACCGGGCCACCACCTGCGCGGTGGCCGGGGCATCAGGCCGGGTTGCCGTCGCCGCCCTCGGCGTTGGCATCCACAGCCGCCATCTGCACGGCGGCCAGTTCCTCGGCCTCCTGCATGGCGATGGCACGGCGCTCGGTCTCGTCCATCTCTTCCTTCACCTTGCGGGCCTGGTGGTAGGCCATGCCGGTGCCGGCAGGGATCAGACGGCCGACGATCACGTTCTCCTTCAGGCCACGCAGTTCATCGCGCTTGCCCATGATCGCGGCTTCGGTCAGCACACGGGTGGTTTCCTGGAAGGACGCCGCGGAGATGAACGAATCGGTCGACAGGCTGGCCTTGGTGATGCCCAGGAGCACGTCGGCGTAGGTGGCCGGCAGCTTGCCTTCACCACGCAGACGGTCGTTGGTGTCGAACAGCTCGGAACGCTCGACCTGCTCGCCCACGATGTAGCTCGAATCGCCGGCGTTGGTGATCTGCACGCGGCGCAGCATCTGGCGGACGATCACCTCGATGTGCTTGTCGTTGATCTTCACGCCCTGCAGACGGTAGACGTCCCGCACCTCGTCGACGATGTAGCGCGCCAGCTCTTCCACGCCCAGCAGACGCAGGATGTCCTGCGGATCGGCCGCGCCGTCGACGATCAGCTCGCCCTTGTTCACCACCTGGCCTTCGTGCACCAGGATGTTCTTCTCCTTGGGCACCAGCTCTTCATGCTTGTGGCCCTCGGGGTCGGTGATCTCCAGGCGCACCTTGCCCTTGGTCTCCTTGCCGAAGGAGATGGTGCCGGTCTGCTCCGCCAGGATGCCGACATCCTTGGGCGAGCGGGCCTCGAACAGCTCGGCCACCCGCGGCAGACCGCCGGTGATGTCGCGCGTCTTCTGGCCTTCGACCGGGATGCGCGCCAGCACCTCGCCGGGGGCGAGATCCTGGCCGTCGCGCACCTGGATCAGCGCGCCCACCGGGAAGCCGATGGTCACCGAGTGGTCGGTGCCGGGAATCTTGACTTCCTGGCCGGCGGCGTCCAGCAGCTTGACCTGCGGGCGCACCACCTTGGTGGCGCCACGGCGCTTCGGGTCGATCACCACCAGGGTCGACAGGCCCGTCACCTCGTCGACCTGCTTGGCCACCGTCACGCCTTCTTCGACGTTCTCGAAGCGGGCCTTGCCGGCGAACTCGGTGATGATGGGGCGGGTCAGCGGATCCCAGTTGGCCAGCACCAGGCCGGCCTTGATCTGCTGGTCGGCCTTGATGTTGAGCGTGGCGCCGTACGGCACCTTGTGGCGCTCGCGTTCGCGACCGTGCTGGTCGGAGATGATGATCTCGCCCGACCGGGAGATGACCACCAGCTCGCCCTTGCCGTTGGTCACGTAGCGCATCGTCGGGTTGAAACCGATGATGCCGTCGCTCTTGGCGTCCACGCTGTTGGCAATGGCCGCACGCGAGGCCGCACCACCGATGTGGAAGGTGCGCATCGTCAGCTGCGTGCCCGGCTCGCCGATCGACTGGGCGGCAATCACGCCCACCGCCTCGCCGGTGTTGACCAGGCCGCCACGGCCCAGATCGCGGCCGTAGCACTTGGCGCAGATGCCGAAGCGGGTGGCGCAGGTCAGCGGCGTGCGGACCTTCACCTCGTCGACGCCGGCCGCTTCCATGATGTCGAGCATGTCCTCGTCCAGCATGGTGCCCGCGGGCATCAGCAGCTGCTGCGTCTCGGGGTGCAGCACCTCGACAGCGGCCACGCGGCCCAGGATGCGGTCGCGCAGCGATTCGATGACTTCACCGCCTTCGACCAGTGCGCGGGTGGCAAAGCCGTTCTCGGTGCCGCAATCGACTTCGGTGACCACCAGATCCTGCGTCACGTCGACCAGGCGGCGCGTCAGGTAGCCCGAGTTGGCCGTCTTCAGCGCCGTGTCCGCCAGGCCCTTCCGGGCGCCGTGGGTGGAGATGAAGTACTGCAGCACGTTCAGGCCTTCACGGAAGTTCGCCGTGATGGGCGTCTCGATGATCGAGCCGTCGGGCTTGGCCATCAGGCCGCGCATGCCGGCCAGCTGGCGGATCTGCGCGGCGGAGCCACGCGCACCCGAGTCGGCCATCATGTAGATGGAGTTGAACGACTCCTGGTCGACTTCCTTGCCGTGGCGGTCGATGGTCTTCTGCTTGGACAGCTGGCTCATCATGACCTTGCCGACTTCGTCGCCGGTCTTGCCCCAGATGTCGACCACCTTGTTGTAGCGCTCGCCGGCCGTCACCAGGCCCGAGACGTACTGCTGCTCGATCTCCTTGACTTCCTTCTCGGCGCGCTCGATCAGGCCGGGCTTCTGCGGCGGCACCAGCATGTCGTCGATGGCGATCGAGATGCCGGCGCGCGTGGCCAGCCGGAAGCCGCTCTGCAGCAGCTTGTCGGCCAGCACCACGGTCTCCTTCAGGCCGCACTTGCGGAAGCTGGTGTTGATCAGCTTGGAGATTTCCTTCTTCTTCAGCGCCTTGTTGATGTTGGCGAAGGGCAGGCCCTTGGGCAGGATCTCCGACAGCAGCGCGCGGCCCACGGTGGTGTCCACCAGCTTGGTCTCGGGCTGGAAGTTGCCGTCGGCGTCCTTGGTGTACTCGGTCAGGCGCACCGCGATCTTGGCGGTGATCTCGACGGCGCCGTTGTCCAGCGCACGCTGCACCTCGACGATGTCGCTGAAGATCAGGCCTTCGCCCTTGCCGTTGGTGCGCTCGCGGGTGGCGTAGTACAGGCCCAGCACCACGTCCTGCGACGGCACGATCGACGGCTCACCAGACGCCGGGAACAGCACGTTGTTGGAGGCCAGCATCAGCGTGCGGGCTTCCATCTGCGCTTCGATCGACAGCGGCACGTGCACGGCCATCTGGTCACCGTCGAAGTCGGCGTTGAAGGCCGAGCAGACCAGCGGATGCAGCTGGATGGCCTTGCCTTCGATCAGCACCGGCTCGAAGGCCTGGATGCCCAGGCGGTGCAGCGTGGGCGCGCGGTTCAGCAGGACCGGGTGCTCCTTGATGACTTCCTCCAGGATGTCCCAGACCACCGGCGTGCCGCTCTCGACTTCCTTCTTCGCCGCCTTGATGGTGGTGGCGATGCCCATGGCTTCCAGGCGCGAGAAAATGAACGGCTTGAACAGTTCCAGCGCCATCAGCTTGGGCAGGCCGCACTGGTGCAGCTTGAGCGTCGGGCCCACGGTGATGACCGAACGGCCCGAGTAGTCGACGCGCTTGCCCAGCAGGTTCTGCCGGAAGCGGCCGCCCTTGCCCTTGATCATGTCGGCCAGCGACTTCAGCGCGCGCTTGTTCGCGCCCGTCATGGCCTTGCCGCGGCGGCCGTTGTCGAGCAGGCTGTCGACGGCTTCCTGCAGCATGCGCTTCTCGTTGCGCACGATGATCTCGGGCGCCTTCAGCTCCAGCAGCCGCGCCAGGCGGTTGTTGCGGTTGATGACGCGGCGGTACAGGTCGTTCAGGTCGGACGTGGCGAAGCGGCCGCCGTCCAGCGGCACCAGCGGGCGCAGGTCGGGCGGCAGCACCGGCAGGACGGTCATGACCATCCACTCGGGCTTCATGCCGCTCTTCTTGAAGGCTTCCATCACCTTCAGGCGCTTGCTGTTCTTCTTGACCTTCAGCTCGCTGCCGGTCATGTCGTTGCGCAGCTTGTCGATCTCGACGTCGAGATCCATGTCGGCCAGCAGCTTCTGCACGCCTTCGGCGCCCATCAGCGCGACGAACTCGTCACCGAACTCGGTGCGCTTCGCGTCGTAGTCTTCCTCGGTCATGATGCTGAACTTCTTCAGCGGGGTCATGCCCGGGTCGACGACGACATACGCCTCGAAGTACAGCACGCGCTCGATGTCGCGCAGCGTCATGTCCAGCACCAGGCCCAGACGCGACGGCAGGCTCTTCAGGAACCAGATGTGCGCGCAAGGCGCGGCCAGGTCGATGTGGCCCATGCGGTCACGGCGGACCTTGGTCTGGGTGACTTCGACGCCGCACTTCTCGCAGATCACGCCACGGTGCTTCAGGCGCTTGTACTTGCCGCACAGGCACTCGTAGTCCTTGATCGGGCCGAAGATCTTGGCGCAGAACAGGCCGTCACGCTCGGGCTTGAAGGTGCGGTAGTTGATCGTCTCGGGCTTCTTGACTTCACCGAACGACCAGGACCGGATCTTTTCCGGGGAGGCGATGCCGATCTTGATGGCATCGAAATGCTCGTCAGGGGTGAACTGACGGAAGAGGTCCAGCAAACCTTTCATGTGTTTCTCCTTGGCTCGTCCGGGTTCAGTTCTTTTCCAGTTCCATGTCGATGCCCAAGGAACGGATTTCCTTGACCAGGACATTGAACGATTCCGGCATGCCGGCATCGATGGCGTGCTCGCCCTTGACGATGTTCTCGTACACCTTCGTACGGCCGTTCACGTCGTCGGACTTCACCGTCAGCATCTCCTGCAGCACGTAGCTGGCGCCGTAGGCTTCCAGCGCCCACACTTCCATCTCGCCGAAGCGCTGGCCGCCGAACTGCGCCTTGCCGCCCAGCGGCTGCTGGGTGACCAGGCTGTACGGGCCGGTGGAGCGGGCGTGCATCTTGTCGTCGACCAGGTGGTGCAGCTTCAGCACGTGCATGTAGCCCACGGTGGTGGGCCGCTCGAACTGCTCACCGGTGCGGCCATCGAACAGGTGCGCCTGGGTGCGGGTGGCCGTCAGGCCCTTCTTCGCGGCGATGTCGTCCGGGTAGGCCAGCTTCAGCATGGCGCGGATCTCTTCTTCCTTGGCGCCATCGAACACCGGCGTGGCGAACGGCACACCCTTGCTCAGGTTGCCGGCCATCTCGATGATGTCCGCGTCGCTCAGCGCGTCGATGTTCTCGACCTTGCCGCCCGACTGGTTGTAGAGCTCGTCGAAGAACTTGCGCAGCTCGGCCACGCGGGCCTCGCCTTGCAGCATGTCGCCGATGCGCTGGCCGATGCCCTTGCCGGCCCAGCCCAGGTGCACTTCCAGCACCTGGCCCACGTTCATCCGCGAGGGCACGCCCAGCGGATTCAGCACGATGTCCGCCGGCGTGCCGTCGGCCATGTAGGGCATGTCTTCCACCGGCACGATCTTCGAGACCACACCCTTGTTGCCGTGGCGGCCGGCCATCTTGTCGCCAGGCTGCAGGCGGCGCTTGACGGCCAGGTACACCTTGACCATCTTCAGCACGCCCGCGGGCAGCTCGTCGCCTTGCGTCAGCTTCTTGCGCTTCTCTTCGAAGGCCAGGTCGAAGCTGTGGCGGGTCTGCTCCAGGCTGTTCTTGATCGACTCGAGCTGGTTGGCCACGTCGTCATCGGCCGGGCGGATGTCGAACCAGTGGTACTTCTCGACCGAGGCCAGGTAGGCCTTGTCGATCACCGTGCCCTTGGCGATCTTCTGCGGGCCGCCGTTGGCGGTCTTGCCGTTCAGAAGCTTCTCGATCCGGTCGAAGGCGTCGGCCTCGACGATGCGCAGCTGGTCGTTCAGGTCCAGGCGGAAGCGCTTCAGCTCGTCGTCGATGATCTGCTGGGCGCGCTTGTCACGCTGGATGCCTTCGCGGGTGAACACCTGCACGTCGATGACGGTGCCGTTGGTGCCCTGGTCCACGCGCAGGCTGGTGTCCTTCACGTCCGACGCCTTCTCGCCGAAGATCGCGCGCAGCAGCTTCTCTTCCGGCGTCAGGGTGGTCTCGCCCTTGGGCGTGACCTTGCCGACCAGCACGTCGCCCGGCGTCACTTCGGCGCCGATGTAGACGATGCCGCTCTCGTCCAGGCGGGCCAGTTGCTGCTCGCTCAGGTTCGGGATGTCGCGGGTGATTTCCTCGCTGCCCAGCTTGGTGTCGCGGGCCATGACCACCAGTTCCTCGATGTGGATCGAGGTGTAGCGGTCTTCGGCGACCACACGCTCCGAGATCAGGATCGAGTCCTCGAAGTTGTAGCCGTTCCAGGGCATGAAGGCCACGAGCATGTTCTGGCCCAGGGCCAGTTCGCCCAGGTCGGTCGATGCGCCGTCGGCCACCACGTCGCCAGCACCCACATGGTCACCCCGGCGCACGATGGCGCGCTGGTGGATGTTGGTGTTCTGGTTGCTGCGCTGGTACTTGATCAGGTTGTAGATGTCCACGCCCACTTCACCGGCCACCGTCTCCGCGTCGTTCACGCGGATCACGATGCGGTTGGTGTCGACGTAGTCGACGATGCCGCCGCGGCGGGCCGTCACCACCGTGCCCGAGTCGACCGCAGCGACGCGCTCGACACCGGTACCGACAAAGGCCTTCTCGGGGCGCAGCACCGGCACCGCCTGGCGCTGCATGTTGGCGCCCATCAGCGCGCGGTTCGCGTCGTCGTGCTCCAGGAAGGGCACCAGTGAAGCGGCCACCGACACGATCTGCGCCGGGGCCACGTCCATGTACTGGATGCGCTCGGGCGAGGTCAGCACCGATTCACCGGCTTCCCGTGCGGACACCAGCTCGTCGGTCAGCGAGCCGTCCTTGCTGAGCGAGGCATTGGCCTGGGCGATGACGTACTTGCCTTCCTCGATGGCCGACAGGTAGTCGATCTGGTCGGTCACCTTGCCATCGGCCACGCGGCGGTACGGCGTCTCCAGGAAGCCGTATTCGTTGAGGCGGGCGTACAGCGACAGCGAGTTGATCAGGCCGATGTTCCGGCCTTCCGGCGTCTCGATCGGGCAGACACGGCCGTAGTGGGTGGGGTGCACGTCGCGCACCTCGAAGCCGGCACGCTCACGCGTCAGGCCGCCCGGGCCCAGGGCCGAAACACGCCGCTTGTGGGTGATCTCCGACAGCGGGTTGGTCTGGTCCATGAACTGCGACAGCTGCGACGCACCGAAGAACTCCTTCAGCGCCGCAGAGATCGGCTTGGAGTTGATCAGGTCGTGCGGCATCAGCGCGTCGGTCTCGGCCTGGCCGAGACGCTCCTTCACGGCCTTCTCGATGCGGGCCAGGCCCGACCGGTACTGGTTCTCGGCCAGTTCGCCCACGCAACGCACGCGCCGGTTGCCCAGGTGGTCGATGTCGTCCACCTCGCCACGGCCGTTGCGCAGCTCGACGAGGATCTTGACCACGTCGAGGATGTCCTCGTTGGCCAGCGTCATCGCGCCTTCGGGCACGTCGCGGCCCACGCGGGCGTTGAACTTCATGCGGCCGACGCGGCTGAGGTCGTAAGTGTCCTCGTTGTAGAACAGGCGGCCGAACAGGGCCTGCACGGCGTCTTCGGTCGGCGGCTCGCCGGGTCGCATCATGCGGTAGATGGCGACCCGGGCGGCCAGCTCGTCGGCGGTTTCATCGGACGCCAGCGTCTGGCTGATGTAGGCACCCTGATCCAGTTCATTGGTGAACAGGCACTGGATGTCCTTGACACCGGCCGCGCGCAGCTTCTTCAGCAGCGCGTCGGTCAGCTCGTCATTGGCCTTGGCAATGATCTCGCCGGTGTCGGCGTCGACCATGTTGCGCGCCACGATGCGGCCGACGATGTAGTCCTCGGGCACCGAGACGAACTGCGTGCCGTTCTGCTCCAGCGAGCGCACATGGCGCGCGGTGATGCGCTTGTCCTTCTCGACGACGACCTTGCCGTCCTTGTCGGTGATGTCGAAGCGGGCCACCTCGCCCTTGAGGCGGTCGGGCACGAACTCCATCTGCGCACCGGCGTCCATCAGGCGGAAGGTGTCGAACTCGAAGAAGTTCGCCAGGATCTGCTCGGGGTTCAGGCCGATGGCCTTCAGCAGGATCGTCACCGGCATCTTGCGGCGGCGGTCGACGCGGAAGTACAGGATGTCCTTGGGGTCGAACTCGAAGTCCAGCCAGGAGCCGCGGTACGGGATGATGCGGGCGCTGAACAGCAGCTTGCCCGAGCTGTGGGTCTTGCCCTTGTCGTGCTCGAAGAACACGCCGGGGCTGCGGTGCAGCTGGCTGACGATGACACGCTCGGTGCCGTTGACGATGAACGAGCCGTAATCGGTCATGAGCGGCACTTCGCCCATGTAGACCTCCTGCTCCTTGATCTCCTTGACCACCTTGGCCGGCGCCGACTCGCGGTCGTAGATGATCATCTGCAGCTTGGCACGCACCGCGGCAGCGAAGGTCAGGCCCCGCTGCTGGCATTCCCGCACGTCGAACGGCGGTTTCGCGATGTTGTACTCAATGAATTTCATCTCCACCATGCTGTTGTGGGAGACGATGGGGAACGCGGACAGGAACGCCGCCTGCAGGCCTTCGGGCTTGCGCTTGGACGGGGGCAGGTCCTTCTGCAGGAAGGCGACGTACGCCTCGCGCTGCATGGTCAGGAGGTAAGGGACGTCGAGCACATGCTCGCGCTTGCCGAAGCTCTTGCGAATCCGCTTGCGCTCGGTGTAGCTGTAGGGGGTTGCTGCTTGCGCCATGGATACTCCGTTTCGATGACGCGCGCCAGGGCCCGGGCGCACGTCTCGTCGGCGACTGGCACCGGGCGCACAGATTGGGGCGCGGCATGGTGCGCGCCCAAACGGCCCGAAGCTTGGTGGCTGGCCACTACCAGCCGCTGGCGGACAACCCCGGCGTTGCACCGGAGTCCGACCAAACTGGTTCTCTGCAGTCGGTTCAGAGAACACTCGAAAAAGCCCGACAGGATAACCCGGAAGGCACTTTCAGGTGTTCTGAAGGACGACAAGCCCTTCAAATGCCAAAGGCTGGCGGGCCCCGGAGGGCCTGCCAGCCTCGGCAGCGGAGGTGAATTACTTCACTTCGGCCTTGGCACCAGCGTCGACCAGCTTCTTCAGCGCGGCTTCGGCGTCGGCCTTGGACACGGCTTCCTTCACGTTCTTCGGGGCGCCGTCGACCAGGTCCTTGGCTTCCTTCAGGCCCAGGCCCGTCAGTTCGCGCACGGCCTTGATGACCGACACCTTCTGGGCGCCGGCGTCGAGCAGCACGACGTTGAATTCGGTCTTCTCTTCCACCGCGGCGGCGGCGGCGCCACCACCACCGGCGGCCGGGGCGGCCATGGCGGCGGCGGACACACCGAACTTCTCTTCGATGGCCTTGACCAGGTCGTTGAGTTCCATCACGGACATGCTGTCCATGGCGGCCAGGAATGCGTCTTTATCGAATGCCATTTGTTTCTCGATTCAGGAAAGTTGGATTGGGTCGGTTGGATCGTCAGGCTGCGGCAGGCGCCTCGGCCGGGGCTTCCGCTTCGGCCGGGCCGGCCTTCTGCGTGGCGACAGCACCCAGCACCACGGCCAGTCGCTGGATCGGCGACTTCAGCAGGCCAGCCACCTGGGCGATCAGCACTTCGCGGCTGGGGATGGACGCCAGGGCCTTGACCCCGTCAGCGTTCAGTGCCTTGCCGGCGTAGGCGCCGCCCTTGACGATCAGCTTGTCGTTGCCCTTGGCAAAGTCGGAGATGACTTTGGCCGCGGCGACAGCGTCTTCGGAAAAGCCGTAGATCAGCGGGCCGACCATGCCTTCCGATGCCACCTCGAACGGGGTGCCGGCAACGGCGCGGCGAGCAAGCGTGTTCTTCAGAACATGAAGATACACACCCTTCTCGCGCGCGTCCTTGCGCAGCTTGTTCAGGTGTTCAACGGTGAGGCCACGGTACTCGGCCAGCGCGAGGGTCTGGGACTTGGCGGCTTGCGCCGACACGTCCGCGACCACGGCCGCCTTCTCGTTGCGATTGAGACTCAAGGTCTGCTCCTCACATATCAGCGCCGTTGGCCTTGCGGGCGCAAGGCGTCCCGGCGCACCCGGGTTGCAGCGACCAAACCTTCCAGCATCCGAACCGCCAGGGTTGGCACCCCGGCGACCCCTTCAACTTTCAGGCGGGACCGCCATCTGCGCTGGCCAACCACCGCGGGCCTGGCGGCCCGGGTGGCTGATTAAGGTGCCTTGCGGCGCCGCCAACGGTCTTGGATGGCCTGGGACCGGCTTGCACCGGCCTCAGCCCACCAATCTCATGCCCTGACGCCAGACACGCGGCAGGGAGTTGTCTTTGGCCGGCCACCCCGCGAGGCGACCGGGCAGCAGCCGATCAGGCCGCGGTCAGCGATTGCAGGTCAACCCGCACGCCCACGCCCATCGTCGACGAGACCGCCACCTTGCGCAGGTAGACGCCCTTGCTCGATGCCGGCTTGGCCTTGCTCAGCGCGTCGAGCAGCGCAGCCAGGTTGCCCTTGAGCTTGTCGCTGTCGAACGAACGGCGGCCGATGGTGCCGTGGATGATGCCGGCCTTGTCGACGCGGAACTGCACCTGGCCGGCCTTGGCGTTGCGCACGGCCTGGGCCACATCGGGGGTGACGGTGCCGACCTTCGGGTTGGGCATCAGGCCGCGCGGGCCCAGGATCTGGCCCAGGGTACCGACGATGCGCATGGTGTCCGGCGAGGCGATCACCACGTCGAAGTTCAGGTTGCCGCCCTTGATCTCGGCAGCCAGGTCGTCCATGCCGACGATGTCGGCGCCGGCGGCCTTGGCTTCCTCGGCCTTGGCGCCCTGGGCGAACACCGCCACGCGCTTGGTCTTACCGGTGCCGTTGGGCAGCACGACGGCGCCACGCACCACCTGGTCGGACTTCTTGGCATCGATGCCCAGCTGCACGGCCACGTCGATGGACTCATCGAACTTGGCGGTGGCGCATTCCTTGACGATGCCGATCGCGTCGTCGAAGGTGTAGAGCTTCAGCGAATCGACCTTGCCGGCAACCGCCTTCTCACGCTTGGTTTGCTTGGCCATGTCAGACCCCTTCCACGATGAGGCCCATCGAGCGGGCCGAGCCAGCGATCGTCTTCACGGCCGCGTCCATGTCGGCAGCGGTGAGGTCCTTGACCTTGATCTTGGCGATCTCTTCCAGCTGCTCGCGGGTGATCTTGCCCACCTTGTCCAGGTGCGCACGGCCGGAGCCCTTCTCGATCTTGGCGGCCTTCTTCAGCAGCACGGTCGCCGGGGGCGACTTCAGCACGAAGGTGAACGACTTGTCGGCGTAGGCGGTGATCACCACGGGCAGCTTCAGACCGGGCTCGACGCCCTGCGTCTGGGCGTTGAACGCCTTGCAGAACTCCATGATGTTCAGGCCGCGCTGGCCGAGCGCCGGGCCGATCGGGGGCGAAGGATTGGCCTTGCCCGCCGGAACTTGCAGCTTGATGAAGCCGACGATCTTCTTTGCCATGAGAGGCTCCTCGAGTTCAAGCGGCCGCCGGAGCGGCCTCCTCGTCTATCGACCCTGCAGAGACCCGCGCGCCGGGGTCGGGGCAGCGCGCGGCAGAAAATTCAGACCTTCTCGACCTGCGCGAAGTCCAGCTCCACACCGGTGGCCCGGCCGAAAATGGTGACCGAGACCTTGACCTTGGACTTCTCGTAGTTCACTTCCTCGACGGCGCCGTTGAAGTCGGTGAACGGGCCTTCCTTGACGCGGACCATCTCGCCGATCATCCATTCCACCTTCGGACGCGGCTTCTCCAGACCTTCCTGCATCTGGTTGACGATCTTCATCACTTCGGACTCGGAGATCGGCGCAGGCTTGTTCTTGGCGCCACCGACAAAGCCGGTGACCTTGCTGGTGTGCTTGACCAGGTGCCAGGACTCGTCGTCCATCAGCATCTCGACCAGCACGTAGCCAGGGAAGAAGCGGCGCTCGGTGACCGACTTCTTGCCGTTCTTCAGCTCGATGACTTCCTCGGTGGGCACCAGGATGCGGCCGAACTTGTCATGCATGCCCGCGCGCTCGATGCGCTCGCGGATGTTGCGTTCGACCGCCTTCTCCATGCCGGAGTAGGCATGCACCACGTACCAGCGCAGCGGCGATGCCGGTGCGGCGGGAGCCGGCTCAGCCGGTGCGGCCTCGGGAATCAGTTCGCTCATGCGTCAATGCCTTTCGGTGCGCGCGCGTCGGTGTGCACGTCAGCGCTTCCAGCCCAGGATCAGGTCGTACAGCACCCATTCCAGCGTCTTGTCGGTCAGGAACAGGAACAGCGCCATCACCACCACGAACGCAAACACGTAGCCGGTCATCTGCATCGCCTCTTTGCGGGTGGGCCAGACGACCTTCTTGGTCTCCTTCACCGCGTCGCGACCGAAGGCGATCAGCTGCTTGCCGGTCTCGGACGTGAAGAAGGTGGCCACGGCAGCGGCCAGCAGCACCAGCAGGGCCAGCACCCGCAGCCACAGATCCTGCTTGCCCAGCAGGTAGTAGGCCACGACGCCACCCACCAGCAGCACGGCCGCAGCGGCCAGCTTGGCCTTGTCCGCGCCCGTGGAAACCGTTTCGATCTGCGTGTTGCTGGTGGCCATGGATGTGCTTCAGTGCCCGCCGCCACCGGGCCGGTGCGCCTGGCGGAACGGGGCTCCCATCAAGCGCCAAGGCCCGCCGGGCTTTGGGAGCCTGCGGGCCGAGCCGTTGCGGGCCGGTTGGTCAGTGTGCGCCTGGTGTTGCGCGCTGCGGTTCGTGCGTGGCAGGGGCAGAGGGAATCGAACCCCCAACCTTCGGTTTTGGAGACCGACGCTCTGCCAATTGAGCTATACCCCTGCGGCTCGAACCCTTGCAATTACTCGATGATCTTGGCGACGACGCCGGCGCCGACGGTGCGGCCACCTTC
Organism: Pseudaquabacterium pictum; assembly: GCF_005403045.1. GTDB lineage: Bacteria > Pseudomonadota > Gammaproteobacteria > Burkholderiales > Burkholderiaceae_C > Pseudaquabacterium > Pseudaquabacterium pictum. Next base: position 61,764 of record NZ_BJCL01000021.1, read on the forward strand.
GCGGATGGCGAAGCGCAGGCCTTCTTCCATCGCGATCGGCGCGATCAGCTTGACCGTGATGCTGACGTTGTCGCCAGGCATCACCATTTCCTTGTCCTTGGGCAGCTCCACCGCGCCGGTCACGTCCGTCGTGCGGAAGTAGAACTGCGGACGGTAGTTGTTGAAGAACGGCGTGTGGCGGCCGCCCTCGTCCTTGCTCAGCACGTAGATCTCGGCCGTGAAGTGCGTGTGCGGCTTCACGCTGCCGGGCTTGCACAGCACCTGGCCACGCTCCACGTCTTCACGCTTCGTGCCGCGCAGCAGGATGCCCACGTTGTCGCCGGCCTGCCCCTGGTCCAGCAGCTTGCGGAACATTTCCACGCCGGTGCAGGTGGTCGTCTGCGTGGCACGGATGCCCACGATCTCGATCGACTCGCCCACCTTGATGATGCCGCGCTCGACACGGCCGGTCACCACGGTGCCGCGGCCCGAAATCGAGAACACGTCTTCCACCGGCATCAGGAACGCGCCGTCCACCGCGCGCTCGGGCGTGGGGATGTAGCTGTCCAGTGCGTCGGCCAGCTTCAGGATGGCCTGCTCGCCCAGCGGACCCTTGTCGCCTTCCATCGCCAGCTTGGCGCTGCCGTGCACGATCGGGGTGTCGTCGCCCGGGAAGTCGTACTTGCTCAGCAGCTCGCGCACTTCCATCTCGACGAGCTCCAGCAGCTCGGCGTCGTCCACCATGTCGCACTTGTTCAGGAACACGATGATGTAGGGCACGCCCACCTGGCGGGCCAGCAGGATGTGCTCACGCGTCTGGGGCATCGGGCCGTCAGCGGCCGAGCACACCAGGATCGCGCCGTCCATCTGGGCGGCGCCGGTGATCATGTTCTTCACATAGTCGGCGTGGCCCGGGCAGTCCACGTGCGCGTAGTGACGGTTGGCCGTCTCGTACTCGACGTGCGCGGTGTTGATCGTGATGCCACGCGCCTTCTCTTCCGGCGCCGCGTCGATCTGGTCGTACGCCTTCGCCTCGCCGCCGAACTTCGATGCCAGGATCGTCGTGATCGCCGCCGTCAGCGTCGTCTTGCCGTGGTCCACGTGACCAATCGTGCCCACGTTCACGTGCGGCTTGGTCCGTTCAAATTTGCCTTTTGCCATGTTGCGCGCTCCTCGCGATCAAACAGGAATGACTGAAAACGTCAGGAAAGATTTGGTGCCCTTGGCGGGAATCGGACCCGCGACCTCCCCCTTACCAAGGGGGTGCTCTACCACTGAGCCACAAGGGCATCGACACAGGCCTGGACTGACTGGCAACCCAGGCCGGTGCCGACACAGCACCAACTTCTTCTACACCACCACCCGAACGCTGGAGCGGGAAGCGGGAATCGAACCCGCGTCATTAGCTTGGAAGGCTAAGGTTCTACCATTGAACTACTCCCGCGACGTGACGCCATCGGTTGCCATCGCTGGCACCCGACCCGTCGCCGGTCTTGTCGCCTGCTGCCAGCCAGCGTTCACGCCAGCAACAGACCATCAAAAATTCGCCTTGGTGGAGGAGGCTGGATTCGAACCAGCGTAGGCGTAAGCCAACAGATTTACAGTCTGCCCCCTTTAGCCACTCGGGCACCCCTCCGCGGCGAACTCGGGACTATAGCAGAACTCGCGGCGAAAGCACAAATGGCGCGCTGCGATGGTGGCGCCATGTCAGGCCGACCAGTCGATGGCGCGCCCCCCTCGGGCCAACAGGAAGTCCCGCACCTGGGTGAAATGCCCGCAGCCGATGAACGGCACCGGCGGCCGGCGCGCCGACAGCGGCGACGGATGGTTGGCCTGCAGCACCAGATGCCGGCCACTGCCGGCCGCTTGGATCAACCCGGCCTTGGCCTGGGCGAAGGCGCCCCACAGCAGGTAGACCTTGTCGCCAGGATCGCTGGCGGTGGCCTGGATCAGCGCATCGGTCAGGGCCTCCCAGCCCTGGCCGGCATGGGCGGCGGGCTGGCCATCCTCCACCGTCAGCACGGTGTTGAGCAGCAGCACGCCCTGGCGCGCCCAGCCGGCCAGGTGGCCATTCGGCGGATGCGGCACGCCCAGGCTGCGGGAAATCTCGCCCAGGATGTTGCGCAGGCTGGGTGGCGGCTTGACACCGGCCGGCACCGAGAAACACAGCCCTTCGGCCTGGCCGGCGCCGTGGTACGGATCCTGGCCCAGCAGCACCACCCGCACCGCGGCGCGTGGTGTCAGCGCCAAGGCGCGCAGCGGCGCGGCGGGATAGATGCAGGCGCCGGCGGCCTGCCGTTCGGCCATGAAGGCCTGCAAGCGCTGGCCGTCGGGGGACGCCTGCCAGGTCCGGACCACCGGCGCCCAGTCGGCGGGCACCTGGGCCAGCACCTCCGCCAGCGGTTGCAGCAGTTGGTTGACCGCCGGCTCGGGCGGGAACAGCGCGGCGCTGCCGCCGGTCGACGTGGCGGCCACCGCGGCTCAGCCGAACACCGCGGCCAGCGCGGCGCCGGGGTCGTCGGCGCGCATGAAGGTCTCGCCGACCAGGAAGGCCTGCACGTTGGCGGCGCGCATGCGCTGCACGTCGGCACTGCCGCCAATGCCCGACTCGGTGACCAGCAGGCGATCGGCCGGCACGCGGGGCAACAGGCCGAGCGTGGTGTCCAGCGTGACCTCGAAGGTCTTCAGGTTGCGGTTGTTGATGCCCAGCAGCGGCGTCTTCAGACGCAGCGCCCGGTCGAGCTCGTCGCCGTCGTGCACCTCCACCAGCACGTCCATGCCGAGCTGGAGCGCGCAGGCCTCCAGCTCGGCCATCTGCGCATCCGACAGGCAGGCAGCGATCAGCAGGATGCAGTCGGCACCCATGGCCCGGGCTTCCAGCACCTGGTAGGGGTCGACCATGAAATCCTTGCGCAGCGCCGGCAGCGGGCAGGCGGCGCGGGCCTGGCGCAGGTAGTCGGCATGGCCCTGGAAGAAGGACTCATCGGTCAGCACGCTGAGGCAGGCCGCGCCGTGGCGGGCGTACGTGGCGGCGATGTCGGCAGGCACGAAGTGTTCGCGGATCACGCCCTTGCTGGGGCTGGCCTTCTTGATCTCGGCGATCACCGCCGGCTGGCCGGCCGCCACCTTGGCGCGCAGTGCCGCCGCAAAGCCACGCGGCGCAGCCTGCGCAGCGGCCTGCTCCCGCAGCGCCGCCTCGCCCACACGTGCGCGGGCGGCCGCCACTTCCTGCCATTTGACGGCGACGATCTGGTCGAGGATGTTGCTCATGACGCAGCCAGCGCCTTGCTGCGGTCGACGAAGTGGTGCAACCGGGCCAGCGCCTGGCCGGATTCCAGCGCCTGGCGCGCCAGGGCCACGCCGTCGACCATGCTGGCGGCCACGTTGGCGGCGTACAGCGCCACGCCGGCGTTCAGGATGACGATGTCGCGCGCCGGGCCGGGCTCGTTGTTCAACACGGCCATCAGCAGCGCCTTGCTTTGCGCCACCGTCTCCACCTTCAGCGAGCGGCCGCTGGCCATGGTCAGGCCGAAATCCTCGGGGTGGATCTCGTACTCGCGGATGCCGCCGTCCTTGTACTCGCCCACCATCGTGGCCGCGCCCAGCGAGACCTCGTCCATGCCGTCGCGGCCGTAGACCACCACCGCATGTTCGGCGCCCAGGCGCTGCAGCGCGCGCACCTGGATGCCCACCAGATCGGGGTGGAACACACCCATCAGGATGTTGGGCGCATCGGCCGGGTTGGTCAGCGGGCCCAGGATGTTGAAGATCGTGCGCACGCCCAGCTCACGCCGCACCGGGCCCACGTTCTTCATCGCCGGGTGGTGGTTGGGCGCGAACATGAAGCCGATGCCGGTGTCGGCGATGCAGCGGGCGATGGCCGCCGGCGTCAGCGTCATCGGCACGCCCAGGGCTTCCAGCACATCGGCGCTGCCGCTCTTGCTGCTGACGCTGCGGTTGCCGTGCTTGCTGACCCGCGCGCCGGCCGCCGCCGCCACGAACATGCTGCAAGTGCTGATGTTGAAGGTGTGCGAGCCATCGCCACCGGTGCCGACGATGTCGACCAGGTGCGTGCGGTCGGCCACGTCGACCTTGGTGGAGAACTCGCGCATCACCTGCGCGGCGGCGGTGATCTCGCCGATGGTCTCCTTCTTGACGCGCAGGCCGGTGAGCAGCGCCGCCATCATCACCGGCGACATCTCGCCGCCCATGATGCGGCGCATCAGCGCCAGCATCTCGTCGTGGAAGATCTCGCGGTGCTCGATGGCGCGGGTCAGGGCTTCGGTGTCGGTGATGGGCATGGGGTCAACCTTGGTGTTCGACGATCACTGCAGGGCGCCGCGCAGCACCTGCACGGCCTGGTCGATCTGGGCGGTGGTCACATCGAGGTGGGTGACCAGGCGCAGCCGCTGGGCACCGGTCAGCAGCACGCCCTGGGCTGCGGCGCGGCGCACCGCGGCCGCGCCGTCGATGGGCGGGGCCAGATCGAGGAAGACGATGTTGGTGTCCGGCGCCACCACCGCCACGCCGGGCAGGCCGGCCAGGCCCTCGGCCAGGCGGCGCGCGTTGGCATGGTCGTCGGCCAGGCGATCCACATGGTGGGTCAGCGCATGGTCGGCCGCGGCGGCCAGCACGCCGGCCTGGCGCAGGCCGCCGCCCAGCATCTTGCGGTGGCGGCGGGCGCGGTGAATCAGGTCAGCCGACCCAACCAGGGCCGAGCCCACCGGCGCGCCCAGGCCCTTGCTGAAGCAGACCGACACGCTGTCATACAGCCCGGCGATGGCCCGCGCGGCGGCGACCGCATCGCCGCCGTGCTGCGGCGCGCACGCCACTGCGGCGTTGAACAGCCGGGCGCCGTCCAGATGGGTGGCCAGGCCGTGCTGGCGCGCCAGTGCCGTGGCCTGCTGCTGCCAGTCCATCGGCATCACCCGGCCGCCGATGGTGTTCTCCAGCGCCAGCAGCCGGGTGCGGGCGAAGTGCAGGTCGTCGGGCTTGATCGCTGCGGCAATGTCGGCCAGCGCCAGCGTGCCGTCGGCCTGGTGGGCGATGGGCTGGGGCTGGATGCTGCCCAGCACCGCCGCGCCGCCGCCTTCGTACTTGTAGGTGTGGGCGTGCTGGCCGACGAGGTATTCATCGCCGCGGCCACAGTGGGCCATCAGCGCGCACAGGTTGCTCTGCGTGCCGCTGGGCATGAACAGCGCGGCTTCCTTGCCCAGCAGCGCGGCAATGCGGTCCTGCAACGCGTTGACCGCCGGGTCGTCACCGAAGACATCGTCGCCCACCTCGGCCGCCGCCATGGCGGCGCGCATGGCCGGCGTGGGGCGGGTGACGGTGTCGCTGCGCAGGTCGATCACGGTCATGGCGTCAGCCTCCGGGCTCAACGGCCGAGGTTCAGGAAGTTGCGCAGCATCGCATGGCCGTGTTCCGACAGGATCGATTCCGGATGGAACTGCACACCTTCCAGCGGCGTGTCGGTGCCGGCCAGGTCGCGGTGGCGCACGCCCATGATCTCGCCGTCCTCGCTGGTGCTGGTGACGACCAGCGCCTTCGGGCAGGTGGCGCGCTCGATCACCAGCGAGTGGTAGCGGATCACGCTGAAGGCCTTGGGCAGGCCCAGGTACACGCCCTGCTGGTCGGTGGTCAGCGTGCTGGCCTTGCCGTGCATCTGCTGCTGGGCGCGGATGATGTGGCCGCCCAGCGCCGCGCCGATGCTCTGGTGGCCCAGGCAGACGCCCAGGATGGGCAGCTTGCCGATGAGCTCACGCACCGCCGGCACACACACACCGGCCTCGGCGGGAGAACACGGCCCTGGCGACAGCACCAGGTGGCTGGGCTGCAGCGCCGCGATCTCGGCCGGGGTGATGGCGTCGTTGCGGATCACCTTGACCTCTTGCCCCAGCTCACCGAAGTACTGGACCAGGTTGAAGGTGAAGCTGTCGTAGTTGTCGATCATGAGCAGCATGTCAGAAGCCCTCCTCGACCAGCTCGGCCGCACGGATCAGCGCCCGCGCCTTGTGCTCGGTCTCCTTCCACTCCATCTCGGGCACGCTGTCGGCCACCACGCCGGCTGCCGCCTGCACATACAGGGTGTTGTTCTGCACGATGCCGGTGCGGATGGCGATGGCCACGTCCATGTCGCCGGCAAAGCTGAGGTAGCCGCAGGCGCCGCCGTAGATGCCGCGCTTCACCGGCTCCAGCTCGTCGATGATTTCCATCGCCCGGATCTTGGGCGCGCCGGTCAGCGTGCCGGCCGGGAAGGTGGCGCGCAGCACGTCCATGTTGCGCATGCCGTCCTGCAGGATGCCTTCGACGTTGCTGACGATGTGCATCACATGGCTGTAGCGCTCCACCACGAAGGCCTCGGTCACCTTGACCGTGCCGGTCTTGGCGATGCGGCCGATGTCGTTGCGCGCCAGGTCGATCAGCATCAGGTGCTCGGCACGCTCCTTGGGGTCGGCCAGCAGGTCGGCCTCGGTGGCCTTGTCATGCTCGGGGCTGGTGCCACGCGGCCGGGTGCCGGCCAGCGGGCGGATGGTGATCTTGTCGCCCTCGGGCGTGCTCTCGTGCCGCACCAGGATCTCGGGCGAGGCGCCGACCACCTGGAAGTCGCCGAAGTCGTAGAAGTACATGTACGGGCTGGGGTTCAGGCTGCGCAGCGCCCGGTACAGGCTGAGCGGGCTCTCGGTGTAGCGTTTCTTCAGGCGCTGGCCGATCTGCACCTGCATCATGTCGCCGGCGGCGATCAGCTCCTTGCTCTGCAGCACGGCGGCGATGTAGTCGTCCTTGCGGAACTCGCGCTCCACCGGGTGCGACGGCCCGCGCTTGACCGGCGGCGCCGTGACCGAATAGCGCAGCTTGTCACCCAGCTCGGCCAGCCGGCGCTTGGCGGTGAAGTAGGCCTCGGGCACCTTGGGGTCGGCGTAGACGATCAGGTACAGCCGGCCCGACAGGTTGTCGATCACCGCCAGTTCCTCGGTCTGCAGCAGCAGGATGTCGGGCGTGTCCAGGCCGCCGGTCTTGCGGGTGGCGGCCAGCTTGGGCTCCATGAAGCGCACCGCGTCGTAGCCGAAGTAGCCGGCCAGGCCGCCGCAGAAGCGCGGCAGGCCCGGCCGCAGCGCCACCTTGAAGCGGGCCTGGTAGTCGGCGATGAAGTCCAGCGGGTTGCCGGCATGCTGCTCGACCACGACGCCATCGGTCACCACCTCGGTCAGCGTGCCGCCGCCGTCCAGCGCGCTGGCGCGCAGCAGGGTGCGGGCCGGCAGGCCGATGAAGGAATAGCGGCCGAAGCGCTCGCCACCGACCACCGATTCCAGCAGGAAGCTGTTCGGCGCGCCGCCGGCCAGCTTCAGGTACAGGCTGAGCGGGGTTTCCAGGTCGGCAAAGGCCTCGCTGAGCAGGGGAATGCGGTTGAAGCCCTGGGCGGCCAGGCTCTTGAACTCAAGTTCGGTGATCACGGTGCACAACTCCTGGAGAGCCCGGTGCGCGGCGGCCGCAAGCGGCGTTTCAGGCGCGGGCCGGGCGGTGCTGATGGCAGCGGTGCGGGTGGTGCGGCAGCAGGACGCTGCGGTGAAGCGCGCCACCCGGTGGCGAGGCCTGCGCGGGGCCGGCAGCGGGCCCTCAGCCCACGTGGTGCGGCACCCGGCGGCCGGTCAGACCGAGGCGGTGCAGCGTCGCCAGGGCCAGGCTCCCCGGTCGGACGACCCTTTGGTCTGAATGCGCGCGATGAACATCATTCGAGTGTAGCAGCGGGTCCACCGGGCAGGCCGGGCCAGCGCAGGGCGGCAAGGCTGTCGATCACCGCATCAGGCGCGGCCTCTTCCACCGGCCGCCCGTGGTTGTAGCCGTAGTTCACCAGCACCACCGGGCAGCCGGCAGCGCGGGCGGCCTGGGCATCGTTGCTGCTGTCGCCCAGCATCAGCGTGGCCGCAGGCGGCGTGCCCAGCGCGCGGCAGGCTTCCAGCAGCGGCAGCGGGTCCGGCTTCTTGCGGGCGAAGGCATCGCCGCCGAACACCTGGCGGAAGAAACCGTCCAGCCCGGTGGCCGCCAGCAGCGGCCGGGCGAAGGCGCCGGGCTTGTTGGTCAGGCAGACCAGCGGCAGGCCGGCGGCCTGCAGGCGCTGCAGGCCGTCCCGCACGCCCGGGTAGACGGTGGCGTGCTGGCCGTTGATGGCCAGGTAGTGGCGCTGGTAGGCGGCCCAGGCACGCTCGTACAGCGCAGCATCGGCGCCGACCTGGGCCAGGGTGCTGCGGATCAGGTGCTCGCTGCCCTTGCCCACGGTGCGGGTGATGAAGGCGCGGTCCACCGGCGGCAGCCGCAGCTCGGACAGCGTGGTGTTCAGCGCGGCGTCGAAGTCGCCGACGGTGTCGATCAGGGTGCCGTCGAGGTCGACGATGGCGGCTTGCAGGGGCAAGGGGTTCAAGGCGGCGGGGCGGTCGGGTGGCGGGCCGCCGATTGTGGCGAGGCGCGCCCTCAGACCAGGCCCTGGCTCACCGCGTAGCGGGTGAGGCTGGCCACATCGTGCAGGTCCAGCCGCTGGATCAGCGCGCTGCGGTGGAACTCCACCGTCTTCACGCTCAACCCCAGATCGCGGGCGATCTGCTTGTTGCCCAGGCCGCGCGCCAGGCCGCGCAGCACCTCGCGCTGGCGGCTGGTCAGCGGGTCGGCCGGCACGGCGGGTGCCTGCACAGCCGCCATGGCCACGTCGGGGCTGATGTACGGCCGGCCGGCCGCCACGCAGCGCAGGGCCTGGGCCAGCTCGTCGAGCACGAAGTCCTTCGACACGAAGCCGGCCACGCCCTCGGCCAGGGCCTGGCGGGCATGGGCGGCGCTGGCATGGCTGGTCAGGATGACCACCCGCAGTGCCGGGTGCTGCGGCCGCAGCGCCCGGGCCACGGCCAGGCCGTCGGCGTCGGGCATCTGCAGGTCCAGCAGCAGGATGTCGGGTGCCAACGCGGCGCAGGCCGCCAGGCACTGGGCGCCGTTCTCGGCGCTGCCCACGCAGCGGAAGCCGGGCATCTGTGCCAGCAGCGCGGCCACGCCGGCGCGCACCAGCACCTGGTCATCGGCCACCAGCACGCGCATGGCAGGGGATGTGTCGGTCATGGTCGTGGAATCTCCCGCATCTTCCGGTTGTCGGCAGCGCCGGCGCGGTCTGCAGCGCCCGCACACTCCGGGGCGTGACATCGCACCGCAACCGCCGTCCGCCGCCACTGCCGGGCGCCGCCGCCGCACTGGCCGCGGCTGGCGCGGGCCGCTGGCGCCTGGAAGGCGGCCGTCTGCACCTGGACGCCGCCGCGCGCCGGCTGCTGGGCACCAGCGCGGCGCGCTTTGCACTGGCACCCTGGCTGCAGCGCCTGCTGCCCGCCGATGCCCAGGCACTGCAGGCGGCGCTGGCCGGGCCGGCGGCGCAGTTCTCGCTGGCCATCGACAGCCCTGCCGGCCGGGTGCAGCTGCGCGGCAGCCGGCGCACCGGGCACTGGCTGGGCCTGGTGCTGCCGGCCACCGGCCAGGAGCCTGCCGAGGCCTCCTACCGCGTCCGCGAGGCCTTCTTCGCCAGCGTCAGCCATGAGCTGCGCACGCCGCTGCATGCGGTGCTGGGCTTCACCCGGCTGGCGCAGCAGGCGGCAGCCGGCACGCCGGCACAGCGCCACCTGCTGCCGATCGCCCAGTCGGCCGGCATGATGCTGCGCGTGGTCAACGACCTGCTGGACCTGGCCAGCCTGGAGGCCGGCCGCCTGGAGATCGACCCCGACCAGCTGTTCGAGCCGCTGGCCCTGGCGCTGCGCCTGGGCAGCCTGGCCGCCGGGCTGCGGCAGGACAAGCCAGTGCGCATCTACACCACCGTCGATCCGGCCTGCCCGGCGCGGCTGCGTGGCGATGCCGGCCGCATCGCCCAGGTGCTGCTGAACCTGCTGGCCAATGCGCTGAAGTTCACGCCGCGCGGCACGGTGGTGCTGGCCTTCCGGCTGCGCGCCCACCACGGCGACCGGGTGACGCTGCGCGCCGCGGTGTCCGACACCGGCCTGGGCATCGCGCCGGACGCGCTGCCGCGCATCGGCGAGGCCTTCGAGCGCGCGACCGACCCGCACCGCCCGCGCGCCGATGGCAGCGGCCTGGGCCTGGCGGTGGTGCGGCGGCTGCTGCAGCTGCACGGCACCCGGCTGCAGATGGCCTCGGTACCCGGCGGCGGCACCACCTGCTGGTTCGACCTGGACCTGCTGCTCGACAGCCAGCCCGAGCCGCCGCCGGCGCCGGCCGACACCGCCGCCTTCAGCGCCGACCGGCGGCTGCTGGCCACCCTGGCCACACAGTGGCGGGCCCACGGCCGGGCGCTGCTGCCGGCGGCCGCCGCCGGCCAGGCCGCCTGCTGGGTGGTGGACACCGCCGCGGCCGATGCCACCGACCGCATCGCCCAGGGCCGGCAGGCGGGCCGGCGGCTGCTGCTGGTCAGCGCCGAGCCAGTGGCCGAAGGCAGCGGTGTGCACCCCCTGCCGCTGCTGCCGGCGGCCGCCTTCGAGCCCTCCGCCGCACCTGCCGGGCCGGCCCTGCCGTTGCTGGACGGCCTGCATGTGCTGCTGGTGGAGGACAACCCGCTGGCCCAGCGCATGGTGGTGGCGCTGCTGGAGCCGCTGGGCGCGCGCACCGTGGTGGCGGATGACGGCCGGCAGGCGCTGGCGCAGTTCAGCCGCCAGCATGTGGACGTGGCCCTGCTCGACCTGGACCTGCCCGACCAGCGCGGCCTCGACCTGGCCCGCAGCCTGCGGGCCCGGCCCGGCGGCGCCCGGCTGCCGCTGGTGGTGCTGAGCGCGCACATCGACGCGGCCGACCGCCTGGCCGCCCAGGGCCTGGGGGTGCTGGCCTGTCTGGACAAGCCGGTCGATGCCGACCGCCTGCTGCAGCTGCTGGCCGCGCTGCCGCGGGCCGGTGCCGACTCCGCACCGGCGCCACCTGCCGACCCACCACCCCGGACCACCGCGCCGCAGCCCGACCTGGCCGCACTGTTCAGCCAGCAGTGGCCGGCGCTGGAAGCCGCCATCACCGGCGCAGCCGACGCCGCCGCGCTGCGGCGCGCGGTGCATGCGCTGCGCGGCTCGCTGGCCTTCGTGGGCGATGCCGCGCTGCGCCAGCTGGCGCGCACCGTGGAGACCGGCCTGGCCGACGGGCAGCCGGCGGCCGGCCTGCCGCTGGCTGCCCTGCTGCAGCACAGCCGCGCCCTCGCGGCACGCTGACCCGACTGGCGGACCCCGGGTGACGACCCGGGTCGCCACCCGGGTGACGCTGGGGTGGCCGGCGCAGGGGGGCGTCCACAGAATCGGTGCCAGACCAGGAGGCCCGATGGACATGCAGGTTCCCCACCCGGTGCGGCAGGCCGCGACCACCGCCGCGAATTCCGGCACCACCACCACCGCAGCCGCCACCACCGCGGCACTGGCCAGCGCCCGCGCTGGCGGCGGTGCGCAGTTCCTCACCTTCTCGGCGGCCGGCGCCACCTATGCGCTGGGCATCGCGGCGATCAAGGAGATCATCGAATTCGGCCACATCACCGCCGTGCCGCTGATGCCGCCGTTCATCCGCGGCATCATCAACCTGCGCGGTGCGGTGCTGCCGGTGATCGACCTGGCTGCCCGCCTCGGCTTCGACTGCGCCACCCCCGATCGCCGCACCTGCGTGGTGGTGGTGGAAGTGGCCCAGGGCAGCGAGGTGGGCGAGCTGGGCCTGGTGGTCGACGGCGTCAGCGAGGTGCTGGAGCTGGACCCGGCCGCGCTGGAGCCGGCGCCCAGCTTCGGCGCCACCATCCGCAGCGACTTCATCAGCGCGATGGCCCGCATCCGCAACCGCTTCGTCATCGTGCTGCGGCTGGAGCAGGTGCTGTCGATCGACGAGGTGTCCAGCCTGGCCCGGCTGGACGGCACTGCCGCACGGGTGGCCGCATGATCACGCTGCATCCGGCCCGGGACGACCAGGCCGCGCGCCTGGTGGTCGACGGCGAGCTGACGGTGCTGCAGGCCGCCGAGGCGCAGGCCACGCTGCTGGGCCTGTGCCCGCCGCTGGCCGGCCAGCCGCTGCAGATCGACCTGGCCGGTCTGGCGCCGGCCGACACCGCCACGGTGCAGCTGCTGCTGGCGCTGGCGCGCAGCCTGCAGCAGCAGGGCACGGCGGCGCAGCTGCAGGCCTGCCATCCGGCGCTGCTGTCGCTGGCCGCGGTGCTGGGCGCCGCAGGCAGCGGCCGCTGCTGCGGCCTGCCGTTCGACGCCACCACCGGAGCCACCGCATGATGGACATCGACCTCAGCGAAGCCTTTGCCGCCTTCCTGGTGGAGGGGCGGGAGCTGCTGCAAGCCCTGGAGCAGGGCTTCCTGCAGCTGGAGCAGGGCCACGACCGCAACGACCCGGAGCTGATCAACGCGCTGTTCCGCGCCGCCCACACCATCAAGGGCTCGGCCGGCATCGTGGGCATTCCCAGCCTGGGCCGCTTCACCCACCACCTGGAGACGCTGCTGGACCGGGTGCGCGACGGCGAGCCGCTGCTCGACGACAACCGCCTGACCCTGCTGCTGCGCTGCTGCGACCACATCGGCCGCCTGCTCGACCTGGCCGAGGCCGGCGACACCCAGGGCCTGGGCCTGGGCGCGCAGGAAGCCGCGCTGCTGCAGGGCCTGGCCGTGCCCCAGACGGCCGGCCACGCGGTGGCGGCCCCCGCACCGGCGCCGGCCGCCACGCCCGAGGCCGGCCACGGCTTCCGGCTGTGGGCGGTGTTCGGCGCCGACAGCCTGCGCGACGGCATCGACCCCGGCATCGCCCTGCACTACCTGGGCGAGCAGGTGCAGATCGCCGAGAGCTGTCTGCTGACCGACCTGGTGCCCGCGCTGGCGGCGCTGGATGCCGAGGGCTGCTGCACCGCGCTGGCCCTGCGGGCGACCGACGGAAGCCCGGCGCAGGCCCTGTCGGCGCTGGAATTCTTCGGCGACGGCACACTGCTGGCGGTGTGCGGCAGCGACAGCGCGCCGGCGGCCGTGCACGCCGCGCTGCAGCCGCTGCGCGACCGGCTGGGCGACGACGCGCTGCAGCCCTGGCGCGATGCCGGCCTGGTCAGCGCCGCCGAATGGGCCGGCCAGGCCACCCCGGCCGCCGCAGCGGCCGCCGAGCAACCGGCCGATGCACCCGCCGATGCCCGCCCGGCCGAGGCCGCCGGTGGCCACCGCGCCGCCGCGCCGCAGCGCTTCGTGCGGGTGCCGGCCGACCGGCTGGACCAGCTGATCCTGCAGGTCGGCGAGCTGGTGATCGCCGGCGCCACCGCCGACGTGCTGGCCCGCCGCCACACCGACCCCAAGCTGCAGGAGAGCCTCAGCCACCTGGCCGAGCTGATCGACACCATCCAGTCGGGCACGCTGCAGCTGCGCATGGTGCCCATCGGCGAGACCTTCAGCCGCTTCCAGCGCGTGGTGCGGGACGTCGCGCTGGACCTGGGCAAGTCGATCGCGCTGGACATCGTCGGCGGCGACACCGAGCTGGACAAGGCCCTGGTCGAGCGCATCGGCGATCCGCTGATGCACCTGGTGCGCAACGCCATGGACCACGGGCTGGAGACACCGGCCGAGCGCCTGGCCCAGGGCAAGCCGGCCCAGGGCACGTTGCGGCTGCGCGCCTTCCATGACTCGGGCAACGTGGTCATCGAGGTCAGCGACGACGGCCGCGGCCTGGACCGCGCCCGCATCGCCGCCAAGGCGGTGGCCCGCGGGCTGATCGCCAGCGCCGACGGCATGAGCGACAGCGAGGTCCACCAGCTGATCTTCGAGCCCGGCTTCTCCACCGCCGAGCAGGTGACCAGCCTGTCGGGCCGCGGCGTGGGCATGGATGTCGTCAAGCAGGCGATCGAGGCCCTGCGCGGTGCCATCAGCCTGCAGGCCCGGCCCGGCCAGGGCACGCTGGTGCAGCTGCGCCTGCCGCTGACGCTGGCCATCATCGACGGCTTCATGGTCGGCGTGGACCAGGCCCGCTTCATCCTGCCGCTGGACCTGGTGGTCGAGTGCATCGAGCTGCCGGCCGACGCGCTGCAGCCCGACGCGCCGAACTACCTCAACCTGCGCGGCGAGGTGCTGCCCTATGTCTGCCTGCGCCAGGCCTTCCAGATGGACGGCCAGCGCGGCAAGCGCCCCAGCGTGGTGGTGGTGCGCTCGGGCGAGACCAAGACCGGCGTGCTGGTCGACAGCCTGCACGGCGAGATCCAGACCGTGATCAAGCCGATGAACCGCATCTTCCGCCACCTGCGTGCCGTCAGCGGCACCAGCATCCTGGGCAGCGGCGACATCGCGCTGATCCTCGACCTGCACCAGCTGGTGCAGGGCGCGGTCGACCGCGCCGCCCGCGGCACTGCCCTCCCCATCGCCGCCTGAGCGCGGCTTTCCGTTCCAACCGCCCTTTCCGGGAGATCCCATGAGCACCATCGACATCCTCTTCGGCCGCCAGACCTCCCGCCTGGCCGACTGGTCGGCCCAGGCCATCGAGCGCCTGCACGCCGGCGGACCGGGCGCCGACCTGGCGCCCGAGGCCTTCTCCGGCAGCGCACGCACGGCCGCGCAGATGCTCCAGCACTGGCAGACGCTGGCGCTGCAGCAGCGCGATGCGCTGGCCCACCAGCAGCTGGCGCTGCAGGGCTTCCTGGTGGCCGAGTTCGACAGCCGCGGCAGCCTGCTCAGCGCGAACGAGCGCCTGTGCCAGCTGCTGGGCTGGAGCGCCGCCGACCTGGGCGGCCGACTGGCCACGCAGCTGCTGGCGCCGGCCGACCGCGATGCCGCCGAGCAGCGCACCTGGTGGGACCGCCTGGCCGCCGGCAAGGCCGACAGCGGCACCTACCTGGCCACCGGCCGCGACGGCCGCGAGTGCTGGCTGCAGGGCGGCTGCACGCCGCTGCCGGCCGCCGCCGGCAAGCCGGCACGGGTGCAGCTGGTGGCCATCGACACCACCGCGCTGCGCCAGCAGGCGGCCGACCTGCAGGGCCAGGTGGGGGCCATCGGCAAGTCGCAGGCGGTGATCTCCTTCGACCTGAAGGGCCAGGTGCTGGAGGCCAACGAGAACTTCTGCCGCACCCTGGGCTACACGCTCGACGAGATCCGCGGCCGCCACCACAGCCTGTTCTGCGACCCGGTCTACCGCGACAGCGCCGACTACCGCGCCTTCTGGGAGCGGCTGGCCGCCGGCCAATTCGACGCCGGCCAGTACAAGCGCATCGGCAAGGGCGGGCGCGAGGTCTGGATCCAGGCCACCTACAACCCCATCCTCGATGCCCAGGGCCGACCGTTCAAGGTGGTGAAGTTCGCCACCGACATCACCGCGACCAAGCTGCGCAGCGCCGACCTGGAAGGCCAGAACGCCGCCATCGGCAAGTCGCAGGCGGTCATCGAGTTCGACCTGAAGGGCAACGTGCTGTCGGCCAACGAGAATTTCTGCAAGACCGTGGGCTACACGGCCGACGAGGTCAAGGGCCGGCACCACAGCATGTTCATGGCCAACGGCGAGGCCGACAGCCCCGAGTACCGCCGCTTCTGGGAGCGCCTGGGCGCCGGCGAGTACGAGACCGGCCAGTTCCGCCGCGCCGGCAAGGGTGGCCGCGAGATCTGGATCCAGGCCAGCTACAACCCGATCTTCGACATGAACGGCCGGCCGTTCAAGGTGGTGAAGTACGCCACCGACATCACCGAGCGCACCATCGCCGCACGCGAGTTCGAGAGCGAGCTGCAGCGCGTGGTGGGCGCGGCCTGCGCCGGCGACTTCAGCGAGCGCTTCAACGTCGACAACAAGACCGGCTTCTTCCGCGAGGTGGCCGGCCGCACCAACGAGCTGGTGGGCACCGTCGACAGCGCGCTCACCGACATGAAGGACAGCCTGGGCGCGATGGCCGAGGGCGACCTCACCCGCACGCTGGACCGGCCGCAGCCCGGCCTGTTCGAGGAACTGCGCACCGCCCTCAACGACACCCTGGCCCGGCTGCGCCAGATCATCAACGACGTGCGCGGCAATGCCGACGCGCTGGCCTCGGCAGCCACGCAGATCTCGGGCACCTCGCAGAGCCTGTCGCAGGGCGCCACCGAGCAGGCCGCCAGCGTGGAGGAGACCTCGGCCGCCGTCGAGCAGATGACCGCCTCGATCAGCCAGAACGCCGACAACGCCAAGGTGACCGACGGCATGGCCCGCAAGGCCGCCGGCGAGGCCCGCGACGGCGGCGACGCCGTGGGCGAGACGGTGGGTGCGATGAAGAGCATCGCGCAGAAGATCGGCATCATCGACGACATCGCCTACCAGACCAACCTGCTGGCGCTGAACGCCGCCATCGAGGCGGCCCGGGCCGGTGAGCACGGCAAGGGCTTCGCGGTGGTGGCCGCCGAGGTGCGCAAGCTGGCCGAGCGCAGCCAGGTGGCGGCGCAGGAGATCGGCGCCCTGGCCACCGGCAGCGTGAAGACCGCCGAGCGCGCCGGCGGCCTGCTGGCCGAGATCGTGCCGGCGATCAAGAAGACCAGCGACCTGGTGCAGGAGATCACCGCCGCCAGCGACGAGCAGTCCACCGGCGTCAGCCAGATCAACACCGCGATGAGCCAGCTCACCCAGCTGACCCAGCAGAACGCCGCCGGCAGCGAGGAACTGGCCGCCACCGCCGAGGAGATGACCGCCCAGGCCGAGAAGCTGCGCGTGCTGATGGGCTTCTTCCAGACCGGTTCGGCCGAGGCCGGCCGCAGCAGCGCGCCGCCGCTGCGCGAGCCGCAGCGCAGCCACCGCCATGCCCCGGCCGCAGCGATGGCGGACGACGGCAAGTTCCGTCGCCAGCGCAGCAGCATGGCGCGCTGAGCGGGGGCACGCAGCCATGACCGGCGAGCAGATCAGCGATGTGGAGTTCGACCGCCTGCGGCGCTTCTTCCACGCGGCGTCGGGCATCCGCCTGGCCGACAGCAAGAAGGTGCTGGTCTGCGGCCGCCTGTCGCGGCGGCTGCGCCACCACGGCTTCAGCGACTACCGCAGCTACCTCGACCTGGTCGAGGCCCCCGGGCAGCAGGCCGAGCGCCAGCTGGCCATCGACCTGCTGACCACCAACGAGACCCACTTCTTCCGCGAGCCGCGCCACTTCACCCTGCTGCGCGAGGAACTGGCCCGCATGCTGCAGGCCGGCCTGCGCGGCCCGGTGCGGCTGTGGAGCGCCGCCTGCTCCACCGGCGAGGAGCCCTACAGCCTGGCCATGACCCTGGCCGAGACCCTGGGCGAGCGGCCCTGGAAGGTGCATGCCTCCGACCTGTCGGCCCGGGTGCTGGCCGATGCGCAGGCGGGCATCTTCAATGCCCAGCGCGCCGCCGAGGTGCCGCCGGCACTGTCGCAGCGCTACCTGCTGGAGGGCTTCGACGAGTGCGACGGCCTGTACCGGGTGGATCCCGCGCTGCGCCAGCGGGTCAGCTTCCAGCAGATCAACCTGATGCAGCCGCTGCCGGCGCTGGAGCCGTTCGATGCGGTGTTCCTGCGCAATGTGCTGATCTACTTCGACACCGCCGCCAAGAAGCGCATCGTCGAGGCGGTGGTGCAGCAGCTGCGCCCGGGCGGGCTGCTGTTCATCGGCCACTCCGAGACGCTCAACGGCGTGACCGATGTGGCGCAGGCCGTGGTGCCCACCGTCTACCGGAGGCCGGCATGAGTGCCCAGACCGCCCCCTGCCGCCAGGCGCTGGAGACCACCGGCGTCGCCGAGCCCGGCCACCTGGGCGCCGACGGCATCTTCCTGCGGCCGGGCGACTGGGCCTTCGGCAGCGGCGGGCTGCGGGTGTCCACCTTGCTGGGCTCCGGCGTGGCGCTGGTGCTGTGGGCGCCGCGGCTGCGCCTGGGCGCGGTGTGCCACTGCCTGCAGCCGGAGCGGCCGGGCGGCGTGCTGCAGACCACCCGGCTGGACGGCCGCTACGGCGGTGATGCCGGCCTGTGGCTGGAGCGCCGCCTGGCCGACGCCGGCTGCGGCTGGCAGGACCTGCAGGCCATGCTGGCCGGCGGCGCGCAGGTGGGCGCGCCGGCGGGCGCTCGGGCCGGCACGGCCGACGGCGCCGCCAACATCGCCTGGGCCCAGCAGTGGGCCGCCCGCCACGGCCTGCCGCTGGTGCAGCAGGACGTGGGCGGCCGGGTGCTGCGCCGGCTGAGCCTGAACCTGGCCGACGGCCAGCTCACCGTGGCCCATGGCGGCCACTTGCCGGTGGTGCAGCCATGAGCGGTGCCGCCACGCCAGTGCGGGTGCTGGTGGTCGACGATTCGGCCGTGGTGCGTCAGGTGCTGGGCAAGCTGTTCAGCGAGGCGCCCGGCTTCCGCCTGCTGGCCGCCTGCAGCGACCCGCTGTTCGCCCAGCGCGCCATGGCCACCGAATGGCCCGACGTGGTGGTGCTGGACGTGGAGATGCCGCGCATGGACGGCATCAGCTTCCTGCGCCAGATCATGGCCAGCCGGCCGACACCGGTGGTGATCTGCTCGACGCTGACGACCCGCGGCGCGCCGACCACGCTGCAGGCGCTGCAGGCCGGCGCCTACGAGATCGTCGAGAAGCCCGGCACCGGCCTGCGCGACCACCTGGTCGAGCAGGGCCGCCACCTGCTGCAGGTGGTGGCCCAGGCCGCCGGCGCCAACGTGCAGGCGCTGGCGCGGCGGGCCACGGCGGCCGCGCCGCCCCCGGCAGCACAGCTGCCGGCCGACCTGGCCGCGCCGGCGGCGCCCGCAGCGGGCGGCGCGATGGTGCAGACCACCGAGCGCATCGTCGCCATCGGCACCTCCACCGGCGGCACGGTGGCGCTGGAGGAACTGCTGCAGCGCCTGCCGGTCAACGCGCCGGGCCTGGTGATCGTGCAGCACATGCCCGAGCATTTCACCGAGACCTTCGCCAACCGGCTGGACAGCGTGTGCCAGATCCGCGTGCGCCAGGCCGCCGACGGCGACCGCATCCTGCCCGGCCTGGCCCTGGTGGCGCCGGGCGGCCGCCACCTGCAGGTGCGGCGCCAGGGCGCGCAGTACCACGCGGTGGTGCGCGACGGCCCGCCGGTCTCGCGCCACCGGCCCAGCGTCAATGTGCTGTTCTCGTCGGTGGCCGCGCACGCCGGCCGCAATGCGGTGGGCATCATCATGACCGGCATGGGCGACGACGGCGCGCGCGGCCTGCTGGAGATGAAGACCGCCGGCGCCACCACCTTCGCGCAGGACGAGGCCAGCTGCGTGGTCTTCGGCATGCCGCGCGAGGCGATCAAGCTCGGCGCCGTCGACCAGGTGCTGCCGCTGTCGGCGCTGGACGGCGCCGTCACCGGCCGGGTGCGCGCGGGCCGGGGCCGCTGACCAGCCAGACACCGGCCAGACGATGGGCCGCCCCGGCCGGGGCCGCACAATGCCGGCATGCCGATGCCGCCTGCCCGCCCCCGCCCCCCCGGCGCCCGGCCGACCGGCCTGCCGGCGCGG
>NZ_BJCL01000022.1 GCF_005403045.1 Pseudaquabacterium pictum
CCGCTGCGGCGGCCACCGGCACGGCGGGCGCGGCGGGTGCAGCGACAGCCGGCTGCGGCGCCTGCGCGGCCAGGCGCTGCGGCAGGGTGGCCGGCTGCTGGGCCAGCTCGGCCTGGCGGCGCTTGAGCATGCGCTCGCGCACATAGTCCTGGAAGGTCAGCGTGCTCATGCCCAGGGTCTCGACATCGCGGGCCACGGTGCCGTCGGCCGCGGTGTCGGCCTGACCGGCAGCGGCGGCATCGCTGAACAGGCCGGGCTCGATGCGTTCCTGCCGGCGCGGTTCGCTGCGGGCGTCCAGCCGTTCGCCGCGGGCGGCGATGCGTTCGGCCAGGGTCATGGACCGCGGCGGCGCAGGCGGCGCCGGCACCACCGTGGGCTGGGAGGCCGCGGCGCGCGGGGTCGGCGTCGCGGCGGGGGCCTGGGCGGCGGCCTGCTCGATGCGGGCCAGGCCGTCAGGCGCCATGGCCAGCACTTCCACGCCGTCGGCGGCGGGCTTGGTCGACAGCACGACGGCATCGTCGCCCAGCACCTCGCGCACCTGCGCCAGCGCCTCGCGTGCCGTGCGGGCTGTGAATCGCTTCACGTTCATGCAGCGCTCCCGATGATGTTGCCGATGCGGATGGAATGCGTCTCAGGAATCTCGCTGTGGCCCAGCACCTTCAGCCGCGGGGCAGCGCGCTTGAGCAGCCGGGCCATCGGCACGCGGATCACGTCGGGCACCAGCAGGCAGGCGGGCTGGCCCAGGTCTTCCTGCTTCTTGGCGGTGCTGGCGGCCTCGCGGGTCAGGGTGTCGGCCACGCCGGGGTCGAGTGCGGCGCCGTGCGGGCTGGTCAGGGCCTGGGTGACCAGGCGCTCCAGGTCGGGCTCCAGCGCGATCACGTCCAGCTCCTTGGTGGGGCCGTAGATCTGCTGCACGATCACCGGCGCCAGGTGCACCCGGACGCGACGGGCCAGTTCGCCGGGGTCACCGGCCTGGGCGCCGTGCTCGGCCACGCACTCGACGATGGAGCGCATGTCGCGGATGTGCACGCCCTCGTCGAGCAGCAGCTGCAGCACTTTCTGCAATGTGGCGATGCCGACCATTTTGGGAATCACATCCTCGATGAGCTTGGGGGCCTGCTTGGTGACGTGCTCCACGAGCTGCTGGGTTTCCACCCGGCCCAGCAGGCGAGCTGCGTTCACTTGCATCAAGTGTGAAAGATGGGTCGCCACGACGGTCGCGCAATCAACCACCGTGAACCCATTCATTTGCGCCATTTCCCGCTGGCGCTCCTCAATCCAGGTGGCGGGCAGGCCGAAGGCCGGATCGGTGGTGGGCGTGCCCGGCAGCTTGACGGTGGCACCGCCCGGATTGATGGCCAGCAGCATGCCGGGGAAGGCCTCGCCCTCGCCCACCACGGCGCCGCGCAGCAGCACACGGTAGGCGCTGGGCTTGAGCTCCAGGTTGTCGCGGATGTGCACCGCCGGCGGCAGGAAGCCGACCTCCTGCGCGAACTTCTTGCGCACGCCCTTGATGCGGCTGAGCAGATCGCCCTGGCGGGTCTTGTCGACCAGCGCGATCAGGCGGTAGCCCACCTCCAGGCCCAGGGTGTCGACCGGCTGCAGGTCGTCCCAGCTGGCCTCGGCGTTGGCGGGCTGGGCATCGGGTGGCGGCGGCGGCGGTGCCTCGGCGGCCAGCTTGTCGCGCCGGTGCAGGCCCCAGGCCAGGGCGCCCAGCGCACCGGCGATGACCAAGAACACCAGGTTGGGCATGCCCGGGATCAGGCCCAGCGCCCCCACGATGCCCGCGGTGATGCCCAGCGCCTTGCTGCTGCCGAACACCTGGCTGCCGATCTGGCTGCCGATGTTCTGCTCCTTGCCCACCCGCGAGACCACCATCGCCGCCGCCACCGAGATCAGCAGGCCGGGGATCTGGGCCACCAGGGCGTCGCCCACGGCCAGCAGCACATAGGTGCGGGCGGCATCGCCGGCGCTCATCGCATGGCTGATCACGCCGATCAGGAAGCCGCCGACGATGTTGATCACCAGGATCAGCATGCCGGCGATGGCGTCGCCGCGCACGAACTTGCTGGCACCGTCCATGGAGCCGAAGAAGTCGGCCTCCTCGCCCACCTCGATGCGGCGGCGCTTGGCCTCCTTCTCGTCGATGAGGCCGGCGTTCAGGTCGGCGTCGATGGCCATCTGCTTGCCGGGCATGGCATCCAGGGTGAAGCGGGCGCCGACCTCGGCGATGCGCTCCGCACCCTTGGTGACCACGATGAAGTTGATCACCACCAGCACCGCGAAGACGATCAGGCCGACGGCGAAGTTGCCCCCCACCAGGAAGTGGCCGAAGCTCTCGATCACCTTGCCCGCCGCGCCGGGGCCGGTGTGGCCTTCCAGCAGCACCACCCGGGTGGAGGCCACGTTCAGGGAGAGCCGCAGCAGCGTGGTGACCAGCAGCACCGCCGGGAAGGCGGCGAAGTCCAGCGGCCGCACCATCTGCGAGGCCACCATCATCACCATCAGCGCCATCGCGATGTTGAAGGTGAACAGCAGGTCCAGCATCCAGGGCGGCAGCGGCAGCACCATCATCGCCAGCACCATGACGATGAAGATCGGGGCGCCCAGGCTGCGCAGGATGGGCAGGCTCAGGCTCGCCCCGGCGGCAGCCTTCTGCGCGGTGGGGTGGCCGGTGAGGCCATCCCAGAACGCTTGCAATTGCTGAAGCAACGGGTTCATGGCTTAGACGGGCGCCGGCTCGGCGGTGTGCGGATCAAGATCGGGCGGCACCACGATGGGTGGCAGGTCGTGGGGCATGGCGGCACGGCCGGCCATGGCGGCGCGCAGCTGGTAGACATAGGCCAGCACCTGGGCCACGGCCGAGAACAGCCGCGCCGGGATCTCGTGGTCGACCTCGCTGTGGGCGTAGAGCGCACGGGCCAGCGGCGCGGCCTGCAGCACCGGCACCTTGTGCTCGCGCGCCAGGTCGCGGATCTTCAGGGCCAGCAGGTCGGCACCCTTGGCCACCACCTTGGGCGCGGCCATGCGGCCCTCGTCGTACTTCAGCGCCACCGCGTAGTGGGTGGGGTTCATCACCACCAGGTCGGCCTTGGGCACGGCAGCCAGCATGCGCTTGCGCGACATCTCGCGCATGCGGGACTTGATGCGGCCCTTCATCTCGACGTTGCCCTCGGCCTCCTTGTGCTCCTGCTTGGCCTCCTGGTGGCTCATCTTCAGCCGGTTGGCCAGCATGCGGCGCTGCAGCGGCACGTCGATGGCGGCGAACACCGCCAGCACGATGACCAGCAGCATCAGCCCATCCAGCAGGGCGCCGCCGGTGTGGGCCAGGGCGGTGGGCAACGGCATGGCCAGCGCATCATGGAACTGGCCCAGGTGCAGCCACAGCCACAGGCCGCCGGCCACGCCCAGCAGCAGCGCCAGCAGGCAGGCCTTGGCCAGATCCCCCAGGTGCTGGCCCGAGACCATGCGGCCCAGGCCGGTCAGCGGATTGAGCTTGCCGAAGTTGGGGGCCAGCGGCTGCCAGGTGAAGTTCCAGCCGCCCGAAGCCAGCGCCGCGCCCACCACCAGCAGGATGCCCAGCGCGCCCAGCGGCAGCAGCACGACCATCCAGGCCCAGGTCAGCATGCCCAGGTGGCGGGTCATGGCATCGGCCTGTGACAAGGCTTGCAGATCGAAACGCAGACCGCTGGCCAGCAGGCGGGCCGACCAGTCAGCCAGCTGCGGCAAGGCCACCACCAGCAGCGCGCCGCCACCGCCCACCACCAGCAGGTGAGCCAGGTCGCGCGAACGCGCCACCTGGCCCTCGCGGCGGGCCTTGCGGATCTTCTTCTCTGAAGCTGGGAGGTTGCGTTCCTGGGCGTCAGCCATGGCGATGCGGGCACGGGTGGAGGCACTGGCGGGATCGTCAGCGCACAGCCATGGTGCCGCCCGGTCGCCCGTGCGGGGACCGGATAAGCATCGCGGAACACCCCGTTATCGGCCCCTTGCGGCAAACCTGAAGCCTCAAGCTGGCGGGCAGCGTGAATTAACCGGGCCTTCGTCTGCCTGATCGGTTTCGCACTCAAGTTGCCCCGTGGGGGGCCCGATATGCCGACGAGGAACGCGCCGAAGGTGCCGTCCATGCCCTGCACGGGTGGACGGTGAGCCCGGCGACTCGCACCAAAGATTGCTGCAAACACTTGCGCCGAAGGATTTGAGACCATGGCCTCGAACATCACCAGCCTGACCCCTGCCGAAATCGCCGCGATGACCACGGCCCAGATTGCCGCGCTCACTGCCGCCGACTGGGCAGCGTTCAGCGTGGACCAGATGGCGGCACTGACGGCCGAGCAGTTGCCGGTCATTCCAGCGCAGCGGGTCAGCGCGCTGACCGGTGTGCAGATCGCAGCCCTGGATCCAGCGGACTTCGCGGCGCTGAGCTCGACACAGCTGCGCGCCATCAGCACCGCGGGCGTCGCGGTGATGACCAGCAGCGACTTCGATGCGCTCAACACCCAGCAGCTCAATGCACTGACGACGGCCCAGGTGCGGGCCATCGTCACCGCCGAGCTGGCCGGCCTGTCGGCGCAGACGGTGTCGGCCCTCGGCACCGCCCAGGTGGCGGCGCTGAGCACGCAGCAGATCGACAACCTGAGCCAGAGCCAGCTGCAGGCGCTGACCACGGCCCAGGTGCGGGCGCTGAACACCCAGCAGGTGGCCAGCCTGTCCACCGAGGACCTGACCGCGCTGTCGCAGGACCAGTTCGCCGCCTTCACCAGCCGGCAGATGACCATGCTCAGCGGCGCCCAGGTGGCGGCGCTGGATGCCAGCTACCTGGCCCAGCTGAACACCCAGCAGCTGCGCAGCCTGAGCACCGCTGCCGTGGCAGCCATGGCCGACGTGGACTTCGAGGGCTTCAGCGCCGCCCAGCTGGCCGCGCTGAGCACGGCCCAGGTGCGCGCCATCGGTGCCGGCGTGCTGACCGAGGTGGCCGCTGCCACCGTGGCCCAGCTCAGTGCCGTCCAGATGGCGGCCCTGTCCACCGACCAGATGGCCGCGCTGTCGACCGAGCAGCTCACCGCGCTGGGCAATGGCCAGCTGGCCGCACTGGCCAGCCACCAGCTGACCGCGCTGGACACCGCCGTCCTCAACAGCCTGAGCAGCGCCCAGTTCCAGGCGCTCAGCAGCAGGCAGATCGGCAGCCTGTCGAACAACCAGCTCAGCAACCTCGAGTCCGAGGATCTGCAGGCGCTGACCGAGACGCAGGTGCGCGGCATCACCACCGCCGGCCTGGCCGCGCTGGACAGCGCCGACATCGGCCTGCTCACGCCCACCCAGCTGGCCGCACTGACCACCACCCAGCTGCGCGCGCTGGAAGCGGCCGACATGGCCTACCTGGCCACGGCGGCGCTGCAGGCGCTGAGCAGCGCCCAGGTCACCGCGCTCACCACCGCCCAGCTCGCCGGCCTGTCCAGCGAGCAATGGCAGGCCCTGGGCGCCACCCAGCTGCGCGGGCTGAGCACCGCCCAGATCGCCAGCCTGGCCACCGACGACCTGAACACCCTGACCAGCGCGCAGTTCCAGCTGCTGGGCAGCGCCCAGATCACCGCGCTGACCAGCCAGCAGATCGCCAACCTGGAGTCCGACGACCTGGGCGCGCTGAGCGCGGCGCAGCTGCGCGGCCTGGAGACGCGTGACATCGCGGTGCTCGACAGCGCCGACGTGGCTGCCATGGGCTCGAACCAGCTGGCCGCACTGAGCTCGCTGCAGCTGCGCGCCCTGGCCACCGACGCCCTGGCCGGCCTGAGCACGGCCACCGTGGCCAGCCTGGGCACGGCCCAGATCGGCCAGCTCACCACCGCCCAGCTGGCGGCGCTGGGCTCCGACCAGTTCCTGGCCCTGACCAGCCGGCAGCTGCAGGCCCTGGGCTCGGCCCAGCTGGCCGCACTGTCGACCGAGGAGCTCAACAGCCTGAGCACCGACCAGTTCGCCGCACTGACCAGCAGCCAGCTGGCCGGCCTCACCAGCACCCAGGTGGCCAGCCTGGAGGCGGCCGACTTCGGCGCCCTGTCGACCACCCAGCTGCGCGGCATCGCCCCGGCCAGCCTGGCCGCGCTCAGCACCGAGCTGCTGTCGCAGCTGAGCTCGGCCGACGTGGCATCGCTGACCAGCGCGCAGATCGCCGCGCTGGACTCGGCCGACCTGGCCGCCCTGGGCCAGAACGCCGTGGCCGCCCTCGGCGGCACCCAGGTGGCCAACCTGAGCACCGCCCAGCTGGCGGCGCTGAGCAGCGACCAGCTGCAGGCCATGAGCACCGCCCA
Source organism: Pseudaquabacterium pictum (assembly GCF_005403045.1). Taxonomy (GTDB): domain Bacteria; phylum Pseudomonadota; class Gammaproteobacteria; order Burkholderiales; family Burkholderiaceae_C; genus Pseudaquabacterium; species Pseudaquabacterium pictum. The sequence continues at coordinate 6,303 of NZ_BJCL01000022.1, forward strand.
GGTGGCGGCGCTGACCTCGGCGCAGATTGCCTCGCTGTCGACCGCCGACCTGAACGCCCTGTCCACCGCCCAGTTCGCGGCACTGACCACCCGCCAGATTGCCGAGCTGAGCGCCAACCAGGTGGCCAACCTGGAGAGCGCCGACCTGGCCGCGCTGGGCACGGCCCAGGTGCGCGCGCTGGAGACCCGCGACCTCGCGGCCATGGATTCGGCCGACATCCGCGTGCTCAGCAGCACGCAGGTGATGGCACTGACCTCGGCCCAGATCCGCGCGCTGGAGACGGCCGACCTGGTCGGCCTGACGCCGACCACCCTGGCCACCCTGGGCACGGCCCAGGTGGCGGCGCTGACCTCGGCGCAGATCAACGCCCTGGGCAGCGACCAGCTGCAGGCGTTGACCACCGCCCAGCTGCGTGCCCTCAGCGGCGAGCAGCTGGCCAGCCTGACCAGCGACGACCTGAACACCCTGTCGGCCGAGCAGCTGGGCGCGCTGAGCACCAGCCGCCTGGCCGCGCTGACCACCAGCCAGCTCAACGCCATGGGTTCGGACGACCTGCTGGCGCTGACCACCGCCCAGGTGCGGGGCCTGACCACCGGCCAGCTGGCGGCGCTGGACACCGCGGTGCTGAACGTGCTGAACACGGCGCAGTTCGCCGCGCTCAGCAGCACCCAGATCTCGGCGCTGCAGCCCAACCAGGTGGCCAACCTGGAATCCGCCGATCTGGCGGCGCTGAGCACCGGCCAGCTGCGCGGCCTGGGCGCCAACGCCGTGGCCGCGATGGGCGCGGACGACCTGGCCGTGCTGAGCACGGCGCAGCTGCGTTCGCTGACCAGCACCCAGCTGCGGGCCATCGACACCGCCGAGATCGTCGGCATCACCACCACGGCGCTGGCGGCGCTGAGCTCGGCCCAGCTGGGCCTGCTCAACACCCACCAGCTGGCCGGCCTGACCGATGCCCAGCTGCAGGCGCTGAGCTCGGGCCAGCTGCGTGGCCTGACCACGGCACAGCTGGCGTCGCTGGACACCGCGAACCTCAACGCGCTGACCACCGACCAGATCCGCGCGCTCAGCAGCACCCAGATCGCCGCCCTGACCAGCCACCAGCTGGACAACTTGGCCAGCGACGACCTGATGGCGCTGACCACCGCGCAGCTGCGCGGCATCGAGGCGCGCGACCTCGGCGCGCTGGACGCGACCGACCTGGGCCGCCTGACCTCCACCCAGGTGGCAGCCTTCACCAGCGTGCAGCTGCGCGCCCTCGACAGCGCCGACCTCGGCGGCCTGGGCACCGCCGGCCTGGCCGCGCTCAGCGGCGCCCAGCTGGGCGCGCTGACCAATGCCCAGCTGGCCGCGCTGGGCACCGACCAGCTGCAGTCGCTGACCAGCAGCCAGATCACCGGGCTGACCACCGCCCAGCTGGCATCGCTGGCCACCGACATCCTCAACAGCCTCACGCCCGATCAGTTCCGCGCCTTCACCAGCGCCCAGATCGGCTCGTTGACCGCCACCCAGATCGGTGCGCTGGAATCGGCCGACCTGAACGCGCTGAACACCGCCCAGTTCAAGGCCATCGGCGCGGCGGCCGTGGCGGGCTTCAACAGCGCCGACCTGGCCGCCCTGACCTCGTCGCAGCTGTCGGTGCTGACCACCGCCCAGGTGCGCCAGATCGCCACCGCCGAGATCGACGGCCTCACCTCCACCGCGGTGCAGGGCCTGACCACGGCCCAGGTGGCCGCGCTCAGCACGCCGCAGCTCGCCGCGCTGACCAGCGAGCAGCTGCAGGCCTTCACCTCGGGGCAGATCCGTGCACTCACCGCCGGCCAGATCGCCGGCCTGGCCACCGACGACCTGAACGCGCTGACCAGCAGCCAGTTCCAGGCCCTGAGCACCCAGCAGATCGCTGCCCTGGCCACCGAGCACGTGGCCAACCTCGAGACCGAGGACCTGGCGGCCCTGACCACGCTGCAGATGCGCGCCCTGGAGACCCGCGACATCGCGGCCATGGGCTCGGAGGACATCGCCGCCCTGCGCGCCGCGCAGATCGGCGCCCTGACCTCGAACCAGATCAAGGCCATCGGCACCGATGACCTGGCCGGCCTGAGCACCGCGGTGCTGTCGACGATGAGCTCGGCACAGATCGGCATGTTCACCTCGTCCCAGCTGGCCGCCCTGTCGTCGGACCAGCTGCAGTCGCTGAGCAGCCGCCAGCTGGCCGGCCTGACGACGGCACAGCTGTCGACCATGGGCTCGGACGACATCCGCAGCCTCACCACCGAGCAGTTCCAGTCGCTGTCCACCGCCCGCCTGGCCGCGCTGACGTCGGCCCAGCTCGACAGCCTCGGCAGCGACCAGCTGCAGCTGCTGACCTCCACCCAGCTGCGCGGCCTGACCACGCTGCAGCTGAGCACGCTGAACACCGACGACCTGAACGCGCTGACCAGCGCCCAGTTCCGACTGCTCACCTCCAGCCAGATCGCGGCGCTGGGCAGCGACCAGATCGGCAACCTGACCAGCGAGGACCTGGCAGCGCTGACCAGCGCCCAGATCCGCGCCATCCAGGTCACCGACCTGGCCGGCCTGGACTCCGCCGACCTGCGCGCCCTGCAGGCCGGCCAGATGTCCGGTTTCACCACCGCCCAGCTGCGGGCCCTGGGCTCGGACGACGTGGTCGGCCTGACCAGCGATGCGCTGCGCGCACTGAACGCCAGCCAGATGGGTGCGTTCACCAGCAGCCAGCTCGGCGCGCTCAGCAGCGACCAGCTGCAATCGCTGACCAGCGTGCAGCTGCGCGGCCTGACCAGCACCCAGCTGGCGGCGCTGGACACCGATGACCTGAACATGCTGACCGGCGACCAGCTGGCCAGCCTGGCGACCAGCCAGATCGCGGCGCTGAGCGCCAACCAGATCGGCAAGCTCACCACCGAGGACCTGGCCGCGCTGACGACGGCACAGATCCGCGCCATCGAGACGCGTGACCTTGCCAACATCGATTCCACCGACATGGCGGCGATGAGCGCCGCCCAGGTGGCCGCGCTGTCCAGCACCCAGCTGCGGGCGCTGGACACCACCGACATCGGTGGCATCAGCACCGCCGGCATCGCCGCGCTCAGCGGCGGCCAGGTGGCTGCGCTGACCACCGCCCAGGTGCTGGCGCTGTCCACCGACCAGGTGCAGGCCCTGGGCACCGCCCAGCTGCGTGAACTGACCACCGCCCAGATGGCGGCGCTGGGCACCGACGACCTAGTGGCCCTGACGACCAACCAGCTGGCCGGCTTCACCACGGCGCAGATCGCCGCCCTGTCGGCCGGCCAGATCGCCAACTTCTCCACCGACGACCTGGCCGCCCTGTCGGCAGCCCAGGTGCGGGCCATCGACACCCGCGGCGTCGCCACCTTCGACACCGCCGACCTCGGCGCCCTCACCTCGGCCCAGCTGGGTGCACTGACCTCGGTGCAGCTGGCGGCCATCGGCACCGACACCATCGACGGCCTGTCCACCGCGGCCCTGGCGGGCCTGACCGTCGGCCAGGTGGCCGGCCTCACCTCGGGCCAGCTCAGCGCCCTATCCAGCGACCAGCTGCAGGCCCTGAGCAGCACCCAGCTGCGCGCCCTGGCCAGCAGCCAGCTCGCCGGCCTGGCCACCGATGCCCTGAACCACCTCACCACCAACCAGTTCGCCGCGCTCACCACCCAGCAGGTGGCCGGCCTGACCAGCACCCAGGTGGGCGGCCTGAACACCGACGACCTGTCGGTGCTGAGCACGGCGCAGCTGCGTGCGCTGGACACCCGCGCCCTGGCCCTGCTCGACACCGCCGACATGGCGGCCCTGAACTCGGCCCAGCTGGCCGCGCTGACCACCGACCAGCTGCGTGCCATCGGCACCGACGACCTGCCCGGCCTGGGCAGTTCCGCGCTGGCCGGCCTGTCCAGCACCCAGATCGCGGCGCTGACCACGGCCCAGCTGGGCAACCTGGGCAGCGATGACCTGCAGGCGCTCAGCGGCAACCAGCTGCGCGGCCTGACCTCGACCCAGATCGCCAGCCTGGCGACCGACGACCTCAATGCCCTGACGAGCAACCAGATCGCTGCACTGACGACGGCGCAGATCGCCGCGCTGGGCACCGAGCAGCTGCGTGCCATGGCCTCCGACGACCTGGCCGCGCTGACCACGCTGCAGGTGCGGGCGCTGGAAAGCCGCGACCTGGCGCAGCTCGACTCCACCGACCTGGCGGTGCTGAACTCGGCCCAGCTCGGTGCGCTGACCAGCGTGCAGCTGGCCGGTCTGGCCACCGACGCGGTGGCCGGCCTGGCCACCGATGCCATCCCCGGCATCAACGCGCTGCAGATCGCCGGCCTGACCTCCAGGCAGCTGGCCAACCTGGGCAGCGACCAGCTGCAGGCCCTGGGCAGCGCCCAGCTGGCCGGCCTGACGACCGCCCAGGTGGCCAGCCTGGCCACCGATGACCTCAATGCGCTGACCAGCGACCAGTTCCGGGCGCTGACCACGGCGCAGATCGCCGCGCTCGACAGCAACCAGCTGGGCAAGCTGGGGAGCGAGGACCTGGGCGCCCTGACCTCGCTGCAGATCCGCGCCATGGAGACCCGCGACTTCGCCGGCTTCGACAGCGCCGACCTGCGCGCCCTGGGCTCGGCCCAGCTGGTGGCCTTCACCACCGACCAGCTGCGGGCCCTGGCGTCCGACGACCTGGTGGGCCTGACCACCGAGGCGCTGAACGCCCTGTCGGCGGCCCAGCTGGCCGTGCTGGGCAGCACCCAGCTCGGCGCCCTGTCCAGCGACACCCTGCAGGCCCTGGGCAGCGAGGAGCTGCGCAGCCTGACGACCACCCAGATCGCCGCCCTGTCCACCGACGACCTGAACACGCTGACCAGCGACCAGTTCAAGATGCTGCTGACCGCGCAGATCGCCGCGCTGACCAGCAACCAGATCGCCGGCCTGGTGTCGGACGACCTGGCCGCCCTCACCTCGGCCCAGATCCGCGCCATCGAGACGCGCAACCTGGGTGCGCTGGACAGCGTCGACCTGGGTCACCTGACCTCGCTGCAGATGGCGGCGATGACCACGGCCCAGCTGCGCGCGCTCGACAGCGCCGACCTGCCCGGCCTGACCACCGACGCCCTCAATGGGTTGGGCACGGTGCAGATCGGCGCGCTGGGCACCGCCCAGCTGGCGGCGCTGGGCAGCGAGCAGTGGGGGAGTCTGTCCACCCGCCTGCTGCAAGGCCTGACCACCGACCAGATGGGCCGGCTGACCAGCGACGACATCAACGCGCTGACCACCGACCAGCTGCGCGCCTTCACCACCGCCCAGATCGCCGCGCTGAGCACGCAGCAGGTGGCCAACCTGGCCTCCGACGACGTGGCCGCGCTGACCTCGGTGCAGCTGCGTGCGATGGAAACCCGCGACGTGGCCGCGCTCGACTCGGTCGACCTGGCCGCGCTCAGCAGCGTCCAGGTGGCTGCCTTCACCAGCAACCAGCTGCAGGCCCTGGAGACGGTGGACCTCGCAGCCCTCACCACCGACGGCCTGGCCGGCATCAGCGCGGCCAACATCAGCGCGCTGAGCACCCGCCAGCTCGGCGCCATCGGCACCGAGCAGTGGCAGTCGCTGAGCAGCACCCAGCTGCGCGGCCTGTCCACCGACCAGGTGGCCGGCATGGCCACCGATGACCTGGCCAACCTCACCAGCAGCCAGCTGTCCAGCCTGACCAACGCCCAGTGGGGCGCGCTGAACACCGCGCGCATCGCCGCGCTGGGCAGCGAGGACATCGCCGCGCTGACCACCGGCCAGCTGCGCAGCCTGAGCACCGCCCAGATCGCCGCCCTCGACTCGGTCGACGTGGCCGCCCTGAGCGCCACCCAGGTCGCTGCGCTGGGCACCGAGCAGCTGCAGGGCCTGGAAACGCAGGACCTGCTGGCCATGGGCACACAGTCCCTGGCCGCCATCACCACCGCCAGCATCGACGGCCTGACCTCGCGCCAGATCGGCGCGCTGAGCTCCGACCAGCTGCAGGCGCTGACCACCGTCCAGCTGCGTGCCCTGACCACCGCCCAGCTCACCGGCCTGGCCTCCGAGGACATCGGCGCACTCACCAGCAACCAGCTGGCCGCGCTGCAGACCGAGCAGCTGGCCAGCCTGAGCACCCGCCAGATCGCCGCCATGGGCAGCGAGGACGTGGCTGCGCTGTCGACGGCCCAGCTGCGCAACCTGACCACGGCCCAGATCCGCGCGCTGGACACCGAGGACATGGTCATCATGGACAGCCGCCAGGTGGCTGCCCTCAGCTCCGACCAGCTGGCCGCGCTGGAGACGGTGGACCTGGTGGCCATCACCACCGCGGGCATCGCCGCGATCACCACCGCCAACATCGGCGTGTTCGACACCCGGCAGATCGCCGCGCTGGCCAGTGACCAGCTGCAGGCCCTGACCACGGCCCAGATCCGCGCCCTGGCCCCCAGCCAGCTGGCCGGCCTGGCCACCGACGACCTGAATGGCCTGTCCAGCACCCAGATCAAGGCGCTGAGCACCGAGCAGCTGGTGGCGCTGACCACCAAGCAGATCAGCGCCCTGGAGAGCGAGGACCTCGGCGCCCTGGGCACCGAGCAGATCCGCGTGCTGACCACCGCCCAGGTCGTGGCGCTGGACAGCGCCGACTTCGCGGTGATGACCTCGCGCCAGGTGGCCTCGTTCGATGCCGACCAGCTGCGGGCCATCGAGACGGCCGACCTGGCCGCGCTGAGCACCGCCGCCCTGGGCACGGTGTTCGCTGCCGCCATCAATGGCTTCTCCACCGGCCAGCTGGCCGCGCTGAGCAGCGAGCAATGGTCGTCGCTGAGCACCGAGCAGCTGACCGCGCTGACCACCCACCAGGTGGCCAACATCGCCACCGACGACCTGACCGCGCTGACCACCACGCAGATCGCTGCGCTGGGCACCGAGCAGGTCATCGCGCTGACCACCCGCCAGTGGACGGCCCTGGACAGCACCGACATCGCCGCCCTCGAGACCGACCAGCTGCGGGCCATGGAGACCCGCGACCTGGCAGCCTTGGAGACGGCCGACTTCGTCGCCCTCTCCAGCCTGCAGATCCGCGCGCTGTCGACCGACCAGCTGATGGCCATCGAGACCCAGGACCTGCGCGCCCTTACCACCGAGACGCTGGCCGCCATCGCCAGCGCCGACATGGACGGCTTCAGCACCAACCAGCTGAGCAACCTGGCCAGCGAGCAGATCGAGGCACTGACCACCCGCCAGCTGCGTGGCCTGAGCGTGGCCCAGCTGCTGGGCCTGGGCACCGACGACATCGTCGCCCTGACCAGCGACCAGTTCACCGGCCTGGCCACCGACCAGCTCGCCGGCCTGGGCACCCGACAGATCGCCGCCATGGGCAGCGAGGACGTGGCCGCCCTGGGCACCGACCAGCTGCGCCGCCTGACCACCGCCCAGATCGTGGCGCTGGACTCGGCCGACGTGCTGGCCCTGACCAGCACCCAGGTGGCCGCCTTCGGCACCGACCAGCTCGCCGCCCTGGAGACGCAGGACCTGCTGGCCATGACCACCGATGCCATGGCGGGCCTGGAGAGCGCCGACATCGACGGCCTCACCTCGCGCCAGCTCGGCGCCCTGGGCACCGACCAGCTGCAGGCGCTGACCAGCGGCCAGCTGCGGGCCCTGACCACCCACCAGCTGACCGGCCTGTCCACCGAGGACATCGGCACCCTGACCAGCACCCAGTTCGCCAGCCTGATGACCGAACAGCTGGCCAGCCTGAGCACCCGCCAGATCGCCGCCATGGGCAGCGAGGACGTGGGTGCCCTGGGCACCGACCAGCTGCGCCGCCTGACCACCGCCCAGATCGTGGCACTGGACTCGGCCGATGTGCTGGCCCTGACCAGCACCCAGGTGGCCGCCTTCGGCACCGAACAGCTCGCCGCCCTGGAGACCCAGGACCTGCTGGCCATGACCACCGACGCGATGGTGGGCCTGGAGAGCGCCGACATCGACGGCCTCACCTCGCGCCAGCTCGGCGCCCTGGGCACCGACCAGCTGCAGGCGCTGACCAGCGGCCAGCTGCGCGCCCTGACCACCCACCAGCTGACCGGCCTGTCCACCGAGGACATCGGCACCCTGACCAGCAGCCAGTTCGCCAGCCTGCAGACCGAGCAGCTCGCCAGCCTGAGCACCCGCCAGATCGCCGCCATGGGCAGCGAGGACGTGGGCGCCCTGGGCACCGACCAGCTGCGCCGCCTGACCACCGCCCAGATCGCGGCGCTGGACTCGGCCGACCTGGTGATCCTGGATTCCCGCCAGGTGGCCGCGCTCAGCTCCGAGCAGCTGGCTGCGCTGGAGACGGTCGACCTGATCGCCATCTCCACCAACGGCATCGTGGCACTGAGCAGCGAAAACGTCGCCGCGCTGACCACCCGCCAGATCGGCGCCCTGGCCAGCGACCAGCTGCAGGCGCTGACCACCGCCCAGATCCGGGCGCTGAGCACCGCCCAGCTGGCCGGCCTGGCCACCGACGACCTGAACGGCCTGAGCAGCACGCAGATCGTCTCGCTGAGCACCGAGCAGCTGGTGTCGCTGACGACCAAGCAGATCAGCGCGCTGGAGAGCGAGGACCTGGGTGCACTGAGCACCGAGCAGATCGTGGTGCTGACCACCGCCCACATCGCGGCCCTGGACAGCGCCGACTTTGCGGTGATGTCGTCGAAGCAGGTGGCGGCGCTGACCGCCTCCCAGCTGCGCGCCATCGAGACCGCCGACCTGGCCGCGATGACCACCGCCGGCCTGGTGACCATCTCCGCCAGCTCGATCAACGGCTTCTCCACCAGCCAGCTGTCCGCCTTGGGCAGCGACCAGTGGGCCGCCCTGACGACCGAGCAGCTGCAGAGCCTGACCACGACCCAGGTCGCCAACATCACGACCGAGGACATGGTGGCGCTGACCACCACCCAGCTGGCATCGCTGTCGACCGAGCAGATCGTCGCGCTGACCACCCGCCAGTTTGCGGCGCTGGACAGCGACGACATCGCCTCGCTGGGCACCGAGCAGGTGCGTGCCATGGAGACGCGCGACATCGCCGCCCTCGACAGCGTGGACCTGGCTGCCCTGACCACGGCCCAGATGGCCATCCTCAGCGGCGACCAGCTGCGCGCCATCGAGACCAATGACCTTGCTGCCGTCAGCACCCAGGCCATCGCCGCGATGGGCCTGACGGCCATCACCGCGCTGACCAGCGTGCAGTTCGCGGCCATGGGCAGCGACCAGCTGCAGGCGCTGACCAGCGACCAGCTGCGCGCGCTGACCACGACCCAGATGGCCACCCTCGGCACCGAGGAGCTGAATGCGCTGACCACCAGCCAGATCAACAGCCTGAGCAACGACCAGATCGTGGCCCTGACCACCCGCCAGTGGGCCGCCCTGGGCAGCGAGGACATCGCCGCCCTGGGCACCGACCAGCTGCGTGCGATGGAAACCCGCGACCTCGCGGCGCTGGACAGCGCCGACCTGGCCGCGCTGAACACCACGCAGGTGGCGGTGCTCAGCGGCGACCAGCTGCGCGCCCTGGAGACCGAGGACCTGGCCGCCATCAGCACCGATGCCATCGCCGCCATCGGCCTGGCCAACCTCACGTCGCTGAGCAGCACGCAACTGGCCGCGATGGCCAGCGAGCAGCTGCGGGCGCTGACCACCGACCAGATCCGCGGCCTGACCACGGCCCAGATCGCCACGCTGCAGACGGACGACCTCGGCGCCTTGACCACCGACCAGCTCGGTGCGCTGAATGCCGAACAGGTGGTGGCGCTGACCACCGCGCAGGTGGCCTCGCTGACCAGCGAGGACATCGCGTCCCTGGGCTCCGAACAGCTCAGCTGGATGGAGACGCGCGACATCGCCGCCCTGGACAGCCTGGACATCCAGGCCCTGAGCAGCGGCCAGATCACCGCGCTGACCAGCACCCAGCTGCGCGCCATCGAGAGCGCCGACTTCGCCGCGGTCAGCACGCAGGCCCTGGCGGCCCTCTCGGCCGGCAACGTGGCGGCCCTGGGCAGCCGGCAGCTCGCCGCCCTGGCGAGCGAGCAGTGGACCGCCCTGACCACCGACCAGGTGCGCGGCCTGACCACCGCCCAGCTGGCCAGCCTGGCCAGTGAAGACCTGAATGCGCTGACCTCCGACCAGTTCGTGGCACTCACCACCGAGCAGATGTCCGCGCTGACCACCGCCCAGGTGTCCATGCTGGAGAGCGTGGACCTGGCCGCACTGACGCCCGCCCAGCTGGCCGCGCTGACCACCCGCGGCATCTTCGCCCTCGACACGGCCGACATGCCTGCGATCACCTCCGCGCAGATGGCCCTGCTGAGCACGGCCCAGATCCGTGCCATCGAGACGGCCGACCTGGTCAGGATCGGCACCGAGGCGCTGATGGGCCTGACGACCCAGCAGGTGGCCGCCCTGGCCACGCAGCAGCTCGCCGCGATGGCCTCGGAACAGCTGCAGGTGCTGAGCACCGCCCAGCTGGCCGGCCTGAGCACCACCCAGCTGGCCAGCCTGTCCACCGACGACCTGAACCAGTTCACCGCCGAGCAGTTCGCGGGCCTGAGCACGGCACAGATCGCCGGCCTGACGACGCTGCAGTTCGCCAACCTGGCCAGCGATGACCTGCAGGCCCTGGACACCCAACAGATCCGCGCCATCGAGACCCGCGATCTGGCGGCCCTGGACTCGGCCGACCTGGCCAAGCTCAGCGCCGACCAGCTGGCCGCACTGAGCACGACCCAGGTGCGCGCCATCGAGAGCGAGGACATCAAGGGCATCCTGGCCAGCGCCATCGGCAGCCTCAGCGCCGCCCAGGTGGCCGCGCTCACCTCGGTGCAGCTGGGCGCCATGGGCACCGACCAGCTCGGCAGCCTGACCGAGATCCAGGTGGCCGGCATGGGCACCGCCCAGCTTGCCGCGCTGGACACCGACGACCTGAACGCGCTGACCCAGACCCAGATGTCCTGGCTCAGCACCGCCCAGGTGGCCGGCCTGACCACGCTGCAGTTCAACAAGATGGACACCGCCGACCTGGCCGGCTTCAGCACGGCGCAGATCCGGGCCATCGAGACCCGCGACATCGCCGCGCTGGAGAGCAGCCACCTGGCCGCGCTGGACGGCAGCCAGGTGGCCGCGCTGAGCACCGACCAGGTGCGCGCCATCGAGACGGCCGACATCGACAACCTCACCGTCAGCAGCCTGGGCAGCCTGAGCTCCGGCCAGCTGGGTGCACTGTCCACGGCCCAGCTGGCGGCCCTGGGCAGCGAGCAGCTCCAGGCCTTCAGCCAATCCCAGCTGGCAGGCCTGAGCACGGCCCAGCTGTCCAGCCTGGCATCGGACGACCTGAACGCCTTCAAGGCCGACCAGTTCAGCGGCTTCAGCACGGCCCAGATCGCCGGGCTGACCAGCAGCCAGGTCAGCACGATGGAGTCGGCCGACCTGCTGGCGCTGAGCGCCAACCAGGTGGCGGCACTGCAGACCCGCGCCATCGCCGGCCTGGACACCGCCGACGCCGCCGCGCTGAACGCCAACTTCATCAGCGCCATGACCACCGCCCAGGTGCGGTCGATGGAGACGGCCGACGTGGCCGCGCTGAGCGCGGCTGCCGTGGGCGGCTTCAGCTCGGCGCAGATCCGCGCGCTCAGCGATGAGCAGCTGGCCGCGCTGGGCAGCGAGCAGCTGCAGCGCCTGACCGGCGACCAGCTGGCCGGCCTGAGCACGGCCCAGATCGCCGGGCTGCAGACGGAGGACCTGAACATGCTGCTCGCCAGCCAGTTCAGCAACCTGTCGACGGCCCAGATCGCCGCGCTGGAGACGGCCCAGGTGGTCAAGCTGGAGAGCACGGACGTGCAGGCGCTCAGCGAGCGTCAGGTGGCGGCCCTGTCGACCGCCAACATCGCGGCGATGGATTCCAGCGACATCGGCTACTTCACCGCGACCCAGATCGCCGCGCTGACGACCGCCCAGGTGCGGGCCATCGACACGGCCGACCTCGGCGTGCTGACCGGCGGCACCCTGGGGGCGCTGACATCGGCCCAGATTGCCGCGCTGAGCACTGAACAGCTTGGTGCCCTGGGCAGCGACCAGCTGCGCGCCCTCAGCGCCGACCAGCTGTCGGGTCTGACCACGGCGCAGATGCGCAGCCTGGTCAGCGAAGACCTGAACGCGCTGCAGGCCGCCCAGATCCAGAACCTGAGCACCCGCCAGATTGCCGCGCTCGCCAGCGAGCAGGTGATGAAGATGGAGAGCACGGACCTGCAGGCGCTGAGCGCCGCCCAGGTGCGCGCCCTGGCCACCGACGCCATCGTGGGCCTGAGCTCGGAAGACCTGGGCCTGCTGTCGGCCGACCAGATCTCCGGCCTGGGCACCAACCAGCTCCGTGCCATCGAGACCGCCGACATCGGCGGCATCTCCCTGGCTGCGCTGACCGGGCTGACCTCGCTGCAGATCGGCGCGCTGAGCTCCGAGCAGGTGGGCGCACTGGGCTCCGAGCAGCTGATGGCCCTGAACGACGTGCAGATGCGCGGCCTCACCGCGGCGCAGCTGTCGGCCATCGCCAGCGCGGACCTCAACGCCTTCACCGCCGCGCAGTTCCGCAGCTTCAGCACCGCGCAGATGGCCGGCCTGAGCAGCGAACAGATCGGCAACCTGGAGACCGACGACCTGGCCGCGCTGACCACCGCACAGATCCGTGCGCTGGGCACCGAGGACATGGTGGTCCTGGACAGCGCCGACTTCGGTGCCATGGGTGCCGAGCAGTTGGGCGCCCTGACCGATGCCCAGGTGCAGGCCATCGAGACCGACGACCTGAACGCCCTGTCGGCGACCGACTTCAACGAGTTCGGCACCGCGCAGATCCGCGCGCTCAGCCAGAGCCAGATCGATGGCCTGGCCACCGACACGCTGGCGGCGATGAGCGGCACCCTGGTGTCCGGCCTCAGCGCCACCCAGATCGGCTGGCTGGACAGCGTCGACCTGGGCCAGCTCAGCGGCGAGCAACTGGGCGCGATGAGCAGCACGCAGCTGCGCGCCATCGAGACGGCAGACATCACCGGCCTGACGGTGGCAGCCCTGGGCGGCCTGACCGCGGCCCAGGTGGCGACGCTGACGACCGAGCAGCTGGCAGCGCTGTCGTCCGACCAGCTGCAGGGCCTGAGCGACACCCAGATCGCCGGCCTGACGATCGCCCAGCTGAACTCGCTGAGCAGCGACGATCTCAACACCCTGGTGGCCAGCCAGCTGCAGGGCCTGACCACGCGGCAGATCGCCGCGCTGGGCACCGACCAGCTGCTGAACCTGGCCAGCAACGACCTGCAGGCCCTCACCGGCACGCAGATCGCTGCGCTGACCACGGCCCAGGTGGCCGCCCTGGGCACCGAGGAGCTGTTCCTGCTCACCGGCGACCAGCTGGCCAGCCTGACCACCAACCAGATCCGGGCCATCGAGATCGGCGACATCGACGACATCGGAGTCGCCGCCCTGGGCAGCCTCACAGCCGCGCAGATGGCTGCGCTGACCAATGCCCAGCTGGCCGCACTGACCAGCGAGCAGCTGCAGTCCTTCACCGACCAGCAGCTGGCCGGCCTCAGCACCACCCAGCTGGCGGCCCTGGCCACCGACGACCTGAACCTGCTCACCGCCACGCAGTTCCAGGCGTTGGGCACGGCACAGATCGCCGGCCTGCTGAACAACCAGGTGGCCAATCTGGAGACCGACGACCTCGGCGCGCTGACCGTCAACCAGATGGCGGCCCTGCGCACCGGCCAGATCGCTGCGCTGGACAGCGCCGACCTGGTGGTGTTCAACGGCGAGCAGCTGGCGGCGCTGTCGACCGCCCAGGTGCGGGCCATCGAGACGGCCGACATCGGCGGCATCAGCGCCGGCGCCTTCGGTGCGCTGACCACCGCCCAGGTGGCTGCGCTGACCACGCCGCAGCTCGGTGCGCTGGGTTCCGAGCAACTGCAGGCCTTCACCAACGAGCAGCTGTCGGGCCTGAGCACCGCCCAGCTGGCCTCGCTGGCCACCGATGACCTGAACCAGTTCAGCGAGGACCAGTTCCGCGCCCTGTCGGCGGCCCAGATCACCGGGCTGACCAACAGCCAGGTGGCCAACCTGCAGGCCAGCGACCTGGCCGCGCTGAGCATCACCCAGGTGGCGGCACTGCGCACCGGCCAGCTGGCCGCCATGGATTCCGCCGACATCGCCACCCTCACCGGTGAGCAATTGGCGGTGCTGACCAGCGCCCAGCTGCGGGCCATCGAGACGGCGGACATCGGCGCCATCGGCCTCGATGCCCTGTCCAGCCTGAGCGCACTGCAGATCGGCATGCTCACCTCCAGCCAGCTGGGGGCGCTGTCGAGCGAGCAACTGCAGGCGCTGAGCGAGACCCAGCTGTCGGGCCTGAGCACGCTGCAGATCACGCAGCTGGCCACCGACGACCTGAACGCCTTCAGCGTGACGCAGTTCCAGCAGCTGAGCACGGCGCAGATCGCGGCGCTGACCACCAACCAGGCGGCCAACCTGCAGGCCGAGGACCTGAACGGCCTCGGCGTGTCCCAGGTGCGGGCCTTCGGCACCGCGGCCATCGCCGCCTGGGGCACCGATGACCTGGCCGCCCTCACCGGCGACCAGCTCACCGGCATGAGCGCCAGCCAGCGCCTGGCCATCGAGTCGGCCGACATCAAGGGCCTGAGCGAGGAGGCGCTGAGCTACCTCACCGCCGGCCAGGTGGGTGCGCTGACCTCGCTGCAGATCGCCGGCCTGAGCGATGCGCAGCTGCAGTCGCTGTCGGAGAGCCAGATCGGCGGCCTGACCACGCTGCAGGTCTCCACCCTGGCCAGCGCCGACCTGCTGCTGTTGACCGACAGCCAGATCCAGGCCCTGAGCACAGTGCAGATCAATGCGCTGACCGTCACCCAGGTCGGCGCGCTGGACAGCACCGACATCGCCCTGCTGAGCAACAGCCAGCTGCGCGCCCTGGGCACCGACGACATCGCGATCCTGAGCGCCAACGACATCGCCGTGCTCAATGCCGAGCAGGTGGCCGCCCTGAGCACCATCCAGGTGCGGGCCATCGAATCGGCCGACATCGGTGCCCTGTCCGCCGGCGACCTGCAGGAGTTCACCGCCAGCCAGGTGAAGGCCTTCACCCAGCAGCAGATCAATGCCCTGGGCAGCGACGACCTGCAGGCCCTGACGGCCACGCAGTTCGCGGCGCTGACCACGCAGCAGATCCGCTGGCTGGAGACGGCCGACATCGCGGCGCTGACCAACGAGCAGATCTCGTCGCTGACCAACGCCCAGGCCGCAGCGCTGCTGACCAACCAGATCGTGGCGCTGACCAACGACCACATCGCGGCGCTGCAGGTGAGCGCGATCCAGTCGATGTCGATGACCCAGGCACTGGCCTTCTCCACCGAAGACCAGGCGCTGATGAGCGGCGCGCAGCTCACGGCGTTCAATGCGCTGTCGCCGATCATCCTGGACCTGGACGGCAACGGGGTGAAGACCCTGTCGGCGGAGGAAGGCGTGCAGTTCGACCTGGCGGCCACCGGCACCACCGGCCAGTACGGCTGGGTCGGCGAGGGCGACGGCCTGCTGGTGCGGGACATCAACCGCGACGGCAGCATCAACGACGGCAGCGAGCTGTTCGGCGTGGGCACCCGCCTCGCCAACGGCAACCGTGCCGGCCACGGCTACGCCGCCATGGCTGCGCTCGACAGCAACGGTGACGGCCAGCTGACCGCCGCCGACCAGGCCTTCGGCGAGCTGCAGGTGTGGGTGGACGGCAACCGCGACGGCTACACCGACGTCGGCGAACTGCGCGGCCTGATCGACCTGGGCATCAATGCGCTGAGCCTGGACCATGTCACGTCGGACCGCCTGGACAACGGCAATGCCGTGGCCCTGGTCGGCAGCTACACCACCGACGACGGCAACACCCACGAGATGGCCGACGTGTGGTTCGCCAAGGCCCGCAGCGAGGCGCCGCCGCCTCAGATCACCGATCTGCTGGCCGACGCGCCAGACCACCTGACCGGCAGCGCCGATGGTGGCAGCAGCAGCGTGGTGCAGACCGCCAGCGTGACACCGGCCGTGGTCCACCACAAGCTCAACCCGTTCGAGGAAGAGCTGCTGAAGAACCAGCCGCTGATCTGACCGGCGCCGGCCACCGGCCGGTCCGACCCCACTGCCAGCCCCGGGCGGCGCCGAAAAGCGCCCCCCGGGGCTGGCTTCTTTGGCGATCCCGCCGGACCGGGCTGCGCCACAGTGGATGCATGCCGTCCGGCCCCGTGGCGGGCGGCCATCCATGCACAAGGCGGGTCAGCACATGCTCAACGGAAAATCTGTCCTCATCACCGGCGGCACCGGCTCCTTCGGCCGCCAGTTCGTCGGCACCCTGCTGCAGCGCTATCCCGGCGTGCGCCGGGTGGTGGTGTTCTCGCGCGACGAGCTCAAGCAGTTCGAGATGGCGCAGACCTACGGCGAGCGGGACTACCCGCAGATCCGCTACTTCATCGGCGACGTGCGCGACCCGCAGCGCCTGCTGCGCGCACTGGAGGGCATCGACGTGGTGGTGCATGCCGCGGCGCTGAAGCAGGTGCCGGCGGCCGAGTACAACCCGTTCGAGTGCATCAAGACCAATGTGCTGGGTGCGCAGAACCTGATCGAGGCCTGCCTAGACGCCGGCGTCAAGCGGGTGGTGGCGCTGTCCACCGACAAGGCGGCCGCGCCGGTGAACCTGTACGGTGCCACCAAGCTGTGCTCGGACAAACTGTTCGTGGCGGCCAACAACATCAAGGGCTCGCGCGACCTGCGCTTCTCGGTGGTGCGCTACGGCAACGTGATGGGCAGCCGCGGCTCGGTGATCCCGTTCTTCAAGGCGCGGCGCCAGACCGGCGTGCTGCCGATCACCGCACCCGAGATGACCCGCTTCAACATCAGCCTGCACGAGGGCGTGGAGATGGTGCTGTGGGCCATCGAGCATGCCTGGGGCGGCGAGATCCTGGTGCCCAAGCTGCCCAGCTACCGCATCACCGACGTGGCCGAGGCCGTGGCGCCCGGCTGCCGCCAGCAGGTGGTGGGCATCCGCCCCGGCGAGAAGATCCACGAGGAAATGATCACCGCCAGCGACAGCCCCAACACCGTGGACCTGGGCGACTACTACGCCATCCTGCCCAGCGGCGCCGACTACAGCCTGGACGACTACTGCGCCCGCCAGGGTGCACGCCGGGTGCGCCCGGGCTTCAGCTACGACAGCGGCAGCAACCCCGACTTCCTGACCGTGCCGCAACTGCGCGACCTGATCGCCACCCAGGTGGACGGCGTCGCCCAGCACTGACACCACCCAGACCCCCGAGGAGCCCCGACATGCTGACCTACTGCCGCAGCTGCGTGATGCCCGACACCAAGCCGGACCTGCAGCTCGACGAAACCGGCGAGTGCAATGCCTGCCGCAGCTACCGCAACCGCGCACAGGTCGACTGGGACCTGCGCCGCCAGGAGCTGCTGACCCTGGTGGAGAAGCACCGTCGGCGCGACGGCAGCCACTGGGACTGCATCGTGCCGGTCAGCGGCGGCAAGGACAGCACCTACCAGGTGGTGCGCATGCTGCAGCTGGGCCTGAACCCGCTGTGCGTGACCAGCAGCACCTGCGACCTGTCGCCCCTGGGCCGCCAGAACATCGAGAACCTCAAGCGCCTGGGCGTCGACCATGTCGAGGTGTCGCCCAACCCGCTGGTGCGGGCCCGGCTCAACCGCATCGGCCTGACCCAGGTGGGCGACATCGCCTGGCCCGAGCATGTGGGCATCTTCACCATCCCGGTGCGGGCGGCGGTGCAGTTCAACGTGCCGCTGATCGTCTGGGGCGAGAACTCGCAGGACGAGTACGGCGGCCCCGCCGCGGCGGCACAGAACAACGTGCTCAACCGCCGCTGGCTGGAGGAGTTCGGTGGCCTGCTGGGCATGCGGGTCACCGACCTGGTGGGCCAGGACGGCATCGAGGCCAAGCACCTGATCCACTACACCTACCCCAGCGACGAAGAGCTGGCCCGCGTCGGCGTGACCGGCCTGTTCCTCGGCCATTACCTGCCCTGGGACGGGCTGTCGAACGCGCTGATTGCCCAGGGCCACGGCTTTGCCAGCCACCCGACGGCGGTGGAAGGCTCGATGGTGAACTACGAGAACCTCGACAACCACCAGCACGGCATCCACGACTACTTCAAGTTCCTGAAGTTCGGCTTCGGCCGCGCCACCGACCATGCCTGCCTGCACATCCGCCGCGGCCGGCTGACCCGGGAGGACGGGCTGGACATCGTGCAGCGGCTGGACGGCAAGTTCCCCTGGTCCTACCTGGGCAAGCCGCTGGCCGAGATCCTGGCGCCGCTGGAGATGGGCGTCGACGAGTTCATCCGCCTGTGCGACCGCTTCACCAACAAGAAGATCTTCCAGCGCGAAGCCAACGGCGCCCTGCGCAAGGACCGGCACGGCAACCTCTTCAAGCTGAACCACGACAACCCGGTGCGCCCGGCCGTGGCCCTGCGCGAGGCGGCCTGAGCCATGCGCGTGGGCGTCGTCGACTACGGCGTGGGCAACCTGGGCTCGGTGCTGCGCGCGCTGGCGTCGCTGGGTGCCGAGGCCACCGCGTTGCGCCAGCCGGCCGAGCTGGCAGAGGTCGACCGCCTGGTGCTGCCGGGCGTCGGCAGCTTCACCACCTGCATGGGCCTGCTGGACGACGGCGGCTGGACCACAGCGCTGCAGCGCCAGGTGCAGGACCACGGCACGCCCCTGCTCGGCATCTGCCTGGGCATGCAGCTGCTGGCCAGCAGCGGCCTGGAGGGCGCCCACCGGCCCGGTGGCACGCCGGGTCTGGGCCTGGTGCCGGGCCGGGTGGTCAGCCTGGCCAGCCTGGGCTGCATCCAGCGCCTGCCGCATGTGGGCTGGAACGGCGTGCAGCCGGCGCAGGACGATGCGCTGCTGGGCGGCATCCCCACGGGCACCGATTTCTACTTCGTGCACAGCTACGGCATGGTGCCGGACGACTCCGCCCACCTGCTGGCCACCACCGACTACGGCTTGCCGGTGGCCGCCGTGGTGCGCCACGGCCCTGTCTGCGGCACCCAGTTCCATCCGGAAAAGAGCGGCCGCGCCGGCTTCCGGCTGCTGCGCAACTTCCTCGCCCTGGTGACGGAGCCGGTGCCATGCTGAAGGTGCGCGTGATCCCCACCCTGCTGTGGAAGCAGGTCGGCCTCGTCAAGGGCGTGGGCTTCGACAGCTGGCGCCGGGTCGGTCCGGTGCTGCCGGCCATCAAGGTCTACAACCAGCGGGAGGTCGACGAACTGGTGCTGCTCGACATCGTCGCGCACGCCACGGGCGACGAGCCCGACACCGAATCGGTGGACGACTTCGCGGCCGACTGCTTCGTGCCGCTGACCGTGGGCGGCGGCATCACCGGCATCGCGCAGGTGCAGCGCCTGCTGCGCGCCGGTGCCGACAAGGTGGCGGTCAACACCGCGGCCTATGCCGACCCGGGGCTGATCGACGCCATCGCCCAGCGCCACGGCAGCCAGTGCGTGGTGGCCAGCATCGACGTGCGGAACACTGGCCCGGGCCAGTGGCAATGCTTCAGCCACGCCGGTCAGCACGCCACCGGACGCGCGGTGCGCGACTGGGCCCGCGAGCTGGAAGACCGCGGTGCCGGCGAGATCCTGCTGACCTCGGTCGAGCGCGACGGCACCATGCAGGGCTATGACCTCGACCTGATCGCCCAGGTGGCCCAGGCGGTGCGCATTCCGGTCATCGCATCGGGCGGGGCCGGCAACTACCGGCACATGGTCGACGCGGTGCTGCAAGCCGGCGCCTCGGCCGTGGCCGCGGCCAGCATCTTCCACTACACCGAACAGACACCGGCCGGCGCCAAGGCAGCGATGGCCGCCGCCGGCATCCCGGTGCGCAGCGGCTTCGTGCCGGCGCCCGCGGTGCACGCCCTGCCCGCCTGATCCTCCGCCGGGCACACCGCCCGCGGTTCACAGCCAGGCGCGCAGCGGCTGGGCCTCGGCCGAGGCGGCCACCAGCCTGGCGTGCTGGCTGCGGCGGTAGCGCCACAGCGCCAGCGGTTCGCCGACGAAGCGGTCCAGCTGCTGCAGCGTGTCGGCCACCGACAGGCGCGGCACGATGCGTTCGTCGGCCATGCGCAGCTGCTCGGGCTCCAGCCGGCGGCACAGCGTCTGCAAGACCGGCAGGCCCTGCTCCAGCAGGTCGAAGGCACCGCTGGTCGGCACGTCGTAGCCCAGCACCAGGTCGCAGCCCTGGGCAAAGTCCACCAGGCTGCCCTGCTGCTGCCGGGCCAGTTCCTCGGCGTCTATCCCCAGGCGGGCGCTGACCATCGGCAGGATGCTGCCGTTGGGCCGGCACCGGACGCGGCAGTGCACCCCATGCGCGCCGCACCAGGCCAGCAGCTGCTGCAGGCCGTGCATGTAGATGTGCATGTCCAGCAGCATGATGGTGTTGGCCGAGACCGCATTGAGCACGATGCCCAGCGTGGCCAGGGGCTTTGGCGGCTGGCTGGGCAGCTGCAGGCTGCGGCCGAAGTCCAGCAGGCCGGTGGCCATGCGGCAGCCGTCGACGTCGATCACCTCGCCACCCTGCATCGGGTGGGTCAGGCACAGCACGTCCTGGTCGTAGCTGGGCACCACGCTGTTGAAGATCTTGGCATGCGGCACCATCACGATGCGCAGGCCGTGCTGGCGCGCAAAGCTGACCATCGCGCCATGCAGCCCCACATCGTGGTTGCTGATCAGCAGCGTCTTCGGCGCCTGCCGGCCGAAGCGGGCCTGCAGCGCCAGGTACAGCAGCACGTTCTGCCGGTAGCCCTCGACGATCACATCCACCTGGCGCTGGGCCATGCCGGCATGGCCCAGCAGCGGCTCGATGTGCGTCATCAGCAGTGCCGCCAGCCGGGGCAGCAGCGCCTCCAGCGCCTGCAGGTCGGCGCTGTCCAGCCGCCCGGCCAGCTGCTCGGGCAGCGCCAGGCTGCAGCGCGGCAGGCCGTCGGTGGGCACGTCGTACACCGGGGATGGCAGCACCAGCACCGACTTGCCGCTGGCCTGCAGCTCGGCGGTGAACAGCGCACTGTCCTGGAAGCAGGTGGGCACGCAGCACAGCAGCTCGGGCGCCATGCCGTCGGGCGCCGACCAGGGGTCGGGCAGCTGCACCGGATCCTGCGGCGGCACCGGGTTGGTCCACAGCCGCGGCGCCTGGCCGGCCTCGCGCAGCACCCGGTGCATCACCTGCCCGGGCACATAGGAGTGGTAGCCGTAGCGGTGCGGCACATCGGGCAGCAGCAGGTGCAGCTGGTCGCGCGCCACGTGCGGCGCCAGCGTGCGGGCGATGCTGCGGCAGCCGTAGACCGTGGTGTGCAGCGTGCGGAACCAGAAGCTCAGCCAGGCTGCACCACGGGCGGCCGGGATCAGCGCGCTCATCAGGGTGTCGGCCTCGCCGCTGATGATGCGGGCGGCCGACAGCGCGCGGGCGGCCGCTTCGGCCGAATCGACATCGCCGCCGCGCAGGTTCAGCAGCTGGGCGCCGCGCAGGCCGGTGCTCACCGCGTAGGTGTGCAGCGACGGGTCCAGCACGGTCAGCACCGGCGGTTCGCCGCCCTGGGCGGCGAGCTGCTTGGCCAGCTGTTCGGCAGGCGCGATGTCCAGCCGGTGCAGAACGAGGATGCGGTCGACCATGTCAGGTGCAGGCCGGCGCGGGACGCCGGGCAGGATGGGGACGGGACAAGCCCGCATTGGATGCCGGCTGGCCGCGTCGCATTGGTGCAAAATCCGCGTGCTTTGGACGTCAGTTCGCTGCGGCAACAGCCGCACACGCCGCGCCACCCTGCCCTGCAAATTGGCTGCGAAATCGCCCCATCACATGGTTTTGCCGGCGCCCCACCGTGGCAACGTTGGCGGTATGCACGCTTCCTCCGTCCACACCACCCCGCTGCCGCCCTGCACGGCACGGCTGCAGGCGCTGTTCCAGGCGCACCACCGCCTGTCGGCCGGGCTGATCGGCCGCGCCCAGGCGGCGTTTGGCACGCCCTGGCTGCTGGCCTTCGAGGACCTGCTGCAGCGCTTCCTGCCCGGCGACGACGCCCTGGCCGCCGCGGCCCGCGGCTACAGCAGCTTCGCGCTGGACGCGATGCGCCGGCAGAAGGCCTTCGAGGCCAGCGGCACCTACCCCGACAAGAGCCATGCCGAGGCCGCCGCCGAGGTCTACTTCAACAGCCGCCACATGGCCGACGAGTACCTGCCCGGCCTGCTGCTGTCGCACTACCTGTGGCCGCACCACTACCGTCAGCTGCAGTTCTTCGAGCAGGCCTTCATCGCGCCGATGCGGCTGGCCGGCACCGGCCAGTTTGCCGAGGTGGGCGTGGGCACCGGCCTGTATTCGCGGCTGCTGCTGCAATCGCTGCCGGCGGCCAGCGGCGCCGGCTACGACATCAGCCCGTCGTCCTGCGAGTTCGCCGCCCTGCAGATGCAGCGCTTCGGCTGCGACAGCCGCTACACCCTGCACCGCCAGGACGTGGTGGCCGAGCCGATGCCGCCGGTGCCCTGGCTGGTCTGCGTCGAGGTGCTGGAGCACCTGGACGATCCGGTGCGCTTCCTGCGCGCCCTGCATGCGGCGCTGCAGCCCGGCGGCAAGGCCTTCATCACGGCGGCCCTGAACGCCGCGCATGCCGACCACATCCACCTCTACCGCCAGCCCGACGAGGTCTGGCAGCACCTGCAGGCAGCGGGCTTCGTGCTGGAGCAGTCGTGGGCCGGTGCAGCCTATGCGCCGCCGCGCCCGGGCGTGCCGGTGCCGCTGGCCGCGGCCTTCGTCGTGGGCAAGGGGGCCGCATGAGCAGCGACTTCGGCATCGCCATCCTCGGCACCGGCCACGACCTGCCGGCCCAGGTGGAAGACAACGCCAGTCTGTGCCAGCGGCTGGACGTGTCGCCCGAATGGATCGTCGAGAAGACCGGCATCCAGCGCCGCCACCTGGCCGGCCCCGACGACAGCGCCGGCGACTTCGCGCTGCGCGCCGCGCGCCAGGCGCTCGATGCGGCCGGCATCCAGCCGGCGCAGCTGGACATCATCATCGTCTGCACCTTCTCGGGCGACTATGTGTTCCCGCCGCTGTCGGCCCGCCTGCACCGCGACCTGGGCGCGCGCGACGCGCAGATCTACGACCTGCAGGCCAACTGTGCCGGCGTGGTGGCCGGGCTCACCGCCGCCTCCGACCGCCTGTTCCGCGACGACACCCTGCGCCATGCGCTGGTGGTGGGGGTGGAGCTGTGCTCACGCTATGTCGACCGGGCCGATGTGAACACCGCCATCTACCTGAGCGACGGCGCCGGCGCCGTGGTGCTGGGCCGCTGTGCGGCCGGCCAGGGCATCCAGTCGTCGGCCTTCCACACCGACAGCAGCAACTACGAGGCGGTGCGCCTGCGCGGCGGCGGCTCCAGCCACCCGATCCTGGGCCGCAGCAGCGATGCCGCCGTGGACGCGATGGAGATGAACGGCATCGCCACCTGGAAGCAGGCCATCACCCACCTGCCCAAGGTGATGCGGCGCGCCTGCGAGAAGGCCGGCACCAGCCTGCCGGCGGTGGACTTCTTCATCTTCCACCAGGCCAACCTGCGCCTGCTCGAGTACATCGTGCGCAAAGTGGGCGCCAGCACCGAGCGCACCTACACCAATGTGCAGGACATCGGCAACACCGGCTCGGCCTCGATCGCCATCGCGCTGAGCGAGGCGGTGCAGAAGGGGCATCTGCGGCCCGGCATGCTGGTGATGCTGGCGGCGGTGGGGGCCGGCTTCAACTTCGGTGCCAGCCTGTGGCGCTGGGCGCCCGCCGGCCAGGCCGTGGAGGCGCGGGCATGACCGCCTTTGCCGACTTCGACCGCCTGCAGGTCGGCGACAGCCAGGCCCTGCAGAAAACCATCACCGAGGCCGACATCCGCCGCTTCGTCGAGATGACCGGCGACGACAACCCGCTGCATGTCGACCCGGCCTTCGCCAGCGAGACGCCGTTCAAGCAGGTGGTGGTGCACGGCATGCTGGGCGCCTCGTTCATCAGCACGGTGATCGGCACGCAGCTGCCCGGGCCGGGCGCGCTGTGGGTCAGCCAGGCGATGGAGTTTCTGCTGCCGGTGCGCCTGGGCGACAGCCTCACCATCACCTGCACCGTGCTGAAGAAGCACGAGCGCGACCGCCTGCTGGAGCTGGACACCCGCATCGTCAACCAGCACCGCCAGGTGGTGCTGCAGGGCCAGGGCAAGGTGAAGCTGCTGGCGCCGTCGGTGGCGGCGGCGCCGCCGCCACCGGGCCTGAGTCCGGTGGCCATCGTCACCGGCGGCGCCGGTGGCATCGGCGAAGCGGTCTGCCGCCGCCTGGCGCAGGACGGCCTGCGGGTGGTGCTGAGCTACCACAGCAGCCAGGCGCGGGCCCAGCAGATCGTCGACCAGCTGCAGGCCGACGGTGCGCAGGCCATCGCGGTGCAGGCCGACGTGGCCACCGAGGCCGGCGCCGCCAGCCTGGTGGCGCAGGCCCAGCGCCGCTTCGGCGCGGTGGGCGTGCTGGTGCATGCCGCCTCGCCGCGCATCGCACCCTGCAGCCTGGCCGATGCCCGCTGGGCCGACCTGCAGCAGCAGCTGGACGTGCAGCTCAAGAGCGCCTTCCTGCTCAGCCAGCTGTGTGCGCCGGGCATGCTGGCGCGTGGGGCAGGCCGCATCGTCCACATCACCTCGCAAGCCACCGAAGGCCAGCCCACGCCGCACTGGACCGGCTACGCCACGGCCAAGGCCGGGCTGGCGATGTTCGCGCGCAGCATTGCCGCCGAACTGGGGCCGGGCGGCGTCACCGTCAACTGCGTGGCGCCGGGCATGACCGACACCGGCCTGATCGGCGACATCCCCGAGAAGCAGCAGCTGATCGTGGCGCGGCAGACCCCGCTGCGCCGTCTGGCACGGCCGGCCGACGTGGCCGATGCCGTGGCCTACCTGGTCTCGCCCGCGGCGGCCTTCGTCACCGGCCAGACGCTGCGGGTCAACGGCGGCATGGTGATGGCATGAGCGACACCCTGCAGGCGCAACGCCCGGCCACCGACACCCCGGCCGACACCCTGGCCAGCACCCCGGCTGCCCCCGACTGGCTGGCCCTGCTGCGCAGCCCCGGCACGCCGCTGGCCCGCACCCTGGCCGCGCTGCAGGCGCTGGAGCCGCAGCTGCCCGCGGACCGGCTGCTGCGCCTGGGCCTCTCGGCCAATGTCAGCATCGACCTGCTGGGCACCCAGCTGCGCCGCCAGGGCGTGCTGTGCGGCACCCGCGTGGTGGTGCAGACCGGCCAGCATGACGACCCGGTGGGCGATGCCGAACGCTTCCTGGCCGCCGGCCTGCACGGCATGGTCTGGGTGCAGCTGTTCGACAACCTGCTGCCCGCGCTCGAACTGCAGCTGCCGCTGCTGCCAGCCGCCCAGGTCGATGCGCTGGAGGCCGACCTGCGCGCCCGCTGGCGCCTGGTGTTCAGCCGCACGGCGGCCCTGCGCCACCTGCATGTGACCACCCTGCACCGGCTGGGCGAGGGGGTGGATGGCGGCAGCCCCGATTTGGTGGACACGGTGCTGGCGCGCTTCAATGCCGCGCTGCGCGACGAGGCCGCCGGCCATGCCCATGTGCGCCTGGTCGACAGCAGCGCCATCCTGCGGCAGCTGGGTGCCGGCGCCTGCCTGGACATGCGCTTCTACCTGCGCCACACCGCACCGTATACCGCGCGCTTTGCCGAAGGCCTGGCCGAGCGCATCAGCCTGGCCACCCGCGGCTTCCACAGCCGCTTCCACAAGGCGCTGGTGCTGGATTGCGACAACACGCTGTGGGGCGGCATCGTCGGCGAGGACGGACCGCAAGGCATCCAGCTCGATCCGCACAGCCACCCCGGCCGGGTGTACTGGCGCGCCCAGCTGGCGTTTGCGGCGCTGGAGCAGCAAGGCGTGCTGCTGTGCCTGTGCAGCAAGAACAACCCGGCCGACGTCGAAGAGGTGCTGGCCCGGCATCCGCATGCGGTGCTGCGGCCGGCGCTGATCACCCAGTCGCAGGTCAACTGGGACGACAAGGTGCGCAACCTGCGCGCCATCGCCACCAACCTGGGCATCGGCCTGGACAGCCTGGTCTTCGTCGACGACTCGCCCTTCGAATGCGAGGCCGTGCGCCAGGCCCTGCCCGAGGTGACGGTGCTGCAGGTGCCGGCCACGCTGAGCGACTACCCGCAGCTGCTGCAGCAGGTGCAGGCGCTGTTCCTGGCCGGCGGCGTGACGGCCGACAGCCGCGCCAAGACCGCCCAGTACCGCCAGCGCCAGGCCGCGGCCGAGGCCAGCGCCGGCTTCGCCACGCACGAGGACTACCTGGCCTCGCTGGACCTGCGGGTGCGGCTGACCCGCAACGACAGCGCCAGCATCGCCCGCATCAGCGAGCTGAGCCTGAAGTCCAACCAGTTCAACCTGACGACGCTGCGGCAGACGCCCGCCGAGATCCAGCAGCGCATGCAGGATGGCACCGGCGCGGTGTATTCGCTCCATGTGACCGACCGCTTCGGCGACGCCGGCCTGACCGGCGTGGTGCTGGTGCGCCGGGACGGCCCGATCCTGGTGGTCGATGCCTTCCTGATGAGCTGCCGCGTGATCGGCCGCGGCATCGAGTTCGCCATCTGGCCGCAGCTGCTGGCCGATGCCCGCGCCCAGGGCTGCACCGCCATCGCCGCCCACTGGCAACGCAGCGCCAAGAACGCCCAGGTCGAGGACTTCTACGACCGCCTGGGCCTGCCCCTGGTGGCGGCGCAGGCCGACACGCGACACTACGCAGCGCCGCTCGACAGCGTCCAACTCCGCAGCATTCCCTGGATCACCCTGAGCCCATGACCACCGACGACACCCTCAAGAGCGTGCTGGCCACCCTGTTCGGCATCGACGCCGCCGGCATCACCGACGCCACCAGCATGGACACGGTGGAGGCCTGGGACTCGATCCAGCACATGAACCTGGTGCTGGCGATCGAGGAGGAATTCGGCATCAGCATCCCCGACGAGGACGCGGCCAACATCACCTCCTTCGCCCTGATCCGCCTGGTGGTGGCCGAGCAGCTGGCCGCGCGCGGCGGCTGAAGGGCGCCGCCGGCGCCTACAGCGCCAGCAGCCCGTGCTCGGCCAGGCGGTCGACCAGCGGATAGAGTTCCCACACCGGCACGCCGCACAGCTCGGCAATCTCGATCAGCGTGTGCCCGCCGTCGGCGTAGCTCAGCACGTCCAGGTACAGCTGCGCAGCCTGGCCCGGACCGCGGCCCGACAGCGTGGGGTACAGCCCGCGCTTGCCCAGCTGCGGCTCGCACAGCACGGTGACACGCGGCCGGCACTGCCGCTCGATGGCCATCAGCGTGCGCTGGAACACCCGCAGCCCGCCCGCCAGGCCGGCTGGCGTGACCACCCGCTCCAGGTCGTCCAGCGAGGTGTGGTACTCCGGGTACTCGGCGTACTTGCTGCGCATGATGGATGCGATCGGCAGGTCGACGCCCGGGGCGCAGTACTGCCGCTCGTCACTGCCGCGCAGCAGCCAGCTGTACGACTTGTAGGCCGGGTCGGTGGCCTGCAGCACATGGCGGGCCACGGTGTCGCTGAGGGTGTCGCCGCGGCGCGACGGCAGGAAGGAGTAGGCCCGGTCGTCGCCGATGCAGTTGACGATGTAGCCGGCCACCACGTTGCGGCGCAAAGACTCCATGTGGCGGCTCAGGTAGGCGATGGAGCCGATGGTCTCGGGCAGGAAGACGATGCGGTAGCTGTAGCGGCGGCGCGGCAGTGCCGCCAGCCAGGCCGCCAGGAAGCTGGTCACCACCGGGCCCGACAGCTCGTTGTTGGCCATCGACGGATGGCACACATAGGTCGACAGCAGCACCTCCTGCGTGGTCTCGCCCGGGATCAGCAGCTCGCCGTAGCTCAGGCTGCCGTCGAACAGCTCGGTGTCGATGACCACCTGGTAGTCGCCGTCGGGCAGGGCCTCGCGCTGGTCGTGGCGCAGGCAGAAGCCCCAGCGCTCCTTGTAGTAGCTGGTGACGAAGGGGATGGCGTCGGGCTGGTCGGGCAGCGAGTGCAGGTGGGCGTCCAGCGCCGCGCGGCTGAGGGTGGTGCGCACCGGCACGCTGTAGCCCAGCAGGTGCAGGTTGTTCACCGCGTGGTCGCAGATGCGCTGGCCGTCGGGGGTGAGGATGTAGGCCTCACGCACCCGCCATTCGCGCGGGATGTTCCAGTCGAACACCGCCGTGCCGCTGGGGATCTCGTGCACCTGCAGGCCCGGCATGCAGGTCTCGCGCAGCACGGCCAGGGTGGCGCGCACGCCGTCGCCGGTGATGCTGCGCGGGATCGGCCACAGCCGGCGCGCCAGGGCATGCATGGCCTGGCCGTCCTGCAGCGTGGCCAGCGGCGTGGCAGCGGTGGCCGGGTTGGCGGCCACGGCGGCGGCGGCAGTGGCATGGTCGGCGGCAGTGTGCATGGTGGTCACTTTCGCAGGGTGGGTCAGGCGGCCAGGCGCTCGCGCACATGGGCCCATTTGCGGTTGAGGGCGGCCTCCTGGCCGACCGTGGTGGCCGCGCCGTGGCCCGGCAGCAGCACGGCAGCGGGGGCGAACTCGCGCTGCACCGTGTCGACGAACGCGCCGAACTCGGCCAGGTTCTCGCGGCTGTCGGCCAGGTTGACCTTCAGCGCATGGTGCAGCACCAGATCGCCGGTGATCAGGAAGCCGCCGTCCAGGTCATGCAGCCAGCAGCTGCCGCGGGTGTGGCCACCGGCATGGCGCAGGCCCAGGCCGAACTGGCGCAGCACGGCATCCAGCGCCGCATCGAAGGGTTGCGCAGGCGCCACCTGGATCGGGCGCTTGAACAGCATCAGCGAATAGCTGTTGGCGCGCTTGTACTCCGGCAGGTCCAGCGGATGCAGGTACAGCGCGGGCGCCGCGCCGGCCGCCACGATGCCGCCGGCGGCTGCCACATGGTCGAAGTGGGCATGGGTGGCCAGCATGGCGGCCAGCTGCAGGCCCTGCGCCTGCAGGTAGGCCAGCAGCAGGTCGGCGCGGTCGGACGGATCGATCAGCAGCGCCTGCTGCCCGCGCTGCACGATGAAGCAGTTGGTGCGGATCTCGTTGTGCACCAGCTGGTGGATGCAGCGGTCGCCGTCTTGGTGCACCAGCATGGTCAGGACACCCCGCCGAAGTAGAGGGTCTGGCCACCGATGTCCAGCCGGTTGGCCTCGAAGAAGGCGATGGCGTTGGCGATCTCCTGCAGCGGCGCGAAGCCGTGGTGCGGGATCAGGTCCAGCACCTTGCCGGGCTGGTCGCCGATCACCTTGTCGAGCATGCCGCTCGGGAAGGCCGACAAGCCGATGTTGTTGACATGCACGCCGAAGGGATGGCCCTCCTTGTTCAGCACCCGGCTGAAGGCTTCCAGGCCGGCCTTGCTGGCGGCGTAGACCGAATCGCCCACCACGCTCAGCCGTGGCGCCATCGACAGGATGTTGACGATCTGGCCGCTGCGCCGGCCCACCATCTTGCGGAACACCGCCTTGCTGACCAGAATGGGCGCGCGCAGGTTGATGGCCAGCATGCGGTCGATGTCGGCGGCGGCCATCACGCCCAGCGGCACCGTCGACAGCACCGCTGCGTTGTTGACCAGCAGGTCGATGCGGGGATGGCGGCGCAGCAGGTCCTTCAGCGCGGCGTCGGTGTGGACCATGTCGGCCAGGTCGCAGGGCTGGTGCTCCACCCTCGGGCCGCCACCGTCGTCGGCGGCCGGCGTGCGCGACAGGTTGATCACGGTGTTGCCGGCGGCCCAGTGCCGGGCCAGGGCCAGGCCCAGCCCGCGCGAGGCGCCGGTGATCAGGATGGTCTTGCCCTGCATCGCCCTAGGCCGTGGTCTTGGCCAGCACATGCGCTGCCAGCGTGCGCGGGCTGCGGAACGGCGTCTGGCCGTCGGCGATGATGGCCGCGTCGTCGATGACCTGGATCTCCTGCCCGGTGGTCTCGAGCACATGCTCCTCCACCTTGATGATCAGGCCCACCAGGGCCATCGAATCGATCAGGCTGCCATCGCCGAACAGCACGCTGTCGGCATCCAGGCCGGCGGTGTCCACGCCCAGTTCGGCGCAGACCTGGCGCAGTTCGTCCAGGATCAGGGTGATCAGGTCGGTCTCGTTCATCGCGTCATCCTCCAGTGGCGGTCTCGGTCTCGATGCGTTCGGCGCAGTACATCGGCTGGGCGCACAGGCGCTGGTGCAGCCAGGCATGCACCGGCGCGATGTCCATCGCGAACAGCGGCGTGCCCTGCACGGCGGCCTGGCGCACCAGGCCGGCGGCCACCAGGTCGTCCCACACCGGCTGCCAGCGGTTGACCGCCTGGTGGCCGGGGCCGATCTCGCGCACGTACATGCCGTAGGTGGCGGCCTGCAGCTGGCCATCGGGGCCGCGCACCGCGCCGGGAAAGTCCTTGTGGTGGCGGTAGGGCACCTGCGCCGTCTGCTCGGCATGGTGCAGGAAGGTGGCGCCACCTTCGAAGTCGGTGCCCAGCGCCAGGTTCACCGCATCCAGCCCGACCAGCAGCTCCCACGGCGAGCCGGGGCCGAAGGACGACAGGTTGCGGCAGGCGGCGAAGCGCTCGGCCAGCGGCCCGGCCACCGCCAGCGAGTGGAAGGGATGCAAGGTGCGCAGCGTGCCCGGCAGGCGCCGGAAGTGCTCGCACAGCGCACCGGTCTCGGCCTTGCTGGCCTGCCAGTCCCACTGTCGGGTGCGTCCATACGACAGCGTGAAGGCCGGCATCAGCAGCGTGCAGCCCTCGCCCAGCACCTGGCGCAGCATCCACAGCACACCGGGCAGCCCGTCCTCGATCTGGCCGAAACGCAGCATCGAGCTGTGCACGATGGCCACGCCGTCGCGCGGCAGCCGCAGCTGCTGCAGGGCAGCGCCCAGGTCGGCCAGGCGGGTGCGCTTCACGGCGTGCGCACCTTCTTGAACCGGTCATTGACGAAGCTCTGCGTGCCGAAGATGAACTGCGACGGCACCTTGTAGCGCTCCAGCCGGCTGGCGCAGTGCTGGCGGATCAGGCGCTCGGCCTCGGGCCTTGCCTGGCCGTCGTGCAGCTGCACATGGGCCACGACGATCTGGCCGAGCAGCGGGTTCTTCTTGCCCTTGACCAGCACCTCGTCGACGAAGGGCAGCGCCTGGATGCAGTTCTCCACCTCGCTGGGATAGACCTTCAGGCCGCCCACGTTGACGATGTCGGTCTGCCGGCCCAGCACCATCAGCTCGTCGCCATCGCGGGCCACCAGGTCCTGGGTGCAGAACCACTCGCTGTCGCTGGTCTCCAGCACCGGGCCCTCGGGGCTGAACAGGAGCTTGCCGCGCAGGTTGGACCGGGTGCTGATCCACAGCACGTCGTTCTCGACCTTCCAGCGCACGCCGGGGTCGATGAAGCGGAACCACAGGCTGTCGTTGCTGCGCGACTTGATCTGCAGCACGCCGGTCTCGGACAGGCCGTAGGTCTGCTTGAAGACACAGCCCGGCAGCACCGCATTGAGTTTCTGCAGCACCGTCTCGCTCATCACCTCGGTGCCGTAGCTGATCACCTTGAGCGACGACAGGTCGTGGCGCTCATGCGCCCGCGACAGCAGCAGCTGGGACAGGAAGCTGGGCGTGGCCGGCAGCAGCTGCACCTGGTGGCGGGCAATGGCCTCGCACACCACGTCGACCTGGCGCGTGCCCGGGTTCACCGCCAGCCCGCCCTGGAACAGCAGGTGCAGCACGGTGTTGATGCCGCCCATGTGGTCGAACAGCAGGAAGCAGATGGCGCTGACCGGCGGCTTGCGTGCCAGGTAGCGGTAGCACAGGCTGTCGATGTCGTGCACGATGGCCTTGGGCTGGCCGGTGCTGCCCGAGGTGAACACCACCAGCCCGCCGGCGTCCACCGGCAGCACGCTGCGCCAGGCCGCGCTGCCGTCGCGCGACTGGCGCAGGCGCTCGGGCGCCGGCTGGCGGCTGTCGACCAGCACATCGGGCTGCAGTGCCGCCACCTGGTCGGCCAGCTTGGCATGGGCCTGCGGCGTCAGCGGCACCACGGTGGCGCGGCACAGCAACAGCGCCAGCAGCTCGGCCAGCGCGGCGAAGGAGAAATCGCCCAGCAGCACCACCACATCGCCGGCCCCGATGCCGGCGGCGCGGCAGGCCTGCTCCCGCCGGTCGACCTCGGCCGCCAGTTCCGCGTGGCTGTGGCACTGCCCGTCGGAGACGATGGCCGGGCGCGGGCCATGCTCGGTCAGGCGCGATCGCAGGGTCTCGAAGCTCATGGCGGCTGGGGGGCTGGTGGAGTGATCGGGGCGCTTGCAGGCGATCAGCCGGTTGCCCGGCTGGGCTGCAGACCGCCACTGGCAGCCACTTTAATGCCCAGGCGACGCAGGCTGCGGCCGCAAATGGCCGGGTTTCGCCGCCAGTTCCGCTAAGTCGGCAGCACGCCGCCGATGCGGCGCTGACGGCCGCTCAGGCCGCCGCAGCCACCTGGTCCGACCAGTTGAAGCGCAGCATGCCGCGCGGCTTGGGCAGCCCGGCCGCCGCCCGCTGGGCGATCAGCGCCTGGTTGCGGCTCAAGTCGCGGTCCAGCCCGCTGGTGCGGAAGGCGATCTGTTCGAAGGCGATGTCGGTCAGCAGCACCTCGGTGCCCACATGCTTGCGCCACATCATGCGGAAGGCCACGTCCTCGAAGCCGTAGTGGCCGCTGAAGTCCTCGTCGTAGCCGCCGGCCTTGAAGAAGCCCTGGCGGGTGATCAGGAAGCTGTTGATGTGCGGCTCCACGTCCACCCCGTTCTCGGTGCGGCGGAACACATGCAGCCGGTTCCGGTCCAGGTTCGGCAGCGCGTTCACCAGCTTCACCAGGCTGGCCTCGCTGGCCACGTTGTCGATGTCGAAGAACAGCATCCACGGCGTCTCGCACAGCGTGGCCGCCAGGTTGCGGCAGCCGGGCATGTTCCAGTCGATGTCGTCGTCCACCCGCACCAGGCGCAGGTCCAGGTCGCCCTTGTCCACCTGCAGCGGCACATCGCTGTGGTCGTCGATGACCAGGAACTGCAGACGCGCGCGCAGCGCCGGGCTGAACTGCCGCCACAGCGCCAGCTGCCGGTCCACCGGACCCTGGGCGTTGTAGACATGGGTGATCAGCGTCAGGTCGGCCATCGTGGCACCTCTAGGCGATGTGGGTGATGCACTGGGGGTTCAGGTACAGCCGCGCGCCGGCGGCCACCAGCTGGGCGTGGTACGGCACGTGCTCGCAGACCTCGCGGCCATCGACCAGGCCGCTGTAGCGGCCGTGGCCCACCACCGCCGCCTTGTACAGGCCGAAGCCGCCGAAGGCCGACTGCACCGGCAGCCAGCCGGCCACCCGGCCGGGCTGCAGCTGCTGGGTGGCAGCATGGATCTCGCGGCCGGCAAACAGTGCGGCGTTCAGCGTGTGCAGGCCGCTGGCCACGTAGTCGTCCGGGCAGATCGTGGGCTCGCGCAGGGCCCACAGGTCGTAGTACAGCGGCCAGCTCAGTGGAAACACCGCATCCCAGGCCGCCTCGTGGCGGAAGCACGACAGGAAGCCGTCAACCGCGAACCGGGCGCCCACCAGGCCGTCCATGTCGGCCCAGCAGATGTAGTCGAAGCGGTCGGCACCCTGCGCCAGCACATGGTCGAGCAGGCGGTTGCGGCCGTAGGCCAGGCGCTCGGTGCGCAGCGGCATGCGGGCGGCCACGCCCTGCTCGCGGATGGCGTGCAGCAGGCCGTCGCGGGCCCCCTGGTCCAGCAGCGCACCGGTGTCGTCGCTGGAGTCGTTCTCGTAGACGTGGATCTCATGGTGGGCGAACAGCGCGCCCAGCTCGTGCAGCCTGGTGATGGTGGCCGGCAGCGCCTGCGCGCAGCTGCGCGCCGTGCCCAGGAAGGCGATGCGCTTGCCGCGCAGCACCTGGCGGATGCTGTCCAGGTCGGGCTCGGGCAGCGGCTCGATGCGGCCCAGCGGCACCACCTCGGCGGCGTCGCCCTCCCCGGCCGGCACGATGTCGAAACCGAAGCGGGCCCAGTTGTCGGGCCGGTGGAACACCAGCTCGGCGCTGTCTCCATCGATGCGCAGCCGGCAGGGCGGCGTGTCCCAGGCCAGCGGCTGGGCCACCCGGGCCACGCCGATGCGCACATCGCGGATCGGCACGCCCGGCGTGCGCAGGTGGATGGCCCGCACGAAGGCGTGGCTGTCGTTGTGCAGACGGTGGCGCATGGTCAGGCAGCGACCGTCTGCTGGGCGATCAGGTCCTGCAGCTGGCGGGTGACGGCGGTCCAGCTGTAGCGGGCCACCAAGTCGGCGCGGGCGGCCTGGGCCGTGGGCGTGTCGCGCGGCAGGCGGCCTTCGGCCACCCGCGCCATGGCGTCGAGCAGCGCGTCCTCGTCCGGCACCAGGAAGCGGCCGAACATCGCCGGCTCGTCGGCCTTGGTGCCCTCGCGCGCGGGCAGCTTGACCGACAGCGCCGGCGGGCAGAAGTCGTCGGTGGCGCCGCCGCCGGTCACGATCACCGGCGTGCCGCAGGCCATGGCCTCCAGCACCGGCATGTTGAAACCTTCGGCCCGGTAGGGCGAGACATAGGCATCGGCCACGCCGTACAGCGCCCGCAGCTGGGTCTGGTCCAGGCTGCCCGACACCACCGAGATGCCGGCCAGCACCTGGTTGTCGATCAGCCCCGGGTTGGCGCGGGCCACCTGGGCCAGGGTGCGGTCGGCGCCGATGCCGTACAGCGCCTTGTGGTCCTTCAGCAGCAGGCGGGTGCGCGGGTGCTGCTTGCGCACCCGGGCGAAGGCCTTGACCAGCAGGTCCAGGCCCTTGTTCCAGGTGGCCACGCCGACGTTGAGGAACAGCACCTCGTCGTCGGCCACGCCCAGCGCGGCGCGGCCGGCCTGGCGGTCGGCCGGCTGCAGCGGCGCGAAGGTGTCGGTCTTGACGCCATGCGGCACGATGGCGATGCCGGCCGGGTCCATGCCGCCGTCGACCAGCCGGTCGCGCGACCAGGCCGAGGGCGTGATGATGCAGTTGTCGCCACGGGTGAAGGCCAGCGGATCGGTGGGCGGCGCGTCGAAGCAGTCGTCGACCAGGCCGCATTCGGTGACCATGAAGGTCAGCGTGCGCACCGCCGGGTCGATGACTGACTTGAACGGCGAGCTGATGCGCAGCAGGCAGTCGGGGCGCAGGCCCTCGGGTGGCGCCGGCACGGCGTCGATGGCGGCCTGCTCGGCGGCGCTGAAGCCGGCGGGCATCTGCCGCGTGTTCCAGTGCTTCAGGAAGAACGGCAGGTCGCGGTGGTAGAGCTGCCAGTCGGCACGCCAGGCCGGATCGTTCAGCAGCACCAGCATCTGGTACTGGTTGACCAGCGCGATGGAGTGGCTGACGCCACGCCAGCCTTCGATGCACAGGGAATTCATGCGGTGCCCTTCATTGGAGCCAGGCGCTGAGGCCGGTGCCCAGCGAGGTGAGCGTGGCGTTCATCTGCTGCCCGTCGTGCAGCGCGTTGATGTACTGCACGCGCAGGTTGTAGTGGTCGGTCTCGGCGCCGATCACGTCGAACAGCGAGCGGCGGCCCATCTGCTGCCACTGCTGCAGGGTGAAGTTGCGCAGCCGGTCGCTGTCGCGCAGCACCAGGCCCACGCGCTGCAGCCGGTCGAAGGCCGACTGGGCCTGCTCGTGCACATCGACGATGCGCTGGCGGCGTTGCTCCAGCGCCTCGGCGCGCTGCAGGTTGGCGGCCTCGGCACGCTTGCGGGCGGCCTGGCTGCTGTATTCGATGGCCGGGTTCAGGATGGGCACGCTCAGCGTCACGCCGCCGGTCAATGCCAGGTTGCGCTGGCCACCGGCCACGCTGGCCGCGCCGCTGCTGGCCGACAGCAGCGCATTGCCGCCCAGGTTCCAGCTCAGCTGCGGCTTGTTGCCGGCCTCCACCACGCGGGCGATCTCGGTCAGCGCGCGGGCATTGGCGGCCAGCTGGTGGATGTCGACCGAGCGCTCGGCCGCGCTCAGCACGGCCGGCAGCTCGGGCACGGCCAGCATCAGCGTGGACATGCCCTCGGTGCCCGGCAGACCGTCGCCGACCATGCGGCGCAGCTTGGCCTCGACCTGGCGGGCCTGGCTCTGCGCCTGCACCTGCTGCAGCTCGGCCTGCTGCAGCTGCTTGCGGGCCTGCACCAGCTCGCTGGTGCGGCCCTTGTCGGCTGCCACGATGGACTCCAGCGCCTGCACCAGGCAGCCCATCTTGCGCACGTTCTGGCCATAGATCACCGCCTGCATGCGGAAGCGGCTGCGCTCCAGCGCCATCGAGGTGGTGGCCAGGGTGATCTGCTCCTGGGTGGACAACATGCCCAGCCGGGCCGCCTCGGCCTGCTGGCGGCGCCAGTCGATCAGCCGGGCGCTGCGGCCACCGTCGTACAGCACCTGGTTCCAGGTGACGCCGGCGCGGGCCTGCAGGCCGGAGGTGTTGCCCAGGCGGTCCTGATCGATCGACGGGCCGACGCTGCCGGTGAGGAAGGCCTGCGGCTTGCGGCTGGCCTCGGCCTCGCCCACATCCTGCTCGGCCGCCTCGGCCAGCAGGCGGGCGGCGCCGATGCCATGGCTGCGGGCCAGTGCGTCCTGCACCATCCGCTGCAGCGTGGCGCGCGGTGGCGTGGGCGACGCCGCGGCTGGCGCAGTGCCTGGCGCAGACATCGCCGGCAGCGCCTCCAGCTTCTCCTCGTCCAGGCAGTTGGCGCGGGCGGTGCCGGCGCAGGTCAGCAAGGCCAGGCCCAGCAGGGACAGCGTGCGGACGAACGGGATGGTGGGAGCAGTCACGGGTCGGCGGTGGGGCAGGCAGTGCAGCACCAAGTAGACGCTGACGCCCCCAACCGCGATCCCTGGAAAGTCGGCCGGTTTTGCCGGCTATTCAGGCAGTCAGCCTGCAGCCGGCCGAGCGCCGGGCCGCTCCCAAGCCGGCCGGCCCACCCGCCCGGCGGGTCGCTGCGGTATCCCGCAGCGGGGTGCCCCGTCTACCGTTCGGTGAATGCCTCGGTGGCCTTCATCATCGGCCGCAGCAGGAAGCTCAGCACCGAGCGCTGGCCGGTGCGGATCTCGGCCGTGCCCACCATGCCGGGCAGCACCGTCAGCGGCTTGCCGCCGGCCTTGAGCTTGCTGGCGTCGGCGCGCACCAGGGCGCGGTACCAGGTGGCCTCGGCATTGGCCGCCGGCCCGCCGCTGTCGCTCAGCGCATCGGGGCTGACGGTGTCCACCGTGCCGTGCAGGCTGCCGTAGATGGTGAAGTCATAGGCCGACAGCTTGATCTCGACCGGATGGCCCACCCGCACCCAGCCGATGTCGCTGGGCTTGATGCGCAGCTCCACCAGCACCTGCTCGTCCACCGGCACGATCTCCATCACCGGCGCGCCGGCGCTGACCACGCCGCCCACGGTGTTCATGCGGATGTTCTTCACCAGGCCGCGCACCGGCGAGGTCAGCGTGGTGCGCTTGAGGATGTCGTCGCGCACCACCTGCTGCTCGCCCAGCATGGTCAGCTCGGTCTGGGCCTTCACCAGCTCGGCGCTGGCGTCCTGGCGGAAGCGGTTGATGCGCTCCTGGGTGACCAGGGCCAGGTCGTTGGCCTGGCGGCGCAGGCGCATCACCTCCACCTCGCTCATCAGGCCCTTGGCCGACATGGTCTGCGCCATGGCCACCTCGCGCTCCAGCAGCGCCTGGTTGCGCTGGTTGGAGGCCACGGCCTCGTTCAGCGCCCGGCGGCGGGCCTCGTAGGAGGCGGTCTCGCCCTGCACCACCTCGGGCACTTCCTGCAAGTGCTTCGGGAAGGCCAGCGGCCGGCCACCGGCCTCGGCCTGCAGGCGCACCACGGTGGCCTGCAGGGCCAGGCGCTTGAGCCGGCCTTCGTTCTGCTGGGCCTCCACCCGCGTCGGGTCGAGCAGGGCCAGCGGCTGGCCGGCGGTCACCGCCTCGCCCTCGCGCACCTTCAGCTCGCGCAGGATGCCGCCTTCCAGGCTGGCGATGACCTGCTCGCGCCCCACCGGGATCACCCGGCTCTCGGCCCGGGTGACCATGTCCACCTTGGCCAGCGCCGCCCAGGCCACCGCCACCACCAGGGCCACCAGCATCAGGTAGACCGACCAGGTGGCCACATGGGCGGGCTCGTCCTGCTGCGCCGCCTGCAGCGGGCTCAGGAACTCCATGTCGCCGCGGCGCAGCGGCTTGGTTTCAGCCATGGCAGCCCGTCATACCGCGGCCTTGGACTCCGCCGGCTGGGTGCTGGGGTGCCGGTGCACGTTGTTGGGCAGCGGCGCGGCGCCCTGCCCCGGCGTGCCTTGCGGCACCGGGCGGGCGCCCGACAGCGCCGCCAGCACCTGGGCCTTCGGCCCGTCCATCACCACCTTGCCGGCATCGACGACGATGATGCGCTGCACCAGCTCCAGCACCGCCGGGCGGTGGGTCACCATGATCAGGGTGCAGCCGCGGGCCGATTCATGCAGCTGGCGCAGGAAGGCCAGCTCGCTCTGCGCATCCATCGAGCTGGTGGGCTCGTCCATCAGCAGGATCTTCGGCTCGGTGATCAGGCTGCGGGTCAGCGCCACCAGCTGGCGCTGGCCGCCCGACAGCAGCGAGCCGGATTCGCCCACCGGCAGGTCCCAGCCCAGCGGGTGGCTCTCGGCCACGCGGGACAGGCCGGTGAGCTTGGCCACCGAGGCCAGGCGCACCGCGTCGGCACCGGGCCGGCCCAGCAGCACGTTGTCGCGCAGCGTGCCGTTGAACAGGCGTGAATCCTGCGGCACATAGCCCACCTTCAGGCGGAAATCGCCAGGGTCGAGCTGGCGCAGGTCGACGCCGTCCACGTCCACCAGGCCGTCGCCCGGCCGGTACAGCCCGCCGATGACCCGCAGGATGGTGCTCTTGCCGCTGCCGATGCGGCCCAGGATGGCCACCCGCTCCCCCGGCTCGAAACGCAGCGTGACGCCCTTGAGCACCTTGGGCGCCTCCTGGCCGTCCTTGGCCGGGTAGGCGAAGCTGACATCGTTGAGGGCGATGCGGCCGCTCATCTCCCGCACCGGGATGTAGTCGCGCCCCGGCTCGCGCTCGGTGGGCTGGGCCATCACCTTGTTCAGCGCCAGCATGGCCGCACGGGCGCCCTGCCAGCGGGTGGCCAGCATCACGATGGACGACAGCGGCGCCACCGCCCGGGTGCCGAACATCACCGCGCCCATGAGCGCGCCGCCGGTGATGATCTTGGCGTCGATCAGGTACACGCCCCACACCAGCATCACCAGGGTGATCGCCTGCTGGCTGATCATCGACAGGTTGGTGGTCAGGCTGGTCAGCCGGCGCGAGCGGATCTGGCTGTTCACCGCCGCCGCCGACGACTGCTCGTACTGGTGCAGGAAGCGGCCCTGGGCGCCGGTGGCCTTGATGTCCTCCAGCCCTTCCACCGCCTCCACCAGCAGGCCGTGCAGGTCGGCCTGCTGCTGCATGTTGGCGGTGCTGGCGCGGCGCATCGCGCCCTGGATCAGCGCCGTGGCCAGCAGGATCAGCGGCACGCCGATCACCAGCACGAAGCCCAGCGGCCCGCCGATGACGAAGGCCATGGCGATGAAGATGAAGATGAACGGCAGATCGCTGATCGCCGACAGCGTGGCCGACGAGAAGAACTCGCGCACCAGCTCGATCTGGCCGACGATGTGGCTGTAGGCGCCGGCCGATTCGGGGCGGTGCTCCATGCGCACCCCCAGGCTCTGGCGGAACAGCTGGGTGCCGACCAGCAGGTCGGTCTTCTTGCCGGCCAGGTCGATCAGGTAGGCGCGCAGCTGGCGCGCCGCCAGGTCGAACAGCAGCGCGATGCCGCCGGCAGCGGCCAGCGCCCACAGCGTGACGAAGGCCTTGTGCGGGATCACCTTGTCGTAGATGACCGAGGTGACGGTGCCGATCACCAGCATCAGGGTGTTGCTCAGCAGCGCGGCCAGCAGGGCCGAGCGGTACAGCGGCACGAAGCGCCGCACCGTGCCCCACAGCCAGTGGCTGTCGGGGTCGCGCAGGGCGGCCTCCACATCGGCGCTGGCGATGCCGGTGCGCGGGCCCTGCGACGCCCGCGGCGTGGCCACCAGGGCGATGCCGGCGTACTCGGCGGCCAGCTCGGGCTCGGTGGCAGCCAGCTCCTGGGCGCTGTGCAGGCCGTCGTCGCCGGGCATCAGCACGGTGCACAACGGCGGGCCGGCCGCCTGCTGGCGGCGGGCCAGCAGCACCACCGCGTCGCCGGTCTTCAGCAGCAGCACCACCGGCAGCAGCAGGTCGCTGAATTCGCTGATCGGCCGCTGCACCAGGGCGGCGTTCCAGCCGGCCTCGCGCAGCGCACGCACCGCCTGGTCCGGGCCCAGCTGGCCATCGATCTGCTGGCCTTCCAGCAGCGAGGCGATCGAGCGCGCATGGCCGTGGTGGCGCGTCAGCCACTCCAGGGCCTGGGCCAGCGGGTCCTGCGCCAGGCCGGGATGCGGCGGCGCGGGCTCGGCAGCCGCATCCAGGGAGGGATCGTCGCGGGCGGACACGGGGCGCAGGTGCGGGGAGCAGGCTCAGTGGCGGGATGCGGCGGGAACTGGCCTCAAGCCTGTGCGCGGTGCTGCAGCGCCAGGCGCTCGAAGTGGGCCTCGATGTCGCGCACGATCTGCGGCAGGTCGAACAGCGGCGAGCTGCGGCCATGCTCGGCCAGGTAGCGCTTGTAGGAGGCGATGCGCGCCGGCTGGCGGCCCAGCAAAACGGCCAGTGTCTCGTAGTCGGCCAGGCTGGTGGTGGCCAGCTCGGGCAGGCCCACCGCGGTGAGCAGGCTGCCGGCCATGCGCGAGATGTAGCTGCGCCCGCTGAGGGTGACGATGGGCGTGCCCATCCACAGCGCGTCGCTGGCGGTGGTGCCGGCGTTGAACGGGAAGGTGTCGAGCACCAGGTCGGCACACTGGAAGCGGGCCAGGTACTCCGGCGGCGCCACCCGGGGCGCGAAGATCAGCCGTTCGCGGGCCACGCCCTGGCGCTCGGCCTCGCGCAGCATGTTCTCGCGGGCGGTGTCGTTGTCGGCCAGCAGCCACAGCACGCTGCCCGGCACCTGCTGCAGGATGCGCATCCAGGCGCCGAACACCTCGGCGGTGAACTTGTGGTTGTTGTTGAACGAGCAGTACACCACCTGGTCCTCGGGCAGGCCGTAGGTGCTGCGCGCCGGCCGCGGCGCCACGGCGCGCTGGCGGTCGCTGACCTGGTAGCAGTTCGGCAGGCGCAGCGGCCGCTCGGTGTAATAGGGCTCGGCCTCGGGCGGCAGCACATAGTCGTCCGCCAGCAGCCAGTCCACGCCCGGCAGGCCGCTGGTGCCCGGCAGGCCCAGGTAGCTGACCTGCACCGGCGCGGCGCGGTGGCCCAGGATGGCCGGGCGGGCGCCGTTGGTCAGCGCCTGCAGGTCCACCAGCACGTCGATGCCGGCCTCGGCGATCAGCCGTGCGGCGGTGTTGTCGTCCACCCCGCCCAGGCGCACATGGTGGTCCATGGCCTTGAGGATCCGCTGGCGCTGCGGCTGGTCGCTCTCGGGCGTCCAGCAGAAGGCCCAGACCTCGAACTTGCTGCGGTCGTGCAGCTCGAACAGCTCGGGCGACAGCAGGCCCACCGCATGCATGTGCAGGTCGCCCGACAGGTAGCCGATGCGGATCTTGCCGGTGCGCGGCGGCATGCTCTTGTACAGCGGCACCGGCGCCGGCTTCGGTACCCGCTCCAGCGCGAAGCGGGTGGCCGACAGCAGCTGCAGCGCCGGGTCGTCGGAGAGGCCCATCATCGCCAGCAGCGAGGTGCCCTGCAGCAGGCGGTTGGGCCCCACCTCGCCCACCGGCTGGTAGACCGGCCAGGCGCACTGCTTCTGGCGCAGGTGCACATAGTGCTGCACCACGCTGGGCTGGTTGGGGTCGAGCTGCAGGCTCTCGCGCAGCGCCGCCTCGGCCTCGGGGTAGCGGCGCAGCTGTTCCAGCAGGCGGCCGATGTTGTTCCAGGCATGCACCTGCAGGTCGGCCGCCGGCTTGGCGTCCACCACCGCCTGCCACTCGGCCATCGCCGCATCGTGCTGGCCGCTGCGCTCCAGCAGGTGGCCCAGGTTCAACCGGGCATGCGGGAAGTCGGGCTGCAGCGCGGTGGCGGCGCGGTAGGCCGCCTCGGCCTCGGCGGCCCGCTGCAGCGGGCTCAGCAGCGTGCCCAGGTTGAACCAGGCCACATGGCGCATGGCCGGCGGTCCGTCGACCAGCCACTGCTGGTACAGCGCCACGGCGGCATCGGCGCGGCCCTGGGACTGCAGGCGCTGGGCCTCGTTGACCAGTTCGGCCAGCGTCAGGGTGGGCTTGGAAACATTCAGGACAGCATCAGGCATGCGGGCTCCAGGGCACGGCACAGGTGGCCTTCATCGTAGGAGCGGGGGCCCCGCGCGATCGCCTGGAAAAGGCCGGCCGCGGCCCGCCTTATCCCGGCCCGGAATGGCAAAAGCCGGGCAGGGCCCGGCTTGTCGACAGCGGGAAGCGGGCCGGCGTCAGGCCAGGCGGAAGCCACCCACCACCTCCACCAGCCGGCCAGCCTGCTGGCGCAGGCTCTCGGCGGCGGCGGCACTCTCTTCCACCAGGGCGGCGTTCTGCTGCGTCACCTGGTCGAGCTGGCCCACCGCGTCGCCCACCTGGCTGATGCCGCGCGACTGCTCGGCCGTGGCGTGGGAGATCTCGCCGATCAGCTGGCTGACCTGCTGCACCTGGCGCACGATCTCGGCCATCGAGGTGCCGGCGTCGTTGACCTGGCGGGCGCCCAGCTCCACCTTCTCGCCGCTGCTGCCGATCAGGCTCTTGATCTCCTTGGCGGCCTGGGCGCTGCGCTGGGCCAGGCTGCGCACCTCGCTGGCGACCACGGCGAAGCCGCGCCCCTGTTCGCCGGCGCGGGCGGCTTCCACCGCCGCGTTCAGCGCCAGGATGTTGGTCTGGAAGGCGATGCCGTCGATCACGCCGATGATGTCGGAGATCTTGCGCGAGGCGGTGGCGATGTCCTGCATCGTGGCCACCACCTGGCCCACCACCTCGCCACCGCGGGCGGCGGCCGCGGCGGCGCCGGTGGCCAGCTGGTTGGCCTGCTGGGCCGTCTCGGCGTTGTTCTTCACCGTGCCGGTCAGCTCTTCCATCGACGCGGCGGTCTGCTGCAGGTTGCTGGCCTGCTCCTCGGTGCGCTGGCTCAGGTCGGCATTGCCGGTGGCGATCTGCGACGAGCCGGTGGCGATGCTGTCGCTGCTGCGGCGCACCTCGCCCACCATCGCAGCCAGGCGGTCGCGCATGCTGTGCATGGCCGCCATCACGCTGCGGGTGTCACCGGAGCTCACCGGCACGGCCACGCCCAGGTTGCCCTCGGCAATCGCCACCGCCACCCGGCGGGCGTCGGCGGGCTCGCCGCCGAGGTCGGTCACCACCGACCGCACCACCACCGTGGCCAGCAGCGCCGCACCCACCAGGGACACCAGGGCCAGGCCGACCAGCAGGTTGCGGGCGGTGGCGTAACTGGCCTGGGCCACGTCGAAGGCCTTGCGGTTGCTCTCTTCCTGGTAGTTGATGTTCTGCTCCAGGGCGGCCTGCCAGGCGCCCACCGCCGGGCCGGCGCTGGTCAGCAGCAGCTTGGTGGCGAGTTCGAACTCGTTCTCCACGCCGGCCTTGATGGCCTGGTCATTGAGGAGGCGCGCCTTGTCGCGGGCGGCGGTGATGGCATCGCGCTGGACCTGGGCCTCGGGCGTCGCCGGGAACTTGTAGAGCTCCGCCTCGGCCTTGTTGTAACGGTCGCGGGCCGCGGCGATCTTCGTCATCTCGGCCTGCTGCTCGGCATCGTCGGTCAGCAGCGCCAGCGTGCGCGACACGCGCGAGACCACATGCACCGCGCCCGACATGTCGTTGAGCAGTTCCACCTTCTTGCCGTTGACCAGCACCACCTCTTCCAGCGCGGCATGGATGCGGGTCATCTGGTAGAGGCTGAGCCCGCTGCCCAGCAGGGACAGCAGCACCAGGGCTGCGAAGCTCAGGCCCAGACGGCGGGCGAGCGTGAGATTTCCAAATTGCATGGCGACTACCTCTTGGCGGCGGGCGGGACAACGGAACAGGACCAGCGGGGCGGCGCTGTGACGCGCTTCTTCCCGGTTCTTCGGCCGCCGAGGGGATTTCTTGAGGGCGCCAGCTCCGCGCCGCCGAAACGCAGCCAGGCGGCCCGCGGGCCGCCTGGATCGGATCGGTGGGGCGGGGGCCGGGCTAGAAGCCCAGGCTGGCCAGCAGGTCGTCGACCTCGCCTTGGTTGGTGACGACGTCGGTGCGGCCCTCGGGGTTGACCACGGGGCCGGCCAGCACATTGGGGTCGACCTTCTCGCGCTGCTCGGGCGGCACCACCTGCACCAGCAGCTTGACCAGGCTGTCTTCCAGCTCGTTGGCCAGGCCCACCACCTTGGCCACCACCTGGCCGGTCAGGTCGTGGAAGTCCTGCGCCATCATGATGTCGGTCAGGTGGCTGTCGATCACCTTGGTGCGGGCCTCGACATCGTTGACGAAGTTGAACACCGCGCCCGAGGCCACGGCCTTGACCGGAT
Organism: Pseudaquabacterium pictum; assembly: GCF_005403045.1. Classification (GTDB taxonomy): domain Bacteria; phylum Pseudomonadota; class Gammaproteobacteria; order Burkholderiales; family Burkholderiaceae_C; genus Pseudaquabacterium; species Pseudaquabacterium pictum. Next base: position 51,108 of record NZ_BJCL01000022.1, read on the forward strand.
CGGCCTGCAGCGCGGCGGCCAGGCTGCGGGTCTGGTCGGCGATGGCGGCGTGCTCCGCCTTGGCCTGGTCGACCGAGTTCAGCACCTTCTCGGCCGCGGCGGCCGTCTTGGTGGCGATGTAGCTGAGCCGGCTGCGGGCGTCGGGGATGCCGTCGGCCGCCACCTGCAGCTTGGGCATCACACCCAGCTGCTGCATCGTGTCGTGCAGCAGGCGGGTGATGGTGCCGATCTGCTGGAACACCTCGGGCGAGGCCACCACACCTTGTTCGGGCACCATGGCCGCGATGTCTTCCATCTTCATGGGGGTACTCCTGGGAGTGACGCCGTCAGGCGGTGGTGGCCAGCTTCTGCATGATCTTGGTGACCTTCTCCTCCAGCGTGGCCTTGGTGAAAGGCTTCACCACATAGCCGGCGGCACCACTCTGGGCGGCCAGCAGGATGTCTTCCTTGCGGGCCTCGGCGGTCACCATCAGCACCGGAATGTGCTTCAGGCTCTCCTCGGCCTTCACTGCCTTGAGCAGGTCGAAGCCGTTCATGTTGGGCATGTTGATGTCGCTGACGACGAAGTCGTAGCGGTTGGTCTTCAGCATCTGCAGGGCGATGGCGCCGTCCTCGGCCTCTTCCACGTTGTTGCAGCCCATTTCCTTGAGCAGGCCGCGCACGATGCGGCGCATGGTGGAGAAGTCGTCGACGACCAGGAACTTGAGGTCGGAGGGATTGCTCATGTCTGTCCTCGGGCTGGGGCTTGTGAGATGTGGAGGGGGAGTTGTCGGGCCGGCCGATGGAGGCTTATCGGCCGGGTTCCGCGGGACTTGACACCAATGTGGGCTTTTGCGGCCGGATGCTGGGCTCGGTCTCGGGTTGCTGCGGCTCCACCCGGTCGGCGGTGGGCCGGTAGAAGCGGTCCTCGGCATCGCGGTTCATCACGATGATGCTGATGCGGCGGTTCTGCGGGTCGAGCGGGTCGTCCCGGTTGAATGGCTGGCTGCTGGCCAGGCCCTGCACCCGCAGCACCCGTTCCTCGGTCAGGCCGCCCGCCACCAGCTCCCGCCGCGAGGCATTGGCCCGGTCGGCGGAGAGCTCCCAGTTGCTGTAGCCGGCGCCGCCGGCGCCGAAGGGCTGGGCATCGGTGTGGCCTTCCAGCGTCAGCCGGTTGGGCACCTCCAGCAGCACGCTGCCGATGGCGCGCAGCAGTTCTCGCATGTAGGGTTTGACCACCGCGCTGCCGCTGTCGAACATCGGCCGGCTCAGCTCGTCCACGATCTGGATGCGCAAGCCGTCCCGGGTGAGGTCCAGCTTGATCTGCGAGGCGTACTGCGCCAGCTTGGGGTTGTTCTTGAGCTCGCTCTCGACCTGCTCGCTCAGTTCCTGCAGCCGGGTGGCCTCGGCCACCCGCTGTTCATGGCGCAGCGCCTGCAGGTTGATGGTGTTGCGCGGCGCCTCGACATCGCCGCGCTTGACCTGGCCGTGGCTGCGGGTGAGATCGGTGCCGCCGCCCTTGAGGATCGACGACGAATCGCCCGAGCCCGAGCCGCCATTGAGCAGCGCCACCTTCAGCGGGCTCTGGAAATAGTCGGCGATGCCCTTCTTGTCGCCCTCGGACGTGCTGCCCAGCAGCCACATCAGCAGGAAGAAGGCCATCATCGCGGTCACGAAGTCGGCATAGGCGATCTTCCAGGCACCGCCATGCGCCGCATGGCCGCCCTTCTTGACCTTCTTGACGATGATCGGCTGAAGTTTCTTCGCGTCACCAGCCATCACGCGCTCCGGTCGGGGTGGCGGGTGTCATCACTTCTTCTTCACGTGGGCTTCGAGCTCGCCGAAGGTCGGGCGCACCGTGGACAGCAGCACCTTGCGGCCGAACTCGATGGCCACCTGCGGGGCATAGCCCTGCATGCTGGCCAGCAGCGTGGTCTTGATGCACTGCAGCTCCTTCGCACTCTCTTCCAGCTTTTGCTCCAGCAGGCCGGCCAGCGGCTCGGCGAAGGCATAGGCCAGCAGAATCCCCAGGAAGGTGCCGACCAGGGCCGAGCCGATCATCGCGCCCAGCACCGCCGGCGGCTGGCCCACCGAGCCCATGGTCTTCACCACGCCCAGCACCGCGGCCACGATGCCGAAGGCGGGCAGGCCGCCGGCGATGCGCTGGATGGCGCCCACCGGGGCATGGGCTTCCTGGTGGTGGGTCTCGATCTCGCTGTCCATCAGCGACTCGATCTCATGGGCATTGAGGTTGCCCGAGACCATCATGCGCAGGTAGTCGGTGATGAACTCGGTGACATGGTGGTCGTTGCCCACCGTCGGATACTTCTGGAACAGCGGGCTGCTGTGGGGGTCTTCCACGTCCTTCTCGATCGACATCAGGCCCTCCTTGCGGGCCTTCTGCAGGATGTCGAACATCAGGGCCAGCAGCTCCATGTACCGGTCCTTGGTGTACTTGCTGCCCTTGAAGCACATGCCCACGCCGGCCATGGTGGACTTGATCACCACCATCTGGTTGTTGACGATGAAGGCGCCCAGGGTGGCGCCGCCGATCATGGCCATTTCCCAGGGCAGCGCCTTCAGGATCGGCCCCATGTTGCCGCCGTGCGCGACGAACACGCCGAACACGCAGCCCAGGACCACGACCCAACCGATGATGACGAACATGGTGTTTCGCTGTGCAGGACGGCCCGCGCCGCGGAGTGCGGCAGCTGACAAGGCCTCAGCGTTTTATCGGCAGGGGTGGGGCCGAGTTGAGCCGGCTTCGGCCGCGCTTCCACCCACGCGGTAGGCCCACACCCGGCGCGCGCCCGGCTGGCCCAGTGCCAGATCGGCCTCGCGGCCGGGCACGGCGAAGTCCAGGCTCACCAGCCAGGCACCGGGCGCCAGTTCGGCGCAGGCCTTGTCCCAGGCGCGCGCCATGCTCTCGGGCCGCTGGAACAGGTAGACCACCTGGCAGCCCTGCCAGGGCAGCGCCCACATGTCGCCCCGCCGCACGTGGGCCCAGGGGCAGCGCAGCGCGCAGGCCAGGCGCAGCAGCCAGCTCCACTCCACCCCTTCGATGCGGGCCTGCGGCCAGGCGCGGTGCAGCGCGCGCAGCCCGTCGCCCAGGCCGCAGCCGGCATCCAGCACACGGGCGCCGGGCGCCAGCGGCAGTGCGGCCGGCAGGCCGTCCAGGGCATCGACGGGCGTGGGGAACAGCGGTGCATCGCGCCAGGCCCGCAGCGGATAGGCGGCCAGCAGCAGGCCCATCGGCAGCAGCCAGGCCCAGGCCGGCAGCGCCGCCGCACCGCTGAGCGCGGCCGAGACCGGAAATCCTGCGGCCATGAACAGCCGCCGCCAGGCGCTGGCCTGCCGCGGCAACAGCGCCAGCCCGCTGCCGGCCAGGGCGGCCAGCAGCCAGGGCAGTGCCGGCGGCCAGGCTCGGGCGGCGGCCAGCGGCGCCAGCGGCCACAGCAGCGCCCAGGCCATCAGCCAGGTGCACAGCGCCGGCAGTGGCCAGGGCAGGCGCAGGCGTGGCAGGGCAGCGGTCAGGGGACGGGCCGGCATGGGCGCAGTGTCGCCAGCCGGCGCGGCGGCCGGTCGGCCGAACAGGCGGACAGTTCCGGCCTGTTGCGCCCGCCAAGAAAAACGGGCGAGATCCCGAAGGATCCCGCCCGGAAAGCACAGAAGCTGTGCCAGGAGGAGACAAGCAAGAAACCGGATCAAGCGGCTGGCATTGACGCCAGCCAGGAACAATTCAAATCAGACCTGGCAGAAATCGGCCGCCGGGGCGCGGTCTGCAGGTCTGCGACAAGCGCACCTCAGTCGACCATGCAATCCTGCGCACTCGGCAGGCGGATGGCGCCGGCATTGCGGCCCTTGCCGGCGCGCGCCGGCGGGTTGCACAGGCCGCACACATAGTGGCGGGCGATCTCATGGGGGTGGGTCACGTAGTGGCCGCCGCACTTGCTGCACTTGGTCATCGTCAGCATGCCGTTGTCGACGAACTTCACCAGGCGCCAGGCGCGGGTGACCGACAGCTGCGGCTCCAGGCCCTGGGCCGACACCTGCTCCATGTAGAGCTTGTAGGCCTTGATCACGGTGTCGATCTCGTCGAGCTCGGCCACCTTGTTCAGGTACTCGTGGATGTTGAGGAAGAGGCTGGCATGGATGTTGGGCTGCCAGGTCATGAACCAGTCGGTGGAGAACGGCAGCTGGCCCTTGCTGGGGCTCTTGCCGGCGACCTCCTTGTACAGGCGCAGCAGGCGCTCGTAGCTGAGGTCGGTCTCGCTCTCCAGCACCTGCAGGCGGGCGCCGAGCTTGATCAGCTCCACGGCGGTGTCGATCTGCTTGGCTTCGGTCAGGATGCTCTTGGTGCGCGACATGGTGCTCTCTCCGTCTTCTGTTGGTCTGTTCTGGCTGGGCAGCGCCGTGCGTCAGGCGGCCTCTTGATGGCGGCCGGCCATCAGGATGGACGCATGCAGGCGGCTGACGCTCTCGTTGGCCGCGCTCTTGCCGTGGCTGGTCAGCAGGCCCCAGACCAGGTCGTCGTCGCAGCGCATGCGGCACAGCAGGGTGCTGCCCGAGGCGATCTTCATCATCTGCGCCGGGGTCAGCGCGGCGATCATCGCCGCCGAGTCCTCGCTCAGGCCCAGACGGAACAGCGCCTGGTCGCGGTCGGTGCGGATCAGGGTCTGCGCCAGCATCAGGTACGACAGGTTGGCTTCGCGGATCTCGGCGAGGATCTGGTCAGAGTTCATGGTGGGCATCCGGTGGTGGTGGGGTGTGGGCGGCTTGTCTGCGTGTTGCCGGTGTGTGAACCCGGCGTGAAACGAACTGTAGGGATCGCAACAGGGCCGCAACATCAGCCCAATTCGTGATCTTGAGTCCCCGTTCTTCCGGGGGGCGTGTCAGGCAAATTCCTACAAGGCGGTCGGTGTCGGGGCGGAAACCGCGCCGCACCGGGGCCACATAGCGCACGGAAGCCGGGCCCGGCGCATTGAAGTGCAGCCCGGCGCTGCCGACACTGCAGCAAGGCCGCACGCGGCACCGCGCGCCACCCACTGCAAGGCCCACCCATGCTGATCGACCTGCTGAACACGCTGTTCCACCTGCTGCTGCCCTGGGTGCTGGGCGCCGTGGTGGTGGGCGCTGTGGTCGTCGTGCTGCTCGGCCGCAGGCCGGCGCGGCGGCGGCCCGCGGCCCCCGAGCCCGAACCAGAGCCCGCCCCCACGATCGCCGCCGCCCCGGCGCCCCGCCCTGCCCCGCCGCCGGCCGCGCACCCGCCGACCCCAGCTGCACCCACCCCGGCGCCGGCGCCAGCGGCCAGCCCCCCGCCCGCCCTGCAGGCCGACCTGCTGCTGGTCGACGACTCGGCCGTGGTGCGGGCCAAGCTGCGCCGCCTGTTCGAGCCCGCCGGCTACCAGGTGGCACTGGCACGCGATGGCGAAGAGGCCCTGGCCCTGCTGCAGGCGGGCCGCTATGCGCTGCTGGTCACCGACCTGGAGATGCCCAGGCTCGACGGTGTGGGCCTGGTGCGTGCGGTGCAGCTGCAACCCGGCCTGGCGGCGATGCCCATCCTGGCCATCACCGGGCACGACGATCTCCAGGCCCAGCTGAACCAGCTGCAGGCCGTGGCCGGCATCTACCGCAAGCCCTGGATCGACGACGACCTGCTGGGCCATGTGCAGGCCCTGGTGCAGCCGTCGATGGTGCCGGCGCACGCCGCCGACGACTGACGCCGGCCCGCTCTGGCCGGCAAACACCGCGCTTTTCCAGGTTTGACCGTCCACCGGGGCTCCCTAGACTGGGCTTCCCCGATTGACGGAGTTGCGTGATGAACGCCATTGCCCTGGCCATGCCCACCCCCCTGCCCGCTGCCGCACTGCCGGCCCAGCCCGCACCGGCCATGGCGGTGCCCATGGCACCGGTGGCCGGGTTCAACCTGCTGGCCGACACCTGCGTCGAGCAGACGGCCGAACTGCTGCGCCTGGCCTGCCGCCGCGGCCAGCTGGAAGATGCGAGCGCCGCTGCCCGCATCGCCCTGACGCTGGCACAGCCGCACTCGCCGCACGCCGCCATGCTGCAGGCCCTGGCGCAAGCCCAGCCGGCGCTGATGGTGCCGCCCGAGGAACGCCGCCTGTACCTGGTGCGCGGCGCCGACGGCAACGCCCAGGGCGTGATCCGGCTGCGCGACAACGGCCGCATCGGCCTGACCGTGCCGGCCGGCGCCGAGCGCTGGCAGCTGCGCGACGGCAACCTGGAGCTGAGCGATGCCAGCGGCCAGGCCAGCGCCCGCTTCATGCTGTGCGGCGACCGCAACGGCCTGCGCCTGTACCTGGGCGAGCGCACCGCCGACGGCCAGCCCTGCGTGCTGCAGGAGCTGCGCTGCACCTACACCCGCCTGAGCCTGCTCGATCCCGAGCTGGTCGACCCGTTCTGCAGCCTCTACAGCGCCGAGGAGATGGTGCCGGCCGAGCTGCCCGAGCGCGCCGCCCTGCTGCTGGGCGCCCCCCACACCCGCACCGACCGGCTGGCGCAGACCCTGAACCGCAGCACCGGCGTGCTGTTCGACGGCGACCTGCTGCATCCGCAAGGCATGCAGCTGCACGACAGGCTGCTCAGCCGCAGTGCCTCGCGCACCCTGCATGCACTGCGCGCCAAGGATGCACCCTGGTTCGCCCGCATGATGCTGGGCCGCTCACACGACGCGGCAGGCCGTGACCTGGCGGCCATGCAGGTACGCGGCTTCACCATGGCGCCGGCGCACAGCCCGGAGGCCCTGGCCTGGGCCCTGGCCGAGCCGGGCCTGCGCATCGTGCATGTGATGCGCAGCAACCTGCTGGCCGAGTTTGCCGACGTGCTGTGCGAACAGCAGGCCAATGCGGTGCAGGCTCTGCACTTCGAGCCCGAACGCTTCGGCCGCTTCATCGAGATGAAGCAGCGCCACCTCGACGGCCTGCGCCAGCAGCTGCGCCAGCGCAACGGCGACACGGTGGAGGTGGACGGCAGCCGCCTGAACCAGGCCACGGTCGCCGAGCTGCTGGGCTTCCTGTCCGACAACCCCGACACCGCCCGCATCGCCTGCGAGGCCGTGCCGATCAGCGGCCAGCGGGTGATCGAGCGCTTCGACAACCCCGATGCGGTGCTGCCCTGCCTGCGCGCCCTGGACCGCCCGGGCTGGGCCGAGGCCGAAGGCGAGATCGTCGACCCGCTCTGACGCACCGGCTGCGGCCGTGCCATCCAACGGGGGCCTGCGGGCCCCCGTTTGCTTGGAGCGCCGCCGACCCAACCCATGAACTGAGGGGTCTCGACCTGCCAGTTCGGGGCATGCACGCCGACCGACACGGCTCCAGACGGCAGCCAAACCGGTCACTTGAGACCTTCAATGTGGCCATCGGCGTGACAGACCTCTCGCTTTCTGCCCGAAGCCATCTTGACACGCTTGGAAATTGTTTTGCGTGAACCCCTCAAGTTGAAAAACCGATTCGCCGATACCCAAACCAACGGGCGGTCCAAACAAGACCACCGCGGTCCGGTTAGCCGGCCGATGGACGACAGGCCACTCAAGGTGACCCAAGAACATAGGCGACTAGCGCGGGCGTGCTGAGCAGATTGCTGTTGGGCAACTGTTCGGCGTGCAACGGTGGTGAGCTTGAGTTCACGCCACCACCCGAGTAACGCCGGCGCTCCCGCCGGGATTCATCGAAGCTGAAAGGAAATTACCGTGCCCCAAACCATCAACACCAACCTGACTTCGATCAACGCACAGAGGAACCTGTCGATGTCGCAGTCTTCGCTGTCGGTCTCCATGCAGCGCCTGTCCTCAGGCCTGCGGGTCAACTCTGCCAAGGACGACGCCGCCGGCCTGGCCATTGCCGAGCGCATGACAAGCCAGGTACGCGGCATGAACGTGGCCATCCGCAACGCCAACGACGGCATCTCGATGTCGCAGACGGCCGAAGGCGCGATGGGCAAGGTCGCGGACTCGCTGCAGCGCATGCGTGAACTGTCGGTGCAGGCGGCCAACGCCACCAACTCCGACAGCGACAAGGATTCGCTGGACAAGGAGTTCGGCGAACTGGCCAAGGAAATCCAGCGCGTGCTCGGCGGCACCACCTTCAACGGGCTGAACATCCTCGGCACCGAGGCTGCCGCGTTCCGCTTCCAGGTGGGTGCCAACACCACGGCCGACGACACCATCGACATCACCACCACCGACCTGACGGCCGACGCCACCATCACCGCGGTGGCCGGCACCGACAACACCGGCTCCGGCCGCGCGTTCATCGACAACACCGCCGATGCCACCACCATCCAGGGCGTGATCGACAACATCGATGTGGCGCTGGACACGGTCAACAGCCAGCGTGCGGTGATGGGTGCCTCGCAGTCGCGCTTCGAGTCGGTGATCACCAACCTGCAGATCTCGGTGGAGAACCAGAGTGCAGCCAAGAGCCGCATCATGGACACCGACTTCGCTGCGGAAACCGCGAACCTGAGCCGCGCGCAGATCCTGCAGCAGGCCGGCAACGCGATGGTTGCGCAGGCCAACCAGCTGCCCCAGCAGGTCTTGACACTGCTTCGATGACCTCCTGGCGGCTGCGCTGAGCGAGCGCCACGGTGGTGGCAATCCAGCACGCGCACCACCCGCCCCCACAGGCTGACGACGCGCCGATCCCCTCCTGGACGGCGCGTTATTTTTTTTCACGGGCAGGCCGCTGGCACCATCAAGACCGGCAGCCAGTCGTCCGATAAGCCTTGAAGCAGTCGACCAACTCTGCTGACCCGCCGCAGGACATCCCTGCTGGGGTCCATCCGAGCGAAGGACAAGTTCGTGCCGCAGACCATCAACACCAACATCATTGCGCTGAATGCGCAGCGCAACCTGGCTGGATCGCAGTCGTCATTGACCAGCTCGATGCAGCGCCTGTCGTCCGGCCTGCGGGTCAACACGGCCAAGGACGATGCCGCGGGCATGGCCATCGCCGAGCGCATGACCTCGCAGATCCGCGGCATGACCGTGGCCGCGCGCAATGCCAACGACGGCATCTCGCTGGCGCAGACGGCCGAGGGCGCGCTGGGCAAGGTCTCCGATTCCTTCCAGCGCATGCGTGAGCTGGCGGTGCAGGCGGCCAACGCCACCAACTCCGACAGCGACAAGGATTCGCTGGACAAGGAGTTCGGCGAGCTGGCCAAGGAAATCCAGCGCGTGCTGGGCGGCACCACCTTCAACGGCCTGGCCATCCTGGGCGGCGATGCCGGCGTGCAGGTGTTCCAGGTGGGCGCCAACACCAGCAGCAACGACACGGTCAGCATCACCACCACCAACATGACGGCCAATGCCGACATCACCGCGGTGGCCGGCACCGACAACACCGGCGGCACCCGGGTGAAGATCGACAAGGACGCCAGTGCCGGCGACATCCAGGGCGTGATCGACGACATCGACACCGCGCTGGACACGATCAACGGCGAGCGCGCCACGCTCGGCGCATCGCAGTCGCGCTTCGAGGCGGCGATCTCCAACCTGCAGATCTCGATCGAGAACCAGAGCGCCGCGCGCAGCCGCATCGTCGACACCGATTTCGCGGTGGAGACGGCCAACCTCAGCCGGGCGCAGATCCTGCAGCAGGCCGGCAATGCGATGGTGGCCCAGGCCAACCAGCTGCCCCAGCAGGTGCTGCAGCTGCTCCGTTAGGCGCGCCACCCCGCCACGCCATCCGAAGGCCCCGCCGGCACCCTGCCGGCGGGGCCTTCGCCATTTGGGGCGCCCGGGGGCGAACAAGCGGGGCTTCGGTCCTCAATTCAGGGTTTCAGAAAACGGCAGCTTTTCCACAATGGCCCCAACGCTTGAGACGCCGATCCGGCGACACCACCAGGAGTGGCCCACATGCCCCAGACGATCAACACGAACCTTGCTTCGCTGAACGCACAGCGCAGCCTGAACACGTCGCAGGGTTCCCTGGCGACCTCGATGCAGCGCTTGTCCTCGGGCATGCGTGTCAACTCCGCGAAGGACGATGCCGCCGGCCTGGCCATCGCCGAGCGCATGAACTCGCAGGTCCGCGGCATGAACGCCGCCATCCGCAATGCCAACGACGGCATCTCGATGGCGCAGACCAGCGAAGGCTCGATGGGCAAGGTGGCCGACGCCCTGCAGCGCATGCGCGAGCTGGCGGTGCAGTCGGCCAACGCCACCAACTCCGCCAGTGACAAGGATTCGCTGGACAAGGAGTTCGGCGAGCTGGCCAAGGAAGTGCAGCGCATCCTGGGCGCCACCACCTTCAACGGCAAGCATGTGCTGGGCACGGATGCCGGCAGCATGCAATTCCAGGTGGGTGCCAACACCACGGCCGACGACACCATCGACATCACCACCATCGACCTGACGGCCGATGCCACCATCACCGCGGTGGCGGGCACCGACAACACCGGCGCCGGCCGGGCCTTCATCGACAACACGGCCGATGTGGCGGCCATCCACACGGTGATCGACAACATCGACACCGCGCTGAACACGATCAACGCCGAGCGCGCCACGCTGGGCGCGTCGCAGAACCGCTTCGAGGCGGTGATCGCCAACCTGCAGGTGTCGGTGGAGAACCAGAGCGCGGCCAAGGCCCGCATCATGGATGCCGACTTCGCGGCGGAAACCGCCAACATGAGCCGCGCACAGATCCTGCAGCAGGCCGGCAACGCGATGGTGGCCCAGGCCAACCAGCTGCCGCAGCAGGTGCTGCGCCTGCTGCAGAGCTGAGCTGCGCCGCGGCAGCGCCCCGCCCTCCTGCCACGGCCCGGCCCTCCCGGGCCGTTGTCGTTGGTGGCGGCGCCCCTCAAGTGGCGGCGCGCGCGGCCGAAACAACGCTTGCGAAGGAGCAAATCCACCATGGCCACTTCCGTTTCCGGCGTCGGCAGCATCACCTCCACGGGCATCGGCAGCGGCCTGGACGTCGCCAGCATCCTCGACCGCCTGATGGCGGTGGAGCAGCGCCCGCTCAACCTGCTGCAGACCGCGGCCACCAACCTCAGCACCAAGCTGTCGAACGTGGGCAAGCTGCAGGGCTACTTCGCCACCCTGCGCGACAAGGCCAATGTGCTGACCGCCCCCACGCTGTGGAGCGGCACCACCGCCACCTCGGCCGACACCAGCGCGGTGACGGTGGCCACCGGCAGCGGCGCGGTGGCCGGCAGCTATGCGGTCAACGTCAGCCGCCTGGCCGTGGGGCAGACGGTGACCAGCACCGCCCAGCCGGCGTCCACCAGCACCCTGGGCACCGGCACCCTCACCATCGAGCTGGGCACCTGGGGCGCCGGCGAGCCGGCGGCCGATTTCACCGCCAAGGCCGGCAGCAGCCCGGTGACCATCAACATCGGCGATGGCGAGACCAGCCTCGCGGCCATCCGCGACAAGATCAACAGCGCCGGCGCCGGTGTCACCGCCACCCTGGTGACCGATGCCTCGGGCACCCGGCTGAGCCTGCGCTCGCAGGCCACCGGCAGCGAGAACGCCTTCCGCGTCAGCGTGGCCGAGGCCACCCCGGACGGCAACGACGCCACCGGCCTGTCGATGCTGGCCTATGACGCCAGCGCTGCCGCCAGCCCGATGCTGCGCTCCACCACCGCGGCCAATGCCGCGCTCACGGTCAACGGCATCGCGCTCAGCTCGGCCAGCAACACGCTCAGCGGCGTGGTCGACGGCCTGACGCTGAACCTGATCAAACCCACCGCCGGCGACGTGGCGGTGAGCGTGGCCACCGACACCGCCTCGGCCAAGACCGCGATCACCGATTTCGTCGCAGCCTTCAACACCCTGGCCGGCTTCATCCGCACCCAGACGGCCTACAACGCCGACAGCAAGACCGCCGGCGCGCTGCAGGGCGACCAGAGCACGCTGTCCCTGCAGAGCCAGCTGCGTGCGGTGCTCAACGAGGGCAGCACCGCCTCGTCGACCTGGTCGCGGCTGTCGGACATCGGCCTGGCGCTCAAGAGCGACGGCACGCTGGAAACCAATGCCACCAAGCTGGACAACGCCCTGGGCAACCTGCCCGAGCTGAAGAAGCTGCTGGCCGGCGACGGCAGCAGCACCGCCGAGATGGGCTTCGTGCGGCGCTTCAAGAACCTGGCCGATGCCGCGCTGGGCAGCAGCGGCGTGTTCGAAAGCCGCAGCAGCAGCCTGCAGGCCAGCATCGACCGCAACGGCAAGTCGCAGGACACGATGGAGCTGAAGCTGGAGAAGACCCGCGCCCGGCTGCAGGCCCAGTACTCGGCGCTGGACACCAAGATGGCCTCGCTGACCAACCTCAGCAGCTACATGACGCAGCAGATCACCCAGATGAACCGGTCGTCCGGCTGAGCGTCCCCACCCCACGCCAGGCCCGCGGGCCGGCCGGTGCACCGCACTGGCCGGCCCGCGGCGCTTGCGGCCACGGTCTGTCGCACACCCGTGCAACCCCGGAGCTTCCCCGCCTCAAGTCTGGCGGCGACGGTCCGATAAATCCTTCAACACCGACGCTTCCGCCCGCCCACCCCCGACGCCAGGCCCTCCATGTTCAGCGCACCGCACAGCAGTTCCAACCCGCAGGCACGCCAGTTCGCCGGCGCCTACCACCAGGTGGGCGTGCAGACCATGGTGGCCAGCGCCTCGGCGCACGGCCTGGTGGCACTGCTGTTCGACGGCTTCATGGCCGCGGTGCACCGGGCCAAGGGTGCCATGCGCCAGGGCGACATCGCGGGCAAGGGCCAGGCCATCGGCCATGCGGTGCGCATCATCGACGAGGGTCTGAAGTCCGCCCTCGACCTCAAGGCCGGCGGCAAGCTCGCGGCCGACCTGTCCGACCTGTATGCCTACGTCTGCCTGCGCCTGATCCAGGCCAACCTGAACAACGACGAGGCAGCGCTGGACGAATGCCTGACCCTGGTGACGCCGCTGCGCGACGCCTGGCAGGCCATCGGCGACCGGGTGGACAGCCCGGGCAGGAACTGAACCAGACCAGGACGTCCATGCCTGCCTCACCAGCGAGCCCCTCCATGAACAGCAGTCTGATCAGCTATTACGAAGCCATCGAGAAGGCCAGCGCCGACATGCTCGACGCCGCGCGCGCCGGCAACTGGGACCATGTGATCAAGCTCGAGGGCGCCTGCGTGCTGCTGATCAGCCAGCTGAAGAACGCCGCCCGCGGCGCGGCACTGAGCAGCGACGAGCACCAGCTGAAATCGCGCATCATGAAGCGCGTGCTGGTCAACGACGCCGAGATCCGTCACCTGGCCGAGCCCTGGCTGGACGACCTGGACCAGATCCTGGCCGGCCGCAACAAGACGCTGCACTGACGCAGCGGCTGCTGGCACCCGGCCATGGCCTTCCTCGACACCCAGCCGGCCCCGCTCGGCGACGACCCGGGCAACGACCCGTATGCCGAGTTCCGCAGCAGCCACCCGCGTGAGGTGCTGGCCCTGCTGCGCGAGCTGCGCGACAGCAGCACGCCGGTGGCGCTGTCGTCGCCCAGCGGCGTGGGCCTGGGCGCCACGGTGTGGACGGTGGATGGCGACCGTGGCCGCATCGCCTTCGACGTGGAGCCCGGCGACCCGCAGCTGCCCGGCCTGGTCGAGGCCAACGAGCTGACGGCGGTGGCCTACCTCGATTCCGTCAAGCTGCAGTTCGACCTGCAGGGCCTGGTGCTGGTGCGCAGCCCGCGCGCCACCGCGCTGCAGGGCCGGCTGCCGGCCTGCGTCTACCGCTTCCAGCGCCGCGCGGCCTTCCGCGTGCGCACCCTCGAACGTGGCGCGCCGGTGGCGCGCCTGCGCCACCCCAGCCTGCCCGACATGCCGCTGGCGCTGCGCATCCTCGACATCAGCATCGGCGGCTGCGCCCTGATGCTGCCCGAGGACGTGCCGCCGCTGCCGCCCGGCCTGGAGATGGGCGGCGTGGTGCTCGACCTCGACACCGACACCCTGCTGGACGTGACCCTGCGCATCCAGCACGCCACCAGCGTGCACGGCAAGGTCAACGGCCTGCGCCTGGGCTGCGAGCTGCTGCGGCTGGACAGCGGCAGCCAGCGCACCCTGCAGCGCTACATCGACCAGACCCAGAAGCGCCGCCGCCTGCTGAGCCTGGACTGATGGCCATGGCGCGCCGGACCGCCCCGGGCTTCACCCTGCTCGAACTGGCCATCGCCCTGGCCATCACCGCCTTGCTGACGGCCATGGCCGTGCCCAGCTACAACGCCCTGGTGGCGCGGCAGCGCCTGCAGGCCACGGCGGAGCACCTGCGCGCCGACATCGCCCTGGCGCGGCAGGAGGCCGGCCGCCGGGCCCAGCCGGTGCACCTGGTGTTCCAGCCCGGCGAACGCTGGTGCTATGCCATCGGCACCCGGCCGGCGGGCGATTGCCTGCAGGCCACCGCCCATCCGGCCAGCGGCCTGATCAAGGTGGTGCGCGGCGCCGACCAGCCCGGCGTGCAGCTGCTGGCGGCCACGCCCATGGCCATCGACAGCCGCACCGGCGGCGCCCTGGGTCCCGGCGGCCTGGCCCGCTTCGCGTCGGCCGAAGGCCAGCAGCTGCAGGTGCGGCTGGGCGCGCTGGGCCATGCCAGCATCTGCGCGCCAGGCGCCAGCGTGGCCGGCAAGCCGCCCTGCCCGCCCGGTCCGGACGGCCGCTGAGCCTGGCACCGGCCGCCGCAGGCGGCCGCCAACCCGTGTCGGTCCGACGCGGTGTCTGTCCGAAGTGGTGTCTGTCCGAAGTGGCAACGGCCGCCACCTGGGGCACAGTGCAACCCAACGCACTGCCCTTCCGGAGACCGCCTGCCATGACCACCGACGCCCCCCGCCTGTCCCATGCCTGCGGCAGCACCGCGCCGCCGCTGCAGGAATGCACCATCGGCCAGGCGCTGGACGCCACCGTGGCCCGCCACGGCGACCGCGAGGCCCTGGTGGTGCCCCACCAGGGCGTGCGCTGGACCTGGCGCCAGCTGGCCGACCAGGCCGATGCCGTGGCCGCCGGCCTGCTGGCCATGGGCCTGCAGCCGGGCGACCGGGTCGGCATCTGGGCGCCCAACTGCGCCGAATGGGTGCTCACCCAGCTGGCCACCGCACGTGCCGGCCTGGTGCTGGTCAACGTCAACCCGGCCTACCGCCGCAGCGAACTGGAGTACGCGTTGAACAAGGTGGGCTGCACCGCCCTGGTGCTGGCCCCGGCGCTGAAGACCAGCGACTACCTCGCCATCGTCAACGACCTGGCGCCCGAGCTGGCCGCCAGCACACCCGGGCAGCTGCAGGCCGCCGCGCTGCCGGCGCTGCGCTGGGTGGTGCGGCTGGGCGAGGCCGCCACACCCGGCATGCTGAACTTCAACGCCATCGCCGGCCTGGCCACCGCCGCCAGCCGCGCCCGGCTAGCGGCGCTGGGCCCGACGCTGCGCGCCACCGATGCGATCAACATCCAGTTCACCAGCGGCACCACCGGCCACCCCAAGGGTGCCACGCTGACCCACCGCAACATCCTGAACAACGGCTTCTTCGTCGGCGAGGCCATCCGGCTGACCGAGGCCGACCGGCTGTGCATCCCCGTGCCGCTGTACCACTGCTTCGGCATGGTGATGGGCAACCTGGGCTGCCTGACCCACGGCGCCACCATGGTCTACCCGGCCGAGGCCTTCGACCCGCTGGCCGTGCTGCAGACGGTGCAGGACGAGCGCTGCACCGCGCTGTACGGCGTGCCGACCATGTTCATCGCCGAACTGGACCACCCGCGCTTCGCCGAATTCGACATCGGCTCGCTGCGCACCGGCATCATGGCCGGCTCACCCTGCCCGATCGAGGTGATGAAGCGGGTGCAGGCGCAGATGCACATGACCGAGGTGACCATCGCCTACGGCATGACCGAGACCTCGCCGGTCAGCACCCAGAGCGCGGTGGACGATCCGCTGGACAAGCGCGTGTCCACCGTCGGCCGGGTGCAGCCGCACCTGGAAGTCAAGATCGCCGACGAGCAGGGCCGGCCGGTGCCGGTGGGCACCACCGGCGAGCTGTGCACCCGCGGCTATTCGGTGATGCAGGGCTACTGGGGCGACCCCGCCAAGACCGCCGAGGCGGTGGACGCCGAGGGCTGGATGCACACCGGCGACCTGGCCACGATGGACGCCGAGGGCTACGTCAACATCGTCGGCCGGCTCAAGGACATGGTCATCCGCGGCGGCGAGAACGTCTACCCGCGCGAGATCGAGGAATTCCTCTACCGCCACCCGGCGGTGCAGGATGTGCAGGTGGTGGGCGTGCCCGATGTGAAGTACGGCGAGGAACTGTGCGCCTGGATCAAGCTGCGGGACGGTGCCGCCGCCACGCCCGACGAGATCCGCGACTTCTGCCGCGGCCAGATCGCCCACTACAAGATCCCGCGCCACATCCGCTTCGTCGACGGCTTCCCGATGACCATCACCGGCAAGATCCAGAAGTACGTGATGCGGCAGGAGACGATCGCGGCGCTCGGCCTGTCGGAGATCAAGACGGCATGACTGCCGCCCGGCGCCGCCTTCGGCGGCGCTACACCTGCATGTTCATGATGTCGGTGTAGGCCTGGACGAGACGATTTCGGACTGACAGCGCGGCGGTGAAGCCGATCTGCGACTTGGCCGAGGCGATCATCGTCTGCTCCACGCTGACGGTGGAGTTGTCGAGCTGCAGCTCGCGCTGCAGGCGGCTGGATTCCAGCTGCGCGTCGCTCACCGCGCGCAGCGCCTGCGCCATCGCGGTGGTGAAGTTCGCCGGCTCGGTGCCGCTGGCGGCCTCGGCACGCCCGGCCTTGCCCAGCCCCACCGCCTGACCCAGCGGCGTGCCGTCCGGCCGCAGGCCGGCGCGGGCCACGGCCTGTTGGAAATCGAAGGGCTTGAGCTCGAGTTTCATGGCGTGTGGTGGTGGCAGCTTTTGCCACGCCCTGCACTCTAGGCGCCGCCCTCGGCCACGATGGTGCGAACTGAAGCCCGAATTGCGGGCTGTTTCCGCCATGCTTGCTGGCACCCGCGTCGAACAATCAATGCCGAACAGGGCCCTGCCTGGCCTGGCCCCCACGACGCCCCACCCCTCCCGACATGGACGCTGCAGTCACCGCCCTGACCCCCGCCAACCAGGCCGCCATGCTGGCCGAGGCCACGCCGGACACGCCGCGCGGCCCGCTGGCCCGGCTGCAGGCGCTGCCCGCACGCAAGAAGACGCTGCTGGCCTTCGGCACAGCCGGCCTGCTGGCGGTGCTGGTGGCGCTGGCGCTGTGGAGCCGCCATGTGCCGATGGCGCCGCTGTTCCCGCAGGTGCTGCCCAACAACGAGCTGGGCCTGGTGGTCGAGCAGCTGACCAAGCTGGGCGAGACCCATGAACTGTCGGGCGGCGGCGGCGGCCTGATCATGGTGCCGGCCGAGCGGGTGAACGCCCTGCGCATGAAGCTGGCCATGGCCGGCCTGCCCAAGTCGGCCCCCAGCGGCTTCGAGGTGATGGACAAGGCCAGCTTCGGCCAGAGCCAGCTGCAGGAGCGCACCCATCTGCAGCGCGCCCTGGCCAGCCAGCTGGAGCAGCAGATCGCCACCATCTCGGCGGTACAGTCGGTCAAGGTGATGGTGGCCCTGGTGGCGCAGACCGGCTTCTACCGCGAGCAGGACAAGCCCAGCGCCTCGGTGGCGCTGACCCTGCTGCCCGGCCGCACGCTGGACCGCAGCCAGATCGCCGGCATCGTCAACATGACGGCCACCGCCGTGCCCGGCCTCAGCCCCAAGGCGGTGAGCATCACCGACCAGGACGGCAACTGGCTGACCCAGCCCGACAGCGAGCTGCGCAGCGATCTCACCCAGCAGCAGCGCGCCCACCTGCGCGAGACCGAGGCCCGGCTGCTGCAGCGGGTCAACGAGATCCTGGAGCCGGCGCTGGGCAAGGACAACCTGCGCGCCACCGTCACCGCCGAGCTGGACTTCAACCAGGTCGAGCAGACCAGCGAGGCCTACGCCCCCAACCAGGGCCCCGAGGCCCGCGCCGCCGTGCGCAGCCAGCAGAGCATCGAGGCCACCGGCACCCTGCCGCCGCAGCCGGTGGGCGTGCCAGGTGCCGCCACCAACCAGGCCCCCACGCCCGCCGCCGCGCCGGCCACCGCCGCGTCGGCTGCGCCGCTGCAGGCCGCCCAGGCCGGCCTGGCCGGCAACAACGCCCGCCGCGAAAGCACCATCAACTACGAGGTGGGCAAGACGGTGGAGGTCAAGCGCGCCGCCACCGGCGAGGTGCGCCGCGTCAACGTGGCCGTGCTGGTCAACCACCGCACCACGCTGGACGCCAAGACCGGCAAGCCCAACAGCGTGCCGCTGCCGCCGGAGGAGCTGGAGAAGCTGACGGCCCTGGTGCAGGAGGCGGTGGGCTTCAACAAGGACCGCGGGGACTCGGTGCGGGTGGTCAACATCCCGTTCCGCGCCGACCCCAAGGCCGACCCCGAGGCCGTTCCGGTGTGGAAGCAGCCCTGGTTGATCGACCTGGTGAAGGCCGGCGCCCTGCCCGCCGCGCTGACCCTGGTCGCGCTGATGCTGCTGTTCGGCGTGGTGCGCCCGGCGCTGCGGCCCGACCCGCCGCCGCCGGCGCCGCCGGAGGCCGAGGCCGCGCTGAATGCGGTGGTCGACGACGCCGAGGCGCTGCCCGGCCCGGACAACGCCGAGCTGCTGGCGCTGGAGAACAACCAGAAGGTCGAGGCCCAGCTGACCGACGCCCGTGAGCTGGCCAAGCAGAACCCGGTGGCAGTGGCCAACATCCTGCGCGCCTGGATGACAGGAGACGAGTGATGGACGAGAACGGTGTCGAAGAGGCAGCCATCCTGCTGATGTCCATCGGCGAGGAGGAGGCGGCCGAGGTCTTCAAGCAGCTCTCGCCCAAGGAGGTGCAGAAGCTGGGCGAGACCATCGCGCGGCTGAAGATCGTGCCGCGCGAGCGCCTGGCCAAGGTGCTGGAGCGCTTTGCCACCAATGCGCTGGACCAGCATGCGCTGGTGTCCGACACCGACGAGTACGTCAAGAGCGTGCTGCGCAAGGCCCTGGGCGAGGACAAGGCCAACCTGCTGATCGACCGCATCCTGCAGGGCAACGATGTCAGCGGCATCGAGGGCCTGAAGTGGATGGACCCCGGCAGCGTGGCCGAGCTGCTGCGCAACGAGCACCCGCAGATCGTCGCGGCGATCATGGTGCACCTGGATGCCGATCTCGCCAGCGAGATCATGAAGTTCTTCACCGAGCGCCAGCGCAATGAGGTGATGGTGCGCATCGCCACGCTGGACGGCATCCAGCCCGCCGCGCTGAAGGACCTGAACGACGTGCTCAGCAACGTGCTGGCCGGCAGCGAGCGCATGCGCAAGGCCTCGCTGGGCGGCGTGAAGACCGCGGCCGAGATCATCAACCTGCTGGGCAGCGCGCTGGAGACCAGCGTGCTCGACTACGTGCGCGAGAGCGACCCCGACCTGGCCCAGAAGCTGATGGACAACATGTTCGGCTTCGACGACCTGGTGAAGGTCGACGACAAGGGCATCCAGATGATCCTGAAGGAAGTCCAGAGCGAATCGCTGGTGCTGGCGCTCAAGGGCGCGGCGCCGGAGATGCGCGACAAGGTCTTCCGCAACATGTCCAGCCGTGCCGCCGAGACCCTGAAGGAAGACCTCGACGGCCGCGGCCCGGTGCGCGTGTCCGACGTGGAGGCCGAGCAGAAGGAGATCCTGAAGATCGTGCGCCGCCTGGTCGAGGAAGGCCAGATCGTGATCGCCAGCGGAGGCGCGGATGAATTCCTCTAGACGCCCGACGCCCCACGAGCGCCTGCACGGCCCGCAGGCCGAGCCGCTGCCCGCGGTGCTGCGCGCCGGCGTGGCCTACACCCGGTTCATCCCGCGCGAGGAGCTGCAGGGCTTCTCGTCCTGGATGCCCGATGCCTTTGCCGAGGCGCCCACCATCATCCAGCCGGCGCAGCCCGGTGCGCCGCATGCGGCGGTGCGCGCCCGCGCCGACGGCGAGCGCGCGCCCGGCCCGCCGGTGCCGGCCTGGCCGGTGCACGAGGCCTTCTCCGACAGCGCGGCCACGCCCGCCGCCGGCAGCGCCGACGCCCCGGCGCCCGAGGCCAGCGCCCCGGCCACGCCGGCCCCCGATGTCACCGCCGCGCTGGCTGCCCAGCGTGCCGAGCTGCTGGCCGATGCCCAGCAGCAGGTGGCCGCCGCCCGCCAGCAGGGCTACCAGGATGGCTACCGCGACGGCCTGGTGGCGCTGGAGAGCTTCAAGGAGAGCTTCGCCACCCAGACCAGCAGCCAGATGGCCCGCGTGCTGCAGGCGCTGGACGACGAACTGGGCCGGCTGGAGCAGGACATGGCCGCCAGCGTGGCCCGCGTGGCCACCGAGCTGGCCCGCCAGGTGGTGCGCAGCGAGCTGCAGGTGCGCCCCGGCCTGGTGGCCCAGGTGGCCCGCGAGGCGGTCAACACCGTGCTGATGAGCGCCCACCACATCACCGTGCTGGTGCACCCCGATGACCATGCCCTGGTCGCCCAGGGCTGCGAAGAGGCGCTGGCCGCCCGCGGCGCCCGCCTGCTGGCCCAGCCGGCGGTGTCCCGTGGCGGCTGCCGGGTGGAATCGGATGCCGGCGTCATCGACGCCCAGGTGGCCACCCGCTGGGCCCAGGCCACCCAGTCGCTGGGCAGCGGCGTCGCATGGGACGACGGCGGTGCCGATGCCGCCGAGGCCGGAGGCGACGCATGAACGGTGCCGGACTGGCCACCGATCTGCAGGCCGATCTGCAGGCCGAACTGCAGGCGGCACCGCAGGCCGAACCGCAGGCCGCCCCCCCGGCGCCGTCCGCCCGCCTGCAGCGCTGGGCCCACTACCTGCGGGATCTGCAGGCCCATGCCGCGGTCAAGGCGCCGCTGCAGACCCACGGCACGCTGGTGCGCGTCACCGGCCTGGTGCTGGAGGCCGCCGGCGTACGCGCGCCGGTGGGCTCGGTCTGCGAGGTGCATGGTGATGCCGGCCCGCCGGTGCTGGCCGAGGTGGTGGGCTTCAACGGCGACCGCGCCTTCCTGATGCCCACCGGCGAGCTGCACGGCCTGTCCAGCGGCGCGCGGGTCACGCCGCGCGGCATCAGCCATGCGCCGCCGCTGCTGGGCCGCGACAACGCGCTGTGGCGCCGCAGCGAGGACCGCGGCCTGCACCTGGCGGTGGGCGACGGCCTGCTGGGCCGGGTGATCGATGCCCATGGCCAGCCGATGGACCGCCTGGGCCCGCTGACCCATGTGCGCAACGAGCCGATGGTGCGCCGCCCGATCAATGCGATGGAGCGCGACCCGGTGCGCACCCCGCTGGACACCGGCGTGCGCGCCATCAACGCCCTGCTCACCGTGGGCCGCGGCCAACGGCTGGGCCTGTTCGCCGGCACCGGCGTGGGCAAGAGCGTGCTGCTGGGCATGATGGCCCGCTACACCGAGGCCGACGTGATCGTGGTCGGCCTGATCGGCGAGCGCGGCCGCGAGGTCAAGGAATTCATCGAGGACATCCTCGGCGAGGACGGCCTGGCCCGCAGCGTGGTGGTGGCCGCACCGGCCGATGCCCCGCCGCTGGTGCGCATGCAGGGCGCCACCTACGCCACCGCGGTGGCCGAGCACTTCCGCGACCAGGGCCGCCATGTGCTGCTGCTGATGGACAGCCTGACCCGCTACGCCATGGCCCAGCGCGAGATCGCCCTGGCCATCGGCGAGCCGCCGGCCACCAAGGGCTACCCGCCCAGCTGCTTCGCCAAGCTGCCGCAGCTGGTCGAGCGCTCGGGCAACGGCCTGAACGGCGTCGGCTCGATCACCGCCTTCTACACCGTGCTGAGCGAGGGCGACGACCAGCAGGACCCGATCGCCGATGCGGCGCGCGGCATCCTGGACGGCCACATCGTGCTCAGCCGCGAGCTGGCCGAGTCCGGCCACTACCCAGCCATCGACGTCGAGAAGTCGATCTCCCGCGTGATGAGCAATGTGAGCCCGCGCGAGCAGGTGGAACTGGCGCGCCGCGCCCGCGGCGTGCTGGCCCGCGTGGGCAAGGCGCGCGACCTGATCCAGCTGGGCGCCTACCAGGCCGGCCACGATGCCGAGCTGGACCAGGCCCTGCAGCTGCACGGGCCGCTGGTCGCGCTGCTGCAGCAGGACATGCACGACCGCGCCCCGCTGGCGCAGAGCCGCGCCCAGCTGGCGCGCCTGATGAACGCCTGATCCCCGCCCCGACCCTGGCCAAGCCCCCATGAGCCTGAACTCCATCGCCCTGCTGCAGACCCTGCTGCAGCGCGCCGAATCCGAGCGCGACACCGCCGCGCTGGCCCTGCGCCAGGCCGAAGGCCTGGTGGCCCAGGCCGAGCAGCAGGGCCAGGCCCTGCACACCTACCGCGGCGAGTACGACCAACGCTGGACGGCCCACTTCCGCACCGCCGGCACGCCCGAGCTGCTGCACTGCCACCGCGGCTTCGGCCAGCGGCTGGACCAGGCGATCGCCCACCACCAGGTCAACACCCAGCACCTGGGCAACCGGGTGCAGCAGGCGCGCAGCCTGCTGCTGGCGCGCGAGCAGCGCGTGGCCGCGGTGCGCAAGCTGATCGAGCGCCGCCAGGCCGAGCTGCAGGCCATCGCCAACCGGCGTGACCAGCGCAGCACCGACGAAGCCGCCCAGCGCGCTGCCAGCGCCCAGCGCGGCCAACACCCGCTGGCCGCTGCGGCCCGCTGATTCCGCCCCGAGCCAAGGAGAGCCCATGCTCAGCCCCCTGCCCGCCCTGCCGATGCCCAACACCCTGCCGCTGCCCGAGGCCGCGGCCCCGGCACGCGACACCCAGCCCGGCGGCGCCGATTTCGCCGCGCTGATGCAGCAGCAGGCCGACCGCCAGGCCGCGCTGCGCGAGGTCGACCAGCAGGTGGCCGCCAGTGCCAGGCCGGCCGAACCGCCGCGCCCGGCGGCATCCGGCAGCGCGCCGCGCCCGGCCAGCGACAACCCGGCCCGCAGCGCCGAGCCGGCCCCCGGCCGCAGCGCGCAGCCTGCCGAAGGCCCCCATGCCAGCGATGCCGCGCGGCCCGGCAAGGACAGTGCCCCCGCGCAGCAGGACGGCGCAGGTGCCGCGCGGTCGGCAGGCGCCGGCGCTGCGCCACCGGCACGCCCGGCCGCGGCATCCGGTCAGGCCGCCGAGGCCGGCGGTTCGGCCGAAGACCCGGCCGCGGCCGATGCCGCGGCCCAGTCGGTTGCAGACACGGCGCACCAGGCCGCCGCCAGCACCGCCAACAGCGCCAGCGCCGCCAGCACCGCCAGCACAGCCCAGTGGGCACGCCACCGTCTGGCCAGCCGCCTGGCCGGCACGCCGCTGCCTGAACTGGGCCAGCTGCCGACGGTCACCCGGTCGGCCGAGGCCGAAGCCGACGCCGACAGACCGGTGCTGGCTGCGAGCAACGACCCGACGGCCAACCCCGCGGCCACCGCACTGCAGGCGTCCGCCCTGCTGCCTGGCCTGCCGCTGCCGGTCGCCCCGACCAGCCAGCCCGTCCCCGCATCCGCCCCGGACGGCAGCGTGACGGCTGCCAGCGCCGCGGCGGCCGCCGCCCCGGGCCTGGACCTGCCGACCACCCTGCCGGCCGG
>NZ_BJCL01000023.1 GCF_005403045.1 Pseudaquabacterium pictum
TCCCCGACCGCGCCACGCTGGAGAACAAGCTCAGCCAGGTCGCCGCCCTGCCCGACCAGCCCGAGGTGCACCTGCGCCCCAACAAGCTCGTCTCCTACAAGGTCGTCGCCATGGTCATGGCCAGCGCTCAGCGCCTGGGCGTCACCAAGATCGGCCTCGTGGGCAACGAACAGTTCATGCAATGACCGCCATGAAGACCAAGTCCTTGTCCGCACTGGCGCTGGCGCTGGTGCTCGGCCTGTCGGCCAGCCTGGTGCAGGCCCAGGCGATGCGCCCCGAGGTGGGCAAGCCGCTGCAGGCCGCGTCCGACCTGCTGAAGGCCGGCAAGGGCAAGGAAGCCCTGGCCAAGGTGCGCGAGGCCGAGGCCGTCGGCGGCAAGACCGCCGCAGAGGCGCTGATGGTCGAGCGCATGAAGGCTGCCGCCGCCCAGCGTGCCGGCGACACCGCGACTGCCGCGCAGGCGCTGGAGGCGCTGCATGGCAAGGTGAGCGGTGCCGAGCAGGGCCAGATCGCCGAACAGCTGGCCAGCACCTATGCCAGCGCCCGCGACAACGCCAAGGCTGCGCAGTGGGTGCAGAAGGCCCAGGCCGCCGGCAACAACAGCGCCACGCTGAAGCAGCTGCAGGCCTACCTGCAGGGCAGCAGTGGCGACTTCGCGGCCATCGCCAAGGAAGCCGCGGCTGCCGTGGCCGCGGCCGAGCAGGCCGGCAAGCGGCCCGAGGAGGCCGACCTGCTGCGCCTGGCTGACGCCCAGGCGCGCACCAACAATGCCGCGGGCCACGCCGCCACACTCGAGAAGCTGCTGTTCAGCTACCCGAAGAAGGACTACTGGTCCATCTACTTGGGTCGTCTGCCGCGCAAGGCCGGCTTCTCCAGCCGCTTGAACCTCGACCTGATGCGCCTGCGCCTGGCCACTGGCTCGCTGGAGAAGACGGACGACTTCATGGAGATGTCGCAGCTGGCACTGCAGGCGGGCTACCCGGCCGAGGGCAAGGCCATCGTCGACAAGGGCTTTGCCAGCGGCGCCCTGGGCACCGGCGCCGAGGCCGAACGCCACAAGCGCCTGCGTGACCTCGCCAACAAGCAGGAAGCCGAGGGCAAGGCCTCGATCGAGCAGCGCGCCACGGCTGCCGCCGCGGCCAAGGATGGCAACGACCTGGTGCAGATCGGCTATGCCTACGCCACCATGGGCCAGGCGGACAAGGGCATCGCCCTGATCGAGCAGGGCATTGCCAAGGGCGGCCTGAAGCGGCCCGATGATGCACAGTTGCGGCTGGGCATGGCGCTGCTGCAGGCCGGTGCCAAGCACAAGGCCAAGGCGGTGCAGGTGCTGCGGGCCGTCAAGGGCACCGACGGCACAGCCGACCTCGGCCGTCTCTGGGCGCTGTACGCGAACACGCAGGGTTGACCGGCAACGGGCGCGCAGGCGCTCGGCCACAATCGCGGGGCGGGTTTTCCTGCCCCGTTTTCATTCCAGCCGGCACTTGCCGCGCCCCACCATGGCCCTGCCCTTCGTCCACACCCTGCCCCACGGCATCCATGTCATCGACACCGGCTTCCACCGCCCGCAGTTCGATGCGGCCTACCTGCTGGTGGAGAACGGCCGCGCCGCATTCATCGACACCGGCACCAACTTCGCCGTGCCGCGCCTGCTGGCCGCGCTGGACGACCTGGGCCTGGCCCGCGACGCGGTGGACTTCGTCATCGCCACCCATGTGCACCTGGACCACGCCGGTGGCGTGGGCCTGCTGATGCAGGAGCTGCCGCAGGCCAGGCTGCTGGTGCACCCCCGCGGCGCGCGCCACATGGTCGACCCGCAGGCGCTCTACCAGGGCGCACTGGCGGTGTATGGCCAGGCGGTGATGGACCGCGAGTACGGCCAGCTCGTCCCGGTCCCCGCCGAGCGGGTGCACAGTCCGCAGGACGGCGAAACCCTGCACCTGGCCGGCCGGCCGCTGCTGTTCATCGACACGCCGGGCCATGCCCGCCACCACCACAGCATCTGGGACGCACGCAGCGCCGGCTGGTTCACCGGTGACACCTTCGGCCTCAGCTACCGCGAGACCGACAGTGCCTCCGGGCCTTGGGTGCTGCCCACGTCCAGCCCGGTGCAGTTCGAGCCGGAACCGCTGCGGCAGTCGGTGCAGCGCCTGCTGGCCACCCAGCCGCAGCAGATGTACCTGACGCACTTCGGCGCCGTGGGTGACGTGCCGCGCCTGGCCACCCTGCTGCTTGAGCAGGTGGACGCCATGGTGCTGCTGGCCAACCGTCTGCGGGAGGACCCGCAGCGCCATGACGCGCTGAAAGCCGGCCTGCAGGCCCAGGCCCGCCAGCGCTTGCAGCAGCATGGCGTGGCCGATCTGGACGCCGCCGTGGCCAGCCTGGCGCTGGACATCGAGCTCAATGCCCAGGGCCTGGGCGTCTGGCTCGACCGCGAGACCCGCTGAAGACACCCCGTTTCCAACCACAAGGACACACCATGCGCTTGCTGCACACCATGCTGCGGGTCGGCCATCTTCAGCGGTCGATCGATTTCTACACCCAGGTGCTGGGCATGGACCTGCTGCGCACCACGCAACGGCCCGAGCAGCAGTACGACCTGGCATTTGTCGGCTACGCCGGCGGCAACCCCGGCCAGGCCGAGATCGAGCTGACCTACAACTACGGCGTCGACCACTACGAGCTGGGCACCGCCTACGGCCACATCGCCATCGGCGTGCCGGACGTGGCCGCCACCTGCGCCACACTGCGCGACAAGGCCGCGGCGCTGGGCGGCGCCATCACCCGCGAGCCCGGCCCGGTGAAGGGCGGCAGCACGGTGATTGCCTTCATCACCGATCCCGACGGCTACAAGATCGAACTGATCGAGCGCCGCAACCTCTGAGGACGGTCAGGCGCGCAGGGCCTGGGCCTCGCGCGCCAGCCGGGTGATGCGGGCCCAGTCACCGGCGGCCACCGCATCGGTGGGCGTCAGCCACGAGCCGCCGCACACCTTCACATTGGGCAGCGCCAGGAACTGCGGCGCCGTCTCCAGGCTGATGCCGCCGGTGGGGCAGAACACCACATCCGGGAACGGGCCGCCCAGGGCCTTGAGCATCGGGATGCCGCCGGCCTGCATGGCCGGGAAGAACTTCAGGAACGACAGGCCGTCGGCCTGGGCGGCCATCACCTCGCTGGCGGTGGCCACGCCCGGCAGCAGCGGCAGGCCGATGCGGCGGCAGGCCGCACCCACCTCGGCGGTGTAGCCGGGGCTGACGGCGAAGCGGCTGCCGGCGTCCAGCGCCGCCTGGGCGTCGGCCGCCGAGCGGATGGTGCCGGCGCCCACCTCGGCCTCGGGCAAGGCCTTGGCGATGGCCTCGATGCACTGCAGCGCCACTGGCGTGCGCATCGTCACCTCCAGCACCTTGACGCCGCCGGCCAGCAGCGCCTCGGCCAGCGGCACGGCATCCTGCACCCGCTGCAGCACGATGACGGGGATGACGGGGCCGTGGCTGGCCAGGCGGAGGGTGTCGGTCATGGCAGATCCTGTGGAAAGTGGCAGGTGGCAGGCAGTTCGGGCCTCACAGCCAGGTGATGGCGCCTTCTTCCGCGCTGCGCACCGTGCGGCGCATGCCACCGAACAGTTCGCGGCCCAGGCCGTGGGCGTTGTCCTCGGCCTGGTCGGCATCCAGCGTGGCCAGCGGGCGGGCGGCCCATTCGGCGGCATCGACCAGCGCCACCAGCGTCCCGGCGTTGGCATCCAGGCGCACGCGGTCGCCGTCCCGAACACGGGCCAGCGGGCCGCCAGCCAGGGCTTCCGGGCTGACATGGATGGCCGCCGGCACCTTGCCCGACGCGCCGCTCATGCGGCCATCGGTCACCAGGGCCACGCGGAAGCCCTTGCCTTGCAGCACCGCCAGCGGCGGCGTCAGCTTGTGCAGCTCGGGCATGCCATTGGCCTGCGGGCCCTGGAAGCGCACCACCACCACCACGTCGCGGTCGAGTTCGCCCGCCTGGAAGGCCCGGTGCAGCGCCTCCTGGTCGTGGAACACCCGGGCGGGCGCCTCCACCACATGGCGGTCGTCGGGCACGGCCGAGATCTTGATCACCGCCCGGCCCAGGTTGCCTTCGAGCAGCTTGAGGCCGCCACTGGGCGAGAACGGTGCCGCCGCCGTCCGCACGATGCCGTCGTCACCGCTCTCGGCGGGCACCGGTGTCCAGCCCAGCTGGCCGCCGGCCAGGCGCGGCACGCTGCCGTAGGCGGCGATCCCGCCCGCTGCCACCGTGGCCACGTCGCCGTGCAGGCAGCCGGCCTGCAGCAACTCGCGCAGCACCCAGCCGGGACCACCGGCAGCCTGGAACTGGTTCACGTCGGCACTGCCGTTGGGATACACCCGCGCCAGCAGTGGCACCTCGGCCGACAGGTCGGCGAAGTCGGTCCAGTCGATGGTGATGCCGGCCGCCCGCGCCACCGCCACCCAGTGGATCAGGTGGTTGGTCGACCCCCCGGTGGCCAGCAGCGCCGCCATCGCATTGACGATCACCCGCTCGTCGACCAGCTGGCCGATCGGGGTGTAGCGCGCTCGGCGGGTGATGCCCAGCACCGTGCCCACGGCGTCACGGGTCAGCGCCTCGCGCAGGCCGTCGTGCGGATGCACGAAGGCGGCGCCGGGCACATGCAGCCCCATCGCCTCCAGCAGCATCTGGTTGCTGTTGGCGGTGCCGTAGAAGGTGCAGGTGCCGGCACCGTGGTAGGCGGCCTGCTCGGCTTCCAGCAGCTTGTCGCGCCCGACCAGGCCCTGGGCATACTGCTCGCGCACCTTGGACTTGTCGCCGTTGGACAGCCCGGTGGACATCGGACCGGCCGGCACGAAGACGCAGGGCAGATGGCCGAAGTGCAACGCCCCGATCAGCAGGCCGGGCACGATCTTGTCGCACACGCCCAGCAACAGTGCGCCGTCGAAGACATCGTGCGTCAGCGCCACGGCGGTGGCCATGGCGATGGTGTCGCGCGAGAACAGCGACAGCTCCATGCCCGGCAGACCCTGGGTGACGCCGTCGCACATGGCCGGCACGCCGCCGGCCACCTGCACCGTGGCACCGTGGCGGCGCGCCTCGTCGCGGATCAGCGCCGGGTAGCCCTCGTAGGGCTGGTGGGCCGACAGCATGTCGTTGTAGGCCGTCACCACCGCCAGGTGCGGTGCCCGCTCGGCCACCACGCGCAGGCGCTGGTCGCCCGGCATCGCGGCAAAGGCATGGGCCACGTTGGCGCAACCCATGCGCTGGGCGCCAGGCGGTCGGTCGGCCAGCTTCTGCAGCCGCGCCAGGTAGGCCTGCCGCAGCGGGGCGCTGCGCGCGCGGATGCGCTCGGTCAAGGCGGCGATGCGAGGCTTCATGGTGGTGGCCGAGTAACTGGTTCAGTGATTGTGAAGTAACCCGGTTACATCGTCAAGACAAGCGACAGAAGGTCCGCAGCAACAACCGGGCCGGCGTTTCTGGCATGCTGGCGCCATGCAAGCCTTGGCCGTGCGCGACACCGCTGCCCTGCTGGCGCAGGTGCAACGCCAGTGGGGCGGCCAGTCCGACCTGTGGGTGTTCGGCTACGCGTCGCTGATCTGGCGGCCTGAATTCGACGCGGTGGAGCACCGCCCTGCCCTGGTGCGCGGCTGGCACCGGGCCTTCCAGATGCGCTCGCGCATCAACCGCGGCACGCCGGCGCAGCCGGGACTGGTGTATGCACTGGTGTCGGGCGGCATGTGCCGCGGCATGGTCTACCGCATTCCGAAGGACCGCGGCCGCGAGGAACTGGACCGGCTGTGGTCACGCGAAATGCCCACCGGCGTGTACGACCCCCGTTGGCTGCGCTGTCAGACCATGGCTGGTGAGGTGATGGCCCTGGCCTTCACCCTGAGCCGCCGCAGCCCCAACTTCACTGGCCGCATCGACGACCACGAGATGCTGCGCATCCTGCGCCATGCCCAGGGCCGCTACGGCACCACGCTGGACTACCTGGTGCGCACGGCTGAGAGCCTGCGCCAGCACCGCATGTGCGACCGCGAGAGCGAGCGCCTGCTGGCGCTGGCGCAGCGCGCCGGCCTGGTCTGACGGCCTGGTCTGACGGCCACGGGCCCTGCTGGCGCCGAGGCAGCGCTCAGCGCTCAGGGCGCAGGACGGACGCCGGCCTCGGCCGACCCTGCCCGGGCCCGGATCGCAGCCAGATCGTCCTGGGTGTCCAGGTCGACCAGCACGCCAGGATCGTCCAGCTCCAGCCCGTGCGCGGGGTAGCGCGCCACCAACCGGCGGGCACCCTCGTCGCCCGTCAGTTGCACCAGTTCGGAGAACAGCTCGGCACCGAAGCCCACCGGATGGCCGCGCCGGCCCCGGTGCTGGGCAAACACCACCGGATGCTGGCCCAGCGCCTGGGCCACCTGTTGGATGGTGGACGGCTGGACCAGCGGCATGTCGCCGGGCAGCACCAGCCAGCCGCCGCCATCGGACCGGGCTGCCACGCCAGCGGCGATGGAAAAGCCCATGCCCAGCGGACCGCCACCAGGGCTGCCCACCTCGGGCAGCACCACCACGTCACGCCGTGCCACCCAACGCGCCGCTTCAGCGGCCAACGGAGCGGTGGTGACCACCACCACCGGAAGGCGGCTGGCGATGGCATGGCCGATGGTCTGGCCCAGCACGCTGGCATCGCCCAGCGCCTGGACCAGCTTGTGGTGGGTGCCGGCGAACCGGCTGCCGCGGCCAGCCGCCAGGACGACGATGACAGGTTGGGGTCTCATGGTGCGTTGTGTCGGGGTCCTCTGTCTCCCTCCCGGACACCTCTGGGCTTGAAGCATGGGGGCCGTGCCGGTCATTCGACAGTCGGAGCTGTACCTAAGGCCAATCACTTAGGGTGCAACCACCATGCCACCGGACGCTGACACGGGCCTTGTGCCGGCACAGCACCTGGCGGCTGGGCCAGCGGCATACTGGGTGGATGGACAACCGCATCGCCGATCTCCGCAAGAGCTATGAAAAGGCCGAGCTCGATGAGCACGCCGCCGCCCCGCTGCCGCTGCAGCAGTTCGAGACCTGGTTGCAGCAGGCCATCGACGGCCAGCTGCCCGAACCCAATGCCATGACCCTGGCCACCGTGGGCGCCGACGGCCGCCCGTCCACCCGGGTGGTGCTGATCAAGGGGTTGGATGCCCGCGGCTTGGTCTGGTACACCAACTTCAACAGCCGCAAGGGCCAGGAACTGGCGGCCAACCCGATGGCCGCGCTGCAGTTCCACTGGGTGGAGCTGGAACGCGTGGTGCGCATCGAGGGCCGGGTGGAACGGGTCGCCGATGCCGAGGCCGATGCCTATTACGCGTCGCGCCCGCTGGATTCACGCATCGGTGCATGGGCATCGCCGCAAAGCCAGGTGATCGGCGGCCGCGGCGTGCTGGTGGCGCAGGCCGCCCGCTATGCGGCGCAATTCGCGCTGTCGCCGCCCCGGCCGCCACACTGGGGCGGCTTCCGCCTGGTGCCCGACCGCTGGGAGTTCTGGCAGGGCCGCAAGAGCCGCCTGCACGACCGTCTGCGCTACCGGCTGGACGGCGACACCTGGGTGCGCGAACGGCTGGCGCCTTGAGACGGGCGCCGCAGTCAGCTGCGGCGCACCCGTTCTGCGAAGGTCTTGCGGAACTTCTCCACCTTGGGCGCCACCACATGGGCGCAGTACCCCTGGCCAGGGTTGTTGGCGAAGTAGTGCTGGTGGTAGGCCTCGGCCGGCCAGTAGTTGTCCTCGGCCACCAGTTCAGTCACGAGACGGCCACCAACACGCGCATCGGCTTCGGCCATCACCGCGCGGGCCACCTCGGCCTGCTCGGGCTGGTGCCAGTAGATGCCCGAGCGGTACTGCGTGCCCACGTCGTTGCCCTGTCGGTTCAGCGTGGTGGGATCGTGGATGACGAAGAAGATCTCCAGGATCTCGCGCAGGCTGATCTGGTCGGCGTCGAAGCGCACCCGAACCACTTCGTTGTGGCCGGTGTCACCGTCGCAGACCTGGGCATAGGTCGGTTGCCTGACGGACCCGTTGGCATAGCCGGACTGCACCGACAGCACGCCCTGTACCTGCTCGTACACCGCCTCGGTGCACCAGAAGCAGCCGCCGCCCAGGGTGATGGTCTCTTCGCGCATGCCCGTGCTCCTTGATTGACAGCCCGACATTGTGGCCGCGGCACCCGCCCGCACGCGGCGCCAGGGGTTTGCGCCGCCGCGCCATGCAGAATCGCACGATGCGCACCGGTGCCTGTTCCGCATGAACGACTTCTTCTCCACCTTCGGCCTGCTGGAATGGAAACCCTGGGTGGCTGCCATGCTGTTGCCGCCAGTGCCCCTGCTGGGCATGCTGCTGCTGGCCTGGTGGTGGCAGCGGCGGCGGCCCGCGCTGTCGACCCTGCTGCTGATGGTGGCGGTGGTGGCGCTCTGGTTCAGCCAGTGCCAGGTGACCGGCATGCTCCTGGAGCGCCAGCTGTCGCCCAGCCCGTCGCTGTCGGCCCAGCGCATCGCCGACCTGCGCCGTGGCAGCGGCGATGCCCGCACCGCCGTGGTGGTGCTGGGCGGCGGCGTGCGGGCGCTGGCCTCGGAGTACGGCGAATCGCACCTCGAAAACATCTCCATGGAGCGGCTGCACTATGGCTTGTGGCTGGCGCGCCAGCTGCAGGCGCCGGTGCTGTTTTCAGGCGGCGCCGGCTGGGCGCAAGCCGACCATCCCGCCGAAGCCACCGTGGCCGCCCGCATCGCCAGCCGCGACTATGGCCGCAACCTGCGGTGGGTGGAAGGCGATTCACGCGACACCCGCGGTAACGCCCACCTGAGCCTGCCGCTGCTCCAGAAGGATGGCATCACCCAGGTGCTGCTGGTCACCCATGGATCGCACATGCGGCGGGCGCAGCGCGCCTTCGAAGCGGAAGCGCAACGCCTGGCCATGGCCGTGAAGATCGTGCCCGCCCCCATGGGCCTGGTGGCTGACCGCCACCTCTCGGGGTTGCAGCGCTGGGTGCCCAGCGCCGAAGGCAACCTGCGCGTGCGCCAGGCGCTGCGCGAGTGGATCGGCCTGGCATCGGGCGCCTGAGGCCCGACGCCAACCGCAGAAACACAAACCCCCTCGTGCCTTGCGACCCGAGGGGGCGGGCGGCCGATGGCCGCCATGTGGGGATCCGGAGAATGTTGTCCGGGGCCCCGTTTCGTGCAGAGACTGCACGAGGTGGATTGCCTTCAGTGAAGGCAGTGCAACGGTACTCCCGGCGCCGGCAACCTGCAAGCGATAGTTGACGCGCCGTGCTGGTCAGCGCGCCATCACCGTGTCGAACAGGCCCTGGACGCGCCGCGTCACCTCGGCCGGCATGCTGATCGCACGGCCCCATTCGCGCGTGGTCTCGCCAGGCCACTTGTTGGTGGCGTCCAGTCCCATCTTGCCGCCCAGGCCGCTGACCGGCGAGGCGAAATCCAGGTAGTCGATCGGCGTCTGCTCCACCAGGGTGGTGTCGCGCACCGGGTCCATGCGGGTGGTGATGGCCCAGACCACGTCCTGCCAGTTTCGGATGTCGACGTCGTCGTCGGTCACCACGATGAACTTGGTGTACATGAACTGCCGCAGGAAGCTCCAGAGCCCGAACATCAGCCGCTTGGCATGGCCAGGGTAGGCCTTGCGGATCGAGATGATCGCCATGCGGTAGCTGCAGCCCTCCGGCGGCAGGTAGAAGTCGACGATCTCCGGAAACTGCTTCTGCAGGATGGGCACGAACACCTCGTTCAGCGCCACGCCCAGCACCGCCGGCTCGTCGGGCGGCTTGCCGGTGTAGGTGGAGTGGTAGACCGCGTCGTGCCGGTGGGTCAGCCGGTCGATGCGGAACACCGGGAACCAGTCCTGCTCGTTGTAATAGCCGGTGTGGTCGCCGTACGGTCCCTCCAGGGCATGCAGGTAGCCGTTGATCTCCTTGACCGGCACGCCATGGGCGCTGTGCCCGCTGAAGCCGGCGTCGGCCACAGGGATGTGGCCTTCCAGCACCAGCTCGGCCGTGGCAGGCACCTGCAGCAGGCGGTCGCCCTCGCCCACGGCGCAGTCCACCAGTTCGGTGGCGCTGCCGCGCAGCAGGCCGGCGAACTGGTACTCGCCCAGGCTGTCGGGCACCGGCGTGACGGCGCCCAGCGTGGTCGCCGGGTCGGCGCCCAGGGCCACCGCCATCGGGAACGGCCGGCCGGGGTTGGCGCGGGCGAAGTCGCGGAAGTCGAGTGCGCCGCCGCGGTGGGCCAGCCAGCGCATGATCACCTCGCTCGGGCCGATCACCTGCTGGCGGTAGATGCCGATGTTCTGGCGCAGCCGCGGGCGCGCGATCGACTGGGGTCCGCGCGTGACCACCAGGCCCCAGGTGATCAGCGGCGCCGCATCGCCAGGCCAGCAGGTCTGGATCGGCCAGCGGGTCAGGTCGACCGCGTCGCCATGCAGCTCCACCTCGCGGCAGGGGCCATCTCGGCGGCGCACCGGTTTCATGCTCCACACGGCCTTCATCATCTGCACCAGGCGGCCGGCATCCTTCAGCCCTTGCGGGGGCTCGGGCTCCTTCAGGCGTGCCAGCAGGGTGCCGATCTCGCGCAGCTCGCCGACGTCGGCCGCGCCCATGCCCAGCGCCACCCGCCGCGGCGTACCGAACAGGTTGGCCAGCACCGGGGTGCGGTGGCCGGTGGGCTGGCTGAACCAGAGCGCCGGTCCACCGGCCCGCAGCACCTGGTCGGCCAGGGCGGTCATTTCAAGTTGGGGGGAGACCGGCTGGGTCACCCGCTTCAACTCCCCCATGCGCTCCAGTTGGGCAGCAAAGTCACGCAGATCGCTGTATTTCATGTTTTGAAATGCATAAAGAAGATCATTGATATGCTTGACCGGTTATGACGAGGCTTCCTAGAATTCGTCAAATCTGATCATTCGAGGGTTAACCCGGACCCGACATGCGCGCGACGCGGTCTGTTCTGGGGGCTCACATCGGCGGGCCTGCCTGCACCATGCGAGGTGCAAGAAGCCAAGCCTTCCATTATCGACCCCGCTCCCGGGTCCGCCGGTTCCGCCGGCACCCTGCGCACCAACGGGTCATCAACTGGGTCTGCCATGACAGCGAAATCACGCATTCGCGCTGCGGCCAGCTCCTGTGTCGAATCGGCGCAGGTGTTCCTGCGCGATGTGGGCGCCGGCCTGCTCGAGGTTAGCCACAACTCCCTGGCCCTGCTGGGACTGGTGGTGGTGGGCGTGGCCCTGTTCGCCGGCGGTCGCCCCGAAATCCGCACCGCGGTGGAACAACAGGCGCTGGACTGGCTGCTGGCGCGCCAGGAGTCGCGCGATCCGCAATCAGCCGACGTGCAACCCGAGCCGGAACCCGATGCCGTGGCCCGTGCCACCGCCACCGATCCCAAGGCCCTGCCCCGCCAGCAGGCGGCTGTGGCCCACTGGCTGGCGCGGCGTTACAAGGTGGCGCCGGAGCCGGTCAGCCGCCTGGTGCAGGAGGCCTGGGCCGTGGGACACCGCGTCGGGCTTGACCCCACCCTGATCCTGGCCATCATGGCGGTGGAATCCAGCTTCAACCCGTTTGCGCAAAGCCCGGTGGGCGCCCAGGGCCTGATGCAGGTGATGACCCGGGTGCACGACGACAAGTACGAGGCCTACGGCGGCGTGCGGGCGGCGTTCGATCCCGTGGCCAATCTGCGCGTCGGTGTGCAGGTGCTCAAGGAGTGCATCGCCCGCGCCGGCAGCCTGGAGGCCGGTCTGCGGTACTACGTGGGCGCTGCCATCAGCGGCGAGGATGGGGGGTATGTCGGCAAGGTGCTGGCTGAACAGTTGCACCTGCGCCAGGTGGCCGACGGCCGCCAGGTGGCGGTCAATGCGTCCAACAACGCCAGCCCGGTCAACAACGCAGCGCCCGCCCCAGCGCCAGTGGAACCTGCCGAACCTGCGGCCGTGCCTGCTGTCGGTCCCAGCGCGCCTGCGCCCGCTGGCGAGCGGGTGGCGATGAACCGCTGAACTGCGCGGGCGGGTCCGTCCGCTACAATCGGGGCGCCTGCGCGACTGGCGATAGGGCAGACCGGCCATCCCCGCCGGCCGGCCCGAGGTGGACCACCACCGTGGAGCGCAGACCGGCCCTGACAAGGGCGGCCACACCGGCCGCCGCCGAAACAGCCGTTCGCCTGGGCAGCCCGGAGCCGGGCCTCGCGTGTGCCGATGGTGTGCCGATGTGGCGTGCCACCGTGTGCAAGCGCTTGCTGCCGGGTCTCAACCCCACAGGACTGCCCCATGTTTGACCGCACCCAATCCACCGTTGCCCATGTCGACCCCGAGCTGTGGGCGACCATCCAGTTGGAGAACGCCCGCCAGGAGGCGCACATCGAGCTGATCGCCAGCGAGAACTACGCCTCGCCGGCCGTCATGCAGGCCCAGGGCTCGCAGCTGACCAACAAGTACGCCGAGGGTTACCCCGGCAAGCGCTACTACGGCGGCTGCGAGCATGTCGACGTCGTCGAGCAGCTGGCCATCGACCGGCTCAAGCAGCTGTTCGGCGCCGAGCATGCCAACGTGCAGCCCAACTCGGGTTCGCAGGCCAACCAGGCGGTGTTCTTCGGCCTGCTCCAGCCGGGCGACACCATCATGGGCATGAGCCTGGCCGAAGGCGGCCACCTGACCCATGGCATGCCGCTGAACATGTCGGGCAAGTGGTTCAAGGTGGTCAGCTACGGCCTGGACGCCAACGAGGCCATCGACTACGACGCGATGGAGCGCCTGGCCCATGAACACAAGCCCAAGCTGATCATCGCCGGCGCGTCGGCCTACAGCCTGCGCATCGACTTCGAGCGCTTCGCCAAGGTGGCCAAGGCCGTCGGCGCGTACTTCATGGTCGACATGGCGCACTACGCCGGCCTGATCGCCGCCGGCGTCTACCCCAATCCGGTGCCGTTCGCCGACGTCGTGACCAGCACCACCCACAAGACGCTGCGCGGCCCGCGCGGCGGCCTGATCCTGATGAAGGATGCGGTGGCCAAGCAGGTCAACAGCGCGATCTTCCCCGGCATCCAGGGCGGCCCGCTGATGCATGTGATCGGCGCCAAGGCGGTGGCCTTCCACGAGGCGCTGCAGCCGGCCTTCAAGGCCTACCAGCAACAGGTGGTGAAGAACGCTGCGGTGATGGCCGAGACGCTGATCGAACGCGGCCTGCGCATCGTCAGCGGCCGCACCGAGAGCCACGTGATGCTCGTCGACCTGCGACCCAAGGGCCTGACCGGCAAGGAAGCCGAGGCGGTGCTGGGCAGCGCCCACATCACCTGCAACAAGAACGGCATCCCGAACGACCCGCAGAAGCCGATGGTGACCAGCGGCATCCGCCTGGGCAGCCCGGCAATGACGACCCGCGGCTTCCTGGAAGACCAGGCCCGCCAGACGGCCCACCTGATCGCCGACGTGCTGGACAAGCCGCAGGATGCGGCCACCATCGCTGCGGTGCGCGCCAAGGTGGCGGTGCTGACGCGCGACTTCCCGGTCTACCGCTGATCCGGCGCGCCGGCGATGCGCTGCCCGTACTGCAGCCACCAGGAGACGCAGGTCGCCGAGACCCGCGAATCCGACGAGGGCGACGTGGTGCGGCGCCGCCGGCGCTGCCTGAAGTGCGACAAGCGCTTCACCACCTACGAGCGCGCGGAGATCGCGCTGCCGGCGGTGGTCAAGAAAGACGGCGCGCGGGTGGAGTTTGACCCCGCCAAGCTGCGCGGCTCGATGATGCTGGCGCTGCGCAAGCGGCCGGTCAGCGTCGAGCAGGTGGACGCGGCGATCGACCGCATCCAGGACAAGCTGTTGGCCACCGGTGCCCGCGAACTGCCCAGCGCCCGCCTGGGCGAGCTGGTGATGCGCGAGCTCAAGCGCATCGACAAAGTGGCCTACGTGCGCTTCGCGTCGGTCTACCGCAGCTTCGAGGACGTGGACGAGTTCCGCCAGCTGATCCGGGACATCTGAGCCCGCAACCGCGCCCCCCCACCACGGTGGGAGAGCCGCGCTTCCCCCCACCGGGGCCCCACCGCGATCCACCCGGCGCCCCCCCCCGCCAGGGCGACGCGCGCCCTGCGCCCGGTTTCTAGAGTGTGCCCATCGACCAACCGCTGGAGCACGCCATGCAAGCCACCACCGCACGCCGCCCTGCCGCCACCTGTCAGCCGCGCCGCCGGCGGCGTGGCCTGTCGATGGTGGAAGTGCTGGGCGTCCTGGCCATCAGCGTGCTGCTGCTGGGCGGATCGCTGCCGATGCTCAACGACCTGCGCCAGGGTCAGCGCCTGCAGGCCGTCGCCGCGCTGCTGGAGACTGACATCCACATGGCCCGCAGCACCGCCATCAGCACCGGTCAACCGGTGCGCCTGGTGGCGCAGGCCCTGGCCGGTGGCGGCAGTTGCTACCTGCTGCACATGGGCGCGCCCGATGCCTGCGACTGCGGGCCCGAGGGTCAGGCCCGCTGTGAAGCCGGCACAGCGCCACTGCGCCACGAGGCCCTGCCGGCGACCGGCGGCGTGTCGCTGGCGACACTCTCGCGACCGCTGGTCTTCGACGGCCGCAAGGCCACGGTGACGCCCACCGCCACGCTGCGGCTGACGGCCCGTGACGGCCGCGCCATCCACCAGGTGGTCAACATCATGGGGCGGGTGCGGTCCTGCAGCCCGGGCGGGTCGGTCGGCGGACTGCGCGCCTGCGAGTGACCCCCCCCCCCCCGCACATCGGGGGGTGGCGACAAGCGGCCAGACCTGGCCGATGAACGGTGCGCAGCCCCGCAGACGGCCGCGCCCCTTTGCTGATAATCGAGCGATGTCTCAACTGCCCAGAGCCCGCCGTGTCCTTGCCGGCTTCACGCTGGTCGAGTTGATGATCGCAGTCGCGATCATGGCCATCCTGGCTTCGCTGGCCTGGCCGGCGTTGCAGCAGTTCGTGCAGAAGAGCCGCCGGTCGGATGGCATGGCCGCGGTGTCCAAGATCATGCAGGCACAAGAGCGCTGGCGGGCCAACAACCCGTCGTACCAGGGCACGTTGGCCGAATTGCCCGGCGCCCAGTCCGCCACGTCGCCGGATCGCCACTATGACCTGAGCGTGGTCGATGGCAGTGCCAGTGCCGCCGGGTACATCGTCCGGGCAACCGTGCGCAGCGGCTCGCCGCAGAGTGGTGACAGCACCTGCCAGGTGCTGCAGGTCACCGTCAATGGCGGCAACATCACCTACAGCTCGCGCTCTGGCACCGGCGCCAACGCGGCACCCGACCCATGCTGGGTACGCTGAAGCCCATGGCGCGCAGGCGCCCTGCACGCGGTGGCGCTGGCGGCGTCACGCTGGTGGAACTGATGGTCACGTTGGCCATCGTCGCGGTGCTGCTGGCGATCACGCTGCCGTCGATGCGCGAGTTCATCGCCCGCAAGCGGCTGGAGGGCATCGCCCAGGAGTTGGTCACCGACCTGCGCCTGCTCAAGTCGCACCAGATCCAGAACCGGCCGAACACGGGCACGGCCATCGGCTTCGGCACCACAGACAGCAAGAGCTGCTACATCCTGTTCGTCAAGGGTGACAACGTCGAGAACTGCGACTGCACCGCAGCCGAAGACCTGCTGTGCGGCCCTGCAGATGCCGAGGGGCTGCGCCCGTCACCGATCCGGCAGGTGACCATCCCGCGTGACAGTGGCGTGCGCATCACGTCGAACCGGACCTCGCTGGACATGCTCGGCTACAACGCCATGCCCCGGCTCAACCGCACCCTGAGCATCGCCGTCACTGGCACCGATGTCGGCGAAATCCGCATCACGACCAACGCCACCGGGGTTCCGGCGGTGTGCGCAGTGTCAGGCGTGTTCGCCAGCATCAAGGCGTGCCCGTCGTGATGGCGGCACAGCGCGGTCTGGTGGATCGCCGGCAACGGCCGGCGGCCGGCCTGTCGATCGTCGAGTTGATGGTCGGCATCGCCATCTCGCTGTTCATCCTGGCGGGCGCCACGCTGGTGCTGACCAGCCAGCTCGACAACAACCGCCGGCTGCTGCTTGAAGCGCAACTGCAGCAGGACCTGCGCACGGCCGCCGACATGATCTCGCGCGATGTGCGCCGCGCCGGCTACTGGGGCCGGGCCTATTGCAATGTGTGGCCGGCGGTGCAGGACATGGCGAACTGCCCCGGTGGCAATCCGTACAACACGATGACGCCGGCCGATGCGCCGGGTCTGGTCGACACCACGGAGCTGGTCTACGACCGCTCGACCGACGCAGAAGGCGGCGGCGACATCAACCGTGACGATGGCGTGGTCGACGCCATCGTCACGCGTCCACGCGAACGCGTGGGCTTCCGATGGAACGCGGACAACGGCACCATCGATTACCTGGTGGGCAACAGAAACTGGCAGGCTCTGACCGATCCGGCGGTGCTGCGCGTCACGCAGTTCACCATGACGATCAACACGCAGGCCTTGCCGGTGCCATGTGCGGCAGCCGACTGCCAGGCGAAGGGCCCGGTCTGCGACGGGCCGGTGACGGTCCGCTCACGCGATGTCAGCTTCGTCATCGTGGCCGAGGCGGTGCATGATGCGGGCGTCCGGCGCAGCCTGCGCGAGAACGTTCGCCTGCGCAACACC
This sequence comes from Pseudaquabacterium pictum, assembly GCF_005403045.1. GTDB lineage: Bacteria > Pseudomonadota > Gammaproteobacteria > Burkholderiales > Burkholderiaceae_C > Pseudaquabacterium > Pseudaquabacterium pictum. The sequence continues at coordinate 16,635 of NZ_BJCL01000023.1, forward strand.
GTGCCGGAAGAGCAGTGTCCATGACGCAACCGCGCCTGCGCAGCCGCCACCGCGGCGTGGCTGCCCTCACGGTGGTGATGGTGCTGTTCTTCGTGATGGCGCTGGTCGCGGCCTACACCAACCGCAACCTGGTGTTCGAGCAGCGCATCTCGGCCAACAGCTACCGCGCCACCCGCGCGCTCGAGGCCGCCGATGCGGGCGTCGAATGGACATTGGCCATGCTCAACGGCGGCCGCACGACGGCCAATTGCGCCGTGCCGGACGCCGCTGGCGCGGGCGGCCTCACTGATTTCCGCAGCCGCTACCTGGTGCCATCGACGAACGAAACTAACGGCGAGGGCGCCTTTGAACTGCCCTGGGGCCAGGTTCCCGCCAATCGTGTCTACCCGGCCTGCATCATCGTCGACGGTCGGCCGCGCTGCATCTGCCCGGCGCTGGGCGAGGCGCCGGCAGCGATCAACGCGCCGGCCGACGGCATCGGCAGCGCCTTCCGCATCACCTTCCGCTACTTCCACGTCAGCGCGGTGCGTGGCGGTACGGTGCAGTTCGTGTCGCGCGGGTGTGCCAACCCGGGTGACGCCGAGTCCGGCTGCTATGCGCAGAACGATGCCCTGCCAAGCGTCGACGGCACCACGGCGGTGATCGCCACCGTCGGTCTGGTGCGTGCGCTGCCGGTCGCACCCAAGGCCGCCATCACTGCGGGTACCACGATCACCGCCGACGCACCGGCGCAGCTGCGGGTGAGCAACGGCGATTTCGCCTCGGGCCTGACTTTGCATGCGGGGGGTGCGATCACGGCGCCGGGCAGCCAGTTGACCGGGCCACCGGGCAGCGGAGCCGACGGGCGCGTCGACGGTGACGGCACGCTGGCCGCCCTGTCGGCCGAGGGTGTCGAACCCTGGTTTCGCGCGTTGTTCGTGATGGACACCGCCAGCTACCGGCGGCAGCCTGCGGTGGTGTCGCTGGACTGCGCGGCGGGTTGCACCAGCGCCGACATTGCCAATGCGCTGCTGCTGAATCCGCGCAACCCCATCTGGGCCACCGGCAATGTCGACCTCAATGACGCCGGCGTGCTGGGCACGGCGGCCGACCCGATGATGCTGATCGTCATGGGCACGCTGACCGTGTCGGGCAATGCCAATGTCACCGGCTTCGTCCACGCCAACCAGATCAGCTGGTCAGCGCCGGCAGCCACCTGGAACGGCGCACTGGTCGCGGCCACCGCCTTCAACGCGACCGGTGTGGCCACCGTCAACTACGACAAGGCCGCGCTCGACACCATCCGCCTGCGCTACGGCTCGTTCGTGCGGGTGCCCGGCGGCTGGAACCTCTTCTGACCATGCGCCACCCCACTCCGCGCCCTGCCCGTACCCGGGGGGTCTCGCTGGTCGAGGCCCTGGTGGCACTGGCCGTCATGTCGATCGGCATGCTGGCCCTGGTGGGCGTGCAGAGCACCATGCGGCTCAACAGCGATCTGGCCAAGCAGCGCACCGAAGCCACCCGCATCGCCAGCGAGGAGATCGAACAGCTGCGTTCCTTTGCCTCGTTGGAGGTGGACATCGCCCGTCCGGGCACGTCGTACGACGAGATCGTCGACAGGGTGGTGGAAGGCTATGTGCCGCCCGACGGCATCGGCAACACCACCTACCGGGTGGTGCGCACTGTCAGGGACCTGCCCGGCAGCCCGCAGAAGGTGCTGTCGGTGCAGGTGCAATGGACCGACCGCACCGACCTGCGGCAGCGGGTGACACTGGACAGCGTCATCAACGGCACGGCCCCCACGCTCGGCGCGTTGCTGGTGGTGCCGCACCGCGACTCGGCGACCAGCCGCAACCGCGGCCGGCACATCAGCATCCCGGAGGGCGCTGTCGACCTGGGCGACGGCTACAGCCGTTTCGTGCCACCGGGCGCCACCGGCGTGGGCTGGTACTTCAACAACCTGAGCGGTGTGTTGCGGGTGTGCGCCGGCGATGTGACCGACTACACCACCTGCCCGCTGGCCACGCTGGTGTCGGGCACGGTCCAGTACCACATCGGCGACAGTCAACCGACCGCCGAGAACGCGGAGAAGCCCCTGGGACCGGTGTTTGCGCTGCGTGGCGGCCCGAACGCGTTGGCGTTGGCCGATGCCGTGGGCACCGGGGTCGATGCCCGCTGTTACTCGGTGGTGGTGGAGACACGGGTGGTCTACTTCTGCGCCGTGCTCACCTCGGACGCCGCCGGCTGGGGTGGACGGCTCAATCCGGTGCCGATGGATGCCGCTGGCGAGCCGCTGGAGTTCGGCCACGTCGCATCGTCGTTCAAGAGCTGCCGCTACACGACGGACGTGCCGACCGCCGAGAACGAGGCCACCACGTCGGTGACCGAAGCGGATCTTCATGCCCAGTACACCCGCAACGCCAACCACCCCCTGAAGTACTGCCTGGAGCGGCCGCGCAATCCCGCCGAAGCCGGCTCGGCTTGCACGGGCTCCCGCGTCAAGACCAACCTGATCAACCAGAACTTCCTGATCATCCGCGGGGATCACTTCTGCCCCACGGAAAATGCCGACGATCCGGTGGATCCGAAAGCGGCGCAGTTCACCGACAACCGTAACCAGATCTTCGTCAACACCCGCCAGCACCAGCCGACGCCCTGAGATGCCGTTTTCCGATGTCGACCAGGCCCTGCTGCTGAGGGCGGTGGCCCTGGCCGAGCAATCCATCGGCCTGTCCGACCCCAATCCGCGCGTGGGCTGCGTGCTGCACACCGCCGACGGCCGGCTGGCTGGCGAGGGGTTCACCCAGCAGGCCGGCGGCCCGCATGCCGAGGTGATGGCCCTGCGCGCCGCCATCGCCACCGGCCTGCCGCTGGCCGGTGGCACGGCCTGGGTCAGCCTGGAACCCTGTGCCCACCATGGCCGCACACCGCCCTGCGCCGACGCGCTGATCAATGCCGGACTGGCGCGGGTGGTCGTGGCCCTGGTCGACCCGTACGCCCAGGTGGCTGGGCGCGGTGTGGAGCGCCTGCGCGCGGCAGGCATCCAGGTCGATCTGGCACCGCCCGGGCCGGCGCGCGAGGCAGCGCAGGCCTTGAACATCGGATTCCTGTCGCGGGTGCAGCGCAGCCGTCCATGGCTGCGGCTGAAGGTGGCGGCATCGCTGGACGGCCGCACCGCCCTGCCCGATGGCCGCAGCCAGTGGATCACCGGCAGCGCCGCCCGCCAGGACGGCCATGCGTGGCGCCGGCGTGCCGGCGCCGTGCTGACCGGCAGCGGCACACTGCTGGCCGACGATCCGCAACTCGATGTGCGCCTGGTGCCGACCCAGCGCCAGCCACTGCGGGTGGTGCTCGACTCCAGCTTCCAGACACCGCCCGCCGCCCGCCTGCTGCAAGCCGATGGGCGCGTGCTGGTGGTGGGCGCGCAGGCGCAACCTGCGCGCATGGACGCGCTGCGCCAGGCCGGCGCCGAATTGCTGCTGTTGCCTGGCGCCGATGGCCGGGTGGATTTGGCCGCCCTGCTGCAGCGGCTGGCAGCCGACGGCGTCAGCGAGCTGCATGTGGAGGCCGGCGCGGTGCTCAATGCCGCGCTGCTGAACGCCGATCTGGTGGACGAGCTGCTGGTCTACACCGCGCCCAAGCTGCTGGGGCCAGGTCGCCCGATGGCCGACCTGCCTCTGCTGCCCGGCCTGGACCAGGCCCGGCGCTTCCGTTTCATCGATTGCCAGCTGATCGGCGAGGACCTGCGGCTGCTGGCACGGCGCCAGGGTGCCGACGCCTTCCTGCAACCCGGCGCGCAGCCGGGCTGATCACCGGCCGCCGCTCAGCGGCGGATGTCGAGCAGGCTGCCGAGCAGCTGGTCGCCGGTCTTGAACACGGCGAGATTGGCCAGAAACGCATTCTTGGCCACCAGCTGGTCGACCATGTCGGCCTCGATGTTGCTGCCCCGTTGCGCTGCCTGGGTGAAGCTGGTCTGGACGCCGCCGGAGACCTGCGTCGACGACACCACCTGCTGCCGCCGGAAGTCCGGCGTCGCCAGATTCGCGATGTTGTGGCCGGCCGCATCGAGGCCGGCCAAGGCGGCACGCATGCCGGACAGGCTGACGGAGGCGATGGGCGACAACGAGGACATGGCGGCGTTCCACTCTGAACCGATGCCCGATTGTCGGCAGTGCAGCGACCACGCCGCTATCGGCCTCTGCGACATCGGTCACGGCTCCCGGCGCGGCTGCCGCTGGAATGAGAAAAGCCCCAAGTGGCAGGACCACTTGGGGCTTCAATTTTGGCGGAGTGGACGGGACTCGAACCCGCGACCCCCGGCGTGACAGGCCGGTATTCTAACCAACTGAACTACCACTCCCTGGTAGTGAAGCTAGCACTATAGCATACCTTTTTCAGGGCCCGCAAGCATTTCGTGTGCGATCGGACAAAACCGGTTGGTGCGCCAGTGACCATGCGGCGATGCAAGCGGCCTGGATGCAGGTGCCCGCCTCGGCACTGTTCGCGACGATGTGGTGACGCTGGCCTCTGCGCCACAAGGCTCGGGCGAGATCGTGTTCTACCGGCGCCCGATCGGCTGCGTGATGATGGCGCTGATCGTGGCTGCCGGCCTCGGCGCGACGCTGATGTGGCGGTGCGGCAACCGCCGCCAGGCTTGACGTTGGACAAGACGCCAACCGGTGCAAGGCGCACACTCGCTGCGAGGCGGCCGGATCGGCCCGCCGCCCCTCACCAGGAGCCCACCATGTACAAGCGCATTCTTGTCCCCACCGATGGTTCGGAGATCACCGCCAAGGCGGTCGACACCGCGGTGACCCTGGCCAGGCTGTCGGGTGCCACGCTGAGCACGCTGTGCGTGAAGGAGCCCTTCCCCTACAGCGCCATTTCCGAGATGCAGCCGGTGCCGCCGCAGGAGTTCTACGACGCGCAGGAGCGCATCGCCGCCGAGCGGGTGAAGGCGGTGATGGCCGCCGCAGCCGCTGCCGGCGTCGAATGCACCGGCTCCACCGTCGAGGCCCTGCATCCCTGGGAAGCCATCCTCGACCTGGCCAAGCAGCAGGGCTGCGACCTGATCGTGATGGCCTCGCACGGCCGCCGCGGCATGGCCGCGCTGCTGATCGGCAGCGAGACCAGCCGGGTGCTGACCCACAGCCCGCTGCCGGTGCTGGTGGTCAAGTGAGGCGCGGTCCGGGGCGGCTCAGACGCCTTGGGCCTTGAACCAGGCCAGGCAGCGCTTCCAGCCGTCCTCGGCCGCCTCCTTGCGGTAGCTGGGCCGGTAGTCGGCATGGAAGGCGTGCGGCGCGTCCGGGTAGACGACAAACTCCGACTTCTTCGCCGCCGGCGAGCCCGCAGCCAGCGCGGCCTTCATCTTGTCGACCGTGTCCAGCGGGATGCCGGTGTCCTGGCCGCCGTACAGGCCCAGCACCGGGGCGTTGAGCTTGCCGGCCAGGTCGACCGGGTGCGCGGGCGTCAGCGCCGACGGCGCCCCGACCAGGCGGCCGTACCAAGCCACGCCGGCCTTCACCGCCGGGTTGTGGGCGGCATACAGCCAGGTGATGCGCCCGCCCCAGCAGAAGCCGGTGACGGCAGTGCGCCCCGTGTCCGCGCCCTGGCCCTTGGCCCAGGCCAGGCAGGCGTCCAGGTCGGCCATGACCTGGGCGTCGGGCGCCTTGCTGACCACCTCGGCGATCAGCCGCGGGATGTCGGAGTAGGCCTTGGCATCGCCCTGGCGCACGAACATCTCCGGCGCGATGGCGAAGTAGCCGGCCTTGGCGAAGCGGCGCGCCACATCGGCAATGTGCGCATGCACGCCGAAGATCTCGCTGACCACCAGCACCACCGGCGCATTGGCCACACCGGCCGGCGCGGCGCGGTAGGCCGGCAGCTTGAAGTCGCCAACCGGGATGGTGACTTCGCCGGCCACCAGGCCGGTGGTGTCGGTGTTGATCACCGTCTGCGCTGTCACCGGCAGCACGGCGGCGGCAAAGCCAGTGCCCACCGAGGCACGGACAAAGTCGCGCCGGCTGACATCGCGGCTGGGGGTGAGGCTGTCGAGCGATTCTTTCAACATGCGGTGGGTCTCCAGGGATGGGGCGGGATGCCGTCGGCACTGGCATTCTGGCCGCAGCGCCCGCTGCGCCGATGGGACCGCCTGCAAACCCCGTTAGCATGCCGCCCATCATGTCCCAGCGCCTTCCCAGCGGCACCCCCAGCGCTGCCGCCCCCTTGGCAGCCATCGACATCGGCTCCAACAGCTTCCGGCTGGAACTGGCGCACCTGCAGCAGGGCCGCTACCGCCGCATCGCCTACCTGAAGGAGACCGTGCGCCTGGGCGGCGGGCTCGATGCCAATGGCTACCTGACCGAAGCCGCCGCCCAGCGCGGGCTCGACTGCCTGCGCCAGTTCGCCGCCCGGCTGCAGGGCTTCGAGCCGTCGCAGGTGCGCGCGGTGGCCACGCAGACGCTGCGCGAGGCCCGCAACCGCGACGCCTTCCTGGTGCGCGCTGAAGCCGCCCTGGGCCATCCGGTGGAGGTGATCTCGGGCCGCGAGGAGGCCCGGCTGATCTACGCCGGCGTGTCCTTCCTGCAGCCCGGCGCGGCCGAGCGGCTGGTGATCGACATCGGCGGGCGCAGCACCGAGATGATCCTGGGCCAGGGCCGCACGGCGCGGGTGGTCGAATCCTTCAAGGTCGGCAGCGTCAGCCTGTCGATGCGCTGGTTTCCCGACGGCCAGTTCACCGAGCAGCGCTTCCGAGATGCCCAGGTGGCCGCCGGCGCCGAGCTGGAGGAGGCGCTGACGCTGTTTGCGCCGCACCTGTGGCAGGAGGCGCTGGGCTCGTCGGGGACGGCCGGCGCGGTGTCGCAGATCCTGGAGGCCGCCGGCCTGACCGACGGCACCATCACGCCCGAGGGCCTGCGCTGGTGCATCGGCCAATGCCTGGCCGCCGGCAGCGTGGACAAGCTGGTGCTGCCCTCGCTGCGCGACGACCGCAAGGCGATCATCGGTGGCGGCCTGGCCCTGCTGTACACGCTGGCCACGCACTTCGGCATCACCGCGCTGAGGCCTGCCAAGGGCGCGCTGCGCCAGGGCGTGGTGATCGACCTGCATGAGCGCCATGCCGCCCGCCGCCAGGCCCATGGCGGTGATGTGCGCGACCAGTCGGTGGCGGCGCTGCAGGCGCGCTTCGGCGTCGACACCGAGCAGGCCGCGCGGGTGCGCAGCGTCGCCATGGCCCTGTTGCGCGGCGCCCTGCCGGCGCTGGGCGAGGTCGACGAGGGCGAGGCCCTGCGCGAGCTGGGCTGGGCCTGCGACCTGCACGAGATCGGCCTGATGGTCTCGCACCACGACCACCACCGCCACAGCGCCTACCTGCTGGGCCATGTGGACGCGCCGGGATTCTCGCAGAGCCAGCAGCGCCGCATGGCCGACCTGGTGCTGGGCCAGCGTGGCGGCTTGCGCAAGATCGAGGCGCAGCTGTGCAGCGAGCGCTTCGCCTGGCAGGTGCTGGCGCTGCGGCTGGCGGTCATCAAGTGCCATGCCCGCGGCCTGGTGGACACCAAGGCCCTGCGCCTGAAGCGCGACGGCCGGCTGGCGCGGCTGGGTTTCCGCCGGCTGTGGGCCGACAGCCACCCCCGCACGCTGCACCTGCTGCGCGAGGAGGCCGAGGCCTGGGCGCGGCAGGAGCAGCCGCGGCTGGTGCTGGAGATGGTCTGAGCCCGGGCGGCCGCCACGCCGCCTGACGCGCCGCTAGAGCTTGTCGGGCGTGCGCACCGAGACCAGCACCACCTCGTCGATGCCCTCGCGCTGGCGGTGCCGCAGCCACCACACCGCGCCCTTGCGCACCGCCCAGGGCGGGCCGTCCAGCGTGGCCGGGCCACCCATCAGGTAGGCGGCCAGCTGGCCCAGCGTGGGCTGGTGGCCCACCAGCAGCACCGGCTCGCGGCTGTCGGGCCAGCGGGCGGCGGCCAGGGCCTGGGTGTGGGTGGCGCCCGGCGCCAGCGATTCCACCGTGCGGATCTTGCGGCCCAGGGCCTCGGCCGTCTGCCGGGTGCGCAGCGCCGGACTGACCAGCACCTTGGTGGTCTCGGGCAGGAAGCGGTTCAGCCAATCGGCCATGCGCTGGGCCTGCTTGTCGCCGCGGGGCGTGAGCGGGCGCGCCAGATCGGCGGCGGCGTCGAAGGGGGCGTCCTCCGGCAGATCACGGGCCTCGGCATGGCGCCACAGGATCAGGTCCATCACCGGGGCCTTTGTCGTTGGCGTCAATGGGCGGGCGCCATGTAGCGGGCCGCCAGCGCGCCCTGGGCGCTGGGGCCGTCCACGGCGGGGCGGGTGTAGCTGCCGTCGCTGGCCTGCACCCAGGCATCGCAGCGGTCGTGCAGGTAGGGCACCAGGCATTCGTCGATCAACCGCTGGCGCAGCGCGGCATCGCGCACCGGCCAAGCCACCTCGATGCGGCGGAACATGTTGCGGCCCATCCAGTCGGCCGACGACAGGTAGAGCGCCTCGTCGGCCTCGCCCTCGCCCCAGCGGAAGTACAGCACCCGGGTGTGCTCGAGGAAGCGGCCGACCACCGAGCGCACGCGGATGCGGTCGGTCACGCCCGGGATGCCCGGCGGCAGCATGCAGGCGCCGCGGATGATCAGGTCGATCTGTGCGCCAGCCTGGCCGGCGCGCACCAGGGCCTCGATCATCGACGGCTCGGTGAGCGAGTTGAACTTGGCAGCGATGCGTGCGGGCCGGCCGGCGCGGGCCGCGTCGGCCACCTGGTCGATGTGGGCCACCAGGCGGCGGTGCAACGCGAACGGCGCGGTCAGCAGGTGGCGCGGGTTGCGCACCTTGGTCAGACTGGCCAGCTGGTGGAACACCGCATCGGCATCGGCGGTCAGCTGGGCGTCGGCGGTGAGCATGCCCACATCGGTGTACAGCCGGGCGGTGTTGGGGTTGTAGTTGCCGGTGGACAGGTGGGCGTAGCGTCGCAGCAGGGTCTGCCGGCGCGGGCCGGCTTCGCGCCGGGTCACCAGCAGCAGCTTGGCATGGGTCTTGAAACCGACGATGCCGTAGACCACCTGGGCGCCCACCGCCTCCAGCCGCTCGGCCCAGTTGATGTTGGCTTCCTCGTCGAAACGGGCCTTCAGCTCGACGACCACGCACACATCCTTGCCGCGGCGGGCCGCCTCGAGCAGCAGCTCCATCAGCACCGACTGGCTGCCGGTGCGGTAGATGGTCTGCTTGATGGCCAGCACCGCCGGGTCGTGCACCGCCTGGCGCAGGAACTCGACCACCACCTCGAAGCTCTGGAACGGGTGGTGCAGCAGCATGTCGCCCTGCTGCAGGCGGGTGAAGATGTTGCTGCCGCGCGGCAGGTCGGCCTCGGGCCAGCTGGGCGCCAGCGGCGCGAAGCGCAGGGCTGGCGCGTCGGCCTGGTCGATCAGCTGGTTCAGCCGCACCAGGTTGACCGGACCGTTGACCAGGTACAGCGCCGCCTCGGGCAGGTCGAACTGCTGCAGCAGGAAGCGCCACAGCGGCTCGGGGCAGCTGGCCACCACCTCCAGGCGGATGGCCTCGCCGAAGTGGCGGGTGGTCAGGCCGCTGCGCAAGGCCTGGCGCAGGTTGGCCACGTCCTCCTCGTCGACTTCCAGGTCGGAGTCGCGGGTGACGCGGAACTGCGAGAAGCTCTCCACCGGCCGGCCGCCGAACAGGTCCTGCAGATGCGCCCGCACCACGCTGGTCAGCAGCACGAAGCCCTGGGTGCCGGGCGCGCACACCTCGGCCGGCAGCTTGATGACCCGGGGCAGCGCCCGCGGCACCTTGACGATGGCGATCGAGTTCTCGCGGCCGAAGGCATCCTGCCCGCCGAGCTTGACGATGAAGTTCAGGCTCTTGTTGGCCACCAGCGGAAACGGGTGCGCAGGGTCCAGCCCCACCGGCAGCAGCAGCGGCTGCACCTCGCGCTGGAAGAAGCGGGCCACCCAGTCGCGCTGGGCGGGGGTGCGCTCTTCATGGTTGACGATGAAGATGCCGTGCTGCTGCAGCGCCGGTGTCAGCTCGTCGTTGAACACGGCGTACTTCTGGTCGATCAGCGCATGGGCCTCCTGGGCCACGGCGCGCAGGTCATCGCGCTGCGGGTCGCTGCCGGCGCCGGCGCTGTTCATCGCCAGCCGCATCGCGCCGATGGCGTCGGCGAAACGCACCTCGAAGAACTCGTCCATGTTGGACGAGACGATGGTGATGTAGCGCAGCCGCTCCAGCAGCGGCAGGTCGGGCCGGCGGGCCTGGGCCAGCACACGGCGGTTGAAGGCCAGGATGGCCCGCTCACGGTTGAGCAGGGCCGGCATGGTGCCCGGCTGGGCTGGCGCTGAAGTCATGCGCTCCAGTTTATGAACGCATGACGACAGGAGCGTGACAGCGGTGACGCCCTATTTGCGGCCGCGGCGCGGCGGCTCGGGCGGCGGATGGCCGCCGGGCGGCGCCGAAAACAGCTTGGCGGCGCGGCCCTTCAGCTCCAGCAGCTCGCTGGGCGTGATGCTGTACTTGCGGCCGACCACGTCCACCTCGATGCGGAACTCCACCTCCTTGCTGCCGTTGCTGAGGGTGCCGCAGGTGAAGTCGTACTCTTCGCTCTCCGCCGGGAAGCCCTCGGCCTCGACATCGAAGTCGACATACTTCACGTCACGGATCTCGCCGCTGGCAAGGTCGAGCACGCCGGTGGATTCGATCACCTCGTCGCTCAGTTCATCGTGGATGGTGATCGGCAGTTTCAGGTCCATCAGGAATCACTCTGGCCGCTGCAGCGGCCGTCTGGGCAGGGGCGCGGATGATGCCACATGCCCATCCGCGCGCCGGTGGGGAGTCAGGCGGTGGTCGAGATGAACACGCCGGTGGGCTGCAGCAGCTGCGCCGTCAGCAGCCGGGCGTGCAGCACCTGCACCCGGCCCTGCGGCCGGCAGCGCACCACCTCGGCCACGCCGTCGATGGCGCTGTCGATCAGCCGCAGGCGCTGGCCGGCGGGAACCGCCAGCGGCACGTACAGGCTCAGGCCGGTGAGCGACAGGTCGCGCCAGCGCACCGCCACCGGCGGCGACGGCCAGCCGACATGGATCAGCGCCACATGGCTCTGGTCGCGGCGCACCGCGCCGCGGCGGCCCAGCACGTCGTGCGCCGCGGCGCCATCATGGCCGGGCAGTGCCGCCAGCGGGCTGTGGCAGACCGGGCAGCGGGCATCGTGCTGGGCCGTCAGCACCACCGGGTGCTGGCACAGCGCGCAGCGGCGCAGCGCCTCCAGCAGACCCGGTGCCAGGTCGGCACCGGCCGGGCCGGCCAGCGGCCAGGCCGCCGTGGCGGAGGGATCGGGGGGATCGGCCATGGCAGGAGCGCGGTCAGTGCAGCGCCAGCGGCGCTGGCGAGGTGTGCGCCCAGGGCGTCAGCGGCGTGCCGCCGCCGTCTGGCTGCGGCAGCGGCGGCACGCCGGCCTCGGCACGGCGCAGATCGACCAGGGCGGTGGCGGCTGCCATCTCGGGGCTGAGCGGGCGGGCCAGCAGGTAGCCCTGGCCGAACTCGCAGCCCAGGTTGCGCAGCTGCGCCAGCTGCGCCGGCGTCTCGATGCCTTCGGCGATCACCGTCTTGCCCAAGGCCTGGCCCAGGGTGATGACGGCGCGCACCACCTCGGTGTCCTTGCTCTCGGCCTGGCCCTCCTGCAGGCGCTGCACGAAGCTGCGGTCGATCTTCAGGCTGGTGATCGGCAGCGTCGACAGGTAGGCCAGCGACGAGTAGCCGGTCCCGAAGTCGTCGACGCTCAGGCCCACGCCGATCTCGCGCAGCTGCGCCATCACCGCCAGCGCGCTGTCGAGCCGGTGCATCAGCGTGCTCTCGGTGATCTCCAGCGTCAGCTGGCGCGGCTCCAGCCCGTTGGCCAGCAGCGCCGCGGCCACCTGCTGCACGAAGCTGGCGCGGCACATGTCGGTGCCCGAGACATTGACATGCACCCGCGGCTTGTGGTTTTCCATGCCCATCTGCTGGAAGGCCTTGAGCTGGGCGCAGGCGGTGCTCAGCACCCAGGCGGTGAGCGCGCCGATCTGCGCCGATTCCTCGGCAATGGGCACGAAGGTGGACGGCGGCACCGGACCCAGTTCGGGGTGGTTCCAGCGCACCAGGGCCTCGAAACTGTCGATGCGGCCGGTGGACAGCCGGTAGATCGGCTGGAAGGCGAGGCTCAACTGGGCATTGCCGGCCGACCCGGCGGCGGGGATGGCGCGGCGCAGGTCGCGCTCCAGGTTGACCTGGGCGGCCAGCTGGGCGCGCAGGCTGGCATCGAACAGCGCGATGCGCGCCCGGCCGGCGGCCTTGGCGCGGTACATCGCGATGTCGGCATCGCGCAGCACATCGCCCGGCGTCTCGTAGCCGATGCTGCTGAAGGTGATGCCGATGCTGGCGCTGCTGGTCACCTCGGTGCCGTCCAGGTTGTAGGGCTGGGCCAGCGACTTCTGCAGCCGCTCGGCCATCGGCATCACGTCGGCATCCTGCGCCAGCTGCTCGACCAGGATGGCGAATTCGTCGCCGCCCAGCCGGCCGACCGTGTCCACAGGCCGCACATGCTGGCGGATGCGCTGGGCCACCAGCGTCAGGAAGCGGTCGCCGGCGCTGTGGCCCAGGGTGTCGTTGATCAGCTTGAAGCGGTCGAAGTCCAGGTACATCACCGCGAAGCGGTGCTTCGGGTCGACGCGGCAGCGCTCGATGGCCAGGGCCAGGCAGGTGCCGAAGCGGATGCGGTTGGCCAGTGAGGTGAGGCTGTCGTGGTAGGCGATGTGCTGCAGCTGGGTCTCGGCCTCGCGGCGGGCGGTGATGTCCTGCGCCTGCAGGATCAGCCGCGGCGCGCTGGCGTTGCGGTCGCTGAAGAAGCCGCTGTGCATGGCCACGTGCACCACGCTGCCGTCGCCGCGCTGGCAGCGCAGCTCCATCATGGTGTCGCGGCCGTCGCCCTGCTGCAGGTGGCGCCAGATGCGGGTCAGCATCTCCACGTCTTCCGGGTGCACATGCTGCTTGAAGTTGCGCCCGGTCAGTGCCGTCTCGGCGCAGCCCAGCAGCTTGCCCATGGCCGCATTGGCCTGCAGCACCAGGCCGGCGGCGTCGACCAGCGCCATGCCGATGGCCGCATGCGAGAAGGCGCTGTGGAAGCGCTGCTCGCTCTCGCGCAGCTCCAGCAGGTGGCGGGCCGACTGCTGGGCCTCGCGCTCGGCGGCCTCGATGCGCACCGCCTGGGCCTGCTCGTCGGATTCCCGCTGGCGGAAGTGGTAGTGCAGCATCACCAGCAGCAGCACGATGATGGGCACGGCGCCGATCATCACGCCCACGCCGCTGGTCTTGAAGGCCTGCACCAGCAGACCGGCGATGAAGGCGCTGGCCGCGAAGGTGGTGCCCACCCAGCCGAAGCTGGACAGGAAGGCCACCAGGCGCAGCGGCTCCTTGCGCTTGAGGTGCACCACCGCGGTGATCAGCAGGGTGTTGAAGATGAAGTGCACGATGGCCGCGCCCATGGCCAGCAGCAGGGCCAGGGCCTCGGCCAGGCCGCTGCCGTCGTGCAGGCGGCCGGTGATGGCGTGCAGCAGCGTGCCCACCGCGGTCATCGACACCGCGGCCGCGGCCGGGCTGACCAGCCGGCTGGTCCAGCGCTTGGAGGTGCGGGCCGAGCCGATGAAGGCCTCGCCGGCCGCCGCCACCGCGGCAGCGGCCGGCCCCTGCATCAGCAGCAGCAGCATGATGAACACCTCGCCGGCGGCGAAGGAGTTCTTCGAGCCCGGGATGCGCACCGGGAACAGCCCGGCCAGCATGGCCACCGCGCAGCCGAACAGCACCTGCAGCTGCATCGACAGCCCCAGCCCGGCCAGCTGCTGCAGGCTGTGCAGCAGCACCAGGGCGCCCAGGCCCACCAGCGCCCACCAGTAGGTGGCGGCGCCGGCGTTGTAGTCGGGCATCAGCGCCGCATGCAGCCGCTGCCAGGGATGGCGGGGCGGCGGGGGGGCGGCGGATGGTTCAGTGGGCGTCGACATCGCTCGGGCCCCACGGCGGACGGGCCCCGACCGGGCACCGTGACGCCGCCTTCACAGGGGCAGTTCCCCTGGTTGTCGGCTCCCGTGGGGCCAACTTGAGCGCCGGCCGTCGATCAGGGCTCGGCCACCGGCATGCCGGCGGTGCGGGCCTGGGTGTTGCCGCTGGTGCTCTCGCTCAGAACGACGCCTTCGCTCAGCACCACGCCCTCGCTCAGCACGATGCCTTCGCTCAGCACGATGCCCTCGCTCAGCACGATGCCCTCGCTCAGCACGATGCCCTCGCTCAGCACGACGCCTTCGCTCAGCACGATGCCGCTGGCGAGCGTCTGGCCGCTGCCGCTGATCAGCCATTGCGACAAGGTGGTGGTCGGCGTGAACATGCCGGTCTTGCCGATCAGCGAGCTGGTGCCCACCAGGCTGGTGGCCAGGCGAACGCCCGGGCCCAGCAGCGCGCCCGAAGGCGCCACCACCTCATCGAACCACTGCGGCACGCTGTTGGCCGGCGAGGTGAGGCTGGCCGGCCAGTAGCCGAGCTGCACCTGCCGCGCCTGGTTGCCCACCCAGTTCATGCGCGGGTTGTAGATCGGCTGGTACTGGGTGAACAGCGCGGTGCCGGTGGCGATGTGGCGGCCGCCGACGATCACCGTGCGCGACCAGTTGAAGGTCTGGCCGTTGATGGTGGAGGTGGGCGTGGGCAGCGCGGTCAGGTTGATCGGCTGGCCCGGCAGCAGGGTGCCGGCCGCCACGCGGCTGGCGATGTCGGTGCGCAGGGCGCGTGCCATGCGCACCGCGCCATCGATGTTGAGCATGCCGGCGCCCTGCTCCACCAGGCTGGCGCCGGGCAGCGGCTGGGCGCTGTACTGCAGGATGGCCTTGACCAGCGGCGGCGTCAGCCCCGGATTGGCCTGCAGCATCAGCGCCACGGCGCCCGAGACCACCGGCGCCGACACCGAGGTGCCGCTGAGCATCATCAGCGTCTGGCTGAAGGTCTGGCCTGTCAGGCCGGTCAGCAGGGCCGGGTTGCGCGAGGCCAGCAGGTTCCACTGCCCCAGACTGGAGGTGGAGGCGGCGCTGACCAGCGCATTGCCGGGGGCCACCAGGTCGGGCTTGATCAGGTTGTCGACCATGCGCTGGCCGTTGGACAGGACCACCGCACCGCGGGTGGGCCCGCGCGAGCTGAAGTTGTTGACAACGTCGTCGCTGCGGCCCGGCGTGAGCTTCATGTTCGACGAGCCGACGGTGAGCACCGACGGGTCATGCCCCGGCGAACCGATGGTGCCCATGGTGGTCTTGCCGGTGGCCTGGCCGTAATTGCCGGCCGCAGCCACCACCACGATGCCGGTGGCCGCCACCGCACGGGCCGCCTGGGCCAGCGGATCCTGCACCCAGGAGGTGGTGGAGCCGGCCGACAGGCTCATGTTGACGATGCGGATGTTGTACTGGCGGGCGTTGTAGAGCACCCAGTCCAGGCCAGCGATCACGTCGGCCACATTGCCGCTGCCGTCGTCGCCCAGCACCTTGACGTCGACGATCGATGCGCCGGGAGCGATGCCGGTCGTGTCCAGCGCACGGTAGCCGCCGCGGCCGGCGGCGATGGCCGCCACATGGGTGCCGTGGCCGTAGCCGTCGGGCGTGGCCGACAGGTTGTTGTTGACCGAGGTCTCGTACAGGTTGCGCTCGATGCTGCCCGGCGGCAGCGATGCGGCCCAGCTCAGCTTGGCGCCCTGCCCCACCATGTTGACCTGGCGCACCACGCGGTTGCCCAGCAGGCCGTTGGCCATGTGCTTGTGGCCGGACATGACGCCGGAATCCAGCACCGCGATGCCGATGCCCTTGCCGTCCAGGCCGGTGTAATTGGTGGCGCTGCTGTAGGGCCGCACGCTGGCGCTGGTGGCGCCGGTGGTGGTCTCCAGCGTGCTGAAGCTGTGGCGGGTGGTGCGGTTGGGCGAGATCGAGACCACGTCGTCGCGGTCATCCAGCTCGGCCACGGCCCGGGTGGGCACGGTGACCGACAGCGCCTGCACGCTGGAGAAGGCGGCGTTGACCGTGCCACCCAGGCGTTCCACATGGGCCCGCAGCTCCGCCATGCTGCGGTCGCTGGCGTTGCCGACGATGATGGCGTCGACCATGCGCCGGCCGCCGCGGTTGCGCACCCAGCGCTCGCCGGGCTGCACCGGCGAGTTGACCGCGACTTCCATGTCGCGGGCCAGCTTGCGCGGCTTGCCGGGCTTGCCGGCATGGGCACCGATGCCGGTGACCAGCACCACGGTGGCCAGCAGCATGAGCCACATCGGGCGCAGCAGGCGGCGCTCGATGAGCACGATGAACGGCATGATCCAACCCATCTTCTTGTCCTTTGGCAGAGACAGCCGCGGGAGCACACCCCCCGCATTTGCGTGGGGCGGATGATGGGCAGAAAGGGCCTGTCCAGGGGCCTGGGGGCCACCGGACCTGTGTCAATTTGCGCGTGAGGAATTCACGCCCGGCCAGGGCGGCTGGGGCCCTCGGCCGCTGTGCGGCGAACTTGAGCGGCGCCGGCGTGACAAGCGTCACGCCAGGCGGTGGTGGTTGGCCGGGCCTACCAGGCGCGCAGCTTGCTGCGCAGGCGGGCGATGCTCTGGCTGTGCAGCTGGCAGACGCGGCTCTCGGTGACCTTCAGCACCGCCGCGATCTCCTTGAGGTTCATGTCGTGCTCGTAGTACATGCTCATCACGTACTGCTCGCGTTCGGGCAGGTTCTTGATGGCCTCGACCAGCGCCTCGCGCATGCGGCGGTCCTGCAGCATGGCCAGCGGGTTGGCCTCGTCGTCGGCCACATGGCGGTCGAGGTAGTCGTCGTCGCCCTCGTCGCCGGTCATGTCTTCCAGGTAGACCAGCTGGGTGCCGCGCACCTTGCCCAGCAGATCCTGGTATTCGGACAGGCTCATGCCCATCTCGGCGGCGATCTCGCTCTCCTGCGGCGCGCGGCCCAGCTTCTGCTCGAGCTTGTGCACCGCACTCTCGATGCTGCGCTGCTGGCGGCGGTCGCCCCGGCTCATCCAGTCGTTGCCGCGCAGCTCGTCGAGCATGGCGCCGCGGATGCGCTGGGTGGCGAAGGTCTCGAACTGCACGCCATGGGCGGAGTCGAAGCGCGTCAGCGCGTCCGACAAGCCGATCATGCCGACCTGGATCAGATCGTCCAGCTCCACGTTGGCAGGCAGCTTGGCGATCATCTGGTGGGCCAGCCGGCGCACCAGCGGGCTGTACTGCTTGAGCAACGCGTTGGCGTCGAGGCGGCCCTTGGCGGTGTACATGGTCATCATGCTCCGGACATTTCAGTTCAAGTGGCCGGCGGGCGCGGGCCGGCGTGCGGCAGGCCGCACAGGGGAGGACACGGGCAATTCGGCCAGCGGATTGGCCGCAGGGCCGCTGGCGGGGGTGGCCATCCGGTCGGCCACCAGGGTGCGCAGGTCGGCCGTCAGCGGCGCCTGCGCAGGCAACATCGGATCGACCACCGCCACCTGGCGCAGCGCCGCGCCGAGGAAGTGGTCGGCACAGTCGGCCAGGCGGTCGCCCATGCGGCGGGCACGGCGCTGGCTCACATCGCCAGCCACCACCAGGTCGTAGGCCAGCGCACCCAGGCGCTGCGACAGCAGCTTCATCGAGGTGTAGGCATGGGTCAGGCTGTCGGGGCGGCTGCCGGCCAGCAGCAGCGGCCGCGGCGTGGCGCCGGCAAACATGCGCCGCAGGTCCAGCGCACCGGCCTGCAGCAGCACCACATCGGCCTGCACCTGCCCGGCGGCCGTGCCCAGCGCCTCGATGAAGCCGACCAGCGTGGCCCGGCTGTCGAGGAAGTGCATCGGCAAGCCGCCGGCGGCCAGGTAGGCCACCTGGGGCGACAGGCGCTCGATGCAGGCGGCCAGGTCCACCGTGGCCAGCTGGTGCGCCCGCGAGGCGGAATCGGCCGCATCCACCACCAGGGTGCGCAGGCCCAGCTCGGCCAGCGCGGCGCACAGCCGCTCCATCACCGCCCCGGCGCCCGGCACATGCGGGTTGTGCACCAGGGGCAGGAAGCGCAAGGCCTGGCCGGCGAACAGCTGGCGCAGGCCATGGGCCTGGTCACGCGGGGCGGCAGAGCGGCGGAGGGGCTGGGCGGGCATGGGCGGTGGTGGCAGGATGAAGTCGTGGATTGGGGAGGGGGTGTCAGACCGGCACCGGGGCGCCCTGCCCCGGCGTCGCGGTCGGCGGCTTGCCGGGATAACCGGCACCGTGGATGGCCGCGAAGACCAGGTTGACCTCGGCGGCATCGAGCTTCCAGGCCGCGTTGCCGCCGCCGCGCAGGGCCCGCTGCACCAGGGCCTGGGCCGACAGGCGGTGCCAGTCCTCGGGCACGCGCTGGCCGTTGGCCACGCCCACCACGCGGGCGCGGTGGCGGATCAGCGCATCCAGCGCCGGCCCCAGCTTGACCGCCTCGTCGAGCTTGCTGACGATCACGCCCAGGCAGTGGGCCACGCCGTAGGCCACCATCACGTCGTCCACCGTCTCGCCCTGGGCGGCGGCATTGATGACCAGCAGCTTGCGGATGGCCGGGTGCTGCAGCATCTCCAGCAGCTCGCGGGTGCGGGCATCACGCTGGGCCATGCCGGCGGTGTCGATCAGCACCAGCTTCTTGCCCGACAGCAGCTCCAGCAGGTCTTCCAGCGAGGCGCGGTCGTGTGCGGTGTGCACCGGCACGCCCAGGATGCGGCCATAGGTGCGCAGCTGCTCGTGGGCGGCCACGCGGTAGGCGTCCAGCGTGATCAGGCCCAGGTTGGCGGCGCCATGCTTGGTGGCGAAGGCCGCCGCCAGCTTGGCGGTGCTGGTGGTCTTGCCCACGCCGGTGGGGCCGATCAGCGCCAGCACGCCCTCGTGGTCTTCCAGCGGCGCATCGTGTTCGTCGGTGTGCACATTGCGTTCCAGCACGCCGGTGGCCCAGCCCAGGGCATCGGTGGCCGCGGCCGGCAGGCCCTGCACCAGCTTGCGCACCAGGGCCGGGGACAGGCCGGCGTCGAACAGCTGCTGCGACAGCGTGGCCTGGCGCGGGTCGCGCTGCAGGCGCTCCATGAAGGCCAGCATGCCGAAGCGCTCGTCGATCAGCGCCCGCACCGATTGCAGTTCGTCGCGCAGGCCGCCCAGGGCTTCGTCGCTGGCACCGCGGCCGGCGGCGTCGGCCAGCTGCGGCACCGGCCCGGTGATGGCCTTGGCACCACCGGCGCCCAGCAGGTCGTGCCGGCCCGGGCCGGACAGGCGGATCTCCTCGCGCAGCACCGGCGGCTCGCGGCGCGGGCCGGCCAGCGGCTGGATGCGGTCGCGCAGGCCGGGGTGGCGCTCGGCGCCGCCCAGCTCGGGCCGGCGCTCGGTGCGCGGCACCACCCGCAGCGGCGGCGCCGCTGCGGCGGCCACCGGCACGGCGGCCGTCGGCGTGCTGCCGGCCAGGCGGAAGGCGCCCACCGCTTCCACCAGCCGCACCGCCTGCTGCTGCAGGCTGTCGGCGGCGGCGGCACTCTGCTCCACCAGCGCGGCGTTCTGCTGGGTCACCTGGTCGAGTTGGTCGACGGCGCCGCCGACCAGGCTGATGCCGCTGGTCTGTTCATCGGCAGCAGCACTGATCTCGCCGATCAGGTCGCTGACCCGCTGCACCTGGGCCACGATCTCGCCCATGGTGCCGCCGGCCTCCGCGACCAGGCGCGAGCCGGTGTCCACCTTCTCGACGCTGTCGTTGATCAGGGTCTTGATCTCGCGCGCGGCCTCGGCGCTGCGCTGGGCCAGGGCCCGCACCTCGCCGGCCACCACCGCGAAGCCGCGGCCCTGTTCGCCGGCGCGGGCGGCTTCCACCGCCGCGTTCAGCGCCAGGATGTTGGTCTGGAAGGCGATGCCGTCGATGGTGCCGATGATGTCGGCGATGCGGCGGCTGCTGTCGGTGATGGCGTCCATGGTGCGCACCACTTCGCCCACCACGTCGCCGCCGCGCCGGGCCACCGCGCTGGCGGCGCTGGCCAGCTGGTTGGCCTGCTGGGCGGTGTCGGCGCTGTTGCGCACCGTGGCGCTCAGCTCGGTCATCGACGAGGCCGTCTGCTGCAGGCTGCCGGCCTGCTGCTCGGTGCGGTGCGACAGGTCGGCATTGCCGGCGGCGATCTCGCCCGAGGCGCTGCGCACCGAGGCTGCTGCCTCGTGCACCGCGCGCAGCGACTGCGACAGCTGGCTGCGCACCGTCTCCACGTCCTGCATCAGCCGGCCCACCTCGTCGCTGCCGGCGGCCGCCACCGGGCTGGACAGGTCGCCCGCGGCCATGGCCGCCACGCCGTCGGACAGCCGCCGCATGCGCTGCAGCAGGCCGCGCGCCACCACGGTGGACAGCGCCACGCCCAGCAGCAGGGCCACGGCCGCCGCCGCCAGAATGGCCGCCTGGCCACGCTGGGCATCGCGGGCCGCGTCGTCCACCTCGCGGGCGGCAGCGGCCAGCTTGGCCTCGCTGATGGCCTGCACGCCCTTGAGCAGCGTCGCGTAGGACTTCTGCGCCAGCGACAGGTAGGTCGACGCGATGGCCGGCCCGCTGGCGCGCATGTCGTTCACGTCCTTCACCGCCTTCTCGTAGCCGGTCAGTGCGGTGGCCAGGCCGGCCAGGCTCTGGGTCTCCTCGGCGCCCAGCGCGTCGCCCAGGCCCTGGCGCTCGGTCAGGGCCTGCCGCAGCGCACCCTGCGCAGCCGTCAGCTCCTTCTCGATCTCGGCCAGTTCCTTGGCGTTGTAGCCCATGGCCTCGGCGCCCAGCAGCCGGTTGATCAGGCCGTTGCTTTCGCGCAGGCCGGACTCGAAGCGGGTGGCAAAGGTGTAGCTGGGCAGGTGCGCGGTGTGCACCGCCACCAGGGCCTGGCGCTGCTGGGCAAAGCCCCACAGCGCCAGGCCGGCGGTCAGGCCCAGCAGCAGCAGGCAGATTGCCGGCGCCAGTGCCAGCTTGAACTTGATCGACAGGTTGTTCATTGAATCCTCAACGCGGCCTCAGGCCAGGCCAACAGGGCGGCGGCCGCGCCACGGGCGCGGCCAGGCATCACTTGAAGACCACGGAGCCCAGGTAGACGTCCTGCCCCGGCACGCGGCGCACGAACATCGTGGCGTCGGCGATCTGCTTGGTCACCGGGTTGCCCCAGCGCATGTCGATCTGGCCGCCGCCGCTGGTCTTGACCAGGCTGATCGCGTCCTTGACGAAGTTCTTGCCGCCAGCGTCCTTGGCCTCCAGCATGTTCTTGCCGGGCAGCTTGTCGTTGGCCGAGTGGGCCAGCATGGTGCCGTCCAGCTGCACCGCCACCACGTACAGGCCGCCCTTCTTCCAGTTGCCGCCGGCGTTGAAGTCCTTCACCGCCTTGTCCAGGCCCGAGGCCTTGATCTCGGCCAGCGCGCGGTCGAGCAGGGCCTTGGCCTCGTCGGGCGTCTCGGCGCGCAGGGCCGTGCTGGCCAGGGACAGCGCCACGATGGCGCCCAGCTTCATCCAATGCTTCATGGGGTGTCCTTTCCGCGCAGGCAGCCGCGCGATCCCGTGCGCACCCACCGCGGGTGCGTTCATCCGAGGGGTATCGGGCGGCGGCGGTGGTTCTTGAGGGCGCGGTGGCAGACTTCCCCACATCTCTCCACGCAGGACGCCATGCAATCCTTTGGAAAAGCCCCCCAGGGCCTGCGGCTGGAACGCCTGCAGGCCAGCCCGCTGTGGACGCCGCAGGGCCTGCGCAACCGCCACCCGGTGCTGCCCGGCCTGCGTGATGCCAGCGTGCCCCGGCCCACGCTGACCGATTTCCTCTGCGGCGGCGCGCACCGCGTGCCGCGCGGCCCGCTGCCGGCGCAAGACCCGCGCGACGCCTGGCGCCGCCCGCCCGGCAGCGGCCTGCGCGCCACCTGGCTGGGCCATTCCACCGTGCTGGTCGAGATCGCCGGCAAGCGGGTGCTGACCGACCCGGTCTGGGGAACGCGGGCCTCACCGTCGCGGCTGGTCGGCCCCAAGCGCTTCCAGCCGGTGCCGGTGGCGCTGCGCGCGCTGCCGCCCATCGACGTGGTGGTGATCTCGCACGACCACTACGACCACCTCGACCTGCCCACCATCCGCGCACTGGCCAAGACGGAGGTGCCGTTCGTCACCGCGCTGGGCGTGGGCGCCCACCTGGAGGCCTGGGGCGTGCCCGCCAGCCGCATCACCGAGCTGGATTGGTGGGAGACCCACCACCTGCCCGGCAGCGAGCTGCACATCACCGCCGCGCCGTCGCAGCACTTCAGCGGCCGCGGCCTGAAGGACCGCAATGCCACGCTGTGGGCGTCGATGGTGATCGCCTCGCCCGACCACAAGGTGTTCTTCAGCGGCGACACCGGCCTGACCACCGAATACGCCGACATCGCCCGCCGCCTGGGCCCGTTCGACCTGGTGATGCTGGAGGTGGGCGCCTTCCACCCCAGCTGGGGCGACATCCACCTGGGCCCGGAGAATGCCCTGAAGGCCTGGCAGTTGTTGGGTGGTGGGCTGGGCGGCGGTGCGTTCCTGCCGGTGCACTGGGGCACCTTCAGCCTGGCGATGCATGCCTGGGATGCGCCGGTGGAGACGCTGCTGCAGCTGGCGCCGCAGCAGGGCGTGCCGCTGCTGCTGCCGCAGCTGGGCGCGCCGGTGGAGCCGGCCCACGGTCCGCTGGACCAGCCCTGGTGGCGTGGCGTGGACAGCGCGGCGCTGCCGACCACGCCGCCGGCCGACGATGCACCGCCGCCGGCCCTGCCCAAGGGCATGTCCTGGCCGGCGGATTGAACCGGCCAGCCGGGCTCAGGCCCGCTGCACCTCGACCGGGATGCCGGTCATGTGGGCCTGGTTGCTGATCGGCTCGAAGGCGCCGGGGCCCGACGGCAGCAGCACGTTGCAGTTGGCGCCGGCCGCCTGCTGCGCGACCGCCATGCCGGGGCTGGCGCCCTGGCCCCAGCCATGGGCCATGGCCACCACGCCGGGCATCAGCTGGTCGCTCAGCTTCACTGCAACTTGCAGCCGGCCATGGCGGTTGGCCACCCGCACCTGGTCGCCGTCAGCGATCTGCCGGGCCGCGGCATCGGCCGGGTGCATGAACAGCGGGTTGTGGTCGCGGCCCTGGGCCTTCAGCTTGGGCAGGTTGGCATACCAGCTGTTGAACATGTAGGCATCACGCTTGGTGATCAGCTTGAGCTGGCCGGGCGGCTCGGCCGCCAGGTCGTCGAACAGCGTGTGCATGCGGGCGATGGCCTCGGCAAAGCTGTCGGGGCAGCAGTCGACCCGGTGGTCGTCGGTGCACAGGTGCTGGTCGAAGAAGGTCTCGGGCGGCGTGCGCGGGAACACCAGCACGCCGGCCTCGCGCAGCGCGGCCATGGTGTGCCCGCGGGAGCGCAGCATCGCATCGGTGCGGGCCCACAGCACGGCGGCTTCGCCCTGCTGGTCGATGGCGTCCAGCGGCGAATCCAGGCCCATCTGCCGCGCCAGCCTGCCGTAGATCCACCACTCGGGCCGGCGCTCGTAGGCCGGCGGCACCACCGCCGGCGTGTACTGCACCGAGGGCTGGTCCTGCAGGCCCAGGCCGGTGATGTTGATGTCGTCGCGCTCGTAGGCGCCGGCGGCCGGCAGGATGTAGTGCGCGTACTCGGCCGTGGCATTGCGGTAGAGGTCGACGCAGACCAGCAGGTCCAGGCTGGCGAAGGCCTCGCGCAGCCGCGCCTCGCCGGCGATCGACAGCACCGGGTTGCCCGAGTTGACGAACATCGCCCGGATCGGCGCCTCGGGCCGCAGCACATGGTCGGCCAGCAGCGTGCCGGGCAGGCTGATGCCCACGCCGCCGGGCTGGCGCATGCGGCCGAACGGGCCGTCCACCATCGCCCGCGGGCCATGCGCCCCGGCGGCGGTGCTGCGGGTGTAGAAGCCCTGGGCGTAGTAGTTGCCGCCCGCGCGGCCCAGGTTGCCGGTGACGAACGCCAGCATCTGCAGCAGCCAGTAGGCCAGCGTGCCCTGGCGGCCCATGTTGACGCCGGTGGACATGTGCGCGCAGGCGGCCGGCGCGGCGGCAAAGGCCAGCGCCAGCGCGCGGATCTCGGCCGCAGGGATGCCGGTGACCGGCGCCACCCGCTCGGGCGTCCAGGGTGCGATGAAGGCGCGCAGTTCATCGACATGGCGGCCATGCCGCTGCAGCGCCGCGCTGTCGAAGCCGGGGCCGCTGTCGATGGCCTGCAGCATGGCGGCCAGCAGGTAGACATCGGTGTCGGGCTTGATCAGCAGCACCTCGCCAGCGGTGGCGGCCGATTCGATGCGCCGCGGGTTCACGTAGACGATGCGTGCGCCGCGGGCCTGCGCCGCCTTCAGCCGCTGCATCGGGTGCGGCATCGACACGAAGGACATGTGCGAGACCACCGGGTTCTCGCCGAACAGCACGATCATGCTGGCCTGGTCGATGTCGGGCACCGGGTGCAGCGTGCGGGTGCCGAACACCGCCTCGGCGCCGGCGAACTTGTTGGCGCAGTCCTGCGTGCCCGAGCTGAACGTGGTGCGCACGCCCAACTGCGCCAGGAAGCCGCCGAAGGCCGGCCCGAACAGGCTGTTGAAGGCCGCCGGGTTGCCGGTGTAGCTGGCCACCGCGCCGGGGCC
Organism: Pseudaquabacterium pictum; assembly: GCF_005403045.1. Taxonomy (GTDB): domain Bacteria; phylum Pseudomonadota; class Gammaproteobacteria; order Burkholderiales; family Burkholderiaceae_C; genus Pseudaquabacterium; species Pseudaquabacterium pictum. Next base: position 41,297 of record NZ_BJCL01000023.1, read on the forward strand.
GTGGGCATCCAGCGTGGCACGCAGGCGCTGGGCGATGTCGGCCAGGGCGTCGTCCCAGGACACCGGCTCGAAGCGGCCGGGGGCCACACGCTTCAGCGGCACCTTCAGGCGGTCGGGGTCGTTGTGCAGGTCGGCGCCGTACAGGCCCTTGTTGCAGACGAACCCCTGGCTCACCGGGTGCGTGCGGTCGGCGGCCAGGCCCAGCAGCCGGCCGTTGTCGACCGTGGCCACCAGGCCGCAAGCCGGCTCGCAGACCCGGCAGAAGGTGCGCACCTGCGCGGCCATCGGCGTGCCCTGCGCGTCAGCGCGGCGCCATGCGGATGGCACCGTCCAGCCGCACGCACTGGCCGTTGAAGTAGGTGTTGCGCGCCATCTCCAGCGCCAGGCTGGCGAATTCCTCCGGCTTGCCCAGCCGCTTGGGGAAGGGCACCGAGGCACTCAGGCTGTCCAGCACGTTCTGCTTGGCGCCCAGCATCAGCGGCGTGGCGAAGATGCCCGGCATGATCGAGTTGACGCGGATGCCCAGGTCGGACAGGTCCCGCGCCAGCGGCAGCACCAGGCCGTTGACGCCGGCCTTGGCCGAGGCATAGATCACCTGGCCGATCTGCCCGTCCTGCGCCGCCACCGAGGCGGTGAGGATGATGGCGCCGCGCTCGCCGTCTTCCAGCGCCTCGGTGTTGGCCATGCCCTCGGCCGCCAGCGAGGCCAGCCGGTAGCTGGCCACCAGGATGCCCTGCACGCCGTAGTCGAAATCGGCGGTGGGCAGGCGCTTCAGCTTGCCGGCTTCCTTGTCGAAGGCCAGGGTCTTGCCGCGGCGCGAGGTCATCGCGCAGTGCACCAGCACCCGCTCCTGGCCGTGGGCGGCACGGGCCTGGGCGAAGCCGGCAACCACGCTGTCCTCGCTGGTGATGTCGACCTTGCAGAACAGGCCGCCGATGGCCTGCGCCACCTCGCGGCCCAGCGCTTCGTTGACGTCGAAGATGGCCACCTTGGCGCCGGCTGCGGCCAGGGCCTGTGCCGTGGCCCGGCCCAGGCCGGATGCGCCCCCGGTGACGACGGCGGCGGTGTTCGAATCGATGATCATGGCTGTGGTGTTGGCTGCGTGAAGGGAAGGGGCCCGCAATCGGGCGCCGCCCAGCTTCGGCGCAAAGCGGCCCTGGCGGCCGTCTCACTGGCGACAGGCGGCGGCGGCCGCACCCCCGCTCAGCGGCCGGTGAAGCGCGGCGCCCGCTTGTCGGCGATGGCCGCGCGGCCTTCTCGCAGGTCGGCGCTGGCGGCGCAGCGGGCCTCGCGCGCACGCACGGTGGCCAGGTCGAACGTGCCGCGGGCGATCTCGTCGAGCGACTGCTTCATGCCGCGCAGCGCCAGCGGCGCACCGGCGGCCAGGGCGTCGGCCAGCTGCTGCACCGTGGCGTCCAGCTGGTCCGGTGGCACCAGGCGGTCCAGGTAACCCAGGGACAACAGCTCGTCGGCCGGCACGGTGTCGGCCAGCAGGAACAGCCGCTTGGCGGTGGCCAGCCCCAGCCGCGCCACGAAGCGCTGCAGCCCGCTGGGGTAGTAGTGCAGGCCCAGGCGCGCGGCCGGCATGCGCAGCACCAGGCCCTGCACACCGACGCGGAAGTCGCAGGCCAGGGCCAGGTCGGTGGCGCCGCCGAACACGCTGCCGTTGAGCCGGCAGATGGTGGGCAGCGGCAGCGCTTCCAGCGCGTCGACCGTCTCCTCGAACAGCCGCGGCCCCGCGCCGGGCTGGGCCGGCTGGTGGTCGAAATCCCCCAGGTGGAAGCCCGAGCAGAAGCTGCGGCCGCTGCCGGTGAGCACCAGCAGCCGCACCGCGGGATCGGTCTGCAGCGCCTGGAAGTGCTGCTGCAGCGCCAGCAGGTCGGCCACATGCAGGCGGTTGTGGTGGGCAGGCCGGTTCAGCGTCAGGGTGGCGCGGCCGTCCTGCAGCTGCAGCTGCGGCGGGCCGCCAGTGTCGTCGGGGTTCATGCAGTGCAAGTATGCGTGGGCGCCGTGTCGGCATGCGGGCCGGTGCCGATGCGGCCGGTGCGGCCGGCGCACCACAATCGGGCGATGCAACCCAGTCTGCCGCAACCCGATTCCCGCCAGGCTTGGTGGCGCCTCCTGGCCACCCTGCTGCTGATGACCATCGGCTCGGCCGGCATGTACGTGGTGTCGGTCATGCTGCCGGCGGTGCAGGCTGATTTCGGCGTGACCCGTGCCCAGGCGTCCATGCCCTACACGCTGCTGATGATCGGTTTCGGCGTGGGCTGCGTGGTGATGGGCAAGCTGGCCGACCGCTTCGGCATCGTGCCGGTCATCCTGCTGGGCGCGGTCAGCCTGGGGCTGGGGTTCGTGGCCTGCGGCATGGCGGGCAGCATCACCGGCTATGCGGTGGCGCAGGGGCTGCTGATCGGCTTCCTGGGCAGCAGCACCACCTTCGTGCCGCTGATCGCCGACACCTCGCTGTGGTTCGTCAAGCGGCGCGGCATCGCGGTGGCGGTGTGCGCCAGCGGCAACTACCTGGCCGGCGCGATCTGGCCGCCGGTGGTGCAGCACTTCGTCGACAGCGTGGGCTGGCGGCCCACCTGCATCGGCCTGGGCGTCTTCAGCGTGGTCACCATGGTTGCGCTGGCCAGCGCCATGCGTGCCAAGTCGCCGGCGGCCACCAATGCGCCCCTCAAGGCCGGCGGGCCGGTGCCGTCGAACCGGCCCTTCGGCCTGAGCCTGGCCCAGGCCCAGGGCCTGCTGTGCGTGGCCGGCGTGGCCTGCTGCGTCGCCATGGCCATGCCGCAGGTGCACATCGTGGCCTACTGCGGTGACCTGGGCTACGGCGCCGCCCGCGGCGCCGAGATGCTCAGCCTGATGCTGGCCTGCGGCATCGTCAGCCGGTTGGTGTCGGGCGTCATCTGCGACCGCATCGGCGGCGTGCGCACCCTGCTGCTGGGCAGCTTCCTGCAGGGCGTGGCGCTGCTGCTGTTCATCCCGTTCGACGGCCTGGTGTCGCTGTATGTGGTGTCGGCGATGTTCGGCCTGTTCCAGGGCGGCATCGTGCCCAGCTACGCCATCATCGTGCGCGAGCACTTCCCGCCGGCCGAGGCCGGTGCCCGGGTGGGCACGGTGATCAGCTGCACGCTGTTCGGCATGGCCCTGGGCGGCTGGATGAGCGGCAAGGTGTTCGACCTGACCGGCAGCTACCACGCCGCCTTCATCAACGGCGCGGCCTGGAATGCGCTGAACCTGAGCGTGGCGCTGTTCCTGCTGTGGCGGGTGCGGCGCGCGGCCGGCTCACCGCCGGCTGGCCAGGCTGCCGGCGCGCCCGCCGCCTGACGGAACCCGCCCATGACCACCGCCGACACCCTGCAGATCGACCCGCGCCACAACGGCCCGCGCACCAGCGGCAACGGCGGCTGGGTGGCCGGCGCGCTGGCCCGCCGCCTCGGCGGCCCGGTGGCCACGGTGGCGCTGCGCGCGCCCGTGCCGCTGGGCCGGCCGCTGCCGCTGCGCCAGCAGCCCGACGGCAGCCTGGCGCTGTGCGACGGAGACACCGTGGTGGCCGAGGCGGCCAGCGCCACGCTGGACATCACCGTGCCCGCTGCCCCCGCTGATGCCGTGGCCGAGGCCGCCGGCGTGGCCGCCCGCCTGCGCCACCAGCAGCGCGGCCTGGGCGATGCCTATGCGCAGTGCTTCGTCTGCGGCTTCGCCCGGCCCGACGGCCTGGGCGTGATCGTCGGCCCGGTCGATGAAGACACCGGCCTGATGGCCACCACCTGGGTACCGCCGGCCGTGCTGGCCGGGCCGGATGGGCGCTTGTCGGCCGAGGCCACCTGGGCTGCGCTCGACTGCCCCGCCGGCATGGCCTGGAGCCACCGGCTGGGCCGGTCGCAGCCGATCATGACGGTGCGCATGACCGCCACCATCGACCAGCCGCTGGTGGCCGGCGCACGCTACCGCGTGCTGGCCTGGCCGCTGCAGCAGGACGGGCGCAAGCTGCACGCCGGCACCGCCATCGTCGACGCCGCCGGCACGGTGTGTGCCCGCTCGCAGCAGCTGTGGCTGCTGCCGCGCGACGCGGCCTGACGCCGCCAACCCGGCCTGCAGGGGCAGGCAGAATCCCGCTCCCATGACGTTCCGTTCCCTGCTGGCCGCTGGCCTGCTGTCGCTGGCCATCGGCGTTGCCGGCCAGCCCGTGCCACCGGTCGATGGCGCCGCCATCCAGGCCCGGCCGGTGCCTGCCGGCGCCCGCCTGGTGCTGGATGGCACGCTGGCCCACCCGGCCTGGCAGACCGCGCCGGTGCATGACCAGTTCATCGAGAAGGCGCCCGACACCGGCGGCCAGCCCCGCCATGCCACCCGGGTGCGGGTGCTGTTCGACGAGCAGGCGCTGTGGGTGGGCGTGGAGTCGCTGGACGATGCGCCGGACCAGATCCGCGCGCCGCTGGTGCGCTACGACGGCGTCAACCGCACGCAGGATTTCGTGGTGGTCTACATCGACGCCATCGGCCTGCGCCAGTCGGCGCAGTTCTTCCGCGTCAATGCCGCCGGCAGCCTGGCCGACGGCATGCACACCGCCTCTGACGACAGCGAGGATTTCTCGCCCGACTTCGACTTCGACGCGGCCACCAGCCGGCAGCCTGGGGGCTGGACGGCGGTGCTGCGCATCCCGTTCGCGTCGCTGCGCTTTGCCGAGCCGGCGGCCGGCGCGGCCCTGCCCTGGCGCATCATGGTGGGCCGCCGGGTGCCGCGGGCGCAGTTCTACCTGCACACCTCGGTGCTGATCCCGCGCGAGGCCTCCAGCTTCATTGCCACGCTGCAGCCGCTGGACGGTGTGCGTCTGCCGGAACAGCACCAGTTCCTGACGCTGCGGCCCAGCCTGACCTGGCGCACCCAGCGCAGCCGCGACGGCGCCGGCCCGCGCCAGACCGACAACGCCTGGGATGCCTCGCTCGACCTGAAGTGGCGGCCGCTGGCCGAATTGGTGGTCGACGCCACGCTGAACCCCGATTTCTCGCAAGTGGCGGTGGACGAGCCGCAGCTGGCCGGCAACACCCGCTTCGCGCTGTTCTTCCCCGAGAAGCGGCCGTTCTTCTTCGAGAGCAGCGACCTGCTGCGCTCGCCCACCGAGGCGCTGTACACCCGCAGCCTCACCGCGCCGCGCTGGGGCTTGCGCAGCACCTGGCGCGGCGGCCGGCTGGCCGGCACCGCCATGGCCATCGACGACCGCGGCGGCGGCCTGGTGCTGCTGCCCGGCGCCTACGGCACCGGCGCGGTGGCGCAGCCGGCCTCGCGCACGCTGCTGGCCCGCGCCCAGCTGGCCGACGGCCCGCTGCAGTGGGGCGCGCTGGCGGCGCTGCGCCGCTATGACGGCGCCGGCCGCAACCAGGTGGTCGGTCCCGAACTGGGCTGGTCGATCGGCGGCGGCTGGCGGGCGCGGCTGCAGTGGCTGCAATCGGACACCACGGCCCAGCCCGATGCCGCCGGCAGCGGCCTGACCGAAGGCGCCACCCGCCGTGGCCACCTGGCCCATGCCCGCCTGTTGTACCAGGGCGAGAACCGCAGCGAGGCCGACCTGACGCTGGAAGACGTGGGCGCCGGCTTCCGCGACGACACCGGCTTCATCGCCCAGGCCGGCGTGCGCCGCGCCAAGGGCCGGGTGGGCACGGGCTGGGGCAACTGGGGGCCGTTCAACGAGTTCTGGCTGAACCTGGAAGGCGAGCGGGTGACCGACCGTGCCACCGGCGCCGTGGTGCTGCAGGACCTGACCCCGGGCATCTGGCTGACCGGCGCCCACAACCTGGAGGCCTGGGCCTACCTGCATGGCCTGGTGCGCGGCACCGCCGACATGCGGCCCGATGCCGGCCGGCCGCTGCAGCGGCAGCGCTACCTGTCTGCGGGCCTGGTGGTCACGCCGGCCACCTGGGCGCCGCTGCTGGAGGCCGACCTGAAGCTGGGCCGCCTGGCCGATGTGGCCGGTGACCTGCCGCGGCCCGGCGGGCAGCTGGAGCTGTCGCTCAACACCCGGCTGCTGCCGCGGCTGGAGCTGGAGCCGCGTCTGGGCTACGGCTGGCTGCGCCAGGGCGGGCGGGCGCTGTATGCCGAATCGGCCCACCAGCTGCTGGCGCGCTGGCACTTCAGCGCCACCCAGTCGCTGCGCGCCATCGTGCGCTACACCGCCACCGAGCGCAGCGGCGCCACGCTGGACCAGGCCACCACCGGCTCGCTGACCTGGGCCTGGCGGCCATCGGCCGGCAACGTGCTGTACCTGGGCGCGGCGCGCAGCCGCGAGGGCGTGGGCACCACGCGCCGGGTCAACGAGGCCTTCGTCAAGCTGCAGGTGGACGTGGACGAACTGCGCAGCCGCTGGTAGCGCGCGGCCAGGCCGCTGCGGCTGTCAGCTGGGTGCGGGCCTGGCGTGGCACAGTCGGGCATCCATCCACCGCCCCCCACCGCACAAAGGAACCCGCCATGATGAAGTCCGGCATCGACCAGCAAGCCCTGATCGACCTGTTCGCCAACGCCAGTGCGCAGCAGACGGCGCAGCTGCGCGAGGCGGTGTTCAAGACCACGCTGGGCGCGCTGCAGGGCCGCGAGCTGAGCCTGAAGAACATCCGCACCGTGCTGGGCACGGTGGCTCAGGCCGCCGGCACCGGCGCGGCGCAGAACCCGCTGGGCAACGTCGATGCCGAGGCCCTGCTCGACAACGCCGTGGCCGGCATGGACGACGCGCTGATCAAGGCGGTGGAGGCCAACCGCGTGGCGCTGCAGCAGTTCGTCGACAAGGGCGTGGACCTGCGCGAGACCCAGCTGAAGAAGGCGCTGGCCGACATGGACAAGTTCGAGGACGCGCTGATCGGCACGCTGAAGAAGAGCGCCGCCGCGGTGGGCGACCCGATGGCCGGCCCCTGGGCCGCGGTGCTGGAGAAGCTGAACTTGAGCGGCACCCAGACCGGCCTGAAGGCCAGCGGCGCCGCCGAGCAGCTGACCGCGCAGATGGAGCAGATGCAGTCGGCCATGCGCGCCACCCGCGCCGCCAGCCTGAAAGCCGCCCAGACCCTGGCCGACAGCTACACCGCCCTGGTCTCGGGCGTGCTGATCGGCATGAGCGACGCGATGCGCCAGGTGGCCGCGCCGGCCAAGAAGAGCACGAAGAAGTAAGCCCGTCTGTCTGTCCTGCGCCGGCGCGGTTATCGTGCCGGCATGGGCGACGACTTCAGCTTCTTCTGGCACGACTACGAGACCTTCGGCCGCGTGCCCCGGCGCGACCGGCCGGCGCAGTTTGCCGGCGTGCGCACCGATGCCGAACTCAACGAGATCGGCGATCCGGTGATGCTGTACTGCCAGCCGCCCGCCGACACGTTGCCTGACCCGGAAAGCTGCCTGCTGACCGGCATCACGCCGCAGCACTGCCAGCAGCACGGCGTGCCCGAGCACCAGTTCGCCGCCGCCGTGCTGGCCGCCCTGGGTGCGCCGGGCACGGTGGGCGTGGGCTACAACACCATCCGCTTCGACGACGAGGTGACGCGCCACCTGTTCTGGCGCAACTTGGTCGACCCCTACGGCCGCGAATGGCAGAACGGCTGCGGCCGTTGGGACCTGCTGGACACCGTGCGCTGCGCCTACGCCCTGCGGCCCGACGGCCTGCAGTGGCCGCGGCACGAGGACGGCCGCGTCTCCTTCAAGCTGGAGCACCTGACCGTGGCCAACGGCCTGGTGCACGAAGCCGCCCACGATGCGCTGAGCGACGTGCGCGCCACCGTGGCCCTGGCCCGCCTGGTGCGCAACCACCAGCCGCGGCTGTTCGACTTCTGCCTGAAGCTGCGCAAGAAGGATGCGGTGTGGCAGGAGATCGGCCCGCTGGGCGAGGGGCGCCGACCGTTCCTGCACATCAGCGGCATGTACCCGGCCGAGCGCGGCTGCCTGGGCCTGGTGTGGCCGCTGGCGCCGCACCCCACCAACAAGAACGAGCTGATCGTCTGGGACCTGGCCCATGATCCGGCCGAACTGCTGGCGCTGGACGCCGACACCCTGCGCCTGCGCATGTTCAGCAAGACGGCCGACCTGCCCGAGGGCATGACACGCCTGCCGGTCAAGACCATCCACATCAACAAAAGCCCGGTGGTCATCGGCAACCTGAAGACGCTTCAGCCCGCGCTGGCCGAGCGCTGGGGCCTGGACATGGCGCAGGGCCTGCAGCATGCCGCCTGGGCCGCGGCGCATGGTGCCGAGCTGGATGCGCTGCCCTGGGGCGTGGTGTTCCAGCGCCCCGCGCCGGCACACGCGCCGGATGTGGACGAAGACCTGTACGGCGGCTTCATCGGCCCTGGGGACCGGCGCACGCTGGACCGGCTGCGCGGCCTGGGTGGCGATGCGCTGACCGGCAAGCGGCCGGCGTTCGACGATGCCAGGCTGGAGGAGCTGTTCTTCCGCTGGCGCGCCCGCAACTGGCCCGACACGCTGGACGCCGCCGAGCAGGCCCGCTGGCTGCAGCACTGCCAGGAGCGCCTGCACGACGGCGTGGGCGGCGGCCTGACGCTGGCGCAGTTCTTCGAGCGCATCGATGTGCTGAGCGAGACCGTCGACGAGCGTGGCGAGGCCATCCTGGCCGCGCTGTACGACCACGCCGAGGCGATCGCGCCAGAGGCGCCCTGAGGCCAGCGTCATGCGCCTGCTGGTCATCGGCGGCACCCGCTTCCTGGGCCGGCACCTGGTGGAGGCGGCGCTGGCGCGCGGCGACAGCGTGACGCTGTTCAACCGCGGCCGGTCGGTGGCGCAGCCACCCGCGGGCGTGGACTGGCTGCAGGGCGACCGGGCCGGCGACCTGGCGGCGTTGGCCAGCGGCCCGGGCTGGGATGCAGCCATCGACACCTGCGGCTACCTGCCCGCCGACACCGGCCGCCTGGCGCGTGCGCTGGCCGGGCGGGTGGGGCGGCTGGCGTTCATCAGCAGCGTCTCAGCTTATGCCAGCATGGCCCGGCCAAATGCCGAGGACGCCCCGCTGGGCACCATCGACGACCCCGACACCACCACCATCGATGGCCGCACCTACGGCCCGCTGAAGGCCCTGTGCGAGGCGGCTGTTCAACAGGCCTTTGGCCTGCAGCGCTGCCTGCTGGTGCGCCCGGGCCTGATCGTCGGCCCGCACGACCCCACCGGCCGCTTCACATGGTGGCCGGCGCGGCTGGCGCGGGCCGCGGCCGATGGCCAGCCGGTGCTGGCGCCGGGCATGCCCGACCGGCCGTTGCAGGTGATCGACGCCCGTGACCTGGCGGCCTGGCTGCTGCAGGCGCTGGACCACGGCGCGGCGGGTGCCTTCAACGCGGTGTCGCCGCCCGGCGCCATCACCTGGGGTGGTCTGCTGCAGGCCTGTGCGGCGGCGGCGCGCGTGTTGCCCGATCTGCGCTGGGTGCCCGATGACCAGCTGCTGGCCCACGGCGTGGGCCCGTGGATGGAACTGCCGCTGTGGATCCCGGCCAGCGGACCCGACGCGGCCGACAGCGCCGCCTTCATGGCCGTGCCGTCGGGCCGCGCCCAGGCAGCCGGCCTGCGCTGCCGGTCGATCGGCGAGACAGTGGCCGATACGTTGGCCTGGTGGCAGGCGCTGCCGGCGGCGCAGCAGGTGTTCGCGGCCACCGGGCTGGCGCCGGAGCGGGAGGCAGCGGTGCTGGCGGGCATGCGGCCGGTATGAGCGGTGGTGCCGCCGCTGGCGCGGTGCCAAGGCTGGGTGAGCGTTGCGGATTGAAGAGGATGCAACGCCTGTTGTCGACCCAAAGCCGCCCGTCAGTCTCCCCTGAAGCCGCCGGACGCTCGGACCGGCCTTTTGCGGGTTGGGCGTCCACAAAGCAGCCGTTCGTGGCCACCGGGACCCGGCCAAAGGCGGGTATTCCTGTCTGCCTTGAAGCCGCCGGCCGCAATCCCGCCGGCGGGGCCGTGCGACTGGGTCTCAGACGCGGTATTTCTTGAACCAGTCGCTGGCCAGTTTCTGCGCGTAAGTCGCCGCAGCCTTGTCGTAGCTGGGACGGTAGTCGGCATTGAAGCCGTGGTCGACGTTCGGGAAGACCACGATCTCCGAACCGCTGCCGCCCTGGTTGATCTGGCCGCGCATCTTGGCGATGGTCTCCTGCTTGACGAAGGCGTCGATGCCGGAATACAGCCCCAGCACCGGCACCTTGATCTCACCGGCAAAGTCGATCGGGTCCTGTGGGCGCAACTCAGGCGCCTTCAGGCCTTCGAGCAGGCCGTAGTACGCCACGGCCGCGTTCAGCTTGCCGTTGTGGCGGGCGTAGACCCAGGCCGTGCGGCCACCCCAGCAGTAACCCACCAGGCCGCTGCGCCTGGCGTCGGCGTGGCCACTGGCGCGGGCAAAGGCAAGCGTGGCGTCGAGGTCGGCGCAGACCTGCGCGTCGGGCACCTTGGACACCACCTGCGACAGGATGGTCGAGATGTCGGTCATCTTCGAGACATCGCCCTGACGGGCGAACATCTCAGGCGCGATGGCGTAGTAGCCCATCTTGGCGTAGCGGCGGCACATGTCCTTGATGTGCTCGTGCACGCCGAAGATCTCCTGCACCACCAGCATCACCGGGAACTTGCCCGTGCCGGCAGGCATGGCGCGGTAGGCCGGGATCTTGCCGTCGGCGACTGGGATGCTGACCTCGCCGGCCACCAGGCCCTTGCTGTCGGTGGTGATGGCCTGGGCCAACACCGGGTTGGACGCAACGGCAAAGCCCGACGCCAGCGACGTCATCACGAAGCCGCGCCGCGAGAAGCCGGCATTGGTTTGGTCCGCACTCGTGGCGGGGTGGTTGAAGTCGATCGGCTTGCGTCCGTAGTCCATCAGTTTCATGCAGTCTCCTATCGTGGTTGACATGGCGGGTTGAAAAAGGGTTTGGCGTCCGGCTTGTCAGCCTGGCAACTTCGCTGCCAGTAGATCGATCTTCTCGATGGTCGGCGGCGCACTGAGCAAGGCAACTGCGTTGGCCATCAACGCGGCGGCGATTGGGCCGTCCAGGTGGGCCTGGCGACCGGCCTCGTCGGCAAAGGCGTCGAAGACGCCAAACGTCGACGGGCCGAACTTCAAGGCGAACCAGGCGGTGGTGCCCGACTCGGCGTTGGCGAGCGGCAGCGCCCCGGCCAGGAATTCGGCCACGGCGGTCTCCTGACCAGGTTTGGCTTCGAGACGCACAAACAGGGCAAAACGGGTCATGGCTTGTTTCTTGGGTTGGACGGGTGGTGCTTGAGCGAGCCCGGAGATTAAGCGGCATCGGCCCCGATCACGAGTGGCAGGAAAGCCAACATTGATATCATTTTTGCCATGCGAGTCCATCTCCTTGTTTTAGATGGCGTGTTCGACCTCGGCCTCGCGGCCCTCACCGACACGCTGAGCACAGCCAACCAACTGGCTGGCTCGATGAGTCAGGCGCCAGCACCCATCGAGGTCACCTTGGTCGGTGTAAGACGGCGCGTGCGCACGGCGCAAGGTTTGACGGTGCCTGTGGTGCCAGTCGGCGAAGTGATGAACCCCGACGCCGTGCTCGTGCCCGCGCTCGGCGCCAACATGCCGGACACGCTCGCGGCGCGCCTGGCCCATGCGGACGTGGCCGACGCCGCCGTCGCGTTGCGGCGGTGGGCCGGCGCCGGCGCGCTGGTCGGCGCTGCCTGTACCGGCACCTTCTTGCTGGCGGAGAGCGCGCTGCTCGACGGTCAACGCGCCACGACGTCCTGGTGGCTGGCGCCGGCGTTTCGGCAGCGCTATCCGCGCGTGTCACTCGACGAATCCCGCATGCTCGTGAACTCGGCCGGCTTCACCACGGCCGGTGCCGCACTGGCTCACCTCGATCTGGCCTTGGGCATGGTGCGCACTGGCAGCCCGACGCTGGCGGCGCTGGCGGCTCGCTACCTGCTGGTCGAGGCACGGGGCTCGCAAGCCGAGTTTGTGATCCCCGATCACCTCGCGCACGCAGACCCGCTGGTCGAGCGCTTTGAGGGCTGGGCCCGAAAGCAGCTCGCGCACGGGTTCTCGCTGGCCCAGGCGGCCGTCGCCGTGGGCGCCAGCGAACGCACCCTGGCGCGGCGCCTGCAGGGCGTGTTGGGCAAGTCGCCCCTGTCGTACTTTCAGGACCTGCGCGTCGAGCGCGCGGTGCATCTGCTGCGCACCAGCAACGACAGCGTCGATCAGATCGCCGCGCAAATCGGCTACTCGGACGGCGTGACCCTGCGTGCATTGTTGCGACGCAAGCTGGGCCGCGGCGTCAGGGAGTTGCGCGCGGGGGCCTGATCGGCTTCGCGCGGAGCAAGCGCTGGGGCGTTGAACAGCGCGAAAGTTGTCATTGCCAAACATCTGCAGATGGTCGGGTCAAGCCGCAGACATGCCCAGACTCGTCGCCGGAAACCTGTCGTTCAGCAGCTCGCCGAGACCATGACTGCGCGTGCGGGGCGACCGGCCGGTAGTGGCCGACTGCGGTCACTCCCCCATGACGATTCAGCGCGCAACCACGCCGCGCAGTCGCCGCCCCACCACCCGCCCAGCCCTCAATCCACCAGTTCGAACGTCGCCGATCCGTCGCCATTGTCCTTGACCAGGCGGATCTGCGGATAGCGCGCCAGGTGGGCGATGGCGCCGGCGCCGGACTCGAAGCGCAGGCGCACGCCCTTCACTGGCAGGATGCGCCAGTTGCCGTCGGCCGCCGGGTTCAGCGTGTCGCTGGCGCGCATGTACTGCACCAGGGCCTCGCGGTTCTCGTCGGGTGCGTCAACCACGATGTTCTTGCCGTCCAACCCGGGGAAGCCGCCGCCGCCCGACGCGCGGTAGTTGTTGGTCACCACGATGAAGCGGGCGTTGTCGTCCAGGGGCTTGCCCTGGTGCTGCAGGTTGACGATGCGCCGCGCGTCGGGGGCGATCAGCTTCCCGTCGGGGTCGTAGCGGGCCGGCTGGGTCACGTCGACCTGGTAGCTGACGCCGTCGATGGTGTCGAAGTTGTAGGTGCGAAAGCGTGTGTCGATCAGCGGCTGGGTGGCCGGGCCGGCCGGATCGATGCGGCGGAACTGGCCGGCCGAATGCTCCAGCCATTCACGCACCGTGGCGCCGCTCACCCGCACCGCCTTCACCGTGTTGGGGTAGATGTAGAGATCGGCCACATGGCGGATGCTCAGCGGCCCGGCCGGGATGTCGGTGTAGTAGCTCCAGCCCATGCGCCCGCCGGCCTTGAACGGCGCGGCGGCCGACAGCAGCGGCAGGCCTTCGAACTCGGTGCCGGCCAGCGCCCGTTTGGCATAGGCCAGCTGGGCCTGCGACACGATCTGCACGCTGGGGTCATCCGCCACCTGGGCAAAGTAGCTGGTGATGGGCGCCGTGGTGCGGCCCACCGCGCCGCGCACATAGGCCAGCGTGCCGGCATGCTCGTCGGCCACCAGGCGGGCCACCATCGGGTCGGCCGCCACCAGCGGCGCCCGGGTGGCGCGGTCGGTGATCGGGCGCAGCGCGGCGCGGCTGTCGGCCACCTGCCAGCGGGCGGCCGCGCCCTCGCCAGAGCCGCCGCCAACACGCCGCAGCGTCAGGTCGATCACGCCCAGGTGGTCGCCCCAGCGCCCCGGCATCACCGCCGGCACGCCGTTGATGGTGCCGCGGGCGATGTCCACCTTGGGGTAGGCGGCAAAGAAGGGGCCTGGAAACTCACCGTGCGAATGGCCGAACAGGATGGCATCCACGCCCGGCACCTCGGCCAGCCGGGCCACCGAGTTCTCGGCAAAGCGCGGCGTCTCGCCCCGCTCGAAGCCCGAATGCGGGATCAGCACCACCAGGTCGGCACCGGCGGCGCGCACCTGCGGCACCAGGCGGCGGGCGGTCTCCTGGATGTCGCGCACCGTCAGCTTGCCCTCCAGCTGCTGCTTGTCCCACATCAGGATCTGCGGCGGAACGAAGCCCAGCACGCCGATCTTCAGGGTGTGCTGCGCGCCGGCCTCGTCGGTGACGCGCCGCTCCAGGATCACCCAGGGCGTGAAGGCGTGGGCGTCGTTGGCCGGGTTGCCGTCGCCATCGTCCACATGCACGTTGGCGCTGACGTACGGAAAGTTGGCGCCGGCGATGGCCTGGCGCAGGAAGGGCAGGCCGTAGTTGAACTCGTGGTTGCCGATGTTGGCGGCATCCACGCCCAGCGCGTTCAGCACCTTGTAGGCCGGGTGCACCGCGCCCACCGGCAGCGGCTGGATGCGGGCCACCCAGTCGCCCATCGGGCTGCCCTGCAGCAGATCGCCGTTGTCGAACAGCAGGCTGTTCTTCACCTCGGCCCGGGCGCTCTTGATCAGCGTGGCGGTCTTGGCCAGACCGTAGGCATCGGTGGCCTTGTCCTGGTAGTAGTCCCAGGCCAGCAGGTTCATGTGGAGATCGGTGGTCTCCAGGATGCGCAGCTTCAGGTCGGCGGCGGCAGCCAGGCCGGGCAGCAGGGCAGCGCCGAGGGCCAGGCCCAGGCGCAGCCGGCTGGTGAGGGTGTGGAAGGTCGGCATGCGCGGGCGTGGCTGGGCAGTGGTGCCCCGAGTGTGCCGCGGGATCGGCGACCGCTGCCGCTGCGCGGCAATCAGCGACCGGGCAGCGACGGCCCCAGCGTCTGCAGCAGCTGGCGCACTTCAGCCTGCTGGCCGAAGCCGTCGCCCAGCGCGGCCAGCCGGTCGAGCTCGGCCTTGGCCTTGGCCCGCTCGCCGCCCTGCAACAGGATGCGCGCCAGCGTCAGCCGCAGTGCCGGGGCCTGCGGCGCCGCGGCCACGGCGGCGCGCTGGGTGGTGGCGGCGGTGTCGAACTGGCCCTCGGCCGCCTGGGCCTGGGCCAGGGTGTCCAGCAGGTCGGCGTTCTGCGGTGCCGCGGCCACCGCCCGTTCGGCCAGGCCGCGTGCGCCGGGCTGCTTCAGTTGCAGCCGCACCATGGCCAGGTTGTTGAGCGCCAGCGCATGGTCGGCCTGCACCGTCAACAGGCGTTCATAGTGCTTCTGGGCGGCGGCGAGGTCGCCGTGGACCTGGGCGGCGGCGGCCATCGCAAACAGCAGCGGCACATCGCCGGGGTGGCTGCGCAGCCACTGCGCGGCAAAGGCCTCGGCCTCGGCCGGTCGCTCGCCCTGGGCCAGCACCTGGTACAGCCGCACCGACGCGGCGCCGGGCGACTGCCGCGTCAGCGCCTGGCGCAGCGCCGCCGCCGCGCCGGCCCACTGGCCTTGCCGGGCCAGCACCTCGCCTTCCAGCAGGTGGCCCACCGCATCGCCCGGCTGCTCGGCCTGCACCTTGCGCGCCAGGGCCAGGGCCTTGTCGGACTGCTGCAGCGCCAGGGCCACCAGGATGGCCTGCACCCGCGCCTCCAGCAGCGCGGGCGCCAGTTCCAGCGCGCGCTGGCTGCTGCGCTGGGCCATCTCGGGCTGGCCGGCGGCCAGGTAGGCCTCGGCCATGCCCACATGGCCCTGCGGCGACCGTGGCTGCAGCGTGACCATCTTGCCGAAGCTGGTCAGGGCCTGGCTGGTCTGGCCCAGGCGCAGCTGGCAGCGGGCCAGCAGGGCCAGCAGCTCCATGTTGTCGGGCAGGGCGGCCTCGGCCGTCTGGGCCGCAGCCAGCGCGGCCTCGGCCCGGCCCTGGGTGGCATGGTGGTTGACCAGCGCCACCCGCGCCGCCACGTCGCCCGGCGCAGCGGCGATGGCGGCATCCAGCTGCGCCTGCACCGTGGCCGCAGGTGCGCCCTGGCGGGCCAGCACCTCGGCCAGGGCCAGCATGGCGGTGGCGTTCTTCGGCTGCGCGCGGACCACGTCGGCAAAACGCTGGCGGGCCCGCTCGGCCTGGCCTTCACGCACATCCAGTGCGGCCAGCGCGGCCAGTGGCGGAAAGTAGGCCGGGCTGACCGCCAGCGCGGCCTCGAAGCTCTGTCGCGCCTCGGCGTTGCGGCCGATGCCGGCCAGCACCTGGCCACGCAGGGTCGGCGGGCTGGGGTCCCTGGGCTGCTTGCGCTCCAGCGTGGCCAGGGCCTTCAGCGCGGCGTCGGGCTGGCCGCGGGCCAGGTGGGCACTGACCAGGGCCAGGTCGGCGGTGCTGCCGCTGTCCTGGCTGGCGATGCTGCGCAGCTCGTGGAACACCTGGGCGTCGTCGCTGCGGCCGAAGGCGGCGTTGGCCACCAGGGTGCGCAGCCGCGGGTCGGTGGGCTTCAATGTGGCCAGGCGGTCGTACAGCGCCTGGGCGGCGCGGTGCTCGCCGTTGAGCATGCGTGCCTCGGCGGCCATGGCCAGCACCTCGGCGCTGGCGTCGGGCCGGTCGACCAGCGGAGACAGCGTGGCCAGGGCCTTGGGCAGCTGGCCCAGCCGCAGCTGGGCCTTGGCCAGCTGGCGGCGCGCCACCGGGTTGCCCGGCGCCAGCGCCGCGGCCTTGGCGAAGTGCGCCTCGGCCTGCTGGGGCGAGCCCATCATCAGCTCGTTCTCGCCAGCGGTCAGCAGCAGCGCCACGTTGTCGGGCAGCACCCGCAGCAGACCCTGGAAGACTTCGCGCGCCCGTGCATGCTCGCCGGCCACGAAGGCCAGCTGGCCGTCGGCCATCACGGTGTTGATGTTGCGTGCGGCGCGCTGCTGCAGTGCCGCCAGGTGCGCCTTGGCGCCTGGCAGGTCGCCCTCGGCCACATGCAGCGACATCAGCGCCATGCGCGGTGCCACCAGGTCGGCGCCGGCAGCCACCGCCTTCTCGAAGGCCTGGCGCGCCGCGGCCTGGCCACCGGGCTGGCGCAGGTGCAGGTCGCCCAGCAGCACCCAGGCCTCGGCCAGGCCGGGGTGGCTGGCTGCCACCGCTTCGGCCAGGCCGACGGCCTTGGGCACCTGCTTGTCCAGGGCCGCCAGCCGGGCCTGTGCCAGCAGCGCCTGCGGCGCCTGCGGCGCGGCCTGCAGCGCCAGATCGACAGCGGTCTGTGCACCGGGCAGGTTGCCCATCGCCAGCTCGGCGCCGGCCACCGCTGCCATCAGCCGGGCCTGGGCCGCCGGGTCGGCCAGGCGGGTCTGGCCGAAGGCCTGGCCGACCCGGCCGTGCTGGCCGCTCTGCAGCAGGGCCTCGGCCAGCACCGGCAGGGCCTGGTCCTCGTGGGCGCCGTACTCCAGCGCCCGCTGCAGTTCGATGGCCGCGGCGGCGCCGTCGCCATCGGCCAGCAGGCGCTCGCCCAGCAGCAGCCGGGCCACGCCCGACTTCGGATAGGCCTGGACCAGGTTCTTCAGGTCGGTGCGCTGCACCTCGACGCTGGCAGTGGCGGCGCGCGCCCGCACCTTGGCGATGGCGGCCTGCTCCTGCTTGCCGCAGCCCGCCAGGGCCAGCGCCGCCAGCAGGCAGGCGATGGCAAGCGGATGGCGGCAGGTGGGCACGGGCGGATCCTCGGGCGGGCGGTGCGAAAGGCGCGAGATTATGTCGGCGCGCGTCTGCCGCCACCCCACCACCTGCAGGGGTGGCAGGCCCATCCGTGCAGCCTGCACGCGGCAGCCACCAAACGCAGCGGCCCGCCCGGTTGCCCGGGCGGGCCGCTGCCCTCCAGCCTGCCGACGGGGCTCAGCAGGACGCCACGGTGCCCTTGGCGTTGTCGGCGTTTTCGGCGTACTCGGGGATCTGGTCGAAGTTCAGGTACTTGTAGATCGCCGCGCCGTCCTTGTTCACCACGCCCATGGCTTCCTGGTACTCGGCCACGGTGGGCAGCTTGCCCATCTTGCTGGCGATGGCGGCCAGCTCGGCCGAGGCCAGGAACACATTGGTGTTCTTGCCCAGGCGGTTGGGGAAGTTGCGGGTGCTGGTGGAGACCACGGTGGCGCCTTCACGCACCTGGGCCTGGTTGCCCATGCACAGGCTGCAGCCGGGCATCTCGGTGCGCGCACCGGCGGTGCCAAAGGCGGCGTAATGGCCTTCCTTGATCAGCTCGCTCTGGTCCATCTTGGTGGGCGGGGCCACCCACAGCTTGACCGGGATGTCGCGCTGGCCGCCCAGCAGCTTGGCGGCGGCGCGGAAGTGGCCGATGTTGGTCATGCACGAGCCGATGAAGGCCTCGTCGATCTTGGTGCCGGCCACCTCGGACAGCAGCTTGGCGTCGTCCGGGTCGTTCGGGCAGCAGACCACCGGCTCCTTCAGCTCGTTCAGGTCGATCTCGATGACGGCGGCGTATTCGGCGTCGGCATCGGGCTCCAGCAGCGTCGGGTTGGCCAGCCAGGCTTCCACCTTCTCGATGCGGCGGCGCAGGGTCTTGGCGTCCTGGTAGCCGTCGGCGATCATGTTCTTCATCAGCACCACGTTGCTGCGCAGGTACTCGATGATCGGCTCCTTGTTGAGCTTGATCGTGCAGCCGGCGGCGCTGCGCTCGGCGCTGGCGTCGCTCAGCTCGAAGGCCTGTTCCACCTTCAGGTCGGGCAGGCCCTCGATCTCGAGGATGCGGCCGCTGAACACGTTCTTCTTGCCGGCCTTGGCCACGGTCAGCAGGCCGGCCTTGATGGCGTACAGCGGGATGGCATGCACCAGGTCACGCAGGGTGACGCCGGGCTGCATCGTGCCCTTGTAGCGCACCAGCACGCTCTCGGGCATGTCCAGCGGCATCACGCCGGTGGCCGCGCCGAAGGCCACCAGGCCCGAGCCGGCCGGGAAGCTGATGCCGATCGGGAAGCGGGTGTGGCTGTCGCCGCCGGTGCCCACGGTGTCGGGCAGCAGCAGGCGGTTCAGCCAGCTGTGGATCACGCCGTCGCCCGGGCGCAGGCTGACGCCGCCGCGGTTGCTGATGAAGCTGGGCAGCTCGCGGTGGGTCTTCACGTCCACCGGCTTGGGGTAGGCGGCGGTGTGGCAGAAGCTCTGCATCACCAGGTCGGCGCTGAATCCCAGGCAGGCCAGGTCCTTCAGTTCATCCCGCGTCATCGGGCCGGTGGTGTCCTGGCTGCCCACGGTGGTCATCTTGGGCTCGCAGTAGGTGCCCGGGCGCACGCCCTGGCCCTCGGGCAGGCCAACGGCGCGGCCGACCATCTTCTGCGCTAGCGTGAAGCCGGCCTGGGTGGCGGCCGGCGGCTGCGGCAGGCGGAACACGGTGCTGGCCGGCAGGCCGAGGAATTCACGCGCCTTGGCGGTGAGGCTGCGGCCGATGATCAGGTTGATGCGGCCGCCGGCGCGCACTTCGTCGAACAGCACGTCGCTGCGAAGCTGGAAGGTGGTGACCAGCTGCCCGCCCTTGGTGATCTTGCCGTCGTAGGGGTGGATGTCGATGACATCGCCCATCTCCAGGCCGCCCACGTCCACCTCGATCGGCAGGGCGCCCGAGTCTTCCTGCGTGTTGAAGAAGATCGGGGCGATCTTGCCGCCCAGGGTGACACCGCCGAAGCGCTTGTTCGGCACGAACGGGATGTCCTGGCCGGTGGCCCAGATGACGCTGTTGGTGGCGCTCTTGCGGCTGGAGCCGGTGCCCACCACGTCGCCCACGTAGGCCACCAGGTGGCCGTTCTTCTTCAGGTCCTCGATGAACTGCATCGGGCCACGCTTGCCGTCTTCCTCGGGCTTGAAGGCCGCGCCCTCGCGCGTGTTCTTCAGCATCGCCAGGTAGTGCAGCGGGATGTCGGGGCGGCTCCAGGCGTCGGGCGCGGGGCTCAGGTCGTCGGTGTTGGTCTCGCCGGGCACCTTGAAGACGGTGACGGTGATGGTCTTGGCGACTTCAGGGCGGGTGGTGAACCACTCGGCGTCGGCCCAGCTCTGCATCACCTCTTGGGCCTTGGCATTGCCGGCCTTGGCCTTGTCGGCCACGTCGTTGAAGAAGTCGAACATCAGCAGCGTCTTCTTCAGGGCGGCGGCGGCCACGCTGGCCACCTCGGCATCGTCGAGAAGCTCGATCAGCGGATGCACGTTGTAGCCGCCCACCATGGTGCCCAGCAGCTCGGTGGCCTTGGCCTTGGAGATCAGGCCCACGGCCAGGTCACCATGCGCCACCGCGGCCAGGAAACTGGCCTTGACCTTGGCCGCATCGTCCACGCCCGGCGGCACGCGGTGGGTCAGCAGGTCCAGCAGGAAGGCGTCCTCGCCGGCCGGCGGTGCCTTGATCAGCTCGATCAGCTCGGCCGTCTGCGAGGCCGACAGCGGCAGCGGCGGGATGCCGAGGGCGGCGCGTTCGGCCGTGTGTTGGCGATAGGCTTGCAGCATGTCGTGGGCTCCTGTGGAACGGTGGAGAAACAGGTCGGACAGTGGATTCGGACAACCGTGGCGGCGCGTTGGCGGTCTGCGTGCAGCCTACGGGTTAATCCCATATTTTATGTCTTATATAAGACTTGCCAAGCGCTTTTTGCAGTGCAGCAGCGCAGCCGGCTGATTGTGGCGCAGCGGGGCGCAAAAAAGCCCGCTCGGTGGCGGGCTGGCGGTCAGGGCCGGGTGGGCGGGCACGGTGGCCGGGCCCGGCGCGCTGGCTCAGGCGTTGTCGCGCATCCACTGTTCGGCATAGGCGTCCGAGCGGGCCTGGGCCTTGGCACCGCTGGTCATCAGCCACACCAGGGAGCCGGTGGCAAACAGCAGCGGCACGAGAGCAAGAATCACGTTGATCATGGGGAGGATGGGTCAGGGTTGAGACGCAGGCCGCAGCGGCTGCCATGGCATGCTGCGGCGCAGCATACATGATCCATGTCAAGCCGCCGGGGCCGACCCGGATGGCCCCGGATCGATGGGGATATCGGCCAACGCGTCGCCGGCTTGAGGCCGGCGTGGCGCTCAGCGTGTGGGCGGTGGCGCCACGTCAGCGGGTGGCGTGACGGGCGCCACAGGCATGGCGGCCTCCGACGCTGGCGCCGATGCGGCGCTGGCTGCGGGCGCGGCCACCGGTGCCGGCGCCACGATGCCGATGCCCTGGGCCGCGCCGGCAGCGGTGGCGGCGGCCACCGCCGCATGCTGCTCGGCATGCATGCAGCCATCGACCATGCGCTGGCCGCGCCGGGCGTTCATCAGCATCGATTTCGCCGGGATCTGCAGCCAGACGATGCCGTTGTCCGGATCTTCGAGCCGCACGGCGCCGGTGGTGGTCTCGCGCGGCAGCATGCGGTAGTGCTTGCCCTGGTGGCTGACGGTGAAGTACCCGGCCTGGGCAGCCATCGGCTGCACCACCACCCGCTGGTTGAATTCACAGTCGGCCGTGCCGGTCAGCACCCGCGCGGCCACGTCGAGCTGGCCGGCGCTGATCGCCTCCACCGTCTGCGTGGCCAGGGCCAGGCCCTTGGCGGTGCTGCCGGCCTGCTGCCGGGTGATGCCGGCAGCCGGCCTGGCGGGCGCCTTCGTGGGCGGCTTGGCCGCGGGTTTCGCGACCGGCTTGGCGGACGGCTTGACGGGCGTGTTGGCCAGGGCGGTGCTGCCAAGCAGCAGGGCGGCACTGGTCAGCGCAGCGGTACACAGGGGATGCAGCGGCATGGGCAACGGATCGGCAACAGGGTGGGGCGGCGGGCGATGGGGGCGGCCGGTGCTCAGGCCAGCGCGCCATCGCCGTAGAAGGCCAGCAGCGCTTCGGCCGGCAGCGGCTGGCCGGTGCGGCGGGCGCGGCCGATCACCTGCCAGAAATAGCGGTAGCTGGCGCGGTCGTGCAGCACATCCTGGTGGCGAATCGGCGCCCAGTCGGCGGCCTGGGCGGCCAGCAGGATGGCGATGGCGGCGTCCACCTCGGCCACGCTGGGCGAGAAGGCCTCGACGATCGGGCCGATCTGCGACGGGTGGATGCTCCACATGCGGTTGTAGCCGAATTCACGCGCGGCGCGGCGGGCGGCGGCGGCGATGGCGGCTTCGTCCTTGAACTCGGTCACCACGCAGTGCGACGGCACCTTGCCCGCACCATGGCAGGCGGCGGCGATCTCCAGCTTGGCGCGCACCACCAGCGGGTGCTCGAACTGCCCCGGCACGCCCATCGCCGCCTGCGGAATCGCGCCGCGGTGGGCGCTGACAAAGTCCATCAGCCCGAAGCTCAGGCTCTGCACCCGGGGCAGGGCAGCCAGGGCCTGCACGTCGCGCAGGGCGCCGTGGGTCTCGACCAGCGCATGCACCGGCAGCGCGGCGCCGCGGCCGTGCACCCGGGCAGCATGTTCGATGTGGGCGATGGCCTGCTGCAGGTCGGCCAGGTGCCGCGGCTTGGGCACCATCAGGTAGGCCAGCCGGTCGCCGGCGCGGCCGACCAGGGTGTCGACGTCATCCTGGAAGGCCGGGTGGTCGACTGGATGCACCCGCGCGCCGACGCGGCCGAAGCGGTTGTCGGCCGACAGCGCCAGGTCGGCACACAGCCGGGCATGTTCGGCCTCGGCGCCGATGGGGGCGCCGTCCTCGCAATCCAGCGTGATGTCGAACACCGGGCCCAGTTCGGCCTGCAGCGCCAGCGCCTTGCGCATGCGGGCCTCGGTGCCGCAGTAGTGGTCGCACACCGGCAGGTCGGCAGGCGGGTCGCCCTCGTCGATCAGGGCTTGGCTGGGCAGCAGGGGCATGGCGCGGATGGCGGAAAGAAAAACGGAGCTGCCGACATGATGCCGCACAGCCCCGGTGGCACGGCCCGCAGCGGGCCGGTGCAGTGGTTACAGAAGGTGCTTCACGCCGTCCTGCTCGCCCTGCAGCTCGGCCAGGGTCTTGTTGATGCACTCCTGGCTGAAGGCGTCGATCGGCAGGCCTTCGACGATGCTGTATTCGCCGTTGGCGCAGGTCACCGGGTAGCCGAACATCACCTCCTTGGGGATGCCGTACTCACCCTTGCTGGGCACGCCCATGGTGACCCAGCCGCCGTTGGTGCCCAGGGCCCAGTCGCGCATGTGGTCGATGGCGGCGTTGGCGGCCGAGGCAGCCGACGACACGCCCCGGGCGGCGATGATGGCCGCGCCGCGCTTGCCCACGGTGGGCAGGAAGGTCTCGGCATTCCAGACCTGGTCGTTGATCATGTCCTTGACCGAGGCGCCGTCGATGGTGGCGAAGCGGTAGTCGGCGTACATGGTGGGCGAGTGGTTGCCCCACACCGCCAGCTTCTGGATGCTGGCCACCGGCTTGCCGGTCTTGGCGGCGATCTGGCTGAGCGCGCGGTTGTGGTCCAGGCGCAGCATGGCGGTGAAGTTCTTGGCCGGCAGATCGGGGGCCGACTTCATCGCGATGTAGGCATTGGTGTTGGCCGGGTTACCCACCACCAGCACCTTGACGTTGCGGCTGGCCACGGCGTTCAGTGCCTTGCCCTGGGCGGTGAAGATCTGGGCGTTGGCGGCCAGCAGGTCGGCACGCTCCATGCCGGGGCCGCGCGGGCGGGCGCCGACCAGCAGGGCGTAGTCGGTGTCCTTGAAGGCGGTCATCGGGTCGCTGTGGGCTTCCATGCCGGCCAGCAGCGGGAAGGCGCAGTCGTCGAGCTCCATCATCACGCCCTTCAGCGCTTCCTGGGCCTTCTCGACCGGCACTTCCAGCAGCTGCAGGATCACGGGCTGGTCCTTGCCCAGCATCTCGCCGGAGGCGATGCGGAACAGCAGGGCGTAACCGATCTGACCGGCGGCGCCGGTGACAGCCACGCGGACGGGCTTCTTGCTCATGGTGGGCTCCAGGGAGTTGGGACGGATTCTGGCGATCGCGGACGGCACGGCAGTGTAGCCAGCGGCGCGGCAATATAGGGGTTCCCACCCATGTTGTCAAAGGTCTTATGTCTTCTATAAGACATCTGTCAGCATTCGATGGACGAGCCGGCGGGCTTTGTGCTGCAATGCCGCACCATGCCTGCCGCCCTGCCATCGACCGCCGCTGCTGCCGCCCTGGCGGCCACCGACGCGGCCGATGCCGCCCCGGCGTTCAGCCCGCTGTACCAGCAGATCAAGGGTCTGATCACCCGCGAGCTGCAGGCCGGGGTGTGGAAGCCCGGTGAGTCCATCCCCAGCGAGCTGGACCTGGCCGCGCGCTTCAAGGTCAGCCAGGGCACGGTGCGCAAGGCCATCGACGAACTGGCCGCCGACAACCTGCTGGTGCGCCGCCAGGGCAAGGGCACCTTCGTGGCCACCCATGCCGAGCAGCAGATCCAGTACCGCTTCCTGCGGCTGATGCCCGACGCCGGCAGCGACCGCGGCATGGCCCGCCGGCTGCTGGACTGCCGCCGCACCCGCGCCCCGGCCGACGTGGCCCGCATGCTCGACTGCAAGAGCGGCGATGCCGTGGTGCAGCTGCGCCGCCTGCTGCTGGCGCCAAGCGACGGCCCCCAGGGCGGCGCAGTGCGCCGCCCGTCCCCCGAGGGGAGCCCGCCGCCTTGGGGCGGCCCTGCGGCGGACGGCAAGCCGGTGGTGCTCGACGAGATCTGGCTGCCCGGCGCGCTGTTCAAGGGCCTCACCGCCGAACGCCTGGCCGACTACAAAGGCCCGATGTACGGCATGTTCGAGGCCGAATTCGGCGTGCGCATGATCCGTGCCGAGGAGAAGATCCGCGCGCTGGCGGCCGACGCGGCCAGTGCCCCGCTGCTGGCGGTGGCGCCGGGCTTTCCGTTGCTGAGCGTGGAGCGGCTGTCGTTCACCTATGGCGACAAGCCGGTGGAACTGCGCCGCGGCCTGTACAACACCGAGCAGCACTTCTACCGCAATGAACTGAATTGAAGTTGCCGCCAGATGACGGCGCCGGGCGGGCGGATGTCGCCAAAAGCTCCGAGTCAGCCTGGTGCGTTGCAATAAACTCTTGGGGTTTCACCCGGATTACACAAGACCACACACATGGCAGAACTTTCCAAACCACGGCCCGTCGCGCGCCCCGGCGCCAACATGCGCCTGATCGAGGCGCTGCAGTACCGCCTGCCGCTGGCGGCGCTGGTGTCCATCCTGCACCGCGCCAGCGGCATGATGATGTTCTTCCTGCTGCCGTTCATCGTGTGGATGTTCGATGCCAGCGTGTCGTCGGAGGTGTCGTACGACGGCTTCACCAGCGCCTTTGTCGCCGGCATCGGCTTCGTGCCGGGCTTCGTCATCAAGCTGATCGCCCTGGCGCTGATCTGGGCCTACCTGCACCACGCCGTGGCCGGCCTGCGCCACCTTTGGATGGACGCCACCCACAGCGTCACCAAGCAGCAGGGCCATTCGTCGGCCGTGGCCACCTTCGCCATCAGCATCCTGCTGACCGTGGCGCTGGGCGCCAAGCTGTTCGGGCTGTTCTGACCCGGCGCACGCGTCGGGTATTTCTCTTCGAGGCACACAACAACATGGCCGTCAATTACGGTTCGAAGCGCCTGGTCGTGGGCGCGCATTACGGTTTCCGGGACTGGCTGAGCCAGCGTGTCACGGCGGTGCTGATGGCACTGTTCACGCTGGCCCTGCTGCTGCAGGTGATCTTCGGCGGCCCGATCGGGTATGACAGCTGGGCGGGCATCTTCTCGCGCCAGTGGATGAAGGTGCTGACGTTCGTGGTCGTCGTGGCACTGGCCTGGCATGCCTGGGTGGGCATGCGTGACGTGTGGATGGACTACATCAAGCCGGTGGGCGTGCGCCTGCTGGCCCAGGTGTTCACCATGGTCTGGCTGGTGGGCTGCGCCGGCTGGGCCGTGCAAGTGCTCTGGAGGCTCTGAGATTCATGGCTGAGATCAAGACAAGCGTTCCGCGTCGTCGCTTCGACGTGGTCATCGTCGGTGCCGGTGGCTCCGGCATGCGGGCATCGCTGCAGCTGGCACGTGCCGGGCTGAACGTGGCGGTGCTGTCCAAGGTGTTCCCCACCCGCAGCCACACCGTGGCCGCACAGGGCGGCATCGGTGCCTCGCTGGGCAACATGAGCGAGGACAACTGGCACTACCACTTCTACGACACCGTCAAGGGCAGTGACTGGCTGGGCGACCAGGACGCCATCGAGTTCATGTGCCGCGAGGCGCCAAAGGTCGTCTACGAGCTTGAGCACTTCGGCATGCCGTTCGACCGCAATGCCGACGGCACCATCTACCAGCGCCCGTTCGGTGGCCACACCGCCAACTATGGCGAGAAGCCGGTGCAGCGCGCCTGCGCCGCCGCCGACCGCACCGGCCACGCGATGCTGCACACGCTGTACCAGCAGAACGTGAAGGCGCGCACCCAGTTCTTCGTCGAGTGGATGGCGCTGGACCTGATCCGCGACAGCGAAGGCGACGTGCTGGGTGTCACCGCGCTCGAGATGGAGACCGGCGAGGTCTACATCCTCGAAGCGAAGACCACGCTGTTCGCCACCGGTGGCGCCGGCCGCATCTACGCCGCCAGCACCAACGCCTTCATCAACACCGGCGACGGCCTGGGCATGGCGGCGCGTGCCGGCATCCCGCTGGAAGACATGGAGTTCTGGCAGTTCCACCCCACCGGCGTGGCCGGCGCGGGCGTGCTGCTGACCGAAGGCTGCCGCGGCGAAGGCGCGATCCTGCGCAACGTCAACGGCGAGCGCTTCATGGAGCGCTATGCGCCCACGCTGAAGGACCTGGCGCCGCGCGACTTCGTCTCGCGCTGCATGGACCAGGAGATCAAGGAAGGTCGCGGCTGTGGTCCCAACAAGGACTACATCAACCTCGACATGACCCACCTGGGCGGCGACACCATCCTGAAGCGCCTGCCCAGCGTGTTCGAGATCGGCCACAACTTCGCCAACGTCGACATCACCAAGGAGCCGATCCCGGTGGTGCCGACCATCCACTACCAGATGGGTGGCATCCCCACCAACATCCACGGCCAGGTGGTGGTGCCGAAGAACGGCAACCCGAACGCGGTGGTCAATGGCCTCTATGCGGTGGGCGAATGCTCCTGCGTCAGCGTGCACGGCGCCAACCGGCTGGGCACCAACTCGCTGCTCGACCTGCTGGTGTTCGGCCGCGCGGCCGGCAACCACATCGTCGATGCCTTCAAGCGGGCCGACCAGGCGCACAAGCCGCTGCCGGCCGATGCGGCCGACTACTCGCTGTCGCGCATCGCCCGCCTGGACGGCAGCAGCAGCGGTGAATACGCCCAGGACGTGGCCAACGACCTGCGCAACACCATGCAGAAGCATGCCGCGGTGTTCCGCACGCAAGAGCTGATGACCGCCGGCACGGTGGAAGTGGCCAAGCTGCGCGAGCGCGTGGCCAACATCACGCTCAAGGACAAGAGCAAGGTCTTCAACACCGCGCGCATCGAGGCGCTGGAAGTGGAGAACCTGATCGAGTCGGCCCAAGCCACCATCGAATCGGCCGCCGCCCGCCACGAGTGCCGCGGCGCCCACACGGTCAAGGACTACGAGCGCGGCGCGGACGATCCGCAGTTCCCGCTGGGCCGCAACGACGCCGAGTGGATGAAGCACACGCTGTGGTACAGCCAGGGCAACCGGCTGGAATACAAGCCGGTCAACCTGAAGCCGCTGACGGTGGACAGCGTGCCGCCGAAAGTCCGCACGTTCTAGTCCGCACCTTCTGAATCCCGGGACACCCGCACCATGACCAAGCGCACCTTTCAGATCTACCGCTACGACCCGGACAAGGACGCCAAGCCCTACATGCAGTCGATCGACGTCGAGCTCGACGGCAGCGAACGCATGTTGCTGGACGCGCTGATGAAGCTGAAGTCGGTCGACCCGGCCATCAGCTTCCGCCGCAGCTGCCGCGAGGGCGTGTGCGGCTCGGACGCGATGAACATCAACGGCAAGAACGGCCTGGCCTGCCTGACCAACATGCGGGACCTGCCGGGCACCGTGGTGCTCAAGCCGCTGCCCGGCCTGCCGGTCATCCGCGACCTGATCGTGGACATGACGCAGTTCTTCAAGCAGTACAACTCGATCAAGCCGTATCTGGTCAACGACAGCATCCCGCCCGAGAAGGAGCGCCTGCAGTCGCCGGAAGAGCGTGAGGAGCTCAACGGCCTGTACGAGTGCATCCTGTGCGCCAGCTGCTCGACCAGCTGCCCCAGCTTCTGGTGGAACCCGGACAAGTTCGTCGGCCCGGCCGGCCTGCTGCAGGCCTACCGCTTCATCGCCGACAGCCGCGACCAGGACACCGCCGGCCGCCTGGACAACCTGGAAGACCCGTACCGGCTGTTCCGCTGCCACACCATCATGAACTGCGTGGATGTGTGTCCCAAGGGCCTGAACCCCACCAAGGCGATCGGCAAGATCAAGGAGCTGATGGTGCGCCGCGCCGTCTGAGCGCGCCGCCATCCGCCTGCCCCTGACAGCCCGCTGCAAGCCTGCCCATGCACACTGCCCTCGATGGCGACCAGCCCCTCGGCGAGCGCGAGCTCAGCCGGCTGCGCTGGCGCTGCCGGCGTGGCTTGCTGGAAAACGACCTGTTCATCGAGCGCTTCTTCCAGCGGCATGACACGCACCTGCTGGTGCGCCATGCCGATGGACTTCAGGTGCTGATGGACCTGGCCGATAACGATCTGCTGGATTTGTTGCTGTGCCGCAAGGAGCCCGGCGCCGACCTGGCGCGCCCCGACGTGATCGAGGTGTTGGGCATGTTGCGTGCTAGGTGACCTCAATTTGAACTGCTGCCTGCGTAGAACTTGACCAAGAAAGGGAATGCCCCCATGACCCCGTCCGACGTGAAAGCCACCCTGTCGTTCTCCGATGGCAGCCCGAGCATGGATCTGCCCATCTACAAGGGCAGCATCGGCCCGGACGTCATCGACATCCGCAAGCTCTACGGCCAGACCGGCAAGTTCACCTACGACCCGGGCTTCCTGAGCACGGCGTCGTGCAACAGCACCATCACCTACATCGACGGCGACAAGGGCGAGCTGCTGTACCGCGGCTACCCGATCGAGCAGCTGGCGGTGCATGCCGACTTCCTCGAGACCTGCCACCTGCTGCTGTACGGAGACCTGCCCGACGCCCAGCAGAAGAAGGACTTCACCGCCCGCGTGACCAACCACACCATGGTCAACGAGCAGATGCAGTTCTTCCTGCGCGGCTTCCGCCGCGACGCCCACCCGATGGCGGTGATGACCGGCCTGGTGGGTGCGCTGTCGGCGTTCTATCACGACAGCACCGACATCAACAACCCGCAGCACCGCGAGATCGCGGCGATTCGCCTGATCGCCAAGATGCCCACGCTGGTGGCGATGGCGTACAAGTACTCGGCCGGCCAGCCGTACATGTACCCGAAGAACAAGCTCTCGTACGCCGGCAACTTCATGCACATGATGTTCGCCACGCCCTGCGAGGACTACGAGGTGAACCCGGTCATCGAGCGCGCGCTCGACCGCATCTTCATCCTGCATGCCGACCATGAGCAGAATGCCAGCACCTCGACGGTGCGGCTGTGCGGCTCGTCGGGCACCAACCCGTTCGCGGCCATCGCCGCCGGCGTGGCCTGCCTGTGGGGCCCGGCGCACGGCGGTGCCAACGAGGCCTGCCTGAACATGCTGGGGGACATCCAGAAGATGGGCGGCGTCGAGAAGATCGGTGACTTCATCAAGCAGGTGAAGGACAAGAACAGCAACGTCAAGCTGATGGGCTTCGGCCACCGGGTCTACAAGAATTACGACCCGCGCGCCAAGCTGATGCGCGAGACCTGCCACGAGGTGCTGGGCGCCCTGGGACTGGAGAACGACCCGCTGTTCAAGCTGGCGATGAGCCTGGAGAAGATCGCGCTGGAAGACGACTACTTCGTCAGCCGCAAGCTCTACCCGAACGTCGACTTCTACTCGGGCATCGTGCAGCGCGCCATCGGCATCCCGGTGAGCCTGTTCACCGCCATCTTCGCGCTGGCCCGCACCGTGGGCTGGATCGCCCAGCTCAACGAGATGATCGGCGATCCGGAGTACAAGATCGGCCGCCCGCGCCAGCTGTTCGTCGGCTCCACCCCGCGTGAGGTGAAGCCGCTGGCCCAGCGCTGATCGGCTGAGTCGCCGTCAGCCCGCGGGCGGCGGCGCCTGCAGCAGCCGCGCGACGTCGGCCAGGCAGGCGTCGCGCACCGCACCATCCGCCTGGCTGTCGCGGATGAAGGCCGCGACCACCAAGGGCGGACGCCGGGCCGGCCACAGCACGCCGACATCGATGCTGTCGGTGTTGCTGGTGCCCGTCTTGGTAACCACCTGCCAGTCGCTGGCGGCGCCGGCGCGCAGGCGCCGCCCACCGGTCACGCTCGCCCGCATCCAGCGCAGCAGCCGGGCCTGCTCGGGAGCCGGCAGGCCGGTGCCCAGCATGAGCGCCTGCGCCGTGGTGGCCATGGCCCGCGGTGAGCTGGTGTCCCAGTGCGGATCGGCGCCCGGCCGGTTCATCGCCGGCTCATTGCGGTCCAGCCGGGTGACGGTGTCGCCCAGACTGCGCAGGTAGGCGGTCAGGGCTGCCGGTCCACCCAGGCGGGCCAGCACCAGGTTGGCAGCCGTGTTGTCGCTGGTCGCCAGGGTGGCCGCGCACAGGGCGCCGACGGTCATGCCGGCACCGTGATCGGCCTCGCTGTCGGTCACTGGCGACCAGTCGATCAAATTGGCCCGGGTGAAGGGCAGACGTTCATCCAGTGACAGCCGGCCGCCGGCCACCTCGTGCAGGGCCATGCTGGCCAGCAGCAGCTTGAAGCTGCTGCACAGCGGAAAACGTGCATCGGCGTTCCAGCCCCAGGGGCGATCGGACCCGCCGGTGGGCAGCACCATCACCCCCAGTCGGCCGCCGCTGCGGCGCTCGATGCCGGCCAGCCGGCGCGCCAGCCCAGGAGGCAGCGCGACATCGTCGGGCGCAGCGGCGAGTGCCAAGTTTTTCAGTGGACTGAGCAGTCCGGCGCACAGCAGTCCGTGGTGCAAAAATTGGCGTCTTGCGGTCATGTGACGAGAATCGAGTGGAGACGGGCGCCAGCTTAGGGTGACCCCACGGTCACGACCAGCGCGAAGAATCGCGATCAGACCCAACTAAAACTTCGGACGGTGTCGCCTTGGATCTGCCGCTGAATGCGCTGCGTGCCTTTGAGACCGCGGCCCGCCACCTCAACTTCACCCGCGCCGCCGAGGAACTGCACCTGACGCCCACGGCCGTCAGCCAGCATGTGCGCAAGCTGGAACAGCGCTACGGCGTGCAGTTGTTCCGCCGGCTGCCACGTGGCCTCGCGCTCACCGACGAGGGCCAGGCCCTGCTGCCGATGCTGGCTGAGACCTTCGAGCGGGTGGCTGGCGCCTTGAGCAGCCTGCGCCACGGCCGCCCGCGCGAGCCGCTGAGCGTGGGCGTGGTGGCCACGTTTGCCGTGGGCTGGCTCCTGCCGCGCCTGCCGGCGTTCCAGGCGGCCCACCCGTTTGTCGATCTGCGACTGTTCACCCACAACAACCGGGTCGATCTGGCCGGAGAGGGGCTGGACCAGGCGGTGCGCTTTGGCGATGGCCACTGGCATGGCACCGATGCCGTGCCCCTGATGCCTGCCCGGCTGACGCCCTTGTGTGCGCCGGCCTTGGCGCGCCGACTGCAGCAGCCGGCCGACCTGGCCGGCGAGGTGCTGCTGCGGTCCTACCGTGCCGCTGAATGGCCCGCCTGGTTTGCCGGTGTCGGCTTGCAGGCGCCGCCACTGCGGGGCCTGGTTTTCGACACATCGCTCGCGCTGGCCGAAGCGGCAGCCCAGGGCGCCGGCGTGGCCTTGCTGCCCGCGACGCTGTTCTCCCAGGCGCTCGACAGCGGGCGGCTGGTGCGCCCGTTTGCGACCGAGATCGACACCGGCCGCTATTGGCTCACGCAGCTCTCATCGCGCCGCGTCACCGCGGCGATGGGCGCCTTCTCGTCCTGGTTGCAGGCCGCCAGCGCCGATCCGGCGGTGCAAGACAGCCTCAGATCAGCCCCTTGAGCAGGCGGCCCATCTCGCTGGGGTTGCGGGTGATGGTGAAGCCGCACTCTTCCATGATGGCGAGCTTGGCGTCGGCCGTGTCGGCGCCGCCGCTGATCAACGCACCGGCATGGCCCATGCGCTTGCCGGCAGGAGCGGTCACACCGGCGATGAAGCCGACGATCGGCTTCTTCATGTTGGCCTTGCACCAGCGCGCGGCCTCGGCCTCGTCGGGCCCGCCGATCTCGCCGATCATGATCACCGCATCGGTGTCCGGATCGTCGTTGAAGGCCTGCATCACGTCGATGTGCTTCAGGCCGTTGATCGGATCACCGCCGATGCCCACGGCGCTGGACTGGCCCAGCCCGATCTCGGTGAGCTGCGCCACCGCCTCATAGGTCAGCGTGCCGCTGCGGCTGACCACGCCGATGCGGCCCTTGCGGTGGATGTGGCCCGGCATGATGCCGATCTTGATCTCTTCCGGCGTGATCAGCCCCGGGCAGTTCGGCCCCAGCAGCAGCGTCTTCTTGCCGCCGGCCGCTTCCTTGGCCTTCATCTTGTTGCGCACTTCCAGCATGTCGCGCACTGGGATGCCTTCGGTGATGCAGATCGCCAGATCCAGGTCGGCTTCCACGGCCTCCCAAATCGCCGCTGCGGCGCCCGCCGGCGGCACGTAGATCACGCTGACGGTGGCGCCGGTCTGGCTGGCAGCTTCCTTCACGCTCGCGTAGATCGGGATGTCCGAGAACTTCTCGCCGGCCTTCTTCGGGTTCACGCCCGCGACGAACGCCGCCTTGCCGTTGGCATAGGCCTGGCAGCCCAGGGTGTGGAACTGACCGGTCTTGCCGGTGATGCCCTGGGTGATGACCTTGGTGTCTTTGTTGATCAGGATGCTCATGGTTCTTCTCCGGGGCT
>NZ_BJCL01000024.1 GCF_005403045.1 Pseudaquabacterium pictum
CCCGCATCGCCCAGGCCGAGGCGGTGCGCACCGCCGCGGCCGGCCGGGTGGCCGGGCCGCAGGTGCAGGGCCAGCTGGCGGGCAGCCGCGGCCGGCAGGCTGCCGACATGCCGCCGGCCACCAGTGCCAGCGCCGGCCTGCAGGCGAGCTGGGAGCTGGACCTGTTCGGCGGCCTGCGCGCGGCGCGCCAGGCCAGCGAGGCCCGGCTGGGCGGCGCCCAGGCCGACTGGCATGCGGCACGCGTCTCCCTGGCCGCCGAGGTGGCCGACCAATTGCTGGCGCTGCGCGCCTGCGAGCAGCTGGCCCAGGTGGCCGGCGACGAAGCCCGCTCGCGGGCCGAATCGGCGCGGCTGTCGGCCATCGTCCAGCGCGCCGGTTTCGAGAGCCCGGCCAATGCCGCCCTGGCCCAGGCCACGGCCGCGCAGGCGGCGCTGGCGGCCAGTGCCCGCCAGGTGCAGTGCGACCAGCAACTGCAGGGCCTGCAGGCGCTGACCGCGCTGGCCCCTGACGAACTTCGCCAACAACTGTCCCCGCGCAGCGCGCGCCTGCCGCAGCCGGCCCAGCTGGCCGTGGTGGCGGTGCCGGCCCAGGCCCTGGCGCAGCGGCCCGATCTGCGCAGCAGCGCGCTGGCGCTGGAGGCCGCCGCCGCCGATGTCGACGAGCGCCGCGCCGCCCAGCGCCCGCGGGTGGCCTTGAGCGGCAACCTGGGTCTGGGCCTGGCCCGCAGTGCCGGTGTGTCGAGCAACGGCAGCGTCTGGTCGATCGGCCCGCTGGAGGTGACGCTGCCGCTGATCGATGGCGGCGCCCGCCAGGCCAGCACCACCGCGGCCCGGGTGGCTTACGACGCCGCCCAGGTGGCCTACCAGGCCCAGCTGCGCAACGCGCTGCGCGAGGTGGAGGACGCCCTGCTGCGCCTGCGCGACGGCGACCGCCGCCGCGCCGATGCCCAGGCCGCGGTGGCCGGCTTCGCTCAGGCGCTGATGGCCACCGAGCAGCGCCAGCGCGCCGGCCTGGCCAGCCGGCTGGAGCTGGAGGACGCCCGCCGCAACCTGCTGCAGGCCCGCCTGCAGCAGACCGACACCGACCGCGAGCAGGTGGCCGCCTGGATCGCCCTGTACCGCGCCCTCGGCGGCGGCTGGACGCCTGCCGACGCCGCGCCGCCGCTGGCCGCCAACGGCCGCTGAGATGCCGTGAAAGACCTGACCATGTCCGCACCCACCCTGTTTGTTGCCGGCCTGCTGGCGCTGGCCGCCAGCCTGGCCGCACCGGCCCGGGCCCAGGCTCCGGCCGCCTCGGCGCCGGCCAAGGCCGCACTCACCGTCACCGTCACCAGCCCCACCATGGCCCGGGTGCCGGTGCTGCTGCAGGCCAACGGCAACATCGCCGCCTGGCAGGAGGCCCTGGTCGGCGCCGAAGCCGCCGGCCTGCGCCTGGCCACGGTGACTGCCGACGTGGGCCAGCGGGTGCGCCGCGGCCAGGTGCTGGCGACGCTGGCGGATGAGACTGTCCGTGCCGACCTGGCCCAGGCCCAGGCCGCGCTGGCCGAGGCCGAGGCCACGCTGGCCGAGGCCGCCGCCAATGCCGAGCGCGCCGCCAGCCTGCAGGACAGCGGCGCACTCAGCGCCAGCCAGATCCAGCAGTACGCCACCGCCGCCCTCACCGCCAAGGCGCGGCTGGCGGCCCAGCGTGCGGCCGTGCAGTCGCAGCAGCTGCGGCTGAAGCAGACGCAGGTGCTGGCGCCGGACGACGGCATCGTCAGCGCCCGCAGTGCCACCGTGGGCGCGGTGGTCGGCAGCGGCCAGGAGCTGTTCCGACTGATCCGCGGCGGCCGGCTGGAATGGCGGGCCGAGCTGCCGTCGGCCGACCTGGCCCGGGTGCGCCCCGGCCAGGCCGCCACGCTGACCACGCCCGCAGGCCGCACCGTGGCCGGCACGGTGCGCCAGGTGGCGCCCACGGTGGATGCCGCCACCCGCAACGGCCTGGTCTATGTCGACCTGAAGCCCGGCCCTGACAGTGATGCCCGCGCCGGCATGTTCGCCCGCGGCAGCTTCGTCTTCGACGCCGCGCCTGCGCTCACCCTGCCGGCCAGCGCGGTGCTGCTGCGCGACGGCTTCAGCGTGGTGATGCGGGTGGGCAGCGACAACCGGGTGCAGCAGACCAAGGTGCAGGTGCTCTCGCGCGATGCCGACCGCGTGGCCGTGCAGGGCCTGCCGGCCGACGCCCGCGTGGTGGCGCGCGGCGCCGCCTTCCTGAGCGACGGCGACACGGTGCGCGTGGTGGCCGATGCCCCGCCGGCCGCGCCCGCCCGCGCCGCCAGCCGCTGACCGGCCCCGTCCGCCCCGCACCCGAGGCCCCCGCCATGAATGTCTCCGCCTGGTCGATCCGCAACCCGATCCCGGCCCTGATGCTGTTCGTGCTGCTCACGCTGGCCGGCCTGATGGCCTTCCGCGCGATGAAGGTGCAGAACTTCCCCGACCTGGACCTGCCGACGGTGACGGTCAGCGCCAGCCTGCCCGGCGCCGCGCCGGCCCAGCTGGAGACCGAGGTGGCGCGCAAGATCGAGAACGCCGTGGCCTCGGTGCAGGGCGTCAAGCACATCTACAGCAAGATCACCGACGGCAGCAGCACCACCACCGTCGAGTTCCGTCTGGAGAAGCCCACCCAGGAGGCGGTGGACGATGTGCGCGATGCGGTCAACCGCATCCGTGCCGACCTGCCCGGCGACCTGCGCGATCCGCAGATCACCCGCGTCAACCTGTCGGGCACGCCCATCCTCACCTACACCGTAGCCTCGCCGCGGATGGACGACGAGGGCTTAAGCTGGTTCGTCGACAACGACATCACCAAGGCCCTGCTCAGCGTCAACGGCGTGGGCTCGGTGGCGCGGGTGGGCGGCGTCAGCCGCGAGGTGCAGGTGGCGCTGGACCCGGCGCGCCTGCTGGCCCTGGGCGCCACCGCGGCCGATGTCTCGCGCCAGCTGCGCCAGGTGCAGCAGGATGCGTCGGGCGGCCGCAGTGATCTCGGCCGCGCTGAGCAGGCGGTGCGCACCATCGCCACGGTGCAGTCGGCCGAGCAGCTGGGCCGGCTGGCCATCCCGCTGCCCGACGGCCGCCATGTGCGGCTGGACCAGGTGGCCACCGTCACCGACACCGTGGCCGAGCGGCGCAGCGCCGCCCTGCTCAATGGCCAGCCGGTGGTGGGCTTCGAGATCACCCGCAGCCGCGGCGCCAGCGAGCTGGAGGTGGATGCCGAGGTGACCCGCGTGCTGGCCGAGGTGCGCGCTGCCCATCCCGACCTGACCATCACCCAGGCCTTCAACATGGTCGACCCGGTGGTCGACAACTACGACGGCTCGCTGGTGCTGCTGTACGAAGGCGCCTTCCTGGCGGTGGTGGTGGTGTGGTTCTTCCTGCGCGACTGGCGCGCCACCTTCGTGGCCGCGGTGGCGCTGCCGCTGTCGGTGATCCCGGCCTTCATCGGCATGTGGTGGCTGGGCTTCTCGATCAACGTGGTCACGCTGCTGAGCCTGTCGCTGGTGGTGGGCATCCTGGTGGACGACGCCATCGTCGAGATCGAGAACATCGTGCGCCACCTGCGCATGGGCAAGAGCCCGTACCAGGCGGCGATGGAGGCGGCCGACGAGATCGGCCTGGCGGTGATCGCCACCACCTTCACGCTGATCGCGGTGTTCCTGCCCACCGCCTTCATGAGCGGCATTCCGGGCAAGTTCTTCAAGCAGTTCGGCTGGACGGCAGCGCTGGCGGTGTTCGCCTCGCTGGTGGTGGCGCGGGTGCTGACGCCGATGATGGCGGCCTACCTGCTCAAGCCCATCCCGGCCGACAAGCGCCATGTGCCCGATGGCCGCATCATGCGTGGCTACATGGCCAGCGTGGCCTGGTGCCTGAAGCACCGCATCCTCACCGCGCTGGCGGCGGCGGCCTTCTTCGTCGGCTCCATCCTGCTGGTGCCGCTGCTGCCCACCGGCTTCATCCCGGCCGACGATTTCGGCCAGACCCAGGTCAGCATCGAGCTGCCGCCGGGCAGCACCTTCGACGACACCCGCGCCGCGGCCGAGCGGGCGCGGGCCCTGGTCAGCGCCAACCCGCATGTCAAGCAGGTCTACACCGCCATCGGCGGCGGCATGTCGGGCGCCGATCCGTTCGCCGGCGGCGGTGGCGGTGGTGAGGTGCGCAAGGCCACGCTCACCATCAACCTGACGGCACGCGCCGACCGCCCCGGCCTGCGCAAGCAGACCATCGAGGGCGAGCTGCGCCAGGCCATGCAGCAGCTGCCCGGCGCGCGGGTCAAGGTGGGCCTGGGCGGCTCGGGCGAGGCCTATGTGCTGGTGCTGTCGGGCGACGACGGCGCCGCGCTGGCCGAGGCCGCCCGCGCGGTGGAACGCGACCTGCGCAGCATCCCCGGCCTGGGCAACATCGCCAGCAGCGCCAGCCTGGTCCGGCCCGAGCTGGTGCTGCGGCCCGACACGGCGCGTGCCGCCGATGCCGGCGTCACCACCGCCGCCATCGCCGACACGCTGCGCATCGCCACCAGCGGCGATTTCGACAGCAGCCTGCCCAAGCTGAACCTGGCCCAGCGCCAGGTGCCCATCGTGGTGAAGCTGCGCGACGACGCGCGGCAGGACCTGGCCCTGCTGGGCCAGCTCACCGTGCCCGGCAAGGCCGGCCCGGTGATGCTGGCCAACGTGGCCACGCTGGGCCTGGAGAGCGGGCCGGCGCAGATCGACCGCTACGACCGCCAGCGCAACATCAACTTCGACATCGAGCTGAACGGCCAGCCGCTGGGCGACGTGGCGGCGGCGGTGCAGAAGCTGCCCAGCCTGCAGCAGCTGCCCGCCGGCGTGCGCCAGACCACCATCGGCGATGCCGAGGTGATGAACGAGCTGTTCGCCAGCTTCGGCCTGGCCATGCTGACCGGCGTGCTGTGCATCTACATCGTGCTGGTGCTGCTGTTCAAGGGCTTCATGCAGCCGGCCACCATCCTGGCGGCGCTGCCGCTGAGCCTGGGCGGCGCCTTCGTGGCCTTGCTCATCACCCACAGCGCCTTCAGCATGCCGTCGCTGATCGGGCTGATCATGCTGATGGGCATCGCCACCAAGAACTCCATCCTGCTGGTCGACTACGCCATCATCGCCCGGCGCGAGGGCATGAACCGCTGGGACGCGCTGCTCGACGCCTGCCACAAGCGCGCCCGCCCGATCGTGATGACCACCATCGCCATGGGGGCGGGCATGATGCCCATTGCCCTGGGCTGGGGCGCCGACCCGAGCTTCCGCCAGCCGATGGCGGTGGCGGTGATCGGCGGCCTGATCACCAGCACGGTGCTGAGCCTGCTGGTCATCCCGGTGGTGTTCACCTATGTCGATGACCTGGTGCAGCTGGCCGGCCGGCTGTGGCGCCGCGGCCGGCCGGCCACGCCGGCACCGGTGGAGGCCACGCCACCCGCGGGCTGAATGCCCGACATCCCTTGGCAGCAGGCCGTCAGCCGGTCTGTGCCACCATCAACCCAAACCCTGGGCTGAGCGTGCTCCCCGCGCCGGCCCGACCGTCCGATTTCCACCATGCCCGACACCATGCGCCATCCCCAACCCTTCCTGCCGACGCGTGCGGCCCGCCGGCCTGCGGCGTTGCCGCTGGCGCTTGTCCTGCTGGCCGTGCTGGCCGCCTGCAGCCCCGGCGCTGACGCGCCCAAGGGCGGCGGAGGTGGTGGCGGTGGCGGCATGCCGCCGGCCACCGTGGGCGTGGTCACGGTGCAACCGGCCGAGGTGCCGCTGGTCACCGAGCTGCCCGGCCGCCTGGAAGCCTGGCGCACCGCCCAGGTGCGCGCCCGGGTGCCCGGCATCGTCGCCAAGCGGCTGTTCACCGAGGGCAGCGAGGTCAAGGCCGGCCAGCCGCTCTACCAGCTGGACGACGCGGCCTACCGCGCCACCGTGGCCAGCGCCGAGGCGGCCGTGGCCCGTGCCGATGCCGCCGTGGCCCAGGCCCAGGCCCAGGTGCAGCGCAACCAGCCGCTGGCCGAGGCCAAGGCCATCAGCGCCCAGGAATGGCTGCAGACCCAGACCACGCTGAAGACCGCCCAGGCCGATGCCGCCACCGCCCGCGCCGCACTGCAGACCGCGCGCATCAACCTCGACTACGCCGCCATCAAGGCGCCGATCGCCGGCCGCATCGGCCGCGCCCTGGTGACCGAAGGCGCCCTGGTGGGCCAGGGCGATGCCACGCAGATGGCGCTGATCCAGCAGACCGGCACGCTGTACGTCAACTTCACTCAGAGCGCGGCCGAGGTGCTGCGCCTGCGCAAGGCGCTGGAGGCCGGCCAGCTGCAGCGCGCCGCCGGCAGCCGCGCCGCCGAGGTGCAGGTGGTGCTGGACGACGGCAGCCTCTACCCGCTGCCCGGCAAGCTGCTGTTCAGTGACCCGGCGGTGGATGCCGCCACCGGCCAGGTGAGCCTGCGCGCCGAGCTGCCCAACCCGCAGGGCCTGCTGTTGCCGGGCCTGTTCGTCAAGGTGCGCATCGTGCAGGCCACCAGCGCGCAGGCCATCAAGCTGCCGCAACAGGCCGTCACCCGCGGCGCCAGCGGCGACACGGTGCTGGTGGTGGGCGCCGACAACAAGCCCGCGCCGCGGCCGGTCAAGGTGTCCGGCAGCCAGGGCAGCGATTGGGTGATCACCAGCGGCCTGGCCGCCGGCGACCGCGTCATCGTCGACGGCGTGCAGAAGATGATGCCCGGCGCGCCGGTCAATCCGGTGCCGTGGTCGCCGCCGGGCAAGCCCGGCGCGGCGCCTGCAGGCGCGGCTTCAGGTGCATCGGCACCGGCTGCCGCCGCGCCGGCTGCCTCCACGGCCGCCAGCCGCTGACCGGGAGCCACGCACATGCTCTCGGGTTTCTTCATCGACCGGCCGATCTTCGCCTGGGTCATCGCGCTGTTCATCGCGGTGCTGGGCGGCGCGGCCATCACCAAGCTGCCGGTGGCGCAGTACCCCACGGTCGCGCCGCCGTCCATCGTCATCAACGCCGCCTACCCCGGCGCCTCGGCCAAGGTGCTGGAGGACAGCGTGCTGTCGGTCATCGAGCAGGAGCTCAATGGCGCGCCGGGCATGATCTACATGGAGTCGGTGGCCCAGGCCAACGGCGGCGGCGCCATCACCGCCACCTTCGAGCCCGGCACCAATGTCGACCTGGCGCAGATCGAGGTGCAGAACCGGCTGTCGCGCGCCACGCCGCGGCTGCCGGCGGCGGTGGTGCAGCAGGGCGTGCGCATCGACAAGGCGCGCTCGAACTTCCTGCTCTTCGTCTCGCTGACCAGCAGCAACCCGGCGGATGACCCGGTGAGCCTGGGCGACTATGCCGCCCGCTACATCCAGCCCGAGCTGCAGCGCATCGCCGGCGTCGGCCAGGCGCAGCTGTTCGGCACCGAGCGGGCCATGCGCATCTGGCTGGATCCGGCCAAGCTGGTGTCCTACGGCCTGCAGCCGGCCGACGTCAACAACGCGGTGCGGGCGCAGAACGCCCAGGTCTCGGCCGGCACCCTGGGTGAACAGCCCGGCGTGCCCGGCCAGCCGATGAGCGCCACCGTGGTGGTCAATGGCCAGCTGGCCAGTGCCGAGCAGTTCGGCGCCATCGTGCTGCGCGCCAACACCGACGGCAGCAGCGTGCGCCTGCGCGATGTCGCCCGCATCGAGCTGGGTGCCCAGGGCTACGGCAGCTTCTCGCGGCTGAACGGCCAGCCCAGCGCCGGCATCGGCGTGCAGCTGGCGCCCACCGGCAATGCCCTGGCCACCGCCGACGCGGTGAAGAAGCGCATGGCCGAGCTGAAGGTCTACTTCCCGCAGGGCGTGGACTACAAGGTGCCGTACGACAGCAGCAAGTTCGTGCGCATTTCCATCCAGCAGGTCATCGAGACCCTGGTGGAGGCGGTGGCGCTGGTGTTCGTGGTGATGCTGGTCTTCCTGCAGAACCTGCGCTACACGCTGATCCCCACCATCGTGGTGCCGGTGGCCCTGCTGGGCACCTTCGGCATGCTGCTCACGCTGGGCTACAGCATCAACGTGCTCACGCTGTTCGGCATGGTGCTGGCCATCGGCATCCTGGTCGACGACGCCATCGTGGTGGTGGAGAACGTCGAGCGGCTGATGGCCGAGGAGGGCCTGAGCCCGCGCGACGCCACCCGCAAGGCCATGGGCCAGATCACCGGCGCGGTGATCGGCATCACCGTGGTGCTGGTCAGCGTGTTCGTGCCGATGGCCTTCTTCGGCGGCGCGGTGGGCAGCATCTACCGGCAGTTCTCGCTGAGCATGGTCTCGGCCATCCTGTTCAGCGCCTTCCTGGCGCTGACGCTGACGCCGGCGCTGTGCGCCACCTTCCTCAAGCCGATCAGCAGCCATGCCGAGCGGCGCGGCTTCTTCGGCTGGTTCAACCGCGGCTTCAAGCGCACCACCCATGGCTACGAAGGCCAGGTGGCGCGCATGCTGCCCCGGGCCGGCCGCTGGATGCTGGTGTTCGGCATCATCGTGGCGATCGTCGGCTGGGCCTATGTGCGCCTGCCTTCGTCCTTCCTGCCGAATGAAGACCAGGGCTACCTGATCGTCAACGTGCAGCTGCCGCCCGGCGCAACGGTGGAACGCACCACCGCGGTGATGCAGCAGGTCGAAGGCTTCTTCGCCAAGCAGCCCGAGGTGGACCAGGTGGTGGCGGTGATCGGCTTCAGCTTCTCGGGTCAGGGCCAGAACGCCGGCCTGGTGTTCGTGCCGCTGAAGGACTGGAGCGAGCGCAAGGGCCCCGGCCAGTCCGCGCAGGCCTTGGCCGGCCGTGCCTTCGGCGCCTTCATGGGCATCCGCGATGCCTTCGTCTTCCCGCTGAGCCCGCCGCCCATCCCCGAGCTGGGCACCGCCACCGGCTTCAACTTCCGCCTGCAGGACCGCGGCGGCAACGGCCACGAGGCGCTGCTGGTCGCGCGCAACCAGCTGCTGGGCATGGCCCGGCAGAGCAAGGTGCTGCAGGGCGTGCGCCCCGACGGCCTGGAGGATGCACCGCAGCTGCAGCTGGACATCGACCGCGAGCGGGCCTATGCCCAGGGCGTGGGCTTCGACAGCATCAACGCGGTGCTCAGCACCGCGCTGGGCTCGTCGTATGTCAACGACTTCAACAGCCGCGGCCGGCTGCAGCGGGTCATCGTGCAGGCCGATGCGCCGGCGCGCATGGTGCCGGAAGACCTGCTGAAGCTGCAGGTGGCCAACAGCCGCGGCCAGCTGGTGCCGCTGTCGGCCTTTGCCAGCACGCGCTGGATCAGCGGCTCGATGCAGACCACCCGCTACAACGGCTACCCGGCCATGCGCCTGGCCGGCGATGCCGCGCCCGGCCGCAGCACCGGCGAGGCGATGGACGAGATGGAGCGGCTGGCCAGGCAGCTGCCGCCGGGCTTCGGCTTCGAATGGACCGGCCAGAGCCGGGAGGAGAAGCTGTCGGGCTCGCAGGCCACCATCCTGCTGGCCTTCTCGATGCTGGCGGTGTTCCTGTGCCTGGCTGCGCTGTACGAGAGCTGGGCCATTCCGGTGGCGGTGATGCTGGTGGTGCCGCTGGGCGTGCTGGGTGCGCTGGGCGGCGTGTGGCTGCGCGACATGCCCAACGACGTGTACTTCAAGGTCGGCCTGATCACGGTGATCGGCCTGTCGGCGAAGAACGCGATCCTGATCATCGAGTTCGCCAAGGACCTGCAGGCCGAGGGCAAGAGCCTGATCGAGGCCACGCTGATGGCCTGCCACCTGCGCTTCCGGCCGATCGTGATGACCTCGCTGGCCTTCATCCTGGGCGTGCTGCCGCTGGCCATCTCCACCGGCGCCGGCGCCAACAGCCAGCGCGCCATCGGCACCGGCGTGATGGGCGGCATGATCACCGCCACCCTGCTGGCGGTGTTCCTGGTGCCGGTGTTCTTCGTGGTGGTGCGCCGGCTGTTCCCGGCCTCGGGCGGCGCGCCGCACGGCACCCCGATCACCGCCCCGCTGCCGGTGCCGCACGTGCCCTCGCGCGTGCCCGCCAACCCCGCCAACCCCGGAGACCCGGCATGAGCCGCGCCCTGATGTCCTCCCCACGCCCGCGCCTGGCGCGCTGGCCGGCCGCCCTGGCCGCCGGCCTGCTGCTGGCCGGCTGCGCCACCGCCCCCGACTGGAAGGCCCCGCCGGCCGACCAGGCCCTGGCCCAGGCCGCCGTGCCCACCCGCCTGCCGGCCGCCGCCGGCGCTGCCGACGTGGCGCCCGCCCTGCCCTGGGAGCAGGTGGTCACCTCGCCCCGCTTGCGCGGCTGGGTGACCCAGGCGCTGGCCCACAACCGCGATCTGCGGGTGGCCGCGGCCAACGTGCAGCGCGCCCGCGCCCAGCTCAGCGCCACCGACGCCAACCGCCTGCCCACGGTGGGTGCCGGCCTGAATGCCAGCCGGTCGCCCGACAGCAAGGGTGAGCAGGCCAACACCCTGACGGCCGGCGTGCAGCTGGCCAGTTGGGAGCTCGACCTGTTCGGCCGCCTGGCCAACCTCAGCGAGGCCGCATTCGCCCAGTGGCTGGCCACCAGCCAGGCCCAGCGCGCCACCGAGCTCAGCGTGGTGGCCGCGGTGCTGCAGGCCAGCCTGGCACTGCAGGCCGACGACGAGCTGCTGGCCCTGGCCCGCCAGACCCTGGCCAGCCGCGAGCAGACGCTGAAGCTGGTGCAGCTGCGGGAATCGGCCGGTGCCGCCAGCCAGCTGGAGCTGCAGGCCCAGCTGGGCCTGGTGGCCCAGGCGCGGGCCACGCTGGCCCAGCTGGAGCGCCAGCAGGCGCAGGACACCAACGCCCTGGCGCTGCTGCTGGGCGGCCCGGTGCAGGCAGCGCCGGCGGCCGCCGGCACGGCGCTGGCCGGTGATGCCTGGTTGGCCGAGGTGCCGGCCGGCCTGTCGTCGGCGGTGCTGCTGCGCCGGCCCGACGTGATGCAGGCCGAATCGGCGCTGCGCGCGGCCGATGCCAACATCGCCGCGGCCCGTGCGGCCTTCCTGCCCAGCATCAGCCTCACCGGCCAGGCCGGTCAGGTCTCGCCGCAGCTGTCGGGCCTGTTCCAGGGGGGCAACTTCGCCTACACGGCGGCGGCCAACCTGGCGCTGACGGTCTTCGACGGTGGCCGCCGCCAGGCCAACCTGGAGAGCGCCCAGGCCGCCCGCGTGGCCGCCCAGGCGCAGTACGAGCGCGCCATCCAGGCCGCGTTCCGCGAGACGGCCGATGCGCTGGCCGGCGGCGCCACCTGGCGCAACCAGCGCGAGGCGCTGGAGCTGCAGCGCAGCGCCGCCCGCGAGACCGCGCGGCTGACCACATTGCGGGCCGAGCAGGGCGCGGCCAGCACGCTGGAGCTGCTGGAGGCCCAGCGCAGCCTGTTCGCCGCCGAGCAGGCGGTGCTGCAGGCCCGGCTGGGCGAGCTGAACAACCGCGTGGCGTTGTTCAAGGCGCTGGCGGGCTGAGGCCGTTCAAGAGCTTGCCCGCAGGCATGCGGGCAGAGCCTTCGCCAGCCACGTATCGCCTGTCGGCGATCCGTGCGCGGGCTCAGCGGTCGACCGGGCCGGCCTGCAGGTCGGTGCCGTCGACGGCCCGCACGAACTGCAGCGCATAGCAGTGGCTGAAACCGGGCGGTGGCGGCTGCTCGGCAAAGGCGGCCCCAT
The DNA here is from genome assembly GCF_005403045.1 of Pseudaquabacterium pictum. Lineage (GTDB taxonomy): Bacteria > Pseudomonadota > Gammaproteobacteria > Burkholderiales > Burkholderiaceae_C > Pseudaquabacterium > Pseudaquabacterium pictum. The sequence goes on from NZ_BJCL01000024.1 coordinate 11,692, forward strand.
GGATGGCCGCCACCTTGGCCACCACCCGGTGGCCCAGGCCCAGGCCCAGCGCGGTGCTGGTGGTGGCGGCGGCCTGGGCCGGCGCTGCGCCCGGCAGCGGGCCGTTGCACACCAGCACCAGGCCGTCGGCGGCCTCCAGCCGCAGCTCCACGAGCGTGGGCCCGGCCGAGTGCACCAGCGCGTTGTCCACCAGGTTGCCCAGCGCCAGGCCCAGCAGCAGGGCATGGCCCTGCACGGTGAAGGGCACCTCGCCCACCAGGGCCAGGTCATGGCCGCCGGCCAGCGCCGCCTCGGCGCGCTCGGCCAGCACCTGCCGCGCCAGCGCGACCAGGTCCACCGGCGCGGCGGCGTCCACCAGGGCGGTGCGGCTGGCGCGGGCCAGGGTCAGCAGCTCGCCCAGCACCTGGCCGGCGCGCATCGCGTCCTGTTCCAGCCGGGCCAGCGCTGCCGGCGTGGCGGTGTCTGGCGCGTCGCGCAGTGCGCGGGCCTGCAGCACCAGGGCCGACAGCGGCGTGCGCAGCTCGTGCGCCAGCTCACTGGCCAGCTCGCGCTCACGCGCCAGCGCGGCGTGGTAGCGCTGCACCAGGGTGTTGATGGCCCGCACCATGGCACCGAACTCGGCCGCCGGGTGCGGGCTGCGCAGACCCTGCCCGGGCCCGTCGTCGACACGCAGCGTCCGCACGTCGTCCGACAGGTCCTGCAGCGGCCGCAGGCCACGCCGCAGCGCCAGGCCCAGCCCCAGGGCCAGCGCCGGCAGCAGCCACAGGCCGGGCGCGGCCACCTGGCTGGCGATGTCCCAGCCCAGCTCGGTGCGTTCGGCTTCGTTGACCAGCACCATCACCCGCCGCGCCGGCCCGTCCACCGACCAGCGCGCGAAGCTGCGCCAGGCCTGCGGCGGCGTGCCCAGCTGCAGGGTCTCGAAGCCCTCGCCGCGGCCGAAGGGCGGCAGCGGCGCGCCGCCATGCTGGGCCAGCACGCGGCCGTCGGCATCCCACACCACCAGGCTGATGGCCTGCTGGTATTCATGCAGCGCCGGCAGCTCCACCGCGGCGGTGGGCGGTTGCGGCGTGGCCGGCAGCCAGCGCACATCCAGCGCCATCAGCGCAGCCACGCTGGCCAGCTGGCCATCGACCAGCTCGTCGGTCTCGTGCCGTCCGGCCTGGTAGCCCGTGGCCACGAAGCTCAACCACAGCAGCCCCAGTGCGCCCAGGCACCAGGCCAGCAGGTGGCTGAACAGCGTGGTCGCCGGCTTCACGGCGCCTCGCCGATGCAGTAACCCACGCCGCGCAGCGTGCGGATCAGGCCGTCGCCCAGCTTCTTGCGCAGGTGGTGCACATGCACCTCGATGGCGTTGCTCTCCAGCGCGCCGTCCCAGCTGTAGAGGCCGGCCTCGATCTGCGCCCGCGACAGCACCCGCGGCCGCGCCTCCAGCAGCAGCAGCAGCACCGCGAATTCGCGGCCCGACAGCGCCACCGGCAGGCCGGCGCGCTGCACCGTGCGGGCGGCCGGGTCCACGAGCAGGTCGCCATGCTGCAGCAGCGGCTGGCCACGGCCGGCGGCACGGCGGCGCAGGGCGCGCATGCGGGCGGCCAGCTCGTCGGGGTCGAAGGGCTTGGTGACGTAGTCGTCGGCACCCAGGTCGAGTGCACCGATGCGGCTGGCCACCTCGTCGCGGGCGGTCATCACCAGCACCGGGGTGTGGGGGTCGGGCAGGCCGCCGGCCGGGGTCGCGCGCAGCCGGCCGAGCAGGCGGCTGCCGTCGCCGTCGGGCAGGCCCAGGTCCAGCAGCAGCAGGTCGAAGGGCTCGGCGCACAGCGCCGCCCAGCCCGCCGCCAGGCTGGCGGCGGTGTCCACCGCATGGCCCTGGCGGCCCAGGTGGGCCACCAGGCCGTCGGCAATCCGGCTGTCGTCTTCCAGCACCAGCACGCGCATGCCCCGGATTGTGCGGGCCGATCCGGCTGGCATCCTGCGCGGCTTAATCTGGGCTTAAGCGCCCGTGTCCATCCTCTCGCCCTGTCCATGCTGTTCGACTCCCTGCCTGCCGTGGCGCTGCCCTCCGTTCCCTCGTCCCTGGCCCCAGCGGCCACCATCCCCATCCCCACCCCACTGCCACGCCAGTGGGCGCTGGCCATGCTGTGCACGGCCCTGGCCTTCCTGGCCTGGGAAGCCGCCGGCGGCGACCGCTGGCTGGCCGACCTGGCCGGCACGGCCGCCGGCTTTCCGCTGCGCAACCACTGGCTGCTCGACAACGGGGTGCACAGCCTCGGCCGCCTGGTGGCCTGGGCCCTGGCGCTGGCGCTGTGCCTGGGCGTGTGGTGGCCGCGCGGCCCGCTGCGCCAGCTGACGCTGGCGCGCCGCCTGCAGCTGGCCGGCGGCGTGCTGTTGTCGGTGGCGGTGGTGTCGCTGCTGAAGTCGGTCAACCCCGCCGCCTGCCCGTGGAACCTGGTGGCCTACGGTGGCGTCGTCGAGCCGGTGTCGCACTGGCTGTGGTGGGCCGCACCGGCGGGCGGACGCGGCGGCTGCTTCCCGGCCGGCCATGCCAGCGCCGGCTTCGCCTTCGTGGGTGGCTACTTCGTCTTCCGGCCGGTGGCACCCGTGCTGGCGCGGCGCTGGCTGCTGGCCGCGCTGGCCGCCGGCCTGCTGCTGGGCCTGTCGCAGCAGTGGCGTGGTGCGCACTTCATGAGCCACACGCTGTGGAGCGGCTGGCTGTGCTGGTGCCTGGGCTGGGCGCTGGACACCGCCTGCCGCCGTTTCGACCGTGCCACCCCTGGCACTGTGGCGGCCGCATGAGCGCGCAGCCTGTGGACGGCGGGCGCGGCCCGCTGCGCCTGGTGCTGGCCACCAGCGCGGCCATGGCCACGCTGGGCAACTGGCCGCTGTGGCAGGCGCTGGCCGAGCTGGGCCTGCTGCAGTCGGCCAAGGGCTGGGGCCTGGCGGCGGCGCTGGCGGTGGCGGTGTTCGGCGCCCTGGTGGCGCTGCAAAGCCTGCTGGCCTGGCGCTTCACGCTCAAGCCGGTGGCCATCTTCCTGCTGCTGGCGGCGGCGGCGGGTGCGCACTACATGCTGGCCTACCGCATCGTCATCGACCAGACCATGCTGGTGAACGTGCTGCAGACCAACCCCGGCGAGGCGGCCGACCTGCTGAGCCTGCGCATGGTGGCCACCCTGGTGCTGGGCGGCCTGCTGCCTGCCTGGCTGGTGTGGCGCACGCCGGTGCAGCCCGCGCCGTGGGGGCGCCAGCTGGGACACAACCTCGGCGCGGCCCTGGTTGGCCTGGCCCTGGTGGTGGCGGCGGTGCTGGCCAGCTTCCAGCCGCTGTCGTCGACGATGCGCAACCACAAGCAGCTGCGCTACCTGCTCAACCCGCTGAACAGCGTGTACGCCCTGGGCATGGTGGCCAGCGAGCCGCTGCGCCGCAACGACCGCGTGCTGCTGCCGCTGGGCACCGATGCCCGGCTGGGCCCCAGCCATGCCCCGGGTGCCAAGCCGCCGCTGCTGCTGCTGGTGCTGGGCGAGACGGCGCGCGCCGGCAACTTCGCGCTCAACGGCTATGGCCGGCCGACCAACCCGGCGCTGTCCCAACTTCCGGTGGTCAGCTGGCGCAATGCCTGGAGCTGCGGCACCAACACCGCCGCCTCGGTGCCCTGCATGTTCTCGCACCTGGGCCGCGAGGACTTCGCCAGCCGCCAGGCCAACCACGAGAACCTGCTGGACGTGGCCCAGCGCGCCGGCCTGGCCGTGCTGTGGCTGGACAACCAGGCCGGCTGCAAGGGCGTGTGCGCCCGCGTGCCGAATGTGGAGACCGGCAACCTGAAGCACCCCACGCTGTGCAGCGACGGCGAATGCTGGGATCCGATCATGCTGGACGGCCTGGATGCCCGCATCGCCGCGCTGCCTGCCGCGCAGCGCGACAAGGGTGTGCTGCTGGTGATGCACCAGATGGGCAGCCACGGCCCGGCCTACTTCAAGCGGGTGCCGCCGGCGTTCAAGCGCTTCCTGCCCGAGTGCAGCACCATCAACCTGCAGGACTGCAGCCGCGAGCAGCTGCTCAACGCCTACGACAACACCATCGCCTACACCGACCAGTTCCTGGCCCAGGCCATCGGCTGGCTGCAGCAGCACCAGGCCAGCCACGACACGGCGATGGTCTATGTCTCCGACCATGGTGAATCGCTGGGCGAGAACAACCTCTACCTGCACGGCCTGCCTTATGCCATCGCGCCGGATGTGCAGAAGCAGGTGCCCTGGATCACTTGGCTGAGCCCCGGCTTCGCCCAGCGCCAGAAGCTGGATGCCGCCTGCCTGGCCGGTCGCGCCGATGCCGCCATCTCGCACGACCACTACTTCCATTCGGTGCTGGGCCTGCTGGATGTGCTGACCAGCGTCTACCAGCCGCGGCTGGACGCCTACGCCGCCTGCCGCGGGCGCTGAACCCGGCGATCAGGCTGCACGCAACTGGCCGCGGCCGGCATCCTTGGCGGCATACAGCGCGGCATCGGCCCGCTGCACCAGCGGCTGCAGGGTGGTGTCGGCCGCTTGCAGGTGGGCCAGCCCGGTGCTGAAGTCCAGCGGGAAGCCGAGCTCGGCCAGCGCCTGGGCCCGCAGCGTGGCGCGCAGCCGCGCATCAAAGGCCATGGCATCGGCCGGTGCGGTGCGCGGCAGCAGCACGCAGAACTCCTCGCCACCCCAGCGGCCGGCCAGGTCGCCGCGCCGCAGGGCCGCCTGCAGGGTGCCGGCCAGCAGGCACAGGGCGCGGTCGCCGGCGGCATGGCCGTGGCGGTCGTTGATGGCCTTGAAGCGGTCGATGTCCAGCAACAGCAGGCTCAGCGGATCGCCATGCCGGCGCGCCAGGGCGATCAGCGCGCCGGCCTCGTCGTCCAGCGCGCGGCGGTTGAGCAGGCCGGTCAGGCTGTCGGTGCGGGCGAGCTGGCGCAGGGCGCGTTCGGCCTCCTCGCGCCAGGCCACCAGCAGGCCCACGGCATTCAGCGGCACGGCCAGGTTGGCCACCAGCCCGAAAGTCAGCATCGCCGGGTGCGGCGTGCGGAAGCTGGGATAGGCCTCGGTGAAGAACGCGCCCATGGCACCCCGCCACAGGCTCACTGCCGCGAGTGCGCCCAGGCTGATGGCCATCAGCCAGCGCCAGCCGCGGCCGTGGTGCGGCGTGGGCCGCACCAGCAGGGCGCAGACCAGCAGCAGCTGCAGCGCCAGCCCGGCGTTGGACCAGCCCACCCGCAGCGGGTAGCTGCTCCAGCTGACGGCATAGCCCAGCGGCATGGCCACCGCCAGCATCCAGACCCCGCGGCGGCCGCGCCGCGGCCCCAGCCAGCCTTGCACCGATTCCCACAGCATGGCCGTGCCGGTCGCCAGCCCGACCATCGACAGCACCGACAGCACCGGATCCCAGGGCGTGCCGTCGCGCGACAGGGCCAGGCAGCCCCAGCCCGCGGTCTGCAGCACCAGCGAGGCCTGGGCGCAGCGGGCGGCCCGGCTGAGCTGCCGGCCCATGATGGCCGGCACGGCCACCGACAGCGTGGCCATGTTCATCAGCAGCACCACGATCAGCGTCTGCGCGTCCAGCGTCATCGCGGCAGACCAGGCAGACACAGGCTCAGCGGCGGGCGGCGGTCACTGGAAGGCCACCTCGGCAAAGCTGCGGAGCTTGCGGCTGTGCAGTTGATCCAGCCGCTGGCGGCGCAGCAGCTCGATGGCGCGCATGCCGATGCGCAGGTGCTGGTCGACCCGCTCGCGGTAGAAGGCATTGGCCATGCCGGGCAGCTTGATCTCGCCGTGCAGCGGCTTGTCGGAGACGCACAGCAGCGTGCCGTAGGGCACGCGGAAGCGGAAGCCGTTGGCCGCCAGCGTGGCGCTTTCCATGTCTAGCGCCACGGCACGGCTCTGGCTGAAGCGGCGCTCCGGGCCCGGGTGCGGCAGCAGCTCCCAGTTGCGGTTGTCGGTGCTGGCCACGGTGCCGGTGCGCAGGATCTTCTTCAGCTCGTAGCCGTCGAGCTGGGTGACATCGGCCACCGCCCGCTCCAGTGCCATCTGCACCTCGGCCAGCGCGGGGATCGGCACCCACAGCGGCAGCTCTTCATCGAGCACATGGTCCTCGCGCACATAGGCGTGGGCCAGCACATAGTCGCCCAGCTGCTGGGTGTTGCGCAGGCCGGCGCAGTGGCCCAGCATCAGCCAGGCATGCGGGCGCAGCACGGCGATGTGGTCGGAGATGTTCTTGGCGTTCGCCGGGCCGACGCCGATGTTGACCATGGTGATGCCGGAGTTGTCCGGCCGCACCAGGTGGTAGGCCGGCATCTGCGGCAGCCGCGGCGGCGCGGCGCCCAGGGCGTCCTCGGGCTGCACCGTCTGGCCGGCGCGGCGGGTGACCACGTTGCCCGGCTCGACGAAGGCGATGTAGTCGTCGCTCTCGCTGGCATGCTTAGGCCAGTTGCCCAGCAGGCCGCCTTCGCCCGGGGCCTTGGCCATCATCTCGTGGCCGAGGCGCACGAACTCGTCGATGTAGAACTGGTAGTTGGTGAAGAGCACGAAGTTCTGGAAGTGCTCGGGCGCGGTGCCGGTGTAGTGGCGCAGGCGCTGCAGCGAGTAGTCGACCCGCGGCGCGGTGAACAGCGCCAGCGGCTGCGGATCCCGCGGGCCGGGCTCGAAGGTGCCGTTGGCGATGCCGTCGTCCATGGCGGCCAGGTCGGGCAGGTCGAAGACATCGCGCATCAGCGCGCGGCGTTCGGCGCTCATCGTGCCTTCGACATGGTCGTGCTGGGCGAAGCTGAAGTGGATGGGGATGGGCTGCTTGCTCATGCCCACTTCCAACGGCCCGCCGTGGTTCTTCAGCAGCAGGTGGAACTGCTCGCGGAAGTAGTTGGCGAACAGGTCGGGCCGGGTGAGGGTGGTCTCGTAGACGCCGGGGCCGGCGACGAAGCCGTAGCTCAGCCGGCTGTCGGCCCGGGCCACCGTGTCGGTGCGCACCCGCACGAACGGATAGCAGGCGCGGATGCGGCCGGTGACCGGTGCCCCGGCCACGAAGTCCTGCAAACTCTGCCGCAGGTGGTTGATGCCCGAGCTGTAGATGGTGGCTGCGTGCGCGAGGGCGGCTTCAGCGTCGGTGAAGCTCTGGGTGACGATGAGGGTTGTCGGCGTTGTCATGGCTGATTGTCGCGGAGCGGCGTGACGGTTGCCAACACGGGGGCGGCTGTGGGCTCGTAGCGGACATGGAGCAAAGCAGGCACTCCCGGCCCGGCGCGACCGCGCAGAACCAAACGTCCGCAACGAGCCCGAACCTGCCCTCAATGCAGTGCCGACAGGAACTGCTTCAATTCCGCCGTCTGCGGATTGGCGAACAACTCGTTCGGCGGCCCCATCTCGTGGATGCGCCCGGCGTGCATGAACACCACCCGGTCGGCCACCTTGCGGGCGAAGTTCATCTCGTGGGTCACCATCAGCAGCGTCATGCCTTCCTCGGCCAGCGTCTCCACCACCCGCAGCACTTCGCCCACCAGTTCGGGATCCAGGGCCGACGTGATCTCGTCGCACAGCATCACGCTGGGCTCCATCGCCAGCGCGCGGGCGATGGCCACCCGCTGCTGCTGGCCGCCCGACAGCTGATCCGGCCAGGCGTCGAACTTCTCGGCCAGACCCACGCGGTCCAGCAGCTTCTTCGCCTGCGCCGCCGCGGCGGTGGCATCGGTCTGCTTCACCAGCGTGGGCGCCAGCATCACGTTGCGGCCCACGGTGAGGTGGGGGAACAGGTTGAAGTTCTGGAAGATCATGCCCACATGCTGGCGCAGCGCGCGCATGGCCTTGGCGTCGCCATGCTTGAGCGGCAGGCCGTCGACTAGCAGGCTGCCCTGCTGGAACACCTCCAGCCCGTTGATGCAGCGCAGCAGCGTGCTCTTGCCCGAGCCGCTCTTGCCGATGATGGCGATCACCTCGCCGCGCTGCACCTGCATGTCGATGCCCTTGAGCACCTCGTTGGCGCCGAAGCTCTTGCGCAGCGCCGAAATGTTGACGATCGTGTCAGCGGCCATTCTTGAAGCTCCTCTCCAGGCGGCGGCTGGCGGCCGACACCGGCCAGCACAGCGCAAAGTACATCAGCGCCACGCAGGCGTAGACGGTGAACGGTTTGAAGGTGGCGTTGGTGATCATGGTGCCGGCCTTGGTCAGCTCGATGAAGCCGATCACCGAGGCCAGGGCCGTGCCCTTGATCACCTGCACCAGGAAGCCCACGGTGGGCGGCACGGCGATGCGCAGGGCCTGCGGGCCCACCACATGGCGCATCTTCTCGCCGAAGCTCAGCGCCAGGCTGTCGGCGGCCTCCCACTGGCCCTTGGGAATGGCGTTGACGCAGCCGCGCCAGATTTCGGTGAGGAAGGCACTGGTGTAGAGCGTCAGCGCCAGGCTGGCCGCCACCCAGGCCGACACGTTCAGCCCGACCAGCGCCAGCCCGAAGTAGGCCAGGAACAGCTGCATCAGCAGCGGCGTGCCCTGGAACAGCTGCACATACGCGGCCACGCCGCGCTGCGCGCCGGGCAGGTTGGCCAGCCGCGCCAGCAGCAGCGCCAGGCCGACGATGCCGCCGCCGACGAAGGCGATCAGCGACAGGCCCACCGTCCAGCGCGCGGCCAGCAGCAGGTTGCGGAAGATGTCCCAGAGGGTGAAGTCGACCACCGTGGCCCCCTTATCTGCCAGCGTTGGGCAGGCGCCCGAAGATGAACTTCGGCCCCAGCCAGTTCAGCGCCTGGCGGAAGGCCACCGACAGCAGCAGGTAGATGCCGGTGGCGATGATGTAGGCCTCGAAGGCGCGGAAGTTGCGGCTCTGGATCAGGTTGGCCGCGTAACTCAGCTCCTGGGCCGAGATCTGGCCGCACACCGCCGAGCCCAGCATCACGATGACGATCTGGCTGGTCAGCGCCGGCCACACCCGGCCCAGCGCCGGTGGCAGCACCACGCGGGTGAAGACCTGCAGCTCGGTCAGCGCCAGACTGCGCGCCGCCTCGATCTGGCCACGCGGCGTGTTGTCGATGCCCGCGCGCACGATCTCGGCCGCATACGCACCCAGGTTGACCACCATCGCGATGATGCTGGCCACCTCGGGGCTGAGCTTGAGCCCCAGGCTGGGCAGGCCGAAGAAGATGAAGAACAGCTGCACGATGAAGGGCGTGTTGCGCACCAGCTCGACGTAGGCCGAGACGATGGCGGCCAGCCCCCTTGGGCCCTGGCTGCGCGCCCAGCCGCAGGCCACGCCGAGGCCCACGCCCAGCACCGCTGCCGTGGCGCTGAGCGCCACGGTGAAGGCGGCACCCTTGAGCAGCGCCGGCCACTGGGCCAGCACGGCCAGGAAGTCGAGTTGGATCATGGCGGGGCGCCCTTCATCGGTTCAGCGGTGCGTCACTCGGGCAGCGTGCCAGCCGGCCGGCCCAGCCACTTCTGCGCCATCTTGTCGATGTCGCCGCTGGCCTTGGCGCCGGCGATGATCTCGTTGACCTTCAGGCGCAGCTTGTCCTCGCCCTTGCCCACGCCGATGAAGTTGGGCGAATCCTTGAGCACGAACTTGTACTCGGCGCCCAGCTGCGGGTTGCGCGCCATCATGTTGCCGGCCACCGAGGCGCCGGTGGCGATCGCCTGCACCTGGCCCGAGACGAAGGCCGAGACGGTGGTGTTGTTGTCCTCGAAGCGCTTGATGTCGGCGCTGGCCGGGGCGATCTTGGTCAGCTCCATGTCCTCGATGGCGCCGCGGGTCACCGCCACCGTCTTGCCCGCCAGGTCGGCCGCGGTCTTGATGGCCGTGCCCTTGGGCGCGAACACCGCCTGGAAGAACGGCGAGTAGGCGGCGGTGAAGTCGATCACCGCGGCGCGCTCGGGGTTCTTGCCCAGCGTGCTGATCACCAGATCGGCCTTCTTGGTCTGCAGGTAGGGGATGCGGTTGGCGCTGGTCACCGGCACCAGTTCCACCTTCACGCCCAGCTTGGCGCCGATGTAGTTGGCCATGTCGACGTCCAGGCCCTGGGGCTTGAGATCGGTGCCGACAAAGCCGTAGGGCGGGAAGTCGGTGGGCACGGCGATGTTGATCTGCTTCTTGGCCAGGATGTCGTCCAGCGCATCGGCGTGGGCGGCCAGGGGCAGCAGGGCGGTGGTGGCGAGGGTGGCCAGGGCGGCCAGCTTGGACAGGGTGGTGCGGCGGGTCATGGTGTCAGCGCTCCTTGGTCTTGCGGGGGTTGGTGGGGTCGGGGATCAGGTCGGTGAACAGGCGCTTGCGCGCCGGGCGGCGGCTGGTGGCCGGGGGCGTGGCGCCGCCAGCGGCGGGTTGCGAGCGCAGCGGCGACAGCGCCGCCCGCAGCGGGGCCAGCGGGTCGTCGGCGGCGGTGGTCTGGCCCAGGTGCTCGGCCACGCTGCCGATGTGCTGGCGCAGCAGGGCGATGGCACGTGCCTGGTCGCCCGCCTCCAGCGCGGCGACGATCTGCGCATGCTCGGCACAGCTCTCGCCGGCCGCATGGGTGCTCTGGTACAGCGTGGCGATCAGCGTGGTGCGGGCGGTCAGGTCCTTCACGATGTCGGCCAGCAGGCCGTTGCCGGCGCACTCGGCCAGGCAGACATGGAAGTCGCCCAGCAGCCAGCTGCGCTCGGCCGGGTCGTCGGCGGCGATGGCGGCCTGCTCGCGTGCCACATGGGCCTTGAGCTGGCGGATGGCAGCCTTGGGCAGCGGCCCGTTCAGGCCGTGCAGCAGGCCGGTCTCCAGCGCCTGGCGGGCACCGAAGGCCTCGCGCGCCTCGTCCAGGCTGGGCTGCACCACGAACCAGCCACGGCGGGCATTCACCTCCACCATGCCGCGCGCCGACAGCCGCGCCATCGCCTCGCGCACCAGGGTGCGGCTGCAGCCGAACAGGTCGGCCAGGGCCTGCTCGCCCAGGCGCTGGCCCGGCGCCAGCCGGCCGGCGAGGATGGCGTCGACGATGCGGTCGGCGATCACGCCGGGGCGGTTGCCCTCGCCGCTGGCGGGCTCGTCGGCCCCGGCGACGGCGCGGCCCGCCGGGGCGGCCGCTGGCACGGCCAGCGCGCTGGCGCGGGCCTTGCTGCGTGGCTCAGTGCCCTGTCTGGGTGCCATCGGTGGTGTCCTGGTGCATGGGGAGCGGGTGGTGTGCTGGTTGTTGGTGCATGCCAGTGATGTTCACGTTGCTTGTATGCAAGCATGGTGCCAAGGGCAGGGCCCCGCCATTCGGGATAACGTCGATCCCTTCCAAACCACCGCCTGCCCTGCCCATGCCCCGCGAGATCCTGCTCAATGCCTTCGACATGCACTGTGTCGGCCACATCCAGCAAGGCCTGTGGACGCACCCGCGTGACCAGTCCACCCGCTACAACACCCTGGCCTACTGGATGGAGCTGGCGCGCACGCTGGAGGCGGCGCTGTTCGACGGCATCTTCCTGGCCGATGTGGTGGGCGTCTACGACGTCTACGGCGGCAATGCCGATGCGGCGCTGCGCGGCGGCGTGCAGGTGCCGGTGAACGATCCGATGCTGCTGATCCCGGCGATGGCTGCGGCCACGCAGCACCTGGGCTTCGGCGTCACCGCCAACCTGGTCTATGAGGCGCCGTATCTCTTCGCCCGCCGCATGTCGACGCTGGACCACCTGACCGGCGGCCGCGTCGGCTGGAACATCGTCACCGGCTACCTGGACAGCGCCGCCCGCGCCAACGGCCTGAACCAGCAGATGGCGCATGACGACCGCTACGACCTGGCCGACGAGTACATGCAGCTGGTCTACCAGCTGTGGCAGCACAGCTGGGCCGATGACGCGGTGGTGGCCGACAAGGCCAGCGGCGTGTATGCCGACCCCGGCAAGGTGCGCCAGGTGCACCACCACGGCAAGCAGTACACGGTGGATGCGATGCACCTCTGCGCGCCGTCACCGCAGCGCACGCCGGTGCTCTACCAGGCCGGCTCGTCGCCGCGCGGGCGGCGGTTTGCGGCCCAGCATGCGGAGTGCGTGTTCCTCAACGGCCAGAGCGTGGCCGGCGTCAAGGCCATCGTCGACGACATCCGCGCGCTGGCGGTGGCCGCCGGCCGGCAGCCTGACGACATCAAGTTCTTTTTGGGGGCGACTGTGGTCACAGGCGCCACCGCCGCCGAGGCGCAAGACAAGTTCGACGGGTACCGGCAGCACGTCAGCAGCGAGGCCGCGCTGGTGCATGCCGCCGCCTCGCTCGGGGTGGACCTGGCCCGCTTCGACCTGGACGAGCCGGTCGATGCCTCGGCCAGCAATGCCATCACCAGCAACGTGGCCGCCATCAACCGCAGCCAGGGCCCGCAATGGACCAAGCGCAAGCTGCTGGAGCAGATGGTGCTGGGCAGCCGCCAGCCGCCGATCGTGGGTGCCGCCGGTCAGGTGGCCGAGGAACTGATCCGCTGGACCGAACAGACCGGCGTCGATGGCTTCAACCTGAGCCGCACCGTGGCGCCGGAATGCTTCGTCGACTTCGGCCGCCTGGTGGTGCCCGAGCTGCAATCACGCGGCGCCTTCAAGACGGCGCACCGCCCCGGCACGCTGCGCGACAAGCTGTTCGGCCGCGGTGACCGGCTTCCTTCCACACACCCCGCCAGCCACCCGGCGATGGTGCCGGCTCAGCCGGCCGGCTGAAACATGGGGGCGTCGGTGAAGATGCGGGCGTCCATGGTCTTGAGATCGTCCGCCACCACCACCGGCGCGCCCAGCACCGCCAGCACGTCGCGCTGCAGGTCCAGCCCGGGGGCGATCTCGGTCAGCACCAGCCGGCCGCCGCGCAGTTCGAACACCGCGCGCTCGGTGATGTAGCTGATCTGCCGGCCCAGACTGGCCACGTAGGGGCCGTGGAAGCTCAGGTGCTGCACCGTGGGCACCAGCTTGGGCACCCGGCCTTCCTGCAGGATGGTCAGCCTGCCGTCGCCGGTGGCGATCTGCAGGCCGTCGGCCACCAGCGCGCCCATGAACACCACCCGCGGCGTGCTCTGGGTGATGTTGATGAAGCCGCCCACGCCCGAGACCTTGCTGCCGAAGCGGCTGACGTTGACATGCCCTTCGGGCGTGAACTCGGCCAGGCCCAGGAAGCTGATGTCCAGCCCGCCGCCATCGTAGAAGTCGAACATCTCGGCATGGGTGGTGATGGCCTCGGGCCACAGCGCCGCGCCGAAGGCCGGGCCGTCGGCCGGCGTGCCGCCCACCGGGCCCGATTCCACCGTCAGCACGAAGCCGCCCACGCCTTCCTCATCCGCCACCGCGCCCATGCCGGCGGGCATGCCCACGCCCAGGTTCACCACCGGCCGGCTGGCACCGGGCCGTGGCGGCACCGCGCCCAGCATCAGCAGCGCCCGGCGCTGGATGATCTTGCGCACGTCCAGCGGCAGCGGTGCGCCGGTCTGGCGCGGCGGCCGGCCGGCCGGTGCGGCGGCGAAGTGGGCGTCGTAGTCGGCGCCGAAGGTCATCTGGTGGTCCTGCGGGTCGTCGGCGATCACCAGGTGGTCGACCAGGATGCCCGGCACCCGCACGGCAGAGGCCGGCAGCGTGCCCGCCGGCACGATGCGCTTGACCTGCGCGATCACGATGCCGCCCGAGTTGTGCGCCGCCTGGGCAATGGCCAGCAGGTCGTGGTGGAAGGGCTCCTGCTCGCACGCCAGGTTGCCCAGCGCATCGGCCGTGGTGGCGCGGATCAGCGCCACGTCGATCGGCAGGCTGGGGTAGAACAGCTGCTCCTGCCCGCCCAGCTCCACCCGCTGCACCCTTGGCTCGATGGCCGACTGCGCGGTGCGCGGTGTCAGCCGGCCGCCGTCCTGCCGGGGGTCGACGAAGGTGTGCAGGCCGATGCGGGTCACCACACCGGACTTGCCGCCGGCAATGGCGCGGTAGAGGTGGCTGATCACGCCCTGCGGCAGGTTCCAGGCCTCGATGGCGTCGGCCTGCACCAGGTCGCCCAGCATCGGCGCCGAGATCCAGTGCCCGCCGATCACCCGCTTCAGCAGCCCGGCATGGCCGTAGTGGTTGACGCCGCGGGTGGCGCGGTCGCCCTGGCCGGCGGCGTACACCAGCGTCAGGTCACGCGGGTGGCCGCTGGCCAGGAAGCGCGCCTCCACCGCCCGGCTCACCGCCTCGGCATGGCCCACGCCGACGAAGCCGGCGCAGGCCACGGTGGCGCCGTCGGGGATCAGCGCGGCAGCGGCGGCGGGGGTCAGGGCGGTGCGGTCGGCAGGGGCGGGCAAGGGCATCTCCAGGCTGATCGCATGCTAGGTGCGCACGGCCCGCCGTCAGTCACGCAGGGGCCAGGGCTTGCCCTGCAGATTTGCAGGGCCACACCGGCTAGCATGCACGGCCCTGTGCCGCCCAGCCACTTCCAGCCCACCGGCCCCAGCACCATGCGATTCTTCGCCATCGACATCGGCAACACCCGCCTGAAGTGGGCGCTGTATGAGTCCACCGCGCCCGGCGCCGTGGCGCTGGACCAGGGTGCGGTGTTCCTGGAGAACATCGACAACCTGGCCGACAGCGAGTGGAAGGAACTGCCCCAGCCCGACGCGGTGCTGGGCTGCAACGTGGCCGGCGACGCGGTGCGCCGCCGGGTGGAAGAGCAACTCGAGCTGTGGGACCTGGCGCCGCGCTGGGTGGTCAGCTCGGCCGGTGCCGCCGGTGTGACCAACGGCTACGACCACCCCGGCCGCCTGGGCACCGACCGCTTCGTCGCCCAGATCGGCGCCCGCCAGCATGTGCTGCGCCGCGGCCCGCCGCGCCCGGCCCTGGTGGTGATGGTGGGCACGGCGGTGACGGTGGACGCGCTGGACGCCAACGGCAAGTTCCTGGGCGGCCTGATCCTGCCCGGCCACGGCATCATGCTGCGTGCGCTGGAAGGCGGCACCGCCGGTCTGCGCGTGCCCACCGGCGAGGTGGTCGACTTCCCCACCAACACCAGCGACGCACTGACCAGCGGCGGCACCTACGCCATCACCGGCGCCATGGAGCGCATGCACCGCCACCTGCAGGCCCACTGCGGCGAGGCACCGCTGACGCTGATGACCGGCGGCGCCGGCTGGAAGGTGGCGCCCTGGCTGCCGATCGAGCATGAATTGATCGACTCGCTGATCTTCGACGGGCTGCTGGCGCTGCAGGCCGAGCGCGCAGCCGCCTGAACCCGGCTTGGCAGCGGCCGGAACTTTCCGGCCCGGCGGCAACCGAACCGGCCCCCGACCGACCGGATCCGCCGTGAGCTCCCAGATCAGCGCCACCGAACACCAGGCCATCCTCACCATCAGCCTGCTGGCCGCGTTTGCCGACGGCCAGAAGCATGCCCGCGAGCGCGACGCCATCAAGCGCATCGCCGACGGCCTGGGCCAGGCCGAGGGCGTGCACATGCCCACGCTCTACCAGGACGTGCTGCTCAAGCGTGTGGGCCTGGACAGCGCCGTGCCCCAGCTGGCCAGCGCCGACGCCCGCCTGCTGGCCTATGAGATGGCGGTGTGCGTCTGCGACGCCGATGGCGTGCAGAGCACCGCCGAGCAGGCCTTCCTGGCCGATCTAGGCCGGCGCCTGGGCGTGGACGGGCCGGTGGCCAGCGGCTTCGCCCAGCAGGCCGAGGCCCTGGCGCAGGCGCCGATCCCGGCCAGCGTGCCCGCACCAGCCGCCGCACCAGCCGCGGCCGTCGACAACGCCGCGCTGGACAAGACCATCCTCAACGCCGCCATCCTCAACGGCGCGCTGGAGCTGCTGCCCGAGAACCTGTCGACGCTGGCCATCATCCCGCTGCAGATGAAGCTGGTCTACAACATCGGCCAGGCCCACGGCTACCAGCTCGACAGCGGCCATGTGAAGGACTTCCTGGCCACCGTGGGTGTGGGCCTCACCTCGCAGTACCTGGAGCAGGCCGGCCGCAAGCTGCTGGGCGGGCTGCTGGGCAAGGTGGGCGGCGGCCTGCTGGGCGGGCTGGGCAAGCAGGCGGTGAGCAGCGGCATGAGCTTTGCCACCACCTATGCGCTGGGCCATGTGGCCAAGCGCTATTACGCCGGCGGCCGGGTGCTCAGTGCCCAGATGCTGAAGGATGCGTACGCCGGCACGCTGCAGCAGGCCCAGGGCCTGCAGGCGCAATACCTGCCCGCCATGCGCGAGCAGGCCCGCACGCTGGACACCGGCAAGCTGCTGGCGATGGTGCGCGGCGGCCGCTAGCCGCTGCGGTCGGCCGGCGCGGCAGCGCGCCCGTCCGCCAGGTCCTGCCGCAGCGCTGCCAGTTCGGCGCGCAGCGCGTCCATCTGGCGGTGCATGTCGCGCAGCACCTCGTGCTCGATGGCGCGTTCCTCGGTCTCCACCCACTTGGTGGCGATGGCGGCGGTGACCAGCGACACCACGCCGTAGCCCAGCATCACCACGAACACCGAGAAGATCTTCGACGCCGGCGTCGACGGCACGATGTCGCCGTAGCCCACCGTGGCCGCGGTGGTGAAGGCCAGCCACAGGCCGTCGGCCAGGCTCAGCGCCTTGGGCTCCAGCCACCAGAAGCCGATGCCGCACAGCCCCAGCACCGTGGTGGCCAGCAGCAGCATGTAGGCCATGCCGCCGCGGGTGACCAGGTGCTGCAGGCCCCAGACCATGCGCACCAGCGTCAGCCCGGCCACCAGCAGCCGGAACAGCAGGGCCGGCAGCGACTGGCTGCTCTCCGGCAGCACCACCGACACCGCCAGCCCGGCCGCCAGCGCCAGGCCCAGCGCATTGGCGCGCAGGTGCTGCAGCGGATGGCTGGTGTGGCGGGCGGTGGTGGCCAGCGCCAGCAACGCCACCATCGCCGCCAGCGCATAGGCCGCCTTGGCGATCCAGGGCGTGGGCTCGTCCAGCAGCTCGGCATAGAAGGCCGGGATGGTGCAGGCCAGGGCCAGCAGCACGGGCCAGCGCCAGCGCCGCTCGCTGCGGCGGGCGCGCAGCGCATCACGCGGGGGGCTGCGCAGCCCCCACAGCGTGCCGCGCCGGAAGCGCTGGGAGAAATCGGTGGCCATGGTCTGACCGCAGCCTAGCCGGCTGGCCACCCGGTGGCGGTTGACGCCGGTCAAGCCGGGTGCGGGCCGCCGCACCCGCGCTGGCTAGAGGATGTAGCGCGACAGGTCTTCGTTCTGCGCCAGCTCGCCCAGCTTGGCATCGACCAGGGTGGCATCGATGGCCACCGTCTGGCCGCTGCGGTTGGGCGCGTCGAAGCTCACCTCGTCGAGCAGGCGCTCCATCACCGTGGCCAGGCGGCGGGCGCCGATGTTCTCGGTGCGCTCGTTCACGTCATGGGCAATCTGCGCCAGCCGGCGGATGCCCTCTGGCGTGATGTCCAGCATCACGCCCTCGGTGGCCAGCAGGGCCTGGTACTGCTTGATCAGGCTGGCATGGGTGCTGGTGAGGATGGCCTCGAAGTCGTCCACGCTCAGCGGGCCCAGCTCCACCCGGATCGGGAAGCGGCCCTGCAGCTCGGGAATCAGATCGCTGGGCTTGGCCAGGTGGAAGGCGCCCGAGGCGATGAACAGGATGTGGTCGGTCTTGACCATGCCGTGCTTGGTGCTCACGGTCGTGCCCTCCACCAGCGGCAGCAGGTCGCGCTGCACGCCCTGCCGGGAGACCTCGGCGCCGCTGCCCTCGCTGCGCGAGCAGACCTTGTCGATCTCGTCGATGAAGACGATGCCGTTGTTCTCGGCGTTGTGCAGCGCCTGGGTCTTGATGTCCTCGTCGTTCACCAGCTTGCCGGCTTCTTCATCGACCAGCAGCTTCAGCGCCTCGGCGATCTTGAGCTTGCGGGTCTTCTTCTTGCCTTGGCCCATCTGGGAGAACAGGCCCTTCAGCTGCTCGGCCATCTCCTCCATGCCGGGCGGGGTGACGATGTCCATGCCGGCGCGCGGCTCGGCCAGGTCCAGCTCGATGTCCTTGTCGTCCAGCGCGCCCTCGCGCAGGCGCTTGCGCATCACCTGGCGGGCGGTGTTGTCCTTGCTCTCGGCCGGACTGCTGCCGAAGCCCACCTCATGCCGGGGCGGCGGCACCAGCACGTCGAGGATGCGCTCCTCGGCGGCGTCCTCGGCGCGGGCGCGCTGGCGCTTCATCGCCAGCTGGCGTTCCTGCTTCACCGCCATGTCGACCAGGTCGCGGATGATGGTGTCCACGTCCTTGCCCACATAGCCCACCTCGGTGAACTTGGTGGCCTCCACCTTGATGAAGGGCGCATCGGCCAGCCGCGCCAGGCGGCGGGCGATCTCGGTCTTGCCCACGCCGGTGGGGCCGATCATCAGGATGTTCTTCGGCGTGATCTCGCCGCGCATGGCCTCGGGCACCTGCTGGCGCCGCCAGCGGTTGCGCAGCGCGATGGCCACCGCCCGCTTGGCGGCGTTCTGGCCGACGATGTGGCGGTCCAGCTCCGAGACGATTTCCTGCGGCGTCATGCTCATGCCAAGACCTCGATCGTGTGGTTCTGGTTGGTGTAGATGCACAGGTCGCCGGCGATCACCAGGCTCTGCTTGACGATGTCGGCCGCGCTCATCTCGGTGTGTTGCAGCAGCGCCCGCGCCGCCGCTTGCGCATAGGCACCGCCCGAGCCGATGGCGACGATGCCGTGCTCGGGCTCCAGCACATCGCCGTTGCCGGTGATGATCAGGCTGGCCTCGCGGTCGGCCACGGCCAGCATGGCTTCCAGCCGGCGCAGGACCCGGTCGGTGCGCCAGTCCTTGGTCAGCTCGATGGCCGAGCGCACCAGGTGGCCCTGGTGCTTTTCCAGCTTGGCCTCGAAGCGCTCGAACAGGGTGAAGGCATCGGCCGTGGCGCCGGCAAAGCCGGCCAGCACGCTGTCGCGGTGCAGCTTGCGCACCTTGCGGGCGCTGGCCTTGACGATGATGTGGCCCAGCGTGACCTGGCCGTCGCCGCCCAGCGCCACCTGCCAGCCCTGGGGCGTCTGGCGGCGCACGCTGACGATGGTGGTGCCGTGGAAGGGTTCCATGGGGATGTTCCGTTCAGAAGGGGCGGCCGCCGGCAGCGGGCCGCGGGGGCATCAGTCGCGCGGCACCTGCACGCGGGCGTGCTCGTTGATGCCCATGGCGCCGAAGAACAGCGCCACCAGGCGGTGGGCATCGACGAAGGTGATGCCGCGGTTCTCGCTCTGCTTGGCCAGCACCCAGTTCAGCAGGTCGCCGGCGGCGATGAAGTCGACCCGGATCAGCCGCGCGCAGGACACATGGACCAGCGTGGCCGTGCCCAGCTGGCGGTCGAGCTGCTGCAGGATGCCGCCGATGTCGCCGGCCAGCTGGCCCGACAGCTCCACCGTGGCCACCTGCTGACCGGCATGGCCGTCGTCGAGCAGGGCCGACTCGAGGAAGCTGGAATGCACCTCGCTGACGATGGACATCGTCGGCGTGGTGGTGGAGTTGGTGGCGCTGGCCGCACGCACCTGGCAGCGCGCCCGCTCCCACGAGGGTGGCGACACCTCGTAGGTGACGCAGTAGTCGATCGCCGTCTCGTCGAACTGATCGGGCCGGTTGGCCAGGCGCAGCGCCTCCAGCCGCACCATCCAGAACGACGGGTCGGCATCGCGCACGCCGGTGGGTGCGGCTTCCTGCAGCGCCTGCAGCAGCCGGTCGGCGTCGATCCAGCGCATGTCGATGGGCTGCGGTGCCCATTGGCGGAACAGCACCTGCAGGTGCGCGGCGGCCTCGGCCTCCACCACCTCCAGCGCCGACCAGTCAAGCACCCAGGGCAGTGGCAGCTGCAGCGTGCTCGACCGCAGCCGGGACACCGCCTCCACATCCAGCACCGCCGGGCTCACCCAGCCGATGTCGCCCTTGATGCCGCGGGTGTCGGGCCGCTCGTCGGCCGAGGCATCGGCCACCCGGCGCGGCAGCGAATACCACTGTGGTGACGACCGGTCGAAGCGGTTGGCGAATTCCAGTGACAGGTTCTCGAACTTCTGCTGCTGGCCGGTGGCCCGGTACAGGTCGAACAGCACCAGCCAGGTCTCGGCATGGCCGGCACGCACGGCGTTGGGCCGGCACAGCGCGGTCAGCGCCTGCTCGCACTGGTTGAAGTCGGCATTGGCGAACGAGATCACCGCCTCGTCCAGCTCGGGATCGTGCACCACCTCGTTGACTTCGACCGCAAAGCGGCTGTTCGGGTCGAAGCCGCTGTCCGAGCGGGGCAGGCCGATCCCGCCGAGCGGGACCGTCGACAAGTCGGACAGCGGCAGGTCGGTGGCAGGGCGCGTCGCCGGCGCACTCTTGGCCGCCGGTGCCCAGGTGCTGACGATGCCCGGCGGTGGCGTGCGCTGCGTGGCGCCAGCGGCGGTGCGCGGCGGCGGGGCCACCGGTGGGAACACGCTGTCGGGCAGGGTGGGCAAGGTCGGCGCTGGCGCAGGCGCCAGGGCCACCGGCGGCGGCTGCCGCAACGGCGACACGGCGCCGGTGGGCAGCGGCTTGCTGCCCTCGAACGCCACCGGCTCGGTGGGCGCGCTGTAGAAATCCGTGGGCTGCTGCGGCGCCAGGGGCGTGCGGCGCGGGGCGGGCCGCTGGCGCATCGGCGCCTCGCGCGGCACCTGCTCGCCGACCATTTGCTGCTCGATCTCGTCGATCTTGGCCTTCACGCCGACATCGGCCCGCGCGCCGCCGGGGTTGTCGGACAGCCGCACTTCGGAATCGTCAACCTTGGACGAGCCGCCCAGCGCCGCCAGTTGCTCGGGCGAGAGACCGTCGCGGCGCAACTTGCGCAGGGTGTCGAGCTCGCGCTTGCGGACGAAGTCGTTGCGCCGCTTGCGCTCGACCATCGCCTTGAGCTCGGATTTCTCCAGCTCCTGGGTCTCGTCCGGGCGCGTGGCTGCCTCCGACCATTCGGTGGCCGGGTTGGCCACGAACCGCACCACCTTGCGGAAGAAGCTCTTGCCGTCCTTCGGATCAGCCATGTCGGTCGCGGGTCGGCACGGAGGCGGAAGGGTCAGTCGCCGAACATCTTCTGCTTGAGCTCACGCCGCTGCTGCGCTTCCAGCGACAGCGTGGCCGTCGGGCGGGCCAGCAGGCGGCCCAGGCCGATGGGCTCACCGGTCTCGTCGCAGTAGCCGTAGTCGCCGGCGTCGATGCGGCCGATGGACTGGGAGATCTTCTTGAGCAGCTTGCGCTCGCGGTCGCGGGTGCGCAGTTCCAGGGCGTGCTCTTCCTCGATCGTGGCGCGGTCGGCCGGGTCAGGAACGATGGAGGTGTCCTCGCGCAGGTGCTCGGTGGTCTCGCCGGCGTTGGACAGCAGATCGTCCTTCAGGGCCTGCAGCCGGGCGCGGAAGAACTCCAGCTGCTTGTCGTTCATGTACTCGCTGTCGGGCATGGCCTGCAGTTCGGCCTCGGTCAGGTCCTTGCCGGCCTTGGTCTTCCAGGCGTTGACGAGTTTCGGGTCCGCCTTGTGCGCGGTTTTCACAATGTCCATGGGTTCGGGGTAGCCGCGGGCAGGCGGTTTCGGGGGTGCAAAGCGTTCGGCGAACCGGCTGGTGGCTGGCGCCGGTGCGGGGGCGGTGACGGCCTTGGCGGCGGCCGACTTGCTGCCGCCGGCGGACTTGGTGGCCGCCTTGGCGGGCTTGGGCGCGGCGGCGGCGCTGTGGCCGGCGTCTGCAGTGGCGGTGGGGGCGGGCACTTTGGCCGTGGTCTTGCTCACTTCGGGGCTCCTCGCAGTGGCGTTATACCTGTTGTCCGCCACGGCCGGTGAATCTGCCGCGTCGCTTGAGGCGCGCGGATTGTAGCCACGCCCGCTGGCGGCCAAACCGCTCAGACGAGGCAGCCTTCCAGGCCTTGCAACAAGATGTCACGGGGCAGGTCGATGCCGATGAACACCATCTTGCTCTGCTTTTTCTCGCCGGGCATCCACTTCGGGCCCAGATCGCTGCCCATCAGCTGGTGCACGCCCTGGAACACCACCTTGCGGTCGCTGCCCTTCATGTAGAGCACGCCCTTGTAGCGCAGCATCTTCGGGCCGTAGACCTGCACGATGGAGCCGAGGAAGTCTTCGAGCTTGGCGGCCTGGAAGGCGCGGTCGCTCTTGAAGGCGAAGCTCTTGACGTCGTCGTCGTGCACATGGTGGTGCGGATGGTTGCAGGCCTCGCCGGGGCCGTGGTCGTGGCCCTCGTGGCCATGTTCGTGACCATGGTCATGCCCGTGGTCGTGGCCGTGGTGGTCGTGGCCATGGCTGTCCTCGACCAGGAAATCGGGGTCGATCTCCAGTTTGGCGTTCAGGTTGAAGCCCTTCAGGTCGAGCACGTTGGCGATCGGCACCTCGCCGAAATGCACCGCGTGCTGCGGTGCGCGCGGGTTCATGTGCTTGATGCGGTGCTTCAGCGCGTCCACCGCCGGCGCGTCCACCAGGTCGGCCTTGCTGATGAAGATCTGGTCGGCGAAGCCGATCTGGCGGCGCGCTTCCTGGCGGGTGTCGAGCTGGCTGTCGGCATGCTTGGCATCGACCAGCGTCAGGATCGAGTCCAGCAGGTAGCTCTCGGCGATCTCGTCGTCCATGAAGAAGGTCTGCGCCACCGGGCCGGGGTCGGCCAGGCCGGTGGTCTCGATGACCACCCGGTCGAAGTCCAGCTCGCCCTTGCGGCGCTTGGCGGCCAGGTCGCTCAGCGTGGTGCGCAGGTCCTCGCGGATGGTGCAGCAGACGCAGCCGTTGCTCATCTGGATGATCTGCTCGTTGGTGTCGGTCACCAGGATGTCGCTGTCGATGTTCTCTTCGCCGAACTCGTTCTCGATCACGGCGATCTTCTGGCCGTGGGCCTCGGTCAGCACGCGCTTGAGCAGCGTGGTCTTGCCCGAGCCGAGGAAGCCGGTGAGGATGGTGGCGGGGATCAGACCTTGGGACATGGAGGCTCCGGAACGCTGAGAGAGTGTGGCGGCTGGCGCCGCCTGTGCAACCCCGTCAGTTGGGGGCGGCGAACTGTGTTGCAAGGCCGCGGTGGTGTCAAGCCGGCTCGGGGCGACCGGGGGCGCGGCACGGCCCTGTCACGGTGATGGGTTATTCTTGACCACCGCCACCATCGACACCCCACGTGTCTGAACCTCCAACGAGTCGGCCGCCCACCCGCGTGGCGGCCACGCCGGCCGACAAGCCGGCCGAAAAATCGGCGGTCCGACAGCCGCCAGACAAGCGCGGCCTGTTCGAGCGTCTGGTCGAATTCCTCTCGCCCGGCCCCGATTCCACCGACGAGCTGATGGCCACGCTGGCCGATGCCGAGCAGCGCGAGCTGATCGCACCGGAGAGCCGCGTCATGCTCGAAGGCGTGCTGCGCATGGCCGAGATGAGTGCCGGCGACGTGATGGTGGCCGCGCCGCGCATGGACCTGCTGGACATCGACGCGCCGTACGACGAACTGCTGGCCTCGGTGATCGAGACCGGCCACTCGCGCTTTCCGGCCTACGAGGGCCAGCGCGACAACGTCATCGGCATCCTGATGGCCAAGGACCTGCTGAAGCTGCAGCGCTCGCCCGACCTGAGCCTGCGCACCCTGCTGCGGCCTGCGGTGTTCGTGCCCGAAAGCAAGGGGCTGAACGAACTGCTGCGGGATTTCCGCGCCAACCGCAACCACCTGGCGATGGTGATCGACGAGTTCGGCAACACCGCCGGGCTGATCACCATCGAGGACGTGCTGGAAGAGATCGTCGGCGAGATCGAGGACGAGTTCGACGAGGACGCCACCGCCGCCGAGAACGGCATCTACACCTTGGCCGACGGCAGCCACCGGGTGGCCGGCGACACCGACATCAGCGCGGTGAATGAGGTCTTCGGCACCAGCCTGCCCGAAGAAGACTTCGACACCATCGGCGGCCTGATCGCGCATGAGCTGGGCCATGTGCCGCGGCGCGGCGAAGCGGCCGAGGCGGGTGGCCTGCAGTTCCAGGTGATGCTGACCCGCGGCGGCGCGGTGCGCTGGTTCAAGGTGGCGCGCCAGCCGCCGGCCGCGCAGGACGCCGATTGACCGGGTCCGCCACCCTGGCGGCCCGCCACCCCTGGCTGGTGCTGGCGGCCGTGGCCGCCGCCGGCGCGCTGCAGACCCTGGCCTGCGTGCACACCGCTGCCTGGCCGCTGCCGCTGGCGGCCATCGCGCTGCTGGCCTGGGCGGTGCAGCAGGCCACGCCGCGGCAGGCGGCGCTGCTGGGCTGGGCCTTCGGCACCGCCTGGCTGGGCGCGGCCACCTGGTGGCTGTTCATCAGCATGCACCGCTACGGCGGGCTGCCGGCACCGCTGGCGGTGGCGGCGGTGGCGCTGCTGTCGGCGGCGCTGTCGGTCTACCTGGGTGCGGCCATGGCCTGGGTGGCACACCGGCGAAGCGGCCGGCCGCTGGCCGATGCCAGCCGCTTTGCCGCCGGCTGGCTGGCGGCCGAGCTGGCGCGCGGCGTGCTCTTCACCGGCTTCCCCTGGGCGGCCAGTGGCTACACCCAGGTCGACGGCCCGCTGGCGGTGCTGGCGCCCTGGCTGGGGGTCTACGGCATCGGTGCGCTGCTGGCCTGGGTTGGCGCGTTGCTGGTGTCCGGGTTATGGCAGGGGCCTGCTGCCCGCTGGCGGCCGGCCGCGCTGGCGCTGGCGGTGCTGGCGCTGCCGGCGGCCTGGGGCATCGTGCTGGGCCCGCCGGAGTTCACCCGCCCCGGCCGCAGCCTCAATGTGGCGTTGCTGCAGACCAATGTGGCGCAGGACGAGAAGTTCGCCGCCGAGCGCATGCCCGCCACGCTGGCCTGGGTGGCGCATGCGCTGACCAGCGCGCAGGCCGACCTGGTGGTGACGCCCGAGACCGCCGTGCCGCTGCTGCCGGATCAGCTGCAGGACCTGGTGCCCGGCTACTGGGACGGCCTGCGCCAGCACTTCAGCCGGCCTGGCGGCCCGGCGGCGCTGGTGGGCGTGCCGCTGGGCAACTTCGAGGCCGGCTACACCAATTCGGTGGTGGGGCTGTCGGCCGACACCGCCGCGCCCGGCGGCGGCTACCGCTACGACAAGACCCATCTGGTGCCGTTTGGCGAGTTCATCCCCACCGGCTTCCGCTGGTTCACCGAACTGATGAACATCCCGCTGGGTGACTTCAACCGCGGCCCGCTGAATCCGCCATCGTTCGTGGTGGGCGGCGCCCGGGTGGCGCCCAACATCTGCTACGAAGACCTGTTCGGCGAGGAACTGGCGCGCCGCTTCGCCGACGCCGCCAGCGCCCCCACGGTGCTGGCCAACATCAGCAACATCGGCTGGTTTGGTGACACCATCGCCATCCCGCAGCACCTGAACATCTCGCGCCTGCGCAGCCTGGAGCTGCAGCGGCCGATGCTGCGCGCCACCAACACTGGCGCCACCGCGGTGATCGATCATCGCGGCGTGGTGCAGGCGGCGCTGCCGCCGTTCACCGTGGGCGTGCTCAACGCCACGGTGCAGGGCCGCGAGGGGCTGACGCCCTTCGCCCGCTGGGCCGCGGCCGCCGGCCTGTGGCCGCTGTGGGCGCTGGCGGCGCTGGGCCTGGCCTGGCCGCGGCGGCAGGGGGCGGCCGGTAAACTCGTCGATCGACCTTGATTGCCCGTCCGCGGGGCCATTTGCCCCGCCGACCCCGTCCATGCTCACCTTCCAGCAACTGATCCTCCGCCTGCAAGACTACTGGGACAAGCAGGGCTGCGCCCTGCTGCAGCCCTATGACATGGAAGTGGGCGCCGGCACCAGCCACACCGCCACCTTCCTGCGCGCGCTGGGCCCGGAGCCCTGGAAGGCCGCCTATGTGCAGCCCAGCCGCCGGCCCAAGGACGGCCGCTACGGCCAGAACCCGAACCGCCTGCAGCACTACTACCAGTACCAGGTGGTGCTGAAGCCCGCGCCGGCCAACATCCTGGAGCTGTACCTCGGCAGCCTGGAAGCGGTGGGCTTCGACCTGAAGAAGAACGACGTGCGCTTTGTCGAGGATGACTGGGAGAACCCCACGCTGGGCGCCTGGGGCCTGGGCTGGGAGGTCTGGCTCAACGGCATGGAAGTCACCCAGTTCACCTACTTCCAGCAGGTGGGCGGCATCGACTGCAAGCCGATCACCGGCGAGATCACCTACGGCCTGGAGCGGCTGGCGATGTACCTGCAGGGCGTGGAGAACGTCTACGACCTGACCTTCGCACCCGGCCTGACCTACGGCGACGTCTACCACCAGAACGAGGTGGAGCAGAGCACCTACAACTTCGAGCATAGCAACGTCGA
This sequence comes from Pseudaquabacterium pictum, assembly GCF_005403045.1. Classification (GTDB taxonomy): domain Bacteria; phylum Pseudomonadota; class Gammaproteobacteria; order Burkholderiales; family Burkholderiaceae_C; genus Pseudaquabacterium; species Pseudaquabacterium pictum. Next base: position 37,890 of record NZ_BJCL01000024.1, read on the forward strand.
GTTCCTGCTCACGGCGTTCGGCGCGCACGAGGGCAATGCCCAGCACCTGATGGCCCAGCAGCTGGCCCTCCCGGCCTACGAGCAGGTGCTGAAGGCCGCCCACACCTTCAACCTGCTGGACGCGCGCGGTGCGATCAGCGTCACCGAGCGGGCGGCCTACATCGGCCGCATCCGCAACCTGGCGCGCAGCGTGGCGGCCAGCTACTTGGACAGCCGCAAGCGCCTGGGCTTCCCGATGGCGCCGAAGGCCTGGGCCGACGAGGTTATCGCCAAGCTCGACGCCGAGGCCGCGAAGGCCGCGGCGAAGAACGACAACAAGAAGGCTGCCTGAGATGACCACCAACAACTTGCTGGTTGAACTGTTCGTCGAAGAGCTGCCGCCCAAGGCGCTGAACAAGCTGGGCGAGGCATTCGCCGCCACGCTGGCCGATGGGCTGAAGGCCGCCGGCCTGGCCGCGGCCGATGCCGCCGTCACCGCCTACGCCTCGCCCCGGCGCCTGGCCGTGCAGGTGGCCGGGGTCGCCGCCAAGGCGGCCGACCGCGCGCTGCTGCAGAAGCTGATGCCGGTGGCCGTGGCGCTGGACGCCGCCGGCAACCCCACGCTCGCGCTGCTGAAGAAGCTGGCCGCGCTCGGTGCCGATGCATCGGTGGTGCCGCAGCTCCAGCGCGCCCCCGACGGCAAGGCCGAGGCGCTGTTCCTCGACAGCACCGTGCCCGGCGCCACCCTGGGCGAGGGCCTGCAGAAGGCATTGGACGAGGCGCTGACGAAGCTGCCCATCCCGAAGGTGATGACCTACCAGCTAGAAGCCGACTGCGAGCAGCCGGGCTGGACCAGCGTGCATTTCGTGCGCCCCGCGCACCGTCTGGTGGCGCTGCATGGCGCCGACGTGGTGCCGGTGCGGGCGCTGGGCCTGACCGCCGGCCGCGTGACCCAAGGCCACCGCTTCGAGGCCGCCCAGCCCGACGTCACCCTGCGTGATGCCGACAGCTACGCCCAGCAGCTGGCCGACGAGGGCGCGGTGATCGCCAGCTTCGCCGAGCGCCGCGCCGAGATCGTGCGCCAGCTGACCGCCGCCGCTGCCAAGGAAGGCCTGAAGCCGATCGACGACGACGCCCTGCTCGACGAGGTGACGGCCCTGGTCGAGCGGCCGAACGTGCTGGTCTGCCAGTTCGAGCGAGAATTCCTCGGCGTGCCGCAGGAATGCCTGATCCTGACGATGAAGGCCAACCAGAAGTACTTTCCCCTGCTGGATGCCGCCGGCAAGCTGACGAACAAGTTCCTGATCGTCAGCAACATCCGCCCGGACGACCCCAGCGCGGTGGTGCAGGGCAACGAGCGGGTGGTGCGCCCGCGCCTGGCCGACGCCAAGTTCTTCTTCGACCAGGACCGCAAGAGGACGCTGGAATCGCGGGTGGCCGGGCTGGACAAGGTGGTCTACCACGGCAAGCTGGGCAGCCAGGGTGACCGCGCCGAGCGGGTGCGGGCGATCGGCCATGCCATCGTCAACCAGCTGCGCCTGGCCACCGTGCCGTACACGGTGGACGCGCAGGACGAGTTCGCGGTGCTCGACAGCAAGGTGCAGCAGGCCGCACGCCTGGCCAAGACCGACCTGCTGACCGACATGGTGGGCGAGTTTCCCGAGCTGCAGGGCATCATGGGCGGCTACTACGCCCGCCACGAGGGCCTGCGCGACGGCGTGGCCATCGCCATCGAGGACCATTACAAGCCCCGCTTCGCCGGCGATGCGCTGCCGCGCAACCACACCGGCACGGTGCTGGCGCTGGCCGACAAGCTGGAGACGCTGTGCGGCCTGTTCGGCATCGGCCAGCTGCCCACCGGCGACAAGGACCCGTTTGCCCTGCGCCGCCATGCGCTGGGCATCATCCGCATCCTGGTCGAGAAGAACCTGCCGCTGGCCGTGCCGGCGCTGCTGGACGCCGGCTTCGGCGCCTTCGACGAGGGCCAGCTGACGCATGCCGCCGCCCGCGCCGACCTGCTGCAGTTCCTCGACGACCGGCTGACCGGCCAGCTGCGCGAGCAGGGCTACAGCGCGCAGGAGGTGGATGCGGTGGTGGCGCTGCGGCCCTCACCCTGGGGCAGCATCCCCAAGCGGCTGGCGGCGGTGCGCGCCTTTGCCGCGCTGCCCGAGGCCGCGCCCCTGGCGGCGGCCAACAAGCGGGTGGCCAACATCCTGAAGAAGAGCGAGGGCGGTGCCGCCGCCGCGGTGGACGCCGCGCTGCTGGTGGAGCCGGCCGAGGCGGCGCTGCATGCCGCGCTGGCGGATCTGGCGCCGCAGGCCGACCGGCTGTTCGAGGGCGGTGACCTGGCCGCGTCGCTGCAGGTGCTGGCGGCGCTGAAGGCGCCGGTCGACGCCTTCTTTGACGGCGTGATGGTCAATGCCGACGATGCCGCGCTGCGCGCCAACCGGCTGGCGTTGCTGGGCACGCTGCATGCTTCGATGAACCGCGTGGCCGATCTGGCCCGCCTGGCGGCCTGAGTTCTCCGGTGCCGCTGTCACGCACCATGCAGCACGTCGTCAAGCTCGTCATCCTCGGCCGGGACGGCATCCTCAACGATTTCCGGGACGACCACGTCAAGGCGCCCGAGGAGTGGTTTCCGATCCCCGGGGCGCTGGAGGCGGTGGCGCGGCTCAACCATGCCGGCTGGCACGCGGTGGTGGCCACCAACCAGTCGGGCATCGGCCGCGGCATGATCGACATGGCCTCGGTCAATGCGGTGCATGCCCACATGCACAAGGTGTTGCAGGCCGCCGGCGGCCGCATCGACGCGGTGTTCTTCTGTCCCCACACGCCCGAGGACGGCTGCGACTGCCGCAAACCCCAGCCCGGGCTGATGCGCGACATCGGCAAGCGCTACGGCATCGACTTGAAGCAGGTGCCGATGGTGGCTGACACCCTGCGCGACCTGCAGGCCGCCGCCGCCGCCGGCTGCGAGCCGCATCTGGTGCTCAGCGGCCGCGCCGCGGCGCTGGATGCCGACGCGGTGCAGGCCATGGTCGACCAGGTACCCGGCACGCGGGTGCATGACGACCTGCCCGCCTTTGCCGAACACCTGCTGGGCCGCGGCGCGGTCCATTCCTGACAACCGGTTGCCCGATGATCTACCTGCGCAGCGCGCTCTACATCCTCTTCCTGCTGGTCACGCTGATCCCCTGGGCGCTGGTGGCGGTGGTGTTCTCGGCTTTCCGGCGCGGCGCGCCGATGTACTGGCTGTGCGCCGGCTGGCTGAAGACCACGATCTGGGGCGCGAAGGCGATCTGTGGCGTCAATTACCGGGTGCAGGGCCTGGAGCACCTGCCCACCGCCGCCGACTCCACCGCGGCCGTGCTGCTGGCGCCCAAGCACCAGAGCACCTGGGAGACCTTCGCCTTCCCGGCGATCATGCCGCACCCGCTGGCCTATGTGTTCAAGCGCGAGCTGCTGTGGATCCCGTTCTTCGGCTGGGCCATCGGCCGCATGGACATGATCCACATCGACCGCAGCCGCCGCAGCGAGGCCTGGGCCAAGGTGCTGGCCCAGGGCAAGCGGTTGATGGCCCAGGGCAACTGGGTGATCATGTTCCCCGAGGGCACACGCGCCGCGCGCGGGCAGAAGGGCGAGTACAAGTCGGGCGCCTCGCGCCTGGCCATCATGGCCGGCACGCCCATCGTGCCGATCGCCGTCACCTCGGCACGCTGCTGGCCGCGCCGCAGCTGGCTGCTGCGACCCGGGCTGATCGAGGTGTCGATCGGCCGGCCGATCCCGGTGGACGGGCGCCGCCCGGATGAGCTGATGCGCGAGGTGGAAGACTGGATCGAGGCCGAGATGCGGCGCCTGGACCCCGAGGCCTACGCCGCGCCGGCTCCGTAGAATCGGCAGCATGTCCAGACCCGGTCCGCACGACGCCGCCCTGCAGCTGTCGCTGTTCGACCAGCCGCCGGCGCCGCCGCCGGCACGCGCGCGGCACGCCGAGCCGGCCGCTCCGGCGCCGTTGCCCGCGCCCGCGCCGGTTCCCCATTTCCAGCATCCCCGCGCCCAGCGCAGCATCGCGCTGGCCGGGCACCAGGTCGGCTATGAGTTCCGCCGTGCCCGCCGGCGCAGCATCGGCTTCGTCGTCGGCACCGAGGGCCTGAGCGTCAGCGCGCCGCGCTGGGTGGCGCTGGCCGAGGTGGAGCAGGCGCTGCAGGCCAAGGCCGCCTGGATCCTGCGCAAGCTGCATGAGCAGCAGGAGCGCGCCCGCCGGCTGCAGGCGGCCAAGGTGGTGTGGCAGGACGGCACCAGCCTGCCGTTCCTGGGCGAGACGGTGATCCTGCTGCTCGATCCGCGGGTCACCGGCGCCCAGCTGCACAGCGCCACCGACACCCTGCCCGGCGTGCCGCGGCTCACCCTGCACCTGGGCCTGCCGCAGACCGCCACGCAGGACCAGATCCGCGAGTTGGTGCAGACCTGGCTGCAACGCCAGGCGCGCCGGGTGTTCGAGGAGCGTTGCGCCCACTTCGTACCGAAACTGGGCGTGCGCATCAAGCGGCTGTCGCTCAGCTCGGCGGCCACCCGCTGGGGCAGCGCCAGCGCCGATGGCTCGGTGCGGCTGAACTGGCGGCTCATCCATTTCGCGCTGCCGGTGATCGACTATGTCGTCACCCACGAGCTGGCCCACCTGCGCGAGATGAACCACAGCCCGGCGTTCTGGGAGGTGGTGCGCTCGGTGTTGCCCGACTTCGAACGCAGCCGCGGCGCGCTGCGCAGCGAAGTGCTGCCGTCGTTAGATTGAAGGATGCGCCGCCGGGATCTCCGCCTTTTGGGGGAGGTACTTCATGGGCCAGACCGGGCAAACTCTGTGCATCTGCTGTCTTCAATGCCAAGCAGGGAGAAAACGGCGCGGCGCCCCCGGTGGGCGATCAGCAAGCCAACGGTGCAACGGCGGTGGGCCCAACGGCCCATCGCCGTTTTCCTTGGTGATGTGACCCAAAACCGGCCCGTGGGCTACATTGACGTGCACGTCAACCCGCCCGCGCCATGACCGCAGCCACCCCGCGCCCCGCCAAGACCTACACCATCACCGAGCTGGCGCATGAGTTCGACGTCACCCCGCGTGCGATCCGCTTCTACGAAGACATGGGCCTGCTGCAGCCCAGCCGCGCCGGCCGCAACCGTGTCTACAGCCTGCGTGACCGCACCCGCCTGAAGCTCACCCTGCGCGGCAAGCGGCTGGGCTTCTCGCTGCAGGAGATCCGCCAGCTGGTGACGATGTACGACAGCGACAGCGACACCGCGCCGCAGCTGCAGGCCTTCGTGCAGGCGCTGGCCGCGCACCGGGCGCAGCTGGAGCAACAGCTGGAGGACATCCGCGTCACCCTGGACGAGCTGGCCATGCACGAGGCGCGCTGCCGCCAGCTGCTGGCCGATGCCAGCGCGCCGAAGGCGCCGCGCCGCAAGGCCTGAATCCCGGGCCGCCGGCAGATCGGCGCTGGCCGGTATGATTGACGTTAACGTCAACGTCAACCAGCGTTCGGCGCTGCATGATCGGCCAGCCGCCGCCCGTCCAACTTCCACCAGGAGACCGCCATGTCCCAGCTTCCCGGCCTCGACTTCCAGCTCGGCGAGGACATCGACGCCTTGCGTGACGCGGTGCAGGCCTTCGCCGCCGCCGAGATCGCCCCGCGTGCGGCCGAGATCGACCGCAGCGACCGCTTCCCGATGGACCTGTGGCGCAAGATGGGCGAGCTGGGTGTGCTGGGCATCACCGTGCCGGAGCAGTACGGCGGCGCCAACATGGGCTACCTGGCCCACATGGTGGCGATGGAGGAGATCAGCCGTGCCAGCGCCAGCGTGGGCCTGAGCTACGGCGCGCACAGCAACCTGTGCGTCAACCAGCTCAAGCGCAACGGCACCGAGGCGCAGAAGGCCAGGTACCTGCCCAAGCTGATCACCGGCGAGCATGTCGGCGCGCTGGCGATGAGCGAGCCCAATGCCGGCTCCGACGTGATCAGCATGAAGCTGAAAGCCGAAGACAAGGGCGGCTACTACCTGCTCAACGGCAGCAAGTTCTGGATCACCAACGGCCCGGATGCCGACACCCTGGTGGTCTACGCCAAGACCGAGCCCGAGCTGGGCGCCCGCGGCGTCACCGCCTTCATCATCGAGAAGACGATGAAGGGTTTCAGCTGCGCGCAGAAGCTCGACAAGCTGGGCATGCGCGGCAGCCACACCGGCGAGCTGGTGTTCCAGGATGTGGAAGTACCGGCGCAGAACGTGCTGGGCCAGGTGGGCGGCGGCGCCCGGGTGCTGATGAGCGGGCTGGACTACGAGCGCGCGGTGCTGGCCGCCGGCCCCATCGGCATCATGCAGAGCGTGATGGACAACGTGGTGCCCTACATCCACGACCGCAAGCAGTTCGGCCAGAGCATCGGCGAGTTCCAGCTGATCCAGGGCAAGGTGGCCGACATGTACACCGTGCTGCAGGCCGGCCGGGCCTTCTGCTACACCGTGGGCAAGAACCTCGACAAGCTGGGCGCCGAGCATGTGCGCCAGGTTCGGAAAGACTGCGCCAGCGTCATCCTGTGGTGCGCCGAGAAGGCCACCTGGATGGCCGGCGAGGGCGTGCAGATCTTCGGCGGCAACGGCTACATCAACGACTACCCGCTGGGCCGGCTGTGGCGCGATGCCAAGCTCTACGAGATCGGCGCCGGCACCTCCGAAATCCGCCGCATGCTGATCGGCCGCGAGTTGTTCGCCGAGACCATGTGAGCCTCCGCGCGGCGGGCGCGCTGCTTAAACTGTGCAGTGCAACATAAAAGAGGCCGGAGGGGCCGACGCCATGAGCATCGAACTGCAGGAACTCTTCCAGAAGAACCGCGAGTGGGCGGACAACACCGAGGCCCGCGAGCCCGGCTTCTTCACCCGGTTGCTGAACCAGCAGAGCCCGCAGTACCTGTGGATCGGCTGCGCCGACAGCCGCGTGCCGGCGAACGATCTGGTGGGCCTGCTGCCCGGCGAGCTGTTCGTGCACCGCAACGTGGCCAACCTGCTGGTGCATTCGGACCTGAACGCGCTGAGCGTCATCCAGTACGCGGTCGATGCGCTGCAGGTCAGCCACATCATCGTGGTGGGCCACAGCAACTGCGGTGGCGTGCGCGCGGCCATGCTCAACACCCGCGCCGGCCTGGTCGACAACTGGCTGCGCCATGTGCAGGACGTGCGCGACGCGCACGAGGGCTTTCTGGCCGGCCTGCATGAGAGCCTGCAGGTCAATGCCCTGGTGGAGCTGAACGTGCTGGAGCAGGCCCGCAATGTCTGCCGCACGACGGTGGTGCGCGATGCCTGGGTGCGCGGCCAGAGCGTGGTGGTGCACGGCTGGGTCTACGGCCTGCACAACGGCCTGCTGGAGGACCTGAAGATCACCGCCACCTCGGCCGACCAGGTGGGGCTGGCCTACGACACCGCGCTGGCCCTGGTCAAGCAGCGCTACCGCCAGCAGCATGCGGCGCTGACATCGCAGCCCGCGCCGGTGACGCAGCACGGCGCGCTGTCTGACCACTGACCCGCCGACCAGGACGCCGCCGATGTTCCCGCACCGCCTCACCGACAGCCGCGCCTACGCCATCGCCCAGGCCATGCTCGATGGCTTCAACCGCCACTACCGCTTGTTCAGCGAGACCAACCGCGAAGCCAAGCGCCGCTTCGAGCAGGCCGACTGGCATGGCCAGCAGCGCGCCCAGCGCGAGCGCATCGAGTTCTACGACAAGCGGGTGGAAGAGGCGGTGGAGCGGCTGCAGCGCGAGTTCAACACCGCCAGCCTGGAAGACGACACCTGGCAGCAGGTGAAGCTGCACTACATCGGCCTGCTGGTGAACCACCACCAGCCCGAGCTGGCCGAGACCTTCTTCAACTCGGTCACCACCAAGATCCTGCACCACAGCTACTTCCGCAACGACTTCATCTTCGTGCGGCCGGCTGTCAGCACCGAGTACATCGAGAACGACGAGCCGGCGTCGCTGCCCACCTACCGCGCCTACTACCCCACCCGCGACAGCCTGCGCGAGACGCTGCTGCGCATCGTCGACAACTTCCAGCTGCAGCGGCCATTCGCCGACCTGGGCCGCGACATCGACGCGGTCCTGGCCGCGCTGCGCCAGCATGTGGGCGACAACGTGCGGCTGCGCGCCAACTTCCAGATCCAGGTGCTCAGCTCGATGTTCTTCCGCAACAAGGGCGGCTACATCATCGGCAAGATCGTCAACGGCTTCGCCGAGACGCCGTTCGCGCTGCCGGTGCTGCACAACGACAGCGGCCAGCTCTACATCGACGCCGCGCTGTTCGCCGAGGACGACCTGCTGATGCTCTTCAGCTTTGCGCGGGCCTACTTCATGGTCGACATGGAGATCCCCAGCGCCTATGTGCAGTTCCTGCGCAGCCTGATGCCGCGCAAGCCGCGCAACGAGATCTATTCGGCCCTGGGCCTGCAGAAGCAGGGCAAGAACAACTTCTACCGCGACTTCCTCTACCACCTGCGCCATTCCAGCGACATGTTCGGCATCGCCCCCGGCATCAAGGGCATGGTGATGCTGGTGTTCGACCTGCCGTCCTTCCCCTATGTGTTCAAGGTGATCAAGGACTTCTACCCGCCGCAGAAGGACACCACCCGCGAGGGGATCAAGAGCAAGTACCTGCTGGTGAAGACGCACGACCGGGTCGGCCGCATGGCAGACACGCTGGAGTACGCCAGCGTGGCCTTCCCGCGCCACCGCATCAGCGAGGAACTGCTGGCCGAGCTGCAGCACTTCTGCCCCAGCCAGATCGAGACCGATGGCGACTCGCTGGTCATCAAGCATGTCTACATCGAGCGGCGCATGATCCCGCTGAACATCTACCTGCAGGACGCCACGCCCGAGCAGATGGCCCATGCGGTGGTGGAGTACGGCAACGCCATCAAGGACCTGGTGGCCGCCAACATCTTCCCCGGCGACATGCTCTGGAAGAACTTCGGCGTCACCCGCCACGGCAAGGTGGTGTTCTACGACTACGACGAGATCGAGTACATCACCGACTGCAACTTCCGCCGCGTGCCCGCGCCGCGCAACGAGGAAGACGAGATGTCGGGCGAGATCTGGTACTCGGTCGGCCCCAAGGATGTGTTCCCCGAGACCTTCGAGCCCTTCCTGCTGGGCAACCCGGCCGTGCGCCAGGTGTTCATGAAGCACCATGCCGACCTGCTGGACGCCGCCTTCTGGCAAGGCCACAAGGAGCGCATCAAGGCCGGTCATGTGCATGATGTGTTTCCGTACGAGCAGCACAAGCGCTTTGCCCACACCCGCGCCAGCTCGGCCACGATGTAGGCCGCCGCGCACTTCTTCCATCCCGTCCCACACCGGAGCCCGCCATGGCCGATTCCATCGTCATCGTCTCTGCTGCCCGCACGCCCATTGGCGGCCTGCTGGGTGATTTCTCGTCGCTCGCCGCCTGGGAGCTGGGCGCGGTCGCCATCCAGGCCGCGGTGCAGCGCGCCGGCGTGCCCGGTGACGCGGTGGATGAAGTGCTGATGGGCAACTGCCTGATGGCCGGCCAGGGCCAGGCCCCGGCGCGCCAGGCGGTCCGCAAGGCCGGCCTGCCCGACGGCGCCGGCGCAGTGACGCTGAGCAAGATGTGCGGCAGCGGCATGCGCACCATGATGTTCGCCCATGACATGCTCACCGCCGGCAGCGCCAGCGTGATGGTGGCCGGTGGCATGGAAAGCATGACCAACGCGCCGCACCTGATGTTCGCCCGCAAGGGCGTGAAGTACGGCGCCGCACAGATGTTCGACCACATGGCCATGGACGGCCTGGAAGACGCCTACGAGCGTGGCAAGGCCATGGGCGTGTTCGCCGAGCAGTGCGTCGACAAGTACCAGTTCAGCCGCGAGGCGCAGGACCAGTACGCCATCACCTCCACCACCCGCGCCAAGCAGGCCAATGAAGACGGCAGCTTCGACTGGGAGATGGCGCCGGTGGCCCTGGGCGACAAGGCCGGCACCGTGGTCAAGTTCGACGAGCAGCCGTTCAAGGCCAAGCTCGACAAGATCCCCAGCCTGAAGCCGGCCTTCAAGAAGGACGGCACCATCACCGCCGCCAACGCCAGCAGCATCTCCGACGGCGCCGCCGCCCTGGTGCTGATGCGCGAATCCACCGCCCGTGCCATGGGCGTCACGCCCATCGCCCGCATCGTGGCCCATGCGGTGCATGCCCAGGCCCCCGCCTGGTTCGCCACCGCGCCGGCCGGCGCCATCACCAAGGTGCTGAAGAAGTCGGGCTGGGATGCCAAGAGCGTCAACCTGTGGGAGGTGAACGAGGCCTTCGCCGCCGTCACCATGGCCGCCATGCATGAGTTCGACCTGCCGCACGACATCGTCAACGTGCACGGCGGTGCCTGCGCGCTGGGCCACCCCATCGGCGCCAGCGGCGCGCGCATCGTCGTCACCCTGCTGGGCGCGCTGAAGAAGCGCAACCTCAAGCGCGGCGTGGCGGCGCTGTGCATCGGCGGCGGCGAGGCCACGGCGCTGGCGGTTGAACTGCTGTGAGCGCTGTCCCTGTCGTGCTGCCCCTGGTGCAGCAGGGTGACACCTGCAGCCGCAGCGTGCGCTTCAGCCGCGACGACATCGCCACCTTCGCCCGCCTGAGCGGCGACAGCAACCCGCTGCACCATGACCAGCAAGCGGCGCAGCGCGCCCGCCACGGCGAGATCATCGCCAGCGGCGAGCACACCACCGCCTTGCTGATCGGCCTGGCCTCGTCGCACTTCTCGCAGCCCGACGCCCACGGCCCGCGCGAGGTGCTGTGCCTCAACTTCAACTTCGCCTTCAAGGCGCCGGTGTTCGCCGAGCAGGCCATCGAGCTGAGCTGGAAGGTGGCTTCGGTCGAGCCGCATGACCGCCTGGGCGGTCTGCTGGTGCACCTGGATGGCAAGGCCGCGGTGCGCCATGCCAGCCCGTCGGTGGTGGGCCGCGGCACGCTGCTGATCAAGTCGGCCCAGCCCTGAAAGGCCCGCCCATGGATGTGCTCATCATCGGTGCCTCGCGCGGCATCGGCTTCGAGCTGGCCAGCCAATGCCTGGCGGCGGGCGACCGGGTGGTGGCCACCGCCCGCGACGATGCCGGCCTGGCCCGTCTGGCCGCGCTGGGGGCCGAGCCGCTGAAGCTGGACGTGGCCAGCGCCGCCGGTTGCGCCGGCCTGGCCTGGCCGATCGACGGCGCCCAGTTCCACCAGGCCTGGCTGGTGGCCGGCGTCTACGGCCCGCGCAGCAGCGGCCTGCAGCCGCCCACCGACGCTGAATTCGATGCCGTGATGCACACCAATGTGCTGGCCGCGATGCGGCTGCTGCCGCAGTTGGCCGATGCGCTGGCGCCGGGCGCCAAGCTGGCGGTGCTGTCGTCGCGCATGGGCTCGATCGGCCTGCGCAACAGCCCCAGCGGCTGGCTGTACCGGGCGTCGAAGGCGGCGCTGAATTCGGTGCTGAAGGATGTGTCGCTGGCCCTGGCCGGCCGCGCCACCTGCGTCAGCCTGCACCCGGGCTGGGTGCAGACCGACATGGGCGGCGGCGGTGCCGATCTGGCCGTGGCGCAGAGCGTGGCCGACCTGCGTGCCACCGTCGGCCGGCTGGGTGCGGCCGACAACGGCGGCTTCTTCAACCACGACGGCCAGCCGCTGGCCTGGTGACCGCCGCCATGAGCCACACCGAGACGCACGCCTTCTTCACCCGCTACCGCGATGCCTTCAACGCGCTGGACGGCGACGCGGTGGCCGACCTGTGGCATGCCGCTGGCAGCGGCATCGCCGACAGCCACGGCGGCGCCGGCCGCCTGACCTGGTGGCCCGACGATGCACCGATGCGCGCCAACCACCGCGCGCTGTGTACCGTCTACCGCCAGGCCGGGTACGGCCGCGCCGATTTCGCCATCGACCAGTTCGTGCCGCTGGGCGCCGACCATGCCTTCGCCCGCGTGCAGTGGACCATCACCCGGGCCGACGGCAGCCTGCTGCAGCGCTTCGGCACCGGCTACCAGCTGCAGCGCACCACGGCCGGCCCGCGGGTGCTGCTGTGCACCGCTTACCAAGAAGACCTCCAGGAGATGACCCGCCATGCTGCTCAGTGACGACCACCGCGCGGTGCAGGAGGCCGTGCGCCAGTACGTGCAGGCCGAGATCGCCCCCCATGCCGCCGCCTGGGACAAGAGCCACCAGTTCCCCGCCGCGCAATTGAAGGGCCTGGCCGGCCTGGGCTGCTACGGCGTGGCCGTGCCCACCGAGCAGGGCGGGGCGGGGCTGGACTACCTGGCACTGGCGCTGATCCTGGAGGAGATCGCCGCCGGCGACGGCGCCACCAGCACCGTGGTCAGCGTCAACAACTGCCCGGTGTGCTCGATCCTGATGGCCTTCGGAAACGCCGACCAGCAAACGCGCTTCCTGCAGCCGCTGGCCCGCGGCGAGATGCTGGGCGCCTTCTGCCTGACCGAGCCGCATGTGGGCAGCGAGGCCGGCGGGCTGAAGACCACGGCGGTGCGGGACGGCGACCACTACGTGCTCAATGGCGTCAAGCAGTTCATCACCAGCGGCAAGAACGGCGATGTGGCCATCGTCATGGCGGTCACCGACAAGGCCGCCGGCAAGAAGGGCATCAGCGCCTTCCTGGTGCCCACCAAGACGCCCGGCTACACCGTGGCGCGGGTGGAAGACAAGATGGGCCAGCATGCCAGCGACACCGCGCAGATCGTCTTCGACCACTGCCGCGTGCCGGTGGAGAACCGCCTGGGCGAGGAGGGCCAGGGCCTGAAGATCGCGCTCTCGGGCCTGGAGGGCGGGCGCATCGGCATTGCCAGCCAGGCGCTGGGCATGGCGCGTGCGGCCTTTGACTACGCGCTGGCCTACAGCAAGGACCGTGTCGCCTTCGGCGTGCCGATCTTCGAGCACCAGGCGGTGCAGTTCAAGCTGGCCGACATGGCCACCCGCATCGAGGCCACCCGCCAGCTGATCTGGCACGCGGCCGCGCTGAAAGATGCCGGCCTGCCCTGCCTGAAGGAAGCCGCCATGGCCAAGCTGATGGCCAGCGAGATGGCTGAGGCCGTCTGCTCCGGCGCCATCCAGGTGCTGGGCGGCTACGGCTACCTCAGCGACTTTCCGGTCGAGCGCATCTACCGCGACGTGCGGGTGTGCCAGATCTACGAAGGCACCTCGGAAGTGCAGAAGATCCTGATCGGCCGCGCACTCGCCTGATCTCTCTTTTTATGGACATCGGATTCCAGTAAACTGGAGTCCATGGATGTCACCGACCGCCTCGCCCGCCGCCTGCAGGGCCTGCGCCAGGCGCATGGACTGTCGCTCGACGCGCTGGCCGCGCGCAGCGGCGTCAGCCGCTCGAACATCTCGCTGATCGAGCGCGGCCAGAGCAGCCCCACCGCCACCGTGCTCGACAAGCTCAGCGCCGCGCTGGGCGTCACGCTGGCGGCGCTGTTCGAGGAGCCGCCCGCCGCCACCGCGCCGCCCAGCCCGCTGGCCCGCCGCGCCGACCAACCGCTGTGGACCGACCCCGCCTCGGGCTACCGCCGCCGCAACCTGTCGCCGGCCTTGCCGGCGCCCATCCAGCTGGTGGAGGTGGAGTTCCCGCCCGGCCAGCGCGTGGCCTACGAGACCGGCCCGCGCCTGGCGCCGGTGCACCAGCAGGTGTGGGTGATCGCCGGCTGCATGCAGCTCACCGTGGGTGCCGACACCTGGCTGCTGCAGGCCGGTGACTGCCTGGCCATGCAGCTCGACCAGCCCCTGCTCTTCCACAACCCCGGTGACCAGCCCGCCCGCTACCTGGTGGCGCTGGCCGGCGGGTCGCTGCCGTCCAACCCGCGAGGTTCCGCATGACCGACTCCATCACCCTGCGCTCCTTGGATGCCGCCGCGGCCGCTGCCGCCGTGCCGGCGCTGGCCGACGTGCTGATCGACTGCGTGCACGGCGGCGCGTCGGTCAGTTTCATGGCGCCGCTGCCGCTGCCGAAGGCGCTGGCCTTCTGGCAAGGCGTGGCCGAGGGCGTGGCCCGCGGCGAGCGGGTGCTGCTGGTGGCCGAGGATGCGCAGGGCATCGCCGGCACGGTGCAGGTGGTGCTGTCCCAGCCCGACAACCAGCCCCACCGCGCCGATGTGGCCAAGATGCTGGTGCACCGCCGCGCCCGGCGGCAGGGCGTGGCAGCGCGCCTGTTGGCAGCCGCCGAAGACGCCGCGCGGGCCGCCGGCAAGACGGTGCTGGTGCTCGACACCGTGACCGGCGGCGATGCCGAGCGGCTGTACCAGCGCGCCGGCTGGCAGCGCGTCGGCGAGATTCCCAACTACGCGCTGATGCCCGACGGCGCGCTGTGCAGCACCACCTACTTCCACCGGCAACTGGCGGCAGCCTCGCCTTGAGCAAGCGGCCGCCGTGGAACCGGCTTTGCCGGGCCACCGGCGGCGCCCCCCTGGGGGGGAGCGCCGAAGGCGCTACGGGGGGGAGCGGTCATCCGGCAGGTACAAGCGGTCGGAATAGGTCGCCAGCCAGTCGGGCCGGTAGGCCACGAAGATCGCTGTCAGCATGCCGGTGATGAAGGCCTCGCCCGAGGCGGTGAGAAACCGCGCCAGCAGCAGGTCGCCATCGTCGGTGCCCACCGGGTTGGTGGCGCGGCCCAGCGCCAGCGCGCCGGCCAGCGCCACCGCGATCCAGGTGGTGAAGAAGCCCCGGCCCAGGATGTAGATGAACAGGTGGCCTGGCAGCCAGCGCCGCACGCCGGCGCCCAGCAGCATGGCCAGGGTGCCGGGCACCAGGCCCAGCCACACCAGCCGGTGCAGGCCCTCCTGCCAGGGCAGGTCGCCCAGCGCCACCACCACGCCGGCCACCGGCAGCAGGGCCAGCACCGCCAGTGGCCAGCCGGCCAGCAGCACCAGCAACGACGCGCCCGACAGCGGCTGGATGATGCGGCTGTCGGCCAGCAGGTCGGCGCCCCAGCACAGCGGCAGCACCGCGCAGCAGGCCAGCCAGGGCCAGGGCGGCCCGCCGGCGCCTGTGGCACGCCAGGGCTGCAGGGCCAGGGCCAGGGCGGTGGCCAGCACCACCAGGAACAGATCCACCATCATCGGGCTGATTCTGCGTGTCGGCCCGTGCCGGGCCATGACATCCGTCAAGCTGGCTGCTGCAGCAGGCCGACAGACCCGGCACTGTGCGGTGGTGCGCTGCCGCATTTCGGGCCCAGAATCGCCCGATGCCTGCCGTCGCCGCCACCGAAGATCCGCCCGCCGTGCACTGGACTGGCGACGACGGCGTGCCACAGCAGGCCGACTGGCGCTCGCTGGCCGGGCACCCGCCTCCGGCCCGGTTGGAGCTGGCCGGCAGCGACTTGCCCGCCGATGCCGCCTTGCGCCTGCTGCGCGGCGGCACCGGCCTGCTGTGGCTGGGCGACTATCCCAATGCCCGCCACCTGCTGCAGGCCCTGGGCCGGCGGCTGGATGCGCGCACCGCCCGCCCGGCCCGGGCCGGCGGCAGCCTGCAGGCGGCCTTCCTGGCCCAGCGCGCGGCCCAGGCCGAGCGTGCCCGCATCCTGGGCGGCCTGCTGCTGCCCTTTGACGCGGACCACGGCCTGCCGCTGCGCCGCGCGCCCGATGTGCGGGCCGCCGGCGCCCAGGCCCATGGCCCGGTGACAGCGCACTATGTGCAGTCGCTGCGTGAATTGCTGGGCCTGGTCGGCGCATTCGAATGGCGGCGCAAGGGGGTGCCCATCCCGGCGCTGGGCGCGTCCATCCATCCGCACCACGGTGTGTTCTCGCCGGTGCGCGGCGAGTATGTCGACCTGGTGGCACAGGCGCCGCTGCCCGCGGTTGCGCAGGCCCACGGCGCGGCCGACATCGGCACCGGCACCGGCGTGCTGGCGGCGGTGCTGGCCCGGCGTGGCCTGGCCGTGGTGGCCACCGACCTGTCGACCGCCGCGCTGGCCTGCGCCGGCGACAACGCCCGCCGCCTGGGACTGCAGCGGCAGATCACCCTGGTGTCGGCCGATCTGTTCCCGCCCGGGCGCTTCGGCCTGGTGGTCTGCAACCCGCCCTGGCTGCCGGCGCCGGCCAGTTCAGCGCTGGAATCCGCCGTCTACGACCCCGACAGCCGCATGCTGCGCGGCTTTCTGGCCGGGCTGGCAGACCATCTGGCGCCGGGCGGCGAGGGCTGGCTGGTGCTGTCGGACCTGGCCGAGCACCTGGACCTGCGGCCCCGCGCCGTGCTGGACGGCTGGATCGCCGCCGCCGGCCTGCGGGTGCTGGGCCGGCTGGACACCCGGCCCCGCCACCACCGCCCGCTGGATGCCAGCGATCCGCTGCACGCCGCCCGCGCGGCGGAAGTCACTTCACTCTGGCGCCTGGGCGCTGCCTGACCGATGACCACGGCTCTGCTCTACCCCCGCACACTGACCGCCGCCGAATTCGCCCCCTACGGTCGCGTGCTGCAGGTGCCGACCGATGGCGCGGGCGGCCAGCCGATCAACGAAGGCACCAGCATCCGCCACGAACTGCTGGCCGATGCGCAGCTGACGGCCGAGGCCGGTCGGCCGGTGCTGAGCATCAGCCGCGCGCAGGCGCGGGTGCTGCCGATGGCGCTGACCGGCATGGAGCGCCACGCGCTGGGCAGCCAGGCCTTTGTTCCGATGGGCGCCGCTCGGCGGCTGGTGGTGGTGGTGGCGCCGCCGGGGCCGGCGCCACGGGGGCTGGACGAGCTGGAGGCCTTCGTCAGCGACGGCACACAGGGCGTGTGGCTGGCGCCGGGCACCTGGCACCATGCGCTGCTGGCACTGGATGCCGGCGACTTCCTGGTCGTCGAACGCCGCGCCGAGGTGGTCGACTGCGACGAGGTGGCGCTGCAGCCACCGGTGTGGCTGGCCCCGCCAGGCTGAGCCCGGACGCGGGGCAGGACCTGCGTCCTGGCCCGCGCCTGGCGAAGCGGCCGAGCTCTGCGAGGCCGTGGGGCAGCCCGGACACGGGGCCGCCAGGTTCAGCCGCGGGCTGCGGCGGCCTGGGCGGCGGCAGCCGCTTGCTGGGCAGCGGCGGCCTTGGCCAGCACGGTGGCGGCATGCTGGCTCTGGGCCAGGTGGTCGACGCTGCCGAGGGCGGCCAGCGTCATGCACAGCGACAGGCCGGCGGCGGCCAGGGCGTGGGCGATGCGGGTGCTGCGGGCGGTGTAGGCGGTGTTCATGGCGGGCTCCTGGGGGTGTCGGTCGGGGTGTCGATGGCTGCACTCTAGGCAGGCACCCGGGCGGCCACCACCGCCTTGCGACAGAACGCCGGCCGCCGCGCCCCAGTTGCAGAAACCCCCGATGAACCGCGCCGCCGCGGGCTACACCGTGCGCCGCAGCGCTTCGAAGAACAGCTCGCTCTGCAGCCGCTCGCCCAGCGTCTGGGCGCACACGCGGGCGGCCAGGTCCGCCTCCACCGGCGCCAGCGGCCGGCCCGTGGCCTGCGCCAGCACCTGGGCCTGGCAGGCGCGCTCCAGGTAGTACAGGTCGTCGTAGGCATGGGCCAGCTGCGGCCCGCAGACCACCACGCCGTGGTTGGCCAGGAAGACCACGTCGGCCGCGCCGCCGCCGGTCAGCATGGCGCGGGCGATGCGCTCGCCCTCGGCCACGTCCAGCGCCAGGCCGTTGTAGTGCGCGTCCACCGCCACGCGGCCGTGGAAGCGCATCGCCGTCTGCGACAGCCGGGTGTCCAGCGTGCGGTCGGCCGTCAGCGTCAGCGCGGTGGCATGCGGCATGTGGGTGTGCAGCACGCAGGGCTGGCGGGCGATGCGGTGGATGGCGGCATGGATGTACATCGCCGTCGATTCCACCGGATGGCGGCCGGCCAGCACCGTGCCTGCGGTGTCGACCAGCACGATGTCGTCGGCCTGCACCTCCTGCCACAGCAGGCCGCGCGGGTTCAGCAGGAAGCGGCCCGACTGGTCGGGCAACTCGACGCTGAAGTGGTTGCAGACCCCTTCGGCCAGGCCGTGGTGGGCGGCGGCGCGCAGCGCCAGGGCCAGGTCGGCGCGCAGCGCGGCCACGGCGGCGCTGTCGAAATCCTGGGTGTGCGGGTTCAGTGTCATGGTGCGCTCCGGCGCTGCTCGCGCAGCATGAAGAGGTACAGGCTTTCCACCTTCTCCCGCGCCCAGGGCGTCTTGCGCAGGAACTTCAGGCTGGAGTTGACGCTGGGCTCGTGGGTGAAGCAGCGCAGCGCGATGCGCTCGCCCAGGCCGGGCCAGCCGTAGTGCGCCACCAGTGCGGTGACGATGGCCTCCAGCGTGAGGCCGTGCAGCGGGTTGCGGGGCTGGGCGGCCGGGGTGGGGGTGGGCATGCGCCGATTCTGGCAGCGGCTGGCGCTGGCCATACTGACTGCACCCTCCCAACGCAACGGCGCCACGCGATGAAGAAATCCGTCACCACCATGGTCAACGAGGCCCTGGCCCTGATCACCACCCACAGCGTCGAGACGGCGCGGGCGCTGCATGGCCTGCCCGGCGTGCAGTTCGTCGACCTGCGCGACCCGCGCGAGCTGGAGCGCGAGGGCGCCATCCCCGGCGCCTTCCACGCGCCGCGCGGCATGCTGGAATTCTGGGTCGACACCGAGTCGCCGTACCACAAGCCGGTGTTCAACCAGCCGGGCACGCAGTACGTGCTGTTCTGCGCCGGCGGCTGGCGCTCGGCGCTGGCGGCGCGCACCATGCTGGAGATGGGCATCGAGAACGTGGCCCACATCCACGGCGGCTTCGGCGCCTGGAAGGCCGCCGGCCATCCGGTGGAGCAGAAAGCGGAGCGGCCGGCCCGGGTTGCCCCGGGGCCGGCCGCCTCCTGACTGCCGGGGCCGATCAGCCGGCGAACTTGGCGACCGCGGCCTTCAAGCGCTCGCCGAACACCTTGGCCGTGGCGATGTCGCCCGGCACCATCTCGTCGGTCGAGGCGTCCGACGGGGTCGAGGTCATCAGGCCGGCCGACGAGGCGACGTAGTTGATCGAGTCACGCGTGGCCGCCTTGTTGTTGCTGGGCATCATGCCGGTGCCCACCCACAGGCCGCTGTGCTGCATGGCCAGCGTCATGAAGTAGTGCAGGGTGCTGTGCTTGTCGCCGTTCATCGACGCGCTGTTGGTGAAGCCGGCGAACAGCTTGTCCTTCCAGCCTTGGCCGAACCAGGCCTTGCTGGACGCATCGGCAAACTTCTTGAACTGCCAGCTCACGCTGCCCATGTAGGTGGGCGAGCCGAAGACGATCAGCTTGGCCGCGGCCAGGGCCTCCCAGCCGCCGTCGGGCAGGTTGCCCTCGGCGTCGATGGCCAGCAGCTGCGCGCCGCTGGTGGCCGCCACGGCCTCGGCCACCTTGGCGGTGTGGCCGTAGCCGCTGTGGAAGACGATGACGATGTCGCTCATGGTGTGTGCTCCGTTGATGCCCCGTGGGTGCCGGGGAATGCCGTGATTCTGCGGAGCGGCAGCGCCCGGGGCGTGCGGTGGGGTTGATGCGACCGTTCTAAAAATCTGATGGGCCGAGCCGTTCCAGCACCAGGTCTGCAATCGCCAGGCTGGAGGTGAGCCCGGGTGATTCGATGCCGAACAGGTTGACCAGCCCCGGCACGCCATGCACCGCCGGGCCGTCGATGCGGAAATCGGCCGCCGGCTCGCCCGGGCCGCTGATCTTGGGCCGGATGCCGGCATAGCCCGGCTGCAGCACGCAGTCGGGCAGGCCGGGCCAGTAGCGCCGCACCTCGGCATAGAAGTGGTCGGCGCCTGCCGCATCCACGGTGTAGTCGATGGCATCCACCCATTCGAAGCTGGGGCCGAAGCGGGCCTGGCCGCCCAGGTCCAGCGTGAGGTGCACGCCCAGGTGGCTGCTCTGGCCCGGCGCCGGGTAGACCAACCGGCTGAACGGCGCGCGGCCGGGCAGGGTGAAGTAGCAGCCCTTGGCCAGGTGGTCGTGCGGGATGTGGGCGGCATCCAGCCCCTTGAATTGCCGCGCCAGCGCCGGCGCCTGCAGGCTGGCGCTGTTGACCACGGTGCGGGCGCGCAGCTGCATCGGCTCCTCACCGCCCACGTCCAGTTCGATGCCCTGCGGCGTGCAGCGGCCTGCCTGCACCGGTGCGCACAGCGCCAGCACCGCGCCGGCGGCCTCGGCATCGCCCAGCAGGGCCAGCATCAGGCCGTGGCTGTCGATGATGCCGGTCGACGGGCTCAGCAGCGCGCCCACGCAGTGCAGCGCGGGCTCCAGCGCCTGGGCTTCGGCGGCGCCCAGCCGCTGCAGGTCGGGCACGCCGTTGGCGTGGGCGGTGGCCAGCAGCCTGTCGAGGGCCGGCAGCTCGTCGGCCGTGGCCGCGACGATCAGCTTGCCGCAGCGCTGGTGGGCCACGCCGTGGCTGGCGCAGAAGTCGTACAGCAGTTGCTTGCCGCGCACGCACAGCCGCGCACGCAGGCTGCCGGTGGGGTAGTAGATGCCGGCGTGCATGACCTCGCTGTTGCGGCTGCTGGTGCCGGTGCCGAAGGCGTTCTCCGCCTCCAGGATCAGCACCTCGCGCCCGGCCTGCGCCAGGGCGCGGGCCACCGCCAGGCCGACCACGCCGGCGCCGATCACCACGGCATCGACGTCTTCCATCGGGCTTCAGATGCCGCCAGCCACCAGGGCTGCGATGGCCTCGCCCATCTGCGTGGTGTTGGCCGTGCCGCCCAGGTCGGCGGTCTTCGGGCCGTCGCGCAGCACCGCCTCGATGGCGCGCAGGATGGCGTCGTGGGCGTCCTTGTGGCCCAGGAACTCGAGCATCATCGCCGCGCTCCAGACCATGGCCACCGGGTTGGCGATGTTCTTGCCGAAGATGTCGGGCGCCGAGCCGTGCACCGGCTCGAACAGGCTCGGAAACTTGCGCTCCGGGTTCAGGTTGGCGCTGGGCGCGATGCCGATGGTGCCGGTGCAGGCCGGGCCCAGGTCACTCAGGATGTCGCCGAAGAGGTTGGTGGCGGCCACCACGTCGAAGCGCTGCGGCTGCAGCACGAAGCGTGCGGCCAGGATGTCGATGTGCTGCTTGTCCCAGGTGATGTCGGGGTGGCGGGCGGCGGCCTCGGCGGCGCGCTCGTCCCACCAGGGCATGCTGATGGCGATGCCGTTGCTCTTGGTGGCCACCGTCACATGCTTGCGGGCACGGCTGCGGGCCAGGTTGAAGGCGTAGTTCAGCAGCCGCTCGCTGCCGTGGCGGGTGAACACGCTTTCCTGCAGCACGAACTCGCGCTCGGTGCCGCCGAACATCACGCCGCCGACGCTGCTGTACTCGCCCTCGGTGTTCTCGCGCACGATCAGCATGTCGATGTCGCCCGGCTTCCTGTTCGCCAGCGGGCACGGCACGCCGGGCATCAGCCGCGCCGGGCGCAGGTTGATGTACTGGTCGAACTCGCGCCGGAACTTCAGCAGGCTGCCCCACAGCGAGATGTGGTCCGGCACCGTGTCGGGCCAGCCCACCGCGCCGAACAGGATGGCGTCCATGCCGCCGATCTGCGCCTTCCAGTCGTCCGGCATCATCTGGCCGGTCTGGGCAAAGTGGTCGCAGCTGGCCCAGGCGATGGGCGTGATCTCCAGCGGGATGGCGAAGCGCTGGGCCGCCGCCTGCAGGGTGCGCAGGCCTTCGGGCATCACTTCCTTGCCGATGCCATCGCCGGGGATGGCGGCAATGCGGTGGGGGGTGGTCATCAGGGGTCTCCAGTGCAGGGCGACCGGCATGCTAGACGATGGCCCGCGATTGGCCGGCGACTGGCTGGCCGTGGCAGCACTGGCGCCGTGGCGCCGGATCCGGGTGAACCCTGATCCTGATCAACCGCCGGGTGGGCGCGTACGGCTAGCCTGCCGGCTGTTTTGCCCATCCCACGGCCGCTGCGCGGCTGGCGCCCATGCCGACTGCTCCCGCTGACACCCCTTTGCCGCCCGCCATGCTGCCGCAGCTGGCTGCCAGCGGCCTGCGGCCGCTGACCCTGGCCAGCCGTCCGCTGCTGCCCATCGTCCAGGGTGGCATGGGTGTGGGCGTGTCGGCCCACCGGCTGGCCGGCAGCGTGGCCGCGCTGGGCGGCGTGGGCACGCTCAGCTCGGTGGACCTGCGCCGCCACCACCCCGACCTGATGGCCCGCACGCAGCACCTGCCGCAGCGGGTGGGCTGCGACGACGACAGCCGCGCCCAGATCAATGCCGCCAACCTGGAGGCCCTGCGCCGCGAGGTGCGCGCCGCGTTGGCCTTGTCCGGCGGCCATGGCCTGGTGGCGGTGAACGTGATGCGCGCCGTCAGCGACTACGCCGCCCATGTGAAAACCGCGCTGCAGGCGGGCGCGCCCATGGTGGTGGTGGGCGCCGGCCTGCCGCTGGACCTGCCCGATCTGGCGGCCGACCATCCCCGGGCCCTGCTGGTGCCCATCCTCAGCGATGCGCGTGGCGTGGCCCTGGTGGTGAAGAAGTGGGAGCGCAAGAAGCGCCTGCCCGATGCCATCGTGCTGGAGCACCCGCGCCTGGCAGGCGGCCACCTGGGCGCGGCCAAGATCGCCGACCTGGACGATCCGCGTTTCGACTTCGAGCGCTGCATCCCTGAGGCGCTGGCCTTCCTGCGCAGCGCCGGGCTGGAAGGCCGCATCCCGCTGATCGCTGCCGGCGGCATCCGCCACCATGCCGACATCGCCCGCATCCAGGCCCTGGGCGGCGCGGCGGCACAGCTGGGCACGCCGTTCGCCGTCACCACCGAGGGCGATGCCAGCCTCGGCTTCAAGCAGGTGCTGACCGGCGCGCACGACGCCGACATGTGCACTTTCACCAGCGTGGCCGGCCTGCCGGCCCGCGCCGTGGCCACGCCCTGGCTGGTGAACTACCTGAAAGCCGAGCCCGCGCTGCAGTCGACGCTGCACCCCAAGGCCCGCTGCACCCAGGCCTTCGATTGCCTGGCCCAGTGCGGCCTGCGTGACGGCCTGCCTGGCTGGGGCCAGTTCTGCATCGACCAGCAGCTGGCAGCCGCCCTGCGCGGCGATGTGAAGAAGGGCCTGTACTTCCGCGGTGTGGGCGCGCTGCCGTTCGGCGACCAGATCCGCCCGGTGCGCGACCTGGTCACCCACCTGCTGACGCCGGCTGCCGCCGCACCATGGCTGCAGGGCGCCGAGCTGGTCGCCGTCTGAGATTCCTGTTCCATCCGCCCTGCCATGAACCCCTTCCAACCCCAAGCCGCCGGCCTGCCGTCCGGCAGTTTCGGCGCCCGCCGCGGCGCCGCGTTCCGGGTGCAGCCGCTGCGCCGGCTGCTGGCTGCGCCGCACCGCCTGGCGTTCGCCGTCGGCGGTGTGCTGCTGCTGGCCAGCGCGCTGTGGTGGGCGCTGGCCCAGGTGGCGCCGGCGCTCGGCCTGCCGCTGCCCTGGCTGCTGGACCCGGCGCTGGCCCAGGCCTGGCTGCTGGGCGTGGCGGTGTGGCCGCTGTTCCTGGTGGGCCTGCTGTGGGACGCGTTGCCGCGCTGGCTGGGATGCCCGCCGTTGGCAGCGCGGCTGCTCGCCGTGCCGCTGGCGCTGGTGGCCGGTGGCGCCGGCCTGGCTGTGCCGGGCTTCCACGTCAGCACCCCGCTGGCGGCCCTGGGCCTGGCCGCGGTGGCAGTGGGTCTGGCGCTGCTGGCCGGCCTGGTGGGCCTGACGGTGCTGGAGCACCGCAGCGCCCCCGGGCATGTCCATGCGTTGCCGGCCCTGCTGGCGCTGGCCGTGCTGGCGCTTGGCACCTGGGCCGGCGCGCTGGCACTGGCGCTGGGTCAGGGCCTGGCGTTGCAGCTGGCGTTGCAGGCGGCGCTGTGGCTGGGCCTGGTGCCACTGGCGGTGGCCCTGGCCCGGCCCGATGGCGCCAGCCTGACCCCGTCCGGCAGCCGCCAGGGCGTCTTGCAGCGCCTGCCCTGGTTGTGGCTGGGCACGGCCGCCGGCCTGACGCTGCTGCACCCCGACGTGCCGGCGCAGCCGGCACTGCTGATGGGCTGCCTGGGCACCCTGGTGATGGGGCGGGCCACCGCGGTGTCGCTGCGTCAGGCCGGCCGCCCCCCGCGCATCGGCCACGCCGTGTGGTTCAGCGCCTGTGCGGCGCAGGGGGCGGTGCTGGCCGCGCTGCTGGCGCCCTCGGTGGCCCCGCTGCAGGCCGGCGGCGGCCTGGCGCTGCTGGCGGCGCAGTTCTGGCTGGGGGCTGTGGCACTCTGGGCCTGGCATCTGCGCCCCAGCCTGCTGCGTCTGCCGGCCGGCGGCCACTGACGCCGCCCGGCGCCCGCGCCCCGGCAGGGCGGGGCAGGGCTTGTGCCGGCTGGCGCCACCGGTGGCCTGTGGCAGACTGCATCAATCATCACACCATTGAGACGCCGCCATGCCCGCCACCACACCCCACAACCGCATCGCGCTGGTCACCGGCGCCGGCTCGGGCATCGGCCTGGGCTGCGCCGCCGCCCTGGTGGCCGATGGCTGGCGGGTGGTCTACACCGGCCGCCGGATGGAGGCGCTGCAGGCCGCCATCGCCAAGGCCGGTGACCCGTTCGGCGACATCGCCGAGCGCGCCCTGGCCGTGCCCTGCGATGTGGGCGACGAGACCGCGGTGGATGCGCTGTTCGCCGCCATCGGCCAGCGCTTCGGCCGGCTCGATCTGCTGTTCAACAACGCCGGCGTCTCGCTGCCGGTGCAGACGCCCGACGAGATCGATGCCGCCACCTGGCGCCGTGCGGTCGACACCAACCTGAACGGCGCGTTCTTCTGCCTGGCGGGCGCCTTCAAGATGATGCGCCAGCAGTCGCCGATGGGCGGGCGCATCATCAACAACGGCTCGATCTCGGCCCATGCGCCGCGGCCGGGCTCGATCGCCTACACCGCCACCAAGCACGCCATCAGCGGCCTGACCCGTGCCGCCTCGCTCGACGGCCGGGCCTTCGACATCGCCGTGGGCCAGATCGACATCGGCAACGTGGCCAGCGACATGACCGAGCGCATGGCCAAGGGCGTGCCGCAGGCCGACGGCAGCATCAAGCCCGAAGCGCGCATGGAGCTGCAGTCGGTGGTCGACGGCTTCATGACCATGGCCCGGTTGCCGGCCAGCGCCAACGTGCTGTTCATGACGGTGATGGCCACCAAGATGCCCTTCGTGGGCCGCGGCTGAGCCGCCGCCCGGCGCCCACCCACGCGCCACCCTGGCCTGGCCGATGCACACCGCGGCAACGCCCGGCCCCCGCCCCTGGCCTGCGCTGGCGGGGGCGCCGTCGACGCTGCGGCAGTGCATCACCCTGGCCGTGCTGCTGCATGTGCTGGCGGTGCTGGTGTTCGGCAACACCGAGGGTGGCAGCGCCCAGCCCGGCCAGGGCGTGTGGGGCGCGCTGAACATCCGCCTGGCCGGCAGCGATGCCGGCGCCCGCGCCGAAGCCACCGTGGCGTCGGACGCGTACACCGGCCCGCAGGGTCAGGCGCGCGAACGCCGCTGGGGCGGCGCGGTGCGTGCTCCGCAGGACCGGCCTGATGTCCACAGCAGCCCCGGCGCCGTCCGCCAGGGCGTGTGGCAGCCGCAGGCCGCACCCGATCCGGCACCCGGCGTGCCGGCCGATGCCCCGCCGGCCACGGCCGCCGATCTGCCACCGGCTGCGGACGCCGCCGCCCCACCGCCCGCCCAGCCGCCCGTGCCCGAAGCGCCGGTGCCCGACCGGGTGCCGCTGCTGGCCCGGCCCGCCGAGGCCGTGCCGG
>NZ_BJCL01000025.1 GCF_005403045.1 Pseudaquabacterium pictum
TCCCGCCGTCGCGTCCGCTTCGTCGACTGACCCAGACCCAGGCTCTGCTGCTTCATGGCCGGCATCGTCTCATCGGCTCACAGCGGGACCAAGCACATGGGCGACGGACTTTTGCAGACCGTCCCTAGCCTGCTGTGCGCTGCTGAGTACCGCGCACTTCAGACCTCCCGGGCTCGCGGACGCATTCCACGCGCTGGGACACGATCGCCGGTGGTTGCGCAAGCCAGTGCGAGCCCGAACGACTGCAAGATGTTCGAGACGGTGAGTCCGAGGGCTGGCGGCAACCGGCAGCAACCGCTGCGGTGTTGCCCGCTGCCGCCCGCCTCGAACTTCGGTTTCCTGCACCTTGTGGTCATTGAGGAAGACCGGGCGTACGACAGCAATGGGTCGACAGTGACCCGTCGAGCCAAGCAGGAGCAGTCGTTCGACCTGACCATGACGAGGTTTGAAGTGGGTTGAATGGGGGCTCCGACCGCCACCGCGGTCGCCGGCAATGTCAGCAGCACCCCTGTAACCGGCCGGTGCTGGCACCAGCCGGTGCGAGCCCGAACGACTACAAGATGTCCGAGACCGTGAGTTCGAGGGTTGGTGGCGACCGGCAGCAACCGCTGCAAATCGGCCAAACAATGCGCCACTCCCAGGAGCCACCGATGGGGACGCATGCAGCAATTCAAGGTCCGGGATGTAAGCGTCCGCCGCCCGAGAGCTTGCTGTCTGAACGGTGGGGAAGCCCTGCTCCTTGGAACTTGTGGGACTCCCACCTTCATGACTAGCGCTTGACGATCGTGGGGTTGCGCATCCTAACGACAGAGGATGCGGACCAGCCGCGCGCGCGGGAAGCTCGGCGCCGCTATGCCCAAACAGCGCAGGCCCAGCCTACTGCTTGAGGAGGCCAGCTTCACGTCTTCCATACCCCTCTGCGAGAAGGAGTCCGACATGGCCAGCAAGAAGACGCCGAAGCATTTGCCTGCGGTTCCAGGTGCAGGCGCATCCTCTGACAGTGCTTCCGCACCAGACATCGAGCGCATCCGCCGGCTCATTCGAGCCAAGGGCGAGTCGCTTCTGGCCCTGCCCAAGGTCACAAGCGTCGGCATCGGCTACAAGATCCAGGGCGACAAGAAGACCAAGACCCCGAGCCTGCAGTTCAGCGTCGAGCGCAAGGTCTCGCTGGAGGGCTTGGCCGCCGAAGGCGTGAGCGCGCTGCCCACCGCCATCGAATTCGAAGGCGTCAGCATTCCCACCGATATCGTAGAGCGAAAGTTCCGGCCTAGCTACGCGGTCGTGCAGCTGAAGCCGAAGACCAGCCGCAAGGTCCGCCTGAATCCGGTAATGCCCGGTGTCAGCATTTCACACGCTTCGCTCACGGCCGGCACCCTGGGGGCCATCGTGCGGGACGCCACAAGTGGAGACACCGTCTTGCTGAGCAACTGGCACGTGCTGCACGGCGCCGGCGGTCAGATTGGTGACGCCATAGTCCAGCCCGGGCCCTACGATGACAACCGTGTCTTCAGCAACGGCATTGGGCGCTTGCTGCGAAGCCACCTCGGCCTGGCCGGGGACTGCGCCATAGCCTCAGTCGAAGGCCGGCGCGTTGATCTCGCCCAGCTCGAACTAGGTGTCGTCATCAAAAGCGTCGGCAAGCCTGACCTGGGCGACGTGGTCGCCAAGAGCGGACGCACGACTGGCGTCACTTACGGCCAGGTCTCGCGTGTCGACGCACTGTTCAAGATGCCTTACGAGGACATGCCCGAGCAAATCATCGGGGGCTTCGAGATCGAGCCCTGGGCCAAGCGCCTACCAAAGGACGGCGAGATCTCCAAGGGCGGGGATTCCGGCTCGGCGTGGCTGGCCGTGGACACGAAGGGACAAACGACCACCACCATGCTGGGTCTGCACTTTGGCGGTGATGCAGAAGGCAGCGACGGCGAGTTTGCTTTGGCCTGTTATGCCCACAGTGTCTTCGAGAAGCTCGAGATCGAGCCGCTTGCAGAGGCGGCTCCTGGCACCCACCCGATCACCGGCCCCTCGGTCGAAGCGGCCGAGCGCTTTCGGACCGGCTTTCGATCCGACTTCCTGGACTTCCCAGTGCCACGGCCCCGGTTTCAGAAGAGCGCTGCCGACGACCTCATCGGGCTGGCCGGCGGCGACTTCATTGACTATTGCCACTTCACTGTCTGGCAGAGCAGGTCCAGAAAGCTGCCTCGATGCGTAGCCTGGAACATCGACGGAGCGCGAAAGCGTTCCCTGTCGCGTAAAGGCATACCGTTCATCAAGGACAGCCGGGAAGGCCTCGAAGACTTCCAGTGGGGTGACGAGCTGTACCAGGCCAACCCGCTGGACCGCGGGCACGTCGCCCGCCGGGACGATCTGGTCTGGGGCTCTCCTGAGGAAGCCAGTCAGGGCAATATCGACAGCTTCTTCTTCACGAACATGACGCCCCAGCATGAGGCGTTCAACCAATCTCAGCTCAAGGGCCAATGGGGCCTGCTCGAGAACGCCATCCTTGACGAGGTCGTTCTCAAGGACCTGAGGGTCAGCGTTATGGGTGGGCCTGTGCTCGCCAAGGAAGACCGTCCCTACCGCGGCGCACAGTTACCGGCCGAATTCTGGAAGATCGTCTTCTATGTCGACGACGAAGACGGCCAGAACAAGGCGCGGGCCTATGTCCTGACCCAGCAGGACCTGCTAAAGAAGCTCAAGCCTGAATCGCTGGAGCTGAGCCAGTTCCGCTGGTACCAGGTGCCCCTGACCAGCATCGAGAAGAAGACCGGCATGCGGCTGGACCAGAATTTGCACCGTATCGACAGCAAGTTTCCGCAGGCCGTGGGTGTGGAGCCCGCGAGGCTAGTGGTGGAAGGGCGTTTCTTCGATTGACGCTGTAGCCCATGCACATGCCTCTTGCGTGGCAGCGTGAGACCGTGCCGTCAGTCATGGTCTGGTTCAGACTGAACTCAGTCACTCAGCGCATGCGTGCCCAGTGACGGCGGGTTGATCACCGGTCATTCGATGCCTTAGTACATGTAGGACTGCTCTACCGTCGCAAGGGGACGTTCGCCAGCCACGATACTCGGTGCTCGCCCCAACATGCCACGCCGCCGTGTTCGTCCTGCGTTGTACCCAGAAACTGCTCGACAGGCTCAACGCCACGCCTGATCCAGAGCCGACACCGACGGACACAGTCCTGGGCGACTGGTATGCCAACCTGATTCGAGTTGGCCGGATCCAGGTCGTGCTCGCTGTCAGTGAGCGAAGCTTGCTGCCAGTCGTGGTGCCGGCACGAGACGGTCGATCTCTCGCCCAGCGGCTCAGCGAAACCTCGCGGCTTGTTCTCTCCGCCGTCGGAGTGCCACTAGACGACGCGATCGCCGAGCACGGTGCCATGCAAAGTTGGGTTATCGGAAAGACGGTGAACCGGCGGGTCCTGGGATCGCTCAACGATCTGGCGTTCCAACTTGAAGTCGGATTGCGCGACTCTCCTGATCGAACGCTGCTGGCGCAATCGCTCTGGTTGGCCAGGACGCCGCTGAAGGTCATCGACTACGGCGCGCCCGACCAAGCGACGCTCGCGGCGTTTGCTGGTCGCAGGGCGCTGCGGTCGGCCAGCCTCCGATGACGGCTCTACCCTGAGGCGTGGGGCAGCCTGCGACCCGAAACCGTCGGACGCCCCAGCAAACTTCTAGCCGTGAAGCCGACATGGACTGCAGCGTCCTAGATACGCACGTGCATTGCCAAGTCTTGCTTTGGAGGGTGCACCGGCGGTGCGGGCCATTCCACACTCCACGATGATCAAGCTGGCCTTCACGCCAGTCGTCAGCAGAAACTCAGCCGCCCTCGGTCCAACGTCCGCCTAGTGCGCGCAGCAGTACGACGCGGTTTGCCTGCTCTGTTTGGCGCAACGCCACCAAGCCTTGGCGTGCGATGGCAATCTGGCGTTGAGCGTCCAGCAGTTCGAGTTGGCTGGACGCACCCAAGCGGTAACTCTGCTCGGCCAGGTTCAAGCTGCGCTCGGCGGCTTCCACCTGCGCCTGCTGCGCGTCCAGGCGCTCGGCCACGCCGTCGCGCACGGCCAGCGCGTCGGCCACTTCGCGGAACGCCGACTGCAGCGCCGCTTCGTAGTTCGCCATGACCTCGCGGCGTGTGGCCTCGGTGACGTCCACCTGCGCCTGGCGCGCGCCGGCGTCGAAGAGCGGGACGTCCAGGCTGGGCAGCAGGCTCCAGAAGCCGCTGCCACTGCGCACCAGACCGTCGAGTTCGGGGCTGCGCAGGCCGGCGCTGGCCGTCAGCGTCAGCCGCGGGAAACGTGCGGCGCGTGCCGCGCCCACGTCGTAGGCTGCGGCCTGTAACTGCTGTTCAGCCGCGCGCAGGTCGGGGCGCTTCAGCAGCACGCTGGCGGGTAGGCCTGCGGGGATGTCGGGCATGGCCGTGGTCTTGTCGACCTGCGCACCGGGCAGCAGCGCATCGGGTAAAGGCTGGCCGGCCAGCAGTTCCAGCACCAGACGCGCCTGCGTCACCGCGGCGGCGCTGCGCGCGACCTCACCGCGGGCGGCTTCATAGGCCGTCTGTGCCCGCGCACGCTGCAGGCCCGAAGCGGCGCCCAGGCGGTACTGGCGTTCGTTCAGCTCCAGGGTCTGTTGCTGGCTCAGGCGCAGCTCTTCGGCCAGGCGCAGGCGTTGGCCTTCGGCAGCCAGGGTCAGCCAGGCGTCGGCCACCTGCGCCACCAGGCTCAGGCGCGCGCTGCGCTGCGTCTCCTGTTGGGCCAGGAAGCGCGCCAGCGCCGCACCCTGCAGGCTGCCCAGGCGGTCGAAGAGGTCGATTTCCCAGGCTGTCACGCCCAGGCTCGCGGTGTAACTGCGGCTGGTGCCGCTGCCGTCGCTGCCTTGCTGGCTGGTCGACGCCGTGCCCCGCAGTTCGGGCCAGCGGTTGGCCTCGCTGATGCCGTACTGCGCACGTGCACGCTCCACCGCCGCCACGCTGGCACGCAGGCTGCGGTTGCCGGCCAGCGCCAGGCCCACCACGCGGCGCAGCCGGTCGTCGGTGAAGAAGCCGTCCCATTCGCTGGCGGCTGCGGCCGGGTCGGCATCCAGCCGCGTCGCTTCCGCCGTCACCGCGCCGGCACGGAAGTCACCGCGCAGCGGCGCCTGGGGCGAACCCACGGGCGGCACCAGGCTGCCGCAGCCGGCCAGAACCAGGGCCATGGCCAAGGCTGCCGCCGGTGTCAGCGCCGTGCGCAGCGCTGGGCTGATCGCAGGGCGGTTCATGCCGTCGCCTCTTGGCTGCCGGCCACCGCAGCGGGCTGCGGCGGGCGCCGCGAGAACAGCGACTTCACCCACAGATAGAACAGTGGCACGAAGAAGATGCCCAGCACGGTGGCGCTGATCATGCCGCCCAGCACGCCGAAGCCGATGGCCTGCTGCGAACCAGACCCAGCGCCGCTGGCCAGGGCCAGCGGCAGCACGCCCATGCCGAAGGCCAGCGACGTCATGATGATGGGCCGCACGCGTTGCCGGCAGGCCTTCAAGGTGGCCTCGAACACGCCCAGGCCCTGCTGGCGCAGCGCTTCGGCGAACTCGACGATGAGGATGGCGTTCTTGGCACTCAGCCCCACGGTCGTCAACAAGCCGACCTGGAAGAACACGTCGTTGTTCTGCCCGCCCAGGTGGCTGGCAACCAGCGCACCCAGGATGCCCAGTGGTACCACCAGCATCACGCTGAAGGGCACCGACCAGCTTTCGTACAGCGCCGCCAGGCACAGGAAGATGAACAGCACCGACACGGCATACAGCAGCGGTGCCTGCGAGCCCGACAAGCGCTCTTGGTAGCTGCGGCCGGCCCATTCGTAGCCAATGCCCGCGGGCATCTCGCGCAGCAGCTCTTCCATCGCCTTCATCGCGGCGCCCGAGCTCACGCCAGGCGGCACGTCGGCCTGGATTTCAAAGGCCGGGCTGCCGTTGTAGCGCACCAACTGGCGCGGTGCGGTGGACCAGCTGCTCGTGGCAAACGCCGCCATCGAGACCATCTGCCCGCTGGTGCTGCGCACGTACCAGTGCTTCAGGTTGTCGGGTGACGCGCGGTAGGCGGCTTCGCCCTGCACCAGCACACGCTTGACGCGGCCGCGGTCGATGAAGTCGTTGATGTAGCTGCTGCCCAGGGCGATGGACAAGGTGTCGTTGATGACGTTGGGTTGCACGCCCAGCACGCCGGCCTTCTGGTCGTCGATGGTGATCTTCAGCTGCGGCGTTTCGGCCAGGCTCTGCGTGCGTGTGCGTGACAGTTCGGGTCGCTGGTTGCCCAGGTTGATGAGCTGGTCGCGCGCGGCAATCAGCTGCTCCTGCCCCAGCCCGCCCAGGTCTTGAAGGAAGAGCTGGATGCCGGCGCTGCCGCCCAGGCCGCGCACGGTGGGCGGCTGCACGATGAAGACCTGCGCATCGCGCACGCGCCGACCCAGTTCTCGGCTGAAGCGTTCGGCCAGCGCGCCGGCGCCCTGGTTCTTCGCCGGGCGCAAGGACCAGTCGGTCAAGCGGATGAATCCCCGGCCCGAACCCTGGTCGCCGTCGGCGCCGCGCACGACGTTGTAGTACAGCACCTCGGGCTGTTCGCCCAGGTAGGCCTCGACCTGCGCAGCCACCGCTTCCAGGCGTTCGCCGGTCGCGCCGGGCGCCATGCGCACCTGCATCTGCAGGCCGCCCTGGTCCTCGTCGGGCAGGAAGGACGTCGGCAAGCTGGTGTAGAGCCAGGCCGTCGCGCCGATCAGCAGGCCGAAGACGGCCAGGCTGCGCAAAGTGCGCTTGCCCAGCCAGCCAACGCCGCGGACATAGCGTTCGGTGAACCGGTCGAAGCCGCGGTTGAAGCCGCCAAAGAACCAGTCCAGCGGCTTGCCGAAGGGCCCGCCGTGGTGGGCATGTTCTCCCTTGTGCACGGGCTTGAGCAGCGTCGCGCACAGCGCCGGCGACAGGCTCATCGCCACCAGCACCGACAGCACCATCGCAGTCACTACGGTGATGCTGAACTGGCGGTAGATGACGCCCGTGGAGCCGCCGAAGAACGCCATGGGGATGAACACCGCGCTCAGCACCACGGCAATGCCGACCAGCGCACCGCTGATCTCCTTCATGCTGCGCTGCGTGGCCTCGTAGGGGCTCAGGCCCTCTTCGCGCATCAGGCGCTCAACGTTCTCCACCACCACGATGGCGTCGTCGACCAGCAGTCCGATCGCCAGCACCAGGCCGAACATCGTCAGCGTGTTGATCGAGAAGCCGGCCACCGCCAGCACGCCCATGGTGCCGAGCATCACCACCGGCACGGCAATGGCCGGCACCAGCGTGGCGCGCAGGTTCTGCATGAACAGGTACATGATGACGACCACCAGCACGATGGCCTCTAGCAGCGTCTTCACCACGCCCTCGATGGACACGCGCACGAACGGCGTGGTGTCGTAGGTGATGGTGGCCTGGTAGCCGGGCGGGAAGAAGGGCTCCAGCTCCTTGAGCTTGGCCCGGATGGCGTCGCCCGTGGTCAGCGCGTTGGCGCCGCTGGCCGGAAAGATGGCCAGGCCGGCGGCATTGCGGCCGCTGCTGCGCACGTTGGTGGTGTAGCTGTCGCGGCCCAGTTCGATACGCGCCACATCACCCAGGCGCAAGGCCGAACCATCGGGCTGCACACGCAGCACGACATCGCGGAACTGTTCGGTGGTGTTGAGTTTGGAGCGTGCGGTGATGATGGCCGACAAGCGCTGCCCTTCGGGCGCCGGCTGCGCACCGATCTGGCCTGCGGAGACCTCGGCGTTTTGCTGCTGCAAGGCGGTGCGGATGTCGCCGGGCACGAGGTTGTAGCGCTGCAGCTTGGCCGGGTCGAGCCAGATGCGCATCGCATAGCCCGAGCCAAAGACGTTGACGTCGCCCACGCCCTCGACGCGGCTGATGATGTCCACCAGCGTGCTGTTCAGGTAGTCGCCCAGGTCGCTGGAGCTGATGTTGGGGTCGTCGCTGGTCAGCATGGCCACCATCAGGAATTCGGTGCTGGCCTTGGTGACGCGCACGCCCTGGGCCTGCACGGCCTGCGGCAGCCGGCTGATGATGGATTGCACCTTGTTCTGCACCTGCACCTGGGCGGTGTCGGGATTGATGCTGGCTTCGAAGGTGAGGTTGGTGTTGGCGCTGCCGGAGGCGCTGCTGCTGCTTTCGATCGACAACAGGCCGTCGATGCCCTTCAGACTTTGCTCGACGATCTGCGTCACCGAGTCTTCGATGGTCTGCGCCGAGGCGCCGGGGTAGCTGGTGTTGATGCTGACGCGCGTGGGCGCGATGTCCGGGTAGCGCTCCAGCGGCAGCGTCAGCGTGGCGGCACCGCCGGCCAGCATGATGACGATGGCCAGCACCCAGGCGAAGATGGGGCGGTCGATGAAGAATGAGGCCATGACTGTGGGCTCCTGCTGACGCTCAGCGAGCCGCCGTGGCGGCGGCGCTGGAGCCTTTGGTGGCGCTTGAAGCGGCTGAAGCGCCTGGGCCCCCCGCAGCCCCCGCTGCAGGCTTGCCGCCGCTCTTGACGGCCGGTTTTGAGCCGGCGACCACCGGCATCACCACCTGGTCGACACGCGCGCGCTGCAGGCCTTCGACGATGAGGCGGTCGCCGGCCTTCAGGCCGCTGGTGACCAGCCACTGGTTGCCCACCGCGCGTGACAGTGTCAGCCGACGGCGCTCCACCTTGTTGCCTTCGCCCACCACCAGCGCGGTGGCGTCACCCGTTGCCGTGCGGCTGACGCCCTGCTGCGGCACCAGCAGCACCTCGCGGTCCACACCCGCGAACAGGCGCGCCTGCACCACCATGCCCGGCAGCAGCGTGCCCTGGGGGTTGGGCACCACGGCGCGCAAGGTCACGCTGCCAGTGCCGGGGTCGACCGTGACACCGCTGAACTGCAGCGTCGCTGGCTGCGGGTGCACGCTGCCGTCTTCCAGCACCAGCTGCACCTGGCGGCTGGTGGTCTGCCCGTTGAGCTGCCTGCGCAATGAGAGCAGCTCGGCGCTGCTCTGCACGATGTCCACGTGCATGGGGTCGAGCTGCTGGATGGTGGTGAGCGCCTGCACCTGGTTGGCGGTGACCAGCGCCCCCGGCGTGACGGTGGAGACCTCGATGCGGCCGCTGATGGGCGCCTCGATGCGGGCCCGCTTTAGCTGCACCATGGCGGCGTCGAGCGCGGCCTTGGCCACCGTCACGTCGGCCTCGGCGCTGCGCAGCGCGGCGCTGCTGTCGTCGGCGGCCTGGCGGCTGATGGCGTCGACCTTCAACAGTTCGGCATCGCGCGCCGCCTTCACGCGCGCCGCGGCCTGCTGGGCCTCGGTCTTCTGCAGCGCCGCGGCGCTGCGTGCACGCTCGGCCTCGAAGCTGGCGGCGTCCAGCTGGTAGAGCGGCTGGCCGGCGGTGACGCGGCCGCCTTCGGTGAACAGCCGCCGCTGCACCAGGCCGCCCACCTGCGGGCGGATCTCGGCGCGCTGGCTGGCACTCAGGCGGCCGGGCAGCTCCAGCTGCAGCGGCGCGTCCTGCGCCGTGACGGTGACCACTCCCACCTCGGGAGCGGCACGGGCCGCTGGCGCAGCCGGCTTGTCCTGGCAGGCGGTGAGCAATCCGGCCACCAGCAGCAGGGCTGCCGCAGCGCGGGGCGAAAGGGGGAGGCCGGCGAAGGTGTGCACTGGTTGATGTTGCCCGCACAATGTGGAGAGACTTTGAAGAGCCCGTGAGTCCGAAGGCCTCGCAGCCGCTGTTCTGCAAATCAGCGGCGTCATCGTGTACACCCGCTGCGGTCGACCATGAAATTCAACCTCGCCACCCGCCTTTTTGCCGCCGTGCTGAGCACTGCCGTGGTGGTGGCCGTGGCCATGGGCGTGGGTGCGCACGTCAACCTGAACCGCGACTTTCTCGGCTACCTCAATGAACAGGCGGTGATCCGGCTCGACCTGGCCGTGCCCAGCGTGACAACCGGCTACCGTCAGCAGGGCAGCTGGGATTTCCTGCGTGAACGCCCCGATCTCTGGTACCGCCTGCTGCGCCCGGCGCCCGAAGACCTCAAGGTGCCGATCACCGAGCGCCCGCAGGCCTCGCCAACGCCGGCTGAGCTGACTGGCGCGTCACGCCGCTTCACGCTGCTGGATGCTGATCGCCAGCGCATCGTGGGCTTCGACCGCCCGGCAGACAACGCAGTGGAACGCGCTGTCACCATCGACGGCCTCACGGTCGGCTGGCTGGTGCTGACGCCGTTTGAATCGGTCAGCTCGGGCGCGGAGAAGCGCTTTGCTGACGCCCAGGCGCGCACCGGCTGGCTGGTGGGCGGTGGCGCTGTGTTGCTGGCCGCGGCCGTGGCGTTCTGGGCTTCACGCCGGCTCTTGAGGCCGGTGCGGCGGGTGGCCGAGGCCACGCACAGCCTGGCCGCCGGCGACTACACCATGCGCGTGCCTGAACGCGCCGCCGACGACGAGATCGGGCGACTGGCGCACGACTTCAACCAGCTGGCGCTGGCGCTGCAGCGCAACGAGTCCACCAGGCGCGAGTTCATGGCCGATGTCTCGCACGAACTGCGCACACCGCTGGGCGTGCTGCACGGCGAGCTGGAGGCGCTCGAAGATGGTGTGCGCCCGCTGGACGCGGACGCGCTTCGTTCGCTGAAGGCCGAGGTCACCACGCTGCACCGGCTGGTGGACGACCTCTACGAACTCTCGCTGGCCGATGTCGGCGCGCTGTCCTACCGCAAGGCCGCGCTCGACCTGCGCGAGATCATCGACGACACCGCCGGCGCCTTTGGCGAGCGCTTGCGGAGCAGCGGCCTGGCGCTGCAGCTCGAGCTGCCGCCCGGCCCGTTGCCGGCCTTCGGTGACGCGCGCCGCCTGCGCCAGCTGTTTGCCAACCTGCTGGAGAACAGTTGCCGCTACACCGATGCCGGCGGCGCACTGCGCCTGCAGGCGCGGCGCGAGGGCCGGCAGATGCTGATCGACCTGCACGACAGCGCGCCCGGCGTGCGCAGCGACCAGTTGCCACGCCTCTTCGAACGCTTCTTCCGTGTCGAGCCCTCGCGCAGCCGCAAGAGTGGCGGCGCCGGACTGGGCCTGTCGATTTGCCAGCGCATCGTGCAGGCGCACGAAGGCCGCATCGAAGCCCGACCTTCGCCGATGGGCGGTTTGTGGTTGCGCGTGGAGCTGCCGGCCCTTGGATGACGACGCCCAGCTGCCGCACTTGCTGCTGGAGCCCGGTCCGGCGCGGGTGCTCGTGGTGGAAGACGAGCCCAAGCTCGCGGCGCTGCTGGCCGATTACCTGCGCGTGGCCGGCCACGAGGCTGAATGTGTGGCCGATGGCCATGCGGCGCTGCGGGCCTGGGCCGAGCGCCGCCACGACCTGGTGCTGCTGGACCTGATGCTGCCCGGCCTGGACGGCCTGAGCCTGTGCCGAGCGCTGCGTGCGATCACGGCCGTGCCCATCGTCATGCTGACTGCGCGTGCCGACGAAGCCGACCGCCTGGCCGGCCTGGAACTCGGCGCCGATGACTACATCGCCAAGAACCCCTTCAGCCCACGGGAGGTGATGGCGCGCGTGAAGGCCGTGCTCCGCCGCACCCGCTCAGCACAGCGGCCGCAGCGGGTCGATGCACCGGCAGTGCCGCCGCCTGCGCCGCTCCCGGCGCTGCCGTCCCCGCTGCAGGTGGACGACAAAGGCTGGCGCGCGGCGTGGCTGGGCCGCGACCTCGACCTCACGCCCATCGAGTTCCGCTTGCTCAGCACGCTGGCGGCGCAGCCTGGGCGCGTTTACCCCCGCGCACAGCTGCTTGACCTGCTGCATGGCGACGCCCGCCCGGCCACCGAACGCGCCGTGGACAGCCACGTCAAGAACCTGCGCCGCAAGTTGGATCAAGCCGGCGCCGGCAGCGAGCGCATCCGCTCTGTCTACGGCGTCGGCTATTGTTACCAGGCCTGCGACAGGGCTTGAAGCAGCGTGCGGGGCGCCAGGCGCCTGGAGTCGGCGCGCCAAGGCCACCGCGGCAGCCGAGCCGGTGCCGATCGGCGCGCACCAGCCACTCAGCAGCCAGCCCAGCGGGCCGCTGCGTAGCGCCGCCGCCTCGTTGCGGTGTTGGCATTCGTAGGCCTGAGCCTTGGCTGACCGCTGTCGGGCGCTCACGCGGGCACCCGGTCTCGGCCATCAACCGACGGTGGCGACAGGCGGCTTTCTGGCATCCCGTCTCATCGAGGTTATGGCGGAAGCGCCATGGTCTTGCCCGTGGAATGGGCTTGTGCCAGTGCAGCGAAAGCAGTGAGTGCGAGCGTGGCTGCGGCCATCAGGCGCCGCCTGCCCGAGAGCTTGGTGGTGCTTGTTTGCTGATCGGTGTTCAAGGGCCCGTTTTCAGATCTTGATGAGGTTGGTGGCAGCCAGGCTGCCGAAGGGCAATTGCGAGAGTTGACCGCCCGTGACCAGCGCGCCGAGGTCCACCGGGAAGTAGCCGATGGCTTCCAGCACCTGGCGCACGGCCCGCTTGGCATCGGCGTCGTCGCCGGCATAGAACTGCACACGCTGGCCGCCAGACACCTCGGGCTGCGCCAGCACGTTCACGTCCAGGTGGTTCAACGCCTTGACGACGCGTGCGCCGGGCAGCATGTCGCGCACCACCTCGCTCGATGAGCGGCCACCCAGGTCGATGGCCTTGATGCCGTAGGCCGCCAGCGGGTTGCTCGGGTCCTTGGCGTCGGGCGAGTTGGGGTCGAGGAACTCGACGGGGTTGGTGCCGTCGATGACGATGCGGTTGTTCCAGGCCGGCAGGCCCTTGAGCGCGGTGCCCAGGTCGGTCCAGCGCACGGCGATGAGCACGATGTCGGCCGAGGCCGCCTCTTCCACGGTGCCGGCCTTGATGGAGCCCCCGAGTTCGGCCACCAGCGGCGCCAGTGCCTCGGGCCCGCGGCGGGTGGAGATGGTGGCTTCAATGCCCTTCATGGCGAGCGCGCGGGCCACGTTGCTGCCGAGTGCGCCGGAACCGATGATGCCGATGGTCATGATGATGTCTTTCGTTGGGTTGGGTTGGGGTCTGGGAAAGCGGGCGACGTCGGATCTGTGCATGCGCCTGCCGCCTGCCTGCGATTCGTCATTCAGGCGAGCTGGCCCGCAGCACGCAGGCTCTGCCGGATGCGGCGAATTTCGGTTTCGCCACGGTCCAGCGCGTCGGCGCTGGTGTGGACGGAGTAGGTGCCCATCACCAGCGGATGCGGGTGCGGCACGGCAGAGCCCAGCACGAAGCGCGTGTCGGTGCCCGCGATGAAGTCGATGGCGGTTTCTGAAGGGGCGAAGCTGACGAGTTCGCCGGTCGCAATGGGCTCGCCGGCGAGCAGCCGCCCGCTGGCCACCGCCACCCAGGCCACGGTGTGGCCGGCAGGTGGCGTGTAGCGCCAACGTTCACCCTGCGCCAGCGTCACTGCGAGAAAGGTCATCGCGGACGGTGCCTCGACCGCGCTGTGCACCGCGCCGTACCGGCCCAGCAGCACGCGCACCGGGCCCACCCGCGGCACCTCGGACGGCGCCAGATAGCGGCTGAACGCCGGTGCGCTCTCCAGCGCGGCGGGCAGCGCCACCCACAGCTGGAAGCCCTGGCCAGGTTGCTCGCCCACCGGCTCGCCGGTGTGCCACACGCCGCCGCCGGCCTGCATCCACTCCACACCACCCTCGGGCAGCACACCGGCCTGGCCGGTGCTGTCGGCGTAGCGCACATCGCCCTGGGCCATGAATGTCAGCGTGGCGATGCCGGAGTGCGGGTG
Source organism: Pseudaquabacterium pictum (assembly GCF_005403045.1). Lineage (GTDB taxonomy): Bacteria > Pseudomonadota > Gammaproteobacteria > Burkholderiales > Burkholderiaceae_C > Pseudaquabacterium > Pseudaquabacterium pictum. The sequence continues at coordinate 13,776 of NZ_BJCL01000025.1, forward strand.
CATGCCGAAGCGCGTTTGGCCATGCCGTGCATCGAAGTTCACCAGGTCCAGGAAGATGAACGGCTTGAGGACCAGGCCGAGGTCGCCAGGGCTCATCAGGCGGGTCACAGGCCCGTGCGAGCTGCCACGGGTGCGGTGCGCGGCAGCGCGATTCGATTGCCCGACGGAGGCGTTGGCTTCAATGGCAGGTGGGGTAGACATCGGTTGGGGGCGCATTGATTCGATGTCGGAAGCTTAAGAATCCGCTCGCTGATTGACTAGACGGCACAATCGGATTGAACTCATCCAGAAAAGCAAGCAATCGTCCATGCTCGATCTCAATGACGTCGCCGTCTTCGTGCAAGTGGTGCGCTGCGGCAGCTTCGCCGAGGCCGCGCGCCGGCTGGGCATTCCGCCCAACACCTTGAGCCGCCGGGTGCAGCAGTTGGAAGCGCACCTGGGCACGCGCTTGATGCAGCGGTCCACGCGCAAGCTGTCGCTCACCAGCGCGGGCCAGGACTTCCACGACCGCTGTGCCGAGGCTGTGGAAGGGCTGGTCGACGCGGGCCAGTCCTTGCTGTCCCGCAACGAGGCGCCCAGCGGGCTGGTACGCGTGGCGGCGCCAGCCGACTTCTTCGACTTCTTCCCAATGGACTGGCTGGCGGAGTTTCTGGCCGAGTACCCGCAGGTGCGGGTGGACTTCGTGCTCAGCGATGCGCGTGCGGACTTGATCGCCGACCGCATCGATGTCGCCATCCGCGGGGGTGTGCTGGAAGACTCCGCGTTCTTGGCGCGCCGGGTGTTGGGCGCCGGGCTGGATGGCCTCGTGGCCAGTCCGGCCTACATCGCAGCGCGTGGCCTGCCAGCCACATTGCAGGACCTGGCCGACCACGACTGCCTGGTGTTCGCCCACCCCAGCGGGCGTGCGACCTGGAACTTGTCAGCCCACGATGGCACCGACGCCGAGGTGCAGGTGGCTGGCCGGCTCAGCGGCAACACCGTGCAGGTGCTGCGCAAGGCCGCGCTGGCCGGTCTGGGCGTTGCGCTGCTGCCGTCTACGATGACACGTCGGGAACTGTGCGCCGGCCTGCTGATACCGGTGCTGCCGCAGTACCACCGCAAGGGGCACGGCGTCCACCTTGTCTACGCCAGCCGGCGCCATCTGCCCTCAGCCGTGTCGGCATTCATCGACCTGGTGGCCGGGAAGCTGGGCGACGCGGAAGACTTGCCGCTGGCGACGGTCGGCGCCCCGGCCTGATCTGGTGCGTGCCATGGAAGCGACCTGACCGGCCTTCAGTCGCGCGTTGAATTGCCCTTCGCCATGTCTGCACGAAGGGCTCGGGGCGATACCCCGAAATGGCTGCGCACCGCGTGTGAAAAGGCACTGGGCTCGGCATAGCCCAGACGTTCTGCCAGCGTCGCGAGGGGCACTCGGCTGTCAGCGAGCAGTTCCACCGCCTCGCCCATGCGAGCCGCCTCGACGACCTGACGGAAACTGGTCTCTGCCTCGGCCAGCCGCCGCTGCAGGGTACGCACGCTCAAGTCGAGCCGGTGCGCGACCGATTCGCAGCGCGCACCGGCATAGCCCTCGGCAGCCACGGCCGCAATGACCTGCTCAACCAGCACATCGTTGCGCCCCTGGGCTTGGCGCATGTCGTCTGCGCGGCCCAGCAACAGACGCAATAGGCTCGGATCGGAAGCAGGCCAGCGGGCGTCGAGCACGTCATCGTCGAACTGCATGAAGATGTCGGTGCGACCCAGCCAGACCGGGCAGTCGAGCTGTTCTTCGTAGGCCGCGACAAGCGCCGGGTCGGTGCCCGGCAACCCTACCTGCGATGGCCTCTGCCCGTCAGGCACGCAGCGGTAGAGCATCGACAGGAAGCCGGCGAACAGGGAATCGACCTGGGCCGGATGCATGGGCACCGCGCAGGGCGTGATGGTGTAGACCATGCGTGTGCCGCCCGCCACCGCGACCAGCCGGAAGCGGCCCGAGTTGCTGACCAACTGCTGGTAGCGCACGCAGCGGCCCAGCGCATCGCGCAGCGTGGCGCTGTGCATCACCACGAGCGTCAGCACGTTCATTGCCTGCAAGGGCAGCCCCGCGCCCACGTGCAGCCCCAGCAGCGGATCGCCGCTGACTGCGGCGGCGCGTTGCCACAAGCGGCGCACCTGGATCAGTTGCAGTTGCCGTGTTGGCGCGGCCAGCCCACGCTCGGGCGTGCCCAGCCCCGCCTCCAGGTCGCCGAAGTCGACGCCCAGGCGCTTGAACTGCGCAGCCACGCCCATCAGCCAGGTGGCGATCACTGTCTGCGGCGTGGTCATCGTGAGCGGCGCCAGAGCTGGCGCGTCGGATCAAGTTTTTGGCACATGGGCGCATGGTCAGGCGGGGCACGCATTTTCACAATCCGCGGAAAACGCCCCCCACCCACCGAAGGAGACATGCCGTGATCCGCATCACCGTCAGCTACCCCAACGCCGAAGGCAAGCGCTTCGACCAAGCCTATTACCAGTCCACGCATCGCCAACTGCTGATGGGCCGCCTGGCGGCCCATGGCCTGCAGCGCGTGGAAATGGACAAGGCACTGGCCGATGGCGCCGGCGGCCAACCCGCCGTGGTGGCTTGCGCCCACATGATCTTCACCGACCTCGCAGGGTTCCAGGCGGGCATGGCTGCCCATGGCCGGGAGATCATGGGCGACGTCGCCCAGTACACCGACATTGCCCCCGACGTGCTGATCAGCGAGATGGCGCCATGAGCACCATGAACAACGTCAGCACCTTGTCTGGCAAGCCCGAGCGGCGGTTCTGGGGCTGGGGCTACCTGCGCGACGGGTTGGTCGAGCGCGAACTGCGTGGCGTGCACCAACTGCTCGCACCGCTGGGGCCGATGGGCCCAGCCTTGCCCGAGCCGCAGGTGGCCGATTTCACGCTGGCCCCGTCGCGCGGCCGGTTGCCCGATTCGCTGTCGTCAATGGTCTCCTGCACGCCGTACGACCGCCTCACGCACTGCTACGGCAAGGGCTTCGCCGACGTGGCCCGCATGTGGATGCGCCACGTACCGCAGGCGCCCGACTGGGTGGCCTTTCCGCGCACTGAAACCGACATCACCGACGTGCTCGACTGGGCCAGCCGCAACAACGTGGCCGTCGTGCCCTTTGGCGGCGGCACCAGCGTGGTGGGCGGTGTCGAGGCAGCGGTCGGGCCCGATTACGCCGCCACGCTGTCGCTCGACCTGGAGCACTTCAACCAGGTGCTGGAGGTCGACACCGCCAGCCGTGCCGCGCTGATTCAGGCCGGCATGCTCGGCCCCGATCTGGAAGCCGCGCTGCGGCCGCACGGGCTGACGCTGCGTCACTTTCCGCAGAGCTTCGAGTTCAGCACCCTGGGCGGCTGGATCGCCACCCGCGCCGGCGGCCACTACGCCACCCAGTACACCCACATCGACGACTTCGTGCAGAGCACGCGCATGGTCACGCCCGCGGGTGTGGTCGAGACGCGGCGTCTGCCGGGCTCGGGCGCCGGGCCGGCACCCGACCGGCTGGTGATCGGCTCCGAAGGCACGATGGGCGTCATCACCCAGGCGTGGATGCGGCTGCAGAGCAGGCCGACGTTCCGGGCCTCGGCGTCGGTGGCTTTCGACGATGTGTTCGCGGCCGCCCGCTGCGTGCGCGCGCTGTCGCAATCGGGCCTGCAGCCCAGCAACTGCCGCATGCTCGATGCCCGCGAGGTGGCGTTTGCCGGCGTGGGCGACCGCAAGAGCCCGACGCTGGTGCTGGGCTTCGAGTCCGCCGACCACCCGCTGGACGCCTGGTTGGCGCGTGCGCTGGAACTGGTGGCAGACCACGGTGGCCGCTGGGACCCGCAGGCCGTGGCCGATTCCATGCGCCCGGCCGATGGCGAGCCCGCCGCCCACCGCAGCGGCGCGGCTGGCGACTGGCGCAATGCCTTCATCCGCATGCCCTACTGGCGCGACGAGACCACCCGACTGGGCGCGATCTTCGACACCTTCGAGAGCGCCATCACCTGGGACCGCTTCGAGGCCTTCTACGACGGCGTGCGCCAGGATGTGGAGTCCGCCATCGAATGTGTCACGGGCCATGCCAGCCGGCTGTCGTGCCGCTTCACCCATGTCTACCCCGACGGGCCGGCGCCGTACTTCACCTTCACCGCGCGCGGCAGCAGCAGCGGTGACATCGCCAGCGCCCTGGCGCGCTGGCGCGACATCAAGCTGGCCTGCAACGACGCGGTGGTGCGCCACGGCGGCACCAGCACCCACCACCACGCGGTGGGCCGGGATCACCGCAGCGCCTACGAGACCGAGGTGCCGCCGCTGATGCGCCAGGCCCTGGCGGGCGCCAAGGCGGCATTCGACCCGCGCGGCGTGATGAACCCGGGCGTGCTGTTCGACCCCGTGGGGCGCCCGGTGGGCATCCGCGGCGTGCTGGAGCCTGTGCATTCATGAGCCCAGTGCAGCCGCCACCAGCAGCCACCGGCCACGGCGTGGCCACGCTGGCCGACATCGAAGCGTTCGAGCAGGCCGCACCGCTGGACAGCAGGCTGCCCGCGCGCAGCGTCTGGGCGATGCTGGAGGCTGCGGGCGACCGGCATGCCGACCGCCCGGCGCTCAGCTTCCTTCCCGAGGGTGATCCGGGCGAGCCCGCTCAGACCTGGAACCATGGCCAGTTGCTGCAGCACTGCCGCAGGCTGGCAAACTGGCTGCGCGCCCACGGCGTGCAACCGACGGCAGGCGTGGCCGTGCTGTTGCCCAACCTGCCGCAGACCTACGTGGCGCTCTTCGGCAGCCAGGCCGCGGCGGTGGTCTGCCCGATCAGCCCGACTCTGGGTGCCGCTGCGGTGGCCGGCATCCTGCTGACGGCTGGCTGCACAGTGCTGGTGACAGAAGGGCCGGCGCAGAACCCGGCGCAGAACTCCGCGATCTGGCAGCGTGCCTGTGCCGCAGCAGCGCTGGCGCCGGGCCTGCTGCACCATGTGCTGTGTGTCGGCGGTGTGGGTGGTGACGGCGGGCTCGGCATGCCGGCGGGCGTGCAGGTGCATGACTTTGAGCTGGCCTGCGGGTCGCAGCGTGGCGACCGACTTGACTTCACCCCAGCGCAAGACCTGCAATCGCCCACCGCCCGCTTCCACACCGGGGGCACCACCGGCGCGCCGAAGCTGGCCACCCACACCCAGCGCAACCAGGTCTACCTGGCGTGGTGCATGGGCGAGATGGTGGGCTTCGACCCGCAGGACGTGGTGCTGATCGGCCTGCCGCTGTTCCATGTGCATGCCGTCATTCCGCTCAGCATGGGGCCGCTCAGCCGCGGCGCCCACCTGGTGCTGCTGGGGCCGCAGGGCTTTCGCCATGCCAGCGTGATCCAGGGCTTCTGGCGCATCGTCGAGCGCTTCGGCGCCACCTGCTTCAGCGCCGTGCCCACCGTCTACGCCGGCCTGCTGCAGGTGCCGATCGCCGATGCCCGGGTCGGCAGCCTGCGCGTGGCCTTCAGCGGGTCGGCACCACTGGCGCGCCAGGTGGCGCAGGATGTGCAGGCCCGCACCGGGCTGGTGATCCTGGAGGGGTATGGCCTGACCGAGGGCACCTGCATCTCCAGCTTGAGCCCGCTGCGCGGCGAGCGCCGCATCGGCTCGATCGGCCTGCGCCTGCCTTACCAGTCGATGAAGGTGGCGCAGCTGGATGCGCAGGGCCGCTGGCTGGCCGACTGCGCACCGGGCGAGGACGGCCACCTGTTGATCAACGGCCCCAACGTGTTTGCGGGCTATGCAGATGCGGCCCAGACCGCCGCGGCTTTTGCCGCGCCCGGCTGGCTGGACACCGGTGACCTCGGCCACTGCGATGCCGACGGCTACCACTGGATTTCCGGCCGCGCCAAGGACCTGATCAAGCGCAGCGGCCACAGCATCGACCCGCAAGGCGTGGAGGAAGCTCTGCATGCCGACCCTGCCGTCGCCCTGGCGGCGGTGGTGGCGCGGCCCGACACCCGCGCCGGCGAAGTGCCGGTGGCCTTTGTCAGCCTGAAACCCGGCGCCCAGGCCGACCCCGCGCAGCTGCTGGCCGCTTGCCGCCAACGGCTGGACGACCCGGTGGCGGCCCCGGTGCAACTGACCATCCTGGACCAGTTGCCGCTCACGCCCGTGGGCAAGCTCGACAAGGTGGCATTGCGCGCCCGGGCCGCCGCCGACCACAACCCCGACTGAGAAGAAATTGATGACAAGCACAACCACACGCGCCAGCGCCAGGATCGGCGCGCCCTACCGCAAGCACGAAGGCATCCATGGCACTTTCGACACCGTCGTGATCGGCTCGGGCATGGGCGGCCTGGCACTGGCCTCGCACCTGGCGCAGGCCGGGCAGAAGGTGCTGCTGCTGGAGCAGAACACCATCGTTGGCGGCATGACCCAGGCCTACAGCCGCCACGGCTACCGCTGGACGGTGGGCATGCACTACATCGGCGAGGTGGGCAACCCCAACGGCGCCGGGTGGAAGCTGTTTAACCGGGTGACGGGCGGGCAACTGCGCTGGGCGCCGATGCCGTCGATCTTCAACCGCATGGTGATCGCCGGCCGGGGCTACGACGTGCCCGCCGGCCCGCAGGCCTATGCCGAGTTCCTGACCAGCCATTTCCCGGCGGAAGCGCCAGCGATCCAGGCCTACATGGCCCTGGTCGGCAGCGTGGCCAAATCGTCGGCGCCGTACTTCGGTGCCAAGGCCCTGCCGCCCGAGGCGGGCGCGGCGCTGATGCAGCGCCATGGCCAGGACTTCCGCCGCCATGCCAGCCAGACCACCCAGCAGGTGCTGCGCAGCCTGACCAGCAACGACGAGCTGATCGCCGTGATCTGTGCCAACTGGGGCGACTACAGCCTCGAGCCCAGCAAGAGTTCGTTTGCCATGCACTGCATGCTGGCCAAGCACTACCTGCACGGCGCCCACTACCCGGAGGGCGGCGGTGCGGCGTTTGCGCAGGCCATGGTGCCCATCATCGAAGCCGCAGGCGGGCGGGTGCTGCACAGCGCCGAAGTGGCCGAGGTGCTGGTCGACGGCGACGCGGTGCAGGGCGTGCGCCTGGCCTCGGGCGAGGAGGTGCGCTGCCCGCGGGTGGTCAGCAATGCCGGCGTGCAGAACACCTTCGGCCGGCTGCTGCACGGTAGCAGCCCGGGCGTGATGGCGGCCAAGGCGCTGCTGCCCACGGTGCAGGACACCTACGCCATCGTCGGCCTGAACATCGGCTTCAAGGCCAGCCATGCGGAACTGGGCTTCACGCCGGCCAACATCTGGTCGCACCCCGGGCCGGACTTCGAAGCCAACCTGGTGGCGCACCGGCAGGATTTCGACGCGCCATTCCCCTGGCACTTCATCACCTTTCCGTCGACCAAGGACCCGCTGTGGGAACGTGACTTCCCAGGCCGCGCCACGGTGGAGATGTATGCCTACACCGACTACAGCCACTTTGCGCGCTGGGCCGGCACACCGTGGATGAAGCGCGGCGACGACTACCTGGCGCGCAAGGCCGTGATCCAGCAGCGCCTGCTGGACGAGCTGTTCCGGCACACGCCGGCCGCGGTGCAGCATGTGGATGTGGTGGAGGTCTCCACACCGCTGACCTACGAGACCTTCGCCAAGCGCGAGCGTGGCGGCTTCATGGGCGTGGCCTCGTCGCCGCAGCGCTTCGTACAGGACTGGCTGCGCCCCGCCACCCCCGTGCAGGGGCTCTACCTGACCGGGCAGGACGTGGCCACCGACGGCGTGATCGGCGCCCTGGTCGGTGCCACGCTGTGCGCATCGTTCATCCTGCAGCGCGACCTGATGACCGAGATCCGCGCCGGGGCTTGAGCGAAGGCACGGGCATCGGCTGGTCCCAGGGCGCGGTGTCGCCGCCAAAGCGGTCGGCCAGGAAGTCGATCAACAGCTTCAAGGGCAGGGGCTGGTGCTGGCGCGACAGGTAGATGGCGTGGATGCCCAGGGCCCAGGGCCTCGGGCTCGATGGTTGGCAGCACGCGCACCAGGGTGCCGCGCAGCAGGTCGTCGCCGACGAAGTAGGTGGGCAGCATGGCGATGCCGGCACCGGCCAGCGCAGCCTGGCGCACCGCGGCCGTTTGATTGCCTGACAGCGGCCCGGCCACGGCCTGCACCACCACCCGGCCGGCATGGGTGAGCCTGTATTCGGCGCGGATTCCGAACGCGTGGGTGATGCCGGCGTGATGGGCCATGTCGGCCGCCTGCGTTGGCTGGCCATGCTGCGACAGGTAGGCAGGTGCTGCACACAGCACCGAGCGACAACCGGCTAGCCTGCGCGCCACCACGCCATCGTCCAGGTGGTTGGTGATGCGCACCGCCAGGTCGATGCGTTTGGCCACCAGGTCCACTTCGCAAAGCTGTCACTCGGACCATCGCAGGCCGCTGAACCGAACGTCGGCTGATTGGCACCTACTGTGAATACGTTGGCCGCAGGCGACCGGCCGTAACCGCTGAAGAGCTGTAGGTCGTGGCTACAGTCGCAGCTGATCATGCGCTTACATCCCAATTCATGGCTCCACGCCGCTATCGCTTCGGCTGCGCCTAGCTCGGTGGCCTCGCCGCAGCGGGGCGTGGAGCGATTGATGCTGCACTTGAACAGGCTCGCGACATGACGACAAGCCATGCTCGCATTGCCATCGTCGGCGGGGGCCTTGCCGGCTTGGTGGCCGCATGGCGGCTCGTACAGCAAGGCGTGAGCGACATCGTGCTGTTCGAGGCGCGCACCACCATGGGCGGCCGCATTCTCTCAGTCGACGCCGCGGGCTCGGGTGTGGATATGGCAGCGTTGGCGGTCGATCGCTTCGACCTCGGGCCGAGCTGGTTCTGGCCAGCGGCGCAGCCGCAACTCGACCGGCTGATCATCGAACTGGGGCTCCAGCGCTTCGGTCAGTTCGAGGATGGCGACCTGCTGGTCGAGCGCTCGACGCAGCTGCCGCCGCTTCGCACGCAGGCTCATGCCAGCGAGCCAACCTCGATGCGGCTGGCAGGTGGCACGGGCGCGCTCGTCGCTGCGTTGCAGGCTCGGCTCGATCCAGCCATCGTCCGCACCGGACAGACCGTGAGGCGGTTGCGCCGACAGGCAAATCGTGTCGAGCTCACGATTGACGATGGAGCCGGCAAGACCACCGTCTGGCAAGTCGACCATGTGATGCTGGCTCTGCCTCCGCGGCTTGCAGTCACCAGCTTGCAGTTCGAGCCTTTGCTTCCAGCCGAACTCATGCGCCGCTGGCGGGCCACACCGACCTGGATGGCGCCGCACGCGAAGTATGTGGCGGTGTACGACACGCCGTTCTGGCGTGAGCAGGGCCTGTCTGGCGGTGCGCGCAGCAGCGCCGGCCCGATGGGCGAGATTCATGACGTCTCCATGCCGGGAGGCCATGCCGCGCTGTTCGGCTTCCTTGGTGTGCCCGCGCGGATTCGTCGTCAGATCACCGATGAGTTGTTGCGCGCCTACTGCCGCGCGCAACTCGTCCGCCTGTTTGGCATGCGCGCCCACACTCCAGTCGGCGAAGCCTTGAAGGATTGGGCCAGAGACCCGCTGACTGCGACTGCCGACGATCAAGACGCTGCGGGCCACCATGCCGCGGCCCCTTCCCACAGCGCCGATGAGGGCGCATGGCGAGGCTGGCTCGTTGGGATTGGCAGCGAATGGTCACAGCAGTTCCCGGGCTATCTCGCCGGGGCGGTCGATGCTGCCGAACGTGGCCTGCGGGAAGCTCTGTCCGACATCGCGCTCCCGCCGCCGAAGTCTGCCGATTGAACCGGGATACTGTGTCGGGTTGAGGGGCCGCGTTGCCATTTGGCCTATGAGCGGTAGGCATCGACACACACAGGCTCAGTAGATCTTGGCTCTGGCGCAGGACGGAGCCACCGCGATGGACGCGCACCGTTACTGTGAATTCGCGGCCAAGCCGAGAAGCTGATCTCTGGTGCGATGGCCCGGCACAGCGGAGTCAGCTTGTGGCAACCCCAGGCGAAGCCCGTTCCCGGCCATCAACGGTCATCGACGAGGGACGGCTTCACATGTGAAGCAACATCCAGAACTGCCCCTTGGAAACTGGTCTAAGCAGATGCCGTGCGATCAACACTGATCGACGATTTCCCAGGCCGTGCGGTCGCCCCCGATGCGCTCAACGAAGGCCAGTAGTTCCTTGAAGAACGGATTGACGCTGAGCGTTGACGAGTCCCCGACGAGAAGCAGTTTGCGCCGGGCGCGGGTCATGCCCACGTTCATGCGCCGCACGTCAGACAGGAATCCGATGTCGCCCGAGTGGTTGCTGCGCGTTAGCGATATCGCAATGATGTCCCGCTCCTGGCCCTGGAATGAATCGACGGTCCCCACGCTGAGCAAGCGCTGCTGCAACAGGCCGCCCAGCTGTTCATGGACCTCGATGGCGTCCTTCAAGCAGTTGATCTGGGCGCGGTAGGGCGCAATCACGCCGATGGTCAGAGGATCTTCCCGATGCACTTCCGGGTCGCAGGGCTTGAGCAGCTGGACCAGGCGCTGCAGCAGCAGATCTGCTTCTTCGGGGTTTGCCGTGGAGCGGCTTTCGGGGATGGTGAGCTCGAGAAAGCCCAGACCCGCAGTGTCGAGGAACTCCACAGGCAGGTCGGGCGCAAAGCACTTGTCGTAGGCCTCCAGGCCGGCCTCGCGCACGCTGGCATCCGCTTGCAGTTGTCCGCCGTAGAAGCGCTCGGAACTGAAGGCCATGATCTGCTCGTGCATGCGGTACTGCAGATTCAGCATGCAGGCAGTCACGGGTTGCCGCTGGATGCATTTCTCGAACAGGGTTTCGCGCAGGCCTTCGCGGGCGGCCTTTTCGCTCTTCACGGTAGGCGGTAGCTGGTGGTGATCGCCGGCCAGAATGACCCGTTGGCCCTTGGCAATCGGGATCCAGCAGCCCGGCTCCAGCGCTTGTGCAGCTTCGTCGATGAAGACGGTGTCGAAGCTCAGGTGCCGGATGTTCCGGTTACTGGCGCCCACCAGGGTGCAGGTGATGATCTGCACCGACTCCAGCACCTGTTCGGTGATGTACCGCTCCAGGTCGTCGGCCTGCAAGAACAGCTGCCGGGCTTCGTCCCTGAACTGCTGGCGCTGCTGTCGCGCCTCAAAGCCAAGGTGGCGCACGTTCTGGGGGGCGAGCCCGTTGGCCTTGTCGCGGCATTGATCGGCGGTTTGGCGCATCGCGCGCATCTTGCTGTAGCTGGGATGGGCCATCAGCCGGGCATCCAGTGTGTGCGCCAGCAGGAGATCCGACACGCGGCTTGGGTTGCCCATGCGAATCACGTTGACGCCGCGCTCGGCCAACTTCTCTGTCAGCAGGTCCACAGCGGTGTTCGACGGCGCGCACACCAGAACGCGTCGCTCGCGTCGGATGGTTTCCAGGATGGCCTGCACCAGCGTCGTGGTTTTACCCGTCCCAGGCGGGCCATGGATGATGCCGACATCCTGTGCGGTGATCACATGGCGCACGGCAGCGAGCTGTGATTCGTTGAGTGGGCTGGGATAGAACAGGTCGTCGACATGGGGCGAGCGAAAGCGGGCTTGCCTGGCGCCCAGCAACACATCGCGTAGCTCAGCCAAGCGGTTGCCGCGGGCGCCGATGACGTCGCTCAGCGCCTGATCCATCTCGCGGTAGCTCACCGCGTCGAAGGTGAGATCGATCCCCAATCTGCCGCCATCCAGCACCCAGTCCGGCAGCGCCTCCTTGGTCGTGGTCAGCTGCAGCTTGTTGCGCCGCACGCTGGTCACAACACCATGGAGCGTGGGTGGGTCCCCCGATTGAACAGGCGCCGCACCAAACAGCGAGGCGTTCCTGCCAACCTGAAAAAGATGCAGGCCCTGCTGGCTTGCTGGGCGTTCCATTTCCAGCACCAGCTTCCCGCCAAAACCGATGTCTTCCTGGGTGATGGTGACCGGGAACCAGGTCAAGCCGCGGCGCTGTCGCTCCTGGATGCTGGCCTTCGCATTCTTGAGCTTGAACTGCGCCTGGTCTTCCCTCTGCTCCAGTTGCATCAGGGCGTGCACGCGACGCAACTCTTCCGTGACGCTGGCCGTGCTGGGTTTGAAGTCGAAGTCGGCCAAGGCAGTCCAGGGAGAGCCGCCGCGCAACCAGCGGCGTCAGATTGCTCGGAGCGATCCAGCCGCCAATCGCCGAATCGCACATTGTCGAAGGGTTGCGGCTCCGTATGGACCGAAGTGAACTCAGCGAGAAGCGATGTGCCGCCGATCTGCGACAAACATGAGGTGGTTCGGATTGCTCAGTGCCGTTTGTCGGCTTTCCACGTGCCGCCGTACCGGTACAACGGCTGCGTCTCCACCTTCGTCCTGCAAGCCGAGCAGATCAGCACCCAGTGGTCGGGCTCGTCATGCACCACACGGAACAGCGCCGTGCTGACCGCCTGACACTGTGCGCAAGCCTTGGTGCGGGTTCGCGCGGGCTTGGGCATCCGCCGAGTGTCTCAGACTGTGGCGACAGCCATCGGTCGCTGATGCTTTTCGAGAGTCCGGCCTTGAACTGCCACGGCCGCTTTCGGCCCAAACCTGCCCGTCAGGCTTCTCCGAAGCTGCCCGTCGCCCGGACCCACTTCTTTCGGGTTCAACGTCTCCGAAGCAGCCGTTCGTGGCTACCAGGACTCGGCCAGTTGCTGACATCCAATCGGCAAGAAGGTGACCTGGACAACGACCGATATGGGAGCAGGGCCGACATTGACGAGCGGCCATTCGAGGGCCTGCTGTTTGGAAGCGGTCGCTCAAGGGCCAGCGGCACTTGTCGACGCCAGATGCGCGCTGTAGGACTGCCGCTCGATCTGTCGAATAGGCAATGCTGGCCCTCAGCTGTAATGGACCGAAACAACCGCGGCGTCGGCGATGCAGCCGTTGCTGTCGCCGTGTGCTCTGGGCGGACTCGCGCTGGCACTGCCAAGCGATCGTTGCACACCTCGAACAGCGCGTGCACGATCGTCGGCTGGGGGGACCACTCCTGGACTGTTGACGGCACATCAGGGGGCACGAGACCGGAATAGATTGCCAAGACACGACAGTCTTTCCTTCGGGCGCTCCGAACAATCGGGGCCCATGAACACCACCTCCGCCCAAATGGAAGGAAACGGTCCGGCTTCTGCGCCGCACAGGACACCTTCACCGGACCGTACAGAGCGCTTCGACGTGGTCATCGTCGGCGCAGGCATCTCCGGCATCGGAGGCGCCTGCATGCTGCGTCGCCGCTTCCCACAGATGCGCTTCCTGATCCTCGAAGCGATGGAGTCCTTCGGTGGCACTTGGTTGATTCACAAGTACCCGGGGGCACGATCGGACAGCGATCTGTACACCTTCGGCTATGAATTCAAGCCCTGGCAGGGCCATCCCATCGCGTCGCGTAAGCAGATCCTGGACTATCTTGGATCGGTCATCGACGATGCACAGCTGACGCCGCACATCCGGTATCGGCATCGGATCGAATCCGCCAGCTGGTCCGGCGCGTCGCAGGCATGGACGCTCGATGTGGCCACGGGACAGGGAGACGAGGTCATCGCTGTCGAAGCAGGCTTCCTGTGGATGTGCCAGGGGTACTACCGCCACAGCGCGGGCTTCACGCCGGCTTGGCCGGGGCTGGACAAGTTCAAGGGCCGGGTCATCCATCCGCAGAATTGGCCCGACACGCTGGACCTCACTGGCAAGCGCGTGACCGTCATCGGGTCGGGCGCGACGGCCGCGACGCTCATCCCGGCCTTGGTGGACGAATGCGCGCATGTGACCATGCTGCAGCGGACACCGACGTACTTCGCCACGGGGCGAAACGGCGATGCACTGGCAGATGAACTGCGACGGCTCGGCATCGAAGAGGCCTGGATCCACGAGATCATGCGCCGAAAGATGGTGCGCGACAGGGCCGAGCTGATCGAGCGGGCCCGCACCTACCCCGAGGAGCTGAAACGGCAGCTCATCGCCGGCGTGCGAGCCTGCCTGCCTGAAGGCTTCGACGTCGACAAGCACTTCACACCACCGTACAAGCCGCTGCAGCAGCGCGTCGCCTTCGTCCCCGACGGCGACTTGTTCAAGGCGTTCAGTTCCGGCCGGGCCAGCGTTGTGACCGACCACATCGAGGCGATCGATGAAGCCGGCATCCTGCTGCAGTCGGGCGAGCGCATCGACTGCGACGTGATCGTCTCGGCGACAGGTTTCGACCTGTCGGTGATGGGCGAGATCCCGTTCTTCGTCGATGGCGTCGCAGTGGACTTCTCGCGCGCTGTCAGCTACCGCGGGATCATGTTCACCGGCGTGCCCAACATGGCCTGGGTCTATGGCTACGGCCGCTACAGCTGGACCCTGCGCGCCGAGCTGGTGGGCCAATTCGTCTGCAACCTGCTCGACCACCTCCGGGCCCGCCAAGCCAGCAGTGTGACGGTGACAACAGGGCCGGAGGACACAGACATGCCGCTGCACCCATGGGTGGACACCGACGACATGAACGCCGGCTACCTGTTGCGCGGCCTCGACCGCCTGCCCAGGCGGGGCGGAAAGCCCGAGTGGCAGCACAGCCAGGACTATCTGTACGAACGTGAAGTGCTGCCCTCGGTGGACTTCTCGGATCCGCGCTTTTCATACCGCGCCTGATGGCCATCGGGCATCTGGCGACAACTCAGCGAATTGGAGAACCTGACATGAATCACTTCAAAGACCGCGTGGCCGTGGTCACCGGTGCGGGCTCGGGCCTGGGCAAGGCGCTTGCCGAGGCCGCTGCGCGGCGCCGCATGCGCCTTGTCTTGGCCGACGTCCAGGCAGATGCGTTGGACCGGATCGTGCAATCGCTGCGCGCACAAGGTGCCGAGGTGACGGGCATGGCGGTCGATGTCGCGGATGCCTCTGCCGTGCAGATGCTGGCCGATCAGGCACAGCGTGATTTCGGCGTCGTGAACCTGGTCTTCAACAATGCCGGCGTGACCTCGGGTGGACCGATCTGGCAGAACAGCGCGAAGGATTGGGACTGGCTTCTGGGTGTCAATCTCCGCGGCGTCGCGAACGGCATTCGCAGCTTCACGCCGGGGATGCTGGCCGCTGCAGCGGCTGATCCGAGCTACGAGGGATTCATCGTCAACACCGCCTCCATGGCCGGGCTGATCACGGCGCCAGGGATGGGCATCTACAGCGTGACCAAGCATGCCGTGGTCGCGCTGTCCGAATGCCTGCACCATGATTTGCAGCTGGCCTCGACCCAGGTGCACGCCGCCGTCTTGTGCCCGTCCTACGTGCCGACAGAGATCGGTCAATGCGAGCGCAGCCGGCCTGCGCACCTGGTGAATACCGAACCCTTGACCAAGGCACAGTTGGCATCGCGTGCCGCGGCGCAGCAGGCAGTCCAGCAGGGCGGCATCTCCGCCGACTCGGTCGCGGATTTGACGTTCCGCGCCATCGAGGAGCGGCGCTTCTACATCTTTCCCAGCCCTGAGACGCTGCCGTTGGTCAAGTCGCGTTTCGACCACGTGATCCAGCAGACCGTGCCGGAGCTGCCCTACGACCTCTTTCCGGCCCTGAAGGACCGACGCGACAGGTTGCTGGCAGCTGCTGCCCAGTGAACTTGCCTTTCGGTCGCTCGCAACCATTCAGTGGATTGAAATCAAGAATGAAACTGTTTCGACACGTTCTCCGGAGCACCGCCGCGGCATTGCTGCTCATCTCGTACGCAGTGGGCTCCACCGCATTTGCCGACGCTGCCTATCCGACCCGCCCGATCAAGCTGGTGGTGCCCTACCCGGCAGGCGGCGCGTCGGACGCCGTTGCGCGCATGATCGGCGAGAAGCTCCAGCAGGCCTGGGGCCAGCCGGTGATCATCGACAACCGCCCTGGCGCTTCAGGGATGATCGGCACCCAGGCGGTCACAAGGGCCCCGGCGGATGGCTACACGGTGCTGGTCCACAACACGGTGCTGATCCAGCAGCCCGCCGTGATGGAGAAGCTGCCGTACGACCCGTTCAGCGACCTGCTGCCTGTCGTTTTGACGCTCCGCACGAACAACCTGTTCGTCGTACCGGGTGACTCACCTGCGAAGACGCTCAAGGAGTTCATTGGCCTTGCCAAGGCGAACCCGAAACAGCACAACTACGGCAGCTACGGAATTGCCAGCGCGGCTCATCTTCATGGTGAACTGTTCAGACAACAGGCGGGCGTCGATCTGGCACATATTCCATTCCAGGGGTCTGCACCCATAGTGACCAGCCTCGCCGGCGGCCAGCTGTCGAGCGCCTTCATCGATATCCCCACCGCTCTGCCACACATCAAGTCGATGCGTGCGCTTGCCGTGGCGGGCTCCCAGCGCATTCCGGAGCTGCCAGACGTTCCGACCTTCACGGAACTTGGCTACCGATCATTCGAGCCCTCCGGCTGGCATGGCATGTTCATGCCCGCCGGCACGCCGCCCGCCGTCGCACAGAAGTTCGCCCAGGGAGTGAGCAGCGCATTGCGCATGCCCGACGTGGCTGCCAAGCTGAGGGCACTGGGGGTCAGCCCCGGTGGCGGTACGCCCGACGAGTTCGTCCGCCAGATCAAGGACGACGCACCGGTCTATGCCGAGATCGCCAGGACGGCCAACATTCGCATCACGCCGTGAACCGGCGCCTGCGCCTGAAATCACCGTGATCCATCGGGTGGCAGCAGCGCGAGCCTTTGCAGCGCATTCAGGTCCAACAGTGTGATGCATCCATAGGACACACGGAGCAGACCATCCAGCTCCCATTGCTTCAACTGCCGGTTCACGCTCTGCCGCGAAGCTCCGAGCATGTGGCCCAGCGACTCCTGGGACACCTTCAGTTCGGGCAGGGGCACGGCGTGGCCGCCAGCGGCACGTTCGTGCGTGACTGCCAACAAATGAGCCAGCCGAACCGACAAGGGCTGCAGGATGGTGGCGTCCATGCGTTCGATGGCCCACTTGTACCGAAAGCAGACGAGCCGCAAGAATTCGAGCACGTGCTCGGGCCGCTTGTTGACAATGTCCTGAAGGCGCCGCGCACTGACCACCAACAGTTCAGCATCGGTCAGGGCCTTGGCATCGTGAACGCGCGGTGCCTGGATGAAGACGGTGAGCTCCCCGAACCAACGACCACCTTCAACCACTGCCAGCACAGCTTCCCTGCCGCTGGCGGAAGTCGTGCTCAGTTGAACGGCGCCTCGTTCCACGCAGAAGATCGAGTCGGGGCGTGATCCCCGGGTGTAAAGCGTTTCTCCCTTGTTCAGCTGCCGTCGTCTTGCGGCATCGCGGAGCACTTGATCCAGCGGCTGCGAAAGCCGGTCAGGAGCGCGATCCGCCGGCGCCTTGCTCACAGCCTGCTTGGTAACCCGGTGTTGGATGGGCATGTCGTGAAGTCGTCAAGCTGATCAGGCCTTCCGGATACGAGGCCGTGACGATCAAGATCGAACCGTGCGCCCTGCTGGCCGAAACCGGAGCGGCTGCAAACGTCGGGATGCATGATGGTGCTAGCCCACAATCACTGATTGTCCGCTCTTTGGTCGGGTCGATTTTCAGTTCGGCCTGGCGACTGACCGCGGTCAGTCTGGACCAGCCGCTCGTCATGAAGAGTGCTTGCGGCGCCTCTGGGTCGGCCAGCGCCTGTCAGGCGCGCGATCTCACCGCCGAAAAGTTGACCTTCAGGTTGTTCGACCGGGAATCCGACGTTCGCGGTGGGCAGTGAACGACCCACACCTGCCCGTCGACGCGCTCCGAAGCTGTCCTCCGACCAGCCCGGGTCCTTCACGATCCGCGTCTACGAAGCCGCCGTTCGAGGGCTGCAGCAGTCGGCCACAAGCAGTTTTTTGCCTGAGGCACAGGGACGCCGGCTCGAACTGCCCTGGCCAGGCCCCTGAGGACGCGGATGGATGCGTCTGCGTAGGTACTGCTGTGCTTGTTGGGGATGCACCCGAGTTGAGGGAGTCTGCCCAAGAGGTTCAGTCCCCTTGCCTGCCAACCGGTGCGAGCGCCGTGACGTTTCAGCGGAACCCGGCGGGGCCGCTCGCTCGTCTACCACTCCCCCTTGACGCACCTGGCGCCCTCTGTCGATGATGAGCGATGCCACCCGGTTCAGGCCCCACCGAACGAGAGCAGGCACTCGCCGAGGCGCTGGCCCGGTCGCAACACGAGCTCGAACGCCTGCAGCGGCGCTTTCGAAGCGCCTTCGGCCACCAATTCCAATTCATGGCCATCCTGGCGCCCGACGGCCGGGTGCTCGACTTCAACGCCCAACTGGTCCCCGGCACGGAACTGCCGCGCACAGCCATCGTCGGCCAGCTGTTCTGGCACACACCCTGGTGGCGGGACCAGCCCGAGATGCAGGCCGAATGGCCTCACCGACTTGCCGCTGCCGCCGCTAGTCCGGCACCGGTGGTCAGCGAGGACCGCTACACATCCTCGACCGGCCAGACCCGCTGGGCCTCGGCGGCCGTGCATGCGGTGCGTGACGAGCACGGGGTACTGGACTGCTACATCGTCCAGGCCACCGACACCACCGAGCAGCGCGAAGCCGAAGCGTTGAAGACCGCGATGGAGGACCAGCTGCGCGAAACACAGAAGCTGCAGGCCATAGGCACCCTGGCCGGCGGCATCGCCCACGATTTCAACAACATCCTGGGCGCCATCATCGGCAACGTGGCGCTGGCCCGCGGCATGCTTGACGCCGGGCATGCCGCACAGCAGCCGCTAAGACGAGTGAAACGGGCCAGCCTGCGCGCGCGCAGTCTGGTGCAGCAGATCCTGGCCTTCAGTCGCCAGCAACCGCTGGCCCTGCGCCCACAGCCGCTGCAACCCGTGGTTCTGGAGACGGTGGCGCTGTTGAAAAGCACCCTGCCTGCCGATGTGCAGCTGAACACGCGCCTGCCTGCCGCCGCGCTGTGGGTGCGGTGTGACGCCACGCAGATACAGCAGGTGCTGATGAACTTGTGCACCAATGCCTGGCACGCGTTGCACGGCGGGCGCGGCCGCATCGAGGTCGGGCTGGAAGCGGTGGGCGACAGTGAACGTGTGCACCTGTGGGTGCGCGACGACGGCATGGGCATGGACACCGCCACCCGAGCACGCATCTTCGAGCCCTTCTTCACCACCAAGTCCACCGGCCAGGGCACCGGTCTGGGTCTATCCGTGGTGCACGGCATTGTCGTCAGCCATGGAGGCACGGTAGCGCTGGACAGCAGTCCGGGCCTGGGCTCAGTGTTCCATGTGCACCTGCCAAGCGCAGACCCGCAGGCCGACGCCGAAAGCGAAGTGGTCTCGGGCTACAGCACGGTCTTCGGCGCCTTCGACGCTGGCGACGACGACGCCGGCGAGGGCCGCGGTCGGCATGTGCTGGTGCTGGACGACGACGAGTCCATGGGCCTGGTGTCAGCGGAGCTGCTGGAGCGCGCGGGCTACCAGGTCAGCGTCTTCAACGACCCGGAACTGGCGCTGCAAGCACTGCGCGCCGCGCCCGAGGCCTGCGACGTGCTGGTCACCGACTTCAACATGTCCGGCCGCAATGGGCTGGATGTGGTGCGCGAGCTGGCTGCCATGCGGCCCGACCTACCGGTGGTGCTTAGCTCGGGCTACTTCGACGATGCGCTGGTGGCCGCGGCGCGGGCCCTGGGGGTGCGCCATCTGCTGGGCAAGGAGAACACGCTCGACCACCTGTGCCAACGGGTCGCCGAAGCACTGGCCGAGCGCTGACCTGCGGGGGCAGATGGGCAGATGCCCGGGCAGCCAGGTGGCGGCGCTGTCCCTCAGCAGTAGCGCGCCATCTGTACCGCCGGCCAACTTGTGCCCTCTGCGGCAAGGCCGCCACCGGGCGCCGGTGTGCGGGGCCGACCGGCAGCTGTGTGGCGCAGAGATTAGGACAGCGCATGTCCCTTCAGGGGTCGGCCAGCGACAGCAGGGTGAGAGATCTCAAAGCCTGAAAGCTGACATTTACATTGAGCGACTGGAAAGCCGACAGCCGCAGTCGGCAGTGATCGACCCACACCTGCCGGCCGGGTTGCTCCAAAGCGGCCGGACGGCGAGCCGCCGATTTTCTTGTTTCTCTTCTACGAAGCGGCCGCTCGTGACCTCACAGACCCGGCCATTTCCGGTCGGTCGCCCCACGCGCCCAGTCGCAGCCTCGGCGGGCACCTGAACGCCAGTTTTCCGGCGTCGAGTTTGGAGCCGCCTATGGCTTGACCCGGCGAGGCGCGGACAATGGCAAAGGGCTGTCATCGGGTAAGCCAATGCCGCCTTGGCCACCGCCTGCGCCGCCACCGAGATGGGTATGAACCGCATGGTTGCGCTGCGCCTGCTGAAGCGGGCCTTTTCTCGCATCCGGTACGCGTGCGAGGATTAAAAAAGGCCGTCTCGCAGAGACGGCCTTTTGGTTGTGGGGCAGGCTGCGATCAGCCTCGGCCGCCGAAGCCGTCCGTCCCGTACCCTACGTCCGAGCGATTGGAGGCGCGGTAGCCGTGGGAACCGTTGCCGCCCGGGGTGGCGCGGTCTTCACGGGGGCGCGCCAGACTCACGCTGATGGCGCGGCCATCGACGGACATGCCGTTCAAACCGGCAATCGCGGCCTGGGCAAATTCGGCCGACTCCATCTCGACGAAACCGAAGCCTTTTGACTTGTTCGTGTCGCGGTCCATCATGACCTTGGCGGAGGACACTTTGCCGAACTCGCCAAAGTTGCTTCTGAGGCTGGCATCGGTGACGGAGAAGGGCAGGTTGCCCACGAAGATCTTGGTGCTCATGATGAGCCTTTCATTGAATCAGGACGCATCCATCGCGATGCGTGCGAGCGAACCAGAAGTCCGCGAGGTCGAAGCTGGGCTTTAACTGCCATGGGGAGCAGTTGTCAGCACGACGGGGGATTCGGCATGCAGGTCTGCAGCCATCCTTGTGTGACGGCGAACAGTTGCGCAGCATCGCGTGAAGAGAATGTCGTGTTCGACCTGAACACCCGGCAGTAGCTGCCTTCTCCCTTCGAGCGTTGGACCGAGAAGGAGGCACGAAAGCGGCCGCAGTCGGTCGGGTGTGTCGTGGGCGAAACGACGTACTTGCCCATGGGAAATTGACTTGAAATCGTATGCAATCAGAAATGCAGGCGAGGGGCCTGCGTGAGCATGGTGGCTCGGTCGGCTGCTGCTCAGCTAGCCAAAAGGCGACGTCGTCGCAAAGTCGACCGGCTGGAGGCTGCCACTTTGGTTGGCAACGCGCCGGCGAGACGGCATTGTATCGCTCTCGCGCTCACCTTTGCCGGCATGTCCTGCTGACATGTGTGTGCGCTCAATCGGCCGGAGGTGCTCCCCCATGCCGTCGGCGTCCCGTTGTTGCTGTGCGTGGCGCACTGCAAGACAGGCCGTCATCAAGGGTGCGCTGATGTGCGAGGTTGTTGGCGCCGACCGGAAACTGAGCCCGTCTGCACGTTTGGCACAGAGCAGTTCCGATTGGCGCCACCAACACCCGACTCAAGTCGTGCGCGTCAGCAGGCGGCGCCGGACGAGGGCACACAATTCAAGGCCGAGGTCCAGATGAAGTCGTTCCAGGACTGCCCCATGCCACCATCTCCCACGATCCAGGAGCACCTGATCAACACGCTGTGTCAGAGCGGAATCGCACTGGTTCTCTGGCTGGTGACCTTCACGGGTGCGGCACAGTCTGCGCAGCCGCTGGCCCGGCTCGATGACCCGTTCTCGTCTGCCCTGTGGGCCATCGGGACCGATGCGAACGAGCAGGTCCTCGTGGCCGCGCTGGCCAGTCAGTCCTATGCCGCATGGGCGCTGGACTCGCGGCCTGACCCCGTGGTTCGCCACCTCTTCGACGCAGGCTTTGAAGCGCGTCGCGCCCGGGCCATGGCGGTGGCTCCGGACGGCGAAACAATCGCCTATGCCACGCCGGTGGCCACCGCCAGTGGCAAGGCAGCCATCCAGCTCCTTGACCGGCGCAGTGGCCGCGTGCTGCGGACGTTCGGCGGTTTGCCGAGCCGCGCGCAGGCGCTGCGGTTCTCCCCCGACGGTGCGTTTCTGGCCGCTGCCTTGAGCCACGGCTGTGGCGTGCGAGCCTGGGTCGTGGCGGACGGATCGCCGTCTGGCGAGAGCATGGACGATCCCGCAGCCTGCACCGGGGCATCGGCCACGGTCCCGCCACCGGGTCACGCGAACAGCGCGGGCAACGCGCTGGCCGTCCTGGTCACTCCGAACCCAGACGCCTGGATCATCGCAGCGGGCGATGCTGGTGTCATGGTCTACCGCCGGGCTGGCGCAGGCATCGAACGCGTCGCGCGACGCAGCCCGGCGGAGGTGAGCCTCGAGCTGCCTTCTTCGCTGGCGCTGGCGCCAGACATGCAGGCAGTTGCCGTCGGATCCAGGCGCAAGGCCGGCGTGTCGACCAATGCGCTGCCTGCAGTGGCTGTGCTGTCGCTGCCGACGCTCGAGCCGCTCGCTGGCATCGCTGTGCTCGACAACGCGGTCGATTTCCCGGACGCGCTGGATCCCGCCGTCACACCGTCGGCTGCGCAGTTCGATCTCGCGCGCGTCGCCTGGGCCCGGATCGGCACGGCATCCTGGCTTGTTGCGGGCGGTGCCCTGCCTTGTCTGGCCTTGCGCGCAGAGATCATCACGGGGCAGGGCGCCATGGTCGGGAGGCGCGAGAACTGCGCCTTGGCCTGGCGCACTGACACACCCGCACAAGCGCCCCGCGCACTGCGTGTCGGCACAGACCGGATCGCTGACATCGCGGCCCTGCCACGCCGCGGCGGCTTTGCCTTCGGCTCAAACCGCAGCGTCGTGGGCTTGGATCCTGCCGGGGAGCGTCTGCTGGTCGGTGGTTCCATGCCCGTGGCGATGGCGTTCGACAGTGCCGGTGTCGACTTGCGTCAGCGCGTCGGCGACGACGGCCTGCCGCTGCCGTTCGACGTGTCCGACGATGCCTCGACCGTCCACCTGGTCGACTACCGGCATGTTGAAGACCGACCGCTGCGGTTGTTGTTCGATGCGCGGCGGTTGCAGGTATCGGCGGGGACTTCGCCCGCGCTTCGCCGTGTTGCCGACGAGCGGGGCCTGATCGAGCCGCGTGCCAGCTGGGTCAACGGCGCACGCCCGCCGGACATCCGCGGTCGCTTGGCGACGGGCTGGCGTGTCGACGCAGACGAACTGCACCGTGAAGCCGTGGTCCTGCGTGGCAACCGCGTCGCAGTCGCGTCGTCGGATCACATCCGCGTTGTCGATGCATCCAGGGATGATCCGTTCGTTGCCTGCGCGCTTCGGGTCACCAATGAGGCGTTGCGGATCAATGGCTCTACCGACGGCAAGACGCTGGTTGTGGCCCACGGGGATGCGGTGCTGCGCTGGTACCGCGTGGTGGACCTGGCGCGGGACGCGTCAGGGCGTTCGCGCTGCAGCCTGGAAGAGCGCCTGGCTGTGCATCTGCGCCGCGCGAGCAGTGAGGCCGGCAGCCCAGATCAGCTGCGGGAGGGCGACTGGAGCTGGGTGGCCTGGTTGCCCGAGACGGGCGAGTTCGCATCGGATGCGCGCTCGCGAAACCGCTTGCGCTGGCAGTTGACTGACCAGAAGTGCCAGCGTCAACTGGTGACATTCGGCGCGCTGACGGCAGAACTCTACGATCCCGAGGCGGTGCGGACTGCACTGGACGACGGTCGCCGTGCCGCGCCTGCGGGCACGGCCGCCACCGGTCCGATCACGGAGCGGCTGGCCGGGCGCTGTGTCGGGGCGGACGTCACCGTCCTGGCGCCTCGGGCGAAGACGCGGCTCGAGCGCCCCTTGATCGCCGTGCGGTTGGATGTGCGCGGAACCGAAGCCGGACCTGTCTCCATCCAGGCGACGGATGGCACGGGCGTGCGTCTGCCCAAGGTGCATGCCGGCCAGCGATTGGGCCCCGATGTGCCGCTGGTGGTGCGCGGGGACGGCGAAGTCGCCCTTCAAGTCGACCTGACAGGGCGAACGCCTGGTCCTGGGACAGACTTCCATGTGTGCTTCCTGGTGGGCGACGCGCCGACCTGCCACGCGCTGACGTGGGCCGGAGAGCCACCGCGCCCACCCCCGCGTCGACTATGGGCGGTGCTGGTCGGTGTGGCCGATTACGGTGGTGGTCCTGGGGCCATGCCGGCGAGTCTGCGTTTCGCGCACAACGACGCGATCGACCTTGCGCGGCTGCTGGTTGCCGACCATCAGCGCGGTGGTGCTGCTCGCGACTATGAACAGCTGTCGATCGACCTCTTCGTTGCACCGGCGGCGGCGGATGCCAGCCCGGCGGCCCAAGAGCTGCGCCAGCTCGCGTCCATCGGTCTGGTTCGATCCCATCCGGTCGAGGCCGCGGGCATCCTCAACGCCATCGATCGGATCGAGGCAGAGATCAAGCGCTTGCCCCCGGCAGACGATCTGTTCGTCTTCTGGTTCTCAGGGCACGGCTTGGCCAACCCCACCAGCGCAGGCAAGGGGTACTCACTGCTGCTGCTCCCTCGGCCTGCTGCCGCAGGCGGATCGACGTCGGGCCTTCCACCCAGTCTGTCCAGCCAGCAGTTACTCGACGCGGTGTCCAGGCTCGAAGGTGACCGGCTGCTTGTCTTCGATGCCTGCCGAAATCTGTCGCCAGATCCGCGCGCAGCACCGTTCGACGCAGCCAAGATGCGCGGCGAGTTCGAGACAGCGCTTCCCTCCGCACACCTGATGTTCAGCGCGGATGCCGGCCAGCGTGCTCGGGAGAGTCCCGAGCACGCATTCAATGCGGAGCGGGACCCGGCGCGGCGCGGCAACGGACTGTTCAGCTATGCCTTTCTGCGTGGTGCGCTGAACCAGGACGCAGACCGCATCGGCCAGCTCCACCGACCCGGTCGGATCACGGTGGACGAGGTGTCCCGCCACATCGAGTTCTTCTTCCGTCAATTGCAGGCCGACCATCCCACCTTCGATCCGCAAGACCCGGTCTACGTGCCCGCACACCGCGGTCGCCGAACAGTGCTCCGTTCTCTGGACACGGTGGCGGGGCCGCTGCCAACGGTCAGCCGCCGCGATCGATGATGCCGTTCAGGGGCCGAGACAGGCATGGGCCATGGCCTCGTCGCTCCTGGATCGAAGCGACGCGAGCGCCAGCCTGACGCTGGACCGCTGCGACTGCGCGCCTGCGAGCAGGTCCGCGTAGCGGTCGTAGTGGCCTGTGACGGACAGGCGCGACGCGGCGACCTGCCGCGCGGCGACACCTGGCGGAAGGTCGAATCGCAACTCCATCGATTCCCCCATGGCCAGCCGCACGGGCGATGGCTGTGCATCTTGCCGGGCCGATGCCGGTAGCGCCACACGTGTCAAGGCGTCGATCTCGGTGCCGTCCTTCAACACCAGGCGCAGGCCGACCCGGCGGATCGTGGCGATCTCCGCCTCGTGCTCGATCAGGCGGAACCGCCCGACAAAGCCGGCGAATTGGCGTGTCTCGGTCGCCTCCCGGTCTGCGCCGTTCGCCTTGTCGATGACCTTGCCGGTGTCGATCCAGCGCCGCGCGACAGTGTCCCAGCGTTCAAGGACCGGGCAGGAACCGGCGCCAGATGACATCGTCATCGACAGGAAGCTCGCCGCCGAGCCTTCGAGTGTCAGAGGCTTGCCATTGATGCTCAGGCCAGCCACGGCAATCTCGGGCCCCCAGTGGTAGGCGCGGGTCGACGGCACGCCGGTCTTCGCGTCTGCAAAAGCTTCACGTTGGCCGTCACCGACCAGCCAGCTCAGGCGCACCGGGACGATGGCCCGCCGGCCCGGGTCCAGCGTGCCGAGCGCGCCCGTCACCGCCTGCTGCGGCGTCGCCGCCGCATCGAGAGGTGTGGGCCGCAGCCGTTGCGCCCCGCCCATGACGCCGAGCAGGGCATCGACGGCCAACGGCCGCTGGCCGCGGTTCTCCACGACCACCACGTCCATCACCGGCTCGCGCGGCCAATAGCTGAAGTCCCACCACTTGGTGAAGCCGCAGGACGGCGCAACGTCGCGCCGGCCCTTGATGACGATGAAGTCGGACGGCCAGCCACCCCGCGCCAGTTCGCGGTAGAGCCGGATCTCGCGCGGCGGTGTGCCGGTACGAAAGCCAGTGAACTGGTTTCCGAATCGCGGGCCCACGATCAGCTTGTTGTACTCGGCCACCTTGTCCGCATACCGCTCGAGGTCGTCCAGCGTCATGTAGCGCCAGATGAACTCCTCGCTGATGGTGCGATAGCCGGTCGGCACTGCAGCTGGTGAAGTCAGGCCGGCCAGCGCCTGTGGATCGGGGAAGTCGACCGGGGGATTTTCTGGCGCCAGCAACCCCGTGACGGTCGGAATCTCAGCCCCTGCCATTTGGGCGCTGGTGATCTCCTGGGTGGTCGAGCTGAGCGACGCGTACCCGCCCATGCCGTCGGCCGACAAACTGATCCCATGGGCCTGCGTCAGCCGAAGGAATTCTTCGGCGACCGGATTGCGCACGACGCGTGCGTTGCCCAGCACAGGATGCAGGGCCGCGGGCATCCTGCCTGCCAGCAGCCCGGCGGCGACCTGGTCGCTCAGCCGCAAGAACTGCACGGAGACCCGCACGCCTGCGTCCCGCTCGCACAGATACTGCCGCAGCCTGACAGGTGGGTCGTTGCTGCCGCCGAGCTTGACTTCGCGGGTGTCTCGCAGGCAATCAGCAGCCGCCTGCACAGCCGGCACAGCCAGGACCAGCGCGGCCGCCAGGACCATGGCTGCCCTGCCAGTGTTCGAAGACGAACCACTCTCGCCCACTTGCAAGCACTGCATCGTGTCCTCCGTATCCCCGGCCCGGCGGCAATCGGTGGTCACGCCGCCATGGTTCCCTAAACCCGAGGATACGCCCGCTGCTACGATGATGTCGACGTGTTGCGAGGAGCCGAGCTGTGTCAGACAAACCGACAAACGGTGACCGCAGGTCTTTGGTGATCGGCAGCGTGGCGTTCTGCTCAGCCTGGGTTGTGCCGACGGCGTTGCGAGGGCAGTCCGCGGCAGCGTCTGCAGAACCGCCAGGTCTGCCCGCGCAGGCGAGAGGTCTGCCGGAGGTCAGTCCCGATGCGTGGTATTCGCAGCTCGTCGCCGGGCGCGACCTCGGACGACCGCTTGCCATCTCGCGGTTCCTGGATCGGGTGTGGTGGCTCAACGACGACGCTTGGTGGGAGCCTGCCGGCCAACCGGCAGCCCGGGTGACCGCACCGCGCGGTTTCGTGACCGATCTGGCGAGCATCCCGCGCCTGTTCTGGTCGGTCCTGGCGCCGGATGATCAGTACGCTTACGCAGCAGTGATCCATGACTGGCTGTACTGGTCGGGACAGCACCGTGGACAAGCGCTACTCCGCCGGGACGCGGACGCGATCATGGTGGCAGCGATGCGCGAGCTCCAGGTGTCCGAATGGAAGATCGAGGCGATCGACTTGGCGCTGAACCACTTCGGACAGGCTGCATGGGACGACAACGCCCGGCGGCGCAGTGATGGCGAGAAGCGGGTGCTGCGGGTGTTCCCGCAGTCGCCGCAGGTCCGATGGAGCGACTGGCGTCTGCAACCCGACGTGTTCGTCGATTGACCGAGGCCTTTCAGATGGCTGCCCAGCGATGACCTGCACGGTCCATCGACGGTGCTGCTCGGTTCTCCGAGCGCAGTGGACGATGGCTCCAGCACGGCCTGCGACAGTCTCAGCGCTGGGGTGTTGACCAACGCGCGCACGGCTCTGCCTGGCTCACGGCGCTGCACCAGGCGCAGCGACTGGATCAAGCGTGCACCTTCAACCCCCCGGCCTGGGTGGCGGCCCCTTTGTGGTCAGGTGTCCGATTGGGTTACCCTGAAATCCTCGGACTTGCCCGTGATGGAGGAGCACCCATGACCCGGGGATTGTTTCCAGCTTCAGCGGCACCAGACCAGTCGGCGGCATCTGGCGACGACGCAGCAGCAGCACCATTTGAGCTCGACCGCGACCTCTTTCTGCGGACCTTGCTGCGCGAGCTGACGGGGACGCTGGAGGATGTGGTGGGGCTGGACGAGGCCGCCGGCTTCATCAGCGTGGTCGGCCAGCGCATCGGCGAGCAGATCAATGCCGGCTACCGGCGCGACCTGGCGCTCCCGGTGCTGAGCCGCGCGCAGGTGGCCGATGTGCTGGTCGACCTCAAGCGACGGATTGACGGTGACTTCCGCGTTGTCGAGCAAGACGACACGCGCATCGTGCTGGAGAACCGTCGCTGCCCGTTTGGCGACAAGGTCATCGGCCGGCCATCGCTGTGCATGATGACCTCCAACGTCTTCGGTGTCATCGCAGCCGAGAACCTGGGTCAAGCCAAGGTTGAACTGGCGCAGACGATCGCCGGTGGTGCCCCTGGCTGCCGTGTGGTGGTGCATTTGCAGCGCACGGCGCAGGCCGATGCGGCCACGGGCCGTGAGTATTTCAAGGTCTAGAACGAGACCATGTCCCTCCTGCTTCGAGTGAGACCCTGTCCATCCGCAGGTGCGCGCGATGCGACCGTTGCTTGACGTCCTGCCGGAACAGCTGTTGCTGTTGGACCTGCAGGGCTGCGTCCTGCACGTCAACCGCGCCGCTGCGCAATGGCTGGGCGTGACGGCCCAGGACATGGTTGGCCAAGCCTTCGAGACACTGTGCGCTGACCCGTCTGACACCGTCATCGCCGCGCTGCGGCAAGGCGCACGCAGCACCCATTTCAGCCCGGTCCGGCTGATGCTGAAGCGCGGCGTGGCCGCACTGGACCGCTGTGAGCTCTGCCGCTGTGAGCTGGCGCGTGTCGAGGCCACCAACGAGCACCCGGCAGGCTTGCTCGTCAGGCTGCAGCCGCAGGCGGTTGCGGCCAACCGCTTCCTCGCCCTGAACGAGCGCATCGACGCCCTGTCGCGTGAGGTCGCCCGGCGCCGTGCTGCCGAAGCCGCACTGCGCAGGCAGGGTGAGTGGCTGCGCGTCGTGCTGCGCAGCATCGGTGACGCCGTCATTGCCACGGACGCGCAGGCGCGCGTGGTGCTGATGAACCCGGTGGCCGAGCAGTTGTGCGGTTGGTCCGAGGCCGAAGCGCAGGGCCAGCCGATCACGGCGGTGTTTGCGATCGTGCATGCGCAGACGCGCCAGCCCGCCGCCGATCCAGTGCAGCGCGTGCTGCTGGAGCGTCGCATCGTGGGCCTCGATCCGGAGACCGTGCTGCTGGCACGCGACGGCCGCGAACTGCCGATCGACGACGCCGCGGGCCCCATCCTCGACACCGAGGGCGCCTTGCTGGGTGCGGTGCTGGTGTTCCGCGAAATCAGCGAGCGCGTCCAGGCCGAGCAGGTTCGGCGCACGCTCGAGCAGCAGCTCCGCAATGCGCAGAAGATGGAGGCCGTCGGCACGCTGGCCGGTGGCATCGCGCACGACTTCAACAACGTGCTGGGCGCCATCCTGGCGAACACCGTGCTGGCCGAGGAGGAACTGGCGTCCGACCATCCGGTGCGGCCGCGGCTCGCGCACATCGGGCGTGCCGGCAACCGGGCGCGCGAACTGGTGCGTCAGATCATGGCATTCAGCCGGCGCCAGCCGCAGCTGCTGCGCCGGCAGGTGCTCCAGCCGCTGGTCGAGGAATGCACTGGCCTTCTGCGCAGCACGCTGCCGGCGTCTGCCCAGTTGCGGGTGGTGCTGTGCGACGAGCCCCTGCATGTGCTCGCCGATGCGACGCAGGTCGAGCAGGTGGTGTTGAACCTCTGCACCAACGCATGGCAGGCGCTGCGCGGCAGCAGTGGCCGCATCGGCGTCACGCTGGACGTCTACGAAGGCGATGCGCCAGACGGCCTCGTCGCGGGCTTCGGCCCCTGGCAGCCGGGCCGGTATGCGCGCGTCATCGTCAGCGACGACGGCTGCGGCATGGACGCACAGACCCTGGAGCGGGTGTTCGAGCCGTTCTTCACCACCAAACCCAGGGGTGAGGGCACAGGTCTGGGCTTGGCGGTGGCGCACGGCATCGTCGCTGAGCACCGCGGCGTGCTCACGGTGCACAGCGCACCGGGCAAGGGGACGCGGTTCGGGTTGCTGCTGCCCTTGGTCAGCGCTGGCGCCGCCGAGTCACTGCCGCTGGCGCTGCCGTCACGGACGCCTGCGCCAGACCGCGGGCAGCATGTTGTCTACATCGACGACGACGAAGTGCTGGTGGCGACCGTCGAGGTGCTGCTGACCCGCGCCGGCTTCCGTGTCAGCGTCTTCGCCAGCCCCCGCGTGGCGCTGCAGGCCCTTGGCGATGCGCTGGTGGATGTGGACATCGTCGTTTCGGACTACAACATGCCCGAGCTCACCGGCTTGGAGGTGGCCACGGAGGTGGCCAGGATCCGGCCGGGTCTGCCCGTCATCGTGAGCTCGGGCTATCTGTCCGAAGACCTGCTGCTGGGGGCCCGAGTCGCCGGCGTGGCGCGGCTGCTGAACAAGGAAGAAACCTATGAGAAGCTGGCCGGGCTCATCGATGAAGTCCTTGCTTCGCGTTAAGCAGGCCGAGATGCACACGCCGGAGTTGTTTTGGCATGGCATTCCGCCTCTAAGAGACGCTCCGCACAAGGCTCCGACCGACAAGGCAGCGCCTTGCGATCCGATCGGTGCCGGACAATTGCGTTCCGAGTTGACGCTTGCAACGAGATCGCATGGTGCCCGTGACCTGTTATGCCTCTTTGCAGGTCGCTTTCGGGCGCACTCATGCCACGGCTTGGGTCAAGCGCCTACGCGCGGTCCAGAGGTGGGCCAGTACGAGCAGGGTGTGCAAATACGGCGTGTTATTCGCCAGCCCCCGGTAGCGGACCTTCGCATGGCTGAACTGCCGGTTGATCACCCGGATCGGATGCTCGACCGCTCGCGCGGATGCTTGCCCTGATCCGCGCCACGTGGTCGGTCAGCTGTTCGACCGGCTAGCTGTGGTCGAGTTACCAACGCTTGCCCTGTTGCATGGCCACGTTCCGGAGGACCTCCGCGTGGGCGTCAGACCGCTTGTCCGCGCCCAGATAGCCTGAATCGCCACACGTTTCGTCTTGCTGCCACTGCAGCATGGCTGTTGGCTTAGACCACGTCGTTGAAGATTCGTGCCGTGTCACGCGCCGTGCCGGAGGGGGGAGTCATCAGTCGAAGGGTGGGAGTCAAACACTGTTCCGTGGCGTTTCCTGGGCTTTGAAACGCATCTGTGAGACCCAGAGAGCGGCTTGGTCGCCCAGATTGCTTATACGCCGCACGCAGCCAGTTCCCTTGGGCTTGTTCATCGCCTATTCGACCTCTCCACGCATCCTCAGGATCCGCTGAACCGCAGGCGTCGCATCCTTGGCACGGATGTCTCCGTGCAGCCCGCGGTTGAGCAGCCAGATGCCATCCGAGTCCGGCTCTGACGGACCCACTAGCTGGTACACGCGGCCACTGTGCGTCGTCATCTCCATGCGGTCCCAGTCGTAGGCAACCAGGGGCGAGGTCAGGCGGCCCTCAACGCCGTCGTGGCCAGTCAGGACGTGGTAGGGGCTGCGGCACTTCGCAAAGCCCGGATGCCAGATCTTCGCGATGGTCCAGCGCACCAGGCGGACCCGAGGCTGCTCAGTGACCGGAGGCATCTCATGGGCGCCGCCGGACACGACGAACAGCAGCAGCTTCCTCTGGATCTCGTCCATCATGACCTCCTTCGCATCAGCCGCTGCAGCGCAGGCGTGAGATCTCGTGACTTGTGACCGCCCAGCCCGACGATGCCGATCCAGTTCAGCTCAGCATCGTCTAAGCCCGGCTGACCGACGAGCTCATACACGCTGCCGCTGTGCGTGGTCGCCAGCCGACGGGCCAGGTCGATGTGCTCGACAGGCGAAGACATCAGCAGACCGACCACTGGGTAGCCCTCGCTGTAGCGTCTGCCGACAAGGCGACGAAACGGCCTGGCGCCAGGCCGATCGTGAATTTGCACGAGCCGCCAGTTGCACAACCGAATGTCCGGCTTGATCTCCGGCGCCGGCAGCTCAGCAACTGCGGTCATCAACCGCTGCAAGTCTCTGTCGATCGTTGTCATGTGAACTCTCGTCAGTGCAGTCCGGCCGCCTGACCGAACTCAAACCCGAGGTCGGCGAGTCGCAGGGCGTTGTCATCCGTCCCGCGCGCTTCCACCGCGCCTGCAAACGCACGCCGCAGCGCCTTGTTGATGACCCGCGGATTGGCCAGCAGCGCGAGCTCCTGCACCAGGTTCTGCTCAGGCCTCGCGAAGCGCTCGAGGCCCAGCTCCTTGCGGATGCTGTCGTGCATTGCCCGCACCACGCCGACTGCTTCCTTGGGCTCCAGATCGCGCACGTGGTGGATCTCGAATCGAGACAACAACGGCCGCTCGATCGGACTCAGGGCGTTTGCGGTGGCGACATAGATGACCCAGCTTCCATCGAAGACGACCTCTGCGGACTTGTCGCGCAGGCTCCTGGCCGTCGATCGCTCCAGCAACGGGATCAGTGAGTCGCGCGGGCGGTACTGACCACTGCGGCTCGGCCCCTTGTCGATCTCATCGAGCACGATCACCGGATTGGCCAGATCTCGATCGGCAAACATCTTGAACAACACGCCGGGCTCTGAGTTGGACCAGTGACGCTCGGTGCCGAGCATGATGCTATTGCTCTCTGCGCTCTCCAGGTGATACGTGTACGAGGGGAGTTCGAGCGCGAGCGCCAGACGCTTGGCGAAGTAGCTCTTGCCCACCCCAGGTCCGCCGGCCAGCAGCAGAGGGTGAATGTTCAGCGCAGAGCTGGTGCATCGTGACAGCGAGCACTGCCTGGCCACGGCTTCGATGACGTGGCCGAAGTTGGGCATCTCGCGCTCAAGCGTCTGCAGCTTTTCTTGCCAGTCTGGCAGCAACATCACCAACCGGGCGGGGCCGCGATCCTGCAGATCCTTCATCGTTCTGGCTCGCTTGCCGTCGTCGCTGTGCTTCGAGATCGCACCGCTCAGCAGTTGATCGATTTTCGATCTCCAGGCATCAAAGGCGTCATCGCCGAACACGTGCATGTGCACACCGCGCGGGCACAGCTCGCCGTGAGCGCGCTTCGTTGGCTCGGTCTTCTCGAGCGCTGGCGCAGGCTTGTGAGAAGGCGAAGCCGCCGGGTATGCATCGCACTTCAACGAAGCGGTCAGGCCTGCGAACGGATTCGGATTTCTATCCTGGCCGCCCTGCTCGTTGTCCTCTTCGTCCCGCTCGGCGCTCTCCTCTTCTCTGGCGTCCCAATCCCGGGCCTCACCTTCAGCCGACTCGGTGCCGATGGCTGCGAGGACTTTGCGGCGTGTCACCGGGTCGAGCAGGCGCCGCGGCAGGGCTGCAGCCGCCTTTGCATAGGCCTCTGCTGGGCTATTCCTCGTGAGCGTCGCGCGGTAGCTGTTCAGCTCCGCAGCAAGCTTCCCCGGCACAAGCAAGTCGTCCAGGCCATTGGCTCCGCCCATCGCGCCCTCCAGCAGCACGATGGGCCTGTAGCCCTGCGGTGGTGGCTCGTTCTTCTTCGCTGCCATCTCACACCTCCAACAGCCTAGTGGGGCTGAAGTCAGGGTTCTCGAAGCCCACTTCGGGGCCAAGCACGCGCGAGCGCGGGTAGCCCCTGGGGTTGCACACGACCCGTGTGCCGCCTAACTCGTAGTCGCTGCTGTTGTGCATGTGCCCATGCACCCAGAGCGCAGCTTTGCCGAAGAACTCGTCGGGCATCTCCGAGGCAAAGCACGGCGACAGCTCGTCACCGCGGTACTTGGGGTGACCGCTCAGTTCACTGGGCGCGTGGTGTGTCACGACGACGGTCGGGCCGTCGTGCGGCTCTGCCAGGCGCTCAGCGAGCCAGCGCCTGCTCGCTTCGTGGTCATGGCGGGTGTCCTCTGGCTCCATCAGCTTCCCCGCATGGAGGACGCACTGGTAGTCATTCAGCCCCCATTTGGCGGCTGCCATGGCTTGCGCCCTCTGGAGTCGGCCATCCTTCTTCCGGGTCAGAAGGTCAAAGTCGGTCCACAGCGTCGATCCCAGAAACCGGACGCCGCCGATCACGACCTGGCCGTTGTCCAAGAGGTGGATGTTTGAGCCGGCGCAGTCCTGGCGAAGCAAGTCGCGCATCAAGCCCCAGTCGTGACCGTAGAACTCATGGTTGCCGGCGACATACACGATCGGCTTGGTCGGAGGGAAGGCCTTGGCAGCCCAGCGCGTGCCGCGCAGACCTTCGGCGATGTCGCCGGCCAGCACGATCACGTCGGACGCGGCGACGGTCTCAGCCTTTGGCTCGAACTTCGCGAACTCCAGATGGAGGTCTGACAGCAGAAGAATCTTGATCTTCATCTCGTCTCCCGAAGGTCTCTGGCCTCACCGCCTCGCTTGGCCAGGCAGGCATCGCACATGCGGCAGCGGTAGCCGCCCAGGTTGCGCAGCGGCCCTGGTGAGGCTCCGCATGTCTCGCAACGCGCGGCCGCAGCGTCCTCGGCCTCGCGCACGATCGCGTACGCACGCTCCCGCACCGATCCAGCAGATGCACCAGGCGTCAGCCTGACGTGCCCCGTCGTCTGCTGCACCACTTGCAGATCCTCCAGGCTGTCTTCTTCATCGACCTGGATGTACAGCCGCAGGCCGCCGAACTTCTCCTTGATCTGCCGGATCTTGATGCCCACGCCGGTCTCGACGGACAGCGCCTGCAGCTTCTTCAGCGCCTCCAGAACGACGTCATTCCATCCGTCACCGTGGCCGCCCGGGATGTCCGGAACCATGGCCGGGTTGGCGTCCAGGAACAGGTACAGCGGGCTCTTCTCTTCGCTCATTTGGATCTCCTTGAGTTGGGCTTCGAT
Organism: Pseudaquabacterium pictum; assembly: GCF_005403045.1. Lineage (GTDB taxonomy): Bacteria > Pseudomonadota > Gammaproteobacteria > Burkholderiales > Burkholderiaceae_C > Pseudaquabacterium > Pseudaquabacterium pictum. The sequence continues at coordinate 48,556 of NZ_BJCL01000025.1, forward strand.
GAGATGGGGTCAGCGGGGCAGGGCGATGAAGCTGCCCTGGTCGACGCCGTAGGCGTTGATGCCGCAGCCGGTGGGCTTGCGTAGGCGTTGGTACCCGGCCTGGTAGTCGATGTCGGTGTGGTGATGTCCGTGCACCAGCCAGCGCACGCCCATGCGCACCGCCAAGCTGTCGAGTGCGGCGAAGCCGTGGTCGTGCCAGGAGGGCGCTTCGTGGGTGACGAGCACGTCTGCTTTGCGTGCAGCTAGGGACGCTCTGCACAACACGGCGACCGATATGGCAGCGCCTTGCAATTTGATCGGGGTCGGGCAATTGCGGTCCGAGTTGACGCTTGCAACGAGATCGCAAGGTGCCCGCGACGCGTTGTGCCGCTTG
>NZ_BJCL01000026.1 GCF_005403045.1 Pseudaquabacterium pictum
CGCCGCCACCGGCTGCCGCCGGACGGCCGCCACCCTGGCCGCCATCGCGCCGGCCCTGGCCACCGCCACCGCCGCCGGAGCGGCCGCCACCACCACCACCGCCACCCGGCCGGCCACCGCCGAAACCGCCGCCCGCATTGCGGCGGGTGCCGCCCACGCCGATGGTCATGCGGCCCAGCACGATGGGCTCGGCCTTCTCGCCGGCCGGCGGCTCGAAGCCGGCGATCACCTCGCTGGGGATGCTGCGCTTGATCAGCTTCTCGATGTCGCGCAGGAAGATGTCCTCGTCCACGCACACCAGGCTGATGGCTTCGCCCTGCGCGCCGGCGCGGCCGGTGCGGCCGATGCGGTGCACATAGTCCTCGGGCACGTTGGGCAGTTCGAAGTTGACGACGTGCGGCAGCTGGTCGATGTCGATGCCGCGGGCGGCGATGTCGGTGGCCACCAGCACCTGCAGCTCATTGGCCTTGAAGTCGGCCAGCGCCTTGGTGCGTGCACCCTGGCTCTTGTTGCCGTGGATGGCCATGGCGCTGATGCCCTCGTCATTGAGGAACTCGGCCAGCCGGTTGGCGCCGTGCTTCATGCGGGTGAACACCAGCACCTGGTGCCAGTTGCCGCTCTTGATCAGGTGGCTCAGCAGGGCCTTCTTCTTCTCGCGGCCCACCGGGTGCACCTTCTGGGCAATGGTCTCGGCCGTCTGGTTGCGGCGCGCCACCTCGATCAGCGCGGGGCTGTTCAGCAGGCGGTCGGCCAGGGTCTTGATCTCGTCGCTGAAGGTGGCCGAGAACAGCAGGCTCTGCTTCTTGGCCGGCACGATGGCCAGCACCTTCTTGATGTCGTGGATGAAGCCCATGTCGAGCATGCGGTCGGCTTCGTCGAGCACAAAGATCTGCACATGGCTCAGGTCCAGCGTGCCCTGCTGGTGGTGGTCGAGCAGGCGGCCGGGCGTGGCCACCAGGATGTCGACGCCGCGGCGCAGCGCGTTGATCTGCGGCTGCATGCCCACGCCGCCGAACATCACCATGCTGGTGAGCTTGAGGTACTTGCCGTAGGTGCGCACGCTTTCTTCCACCTGCGCCGCCAGCTCGCGGGTGGGCGTGAGGATCAGCGCGCGGATGACGATGCGGCCCTTGGCGTCCTTCTTGGCGGGTTCGCTGGACAGGCGCTGCAGCATCGGCAGGGTGAAGCCGGCGGTCTTGCCGGTGCCGGTCTGCGCGCCGGCGAGCAGGTCGCCGCCTTGCAGCACGGCCGGGATGGCCTGGGCCTGGATCGGCGTGGGGGTGTCATAGCCTTGATCGGCAATGGCGCGCAACAGCGGCTCGGCGAGGCCGAGATCGGTGAATTTCATCGGGTGTGAGCGCCCCGGTTGTGGGTGGGGCGTGTCGCGGTCTGCCTGCAGCCGCTTGTTGCCAAGGGCCCCAGTCGGGGAGGAAGACGGGTCGGTGCGAAGGTCGGAATCGACTGCAAGGGCGTGACTGGTGGCGCCCTGACGAGGTCCATTGTAGGCGCCCCGCCCGCCAGGGCCTGGTGATGTGGCCATTCAAGCCCTGGCTGTTCGGGGCATGGCCCAAACCTAGAATCGGTCTCCCTCTCGACGAAAGCCTGCCATGGACACCCGCGTCAATCCGGTTCGTGAACGCATCGAGCGCGTGCGCCAGGCCCTGGCGGCCCATGGCGCCCAGGCCCTGCTGGTGCCCAGCGCCGATCCGCACCTGTCCGAATACCTGCCCGGCCGCTGGCAGGGGCGGGAATGGCTGTCGGGCTTCACCGGCTCGATGGGCACGCTGGTCGTCACGCCGACCGAGGCCGCGCTGTTTGCCGACAGCCGCTACTGGCAGCAGGCCGAGGACCAGCTGCTGGGCAGCGGCATCGACCTGGTGAAGATCCCCACCGGCGCGGCCACCCACCACATCCAGTGGCTGGCCGAGCACACGCCGCGTGGCGGCGTGGTGCGGGTGGACGGCGACGTGCTGGGCCTGGCCGCCGCGCAGCAGCTGCGCGCCGCGCTCGATGCCGGCGGCATCACGCTGAAGACCGACATCGACGTGCTGGCCGATGCCTGGCCCGACCGCCCGGCGCTGCCGGTGGCCACCGTTTATGCCCACGCGGCACCGCAGGCGCCCGAGCCGCGCACCAGCCGCCTGGCGCGGGTGCGCGAGGCCATGGCCCGCCAGGGCGCCACCCACCACTTCGTGTCGACCGTCGACGACGTGGCCTGGCTCACCAACCTGCGCGGCGCCGACGTCGAGTACAACCCGGTCTTCCTGGCCCACCTGCTGATCGACGCCACCCGGGCGACGCTGTTCGTCGGCGCCGGCAAGGTGCCCGCGGCGCTGGCTGCCGAGTTGGCCGCCGATGGGCTGACGCTGGCCGACTATGCCCAGGCTGCGCCGGCGCTGGCGGCGCTGCCGTCGGGCAGCACCCTGCTGGTCGACCCGCGCCGCATCACGCTGGGCTTCCGCCAGCAGGTGCCGGCGGGCGTGGCGGTGGTCGAGGCCATCAACCCCAGCACGCTGTTCAAGAGCCGCAAGTCCGAGGCCGAGGCGCAGTTCGTGCGCCAGGCCATGGTGGAAGACGGCGTGGCCATGTGCCGCTTCTACGCCTGGTTCGAGGTGGCACTGGCCCGGGGCGAGCGCATCAGCGAGCTGACCATCGACGAACAGCTCAGCGCCGAGCGGGCGAAGATGCCCGGTTTCGTGGGCCTGAGCTTCTCCACCATCGCCGGCTTCAATGCCAACGGCGCGCTGCCGCACTACCGCGCCACGCCCGAGAGCTACAGCTGGCTCGACGGCGACGGCCTGCTGCTGATCGACAGCGGCGGCCAGTACCTGGGCGGCACCACCGACATCACCCGCGTCTGGCCGGTCGGCACCCTCACCAACGCCCACCGGCGTGATTGCACCCGCGTGCTGCAGGGCATGATGAACCTGGCGCGGGCGCGCTTTCCGCGCGGCACGCTGAGCCCCTTCCTCGACACCCTGGCGCGCGCGCCGCTGTGGGCCGACGGCATCGACTTCGGCCACGGCACCGGCCATGGCGTGGGCTACTTCCTGAACGTGCACGAAGGCCCGCAGACCATCAGCAAGGCCCAGCCCGAGCCGCACATGGCGATGGAGCCCGGCATGATCACCAGCGACGAGCCCGGCGTCTACCGGCCCGGCCAGTGGGGCGTGCGCATCGAGAACCTGCTGCTCAACGTGCCGGCCAGCACCGCCGAGAACGGTGCCTTCGGCGAGATGCTCGAGTTCGAGACGCTGACGCTGTGCCCGATCGACGCCCGCTGCCTCGATGCCAGCCTGCTGCGCCCCGACGAGATCGCCTGGCTGAACCAGTACCACGCCACGGTGCGCGCGCGCCTGGCGCCGCGGCTGCAGGACCCGGCCGACGCCGCCGCCCTGGCCTGGCTGCTGCAGCGCACCGAAGCCCTGTGAGTTCACCACCGTGACGGCGGGCCGCTGGGCCATCGGCATCGACCTGGGTGGCACCAAGACCGAGGCGGTGGCGCTGGACGCCGCCGGCCATGAACGCTGGCGCCAGCGCATCGCCACGCCCGGTGCCCAGGGCTACGACGCGATCCTGGACGCCATCTGCCAGCTGGTGGAGGCGGGCCGCAGCGCCAGCGGCGGCCGGCCCACGGTGGGCGTGGGCGCCCCCGGCAGCCTGACGGCCGCCGGCCTGGTGAAGAACGCCAACACCACCTGCCTGAACGGCCGGCCGCTGCAGCAGGATCTGCAGCAGCGCCTGGGCCAGCCGGTGGCGCTGGCCAACGATGCCAACTGCCTGGCGCTGAGCGAGGCCACCGACGGCGCCGGCCGCGGTGTGCCGGTGGTCTTCGCCGCCATCTTGGGCACCGGCTGCGGCGCCGGCATCGCGGTGGGCGGCCGGGTGCTGACCGGCCCGAACCGGCTGGCCGGCGAGTGGGGCCACAACCCGCTGCCCTGGGCCGCGGCCGACGAGCCGCGGCCGGCCTGCTACTGCGGCCAGGCCGGCTGTGTCGAGACACTGTGCAGCGGCCCGGCCATCGCCGCCGACCACCAGCGCCGCCATGGCGGCACGCTGACGGCGCTGCAGATCGCCCAGCAGGCCGCCGCCGGCGATGCCGCCTGCGCCGACAGCCTGGCGCGCTGGCAGCACCGGCTGGCCCGCGCGCTGGCCGGGGTGATCAACCTGCTGGACCCCGATGTGATCGTGCTGGGCGGCGGCCTGTCGCGCATGGCCGCCACCTACACCGCCGTGCCGGCCCTGTGGGACCGGTGGGTGTTTGCCGGCGGCCAGCGTGAGCCGGTGCGCACCCGGCTGCTGCCGGCGGCACATGGTGATGCCTCGGGCGTGCGCGGCGCCGCCTGGCTGGGGCGGGATCTGGAGGCCACCGCATGAACCACGACAGCCTGGCGGCGAGCATCGCCGCCTTCCGCAGCGGCACGCTGCCGGCCGACCAGCTGGTGGCCACCTGGCGCGCGGCCGCGTTATGCCGCGGTGCTGGAGAAGCTGCTGGCGCCGCTGGAGGCCAGCGCGCTGTTCAGCGAGGAGAGCTGCAGCTTCAGCCGCACCGACCTGGCCGACAGCCTGGGGCAGTGGCTGCAGCACGCTCGGGCTGCTGCGCCCGGGCCCTGACCCAACGCAGTCTGCTCAAACGCCGGCCCGCTGCTGGCTGGCGGCCAGCGCGCTGCGCAGCGTCTCGGCGCTGTCGCCCAGATGGGCGCGGGCCTCGGCGCTGAGGCCCTTGCGGCCCGCCGCACGTTCCAGCCGCTGGGCCAGGGCAGCACCGCGGCTGCGCACCATGGCGCGGGCATCGCTGCGGGTCATCAGGCCCGGCCGCAGCACCAGCGTGGCCATGCGGCTGACATGCTCGCGCTGCAGCTCGCGCCGCGGCTGCGGGATGTCGGCGCTGCCGGCCAGCTCGCTCCAGACATCGGCCTCGAGCTGGTCGTACAGCTCCGACAGCCGCAGCGGCTGCGCCGGCGGGCTGACCTTGCCCTCGGTGTCCAGCACCCGGGTGGCCAGTGCGTCGCCCATCAGGCGGTTGAGGATGGCACGCTGCAGATCCAGCACCGTCTGCCCCAGCGGGTATTCGGTGGGCTCGGCCAGCGATTCACCGCGCTCCAGGAAGTTGGGCGCCAGCTTGCGCTGCAGCGCCGGGCTGACGACGAAGGCATCGGCCGCCAGCACCCGCTGCGACAGCATCTGCAGTGCGGCACGCTGGTCGGCCGCCGGCAGCGGCTGCAGCGGGTCGCGCCCGGTGTTGGGAAAGTCGCGCAGCGTGCGCACGCCGCCCACCTGGCGCAGCAGCACGCCGGCGGCACGGCCGGCATCGCGCACCGCGTAGCCCAGGGTGCGGCGCAGGATGCCGTAGTCCTCGTCGGGCTTCAGCGGCCGGGTCTCCTGGCGCCGGAACAAATCGCGGGCGATGTCGAAGCGGCGCGCCGCGAAGGCCAGCACGTCATCGCCCAGGTCGAACTGCAGCGCATCGGGGTCGATGCCGAGGAAGTTGTCCTCGTCGGTGCCGTAGCCCAGCGTCGGCTCGCCGCTGCGGCCGGCGATGCGGGCCAGTTCGGCGGCCTGCTCCTCGGGCGCGATCGGCTTGTAGCCGTACTCGATGGCCCAGTAGTCGTAGGCGCCCAGCGTGGCCTGGAAGGGTGCGGCCGCCGGCTCGCCCGGGCGCGGCAGGTTGACCGGGGCGTACTCCATCACGCTGTTGGTGAAGGCCTCGCGGCGGGTGAACTCGGGGTCGGCCACCTGGCTGGCGCGGATGCCGTGCGAGGCGCGGAAGTTGTGGCGCAGGCCCAGGGTGTGGCCCACCTCGTGCATCGTCACGTCCTTCATGTAGTCGAGCACGAACTGCTGGGCCTCGGGGCTGTCGGGATCGAGCTCGCCACGGGCGGCCAGCACGTCCAGCGCATAGCCCAGCTGCTCGGCCGCATGGTCGGCATGGCGGCACAGCAGCGGGTCATGGGCCAGCGCGCCGGCGGCCAGCTCTGGCGCCGGCGGGCCGGCCACCTGCAGCAGTTCGGCCCAGTCCTGCGCGGCGGCGGCCGTGCCGGTGCCTCCCAGCAGCCGGGCGCGCACATTGCGCAGGTTGCGCGAGCTGAGGCTCTCGATGCCGATGTCGGCGTCCAGGATCTCGCCCGAGCGCGGGTCCACATGGCTGGGGCCGATGGCGCCGAACTGCGGCTCGCGGTTGGTCATCCAGCGCAGCGAGGCCACGCCGGCGTCGAGCGTGTCCCAGTCGGCATCGTCGGGCTGCTGCTTGACGACGACCGCATCCTTGAAGCCGATGCGTTCGAAGGCCTTGTTCCACTCCAGCACGCCGGCGGTGATGGCGGCGCGGTACTTCTCGGGGATGTTGCGGTCCAGCCAGTAGGTGATGGGCTTGACCGGCTCGGACAGCGCGGCTGCCGGGTCCTTCTTCTCCAGTCGCCAGCGGTTGACCACCCGTTGCCGCGGGCTGCGCGCCAGGTCGTCGGTGTAGTCGTCACGGGCCGACTGGAAGTAGCCCACCCGTGGGTCGGCCGGGCGGCGGGCCATCGGCGCGTCGGGCAGCTGCATCATCGAGAAGTGCAGGCCGATGAACAGGCTGCGCGCGTCGGGCAGGCCGCCGGGCAGGCTGGGCACCGGCGCGCCTGGCGGCGAGCCCGGCTGCGGCACCGCGATGTTGGGCGTGTAGAAGTGGTTGTTGGTCTCCACCACCAGCAGGCCGGGCTGGCCGCGCACGCCCACCACCGCCGAGTTGCGGCCTTCGAAGCTGTAGTTCTGCCGGTAGGTGCGCTGCAGGTGGCCGCCGATGCCCAGCACATCGTTCATCAGCATGGCGCTCAGCTCCACCAGCACCGCCTTGCGGTCGGGGTGCGGCTGGCTGGCCACCGGGCCGGCGGTCAGCAGGCTGGGCGAGATCGATGCGGCCACCGCGCGCGCGGTCGGCGTGCCGGCCTGGGCCACCTGCTGCTGGTTGATGGCCACCAGCTGCACCACGTTGTGCTGGCGGCGGAACTGCACCAGCGTCGGCGCACCGACCATCAGGCCGCCGTACAGCCGGTTCTCGCCGATGCCGGTGCGCAGCTTGGGCGACAGGAAGAAGGGCTTGTCGAAGTCCTCGGGCTTCAGCTCGATCCAGACCCGCTCGTCCTTCTGCCAGACGCTGAACAGCCCGTGGGTCGGCTTGGCATCCTTGATGACGGTGGCAAACGGCGGAGGCTGGCCCGGCGCCGGTGCGGCAGCAGCGGGTGCCGCGCCCGGGGCAGGTGCGGTGGTGCCGGCGGCAGGCCGGGCAGCCGGCGGGGTGGCCGCAGCGGGTGCCGCCTGTGCCGTGGGGGCAGGTGGCGTTGCCGGGGGTGCCGCTGGCGGTGCGCCGGTGCTCTGGGTGGTCAGCTGCGCGCAGCCTCCCAGACAGAACAATGCCGCCAACGCGGTGGCTCGCCAGACGGGCGTCGGGAAGGAGTGTTGGGGCATGGCGCAGGAACGGACTGTGAACCTGCACAGTCTGGCACAGGCGCCGGCCGCCGTTACTTCAGGGCTTTGAAGCGCAGGCGCTTCGGTTTGGCGCCTTCCTCGCCCAGGCGCTTCTTCTTGTCGGCTTCGTACTCCTGGTAGTTGCCGTCGTAGAAGAACCACTGGCTGTCGCCTTCGCAGGCCAGGATGTGGGTGCAGATGCGGTCGAGGAACCAGCGGTCGTGGCTGATCACCATGGCCGAGCCGGCGAACTCCAGCAGCGCCTCTTCCAGCGCGCGCAGGGTTTCCACGTCGAGGTCGTTCGACGGCTCGTCGAGCATCAGCACGTTGCCGCCCTGGGCCAGGGTCTTGGCCAGGTGCAGGCGGCCACGTTCACCGCCCGACAGGCTGCCCACCAGCTTCTGCTGGTCGTTGCCCTTGAAGTTGAAGCGGCCGAGATACGCGCGGCTGGGCATCACGAACTTGCCCACCACGATGTTGTCCAGCCCGCCCGACACGTCCTGCCACACCGTCTTCTCGGCGGCCAGGCTCTGGCGGCTCTGGTCGACGAAGGCCATCTGCGCGGTCTTGCCGATCAGCACCTCACCCGAATCCGGCTTCTCCACGCCCTGCAGCATGCGGAACAGCGTCGACTTGCCGGCGCCGTTGGGGCCGATGATGCCGACGATGGCACCCGCCGGCACCTTGAAGCTCAGGTTGTCCATCAGCAGCCGGTCGCCGAAGCTCTTGCTGACGTTGACGAACTCGACCACCTCGTTGCCCAGGCGCTCGGCCACCGGGATGAAGATCTCGTTGGTCTCGTTGCGCTTCTGGTATTCGACGTCGCTCAGCTCCTCGAAGCGGGCCAGGCGCGCCTTGCTCTTGGCCTGGCGGCCCTTGGCATTGCTGCGCACCCACTTCAGCTCTTCCTTCATCGCCTTGGCGCGGGCGTCCTCGCTCTTCTGCTCGGCCTCCAGGCGGCGCTCCTTCTGGTCCAGCCAGTCGGAGTAGTTGCCCTTCCAGGGGATGCCGTGGCCGCGGTCGAGTTCCAGGATCCACTCGGCGGCGTTGTCCAGGAAGTAGCGGTCGTGGGTGATGGCCACCACGGTGCCGGAGAAGCGCAGCAGGAACTGCTCCAGCCATTCCACCGATTCGGCGTCCAGGTGGTTGGTGGGCTCGTCGAGCAGCAGCATGTCGGGCTTGCTCAGCAGCAGGCGGCACAGGGCGACGCGGCGCTTCTCGCCGCCGGACAGCAGGCCGATCTTGGCGTCCCAGGGCGGCAGGCGCAGGGCGTCGGCGGCCAGTTCTAGCTGCAGGTCGGTGTTCTCGCTGCCGGCGGCGGCGATGATGGCTTCCAGCTCGGCCTGCTCGGCGGCCAGCTTGTCGAAGTCGGCGTTCTCGTCGGCGTACTCGGCATACACCTCGTCCAGCCGCTTCTTGGCCGCCAGCACGCCGCCGATGCCTTCTTCCACCGCCTCGCGCACCGTCTGGTCGGGGTTGACCAGCGGCTCCTGCGGCAGGTAGCCGATCTTGATGCCGGGCATCGGCGTGGCCTCGCCCTCGTACTCCTTGTCCACGCCGGCCATGATCTTCAGCAGCGTCGACTTGCCCGAGCCGTTGATGCCCAGCATGCCGATCTTGGCGCCGGGGAAGAACGACAGCGAGATGTCCTTGAGGATCTGCCGCTTGGGGGGAACCGTCTTGGAGACGCGGTTCATCGTGAAGACGTACTGGGCCATGTGCGGATGCTCGGGTGGGGGGTGTTCGGGGGCGGCGCGCCCGGGGCCGGGCGCCGGCAAACCGTGGATTATCGGGGCTGTGGGGCGGTGGTTGACGCCGCGCGGGCCAGCCAGTCCTGGCGCAGCAGGCCGTACAGGCCGGTGTCCGACACCTCGCCGGCGACGATCCAGCGCTGGCGCAGCGTGCCTTCCAGCTGGAAGCCCAGGCGGCGCAGCGCGCGCTCGCTGGCCGCGTTGCGGGTGTCGATGTCGGCCTCCACCCGGTTCATGTCCAGCACACCGAAGGCGTAGTCCATCAGGGCGGTCAGCGCCTCGTGCATCAGGCCGCCGCCCCAGCAGTCGCGCGCCAGCATGTAGCCGACTTCGCAGCGCCGGCTGGGCAGGTGGAAGGCGAACAGGCTGCACAGGCCGATGAGCCGGCCATCTTGGCCGGCTTGGCCATGAGTGCGCCGTTCCAGCCCCAGGCGGATGTAGTCGCCGGCGGCCAGGCCGGCCCGGTCGCGGGTGAGCAGCGCGTCGGCCTCGGCCGGGTCGGTCCAGGGCGGTGTGGCCCAGTAGCGCATGCCTTCGGGGTCGGCATGCAGGGCGTACACCGCGGGCGCGTCGGCCGGCTGCAGCGGGCGCAGCCGCAGCCGTGCCGTGTCCAGGACAAGTTGGCTGAAGTCGAACATAGACTGCAAGTCTCCACCATGAACCTGCTCGAATCCCTGCGCTACCTGGCCGCCCTGGCCGAGCACCGCCACTTCGGCCGGGCGGCGCAGGCCTGCCACATCACCCAGCCGGCATTGTCCAACGCCATCCGCGCGCTGGAGGACAGCCTGGGCGCCACCATCGTGCGGCGCGGCCGGCAGTACGAGGGGCTGACGCCCGAGGGCGAGCTGGCCCTGGCCCATGCCCACCGCCTGCTGCACGAGGCCGAGGGCCTGCGTCAGGCCCTGGCCAGCCGCGCTGGCGCGCCCGCCGGCCGGCTGACGCTGGGCGTGGTGCCCAGCGCCGAGCCGGTGGCCGCGCGCTTCTGCGCGCTGCTGCAGGCGCTGCATCCGGGCCTGCAGCCGGTGCTGCGCTCGCTCAGTTCACCGGAGATCGAGGCCGGCCTGGATGCGCTGGCCATCGACCTGGGCCTGGGCTACACCGACCGGCCCGAGGTGCGCCAGCGCCAGCTGGCGGTGTGGCCGCAGTATGAAGAACGCTGCCACCTGCTGACCGCTGCCGGCCCGGGCGACGGCGCGGCCGAGGCGCCGTTCCGTTTCGGCCCGCCCGTGTCCTGGCGCGAGGCCGCGGCGCTGCGCCTGGCACTGCTGACGCCCGACATGCATTTCCGCGCCCTCGCCGACGAGGCCTTCGCCAGTGCCGGCGTGGCGCCGCGGCCGGCGCTGGAGACCAATTCGGTGCTGGCGCTGCTGATGGCGGTGCAGCCGGGTGCGGCTGGCGGTCTGGCCGCGGTGCTGCCCGGCGCCCTGGTCAGCGTGGCACGCAGCCGGCCGGGCCTGGTGGCGCGGCCGCTGGCCTCGCCGGTGCTGCGCACGCCGATCGGCTTCCTCACGTCGGCCGGCGGCCGGCCGACGCTGGCGCTGCAGGCCGCGCTGGCGGTGGCCGAGCGTGACGACTGGCGCGCGCTGGTGGCCGCCCACAGCGGCGCACTGGAAGGCGCCGATCCGGCTGCCGGTCCATTCAGCGCCTGAATCGCCCGGTTCGGGAAAGCCATTGGACGGCGGCGCCCCACCGCGCCGATGATGCGGCCGGCCTCCACCGACCCGCACGCCATGCCCCTGCCCGAAGCGCCCACCGTGGCCGCCGTCTCACCCGACGCCCTGCGCGCCAGCCTGCGCCTGCGCCGTGGCCAGCTCAAGGGCCGCCAGCCCGACGACGCCGCACGTGCCCAGGTGCTGGCCCTGTTGCCCGGCCTGGACAGCACCGACGCCCCGCCGCGTGACCGGCTGATCGAGCACCTGCATGTGATGAACGACCAGTTCGGCGCCTTGTTCCAGCGCCATCTGGTGGCCCTGGCCGCGCTGATGCGCCTGCCGATGGCACATGTCAACGAAGTCGCCAGCTTCTACCACCACTTCCAGATCCTGCCCGACGACCAGACCGCGCCGCGGCTGACGGTGCGGGTGTGCAGCGGCCTGAGCTGCCAGATCGCCCAGAACTCGGCTGGCGGCGACGGCCTGCTGCAGCGGCTGCAAGGCCTGCTGGGCGAGGGCGTGCAGCTGCTGCCCGCGCCCTGCGTGGGCCGCTGCGAGCAGGCGCCGGTGGCAGTGGTGGGCCAGGCGCCGGTGCTGCTGGCCGATGCGGCCGCGGTGCAGGCCCAGGTGCAGCAGGCGCTGGCCGATCCGGCGGCGGCGCGCCATCCGGCGGCCCCCGCCGCTGCGGCTTTCGACCCCGCCGCCCAGGCGCCTTGCGCCATCACCCATGGCGAGACGGATGTGGCGCCGCCCTGGGTGCGCCTGGCCGCCTACCGCCAGGCCGGCGGCTACCAGCTGGCCGCCGATCTGGCGACCGGCGCCGTGGCGGCCGATGCGGTGCTGGCCGCGATGACCGATGCCGGCCTGCGTGGCCTGGGCGGCGCGGGCTTTCCGGCCGGCCGCAAGTGGTCCATCGTGCGCAGCCAGCCGGCGCCACGGCTGCTGGCGGTCAACCTCGACGAGGGCGAGCCCGGCACCTTCAAGGACCGCACCTACCTGGAACGCGATCCGCACCGCTTCCTGGAAGGCCTGTTGGTGGCTGCCAGGGTGGTGGGCATCGACGCGGTGTGGATCTACCTGCGCGACGAGTACCACGGCGCCCGCGCCATCCTGCAGCAGACCCTGGCCGAGCTGCAGGCCGACCCGCCATGCCCGCTGCCGGTGATCACCCTGCGCCGCGGCGCCGGTGCCTACATCTGCGGCGAGGAGTCGGCCATGCTGGAGAGCATCGAAGGCAAGCGCGGCGAGCCGCGGCTGCGCCCGCCGTACATCGCCGAGCGCGGCCTGTTCGACCGGCCGACGCTGGCGCACAACTTCGAGACGCTGTACTGGGTGCGCGACATCGTGCAGCGCGGCCCGGCCTGGTTCAGCGGCTTCGGTAGGCATGGGCGGCGGGGCCTGCGCAGCTTCAGCGTCAGCGGCCGGGTGCGGCAGCCGGGGGTGAAGCTGGCGCCGGCCGGCATCACGCTGCGCGAGCTGGTCGACGAGTTCTGCGGCGGCATGGCCGACGGGCATCGGCTGCAGGCCTATCTGCCGGGCGGTGCTTCGGGCGGCATCCTGCCGGCGCGGCTGGCCGATGTGCCGCTGGACTTCGACACGCTGCAGCCGCATGGCTGCTTCATCGGCTCGGCGGCGGTGGTGGTGCTGAGCCAGCACGACAGCGTGCGCGCCGCGGCGGTCAACACCATGCAGTTCTTCGCCGACGAGAGCTGCGGCCAGTGCACCCCCTGCCGCGTGGGCACGGCCAAGGCCGCCGCACTGATGGCCGCGCCGCGCTGGGACCATGCCACGCTGGACGATCTGGCCATGGTGATGGCCGACGCCAGCATCTGCGGCCTGGGGCAGGCGGCGCCGAACGCCATCCGCTGCGTGCAGCAGTACTTCCCCGAGGCGGTGTGAGATGACCGGTCCTGACCTGTTCGACTTCCAGCTCGACGGCGCCACCGTCAACGCCCGCCCCGGCGAGACCATCCTGCAGGCCGCCCAGCGCCAGGGCGTGCAGATCCCGCGGCTGTGCCACAGCGACGGCCTGCGCCCCGACGGCAACTGCCGCGCCTGCGTGGTCGAGATCGCCGGCGAGCGCACGCTGGCGCCCAGCTGCTGCCGTGTGCCCACGCCCGGCATGCAGGTGCAGGCCCGCAGCGCGCGGGCGCTCAAGAGCCAGAAGATGGTGGTCGAGCTGCTGCTGGCCGACCTGCCCACCACCGGCAGCAAGTGGGTGGATGGCGACGCCGCCCGCCCGCACGGCGAGCTGAGCGCCTGGGCCGACACGCTCGGCGTCACGCCGCGCCCGGCGCTCACCGCATTGCAGCGCCAGCAACCGGCGCCCGATGCCTCGCACCCGGCGATGCTGGTCAACCTCGACGCCTGCATCCAGTGCACCCGCTGCGTGCGCGCCTGCCGCGAGACGCAGATGAATGACGTGATCGGCCTGCTGCACCGCGGCGCCGGCACGCAGATCGCCTTCGACCTGGGTGATGCGATGGGCGACAGCAGCTGCGTGGGCTGCGGTGAATGTGTGCAGGCCTGCCCCACCGGCGCGCTCAGCGCCAAGTCGCTGGTCGGCGACCAGCGGGTGGACAAGACGGTGGATTCGGTCTGCCCCTACTGTGGCGTCGGCTGCCTGATCCAGTACCAGGTCAAGGACAACACCATCGTCGCGGTGCAGGGCCGCGATGGCCCGGCCAATGCCGGCCGGCTGTGCGTCAAGGGCCGCTTCGGCTTCGACTATGTGCACCACCGCCAGCGGCTGACCAAGCCGCTGATCCGCAAGCCCGGCGTGCCCAAGGACGGCAGCATCGACGCCCGCCCGGGCGACTGGCAGGCGGTGTTCCGCGAGGCCAGCTGGGACGAGGCGCTGGACCTCGCCGCCGGTGGCCTGAAGGCCCTGCGGGATGCCCACGGCCCGCAGACACTGGCCGGCTTCGGCTCGGCCAAGGGCAGCAACGAGGAGGCCTACCTGTTCCAGAAGCTGGTGCGCACCGGCTTCGGCAGCAACAACGTCGACCACTGCACCCGGCTGTGCCATGCCAGCAGCGTGACGGCCCTGCTCGAAGGCGTGGGCTCGGGCGCCGTCAGCAACCCGGTCAACGATGTGCAGCATGCCGGGCTGATCCTGGTGATCGGCAGCAACCCCACGGCCAACCACCCGGTGGCGGCCACCTGGATGAAGAACGCCGCCGCCCGCGGCACCAAGATCGTGCTGGCCGACCCGCGCCGCACCGAGCTGTCGCGCCATGCCTGGCGCACGCTGCAGTTCCAGCCGGACACCGACGTGGCGCTGCTCAATGCGCTGATCCACACGGTGATCGACGAGGGCCTGACCGACCCGGCCTTTCTGCGCGACCGCGCCAGCAACTTCGCCGCGCTGAAGGAAGGCGTGGCCGCGTGTTCGCCGGAAGCGATGGCCGCGGTCTGCGGCGTGCCGGCCGCCACCCTCCGCGAGGTGGCGCGGGCCTTTGCCACCAGCAAGGCGTCGATGATCCTGTGGGGCATGGGCGTCAGCCAGCATGTGCACGGCACCGACAACGCCCGCTGCCTGATCGCGCTGTCGGCCATCACCGGCCAGATCGGCAAGCCGGGCTCCGGCCTGCATCCGCTGCGTGGCCAGAACAATGTGCAGGGCGCCAGCGATGCCGGGCTGATCCCGATGATGTTCCCCAACTACCAGCGGGTGGACAACCCGCAGGTGCATGCCTGGTTCGAGGACTTCTGGGGCCAGCCGTTGAGCGCCCAGCCGGGGCTGACGGTGGTGGAGACGCTGCACAAGGCCGCCGCGCCGGACAACGACCCCGCCAAGGTGCGCGGCATGCTGGTGATGGGCGAGAACCCGGCGATGAGCGACCCCGATCTCAACCACGCCCGCGCCGGGCTGGCCAGCCTGCAGCACCTGGTGGTGCAGGATCTGTTCATGACAGAGACCGCCTGGCTGGCCGATGTGGTGCTGCCCGCCAGCGGCTGGCCCGAGAAGGCCGGCACGGTGACCAACACCGACCGCATGCTGCAGATGGGCCGGCGCGCGCTCGACGCGCCCGGCGAGGCGAAGCAGGACCTGTGGATCCTGCAGCAGCTGGCCCAGCGCCTGGGCCTGGCCTGGCACTACCCCGGCCCCGACAGCGGTGTGGCCGCCGTGTACGAGGAGATGCGGCAGGCCCTGCACGGCGTGATCGCCGGTGTGCCCTGGGCGCGGCTGGACGCCGCCGGCAGCATCACCTACCCCTGCCTGAGCGAGGCCGACCCTGGCCAGCCCATCGTCTTCACCGAGCGCTTTCCCACCGCCGACGGCCGGGTGAAGCTGGTGCCGGCAGCGGTGACGGCCGGCGCCGAGCCGCCCGACGCCGACTACCCGTTTGCGCTGATCACCGGCCGCCAGCTGGAGCACTGGCACACCGGCAGCATGACCCGCCGTGCCGAGGTGCTGGACGCGCTGGAGCCGGTGCCCACCGCCAGCCTGCACGGCAGCGACCTGGCCGCGCTGGGCCTGCAGCCGGGCGAGCTGTTGACGGTGGAAAGCCGGCGCGGCCGGATCCAGCTGCAGGCCCGCCGCGACGACGGCACACCGCCCGGCACGGTGTTCATCCCCTTCGCCTATGCCGAGGCGGCGGCCAACCGGCTGACCCATCCGGCGCTGGACCCGGCGGCCAAGATCCCCGGCTTCAAGTTCTGCGCGGTGCGGCTGGCGCCGGCCGCGCCTGGCGCGCAGTCGGCTGCCGCCGCGTCCGTTTAAGCGCCGAATTGGCGGGTGCAGTCCCGCCTCCACCGGCCACCGGGCCGCGGGCGGGCCGAAACAATCCCGCCATGTGTCCAGCTTGTGTCTGGCACGTGCCAAGATGTACCCCAACTCCGACCGACCCACGCGCTGCGCCGTCGCGACCCATCCGCCTGTCCAGGCGGAGGCGGGGTACCTGCCGTGAAGCTCAAGCAGGTCTCGCGGCTGTTCTTCGGCATGGTCAGCCTGGTGCTGCTGCTGAACTTGGCCCTGCTGCTGGGTGTGCGCCAGGCGCAGGACCAGATCGAGCGCGCCGTCAACCGCGGCGAGGCGGCCCATGCCGAGGTCGACGACCTGGTGCAGGGCACCGAGCTGCTGGCCTCGCTGGTGCAGAGCTACACCACCACCGCCCGCACCCGCTACCTCGACCTCTACTACGAGATCCTGGGCACCTGGCAGGGTGAGCTGCCCTCGCCGGTGGCCACCGGCATGGCCGACTACTGGCGCCAACGCATCGGCGGTGGCGCCGCCATCAAGCCGCCGCCCAACCTGGCGCCGCGCAGCATGATCGAGCGCCTGCGGGCGCTGGACTTCACCGCCACCGAGTTGCGTGCAGCCCAGGCGGTGCTGGATGCCTCGGCCGCGCTGCAGGTGGAGGAGAAGATCGCCTTCGCTGCCACCCAGGGCCTGTACGACCGTGCCACCGGCCAGTTCGTCGACGAGGGCCAGCCCGACCTGGCCTATGCGGTGGAGCGGGTGCATTCGCCCCGCTACGAGGCCCTGCGGGCCGAGCTGATCCGTGCGGTGGGCCGGCTGTCGGTCGAGGTGCAGCGCCGCACCGACGCCGAGCTGCTGCTGGCCCGTGACCGGCTGACGCTGGCGGTGATGGTGGCCCTGCTGGCCAACGTGGCCATGCTGGCGCTGGCCGCCGTGGCGATGATCGGCATGCGGCGCAGCGTGCTGCGGCCGATCGGCGCATTGGTGGACACCGCCCAGCATTTCGCCTCGGGCGTCTACAGCCACCGCAGCGATGCGGCGCGCCAGCGCAGCCAGGTCGACGAGCTGGCCACGCTAGCCACCACGCTGGACCGCATGGCCGCTGCCATCGAGAGCGAACTGCAGGCCCGCGACGGCGCCCAGCGCGCCCTGGCCCTGGCGCGTGACCAGGCCGAAGCCGCAGCGCGCACCAAGACGGCCTTCCTGGCCAACATGAGCCACGAGATCCGCACGCCCATGAACGCCATCATGGGCATGACCCAGCTGGCGCTGCAGTCGCCGCTGCACCCGCAGCCGCGGGCCTACCTCGACAAGGCCATGGCGGCCAGCGAGCACCTGCTGCACCTGATCAACGACATCCTCGACTTCTCCAAGATCGAGGCCGGCGGCATGACGCTGGAGCTGAGCCCGTTCCGCGTCGAGGAACTGGCCGCCCGCGCGCTGGCCCTGGTGCGCGAGCGCGCCCAGGACAAGGGCCTGGAACTGCTGTGCGACGTGGAGGACGCCACCCTGCTGGGCCACCGCGCCGTGCTGCGCGGCGACCCGCTGCGCCTGCAGCAGGTGCTGACCAACCTGCTGGGCAACGCGGTGAAGTTCACCGAGGCCGGCCAGGTCACGCTGAGCCTGGCCACCGAGCCGGTGGCTGGCGCCGCCGCGCCGGGCCTGGTGCTGGTGATGCGGGTGCGCGACACCGGCATCGGCATGACGGCCGAGCAGTGCAACCAGCTGTTCCGCGAATTCAGCCAGGCCGATGCCTCGATCACCCGCCGCTATGGCGGCACCGGCCTGGGCTTGGCCATCAGCCAGCGGCTGGTGACGCTGATGGACGGCACGGTGACGGTGGACAGCGTGCCCGGTGCCGGCTCGTGCTTCACCGTGCGGGTGCCGCTGCAGGTGGAGCCGGGCACCAGCCCTGGCCTGGAGCCTGCCGCCGCCGCGCTGCGGGTTCTGGTGGTGGAAGACCGCCCCGACACCCTGGCCAACCTGCTGGCCATGCTGCAGCGCCTGGGCGTCGGCGTGGCCGGCGGCCTGCTGTCGGCCGAGAACGGCCGCGCCGCACTGGCGCAGCTGCAGGCCGCGCAGGACGAAGGCCAGCCGGTCGACCTGGTGCTGCTGGACTGGGTGCTGCCCGACATCGACGGCGGCCGCCTGCTGGCCCAGCTGCGTGCCCGCTGGCCGCGGCTGCGGGTGGTGGTGATCACGGCGCATGGCTCGGTCGAGCTGTCGGCCGCCGCCGCCGCCTGCGGCGCCGCCGTCATCGACAAGCCGGTGATGCCGCAGGACCTGCGCCGCCTGCTGGGCGGGCCATCCGGGCCGGCCGATGCCACTGCGCCGGCGCGCGATGCCCAGGCTGCTGCTGCGGCGCCGTCACCCGCGGGACCCCTGGCCATGCCGTTGCAGGGCCTGCGGGTGCTGCTGGTGGAGGACAACGCGCTGAACCGCGAGGTGGCGCAGGGCCTGCTGGGCCTGCAGGGCGTGCAGGTGCAGGTTGCCCACCACGGCCTGGAGGCGGTGGAATGGCTGCAGGCCAACGGCCCCGATGCCTGCGAGCTGGTGCTGATGGACCTGCAGATGCCGGTGCTCGATGGCTACGACGCGGTGCGCCGCCTGCGCGGCGATGCCCGCTTCGACGGCCTGCCCATCCTGGCGATGACCGCGCACGCCATGGCCGGCGAGCGCGAGCGCTGCCTGGCCCTGGGCATGCAGGACTACATCACCAAGCCGCTGGTGCCGGCGCAGCTGTTCGGCACGCTGGCGCGCTGGCGCCGCGCCGGTGCCGGCAGCATGCCGCCGGCCGCACCAGCGGTGGCGCCGGCGCCGCAGCCTGCCGTCCTGACGGCCGCCGCGGCGGAGGCCGATCTGCCCGCGGTGCCCGGCCTGGACCGCACGCGGCTGCTGGCCCATTGCGACCAGAACCCGGCGTTGGCCCGGCGCCTGCTGCGCGGCATGGCGCAGGACTATGCCGACGGCCTGGTCGACTGGCATGCCTGGCTGGCCGCCCCCGACTGGACCAGCCTGCGCCAGGCCGCCCACACGCTGCAAGGCCTGGCCGGCACGCTGGCGGCCGATGCACTGCGCAGCGCGGCCTTGGCGCTGGAGCAGGCCGCCGTGGCGCAGGACACCGCCGCCGCCGGTCTGCAGTTGCAGGCGACCGAGGACCAACTGGCCCGCCTGCTCACCGCGCTGGACGCGGTGCGCATGCAGATCGCCGATGCACCGGCCGCCCCGGCCGCTGGCCCGGTGGCCACGCCCGCGCCGGCCGATGCCGCGTCGGTGCCCGACCTGTCAGCCCTGGCCAGCCTGCTGACCGACAGCGACAGCCGCGCCATCGACTGGTGGCAGGCCCACGAGCAGGCACTGGCCAGCCTGCTCGATCCGGTGGCCCTGCGCGGGCTGTCGCGGGCGATCAGCCGTTTCGACTTCGACGCCGCGCTGGTGCTGTGCCAGCAGGCGCAACAGGGCCAGCGCCCGGGCCTCCAAACCGACCTTGACGCCACGCCGACATGAACCAAGCCCATCCCCTTCCCGCGATGCTGGCCCAGGCCGACCCCCAGGCGTCGATCCTGGTGGTGGACGACACGCCGGCCAACCTGAGCCTGCTGTCGAGCCTGCTGAGCCCGCGCTGGCGGGTGCGGCTGGCGCCGTCGGGGGCCAAGGCGCTGGAGCTGGTGCGCCGCCAGGCGCCCGACCTGATCGTGCTGGATGTGATGATGCCGGAGCTGGATGGCTACGAGGTCTGCCGCCGCCTGAAGGCCGACCCCGCCACCCGCGACATCCCGGTGCTGTTCCTCACCGCGCTGAGCCAGCCCGAGGACGAGACCCGCGGCTTCGAATGCGGCGGGGCCGACTTCATCCACAAGCCGTTCAACCCGGCCACGGTGCTGTCGCGGGTGGCCACCCAGCTCGAGGCCAAGCAGTGGCGCGACACCCTGCACCGGCGCAATGCCTGGCTGCAGGAGGAGCTGCAGGGCCGGCTGGCCGAGGTGGAGCAGCTGCGCGATGCCACGCTGCACGTGATGATCTCGTTCGCCGAGTTCCGCGACGAGGACACCGGCTTCCATGTGCGCCGCACGCAGGAGTACGTGCGCACCCTGGCGCACTGGCTGGCCGCCCAGCCCGGCAACACCCTGGGGCTGGACGACGAGGGCATCGAGGACATCGCCAAGTCGGCGCCGCTGCACGACATCGGCAAGGTGGCGATCCCCGACGGCATCCTGCTCAAGCCCGGCCGGCTGACGCCCGACGAGATGACGGTGATGAAGACCCACGCCATGCAGGGCTGGGAGATGCTGCGCCGCGCCGCCGAGCGCATGGGCCACCAGGGCAACCGCTTCCTGCGCTACGGCATGGAGATCGCACGCCACCACCATGAGCGCTGGGACGGTGCCGGCTACCCCGACGGCCTGCGCGGCGTGGACATCCCGCTGTCGGCCCGGCTGATGGCGGTGGCCGATGTCTACGACGCGCTGATCAGCCGCCGTCCCTACAAGGATCCGATGGACCATGACGCCGCCGTCGCCCACATCGTGGCCGGCAGCGGCGGCCACTTCGACCCAGCGGTGGTGCAGGCCCTGCTGGCCAACCAGGACACGCTGCAGCGCATCGCGCGGCAGTGGAGCGACCAACCCCTTCCCGACAGCCTTGTGGCTGCTGACCTCCGATGACACATGCCCTCCCACCCCGCCGGCGTGCCGGCATGCGCGCGATCCTGGCGCCGCTCATGCTGCTGGCCGCGCTGGCCGCGCCCCATGCCACGCAGGCGCAGGACATCGCCTGGTCCGGCTTCGCCACGCTGGGCTATGCCCAGACCGATGACGCGCCCGGGCGCTACCTGCGCTGGATCGACGGCAACGGCACCTTCAACGCCGACAGCGTGGCCGCGCTGCAGGCAGACTGGCGCATCAACCCGCGCTGGTCGGCCACGGTGCAGCTGAAGGCTGCGCCGTCGGAGAAGTCGGACGACCAGTGGCAGCTGCGGCCGGCCTGGGCCTTCCTGGCCTGGCGGCCCGACGATGCCTGGCTGGTGCGCGCTGGCCGCATGCGCCTGCCGCTGTACATGTACTCCGAGAGCCTGGACGTGGGCGTGGCCCAGGACATGGCCCGCCTGCCGGTGGAGATGTACTCGATCATCCCGTCCAACGAGTACAACGGCGTCTCGATCGGCCACACCCGGTCGACGAGCCTGCTGCCCGATGGCGAGCTGGCGGTGGAAGCCTACGGCGGCCGCATCGGCACCACCGCGCGCTTCTGGCTGCGCGACGGTGCGCCGCCGCAGGTGGCCGCCGGCGAGAGCTATGTGTCGGTGAACGTCACCACCTTCGGCCTGTTGACCACGCTGCGCAATCCCCGCACCACGCTGCGCCTGGGCCTGCATGCGGCACGCACCGCCCGGCTGGGTGGCGAGCGCACGCCGGTGGACTATCCCTTCGTGCCGGTCGGCCCCGGCCTGGGCTACTACAAGGTCAGTGACCTGGTGCCCGGGCCGCCGATGGAGACGGTGGCGCGCATCCGCAACGTGATCACCACGCTGGGCGTCGAGCAGCAGCTGGGCGATGGCTGGCGGGTGGCGGCTGAACTGGCGCGCAACCAGCAATTCCGCACCCGGCTGGGCTCGAACACGCTGGGTGGCTATGTCACGGTGTTCCGCGAGATGGGGGCGTTCACGCCCTATGTCAGCGCCGGGCGGCTGCGCACCAGCAGCACGCAGATGGAGCGCTACCGGCAGCTGATCAACACGCAGCTGCCGCCGATGATTCCCGGCGCCGCGCAGCTCAATGCCGCGCAGCGCATCGCGGCCGAATCGATCTACGTGGCCAACCAGACCAGCTGGACGCTGGGCATGGCCTGGCACACGCCCTGGGGCGGCAGCCTGAAGGTCGAGCATGCCAGCACCCGCATCGGCGAGACCACCCGGCTGATCGACACGCCGGCCGGCCAGCCATCGCCAGAGAACCAGCGCTTCGGCACCTGGCGGCTCAGCTACAGCGTGGCCTACTGAGCAGGAGACGGACATGAACCGACGTCATTTCCTGCTCGCCGGCGCCCTGGGCGCCGCACCCTGGGCCCGCGCCCAGTCCGAATCCCCGCTGCTGGTCATCGGCCATGCCGGCGTGCCGCGGGTGGATGCCGCCACGGTGGCGCGGCTCTACACCGGCCGCGCCATCGAGGCCGACAACCAGCCGGTCACCGTCTACAACCTGGCGCCCGGCCATGTCCTGCGCAACCGCTTCCTGGCGGTGTGCCTGCAGTTCGACGAGGAACGCTACCGCGCCTACTGGACGGTGCGCCGCCACGTCGGCAAGGGCGCGCCGCCGCGCGAGCTGACCAGCGTGGCCCAGATGCTGGAGGTGGTGACCCGCACCCCCGGCGCGGTGGGCTACATCGACGCGGCCAGCGCGGCCGGTCAGACCGGGCTGAACGTGATCTGCCGGCTCTGACCCCCGGGCTGCGGCCCGGTGGTGGCCGCAGCGGTGCGTGCGCATACGATGCACCCACTTCGGTCGATGGGGACAGGCGTCGTGATGGATCCAGCCAAACTGCGCGATGTCGTCCACCATTGGCGTGCTGGCCGCAGGCCGCTGGACGCGTGCCTGGTGCTCGCCGACGTCGATGTCGAGACCCTGCTCGAGCTCCATGCCACCAAAGCCGGCTGGCCCGTGGTGGCGCAGGAACGCGCACAGAACCTGGAAGCCGCTGGCCTGAGCCACCTGCTGACGCACTGGACGTTCCCGCCGATGCTGATGGACGCGCCGGCCTTGTCCCTGGCCGACAGGATGGGACTGCAGCACCTGGCGTTCACCACACACCTGGCGCTGTCGAAGGGCATGCCGCAGGACGAGATCGCCGTCCGGCTGGCCTTTGTCCACGACACCGATCTGGAATCGATGTTGCGGCTTGTCATGTCCGTGGCCTTGCACACCAGGCCGGACCTGCGTGCCGCGCCAGCGCCAGCATCGCGGTCTGCGCTGTGGATGACGCTGGCCCTGACGCTGCCGTTGGGCCTGTTCCTGCTGGTCAAGTCACTGGTCCCGGCCGTGTCCTCAGACACCATCGGTCTGACCATTGGTTTCGGCGCCCTGTTGGGCTTTCCCCTGCTGCGGCGTCATTGGAGCAACCAGGCGGTGCACGCTGCCAGGGCTGCTGCGCCGGACGGCCTGTTCACGCTGGCCCGGGATGACCGGAAGCCGATCCTCTACCTGCGCTCGCATGTGGTCGATGGCACGGGCCGTGAGTCGGACACCCTGTTCTCGCACTTCCTCAACACCACGCGGCTCGAGACGATCGAACAGAAGCTCAGCGCCGTCGTCCGCCATGAGGGACCGATGGTTGCGCTGGAGGGCCCCAGGGAGGGGCTGCCCAATCTCGGGGCCGACCGCATCCGCTTGCCGGACGTTCAGGCGCAGGGGTGGCAAGCGCTCGTTCAAGGCCTGATGGTCCGGGCGCAATTGGTCGTCATCCGGTTCCGCCCCACCAGAGGCACCAGCTGGGAAGTCGGCGAAGCGCTCCGCGCCTGTCCTTCCCACCTGCTGGTCTTCGTCATGGCGGTCCCGGGCGAGCCCGAGGCGGTGCGGGACGCCTCATGGCAAGTGCTGCGCCCGCTGGTGCAGGCCTGCACCTGCACCCCACTGCCGCAGAGACTGGCCGACACCGACTACTGCCTCGGGTTTGACGAACACTTCAATGCGAAGCTCTTCGGCGCCCGGTCCCGGGTCCTGGGCCAGACATCGGCCTTTCTGGAATCGGTGGTCGATGCGGCGGGGTTCGGCAATCCAGGCTTCGATGAAGACAAGGCCAGGCTGGCCGCGCTGGCGGCTGCTTAGCCGTCACGGTGGCTGCTGCCAGGCGCGGGTGGACAGGCTGCTGCGGCGCTATGGGGCATCGTCCAGCGGCGCCAGCAGCGCCTGCACGTCGGCCGGCTGCAGCGCCGTGTCGGCGCCGCCCTCCGCCCCCAGCACCACATCGGCCAGCGCCGCCTTGCGCTGCTGCAGGGCCAGCAGCCGCTCCTCGATGCTGCCGGCGGCCACCAGGCGGTAGACGGTGACTGGCCGGGTCTGGCCGATGCGGTGGGCGCGGGCGCTGGCCTGCTGCTCCACCGCCGGGTTCCACCAGGGGTCGATGTGCACCACGGTGTCGGCGGCGGTCAGGTTCAGGCCCACGCCGCCGGCCTTCAGGCTGACCAGGAACACCGGCACGCCGCCGGCCTGGAACTGCGCCACCACCGCGCCGCGCTGCGCGGTGGGCGTGTCGCCGGTCAGCAGCGCATGCGGCAGGCCCAGGGCCTGCAGCTCCATCTGCACCAGCGCCAGCATGCGGGTGAACTGCGAGAACACCAGCACCCGCCGGCCCTCGGCCACCAGGCTGGGCAGGGTGGCGGCCAGCCAGGCCAGCTTGGCGCTGGTGCCGGCGTCGCCGGCCGGGCCGATGGCCGCGCCGGCATCCAGCAGGCGCGGGTCGTTGCAGACCTGGCGCAGCTTCAGCAGCGCATCCAGCACACTGACCAGCGCGCCCTCGAAGCGCTGGGATTCCAGCACCCGGCGCACCCGCTCGTCGGCCGCCAGGCGCACGCTCTCGTACAACTGGCGCTGCGCGCCGGCCAGCGGCAGGCGGTGCAGCTGCTCGGTCAGCGGTGGCAGCTCGGTGGCCACGGTGGCCTTGTGGCGGCGCAGGATGAACGGCCGCACCCGCGCGGCCAGCAGGCGGGCGCGCTGCGTCTCGCCGTTCTTCTCGATCGGCGTGCGCCAGTCGCGCTGGAAGCTGCGCGCATCGCCCAGCCAGCCGGGCAGCAGGAAGTGGAACTGCGCCCACAGCTCGCCCAGGTGGTTCTCCACCGGCGTGCCGGTCAGGCACAGGCGGTGGCGGGCGTTCAGCCGCCGCGCGGCGGTGGCCGTGCGGCTGCCGGCGTTCTTCACCATCTGCGCCTCGTCCAGCACCACCAGGTGCCAGGGCTGGCGCTGCAGCGCCATCGCATCGCGCCACAGCAGCGGGTAGCTGGTCAGCACCACGTCATGCGCGGGGATGCGGGCGATGCGCTTCGCCCGGTCGGGGCCGTCCAGCGTCAGCAGCTTCAGCGCCGGCGCCACGCGGGCGGCCTCGGCCTGCCAGTTGAACAGCAGGCTGGCTGGCGCGACGACCAGGGCAGGGCGCCCGTCGGCACCACCGGCCAGCCGGCCGGCTTGCTGCTCCAGCAGCAGGTGGGCCAGGGCCTGGGCGGTCTTGCCCAGGCCCATGTCGTCGGCCAGGATGCCGGCCAGGCCGTGCCGGCGCAGCTGCTGCAGCCAGGCCAGGCCGGTCAGCTGGTAGGGGCGCAGGGTGATGCCCAGGCCGGGTGGTGGTGCGACCGGTGGTGGCGTTTCGCCGGCGCCCACCGCCTGCAGCCAGGCCAGGCCGTCATCGCCCTGCAGCAGCCAGTCGCGCCGCGCGCTGGGGTGGCTGGCCATCGCATCGCGCAGGCCGGCGCGCAGCAGGGCCAGGCGCTGGGCCTCCCAGCTGCTCAGCACCAGCGGCTCGTCGGCACGGCGGCGCGGGCGGGTCAGCAGGTCCAGCATGTGGCGCACGATGGCCTTCAGCGGCGCCGCCTCGGCATCGATCACCCGGCCGCCCGGGGCCACCAGGCGGATCAGCGCATCGTCGTGGATGGCGGCCAGTGCGTCGGCGTCGGTCCAGCGGCGGTCGTGCTTGACCAGCCGGGCCAGCAGCGGCACCAGGTCCAGGGTCTCGCTGCCGTCGCGGGTCTGCACCGTGACGCCCAGGCTCAGCAGCCAGCTGCCCAGGCCGCGCGGTGGCGCCAGCGGCGCCAGCTGGATCTGCCAGCCGCTGACCGGCAGCGCCGCATGGGCGAAGCCTGGCCGCTGGTCGATGGCCCAGCCCTCGGCCTGCAGTGCCGGCAGGGCGTCGGACCAGAAGGCGGCGAAGTCGGTCTCGCGCACCAGGCTCAGCAACGGGGCCTCGGTGGGCAAGGTGGGTGGGCCGCGCCATTGCAGGGCGTCGGCCGGCAGCGGCTGCAGGCCGGTCTCCCGCAACCGGGCCTGCGCCGCGGCTTCGGCGGCGGGCGCGGGCCGGGCGCCGGCGGGCAGCCAGTCCAGCCAGGCCACGCTCACCTGCGGGCCGCGGGCGCCGAACAGCGGCGTGCGCGCCGGCGCCCGCACCGGCCCGCAGGGCTGCAGACCCAGCAGGCCGTCGCCGCGGTCCAGGGTCTGCAGCCGCAGGCAGGGTTGGGTGGGCGCAAACGACATCGGCGGGATTGTGGCTGCCCACCCATCGGGTATCGTGCCGCCGTGGTCCCGCCTGCCTGTCCTCCCGCCGACGCCGCTGCCGCCGCGCCGGACGTGGTCTTCCTCTTCGCCGACATCGAAGGCAGCACGCGGCTGTGGGAACAGCAGGCCGACGCCATGGCCCCCGCGCTGGCGCAGCACGATGCGCTGGCCCGCCAGGCGGTGGCCGACTGGCAGGGCCAGTGGGTCAAGGGCACCGGCGACGGCCTGCACGCCAGCTTTGCCGATGCGCAGCAGGCGCTGGGCGCGGTGCTGCAGCTGCAGCGGGCGCTGGCCGATGCGGCCGCCGCCGGCAGCCTGCCGCTGGCGCTGCGCTGCGGCCTGCATGCCGGCCCGGCCCAGGCGCGTGACAACGACTGGTTCGGCCCCGCCGTCAACCGCGCCGCCCGCATCATGTCGGCCGCCCACGGCGGGCAGATGCTGGTGTCGCAGACGGTGGCCGACCGCCTGCGCCCGGTGTTGCCAGCCGGTGTGGACCTGCGCAGCCTGGGCGCCGTGCGGCTGAAGGACCTGGACCGGCCCGAGCCGCTGTGGCAGGTGCTGGCGCCGCCGCTGCGCACCGATTTCCCGCCGCTGCGCTCGCTGGAGGCCACGCCCAACAACCTGGCCCAGCAGCTCAACCGCTTCATCGGCCGCGAGACGGTGCTGCCCGAGCTGCAGGCCCTGCTGGGCCAGCACCGGCTGGTCACGCTGCTGGGCACCGGCGGCATCGGCAAGAGCCGGCTGGCGGTGCAGCTGGCGGCCGAGCTGCTCGATGCCCATCCGGACGGCGTCTGGTTCATCGAGCTGGCACCGGTCGACGATGCGCAGCGCCTGGCGCAGGCCGTGGCCTCGGTGCTGGGCGTGCAGGAGGAGCCCGGCCGCCCGCTGGACGATACGCTGCGCCGCCATGTCGCCAGCCGCCGGCTGCTGCTGGTGCTGGACAACTGCGAGCACCTGGTGGCCGGCGCGGCGGCGCTGGCCAAGGGCCTGCTGCAGGCCGGCGCCGGCGTCAGCCTGCTGGCCACCAGCCGCGCGCCGCTGCAGGTGGCCGGCGAGCAGGTCTACCCGGTGCCGGCGCTGGGCCTGCCTGATCCGCAGCGCGGCGGTATCGCCAGCACGTCGGCCGCCACGCCCGAGGCCCTGCTGCGCCACGAGGCGGTGCGCCTGTTCGTCGACCGCGCCCGCAGCGCCGATCCGGCGTTTGCGCTGACGTCGGCCAATGCGGCGCTGGTGCTCGAGATCTGCCAGCGCCTGGACGGCATCGCCCTGGCGCTGGAGCTGGCCGCGGCGCGGGTGCGCAGCCTGCCGTTGCCGGAGTTGGCCCGGCGCCTGCGCGACAGCCTGGCCCTGCTGGCCACCCGCGATACCACGGTGGCGCCGCGCCAGCGCACGCTGCAGCAGCTGATCGACTGGAGCCACGACCTGCTGGACGCCGATGCGCGCGTACTCTACCGCCGGCTGGCGGTGTTTGCCGGGCCCTGGGCGCTGGACGACGCCGAGGCGGTCTGCGCCGATCCCGACCTGCCGGCCGACGCGGTGCTGGACGCACTGGACAGCCTGGCCGACCAGAGCCTGGTGGCGGTGCTGCCGGCACCCGACGGCAGCCGGCGCTACCGCCTGCTCGACACCGTGCGCCAGCATGCCGCGGCGCGGCTGCAGGCCGCCGGCAGCGAGGCCGACGCCACCCGCCGCCGCCATGCCCAGGTCCAGCTGGCACTGGCCGAGGCCGCCCAGCAGCAGCTGGCCGGCGCCGACAAGGCCGCCGCGCTGGACCGGCTGGACCAGGCGCGCGACAACCTGCTGGCCGCGCTGGCCTGGTGCGCGCAGGACCAGGCCGCGCCGGGCGCGCGTGCGGCCGCCGAACTGGGCTTGTCACTGGGCATCGTGCTGCGGCCCTACTGGCTCAGCCGAGGCCTGTTGAGCGTGTGGCGCGACGCCACCCTGCAGATGCTGGCCCATCCTGCGGCGCAGTGCCGCGATGCCCTTCGCGCCAGAGCCTTGTTCAATGCGGGTCAGGTCGCCTGCTTCATGGGCCGCTATGCCGAAGCCATGCCGCAGCTGTCGGAATGCCTGGAGATCGCCCGCGACATCGGCGACACGGCCCGCGAGGCCGCAGTGCTGCAGCCGCTGGGCATGGCGGCCAATGGTTTGGGCGACAGGGCGGCAGCACGCCGCCATGCGCAGGACGGCGTGGCCGTCGCACGCGCGCTGGACGATCCGAGGCGGCTCAGCAGTGCGTTGAACGCCTTGGCGCAACTCGACCGCATGGAAGGCCGGTTGCAGGCGGCACAGCGCAGCTACAGCGAGGCCCTGGCGCTGGCGCAGGCGCAGGGGGACGATGACTTCACCGCCGCCTTCGAGCTCAACCTGGCGATGGTGAGCCTGGCGTCCGGTGACCTGCGGTCGGCGCGCAATGGTGCCCGGAATGCGCTGCGCATCGTCGACCGGCTCGGCTCACACCTCTTGGCGACCAGCGTGCTGGATGTCTGCACCGCGCTGGCCGTCGCCCTCGACGATGCACGGCACGGCGCCCGGTGGCACGGTGCCGCCGAGCAGGGCTTCACAACGGCGGGCATGCAGCGGGACGCTGCCGATGCTGCATTCCTGGCGGCATTTCTCGAAGCCGGGCGCCGGTCCATCGGCGCCCTGTTCGACGCCGAGGTCGAACGCGGCCGCACCGAGCAGCACGGTGCCGTGTGGGCCGACTTGTCAAACTGGCTGGACTCGGTCAGTCGTTCCAGACATACGGATCCAGCGGCTTGAGCGGCTTGCCGTCCTCATTGACGTTGATGCCGTAGCGGTACACCCCCGGCCGGCTGTGCCGGTTGACGCAGGTGAACACGGTGTTGTCCTGGCTGCGCTTGCAGTCGACGATCTCGCCGTCGGCGGCGCGCTCGAACACCACGCCGTTCTCCGGGAAGGTCAGCTTGCCGCCCTTGCCTTCGAGCCGCCAGGTGATGGTGACGTTGGTCTGGTCCTTGGCGAAGCGCAGCACGTCCTGGTCGACGCTGATGTTGCCGTTGCTGATGATCACCCGCGGCGCCTTCGGGTCGCCGCTGCCGCCCGCCGGTGGCGGCGGCGCATGGTGCTGGTGGTAGTGGATGGTGCAGCCCCCCAGCAGGGCGGCGGCCAGGGCGGTGGCGATCAGCAGGCGTTTGGTCATCGTGCGGTCTCTCGGTGGCCGGGCCTCCGTGGCCCGCCGCCGGTTATACCGGGCGCCGGCACCGCCGCCGCATGCCACGCCCCTAGAACGCTGGACGCCGCGGGGCCTGAAAAATCATCGCTTCCGACGACCCCGGCCGCGCAGGCGGCGGCCAACAATCCCGTTCCGATTCAATTCCAGGAGCCCACCACCATGGCTGAAGCCTACATCGTCGCCGCCGCCCGCACCGCCGGCGGCAAGCGCAACGGCAAACTCTCGGGCTGGCACCCGGCCGACCTGGCCGCCCAGGTGCTGGACGCCCTGATCGCCCGCACCGACTGCGACCCGGCCCTGGTCGAGGATGTGATCATGGGCTGCGTCGGCCAGGCCGGCGAGCAGGCCGTCAACATCGCCCGCAATGCCATCCTGGCCAGCCGGCTGCCCGAATCGGTGCCCGGCACCTCGGTGGACCGGCAGTGCGGCTCGTCGCAGCAGGCGCTGCATTTCGCTGCCCAGGCGGTGATGTCGGGCAGCATGGACATCGTGATCGCCGCCGGTGTCGAGAGCATGACCCGCGTGCCCATGGGCCTGCCCAGCACCGCCGCCGCCAAGGCCGGCTTCGGCACCTACATGAGCCCGCGCATCCAGGACCGCTACCCCGGCGTGACCTTCAGCCAGTTCACCGGCGCCGAGATGATCGCCAAGAAGTACGGCATGCGGCGCGAGGAGCTCGATGCCTACGCCCTGGTCAGCCACCAGCGCGCCGCCGCCGCCACCAAGGCTGGCGTCTTTGCCAAGGAGATCGTGCCGGTGAAGGTGCGCATGAACGACGGCACCGAGACCGGCGAGATGCACACCGCCGACGAAGGCATCCGCTACGACGCCTCGCTCGAAGGCATGGCCGGCGTCAAGCTGATCGCCGAGGGCGGCGTCTGCACGGCGGCCAGCGCCAGCCAGATCTGCGATGGCGCGGCCGGCCTGATGGTGGTCAACGAGCGTGGCCTGAAGGCCCTGGGCGTGCAGCCGCTGGCCCGGGTGCACCACATGACGGTGATCGGCGGTGATCCGGTGGTGATGCTGGAGACCCCGCTGCCGGCCACCGCCCATGCGCTGAAGAAGGCCGGCATGAAGATCGAGGACATCGACCTGTACGAGGTCAACGAGGCCTTCGCCCCGGTGCCCATGGCCTGGCTGCGCGCCACCGGCGCCGACCATGCCCGCCTCAACGTCAACGGCGGTGCCATCGCCCTGGGCCACCCGCTGGGCGGCAGCGGCGCCAAGCTGATGACCACCCTGGTGCACGCCCTGCATGCCCGCGGCAAGCGCTATGGCCTGCAGACCATGTGCGAGGGCGGCGGTCTGGCCAACGTCACGATCGTTGAGCGGCTTTGACCCACCCCCTACGGCCTTCGGCCGCCCCCTCAAGGGGGCAACGCCAGCGGCCCGGCAAAGCCGGTTCCGCGGCGTTCGCTTGGTAGGCGCTTTGATCAAGCTGATGTTCTGCCTGCGGCGCCTGCCGTCGCTGGACCGCGCTGCCTTCCAGGCCTACTGGCGCGACCACCATGCGCCGCTGGTGGCCCGCCATGCCGTGGCGATGCGGCTGCGCCGTTATGTGCAGTGCCACACCGTGGACGATCCGGTGGCCGCCAGCCTGGCGGCGGCGCGCGGATCGCCACCGGCCTTCGACGGCGTGGCCGAGCTGTGGTGGGACAGCCTGGACGACCGCGCCGCGGCCCGCGGCGATGCGGCCCGCGCTGCCGCAGTGGAACTGCTGGCCGACGAGCGCCGCTTCATCGACCTGTCGGCCTCGCCGCTGTTCCTGGTCGCCGAGCACGGCGTGCTGCCGGGCAAGGCGGCGCTGCAGCCACTGGCCGGCAGCCCGTTCCAGCCATGACCACGGCCGCACTGGCCAAGGGCCTGTCGGCCGCACTGACGACCGACGGCGCTGCGCCAGTGCCGGTGCGCGCCATCGAACGGCTGTCCGGCGGCGCCAGCCAGGAGACCTGGGCCTTCGAGGCCGTCACTGCGGCGGGCGTGGAGCCGCTGATCCTGCGCCGCGCCCCGCCGGGCGCCGAGCTGCGCGGCAACGGCAACCCCGGCCTGGCGGCCGAGGCCGAGCTGATCCGCCGTGCCGCTGCGGCCGGCGTGCCGGTGCCGGCCGTGGTGGCGGTGCTGCAGCCGGCCCACGGCCTGGGCGAGGGCTTCGTGATGCAGCGCCTGCGCGGCGAGACCCTGGGCCGGCGGGTGGCTGCTGCCCACCGCCCGGCGCTGGCCTGGCAGGTGGGCGCCGCGCTGGCCCGCATCCATGCGGTCGACCTGGCCGGGGCCCCGGCGCTGCGCCGCACCCAGCCGCGGGCCGAGGTGCAGCACCTGGCCGACTGGCATGCCCGCCACGGCACGGTGCGGCCGGTGTTCCAGCTGGCGCTGCGCTGGCTGGCCGACCATGCGCCGGCCGACGTGCCGGCGCCGGCCCTGGTGCATGGCGATTTCCGCAACGGCAACCTGATGGTCGACCTGGAGGCCGAGGGCGGCCAGTTGGTCGGCGTGCTCGACTGGGAGCTGGCCCACCAGGGCGACCCGATGGCCGACCTGGGCTGGCTGGGCGTCAACAGCTGGCGCTACGGCCGCCACCAGCGGCCGGTGGGCGGCTTCGGCCACTGGGCCCAGCTGTTCGACGGCTACCGCAGCGCCGGCGGCACGGTGGACGAGGCCCGGGTGCACTGGTGGCAGGTGCTGGGCAGCCTGCGCTGGGGCGTCATCTGCGAAAGCATGGGCGAGGCCTGGCTGAGCGGTGCCGAGCCGGTGATGGAGAAAGCCGCCATCGGACGCCGCGCGTCCGAGGCCGAGATCGACCTCCTGGAACTGCTGTTGCCCCGACCCCCGGTGAACTGAGATGCAAGACCTGCCCAACCCCGACCAACTGCTCACTGCCGTCGCCCGCTTCCTGCGCGAGGACGCCGGCCCCGCCCTGGGCCGCCATGGCGACAACGCGCTGGCCTACCAGGCGCGGGTGGCCGCCAACATGGTCGACACCGTGGCCCGCCAGACGGCCCTGGCCCCGGCTGCCGATGCCGCCGAACGCCGCCGCCTGCAGGTGCTGCTGGGCCTGCCCGACGAAGCCGACCTGGCCGCCCTGAACCGGCGCCTGGCCAGCCGCCTGGCCGATGGCGCCATCGACAGCAGCCACCCCGGCCTGGCCGAGCACCTGTGGGCCACCACGCTGGCCAAGCTGGCCGTTGACCAGCCCGGCTACGACACCCACCAGCGCCATGCCGCGCCCACCCCGACAGGAACACCATGACCAGCCCCTACGCCGAACTGCAGTTGGCCCGCGACGGCGACGTTGCCATCCTGACGCTGGACAACCCGGCGCGGCTGAACCCGATCAGCGCCACGCTGCAGGCCAGCCTGCTGCGCGCCATCGCCGACTTGGCGGCCGACACCAGTGTGCGTGCCCTGGTGCTGACCGGCGCCGGCCGCGCCTTCTGCTCGGGCGCCGATCTGGCCGGTGGCATCTCCACCCCCGACCCGCAAGGCCGCAGCCCCGGCAACCGCGCCGCCGATGCGATGCATGCGGTGACCAACCGCATCGTGCTCGACCTGCGTGCGCTGCCGATGCCGGTGGTCTGCGCCATCAACGGCGTGGCCGCCGGCGGCGGCCTGGGCCTGGCCCTGGCAGGTGATGTGGTGCTGGCCGCCCGTTCGGCCTACTTCTACCTGCCGTTCATGGCCAAGCTGGGCATCGTGCCCGATGTGGGCAGCACCTGGTTCTACCAGCGCCTGCTGGGCAGCGGCCGCGCCACCGCGCTGACCCTGCTGGGCGACAAGCTGCCGGCCGAGAAGGCCGCCGCCTGGGGCCTGGTCTGGGACTGCGTCGACGATGCCGAGCTGCTGCCACGCGCCCTGGCCACCGCCCGCCAGCTGGCCACGCTGCCGGCCCATGCCGCGCTGGAAACCCGCCGCGCCTATGACGCCGCCGCCACCAGCACCCTGGCCGACCAGCTGGCCTACGAGGCCGAGCGCCAGCGGGTGCTGATCGACAAGCCCGAATTTGCCGAAGGCGTGGCCGCCTTCCTGGCCAAGCGGACGCCGGCCTTCCCGCCGCGCGCCTGAGCGGCGCGTCAGAGGCCGCTGCGCCGCCGCCGTGTGGCCCAGCCCAGGCCGGCCAGGCCGGCCAGCATCAGGGCGTAGGTGCCGGGCTCGGGGATCGGCGGCGCCGCGCCGGACGGCAGATCAATGGCCACCGCCACCAGGCTGAGGGCGTCATTGACCGTGGACATGCTGAAGTTCATGGCATTGCTGCCGGGGCTCAGGAAGCTTGTGACGTCGAAGCCGCGGATGTCCCAGAGGGCACCGTTGGCGACGCCGCCGGTCCCGCGCGGCGTCGAGTCGCCCTGGAAGATGCCGCCGGTGGCCAGCACATCGCCGTTGAGCAGCAGCGTGCCATCGTCATCGTCGCTGAAGTTCTGGCCGTCGGACACATGCATGTGCAGCCCGACTGCACCGCCGCTGTAGTTGATGCCGGACAGCGTGGTGTTCCAGCCAACCGCGTCGTAGGGATTCGGCCAGTTCGCATCGTTGCCGTTGAACAGGACGACATCGCGGTTGTTGGCGGCGTTGCCGTCGTCGTAGAAGACGATCAGCGAGGCGCCGTTGATCTCCACGCCAGGCTTGGTCATGTCGCCCAGCGCATAGCTGCCGTTGCCGCTGACCAGGGCCGTGACATCGGCGCGGTAGGCCTGGCTGTTGTCGAAGCCCCAGAAGTTGTCGTCCGACAGACCGGTGCTCGTGCCCACGATGGCGTTGCCGGCAAAGCTGATGCCGGCATTGGCGCTGTCCGAGGTCGGATTGGCCGGACCGTGCCAGTACAGATAGGCGCGTGTCACCGGCCCGCGGACTGCCGACAGCGCGATCTCGCCGCTGCCCACCCCACGCAGGCCGCCGACGCCGGCCTGGGTCCAGTCGGTGTTGAACACGGTGGTGAAGTTGACCAGGTCGCTGGCAGTGGCGGTGCCGGCCGCGAGAAGCGTGGCCAGCGCGACAGCGGCTGTGCGTGCATGCATGGAACCCCCTTGGGACATGTGGTGTTGGTGCGGACCAATTTCACCGGCGGCCAGGCCGGTGTCAACGGCGGTTCGTGGGGGGGCGGTGGCTGCCGCTCGGCCAGCGTGGCAGCAGGCCCTGGGCCAGGGTGGCGGCCGCCGGCGTGCGCCCCCCCAGTTGCGGGTGCCAATGTCATCAAATTGACGGTGGCGCGGACAGGCGTGTCTGGCAAATTGCGGGGCGGGCGGGAGCATCCTCCTCGCCCAGCACCTCACCGGCCCGCCAACCCGTCAAGAGCATCCATGACCCTTCCGTCGATCCTTCGCTCCCGCGTGGCCCTGGCCGCGCTCCTTGCCTGTGCCGCAGCGGCCCATGCCGAGCGCGTTGACGTCACCGTCGACGCCGCGATGCCCTGGGTGGGCTTCGTGAACCTGTTCGAACGCCCCGCCGGCGCCGCCGACCGGGGCGCGCGCGTGGACGGGTTCTTCTTGAACACCGACCTGGCTGCGCTGCCTGCCAGCATCGCAGGGAGCCAGGCCATGCTGGCGCCAAACGGCACGCTCGGTGGTGCACCGCGCGACGGCACGGACTGGTGGATCGCCGACGGCAAGGGCGGCCATCTGCCGAACCGCGTGATCGAGGCCAACGTCTACGTCGACACCGGCTTCAGCGGCGTGGCCCTGGGCGGCAAGACCGTGCGCTTCAGCGGCACCACGCTGGCCAGCAGCCTGGCCGCGCCCTATGTGGCCTATGCCTTCATCCGCGACTTCCTGCCGGGCTACCAGTCCGGCTACACCGAATCCAGCGTGGCGCTTGTCGCTGGCCAGGCCTTCGAATTGACCCTGGACACGGTGCTCGGTCACCCGGTGCAGTACGGCTTCGCGCTGGTGGGGCCGAACGCCGATCCGGCTGCCCTCGGCAGCCTGGGCAGCATCACCATCAGTGCGGTGCCGGAGCCGGCAACGCCGGCCATGCTGTTGCTGGGCGCCGCGGCGCTGCTGGGCTGGATGCGCCGGCAGCGCTGACGCTGCAGGCCATGTCAGCGGCTGCCGCCCAGCCAGCGCGGCAGCAGGCCCTGGGCCAGGGCGGCAGCGTCTTCCGCCTCGGGCGGGCCGGCCAGCTGCACCGCGGCGCGGGCCTGGCTGGCCAGCTGGTCCGACGGCAGGCTGCAGGCGCGGCAGCGGTCGAAGCGCACCGTGCCATCGGTGCTGGCCGACAGCAGCTGCTGGCCGTCGGCACTGAACTGCACCGCGGTCACCGCATCGGCATGGCGCTCGACCAGGGCCAGCTCGCGGCCGCTGGCGGCATCCCACAGGCGCAGGCTGCTGTCGGTGCTGCCGGTCAGCACCTGGCGGCCGTCGGGGCTGAAGGCGGCCGAGGTCAGCGCGCCGGCATGGCCGCCCTGCAGCAGCACCGGCGCCCCGGTGCCGGCCACCGGCCACACCCGGGCGGTGCGGTCGCCGCTGGCGGTGACCAGGGCCTTGCTGTCGGGGCTGAAGACCAGGCTGCGCAGGTCACCGCGGTGGCCGCGCAGTTCACGCGGGGCGGCTGTGGGCGCGTTGCGGTCCCACAATAGGGCATGGTCGCCGCGGGCGGCGGCCAGCCAGCGGCCGTCGGGGCTGAGCGCCGCGGCGCTGAGGTGGCCTTGTGGCACGCTCAGCTTGAGCAGCGGTGCGCCGGGCGCGTCGCCGTCCAGGGCCTTGGCCGGCCACACCGCCAGCTCCTCCGGCCCGCCGGGGGCGGCGGGTGGCCGCAGCGTGACCAGCTCGGGCCGGCCGGTGGCGAAGGCGGCCCAGGCCCAGGTGTCCAGCCAGGCCGGATTCAGGCGCTGGCGGGTGCCGGCATCCCACAGCAGCGGCTTGGTGGTCTGGTAGACATCCTGGGTGATGCCCACGCCCAGCACGCGCTTGCCGTCGGCACTGAAGCTGGCCTGCACCACCGCGTCGGTGCCCACCTTGGCCAGCCACTCGCTGTCGGTGCTGGCGCGGGTGGCCAGGTCGGCCAGCGGGCTGATGCGGCAGTGGTTGGGTGTGGCCGGCGTGGCCTCGCCGCACAGCACCGCGCGCTGGGCGGTGGGATCGATGGCCGCGGCCAGCTGCCAGGGCCGGCCGGCGGCCAGCATCACCGGCCGGGTGATCTGCCAGCGGCGCAACGTGCGGTCGCGGCTGACGGTGACCACGGCATCGCCGGCCGGGCTGAAGATGGCGCGGGTGACCTCGTTGCGGTGGCCGCGCAGCGCCGCGATGGCGGTGGCCGCGCGGGACGACCACAGCTGCGCCGTGCCGTCGGCACTGGACGAGACCAGCAGCTCGCCGTCCTTCGACGGGTTGGCATCGGTCACCGCATCGGCATGCAGGCGGGCGTCGAAGGTCTTCTCGTCCGACCAGAAGAACACCCGCTTGTCCGAGCGGGTCATCAGCAGGTACTTGTCGTCGGCACGCTGCACGAAGCGCACGCCCAGCACCGGGCGGTCATGGGCCAGCACGCCGGGGTTGGCCGCATTGCCCTCCAGCTGCGCCAGCCGGCGCCGGTCCAGGTCCAGCGTCCAGACGCGTGCCGAGCTGTCGTCGGACACGCTGGCCAGCAGGGTGTTGTCGCTGGGGTGGAAGGCCATGTCGCGCACCGCGGCGCGGTGGCGCAGCGCATTGGCCGGCTGCGCGCCGATCCAGGCGCCGCCGGCCTGGCCACGCCTCCACACCAGCAGGTCGCCATTGGCCTGGCCGCTGGCCAGGTACTGGCCGTCGGTCGAGAAGGCCAGCGCATTGATGGTGGGCGTCTGCTCGTCACCGGCCTGCAGCTGGCCGCGGGCCAGCACGCCCTGCGGCCCCAGGTCCCACAGCAGCAAGGCGCCGTTGTAGCAGCCCACCGCCAGTTGGGCCGGCTGGCCGGCGCGTGCCGCGGTGTAGGCGACGCTGGCCACGGCATTGCCGTTGCCGGGGCAGGGCAGGTCGGCGCGGGTCTTGCCGTCCAGCGTCTGCAGCCGCACCTGGTAGTCGTCAGTGAAGCTGATGATCTGCTCGCCCAGCTGCCAGGCCCGCACCACGTTGGCCGGCGTGGGCACCTTGTGCAGGGTCTTGAGGCTGGCGGCATCCAGCAGCCACACGCTGCGGCCGCCGGCCACCAGCAGGCGCTGGCCGTCGTCGGTGTAGCGGGCCTCGGTCAGCGGCTCGTCCAGCGGCAGCAGCTGGGCAGTGCGCGCCACCTCCAGCGCCGACATGGCCTGGCGCAGCGCGTAGTCGGCCCGCAGGTTGCGGCTGTCCTGCTGCAGTGCGCCCAGCGCCAGGCGGGCGCTGCGCACCGGGTCCTGCGCCTGGGCCAGCACCGCGCGGCTGACCAGCTCGCGCGAGCGCGCCTGGCTCTGCAGCGTGATGCCCACCACCGCCGCGGCCACCGACACCACCACCACCGCCGCCACCAGGCCGCGGATGCCCAGCGTGCGCCGGCGGTGGCGCCGCTCGGCTTGTTGCTCGGCCGCGGTGCTGGCATCCAGGAAGGTCTGGATGGCCTGCAGCCGGGTGGCCGCCTCGTCGGCCGTGCCGCCCAGGCACAGCCGCAGCCAGGCCGGGTTGGGCTGGAAGCGCTGCTGCCAGGTGCGGGCACGCACCAGGTCCAGCCCGTGGCGCAGCTCGCCCTGGCCCTGGGCCTGGGCCTGGGCTTCGCGCACCAGGTCGTGCAGCTCGGTGCTGCCGTCCACCTCGGCCTGCACCCAGCCGCGCAGCCGCGCCCACTGGCGCATCAGGCTCTCGTGGCTGATGTCGATGACCGGGTTGTCGGCCAGCGGCCGCTCGGTGCCCGGCACCAGGAAGGCGGTGTCGGCGCGGCGGTAGCGCTCGACCACCTGGGTGACCGCGGCGTTGCCTTCGGGCGTGCCGCCGCCGCAGATGGCGCAGAGCTGCGAGAACTCCAGCGGGCGCCGCACCTCGGTGCCTTCTGCCACCCGTTCGGTCAGTGCGCGGAACACCCGTTCCACCGTGCCGCCGGATGCGCCCAGCGCGCCCAGCGACTCCCAGGCCTCGTCGGCATGGTTGTTCAATGCGTTGGCGGCGGCGCCGGTGGCCAGGTAGTCTTCCAGGTCGATGGGCCGGCTGCCGCCGGTGGCCTGGGCCCACTGCTGCCAGGTGCGCGACAGCGCATGCTGCATCACCGGCAGGTCGTCGAAATCGTCGCTGACGTCGTTCAGCAGCCGCTGCACCAGGCGCGGGGCGATGCGCGCGCCGCGCAGCTCCACCGGCTTGACGATGGCTTCCTTGCGCTGGTCGCGCTTCAGCCGCGGCACCAGGTAGCCGCCGCGGCTGGCGGCCTCGGGCAGATCGCGGAAATCGGCGCAGGCGCCCAGGGTGTCGCTGCGCAGCGTGATGACCACGCTGACGCGCGATTCGGGGTCGGCCGCCGCCTGCAGCAGCAGCTTGACGAAGGCCGCGGCCTCGTCCGGATCGGCCATGCGCTTGAAGCGGAAGATCTCCTCGAACTGGTCGACCACCACCAGCACCCGGGCCGTGGCGGGCAGGCGGGAATTGCGCACCGCTTCCACCAGGCCCAGGCCGCCCAGGCGCAGCTGGCCATACAGCGTGTCGGCCCGCGCGGTCGGCGCGTCGGCGTCGCTGCGGCCGGCATCGGCGGTGGCGGGTGCCGCCTCCAGCGCCTCGGCCAGCGGGCCGGCCAGGTTGGCGATGGGCCGGTTGCCGGGGTGCATCACCACCGGGCGCCAGTCGGTCTCGAAGTCCTCGGCGTGGCGGCGCTTCAGCTCGTTGAGCAGGCCGGCCAGCACCAGCGACGACTTGCCGCAGCCCGACGCCCCCGAGACCGCGATGAACGGCACCTCGGCCAGCCGGGCCACCAGTTCGTTGATCTGCTGCTGGCGGCCGAAGAAGCGGTCGGACTCGCCGGGCTTGAAGGCCCGCAGCCCGGGGAAGGGATTGGCGGCGATCAGCGCATAGGCGGCGGCGCTCGTCATGCCGCACCATCCAGGAAGCGGCGCAGCTCGGCCTCGCCGTTGCTGACCACCGCATTGACCATGCGCGCCTTCTTGGTGGTGAAGCTGGCCTTCTCGTCGCTGCCCTCGCCGGCGGCCACGATGCACAGGCGCTCGGGCCCCAGCCGGTCGGCCAGCGCGTCCAGGTCCATCAGGTCGAAGACCCAGTCCTCCGACTGCCGGTGCCAGAAGATGATGGCCTGCGGGCAGGCCGCCAGCGTGCGGGCCAGGCGTTCCTCGTCCTTGGGCGTGGCGCGGCTGAACTTCAGCGGCCGCGGCTCCACGCCCAGCTTGTCGGCCAGCAGGGTCTTCAGCGGGCCCAGGTCGGCCAGGTCGCCGTCTTCCACCAGCACCGCCACCTCGCGCGGCTTGGGCGGTGCCTTGGGCGTGGGCTTGGGCAGCTTGTCCAGCATCAGCGTCTTCAGGTCCTCCAGGCTGCCCTGCAGGTAGTCGACACCGTCGTTGGCCAGGTCGCTCTCGATGTAGTCCATCAGGCTGCGGGTGCTGGCGTCGGTGGCGGCGGCGGGCTGGATCCACACCAGCGGCGCCGGCCGGCCGCGCTGCTTCATCTCGGCATGGGCCAGTTCCAGCTGCAGCCGGGCGCGCGCCGGCGTCAGCGGCTCGATGCTGGCCTGGCGCTGCACCAGGTGGATGCACAGCAGGGCCTCGCCCAGGTCGCGGGTGATGCGCTCGCGGTGGTCGTCGGCATTCCACAGGTACTCGTTCTCGGGCACCACCAGGAAGCCGCGCTGGCGCAGGTCGGTGCGCAGGCGCTCGCGCTCCTGCTGCAGCTCGGGGCCGACGTTGGCGATGAACACCTTGCCCAGCGCCAGCTTCTTCTGCTGGCCCTGCAGTTCCTCCAGCGCGGTCATCAGGTCGAAGACCACCCGGCCCAGGCGCTCCTGGTAGTCGTTGTAGTCGCGCTTGGGGTCCAGCTCGCGCCAGGGCTTGGGGTCGAGGTTGAAGAATTCGTGGTGGCCGATCTCGGCCAGCTCGCGCGGCACTTCCTGGTCGGGCTTGGTCGGGTGCTTGTAGATCGGCACCAGCCGGCGGCCGTCGCGGCCGTCGGCCGATTTCAGCCGGCCCAGGAAGCGGTCGAGCTCCTTGCGGCACTCGTCGCTGTCGAAGTAGGTGCGGGAGATCACCGCCAGGAAGATGCCGGTGGAGTCCACCGCCTCGGCGATCTCGGGCCGCCAGGCCTTGCCGGCCTCCAGCTGCTCCTTGTCCTTCCAGAGCTTGATCTGGGGACTCACCAGGTCGCGCAGCCGCAGCTCCACCGTCTCGCAGAAGTTGTCGACCCAGGGGTCTTCACCGGCATTGGAGGTGCGCCGGTAGCTGATGAACAGGTCGTTGTTGAACTGCGGCAGGAATGCCATGGTGCGGCCTGGTCAGGAGGTGGGGCGCGTGGTGTCGGCTGGCACGTCGGGCTCGGGCGAAGCAGGGCCATCGGGTTCAGGGGCGGCCGGCCCGTCGGGCTCCGGCGCAGACGGGCCCGCGGGTTCCACCTCGGTCAGCGCCGACGGGCCGGCCGCGCCGCCGCTGGCGGCGGGGTCGTCGGTGGCATCGGCGGCGGCCACGGTGGCGGCCGTGGCGACAGAGGCGGCAGCAGCTAGGGCAGGCACGGCCGGCGACAGACCGGACCGCGCGGGGTCGCCAGCCGGCGCGCTGGCCGGGGCCGGCGCTGTGGCGCCGGCTGCGGTGCCGGCTGTGGCCGCCTGCTGCCAGTCGTTGACCCAGCCGCCATGCTCGGCGGCTATCGCGCCTTCCACCGCGTCCACCAGGCGCAGCACGCGGGCCGGGTCGTCGCGGTCGGGCGCCACGGCCCATTCGTCGCGAAGCGTCTTCAGCAGGTCATGGGTGGCGAAGTACTTGGCCGCCAATTCCAGGTTGCGGGTGCCGGCGATGTGGCTGCTGACGGCCGCCGCGGTGGAGGCGATCAGCGCCAGCCAGGGCGCCAGCGGCGAGTTCTGCACCGCATCGGGCGTGGCGGCTGCAGGCAGCAGGTTGCCTGCCAGTGCGCCCAGCAGCACCGTCAGCAGGCCCAGGCCGAACTCCAGCTGCTGTAGCCGCTGGGCATTGGTGCCGGCGGCCAGGCTGCTCTTGCGGTAGTAGCTGATCTGGCCTTCCAGCCGGTCGGCCAGGTAGTCGGCCAGCGTCATCGCCGTCTTGCGGGTGCGCGGCTCGGGGGTGGCGGTGGCCGCCAGCAGCGCCAGGTCGGCCGCGCTGCGCTTGATGGCGCGGCAGCGTCGCACCAGGTTGCCCGGGCCGGCTGGGTCGGGCGGCGGGCTGCCGTCGTCCAGCGGCACCGGCGCCAGCGCGCCCATCAGGTGGCGGTAGATGGC
This sequence comes from Pseudaquabacterium pictum, assembly GCF_005403045.1. Lineage (GTDB taxonomy): Bacteria > Pseudomonadota > Gammaproteobacteria > Burkholderiales > Burkholderiaceae_C > Pseudaquabacterium > Pseudaquabacterium pictum. The sequence continues at coordinate 41,307 of NZ_BJCL01000026.1, forward strand.
CTCCTTCAGCAGCTCGGCCACCTGGCGGGCGCGGGTCCATGCCAGCACCCGGTCGGCCGACAGCAGCCGCTGCTGCAGGAAGGGCACCAGCGCCAGCAGCAGCACGCCCAGCGAGGCCACCACCTTCTGGCCGACGCTGCCGCTGCCCATGGTGCCGGCCAGCAGGCTGAGGAACAGGCCGGCGACCCCGGCCACCGCGGCGCGGGCGCGCCAGGTGCGGATGGAATCGCCCAGCTGGTTGGCGACCAGCGACCACAGCGCCTGGTCGGCCCACGCAGAGGCCACCACCTGCTGCGGATCGTTGGTGTTCTGGGCAGGCAGGGCATCGGGCATGCAGTCTCTCCGGCAGCGTCGTGCCGTGACTTCTGGCACGAAATTCAGTATTGCATAGGCGACGCGGCCAGCCGGGCCTTTGCCACAGGGTTTGCCCGCGGGCTGCGCGCGGACCTCCACAATGCAGGGCCCATGCCTGCCACGCCGCCACCACCCGCCCAGCAGCACACCAGCATCTGGGTGACGCTGCGCCACCGCAGCTTCCGCACGCTGTGGATCGCCAGCGCGGTGTACTTCGTGGCCAATGCGATGCACGGCATGGCGGCCAGCTGGCTGATGGTGGAGCTGACCGGCTCCAGCTTCCTGGCGGCGCTGGTGCAGACGGCGGTGTTCCTGCCGATGTTCGTGCTGGCGCTGCCGGCCGGCGTGCTGGCCGACACCACCGACCGCGGCCGGTTGATCCTGGCCGCGCTGGCGGTGCAGGCGGTCTCGGTGGTGGTGCTGGCCGGGCTGATGCTCGCCGGCTGGGGCGGGCCGGCCACACTGCTGCTGTTCACCTTCCTCAGCGGCTGCTGCACCGCGATGCTGTCGCCGGCCTGGAATTCGGCCGTGGGCGAGATCCTGCCGCGCGACGAGCTGCCGCAGGCCATCACCGCGATGAGCATCGCCTACAACGGCGCCCGCGCGCTGGGCCCGGCGCTGGCCGGCCTGGTCTACGGCCTGGCCAGCGGCCTGGGCGGCAGCGGCATGGGCGGCGGCGCGGTGTTCGTGCTGGCGCTGGCCGGCATCGGCGTGCTGGCGCACGATTTCCACCGCCGTCCGCCCAAGCCGCACCCGCCCACCAAGCTGCCGCCCGAACGGTTGTGGGGCGGCACGCTGGCCGGCCTGCGCTATGCCTGGCATGCCGAGACCATCCTGGCCCAGCTGGTGCGCACGGCAGCCTACAGCGCCGCCGGCTCGGCGCTGTGGGCGCTGCTGCCGGTGATCGGCCAGCAGCGCCTGGGGCTGGGCGCCGAGGGCTTCGGCGGCCTGATGGCCTGCCTGGGCACCGGTGCGGTGGCCGCCGGCCTGACCATCGGCCCGCTGCGCCAGCGCCTGGGGCTGGAGCGGCTGATCGCCATCTGCTGCGTGGTGTTCGCCGCGGTGATGGCGGTGGCGGCGCTGTCGCGCTGGGCGCTGCCGGTGTACCTGGCCCTGGTGGCCGGCGGCGGCGCCTGGATGGCGGTGATGAACACCTTCAACACCGCCACGCAGACCAGCGCGCCGCCCTGGGTGCGCAGCCGCGCCACGGCGATGCATGTGCTCAGCGCGCTGGGGCCGTTTGCGCTGGGCTCGGCGCTGTGGGGCGCGGTGGCCGGCCTGCTGGGCCTGCAGACGGCGCTGGTGCTGGCCACCGCGCTGATGCTGGCCAACCTGCTGCTGGCGCGGCGCTTTCCGCTGCGCATGGGCGCGCCGCACGAGGTGACGCCGGCGCCCTTCACCGACCTGCTGGTGGCCGATGAGCCCGACCCCGCCGCCGGCCCGGTGGCGGTGGAGCTGAGCTACCGCATCGACGCGGCACAGGCCGAGACCTTCCTGGCCCTGGCCATCCAGCTGAAGGGCCCGCGCCAGCGCGACGGCGCCACCTTCTGGCGCATCTACCGCGACCTGGACGACGCCGGCCGCTTCGTCGAGCGCTTCATCGTCACCAGCTGGGCCGACTACCTGCACCAGCGCGCCCGCCAGACGGTGGCCGACCAGGCCATCGAGGCCCAGCTGCGTGAACTGCTGCTGCCCGGCGAGCAGGTGGTGATGCAGCACTACATCGCGGAACGCTGACCCGCGCAGCCGGGCGTCCTCAAGTTGGCCAGCCGGCGGCCGAGATGATTGGGTGATGCCGCCGTCCACCATGCCTGTGCCGTTGTCCCAGGCTGAAGATGCCGAGGCGGGGGCCCTGCGCGCGGCCCTGCTGGGTGCGGTGCGCCGCCTCACGCCCTACACCATGGCCTGCAACCTGGGCTCGGGCGCGCTGGTGCTGCAGGCCTTCGATGGCGGCGTGCCGTCCAGCCTGTGGGCCTGGTGGGCGGTGCTCAACACCGTGTCGCTGCTGGCGCTGTGGGGCTGGTGGCGGCAGCGCCAGCGCGTGCATGCCACGGCCTCGGTGCGGGCGATGCGCCGCGTCACCGTGCACAGCGCGGTGCTGGCCACGCTGTGGGCGCTGGTGCCGGTGGTCTGGTTCCCGCATGCGCAGCCGGCGCAGCAGTTGCTGATCGGAACCCTGGTGACCGGCATGCTGGGCGCCGGCGGCTTCGTGCTGAGCCCGGTGCCGGCGGCCAGCCTGGCCTGGGTGTGCGCCACGGCGCTGGGCGCGCTGATCGCGCTGTGGCGCGACTTCAACCCCGACCTGCTGCCCGTGGCCATGCTGGTGGTGGCCTATGCGCCGATGGTGGCCATCGGGGCGCAGTCGGCCGGCCGGCTGCAGGCCCGCATGCTGCTGGCGCAATGGCGCACCGAGCGGCAGGAGCGCATGCTGACGGTGCTGCTGCAGGATTTCGAGCAGCAAGCCGACGATGTGCTGTGGCAGACCGGCGCCGACGGCCACCTGAGCCACCAGGCGCCGCGCCTGGGCCAGCTGCTGGGCCTGCCCGACGCGGCGCTGGCCGCGCAGCCCTTGCTGGCGCTGCTGCGCAGCCGCGCCAGCAGCGGCATGGAGGCACTGCAGCAGGCGCTGAACGCCGGCCGGCCGTTCCGCGACCTGGTGATCAGCCTGGACATCGGCGGCACGCCGCGCCACCTGGCCCTGCAGGGCAAGCGCCTGGTCGACGAACAGGGCCGCACGCTGGGCTGGCGCGGCGTGGTCAGCGACATCACTGCGCGGGTGCTGGCGCAACAGCAGCTGCATGCCCTGGCCCACACCGATTCGCTGACCGGCCTGGCCAACCGCCACACCCTGCGCGAGGCCCTGGCCGACACGCTGCAGCAGGGCCAGGCGGCGGCCCTGCTGTCGCTGGACCTGGACCACTTCAAGAGCATCAACGACACCCTGGGCCACACCGCTGGCGACCAGCTGCTGCAGACGGTGGCGCAGCGCCTGTGCGATGTGACGCGCCCCGGCGACCTGGTGGCGCGGCTGGGCGGCGACGAGTTCTCGGTGCTGCTGCGCGCGCCCATCGGCCCGGCCGATGTGGACGCGCTGGCGCGCCGGCTGATCGCCAGCCTGGCGCAGCCGGTGCTGGTGCAGGGCCGGCAGCTGCAGGTGGGTGCCAGCGTGGGCGTGGCCCGCTGCGACGGCACAGCCGACGGCGTCGACGACCTGCTGGTGCGCGCCGACCTGGCGCTGTACGCGGCCAAGGACGGCGGCCGCGGCCGCCATGCCGTCTACACCCCGGCCATGGGCGCCCGCAGCCGCCGCCGGGTGGCGCTGGAACAGGGCCTGCGCACGGCGGTGGCGCGTGGCGAGCTGGCGCTGCACTGGCAGCCCAAGGTCGACATCGCCGGCTGGCGCATCGTCGGCGCCGAGGCACTGCTGCGCTGGCAGCACCCGCAGCTGGGCGCGGTGGGCCCGTCCGAGTTCATCCCGGTGGCCGAGCAGTGCGGCCTGATCGCCGAGATCGGCCGCTGGGCGCTGGCCGAGGCCTGCCGCGCGGCCAACGGGCCGCTGGCCGGGCTGGTGGTGTCGGTGAATGTCTCGCCGGTGCAGCTGCGCGATGCGCATGCGCTGGCGGTGCTGCGCGAGGCGCTGCTGGCTGCCCGGCTGCCGCCCGGCCGGCTGGAGCTGGAGATCACCGAATCGGTGTTCATCGGCGACAGCGACGGCGCGCTGGAGCGGCTGCATGCGCTGCGCGCGCTGGGCGTGCGGGTGGCGCTGGACGACTTCGGCACCGGCTACTCGTCGCTGGCCTACCTGCGCCGTTTCCCGTTCGACACGCTGAAGATCGACCGTGCCTTCGTCAGCGAGGTGCTGCTGCGCGCCGATGCCCGCGCCATCGTGCACACCATCGCCCAGCTGGCCGGCACGCTGGGCATGCGCACCGTCTCCGAAGGCGTGGAGACGGCGGCCCAGCTGGCGGCGGTGCGCCAGGCCGGCTGCCATGAGGTGCAGGGCTATTTGGTGTCGCCGCCGCTGCCGCTGGACCGCTTTCTGGCGCTGCGCGCCGGTTGGCCGGTGCGCCAGGCTGTGCCGGAGGCGGGCTGACCCTACACTGGTCCATCGACACCCGAGACCGGTTGGTGACCCGCCATGCCCGCAGCGCCGTTCGAGTCCCGCACCCCGCAACACCTGCACCGCATCGTCATCGTCGGCGGTGGCGCCGGCGGCCTGGAACTGGCCACCCGGCTGGGTGACAGCCTGGGCCGCAAGGGGCTGGCCCATGTCACGCTGATCGAGAAGGCGCGCAGCCATTTTTGGAAGCCGCACCTGCACGAGATCGCTGCCGGCAGCATGGACCTGCATGTGCATGCCACCGACTACCTGGCGCAGAGCCACTGGCACGGCTTCCGCTACCGGGTGGGCGAGATGGTGGGTCTGGACCGCGCGCAGCGCCTGGTGCATGTGGCACCGGTGGTCGACGAGGAGGGCGTGTCCGTCACCCCGGCCTACACCCGCGGCTACGACACCCTGGTGATCGCGGTGGGCAGCGGCACCAACGACTTCGGCACCCCGGGCGTGGCCGAGCATGCCATCGCGCTGGAGACGCCCACCCAGGCCCAGCGCTTCCACCGCCGGCTGGTCAATGCCTGCCTGCGGGCACACATGCAGCGTGAACCGCTGTCACCGCGGCAGCTGCAGGTGGCGATCATCGGCGCCGGCGCCACCGGGGTGGAGCTGGCGGCCGAGCTGCACAAGGCCACGCGCACGCTGGTGTCCTACAACCTCGAGCGCATCGACCCCGAGCGCGACATCCGGCTCAACCTGATCGAGGCCGGCCCGCGCATCCTGCCGGCGCTGCCGGCGCGGGTGGCCGGCGCCGCCACCCAGCTGCTGCAGGGCCTGGGTGTGCAGGTGCGCACCGATGCGCGGGTGACCGCCGTCACTGCCGAGGGCGTGGTGCTGGCCAGCGGCGAGACGCTGCCGGCCGAGCTGGTGGTGTGGGCGGCCGGCGTCAAGGCGCCGGATTTCCTGAAGGACCTGGCCGGTCTGGAGACCAACCGGCTGAACCAGCTGGTGGTCACGCCCACGCTGCAGACCTCGCGCGACGAACGCATCTTCGCCATCGGCGACTGCGCGGCCGCCCCGTGGCTGGGCCGCGAGGCGGGCGTGCTGGTGCCGCCGCGGGCCCAGGCGGCGCACCAGCAGGCCTCGCACCTGGTCGGGCAGATCCAGCGGCAGCTGCGCGGTCAGCCGCTCAAGCCCTGGAAGTACCGGGATTTCGGCTCGCTGGTGTCGCTGGGCGAGTACTCCACCGTGGGCAACCTGATGGGCGCGCTGGTGGGTGGCAACCTGTGGGTGGAAGGCCTGTTCGCCCGCACCGTGTACCTGTCGCTCTACAAGATGCACCAGGTGGCGCTGCATGGCTGGTGGAAGACGGCACTGGGCTCGGCCTCGCGCCTGCTGACCCGCAGCACCGAGCCGCGGGTGAAGCTGCATTGAGGGTCTTCCGCTTCGGGCTCGTTGCGGACGTTTGGTTCTGCGCGATCGCGCCGGGCCGGGAGGGCCTGTTTTGCTCCATGTCCCCCGTCCTACACGCCGCAAGCGGCGAATAGGACTCCGCCTCTACCTCCGCAAAACAGGCCCTCCCGGCC
>NZ_BJCL01000027.1 GCF_005403045.1 Pseudaquabacterium pictum
CACACCGGCCCGCCCAGCTTCTGCGCCGCCTCCACCGCCTCCTGCACAGTGAACGCCGGCACGCCGCGCGGCACCGGCACGCCAAACTGGCGCAGGATCTCTTTACCCTGGTATTCGTGGATCTTCAAAGTGGGCTCCTCGGGTGGTGTGGGGGAAGTGTCGGGTGGGTGGCTGACCGGAAGCTGATCGCATCGGGGCCTGTGTGAAGCGGTTCGGCGCCGGGTCAGCCGGCGGCAGCCGCCAGGCCGTTGTCGAAGTGGGCGCGCATCAGGCGCGTGGCCTCGGCCGGGTTGCGGGCGGCGATGGCGGCCATCACCGCGCGGTGCTCGGCCAGGCTCTCGGCCAGCCGGCCTTGCTTGAACAGCGACAGGTGGCGGTTGAGCTTCATCACCTTGCGCAGGTCCATCACGATCTGCGCGCTCCAGCGGTTGCCCGCCAGTTCCAGCAGGCGCAGGTGGAACTGCTCGTTGGTGTCGAAGAAGGCATCGCGCTGGCGCACCTGCTTCTCCAGCCGGTCGTGCAGGGCCTGCAGGTCGGCGATCTGGGCATCACTGCCGTGCGCGGCCACGCGGCCGGCGGCGTCACTCTCCAGCAGGGCCATCAGGTGGTAGACCTGCGCCACGTCGGTGGTGCTCATCTCGGTGACATAGGCACCGCGGCGCACCTTCATCGTCACCAGGCCTTCCACGGCCAGCACCTTCAGCGCCTCCCGCAGGGGGGTGCGGCTGATGCCGTACTCGGCGGCGATCTTCAGCTCGTCGATCCAGGCGCCGGGCTCCAGCTCGCGGTTGAAGATCTGCTGGCGCAGGCGCTCGGCCACGTCCTGGTACAGGGCGCGGGGCGTCAGCGGGCCACCCTTGGGTGGCTTGGTGGCCGGCGCGGCGGTGGCGGGCAAGGCGGTGGGCTCCGATGTGGGGTGCGTTGGCGGTGGTGCGGACGATTGTCAGCCACAACGCGGGAATTGAATTCATAATTATGCATCATGTATCATGACAGGCAAGATGACAGGTGGCGCCCGGCCGCCTGCGGGCCTGCCAGGCCCAGCGCACGCACCAAGGATTCCGCCATGTCGAACGCCCCCGAGTTCAACCCCGCCACGCTGGAGCAATGGGCCAAGGCGGCTGCCAAGTCTGCCCCCGGTGGTGACGTGGCAGCGCTGAACTGGACCACGCCCGAAGGCATCACCGTCAAGCCGCTGTACACCGCGGCCGACACCGCCGCGCTGCCGCACACCGACACGCTGCCTGGCTTCGAGCCCTTCATCCGCGGCCCGCAGGCCACTATGTATGCGGTGCGGCCCTGGACCATCCGACAGTACGCCGGCTTCTCCACCGCTGAGGAAAGCAATGCCTTCTACCGCAAGGCCCTGGCCGCCGGCGGGCAGGGTGTCAGCGTGGCCTTCGACCTGGCCACCCACCGCGGCTACGACAGCGATCATCCGCGGGTGACGGGTGATGTCGGCAAGGCCGGCGTGGCGATCGATTCGGTCGAGGACATGAAGATCCTGTTCGACCAGATCCCGCTGGACAAGGTGAGCGTCAGCATGACCATGAACGGCGCCGTGCTGCCGGTGCTGGCCGGCTATGTGGTGGCGGCGGAAGAGCAGGGCGTGCGCCAGGACCAGCTGGCCGGGACCATCCAGAACGACATCCTCAAGGAGTTCATGGTCCGCAACACCTACATCTACCCGCCCGAGCCGTCGATGAAGATCATCGGCGACATCATCGAGTACACGGCCAAGCACATGCCGAAGTTCAACTCGATCTCCATCAGCGGGTACCACATGCAGGAAGCCGGCGCCAACCAGGCGCTGGAGCTGGCCTTCACGCTGGCCGACGGGCAAGAGTACGTGCGCACCGCCATCGCCAAGGGCATGGATGTGGACGACTTCGCCGGCCGCCTGAGCTTCTTCTGGGCGATCGGGATGAACTTCTACCTCGAGATCGCCAAGATGCGGGCCGCCCGCCTGTTGTGGACGCGCATCATGAAGGGCTTCCACGCCAAGAACCCGAAGAGCCTGATGCTGCGCACCCACTGCCAGACCAGCGGCTGGAGCCTGACCGAGCAGGACCCGTACAACAACGTGGTGCGCACCACGGTGGAGGCGATGGCCGCGGTGTTCGGCGGCACGCAGAGCCTGCACACCAACAGCTTCGACGAGGCCATCGCGCTGCCCACCGAGTTCTCGGCCCGCATCGCCCGCAACACCCAGCTGATCATCCAGGAAGAGACCCACATCACCAACGTGGTCGACCCCTGGGCTGGCAGCTACATGATGGAGTCTCTGACGCAGGAGATGGCCGACAAGGCCTGGGCCATCATCGAGGAAGTCAACGCCATGGGCGGCATGACCAAGGCGGTGGACAGCGGCTGGGCCAAGCTGAAGATCGAGGCCAGCGCGGCCGAGAAGCAGGCCCGCATCGACAGCGGCAAGGACGTGATCGTCGGGGTCAACAAGTACAAGCTGAAGACCCAGGATGCGGTCGAGGTGCGCGAGGTCGACAACGTGGCGGTGCGCGACAGCCAGATCGCCCGGCTGCAGCAGATCAAGGCCACGCGTGACGGCGCCAAGGTGCAGGCCGCGCTGGCCGCGCTGACCGCCGCTGCCCAATCGGGCCAGGGCAACCTGCTGGCGCTGAGCATCGATGCCATCCGCCTGCGCGCCACCGTGGGCGAGGTCAGTGATGCGCTGGAGGCGGTGTACGGCCGCCACCGTGCCGACATCCAGAAGGTGACCGGCGTCTATGCCGCCGCCTACGATTCCGCCGAGGGCTGGGACAAGCTGAAGGCCGAGATTGCCGCCTTTGCCGACGAACAGGGCCGCCGCCCGCGGGTGATGATCGCCAAGCTGGGCCAGGACGGCCATGACCGTGGCGCCAAGGTGGTGGCCACCGCGTTTGCCGACCTGGGCTTCGACGTCGACATGGGACCGCTGTTCCAGACACCCGAGGAATGCGCCCGCCAGGCCATCGAGAACGACGTGCATGCGGTGGGCGTGTCCACCCTGGCCGCCGGCCACAAGACCCTGGTGCCCGCCATCATTGCCGAGCTGAAGAAGCAGGGCGCCGACGACATCATCGTCTTCGTCGGTGGCGTGATCCCGGCGCAGGACTACGGCTTCCTGTTCGATGCCGGCGTCAAGGGCGTGTACGGCCCCGGCACGCCGATCCCGGCCAGCGCCAAGGATGTGCTGGAGCAGATCCGCAGCGCGGTCGCCGCCTGACAGCGCCACACCAGACGCCGACCCGGGCCGACACGCACCACCGCCGCACGATGTCCAACACGTCTGGCCCGGGCGCCACTGCCCTGTCGCTGGCCCCGGCCTACGACGACGACTTCGAGGCCCTGCTGTCGCTGCGCATGGCGGCCATGCAGGAGAGCCTGCAGCGCCTGGGCCGCTTCGACCCGCAGCGCGCGCGTGAGCGGCTCAGCCGGGCCTTCGAGCCGGCGCACACCCGCCACATCCTGCAGGGCAGCGAGCGGGTCGGCTTCGTGGTGGTGCTGCCGCGCATGGACCACCTGGTGCTGGACCACCTCTACATCGCTCCGCCGGCGCAGGGCCAGGGCATCGGCAGCTGGGTGATGTCCCAGGTGATCGATGAAGCCGACCGGCTGGGCCTGTCGGTCCGGGTGACGGCGTTGAAGCACAGCGATGCCAACCGCTTCTACCAGCGCCACGGCTTCGAGCTGCAGCACGCCAGCGACTGGGACCTGCACTATGTGCGCCCTGCCGCCGGGGACCGCGATGACGGCCCCTATTGATCCGGTGGTCACGCTGCCGGCCGCCGACCAGGGCCTGCATGCCGACGTCACCGGTGCCCCCGGTGCGGCCCAGCGCCGTGCGGTGGCCAAGACCATCACCCTGCTGGAATCCACCCGGCCTGACCACCGCGCCCGCGCCGATGCGCTGCTCAATGCCCTGCTGCCGCACAGCGGCCGCAGCTTCCGCCTGGGCATCAGCGGCGTGCCGGGCGTGGGCAAGAGCACCTTCATCGAGGCGCTGGGCCTGTTTCTGATCGAACGGGGCCACCGGGTGGCGGTGCTGGCGGTCGACCCGTCGTCCAGCATCAGCGGTGGCTCCATCCTGGGCGACAAGACGCGCATGGAGCGGCTGTCGATGGACACCCGCGCCTACATCCGCCCCAGCCCCAGCAGCGGCACGCTGGGCGGCGTGGCCGAGAAGACCCGCGAGGCCATGCTGGTGTGCGAGGCGGCGGGGCACGATGTGGTCATCGTCGAGACCGTGGGCGTGGGCCAGAGCGAGACTGCGGTGGCCGGCATGACCGACATGTTCGTGCTGCTGCAGTTGCCCAACGCCGGTGACGACCTGCAGGCCATCAAGAAGGGCGTGATGGAGCTGGCCGACCTGGTGGTGATCAACAAGGCCGACCTGGATGAGGCCGCGGCCACCCGGGCACGGGCGCAGATCAGTTCGTCATTGCGCTTGATCGGCATGCATGGCAACCCCGACCACCTGCACCACGACCAGCAGGTCTGGCACCCGGACGTGATGCAGCTCAGCGCACTCAAAGGCTCCGGCCTGGCCGAGTTCTGGGCCGCCATCACCCGCTTCCGCGATCTGCAGACCGCCAACGGCCGCCTCGCCGCCCGCCGCCAGCTGCAGGACCAGGCCTGGATGTGGAGCCTGATCGACGCTGGCCTCAAGCAGCGGTTCAAGGCCCATCCGGCGGTGACCACCGCGCTGCCCCAACTCACCGGCGATGTGCATGCGGGGCGCATGGCGGCGTCCGTCGCGGCACGCCGCCTGCTCGACCTGTTCCATTGACATCCGAACGAGGAGAACCTCCCCATGCATGACATCCAACAGAAGCTCGAGGCCATGCGCGCCGAGGCCCGCCTGGGCGGCGGCACCAAGCGCATCGCCGCGCAGCATGCCAAGGGCAAGCTCACCGCCCGCGAGCGGCTGGAACTGCTGCTCGACGAAGGCACGTTTGAAGAATGGGACATGTTCGTCGAGCACCGTTGTGCCGACTTCGGCATGGACCAGAACAAGATCCGCGGCGACGGCGTGGTCACCGGCTACGGCATGATCAACGGCCGCCTGGTGTTCGTCTTCAGCCAGGACTTCACCGTCTTCGGCGGTGCGCTCTCCGAGGCGCATGCCGAGAAGATCTGCAAGGTGATGGACCAGGCGATGAAGGTGGGCGCGCCGGTGATCGGCCTGAACGATTCGGGCGGCGCCCGCATCCAGGAAGGCGTCGCGTCACTCGGTGGTTATGCCGACGTGTTCCAGCGCAACGTGATGGCCAGCGGCGTGATCCCGCAGATCAGCATGATCATGGGCCCGTGTGCCGGCGGCGCGGTGTACTCGCCCGCCATGACCGACTTCATCTTCATGGTCAAGGACAGCAGCTACATGTTCGTCACCGGCCCCGAGGTGGTGAAGACGGTGACGCACGAGGAAGTGACCGCCGAGGAACTGGGCGGCGCCGGCACCCACACCAGCCGCAGCGGCGTGGCCGACCTGGCCTTCGAGAACGATGTCGAGGCCATCCTGATGCTGCGGCGGTTCTACAACTACCTGCCGCTGAACAACCGCGAGAAGCCGCCGGTGCGGCCCAGCGCCGACCGTGCAGACCGGCTGGACCCGAGCCTGGACACCCTGGTGCCCGACAACCCGAACAAGCCCTACGACATCAAGGAACTGATCCTGAAGGTGGTGGACGACGGCGACTTCTTCGAACTGCAGCCCGAGCATGCCAAGAACATCGTCATCGGCCTGGGCCGCATGGAAGGCCAGACCGTGGGCATCGTGGCCAACAACCCGATGGTGCTGGCCGGCTGCCTGGACATCAAGAGCAGCATCAAGGCCGCACGCTTCGTGCGCTTCTGCGATGCCTTCAACATCCCGGTGGTCACCTTTGTCGACGTGCCCGGCTTCATGCCCGGCACCAGCCAGGAGTACGGCGGCATCATCAAGCACGGCGCCAAGCTGCTGTACGCGTACGCCGAGTGCACCGTGCCCAAGGTGACGGTGATCACCCGCAAGGCCTACGGCGGCGCGTATGACGTGATGAGCAGCAAGCACCTGCGCGGCGACGTGAACTTCGCCTGGCCGAATGCCGAGATCGCGGTGATGGGCGCCAAGGGCGCGGTGGAGATCATCTTCCGCGAAGACAAGAACGACCCGGTGAAGCTGGCCGCCCGCGAGGCCGAATACAAGGCCCGGTTCGCCAACCCCTTCGTGGCCGGCAGCCGCGGCTTCATCGACGACGTGATCCAGCCGCACGAGACGCGCAAGCGCATCTGCCGCAGCCTGGTGATGCTGCGTGACAAGAAGCTCGAGAACCCGTGGCGCAAGCACGGGAACATCCCGCTCTGATCACGCGCTAGGAGACTTCAACATGTTCAAGAAAATCCTGATCGCCAACCGCGGCGAGATCGCCTGCCGCGTCATCAAGGCCGCCAAGAAGATGGGCATCGCCACCGTGGCGGTGTACTCCGAGGCCGACCGCGACGCCCGCCATGTGGACCTGGCCGACGAGGCGGTGTTCATCGGCGCCGCGGCCAGCCGCGAGAGCTATCTGGTGATGGACAAGATCATCGCCGCCTGCAAGTCCACCGGCGCCCAGGCGGTGCACCCGGGCTACGGCTTCCTGTCGGAGAACGAGGACTTCGCCCGCAAGGTGGAAGAGGAGGGCATCACCTTCATCGGCCCCAAGCACCACAGCATCGCCGCGATGGGTGACAAGATCGCCAGCAAGAAGCTGGCGGCCGAGGCCAAGGTCAACACCATCCCGGGCTGGAACGCGGCCATCGAATCGCCCGAGCGGGCGGTGGAGATCGCCGGGGACATCGGCTACCCGGTGATGATCAAGGCCAGTGCCGGCGGCGGCGGCAAGGGCCTGCGGGTGGCCTGGAACGACAAGGAAGCCTTCGAAGGTTTCAGCGCCTGCACCAACGAGGCCCGCAACAGCTTCGGCGACGACCGCGTCTTCATCGAGAAGTTCGTCGAGAGCCCGCGCCACATCGAGATCCAGATCCTGGGCGATGCCCACGGCAACGTGGTCTACCTGCACGAGCGAGAGTGTTCGATCCAGCGCCGCCACCAGAAGGTGATCGAGGAAGCGCCGTCGCCCTTCATCAGCGAGGCCACGCGTGCGGCCATGGGCGCGCAGGCGGTGGCCCTGGCCAAGGCGGTGCAGTACCAGAGCGCCGGGACGGTGGAGTTTGTGGTCGGCAAGGACCAGAGCTTCTACTTCCTGGAAATGAACACCCGGCTGCAGGTGGAGCACCCGGTCACCGAGAGCATCACCGGCGTCGACCTGGTGGAGCAGATGATCCGCGTGGCGGCGGGCGAGAGGCTGCCGTTCACCCAGGACCAGATCCCGCGCCGCGGCTGGTCCATCGAGTGCCGCATCAACGCCGAAGATCCGTTCCGCAACTTCCTGCCCAGCACCGGCCGCCTGGTGCGCTACCAGCCGCCGGCCACCACGATGGAAGCCAGCCAGCCGGTGCCTGAAGGCGGCGGCGTGCGGGTGGACACCGGGGTGGAAGAGGGCGGCGAGATCCCCATGTTCTACGACTCGATGATCGCCAAACTGATCGTGCACGGTGCCGACCGGCTGGACGCCATCGCCAAGATGCGCGCCGCGCTCAACGGCTTCGTGATCCGCGGCGTGTCCAGCAACATCCCGTTCCAGAGCGCGCTGCTGGCCCACCCCAAGTTCGTCTCGGGCGACTTCAACACCGGCTTCATCGCCGAGCACTACCCCAAGGGCTTCCGTGCCGAGGACGTGCCGCACGACGACCCCGATTTCCTGGTGGCGCTGGCGGCGGCCACCTACCGCCTGTACCGCGAGCGCGCGGCCGGCATCTCGGGCCAACTGCCCGGGCATGGTGTGCAGATCGGCCAGCAGTTCGTGGTGGTGGTCAAGGGCGTGGCCGGCGTGCACCGGCATGTGCCGGTGGTCGTCCAGATGCGCGGCCAGACCGGCGGCCTGGCGTCGCTGACGGTCACGGTGCATGGCCGGCCGGCCTATGCCATCAGCACCGACTGGTCGTTCGGCGGCATCCGTGCCGCCGGCAGCTGCAACGGCCATGCCTTCACCGCCCAGGTGGAGCGCCAGGGCCTGTGGATGCGGGTGGCGCACAACGGCCTGGCCATCGAGGCGCAGGTGGTGAATGCCCGTGCGGCCGAGCTGTTGCGGGTGATGCCGTTCAAGGCCCCGGCCGACATGAGCAAGTTCCTGCTGTCGCCGATGCCGGGCCTGCTGGTGGACGTGGCGGTACAGCCTGGCCAGACGGTGCAGGCCGGTGAGCGGCTGGCGGTGATCGAGGCAATGAAAATGGAGAACATCCTCACCGCCAGCCAGGACGGCATCGTCAAGGAGGTGCTGGCCGCCAAGGGCGAGAGCCTGTCGGTCGATCAGCCCATCATCGCCTTTGCCTGAGGAACTGCCATGGGCGCCAAACCTTTCAAGATCCTCGGCATCCAGCAGATCGCCATCGGCGGCCCCGACAAGGCCAAGCTCAAGAGCCTGTGGGTGGACATGCTGGGCCTGACGGTGAAGAGCACCTTCGTGTCCGAGCGTGAGAACGTCGACGAGGACATCTGCCAGCTGGGCAGTGGCCCCACGGCGGTGGAAGTCGACCTGATGCAGCCGCTGGACCTGGAGAAGAAGCCGGCGGTGCACACCACGCCGCTGAACCATGTGGGCCTGTGGGTGGACGACCTGCCCAAGGCGGTGGAATGGATGACGGCCAACGGCGTGCGCTTCGCGCCTGGCGGCATCCGCAAGGGCGCCGCCGGCCACGACATCACCTTCATCCACCCCAAGGGCAATGAGCAGTTCCCGCTGGGCGGCGAGGGTGTGCTGATCGAGCTGGTGCAAGCGCCGCCCGAGGTGGTGGCAGCGCTGGGTTGAGCTTCTGAATGGGGTTCGTTGCGGCAGTTGCCGGTTCACCATCTTCAGCACGAGGATGAACGCCTCGGTCGTGCCTGAGCGCAGGGCCTCCCGGCCCGGCGCGATCGCCCAGACTCAGCGACCGCAACGAGCCCGGAACAGCCGCAATTCACAGGCCGTTGTGGTGCAGGCAGACTGGCGGTCCCGAACACAGGAGACCGCATGACCGCCACCAACCGCCAGATCCAGCTCGCCAGCCTGCCCACTGGCAAGCTGGGCCCTGAACATTTCCAGCTGGCCGAGGCGCCGATGCCGGTGCCTGGCGACGGCGACGTGCTGCTGAAGGTGCTGATGATCAGCCTGGATGCTGCCAACCGCGCCTGGATGCAGGGCGCCACCTACCGCGCAGCGCTGGCCGCCGGGCAGGTGATGGCCGGCGGCAGCATCTCGGAAGTGGTGACCTCCAATGCGCCCGGCTTCGTCCCCGGTGACCTGGTGTTTGCCGACACCGGCTGGCAGCAGTACACCGCGCTGCCGGCCAAGCTGCTCACGAAGCAGCAGCGCCGCGGCCCGCTGAGCCACCTGCTCAGCGTCTACGGCATCGCCGGGCTCACCGCCTATTTCGGCCTGCTGCAGGTGGGCCGCCCGAAGGCGGGCGAGACGGTGGTGGTCTCGGCCGCTGCCGGGTCGGTGGGCAGCCTGGTCGGCCAGATCGCCAAGATCCAGGGCTGCCGGGTCGTCGGCATTGCCGGCGGTGCCGCCAAGTGCGCCTGGCTGCAGACCGAGCTGGGCTTCGACGCGGTGGTCGACTACAAGGCCGGCAACCTCAACGGCCAGCTCAAGGCGGCGGCGCCCGGTGGCATCGACGTCTACTTCGACAACGTGGGCGGCGACATCCTGGAAGCCTGCCTGTTCCGCATGAACCTCGGCGGCCGCGTGGCCTGCTGCGGCGCGGTGTCGCAGTACGACGGTGCGCCGCCGGCCCATGGCCCGCGTGGGGTGCCGGGGCTGATCGTCACCAAGCGGTTGACGCTGCAGGGCTTCGTGCTGTTCGACTTCGCCGCCCAGTTCGATGCTGCGCTGGGTGCGTTGCAGGGCTGGGTGGAGAGCGGCCGGCTCAAGGTGCCCGAGGACATCATCGATGGCCTGGAGAACACGCCGGCTGCACTGATCGGCCTGCTGGCGGGCGAGAACGTGGGCAAGCGCATGGTGCGGGTCTAGCCGCAGGCCCGCGGCGTCCCT
The DNA here is from genome assembly GCF_005403045.1 of Pseudaquabacterium pictum. Lineage (GTDB taxonomy): Bacteria > Pseudomonadota > Gammaproteobacteria > Burkholderiales > Burkholderiaceae_C > Pseudaquabacterium > Pseudaquabacterium pictum. Next base: position 10,110 of record NZ_BJCL01000027.1, read on the forward strand.
ATCCCGCCTGCTTCAGCACCGCCGCCCGCTCCACCCGGCTGCGCTCGCGCGCCTCCAGCAGCGCATGCAGGGTGATCTTGCGCACCTCCAGCTTGCTCTGCTCGATGTGGCTTCTCAGCAGCAGCTTGGCCGCATCGGGCTTGCGCTGGATGACGGCGCGCAGGATCTTGGCGTGCTCGGCATAGGTGGCATGGATGCGGTCGCCGCGGGTGAAATCGAGCCGGCGCACGATGCGGATGCGCTCGGTCACGTCCTGGTGCACCCGGGCCATCTCGCGGTTGCCGGTGGCGGCCACCAGCTGGGCATGGAACTGCTCGTCCAGCGCGCCCACCGCATGGCCGTCGGCCAGGCGCTGCTCTTCGGGCACCAGCCACACCGCCTTCAGCGCCTGCAGCTCGGCCGGCTCGTCGGCGCGGTGGGCCAGGCGGTCCAGGCTGGCAGTTTCCAGCACGATGCGCAGGTCGTAGAGCTGGTCGAGCCGGTCGAAGTCGATCGGCTTGACGAACCAGCCGGCCTTGCTCTCGACATCCAGGAAGCCCTCGTTGCGCAGGCGGAACAGCGCCTCGCGCACCGGCGTGCGGCTCACGCCCAGGCGGGCGCCGATGTCGGTCTCGCTGAAGCGGTCGCCCGGCACCCACAGGAAATCATGCAGCTCGGCCTTGATCTGGGCATAGACCTGCTCGGCCAGCGCGGCGCGGGGCTTGGCGTCGGTGGCAGTGCCCAGGGTGGCGGATCGGTGTGGCATGGTCGCCATCATGCGGCAAAGTGGCAGGCCGCCAGATGCTGGGCGCTGCCGTGCCAGGCCGGCGCCTCGCGGCCGCAGCGGTCGGTGCCACTGCCGCAGCGGCCATGGAAGCGGCAGGCCGATGCCGGCGGGTCGATCGGGCTGGCCACCTCGCCCACCAGCTGGATGCGCGGCCCCTGGCCGGGGATGGCCGACACCAGGGCCCGGGTGTAGGGGTGGCGCGGTGCGCGGAACACCTGCTCCGACGGCCCCACCTCCACCAGCTTGCCCAGGTACATCACCGCCACCCGGTCGGTGAGCAGGCGCACCACGTTCAGGTCGTGCGAGACGAACAGCACGCTCAAGCCCAGCTCGCGGCGCAGCCGGTCCAGCAGCTGCAGCACCACCGCCTGCACCGACACATCCAGCGCCGCGGTGGGTTCGTCCAGGATCAGCAGCTGCGGCTGCACCGCCAGCGCCCGGGCGATGCCCACCCGGGCCTTCTGCCCGCCCGACAGCTGGTGCGGATAGCGCGCCAGCAGCTCGGCCGGCAGGCCCACCTGGGCCGCCACCTGCTGCACCCGCTGCGCCAGTGCCTCGCCCCCCAGGCCGGCCAGCAGGCGCAGCGGCTCGGCGATGCTGTCGTGCGCGGTGTAGCGCGGGTTCAGGCTGTCGGTCGGATCCTGGAACACCATCTGGATGGCCGGGCGACGTGCATGGCGGGCAAAGCGTGCGGCGGGGATGGCCGCCAGGTCGTCGCCGTCGAAGACGATGCGGCCTTCGGTCGGATCGTGCAGCCGCGCCAGCAGGCGCACCAGGGTGCTCTTGCCGCAGCCCGACTCACCGACCAGGCCCAGGCTCTCGCCGCGGCCGATGACCAGGTTCACATCGTCCACCGCATGCAGCTGCGCGCCGCGCCGGCCGCCCACGGCGCCTTTGACCGGAAAGCGCTTGTGCAGTCGCTCCACCTGCAGCAGCGGCTCAGCCATCGGCCAGCTCCGGTGTGACGGCGTCCAGCGGGTGCCAGCAGGCCACGGCATGGGTGGTGCCGCCATCCAGCGGCGGGCGCTGGCTGTGGCAGCGGCTGTCGGCGTGGGCGCAGCGGCCGGCAAAGCGGCAGGCGGGCAGGTCGCTGCGGCGCAGGTCGGGCAGTTGGCCGGGTACCGGTTCCAGGCTCTGGATGCTGCTGTTGGCGCCGGGCGTGCTGCTCATCAGCCGGGCGGTGTAGGGGTGGCGCGGCATGCTGAACAGCGACCGGGTGGGGGCCGACTCCACCACATGGCCGGCATGCATCACCACGATGCGGTCGCAGTAGTCGGCGGCCAGCGCCAGGTCATGGGTGATGAACAGCGTGGCCATCTGTCGCTCCCGCGCCAGGCCGGTGATCAGGTCCATCACCGCGGCCTGGGTGGTCACGTCCAGGCCGGTGGTGGGCTCGTCGGCGATCAGCAGGCTCGGCCGGCAGGCCAGGGCCAGGGCGATCATCACCCGCTGGCACATGCCGCCGCTCAGCTCGAAGGGGTGGGCGCTGGTGCGGCGCTCGGGGTCGGCGATGGCCACATCGCGCAGGGCCTGCACGCTGCGTTCACGCAGGCTGCGGCCCAGGTCGGGGCTGGTGGCTGCGGCATGGCGGCGCAGCACGTCCTGCAGCTGGTCACCCACGGTGCGGATCGGGTTCAGCGCGGTGCGCGGGCTCTGGAACACCATGCTGATCTCGCGCCCGCGCAGGCCGGCCAGCGTGGCCTCGTCGGCCTGCAGCAGGTCCATGCCGCCGAAGACTGCGGTGCCGGCGGTGACCTGGGCCGCTGCATCGCTGATGCCCAGCAGCGCATAGCTCAGCACGCTCTTGCCCGATCCGCTCTCGCCCACCAGGCCGACGATCTCGCCCTTGCGCAGCGTCAGGTCCACGCCTTCCAGCGCCCGCACCGTGCCGCTGCGGGTGCGGAATTCCAGGCTGAAGCCGCGCACGTCGAGCAGGGGTGGCTGGCTCATGTGCGTTTCCTCGGGTCGAACACGTCGCGCAACGCATCCCCCAGCAGGTTGAAGGTGAACACCGCCAGCATCAGCGCCGCACCGGGGAACAGGCTGACCCACCATTCACCGCTGACGATGAACTGCGCGCCTTCGGCCACCAGGATGCCCCACTCGGCCTCGGGCGGGCGCACGCCCAGGCCGATGAAGCTCAGGCCCGCCGCATTCAGGATGGCCCAGCCCATGTTCAGGCTCAGCTGCACCATGGCCGGCGGCAGGGCGTTGGGGAACAGGTGGCAGGCCAGGATGCGCCAGTCGCTGTTGCCCGACAGGCGTGCCGCCTCCACCCAACCGGCGTTGCGCCGCACATTGGCCTCGGCCCGCGCCACGCGGATGTAGAACGGCAGGTTGATGATGGCTGTGGCCAGCACGATGTTGCCCACGGTGTTGCCCAGCGCCGCCACGATGCCCATGGCCAGCACGAACAGCGGAAACGCCATGATGGTGTCGGACAGCCGGGTGACCAGGCGGTCCCACCAGCCGCCGAAGTAGCCCGCCGCCAGCCCCAGCGGCATGCCGATGGCGAAGGACACCGCCACCGCGCCCAGCGCCAGGCCCAGGTCGAGCCGGGTGGCCACCACCACGCGCGAGAAGATGTCGCGCCCCAGTGCGTCGGTGCCGAACCAGTGCGCAGCCGACGGCGGCTGCAGTGCCACCGCGGCGTTGGTCGCCAGCGGGTCGTGCGGCACCAGCGCCGGCCCCACCAGCGCCAGAAGCACGAAGAACACGAACAGCGCCGCGGCGATGCCGGTGACCGGGTTCTCCGACAGCACATGCCGCAGGTGGCTGCGGGTGGGCGCGGGTGGCGTGGACGGGGCGGGCAGGGCGCTCATGCCGAGACATCCACCCGCGGGTCGATCAGGCCATACAGCACATCCACCAGCAGGTTCAGCAGCACGAACAGGATGCCCATCGCCAGCACGAAGCCCTGCACCGGCGCATAGTCGCTGGCGGTCAGCGCGTCGATGGCATAACTGCCCACGCCGGGCCAGCCGAACACCTTCTCGACGATCACGCTGCTGCCCAGCATGAAGCCGAACACCATGCCCAGCGTGGTGACCACCGGCAGCAGCGCATTGCGCAGCGCGTAGGTGATCAGCACGGTGCTGCGCGTCAAGCCAGAAGCGCGCGCGGTGCGCACGAAGTCGGCCGACAGCACCGCCAGCATCGATGCGCGTGTCATCCGGGCGATCGGCGCCAGCACGAACAGCGCCATCGTCACCACCGGCAGGATCATCTGCCGTAAGCACGCCCACCACAGCGCGCCGTCACCAGCCAGCGCGGCATCCACCAGGTACAGGCCGGTGATGCCTGGTGGCGGCGAGAACATCGGGTCCAGGCGGCCCAGCGGGCTGGGCGCCCAGCCCAGCAGGAAGTAGAAGACATAGGCCAGCAGCAGCCCGGTGAAGAAGGTGGGCAGCGAGACGCCGGCGGTGGTCAGCACCCGGCAGAGCTGGTCGATCCAGCTGCCAGGCCGGGTGGCGGCCAGCACGCCCAGCGGCAGCGCCACCGCGCAGGCCAGCACCAGAGCCAGGAAGACCAGTTCCAGGCTGGCGGGCAGGCGCTGCAGCAATTCCGTCAGCACCGGCTGGCCGGTGCTGATCGACAGGCCCAGGTCGCCCTTGGCCAGCGCACCCAGGTAGCTGAAGAACTGCTCGACCATCGGCCGGTCCAGCCCCAGCTGGGCGCGCACCTGGGCCACCGCCTCCTGCGTGGCCGCGGCGCCGGCGAAGTAGGCGGCCGGGTCGCCCGGCAGCGCGCGGGTCAGCACGAAGGTGATCACCACCACCCCGGCCAGGTTGGGCAGCGCGGCCAGCAGGCGGGTGAGGATCAGGCGCAGCATCAGGCGCCGTCCGGCAGCGCGGCCAGCACCGCCGCCAGCGGGGCGGCCCAGCCGACGATGCCGCCTTGTGCCACCACCATCTCGATGGTGGCGGCCTTGAACGCCGGGAAGTAGCTGGCGGTGGCCTCTTCCACCAGCAGACAGTCGTAGCCGCGGTCGTTGGCCTCGCGCAGCGTGGTCTGCACGCAGACCTCGGTGGTGACGCCGGCCACCACCAGCTGGGTCACGCCGCGGGCCTGCAGTTCGGCCTGCAGCGGGGTGGCGTAGAACGCGCCCTTGCCGGGCTTGTCGATGACGATCTCACCGTCGATCGGCGCCAGTGTGGGGATGATCTGGTTGCCTGGCTCGCCGCGCACCAGCAGCCGCCCGCCAGGGCCCGCATCGCCGATGCGCAGGCTGGGGTTGCCTCGGGAGCGTTTCGCCGGCGGGCAATCCGACAGGTCGGGCAGGTGGGATTCGCGGGTGTGCACCACCGGCCAGCCCCGGGCGCGCCAGGCCTGCAACAGCGCCAGCGTGGGGCCGACGGCGGCCTCCAGCAGTGACACGTCGTTGCCCAGGCTCTCGCCAAAGCCGCCGGGCTCGATGAAGTCCCGCTGCATGTCGATGATCACCAGCGCTGCGCGGCCGGGCTGCAGGTCGAACTGGAACGGGCGGGCGGCGATGGGCGTGGTGCTCATGCGGCCTCCTTGTGCTGCGCGGCGGCAGCCACGCTGGCCGGACTGTCGGCCACTGCCACCACCGCATGCCCGCCGGCGTGTCCCCCCATGTGCCGGCCGATGTCGTGCCGGTCAGCGCCGGCCGCGGCGCAGGCATGCACCAGCCGGCCGCCGCTCATCACCACGATGCGGTCGGCCACATGCAGGAGTTCGTCCAGATCTTCGCTGACCATCAGCACCGCGGCGCCACGGTTGCGCGCGGCCACCAGGCGGGCATGCACCTCGGCCACGGCGGTGAAATCGAGCCCGAACACCGGGTTGCTGACCAGCAGCACGTCGGCGTCGTCGCTCAGCTCACGCGCCAGCACCGCGCGCTGCACGTTGCCGCCCGACAGCGAGCCGATCGGTGCGCCCTCGCCCTGGGTCTTGACGCGGTAGGTGGCGATCAGCGCCCGCGCCCGCCTGGCCAGTGCGCCTGGCACCCGCAGCCCGGCGTGGGCGAAGGGCGGCTCGTCGAAGCTGCGCAGGCCGATGTTGTCGGCCACGCTCATGCTGGCCACGCAGGCATTGCGCAGCGGCTCCTCGGGCAGGCCGCGCACCTTCAGGTCGCGGTTCTGGCGCCGGGTGGCGGTGTAGATCTGACCATTGACGGTGACCGTGCCGCCGGCGCGCCGGCGCTGGCCGGCCAGGGCCTCCATCAGCTCGCGCTGGCCGTTGCCCGAGACACCGGCCACACCGACGATCTCGCCGGCATGCACGTCCAGGTCCAGCCCGTCCACCGCCGTCTCGCCGCGGTCACCGTCGACGGTGAAGCCGCGCAGCGCCAGCCGCACCGGCCCGGGCGGCTGGGCGCTGCGCTGCAGGGTTGCCGCGCCGGTGGCCTCGCCCCGTGCGCTGGCGTCCTCGCCCACCATGCTGGCCGCCATCTCGGCCGGCTGCGTGCCGGCCACGGCGCGGCTGTCGACCAGCCGGCCGCGGCGCAGCACCGTCACGTCGTCGGCAAAGGCCATCACCTCGCGGAACTTGTGGGTGATCATCACCACGCTGCACTGGCCGGCATGGGCGCGGTCGCGCAGCGCGCCCAGCACCTCGTCGGCCTCCTGCGGCGTCAGCACGCTGGTGGGCTCGTCCAGGATCAGCAGGCGCGGTTTCAGGAACAGCTGCTTCAGGATCTCGAGCTTCTGCTTCTCGCCGGCCGACAGCGCCTGCGGCGTGGCATCCAGATCGAGCTGGAACGGCGCGGTGGCCATGAAGGCCTGCAGCTCGGCGCGCACCGCTGTCCAGTCGATGACGGCCGGCAGCGCGCCGCGGGCGATCAGCAGGTTCTCGGCCACCGTCATGCCCGGCACCACGGTGAAGTGCTGGTAGACCATGCCGATGCCCAGTGCCCGTGCCACCGTGGGGGCGTGGATGTCGTGCTCGCGGCCATCGAGCAGCACCGCACCGTCGTCGGGCCGCTGGTAGCCGACGATGCACTTCACCAGCGTGCTCTTCCCCGCGCCGTTCTCGCCGAGCAGCGCATGCACCGTGCCGGGCCGCACATGCAGCGACACGCCGTCCAGCGCGGTGAAGGCGCCGAAGCGCTTGGTGAGGTGGACGGTCTCCAGCGACAGGGCGGTCATGGGCGGTCCCTCACAAGGCCGAGATGGCTTCGACGATGGCGGCGGCGTTGCTGACCGCGCCGAACACGCCGCCCTGCATCGTCACCATCTTCAGCGCGGCCTGGTGGTTGCCCAGATCGGTGGCGCCAGTGGCGTCTTCGACGATCGCGCATTCGAAGCCACGGTCATTGGCCTCGCGCATGGTGGTGTGCACACACACGTCGGTGGTGATGCCGGTGAGCACCAGGTTGCGGATGCCGCGGGTGTGGAGGATCAATTCGAGATCGGTGGCGCAGAAGCTGCCCTTGCCCGGCTTGTCGATCACCACCTCGCCGGGCAGCGGCGCCAGCTCGGGGATGATCTGCCAGCCCGGTTCACCCCGCACCAGGATGCGGCCGCAGGGGCCGGCATCACCGATGCCTGCGCCGATGCGCTGGCTGCGCCAGCGCTTGTTGGCCGGCAGGTCCGACAGGTCGGGCCGGTGGCCTTCGCGGGTGTGGATCACCGGCGCGCCCTTGGCGCGGAAGGCTTCCAGCAGCCGGCTGATCGGGCCGATCGGCGCGCGGGTCAGCGAGATGTCGTAGCCCATGGTGTCGACATAGCCGCCGACACCGCAGAAGTCGGTCTGCATGTCGATGACCACCAGGGCGGTGTTGTCGGCGCGCAGCGCGCCGTCGAACGGCCAGGGGTAAGGGGTGGAGGCGATGTGGGGCATGGCCGCTACTCCACGGGGTTGGGTTCTGGCCCGCGGTAGGTGCGGGTCGGCGCGTCGAAGCCGCAGGGCGTGCCATCGCGCACCTGGATGCTGGCGTCCCAGGGCAGCTTGTAGCGGCCGGCAACCATGTCCTGCATGAAGGTGTAGGGGCAATCTTGCGCACCGCCCTGCACCGCCACATAGCCGCGGTGGTACAGCTGGTAGGGGTTGTTCTCCACGCCCCACACCGCGCGGGCCTCGCGCACCAGATCGGGCCGCAGCTCGGCGGTGATGATCTCGTCGACCCGTCCGCCGCCTTCGGCCAGCACCGTGCCGTCGAGGTGGCAGAACATGCCTTCGCCCATGCTGTCGAAGCTGCCGTCCGATCCGCAGAGGCAGACGCTGGCGGTCTGCGCGAGGTTTTGAAAGGCGTTGCTCTGGTTGGTGATCTTCCACGCATGCCGGATCGGCGCTGTGTAGCCTGCTGTGCGCAGGATGATCTCCGCACCCTTGTACGCAGCCTCGCGGGCCATCTCGGGGAACATGCCGTCGTGGCAGATGATCAGGCCGATCTTGCTGCCCTTGGGCCCGTCGCACACCGGCACGCCCATGTTGCCGGGCTCCCAGGGCTCGACCGGCACCCAGGGGTGCAGCTTCCGGTAGTACAGCTTGACCTGGCCCTGGTCGTCGATGATCAGGCCGGTGTTGTAGGGGTTGCCGTGCGGGTTGTGCTCCATGATCGAGAAGCAGCCCCAGATGCGGTGCTCCACGCAGGCGGCCTTGAACATTGCCACCTCGGGGCCGTCCATCGTCACCATCAATTCCCGGTCGGTGCGCATCGACAGCCCGTGCAGCGCGTACTCGGGGAACACCACCAGGTCCATCGTGCCCTGGTTGCGCCGGGCCTTGCCCACCATCCACACGATGCGCTCGGCCTGCGCCCGCAGCTGCGCCGGTGTTTCCACCAGCGGCAGCTGCAGCTGCACCAGGCCCACCACCACGCCGTTCGGCGATTTGTTCAAGCCACCCAATCCGGTCATGCTCGGTCCTTGTCGGTCAATGTGAAACGCCCAGCTCCGCCGGTGCACCCTGCAGGCTGCGCCGTGGTGAGCAGGCCCACACCAGGATGGCCAGCGTCAGCACATAGGGCACGGCGTTGAACAGGTGGTAGTAGCCGGTGACACCCACCGACTGCAGGGCCGGGCCGAGCGCGCCGGCGCCACCGAACAGCAGGGCCGCCCAGAGGCAGCGCACCGGGTGCCAGCGGGCGAAGATCACCAGCGCCACCGCGATCAGGCCCTGGCCCGAGGACAGCGCCTCGTTCCAGCTGCCCGGGAAGTACAGCGACAGCGACGCCCCGCCCAGCCCGGCGATGAAGCCACCCGCGGTGGTGGCGGCGATGCGCACGCCGTTGACCGACGTGCCCTGGGCCCGCGCCGCATCGGCCGAGTCACCCACCATGCGCACGGTGAGCCCCCAGCCGGTGTTCTTCAGCGCCCAGGCCAGGGCCAGGGCCATGGCCACGCCGATCGGGAACAGCGCGTTGATGGCCAGGGCCGATCCCACCGCGCCCTGCGGCTCGGCGCCCAGCCAGGCGCCCAGCGGGATGGCCGGGATTTGCGCAGCCTGCGGCTGGATCAGCGGCTTGCCCAGATAGAAGGCCAGGCCGCCGCCCAGCAGCATGATGGCGATGCCGGCAGCGATGTCATTGACCCGTGGCAGGCTGCTGACGAGGCCATGCAGCAGCGCGATCAGCGCACCGCTGAACCCGGCAGCCAGCACGCCCAGCCACCACACGCCGGTGAGGTAGCTGGCGCCGAAGCCGGCCATGGCCGAGAACACCAGCACGCCTTCCAGCCCCAGGTTGATGCGGCCGGCCTTCTCGGTGAGGCACTCGCCCAGGCTGACGAACAGAAACGGCGTGCCCACCCGGATGGCGCCGCCCAGCACGGCCACCAGCACATCGAACCAGGCCATGCCGGTCATGCGGGCGCTCCTGCGGTGGCCGGCATCGGCCGGCGGATGCTGAACAGCTCACCCAGCCGGCCGCGCAAGGCTTCGCTGGCCAGGATGAACACGAAGCAGAAGCCCATCAGCACCTGCACGCTGGCATCGGGCAAGCCCATGCGCCGCTGCAGCAGGCTGCCTGCGGCCAGGAAGCCGCCAAACAGGATGGCCACCGGCACGATGGCCAACGGCTGGTGCCGCGCCACGAAGCTGACCAGGATGCCGGTGTAGCCCAGGCCGACGATCAGCGAGGCATTGGCCGCCGTGTGCACTGCCGCCACCTCGATGCCACCGGCCAGGCCCGCGCAGGCGCCGCCCAGCGCGCAGGCGGTGATGATCAGCCGGGTGGCTGGCAGGCCGACGAGTTGCGCCGCCCGCGGGTTGCCACCCACCACCCGGGTGGCAAAGCCGTGGGTGGTGGCCAGCAGCCACAGCCCGGCGGCGATGCACAGCGCCACGCCCCACACCAGGCCCCAGTGCACATCCCAGCCGCCCAGGGTGCCGATGCGCAGGCTCTCTTCCAACGGCAGGGTGGACGGCTTGTTCAGGCTGGCCGGGTCGCGCAGCGGCCCTTCGACAATGTGCTTGAACAGCGCGATCGCGATGTAGCCCAGCAGCAGGCTGCTGATCGTCTCGTTGACGCCGCGCCACTGGCGCAGCCAGCCGGCCAGCGCGATCCAGGCCGCGCCGGCAGCGGCCGCGGCCAGCAGCATCAGCCCGGTGCCGGCCGCGCCACCAGGCAGTGGCAGGGCCGAGGGCAGGGCGGCACAGGCCAGACCGCCCAGCACCAGCGCGCCCTCGCCCCCGATCACCGTGAGCCCGGCGCGCGCCGGGATGGCCACGCAGAGGGCGGTCAGCATCAGCGGCGCGGCGCGTTGCAGCGTGTTCTGCAGCGAGAAGGCATCGCCGAAGGCGCCGAGGAACAGCAGGCGCCAGGCCTGCACCGGATCCTGCCCGTTGAACCAGACGAACAGCCCGAACAGGCCCAGGCCACCGGCCAGGGCCAGCACTGGCAGGGCCAGGGATTCCAGCGTGGGATGTTTCATCGGCATGCCCTCCTCGGTGCTGCGGGGTGGGTCAGGCTTTTCCGATGACGCCTTCGATCAGGTAGTTCATGCCTTCCAGCTCGATGTCGGTCTGCTTGAAGGCCTTGCCCTTGGGGACCACCACCTTGCCGGTGTTGTCCTTCAGCTCGCCGGCAAAGATGTCGAAGCTGCCGGCGATCATCTTGGCGCGGATGTCCTCGGCGTTCTTGCGCGCGCCCTCGGGCACCATCGATCCGTAGGGCGAGCTCTTGACAAAGCCGTCCTTCAGCCCGCCGCGCACGAAGTTGGGGTGCGGCTTGCCGGTGCGTGCGGCCTCCAGGATGCGGGTGTAGGCGGTCAGCCAGTTCCACTCCGCCCCCGTCAGATAGGCGTTGGGCGCCAGCTTGGCTTGGCTGGCGTGGTAGCCGCAGACCATCTTGCCGCGTTTGGCCGCCGTCTCGACGATCACCTTGGGGCTGTCCACATGCATGGTGAACACGTCCACGCCCTGGTCGCTGAGGCTGTTGGTGGCCTCGGCCTCCTTCACCGGCATGCTCCAGTCGCCGGTGAAGATGGCGTTGCAGGTGATCTTGGGGTCGACCGAGCGCGCGCCCATGGTGAAGGCATTGATGTTGCGCAGCACCTGCGGGATCGGCTTGGCCGCGATGAAGCCGATCTTCTTGCTCTTGCTCATGTGGCCGGCGATCACGCCGTTCAAGTACTGCGCCTCGTCGATGTAGCCGAAGAAGCTGCCGGTGTTGGCCGGGTGCTTGCCCTGGGTCCACATGCCGCCGCAGTGGGCGAAGCGCACCTTCTCGTTCTTGGCCGCCATGGCCAGCATGTGCGGGTCGAAGTAGCCGAAGCTGGTGGGGAACAGCAGGGCGGCGCCGTCCTGGCTGATCATGCCCTGCATGCTCTTCTGCACGGCCTGGGTCTCGGGCACGTTCTCTTCCTCGACCACCTTCACGCCGGCCAGCTTCTTCAACTGGGCCGCGGCCTCAGCGTGCGCCTGGTTGTAGCCGAAGTCGTCACGCGGGCCGACGTAGATGATGCCCACGGTGATCGGCGCCTGCGCCCAGGCCTGGCGCAGCGCACCGGGCAGGGCCAGCGAGGCACCGGCCAGCGCACCGCCGGCCAGCAGGCGGCGGCGTTGCAGGTCGGCCAGCAGGGTCTTGTTGGAATCGGTCATGGTCTCTCGCTCCTGTGTGAATCGGGTGTTGGACGGGTCAAGGGCGGCGGGTCGGCAGCTCAGGCGGGGGGATCGATCAGCGACACATGGGCCGCCACCACCTGCCAGCCCGCGGGCATGCGCACCCAGGTCTGGCTCTGGCGGCCGACCTTGGTGCTGCCCTCGCGGCGGAAGGTGGTCATTGCGGTGGCCATGTCGCGGCCGAAGGTGGTGATGACGGTGTCGTGCAACTGCCGGGCCAGGCCCACGGCCGGCCGGGCGACGCGGAAGGCGCGGATGGCGGCGATGCCGTGCAGGTTCTCGGCTGCGCCGTAGCGCACGGTGTGGTCGCTGGGCCAGAACAGGGCATCCAGCTCGTCGACCAGGTTGTTCACCAGTGCGTGTTCGTAACGGGCGAAGACAGCGGTCACTTCCGCATGCACCTCGGGCAGGTTGATGTCGGTGTGGCTCATGGAAGCTCCGCAATCGGCGCGCTGCACATGCCCTGCGCTTCCAGCGCAGCGGCCACACGCAGGCACAGGTCTTCGCGCCAGGGCGCGGCGATGAGTTGCACGCCGATGGGCAGGTGCGGCGCGGCCGGGTTGCAGCCCCACAGCGGCACGGTGGCCACCGGCAGGCCGATGCAGCTGATCGGCTGCGTCAGCAGGCCCATGCTGGCGCGGGCCGGCAGGCGCTGGCCGCCGATCTCCAGCCACTCGGTGCCGATGGCCGGCGCGGTGCAGGGTGTGGCCGGCGCGATCAGGATGTCCACCGTCTGGAAGGCCTTGGCCACCCGGCGGGCGAACCAGTGCCGCACCCGCTGGGCCTGCACCGTCCACGCGGCCGGAACCAGCGCATTGGCCAGGAAGCGGTCGCGCGTGTGGGGGTCGAAATCCTGCGCGCGGCTGCGCAGGTCGGGCAGGTGCAGCGCGCCGCCCTCGGCGCAGGTGATCAGGAAGGCGGCGGCGCGGGCGCGCTGCACCTCGGGCAGTTCCACCAGCCGGGTGGTGCCCAGGGCCTCGGCCACGCGGTCGACTGCGCTCAGCGCCTCGGGGTTGGCCATCTCGCGGAACCAGCCGCCCAGCACGCCGATCCGCAGGCCACCGGCGCCGCGGTCCAGCGTGTCGGCGGTGGGCTCGATGCTGCGCTGGGCGCAGGCCGGGTCGTCGACGTCGGGGCCTTGCAGCAGGTCGTAGCACAGGGCCAGGTCGGCCACGCTGCGCGCGAACGGACCGAGATGGTCCAGGCTGGCCACGAAGGGGTAGCTGCCGGTGCGCGGCAGGCGGCCGTAGGTGGGTTTCAGGCCATAGGTGCCGCACAGCGACGCCGGCACGCGGATGCTGCCGTTGGTGTCGCTGCCCAGCGTCAGCGGCACCTGGCCGGCAGCCACCGCGGCGGCCGATCCGCCCGACGAGCCGCCGCTGATTCGCGCCAGGTCATGCGGGTTGTGGCAGGCGCCGGCATGGCTGTTCTCGGTGGTGAAGCCGTAGGCGTACTCGTCCATGTTCAGCGCGCCCACCAGCACAGCGCCCTCGGCCTCCAGGCGGCGCACCAGCACCGCATCGCGCCGCGCTGGCGCGGCCGTGGCCTCGATCTTCGAGCCGGCCAGCGTGGCGATGCCGGCCACGTCGAACAGGTTCTTCACCGCAAACGGCACACCCGCCAGGCGCATGCGGCTGCGGCGCGGGCTGGCATCGACCAGGTCGGCGCGCTTGAGCGCCCGCTCTTCCAGCACGGCCGTGAAGGCGTTCACCCGCCCGTCGGTGGCGGCGATGGTGGACAGACTGAGCTGCACCGCGGCGCGTGCGCTCAGCGTGCCGGCGCGCACCGCGGCGGCTGTGGTCACAGCGGTCATGGTGCGCCCTCGCCCAGGTCGGGGCTGACCGGCTGGAACACGTTGCCCGACTCATCGGCCGGCGTCAGCGGCAGGCCGTTGACCAGCGCGGCCATGTCGGCCGCCAGCGTGAAGAAGCGGGTCACGCCGGGCCGCTGCTCGGCGGTGATCTTCAGGCCCAGCGTGGCCGCTGCGGCGTCGATGTAGGCAGTGTGGTCCATCGGCGGTCGCCTTGGTCAGGCCTTGAACAGCTGCCGGTAGTCGGGCTGCAGGTGGAACCAGTACTGGTAGCCCTGCACGTCCTTCTGCATCGCCACGTCCATGGTGGGCTGCATGATCGGGATGCGCGGCACCTCGTCGTAGGCCAGCTGGATCATCTCCTTCACTGCGCCCTCGTAGATCGGCTTGCTCTCGGCGAAGCGGGCGTTGGTGATCAGCTTGTCCAGCTTGGGGTTCTGGTAGCCCATGGTGTTGAACACCGCGTTCTGGCCGTGGTAGCACCAGAAGAAGAAGTACTCCGGATAGTCCAGCCAGCCGCCGAAGCGGTTGATCAGCATCGGCATGTCCTTCTTCAGCAGCGCGGCGCGCCAGGTGGCCCCGGGGATCTTGTTGATCTGCACCTTGATGCCGATGGTGGCCAGCGCCTCCTGGATCAGCACCGCCATCGGCTCGCCGACGGTAGCGCCGCCCAGGTCGAAGCTGAGCGTGGTCTCCAGCCCGCCGGCCAGGCCGGCCTCGGCCATCAGCGCCTTGGCCTTGGCCACGTCGGTCTTGTACTGGGTGGGCTGCGGCCAGGCGATGGTCTTGACCGGGCCGGCCGCGCCATACAGCTTGTTGGCGCGCTGGTAGATGGCGTTGTCGAACAGCTTGTCGTAAGGCAGCACCCAGGCCACGGCCTGGCGCACCTTGGGGTTGTCGAACGGCGGCTTGTTGACGTTCATGCCCAGGTAGAACATCGCGTTCTCGATGGGCATCGAGGTCACCTTGACCGCCGCGCCCTCGCGCGCCAGCTCGCTGAAATCCTTGGGCGGCAGGTCGAAGGTGATGTCGATGTCGCCCTTGAGCAGCAGCGCGCGGCGGTTGCCGGCGTTGGGCACGTCGCGCTGGACGATTCGGCGCAGCTTGGGCAGCGGGCCGCACTTCCAGTCGTCATTGCGCACGTAGACGATTTCCTGGCCCGAGCGCCAGCTCTCCACCTTGAAGGCGCCGCCGCCTGCCACGTTGTTGCGTGTCCAGAGCAGGCCCCAGGGGTCCTGCGGCGTGGCGTTCTTCTTCACCAGCTCGCTGTTGAAGATGCTGGGCACCGGCACCGCCAGGTCGGGCATGCTCAGCTTGTCGCGGCGGATGAACTTGACGCGGAAGGTGTGGTCGTCCACCACCTCGAACTGCTCGGGCTTCTCCAGCGATCCGGCCGCCATCTGGAAGGTGGGAAAGCCGCCCACGGTGACGGCGCGGTCGAAGCTCCACTTCACGTCCTTGGCGGTCACCGGCGTGCCGTCGTGGAACTTGGCGTTCTTGCGCAGCTTGAAGGTGACCGAGTTGCCATCGGGTGCCATCTGCCAGCTCTCGGCCAGCTCGGGTTCCAGCTTGTCGCGGTCGTAGACGATGCGGCCGTCGGGCAGCTTCTTCTTGCCGTAGGTCATCAGCCGGTCGTAGCAGACCCAGCTCACGCCATAGCTCGGCCGGTTGGCGCCCACGGTGTGGATGTCCAGCGAGTTGGGGCCGAACTCGTTGGCCACCACCAGCACGTCCTTGGGGCGGGCCTGGGCGGCGGCGCCCAGCGGCAGGGCGCCCGCCAGCGAGCCGGCGGCGGTGTGGGACAGGAACTGGCGTCGTTGCATCGCGGTGTCTCGGTGTCGTGATGGAAGGGCGGCGTCAGGAGGCGGCCAGGTGGGCACGCCAGCCGCCGGTGTGGCTGATGTCGCGCGCGCCTTCCAGCGCCGCGGGCTCGCACAGGAAGCCATGCACGGCGCTGCCGTCGGCCAGGGTCAGCGTGCCCAGACCCAGCGGTTGCGGGATCAGTGCCAGGAAGCTGCCGACCTGGTCGACCGGCATGTCCCAGACTTCCAGCGCGATGGCATGGCCGCCGGGGCCGCAGCGCAGCAGACCGGGCTTGCGCGGCTGGGTGCCGGGCAATTCATAGAGCCTGTAGAGCGGCGCGGTCTGCGCCGCACCCCGCAGCGTGGCGCCGCGTTCGGTGAGCTGCCAGTTCAGCGGCAGGCCGCTCAGGTGCGCACCCACGACGGCCAGCGGCAGCGTGCGTCGGCTGGCCGGCCAGGCGGCGGGCGGCGGTGGCGCCGACCAGACCCGGCCGGTGGCGCCCAGCACCTGGCTGCACTGCGCCTGCCAGCGCTGGCCCAGGCCGGCCAGGGCGGCGTCATGCCCGCCCGGCGCGATGAACGTCACGCCGAAGGGCAGGCCGCTGGCGGTGGTGCAGGCCGGCAGCGCCAGCGCGCACCAGCCCAGCAGGTTGACGAAGTTGGTGTAATTGCCCAGCAGGGCATTGGCACCCACCGGATCGGCGCGCAGGTCGTCGAAGCTGGGGTGGCGCGGCGCGGTGGGCACCAGCAGCACGTCCACCTGGGCCCACAGGTGGACAGCCTGGGCCTGGTGGTGGCGCAGCGTGTACTGGGCGCGGAAGGTGTCGGCCGCGCTGAAGCCGCGCGCCGCACCGATCACCGTGGCCACCGTGGGGTCCAGTGCGTCGGGTGTCTCGTCGAGCAGCCGCTGCACCACCGCATAGCGCTCGGCCACCCAGGGCCCGCTGTACAGCAGCCGCGCCACCTGGTGCAGCGGCTCGACGTCGAGTTCGACCACATCGGCGCCCAGCGCGCGCAGCTGCTGCAGGGCCAAGGCCCAGGCCGCCGGGTAGCCCTGGTCGGCATCCAGCACCGGCGCGCGCGGCACGCCCACCCGCAGCCGCCCCGGCAGGGCGGCCGGGCCGGGGCGGAAATCGCTGTAGTCGTCGGCGGCATCGGGGCCTTCGATCTGCGCCAGCACGGTGGCCGCGTCGTCGACCGTCAGCGCGAACACCGACACGCAGTCCAGGCTGCGGCAGGCTGGCAGCACGCCGGCGGTGCTGACCCGCCCTGGCGTGGGCTTCAGCCCTACCAGGTGGTTGAAGCCGGCCGGCACCCGGCCCGAGCCGGCGGTGTCGGTGCCCAGGGCGAAGGCCACGTCACCCCGCGCCACCGCCACCGCCGACCCCGAGCTGGAGCCGCCGCTGACGCGATCGGCCGCCCAGGTGGAGGCCGGCGCGCCGTAGGGCGAGCGGGTGCCCACCAGGCCGGTGGCGAACTGGTCGAGGTTGGTCTTGCCCAGCAGCACCGCACCGGCATCGAGCAGCTTCTGCACCACGGTGGCGCTGGCTTCGGCCGGGCGCGCCCAGGCGGGGCAGGCGGCGGTGGTGTCCAGGCCGGCGACGTCGATGTTGTCCTTCACCGCGAAGGGCACGCCGAACAGCGGGAACCTGGCCAGCAGCGCTGCACGGTCGGGGGTGGCGGCGGCCAGGGCGTCCAGTTCCTGCAGGCGGGCGTCCAGCATCGCCGGGCTGCAGCGGAGGATCCAGGCATGCGGCGCCGTGTCCGGGCCGTGGATGCGCGCCAGCCGGGCCTGCAACAGCGGCCGCCAGGCCGCGCCATCGCGCACGGCCTGCTGCCAATCGGCGATGGTGAGGAGCTGGGATTCCGCAGGCTGCATGTCGGTGCACTGGCTTGTATACCTGAACGTGTGCATGCATTTGGCGTGCCAGCCTGCGGGGCTGGCACGGCCGCCTGGCGCTGCCTGCGGCGGTCTCGGGTGGGCGCCCGGCCCGGGCTCAGTCGCGCAGCAGCGCCAGCATCTGCGCCGCATCCATCAACGTGCCGGCGGTGTCGCCGTCAGCGCCGGCCAGCACGCCGTCGGCCAGTGCGCGCTTGTGGTGGTGCAGCTGCACGATGCGGTCCTCGATCGAGCCCTGCGTCACCAGCCGGTAGACGGTGACCGGCCGCTGCTGGCCGATGCGGTGGGCGCGGCCGCTGGCCTGGTCTTCGGCGGCGGGGTTCCACCAGGGGTCGGCGATGATCACGTAGTCGGCCATGGTCAGGTTCAGGCCGAAGCCGCCGGCCTTCAGGCTGATCAGGAAGAAATCCCCCTCGCCGCCCTGGAAGGCCGCCACCCGCTGGGTGCGCTGCGCTGCCGGCGTGCTGCCGTCCAGGTACTGGTAGCGCAGGCCGGCGGCGTCCAGCCGGTCGCGCAGCAGCGCCAGGAAGTCGGTGAACTGGCTGAACACCAGCGCCTTGTGGCGGCCGGCCACCAGCTCCTGCGCCAGGCGCTCGAACTCCTGCACCTTGGCGCCGACCAGGCCCAGCTCGGGCGCCACCAGGCGCGGGTCGCAGGCGGCGCGGCGCAGCTTGGTCAGCGCCGCCAGGATGTGCATCTGCGCCTGGCCCGGCGCGCCGCCTTCCAGCGCCTGGGCCACGCTGGCCTCGGCCTGCTGGCGCAGGGCCTCCAGCAGCGCACGTTCCTTGGTGCCGGGCACCACCTCGTGCACGATCTCGGTGCGCGGCGGCAGGTCGGCCAGCACCTCGGCCTTGGTGCGGCGCAACAGGAATGGCGCCACCAGCCGGCGCAAACGGCGGCTGGCCGCCGCATCGCCATCGCGCTCGATCGGGCCGGCAAAGCGGGTGTTGAACTGCTCGGCACTGCCCAGCAGGCCCGGGTTCGCAAAGGCCATGATGGCCCACAGCTCGCCCAGCCGGTTCTCCACCGGCGTGCCGGTCAGCGCCAGCTTGAAGTCGGCCGCCAGCGCCTGGGCGGCACGGGCGCGGCGGGTGCCGGCGTTCTTGATCGCCTGCGCCTCGTCCAGCACCGCGGTGTGCCAGGGCCGGCCGGTCAGGATGTCGCCATCGAGCTGCAGCAGGCCGTAGCTGCACACCAGCACCTGGCCCGGGCCCAGGGCCTGCACCTGCTTGCGGCGGGCGGCCTGGCGGGCGCTGTCGGCCGGCGCGTCGCCGTCGGCTGGCGGGTTGTCGCTGTCATCGTCGGGTTCGGCCACCAGCGCCGTGTCGCCATACATCTCCACCTGCAGGCCGGGCGCGAAGCGCGCCGCCTCGGCCAGCCAGTTGCCGCAGACCGACGTGGGCGCCACCACCAGCGCCGGCCCGCCGGCGCTGCGCGCCAGCAGCAGGGCCAGGGTCTGCAGCGTCTTGCCCAGGCCCATGTCGTCGGCCAGCACCGCGCCGAAGCCGCTGGCCGCCAGCCGCATCAGCCACAGCCAGCCGCTGGCCTGGTAGTCGCGCAGCTCGGCGGCCAGGCCGGCGGGCACGGGATAGGTCTGCGCCTGGGCGGCGGCCCAGGCCTCGCAGCGGCGTTGCCAAGCGGTGTCGCCGTCCAGGGCCGGCGCGCCGGCCTGGGCGCTCCAGGCCAGCGCGGCCAGCGCGGCCACGCGTTGCTGCTCGCCCTGCGGCGTGCTGATCGCCCGCAGGTCGGCCAGCTGCTGGCGCAGGGTGTCGCCCAGGGCCAGGAAGTCGCCGTCGCCCAGCGCCACGTAGCGGCGCTTGCCCTGGGCCACCAGTTCCAGCAGCTGCTTCAGGCGCAGCACCTCGCCGCCGTCCAGCGCCAGGCTGCCGTCCAGCTGCAGCCAGTCGCCCTGGCTCTTGACCTGCAGCGTCAGCTGCGGCGCGGCCACGCTGCGCACCCGCATCGGCTTGCCCTTGGGCCATTCGCTGACGATGGTCTCGCCCAGGCCGGCCAGGGCTTCCACCACCGCCAGCGCCTGCTCGGGATCGTCCAGCGTCCAGGCATGGGCGCCGTCGTCCAGCCAGTCCACCGCATTCACCAGCGCCCGCAGGTGGGCGCGCTCGGTGGCCAGGTCGCGCTTGGTCGACAGGGTGATGCCCTGGTGCACCGTGGTCACCCGCTCGCGGCCCAGGCCGGGCGCCTGGCGCGGGCCGAAGTCGCCGAAGGGCGCGGCCACCAGCCGCAGTGCCAGGCCGTCGCCCTGCGGCGTCAGCTCGGCGCGCAGCACCGCACTGGCCGGCACCTCGTGGCCGGCCTCGGCATCGCTGGCCAGCTGGAAGTGGGTGCCCAGCACCCGCAGGGCCGATTCCAGCTCGGCGCGCGCGGCCACCGGCACCTGCCAGCCCTGGCTGACCAGCTCGGCCACCCGCAGCTGCGCCGGCGTCACCCGCACCAGGCGGGCCTGCTCGGGGCCGTCGCGCAGCAGCAGCACCTCGGGCTTGCCGGCCTCGCCGCTGCGGCGGCTGCGGGTCCAGGTGTCGTCGTCGTCCTCATCGTCGTCGGGCGCGTCGGCCGGGGCCACGTCGTCGGGGCGGATCGGGTCCAGCACCTTGAACTGCAGGTGGTCGCCGCGGGTCAGCACCTCCAGCTGCGGCAGGCCTTCGGTCACCTCCACCAGCTGCAGCGGCGCGTCGGCCCAGGCCACCTGCGGATGGCGCACCAGGGCCTGCACCGCCTGGGCCTTGTCCAGCG
Organism: Pseudaquabacterium pictum; assembly: GCF_005403045.1. Classification (GTDB taxonomy): domain Bacteria; phylum Pseudomonadota; class Gammaproteobacteria; order Burkholderiales; family Burkholderiaceae_C; genus Pseudaquabacterium; species Pseudaquabacterium pictum. Next base: position 30,164 of record NZ_BJCL01000027.1, read on the forward strand.
TGAGGCGGCCGCCGTAGGGCAGCTTCTTCACCGCGCGCAGCACGGCGGCATCGTGCGCCGGCAGGTCGGTGCGCTTGGCCAGCGCGGCCAGCGAGGCGGGCTTGGGCTTGCCCAGGCCGCGGGCGCCGGCCTTCTGCTCGAGCGGCTCGATGCGGCGCACGCGGCCATGGGCATCGGTCAGCACCGTCCAGATCAGCCGGTCGGCCAGGGCATCGGGCCCCGGCGCCGCCACGCCGCCGCCCACCGGGCCGAGTGCCACGATGGCGTTCAGCGCCTCGCGCCAGCGGTCGGTGGGCGCGCCGACCGGAAACGGCTGGGCCGCATCCGCCGGCGCCGGCGGCTGGCCCAGCAGCAGGGCGGCGCTGCGGCGCGTCAGCATCGCCAGCCAGGGCAGGCCGGCGTGCTCGAACCCCTGCGACAGCGCGCGCGATTCGGCCTCGAAGGGCGCCAGCTGCGGCGGCTGGTGGCCCAGCCAGGCGCCCAGCAGCCAGTGGCTGAGCTGCTGCAGCCCGTGCATGCGGCCGGTGCTGATGCCGTTGAGCAGCAGCCGCCGCGGGTTGCGCGGCGCGTCGCCCAGGCGCTGGTCGATGGCCTCTTGCCACACGCCCCAGAAGCTGTAGGCATCGGCGTCGCGCTTGCCGGCCTCGCCGGCGGCGAACTTGCGCGCCTTGGTCCAGGCCGCCGGGTCGGGCTGGGCGATCAGCCCCAGCAGGTAGACCCAGCTGGTGGGCTCGGCAAACAGCTGCTTGCGCCGGCCGCTGAGGGTGGCCGCCTCCTTCCAGGCCAGCTCGAAGGCGCGCACGCCGCTGGCCTGGTGGCCGGCGGCGATGTCGACCGCGGCGCGCAGCGCCTGGGCTTCGGGGAGATCGAGCCCGCGCAGCACCCGCAGGCAGGCATCACGCTGGCCGGCCAGCAGCAGGCGCTCGGCCAGGCGCAGGCGGTGGCCGTCGTGCAGCACGCCGGCATCGGGCGTGGCCTCGGCCAGCAGCCAGTCCCACAGCGGGCGGGTCACGCCTTCGGCATCGCCGCCCAGGTGGCGCAGCAGCGTGCCCAGCAGGCGGTGGCGCAGCTCCACATCCAGCGCGTTCCACAGCCCGGCGTCGAACGGGTCCAGCAGCGCTGCAGCCAGCAGCGCCGGATGCTCGGGCGAGGCCTGGCGGCTGAGCTGGCACAGCCGCTCGAAGGCCTGCGGCGTGCCGCCGGCCAGCACCACCACCCGGATCGCGCCGACCATGGCCTCGGGCGCAAACAGCTCCAGATGCCAGCTGTGGTCGAAGCGGTACAGCCGCCGCCAGCTGGCCCACCAGGCGCTGCGCGCGCGGTCGTCGCGCAACAGGGCCAGGAAACGCGGCCAACCCCGCTCCCGCGGCGCGAACCAGGGGCCCTGCGGCAGCGTGGCAGCCAGGCCGGCGGCCTGCAGCTCGCCCAGCAGCTTGCGCAGCTCCGGCCCGTGGAAGTGGGTGCCGCGGGCGGTGGAATGGTCGCCCAGGAACTCGGCCAGCCGGGTGATGTTCAGCGGCGCCTGCAGGAAGCACAGCGCGTCGAACACCGTCTGCGCATCGGGCGAGAGGGCGGGCAGGCCGGCAGTGGCGTCGTCGGGCAGATCGGGCATGGTTGGCCGGCAGTGTAGGAGGGTGCTGCCGCCGCCGATTGCGCTAGACTTCGCTTGGCGCGAAGGCTCGGTTCACATCTTCCGTGCAAGCGGTGGGCAGCCTTCGCGCATCATCGGTGCGTGGCACCTGCCGGCCCCTGGCCCCACCCGGGCCGACCCCAACGCCCCCGCCCACGCTCACCGGTGTGAGGCGGCGGCGCTGCCGGCCGGTGCCACACCCCGCCGATCGACCGGCCATGCGCTTCGACCTGATCACCCTCAACCTCGTGCTGGCCATCGCCGACACCCGCAGCATCACCCGCGGCGCCGCGCACGAGCACCTGGCGCTGGCGGCGGCCAGCAAGCGCCTGTCCGATCTGGAAAGCCGCCTGGGCGTGGCGCTGTTCGAGCGCCGCGCCCGCGGTGTCGACCTGACCGAGGCCGGCCGCGCGCTGGTGCGCCACATCCGCTCGCTCAATGCCAGCCTGCATGCGCTGGAGAGCGAGGTGGTGGAGTTCTCGCGCGGCATCAAGGGCCATTTGCGCATTGCCGCCAATGCCAGCGCCATCACCGAATGCCTGCCGGCCGACCTGGCCGCCTTCAGCCAGGCCCACCCGGGCATCCGCATCAGCCTGGAAGACCTGACCAGCGCCGAGGTGCAGGCGGCCGTGGCCGAAGGCCGCGCCGATGTCGGCATCTTCGTGCCGCCGCAGCACGACGGCCGGCTGAGCAGCCGCCACTACCGCGATGGTGAGCTGGCGGTGCTGGTGCCGCGCGACCATGTGCTGGCGCGGCGATCCGGCGTGCCGTTCGACGCGCTGCTGGATTTCGACATCGTCGGCCTGCACCTGGGCGCCGCGGTGCATGAGCAGATGCGCGAGCGCGCCCAGGCCCTGGGCCGCACCCTGAACGTGCGGCTGCAGGTGCGCGGCTTCGACGCCATCGCCCAGCTGGTGGAAGCCGGCCTGGGCGTGGCGGTGCTGCCGGCGGTGGTGGCCCAGCGCTTTGCCCGCATCTTCGCGGTGCAGCCGCTGGCCTTGCAGGAAGACTGGGCGAAGCGCCCCTACCTGCTGGCGGTGCGCACCCAGGAGGTGCTGCCGGCGGTGGTGCAGCGCTTCGTTGAATCCCTCTGCCCGCCGCCCGCTTCCAGCAACCCCGCCGACACCCCCGCGCCGGCCGCCGCCGCGCCACAATCACACCCCCGCCCGAGGACGCCATGACCGCTGCACGCACGCTCTATGACAAGCTCTGGGACGACCATGTCGTCCACACCGAGGACGACGGCACCGCCACCCTCTACATCGACCGCCACCTGGTGCATGAGGTGACCAGCCCGCAGGCCTTCGAGGGCCTGCGCCTGGCCGGCCGCAAGGTGTGGCGCGTCAGCTCCATCGTGGCCACCGCCGACCACAACACCCCCACCACCGGCTGGGAGCGCGGCTATGACGGCATCACCGACCCCACCAGCAAGCAGCAGGTGGTGACGCTGGACGCCAACATCGCCGCCTTCGGCGCTGCGGCCTACTTCCCCTTCCTGGACAAGCGCCAGGGCATCGTGCACGTCATCGGCCCGGAGCAGGGCGCCACCCTGCCGGGCATGACGGTGGTATGCGGCGACAGCCACACCAGCACCCATGGCGCCTTCGGCGCGCTGGCCCACGGCATCGGCACCAGCGAGGTCGAGCATGTGCTGGCCACCCAGACCCTGCTGGCCAAGAAGGCGAAGAACATGCTGGTGAAGGTGGAAGGCACCCTCACCAAGGGGCTGACTGCCAAGGACATCGTGCTGGCCATCATCGGCAGGATCGGCACCGCTGGCGGCACCGGCTACACCATCGAGTTCGGCGGCAGCGCCATCCGCGCGCTCAGCATGGAAGGCCGCATGACGGTGTGCAACATGGCCATCGAGGCCGGCGCCCGCGCCGGCCTGGTGGGTGTGGACGAAACCACCATCAACTACGTCAAGGGCCGGCCCTTCGCGCCCAAGGGCGTGGAGTTCGACCACGCCGCGGCGCTGTGGCGCACGCTGCGCAGCGACGAGGGCGCGCACTTCGACGCCGTCGTCGAGATCGACGCCAGCGCCCTGAAGCCGCAAGTCACCTGGGGCACCAGCCCGGAGATGGTGCTGTCCATCGACGACCGCGTGCCCGATCCTGACAAGGAGAAGGACGACGTCAAGCGTGGCGCCATCGAGCGGGCCCTGGTCTACATGGGCCTGGAGCCGAACAAGCCGATCGCCGACATCCGCATCGACAAGGTCTTCATCGGCAGCTGCACCAACAGCCGCATCGAGGACATGCGCGAGGCCGCCGCGGTGGTGCGCCGCATCGGCGGCCGGGTGGCGTCCAACGTCAAGCTGGCGATGGTGGTGCCCGGCTCGGGCCTGGTGAAGGCGCAAGCCGAGGCCGAGGGCCTGCACGAGGTGTTCAAGGCCGCCGGCTTCGAGTGGCGCGAGCCCGGCTGCAGCATGTGCCTGGCGATGAACGCCGACCGGCTGGAACCCGGTGAACGCTGCGCCAGCACCAGCAACCGCAACTTCGAAGGCCGGCAGGGCAACGGCGGCCGCACCCACCTGGTCAGCCCGGCCATGGCCGCCGCCGCGGCCTTGAACGGCCACTTCGTCGACATCCGCCGCATCGCCTGAAGGAGACCGCCATGACCCGCATCGTCATCGCCATCGCCGCCGTGCTGGCCCTGAGCGCCTGCAACACCATCAAGGGTGTCGGCCAGGACATCAAGAAGGCCGGTGAGACCATCGAAGGCGCCGCCAGGAAGTAACGAGGATCACCATGCAAGCATTCACCGTGCACCAGGGCCTGGTGGCCCCGATGGACCGCGCCAACGTCGACACCGACGCCATCATCCCGAAGCAGTTCCTGAAGTCGATCGCCCGCTCGGGCTTCGGCCCCAACCTGTTCGACGAATGGCGCTACCTGGACAAGGGCGAGCCCGGCCAGGACCCGGCCAGCCGCCGGCCCAACCCCGACTTCGTGCTGAACCAGCCGCGCTATGCCGGCGCCAGCGTGCTGCTGGCGCGCAGCAACTTCGGCTGCGGCTCCAGCCGCGAGCACGCGCCCTGGGCGCTGGACCAGTACGGCTTCCGCGCCATCATCGCACCCAGCTACGCCGACATCTTCTTCAACAACTGCTTCAAGAACGGCCTGCTGCCCATCGTGCTGCCCGAGGCCGCGGTGTCCCGCCTGTTCGACGCGGTGGCGGCCTTCCCCGGCTACCGCCTGACCATCGACCTGCCGCGCCAGGTGGTGGTGCAGCCCGACGGTGCCGAGATCCCGTTCGAGGTGCAGGCCTTCCGCAAATACTGCCTGGTCAACGGCTTCGACGACATCGGCTTGACGCTGCGGCATGCCGACAAGATCAAGGCGTTTGAAGCCGAGCGCATCGCCCGCATGCCCTGGCTGGCCCACAAAGAACTCTGAACCCGAGGAACCCCATGAAGATCGCGATCCTGCCCGGCGACGGCATCGGCACCGAGATCATGGCCGAGGCCGTCAAGGTCCTGGCCGTGCTCGATTTGAAGTTCGAGACCGAGACCGCCCTGGTCGGCGGCGCCGCCTACGAGGCCCATGGCCATCCGCTGCCCGAGGGCACGCTGAACCTGGCGAAGGCCGCCGATGCGGTGCTGTTCGGCGCCGTGGGCGACTGGAAGTACGACAAGCTCGAGCGCCAGTTCCGGCCGGAGCAGGCCATCCTGGGGCTGCGCAAGCACCTGGGCCTGTTCGCCAACTTCCGTCCGGCGATCTGCTACGAGCAACTGACCCATGCCTCGTCGCTCAAGCCGGAACTGGTGGCGGGCCTCGACATCCTGATCATCCGCGAACTCACCGGCGACATCTACTTCGGTCAGCCCCGCGGCCGCCGGGTGGCGATCGACGGCCATTTCCCCGGTGCCGAGGAAGCCTTCGACACCATGCGCTACAGCAAGCCCGAGATCGAGCGCATCGCCCACGTGGCCTTCCAGGCCGCACGCCGCCGCAACAAGAAGGTGACCTCGGTCGACAAGGCCAACGTGCTGGAGACCTTCCAGTTCTGGAAGGACGTGGTCACCGAGGTGCATGCCCAGTACCCCGATGTGGCGCTGGAGCACATGTACGTGGACAACGCGGCGATGCAACTGGTCAAGGCGCCCAAGGCCTTCGACGTGGTGGTCACCGGCAACATGTTCGGCGACATCCTGAGCGACGAGGCGGCGATGCTGACCGGCTCGATCGGCATGCTGCCCAGCGCATCGTTGGACAAATCCAACAAAGGCCTGTACGAACCCAGCCACGGCAGCGCACCCGACATCGCGGGCAAGGGCGTGGCCAATCCGCTGGCTACAATCCTGTCCGCTGCCATGATGCTCCGCTACACCCTCAACCAGCCCGAAGCTGCCGACCGCATCGAATCTGCGGTCAAGGCGGTGCTGTCCGCCGGTCTGCGCACCGGCGACATCTGGTCCGAGGGAACGCAGCGGGTGGGCACGCGCGCGATGGGCGATGCCGTCGTCGCCGCGCTGTCCGGCAAAACCATCACCACCATTACCAAGGGCTAGTCAGCTCCGGATCGTCTCGCCCCTTTGGACCCCGGCGACACGAGCCGGGGAACCTGGGGTCCGGATCTGTACTGAAAGGCTTTGACATGGCACTCGTAGGATTGGTCGGCTGGCGCGGCATGGTCGGCTCGGTGTTGATGGACCGCATGCAGGCCGAAGGTGACTTCGCCCTGATCGAACCGGTGTTCTTCTCGACGTCCGACGCTGGCGGCAAGGCGCCGGCGATGGCGAAGAACGAGACGACGCTGAAGAGCGCGTACGACATCGACGCGCTCAAGCGCTGCGACATCGTCATCACCTGCCAGGGTGGCGACTACACCACCGAGGTGTTTCCCAAGCTGCGCGCTGCTGGCTGGACCGGTCACTGGATCGACGCCGCCAGCACCCTGCGCATGGACCCGAGCGCGGTCATCATCCTCGACCCGGTGAACATGCCGGTGATCAAGCAAGCGCTGACCAAGGGTGGCAAGAACTGGATCGGCGGCAACTGCACCGTCAGCTGCATGCTGATGGGCGTGGGCGCGCTGTACAAGGCCGGCCTGGTCGAGTGGATGAGCACCCAGACCTACCAGGCGGCCTCGGGCGGCGGCGCGCAGCACATGCGCGAGCTGCTGACCCAGTACGGCACGCTCAACGCCTCGGTCAAGGCCCTGCTCGACGACCCCAAGAGCGCCATTCTGGAGATCGACCGCCAGGTGGCGGCCACCCAGCGCGGCCTGTCGGCCGAGCAGACCGCCAACTTCGGCGTGCCGCTGGGCGGCTCGTTGATCCCCTGGATCGACAAGGATCTGGGCAACGGCGTGTCGAAGGAAGAATGGAAGGGCATGGCCGAGACCAACAAGATCCTCGGCCAGGGTGAAGGCTTCGGCTCGGCCGCGGTGCCGGTCGATGGCTTCTGCGTGCGCGTGGGCGCGATGCGCTGCCACAGCCAGGCACTCACCTTCAAGCTGAAGAAGGACGTGCCGCTGGCCGACATCGAGGCCATGATCGCCGCCGACAACGCCTGGGTGAAGCTGGTGCCCAACACCCGCGAGGCCACCATCCGCGACCTGACGCCGGTGGCCGTGACCGGCACGATGACCATCCCCGTGGGCCGTGTGCGCAAGCTGGCCATGGGCCCCGAGTACCTGGGCGCCTTCACCATCGGCGACCAGCTGCTCTGGGGCGCTGCCGAGCCGCTGCGTCGCATGCTGCGCATCCTGATCGACGCCTGAGTGCTGCGGGCGGCTGGCGCCGGTTGGCACATGGCAACATACGGCTTTGGCCGGCTGCAAGCCGCCGGCTGCGGGTCTGTTGTGGAGACGCCTTGAAAAACCGCCCCTACCTTGCCGGCCGCACTGCGCTGGCCCTGGCTGCCCTGGCAGCCCTTGGCGCTGCGCCGATCGATGTCCAGGCCGTGGGGCTGGGCCGGTTGAATGTGCAATCGGCCCTGGGCGAGGGGATGCGGGCCGAGATCGACATCACCAGCCTGAGCCCGGAAGAGGCCGCCACGCTGCAGGTGCGGTTGGCGTCCCCCGAGGCCTACCGCGCGGCGGGTGTCGACTACAACGCCGTGCTGTCGGGCGCCAGTGCCACCGTGGCGCGCCGCGCCGACGGCCGCGCCTATGTGCGGGTCACCAGCGACCGGGCGGTGCAGGAGCCGTTCGTCGAGGTCATCGTCGAGCTGAATTCGTCGTCCGGCCGCATGGTGCGCGAGTTCACCCTGTTGTTTGATCCCCCGGGCAGCCGCAACGCACCGCCGGTGCAGGCCACTGCGCCGGTGGCGCCGGTGATGGGCGCTGCGCCCACCACCCTGCCGGCACCCGCCCCGGCCCTGCCGCCAGCCACGCCGCTCGCGCAGGCCCGCCCGGCGCCGGCGCCGCGGCCGGCACCGGCTTCGGCGCCCCTGCCGCAGGCGCCGATGCAGGCCGCCAGCCCGGCACCAGCGCCCATGGCTGCCGCGCCGGTCCCGCCACGGCCGCGGCCGGCACCCCGCCCGGCCGACGCCGCCCCGGCACCCGCCGCACCGGCCAAGGGCCTGCCACCGGCCGTGGCATCCACCAGCAACAAGCGTTACCAGGTGCGTCCGGGCGACACGCTGTACCGCGTGGCCGGCCGCAATCCGGCAGAGGGCGTCTCGCTGGACCAGATGCTGGTCGGCCTGTACCGCGCCAACCCCGATGCCTTCATCGACAGCAATGTCAACCGGCTGCGTGCCGGCTCGGTGCTGACGGTGCCCGCGGCCGACGAGGTGCGCGACGTGACCTCGGGCGATGCCAAGCGCCTGCTGTCTGCGCAAAGCGCCGATTTCAGCGCCTACCGGGCGCGGCTGGCCCAGGCCGCGCCGCAAGCCCAGGCGCCCGAAGCCGGCCGCGCCACCCAGGGCAAGGTGCAGGCCGCGGTGGACGACCGCAAGCAGTCGGCCGCGCCGTCGCCCGACAAGCTCAAGCTCAGTGATCCGGCGATCAAGGCGTCCGCCCCGGCCGCCGGCCCAGCCCAAGGCAAGGACGAGGCCACCCGCGTGGCCGAGCTGACACGCAACGTCGAAGAGCTGAAGAAGCTGCAGCAGGGCACGGCTGCGGTGCAGGCCGACCAGCATCTGGTCCAGCGAGACGCCCTCTGCCGGATTGCGGCCGGCCACGCGGTACAGCGTGTCGCCCGGACGCACCTGGTAACGCTTGTTGCTGGTGGATG
>NZ_BJCL01000028.1 GCF_005403045.1 Pseudaquabacterium pictum
CACACCGGCCCGCCCAGCTTCTGCGCCGCCTCCACCGCCTCCTGCACAGTGAACGCCGGCACGCCGCGCGGCACCGGCACGCCAAACTGGCGCAGGATCTCTTTACCCTGGTATTCGTGGATCTTCATGGGGGGCTCGCTGCAAGGGGAGAAACAGGCGGCCGGCCGCTGCGGGACCGGGCCATCGGACAGAGTGGACCTGCTGGCCGGGCCAGTTGCGGCACGGCGCACGGCCCACGGCGTGCAAACCCCGTCAATTTAGCATGCCCCGCCCCGGGAAAACCCGTGGCAGCCGGCCCCACCAGCGTCAGTCGGTGCTGGTGTCGGAACCGTCGACAGCCGGCCCGCCAGCCTGGATCACCCGCCGCACCACATCTGGCGAGAACCCGCGGCCGACCATGAACCGCATTTGCCGCACCCGCCCGGCGGCGTCGGCCGCAGCGCCGCCGTACTTGCGGCGCCAGACTTCGGCAGCGCGGGCCAGCTCGGTCTGCTGCAGGGCCTGGCGGGCATCGGCGTCGAGCGTGACGCCGTGCTGTTGAAGCTCCTGCTGGATGCGGCGGTTGCCGAAGCGCGCCTGGCGTGCATGCACGCGGCTCTCGGTGAACCGGGCGTCGGACAGGTGGCCGTGCTGCTCCAGCCATTGCAGCACCGCGTCGACTTCGACGGCGGGGTCGCCGTGGACGTCTGCGTCGGTGTCAGGCCCATGTTGGGCGCCGCCTTCGCCGGCTGCCGCACGCGCCGCCTCGCGGGCGCTGCGCTGCAGCAGGCGCAGCAGTTTGTCGCGCAGCTCCTGGCGGCTGTGCTCACGCTGCGCCAGCCACTGCAGCGCGCGCACCTTCAGCGAGGCAGGCCGAACCGGCGGCACCTGGCGCAGCCCGCCGCGTCAAGCGTCCTTCGAGACGGCGGCGGCCTGCAGCGGCACGCCCAGCGCCTCGCGCACCTTGTTCTCGATCTCGAGCGCGATGTCGGGGTTCTCGCGCAGGAACTCGCGGGCGTTGTCCTTGCCCTGGCCGATCTTTTCGCCCTGGTAGGCATACCAGGCGCCGGACTTGTCGACGATCTTGGCCTCGACACCCATGTCGATGACCTCGCCCTCGCGGCTGGTGCCTTCGCCGTAGAGGATGTCGAACTCGGCGGTCTTGAAGGGCGGCGCCACCTTGTTCTTGACGACCTTGACCTTGGTCTCGCTGCCGATCACTTCTTCACCGCGCTTGATGCTGCCGGTGCGGCGGATGTCCAGGCGCACCGAGCTGTAGAACTTCAGCGCATTGCCGCCGGTGGTGGTTTCGGGGTTGCCGAACATCACGCCGATCTTCATGCGGATCTGGTTGATGAAGATGACCATGGTGTTGGTCTTCTTCACCGTGCCGGTGAGCTTGCGCAGGGCCTGGCTCATCAGGCGCGCCTGCAGGCCGGGCAAGGAGTCGCCCATCTCGCCTTCGAGTTCGGCCTTGGGGGTGAGGGCGGCGACCGAGTCGATGATGACGAGGTCGACCGAGCCGGAACGCACCAGCGCGTCGACGATCTCCAGCGCCTGCTCGCCGGTGTCGGGCTGGCTGATCAGCAGTTCCTGCAGGTTGACGCCCAGCTTCTGGGCATAGCCGGTGTCCAGCGCATGCTCGGCATCGATGAAGGCGGCGGTGCCGCCGAGCTTCTGCATCTGCGCCACCACCTGCAGGGTGAGGGTGGTCTTGCCCGAGGATTCCGGGCCGTAGATCTCGATGACGCGGCCGCGCGGCAGGCCGCCGACGCCGAGTGCGATGTCCAGCCCCAGCGAGCCGGTGGAGACGACCTCGATCGCCTCGACGACTTCACCGTCGCCCAGGCGCATGATGGAGCCCTTGCCGAACTGTTTCTCGATCTGCGACAGGGCGGCGGCCAGGGCTTTGGCTTTTTCGGTGTTCAAGGCTTTCACGGGTGCGTCCATGGGGCTCTCCTGGTGTCTGGGAGCCGATGATAAGAACAGGCTGGATGTCTGTACAGTGTTTTCTGGGCCCATCCCCCAACGGTGGGACCCTGGGCAAGCCCGGGTGCAGCGCTTGATGTTGGTCAAGGGCTGCGCGGGTTGGCCTTCCTAGAATTGAACATTCTTGCAGGTGCCTCGTCCGAAGGCGCCGGCCAGCTGGAGACAAGCATGCGGATTCTGATCGCGGAAGACGACCAGGTGCTGGCCGACGGATTGCTGCGGGCGCTGCGCGCCTCGGGCTATGCGGTGGACCAGGTGGGCAGCGGCAGCGAGGCCGATGCGGCGCTGGCCTCGCACGAGTTCGACTGCCTGATCCTCGACCTGGGCCTGCCGAAGATGCACGGCTTCGAGGTGTTGCGCAAGCTGCGCGCCCGCGGCTCGGCGGTGCCGGTGCTGATCCTGACCGCGGCCGACAGCGTGGAGCAGCGCGTCAAGGGCCTGGACCTGGGCGCCGACGACTACATGGCCAAGCCGTTTTCGCTGCAGGAGCTGGAGGCGCGGGTGCGCGCGCTGACCCGGCGCGGCCTGGGCACGGCCAGCAATGTGATCAAGCACGGGCCGCTGACCTTCGATGCCACCGGCCGGGTGGCCTACATCAGCGACCAGATGATCGAGCTGTCGGCCCGCGAGCTGAGCCTGCTGGAGGTGCTGCTGCAGCGCGCCGGCCGCCTGGTCAGCAAGGACCAGCTGGTGGAGCGGCTGTGCGAGTGGGGCGAAGAAGTCAGCAACAACGCCATCGAGGTGTACATCCACCGCCTGCGCAAGAAGATCGAGCAGGGGCCGATCCGCATCGCCACGGTGCGCGGGCTGGGCTACTGCCTGGAGAAAATCCAGAGCTAGCCTGCACGGGCCGCAGCGCGGCCGCCGCCTTATCCTAGGCGCCTGCCATGGACGCCAACCCCCCGCGCGAACAACGCTCGCTGTTCGGCGAGATCCTCGACTGGATGCTCGCGCCGCTGCTGTTGCTGTGGCCGATGAGCGTGGCGCTGACCTGGCTGGTGGCGCAGAGCATCGCCAGCCGGCCGTTCGACCGCGACCTGGCCGAGATGGCGCGCACCGTGGCGCGCCAGGTGGTGGTGGTGCCGGGCAGCCTGGAGCAGCCCAGCAGCATCCGGCTGCGCCTGCCCGAGGTGGCCACCGAGGTGCTGCGCGCCGACGATGCCGACAAGGTGTACTTCCAGGTGCTGGGCGCGCGGGGCGAATTCATCGCCGGCGACCGCGCCCTGCCGGTGCCCGACGAGCCCGCCGCCGCCGCACAGACGCTGAAATACCGCGACGACGAGGTGCATGCCGATGCGGTGCGCGTGGCCTACCTGTGGCTGCCGCCCACCGGCGTGCCGGGCGAGGCCGCGCCGCTGGTGCAGGTGGCCGAGACACTGGACAAGCGCGCCCGTCTGGCCACCGAGATCATCAAGGGCGTGATCGTGCCGCAGTTCGTGGTGCTGCCGCTGGCGGTGCTGCTGGTGTGGTTTGCGCTGGCCCGCGGCATCAAGCCGCTGAACGAGCTGCAGCAGCGCATCCGCCGCCGCGAGAGCCATGACCTGAGCCCGCTGGCCGAGCGCGATGTGCCCGAGGAAGTGGCGCCGCTGGTGGGCGCGATCAACGACCTGCTGGGCCGGCTGGACCAGTCGATGTCCACCCAGAAGCACTTCCTGGCTGATGCGGCGCACCAGCTGAAGACGCCGCTGGCCGGCCTGCGCATGCAGGCCGAGCTGGCACAGCGCGAGATCGACGCCGGCCAGCAGGACCCGCGGGCGCTGAAGCAGAGCCTGCAGCACATCGCCCACAGCACCGAGCGGGCGGCGCACATGGTCAACCAGCTGCTGGCCATGGCTCGGGCCGAGGCCAAGACCCTGGCCCGCCCGCCCGAGCCGGTGGACCTGCCGGCACTGGCCCGCGAGACGGTGCGCGACTTCGTGCCCAAGGCCATGGACAAGCGCATCGACCTGGGCTACGAGGGCCCCGATGACGGCCAGGCCCTGCACGGCACGCTGATGGGCCAGCCCACCCTGGTGCGCGAGCTGGTGCGCAACCTGGTGGACAACGCGCTGCAGTACACCCCCGCCGGCGGCACGGTGACGGCGCGGGTGGTGGACGACCCGTTCGGCCAGGTGGTGGTGCTGCAGGTGGAGGACACCGGCCCCGGCATTCCCGAGGCCGAGCGCGCGCTGGTGCTGCAGCCGTTCTACCGCGCGCTGGGCACCAATGTCGACGGCAGCGGCCTGGGCCTGGCCATCGTGCAGGAGATCGCGCAGCAGCACGGCGCCGAGCTGTCGATCACCGATGCGCGGCCGCGTGGCAGCGCCGCGGCCCAGGGCATGGGGCCGGGCGCGCTGTTCACCGTGCGGTTTGCGCTGGCCCGGCCGGCCGGCGATCAGGCCGGCGGCACACCGGCTGCGGGCTGATCGCCGGCGGCGAACTGCTGCTGCAGCAGGCTCAGCAGGCGGGCATCGTCCTCGCCGCCGTGGCCGGCGGCCAGCGCAGCCTGGAATTGCGCCGCGGCCAACACGCCCAGCGGCGGCCGCACGCCGGCCTGCGCGGCCATCGCCAGGGCCAGGGCCGAATCCTTGGCCAGCAAGCTGGTGTGGGCACGCGGGGCGAAGTCGCCGTCCAGCGCCCGGGCCATGCGGTCGGCGCCGATCCAGCTGGCGCCGCTGGAGGCGTTGACCACCGCCAGCGTGGCGGCGCCGTCCAGCCCCAGCCGCTGGGCCAGCGCGATGGCTTCGGCCGATGCCGCCAGGTGGGTGGCCGCCAGCAGGTTGTTGACCAGCTTGGTGCGGGCGCCGTCGCCTGGCCGGCTGCCGATGCGGAACAGCCGGGATGCCAGGTGCTGCAGCAGTGGCTGCAGCGCCGACCAGGCGGCATCCGGTCCGGCCACCATCAGGCTCATGCTGCCGTCGCGGGCACGGGCCGGGCCGCCGGACATCGGCGCATCCAGGCAGGCCAGCCCGGCTTGGGTCAGGCGGGCCGCGAAGCCTTCGACATCGGCCGGGCCGATGGTCGGGCACAGCAGCACGGTGGCGCCCAGCGGCAACGCGGCCGCCGCGCCCTGCGGGCCGAACAGCACGGCCTCGGTCTGCGCCGCATCGACCACCGCCACGATCAGCACCGCACAGCCGGCCACCGCCGCTGCCGGGCTGGCGGCAGGCACCGCGCCAGCCGCAGCGGCCAGTGCATGGCGCTCGGGGTCGATGTCATGCACCCGCACTGGCTGGCCGCCATCCCGCAGCCGCAGCGCCATCGCCAGACCCATGTTGCCGATGCCGACCACCGCGACGGGTGCGCTCACCAACGGCATCATCGGTCGCAGATGGCTGCGTGGCCAAGCAGACGCCGCGGAACCGGCTCGGCCGGGCCGCTGGCGGCGCCCCCTTGAGGGGGAGCGCCGAAGGCGCTACGGGGGTGGGTCACCTTTGCATCAGCCCCTTGCTGCGGGCGATGGACATCAGCATGCCCAGGGACACGCCCAGCGTCACCATCGCGGTGCCGCCATAGCTGATGAAGGGCAGCGGCACGCCCACCACCGGCAGGATGCCGCTGACCATGCCCATGTTGACGAAGCAGTAGGTGAAGAAGCTCAGGCTCAGCGCACCCGCCAGCAGGCGCGAGAACACTGTGGGTGCCGAGGCCGCGATCCACAGCCCGCGCAGGATCAGCACGGTGAAGCCCAGCGCCAGCGCGGCCACGCCGGCCAGGCCGAATTCCTCGCTGAAGGCGGCAAAGATGAAGTCGGTGGTGCGCTCGGGGATGAACTCCAGGTGCGTCTGCGTGCCGCTCATGAAGCCCTTGCCGGTGAGGCCGCCCGAGCCGATGGCGATCATGCCCTGCAGGATGTGGAAACCCTTGCCCAGCGGGTCACGGGTGGGGTCGAGCAGGGTGCAGACGCGCTGCTTCTGGTAGTCGCGCAGCACCTGCCAGTCCACGCCGGGCTGGCACAGCGCATCGCCACTGACGACGATGGCCACCAGCCCCAGCGCCGCGGCCACCACCAGCGGCACGATCAGCCGCCACGACAGGCCGGCAAAGAACAGCACGTACAGCCCCGCGCCGGCCACCAGCAGCGAGGTGCCCAGATCGGGCTGTTTGGCGACCAGCAGGAACGGCACCAGCAGCAGCACGCCGGCCACCGCAAAGTCGGGCCAGCGCAGCGGGCCGGCCTGCCGGCTTTCGCACTTCTGGAACCACCAGGCCAGCATCAGCGGCGTGGCCAGCTTCAGCAGCTCGCTGGGCTGGATCACCACGCCCACGTTCAGCCAGCGGGTGGCGCCCTTCTTGGTGATGCCGAACAGCGCGGTGGCCACCAGCAGGGCCACGCCCAGGGTGTACAGCGGCACGGCCAGGGCCATCAGCCGCTGCGGCGGCACCTGGGCCACGATGAACATCAGCGCGGCCGCGATCAGCATGTTGCGGCCGTGGTCGACGAACCGGGTGCCGTGGTCATAGCCCACCGAGTACATCGTCACCATGCCCAACGCCGCCAGCGCCAGCACCACGGCCAGCAGCGGCCCGTCGAAGCCGGACAGCACCGGCCGCAGCCGCAGCCACAGCGACGGTCGCTCGACGACGGCGATCATGGCGTGGCCCGCGCCGGGGCGGCGGCGGCGGCCGGCGGCGCGGCCAGGGCGGTGGTCTGCACGCCGGGCGGCAACGCACCCGCCAGCAGCGGCAGGCCCAGTTCGGACATCGGCACGTCCTCGGCGCGGCGTGGCGTGCCGGTGGGCGCGACGCTGCGGCCCTCACGCGTGGCCTGCATGTCCTCCTCGCTGGGCCACTGGCCGAGCAGCAGGTAGTCGAACACCCGGCGGGCGATGGGCGCGGCAGCCGTGGCGCCGAAGCCGGCGTTCTCGACGATCACCGCCAGGGCCACGGTGGGCGACTCCAGCGGCGCGAAGGCGTTGTAGAGGGAATGGTCGCGCTGGAACTCCGACAGCCGCGATGCGTTGTACTTCTCGTTGGCCTTGACGCCCACGGCCTGGGCGGTGCCGGTCTTGCCGCCGGTCTTGTAGGGCGCGCCGGCAAAGATGCGGGTGCTGGTGCCCTCCTGGGTGACGCCGTGCATCGCGTTCATGATCAGGGCCACATGCTCGGGCTTCAGCGCCAGCGGCGGCAGGGCCTGGCCGGCCACCGGCGTGGCCTGCTGGGTGACGACGTTGCGGATCTCGCGCACCAGCCGCGGCTCGAAGCGCTGGCCGCCGGCCACCAGCGTGGCGGTGGCGCTGGCCAGCTGCAGCATGGTGAAGTTGTTGTAGCCCTGGCCGATGCCCAGCGAGATGGTCTCGCCGGCATACCACTTCTGCTGCTCGGGCTTGCGGTAGGCGCGCTTCTTCCAGGCGGTGCTGGGCAGCAGGCCGGTCACCTCGCCGTCGAGGTCGATGTCGGTCTTGCGGCCGAAGCCGAAGGGCAGTAGCTGCTCGTGCATCAGGTCCACGCCCATCTCGTTGGCCAGCGAGTAGTAGTAGACGTTGCTCGACAGCACGATGGACCGCCGCATGTCCACCGGCCCCAGGCCGTGGTCGCCATGGCTGCGGAACTCATGGCCGCCGAAGTGGAAGCTGCCGCCGTCGTGCACGATGGTGCCGGGCCCGCGCTTGCCGCTGTTGAGCGCGGCCATCGCCATGAACGGCTTGAAGGTGCTGCCCGGCGGATAGGTGCCGCGCAGCGCGCGGTTGAGCAGCGGCTTGTCGATGCTCTCGTTGAGCGCGCGCCAGTTCTCGACGTCGATGCCATCGACGAACAGGTTGGGGTCGAAGCTGGGCTTGCTGACGAAGGCCAGCACCTCGCCGTTGCGCGGGTCGATGGCCACCAGCGCGCCACGGCGGTCGCCGAACAGCTGCTCCACCAGCGCCTGTAGCTTGATGTCGATCGACAGCACCAGGGTGTTGCCCGGCGTGGCGGGATGGGTCTTCAGCCGCCGCACCGCGCGGCCGCCGGCCGAGGTTTCCACCTCCTCGAAGCCGGTGGTGCCATGCAGCTCCTGCTCGTAGCGCTGCTCCAGGCCCAGCTTGCCGATCACTTCGGTGCCGCGGTAGTTGGCCAGCACCTCGTCGTCCCAGTCCTCCATCGCCTTCTTCTCGGCGGCATTGATGCGGCCGATGTAGCCGATGAGGTGGCTGCCCACCTCGCCCGCCGGGTAGCTGCGGAACAGCCGCGCCCGCACATCCACGCCGGGGAAGCGGAAGCGCTGGGCGGTGAAGCGGGCCACTTCCTCGTCGGTGAGCTTGGTGCGGATCGGCAGGGATTCGAAGCGCTTGCTCTCGTCCTGCAGGCGCTTGAAGCGGCGGCGGTCGCGCTGCTCGATCGGCACCACCTCGGCCAGGCTGTCGATCACCGCGTCCATCTCGCCCTGCACCCGCGAGGGCGTGATCTCCAGCGTGTAGGCCGAGTAGTTGGTGGCCAGCACCACGCCGTTGCGGTCGACGATCAGGCCGCGGTTGGGCACCACCGGCAGCACCGCGATGCGGTTGGCCTCGGCCTGCAGCGCCAGCTCGTCATGGCGCACCACCTGCAGCACCACCATGCGCCAACCCAGCAGGCCGAAGCACAGCAGCACGAACAGCGCCGCCACCAGCAACCGGGTGTTGAACCGGTCGAGGTCGCGTTCGAGGTTCTTCAACTCTGCCATCGATGCTGCCAGCCCTTCAGAGAGGTCGATTCTTGTCCGGATCGGGCGCGCGCCGTTGCGGCGCCAGCAGCAGCAGCACCACCAGCGGCCACAGCAGGGCCTCGAACACCGGTGCCAGCAGCACAGTCCAGCCGGGGAACATGCCGCCGGCGGCCAGCCGCGCCACCATGGCCACCGCATGCGCGGCAAAGAACACCGGCAGCACATGCAGCGCCTGCGCCGGCAGGCTGAACCACAGCACCCGGCGGTGCACGGTGATGGCCAGGTAGCTCAGCAGGGTGTAGGCCAGCGCATGCTGGCCCAGCACCGCACCCTGGTGCACGTCCATCACCAGGCCGAAGGCGAAGGCCACGCCCACGCCGACGCGGCGCGGCTGGTGCACGTTCCAGAACACCAGCACCAGGGCCAGCAGATCGGGCGCGGCCGGGTGGCGGCCGCCGGGCAGCATCTCCAGCAGCAGGGCCACCAGCAGCGTCAGCGCGATGAAGATGGGGTTGACCGGCAACAGCAGCTGGTCGGTGCCGCGGGCCATGATCATCGGGGCAGCTCCTGGCCACTGGCCGGCCGGCCAGGCCGGCCAGCGGCGCTGGCGCGGCTGCCGCTCTTGGCGGTGCCGGCGGCCGACGCCGCGGCATCGGCCGGCCGCGGCGGCATCTGCACGGCCAGCGGTTCCAGCACCAGCATGTGGCGCAGGTTGTCCATGGCCGCCATCGGCGTCAGCACGATGCGGGCAAAGCCGGCGTCGGAGCGCCGCTCCACCCGCGCCACCCGGGCCACCGGCAGGCCGGGCGGGTAGACGCCGTCGACGCCACTGGTGGTCAGCGCATCGCCGGCCTGCACATCGGCATTGCCGGCCATGAAGCGCAGCTCCAGCGCGCTGCCGCCCTCGGCACCGCCGAAAGCCGCACCGCGCTGCTGGGTGCGGGTGTTGAGCACGGGAATCGCGGCGTCGCGGTCGGTCAGCAGCGTGACGACCGCCGACAGCGGGTAGACCTCGGTCACCTGGCCCAGCACGCCGGCCTCGTTGACCACCGGAGCACCCGCCACCACGCCCTGGCGGGCGCCGCGGTTGATGAAGATCTTGCGCGAGTACGGGTCACCCGCCTCGTACAGCAGCTCGGCCGCCACGCTCCTGACCTGCAGCTGGGGCTGCAGCTCGAGCAGGGCGCGCAGGCGTTCGTTCTCGGCGGCCAGCTGCTCGGTGCGGGCGGCACGCTCGCTCTGGCGGGCCAGCTGCTGTCGGGCCGCGGCCTCGCGGGCCTGGGCATCCTTGATGCCCTGCAGGTAGCTCAGGCCGTTGTCCAGCAGCACCGCGGGCACCTGCAGCGTCTGCTGCAGCGGCAGCAGCGCCGTGGCCAGCGCCGCGCGCAGCGGCTGGGTCAGGTGCCAGCGGGTGTCGGCCGCCATCAGGAAGACCGCCAGCGCCGAGAACAGCGCCAGCTTGGTCAGCGCCGACGGCCCCTGCCGGAAGAACGGCGGCGGCGTGCGGTCGATGGTGCCCAGGGCCATGGCCGCTCAGTGCCTGACCTGAATGACAAAGGCCGGCCGCATCGGTGATGCGCCGGCCGGGGGGCAAGGCGTCACGGCTTACTCGGAGGTGAAGATCGAGCCGCGGCCTTCCATGCGCTCCAGCGCCATGCCGCAGCCGCGCACCACGCAGGTCAGCGGGTCTTCGGCCACCAGCACCGGCAGGCCGGTTTCCTCGGCCAGCAGGCGGTCGAGGTCGCGCAGCAGGGCGCCGCCGCCGGTCAGCATCATGCCGCGCTCGGCGATGTCGGCGCCCAGTTCGGGCGGGGTCTGCTCCAGCGCGTTCTTCACGGCGCTGACGATCTGGTTCAGCGGGTCGGTCAGGGCTTCGAGGATCTCGTTGCTGCTGATGGTGAAGCTGCGCGGCACGCCTTCACTGAGGTTGCGGCCCTTGACCTCGATCTCCTTCACCTCGCTGCCGGGGAAGGCCGAACCGATGTTCTTCTTGATCATCTCGGCGGTGGGCTCGCCGATCAGCATGCCGTAGTTGCGGCGGATGTAGTTGATGATGGCTTCGTCGAACTTGTCGCCGCCGACGCGGACCGAGCCCTTGTAGACCATGCCGCCCAGCGAGATGACGCCCACCTCGGTGGTGCCGCCGCCGATGTCGACCACCATCGAGCCCGAGGCCTCGCTGACCGGCAGGCCGGCGCCGATGGCCGCGGCCATGGGTTCCTCGATCAGGTAGACGTCCGACGCGCCGGCGCCCAGCGCCGATTCACGGATGGCGCGGCGCTCGACCTGGGTGGAACCGCAGGGCACGCAGATGATGATCCGGGGGCTGGGCCGCAGGATGCTCTGCGGATGGACCATCTTGATGAACTGCTTGAGCATCTGCTCGGTGACGGTGAAGTCGGCGATCACGCCGTCCTTCATCGGCCGGATGGCCTCGATGTTGCCGGGCACCTTGCCCAGCATGGCCTTCGCTTCCTTGCCCACGGCCTGGATGGTCTTCTTGCCTTGCGGGCCGCCTTCATGGCGGATGGAGACGACCGAGGGCTCATCGAGCACGATGCCCTTGCCACGCACATAGATCAGCGTGTTGGCGGTGCCCAGGTCGATGGCGAGGTCGGTGGAGAAGTAGCGGCGCGGGGATCCGTACATGGGGCGGTCAAACAGTCTGGCAACCGGTGCGGGAAGGGCCGCCAAGGTGCCGGGCGACAGGACCGGAGCTTGGCGGACGCTTGGCGGTAGGGGCTGGTCTTGGAGGCGCGCTCGGCGCACGCGCGGCGCTGGCCGGCGGGGGCGCCGGGGCTTCTGGATAACCAGAGATAATACCCCATCACCCCGCTGTTCCTGGCTGCAGGAACACGCTGCCGGACACCTCTTCCCCATGGCCTTGACCCCGCAGGACACCAGCCGCATCGCGCACCTGGCCCGGCTTGAACTCTCCGCTGCCGAGGCGCCCGAGATGCTCAAGCAGCTCAACGAGTTCTTCCGCATCGTCGAGCAGATGAGCGCCGTCGACACCGGCGGCGTGGAGCCGCTTTACACACCGCTGTCGGCCATCCAGCAGGTGCAGCTGCGCCTGCGTGACGACGCGGTCACCGAGCCCGACAACCGCAGCGCCAACCAGCGCAGCGCGCCAGCGGTGGAGGACGGGCTGTTCCTGGTGCCGAAGGTGATCGAATGAGCGGCGCACTGCATGATCTGGGCGTGGCCGGTCTGGCGCGCGCGCTGGCTGGCAAGCAGGTCTCCAGCGTCGAAGTGACGCAGCACCTGCTGGGCCGCATCGCCGCGCAGCCGGCGCTGGGCGCCTTCCTGCAGGTGGATGCCGACGGCGCCACCGCCGCCGCGCAGGCCGCCGATGCCCGCCGCGCCGCCGGCGATGCCGAGCCGCTGCTGGGCGTGCCCATCGCCCACAAGGACATCTTCGTCACCCAGTCCCTGCCCACCACCGCCGGCAGCAAGATGCTGGCGGGCTACCAGAGTCCGTTCGATGCCACCGTGGTCGCCCGGTTGGCGAGCGCCGGCGCCATCAGCCTGGGCAAGCTGAACTGCGATGAGTTCGCGATGGGCTCGGGCAACGAGAACTCGGCCTTCGGCGCCGCCCACAACCCCTGGGATGTGGCGCGGGTGCCGGGCGGCTCGTCGGGCGGCAGCGCCGCGGCGGTGGCCGCCCGCCTGCTGCCGGCGGCCACCGGCACCGACACCGGCGGCTCCATCCGCCAGCCGGCCAGCTTCACCGGCACCACCGGCATCAAGCCCACCTATGGCGTGTGCAGCCGCTACGGGATGATCGCCTTCGCCTCCAGCCTGGACCAGGCCGGCCCGATCGCCCGCAGCGCGGAAGACTGCGCCCTGCTGCTGTCGGCGATGAGCGGCTTCGACGAACGCGACGCCACCAGCGCCCAGCGCCCGCCGCAGGATTTCCATGCGCAGATGCTGAGCGCCCGCGAAGGCGCCAGCGCCGCCAAGCCGCTGGCCGGGCTGCGCATCGGTCTGCCGAAGGAATTCTTCCCCGCCGGCCTGGCCAGCGATGTGGACGCCGCCGTGCGCCGCGCCCTGGCCGAGCTGGAAGCGCTGGGCGCCACCCTGGTGGACGTGAGCCTGCCGCGCACCGAGCTGTCGATCCCGGTGTACTACATCATCGCCCCAGCCGAGGCCAGCTCGAACCTGAGCCGCTTCGACGGCGTGAAGTTCGGCCACCGCGCCGCGCAGTACGCCGACCTGCTGGACATGTACAAGAAGAGCCGCGCCGAGGGCTTTGGCCCCGAGGTCAAGCGCCGCATCATGATCGGCACCTATGTGCTGAGCCACGGCTACTACGACGCCTACTACCTGCAGGCGCAGAAACTGCGCCGCATGATCGCCGACGACTTCCAGGCCTGCTTCACCCAGTGCGACCTCATCGCCGGCCCGGTGGCGCCCAGCGTGGCCTGGAAGATCGGCGAGCAGGGCAACGACCCGCTGCAGGCCTACCTGGCCGACATCTTCACCCTGCCCGCCAGCCTGGCCGGCCTGCCCGGCATGAGCGTGCCGGCCGGCTTCGGTGCCCACGGCATGCCGGTGGGGCTGCAGCTGATCGGCAACTACTTCGCCGAAGGCCAGCTGCTGCATGCGGCCCATGCCTTGCAGCAAGCGACGGATTGGCACCAGCAGGCGCCAGCCGGGATCTGACCCCATGAGCAACCCACCCCTCATCCGCGGCTACGAGGTCGTCATCGGCCTGGAAACCCACGCCCAGCTGTCGACCGTCAGCAAGATCTTCTCCGGCGCCAGCACGGCCTTCGGCGCCGCGCCCAACACCCAGGCCTGCGCGGTGGACCTGGCGCTGCCGGGCACGCTGCCGGTGATGAACCGCGCCGCAGTGGAGCGGGCCATCCGCTTCGGCCTGGCCATCGGCGCCAAGGTGGCGCCGCAGTCGATCTTTGCCCGCAAGAACTACTTCTACCCCGATCTGCCCAAGGGCTACCAGATCAGCCAGTACGAGACGCCGGTGGTGCAGGGCGGCAGCATCAGCTTCCTGCTGGGCGATGCCCGCAAGACGGTGCAGCTGACCCGTGCCCACCTGGAAGAGGACGCGGGAAAGAGCCTGCACGAGGACTATGCCGGCCAGACCGGCATCGACCTGAACCGCGCCGGCACGCCGCTGCTGGAGATCGTGACCGAGCCCGACATGCGCTCCAGCGCCGAGGCGGTGGAGTACGCCCGCGCCCTGCACGCGCTGGTGGTGTGGCTGGGCATCTGCGACGGCAACATGCAGGAAGGCAGCTTCCGCTGCGATGCCAACGTGTCGGTGCGCAAGCCGGGCGCGCCGTTCGGCACGCGGCGCGAGATCAAGAACCTGAACTCGTTCCGGTTCATGCAGCAGGCCATCGACTACGAGATCCAGTGGCAGATCGACCAGATCGAGGACGGCCTGGCGATCCAGCAGGCCACGGTGCTGTTCAACCCCGACACCGGCGAGACGCGGTCGATGCGCACCAAGGAAGACGCGCACGACTACCGCTACTTCCCCGATCCCGACCTGCCGCCGCTGGTGATCGCGCCCGAGTGGATCGACCAGGTGCGCGCCAGCCTGCCCGAGCTGCCGGCAGCGATGGCCCAGCGCTTCCAGGAGGCCGACGGCCTGCCAGCGTACGACGCGGTGATGATGACGCAGAGCCTGGCGCTGGCCCGCTTCTACGAAGGCGCGCGCGACGCCTGCAGACAGCCCAAGCTGGTGGCCAACTGGCTGATGGGCGAGGTGAGCAAGCGCCTGAACGCCGAGGGCAGGGACATCACGGCCAGCCCGGTGGACGCCGGCACCCTGGCCGCGCTGATCGGCCGCATTGCCGACGGCACCATCAGCCACAACGCCGCCCGCCAGGTCTTCGACGCACTGTGGGCCGGTGAATCCACCAGCGTGGATGCGCTGATCGAGGCCAAGGGCCTGAAGCAGATGAGCGACACCGGCGCGCTGGAAGCCATCATCGACGCGGTGCTGGCCGACAACCAGAAGTCGATCGACGAATACCGCGCCGGCAAGGACAAGGCGTTCAACGCCCTGGTCGGCCAGGTGATGAAGGCCAGCAAGGGCAAGGCCAACCCCGGCCAGGTCAACGCCTTGCTGAAGGCGAAGCTGGGCTGACCTGGGTGGGCGCCACCGGCGGCAGCGAGCCCGCCGGCGCGCCGGCCCACAGCCGGCGCAGGCGGTCGAGCTCGTTGTCGTACAGCCGGTTGATGCGGGCCAGCTCCAGCTCCTGGTTGGCGGCCGACTGCTTCTGTGCCGCCACGGCGGCATCATTGGCGTCCAGCTGCTGCTTCAGCCGCGCCGGCATCTGGCGGCCCTGGTAGAACTCGGCCTCGTCGAGCAGCGGCTTGCGCTCGGCGGCCAGTTCCTTCACCCGCTGCGCCGAGGCCTTCATCGCCAGGCGCACCGTGTCCAGCGCCGCCTCGCGGGCCCTGCTGTGGGAGGCCTCGTCGGGGAAGCGCACCATCAGGTTGCGGTCGCGGCGCACGGCGTCGGCCTGGGCGGCGCGGGCCAGCTCGGCGCGGCGCTCGGCGGCCTCGCGCTCGGCGCGCTCCTCGGCGGTCAGCGTGGGCGGCACCACCCGCTGCACCGAGCCATCGCTGTTGAGCACCCGCTGCTCGCGGCTGACGCAGTCGGGAATCGGCCGGTCGGAGGTGAGCCGGCGGCCCTGGGCATCGACACAGGTGTAGATGCCGGACGACGTCGGCCGGCTGCCCTGCTGCGCAATGGCTGCCATCGGCAGCGCCAGCGGCATGGCCAGCACCAGCAGCGCGGTGCCAGCCCAGGAACAGGTCCGCAGCCGCATGGGCTCAGACGCCGTAGGCGTCGCGGTAGGCGCGCACACGCGGCAGGTGCGGGGCCAGGTCGGCCGCACTGCTGGTCTGCAGATACTGAAGCAGGTCGGCCAGCGTCGCGATCGACGCCACATGCAGGTGCAGTTGGTCACGCACGTATTGAACCGCAGACCAGGGGCTGTCCGTGTTGCCGTCGCTGGCTTTTTCCTGCCGGTCCAGTGCGATGGCCACGCCGCAGGGCGTGGCGCCGGCGGCGCGGATCATCGCGATCGACTCGCGCACCGAGGTGCCGGCGGAGATCACGTCGTCGATGATCAGCACCCGGCCACGCACCGGCGCGCCCACCAGGGTGCCGCCCTCGCCGTGGTCCTTGGCCTCCTTGCGGTTGTAGGCGAAGGGCCGGTTGTGGCCCAGGCGGGCCAGCTCCACCGCCACCGCCGCGGCGAGCGGAATGCCTTTGTAGGCGGGGCCGAACAGCATGTCGAATTGCAGGCCTGAGCCGACCAGGCTGCGTGCATAGAATCCCGCCAGACGGCCCAGCTTGGCGCCGTCGTCGAACAGGCCGGCGTTGAAGAAGTAGGGCGACAGGCGCCCGGCCTTGGTCTTGAATTCACCGAACCGCAACACCCCCGCCTCGACGGCGAACTGCACGAATTCCTGCGCCAGCGGGTCGGCGGCGGGCGGCTGTCCGGTCGGGTCGGTGGTCTGGCGCATGGAGATCCCTTGGCATTTCGTCTGGTCACACTCAACCTGAACGGCATCCGTTCAGCAGCCAACAAGGGCTTCATGGAATGGGCAGCCCAGGCGGGCGCGGATTGTATGGGGGTGCAGGAGGTCAAGGCCCAGGCCGCCGACCTGGCCGACCGCTTCGAGACGGTGGCCGGCATGCCCGGCTACTTCCACTTCGCCGAGAAGAAGGGCTACTCCGGCGTGGGCCTGTACAGCCGCAAGCGGCCCAGCAGCGTGGTGGTGGGCCTCGGCGACGCCTTCTTCGATGCCGAGGGCCGCTATGTGGAGGCGCGCTACGACACCCCCAAGCGCAAGCTCAGCGTCATCAGCTGCTACTTCCCCAGCGGCTCGTCGGGCGAGGACCGGCAGGCGGCCAAGTTCCGCTTTCTGGACGTGGTGTATCCGCACCTTCAGGCGCTGCGGGCCGAACGTGAATTCATCCTGGTGGGCGACATCAACATCGCCCACCAGGAGAAGGACCTGAAGAACTGGCGCAGCAACCAGAAGAACAGCGGCTTCCTGCCCGAGGAACGCGCCTGGATGACCAAGCTGCTGACCGACGGCGGCCTGGTCGACGTCTACCGCCAGCTGGAGCCCGACGCCACCGACGCCTGCTACACCTGGTGGAGCAACCGCGGCCAGGCCTATGCCAACAACGTGGGCTGGCGGCTGGACTACCACCTGGCGACGCCGGCGCTGGCGGCCAAGGCCAAGGCGGTGTCGATCTACACCGACGAGAAGTTCAGCGACCACGCGCCGCTGGTGATCGACTACGACTTCAAGCTGTAGTCGGCGGCGGTCGCGCGCACGACCATCCGGCGCCAGCCGTCCTCAGGCCGACTTCGCCCGCATCGCCGCCTTCACCTCGGTGATCAGCGCCTGGCCGATCTGCTGCGCCTCGACGGGGTCGACCGTGCCCAGGTCGGCCAGGTCGGCCTCCAGCTCGGCGCGGCGGCGCTGCGACAGGCACTGCAGGATCTTGGCCTTGGCCACGCCGTCGTCGAGCACGCTCATCGCCTTGGCCAGCGCGAAGGTGTCGACCTTCGCCACCGCGGCGAAGATCGACTTCGTGTCGGCGAACTCCAGGTCGGCGATGTCGCTGAACTCCGACGGCTGCTTGATCTTGCGCTCGACGAAGAAGCGCTTGCCCTTCTCGTTGAGCAGGCGCAGCACCTCGGCACGCCGGAAGGTGAAGATGTCGTCGGCGTATTCGCTGGCGGCCAGCTTGCGCAGCACCTGCGGCCGCTCGGCCTCCACCAGCGCGGCGAACTCGTCGACGCTGATGTATTCGTAGCTCAGCTTGTCCTGGTCGACGTCGCCCGCGACCAGCTTGCGCACCTGGGCGACGATGTCCCGCGGCGAGAACAGCACCTGCTTGCCGGTGCCGCGTTCGTCGTCGATGCGGAGCAGGTGCAGCCCGGCGAGCTTGCCCAGGCAGCTGCGGATGTGCTTGTCCGAGTGGCCGAACAGCAGCCGCGCGGTGGTGAAGACCTCCTGCAGCATCGGCCGGGCCATGCCGTTGGTCGGGCTCTCCCGCCCGCGCGGGGCCGCCGCTTGTGGCCCCTGGCGGCCGAGGTCCGCCGCCCCCAGCAGGGCCAGCAGCTGGGCGTAGATCAGCAGGTCGGGCTGGAAGTTGGCGCGCCGGGCGATCACCTCATGGGCGACGGCCAGGCGCTCGCTGAGCGTGTCCATCATGCCGCGCACCAGGGTCGGGCTGGCCGCCAGCGCGTCGCGGGCGGCGGCGTGGTCGATCAGGTACAGCTCGCAGTAGGTGCGGGCGGCGGCGTTGTGCACGCGCACCTGCGCCTGCTGGTGCGGCTCGATGCCGAAGCACTGCCCGCGGCGCAGCGTCTCGACGACGGTGCGCTTCTCGTCGCGCACCAGGTACAGGTCGACCTCGCCGTCCTTGACCACGTACATGTGGGTCGCGGGCATGCCGGCGGTGTAGAGCACCTCGCCGGCGAAGGCGCGCATCTGCGCATGCTGCCCCTGCTCGGCGAAGCGCAGCGCCGGGCTGGTGCGCTCGGCCGGCGCCGGGTCGGCCACACGCGCTGGGACAGGTCGGGCACGTTCGGAGATGGCCGCTTGCATACCTGGATCGCTGAAATGGTAAAAACGATAAGCAACGAACTGTAAGCGAGCCATGCCCGCCTGTGGCGCCACGTTGGCGCATGAAAGCGGCATTTGTTGACAGCCGCACGCCGGGCTTGCCGCGCGTGGGGTGCCCACCGTCCTGCCGGCGGACGGTGCCACCGGTCGGCGCCGTGTCAGGCGCCGCTGGCGCGCCCCCGCGCATCCGCCGCATGCAGTTCGCCGCACAGCGCTCCCAGCCGCCCCTCGCCGGCCGGCGTCTGCCCACCCTGGGCCAGAAAGCGTTCCATCGCGTCGCGCGTGCCCGGCCCCGCCAGCGTGCCCTGGAAGGCCGCCGCCTCGGCCTGCAGATCGGCCACCACACCGTGCTCGGCGTGCAGCACGCTGGCCTTGGCAGCGGCCACCGCATGCGGCGGGAAGCTGGCGATGCGCGCGGCCAGCCGGTCGACATGCGGCCACAGCGCCTCGGCGTCGAGCGTGCGGTTGACCCAGCCCCAGTCTTCGGCCAGGTCGGCATCCACGTCGTCGCAGCCCAGCACCACCTCCAGCGCCCGGCCGCGGCCCAGCAGGCGGCCCAGCCGCACCGTGCCCGAGCCGCCGGGCAGGATGCCCAGCGCCACCTCGGGCTGGTTGAACACCGCCTTGCCGCGCAGCGCAAAGCGCATGTCGCAGCTCAGCGCGATCTCGCTGCCGCCGCCGCCCACCCGGCCCTCCACCACCGCGATGGTGGCCTTGGGCATGGTGCGCCAGGCCTCGGCCATGCGGTGGAAGGGCGACAGCGGCGCATCAGGGGCCGGCGGGTCGGCGGGAAAGCGCAGGATCAGGCCGACGTCGAAGTGGGCGATGAAGAAGTCCGGGTTGGCCGAGGCCAGCACCACCACCCGCACGCGGTCGTCGGCGGCCAGCTGGTCGGTCAGGCGCAGCAGCTCCTTGAACAGCGGCTTGTCCAGCAGGTTGACCGGGCCGTTGTCGAGCAGCACCTGCGCCACGCCCTGCCGCAGGCTGACGCGCAGGCATTGGTAGCCGGAGTAGTCCATGGCGCGAGGCCGGCGCGCGGGCGCCGGGGCAGTGGCGGGGTGGTCAGACTAACCGGCGTGCCGCCGGCCACGGCGTCACCCGGGTGCCAGGCAGGGCCTCAGGGCTGGCGCGGCAGGGCCGCCGCCAGCACGCTGGCGTTCACCGCCCGGCAGCGGGCGATGTCGCAGGCGGTGGGCAGCAGGGCGCGGTAGTCGCCCCGGGTGGGCGGCATGGCGCCGGCGCGGGTGAAGCAGCGTTCGCCCTGGCCGTTGTCGTAGTAGCTCATCACGTCGACGCAGCGGCGCGAGTGGGCCATCAGGCCGAAGAAGTGGCCCATCTCGTGCGACACCACCATCTGCAGCGTGTCGGCCGCCGGGTGGGACGGGTTGCGCTGGTTCAGGGTGCGGAAGGCCGCCGGCCCCAGCGCCAGGCTGTAGGTGCGCAGGTTGGCGAGGCCGAAGTTGCCGCCGGCGGCGCCATCGCTCCACAGCACCAGCACCGCGCCGGGCGGCACCCGGGCGCCAGGCGCCAGGCCCTGCACCTGCACGCCGATGCCGCAGGCCGACCAGGCCTGGGCCGCGCGCTGCACCGTGGCCAGCACCTGGTCGGCGCTGAACCAGGGCGGCGCCTCGTCATGCCGGTAGGCCAGCAGCAGCGCGCCGTTGGCCACCGGCCGGTCGCGGCCGTCGCCCCAGGTGGCCACCTCGCCGGGCAGGCACTGGGCGATCTCCGCCTCGCGCAGCGGTGTCTGGGCCTGTGCGCCCAGGCTGCAGGCCAGGCCCAGGGCCAGCCCGGTGGCCAGGCGGCGGGCGGTCGGGATGAAGTGGCGCGGCGGGGTCACGCCCTGTTGTCGGCGTGCCCGGCAGTGGCTTGAGGGTGCGGTTGGGTCGCTCAGGTGCCGATCGCGCCGCCCCGCCCCGGCCACAGCCGGCCGCGCAGCAGCGGCCGCCGCTGCCGCCGCTGGGCGAGCAGGGCATCGTCCAGCACCGCCACCGCCACCGGACCGCGCCACAGGCGGTGGCCCAGCACCACGGCCGGCGCGCTGTCGATGCCCAGCTGCGCCGCCAGCGCCTGGTTATCGGCCAGGATTTCATTGGCATGGCCCAGCGGCGCCGGCATCAGGCGGAAGCGCGCCTCGGTCTGCTGCAGCGCCAGGCTGTCGAGCACCGGCAGCGACGCCAGGTGGCGGTGCAGGCGCGCCGCCAGCGCACCCGGCGGCGCGCCCAGCACCAGTTGCGCCGCCTCGGCTGCGAATGGCCGGCGTTGCGGCAGGTGGCGCAGCAGCACGCGCAGCTGGGCATCCTGGTCCAGCAGCAGGTCCAGGCTGGCACAGAGCTGCCGGCTGGCCAGGCTGTGGTAGTCGATGAAGGCGACCAGGCTGACATCACCATCCGGTGCGCCCAGCACCGTGGCATGGCTGCTGGCGTGCAGGTCGCGCGCCGACTGCGCGAGCGCCAACACGTCCAGGCTGTTCTGCGGCGGCTGCCAGCCGGCCTGGCCGTCGCCGCTGCGGCGGCGCTCGGGCCACGGGGCCTCGGCCAGCGGGGCTGGCAAGGGGCTGGATGCGCGGTCGGTCTGGACGGCCATGCGTGGGACTCCGGTCAGGCACCCGCCCGGCGTTGGGGAGGTGTCGGCGGCCAGTGTGGTGGCCGCCGCGGCCCGCGTCCTTCAGCCGGCGTTAATTCGGCGTGAAGCCGCTGCCGAACAGCAGTGCCGGCAGGGCGGCAGCCGGCAGATGGGCGCCGCTGGCCTGCAGCCGGGCGCAGCCGGCGGCGTCCAGCTGGCCGGCCAGCGCCTGGTGCGCCAGCTGCAGCGCCCGGTCCATGCGGGCCTGGTCGACCGCTTCGCGCGGCTGGCCCAGCGCGGCGAAGGCGGCATCGGCATGGCCGGCCAGCTGCAGCGCCTCGGCGCCGCGGCCGTCCAGCGCAGCCACCAGGGCGGCATCGTCGGCCCACAGCGGCAGCATGTCGTAGCGGCCGGCCAGCGGCCACAGCTGCGCCAGCACGGCACGGGCCTCGGCCGCCCGCTCCAGGCTGAGCAGGGCCGCGCTCAGGTTGGACAACACCCGCGCCAGGTGCTGCTGGTCGCGCGCGCCCTGCAGCCGGGCGGCCAGCGCGCGGAAGGTCTGCACCGCCTCGTCCAGCCGGCCGGCGGCCAGCTGCGCGCTGCCGACCTTGATCTGCACATTCACCTCGCCCAGCCCGGCCAGGCGGCTGAGCAGCAGCTGCTGCTGGCAGGCCTGCAGGCAGGCACCGTGGTCGCCGTCGACCAGGGCCAGCCAGGCCTGGTTGCTGGCCAGCACCACCCGCAAGTAGGCCGGCCAGGCGGGATCGTCCAGCGCCTGGCCCTGGGCGACGGCGGCCACCAGGGTGTCGCGGTCGCCCAGGCGCTGGGCGGTGAAGCCTACCACCCGCAGCGCCAGGCAGGCCAGGCGGTGGTCGGCCTCGGCCATCGCCAGCGCCTGGGCCTGCTGCGCCCAGGCCAGCGCCTGGCGCGGCCGGATGTTCTGTGCCTGCTCGGAGCCGCGCAGCAGGTTGCGCGCCAGCAGCAGCCCCGGCAGCGGCGAACCGGCCGCCAGCAGCGGTGCCATGGCCTGCCACAGGGCCTCGCCCTCGGCATGGCGGTGCACGCCCAGCGCCACCGACAGCGTGGGCGCGATGCGGCCGGCCAGCAGCGGCGCGTGGTCCAGCGCCCAGCGCAGCGCCGCCTGGGCGTTGTCGAGATCGGGCGCCAGGCGCTCGGCCAGGGTGTCGGCGCGGCAGCGACCCTGCAGCAGATCGGCATGGATGCGGTCGCACAGCGCCGCCAGGGCCTGGGCATGGCGGCGCTGCAGCGCGGCGGCCTCGCCGGCGGCGGGCAGCTGCTCGCGGGCCAGCGCCAGCGGGCCTTCCAGCAGGCGGTAGCGGGGCTGCGGCGCGGCGTCGTCACCATCGCCGCCAGCCTCGTCCGGGGCGGCGGGCAGCAGGCTCAGCAGCGAGCGGTCGACCAGGCCGCCCAGCGCGTCCAGCACCGCCAGGCGGTCCAGTGGCGGCTGGCCGACGGTGCCACCGTCGGCATCGTCGTCGGCCAGCACATCCAGCACCAGGTCCAGCGGGGCGCTGCCGACAAACACCGCCAGCCGGCGGAACACCACCTGCTCGGCGGGGCCCAGCAGGCCGTGGCTCCACTGCAGCGCGCCGCGCAGCGTCTGCTGGCGCACCGGCGCGTCGCGCGGGCCGTGGCGCAGCAGGTCCAGGCGCCGACCCAGCGACTGCACCAGCCCGCGCAGGCCCAGCAGCGGCAGGCGCGCGGCGGCCAGCTCGATGGCCAGCGCTGCGCCGTCGAGGCCGCGGCACAGCGCCACGACCTCGGCCACGTTGTCCTCGGTCAGGGTGAAGCGGTGGTCGAGCGCCTGGGCGCGGGCGACGAACAGCGCCACCGCACCATGGTCCAGCGCGGCCTGGGCGCTGGCTGCCTCGGCACTGCCGGGTTCAGGCAGGCCCAGGGCACCAAGGCGGTAGACGGCTTCGCCATGCAGCTGCAGCGGCACCTGGCTGGTGACCAGCAGGCGCACACCGGGCGCGCTGCGGCGCAGCGCCTGGGCCAGGCCGGCCACCGCGGCGGCCAGGTGTTCGGCGTTGTCCAGCGCCAGCAGCAGGCGCAGCGGCGCCAGGGCCTGGGCCAGGGCCGCGTTGCGGTCGTCGCCGGCGGGCAGGCGCAGGCCCAGCGCCGCGGCCACCGCCTGCGGCACGGCCTCGGGCTGCTGCACCGCCGCCAGCTCGACGAAGCACACGCCGTGGGCGTGGGCCGCCTGCTGGCCGTGCAGCAGCGCCATCGCCAGCCGGGTCTTGCCGATGCCGCCGGCGCCGGTCAGCGTGACCAGGCTGTCGCGCGCCACCAGGGCGGCCAGCGCGGCGAGGTCGGCGTCGCGGCCGATCAGCGGCGGCAGGGCGGCCGGCAGGTGGGTGTCGGGCAGGGCCACCAGCGGCGGCCGCTGCGGCAACACCGCCACCGTGGCGCCCACCGGCTCGACGGTGGCGGTGAAGCGGTAGCCGCGGGCGGGCACGGTGCTGATGCAGTCCGCGCCCAGCGCCTTGCGCAGCGCGTTGATCTGCACGCTGAGGTTGTTCTCCTCGACCACCAGCCCAGGCCACACCCGCTCCAGCAGCTGCTGGCGGCCGAGCAACTGGCCAGGGTGGCGGGCCAGGACGATCAGCAGATCCAGCGCGCGGGCCTGCAGCGGCACCGGCTGGCCATCGGCCAGCAGCCGGCGCTCGCGCACCTGCAGCTCAAAGCGGCCGAAGCGCAGGTCTGGCAGCTCGCCGGCCGCCGGCAGCCGGGCGGGCAGCGGCTCGGCAGGCGTGGGGCGGCGCAGGGGCAGCAGGTCGGACATCGGACCCCAGTCTATCGGCGCGCGGGCGCCTGCGCGGCAGCTGTCCTTGGCATGATCGCGGCCACCGCCCCGCCACACCAGCCATGACCGCCGACGCCTTCTCCGCCCTGCTGCGACAGCACCGCTCGATCCGATGCTTCCAGGACCGGGGCATCGACCCGGCGCTGGTCGACCGCGTGCTGGTGCAGGCGCTGCAGGGCAGCTCGTCCAGCGGCAACCTGAACCTGGTGTCGGTGATCAAGACCAGCGATGCCGCACGCAAGCAGCACCTGTGCACCCTGCACTTCGACCAGCCGATGGTGCTGCAGGCACCGCTGGTGCTGACCTTCTGCGCCGACAGCCACCGCACCCGGCAGTGGCTGGCGCAGCGGGATGCGCGCCTGGGCTTTGCCGACTTCATCAGCTGGCATGTGGCGGGCTACGACGCCATCATCCTGGCACAGACCACTGCGCTGGCGCTGGAGAGCCACGGTCTGGGCATCTGCTACATGGGCACCACGCTGCATGCGATGCAGGCGATTGCCGACTTCCTGGACTGCCCCGACCACTGCCTGCCGGTGACCAGCATGGTGGTGGGCTGGCCAGCCGAATCCCCGCCGTCGCGCGACCGCCTGCCGGGCGCGGCCTGGATCCACAACGAGCGCTACCAGCGCCCCACGCCTGCCGACATCGACGCCCACTTTGGCGAGCGCGAGGAACGTGGCCGCGAACGCTACCTGGCGCTGGGCCCGGAGATGGCGGCACGCTGGGCCGAACACGGCATCCGCTCGCTGGCGCAGTTCTACACCAGCAAGATCAAGTACGACCCCGACCAGTTCGCCCGCGACTCGGCCGCGCTGGAAGACCTGCTGCGCGCACGCGGCTTCGGTGGCTGAGACGCGGGCACCGGGGCGTCAGGCCGGTTGCAGTGCGGCCAGCACCTGGCGGAAGAGCTGGCTGGACGGCACGCCGTTGGCCGGCTGGTTGTAGCGGCCGGCGGTGATCACCACCACCAGATCGAGCGCCGGCACGGCGAACAGCCGCTGGCCGCCGTTGCCCATGCCGGCGATGAAGTCCACCCCCGCGCCCGGCCCGCTTCTGAAGCGGCCCTGCCACCACTGGCGGCCGAACAGCAGCCCGTCGACCGCCGGCACCCGGGTGGCCAGGGTGTCGGCGATCCAGCCGGCCGGCACCACCGCGCGGCCCTGCCACTGCCCGCCATCGAGCAGCAGCCGGCCGATGCGCGCCAGCTCGCGCGGGCGCAGCCGCAGGCCCGAGAAGGCCAGCGTGCGGCCCTGTCGGTCGGCACGCCAGGTGACCGGCGGGATGCCCAGCGGATCGAACAGCGTGGCCTGGGCCAGGTCCTTGAGGCCCTGGCCGCTGCGGCGCTCGAGGATGTCGGCCAGCAGGGCGGTGGCGCCGCCGCTGTAGGCCCAGCGGGTGCCCGGGGCGTGCAGCATCGGCAGGCCCAGCAGATGGCGGTTGCGGTCGGGCGCCATCGCCATGCGGGTCTCGCTGTTGGCCGGGTTGGAATAGGGCACGGTCCACTCGTCCCATTCCCAGCCCACCGTCATGTCCAGCAGGTGCTGCACGGTGATCTGCCGGTGCGCCGGCGTGGCCAGGTCGGCCAGCTCGGGAAAGCTGTCGAGCACCGGCTGCTGCAGATCCAGCTGGCCGCGGCCGTGCACGATGCCGGCCACCAGGCCGGTGATGCTCTTGCTGATCGAGCGCAGGTCGTGCGGATGGTCGGCGGTGAACACCACCTCCCGCGCGAACCAGTCGCCCGAGGGCCGGTCGCTGCCGGTGAAGTAGGCCTCGGCCAGGGTGCTGCCACTGCGCTGCACCAGCAGGGCATGCGTGTTGCTGCCGTCGCCGGCCACCCGGGTGGCCAGTGCACACAGCCCGGCGTGGCTGCCGGTGCAGGCGGGCGCGGCGTCTTGCGCGCGGACTGCGGCGATGGGCAAGGCAGGCAGGGCAGCCAGGGCCAGCAGGCGTCGTCGGCGCATCGCGCAAGCCCCCATCGGTGGCAGTGGTGGCCGATCCTATACTGGCCCGAACCCCCTACGGCGGCGGATCCGTTGCCCTCCTGCCCACCATGCAACCTGTCATCCGCAGCCTGCTGGAGACCGATCTCTACAAGTTCACGATGTGGCAGGCCATGCTGCATCGGCATCCGCAGACGCAGGCGGAGTACGTCTTCATCTGCCGCAATGCGCGCGACTACCCGCTGACGCACCTGATCGGCGAGCTGAACGAGCAGCTCGACCACCTGTGCAGCCTGCGCTTCCAGCCCGACGAGCTGGCCTACCTGCGCGGGCTGCGCTTCATCAAGACGGACTTCGTCGACTTCCTGCGCATCTTCCAGTTCCAGCGCGACTTCATCACCGTGCGCGACAACGCCGGCACGCTGGAGATCGTGGCCCGCGGCCCGCAGGTGCATGTGATGGCCTTCGAGATCCACGTGCTGGCCATCGTCAACGAGCTGTACTTCCGCCGCTTCGAGCAGGCCCCGGCCGTGGCCGAGGGCCGCCGCCGGCTGGCCGACAAGGTGGCGCTGCTGCGCGCCTTCGGCCAGGAGCCGCGGCGCCGCAACCCCTTCGAGTTCTTCGACTTCGGCGTGCGGCGGCGCTTCTCGGGCAGCTGGCACCGCGAGGTGGTGGCCACGCTGCAGCGCGAAGTGCCCGAGTTCTTCAAGGGCACCAGCAATGTGCTGCTGGCGCGCGACCTCGGCCTGGTGCCCATCGGCACGATGGCGCATGAATTCCTGCAGACCTACCAGGCCCTGGGCGTGCGGCTGCGTGATTTCCAGAAGGCGGCGCTGGAGGCCTGGGTGCAGGAGTACCGCGGCGACCTGGGCGTGGCCCTGACCGACGTGGTGGGCATGGACGCCTTCCTGTCCGACTTCGACCTGTACTTCGCCAAGCTGTTCGACGGCCTGCGCCACGACTCGGGCGACCCGATCGTGTGGGGCGAGAAGGCGCTGGCCCACTATGCCCGGCTGCGCATCGACACCCACACCAAGCGCCTGGTGTTCTCTGACGGGCTGAGCCTGCCCAAGGCCTTCGAGCTGTACCGGCACTTTGCCGACCGCACGCAGCTGGGCTTCGGCATCGGCACCAACCTGACCAACGACATGGGCCTGCACACGCTGCACATCGTGATGAAGCTGACCCACTGCAACGGCCAGCCGGTGGCCAAGCTGTCCGACAGCCCGGGCAAGATCCTCTGCGACGACCAGACCTTCCTGGCCTACCTGCGCCAGGTGTTCAACGTGCCGGCGCTGGAGACGCCGGGCTGAGGCCGCCGCCGGCCACCCAGTCGACCAGCGCATCCAGCGCCGGCCGCGCCGCCACCGCGTTGGGGTGGTTGAGGAAGCCCACCACCACCCAAGGCCGGCCCTGCGGGTCGGTCACATAGCCGGCCAGCGCGCTCACATCCCGCAGCAGGCCGGTCTTCAGCCGGGCCTGGCCCATGGCGGGACCGGCGGTCAGGCGGTTGCGCAGCGTGCCGTCCACACCGGCCAGCGGCAGGCTCATCAGCAGATCGGGTGCCCAACGCCCCTGGTGCGCGGCCAGCAGCACCTGGGCCAGCGCCCGCGGGCTGATGCGCTCGGCGCGTGACAGCCCCGAGCCGTTGTCCACCACCAGGCCGGGCGCGTCGATGCGGCGCGCAGCCAGCCACTGGCGCACCGCGCGGTCGGCCAGCGCGCGGGTGGTCAGGTCCGGGTTGTCGGCCATCGCCGCCACGCCCAGCTGCAGGTACAGCAGGCGGGTGTAGACGTTGCTGGACTGCTTGTTCAGCGTGCGCAGCAGCTCGCCCCAGGGCCGCGCCTGGTGGCTGGCCAGCAGGCGCAGGCCGGGCCCGCTGACGGCGCGCTGCGCGCCCGGCACCACCACCGCGGCACCCGGCCGCAGCGGCGGCAGTTGCGCAGCCTGCTGCGCGGCCGTGAGCAGCGGCACGCTGGGTGCCTCGGCCTCGCGCACCTGGCCGCTCCAGC
This sequence comes from Pseudaquabacterium pictum, assembly GCF_005403045.1. GTDB lineage: Bacteria > Pseudomonadota > Gammaproteobacteria > Burkholderiales > Burkholderiaceae_C > Pseudaquabacterium > Pseudaquabacterium pictum. The sequence goes on from NZ_BJCL01000028.1 coordinate 27,553, forward strand.
TGCCGCCCAGGCTGGCCCACAGCCAGCGCAACTGGCGCTCGGCCAGGGCCAGCGGATCCAGCAGGTACAGGCTGGGCCGCTGGGTGCAGGCCTTGGGAAAGCCGCCCTGCAGGCGGATGCGCAGCACGCCGGGCTCGGCCGCGTCGGCCGGCGGCGGACTCTGCCAGTCCTGCAGCCATTCGGCACAGGGCCGGTCGCTCGGCCGCAGGGCACTGGTGTCGAACACCAGGCCGGGCAGCGGCGGCAGGGCCCGGGCCTGCAGCGCGGCGCCCTCGCTGCTGATCTCGATCTGCAGCAGGTGGCTGTTGAGCTGCAGCGCATCGGGCACCAGGTTGTAGGCGAACTCGGGCCGCTCGTCGAAGGGCGCGGCCTCGCGCTCGGGCCGCGATGGGCGGAACAGCGTGCGGTCGATGACGATGTCGCCGGCCAGCATGCGGAGGCCGTGCACCTGGCGCAGCTCCAGCAGCAGGGCCCACAGCTGCGGCAGGTCGAACTCGGGGTCGGCGCCGCCGCGCAGCACCAGGTCGCCGGCCAGCACATCGCCTTGCTGCGGCGCGCGGGTCAGCAGCTCGGTGAAGCCGCGCACGTTGGGGCCGATCTGGTCCAGCGCCACGATGCTGGTCAGCAGCTTCAGTGTGGACGCCGGCTGCATCGGCCGGTCGGCCTGGTGGGCCCAGCGCGGGGCCAACCGGCTGGCCAGGCTGTTGCCGACGGGCAGCACGATGGCGCCCAGTGCATCGGCCGGCACCCGCGCCTGGTGCAGGGCCTGCAGCACCGGCTCGGGCAGCGGCTGGTCGCGGGCTGCCGCGGGCAGCCAGGCCAGTGCAGCCAGCAGACTCAGGCCCGCCGGGAGGCGGGCGGCAGGGCGGCGGACTTGGCGGCTGTCTGGGCGGGTGGCTTGCACCCGCCCAAGTATCGCCGTCCGCCTGGCCTCAAGGCGCCGGGCAGGCGCCCGGCAGCGATGCCGCGATGCCGCCGCGCAGGGCGCGGGTGGTGCCGCCGTCGTCCTGGCCCAGGGTGTCGCGGGTGTAGGTGCAACCATAGGTGGGCGCCGCCACGGTGGCCGCGGTCACCACGTCATCGCCGCTGGGCTTGATGCCGTCACGCTCCCACTTGACCATCGCCTCGAAGGCGTCCACCTGCTCGGCCACGGTGAAGTCGCAATGGCTGGCGCCGCGGATGGCGCGCTGCACCAGCCACTGGCTGTTGCCCTTGGCTGCCACCCGCTTCTGGTAGACCTGCTGCATGCTGAACGGCACGAACAGGTCGCCCAGCGTGTGGATGGACACCACCGGGATCTTGATCTCGCCGTTGATCTGCGGGATCCAGCGCAGGCCATCGCGGCGCAGGCGGTTGGCTTCCGGTGCGGCCGTCAGCTTCAGCGCCGCTGCGTTCAGCGCGGTGCTGCCCGCCTCGTCGCCGTCGATCTTGTAGGTGAAGGCGTTGGTGTCGAGGATGCTGGCGTTGAGGATGCCGGTGATGGTGCCGTCACCGCCCAGCGCGCCCCACATCGACGGGAAGCTGCCGCCGAAGGCCAGGCCCTGGGCGAACAACGGCCGCGGGCCGCCGGTGATGTTCTGCAGCACCGAGACGAACTTGGCGCCGGTGGCGGTGGGCACGCTGGGGAAGGTGGTGAACAGGGTGCTGGTCACCTGCGTGCTGATGTCGGCCCAGTTGGCCGACGGGTACTTGGGCAGGCCGGCCAGGGCCTGGGCGCTCATCTGCACCGCGGCGAACTGGTTGAACAGCTCGGCATCGCCCATCACGCCGCACATCGGCACGGCGCCGTGGTAGGCCACCTTGTTGACCGCGGTGGCGGCGGCCTCGGCCTCGATCGCCGCGCCGGTGATGTGGCCGCCCATCGAGTGGCCGGTGATGTAGATGCGGCTGGGCGCGGCCAGGGTGCGCCCGGCCGCCGTGGTGATGGTGTTGAAGTTCAGCACCAGCTTGTTGGTGTCCTCGACGCCGGCGCGCACGTCGTAGTAGTTGCGGCTGTAGCTGGAGGCCGCCCAGGCATAGCCCTGCTGGATCAGGTGGCGGCGGATCGACGGCGGGCCGACGGTCAGCGCGGGGATGTTGCCGCGGAAGCCGTGGGCGTACATCACCAGCTTGCCGTTCCAGTTGGCGGGCACCTCGATCTGGTACGACGCGCCGTCCAGCACGCCGGCATAGCGGCTGGTGGTGGCCATGTCGACGGTGTCGCCGGCGGCAGCCGCCATCGGCGCGAAGGTGGTCGCGGCCGTGGTGGTGAAGGTGCGGCTGTCCTGCGGGCGGGTGGGCTCGGGCACGGGGGCCGGCACGGTGCCGGCGCCGTCGCCATCGCCGCCGCCGCAGGCGGCCAGCATCAGCGCCAGGGCGGCCAGGGTGACGGGGCGCAGCGCGATCATCTTGTTCATCGTTGTCTCCTCAAGGTGGGCGCGCCAGCGTAGCGGGCGCCGCGCGCCGCCGCGCGGGGGCTTTCCCTCGAAGCGGTCACCCGGGTGACAAGCGGCCCGCCACGGGCCGATGCAAGGCCGCTACAGCGGCGGCCGCACCCGCAGTTCGGGCCTGGGCACGGGCTGGAAACCGCTGCGCAGGCCAGGCTGGGCCAGGGTGCCGACCAGCACGCCCAGCGCATCGACCACCGCCCGCAGCGCGGCCTGCTGGTCGGCGGTGAGCGGCGCCTCGTAGCCGGCCGGCGATGGTGCCGACGGGTCGCCGGCGCGGTCGATCAGCGCGTGCAGCGGCGTGGCATGCGGCAGGGCCGGGTCCAGCGCCGTCAGCACGCCGGGGGCGCGCTCCTGGACCATCTTCAGCAGCACGCCCAGGCGCACCCAGCGCTGCTCGTCCCAGCCCGGCGCCTGCGGGCCGTCGGCCTGCTCGGCCACGAAGCGGGCCACCAGCGACAGCGCGGCACGCTCGCCGCGCTCGGCAACGGCCTGGATCACCGGGCCTTCCATGTTCAGGTTCAGGCCGCCCTCGGTGGGCAGCAGGCGCACCCGGGCGATGCGGTCGCGCACGCCGGGCATGCGCGACAGGGCGTTGTCGTTCCAGTTCTGCATGGCGCCCAGGATGGCGGAGAAGAAGCCGCCGAAGCGCGCCGCGCCGTCCACGCCTTCCTGGTCGAAACGGTTCCAGCGCTCGCCGTAGCCGGTGTCGTAGGCCTCGGGCAGGTAGGTGTCGGGGCGGCCGGGGATGGCGTCCTCCAGGTTGATGCCGAAGGTGGGCCAACTGGGCACCAGGCCGTCGAACAGGTGCATCGGGAAGTTGCTGCTGATGCCGCCGTCGCTGAACCAGCAGCGGCGGAACGGGGCGCGGCCGACCTGGTCATGGTCGATGGCCCACAGCGGCAGCGCGGCGAACAGCAGCGGGAAGCTCAGGCTCATGCGCGCGGCCAGGATCACCGGGAAGTGGCGCGGATGCGGCAGCTCCAGCAGGCCCAGGGCCTGGGCATCGGCGGCGCTGGGGTCGCGTTCCTCACGGCCGGGCTCGGGTTGCCAGGTGCGGCCGTGCTGCACCATCCAGTCCAGCACGGCCGGCGGCAGGTAGCGGGCCAGCTCGGCGCGGCTGAAGAACAGCCGGTCGCGGCTGCGGAAGCGGCTGCCCTGCTCATTGGGCTCGGCCAGCGGAAAGATGTAGGGCCGGCCATGGCCCAGGTTGGTGGAGAACATCTGCAGGTCGATGGACTTGCGGGTGGCGCCGGGGGGCAGCGGCAGGCGTTCGGGCGGGTGGCCGGGCGCATCCCACAGGTCGCCGAAGGTCAGTGGCGGATCGGCCGGCTGGCGGCCGGCGGCACGCTGGATCAGGCTGTGCAGCCAGGGCGTCAGCGCTTCATGCTGCGGGTCTTCGGTGAGGCCGGTGCACAGGCCGAAGCCGTTGTCGACCACTGCGCCAGTGATGTCCTTGAAGGTCATCCAGCCGATCAGGCCGGTGCCGGCCACCGCCAGCGTCAGCAGCGCCGCCAGCATGCCGCCGATGCCCAACGCCAGCACGGCCAGCAGCGCGGCGCCGAGCGCGCCCGGCCAGTAGGCCTTCACCGCGCCGGTGACCATGGCCAGGATGCGCTGGTTGGTGGTGCCGGAATTCAGCGCATTGACCAGCACGCTGAACAGCCGGCGCGTGGCCGGCTGCGGCTGGAACAGGCTGAGCAGCTTGCGCTGGCCGGGGCGCACCTCGGTCTTCAGCTCCTCGGGCAGCGACTTCAGCAGGTCGAAGCCGGCGCGGCTGCCGGCCTGGCGGCGCTGGAACTCGGCCGCGGCGGTCACCGCCGCGGCGATGGCGCCGGCCGAGGTGCCGCCGATGTTCTTGAAGCGGTAGTGGTGCGACAACCGCTCGATCGCGCCGGGGTAGACCACGCCGCTGGTGATGCCGCCCTTCATCACCAGGTCGCAGAAGCGGTCGGCAGGCGGCTCGGCGGCCGGGGTGCGGTGGTCGGGCATGGTGGCAGGCTCGTGGCGGACAGGGGGCTGCGACGGTCGCAGATCCGGCTGCGGCTGTCCATCCCGCAGAGCGCGCGACATCCACCGGCCGGCGCAGGCGGCGGCCGGACGACTGGACCTAATCCTTCAGGAACGCGTCCACCGCAGCCAGCGATGTGGCCGCCGCCTCTTCCTGCGGCAGGTGGCCCACACCGGGCAGGGCCACCAGGCGGGCCTGCGGCATGGCGCGCTGGTAGTCGGCCGCGTTGGACACCGGAATCATCTGGTCGGCCTGGCCCCAGACCAGCAGCGTAGGCGCGGTGATGCGGCGCAGCCAGGGCTCGGGCGGCTGCAGCACCAGCTGGCCCATGCGGTCGAGCAGGGCCTGGCGGTTACCCGGGGCCCGCATCAGGTCGTGGTACCGGTCCACCCGCGCATCGGTCATCGCCGCCGGGTCGGCATAGGCCGGCTGCAGGCTGGCGCGCAGCAGGGGCCGCGGCAGGGTCCAGCGCAGCAGGCCGGTGACCCAGCCGACCTCGGGCGCCTTGCCGTAGTCGAAGCCGGGGCTGGCGAAGCCGTCGGGCGCCACCAGCACCAGCTTGTGCACCCGGTCGGGGTGTTCGGCGGCAAAGCGCCAGGCCAGCCGCCCGCCCATCGAGTGGCCGACGATGCTGGCGCGCTGCAGGCCCAGCTGGTCCAGCAGCGCCAGCAGCACCTGCATGCCGCGCTCGTCGGTGTACTGGCCCAGGCGGTCGGGCACGCTGAGGCCGGCGCCGGGCTGGTCGTAGCGGATCACGCGGTGCGTGGCCTGCAGGCCGACGGCCCAGTCGTCCCAGGTGTGCACGCTGCCGCCGAAGCCGTGCAGCAGGACCACCGCCGGCGCGTCCTTCGGGCCGCTGTCGCGCAGGTGCAGGCGCATGCCGTCGACGGTGGCGAAATCGGCCGCGCTGCTGGCGTGGCGGGCCTCCAGCGTGGCGCGCGGGATGTCCGGCGTCCAGGCCCACCAGCCCCCCAGGGCCAGCAGCAGTGCGGCGATGCCCAGCATGGCGCGGACGCGGGGCCGGCGCATCAGCCCGGGCGGGCGGGGCCGCTGCTGTCGCGCACCACCAGCGTGGTGGCCAGCTGCACGCTGCGGCAGCGCTCGCCCGCCAGCTGCGACAGCAGCGACTGCACCAGCGCCTGGCCGGCATCGGCAATCGGCTGGCGCACGGTGGACAGCGGCGGGTGGAAATGCTCGGCCAGCGCGATGTCGTCGTAACCCACGACACGCACGTCCTCGGGCACACGCACGCCGCGCTGGCGCAGCGCGCTGACCGCGGTCATCGCCATCAGGTCGCTGGCAGCGAACAGCGCGTCGAAGGCCAGCCCCTGCTGCAGCACGGTGGCGATCTCCTGCTGGATGCGCTCGGTGACGAAGGGCACGGCGCGGCTCAGCGCCGCATCGGGCGCCAGGCCAACGTCGGCGTGGGCGGCCAGCCAGCCTTCGCGGCGCTGGCCGATCTCGGGCAGCGCGGGGTCGCCCATGAACAGCACCCGCTTCGCCCCGCCAGCCAGCAGGTGGGCGGTGGCCAGGCGGCCGCCGGCCAGGTTGTCGCCACCCACGGTGGCATACAGCTGCTGCGGCAGCTGTGCACCCCACACCACGAAGGGCACGCCCTGCACCGCCATGCTGTTGAGCTGGTCATGGTGGTGCCACTGGCCCACCAGCACGATGCCCATGGCCCGGCCGGTGTGGAAGACCTGGGCCGCCTGGTCCAGCCGGTCGGCGTCGACCCGGGTCAGCAGCATGTCGTGGCCACGCTCGGTCAGCGCATCGGCCACGCTGCCGATCAGGCTCAGGAAGAACGGATCGGACAGGTGCTGCCGGGTGTGCGGGTCGTACGGCACGATCACCGCCACGGTGTTGTTGTGGCCCAGGCGCAGGTTCTGCGCGCCAATGTTGATGCTGTAGTTCAGCGAGCGGGCCAGCTCGGCGATGCGGCCGCGGGTCTCGGCATTGACCAGCGCGCTGCCGGCCAGC
>NZ_BJCL01000029.1 GCF_005403045.1 Pseudaquabacterium pictum
CTTCGGCCTGCGGATCGGGCGGCGGCGCGGCAGGGCGGCGGTTGCGGCGCGCGCGGGCCGGGGCGGTGGCGGGTACCGGGGCGGCTTCGGGCGCCGGTGCAGGCACGGGCGCCGCAACCTCGATCACCGCAGGCTCGACGGCCGCTGCCGCGGGCGCCGCGGCAGGCGCGACAGCCGCCGGCTTCTTCGCCGCGGCTTTCTTGGCCACCGCCTTCTTGGCGACAGGCTTGACAGCCGCAGCCGTCTTGGCGGCCGCCTTCTTCGCCGGCGCCTTCTTCGCCGGCGCCGTCTTGGCGGCTGCGGGTTCAGCGGCGGCTGGCGCTGCAGCCACGGGCGGGGCCGGCTCTGCCGCCGCCAACGGGGCGGCGGTCTTGGCAAGCGTCCGTGCAGCCGTCTTGGCAGCGGTCTTGGCGGCCGGCTTGGCCGCCTTCTTGGCGGCGGTCTTGCGCGCCGGCGCAGGGCCGGGCGCGGCAGGCTGGGCAACGGGCGCGGCGGTCTCGGCGGGTGGCGCCGGCGGCTGGCGCCGTGATCGGGTGGATGTCGCCATGGGGCGTGGGGTGTCCGGTGGGGCGCGCGGGCCGCGGTGCGGGCCGGCGCAGGGTGGGTCGGTGGGTGGGGTGCGGGGCGGCTAGACGCCGCGGGCCCGGTCGGTGTGGAACTGCGCGCGCCAGGCACCGAAGCGGCCGGCATCCAGGGCGTCGCGCATCTCGCGCATCAGTTGCAGGTAGAAGTGCAGATTGTGGATGCTGGTGAGCATCGGCCCCAGCATCTCGCCACACCGGTCCAGGTGGTGCAGGTAGGCGCGGCTGACACCCGTGCTGCAAGCCTGGCAGCTGCAGGTCGCGTCGATGGGCTGCGCATCGGTCTTGTAGCGGGCATTGCGGATGCGCAGGTCGCCGTAGCGGGTGAACAAATGGCCGTTGCGGGCGTTGCGGGTGGGCATCACGCAGTCGAACATGTCCACGCCTACGGCCACGCCTTCGACCAGGTCCTCGGGCGTGCCCACGCCCATCAGGTAGCGCGGCTTGTGCGCCGGCAGCCGGTGCGGCGTGTGGGCCATGATGCGCAGCATCTCCTCCTTCGGCTCGCCGACGCTGACGCCGCCGATGGCATAGCCGGGAAAGTCCATCGCCACCAGGGCATCGAGGCTCTCCTGGCGCAGGTGCTCGAACATGCCGCCCTGCACGATGCCGAACAGCGCGTTGCGGTTCTCCAGGCGGGCGAATTCCGTCTGGCAGCGCTGCGCCCAGCGCAGGCTCAGCTCCATGGATTTGCGGGCCTCGGCCTCGGTCGTCAGGTGGCCGGCGGTCTGGTAGGGCGTGCACTCGTCGAACTGCATGACGATGTCGCTGTCCAGCACGGTCTGCACCTGCATGCTGACCTCGGGCGTGAGGAACAGCTTGTCGCCATTGACCGGCGAGGCGAAGCGCACGCCCTCCTCGCTGATCTTGCGGCCGCTGCCGTCGGCGCCACCCAGGCTCCAGACCTGAAAGCCGCCGCTGTCGGTGAGGATGGGTTTGCCCCAGCCCTCGAAGCCGTGCAGGCCCTTGAACTGCGCGATCACGTCCAGCCCGGGCCGCAGCCACAGGTGGAAGGTGTTGCCGAGGATGATCTGCGCGCCCATGGCGTGCAGCGACTGCGGCAGCACGCCCTTGACGGTGCCGTAGGTGCCCACCGGCATGAAGATCGGCGTCTCGACCACGCCGTGGTTCAGCGTCAGGCGGCCGCGGCGGGCCTGGCCCTCGGTGGCGAGAAGGTCGAAACGAAGCATGGCCGCGATTGTCGCAGCCCGCATCGGCGCCCCGGGGGCCCGCAGATCAGGACTTCTTGCCGGCTTCCAGCGACAGGATCCACTTCACGAGCTGCTTGGCGTCGGCCTCCTTGATGGCCACGGCATTGGGCGGCATGGCCAGGCCGGAGACCTTGCCCTTCCAGTGGCTCTCGTAGGGGTTGGAGCCGGCCAGCACGGTGTGGGTGAGCTGGTCGGCGGCGTCCTTCCGGCCCTTGTACTTGGCCGACACCTCGCGCCAGGCCGGGCCGATGGGCGGCAGGCCGTCGGGGCCCTTGCCGCCGGGCTCGATGTGGTGGCAGGTCATGCAGCCGGCATTGGTGGCCAGCTTGAGCATGGTGACGTCGTTGCCCGCAGCCTGGGCCAGGGGTGCGGCCAGCATGGCGGCGGCGGCCAGCGCGGCCAGGGTGGTGCGTGGGGGGAACATCTGCTTCTCCAACAAAGACCAAGCGGTCGACGGCGCCATGGTGCGGCGCGGCACGGGCCGGCCTTTGACCGAACGCAAGGCGCCCACCCATTTCGCCAGGATGGAGCAGGCCTGTGGCGCCATGGCACAGCGCCCGGGCCATCCGGCAATCCGTCACGGCGTCGCCGGGCTTTGGCGGGCGAAGCAGGCCCACTCAGAGCGACTTTTCGGCAGCATTCGGAAGTTGTTTGTCAATCCCCTTGTTCGAGGGGTCCTTCCGTCTCTGCCAGTCCATCGCCCATGAAACTCCGCGTCCTCGCACCCGCCATCCTCACCTCGGTCCTGGTCTCTGCCTGCGGAGGCGGCGGTGGCGGCGGCGACACGCCGGACACCGCCCAACCGTCGGCCAGCACCAGCGTCAGCGGGGTGGCCAGCAAGGGCCCGCTGAAGCAGGCCCTGGTGACCGCCTACAAGGTGAAGGACGACGGCACGCGCGGCGATGTCATCACCTCCAAGGAGACCGACGACAACGGCAGCTACACCCTCGATCTGGGCAGCTACAGCGGCCCGGTGCAGCTGGAAGTGACGGTGGTGGCCGGCAAGACCAAGACCGCCGACGAAGCCACCGGCGCCGACCAGACCCTGCCCGACGACTTCAAGCTGCGCTCGACCCTGGTGGTGGCCGCGCCGGCCGGCGGCAGCACGCAGATCCAGAGCGCATCCATCACGCCGTACACCGAGCTGGCCACCAAGATCGCCGAGGACTCCGGCGGCCTGAGCAGCACCAACATCGCCAACGCCACCAAGGTGGTGTTCGACCTGATCGGCGTGGACCCGGTGGCGACCAAGCCCATCGACTACAGCAAGACCGCGCCTGCCGATGCCACCGAGGCCCAGAAGAAGTACGCGCTGCTGAACGCCGCGGTGTCGACGCTGGCCGCCACCGCGCCCACCACCACCGACGCCACCACGCTGGCCTGCTTCACCAGTGCCGGCGCCGACACCGGCAAGAAGATCAAGTGCGCCACCGACCAGATCGCCAAGGCGGTGACCGTGGACAAGACCAGCGGCAGCGCCACCGCGTCGGTGAACAAGAACTTCGTCGGCCTGGGCGATGCCCTGGTGGCCGCGGCCAGCGACGACAAGAACAAGACCGGCAAGACCGTCTCCAGCGATGACGCCGACAACAAGCGCCTGAAGGAGATCGAGACCGAGGTCAAGAACTCCGCCGATGGCAAGGCGCCGCCGGTGAAGCTGGACGTGCCGGCGCAGGACCAGGCCGACGTGGCCAAGGCCAAGCTGTTCTTCAACCGCCTGCGTTCGAATGCGGCCTCGCTGCAGTCGGCGCCGCTGGACACCGGCCTGGCCGACGGCCTGCGCGCCTTCGACGACTCGCTGCGCAACGAGGCGCTGGTGGTGACGGACGAGACCGGCCAGCTGCTGCGCCTGGCCCAGGTGGGCCTGACGCTGTGGCAGGACTACATGAACGGCGCCACCACCAACCCGAACAGCGTCAGCATTCCCGGCCTGCCGGGTGGCTGCACGGTGTTCAGCGGCAGCTTCCCGGCGATGTTCGGTGGCGACGACAAGCAGGTCGGCGCAGACGGCGCGCCGGGCGCACCGTACGCGACCGGCGCGGTCGCGGCCACCTCGGCCAACGACGCCCGCTGGGTGGGCTGCTCGTTGAACAAGGGCGTGTTGCCCACGGCGCAGAACGGCGTGGTGCAGTACCGCCGCAGCGTGCTGCTGAACACCTCGGCGCGCACCTACCCGGCCGCCATCCCGTACATCGCCAACACCCGCAGCCGCTTCCACGACAGCGCCAGCAACGGCCTGGTGCAGCGCAACCTGACACCCACGCTGAGCGGCAGCTTCGGCGCCACCATCGTCGGTGACCGGCCCACCGCCCTGCAGCTGGTGGGCGACCTGCCGCCCGGCGTGACGAGCAGCGGCACGCTGCAGGCCGCACGCTTCGCGGTGAACATCGCGGCCACGGTCACGGCGCGCAGCAGTGGCGCCACCAAGGTGGCGTTCACCGGCGGCAGCTTCGGCGTGGTGCCGGTGGGCGCCACCGCGGCATCGCTGACGGTGGACCTGTCGAGCGGTGGCGAGTCGGCCGTGGTGCTGCCCGTCGCGCTGGATGCACCGTCGGACGCGGCACCCACCGAGGCGCAGCTGGCCGATGCCAGCCTCACGCTGGCAGCCCGCATCAGCACGGCCAAGGGCGCGCTGACCGGGCGCCTGGTGGCCGACCGCTTCGGCATCGACAGCCTGGGTGACCTGGTGCCCAACCGTGTGGCGTTCACCGGCAGCATTGCGGCGGCCGGCACCAGCGGCACCGTGGCCGAGGTGCTGATCGGCACGCTGGAGGGCACGCGCAGCACCGCCGCCGGCGCCAGCGCGCCCACCGAGACGGTGAGCTTCACCGGCACCCTGACCCTGCCCAACCGCCCGGTCGTGACGTTGAGCCTGTCGACCACCGAGACGCCCGTCGCGGGCAGCGATGCCCCCACCATCGCGCTGACCGGCCGCTATGTGCAGGACGCCATCACCCTGCAGGCCACCGGCAGCCAGACCGGCAGCAGCCAATCGCTGACGCTGGCGGACTCCAGCGGTGTCACCGTGTCGCTGGTCGCCGGGGTCAACACGGCCACGGTCACCGTCAGCGGCCGGGCGGCCGCCAGCATCGACAACGCCCGCGGCCGCATCACCTATGTGGACGGCACCTTCGAGTCGCTGAACTGATGGACCGCAGCGCGGCCCGGGCCCGGGTCGGCCGGGCGACCCGCGCCGCCACCGTGGTGCTGGCCACGCTGGCGGGCACCAGCGGCCAGGCGGCGCCGGACTGGACGGCGATGCCGCCCGGACTGCTGCCCCAGCGCCTGCCGGTGGCGGCTGCGCAGGGCTGGCAGGTGCAGACCGAAGCCGCCGACTTCAGCGCCAGCGACGCCACGCCGGTGCGCGGCTTCGCCGGCGACTGGGCCGACTACCACCCCCGCAACGGCCACAACCTGGCGCTGCAGCAGAGCCGGGTCGAGGTGCGCATCACACACCGCGGCTGGGAGCTGGCCGCCACGGCGCGTGGCGACATCCTCGTCGACGGTTCACGCGGCAGCTTCGACCTGGTGCATGCCTACAAGCAGCGTCTGACCCCGGCCGACGGCAGCCGGTTCGATGCCGCGGCCCATGAACAGGGCGTGGTCTGGGCCGGCCTGCGCGTGGCCCGCAGCTGGACACTGCTGCCTGCCGCCCAGGCCGACGCCGCCGGCCTGCGCCTGACCGCCGCCCTGACGCCGCTGAGCGTGCGCCGCCTGCGCATCACCGACGTGCAGGGCTCGGTGCAGTACGCCGGCGCCACCGGCTATGTCTTCGATGCCACGACGCTGCAGCAGGCCTCCTACCGCCAGTTCGGCGGCCTGGGCACGCGGGACGCCACCGGCAGCGGCTTCACAAGCGACATCGGCCTGCTGTGGCAGCCCGCCGCCGGCTGGTTTGCCAACCTGTCGCTGGTGGACGGCGTCTCGCGGCTGCGCACCGCACGGGTGGCCACCGAGACCATGCGCCTGTCGTCGAGCACCCGGCAGGTGGACCCGCGCGGCTACCTGGACTACCAGCCGCTGCTCAACGGCCAGAACAGCGCGCAGGACGTGCGGCTGCGGCTGCCACGCAAGTGGTCGGCCACGGCGGGCATGGCGGTCGACCGGCTGATCCCGGCCTTGCCGAGCGGCAGCCTGGTGGGCGTCCGCTGGGAGCGCATCGGCGGCCTGGACCTGCCGGCACTGTGGGCCGCGCTGCCGGTGCGCCAACTGGGCCCGGGCTGGGCGCTGCAGCTCGATGCCGAAGCACGCTGGCACGCGGTGGGCGTCGGCGTGCAGGGGCCACTGGGCGGCGTGTGGCTGCGCAGCAATGCCGGCCGCGCGGGCCAGGCATCGGCGCTGGGCTGGCAGGCGACGCTCAACCTGCCCTGGTGACGGCGGGCGCGCGGCGCTCCAGCAGCATGGCATCGCCGTAGCTGAAGAACCGGTAACCCGATTCGATGGCGTGGCGGTAGAGCGCCCGGGCGTGCGCATGGCCGGCAAAGGCCGACACCAGCATCAACAGGGTGCTGCGCGGCAGGTGGAAGTTGGTGACCAGGCGGTCGACCACGCGGAACGGAAAGCCCGGGGTGATGAACACATCGGTCTCGCGCGCGCCGGCCACCAGCGTGCCGCCCAGCGCGGCCGATTCCAGCGCCCGCAGCGTGGTGGTGCCGGCGGCCACGATGCGGCCTCCGGCGGCGCGGGTGCGGCTGATGGCGTCCACCGTGGGCTGCGGCACCTCGTACCACTCGCTGTGCATCTTGTGCTCGGACAGGGTGGCGCTGCGCACCGGCTGGAAGGTGCCGGCACCCACATGCAGCGTGACCTGGGCGCGCTGCACGCCGCGCGCGGCCAGAGCCGCCAGCACGCCGTCGTCGAAGTGCAGCGACGCGGTGGGCGCGGCCACCGCGCCGGGCTTGTCGGCGAACACCGTCTGGTAGCGCGCCACGTCGTCGGCGCCGTCGGCATGGGTGATGTAGGGCGGCAGCGGCACATGGCCGTGCGCCTCCAGCAGCGCAAACGGGTCGGACGGGAAGCGCAGGTGGAACAGGCCGCCATCGGGCCCGCCGCGGCCCAGCACCTCGGCCTCGAAGGCGCCGTCGGCAAAGCGCACCGTGCTGCCCGGCCGCGGGCTCTTGCTGGCGCGCAGGTGGGCCAGCACCTCGTGGGTGTGGCCATCACCGGCGGGCAGCACCCGCTCGATCAGCGCCTCGACCGCGCCACCGGTGGGCTTCTCGCCGAACAGCCTGGCCTTGATGACGCGGGTGTCGTTGAAGACCAGCAAATCGCCCGGGGCCAGCAGCCCGGGCAGGTCGGAGAAGCGCAGGTCGACCGGTGCGGCGCCCGTGCCATCGAGCAGGCGCGAAGCGCTGCGCTGGGGCGCCGGGTGCTGGGCGATCAGCCCAGGCGGCAGGTCGAAGTCGAAGTCATCGACGGTGAAGGTGCGGGGCGTGTCGGGCATGGCATCCAGGCTGTACCGGCCTGAGAACTCGAATTGCCCAAGATTGTTCCATGCACCCCCGGCCCGCGCGCCTACAGGGCGAAGATCTTGCCCGGGTTGAGGATGTTCTTCGGATCGAGCGCACGCTTGAGCAGCCGCATCATCTCCACCGTGGCCGCGCCGGCCTCGTCGACCAGGAAGCCCTGCTTGTGCAGGCCGATGCCGTGCTCGCCGGTGCAGGTACCTTCCAGGCTGAGGGCATGGTGCACCAGCTGGTCGTTCAGCTGCTCGGCCAGCACCCGCTGCTCCGGCTTGCCCGGGTCGATCATGTAGGCGATGTGGAAGTTGCCGTCGCCCACATGGCCGACGATGTAGTACGGCAGGCCGGCTTCGTCGGCCTCGGTCACCGCCTTGTCGATGCAGCTGGCCAGGCGGCTGATCGGCACGCAGGTGTCGGTGGTCACGGTGCGGCAGCCGGGGTTGGACGACATGCCGGCGAAGTAGGCGCGGTGGCGGGCGGTCCACAGCCTGGTGCGCTCTTCCGGCGTGGTGGCCCACTGGAAATCCTCGCCGCCGTGGTCGCGGGCGACTTCCTGCACCGTCTGCGCCTGCTCGGCCACCCCGGCGGCGCTGCCGTGGAATTCCATCAGCAGCATCGGCGCGGGCCGCAGGCTCAACTTGTCGTGGTTGTTGACGTAGCGCACCGCGTTGGCGTCCAGCAGCTCGCAACGGGCAATCGGCACGCCCAGCTGGATGATGGCGATGGTGGTCTTGACCGCCGCGTCGATGCTGGGAAAGTGGCAGATCGCCGCCGACACCGATTCCGGCTGCGGATAGAGCTTGACCGTGACCTCGGTGAGGATGCCCAGCGTGCCTTCGCTGCCGACCATCAGGCGCGTCAGGTCGTAGCCGGCGCTGCTCTTCTTGGCGCGGGTGCCGGTGCGGAGCACCTCGCCGCTGGCGGTGACCACTTCCAGCGCCAGCACGTTCTCGCGCATGGTGCCGTAGCGCACGGCGTTGGTGCCGCTGGCGCGGGTGGCGGCCATGCCGCCGATGCTGGCGTCGGCACCCGGGTCGATCGGGAAGAACAGGCCGGTGTGGCGGATGGCGTTGTTCAGCTGGTTGCGGGTGACACCCGGCTGCACGGTGACGGTGAGGTCTTCATCGTTGATGCGCAGCACCTGGTTCATGCGCGACACATCGATGCTGATGCCGCCCTGCACGGCCAGCAGGTGGCCCTCCAGCGACGAGCCGGTGCCGTAGGCGATGACCGGCACCTCGTACTGGCTGGCCAGCTTGACGGCATCGGCCACGTCGGTGGTGGACTCGGCGAACACCACCGCCTCGGGCGGCGGCACCTCGAACGGCGATTCATCGCGGCCGTGCTGCTCGCGCACCGCCTGGGCGGTGCTGCAGCGCTCGCCGAAGCGGGCCTTCAGCGCGTCCAGCATCGCGGCCGGCACGGGGCGCGGCTGCAGCATCTTGGCAATGTCGACGGGGGCGTTCATGCGGTGTCTCCGGTGGCGGTGCTGGACAGCGGGCGATGGTAGGGCCTTTGCCGGGCCCTGTGCCGGTGCGGTCGCATGCGGGTGTGCCCACCCGGCCTGCGCCGGTGGTGCGAAGATGCCGCCCTTTCACCCGCTCCAACGCCCCACAGGATTCGCCATGGCCAACCGCCTCACCCAGATCGCCACCCGCACCGGAGACGACGGCACCACCGGCCTGGGCGACGGCAGCCGCGTGCCCAAGGACCACCTGCGGGTGATGGCCATGGGCGATGTGGACGAGCTCAACAGCAGCATCGGCGTGCTGCTGGCCGAGCCGCTGCCCGACGATGTGCGCACCCTGCTGGTGGTCATCCAGCACGAGCTGTTCAACCTGGGCGGCGAGCTGTCGATCCCCGGCTTCACGCTGCTGAAGGACGACGCCGTGCTGCGGCTCGACGAGGCGCTGGCCCACTACAACGCCGCGCTGCCGCGGCTGGCCGAGTTCATCCTGCCCGCAGGCACCCGCAGCGCCGCGCTGGCCCATGTCAGCCGCACCATCGCCCGCCGCGCCGAGCGCGCCGTGGTGCACCTGGCGCTGCAGGAGCCGGTCAACGAGGCGCCACGCCAGTACCTGAACCGGCTGAGCGACCTGCTGTTCGTGCTGGCCCGGGTGCTGAACCGCGCCAACCTCGACGGCCTGGGCGGCGACGACGTGTACTGGCGCAGCGAGCGCCTGGCGCGCGCGCAAGACCAGGACTGAACACGATGGGCGTGTTCGCCGCCTTCGAACGCCTGGTCGACCCCTACCCCGAGACGGCGGTGGCCACGCCGCCGGCGGGTTTCTGGCCGTTCATGCGGGCCAGCACGCAGGGCCTGGGCAAGTGGATCTCGGCGATGACGCTGTTCACCGCCGCCATCGGCGTGTTCGAAGCGCTGCTGTACGCCTGGCTGGGCAACCTGGTGGACTGGCTGGCCAAGGTGCCGCCCGAGCGGCTGTGGGCCGACGAGGGTGGCAAGCTGCTGGCGCTGGGCGCGGTGCTGGTGGGCAGCATTGCGCTGGTGGCGATGCAGTCGATGCTCAAGCAGCAGGCACTGTCGGGCAACTTCCCGATGCGGCTGCGCTGGAACTTCCACCGCCTGATGCTGGGCCAGAGCATGGGCTTCTACGGCGACGAGTTCGCCGGCCGGGTGGCCGCCAAGGTGATGCAGACCGCACTCGCCGTGCGCGACGTGTGGATGATCCTGTGCGACATCCTGGTGTTCATCGTCATCTACTTCGTCACGCTGGTGCTGGTGGTGGGCAGCTTCAATGCCTGGATGCTGGCGCCGCTGCTGGGCTGGCTGGTGCTGTACAGCCTGACGCTGCACCACTACGTGCCGCGGCTGGCCAAGGTGTCGCAGAGCCAGGCCGATGCCCGCAGCCTGATGACCGGGCGCATCACCGATGCCTACACCAACATCGCCACCGTCAAGCTGTTCGCGCATGACCGGCGCGAGGCCGCCCACGCCCAGGGCGCGATGGCCGAATTCCTGGCCACGGTGCATGCGCAGATGCGGCTGGCCAGCAGCTTCGAGATCCTGATTCATGCGCTGAGCATGGCCCTGGTGATGGGCATCGCCGGCACCGCACTGGCGCTGTGGGTGCAGGGCGACGTGGGCATCGGCGCGGTGGCCGCGGCCACGGCGATGGCGCTGCGCCTGAACGGCATCTCGCACTGGATCATGTGGGAGATGGCCACGCTGTTCGAGCATGTGGGCACGGTGGCCGACGGCATCCAGATGCTGAGCCGGCCGCGGGCGGTGGTGGATGCGCCCGGCGCGCAGCCCCTGGTGGTGCGCCAGGGCGAGATCCGGCTGGAGGGCGTGCGCTTTGCCTACGGCGGCACCAAGACGGTGATCGACGGGCTGGATCTGGTGATCCGCCCCGGCGAGAAGATCGGCCTGGTGGGCCGCTCGGGCGCCGGCAAGAGCACGGTGGTGAACCTGCTGCTGCGCTTCCATGACGTGGCAGACGGCCGCATCCTGATCGACGGCCAGGACATTGCCCAGGTGACGCAGGACAGCCTGCGCGCCCAGGTGGGCATGGTGACGCAGGACACCAGCCTGCTGCACCGCAGCGTGCGCGACAACATCCTCTACGGCCGGCCCGATGCCGGCGACGACGCGATGCGCGCCGCCGCCGAGCGGGCCGAGGCTTCGGCCTTCATCGCCGGCCTGGCCGATGCCAAGGGCCGCCAGGGTTACGACGCCCATGTGGGCGAACGCGGCGTCAAGCTCTCGGGCGGCCAGCGCCAGCGCATCGCGATTGCGCGGGTGATGCTGAAGGACGCGCCCATCCTGCTGCTGGACGAGGCCACCAGCGCGCTCGACAGCGAGGTGGAAGCCGCCATCCAGGCCAGCCTGTACCGGCTGATGGAAGGCAAGACGGTGGTGGCCATCGCCCACCGCCTGTCCACCATCGCGGCCATGGACCGCCTGGTGGTGATGGATGCCGGCCGCATCGTCGAGCAGGGCCGGCACGACGACCTGCTGGCTGCCGGCGGCCTGTATGCGCGGCTGTGGGCACACCAGAGCGGCGGCTTCCTGGGCGAGCGGGCCGAGGACGACACGCCGTGAACGACGCCGCCGGGCTGCCCGCCGCAGCCGCCACCACCGGCCTCTATGCCGGCCTGCTGGCGCTGCTGTATGCAGGCCTGGCCTTGCGGGTGGTGCGGCTGCGGGTGGTGCTGAAACAGCCGCTGGGCGATGGCGGCCACGCCGAACTGCAGCGCGCGGTGCGGGTGCACGGCCACTTTGCCGAGTACGTGCCGCTGGCCTTGCTGCTGCTGTTGCTGCTGGAGCTGGCGGGCATGCCCGCTGCCCTGCTGCACGGCTACGGGCTCTTGCTGCTGGTCAGCCGTGCGGCCCATGCCATCGGCGTGGGCCGGTCGCCCGAACACCTGGGCTGGCGCCTGGCCGCCATGGTGGTCACCTGCCATCTGCTGGCAGGTGCCGCCCTGCTGCTGATCACCATGTGGCTGCGCGCGTGATCCACACGCGCGCAGCGCAGGGCGGTCAGCCCGCCTCGCTGCCCTTGGCGTCGATCTTGGGCGCCGTCTTGACGCTCCAGACCATGGTGATCGCCAGGATCGCCACCACCACGCCCAGGCTCACCACCACCGGGATCTTGTAGACGTCGATCAGCACCATCTTCGTGCCGATGAACACCAGGATCACCGACAGGCCGTAGCTCAGCAGGTGGAACTTGGCGGCGATGGCAGCCAGCAGGAAGTACATCGCCCGCAGCCCCAGGATGGCGAAGATGTTCGAGGTCAGCACGATGAACGGGTCCATCGTGATCGCGAAGATCGCCGGGATCGAGTCGACCGCGAAGATCACGTCGGTCACCGCCACCAGCACGATCACCAGAAACAGCGGCGTCGCGATGCGCTTGCCGTTTTCCAGGGTGAAGAACTTCTCGCCATCGAAGTTCTTGCTCACCGGGATGATGCGGCGCAGCAGCTTCAGCGCGGGATTGCTCTCCAGGTCGGGCTCCTGCCCGGCGGCCCACCACATCTTGACGCCGGTGAGGATCAGGAAGGCACCGAACACGTAGAGGATCCAGTGGAACTGCTGGATCAGCCAGGCGCCCACCAGGATCATCACCGTGCGCAGCACGATGGCGCCGATGATGCCGATCATCAGCACCCGCTTCTGGAACTCCGCCGGCACCGCGAAGTAGGTGAAGATCATCAGGAACACGAAGATGTTGTCCACCGCCAGGCTCTTCTCGATGAGATAGCCGGTGAGGAACTCCATGCTCTTGGTGTTGGCCAGGGCCGTGCCGTGGTCCTGCCAGACGGCGAACCAGAACAGGCCGTTGAAGGCGAAGGACAGCAGCACCCAGATGATCGACCAGTTCAGCGCCTCCTTCACGCCGACGGCGTGGGCGCCCTGCTTGCGCAGCACGACGAAGTCCACGAACAGCGCGGCCAGCACGCTGCAGACGAAAAAGACCCAGAGCCAGGTCGGCGCGATGGTGTCCATGGACACTCCCGTTCAAAGGCGCCCACAGGCACACGTGCGCAAAGGCACACCGGCGGGCAAGGTTGAGGATCGCGCCGAAGGGTCTTGCGAAAGCGCGGGGTGCGCCTTTGCGGTCCCGGGATCAACGCCGGCAACCCACCTGGGTGCCTGCGGATACTCCGTACTGACGGGATGCCGCGGCCACATGCTGGGGCTTGTGCGCCCCCGGCCGTGACCAGCTACTCCCCCCTCGACAGGCTGGAGTGTAAAGGGGTTTTGAATTGGCCCCAAAGCTTGCGGGGCCAGACCGTGAAAGGCTTGGCGTGGATCCCGTGCGGGCCCGACGCCGGCCTAGCCGCGCTGCAGCGCCGCCTGCACCAGCGCCAGCAGCTCGCCCGGCAGCACTGCCTCGCCGAACAGCCCGGCGCGGCGCGCCCGCTCGGCCCGGTCGCGGCGCAGGGCGGCGTCGAAGCCGCCGTGGTAGACCACCAGCGGCACGCGCAGCCCGGACTGCTGCAGCGCCTGCTGCAGGCGCAGGCAGGCGTCGGGACCCTCGGCATGGCGCTGCCAGTCGCTCAGCGCCAGGTCGAACGGCTCGGGGTCGCTGCGCAGCCGCGCCAGTGCTTCCTCGGTGCTGCGCACCTGCACCAGCTCGATCTGCAGCCGCGCCAGCATGTCGGCCTCGGCCAGGTTGCCCTCGGGATGGTCGTCCACCCACAGCACGCGGGGCAGGTGGTCGCCATCGATCAGCGCCAGCGCCTGGCGCTGCAGGGCAGCGGTCGACGGCGCAGGCCCGCCACGCGCCTGCTGCGCCGCCAGGATGCCGGCGGCGGCGTTGTCCAGCACCGCATCGAGCAGCGGATCGGCCAGCGGCGCCAGCGCAGCAGTGCCGAACATCGCCTGCGTCTGCGGTGCCGCCGGCAGTGGCGCGGCCGGTGCAGACGACCGACGGGCCTGGATGTCGGCCACCGTGCTGCGCAGGCCCTTGGAGACGCTGACCCAGGCCTCCTCGCGCTGGCGCCAACTGGTCACCGCCTTCAGGTCGCGCGGCAGGCCCTGGCGCTGCAACAGCGGCGCCAGCGGCAGATCGTCGCTGTCCAGGCCTTCCAGGTCCAGCGGCCGCAGCAGGATGGGCACCACGGTGGCGCTGCCCTCGGCGGCGCGGCGCAGCGCGGTCTTCAGCTCCACGCCCAGGATGTAGTCGGAGCCCATGAAGTACGAGCTCAGCAGCAGCAGCACCAGGTCGGCCTGCGCCAGTTGCTGGTGGATCTCGGCGTCCCACAGCGCGCCGGGCACGATGGCGCGGTCGTGCCAGGGCTGGATCAGCCCGCGGTGCTGCAGGATCTTGAGGTGGCGCTCCAGATCGCAGCGCAGCTTCTCGTCTTCATGCGCATAGCTGTAGAACAGCGACACCGGCGCCGGGCGGGCCGCGGCTGCGCTGCTGCTGTCGGGCATGGCTGCCGCGGCGGGTGGGTCAGGCGGTGCCGCCCACCGTCATGCCGTCGATGCGCAGCGTGGGCTGGCCCACGCCCACCGGCACGCTCTGGCCGTCCTTGCCGCACACGCCCACGCCGGAATCCAGCGCCAGGTCGTTGCCGATCATGCTGACGCGCTTGAGCGCCTCGGGCCCGTTGCCGATGATGGTGGCGCCCTTGACCGGGTACAGGATCTTGCCGTTCTCGACCCAATAGGCCTCACTGGCCGAGAACACGAACTTGCCGCTGGTGATGTCGACCTGGCCGCCGCCGAAGTTGGTGGCGTACAGGCCGCGCTTGATGCTGCCGACGATCTCGTCCTTGGTCTTGTCGCCGTTGAGCATGTAGGTGTTGGTCATGCGCGGCATCGGCACATGGGCATAGCTTTCGCGGCGGCCGTTGCCGGTGGGCTTCACGCCCATCAGGCGGGCGTTCATGCTGTCCTGGATGTAGCCGCGCAGGATGCCGTCCTCGATCAGCACGTTGCGCTGGCTGGCATGGCCTTCGTCGTCGACGTTCAGGCTGCCGCGGCGGTCGGCGATGGTGCCGTCATCCAGCACCGTCACGCCCTTGGCCGCCACCCGCTGGCCGATGCGGCCGCTGAAGGTGCTGCTGCCCTTGCGGTTGAAGTCGCCTTCCAGGCCATGGCCCACCGCCTCGTGCAGCAGCACGCCGGGCCAGCCGGGGCCCAGCACCACGGTCATCTCGCCGGCCGGGGCCGGGCGGCTGTCCAGGTTGGTCAGCGCGGCGTTCACCGCCTGGTCGACGTACTGCACCAGCTGCTCGTCCTGGAAATAGCCCAGGCCGAAGCGGCCACCGCCGCCGCCCGAGCCCACCTCGCGGCGGCCGTTCTGCTCGGCGATCACGGTGATCGACAGCCGCACCAGCGGCCGCACGTCGGCGGCGCGGGTGCCGTCGGCACGGGCCACCAGCACCACGTCGTATTCGGCCGCCACGCCGGCCATCACCTGCACGATGCGCGGGTCACGGGCGCGGGCCATGCGT
This sequence comes from Pseudaquabacterium pictum, assembly GCF_005403045.1. Lineage (GTDB taxonomy): Bacteria > Pseudomonadota > Gammaproteobacteria > Burkholderiales > Burkholderiaceae_C > Pseudaquabacterium > Pseudaquabacterium pictum. Next base: position 15,187 of record NZ_BJCL01000029.1, read on the forward strand.
TCGATCTTCTCGAGCAGGGCCACCTTCTGCACGCTGTCGAGCGTGGCAATCGGGTCGGTGGGCGCATACAGCGCACGGCTGGTGGCGATCTTCGGCGCCCGGCCCACCTTCACACGGCGGCTCTGGCCGGCCGCGGCGATGCTGCGCACGGTGCGCGCGGCATCCAGCAGGCTGGCCTCGGAGATGTCGTCGCTGTAGGCGAAGGCGGTCTTCTCGCCGGCCACGGCGCGCACGCCCACGCCCTGGTCGATGCTGAAGCTGCCGCTCTTGACGATGCCCTCCTCCAGGCTCCAGCCCTCATGGCGGGTGATCTGGAAGTACAGGTCGGCATCGTCGATGCGGTGCTCGCCAATCACGCCCAGGGCGTGGGCCAGCTTGGCTTCATCCAGCCCGAAGGGCTCGATCAGCAGCTGCTGGGCGATGGCGAGGCGTTCGAGGGTGGGTTCGCGGCTGATCATCGGGGGATTGTAGGCAGCAGGGGGTGGCCGCGCTGACGGTGGGCCCGGGCGGGAACGGCACGCGGTTCACACTACTTTGCATGGCCGGCGTGCACCGGCCGCTGCGGCGCGCCGTTGTGACAGCAAGCTCGGGCCCGGGCCTTGCCAGATCCCCACACCACCACCAACGCACGAGGTTGTCACCATGCGCTTTGCCCGCCCCCTCACCATCGCCCTGTTCTCGCTGGCCGGCATCACCGCCGCCCAGGCCGCCACCGACACGCCGCGGGTCGACGCCCGCCAGGCCCGGCAGGAAGCCCGCATCGCCCACGGCGTGGCCGATGGCTCGCTGACCAAGGCCGAGACCCGCCACCTGCGCCACCAGCAGCGCCATGTCCGCCAGGCCGAGCGCCATGCCAAGGCCGACGGCACGGTGACGGCACAGGAGCGCCACCGCCTGCACCGCCTGCAGGACCACGCCAGCCGCAGCATCCACCGCCAGAAGCACGACGCCCAGGTGCGGCCGCAGTCGGCCGGTTGATCGGCAGGCTATTCCGCCGCGTCGTCCGCCGCCTCGCCGTCGGCAGCGCGCAGCGCCAGCGCCCGCTGGTAGAGCGCATTGCGCGGCGCGCCGCTCAGCTCGGCTGCCAGCGCCACCGCCTGCTTCAGCGGCAGTTCGCGCAGCAGCGGGCCCAGCAGGCGCTCGGCCTCGGGCGGCAGACCGTCGTCGGCCGCGGCCACCACCGGCACCGCATGCAGCACCAGCACAAACTCACCGCGGCCGCGGTTGGCATCGGCGGCCAGCCAGGCTGGCAGGTCGGCCGCTGGCGCCGTGGCGATGGTCTCGAACTGCTTGGTCAGCTCGCGGCAGAGGGTGATGCGCCGCTGCGGCGCCGCCTCGGCCAGGCTGTCGAGCAGCGCAGCGATGCGGTGCGGCGCCTCGAACAGCACCTGGCAGCCCGGCGCGGCGCTGGCCGCCTGCAGCCAGGCGCGCCGGTCGGCACCCTTGGCCGGTGCAAAGCCGAGGAAGGCGAAACCCTGGGCCGCCGCATCGCCCGCCGCGCTGAGCGCCGCCACCGCGCTGCTGGCACCCGGGATCGGCAGCACCCGGTGGCCGGCCGCGGCCACCGCGGCCACCAGCACCGCGCCAGGGTCGCTGACGGCCGGCGTGCCGGCGTCGCTGGCGTAGGCGATGCGCTGGCCCTGCGCCAGGCGGTCGACCACGCCGCGCGCGGCGCCGGCCTCGTTGTGCTGGTGCAGGGCGATCAGCGGCTTGTCCAGCCCCAGGTGGCGCAGCAGCTGGCCGGTGACGCGGGTGTCTTCACACGCCACCGCATCCACCAAACCCAGCACATGCACCGCCCGCAGCGTGATGTCGGCCAGGTTGCCGATGGGCGTGGCCACCACGTACAGTGCCCCCGCCGGGTGGTGCTGGCCACCGGTGGCGGCCGCGGCGGCCTGGTGCAGCAGGGAGGTGGAGATGGGGTTGGTCAAGGGTTGGGGCTGGGGCTCAGGCCGGGGCGACGCCAAGGCGCCGGGTGCCACCACCAAGGCCCGGGGCGATGCCGCCGAGGACCGGGCGCTGGCCCACTTGCAGCAGCAGGGCCTGCAGCTGGTGCAGCGCAATTATCGGCTGGCCGGCGGGCCGCGCCAGCGCGCCGGCGAGGTCGACCTGATCCTGCGCGCGCCCGACGGCACGCTGGTCTTCGTGGAGGTGCGCGCGCGTGCCGGCGGCAGCCACGGCGGTGCGGCGGCCAGCGTCACCGGCCTCAAGCAGCAGCGCATCGTGCGCGCCGCGCAGCACTACCTGATGGGGCTGGCCGTGCTGCCGCCCTGCCGCTTCGACGTGGTGGCCATCGACGGCGAGCAGCTGCAGTGGCTGCCCGGCGCCTTCGAGGCCGGCTGACCCCCTGGCCTATCATGCGGCACCATGCTTGAGCAACGCATCCAGCAGCAATTCTTCGAAAGCGCCGATCTCAAGTACCAGGCGGCCGAGGTGCTGGGCCGCCCGATCGAGCAGGCCGTGGCCGCCCTGGTGGCCGGGCTCACCGCCGGCGGCCGGGTGCTGGTGGCCGGGCTGGGCGCCTCGGCCAGCCTGGCCCAGCTGGTGACGGCCGAGCTGATCGGCTGCTTCGAGCGTGAACGGCCCGGCCTGGCCGCGCTGGCCCTGGGTGTGGACGGCCCGGCGCTGTCGGCGATGGCGGTGCTGCCCGGCGCCAGCTTCGACACCGTGCTGTCGCGCCAGGTCGAGACGCTGGGCCAGCCCGGCGACCTGCTGCTGCTGATCGACAGCGACGGCAACCACCCGGCGCTGCTGGCCGCGGTGGCTGCCGCGCAGGGCCAGGACATGACCGTGATCGCCCTCACCGGCCGCACCGGCGGCGCCTTGCGCGGTGCGCTGGGCGAGACCGACGTGCTGGTGGCCGTGCCGCACGACCGCCGCGTGCGCGTGCTGGAAACCCACCTGCTGGTGCTGCACTGCCTGTGTGACGCGATCGATCTGCAACTGCTGGGCGAACAGGATCCCGCATGACCCCGAAGAAGAGCATCTCCGCTGCATCCCGCATGGCCGTGCTGGCCGCTGCCGTCTCCGCTGCCACCCTGCTGGGCGCCTGCGCACCGCTGATCGTGGGCGGGGCGATGGTGGGCACAGCGCTGTCGGTGACAGACCGCCGCACCAGCGGCGCCCAGCTGGAAGACCAGGCCATCGAGCTGAAGTCGATCAACCGGGTGCGCGAGGCCGCTGGCAGCGAGTCCAACGTCAGCGTGACCAGCTACAACCGCACGGTGCTGATCACCGGCGAGGTGCCGACAGAGGCCGCCCGCGTGGCCACCGAGCAGGCAGTGGCCCGCATCGAGAACGTGCGCGCCACCGTCAACGAGCTGGCGGTGATGGGCACCACCACGCTGTCGGCACGCAGCAACGACGCCATCCTCAGCAGCAAGGTGAAGGCCGCCTTCGTCGACGCCAAGGACCTGCAGGCCAATGCCTTCAAGGTGGTGGCCGAGCGCGGCACCATCTACCTGATGGGCCGGGTGACCGAGCGCGAGGCCAACCGCGCCACCGAGCTGGCCCGTGCCACCAGCGGCGTGGGCAAGGTGGTGAAGGTGTTCGAGATCCTCACCGAGGCCGAGCTGGCCGCGCTGCAGCGCAAGTGACGCCGCTGCCCGGGGGCGGCGTCACTTCAGCCGTGTGACCAGGCTGCTGGTGTCGAAGCGGTTGCCGCCGGCGGCCTGCACATCGGCATAGAACTGGTCGACCAGGGCGGTGACGGGCACGCGGGCGCCGTTGCGGCGGGCCTCGTCCATCACCAGACCCAGGTCCTTGCGCATCCAGTCGACGGCGAAGCCGAAGTTGAACTGGCCGTCGACCATGGTCTTGCCGCGGTTGTCCATCTGCCAGCTCTGGGCGGCGCCCTTGCCGATGACATCGAGCACCTGCTTCATGTCCAGGCCGGCCTTCTGGCCGAAGGCGATGCCCTCGGACAGCGCCTGCACCAGGCCGGCGATGCAGATCTGGTTGACCATCTTGGCCAGTTGGCCGGCGCCGGGCGCGCCCACCAGGGTGACGGCGCGCGAGAACGCCAGCGCCACCGGCTGCATGGCGGCAAACGGCTCGGCATCACCGCCACACATCACCGTCAGCAGGCCGTTGACCGCACCCGCCTGGCCGCCGGAGACTGGCGCGTCGAGGAACTGCAGGCCCAGGGTGCGGGCGGCACCGTAGAGCTCGCGCGCCACCTCGGCCGACGCGGTGGTGTGGTCGACGAACACCGCGCCGCTTGCCATGCCGGCAAACGCCCCGTCGGCGCCCAGCACCACGGAGCGCAGGTCGTCGTCATTGCCGACGCAGGCGAAGACGAACTCGGCGCCGGCTGCTGCCTCGCGCGGGGTGGGGGCGGCCTTGCCGCCGTACTCGGCCACCCAGGCCTGGGCCTTGGCGCTGCTGCGGTTGTAGACGGTGACCTGGTGGCCGGCGCGTGCCAGGTGGCCGGCCATCGGGTGGCCCATCACGCCCAGGCCCAGGAAGGCGACGCGGCGGCTCGGAATGGAATCGTAGGTTTTTGTCATGGGGTCACTTCTTGGGCGCGGGCTTGCGCACGATGGTGCGCTGGAACCAGGCCTCGTTCATCTGGCCGAGGAACTGCGGCGTGAGGGTGAAGCCCGACTTGTCGCCCATCACCGCCTCGCTGCCGCAGCGCGGGCAGACGGCGGTTTCGGCATCGGCGGCATCGGGGTTGTCGAGCTGGCTGAAATCCAGCCCGGCCCAGGCCACGATCTCGTCGGCCGGGAAGGTCTGCATGCAGTAGCAGCAGCCGCAGGTGGTGCTGGCCTCGATCTCGGCGCGGTTCTTGGTGGTGTGGCGGTAGGCCGCCAGCAGATCAGCCATGGTGGGGGGTCACTTCGGTGGGTGGTCGGGCGCTCACATGATGCTCATGTGCTCGGTGCCGGCCGAGAGATCGCGGTTGCGCGCGCGCTGGCTGTGCAGCTTGAACTGCAAGCGCAGGTCGTTGACTGAATCGGCGTTGCGCAGCGCGTCTTCCATGGTCACCTCGCCGGCCTCGTACAGGTCGAACAGCGCCTGGTCGAAGGTCTGCATGCCCAGCTCGCGGCTGCGCTTCATCAGGTCCTTCATCTCGGCGACCTCGCCCTTGAAGATCAGCTCACTGATCAGCGGCGTGTTCAGCAGGATCTCCACCGCGGCGATGCGGCCCTTGCCTTCCTCCTTGGGCAGCAGGCGCTGGCTGACGATGCTCTTGAGGTTCAGCGACAGGTCCATCAGCAGTTGCTGGCGGCGCTCTTCGGGAAACAGGTTGATGATGCGGTCGAGCGCCTGGTTGGCGCTGTTGGCATGCAGGGTGGTGATGCACAGGTGGCCGGTCTCGGCAAAGGCCACCGCATGCTCCATGGTCTCGCGGTCGCGGATCTCGCCCATCAGGATGACATCGGGCGCCTGGCGCAGCGTGTTCTTCAGCGCCTGCTCCCAGCCGTCTGTGTCGATGCCGACCTCGCGCTGGGTGACGATGCAGTTCTTGTGCGCATGCACGAACTCCACCGGGTCTTCGATGGTGATGATGTGGCCGTAACTGTTCTCGTTGCGGTGGTCGATCATCGCCGCCAGCGAGGTGCTCTTGCCCGAGCCGGTGGCCCCCACCATGATGACCAGGCCGCGCTTGGTCATCGCCACCTCCTTCATCACCTGCGGCAGGCCCAGGCCGTCGATGGTGGGCAGCACCTGCGGGATGGTGCGCATCACCATGCCCACATGGCCCTGCTGCATGAAGGCGTTGACGCGGAAGCGCCCCACGCCCTGCGGCGAGATGGCGAAGTTGCATTCCTTGGTGCGCTCGAACTCGGCGGCCTGCCGCTCGTTCATGATCGAGCGGGCCAGCGCCATGGTGTGCTGGCCGGTCAGTGGCTGCGGCGAGACCCGGGTGACCTTGCCGTCCACCTTGATGGCGGGCGGGAAGTCGGCCGTCAGGAACAGGTCGGACCCACCCCGCGTGGCCATCAGCCGCAGCAGGTCGTGGATGAACTTCGAGGCCTGGTCGCGTTCCATCTGTACTGCCCTTGATTAACCGGGGAAATTCTCGGGGATCTTCGCCTTCGACCGCGCCTCGCCGGCCGAGATCACGCCGCGGCGCACCAGGTCGGCCAGGTTCTGGTCGAGCGTCTGCATGCCCAGGTTCTGGCCGGTCTGGATCGACGAGTACATCTGCGCCACCTTGTTCTCGCGGATCAGGTTGCGGATGGCCGGGGTGCCGATCATGATCTCGTGCGCCGCGGCGCGGCCGCTGCCGTCCTTGAGCTTGCACAGGGTCTGCGAGATGACCGCCACCAGGGATTCACTCAGCATCGCCCGCACCATCTCCTTCTCGGCAGCGGGGAACACGTCGACGATGCGGTCCACCGTCTTGGCCGCGCTGCTGGTGTGCAGCGTGCCGAAGACCAGGTGACCGGTCTCGGCCGCCGTGAGCGCCAGGCGGATGGTCTCCAGGTCGCGCATTTCGCCCACCAGGATGGCGTCCGGGTCTTCGCGCAGCGCGCTGCGCAGCGCGTTGGCGAAGCTCATGGTGTGCGGGCCCACCTCGCGCTGGTTGACCAGGCACTTCTTGCTCTCGTGCACGAACTCGATCGGGTCTTCCACCGTCAGCACATGGCCGTATTCGTTCTCGTTGAGGTGGTTGACCATCGCCGCCAGCGTGGTGCTCTTGCCCGAGCCGGTGGGGCCGGTGACCAGCACCATGCCGCGTGGGCGCAGCGCCAGATCGGCAAAGATCTTGGGCGCGTTGAGCTGGTCGAGCGTGAGGATCTTGCTGGGAATCGTGCGGAACACCGCGCCGGCGCCGCGGTTCTGGTTGAAGGCATTGACGCGGAAGCGGGCCAGGCCCTGGATCTCGAACGAGAAGTCGCATTCCAGCGTGTCTTCGTACGCCTTGCGCTGGGCGTCGTTCATGATGTCGTAGACCATGTCGTGCACGGCCTTGTGGTCCAGCGCCTCGACATTGATGCGGCGCACATCGCCGTTGACCCGGATCATCGGTGGCAGGCCGGCCGACAGGTGCAGGTCGGAGGCCTTGTTCTTGACCGAGAAGGCCAGCAGTTGGGTGATGTCCATGGGCGTTTCGCGATAGGCTGAGGGGATTATGACGAGCGTTATCGGCAATCTCCAAGGCGTGCACAGCCGCATCGCCCAGGCCTGTGCTGCGGCCGGCCGGCCCGTGGACAGCGTCACGCTGCTGGCGGTGAGCAAGACCTTTCCGGCCGCGGCCGTGCGTGACGCGTTTGACGCTGGCTGCCGCCAGTTCGGCGAAAACTATGTGCAGGAGATGCTGGACAAGATCGCCACGCTGGCCGATCTGCGCCCCCAGATCACCTGGCACCTGATCGGCCCGCTGCAGAGCAACAAGACCCGGCCGGTGGCCGAGGCGGTGGACTGGGTGCATTCGGTGGACCGGCTCAAGATCGCCCAGCGGCTGAGCGAGCAGCGCCCGGACCACCTGGGCCCGCTGCAGGTGTGCCTGCAAGTCAACATCAGTGGTGAAACCAGCAAAAGCGGTTTCGCCCCGGCCGACGTGCTGGCGGCGGCCCAGGCGGTGGCGGCCCTGCCGCGGCTGCGCCTGCGCGGGCTGATGGCCATCCCGGAACCGGCGGGCGACATGGATGCCCAGCGTGCACCGCACCGGGCGCTGCGCGCATTGCTGGACACGCTGAACGCCAGCGGCCTGGCGCTGGACACCCTGAGCATGGGCATGAGCGCCGACCTGGAGGCCGCCGTCGCCGAAGGCGCCACCATCGTGCGGGTGGGCACGGCCATCTTCGGCGGGCGCACCTACCCCGCCTGAGCGGCCGCGGCTACACCTTCAGCCGCGTGGTGTGCTTCACCTCTTCCATCACCGCATAGGTGCGGGTCTCGCGCACGCCGGGCAGGGTCCAGATCACCGTGCCGATGAACTCGCGGTAGGCCGCCATGTCGGCGACGCGGGTCTTCAGCAGGTAGTCGAAGCCGCCGGCCACCAGGTGGCATTCCAGGATCTCGTCATGCACCTGCACCGCGGCGCGGAAGGTGTCCATCACGTCGTGCACCGTGCGGTCGAGCAGGATCTCGACGAAGACCATCAGCCCGGCGCCCAGCTTCAGCGGGTTCAGCCGCGCCTCGTAGCCCAGGATGTAGCCGTCGCGGGTCAGCCGCTTGACGCGCTCCAGCACCGCGGTGGGCGACAGGTGCACCGCCTCGGCCAGCTTCAGGTTGCTGATGCGGCCGTCGGCCTGCAGCACCCGCAGGATGCGCAGGTCGATCTTGTCGAGGTCACGGGCGGCGTCGTCCTCCATCGCGGCCTCAGTCCAGCTTGATGCCGACCTTCTGGATGATGGCGCCCCAGCGCTTGCTGTCGGCCTCCAGCACACGCTTGAAGTCCTCGGCCGTGCCGCCCACCGGCGTCAGGCCCTGGGCGTCGAGGGCGGCCTTCACCGCCGGGTCCTTCAGCGCGGCATTCACATCGGCGTTGATCTTGCCGACCACGGCCGCCGGCGTCCCGGTGGCGGTGAACAGGCCGTTCCAGGCCAGGCTCTCCACCTGGGGGTAGCCGGCCTCGGCCAGCGTGGGCAGGTCCTTGAGGCTGTCGGGCCGCTGGGCGGCGCTGGTGGCCAGCAGCCGCACCTTGTTGTTCTTCACATGCGGCAGCAGTGCCGGCGCCACCATGAAGGTGGCATCGGCCGTGCCCTGGGCCACCGCCATCGCCGCCGGCGGCGAGCCGTTGAACGGCACATGGGTGGCCTGGAAGCCGGCCTCGCTCATCATCAGCGCCATCGTCAGGTGGGCCGAGCTGCCCTGGCCCAGGCTGCTGTAGTTGGCGCCGCCGGCCTTGGCCTTGGCCCAGTCGACGAACTCCTTCACCGTCTTCACCGGCAGGTCGGCATTCACCGCCAGCACATTGGGCTGCGAGGTGGTCATCACCACCGGCACCAGGTCCTTGCCGGGGTTGTAGGGCATCTTGCTGTAGAGGAAGGGCGCAAACGCGATCGGGCCGTTGAAGCCGACCGCCAGGGTGTGGCCGTCGGGCGCGGCCTTGGCCGCCACGTCCACGCCCAGCATGCCGCCGGCGCCGGGCTTGTTGTCCACCACCACCGGCTGGCCCCAGCGGTCCTTCAGCTTGTCGGCCAGCAGGCGGGCGATGATGTCCAGGCTGCTGCCGGCCGGCGCCGGCACCACGATCTTCACCGGCTGGGTGGGCCAGGCCTGGGCCACGGCAGGGCCGGCCAGGGCCAGTGCAGCCAGGCTGCAGGCAGTGGAGAGCAGGGAGCGGCGGTGCATGGCGGCGATCAGGCAGTGGTGGTGCGCAGATTCTCGCCGCTGCCGCGTCAAGGCCCGTTGACCGGCATCGGCGCCTGCGGGCCCGACGCCCGGGGCGCGGCTGCCGGTGCGGGCACCGCCGCCGGGCCGGGTGCGGTGACGCCGATGGGCAAGGGCAGCGACCGGATGACCGGCGCGCTGGCCGCCGGATCGGCCCCGGCGCCAGACGCCGCCAACGACGGATCCACCGCGCCGGGCTCGTCCAGCCCGATGCCGGTGATGCCGCCGCCCTCGGCGTACTCGGCATAGACCCAGTCGTCACCGCGCCAGGCCAGGCCCTCGGGCGGCTCGGGGCGCGGCGCCACCGGCTGGCCCTTCAGCGCCTGGGCCATGTAGTCGATCCACACCGGCAGCGCCAGGCCGCCGCCGGATTCGCGCGCGCCCAGGCTCTGCGGCTCGCCATGGCCCATCCACACCACGGCCACCAGGCCGCGGCTGCCGGCACCGGCCTGGAAGCCGGCGAACCAGGCGTCGACCGCGTCGTTGGTGGTGCCGGTCTTGCCGTAGAGATCACCGCGGCCCAACTGGGCCTGGGCGCGGGCGGCGGTGCCGTAGCGCGCCACATCGTTGAGCAGGCTGTTGGTGAGAAAGACGTTGCGCGCCGGCACCGCGCGGCTGGCGGCGTCGGCCGGGGGCGGCGGCGGCGCCTCGAACAGCGGCTTGCCCTGGGCGTCGGTGATGCGCTCGATGACCACCGGCGCCACCGACCAGCCGCCGTTGGCCAGCACGCCGTAGGCCTGGGCCAGGCGCATCGGCGTGGCGCTGCCGGCGCCCAGCGCCAGCGCCAGGTTGTCGGGCTGCTCGGCCCGGGTGAAGCCGAAGCGCTCGCCCCAGGCCCGCGCCCGCGCCACGCCCACCTGCTGCAACACGCGGATGCTGACCAGGTTCTTCGACCGCACCAGCGCCTGGCGCAGCGTGATCGGGCCGTCGAACTGGCCGTCGCTGTTCTGCGGCGACCAGCCGTTGGCCGCGCTGTAGGGCGCGTCGTTGACCAGGGTGGCCGGCATCACGCCGGCCTCCAGTGCCGCCGAGTACAGGAACGGCTTGTAGGCCGAGCCCGGCTGGCGCCGCGCCTGGGTGGCGTGGTTGAAGGGCTGGCGGCTGAAGTCGAAGCCGCCGACCAGCGCCCGCACCCGGCCGCTGGTGGCGTCCAGCGCCACCAGGGCGGCCTGCACCTCGGGCCACTGCGTCAGTTGCCAGGGCCCTGGCGCACCGTCCTTGCCCGCGGCCTGCACCACCCGCACCACCGAGCCGGCGCGGATCGCCAGCTCGGCCGGCGCACCCGGGGCGATGGCTGACTCGGCGCCGCGCTGGGCCTGGGTGCTGACGCTCACCCGCTCGCCGCTGGCCAGCTGCACCTGCAGCTGCTTCGGGCTGGTGCGCAGCACCACGGCCACGCGCAGGTCGTCGTCATCGCGGTAGTCCTTCAGCGCCAGCGCGGCGGCGGCCTCGGCGTCGAGCTTGCCGCCGGGCGACAGGCTCTCCTGCCCCTCGGGGCCGCGCCAGGCCTGGCGGCTGTCATAGCCCAGCACGCCGCGCCGCACCGCGGCCACCGCGGCCTGCTGGTCGGCCGCACGCAGGCTGGTGTGCACCCGCAGGCCCTGGGAATAGGCGTCGGCGCCGAAGCGCTCGACGACGATGCGCCGCGCCATCTCGGCCACATGGTCGGCGCGCAGCAGCTGCTGGACGGGGCCGCGCAGCTGCAGCACCTCGGCCTTGGCGGCGGCCTGCTGCGCCGGCGTGATGGCGCCGGTGGCCACCATGCGCGCCAGCACGATGCGCTGGCGCTGGGTGGCACGCTCCAGGTTGGTCACCGGGTTGGCGTAGTGCGGGTTCTGCGGCAGGCCGGCCAGCATGGCGGCTTCGGCGATGCTCAGCTGCTCGAGCCGCTTGCCGAAGTAGGCCTGGGCCGCCGCCGCGAAGCCGTAGCTGCGCTGGCCCAGGTAGATCTGGTTCATGTACAGCTCCAGGATCTGCGGCTTGCCCAGGCGGCGCTCGATCTCCAGCGCCAGCAGCACCTCCTTGATCTTGCGCTCGGGCGTGAAGCGCTGCGACAGGAAGAAGGTGCGCGCCACCTGCTGGGTGATGGTGGACGCGCCCTGGCGCAGCCCGCCGGTGAACTGCGCCACCACCGCGCGGGCCACGCCGATCAGGTCGAGCCCGCTGTGGTCGTGGAAGCGCGCGTCTTCCACCGACAGCACCGCCTGCTGCATCAGCGCCGGGATCTGGTCGATCGGCACGAACTGCCGCCGCTCGGCGCCGAACTGGCCGATCTCCACGCCGTCGGCGGTGAACACCTGCAGCGGCTGGCGCGGCTGGTAGGTGGTGACCGGGTCCAGCGAGGGCAGCTGCGGCCCGAACCAGGCCACCACCGCCACCAGCAGCGCCACGCCGGCCATCAGGCTGCCCAGGCCGGCGATCAGCAACCCGCGCCACAGGCGGTGGCGGGGATGCGGGGGCGGGGGCGACGCGGGAGCGGGCATGGGCGGTGGGGCCAGCGGCCCGGTTTCGGGCGGATTATCGGCAGCCGCCAGCGGCTGTCTGTCAGCGGATGCCGCATGTGCGGGTGGCGGTGGTGTAGGGTGTGGCCCGCGATGAACCTGCCTGCGCTGCCGCCACGCCACCGGGCCACCCTGGCCGCAGCAGCCGTGGCTGCGCTGCTGCTGGCGGGCTGCGGCAGCGCGCCGACGCGTCCGGGCCCAGGGCCGGGGCCGGTGGCCAGCCCGCCTGGCGATCCGGCGCCCCGGCCGGCGCGCGCGCCGCGGCCGCCGCCACCGGCCGACACCGGTGCCGACGGCCCCGAGGCCAACCCGCCGCCCGACCTGCACCTGGTGCCCGACGCCCAGCCGCGGGTGGAACCGCTGCGCCCCGGCGGGCCGAACAAGCCTTACGAGGTGCTGGGCCAGGCCTATGCGCCGCTGCAGGGCGATGTGCCGCTGGTCGAGCGTGGCCTGGCCAGCTGGTACGGCCGCAAGTTCCACGGCCGCTCCACCGCCAACGGCGAGACCTACAACATGTACGCGATGAGCGCGGCCCACAAGACCATGCCGCTGCCGAGTTATGCACGCGTGCGCAATCCGGCCAATGGCCGCGAGGTGGTGGTGCGCATCAACGACCGCGGCCCGTTCCATCCGGGCCGGGTGATCGACCTGAGCTACACCGCGGCGCTGAAGCTGGGCGTGCTGGGCGGCGTGGCGCCGGTGGAGGTGGAGCGCCTCACCCACGAGGCCATCCGCAGCGGCGCCTGGAAGCCGGCTGCACCGGTGGTGGAGACCACCGCCCTGGCACCGGCCCTGCGCGCCGAGCCGCCGCCCGGGCGCACGCCGGCCCGCCCGGCGGCCAGCACGCTGGACGACCCCATCGGCGACCTGCTGCAGCGCACCACGGCGGCGGCACAGGCCGCCGAAGCCCGCAGCACGGTCAGTGGCGCGCCGCTGCCCGCGGAGACGGCGGCGCCGGCCCAGCCCGCAGCCAAGGCGGCGCGCGGCTTCTGGCTGCAGCTGGGCGCGTTTGCCCTGCGCGACGGGGCGATGGACTTCCAGCAGCGGGTGGCCACCGAGGCGCCCTGGCTGGCGCCGCTGCTGGCGGTGTTCAACGAGCGCAGCCTGCACCGGCTGCAGGCCGGCCCCTATGCCAGCCGCGCCGAGGCCCAGGTGGCCGCGCAGCGGCTGCGCGACGGCCTGCAGCTGGTGCCGGCCATCGTCGAGCGGCGCTGATCAGCCGGGCGACGCGGTCAGGAACTTCTGCAGGTTGGCCGCCGCGGTGGTGCGCACCTTGGCACGCAGGAACGGCGTCCAGCCCAGCAGCAGGCCAGGCGTGCCCAGGGCCTGGCGGCTCCAGCGCCAGAAGTCGAAGCTGTCGCGGTGGATGCGGATCAGGCCGTCGGGGCCGCACTGGATGTCGGCCTCGATGATGTTGTGCACCATGCGGCCGGTGGTGGAGAAGCGGTAGTGCGCCTCCCAGTGGGCCGAGCGGTCGGTGATGTCGCGCACCTCCAGCCGCCACACATCGGCGCCCTTGGCCCGGGTGGCGCCGCACAGCATGCGCCACATGCCGCCCACCTGGGCACGGCCGCGCAGGCTGAAGGCTTCGTCGTCGAAGCTGGCGTCTTCGGCGTAACACGCCTGCATCGCGTCGCCATCCAGCTGCGCGAAGGCGGCGTAGAAGCGCTCGATCGTCGCCTTCATGAGAAAACGCCGGGCCGCCCCAAGTTTTCTCGCCCCCCTCGGGGGGCCTGACGCGCAGCGGCAGGTTCGGGGGCACTCATAGCGTGCCTTCGTCGTCGCGTGCGGCCAGCGTGCCCTGGTGGAAGACCATCAGCCAGCGGCCATCGGCCTGCTGCTGCCAGACGCTGCTGCGCAGCGTCTCGACACCGTCGTCGCGCTGCACCCGCCAGGTGGTCAGCGCCGCGCCGGGGGCGATCAGCCGCACCTTGAAGCCGCGGGCCTGGCGCGCGGCCAGCGGCCGCTCGGCGGCCAGCACGGCGACGATGCCGTCGCGGTCGAACACCCGGCCCGACGCGCCGAACTCCATGAACTCGGGCGTCAGCAAGGCGCGCAGGCGGGCCGGGTCGGCGCGCACCGCGGGGTCGAGGATGCTTTCCTCCAGCTGGCGCAGCGTGGCGGTGAGGGCAGTGGTGTCGGGCATGGGGGCACCTCGGGGTTGCGACATCACTGCCAGGCCACCTGGGACAGGTCATTCGCCGCCACTGGCGAGTTGGCCCACAGGCCGCGCAGGCCCTTGCGCGAGACGGCCACCTGCGACGGATTGAAGATGAACGCATTGACCGCGTCGTTGGCGATCTGGCGCTGGATGTCGGCATACAGCGTCACCTGGGCGCGGCCGCGGCTGGCTTCGGCGCGCTTCTTCACCAGGGCGTTGAAGGCCGGGCTGTTGTAGCCCCAGTAGTAGTCGGGGTTGGCGTACTGCACATAGTCCAGCGGCTCGACGTGGTTGATGATGGTCAGGTCGAAGTTGCCCTTGAACGGCCCCGACAGCCACTGCGCCCACTCCACGTTCTCGATCTTGGCGGTGATGCCCACCTTGGCCAGCATCGCGGCCACCACCTCGCCACCCTTGCGGGCATAGCTGGGCGGCGGCAGGGTCAGCGTCAGGTTCAGCGGGCCGGTGATGCCGGCCTCCTTCAGCAGGGCCTTGGCCTTGTCGGGGTTGTAGGGGTACAGGCCGGTCAGGTCCACATAGCCCAGGTCGGTGGGTGCGGCGTGGCTGCCGATCGGCTTGGCCAGGCCTTCGAGCACGCCGTCGATGAAGGCCTTGCGGTCGATGGCGTGGCTGATGGCGCGGCGCACCCGCACATCGTCCAGCGGCTTCTTCTTGTTGTTGATCGCCAGGATGCCCTTGCCGGCGGTGCTGCCGATCTCGACATTGAAGCGCTTGTCGGCGCGCAGCTGGGCGATGGCCTGCACCGCGCCGAAGCGCGGCATGCCGTCGATGTCGCCGGCCAGCAGCGCCGCCACCTGGGCGGCGTTGTCGTTGATGAAGCGGAAGGTGACGCGGCGCAGCTTGATGGCCGCGACATCGCGGAAGCCGTCCCAGCGCACCAGGGTGATGGCGCTGCCCTTCTGCCAGCTGTCGAGCCGGAACGGACCGGTGCCCACCGGCTGCGTGGCCGTGGTGGCCGCGCTCTTGGGGCTGAGGATGACCGCCGGCGCTTCGCCCAGGCGGAACGGCAGGGTGGCATCCGGGTTGTTCAGCGTCAGGATCACCACGTCGGGCTGCGGCGTGGCGATCGACGAGATGTTCTCGAACACCGTCTTCTTGGCCTTGTTGGTGCTGTCGGGCGCCTTGGCGCGCTCGAAGCTGAACTTCACCGCCTCGGCGTTGAACGGCGTGCCGTCCTGGAAGCGCACGCCGCTGCGCAGCTTGAAGGTGTAGGTCTTGCCGTCGGGGTCACTGACCCAGTCGGTGGCCAGCAGCGGCAGCACCGCGCCGGAGTCGGTCACCTTGGTCAGGCCCTCCAGCACGTTGTAGTGCACCACCTCGCCGATGGCGGCAGCCGCGCCGGTGGTGGGATCGAGCCCGGGCGAGGGCTCGAGCACCATGCCCAGCACCAGGGTGTCCTTGGCGCGCTGCGCCAAGGTGTCCAGGCCCAGGCCGGGCAGGGCCAGCAGGGCAGTGGCTTGCGCCAGACGTCGGCGGCTGAGGGTCATGCGGGCTCTCCTTGGGGAAACCGGGAAGCGATCGTGGTCAGCTTGCGCTGGATTCTGAGGCCAATGCACCGCCAGCCATCACGGCTTCGGCATGGTGGCAGGCGGCGAGGTGGCCGGGCGCCAGCGGCCGCAGGGCCGGCGGCGCCTGCAGGCAGCCAGCCTGGCGCCAGGGGCAGCGCGGGGCGAAGGCGCAGCCGGCGGCCTGGGCCGCGGCGAGG
>NZ_BJCL01000030.1 GCF_005403045.1 Pseudaquabacterium pictum
CCCGGCGCCAGCGGCGGCCTCGGCCGCCGCACCGGTGGCCGCTGCGCCGCGCGGCATCGACACGCCGGTGCCCAAGGTGGCCGCGCGCGACAGCGAGCCGGTGCTGCTGCAGACACGCAGCCTCGGCCCGGCCGAACGCTGCGAAGGCCGCGGCGCGGTGGCCAGCGCCGTCTGCATCGAGCGCCTGTGCCGCAGCGAGCCCGGCCTGCGCGAGCATCCCGACTGCCAGCGCGCCCGCACGCCGCGCTGACGCCCCATGCCGACCCGCGGCCCGGCTGGTCGGGCTGCCATCCAACGCCAGGAGCCCCGATGATCGACCTGTACTACTGGACCACGCCCAACGGCCACAAGATCACGCTGTTCCTGGAAGAGGCCGGCCTGCCCTACCAGCTGCACCCGGTCAACATCGGCAAGGGCGACCAGTTTCAGCCCGACTTCCTGGCCATCGCGCCGAACAACCGCATCCCGGCCATCGTCGACCATGCGCCGGCCGATGGCGGCGCGCCGTTGCCGCTGTTCGAATCGGGCGCCATCCTGCTGTACCTGGCCGACAAGCTGCAGCGCTTCATCCCCGCCGACCTGCGCGGGCGCAACGTGGCGCTGCAGTGGCTGTTCTGGCAGATGGGCGGGCTGGGGCCGATGGCCGGGCAGAACCACCACTTCGGCACCTTCGCGCCGGAGAAGATCCCCTACGCCATCGACCGCTATGTGAAGGAGACCGGCCGGCTCTACGGCGTGCTGAACAAGCACCTGGGCCAGCAGGCCGCGGCTGGGAAGGACTGCATCGCCGGTGACTATTCCATCGCCGACATGGCCTGCTACCCCTGGGTGGTGCCGCACGAGCGCCAGCGCCAGAACCTGGCGGACTTTCCGCACCTGCAAGCCTGGTTCCAGCGCATCCAGGCGCGGCCGGCCACGGTGCGGGCCTATGCCCGCGCGCTGGAGGTCAACGCCGCGCCGCCGGCCCCGCCCGACGAGGCCGCCCGCAAGATCCTGTACGGGCAGGACCAGTCCACCGTGCGCTGACCACCAGCACCGCGCCATGGCCGACGACAGCCTCCGCCCGTTCACCATCGATGTGCCGCAGGCGGTGCTGGACGACCTGCGCCAGCGCCTGGCCCGCACCCGCTGGCCGGAGGCTGCGCCCGTGGACGGCTGGCAGCAGGGCGTGCCGCTGGCCTGGCTGCAGGCCATCTGCCGGCACTGGGCCACCGGCTACGACTGGCCGCAGCGCCAGGCGCTGCTGAACCGCCACCCGCAGTTCCTCACCACGCTGGACGGGCTGGACATCCACTTCCTGCATGTGCGCTCGCCGCATGCCGGTGCCATGCCGCTGCTGCTGACCCATGGCTGGCCGGGCTCGGTGGTTGAATTCCAGCAGGTCATCGGCCCGCTGACCGATCCCACCGCCCACGGCGGCCGTGCGGAAGATGCGTTCCACCTGGTGATCCCGTCGCTGCCGGGCTTCGGCTTCAGCGCCAAGCCCGCCACCACCGGCTGGGGCGTGGACCGCATCGCCGCCGCCTGGGCGCAGCTGATGGCGCGGCTGGGCCACCACCGCTATGCCGCCCAGGGCGGTGACTGGGGATCGGCCGTGACCAGCGCCCTCGGCGGGCTGGATGCGGCGCACTGCCTGGGCATCCATGTGACGCTCGCCATGGGCGCGCGGCCGCTGCCGGCCGACCCGACACCGCCCGAGGAAGCGCACGCGCTGCAGCGGCTGCAGTTCTACCGCGACTGGGACGCGGGCTATTCCACCCAGCAGGCCACCCGGCCGCAGACCCTGGGCTATGCGCTCACCGACTCTCCCGCCGGCCAGGCGGCGTGGATCCTCGAGAAGTTCTGGGCCTGGACCGATTGCAACGGCGATCCGCTGACGGTCATCGACCGCGACGCGCTGCTCGACAACCTGATGCTGTACTGGGTGACGGCCAGCGCCGCCTCGTCGGCCCGGCTGTACTGGGAGAGCTTCGGCCCGGGAAAGCGCAAGCCGCTGCCGGTGGCCGTGCCCACCGGCGTGGCGGTGTATCCGCAGGAGATCGTGCCGCCTGTGCGGCGGTGGATGGAGGCGGCCGGGTTCAGCCACATCCGCCACTGGCAGGCCATGCCGCGCGGCGGTCACTTCGCCGCCTTCGAGCAGCCGGCACTGTTCGTCGACGACCTGCGGGCGTTCTTCGGCACGCTGCGCTGAACCGGCCCGGCGCCGGCCGGCGTCACGGCAGCAGCAGCACCCGCCCCACGGTGGCCCGGTCGCCGGCCTGGGCGCAGGCCTGGGCATGCTCGGTCAGCGGCCAGCGTGCGGTGATCAGCGGCCGGATGCGGCCGTCGCGGTGCAGCGCGGCCACGTCCTGCATCAGCACCCGCGCCGCATCCGGCTGGCGCTCCTTGAACTGCCGCAGGTCCACGCCCACCAGGCTGGCGCCCTTGACGATGGTGAGGTTGCCCTTCAGCTGCCCGATGCTGCCGCTGGCAAAGCCCAGCACCAGGTGGCGCCCGCCCCAGCCCAGGGTGCGGAACGCGGTGTCGGTGAAGGCGCCGCCGACCGGGTCGGCCACCACGTCCACGCCCGCCGGCCCGGCCAGGGCCTTGACCTGGTCCTTCCAGTCGTCGGCGGCCAGGTCGACCACCGCATCGGCACCGGCGGCCTGCACCGCAGCGCACTTGGCTGCGCCGGTGGCTGCGCCGATCACCCGCGCGCCCAGCGCCTTGCCCAGCTGCACCGCCGCGGCGCCCACCGTGCCGGTGGCGCCCAGCACCAGCAGCGTCTCGCCCGGCTGCAGCTGGCCGCGCTCGCGCAGCGCATACAGCGCGGTGCCGTAGGGCATGTACAGCACGGCCGCCTCGTCCAGCGCGGCCTGCGGCGCCACCGGGTGCAACACGTTGGCGGGCACGCACAGCTGCTGGCACCAGGCACCGATCGACACCGAGCCGCCGACCCGGTCGCCCTCCGCCAGGCCGGTGGTGCCAGGGCCCAGGGCCTCGACCACGCCGGCGAATTCACTGCCCACGGTGAACGGCAGGCCGGGCCGCCACTGGTAGCCGCCGCGGGCGATCAGCAGGTCGAAGAACGAGATGCCGCAGGCCTGTACCCGCACCCGCACCTCGCCGGCGGCGGGCTCGGGCGTGGGCAGGGTGTCCAGCTGCAGCGGCTGGTCGAAGGCATGGACGCGCAGGGCTTGCATGGCGGGGTGGCCGGTGGCCGGCAAGGGTGGATGCGCCATGCTAGGCGCCGGGTGACGGCGCACGCCGTCACCCAGGGCTCAGGGCACCTCAGGCCACCATCGTGGCGTCACCGGGGTTGTCGTCGGCCTGCTGGCGGCCCAGCAGATCGAGTGTCATCACGCCCGACAGCACCACCACCGAGCCCGGCAGCGCCGGCGCCTCCTCACCCCGCTGCAGCACGAGGCCATCGACCACCGTGGGATGGGTGCTGACCGAGCGCAGCACATAGCCATCGGGCCCGCGGCGCAGCTCGAAGTGCCAGCGGCTGATCTGCCGCGTGGCCAGCGCATCGGGCAGGGCCAGCACCACGTCGTTGGCAGTCATGCCCTCGATGATGTCGAGCCGGCCGAAGGACACGATGTCCTGCAGCGGCAGGTCGATCACCTCGCCGGTCTGCCGCACCCGCACCGCCACCGGGAAGCGGCTGCGGTCCAGCCAGTGCAGCGACAGCAGCGCCATCGCCCGGCCGGCGCCCTTGAGTTGCACCTCGCCGAGCGGCCGGCAGCGCAGGCGCTGCAGGTTGTCCAGCTCGCGGAAGCAGTCGTGCGACAGGCGGATCTGGCCCGGCTCGGCCGAGGCGGCGATGCGGGCGCAGAGGTTCATCACATCGCCGGTGACCTGCACGCCGTCGGTGAGCACGCGGCCGTGGTGCAGGCCCACGCGCAGCACCACCTGGTCGTCGCGGGCGCGGTGGCGGTTGGCGGCATTCAGGTCATGCTGCAGCGCGCACATCGCCTGCGCGGCCTGGGTGGCATCGCTGAAGATCGACACCGCGCCATCGCCGGCGGTGTCGACCAGCCGGCCGCCATGGGCCTGCAGCGCACGCTCCAGCGCATCCACATGCAACTGCTGCAGCTGGCGGCCGCGTGCATCGCCGAAGCGGGCGAAGTAGGCGGTGGAGCCGACCACGTCGGTGAAGCAGACGGTGGCAGCCGCCTCGAAGCGGCGCGTCAGCTCCTGCGACAGCAGGGTCTGCAGACGGATGATCTCCGTCATCGAGAGGGTGGCGAGGGGCAGGTCGAGGGCCATGGCGGTGGGACGCGTTGCGCGCGCCGCCATGCTAGGGCCAATCGCCGGCACATGGCGCTGGCCGGCCAGCGCCGATGCCACCACCTGGTCGGCCAGGCCGGCCTCAGGGCGCCCGCAGCGCACCCGGCGGAGCGGCGGTGAACAACGGCTGGAACACGCTGGTCAGTGCCAGCGCACCGCTGCGGGTGAGGTGGTTGGTGTCGCGGTAGACCGGCGCGCCATCGATCACGACCGCGCAACGGTCCGCCGGGCACAGCACGCTGGCCGGCCGCAGCACGGCCACCTGTCGAGGCGGCAGGTGCTGCTGGAACAGCGCCTCGACCACCGCCTGGCGGGCCTGGTAGTCCTGCTGCGCGGGTGCCAGGTCCACCGTGCGCTGCAGCGCGACGGCGCGCGCCAGGGCGAGGGGCACCAGATGCTCCGTCTCGGGCACCTGAGCCACCACGGTGACCTGCACGCCGAGGGCCGCCAGCCGGTCCAGGCTGCGCACCAGGCCGCGCTCGAACACCGGACGGTTGCCTGCCGTCGACGGTGCAGCATCGAACCCGTCGCCGATGAACACGGCGGGGCCGGGCTCCTGGCGGAACCGGTGGCCCATGGCGTACACGGCCCAGCGGGCGACCAGCACCACCTGCCGCACATGGGGATGGTCGGCGAGGTAGCGAAAGAACGCTTCGGCGGTTTCGGGGCAGTCGGCCAGGCGGTCGCGCAATTGCCGCACGCCGACCAGTGGCGGACAGCCACGCCGCATGAACGCCACGCCGCTGGCACCGGCCTGCGCCGCGGCCGCGTTGAAGGCTGGAAACAGCGTCTCTGCATGCGAGTCGCCCCAGACCACGAAGCTGGGCAGCGCACCGCCTTCGGCCCCGAGCTTGCAAAGCCGGCCGTCGACCGGACGCCTTGGAGGCGCCAGAGGGCGGCAGTCGGCGGCCGTGCCAAGGTCGGTGCGCGCGCGCAGCAGGGCCAGCGCCTCGGGCTGAAAGCGGCCTGGGAAGCCGTCACCCCGGGCCAGGCCCACACCGACCAGCAGCGACACTGCCATGGCAGCAGCGCCGGCCACGATCACCCGGCCAGGTCCGGTGGCGCTGCCCCCGCGCCGGAACGGCTGCTCGATGAAGCGCCAGCTGCACAGCGCAAGCGCGACCACGGCAGCCAGCATCAGTGCCGTCTGCCCGGCGGTCAGCGGCTGGATCGCCAAGGTCTTGCAGAAGACGATCACCGGCCAGTGCCACAGATAGAGCGAATACGACATCAGCCCCGTCAGACGCACCGGTGCGTTCGTCAGCAATCGCGAGATCAATCTGTCGCTGTCGGGTGCCGCCAGCAGCACCAAGGCCGCACCCATCACCGGTGGCAAGGCCATGGCACCGGGGAAGCGGGTGGTCTCCGAGTAGGTGGCGACCGGGACGCAGATCAACGCCAGACCCAGCAGCGTGAGCGCACTGGCCGTGCGCGGGCCGATCACCCGCCGGGGCCGGCGGTGCAGGGTCACCATGGCCAGTGCGACGCCGACCAGCAGTTCCCAGGCGCGGGACGGCGTGGCGTAGAACGCATGGTCAGGCTTGTGCGCCAGCAGCCAGAGCGCGTACGCGAACGACAGCGCGGCCAGCACCAGCATGACGGCCAGCAGTCGGGGTCGGAACCAGCGCCAGCCAGCGGCCAGCACCAGCGGAAACAGCAAGTAGAACTGCTCCTCGACGGCGAGCGACCACATGTGCAGCAGCGGCTGGCTCTCGGCGGGCGCGGCGAAATAGCCGGCATCGCGCATGAAGTGGACGTTGGCGAGGAACAGCGCCGTGGCGGCCAGGCTTCGTCCGAAGCCGTTCAGTTCGGTCGGGAACAGGAGCCAGCTGGCGGCCGCCGTGCTGGCAACCAGCACGGCCACCAGCGCCGGCAGGAGGCGGCGGATGCGGCGCTCGTAGAACAGCAGCAGGGAGAACTGCCCGGCCTGCAGCGCGCGCAGCAGGATGCCGGTGATCAGGAACCCGGAAACGACGAAGAACACGTCGACGCCGACATAGCCGCCGCCGAATCCCGGCACGCCTGCGTGGTACAGAACCACCGGCACGATGGCCACGGCACGCAGGCCGTCGATCTCGGGTCGGTGTTCGGAACGCATGCGGTCAACGGCGAGCAATCGACAAGGATACCCGGCAGGCATTGCGCGGCGGGCCCGGCGTGACGGCAGCATGGGCGCGGTCACGCGTGCGCAGCAGGCATGAAAAAGCCCGCGCTGCGGCGGGCTTTCGGCATGCAGGCAGGTGAGGTTGCAGCCTGCCTTGATTTTGGTGGCCTGGGGCGGAATCGAACCACCGACACGCGGATTTTCAATCCGCTGCTCTACCAACTGAGCTACCAGGCCGAGCCTGTGAGTATAGCCTGATTTCGGCGCCGCGCCGCCAGCCTGGCGGCTACAGGCCGGCGCGCTTGCTGCGGGCCAGGTCCACGCCCAGCTGCTTGAGCTTGCGGTAGAGGTGGGTGCGCTCCAGCCCGGTCTTCTCGGCCACGCGGGTCATCGAGCCGTTCTCCTTGGCCAGGTGGAACTCGAAGTAGCTCTTCTCGAAGGCGTCGCGGGCCTCGCGCAGCGGGCGGTCGAGGTCGAAGCTCTGCTCGGGCTGCGGGCCCAGCAGCGGCGCCGGCAGGCTGGCGCCCAGGCTGCCCGCCGGCGGCAGCGGGTCGCCCGGCAGGGGAATCGGGTCGCTGCGCACCGCGCCCGGGGCCTGGCCGTTCAATGGTGCCGACAGCGCCGGCACCGGCGCCAGGCGCGGCGCCGGCCGCACCAGCGCCTGCTCCACCGCACGCAGCAGCTTCTGCAGCGTGATCGGCTTTTCCAGGAAGGCGCTGGCACCGTACTTGGTGGCCTCCACCGCGGTGTCGATGGTGCCGTGGCCGCTCATCATGATCACCGGCATGGTCAGCAGGCCGGCGGCGCCCCATTCCTTGAGCAGCGAGATGCCGTCAACGTCGGGCATCCAGATGTCCAGCAGCACCAGGTCGGGCTTCAGGCGCTCCCGCGCAGCCCGGGCTTCGGCAGCGTTCTCGGCCAGGTCCACGGTGTGGCCCTCGTCGGAGAGGATTTCCGACAGCAGGCCGCGGATGCCCAGCTCGTCGTCAACTACAAGGATCGTGGCCATGCGTGCTCGCTACCCCTGTGCGGCACGGCTGGCCGTTGCAGGGGTGGGGTTCTGGGGGCTGGCGGTTGCCGGCATGTCGGGGGCATGGGGGATCTGCGCCGGGGCAAATCGAGAAAATGATAACGAAACCTGCGCCCCGATCACCGCGCCTTCGGCGGGCACGCCATCGGCGGTGGCCACCGGCTCCGCCCGGCGGTTGACGATGCGCACCCGCGCGCCATGCTCGTCAGCGATCTTCTTGACCACCGCCAGCCCCAGGCCGGTGCCCTTGGGCTTGGTGGTGACGTAGGGCTCGAAAGCCCGCTTGAGAACCTTGTCGCCGAAGCCGCCACCATTGTCGCTGACGCGCAGGCGCACGGCGCGCAGCTCGCCACCGTCGTTGCGGGCGGTCTCGGTGATCACCTGCACCAGGCCGTCGGGCCGCTGCTCCACCGCGTCCAGCGCGTTCTGCACCAGGTTGTGGATGACCTGGCGCAGCTGGCTGGTGTCCCCCTCGATCAGCGGCAGCGCCTCGGCCAGCCGGGCCTGCAGGCGGCCCTGCTCCTGCGGCGCGGCATACAGGCCCAGCACCTCCAGCACCAGGGCGTTGAGGTCCAGCGGGTGCAGCTGGGCCGCGGGCAGGCGGGCGTAGTCGCGGAATTCATCGACCAGCTGCTTCATCGCCTGCACCTGGGCCACGATGGTGGCCACGCTGCGGCTGAGCATGGCGCGGTCGGCCTCGGCATCGAGCTTGGCGGCCAGCTTGTGCTCCAGCCGCTCGGCGCTCAGCTGGATCGGCGTCAGCGGATTCTTGATCTCGTGCGCCAGCCGGCGCGCCACCTCGGCCCAGGCCACGCTGCGCTGGCCCGAGACGACCTCGGTGATGTCGTCGAAGACCAGCAGCCGCGCGTCACCCGGCAGGCTGGCGCCGCGCAGCAGCAGGTTCAGGCTCTCGCCCTTGCCCAGCTGCAGCTCGAAGGCGTCCTGCCAGTGGTCGCGCTCGCCGTCCTCGGGGCTGGTGCGGTGCATCTCGCTGCGCTGCCACACGGCGTTCGAGAACTCGGCCAGTCCCGGCACCTCGGCCAGCGGGCGGCCGCGGTAGGCCGACAGCGGCTGGCGCAGGATGCGGGTGGCACCCGGGTTGACGGTGTCGATGGCGCCCTGGCGGTCGAACACGATGACGCCGGCGGTCAGGCTGTCCAGGATGGTCTGCAGCCGGGTGCGGGCGCCCTCCAGCTGGGCCACGCCGCGCTGCACCTGGGCCCGCGCGTCCGACAGCTGCTCGGTCATCTGCGCGAAGCTGCGGGTCAGGCCGCCCAGCTCGTCGCGGCTGGCGAACACCGGCTTGGCCGTCAGGTCGCCCTCGGCGACCTGGCGCACGCCGTCAGCCACCAGCAGCAGCGGCCGCACGATCTGGTTGCCCAGGCTGACGGCCAGCAGCAGCGCGCCGAACACCGACAGCACCAGCGACAGCGTCAGCGTGCCCACCACCATGCGGCGCAGGCCGTCGCGGGCCAGGGCGCGCTGCTGGTACTCGCGGTAGGCGGCCTGCACCGCCAGGGCATTGGCCACCAGCGCATCGGGCAGCGGCTGCACCAGCATCAGGAAGCGCTCTTCATTGGCCGCCGCCAGGTTGATGTCGGTGTTGGGCACCAGGGCCACGGCACGCACCCGGGCGCTGGGGCGGGCACCGGCCTGGGGCTCGTCGTCCAGGCCTTCGAGCACGCCCACGCTGCGCTGCAGCCGGGCCTGGCGCAGCAGCGCGGCGGCCGGCCGCTCGGGCACCAGGGCGGCATTGCTGCCGCCGGCGCTGGCCAGCACCTGGCCGTTGGCACCCAGCAGCACTGCATCGCGCACGCCCAGCTGCTGGCGGGTGCGCTCCAGCGCCAGCGGGCCGATGGGCTGCTTGCCCTCGGGCAGGCGGGCGTCCAGCTGGCGGGCATCGGCCAGGCGCTCGGCCGCGGTGCGGGCCTGGTTGCTGAGATCGGCCACGGCCGCATCCAGCGTGCTGCGGCCCAGCGACAGGCCGGCGTCCAACGCCTGCGCCACCTGCACGTCGAACCAGGTGTCGATGCTGCGGGTGACGAACTGGTAGGACACGCCGTAGATCAGCAGCCCCGGCACCACGCCCACCAGCGCAAACACGCCGGCCAGCTTGGCCAGCAGCCGGCTGCCGAACTTGCCGCGCTTCAGCCGGGTGACCAGCCGTGCCGCGCCCAGGCCGATGACCAACAGCAGCAGGCCAGCCACCGCCACGTTCACCCAGAACAGCCAGACGAAGTGCCGCTCGGCCAGCCAGCCGCTGGTCGACAGGCTCAGCACGAAGGCCAGCACCAGCGCCGCGCCCAGCACGGCCAGCGCCGACACGCCCAGCGCCCAGCGGGCCGACTTGGTCACTCGACCCTCAGACTGCGCTCGATGCCCAGCTTCCAGTCACCGCCCAGGTCGATCTGCATCGGCTGCGGCAGCTGGCTGTTGTCCAGGCTGAAGCTGAATTCGACATGGTGGCGGCTGCCGTGCTCCAGCTTGTCCAGCTCCACCACCCGCCAGCCGCTGATCTGCGACAGCGGCGCCATCGCCTCGGACAGCGTGGCATAGCCCTGCGACAGGTTGCCCAGGCTGAGCCGCCAGCTGGCGGTGAGCGGCTGGTAGGCCAGGCGCCAGGTGCGGCTGACGCGGGCGATGCGCTCGTCGCGCCAGTACCAGCGGTCGCGGTAGACGGTGGCGCGGGCATTGAAGTACAGCGGCACGCCGCGGTGCAGCGCGTCCTCGATGGCCGGGCCCAGCGTCAGGCGGGCGCTGAATTCCAGCGTCAGGTCGCCATCGCGGCGCTGCAATTGCAGCTGCTTGAGCTCCACCGCCTGCGCACCCACCCCCAGCGGCTGCAGCAGCAGCAGCAGACCCAGACACAGGGCCAGCCACCAACGCACCAGGGCGATGCGCGCCGGCGGAGCAGGGCGGTGGGGCATGCGCGGCAGCGAGGGATGCAACAGCTGGCAGCGCATCGGCAGCACAGGCTCAGGGTTGGTGGATCAGGGCGTAGAAGAAACCATCGCCGGCAGGGCCGGTGGCGGGGTTGTCGGGATTGTCCGGCACGCCCGGCAGGTGGCCGGGCGAGGCCGCTGCCAGGCGGGGTTGCTGGGTGGCATGGCGTTGCAAAAAAGCATCGATCTGGTGCATGCCTTCGGCGCGGAACAGCGAGCAGGTGGCATACAGCAGCCGCCCGCCGGGCGCCAGCAGCGGCCACAGCGCGTCCAGCAGCTGGGCCTGGATGGCGGCCAGCGCGGCCACGTCGGCCGGCCGGCGCAGCCAGCGCACATCGGGGTGGCGGCGCACGATGCCCGAGGCGGTGCAGGGTGCATCCAGCAGGATGGCGTCGAAGCGGCGGCCGTCCCACCAGCTGGCCACAGCGCGCGCATCGGCGGCACGCAGCTGGACGGTGCCGCCGGCGACCGGCAGGCGCAGGCGGTCCAGCGTCTGCTGCACCCGCTGCAGGCGGGTGGCGTCGGCATCCAGGGCCAGCAGGTCCAGATCGGCGCGCTCCAGCAGCTGGGCGGTCTTGCCGCCGGGCGCGGCGCAGGCATCCAGCACCCGGGCGCCGGCCGGCAGCGGCGGCAGCATGCCGGGGCCGGTGCCGCCCAGCAGCAGCGGACCGGCGCGCTGGGCCGACAAGTCCTGCACCGACACATCGCCCTCGGCAAAGCCGGGCAGCTGGTGCACCGGGCACGCCTGGTCCAGCACCAGGGCGTGGCCGCCGAACGCGGGATCGTCCACCGGCTGGGCCGACAGGCCGGCGGCGGCCAGGCGCTGCAGGTAGCCGGCCGTGCTGCTGCGGCGGGCGTTGACCCGCAGCACCATCGGCGGCGCCTGGTTGGCCGCGGCCATCAGCGCACCGGCCTGGGCGGGCCAATCCTGCTGCAGGCGGTCGATCCACCAGGCCGGGTGCTGGTGGCGGGCCACCGGCTGCTGCAGAGCCTGGGCGACGAGCGCGTCCTGCTCGCGCAGGAAGCGGCGCAGCACCGCATTGATGAACTTGGCAGCCGCGGGCACACGGGCACGCGCGCTGGTCACCGCCTGGTCGACCAGGGTGTGCGGCGCATACGGCGGCGGGCTGCCGGTGGGCCACAGCAGGGCCAGGGCGCTGAGCAGCAGGCCATCGACCGCCGGCGGCGGCGCCTTGGGTGCCAGCAGGGCGCGCACGGTGAGCGCGCCGCCCAGCGCCCGCAGCACGCTGAAGCTCAGCGCCTGGGTGCCGGCGCGCAACTCGGCCGGCGTGGCGGCCAGCAGATCGTTCAGCGAACGGCCCGCGCGCACGCCGGCCACCGCATCGGCCACCGCCCCCAGCAGGCGGTGCAGGGGCGGCGAGGCGGCAGATGCAGGCATCGGAGAAGTCTATCCCCCGGCCCGAGCGCCAAGCCGGTGCAGCCCCCACAATGGCAGACCCTGGAGACAACAAACGCGCCCATGCCGGACCACGACCCCATCTTTCGCAGCGAAGAAGAACTGGCGCGCCTGTCCGCCAGCGAGCGCATCCGCTACCGCCTGGTGGGCGCCGGCCGGCGCTACCACGCCAACGACAACATCGCCGAGCACATCCGCGAGGGCGAGCTCACCGAACTGAAGGCCGAGGTGCAGCAGCACATGCAGCAGGTGCTGCGCGCGCTGGTGATCGACACCGACAGCGACCACAACACCAACGAGACCGCCAAGCGGGTGGCCAAGATGTTCGTGGAAGAGGTGTTCCGCGGCCGCTACGTGCCGATGCCGGCGGTCACCGAATTCCCCAACTTCTCGCGCCTGAACGAGCTGATGATCGTCGGCCCGATCACCGTGCGCAGCGCCTGCAGCCACCACCTGTGCCCGATCCTGGGCCGGGTGTGGATCGGCGTGCTGCCCAACGAGCATTCCAACCTGATCGGCCTGTCGAAGTACGCGCGGGTGTGCGAATGGGTGATGAGCCGCCCGCAGATCCAGGAAGAGGCGGTGGTGATGCTGGCCGATGCGCTGCAGGAGCGGGTCAAGCCCGACGGCATGGCCATCGTGATGGAGGCCGACCACTTCTGCATGCACTGGCGCGGCGTGAAGGACGACGACACCGCGATGACCAACAGCGTGATGCGCGGCGCCTTCCTGAAGGACCCCAACCTGCGGCGCGAATTCCTCTCGCTGCTGTCGAAGAAGAACGCCTCTTGAACGCTGACCGAAGCAGGGACATGAACATGCTGGTACGACTGCTGTATGCAAGCCGGGCTGCGGCCCACATGGACCAGGACGCGCTGCTCGCCATCCTGCGCCAGAGCAAGGGCAACAACCCGCCGATCGGCGTGACCGGGCTGCTGTGCTACTCAGGCGGCATCTTCATCCAGGCGCTGGAAGGTGGCCGCGCCGCGGTGAACAAGCTGTACCTGAAGATCGCCGCCGACACGCGCCACACCGACGTGGTGCTGCTCAGCTACGAGGAGATCGGCGAACGCCGCTTTGCCGGCTGGGCCATGGGCCAGGTCAACATGGGCCGGCTGAACCCGGCGCTGCTGCTGAAGTACTCGGCCACCGCGGAGCTGGATCCGTATTCGGTGTCGGGTGCGGTGTCGCTGGCGATGTTCGACGAGCTGGTGGCCACCGCGTCGATCATGGCCGAACGCGGCTGAGGCCGCGCTAAAACCGCCCGGCGCGCCCGAAGCGCAGCAGCGAGCCCAGCAGCCGCGTCGGAAACTGGCTGGTGGCGGCGTTGTAGGCCGCACCGGCCTCGTTGAACACCTGGCGCGCAAACGCCAGCCGGGCGGGCGCCACCTTCAGCACCTGCAGCGGCTCGGCTACGGCCGCATCGGCCAGCAGCGCCGGCTGCTGTTCCACCAACGCCACCAGGCGCACCAGCACGGCGGCCAGCACCGCGTCGGCCTTGCCCAGGTCGGCCACCGGATCGGCCGTGGCCGGCGCGCGGCGCACCACATCGGCCGCGGCCTGGGCCTGGACCAGCGCCTGGGCCACCGCATCCCTGGCGGCAGCCTCGGCGGCCAGCGGCTCGGCGGTGGCCTGCAGCAGGGCGGCCACGGCCTGGGCGCGGTCCTGCAGCGCGGCGTCCAGCGTGGTCCAGCCGGCCAGCACCGCGGCCTTCAGCGCGGTGGTGCGGTTGTAGGCGCCCAGCGTCCACAGGCCCAGCACCGCCAGCAACACCGCCCAGGGCAGCCAGTCGTCGATCATGGCGTGGCTCCGGCAGGCTGCCAGGCCTCGAAGCCGTTGCGCCGCAGCGCGCAGGCCGGGCACTGGCCGCAACCATGGCCCCAGGCATGCAGGGTGCCGCGCTCGCCCAGGTAGCAGGTGTGGGTGTGTTCGATGATGAGCGCATTCAGCGCCGCGCCGCCCAGGCGGTCGGTCAGCGCCCAGGTCTGGGCCTTGCTCAACCACATCAGCGGTGTCTCCACCACCATCGGCGCGTCCAGGCCCAGGCTCAGCGCCACCTGCAGGGCCTTGAGGGTGTTGTCGCGGCAGTCGGGGTAGCCGGAGTAGTCGGTCTCGCACATGCCGCCCACCAGCACGCTGGCGCCGCGCCGCCAGGCCAGCGCGGCGGCGAAGTTGAAGAACAGCAGGTTGCGACCGGGCACGAAGGTGTTGGGCAGGCCGTTGGCGGCGATGGCGATGGCGCGCTCGCTGGTCAGCGCGGTGTCGCTCAACTGGCCCAGCAGGCGCAGGTCGAGCAGGTGGTCGTCGCCCAGCCGCGCCGCCCAATGCGGGAACTGCGCGGCCAGCGCATCGCGCACCACGGTGCGGCAGTCCAGCTCGATGCGGTGGCGCTGGCCGTAGTCGAAGCCCACCGTCTCCACCCGTTCGTAGCGGTCCAGCGCCCAGGCCAGGCAGGCGGTGGAATCCTGGCCGCCGGAGAACAGCACCAGGGCGTGGCGGGGGTCGGGGGCAGCGGCGGGCATCGTCAGGTGGCGGGATGGATGGCGCGAGTGTGCCGCAGCACTGTGCCACCCTGTGGACACACCCCATGCCCGGCGGCGGCGGCCGGGCGCATGATGCGCACGCCGATCCAGCGGCCCCCACCCGCCATGCCCTTCGACCTGCACGCCTTCATCAGCTACGCCCACATCGACAACGAGCCGCTGGAGCCCGGCCAGCCCGGCTGGGTGAGCCGCTTCCATGCGGTGCTGAAGACGCGGCTGAGCCAGCGCCTGGGCGAGCCGGCGCGGCTGTGGCGCGACGACAAGCTGCGCGGCGACGATGTCTTCGGCGACGAGATCCGCGCCCAGCTGCCGCGGGCGGCGCTGCTGGTGTCCATCCTGTCGCCGCGCTATGTGCGCTCCGACTGGTGCACCGCCGAGGTGGCCGGCTTCGCCGCGGCGGCCGGCGCCACCCAGGTGCAGAACAAGACCCGGGTGGTGAAGGTGCTGAAGACGCCGCTGGCCCCGGGCGACCGGGTGCCACCGGTGTTTGAACGCTCGCTGGGCCATCCCTTCTACAAGGACGAGGGCGCGCGCCAGGTCGAGATCGACCCCGCCTTCGGCGACGACGCGCGGCAGGAGTTCCTGCGCCGGGTCAGCGACCTGGCGGTGGAGATGGCCGACAACCTGCGCGCGCTGGCCGAGGCTGCGCCGGCCGCCGCGGCGCCGGCAGCCAGTGGCCAGGTGGTGTTCGTGGCCGAGTGCGGGCGCGACCTGCAGGCGGTGCGCGCCCAGCTGGTGACCGACCTGCGCCTGCACGGCCACACCGTGCTGCCGGCGCAGCAGTTGCCGTTGAGCGAAGACCTGTTGCGCGCCGAACTGGCCACGCTGCTGGCCCGCGCCACGCTGGCGGTGCACCTGGTGGGCAGCAGCGCCGGGCCGGTGCCCGACGGCCCCACCGGCCAGCCGCTGGTGGCGCTGCAGAACACGCTGGCCGCCGCCGCGGCGCAGGCCCGCGGCCTGCGCCGCATCCTGTGGCTGGCACCTGGCGCCCAGGGTGAGCGGCCGGAGCAGCAGGCCTGGCTGGACGCGCTGCAGACCGACGCCGACCTGCAGCGTGGTGCCGACCTGCTGCGCGGCGAACCCGAGGCGCTGAAAAGCGCGGTGCACCAGGCGCTGCAGGCCCTGCAGCAGCCGGTGGCTGCGCCCACGCCGGCCAGCGGCAGCGGACCGCGGGTGCACCTGCTGATGACCGAGGCCGACCGCGCCGCGGTGGTGCCGCTGGTCAAGGCCCTGCGCGGCCTGGGCCTGGCGGTCAGCGTGCCGGTGTTTGCCGGCGACGCTGCCGAGCTGCGCCAGCGCAACGCCCAGCTGGTGGCCGACAGCCGCGCGGTGCTGGTCGTCTACGGCGCCGGCGACGAGGCCTGGAAGTTCCACCAGGTCAGCGACCTGCAAAAGCAGGCCGCCATCGCCGGCCGTGGCCCGTCGCGCTGGCTGGCGCTGCTGCCGCCGGTGACCCCCGACAAGGAACTGGAGCAGGCCCTGGCCGATCCCGCCACGCTGGACCTGCTGGCCGGCGTGCCGGCCGCTGCGCTGGCGCCGCTGCAGGCCGCGCTGGGCGTGGCAGTGCCCGGCGCGCAGGCATGACGGCGGTGGCGCCGGTGCGCAACCCCTTCCCCGGCCTGCGGCCGTTCCGCGAAGACGAGGAGCCGCTGTTCTTCGGCCGCGAGGCGCATGTCGACAGCATGGTCGACGCGCTCGGCGCGCACGGCTTCCTGGCGGTGGTGGGCAGCTCGGGCTCGGGCAAGTCGTCGCTGGTCAGCTGCGGGCTGATCCCGGCGCTGCACCGCGGCCTGCTGGCCCGCACCGGCAGCGGCTGGCGGGTGGCCACCTGCCGTCCCGGCAGCCAGCCGATGGCCGCGCTGGCGGAAGCACTGGCCCAGCCGGCGGTGCTGCCCCAGCCGGCCGAGGACGAGACCGGCTTCCACCCGGCCGAACTGGTGGCCGCCACGCTCGGCATGGGCAAGCGCGGCCTGCTGGAGGCCTACCGCGAGGCCCGGCCGCTGCTGGTGGACCGGCCCAACCTGCTGGTGGTGGTCGACCAGTTCGAGGAGCTGTTCCGCTACCGCGCCCTGGGCGGCGAGGCCAGCGCCGCCGAGACCGCCACCGCCTTCGTCAACCTGCTGCTGGAGGTGGCCCACCAGCCGCGCGATGCCGCCCTGCCGGTGTTCGTGGTGATCACGATGCGGTCGGACTTCCTCGGTGAATGCGCCCAGTTCGACGGCCTGCCCGAGGCCATCAACCGCGGCCAGTACCTGGTGCCGCGCATGACCCGCGAGCAGCGCCGCGCGGCGATTGCCGGCCCGGTGGGTGTGTGCGGCGCCAGCATCGACCCGGTGCTGCTGACCCGCCTGGTCAACGAGGTGGGCGACAACCCCGACCAGCTGTCGATCCTGCAACATGCGCTCAACCGCACCTGGGCCTGCTGGCGCGATGCCGGCGCCACCGGTCCGCTGCTGGCCGACCACTACGACGCCAAGGGCGCGATGGCCGGCGCGCTGGACCAGCATGCCGACGAGGCCCTGGCCCAGCTGCAGCCCGGCCGCCAGCAGGCGTTGTGCGCCGCGCTGTTCCGCGCCATCACCGACCGGGGCAGCGACGCCCGCGGCACCCGCCGCCCCACCCGGCTGGACACGCTGTGCGCCATCACCGGCGCCAGTGCCGACGAGCTGGACGCGGTGATGGCGCCTTTCCGCGACCCCGAGCGCGCCTTCCTGATGCCGCCGCATGGCGTGCCGCTGCAGCCGGCCACGGTGGTCGACATCTCGCACGAGAGCCTGATGCGGGTGTGGGGTGCGCTGCGCGGCTGGGTGGACGAGGAGGCCGAGTCGGCCCGCATCTACCGCCGACTGGCCGAGACCGCCGAGCTGCACCGCGACAACCAGGTGCTGCTGCTGGTGCCGCCCGAGCTGCAGCTGGTGACGGCCTGGGCGGCGCGCCAGCAGCCCAACGCCGCCTGGGCGGCGCGGATCCGGCCCGGCTTCGACGCGGCGATGCAGTTCCTGCAGCAGAGCCAGGCCGCGCATGCCACAGCGCTGGCGGCCGAACAGGCCCGCGAGCAGGCGGCGCGCGAGGCCGAGGCCGAACGCCAGCGCCAGGCCCTGCAGGCCGAGGCCGAGGCCCAGCAGCACGAGCTGCTGAAGCTGCTGAACAAGCGCTGGCGGCTGTGGGTGGTGCCGCTGGCGCTGGCCGCCGCTGGCGCGCTCTACTGGCAGTACCAGCGGGTGCGGGCCGAGGCCGACAGCGCCCGCCAGCAGGCCGCGCTGGCGCTGGAACAGGCGGCACGCATCCCGCAGCTGGAGAAGGCCCTGGAAGCCGCGCAGTTGCAGGCCGCCCAGCGCGAGGCCGCCTGGCGGCGACAGCAGGCGGAAACGGCCGCGGCCCGCCAGAGCCTGCAGAGCGAGCGGCCGCAGCCGGTGCTGTACCTGCAGTTCGCCGATGCCGGCCAACGGCCCGAGGTGGAGCGCCTGCGCCAGGCCCTGGCCCAGGACGACCTGCGGGTGCCGCCGGCGGAGCTGGTGCGCCAGGTGCCGCAGCGGCACCAGCTGCGCTACTTCCGCGCGGAGGATGCCGCGCTGGCGCAATCGCTGGCCGCCCGGCTGGCACAGCTGGGCCTGCCGGGGGTGCAGCCGGTGCTGGCGGCAACCGATGCCACGGTGGCCCAGCGCCAGCAGGTCGAGCTGTGGCTGGCGCGGCCCGACGCCACCGCCGAACTGGCCCGCCTGGTGCCCGATCTGGACTCGCCCGACAAGGCCCGGCGCCTGGCCGCCGGTGCCGCGCTGCAGAACCGCTGGCTGGCCGCGCCCGAAGCCATCGCCGCAGTGCTGGGGCTGTTCGATGCCGGCCGCATCGAGACGCTCGGCGAGACCGGCCGGCTCAACGCGCTGTACTTCCTGAGCCGCACCGTGCTGACCGCCTGGACGCCCGACCTGGCCCAGCGCGGCCGCGCCGCGGTGGCCCGCATCGCCGCGCGCGAGAAGGCCGGCGTGGCCGTCGGCGCCCAGACCCGTGCCGAGCTGGACCGGCTGAACGCGGTGCTGGATGCAGTGCAAGCCGGCGGCAAGGCCAGCGCCAGCCCGCAGGGGCGCTAGCTAGCCGCGCACCTCGCCCTGGCCCAGCACCACCCACTTCATCGAGGTCAGCCCCTCCAGCCCCACCGGCCCGCGGGCGTGGAACTTGTCGGTGGAGATGCCGATCTCGGCACCCAGGCCGTATTCGAAGCCGTCGGCGAACCGGGTGCTGGCATTGACCATCACGCTGGCCGAGTCCACCTCGCGCAGGAAACGCATCGCATTCGGGTGGTTGGTGGTCAGGATCGCATCGGTGTGGTGGCTGCCGAAGCGGTTGATGTGGGCGATGGCCGCATCCAGGCTGTCCACCAGTTTGATGCTGATGACCGGCGCCAGGTACTCCTCGGCCCAGTCGGCCTCGGTGGCATCCACCAGCTGGGCGCCGGGCACGGCCACCATGATGGCCTTGGACGCCGGGCAGACGCGCATCTCCACGCCCTTGGCCGCGAAGATGGCGCCGATGCGCGGCAGGAAGGCCGCGGCCTGGGCCTGGTGGACCAGCAGCGATTCGGCCGCATTGCAGGGGCTGTACTTCTGCGTCTTGGCGTTGTCGGTCACCACCAGGGCCTGGTCGATGTCGACCTCGGCATCGACGTAGACATGGCAATTGCCGTCCAGGTGCTTGATCACCGGCACCCGGGCCTCGGCACTGATGCGCTCGATCAGGCCCTTGCCGCCACGCGGGATGATCACGTCCACGTACTCGGGCATGGCGATCAGGCGGCCGACGGCGGCGCGGTCGGTGGTCTCCACCAGCTGCACCGCATCGGCCGGCAGGCCGGCCTCCACCAGCGCGGCCTGCACCAGGCGCCACAGCGCCAGGTTGCTGTGCAGGGCCTCGCTGCCGCCACGCAGGATGGCAGCATTGCCGCTCTTGATGGCCAGGCTGGCGGCCTCGATCGTCACGTTGGGCCGGCTCTCGTAGACCATGCCGAACACGCCCAGCGGCACCCGCATCTGGCCCACGCTGATGCCGGTGGGCCGGCGCTTGACGTTGGTGATCTCGCCCACCGGGTCGGGCATCGCGGCCAGCTGCTCGCAGCCCTCGGCCACGGTGGCGATGACCGCCGGCGTGAGCTTGAGCCGGTCGACCAGCGGCGCGGCCAGGCCGGCGGCACGGGCGGCCGCCAGGTCCAGCTCGTTGTGGTCGGCCAGGTCGGCACCGGCCTCGCGCAGGCGGCGCGCCAGCGCGCGCAGGGCGTTGTTCTTGGCCGCCGTGCCGGCGGCGGCCATGGTGGTGGCGGCAGCGCGGGCGGCCACACCCACATGGGCCATGTACGCGGGGATGTCGGTGGGGTTCATCCCGCAATTTTCCCAGAACGGTGCGGGCTGCAGAATGCGGCCCACCGCCACCCCTTCCAACACCGATGCGCCGACTGCTGATCCCCCTGCTGCTGTCCGTGGCCGCCCTGCTGTCGGCCTGCGACACCGAACGCGCCGCCAGGCTGGAAGAAGGCGTGTCGACCGAAGCCGATGTGCGGGCCCAGTTCGGCGAACCGGTGCAAGTCACCGAGCGGGCCGACGGCAGCAAGCTGCTGGCCTACCCGCGCCAGCCCGAGGGCTGGACCAACTACCAGGCCGAGATCGGCGCCGACGGCAAGCTCACCGCCTTGCGGCAGCTGCTGACCGAAGCCAACTTTGCGAAGGTGCAGCCGGGCATGCCGCAGGCCGCGGTGGGCCAGCTGCTGGGCCGCCATGCGCGTGAACTGCGCTACGCCACCAAGCCCGGCGAGACGGTGTGGCGCTGGCATGTGCAGCGCGGGCAGGACAAGAAGGTGTTCGACGTGGCCTTCGACGCCAACGGCCAGGTGCTGCAGGCCACGCTGGGCGACGACGAGCGCCAGACGCAGCCGGGTGGCTGAGCCCGGACACAAAGCCTCCTGAGGAGGCTTTGTGCCTGGCGAAGCGGCCGAGCTCCGCGAGGCCGTGGGCCCTCAGCCCAGCCGCGCCAGCACCGCCAGCCACAGCGTGACCGTGGCCATGTAGCCCACGGTCGACAGCACGATGGCGGTGGTGGCCTCGGCCTCCAGCGTGCGGTAGCGCTGCGCGAAGATCAGCGCATTGCTGCCACTGGGCAGCGCCGCCATCAGCACCACCACCTTCAGCGCCAGGCCCTGCAGGCCCAGCCCCCAGTGGGCCACGGCCAGCACCAGGGCCGGCAGCACCAGCAGCTTCAGCAACGTGGTGGCCAGCGCACTGCGGGCGGCGCGGCGCACCGTGGCGGTGTCGGTGTAGGCCAGGGTGATGCCGATCAGCACCAGACACAGCGGCGCCACCGCCGTGCCCAGCAGGGCCAGGGTCTCGTCCACCGGCGCGGGAAGCGGCACGCCGGTGGCATGCCACAGCCCGCCCAGCAGCACCGGCAGCGTGACCGGGTGCACCACCGCATTGCGCACCGTGCTCTTGAGCGTGCGCCACAGGCTGGCGCTGGCCTCGTGCAGCGAGCGGGTGCGCGCCAGGTCCAGCTCCACCAGCATGGTGCACAGGGTCAGCAGCACCAGCGCATGCAGGCTGATCAGCGCCACATGGATGCCCAGCCCGGCCTCGCCGAACAGCGCGGCCACCACCGGCACGCCCACCTGGGCCGAGTTGCCGAAGGTGGCGGCAAAGGCCCGCACCGCCGGCTGTGCGGCGGTGCGCTCGCTGGCCTCCAGGTCGGCCCCTGCGGCCAGGGTGGGCTGGCGCAGCCGGTGCCAGCCGTACAGCACCAGCACATAGGCCACCGCCGGGCCGAAGTAGGCGCCCAGCGCCGACCAGGGCATGGTGGCCACGTCCATGCGCGCGGTGGCGCGGAACAGCAGCGCCGGCACGAAGATGTAGAACGCCGCGTTGCCCAGCAGCCGGGCCGGATCGATGCCGCCCGCGGGCTCGCCCAGCCAGCGCATGCGGCCGGCGGCCCAGCCCAGGGCCACGGTGCAGAAGATGGCCAGCAGCTTGTGGAAGATGAGCAGGCTCATCGTGCGGCGGGCGGCTTGCTCAGGGACACAGCACCCGGTCCAGCCAGGTGGCCACGGCCAGCTCGGGCAGCGCCACCTGCACCTGCTTGCGGCGCGATGCCTCGCCGCGCAGCAGCACCAGGTCCCGCTTGGGGCAGCGCAGCTCGGTGGCCAGCCAGGCCAGCAGCTGGCTGTTGGCCTTGCCGTCGACCGGCGGTGCGGCCAGACGCACCCGCAGCGCGCCGTCGTGCAGGCCGTCCACGCCGGTGTGCTTGGCACCGGGCTGCACGCTCAGGTCGAGCACGCACAGCTCGGCGCCTGCCGCGCGCAGGCAAGGCCAGCCGGGGGCGGCCAACTCAGGCCGCCTTCTTGCGGGCAGCCTTCTTAGCGGGTGCGGCCGTCTTGGCCGCCGCTGTCTTGCGCGCCGGGATGACCTTGCCATCGCCACGCGGCGCGAACTCGAATCCCACCTTGCCTTCCTTCTCGTCCCACACCAGCATGGCCTTGAACTTGCGCTTGGTGCGGTTGCTGACGAAGCCGTCGAGCAGGTCGGTCTTGCCGGTGGCCAGCAGCTTGGTCACCTGCTCATGGCTGACCGGCTGGGTGAGGATGATCTTGCCGGTCTTGAAGTCGCAGGTGACGGGCGCGCTCACCGCATGCTCGCAGGCGTAGTTGCTGCCGTGCTCGTAGACATGGCCCTTGCACTTGGGGCAGGCGCCGAAGCTGGGCTGGCCGCTGAAGTCGATGGCCTCGGCCTCGGCCCCATCGGCCTTGGCATCGTCGCCGAAGTCGAACTCCAGCTTCCAGTTGTTGATCTCGTCGTCATGCACCAGCTTCAGCTCGGCGGTGAACGGCCAGCCGGCCTTGGAGCGGAAGCCTTCCAGCGGGCCGACCTTCTTGTCGCGCAGGAAGGTCTCCACCTCGTGCAGCTCGAAGCTGCGGCCGGCGGGGATCTTGGTCATCGAGAAGCCGCAGCCCTCCGACGCACCATCGGCCCCGGTGCAGGTGAAGCGGCGGTAGTTCTCCTTCACCACGCCGCCGCAGTTGGGGCAGGGCTCGGCCAGGGTGGCGTAGTCGCCGGGGATGGTGTCGCGGTCGTATTCCTTGGCCTTGCGCACGATGCGCTCGGCCATGGCCGCGATGCCCTGCATGAACTCGGCGCGGCTCAGCTTGCCCTGCTCCATCTCGGCCAGCTGGTGCTCCCAGTTGCCGGTGAGCTCGGGCTTGGTCAGGTCCTCGATGGCCAGGCCGCGCAGCAGCGTCATCAGCTGGAAGGCCTTGGCCGTGGGCACCAGCTCGCGGCCCTCGCGCAGGATGTACTTCTCCAGGATCAGGCCTTCGATCACCTGCGCCCGCGTGGCCGGCGTGCCCAGGCCCTTCTCGGCCATGGCCTCGCGCAGTTCGTCGTCGTCGATCAGCTTGCCGGCGCCTTCCATCGCGCTCAGCAGCGTGGCCTCGGTGTAGCGGGCCGGCGGCTTGGTCTTCAGCGCGTTGACGCTGATGTGCTCGTTGGCCACCTGCTCGCCGGCCTGCACCGGCACCAGGTTGGCGTCTTCGTCCTGCGCTTCCTTGCCATAGACGGCCAGCCAGCCGGGGTTGACCAGCACCTTGCCGTTGGTCTGGAAGTGGTGGCCTTCCACGATGGTGATGCGGGTGGTGACCATGAACTCGGCCGGCGGGTAGAACACCGCGATGAAGCGCTTGACCACCAGGTCGTAGAGCTTGGCCTCCACCTCGGTCAGGCTCTTGGGCGGCTGCAGCGTGGGGATGATGGCGAAGTGGTCCGACACCTTGCTGTTGTCGAACACCCGCTTGGTCGGCTTCACATAGCCCTCGTTCAGACCCTTGCGCGCATGCAGGGCCAGCGCCTTCAGCGGGCCGGGCAGGTCCTCGTTCGAGATCATCTCGAAGGTGTTCTTCACCGTGGCGAGGTAGTCCTCGGGCAGGGCCCGGCTGTCGGTCCGCGGGTAGGTCAGCACCTTGTGCTTCTCGTACAGCGCCTGGGCGATGGACAGCGTGGTCTTGGCCGAGAAGCCGAAGCGGCTGTTGGCCTCGCGCTGCAGCGTGGTCAGGTCGTACAGCAGCGGGCTGGAGCTGTTGCTGGGCTTGGCCTCTTCGGTGACCGTGCCGGTCTTGCCCAGCACGGCGTCGGAGATGGCGTTGGCATCGCGCTCGTTCCAGAGGCGGTCGGCACGGCGGTCCGGGTCGTCGTCCTTCTTGAACTTGGGATCGAACCACTTGGCCTCGTAGTCGCCGGCCGCGGCGGCGAAGCCGGCCTTGATCTCCCAGTAGTCGCGCGCCACATGCTTGCGGATCTTCTCTTCCCGCTCGACCATGATCGACAGCGTGGGCGTCTGCACCCGGCCCACGGTGGTCAGGAAGAAGCCGCCGTCGCGGCTGTTGAAGGCCGTCATCGCCCGCGTGCCGTTGATGCCGACCAGCCAGTCGGCCTCGCTGCGGCTGCGGGCGGCGTCGGCCAGGCCCAGCATCTGCTTGTCGCTGCGCAGCTGCTCGAAGCCCTCGCGGATGGCCTGCGGCGTCATGCTCTGCAGCCACAGCCGCTGGATGGGCTTGTTCAGCGGCGTCTTCAGGTTGTCGGCGTATTGCACGATCAGCCGGAAGATCAGCTCGCCCTCGCGGCCCGCGTCGCAGGCATTGATCAGCGCCGTCACGTCCTTGCGCTTGACCAGCTTGACCACCGCATTGAGCCGGCTCTTGGCCTTGTCGATCGGCGCCAGGTCGAAGTGCGGCGGCACCACCGGCAAGTGGGCGAAGCTCCACTTGCCGCGCTTGACGTCGTATTCCTCCGGCGCCTTGATCTCCACCAGGTGGCCCACGGCCGAGCTGACCACATAGCGCTCGTTCTCGAAGTGGTCCTCGTGCTTGTCGAACTTGCCAGCCACCGGAGTGAGCGCGCGCACGATGTCCTGCGCCACGCTGGGCTTCTCGGCAATGATCAGGGTCTTGCTCATGTGTCTGGTGATGTCCCTTGGCCAGGCAGCCGGCCTGTTGGGGCCGTGCCTACAATCCGCTTCGCTTCGCGCGCGCCTGCACACCTGTGCACGCGCGCGCCCATGAATTCACTTTAACCAATGAAAGCCGCCGTGCCATCAGCCGTCCGCAAAGCCGCCAAGCCAGCCGCCGCTCCCGCAGGCGCCCCCGCTGCGGCCAAGCCGCCCGCGCCAGGCACCACCAAGGGCCGGCTGCAGGTGCGCGAAAGTGGCGTGCACGGCAAGGGTGTGTTCGCGCTGGTGCCCATCAAGAAGGGCGAGCTGATCCTGGAATACACCGGCGAGGTGATCACCTGGCCCGAGGCGCTGCGCCGCCATCCGCATGACCCGAGCCAGCCCGACCACACCTTCTACTTTCACCTGAACGACGAGCTGGTGATCGACGGCAATGTGGGCGGCAATGCCAGCAAATGGATCAACCACAGCTGCGCGCCCAACATCGAGGCCGATGATGAGTCGGGCCAGGTCTACCTGCTGGCGCTGCGCAACATCAAGCCCGGCGAGGAGCTGTTCTTCGACTACGGCCTGGTGATCGAGGAGCGCTACACCCCGGCGCTGAAGAAGCGCTTCGAGTGCCGCTGCGGCGCCAAGACCTGCCGCGGCACCATGCTGGCACCCAAGCGCAGCAGCGCGCCCAAGGCCACCCAGCGCGCATCCGGCGCGTCCAAGGCTTGAGCCAGGCGCTGGCCCCCGCCCCGCTGCGCTGGGGTGCCGAAGACCTGTGGCTGGCGCTGCAGCCCCTGCTGCCCGGGCTGACGGTGGAGGTGGTCGCCAGCATCGGCTCCACCAACACCGAGCTGCTGGCCCGCGCCCGCCAATCGCCCGCCGATGGCCTGAAACCGGCCCTGCTGGTGGCCGAGCAGCAGACCGCCGGCCGGGGGCGCCAGGGCAAGGCCTGGCAATCGGCGGCCGGTGCGTCGCTGACCTTCAGCCTGGCGCTGCCGCTGGCGCCGGCCGACTGGTCGGGCCTGTCGCTGGCGGTCGGGCTGGCGCTGGCCGACGCGCTGGATCCGCTGGCCGCCGACACCTCCCCGCGCCTGGGCCTCAAGTGGCCCAACGACCTGGTCCTGCTGGACGACGGCGGCCGCGCCGCCCACATCGGCCGCAAGCTGGGCGGCATCCTGATCGAGACGGTGCAGCTCGGCCAGCAGCGCCTGGCGGTGCTGGGCATCGGCCTGAACATCCTGCCCCTGCCGCCGCACGATCCGGCCAACCCGGCGGCCGCCGCACCGGTGCTGAGCTGGGGCCATGCCAGCGTGCAGGAACTGCAACCCGGCCTGGATGCACCCGCCACGCTGAGCCGGGTGCTGCCGCCGCTGGTGCGGGCCATGCAGGCCTTCGACGCGCAGGGCTTTGCGCCGCTGCAGGCGGCCTTTGCCCGGCGCGACGTGCTTTCCGGCCGCGCCGTGGCCACCACCCTGCCCGGCCTGCCCCATGGCCGCGCCGATGGCGTGGATGCCACCGGCACGCTGTGGCTGCAGACCGGTGCCGGCCGCCAGCCGGTTGCCAGCGGCGAAGTCAGCCTGCGGCCGCTGGACGCTGCCGCCCCGCCGCCATGCTGAGAACCCTGGCCCTGGTGCTGCTGCTGGCCAATGCGCTGCTGCTGGCGGCGTTGACCGGGCTGTTCGACGGCGCCGGACCACCCGCCGAGCGCGAGCCCGAGCGCCTGCAGCGCCAGCACCAGCCCGGCCTGGTGCGCATCCTCCCGCCGCAGGCGGCCAGCGCCGCACTGGCCGCCGCCAGCGCGCAGGCGGCCGCGGCCAGCAGCGCTGCGGCCCTGGCCTGCCTGGAGGCCGGCCCGTTCTCGGCCGAGGATGCCCCGGCTGCCGAGCGCACGCTGCGCGAAGCCGGCCTGGCCGATGGCGCCTGGCAGGTGCAGCGCCAGGACGACAGCGGCGCCTTCATGATCTACATGGGCCGCTACGCCGACCGCGAGACGGTGCAGCGCAAGCTGGCCGAGCTGAAGCGGCTGAAGCTGGAGGCCGAAGACCTGCGCGGCACGCCCGAGCTGCAGCCGGGCATCAGCCTGGGCCGCTTCGACAGCCAGGAGGCCGCCCAGGCCGCGATGGCGCAGATGGCCCAGCGCGGCCTGCGCACCGCCCGGGTGATCACGCTGCGCCAGGCCCAGAGCCAGACGGTGCTGCGCGTGCCCGCCGCCGATGCCGCGCTGCGGGCGCGGCTGGCCGGCCTGCAGTTGCCCAGCGGGCCGGGCTTCCTGCCCTGTGCAGGGACGGCGGCGGCACCGGCAGCCTCTGCTGCATCGGCGCCGGCCATGCCGGCGGCCAGCGCGGCCAGCGCGCCCGCC
>NZ_BJCL01000031.1 GCF_005403045.1 Pseudaquabacterium pictum
GCAGGCTCCAGCGGCCGGCAGGGCGGCCTGCCGGCATGGACACGGGTGGGTGGGTGGGGCGGGGCATGGCTCAGTCTCCGGGCTGCACCGGCAGCCGGTGGCGTTGTGCACTGTCCTCGCGGAACAGCTCGACATGGGTCGGGGTGATGGACTCCAGCCGCCAGCCGCCGGCCAGGCGCTCACCCGGGCGGGCCACCAGCACCTGGCCATCGGCCTGCAGCATGGCCTGCGGCGGGCTGCCCTGCTCGCGCAGCACGCCCAGGGCCTGCCAGGGTGGCGCTGGCGGCGTGGCCGGCATGGGTGGCGCCGCGGCGGCGCTGGCTGGCGTTGCGGCGGCCGGCACGGCCACCTGGGCCGCCGGCGCCAGGGCGGGCGGCGCTGCCGGCCCGAACAGGCCGGCGGCGATGTCCTGTGGCAGCAGCTTGCGCACGGGCGCGCCGCCTGACGCGGCAACCGACACCGACCTGGCGGGCAGCCCTGTGCCATCGGCCACCGGCAGGCCTGGCGCCGCCGTTCGTGGCCGGGGCTGCGGTGGCGCCGGCGGGTCCTGCGGCGCCAGTGACCAGACCAGCGTGCCGAGCAGCAGCAACAGCAGCAGCGGCAGGCGCCAGCGCGGTGCGGCCGCGGTGGCCGCGGGCGTCGGGACGGCGTCGGCCGGGCTCACCGGGCGCCCTCCGGCGCCGGGCCGGCGCGGTAGTGCAGGCGCAACGTCAGCTGGGTGGCCAGCGGCTGCGTGGCGTCCTCGCGCTCGAAGCGCAGGCTGCGCAGGCCGGCGTGCGGCAGTTCGTTCAGCACGGCCACCAGCCAGCGGCGGGTGGACTCGTAGTCGGCGGCCATGCGCAGTTGCAGGTCGATGCGCTGCAGTGGCAGGCCGCCCGGGTCGGCCGCGCTGCTGTCGGCTTGTTCCAGGCGCAGGCCCTGGGCATCGGCCCAGCCGACCAGGCGGGCCAGGTCCGCAGTGTGCTGGGTGGCGGGCGGCAGTTGCCCCAGCAGCGCCGCCACGCGGGCAGCCGCGGGATCGGTCAGCGCCGGCCGGGGCGCCGCCGCGGCGGCCGGCGGCCGGGCCCGGGCCGTGGCCGGCCAGCCCCGCCACACCAGGGCCGCGGCCAGCAGCAGCAGGGCCAGCCCCAGCAGGCCCGGCCAGCCGAGGCCATGGCGCAACCAGGTGCGCTGTCGGCGCAGGACCGGACTGCCGCTCATGGTGCGGCCCCTACTGATGCTGCCGCGGGCTCGGACCAGCGGATCTGCAGCGCGAAGCGCACGCCCTGTGCATCGCGGCCCGGTTGCCAGCCGTCGAGCAGCAGCTGCCCGGCCGCGTGCACGGCCTCGGCGCGTTGCATCCAGGCCACCATGGCCAGGGCATCGGGGGCCCAGGCCTCGATGCGCAAGCGTCCACGCACGGGATCGGGCTCCACCGCCAGCAACTGCACGCCGCGTGGCTCCACCGCGGCCAGCGGCGCCAGCGCGGTCAGCCAGGGCGTGCGCAGTTCGGCCTGCACCTGCTGCAGCCCCGCCTGCACCGCCGGCGGCCAGGTGGCGGCGGCCGGCGGCCGTGCCGGTGCCGGGGCGGCCACCGGCAGCGCCGGTGGCGCCAGGGCGCCGCTGCCGAACAGCCCGGCCACCAGCGCCAGCGACAGCACGCCACCGGCCAGCAGGCCGGCAGCCGGGGCGCTGAGCAGCGGCGCGCCGCAGAAGTCGAGCTGGCTGGCGCTGAAGGCCTGGCGGCCGCGCCGCACCGGCACCACCGGCGCGCGGTCGGCTGACCCGGCCGCGGCCACCGCGGCATCGGCCCAGGGCCGGGGCACGTCGCAGCGGGCGGCAAAGGCCTGCACCCGCGCTTCCAG
This sequence comes from Pseudaquabacterium pictum, assembly GCF_005403045.1. GTDB lineage: Bacteria > Pseudomonadota > Gammaproteobacteria > Burkholderiales > Burkholderiaceae_C > Pseudaquabacterium > Pseudaquabacterium pictum. Next base: position 1,845 of record NZ_BJCL01000031.1, read on the forward strand.
GTCGTCGGCGTGGTCCAGATCGTCCTCGCCCAGCCGCGTCCAGGCGCCGTGCTGGCGGCAGGCCAGCTGCAGATGCAGGCCGTCGCGGCGTGCCAGCAGGCCCTGGCGGCGCACCTCGGCCGCCACCAGGGCCGGAACCAGGGCCGGCCGCGCCGAGGCCAGGCGCAGCCCGGCGGCGGCCAGCAGGGCACGCAGGTGGTCGAGCAGGGTGCCGTCGATGGTGGCCGCCAGCAGGTGGCGGCCGTCGGCCTGGGGCACGACGCAGGTCTGCAGCGTGCTGGCCGGCGCCTCCAGCTGCCGGCTGAACCAGCGCTGCGCGGCCGCGGCCAGGGCGGGGCGGGTCAGCTGGTGCAGGTCGCCGCGCAGCACGCCCAGGGGCGCCAGGCCGTGGTCGAGCTGCAGGTGCACCTGGCTGCCGGTGATGGGACGTGGTGCCGCGCGCAGGGCCGCGGCCAGTGCGGCCAGCAGCCGCTGGTGCAGGAGGCCGGCGTCCGCCGCGGCGGTGGCCTGCGCCGGATCCGGCCCGGCCACCGGCTGCTGCCATTGCACCGCCTGGCGGCCCGGCCAGGGGCCCTGCCAGCGCAGTGTCAGCCGGTCTGGCGTCAGCAGCAGGTCGAGCCGGCCGCCACGCAGGCGCCGGACGGCGCCCGGCCGCTGCCGCAGGTCAGCGTGCGGCGAGGGTGACACGGTCGATCTCCTGGCGGCTGGTCAGGCCGGCGTCCACCAGCGACTCGGCGGCGGCGCGCAGGCTGCGCGCACCCTGCTGCTGCATCGCGTCGCGCAGGGCGCCCGGGGTGGCGCGGCTGGCGATCAGCGCCCGCAGCGCATCGTCGATCACCAGCGTCTCCACCACCGCGCGCCGGCCGCGGTAGCCGGTGCCGCGGCAGTGGCTGCAGCCCTCGCCGCCGCAGGCGTTGCAGAGCAGGCGCACCAGCCGCTGGGCCAGCACGCCGTTGAGCGCGGTGGCCAGGTTGTACGGGTCGATGCCCATGGTCGACAGCCGGCCGATCACGTCGACCGCGCTGTTGGCATGCACCGTGGCATGCACCTGGTGGCCGGTGAGCGCGGCCTGCAGCGCGATCTGCGCGGTCTCGGTGTCGCGGATCTCGCCGACCATGATGCGGTCGGGATCGTGGCGCAGCACCGAGCGCAGGCCGCGGGCAAAGGTCAGGCCCTTGGCCTCGTTGACCGGGATCTGCAGCACGCCGGGCAGTTCGTACTCCACCGGATCCTCGATGGTGACGGTCTTGTCCTGGCCGTGGCGCAGACCGTTGAGCAGGGCATACAGCGTGGTGGTCTTGCCGCTGCCGGTCGGACCGGTCACCAGGAACAGGCCGTAGGGCAGGCCGGCCAGGCGACGCGCCACCTCGGCGTCGCGCGGGTCCAGGCCCAGGTGCTCCACCGTCAGCGTGCCCTGGGGGCCGGTGAGCTGCTGGCGGTCGAGCACCCGCAGCACCGCATCCTCGCCGTGGATGCTGGGCATGATCGACACCCGCAGATCCACCGGCCGGCCACCCACGCGCACCTTCAGCCGGCCGTCCTGCGGCAGGCGCTGCTCGGCGATGTCCAGCGCCGCCAGCACCTTGATGCGCGAGATCGCCTGCTGCGCCGCGGCGGTGCCGGCGATGCGGCCCACCGGGGTCAGCACGCCGTCGAGCCGGAAGCGGATGGCGAGGCCCTCGGCATCGGACTCCAGGTGCAGGTCGCTGGCACGGGCTTCGAGCGCGTCGTACAGCGTGGCATTGAGCAGGCGCACCACCGGGTCGTCGGCGGCCTGCAGACCGCCGTGCGACAGGTCGAGTGGGGCATCCAGTCCGGCCGCGCCGGCGGCGGCACTGCCCAGGGCGCCGCCGTCGGTGCCGCGCTCGCGTTGCTGCAGCAGATGCAGCAGCGCGTCGGCATCGGCCAGGCGCCAGCGCACCGTGCCGGCGGGCTGCGCGCCGAGGCGGCGCCGCAGCCACAGGCGGGTGCCGTCATCGCGCGGGTCGGCCATCACCACCAGCAGGCCGCCTTCGGGCGGTCGCAGCACCACGCAGCGCCGCGTCAGCGCATCGACGAACGGCACCAGGCGGGCATCGGGTTCACCCAGTCGGCCCTGGCGCAGGGCGTCGCCATCGGCCAGCGGCCAGCCGCACTGGCGTTGCAGCGTGGCCAGGTCCGGCAGGCTGCCGGAGTCGGCGGTGCGCGGCGTGTTCACGGCTGCAGGCTGGACGAGAGTTCGAGCAGCGGCAGGTACATCAGCAGCACGACACCGCCCACACCCAGGCCGACCAGCAGCATCAGGGCCGGCTCCAGCAGCTTGATCAGACGCTGCAGCTGGCGCGCCACCCGCGCTTCCAGCAGCACGGCGATGCGGGCCAGCGTCGCCGGCAGTGCGCCGGTGCGCTGACCCACTTCCAGCAGGCGCGGCACCACCGGATCGCCCAGCAGGTCAGCCGGCAACACCTCGGCCAGGGCTTCGCCGGCCCGCAACCGGGCCAGCGCCTGGCGCATCGGCGCGCGCGCCTCGTCCAGCAGCAACGGGGCGGCCAGTTCCAGCGCCTGCACCGCAGGCACGCCGCCCTGGGTGAGGGTGCTGCAGCTGGCGAAGAAGCGGCTGGCGTGCAGCAGTCGCAGTGTCGGCCGCAGGCCCGGCAGCCGCGCCGCCACCTGCTGCAGCCGCTGGCGGCCACCCGGCCAGGCCAGCGGCAGGCTGACCGCCGCCAGCGCGGCCCCCAGCGCTGCCAGCCAGACGCTGCGGTGCTCGCCCAGGGCCACGGCCCAGCGCACCAGGCGCGCGGTCGCGCCGGACAGGCCGCTGGTGCGGCCGTCGAGCACGCTGGTGAACGAGGGCAGCACCCAGCCGAGCAGGAACACCACCACCCCCAGGCCGACCACGGTCACCAGGGCCGGGTAGATGGCGGCCGAGACCAGCTGGTTGCGCAGGGCTTCCAGCCGGCGTGCCGCGCTGGCGTAGCGGCCGAGGTTGGCCGGCAGGTCGGAGGTCTGTTCACTGGCGCGCACCAGGGCCACCAGCACATCGCCGAACAGCGGGCCCTGCTCGGCCATGGCCTGCGACAGCGTGGCGCCCTGCAGCAGGCGCTGGCGCAGGCCTTCCATGCTGGCGCGGTCGGCGGCGCGCGGCAGGCCCCGGGCCATCACCGCCAGCGCCTCGCGCAGCGGCAGGCCGGCCTGCAGCAGTTCCCCCAGATCCTCGGCGAACAGCGCCCGGTCGACCGCCGCGCCCTGCCGGGCGGCCGGTGCGCGCACCAGGCTCAGGTCGCCGGCGGCGTCGAACTCGAGACGATCGATGGCCATGCGGGTGGTCCCTGTTCACCAGGAGTGGACGTCGGCGTCCTCGCCACTGCCGCCGGCCTGGCCGTCGCGGCCCAGGCTGGACAGGTCGAAGTCGCCATGCTGGCCCGGCGCCTTGTAGACGAAGGCACGGCCCCAGGGGTCGTTCGGCACGTCCTTCTTGAGGTAGGGGCCGGCCCAGCGCGCCTCGCCGGGAGGCGCCACCATCAGCGCCTGCAGGCCCTGCTGCGTGCTGGGGTAGCGCCCGACCTGCAGCCGGTACTGGTCCAGCGCGCTGACCAGGGCCGCGACCTGCGCCCGCGCCAGCGTGCTGTTCGATTGGCCGATCTGGCTGAAGTAGCGCGGTGCCACGAAGGCGGCCAGCAGGCCGATGATGGCCATCACCACCAGCAGTTCCAGCAGGGTGAAGCCGCGGCGCGGCCAGCCGGAGGTGCCGGCGCGGCGGGGTGAGGGCGTCGTCATGGAGCGGAGATCAGGGGTGCACGGTGTGCACGCCGTCCGGTTGCACGGTCCGGCGTGGGCCGCCGCGAGGACGCTGTTCAGCGCCATCGGGGCCTGTGGCGGGCACGGCCGTCAGGCCGCCTTCCAGAAGATGTAGTCAGCCTGGTACTTGACGATCTGCTTGCTGCCCTTGCTGCCGGCATCGCAGGCCGTGGCCGGCGCGACACCACCCTGGGTGGCCACGCGCTGGATGTACGCCACGCCGTTCATGGCGCCGCTGCCGGTGGCCGGGTTGGCCTTGACCAGCTGCAGCGGAATGCTGCCGGGCGTGGCGGGCGCCACAGCCACCTGGGCGCCGGTCAGCTTGCTGCCGTCCCTGCTGGCCCAGGTGGCCGGCGGGCCGAAGTACTTGCCGACGGCCTTGCCGGCACGGTCGTTCAGCACCGCGTCGGGGCCGACGAAGACCCACTCGAACTGGCCGGCGGCGGCCGTCTTCTCGCGGCACTCGTAGGTGATCTGGCCCACGCCCACGGTCTCCATCACCACCTTGTGGCCGGCGGGCACCTGCACCGCGGCGGGCAGTGCGGACTGGGAGAAGACGGTCGGGGCGGGGCTGGTGCCGCAGGCGGAGAGCAGGGCGGCGGCGGACAGGCCGAGGAGGGCGGTGGTGCGGATCGGGGACATGGAGGGCTCCGGGAGGATGGACTGCGCCGGCTGGCGCGCTCCATCTCCCTACGCAGCCCTCCGCCGAACGGATGCAGGGCCGTGCAGGCCGTGCATCCGTCCGCCGCAGGTCGTGGATTACTTCACGTTGGTGTAGCGCGCTGCCGGCCGGTCGTCGGCACGGTGCAGCGTGGTCACGCTGGCCTTCATCGCCCAGGGCCGCAGCTGGTGGTGCAGCGGCACGTACAGGTACTCGTCCCGGGTGCGGGTCAGCGCCTCGCGGATCATCGCGTTGCGCTTGGCCACGTCGGTCTCGGTCTTCATCGCGTCGACCAGCTGGTCGACCTTGGCATCGCTGACGCGGCCGAAGTTGAAGTTGCCGTCGGCCCCGGTGGTGCGGGTGCGCACCAGCGACTGCAGGCTGTACTGCGCGTCGAAGGTGGCCACGCCCCAGCCCAGCAGGTAGGCGCTGGTGTCGAAGTTCTGCACCTTCTGGATGAAGGTGGCAAAGCCCTCGGCCGCCAGCTTGGTCTTGATGCCCACGCGCGCCCACATCGAAACCAGGTTCTGGCAGATCTCCTCGTCGTTGACGTAGCGGTTGTTCGGGCAGCTGAGCTGGAACTCGAAGCCGTTCGGGTAGCCGGCTTCGGCCAGCAGCTTCTTGGCGCGCTCGGGATCGGGCTTGATCGGTGCGTCCAGCTCGGCGGTGTGGCCGTTGACGCCCGGCGCCACCATGATCGACGCCGGCAGCGACAGGCCGCGCATCGTGGCGCGCTTGATGCCCTCGCGGTCGATGGCGATGTTCAGCGCCTCGCGCACCCGCTTGTCCTTGAACGGGTTCTTGCCCTTCACGTCGCTGTACTTCAGCTCGGCGTTGTGCTGGTCCAGCGCGATGAAGATGGTGCGCACCTCGTTGCCGTCCAGCACCTTGAGCTTGCTGTCGCCGCGCAGCCGGGCCACGTCCTGCGTCGGCAGGTCGGTCACCATGTCCACGTCGCCCGACAGCAGGGCCGCCACGCGGGTGGCGTCGGCCTTGATCGGGGTGTAGACCACCTCGGTCACGTTGCTGGCGTTGGCCTTGTCCCACCAGTCGGGGTTGGCCGCCAGGGTGATGCGCTGGTCGGGCGTCCAGCCGGTGATGCGGTAGCTGCCGGTGCCGTTGACGTTGCGCGAGGCGTAGTTCTCTTCCTTGGCCTTGTAGTCCTGGGTGTTGGCGGTCTTGTTCTTCTCCGCCCAGGTCTTGCTCATGATGAAGAAGTCGGCGATGTTGCGCAGCAGCACCGGGTTCGGGCCCGACAGGATGAAGTCGACGGTGTGGTCGTCGATCTTCTTCACCTCGCTGATGCCGGCCACGTAGATCGACATCGTGCCCTGCGGCTGCTTGATGCGGCCGAACGAGAACACCACGTCATCGGCGGTGAAGGGCGAGCCGTCGTGGAATTTCACGCCCTTGCGCAGTTCGAAGCGCACCTGGGTGGGGCTGACGTAGGTCCACTTGGTGGCCAGCGCCGGCTCGGGCTCGTACTTGCTGTTGTAGCGGGTCAGGCCCTCGTAGGCATGCTGCAGGATGGCATTGGTGGTGGCGTGGTTCTGCGAATGCGGGTCCAGCGTCAGGATGTCGTTCTGGGCGGCCCAGCGCAGGGTGGTGGCCTGCACCGGTGCCATCGCCAGGCCGGCGGCCAGCAGCGCGGCCAGGGTGGCGCTCTTCAACGCAAGCTTCAAAGTCATGGGGGAGACTCCCGAAAGTCGAAAACCCCGCATGCTAGAGGCAAGCCGCGGACGGCCGCAGAGGATGTTCCCGCAGACCCTCAGGCGCGGGTCGCTTCCGCATCGCAGTCACAGCCGGCGCCGGCGGCGATCCAGCGCCGGGCCAGCCGGCGCAGGGCCGGTCGCAGCCAGCGGGGCAGGGCGGGCCAGGCCTGTTCCGGCGCCTGCACCATCGCGCAGCGGTACAGGCCGGCGTCGCCATCCCAGCGCAGGGCGGCGCACATGCCGTGGCGCCGACCGGTCACCAGCACGCCCAGGGGGCAGGGTTGCCAGGCGCAGCAGACGCCGCAGCCGTTGCAGGGCGCACCCACGGCCGGCTTGGCCGGCGCGGTGGCCTGCAGATAGATCACGGGATGCGGCATGAAGCCCCGAGTCTGGCCGCCAAAGCCCGGTTGTTGTCAGCCAAACAGAAGCCTGGCGGGTGTCTAATCTGCCCGCAGAGCCGCAAAACAACAGTGCTACAGTCCGGCTCGCGAAGTAAATCAGGTCCTTTCGTGCCCCTTGCTGAGCGACATCGCAGTCGTTCGAGACAGACAGCAAGGCGGGTCGCAATCCGCCAACCGGTTGAGCCGGGCCGCGGAAGGTTTTCAACCCATCCGTGCCCTGGAAACCGGGGCAAAAGGTGAGCGAACGATGATGCAGCAACACAGGTCCAACTCGTACCTGTTCGGTGGCAATGCCCCGTATGTCGAAGAGCTTTACGAAGCCTACCTCGACAACCCCGGCAGCGTGCCCGACAACTGGCGCACCTATTTCGACAACTTGCAGAACGTGCCGGCCACCGATGGTTCGGAAGCACGTGATGTCGCCCACGCCCCGGTGGTGGAGAGCTTCGCCCAGCGCGCCAAGGCCAATGCCTTCGCCCTGAAGGCCAGCTCGGCCGACCTGGCGGTGGCGCGCAAGCAGGTGCATGTGCAGTCGCTGATCGCCGCCTACCGCTTCCTGGGCAGCCGCTGGGCCGACCTCGATCCGCTCAAGCGCACCGAGCGCCCCAAGATCCCCGAGCTGGAGCCGGCGTTCTACGACCTGAGCGAGTCCGACATGGACATCACGTTCAGCGCGGCGAACACCTACTTCAGCAAGTCCGAGAACATGAGCCTGCGCGAGATCGTGCAGGCCCTGCGTGAAACCTACTGCGGCACCATCGGCGCGGAGTTCATGCACTGCACCGACCCGGCCGAGAAGCGCTGGTGGCAGGAGCGGCTGGAATCCACCCGCAGCAAGCCCAGCTTCGGCACCGACCAGAAGAAGCACATCCTCGACCGGCTGACCGCCGCCGAAGGCCTGGAGCGCTATCTCCACACCAAGTACGTCGGCCAGAAGCGCTTCAGCCTAGAAGGCGGCGAGAGCTTCATCGCCAGCATGGACGAGGTGGTGCAGCGCGCCGGCACCCACGGCGTGCAGGAGATGGTGATCGGCATGGCCCACCGCGGCCGGCTGAACGTGCTGGTCAACACCCTGGGCAAGATGCCCAAGGACCTGTTCGCCGAGTTCGACCACACCGCCCCCGAGAATTTGCCCTCGGGCGACGTGAAGTACCACCAGGGCTTCAGCTCCGACATCTCCACCCCCGGCGGGGCGGTGCACCTGAGCCTGGCCTTCAACCCCAGCCATCTGGAGATCGTCAACCCGGTGGTCGAGGGCTCGGTCAAGGCGCGGATGGACCGCCGTGGCGACAAGACCGGCGCCCAGGTGCTGCCGGTGCTGGTGCATGGCGACGCCGCCTTCGCCGGCCAGGGCGTGGTGATGGAGACGCTGGCGCTGGCGCAGACCCGCGGCTACTACACCGGCGGCACGCTGCACATCGTCATCAACAACCAGATCGGCTTCACCACCAGCGACCCGCGCGACTCGCGCTCGACGCTGTACTGCAGCGACGTGGTCAAGATGATCGAGGCGCCGGTGCTGCACGTGAACGGCGACGACCCCGAGGCCGTGGTGCTGTGCACCCAGCTTGCACTGGACTACCGCCAGCAGTTCAAGAAGGACGTGGTCGTCGACATCATCTGCTTCCGCAAGCTGGGCCACAACGAGCAGGACACGCCCAGCCTGACCCAGCCGCTGATGTACAAGGTGATCGGCAAGCATCCCGGCACCCGCAAGCTGTACGGCGACAAGCTGGTGGCGCAGAACGTGCTGCCCGAGGGCGGCCCCGAGGAGATGGTCAAGCAGCTGCGCGCCGCCTTCGACGAAGGCCGCCACACCATGGACCCGGTGCTGACCAACTTCAAGAGCAAATACGCCGTCGACTGGGCGCCCTTCCTCGGCAAGAAGTGGACGGACGCCGCCGACACCGCGCTGCCGCTGGCCGAGATCAAGCGCCTGGCCGAGCGCATCACCACGGTGCCGGCCAACTTCAAGGTGCACCCGCTGGTCGAGAAGGTGCTGGCCGACCGCGCCGCCATGGGCCGCGGCGAGATCAACGTGGACTGGGGCATGGGCGAGACCATGGCCTATGCCTCGCTGGTGGCCAGCGGCTATGCGGTGCGCCTGTCGGGCGAGGACTGCGGCCGTGGGACCTTCGTGCACCGCCATGCGGTGCTGCACGACCAGAACCGCGAGAAGTGGGACGTCGGCACCTACGTGCCGCTGGAGCACATCGCCGACAGCCAGGCGCCGTTCACCGTCATCGACTCCATCCTGTCGGAAGAGGCGGTGCTGGGCTTCGAGTACGGCTATGCCAGCGCCGAGCCCAACACGCTGACCATCTGGGAAGCCCAGTTCGGCGACTTCGTCAACGGCGCGCAGGTGGTGATCGACCAGTTCATCGCCAGTGGCGAGGTGAAGTGGGGCCGCGCCAATGGCCTGGTGATGATGCTGCCGCATGGCTATGAAGGCCAGGGCCCGGAGCACAGCTCGGCACGCCTGGAGCGCTTCATGCAGCTGGCGGCCGACAACAACATGCAGATCGTGCAGCCCACGTCGGCCAGCCAGATCTTCCACCTGCTTCGCCGGCAGATGGTGCGCATGTTCCGCAAGCCGCTGGTCATCATGACGCCCAAGAGCCTGCTGCGGAACAAGGACGCCACCTCGCCGCTGAGCGACTTCACCAAGGGCAGCTTCCAGACCGTGATCCCGGAGCAGAACGCCGAGATCGTGGCCGACAAGGTCAAGCGCATCATCGCCTGCTCGGGCAAGGTGTACTACGACCTGGTCAAGAAGCGCGAGGAGAAGAAGGCCTCCGACGTGGCCATCATCCGCGTCGAGCAGCTGTACCCGTTCCCGCACAAGGCGTTTGCCACCGAGGTCAAGAAGTACCCCAACGCCACCGAGGTGGTGTGGTGCCAGGACGAGCCGCAGAACCAGGGTGCCTGGTTCTTCGTGCAGCACTACATCCACGAGAACATGCAGGACGGCCAGAAGCTCGGCTACGCCGGGCGCCCGGCCTCGGCCAGTCCGGCCGTGGGTTATGCCCACCTGCACCAGGACCAGCAGAAGGCGCTGCTGGACCAGGCCTACGGCAAGCTCAAGGGCTTCATCCTCACGAAGTAAGCCCACCGCCGAAGGCGCTGAAGCGCCTCCCCCTCGAGGGGGCCACGCCAGCGGCCCGGCAGAGCCGGTTCCGCGGCGTGCGCTTGGTGGTCTGCATCACATTCCGAGAATCACATCATGGCAATCGTAGAAGTCAAGGTCCCGCAGCTGTCTGAATCCGTGGCCGAAGCCACCCTGCTGCAGTGGAAGAAGAAGCCCGGCGACGCCGTGGCCATCGACGAAATCATCATCGAGGTCGAGACCGACAAGGTCGTGCTGGAAGTGCCGGCGCCGGCCGCCGGCGTGCTGGCGCAGATCGTCTGCGACGACGGCGCCACCGTGGTCAGCGACCAGGTCATCGCCCGCATCGACACCGACGGCAAGACGGCGGTGAGCCCGCTGGAAGTCAAGGCCGTGGCGAGCGATGCAGCCGTGGCCGCCGCGGCACCGGCAGCTGCAGCTGCTGACATCGCCGGCAGCAAGGCCGGCGTGGCCATGCCTGCCGCCGCCAAGCTGATGGCCGACAACCAGTTGGCCGCCGGCAGCGTGGCCGGCACCGGCAAGGACGGCCGCGTCACCAAGGGTGATGTGCTGGCCGCGGTGGCCGCTGGCGCCGCCGCACCCGCCCCGGCGCCCAAGGCGGCTGCCCCGGCACCCGCCGCCGCCAAGCCGCTGCCCGCCGTGGCCGCGCCGATGGCGATGAACCTGGGCGAGCGCCCCGAGCAGCGCGTGCCGATGAGCCGCCTGCGCGCCCGCATCGCCGAGCGCCTGGTGCAGAGCCAGTCCACCAACGCCATCCTCACCACCTTCAACGAGGTCAACATGGCCCCGTTGATGGAGATGCGCAAGAAGTTCCAGGAGAAGTTCGAGAAGGAGCACGGCGTCAAGCTCGGCTTCATGAGCTTCTTTGTCAAGGCCGCGGTGGCCGCCCTCAAGAAGTACCCGGTGCTCAATGCCAGCGTCGACGGCAACGACATCGTCTACCACGGCTATTTCGACATCGGCATCGCCGTGGGCTCGCCCCGCGGTCTGGTGGTGCCGGTGATCCGCAATGCCGACCAGATGAGCTTTGCCGACATCGAGAAGAAGATCGCCGAGTTCGGCCAGAAGGCCAAGGACGGCAAGCTCGGCATCGAGGAGCTGACCGGCGGCACCTTCTCCATCAGCAACGGCGGCACCTTCGGCTCGATGCTGTCCACGCCCATCATCAACCCGCCGCAGTCGGCCATCCTGGGCGTGCACGCCACCAAGGACCGCGCGGTGGTGGAGAACGGCCAGGTGGTGGTGCGCCCCATCAACTACCTGGCGATGAGCTACGACCACCGCATCATCGACGGCCGCGAGGCCGTGCTGGGCCTGGTGACGATGAAGGACGCGCTGGAAGACCCGGCCCGCCTCCTGTTCGACATCTGACCGGAGCCCCCGATGAGCAAGCAATTCGACGTCGTCGTCATCGGCGGCGGCCCTGGCGGCTACATCGCCGCCATCCGTGCGGCCCAGCTCGGCTTCCAGGTCGCCTGCATCGACGAGTGGCAGAACGCCAAGGGCGGCCCCGCCCCGGGTGGCACCTGCACCAACGTGGGCTGCATCCCCAGCAAGGCCCTGCTGCAGAGCAGCGAACACTTCGAGCACGCCGGCCACCACTTTGCCGACCACGGCATCGGGCTGTCCAACCTCAGCATCGACGTCGCCAAGATGCTGGGCCGCAAGGACACCGTGGTCAAGCAGAACAACGACGGCATCCTCTACCTGTTCAAGAAGAACAAGGTCAGCTTCTTCCATGGCCGCGGCGCCTTTGCCAAGGCGGCTGATGGTGGCTATGAGATCGCCGTGACCGGCCCCACGACCGACACCCTGGTCGGCAAGCACGTGATCGTGGCCACCGGCTCCAACGCCCGGGCGCTGCCCGGTGCGGCCTTCGACGAGGACAAGGTGCTGTCCAACGATGGCGCACTGCGCATCGGCGCCGTGCCCAAGACCCTGGGCGTGATCGGCTCGGGCGTGATCGGCCTGGAGATGGGCTCGGTCTGGCGCCGCCTGGGTGCCGAGGTCACCGTGCTGGAAGCCATGCCCGGTTTCCTGGCAGCGGTGGACGAGGGCGTGGCGAAAGAGGCGCTCAAGGCCTTCACCAAGCAGGGCCTGAAGTTCGAGTTCGGCGTCAAGATCAGCGATGTCAAGGTCGGCAAGAAGGGCGTGGCCGTCAGCTATGCTAATGCCAAGGGCGAGGCGGTGAAGCTGGAGGTGGAGAAGCTCATCGTCTCCATCGGCCGCGTGCCCAACACCACCGGCTTGAATGCCGAGGCGGTGGGCCTGAAGCTCGACGAGCGCGGCGCCATCGTGGTCGATGCCGACTGCAGGACCAACCTGCCGAATGTGTGGGCGGTGGGCGACGTGGTGCGCGGGCCGATGCTGGCCCACAAGGCCGAAGAAGAAGGCGTGGCGGTGGCCGAGCGCATTGCCGGCCAGCACGGCCATGTCAACTTCAACACCATCCCCTGGGTCATCTACACCAGCCCCGAGATCGCCTGGGTCGGCCGCACCGAGCAGCAGCTGAAGGCCGACGGCGTGGCCTACAAGGCCGGCCAGTTCCCGTTCATGGCCAACGGCCGGGCGCGGGCGCTGGGCGACACCACCGGCTTCGTCAAGTTCCTGGCCGATGCCAAGACGGATGAAATCCTGGGTGTGCACATCGTCGGCCCGTTCGCCAGCGAACTGATCGCCGAGGCCGTGGTGGCGATGGAGTTCAAGGCCAGTGCCGAAGACATCGCCCGCATCTGCCATGCGCATCCGTCGCTGAGCGAAGCCACCAAGGAAGCCGCGCTGGCGGTGGACAAGCGCACCCTCAACTTCTGACGCCTTTTCGCCTGAGCGACGGCATCCCCCGAGCGGGCCAGTGATACTGGCCCGTTCTGCTTTCTGGCACTCCGCATGACCTCCGTCACCGACCTGTACCAGCAGACCCTGCGCGAGCGCGGTTTCACCGCCGACCCCGCCCAGCTGCGTGCCGTGGCCTCGCTGCAGCGCTGCCAGGATGAGTGGGCGGCCTACAAGGCGCGGCGCGGCAATGCCATCACCAAGATGCTGGTGAAGCCGCCGATCCCGCGCGGCGTGTACATGCACGGCGGCGTGGGCCGCGGCAAGAGCTTCCTGATGGACTGCTTCTTCCAGGCCGTGCCGCTGCAGCGCAAGACCCGGCTGCACTTCCATGAGTTCATGCGCGAGGTGCACCGTGAACTGCAGGAACTCAAGGGCACGGTCAACCCGCTCGACGAGCTGGGCAAGCGCATCGCGCGCAAGTTCCGGCTGATCTGCTTCGACGAATTCCATGTCGCCGACGTCACCGACGCGATGATCCTGCACCGGCTGCTGGATGCGCTGTTCGCCAACCGGGTGTCGATCGTCACCACCAGCAACTTCGAGCCCGATGCGCTGTACCCCAACGGCCTGCACCGCGACCGCATCCTGCCGGCCATCGACCTGCTGAAGAACCAGCTGGAAGTCATCAACGTCGACAACGGCACCGACTACCGCCGCCGCACGCTGGAGCAGGCCCAGCTGTACCACGTGCCCCTGGGCCCGGCGGCCGATGCGGCGCTGGAGACCACCTTCAACCATCTGGCCGAGGCGCGCGACGAAAGCCCGCTGCTGCACATCGAGCACCGCGAGCTGAAGGCGGTGCGCCGCGCCGGCGGCGTGGTGTGGTTCGACTTCCGCACCCTGTGCGGCGGCCCGCGTTCGCAGAACGATTACCTCGAGCTGGCCCAGCAGTTCCACACCGTCATCCTGGCCAACGTGCCGCAGATGCCGCCCAAGTTCGCCAGCGAGGCGCGACGCTTCACCCTGCTGGTCGATGTGCTGTACGACCGCCGCGTCAAGCTGGTGATCTCGGCCGCGGTGCCGGCCGAGCAGCTCTACACCGAAGGCCCGCTGGCGCACGAGTTTCCACGCACCGTCTCGCGGCTGCAGGAGATGCAATCGGCCGACTACCTGGCGCTGGAACGGCGCGAGGTCGACACCCGCATCACATGATCCGCCTGGCCGCCCCTGCGCTGCTGCTGGCCCTGCTGTGCCGGGCCGCCGTGGCTGCGCCCGAGGGCGATGCCGCCGAGCGGGCCCGCATCGCCGCCGAGCGGCAGGCGGTGGACGCCCGCTTCGAGGCCGCCCGGCGCGATTGCGAGGCGCGCTTCGTCGTCAACAACTGCCTGGAAGCCGCCCGCCAGGCGCGCCGCGAGGCGCTGGAGCCGCTGCAGCGGCAGACCCATCTGCTCGATGACGCCCGCCGCCGCGAGCGGGCGGTGGAACGGCTGCGGGCCATCCAGGCCCGGGAGTCGGCGGCGGCCGCCATGCCGGCACTGCAGGGCGCCAGCGCACCGGCGGCGCCCGCGTCCAGCGCCGCTGCACCGCGGCCGCCGCTGCGCCGCGCGGTGCGGCCGGCGCCATCGGCCTCGGCGGCCGACCAGGCCGCCCGCCAGCGCCAGGCCCAGCACCAGCAGCGCCTGCAGGAGGCGCAGGCCCATCAAGAGGCCGTGCAGGCCCGCAACGCCCGTCGAGATGCCCAGCGCAAGCCCGCGGAGGGGCTGCCCGTGCCGGTGCCGGGTGCACCGGCGCCTTGAGTCAGGCGATCAGCTCGACCTTCACCATCGCCAGCGACAGGTTGTCGCCATGGCCGTTGGCGCGCTGGCGGGCGCGGGTCACCATCATGTCGGTGGCGTCGCGCGGCGCGAAGCTGTTGACATACATGCCCAGCTCGCGCGGGGTGAAGTAGTGCCACAGGCCATCGCTGCAGCACATCAGCGTGTCGCCGGGCAGCAGGGCGTCGATGTGGTGCAGCGACACCGGCGGGTCGGCCTGGGTGCCCAGGCAGCCGGTCAGCAGGTTGCTCTGCGGATGGGTGTTGGCGCCTTCCTCGGTGAGCTTGCCCTCGTCGATCAGCCGCTGAACATAGGAATCGTCCATCGTGCGGTTCACCAGGTCGGCACCGCGGAAGTGGTACACGCGTGAATCGCCCGCATGCACCACCACGCAGCCCAGGCCCGGGCCCAGCAGGAAGGCGGCCACCGTGCTGTGGGGTTCTTCCTCGGCGGTGATGGCCGTCAGCTTGATCATCAGGTGCGCTTCCAGCACCAGCTGGCGCAGCAGCTCGTCGGCGCTGTCCTTGCTGGGCACATGGCGATCGAACAGCTGGCGTGCAGTGAGCACCACCTGGTCGGCCGCCTTGCGGCCACCGCTCTTGCCGCCCATGCCATCGGCCAGCACGGCCAGCAGGCAATCTTTGGCACGGGCATGCCGCAGGATCTGCACCTGGTCCTGCTGGTAGGGCCGGTCGCCCTTGTGCAGGGCGGTGGCCGCCAGCAGGCGGTAGGCCAGGGGGGGCTGCGGGGGCAGGGCGCTCATGGGCGGCACTATAAACTCCGGCCACCCATGGACATCGAGCCCTCTGCCGACATCAACCTGCGCTCGCCCCAGCGCGCACTGATCGAGCTGCGGATGGCGCATGCCGACCTCGACAGCCTGATCGACCGCGCCGCCGGCCAGTCGCCCGCCGACGATCTGGTGCTGCGCCGGCTGAAGAAGCGCCGCCTGCTGCTGCGCGACCAGATTGCCCGCCTCGAAGCGGATCTCGACCCCCCGGAACCCGCTTGATGCCACCTGACGTGGAGGCTGGTGACCTGGCGCGCGCCACCCGCGATGCGCTGGGCCCGCAGGGCGCACTGGCCCAGGCCGATCCGCAGTTCGTCGAGCGTGACGTGCAGCAGCAGCTGGCCGCCGCGGTGGCCGATGCGGTGGATTCGCATGCCACCCTGGTGGCCGAGGCCGGCACCGGCGTGGGCAAGACCTTCGCCTACCTGGTGCCCTTGCTGCTGTCGGGCCGCCGTGCCCTGGTGTCCACCGCCACCAAGAGCCTGCAGGACCAGCTCTTCCTGCGCGATCTGCCGCGCCTGCGCGATGCCCTGCGCGTGCCGGTGCGCATCGCGCTGCTCAAGGGCCGCAGCAGCTACCTGTGCCTGCACCGGCTGCAGCAGGCCCGCGAGACCGGCACGCTGCCCGACCGCTTTGCGGTGCGTGCGCTGGCCCGCATCGAGACCTGGGCGCCGGGCACCCGCACCGGTGACCTGGCCGAGATCGACGGCCTGGACGAGCGCAGCCCGGTGATCCCGCTGGTCACCTCCACCCGCGACAACTGCCTGGGCCAGGAGTGCCCGGAGTTCGTCAACTGCCACGTGGTCAAGGCCCGGCGCGAGGCCATGGCCGCCGACCTGGTGGTGGTCAACCACCACCTGTTCTTCGCCGACCTGTCGCTGCGCGACAGCGGCGTGGCCGAGCTGCTGCCCACGGTGGAGGCGGCGGTGTTCGACGAGGCCCACCAGCTGGTCGAGACCGGCCTGCAGTTCCTGGGCACGCTGCTGTCGACCAACCAGGTGATCGACTTCGGCCGCGACCTGCTGGCCGCCGGCCTGAGCCATGCCCGCGGCCAGGTGGATTGGCAGCAGGTGGCCGGCGGCCTGGACCGGGCTGCCCGCGAGCTGCGCCTGGCCTGCGCCGGCCCGCTGCGCGACATCAAGGGGATCCTGAAGCTGCGCTGGGACGAACGCAGCCGCGATGCCGCCTTCAGCGACGCGCTGACCGGCCTGGCCACCGCCGCCGATGCCGCCCGCGATGCCGCCCGCCTGGTGGAGGCCACGGCGCCCGACTTCACCCGCCTGGTCGAGCGTGGCGAGCGCATCGCCAGGCTGGCGCATGCCTTTGCCATGCCCGCCGCGCCCGACCGGGTGCGCTGGATCGACCTGGGTTCGCGCGATGCCCGGCTGGTCGACAGCCCGCTGCACATCCGCGACCTGTTCACCGAGCAGCGCGCGTTGGCGCCGCGGGCCTGGATCTTCACCTCGGCCACGCTGGGCAGCGATGACGACCTGAGCTGGTTCACCGAATCCGCCGCCCTGGAAGACGCCCGCAAGCTGCGCGTGGGCAGCCCGTTCGACTATCCGGCCCATGCCCGCACCTGGGTGCCGCCACGCTTTCCCAAGCCCAACGAGGCCAGCCACCCCGCGGCGGTGGGTGCGCTGGCCGCCAGGCTGGCCGGCCGGCTGGGCGGGCGCACCTTCGTGCTGACCACCACGCTGCGGGTGCTGCCGGTGATCGCCGAGGCGCTGACCGAAGCCGCCGCCGCCGCCGGCACGCCGCTGGTGGTGCTGGTGCAGGGCACGCACCCCAAGCGCAGCCTGCTGCAGCGCTTCCTGGACACGCCGAACAGCGTATTGGTCGGCTCGGCCAGCTTCTGGGAGGGCATCGACGTGCCCGGCGCGGCGCTGCAGTGCGTGGTGATCGACAAGCTGCCGTTTCCACCGCCGCATGATCCGCTGGTGCAGGCCCGCAGCAAGGAGCTGGAGTCGCGGGGCCGAGACCCGTTCAACGACTACTACCTGTCCGAAGCCGCGATCGCGCTGAAGCAGGGCGCCGGCCGGCTGATCCGCAGCGAGACCGACCTGGGCCTGCTGGTCATCACCGACCCGCGCCTGCGCCAGATGCCTTACGGGCGCAAGCTGCGCGCGGCCCTGCCGCCGATGGGCACGCTGGACACCGAGGCCGATGCCCTGGCCTGGCTGGACAGCATCGCGGCGGTCAACGCCGCGTCGTGATCACCAGAACTGCCACCAGGCCCGTTCGGGCACGCGCACGCCGTTCTTGATGTAGCGGGTGTTCGGGAAGTTCTTGGTCAGCACCCGTTCGGCGTCGACGCGCAGCTGCTCCAGGCCCAGCTTGTCGTAGCTGGCGGCCATGATGTACAGCGCCTCTTCCACCGCCGGCGTCTGCGGATACTCGCGCACCGCCAGCTGGGCCCGGTTGGCCGCAGCCACGAAGGCCTGGCGCTGGTAGTAGTAGCGCGCCACGTGCAGTTCGTACTCGGCCAGCGAATTGACGATGTAGCCCATGCGGGCGCGCGCGTCGTCGCTGTACTTCGATTCGGGGAAGGCCTGCACCAGCTGTTCGAAGGCCTGGTAGGAATCCCGCGAGGCCTGCTGGTCCCGCTCCGACAGGTCCTGCCGCGAGACGCCGCTGAGGAAGCCCATGGTCTCGTTGAAGTTGACCACGCCCTTCAGGTACAGCGCATAGTCCAGCGCCGGGCTGGAGGGGTGCAGCTTGATGAAGCGGTCCAGCGTGGTGATGGCTTCCACCCGCTCGTTCAGGCGCCACTTGGCGTAGGCCAGGTCCAGCATGGCCTGCTGGGCCAGCAGGGTGCCGGCTGCCCGGCCTTCCACCTTCTCCAGCTGCTTGACGGCCTGGTCGTAGCTGCCGGACGACAGGTCGTCCTTCGCGTCTGCATACAATTTCTCGACGCTGCCGCGGTCGTCGTCCTTCTTGGTGCTGCTGCACCCGCCCAGCACGGCCAGGGCCAGCAGCGTGGCAGCCAGGCCCGTCATGCGCCAGCGCCCGCCGGCTGGCGGCTTCATTCCCTTGAACAGGTTCATCGGTGTCGGCAGCCGCGTTGCGGCCGGCGTCCTTCCAGGGCAGATATGCAAAGCGTGCGATTCTAATGGCGCCCCCCAGCGGGCCCCCGGCCGTGCCCGGTACCGATGCCGATGTCCTGGCCGATGAACTGCCCGGCGACGATCCGGCACCAGACGCCACGGCGGACGCCGAGCTGCGCCAGGCCGCCGTCCGCTCCGATCAGCATGGCCTGCGCCTGGACAAGGCGCTGGTCGGCCTGGCGCCGGAGTTCTCGCGCAGCTGGCTGCAGCAGCTGATCGACCGCGGCCATGTGCAGGTCGACGGCCAGGTGCAGACCACCGCGGCGCGCAAGCTGCGCGCTGGCCAGCAGCTGCAGGTGGCCCTGGTGCCCACCGCCGAGAGCCTGGCCTTCCGCCCCGAGCCCATGGCGATCGCCGTGGTGTACGAGGACGCCCACCTGCTGGTGGTCGACAAGCCGGTGGGCCTGGTGGTGCATCCGGCGCCCGGCCACTGGCAGGGCACCCTGCTCAACGGCCTGCTGGCCCACCACCCTGGCGCGGCGGCGCTGCCGCGCGCCGGCATCGTGCACCGGCTTGACAAGGACACCAGCGGCCTGATGGTGGTGGCCAAGACCCTGCCGGCGATGACGGCCCTGGTGCGGCTGATCGCCGCGCGCGACGTCAAGCGGGTCTATCTGGCGCTGGCGCATGGCCACATCCGCTGGGACAGCGATCGCATCGACGCCCCCATCGGCCGTGATCCGGTCTCGCGCCTGCGCATGGCGGTGGTGGCCACCGGCAAGCCGGCGCAGACCGATGTCGAGCGCCTGGCCTGGTGGAGCGGCGCCGACGGCGATGGCCGCCAGGGTGCGTCGGCGCTGCGCTGCCGGCTGCACACCGGCCGCACCCACCAGATCCGGGTGCACCTGGCCTCCCGGGGGCATCCGCTGGTGGCCGATGGTCTGTACGGCGGCCGGCCGCTGCTGGGCCTGGCGCGGCAGGCCTTGCATGCGGCCGAACTGGCCTTTGCCCACCCGGCCGACGGCCGGCCGATGGCCTTTGCCGCACCCCTGCCGGCCGATCTGGCGCAGGCCTGGGCCACGGTGGTCCCGGGCTGAGCGATTCGCGGGCTACAATGTGTCTCCAAGTTGGGGATGCATGGCGACGCGGGTCTACACCGCGCCAGCATCCGCTCCGATCCCGCACCCTCCCCACAAGCGGGGCCGTCACCCGGCCCGGCCTGCCTGTCAGCCCAGGCGCGCAGAAACTGCCGCCGGCTCCCAGGGTGCAACAGCCCGCGCCGGGTTTGATCCGGCAACCGATGTTTTCCCGAGTGCAGCCGTTCGACCGAGCGCCTGGCCGGCACCCGACCGGTGCCTCACCCGAGTGATCACGCCACAGACTCTATCCCCCGCCGCTGCCTGCAGCGGCCTGCGATGAACAGAGGTTCATGAACACCGACGAGGCCAAGCGCGTCCTCGAGACCGCGCTGATCTGTGCCCAGCAGCCGCTGCCGTTGCGCGACATGCGCAGCCTGTTCGACGACCAGGTCGGCCCCGACACCCTGCGCAGCCTGCTCGACGAGCTGGTGCGCGACTGGGACAGCCGCGGCGTCGAGCTGGTGGCACTGGCCTCGGGCTGGCGCTTCCAAAGCCGGCCCGAGATGCGGGTCTACCTCGACCGGCTGCACCCCGAGAAGCCCCCGCGCTACTCCCGTGCAGCGATGGAGACGCTGGCCATCATTGCCTACCGCCAGCCGGTCACCCGCGGCGACATCGAGGACATCCGTGGCGTCACCGTGAGCAGCCAGATCATCAAGCAGCTCGAAGACCGCGGCTGGATCGACGCCATCGGCTACCGCGAGGCGCCCGGCCGGCCGGCGCTGTATGCCACCACCCGCCAGTTCCTCGACGACCTGGGCCTGCACAGCCTGGACCAGCTGCCGGTGCTGGACGGCCCGCCCACCGCGGCGGTGTTCGACCCCGGCTCCGCCAGCGGCCAGCCGTCGCTGCTGGACGACGGCGCACCCCAGGCGGCCCTGCCGCTCGATCTTCCCCCGGCTGCCGATGACACCCCGGCCGCCCTTGCGTTTGATGTTTCCCCTGCGGCCCCTGCGCCCCAGGCCGATGGCTCCTTCCCCGCAGCACCTGCATGACCATGCCTGATTCCGATCCGCCCCTGTCCGACCTGCCGGGCGCCGCGGCGCCTGCCGACACCGACGCCGCCGCCAAGCCACGCCGCAAGCGCGTGGCCAAGGTGGCCGACGCCGCGCCGGCCGAGGCAGCAGATCGGAAGAGCAACGTCTGAACTCCAGTCACAGTCAACAATCTCGTATGCCGTCTTCTGCTTGAAAAAAAAAAA
>NZ_BJCL01000032.1 GCF_005403045.1 Pseudaquabacterium pictum
CGGTGCCACCGGTCGTGCCGATGGTGTCCTTGCCGTCCAGGTAGCCAGCGGGTTGCGTCTCGGCCACGTTGTAGGTGCCCGGGCGCAGGTTGGTGAACTGGTAGAAACCGTTCGCGTCGGTCGTGGCAGTGGCCGTGACCGGGTTGCCCAGGTCGTCGGTGCCCGTCAGCTTGACCTCGACTCCGGCAATCGGCGCCTCGCTGTTGCGCACGCCGTCGTTGCCCGCGTCTTCGTACACGTAGCCGCTGAGCGCGGCCGGCGGCAGTTCACCGAAGTTGTTCTCAACGCTGTTCGCACCGGCGACCAGCGTGATGCCGCTCAGCAGGTCGTTGCCAGCGGTGCCGCCGGTCGTGCCGATGGTGTCCTTGCCGTCCAGGTAGCCAGCGGGTTGCGTCTCGGCCACGTTGTAGGTGCCCGGGCGCAGGTTGGTGAACTGGTAGAAACCGTTCGCGTCGGTCGTGGCGGTGGCCGTGACCGGGTTGCCCAGGTCGTCGGTGCCCGTCAGCTTGACCTCGACCCCGGCAATCGGCGCCTCGCTGTTGCGCACGCCGTCGTTGCCCGCGTCTTCGTACACGTAGCCGCTGATGGAAGCTGGACGCGGGAGCGGAGTCACGAGACCGGCGTCGATGGTCTGATTGGATTCTCCAGCGGCCAGCGTGACCACCTGGCTCAGCCCCGTCAGCGCGTTGGCATCGCTGTCGTTGGCATCGGTGGCATCGGCAGCACTGCTGTCCTGCACAGTGAAGTCGTAGGTCGGCGCAACGAACTTGACCTGGTAGCTGCCCGCCTTCAAACCCGCGAACTGGTAGTAGCCCTTCTCGACGGCAGCCGTGCTGTAGTCATCGCCCGTGATGGTGCTGGTGATGAAGTTGCCGCTACCGTCATAGAGTTCCACGACGACCCGGTCCACGCCAGACTCGCTGGCGTCCTGCACACCGTCACGGTCGATGTCTTCCCAGACAAAGTTGCCGAGCTTGGCGTTCTGCAATTGAACGATCAGCGGCTGAACGTTGCCGGCCGGATCAATGATCGTGGTGAAGAACGCATCCGTCGGCAGCACGCCGTTGCCACTGGCCACGGCATTCTGGGCGGAAGTGACGATCCGGTTGGCATCCGCGAGATCGAATGTCTCCCGGTTGTTCTCGTTCAGCTGCCGGATGTTCGTACTTCCAAAGATCACCGAGTCCGAGAAGCCAAGAATTTTCCAAATTGCGACCTGCACTTCGCCATCAATGTATTGACGGTCGTACTTGGCATCCGAAGTGAAGTTTTGCGCGAGCACCCAGTTGATCTGATCGACCTGCGCCTGGCTCAGCGAAGAAAAGCCGATCGGGACATAGGAATCGGTGGTGTTCCCGGCATAATTTTCAGCCGTGTAGTTCTGGGTCAGCGAAATCGCTGTCGTCGGGTTCAGGCAGTAGGCATCGTAGACGCCGTTGGGCAAATTCGGGTCGGTACTGTTGGACACCACCATGTCGAAATAGCTCGGCGCGCCCAGGTCTGGCTGCTGGCCAAAGGCCGTGCCTGCGCTGTTGGTCACCGAAGACGAAACTCGAATGGTGAAAGTGCTCATACGATACCTGCCTCAATATATTCAAGTGATACCCGAGCACGCACAGGCGACACCCGGACCACGACTTCGAGAACAAAACCTGCTGCTGGCAGCCAAACCCAGATCCGAGCCAGCATCCAACCACCTGGCGTGGTCAGGTCGGCGGAGGCGGATTCAAATCCGCGCCCTGCCGACGATCAAACGATTACTTCTTGCCCTTGCGCGCCACCAGCACCAGACCGGCGACAGCGATGCCGACCAGCGCCAGCGAACCGGGCTCAGGCACGACGGAGAAGTTGGCCAATGCAGCGCCGGTGGTGCCAGCAAAAACAGCAGCCACAGCGGTCATGAACTTGATGCTCGACTTCATAAGAACTCCTATCTGGATTTGGGGAAAGCTGACAACGCCGCTGAACGGATCACCGGCAGCTCACACATTCGCGTGAACAGTCAGTTTTAGCAATTCACATGCCACCCGTGACACTCGCTTACAGATCAAGCACTTGCGTTGCCACCTTGTGCAGCCGCGCTTCCGTGTGTAAAGAAACTCGACGGTAGCGCGTAGGGGCCTCTGGATCGAGTCGCACTCGGGCGCAACCCGCACACCCACAAAGAAGGCCGCAAGATCGCGACATATGCAACATCTTGAGCTGCACTTGACAAAAATTAAGCGCAATCGAGAAGTCCGCACGGCCTCCCGATCTGACAAAACTGTCAGGGCAGATCAGTGTCCATGAAACAGAACAAGGCGCGCCATCGGCCACCAATGGCCGGTGCGGCATTGATCACAGCCCAGCGCAAAACCTGGGCGCGGCCGGGCGGCCGCGCAGCGTCAGGCGAACGGGGTGAAAGCCCGCAACGTGCCGGTATCGACGACGCCTGGCGCGTCACCGAGCAGGTTCAATTCGGCCAATGCCGTCGGCCGCCGGTGATCCCGCCGCGCTGCCAGCTTGTCGCGGGCGGCCGGCGGCAGGTCGGTCATGTTGATCACATGCTTGTCCACCAGCACGTCGATCAGGTCTTCCAGCACGCGGATGAAATCGGCGTCCAGTTGCTGGAAGCCGTCGGTGTGCTGCTGCGCCATGAAGGCCAGCACCTGCGCATCGTTGTCGGCCAGCCACTCGGTGGCACCGCCCTCGGCCTGGCGGTGCAGGCTAAGCAGGGATCCCTGGGCATCACGACGAACGTATGGCATGGCGCGACTCTAGGCCGGACGGACCAGCCGCCATGCGCGCAAAAGCGCGGCTGGCAGACCACAAATCGTCCAAACAGGCCGATGCCGCGGCCCGCCGGTGATGCCGGCCGGTCTGCGCCTTCTAGAATCGGCGCATGTCGCTGCCCGTGCCGGTTCCCGGCCATGTCTCCTGCCCCACCTGCTGGGCCGCCGCCACCCGGCGGCAGACCACCCGCGACCGAATTTCGCGCTCGCCCGTCTGAGCGTCCCCGGCCAGGGCCTGCCCTGGCCTGCCCGCCGGGCGCCATGGCGCCCGACCCCACCGTGCCGACCGACGTGCACCCCCCGCGCGAGCCGACCCCATGACCGATTCCAAGACCCCCGCCAACGGCGCCACCGACTACCGCGCCACCTTGAACCTGCCCGACACCCCCTTCCCGATGCGGGGCGATCTGCCCAAGCGCGAGCCGGGCTGGGTCAAGCAGTGGGACGACGATGGCCTGTACCGCCAGTTGCGCGAAAGCCGCGCCGGCGCGCCACTGTTCATCCTGCATGACGGCCCGCCCTACGCCAACGGCCAGATCCACATGGGCCATGCCGTCAACAAGGTGTTGAAGGACATGATCGTGAAGGCACGGCAGCTCGCCGGATTCGACGCTCAATATGTGCCCGGCTGGGATTGCCACGGCCTGCCGATCGAGAACGCGATCGAGAAGAAGCACGGCCGCAATCTCGGCCGCGACGAGATGCAGGCCAAGAGCCGCGCCTATGCCACCGAACAGATCGCGCTGCAGAAGGCCGATTTCCAGCGCCTGGGCGTGCTGGGTGATTGGGGCCGGCCTTACCGCACGATGGATTTCGCCAACGAGGCCGGCGAGATCCGCGCTTTCAAGCGGGTGATCGAGCGCGGGTTTGTCTACCGCGGCCTGAAACCTGTGTACTGGTGTTTTGACTGCGGCAGCTCGCTGGCGGAATTCGAAATCGAATATGCCGACAAGAAGAGCCAGACGCTGGACGTGGCATTCGAATGTGCCGAGCCCGCCAAGCTGGCCGCCGCCTTCGGCCTGGAAACCCTGGCCAAACCCGCCTACGCGGTGATCTGGACCACCACCGCCTGGACCATCCCTGCCAACCAGGCGCTGAACCTGAACCCCGAGCTGGATTACGCCCTGGTCGACACCGAGCGCGGCCTGCTGATCCTTGCGGCCAGCCTCGTGGAGGCCTGCCTGCAGCGCTACGGCATCGCCGGCACGGTGCTGACCACCACGCTGGGCAAGCAGCTGGGCGGGCTGAACTTCCGTCATCCGCTGGCGGCGGTGCACCCGGGCTACGACCGGCTGAGCCCGGTCTACCTGGCCGACTACGCCACCGCCGACGACGGCACCGGCCTGGTCCACAGCTCGCCGGCCTACGGCCTGGACGACTTCAACAGCTGCGTGTCGCACGGCATGAAGATCGACGACATCCTGAACCCGGTGCAGGGCAACGGCAGCTATGCGCCGGATTTCCCGCTGTTCGGTGGCCTGAACATCTGGAAGGCGGTGCCGACCATCATCGACACCCTGCGCGATGCCGGGCGCCTGCTGGCCACGCAGACCATCACCCACAGCTACCCGCACTGCTGGCGCCACAAGACGCCGGTGATCTACCGCGCCGCGGCACAGTGGTTCGTGCGCATGGACGAGGGCGAGGGCGTGTTCACCAAGGACAAGGCGCCGCAGACCCTGCGGCAGATGGCGCTGGCCGCCATCGAGCAGACCGGCTTCTATCCGCAGAACGGCCAGGCGCGGCTGCGCGACATGATCGCCAACCGGCCCGACTGGTGCATCAGCCGCCAGCGCAGCTGGGGCGTGCCGGTGCCGTTCTTCCTGCACAAGGATTCGGGCGAGCTGCACCCGCGCACCATGGAGATCCTGGACCAGGCGGCAGACATTGTCGAGCAGGGCGGCATCGAGGCCTGGAGCCGGGTGACGGCCGAGCAGATCCTGGGTGCCGACGACGCGCCGCACTACACCAAGAGCAGCGACATCCTGGAGGTGTGGTTCGATTCGGGCAGCACCTTCATGCACGTGCTGCGCGGCACCCACGCCAACAACCACGGCAGCCTGGGCCACCACGACAGCGGCCCCGAGGCCGACCTGTACCTGGAAGGCCATGACCAACACCGCGGCTGGTTCCACAGCAGCCTGCTGCTGAGCTGCGCCATCCACGGCCAGGCGCCCTACCGCGGCCTGCTGACCCACGGCTTCACCGTGGACAGCCAGGGCCGCAAGATGAGCAAGAGCCTGAACAACGGCATCGAGCCGCAGGTGATCAACCAGAAGCTGGGCGCAGAGATCATCCGCCTGTGGGTGGCCGCCAGCGATTATTCCGGCGACATCGCCGGGGACGACAAGATCCTGGCCCGGGTGGTGGACGGCTACCGCCGCATCCGCAACACGCTGCGCTTCCTGCTGGCCAACGTCAGCGATTTCGACGTGGCCGCCGACAGCGTGGGGCCCGATGAGCTGCTGGAGGTGGACCGCTTCGCCCTGGCCCGCGCCAGCGAACTGCAGGACGAGATCCTGGCGCACTTCCAGGTCTATGAGTTCCACCCGGTGGTGGCCAAATTGCAGGTCTACTGCAGCGAAGACTTGGGCGCGTTCTACCTCGATGTGCTGAAGGACCGGCTCTACACCACCGCGCCCAAGAGCCTGGCGCGGCGCAGCGCGCAGACGGCGCTGTGGCACATCACCCAGGCCATGCTGCGCTGGATGGCGCCGTTCCTCAGCTTCACCGCCGAGGAAGCCTGGGCCGTGTTCGCCCCCGGCCGCGGCTCGATCTTCAAGCAGACCTACTGGCCGCTGGCCACGCCCGACGCGGCGCTGCTGGCCAAGTGGGCGGCCATCCGCCAGGTGCGCGAGGCGGTCAACAAGGCGATCGAGGACCTGCGCAGCGCCGGCGGCGTGGGCGCCTCGCTGCAGGCCAATGTGACAGTGACCGCGCCGCCCGAGACCCATGCGCTGCTGGCCAGCCTGGGCGACGACCTGAAGTTCGTCTTCATCACCTCGGCCGTCACGCTGCAGGCGGGTGCCGACGGCTCGGCCCTGGCGGTGGACGTGACCGCCGCCACCGCGCCCAAGTGCGAGCGCTGCTGGCACTACCGCGACGACGTCGGCAGCGACCCGGCCCACCCCACCATCTGCGGCCGCTGCGTCAGCAACCTGCATGGCGAGGGCGAGGTGCGGCACATCGCCTGAGGCCGCAATGCCCGGCGGTCGGCATCATCACCAAGGTGACGCTGGCCGCTGCGGGCCGTCCGTAGGATGGCCCGCACCATGTTCCAACGACTCCTGATCGCCAACCGCGGCGAAGTGGCGGTGCGCATCCTGCGCGCCGCGCAAGACCTCGGCATCGCCACCGTGGCGGTGTTCTCCCAGGACGATGCCGGTGCGCTGCACACCCGGCTGGCCGACCGGGCCGTGGCGCTGGCGGCCACCGGGCCCGCCGCCTACCTCGACATCGCCGCGCTGATCGCCGCGGCCCGCGCCACCGGCTGCGACGCAGTGCATCCGGGCTACGGCTTCTTGAGCGAGCGGGCCGATTTCGCCCAGGCCTGCGCCGACGCCGGGCTGGTGTTCATCGGCCCCACGCCGGCGCAGCTGGCGCTGTTCGGCGACAAGGCCAGCGCCCGTGCGCTGGCCGCCGAGCACGGCGTGCCGCTGCTGCCGGGCACGGGCGCCGCCTCGCTGGCCGAGGTGCAGGCGTTCTTCGCCGACCAGCGCAGCCGCAACCCAGCCTGCGGCGTGATGCTCAAGGCCGTGGCCGGCGGTGGCGGGCGCGGCATGCGTGCAGTCACCGATCCGGCCGATCTGCCTGAGGCCTACGCCCGCTGCAGCGCCGAAGCGCTGGCCGCCTTCGGCGTGGGCGCGGTCTATGCCGAGCGGCTGATCCCCCATGCCCGACACCTGGAGGTGCAGGTGCTGGGCGATGGCCGCCAGGTGATGGCCTTGGGCGAACGCGAATGCACGCTGCAGCGCCGCTTCCAGAAGCTGGTGGAAATCGCCCCCAGCCCCGGCCTGCACCCCGCCCTGCGCGACCAGCTAGTCAGCGCCGCGCTGCGCCTGGCCCAGGCCAGCAGCTACCGCGGGCTGGGCACCTTCGAGTTCCTGGTGGACGACCAGTCGCCCGACCTGCCGGTGGTTTTCATCGAGGCCAACCCGCGGCTGCAGGTGGAGCACACCGTCACCGAGGCGGTCACCGGCGTGGACCTGGTGGCTGCGCAGATCGCCGTGGCCGCCGGGCAGACGCTGGCTCAGCTGGGCCTGGACCCGGCGCACCCGCCCGCTGCGCACGGCGTGGCCATCCAGTGGCGCATCAATGCCGAGACGCTGGACGCTGCCGGCCAGGCACGGCCGTCATCGGGGTGCCTGACCCGCTGTGACCTGGCCCAGGGCCCGGGCGTGCGGGTCGACACCCATGCCTTCAACGGCCTGGCGCCGTCGCCGCACCACGACAGCCTGCTGGCCAAGTTGATCGTCCACCACGCTGGCAGCTACGCCCAGGCGCTGAGGCGCTCCCAGCGGGCGCTGGCGGAATGCCGGCTGGAGGGCCTGGCCACCAACCTGCCGCTGCTGCGCGCGCTGGCGGCCCATGACGACGTGGCCCACCACCGCATCCACACCCGCTGGCTGGAAGCCGCCTGGCCACAGCTGCAGGGCCAGCTGGCCGCCCACACCGATGCGGCGCCACATGCTGCGGCGGCCAACGCGACAACCACCCCAGCCGAAGCCACGGTGCCCGACGGCCAGATCGGCCTGCGCGCGCCGATGGCCGGCCGCCTGGTGCAGTTCAACGCCACGCCGGGCCAGACCCTGGCCGCCGGCAGCGAGGCCCTGGTGCTGGAGGCGATGAAGATGCAGCACGGCATCAGCGCCCCTGGTGCCGGCCAGGTGCTGCAGCTGTGCGTGGCTGCCGGTGACTTCGTCGCCGAAGGCCAGCTGCTGATGCTGCTGGCGCCGGTCGACCAGGCCGAGGCCGCTGCAGCCGATGCCCAGGCCCACGGCCCCGACCACATCCGCGCCGACCTGCAGCGGGTGCGTGACCGCGACGCCCTGCTGCAGGACGCCGCCCGCCCCGACGCGGTGGCCAAGCGCCATGCCCAGGGCGGCCGCACCGCGCGCGAGAACGTCGCCGATCTGCTGGACCCCGGCAGCTTCAGCGAGTACGGCGGCTACGCCATCGCCGCGCAGACCCGCCGCCGCACGCTCGACGACCTGGTCCGCAACACGCCGGCCGACGGCATGGTGACGGGCATCGGCACGGTGAACGCCGCGCACTTCGGCCCCGAGCGCAGCCGCACCGCGGTGATGGCCTACGACTACACCGTGCTGGCCGGCACCCAGGGCTGGCGCAACCACAAGAAGAAGGACCGGCTGCTGGGCGTGACGCACCAGTGGCGGCTGCCGATGGTGCTGTTCGCCGAAGGCGGCGGCGGCCGGCCGGGCGATGTGGACATGCCCATCGTGGCCGGGCTGGACAACCACACCTTCAGCCAGTTCGCCGCGCTCTCCGGCCATGTGCCGGTGGTGGGCGTGGTGCATGGCCGCTGCTTCGCCGGCAATGCCGCGCTGCTGGGCTGTGCCGACGTGATCATTAGCACCCGCAGCGCCAACATCGGCATGGGCGGGCCGGCCATGATCGAAGGCGGCGGGCTGGGCGTGTTCCGGCCCGAGGAGATCGGCCCTGCGGCCGAGCTGCATGCCAACGGCGTGGTGGATGTGCTGGTCGACGACGAAGCGGCCGCCGTGGCCGCCACCAAGCAGTACCTGGGCTATTTCCAGGGCCGCACCACCGACTGGCAGGCAGCCGACCCGCGCGCGCTGCGCCACCTGGTGCCCGAGAACCGCCTGCGCGTCTACGACATGCGCGCCGTCATCACCGCGCTGGCCGACACCGGCAGCGTGCTGGAACTGCGCCGCGGCTGGGGCCATGGCATGGTGACGGCGCTGGCCCGCATCGAAGGCCGGCCGGTGGGCATCTTCGCCAACAACCCGCACCACCTGGGCGGCGCCATCGACCCCGACGCCGCCGACAAGGGCGCGCGCTTCATGCAGCTGTGCAATGCGCATGGCATCCCGCTGCTGGGCCTGTGCGACACGCCGGGCTTCATGGTCGGCCCCGAGGTCGAGCGCCAGGCCCAGGTGCGCCATGCCTGCCGGCTGTTCGTCACCGCGGCGCACCTGCAGGTGCCGGTGTTCTGCGTCGTCATCCGCAAGGGCTACGGCCTGGGCGCGCAGGCGATGGCAGTGGGCGGCTTCGACGCGCCGGTGTTCACCGTCTCCTGGCCGACCGGTGAATTCGGTGGCATGGGGCTGGAAGGCGCGGTCAAGCTGGGCTACCGCAAGGAGCTGGAAGCCGCCGCCGCCGGGCCGGAGCGCGAGGCGCTGTACCAGAAGCTGGTGGCCCGGCAGTACGAGAACGGCTCGGCCATCAACATGGCCACCACGCTGGAGATCGATGCGGTGATTGACCCCGCCGACACCCGCGCCTGGCTGGTGCGCGGGCTGGACAGCACGGCGGCCGTGCGCGGCAGCGGTGCCGCGCTGGCGCCGACACGCTTCGTCGACGTGTGGTGAGCTGAGCGGCCGCCCGGCCTCGGCATCACCACCGATCGGGCCACCACCGGGGTGGCAGACTCGGGTGATGCCCTTGCCGATCCGCTCCAAGCGCCGCGTCTGGCCCCTGGCCCTGCTGACGCTGCTGTTGCTGGTGGCGGGCACGCTGGTGGTCGGCCTGTGGCTGGCCATCGAGCGTGCGCCGCGGGTGGATGCACCACGCACGGCGGTGTCGCTGGACGACGTGGCGCGGGCGCGCGACCTGCTGCGGCAGAACGATCCGCGCCGCGCCCTGCCCGGCATCATGCGGGCGGTGGTGCTGTCGCAACGGGATCTGGAGCTGCTGCTCCAGCAAGTGGGCCAGCGCCTCGGTGGCGCAGCGCAGACGGCCCGCGGCCGCGTGCGGCTGCAGCCCGGCCTGGCGGTGGTGGAGGCCAGCCTGCCACTGGCGGCCTGGCCCGGGGGCCTGTGGCTGAACCTGCGCGCGGTGCTGCGCGAGACCGACGGCCTGCCCACGGTGCAGGCCCTGCGCATCGGCCGGCTGCCGCTGCCGGGCTGGCTGGCCCAGGCCGCGTTGCCACGCCTGCTGGAGACGCTGAACCTGCGCACGCAGGGCGAGCTGGCACAGAAGATGGTCAGCCGCGTCGGCTTCCGGGCGCAGACGCTGGTGCTGGCCTACGCCTGGCCCGACAACGCCGAGCAGGTGCTGACCGCATCGCTGCTGACACCCGACATCCAGACCCGGCTGCGCCGGCATGCCGAGCACCTGGCCAACCAGCTGCAACCGCAAGCCGGCCGGCCCGTGCCGCGCCAGGGCCTGCCGGTCACGCCGCTGCTGGCATCGATGTTCCAGCTGGCGGCCCGCCACAGCCCGGATGCCGCCACCGCCGCACTGGAGAACCGGGCGGCGCTGGTGGCGCTGGCCTTCCTGGCCAGCGGCCAGCGCCTGCAACCCTGGCTGGGCACGCCGACCACGCCGGTGGCCCGGCCCCGCGGCCGCCCGACCGACCTGCTGCTGCAGGGCCGGCCCGATTTTCCGCAGCACCTGCTGATCTCGGCCGCGCTGGCGGCCGAGGGAGGCGGCCCGCTGGCCGATGCCATCGGCCTGTACAAGGAAGTGGCTGACGCCCGCCATGGCAGCGGCTTCAGCTTCCGCGACATCGCGGCCGACCGCGCCGGCACCCGGCTGGGCCTGCGCGCCCGGCATGACCCGCTGGGCTTCCAGGCCCGCATGGCCCAGGGCCTGACCGAGGCCGACCTGCTGCCCGATGTGGGCGACCTGCCGGAGTTCATGTCGGCCGACGAGTTCCAGCGCCGCTTCGGCGGCGTGGGCGCGCCGGCCTACCAGGCCATGCTGCGCGACATCGAGACGCGGCTGGACCGGCTGCCCTTGCTGGCACCGGTGCGCTGAGCCGCGCGGCAACTCAGCGGCTGAGGCCGCGCGCAGCCACAGGCCACAGCGCCTGCACCACGCCGCCGCGCACCACCACCAGCTGGTCATGCAGGTTCAGCGTGGGGTCGCAATGGCCCGGCACCAGCAGCAGCTGGCTGCCCAGCGGTGGCAGCGTGGCACCGGCGGCAGCGCCGTCGGCCAGGCGCACGATGCCGTGTTCGTCATTGGCGGCGGTGTAGGCCAGCGTGGTGCTGGGCGCGCCGTCCTGCCACACCGCCGGCAGGCCGGAATCCACCGCCAGCGATTTCAGGCCCGCATCCAGGATGCAGCGGCCGCCGCCGCCCACGCTCATCACCGTGCTGGCGATGAACAGGCTGTGCTCGAAGCGCAGCGCGGTGCCGGCCTCGTTGCGGCCGTAGTCGCCGTCCATGAAGACATGGCTGCCGGGCTGCAGCTCGGTGTAGACGCCGCTGGCCAGGTCGAACTCGACACTGCCACTGCCGCCGCCGGTCACCACCGGGCAGGCCACGCCGGCTGCCGCCAAGGCCGCCACCACCGCGGCAGTGCGCTCGGCGGCCCGCGCCGCGGCATCGCGCCGCTGGGCATGGCCGCGCACATGCTGCACGCCGCCCTGGTAGGCCTGCAGGCCGGCAAAGTGCAGCTGCGGGTGCGGCGCCAGCGCCTCCAGCAGGCGCAGCACCGCCGGCGCATCGGCCACGCCGCAGCGGCCCTGGCCGATGTCGATCTCGATGAAGATCCGCAGCGTGCTGCCCTCGGCAGCGGTGGCAGCGGCCAGATCGGCCACCTGCTGCGCATGGTCGACGCAAACGCTGAAGCGGCCGTGCCGCGCCATGCGGGCCAGCAGCGTGGCCTTGGCCGGGCCCACGGTCTGGTTGCTGATGTGGATGTCGGTGATGCCGGCCTGCAGGAAGGGCAGCGCCTCGCTCACCTTCTGGCAGCAGATGCCCACCGCGCCGCGCTGCACCTGGGCCAGCGCAATGGCGGGTGTCTTGTGCGCCTTGGCATGCGGACGCAGCGCCACGCCAGCCGCCGTGGCAGCGGCCTGCATCGCATCCAGGTTGCGCTCGAAGGCATCCAGGTCCAGCACCAGGGCGGGCGTGTCGATGGCGGTGAGCGCATCGCCCGGGCGGGCGGCTGGGGGCAGCGTGGGCAGATCGGCCATGGTCTAGACGATGTCCAGTTCGGGGTACTGGCGGAAGATGCCTTGCTGGTTGAACGGCAGGCGCCGCGGGCTGGCGAGGTAGGCCTTCAGCTTCGGCAAGGCCGCCACCCGCGCATGCAGCGCCAGCACGCCGGGCGTGCCTGCCAGCACCGCCTGCGTGGCGCGCGGAAAGGCGTAGCGCAGGCCCTCGACCAGCTGGAACAGCGACAGGTCGGCATAGCTCAGCTTGCCGCCCACCAGGTGCCGGGTGCCGGCCGGGTTGCGGGCGATGATGGCCTCGAACCAGCGCAGGTACTTGGGGAGCCGCTCGCGACAGAAGACGGCTGCGCGGCGCAGCGCCTCGGGCTGCTGGTCTTCGTAGTACAGGCTGCTGGCGATGGGGTGGTGGGTGTCATGCGCCTCGGTCACCATGTCGGCGATGGTCAGCTGGATCTGCTGGGTCCACACCCGCGCCGCGTCACTGCGGCCCACCAGCTTCAGCGTGGGGCCCAGGTGCTGCAGGATGGTGGCAGTCTGGCCGATCAGCAGCACGCCGTCCTTCAGGAACGGTGGCGCGAACGGCGGATGGGGTTGCTGGCGGTCAAGCAGGAGCTTCTGCATCGCAGGCAGGCCCTGGCCGGCGGCGTCGTCGCCGCGCGCCACGTCGACATACGCCGCACCGGCGGCTTCGAGTGCCAGGCGCACAAATTCGCCGCGGCCCTGGATGGTGGGCCAGTAGTGCAGTTCATAGGTCATGCGGGCGACTGTAGCGCCCAGGGACGCCGCGTAAGCTGCGGGCCCCATCACCACCGAAGAGGCATCCCATGGATCTCGAACTGAGCGGCAAGCGGGCGTTGGTCACCGGCGGCAGCCGGGGCATCGGCAAGGCCATCGCCCGGGTGCTGGCGCAAGAGGGTGCCAGCGTGGCGCTGCTGGCGCGCGATGCCGCCACGCTGCAGGCGGCCGCCGCCGAGCTGGCGGCCGAGACCGGCCGCAGCGTGCTGGGCGTGGTGGCCGACACCCGCGACGATGCCGCGGTGCAGGCGGCGGTGGCACAGGCCATGGCGGGCCTGGGCGGATCGATCGACATCCTGGTGAATGCCGCCGCCGAGCCGGCCGGCTATGCCGGCCCGCCCAAGCTGGGCGAGATCACCGGCGCCTTCTTCCAGGGCGAGCTCGACACCAAGGTGATGGGCTACATCCGCTGCAGCCAGGCGGTGGTGCCGGGCATGCGGGCGGCCAGCTGGGGCCGCATCGTGCACGTCAGCGGCCTGGCGGCACGCCAGACCGGCAACACCGTGGGCAGCATCCGCAACGTGGCCGTGGCCGCGCTGGCCAAGAACATGGCCGACGAGCTGGGCCCGGTGGGCATCCAGGTGACGGTGGTGCACCCCGGCATCACCCGAACCGAGCGCACTGCCCCGCTGGTGGCCGCCCGCGCCGCCGCCCAGGGCGTGGACCCGGCCGCGCTGGAAGCGCAGATGGCCGCCGGCAACTCCATCCAGCACCTGGTGGACGCCACCGAGGTGGCCTGGGTCGTGGCCTTCCTCTGTTCCCCCAAGTCCCGCGCCATCAACGGCGATGCGGTGTGTGTGGGTGGCGGTGCGCCGAAGGCGATCCACTACTGAAACAGGCTGTCCGATTAGGGCTCGAAGCGGAACTTGCCGGTTCGCCATCTTCAGCGCGAGGGTGAAGGCCTCGGTCGTGCCTGAGCGACGGGCCGGGAGGGCCTGCTTTGCGGAGGTGAAGGAGGAGTCCTATTCGCCGCTTGCGGCGTGTAGGACGGGGGACATGGAGCAAAGCAGGCCCTCCCGGCCCGGCGCGATCGCGCAGAACCCTAAGACCGCTACGAGCCCAAACGCGAAGCTCAACCAGCGACAGGCATCCAGCGCCGCAGGTGGGCAGCATGGGCACCGCGGCGGCCCTTGGCGTGCTTCAACTCGGCGCGTGCCACGGTGCGCAGATGCACCTCGTCAGGCCCGTCCAGGAAGCGCAGTGCCCGACCCCAGGCCCACAGCCGCGCCAAGGGCGTGTCGGGCGACAGGCTCATCGCGCCGAAGACCTGCATCGCACGGTCCAGCACCCGGGTCTGCAGGCGGCTGCTGACCAGCTTGATCGCCGACACATCGGTGCGCGCCGCCGCGCTGCCCGATTGGTCCAGCAACCACGCGGCATGCAGCACCAGCAGACGGGCCTGGTCGATCTCGACCCGGCTCTCGGCGATCCAGTCCTGCACATTGGCAAAGTCGCTCAGCCGGCCGCCGAAGGCGCGGCGCTCCAGCGCACGGTCGCACATCAGCGCCAGTGCCAATTCGCACTGGCCGATGCTGCGCATCGCATGGTGCACCCGCCCAGGGCCCAGCCGCGCCTGGGCCAGCGCGAAGCCAGCGCCCGGCTGGCCAAGCATGGCGTCGGCCGGCACCCGCACGTTGCGGAAGACCAGTTCGCAGTGGCCGTCCAGGCTCTGGTGGTCCATCACCGGGATGTTGCGCTCCACCGTGAGGCCGGGCGTGTCCATCGGCACCAGCAGCAGGCTGTGGCGGGCATGTTCGGGTGCGTTGTCGTCTTCGCTCACGCCCATCACCACCGCGAGCCTGCACAGCGGATGCGCGGCACCGGTGATGAACCACTTGCGGCCGCTCAGCACCCAACCGGCGTCCGGACCGTCGCCGTCGCGCTGGATGCGGGTGGTCAGCTGCGTGGGGTCGGACGATGCGGTGTCCGGCTCGCTCATCGCGAAGCAGCTGCGGATGCTGCCGGCCAGCAGTGGGTCCAGCCAGCGGCGGGCCTGGTCGGGCGTTGCGGCGATCTGCAGCAGCTCCATCGTGCCGCTGTCAGGTGCGTTGCAGTTGAAGACCTCGGCCGACCACGGCACCTGGCCCATGATCTCGGCCAGCGGCGCGTAGTCCAGGTTCGACAGCCGGGTGCCGGGCTGGTCGTCGCGCAGGCTGGGCAGGAACAGGTTCCACAGGCCCAGGGCCCGGGCCTGGGCCTTCAGGCTCTCGACCAGGTCCTCGGGGTAGATGCCGGCATCCGACCAGCGGTGCCAGTCCGGCAGTGAAGGCAGCACCAGATCGGCCATGAACTGGCGCAGCCGGGCCTGCAGCGCCAGCGATCGGGGGGAGTGGGCGAAGTCCATGCCACCGATTCTTCGGCGCCCGCCGGGGCCCGGCTTGTCGCTGGCGGGACGCGGGGCCGGGCGTCCTGCCGAGGGCTTGCGCCAGATCAAAACCGCCCGCCCCTGCGGCATCATCCGCGGCATGCACAGCCTCGCCACCTCCGTCCGCGCCCTCACCTTCGATGTCTTCGGCACCGTGGTCGACTGGCGCCGCAGCGTCATCGCCGAGGGCCAGGCGCTGGGCGCCCGCACCGGCCTGCAGGCCGACTGGGCCGCGCTGGCCGATGCCTGGCGCAAAGGCTATTTCGCGTCGATGGCCAAGGTGGCCCGCGGCGAGCTGGCCTGGGACACCATCGACGCCCTGCACCGCCAGGTGCTGGACCACCTGCTGCCGCGGTTCGGCCTGCAGTCACTGGGCGAGGCCGACCGGGCCCACTTCAACACCGTGTGGCACCGGCTGGCGCCCTGGCCCGACACCGTGGACGGTCTCACCCGGCTGAAGCAGCGGCTGACGATCACCACGCTGTCCAACGGCAACCTGTCCTTGCTGGTGGCCATGGCCAAGCATGGCGGCCTGCCCTGGGATGCGGTGCTGACGGCCGAGCTGTTCGGCCGCTTCAAGCCCGACCCGGCGGTGTACCTGGGCGCGGCCCGGCTGCTGGGCCTGGCGCCTGAACAGGTGCTGATGGTGGCGGCGCATCCGTTCGACCTGGTGGCTGCACAGAAGGTGGGCCTCAAGACCGCCTACATCCCCCGGCCCGAGGAGTACGGCCCCGGCGGCCCGATGGAGGCGGTGGGCGATGCGGTGTTCGACATCGTCGCCACCGATCTGGTCGACCTCGCCCGACAGCTGGGCGCTTGACCGGCCCGCGCAAGCCTGTCGGGGTATCTTGACACCCGCCGGTTCCAGTTGACGGCGGTCAACTGGACGTCAGCCAAGGCTGACAAGATGCGCGCATGGGTTCCGCCATGCAGACCATTCCCATCCACAGCGCCGAGCCGGCAGCCGGCTGCGGCGGTTGCCTGTCCGGCGCCGGCAACGGGCCGGTGTGCCGGTCGATGCTGGGCGAGGCTTGCGCGGCACCGGAGCTCACCGGCCCGGCCGATGCACTGGCGCGCCTGCTGCAGGCGCTGACGCCGCTGCTGGGCGCCCCCGAAACCAGCGGCCTGGTGCGCGCCCTGCACGTGCAGGACGGCGAGGTGGAATTGCGGTTGGCCGTGCGCGCCGACTGCGGTGGCGCGGCGCTGGCCGACAGCGCCTTCCAGGCGCTGCGCGGCCTGCTGCCCGACACCGACATCTACGTGCTGCCGGCGCGCTGAGCGCCAGGCGCATCAGCCGCGGGCGCTGCGCTGCGGCGCGGCGCACAGCTGCGTGGCAGCGCCCTTGGCGCTGGCCAGGGCGTCGGCATGCTGGGTGTCGGCCAGTGCGCCCATCGACATCACCATGCCCAGGGTGATCACGGCCGCCATGGCGAATGCCGCCAGTTGCTGCATCGGGGCGATGGTCTTGAGTGCGTGCATGGTGGTGGCTCCGGTTGGTTGGCGAGGTGCAATGCCTGCACTGTCGGCCTTCCTGCCCCGCCACACGAGCGGCTTGCGACGAACGGCAGGAACCCGCGGACCAACCGCGCGCCACGGCGCCCGAGCCGGGCCCGGCCTACATCACCGCGCCCAGCTGCCAGGGCACGAACTCGTTCTGCCCGTAGCCGTGCAGCTCGCTCTTGGTGGCCTGGCCGGATGCCGTGGCCAGCATCAGCTGGAAGATGCGCTCGCCCGCTTCGTCCACTGTCTCGTCGCCATCGACGATGCCGCCGCAGTTGATGTCCATGTCCTCCTGCTGCTTGCGCCACAGGGCGGTGTTGGTGGCCAGTTTCAGGCTGGGCGACGGCGCGCAACCGTAGGCCGAGCCGCGGCCGGTGGTGAAGCAGATCAGGTTGGCGCCGCTGGCCACCTGGCCGGTGGCCGAGACCGGGTCGTAGCCGGGTGAATCCATGTAGACGAAGCCGCGGGTGGTGATGCGCTCGGCGAACTCATAGACATCCTCCAGCCGGGTGGTGCCGCTCTTGGCGATGGCGCCCAGGCTCTTCTCCAGGATGGTGGTCAGCCCGCCGGCCTTGTTGCCGGCCGAGGGGTTGTTGTCCATCGTCATGCCGTTGCGGGCGGTGTAGGCCTCCCACCAGCGGATGCGGGCCAGCAGTTTGTCCGCCACGGCCGGGCTGGCGGCGCGGCGGGTCAGCAGGTGCTCGCCGCCGTAGATCTCGGGCGTCTCGCTGAGGATGGCGGTGCCGCCGTGGCGCACCAGCCGATCGACCGCCGCGCCGAGCGCCGGGTTGGCGCTGATGCCGGAATAGCCATCGGAACCGCCGCACTGCAGCCCGACAATGAGGTGGCTGGCCGGCACCGGCACCCGCTGCACCCGGTTGGCCTCGGGCAGCATGGCGCGGATCAGCTCGACGCCGCGGGCCACGGTGCGTGCCGTGCCGCCGGTGTCCTGGATGCTGAAGGCCTGCAGCTTGGCGCCTTCCTGCAGCCCTTCCTGGGCGATGAGGCCCTGGATCTGGTTGGTCTCGCAGCCCAGGCCCACCACCAGCACCGCGGCGAAGTTGGCATGGCGGGCGTAGCCACCCAGGGTGCGGCGCAGCACCCGCAGCTCCTCGCCGGCGCTGTCGGTGGCGCAGCCCATGCCGTGGGTCAGCGCCACCACGCCGTCGACGTTGGGAAAGTCGGCCAGCGCCTCCGGCCGGATGTCGCGGCGGAAATGGTCGGCAATCGCCCGCGCCGCGGTGGCCGAGCAGTTCACGCTGGTCAGCACGCCGATGTAGTTGCGCGTGGCCACGCGGCCATCCGGCCGCACGATGCCCATGAACGTGGCCGGCTCGGGCGCATGGGCGGTGGGCAGCGCCCCGGCACCCACCTCGTGCACCCGCGCCACGTTGGCGAAGGCCAGGTTGTGGCTGTGCACATGCTGGCCCGGCGCGATCGCCTGGGTGGCATGGCCGATCACCTGGTTGTAGCGGCGCACCACTTCGCCAGCGGCGATGGCCGCCGTGGCCAGCTTGTGACCCGGCGGCACCAGGCCGGCGACGGTGAGCCCGCCCTCGTCGGCCAGCACCGTGCCGCCCAGCAGTTGCCTGCGGGCGATGACGACGTTGTCGGCGGGGTGGATGCGGATGCTGGGCGGGGCGGCGTGGTCGGTCATCGGGGGCTCCTGGGTGCCCCCGTGCCGCTGCGCCGCAGCCGCCTACAGCTTGGCGGCCGCGCGCCGCTTGGCAGCGGTGGCGTCGAGCTGGTACTGCTCCTCGGCCTTGCGGCGCATGTCCAGCGCGGCATTGAGGGCGTCGGTGTAGCGCTCGGGGGAATAGGTGTTCTGGTTGGCGATGTAGACGCTGCGGCGCAGCGGCCGGCCGCCGTAGCGTGGCAGGTTGACCGAGAAGTGGCACTCGGGCACCGAGCGGCCCGGCCGCTGGCGCAGGATCGGGCCGCTGATGCCCACGGGCAGGTCGTTCTGCTTGTTGGGGCTGGTGCCACGCTGCAGGCCGGTGGGCGCGGGCAGCTCGGCGATGCGCTGGCGCAGCGCCTCGGTCGCCCGCTTGAGCGCCGGCCGCGGCCCGTTGCCGGGGCCCTGGCCGTCGCTGAAGAACAGCGTGGGCTGGCCGTAGCGCATCTGCCAGCCATGCGTGCTGTGGGTGTCGATGCGCTGGATGTGCTCGGGCACACGGATGCGCAAGCCGGTGTAGATGGTGACGGTACGTGTCTGCATGACCTGTTGGCCTTCGATGGGTTTCCCCCCCATGAAGCCGCCGGTGGCCATCCCCAGCGACGCAATCTTGTCGTGGGCACCATGACGCGTACCAAACCGGTTAGATGATCAGTTGTCGATCAAGGCCGGATCCCACGCGTGCACGGTCTGGTTCTGTTGTCCCAGGCCGCTGATGCCGAGGGTCATTTTATCGCCGGGCTTCAAAAAGACCGGCTGAGGTTTGTGACCCATTCCCACTCCTGGCGGAGTTCCTGTGGTGATCAGATCCCCCGGATACAGGGTCATGAAGCGGCTGATGTAGCTGACCAGTTGCGCAACGCCGAAGACCATGGTCTTGGTGCTGCCGTTCTGGAAGCGCTTGCCGTTGACCTCCAGCCACATCGGCAGGTCCTGCGGGTCGGGCACCTCGTCGGCGGTCACCAGCCAGGGGCCGATGGGGCCGAAGGTGTCGCAGCCCTTGCCCTTGTCCCAGGTGCCGCCGCGCTCGAGCTGGTACTCGCGTTCCGAGACATCGTTCACGACGCAGTAGCCGGCCACATGCTGCAGCGCATCGGCCTCCGACACATAGCGCGCCATGCGGCCGATCACCACGCCCAGCTCCACTTCCCAGTCGGTCTTGGTCGAGCCCTGCGGCAGCACCACCGGGTCATTGCAGCCGACCACGGTGCTGGTGTGCTTGGTGAACAGCACCGGCTCGGCCGGCACCGGCATGCCGGATTCGGCGGCGTGGTCGGCATAGTTCAGGCCGACGCAGATGAACTTGCCCATGCCGCTCCAGGGCGGTGCCATCCGGCCGGGGTTGGCCACCAGCGGCAGGGTGGCGGGGTCGATGGCGCGCAGCGGCGCCAGCCCTTCGGGTGTCAGCATGTCGGCGCGCAGGTCGGCGATCACGCCCGACAGGTCGCGCACCTGGCCCTGGGCATCCAGCATCGCGGGCTTCTCGTGGCCCTTGGGGCCGTGGCGCAGCAGTTTCATGGTGGTGTTCTCCGTGTGAAAGGTGTCAGTTGCTCCAGCCGCCGTCGATGACCTGCGCGGTGCCGGTGGTGAAGGCGCTCTCGTCACTGGCCAGGTACACGGCCAGGGCGGCGATCTCGCTGGTGCGGCCCAGGCGCCCCATCGGCTGGCGGGCGATGAACGCGGCCTCCACCTGCGCCAGCGTCTGGCCGCTGGCCTGGGCCTGGGCGGCGATGCGGTCGCGCAGCGAAGGCGATTCCACCGTGCCGGGGCAGATGGCATTGCAGCGCACGCCGCGGGTGATGAAGTCGGCGGCCACCGCCTTGGTCAGGCCGATCACCGCGGCCTTGGTGCTGCCGTAGACGAAGCGGTTGGGGGCGCCCTTGAGGCTGCCGGCCACGCTGGCCAGATTGATGATGCTGCCGCCATGGCCGCCGTTCTCCGCCAGCATGCCGGGCAGGAAGGCCTGGATGGTGCGGAACTGGCTGCGCACATTCAGGTTGAAGGCGAAGTCCCAGTCGGCCTCGGTGCAGTCGAGCACCGTGCCGGCATGCACATAACCGGCGGCATTGACCAGCACGTCGACCAGCCCGGCCTGGGCCGCGGCGGCGCGGATGGCCACGGCATCGGTGGCGTCCATCACCTGGGCGCGGCAGCCGGTGGCCTCGACCACGCCATGCAGCAGCGCGGCATTGATGTCGGTGGCGATGACGGTGGCGCCTTCGCGCACGAAGGCCTCGGCGATGGCCCGGCCGATGCCCTGGCCGGCGGCGGTGATGAAGGCGGTCTTGCCCTGGAGGCGTTGCGACATGGTGGCGGCTTTCGTGTGCGGTGCTGTGGGAATGGGGGCCGGGATCAGCCGCCGGATGGCAGCAGCCCGGCCAGGCGGTCATGCGACTGCTGCAGGTGGGCGTGCATCGCTGCCCGGGCGGCGGCGGGGTCGTGGCCGGCGATGGCATCGAGCACCGCCTGGTGCTCGTCCAGCGCGGCGCGCCAGGTGGGCAGGGTCTCGTAGTGCTGGCCCAACTGCTCGAACAGCGGCGTGTTGCGTTCGTCGTACAGCGCGGCCACGGTGCGCAGCAGCGGGCCGTTGTCGGCCGCCTCGGCGATGCGCAGGTGGAACTGGCGGTCGCCCTGCACCGGCGCGCTGCCGCGGGCGACATCGGCGCGCATCTGCGCCAGCGCCTGCTGCAGGCCGTCGACGGTGGCGGCGTCGGCCGCCTGCGCGGCCATGGCCGCCAGCTCGCACTCGATCACTTGTCGGGCGCGGATGACCTCGAACGGGCCGAACGGCGCATCCACCGGCGTGGCGCTGGGCGCGGTGTCGCTGGCGATGACGACAACCCCGGAACCCATGCGCACGGCCACCAGGCCTTCGACCTCCAGCGCGATCAGCGCTTCGCGCACCGAGGGCCGCGACACGCCCAGCTGCACGGCCAGATCCCGCTCGGCCGGCAGGCGGCTGCCGACCGGGAATTCACCGGCGCGGATCAGCCCACGCAGCTGGTCGGCGATTTGGCGGTAGAGGCGGCGGGGCGCCAGGGGGTGCAAGGGCATGGGCAGGTTGAACTGGCCAAGTGGTCTGACCAATTTCTGGAGTGTGGCGCAGCAGGCCACGGCGCACTGCGCGGGGAAACCCGCGGCCCGGCCGCCCACGCCGCCGGTCTACCAGCGGCAGCCCTTGTCGCGCACCGCGTCGGCCACCAGGGGCACCACCGCCAGCAGGCCCAGGCTGTTGTAGGCCTCGCGGCAGTCGGGCTGGCCGGCCTTCTGGATGTCGCGCGCCAGCTTCGACGGCTGCTCGGGCGGGTGCGGCAGCACCGGCAGCAGGCCGCGCGCGCCCTGCGCCGACACCGGCCCGCCGGGTGGGCGCCGCAGCCGCAGGTCCAGCTGGGCGGCGCTGGCCGGCAGCGATGGTGCGGTGGCCACGTCATGGCCGATGCGGGCGCCGGCATCGGGCGCACCCGCGGTGCGGCCGAGCAGATCCACCGAACCCGGCAATGGGCGCGACAGGGCGGTGCCGGCAGCGGCGGGTGTGGGTGCCGGTGCGGGTGCGGCGCTGGTGGCCGGGGCCGGGGCCGGGGCCGGGGCCGCCGTCGCCGTGGGCGCTGCGACTGGTGGATTGCCCGCCGCTGCTGTGGCTTGCGGCGTGGCGGCCGGCGGCTCGGCCTGCGGCGCTGGCAC
>NZ_BJCL01000033.1 GCF_005403045.1 Pseudaquabacterium pictum
TCCCCGACCGCGCCACGCTGGAGAACAAGCTCAGCCAGGTCGCCGCCCTGCCCGACCAGCCCGAGGTGCACCTGCGCCCCAACAAGCTCGTCTCCTACAAGGTCGTCGCCATGGTCATGGCCAGCGCCCAGCGCCTGGGCGTCACCAAGATCGGCCTCGTCGGCAACGAACAGTTCATGCAGTAACCCGCGAAGTACGCGACCACCATGAAGAACCAGGTTCAACTCATCACCTATGTCGACCGCTTCGGCGGCGGCGGGCTGGCCGATCTGCAGGCGCTGCTGACCGGCCCGCTGGCCGGCGTGTTCGGCGGCGTGCACCTGCTGCCGTTCTTCCACACCATCGACGGCGCCGACGCCGGCTTCGACCCGATCGACCACACCCGGGTCGACGACCGCCTGGGCGACTGGGGCGACGTGAAGCGGCTGGCCCAGCATGTGGACGTGATGGCCGACGTGATCGTCAACCACATGTCGTCCGATTCGCCGCAGTTCCAGGACTTCGCGGCACGCGGCAGCGCCTCGCCGTACGACGGCCTGTTCCTGACCATGGACGCGGTGTTCCCGCAGGGCGCGACCGAGCGCGACCTGCTGGCCATCTACCGCCCGCGGCCAGGCGCGCCGTTCACCTTCGTCACCCTGGCCAACGGTGAGCGCCGCATCCTGTGGACAACCTTCACCGCCAAGCAGGTGGACATCGACGTGCGGCACCCGCAGGGCCGGGCCTACCTGCTGGCCATCCTCCGCCAGCTGGCCGATGCGGGCGTGACGATGGTCCGCTGCGACGCGGTGGGCTACGCCATCAAGAAGCCCGGCGACAGCTGCTTCATGATGGCCGAGACCTTCGCCTTCATCGACGAGTTCGCCGGCATCGCCCGCGGCCTGGGGCTGGAGGTGCTGGTGGAGGTGCACAGCTACTACCGCAAGCAGATCGAGATCGCGCAGCGGGTGGACTGGGTCTACGACTTCGCGTTGCCGCCGCTGGTGCTGCATGCGCTGTTTTTCGGCACCGCCGCGCCGCTGCAGGCCTGGGCGCGCCAGCGGCCGGCCAATGCCATCACCGTGCTGGACACGCACGACGGCATCGGCATCATCGACATCGGTGCCGATGCCAGCGACCGCACGGCGCGCCCGGGCCTGGTGCCGCCGGCCGAGCTGGACCAGCTGGTCGAGCGCATCCATGCCAACAGCGGCGGCCAGAGCCGCGAGGCCACCGGCGCCGCGGCCAGCAACCTGGACCTGTACCAGGTGAACTGCACCTTCTACGACGCCCTGGGCCGCGACGACGGCGCCTACCTGATCGCCCGCGCCATCCAGTTCTTCCTGCCCGGTGTGCCGCAGGTGTACTACGTGGGCCTGCTGGCCGGCGAGAACGACATGGCGCTGCTGAAGGCCAGCGGCGTGGGCCGCGACATCAACCGCCACCACTACGGCATGGACGAGATCGCCCTGCAGCTGCAGCGGCCGGTGGTGCAGCAGCTGCTGCAGCTGATCCGCCTGCGCAACAGCCACCCGGCCTTCGGCGGGCAGTTCTCGGTGGGCGCCTCGGCAGCCACGGTGCTCGATCTGCGCTGGACCAGCCCCGGCGCATCGGTGCAGCTGGTGGTCGACCTGGCCGCCCGCAGCGCCCGCATCACCAGCCAGGGCAGCGGCGGCGACACCACCTGGCAGCTGGCCGGCCCGGCCAGCCGGGCCGAGGCCTCAATCGTTTGCGGTTGATGCCGGATTTCGCGCCACATCCCCGGCCTGGGGGTGCAGCAGATCACGTAACCCCTCGAAAACCCTAGGAAACAACCGCAACAAACCGATTGAACAAGCCTTCACAATCGTTTGCAATAGAGGCTGAGCAGCGCCCAGTCGCCGCACGCAGGGCCTGAGGGCCCGGCCCCTCGCACCACTGCAACCCGCCCGCCAGACCGTCAGGAGACACGATGCACACCGTCCAACCGTTCCGCCAACCGCGCCACCGGCGCACCCAGATCGCCGCACTGCTGGCCTCGTCGGCCTTCGCCGCGCTGTTCAGCGGCGTGGTCCATGCGCAACAGACCGCGCCGGAGTCCACCACCGCCGAGGACAAGAAGGACACCACCAACATGAACCGGGTGGTGGTGACGGCCACCAGCGCACCGAAGTCGAAGATGCGCAGCTCGGTGTCGGTCACCGACGTCGATGCCGACCGCATCAAGGACTTCGGTGCCCGCACCGAGGCCGAGGTGCTGCTGCTGATCCCCGGCATCCGCACCGATTCCACCGCCGGCTCGGGCGGCAATGCCAACATCTCGGTGCGTGGCCTGCCGATCGCCTCGGGCGGCTCGAAGTTCGTGCAGCTGCAGGAAGACGGCCTGCCGACCGTGCAGTTCGGCGACATGAACTTCGGCAACAACGACTACTGGACCCGCTTCGACAACAGCGTCGACACGATCCAGACGCTGCGCGGCGGTTCGGCCTCGGTGTTCGCCTCGCATGCCCCGGGCGCGGTCATCAACTACCTGAGCAAGACCGGCAAGCAGAAGGGCGGCTCGGTCGGCATCACCCGCGGCCTGAACTACAACGAGACCCGGCTGGACGGCGACTTCGGCATGAAGCTGGC
The DNA here is from genome assembly GCF_005403045.1 of Pseudaquabacterium pictum. Classification (GTDB taxonomy): domain Bacteria; phylum Pseudomonadota; class Gammaproteobacteria; order Burkholderiales; family Burkholderiaceae_C; genus Pseudaquabacterium; species Pseudaquabacterium pictum. The sequence continues at coordinate 2,590 of NZ_BJCL01000033.1, forward strand.
GCCGGATCTGTACTTCCACATCGGCGGCTATTTCCGCGAGGGCGAGGGCCTGCGCCACACCGATGTCACCGCCGTCAACGGCTACCAGCTCAAGGGCAACATCACCAAGGAGTTCAACGGCGGCAAGGGCTATGTCCGCGCCTACGTGAAGCTGCTGGACGAGCATGCGCCCGCCAATGCACAGACCTTCCTGCAGGCCCGGCTGAGCGGCAACACCTACACCGGCTTCAGCAAGGCGCCGGGCTACGACGGCACCCGCGACTCGGAGATGTCGCCGTACAACGCGTCGGTGCTGAGCGTGAACCCGGCCACCGGCGGCGTCGTCACCTCCAGCCTGAACCGCGGCATCACCGTCAAGTCGCAGTCGGTGGGCCTGGAGTTCCGCAACGAGTTCGCCGGCGGCTTCACCGTCGACAACAAGTTCCGCTACGCCGACAACTCCAGCGCCTTCCAGGCCCAGTTCTGGGATCTGCAGACCCTGGGCAACCTGCTGGGCACCAGCGGCCAGACCGCCCGCTACTTCAACGGCCCGAAGGCCGGCCAGGTCGTCACCGCGGCCAACCTGTCGGCCGGCCTGGTCAGCAAGGGCGCGGCCATCAACACCCAGTCGCCGGACATGGGCAACCTGTTCAACGACCTGTCGATCTCGCGCCAGCTGAAGCTGGGCATCGGCACGCTGGACGTCAAGGGCGGCTGGTTCCACTCGCGGCAGAACGTCCAGCAGCGCTGGTCGATCAGCGAGCGGGTGATGGAAGCCGGTCGCGACGGCGCGCTGATCGACCTGTTCGACGGCGCCGGCGCCGCGCTGACCAGCGCCGGCCTGACCGGCTACAACAACCAGTGGGGCTGCTGCGCCCGTGACCTGGACGTCAAGTACACCACCGACGCGCCCTACCTGTCGCTGAACCTGGCCTCGGGCAACTTCGATTTCGACGGCGGCGTGCGCCACGAGACCTTCCGCGCCAAAGGCAGCTATGCCGGCCCGAAGCTGGTGCCCGGCGGGTTGGATGTCAACGGCGACGGCGTGATCGACGGCGCCGAAAAGAACGTCTATGTGGCCGACACCGCGAACGCCAGCAAGCTGGACTACAAGATCAACTACACCAGCTACTCGCTGGGCCTGAACTACCGCGTCAGCAGCGACCTGAGCGTGTTCGTGCGCCAGAGCAAGGGCTACCGCGCGATCGCCGACCGGCTGCTGTACTCGCCGTTCATCGACACCGCCGGCGCGTTGACGGCCTACGGCAAGACCATCGCCGCAGCGCCGGTCAAGCAGTCGGAAGTGGGCCTGAAGTTCCGCGGCCGCACCGACGCGGTGAACTACAACGTGGCGGCCACGGTGTTCCGCGCGACCACCGAGGAATACGACTACGACCAGACCCGCCAGGACGACCCGAGCAAGCCCGGCTTCCAGGGACCGAAGCTCGACGTCAAGGGCTACAAGGCCACCGGCCTGGAGCTGGAGACGGGCGCCACCGTCGGCAACCTGGGCCTGAACGTCAACCTGACCTACTCCGACGAGAAGCTGGCTTCCAGCCTGTTCAATCCGGCGTCGGTGGGCAAGGTGCAGGGCGGCGTGCCGAAGTGGCGCTACACCATCTCGCCGCGCTATGCGATCGGCGATGCGGTGATCGGTGCCACCATCCGCGGCAACTCCTGGGTCTATGCCGACGACAACAACGTGCGCAAGGTCGACGGGCACTACATCGTGAGCGCCTTCGTCAACTACGATTTCGGCCGCAACATCACCGGCTCGCTGAACGTCAACAACCTGTTCGACAAGGTGTACCCGGCGGCAGGCACCGGCTTCGTGGGCGGCAGCACCAGCATCGTTGGCGGCGCCGAGACCGGCCGCACGATCAGCGCGACCGTCAAGTACGCGTTCTGACGCAACATCCACGGCAGCCCACGGGCTGCCACGGATGACCGGCCGGCGGCACGCGCGTGTCCCGGCCGGTTTGCGTTGTGGCGGCCGGCAACGGCACCAGACCAGGAGAGCAGCATGGATCACAACAACCGCAGCCTGCGCCGCATCGTGGTGGTGGGCGGAGGATCGGCCGGCTGGATGGCCGCCGCGGCGCTGTCGCGCGCGGTGCAGCGCGACTGCGCCATCGTGCTGATCGAGTCCGACGAGATCGGCACCGTGGGCGTGGGCGAGGCCACCATCCCGCCGATCCAGACCTTCAATGCGATGCTGGGCATCGACGAAGCCACCTTCATGCGGCGCACCCAGGGCAGCTTCAAGCTGGGCATCGAGTTCGTCCACTGGGGCCGCCAGGGCCACCGCTACTTCCACCCCTTCGGCCCGCACGGCCACCAGTTCGACCTGTCGCCGCAGCACCAGTACTGGCTGCGCAGCCGCCAGCAGCCAGGCGCGGCGGGGCTGGACGACCACAGCATGGCCTGGGCGGCCGCCAGCCGCGGACGCTTCGACAAGCCCTCGCGCGATCCGCGCACGGTGCAGAGCACCTTCGACTACGCCTACCACTTCGACGCCGGCCTGTACGCCCGCTTCCTGCGGGAACTGAGCGAATCCCGCGGCGTGCAGCGGCTGGAAGGCAAGATCGCCCGGGTCGATCTGCGCCCCGGCGACGGCTTCGTGCAGAGCGTGCACCTGGAAGACGGCCGCGACGTGGCGGGCGATCTGTTCATCGACTGCTCGGGCTTCCGCGGCCTGCTGATCGAGGAAGCCCTTCACACCGGCTACGAGGACTGGACCCACTGGCTGCCCTGCGACCGTGCCATGGCCGTGCCCTGCGCCTCGGTGCCCGGCGGCCTGACGCCCTACACCCGCAGCACCGCGCAGGAGGCGGGCTGGCAGTGGCGCATCCCGCTGCAGCACCGCACCGGCAACGGTTATGTCTATTGCAGCCAGTTCATCAGCGACGACGAGGCGGCGGCCAGGCTGCTGCAGCGGCTGGACGGCCCCGCGCTGGCGCAGCCGCGGCCGCTGCGCTTCACCACCGGCCGGCGCAAGCAGTTCTGGAACCGCAACGTGGTGGCCCTGGGCCTGGCCAGCGGCTTCATGGAGCCGCTGGAATCGACCAGCCTGCACCTGGTGCAGTCGGGCATCTCGCGGTTGCTGGCGCTGTTCCCCGACCGGGATTTCGACCCGCTGGTGACGGCCGAATTCAACCGCATCGCGATCAACGAGTTCGAGCGCATCCGCGACTTCATCATCCTGCACTACAAGCTGACGACCCGCGACGACAGCCCGCTGTGGCGGCACTGTGCCGCCATGTCCATCCCCGACACGCTGCAGTACAAGATCGACCACTTCCGCCGCCACGGCCGGCTGGTCAGCGAGGGCAACGACCTGTTCGGCCCGGCCAGCTGGCTGGCGGTGCACATCGGCCAGCACAACCTGCCGCAGCGGCATGACCCGCTGATCGACCTGCGCAACGTCGATGGCGACGCCATCCTCGCGCGCATGCGCCAGGCCATGGCCCAGGCCGCCGAGGCCATGCCCACACACGAGGCCTACATCCGCGCCCACTGTGCGGCCACCCCCGCATGACCGACAGGCCCGACACGCCGGACACGCCCGACACGCCACAGTGGCGGCCGGCCTACCACTTCACGCCGCCGGCGCAGTGGATGAACGACCCCAATGGCCTAGTCTTCCACCAGGGCGTGTACCACCTGTTCTACCAGCACCATCCGCACAGCCGCGTGTGGGGGCCGATGCACTGGGGCCATGCCACCAGCACCGATCTGCTGCGCTGGCAGCACCAGCCCATCGCCCTGGCGCCGGACCACCTGGGCATGGTGTTCTCGGGCAGCGCGGTGGTCGACCACGGCAACCGTGCCGGCCTGGGGCCGCCAGGCAGCCAGCCGCTGGTGGCCGCTTTCACCCACCACGACATGGCCGCCGAACAGGCCGGCCGCATCGACCGCCAGCACCAGGGCCTGGCCGTCAGCCTCGACAACGGCCGCAGCTGGGTGCCGCATGCCGGCAACCCGGTGCTGCCCAACCCGGGGGTGCAGGATTTCCGCGATCCCAAGCTGCGCTGGCTGCCCGACCGCCAGTGCTGGACCATGGCCCTGGCCTGCGGCGACCACATCCGCTTCTACAGCGCGCCCGATCTGCAGACCTGGACCGAGGACAGCCGCTTCGGCGGACCAGGCATCGGCGCCCACGGCGGCGTGTGGGAATGCCCCGACCTGTTTCCGCTGACCAGCGCCGACGGCCGCGCCCGCTGGGTGCTGCTGGTCAGCCTGACGCCGGGCGGACCCAACGGCGGCTCAGCCACGCAGTACTTCGTCGGCGATTTCGACGGCTGGCGCTTCACGCCCGACGATGCGCAGATCCGCTGGCTGGACGGTGGCCCCGACAACTACGCCGGCGTCACCTGGTCGGGCGTGGACGACCGCGCGCTGTTCATCGGCTGGATGAGCAACTGGCAGTACGCCATCCACGTGCCCACCGCGCCCTGGCGCAGCGCGATGACCCTGCCGCGCGAACTGCAGCTGCGCTGGGTGGACGGCCAGCCGCGGGTGGCCAGCCTGCCCGCGCGCGAGCTGCTGGCCCTGCAGCTGCCAGCCACGCTGCAGCGCCAGGGCGTGGCCCTGGGTGCGGCGCCGCTGGACCTGTCACCCGCCCTGGCCGGCAGCGGCGGCTGCTGGATGCTGCACCTGGCCACCGATGCGCTGCGCAGCTTCACGCTGACACTGGCCAACGAGGCGGGCGACCAACTGCTGCTGGGCCACGATGCCGGCAGCGGCGCCTGGTGGATCGACCGGCGTGGCAGCGGCGTCGTCGACTTCCACCCCGCCTTCGCCAGCCGCAGCCACACGCCGCGGCTCACCAGCGACGCTGCCAGCGATCTGCAGCTGTGGCTGGACCACGGCTCGGTGGAGCTGTTCGCCGATGGCGGGCTGAGCGTGCTGACGGCGTTGTGCCTGCCGCGCCAGCCCTGGAGCCGGGCCGCGCTGGCAGCGGCCGACGGCCTGGTGCTGAGCAGCCTGCGCCTGCAGCCGCTGCGCGATCCGCGCTGAGGGCTGGCGCTCAGTTCCCCGCCAGCGCCCGCGCCTTGGCATTGGCCGCCGCCAGCGCCGGCCCGGCGGCGGCGCGGCCCAGCAGCACGCGCTCGATGGCGTTGCCGATCAGCTGGTCGATCTCGGCCGCGTTCTCCACGATCGGCGGCGCAAACACCTGGCTGCGGGCCATCTCGGCAAAGGCGCTGGCATCGACGCCGCGCTGCCGGAACACCGCCAGCGTCTGATCGGCCAGGCCAGCCAGTGCCGGGAACACCGCGCCAGCCGCGGCCAGCTTGCCCTGGCAGCCGGGGCTGGCCAGGTGGCGCACCCAGGCCCAGGCGGCCTCGCGGTGCTTGCTGCCGATCCAGATGGAATCGGCCAGGCCGTTGCGCATGCTGGCCCGCTGGCCGTTGGGGCCGATGGGCATCGGCACCCAGGCGTAGGCCATGCGCAGCTGCCGGGCGTAGTGGCCCAGCATCCAGGCGCCGGCCGGCACCATGGCCACACGGCCGGTGGCGAACAGCGTCTCCACCCCCAGCTTGCCCACCGCCTGCGGCGCCAGCGACAGGCCCTGCGCCGGCAGGCCGGCCAGCCAGGTGATGGTGGCCGCCAGCCGCGGGTCGTCGTAGCGCAGCGCGGCATCCCAGGGCCGGGCCTGGTGGCGGAAGCCGTTGCTCACCGCGAACGGCGCCCACTCGGTCTGGCCGCTCATGCCGCCGGGGCCGGGGTTCTGGTAGCCCACCACCTGCACCCGGGCCTTGTCGAAGCCGGGCTGCAGCGCGTTGCGGCCAGCGGCGTCGCGTGTCAGCCGGGCGATCACCTGGCCGAAGCTGCCGCCGTCCTGCGGGTTCCAGCGCATGGTGCGCAGTTCGTCCAGCATCACGCCCTGGGCGCGGGCATGGTCCAGGTTGACCAGCAGGGCCACGGTGTCCCAGTCCTTGGGCAGGCCGTACTGGCGGCCGTCACGCGCCCAGGGAGCGGCCAGGCCGGGCTCGTAGCGGGCCAGGTCGAGCTGGTCGCGGCGGATGTAGGGCGTCAGGTCCACCAGCTGGCCGTTGGCCACCAGGTCGGGGTACTTCGACAGGTGGTTGGTGAAGACATCGGGCGCGGTCTCGGCCACCAGGCCGGTGGACAGCGTGGTCCAGTAGTCGTCCCAGCCCTGCTGCTGGATGCGGATGCGGATGCCCGGGTGCTGCTGCTGGAAGTCGTCGGCGCACTGCTGGTAGAGCGGGCGCTGGTTGGCATCCCACAGCGCGTAGCGCAGGGTCACCGCCGGCGGGCCGGCGGTCACGGCGGCCGTGCCGATGCACAGCAGCGCGGCAGCCAGCAGACGGGGCAGCCAGGCCATCACTTGCCGCCGCTGTACTGCACGGATTCGACCACCCGCCGGCCGAACACCGCCAGCAGCACCAGGGTGGGCAGCAGGGTCAGCGTGGCTGCGGCCATCAGGCCGGTCCAGTCGGGCTGGCCCTGCGGCGTCTGCGACTTGAACTGCTGCAGGGCCACCGGCAGCACCTGGCTCTCCTCGCCCGGGGCCACGATGAACGGCCAGAAGAACTCGTTCCAGGCGCCGATGCCCGACAGCATGGCCACGGTGGCCAGCGGCGTGGTCGACAGCGGCAGCACCACCCGCCAGAAGATGGTGAAGGGCCCGGCACCATCGAGCAGCGCCGCCTCTTCCAGGTCCCGCGGCAGCGACAGGAAGAACTGCCGCAGGAAGAAGATCGAGAAGCCCGAGAGCAGCGCGAACGGCGCCACCATGCCAGCCATGCTGTTGAGCCAGCCCAGCTGCTTGATGAAGATGAAGTTGGGAATGAACAGCACCACGCCGGGCAGCATCATCGAGCCCAGCACCGCCGCGAACAGCAGCCGCTTGCCCGGAAACTGCAAGCGCGCAAAGGCATAGGCGGCCATCGCGCTGTTGCCGGTCTGCAGCACCACCACCAGGGCAGTGAACAGCAGCGAGTTGCCCAATGCCCGGGCCAGGTCCACATCGGCCCCCGAGCCGCCGACGGCCATGCTCTCGTCGGCGCTGACCAGGCCCAGCACGCGGCGGAAGTTCAGCAGCGTGGGCTCGGCCGGCAGCAGGCCAGTGGCGTTGGCCAGCAGGGCCTGCGGGTGCTCCAGCGCCGTCTTCAGCACCAGCCACAGCGGTGCCAGGGTGATGGCCAGCATCGCGCCCAGCGCCGCCCAGGCCAGCCAGCGGCCCCAGGCGATGGGGGGGCGGGGCGGCTCAGGCCAGGTCATTCTGATCGGCGCGCATGATGCGCATTTGCACCACGGTGTAGGCCAGCATCAGCGCACACAGCACCATCGACATGGCCGAGGCATAGCCCATCTTCAGGTAGCCGAAGGCCGTCTGCACGATGTAGTGCACCACCACCGCGGTGCTGCCGGCCGGCCCGCCCTGGGTGGTGACGGCCACGGTGTCGAAGATCTGGATCGAGCCGGTGACGCTGGTCACCAGCACGAACACCATCACCGGCCGCAGCAGCGGCAGGGTGATGCGGCGGAAGCTCTGCCATTCGCTGGCGCCTTCCAGCGCGGCGGCCTCGTACAGGCTGCGCGGGATGTTCTGCAGCCCGGCCAGGAACAGCATGGCCACCAGCCCCATGTGCCGCCACACATTGACGGCGGCCACCGACAGCAGCGCCTGGTCGGGCCCGGCGAAGAACGGCTGCGGGCCGCTGCCCAGCGCGGTGAGCACATGGTTGACGATGCCCAGCACCGGGTCCAGCAGCCACAGCCAGACCAGCGCCACCAGCACATTGCTCAGCAGGTAGGGCAGCAGCACCACGGCCTTGACGAACAGCGAGCGGGTCAGCCGGTCCATCGCCACCGCCAGGGCCAGGCCCAGCGCCGTCTGCAGCGGAATGTTCAGCAGCACATAGGCCAGCGACAGCTGCAGGCCGTGCCAGAAACGGTCGTCCTCCAGCAGGCGGGCATAGTTGGCCCAGCCGACATCGCGCGGCGGGCGCAGCAGGTTCCAGTCGGTGAAGCTGATCTGCAGCGCCCGCACCGCCGGCCAGCCGTAGAACAGCACCAGGCCCACCACTGCCGGCAAGAGCATGGCCCAGGCGGTCCAGGTCTCGCGCGCGGCCAGCACCTGACCCAGGCCGGCCCGGCGGCTGCGGTGCATGGCGGACGGGGCATGGACAGGCATTGCTAATATTATTAGCGTCGACGCGACACACGGCCCTAGGGCAATCACCAACAGGGCAGCGAATATCTGCACCCGTGAACAGTGCTTGATTACCATTGGCCCGCCACCCTGCTGACCGCCATCGTCCTGCCGTGCCTGCCCGTCCCCCTGCCCCGCCGCCGCCCCGCCGGCCGACCATGACCGACGTGGCCCAGGCCGCCGGCGTGTCGCAGTCCACCGTCTCGATGGTGCTCAACCAGATGAGCGGTGCGCGGCTGTCGGCCGCCACCCGCAGCCGGGTGCTGGAGGTCGCCGCGGCGCTGGGCTACCGCCTGCCGCGGCCCGCGGCGCCGGTGACGGCGGCCGCGGCCGCTGCGCAGCCGGCGCGCCAGGTGATCGGCTACCTGGTCGACGAGATCTCGACCAGCCCGCACCCGGTGGTCAGCGTCGACGGTGCACGCGATGCCGCCTGGGAGCAGGGCTGCCTGCTGCAGGTGGCCGTCACCCGCAACCACGCCGGGCACGAGGCGGCGCTGATCGCCGCCTTCCTGGCGCAGCCGGGGCTGCTGGGCATCGTCTACTCGACCATCTTCACCCGGGCGGTGGTGGTGCCCGAGGCCCTGCGCAGCGTGCCGCTGGTGCTGCTGAACTGCCACGACGCCAGCAGCACGGCGCCGAGCGTGGTGCCCGGCGAGGTGGCCGGCGGCCACGCCGCCACCGAGCGGCTGATCGCCGCGGGCCACCAGCGCATCGGCTTCATCAACGGCGAGCCCTGGATGGAGGCGGCGCAGGACCGCTTCAAGGGCTACCGCCGTGCCCTGGCCACCGCCGACCTGCCCTTCGACGCCGCCCTGGTGCGCGATGGCGACTGGATGTCGGGCACCGGCTTCGACGCCACGCTGTCGCTGATGGCCACGCCGCGGCCGCCGACGGCGATCTTCTGCGCCAACGACCTGATGGCCCTGGGTGCGCTGGAGGCGCTGAAGCAGCTCGGCAAGCGCGTGCCCGAGGAGGTGGCCCTGGTCGGCTACGACGACCAGGAGATCGCGCGCCACACCCACCCGCCGCTGACGACCATGGTGCTGCCCAACTACGAGATGGGCCGTGCTGCGGTGGAGACCCTGCTGACCCAGGCGCAGCGCCCACCCGGCACACCAACGGCCCGGCGCACGCTGCTGAAGATCGACTGCCCGCTGGTGGAGCGCGAGACGGTGGAGCGGCGGGCGGGTTAGGGCTCGTTGCGGACGTTTGGTTCTGCACGGTCGCGCCGGGCCGGGAGGGCCTGCTTTGCTCCATGTCCCCCGTCCTACACGCCGCAAGCGGCGTGTAGGACGGGGGACATGGAGTCGGCCAGGTACCCGCCGGCCTCGGCCCCGCGCCGAACGTGGCAAGTCGGGGACTTCCGCAACGAGCCCGAACCCCATCCACGGGTTATCACCATCGGATGCTAATATTATTAGCAGCACAATCCACACTCCACAGCAGCCGCACCACCACGCCATGGCCAGCGTTGAACTCCTGACGGTGCAGAAAGCCTATGGCGATCTGCCGCCGGTCATCCGCGACGTCAGCCTGCAGCTGGCCGATGGCGAGTTCTGCGCGTTCGTGGGGCCGTCGGGCTGCGGCAAGTCCACGCTGCTGCGCATGGTGGCGGGGCTGGAAAGCCTCTCCGGCGGTGAGCTGCGCATCGGCGGAAAGCGCATGAACGAGACCCCGCCCGCCCAGCGCGGCGTGGCGATGGTGTTCCAGAGCTACGCCCTGTTCCCACACATGACGGTGCGCGAGAACCTCAGCTTCGGCCTGGGCCTGGCCGGCGTGCCCAAGCCCACCATCGCCGCCAAGGTGGCCGAGGCCGCCCGCGCGCTGCAGCTCGATGCCCTGCTCGACCGCAAGCCCAAACAGCTGTCGGGCGGCCAGCGCCAGCGGGTGGCCATCGGCCGCGCCATCGTGCGCGAGCCCGGCGTCTTCCTGTTCGACGAACCGCTGTCCAACCTGGATGCCGCGCTGCGGGTGCAGACCCGCTTCGAGATCGCCCGGCTGCACCGCCAGTACGGCCGCGCCAGCACCATCTACGTGACGCATGACCAGGTCGAGGCCATGACCCTGGCCGACCGCATCCTGCTGCTCAACAGCGGCACCGATGTCGCCCGGCACGGCAGCGTGGCGCAGTGCGGCGCGCCGCTCGATCTGTACCACCGGCCGCGCAACCGCTTCGTGGCCGGCTTCATCGGCTCGCCGAAGATGAACTTCCTGCCCGCCACCCTGGTGGCCGCCACGCCGGGCCTGGCCACGCTGCAGCTGCCCGGCGGCGAGCAGATCACCGCCGAAGTCGATGCCCGGCGCCTGCCGCCCGGCGCGCCCTGCACCCTGGGCATCCGGCCCGAGCATGCCGAGCCCGGCACCGCCGGCCAGCACCTCGTGCGCGCGCTGCTGTGGCTGGAACGACTGGGCGAGGCCACCTACCTGTACCTGGACAGCGGCACCCCCGGTGAGCCCTGGGTGGTGAAGGCACCCGGCCCCACCACCGCCCGCCCCGGCCAATGCGTGCCGCTGCGCCTGCCGGCCAGCGCGCTGCACCTGTTCGATGCCGACGACCAGGCCCTGCCGCGCTGCGCCGACACCGCCGACCTGCCGCTGCCCAGCGCCGCCTGACCGACCGACCACGAGACCGCCCATGTCCCACCCGGCCCCGCCCAGCGCACCTGCTGAATTCCTCGTCCTGCATGGCCGCCACAGCAGCCTGGTGCTGGAGCACCATGCCGACGAGGCGCCGATCTGGCGCTACTGGGGTCCGCGCCTGCCCGACGGCGCCACACCGGGCGCACCGCTGCGCGACGGCCGCCCGTTGCCCAGCTTCATGCTCGACTTCGACCAGCCGCTGACCGCCGCGCCCACCTTCGGCGTCGGCTGGTTCGGCCAGAGCGCGCTGCTGGCCCACCGCGCCGGCCAGCAGTTCGCCCAGGCCTTCAGCGCCTGCACGGTGGAGTGGGTGCACCCCGGCCGCGCCCTGGTGCTGCACCTGGCCGACCCGGTGGCGCAGATCACCCTGCGCCTGGCGCTCACGCTCGACGCCGCCAGCGATGTGCTGACGCTGCACAGCACCCTGACCAACACCGGCACCGACGTGCTGGACGTGCAATGGCTGGCCGCCGGCACGCTGCCGCTGCCCGGCCGCTGCGACAGCGTGCGCAGCTTCGCCGGCCAGCACATGCAGGAGTTCATGGCCATGACCGACCCGCTGACGCGCAGCCTGTGGCGGCGCGAGAACCGGCGCGGCCGCACCACGCAGGACTGCTTTCCCGGCGCGGTGGTCACCACGCCCGGTGCCACCGGCGATGCCGGCCTGGTCTACGGCGCCCACCTGGCCTGGTCGGGCAACAGCCAGCAGACCATCGAATGGCTGGCCGATGCCCAGTACCAGTGGCAGTTCGGCGAATGGCTGGCACCGGGTGAGGTGCGGCTGGCGCCGGGCGCACAGCTGCAGTCGCCCCAGCTGCTGGCCAGCTGCAGCACCCAGGGGCTGGACGGCCTGGCCGCCAACTTCCACGCCGCGCTGCGCCAGCGCATCACCTGGCCCGGCGGCAGCATGCGGCCGCGCCCGGTGCACCTGAACACCTGGGAAGGTTTCTACTTCGACCTGGAACCCAGCAAGGTGATGGAACTGGCCGATGCCGCCGCCGCGGTGGGGGTGGAGCGCTTCGTCGTCGACGACGGCTGGTTCCACGGCCGCCACCACGACCGCGCCGCGCTGGGCGACTGGTGGCCCGATGCCGGCAAGTTTCCGCAGGGCCTGGGCCCGCTGGTGGCCCATGTCAACGCGCTGGGCATGGAGTTCGGCCTGTGGGTGGAGCCGGAGATGGTCAACCCCGACAGCACCCTGTTCCGCACCCACCCCGACTGGGCGCTGCAGCTGCGCGGCCGGCCGCTGATCACCGCGCGCAACCAGCTGGTGCTCGACATCGCCCGGCCTGAAGCATCGGACTATCTGTTCGACAAGATCAGCGCCCTGCTGGCCGCCCATGCCATCGGTTACCTGAAGTGGGACCTGAACCGCGACCTCACCACCGCCGGCCTGGCCGACGGCACGGCCGGCTACCGCGCCCAGGTGCAGGCCGCCTATGCGCTGATGGCCCGGCTGCGCGCGGCGCATCCGCAGGTGGAGATCGAGAGCTGCTCGGGCGGCGGCGGCCGCATCGACTTCGGCGTGCTGCAGCACTGCCACCGCGTCTGGGCCAGCGACTGCATCGACGCGCTGTCGAGGGTGGACATCCAGCGCGGCTTCCTGCAGTTCTTCCCGCCCGAGATCATGGGCGCGCATGTGGGCACGGCGCCGGCCCACACCACCGGCCGCACCCAGAGCCTGGGCTTTGCCGCCGCGGTGGCCCTGCCCGGCCACTTCGGCATGGAATTCGACCTGCGCCAGCTGCAGCCCGCTGCCCGCGACGAACTGGCGCACTGGGTGGCGCTGTACAAGCAGCTGCGCGACCGCCTGCACACCGGCCGGGTGTGGCGCGGCGAGGCGGGTGACGGCCTGGTCTGGCAGGCGCATGGCGATGACGACGCGGCCGACCTGCTGCTGTTCGTCTACCGCACCGCACCCACCACCCACCGCTACATGCCGACGCTGCGCCTGCCCATGCTCGACCGCAGGGCCGCCTACCGCATCACCCAGTTGGCCCATGGCGGTGCCGGCCACGCCTGGGGCAGCGCGCCGCTGCTGGAGGCGATGCAGTCGGCCGACGGCGCGGTGCTGCACGGCGCCTGGCTGGCCGAGGCCGGCCTGCCGCTGCCGCGCACCCAGGCCGAGCACGCCCACATCCTGCGCTTGCAGAAGGTCTGAGCGATGTTCGACCCCACCGACCACAGCCACCGCCGCCGCAACCCGCTGACCGGCCAGTGGGTGCTGGTGAGCCCGCACCGCGCCAAGCGCCCTTGGCAAGGCCAGCAGGAAGCGCCCGACGACACGCCCCAGCCGGCGCACGACCCCGGCTGCTACCTGTGCGCCGGCAACCTGCGTGTCACCGGCGAGCGCAACCCGGCCTACACCGGCACCTTCGTCTTCACCAATGACTTCGCGGCGCTGCAGCAGGACGTGCCGGCCACCGCGCCGCCGGCCGATCCGCTGTTCGACCTGCAGCCCGCACGCGGCACCAGTCGGGTGATCTGCTTCTCGCCCGACCATGGCAAGACCCTGCCCGAGCTGCCGCTGCCGGCGCTGCGCGGCGTGGTCGACACCTGGTGTGACCAGAGCGCCGAGCTGGGCGAACGCTACCCCTGGGTGCAGGTGTTCGAGAACAAGGGCGCCCTGATGGGCTGCAGCAACCCGCATCCGCACGGCCAGGTGTGGGCCAGCGATTTCCTGCCCAACGAGGCCGCCACCGAGGATGCCCACCAGCGCGCCTGGCTGGCGCAGCACGGCCAGCCGCTGCTGCTGGCCTATGCCGCGAAGGAAGCGGCCAGCGGCGAGCGGGTGGTGCTGGCCACCCGCCACTGGCTGGCGGTGGTGCCCTGGTGGGCCACCTGGCCGTTCGAGACCCTGCTGCTGCCGCGCTTTGCGGTGCAGCGCCTGCCGCAGCTGGATGCGGACCAGCGTGATGACCTGGCCACCGCGCTGCGCGGCCTGACAACCCGCTACGACAACCTGTTCCGCACCTCCTTCCCCTACTCGATGGGCTGGCATGGCGCGCCCTTCGGCAGCGACACGCCCGCCGACACCGCCCATTGGCAGCTGCATGCCCACTTCTACCCGCCGCTGCTGCGCTCGGCCTCGGTGCGCAAGTTCATGGTCGGCTTCGAGATGCTGGCCGAGGCCCAGCGCGACCTGACGCCCGAGCAGGCCGCCCAGCGCCTGCGCGAGGCCGGCGATGTGCACTTCCGCGCCCCCTGACACTGCCCGCCATGCCGCCAGACCGCCCCACCTCCCCGCTGCTGCCCGCGCTGCTGGCCGGCTTCCAGGCCCGCTTCGGCGCCGCGCCCACCACGCTGGCGCAGGCGCCGGGCCGGGTCAACCTGATCGGCGAGCACACCGACTACAACGACGGCTTCGTGCTGCCCTGCGCGATCGATTTCCACACCCTGGTGGCCGCCCGCCCGCGCAGCGACGGCCAGGTGCGGGTGCTGGCGCTGGACCTGGATGGCGCCGGCGACAGCTTCCGCAGCGACGCCACCATCGTGCACAGCCGCACCGCGCCCTGGGCCAACTATGTGCGCGGCGTGGTGCGCGGGCTGCAGCAGGCCGGCCTCGCGCCCAGCGGCGCCGACATCGCCATCACCGGCAATGTGCCGCAGGGCGCCGGCCTGTCGTCGTCGGCCGCGCTGGAGGTGGCGCTGCTGCACGCCTGGCAGCACCTGCAGGGCCTGAACGCGCTGGACGCCACCCGCATCGCCCAGCTGGCGCAGCGGGCCGAGAACGACTTCGTCGGCTGCCGCTGCGGCATCATGGACCAGCTGATCAGCGCCCGCGGCCAGGCCGGTCATGCGCTGCTGATCGACTGCCGCAGCCTGCAGGCCCGGCCGGTGCCGCTGCCCGCCGGCGTGGCGGTGATGATCGTGCACAGCCGGGTGCAGCGCGGCCTGGTCGACAGCGCCTACAACGAGCGCCGCGCCCAGTGCGAGGCGGCAGCGCGGCACTTCGGCGTGCCCGCGCTGCGCGATGTGTCGCTGGACCGGCTGCAGGCCGATGGCGCCGGGCTGGAAGCGCTGGCCTGGCAGCGTGCCCGCCACATCGTCACCGAGAACGCCCGCACCGAGGCGGCGGCCCAGGCCCTGGCCGCCGGCGACCTGGTGGCCATGGGCCGGCTGATGGCCGAGTCGCATGCCTCGATGCGCGACGATTTCGCCATCACCGTGCTGGCCATCGACCAGCTGGTGACCATCCTGCAGCAGGCCATCGGCCCGGTGGGCGGCGCCCGCATGACCGGCGGCGGCTTCGGCGGCTGCGTGGTGGCGCTGCTGCCGCAGGACCGGGTGGACGCTGCCCGCGAGGCGGTGGCCCGCCAGTACCGTGCGCCGGGTGGCGAGGCGGCCGTGGTCTGGGTGTGCCAGGCCCAGGCCGGCGCCGCGGCCGGGCCGGCCGGCTGATCAGGCGGCGGCCAACGCCGCCCGCAGCGCACGGGCTTTTTGCAGGTCGGCGGTGCCGGCACCCTCGGGCACCGCGGCCAGCGCGCCGTCCAGCAGCGCCAGCGCGTCCGCCGCACGCCCCTGCGCCGCCTGCAGCGGCGCCAGCGAGACGGCAGCCCGCAGCGCCAGGCCCGGCAGGGCCAGCTGGCGGGCAGCGGCCAGCGCATCGTGCAGCCAGGGCCGGGCGGTGGCATCGCCGCGGCCGGTGGCGCGCATCAGTTCGCCCATCAGGCGCAGCACCTCGGGCTCGAAGTAGCGCTCGCCATGGCGGCCGACCAGCGCATGCGCCTCGGCCACCAGCGGCAGGGCCTCGTCGGGCCGGCCGGCCAGGGCCAGGCCCTCGGCCTGCAGCACCGCATAGAACGGCCGCGTCACCACCGCGCCGGTGGCCGCCCACTGGGCATGGCCCTGCGCCATCTCGGCCAGGCCGGCATCCACCTCGCCCAGCGCGGCGCGCAGCCGGCCGTGCAGCACCCGCGCATGGGCCAGCCACTGCACGAAGCCGCCGGCCTCGCACACCGCGATGGCACGGCGCGCAGCCAGCAGGCCCGGCGCCGGTTCGCCGCGGAAATGGTGCGCCACCGCCAGGAAACCCAGCGCCTGGCCCAGGCTGAACGGGTGCTTCAGCTGCTCTGCCAGGGCCACGCCCTGGCGGGCACGGGCCAGGGCCTCGTCGGCGCGGCCCATCTCCCACAGCGCCCAGGACGAATAGCACAGGCACATCACGCCGGCGTCCTGCACCGTGGTGGCGCGGTGGCCGGCGCGGTGGTAGTCGGCCAGGCAGCGGTCGGTCAGCACCACGGCCTCGGGCAGCCGGCCCTGGTGGAACAGGATGTTGGCGTGGGCCCAGCTGGCCTGCAGCCGGGCCTGCGGATCGGGCGCCTCACCCAGGCTGGCGGCCACGTCATCGGCGATGGCCTGGGCGCGGGCGAAATCGCCGCGCATGAAGTGGTAGCCCTCCAGGCCCAGCCGCAGCTTGTGCAGCGCCGCCAGATCACCCTGGGCCTGGGCCAGGCCCAGCGCCCGGTCGTAGACGGCGCCGACCTGTTCGGCGCCATAGCCCTGGGTGGCGATCAGCAGGCCCGACTGCAGCAGCAGCAGGCGCAGCTCGATCGCATCGCGCTGGCCGGGGGCGGGGGCGTCGGCGCCCTCGGGCGGGCGGGCCAGCAGGGCCAGGGCGCGCTTCACATGGGCGGTGGCCTCGTGGTGGGCGCTGCGGCGGGCCGCATGGCGGGCGGCGCGCTCCCAGCCGGCCAGGGCCTCGGCCCACAGGCCGGCCTGCTCCTGGTGCAGGGCCAGCAACTCGGGCTGGCTGTCGCACAGCGGACCGAAGTGGGCCTGCAGCACCGCGGCGATGGCGCCATGCAGGCGGCGGCGGTCACGCTCGAGCATGCTCTGGTGGGCGGCATCGCGCACCAGCGCATGGCGGAAGCTGTAGACCCGCTGGTCGCCCTGCTGCTCGGCCGTCAGCAGGCCGGCCTGCACCAGGGCCGACAGCAGCGGATCCAGCGCCGGCAGGTGGATGGGCGAGGCGGCATGGGCATTCACCGCCTCGATCAGCGCCTGCGGAAAGGCCCGGCCCAGCGCCCCACCCACCTGGGCCGCGCGCTTGGCCTGGGGCAGCTGGTCCAGCCGGGCAGTGAGCAGATCCTGCAGCGTGCCGGGCACGGCATCGCGCAGCAAGCGGGCGATGTCGTCGCCCGGGCGCTGGGCGGCCAGCGCGGCCGCCATGCGGGCCGATTCCTCGATGAACAGCGGCACGCCGTCGGCACGCGCGGCCAGCCACTGGGCCAGCGCGGCATCGTTGAGGGTGCCGCCGCTGGCGCGGCGCAGCAGGTCCTGCGCGGCCTCGGGGCCCAGGCCGCCCAGGCGCAGCATCGGCACCGCAAAGCCGCTGGCGGCGGCATCGTCGGGGCTGCCGCGCAGCGTCAGCAGCAGCAGCACCCGCTCATGGCGCGGGCCGGCGATCAGGCGGTGCATCAGCGCGCGGGTGGACGGGTCGGCCCACTGCACGTCTTCCAGGATCAGGCAGACCGGCGCCTGGTCGGCCAGCACGGTGCTCACACGCGCCAGCAGGTCCATGGTGAGCTGGCGGCGGCGCTCGGCCGAGCCACCGCCGGGGATGGGCGGCAGCACCTGGGCCGGCACGTTCAGCAGCGCGCCCAGCAGCGCCAGCGCATGCGCAGCCTCGGGGCCGGTGGTGATCTGCAGCGCCCGCAGCCGGGCCAGCTGCAGCGCCGGCGGGTCGCCCTCGTGCACCCGCAGCTGGCGGCGCAGCAGGTCGATCAGCGGCTGGAAGGCGCTGCTGGTGGATTCAGGCGCGCAGCGGCACTCCATGGTGCGGAAACCGCGGTCGGCCAGGGTCTGGCGCAGTTCACGCACCAGGCGGCTCTTGCCGATGCCGGCCTCGCCGTGCAGCAGCAGCGTCTGCCGCTCGCCGGCCACCGCGGCCTGCCAGTGCTGCAGCACCTGGGCCAGCTCGGCCTCACGGCCGATGAAGGGGGTGAGGTCGGCACGGCTGTCGAAGCGTTCGGTGCCCAGCACCGGCCTTTCCTTCACCGCGCGCCACACCGCACCGGCCTCCTCGAAGCCCTTGAAGCGCGGGTTGGCGTCGACCAGCTCGAAGTCGAAGCGCTCGCCGGCGATGCGCCGGGTGGCCGTTCCCACGTAGACCGCGCCGGCCGGTGCCGCCTGCTGCAGCCGCGCCGCATGGTGCACCGCCGCGCCCACCGGCTGGCCGTTGCGGATGACCACCCGGCCGGTGGAGATGCCGATGCGCAGCTGCAGGCCCAGCTCGTCGACCGCCGCGGCCAGCGTCAGGCCGGCGCGCACCGCCATGGCCGCCGCGTCCTCGCTGGCGACCGGGTGGCCGAAGTAGCACATGAAGCCGTCGTCGCCCTGCGGGTCGTCGGCCAGGCCGGCATGGGCGCGCGCCACCTGCGCCACCTTCTGGTGGTAGAGCGTCAGGCGCTCGCTGTACTCCTCGTCGCCCAGCTCGTGCATCAGGCGGGTGGACCCCATCAGGTCGACCGACAGGATGCTGACCTGGCGCACATCGTCGTCGGGCACGCTGGCGGCCAAGGCAGCGGACTGGAACACCGCCTCGCCATGCAGCCAGGCATCGCCACCCGGGGCGCCGGCGCGGCGCGCGGCCTGGCGGGCGGCCTGCGCGGCGCGGGCGATGGGGGCGCCTTCGGCCAGGGCCCGGCCCAGCGCATCGCGTGCGGCCTG
>NZ_BJCL01000034.1 GCF_005403045.1 Pseudaquabacterium pictum
AGGCAAGCCGGGCAAGGTGATCGTGGTGGCGTGCATGCACAAGCTGCTGGCCATCGCCTACGGCGTGCTGCGATCTGGCAAGCCCTTCAATGCTGACCATCTGAAGCCAAGCGCCGCTTGACACGCACAACGGTGTCTTGACCTCCGCAAAACAGGCCCACCCGATCCGACGCTCGGCCACCACTGAGGCCTTCGCCGCACGCGCAGACGGAGGCTGGACGAGGACGGCGGGTACCTGGCCGACGGAAGTCGAGGAGGAGTCCTATGCGCCGCTTGCGGCGTGTAGGACGGGGGACATGGAGTCGGCCAGGTACCCGGCGGCCTCGGCCTTGCGCCGAACGTGGCACGTCGGCAACTTCCGCAACGAGCCCCAACCAGCCATCAAGCAAAGTCGTACGGCCCGCCCTTCTTCAGCGCCTGCTGGTACGCCGGCCGGGCATGGATGCGTTGCACGAAGTCGAGCATCCGGGGATGGCTTGCATCCAGGCCAGCGCGCTGCCTGGCGGCTTCCAGCGGAAAGCTCATCATGATGTCCGCGCCGGTGAGCTCATTGCCAGCAAGCCACGTGCTCTTGCCCAACTCGGCCTCGATGAAATCGAACTGGCGCTTCAGGTTAGGCCACACCAGCATGCCCATCACCTTCTGGCTGATGGCCTTGGCGATGGGCTTGACGAAGAACGGCATCGGCGCCTTCTGCACCTCGTCGAACACCAGCTTCATCAGCAGCGGCGGCATCGCCGAACCTTCGGCGAAATGCAGCCAGTAACGGTAGCGCAGGTGGTCCGGCGTGCCTGCCGTAGGCCGCAGCCGGCCGTTGCCGTGGACATCCAGGATGTACTCGACGATGGCGCCGGTCTCGGCCACCGTGGTCTTGCCGTCGACGATCACCGGGCTCTTGCCCAGCGGATGCACCGCCAGCAGCTCCTTCGGCGCCAGCATGGTCTTGGCATCGCGCTGGTGGTGGCGGATCTCGTAGGGCACGCCCAGTTCCTCCAGCAGCCACAGCACCCGCTGCGAGCGGGAATTGTTCAGGTGGTGCACGACCAGCATCGCGGGTTCCTTCAGGTCTCGGGGTTGGATTCAGCGCGGCCGCCGGCCGCATGCCAGGCCAGCAGGCCGCGCGCCGCGGCGAGGCCACTGGCGCAGCAGGCGCTGAGCAGGTAGCCGCCGGTGGGCGCCTCCCAGTCGAGCATCTCGCCGGCGACGAACACGCC
Source organism: Pseudaquabacterium pictum (assembly GCF_005403045.1). Lineage (GTDB taxonomy): Bacteria > Pseudomonadota > Gammaproteobacteria > Burkholderiales > Burkholderiaceae_C > Pseudaquabacterium > Pseudaquabacterium pictum. Next base: position 1,215 of record NZ_BJCL01000034.1, read on the forward strand.
GGGCAGCGCCCGCAGCATGCCGTGGCCGTCCAGCGCCTCGAAGCGCACGCCGCCGGCGGTGCTGATGGCCTCGTCGATCGGGCGCGGCGCCACCACGGTGATCGGCCAGGCCTTCAGCCGGGCGGCCAGGTCCTGCGGCGCCTGGGCCACCAGGTCGGCCAGCTGGGTGGCACTGAGCGCCTCGCGCAGCAGCGCGGCCTTCACGCCGTCCAGGCCGGCATGCTCCTTCAGGTGGTTGGGCAGGCTGCGGGCGCCTCGGCCTTTGGCCAGCGCGGCGGCCAGCTGGGCCACGCTGCGGCCGGGCAGCAAGTCGACCTGCAACGTGGCCTGGCCCTGGCGCGCGATGGCCGCACGCAGCCGGGCCGACGCCGCATAGACCAGGCTGCCCTCGATGCCGGTGGCGGTGATGACGAACTCGCCCGGCCGGTCGAAGGCCGGGCCCTGCCCGTCGTCGAAGTGCAGCCGCACCGATTTCATCGGCGCACCGGCAAAGCGCTGGCTGAAGTACGGGCTCCAGCCGACATCGAAGCCGCAGTTGGCCGGCTGCAATGGCGCCACGTCCACGCCGCGGGCCGCGAGATGCGGCACCCAGGCGCCGTCGCTGCCCAGCCTTGCCCAGCTGGCGCCGCCCAGGGCCAGCAGCACGGCATCGGCCTGCTGCAGCTGCGGGCCGGACGGGGTGTCGAAGCGCAGCAGCGTCGGCGCATCGCCCGGCTGCCAGCCCTGCCAGCGATGGCGCATGTGCAGCCGCAGGCCGGCCACACGCAACCGGTGCAGCCAGGCGCGCAGCAGTGGCGCGGCCTTCATCTCGGCCGGGAACACCCGGCCTGAGCTGCCGACAAAGGTGCGGATGCCCAGGCCGGCCGCCCAGTCCCGCAGGGCCTGCGGCGACAGCGCCTCCAGCCAGGGCGCCACCTGGGCCGCCCGCTCGGCATAACGGCCGGTGAAGGCCTCCAGCGGCTCGCTGTGGGTCAGGTTCAGCCCGCCCTTGCCGGCCAGCAGGAACTTGCGGCCCACCGAGGGCATGCCGTCGTACAGGTCGACCTGGGCACCGCCCTGCAGCAGCGCCTCCGCAGCCATCAGCCCGGCCGGGCCGCCGCCGACGATGGCCACCTGCAGAGGCGCCGGCGGGCTGGCGGGGGAAATGGCGCTGCGGGCATCTGACATGCCGGCAGTCTAGGTGCTGCGCCGGCGCCGGGCGTTCAGAACTCCAGCTTCAGCGTGACGCGCACCGTGCGCGGTTCGGCCGGGTGCACATGGCGGCCCGTCCAGGCGCCCTGGCCGGGCAGCTGCGAGGTGTAGTGGTACTGGATGTCGTACACCGCGCGGTCGAACAGGTTGAACACGTCCAGCATCACCGCACTGCCACGGCCGACGCCCCAGGTGGGCGGCAGGTCCCAGTTCAGACGCAGGTTGGTGGTGATGGCCGGGATGCTGCGCACGCTGTTGTCCTCGATCAGCGGGCCGGCGCCCAGGTAGCGCCAGTGCAGGCTGGCGCTCCAGGGCCCCAGGTTGCGCACGGTGGCACCCAGCGATGCCACCCGGTCCACCGAGTTCGGAATGCGATCGCCGTTGGTGAAGCGCGCATGTGTCCAGGCGAAATCGGCATCCACCAGCAGCCAGCGGGTGGCCTGCCAGCGGTTGTTGAACTCGATGCCGCGGCGCCGGCTGGCCGCTGCCGCCTCGGTGGCACCGGCATCGCCGACGAACACCAGTTCCGAATCCGACGCCAGGTGCCACAGCGCCAGCGAGCTCTGCAGGCCGGGCAGTGCCTCGCTGCGCATGCCCAGTTCCCAGCCCTGGCTGGCCGCCAGCGGCTGCACCCGGTCGACGGGATCACCGGTCCGCGGATCGGTGGTGATAGTCATGCCGCGGGCGTCGTTGCTGTGCAGGCCGCGGCCGGCATTGACGAAGAACTCGGTGCGGGCGAACGGCCCGAACACCAGCGAGCCGCGCGGCGACCACTGGGTGGCACTGGCACGTCCGCCATTGGCCGGCAGCGACAGCGCCTCCACCCGGGCCTGCAGCTGGTCGGCGCGCAGGCCGAACACGCCACGCAGCCAGGGCGTGAACTCCAGCGCCGTCTGGCCATAGACACCGGCCAGCGTCTGGCGCACGGCGTCTTCCCGGGTGGTGGCGATGGAACGGCGGGCGACGGTGTCGTCCAGGCGCACGCGGATGCGGTCGTGGCGCAGCTGGGCGCCAAACTCCGCCTTGGCCGGCAACCCGGCCAGCGCATGCTCAAAAGCGTGGCTGGCCGACAGGCCGTAGACGCTGCGTGCATCGTGCTGGCCGAACTGGTCGCCGGTGGCGGGGCGCTCCAGCGCATAGGTGAAGTTCGACCACAGATCGAGCCGGTAGCGCATGGCGTACGCGGCCACCCGGGTGGTGCCGATGCCGGACTGGCGATGCCAGTCGGCCGACAGGCTGTCGCGGCTGGTCTTGCCACCGTCGCTGGCGTCCACCGCATCGAAGCGGCCGAAGCGGCGGCCGTCGTAGACGGTGCCGATCAGGTTTTCCGGGACCTGATCGGTGGCCGTCCAGTGCGCGGTGTAGGCCATGGCGCTGGCCTGCCAGCCTTCGGCGGCGGTGCCGCCGCTGAGGGTGAACACGCCGTTGCGCCGGAGCAGGCCTTCCGGCACGGTCCACGGGCCGTCGTTGCCCATCCATTCGACAGCGCCCAGCGCATGCACGCCGGGGCGGATCTCGGTGGAGCCGGCGACGACGGCGCGCCGGTGGCCACGCTGGCCCAGGGTGAGCTGCGCCAGCGGCGCATCCAGCCGCGTGCGGTAGGCGATGTCGGCCGAACCGGCGGCCGAGAAATCGCCGCTGCGGGCGAAGTACGGCCCCTTGCGGTAGGCGATGCGGTCGACCAGTTCGGGCAGCAGGAAGTTCAGGTCCGAGTAGCCCTGGCCATGGCCGTGGGTGGGCATGTTCACCGGCATGCCGTTGACGCTGGTGGCGAAGTCGGTGCCGTGGTCGAGGTTGAAGCCGCGCAGGAAGTACTGGTTGGCCTTGCCGTCACCCGAGTGCTGGGTGACGATGACCCCGGGCACGAACTCCAGCACCTCGCCAGGCCGCATGGCCGGACGGCTCTTCAGCAGCTCGGCCCGCACCGTGCCCTGCGAGGCCGCATCACTGGTGCCGACGGCGTTGTCGTAGTGCCGGCCGGTGACCTGCACCTGCTGCAGGCCAGGCTCGGGGGGCGTCGGTGCGGTCTGGGCCTGCAGGGCCAGCGGTGTGAGGCAGGTGCCCAGCAGCAGGCTGCGGGCCGCGGTGTGGGACAGGGATCCGTGTGTCATGGTCAGGCGAAGTTCAAGCTGGACGTGGGCGCGGGATGGCAGGCGCAGCAGGCTTGCGGGCGGGCCATCGCTGCGCGGGGCGGCGCTGCGCTGCGGCGGTCGGCAGCGGGCAGCGGCGGGCAGGAAGCATCGGTCGGCGCGCGGTGGGCGCGCGCGGGCGGCGCCAGCGGATGCCAGGCATCAACTGCCCGGGCGATGCCGGGCAGGCTGGGCAGATCCGGCCGGCGACAGGCGCCCGGTCAGGCGATGGGCGGTTCGGCCGGGGGCGGCAGGCGCACGCTGCGCCACAGGGCGCAGGCGGCAGTGGGCCAGGCGCCGCGCACCGGGGCCAGGTGGCGCCAGGCGCAGTCGGGCGCCGTCGCCAGCAGCAAGGTGGCGCCGCCGATGGCGGCTGCCGCAGTCAGATCGGCCAGCGCAGGCGACAGGCTGGTCGTGTCGGCCAGGCGCACGCTGGCGTCATCGCCGGCATGCCAGTGGCGCAGCACGGCGCTGTGGCTGTGCGTGTGCGGCGCCATGCCCAGGGCATGGGCGCGCTGGTGCATCGCATCGGACAGGCCGCGCAGACCGGCCAGCCACTGCCCCAGCCGCGCCGCCACGGCGTGGTCCCAATCCCCGGCTGCGGTGACGGCCGGCGCCGGCGCGTGCCAATGCGGCGCGCCCAGCATGCGCAGCGTGCTGGCCGACGAGGCATAGACACCCGACGCGACGATGACCAGCCAGATGAGCAGGTCGTGTGCGCGCCGGCCTTGCAGCAGCTTCATGAAGGGGTCCGGGGTCCGCTGCCCATGCCGGCGCCTGCCGGCCCGGGTCAGCGGCGGATCATAGCGACGCTGTTCAGCCGCGGCGGCGGGCCAGCAGGCCCACGGCCCCCAGGCCGGCCAGCATCAGCGCCACGCTGGTGGGCTCGGGCACCGCGCTGATGGTGATGTTGTCGTAGGCGATCTGGCCGCCGGCGGTCGAGAACACGATGGACCGCGCCTGGCCGGCGAAGCCGATCGACACCTGCTGCCAGGCGCAGTAGGCGCTGTCGCTGCAGCCGCTGTCGGCGACGTTCTCGAACAGGCCCAGGCGCGCCAGGCGCTGGCCGGTGCCATCGGCGCCGGCGAAGATGCTGACGGCCAGCGGCGCATCGGCCGTGGCCGAGAAGTGGAACGCCAGCTGGTCGACGAAGGCCTTGCCGGCAGCGGCATTGACCACCGTGGTGGCGACGCTGCCATCGAAGGCCAGCACGCCGGTGGCCGTGGGCGCATTGGTGAAGTACGGGCCCAGCGCGTCGTTGCGCAGCGCGAAGGCCGCGCCGTCGAACACGGCGCCGGCACCGGCGTAGAAGCTGCCGACGGACTGCACGAAGAAGGCGCTGTCGACAGCGTCTTCGTCGAAGGTGAGCGTGGTGGTGACCGGCGAGGCGGCCAGTGCGGGCAGTGCGGCGATCAGGGCAGCGGCGGCGAACAGGGGACGGATGAGGGACATGGAAGGCTCCGGCGGATGGCGTGCCCGGGGATCAGGCACGGCTTGCCGACGCAGTCTAGGCAGCAGGCCGCGGCGGCGATATCGCAGAACGATGACAGTGCAGGCCATCCGCGGCCACGGCAGCCCCCGCATCCCAAGGGGGTGGATTTCATCAAGCTGACACAGGGCGCCGGCGCGGGCCAGGCGGGCGCCACGGCACGGCCATGGTCATCGTCCTGCCACGATCCGGCGTCACCCTGCGGGCCCTGATCCACCCAGCGCCGAGGTCCCGATGCAAGCACTCAACCTGAACCCCTCACGGCGCCATTGGCTGCGCCTGGGCCTCGGCCTCGGCCTCGGCGGACTGACCTTGCTGCCGGCCGCACGCGCCTGCGAGTTCTACACCGACACCCTGCGGGTGACGCATCCCTACTGCCATGCCACCGATCCCGGCGCCACCGAGGCGGTGGTCTGCATGAAGTTCGACGAGGTCAGCCGCAGCGACCGGCTGGTGGGTGTGACGACGCCCGTGGCGCGCGACGCCGAGATCGCCGGCGCGCTGGCACGGCCGGTGGTGGACTTCCTGATCCCGGCGGGCGAGGAGACCTGGCTGCATGAGCGTGGCACCTGGCTGCGCCTGACCGGTCTGCGCCAGCCGCTGCATGTCGGGCGGGCCTATCCGCTGCAACTCGACTTCGAGCATGGCGGCACCGTGTTGGCGACGCTGACGGTGGACTACCCCGCGCTGCGCTTCCGCTGAGACGGCCACAAATCCGTCACGGCACGGTCACCGGGCGTTCCTAGCATCCGCCTGCCTTCACGGTGGCTGGCGCACAGACGCCACGCCACCACCTGTCTTCAGCCCGGCGCCGCCCGTGCTGCCGAGGCGCTCTGTTCCCAACGATCCAGGAGTCCATCCATGCAATTCGGTTTCCCCCTGCGCCCCATCGCCCTCGCGGCGGTGGCGGCCATCGGCACAGTCGTGGTGGGCGCAGCCCATTCGCAAGCCACCAGCACCAAGGTGCCCGGCAAGTACCTGGCCGGCGACTTCCACAACCACAGCACCTGCTCGGACGGCGCCGTCTCGATGCAGAAGAAGGTGAAGAAGTCGATGGACCGCACGGCCGACACGCCCTGGGGCCTGGACTGGTTCGTGCAGGCCGGCCACGGCGGCACCGGCAACCGCAACTGCACCCTGCCGGAAGACCCCGCCTTCGCCACGCCGGCCTACCCGTTCACCGGCCAGGGCCCGCAGACCACCTGGGAGAACAGCAGCCCGGCCGTCGTGCCCAAGGGCAACGCGTCGGGCACCAGCCCCAACAGGAACATGTGGCGTTGGCAGGCGATCCAGGAATTCCAGTACCCGCAGCTGGAGTACCTGGCGGTGCTGCGCAACCAGCCGATCTTCGCCGGCGTGGAGTCGGTGGTGGCCGGGCATGAGCACACCTCGATGGCCGTGACCACCGGCCAGCTGCCGGCCGCCGCCTTCAGCAAGCCGCTGCCCACCACCCCGGGCTACACCGCCACCGGCAACGCCAACGCGCTGGCCATGTGGCAGTACTGCTTCGACCGCGGCAACAGCGACACCAGCCGCGGCAACCTGGTCACCGGTGGCGTCAACACCGGCACCGGGAACAACTGGGACTGCTCGGTGCCCGGCGGCCTGAACAGCACGGTGCCGTTCTGGAGCGACCCGGCGCGCAAGCTGGTGCCCACCGGCGGCACGCAAGGCGAGCAGGGCCACCTGAAGACGGTGGAGGGCGTGAAGTGGATGGCCGCCTTCCACCCCGACAGCAGCTACTACGTGCCGGCCCACCTGGAGCGCGCCGGCCCGTTCAACCCGGCCGGCAACAACGGCTTCAACGTCGAGCACCTGCGCAACTTCAACAACGCCGGCCCGCGCGTGGCCTTCGGCTTCGAGAGCCAGCCGGGCCACGGCGCCAGCGACCGCCGCGGCGAGTACAACCTGCGCCGCAACAGCTTCGCCGGCGTGCGCTATGACTCGGTCGGCGGCACCACCTTCGGTGGCACCGGCGTCTATGCCGCACAGATCGGCGGCGTGTGGGATGCGCTGCTGGGCGAAGGCCGCAACTGGTGGTTCTTCGCCAGCAGCGACTGGCACAGCCGTGGCGCCTTCAGCGTCGATGACCGCCGCTCGGACAACGACTTCTGGCCTGGCGAGTACCAGCGCAACTACACCATGGTGCGCCAGGGCAGCAGCCCGCGGGTGTCGCCGCAGATGATCGTCGACGGCCTGCGCAGCGGCAACAACTGGGTCGACAGCGGCCAGCTGATCGACCGCCTGGCCTTCGTGGCCTGTGCCTCGTACAACGGCGTGGGCAAGCGCGCCAATGCCGCGGTCGAAGCGATCGCGGTGGCCGCCGCGGTGAACAACACCGACACCAATGTGGCCGGCTGCGCCACCATGGGCGAGAAGCTCCAGGTGCGCGCCGGTGGCGAGGTGGTGGTGTCGATCGTGGTGCGGGATCCGGCGGGCAAGAGCTTCAGCCCCTACAGCTTCCCCAACCCGTCGCTGCTGCAGGTGGGCATCAACCAGCCGCTGGACAAGCCCGAGCTGCACCATGTGGACGTGATCCGCGGCCTGGTCACCGGCTACCGGAAGCCCGGCGCGTCCGACTATGCCGGTGCCTGGCCCGATGACTGGGTGGACATGGCCAACCCGCAGCAGTTGCGCTCGCTGGCCACCGTGCCGGCTGCGGCCAAGAACACCAGCGCCGCGGTGATCCAGAGCTTCAGCAAGGCCAGTTGGACGACGGTGCCCGGCAAGCCGGAGTTCAAGGCCATGACCTTCCGGCTGAGCGCGGTGCAAGCGTCGCAATACCTGCGCCTGCGCGGCACCAACCTGCCGCCGGCCGTGCCGTTCGAGACCGACGCGTCGGGCAACCCGTTGTCCGACCTGTGGACCAACACCGGCTCGATCGGATTCAAGGACAGCACGAAGTCGGGCACCGAGTTCCCCGAGAACGCGATGCTGCGCATCCCCTGCACCACCACCGGCGGCAGCAACGTGCCCGACAACAGCGCGGTGTTCACCACCGGCGGCATCGATGCCTGCCCGAACCACCTGCCGGTGGTCAATGGCCAGCGCATGGTCGGCTTCGACGTGGCCGCCTGGTCGGACCTGTGGTTCTACAGCAACCCGATCTTCATCGAGGTGGCCGGCTCCACCGTGGTGGCCGGCGTGCGCTGATCACCACGCGCTGATGCGGCCCGCGGCACCGCCAACCGGCGGTGCCGCGCCGCCGCCAGAACCCGCCGGGCACCCGCCCGGCTTCGTCATTTCCAGACTGCCGCCATGTCCCCTGCCTCTGACACCCGCCCTGCCCCCGGAGCCGCCAATGCCCGCGCGCCCGCCTGGTCCTGGTGGCGCGAGCCGCTGCTGCACTTCCTGCTGATCGGCGCCGCGCTGTTCGGCCTCGACACCTGGGTCAACCGCGACCAGGACGACCCGCGGCTGATCGTCATCGACGCGGCCGTCGACCAGGAGGCGATCCAGGTGTTCCGCGAGGCCCGCGGCCGCGCCCCGAACGCCGAAGAGCTGTATGCGCTGCGGCGCGTCTGGCTCGACAACGAGGTGCTGTACCGCGAGGGCATCGCGATGCAGATGGACCAGGGTGACCGCGCCATCCGCGACCGGGTGATCTTCAAGGCGCTGTCGTCGATCAACGCCGGCCTGAAGCGCCCGCCGATGACCGACGAGGCCCTGCGCGCCTGGTTCGACAAGAACCGCGCCAAGTACGACGAACCCGCCCGTTTCGATTTCAGCGAGGCCGTGCTGCCCGAGGCCCAGCCCACCGAGGCGCAGGCCGCAGCCCTGGCCACCCAGCTCAACAGCAGCGCCAGCGGCGACGTGCAGGCCGGGCTGCGGGTGTTCAAGGGCCGGCCGCAAGGCAACATCGTGCAGAGCTATGGCCGGGCCTTTGCCGACGCCCTGGTGGCCCTGGCGCCAGGGGAATGGAAGGCCCTGCGCCATGGCGACACCTGGCGGGTGATGCGGGTGGAAGGCGGCACGCCGCCACGCGCGGCCCAGTTCGACGCCCTGCGCGAGACCGTGGCACAGGACTGGACCGACGCGGTGCTGGCCGAGCAGCGGGCCGCGGCGGTCAAGACCATGGCCATGAAGTACACCGTGACCACCCGCGAGCCGGCCGCCGCCACCGCCGTTGCCGCCGCCTCGGCGGCCGCCACCCGATGAGCGCCGCCTGGCACCGCCTGTGGGGCGGCCTCTGCGTGGTGGCCCTGGCCCTGGTGATGCAGCTGCTGGCGGCGCCGCAGGCGTGGGCCCATGAGATGAGCATGGCCGAGCTGCAGGTGCAGGAGGTGGCGCCGGGCCGCTTCGTCTGGCAGTGGACGGCCGGCATGCGCAGCGGCGGCGACGAGCTGGTGCTGCAATGGCCCGACGGCTGCACCGCCAACGACGGCCAGCTCGATTGCCCGGCCGGCCGCATGGAAGGCCGGCTCGGCATCCAGGGCGCGGGCGACCGTTTCTCGGCCGTGCTGGTCAAGCTGCACTGGCTGGACGGCGGCCTGCGGGTCTACACCCTGACCAAGGCGCAGACCTCGGTGCAGCTGTACGGCTCGGCCGACGACAAGCGCGGCCTGGGCGAGATCGCGCGGGCCTACACGCTGCTGGGCGTGGAGCACATCCTGTCGGGCGTCGACCACCTGCTGTTCGTGCTCACGCTGCTGATGCTGGTGGGCTTCCGGCGCCGGCTGGTCTGGACCATCACCGCCTTCACCGCGGCCCACAGCCTCACCCTGGCCAGCAGCGCGCTGGGCCTGCTGACGCTGCGCCCGCCTCCGGTGGAGGCGACCATCGCGCTGTCCATCGTGCTGGTGGCCGGCGAGGCCCTGCACCGGCGCGACACCCTGTCGCGGCGCTGGCCGGCGCTGGTGGCCTTCCTCTTCGGCCTGGTGCACGGCCTGGGCTTTGCCGGTGCGCTGCAGGAGATCGGCCTGCCGGCACAGCATGTGCCCATCGCGCTGCTGAGCTTCAACCTCGGCGTCGAGGCCGGCCAACTGCTGACCGTTGCTCTGGCCTGGGCCGCCGTCAGCCTGCTGCAGCGGCTGCCGCAGCAGCCGGTGCGGCTGGCGCAGGCACGCACCGTGTTGCTGTATGCCATCGGCAGCGTGGCCGCGTTCTGGTCGATCGAGCGGGTGGCGGCGATCCTGGCCTGACACTGCCCGACCCCGCCGCCACTGCCAAGCACTGCCCATGTCCAACACCGACACCTTCGACCTGTTTCCCATCCCCGTGTCGCGCATCCGCGGCGCGCTGCCGCTGAGCGTGGTGGCCGGCCTGGTGATGCACTTCAGCCAGGAGGCGGTGCAGAGCAATTCCTCGTCGCAAAACCTGTCGCACACCCGCATGCTCAAGCCCGGCGAGAACCCGCTGCTGGGCGAGGTGGCCACGCTGCTCAAGCCGCACCTGGCGGCCTTCGGTGCGCTGCTGTTCGGCGAGCGGCTGGGCTGGGCGGTCAAGGAGATGTGGGTCAATCTGCTGGACACCGGCGGCCGCCAGGCCATGCACAACCATGCCAACAGCTTCATCTCGGGCGTGCTGTACCTGACGCCCACCCACCCCTCGTCGCAGACGGTGTTCATGAAGTCGCCCGGCGGCCATGACTTCGCCTTCAAGAACGACCACGCCGGCGTGCAGATGGGGCCGTACAACGCCGACAAGTGGGTGAGCCCGGCGCCCGAGCCGGGCGACCTGATCCTGTTCCCCAGCTACCTGATGCATGCGGTGCCGCCCAACGAGGGCCCGCGCCGCATCACCATGGCGCTGAACGCGATCCCGACGCGGCTGGATTCCTGGGGCTACACCGTGGGCTTCAGCGGATGAACATGGCACCGGCCATCTGGGTGCTGATGGGGGCCTCGGGCTTTGCCGGCCTGGGCTACCAGATCATCTGGACACAGCAGGCCACGCTGTGGCTGGGCCATGAATCGGCCGCGGTGCTGGCGGTGGTGGCGGCGTTTTTCGGCGGCCTGGCACTGGGCGCCGGTGCGCTGGGGGCACGCATCGAACGCAGCGCCCACCCGGCGCGCTGGTATGCCGCCTGCGAGGCCGTGATCGCCGCCTGGGCGCTGCTGCTGGTCGCCGGCATGCCGGGCTTCACCCAGGCCATGGGGGCGCTGACCGGCGCACAGCCCTCGGCCGCCTGGCAATGGATCGTGGCCTTTGCCGGCTGCAGCCTGCTGCTGCTGCCCGCCACCGTGGCCATGGGCGCCACGCTGCCGGCGATGGCCGGCCTGCTGCAGCAGCGCGCCGCATCACCGCTGCCAGCGCGGGCGGGCGCCAGCCTGTCGATCGCCGGGCTGTATGCGCTGAACACCCTGGGCGCCGTGCTGGGCGTGCTGGTCATCGCCTTCTGGGGCGTGCCAGCGCTGGGCCTGGTGCGCAGCACCCTGCTGTGCGCCGGCCTCAACCTGGGCTGCGCGCTGCTGGCGCTGATCGTGCTGCCGCAGGGCACCACTTCGCCGGTACCGGCCGCTGCGCCAGCCGCGGCCGTGGCCGCACAGCCGGCACGCGGGCGCATCACCGCGCTGCTGGCCGGCACCGGCCTGCTGGGCATCGCCTACGAGGTGACGGTGGTGCGTGTGCTCAGCCAGGTGGCCGAGGACACCGTCTACACCTTCGCGCTGCTGCTGGCGGTGTACCTGGTGGGCACCGCAGGGGGCGCTGCAGCGCTGGCGCGCTGGCAGGCACGCCAGTCCGGCCACGCCCTGGCGGCGCCGGAGGCTGCCGACGCGACGTTGAGCCGCCGCCTTTTGATGCTGCTGGCGCTGGCCTGCCTGCTGGGCGGTGCCAGCCTCTGGCATGCCGACCGGCTGCGCGCGGCGGCAGCCACCGCGCTGGCCGGCTGGATCGGCGCCGACGCCGGCCTGCTGCCGGCCCTGGGTGCCGAGGCGGCGATGGCCCTGGCCGCGTTTGCGCTGCCGACCGTGGTGATGGGCGCGTTGTTCAGCCACCTGGCCACCCGTGCGGCGGCCAGCGGCCTCGGGCTGGGCCGCGCCCTGGCTGTGAACACCCTGGGCGCAGCGCTGGCCCCGGTGCTGGTCGGCGTGGTGCTGCTGCCGGCCGTCGGCGCCAAGGTCACGCTGCTGCTGCTGGTGGTGGCCTATGCCCTGCTGGCGCTGCTGGTCGAGGCCCCGGCCGCGCCACGGCTGGCGCCGGGCCGGCCGGCCTGGGGCGCGGGCATCTGGGTGCCGGTGGCGGCCGCCGGTGTGCTGGCCGCGGCCACGCCGCCGCTGCGCTTCGTCAGCGTGCCCGACGGCGGCCGGCTGGCCGACTACCAGGAGGGCCTGCTGGCCGCCGTCAGCATCACCGAAGACCCGCAAGGCGTGCGCCGGCTGCACATCAACAACCACCAGCAGGAGGGCAGCAGCCACTCCCTGCTGGCCGACGGCCGCCAGGCGCTGCTGCCGCTGCTGCTGCATCCGGCACCCCGGAAGGTGCTGTTCCTGGGGCTGGGCACCGGGCTCACCGCATCGGCCGCGGTGCAGGACCGCAGCCTGACGGTGGAGGCGGTGGAACTGCTGCCCGAGGTGGTGGCCGCGGCCACCCTGTTCCAGGCCGACTGGGCCGACCCGGCGTCGGCCGGCCGGCTGCAGGCCACGGTGGCCGATGCCCGGCGCCATGTGCGCAGCACCGCCACCCGCTACGACGTGATCGTGGCCGACAACGTGCACCCGGCCCGCAGCGGTACCGGCAGCCTGTACACCGTGGAGCACTTCCAGGCGGTGCAGGCACGGCTGGCGCCGGACGGCCTGTTCTGCCAATGGCTGCCGCTGCACCAGATGGACCGGGCCACGCTGGCCAGCATCGTGGCGGCCTTCCGCCAGGTGTGGCCGCAGGGCCATGCGGTGCTGGCCACCCACAGCCTGGACACGCCCACGCTGGGGCTGGTGGGCCAGGCCGGTGACGGCCGCGGCTTCAGCCTGCGCCAGGTGCAGGCACGCCTGGAGGCCAGCCGCGGCCTGCCGCTGCCGCCGGCCGACTTCGGTCTGCAGGACGCCTGGTCGGTGCTGGGCAGCGTGGTGGCCGGCCCGTCGGCCCTGGCGCGGCTGGCCGGTACGGCCGTGCCGAACACCGACGACCGCCCGGTGGTGACCTACCGCGCACCGCGGGCGACCTATGCGCCCGAGGCCGCTCCGCGCGACCGCCTGCTGGCGGTGCTGGGCACGCTGGACGTGCAGCCCGGTGAACTGCTGCGGCCGGCCGAGGCAGGCAACGAACCGCGCCTGGCCGCCTACCGTGCGGCGCGCGACCAGTTCCTGGCCGCAGGCCGGGGCGTGCGGCCGGTGCCCGATGCCCGCCAGATGCTGGCGCAGGTGGGCGAACCGCTGCTGGCCGCGCTGCGGACCAGCCCCGACTTCCGGCCCGCCTACGATCCGCTGCTGGCCATGGCCCGGGCGCTGGCGGCCGACGACCCGGTGGAAGCCCAGGCCTGGCTGCAGCGGCTGGCCGCTGTGCAGCCTGCCCGCGCCGACGCCGCCCTGGCCTTGCGGCAGCTGGCGGCCATCAAGCCACCTGCCGACTGAGACCGGCCGACCGCTCAGATCGCGACGCGGTCGCGCACGCCGTCGGCGTCCATGTCGGCGCCGCGGCCGCGGGCGATGACCTCGCCACGCTCCATCACCAGGTACTGGTCGGCCAGCTCGGCGGCGAAGTCGTAGTACTGCTCGACCAGGATGATGGCCATGCGCTGGCCGTTGAGGCCCTCGTCGGCCAGGCGGCGGATGACACGGCCGATGTCCTTGATGATGCTGGGCTGGATGCCCTCGGTGGGCTCGTCCAGGATCAGCAGGCGCGGGCCCGCGGCCAGCGCCCGGGCGATGGCCAGCTGCTGCTGCTGGCCGCCCGACAGGTCTCCGCCGCGCCGGTGCAGGAACTGCTGCAGGATGGGGAACAGCTCGAACAGCTGCGCCGGCAGCGGCGTGCGGCCGGGCTTGACCGCCAGACCCATCTTCAGGTTGTCCTCCACCGTCAGGCGGCTGAAGATCTCGCGGCCCTGCGGCACATAGCCCACGCCCAGGCGCACCCGGTCATAGGGCGTGGCATGGGTGATGTCGGTGCCCGCCAGCACCATGGAACCGGTCTTCACCGGCACCACGCCCATCAGGCTCTTGAGCAGCGTGGTCTTGCCCACGCCGTTGCGGCCCAGCACCACCGTCACCTCGCCCTGCTTGGCCTCGAAGCCGACATTGCGCAGGATGTGGCTGCCGCCGTAGTACTGGTTGATGCCGTCGACTTTGAGCATGGTCTTGTTCTCGTTGCTTTGTGATGTGCCGCTGCTGTGATTCGAGGCACCGAGCAAGGCCGATGGCGCCGGGTGCCCGGTCCCCTCCATGTCCCCCGTCCTACACGCCGCAAGCGGCGAATAGGACTCCTCCTTCACTTCCGGGGACCGGGCACCCGGCGCCCTCGGCCCGGCAGCGCTCTGGCAATGAAAACCTCACGCCTGCTGAGGTGTCACCCGGCAGCGGAGGCTGGGAATCCGGGTTCCGCAGGTCAAGACACCGTTGTGCGTGTCAAGCGGCGCTTGGCTTCAGATGGTCAGCATTGAAGGGCTTGCCAGATCGCAGCACGCCGTAGGCGATGGCCAGCAGCTTGTGCATGCACGCCACCACGATCACCTTGCCCGGCTTGCCT
>NZ_BJCL01000035.1 GCF_005403045.1 Pseudaquabacterium pictum
GCGCCACATCCAACTTCGCCTTGCTGACGTCCACCCCGAGAAAGCTCTGCACGATCGACTCCTTTGCGATCACAACAGCGCTGGATTCGACACGCGCACCCTAGTATGCGGGGTCGCCGCCGGCGGCCGCGCTGGCCGGCCGGGGCGCCCCAAGACACCGTTCGAGCTACTGCGTCGAAACCGACAAGCGCCCCAGTCTCTACTCCGGGCTTGGTATCCCAAGGAGGAAATCGGGGTCAGCCGGACGGACTCCCTTCAGCGCGACGGGAGCGGTGGAAACAATACTAGGCGGAGTCCTATTCGCCGCTTGCGGCGTGTAGGACGGGGGACATGGAGTCGGCCAGGTACCCGGCGGCCTCGGCCTCGCGCCGGAGATGGCGAGTCGGCAACTTCCGCAACGAGCCCAAACCCGCCCCAAGCTCAAATCGCGTCGATCGGATAGATCGGCCGGCGCACCTTGTGCAGGCCGAGCAGCGCGTAGTCGGAGCTGCAGACGCCGGTGCCAGCGCATTCCACCGTGGCGTGGCTCAGGGGGCGCAGGCCAGCGCGCCAGTGGATGCGGCTCTTGAGCATCAGGTAGGTCAGCCGGTCGGGGGCGATGCCCACCGCGGTGAAGGCGGCCAGGTCGTTCGGCTCCACATGGTTGCTGATCACCACCACGTCGATGCCCGCCACCTGCAGCACCGCCGTGGGGCCCATGTCGTTCAGCTCGCCACGGCCCATCGGGCCGCGGTTGCGGTAGCGGCCGTCGCAGAGCAGGCGCACGCGGCCGGTCACGGTGCGTGGCGTGCCCTTCAGCCCGATGCTGGGCATGTCGAGCTTGCCGCCGAGCGACAGCGTGATGGTGCTGCCCACGCCAGCCGCGGTCATCTGCTGCACCGCCGCCGGGTCGAAGATGGCGAAGGCGGCGGCGTTGGTCAGGCCGGCGTCCAGCATCGCGCCCAGCACCGTCATCGTGTCCATGGTGCCGCCCGAGGCGCAGTTGTCGCTGTGGTCCAGTAGCACCACCGGGCCGCTGCCGGCTGGCTTGGCATCGGCCAGCGCCCTGGCCCGCGCCATCGAAGTCGGCAGATCCTCGATCTGGTAGACGAACTCGGCGCGGCGGCTCCAGGCCATCTCCAGCAGCTCGTCGGTCCAGCGCCGGGCCTGGTCGGCATCGCCGTCGCACACCACCACCGCCGACAGGCCGGCGTATGCGATGTCGGCATTCGGGAAACCGACGAACACGCTGGCGCACAGCGCGCCCTGGGCTTCCATCTCCCTGCAGCGGGCCTGCAGGCTCTTGTTGGGCTCGTCGTCGCTGCCCTGGCGCATCACATGCGGCAGCATCGGCTGACGGCCGAAGGCCATGGCCGGCTTCGCCTTGCCGGCGAGCATGGCCAGGATGGCCTTGCCGGCGCGCAGGCCAGTCTCGTAGACGTCGATGTGCGGATAGGTCTGGTAGCCGGCGATCACCGTGGCGTGCTCGCCGATGGCGTCGTACAGGTTGGTGTGCATGTCCAGCGCCACGCCGATCGGCACCGTGGGCGCCACCGCGCGGATGCGGCGCAGCAGCTCGCCTTCGCCGTCCTCATGCGTCTGCGTGACCATCGCGCCGTGCAGGTCCAGCAGCACCGCGTCGCAGCCGGCGGCCACTGCTGCCACGATGCGGCTGGCCATGTGCTCGAAGGCGTCGTCGTGCACCGGCCCGCTGGGCCAGGCATTGCCGGCCACCGCCACCGCGTAGTCGGCGCCGGCCGCCTCGGCCAGCTCGATGAAGGCGCCGATCGCCGAGCCGGTGCCCTTGTAGGCGGCCACCGCGGCCGCGCCCTCGGGCGGCACGTCGGTGCCGGTGGCAAAGCGCGACAGCGGCGTGGGCACGGGCGAGAAGGTGTTGGTCTCGTGCTTCATCTGCGCAATCACCAGCTTCATGGGGCACTCCAGGCAGGGGGATGGATGGGGGTTGCAACGATCATGCCCCGCGCCGGGTGCCGCGCCATCCCCGGGGTGACAGCCGATGCCCACCCGCTGCGGCACAGAATCGGTGCACCCTTGCCGCTCCGGGATCCCCGATGTCCGACCTGGCCTTTCTGCCCGCCCATGAATTGGCCCGCCGCCTGCGCCACCGGGAGATCAGCGCGCTGGCGCTGCTCGACCACTACCTTGACCGCATCGCCCGCCTCGGCGGCCCGGTCAATGCGGTGGTGGTGCTGGATGCCGACCGCGCCCGCCAGCGCGCCCGCGCCGCCGATGCCGCGCTGGCCCGCGGCGAGGTCTGGGGCCCGCTGCATGGCCTGCCGATCACGGTGAAGGAGAGCTTCAACGTCGCCGGCCTGCCCACCACCTACGGCTTTGCCGCCTACAAGGACAACATCGCCGCCGGCGACGCGGTGCTGGTGCAGCGCCTGCAGGCCGCCGGCGCGGTGCTGTTCGGCAAGACCAACGTGCCGGTCTCGCTGGCCGACTGGCAGAGCTTCAACCCGGTCTACGGCACCACCGGCAACCCGTGGGACACCACGCGCACGCCGGGCGGCTCGTCCGGCGGCGCGGCGGCGGCGCTGGCGGCCGGCTTCACCGGGCTGGAACTGGGCAGCGACATCGGCGCCTCCATCCGCAACCCGGCGCACTACTGCGGCGTGTGGGGCCACAAGCCCACCTGGGGCGTGCTCACCCAGGTGGGGCATGAGCTGACGCCGGTGCCCGATGCCGACCACTTCGACATCGCCGCCGTCGGGCCGATGGCGCGCAGCGCGCACGACCTGGCCCTGGCGATGGACGTGCTGGCGCCGCCGTTGTCGGTGTGGACGCCGATGGGCCGGGTGCCGGTGGCCTGGCGCGACCCGGGCACGCCGGCGCGCCAGTGCCGGGTGGCCGTGCTGTTCGACGATGCCGAGGCCGAGGTCGATGCCAGCGTGCAGCAGGGCCTGCGCCAGCTGGTCGACTTCCTGCGCAGCGAGGGCGTGCAGGTCACCGAGGATGCCCGCCCGGTCGACAGCGCCGAGGCCAACGATGTCTACACCCACCTGCTGCGCGCGGCCACCGGCGCGCACTACGACGACGCCACCTATGCCGCCGCCCAGGCGCGGGCCGCGCAGTACGGCCGGCATGACCGGCACTACGCCGCCCGCCACTTCCGCGGCAACACCTACAGCCACCGCGACTGGGTGCAGATGGATGCCCGCCGCAGCCGGCTGCAGCAGCAGTGGGCGGCGTTCTTCCAGCGCTTCGATCTGCTGGTCTGCCCGGTGGCCACCACGCCGGCCTTCGCGCACAACCAGACGGGCGAGCGCTGGGACCGCATGATTCCGGTCAACGGCCACAGCCAGCCCAGCACCGACGCGCTGTTCTGGGCCGGCTACCCCGGCATCGTCGGCCTGCCGGCCACCGCCATCCCACTGGGGCTGAGCCCGCAGGGCCTGCCGGTGGGCGCGCAGGTGATCGCGCCGGCCTTCGCCGATCCGCTGGGGCTGCGCTTCGCGCAGTTCGTCGAGGACGGCTTCCGCCGCTTCGTGCCGCCGCCGGGCCTCGCCTGAGGCGTCAGCGCGCCGTCGGCGCCTTGCCGAACAGCTTCTCCAGCGCGCGCAGGAAGGCGGTCAGATCCAGCGGCTTGGTCCAGTAGTCGTCGAAGCCTTCGGCGCGGGCGTTGCGGATGTCCTCGGGCATGGCGTTGGCGCTCAGCGCGATGCAGCGGATGCCGGCGGTGGCCGGATCGGCCCGCAGCTGCCGCAGCACCGCATGGCCATCGGTGTCGGGCAGCTGCATGTCCAGCAGGATCAGCGCCGGCTGCAGCTGCCGCGCCGCCGCCAGGCCGCTGGCGCCGTCCACCGCGCCCTCGAAGTCGAGATCGGGCCGCTGGCGCACCAGCTCGCGCACGATCAGCATGTTGACCTCGTTGTCCTCGATGTAGAGCAGCAGCGGCCGGCGGCCGTCGGCGGCCAGCGGCGCCGGCGGCAGCGGTGCGCCGGGTGCAAAGACCGCGGGCGCCGGTGCCTGCGGCGCCGTCTCCTGCAGCGCCAGCTCGAACACGCTGCCCTCGCCCGGCGTGCTGCGCACCTGCACCGTGCCGCCCATGTGCTGCACCGAGGCCTGCACGATGGCCAGGCCGATGCCGGTGCCCGCGATGCCGTCGCGCTCGGCGCCCAGGCGGTTGAACGGCTCGAACAGGTGCTGCAGCTGCGCCGGGGCGATGCCGCGGCCGGTGTCGGTCACCCGCAGCAGCCACCAGCCGGCGCTGGCCTCGGCGCTCACCGTCACCGTGCCGCCGGGGCGGTTGTACTTGATGCCGTTGGACAGCAGGTTCAGCAGCACCTGGCGCAGCCGCACCGGATCGGCCAGCACCCAGCCGTCCATCGGGGCCAGGGTCAGCGTCACCTGGTGCTGCTGGGCCAGCAGTTCCACCAGCGGCAGGCTGGTCTGCGCCAGCGGTGCCAGCGCCACCGGCTGCAGCGACAGCGGCAGCTCGCCCGATTCCAGGCTGGACAGTTCGAGCACATCGTCGATCAGCGCCAGCAGGTGCTCGCCCGAGGCCTGCACCTGGGTGACGCGGCTGCGCCAGGTGGCCGGGTCGGGCGGGTGACCGTCCACGGTGTCGGCCAGCAGCAATTGCGAGAAGCCCAGCACCGCGTTCAGCGGCGTGCGCAGCTCATGGCTGATGCGGGCCAGGAAGCGCGCCTTGGCCTGGCTCTCGCGCTGTGCCAGCAGCCGCTCCTGGCGGGCCGATTCGGCATTGCGGGCGTCGGTGATGTCCCAGTTGATGCCGATGCGGCGCACCGTGCGGCCGGCCTCGTCGCGCACCGGTGACGAGCGCGAGGCCAGCCAGCGCACCGTGCCGTCGGGCCAGACCACGCGGAACTCGGCGTCGCTCGGGCTGTCCTCCTGCAGCGCAACACGCATCTGGCGGAGCCGGCTGTCGCGGTCGGCCGGGTGCAGCCAGCCGAGCATCTCGTCGGTGGTGACCAGGCCGGGCGGGCGGTCCAGCCCGCGCAGGCGGAACATCTGCGCATCCCACCAGGCGTCCATGGCACCGCGCTCGGCCTCCCAGGTGCCGATGCCGGCGCCGCGGGCCGCCAGGGCGGCGCGTTCATGGGCCTGGCGCAGGCGGTCCTCGGTGGCGTGGCGATCGGTCACGTCCAGCAGCACGCCATTGAGCAGTCGCTGGCCCGGGCCGCCGCGCACCGAGGTGCGGCTGGCCAGCCGGCGCACCTGGCCGTCGGGCTGCACGATGCGCAGGTCCAGGTCGAGCAGGCCCTCGCTGCGCTGCACCAGCACGTCCAGGCTGCGCTGCACCGCGCTGCGGTCGTCGGCATGCACATGGTTGGCCAGGTAGTCGCACAGCGTCGGCGCGGGGGCATCGGGCGCCAGGCCATGCAGCCGGCGCATCTGCGTGTCCCAGTGCACCCGCGTCGGGTCGTCCAGCGCCGCGCTCCACACGCCCACGCCGGCGGCGGCGGTGGCCATCTCCAGCCGCTGGGCCAGGGCCAGCGCCTGCTGCTGGGCGTCGAAGCGGTCGCTGAGGTCGAGCATCACGCCCACATGGCCCAGGGTGCCGCCCTCGGCATCGCGGCGGCGCACGCCGCGCACCAGCAGCGCCCGCCATTGGCCGTCGGGGCGGCGGCAACGCAGTTCCAGGTCGCTGGGGCCGTCGCCGCCGGTGTCCAGGTCGACATCCTGGCTGCGCAGGGCGATGGTGCCCAGCTGGGCCTGCAGGGTCTGGCGGCTGCCGGCGTCCAGCCGCTCCATCACCCGCGCCAGGGCCAGGCCCTGCGGCTGCGGCGGCAGGCCTAGCAGCGCCCAGCCCAGGGTGCTGGTGCGCAGCAGGCCGGTGGCGGCCTCGTGCTCCCAGATCGCGATGTCGGCCAGCGCCAGCACCAGGTTCAGCTGCGACTGCGCGTCGCTGGCGCTCTGTGCCAGGCGGAAGGTCTCGGTGTCGTCGAAGACGATGCCGTTGGCATGCACCGGCTGGCCGTCTGCGTCGGCCACCACCTGCCACAGCGTGCGGATGCGGCGCTCCACGCCCGCCGGGTCGAGCACCCGGCAGCGGTGGGCGTAGCGCCCCGGCACGGTCATCGACAGCCGGTGCAGCGCCACCGTCTCGGCGCGGTCGTCGGGGTGCAGGGCGGTCAGCGCCGTGTCCAGGTCCAGCGCGCCGGGCTGCGGCGTGCGGCCCCAGAAGCGCCACACCTGGTCGTCCCAGTTCCGCTCGCCGGTGCGCAGGTCGTGCGTCCAGATGCCGAAGTGCGCCAGCTGGGCATCGCTGTCCATGTCCTCCATCAGGCCGCGGTGGTCCGGGCTGGCCGGCAGGGCCGCGGCCGCTGGTGGCAGCGGCGGTGCAGCGGCCACCGGCAACAGGGTGAGCACGCGCCAGCCGGCCAGGCAGCGCAGGCTCAGGCGGCCAGTCAGCAGCTGGCCCTGTGCATCGCTGGCCCGCCAGGCCAGTGCGTCCAGGTCGGCGCCGGCCTGCAGCAGGGCGGGCAGCGACAGCGCGGCGCCGCCTTCGGCCGCCACCTCGCCGGGCAAGGCCGTGGCGCCATCGGCGGCTGCCGTGCAGCCGGTGAAGGTGATGAAGGCGCGGTTGCAGCCCAGCCAGCGGCCCTGGGCATCGCACCAGGCCACGGGCACTGACAGCAGCTCGAAGGCAGTGGTGTCGAGCGGCTGCGCAGTGGCTGGCGCGGCGGTCTCCGGCAGGGTGAGGGGCATGCGGTGTGGCGGGCCAGCGTGGTGCGGCGCGGTGGGCCGGTCGCCATGGCGGCGCCTCCGCGGGCGATGCAGCATGCGCGATCGCCGGGGCAAAGTCTAATGGCTGGGATGGCGCCGCGGCCACGCAGGCGGCCGCTGTCGCCGAGAATGCACAACCCGGCCGCACCGCGGCCCGCACGCCACTGCACCATGCCTTTGCCCCCGCCCCTGACCGCGCTGCACGACCTGGACGCCCAATTGGCCGGCAGCGGCTATGCCGTGCTGGACGCGGCCGCGCTGGCCCGCCTGGCTGCCCTGCCGGGCGATGCCTTGACTGCCTGGGGGCCGCTGTGGGACGACCTGCCGCCCGACGCCTTCCTGAAGGACGGCGGCCGCTACCGGCGGCGCCGGCACGGCTGCTTCATCGTGACGCCCGCCACCGCCGAGGTGCTGCCCCAGCCGCACCGCGCCCATTGGCAGCCGGTGGAATACAACGCCCTGCACGGCGGCATCGAGCGCTGGTTCTCGCCGCTGCATGCCGAGATGGCCGACGACCCGGCCTGGCGCCAGCTGCTGTGCGCGCTGGCCGCCCGCAGTGCCACGCTGCGCGGGCTGGCGGCATCGGCGCCGTGTTACGTCGAGGCGCATCCGTTTCGCATCGACACCACCGACGGCATCGGCCGGCCCACGCCGGAGGGCGCCCACCGCGACGGCGTCGACCTGGTGGTGGTGGTGCTGGTGGCGCGCCAGGGCATCAAGGGCGGCGAGACCCGGGTGTTCGACGCGCGCGGGCCGCAGGGCCTGCGCTTCACCCTGACCGAGCCCTGGAGCGCGCTGCTGCTCGACGACGAGCGGGTCATCCACGAAAGCACGCCGATCCAGCCGATCGACACCGCCACCGGCGGCCACCGCGACACCCTGGTGCTGACCTTCCGCGCCGGCGGCTTCCAGGGCCCGGCCTGACCCCTCAGGCGCGCATCAGCGTGCTCTTGCCGAACAGGCTCTCGATCAGGTCCACCGCCAGCTCGGCGGTCTGGTTGCGCACGTCCAGCGCCGGGTTCAGCTCCATCACGTCCAGGCTGCCCAGGCGGCCGGTGTCGGCGATCATCTCCATGCACAGCTGCGCCTCCCGGTAGGTCGGGCCGCCGGGCACGGTGGTGCCCACGCCGGGGGCGATGGGCGGGTCGAGGAAGTCGACGTCGAAGCTGACATGCAGGTGGGTCTGCGCATCCAGCGTGGCCAGGGCCAGCTCCATGGTGTGGCGCATGCCCATCTCGTCGATGTAGCGCATGTCGAACACCTCCAGCCCGGTCTGGTGCACCAGCCGCTTCTCGCCGGGGTCGACCGATCGGATGCCGATCTGGCGGATCCACTTCGGGTTCAGCGCCGGCACCTGGCCGCTCATCCCGATCAAGGCCTGCGGACCCAGCCCGCACAGGCAGGCCACCGGCATGCCGTGGATGTTGCCGCTGGGCGTCAGGCTGTTGGTGTTGAAGTCGGCATGGGCGTCCAGCCACAGCACCCGCAGCTTCTTGCCCGTGGCGCGGCAGTGGCGCGCCACCGCGCTGATCGAGCCCAGGCCCAGGCAGTGGTCACCGCCCAGCAGGATGGGCAGGCGCTGGCGCTGCAGCGCGGCCAGCATGGCGTCGTGCACCGCCTGGTTCCAGGCCACCACCGCGTCCAGGTGGCGGTAGCCGTCCACCGGCGGCTGCCAGGGGTTGGGCGGGCCGGCCAGGTTGCCCAGGTCCTCGACCTGCAGGCCGTGGCGCTCCAGCGCCGCCTGCAGGCCGGCCACCCGCATCGCCTCGGGGCCCATGCGGGCACCCAGGCTGCCGGCGCCGATGTCGGTCGGCGCGCCGATCAGGCTGATTGCGGCGGCCATGGCTCAGATGTCCTCGGCGAAGGCGCCGGTCTCGGTGGGCGTGGCGTCGAAGCCGTAGTGCTCGGCCAGGCGGGCCCAGGCCTCCTCGGCGGTCTCGACATAGTGGAACAGCCCCAGGTCGCCCGGGCTGATCATGCCGGTGTCCACCAGGTGCTGGAAGTCGACCAGCTTCTCCCAGAAGGCGCGGCCGAACAGCAGGATGGGCCGGCGCCGGCTCTTGCCGGTCTGGATCAGGGTCATCGTCTCGAACAGCTCGTCCAGCGTGCCGAAGCCGCCCGGGAAGCACACCAGCGCGATGCTGCGCATCACGAAGTGCATCTTGCGCAGCGCGAAGTAGTGGAACTGGAAGCACAGCGCCGGCGTGATGTAGGCATTGGGTTCCTGCTCATGCGGCAGCACGATGTTCAGGCCGATGCTCTTGCCGCCCACCTCGTAGGCGCCGCGGTTGCCGGCTTCCATGATGCCGGGGCCGCCGCCGGTGACGACGTAGATCGGCGTGTCCAGCGTGCGCGAGCGCTCGGTCACCAGCGCAGCGAAGCGCCGCGCCTCGTCGTAGTAGTGGCTCATCGCCAGCGCGGTGCGGGCGCGGGCGGTGGCTGCGGCATCGTTGCCGGCCTCGGCCTCGGCCAGCCGGGCCTGGGCCGCCTCGGGGCTCAGGATGCGGGCGCTGCCGAAGATCACGATGGTCGATTCGATGCCCAGCTCGCGCTGCACCAGCTCGGGCTTCAGCAGCTCCAGCTGCATGCGCACCGGCCGCAGCTCGTCGCGCAGCAGGAAGTCGGTGTCGGTGAAGGCCAGGCGGAAGGCGCTCTCCGGCCCGCCGTAGCGCGACGGCGGTTCGGCGGCATGCGCTTCTTCCTCGGCGCTGGGGAAGTTGCGGGCGGTCAGGTCGTTGGGCTTGTTGTCCATGCCCCGAGCTTATCGCGCAGGTGACACCCGGCGGCGGCTGGCGGGCTCGCCGACAATCGCGCCACGATGCCCCTTCAAGCCCTCACACTGGACCTGGACGACACCCTCTGGCCGATGGCGCCCACCCTGCGCCGCGCTGAGGCGCTGATGCAGGACTGGCTGCGCCAGCACGCGCCGGCCACGGTGGCGGCGCACGACAAGGCCGCCTGGGCGACGCTGCGCCGCGGCGTGGTGGCCGACCGGCCCGACTGGGCGCACGACCTGTCGGCGCTGCGCCGCGAAACCATCCGCCGCGCGCTGCTGGCTGCGGGCGACGACCCGGCGCTGGCCACGCCGGCCTTCGACGTGTTCTTCGAGGCCCGCCAGCAGGTGCAGCTGTTCGACGACGTGCTGCCGGCGCTGGCCCGCCTGGCCGCGCGCTGGCCGATCGTCGCCCTGACCAACGGCAATGCCGATGTGCACCGCGTGCCTGGCCTGGGGCAGCACTTCCGCGGCGCGCTCAGCGCCCGCGAGCTGGGCCTGGCCAAGCCGGCGCCGGCGGTGTTTGCCGCCGCCTGCCGGCATGCCGGCGCGGCGCCGGCCGACACCCTGCACATCGGCGACGATCCGGCGCTGGACATCGACGGCGCCCTGGCCGCCGGCCTGCAGGCGGCCTGGGTGCGGCGCCCGGAACTGCCCGACATCGGCACACCCAGCGGCACCGCCCACCATGTGGTGGCCAGCCTCGCGGAACTGGCCGACCGTCTCGGCGTCTGAGCCTTGGAGAAGCCCCTGGAACAGGGGCAACTTTCACGCCAGCGCTTCACGCAGTGGCAAAACAGGCGGCCTATACTGGCCCATCGTGTTCAGATCAGGCAGGCCTCACATGGCCAAGGCAGGGCAAATGACGGGCAAATTCAAGGTCGCGGGCCTGCTGGCCGTGGGAGCCGTCGCCGGCGCCCTGACCACCATGCAATTGCAGGCATTCGCGCGCAATTCGCTGTCGCCGCTGCCGCTGGAAGAACTGCAGCAGCTCGCCGCCGTCTTCGGCATGGTCAAGAGCGATTACGTCGAGCCGGTCGACGAGAAGAAGCTGATCTCCGACGCCATCAGCGGCATGGTGGCCGGGCTTGATCCGCACTCGGTCTACTTCGACAAGAAGACGCTGAAGGAATTCCGCGAGGGCACCACCGGCAAGTTCGTCGGCGTGGGCATCGAGATCGGCATGGAAGACGGCCTGGTCAAGGTGGTCTCGCCGATCGAAGGCTCGCCGGCCTTCCGTGCCGGCCTGAAGCCCGGTGACCTGATCACCCGCATCGACGAATCCGCGGTGAAGGGCCTCAGCATGGACCAGGCCGTCAAGAAGATGCGCGGCGAGCCCAACACCAAGGTGCAGCTGACCATCTTCCGCAAGGCCGAGAACCGCAGTTTCCCGGTGACCATCGTGCGCGAAGAGATCCGCGTGCAGAGCGTGCGCGCCAAGGTGATCGAGCCGGGTTATGCCTGGATCCGCGTCAGCCAGTTCCAGGACCGCACCGTCGACGACTTTGCCCGCAAGGTCGACGAGCTGTACAAGGCCGATCCCAACCTCAAGGGCCTGGTGCTCGACCTGCGCAACGATCCCGGCGGCCTGCTGGAGGGTGCGGTCGCGTTGTCGGCGGCCTTCCTGCCGCAGGATGTGGTGGTGGTCAGCACCAATGGCCAGATCGCCGAGAGCCGCGCCACCTTCAAGGCCTCGCCCGAGTTCTACGTGCGCCGCGGCAGCAGCGACCCGCTGCGCAAGCTGCCGGCCGCGCTGAAGACGGTGCCGCTGGTGGTGCTGGTGAACGAAGGCTCGGCCAGTGCCAGCGAGATCGTGGCCGGCGCGCTGCAGGACCACAAGCGCGCCACCATCATGGGCGCGCAGACCTTCGGCAAGGGTTCGGTGCAGACGGTGCGCCCGCTGTCGGCCGACACCGCGCTGAAGATCACCACCGCGCGCTACTACACGCCGGCCGGCCGCAGCATCCAGGCCAAGGGCATCGTGCCCGACGTCTGGCTGGATGAAACCGCCGAGGGCAATGTGTTCGCGGCCCTGCGCATGCGCGAGGCCGATCTCGAGAAGCACCTGGGCGGCGCCGACGAGAAGAAGGACGAAGCCCGCGAGAAGGCCCGCGAGGAAGCCCGCAAGAAGCTCGAGGAGCTGTCGGCCAAGACCAAGGAAGCGCCGAAGCCGCTGCCCGAGTTCGGCAGCGCCGAAGACTTCCCGCTGGTGCAGGCGCTGAACCAGCTCAAGGGCAAGCCGGTGGCCGTCAGCAAGACGCAGAGCGAGCGCAAGGCCGAGCTCGACGCCGACAAGCGCTGAACGCCCGCGTCACCCGCCACAGCCCGCTCCGGCGGGCTTTTTCATGCCTGGCTGGCTGATACTTGCCCGATGAACGACGACCAACTGCTGCGCTATTCGCGCCACATCCTGCTCGACGACATCGGCGTGGAGGGCCAGCAGCGTCTGCTGGACAGCCATGCGCTGGTGATCGGCGCCGGCGGCCTGGGCTCACCCGTGGCGCTGTACCTGGGCACGGCCGGCGTCGGCCGCATCACCCTGGTCGACCATGACACGGTGGACGTGACCAACCTGCAGCGGCAGATCGCCCACAGCCTGGCGCGGGTGGGCCGGCCCAAGGCCGAATCGGCGCGCGAGACCATCGCCGCCATCAACCCCGATGTGCAGGTGCGGGCGGTGACCCAGCGGGCCGATGCCGCCTGGCTGGCCGATGCCGTGGCCCAGGCCGATGTGGTGCTGGACTGCAGCGACAACTTCCAGACCCGCCATGCGGTGAATGCCGCCTGCGTGGCGGCGCGCAAGCCGCTGGTGTCGGGCGCGGCCATCGGCTTCGATGGCCAGATCTCGGTCTACGACAGCCGGCAGGCGGATGCGCCGTGCTACGCCTGCCTGTTTCCGCCGGAGTCCACCTTCGAGGAAGTGCGCTGCGCCACCATGGGCGTGTTCGCGCCGCTGGTGGGCATCATCGGCAGCATGCAGGCCGCCGAGGCGCTGAAGCTGCTGGCTGGCGTGGGCAGTTCCCTGGCCGGCCGGCTGCAGATGCTGGATGCGCGCCGCATGGAATGGACCGAGATCCGCCTGCCGCGGCAGCCGGCCTGCCCGGTCTGCGCCGGGCACTGAGCCCGCACCGAGCCAGCCCCTGCGGGCTGGCGAGTGGCAGGCGAAGGCTCTGCCGGCCTGCAAGTCGGCAAGCGCCTGGCGCAGGTCAGCGGCGCGGGCTGCGGTCGGCCAGCGCCTGCAAGTCGCCCGACAGCAGCAGCTGCAGCTCCGGGCCGGGCACGGCGACGGCCTCGGCCAGTGCGGTGGCCACGGCATCGCCGCGGATCGGGCGCAGGTGGCGCGGGATCAGCCAGCCCACGGCCGGCATCAGCCGCTGGGCCAGGGTTTCGGCCGGCCGCACAGGCTGGCCCAGCGCCTCCCGGGCGCCCAGCAGCAGGCTGGGGCGGGCGATGACCAGCTGCGGCCAGCCCTGGGCGCGCAGGGCATCCTCGACCTCGCCCTTGCAGCGGTTGTAGAACACCTTGGAGCGTGCATCGGCGCCCATCGCCGACACCAGGCCGAAGCGCGTGGCACCGGCCGAGCGCGCCGCCTGGGCGAAGGCCAGCACCGCATCCACATCCACCGCACGGAAGGCGGCCTGCGAACCGGCGGTCTTGATCGTGGTGCCCAGCGCGCAGAAGGCCCAGTCCACCGGGGGCAGGGCCTGGCTGCTGCCGAGCGCGCGGTAGTCGACCACCAGCGGCTGCACGGCCACAGACTGCGCGCCCAGCGCCGCGGGCTGGCGCACCAGCGCGGTGATGGTGCCCACGCGCGCGTCACTTGCCAGCCGGGCCAGCAGGGCCCGGCCGATCAGGCCGGTGGCACCGGCCACGGCCACGCGCGCAGCGGGTGTGCCAGCCATGGCCAGAGCGATCAGCGCTTGGGCGAGCCGCCCGGCCGGCCGCCGGGGCGGCCACCGCCGCCACCGCCGCCACCTGCGCTGCGGCCGGGGCAG
>NZ_BJCL01000036.1 GCF_005403045.1 Pseudaquabacterium pictum
GCGCTGCATGCGGTGATGGTGGCTGGACGAGGACAGTGGGTGACTGGCCGACGCAGGTAAGAGGAAGGAGGGCCGGCAGGCCCGGGGGGACACGGAGTCGGCCAGTTGCCCGCTGGCCTCGGCCTCGTGCAGATCAATGCATGTCCGCAGAGAGCCCGAAGCCGCCCGAGTCCCTACGCCAGATGGGCCGCCGCCAGCAGCTCGCGGGTGTAGGCCTGCTGCGGCGCGTCGAACAGCGCCAGTGTTTCGCCTTCTTCCACCACATCGCCGTTCTTCATCACCATCACCCGATGGGCCATCGCGCGGATCACCGCGAGGTCGTGGCTGATGAAGATGTAGCTCAGCCCGTGGCGCTGCTGCAGCTCGGCCAGCAGGGCCAGCACCTGCTGCTGCACCGACACGTCCAGGGCCGAGGTGGGTTCGTCCAGCACCAGGATCTCGGGCTCCAGCACCACCGCGCGGGCGATGGCGATGCGCTGGCGCTGGCCGCCGGAGAATTCATGCGGGTAACGCTGCAGCACGCCGTGGATGCCGCGTGCGGCCGACAAGCCCACCTCGTCCAGCATGGCCAGCACCTTGGCCTCGCGCTCGGTCGCGCTCAGCTGCGGCTGGTGCAGGGCCAGGCCCTCGCCGACGATCTGGCCCACGGTCATGCGCGGCGACAGCGAAGCAAATGGATCCTGCAGCACCACCTGCATGCGCTTGCGCATCGCGCGCAGCGTGCTGCGGTCGGCGTTGTCCAGCCGGGTGCCATCGAGCGTGACCGTGCCGCCGGCCAGCGGCTGCAGCGCCAGCAGGGCCATGCCCAGCGTCGTCTTGCCCGAGCCGGATTCACCGACGATGCCCAGCGTCTCGCCCCGCCGCAGCTGCAGCGTGGCCTGCTTGACGGCCCGGAACTGCCGCTTGCTGAACCAGCCGGTCGGGATGGCGAACTGCACCTCGGCCTGCTGCACATCCACCAGCACCGGCGCATCGGCGGCCAGCGGCTGCACCACCCGCTGCGGCCGGGTGGCCAGCAGGCGTTTCGTGTAGGCGTGCTGCGGGTTGGCGAACACGGCCGCCGTCTCGCCGGTTTCCACCAGCTGGCCACGCTCCATCACGCCCACGCGGTGGGTGAAGCGCTGCACCAGGTTCAGGTCATGGGTGATGAACAGCAGGGCCATGCCCATCTCGGCCTGCAGTTCATCCAGCAGGGCCAGGATCTGGGCCTGGATGGTGACGTCCAGCGCGGTGGTCGGCTCGTCGCAGATCAGCAGGCGCGGCCGGCAGGCCAGCGCCATGGCGATCATCGCGCGCTGGCGCTGGCCGCCCGACAGCTCATGCGGATAGGCATCGACCCGGCGCTCCGGCTCGGGGATGCCGGTGCGCGCCAGCAGCTCGATGGCGCGGGCGCGGGCGGCATTGGGGCGCAGCGCCTCGTGCAGCTCCAGCACCTCGCCGATCTGGTTGCCCACGGTGTACAGCGGGTTCAGCGCAGTCATCGGCTCCTGGAAGATCATGCCGATGCTGGCGCCGCGCAGGCCGCGCATCTGCCGCTCGGTCTGCGTCATCAGGTCGGTGCCGTCGAAGCGGATGGCGCCGGTGCTGGTGGCGGCATCGACCAGGCGCAGCACGCTCAGCGCGGTGATGCTCTTGCCCGAGCCCGATTCACCGACCAGGGCGAACTTCTCGCCGGCGGCGATGGAGAAGGACACATCGTTGACGACCGTGGCGGCGCCGAAGCGCACGCTCAGGTGGTCGACTTCCAGCAA
This sequence comes from Pseudaquabacterium pictum, assembly GCF_005403045.1. GTDB lineage: Bacteria > Pseudomonadota > Gammaproteobacteria > Burkholderiales > Burkholderiaceae_C > Pseudaquabacterium > Pseudaquabacterium pictum. The sequence goes on from NZ_BJCL01000036.1 coordinate 1,752, forward strand.
GGCTGGCATTTCAGGACTTTCTCGTGTCGAAGGCGTCGCGCAGGGCGTCGCCGATGAAGGTCAGCAGCAGCATCGTCACCGTCAGCAGCAGGAAGGTGGGCACGATGATCCACCACGCATCCAGGTTGGCCTTGCCCTGCTGCAGCAGCTGGCCCAGGCTGGGCACGCTGGCCGGCACGCCCAGGCCCAGGAAATCGAGCGAGGTCAGTGCCAGGATGGCCGCGCTCATGCGGAACGGCAGGAAGGTGATCACCGGCGTGAGCGAATTCGGCAGCACATGGCGCCAGATGATCTGGCCGTTGGACAAGCCCAGCGCCCGGGCGGCCTTGACGAACTCGAGGTTGCGGTTGCGCAGGAACTCGGCGCGCACATAGTCCGACAGGCCCATCCAGCCCCACAGGCTCAGCAGCAGCAGCAGCAGCAGCAGGCTGGGGTCGAAGATGGACGCGAAGATGATCAGCAGGTACAGCTCGGGGATGGCGCCCCAGATCTCGATCAGCCGCTGCAGCGTCAGGTCGATGCGGCCGCCGAAGTAGCCCATCAGCGCGCCCATGGCCACGCCGATGATGGTGCCGGTGACGGTGAGCGCCAGCGCGAACCAAATGCTGACCCGGAAGCCGTAGACCAGCCGCGCGAGCATGTCGCGGCCCTGGCTGTCGGTGCCCAGCCAGTTCTCGGCGCTGGGTGTGGCCGGCGGCGGCAGCTTGGCGAAGTAGTCGGTCGACGTGGCCGAGTGCGGGTTGGGCGCGCCGATGGCCCAGTTGCCGGGCTGCGCCAGCAGCTGGGTGATGAACGGGTCCTTCCAGTCGGTGGGGGTGATGAAGTCACCCCCCAGCGACTGTTCGCTCGGGTTGTCGACGATCGGGAAGATCAGCTGGCCGTCGATGCGGGCCACGTAGGGCAGATCATTGCTGACCAGCTCGGCCAGCGTGGTGACCACCAGCAGCGCGATGAACAGCCACAGCGAGGCATGGCCCAGCCGGTTGCGGCGGAATCGTGCCCAGGCACGCTGGTTGGGCGAGGTGCCGCGCGCGGCGCGCAGGGCCTCGTCGCTGCGGGTGGGGTTGGCGCTGCCGCCGGCGCCGGCGGCCAGGTCGGGGCTGCTCATTTCGCCACGCTCCCGAACTGCACACGCGGGTCGACCACGCGGTAGAGCAGGTCGCTCACCAGCTTGACCACCAGGCCGATCAGGGTGAACAGGTACAGCGAGCCCAGCACGACCGGGTAGTCGCGCCGGATCACCGCCTCGTAGCCCAGCAGGCCCAGGCCGTCCAGGCTGAACAGCGTCTCGATCAGCACGCTGCCGGCGAAGAAGGCGCCGACGAAGGCCGCCGGAAAGCCGGTGACCAGCGGGATCAGCGCGTTGCGGAAGATGTGCTTGTAGAGCACCCGCTGCTGCGACAGGCCCTTGGCCCGGGCCACCAGCACATACTGCTTGCGGATCTCCTCGACGAAGGTGTTCTTGGTCAGCATGGTGGTGACGGCGAAGGCGCCGATGGTCAGGCAGATCAGCGGCAGGGTCAGGTGCCAGAAGTAGTCGGCGATGCGCGCCGGCCAGGCCATCTCTTCCCAGTTGTCGCTGGTCAGGCCGCGCAGCGGGAACCAGTCGTAGAAGGTGCCGCCGGCAAACAGCACGATCAGCAGGATGCCCAGCACGAAGCCCGGGATCGCATAGCCGGTGAGCACCAGCAGGGTGGTGACGGTGTCGAAGCGGCTGCCCTCGCGCACCGCCTTGGCGATGCCCAGCGGCACGCTCACCAGGTAGGCCAGCAGGAAGCTCCACAGCCCCAGGCTGACGGACACCGGCAACTTCTCCTTGATCAGCTCCCACACGTCCTTGTTGTGCATGAAGCTGCGGCCCAGGTCGAACTGGGCGAAGTTCACCAGCATCTCCCAGTAGCGCACATGCACCGGCTTGTCGAAGCCGTAGAGCTTCTTCAGCTCCTCGATCTGCTTCTTGTCCAGGTCCTTGCCGGCACGGTAGCCGTCGCCGCCGGCATCGGCCCCGGCGCGGGCTTCGGCCAGGATCTGTTCCACCGGCCCGCCGGGCACGAACTGCATCACGATGAAGGTGATGGTCAGCGCGCCCAGCAGCGTGGGCACCATCAGCAGGATGCGCTTGAGGATGTAGACGAACATGGTGTCAGCGCCTCATTCCTTGAACGCGGGGATGGGGGCCTGGCTGGGCGCCAGCGCCTTGTCCCACCAGGTCATCAGCGGCCAGGGCTGGCTGTAGATCTCGATCATCGTGTCAATGTCCATGTAGCTGGCCTGGACTGCGGGGATGCCGAAGCGGTTCCAGTACGACACGTTCTGGTTGCGCGAGTACAGCATCGGGATGCCGGTGTGGCCCCACATCACCACCCGGTCGAGTGCTCGGGCGGCCGTCTTCAGCTCGTCCATGGTGCTGGCCTTGGCGATGCGCTCGATCAGGCTGTCGACCAGCTTGCTCTGCACGCCGCGGTAGTTGGAGCCGCCTTCCTTGGTGGCCGAGGCGCTGCCGTACAGGCTGCCCAGCTGGCCAGCATCGGGCAGGGTGAACTTGGGCTCGACGACGATGATCATGTCGTAGTCGAAGGTGTTGATGCGCCGGCGGTACAGCGCGAAGTCGACCAGCCGTTCGCTGTACTCGATGCCCAGCTTCTTCAGGTTGCGGGCGAACTCGGGCAGGCGGCCGGTCTGCTGCGGCTCCAGCATCTCCAGCGTGAGCTTTTCGCCGGCGGCATTGCGCAGCCAGCCGTCCGGGCCGGGCTTCCAGCCGGCCTCGGCCAGCAACTCCTGGGCGCGGCGCAGGCTGTCGCGCAGGGCATTGGGGCTGGCGCTGTAGCGCGGCACCTTGAACGGCGGGCCGAAGACCTGCGGCGGCAACTCGGCCCGGTGGGGTTCCAGCAGCGCCAGTTCGGCCGGGCTGGGTGTGCCCTGGGCGGCGAACTCGGTGTTGTTGAACAGGCTGTCGCTGGCGTCGAAAGTGCCGTAGCGGTTGTACTTGTCGAAGTCGTAGGCCCGGGCGATGGCCTCGCGCACCCGGATGTCCTGGTACTTGGGCCGCCGCGTGTTCAGCTGCATGGCCTGCGGCAGGCTGCCGGTGCTGGTGCGGAAGGTCTGCTTGGCGATGCGCCCGCTCTCCCACTTGGGGCCACGGTGGCTGCGCGCCCACTGGCTGGCGCGGTACTCCTTGTAGAGGTCGAACTCGCCGGCCTTGAAGCCCTCGCGCCGCACGTCCTGGTCCTTGTACATGCGGTAGACCACGCGGTCGAAATTCCAGAAGCCGCGGCGCACCGGCAGGTCCTTGGCCCAGTAGTCGTCGCGGCGTTTCAGCTCCAGCTGGCGCGGCATTTGGAACTTGTCGATCACATACGGCCCGGTGGTGATGGGCATGTCGGTCACGATCTCGTCGAACTTCTTGCCGGCACCCCACTTGGCGGAGAACACCGGCAGTTCGGCGGTGGAGAACACGGCGTCCAGACCGGGCTCCTTCAGTTCGAAGCGCACGGTGCGGGCATCCACCGCCACCGCCCGGGCGATGCCCGCCAGCGGCACGGTGTACTCGGGCGAGGCCTGCGGACTGGTCATCAGGTTGAAGCTGTGCACCACGTCGGCCGCGGTCACCGGGTCGCCGTTGGAGAAGCGGGCCTTGGGATGGATGCGCCAGCTGACGGCCGCCATGTCGGGCGCCACCAGGATCTCCTCGCCGACCAGGCCATACACCGCCTTGGGCTCGTCCATCGCGACGAAGCCCAGGGTCTCGAAGATGTGGATGCGCATCGCCGCCGGCGCCACACCCTTGATGGTGTAGGGGTTCCACTTGTCAAAGCTGGAACGGCGGTCGGGGTTGCTGAGGTTCAGCGTGCCGCCCTTGGGCGCCTGCGGGTTGGCGTAGGCGAAGTGCGTGAAGCCGCGCGGGTACTTGGGGGGCTGGAAGGCGGAAATCGCATGCTCCCAGCTGCCGGTGACCACCGGCGCTGCCAGGGCGGCCGCCTGGGCCAGCAACAGCGAGAACAGCAAGGCCACCGCGTGGCGGAAGAAGGATCGGCAGGAGAGCATCGTGATCGGCACCAGGGCCTGGGAAAGCGGCGCCATCATCAGCGCATCACCCCGGTGCGGCAATCGGGGTTGACGCCCGGGGCATGCAAGCAAGGGGCCAGCACAACCAAGCGGGCGCTGTGGAACCGGCTTTGCCGGGCCACTGGGGCCGCCCCCTGGGGGGAGTGCCGCAGGCGCTTCGGGGGTCAGTGTCTGAAATGCCGTGTGCCGGTGAACACCATGGCCACGCCGCGCTCGTTGGCGGCGGCGATGACCTCGGCATCACGCATCGAGCCGCCGGGCTGGATGACGCAGCTGGCGCCTTCGTCGATCACCACGTCCAGCCCGTCACGGAACGGGAAGAAGGCATCGCTGGCCACCGCGCTGCCGGTCAGCGACAGGTCGGCATGGCCGGCCTTGATGCGGGCGATGCGGGCTGAATCAATGCGGCTCATCTGGCCGGCACCCACGCCCAGCGTCATGCCGCCGCCGCAGAACACGATGGCATTGCTCTTGACGAACTTGGCCACCTTCCAGGCGAACAGCAGGTCGGCCATCTGCTGCGGCGTGGGCTGCAGCGTGGTCACCACCTTCAGCTCGGCCGGGGCCACGTTCTTGCTGTCGGCGCTCTGCAGCAGCAGGCCGCCGCCCACCCGCTTGAAGTCCATCGCATTGCCGCCCGGCGCCAGCGGCACCTCCAGCAGGCGCAGGTTGGGCTTGGCCGCCAGCATCTCGCGGGCCTCGGGCGTCACCGCGGGGGCCAGCGCCACTTCCACGAATTGCTTGGCGGCGTTGATCGCGGCCACCACCTCGGCGTCGAGCGGGCGGTTCAGTGCCAGGATGCCGCCGTAGGCGCTGGTCGGGTCGGTCTTCAGCGCCTTCAGGTAGGCCTCCACCGCGCTTTTGCCCACCGCCACGCCGCAGGGGTTGGCATGCTTGACGATGACGCAGGCGGGCTCGTCGAAGGTCTTCACGCATTCCCAGGCCGCATCGGCATCGGCGATGTTGTTGAACGACAGCTCCTTGCCCTGCAGCTGCACCCACTGCGCCAGCGTGCCGGCGGCGGGCTTCAGTTCACGGTAGAAGGCGGCGCTCTGGTGCGGGTTCTCGCCGTAGCGCATGTCCTGCGTCTTGACCAGCTGCAGGTTGTAGACCGACGGGTAGGCGGCGCGCTGCGGCACGGCGGCGGGGCGCTCCTCGGCGCCGGGCTCCAGTGCGCTCAGGTAGTTGGTGATCATGCCGTCGTAGGCGGCGGTGTGCGCGTACACCTTGCGCGCCAGGCTGAACTTGGTGGCGCGGCTCAGGCCGCCGGCATCCAGTTCGGCCAGCACCTGCGGGTAGTCGGTGGGGTCGATCACCACGCCCACGTCGGCCCAGTTCTTGGCCGCGGCACGCAGCATGGCCGGGCCGCCGATGTCGATGTTCTCGATCGCGTCCTCCAGCGTGCAGTCGGGCCGGGCGGTGGCCTGGGCGAAGGGGTAGAGGTTGATCACCAGCAGGTCGATGGTGCCGATGCCGTGCTCGGCGAGGGCCGCCATGTGGGCCGGCACGTCGCGCCGGGCCAGCAGGCCGCCGTGGATGCGCGGGTGCAGGGTCTTCACCCGGCCGTCCAGCATCTCGGGGAAGCCGGTCACCTCGGCCACCTCGGTCACCGGCAGGCCGGCATCGGCCAGCAGCCGGGCGGTGCCGCCGGTGGACAGCAGCTTCACGCCGCGCGCATGCAGCGCGCTGGCCAGATCGAGGATGCCGGTCTTGTCGGACACGGACAGCAGGGCAGTGGTCATGGGATGGTCTTCAGACGGATACGGGATTCGGGAGGCGAAAAGCCGATCAGGGGATCAGCTTGTGGTCGAGCAGCTTGCGGCGCAGGGTGTTGCGGTTGATGCCCAGCCATTCGGCGGCCTTGCTCTGGTTGCCATCGGCGTGCTTCATCACCACCTCGAGCATCGGCTTCTCCACCGTGCCGATCACCATGTCGTGCACGGCATGGGGCTCGGTGCCGCGCAGGTCCTTGAAGTACTGCTCCAGACTGTCGCGGATGCAGTCCTCGATCTTCTTCTTGGTCATGCTTGCAAGGCCATCAGGCCGTCGTTGGCTGCATCGTCGGCGGGCAGCAGGTGGTGGTCCAGGGCCAGGTGGTCGAAGTAGGCGGTCACCGCGTCCACCTGTGCGCGGGCATCGTCGAGGCGGTTCATCGCCTGGCGGAAGGCCTCGCCGCCGGGCAGGCCACGCACCGCCCAGCCGATGTGCTTGCGCGCGCTGCGCACGCCGGTGAATTCGCCGTACAGGCCGTAGTGCTGCTGCAGGTGGTCGACCAGCCAGCGCTGCACATCCAGCGTGGGCGGCGGTGGCAGGGCGTGGCCGGTGGCCAGTTCATGCGCGATCTCGCGGAAGATCCAGGGCCGGCCCATCGCGGCGCGGCCGATCATCAGCGCATCGGCGCCGGTGCGTTGCAGCACCAGGCGGGACTTGGCGGCGCTGGTGATGTCGCCATTGGCCACCACCGGCACCCGCACCGCGGCCTTCACCGCGGCGATGGTGTCGTACTCGGCGCAGCCGGTGTAGCCCTGCTCGCGGGTGCGGCCGTGCACCGTCAGCATGGCCACGCCGGCGCTTTCGGCCGCGCGCGCCAGCACCACCGCGTTGCGCTCGGCATCGCACCAGCCGGTGCGCATCTTCAGGGTGACCGGCACGCCACGCGGCGCGCACACGGCCACCACCGCCTCGACGATGGCGATGGCCAGCGGCTCGTCACGCATCAGCGCCGAGCCCGCCCATTTGGTGCACACCTTCTTGGCCGGGCAGCCCATGTTGATGTCGATGATCTGGGCGCCGCGGTCGATGTTGTAGGCCGCGGCCTCGGCCATCATCGGCGCATCGGTGCCGGCGATCTGCACCGCGATCGGGCCCGGCTCGCCGGTGTGGTCGGCGCGGCGGCTGGTCTTCAGCGAGGCCCACAGGTCCTTGCGCGAGGTCACCATCTCGCTGACCGCGTAGCCTGCCCCCAGGCTGCGGCACAGCTGGCGGAACGGCCGGTCGGTCACCCCCGCCATGGGGGCGACGAACAGCCGGTTCGGCAGCACGAAGGGGCCGAGTTGCATGGGGTGTGAGGGGGGTGGTGGCGCAGCCGGGGGCTGCTGAAAAAGGAGGCAGAGTATAGCCGCGGCGCCGGCTCCTTCCGGCCGCCTCGGGCCTGCCTATGATCGGCGAGAATGGAAGCCTGGATCCACGCCCAGCTGGGCGCATTGCTGGCCTTGCTGACCCTGCCGGAGGTGGGGCTCAGCACGGTGTTCGTGGTCTCGCTGGTGTCGGCCACGCTGCTGCCGCTGGGCTCCGAGCCGGCGGTCTTCGGCCTGGTCAAGCTCAACCCGGCGCTGTTCTGGCCGGCCGTGGGCGTGGCCACGCTGGGCAACACCCTGGGCGGGGCCATCAGCTGGTGGATGGGCTATGGCGCCGAGCGCGCCTACGAGCGGGTCACCCACCGCAGCGGTGAACTGCGCGCCATCAGCTGGCTGCGCCGCTTTGGTGCCAAGGCCTGCCTGCTCTCGTGGCTGCCGGGCGTGGGTGATCCGCTGTGCGCCGTGGCCGGCTGGCTGCGCCTGCCGTTCTGGCCCTGCGTGGCCTACATGGCGGTGGGCAAGTGCCTGCGCTACATCACCATGACCGCGGCTCTGCTGTGGCTGTTCCCGTCCGCCGGGGGGTGAGCCGTCCGGGTCAATCCTTCCTCCGGGTGGATCGCCGCTGCCGCGGCGGCTTGCAGAATCAGCGCCTGTACCGATTGCTGCCGGCCCGCCGCCGGCCTGCGCCATGGCCTCATCCACACCCGCCTATGACCAGCTGGCCCGCAGCTTCACCCGGCTGCACCACCTGGACCACCTGCAGTCCATCGCCTACTGGGACCAGGCGGCGGTGATGCCCGCTGGCGGTGCCGAGGCCCGCGCCGGCGCGCTGGCCGAGGTGGCCACGCTGATGCACCAGGCCCGCACCGACCCCGCGCTGGCGCAGGCCTTGTCCGCCGCCGCCGGCGAGCCGCTGGATGACTTCCAGCGCGCCAACCTGCGCGAGATGGGCCGGGAGTGGCGTGCTGCCAATGCCCTGCCCGAGGCCCTGGTGCAGCGCAGCCAGCTGGCCACATCGCGCTGCGAGCATGCCTGGCGCCAGCAGCGTCCGGCCAATGACTGGGCGGGCTTCCTCGACAACTTCCGCGCCGTGGTGGACACGGCGCGCGAGCAGGCACAGCGCCTGTCGCAGCAGGCCGGCGTGCGCCCCTACGACGCGCTGATGGACCGCTTTGAGCCCGGCATGACCTGCGCCCGGCTCGACCCGCTGTTCGCCGACCTGCGCACCTGGCTGCCCGGCCTGGTGCAGCAGGTGCGGGCCCGCCAGCGACAGGACGTGGTGCTGCAGCCGCAGGGCCCGTTCCCGGTGGAGGCGCAGCGTGCGCTGTGCGTGCAGGTCATGCAGTGGCTGCAGTTCGACTTCAACGCCGGGCGGCTGGATGTCAGCACCCATCCGTTTGCCGGCGGCGTGCCCGAAGACGTGCGGCTGACCACCCGCTACGAAACCGGCGAGTTCATCACCAGCCTGCTGGGCGCCATCCACGAGACCGGCCACGGCCGCTACGAGCAGGGCCGCCCGCGTGCCTGGCTGGGCCAGCCGGTGTCGCAGGCGCGCAGCATGGCCATCCACGAGAGCCAGAGCCTGAGCTTCGAGATGCAGCTGGCCCGCCATCCCGGCTTCCTGGCACGGCTGGCGCCGATGATCCGCCAGGCCTTTGGCGACCAGCCGGCGTTTGCGCCCGACAACCTGCTGCGCCTGGTCACCCGGGTGCAGCCCGGTCTGATCCGGGTGGATGCCGACGAACTGACCTATGCCGCCCATGTGATGCTGCGCTACGACATCGAGCGCCGGCTGATCGAGGGCGAGATCGCGCCCGACGACATCCCGGCGCTGTGGGATGCCGGCATGGCCGAGTTGCTGGGCCTGGACACCCGCGGCAACTTCAGCGATGGCCCGCTGCAGGATGTGCACTGGCCCGAGGCGATGTTCGGCTACTTCCCCTGCTACACGCTGGGCGCGATGTATGCCGCGCAGTGGTTTGCGGCGATGCGGCGGGATCTGCCGGGGCTGGACGCCGGCATCGATGCGGGCGATCTGGCGCCGCTGTTCGGCTGGCTGCAACAGCACATCTGGCAGCAGGCCAGCCGCTGGACCACCGATGAGCTGGCGGTGCGCGCCAGCGGCGAGGTGCTGAACCCGGCGCACTACCGGGCGCACCTCGAAGCACGCTACCTGGGCTGATGCGGCGCGCCGGGCGCCTGCCCGGCGGCGCTGCGGTGGCTCAGCCTGCGCGCGTCGCGCGCCGCCGCGGTGCGGTGGCCGGTGCTGCCGCTGCCGCCTCCGGGGCGGCGGCCTTCTTGCGCGCAGCGCGGGCGGCCGGCTTCGGCGGTGCGGCCTGCACCACATCCTTCAGCGCCTTGCCCGGCTTGAACTTCGGGCGCTTGGCGGCCTTCGGTGCTTCCTCGCCCTTCAGCGCCGCCACCGCGGCTTCCAGGGCGGCCACGCGGTCGACCAGCGCCGCCAGGTCCTTGGCGGCGGGCACGCCCAGCTTGCCCAGCGCCCGGGCGGTGCGCTCCTCGAAGATCGACTCCAGCTTGTCCCACTGGGCATTGGCCTTGCTGCCCACCTCGCCGGCCATGGCCGACATCTTGCCGGCCACGTCGCCCAGCTTTTCCTCGGCCACCGCCTGGGTCTTGCGCTGCAGGCTCACGCCTTCCTTGATCAGCGTGTCGAAGACCTTGCCACCTTCGCCCTGGGCCTTGGCGAACGCGCCCAGGCCGGCCAGCCAGATCTGCTGCGCCGAATCCTTGACGGTCTGCGCCAGCTGGCTGTCGAGCAGGCCGGCAGGTGCAGCTGCCTTCTTCTCGGCCATCTTCTGAAGTCTCTTCACCATGGGAACTCCTGGGGGATGTGGTCGCGGCGCATGCGGTGCGCAGCCGGCCACAGTGTAGGCAGGCCGGATCGAGCCGTCTGCCTAATCAACAGGGCCGGCGCACCGGGGTTTTCACGGGCTGCCGAAGGCGCGGGCTATCCTGCCGGTCATGTACGTGTCCTTCTTCGGCCTGCAGCACCCGCCGTTCTCGATCGCGCCCGACCCGCGCTACCTGTACATGAGCGAGCGCCACCGCGAGGCGCTGGCCCATCTGCTGTACGGCGTGCAGGCCGGCGGCGGCTTCGTGCTGCTGACCGGTGAGATCGGCGCCGGCAAGACCACCGTGTGCCGCTGCTTCCTGGAGCAGGTGCCCGCCGGCTGCCAGGTGGGCTACATCGTCAACCCCAAGCTCAGCGTCGGCGAGCTGCTGCAGACGGTGGCCGAGGAGTTCGGCATCCCGCCGCTGCCCGGCGCCGCGGCCGGCAGTGCCACCGTCAAGGCCTGGGTCGACGCGCTGAACCAGCATCTGCTCGCCGCCCATGCCCAGGGCCGCCACTGCGTGCTGATCATCGACGAGGCGCAGCACCTGTCGGCCGAGGTGCTGGAGCAGCTGCGCCTGCTGACCAACCTGGAGACGCATGAGCGCAAGCTGCTGCAGATCATCCTGATCGGCCAGCCCGAGTTGCGCAGCCAGCTCGCTGCGCCGGGCATGGAGCAGCTGGCGCAGCGGGTGATCGCCCGCTACCACCTGCAGGCCCTCAGTGCTGCCGAGACCGTGGCCTACGTGGCCCACCGGCTGGCGGTGGCCGGGCTGGCCGGCGCCAACCCGTTCGACGCCGGC
>NZ_BJCL01000037.1 GCF_005403045.1 Pseudaquabacterium pictum
AGCGGCTTTAACCGGACGCTCGACGCCATTAATAATGTTTTCCGTAAATTCAGCGCCTTCCATGATGAGACAGGCCGTTTGAATGTTGACGGGATGAACATAATAAGCAATGACGGCAGCAATAAACTCAACAGGAGCAGGAAAGCGAGGGTATCCTACAAAGTCCAGCGTACCATAAACGCAAGCCTCAACGCAGCGACGAGCACGAGAGCGGTCAGTAGCAATCCAAACTTTGTTACTCGTCAGAAAATCGAAATCATCTTCGGTTAAATCCAAAACGGCAGAAGCCTGAATGAGCTTAATAGAGGCCAAAGCGGTCTGGAAACGTACGGATTGTTCAGTAACTTGACTCATGATTTCTTACCTATTAGTGGTTGAACAGCATCGGACTCAGATAGTAATCCACGCTCTTTTAAAATGTCAACAAGAGAATCTCTACCATGAACAAAATGTGACTCATATCTAAACCAGTCCTTGACGAACGTGCCAAGCATATTAAGCCACTTCTCCTCATCCAACGCGTCAGTTTTTGACAGAATCGTTAGTTGATGGCGAAAGGTCGCAAAGTAAGAGCTTCTCGAGCTGCGCAAGGATAGGTCGAATTTTCTCATTTTCCGCCAGCAGTCCACTTCGATTTAATTCGTAAACAAGCAGTAGTAATTCCTGCTTTATCAAGATAATTTTTCGACTCATCAGAAATATCCGAAAGTGTTAACTTCTGCGTCATGGAAGCGATAAAACTCTGCAGGTTGGATACGCCAATCATTTTTATCGAAGCGCGCATAAATTTGAGCAGATTTGTCGTCACAGGTTGCGCCGCCAAAACGTCGGCTACAGTAACTTTTCCCAGCCTCAATCTCATCTCTCTTTTTGCGTTCTGCTTCAATATCTGGTTGAACGGCGTCGCGTCGTAACCCAGCTTGGTAAGTTGGATTAAGCACTCCGTGGACAGATTTGTCATTGTGAGCATTTTCATCCCGAAGTTGCGGCTCATTCTGATTCTGAACAGCTTCTTGGGAAGTAGCGACAGCTTGGTTTTTAGTGAGTTGTTCCATTCTTTAGCTCCTAGACCTTTAGCAGCAAGGTCCATATCTGACTTTTTGTTAACGTATTTAGCCACATAGAAACCAACAGCCATATAACTGGTAGCTTTAAGCGGCTCACCTTTAGCATCAACAGGCCACAACCAACCAGAACGTGAAAAAGCGTCCTGCGTGTAGCGAACTGCGATGGGCATACTGTAACCATAAGGCCACGTATTTTGCAAGCTATTTAACTGGCGGCGATTGCGTACCCGACGACCAAAATTAGGGTCAACGCTACCTGTAGGAAGTGTCCGCATAAAGTGCACCGCATGGAAATGAAGACGGCCATTAGCTGTACCATACTCAGGCACACAAAAATACTGATAGCAGTCGGCGTGTGAATCATTAGCCTTGCGACCCTCGGCAGCAAGAACCATACGACCAATATCACGAAAATAGTCACGCAAAGCATTGGGATTATCATAAAACGCCTCTAATCGGTCGTCAGCCAACGTGAGAGTGTCAAAAACGATAAACCAACCATCAGCATGAGCCTGTCGCATTGCATTCATCAAACGCTGAATAGCAAAGCCTCTACGCGATTTCATAGTGGAGGCCTCCAGCAATCTTGAACACTCATCCTTAATACCTTTCTTTTTGGGGTAATTATACTCATCGCGAATATCCTTAAGAGGGCGTTCAGCAGCCAGCTTGCGGCAAAACTGCGTAACCGTCTTCTCGTTCTCTAAAAACCATTTTTCGTCCCCTTCGGGGCGGTGGTCTATAGTGTTATTAATATCAAGTTGGGGGAGCACATTGTAGCATTGTGCCAATTCATCCATTAACTTCTCAGTAACAGATACAAACTCATCACGAACGTCAGAAGCAGCCTTATGGCCGTCAACATACATATCACCATTATCGAACTCAACGCCCTGCATACGAAAAGACAGAATCTCTTCCAAGAGCTTGATGCGGTTATCCATCTGCTTATGGAAGCCAAGCATTGGGGATTGAGAAAGAGTAGAAATGCCACAAGCCTCAATAGCAGGTTTAAGAGCCTCGATACGCTCAAAGTCAAAATAATCAGCGTGACATTCAGAAGGGTAATAAGAACGAACCATAAAAAAGCCTCCAAGATTTGGAGGCATGAAAACATACAATTGGGAGGGTGTCAATCCTGACGGTTATTTCCTAGACAAATTAGAGCCAATACCATCAGCTTTACCGTCTTTCCAGAAATTGTTCCAAGTATCGGCAACAGCTTTATCAATACCATGAAAAATATCAACCACACCAGAAGCAGCATCAGTGACGACATTAGAAATATCCTTTGCAGTAGCGCCAATATGAGAAGAGCCATACCGCTGATTCTGCGTTTGCTGATGAACTAAGTCAACCTCAGCACTAACCTTGCGAGTCATTTCTTTGATTTGGTCATTGGTAAAATACTGACCAGCCGTTTGAGCTTGAGTAAGCATTTGGCGCATAATCTCGGAAACCTGCTGTTGCTTGGAAAGATTGGTGTTTTCCATAATAGACGCAACGCGAGCAGTAGACTCCTTCTGTTGATAAGCAAGCATCTCATTTTGTGCATATACCTGGTCTTTCGTATTCTGGCGTGAAGTCGCCGACTGAATGCCAGCAATCTCTTTTTGAGTCTCATTTTGCATCTCGGCAATCTCTTTCTGATTGTCCAGTTGCATTTTAGTAAGCTCTTTTTGATTCTCAAATCCGGCGTCAACCATACCAGCAGAGGAAGCATCAGCACCAGCACGCTCCCAAGCATTAAGCTCAGGAAATGCAGCAGCAAGATAATCACGAGTATCCTTTCCTTTATCAGCGGCAGACTTGCCACCAAGTCCAACCAAATCAAGCAACTTATCAGAAACGGCAGAAGTGCCAGCCTGCAACGTACCTTCAAGAAGTCCTTTACCAGCTTTAGCCATAGCACCAGAAACAAAACTAGGGACGGCCTCATCAGGGTTAGGAACATTAGAGCCTTGAATGGCAGATTTAATACCAGCATCACCCATGCCTACAGTATTGTTATCGGTAGCAAGCACATCACCTTGAATGCCACCGGAGGCGGCTTTTTGACCGCCTCCAAACAATTTAGACATGGCGCCACCAGCAAGAGCAGAAGCAATACCGCCAGCAATAGCACCAAACATAAATCACCTCACTTAAGTGGCTGGAGACAAATAATCTCTTTAATAACCTGATTCAGCGAAACCAATCCGCGGCATTTAGTAGCGGTAAAGTTAGACCAAACCATGAAACCAACATAAACATTATTGCCCGGCGTACGGGGAAGGACGTCAATAGTCACACAGTCCTTGACGGTATAATAACCACCATCATGGCGACCATCCAAAGGATAAACATCATAGGCAGTCGGGAGGGTAGTCGGAACCGAAGAAGACTCAAAGCGAACCAAACAGGCAAAAAATTTAGGGTCGGCATCAAAAGCAATATCAGCACCAACAGAAACAACCTGATTAGCGGCGTTGACAGATGTATCCATCTGAATGCAATGAAGAAAACCACCATTACCAGCATTAACCGTCAAACTATCAAAATATAACGTTGACGATGTAGCTTTAGGTGTCTGTAAAACAGGTGCCGAAGAAGCTGGAGTAACAGAAGTGAGAACCAGCTTATCAGAAAAAAAGTTTGAATTATGGCGAGAAATAAAAGTCTGAAACATGATTAAACTCCTAAGCAGAAAACCTACCGCGCTTCGCTTGGTCAACCCCTCAGCGGCAAAAATTAAAATTTTTACCGCTTCGGCGTTATAACCTCACACTCAATCTTTTATCACGAAGTCATGATTGAATCGCGAGTGGTCGGCAGATTGCGATAAACGGTCACATTAAATTTAACCTGACTATTCCACTGCAACAACTGAACGGACTGGAAACACTGGTCATAATCATGGTGGCGAATAAGTACGCGTTCTTGCAAATCACCAGAAGGCGGTTCCTGAATGAATGGGAAGCCTTCAAGAAGGTGATAAGCAGGAGAAACATACGAAGGCGCATAACGATACCACTGACCCTCAGCAATCTTAAACTTCTTAGACGAATCACCAGAACGGAAAACATCCTTCATAGAAATTTCACGCGGCGGCAAGTTGCCATACAAAACAGGGTCGCCAGCAATATCGGTATAAGTCAAAGCACCTTTAGCGTTAAGGTACTGAATCTCTTTAGTCGCAGTAGGCGGAAAACGAACAAGCGCAAGAGTAAACATAGTGCCATGCTCAGGAACAAAGAAACGCGGCACAGAATGTTTATAGGTCTGTTGAACACGACCAGAAAACTGGCCTAACGACGTTTGGTCAGTTCCATCAACATCATAGCCAGATGCCCAGAGATTAGAGCGCATGACAAGTAAAGGACGGTTGTCAGCGTCATAAGAGGTTTTACCTCCAAATGAAGAAATAACATCATGGTAACGCTGCATGAAGTAATCACGTTCTTGGTCAGTATGCAAATTAGCATAAGCAGCTTGCAGACCCATAATGTCAATAGATGTGGTAGAAGTCGTCATTTGGCGAGAAAGCTCAGTCTCAGGAGGAAGCGGAGCAGTCCAAATGTTTTTGAGATGGCAGCAACGGAAACCATAACGAGCATCATCTTGATTAAGCTCATTAGGGTTAGCCTCGGTACGGTCAGGCATCCACGGCGCTTTAAAATAGTTGTTATAGATATTCAAATAACCCTGAAACAAATGCTTAGGGATTTTATTGGTATCAGGGTTAATCGTGCCAAGAAAAGCGGCATGGTCAATATAACCAGTAGTGTTAACAGTCGGGAGAGGAGTGGCATTAACACCATCCTTCATGAACTTAATCCACTGTTCACCATAAACGTGACGATGAGGGACATAAAAAGTAAAAATGTCTACAGTAGAGTCAATAGCAAGGCCACGACGCAATGGAGAAAGACGGAGAGCGCCAACGGCGTCCATCTCGAAGGAGTCGCCAGCGATAACCGGAGTAGTTGAAATGGTAATAAGACGACCAATCTGACCAGCAAGGAAGCCAAGATGGGAAAGGTCATGCGGCATACGCTCGGCGCCAGTTTGAATATTAGACATAATTTATCCTCAAGTAAGGGGCCGAAGCCCCTGCAATTAAAATTGTTGACCACCTACATACCAAAGACGAGCGCCTTTACGCTTGCCTTTAGTACCTCGCAACGGCTGCGGACGACCAGGGCGAGCGCCAGAACGTTTTTTACCTTTAGACATTACATCACTCCTTCTGCACGTAATTTTTGACGCACGTTTTCTTCTGCGTCAGTAAGAACGTCAGTGTTTCCTGCGCGTACACGCAAGGTAAACGCGAACAATTCAGCGGCTTTAACCGGACGCTCGACGCCATTAATAATGTTTTCCGTAAATTCAGCGCCTTCCATGATGAGACAGGCCGTTTGAATGTTGACGGGATGAACATAATAAGCAATGACGGCAGCAATAAAC
>NZ_BJCL01000038.1 GCF_005403045.1 Pseudaquabacterium pictum
TCCCGCCGTCGCGTCCGCTTCGTCGACTGACCCAGACCCAGGCTCTGCTGCTTCATGGCCGGCATCGTCTCATCGGCTCACAGCGGGACCAAGCACATGGGCGACGGACTTTTGCAGACCGTCCCTAGCGCCTCAACTTCGCTCGGAAAAATCGACGTCCGATGCTTCAGGCTGATGCCACCACGCCATCGCTCCGCAGGCTTCATGTGCCGGCGCAGGTCTTCAGGCGTCTCGAACGCAGCCTCTGCCTTCGCGTCACGGCGCGGATACCAGACTGACTCACGAAAGACGCCGCCCAGGCCGGCAACCTTCAGGCCGGCGATGGTGGCCACCTTGCCGTGCAGGTTCCTGTGCTCCAGCTCGCTGCCGACGATGTCGGTCGTGATGGCGTCCCACGCCAGCTCGTCGTCGCCGTCGTGGTTGCCGTGGATGAACCAGACTTCCGTGAGCTCAGTCAGCCGGCCGAGAGCCAGGTGCAGGGGTTGCACAGGCGTCAGGTCGCCCAGCAAGATGACTGCTGCCGGCCGGTGCTGGACCACGGCGCGGATGACGGGCGTGAAGTCCGAGTGCGGGTCGCCGAACAGCAGAATCGACTTCGCTGGGTCCTGGGGGATGGTGTTGAAGCTCATGTCTTGACGCCGGAAAAGCAAACAGGCCCGGATCTCTCGATCGCGGGCCTGCGTTGGGGTGAGGGGGAGTTCGGGTACTGGCTACAGCTTGGGTATCGAACTCGCCGTCTGCGCCTGGGGTCTCGGCGCACTCAGGCCCATCTGCACGGCTATGACGGCCGTGCAGGTCAGGGTGGTGGTGCGGTTCGAAGACATGACACGTCAGCGTACCACGTGTCGCCGCTCCTGTGTCAAAAAACTGTACGGCCGTACAGTGTCTGATGCAAAAGCCAGGACTGGGAAGTTCGCTAGACGCCCTGCAAAGCCGTTCGAGCGAAGTTCACCCGCTGAATTTAAGAAGTCACGGCTTCGCACAACATCGATCTGAGTCAGATTGCGCAGATCGAGTTCTTCGCAAAACTTGCATCGAAACGTGCAGCGATATCATTGCTTGATGCCAAAGTAGTCCCAAATGGAAATGAAAAATCAGTTTTTTATCCCGGCAGTTCCGTTTTTGTGCGCGAGTTCAAAGACTACTTCAGGGAAGTCGGCGAAGCATCGAGCCGTTCGCGCGCGGTTGATTTGCTGGCCGACGAATTTGCGTCCGAAGACCGCACGCACTTCCTCGGGTTTTGCTACACGTCAGCAGGCCAAACACACTGCGTCAAGTGGTCGGAGTTGACTGAAGACGAGCGTCTTCGCCTGACTTAAACAGCTACGGCCGACTGGGCCGACTGAGCATCTCGACCGTCCGCGCGACCATCTCGCGCCTGAGGTCGATTGATACGAGCGGAATCGGCACGCGAGCGCGACTCAGCAGCGCGAGCAGCTCGCCGTAGTCGCGCAGGCCCAGAGCTCCCATGGCCGCCCGCCGCGGGATCTGCCCGCGGCCGTAGCTGCACAGGATCTCTCGATCCGCGCGGCTGATCGCTCGCCAGTAGTTTCGCGACAGCAGTCGCCCGTAGCGTGCTTTCATGTCAGGATTCGCGCGCCTCGGGCAAAAAAAGCCCTCGCGGCACGGGCCAGCAGGGGCTGCATATCCTTCTGATCAACGGATAGGCCTCATGAGTCAACTGCTGATGAAGAACTCAAACATGAAGTGTGTTGGCTTGCCTACATTTTACAAGCGCATCTAGTATGACGCAAATCTGGTGTTAGATTCTTTCAGTTCTGACGCCACGAGCGGCTCAATCACTCAGGCCGCTGCCGCTAGAGTGCCGTCTTCATGCAGTGCCACCCTTGCAAGCAGCTCATCTGCCAGTGCATACAGGCCGTCGAGATTCTCGATTAAGCCGATCTATTCTTCATTCTGAGGACTTGGCAGCTTGTAGAGGTCCATGCTCACGCGCGCTGGATCTTCAACGACGTGACAAACAATTGTCGCTTGCCTCCCTACGTCTGGTAGTTGCATTCTTTGAGTCACCACTGCAACTGTTCTTGCAACTATCTGGTGAGAGGCCACCTCTGAAAGGTTGCCTGCTGTTCTTCCCGAGACTTGCCAGGCCGCCGCTAGTGAAGTTTGCTCGCGTGTCCGTCAGCATCTGAGCCTTGACGCTAGAAGGCACAGGCGTTGCCTTTGGCTGCTTGAATTCGGCGTAAACCAAGATCTTGTGCCCATCCATCTCCCCGACTTCGACGCGATGGGTGGCAATGGCCGTTCCATGGAGTCGGCTAGGGAATTTTTCGGCGACTTCTTCATGGCCCGATCCCAGTGGTAGATCGACAGATTATGGCGTGGCGATGGCCAACTGACCGAGTTAGGCCGCCAGTGACCTCCACGCAATGTCGACATGCCGGCATCGTGGCAGGGCTAAATAGTTGCGAGCACCGCCAACTCTCTCTCGGCAGTGCTGTTGGACGGCATAAGATGGCTTTGCCCCCGCCCCCCCTCGCAGAGTGGTAGGGTTGCATGGGCTATTCATCCGCCGCAAAAGCGGCACTACTGAGTATTGGGTCAAAGATGCGCCCAGGGCGAATGCTCCGCACTATTTCCAATCCCTTGAGAAGCAAGGACTAAGTGGCCATCTGGTTTAAGGCACTGCTGCGCGCGGTCTGACTCGACATCCAGAGAGTACAGCTCACCGCTGTCGGTCCACGGCGAACTTGATCCCGCGACAAACGTCCCGACCTGAAATAACGCGGGTGCAGGGCTGGCGCGTTGGTCGAGTTCCCTCCCTGAGGGAACAGCGCCGAAATCAGCATCCCGCAGCTTTTGGAACAACCGGGAGCTCGGCGGGCTACGATAGCGCCAGGCAACGCTTTTTCGCCAATTCGACAGGCGTCCACGGCGATAGATCTCCAGAGTTCGTGCGCACAAACTCTCGATCGCCGGCGTGGAGACAACTCAGTCATCGAACTGTACAGTTCGTGCGCACGAACTTTCTCCCAACGGCGCGCAGGTGACCCGGCGATAGATCTCCAGAGTTCGTGCGCACGAACTCTCAATCGGCGGCGTGGAGACAACTCAGTCATCGAACTGTGCAGTTCGTGCGCACGAACTTTCTCCCAGCGGCGCGCGGTGACCCGGCGATAGATCTCCAGAGTTCGTGCGCACGAACTCTCAATCGGCGGCGTGGAGACAACTCAGTCATCGAACTGTGCAGTTCGTGCGCACGAACTCTCAATCGCCGGCGTGGAGACAACTCGGTCATCGAACTGTGCAGTTCGTGCGCACGAACTTTCTCCAAACGGCGCGCAGGTGACCCGGCGATAGATCTCCAGAGTTCGTGCGCACGAACTCTCAATCGGCGGCGTGGAGACAACTCAGTCATTGAACTGTGCAGTTCGTGCGCACGAACTCTCAATCGCCGGCGTGGAGACAACTCGTGACGTTTCCTGGGCTTTGAAACGCATCTGTGAGACCCAAAGAGCGGTTTGGTTGCCCGCTTCCAAGGGCAGTCATCGACTAAAGACTCCCGCCCTTCGACGGATGACTCCCAGCCTCGATGCAGTACCCAAACGTCGAATGTCGGCGCGTCGGGCTACGCATCTGGATGCCGCAGGCCTGAGGGCTTCTATGTCTTGTTGCTGCAACGGTCAACATGCGTTGGCTGGCCGTCCAACATTAAGTTGGAATGGCTGCGAGTGGACTTTGCAGTATGAGCAAATTGCTCTGAAGTCTTGAATCCACGTTTCAAAACTTCATCTTTCGTCTCTTATGTTGTGGTTGTGAGTCATAAAATTGTTTCAAGAGATCATCCAAGTGCGCGCGCGCCTGTTCATCCAACACGCCCCGAATCGCGGCCTGCAAATTAGCAATCTCGGTGCGAACACTTCGGTCTTTGATTCGCCAGATCGGCCGACTGCTTCCGTCACCACGGACCATACCGTTTCTCTGTCCAACTTGCTCATGGTAGAGATCTAGCCAAGCCGCCATGCCGGAAGAATAAGCTTCGCATCGGGCTTTCCTCGCAGCAATTCGGCAATCATCGACGAGTTCGGCACGAAGCCCGGGATGTAAGCGTTGCGCATCGCCGACAACAAAGTAGTGAATGTGCAGATGGCTCTCGTCCGAATGCTCGACCACGCCAACCAAGTTCGTTCCGAACTGCTGTACCAGCCACGCGATTGTCTCGGTGCGCCATTTTTTATATTCTAAGAATTTTGTCACGGCTGCAGCAGCATTGCTTTGCCTGAGAGCACGTAGCCAAGCCAACTCAATCGGATGAGAAGCCACTCCTGCGACCAAGCATCGATGCTGGGGGTGCCGTTTGCGATAAAATACATTGCCGTTCTTCCGCTTGACGGCACTCAATGTTGACATGTGGGCCGTGACTGCGCCGTCTACTCGCGCGCGGTCGCCGACTAGCCATCTTGGCGGCGATGGTCGTTCAATGTGCTTGCATGCATTTGGTTGCCTGGTCGCTTCATCAAGGATTCCTGCGACGTTTGGTGCAGAGTACGCATGCGCGCGGAGAAAGCTATGTTTCGAGAGAGGCATGGTGGTTCCAACATTACGCATTATGAACCGGATACTGCGCGCCAGCTGCAATCGCTGCGATGTCACGCAGTTCATCAATGACGAAGGCACACAGAGGCCTTGCCCAAATTGATGCCCTCACGTCCGGAAAATGAGAGATTGCCGAAATTATCAATAACTGGTGCGGCCTTCCGGGTGGTGAAGCGTGATGTTTTAATCGTTTTGCAAAGAAAAATCATTGCGAAGGATGAATCTTTGCCGCTTGTCGACTGCCACAACAGTTTGAAATGGAGGCCTTTGATCAGAAGACTGGCGGAACTGTGAAGCAGAAGATTCGCTGGCGAGATGAGGACTCGGATTAACCAGCCGGCGACGCCTGCATAGTCACAGCGGCGAAATGGCGAGAGGTTTTGGTTCGCGGACGGGAAGCTCTGCATTTGACGCACGCGGGTCTGCGGCTTACACAAGTCGGAAGCATTGCGGATGTGCGGGTTGAACAACCCGCGAAAGGAAATGACGGCTAAGGATGCTCTGCAAAACCCCGTCGCCCAAGTGCTTGGCCGCACTCTGGGCCGATGAGACGATGCCGGTCATGAAGCAGCAGAGCTTGGGTCTGGGCCAGTCGACGAAGCGAACGCGACGGCGGGAGTTTCTGAGCGATATGGAGCGCGTGGTGCCGTGGACGGATCTGGTCGCGCTGGTGTTGCCGTACATGCCCGAAGGCCGTCGTGGTCGTCCGCCGTTTCCCGTCGAGGCGATGCTGCGCATCCACTTCATGCAGCAGTGGTTCAACCTGAGCGACCCGGCGATGGAAGACGCGCTGCACGACGTGCCGCTGTTCCGCGATTTCGCAGGGCTCGGCGGCTGGGACGACCGGCTGCCTGACGA
>NZ_BJCL01000039.1 GCF_005403045.1 Pseudaquabacterium pictum
AGGCAAGCCGGGCAAGGTGATCGTGGTGGCGTGCATGCACAAGCTGCTGGCCATCGCCTACGGCGTGCTGCGATCTGGCAAGCCCTTCAATGCTGACCATCTGAAGCCAAGCGCCGCTTGACACGCACAACGGTGTCTTGACCTCCGCAAAGCAGGGCCTCCCGGCCCAGCGCTCAGGCACGACCGAGGCGTTCGCCCTCGTGCTGAAGATGGTGAACCGGCAACTTCCGCAACGAGCCCAGAGCCGAAACTCAGATTTCGACCTTTGCCCCCAGCTCCACGATGCGGTTGCTGGGCAGGCTGAGGAAGTCGGCCGCGCCGGCGGCGTTGCGGTGCATGCTGGCGAACAGCTTCTCGCGCCAGATCGCCATGCCATCGCCGAAGGTGGGGATGACGATGTCGCGGCTGAGGAAATAGCTGGTGTCCATGTCGGGCAGCGGGATGCCACGGCCTTCCAGCAGTTTCAGCGCCTCGGGCACGTCGGGGTCGTTCTTGAAGCCGAAGTGGAGCACCACCTGCCAGCAATCGTGGCCCAGGCTCTGCATCTCGATGCGCTTGTTCAGGCCGATCCACGGCACCTCATGGTGGCGCACGGTGACGAACAGGTTGTACTCGTGCAGCACCTTGTTGTGCTTGAGGTTGTGCAGCAGCGCATTGGGCGTGAGGTCGATGTCGGCCGACAGGAAGACGGCCGTGCCCGGCACCCGCAGCGGCGGGCTGACGAAGATCGCCTCCAGGAAGCTGGTCAGGTCGATCGCGTCGTCGCGCAGTCGCGCAGCCATCAGCTTGCGGCCCTGCATCCAGGTCAGCATCAGGGTGAACATGCCGATGCCGATGACGATGGGGAACCAGCCGCCGGCCACCAGCTTGAGCATGTTGCTGGCGAAGAAGGTGATGTCGATGATGAAGAAGAAACCCGTGGCCAGCAGGCAGGGCAGCAGCGGGTACTTCCAGCCGTAGCGGATCACGTAGAACGTCATCACCGTGGTGATGGTCATGTCCAGCGTGACGGCGATGCCGTAAGCCGAGGCCAGGTTGGACGAGGTCTTGAACAGCCCCACCGCCAGCACGATGAAGACGAACAGCCCCCAGTTGACGAAGGGGACGTAGATCTGGCCGGTGTCCTTGACGGACGTGTGGCGCACCGCCATGCGCGGCAGGATGCCCAGCTGGATGGCCTGCTTGGTGACCGAGAAGGCCGCCGAGATCAGCGCCTGCGAGGCGATCACCGTGGCCGCCGTGGCCAGGAACACCAGCGGCAGCCGCGCCCAGTCCGGCGCCATCAGGAAGAACGGGTTCTTCACCGCCTCGGGGTCGTTGAGCAGCATCGCCCCCTGGCCGAAGTAGTTGACCACCAGCGCCGGCATCACGAAGCCGTACCAGGCGATGCGGATGGGGCGCTTGCCGAAGTGGCCCATGTCGGCATACAGCGCCTCGCCGCCAGTCACGCACAGCACCACCGCGCCCAGGCCGATGAAGGCCACCAGCGGCTGCGCGGCGAAGAACTGGAAGGCATACACCGGGTTCAGCGCCACCAGCACCGCCGGATTGCCCAGGATGTGCGGCAGGCCCAGTGCCACCAGCACGATGAACCAGACCAGCGTGATCGGCCCGAAGAACTTGCCGATGCCGCCGGTGCCGAAACGCTGCACCGAGAACAGCCCCGTCAGCACCAGCAGGGTGATCGGGATCACCCAGTTGTGCAGGCTGGGTGCGGCCACTTCCAGGCCCTCCACCGCCGACAGCACCGAGATGGCCGGCGTGATGACACCGTCACCGTAGAAGATGGCGGTGCCGAACAGGCCCACCGTCATCAGCACCCTGCGCAGCTGCGGCCGGTCCTTCACCGCGGTGGTGGCCAGCGCCAGCATCGCGATCAGGCCACCCTCGCCGTTGTTGTCGGCGCGCAGGATCAGCAGCACGTACTTGACCGAGACGATGGTGGTCATCGTCCAGAAGATCAGCGACAGCACACCCAGGATGTTGTCGCGCGAGGTGTCCACATGGCCGGCGTGGAACACCTCCTTGAGCGCATACAGCGGGCTGGTGCCGATGTCGCCGTACACCACGCCGAGGGCGCCGAGGGTCAGCGCGGCCAGGGCGGCGGGGGTCTTGGGGGCGTGGGCCGTGCTCATTGCCAGGCCCCGCCAGCGGGGCCACGTGTCTGCGAGCCGCCTATTCTGCGCCTGCTTTGGTGCGCCGCATCATGACGCCGGCTGCTGTTGCGCCGGCGCGCCGTTCACTCGTAGACCTCGGCGTCGGGATCGGTGGCTTCCAGCTCGTAGCTGGCGGCCAGCATGGCCAGGCGGCCGATCACGCCATACATGTAGAAGCGGTTGGGGGCGTTGGCGCCGGGCTTTTCACCGGCGCGCGGCAGGTGGTGGCTGCCGGCAAAGGCCAGCGGCACGTAGCGGGCGCCAGGGGCGTTGAGGTTCTCGTCGACGCCGCGCTCGGCATGCACCCGGTAGTAGCCACCCACCACATAGCGGTCGATCATCGTCACCACCGGCTCGGCCACCGCGTCGTTCACCCGCTCGTAGGTGGGCACGCCCTCCTGGATGATGACCTGGGTGGCCTCGGTCACGGCCACGTTGCTGGCTGCCGCCCGGGCGCGGGCACGGGCATAGGCCTCGCCCAGGTCCTTGGCGTCGCGCACCGTCACCGGGCCCAGGCCGTCGTTGCCGGTGTCGGCCTTCACCACCACGAACGGCTTCTCGTTGATGCCGTATTCCTTGTACTTGCGGCGCACCTTGGTCAGCAGCGCATCCACGTTGGTCTGCACGCAGTCCAGGCCGGCGGCGTCACCCGGGTTCACCTCGGTGCACTGGCCGAACATCGGGTTGATCAGCCAGGGGTCCATGCCCAGCAGCTTGGCGAACTTCTTGGCCACCTCTTCATAGCTCTGGAAGTGGCGGCTCATGCGGCGCACGCCCCAGCCGGCATGCAGCGGCGGCAGCAGGTACTGCTCGTGCAGGTGCTGCAGCGCCCGGGGCACGCCCTCGGACAGGTCGTTGTTCAGCAGGATGGTGCATGGATCGAAGTCCTTCAGCCCCAGCCGGCCGCGGGTGCGCAGCAGCGGCTCCAGCACCAGCTCGCTGCCGTCGGGCAGGGCCACCGGGGTGGGCGCCTTCACCGCATCGTCCAGCGTGCCCAGGCGCACGTTGAGCCCGGCCTGGGTGAAGATGCGCATCAGCCGCTGCACGCTGCTCAGGTAGAAGGTGTTGCGGGTGTGCGCCTGCTCGGGGATCAGCAGCAGGTTCTTGGCCTCGGGGCAGATCTTCTCGATGGCCGCCATCGCCGCCTGCACCGCCAGCGGCAGCATCTCGGGCGTGAGGTTGTTGAAGCCGCCCGGGAACAGGTTGGTGTCCACCGGCGCCAGCTTGAAGCCGGCGTTGCGCAGATCCACCGAGCAGTAGAACGGCGGCGTGTGCTCCATCCATTCCAGCCGGAACCAGCGCTCGATGGCCGGCATCGAGTCGAGGATGCGCGCTTCCAGCTCGTTGATCGGGCCGGTGAGCGCGGTGATGAGATGCGGAACCATGGGGCTGCCTGGGTGCTGGAGAAAGGGTCGATCGATTCTGGCAGATGGTGCCGCCCGCCGGTTCGGCAAGCCACCACGAAAAAGGGCTGCCCGTGGGCAGCCCTGTTGCAGCAGGCCGGCAGCGCCGGCCCGCCCGCATCACTTGCTGTAGGCCGTCTCGCCGTGCGAGCTGATGTCCAGGCCTTCGCGCTCTTCCTCTTCCGAGACACGCAGGCCCACCACCAGGTCGGTGATCTTGAAGGCGATGGCAGCCACCACGGCCGACCAGACGATGGTGATCAGCACGCCCTTGAGCTGGATCCACACCTGGGCACCGATGCCGTTGCTGCCCACCGTGGCGGTGACCCAGTCGGTCACCAGGCCGGGGCCACCCAGGTCCTGGGTGTTGAACACGCCGGTCAGCAGGGCACCGACGATGCCGCCCACGCCGTGCACGCCGAACACGTCCAGCGAGTCGTCCGCACCCAGCAGCTTCTTCAGGCTGTGCACGCCCCACAGGCAGGCGAAGCCGGCGACGAAGCCGATGACGATGGCGCCCATCAGGCCGACGTTGCCGCAGGCCGGGGTGATGGCCACCAGGCCGGCCACCGCACCCGAGGCGGCGCCCAGCATGCTGGCCTTGCCGCGCATCATGGCTTCACCCAGGCACCAGGCCAGCACGGCGGCTGCGGTGGCGGTGAAGGTGTTCATGAAGGCCAGCACGGCGGAGTTGCCGGCTTCCAGCGCGCTGCCGGCGTTGAAGCCGAACCAGCCCACCCACAGCAGCGCGGCACCCACCATGGTCAGCGGCAGGCTGTGCGGCGCCATGGCTTCACGGCCGTAGCCCACCCGCTTGCCGATCATGTAGGCACCCACCAGGCCCGCCACGGCGGCGTTGATGTGCACCACCGTGCCGCCGGCGAAGTCCAGCGCGCCGTGCTGCCAGATCAGGCCGGCCTTGGCGTTCATCGCGTCGACGACTTCCTTGCTGGCGTAGGCGTCCGGGCCCATCCAGAACCACACCATGTGGGCGATCGGCGCGTAGCTGAAGGTGAACCACAGCGCGCTGAACAGCAGCACGGCGCTGAACTTGATGCGCTCGGCGAAGGCGCCGACGATCAGGCAGCAGGTGATGCCGGCGAACGTGGCCTGGAAGGCCGCGAACAGCAGTTCAGGGATGTAGACACCCTTGCTGAAGGTGGCCGCCATCGCGAAGGTGCCGGTGGCCGAATCGAACACGCCCTTGAGGAACAACCGGTCGAGCCCGCCGACGAAGGCATTGCCCTCGGTGAAGGCCAGGCTGTAGCCGTAGATGGCCCACAGCACGACGATCAGCGAGAAGGTCACCATCACCTGCATCAGCACCGACAGGATGTTCTTGCTGCGCACCAGGCCGCCATAAAACAGCGCCAGGCCCGGCACCGTCATCATGATGACGAGCAGGGTGGACACCAGCATCCAGGACACATCGCCCTTGTTGGCCACGGGGGCCGGCGGGGCGGACGCCGCGTCGGCGGGGGCCGCGGCGGCCGCCGCCGGGGCGGGCGCGGGCG
>NZ_BJCL01000040.1 GCF_005403045.1 Pseudaquabacterium pictum
CGCCAGGCTGGCGGCGCGGCGCCGAAATCAGGCTATACTCACAGGCTCGGCCTGGTAGCTCAGTTGGTAGAGCAGCGGATTGAAAATCCGCGTGTCGGTGGTTCGATTCCGCCCCAGGCCACCAAAAATCCCTAGTGCTGACAGGCACTTAGACGAAAGCCCCGCACGGTTCGCCGGTCGGGGCTTTTCTACATTTGCGGGCTGCCCTCTACAAAGTGTGGTCGGTGCGGTGCGGTGCGGTGCGGTGCGGTGCGGTGCGTCGCGCTACGTGAGTCGGCCCCCTCATGGGGGTGGTAAGCCTGAACGGTTGCGATCATGATTGGTGTCACTGATTCGCAGGCTAAAAAGGGTTGTGCACATGATCAAGAAGAGCTTCTGTCGTTGGCACGCTGCTGCCAAGTTGTTTGCTCCGCTCGCGATGGCGTGCCTCCTAGCGCCAGCGACAGCGAACACTGATTCGTGGCGGGCAACGTTGTTGCCCCGTGACGCAAACGGAGACGGGGAAGCTGATGCCTACTATGACACCCGGTTAGATGTCACCTGGTTGGCTGACTTGGGCACTTCGCGCGTCATGACCTGGGCGGATGCAATGGACTGGGCGGCGAACTACTCAGCGTTTGGCGTCTCTGGTTGGCGATTGCCGAGGATGACCGGCAGCCGCTACGACCTTGACCTCGGGGGTACGTCGGAGCTGGGCAACCTGTACTTCACAACGCTGGGCAATATCGGTGGTGGAGTCAGAAACCCCGGGCCCTTTTCCAACTTCCGGTCATCCTATTGGATGTCCACAACAGTGATGTCGATGCCGCCGAACCCGGACGCCTTTTACTTGGCTACCGGCGTGGGAATCGTGCACCACACGGACCAGCGTGCACGCATGAGCGCCACTGTGATTCGAGATGGTGACGTCTTGGCCGTCCCAGAACCCTCGACAGCAGCTTTCTTGGCGGCGGGGGTAGCCGTTCTGCTAGCTGGCGCGGCCTACCGCAGAGGTTTGACCGGAACACCGGCAGGTGCTCTCCCATAGTGTTCAGTCAGATTTCGGTTCGTGACGCGCAGTAACGGCTGCACGTTGGCATTGGTCTTGGAAGAACTGAAAATCCGTGTGTCGGTGGTTCGATTCCGCCCCAGGCCACCACGATACCTAAGCGCTGACAAGCGCTTAGACGAAAGCCCCGCACGGTTCGCCGGTCGGGGCTTTTCTACAATGATTTTCGTCCTTCTACAAACAGATCGGAGTCGCGATGTCGGATGCCAACAAGCATGGGCTCTCGCGGACCATACCGGCTAACGTGAAGCGGCTTGTTCGGCAGGCTTGTGGCTTCGGATGCGTGGTGTGTGGTTCAGCATTGATCGAGTACGAGCATGTTGATCCTCCATTTGCATGGGCTACGAGCCATGATCCTGAGTGCATCGCGCTGTTATGCCCACAGTGTCATGCCAAAGTCACCAGACGGTTTTTGAACAAGGGCGCAGTCGCGGCGGCCATGAAGGCGCCCTTTTGTCTCCGACAAGGCTTTTCGTCCGAAGTTTTTGCTATGGGGGCGAGTCAGCCCAGGATTGCAATCGGAGGTGTCTTGGCCGTTGGCTGTGTCATTCCCCTTCTGGTTAAAGGTATTCCGGTATTGAAGATTGAGCCTTCGGATGCCCCCGGCGGCCCAGTTCGACTCTCTGGCCAGTTCCACAACGCCCAAGGTGATATCAGCCTCCAGATCGAAGAGAATGAGTGGCGGCCCCTTGCCTCCAATTGGGATGTTGATGTCTCTGGCGGGGCAATAACTATCCGCGACGCGCCGGGTCACATTTCGCTGCGTTTGAGGCTCGAACTGCCCGACCTAATGGTCGTAGAGGCGATGGACATGTTGGCTGCCGATGTTAGAGTCGTGGCAAGCCGTGACACTCTTGATCTATTCTGGGCGAACGGCAGTCATTCCAACCTGCGTGGCTGCGTAATGAGCAATTGCCACGTTGGGGTGGCGATCTCATAGCGCCGCCCCTCGGTGCGTATTGCCGCCGATTCATCGAAGCGGCTTCACACGTTGGCCTATACGCTCCCGCACATAGTGTTCGGTCATGTCGCGATTCTTGTGGCCCAGCAGCCGCTGGGAGTGCCCAAGATCACCAGTGTCACTTGCGGTTTTGGCCCGGATGTCCCGAAACTGGAACGACACGCCGGCCGCCTTGCGGGCCTTGTCGAACCGCCCGCGCAGCGCTAGCAGGCTCAGTGGCTTGCCGTCGTCGTCTTGGACGAGGTAGGCACTTTGCCGAACCCGGGGCCGGGTTTTGATGCGCTCCACCACCTCGGCCAGCTCGCCGACGATTTCAATTGCCCGCTTTGCCCCGGTCTTGTTCTGCGCCACGAACAGGGTGCCATCTCGGACGTCGGTGCGCATGATCTTCAGAACGTCGGCCGGCCGCTGGCCGGTCAGCAGGGCGAGGTCCATCGCGTCGCGCACGGTCGGGTCTGCCTGCTCGCGCACGGCCTTGAATTCGTCGTCTGTGACATACCGGTCACGCCCGGCCTCGGTGAAGCCCTTCACCCCCTGACAGGGATTTGGCGCGTCGGTGTAGCCCCACTCCCGGGCCTTGTTGAACACGTGGCTCAGCAGGGCCTTCTCCCGGTTGGCGCGGGCCTTGGCGCTTTGCCCGCGCTTGTCCAGGTAGCCGCGTACATGATGCGGCTTGATCGCCTCGATCAGCATGCGCCCAAACACGGCGCGGAGGCGATCCAGCTCGATCAGGTTGTCTTTCTGGGTGCGGGGCGCTTTGGTCGGCATCACCTCCCGCTCATATCGCTGCGCGATCACGTCGAAGGTGCGCACGTTCGGGTCTGGCTCGGTGCCCGCGATCCGCGCCCACTCCAGCAGCGCCCGCGCCCGGTTTTTGCCTAGCGGGGTCCACTTGCGCGGGGTGGTGGTGGTCACGTGGTAATACCGCTCGCCCTTCATGTGCAGGCCGGGTGGCAGCCCTTGATTGGTGGTGCGACGGCGCCCCATGATCAGCGTCGATTGAGTGCGGCGAAGTTCGGCTGTTCGCCGGCCGCCGCCTGGTTGATCAGGTGGGCATGGCTGGCGGTGGCGCCGGTGCCGTCGCCGCAGCCCATGCGGTCGGCGAAATGCTGCCGCGCCACCTTCGGTTCCCGGTGCCGGTTCAGCACGAAGCGCCAGCGGTTACGGGTCAGCCAGCGCGCCTGGCAGTGCGGCGCCTTGAAGCCGGTCAGGTCGACCAGCTCGGCATGGGTCAAGAACAGGTCAGACATCGGCGCTTCCAGGTGCAGCGGTGCCGGTTGGCTGGTTGATCCCGGTGGATGCCCGGCCGGTAGAACCCTTGCCGCCTATAGAGGCAGAGGCGGGGCCGGTCGTACCGTCTGGTTCATCCGGCGCCGGCTCGCAATGGCAGCGCCCGTCGCCGGAACACATGCGCAGGGCCTTGCCCAGCGCCCACACTGGGCCGATGGGTGTTTCAACCTTGAACCACTCTGCCCCGGTGTCGCTGTCGTTCGACAGTTCGGCCACCTGGCCACACAGCGTGTAGGCGCCGGTTGGGTGCGAGCGCCGGACCTGCACCATGGGTCGGCAGATGCCCAGCAACATCGCGCCGTGCGGCGCGTATGCGAGGCAGTCGCGGTGCGTCAGCGGTCGCCCCATGGGGCTCGCCTGGTTGCCGGCTTCAGCGGTCAGCATGGCGCCGGCTCCGGTTCGCGGCGCCGCGGTGGCGGTCCTGCCGTGGCCGCTGGCG
>NZ_BJCL01000041.1 GCF_005403045.1 Pseudaquabacterium pictum
CTCGCTGGTCGCCATCGCCGTGGCGCATGCCGCGCTGGCCTGGCAGGCGCTGCGGCGGCGGCGCGGGCAGGGCCGGCGCCGGCTGGGGCTGCGGCGCCGGGGTGTGCAGCAGCGCCACCATCAGCGGCGAGACCTGCTGCACCGCCCGCTGCACCGTGTCGCCCTGCAGCAGCAGCCAGGCCAGCGCGGCATGCGCCACGGCGATGGCGACCAGCGAGGCAGGGCGGCGGCGGGGCCCCAGGCCGGCGGTGGCGATGCCGGCCGGCAGGCGGGGCAGGGCAGGCAGCAGGACGGTGGACATGCGCGGCAACCAGGGATTCGTCGATGCCGACATGCTAACGCAAATGCGAACGAGTCGCATCTAGATTTTTAACACTGTGGTGTGGCCCCGCGGCGGGCGGCAGCCGCCGGCCCGCCGTTGGCGGCCACCCGTCCGCCTCAGCCGGCCTCGCGGGTGTGCCAGCCCGCCACCAGCTGCTGCTGCACGGCCGGCGGCACCGGCGCGTGGTGCGCCAGCGCCAGCGTGTAGCGGCCCTCGCCGCTGGTCAGCGTGTTCAGGCGGGTCTGGTAGCCCACCAGCTCGGCCAGCGGCGCCCGCGCCTGGATCACCACCGCGCCCAGCGCACCGGCCTGGGTGCCGGCCACCATGCCGCGGCGGGCGGCCAGGTCGCCGGTGATGTCGCCGATGGCCGCGGCCGGGGCGCTGATCTGCAGGTCGGCGATGGGCTCCAGCACGGTGGCCCGGGCTTCGCGCATCGCCGCCAGGAAGGCCTGGCGGCCAGCGGTGACGAAGG
This sequence comes from Pseudaquabacterium pictum, assembly GCF_005403045.1. Lineage (GTDB taxonomy): Bacteria > Pseudomonadota > Gammaproteobacteria > Burkholderiales > Burkholderiaceae_C > Pseudaquabacterium > Pseudaquabacterium pictum. Next base: position 795 of record NZ_BJCL01000041.1, read on the forward strand.
CGATCTCCTTGCTGTCCACGCTGTGGTGCTTGCCATCGAGCACGGTGACCCGCACGTCCACCACCGGATGGCCGGTGATGGCGCCGCCGGCCATGGCCTCGCGCACGCCCTTCTCGACCGCCGGGATGAAGGCGCCCGGGATGGCGCCACCCTTGACCGCGTCGATGAATTCGAAGCCGGCGCCGCGCGGCAGCGGCTCCACCCGCAGCCGCACCTCGCCGAACTGGCCGGCGCCGCCGGTCTGCTTCTTGTGCCGGTGCTGGCCCTCGGCGGCGCTGGTGGCCGTCTCGCGGTAGGCGATGCGCGGCGGCTGCGTGTCCACCTCCAGCCGGTGCTGCTCGCGCAGCCGCTCCAGCAGCAGGCGCAGGTGCAGCTCGCCCAGGCCGGAGACCACCGTCTCGTGGCTGCCCGGCACCTGGGCCACGCGCAGGCAGGGGTCCTCGACGACCAGCCGGGCCAGCGTGTCCCAGAGCCGCTGCTCGTCGCCGAGGCGCTTCGGGCGCAGCGCCAGGCCGTGCACCGGTTCGGGCAGCTGCAGCGGCGCCAGGTGGAGGTGGTCGTCCTCGGCGGCGTCGTGCAGCACCGCGTCGACGTGCAGCGCGTCCACCTTGGCGATCGCGCAGAGGTCGCCCGGCAAGGCCTGCGCCACCTCGGTGTGGGCCTTGCCCTGCAGGCGGTAGAGGTGGGCGACGCGGAACGGCTTGCGGCTGTCGCCCACGTACAGCAGCGCGCCCGGCCGGACGCAGCCCTGGTGCACCCGCAGCACGCCCAGCTTGCCGATGTAGGGATCGACCGTGACCTTGAAGACATGGGCCAGCACATGCAGCGCCGGATCGGGCCGGGCCAGCACCGGCACCGCGGCCGCGCCCTCGCCGCGCAGGAAGGCTGGCGGGTTGCCCTCGCCGGGGTGCGGCAGCAGGTGGTGGATGACATCGAGCAGCGCCTGCACCCCCGCGCCGGTGCGCGCCGAGACGAAGCACACCGGCACCAGGTGGCCTTCGCGCAGCGCCTGCTCCAGCGGTGCGTGCAGTTCGGCGGCGTCGACATCGCCGTCGGCCAGGTAGCGCTCGACGAAGACGCTGTCGACCTCCACCACCTGTTCCACCAGGGCCCGGTGGGCGGCCTCCACCGGGCCGAAGTCGCTGGTGCCGGCGCGGTTGAAGAAGGCGTCGACCACCTGCAGCGGGCCGCCATCGGCCGGCGTGCAGGGCAGGTTCAGCGGCAGGCAGCCACGGCCGCAGGCGGTCTGGATCTGGGCCAGCACCGCCGCCAGGTCGACCCCGGGCGCGTCGATGCGGTTGACCACCACCACGCGGTCCAGCCGGCGCTCGGCGGCCTGCTGCAGCATGCGCAGCGCCATCGGCTCCAGGCCGGTGCTGGCGTTGACCACCACCACCGCGGTGTCCACCGCCTCCAGCGCCGGCAGGCTGTGGCCGATGAAGTCGGGCGCGCCAGGGGTGTCGATCAGGTGGATGCGGCTGCCGCGCCAGTGGCAGTGCAGCACCGCTGCCTGCAAGGAGTGGCCCATGCGCCGCGCCAGCGGGTCGTGGTCGGCCACGGTGCTGCCGCGCTCCACGCTGCCGGGGGTGGCGATGGCGCCGCTGGCGGCCAGCAGGGCCTCGGCCAGGCTGGTCTTGCCGGCACCCGACGGGCCCACCAGGGCCAGGCTGCGGATGTCGGCGACCTGCACCGCGGCGTCGGTGGCGCCGGGCAGGGGGGATGGGCTGGGCATGGCGGTTCTCCTCAGGTTGGAGCGCTCGCACGTTGCGCACAGGCCGCAGGGCGGGCGCGGTGGGGGGGGCGGTTGGCGCTGCCAGCCTATGCCTGCGGCCGGCGCCGCGCAAGCCGCCAGCGCCGGCGACAAGTCGGCGACATCCCCATGAAAACCCTGAGTTTTGCGGGGTTAATCAAACGTTTGATTTGCTCGCCTAGACTGCGCGCCATGGTTCCACCACCCACCCGCCCCAGCGCCGCCACTGCGCCCGCCGGCACCGAGCCCGACCCCGCCCGGGCCCGGTTGCTGCGCGCCGGCCTGCGGCTGTTCGCCCACCAGGGCTTTGCCGCCACCACCACGCGCGAGCTGGCGCAGGTCGCCGGCGTCAACGTGGCCGCCATCAGCTACTACTTCGGCGACAAGGCCGGGCTGTACCGGGCGGTGTTCTTCGAGCCGCTGGGCGAGATCGCCGACAACATCGCGCACTTCGCTGCCTTCGGGCTGTCGCTGGAAGACGCGCTGCGCGCCTACTACGCCGGCTTCCTGGAGCCGCTGCAGCAGGGCGAGGACGGGCAGCTCTGCGTGAAGCTGCGCATGCGCGAAATGGTCGAGCCAACTGGCCTGTGGGTGCAGGAGGTGCACGAGGGCATCCGCCCGATGCACGACGCGATGGTGGGCGTGCTGTGCCGCCACCTGGGCCTGACCGCGCCCGACGATGATTTGCACCGCCTGGTGGTCTGCCTGTCGGCGCTGGGCGTGCACCTGCACCTGGGGCGCGACGTGACCGACGCGGTGGCCCCGCAGCTGCATGCAGCGCCCGATGCCGTCGAACGCTGGGGCGATTGCCTGCTGCGCCAGGGCCTGGCGATGATCGACCACGAGCAGCGCCGCCGCGCCGCGGCCGGAGGGACACCATGACACCGCCCGCCACCGCGCTGCGCCGCTGCCGCACCGGCCTGGCTGCGGCGCTGGCCGCTGCCACCTGGACAGCCGCCGGCGCCGCCGCGGCGCAGCCGGCCGTCGCCCCGGCGCCGCTGCCACCGCAATGGCAGACCGGCCTGCCGCACGGCGGCCGGCTGGCCGACCTGACCGCCTGGTGGCAGCAGTTCGACGACCCGGCGCTGCCGGCCCTGGTGGCCGCGGCCCGGGCCGCCAGCCCCGACCTGGCCAGCGCCGCCGCCCGCATCG
>NZ_BJCL01000042.1 GCF_005403045.1 Pseudaquabacterium pictum
ACGTGTCGAAGTGCAGCACGCCGGGCACAAGCCCCTGGCCGATGCCGCTTTGTAGAACGATTCAGCTGGGCTACAAGCCCCGTGTATCCTGCGGTTTTCCTGCCAGGTCGAACCTGCAAGATGGACGGCGAACAGAAGACGAAGCCCTCACGCGGCCCAGCGAAGAAGTCGAGCGCGAAGACGCGCCTCGCGAGTGCTGCGCTTGACGCCCTAGCGGTACAGGCGGAGTTCATCGACCGTGAATCGCGCGAGAGTCTTGCAGCGGGTACCGCGCAGCCCGGCAGGCTGGGCAAGCCAGAAGATCAACTGGGGGTCCGCTTGCAACAGGCCCGAGAAGAACACCGGTGGACTCAAGGTGAACTTGCCGAGCTGACGCGAAGCCTTGACCCTGACGAGAAGGGTGTGTCGCGGGCCGTTGTCTCGCTCTACGAGGCGGGCACAAATCGGCCGTCTCCTCGTGAAATTCGTCTGCTGTGTGAGGCCTTACGCATCACCCCCAACTTCTTGATCTACGGGGACGACGACCCCTTCAGCGCATTGATCGAGGAGCGACGGACCGGCACCCGTGCACGGCATGACCCCGAGGGGTTCGCATGGATGGCCCACGTGATGGCATCGCTGCACCACAACCACTACGACGCCTTGATGAAGCTGGCCTTGAGCGTTCAGCGAAAGTGGGACGTAGGCTTTGATGTTGGCTTGCAGGACAAGGCCAATGAGAAGCTGTTGGCCATGGCGGACGCACTTCGGGATCGCCTAGAGCACCGCAAGAAGCTCAAGTAGGCTGACCGTTACACGCGGGATGCGTGCAACGAATAATTTCCCAGTTGCAATGATCGGGAGCAAACCGTAGACTCCGGCCACGGTGCAACGATTCGTTGCTCCGAATCAATGGAGCATACGCAATGATCGACTTTTCCTCTCTCCCGTTGACCCCCGACGACGCCCGGGCGGCGCGCAACTACCTCGGCATGAGCCAAGCGAAGGCGGCCAAGGAGTCCGGCCTGCCTGACCACAAGATCAAGCGCTTCGAAGCCGGGAACTACATTCCTGACGAAGTGTTCTTGGCGGATCTGCGGGAGTTCTTCGAAGACCGCGGCTACGAGTTCCAGGACACCAAGAAGCCGGGCGAGAAGGCCCGGGGCAGCGGCCAAGTTTTCCCGGCCGGAGTCCTGGGGACACCGACGGAAAACCGTGGTTCCTCCGAGGATTTCCAGCCTCAGCGCGCGCAGTTTCACCACATGCGGATCGCCATCACGGATGAAGCTGAGATGGGCCGCATGCTGGACTTGATCGACGCCAACGAACAGCGGGCGGAGGAACTCCTGCAGCGCAAGGTGGAGACAGGCCTGTTCGGTGGGCTGACCGAGGCGAGCCAGGTCGCACACGCCGAAGCACTTCAAGCGCTGGCCGAGAACGGCAGACTGTTCGCACGCCTGTTCGGCCGCGAGGTCGGCGGCACGCCGAAGCCCGCAATCTTGACGGGTAAGGCAAAGCCGGAAAGCCACGCTGACCTGATGCACCAGCGCCAGGCCGATGCACTTCGCATCGTGACAGGTGACCGCGAGGCGCTGCAACGGCGCAAGGCCAGCAAGCCCGCCAACAGCCTCATGGGATCGCTGTTCGGCTGATCCAGCCGGCCCCCCCGACCTGCGCGGCCTGATCCGCCGCGCCGCCCAACCCCCAGTGAACTTTCAACGCGGCCAGGCGCCGCGATAGGCGGAGCTTTGCCCATGACAGACCGACCGACCCTGCCACCGATGGCTTACCGACTGTGGTTGCCCCACTGCGGCACGTACGTACGGGCAACCAGGCAGAACAACCGCCAGATCATCGGCACTGCCAACCCGGCAGATGCACTGCGATTGCCAGAACTGCAGGCCATCCACCAGGCGCGGGCACTCATCCGCCGCGCCGGTCAGGTGGTTGAACTGCGGCCCGCAGAGCCTACCGATACCGACCACAACGGGGTGCAACTTTGAGCCCGGCCGACCTGGCTGCGCTGGCGGCCGCGGTTGACCTGACCGACAGCGACATTGAGGCGGCCGCCGAGAAGATCGCGGGCCAGGTGCAGCGCATGGCGGGGCTGTGGAAGGCGCAAGACACCCCCGAGCCTGTAGCGCTGAAGTACCTGCGCGCCAAGGCGCGGCAGCACCACGTTGAACTTCCGCCGAGTGCCGGTTTCACGCAGCGAGTGAACCGCATGGCCGATCCGGCGTGGTGGCGCCGGGCGCTGCGCAAGCGCCTGCGCACCGTCGAACATCACGCCATCCAGCAGGGCGCGGTGCACCGCCGCGCATCCCCCTACGTGTCGGAAAAGGCCTTGCGCCGCGCTGATGCCGACCGGCGCCGATTGGCGGCCCTGCTGGCGTCCCTGGAGGTGCTGAACACCAACACCGGCGAGGTGATACCGCTAGATGACGTGATCAAGGGCAGCCAGGCAAACCCGGCGAACCGCCGCGCCGCCTTGATGGTGCGCATCAAGGGTATCGAGGCCAGGGCACGCACCAAGGGCCATGAGGCTCTGTTCCTGACCATCACGGCGCCCAGCCGCATGCACGCCAGGCACCACACCGGCCAGGCCAACACCGAGCATGACGGCAGCTGCCCGCGCCAGGTGCAAACCTATCTGCATGGAGTGTGGCGCCGCGCCATGCGCAGCTTGCAGCGTCAAGGGCTGGCAGCCTATGGCCTGCGCACCGTCGAGCCCCACCACGATGGCTGCCCACACTGGCACGTGCTGGTGTTCGCGCCGGCAGAACAGACAGGCGACATCCTTCAAACCCTGCGCGCCTGCGCCCTGGCCGACAGCCCTGACGAGCCAGGCGCGGCCGAACACCGGTTCAAGGTGGAGCGCATCGACCCCGCCAAGGGCAGCGCACTCGCCTATGTGGCGAAGTACGTGTCCAAGAGCATTGACGGGGAAGGGCTGGACAGCGACACCGAAAGCGACACCAGCGGCGCCGACACCGCCCGGCGCGTGGTGGCCTGGGCGAGGCGCTGGGGCATCCGGCAATTTCAGTTCTTCGGACTGCCGCCCATCACCCCCATGCGCGAGCTGTACCGGCACAGCGGCGAGGGTCTGGGAAGTCCGGCACTGACCGAGGCCCACCAGGCCTGCAAGGCCAACGACCACGCCGCCTACCTGGGTGCCTGCGAGGCCCATGGCATCGACTTTGGCGTGCGCTATGTCGATCGCCCCAGCACCCGCTATGCCGACGAACTGGCGCGGGCCATCCGCGGCCTTAATGCCCGCGCGGCCGACCTGCTGGCGCCCCTTGAGCTGACCACCCGCACCGAAACATGGTGCATCCAGCCGCGCCAGGTGCGCGCCGATGTGGCCGTTTGTCTTCCTTGGACTCGATTCAATAACTGCGCGCAGTCAATCGAATCAAGCACTTGCGAAGGGTTGCGCGATCTAGGCCAGGCCGGCGCCGCGGGCAACCGCAGCACAAGGCGGCCAGGCGCACCGAC
>NZ_BJCL01000043.1 GCF_005403045.1 Pseudaquabacterium pictum
GGCGCCCTGCTCGCCTGCGCCGCCATCGCCACCCCGGCCCAGCCGGCCGACCTGCCGCCGCTGCGGCCGCTGACACTGGCCTCGGCCGAGGCCGCACTGGCCCGCCTGCCCGGCGCGCCGGCCCCGGCACCGGCCACCAGCGGCGCGCTGGACCTGCGCGGCAAGCAGGTGCACATCGCCGAATTCCTGCTGCTGTTCGATCTGGCCGGCGAGCAGCCCGGCCCGGTGCGCGACGGCAAGCTGCTGGGCCTGCCGGTGCCCGAGGGCCGGGCCCAGCTGGCCTGGCGCGCCACGCCCGACGTGGCCGTGCTGCAGGCGCTGACCGACCATGCCTGGGCCGACCTGCAGGCCCGGCTGCAGGCCGCCGGCGTGGTGCTGGCCGATGCCGCGGCCGTGGTGCAGGCCCACGGCGCGGTGCATGCGGCCAGCGCCGCCGGCAGCACGGCCGCCGCGCCGGTGCAGCTGGTCTTCACCCAGGGCGGCACCACGCGGCGCTACCTGGCGCTGGCGCCCACCGGCATGCGCCTGGTGCCGCGCACGCCGGCCGGCATCGGGCCGGGCGATGCCGCCGCCCGCACGGCCTACCAGGCGCAGCGGCAGGAGGCGCTGTCGCTGGCGATGGCGCTGCACCTGAGCGTGCTCGACACCACCGGCACCCGCGCACCGGCCTTTGCCGCACCGGGCGGCTTGCCCACGCTGTCGCCGCTGATGGAGCTGGCGCCTGCGCCGGCCGCCGCCCTGGTGCATGCCCATGCGCAGCAGGCCTTCATCAACCTGAACGAGGCGCTGGTCACGGCCGCGCCCTTCGGCCGCCTGCGGCTGGCGCCGCTGGACGGGCCCATTCCCAGCAATGACCCGCTGAAACCGCTGCTGTCCTTCGGCCTGCGGCTGCAGGGCGAGGCGGCAGCGCGCCGGGTGGAGGCGCTGCTCGACCTGGACGGCCCGTCCACCGCGCGGCTGGCCGTGGCCCTCACCGAGGCGGCCAACCAGGCCATCGCCAACGCGCTGAAGTCGGCGCGCTGATTTCCGGCGCCCACCCGCCCGCCCCGGGGTGCCCGGCGCGGATGGGCGCTGGTATCCTGCACCGCGCATGGCCGTCACCGACAACAACCGTCCCCCCGCCGCCCTGCCCCCGGGCACCCGGCTGGATGAATTCGAGCTGCGCCGGGTGCTGGGCATCGGCGGCTTCGGCATCGTCTACCTGGCCTTCGACCATGCGCTGGAACGCGACGTGGCGATCAAGGAGTACATGCCGTCGTCGCTGGTGGGCCGCAGCGACGGGCCCAAGGTCGCGCTGCACGGCGAATCGCATGCCGAGTCGTTCACGCTGGGGCTGCGCTCCTTCGTCAACGAGGCGCGGCTGCTGGCCCGCTTCGACGCGCCCGGCCTGGTGAAGGTGCACCGCTACTGGGAGGCCAACAACACCGCCTACATGGCCATGCCCTACTACGCCGGCAGCAACCTGCATGCGGTGCGCCGGCGCATGGACAAGACGCCCGACGAGGCTTGGCTGCGCCGCCTGCTCGAACCCCTGCTGGATGCGCTGGAGCGGCTGCACGGCGCCGGCATCTACCACCGCGACATCTCGCCCGACAACGTCATCCTGCAGCCCGACGGCCAGCCGGTGCTGCTGGACTTCGGCGCCGCGCGGCGGGTGCTCACCGACAAGAGCGTGGCGCTGACCGCCATCCTGAAGCCGGCCTACGCGCCCATCGAGCAGTACGCCGAGGCCGGTGCCGTCAAGCAGGGCGCCTGGACCGACCTGTACGCGCTGGGTGCCACGCTGCACTTCCTGCTGCTCGGCAAGGCGCCGCCACCGGCCACCGCCCGCGCGGTGGAAGACGAGATGCCGCCGCTGTCCCGCCAGCCGGCGCTGCTGGCGGTCTGCTCGCCCAGCTTCCTGCAGGCGGTGGACTGGATGCTCAGGCCGCGCCCGGCCGACCGACCGCAGAGCGTGGCCGCGCTGCGCACGGCCCTGGTGCCGCGCCCGTCCACGCCCGAGGACGACGACCGCACCATCCTCGACCTGTCGCGCCTGACGCCGCCCGAACCCGACGGCGAAGCCACCGTGCTGCTGCCCCGGCGCGACGAGGCCACGGTGCTGATCCCGCGCAAGCCCCCGCCCGCGGCACCGGTGACGGCGCGTGACGAGGCCACCATCCTGATGCCGAAGCGGGCCGATGCACCACCGCCGGCACCGGTGCGCGACGAGCCCACCATCCTGATGCCGCGCAAGGACGCGCCGGCTGCCGACGAGGTGCACCTGCTGCTGCCGCTGGACGAGGAGGCCACGGTCATCCTGCCCCGCCGCGGCGAGCAGGAGCCGACGATGCGCATGCCGCCGCCGGGCAGCACGCGCCCGCCGGTCAGCCCGCCACCGCTGCACGCCACCCGCGACACGCCGATGCCGCGGCCGGCCGAGCAGAAGAGCCCGGCCCTGCTGATCGGCGTGGTGGTGGCGCTGCTGCTGGCCGCGCTGGTGGGCTGGCTGGTGCTGAAGCCGTCTGCAGCGCCGGCCCCTGCGGCCGGCAGCACGCCGGCCTTGCCCGCCTCGGCCGCGGCCGAGGCCATGCCTGCACCCGGCGCCTCGGCACCGGCCACCGCCAACGCGCCCGCCGATGCCGCCAGCGGCGCCAGCACCGCCGGCGCCGCGGCCGCC
>NZ_BJCL01000044.1 GCF_005403045.1 Pseudaquabacterium pictum
CGGTCTGATCGTGGTGGTCGTGGGTCACGTGGTCCTGGGTTATGCCCTGGTCAACGGGTTGGGCCACAAGATCGTCGAGGTGATCAAGGCCCCGATCGAGACGAAGATCATCGAGGAGGTCAAGCCGCCGCCACCGCCGCCGCCGGAGAACCTGCCGCCGCCGCCGAAGGTGGCGCTGCCGCCGCCGTCGTTCGTGCCGCCGCCGGAGATCCAGGTGGCCAACCCGCCGCCGGCCCCGGCCATCACCGTCACCCGCGAGGCCCCGCCGCCGGCCCCCGTGGCCATCGCCCCGGCACCGGCGCCGGGCCCCACCGCACCGGCCGCACCGCCGGCGCCGCCCGCGCCCAAGCGCCAGGCCGTGGCCCCGGTGATCAACGTGGCCACCTGCGAGAAGCCGGAATTCCCCGCCGCCGCGATGCGTGCCGAGGCCACCGGCACCACCAAGATCCGCTTCACCGTGGATGCCACCGGCAAGGTGAGCAAGGCCGAGATCGAGAAATCGGCCGGCCCCTCGCGCGAGCACCGGCTGCTCGACCGCACCGCGATCGAGGCGCTGAGCAAGTGCCCGTTCAAGCCCGGCACCGACGAGAACGGTCAGGCCGTGGGCGCGACCACCGTCGTCGAGTACGTCTGGAAGACTGAATAAGCCGGCCGCCGCCGCCCCGGCGACGCCTTCTCCCTCTCAATCCGCTTGTCCCTGGAGTGACCATGTCCCTGCTGAGTTTCCTGCGCGCGCCGCTGGCCGCCGCCCTGGTGGTGATCGCCACCCTCGCCACCACCGCCCCCGCACCGGCCCTGGCACAAGCCTCGGCGCCGGCGGCCGATGCCGCCGCCCCGGCAGCCGCGCCCGCCCCCGCCCCGGCCGAGCCGGTGGTCGCCAAGGAGGAGGTGATGAACCCCTACGGCCTGGAGGCGCTGTGGAAGCAGGGTGACTTCGTCGCCAAGGGCACGCTGATCATCATGATCATCATGAGCATCGGCTCCTGGTACATCATCTTCACCAAGCTGTTCGAGCAGCAGAAGCTGCTGAAGGCGGCCAGCGCCATCGGCGACAGCTTCTGGAAGGCCAATTCGATGAAGCAGGCCACCGGCACGCTCGATGAAGGCAGCGCCTTCCGCTACATCGCCGAGCAGGGCGTCAAGGCCGACGAGCACCACGAGGGCACGCTGGTGGAGGCCATCGACCGCCACACCTGGATCAGCATGAGCGTGGAGCGCGCGGTGGGCAACATCAACAGCCGCCTGCAGGACGGCCTGGCCTTCCTGGCCACGGTGGGCTCCACCGCCCCGTTCGTGGGCCTGTTCGGCACGGTCTGGGGCATCTACCACGCGCTGACGGCCATCGGCATCGCCGGCCAGGCCAGCATCGACAAGGTGGCCGGCCCGGTGGGCGAGGCGCTGATCATGACGGCCATCGGCCTGGCCGTGGCCGTCCCCGCGGTGATGGGCTACAACTGGCTGATCCGCCGCAACAAGAGCGTGATGGAGAAGATCCGCGCCTTCAGCGGTGACGTGCACAACGTCCTGCTGGCCGGCAAAAGGTAAGCCATGGGCATGAGCGTCGGCTCGCCGGACGACGACGGCGAAGAGCAGATGAACTCGGCCATCAACACCACGCCCCTGGTGGACGTGATGCTGGTGCTGCTGATCATCTTCCTGATCACGATTCCCGTGGTCACCCAGAGCATCACGTTGCAGCTGCCCAAGGAGCGCAACGTGCCCACGCAGACCAAGCCCGAGAACGTGCTGCTGGCCGTCAGCAAGGATGGCGACATCTACTGGAACACCCGCAAGATGCCCGACATCGAGAGCGTGGTGGCAGAGCTGAAGAAGGAGGCGGTCAAGGAGCCGCAGCCCGAGGTGCACATCCGCGGTGACGAGGAAGCGCGCTACGAGGCCGTGGGCCGCCTGGTGGTGGCCTGCCAGCGCGCGGGCATCGCCAAGGTGGGCTTCATCACCGAAGCGCCCCCCAAGCAATGAGGAGCACACCATGGGAATGAATGTCGGCAACGCCAGCGGCGAAGACGAGGTGATGGTGGAGATGAACACTACGCCGCTGATCGACGTGATGCTGGTGCTGATCATCATGCTGATCATCACCATCCCGCTGCAGACGCACGCGGTGAAGATGAACATGCCGGTGGGCCCGAGCAGCGCGCCGCCCAAGCCGCCGGAGATCGTGCGCATCGACGTCGACTTCGACGGCACCATCGGCTGGAACGGCGAGATCGTCCCCGACCGCGCCACGCTGGAGAACAAGCTCAGCCAGGTCGCCGCCCTGCCCGACCAGCCCGAGGTGCACCTGCGCCCCAACAAGCTCGTCTCCTACAAGGTCGTCGCCATGGTCATGGCCAGCGC
>NZ_BJCL01000045.1 GCF_005403045.1 Pseudaquabacterium pictum
GCCGCCTTGCCGTTGGCATAGGCCTGGCAGCCCAGGGTGTGGAACTGACCGGTCTTGCCGGTGATGCCCTGGGTGATGACCTTGGTGTCTTTGTTGATCAGGATGCTCATGGTTCTTCTCCGGGGCTTCAGGCGACGGCTGCGACGATCTTGGTGGCCGCTTCGGCCATGGTGTCGGCCGCGATGATCGGCAGACCGCTCTCGGCCAGCATCTTCTTGCCCAGGTCCTCGTTCGTGCCCTTCATGCGCACCACCAGCGGCACACTCAGGTTCACCGCCTTGCAGGCCGTGATCACGCCCTCGGCGATGGTGTCGCACTTCATGATTCCGCCGAAGATGTTGACCAGGATGCCCTTGACCTCGGGGTTCTTCAGCATGATCTTGAACGCCTCGGTCACCTTCTCGGCCGTGGCACCACCGCCCACGTCCAGGAAGTTCGCCGGGCTGCCGCCGAACAGCTTGATGGTGTCCATCGTCGCCATCGCCAGGCCCGCACCGTTGACCAGGCAGCCGATGTTGCCGTCCAGGCTGATGTAGGCCAGGTCGAACTTGCTGGCCTCCACCTCCGCCGGATCTTCCTCGTCCAGATCGCGGTAGGCCACGATCTCGGGGTGGCGGAACAGCGCGTTGGCGTCGAAGTTGAACTTCGCGTCCAGCGCGATCAGGTTGCCCTTGGAATCGCAGTTCAGCGGGTTGATCTCCACCAGCGAGGCGTCGGTCTCCATGTAGCAGCGGTACAGGCTCTGGAACAGCGTGACCGCCTGTGGCACCGAGCCTTCACCCAGGCCGATGGAGCGGGCGATCTGGGCCGCCTGCGCATCGCCCAGGCCGGTCAGCGGGTCGATCACTTCGGTGATGATCTTCTCGGGCGTGGAATGCGCCACTTCCTCGATGTCCATGCCGCCTTCGCTGCTGGCGATGAAGGCCACCTTCTGGCTCTGGCGGTCGGTGACCAGGGAGACGTAGTACTCCTTCTGGATGTCCGCGCCTTCCTCGATGTACAGGCGCCGCACCTTCTGGCCCTCGGGGCCGGTCTGGTGGGTGACCAGCTGCATGCCCAGGATCTGGCCCGCCAGGTCCTTCACGCCGTCGACGCTCTTGGTGACCTTCACGCCGCCGCCCTTGCCGCGGCCACCAGCGTGGATCTGCGCCTTGACCACCCACACCGGCCCGCCCAGCTTCTGCGCCGCCTCCACCGCCTCCTGCACAGTGAACGCCGGCACGCCGCGCGGCACCGGCACGCCAAACTGGCGCAGGATCTCTTTACCCTGGTATTCGTGGATCTTCA
>NZ_BJCL01000046.1 GCF_005403045.1 Pseudaquabacterium pictum
CCCGCCGTCGCGTCCGCTTCGTCGACTGACCCAGACCCAGGCTCTGCTGCTTCATGGCCGGCATCGTCTCATCGGCTCACAGCGGGACCAAGCACATGGGCGACGGACTTTTGCAGACCGTCCCTAACGTTTGAGTCAACAGGTCCGTTGCGGCCCGTGGCCAAAGGCTCAAATTGACATGACAGGCCTTCAGCCTCATGCCGCAATGGGTTGGTTGAGCGAATGCTCAGGCGGCGCTGGCCTGCTCGTCATGAAGGACAGTGATCAGCCGTGACATCAATTTTCTGAGATGCGGAGAGGCTGAGGGGTGGATGATGATCTCTTCCGGGAAGAACTCAACGCATCCTTCACTCGTTTTTCTTCCGCCCGCCTGCAGTATGCTGTCGACAACTTCCTTGTTCAGTGCAATCGTCGGACTCAGTCCGCAGTACCTCAGGATTCCATGGAGGTCACTGAAACGTTTCGGTCGGTACTCGAGTATGGCGTCCGTCACTGTTTGTTGCGGCAACTTCAGCAGCAAGCCAATCAAACGGGCGATTCCAATGTATCGATCGCGCCTCAGGTCGATGTAGACTCGCCCCTGAAGAAATGCTGGGAGAGGCTGGCGGCCGACGACAATTGGAATCACAACATGACGTTTCTCGGCCTTCTCTCTGGACAGACCGATTTTCAATTCATCGTTAGCCCATGGCGAGTCATCAAAGTTGGCACCAACAATGACACCCAAGAAGTTTGCCTTGGTCGCGGCTTGTGCCAGCACATCGTGAAGACTTTCGCCGGCCTGAAGTTCCCATTCATCCAGCCACACATCGATTCCACACCATGCCAGTTCTTCTGCCAAACGGCGAACCACTGGTTTATCCCTCGAACTATGGCTGATGAAAAGATCCGGCTTGCGCTTTTGCCTACCTTCGATAGATCGATCAATTGGCTTCGTCATGGCGTTACCTTCAGCAAGCGAAGTGGGCTTCTGCGACGTCTAATCCGATATAGACGTCATTGCAGCAAGGCCGACATGACCACATTGAACCCAATGATGGCGCGATTGGCAATCATTCGGGCGCAGAAGAGTCATTGATCAGACCTAAGGACGCTCTGCACAACACGGCGACCGATATGGCAGCGCCTTGCAATTTGATCGGGGTCGGGCAATTGCGGTCCGAGTTGACGCTTGCAACGAGATCGCAAGGTGCCCGCGACGCGTTGTGCCGCTTG
>NZ_BJCL01000047.1 GCF_005403045.1 Pseudaquabacterium pictum
TCAGGCCACCAGGTCGACCAGGCCGCGCTGGCTGCGCAGCACCGTGGCGCCGGCCTGCGGGTTGGCGTCGCCGGTGCGGCCGTTGTCGGCCTGGCGTGCCTGGCCCGGCTGCGGCTGTGCATCGCCCTGGCCCTGGCGGCCGGGCGTCTGCTGGAACACGCCGCCGCCGGCCAGCGTGAAGCCGGCGTCCTGCAAGGCGCCGGCCAGTGCCGGCAGCGAGGCCTCGATCACCGCCCGGGTGCCGGCCAGGTCGGCCTGGAAGTCGACGCGGGCAGCGCTGCCGTCCAGCGCGATCTGCACAGCGATCGGGCCCATCTCGGCCGGGTTGAGCTGCAGGCGCGCGGTCTGCACGCCATCGCGCACCAGCACGCTGACCTGCGCCCCCAGCGCCGCGCCGAAGCCGGGATTGTCCAGCGGCACCGGCACGCGGGCCTCGGCGGGCACCGTTGCCGCCACGCTGGTGGTGCCCGGCAGCGTGCTGCTGGCCGCGCCCGGCAGCGGCGGCAAGGCCTGCACGGTGGCGGTGGCATCGGCGGAAGGCAGCGGCTCGTTGCGCGCGGCTGCGGCCACGGCGGCAGCCTGGGCCGATGCGGCCCGTTCGCCCGCCACGGGCAGCGCCGGTGTGCCGGGCGCGGCCGGCTGGCTGGCCGCCTGCGGGCCGGCGCCCGGTGCCGGGTTGCCGGTGTCGGCCGGCAGGCGGATGGTGTCGGCGGCGGTCCGGTCGGTGCTGCGCGGTGCGCTGCGCTCGGCCGGTTCGCTGGCCAGGGCCGGGCCGGTGGCCGCCGGGCTGGTGCTGCGCGCCCGCGGCCCGGTGCCCTCGGTGCTGCTGGCG
>NZ_BJCL01000048.1 GCF_005403045.1 Pseudaquabacterium pictum
GCCGCCGGCGGCGACCCCGCATACTAGGGTGCGCGTGTCGAATCCAGCGCTGTTGTGATCGCAAAGGAGTCGATCGTGCAGAGCTTTCTCGGGGTGGACGTCAGCAAGGCGAAGTTGGATGTGGCGCTCTTGCTGCCCAACGACAAGTTCAGGTCCAAGGTGTTCGCCAATGACCGCTCAGGGCACCAGGCGCTGGTGCAGTGGCTGCTGGTGCAACTGCCTGGTGGATTACAGAGTCTGCACATCTGCATGGAGTCCACCGGCAGTTACCACGAAGCCCTGGCGTGTGTGATGCACGACCAAGGCTTGATCGTTTCGGTGGTCAATCCGCTGCTGGTCAAGCGCTTTGCCGAGAGCAACGGCCAGCGCAACAAGACCGACGCCGCGGATGCCAAGTGCTTGGCGCAGTTCTGCAGGGAGAAGCGGCCCGAGCGCTGGGAAGCGCCCTCTGTGGGCGTGCGGGCGCTGCAGGCGTTGGTGGCCCGGTTGGAGACGTTGCAGGACATGCGTCTGGCCGAGTGCAATCGGCGCGACGTGGCACACGCCTCAGTGATCGAGTCCATCGCCGGTGTCATCGCCGAATTGGATGCGGCCATCGCCCAGGTCAAGGCGCAGATCGCCAAGACCATCGACGATGACCCGGATCTGAAGCGCCGGGCGCAGCTGCTCGACACGATTCCCGGGCTGGGCGAGAAGTCGATTGCCCAGCTGCTGGCGTACATCGGGCGGCCCGAGCGGTTCAGGAACGTCAAGGCGGTGACGGCCTTCGCCAGCCTGACGCCGTTGATTCGGCAGTCGGGTACGTCGCTGGACAAGCGCCGCGGCACGCACCCGATGGGTCACCAGGAGCTCAAGCGCGCGCTGTACTTCCCGGCGATGGTGGCCGGGCGCCACAACCCGCTGGTGGCGATGTTCTGGAACAGGCTGAAGGCTCAAGGCAAGCCGGGCAAGGTGATCGTGGTGGCGTGCATGCACAAGCTGCTGGCCATCGCCTACGGCGTGCTGCGATCTGGCAAGCCCTTCAATGCTGACCATCTGAAGCCAAGCGCCGCTTGACACGCA
>NZ_BJCL01000049.1 GCF_005403045.1 Pseudaquabacterium pictum
GGACGCTCTGCACAACACGGCGACCGATATGGCAGCGCCTTGCAATTTGATCGGGGTCGGGCAATTGCGGTCCGAGTTGACGCTTGCAACGAGATCGCAAGGTGCCCGCGACGCGTTGTGCCGCTTGACTGGGCCATTTCGGGCGCACTCATGCCCCGGCTCCGGCCAGCCGCCTGCGCGCCATCCACAGATTGGCCAGCGCGAACAGCGTGTGCAACTGCGCCGAGTTCTTCGCCAGCCCTCGGTAGCGAACCTTCACGTGGCCGAACTGGCGCTTGATCACCCGGAACGGGTGCTCCACCTTCGCACGGATGCTGGCCTTGATCCGTTCCAGTTGGTCGGTCAGATGTTCGACCGGCTTGCCGTGGTCGAGTTGGCGACGTTTGCCCGGGCGCATCGCCACATTCCAGCGGACCTCAGGGTCTGCATCGGGTCGCTTGTCCGCACCCTGGTATCCCGCATCACCCCAGGCTTCGTCTTCCTGGCCGTGCAGCAGGCTGTTGGCCTCGACCACATCGTTGACGCTGCCAGCCGTGCCGCGCACCGTGTGAACCAGCCCGGAATCGGCATCGGTGCCGATGTGCGCCTTCATGCCGAAGAACCACTGGTTGCCCTTCTTCGACTGCTTCATCTCCGGGTCGCGCTCGCCCGTGGCGTTCTTCGTCGAACTCGGCGCGGCAATCAGCGTGGCGTCCACCACCGTGCCCGTCTTCAGCAGCAGCCCCTTGTGCTGCAGCAGGTCGTTGACCGTCTTGAGGATCTCAGGGGCCAGCTTGTGCTTCTCCAGCAGGTGGCGGAACCGCAGGATCGTCGACTCGTCAGGCAGCCGGTCGTCCCAGCCGCCGAGCCCTGCGAAATCGCGGAACAGCGGCACGTCGTGCAGCGCGTCTTCCATCGCCGGGTCGC
>NZ_BJCL01000050.1 GCF_005403045.1 Pseudaquabacterium pictum
CGCCCGGCGTGCTGGAGGTCTGCGTCAACAGGCCGGGCGAACTCCTCGTAGAGACCGTGCACGGCTGGCAGACCGTGCCGGCGCCCGAGATGACGCAGGAGCGCTGCCTGTCACTGGCCACGGCCGTCGCCACCTTCTGCGACCAGCAGATCAACCAGGAGCTGCCGCTGCTGTCGGCCACGCTGCCCAGCGGCGAACGCATCCAGTTCGTCATCCCGCCGGCGGTGCCACGCGGCACGGTGTCGCTCACGGTGCGCAAGCCGTCGCATTTGATCAAGCGGCTGGATGACTTCGAGCGCGAGGGCCTGTTCGAGCGCACGGCCACCGTGACGCGCACCCCAAACGCCGAACTGCTGCCCTTCGAGCGCGAACTGGCAGAGTTGAAGGACGCCGGCCGCTATGCCGACTTCCTGCGCCTGGCTGTGCGCAAGCACCAGACCATCGTGGTCAGCGGCAAGACGGGCTCGGGCAAGACCACCTTCATGAAAGGCCTGGTGGAGGAGGTGCCCAGGCACGAGCGCCTCATCACGATCCAGGACACGGCCGAATTGACCTTGCCGAACCACCCAAACGTGGTGCACCTGTTCTACAGCAAGGACGCCCAAGGCACAGCCCGTGTGACAGCCAAGTCGCTGCTGGAAGCCTGCTTGCGCATGAAACCCGACCGCATCTTCCTGGCCGAGGTGCGCGGCGACGAATGCT
>NZ_BJCL01000051.1 GCF_005403045.1 Pseudaquabacterium pictum
GTGGTGGACGCTGGCGCCTGGTGCGCGCGGCCCGGCGGCACGGCCGGTGCTGGCGGTGGCCGCGCCTGCCTCGGCGCCGGCATCGTCGGCCAGTGCCGGTGTGCTGGCGGCCCCTGCCTCGGCGGCCGATGCGGTGGCCGCAGCCGCTGCCTCCGCGCCGCCGGCCCGTGCTGCCAGTGCCGCCGCCGCGGCGCCAGCGCTGCCGCTGTTTGATCTCCAGACCGACTGGGCCGCCCTGGCCGCCGACGACAGCACCGCGCTGCGCGAGCTGGCCACGGCCTGGGGGCCGCCGCTGCCGGCCGGTGCGCCCTGCAGCCTGGGCCCGGCGCAGGGCCTGGCCTGCTGGCGCCACCGCAGCGGCAACCTGCCGCTGCTCACCCAGCTGGACCGCCCGGTGGTGCTGGTCCTGGCCGACGGTAGCGGCCGCAGCGGCTTCGTCCGGCTGCTGGCCCTGGGGCCCGAGGGTGCGGTGATCGCCGCTGGCACCCGCCGCTGGCGGCTGCCGGTCGACCGGCTGGCGGCACTGTGGCGCGGCGAGCTGGTCACCTGGTGGCGGCTGCCGCCGGGTGTGGACACCGCACCGGTTGGCGCAGCCGCGCTGCTGGCGCCCGGCGCCAGCGGCCCGGCGGTGGCGGCGCTGCAGC
>NZ_BJCL01000052.1 GCF_005403045.1 Pseudaquabacterium pictum
GCTGGCGCATCCGCCGGCTGGACGATGCCCAGGCCTGGATCCCGCGCGACCAGCCCTTCACCGTGCTGCTGGTGCGCGACCAGCGGGTGCTGACCCGTGTGGTGCAGCCGCAGGCCGACACGCCGCTGGCCACCACCGTGGCACTGCAGCTGCAGGCCACGCCGCCGCGGGTGGTGGCCAGCCGCCGCCGGGCCTGGCTGGATGCCTGACCACCCGCCGCCGGCGGTGGCGCGGCCCGACCGCCGGCCCGGCTTCTGGGTGCTGGCCACGGTGGTGGCCTTGGCCCACCTGCTGCTGGGCAACCGCCTGGCCGAGGACCGGGTGGGCTGGGACGCCGGTGACGCGCCGCCGCCGCG
>NZ_BJCL01000053.1 GCF_005403045.1 Pseudaquabacterium pictum
GCCCGCGACACCGTGGACACCGAGACCCCGGCCAGCCGGGCGATGTCGGCCATCTGCACCTTGGACGGCCGGGCCGGCGCGGCGGGAGGGGGCGGGGGCGGCGAGGGGCGCGGCATGCAGGAACGGACAGGCGGAGGCCGGATTGCAGGTGAGAACGATTGCATGATGCCAGAGCGCTGTGTGACCTTCTGCACGCGGCGGGACAGCCGGCCGGATCGGCGCCATTTCGGCGCACCGGTGGTCACCGGCGGCAGCTAAGCTGCCAGCCGCTGGCGCCTGGTGGCGCGGGCACT
>NZ_BJCL01000054.1 GCF_005403045.1 Pseudaquabacterium pictum
TGTCTTCAACCTATGGAGTTCATCATCATGGAACACACGAAGCAGTTGCTGTCGGTGCCGCTGGCCAGCTTGGTGCCGTCGCGGTTCAATGTTCGTCGCCATTCGGCAGGTCAGGTCGAGGAATTGGCAGCGCTGATCGACGCGCAGGGCTTGCTGCACAACTTGGTGGTTGTCGAACAGCAAGTCAGCCGGGGCAAGTCGCGCAAGCTGAAGTTCG
Organism: Pseudaquabacterium pictum; assembly: GCF_005403045.1. GTDB lineage: Bacteria > Pseudomonadota > Gammaproteobacteria > Burkholderiales > Burkholderiaceae_C > Pseudaquabacterium > Pseudaquabacterium pictum. The sequence continues at coordinate 218 of NZ_BJCL01000054.1, forward strand.
CAGTGGCGGCCGGTGAGCGGCGGCGGCGTGCGATGCTGTTGTTGCAGCAGCGCGGGCGCTTGCCGAAGGGGCACGAGGTGCTGTGCGAACTGGTGCCACCCGAGCGTGCGCTGGAGGTCAGCCTCGCCGAGAACAGCGGGCGCGAGGCCATGCACCCGGCTGATGAGTTCGAGGCCTTCAAGGCGCTGATTGACGAAGGCAAGGGTGTCGAGGACGTGGCGGCGCGCTTCGGCGTGTCGGTACTGACGGTTCAGCGTCGGCTGAAACTGTCGGCGCTGTCGCCGAAGCTGCTGGCCCTATACCGCGAGGACGGCATCAACCTGGA
>NZ_BJCL01000055.1 GCF_005403045.1 Pseudaquabacterium pictum
CTACCTGGACGGCAAGGACACCATCGGCACGACCGGTGGCACCGCTGGCAACGACCTGCTGAGCGGCATCACGCTGGTCGCCGGTGCGAACAGCGTTGAGAACAACTTCGGTGAACTGCCGCCGGCCGCGCTCAGCGGCTACGTGTACGAAGACGCGGGCAACGACGGCGTGCGCAACAGCGAGGCGCCGATTGCCGGAGTCGAGGTCAAGCTGACGGGCACCGACGACCTGGGCAACCCGGTCACGGCCACCGCCACGACCGACGCGAACGGTTTCTACCAGTTCACCAACCTGCGCCCGGGCACCTACAACGTGGCCGAGACGCAACCCGCTGGCTACCTGGACGGCAAGGACACCATCGGCACGACCGGTGGCACCG
>NZ_BJCL01000056.1 GCF_005403045.1 Pseudaquabacterium pictum
GGCACCGCTGGCAACGACCTGCTGAGCGGCATCACGCTGGTCGCCGGTGCGAACAGCGTTGAGAACAACTTCGGTGAACTGCCGCCGGCCAAGCTCAGCGGCTACGTGTACGAAGACGCGGGCAACGACGGCGTGCGCAACAGCGAGGCGCCGATTGCCGGGGTCGAGGTCAAGCTGACGGGCACCGACGACCTGGGCAACCCGGTCACGGCCACTGCCACGACCGACGCGAACGGTTTCTACCAGTTCACCAACCTGCGCCCGGGCACCTACAACGTGGCCGAGACGCAACCCGCTGGCTACCTGGACGGCAAGGACACCATCGGCACGACCGG
>NZ_BJCL01000057.1 GCF_005403045.1 Pseudaquabacterium pictum
CCGGTCGTGCCGATGGTGTCCTTGCCGTCCAGGTAGCCAGCGGGTTGCGTCTCGGCCACGTTGTAGGTGCCCGGGCGCAGGTTGGTGAACTGGTAGAAACCGTTCGCGTCGGTCGTGGCAGTGGCCGTGACCGGGTTGCCCAGGTCGTCGGTGCCCGTCAGCTTGACCTCGACCCCGGCAATCGGCGCCTCGCTGTTGCGCACGCCGTCGTTGCCCGCGTCTTCGTACACGTAGCCGCTGAGCGCGGCCGGCGGCAGTTCACCGAAGTTGTTCTCAACGCTGTTCGCACCGGCGACCAGCGTGATGCCGCTCAGCAGGTCGTTGCCAGCGGTGCC
>NZ_BJCL01000058.1 GCF_005403045.1 Pseudaquabacterium pictum
ATCGCCGGGTCACCGCGCGCCGCTGGGAGAAAGTTCGTGCGCACGAACTGCACAGTTCGATGACTGAGTTGTCTCCACGCCGCCGATTGAGAGTTCGTGCGCACGAACTCTGGAGATCTATCGCCGGGTCACCTGCGCGCCGTTGGGAGAAAGTTCGTGCGCACGAACTGTACAGTTCGATGACTGAGTTGTCTCCACGCCGCCGATTGAGAGTTCGTGCGCACGAACTCTGGAGATCTATCGCCGGGTCACCGCGCGCCGCTGGGAGAAAGTTCGTGCGCACGAACTGCACAGTTCGATGACTGAGTTGTCTCCACGCCGCCGATTGAG
>NZ_BJCL01000059.1 GCF_005403045.1 Pseudaquabacterium pictum
GGACGTTTGGTTCTGCGCGATCGCGCCGGGCCGGGAGGGCCTGTTTTGCTCCATGTCCCCCGTCCTACACGCCGCAAGCGGCGAATAGGACTCCGCCTCTACCTCCGCAAAACAGGCCCTCCCGGCCCGGCGCTCAGGCGCCACCGAGATACGCGCTGCATGCGGTGATGGTGGCTGGACGAGGACAGTGGGTGACTGGCCGACGCAGGTAAGAGGAAGGAGGGCCGGCAGGCCCGGGGGGACACGGAGTCGGCCAGTTGCCCGCTGGCCTCGGCCTCG
>NZ_BJCL01000060.1 GCF_005403045.1 Pseudaquabacterium pictum
GTGGCCGTGACCGGGTTGCCCAGGTCGTCGGTGCCCGTCAGCTTGACCTCGACCCCGGCAATCGGCGCCTCGCTGTTGCGCACGCCGTCGTTGCCCGCGTCTTCGTACACGTAGCCGCTGAGCTTGGCCGGCGGCAGTTCACCGAAGTTGTTCTCAACGCTGTTCGCACCGGCGACCAGCGTGATGCCGCTCAGCAGGTCGTTGCCAGCGGTGCCGCCGGTCGTGCCGATGGTGTCCTTGCCGTCCAGGTAG
>NZ_BJCL01000061.1 GCF_005403045.1 Pseudaquabacterium pictum
GTGGCCGTGACCGGGTTGCCCAGGTCGTCGGTGCCCGTCAGCTTGACCTCGACCCCGGCAATCGGCGCCTCGCTGTTGCGCACGCCGTCGTTGCCCGCGTCTTCGTACACGTAGCCGCTGAGCTTGGCCGGCGGCAGTTCACCGAAGTTGTTCTCAACGCTGTTCGCACCGGCGACCAGCGTGATGCCGCTCAGCAGGTCGTTGCCAGCGGTGCCACCGGTCGTGCCGATGGTGTCCTTGCCGTCCAGGTAG
>NZ_BJCL01000062.1 GCF_005403045.1 Pseudaquabacterium pictum
GGCACCGCTGGCAACGACCTGCTGAGCGGCATCACGCTGGTCGCCGGTGCGAACAGCGTTGAGAACAACTTCGGTGAACTGCCGCCGGCCAAGCTCAGCGGCTACGTGTACGAAGACGCGGGCAACGACGGCGTGCGCAACAGCGAGGCGCCGATTGCCGGGGTCGAGGTCAAGCTGACGGGCACCGACGACCTGGGCAACCCGGTCACGGCCAC
>NZ_BJCL01000063.1 GCF_005403045.1 Pseudaquabacterium pictum
GGCCGGCGGCAGTTCACCGAAGTTGTTCTCAACGCTGTTCGCACCGGCGACCAGCGTGATGCCGCTCAGCAGGTCGTTGCCAGCGGTGCCGCCGGTCGTGCCGATGGTGTCCTTGCCGTCCAGGTAGCCAGCGGGTTGCGTCTCGGCCACGTTGTAGGTGCCCGGGCGCAGGTTGGTGAACTGGTAGAAACCGTTCGCGTCGGTCGTGGC
>NZ_BJCL01000064.1 GCF_005403045.1 Pseudaquabacterium pictum
GCCACGACCGACGCGAACGGTTTCTACCAGTTCACCAACCTGCGCCCGGGCACCTACAACGTGGCCGAGACGCAACCCGCTGGCTACCTGGACGGCAAGGACACCATCGGCACGACCGGTGGCACCGCTGGCAACGACCTGCTGAGCGGCATCACGCTGGTCGCCGGTGCGAACAGCGTTGAGAACAACTTCGGTGAACTGCCGCCGGCC